>OZ244869.1:2510000-5359747 GCA_965221155.1 uncultured Binatia bacterium (SeqCode) | reverse complement strand
CACGGTCGCGGTGGGCGGCTCGGTCGCGGGCGAGATCGAATCCTCCGGCGACCGCGACTGGTTCGCGGTGACCCTGGAGGGGGGCCGGACCTACCGGATCGACCTGGAGGGATGGCACACCGGCGCCGGCACCTTGCGGGACCCGCATCTGCGCGGGATTTATGACGCGGACGGGACCCTCATTCCCGGCACGACGGACGACGACGGCGGCGTGGGCCACAACAGCCGGGTGGAGTTCACGGCCGACGCGGACGCCGTCTACTATGTGGCGGCGGGCGGCTATGAAGGAAGCCGACCTCACGAAGGGGGCACCTACACGGTGTCGGTCATCGATATCACGGACGGTGCCCCGGCCGATCCCCCGGACGATTTCACGGCCGATACCGGCACCACCGGCACGGTCGCGGTCGGCGGCTCGGCTACGGGCCGGATCGGACCCGGGGGCGACCGCGACTGGTTCGCGGTGACCCTGGAGGCGGGCCGGACCTACCGGATCGATCTGGAAGGATGGGCGACCGACGACGGCACCTTGGGGAACCCGTATCTGCGCGGGGTCTATGCCGCGGACGGGACCTTCATTCCCGGCACGACGAACGACGACGGCGGCGTGGGCGACAACAGCCGGGTGACGTTCACGGCCGACGCGGACGCCGTCTACTATGTGGCGGCGGGCGCCTATAACGCCAACTACGCAGGCACCTACACGGTGTCGGTCACCGATGTCACGGACAATTTCAGGGACGATTTCACAGCCGGCGCGCCCGGCAGGGTCGCGGTCGGCGGTTCGGCCACGGGCCGGATCGATTACGACGGAGACCAGGACTGGTTCGCGGTGACCCTGGAGGCGGGCAGGACCTACCGGATCGGTCTGGCAGGATCGCCGCCCGACGCCGGCACACCGGCCTACTCGTCGGGTCTGGGGGGATGGGTGAGCCCCGACGGCACCTTGCCGGACCCGTATCTGCGCGGGGTCTACGATGCGAACGGAAACCTCCTTCCCCGCACGACGCACGACGGCGGGCACGGACTGTGGCATGGCAGCGAGGGCAACGACCTCTGGGTGGAGTTCACGGCCGGCGGGTCCGGCGTCTACTATGTGGCGGCAGGCGCCCATCGACAGAGGGCGGGCACCTACACGGTGTCGGTCACCGACGTCACGCCCCCTCCCCCCGATCTCACGGCCGATACCGGCACGGCGGGCGCCGTCGCGGTCGGTGGCTCGGCCGCGAGCCGGATCGATTCCCCCGGCGACCGGGACTGGTTCAAGGTCACGCTGGTGGCCGGGACGACCTACCGGATCGATCTCGAAGGCAGCCCGACCGGCGGCGGCACCTTGAGCGACCCCTATCTGCGCGGGGTGTACGACGCGGACGGGAACCTGGTCCCGGGCACGCCGGACGACGACGACGGCGAGGGGCGCAACAGCCGCCTGGGGTTCACGCCGGACGCGGACGGGACCTATTACATCGCGGCCGGCGCCTACTCCTCCCATACCGGAACCTACACGGTGTCGGTGACCCGGGAGTTGACGTCCGCACCGCAGGTGGCCGAAGAGCCGGTTACCGAAGAGCGGGTAATCGCGCCGCCCCTGACCGAAGAGCCGGTGCCCGGGGAGTCGGCCGACCTTGCGGCCGACACGGCGACGACGGGCGCGGTCGCGGTCGGGGGATCGGCCGCGGGCGAGGTCGAGACCGGGGGTGACCAGGACTGGTACGCCGTGACGCTGGAATCAGGGACGGCCTACCGGATCGATCTCGAAGGCAGCCCGACCGGCGACGGCACCTTGAGCGACCCCTATCTGCGCGGGGTGTACGACGCGGACGGGACCCTCATTTCGGGCACGCTGGACGACGACGACGGCGAGGGGCGCAACAGCCGCCTGGCGTTCACGCCGGACGAAGCCGGGACCTACTACATATCGGCCGGCGCCTACGGATCGTATCTCGGGACCTACAGGGTGTCGGTGACCGAAGAGCCGGCGTCCGAAGAGCCGGTGGCCGGGGAGTCGGCCGACCTTGCGGCCGACACGGCGACGACGGGCGCGGTCGCGGTCGGGGGATCGACTGCGGGCGAGGTCGAGACCGGGGGCGACCAGGACTGGTACGCGGTGGCCCTGGAGGCGGGCAGGACCTACCGGATCGATCTCGAAGGGAGCCCGACCGGCGGCGGCACCTTGAGCGACCCCTATCTGCGCGGGGTGTATGACGCGGAGGGGAACCTGATCCCGGGCACGCCGGACGACGACGGCGGTTGGAGCTACAACAGTCGGGTGACGTTCACGCCGGCCGCGGCCGGGATCTATTACATATCGGCCGGCGCCTACGACTCCGTTGTCGGGACCTACAGGGTGTCGGTGACCGAACAGCCGGCGGGCGAAGCTTCGGCCGACCTTGCGGCCGACACGGCGACGACGGGCGCGGTCGAGGTCGGGGGGTCGGCCGCGGGCGAGGTCGAGACCGGGGGTGACCAGGACTGGTACGCCGTGACGCTGGAATCAGGGACGGCCTACCGGATCGATCTCGAAGGCAGCCCGACCGGCGACGGCACCTTGAGCGACCCCTATCTGCGCGGGGTGTACGACGCGGAGGGGAACCTGGTCCCGGGCACGCCGGACGACGACGGCGGCGAGGCCCTCAACAGCCGCCTGGCGTTCACGCCGGACACGTCCGGAACCTATTACATCGCGGCCGGCGCCTACGGCTCCCATATCGGAACCTACACGCTGTCGGTGGAGGAGGGTCTGTGACCGCGGCGAGGCCGGTCCCGCCGCTATCGCGCGGCGTTCATGCGGCCGGCGCCGGCCGGGTGCGGGAGGCATCGGCGGAACGTCGTCGCGTGCGATGAGCGCGGCGGGAAACGAGAGTTCGCGGCTCATCGACATCGGTCGCCGCGGCGGCTTGAGAAAACCCGCTTGGGCCGCCGGAAGCCACGGAGCGCGCGCTCGTTCCCACGGCACGCCGGCGGATGGTATCGGGAAACAGGAGCATTGCCATGCCTGACGACTATACATCGAACACCCAAACAGCCGGCACGGTCACGGTGGGCGGCTCGGCCGCGGGCGAGGTCGAGACCGAGGGCGACCGGGACTGGTACGCGGTGGCCCTGGAGGCGGGCAGGACCTACCGGATCGACCTGGAGGGCTCGCATACCGAGGCCGGCACCCTGAGTGACCCGTATCTGTACGGGGTCCACGACGCGGACGGCGTCCTCCTCGCCGGCACGACGAACGACGACAGCGGTGTGGGCTACAACAGCCGCCTGGCGTCGTTCACGCCGGACGCGGCCGGGACCTATTACATCGCGGCTGGCGGTTATGTTTATGGAGACCACTATAGTAACGAAGGCACCTACACGCTGTCGGTGACGGATGTCTCGGAAGGCGTCCCGGGCGATTCTGTGGCCGGGACGGGTACGAGCGGCACGGTGGCGGTCGAAGGCGTCCCGGACGATTTTGCGGCCGGGACAGGTACGAGCGGCACGGTAGCGATCGGCGGCTCGACGACGGGCGACATCGAGACCGCTGGCGACCGAGACTGGTTTGCGGTGACCCTGGAAGCGGGCAAGACCTACCGGATCGACCTGGAGGGCTCGCGTACCAGGGCCGGCACCTTGGCTGACCCGTATCTGTACGGGGTCCACGACGCGGAGGGGAACCTGATCTCGGGCACGCCGGACGACGACGGCGGTTGGAGCTACAACAGCCGCCTGGCGTTCACGCCGGACGAAGCCGGGACCTACTACATATCGGCCGGCGCCTACGGATCGTATCTCGGGACCTACAGGGTGTCGGTGACCGAAGAGCCGGCGTCCGAAGAGCCGGTGGCCGGGGAGTCGGCCGACCTTGCGGCCGACACGGCGACGACGGGCGCGGTCGCGGTCGGGGGATCGACTGCGGGCGAGGTCGAGACCGGGGGTGACCAGGACTGGTACGCCGTGACGCTGGAATCAGGGACGGCCTACCGGATCGATCTCGAAGGGAGCCCGACCGGCGGCGGCACCTTGAGCGACCCCTATCTGCGCGGGGTGTATGACGCGGAGGGGAACCTGATCCCGGGCACGCCGGACGACGACGGGCGCGGTCGAGGTCGGGGGGTCGGCCGCGGGCGAGGTCGAGACCGGGGGTGACCAGGACTGGTACGCCGTGACGCTGGAATCAGGGACGGCCTACCGGATCGATCTCGAAGGCAGCCCGACCGGCGACGGCACCTTGAGCGACCCCTATCTGCGCGGGGTGTACGACGCGGAGGGGAACCTGGTCCCGGGCACGCCGGACGACGACGGCGGCGAGGCCCTCAACAGCCGCCTGGCGTTCACGCCGGACACGTCCGGAACCTATTACATCGCGGCCGGCGCCTACGGCTCCCATACCGGAACCTACACATTGTCGGTGGAGGAGGGCCTGTGACCGCGGCGAGGCCGGTCCCGCCGCTATCGCGCGGCGTTCATGCGGCCGGCGCCGGCCGGGTGCGGGAGGCATCGGCGGAACGTCGTCGCGCGCGATGAGGGCAGCGGGAAGCGGGAGTTCGCGGCTCATCGACATCGGTCGCCGCGGCGGCTTGAGAAAACCCGCTTGGGCCGCCGGAAGCCACGGAGCGCGCGCTCGTTCCCACGGCACGCTGGCGGATGGTATCGGGAAACAGGAGCATTGCCATGCGACCGGGACTGGTACGCGGTGACGCTGGAAGCCGGGACGGCCTACCGGATCGATCTGGAGGGCTGGGCGACCGGCGCCGGCACGCTTCCCGACCCCTATCTGCGCGGGGTGTATGACGCCGAGGGGAACCGGGTCCCGGGCCGGGCTACGCTACACCGACCCGGCGGGGCTGGCGGCGGACGGTAGCTTCGATGCGGCCAGGCGTCTCGAGGCGGAGCTGGGCTACGGTCTCGCGGGGCCGGCCGGTCTCGGCGTCGCGACGCCGTATGCGGGCCTGTCGCTGTCGGAGGGCGGCGGCCGGAGCTGGCGCCTGGGCACCCGCTGGAAGCTCGGGCCCACCTTCACGCTGGGCATCGAGGGAACCCGCCGCGAGACTGGCAACGACAACGCGCCCGATCACGGCCTCGAGCTGCGGGGGCAGATGCGGTTCTGAGCGATGTACCGGGCGACCGGCGCGGGGCTTGCCGCTGGGCGCGCCGACCACTCAGCTCCACGGGCAGCCGGGGGCAGGTCTTGGCCCGGAATGACGGCATGGCGGCTGGCGAAGGTAGCGAGCGTAAGTGCGCCGCGCCATCACTCTCGTTGAAGGCTGACGTTTCGTTGTGCTTGCTCGTCTTGGTGTTCATCGTGGCACTGTTCTGGGCTGCCTGTAACTAGGAGACCGCTATGAGACGGAGATACCTCGTGGTTTCGTTGTGGGCGGTCTGTCTTGGGTTCGCACCCCTGCTCAGCGCTCAACCCAACTACACGCAGGAAATCACGGAGAACGTCGTCGATCCCTGTCTCACCATGGTCGTCCGGGAACGGCGACTTACGGAGATCCTCAACGACACGGAAGCCAGTGCCATCAAGTTCGTCAAGCTCGCGCTCGGTCCCGCAATCCGGGACATGATCGCCACGGTCCGGCCGCTCGTCGTGAATCGGTCCATCGCGCGGCGCGTACGGGTGTATCAGCGCGCACTTACCTCCTGCCGGAACGCCATGGGCCGTGCGCTCGACCGTGCGCTCCAGGCCGTGCAATGAGTCGTAAGTTCCGCAGGTGAGGTCAGCCGTATGGAATGGGTTGTCGTTTGGTGGTCGTATTCTGGCTCGGGGCCGAGCGGACTAAGCGACGGTGGTCGTGGCGTCGGCGGGCTGAGACGCTGGCCAAACGGCAGGGCGGCCAGCGAGACAGCAGGTCGCCCGCTCTTCTTCAAGGCCGCCCCAAGGCGGCGGTACTCCTCGGCCGACAGAAACGCTCGCGCTTCTCCTCACTGAACCGCTTCACGTGCCGGCAGGGATTGGAGCCGTCCGGGCACAGACCCCAGACTTCCGCCAGGGGGTGAAGATGCACGGATGGTCCAATTGGGTTGATAGGGCGTCGTACGCCAGTCATGAAGCAAGGCCATGCCGCTGCGCTCGATGCGGCCTCCTTGGCATCAGGCGCCGCTACGGCACGGGTCGAAGCGGTACGGTGGTGGGAGGTTGCCCGACGCATGCAAAAGGCAGCGCTGGACGCTGCGGCCGATGGCTTAGACTGAAGTTTGAGAACGATTGCGAGCTAAGTCATTGAAACATTGGGAGAAACGAAGAAAGTGTGGAGCGGCTACTGGGAACGTTCGAGGGGGACACCGAGGAGATCGAAGGCTGTAGCTTGCAGTGGGGTGGGACGGGTGACGAGGTTGAAAGGGCGAGCGCCAGGCAAGCGAGGGGTGAGGCGGTTTTTGGCGATGGTGGCGAGGTCGTCGAGCAGGGTGCGGAAGCTGTGGACGGGGGAGCCGTCGTCGGTGCGCTTGGTGCGAGCCTTTTTTTGAGCAGCGGGAGAGGTTGTTGCCGGGGCGACGCTGGAGGAGCGTAGGGCAGAAGCGGGGTCATGGTCGTCGAAGAGCAAGGGGGCGAGGCATCGACGCATGTGCCATTCGACGTAGTAGGCGAGCATACACAACAAGACGTGGGCGCGGACCCTGTTGGGGGCATGGTGATGAACGGGGCGCACCTTGAGGTCGACGGTTTTGAGGCAACGGAAGGCGCGCTCGACCCGGCTCAGGCTTTTGTAAGCGGTGACGGTGCCTGGGGCATCGAGATCACTGGGGGGCAGGCTGGTGCGCACGATATAGAGGCCGTCGAGGGCGGCCTCGCGTGCGATGGAGTCAGGGTTGCGGGTGTAGCGGAAGGAGTGGTCGGTGAAGTTGAGGTGGAAGTGTTTGGCCATCTTGTACTTGCCCATGCCCCGGCCTACCCGAAGGGCGATGTGCTCGCGGCCGGTGAGAGGCCGCTTTTCACGTTCGGTGGCGGCCACGATGGGGTCGAGCAGCCGCTCGGTGGCGCGCAGCAACTCTTCGCGCTTGCGCGCCCGTTCGGTTGCCAGCAAGGGGTTGCGACACACCACCAGGCGCTCGCCCGGATAGGCATCGGAGCGGATCTCCACCAGATCGGTCTGATCGAACAAGGACATCTGCACCGCCCCTGATTCCACCAGTTGGCGAATGGCCGAGGAACGCAGGGCGCTGATCCAGTCAAGCCCCGCAGGGGCCACCTCTTCACGGATACGCGCTTCGGTGAGCATGCCGCGGTCGCCCACCAGCACGACCTTCGAGAGTCCGAAACGCTGCCGCAGCTTGTCCACCTGAGGCCCCAGGGTGCTGGGGTCGGCGGTGTTGCCTTCAAAGACTTCCACCGCCACCGGACGGCCCTCGCGGTCGCACAACAGCCCGAACTCGATCTGAAGCTTGCCGCGCTTGCCGTCGCGGGAATGGCCGTGCCGGGCCAGCGGGCAGCAGCGCCCCTCCAGATACACCGAGGTGAGGTCGTAGAGCACCAGGGCACCGTCTCCAAGGTGTCTTTGGGCCAGGTGCTTCTCCACCACCTCCTGCCGCTCCAACAGCCAGTCCATGGCCGCGTACAGTTGATCCTCCGAGGTCTCCCCCAGTCCCAGGGTCTCCGCCAGCGAGTCCCGCGCGGTGGCCTCGGCCAGAGCTCGGGCCGTGGCCAGCTTCGACACCGGCCCCATGACACGGGCCGCAATCAGCGCCACCACTCGTTCGCGTTCCGGACCGGGACGAGCCGAGAGCATGCGGTCGAGCCCCAGCTTGCGCAAGGTGCCGAGCACGGCGGCGACATGGCCGTGGGGCTTGGAGCGGATGATGTCGAAGGCGTCGGTGGGGCTGAGCAGGGGTTCGTCCTTGAGGAGCCGGCGGAGCGTATCGATCTTGGCTTTTGGCCAGTCGGAGAGGTTGGCGATGGTGCGCTTGCGGACGCGCTTGCCTTCGCGCCAGCCTTCGCGCAGCAGGATGGCGGGAGGGGAGTTGCGGTTGGGGACGATTTCCACATACATGGCAACTACACTAGCATATCATGCCGCTAATAACAACTGTTATTCAGCATTTACATGGGAACATATATACGATCCCAAACACCCCTTTCCTCTTGTATACTCGACACTTAACTCAAAATGAACGACAAATATCGCTGGAACTTCAGCTTAGACCCGCACACCGAAGCCCAGCAGACCCCAGTAGCTCACGCCGTGCGTCAGAGAGAAGATCTTGCCGATGGATGCTACCATCGCAGCCGCCTCCCGCCGGGCGTTTCTCCACACCCATCCTGCATGTCCACGGGGCCGGATATTCTCTTTCCGGACCGGGGACAAGAAACAAGAGATGGAAAGGCCATCCCTCAGGCGTGTCGGCGCTTGGCCGCAATTGTCGCTGGGTTCGAGTTGCATTGCCCGGCTTGATGGCCGCCGATGGAGGTTCCGTTCGATGCGCTCGGTGGCACTGTCGGAACCCCGACAGAATCGCTTCGGGCGATCGAGCGCGAGCACGCGCTGGACGCGGCCGGGGGGTATTGCCTCAGTTTGAATCCTTCGGCAGGCTCACCTCAAGCTGCACCGTGATGAGCAGATTCTGTTCTTTGGCTGCCTGTCTTACGAAATTGACGAAAGCTCCTACCCGTTGCATCGCTTCTTGGTTTGCAGGAGTGCCGTGCCAATTGTTGTCGCATCCCCGCCACGGGCACTGGGATGGGAGGAGGATACTCTTCCCCTCCACATTCCAACCCACTTCATTGCCACAGGCCCTACACACGAACCTGATGGCTCTGACTGAGGTGGTGCTACTTTCTTGGACAGGAAGGCGGCCGAGTTAAGGTGTATTCGGTTGGCAGATCATGCCGCCAGATTCCTGTCCAACAAAGCAGGACCACCTCAAGGACATAGAGGGACATATGAAGGACATGACCGCTAGGAACCCAAGCGCTAAGCCTAGCCCGTTCCGAGAATTTTCCCTTTGTCTTCGTACGATGTATGGGGTCAAACGTCTCGGCCCCGAACACTATCGGGAAGTCTATGGTCACTTCGAAATACTCTCTAAGTTGAGGCTACGCCGGGATTCCTGGGAGAAGAGAAACCCCAAGATAAGGACAGAAGGCTATTTTCAGTGGCTGTCGGACTATGGCCGCGCCGAGATCAAAAAGTATCTGCAGGGAATCTGCAAGACGCCTTGAGTAGTCTACCATTGGTCACGACTGGGCCGGAATAGGGCCGGATTCATGAAGGTCGCTTCTGTTCGTTCCGCCGCCGTTCTCATTGCCGAGGTCTTGACTGCTTCGCATGTCGCCTGGGGCGGCTCGGCAATGGAGGTGCTCCGGAAAGTCGCTCCTTCGATCGTGGTAGTGCTGGCTCTGGATTGACCCCGGCGTTCTCGTGAGTCAGGGCAGCGGTGTGGTCGTAGGTCACAGGCAATCGTCACCAACTGCCATGTGCTGGAAATGGGCGGTCCGAATAGCTGTGCGCCGGACATCGGGGCACGGCGGTAGAAGAACTCAAGACCCCTTTGCAGTACTGAATGGGCATCACATACCCGTTCCCAGCCCGGTACGAGCCGTCTGCGCGCTAGTTCTCACGTCCCTTCTACCGTCTCCGTCCGGGTACCGGGCCGTCCGGATACTCCGGGCATTGCGGCTATAGCCCGAGATCGCGATCGAGGCCTTTCGGCGCGCGGGACTGTTCCATCGCCCGCTCCCGCGATTCTGACGCGTCGCTCTCGAGGCCGGGGCTCCGGCCCGCGTCCATTCCGACCTCGCGCGCCTTTGCCTTGTCCTCGCCGACCGGCTCCAGCGCAACGATCCGCTCGCCCGTGACGGCTTCCAGTTGCTCACGCAAGCGCGACCTTGTCGTCCGTCACGAGCTCGGCGCGGTCGCGGCGGCCTGCCTCTCCCAGCTTGCCGTCAGCGCCTCCCGTCGACCTCGCGCTTGGCCGCGCGGGTCATCAGCGCCGGGCGAGGCGCTGGCTCTCGGCGGTGTTGAGCAGCGAGCGGGTCACGCCGCCTCGCCGACGGTCACGGTGACGCGCTTCCCCAACCGGCGCAGGGCACGATCGATCGTCGCAGCCTCGGTGCCGTGTCCCGGATTCAGCATGCGCCGCACCTCGCTCTCGGCCATGTCGAGGTCGCGGGCAAGACGGCGTTGCGAAACCCCGGCTTGGCGCCAAGCCTCGTAAAGGGCCGCCTTCAGCGCAATCTGCACCGGCGGAACGACCAGGGGCCGCCCCTTGCCCGCGCGCGACGGCTCGGGCAGGTCCTTGCCCTCCCGCATCGTGGTCGCGATCAGCTCGCGCAGCAAATCCCTGGCTTCCGCCAGCGCCTCTTCGCGGGTCGCGCCGTCCGTTGCGCCCCACCCGAAGTCGGGAAACGCCGCCACGTACCGGCCGTCGTCGTCGCGTTCGATCCCGGCGGGATAATTGTAGGCATCAGGCATCCGTCAACTCCTCCGGGGCCGGGACATTGCCGTCACTCCGTCCCCCGGAGCTCGTCCCTGTCGATTCCAAGGTCGGCGAGCATCTTGTTGAGCAGTCCCTTGCCGATTCCCTTCTTGCGGTCCTTGACGGTCGTTCTGCGATCACCCGCATAGAGCGTTCCACGCGAACCGGCGCCTTCGGAAGCCACGAAGCGCACCTGCAAGTTCCGGCTCCACCACGCCCGAGAGCCCCGGCGCCTCCGCGCCAATGCCCATGGGCTGCGTTGCCCGCCCGTGGACCTGGGGCGCGGGGGTCGTGTCTCAGGCTGGACAGGGAGGGAATTCATCTACAAAGCAGCGGACGGCGACGCTCCGGGCAACCGACGGCATCATCGACCGGTCGGATCCGGTGCTGGTGTTTCTCGACGCCAGACGCCCCGAGCCCGGCCCGGGCGCGCTGCTCGTCGCGGTAGGTGCGGGCGTTGGCGATGGCGGCGGCGGCCTGCGAGGCGAACACCACCAGGAGCTCCTCGTCCTCGTCGGTGAACGCCGGTCAGCGCGCGGGCGGTGTCCACGATCTCCTGCAGGACGGTGTCAACGTCGAGGCCCGCGCTGATGCGCAGGATCGCCGCGCTCAGCCGGGAGATGCGTTCGCGTAGCGCCGCTTTGGCGCCGACCATAGCCCTTTTATTGCGATAATTCATCAACTTATAGCCATAAATCACTAAACAATCACTCTTCTAGCTCAATACTTCCCGGTAAATTCACCGAAATAGGTTATTAGCCTCTACTAGTTTGATGCTCTTTCTACGTAACGCCGTTGCGCAAGCGACGATGTCCGGGACCGGCATGATTTGAACGGGGGCATGACGATGGGATTGACAGTCTTCGAGCCGCAACTACCGCCGGGCGACGCCCTTCCTTCACCGAACTTTCCGAGCTGCAGTCCCCCCCCCCGCCCGGCTGACCGCCGTCCCGGCCCCTCCGGCCTCCATCCGCAGGAGTTGAAACAAATGATGCACCGCCTCCTCTCATGGGCCGCCCTGCGGACCCGGCGCGCCCTCTTCCTCCTCGTCGTGGCCACCGCCCTCCTCGGCGCCGGCGGCCTCGCGCAGGCGCAGACCGAAGTCCCCGCGGACTGGCCCCTGATACCATCGAGCCTCGGCGCCGGCGACCAGTTCCGGCTGCTCATCGTCACCTCCACGACACGCAGTGCCACCTCCGCCGACATCGGCGACTACGATACCCACGTCCAGAGCGCCGTCGCCGCGGGCCATGCGAGCATCCGAAGCTACAGCTCGCAGTTCAAGGTCCTCGGCAGCACCCCAACGGTCGATGCCCGCGACCATACCGGCACCACCGGCACCGGCGTGCCCATCTACTGGCTTGGCGGCGCCAAGGTCGCCGACGACTATGCGGATTTCTATGATGACAGTTGGGACTCCCTGGAGCCCAAGACCGAGCGCGGTGCAAATGCAGGCGCCGTAACTGTGTGGACAGGCTCCAAGGCGAATGGAACCCGGGATTCTGCTGCCCTAGGTGGCGCCGGCGCCACGGTCATGTCTGGCGGCCCAACCATACAAGGTCTTCAACTTGATGCATTTGCGTATAACAAGCGGAATGGTCTTGTTGCGGCTAATGCCCCCTTCTACGGCCTCTCCCCTGTCTTCCAGGTCGCCGGCTCCACCAACGCCGCGCCGGCGTTTGCGGCCGATGCGGCCACCGGGCAGAGCGTGGCGGAGAACACGGCGGCGGGGATGGACATCGGCTCGCCCTACACGGCGACGGACGCGGACACGGGGGACACGCTGACCTACACGCTGGAGGGGGCGGACGCGTCGTCGTTCGAGATCGACGCGTCCACGGGCCAGCTCAAGACGAAGGCGGCGCTCGACCACGAGGCGAAGCCGAGCTACGTGGTGACGGTGAAGGTGTCGGACGGGACCGACAGCGCCACGATCGAAGTGACGATCACGGTGACCGACGTGGACGAGGCGCCGGGAGCGCCGGGGGTGCCCACGGTGGCGGCGAGCGCGGGGTCGGCCACGAGCCTGGACGTGAGCTGGCAGGCGCCGGCGAACACGGGTCCGGCGATCACGGACTACGACGTGCGGTACCGCGCGGGCAGCAGCGGCGGCTTCACCGCGTGGACGCACAGCGGGACGGGGACGAGCACGACGATCACGGGCGTCGATGCGAGCACGGGCTACCAGGTGCAGGTGCGGGCAACGAACGACGAGGGCACGGGCGATTGGTCGGCGTCGGGGGCAGTGCCGAGGCTGCTGCTGGACCGGACCACGTTGACGATAACGGAGGGCGAGTCGGGAACTTACAAGTTGTCGCTCGCAGGGGCGCCGAAGAACAAGGTGACCGTGAGTATCGCAAGAGATGGTGATGAAATTGGCCTTGATCGGTTCGACGTGTACTTCACGAAAGCGTCCTCGTCGGCTCAGACGGTAAAGGTCACTGCGAAACAAGACCCCGACGCGGAGGACGAGACCTTCACGTTCACGCATACCGTGAGTACGGACAGCGACGCGGGGTATCGGTCGCTGGCCCCGGTCACAGTGGTGGTGACCGTGCTCGACGACGAGGGGATGGACAACACGGCGCCGGTGTTCAGCGCCGCGGCGCTCGCGGCCACGACGCTGGGCGTGCCGGAGAACACGCCGGCGGGGGCGGGGATCGGCTCGCGGTACACGGCGACGGACGCGGACCCGGGGGACACGCTGACCTACACGCTGGAGGGGGCGGACGCGTCGTCGTTCGAGATCAACGCGTCCACGGGCCGGCTCAAGACGAAGGCGGCGCTCGACCACGAGACGAGGGCGAGCTACGCGGTGACGGTGAAGGTGTCGGACGGGACCGACAGCGCCACGATCGAAGTGACGATCGAGGTGGACGACGTGGAGGAGAAGCCGGGGAAGCCGGATGCGCCCACGGTGGCGGCGAGCGCGGGGTCGGCCACGAGCCTGGACGTGAGCTGGCAGGCGCCGGCGAACACGGGTCCGGCGATTCAGAGCTACGACCTGCGCTACAAAAAGAGCGCCGACGCGACGTGGACCGACGGCCCGCAGGACGTGGCCGGCAAGAGAGCGACGATCGACACGGGTCTTGAGGCCAGCACGGCCTACCAGGTGCAGGTGCGGGCAACGAGCGATGAGGGGGACGGCGTGTGGTCGGCCTCGGGGACGGGGACGACGGCGGCGACCGTCTCCGGCGATCCGGCGGTCACGATCGCGGCGGCGACTCCGGTTTCCGAGGCCGACGGCGAGGTGGTGTTCACGCTGACGCGCACCGGCGCGACGACGGCGAAGCTGACGGTGAAGGTGCGGGTGACCGAGGAGGGCGACGTGCTGGCCAACGCGGCCGACTACGCGAACCCGGTGGACGTGGAGTTCGGGGTCGGCGAGGACACGGCGAAGCTGGTGGTGCCGCTCGACGACGACTCCGCCTACGACCCGGATCTGGCGGACCCGACCAAGCGGGTCGGCGGGCGTGTGACGGCGGCGGTGCAGGCGGGGACCGGCTACGTGCCGGGGGCGGTGTCCTCGGTCACGGTCGACGTGACCGACGACGAGGACTCGCCGCTGACGGCGACGCTGACGCTCGACCCGGAATCGCCGGTGGCGGAGTCCGTCGGCACCGTCACGGTCGTCCTGACCGTCGAGACGGCGGCGGGCGGGCGGCAGCCGCGCAAGACGTACGCCAGTACGATTTCCTCCAGAAGCGAAACGGCTAGCTCCGCAGAGGGCGACTATGAAGTCTTGACCGCCCAGATCCTCGTGCCACCGTCGGAGTTCGCGCTCGACGGGACGGTCTGGGGCGCTACCGAGAGGTTCACGATCACGATCCACGACGACGACGTGGACGAGGACAACGAGACGTTCCGGGTGATCACGGAACGGCCCCCCCCTAGTGATCGTTCGAATTTGCCTGCAACAGACACCCTGACCGTCACCATCGTCGACGACGACACGCGCGGCGTCACGGTGGACCCGAGGGCACTGACGGTGACCGAGGGCGCCGAAGCGGCGACCTACACGGTGGTGCTGACGTCGGAGCCGACGGTGACGGTGACGGTGACGGTGACGGACACCGCCGACGCGAGGGCGACGCCGAAGACGCTGGAGTTCACGGCGGCGGAGTGGGCCACGGCGCTGACGGTGAGCGTGACGGCGGTGGACGACACGCTGGTCGAGGGGCCGGAGACGGTGACGCTCACGCATACGGTGAGTGGCGGCGACTACGAAGGCGAGACCGCGGCGTCGGTGACGGTGACGGTGACGGACAACGACGCGGCGGCGCCGGACCGGGTGACGGGCGTGTCGGTGGTCGAGGAGGTCGGGCAGCTCGCGGTGTCGTGGACGGCGGTGTCGGGCGCGGACGGCTACAAGGTGCAGTGGAAGTCGGGGAGCCAGGAGTACGCCGCCACGCGCCAGCACGCGGTGACGGGCGGCGCGGCGACGAACTACACGATCTCCGGTCTCGCGGCCGGCACCCAGTACACGGTGCGGGTGATCGCGACCAAGGCGAACGCGGACGACGGCCTGTCGTCGGCGGAGATGACGGGGACGCCGACGGCGGCGGCGCCGGGCCAGGTGACGGGGGTGTCGGTGGCGGCGGAAGTCGGGAAGCTCACGGTGACGTGGACGGCGGTGAGCGGCGCGGACGGCTACAAGGTGCAGTGGAAGTCGGGGAGCCAGGAGTACGACGCCGCCACGCGCCAGCACGCGGTGACGGGCGGCGCGGCGACGAACTACACGATCCCCGGTCTCGCGGCCGGCACCCAGTACACGGTGCGGGTGATCGCGACCAAGGCGAACGCGGACGACGGCCTGCCGTCGGCCGAGATGACGGGGACGCCGAAGGCGGCGGCGCCGGGCCAGGTGACGGGGGTGTCGGTGGCGGCGGAAGTCGGGCAGCTCACGGTGTCGTGGACGGCGGTGTCGGGCGCGGACGGCTACAAGGTGCAGTGGAAGTCGGGGAGTCTGTACAACGCCCAGCACCATACGGACGGCGCGACGACGAGCTACACGATCCCCGGTCTCACGGCCGACACCCAGTACACGGTGCGGGTGATCGCGACCAAGGCGAACGCGGACGACGGCCTGCCGTCGGCCGAGATGACGGGGACGCCGAAGGCGGCGGCGCCGGGCCAGGTGACGGGGGTGTCGGTGGCGGCGGAAGTCGGGCAGCTCACGGTGTCGTGGACGGCGGTGTCGGGCGCGGACGGCTACAAGGTGCAGTGGAAGTCGGGGAGTCTGTACAACGCCCAGCACCATACGGACGGCGCGACGACGAGCTACACGATCCCCGGTCTCACGGCCGACACCCAGTACACGGTGCGGGTGATCGCGACCAAGGCGAACGCGGACGACGGCCTGCCGTCGGCCGAGGCGACAGGGACGCCGAAGGCGGCCAACGCCGCGCCGGCGTTCAGCGCCGCGGCCCTCGCGGCCACGACGCAGAGCGTGGCGGAGAACACGGCGACGGGGATGGCGATCGGCTCGCCGTACACGGCGACGGACGCGGACACGGGGGACACGCTGACCTACACGCTGGAGGGGACGGACGCGGCGTCGTTCGAGATCGACGCGTCCAGCGGCCAGCTCAAGACGAACGCGGCGCTCGACCACGAGGCGACGCCGAGCTACGCGGTGACGGTGAAGGTGTCGGACGGGACCGACAGCGCCATGATCGAAGTGACGATCACGGTGACCGACGTGGACGAGGCGCCGGAAGCGCCGGCGGCGCCCACGGTGGCGGCGACCTCGGGGTCGACCACGAGCCTGGAGGTGAGCTGGACGGCGCCGGTGAACACGGGTCGTCCGGCGATCGGGAGCTACGACCTGCGCTACAAGAAGAGCGCCGACGCGACGTGGACCGACGGCCCGCGGGACGTGGCCGGCACGAGCGCGACGATCGACACGGGTCTTGAGGCGGGCACGGGCTACCAGGTGCAGGTGCGGGCAACGAACGACGAGGGGGACAGCGAGTGGTCGGCCTCGGGGCTGGGGACGACGGCGTCGCCGGCGAACGCGGCGCCGGCGTTCAGCGCCGCGGCCCTCGCGGCCACGACGCAGAGCGTGGCGGAGAACACGGCGGCGGGGATGGACATCGGCTCCCCGTACACGGCGACGGACGCGGACACGGGGGACACGCTGACCTACACGCTGGAGGGGACGGACGCGTCGTCGTTCGAGATCGACGCGTCCAGCGGCCAGCTCAAGACGAGTGCGGCGCTCGACCACGAGGCGACGCCGAGCTACGTGGTGACGGTGAAGGTGTCGGACGGGACCGACAGCGCCATGATCGAAGTGACGATCACGGTGACCGACGTGGCCGAGGCGCCGGATGCGCCGGCGGCGCCCACGGTGGCGGCGAGTGCGGGGTCGACCACGAGCCTGGAGGTGAGCTGGACGGCGCCGGCGAACACGGGCCGTCCGGCGATCGGGAGCTACGACCTGCGCTACAAGAAGAGCGCCGACGCGACGTGGACCGACGGCCCGCAGGACGTGGCCGGCACGAGCGCGACGATCGACACGGGTCTTGAGGCGGGCACGGGCTACCAGGTGCAGGTGCGGGCAACGAACGACGAGGGGGACAGCGAGTGGTCGGCCTCGGGGGCGGGGACGACGGCGTCGCCGGCCAACGCGCCGCCGTCGTTCACGAGCGCGGCGAGCGCGAGCGTGGAAGAGAACACGGCGGCGGTGCTGAGCGTGCAGGCGACCGACGTGGACGCCGGCGACGAGGTGACCGGGTACGCGATCCAGGGCGGCGCGGACAGCGCGAAGTTCACGATCGACGGGACCAGCGGGGCGCTGGCGTTCGCGGAGGCGCCGGACTACGAGAACCCGACGGATTCGGGCGAGGGCAACAACTACGTCGTGCAGGTGCGGGCGACGAGCGGGAGCGGGACGCGGGAGCTGAGCGCCGACCAGACGATCACGGTGACGGTGACCGACGTGGCCGAGGCGCCGGAAGCGCCGGGGGTGCCCACGGTGGCGGCGACCTCGGGGGTGCCCACGAGCCTGGACGTGAGCTGGACGGCGCCGGCGAACACGGGTCCGGCGATCACGGACTACGACGTGCGGTACCGCGCGGGCAGCAGCGGCGGCTTCACCGCGTGGACGCACAGCGGGACGGGGACGAGCACGACGATCACGGGCGTCGATGCGAGCACGGGCTACCAGGTGCAGGTGCGGGCAACGAACGACGAGGGCACGGGCGATTGGTCGGCGTCGGGGGCAGTGCCGAGGCTGCTGCTGGACCGGACCACGTTGACGATAACGGAGGGCGAGTCGGGAACTTACAAGTTGTCGCTCGCAGGGGCGCCGAAGAACAAGGTGACCGTGAGTATCGCAAGAGATGGTGATGAAATTGGCCTTGATCGGTTCGACGTGTACTTCACGAAAGCGTCCTCGTCGGCTCAGACGGTAAAGGTCACTACAAAACAAGACCCCGACGCGGAGGACGAGACCTTCACGTTCACGCATACCGTGACTTCGGACAGCGACGCGGAATATCGGTCGCTGGCCCCGGTCACAGTGGTGGTGACCGTGCTCGACGACGAGGGGACGGTGGCGCCGGACAACGCCGCGCCGGCGTTCAGCGCCGCGGCCCTCGCGGCCACGACGCTGGGCGTGCCGGAGAACACGGGGGCGGGGACGGCGATCGGCTCGCCGTACATGGCGACGGACGCGGATGCGGGGGACACGCTGACCTACTCGCTGGAGGGGGCGGACGCGTCGTCGTTCGAGATCGACGCGTCCAGCGGCCAGCTCAAGACGAAGGCGGCGCTCGACCACGAGGCGAAGCCGAGCTACGCGGTGACGGTGAAGGTGTCGGACGGGACCGACAGCGCCACGATCGCAGTGACGATCACGGTGACCGACGTGGACGAGGCGCCGGGAGCGCCGGGGGTGCCCACGGTGGCGGCGAGCGCGGGGTCGGCCACGAGCCTGGACGTGAGCTGGCAGGCGCCGGCGAACACGGGTCCGGCGATTCAGAGCTACGACCTGCGCTACAAGAAGAGCGCCGACGCGACGTGGACCGGCGGCCCGCAGGATCAGGCCGGCAGGAGCGCGGCGATCACGGGTCTTGACGCGGGCACGGCCTACGCCGTGCAGGTGCGGGCAACGAGCGACGAGGGGGACAGCGAGTGGTCGGCCTCGGGGGCGGGGACGACGGCGGCGGATGTCTCCGGCGGTCCTGGGGCGCCGCGGGGCCTGGAGGCGGTGGCGGGGGACCGCGAGGTGGCGCTTTCCTGGAAGGCGCCGGCGCACCGGGGCGCGTCGGCGATCGTCGGCTACGAGGTGAGGCGGCGGGCGTTGGCGGGCGGGCAGTTCACGGCGTGGGCGCGGGTCGAGGGCGGCGGCGGCGCGCGCGGCTACACGGCGACGGGTCTCGGCAACGGCACGGAGTACGAGTTCGAGGTGCGGGCGGTGAACGGCGAGGGGGCGGGCGCAGTGTCGGCGCCGGCGAGAGCGCGACCGGCGGGGGCGCCGGAGGCGCCGGGGGACTTCCGGGCGCACTCGACGGGGCGCGGCGGCGAGCTGGCGCTGCGCTGGCGGGCGCCGGCCTGGAACGGGGCCGATCTGTTGAACTACCTGCTGCGCCGCAAGGCGGGGTCGGGGCGCTGGGGGACCTGGGGGGTAGTGCACGGCCCGGACCGCCGCAGGGTGAAGGGTCTGACGGACGGCACGGTGTACAGCTTCGAGCTCAAGGCGGTGAACGGCGTGGGCGAGGGCGCGGCGGCGGCGACGACGGGGACGCCGGGAGCGGCGGACACGGCGCCGCCGGTGCTCCGGCGCGCGCACGTGGACGGCGCGGCGCTGCGGCTGTTGTTCGACGAGTCGCTGGGCAACCCGCCGTTGTGCAATGCCTTCACGGTGCGGGTGAACGGCGCGGTGCGGGCGTCGCGGGCGACGGTGGTCGGCGGCGACGCGGTGAACGTGGCGCTGGCGGCGCCGGTGCTGGCGGGCGAGGCGGTGACGGTGGACTACATGTCGGAGCGGGTGTGCCTGGGGCCGCTTGAGGACGCGAGCGGCAACCCGGTCGCGGATTTCCGCAACCTGCGGGTACGGAACCGGACGCCTGAGGACGCGGCGGCGCCGGTGCTGACCGGGGCGACGGTGGCGGGGGCGGTGTTGCGCCTGGTGTGGGACGAGGCGCTGGACGGCGGCGCGCGGCCGCCGGGCACGGCGTTCACGGTGACGGTGGCGGGGGGCGCGCGCGGGGTTGCGCGGGTGTCGGTGGAGGGGGCCGCGGTGGTGCTGAGGCTGGCGGCGCCGGTGCTGATCGGCGAGGCGGTGACGGTGGGCTACGCGGCGCCGGCGCGGGGCGGCGTGCGGGACCGTTCGGGGAACCGGGCGGCGGGCTTTGCGGCGCGCCGGGTGGAGAACCGGACGCGGGCGGCGCGGCCGGTGGCGGTGGCGCTCGGCTCGAGCCCGCGGCCCGGGTCGGGCGGGGTCTACGGGCTGGGGGCGACGATCGTGGCGACGGTGCGGTTCGACCGGGCGGTGGAAGTGAGCGGCGCGCCGGAGCTGGAGCTGGAGGTGGGCGACGCGGTGCGCGCGGCGGCCTATATCGACGGCGCGCCGGGCACGGAGCTGCGCTTCGGCTACCGGGTGGCGGCGGACGACGCGGACGACGACGGGGTCGGGATCCGCGGCGGCAGCCTGAGCGGCGGGGCGATCGCCGACGCGGGTGGGACGGCGGCGAGGACGGACAACCCGGCGGGCGGGCCGTACGGCGGCCACCGGGTCGAGACCGAGGGTCCGGGGCGCCCGGTGATTCTGAGTTTCGACCACAAGGTGCGCGGGACCCGGGTCGCGGGCGGTACGATCGACGTGCTGGCGGTGTGGATCGGCGAGGACGGCATGGGGGTGGACACGGACTGCACGGATGCGACGATCGCGGAGCGCTGCGGGACGCCCTATGTGCGGCTGAAGGTGGGCGGCGAGGAGCGCAAGGCGTGGTACGAGGAGGCGGAACGCACGGTCGTGCGGTTCCGCTACGAGGTGCGGGTCGGCGACGACGGCGCGGTGCGGATCGACGGGCGGGAGGCGCTGCAGGGGAACGGCGGCGCGATCACCGACGCGGCCGGGAACCCGGCCCTGGACCTGCGGGCGGATCGGGCGTCGGGCAACAGCATTTCGGCGGACACGGCGGCGCCGGCGTTGAGCGGGGCGACGGTGAACGGGACGTTGCTGACGCTCACGTGGAGCGAGCGGCTGCAGCGCCGGCCAGCCCCGGCGCCGTCGGCGTTCGTGGTGCGGGTGGACGGGGCGGCGGTGACGCCGGTCCGTGTGCGGCGGAGCAATCGGGAGGTGCGGCTGTACCTGTCTGCGGCGGTGACCGGCGGCGCCGAGGTGCGGGTGGACTACACGCCGCCGCTCTCGAACGCGGTCGCCGACGAGGTCGGCCACGAGGCCTTGGGGTTCGTGGACGAGGCGGTGACGAACGAGTCGCCGGCGGTGGCGCCGGGGGCGCCCGCGGCGCTGTCGGCGGTGCCGGGGAACGGCGCGGTGGCGCTGGCGTGGGAGGCGCCGGGGAACGACGGCGGCGCGGAGATCGAGCGCTACGAGTGGCGCCACCGGGCGGCCGGCGAGGCGTTCGAGGCGTGGACTGCGGCCGGGGACGGCGAGGCGCGCGAGCGCACGGTGCCGGGCCTCGACAACGGCACGGAGTACGAGTTCGAGCTGCGGGCGGTGAACGCGGCGGGCGCGGGCGAGGCGGTGACGGCGGCGGCGACGCCGCGGGCCGGGGCGGCGCCGCCGGGCCTGCCCCGGAGCTTCGAGGCGGCCCCCGGCGACGGCGCGGTCACGCTCACCTGGCGGGCGCCGGCGAGCGACGGCGGGACGGCGGTCGTGCGCTACGAGTGGCGCCGCCGCGAGGCCGGCGGTGCGTTCGGGGCGTGGCGGCGGGCCGGCGGCGGCGCGGCGCGCGAGCACACGGCGCCGGGCCTCGACAACGGCACGGAGTACGAGTTCGAGCTGCGGGCGGTGAACGGGGTCGGCGCGGGCGCGGCGGTGACGGCGGCGGCGACGCCGGGGGCGGCGCCGGGGCGGCCGCGGTCGTTCGATCCGGAGGCCGGGAACCGCGAAGTGGCGCTCACCTGGCGGGAGCCGGCGAACGACGGCGGGTCGGCGATCGTGCGCTACGAGTTGCGCTGGCGCGAGGCCGGCGGGACCTTCGGGGTGTGGGCCCCGGTCGGGGTCGGCGCGGCGCGCGAGTACAGGGTGGACAACCTCGCCAACGGCACGGAATACGAGTTCGAGCTCCGGGCGGTGAACCGGGCCGGGTTCGCAGGCCGCGCCGCGGAGGCCGATGCGACCCCGGCGACGGTCCCGGCGGCGCCGGAACTTGAGGCGGCGGCCGACGGGCGGACGGCGATCGAGCTGGACTGGAGCGCGCCGGACAACGGCGGCGCGGAGATTCTGCGCTACGAGCTCGAGGTCTCGGACGACGGCGGCGAGGGCTGGACCCCGGCCGACGCGAGGCTCGGCCCGACGGCGGTGCGCTGGACCGATACTCCGCTCGCGGCCGGCACGACGAATCACTACCGGCTCCGCGCCGTCAACCGCATGGGCGACGGCGCCTGGTCGGCGTGGGCGACGGCGAGCACCGACGCGGCCGGGCGCCCGTCGGCGCCGAGGGACCTCAAGGCGGCGCCGGGCGACGGCGCGGTCACGCTCACCTGGGAGGCGCCGGCGGACGACGGCGGCGCGGCGGTCGCGCGCTACGAGGCGCGCTACGGGGCGCGCGGCGGGGCGTTCCGGACGTGGGTCCGGGCCGGCGGCGTTGCGGCGCGCGCGTACACGGTGCCGAGCCTCGACAACGGCACGGCCTACGCGTTCGAGCTTCGGGCGGTGAACGCTGCGGGGCTGGCGGGCGCGGCCGCGGCGGAGGAGGCGACGCCGAGCGATGACCTGACGGCCCCCGCCTTCGTGCGCGCGTGGGTGAACGGCGACACGCTCACGATGGAGTTCAACGAGGCCCTCCGCGAGGGCGCGGCATCGACGCCGGCGCCCATAAATTTCAGTGTGAAGGTGGGGGAGGAGAACGTGCGGCCGACCGCGGTCGAGGTCGCGGGCAAGACGGTGGTGCTCACGCTGGCCGCGGCGGTGACCGCGGCGGACAGGGTATTGGTGCGCTACGACCCGCCCACCGACGCCGACCTTAACCCGGTCGCGCACGAGGCGCTGAAGGACCTGGCCGGCAACCTGGCGGCCGCGGTCCGCTGGCAGGCGCCGGAAAACCGGACGCCGGCGGCGCCCCCGGCGAACGCGCTGACCGCGACGGTGGGCGGCAGCCTCTACCACACGGTCCGCCATAACGGGTCGTCCGACCGGCCGCAGGTGGTGGTGACGTTCAACCGGGCGGTGGCGGCGATCGCGCTCGACACGACCTCGGTGACGGTGGGCAACGGGAGGCTGGTCAGCGTCGGGAAGCTGGGCTCGACCAGTGAGGCGAACGACTGGCTCTTCCGCATCGCGCCCGCGGGCAACGGGCCGGTCACCTTCACGGTGGTGGCGAACCAGCCCTGCGGCGGGAGCGCGAAGGGGATCTGCACCGCGGACGGGACTCAGCTCTACACCGACGCCGTGCATGAGATTCCCGGTCCGCGCCGGGGCACGTCGTCGACACTGACCGCCCAGTTGGTCGACAACCGCTACCAGTCGGACCGCCATACCGGGCGGTCGGACCGGCCGCAGGTGATCGTGCAGTTCAACCAGCCGGTGGCGCCGATCGACCCGGGCACGGCGTCGGTGACGGTGACCGGCGGGCGCCTGACGGGCGCCGGGGAGCTCCGCGGGACGGAGTTGATCGAGAACGACTACATCTTCTACCTTGCGCCCTCGGGCGACGGGCCGATCACCTTCACCCTGGTGGCGAACCAGCGCTGCGGCGGGAGCGCGAAGGGGATCTGCACCCTGGACGGGGCCCCGCTGTCGCGCATCACCGGCGACGCGGGTCATGGCATTTCCGGCCCGGCGGGGACCGCGGCGGCGACCGCCGGGGCGCCGACGGTGACCGGCGCCGCGGTGAGCGCGGGCTCGGGCGGGGCGGACGCGGGCGGGACGATCGAGGCGACGGTGCGGTTCAGCGAGCCGGTGACGGTGGACGCGTCCGGCGGCACGCCCTCGATCGGGATCGAGGTGGGGGCGGAGAAGCGGCGCGCGGTCTACGCGCGGGGCTCGGGCACGGCGGCGCTGGTGTTCGCCTACACGGTGACGGCGGCGGACGGCGCGGTCGGCGGCGCGTGGGTGGCGGAGGACGCGCTGTCGCTCGGCGGCGGCACGATCCGGAGCGCCGCGGGCGTGGACGCCGACCTCGCCTACGACCTCGCGCCGTCGGTGAGGGGGGTGACGGTGCTGGCGCCGGGGGATGACGGGCGCTGGGACGCGGGCGACGCGGCCGAGGTGAGGGTGCGGTTCAGCGAGCCGGTGACGGTGGCGATCGAGGACGGCACGCCCTCGATCGGGATCGAGGTGGGGGCGGAGAAGCGGCGGGCGGTCTACGCGCGGGGCTCGGGCACGGCGGCGCTGGTGTTCGCCTACACGGTGACGGCGGCGGACGGCGCGGTCGACGGCGTGATCGTGCCGGCGGACGGGCTGGCGCTCGGCGGCGGCGCGATCCGCGACCGGGACGGCAACGACGCGGTGCTGGCGCACGGGGCGGTGGCGCGGGCTGCGGAGGTGGTGGCGGAGGCGCAAGCGGACGGCCCGGCGCTTCGGGTGGCCGACGCGCGGGCGAGGGAGGGCGAGGACGCGGCGGTGGAGTTCACGGTGACCCTGGCGCCGGCGGCGTCCGGGACGGTGACGGTGGACTACGCGAGCGCCGACGGCACGGCCAAGGCGGGCGAGGACTACACCGCGGCCTCGGGGACGCTCGTCTTCGCGCCCGGCGAGACGGAGAAGACCATCGCGGTGGCGCTGCTGGACGACGCGGTGGACGAGGGCGAGGAGAGCTTCGCGCTGCGGCTGTCGAACGCCGCGGGGGCGGCGCTCGCCGACGCCGAGGCGACCGGCGCGATCGTCAACAGCGATCCCTTGCCGAAGGCGTGGCTCGGGCGGTTCGGGCGCACGGCCGCGGTCCATGTGGTGGAGGCGGTGGGCGAGCGGCTGGGCGGGAGCCCGTCTTCGGGCGCGCAGGTGACCATCGCCGGGCTGCCCCTGCCCACCACGGGCGCGGCCGGCTCCGCGGCGCCCGAAGCACCGGCCTGGGACGGGCGGGCCTGGACCGGGCATCCGTGGGACGGCGCGCCGGGCGGCGCCCGGAGCCTGACGGGGCGCGAGCTGCTGGCTGGAAGCTCGTTCCGGCTGTCGCCGGGCGCGGCCGCCGGTGCGCCGGACGTGCGCTGGACGGCCTGGGGCCGGGGCGCGGCGTCGCGCTTCGACGGCAAGGACGAGGGCCTGGCGGTGGACGGCGACGTGACCACCTTCACGCTGGGAGCGGACGCCGCCTGGGCGCGCTGGCTGGCCGGGGTGGCGGTGGCGCACAGCATTGGCGAGGGCGCCTTCCGCGACCATTCGCCGCTGGCCGGCGGCGGGCACCCGGAACGGGGCTCGGGCCGGCTGGAGAGCGCGCTCACGAGCGTGCATCCCTATGTGCGCTACCAAGCCAGCGAGCGTCTCTCGGTGTGGGGGATCCTCGGCTACGGCGCCGGCGGGCTGACGCTCAAGCGTGCCGGGTCCGGGACCCTTGACGCCGATGCCGCGATGCGCATGGCGGCGGCGGGCGCGCGCGGCGTGCTGGCGGCCGCGGCGGAGACCGGCGGGCTGGAGCTCGCCGCGCGCGCCGATGCGCTGGTGATGCGGATCGAGTCCGATGCGGCAGGGACGGCGGCGGGCCGCCTGGCGGCGTCGGAGGCGGACGCCGCCCGGCTGCGGCTGGTCCTGGAGGGAAGCCGCGCGTTCGACCTCGGCGGCGGCACGCTGACGCCGTCGCTGGAGCTGGGGTTGCGCCACGACGGCGGCGACGCCGAGACCGGCACCGGCGTCGAGGCCGCCGCCGGGGTGCGCTACGCCGATCCGTCCCGGGGCCTGGTCCTGGAGGCGCGGGTCCGCGGCCTGGTCGCCCACGAGGACTCGGACTACCGGGAGTGGGGCGCCTCGGGGGCCCTGCGCATCGACCCGGGAGCCTCCGGACGCGGCCTCTCGCTCACCCTGACCCCGTCCTTCGGGGCCGCGTCGAGCGGCGTCGAGCGCCTGTGGTCGCAGCACGGCGCGGCGGAGCTCGCGCCGGACGGGAACTTCGAGCCGGCCGGACGCCTCGAGGCGGAGGTCGGCTACGGGCTCGGCGCGTTCGACGGACGCGGCGTGCACACCCCCTATGCCGGCGTGTCGCTCTCCAATACGGGCGAACGGATCTGGCGCCTGGGGTGGCGGCTGAACCTCGGCCCGGACGCCACCCTCGAGGTCGTGGGAACCCGGCGCAACAGCGCCGACGACACCGGACACGGCCTCATGCTGCGCGCCGCGATCCGCTGGTAGCGGCGGGCGGCGCGGCCGGGCACGGCCTCATGCGGCGCGGCTCCATCCCCCGGTCCCGTGGCCGCGTGCCGGCCGCCTTCCCGAATCCCGATTCCGGTCGACGCGCATAGCGGCCGGAGTCGGTCCTGTGATCCTGGGCGGGTTCCATGCGTTGCGTACGGCGCCGGCGCGTGGCCCGAGCTTCTGGCCGAGGTGATCGCGGCGCCGGAGGATGCCTGAAAGCGGGGCGAGGCCGCAATGCAGCCCTGCCCGGAGGGCCGGCTTGGATGACGCGGACCAGAACGGCATCGCGGGTTCGAACGATAATGCCATATTTGCCTTCGCAACGAACATCAAGCCCAACAAGAAAACCGACTCGTGGTCCATAAACTACGATGTGACGATCAATTTGATACAAAAAGGCCAGGCGATAAAAATACACTCCGGCGTTGCGGCCCCGGTCTTCCTCGGTTGGAAGTCTTCGCAATCAAGGCAAATCAGAAAATCGAGAAGTAGACGTCGAAAATAGCGGCATGCGTCTGTGAAGCGTTCATCCCAAGCATCTTGAGGCGAGTTGTTTTGGCTTATTCCTATTCATTTACAGGAGAGACGCATCATGGTTGACGACTACTCGGCAAGCACATCCACCACCGGCGCGGTGGCGGTCGGCGGCTCGGCGACGGGCGAGGTCGAGACAGGGGGCGACCAGGACTGGTTCGCGGTGACCCTGGAAGCGGGCAGAACCTACCGGATCGATCTGGAGGGCTCGCATACCGGGGCCGGCATCCTGAGTGACCCGTATCTGCGCGGCATCCACGACGCCGACGGCGTCCTCCTCGCCGGCACGACGGACGACGACGGCGGTGTGGGCTACAACAGTCGGGTGACCTTCACGGCGCAGGAGGACGGGACCTACTATGTGGCGGCCGGCGCCTATGGCTACTATGTGGCGGCGGGTTCCTATAATAGATACCGGGAAGGCACCTATACGCTGTCGGTGACGGATATCACGGACGAATTCCAGGACGATCACCCGACCGGTACCGGCACGACCGGCACGGTGGCGGTTGGCGGGTCGGCCACGGGCGACATCGAGTACGGAAACGACCGTGACTGGTTCGCGGTCGAGCTGGTGGCGGGCAGGACCTACCACATCGGCCTGGAGGGCTCGCGTACCGGGGGCGGCACCCTGAGTGACCCGTATCTGCGCGGCATTTACGACGACGACGGCGTCCTTCTCGCCGGCACGACGGACGACGACGGCGGTGTGGGCCTCAACAGTCGGGTGACGTTCACGGCGGAGGAGGACGGGACCTATTACATATCGGCCGGCGCCTACGGCTCCGGTAGCGGAACCTACACGGGAACCTACACGCTGTCGGTGACGGATGTCACGGAAGGCGTCCCGGACGATTTTGCGGCCGGGACCGGCACCACCGGCACGGTGGCGGTCGGCGGCTCGACGACGGGCGAGGTCGAGACCGCTGGCGACCGCGACTGGTTCGCGGTGACCCTGGAGGCGGGCAGGACCTACCGGATCGACCTGGAGGGCTCGCGTACCGGGGGCGGCACGCTTCGTGACCCGTATCTGTACGGGGTCCACGACGCGGACGGCGTCCTTCTCGCCGGCACGACGAACGACGACGGCGGTGTGGGCCGCAACAGTCGGGCGACGTTCACGCCGGCGGAGGACGGGACCTACTATGTGGCGGCCGGCGTCGGCGCTTCCAGCGGTCATACAGAAGGCACCTACACGGTGTCGGTGACCGAAACTTCTGCCGACCTTGCGGCCGACACGACGACGGCGGGCGCCGTCGCAGTCGGGGGATCGGCTGCGGGCGACATCGAGTACGAAAACGACCGCGACTGGTTCGCGGTGACCCTGGAGGCGGGCAAGACCTACCGGATCGACCTGGAGGGCTCGGATACCGGGGCCGGCACCTTGGGTAACCCGCATCTGTACGGGGTCCACGACGCGGACGGCGTCCTTCTCGCCGGCACGACGAACGGCGACGGCGGTGTGTGGTTCAACAGTCGGGTGACGTTTGCGGCTCAGGAGGACGGGACCTACTATGTGGCGGCCGGCGCTTATGATCATCGAAGTGACTTTAGAAGTGACTTTAATAGTAACGTTCAAGGCACCTACACGCTGTCGGTGACGGATATCACGGACGAATTCCAGGACGATCACCCGACCGGTACCGGCACGACCGGCACGGTGGCGGTCGGCGGGTCGGCCACGGGCGACATCGAGCACGGAAACGACCGCGACTGGTTCGCGGTGACCCTGGAGGCGGGCAAGACCTACCGGATCGATCTCGAGGGCTCGCGTACCGGCGCCGGCACGCTTCATGACCCGTATCTGTACGGGGTCCACGACGCGGACGGGAACCTGATCCCGGGCACCACGGACGACGACGGCGGTCAGGGCTGGAACAGCCGCCTGGAGTTCACGCCGGACGCGGACGGGACCTATTACATATCGGCCGGCGCTAATGCTTATGGAGACTACGAAGGCACCTACACGCTGTCCGTGATCGAAGCGCCGGCCGACCTCGCGGCCGGGACCGGCACCACCGGCACGGTGGCGGTCGGCGGCTCGACGACGGGCGAGGTCGAGACCGCTGGCGACCGCGACTGGTTCGCGGTGACCCTGGAGGCGGGCAGGACCTACCGGATCGATCTGGAGGGCTTGGATACCGGGGCCGGCACGCTTCGTGACCCGTATCTGTACGGGGTCCACGACGCGGACGGGAACCTGGTCCCCGGCACGACGAACGACGACGGCGATGTAGGCCGCAACAGTCGGGCGACGTTCACGCCGGCGGAGGACGGGACCTACTATGTGGCGGCCGGCGTCGGCGCTTCCAGCGGTCATACAGAAGGCACCTACACGGTGTCGGTGACCGAAACTTCTGCCGACCTTGCGGCCGACACGACGACGGCGGGCGCCGTCGCAGTCGGGGGATCGGCTGCGGGCGACATCGAGTACGAAAACGACCGCGACTGGTTCGCGGTGACTCTGGAGGCGGGCAAGACCTACCGGATCGACCTGGAGGGCTCGGATACCGGGGCCGGCACCCTGGGTAACCCGCATCTGTACGGGGTCCACGACGCGGACGGCGTCCTTCTCGCCGGCACGACGAACGACGACGCCGGTGTGTGGTTCAACAGTCGGGTGACGTTCACGGCGCAGGAGGACGGGACCTACTATGTGGCGGCCGGCGCTTATGATGATTATCGAAGTGACTTTAATAGTAACGTTCAAGGCACCTACACGCTGTCGGTGACGGATATCACGGACGAATTCCAGGACGATCACCCGACCGGTACCGGCACGACCGGCACGGTGGCGGTCGGCGGGTCGGCCACGGGCGACATCGAGACCGCGGGCGACCTCGACTGGTTCGCGGTGACCCTGGAAGCCGGGACGGCCTACCGGATCGATCTCGAGGGTTCCTGGACCGGCGCCGGCACGCTTTCCGACCCCTATCTGCGCGGGGTGCATGACGCCGACGGGAACCTGATTTCGGGCACGCTGGACGACGACGGCGGCTCGGTCCTCAACAGCCGCCTGGCGTTCACGCCGGACGCGGCCGGGACCTACTACGTCGCGGCCGGCGCCTACGGCTCCGGTAGCGGAACCTACACGCTGTCGGTGGAGGACGGTCTGTGATCGCGGCGGGATCGGCGGATCACGGCCGTCAATCAGGGAGATGCCTTCTGCTACGCGATCTACACGCTGCACGGCGACGAGGTCGCTACCGCCTCAAGAGCGCCTGGATCCAGCCCGCCCCGGGCGAGCTACCGATCCTGTTCCATCGAACCTCTTGAGGCGAGTTGTTTTTGGCTTATTTCATTTATAGGAGAGACGCATCATGGTTGACGACTACTCGGCAAACATATCCACCACAGGCACGGTGGCGGTCGGCGGCTCGACGACGGGCGAGATCTGGACCGGGGGCGACGAGGACTGGTTCGCGGTCGAGCTGGTGGCGGGGCGGACCTACCGCATCGACCTGGAAGGCTGGCGTACCGGCGGCGGCACCTTACGGGACCCCAATCTGCGCGGCATTTACGACGCGGACGGCGTCCTCCTCGCCGGCACGACGGACGACGACGACGGTGTGGGCCGCAACAGTCGGGTGACCTTCACGGCCGACGAGACCGCCACCTACTATGTGGCGGCCGGCGCCTATAGATACCGGGAAGGCACCTACACGCTGTCGGTGACGGATGTCACGGAAGGCGGCCCGGACGATTTTGCGGCCGGGACGGGCACCACCGGCACGGTCGCGGTCGGCGGGTGGGCCACGGGCGATATCGAGTACGAAAACGACCGCGACTGGTTCGCGGTGACCCTGGAGGCGGGCAAGACCTACCGGATCGACCTGGAGGGCTCGCCTACCGGGGCCGGCACCCTGAATGACCCGTATCTGTACGGGGTCCACGACGCGGACGGCGTCCTCCTCGCCGGCACGACGAACGACAACGACGGTGTGTGGCTCAACAGCCGCATGGAGTTCACGCCGGAGGAGGACGGGACCTACTATGTGGCGGCCGGCGTCGGCGCGGTCGGCGCTATTGGCGGTGATACAGAAGGCACCTACACGCTGGCGGTGACGGATGTCTCGCAAGGCGTCGCGGACGATTTTACGGCCGGGACGGGCACCACCGGCACGGTGGCGGTCGGCGGCTCGACGAAGGGTGAGGTCGAGACCTCGGGCGACCGCGACTGGTTCGCGGTGACCCTGGAGGCGGGCAAGACCTACCGGATCGACCTGGAGGGCTCGCATACCGGGGCCGGCCTCTTCTATGGCCCATATCTGTCCGGCGTCCACGACGCGGAGGGCGTCCTTCTCGCCGGCACGTCGGACCACGGCGGCGGTTGGAGCGGCAACAGCCCGGTGACGTTCACGCCGGAGGAGGACGGGACCTACTATGTGGCGACGGGCGCCGCTTTCGACTACGAAGGCACCTACACGCTGTCGGTGACGGATGTCTCGGAAGGCGTCGCGGACGATTTTGCGGCCGGTGTCGGCACGACCGGAACGGTCGCGGTAGGCGGGTGGGCCACGGGAGAGATCGAGGTCGCTGGCGACCGCGACTGGTTCGCGGTGACCCTGGAAGCGGGCAGGATCTACCGGATCGATCTCGAGGGTTCCTGGAACGACGACGGCACCTTGGAGGACCCGTATCTGTACGGGGTCCACGACGCGGAGGGGAACCTGATTTCGGGCACGCCGGACGACGACCGCGGCGAGGGCCACAACAGTCGGGTGACGTTCACGGCGGCGGAGGACGGGACCTACTATGTGGCGGCCGGGGGCTACGGCTCCCATGTCGGCACCTACACGCTGTCGGTGACGTCGACCGACCTTGCGGCCGGTGCCGGCACGACCGGGACGGTCGCGGTCGGCGGGTCGACGACGGGCGAGGTCGAGACCGGGGGCGACCGCGACTGGTTCGCGGTGATCCTGGAAGCGGGCAGGACCTACCGGATCGACCTGGAGGGCTCGCGGACCGGCGCCGGCACCTTACGGTACACACATCTGCGCGGCATCCACGACGCGGAGGGGAACCTGGTCCCGGGCACGCAGAACGACGACGGCGGCGAGGACTACAACAGCCTGGTGACGTTCACGCCGGACGCGGACGGGACCTACTATGTGGCGGCCGGCGCCTGGAGAGGTTGGCAAGGCACCTACAGGCTGTCGGTGACGGATATCACGGACGAATTCCAGGACGATCACCCGACCGGTACCGGCACGACCGGGACGGTGGCGGTCGGCGGGTCGGCCACGGGCGAGGTCGAGACCGCTGGCGACCGCGACTGGTTCGCGGTGACCCTGGAGGCGGGCAGGACCTACCGGATCGATCTCGAGGGCTCGCGGAGCGGCGCCGGCACCCTGAGTAACCCGTATCTGCGCGGGGTGCATGACGCCGACGGGAACCTGATTTCGGGTACGCCGAGCGACGACGGCGGTGTAGGCCGCAACAGTCGGGCGACGTTCACGCCGGAGGAGGACGGGACCTATTACATCGCGGCCGGCGCCTACCGCTCCGGTAGCGGAACCTACACGGTGTCGGTCGCCGATGTCACGGTCGGTCCCCCGGACGACTTCACGGCCGATACCGGCACGACCGGCGCGGTGGCGGTCGGCGGCTCGGCCGCGGGCGAGGTCGAGGTCGCTGGCGACCGCGATTGGTTCGCGGTGGCCCTGGAAGCGGGCAAGACCTACCGGATCGATCTCGAGGGCTGGGCGACCCGCCGCGGCACGCTTTCCGACACCTATGTGCGCGGGGTGTATGACGCGGAGGGGAACCTGATTTCGGGCACGCCGGACGACGACAGCGGTCAGGCCCTCAACAGCCGCCTGGCGTTCACGCCGGACGCGGACGGAACCTACTACATCGCCGCCGGCGCCGACCGATCGCATCTCGGGACCTACACGCTGTCGGTGACCGAGGAGCTGACGGCCGGGGAGTCGGTGGCCGGGGAGTCGGCCGACCTTGCGGCCGACACGACGACGACGGGCGCCGTCGCGGTCGGCGGCTCGGCCATAGGCCGGATCGGACCCGGGGGCGACCGGGACTGGTACGCGGTGACCCTGGAAGCGGGCAGGACCTACCGGATCGACCTGAAGGGCTTCCGGACCGAGGACGGCACCTTGGATAACCCCTATCTGCGGGGTATTTACGACGCGGACGGGAACCTGATTTCGGGCACGCTGGACAACAACGGCGGTTGGAGCCTCAACAGCCGTCTGGCGTTCACGCCGGACGCGGCCGGGACCTACTACATCGCGGCCGGCGCCTACGGCTCCGGTAACGGAACCTACACGGTGTCGGTGACCGAGGAGCCGGCGTCCGCACCGCCGGTGGCGGAAGAGCCGGTGGCCGAAGAGCCGGTAGTCCCGCCGCCGGTGAACGAAGAGCCGGAGCCCGGGGAGTCGGCCGACCTTGCGGCCGACACGACGACGACGGGCGCCGTCGCGGTCGGGGGATCGGCCGCGGGCGAGGTCGACACCGCTGGCGACCACGACTGGTTCGCGGTGACCCTGGAGGCGGGCCGGACCTACCGGATCGATCTCGAGGGCAGCCCGACCGGCGACGGCACCTTGAGCGACCCCTATCTGCGCGGGGTGTATGACGCCGACGGGAACCTGGTCCCGGGCACGCTGGACGACGACGGCGGTCAGTCCCTCAACAGCCGCGTGGCGTTCACGCCGGACGAAGCCGGGACCTACTACATCGCGGCCGGCGCCTACGGCTCCGGTAGCGGAACCTACACGCTGTCGGTGACCGAGGAGTTGGCGTCCGCACCGCAGGTGACCGAAGAGCCGGTGGCCGGGGAGTCGGCCGACCTTGCGGCCGACACGACGACGACGGGCGCCGTCGCGGTCGGGGGATCGGCCGCGGGCGAGGTCGACACCGCTGGCGACCACGACTGGTTCGCGGTGACCCTGGAAGCGGGAAGGACCTACCGGATCGACCTGAAGGGCTTGCGGACCGAGGACGGCACCTTGGATGACCCCTATCTGCGCGGGGTGCATGACGCGGCCGGGAACCTGATTTCGGGCACGCTGGACGACGACGGCGGTTGGAGCCTCAACAGCCGCCTGGCGTTCACGCCGGACGCGGCCGGGACCTACTACGTCGCGGCCGGCGCCTACGGCTCCGGTAGCGGAACCTACACGCTGTCGGTGACCGAGGAGCCAGCGTCCGCACCGCCTGTGACCGAAGAGCCGGTGGCCGGGGAGTCGGCCGACCTTGCGGCCGACACGACGACGACGGGCGCCGTCGCGGTCGGGGGATCGGCCGCGGGCGAGATCGACACCGGGGGCGACCACGACTGGTTCGCGGTGACCCTGGAAGCGGGAAGGACCTACCGGATCGACCTGAAGGGCTCGCGGACCGAGGACGGCACCTTGGATGACCCCTATCTGCGCGGGGTGCATGACGCCGACGGGAACCTGATTTCGGGCACGCTGGACGACGACGGCGGTTGGAGCCTCAACAGCCGCCTGGCGTTCACGCCGGACGCGGCCGGGACCTACTACGTCGCGGCCGGCGCCTACGGCTCCGATAGCGGAACCTACACGCTGTCGGTGGAGGACGGTCTGTGATCGCGGCGGGACCGGCGGATCACACGCTTGTGGGCCCGGACCTCGATCTCGACGAGGGTGGATTCGTCGACGCCGTTCGCGAGAGAAGCCTTCCCGCCACACGGATACGAGCGCGCTTCCTTCGGCGGGTTGTGCTCTTCCAGGCGCTTCTCGAGCCCGGGCTGCCGGCCAATGGTCGATCTAGGCGCGCGGGGCGCGGTCGAATTTCAAGGGCGAAGACGGTCGTGTCGGTCGACGGCGAGGTCACGTCGGGCCTGCTGGGCGTGGACTACGAGAAAGGCCCCCTCCTGGGGGGCGTGGCGCCCTCCCGCGCCCGAGGGGGTCTTCGCTCTGGAGACGGGCGCAGCGAGATGGAGGCGACGCTCACGAGCGTGCACCCCTACCTGCGCTACGCGGTGAGCGAGCGGCTCTCGGTGTGGAGGGTCCTGGGTCTGGACCGGGGGGGAGATGACGCTCGACGAGAAGGAGATGGACAAGAGGATCGAAGTCTCGCCGATGTAGCCGGTGATTCCCGGCCGACGCGGTCACCGGTTCTCACCGGACAGCACCCATTCTCTCAGGCGGCGCGGCGCCTGGCAACCGGTTGCGTTCCCCTTGCCCCGCGCCGACCGGACGGTGCGCGCGGGGCGTGGCCTGGCTGCGGTGGCGATTCGGCATTCGGCGATTCGGATCCGGGGCCTCGCGCCCTCGGCCTCGGCCGCACGCACGCTGGCGGCCGAGGCCGGCATCGGAACCGAGACCCTGCAGCGCTTCCTCGCGCGCTACGGCGGCGTCGCGGCGGGGCGGATGACCGCGAAGGGGGAAAAGGAGATGCGCGCGGCGTTCGCGAAGACCGTGCTGGTGGGCGACGAGGGCTCGCTCGCCTCCACCGTCCATGGGGGTTCGCCTTCGCGCGTCAGCGTTTGGGAAAGGGAACGATGTTGGTTGCCGCTCCGGCAGGGTCGGTGCGCATCCTGAGATGAGCGGGCTCGCCTTCTCCGGCGGCGTGTTTCGCCCGGACTTGGACCTCGTATTCGGTGTCGGGGTTCAGATCGACGAAGGTGCAGTCCGGAATCGGAGTCTCAAATCCAAAGCTCCACGACCCGGTCCCGGCCTTGGGGATGCGAACGACGTAGGTGTGGCCCTGCTCCCATTTCGCTTCGAGCACCTTGCCGCGCTCCACGGGCAGGGTCACGGACCACGTCTTGCCGTCCCATTTGATCTCGGGACTGGGCTTCGGAGGTTGAGTCATGGCGTTTGCGTTGTCCCGTTGAGCGTCATGGTGGCGCCGGGCTTTGGGCCAAAGCGACCGTGGCGCTGTGTGATTTTTCGGCGCAGAGGTCGAACGATCACCCGCTTTCGTCCTTCTCGGGCGGCAATTCCGGGGCGATCTTGGAGATGTTGCGGGCGATTTCTTCGATCTCGTCGCCGCGTCCGGCCGCCGCCATGTCGCGGGCCGTGGCCTGGGCGGTGAACATCGCCGAGCGCAGCAGGTAGATCTCGGCCTCGGTGCGTGGCCATTGGCCGCGGTCGAGCGCCTTGATGGCGAGCTCGAGGAGGAACTGGTTGGCCGATGTGCCGCGCTCGTCGGCGGCCGTTTCGATGCGCTCCCACTGCTCGAGGGTGACGCGGATGTTCTTCTGGAGGGTGTGAACCATGGTCTCTCGTCGCGAGTGTGGCCCGTGTGGGGGCAGGAATCGGTGTCGAAACGCGGCCGAATGGCGGCGGATTCAAAGATACCAGTTTGGTATCAGTCATAGCGTTGCGCAGGTCTGCGCGCCACCAATTTGGTATCTGTGATCGGGCGGCGGGTTCAACGGCGACAGGGCGTAGCGGAACCGGCGTGGTCGTGCGCAGGGGCATGAACTACCAGATTGGTATCACTGTTTCCGGCACGACAGGGACGCGCAGGGCTGCGAAGGGTCAACAATCAGGGCATGCGAGGCAGCGCACGGGCAGCCTTACGCGCCCTGCATCACTGATGCGTCGGGTGTGGCCTCCTAACGCCGCATGGCGTCGCTATCCCGCTTCCCGTGTCCTCAAGCCAACGCGCGCTGCAACCCCTGTGTCTTGGGCCGTGAGCCCGAGCGGCGCCTGAGCGCCAGCACCGGCCGAAGCAGTTCCCGCATGGGCGGTGCGGCTTGCGGGCGGCAGTGTGGCACGAGGCAACGAATCAATGCCTGAGAGACTGCAACCGGTTCGGGTCATTCACTGACCGTCACTGTCGGCAGCGGCGCGTCGCCCGTGATCATCACTGAGCGGTTGCCGGTGCGCTGGTTGCTGCACTTTCGACGGATCGCTGATGCACTGAGCGAGTCCCGACCGGCCAGCCTTCAACCGCGGTTTGCCGTTCTGTAACAGTCCGGCTCCTGCTGTTCACCGGGGCACGGTCCTCGGAGGTCAGGTGGATAGGCGGCGCCCGCGCGGTGCTCAACGCCCTGCCGCGCACCGGCACAAGGCTTCGCGTGCTCGCCGGCGTGGGCATCCACGAGTGCCGCTCCACGCTGGCGAGCCACGCCGTGACGAGCGGCGTCGACCGTTACACCGTGGTCGCCTGCTCGGCCCCCGCAAGCGCCTCCTCACGGCCATCCACGCCCATGTCGACGATGTGCTGCCCTGCGCGAGGCCGGCGCGCGTCACCCGTCGCTGCCGCGCCCGGACGGTTGGCGAATCGCCGTCCGCACGCCGCAATCCGGCCAGCCGGTAGTGCGGGAGTCGGGCGGTGGCGGCTGCGGGCGATGATTTTTTGATATTCGTCGAGAATTCACGGTATTGCCACTGAATTCGCAAAACATGTCACACCTATTTCACGATAAATCGTCTATGATCGGGCGATATTGGCGGGTCTGCGTCACGGTGAGCGCGGCGAAAGACGACAAACGTCGGTAACTGAGGTGTGCTGGAAGTTACGCGGACGTCTCCTTCGACGCAGATCAGAATCTCATCATCGTCAGACCGAGGGTGCCCGAGGACATTCGCCGTCTTTGAGTGTCCTTGCCCGTGTGCAGGGCCAGTTAGAAAACCCAGCGGAAGTCGTTATGTCCAAAACTATTCACAAGGCTGCGGACGTGTTGATTGCGGTTATAGTACTTACCATGGCGTTGACCGGTTGTGGTGGAGGCAGCGGTGGAGGCGGGCTACCGCAGCCGGTGGACCCGACGCCGGCTTTAGAGCTCCCTTCGGGGCATGGGCTGAGCGCGGGGGTGATCACGGTAGCGGCGGGGGCATCGGAGGAGCAAGGCAATGTGGTGGTGAGATGCCCTGCGGGAGGCAGTGCCTGTGTGGTGACGGTGTCGGCAGACGGGACGGCAGTATTCGACAGGACGGGCGGTGTTCCGACGGTGAGCGCGGCGTATGACTCGTGGGGTTTGCCGTCGGGACATGGGCTGGGCGCGGGAGAGATCACGGTGGCCGCGGGCGCATCGGAAGAGCACGGGAACGTCGTGGTGACATGTCCCCCCCGTGGCAGCGCGTGCGTGGTGAGGGTGTCGACGGACGGTACCGCCGAGTATGCCAGGACGGGCGGCATCCCGACCTTCATGTTCAGCCATCCGACATACGAGCGAGACAACCCGACGGCCGAGGACCTCCTGGACCACTGGAACGATCCGGAGCCGTTGCGGGCGGCTTTGGGGATGTCCGCGGTTGCTGCCGCGGACATCGCCGGCCGAAAGAGCTCCCTGGCGGATTTGATCAATGCGGCCGGAGGCGATTCGGCCGAGACCGGGACGCTGCTCCGTAACGTGCAGCCCGAGGACATCGAGATCATCGGCGAGCGGGACGGGATCACGTACGGCCGGTGGAAGGGCGGCCCGGCGGGCACGCTCAATATGGAATTCGACTGGCGGTTTGCTCCGGACGTTGATGCGGCGGTTCGCGCCCGGATGGAACGTGCCGGCAAGGCCTGGTCCTGGCGGTTCCTGGACGACTTCGGCACGCATACTCTGAACAAGGGCAGCGAAATTCGCTTTCATGACGTCTTGTGGGCCGTGCTTGATGAAGATGTGACGACCAACGGTTTGCGGATCTTCGTGGTGGACAAGCGTTCCGGAGGCTCGTCCACTGGCGGCGCCAGGGGGCCTCGAAAAAGAACTGCGGATGACTACGAGCCACCATTCGGCGGGGTCCTGCTGTCAAGCGATCATCGCGAGTCAACCGGTACGATGGTTCACGAGATCGGGCACGCGCTGGGTATCTCCTCCGGGGTGTTCCCGTCGAAGACGCGCTTCACCAACACGACGGACTACACGTTCGAAGGACCGGAGGCCATGCGAGCCAACGGCGGAGCACCCGTGCCGTTCCAGTGGGTGAACCAGGACAACAGGCCTGTACCGCCACACACCCCCGGCGCCGAGGTGGACTGGGGTCACCTCGGGGTTTGCACCTCGATCATGGCGTATTGCAGCGATCGAAGGGAAGTCTATCTCCCGTCCGAGCTCGACTTTGCCTTTCTTGACGACATCGGTTACGAGATCCTCGACGCTGAAACCGCCGCCGAGCCGGAGCTTTACGGCTACGGTGCCTGGGGCCAATACAGCGCCTGGGGCGCGGGCGTGGAGCGCACCATTGAATACGAGGGCAGTCGGATCGTCGAGGCGACCGATACGTTGCGGGCCGCCGCCGACGCATTCGGCATGGCCCCGGGCGCGACCTTCGCTGCCGCACACGCGGCCTTGCAAGGGAACGTCACCTGGTCGGGCTCGCTCATCGGCGTGGACCTGGGACGGGCGACGCTGCCGCCGGTCTTCGGCGATGCGGAGCTTCAGGTCGAGCTGTCGACTCTGCAGGGAACGGCCTTGTTCGACGACCTCACGGTGCACGTCGGCGGCATGGCCAGCGCCTTTCGGGCTCCGCGGCTGGAGTACGACATCGGCGTCACACGGAACGCTTTCTCGGACCGTGAAGGGCACGTCCGCGGCGGATTCTTCGGTCCGTCGCACGAGGAGATGGCCGGAGTGCTGGACGACCGGACGGTCGGCGTGAACCTCCTCGCCGGCTTTGGCGGAAAGCGCTGACAAGACTTCGTCATTGAGGCCTTCGTGTCCAGACCGGTACGCAAAACCCGTCTACTTACGATTATTGATGAAATGTTGAGCTCAACATTTCATCAGCTCGTCGATGCGGTCGGCGATCCGCTGCGCGGGCTCGCGCAGCTGCCCCACCGTCCAGTCCGCGGCGTAGCCCTCGGTCACGTCGCCGGGCCGCGCGTGGTTCACCAGACGCTTGGTCAAAGACCGCGGCAGCATGAGCTCCCGTTCGGCCACGGTGATGAAACAGTTGCGCAACCCATGAAACCAGAACTTGGCGCCGCCTACCCGTCCGATGGCCTCGTAGTGCGCGTGTAGCTCCTCCACATGCCCCGAAGCGCTCGTCGGCGATGGAAACACCCACCCGCGAAGCTCCGCCGGCACAGCCTCCCTCTCGGTCAGCCGCCGCGCCAGGATCTCCCCGAGCTGGCGCGTCACCGGCAGTTCAAGCGGGACGCCTGTCTTGGTCTCCTCCACCCGGAACAGCCCCTTCTCCAGGTCCACGTCGTGCCAGTGAAGCGGCATGATCTCTCCCCGCCGCATACCCGTGTAGAGCCCGAGAAGAAACACGTCCAGGTGTACCGGGTTCCTGACCGCCGCCTCCATCCCTGTCCGCCAGCACGGCAGCACCTCGGCCGGAGACGATATCCGCTTCCGGGTCTTGCGGTGGTAGCGCCCCCCGGCCGCAAGCCACTGCTCCACCGGGTTGCGCAAACCCTCGTAATCCACACAGGGCCTGCGGTACACCGAGCGCAGAAACGATAGGCACTGGTTGGCTGGCATCTCTCCGTGGCGCTCAGTGAGCAACCGGAAGCGGCTCTCGATGTCGCGGCGGGTGATGGAGTCAAGAGGGCGGGAGAGCCAGTCGCCGAGATAGAGAGCGGAATAGCGCCGATAACCCCGTTCGGTGCTGGCCGCCCAGCCGTGGCCGGAAGCGATATAGTCCTCGCAGGCATTGTCGAGTCTCGGCAGTCCTCGCGCTTCGGCCCGCTCTTCCGCAGGGTCGTCGCCTGCCGCGACACGCCCCAAGAGTTCCTGGGCTAGGCGCCGTGCTTGGTCCGGGGTGACCCGCCCGGCGCGACCCACCACCACGCGCTTGTTGGGCGCCTTGCGTCCGCCGTTGCCAGCGCGGTAGTTTACGAGGAAGGACTTGGCGCCCGAGGGGTGGACCCGGACGCCGAAGCCCGTGAGCTTGTCGTCCCAGGCGATCCAGGGCTTGTCTTCGGACTTGAGAGCGTCTACGGTGCGTTTGTTCAGGGTGAGCTTGACCTTGGCAGTGAGTTTTTCGGAGTGTTCCATGTTCCATTGTTCCATGGGGGAATGATAGCGTGGATTGCGCAAGAGTCAACCCGATAGTCAACACCGGAAAGGGAAACGGAGCGCATCGGAGTGCGGGCGGTGATCATGTCTGGCGTCGAGGTTCTTATATAACTCCTTAAAAATGTGTAACTACTGGCACCCAGAGCGTATCCTTGAGTGTCAGTGCTGACGAGTGAAAGGGGGGTTTCAAACCCGCCTGTTCCCGGGCTGCGCAAGGAAGGGCGAACTGGCGAACCGATGAGCACGACATCCGACACCGCGCACCCGCGGCGGCGCAATCCGCTGAACGTCCGGTTCTTCTACGGTTGGGTGGTGGTGGCGACGACCTTCACGGCGTCGCTTCTGGCCGCGGGTATCCGCGCCGCGCCGCAGACCTTCGTGCGGCCGCTGGAAGCGGAGTTCGGCTGGAGCCGCGGCGCGATCAACGCCGCCGTATCCATCAACCTGGTGCTCTATGGCGCCATCGGCCCCTTCGCCGGTCGCGTCCAGGACCGCCGGGGACCGCGGGTGGTGATGCTCGTGGCGCTGGTACTGTTGGCGGTGGGGGCGGGGGCCACCGCGTACATCAACCGGCTCGGGGAGTTCCTGCTGGTGTGGGGCCTGATCGTCGGCACCGGCGCGGGCGGGATCTCGTCGGTGCTGGCCGCCAGCGTCGCCCATCGCTGGTTCGTACGCCACCGCGGGGTGGTGCTGGGCCTGCTGAACAGTGCCGGCTCTACCGGGCAGCTCATCTTCATCCCGGTGGTGCTGAGCCTGATCGTGGCTTGGGGCTGGCGCTTTGCCGCCATGACCCTTTCGGGTGTGGCGGTGGTGGCCTTCCTGCTGGTGTGGTGGCTCATGCGCAACGATCCCGCCGACGTGGGGGAGGAGGCGCTGGGCGAGTCGGAGGCCAACGCGGCCGCGGCCGCGAGGCCCGGCGGCGTGGCGCCGGTGACCAACACCGCGGTGCGGGACGCGGTCCGGACGCGCACCTTCTGGCTCCTGGCCGGCGCTTACGCCATCTGCGGCGGGACATCCAACGGCCTCATCGGGGCGAACATGATCCCTCACGCCCTGGACATCGGCATCAGCCACCAGGTGGCCAGCATAACCGTGGGGATCATGGCCGGCCTGAACTTCGTTGGCACCATGGGGGCCGGGTGGCTCTGCGACCGCATGGACCCGCGCAAGGTGTTGGCCGGGATCTACGCGTTGCGGGCGGTGGCGCTGTTCATCCTGCCGTCGGTCACCGGCCCCGCCGGCATGTTCGTCTTCGCGGTGTTCTACGGCCTGGACTGGTTCGCGACGGTGCCGCCGGTGGTGGCCATTGCCGGCAACACCTTCGGCAAGAACTCGGTGGGCAGCATCTACGGCCTGATCTTTCTGGCGCACCAACTGGGCGGCGCCGCCATGGCCCAGGGCAGCGGCATCGCCTACGACGTGTTCGGCGACTATGGTCCGTCCTTCCTCACCGGCGGGGTGCTGGCCGTGCTGGCCGTGTTCATGTCGATGGCCATCGCCAAGGACCAGCCGGCCGCGCTGGCGCCGCCTCGGCCCGGACTGGCGACCGCGTAGGAAAGGCTGATGGCGTCCTTCGACTTCGCTCCGCTCGCGCTCCGCGAAGCGAAGTCGAAGGACGCCATGCCGGACTAACGGAGGACCTCCATGGCTTGTGATCCCAACTACCTCAGCTTTTCCGACGCCGAGTACGAACGCCGCCACGCGGCGGTGCAGGCGCACATGGACCGCCTGGGCCTCGAGGCCGTGGTGTTCTACGGCAGCCGCACCGCGCCGGACATCCACTACCTGTGCAACTGGCTCACCACCTCCGAGGCTTACTTCATCTATCCGCGCCAGGGGGAGCCCACGCTGTTCGTGCAGTTGTCCAACCACCTGCCCAACGCGAAGCGCATGGCCATCATTGACGATGTCCGCTTCGGCGGCTCCAGCCCTACGGGCTCGGTGGATTCGGTGCCGAGGGTGCTGGAAAACCTGAAGGAGCGGGGCCTGGAGAAGGGCTCGGTGGGTCTCTGCGGCAGCGTACCCTACCGGCACTACCTGCGGCTCGTGGAGGCGCTGCCCGGGGTCCGTTGGGTGGATTTCAGCGCTGAGATGCGCGATCAGCGCCAAGTGAAAAGCGCCGAGGAGATCGAGCGCCTGCGCCAGGCCTCGGCCATGAGCGACGACTCGGTGGCGGCCCTGCGCGAGCGGGCACGGCCCGGCATACCGGAACACGAGCTGGCCCGGATCTGCGAGGACGTCTACTTGGGCAAGGGCGGCATCAACGGCATCCATTTCATGATCACTACCTCCATGCACGACCCCAAGGGCGGCGTGCCCCAGCAGCATCTGTCCAATCGCATCCTGCGGAAAGGCGACGTGCTGGTGACCGAGATCAGCACGAACTACGCCGGCTACACCGGACAGGTCCTGCGTACCTTCACCATCGGCGAGGACCCCACCCCGGAGTACCGGCGCCTCCACGACGTGGCCATGGAGGCCTTCGACCGTATCGCGGGCGTCATCAAGGCGGGGGCCGGGACAGCGGAAGTGCTGGAAGCCGCGGACGTGGTCCACGAGCGAGGCTTCACGGTCTATGACGACGTGGTCCACGGCGCCAGCCAGTTGCCGCCGATCCTGCGGACCCGGAAGACTACCCGCGGCACCCCGCCCGACTTCCGCTTCGAGCCGAACATGTGTCTGGTGATTCAGCCCAACGTGGTCACCGAAGACGGGTTGCGCGGAGTCCAGTTCGGCGAGATGATGCGAGTGACCGATAGCGGGCTGGAGAACATGCACGATTGCCCGCGGGAGCTCATCGTGTGCCGCAACGGGTGAACGCCGGGAGGAGCCTGCCGGAAATGACCGTGGCTCGATGCAAGAGGGGATACGCGGCCGCCGGGGTGGCGCTAAGTGTGTTCTTGTGGATGTCCCCGGCCGGTGCCGACGACGGCCCCGTGGCGCGCGGGAAATACCTCGTCCGGGCCGGCCTGTGCATCGCCTGTCACACCGACGACGACAACAAGGGCCCCGAGCTCGCCGGCGGCTACGCCATCAAGGTTCCTTTCGGCGTCATCTACAGCACCAACATCACGCCGGACCCGGAGACCGGCATCGGCCATTGGAGCGACGAAGACTTCCTCAGGGCCATGCGAAGCGGCCTCGGCCGCCAGGGCCGGCACCTGTTTCCCGCATTCCCTTACACCTCCTTCACGAACATGACCGACCAGGACATCCTGGCCATCAAGGCCTACCTGTCCACGGTCAAGCCCGTGCGCAGGGAGAACCGGGCGCCCGAGCTGACGACCCCCTTCGGCTGGCGTTTTCTGCTTGCGGGCTGGAAGTGGCGGTATTTCAAGGAGGGGCCGTGGACGCCGGACCCCGACAAGTCCGTCCAATGGAACCGGGGCGCCTATCTCGTGCAGGCCGTCACCCACTGCGGCGAGTGCCACACGCCCCGGGACTGGGCCGGCGGGCTCAAGCGGGAGCTTCTGATGGCGGGCACCGCCGACGGACCCGAGGGCGAGACCGCGCCCAACATCACGCCGCACAAGGCCACGGGCGTGGGCGACTGGTCGGTGGAGGACATGGTGGAGTTGCTGAAGAGCACCTACAAGCCCGACGGTGACAACGTCCAGGGTCTGATGGAGCGGGTCATCATTCACGGTTACGAGCACATGACCGACAAGGACCTCAGCGCCATCGCCGTCTACCTGCGCTCGCTGCCACCCATCGACCACCGGGTGGAGTAGCTCGGCTGCCTCGCTGAATGGCGTCCTTCGACTCCGCTTCGCTAACGCTCCGCCTGTCCTGAGCCCTTCGACAAGCTCAGGACAGGCTTGTCGAAGGGCTCAGGACGAACGGTTGTGGAATGACTTCATTTTCCGTTCGTCCTGAGTCTCCTACTCCCTGTAGGTCGGGTTAGCCGAAGGCGTAACCCGACACTCCGGCCATGTCGGATTACGCTTCGCTAATCCGACCTACCTGTTTCAGTCTACGTTACGGAACCGGAATCCAGCCCCAGCAGCCTCGCCGCGTTTCCCCCACAAACGGCGTCGCACTCTCCGAGGCAGGCCTGCTCCAGCAGCCCCAGCGGATCGGTCTCACCCATGTCGTAGGGATAGTCGGTGCCCAGCAGCAGCCGTTCCTCTCCTGCCAGCTCGCGCAGGAACGCCAGCATGCGCGGGTCGTGCAGGATGGTGTCGAAGTAGAAACGGCGGAAGTATGTTTCCGGATTGCCGGGAACGGCTTGGGCCGCGGCAACCGCTCCGTGGCCGTGGACCACCCGGCCGAGAAGGTAGGGCAGGGCGCCGCCGCCGTGCACCAGGCAGATGTTCAGGGTGGGATAGCGCTCGAGCACGCCGCCCAGGATCAGCGAGGCGGCGGCGATGGCGGTGTCCATGGGATTGCCCACGAGGTTGTTCATGAAATACCGGTTCAGCCGGTCCGCGGCCGCGACGCGGTGGGGATGAAGTTGCACCAGCACGCCGAGGTCGGCGGCGCATTCGAAGAATGGCCGGAACGACTCGTCATCGAGGTTTACGCCGTTGATGTGGGTGCCGATCTCCACCATCCGGATGCCCAGCCGCTCCACCGCGTACCGGAGTTCCTCCACCGCTTCGCGGCCCGACTGCATGGGAACCGTGGCCACGGGGATCAGTCCCGGCGTCCCGCGCGCGGCCTCGGCGTTGGTCTCGTTGAAGAGCCGCGACACCGCCTGCCCGTGAACGCCCTCCAACTGGTAGGTCACGATGGTCATGGGCGGCGACAGCACCTGCCGGTCCAGCCCTCGCTCCCGCATGGCGCTCAAACGCGCCGGAAGGTCCGAGAGAAACGGCTGGAGCGCCGCGGGACGGCCTTCACCCACCCGGAGCGACAACCCGCCGGAGCCGTCCTCCTCGATATGGCACCCGTGCCGCGCGCCGTCCCGTCGCATGGCCCGGATCCACTCGGGCGGGGTGAAATGAGCGTGGATGTCGATGACCATGGAGCGCATTGCCTCGTCCTCCGCTTGTCGCAGTGTGGTGTGAATCTGAAACGCCGAAGGGCGTCGTCAACTCCTTCCTCGCCGGATGGTTTACTAGTGGCCGAACGCGGGCGGGTTTGAAACCCGCCCCTACACTTCCCCGTCGGGCCGCGAAGGGTCTTACTCGATCAGAGTCTCCTTGACCTGGGGCCGAAGAGGCGCGATGGGGGTCGTCTATTTGTCCTTCGACATCACGTCGGCGGCGGCCAGATCCTCGCCGACCCGGTGGAACGGCCGGCCCGAGTCGCTGATCGCCAGGACGACCACGATCTCGTCGGCGCGCGGGGCATCGGCGATCGAGACCTGCATGGCGTCGAAATGGCTGAACTTCCAGATCTCGTCCTTGTGGTGCAGCGGGCAATCGATGACCGTCCCCGGGCCGCCGACCTTCTTGGTCGAGGGCATGACCGAGCGCGCCGGGCCGACGATCTCGCGCACCGGCCGGCCCAGCCGGGGATGCATCACCGCCGCGGCATGCTCCCGCTCACCCTTTTCGCCGACGATCGCCGCCTTGCCGTAGCTGTGGACGGCCGCCCCGTCGATCCCCAGCGCATCGATGGCGCGTTGAGCCAGCAGGCCGCCGAGCTCCGCCCCCGCCTTCTGCAACTCTTCGAGCTCCTCGTCATAGACACCGGCATAGGGGTTGGCGATGACCGCGATCGCCGCGGCCTGACGCGTCGCAGGCTCGACCGGCCGGCCGAGTTCGCGCCGGGTCTCCTCGACAATGGTGATGAGCTTGCGGATCTCCATACGGCTTCCTCCTGGCCCCGACGGGCGTGACTCGCTCAGGGCACTATGCCATCATCGATTCTCGTTGCAACACCTGCATGGTGGCGTCTGAAGAATCCCGGTTTGACAACACGCCACCCGATGGTGTTTCTTAGGGAACCTCGAAAAATCGGGCAGATACGGCGTCTATGAACAGGAGGATCGGTATGAGAAAGTGGGTTGCCATCGCTGTGTTGTTGACTCTGGTGGCCTTTGCGCAGTCCACCGTCGTTTCGGCGGCGGATTTTCCGAAGAAGAATATCATCATCATCGTCGCGGGATCTCCCGGTGGCGGTTTCGACCGGCTGGCCCGAGGCATCGGCAGGACCATGCGGAAATACCTGCCCAAGGGTGTCCATCTCGTGGTGAAGAACATCACGGGCGGCGGACTGGTGATCGGCACGGTGGCCATGTACAGGGCCAAGCCCGACGGATACACGCTGGGGCACCTGTTCACCGACGGCATGCTCGGGAAGCAGTTGATCAGCGGAGTCGCAAAGACCGGCTACGACGTCACCAAGTTCACCTATATCGCACGGGTCGGAGCCGAGCCCTACAGTCTCATCGTAGGCAAGAACTCCAAGTTTCATACTCTTGAAGACCTCCAGAAGGCGAAACGGGTCAAGTGGGGTGTGGAAGGCATCGGCGTGGCGCGTTGGATTCCGACCTTCGTCACAGCCAAGGAGCTCGGCATCCATATGGACGTGGTGTCGGGGTACCGCGGCACCAGCGAGGGCATACCGTCCATGATCCGGAATGACTTCGACGTCTATCTGCAGCCCATCGATCACCCCACCACCGCCACCTACATCAAGTCGGGCGACGTGAGGCCCGTTCTCCACCTGCACGACCAGCGGCCGGTGAACGCTCCCGATACTCCGACCGCGATCGAGAAGGGGTTCAATCTCCGCCTCTACGTGGGCCGCAGCATCGTGGCGCCGCCGGGCCTCCCCGCTGACAGGATGAAGATCCTGGAGGATCTGTTCGTGAAGACCATGAACGATCCGGAATACCGGGAGTTCCTGGCCAAGTCCAAGAGCCCCATCGTCCCCGGCGACTCCAAGGCGGCGCAGGCCGACCTGGAAAACTACGTGAAGAGCTACGCCAAGTACACTGAGGCCATGCGCGACGCGTTGCCGAAGTAGCAGGGATCAGGGAACGGGGATCCGGGATCGGCCTTCAGAGGCATCCCTGTTCCCCCGCTCCCACAGAAAGCGAGATTGGATGAATCAACCCGCCAGCCCGGATACCCAGCCGCGCCCACCCATCCCGTTGCCGTTTCATTACGCTTGGCTCATCGTGGCCGTGACCTTCTTCGCCAGTTTCAACGGGGCCGGCATCCGTGTGGTTCCCACCGTGCTGATCCTTCCGCTCGAAGCGGAGTTTGGATGGGCTCGCTCCGCCATCACTTTCGGGATCTCCATCAATCTCCTGCTCTACGGCGTCGCCGCTCCGGTGGTGGGCTGGATTCTGGACAAGTACGGGCCGCGCCGGGTCATGATGACCTCGCTGACCCTGCTGTCGGCGGGTCTGCTGGGCACGACTCTCGTGTCCGAGCTTTGGCATTTCTGGCTGACCTGGGGCGTCTTGGTGGGGTTGGGGGCCGGCGGCATGTCCGGGGTACTCTCCGCTTCGGTGGCGCATCGCTGGTTCAACGCCCGGCGGGGACTCGCGGTGGGGATTCTCAGCAGCGGCAGCTCTTCGGGACAGATCGTCTTCGCCCCGTTCATGCTCCTGATCATCGGATACATAGGCTGGCGCATGGGTTCTTACGTGCTGGTTGCCTGCGCGGCCGCGGCGGTGACGATGGTCTGGCTGCTCATGCGCGACAACCCCGCGGACGTCGGCCTGGAACCCTACGAGGAGGGGCCCCGAGAAGAAAAGATCCGGCTTACCGGTGGCGGCGGGGCCATGCCGCCGGCAACACCCGTGGGACCGGTGATGGGCATCCGGGACGCCATCAAGATGCCCACCTTCTGGCTCCTGTGCGGGGTGTTCTCCGTCTGTGGCGGGACCGCCAACGGGCTGATCGGAACCCATCTGATCCCTCATGCCCTGGAGGAGGGATTCGAGGTGGGGACCGTCAGCTTTGCGTTCGCCCTGATGGGGACCATGAACATCGTCGGGACGCTGTTCTCCGGCTGGTTGACCGACCGGGTCGATCCCCGCAAGCTGATTGCCGCGGTGTTCACGTTGAGGGGATTGGCGCTCTTCTATCTGACGCTGGTGGACAACACCAGCGGACTCCTCATCTTTACCGTCATCTACGGACTCGACTGGTTCGCCACGGTTCCGCCGGTGGTCACCCTCGCCGGCCAGACCTTCGGCAAGCAGTCCATCGGCCGGATCTACGGCTGGATCTTTCTGTCGCACCAGATAGGCGGGTTCGCCATGGCCAACGCCGGCGGCCTGCTGTACGACTACGTCGGCAACTATGAGATGGCGTTCTTCGCCGGCGGTTTTATGGGACTGATGGCCGCGGCGTTCGCCCTCAGCATCCGGCCCAAGAAGCCGATGCCGCCGCTCGGACCGGCGCCTGCCGGGGCCGCCGCCTGAGTAGGTGCCGCCGCCCCGAAACGTCATTCCCGCGAAAGCGGGAATCCAGGGGCGGGGGGAGGGGCGCTACAGCGGCGTTTCCCCACCACACCCCGCCTGGATTCCCGCTTTCGCGGGAATCACGTTTCGGGGGGTTGTTGCCTCTCTCGGATGGAGTTTTGACACACGCTGTTTCGCGGGAATGACGGTTTTTTGAGGTGCGGCGCCGAGCGGTTTCACGATCGCTTGTCCTTCTTCGCGGCGGCGTCGAGATCGTAAACGGCCTGCCAGGGCACCGAGCAGTGGGCCCAGACGAGAGGCTCGAACTTCTCCCACCACTCCACGTCACGCCCTTCCATGCTCAGGACCCGCACCATGCGCACCATGTCCTGGATCTGGTATTTTTCCAGGGCGGGCTGGAAGGCGGGCATGATGCCTTTGCCTTCCTTGATGATCCGGCGGATCTCGAACACGTCGCGGTTGTCCACGGTGTGGCGGAAATCCGGCACGTTGGCCGAGAGCGCCCTGGCGATGGGGCCGTCCCCCCTGCCCGCAGGGCCGTGGCAGCTCGCGCAACGCTGGGCGTAGACGAGCTTCATTTCCTCCTCTCGGATGCAGCCGGACAGGGCCGCCAAGCCCAGCAATACGAGGCATACCTGGAGGAGGGGTCTGTGGCAGCGGGACATCATCGGCATCACTCTTTTTTACTATCATCTTCGATGCTTGAACAAAACAGACCGTGCAGCCACTTGGTTTGCCGGTGATGATTGGCTTTCTTTCCCCGAACCCGATACGCTTGTTCGCGTCTTTCTGTCATGAACGAGGGCCTCGGAAATGGCTATCAGAATCACCCGCGTCTATACCCGCACCGGCGACGACGGCATGACCGCGCTGGTGGGCGGGAAGCGGGTTCCCAAGGACGCCGCCCGAATCGAAGCCTACGGCACGGTCGATGAGTTGAACGCGGTGGTGGGCTTGGTGCGCGCCTGGAACGAGGAAGGGAAGGGGCAGCGCGAGCTGCACCTCCGGCTCGACGCCATGCTCCAGGAGATCCAGCAGGAGCTTTTCGACCTGGGCAGTGAGTTGGCGACCCCCGAGGATTTCACCTACGACGGCATGCACCGCATGGGCGAGGAGGAGGTGACCCGGATTGAGCGGGTCATCGATGAGTGTCAAGAAGAGCTGGAGCCGCTCAAGTCGTTCATCCTGCCGGGAGGAGGACGCATCAGCGCGCAGCTCCATCAGTGCCGTACGGTGTGCCGGCGGGCCGAGCGGGAGATCCTCCGGTTGTCGCAGATCGAGAACGTCGGCGAGTGGCCGCTGCGTTACGTCAACCGGTTGAGCGACCTCTTCTTTGTGCTGGGGCGATGGGTGGGGAAGAATCTGGGGGAGACGGAGTACCTCTGGCAACGGGGATTGAAGTAGGGCCAACCAAGCGAAGCGCTCCGGCGGGTCCAGCCTCGGAGCGCATGCGAGCGGGAGTCGGGAATGTCGGGAATCCTTGCAGGCAAGAAGGCGTTGATCTTCGGCGTGGCCAATGACCGGAGCATTGCCTGGGCGGTGGCGCGGGAGCTGCACGCCCAGGGGGCGGAGTTGGCTTTCACCTACGCCGGGGAAATTCTGGAAAAGCGCGTCCGGCCCCTGGCCGAGGGCATCGGGTCCACTCTCGTCCTGCCATGCGACGTCACCCGGGACGAGGAGATCGAAGCGGTCTTCGAGACCGTCGGCCGCGAATGGGGCGGCCTCGATATCCTGATACACGCCATCGCCTACGCCAGAAAGGAAGACCTGTCCCAACCCTACGTGCAGACCGGACGGGAGGGTTTTCACACGGCGCTGGACATCAGCAGCTATTCGCTGGTGGTGCTGACGCGCCACGCCGCCAGGCTCATGAAGGGGCGCGACGGCGCGGTGGTGACGCTGACCTATATGGGATCCGAGAAGGTGGTCCCCAACTACAACGTCATGGGGGTGGCGAAAGCGGCGCTGGAGGCCAGCGTCCGTTATCTGGCCTACGATCTCGGTCCGGAGGGGATACGGGTCAATGCCATCTCGGCCGGTCCGGTGAAGACCCTGGCGGCCGCCGGCATCGCCGGGTTCCGGGACATGCTGCGCCTTGCCGGCGAGCGGGCGCCGCTCAAGCGCAACGTCGAGGCCGCCGAGATCGGCAGGACGGCCGTCTATCTCGTGAGCGACATGGGGAGCGGCGTGACCGGGGAAACCATCCACGTCGATGCGGGTTACAACGTGATGGGCATGTGAGCCCCGTGTCGTACTTGAACGACAGGACACGAGCGCCGTTGCCGGCGTCTTTGTGAGAAGGACCCGTTCAACATGCGAGGGGAAAGACCGTGAAAGACATTTCGCCGCAGGAAGCCTACGAAGCGCTACAGCAGGACGCCCAGGCCGTGTACATCGACGTGCGCACGGTGGAGGAGTTCACCGCCGGCCATCCCGAGGGAGCAGTCAACATCCCCATCGCGTTCCAGGATCCGGCGCAAGGCATGGTCTACAACCAGGACTTCGTCGAGGTGGTGGCCAGCCATTTCGCCAAGGAACGGAAGCTGCTGCTGGGTTGCAAGGCGGGTCCGCGGTCCAACAGCGCGGCGAACCTTCTGGAGCAACAGGGCTACCAGGACGTGGCCAGCGTGCGCGGCGGCTTCGGCGGCATGCGCGACCCCTATGGGCAGGTCGTGGTCGAAGGCTGGGAAGGCATGGGTCTTCCGGTGAGCCGGGACAACGGCGAGGGCACGAGCTACGAATCGCTGGCGGCAAAGTGAGCTGGCGGGCGTCACCCGCCTGATCGCACTGCGCTGACAGTCGCCGTCCATCGCTTGACAGGTACCGGGTTTTTGAGCGATAAAGGCACGTTCAAAACGGACCTTCTTCCGATACATATCAAGACGTTACCGCCAAACGGCCCTTCCCGGGTGAGGGCTTTCCCGTTCGTTCGAACACCTGACGTTCAGAGATCAACCGTATGGACTATTTTAACGCATTCTACACCGGCCTGATCAGCATCCTGCCGTTTTCGCCCGCGGGGAATGATCCGTTCCTGTTCATGCTGATCGGCATTGCCATCGGTTTCGTTGTGGGCCTCCTGCCCGGACTCGGAGGCGCCACGACCCTCGCCCTGATGCTGCCGTTCATCTACAAGATGGATCCCACCACGGCGTTTGCGTTTCTTCTTGGCTCCAACGCGGTTACCGCCACCACCGGGGATATCACGTCGATCCTCTTCGGCGTTCCGGGCGAGGGCATCACCGCAGCCACCATCGTCGACGGCCATCCCATGGCGAAGAAGGGGGAAGCCGGCCGCGCCCTGGGAGCCGCGCTCATGAGCTCGCTGGTGGGCGCCGTCTTCGGCGCCTTCGCCCTGGCCCTGGCCATTCCCATCGTGCAACCTCTGGTGCTTTCCATCGGCTCCTCGGAATTCTTCATGCTGGCCCTTCTGGGGATCACCTTCGTGGCGTCTCTGAGCGGCGGCAACATGCTCAAGGGGTTGTGCACCGGCGCCTTCGGACTCGTCCTGGCCACCATCGGTCTGGATCCCATCGAGAGCGTGCCGCGCTTTACTTTCGATGCCCTCATCGGGGAGGATGCCGCGCTTTTCCTGTGGGACGGCCTGTCCCTTGTGTCGGTGACGGTGGGCCTGTTCGCCATTCCCGAGATCATCGACCTGTCGGTGCAGGGGACGAGCATCGCGCGTCAATCCACCGGAAAGCTGGGCGGCGTCATGCAGGGTGTCATAGATACCTTCCGGCACTGGAAGCTGGTATTGGCCTGTAGCGCCATCGGCTCCTACATCGGCCTCATCCCTGGACTCGGCGGGGGGCCGGCCCAATGGGTGGCCTATGCGCACGCGGTGCAGAGCTCGCCGGGAGACAAGAGCCGATTCGGCAAGGGCGCCATTGAAGGTGTCTTGGGGCCCGGCGCGGCCAACAACTCCAAGGAGGGGGGCTCCCTGGTTCCGACCATCGCGTTCGGCGTCCCGGGCAGCGTTTCCATGGCCATCCTGCTGGGGGCCTTCATCATCCAGGGCATCGTGCCGGGACCGGACCTGCTCGATCCGGCCAAGCACCTGAACCTCACGTTCTCGTTCGTCTGGATCATCGTCGTCTCCAACATCATCACCGTCGCCGTGTGCCTGCTGTTCTTGAATCAGCTCGCAAAGATCACTTTCGTCAAAGGAACCTTCCTCATTCCGTTTCTCCTGCTGCTGATCTATCTGGGGGGCTTTGCCGTCAACAACGCCTTCGGCGATATGGTGATGGTGGTGATATTCGGCGCGGTGGGGTGGCTCATGGTCCGGTTCGACTGGCAGCGGCCGCCGCTGCTGCTGGGACTCGTTCTCGGCGGCATCGCGGAGAACAACCTCTTCATCGCCACCAAGGTTTACGGCGCCGGATTCATGCTGCGGCCGGGGGTGCTAATCATCACCGCGCTCATTGTCGCGGGAATGTGCTACCCCATGTTTCAGGCCTACCGGGAACGGAAGCGCGCCGAGCGGCACGAAGCCGCGTTCGAGGTGCCCGGCATCACCAAGACCGTGGAAGCGATCTCACGCAACGAGCGCACGGCCAATGGCATCTTCGCCTTCTGCTTTGTTGCGGTGTTCGCCTACGTTCTGCGCGAGTGTTTCTTCGGCTTCGGCGCCTACGAGGAGCGCGCCGCCCTGTTCCCGGTGGTCGTCGGGCTGCCGGCCTTTGTCATCAGCGCGGTGGTCTTCGTGAAGGAGATCATGAAGACCTCCAGAGTCGTGGTGCACGGAGAGGAGGGCGTGGAGGAGGTCGAGGAAATCTCCCCGCAGGAAACGCGCCGGCGAACCGCGGCCATCAGCGCCTGGGTGGTGGGTTTCTTCCTCTCCATATGGCTGCTGGGGTTCGTGCTGTCGTCCCTGGTGGCGACCTTTCTCTACCTCAAGGTCGGCGCCCGGGAGCGTTGGCCCATCACCATCATCTTGACGGCGGCGGCCTACCTGTTCTTCGCCGGCATCTTCGACATGATGCTCCATCTTCCCTTTCCCACCGGCGACCTGTTCGTCTGGCTGGGGCTGGAGTGAGACCGACCTGCACCCGCGACGTCCCGCCTGCCCGCCCTCCGACTCCCTCTCCCTCTGGGAGGGGGTCGGGGTGAGGGTGCCCCGGCCCGCGGGGACAGGCAGGGCTGTTGTGGCGCCCTCACCCGGCCTTCGGCCACCCTCTCCCAGAGGGAGAGGGGTTGGGTGCTCGATCGATCACTACCCGCCACAAGCCCGCTGGCGTATTGACCCGGTCCATGGCCTCGGATAGAGTTTAAGGCATGCGGAGAGCCTTCCACTCCTGCGTTGCGGTGCTGCTGCTTGTGTGCTGCGCCATGGCGTTTCTCCGTGTGCCGCTTGCCTACGCCCTTTCCCAGGACGAAGAGATCCGGGTCAGCCGCCAGTTCCGGCGAGAGGCCCGGCAACGCCTCAAGTTCATCGAGGACCCCGAGGTGGCGCTGTACACCGATCGGATCGGCCGCCGGATCCTCGAGGCAGTAGGGAACACCCGATATCCGTACCGCTTCTTCGTCATTGAAGACGGCTCGATGAATGCATTTGCCGTACCCGGGGGGAGCATCTTTGTCCACTCGGGACTCATTCAGAGGGTGGAGACCTCCGACGAGCTGGCCTCGGTCGTCGCCCACGAGATCGTCCACGTGAACGCGCGGCACTTCGCTACCCTGTCTTCCAATACGGACGCGACCATGCTGATCGGAATGCTTGGCGTGTTCCTGGCGCCCGTCCTTGGGCCCGTGGCGCTTGCCGGCCCCGCCTTGGCCATGTCCCGGCAACTGGAATTCAGCCGACAGATGGAGGAACAGGCGGACAATCTGGGCGTCGGGTATCTGGCACGCGCGGGTTACGATCCCGAGGCCTCGGTGGACTTCATGAAGAGGATGTACCGCGAGCGGATTCTGAATCCCGTGGGCAGACCCTCTTATCTGCTGACCCACCCTCTGACCCAGAAACGGATCGCCAATCTGACGGCATCGATCCGCGCTCTTGGACTCACGCGCCCTCGTTTCAGGGATGCCGACGATGTCGAACGAGTCAAGCTGCTGATCGAGTTGCGAAAAGAGCCCGATGCCGTGGTCGAGCGGCTGAAGAAGGCCCATGAACGGCGTCTCGATGCGGCCGCGCCGGCGCACTCGCTGGGCATCGCCTATGCCGCCACCGGACGCTGGGTTCGCGCGCGGGAAATGCTGGAAAGGGCGGCCCGGTTGAAGTCGACCCGTCCGAACCTGGATCGGGATCTGGGACGGGTGTACATCCACACCGAAGAATTCGCCAAGGCTCACGCCGCCTTCGAACGCATGCTGGAGCGGGAACCGGACGACCCCGTCACCCACCTGTACCGGGGTCATCTTCTCGAAAAGGAGTCGCGCTTCCGGCAGGCGGCGCGTTCGTATCTCAGGGTGCGTCAGCTCGCGCCGTACTGGCCCGAAGCCGCCCGGCGGCTCGGCTATGCCTACCGAAAGCTGAATCAGCCCGGGAAAGCCCACTACTACCTGGCGCAGTCCTACCTGCTTCGGGACGAGACCGGCAAAGCCATCGATTCCCTGGAGCGTGCCGCCCAACAGTACGAGGAGGACTCGCCGAGGTGGCAGGTGATCAAGGACGAGATCGCCGACATACGGGCCGGGGGCTGATCCCCCGGAAGTGCCCCCCAGGCAAAAGTCCGGTGCTCAATCGCCGAGCGCCTTCCGCAGGCGCTTGCGCGCTTGCACGTAGATCTGACAGATCCTCCCTTCCGTCAGTCCCAATTCTTCTCCGATCTCCCTGAACTTGAGTTCCTGGTAGTGGCGCCGGGTCACCACCAAACGTTCACGTTCCGGGAGCAGCGCCACGGCGCGTTTCAGCTTGTCGACCAAGTCACGGTGCTCCACGCACGCGACCGGGTCCTGATAGAGCCCCTGTCCCGAAACGTTCCCGTCGAGGACCAGGTCCGGCCCGCCGCAAGAAGGGTCGTCGAGGCTCAACCACCCTTGCTCCCTGACGCGGTGGTTGATCTTGTGGTAGGTCTCCAACCGTAGACCCAGCTCCTTTGCCATTTCCTCCGAAGTGGCTTCCCGACAGAGGTGGCCGGAGAGTTGCCTGCGCGCCTCGGTGACTCGCCTTCCCCAGGCCCGGATCGAACGGCTCACCCAGTCAAGGGAGCGCAGGCATTGGATCATCTCCCCGTGGATACGGTGTCGGGCGTAGACGTGGAACGATACACGCCGCTCGGGATCGTATCGCTCCAGGGCCTCGAGTAGTCCCACCACGCCCGAGTTCACCAGGGCATCGAGATCGTTGCCCGGCGGCAACCGGCGATGGAGTTGGCGAGCGATGTTTTCGACGAGTGGCAGGTACGTGGTGACGACGTCTTCCGGGGAGTCGTCTTGCTCCACCACCGGATAGGTTGCCGGTCTGGTCTCGGACGGGGGTTCCTTCATGAACGAACATGAAGGCAACGGCCATGCCAGCGGATGGAAGGGATCGGGAACCGAGAGACCACCGCCACTTAGCGAGGGTCGAGGCAAGGAACCAGGCGGCTTCGAGTGTCAACAGTGGGGAAGGGTCGTCATTCCGCCGCCGGTCCCTTCTGGTAGGGGCGACCGGCGGTCGCCCCCGGCGGGTCGCCCCTACGTCCTAGCGGTAAAGCTCCATCAACTCCACCAGACCGAGGGCACGCATTTCGCTGAAGAGATAGCGTTTGATCTGGTCGACCCTGTCCATCCGCAGAGCCGCCTGCCCGATGGCGAATGCCCTCTCATAGCTCACGGAGCGCACCAGCTTCCGGACCACGGGAATGGACAGGGACTCCATGCTGAACTCTTCGAGGCCCATCCCCATCAGCAACAGGGTCGACAACGGGTCCCCGGCCATCTCCCCGCACATGGCGACGCGTTTGCCGTTGTCCTTGGCGGCCCGGATGACATGGTTGAGCGCGGAGAGGACCGCCGGGTTAAAGGGCTCGTAGAGAGACGCCACCTTGAGATTGCCGCGGTCGACGGCCAACAGGTACTGGATCAGGTCGTTGGTGCCGATGCTGACGAAATCCACCTCCTCCACCATCCGATGCGCCATCTGCACCGCCGCGGGCACCTCGACCATGATCCCCAGTTCCATGTCGTCATCGAAAGGGACGCGGCGCCAGACCAGTTCCGTCTTGACCTCGTGCAGGATGGCCTTGACCCGAAGGATCTCCTCGAGACTCGAGACCATGGGGATCAAAAGGCGCACCGGCCCCAACGCGCCCGCGCGCAGGATGGCCCGGAGCTGCATCTTGAAAGTCTCGGATACCTCCAGGGAAATGCGGATGGAACGCCACCCGAGGAACGGATTGGGCTCGGAGCGGGCGATGCTCACGTAAGGAGGATATTTGTCCGCGCCTATGTCGAGGGTACGGATGGTGACCGGTTTGCCGCTCATCCCTTCCACCACCTTCTGATAGAGGGCGAACTGCTGCGCCTCGGTGGGAAAGTCGTGATACGCGAGAAACGGAATCTCGGTGCGGTAGAGGCCGATGCCCTCGGCGCCATGATTCTGCGCGAACCGAATGTCCGTGAGCAGGCCCATGTTGGCGAGCAGGTGGACCCGGTGGCCGTCGGTGGTCTGGGCCGGCAGATCCCGCATCTCGTCGAGCTCGCGATTGACGGCGAGATAGTGGCGCTCCAGCCGGTCGTACTCGCCGACGATGTCCTTGTTGGGGTTGATGAACACGACCCCGGAGTTGCCGTCGACGATCAACGAATCCTCTTTCCGGATGCTTTCCAACAGCCCCTCCGCCGCCACCACGGTGGGGATCTCAAAGGATTTGGCCAGGAGCGAGGCGTGGGAAGTGACGCCGCCCGTGGCGAGCACGATACCTTGAAAGCGATCGCCTTCGACGAGGGCCAGATCCGCGGGAGAGAGGTCCTCCGCGACCAGAATCGCTCCTCCTTCCGGTACCACGAGCGGCTTGTCCTCGGAGTCCGAAAGGTTCTCGAGTAGTCTCTGGGCGACGTCACGGATGTCCGCCGTGCGCTCCTTCAGGTACCGGTCGCCGACCTCGCTGACGGTTTGCATATGTCCGCGGTAGGTGCTGCTGACGGCATAGTATGCGGTCAGGTGTTCTTCGAGGATCCGGTTTTCGATTTCGTTCTGGAGCACGGGGTCCTTCAGCACCAGTGCGTGCACGTCGAAGATTGCCCCCGCCTCTTCGGAAATGAGGGCAATCATGCGGGTCTTGATCTCTTCCACCTGGGCCACGGCTCGTTGCACCGCGGAACGGAAACGCTCGATCTCCGCCTGGGGATCGGCGGTGCGGGTCTTGCCGATGGCGTCCAGGTCCATCAGGCGCTGCATGATGTAGGCCTTGCCGTAGGCAAAGCCGGGGCAGGCGGCGAGCCCGGTCAGACGGCTGCGAAACTTTCTCGGAGGCTCGCTGGTTCGTTCCTTTCCCCTTCCCTCGTACGACCGGAGCCGTCGCAGTGCGCTGACCATACGCTGCCGGGACTGCTTGCGTTCACGCTCCTTGTCCTTGAGAGAATCCACCAGCCGGGCGTGGACGATGATGGTGGAAACCTGGGCGGAAATGGCCTTGAGGAGACGGACCTCCTCGTGCATGAAGTCACGCGGACGGGAAGTCTGCACCACCAGCACGCCGATGGGTGTTTTCTGGGCGCTGACGGGAACGCCAAAGAAGGAATGGTAGCGTTCTTCGCCGGTCTCCGGAAAATACAAAAAGCGAGGGTGCGACGGAGCGTCCATGACCATCACGGATTCCCGTGTTTCCACTACCAGCCCGGCCAGGCCCTCGCCGGCAAGCATGGACACGCGTCCCACGGCCGCCGGATCCAGCCCCTTGGTGGCGCTGAGAGTCAATCTCCCGCTATCGGCATCGAGGAGATAGACCGAGCAGACTTCGGTCTGCATGCGCTTGGCCACGATGCCGGCGATGCTGTTGAGGCATCCTTGCAAGTCCTCGGCTTCGTCGACGAACCGGCTGATTTCTTCCAGGGTGACGAGATGAGAGGTGTCGTCCTCGGTGGCGATGTCGGGTACACGAACCATGGCTCCATTGTAGGGGGTTCGAGGGTCAATCACAATTCCGGGGCGCCGCCGCGGAGGTCGATTTGACCCGATTTCGGGCAGATGTTACGTTCCCTTGATGTCCGTTCAAATGCCTGCCTACAACACCGAGAAACCGACAGAGTCCCTGGAAGCACACGTGAGAGCCATCCTGGAGGCACTCGGAGAAGACCCTGACAGGGAAGGGCTCAGGGAGACCCCGACGCGGGTGGCCAAGGCCTGGACCTTTCTGACCGGCGGTTATCGCGAGGATCCGGACGAGATCATCAACGGCGCCCTGTTCACCGAGGACTATCAGGAGATGATCGTCGAGAAGGACATCGACTTCTATTCTCTCTGCGAACATCACATGCTGCCTTTTCACGGCAAGGCCCATGTGGCCTACATCCCGCGCAAGAAGATCGTCGGTGTTTCCAAGCTCGCGCGGCTGGTGGACGCATACGCCCGCCGCCTGCAGGTCCAGGAACGCCTGACGAACCAGATCGCCCATACCATCATGGATCGTATCAACCCCTTGGGGGCGGCGGTGGTCATGGAGGCCGAGCACATGTGCATGCGCATGCGCGGCGTTCAGAAACAGAACTCCACCATCGTGACGAGTTCCCTGTTGGGGGCCTTCCGCACGGAGGAGAAGACTCGCGCCGAGTTCATGACCCTCATTCGCGATCGCCGCTCCTGACCGACTTGCATGGAAATCAAGCTGAGAGAAATCGCCCCGTTGCGGGTCCAGACCGCGTTGCTGGCGGTGCCGGTTACGGACAAGGACCTCGGGGAGGGCCTGGTACGGCGCCTCGACCGCCAACTCAAGGGCAGACTGAGTGCGCTGGTGAAAAAGAGCAGTTTCGCCGCCAGGCGCGGAACTTCGCTGCTGGTGGCGACCCACGGCGCCATGGCCGCGGGCCACGTGCTGCTGGTGGGACTGGGCAAGCATGAGGAGGACGGTCTCCATGCCTGGCGCGTGGCCGGTGCCGCTGCCGTGAAGGAGGCCGGGCGGGTATGGGCCGACGAGGCGATTTTCATGTTGCCCCCGGACCAACAGACGGAATCCGTCGTGGGCGCGGTGACCGAGGGGGCCCTGCTCAACGCCTACCGTTTCACCAAGTATCGGTCCAACGACAAACAAACGGCACCGCTCCGCACGCTCATTCTCGGGCGGACGGCGTCGGGGAGGAGCACCGCGCTGACGCGGGCGGTAAAGCGGGCCAAGCTCTCGGTGTCGGGCGTCTGCCTGGCTCGGGACCTGGTAAACGAACCGCCGTCCACGGCCACCGCCAGCTATCTGTCGGAGCAGGCCACGGCTCACTGCCGTGGCGAGGGGCTGAAGGTGGAGGTGTGGGGCAAGAGAAAGATCGAGCAGATGAAATTGGCGGGTCTCCTGGCAGTGAATCAGGGCAGCCGGGAGGAACCGCGTTTCATCCACATGCGCTACAAGCCCAAGGGCCGGCCGCAAAAGAAGGTCGTTCTCATCGGCAAGGGAATCACCTTCGATTCCGGCGGACTTTCCCTCAAGCCGGCGCGGTCCATGGAGACCATGAAGCTGGACATGGCGGGAGGCGCGGCCGTCATCGGCGTGATGAGTGTGCTACCCGAGTTGGCACCTGACGCCGAGGTGATTGGCCTGGTGCCGGCTACGGACAACCTGCCGGACGGCGGCGCACAAAAACCCGGGGACGTCATCCGGTATCTCAATGGCAAGACCGTCGAGGTCATGAATACCGACGCCGAGGGGCGGCTCATTCTCGCCGACGCCCTGGCCCTCGCGGTCCGTGAAAAACCGGACTGCATGATCAATCTGGCCACCCTCACCGGCGCCTGTATCGTCGCCTTGGGCAACGAGTTGGCGGGACTGTTCAGCAACGACGGCGAGCTCGCCGGCAGGCTTATCCAATGCGGCCGCGACGCGGGGGAGAGTCTCTGGCAGTTGCCTCTGGCAGCCGAGTACCGCGAGGACATCAAGAGTCACGTCGCGGACATCAAGAATGTGGGAGGCGGTTCGGCCGGCGCCATCACGGCGGCCCTGTTCCTGCAGGAATTCGTCAGCGAAGTTCCCTGGGCGCACCTGGACATCGCAGGACCCGCATTTGCCAGCAAGGATCACGTTACGTGCCCGAAAGGGGGAACAGGGTTCGGAGTCCGGACCTTGTTGAATCTTCTCTCCGGAATGTAGGGGCGGGTTTGAAACCCGCCCGCGCTCGCATGGCACTATTTGCGGGCGGGTTTCAAACCCGCCCCTACTAGGGAGCGAGGCATCCTGCCCTCGCCAAGAGCGATTGGAAAGGGAGACAAGTCTCGATGGACATATCCCATGTAGCGGACAACGAGTTCGAAGCGGAAGTCATTCGCGCGGCCATACCCGTGCTGGTGGATTTCTGGGCTCCCTGGTGTGGCCCGTGCAAATCCATCGCGCCGGTGCTGGAAGAGCTGGCGCGGGAATATGACGGCAGGCTCAAGGTGGTGAAGATCAACGTTGACGAGAACCCTGAAACACCCGGCCGCTATGGCGTACGGGGAATTCCGAACCTGATGATCTTCAAGGAAGGCGGCCTGTCGGGCCAGATCGTGGGTGCGGCTCCCAAAGCCAAACTGGTGAGCGAGATCGACAAGGCCCTCGGCTGAAGGTCTCGCATCTGGAAGCCTGTATCGGCTGGTAGCGCGATGCGGGCACGGGCGGGTTTGAAACCCGCCCCTACATCGGACGTCCGGTTTCTGCGGCTCACGTTAGCGCGTGTTGCGTCTCATGTTTATGCTGATCAGCAGGCCTACGGCCACCATGGTCGTAACCAGGGAGGATCCGCCGTAACTGATCAGCGGCAACGGAATTCCCACCACGGGCAGCAGGCCGGTTACCATGCCGATGTTGATGGTGAACTGCCAGAACAGGATGGCGGTCATTCCCGTGGCCAACAACACCCCGAAACGATCCTGAGCCCGTCGCACGACCCGAAGAGCGAGCAGGATCATCAACGCATACCCCGCCAGCAGCAGCAGACAGCCCGAGAACCCCCACTCCTCGGCAAATACGGAAAAGATGAAATCCGTATGTTGCTCCGGGAGAAATTCCAGGCGGTTCTGGCTCCCCTGAAGATATCCCTTGCCCCAAAGTTGGCCCGAGCCGATGGCGATCTTGGACTGGACGACATGATAGCCGGCGCCGAGAGGGTCCGACTCCGGGTTCATGAAGGTCCAGATGCGGGTCTTCTGATACGGCTTGAGGAACTGCCACCCCACGGGCAGGGTGGCAGTGGCGGCGATGGCGAAGTACAGCAGGGACCGCACGCGCAGTCCGGACATGACCACAACGACCATGGCGATGAGAAAGATCAGCCCCGCGGTCCCCAGGTCCGGTTGCAGGACCACCAGCAGGAGCACCGGTGCACACAGCATCAGAGGCACCCCGAGGGCGGTGAGGGGATATCCGGGCTCGTAGTAGCACAGCGTCTTGGCCAGTACGAGCACGAGCACGAGTTTGGCGAGTTCCGAGGGCTGGAACGCGAAGAATCTCAGGTCCAGCCACCGTTGAGAGCCTCCGCTGGTGATGCCGATGACCAGCACCAGGGCGAGGAGGACGACCACCGCGGCGTAGATGGGGTACGCCCAGCGGTTCAAGCGCTGATAGTCCACGGAAAAGGTCGCGACCATCATCACCATGCCGATGACGAGCCAGTAGGACTGCTTGGTGGCCAGGTAGCGCGAGCACTCTTCATCGACGCTGCAGGTGGCGCTGTAGATGGTCATGATACCCATCAAGGCCAGCCCGATGGACAGGATGAACAAGGGCCAGTCAAAGCTGGACACGAGTCGGCGATCAATTTGCATGGTCTATCTGCCGAGGGCTCCCGTTGATCGAGACGGCCGGCACTTCATGGTCCTCCATCTCATGGCCTTTGACGCGAAAATAGGTCTCGATAACCTCCTTGGTGATGGGCGCGGCCGTGGCGCCGCCGTGTCCGCCGTGTTCCACGAGGGTAGCAACGGCGATCTCGGGATTCTCGGCCGGGGCGTAGGCCACGAACCACGCGTGATCCCTGACCGCGTAGGGCAGGTCCGCGCTCTTGACGGCTTCCCCGCGCATCTCCGCGAGCTGGGCGGTTCCGGTCTTGCCGGCGATGTCCACGATGTCCGAGTGCGCCCGCTTGCCCGTGCCTCTCCTGCCATGGACCACGTCGAAAAGCGCCCGGCGCACGATAGCCAGGTTCTCTGCCTTCAGATCCACGGTGCCGGACCGGACCGGACCGTACTCTTCCATGACCTCGCCTTCGGGCGAAAGCACCCGCTGTACGAACCATGGGCGATACACCGTTCCTCCGTTGGCCACGGTGGCGACCAGGCTCGCCATCTGCAGAGGGGTCACGCCGAGGTAGCCCTGCCCGATGGCCACGAGAGGGGTCTCGCCGGGGTACCAGGGTGTCCCGAAACGCCGCTTCTTCCACGCCCGATCGGGAACCAATCCGGCGCTTTCGCCGTCGATCTCGATGCCCGTGGGCGCTCCGAATCCGAAACGCCGCGCGTACTTGGCGATCTTGTCGACACCGAGCCGCTGCGCCAACTGGTAGAAATAGACGTCGCACGACTGCACCAGGGCCTGATGCATGGTCATATGGCCGTGTCCGTACTTCTTCCAATCCCGGAGAACGCGGTCGCCCACCTTGTACGAACCGTTGCAGAACAACGGTTGATCGGGGGAGATGACGCCTTCCTGCAACCCGGCCAATGCGGTTACGATCTTGAACGTCGAGCCTGGCGGGAAATGCCCTTGCAACGCCCTGTTGTGCAGTGGTGTTTCGTTGTCGGCCGTCAGTTGACGCCACTCCCCGGGCGTCATGCCCCGCGCGAACGAGTTGGGGTCGAACGCGGGAGTGCTCACCAGTGCAAGGACGGCGCCCGTGTTCACATCGAGGACGACGATGGCGCCTTCCTTGTCCTCCAACGCGGCGTACGCCACTTGCTGGATGTCCATGTCGAGGGTCAGGACGACGTTGTGCCCAGGGGTCGCCTTGAGTCGATCGATTACACGGACCTTGCGGCCGGCCGCGTCCACCTCCACCTTCTCTCCTCCACTGCGGCCAGCCAGATGTTGTTCCCACCTCTTCTCGAGGCCGGCCTGTCCGATCTCATCCCCGCGCCGGTAGCCCCTTCTGCGAAGTCGGCGCAACTGGTTGCTGTTGATCTCTCCCAGGTAGCCGAGCACGTGGGCCGTCATCTCGTCCGTCAGGTAGCTGCGCCGCGCCCTGACGCTGACGTACACTCCCGGAAGATCCAGTCGATGCGTCTCCACGGCTACGACGGACGGCCAGTCCACGTCGCGTATGAGTGTGACCCCTTTCGATCCCTTGCTGGGGTGAACGGCTTCGAGGAATCGCTCCCCGTCGCCCTCCACCATGTCCGCAAGGCGCCGCAGGGTGGTTTCCCGGTCTTGCGAATCGTCGGCCAGATACCGCACGTCAAAGGAGGGTCGGCTGTTGATCAGCAGCCGGTGTTTCCGGTCGAACACCATGCCGCGGACCGCCGGGACGGGTTCCAGCCGGATCCGGTTGTGTTCGGACATGACGGTGTAGCGCTTGCCTTGCAGAATCTGGAGGGTCCACAGGCGGTACGTCAAGAAGGCGAAGATACACAGGATCAACAGTCCGAAGATGCGTATCCGCCCTCGAAATTCCGTGAGAGTACGGGAGGTGGACCTAGGAGGAAGCATTGACGAGGGAAGACGGTTTTTTCACGGTCTCCATGCGAGTCTGTATGTAGCGGAGCATGAGGAACAGCAACGGTGCGATAAGCGCGGAGAAGAGGGCTTCCCGGAGGATGGCGTCGCCAACGACTACCCAACCACCGGCCGACAACTCGAACAAAGGGGATATGACAATCAGCGTGCCGACCTTCAACCATACGGCTGCGAACACGATGACGGCGCTGATCAGGGGGCCATTGGCCCAGAAGTAGCGGAAGACGACGTATACCGCCAGAAAGACCACGGAGAAGGCCAGGGCGTTCAACCCCGGTTGAGGACTTGACAGGATGTCGATGGCGTATCCCAGCAGAAACGTCGCCCAAACGGCCTCCACCCGTGGGCGGTTGAGCGCCCAATAGACGCAGAGGATCAGGGTCAGGTCGGGGATGATGGGCGTCCAGCTTGCAAGGTGCAGGAACGTGGACTGCAGGATAACGAAGACCAGGCCGATGCCGAAGAAGATCAGCGAGACATTCATGGCGTAACCGGGTGCGTTTTCTCCGCGTCCTCCCTTGATGCGGAGGAAACCGCCGGTCTGGGTTTGTCGGAGATGAAAAGCACCTCTTCCATCACCAACGGGTCCACCGCCAGCGCGACGCGAACCCGCCGGAACAGCCCGGGGCCGTCGTCCGCGATGTTGACGATGGTGCCAACCAGAAGTCCTTTGGGAAACGTCCCATCCAGCCCCGAGGTGATGAGCCGGTCGCCGGGACGGACGTCCTCGTTACCGCCCATGTACTTGACGATGGGCTCTCCGTCCACCGATCCGGAGACGATGCCGCGCACACGGGTCCGCTGTGTGATGATGTCAAGCCCGCTCTTGTGATCCGTCAACAGCATTACCTTGGCGGTGTCCTGTTCCACGGACACGACCTTGCCGACGACTCCCTTCGGTGTGATGACCGCCATGCCCTGATGGATCCCCGCACGCGTGCCCTTGTCCACCGTGATGGTGCGAAACCAACTGCTCGGGCTGTTGCTGATCACCGTAGCCGCCACGGATTCCCGCAGGATCCGCGTTCGGATCTCCAGCAACTCGGTCAAGCGATCGTTGGCGAGCTTGGCTTCGAAGAGTCGATTGCGTTCAGCCTCCAGGGCGGCGACCTGTTCCTTGAGGGACCGATTTTCGTTCCAAAGGTCCTTGAAAGCCACGTAGTTGAGTTGCAGATTGCGCATTGCCGCGCCCAACGCGTGGAGCGACATTTGCAGCGGTCTTACGGATTGCGACAGGAGTTTGGTAACGCGGTCGCCCTTGTTGGGAGTGGTGGATGAAACGGTTACGACGTAGAACGCCAAGGCCAGCGCGCACAGGCAGTGGATCGGGATCCGATACCGGTGTAGTACCGTGATGACCAGATACCCGGCTCTGCTCGAGCGGGTGTCCGGCTGGTGAGTTCTGGAGGGATGCTGCGTCGACCGGGCCGAGTCCGCAGTTCTCCCTGTCCTGGCTGCGGGCACGTGTAGCCTCCGTCCTTTCAGTTGATCGTCACATCCTTGAGCAGGTCGATCTCGTCAAGCGCCATGCCGGCTCCCATGACCACCGAGGTCAAGGGATCGGTTGCGAGGGTCACCGGAAGCCCGGTCTCTTCGCTGATCAGCGAGTCCAGGTTCCTGAGCAACGACCCTCCGCCGGCCAGAACGATACCTCTGTCAACGATGTCCGAAGCCAACTCCGGAGGCGTACGCTCCAGAGAAACGCGGACGGCGTCCAGGATCTGGTTGATGGGTTCCAGCAGGCAATCGCGGATCTCCTCATCGGATATCAGCACGGTCTTGGGTACGCCCGCCACCAGATCCCGTCCCTTGATCTCCATGGTCCGGATTTCTTCGCCGGGATAGGCCGAGCCGATGGTTATCTTGATCAGCTCCGCCGTTCGCTCTCCGATCATCAGATTGTGGCGTCGCTTGATGAATTGAACGATGGCTTCGTCCTGCTTGTCGCCTCCCACCCGGATCGACTTCGAGTAAACGATACCCGCCAGGGAGATCACCGCCACCTCGGTCGTTCCCCCGCCGATGTCCACGATCATGTTCCCGGTGGGTTCGGTGATGGGCAGCCCCGACCCGATGGCCGCAGCCATGGGTTGCTCGATGAGGTAGACCTCCCGGGCTCCCGCCGATTCCGTGGATTCTCGGACGGCCCGCTTCTCGACCTCGGTGATGCCGAAGGGGACCCCGACGATCACCCGCGGACGCACCAGCGAGCGACGGTGGTGCACCTGCTTGATGAAATAGTCGAGCATGGCCTCGGTGGTTTCGAAATCCGCGATGACGCCGTCCCTCAACGGTCGAATGGCGACGATGCTGCCAGGCGTGCGCCCCAGCATCCTTTTCGCCGCGGTGCCGACGGACAGGATCCTTTTCTCGCCGCGGCCGTTTTTCTGCACTGCCACCACGGAGGGTTCATTACACACCACGCCCTCGTTCTTGATGTAGATCAGCGTGTTTGCAGTGCCGAGATCGATGGCCAAATCGTTGGAAACGAGGCCATAGATCTTGTCGAGAAACTTCATGGCACCCCTTTTGTATGCCGAACGTGAAACCCGAGTAACGATATCAGAAGTCAACCCATGGTACAACAAACGGAAAAGGGGAAAGAGGCACTGGCCGTACCGGCCGCGCCGTTGCCCTTCACTTCATCACCAAGGCTACCTATAATGAGCCCCGGTTTGTATCTCTGCCAAGTGCCCGGCAGGTCGCGAACGGGATTGCCACACAGATTACGGTACCCCCGAGGAGAGTTTCGAACATGCTTGACGTGATACGGAAAAGAAAACGGTCGTGGCTGGTGCTGCTGTTGCTTGGGGTCGGCGTGCTGGCGTTCGTCATGGTCGGTGTGGGCCCCCAGGGAGGACAGGAGCAGGTGGTCACCATCGCCGAGGTGAACGGGGACAAGATCACGTACACCGAGCTCGAGACCCACTATTACAGGATGCTTCAGACCTACCGGCAATTGGCCGGAGGACGGCTCTCTCCCGCCGACATCGAGGCGCTCAATCTCAGGGGCCAGTTGCTGGAGGAGCTCATCCAGCAACGGTTGTTGTTGCAGGCAGCTCAAGAGCTGGGGCTTCGGGTCACCGACGAGGAGCTGGTGCAGGGAATCGCGCGCAACCCGGCGTTCCAGGCGGCGGGCCAATTCAACAAGAACACCTATGAGCAGGCGCTTCGCGGACAGGGGATGACTCCCGGAGAGTTCGAGGTCCGGCAGCGTGAGGCGCTGGTGATCCAGAAACTCCAGGACCTGATCCAACACTCCATCCCGGTCACGGCCGACGAGGTGGAAGAACGCTATCGGGTGGACAACGAGGAGATCGCGCTGGATTTCGTCCGTCTCAAGACCGACGATTTTCTCCAGGACATCAAGGTCACCGGCGAACAGATCAAGGCCTACTACGACGGTAACGGTGCGCTGCTACGGGAACCGCTCAAAGTCAAGGCAGGGTACCTGGCGTACCGCGTGGAAGACTTCGCCGCCGACATCGAGGTTTCCGGCGAGGACGTCCGGGCCTACTACGACGTCTACCGTGACCGCCGGTTCCGCAGGCGGGAGGCGGTAAAGTTCAGCCAGATCTTCATCCCGGCACCGGCGGAAGGAACGTCGCCGGAAGACAAGGAAGCGGCGCGCAAGCAACTGGAAGACGTCCTGAAGCAGGCCCGGGAGGGCGCCGACTTCGCCGAGTTGGCCAAGCAGCACTCCAGGGACGAGAGCGCTGCCGAAGGCGGCGACATGGGTTTTGTCGGCCGGGGTCAACTGGTGTCGGCGCTGGACGCTGCGCTTTTCGCGCTGAAGCAAGGCGACGTGAGCGACGTGGTGGAAAGCGCGATCGGGCTGCACCTGTTGAAGGCAGTGGAAAGGCAGGAGGACGAAGTCAAGGAGCTCGGGGAGGTGAGAGAGGAGATCGTCGAGGCTCTCAAGGGTGAACGCGGGGCCGCCAGGGCGGCGCGGGCGGTGGAGGAAGACCGCGAAAGGGCGCTTGACGGTACGCCGCTGGCGGAGGTCGCCCCCAAACGAGGGATCGAGCTGTCGGAGACGCGGCTGTTCAGCGCGGGTGAAAGGCTCGACGAGATCGGGGACGTGGAGGACTTTTACCGCGCGGCCCTCTCCCTCAAGCCGGACCAAGTGGGGCCCATCGTTTCGGCACCCGGCGTGCTGTACCTGATGGGGACCACACAGAGAATAGAACCCGTGATCCCGCCCCTGGAGGACGTGAAGGACAAGATAACGGAGACCCTCACCCGGAGGAAGGCGCGAGAGCTGGCCGCGAAGAAGGGGGAAGACCTTCTGGCAGAGCTCAAGGAAGCGCCGGATCTGATTACGGTGGCAGCGGCCCATGGGCTCACGGTGGAGGACACCGGCCTGTTTCCGCGCAGGCAGGCGGAGATCCCCGAGATCGGGTTTCTCTCGCTGCCCCTGGGACGACTCACGGTGTCCAAGGAGAAGCCGGTGGTGGAGACCGCTTACCTCCAGGACGACACGGTTTACGTCATGGTGCTGAGGAAGACCATCGAGGCCGATTCGGCCGGTCTGGCCAAGGAGAAGGAGGACCTGACGCGGCGGATACGGGAGGAGAAGCGGCAACGCGCGTTCAGAAGGTTGATCGAGAACCTGAAGGCCAAGGCCGAGATAGAGATCCATCCGGAATTCATCTGACGCGCCGCCCTCCCATGCAGATCCTTCTGTTACGCCACGGCGAGACCCGCTGGAACCGGGAAGGCCGGTGCCAAGGGAGCTCGGACATCGAGCTGAACGAGGTGGGCCACCGGCAAGCCAGCGAGGTCGCCGCGCACCTGAGTCGCCGCCGTATCGATGCGGTCTATTCCAGCGACCTGCAGCGGGCCCGGCAAACCGCCGAGATCGTCGGCGGGCCCCACGACGTGGCCGTGAAGATAGAGCCCGACCTGCGTGAGCTCGATCACGGCGAGATGGAAGGCCTCACGTTCGTCGAGGTCCGCGAGAGGTTTGGGGGCCTGATCGAGCAGTGGCGCTGGCAACCCGTGGCCGTGGACCTGCCGGGCGGAGAGCGGTTGCTTGACGTGGACCGCCGGGTCTGGTCCGCGCTCAATCGCATTGTCGGGAATCACGACGACGGGGACACCCTCCTCGTGGTCAGCCACAGTTTCCCCATTCTTTCCGCATTGTGCCGCATCAGCCGGACCCCGCTGAACCAGTATCGCACCTTTCATCTGAAACCCTGTGACTTCAGCCACGTGAGCTTCACGCGGTCAAAGGGCTGGGAGATCCGGGAGGCCGTGAACAGCCCATCACAAATCTGCGAAAGAAAGGAGAATCCATGAGAATCGTTCACACCATGATCAGGGTGAAGCACCTGGACGAGAGCCTCAAGTTCTACTGTGACGGACTGGGGATGGAGGTGTTGAAGAAGAAGGACTATGAATCCGGCCGCTTCACCAACACATTCGTGGGCTACGGCTCCGAGGATGACAGCGCCGTCATCGAGCTGACCTACAACTGGGACACCCACGAGTACGACGTCGGCGACGGCTTCGGCCATATCGCCATCGGAGTGCCCGACGTCTACGCCACCTGTGACGACCTGCGGCAGAAGGGAGTCAAGATCAGTCGCGATGCGGGTCCCATGAAGCATGGCGGCGGGGTGATCGCGTTCGTCGAGGATCCCAACGGGTACAAGATCGAGCTCACCACGCGGAAGGAGTAGGGGCGCGTCGGTGCTGGTGGCGGTGGCGGTGCTGGTGCTGGTGCCGAGCAGCGTGAGCGGCGTCCCGGAAATCAGGAGACGGTACTGCCGGGGTCGTGCTGTTCTGCGTCGCGCGCAATGGGTGGTTGATCGGGATCGCGGATCACGGCCGCCCGCCGTCTACAGATTTCCGGGACGCCGCTCACGCTGCTCTCAGCGAGGCGGTGATTCTGCTACGGGATGCCAGGCGGCGGTATCGACCGGCCATGCGATGCGGGCACGGGCGGGTTTGAAACCCGCCCCTACATGGGATGCCGGGTTTCTGCGGCGCAGGTTCCCAGGGAGGATTCATGAAGTTCGGGGTTTGTCTCACGCACTACGGCCGGGAGATCGGGAGCGCGGAGCTGGTGGAGGCGGTGGGGGAGATCGAGCGGTTGGGGTTCGATTCCATCTGGGTCACGGACCACATCGTGATCCCGGAAGGCGTCCGTGAAGCGCAGTTGATCTATCGCGAACATATGCTGGAGGCGTTCACCGTGTTCAGCTTTCTGGCCGCGGTGTCGCGGCGGGCGCAGCTCGGCAGCAGCATCATCGTCCTGGCCTATCGCAATCCCATCGTCATGGCCAAGATGCTTGCGAGCATCGACGTCCTCTCCGGCGGGCGGGTCATCTTCGGGGCCGCGGCCGGGTACATGGAGGGAGAATTCAACGCCCTGGGGGCGCGCTTCGAGGAGCGCGGTGACGTAAGCGACGAATACCTGCGCGTCATCCGTGAGATATGGACCCACGATCAGACGAGCTTCAGCGGCCGGTACTTCAACTTCGACAAGGTCTACACCTCGCCCAGACCGGTGCAGCAGCCGGGCCCGCCGATCTGGATCGGCGGCAGAAGCAGGCGCGCCATGCGGCGTGCCGTGGAGCTGGGCGACGGGTGGCATCCCATCGGCCTCAATGCCCAGGAAATGAAGGAGGGAAGAGCCTACATGGCCAGACTGTGCGAGCGGCGGCGGATCGCCCGGGTTCCGGCCATGTCGCTACGCGCCAACCTGCTCATCGAAGGCGTCTCGGAGCCGGTGGGGCCCTACGCGGGCCGGGCCGGCAACACGCCGTTCAACGGGGATCCTTCATTGATCCGGGACCGCATCGCCGAGTTCGAGGAAGCCGGCGTGGAGCACATCGTCCTGGACATGGCGACCCTGTCGCACCCGAGCTTCCTGCGCACCCTCGAGGTCTTCGCCGCCCAGGTGTTGTAGGGGCGGGTTTCAAACCCGCCCGCGCCCCGGTCCCGGCACACCGCTACGGCCAAGGATGTAGGGGCGGGTTTCAAACCCGCCCGCGCCCAGTTCCGGCACACCGTTACGACCAAGGATGTAGGGGCGGGTTTCAAACCCGCCCGCGCCCAGTTCCGGCACACCGTTACGGCCAAGGACGTAGGGGCGGGTTTCAAACCCGCCCGCGCCCGGTTCCGGCACACCGTTACGACCAAGGATGTAGGGGCGGGTTTCAAACCCGCCCGTGCCCGGTTCCGGCACACCGTTACGGCCAAGGACGTAGGGGCGGGTTTCAAACCCGCCCGCGCCCAGTTCCGGCACACCGCTACGACGAAGGATGTAGGGGCGGGTTACAAACCCGCCCGCGCCCCGGTCCCGGCACACCGCTACGACGAAGGATGTAGGGGCGGGTTACAAACCCGCCCGCGCCCCGGTCCCGGCACACCGCTACGACGAAGGATGTAGGGGCGGGTTACAAACCCGCCCGCGCCCAGTTCCGGCACACCGTTACGGCCAAGGACGTAGGGGCGGGTTTCAAACCCGCCCGCGCCCGGTTCCGGCACACCGTTACGACCAAGGGTGTAGGGGCGGGTTACAAACCCGCCCGCGCCCGGTCCCGGCAGACCGTGCGACCGACTACAGATGCAGCATCTCGCGGGAATTCCGCTCCGTCCAGGAGCGGATCTCCGACGCGTTCGGTTGCTCGTCCACGACCGTGAGCGCCCTTTTGAGAGGCCCCAACCCGCCGCAATAGTCCGAGCCGAAAACGATGCCGCCGGATCCCATCACGTCGGTGAGAAAGGGCAGCGCGCTGGGCTTGACGCTGGCCGTGTCGATAAGGAAGTGCTCCAGGAAGATGTCGGAGTAACGCTTGTCGCCGTCCGGCCCGCTGTGCTTCCAGGACATCCGCTGGACCAGCAGGGGAATGCCGCCGCCGCCGCTGCGTATCACCACCTTGAGGTTCGGGTGCCGGTCGAAGACGCCGCCGGCGATCATGCGCATGACGCATTCATTCACGCTGGCATCCGACAGCACACTGTAGGCAACACCGGCGCCGCCGTCCTCGAGCCGCTGGAGCGTGGGATCCTTGGCGCCGCCGCTGCCGTGAAGGAAGAGGGGCAGGTCCAACTCGGACACCTTGGCAAAAACGGGGTCGAGCTCCGGCAGGTCCACCTTCATCTCGCCGTCCACCCGCGGGTAGATGAGCACCGCCTTGAAACCCCGGGAGGCCATGCGCTCGATCTCTTCCACCGAGTCCTCCACGTTCTTGAGGGACAGGGCGGTGATGCCGCCGAACCGGTCCGTATGCCCGGCGATGCGCTCCGCCAGCACGTCGTTGGACAGGCGCGCCATCTCCAGGGCGTCGGCCGTACCGAGCTGGTCCGCGTCCTCGGTGGCGCCCTGACAGACGAGCTGGAAGTCGATCCCCGCCTGGTCCAGCTCGCCGAGTCGCTTCTCGAAGTTGCCGGAATCGTAAGCGTCGACCTTCGGCGCCTTGCCGGCCTTCCGCCGAAACGCGTCCACCACCTCCGGCGCCGTGTGGTGTGAATGCCAATCGATCAACATGGTTTCCTCCGTGGTGCCGGAACGGCCGGCCGCGCGAACTTCAGCCCGCAGTATAGGACCCGATGCCGAACCGGGTCAATGACCGGTTCGTGCGCCGCGGGCCGCGACGTCCGTGAATTTGACTGGTTTCCACGGTTGGGCTAATCGTTGGGGAACATGAACGCCCTGTTTACGCGCGGTCTGCATGCGCTCATGGGCTATTCGGGAGGAATTTCATGCCGACTGCTGTCATCGACGATATCGAGATCTATTACGAAACCTACGGCTCCGGAACGCCGCTGCTGATGTTGGCGCCCGGGGGTTTCGATTCCACCATCGAGAAGTGGCGCGTGGCCAGCGCCTGGACCGGCATCGACGCCCTGGCGAAGCTGGCCTCGGAGCACCAGGTGATCGCCTACGACCGGCGCGAGTCGGGCCAGTCCGGCGGGCGCGTGGAACGGCTCACCTGGACCGCCTACGCCAGCGAGGGCAAAGCGCTTCTCGACCATCTCGGGATCGATTCGGCCTTCGTCATGGGCGGCTGCATGGGCTGTTCGGTGGCCCTTTCCTTCGGTGTCAACTTTCCCGAGACGACCCGTGGGCTGGTCCTGCACTGGCCGGTGGGCGGATACCGCTGGAAGGCCGCGAGCCAGGCACGCTTCGCCAGGCACCTTGGCTTCGCGCGGGAAAACGGCCTCCAGGGAGTCGTGGACCGCGCGGCCAAGGGGACGACCTTCTGGAGCGACCCCGAGTCCGGTCCCTGGGCCTCGGTGATCGCCCGGGACAGCGCCTTCGCCGAGCGGTTCGCGGCCCAGGACCCGGAGCGCTACATGGGAATCATCGCCACCAGCGGCCCGGACCTGTTCGATCGCGATACCGCCACCGGCGCCACGCCGGAAGAGGTCATGGGAATCAAGGCGCCGGCCGTGATCCTGCCCGGCGACGATCCGTCGCACGCCACCTCGGGGGCTCACTACCTGCGCGAGTGCCTGCCCAACGGGGAGTTCTGGAACGTCCTGCCGCCGGACCAGACCACCGAGAACGTCTGCGAGCGAACGCTGGAGTTCACCCGGGCTCATCGGTAATGCCTTCTTGAGGGTCGCATAGGCCGCAAACCATGGCATTGTTCCTCAGGGCCGAAGAGCTCACCGGGCTCATCTCCATCACCGAGGCCGTCGACGCCGTCGAAAAGGGATTCGCCTCGCAGGAGGACTATCCCATCTTCAGCCTGCCGCGCCAGCGGATGCTGGCGAACGACCGTCGCCTCACCGTTCATTCCGGCGGATGCGTGCCCCTCGGGGTGGCCGGGACTTTCGTTCACTACGAACGGCACAACTACACGGCCCAGGACCAGAGCTACGCGGCGGTGGGAACGCGGGTCTACGTTAGCTATGACAGCGAGACCGGCGCGCTGCTGGCGATCATCGCCGGTTGTCCGCCCTTCTACCGCCGGCAAGCCGACGGGGACGAGTTCGCCACCGAGACCGCCATCACCAGCGCCGTCGGTACCCGGCGCATGGCACGGGAGGACGCCACGGTGCTGGGACTCTACGGCACCGGCCGCCAGGCGCGCCGCCATGTCGAAGCCATGTGCGCCATCCGGCCCATCCGGGAAGTGCGGGTCTACAGCCGCAGCGCCGATAACCGCCGCGCCTTCTGCGACGCTATGCAGTCCTACGTGGAAGCGGAGCTCAAGCCCGTGGAAAAGGCCGAGGACGCGGCAAGAAACGCGGACATCATCGTTTGCGCCACCGCCAGCAACGTGCCGGTGGTCTTCGGACGATGGCTGGAGGAGGGTGTCCACGTCACCTCCATCGTGGGAAGCAACAAGGAGTTGTTGATGGAAGGGCTGGTCAGCCGGCCGCGGCGAGAGTTGGACGACGAGGTGCTGGCGCGGGCGGACGTGATCGTGGCGACCCTGGTGCAGCAAGGCATCCAGGACGAGCAGGGGGACCTGCTCGAGCCCGTCCAGAACGGCGTTCTCGCCTGGGATGACATCAAGAACCTGAGCGGCCTGGTGACCGGCCGGATCCAGGGACGCCGGAGCGACAAGGACATCACCCTGTTCAAGCAGAACAGCGATCAGGGCGTGGGATACATGGCCCTGGCGCGGTTGGCCCACGACAAGGCCCGGGCGGCCGGCATCGGGATGGAGTTCTAGTGTCCCGTTGACGGCTCTCGAGCGTCACCGTTATCTGCTTCTGGCCGCTCTTGGTACGGTTCTCTACGTAACCTGCCTCGGGTTGCGGGATCTGTGGTTTCCCAACGAGCCCAACGTGGCCCAGACCGCCCTGGCCATGTTCCTGAGCGGCGATTGGGTGGTGCCCCGCCGCATGGGGGTCATCTGGGTCGACTACCCGCCGCTCATCTATTGGGCGGGATCCATCTCCTCCACAATACTCGGCGGCATGAGCGAGGTGTCCCTGCGCCTTCCCTCGGCCCTCGGCGCCATCGCGCTCTCGCTCCTCACGTGCTTCGCGGGCTCACGCTGGTTCGGACCCTCCACCGGACTGTGGGGGGGATTCGTGCTGTTGACCTTCCCGCAGTTCGCGCTCCAGGCCGTCGGCTATCGCCCCGACATGTTGTTCAGCCTTTTCATCGGAGCCGGGCTGTTGGTTTATGCGTCCGGAGCGGGTCCGGAGCCGTCCTGGAAGGCCCGTGTCGCGGGATTTGTCCTGTTCGGCCTGGCCATGCTGACCAAGGGTCCCCTGGGGCTTCTGCTGCCCGGGTTGGTGCTGTGCCTGTGGCACGGCGCTCGCCGGGAATGGCGCCCGCTCATGGCGCTGGCACCCCTCGGTCTGGTCAGCTTGGCGATGTACCTGGCGTGGTTCATCGCCTGCGCCTGGCAGATGGGCGCAGTCGACATCCTGCAGGAGTTGTGGCTGCAGAACGCCGCGCGTTTCGCGAGCGGGAGCCAGGGCCATGCGCGGCCTCCCTACTACTACGCGCTCAATGTCTGGCACGATATGGCGCCGTGGAGCCTGCTGCTGCCGTTGGCGTTCTGGGGGATTCATCGCGGGAAGACGTGGCGCGAACCCAGGCAGCAGTTGTTGCTCTGGTGGTTCGGGGTGTTTTTCGTGTTCCTTTCCATTGCGGCGACCAAGCGCCAGTTGTATCTGCTGCCGGCGTACCCGGCGGCAGCTCTCCTCATCGGTCATTGGGTAGCGGGGGTGGTGAGCGGCAGGGCGGATCTCACCGCGCCGGAGCGGCGCCTGGCCGCCGTGGCGGTCATTGCCGCGGGTTCGCTTGCGGTCCTTGTTGGCGGCACCCTGCTCACGGCCGGTCTGGGTGCGGACTTCCTGACGCGGTGGTTCGCCCTCGAGCCGTTGCATGCCCTGCTGGCCCAGAGTCTTCGCGCGCCAAGTCTGGTCATCGGCGCGCTCAGCGTCGCCGTGGGCGTGTGGGTCCTGCGGGCCAAGTCTTACCCGGAGCTGCCACGCGCCATGGTCCGGATCGCGGTCGGGATCGTACCGGTGTACTTTCTCCTGTTCAGTTGGTTCATCCCCCGGTTCAATCCGGTCAAGACCTACGAGCCCGCGGGGCGTTGGATTCGGCAGCAGTTGGGTTCGGAGCCGGCGTTCGGATTGGCGAATCCGCGCCGGGGCCGCGCCAAGATGGCCGCTTTCGGATTTTATACCGGGCGCGGGGTGGAGCTTTTGGAGACCGAGGAAGCCATCGCCCGATTTCTGCGGGATCATCCCGCATCCGTGGTGGTGTTGGCGCGGGACGCGGTGGAGGGCATCTACGGCCCGGAACGAACCCATTGGCAGGCCCAGGTGGTCAAGGAACTCGTGGCCGGGGGCGCCCACTACTTCGTCTTGGGCCGTTTGTAGGCCGGCGTTCGTTTTCTATCCCGGCCCGGCATGTTAAGTTCGATGGATAGGGACCGATCGCTTGCAAAGCAGATAGCGGGAGTTGAGCGAGGCGCGGGCCGTTCATGACGGACCACTCACTAGAGGAAGGGAGGCATTCGATGCAAAAACTGGCGGTATCATTTGCTGTCCTGTTCCTGTTCGCCACGTTGGCTGCCGTCCCCTCGCAGGCGCAGGTCACCCAGGAGGATCTGGCCCAAAGAGTCACCAAGGCGCAGTTCGCGTTCCGGGATTTCCAGAAGGATGCGCGGATGACGTGGTTCCGGGAGAACGTGCGTTACGCCAAGGGACTGCTCATCATGCCGGTGCTGATCAAGGGAGGGTTCTTTCTCGGCGGGTCCGGTGGCCAGGGAGTGTTGCTGGCTCAGGACAGCGCCGGCACCTGGAGTTATCCGGCCTTCTACGACGTGGTCTCCGGTTCCTTCGGCCTCCAGTTCGGCGCCGCCGGCGGGCAGGTCATTCTCATGATCATGACGGAACGAGGTTTGAGAAGATTCCTGAGGGACAAGTTCCAACTCGGCGCTGACGCCAGTATCGGTGTAGGCCCCGAGGGGATCGGAGCCAAGGCCGAGATCTTCGACATTTTCTCGTTCTCCCGTATCAAGGGGCTGTTCGCGGGTCTTTCTATCGAGGGCGGAGCCGTGGTCATCAACCGCACGGACAATCAAACGTACTACGGGCAGCCCAAGATTTCGCCCCGGGACATCCTGCTCCGGCGAAAGTTCAAGAACAAACAGGCGGACCCGCTCATCAAGACGGTCACCGACGCATCGCGCTAGTGCGAGCGCGGGCGGGTTTGAAACCCGCCCCTACAAAGTCGTCGCGCTTCGCCGACAACAAGAGTCGCGCGCATCTTCATCAACGAATTTGGGGGACAGGGCGCCAGGAGCCTGCGCCGCTGGAACCGGACATCCGATGTACGGGCGGGTTTCAAACCCGCCCGTGTGCGGATCGCTCGGCCGAGACCGGCTCCTAGGCGGGGGTGAACTTGTAGAGCGTCACGTCCTCGGTGATGTCCTCGAACACCACCTCCACCGGCTGGTCGCACTGGAGCTTTTCCGGAGACTCGTTGATCACGTTGCTCACCAGCCGCGGGCCTTCCTCCAGTTGAATGACCGCGAACACGTAGGGGATCTCGCCTTCAAAGCCCGGGTGGTACACCCGGTGATAGACTCCGAACGAGTGGATCCTGCCCCGCCCGGAGGCCTGCTGCCAGTCCCACTCCGTGCTCCAGCAATGCGGGCAGGTAGAGCCCGGCGGGAACCAGTACGCCGAGCATTGGCGGCATTGCGGCAACAGCAGCTCGTGGCGCTTGCAGCCCTCCCAGAAGGGCTCGGACTCCACCGTGGGATAGGGTAACGGCTTCTGGTACTCGCTCATGATGCTTCCCTTGCCAGGATCAGCGCCGACTGGCAGGCGGTGTTGCCGCCATGGCCGCTGACCAGCGCTACTTCGGCGTCTTTCACTTGCCGGTCCGGTCCGTGCTCGTGACGGATCTGCCGGACGCCTTCCACAATCTGTAGCATGCCTTCGGTATGCCCCTCCGAAAGCTGCCCGCCCGAGGTGTTTGTGGGCATGGCGCCGTCGAGCAACAAGGCTCCCGAGCCCGCGAAGGGGCCGCCTTCGCCCTTCTTGCAGAAGCCGTAGTCCTCGAGCTGGAGCAGCACCATCTGCGTGAAACAGTCATAGAGCTGGGCCGTGTCCACGTCTTCGGGGCCGAGGCCGGCCATGCGGTAGGCGGCCTCGCCCGCCTCTTTGGCCCCCGTGGTGAGCATGTTGCTCTCCTCGAACCAGCCGCTGAGGCGGTTCCCGAAACCGAACCCCATGACATAGGCCGGAGGGCTCTTCAGGTCCCTGGCACGCTCCGCCGAGGTCACCACCACGCAGGCGGCGCCGTCGATGTAGATGCTGCAGTCGTAGAGGCACAGCGGATCGACGATCATCCGGGCGCCCAGGTACTCCTCGATGGTCAGGGGTTTCCGGAAGAACGCGTTGGGGTTCCGGCTCGCGTGGTCCCGGAACGCCACCGCGATGTGGCCTAGCTGCTCCTTGGTGGTGCCGTAGAGCTGCATGTGCCGCCTGGCGGAGACCGCGTAGTTGGACGGAGCGCCGAACCAGCCGAACTCCGGGCCGAACTCCCCCTGGTTCTGAATGCCGATGTTGACCCGCTTGCGCGCGGTCTCGTTCCGGTGCGTCCGGGACCAGGTGTCCCGCCCGAACCCGACCACGACCGTGTTGCACAGCCCCGCGTCGATGGCCATGCAGGCCATGGCGACGCCCAGCACCTGGCTCGCGCCGCCGTTGTCCGTGGAGGTGCTGTAGGTGACGTTGAGCCCCAACGCCGCGCCCACCCGCTGGTGGTGACAGTAGACATCGTCCGGCCCCCGCGTGACCAGCCCGTCCACGTCCGCCTTGGTCAGCCCGGCATCCGCAATGGCGTTCCTCGCCGCCACCGCGAACATCCCGATGGGGCCCATCTCCGGCACCTTGCCGAGTGCGCTGTGTCCCACTCCCGCGATGGCGTACTTGCCTCGAAGGTTGTTGCTCATGGGGTTCCTCCTGGTGGTCGTTGGGATAGCTCCTTCGATCCGAAAGCCACGATACACGAAACGGGGAAGTTCGGCGAGGGTTTGGCGGGGTTGATGCACTTCTGGCGACTACCGTCGTCCTAGTGGTATGAAATGAATCAATGGGTGGTCGAAAGCCAGACCTGAACGTCAAACTAGGACTTGCGCTGTTGTGAGCGGCAATACAAATTCGTCACCATTGAGGACGACTGCTCGGTTGGCGCGACTGATCTGGTTCAACAACGGGGATCCGGCATGACCGAGAAAGAGCTTATGCGGCGCATCCGGCTGGGGGAGGACTCGGCTCTGGAGATGAAACAGGTTTTGCTGGATGGAAACCGTGTCACCGGCCCGCGACGGGATGACTTTGCAGACGAACTGGCCGCCTTCGCCAACGCGAAGGGCGGTTTGGTGATCCTCGGAGTGGACGACAAGACCAAACAAGTGACGGGTATCCCCGTCGAGCGACTGGATGCCGTTGAAGGATGGGTTCGGGAAGTCTGCAACGACTCGATCAAGCCGGCCCTCGACGCAGACATCTACCGGCTGGAGTTAGGCGATGCCGCTGGCCAACGGGTACCGGTTATTCGTGTGGATGTCCCCCGAAGCCTGTTCGTACACAAGAGCCCCGGCGGCTACTTTCGAAGGCTCGGTAGTTCGAAGCGTGAAATGTCTCCTGATGGCTTGGCACGGTTGTTTCAAGAGCGAAGCCAGAGCCGAGTGATTCGCTTTGACGAATTGCCGGTACCGGGCACTAAACCAGATGAACTGGACTACTCGCTGACGGTTCGATTCCTGCGTGAAGACTCGGACGAAGCGACCGAGAACGCGGCGCGCAAGCTTCGCCTCGTGGCCGACGACGATGACGGAGTTGCACGGGTCACACTGGCGGGCGTTCTGCTATGTACACGCGAGCCGCAGAAGTGGCTACCACATGCGTACGTGCAGGCCGTCAGCTATGCCGGTGAACGTACCGACGCGAACTATCAGACGGATGCACGAGACATCCTTGGGCCGCTCGACGAGCAAGTGGCGGAGGCTTTGCACTTCGTGCGCAGGAACATGCTGGTGCGCGCCATCAAGGAAACTGGACGGGTGGAACGGCCACAGTTCAGCGAACGCGCCGTGTTCGAGGCCTTGGTGAATGCGGTCGCCCACCGGGACTATTCTCTGGCGGGGCAGCGTGTGCGGTTGCACATGTTCGGCGATCGTCTTGAGCTCTACGTACCAGGAGCGCTTGCAAATACCCTCACACCCGATACCTTGCATTTGCGGCAGGCCAACCGGAACGAGTTGATCGTGTCATTGCTGGCGCGCTGTCGAGCGCCCACCGGCGTCGGGCGGGCGAAATTGATGGACCGACGGGGGGACGGTGTCCCGATAATTTTGCAAGAGAGCCGGGACCTTTCGGGGTTTGCTCCCGTATACACTCTGATCGATGAAGGTGAACTCCGTCTCGTCATCCGGGCGGCCGAATGAATGCTGTTGCGAGAAGGCAGGAGGATCGTGTCGAACGTAGCACGTATCGTATGTCTGGCGAACTCTCGAAAGCTCAGCGGACGGTGTATTGCCGGGCGCGAGTGGAACGACGCTCGGGCCGGCCGCTGGATTAGGCCCGTCAGCGATCGCGATGGTCAAGAGGTGTCGGAACACGAGCGCCAGTACGAGGACGGCAGCGATCCACAGGTCCTTGACATAATCGATGTTCCGGTGCGGCAACCTCGCCCGAAGGACTATCAGACTGAGAACTGGCTGCTTGACCCCGAGTACTACTGGGAGAAGACCGGTCGACTATCGGTGGCCCAATTGTCGAGACTACTTGACCCTGTTGCGCCGCTCTGGATCGACGGACCTAGCACCTACAGCGGCCGAAACGACAAGATTCCACTGGAAGCGGCTGTTTCACTCACCGATTCACTGCGACTGATTCGAGTTGATGGCTTGCAACTCATGGTATTCAAGCCGGGCGAGGCGTTCGGCAACAACAAACGGCGTGTGCAGGGCCGCTTTTCCCACGCCGGCAGAGAATACGCGTTGTGGGTCACAGACCCGGATTTTGAGCGGAGATATCTGGCGAAACTAGACGGTAGCTATGGACTTGGCGAGTGCTACATGACCATTAGCCTCGGAGAACCGTATAAGGATGCGTGTTACAAACTCATCGCTGCGATCATCGCCAGCGACCGCTAGCAGGAGGAGTTGCATTGACCGGAATACGTATTCTGACCATCGGCCATTCCACTCACGCTTTGGAGGTATTCGTCAAGTTGCTAAAGCGCCACGATGTCGTCAAGCTAGGGGATGTCCGCTCGACGCCGTACAGCCGCTACAATCCGCAATTCAACCGCGAGACGTTGGCGAATAGCCTCGCAGCGGTTGGTCTAGAGTACCTGTATCTCGGAGTGGAGTTGGGCGGCCGATCGGATGATCCCTCCTGCTTCGAAAACGGGCGCATTCGCTACGACCGTCTCAGTGCGACTCACAAATTCCAACAGGGTTTGAAGCACCTTATTCGCGAAGCGACCGGTAGTCGCGTCGCGCTGATGTGCGCCGAGAAAGAGCCGCTGGAGTGTCATCGAACCCTCCTCGTAGCACCAGCGCTTGAGGCCAAAGGTGTGACTGTCGAACATATTCTGGCAGACGGCGGATTTGAGGCCCATGGCGCGGTGATGGGCCGTCTGGTCGCCATTCATGGTGATGGACAGCAAGGGGAGTTGTTCGCCACCGTTGCCGACCGGATCGAGTTAGCAATCGCAAAACAGGCGGAACGTATCGCGTACAGGAGCAGAAGGGGGACTGTCACGTCATCTCTGTACGAGGCTGGCCGGAAGCCATGAGGATACTCACCATCGGGTTCACGAAGAAGTCTGCTCTCCGTTTCTTTGAACTCCTTCAAACATCTAACGCGAGGCGGATTATAGACGTACGCCTCAACAACGTCTCTCAGCTTGCGGGTTTCGCCAAACGGGATGATCTCTCGTACTTTCTGCGCAAAATCTGTGGGATGGAGTACGTGTACATGCCGCAGCTCGCACCTACGCAAGATATGTTGGCCAACTACCGGAAGCGGCGGATTGGTTGGGAAGCCTACGAAGCCTTGTTCATGGAGTTGATGCACAAACGGCGGATCGAGCGGACGATCCGCCAGGACGTGGTGAGTGATGGCTGCCTTTTGTGCAGCGAAGACCAGCCCCATCATTGTCATCGTCGACTTGTGGCTGAGTATCTGAAACACCACTGGGGCGATGTGGACATTGAGCACCTTTGGTAGGGTCCCGGCGGCATTTCCACCTTCTGGAGAGAATGGAGAAGGCAAAGCCGCCAACCGGCGGCTTGAAGGAGTGTTTGGTGGACCGATGGGGATCGAATGTATGGCGTAACTACTTATAATATATAGCGTTCGATTTGGACTGCTGATTTTTCCCCACGATATATCCCACGCCAGAGATTTCTTTGGACGTTTTTGAAGAGAATTCCACAGGGGACAGTGTGCGTCAAAGGCGATGTGTGCTCCCGGCCCTTCGCGGAGTCGAAGTGGTGGAACACGCGACCGAGATCATGCCTCCAAGGTCCTGTTTAGCGCGCCTTTACTGTTCCGGCTAGAAGGCCGCATAGGGGCAGTCGAGCCGCGATGCTTGGCTGTGTCCCCGGCGGGAGTTCCTTGTCAATACGGGCATATCTGGCGTTCGGCCTCGGCCTTTTGAAATACCTCGTCTTCAGACTCCGCTGAGAGGTTCCGGATCAAACCTATGTTGGGGTTCTTGTAGATGTTGTTGTAGGTCTCTCTCCACTTGCCCTTGGCCTTAGCTTCAGCTACTCGACGGTCCGCCTCGGCGGGTTCTACCGCGTTTCTATACGCGAAATAGGCGTCGTGGATAGTTTCCCAATACACGGAGAAGGCGGCTTTGCCAGCCTCCAGGTACCTGTCTTCGAGCACCGTTGCCACCGCCGCGTCGACTGCCCCTTTTTCTTTCTCGTATTCGGCGGTGGCCTCGGAGTAGCGTTGACTTCGGACTTGCGCGGCCGCGATCAGGTCCTGTATATGCTTGACCTCCGCATCGGTCCAAGTCGCCATGTATGGAGTTCTTGCCTCGGGTGGGACTTCGGCCAACGCATCTCCTAGCGCTACTCTTGCTGTGATCAACTCCTTGAGGGTGTCAAACAACTTCGGGTCCCCGGACGCGGCCCCCAGGTACGCCTTCCGATACGCATCCGACGCCTTGCGGTAAGCAATAGTCCGATCCTGACCCAACACTTCGGTTCGTGCCTTGTCGACGGTTGCGGTGAGAACAGAATACGCGTCCCTCACTGCCGATTCCCGACTCGCATCCGCCTCTGCCTTGGCTTCGAGTAATGTGCTCTCGGTTATTTCCAAACCCAACTTGCGGCCGGACTCGACTTGCGAGAAAATCCTGTACGCGGCCTTGCCTGCTTCTCGCCAAGCAACTTCACGATTCTGGACAGCTTCCTCCCAAACGGTTTCAGCAGCCTGTACGGCTTTCCGATAGGCGGCGTGGGCGTCGTTGTTCGCCTTCTTCAACGCGGTGTCGGCCGCTAGATAACTCAAACAATCAACGGCGAGGGCAGCACTACTGGTTGCTGTGATTGCAAGTACGACGACAAGTATGGATGTGATGCGGGCCATGTTGGCCTCCTTTCCGGTTAAGAGAACCCAACGCTGAGATCAAGATGACGGGTTGTCTTCATTCGGCCTGTCTTACGACGAGAGACCCACCAACGCGCACCTTTACGCAGCGTTTAGGGCAGACTATATTGGTGCCGTTTGGGCATGTCGAGGTCCGGGTTGGCAAGGCGGCAAAATGCGGGATAGGTGTCACGGCCCGTCACGTTTGGTTCAAAGACAGCAACGGTTTCGGCGGCTGAAGGGCGGGTTCCAAGTGGCTGGGCCATGGACAGTCCCACTGGTTCCCAGATCTCCTCTCCAGGCAGATGATTGTCCATTTTGGAGGCGCTTGACGATGATCGGATTTCTGTTTCTTGCTTTGATGATGTTGACCGGGACCGTCTTTGCCGATGATCGCCTCCTCGGCATCTGGGAAAACAAGAAGGAAGGTATGCGTCTTGATATTCTCGACGGGTTTAAGCCGAACCGCGGTGCCATCCTGGCGATAGAGCAGCGCGGGGAGACGCGAATAGGGTACTGGGAGACCACGGAGTCAGGCACTAAACTGGAGGTCAGTTGGAAAGAAGGCCCGGTCACTTTTGATGGGTCGGAGCTGTTTGTGTGGAGGGAGAAGATCTTTAGAAAGGTCCGGGGAGTTACCGAAGACGCGGTTGTTGCTCTAAGGCAGGATCAAGCTGGTTTTGTTGACGGTCTACTAGGTAATGTATGGGTTACCTCTGGGCAATTGGGTGAATACAAACAGTTGGTGTTCAAGAGCACATTCAGGTCCCGACAGCGGTGTGGTTGAAACTTTCTCGAAGGCTGGAGACTTAGATGCGCTTGATCCTTGGGGAGTCTCGGCGGGTGTGCTGAAGGTCGGTGATACCGTAATCCTTGAAGGCCGAGTATCGAAGAACTACATGGTCGGCCAGAACCAACAAGATGAATTCATCGTATTTCGGGCGACGGAATCGGCGAGTCCTCCACCCCGAATCGATCTCGCACAGCAGCGTTCCGAGTTTCTAGCCGCCCTAGTGACGGATACTTGGCGGAAGTACGAAGTCGCTTGGTTCACGGAACACAAGTTCCGTCCAGTCGAGGGCAACTCAGGGGGCGAATGATTGCACTCGACGACAACAAACTGGTTGATGGCTCCAACTGGGAGTATTCTCCGGCCACAGGGGTGTTGAAGATCGAGCATGAGGAGTATGTCGGCGGTATGGTGCTCGGAGACACTCTCGCGCTTCTTGATAAGGACGGACAACAGCAATTCTACAAGCGGAAGGCCGACGGCTCTGGCAAGACTTTCACAGTATCTGATGTCGCGGTCCACAAAATCGACGGAACGCATGCCAGCGAACTGGCGGATGTCCTTGGCGGTCAGTTCCAGCGCAGCGACTATCTGTATTCTTTTGAGTTCGGCTCCGACGGCAGAACGGGGTTCATTCACGAATGGCGCTCGATACCGTTCACTGTAACAGCACACAAACTATCCCCTAATGATCTGGTCGCACCGCTGGGGACGGAGACCATATATTTCGTAGAGGATTTTGTGATCTTCGGCGATCAAAGAATTCTGAAGCGCGATGCGACCGCTTCCCGCCTACGAGCAAAGACCGAGGCAGAGGTTCGCGATGACCAACAGAGTATGAAGGAAAGAATCCGAGGACTCGGCCGAACCAGCCTGGTTTTGCGGACAACCGATACCAGTGGAGAAGTAAGAGATATCGCCCTGCCGTTTGCCTCGATGGCCGAGATCACGGGCATTGAGATACTGAGCCGGTAGGCCGTAGCGTTGGTTGGGAAAGGGACGAAGGATCTTGTACCGCTTGCCCCCGAGTGGAAGCACCCTTACGTTAGGCTACGTGCCTGTCACGGAATGGACCGCGGATGGCCGGCGTGAAGCGGAACCCCAAGCTCGGGAATCGAAGGTGTTGATGATGGCGCGACCAGGAACGGACACTGGCGGGGCTTGGTAGTTGCGCCCGAGTATCGCTGCACCCGTTACCACTCTGACGACTACGCTACCCACAGTTAGTGGAACCACGGATCATTGCGGAGATGGGAGGCAGAATTTACGGCCCATACACCGGCCGCTACTTCTCCAGCCGTCGAAAGACCGACATTGAGCACATCGTCGCGAGGTCTGAAGCGCACGACAGCGGACTTTGTCGGGCAGATTCCGTCACAAAGAGAGATTTTGCCCGCGACCTCTTGCACCTCACTCTTGCGGCGCCGGAGGTAAATCGGTGTGGGCGAAACGGAAAGTGCCATTGTGACGCGGCCGAGTGGTTGCCCCCACTGAACCGATGTTGGTTCGCCCGTCGGGTTTTGGACGTCCGGCGCAAGAGGGAGGAGGTTAATCGGATGCTTAGAGATGCGGCAAGTGATGCAAAGGTAGCTCGGTCGACGTTGCGGACTTTGGAGCATGTCATGAGCGTAGTAAATATTGCTTCAAGGGCGCTTGAGGAATTTAACTCACTATCGCAGCTTAATACTCATGATTTGCTGCCGCTTGACGATGATAATTTATATAATGATTACCTCGATATTTCCAGGTCGTTGGCTGTAAAGTTGGGAGGCTAGCGTCAATGTTGTTAAGCTGTGCGCCTTGAATGTCCTGACGTAAAAGGTTAGTCTTTGACCGAAGAGGGGTCCGACAAATTACCCGCCATTCCGAACCAGAACTACAACAACCTACGTCCTGAACCCGCTAGCCAGCCGGCGAGGCCGAAAACAGAACGAGTGAGGTGGTTCCCGAAAAACGGCCACGGTGCTAAGGGTAGCCTTCTCAATCGTATGGTAACTGTGCCGCAACTTCAGTGCGAATTTGACGGCGTCTCTCGTTATTGGAATGAGCGACCACGTGACGATGAAAACGGTCAGGGGGACGGTCCCCAGGCCGAGCCTTTCTCATCAGTCCAGGACCAGCGGAACAGTGACACTGCTCGAAACTGTCTTGTGCCTTGCCCAGACGACGATCCTGGTTCAGATGCTCTTGTTTTTCTCCGCCCACCGCCTAAGCATGAGTGATCTCTCTTGGCGCCATCTTTTCATTCTGGACAACCTCCTTGTATGGGGACCCGTGGAATCTGGGCCACAAGACCCGCGTCAGTGTTTCTGTGCGGCCCCCGTTCGCAGCAAGGCCTCCGCTAGTTCCAACGCATCAACCGGCCAGAAGCGTTCCGGCCGAGGTTGATGGACGCCGGGCAGGCCCTCCCCTGGACGGCAGTTCAGCAGGCATTCGCGCCATTGTGAGGGAATCGCTTCCCGGGCCGCCACCGCACCAAGCAACGCCGCGCAGATGGCCGCGTTGGTGTCCGTGTCCCCGCCGCGCATGACGGTGTCCACCAGGGCTTCGTCAAGATTGACCCCGTTCAGCAGTTGCCACAGGGCGTTGCGCAACGCGACCAGGACCCACCCGGCCGTGGGTGGCCCATAGTTGTGCGGGGGCGCGATAGAGGCTCCGACCACGGCGTCGAGGAGGGTCTCGTCAATGTTCATGTTCTCCGCCCATTGCACGATCTCGCGATAAAGGGTCCCACCATCACATCCCGTGCGAATCGCATGGGCGATGGCTCTGGTGAACGGGGCGTTGGCCTCGATGCAGACTCGATGGGGATGGGTCAGAGCCGCGTCCTCACGCGCCCACTCAGCCACCTCCGCGGGTTCACGATATGTCCCGAAGATGCCCAGCGGGCTGATCCTCATCAACGCGCCGTTAGCTTGGCTGTTCGGATTGGGGCGTCCCGCCAGGGCACTGTAGACCGTGTCGCCACAGTCGAAGGGGTCCGATTTTAGCCAAGTTACGTACCCCTTCTGGGTCTCCTCTGGGTCGTACCGGCCGTGATCCACGATTGTGCGGGCGAGCGACAGGGCCATTTCAGAGTCATCCGTGGGTTGGCCGGCGATGGTGTCCCACGTGCCGCCATCCGCTAGTTCCCGGACTCCATGGGGTCATGCCTCCCGAATCTCCGCTGGTTCCCAGAACTCAACTAGGCTTCCAAGAGCGTCGCCCGCAAGTTGACCGAGCAGACATCCCTGTGCCCTTGCTAGGGCTCCAGCGTCGACAATGGGCTGTGTTATCTGCGTCATATCTTCATTTCTGCAAAGTTTGTATGCTTATCATCCGCCCCACCCGCTTAGTTTGACCACATCGGTCAACCCTCCTCCGCCTATATTCGATTCTCGATAGCCATTCTCGCCGCCGGACCTGAGTTGGAGCCCACTTCTCACCAATATGCGCCGATTGTCCGGCCTCGCGCGGTGCCAAACTCCATGGTCCCTTGTCTGATCGCGGCAACGCCGAAAGCCCCAACATATTGCGAACCCCGCGCGTGTTGCTACTGATGCCTTCCAGTCACATGTTCCTCCCTGTATCGTCTCCTGCGCAGTCTTCCCTCCTCTAGCCAGAACGTTAACCTCCTGCGAGCCAGATCACCTGGCGCAGTACATGCTCCCCCGAATTTATATCCGAATCTGTTAGTTACGTTACGGATCACTTAGGTACGATATTGAACGCAAAGGAAGGAGCAAACATGACCGTAACAAGAAAAGCAGAAATACCGGAACCGACTTTTAACATCGTCGGATGGACCCGTTTCTTTACCGACCTAGAAAATGGTGTTGACCTCACCACCCTCTCGAAACACCTCGCGTACCTCTTACTTCACCCTCAGCCGCTAGCTCAGCACGAGTTAGCTCACCTTGAAAAGGAATGTCGCGAGCGCCCGCCTAAAACCACGTTGAGGATATTGGCGACCTTGTGCCGCATGAGGCGCGTCGGCGACCTTGCCTGGCGTGTGTCTTTCGTCGCTGGTCTGTTCAAGGACGCGGACCGAGAGGTACGTCGAGCCGCGATCGACCTAGGATTTGAATGGGGCTCGACATCGTTAAAGGATGCGAGGCAGTTCTACTGGCTGTTGCGTGAAACCGGGGCCTCGGCGGGTTGCGCGTACTCGGGACAGCGCGCTGATGAATTGTATATGACGGTCAAGCGTGGTGGTTTCCGTGTTGCCGGCGGTGGATTATTCCGAGATATCCTCGAAAACGCGCCAGGGTTCATCCCCTCGCCAGTGTCGCCGACGGAGGAACAGCCCGTTACTCCATCCTCAAGAAGGGTCGGCGAATGACCCTCTTGTTGCCCTCAACCGTCAGCTTTGCCGCAGACATTGGGTCCGACCGGGCGTGTAGTTTGTGGGCTCGCCGGTTGAATCTGTGAGCTATCTTGGAATGACCAGAACTAGTGTGGAAGTGGGAATGGTGGAGCCGATGGGGATCGAACCCACGACCTCTAGATTGCGAACCTAGCGCTCTCCCAGCTGAGCTACGGCCCCACGTGTCTGGCAGATTCTACAAGTTAGCACTCCCGAGCCTACAAGTAAATGTACGCCCGCGATCGGAACGAGGGCGGAACGCGCTCGCTCCGATCGCCTCCCATGACGGCGGGGACAATGGCGCTGTCGCAGCGGACGCTCCACACCTGCCCTTGACATGCACGGTAAATTTGTTCTGATTTTTGGCCGAGTGGCGGAGATCGAGCATTTGGCCACAGGAGTTGGAGGTTGGCATTGGAGGCGCATGTTGTTGGATGGGGTCGTGATCGGGCGGAGGGATGACGATTTTCTGAGGTGGTGGTGGTTTGTTGGACAGGAAGGCGGCAGAAACAAGGTGTATTGCGGGGAATCGGGCATGGCAGGGCGACTGGGGTTTGCCGAGGGTTGACGGTGAGGCGACGGATGCGGCTGGGGGGGAGGTCAGCGGGGTGCTGCTGGCGGGCAGGCGTTGGCGGTCATTTTGAGGAAGTCGAGGACCCGGCGCGGGTTTCTGGCGAGGTTGCGCATGGTCTGGGCGACGGCGAGGCCGCGTTTTTTGATGAGGCCGATGGCGAAGCGCCGGAGGCATGTGATGTTCTCCGGGCCGTGACCGGTACGGATGCGGCTGCGGTCTTCGTCGAAGCTCCAGTCGAGGATGTGGTGTGTAGCTTCGATGGTCCAGTGTCCTCGATTGAGGGTGAGGAGGCGTTGTGGCGAGGCGGCCTTGGGGTCGAGGCTGGTGATCCCGTAGGAGGTTTCGCAGTGGCGTTTGCCGGACTTGACCTCGACGGTTTCTCGCCGCACGGCGAACACCTGACCGACGCCGGGGAAGTCGAGGTAGTCGTTGAGTTCGCTGGAAACCCAGATGGAACGACGCTCGTGGCGGCCGTGTTCGGGCTTTGCGGTTTCGGCGGCGAAGTCGGGGGCGCGCCGGGCGATGCTCGGGTGGAACAGGAGGTGGATATCGTCATACAGGTTGGGCTGGTTGCGCTTGACGGTGAACAGATAGTGGGCGTTGCGGTGGAGGAGATAATGGGCGAGGGCGCGCTGGGTGAGCAGGGCATCGGCGGTGAGGGTGAGGCCGGCGATATCGGGCAGGGTGTCGAGCAGGGGAATGGCAGTGCCGATCTCGTTGGTGCGCTTCTCCCCGTCGGTGGCATCCGGCCTCAGACCGACTTTTTTTGGGCCCAGGATGCCTTGCTGTCGTGGCCGACGATGCCGAGCACATGAGCCTGGTTGCCATCGGCATCGATGGCGCCGCGCAGGGTCTTGCCGTCGATGGCCAGGGCGCTGTCGCCGCCGCCATGAGCCTCGTGCCATGCGCGCAACGCCCGGTCGAGTTGGGCCGGGTCGACGCGGATGAGCAGGCTGCGGATGGCCGACAGGCTCGGCGCCTGGCAGCGGCCTTGGCGGCGGCGCACGCGGAAGCGTTCCAGCGCCTTGGGTCCGAGGTCCTGGACCCATTCGCTGATGGCCTTGTAGCCGCGCATGCCGCACAGGGTCGCGGCGGTGGCCAAGGCCAGCACCGTGGGCAGCGCATGGCGCCGTCCCTGCCGGCGGCGGGGGTCGTCGATGGGGTGGAAGAAGGCCGGAAGGGATCGCATCTGTGCGGCGTTGAGCATCATCTTGGGCACTCCATGTCGCAGGCGGGGATCGAGAGCATCCGCCCGGAGTTGGTCGCGCGCGGTGCGCGACAGGGGATGAACGAACACTCGCTTCGGCAGCGCGTGTTGGCCGTAGCTGTAGCCCCGCCGCTGGCGGCGGAAGCCGCGGGTGCGCCCCACCTCGATCCAGTTGGCGGCCCGGTAGACGGTGCCGTGGAAGCGCCTGGGATCGACGAAGGTCTCCACCAGCAGCAGCGCATGGCCGAAGCGCACCGGCCAGTCGCGGACAAGGCGGCGCGTGCACAGCGACAGCACCCGCGACCCGAGGTTTGGCGGAGCGCCCGGCAGGATCAGGAACCGGGAGTTGTTGGTGATAAGGTGCAGCCGGTCAAACTGGACGCCGTAGTCCCAGCCGATCCAGCGGTCCCGTGCGCCGCACTTCAGCGCCGGCGCCGAGAACACCGCCAGCGCCAACCATTGGCCGCGATGATGGGCCACATAGCGCAACGTCTCGCCGATCCCCGGCAACGCACCCAGATAGTGGTACGCCTGCATCAAGGCCCGAAACCGCCCCTCGTCTTCCGCCGCTACAAGGCCGACGGACACCTCCGAAAGAATCGTCAACGCTCCCATCCCCCCACGTCCGGGTTGCTCCACCTGTATCAGAGCCCGCGACGAATGTCCAGCCCCGCCCGTATCTCATTGTCAGCATTGAAAAAACCATGAAGGATAAATCCGCCCTGGCTGGGCGACCACGGTAAATTTGTTCTGATTTTTGGCCGAGTGGCGGAGATCGAGCATTTGGCCACAGGAGTTGGAGGTTGGCATTGGAGGCGCATGTTGTTGGATGGGGTCGTGATCGGGCGGAGGGATGACGATTTTCTGAGGTGGTGGTGGTTTGTTGGACAGGAAGGCGGCAGAAACAAGGTGTATTGCGGGGAATCGGGCATGGCAGGGCGACTGGGGTTTGCCGAGGGTTGACGGTGAGGCGACGGATGCGGCTGGGGGGGAGGTCAGCGGGGTGCTGCTGGCGGGCAGGCGTTGGCGGTCATTTTGAGGAAGTCGAGGACCCGGCGCGGGTTTCTGGCGAGGTTGCGCATGGTCTGGGCGACGGCGAGGCCGCGTTTTTTGATGAGGCCGATGGCGAAGCGCCGGAGGCATGTGATGTTCTCCGGGCCGTGACCGGTACGGATGCGGCTGCGGTCTTCGTCGAAGCTCCAGTCGAGGATGTGGTGTGTAGCTTCGATGGTCCAGTGTCCTCGATTGAGGGTGAGGAGGCGTTGTGGCGAGGCGGCCTTGGGGTCGAGGCTGGTGATCCCGTAGGAGGTTTCGCAGTGGCGTTTGCCGGACTTGACCTCGACGGTTTCTCGCCGCACGGCGAACACCTGACCGACGCCGGGGAAGTCGAGGTAGTCGTTGAGTTCGCTGGAAACCCAGATGGAACGACGCTCGTGGCGGCCGTGTTCGGGCTTTGCGGTTTCGGCGGCGAAGTCGGGGGCGCGCCGGGCGATGCTCGGGTGGAACAGGAGGTGGATATCGTCATACAGGTTGGGCTGGTTGCGCTTGACGGTGAACAGATAGTGGGCGTTGCGGTGGAGGAGATAATGGGCGAGGGCGCGCTGGGTGAGCAGGGCATCGGCGGTGAGGGTGAGGCCGGCGATATCGGGCAGGGTGTCGAGCAGGGGAATGGCAGTGCCGATCTCGTTGGTGCGCTTCTCCCCGTCGGTGGCATCCGGCCTCAGACCGACTTTTTTTGGGCCCAGGATGCCTTGCTGTCGTGGCCGACGATGCCGAGCACATGAGCCTGGTTGCCATCGGCATCGATGGCGCCGCGCAGGGTCTTGCCGTCGATGGCCAGGGCGCTGTCGCCGCCGCCATGAGCCTCGTGCCATGCGCGCAACGCCCGGTCGAGTTGGGCCGGGTCGACGCGGATGAGCAGGCTGCGGATGGCCGACAGGCTCGGCGCCTGGCAGCGGCCTTGGCGGCGGCGCACGCGGAAGCGTTCCAGCGCCTTGGGTCCGAGGTCCTGGACCCATTCGCTGATGGCCTTGTAGCCGCGCATGCCGCACAGGGTCGCGGCGGTGGCCAAGGCCAGCACCGTGGGCAGCGCATGGCGCCGTCCCTGCCGGCGGCGGGGGTCGTCGATGGGGTGGAAGAAGGCCGGAAGGGATCGCATCTGTGCGGCGTTGAGCATCATCTTGGGCACTCCATGTCGCAGGCGGGGATCGAGAGCATCCGCCCGGAGTTGGTCGCGCGCGGTGCGCGACAGGGGATGAACGAACACTCGCTTCGGCAGCGCGTGTTGGCCGTAGCTGTAGCCCCGCCGCTGGCGGCGGAAGCCGCGGGTGCGCCCCACCTCGATCCAGTTGGCGGCCCGGTAGACGGTGCCGTGGAAGCGCCTGGGATCGACGAAGGTCTCCACCAGCAGCAGCGCATGGCCGAAGCGCACCGGCCAGTCGCGGACAAGGCGGCGCGTGCACAGCGACAGCACCCGCGACCCGAGGTTTGGCGGAGCGCCCGGCAGGATCAGGAACCGGGAGTTGTTGGTGATAAGGTGCAGCCGGTCAAACTGGACGCCGTAGTCCCAGCCGATCCAGCGGTCCCGTGCGCCGCACTTCAGCGCCGGCGCCGAGAACACCGCCAGCGCCAACCATTGGCCGCGATGATGGGCCACATAGCGCAACGTCTCGCCGATCCCCGGCAACGCACCCAGATAGTGGTACGCCTGCATCAAGGCCCGAAACCGCCCCTCGTCTTCCGCCGCTACAAGGCCGACGGACACCTCCGAAAGAATCGTCAACGCTCCCATCCCCCCACGTCCGGGTTGCTCCACCTGTATCAGAGCCCGCGACGAATGTCCAGCCCCGCCCGTATCTCATTGTCAGCATTGAAAAAACCATGAAGGATAAATCCGCCCTGCCTTGACATGCCACCTGCGAGTTTCGTACGCCTGCCTCAGCATGAGAACCGCCTACTTCGATCTCATCTCCGGAATCAGCGGGGACATGACGGTGGCCGCCCTGTTGGATCTGGGGGTGCCGCGCAAGCGGCTTCAGGGGGAGCTGGGCAAGCTCGCGGGTATCGACTTCCGGATCCGCGTCGGCAAGAAGACCGTCAACGGGATTCGGGCTGCCCGGTTCCAGGTCATTCCCGGCGAGGACCAGCCGAGGCGGAGTTGGTCCGGTATCCGCGAACTGATCGAGAGGAGCGGGCTGTCGGCGGAGGTGAAAGCCCGGAGCCTCGCCATCTTCTCGAGACTGGCCGAGGCCGAGGGGAAGATCCACGGGGTTTCGCCGGACGACGTCCATTTCCACGAAGTCGGAGCGGTGGACTCCATCGTGGATGTCGTGGCGGCAGCCGTGGCCACGTGTCACCTGGACATTGACGGCTTCGCCTGTTCCACCGTGCCCTTGGGCCGTGGTCTGACCCACTCGCTGCACGGGGTGTTGCCCGTCCCGGCGCCGGCGACGTTGGAGTTGCTGAAGGGGTTTCCGGTGGAGGACGCGGGGTTGGAGGCGGAGAACGTCACACCCACCGGCGCCGCCATCCTTTCGGCCCTGGTGACGCAGCGGGGCGAGGCTCCGGCCATGCGCATCGAGCGTACGGGTTACGGCGCGGGCACGCTGGAGTTCCCGGACCGGCCCAATGTCTTGCGGATCGTGCTGGGTGAGAGCGCGCCGGTGCTGGGTCATGACCGCATGCTGATGATGGAGACCCAGATCGACGACATGAACCCGGAGATCTACGACTACGTGCTGGACTGTTTGTTCGCCGCGGGCGCCCGCGACGTCACGCTTTCGCCGGTGCAGATGAAGAAGAACCGGCCGGGTACGCTGTTGCGCATCCTCGCGGAGCCGGAGCTTCGGGATGTGTTGGCCGAGGTCGTGCTGCGGGAAACGTCGACCCTGGGGGTCCGCTGCTACATGGTGGATCGGCTGGTGCTGCGGCGCGAGACGCTGAAGCTCAAGACTCGTTTCGGAACCCTCACGGTCAAGGTGGCCGAGGAGCCTGGAGGGGGCAAGAGGGCGACTCCGGAATACGATGAAGCTCGGAAGATCGCGGCGTCGAAGAAGGTTCCGTTGAAGGCGGTCTACGACGAGGTCACCCGCTGTTTCCTTGACGGCGCACGATAGTTTCTTGGACCAGGAGCGAGGGCGTCCCGCCCTCGGCGAGGGCAGGATGCCCTCGCTCCCAGTCGGCTTACGGCGCTCCCATGACCTGTTTCAGGTAATCGAGCTGGGCGTGCCGCTCGAACAGATCTCCCAAGTCCGCTCGCCTCTCCGGCGGTGCGCCGGCGGCCCCTCTCTGCGGCCGCAGGAACGGAATCTTGCCGACGCAGGGCACGCGGGTCATCTCCTGGAGGGTCTCGGCGTTGGTGGCGGTGGCCGGAGTGCTCTCGCTTTCGATATCGTTCAGGAAGTAGCCGGCAACCTTCAGGTTGAGGCACGCGGCGTGTTCCAGGGTCAGCAGGGCATGGTTGATGGCGCCGAGCCGGTTGCCCACCACCACCAGCACCGTGAGCCCCAGCTCACGAGCCAGGTCCGCGTAGGTGTAGTTGGAAAGCAGCGGGACCAGCAGGCCTCCTGCCCCTTCCACCAGCATGAGGTCGTGGACGGCGCCCATGTCGCGGCACAGCCGCACCAGGAAGTCCGGCCGGATCTGGATGCTGGCGTGGGCGGCGGCGACACTGGGAGCCACGGGAACACCGAGCCGGTAGGGACAGATCCGGTCGATGGACTCGGCGCTGCCGGCCGCGGCCTTGAGGAGGGTCGCGTCCTGAGGCACCAGGTGGCCCTTCTCGTTCCTGCACCCCGATTCCGCCGGTTTCATCACCCCGACCTTGAACCCCGCCTCCTTGAACGCCGCCGCGAGGCCGCACGCCACCAGGGTCTTGCCGACGCCGGTGTCGGTGCCGGTGATGAAGAAGCCGCGGCTCATGAATCTTCCGTGACCCGCCGGATGGAGTCCCGCACCACGCTCACCAGGGTCTCCAACTCGGTGTCGCTGATGGTGAGGGGCGGCAGCATGATCAGCGTGTCCCCCAGCGGGCGGACGATGACGCCCCGCCGCCGGGCCTCCAGCACCACCTGGTTGGCAATGCGCACGCCGGGGTCGTAGCGCTCGCCGCGCGCCTTGTCCTTCACCAGCTCGATGCCCGTCATGAATCCGCGTTGGCGCAGCTCGCGAACGTGGGCGAGGGTGAGGATGTGCTTCCGTATCCGGTCCTCCAGCCAGGCGATCTTGAGCGGCACCTTCTCCATCAGCGCATCCCGCTCGAAGACGTCGAGCGCCGCCAGCGCCACCGCGCAGCCCAGCGGGTTGCCGGTATAGGTGTGGCCGTGGAAGAAGCTCTTGAATTCGCCGTAGTCCCCCAGGAACGCCGAGAAGATCTCCTCGGTGGCGAAGGTCGCGGCCAGCGGCAGGTAGCCGCCGGTGATACCCTTGCCGACGCACATGAGGTCCGGGCTGACGCCGTCGTGCTCGCAGGCCCACATGCGACCCGTATGGCCGAAGCCCGTGGCCACCTCGTCGGCGATGAACAGGACGCCGTTGTCTTTGCAGATGTCCCGGATCGCCTTGACGTAGCCGGCGGGCTGGGGCCACATGCCCGCCGCCCCCTGCATGACGGGCTCCATGATGAACGCCGCCAGATGATCCCTTTCCCGGCCCACCGTCTCCCGCGCCTCCTCGACCGACCGCTCCATCGCCTCGGCCTCGCCCAGGCCCTCCTCCCGCTGGTAGGCGTAGGGCGGCTTCACCGCCAGGGTGGGGAACAGCAGGTCGCGGTGGTAGTGGTGAAACAGGTCGCTGTAGCCCACGCTCATGGCCCCGACGGTGTCCCCGTGATAGGACTCCTCCAGCCGCGCGAACCGGGTCTTTCGTGTTTTCCCGAGGAGCTGCCAGTACTGCACCGCCAGCTTGAGGGCCACTTCCACGGCGGTGGCGCCGCTGTCCGAATAGAACACGCGAGTGAGGCCTGCCGGCACCAGGGCCGTGAGCCGGGCGGCAAGCTCGATGCCGGGCACGTGGGTGAGCCCCAGAAAGGTCGAGTGCGCGATGCGGTCCGTTTGCGCCTTGAGGGCATGGTCCAGCTCCGGCCGGCGGTGGCCGAACAGGTTGCACCACAACGAGGAAACCCCGTCGAGGTAGCGGTTGCCGTCGACATCGATGAGATAGCTGCCCTCGCCCTCGGCGATGATGCAGGGGTCTTCCCCCATCCACTCCCGCATCTGGGTGAAGGGGTGCCACAGATGCGTGTGGTCCATGCGCTTCAGGGTGTCGTATTCGTCACTCGTGCTCATGATGCTTCATTTCCCTGGGAAACCGGATCTATCAGAATGTCCTTCGACTTCGTTTCGTTCGCCTGTCCCGAGCGAAGCGGCGGCGCGGGCACGGGCGGGTTTGAAACCCGCCCCTACATCGCCTCGTCCGGCATCAGAGGTTTACCCCAATTGTCAGGCGCCGCGCCCGGCTTGCTCGAAGGCGTCGAGTGCCTGGTCCATCTGTTCCGCGGTGTGGGTCGCCATGGTGGTGACCCGCAGCCTCGACGTACCCGGCGGCACCGTGGGCGGACGGATGCCCTGCACGTAGAGGCCCGATTCCAGGAGCCGCGCCGCGAGCTGCATGCACGGCTGCTCCTGTCCCACCATGACGGGAATGATCTGGGTGCTTCCGCCCACCGCGTAGCCGAGCCGTTGAAGGCCGTCCCGGAGCTGGCTGGTGTTGCGTTGCAACGCGCATTGCCGCGCCGGCTCCTTCTCCACCACGTCCACGGCCGCGCCGGCCATGGCCAGCACCACCGGCGGCAGCGACGTGGTGAAGATGAAGCTGCGGGCGCGGTTGATGAGCAGCTCCCTGAGACTGGCGCTGCCGGCGGCATAGGCGCCGAAGGCCCCCAGGGCCTTCCCAAGGGTGCCCATCTGCACCAGAACCCTGTCCCCGAGGCCCAGCTCCGCCACCACGCCGGCGCCGTTGGGACCCCGCACCCCGGTGGCGTGGGCCTCGTCCACCATCACCATGGCACCGTAACGCTCGGCCAGCACCACCATCTCCGGCAGCGGCGCGATGTCCCCGTCCATGCTGAAGATCGACTCGGTGACGATGAGCTTCTGCGCCCCGGCTGGTGCATCCCGCAGCACGTTCTCCAGGTGGTCCATGTCGCAGTGCCGGTACACCGACACCGCCGCTCGCGAGAGCCGGCAGCCGTCGATGATACTGGCGTGGTTCAACTCATCGCTCAGCACCACGTCGTCCTTCTCCACCAGCGTGGCGATGATGCCCACGTTGGCCTGGTATCCGCTGTTGAACACCAGCGCCGCCTCGGTTCCCTTGAAACGCGCGATGCGCCGTTCCAGTTCCTCGTGCGGGGTCATGTTGCCCGAGATCAACCGGGACGCGCCCGAGCCGCAGCCGTAACGGTCCAGCGCCTCCCTGGCCGCGGCCTTCAGGGCGGGATGGTTGGCGAGCCCCAGGTAGTTGTTGGAGGACAGGTTCAACACCTCCCGTCCGTTCAGGCGGACGGTGGCGTCCTGCTCGCCGTCGACCACCTGCAACTGCCGGTAGAGGTTCCGGCTCCTGAGCTCCTCGAGCCTGCGTTCGATGAAATCGGCCATTGCTTTGGTTTCGGGATGCGCTGTCGGCGTAAATCATACCATGACCGAACCGGGAACCGGATACCCCGCTCAAACGGCGGCCCCTTTGTATGGCGCGTATGGCGCTTTCTTGTGCGCCGCTTCCTTGTAGGTCGGATTAGCCGAAGGCGTAATCCGACGCGCATCGCCTCCGATGTCGGATTACGCCTTCGGCTAATCCGACCTACGTTGTCCACATGCGTATGACATGGCCTAGTGTGGTGTCTCACAAATACGCTTATGAATCTGCGAGGGCATTTTGGTTGTCGGCAAGGCGTCCTTCGACTCCGCTTCGCTACGCTCAGGACGAGCAGTGGCGGGCACCACGCGAGGAAGAGCAACCAGCCGACGGCCATAAGGACCCGCAGATTCATAAGCGTATTTGTGAGACACCACACTAGAGCCTTCGCCGTGGGCCGCGTTGACTTTGGCGGATCCGTACCTAAATTTTTACGGGAACCCGGAGGAATCATGGATATCAATCGTTTGACCGACAAGTCACAGGAAGCGTTGCGCCAGGCCCAGACCCTGGCGTCGCGGCGCAATCACCAGGGGGTGGACGTCGAGCATCTGCTCGCCGCCCTGCTGGAACCGGCCGACGGCATCGTCACGGCGCTGCTGGCCCAGACCGGCGTCGCCGTGGCGGCGGTCAAGAAGGGCCTCGAGCAGGAGCTCGACCGCATCCCGCAGGTGACCGGGGCGGGGGCTGCCGCCGGTCCGGATCAGGCCTACGTCACCCAGCGGTTGTCGCGTTTGTTCACCCGCGCCGAGGACGAGGCCCGGAACCTCAAGGACGATTACATCAGTGTCGAGCACCTGCTGCTGGCCATTCTCGAAGAGGGCGGCAAGGCGAGCCAGGTGCTTCGAGCCCAGGGAGTCAGCCGCGACACGCTGCTGGGCGCGCTCCAGAAGGTGCGCGGCCATCAACGCGTCACCAGCCGGAACCCGGAAGGCACCTACCAGGCCCTGGAACGCTACGGCCGGAACCTGACCCAGCTCGCGTCCCAGGGCAAGCTCGATCCCGTCATCGGCCGGGACGAGGAGATCCGCCGCGTCGTGCAGGTGCTGTCCCGGCGCACCAAGAACAATCCCGTGCTCATCGGCGACCCCGGCGTGGGCAAGACCGCCATCGTGGAGGGGCTGGCGCTCCGCATCGTGGCGGGTGACGTGCCCGAGGGCATCAAGCACAAGCGCATCGTGGTGCTGGACATGGGCCAGCTCATCGCCGGCGCCAAGTACCGGGGCGAGTTCGAGGAACGGCTGAAGGCCGTGCTCAAGGAAGTGCAGGAGTCCTCGGGCGAGGTGATCCTGTTCATCGACGAGCTGCACACCGTGGTGGGAGCCGGGGCCGCGGAAGGGGCCATGGACGCCAGCAACCTCTTGAAGCCCATGCTGGCCCGGGGCGAGCTTCACTGCATCGGCGCCACCACCCTGGACGAGTACCGCAAGTACGTGGAGAAGGACCGGGCGCTGGAGCGGCGCTTCCAGCCGGTGACCGTGGACCAGCCCACGGTGGAGGACACCATCTCGATCCTGCGGGGGCTGCGGGAGCGCTACGAGCTGCACCACGGCGTGCGCATCAAGGACGGCGCGCTGGTGACCGCGGCGGCGCTGTCGCACCGCTACATCAGCGACCGCTTCCTGCCGGACAAAGCCATCGACCTGGTGGACGAGGCGGCCTCCAAGCTGCGCACGGAGATCGACTCCATGCCCACGGAGCTGGATCAGGCTTCCCGCCAGGTCATGCAGCTTGAGATCGAGCGCGAGGCCCTGCGCAAGGAGAAGGACGACGCTTCGCGGGAACGTCTGGCCAAGCTCGAGAACGAGCTCGCCAACCTCAAGGAAGAGGCCAACAAGCTCAAGGCCCGCTGGGAGATGGAGAAGGGCGCCATCGCCCGCCTGCGCAAGCTCAAGGAGGAGATCGACGAGACCCGCCGGGCCATGGAGCAGGCGGAGCGCGAGTACGACCTCAACCGCATGGCCGAGCTCAAGTACGGCAAGCTGAGCCAGCTCGAGAACGATCTTGCCAAGCAGGAGGAGGGCCTCAAGACCGAGGACGGCGGGGTCCTGCTCAAGGAGGAGGTGGACGAGGACGACATCGCCGAGGTGGTGTCGCGCTGGACCGGCGTGCCGGTGTCGAGGCTGCTGGAGGGCGAACGGGACAAGCTGCTGCGCCTGGGCGAGCACCTGCACAAGCGCCTCATCGGCCAGGACGAGGCGGTGTCGGCGGTGGCCGATGCGGTGGTGCGCGCCCGGTCGGGGCTCAAGGACCCCAACCGGCCCATCGGCTCGTTCATCTTCCTGGGCCCCACGGGCGTGGGCAAGACCGAGCTGGGCCGGGCGCTGGCCGAGTTCCTGTTCGACGACGAGGCCAACATGGTTCGTCTGGACATGTCCGAGTACATGGAGAAGCACACCGTGGCGCGGCTCCTGGGCGCCCCGCCGGGATATGTCGGCTACGACGAGGGCGGTCAGCTCACCGAGGCGGTGCGCCGCCACCCCTACTCGGTGATCCTGTTCGACGAAGTCGAGAAGGCGCATCCCGACGTGTTCAACGTCATGCTGCAGATCCTCGATGACGGGCGCCTGACCGACGGGCACGGCCGCACCGTGGACTTCAAGAACACGGTGGTGATCATGACCTCCAACATCGGCAGCCAGCTCATCCTGAACTACAGCGGCCGGAACGAGGACAGCGCCTACGAGGCCATGAAGCGGGAGGTGCTGGACACTCTGCGGCGGGAGTTTCGGCCGGAGTTCCTGAACCGGGTCGACGACATCGTGGTGTTCCACGGCCTCACCCGCGACAATCTCCGGAAGATCGTCGAGATCCAGCTCGGCCATCTTCGCGAACGCCTGAGCGAGCGCCACATCCGCCTGGAGCTCACCCGGAAGGCCAAGGACCACTTCGCGGCCACGGGCTACGACCCCGCCTACGGCGGCCGGCCGCTCAAGCGGCTGATCCAGAAAGAACTGGAAACCGCACTGGCCCGGAAGCTCCTGGCCGGCGAGGTCAAGGATCACAGCCGCGTGGTGGTGGACCACGACGGCACCGGTCTGACGGTGTCGGCGTCGGAGGTGGCGGGCGCCGCGTAAAGACGGGAGCCTGTTCGAGGCGATGAAAACCGATGAATCAAAACAGTCGGTTTAGAATGGATAAGACACGCGACGGCTGATATTATGATCGGCGTTTATGAGCACGCTCGCGTTCGATACCCACAAGGCCGTCAAGGCGCTCAAGGAGGCAGGCTTCGGCGACATCCAGGCGGAGGCTGTCGTTGCCACCGTGGGTGACGCTATTAGCGGCGATGTGGCTACCAAGGGCGACATTGCCGCGCTCAAGACCGACATTGCCGGGTTCAAGACCGACATCAAGGCTGATGTTGCCGAGTTCAAGACTGACATTACCGAGTTCAAGGCCGAAATCTATCGGCACCTCTGGCTCATGGCGGCCGGGATCGTCGGCCTGACGGTCACCCTGGTGAAGTTGATCCCCTGACCTCGGACAACCGCCTCACTGCGGCCCCGTGTGAGCGGTCGCGAAGCCGCCATCCCGCCCGCCCCGTCTGGCTCCCGGATCAAATCCGGGATGATTCCGGATCAAGTCCGGGATGAATTTGCAATGCCCGCAAGGGCTGGCTAGAATTCCTGGATGCAGTCCATCCTCAGGAAAAACATCGAAGATCTGGAGGGTTACACGCCCGGGGAGCAGCCTAAGCAAGCTGATCTCATCAAGCTCAACACCAACGAGAATCCCTATCCCCCGTCGCCCAGGGTGCTGGCCGCCGTGCGCAAGGAGATCACCTCCTCGCTGCGCCTCTATCCCGATCCCGTGGCCCTGGAGTTGCGAAAGCGCGCGGCCGCCCTCTACAACGTCGGGCCGGAGAACGTCATGGCGGGCAACGGCTCGGACGAGCTGCTGTCCATCCTGATGCGCTGCTACGTGGGTGAGGGCGACTGCGTGGCCTATCCGGTGCCCACCTACTCGTTGTATGAGACGCTCATCGCCATCCAGGGCGGCGAGAGCGCGACCGTTCCCTATGCGGACGACTTCTCCATACCGGCGCCGCTCTACTTCCAGTCGAGCAAGGTCACCATCCTGTGCAACCCCAACGCCCCGTCCGGGACCCTGGAGCCGGTGAGCGAGATCGCCCGCCTCGCGCGTTCGGTGTCGGGCCTGCTGGTGGTGGACGAGGCCTACATCGACTTCGCCGACAGTGACGAAAGCGCCATCGCGCTGGTCAAGCGCTTTCCCAACCTGGTGGTGCTGCGCACCTTCTCCAAGGCCTTCTCGCTGGCCGGCATGCGCGTCGGCCTCGCCTTCGGCAGCGAGGACATCGTGTGCAGCCTGATGAAGGTGAAGGACTCCTACAACCTGTGCCGCCTGAGCTTGGCGGCGGCGACGGCGGCCCTGGAGGACGTGGAGTGGATGCAGCGGAACGTGGCGCGCATCCAGCGCACCCGCGGGAGGCTGATCCGGGGGCTGCGCAACCTGGGCTTCGACGTGCACGCCTCCCAGGCCAACTTCGTCATGGCCCGGCTGGGCAGCGACAGCATCCGGTGGCTGCACGACGGGCTCAGGGACAGGGGTATCCTGGTGCGCTTCTTCGATATCCCCGAGCTGCGGAACATGATCCGGGTGACGGTGGGAAGACCCCAGGAGATCCAGGCGCTGCTGAGGGAGACGGGAGCGCTGCTGCAGGGCCGTGGCGCGACGCAGAGGGCTTCGTAGGCGTGTCCGGATAACGCGGCTGCCCCGGCGTCCTATTGGCCCGCCGCGCTGTTGCGGCGGTTTTCCTCCACCCGGATCTTGACGACCCTTCGGCCCTCCACGTCGACGATGGTGAGCCTGAGGCCGTCAGTCTCGATCTTCTCGCCGCCTCGCGGGATACGCTTCAACTTCGCGAGCACGAACCCCGCCAGGGTGTGGTAGTCCACGGACTCTTCGAAGGGCAGGTCGTAGTCCGACTGCAGGTCCTTGAGCAGGGCGGAGCCCGACACCACCAGCGAGCCGTCCGGCAGCCGCTCCACCGGCCCCCGCTCCTCGGCGTCGTACTCGTCGCGGATCTCGCCGACGATCTCCTCGATAATATCCTCCAGGGTCGCCAACCCTTCCACTTCGCCGTATTCGTTCACCACCAGGGCCAGCGCCATGCGGCGCCGTTGCAGGTCCTTCAGGAGCTGGCTGATGGGCAGCGAGCTGGGGACGAAGAAAGGCGGATGCATCATGTTGCGCAGGTCGATGGGCTCGTTGGCCTGCATCGCCCGCAGGATGTCCTTGTTGTACAGGATGCCCAGGATCTGATCCATGTCGTTCTCGTACACCGGCAACCTGGAAAAGCCGCTCTCGACGAAATTCCGGAGGATATCGGCCGGCTCCGTACGGACATCGACGCCGTGAATCTCGGTTCTGGGGACCATTACGGCCCTCACTGGCGTGTCCACGAAGTCGAAGACACTGTGGATCAGCTCCCTCTCGGTCTCGTCGAAAATCCCCTTGGCGGTGCCTTCCCGGATGAGCGACTTGACCTCTTCCTCGGAAATGAAGCTGGTGCTGCCGGTATCCTTGGCGCCGAAGATCCACAGGACCGCGTCGCTGGAGCGAGTCAAGAGCTTCACCAGGAAAGACGTGCTTCTGGAGATGGCCTCGATGGGGAGTGCCACGAAGAACGCGATACGCTCGGAAAAGCGCAGCGCCAGGGACTTGGGGACGAGTTCGCCTAGCACCAGGCTGAGATAGGCGATGGGCAACACCACGATGAGGAGGGCGGCATATCGGCCCCAGGTCTCCGCGTGCGGGATTGGAATCGACTGGAACTGCGGCTCCAGGAGTTGGATGGCTCCGGCGCCTCCGATGGCGGAGGCCAGGGTGCCTACGAAGGTGATGCCGATCTGGACCGTGGCGAGGAACCGGTCGGGCTCCTCCTTGAGCCGGTTCAGGGCCGCCGCCGAGCGCGCGCCTCTGCCCCGAATCTGGTCGGTACGCGTCCTGCGTGTCGCGATCACCGCGATCTCCGCGGCGGCGAAAAAGCCGTTGGCCAGGATCAACAAGAAGATGACCGTTGCACCCAACCATATACTCTCAAGCATCAATACATCTCCCGTCCGAAATGCCGGGACGTAAGGGGGCACTGAAGAATCCCGCCACGGGTCGAGCCGGACGCGGGAATTCCCGACGGACGTTCAGTTCAGTCTAGGGGCACATGGGTCCCGGTGGAGCAATCGGGACCTTTAAGCGGGTAAGGACGATGGGAGCCTTCAAGGGTGGTATGCGCGACGGCGGTTTACTGTCCTCTTGTGGGTCATCTGACATGGACGGACTCCTTGTCTCCGTTGCGCCGGAGACGGGCGTTCACACTTGATCAAAAATCTCCTTCATCTGCCGAGAAAAAGCAAGCCCTCTTCCATACCCGAGAACCGGGCAGGCCACTAGTTGACCTGCACACCCTTATCCGTTATTCAAACCATCTTGAGCGTTTGGCCAATGACGACGCGCCGACTCCTACGACTGCTGAAGGAATGTCTTGATGGGAGGGTCTTAGCGCCGGGCGACGCACTTCTGCTGTCCAGCGTCGAGGGAGATGAGTTCACGGCGCTTCTTCGAACGGCGGCGGAGCTGCGCGACCGTCACAAGGGCCGGACCGTCACGTTCTCCCCCAAGGTCTTCATTCCGCTGACCAATCTCTGTCGCGATTTCTGCGGCTATTGCACGTTTCGCAAGGCTCCCGGAGAGGCGGGCGCCAAAACCCTGACCCTGGACGAGGTGCTGGAGACGGTAGGGCAGGCCAGGATGATGGGCTGCACCGAGGTGCTGTTCAGCCTGGGGGACAAGCCGGAGGCCATCTACCCGGAGATGCGGGAGTTTCTCCGGCAGGCCGGTTACCGCAGGACGTTGGAGTATCTGTACGATGCCTGCCGGACCGTGCTGGAACAGACCGGTTTGCTGCCCCACGCCAACCCCGGGCTCATGGCTCGTGGGGATCTGGAGCGGCTGAGACAGGTCAACGTGAGCATGGGGCTGATGCTGGAGAGCGTCAGCGAGCGCCTCATGGAACCCGGCGGCCCCCATGCCGATGCCCCGGACAAGAAGCCGTCGGCCCGGCTTCGGACCCTGGCGGAGGCGGGCCGGTTGGACATCCCGTTCACCACCGGGATTCTCATCGGCATCGGCGAGACCTGGGAGGAGCGGATCGCGTCCCTGTACGCCATCGGGGAGCTACAGCGGCGTTACGGCCATATTCAGGAAGTGATCGTGCAGAACTTTCGTGTGAAGCCCGAGATCCCCATGCACGATCATCCCCAGCCGGACTACGACGAGGAGTCCAAGACCATCGCTCTGGCGCGCCTGATCCTGGGCGGCGACATGAATATTCAGGCGCCGCCCAATCTGACCCCGGGATACTATGAACGGTACCTTAACGCAGGCATCAACGACTGGGGCGGGGTTTCCCCCGTGACCCGCGACTTTATAAACCCCGAGGCTCCCTGGCCCGAGCTGGTGGAGCTTGCGGACCGGACCGCGGCGGCGGGTTTCATGCTGAGGCCCCGGCTCCCCATCTATCCGGAGTACATCTCCCGGGCGGAGCGGTTCATCGCGCCCGAACTGATCCCGTATGTAGAGAGGTTGTGCGGCGAGGACGGCCTCGGCGCGGTTGGAGGATATCATGAGCCACATCGAAGCGATGTTCGACTATGACGACGGGGGCCAACGGCTGAACGGGCTGTTGCCCCGCATCGACGAACGAGTCGCACGAATCCTGGAGCGCGCCCTGGAGGGCCGCGAGATCACGCGGGAGGAAGGGCTGGCGCTGTCCGAGGTCACCGGCGACGAGCTCGCCGCCCTGGCGGTGACGGCCGATCTGATGCGGCAGGCCAAGGTCGGCGACTCCGTCACCTACGTGGTGTGCCGCAACATCAACTTCACCAACGTGTGTTACGTCGGCTGCAAGTTCTGCGCGTTTCACACCGGCCCCAACAAGCCCGGAAGCTGGGACAACTCGCTGGACGAGGTGGCGGACAAGGCCGAAGATGCCTGGAATCGCGGCGCCACGGAGATCTGCATGCAGGGCGGTCTTCCCCGCGGCATGTCGCCCTACTACTACCGCGACCTGTTGCAGGCCATTCGTTCCCGCGTTCCCGGCATCCATATCCATGCCTACTCGCCCATGGAGATCACCTACGGCGTGGAGCTGACCGGCCTGCCTCTGAACGACTACCTCCTCATGTTGCGCGACGCCGGCCTCGACAGCGTGCCGGGCACGGCCGCGGAGATCCTGGACGACGAGGTGCGGATGGTGCTGTCGAAGAACAAGGTGAGCACCGAGCAATGGATCCGGGTGATCAAGACCGCCCATGAGGTAGGTATCTTCACCACCTCCACCATGATGTACGGCCACCGGGAGAACGGCAGCCACTGGGTCAACCACATGCTGCTGCTGCGGGATATCCAGAAGGAGACCGGCGGCATCACCGAGTTCGTCCCGCTAGGGTTCGTGCACGAAAATACCGCGCTCTACCAGCAAGGTCTGGCACGGCCCGGCCCCACGGAGGAGGAGGACATCCGGGTCCACGCGTTGGCGCGGGTGCTGCTGAACGACACCATTCCCAACGTCCAGGTGTCCTGGGTGAAGATGGGCCGGCGGATGTCGCAGCTCTGCCTGCGGTCCGGCGCCAACGACTTCGGCGGTACGCTCATGGAAGAGAGCATCTCTCGCCTGGCGGGCTCCACCGAGGGGCAGATGATATGGCCCCACGAGTTTCGGTCATTGATCCGCCAGATCAACCGCGTGCCCGCCGAGCGCGCTACCGGCTACTCGATTCTCAGGACGTGGGGGGACGAGCCCGATCTTCCCGCGAGTGAATTCGCGCAATCCGGCAGCGCCCCGGACCAGCCGGTGGCCGGCCTGTAGGACAATGATCGTCCTCCTCACGGGAGGCACGGGCGGGGCAAAGCTCGTTCTGGGCTTCCACGAGGAGACCGCGCCCGAAGACCTGGTGGCGGTGTGCAATACCGGGGACGACTCGGTGGTGCACGGCCTCCACGTATCGCCCGACGTCGACACCATCGTCTACACACTCGCCGGCCTCATCGATCCCGCCAAGGGCTGGGGCATCCGCGACGACACCTTCACGGTGCTGGACCAGCTCCAGCGGCTCGGCAACGAGACCTGGTTTCGCCTCGGCGACCGGGACATCGCCACCCACCTGACCCGCACCCGTCTTCTGGCCGAGGGGCAGCCCTTGTCGCGGGTCACCGCCGGGCTTTGCCGCGTGCTGGGGGTGAGTGCCACGGTGCTGCCCATGTCCGACCAGCGGGTGGAGACGCGGCTCTCGACCTCGGAAGGGGAGCTCTCCTTTCAGGAATACTTCGTCAAGGCGCGTTGGCAGCCGGAGGTCCTGAGCCTGCACTACCGGGGCGTCGAGCGCTGCCGCCCGGCACCGGGCGTGCTGGATGCCATCCACGGCGCCGGTATGGTGGTGATGTGCCCCAGCAACCCGGCCACGAGCATCGGCCCCATCCTCGCGGTGCCCGGCGTCCGGCAGGCGCTGCGGGAGACGCCCGCCAAGGTGGTTGCCGTGAGTCCCATGGTGAAGGGGCGTTCCTTCAGCGGCCCGGCCCACAAGCTCATGGCGACGCTGGACGTGGAGGCGTCGGTGGCGGGGCTCGCCGGCGCCTACCGGGATTTCATGGACGTGCTGGTCATCGACGCGGAGGACCGGGACCTGCAACCTGTCATCGAGAAGCTCGGCGTCGACGTGAGGGCGACTTCCATCCGCATGGACACCCTGGACGACAAGAAACGGCTGGCCCGGGAACTCCTGCAACTTGCGTCCTGACCCGTCTCCTGTCCGGTTGGTTGGCGTGCCAAAGCTCGCGGAATTGATCGGCAAGGAGGTGTAGGGGCGGGTTTCAAACCCGCCCGTGTCCAACGGCACACTTCCTCCTGCTGCTCATTTGTATGGTACAGGCGCCAGTGCTAAGGATTTCTGTTCAATGATGAAGGTTGGTGCACTCATTCCGATCAAGGGATTTCACGGGGCCAAGCAGCGGCTTGCCCCGCGGCTCAGCCTGTCCGAGCGCTCGGAGCTGATGAAGGCCATGGTGCACGACGTGCTGGCTGAAGTGACCCGGGCCGAGGGGATCCACAAGACCTACGTGGTGACCGGCTCCGAGGAGGTGGCGCGCTGGGTTTCCGCCCTGCGCGTGGAGGTCATCCGGGAGCGTCACGAGACCGGCGAGACCGATGCGGTCCATTTCGGCCTCGACGTGATGAAGGAAGCGGGCATGGACGCGGCGCTGGTGTTGCCGGGGGATATCCCGTTGCTGCGCGCGGAGGACGTGGAGTCCGTGCTCCAGGGCGCGCCCGCCGACCCGGACCCGCCCTTCGCCATCCTGGTGCCCTCGCATGACCGCATGGGCACCAACGCCCTGCTGCTGGCGCCGCCGGACATCCTCCGGCTCCGCTTCGGCCACGACAGCTTCCGTTACCATCTGGACGAGGCGGCTACCCACGGAGTCTCCGTCAACGTGGTCGAGAATTCGCGGATCGAGCTGGATATCGACGAGCCCGCCGACCTCCGGCAACTCATTTGCCGGCTGGAGGGCGGGCGGACTCGTGACCGCCTCGCCGCCATGAGGGATAACGGCAGCAGTTTCTTTGCCGGTGCGGGTTGATGGGACGCCTCGAGATTATCGGGGTGGAGGGGCTCGGCGAGATCGAGTCCGGCGACCCGCTGGGGCGGCTGGTGGTGGAGGCATGCGCCCGTCTGGGACTGCCCCTGCTGGAAGGCGACGTCCTGGTGGTGGCACAGAAGATCGTGTCCAAGTCGGAAGGCCGCAGCGTGGATCTGCGCGAGGTCACGCCGTCGGATGAGGCCGCGCTGCTCTCGGCCGAGCTCGACGACAAGGACCCACGCCTGCTGGAGCTCATCCTGCGGGAGAGCCGCCGCATCGTGGCGAAGGGGCGCAGCACCATCATCGTCGAAACCCATCACGGCTTCGTGTGCGCCAACGCCGGCATCGACCTGTCGAACATCGGCGTGGACCACGCCCTGTTGCTGCCGGAGGATCCGGACGGTTCCGCACGGCGCATCCGTGAAGACGTGCAACGGCTCGCGGGGACGGCGGTGGGTGTCGTCATCACCGACACGTTCGGGCGTCCCTGGCGCATGGGCACCACCGACGTGGCCATCGGCGTGGCCGGTTTCGGCCCCCTGATCGACTACCGCGGCCAGACGGACCCCTACGGCTACGAGCTCAAGGCCTCGGTCACGGCCGTGGCCGACCAGATCGCCGGGGCGGCGGAACTGGTCATGGGAAAGACGAGCCACGTGCCCGCCGCCATCGTCCGCGGCTGCGAGTTGCCGCAACACGACGGGTCGGCGCAAGAACTGATCCGTGCGGCGGCGGATGACCTGTTCCGCGGCGGCTAACAGCCTCTATCGGCCGGCAACGCCGTGCGGCTCGGGCGGGTTGGAAACCCGCCCCTACGCGGTCATCTACGGTGCTCTCCCTGCGGCGCAGGCTCCCAGTAACCCGTAGGTCGGATTAGCGAAGCGTAAACCGACACCGTAACCCGACACGCTGTGCCGTGCCGGGTTACGCCTTCGGCTAACCCGACCTACGAAGAGAGCAGATCCCGATGGCTCGGATGGCCTCGAATTTGTAGGACCCAACGCGAACATGCTATGAGCCTTCACATGCAAGATTCCATTTCGATCGCAATAGTGGGAGGGACCGGAAGTCTGGGAATGGGCCTGGCGGGACGCTTGGCGCGGCCGGGCGTGCGGGTCATTATCGGTTCGCGGGATGCTCAGCGGGGCGCGGATGCGGCCAAGGATTTGAACGAGACGCTGGGGCGGGATTTCGTGGAGGGCATGCTCAACGCCGATGCGGTCCGGGATGCGGAGCTGGCCGTCATCTCGGTTCCCTATGAAGGACAGGAAAAGATGGTGAGCGACCTCGCCGAAGAGCTGCGCGGCAAGATCGTCATCGACGCAGTGGTGCCGCTGCTCAAGGGTAGGCCGTTCGTCCCGGAGGCCGGCTCGGCGCTGCTGGAGGCGCAGAAGATCCTGGGCGACGGCACTCCGGTCATCGGCGCACTGCACAACATTTCCGCGCTGGACCTCAGCCGCCCGGACGAGCCCCTCGGCGACGTGCTGGTCTGCGGCGACAACAAGGAAGCCAAGGAGCGCGTCATCGAATTGCTGGACCGCATCGGCGCCACCGGCCTGGATGCCGGCCCGGCGGGCAACGCCTACGTGGTGGAAGGGCTGACCGGCGTGCTCATCGCCCTCAACCGCCGCTACAAGTCGAAGCATGCCAGCGTCAAGATAACCGGAATCCATGAGGATTGAGGAGCTGGATCCATGAGCTTATCTGTCATCGATGCCGATGGTCATGTGATCGAGGACGAGTCCATCGTCGATTACATCGAAGAGCCTTACCGCAGCCAGGCAAGCAAACGGATCCTGACACGCGTCTTTCCCTCCCTGGACCACCATCACCTGGGGCTCAAGTATCTGAGCAAAGGCGCCTTTGGCGGCGGCGAGCCCGTGACGCCGTCGGACTGGCGGTCCTTCGTGGAAGAGGCGGGGTTCGAGTGCAGCGTGCTGTACCCGACCTGGGGCCTCGCCATGGGCAACATCAGCCACCCGGACTGGGCCTGCGCGGTGGCCCACGCCTACAACAGTTGGCTCCACGACCGGTATCTCAAGGACAACCCGCGGCTCAAGGGCATGGCGCTGATTCCGCTCCAGCACCCGGAGGAGGCGGTCAAGGAGCTGCGCCGGGCGGTGACCGAGCTGGGCATGCTCGGGGCCATGCTGCCCTCGCGCGGCCTGCCCATGGACCTGGGCCACAAGACCTACTGGAGCGTCTACGAGGAGGCGGAAAGGCTGGGGTGCGGGCTGGCGGTCCACGGCGGCTGCCACCACGGCATGGGGCTCGACACCTTCGAGGCGTTCGTTCCCATCGCCGGGCTGGGCCACCCCTTCAGCCTGATGATCGCGTTCTCCGGCATGGTCTACCACGGCGTCTTCGACCGTTTCCCGAACCTGCGGGTGGCTTTTCTGGAAGGCGGCGCGGGGTGGCTGAGCTTCTGGATGGACCGTATGGACCGGTGCCACGAATATTTCGGGGAGTGGAATTCCCACGGTAACTACCACGGCCCCGATCCCGAAACTCACCCCAGCCAATACGGGCTCCTGGACAATGTCTTCGTGGGCTGCGAGGGCGGCGAGACCGGTCTCGACTATCAGATCCAGCGGGCCGGCAACGGGCGGTTCCTTTCGCCAGCGACTTCCCGCACGAGATCGGCCCCGGCGACATCGGCCACGAGATCGCCGAGGTGGCCGAGAACCCGACGCTCACCGACGACGACAAGGCTGCCATCCTGGCGGGCAACGCCCGCCGCTTCTACCGGCTGGGACAGTAGCTCGCACCGGTCGACTGTGAGGTGCGGGCGCGGGCGGGTTTGAAACCCGCCCCTACACCCTCGTCTTCTCGCGGCACGGGCTTCTGGTAGCAGTGTCGACGCGATGTAGGCTGGCGGCCGGGCCGCGATTTCCCGTCCGTCGCCTCACCGCGCCGGGTCGTTCTCCACCGGCATATACTTCCCTTCTTCGTCCAGGGTGATCTGCTTCCGCTCGTTGAGGCGCCCCACCAGCGCCATGACGGTGGCGAACGCCTCGTCCGAGAACGCATCCAGCAGCTCGCTGAAGCTCAGCCGCTTCTCGCCCAGCATGGCCAGCGCGCGTTCCGCCAGCCCTTCAATGGCGTCGTCGCCGGCCGCCGCCGGTTGGGGCGCGGCCGGGGACTCGCCCAGGTAGTCGTCCAGCACCACCTTGTTCTGGTTGTGGTAGATGATCCGGTTGTAGCGGTAGCGCGGCACGTTCTCGGGAATGGTGGCGTCGATGCCCATCTTGGCCGTGGTGGGGACGCCGTTGGTGCTTGGCGGGATGGACGGGTCCAGCGGCTTCGAGCGGGCATTGGACAGGATGACAGTGTCCCGGTCCGCCTGCACGCGGGTGGCGACGGCCCACTCCACTTCCTGGGGATCGAAGATGTCGATGTCGTCGTCGGTCACCACCACGTACTTGATGTCGGCAATGGACAGCAGCGCGGCAATGGTGTTCTTGCCGTCGCCGGGGCTCTTCTTGATGGACGCCACGATGTGCCAGTGACAACAACCTCCCGGCGTCACGTTGATGGCGGTGACCTGAACGCCGGTCTCCGCCAGCACCCGCCACGCCGCCGCCTCGTAGATGGGCGCGCTCATCCACAGGTTCTCCCAGGGCATGTGCAGCGCGTAGTAGATGGGGTCGCGCCGGTGCAGCACGGACTTTACGTGGACGTTGGGGTTGCGGTGGGTGCCTCCCACCAGGCGTGAGAATTCGCCGAAGGGCCCCTCGGGATGCACCCAGCCCTCGGGCGGGATCTCTCCTTCCAGCACGATCTCAGCGCCCGCGATGAACGGCACCGGTCCGGTGACCCCCGGCGTCAGCTCCACCGGGCGTCCGCCGAGGCCGCCGGCGAAACCCAGCTCGTTGGTCCCCAGGGATGCCTTGAAAAGCGCCCCCATCAGCTCCCGGGGATGCACGCCGATGGACATGGAGATGGGCAACGGCCGGTTCTCCGCCAGTGCCCGCTTGGCGAAGCTGTGGAGGTTGTTGGGCGTGACGATGTCGATGCCGGTGACGTTCCGCTCCTTGAGCATCAGGCGGTAGACCCCGGCGTTCATGCCGTACTCGGGGTCCTCGGAAATGACCACCGCGGCGGTGATCATGGGCGCGCCGTCCAGGGTGGAGAAGATCGGCACCGGCAGCTTGAACAGGTCCACGTCGGCGCCCAGTTGCATGAACTCCTTGACCGGTGCTTCGTCGACCATCACCGGCTCGATGGAGTTGGACATGGCCCACTGGAACCGCTTGTGAATCTCGGGGTAGGGAGCGTCCAGGGCAAGGCCCAGGCGCTCCCGCTTCTGGAGCAGGCCGCACGCCACCGGGATGGAGTACCCCACGGGATTCTCGAACAGCAGCGCCCGGTCGCTCTGGTCCGTGAGCGCGGCCACGTCCCTCAGATCCACCGGCTTGCGTATGTCCAGCAGCTCGTCATTGGCCCGCAAGAGCTCGATGTACTCCCGAAAGGTCCCGTTCATGTCGTCACCTCCAGACGGCAACATAGCCAAGAGGCTGGATTGCATCAACAGCACCCGCCCCGCCCCACCTGGATTCCGGGTCAAGCCCGGAATGACGGGTTCGAGCATTCAGCACGCATTGCCGCAGGACCCCCATTTCGTCATTCCCGCGAAAGCGGGTGTGTCAAAACCCTAACGTCGGGGCACGAGAGGCCAATCCGTCATTCCCGCGAATGCGGGAATCCAGGGGTGGTGCGGCAGGGCAACCAGCGTACTACCGATCTGATTGACACCCGCAAAACGGCGAGGGATATTGAAATCCGTGTCTGGAATACGTTACCGGAGCCACCGGAGACAATCGTGATCGATCGGCAGTTGCTCGACATCCTGGCATGTCCCGAGACCCGCGAGGCGGTATCGCTGGCCGACGAGGGCCTCATCGAAAGCCTGAACCGCAAGATCGGTGCCGGGCAACTGGTCAATCGTGCCGGCGAGAAGGTGACCGAGCCCATCAACGGTGGGCTCGTTCGCCAGGACGGCCGATACCTCTACGTCATCCGCAACGACATTCCCATCATGCTCGTCGAGCAGGGGATTCCGCTGGAGGAAATCGGTGGCGAGTGCTGAGCACGCAGTCCTACCTTGACCTCCCTCCCTCCATGAGCTAGTCAATCCTTCTTCGTGCCGGAGTGGTGGAATTGGTAGACGCGCTGGACTCAAAATCCAGTAGGGGCAACCCTGTGGGGGTTCGAGTCCCCCCTCCGGCACCACAATCATCACAACTGGGAGATCCCACGTCTCCAACGTCACGCGGCAGACTTCTGGCCCTTCCTGATTACGAAGTCGAGAGTGTAGTCGAGGCAGGCCAGCAGGCGCACCATCTGATCGATGGTTTTCTTGTAGTTGGTTTGGTCGAGGAGCCGATATATTTGAGCGGGCGAGGTGGCCATTCTGCGCGCAAGCTCTCGCTTCGGCAGCCTCGACTCCTTAAGCAGATGGCGCGCCTTTACCGTAAGCTTGTACAGCGCCATATCCCGCATGTAGTCGGGGTCTTTGTTGTAGTTCAGGAAGTCATCCAGGTGCACGCTGTCTTCCTCCCCGGACTCCAGGACATAAGTGATCGCCTGCCTTCCCAGCTCGCGGTCCACGTACACATCCTTCACCCGGTTGGTGTTGGCGGGTATGAGGTCCAGTTTCACGAAAGGAAAAGCAAAGACCCCCTTCCGGGTCTCTATCTCGAAACACCGTCGACGATTATTGACCGTCACACGCTTGATCGTCATAGCCGTTGCTCCTCTCTCAGTTATTCGAGGATGGCAAAATAGTATCATGTAAGATACTAGTCCGCAACTCTTTGCACCGGCGTAGCCTTGCGCTTCGACGTGGAACGTGCCATTTGCTCCCTGGTGCCCTGTAAGACACAATTGATTGGCAAGACCGGGCAACGTCCCGGATGACAAGGCATCATCCCCGGAGGTAACCATGAGCATCGAGCTGTACTACGCTCCGACCACGTGCGCGCTGGCGCCCTACATCACGCTGACCGAGGCCGGCGCGGATTTCGAGGTCAAGCGCCTCAACTTCCGGGCGGGGCAGAACCGGACCGACGAGTACATGAAGCTGAATCCCAAGCACAAGGTGCCGCTTCTGGTGGTGGACGGGCAGGCGTTGTCCGAGAACGTCGCCATCCAGCTCTGGATCGCGCGCCGCTTCCCGGAGGCCAACCTGCTGCCGGCGGATCCCTGGGACGAGCTCAAGGCGGTGTCCATGATGTCCTGGTGCGCGTCGGGCATCCACCCGTATATCAGCCGGATCAATTCGCCGGCAAAGGTCTGCGACGTGGCGGAAACCGAAGAGAGCGTTTCCCGTCTGGCGCGTGAGTTCCTGGACGAGGTGTATGGGATCGCCGAGGGCCTGCTGGAGGGGCGCGAGTACTTTTTCGACCACTTCACGGCGCCGGACGCGCATTTCTTCTGGTGCGTCCGCCGCAGCACCCAGTTCGACGTGGACCTGTCGCCTTACCCCAACACCCGGGCTCATTTCGAGCGCATGCAGACCCGCGCCAGCGTTCAGAAGCTGCTGGCCTTCGAGAAGGAAGTGCAGGCGTCATTCGCTGCGTAAGGGCCTGTTCGGCGCGCGATAGGGCACGGGCGGGTTTGAAACCCGCCCCTACATGTCGTTGGATAGGGCACGGGCGGGTTTGAAACCCGCCCCTACATTTCGTTGTCACGCCCCGTCGACTTCGGGCGCACCAGCCACGCCCCCAGGGCCGGCAGCAGCACCACGGCGCCGATCATGTTGACCAGGAACATGAACATCAGCACGGTGCCCATGTCGGCCTGGAACTTGAGCGGGGCGACGATCCAGGTGGCCACCCCCGCCGCCAGGGTGAGGCCGGTGAGCACGACGCCGGCGCCGGTGACGTTGAGCGTGCGCTCGTAGGCGGTGGCGAAGTCGAGCCCCTGGTCGAGATGCGTACGCAGCCTGCCGTAGATGTAGATGGCGTAGTCCACCCCGATACCCACCCCCAGGGCCACCACCGGCAAGGTCGAGATCTTGAGTCCGATCTCGAGAATCGCCATGAGCCCGTAGGCCAGCAGCGACACCGCGGCCAGCGGCACGATGATGCACACGGTTGCCGCCACCGAGCGGAACGAGACCAGACACAGCAGGATGACCCCGGCGAAGACGTAGCCGAGGATCGGGAACTGGGACGCGTCCACCTCCTCGTTGGTGGCGGCCATGACGCCGACGTTGCCGCCGGCGAGCCGGAAGGTGATGCGGTCCAGGGTGTTCTCGCGTTGAAAGTCTTTTACCGCGTCGACGATGCGCTGGATGGTTTCGGCCTTGTGGTCGGTGGTGTAGATCAGCACCGGGAGCACGCTGCAGTCGTTGTTGATGAGGCCGCTGCCGGTGGGCACCGGCGAAACCGATTGCACCAGGCTGTAGCGGTTCCGTGGCAGCGTGCGCCACTTGAGATTGCCCTCGTTCCAGCCGGCGTTGAGGTTCCGGGCGGCGCCCGCGAGACTGAGCACGGACTGGACGCCGTCCACGTTGCGCACGTGCCATTGGAACTCGTCCAGGGTGCTGAGGACCTCGTAGTCGATACAGCCGTCCGGCACCGTTTCCGCGAACACCGTGAGCACGTCGACGCCGATCTTGAAGCGGTCGGTGATGGTGGCGATGTCGCGGTTGTACACCGACTCGGCCCGCAGCTCCGGCACGCCTTGATGGCTGTCACCCACCTTGACCTGGACCGCGTAGTGCGCGCCCGCCGCCACCAACAATGCCGCCAGGATCACCGTCGCCGCCGCGGGGCCCCGGTGCGCCAACCGCGCCACCCGGCGCCACACCGGCTGCAGGACGTTGTCGCGTTGGGCCGCGGCCTGCCGCTGCGCGTCGCTCATGCGGAAATACGAGAGCAGCACCGGCAGCAGCGCCAGATTGGTCAGGATGATGGCTACGATGCCCAGGCTGGCGGTGATAGCCGTTTCCCGGATGACCTGTACCTCGATAAACGAAATGGTGATGAAGCCCACCGAGTCCGAGGCGAGCGCCACCGCCCCCGGCAGCAGCAGGCGCCGGAAGCCGGCCCGGGCGGCGTCCAAACCCGCCGCCCCCGCCACCACCTCGGCCCGCACCGCGCTGACCATCTGCACCCCGTGGCTGACGCCCACCGCGAACACCAGGAACGGCACCAGGATGGACATGGGATCGATGCCGAAGCCCAGGGCGGTGACGGTGCCGAGCTGCCACACCACGGCAACCAGCGAGCACACCAGCGGCGGTACGGTCAGACGCACCGACCGGGTGTAGAGATACACGAACAGGGCGGTGATCAGGAACGTGATCCCGAAGAACGCGATGACCCGGGCCGCGCCCGCGGTGATGTCCCCCACCAGCTTGGCGAAGCCGATGACGTGCACGTCCACGGCGGCGCCGGCCTCCGCCTTGACACGGATCTCCTCAAGCTGGCTCGCCACTTCGATGTAGTCCAGCCGCTCTCCGGTATTGGGGTGGAACTCCTGCAGCTTCCCGCTCACGATGGCGCCGGTGAAGTCGTTGGCTACCAGCCGGCCCACGACGCCGGCCTTGATGGCGTTCTCACGTACCCGGGCGAGGCCGGCCTCGGTGGGCCGGAAGTCCGCCGGCAGCACGTTGCCGGCGGTGATGCCGTCCTCCACCACCTCGATGTAGCGCACGTTGGGAGTGAGGATGGAGTAGACCTGGGTCCGGTCGATCCCGGGCAGGAAGAACATCGCGTCCGTTACCTGCTTCAGCACCGTGAAGAATTCGGCGGTGAACATGTCTCCCGCGCGCGCCGTGAGCGCGATCACCACCCGGTCCGCGTTGCCGAACTCCTCCCGGTGCTTGAGGAACGTCTGCATGTATTCATGTTTGAGGGGCACCAGCTTGAAGAAGCCGGCGTCCACCCGCAACTGCGCCGCGTACCATCCCATGGCCAGGGTGATGAGTGCGAAGGCGGCCAGCACGAGTGCACGGCGGCGGAACAGAAGCCGCTCGATGCGGGCCGTGAACCGGTTCGGCGGGGAGTTTTCGGATACGTCCGGCATGGGCGGCTACTCAGGCATGAGGAGCTACTCGGGCCGCGGCAGGCGCCGGACGCCGAACTCTCCGGTCAGCAGCACGCTGCCGTCGGCCAGCGCCAGCGCGGACGAGATGCCCTGGCGTGAGGTAAGTCGTGTGGTCGATACGCTGCGGCCCCCGTCCCGGCTGGTGAGCAGGACTCCCTCGAGGCCGGTGAGGAGCACGAGGCCGGACGGCAGCCGGATGGCGTCGGTCAGGGTCGCGGTGGTGCTGGTGGCCACCTGGGTCCAGCTCTCGCCCGCATCCTCGGAGCGGAACAGGTGGCCCCGGAGTCCCAGCAGCAGCATCCGGTCGCCGTCGAGCACCAGCGCGCCGTACCACGAGCCGGTGTAGGGGGAGGGTAGCTCGCGCCAGGTATCGCCGCCGTCGTCGCTACGGTAGGCCACTCCCGCTTCCGCGGCGATGAACAGCCGCTGCCCCCCGGCGGGCACGATCTCGTTCAGGTGGAAGTCGTCCTTGCTGATGGCTCGGGAGGCCCAGGTGGCGCCGCCGTCCCGGGTGGCCAGGAAATAGCCGTAGGCCCCCACCGCGAAGCCGGTGTCCTTATCACGGAACCAGACGTCCAGTAGCGGACGCTCCTCCTCCGGCGCGCGATGCACCAGCCGCCAGGAATCGCCGCCGTCGTCGGTACGGAGGATCACCGCGTCGTGCCCGACGGCCCAGCCGGTGTGCTCGTCGTGCATGTGCACCGCGGTGAGCAGCGCCCGGGTAGGCACCTGCGTCTGCTGCCAGCTTGCGCCGTTGTCGTCGGAAACCAGGATGTGGCCACGCTGGCCCGCCACCACGATGCGCGGGCCGGCCATGGCCGCGTCCAACAGCAGGGACGTGGCCGCCAGCGGCGCCTGCAACGCCGGTTTGGTGTTCCCAGGGGCCTGGGCGGGCAGGCAAACGAGCAGGGCCGGCAGCCACGCCGCCAACCACCAAAGGGTCTTGGGAGGGAATCGCCGATGCCTGGACGCCCCGTGCGGTTGATTCAATATGCCGACTCTTCGCATTGGTCATTCCCGCTTCCCGGGCCGTGCCGGAACTCGGGAGGCAGGGACGTTCCAACTACGTCATTCCCGCGAAACAGGCTGCGTCAAAACCCCATCCCAGCGAGGCACAGACCCCCGAAATCGTCATTCCCGCGAAAGCGGGAATCCAGGCGGGGTGGAGCGGGGAAACGCCGCTGTAGCACCCCTCCACCACCCCTGGATTCCCGCTTTCGCGGGAATGACGATGGAGGCGTTGGAGCCGTTTCGTAACCAAGTGTGGGGCCGGTGGATGTCACCGCCGGCCCGCGCGGCGCAGGGCCGAGGGATTGAAGTCCCTGGACTTGAACGCGACACCGTAGGTGCACATCGGGAACTCGTTGTCGAGTCCGAGAGCGAGGTAGCGTCCCGCCTGCAGATCGTGGTGGATTTCCAGGGTCGGCCATGTCAGCGGCTTTTCGTAAAAGTTGATGACATGGCCCTCGGACACCCGCCAGAGCTGATCGCGGTTGTCGTAGATGTCCGCCAGCATGATCTGCCAGGAGTCCTCGTCGATGTAGAACGTCCGCCGCTTGTAGAGGTGGCTGGCGCCTTCCTTGAGCGTTGCGTCGACGATCCACACCCGGTGGAGCTCGTAGCGCAGGTGCTCCGGGTTGACGTGCAGCGGCCGGATGATGTCGCTGAAGGAGAGCTGGCCGCTGTGCACCGGGTAGGCATTGTACGGCACGTACATCTCGCGCTTGCCCACGAGCTTCCAGTCGTAGCGGTCCACCGCGCCGTTGAACATGTCGAACTGATCGGCGGTGCGCAGTCCGTCCGAGGTGGTGCCCGGGTTGTCGTAGGCGATGTTGGGGGCGCGCCGCACCCGGCGTTGACCGGGGTTGTAGGTCCAGGCGCTGCGCGGCTCCCGGGTCTGGTTTATGGTCTCGTGCACCAGCACGATGTCTCCCGCGAGTCGCGCCGGCGCCGTCACCCGCTGCTTGAACAGGATCATCTTGTTGCCAAGCTTTTCCACGGTCATGCCCGGCAGCGAGTAGCGGATGCTGATGTCGACGGCGTATTTGACCAGCGTGTAGTCACCGCCACGGGTCACGGCTGCCTGACCCAGGGTGCACGACACCGCCTCGCCCCGATAGCGCAGCAGGTGATTCCATATCACCTCCAGGCCGTTCTTTGGGATTGGGAACGGGAGGCCGATGACGGCGCCTTCGACGCCGTTACCCCCGTCCGCCAGCTTGGCGGTGGCGGCGATCTTCCGGGTTGCGTCGTAGATGCGTTGCGGCACCGAGGCGCTGCGCCGGGTCGGATACACTGTCAGCTTGAACGTGGGGTAGGTCTCCAGCATGCGCTGGTGTCCCGTGGAGAGCTTGTCCCGGTACTGGTCCAGGTTGGTCTTGTCGATGACGAACATGGGCTTGTCGCCCGCGTACGGATCGCGATGGTGCTCGCCGAGCTGGTAGCCGGCCGGGGGCTTGGTGATGCCGCCGGTCCACTCGGGAATTGTGCCGTCGGCGTTGCCGGCCCGCTCCGCTCCGAGGGGGGTCAGATCCTGGCCGAGCCGTGCGATCTCGTCCGCGGGAAGCTCCGCGGCTGCAGGAGAAGCCAGCCCGCATGCGAAGACGAGCGAAAGGGTCAGTCGGCTAGTAAATGATTTCATTTTCATGGCGCCTAGAAAGAATATTTGACCGTAGCGGTAATGAAATCGCGGTCGGCCAGTTCGTTTCTGATGCCGGCGTACCGCGTATAGCCCAGGTTGCCCTGCCAGCGGCTGAGATAGTCGGCGCGGAGCCCAAGGGTCAGCGCCGTCCGGCCTTCCACGAACGGACCGCTCGGAGTAGGGCTGTTGCCTTTGAAGTCGTGCTGGAATTGTACGTACGGGTACAGGTTCACCGCGCCGACGGCGTTGCTGTAGTCGAGTCGCGCGGCCACCCGGTAACCGAAGGAGGTGGAGTCCGCGGGGAACGGGCCGTCGGCAGGACTCTCCAGCTTCAATTCATTCGGGTCCGGCAAGTCGTGGACGTACATCATGGCCGCTTCGGTGATGAACGCCAGGCCGTCCGCCCCCAGCGTGGGCCCGAACACCTTCGTTGCCGTGGCCTGTATCTGGCTCACGTTGCGTCTGATGTAGCCAGGAACGGCCGTTTCGAAACCGTGGGTGCCGGGGGCGTCGGCGGCGACGCAGGCCGGGGCAGCGGCTCCTTGAGCGAGGCAGCCGAGGAACGGCGCCAAGCCGTATTTGATGACCTGTGCTTCCTGGATCTGCAGCGGCGAGTCCGTACGGTAGGTGTACTCTCCCTGCAGCGCCCATCCCAAGGTTCCGAGCTGGGTGTTGAAGCTCAGTCCGACAAGCTGGATGTCTTCAGGATACTCAATGAAGTACTCGCCGGTGTCCGCGTACTCGTCGATGCCGAACGGCAGGCCGACAAGCCCCGCCGCCTGTCGCTGAGCCATTTGCACCGCCTGCTCCTCAGGCACGCCTTGCGCGATCAAGCCGGGTACCAACGCCGGGACCAGTTGACCGATGAGGGCTCTGTTGGTGGCAACCACCGTGCCGAAGCGCTGCAAGCCCTTGAGGGTGCCCGCGGCCGAACCCGTGCGTGCACGCACGGTGGGCAGGCGGCTGTGGTAGTTCATGTAGTAGAGGCCGATCTCGGTATTGTTCAACTCCTCGGCGAGGTAGCGAAACGCCATCCCCCACTGGCCCGAGTCACGTGGGTTGTGGTCCGGGATGCTTTCCACGTTCATAAATTTGGGATCCGCTCCCAATTCCCACTTGGGATCTCCCAATACCCTTTTAGTCACCGCCAGGTGCGGGGCGAGATTGGGGTCGTCGATGAACACCGCCCCCGCCCCAGCGCCCACGTAGTCGGTGGTCGAGAAGTAGGTGCCCACCGGATCGATGTCGGTCTTTTCCCAGGCGAGTTGATAGAAGCCTTCCAACGACAGGTTGTTCGGCAGCTCCACCAGCATGGACACCAACGGAACCGCCACTAATGCCTCCCTCAACTCCGCGCCCGGGACCCTGAGCTTGCTCACGTCGAACGGGTTGATGGCGTTGACGCCGTTCTGGATGAAGGTGCTCTCCCCCCAGTTCAGTACGTGCTTGCCCGCGCGCACGTCCACGGCGGCGTCACCGAACTCGAAGGTTGCGGTGCCGTAGGCGTCCAGGATGTCGATGTCCTTCCCAACCCTGGCCAGCGCCTCAGCGGACAGATCATTGTGGTCACGGGTGCCGTTCTCGTTTTCGTGGTCGTAGAAGCCGCTGGCGCGAAGGAACAGGCCGAAGTTGCGGTAGGCGACGTCCAGGTCGCTGGTGAACTTGGCGGCGTTGCTGACGATGCCCCGGTCGTAGTTGAGATCACCGTCGTTGCCGTTGAGTTCTTCCGACAGTTGGGGCTCGTGCTTGCCGACGCGGTAGATCAAGCCGTAGGAGAGTGTCGTATCGAAGCTCGCCTCGACCTCGCCCGAGCTCAGGTCCACCGCGTTGGCCTGCCCTAACCACAGGAAGGAGCCTATGGCAAGCACCGACAACGATGGTACAACAACGTTACCGATGAACTTCAACATCATGCCGGGCCAGTAACATCAAATGACACCGAATGTCAAGATTTGACGAATCAAGCATAACGTTTCCGATATGATAGAAATACAGAATAGGACATCCTAATAGAAATCAGCCAAGTCGATGGGTGGAGTGGATGCAGGCGGTTGCCAACCGGCGGCAGGCGCTATATTGGTCTGCCTGGGGCGCCTCCGGAAGGATGGTTGAACTCCATCGGTGGTCTGAAACATGTCATATCGACCTCAGGACGGGTTTTTTCGCAAGGCCAAGCGCGAGGGCTATCGTTCGCGGGCGGCGTACAAGTTGCTGGAGATCAACCAACGGTTTCGGGTGATCCGGGCGGGCCATGTCGTGGCGGACCTGGGCGCTGCACCCGGCGGCTGGCTCCAGGTGGCCGCCGAGTTGGCCGGTCCGCGGGGGCGGGTGCTGGGCTTCGATCTACAGCCCATACAGTCCCTTTCGGGACGCCACGTGCAGGCGTTCGAGCTGGATGTCCTGGCGCAGGATGCGGCAGAGCGCATCGGGATGCTGACGGACGGGGCCGTGGACTGCGTTCTTTCCGACATGGCGCCGCGTCTGTCCGGGATCCGCGACGCGGATCGCGAGCGTGCCCTGGCGCTTGTCCGCAAGGCATTCGAGATCGCGTGCTCGATTCTGAGACCTCGCGGCGCGTTTCTGTTCAAGACCTTCGCCGGCGCCGACATCGCGGGTCTTCTGAAGGAGATGTCGGGCCCTTTCGAAACCGTGCAGCGGGTGCGGTCCGCGGCTACGCGCAAGGGCTCGTCGGAGATCTACGTGGTGGCCAGGGGCTTCCGGGGTGTCGCACGGGAGGGGGAGGATCGGTCCCCGGCATCCGGGGCGGATCCGGTATAGGGGCGGGTTTGACACCCGCCCGTGCCGGCGGTCCGGGGCGGAGCAGCTATTCCACGGTCACGCTCTTGGCGAGGTTGCGGGGCTGGTCCACGTCCGTGCCACGGTGGACGGCGACGTGATAGGCCAGTAGCTGCAACGGGATGGTCAACACCACCGGCGCTAGGTGGTAGGGGACCTTGGGGACGATGAGCGTGGACTTGGACGCCATGCTTTCATCGGGCTCGTCGGTGACGATGACCACGTTCCCGCCACGGGCTTCGACCTCCTTCAGGTTGCCCAGCGTCTTCGGGTAGTAGTGGTCCCTGGGCAGGATCATCACCACCGGCATGCTCTCGTCGATGAGAGCGATGGGCCCGTGCTTCATCTCCCCCGCGGGATATCCCTCCGCGTGGATGTAGGAGATCTCCTTCAGCTTGAGTGCCCCCTCGAGGGCGATGGGGTAGTTGATACCCCGGCCCAGGTAGAGGACGTCGCCGGCGTGGCTCAGTCCGTGAGCAAGCTCGGCGATGGGTTCCTCGATCTTGAGGGCCGCCTCGATCCATCCGGGCAGGCGCGTGGCGTCTTCCAGCAGCCGGGTCGCTGCGTCCGGCCGGAGTTGCCCGTTGAGCCGCCCCAGCCTGACGGCCAGCAGGTAGAGGGCGGTGAGCTGGGTGGTGAATGCCTTGGTGCTGGCCACGCTGATTTCCGGGCCGGCGTGGGTGTAGAAGACGCCGTCGGACTTCCGTGCCAGGGACGAATCCACGACATTGCAGATGGACAGGATCCCCGCGCCTTGCCGCCGCCCCACCTCCAGGGCGGCCACCGTGTCCGCGGTTTCGCCCGACTGGCTCACCAGCAGCAGGAGCGAGTCCGGTCCGAGGAGCGGCGTGCGATGGCGAAACTCCGAGCCGTAGTCGACCTCGGCGGGGATGCGCGCCAACTCCTCGATCAGGAACTTGCCCACCAGCGCCGCGTGCCACGCGGTGCCGCAACCCACCAGGTGGATCTTCCTCGTGCGCGCCAGTTGGTCTTCGGTGAGATTGAGCTCCGGGAGGTTGATGGCGCCGGATTCGAGGGAGATGCGTCCGCGCAGGGTGTCGGTAACGGCCTGGGGCTGCTCGTGGATCTCCTTCAGCATGAAGTGCCGGTAGCCGCCCTTTTGCGCGGCCACGGCATCCCACGTGATCCGTTTTGTGGTCCGTTTCAACGGCCGCGCGTCGGCATCGAGGATGCGGAAGCCGTCGGCCCGGACCTCGGCGATCTCGCCGTCCTCCAGGAAGGCCACGTCCCGGGTGTACTCCAGCAGCGCCGGAATGTCCGAGGCGATGAAGGTTTCCCCGTCGCCCGCGCCGATGACGATGGGTGAGGCATTCTTGGCCACGATGAGCCGCTGGGGTTCGCGCTGACTGAGGAAGACCAGGGCGTAGGAACCGTGAATCTCCCGGATGGTCTCGCGCACGGCCTGGAGCAGATCCATTCCCCGGGCGACCTTCTCTTCCGCCAGATGGGCGACGAGCTCGGTGTCGGTATCCGAGGTCAGCTCCGCGCCGCGTCCCAGCAGGGCTTCCCTGAGGTCGAGGTAGTTCTCGATGATGCCGTTGTGCACCACCACCGTGTCGCCCGCCCGGTGCGGGTGGGCGTTGGCCTCGGAAGGGCCTCCGTGGGTGGCCCAGCGCGTGTGGCCGATGCCGGCATGTCCCTGGACGGGCTCGCCGGCGAGGAGGGTCTCGAGCCTCGCGAGCTTGCCTTCCGAGCGCCGCAAAGAAATCTCCCCGTGGTCGAGGACGGCGATGCCCGCCGAGTCATAGCCCCGGTATTCCAGCTTTTTCAGGCTGTCGATGAGCACCGGGGCGGCGTCGCGGACGCCGATGTAGCCTACGATTCCACACATGGATGGTTAATGTCCCGTGTCATGAACAGGTTCCGCGTCACCGATAGCGTGGTGACGCCTGTGCCAACAGGGTGCCGGATGCCTGCGCGGGCGGGTTTGAAACCCGCCCCTACAAAGCATTGCCACAATTTGTCCGCGATACGAATCCTGCGCATCCCATCATTTGCTCTTCCGGGCCCGGTAGCCCGCCACCCAGTCTTCAATGTGCCGCTGTGGCGCGCGGCTCAGGGCCAGGGAGCCGGCGGGCACGTCCTTTGTGATGGTGGACCCGGCGCCGATGTAGGCGTCGTCGCCGATCACCACGGGCGCCACGAGTTGGGTGTCGCTGCCCACCTGCACGCGGTCGCCGATGGTAGTACGGCTCTTGGTGAAGCCGTCGTAGTTGCAGGTGATGGTGCCCGCGCCGATGTTGGTGTCCCGGCCGAGCTCGGCATCGCCGATGTAGCTCAGGTGGCTGGCCTTGGTGGACTCTCCCACCGACGAGTTCTTGACCTCCACGAAATTGCCGATATGGACGTCGCGCTTGAGCACGGTGCCGGGACGCAAATGCGCGAAGGGGCCGACGCTGACGCGCTCCTCGATCTCGCAGTCATCGAGCACTACCGAGAAGCGCAGATGGACCTCGTCGGCCAGGCGCACGTTGGTGAGGTAGGCGCTGCCGTCGATACGGCAGCGGGCCCCCACCACCGTGCGGCCCAGCAGGTGGCTGTTGGGGCCGATGACGGTGTCCGCGCCTATGATTGCCTCGGCGTCGATGTAGGTGCTGTCGGGATCCTTGAGGGTGACGCCCCGGTCCATCCATTGGCGGTTGATGTCTTTCTGCAATGCCTTTTCCATCCAGGCGAGCTCCTCTCTGTTGTTCACGCCCCGGAATTCGCGCGGGTCATCGATGGTCACGCTGCCGATGCGGGCTCGCCTCTCGGCGGCAATGCCGGCGATGTCCGGGAGATAGTACTCTCCCTGGTCGTTACGGTTGTCGAGGGCCGCCAAGGCCGCGCGGAGGAAGCCCGCCGATGCCAGATAGAGGCCGACGTTGATCTCCCGGACGGCCCTTTCCGCCTCGGTGGCGTCGCGTTCCTCCACCACGCCGGCGATGTCGCCGTCCGGGCCGCGCAGGATGCGGCCGTAGCCCGAGGGGTCCGCCAGCGTGGACACGGCCAGGGTGAGGTCGCGATCCCCCGACCGGTGCGCTGCCAGCATCCCACGGAGGCTCCGGCGCGAGAGCAACGGCACGTCTCCGTTGAGGATGAGCACGTCGCCCGCGAAATCGCCAAGGGCGTCGGCGGCGCAGCGGGCCGCGTGGCCCGTGCCCAACTGCTCGGGCTGAAGCACCCAGCCGGTCTCGTCCATTTCGGGAAAGGCCTGCCGGATCCGGTCCACGCCATGGCCCACGACCACGAGCATCCGGTCGGGGTCCAGTGCCGCGCAGGCTTCCAGCGCATGCGACAACAGCGGTTTGCCGCCCAGAAGATGCAGCACCTTCGGGGTGGCGGATCGCATCCGCTTGCCCTGGCCCGCGGCCAGGATGATGACGCCAAGACCCCCCATACGCACGACAGAATATAACCCAAGGCCGGGCCTCTGGCCAGAGAGGTCCGGGGTGGTGCCCGGCGGGTGGCCGTCACGGCCTGTACATTGACAAGCACGTGATTTTCCAATAACTCTTACTCGTACTTCGATAAAGGTGGTCGAGTTTGTATGGAAGAATTGTCCGGCATACAGTATTTCATGGAGATCGTAACCAAACCCGACAACATTCCCATTGTGGGCATGCTGATTCTCGTCCTGTTCTTTACCTGGGTCGGCCTGCGGCAAGCTCTGAGAAACGACAGGCTGATCGATGAGGGCCGAGAGGACGAAATCCCTGACAAGATGTGGAAGTAGACGTTGGGGCCTACGGTCCCTGGCGATCCTGATCGCCGTTTCGGTCCTGGGCATTTACGGAGAGGCGCACTCCGCGCTGGTCGACGAAGAGCTGTGGCGGACCGGCCGGAAGGACATGGCCGCGGGCAGGGTGGCGGACGGGGGGGACAAGTTCGAGAAGCTGCTCGAACGATACCCGGAAGAGCCGCAACTCCTGCAGATGGCAGGGCTGGCCGCCCTCAAAAGGGGCGATAGGGAGGCGGCTCTGGACCACGTGAGAAAGGCCGTGGTTCTGGCGCCGGACGACGCCGAGGCGCTGACGCTGTTGGGATGGCTCGATCTGGAGGTCGCCGGCGACGTCGAGGCGGCCATCGTGTCGTACCGCAAGGTGGCGGCGCTCAAGCCCGAGGTCCCCGAGGTCCACAACAACCTCGGCGTAGCGCTCAAGCGGAAGGGAGACCTGGAGCAGGCCGTCGGGAGCTTCTCGCGCGCCTTGGAGCTCGACCCGGACTTCACCCAGGCCGCCAGCAACCGCGGCTGGGCCTATGTGGAGCAGAGCAACTGGCAGGCCGCCAGGGTCGATTTCGAAAAGACCCTGGCCCTCCAACCCGAGGACGACGGAGCCCTTTACGGCCTTGCCCGAGTGCGCAAGGAGCTCCGCGACTATTCGGGAGCCCAGGATGCGCTGGCCCGGCTGAGCCGCCGATCGCAAAATTTCGTCTATTGGCTCGAATGGGCCATGATCGGACTGATACGCTACTATTGGGTATTCCTGTTGCTGGCTTTGGGTCTGTTCTTTTATTTCCGGTACAAGGCAAGGACAAGGGTGAAGGCCGATGGCTGAAGCTGCCAAGAAACGAAAGGGCACGGCTCTTCTGGCCGTGATGAACGAGAACTGCACGAGTTGCGCCGGGTCGCCGCTGTGCGAGGTGCACTGCCCGGTGGACGACTGCATCAACCTGCTCTACGAGGAGATGCCGGGAGGCGGCCTCAAGCCCTACCGGGTCTGGGTCGACAACGAGAAGTGCATCGGCTGCCAGATGTGCTACAGCGACGACCTCACCAAGATCCACGAGCACAAGAACACCGGAGACATCTTCTTCGAGTACGCCAACCGCTTCTACGACAGCAACAAGAAGCCCCTGGAGAAGGAGCAGGAGCCCAAGAAGAGCGACCTCCTGCTCATCGGCACCGACTCCGAGGACCGGCTCGACAAGAAGATCTGCCCCTGGGACGCCATCAGCATGGTGGAATACGACGACGGCCTCGAAGTCTCGAAGCTCTACTACGACCCCGAGCTCATCTCCACCGAAGACGGTGTCTACTCCATCGACGACAAGGGCAAGGAAGAGCTGGAAGAACGTCAGATGGAGGGGTTCTAGGTCGGACTACGTTGGGGATTCAACTGCGATACAAGCGCCAGATACCGCCGAAAAGCTCTTGTTCCACTGCAGTCGGTTCCGATGCCATCCAATTCACCCACTATCCTGTCAATATCCCACGGCAGGGGACTCACGTTGAGGTCCGTAAGGGAGGGTGGAACTGTTGGCGTTGGTGACTCGATGGCAACCGCCATGATCTGTTTGCCTAGTTCCGCGCTCTTCCTGATCTCCCAATCGACGGCTTTGCTCTGATGGGGTCGTCTTGCCGATCAAACAGATTATGACACTACAGGATCGAATCAGTCGCTCTGCATGCGTTCTCCAAGCGTGCTCGAACGCCGCTTTCACTGGATAGTCACACAACACCAAGGACGCGTGTCTGCTCTCCACCTGAGCGCGGAAGAGGTTGACAAGAGCCATGTTTTCCATGGTGAAGCTGAGGAACACATGACGCGACATGAGCGTTTACTCCCGCCCTCAAATCTATTCGGTACGGTCTTTCAGGTCAAATGGGATGGTTCTGGAGCCGTTTCAGTGCCGGCGTGGCCCGGGTGCGTTGCGCGTAGGTGCGTCATGGATCCGGGCATGCTGCCGTAGCGAGCCCGAAGGTCGCGCACCGCTTCTGGATGGATCTCGGTTGTCCGTCCAGGTCTGAGTCGCTTTCGGCGAATGGCTCCGGCCTGCTTGACGCTTGCCACCAGCCGCTTGAAGTCCTTTGGCTTCACTCGACTCTCTCCTTGACCGAGCAGTCCCCGCTCAGACCACCTTGTTCAGCGGATATTCCACAATACCCACCGCGCCGTTGCGGGTCAGTTCGGGGATGAGCTCGCGTACCACCTCCTCGGCGATGATGCTTTCGATGGAGAACCACTTCTTGCCGCCCAGGGCGGGGGTTTGGTAGAGGGTCGCGACGGTCGGTGCGGTCACGCTCGGGATCAGGTCGATGATCTTTTCGAGGTCGGCCTCCATGACGTTCATCTTGATGCCGACCTTGTGCTCGGCGGCCAGGGCGCCCTGCAAGAGCATGCTGATCTGCTCGATCTTGGCGCGTTTCCAGGGGTCCTGCCATGCGGTCTTGTTGGCGATGAGCTGGGGCGCGGATTCCAGCAGGTCGGCGACGATGCGGAGGCCGTGGGCCCGGATGGTGCCGCCGGTCTCGGTCACCTCGACGATGGCGTCGGCCAGGCCTTCGGCGGCCTTGGCCTCGGTGGCGCCCCAGGAGAACTCCACGTCCACCGGCGTGTCATGCGCCGCGAACAGTCGCCGGGTAAAATTGACCATCTCGGTGGCGACCTTCTTGCCCTTGAGGTCTTCGATCTTCTGCACCGGCGAGTCATGGGGCACGGCCAGCACCCAGCGCGTCGGCCGAAAGCTCGTCTTGGCGTAGATCAGCTCCGTGATGTATTCGACCTGGGAGTCGTTCTCCTGGATCCAGTCCTTTCCGGTGATGCCGGCATCCAGGGTCCCGTCCTCCACGTAGCGGGACATTTCCTGGGCGCGCACGACGCTGCAATGCAGGGAGTCGTCGTCGATGGAGGGGAAATAGCTCCGGTTCATGCCGGTGATCTTCCATCCGGACTTCCGGAACAGCTCGATGGTGGAATTCTCCAGGCTTCCCTTGGGGAGCCCCAGCTTGAGTTGCTTCACTTGTTGTAGACCTCCTCGGGGTTGAAGACCTTCTCCGCCCATACCTCCCAGTCCTCGCCGGTGTCGTGGCGGAAGAAACAGGTGCGGTAACCCATGTGACAGGCGCCGCCTCCCTGTTGGACGATCTTCAGGATGAGCGTGTCGTTGTCGCAGTCCACGAGGATGTCCTTGACTTCCTGGAAGTGGCCGGACTCCTCGCCCTTGAGCCACAGTTTGTCCCGGGAACGGCTGTAGTAGTGGGCCTTGCCGGTCTTCCGCGTGAGATCGAAAGCCTGTTCGTTCATGTAGGCCAGCATGAGGACGTCCAGTGTTTCGTGATCCTGCACCACTACCGGTACGATTCCTCCGCCCTTGGCAAAATCGATTGTCTCCATTCGGGTCTCTACCCCTTTCTCAAATCTATCTTCGGGAATGCGCTGGACACCAGGGTCCCGCGGTAGCGGGAGTCCGACAGGCTGCCGGACTGACAGGGTCAAACTATCCAAAACACGAAATAAAACATACAAAGGTTGGGCGCGCAACCGGACCCCGGAGCGGCGTGAATCTCAAGGAATCGGGAGCCATCACATGAGTGAATTCCTCGTCGTCTACATCACGGCGCCGGCGGGAGAGGAGGCCCAGCGCCTGGCGGGCGCTCTGGTGCAGGAGAAGCTGGCGGCCTGCGTCAACCGCATACCCGGGGTCGAGTCCACCTATACCTGGGAGGGCCAAGTGGAGCGGGACACCGAGGACCTCCTCATCGTCAAAACCCGGGCCGACCTCTTCGATCGCCTCAAGGAAAGGGTCCAGGCGCTCCACGGCTACGACGTCCCCGAGATCATCGCTCTCCCCATCGTCGAGGGGAGCGAGAGCTACCTGGAGTGGATGGCGGCCTGCCTGTCCGAGGGGTAGGGTCTGCGGTAGTTGGCGAATCGTAGCGAGATTCCGGGCATCGGATCTACGACCCATTGCGCGGTCTTCCCGGAGTCGCCCGGGCCAGACCAAGGAGAACTTCGTGGTTCAGTCCGTAACGGGTGACTTCTAAGCCCTTGCAGGTTTCAAGTTCTCTTATCGGCGGCAATGAGATATCGAATGGGAAAAGGTGAGGACCTTGAACCAGGCCGAGAACCGGCTGCGGCGTCCCATCCCTGGCAAAGAGAATGGCCTTCATCGCCCAAACGGAGAGCGGGACATCCTCGACAGTGTGTTTGGCGGCCCCACGATAGATTCCTTTCTCGCTGGTCTCCAACAGCACGCCCCAGTCAATGAATGCCCGTAGCACACGCCGCGCAGCGCGGGATACGGTTTCGCGTTCGCCCAACTGTTCGCGGACTCGGCGCTGCACCTGAGCCGCGGCCGTTGTACCCTGTAAGCGAAGCAGCCGCCCGGTTGCGTCGGCGACCGTGCCGAAGAAAGGGTAGACCGCCATGCACATACACCAGTGCACGAGGATTCGGTCATTCGCTTGCAAACGTTGAAGTAGCTCCAGTCCCTTGTCACGAAGCGGTCGAAGCTCCTTAGGAACCGTTACCCAGACCTTTGTCAGGATCGTGATGGCCTTGTCTCGATTACCTCTTTTCGGATTGTTTCCGATGGACAGTCGTTCCTTCAGGTGTTCCTTCAGGGCCGCAAATATCTCGTCTGTGGAACATCCGGCAAGGACCAGGTTCGTCGTGTACTCCAGCCAATCGAGCTGGATACGTTGACTGAAGCCGACCTGTTCCCACCGCTTCATGCCGCCGTCCGCTCAATCTGTACCATCGGGACCACGACTTCTTCGAGCGAAACGCCACCGTGTCCAACGATGCGTTCGCCTTTTCGAACGAAAGCCGACCGCCCCGGAGCAAGCAGGCCGAGAAAGTCTTCGGGAAGTCCCACGGAGGGCCACGCGACCGCGTCCGGGTACTGTTCCTTGACACGGGCACGCAAGGTTGCATCGGGATAAACGCGCGCCCGTTCGCCCCGGAGGTCCGCGATGGCGCCCTCGGAAGGCCGGCCGATGCCCTCCGCCTCAATGTTCCCGTGGTCCGAGCTCAGAAAAACCGCGAATCCGCCGTCAAACAGGACCTCCAGCAATTCGGCCATGTACCCTTCACCGGCCCACTGGCGAACCTGGTTGTGCATTCCCGCGGTGCCAAGTTCCATGCCGTGCATGATCCTGTCGACCTTGTCGACGACGAGGCCGAGCACCCGCATCCCGGGCCGCGACAGGAGATCGCGAACGTCGTCGATGGAGCCGTCTCCCAACCCCTTGGCATAGCCTACTTCCCGCTCCGCAAGGCCCTGATCCATCCAGAAACGACTCCACAAGGACGCTTCCTTGTCGGTGGTCTGGAGGCTCGAAGGGAAATAGAGCGGCGGCTTTCCCGCGAAGATCGCCTGTCGGGATACGGACGTGATGGTTGGGACCCAGGCGAACACCGCGCTCTCATGAAAACGAAGCTGCGGCCGCTGGGTCGTGAGAGCGTCCCGGAGCACGATCCATTGATCGAGGGCGAGCCCGTCCACGACGATGAGCGCAGCCTTGCCCCCGGGAGGGTCTTCGAGACGCCGGGAGAGATAGCGCGGCAGATGGTGCACCATCACCGGCGGGTCCGGCGGTTGGTTGTACAGACCGGCGTAGCGGCGCTCGACCCAGTCACGAAAGGCTCCGTCCACCTTCGCGCGAAGCTCGACTATCGGCCCACTCAGATCCGATCGCCCTGTGGCGGCCGTCTCCGACCAGAGAACTCCGAGTTCCGACCAACGATAGGCGAACGTCGACCAGTCGTGATGTCGCGCCTCCGGACCCGGCATGGTATCGTCGGCTGTCTTTACAAGACCCTGAACGCGCCGCAGTTTGTCCGCCGCGGGATCGGTTCGTATCCCGGCTGCCACCCATTCTTTCGACAGTCTGGTACCGGACTCGTGAGACACCGGGCGCAGCATCCCCTCGAAAAACAGATTGTCGATGTAGACACGAATATCCCCGTGGTCAAAGGGGATGTCCGTAGGTCCGTCGAACCTGAGGCCGTATGGTTCACTTTTGTCATGCAGGGTTTCTTCTTCGTTCGCCGCCAAGCGATCGAGAAACAGGGGCCAGCGCTCCTGAAGAAAGGAGAAGAAGGCTTCCCGGTCCGGGACGATGGCCTCCAGAGGCCAGGAGCCGAAAGCTCCGCTTTGCCGAAGCACTTGCACCAGCCGATCATCCAGGAGGCGCGGCGCGAGTTGCCCTCTGTAGTGTCTCCGCAAAAGGACGCGCAGCAGCTCGACCGGGCTGTTGATGAGCGCTGGCTCGAGATTGAACACGTGCAACAGCGCGAAGTCCTTCGTCGCGTCGTCCCCGAGCCGTTTCGGTCTGTGCTGTTCCTGCGCCAAGTAGAGCGCGTCCAGGTTGCTCCGGTCGAGCGTTGCGATGACCGGATAGCTGAGTTCAGGAAACAGGTCCGCCAAGTTGAAGGAAAGCTGCCTGCCGATCCGCAGAAGGTCGTGAGGAAGCACGGCGAGATCGTGACGTTCCGCCCGCAGGACCACCACGAGATCGCTGGTATCGCTCCGATCCCAACGGGCCCGGAACCTGGATTCGTAGGTGAAGCGGAAAGCGACGCGATCGTCGAAAGGGACGAGTTCGAAGCCCCTCTCGCGGATGGCTTCAAGCAACGCCTCCTCCAACAGCAATCCGTCGGGGTCGGCAACCAGGGTGATGGGCGCGACCCTTGGCGTGAGTTCCTTCAGAATCTGATCGCGCCAGTCCGCCACCCTCTTGTCCGGCTCGGTCACGCTGCTCCCGAGCGCGTCAGCGCTTGGTCGTACCAGAGCATGAGCTTCTGGTCTTCCTGGAGAACAACCTCCGGGATCTTTTCCGCGACCGAGATGATGGTGCCGTAATCCTGGTCCTGGTAGGCCTTGAAGAATCCGGCGCGCACCGCCTCGAGACGGAAAAGCTTAAGGCGCTTCTGCGGCGACTGTCGGTATTCGTCGAACTCGCGCAGCAGGGCGCGCGTGCGGCGCATCTCCACGTCGGCCGCCTTGTTGGGGTCGGGCACGTACCAGCGACCCTTGGCTTTCGCGCGGAGGGCCGCGTGGTCCTTGGGCAGGTTGCGGAGTTCCTTGAAGTTGGTCGAGAGGTAGGCATGTATCTGGCTCGGCACGTCGCCAGCGCCCGTGTAGCACAGGAAATTCTGCTCCAGCATTTCAGAAAGCTCAGGCAGCTTCTCGTGCTTCCGCCAGCCCGCGATCTCTTGGAGGAATTGCGGGTGAATGTCCTGGAAGCTCCGTGGCTTACGGAGCAATTGCCGCTTAAGCCACTGGATGGCCGAGGATTCGTCGACGACGAAGATCTCGAGTTGTGCCACCTCTTTGACCGTCATACGTTTCTTGTCATACTCGATCACTTGTTCAGGGAGGAAGTACATGCCCTCCCGCTCCGGAAAGCGTTGGACCAGCCCGGAATAAAACTCTCCTGCTGACATCGGGACAGAGACACTACGCCTAACGTGAAATGCGAGCATCCGATCAAACAGCAGAAAATTTTGGCGTTCCGTTATTACCTCCGCCTTGTTTTCGCGCGAAAGAAACACGGGAAGCTGCCGGAGATGAGTACGAACGAAATCCCATACTCCGCTGTCGGTTCCCGCTTCCAGCCGAAATCTGTCTTCTAGACCCCCATTTGGCTTATACGCTGAAATGATCAAGTCCTGTCTCATGGCTGTCGGTGTAGTGACTGCCTTAAACGAATGTTGCTTCTTGTCGAGTGACGTGACGGTCGCTACGACGAACCCGCTACGTTCCAATGCTGATTGGATCGCATTCCAAACAGATGCTTTGGTATTCGAAAATTCGACCGTCATCCATCTGCCGGGCTTCAATATCCTATAGTACTCCTCAAAACGTTGTTCCATCAGTTCCTGGTACTCAGTTATACTCTTGTCCTGTGACGCGCTAATTATTGCCTCTGTTCCCTGGTTGGTCGTAACAGCGAGAAGTCCTTCCCAAAAGAAATTCAATTCTGAATAGTTGAAGTTGTGGCCAAACGGCGGATCTGTGAAAATGTAGTCTACGGAGTCATTTGGAACGCTAGACATATGCCCCGAGTCTTGCGTGCTGATGATATGGCCCCTTTGTGGGTCAATTGGCGGAAACAAGTTATCGCGAATAGTTGCGGCGTTACGTCGAAATGCCTTCAAGACGTTTGGTGGCGTTATGAGAGAGCTTATATATAGTGTTCCGGAAAGTGGTCCGCCGCCCTTGCGGTCAGCTCGAAAGCGCCTCATTTTCGAGGCGTATGGAAGTGTGGCGGTCAAAGAAAACAGCAACATGTTTTGAACGTTGTGGTTTGGCTGTCGCCGAATTTGATCGAGTAAGGAAGCAACCATCAAGTGTTCGCGCGGTGTAAAAAAATGGTGCAGATGAGTAACTCCTGTCGACTCGTTTCTGCGCGTTTCTGTTCCTTCAATTAGACGGATCGGTGGCAAGCCCTGGCGGGCAAGTAGTCCCGATGCGGCGTCTAGTAGATGGCGGTCGTCGTCGTCAGGTAATTTCTCGAACCGGGTTGAATCAACGCTGTAGTTGATCAGGACGGGTTCGATGCGTTTCTGGCGGATTGTTTGACCTAAAACAGGATCGTATTGATTGATGAAGACAGGTTCCCATTTAGACTCTGTGACGAGAGCGTCACAGTCGGGGCATCTTAGGCCGGAGCGAAGTGAGTCGGTTTGCTCGTCGACGGCGACGGAGTACAGGGTTGTCTCTGATGTGCATTCGGGACACCGGACCACATCTGAGTAGACTGTGAAGTCGATAACCCCTTCCGTGACGTCATGGTGGTGGTAGACCTTGTGGGGCACGACCTTTCTGTCGCGGACTCTCCAACCGGTGTGACGCGTAGTGTAAAGGGAACCGAGGTCGGCGTGAACGGCGTTACAAACTGAGTCGATGGCATCCGTGAGTGACCGTGAAGAAATTGGTCGAAGTAAGTTGCTGGCAACGAACGTGGCTAAGGGCGAGAGATCGATTAGAATTGGCCAGCGGCGAGGGCTTGGAGAAAACACCGGCGTGCGACGGTCGACGTCCGCAACATCTGTGGATAAGGCGGCGGCGACACCAGTCATTCCCGTGCCACAGAAGCCGTCGAACACAAGGTCGCCGGGCCTAGTGTAATGCGTGATGTAGCGCATTATGGCCTTATGGGGCACCTTCGTATGGTACGAATGTGCGTTATAGATGGGGTCGCTCTTGCCCTCGGTCACGTCGGCAGCGAACGGTTCCCGATGATACACGTCATCAGTAGCGACATATGGATTGCCATAGTGGTGTATGAAATCTTGGATAAACGGGTTCGGGCACGCCGTGTGCCAGGGCGGGTCGGAGAGGTTCAGGATGTCTGTGATCTCGCCGTGGGGAAAGCCGACCTCGTCCTTCCAGCGCTGGAGCAGGTCCTTTGACGAATCCGCATGGCGCATGCGCTCTGCGAGACCGCGAAGCCTCGCCTCGTCTCCCATCGGCCAGTGCTTGATGGCCGCCATCCGGGCCAAGGCGTCGTCGACAGTCGTGTAAGGGACCTCGCCGAGTTCCGCGTGCAGTTCTTGAAGCCCTTCCCTTAGCTTGGCGGAAAAATGCGCCCGCCGGGCGTCTTCGTTCTCGAAGGTCAGCCCCAGGCACTCGACCGGCTGACCGCGCCGGGCGTCCAACTCCTCCTCGTAAGACTTCTCGAACAACTCGTCCTGCGCGGACGTATTGCGGAAAAGCCGGTTGGACCGTTTGTCCGGCTTGCTACCTGCCATTCGTCCGATCCCCGTTGTCCGTCCCAGGGTCCTCGTCCACGTGACGGGCCTTGAGCGCGACACCTGCCTCGGTCAGCACATAGGCTTGGTGTGGGTGGTTGGGCTGGTCCGGATGGGCCATGCGGAGCACCCCGCCCCGCAACAACGGATCAAGGTGACGCTTCTTGAAATATCCCCGGCCAGTCACTCCCAAGGCATTCATAATCACCGTCAGACTGCGCGGAATGTCGCAGAACTCCACGATTTTCCGATGGGTCGCGGAGAGTTCGGTCAATGGCTCAACTTGTGCAGTGGACAAGTTCGTCTGTGGCCTGTCAACTTGTGCAGTAGACAAGCTCGTGTGTGGCGTATCAACTTGGTCAGTAACCAAGTCCGGCGGACCGGGGTCAGCTTGGCCGGTTCCGCCGAGACGTTCTCTGAGGTGTTTGGCCAGCACATGGCTTTCGCCCGCGCCCGTGGGTTCGACCAGCCCCTGTGTCACCAAGCGGTCCGCGACCGTGACGGTCTCGGCGGCCGACAATCCCGTGACCGCCTTGAGTTGCGACAGGGTCGCCTTCCCGTCCCGGCAGATGAAAGCGAACGCACGCGCCTGCTCGTCGGTGAGGCGTACCCCAAGCTGGGCCTGGAAGAGGCGCTGCCGTTCCGACAGCAACTCCTCCTTGAGCAGGACGAGCTCGAAGCACTTCCGGCCCTTGTCGTTGGTGATGCGGGGCGGCACGTTTCCCAATTGCTGCCAGTTTCGGAAGACGTCCCGCAGCCCCCACCCCGCGTTCTCGCTCAACCCGATCCTGCGGAAGGCGGTCACGATTCGGGGATTGCGAAGCTCCTTCTCGCCGGGCTCGAGCAGGTCGTCGGCCGTAGCGAAGGCATCGCCGGGATTCCAGAATACGGTCTGGTCAACGTAGTGGCGTATTTCGGGTTTCCGCGCATGATCGGAATAGTCCTGGTGAATGAGCAGATTGACCAGGGATTCACGGTAGGCGAGGTAGTCGGGCGGCGTATCGTCACGCTGTAACGTGGCGGAGTCGATGCGGAACGGGTGTTCGGCGAACCGTTCATACCAGTCGACCAAGGCCCTCCAGGATCGAATCAGGTTCTCGTCGAGCACCGTGCGATCCATCCAACGCGCGCCGGTATCGGCTTGGTCGCGCGGAACCGTGAACCGCTGACAGTCGACCACCGGGCGAGGCAGCAATTGCCGGAAGGCCTCATTGCATCCGAACAGCAGGACGGCAGCCTGGGTCGGTGTCCTTCGGCCGTCTCGTTGGGCCAGGAGACCCATCTCACCGAGGAAATCCAGATCCGACAGGTCAGCGTGGGAACGATTCCCGGGCCGTCTTTCGTAGGTTTCGCGGTACCACCTGACGTCGGCGCTGTCGAAGGCGGTATCGGGGTCGCACTGGACAACCCGGCCGTCGAAACGCTCCGCAGTTGCGTCGATCAGGAAGCGGTCCCTTTCGTTGCCCGAGCAGCGGATGTCGCTGCCTCCTCTGCGGACGAACGAACGGCGGATATCCCCGTTCAAGTACACCGGTTTCTCGGCGCGGCTTGCCTCTGGAACATAAAAGACCAACAGGTCGGCACCGCCATGCCGGTGCAGTTCTGCCTTGACGTCAAGAACGACGCTGATCTTGTCAGGTTGGCGCAAGGATGTAAGGAAATCGCCCTGCACCTTGTCGACCGACAAGACGCCAACGATTTCAAAACCTTTGCCGTGCTCCTTTACGCCGAAAACGAGATGACCGCCATCGGTATTGGCGAACGCCGAGACAGTCTCGTAGGCGTCTTTTGAAACAGCGTGGCGCGCCTCCTTGAATTCGACGTCGTTCCACTCGTATCCCTTGATGCGTTCGATGAGTTCTTCCCTATCCATCGGCGTTTACTCCAACACCACCCGGACCTTGGTCGGTTCCTTGCCCTTGGCCAAGTCGTCTAGATACCCATCGAAGCGCTTCTTCATCTCGGCGGGGCTTGCGGGTGAACCACCGTCGAGAAGCGCGGCTTTCAAGTCCGCGGTCGTCACAACCACTTTGACGAGGCCGGAAAAAACCTCTCGGACGGCCTCGATGAAATCCGGATCGAGGGAATCGGGAAGCTCGCCTTTCTCTGTGAACGCAACGATCCGCTTCTTGTGCTCGGGCTGGAGCAACGACAGGTTCTCGCGGGTGGCCGGGTCGCCGAGGTTGGTAAGCAATGTCCGCGTCCAGCCGGCGAGGAGGCGGTCGAGATCGTCATCAAGTTGCGCAAGGGTTGCGCCGGCTGGGACCGCAGTTGTCTCCAGGGCCGGCCTGAACCCGCAGTGAGGGCAGACAGGGGAGGCGTCGAGGTCTTCCTTGGTCAGAGCGAAGCAACTCTCCAACCCGCCGAGGCGGTCCTGGAATTCCGTCAGATGTCGCACCGGCATGAGTTCAATGGCCGAGAGATCGCGGAGCCGGGTGAGCCGCTCGTCGCGCACCAGTGCAGTCTTCTTCTTGTCGTCGTTTACGCCGAGTCGGGCCCTAGCGTGGAGATCAAGATAGACGCCGACAATGCCTTTCTTCAAGTCGTTCAGCTTCCGCAGCCATCGTCGGCGGAACGATGCGTCCTCGCGTCGTTCGGTGTGCGCGAACTCAGCCAGCACCTCGCGCCGTGTTTCTTTCATCCGTTCGGCCCATTCGTGCGACGGGGCAAGCGTCACCTCGGCTGCGGCGAGGAAAGCGGCGGTGGGACCCAACTCCGAGACCAGCCCCTGGAGGCTCTCGACCTCGGCGAGGGATTTGAGCCCTGCCTTGTGGCTGCTCACGTCATGGGCGTCGTGGCGGAAGTTCTTGAGACGGCCGAGCGAGTTGTAAGCCTGGAGAGATTCGAGGAAGGACTTGATATGTTCCAGACCCGAGATCATGTCCTTGGTTTCATCTTCATCGATCAAGCTCTTGCCCCAGAAGGGAATGCCGGTCTGGACGGCACGATGGGCCACGACCAGCCTTCCGACGATCTGAGCAACGGCCGTCTGAAGCGCCTGGACCGTGTCGTCCTTGCCCTGTGTGACGGAGTTCGCCATGCCTGGCGGTAGCCCGAGCAGCTCGAATAGCGCCTTGAGTCCAGGAATGTTCCATTCCTTGGGGCGCTCGATGTGTTTGAAGTGGATCAACTCGTCGAGCGGTGCGGCGGCCAGCGCAGGCAGGTCAGCGGCATCGAACTTCCGGCCTGGAACGGCGAGCACGAGATCACCTGAATAAACGAACGCTGCCAGGAGAACGACGGCCCATTCAGGTTCCAGGCGCAGCATGCCCGCATTGAGGTACTCGACGCCGAGTTGTTCCTGAATCAATTCGGAACGGTTCACGACTTGGCCATGACTTTTCTTTAGTACTGGGGCAAGAATGTAATGGCTGTAACGCGACCGATAGGGATCGAGCGTGTCGCCGTCAAGGAGTTCGAGCGAGTCGAGGATCGCAGTGGCCTGTTTCGTCTTCGTCGCGCCGGCGATCCACCGCAACGCGTCCTGGGCCGCCTGGGCGCGATTGGTGGATGTGATGAGTACGGAAAACCGGGGGTAGTCCGGCGCCTGCTGCGCAAAATGCGTCTCCAGACAGATGCCGGCGACCGCGTCGATGAGATCGCGGAAGTTGATGCGCTCGGCTGGAGATATCCCCGAGACTTCGCGGAGAGAGTGGCCTTTGGCCCATTCCAGTAGTGCCTTGCGCCGGCCCTGGTGGCCAACCTCGAAGGCCGCACCCATGTGCTCCTGGAGCCAGTTGACCAGATCGCGGAGAAAGCTCGACGCCTTCGACTCGTAAGTGGCCTTGGCGTGGCCTGAGGATGTCGATGCCAGATCGAGGGCTGCTGCGTAGCTGCGCAGCGTGTCCCGAAAGCGGTCGTCCATGCCGGTCAGGTGGAAGAACACTTCGTCTGACGCCTTCTCGTCCTTGAAGCGCGGCGGCTCGTGAGGCTGAACGAAGTAGACGTAGAAATCGCGCGGCGGTACCGCGGTGGACCGCTCGTTCGGCGCGCCGAAGAACAGATACCCCTGGCGCGCCGCCTTCCGCTCCCGCCATTCGATCTCGTGCTCCCAGATGCGGTAGCCGGTGACGTACGTATGGTCCGTGCACTCCATCACCCGCCGCAGGGCATCGTAGTAGTAGCGATCCAGCCGCGCCGCGTCCAGGCTCTCGGCCCGTTTCTCGATCAACGCGTCGAAGTCGTCGGTCTTCTTGAGGTCGAGGTAATATTGGCGGTTGTCCGGGTTCGACGAGATGAACTGCCCGCTGACCGTCTTGTGGATTTCGCGAAGGACTGTTTCCACCTGTGACAGGAGGTCGTCCGCCGGGTCTCCACCGAGATCCTCGATTCCCGGCTGATACAGGCAAAGACTGTCCCTCAACTCCTCGGCGGTGGCGCCCAAGGCGGCGTGGATGTCACCGGTGGTCAGCCGGTGCACCGACAAGGCATGGATGACTCGCATCGCCATCGGCTGGTACGCCGGTCGGGTAAATGCTCTCTCGATCCGCGATTCCAGCACTTGGCTGCAATCGATGACGGCCTTGATGTCCGTATCGGCGCGGAAAGACGGGTTCTCCCGCAACATCGACCAGTAGCCGTCGTAGGCGATCAGACCGGGGTGGTTCACCGGGAGCTCCTGCCCGAGCAGCCGCTTCATCGAGAGCGAAAGGGTCCGGAGGATTTCGCGCTTCTCGATCGCGGTCACCCGCTCGAAGGTGTCGATGTAGTCAGGATGGACCGGGAATAGATCGACGTATTCGTCCATGCGCTCGTTCATGAGGCCGTAGAACCGGGCGAACGGCATCAGGTACTCCCTGATCCTGGCCTGTTGCTCACCGGTCTTCCGGAGCAGGCGTTGCGCCACGACGAACTTGACGTCTCTTCGGGCGATCAGAACCTGCTCGAAACGATCCTTCACGCGCCGAATGCTGTCGGCCACGAAGCTGAAGCGGGGGCTGTCGAAGATGGCCTCCTGTACGCCGGCGACGAACCGGAAGCGGAGGTCCTTGCAGACCTCGCCGATCTCGCGCAGGAAGTTGAGGTCGAGGATCAACTCATGGTCATTGCGCGACCGCAGGTAGTCCAGCAGCTCGTCCACGACCATCAGCAGCCCGAGGTCCGGGTACTTCTCCTGGAACGCCGCCATCATTTCCTCGAAGGCGCGCTTGCTGCCGGCGACGTCGGCGGCGCTCGGGAAGGTGAATGCAACACCAAGCCCCGCCAGGTGCTCTTCGATCTCGCCGACGACGATGTCACGGAGCGACATCGTCGTCGCACCGATCTCCGTGCGGACGACCTTGAACTTGCCGGCCACGCCACGGGCTGCTTCCGCGGCCTTCGGATTGGAGATTTCCGAAACGAGATCGGCGTGCTCGGCGATCGCCGAAATGACCGACATCAGGTGCGACTTGCCGGTACCGTAGTTGCCGACGATCAGCAACCCTTTGTTGTCGGCCGGTTTGTCGTATTGGAGTTGAGGAAACACCAGCCCCGACAGCTTCTCGGCCATATCGCCGGAAATGACGTAGCTGTTCACGAGATGGCGGGCGGCCGCCATCTCGTCGGCATCGCGGAGTTGTACTACGGTTTCGATCGGATCGAACTGGATCAAGTCTTCGTATTGCATCGCGCCGTCTCCTGGCCGGGCCGGAGTCGATCACTCCGTCGCTTCCGTGCTCACCGCCAGAATACCGTCTATAGGATAGCGTCGGTACTCGGGATGCCCGGTTTCGGCATAGTGGATGTAGTGGCCTTCGATGGACCCGTTCCAAGCCGCGGCTACCTTCCTGGCACGCGAGAGACCTTGTAACAGGCGGAGCGGGTCCTGCCGTAGCGCAACATCAAAGAGAATCTCGATGTTGTCGAGCAGGACGACGTCACTCTCGTGCTCTGCGAGGATCAGCTCCAGAAGCCGTTGGACTCGTAGCTGGCGCTGGCGCTCGGTCAGGTCGAGCATGCGGCGCGAAAGCTCCAGATTGACGTTAATGAGCGCCGCTTTGATGCTCTCGCCAACCGCCTGCAAGGCGCTCGTCTTACCTGTGCCTTCCCGACCGACAACCAGGACGAGTCGGTGGTAAAGTCCGTCGGCATGCAGGAGTTTGTCGCAAATCTGATCCAAGAGGAGGCTTGTCATCTCCGGTGTCCTTCTGTGATTGCCCGCACTGATAGTTCTTTCTATCAATTGCCGGCAGAAGTTACCAAACGGCGGCAGGATGTCGCACTACAGAACGGATCGGATCATGATGGTCCTTGCGTAGCTTTCAGAAACCTTGCGATCAACCCCGCTTTTGTCTAGGAATACCGTTCGAGGCGAGACGGCGTCAGCGTGGGAATCGGGCGCCTCCTTCGGAGTGCAGGTTCGCTAGCCAGCCAGGGAGTACGACCATGAGAGACCTCCAGGAATTCATCGCGGAAGAGGAGAGCAGGCGCCCGGGCGACCTGATCCGGGTGAAGGATCCCATCGACCCCAACAAGTGCGAGACCATCGCTTTCCTCAAGCACCTCGACGACCGCGGGCTGGAGAAGATGGTGCTGTTCGAGAACGTGACGACGCTGGAAGGGAAGCCGTCGCCGTTCCCGCTCTTCTACAACCCCTGGGTCAGCCGGCAGTTCTGCGCCGATGGCATCGGTATGGGCGACCTGACGTCGAACATGGAGTTGAGCCTTGAGGTCTCGCGTCTGGAGAAGGAGAAAGGCGACACGGAGGTGATCGCGCCCGACAGCGCGCTGTGTCAGCAGGTGGTGTTGAAGGGGTCGGAGGTGGATCTGGCGCGTTTCCCCATCCCCATGCACCACGACCTCGACATCGGCCCCTACTGGACCATGGCCTGCGTCATGAAGGGCGAGTCGGCGCCGTTCTACGACATCACGTTCACCAAGAACCTGTATTACGATGGCCGGACCATGAGCTTCTCGGCCCACAAGCACCATCACCTGGAAGCCATCGTCACCGAGAACGAGGCCAAGGACCAACGGGCGCCGGTGATCATCGTGCTGGGACATCACCCGGCCTTCTACTTCTCGTCCTGCTGCATGACCCCCTACGGCAACGACGACTATCAGAGCGCCGCGGCGTTCATGCGCGAGCCGTTGCGGCTGACGCCGTCCGTCACCTGGGGCGAGGACTTCCTGGTGCCTGCGGACGCCGAGATCATCATCGAGGGCGAGGTACCGCCCAACGTGCGACGGTCCCAGAACCCCTTCGGCGAGGTGCTGGGCTACTACCAGGTGACCATGGACGTGCCCATCGTGGAGGTCACCGCCATCACCCACCGCAAGAACGCCATCCTCCAGGACATCTGGGCCGGTCAGAAGGACCACTGGAACCTGGGCGGCATCACCAAGGAAGGCAGCGTCTACAACTCCATCAAGCGCAACATCCAGGGCCTCAAGGCCATCCACCTGCCGCCATCGGGCTGCGGCCGGGTGATCTGCTACATCTCCATCGACAAGAAGTTCCCCAACGAACCCAAGAAGGCAGCCATGCAGGCCTTCGCCGACATGCCGAACCTCAAGCTGTGCGTGGTGGTAGACGACGACGTGGACGTTTTCAACGAGCGCGAGGTGTTGTGGGCGGTGGGCACCCGGACCCACTGGGACCGGGATCTGGACGTCATCCGGGAGGTCCAGAACTTCCGCGGGTGGCTCGGCGACAGCGTCGCCGTTGTGGACGCCACCCGGCCGTTGGAAGGGGAGTTCCCGATCCGGAACGAGGTGCCTCTGGAAGCCATGAAGCGGGTGGACGTGAGCAAGTACGTCCGCTGATACGACCAACGAGGACCAAGGCATGGCGAAGCTGAAATTCTACTACAAGAACACGTGAACGACGTGCCGCAAAGCAAGAAGTTTCTTGCAATCACAAGGCGCGGAGCTGGATGAGAGGGAGTACGGCAAGCAGCCGTTGACCGAGAAAGAGCTGGAAGCCATCATCGGCAGCGGCCCGGTGACGGATTTTCTCAACACGCGGACCCCGCTCTACCGCGAGCGGAAGATGAAGGACAATCCTCCTACCCGGGAGGAAGCGATTCAGTTGATGCTCACCGACCAGAACCTCTTGCGGCGCCCGGTGACCGTCAAGGGCAAGCACAAGGTCGCCGGTTTCGACGAGTCCGCCCTCAAGGCCCTGCTCTGACGGTATGGCCGCGATCAGCTTCCACGACTTCCTGAAGGTCGACATCCGCGTCGGCACCATCACCCGGGTCGCACCCTTCCCCGAGGCGCGCACGCCTGCCTACAAGCTGTACGTGGATTTCGGTGCGGAGATCGGCGAGCGCAAGAGCTCAGCCCAAGTCACCCATCATTATACCGCGGAAGAACTGGTGGGCCGGCAGGTCGCCGCCGTGGTCAACTTCCCGCCCAAGCAGATTGGCCCGTTCCGGTCCGAGATCCTCGTGCTGGGCTTCCCCGACGCGGACGGCGCGGTGGTGATGATCGAGCCCAACCGCCCGGTGCCCGACGGGGGCAGGCTTTCTGAAGGGGTTTCATCCTCGTCTGCCTAGCGATGGCCCATTGTTACTTGCTCTCTTGAGGGAAATGTAGTGTCGGATACTTCGACAACAGCTGAACCGGACGAGAAAAAATGACAACCCGTTTCGAACCAAATCGCCGCCTCTTGGACATCCTTGTTGGTTCCAAATTGTACGAAGAGCCTAGCGCTGCAATAAGAGAACTTATTCAGAACGCATGGGACGCTATTCAATGGCGGATACGCTATGGAGACGGCCAGGGTGGACGAATAGACGTCCGTTTCAGTGCCGAAAATGCTTGGTTCGAAATAGTTGACGACGGTTTTGGAATGGACCAGGAGGCCATCGAAGGGAGCTTTCTACAGATCGGTCAGGATAAGCTCGATGCCTTACGTCAGGAGGATCGTGGAGGCCAGATCGGCTATTTTGGTATCGGCATACTAAGCATCTTTCTCGTTGCCGAGCGATTCGAGGTGACGACGAAACACCTGTACGCTCAGGACAGGGGCATCCATTTTGACGTTACCGGGATTAACGATGCAATCGAGTTCTCCGCTTCGGAAGACGGGCTCGTCGGAACTCGAATTAGGGTTTATCCCCGTTTAGACGATACATTCTCTGTCCAACAGATCCCGGATATGGTGAGGAAATATGTCCGGCATGTCGATGGCGTCTACATTCACTCTGTCGACGATGACACAACGGAACATCTCCCGAGGACATGGACTGAGGCCGAGCTTCACGGCGTCCGAGAGTTGGGGGGCGTAAACGGGGTGCGCGCCGGACGACTGGGTTTCACATCTGCCCTACGACAACAAGCAGGGACGCTGTCAAGTGACCTCACCATCTGCAACTCCGGGTTTCTTGCAGAAGAGGATGTGCACGACCTTATCCCGACACCGGCAATCGGACTAAGCGGAGAAATTGACCTCGAACCGCAAACAATAACCATTGGTCTATCGCGTGAACGATTTCAACGCGACTCCTGTTGGGTGCAACTAGGCGATCGGCTTCAACAGTGGGCGATCGCTGTAGCCCTGGCCGAGTTAAAACACGGCGACCTCAAGCCTATACTTGACACACTCGACTCATCCGAAACCAAGCGAAATTTGTTGCTTTGGTATCATTATATCCCACCTGAACCACCATTTTCCGAACTGTATGAGGTAGTCGAGAAGCGGTTATTTGAGACTATACCGTTCAAACTACCAGAACGTAGGCCTCGGTCGTTGGCTCAGATACTTCAGTCGAAAACGCGAGGCGCTAAACTATTTTTCAAACAAGTGTGGCAACCGAACGAGGAAACGCGGTCGATCGATGATGAAGACGTACCTATTAGCATTCGCCACGAGATTCGAGACAGCATTCGGGTAGGGGCATTGCGTGCGAAGGGTTATGAGGTTGTCGAACTCGATCGGCTACAGGTGAATTTACGGAGGCGTGGTACGGTTCGTACACACAATGTCGATGAGTATCCTCTGGTCTTGCGGTGCCTCGAAAAGCGAGGGTATCAGTTGATCGATATCGCCAGTGCTTCAGAATCGGATATGGATCTCCGCAGCATCGAAAGGCTACCGATGTTGAGGGACGCGCTTCTATCGACGGGGGGGCTGCGCTTTGCGGATGTATCGGAGTCAAGAAGGCGAATAATTACCGACCGGTCGGGGACGAAATACATCAATCTAAGGCACCCGGAGGTACAGAGCCTTTTGGCTGTAATTCCGGAGGCGGTGTCAAACCCGTTGAAGAAACGACTGTTGGAGACATACCTGAAGATTGAAGACTTTCATCTGCGCGAGGCGCGTCAAACGCTAGTGGAGTTGCTCCAGAGTGATGATTTGGAGGTGATGGCCGAACTCGACGTGGCACCGCTTACTAGGGAATACATAGCGTCACAGATCAAACAGCTATTGGCGGAGCTTGGCGAATGAGTTGCCCCGTAATGTTTTTCTTCGGTGCAGGCTTCTCGGCCCCGTTCGGCGTCCCTACGATGAAACCGTTCCTCAAGGCATTCAAGGAAATCGCGGAGATAAAATATCCGAACCTCCAAGGAACTTTGGGGAAACATTTGGCCAGCCTAGAGGACGATAGTGATATTGAGGCGCTGTTGTCGAATCTCGGGGCGGGGGCTATCAAACTGGATAGATGGCCACCCGGAGTGACGATCCCTGATGGATTGAAGGAATGGCAGGAGGAATCGATAGTTCTAAAGAGCCCATTTGGTGTCGTACATCATTGAGGCGTGTGAGCGATTTGACCGGGAGGCGGTTGTTGGCTCGTTGTCGCCGGTCTTCAAGAAATTGAAGGAAAGCGAACAGATCGGCGACATATGTTTTTCGACGACAAACTATGACAGAATTATTGAGTTCGCGTGTGATTCTGCGGGGCTTGAGTATTCGGATGGGTTCGGCAAGGATACTAGGGCGGTGGCGGCTCGGTGGACGGGAGAGTTTGGAAATAGGGTTCGGCTTTACAAGCTACACGGCTCGGTTACGTACTATGTGGAAGATACGGAGGTAGAAGGAAATGGCTCTCGCTTCTGGAGGTTGGACAGGGGCTATCCGTTGCCAGGCCCGGAGTTTCGGCTGAGTAGGGATGGTCGGCAATTGGAACCACTGATGGTGCTTCCGTCGAAGGAAAAGGAGACATCGGAAGATCCGTACGGGCAGCTGAATCTTCGGTTCGCGGAGAGTATGTCGAAAACTAGAGTGGTAGTGGCAGTTGGCACGTCGATGCGGGACAGTGATTTGGTGAGTGCGTTCAATTTCAACGCAGGGAATGTGGTGGTGTTGTTGGTGGACAAGGACCCGGCGATTGGCCGGGGGCGGCTCCAGAACGTCGCATGCGTGCCGCTGAGGGCCGACGCCGTGGACTTCTTTGCGGTTTCGAAAGACCGGTTGGTTGCATTATTTGAGCGCTGTAGTGCCGAAATGGATAGGGGTTCTGTCCGGCGTTTGGTGGAAGAGTTCGTGAACGGTGAAGTGAATGAGATTTCACGGCGAGCGTTCATGAGTGAGGAACAGAGGGAGGCCTATGATGTGGCAATGTCCGACAGTAGTGAGACGGATCTATTGAGGGCGCTATGGAGACTCCGTGGCATTGCGGATAGTGATGTGATTAACGCGGTTGCGAAGAGGTGTGAACCTAACAACACAGTAGAGGTACGTAAATCAGCAGCGGGATGCTTAGGGTCTAGCGGTAATACTTCGGCGGTGTCCGCCCTAAGGGCATGCTCAATTGTGGACCCATCGGCAGATGTTAGGCTAGAGGGTTACTTGGCACTTGTACGTCTAGGGAGTGACGAGGGTCTGGCAGCGCTTGAAACAGCACAGCGAATGTGGCCTGAGGATACCTACTTTAGGAACAATGTTGGAAGGGCGTGCTAGAGTACAGAATTTGGTCGAGGCCATGGCGGTGGCGCGCACCACCATGGCTAGGTTCGCAGTTTTGAACGCACGGCAGGACCTGGAAATCAGAGGTTCGTTGCCGAGAGCCGTTACGGCGCCCCCTTCTCGTCCGTCTCCACCGGCTGGTAGATCTCGCTGCCGGACTTCTTGAACTCCTCCGCCTTCTCCTGCATGCCCGCGGTCAGCGCCTTGTCGGCGGCGAGGCCCTTGCCGGCGGCGTAGTCGCGGACGTCCTGGGTGATCTTCATGGAGCAGAAGTGGGGGCCACACATGGAGCAGAAGTGGGCGACCTTGGCGCCCTGGGCCGGGAGCGTCTCGTCGTGGAACTCCTGGGCGGTGTCGGGGTCGAGGCTCAGGTTGAACTGGTCCTCCCAGCGGAACTCGAAGCGGGCGTCGCTCAGGGCGTCGTCGCGGATCTGGGCTCCGGGATGTCCCTTGGCCAGGTCGGCGGCGTGGGCGGCGATCTTGTAGGTGATGACGCCGTCCTTGACGTCCTTCTTGTTGGGAAGCCCCAGGTGCTCCTTGGGGGTCACGTAGCAAAGCATGGCGGTGCCGTACCAGCCGATCATGGCGGCGCCGATGGCGCTGGTAATGTGGTCGTAGCCGGGGGCGATGTCGGTGGTCAGGGGTCCCAGGGTATAGAACGGCGCCTCGTGGCACAGCTCGAGCTGCTTGGTCATGTTCTCCTGGATCAGGTGCATGGGCACATGGCCCGGGCCCTCGATCATCACCTGGACGTCGTGCTCCCAGGCGATCTTGGTGAGCTCTCCCAGGGTGGCCAGTTCGCCCATCTGGGCCTCGTCGTTGGCGTCGGCGATGCTGCCAGGGCGAAGGCCGTCACCCAGGGAGAAGGCGACGTCGTAGGCCTTCATGATCTCGCAGATGTCGGCGAAGCGGGTGTACAGGAAACTTTCCTGGTGGTGCGACAGACACCACTTGGCGAGGATGGAGCCCCCGCGCGAGACGATGCCGGTCTTGCGCCTTGCCGTCAACGGGATGTAGCGCAGCAGCACGCCGGCGTGGATCGTGAAATAGTCCACGCCCTGCTCAGCCTGTTCGATGAGCGTGTCCCGGTAGGTCTCCCAGGTCAGCTCTTCGGCCTTGCCGTTGACCTTCTCCAGCGCCTGGTAGATGGGCACGGTGCCGATGGGCACCGGGGAGTTCCGCAGGATCCACTCGCGGGTCTCGTGGATGTTGTCGCCGGTGGACAGATCCATGACCGTGTCCCCGCCCCAGCGCGTGGCCCAGATCATCTTCTCCACCTCTTCCTCGATGGAGGAGGTGACGGCCGAGTTGCCGATGTTGGCGTTGATCTTGACCAGGAAGTTCCGCCCGATGATCATGGGCTCGGTCTCGGGATGGTTGACGTTGCAGGGGATGATGGCCCGCCCCCGGGCCACTTCGTCGCGCACGAATTCCGCGGTGACGAACGGCGGGATCGACGCTCCGAAATTGTTGCCTGCATGGTGGCCGTCGCCTTCGCCGTTGAGCGCGGCTTCGCGGCCGATGTTCTCGCGGCTGGCAATGTATTCCATCTCGGGAGTGATGATGCCCCGGCGGGCGTAGTGCATCTGGCTCACGTTGCCGCCGGGCTTGGCCCGCAACGCGGGCCTTCGCGAGATTTCGGGGAAGCGGGCGCCGTCGGCGCCGTTGCCGTTGGGCTGGTAATGGGACTCGGTTTCCACCGTGTCGCCGCGGGCGGCGATCCAGTTCAGGCGCAACGGCTGCAGTCCCTGCCGCACATCGGGTTGAGCCGCCGGATCGGTGTAGGGACCCGAGGTATCATAGACCCGCAGGCGCGGTCGTTCGGTGGCCTCTCCGTTGACGCTATTGCCGTTGCCCCCATGCCCGTTGGCACCCGTGGCCCCGTGGCTGATCTCGCGCATGGCGACCTGGACCCCGTGGGATCCCGTCCCGGAAACGTGAACTTTCCTGGAGGCAGGGAACGGGTCCGTGGTGATCACGGCATCCTGGTTGACCTCTCCGTCTTTCTTGGACATGACTGGCCTCCCTTCCGGGGCTCGCGGGGTTCGGTCTCGCGTGTGCAACTCCCTCGGTACGAGGGGATAAGGTTCCGTAACCTTTCACTTCTATCGTAATCGAGTTCCCTGCGTCAAGGAAACGGAAGCGTCCCGAATTTCGTCATTGGTACGAGAATGGTGAGGAAGCCCGAAACCGTCATTCCCGCGAAAGCGGGAATCCAGGAGGGGTAGGGGTGGAAAACGCCGCTGTAGCGCCCCTCCACCACCCCTGGATTCCCGCTTTCGCGGGAATGACGGATTGGCCGTTCGTGCCCCGAAGTTGGCGTTTTGACACAGCCTGTTTCGCGGGAATGACGAGTGCGGGGCTTCATTGTCGTTCCGTATCAATGACGATTCTGGGGATGTCGCCGCCTACTCCGAATCGTATTGGATGAGCGAGAACAGCCCTTGGGCGAGCTTTTCACGGGGCTTGAGGAAGCCGAGCTCGATGATGCAGGCGTGCTCGAAGACCGTGGCGCCGAGTTGCTCCACAAGTGCGGCGGCGGCCACCGCTGTTCCGCCGGTGGCGACGAGGTCGTCCACCAGCAGCACCCGGGCGCCGGGGGCCAGGGCGTCGCTGTGCACTTCCAGGGTGTCGGTGCCGTATTCCAGCTCGTAGGTGGCCTTCAGCGTGTCGTACGGAAGTTTTCCCGGTTTGCGGACCACGCACAAGCCCTTGCCCAGCCGATAGGCCAGGGCCGCGCCGATGATAAAACCGCGGGATTCGACGCCCACCACGGTGTCCACGGGCGCGGATTCGTATCGCTCGGCAAAGAGGTCGATGGTCTTGCGGAACAGCGGTCCGTTGCTCAGCAGCGGGGTGATGTCCTTGAACACAATCCCGGGCTTGGGGAAGTCGTGGATGTCGCGAATGATGGCTCGAATCTCTGCGATGCCGTGGTTACCCTCGTTGCGGCTTGTCATGGGGCATGGGCTACCACAGTCATGGCAAATAGGAAAGTGGGTTCCGGGCGACGTTGTTCCTGCGAATCTCGAAGTGAAGGAGCGGCGTGGTGACCCGGCCGGTGGCGCCGACCTCGGCAATCACCTGCCGGCGGTTCACCTTTTGTCCCTGCCGCACGTAGTTCTTGCGATTGTGCGCATACACCGACGCGAAGCCGCCCCGGTGGCGCACGATGATGAGGTTGCCGTAGCCGCGCAAGTGATCGCTGTAGATGACTTGTCCCGCCATGGTTGCACGGACCGGGGTGCCGAAAGGCGCGGCGATATCGATCCCGTCATTGAGGGTGTCGTGCCGTGCATCGAACCGGGCCGTGATCTTTCCCGTCACGGGCCAGACAAAACCCCGTTTCGACGGCCGTCGCTGCGGAACCCGGGTCTTGGCCGGATAGGCCTTCGACGGGGCGGCCCGGGCGCGGGACTTCTTCGCGGCAGTAGCCTTGCGACGAGGCTTTCTGGGCGGGGCCTTGGCACGGGATGTCCTTCCGGGCGCGCCCTTGACCGCAGGGATCTTCCCGGCCGGAGCTCTCCTGCGGGTGACCCTGGAACGGGGTGGCACGGGTTCCTTGATGGGGGTGATGATCTGGACCGGGAGCCGGCGGGTGGCGCCGGGAATGAACAACCGGCGCCCGATCCGGATGTCCCGAGCGTCCGCGACCCGGTTGGCCCGCGCCAGCGTGACGTAGTCCATGCCGTACGCCTTGCCGATGCGGTAGAGGTTCTCGCCCTTCTTGACGACATGGTAGATGCCCGCTCTCCGGGGAGTCTTGCCCAAAGCCGTCCTGGGGGCGCGGTTGTCGATATAACTGCAACCGGCCAGGGCAAGGATGATGAGGATTTGGAGCAGCCCCAGAGTGCGAAAGGACAGTAGTGGCCTGTACCTTGCCGACATCAAGAAGTCCTGCCGCTATCGATTCGTAGGGTACCGGCCCCTAACCCGGCCAACCGTACCTCCCCAGAAGCTTGACGAACCGACACCCTCCGAGGTCCGCTTCTTCAAGGCCCGTGGGAGTACGGCTCGTGAGTTTGAGGACCTGGGACTGGTCGTCGCCGATGGGAATGATGAGCCTTCCGCCGGCCGCGAGTTGCTGGGCCAGCGGCGCGGGCAGTTTCGGCGCCCCCGCGGCAACGATGATGGCGTCGTAGGGGGCATGTTCCGACCATCCGAGGGTCCCGTCTCCCAAGTGGATTGCCACGTTGTAGTAGCACAGCTCGTCGAGGAGTGTCCGCGCCTTCATCCCCAGACCCCGGAGCTTCTCTACCGAGAAGACGTTCCCGCACAGTTCCGCCAGCAGCGCTGTCTGGTAGGCGGATCCCGTGCCAATCTCCAGGACGCGTTCGGTCCCCTTCAACTTGAGGGCCTGCAACATGTAGCCGACGATGTAGGGCTGGGAGATGGTTTGTTTCGCGCCGATGGGCAACGGATCATCGTCGTAGGCGCGGTTCACGAGGGCGGGTTCCACGAAGAGATGACGCGGCACCTTGCGCATGACACGGATCACGCGCGGGTCGTGGATCCCTCGGTCAAGCAATTGGGTCTGGACCATTCGCTCCCTGGCACCCTCGAATCCTGAGACGCTGTGGTTGTGGGAACTCACGGTCATAGATTGTGGTGGCGGCACGGGCTACGGTGGTCTGGAAAGAAATGGTCGGGGCGACTGGATTTGAACCAGCGACCACACGCACCCCAAGCGTGTGCGCTACCAGGCTGCGCTACGCCCCGACACTATCTGGAAACTCTTAACACTCCACAGGGAGCGGGTCAATTCTTGGCTTCCGCGGCGGGTGGGGAAAGGGAGGGGAGGGCCGATGAGGCCGCTAGTGTGGTGTCTCACAAATACGCTTATGAATCTGCGGGTCCTTTTGGCCGTCGGCTGCGTTGCTCTTCCTCGCGTGGTGCCCGCCACTGCTCGTCCTGAGCGTAGCGAAGCGGAGTCGAAGGACGCCTTGCCGACAACCAAAATGCCCTCGCAGATTCATAAGCGTATTTGTCAGACACCACACTAGGATATCAGGTCCCGGAGTGAGGTAAGATCGTCCTTGATCTCGATGAGGGCCTCCTTGTATTCCGGGTCCGGCCACGGGCTCGGCGGGGGCTCGGCGTTGGCCGGGTCGCGCTGTTTGAGCTTCTTTCTGGCCCCTTCGATGGTGTACCCCTCCGCGTACAACAACTGTTTGATCTGGAGCAGCAACTCGACGTCCCTGCGTTTGTAGAGGCGGTGGCGGGACGGCGCCTTGCCGGGGTTCAGGACGTCGAACTCGGTTTCCCAGTAGCGCAGCACGTGCGGCTTGAGCTTCAAGAGGGCGCTGACTTCGCCGATCTTGAAGTAGAGCTTGTCGGGAATAACGACGGCCATGACCCCCATGATATCATGAAATGGTGAGGCTGTCGGTGTCCGATGGCTCGGCGGGTTCGGAGTTCATGTTCTTTTTCAGGGTCTGGCTGGGCTTGAAGGTCAGCACCTTGCGGCCCGCGATGGTGATCTCCTCGCCGGTCTGAGGGTTTCTGCCCTTGCGGGGCTGCTTGCCGTGGATGACGAAGTTTCCGAACCCCGAAATCTTGACCTTGTCGCCCTTCGCGAGGTGGGCCTTGATGATCTCGAATGTGGCCTCGACGACGTCTGTGGCCTCTTTCTTGGAAAAGCCCACCCTTTCGTAGATCCGATTGATGATATCGGCCTTGGTCATGGTTACTCTCCTCCGGGTCGCCTGCCGGTCGGGGTCCGCTACCGGAGTGTGGCGTCGAACGCGGCACAAAGCTGGCGGGTCAAGTCCTCGTGCACGGCGTTGACCTCTTGATCGGTGAGGGTTCTCTCCATCGATCGGTAAAACACCTTGTAGGCCAGACTCTTCCTGCCTTCGCTGATGGGAGCGCCAGTGTATTCGTCGAAGATATCCACTCTTTCGATGAGAACTCGATCCAGTCCCTTCACCCAATCGATGACTGTTTGACTCGGGAAGTCTTCCGCTACGACGATGGCAAGATCACGCTCCACCGACGGGAAACGGGGAATGGGACGCACCTTGAAATCTGGCCGAGCATAGTGAACGATCGCGCCGAAGTCAAGTTCGAAAAGCAAGAAGGGTGGCAGGTCCAATTCCTCACGAACTCGCGGACTTATCTCGCCAACGTAACCCACGCGGGCACCCTCGATGGAGACCGTGGCGAACCGGCCCGGGTGCACGATGGGCGGGGGGTCTTCGACGGTCCACCGCGAATCGGCGTAGCCGAGGCCTTCCAGCAGGTCCTCTGCGATGCCTTTCACGTCGGCGAAGACGAATGCCCGGCTCTCGACCTTGAGCCCGCGCCGCGGCCGGTACCCTCGAATGAGCCCGGCAACGTTCATCCGTTCCGTGAACCCGCCTTCGTCTCCGAGCGAGAAAACCTTGTTGAGCTCGAAGATCATGGAGCTCTCGCTGCGGCGCTCGGCGTGGTAGTGCAGATTTTCGATCAACCCGGGCAGCAGGCTCAGGCGCATTTCGTCCGTTTCCTGGCGCAGCGGGTTGGTGACCCTCACGGGTTTGCCCTCGCCGGCCCAGAGTCCGGGAAAGGTCCGGTTCATCGTCGGGGAGCAGAAGGGCAGGGTCACCAACTCGTTCAACCCCTCGGTGGTGAGCAGTGACCGGGTCTTTCGCATCCAGCGCAACAGCGGATCACCCTGGCCGGCCCCCATCCGCACCGCGGGCAGCGTGGCCGGAATGTTGTCGTAGCCGTGTATCCGCGCCAGTTCCTCGACGATGTCCGCTTCCCGGGTGAGGTCGAACCGAAAGGAGGGTGGCGACACCACGAGTTCCTGCTCGGAAGAGCGCTTCAATTCGATTCCCAGGGATTCGATGATGTCGCGGATTCGATCCGGCGGCAGCTCCACCCCCAGGGCACGCTTGACGCCGGCGTACCGGACCGTGATATCAGGCGGCTTGCGGGCGCCGGGATACACGTCGGCGAACCCCGGGACCACCTGCGCCTCGCCCATCTCCTCCCACAACGCGACTGCCCGGTCCATGGCGTAGCGCGTTCCTTCCGGATCCACGCCTCTTTCGAATCGGTGGGAGGCCTCGGTGTGCATCCCCATGCGTTTGGCCGTCCGCCGGATGGTCAACGGGTCGAAGTGGGCGCTTTCCAGCAGCACCGACTCCGTCTCCTCGGTCACCTCCGAGCCGGCGCCGCCCATGACTCCGGCGAGGGCCGCCGGCGTGTCGCCGTCACAGATCAGCAGGTCGTCCGGATGGAGCGCTCGTTCCGATCCGTCAAGGGTGGTCAACGTGCTGGCCTCGCCGGCGCTACGCACCACGATGCGCTGGCTGGCAATGCGCCGCGCGTCGAAGGCGTGCAGGGGTTGGCCTGCCTCGAGCATGACATAGTTGGTGACGTCCACGATGTGGTTGATGGAGCGGATGCCGCAGGCCTCGAGCCGAAAGCGAAGCCACGGCGGCGACGGCGCCGGCCGGAGCCCGTGGATGAGCCGGGCCGAGTAGCGCGGGCACAACTTCGCGTCCCTGATCTCCACCGACACCGGTATCGTTGGCGGGTGGTCGCGGAGGTGCTGGGGGATGGCGGGAACCCGGAGCTTCCCTCCGGTAAGGGCAGCGATCTCACGTGCAAGGCCCAGGACGCTGAGACAGTCGCCCCGATTGGGCGTGACGCTCACCTCCACCATCCAGTCGTTCAGGCCCAGGTACGGGTGCAGCGGTGCGCCGGTGGGGGCGTCCCCGGGCAGTTCCAGGATGCCGCGGTGATCGTCGGAAAGCTCCAGCTCCTTCTCGGAGCAGAGCATGCCCTCCGAGGGAACTCCCCGGATGGGGCGGCGCTCGATGGCCTGTCCGGACGGCAGCACCGAGCCCACTCGCAGAAGCGCCGTCTTCATGCCCGGCCGGACGTTGGGGGCGCCGCACACGATGTGCAACGGTTCGCCGTCGCCATGGACCTCGCACACGGACAGCCGGTCGGCATTGGGATGGGGCTGGACGTCCGCCACTTCGACGATGACCGCGCCGGCATCGTCCGACAGCGGCCGCACCGCTTCCACCTCAAGGCCCGCGTGGGTCAGCCGCTCGGCCAGCTCGTCGGGCCCGAAAGACCCATCGCCGGCCGCGTCGGGAATCTCCACCAACTCCATCAGCCAATTGAAAGTCAACTTCATGATCGATTCGTGAAACCAGGCACCCGGAGTCTGCGCTGCAGGACGAGCCCGGTGTAGGGCGGGTTTCAAACCCGCCCGCGCCCGCATCGCGCCATCGCTCGATACAGGCCCCTACGGCGGGAACTGTCTCAGAAAGCGGATGTCGTTCTGGAAGAACATCCGGATATCGTCCATCCCGTATTTCAGCATGGCGATGCGCTCCACGCCCATGCCGAACGCAAAGCCCGAGAAGGCCTCGGCATCGTAACCGACGAACGCGAAGACATTGGGGTCGATCATTCCCGACCCGAGGATCTCCAGCCACCCCGACCCCCGGCACACGCGGCAGCCGGCGTCCTGACCATGCGGACCACCGGTCCGCATGGCGCCGCGGCAGAGGATGCAGCCGATGTCCACCTCGGCGCTGGGCTCGGTGAACGGGAAGAAGCTCGGGCGGAAGCGCACGCGCACCTCGTCCTGAAAGATCTGTTCCAGGAAGTGGGTCAGGACGCCCTTCAAGTCCCCGAAGGTGATGTCGTGGTCCACCATGAAGCCCTCCACCTGGTGGAACACGGGCGAGTGGGTGGCGTCGTCATCGTGGCGGTAGACGGCGCCGGGCGCGATGATCTGCAACGGCGGCCGGCGCTGCTCCATGACGCGGATCTGCACCGGCGAGGTGTGGGTTCGGAGCACGTGGTCATCCGACACGAAAAACGTGTCCTGCATGTCCCGGGCCGGATGATCCCTGGGAATGTTCAGCGCCTCGAAGTTGTGGTAGTCGTCCTCCACGTCCGGACCCCGGGCGATCTCGAATCCCATGCCGGTGAAGACGTCGATGATCTCGTCCGTCACCCGGGTCAGAGGATGCACGCGGCCCCGCTCCACACGGTTTCCCGGCAGCGTCACGTCAAGGCGGGGACCCTGGTCCATCGAGTGCCCCCGGTTTTCCCGGAGGTCCTCGAGGCGCGCTTCGAGAAGCCCCTCGAGTTCCGCTCGCCGCCGGTTCAGCTCCTGGCCGGCGCGCGGCCGTTCGCCGGCCGGCAGCTCCCTGAGCCCGCGCAACAGCGCGGTCAGTTTGCCACCCTTGCGGCCCAGGTAATCGATACGGATCTGCTCGATCTCCTGTTCCGAGGCGCACCGCTCAAGGCGCCCGGTGACCTCCTCGTGGAGCTTCTCGAGGGTTTCGATCATGGGTGGAGAGAGGGTTCAGGCGTTGACGGAGTCCCCCCGATCGGCGTCGAGGGCATGCTTGGCGCACTGGGCGATCTGGTCGAACATGGCCGCGTCCGATGCCGCGAGATCGGCCAGGATCTTGCGGTCCAGCTCCACGCCGGCCATCTTCAGCCCGTGGATCAGCCGGCTGTAGGACAGTCCGTTGACCCGCGCGCCGGCGCTGATGCGGATGTTCCACAAACCCCGGAACGTTCTTTTGCGCACCCGTCGATCCCGGTAGGCGTAGACAAGTCCGCGCTCGACGGTCTCTTTGGCGACGCGGTACAGTCGTCGGCGGCCTCCGACGTACCCCTTGGCCAACTTCATGATCTTTCTTCGGCGCCGGCGGGAAGCCGGTCCGCCTTTGACTCTAGGCATGGCTTGTGCTCCTTGAACAAATATCAACAGGGGCGCTGCCGAGGACGGCGCGCCCTGGTGTCCTGTCCCGTCACTGGCTCTTCGTCTGAACGGGTGCTGATATCGGTGGATCCCGGTGCCTGTCCCCGGGACGTGAGTCGACGCCCCAACCCCTCCTACAGGTAGGGGATGAGACGCCGCATGGTCTTCGTTTCGTAGCTCGATACCGACTCGGGCTGCCTCAGACGGCGTTTACGCTTGCGGCTCTTGGTGGACAGAATATGGCTCGTGAAGCCTCGCCGCCTCATGACCTTTCCGTTCTTGCTGACCTTGAACCTCTTGGCCGCCCCCCTTTTTGTCTTTATCTTAGGCATCCTTGATTCCCTTGTTCCCGACAATGTTGTGCATGACAGAAATTGCATTCGTCCTGAGCGTAGCGAAGCGGAGTCGAAGGAAGCGTAGCGAAGCGCACCCGAGCGAAGTCGAAGGGCGCGCATCAGACGCTTGTTTTCGGTGTCAGAAGCATCGCCATGCTCCGCCCCTCCAGCTTTGGCGACACGTCCAGCTTCGCCAGATCCTGAACAATTTCGAAGACCCCGTTGAGCATGGCTCTGCCGAGCTCGGGATGCGTGATCTCGCGGCCTCGAAAGAACACCGACACCTTGACGCGCTGTCCCCGTTCGAGAAAGCGCCGGATGTTTCTCACCTTGAAGTCCCGGTCGTGCTCGTTGGTCCGGGCTCCCATCTTGATTTCCTTGACGGCAACGAAGGTGGCGTTGCGTTTCGCGTCCTGCGTCTTTTTCTTCTGCAGGTAGCGATACTTGCCGTAGTCCAGCAAGCGGCACACCGGAGGCTGTGCGTCAGGGGCTACTTCCACCAGGTCGAGCTCCTTTTGCTCCGCGATGCTCAGAGCTTCATGCAACGGCATGACTCCAAGCTGTTCCTCCGCGTCGATGACGCGAACCTCGCGTGCTCGGATCTGCTGGTTGATTCTTGTGGGCCGCGCTATAAAGCACCTCCTGTAAAGAGTTGCGCCTTCATTGGACGGGCTCCGTTTCCTGCCGCACGTCCTCCCGGAGCCTGTCGAGGAACGCTTCTACCGGCATGGCCGGAAGGTTCTCGCCGCCGCGTTTCCTCGCCGACAGTGTCTCATTCTGCACTTCCTTGTCGCCGATGACCAGCGCGTACGGTATCTTCGACAATTGGGCTTCCCGGATCTTGAAGCCCAGCTTCTCGTTGCGGTCATCGAGCTCCACCCGCCATCCGTCTGCCAGCAGCCGGTCGCGCACGTCGGCGGCGTATGGTTGCTGTTGGTCCGTGACCGTCACGATGCGCGACTGCACGGGGGCCAGCCACAAGGGAAACGCCCCCCCGGTGTGCTCGATCAACAGGGCCATGAAGCGTTCGATGGAACCGAGAATCGCCCTGTGAATCATCACCGGCCGCTCCTCCGCTCCAGTGGGCGAGACGTAGCCGAGGTCGAACCGTTCGGGCATGGAGAAGTCGAGCTGAACCGTGCCGAGCTGCCAGCCGCGCTTCATCGCGTCCTTGACGACGAAGTCGATCTTCGGGCCATAAAAGGCACCGTCGCCTTCACTGATCTCATAGGCTACGTTCCGTTTCTCCAGCGACGCGGCCAAGGCAGCCTCGGCCCGTTCCCAGGTATCGAGTGCCCCCAGGTATTGGTCCGGCCTGGTGGAGAGGAAGACCTCCAGATCCTCGAAGTTGAACCTATGATACACCTCGCGAAGCATGTCAAGCAGGCAGGCGATCTCCTCCTCGATCTGCGAGGGGGTGCAGAAGATGTGGGCGTCGTCCTGCGAAAAGCTGCGCACCCGCGTGAGCCCGGCGGTGACGCCGGATTTCTCGTAACGGTGCAGCCGCCCGAAATCCGCCAGCCGCAGCGGCAGATCCCGATAGGAGCGCTTCTTCGAGGCGTAGATGAACGTGTGGCTGGGGCAGTTCATGGGCTTTACGCCGAACTCGCGCTCGTCGATGTGGGTGAAGTACATGTTGTCCTTGTAGTGATCGTAGTGCCCCGACCGGTGCCACAGGCCGGCGTCGAAGATCTGGGGCGTGATCACCTCTTCGTAGCCGTAGCGCCGGTACAGGCTGCGCATGTACTCTACCAGGGCGTTGTAGACGAAGGCTCCCTTGGGATGAAAAAACGGGCTTGCCGGGGCCGTGGGATGAAAGCTGAAGAGGTCCAGCTCCTTGCCGAGCTTGCGATGGTCCCGCTTGCGCGCCTCCTCCAATAGCGCCAGGTGTTCCTTCAACTGCTTCCGGGACGGGAACGCGGTGCCGTAGATGCGCTGGAGCATCTCGTTCCGCTCGTCGCCGCGCCAATAGGCCCCGGCCACCGATGTGAGCTTGAAGGCCTGGATGAACCCGGTGCTGGGAAGGTGCGGGCCGCGGCACAGATCGACCCACTCCCCCTGGCGATAGAGGGAGACGGTTTCTTCGGGAATCCCGGCCAGAATTTCGACCTTGTAGTCCTCTCCCATGCCGCGAAACAGCTCGATGGCCTCGCTCTTCGGAAGCTCCTCGCGGGCGATGGACAGATCTTGCCCTGCCAGCTCGCGCATCCGTTCCTCGACCTTCTCGATCTCTTCGGGCGTGAACGGCTGGTCGCGCTTGAAGTCGTAGTAGAAGCCTTCCCGGGTGGTGGGGCCGATGGTCACCTGGGTGCCGGGGAACAGGCTTTGAACCGCCTGGGCCATGAGATGGGCCGTGGAGTGGCGCAGGATGTCAATGCCCTCGGGGCTGTCGAGGGGAATCCATTCGACGGCGCAGTCGGCCACCACCGGCCGGGCCAGGTCCACGGCGGCGCCGTCCACGGCGGCCGCGACGATGCGCCTGCCGCCGGGCGGTGGCATCCCGATGTCTCCGGTACGGGTGCCGGGAGCGGCCTCAAGGGTCTCGCCCCCTGGTACGGTTACGCGAATCTTCTTCATCCTAACTAGTGTGCTGCGTGACAGATTTACTTACGCGAAACTGTTTGTGACGCAGCACACATCGGGTATCTATCGGTAAAAATTGCCCGTTCTCAAGGGCAGGCAACCGCGGGGAATGGTAGGCACGGGCGGGATTGAACCGCCGACCTCTTCCGCGTCAAGGAAGCGCTCTCCCACTGAGCTACGTGCCTCGATGCACATTCGCAAAGGTCTGATTTTATTACCAACGCAAGGGGTCTCTGTCAATGGCGGGTGGCGGCCACGAGCTTCCTGAGCTGCCCCGAGACCTTCGCTGTCACCAGCGCGGTGATCCGCACCTCTTCCGCGTCGTACTCTTCGGCGAGCACCCGTGCCCGGGCTCGCAGAAACGGGATGATAACAGTCTCGGATTGCGGCAGCGTCAAATGGATTCGCTGCTTTCCCCGGTCCAGCAAATTGCCGATGGTTTCCAGCAGGTTCTCGATGCCGGCCCCGGTGCGGGCGGAGATCGGGCAAAGGCCCTCGTGGCCGTTCAGGGGGTAGATGGGCAGACTCTCGGCCACGTCGGTCTTGTTGGGCACGATGAGCCGGGGGGTGTCGGCCGCGCCGATGTCGTCCAGCACGGACCCGACGATGGTGAACTGCTGTTCGGCCAGCGGGTTCGTCGGGTCCATCACGCACAACAGCAGGTCGGCCTTGTGAATCTCCTCCAGGGTGGCCTTGAACGCGTCCATGAGGGAATGGGGGATCTTGTTGATGAAGCCCACGGTGTCCACCAGCATCACCGTTTCCCCGTTGGGAAGCCGCAGCGCCCGCGTGCGTGGGTCGAGGGTGGCGAAGAGCTTGTTCGCCACCAGCACTCCTGCACGTGTGAGGCGGTTCATCAGCGTGGACTTGCCGGAGTTGGTATAGCCCACCAGCGCCACGGTGGGGTAGGGGATGGATTCGCGTTCCTTGCGCTGCAACCCCCGGGTCTTGGCGACCCCGTCCAGCCGCCGTTTGAGCCGGGCGATGCGTTCCCGGATGCGCCGGCGGTCCACCTCGAGCTGGGTCTCGCCCGGACCGCGCGTGCCGATGCCGCCGGCTATTCGGGACAAGTGGGACCAGAGCCGGGTCAGGCGCGGCAGCAGGTATTCCAGTTGGGCCAGCTCCACCTGTAGCTTGCCTTCCCGGCTCTGCGCGCGCTGGGCGAAGATGTCCAGGATGAGCTGGGTGCGGTCGATGACCCGGAGGTTCAGGGCAGATTCCAGGTTCCGCTGTTGCGCCGGTGTCAGGTCGTTGTCGAAGATGACCAGGTCCGGCCGGTGTTCTTCGGCGAACGCGCGGACCTCGGCCACCTTGCCGGAGCCCACCAGGGTGGCCGTGTGCACTCTGCCCGAGTTCTGGCTGAACACGCCGATGACACGGGCTCCCGCGCTGGCGGCGAGTCCCCGGAGCTCCTCGAGGCTGTCCTTCAGCGGAACCTCTTCGCCGGTGGCCGGCGTTTGCACGCCCACCAGCACCGCGCACTCGGGCTGCGGCTCCAAATGGTTTGGTTCCCCGTTCAGGTTGTCAGCCCCTTCTCGCCGTGATTCGGGCACCGAACGTGCGGTGCACGGTATCGAGCAGCGTCTTCGACGGGTTGATGCGAATGTTGGCGGGTCCGATGACCCTGGTCTCCTGGGCGGCGGTGGTCATGTGCAGAAAGACCGAGGCCGGCCCCTGTTCCCGGGCGATGAGGTCGTGGAACGTCTGCAGCTCCGGCCGGGTGACCTCTTTCAGGTAGAAGTGCACCTCTCGGGGAATCGTGTTCGAAGGGGTTGTGATGGCCTGCGCGCAGGCTTCCTCCAGCGGAAGAATGTCGTTGGCGATCAGGGTCACGCGTTCCTCGCCGACGTCGAGCCTGCCCTTGACCCGGATGGGATCGTCGCGTCCGATGCAATCCGCGGTCTGCCGGTAGGTGTCGGGCCACGCGATGGTGTCCACGAACCCGGTCTTGTCCTCGAGATTGAAGTTGGCGTACCGCTCCCCCTTCTTGGTGTTCTTGAGCTTCAGCGCCGTCACCACCCCCACCATGGTCACGTCGCCGTTGTTGCCGTGTCCCCGGATCTCGTTGGCCGGCAACATCCGGAGGCGCTTCAGGGACTCCTCGAATCGATCCAGCGGATGACCCGTGATGTAGAAGCCCAGGGCCTCCTTCTCGAAGGCGAGGAGTTGACCGCTGCTCCATTCCTCCACCGACTCATAGGGTTCCATGGGGTCCTTGGCCGGCACCTCGAGCAGGTCGAACATGCCGAACTGGGAGCTGTCCCGGTCCCGCTGCGACGACTGGCCGGTTTTCAACGCGTCGTCCAGCGAGGCCATGAGGCGGGCACGGTAGACGTCGGTGGAGTCGAAGGCGCCGCACTTGATGAGGCTCTCCACCACTCGCCGGTTGACGACCTTGAGGTCCACGCGCCGGCAGAAGTCGAAGAGCGACTCGAACGGGCCGGTCGCCTCGCGGGTCTCCCGGATCGCTTCAACCGCCTTTCCGCCGACGTTCTTGACCGCTGAAAGGCCGAAGCGGATCCGGTCCCCCACCACCGTGAATTCGGCGCCGCCCTCGTTCACGTCCGGCGGCATCACCTCCACGCCCTGTTCGCGGCACTCGGCGAGGTTTTTGATCACCTTGTCGGTGTCGCCCATTTCCGAGCTCATCAGGGCCGCCATGAATTCCACCGGGTAGTGGGTCTTCAAATAGGCCGTCTGGTAGGAGACCAGGGCGTAGGCGGCGGAATGGGACTTGTTGAAGCCGTAACGCGCGAAGGTCTCCATCTGGTCGAAGATGGCGGCGGCGTTCTCCTCCCGGATGTCATTGCCACGGGCCCCTTCGATGAATCGCTCTCTCTGGCTGGCCATCTCCTGGGGGTCCTTCTTGCCCATGGCGCGGCGCAGGATGTCGGCCTCCCCGAGGCTGTAGTTGGCCATGTTCTGCGCGATCTCCATCACCTGTTCCTGGTACACGATGACGCCGTAGGTGTCCTTCAGGATGGAGCGGAGGGCCGGGTGCAGATAGGAGGTCTGCTCCTTTCCGCTCTTCCGCTTGATGTACTCTTCCGCCATGCCGCTATCCAGCGGCCCGGGGCGATAGAGGGCGAGAATGGCCACCAGGTCCTCGAAGCAGTTGGGCTTGATCCGCACGCTCATCTCCCGGATGCCCGTGCTTTCCAACTGGAAGATGCCGGTGGTGTTGCCGCTGCCCACCAAACGGTAGGTTTCCTCATCGTCCAGCGGCAGGCCCTGAAGGTCCGGCCCCGTACCGCGGCTTTCCTGGATCAGGCCCAGGCAATCGTGGATGAGGGTCAGGGTCTTGAGTCCCAGGAAGTCGAACTTGACCAGGCCGATCTTCTCCACGCTCGACATGTCGTACTGGGTGACGATGCCGCCGTCCCGGTCCATATACAGGGGCAGGTAGTCCACCAGGGGGCGGTTGGAGATCACGACCCCCGCGGCGTGGGTGGAGGAATGCCGGGTCAGGCCCTCCAGGCGCAGCGCGTGGTTGATGAGGTTGGCGACGCGCGGGTCGTCGTCCGCCAACTGGTTCAGCTTCGGCTCCATCTCCAGGGCCTTGGTGAGCGGGAAGTCGAAACCTTGTGCAGGAGCCGGCACCAGCTTGGCGATGGCGTCGGTTTCGGCGAACGAGAGCCCCAGGGCGCGTCCCACGTCGCGGATGGCGGCCTTGGCCTTGAGGGTCCCGAAGGTGGTGATCTGCGCCACCTTGTCGGCGCCGTACTTGTCCTTGACGTACTGGATCACCTGGTCCCGGCCGCGGATGCAGAAGTCCACGTCGATGTCCGGCATGGAACGCCGCTCCGGGTTCAGGAAGCGCTCGAACAGCAGGTTGTGCCGTATCGGGTCCAGGTCGGTGATGCGCAGGGCATAGGCCACCAGGCTTCCGGCCGCGGAGCCTCGTCCCGGGCCCACCGGGATGCCCTTGTCCTTCGCATAGTTGATGAAGTCCGCCACGATGAGGAAGTAGCCCGGGAACTGCATGCTCTTGATGACGTCGAGCTCGTAGTCGAGCCTGGTCTGATAAGTGGCGCGGTCGACGTCGCCGGCGTCCTTGAGCCGCTCGTCGAGGCCCGCGTGCGCGCACGCGTCCAGGTAGTCGTCGAGGCTCTCGGCGTTCGGCGCCTCGTACTGCGGGAAGTGGTACTTGCCGAACTCGATCTCCACGTCGCAGCGTTCCGCGATGGCCACGCTCTGGTCCACGGCGTCGGGCAGGTGCGCGAACCCCTCCAGCATCTGGTCGGTGGACTTGAGGAAAAGCTCCTCGGTGTCCATCTTCATCCGGTTGGGGTCGTTGTGGCCCTTGCCGGTCTGGATGCACAGCAGGATGTCGTGGGCCTGGGCATCCTCGGGGTCCAGGTAGTGGCAGTCGTTGGTGGCCACGATCGGCAGGGACAGCTCCTCGCCGAGCTCCACGATCCCGGCGTTGACCTTCTCCTGCAGCGGCAGCTTGTTGTCCTGGGCTTCGAGATAGTAGCGGTCGTCGAAGATGGCCCGGTAGGCCTCCGCCACCTTCCTGGCCTGTTCCATGGAGCCCAGGGTCAGGGCCTTGGCCATCTCGCCGCTCAGGCAACCACTCAGGGCGATGATGCCGGCGTTGTATTCCCGCAGCAACTCCTTGTCGATCCGCGGCTTGTAGTAGAAGCCCTCGGTGAAGCCCTGCGTGACCAGCCGGCACAGGTTGCGGTAGCCTTCGTCGTTCATCGCCAGCAGGATCAGGTGGTGGTTGTATTCCCTGTTGGCGCGGTCGATGCCCTGACGCTCGTAGCGGCTCCCCGGGGCCACGTAGACCTCGCAGCCGAGGATCGGCTTGATGCCCGCGGCCACCGCCTTCCGATAGAACTCCACCGCGCCGAACATGTTGCCGTGATCGGTCATGGCGATGGCCGGCTGCCCCAGACTCTTGGCCCGCTCGACCAGCGGATCGATCTTGTTGGCGCCGTCGAGAAGGCTGTACTGGGTATGGCAGTGAAGGTGTACGAAGCTGTTCTGGCTCATGAAACTAGGTCCTCGGCAGCCTAAGGGTTGCGCTCTTCTGATCGTTCACCTCTGGTATCCAAAGGATATTTGATGAATTGCAGCCAACGGAATTGGCGTCCTTCGACTTCGCTCCGCTCAGGACGAACGGTTGTGGCGACCGAGTTGTGGAGAACACTTACACCGTTCGTCCTGAGCGTAGCGGAGCGAAGTCGAAGGACGCCAATTCCATGTAGTCAGAGTATCTCTAGGATGAGCGTTCGTGTCTATGCTTCCCACGAGACAACCGATTGACCGCAGACCAGTCGCCATGCATCATGGCCTCTTTCTTCTTTCGACTCCAGCCTTTGATCTGTCGTTCGGCTGCCAGTGACGCGGTATACCCTCCGAGAACACCGGCATGGTGCTGCTGCAGGCGGTGCTCAAGGTCATCGGTATGACCGGTGTAGTAGGACCCATCGCCACATCGCAAGACGTAGAGCCAGAAACTCATGACGACTCTTGCTCACCAACGGTCTTGCGCCCTTCGACTCCGCCTCGCTACGCCTGTCCTGAGCTTGTCGAAGGGCTCAGGACGAACGGGGGTTTCCTGATTGGGAGCAACGCGACAATACTTCTTGCCGTGGCATCTCACTAAAGTTCTTTGGGAAGTAGGCCGAGACAGGCGCACAATCACTCCCATTCGATGGTGGCGGGCGGCTTGGACGAGATGTCGTAGACCACCCGGTTGATGCCGCGCACCTCGTTGATGATGCGGTTGGAGATGCGCCCCAGGAGCTCGGGGGGTAGCGTCACCCAGTCGGCGGTCATGCCGTCCTGGCTGTCCACGGCCCTTACGGCCGCGACGTTCTCGTAGGTCCGCTCGTCACCCATGACGCCCACGGTGCGGATGGGCAGGAGGATGGCGAAGGACTGCCAGATGCGTTCGTACAGGCCGGCGTTGCGAACTTCCTCCACGACGATGGCGTCGGCGGCCCGCAGGATCCCGAGCCGCTCCTCGGTCACGTCGCCGAGGATGCGGATGGCGAGGCCGGGCCCGGGAAACGGCTGGCGGTGGATCCACCGGTCGGGCAGGCCCAGCTCCCGGCCCAGCACGCGGACCTCGTCCTTGAAGAGCTCCCGCAGGGGCTCCACCAGCTTGAACTTCATGTTCTTGGGCAGCCCGCCGACGTTGTGATGGCTCTTGATGAGCGCGGACGGGCCGGCATGGGGCACGGACTCGATGACGTCCGGATAGAGGGTTCCCTGGCACAGGAACGGGAAGTCGCCGAGCTTCCGGGTTTCCTCCTCGAACACGCGGATGAAGAGGTTGCCGATGCGTTTGCGCTTCTCCTCCGGGTCCTCCACGCCTTCCAGGACGTCGAGGAACTGCCGGGACGCGTCCACGCAGCGAAAGCCCGCGCCGAATCGTTCCCCCATGACCCCGGACACGGCCTCCACCTCGCCCTGCCGCAGCAGCCCGTTGTTGACGAAGACGCAGACGAGCCGGTCGCCGATGGCACGGTGCACGAGGGTGGCGGCCACCGACGAGTCGACGCCGCCGCTCAGGCCGCACAGCACCCGGGCGTCGCCCACCTGCCGGCGAATCTTCTCCACCGCGGCGGTGGCGAAGTGCTCCATGTCCCAATCGTCCGCGCACCGGCAGACGCGGAACAGGAAGTTCTCCAGCATGGTCCGCCCGTCCCGGGTGTGAACCACCTCGGGATGAAACTGGAGGCCGTAGAAGCGCCGCCCGCCGTCGGCGAAGGCGGCGATGGGGGAGTTGCCGGTATGCGCGATCGCCGACCAGTTCTCGGGCAAAGACGTCATCCGGTCGCCATGGCTCATCCATACGCTCTGGGCGGTGTCCGGATCGAGGCCGGCGAAGAGGTCCGTGGCGTCGTCGATGGTGAGGTCGGCGAGACCGTACTCGCGCTCCGTGGCTTCGGCCACGCCGCCCCCCATGGCCTGGTTGATGATGCCCATGCCGTAGCAGATGCCCAGAAAGGGCACGGGCAGCCGGAACAGCTCCGGGCCCACCCGGGGCGCCCCGCTGGAATAGACGCTGGCGGGTCCGCCGGACAGGATGACGCCGGCGGGCTCGAGCCGCGCCAGCCGTTCCACGGGGGTATCGAAGGGGTGTATCTCGCAGTAGACGCGCGCTTCGCGTACACGGCGCGCAATGAGCTGGGTGTACTGCGATCCGAAGTCAAGAACGACGATCATTCTCTGCGATAGTTGGGCGCTTCGTTGGTGATAAAGACGTCGTGGACGTGGCCTTCGGTGAGGCCGGCGGCCGTGACCTGCATGAACCGGGGCTTGGTCTGCAGCTCCTCGATGGTGCCGCAGCCGACGTAGCCCATGCCGGCGCGGACCCCGCCGATGAGCTGATAGACGTTCGCCGCCAGGGGGCCGCGGTAGGGGACCTGGCCTTCGACCCCTTCCGGGACCAGTTTCACCTCATCCTCGACGTCTTCCTGGGCGTAGCGGTCCCTGCTGCCTTCCCGCATGGCGCCGATGGAGCCCATGCCGCGGTAGACCTTGTAGGTTCGGCCCTGGTAGAGCACCGTTTCCCCGGGGCTTTCCTCGCAGCCGCCGAACAGCGTGCCGATCATCACGGCGCTGGCGCCGGCCGCCAGGGCCTTGGTGATGTCGCCGGAATACTTGATGCCGCCGTCGGACACCAGCGGGACCCCGGTGCGGGCACCCACCCGGGCGCAGTCGGCAATGGCGCTGAGCTGGGGGACGCCCACCCCCGAGACCACCCGGGTGGTGCAGATGGAGCCCGGTCCGACGCCCACCTTGACGCCGTTGGCGCCGGCGTCGATCAGCGCCTGGGTCCCCTGGGCGGTGGCCACGTTGCCGGCGATGAGTTCCAGCTCGGGATAGCCGCTACGGATTTGCGCCACGGTCTCCAGCACCTTGCGGGAGTGGCCGTGGGCCGTGTCCACCGCGATCACGTCGACGCCGGACCGTACCAGAGCCTCCACGCGCTCCTCCCGGTCCGACCCAACCCCCACCGCAGCACCCACACGCAGGTGTCCGTGATCGTCCTTGCAGGCCAGCGGGTGTCGGGTTTTCTTCTCGATGTCCTTGACCGTGATCAGGCCCTTCAGCCGGTAGTGGTCGTCCACCACCAGCAGTTTTTCGATGCGGTGCCGGTGCAGGATCTCCTGGGCCTCGTCGAGGTCGACGCCGTCCGGCACCGTTACGAGATTCTCCTTGGTCATCAGCTCGTCGACACAACGGTCCGGGTTCTTCTCGAAGCGGAGGTCGCGGTTGGTCAGGATCCCCACCAGGCGGCCCTTCTGCGTCACCGGGAGGCCCGAGATGCCGTGCTGGTCCATCAGCTCCCGGGCCTCGGCGATCTTCTGGTGGGGGCTGACCGTCACGGGATCCGAGATCATGCCGCTCTCGAACTTCTTGACCTTCTCCACCTCCTTGCACTGCGCCTCGACGGACATATTGCGGTGGATAAAGCCCATGCCGCCCTCTTGTGCCATGGCGATGCCGGTCCGGGCCTCGGTGACCGTATCCATGGCCGCGCTCAAGAGCGGAATGTTGAGCCTGATACGTTCCGTCAAGCGGGTGGAAACATCCGTGTCGCGCGGCAAAATCGACGATGCCGCCGGCACCAACAGCACGTCATCGAACGTGAGCCCAATGGGCAAGACCTCCTGGTCGAGCATCTTTCACCTCGAAGCGGTTGGTACAAAAAAAGCCCAGACGTCCGCCTGGGCTTCCTGGTCTTGCCGCGTCATCATGTGGTCCATGACACCTCCTAGCAAGATTTGTTTGTGCTGGCAAGATCCGTTTTATGCTGGTCCGGAACCGCACGGGGAGTGGTGCTCAGCGCTCAATGATTTCACGTGGTTGCATCTTTTGCCGCAGACGCCGGCTAATGTTTTGACGCAAAGTACCGACAGAGATAGAGACATGCTTTCCAGGATCTACGGCGCGTCGCTTCACGGCATCGACGCGCTCAAGGTAGCGGTGGAAGTCGATATCGCGTCGGGCCTCCCGGAGCTGGCCATGGTGGGTCTGCCCGAGGGCGCCGTGCGCGAGAGCAAGGTGCGTGTGCGCGCGGCTTTGAGGAACTGCGGTTACCCGTTCCCGCCGCAGCGGATCACCATCAACCTCGCACCCGCCGACGTCAAGAAGGAAGGGTCCGGCTACGACCTGCCCATGGCCATGGGCATCGTGGCGGCTCAAGGTGCCGTGCAGCCGTCCCGCCTCGCCGACTACCTGCTGGTGGGGGAGCTTTCCCTGGACGGTGCCGTCAAGCCCGTCCGCGGCGCACTGCCCATCGCGGCGGCGGTGAAACGCCAGGGGCTGAAAGGTCTGATCCTGCCCCGCGCCAACAGCGCCGAAGCCGCCGTGGTGCAGGACATCGACGTCCTTGGCGTGGAAAGTCTTGCCGAGGTCGTGAGCTTCATGAACGGCGAGCGGGAGATCGAGCCCACCCGGGTCGACCTTGCCCGGCTGTTTCGCCAACACGCCGTCCATGATGCCGACTTCAGCGACGTTCGCGGGCAGCCCCATGTCAAGCGGGCGCTGGAGGTGGCAGCCGCGGGCGGTCACAATGTCCTGATGATGGGGCCTCCCGGCTCGGGGAAGACCATGCTGGCCAAGCGGCTCCCCACCATCCTGCCGGACCTCACCCTGCCGGAGGCCCTGGAGACCACCAAGATCCACAGTGTGACCGGGGTACTGGACGGCCGCGCGCTGGTGGCCGTTCGGCCGTTCCGGGCGCCGCACCACACCATCTCCGATGCGGGACTGGTGGGCGGCGGGACGATGCCCAAGCCGGGGGAGGTTTCGTTGGCCCACAACGGCGTGCTCTTTCTGGACGAGGCGCCGGAGTTTCGCCGCAACGTCCTCGAGGTCTTGCGCCAGCCGCTGGAGGACGGCCGCATCACCGTGGCCCGGGCCGCCGGCTCCGTCGAATATCCGGCCGGCTTCATGCTGGTGGCGGCCATGAATCCCTGCCCTTGCGGGTTTTTCTCGGATCCGCGGAAGGAATGCCGCTGCACCCCGATGCAGATCACCCGTTACCGCTCGCGGGTGTCCGGGCCGCTGCTCGACCGCATCGACATCCAGGTGGAAGTGCCGGCGGTGGAATACGAAGCACTCGCGTCCCGGGCTCCGGGCGAGCCCTCCGGGGCCATTCGTGAGCGAGTCAATGAGGCGCGGAGGGTACAGGTGGGGCGCTTCGAGCAGACGGCGATCCACGCCAACGCGCGCATGAGCGCTCGCGACGTCAGGCGCCACTGCCGGGTGGATGGGGCGGGGGAACAGCTTCTGGAAACCGCCATCAAGAGGCTCGGACTGAGCGCCCGCGCCTACGTGCGGATCCTCAAGGTCGGCCGAACCATCGCCGACCTTGAGGGCACCGAAGAGATCCGGCCGCCGCACATCGCCGAAGCCATCCAGTACCGCAGCCTGGACCGGCCGCCGTTCTGAGTCCGTGTAGTTTCTGTCAGTATCTGATACTATTGGACATACCGAGGAGGACGACCCTATGCCGAACGTTCACCTTACCGCACCCATGGAAGCTTATATCAAGGGGCAGATCGACTCCGGCGCTTTTGCCAACCTGAGCGAGGTCGTGCGGGCCGGGCTCCGGCTGCTGATGGAACGGGACGGCGCGCGCCAGTTCTACGCCTTGAAGGCTGAATTGGAGCACGCCGTGCGCGAAGCGGAGGCGGGGGAGTTTGACGACTTCGATCCCGAAGCCTTCGATCCTGAAGCCTACCGGTGGCGTTCCGGGGCATGACCATCCGGCTATCCCGTTTGGCGCGACGGGATCTGGAGGAAAGCCGCCGGTACACGCTGGACACTTGGGGCCGCGAACAGTGGGCGAAATACTATTAGGGGTTGGTCCACGCATTCGAGGGCATCATGGCCAATCCGGATCGCGGGCGCGACCGAAGCCTGTTCGCCGCGGGCATGCGCTCAGTTAACTACGGGATGCACGTCATCTTCTTTGCGCGAATCCAGGCGCTCGGTAACGACCCGGTCATCCTGCGGATCGTTCATCAACGCCGCAATATGCCGGCATTGGTCTACTTCGAGGATCTGGACGGCTGAAGAGTCACGCCGCATGAGTAAGGGACCAACGACTTCGCCCTAACCATCACCCGGTACGGTTGTACAAGATGCGATCTCCGACACGTGCCGCACCCCCTGCCGGTCCATGACCTGCAGGAGTTCTTGCTGCATCCTCCTGGCGATCATCGGGCCGCGGTAGGGAAGGGCGCTGTGGACCTGCACCAGCGAGCAGCCGCTCTCCTTCATCATGGTATAGGCGTCATGGCCGTCGAAGATGCCGCCGTTCCCCACCAGGGTGAGGCCGCCGTCCAGGCGGGCCGCGGCGCCGCTAACCTGATCCAGCGCCTTGAGAAAGAGCGGGCGGCCGCTGTAGCCGCCCTTTTCCGGATCCGGGTTGACGGCGGGATCGATGGTGCTGTTGCCGATGATGACGGCATCGATTCCGGGATCCAGCAGCTCGCGGCACACGGCCACCGCGATGTCGCGGAGAATGGGCGGCATGTCCGGGGCGAACTTCGGCCAGAGAGGCTTTCGCCGCGCCATGCCGGCGGACCGCGCCAGATCGTCGGCCTTCTTCACCAGGCTGGCTAGCAACCTGTTCAGCCGGCTGCCTTCCTGCAGCTCCCGGAGATTCAGCGTGTTGGGAGAGCTGATGCAGATTTCGAAGAAATCCGCATACGGATAGAGCTTCTCCAGGGAATAGGCGTAATCCGCGAAGGCGTCGTCGATGGGCGTTTGCCGGGCCTTGCCCAGGCTGATCCCCAGGGGAACCGGCAGCCTGGGCTGGCGTTCCAGCACCGTTGCCAGGGTGTCCGCGCCGCGGTTGTTGAACCCGAGGCGGTTCCACAGCGCCCGGTTCGGGACGTCCCGGAACAGGCGCGGCCGCGGGTTGCCGGGTTGACCGGCGCGGGGAGTCACGGAGCCGACCGTGATGAAGCCGAAGCCGAGCGCCGCCAGCGCGGGCGCCGCGATGCCGTTCTTGTCGAAGCCCGCCGCCAGTCCGATGGGATTCCTGAAGCGCATGCCGCACAGAGTCTGTTCGAGGCGCGGCTCCGGAGCGCGGTCGCGCCCGGCCAGGAGTGCCTGCAGCCACGGCCGCGTGTTCGCCCGCCGCAACACGTTCAGCGCGCCGTTGTGCACGGTCTCGGCGTCACCACGGAACAGCAGCGGCGCCAGTATCTTCTCGTAGAGCATCGCGGGAGGTCAGGGTTGGTTCAGTCGCCGTCAAATATCCATTCCAGCAGCGACATCCTGATGAACATGCCGTTGCCCGCTTGCCGGAAGTACCAGGCTCTCGGATCCGCGTCGACTTCCTGTGGGATCTCCGCCAGGCGGGGCAGCGGGTGCATGAGCACGGCGTGGGGCTTCATGAGGTCGAGCTGCGCGGCTCCGATGACGAACTGGGAGTGCAGCTCTTCGTAAACCGAGTCGGGGCCGAGACGTTCCCTCTGAACCCGGGTCCAGTACACCACGTCGCTCTGCGGAAGGGCGGCCTCCAAGCTCGACTCCTCGGCGAAAGCCACGCCGTTCTCCTCAAGGTGTTCTTTGATGTCGGAGCCCATCCTGAGTGTTTCCGGAGCGACGAAGAGGAGTCGAATCCCGTCGAACTTTGCCAGCAGGTAGGCCAGGGAACGTGCGGTCCGGCCGTTGGCCAGATCACCGCCGATGGTTACGGTCAGACCGTCGATGGTGCCGAGGGCCTGGTGGAGGGTGTAGAGATCCAGCAACGCCTGGGTAGGATGTTGACCGCCGCCGTCACCCGCGTTGATGATGGGCACCGAGCTGTATCGGGCGGCGCGTTCCGCGGCGCCGATCTCGTAATGCCGTAGCGCGATGACGTCCGGGTAGTATTCACACAGGACCCGGATGGTGTCCTCCAGGCTCTCGCCCTTGATGGCCGAGGAAAACTCGCGTGCGTTCTCCGTGGCCACCACGCTCATTCCAAGGTGCTGGGCGGCCGCGCTGAAGGACATCCGCGTCCGGGTGGACGGCTCGTAGAACACGCTGAACAAGGTCTTCCCGCGATGAAGCTGGGTCAGGGCGAGCTTCTCGGAAGGGACGGTCATCCGCCGGCGGAATTCATCCGCCCGCCGAAACAGCCCATCCAGGATCGAGCGGTTGAACTGCTGGGAATACAGGACGTGTCGCATTGCGGCGGTTGCTTCCTGTCAGGACGCGCTGGCGTCGGCCACGGATCGGACGCCGGGTTCCGATCGGCGCGTTGCGTGGGTGTCGACGCATGCGACGATGTGTGGAATCAGTGACGTTTCGAGGGCTGGATATTCTTCGAGGCATCGGGTGTCATCGTCTACTTGGATGTCTTCGTCAGTATTTCGGCGTAAGTGGTTGGCGCCGATGATATATCGGTCCAATACAATGCACCGTCCTTTTGATTTTGGAGGCCATAAAGGGTCAAGAGGTACTTGGTCTTGTTTGTGTCAGCGTCCGAGAGGTTCTTGGACGAATCGCAGGCAGTTCTCAGCGTGACCTGTTTGTTGGAATCAGGAGCCCCAATCAATCTGCCGGTTTTCAGAGGGCCCCCTTCTTGGGCGGAGGACACAACCACGAAACCTAGATTTGGATCGGGTTTAGTTTGGTGGCTATCTTTGCAAACAGTGTCCCTTTTGTAAGCATGGAGCACTCTCACAGGCTTGATCGCTTCAGGGTAGAGTAGCAATTGCGCTCCCCACTTTATCTTTGTCCCCAGTGTAACCCCATGCAGCTTGAGGATGGGGGCTTTGGACATCGTTTGGTCTGAATCGCCCTTGCGCTCCTGGGCGGAGACCGTTGTAGACGCAGCCGCACATAGTACGACCAGCGCAAGACAAAGGCCCGGACGTATCATGGTCATGAGCCTGCACCTTGCGGTATCGTTGACGTTGCGCTCAGGACTTTCATGACGGCCAAGCAAACGAGTGCCGAGAACGCCAGACTGCCGAGATAGATTCTCGCGGGACTGTAGGGTCGTTTTGGCCAACTAACGAGCCAAGCGATCCCAAGCGACGGTAAAATTGCAATCAGGAGCCAAACAAGCGGCTCTTCAAGCAACGTCTTGATGACGCCGTTCGTTGGGGTCACGGCTGCAAGAGCGGAACCGAATCGCACGAATATGAGGGAGGAGAAGAGCGTTAACGCTCCGAGAAAAGCGTATAGAAAGATAACAGGCCCTCTGAGGGGTTGTTCGATCTTGCCTGACCACTGAGTTCTAAGGTCGGCAAGCCAATTGGCCAGCTCCTGACTGAAGGTCGAGTTGCTGCCTTCCACTATAGCCTCCAACTGTAGTGTGACAACCCTTAATCGAATATAACCGACAGCGCTCTTCTGTCAAGAAATTCCTGGAGGCTCATGCCGCCGTAATGCCCCTTCGCCGGAGAGAGGGAGCACGGCGCGGCCTAAAGAATGTCGGTGGCTCCAGGAATGCGCGGCTTTGCCAGTGTGGCGGCTTTCAACCGGCCTGATCCAGCGTCTGTTGGGGCAGCACGGTTTGGGACCCGATAGTGACGGGCTGCAGCGCGGCGGTCGGGCCGAAGTCGATCTTGCAACCGGCGAGCTCGCCGTCCAGTTTGACCTTGCCGCTGTTGACGAGGTGAATGACGACGGCCTTCAGTTCGTCGGGGGTCGTCGAATATTCGCCTACCGCGTTGATGACATCGAGAAGCGTAAGTGAGTTCATCGTTGGGTCCTCATTCGAAGAAGATTTCTTGTTGTCCTGTTGACGCAAACACCGTGCCATGCCGCCCGCCACGCCAACGTGTTGAAATGACGTGGTTTTCGGAAACCGTCCGGACGTTACGATCGACAGGATCGTCGATCAGTGACATTCTCGTCGACGGTTTCGTGTCGTCTGATGAGGCGAGCAACCAGCGACGTCGTAGCTGGAAAAACGCGGATGTAGAAACCCCCCGGGGGCCGGTTACGGCTCGATCCCGAGGGGGATTAGCTGGTGTGTCAGCAGAACAACCCGTATTTACTACGGATTGGCCCTTTTAGTCAATAGGGCAGCGCCGCTACTTGCGGGCCTTGATCTCTTCGATCAACTGGGGGATGACCTTGAAGACGTCGCCCACGATACCGAGGTCGCACATCTGGAAGATGGGGGCGTCGGCATCCTTGTTGACGGCGACGATCAGCTTGGAGTCCTTCATGCCGGCCAGGTGCTGCACGGCACCGGAGATGCCGCAGGCGATGTAGAGCTCGGGCTTGACGGTCTTGCCGGTCTGGCCGATTTGAAGGGAGTAGGGCACCCAGCCCGAGTCCACCACGGCGCGGGTGGCGCCCACGGCGCCGCCCAGCAGGTCCGCCAACTCGCGCAGCATGTCGAAGTTCTCCGCTCCGGCCAGGCCGCGTCCGCCCGACACGATGACCTTGGCACCATCCAACTGCGGGCCTTCGGCCTTGGCGGTGACCTTTTCCTTGAGCCGGACCTTGCTGAGGTCGGCGTCATCCGGAGCCGCGACCTCTACTACCACCGCGGTCTTGGGGTTCGGGGCGGGCTCGAATGCCTTGGGCCTCACCAGCAGGATCTTGACGTCGTCGTGCACCAGCGTGGAGGTGTTCCAGTAGCTGGCCCCCAGGGCGGGGATCTTGGCCTCTATGGTTCCGTTGGTCAGGGTGAAGTCCGCCACGTCCGTGATGGCACCGCAGTCGAGGCTGGCGCTCAGGGCTGCGGCCACGTCGCGGCCGCCGTAGCTCGACGCGAACAAAACCGCTGCCGGTTTATGCTCACGGATCAGGGATTCAACCACCGCCGCCGCGGGCAGCGTCAGGTAGTCGCGGAACACCGGGTCGGTCGACTGGTACACCTTGCTCGCGCCGTGTTCGCTCAACAAGTCCACGGCGTCGTCGGGAGCCGGACCGAGGAGGATCACCTCGGCGGTGCCCACCTGGGCGGCCTTCGTCACCATCTCCAGCGTGGTGGAGGTGACGGCGTCTTCCACCACCTCGCCATAGACCCAAACGATATCAGACATCTATATGACCTTGACCTCGGCGAGGAAATCGGCGATCCGTTTTCCGCCCTCGCCGTCGTCTTCCACCACGTCTCCCGCCTCGCGCTGCTGCGGCCTGCCTACTTCCAGCACTTTCTCCCGGGCTCCCTGCTCGCCCACGTCGTCCGGCGTGAGGTCGAGGTCCTCGACGGAGTACTCCAGGATCTCTTTCTTCTTGGCCGACATGATGCCCTTGAGTTGCGGGTAGCGCGGCTCGTTGATGCCGCTGGTGACCGTCACCAGCGCCGGAAGGTCGGCCTCCACCACGTCGTAGCCGGTCTCGCTCTGGCGCTTGATGGATAGGGTCGATCCCTCCACGGCCATCTCGTTGGCGAAGGTGACCGGCGGGACCCCCAGCAGCCGCGCGACCTGGCCGGGCACGATGCCGGAGTAGCTGTCGCTGCTCTCGGTGCCGCAGATGATGAGATCGAAGGGCTTCTTCCGGATGGCCGCGGCCAGGGCCTTGGCGGTCGCCAGGGCGTCCGACCCTGCCAGCGCGTCGTCGAAGATATGGACGGCGGAGGTAGCTCCCATGGCCAGTGCCGTCCGTATGCCGATGGTGATCTCGTTGAACCCCATGGTCACCAGCGTGACCGTGCCGCCCACCTGCTCCATCAGCCGCAGCGCCTCTTCCACGGCGCTGGCCGCGGCCGGGTCCAACTCGTGGGCGACGCCCTTGCGGATCATCCGCTTCGTGGCGGGATCGATGTCGATGGTCACGGTGCTGGCAGGGATGATCTTGCCGCAGACCACAATGTCCAAGGGTGGAACCTCCGGTAAGGGTAGTGGGAGCCGGCTGCGCCGGGCTATGACGTGGGCTCGAAAGCGATGACGGGAGGAGGCGGGAGTTCCGGCGCGGTCACTCGACCCACTCGGATACCTTTCCTTCCATCACCATGTCCAGGACCTCCTGGCAGTCCTGGAGGGCCTGATCCACGAGTTTCTCGTCGTTGATTTGCGGTATCGCCCGATTGACCGCTCCGTGGACCGCGGCGATGCAGTCCTTCAAGTGCTCATCGAGCTCCGCCGTATGGGGTGCCTGTGCCATTGCCGGTTCCACCTCAGGTGTAGAGACGACCCTCGTTGGGGTCGGGGATCTGGAGGCCCATGTCCGCGATCAGGGCATTGATCTCGTCGGTATACTGTTGCCGCGCGTCCGCGTTGGTGCGCCGCTTGAGACCCCATTGGCGGTAGCGCTCGGAGCGTCTGGAAGCCGAATTGCCGAACATGTCCAGGCCCTTGACGTACCAGTAGTTCACCGCGTTCTGGATGCGTTCCCTGGCCTCGCCTCCCTTGTCGGCCGATTCACGGGTCGTGTTCGTGCCGAAGGATATGTGGGCCGATTCCTCCTGCAACATGGTGGAAAGAATGTCGGCCAGCGGCACGTAGCTGCAGTCCTCGAATTCTTCGAGCTGGTAGCGTCCCACCCGGTCGATCAGGAAGCCGAAGACGGCGAAGTCTTCCCAGGTGGTGATCTTGCCGCGGAAGGCCTCCACGTAGCGTTTCTGGTTCGGCCAGCTCAGCACGTAGGACACGTCCTCGCCGATGTCTCCGGCCAGCTTGGCCATCTTGCGGTAGTGGTCCACTTCCTCGGCCGCGGTGCGCGCCACCACCAGCCGATACAGCTTCGTGGGCGCGTTGGGAAGCATGTCGTCCAGGTAGAGATGCGGCCCGCCGATCTCGCAGTCGCACTGGATCGCGAGCACCCGCTTCAGCAGATCCTGATACTCCGGATCCATCTTCTCGAAGTCTTTGAGCTCGACTTTATCGGTAAACATGGGGTCTCTCCTCTGTAACGTTGCAACTGAAATCGGGTTAGCAGAAGCCTCCGTTGAAGGCAAGCGAAAGCGGGACAGCCTTTACTCGCGGACTTCCGCGCCATAAACTGACGAGCCTATACGGTAGGAGGGGGGAATGGAGCGACATGGCGGAAGACGTCCTTAGCAGTGTGAGGGTGCCGAAAAACTCCGGGTGGGCCTCTACGGTGAAGAAGGGGCAGTGCATCCGCGTGGCGGGCAAGTCGGTGGTGGATTTCGTCGCCTTCAACCTGCACGACCTCACCGAGCGTTTCGATCAGGCCAGGACCAAGACCAACCAGGCGCGGATCTTCATCAGCACCGGGGACCGGCTCCTGTCGAAGCTCAATAATCCGTTGCTGACCATCGTGGCGGACACGTTCCACGAAGGGCGCCACGACCTCCAGAAGGGCATGTGCAGCCGCAAGCGCTTCGAGCTGGTGGCCGCGGGACTCGCCCAACGGAACTTCATCGAGGGGGTCGACCCCAATCCCAAGAAGCCGGAGGACATTCCCACTCACGGATGCTACGAGAACCTGTCCGAGGCCGTACGCCCGTGGGACATCGCTCCGGTGGACATCCCGAGCCCGTTCAACATCTTCCAGACCATGCGCATCGACCCGGATTCCGGCGCCATGTTCGACACCTTCGTGCGGCCGAAGGAAGAGGCCCATGTGGACTTTCGTGCGGAGGTGGACTGCCTGGTGGCGGTCAGCGCCTGTCCGGAATCCGGCCGGGGGCAGGCGATCCGGGTGGAAATATTCGAACCGGAGGACCGCTGACCATGGATGTCCGCGAAGCCTTCGGCATTGCCGACGAGCACGTCGACGATCCGGAACTGGACGCGTTGTTCACCGAGCTGCTGCGGGTCCCTTCGGAGCACACGGAGCGGATGGAGTCCGATCCGGCGGTGACGGGTTTCGTCGCGGACGTGGTGGCGCCGCGGCTCCAAACGCTCACCGGGCTGGCGCCGCGGACCGACGGCATGGGCAATCTGCTCTGGGAGTACGGCGGTGCGGCATCGGATCCGGCCCAAGGCCTGCTCTTCATGGGTTACGCCATGACCTTCCCGGCGGGCTCGATGCCGGAGCCGTTCTCGGGAAAGGTCGTGCCTGGGGAGCCCTACGGGCTCGAGGGACCGTGCGTGTGGGGCCGGGGCGGCTGTGAGCAGAAGGCGGCGCTGGCGGCCATGCTGGCCGCCGCGGCCGCCGTGTGGCGGTCGGGTCGGGAGCTGGCTCGTCCCTTGTCGCTGGCGGTGAGCACCGCCGGGGAAACCGGACGGCACGATGCGGCGCGATACATGCTGGGGCAGGGCGGGCTTGCGGCCCGCCACGGCATCGTCGGGCTGGGCACCACCAACAAGGTCTGTCTGGGCAACAAGGGCAGGATCGACGTGGAAGTCGTGGTGCGCGGCAAGTCGTGCCACAGCAGCACGCCGTGGGCCGGGGTCAACGCGGTGGACGGCGCGCGCGCGGTGCTGGAGCGCCTCGACGGTCTGGTGGACGGCATCGCCCACCCGTCGCTGGGCGAGGCGAGCCTGGTGGCTACCCGCATCGAGAGTGGCCCCGACATCCTGCACACCATCCAGGACCATTGCCGGCTGACGCTGGACCGTCGTCTCATGCCCGGTGAAGACCCCGCGGAGGCTCTGGTCGCCATCACCCGCGCCCTGGCGGACCTGGAGCCCTGGCAGGTAGAGGTCGCCCAGGGCAACTTCATGTATCCCGCCGAGGTGCCGGCAAACAGCGAGGTGGCGGTGGCGCTCGGTGCGGCGCGCGAGATGGCGGGAGAGACCGGGCCGCCGATCTATTTCCCGGCGGCGCTGGACGCGGGCTACCTGAACGAGAAGGGCATCGAGACCGTCATGTTCGGTCCCGGCGACCTGGCCTTCGCCCATACCGACGCGGAGGTGGTGCCACTGGGGCAGGTGCGGCGGGCTGCCAGGGTTTACGCTGCGGCCGCTCTCCAAATGCTGACGTAAGCCCGCCCGCAACGGACGAACGTCCAACACAAGCCCTCCAGCAAGAGAAAGGGACCCTCCCGATGTCCCGCGACATCAAAAGGATCCCTTTCGTCGGTGCGGTGAAGATGCGGGCCGTCGGGCCTACTTCTTCATCCACCCCTTGTTGTTGTACCAGGCCAGGGCCCTGTTATAGAACTCGGGGAACATGATGTCTTTCGCCGGCGGGATCTTGAGGTCCGCTGCGATGGACTTGCTCCAGACGGCCGACTCGATGTACGCCTTGATAGCTGACTCGGTGATCTGGCACCGGTTGGGGATGGACCCTCCGGCCACCTCGATCTCGTACATCTCCTTGCCGATGTCGTCGGGGTTGCGCATGACCTTCGTGATGACGTGCATCACCTCTTCCTTGTTCTTGGGGTCGTTCACGAAGGCACACCCGCGGATCAGGGTGCCGAACATGGCCTCGGCCTTGTCCGGGTTGTCCTTGATGTAGTTCTTGTTCATGGCGAGTTGAAGGAATGCGTATTCCTTGACGAACTGGTTCGCCGCACCAAGGATCTGCAAGTTTGCTTTCTTGGCCCGCAGCATCATGCCGAAAGTCAGCGATCCCACGTCGATCTTGCCGCCCTTGACGCCCGCCAACCGTGCCGATGATCCGCCGACCTTGATCAGGCGGGCGTCCTTCGTCGGGATGCCGGCCGCCTCGAGCAGCTTGAGTGACACATAGACGTTACCGGAGGTGGGAGAGCTGATCCCGACCTTCACCGGCCGCGGCAGGTCCTTGTAGGACTTGACGTGTTTCCCGGCCACCAGCCAGTACGGCAACACGTTCATCTCGCTGCCGATGACTCGAATGTTGCTGCCCTTTCGAATGGCCAGGGGGATATTGTCGTCCGAGCCGAAGAAGGGGAGCTGGCCCCGTTCCAGGGCGAGGACGGCGGCGTTCTCACCACCCGATACCGAGTAGACTCTGGCGTTGTAGCCGATGTCCTTGAAGAAGCCCTTGTGGATGGCCGTCTGCTCCACCAGGGCGGTGGTGGTGCTGGTCATCGCAACCGGGATTCGAAGATCCTCCTGTGCGAGCACCTGGCCGCCCCATAACAGGCTGGCTCCCAGAAAGGCCGCGGCGATTCCTTTTGCAATGCGCTTATGGTTCATGCGTATTCCTCCTTCGCTATTTTTTCATCCAGCCCTTGTTGTTGTACCAAGCCAGGGCCTTCTCGTAGAACTCGGGGAACATGATCTCCCTGATGGGCGGGATCTTGGCGTCCGCCAGGAGAGACTTGGTCCAGATCGCCGAATCAAGGTAGGCTTGGATGCCCGCCTCGGTGGCCTGACAGCGGTCCGGAACGTGCTTGTTCTGGATCACCTCGATCTCGTACATCTGCTTGGCCAGGTGCGGCTTGTTGCGCATCACCTTCTCGTACACGTGCAGCACCTCTTCGCGGTTCTTGGGGTCGTTCACGTAGGCGCAGCCGCGGATCAGGGTGCCGAACAGGGCCGCGGCCTCGTCCGGATTGTCCTTGATGTATTTCTTGTTCATGCCGAGTTGCGTGAAGGCGTATTCCTTGACGAACTGGTTCGCCGCGCCAAGGATCTGCAAGTTTGCTTCCTTGGCTCGCAGCATCATGCCGAAGCTCAGCGAGCCCACGTCGATCTTGCCGGCCTTGACGCCGGCCAGCCGTGCCGACGACCCGCCGACCTTCACCAGGCGCACGTCCTTGGCCGGGATGCCGGCGTTCTGGAGCAGCTTGAGGGACACGTAGACATTGCCCGAGGTGGGAGAGCTGATGCCCACCTTCACCGGCCGCGGCAGATCCTCGTAGGACTTGACGTGCTTGCCGCCCACGAGCCAGTAGGGCAGCGTGTTCATCAAGGTACCGACGACTCGGATGTTGCTGCCGGGACGAATGGCCAGGGGAACAACGTCGTCCGAGCCGAAGAAGGGGAGCTGACCCCGTTCCAGGGCCAGCACGGCGGCGTTCTCGCCACCCGACACCGAGTAGACCACGGCGTTGTAGCCGATCTCCTTGAACCAGCCCTTGTAGATGCCCAACTGCTCCACCAGCGAGGTCGTCGAGCTGGGGAGCGCCACCGGGATACGGAGCTTCTCCAGGGCCAGCGCATGGCCGGCGTATAACAGGCATGCCCCCAGCAAGGCTGCGGCGATTCCGCTTGCGACAAGTGCACGTCTCATTGGCTTCCCTCCTTGTATGTGAGATTCAGCCCAGGACTTCGCTTTATTGCCGTTCCTGTGGGGTGTGGTGCCTGTTTGGCGGAGGCCGCCTATTCCGCCATGGCCTTGCGGGCCTCGTCCGCCAGCAGCTCCCAGATATCGTGCTTGATCTGCAGGAATTCGGGCTCTTCCTTGACCCGCAGGGTTCGTGGCGTGGCGAAGGGGACCCTGATTTCCTTCATGATGGTCCCCGGCCTGAAGCTGAAGCAGAACACGACATCGGAAAGAAACACGGCCTCCTCGATGTCGTGGGTCACGAACACGACAATCTTGCCCGAGTTCTTCCAATCGATCATCCGCTGGAGCTCTTCCTGCATAAGAAGGCGCGTCTGGGCGTCCAGCGACGCGAAGGGTTCGTCCATCAGGAGAATTTCCGGATCCACCGCCAGTGCGCGAGCGAGGTTCACCCGTTGCTGCATACCGCCGGAAAGTTCGTGAGGGTAGTGAGTCTCGAAGCCCCGCAAGCCCACGATCTGCGTGTACTTGTCGCAGATCTCGCGCTTTTCGGTGGCGGACATGCTGCGGTCGTTCTCGATGCCGAACTGGATGTTGTCGGTGACGTTGCGCCAGGGCAGCAGCAGGGCCTGCTGGAACACCACGGCCTTGTCGGGGGTCGGACCGGTCACTTCCTCGCCGTTGAGCAGCACGCGGCCCTTGGTGGGGGGCAGCAGCCCGTGGATCATGTGTAGCAGCGTGGTCTTGCCGCAGCCGCTGGGTCCCACGAATGAATAGAACGTCCCCGGCCGGAGGTCCATGTCGACGCCGCCCACGGCATGGACGGTTTCTCCGGTGGGTTTCGTGAAGGTCTTGTGAATCTGTTCTACCTGAATCGATGATGACACGAACTACTCCTGTAATGTGGAATCACGCCAGGGCGCCATCCGGTGCTCGACCATAAGAATCACCTGATTGAGCACCACGCCGGTCCCGGCCAGCATGGCCGCGCACGACATCATGAGCGGCATGTTGAAGGTATCCAGTCCATAGAACAGTTGATAGCCGAGTCCCGCATACGCGCCGAAATACTCTCCCACGACGACTCCCACGATCCCGCGGGAGATGCCGAGGCGCAGCCCCGTAACGATGTAGGGGAGTGAACCCGGAATGAGGATCTTGTAGAGGACCTGATTCTTGGGAATGCAGAACGAGTTGGCCAGGGTCTGGAACTCCTTGCCGACGCTCAGAACCCCCGTGTAGGTGTTGAGGACGATGGGGACGACCGCGGTGATGAGGACGATGACGATCTTGGCCGTGAGGTCCACGCCGAACCAGATGATGATGAGCGGCGCCAGGGCCACGGACGGTGTGGCATAGACCGCGCTGAGCCAGGGATCGAAGAATTCGCGGAATACCCGGCTGATCCCGAAGATCATACCGAGGGCGATGCCCGCGAACGCGGCCACGCTGAATCCCCAGAAGAACTCAATTCCGCTGATGCGTAGATCGTCAAGGATCTCGCCGCTGGCGAAGAGGCCGTAGGTGTAGGTAACGACCCGCCACGGGCCCACGAAGAACAACTCGCTGTTGACCTGCCAGTCGGCGAACGACCAGAACAACGCCACGATGGCGATGCCGAAGATGGCGTTCAGCCATTTTCGCTGCGACTGATAGATGCTTGACAAGGCTTCCATGGGTCTGCTTCCGACTCTCTCGACTCAGACTAAAGTCTGTCTGTAAGGCGTGGCCCAGCGCTCAATGAACTTCAGGATCTCGTTGCCCGCGATGCCCATGATGGTCAAGAGCGAGATGCCCACCATCATCTCGGCCACGTGGAAAGTCTGTGTGGCGTGGTCGATCATGTAACCGATGCCCGCCTCGGCGCCGAACAACTCGGCCACCATGATGGTCACCACCGACCGCGAGTAGCCCAGCCTCAGCCCCGCGATCAGGAACGGCAGCGATCCCGGTATGATGATCTTGGTCAACATGGCCCAGAAGGAGACGTTGAAGGCCCGTCCCAGCATGCGGAACTCGCCCTGAACGTTCTTGATGCCGGCCTGGGTGTTGATGATCACGGGAAACACCGAGGCCAGAGTGATGACGCCGACCTTGGAGGCGATGCCGAGGCCCAGCCAGATGATGAACAGCGGTGCCGCCACCGAACGCGGTGTGGCGTAGAGGCCCACCAGGATGGGGGAGAACATCTCGTCCAGGGTCCGGCTGAAAGCCACCGCCGCGCCGATGACGACGCCCAGGATCATGGCGAGGCTGAAGCCGTAGATCAGCTCGGTGCCGCTGTATTCGATGTGCTCCCAGAACCGCGGCTCATAGATCAGCACGCCGAGTTCGAGCACCATTGCCACCGGGCCGGTGAAGAAGTCGGGATCGTCGAAGATGAAGTCGATGAACTCCCACGTCAGCAGGGCCAGGACCACGGACAGGCAGAAGTTGATACCGATGCGGTGGCGGTTGTAGACACCCTTCACGGACGCGGCAAGAGAAGGGTCGGGTGTGTCTTCGATAGGTATTGGTTGTGTTTTACTCATGGATTCCGATGGGCGCAGAGATAGGGACAAAAGCGATTAAACCCTGCCTTTTACGAGTATTGGCGCACTTTGTCAAGCGGTTTTGGCTATTTGCCGTCAGACCCTGATGACTTCATCCACTTGGTCGATTTCCGCGAGTCTCACGCGCACGTCTCCGCCCTTGGACATCTCGACCTGCTTGCCGACGAAACGGGCTTCGATGGGAAGCTCCCGTCCGCCGCGGTCCACCATCACGGCGAGAAAAATGGCCCTGGGCCGCCCCAATGCCATGAGGTGATCCACGGCGGCGCGCACCGTGCGGCCCGTATGCAGCACGTCATCGAACAGGATCACGGTCTTGTCGTTCACCTCGAAGGGTATATGGGTGGCGTCGATGCGTCCCTTCGGCAGCAACGTGTTCAGGTCGTCGCGATAGAGCGTGGCGTCGAGCTCGCCCACGGGAACCGGCAAGTCGTGCCTTTCCTTCAGCACCCCGGCGACCCGCCGGGCCAGGGTCGGGCCGCGGGTCCGTATGCCCACGAAGGCCAGCGAACCGGGGTCGGCGTACTCCTCGGAGATCCGCTTGGCAAAGCCCGCCAGAACTCTTTTGATCTGTGGACCGCTGAGCACTTGGGTTTTTTGGGTTGCCTTAGATTTCTGCATGGGCGGCTCGTAGCAGGGTCTCCACCAGGAGTTGGGTACCGAGGCAGATGTCCTCGGGATCGGTCCATTCCGTGGGGTTGTGGCTGACGCCGTTGATGCTGGGAATGAAGATCATGCCGGTGGGGGTGATCTTGGCCATCTGCATGGCGTCGTGGCCGGCTCCCGACGGCATGACCTCGAAGGGGATCTCCCGTTCCTCGCAGGTCGCGCGGATGAGCGAGATCACTCGCGGGTGCAACGTCACCGGCTCCTCATCCCGAATCGTAAGAAGCTCGACCTTCATCCCCCGCTCACGGGCGATCTGCCGAGCCCGCTTCTTGATCAGTCCGGCCACCTTGCGCTTGGAGGGGGCGGTGATGCTGCGCACGTCCACCTGAAGCTCCACGCGACCGGGGATGGCGTTGATGACCCCCGGCTCGACCTTGATGGCGCCCACCGTGCCCACCACCCGGCCCTTCTCCGCGGAGGCGTGCTCCCGGCAGACCTCGTCGATGTAGGTGATGAGATAGCCCGCCGCCACCAGCGCGTCCTTGCGCATCTCCATCGGCGTGGTGCCGCTGTGATCCGCCTGTCCCCGGAAAATGACCCTGAACCGGCTCGGGGCGGCGATGGCGGTAACCACGCCGATCTTCTTCTTCCTGGCTTCGAGCACGGGTCCCTGCTCGATGTGGAGCTCGAAATAGGCCTTGATGGTCTTCGGGTCGCGTTTCAGCGAAGCGAGGTTCTCGCGGTAGATGCCGAAGCTCGAAAGCACGTCCTCGAGCCGGGCGCCGCCGGCGTCCACCGCGTTGGCGAAGTCATCCATGGTGACGTCGCCCGCCACCAGGCTGCTGCCCAGGGTGGCGAACCCGAACCGGCTGGATTCCTCCCCCACGAAGCAGACGCTTTCCAGCGGCACCGGCAGGGGCACGCCGCTCTCCTTGATGGTCCGGATCGCCTCAAGCGCGCCGATGACTCCCACCGGGCCGTCGTACCGGCCTCCCTGGACGACTGAGTCGAGGTGGGAGCCGGCTAACACCGCCGGTCCTTCCTGCCCCGCCGACAGCCGCCCGAAGATGTTGCCGGCCGCATCCACGTGCACGTCGAGGCCGGCCTGATTCATCAGGTGGACCAGCAACTGGCGGGATCGCAGCTCATGGACCGAAAACACCAGCCGCGTGACCGAGCCGCCCTCGCCCAAACCGATGCGCGAGACCGCGTTGAGGTCGCGCAACAGCCTGTCTTTATTGATTTTGGGGATTTCCATCCAACGACTCGACGGGTCCGGAAAGGTGTGCATAATAGCAAAAAAGAGCCGCTGGGAACAACGGCTGGAAAACCGCAATGGCCCGTGCTATAAGCCTATCGGCCGTTCGGCAGGGAACCCCCGAAAAGGGCAGCCTGGGGGGTCTACCCCGCAGAAATCGGACGCCTGATGTAGGGGCGGCTTTCAAACCCGCCCGTGCCCGCATGGCGCTACCGGCCGATACCGGCTCCTATCCCCGGAAAACGGGCCGCCGAAATTTGAGGAACCCCATCCATGTCAGAGACCGGACAGAGAATCGCTGAGTTGCTGCTGAGCACACAATCCATACAGGTGTACGACGACAGGCCCTTCGTGTTCGTCTCGGGCAGGGTCTCGCCGGTCTACATCGACTGCCGGCGGCTGCTTTCCTTCCCCGAGGCACGGGACGAGATCCTCGAGGCGTTGGCCCAGATCGCGCGCCGCGACATCGGGCTCGACAACATGGACGTGGTGGCCGGCGGCGAGACCGCGGGCATTCCCTATGCCGCCTTCGTGTCCCACTACCTGCGCAAGCCCATGATCTACATCCGCAAGAACCCCAAGGGCTACGGGCAGACCAACCAGATTGAAGGGGTTCTGGATGAGGGACAGCGGGTCACGCTGGTGGAAGACCTCGTGACCGACGGCTTCAGCAAGCTCCGCTTCAACATCGGCGTCCGCGCCCAGAAGGCGCAGATCACCCATTGCCTCTGCGTCTTCGAGTACAGCTCCGACGAGCTGGACCTGCACGAGGGAAAAAAGAACCTGGCCGACCACGACATCAGCCTCCACACCCTGTCCAACTGGGACGACGTCCTGAACGCCGGTGAGGAAACGCAGTTCTTTTCCCAGGAAAGCCGGAACCAGATCGTCGACTTCCTCAAGGACCCCTCCAACTGGGGCCGCCGCATGGGGTTCGAGTAGCCGGCCCCAGGACGATTCCCGCGTCCGTGCAGCGCGTCATCGTCCCACGAACAACCCGCCAATGCCCGAACCCGTCATTCCCGCGAAACAGGCTGCGTCAAAACGCCATCCGAGAGAGGCAACGAACCCCCGAATCGTCATTCCCGCGAAAGCGGGAATCCAGGCGAGGGGTGTCGGGGGTCCCCTCCGTCAATCCTCCTCGTAAATCTCCACATCCACCTGCTTGCCGCCCACCGGCATGTCCGGGCACGCGCTGAAGGCCGCCAGAAGGTCGCGCTCCGCGCGCATGTCGACGTTGGTCGGCGCCTTGGGCCGGATGGCCGTATGCTGCATCAGACCGGTCTTGCCGTCGATGATCATGTGCTGGAAGATGTTGAACGGGCTCGGGATGTCCTCCGGCGCGATGCCGTAGGAGGCCAGCGCCCCGGAGAGGTTCTCCCAGCAGCCATGGTCCGGGATCTCGTCGTCTCGGTAGTCCCGGTGGTAGTATTCCCGCAGCCGCCCCTCCTCCTTGGCCAACTGGAACCGCCGTCCGCTGCACATTCCCTTCTGCAGGTCGTGGGTCCCTTCCTCGAAGGTATCCGCCACGATGGTCATGAAATGCTGGTTGTCCCGGGACATCAGCTTGTCGCCGGTGCTGAGGAAGATCTTCCCGTTGTAGACCTTGGAGCGAGCCTGATCGAACCGTTCCCGCAGGTTGTGCCGGTCCAGCACCAGGAAGTCCACCGTGGACATCGCGATGATGCGGATGATCTGCCCCTCCTTGAGGTCCCCGGACCAGCCGCTGTTGGCGGGGACGTGCTCGCTGAATATCTTTTTCATGTCGGCCCTCCCTCAGAGCCGAATGTGGACCGGTGGGTGCGGTTTTTCAACCCCTCTGAGCGGCAGGATAGTTGCGCCCTGCCTACTTCCGGAGCAGATCTGCGAAAGCCTCAAGCTCTTGAGCGTTGTTGGCGACAGCCTGGTTGCCGGCGGTTTTCAGTCTATCCAGGTTCTCATACGAAGCATCGTCCATATCCCGGGAAGCGTCACCCAGGGCGGGCTCGATTCGCAGGAACTGCCCGGGGGCCTTGGCCGAGTCAAAAATCTGCCTAAGTTGGTAGCTAACAGTCTCGGCGACACCCGACATCATGATTCCCAGAACGGGTTTGGCCCACCCAAGGGGTCCCCAGTCTTTGGCTTCCCTATAAGAATAACTCTGTTTTTCTTTGCCGGTACCCAGAGAGAGAAGCACAATATCTTTGGCTGTGGGGTGGGGAGGCAAGGAGGCCCGCGCCTCTGCGTACGCGCATAAGGCGGGGTTGTTGGCAAAGACTCCGCCATCAATGAGGGGATAGGCCGTCCCAGCCTCGGATTTCACACGTGAAACCTCGAAATACGTTGGAGCGGCGGATGTCGCCCACGCCACATCGCGAGCGTGAAAGTTCCATTTCGGGTCCTTCTTCGCCTTGTGTTGGCGGAAAAAGTGGGCCTTACGCTGCTTGATGTCGTATGCTGTGATGACGGTCGGCTTCAAAAGGTTTGAGAGCATACTATCTTCTCCAAAATAATCATCTAGCGCCTCAAGAAGCTCGTCGTTGGGATATCGCTCGTCTGACAGGCCACCGAGCGTTCGGACACGGTGCGATATTGGTATTGAGAAGATTTCGTCCCCGCGGTCCATATAAAATTCGACGAGCTTGCTTGCGGGGTACCGTGCTCTATTCCGATCGGTACTATCAGGCAAGAGCATCATGCAGGCGATGATTCCTCCCGTGCTTGTCCCAGCGATGGTGCTCGCTAGCAAAAGGTGGCCGAATAACCGCAAAGCCACGTCGAAATGTCGAAGACGGATTAGGAAAGGGTGGCCACAGGAGATGCCGCCTAGGTGGAACTGGCGGTGAACGGCGCCCATGCGGTGGCCGTGGCGTTGCTGCCGCAACTCCACAAGGATCCGTTCGACCGGCTCCTCATCGCTCAGGCCCAGGTCGAAGGGATCACGTTGCTGACCGCCGACGAGGTTGTCGGGCGTTACCCGGGCCCGATCCGAATGCTGTGAGGGCTTACCGTGAATGTCGTTGACCCGATGGGCACCGTTTTTCAACACACTGTCCTTATGCGGACGACGTGAGTTTGGCGCCCAGATCCGGGCATCTCGTCACTAATCTCGCAAGAAGAATGGAGTGGGCAACGGGCAACGGTGTGAGTCGCCCGCCTGGACGGAACATGTCATAGTGCGGCCATGCGCTTCTTCAACACCACCGGGCCGGTCCAGCCGGAGAAGCACTACAGCATCCCGCCGCTCAGCCGGCTGGATCTCGAAGACGTTCTGACTCTCATTCGCGACGAACGCTATTTCGTGCTGCACGCGCCGCGGCAGACTGGCAAGACCTCCGCGCTGCTGGCACTGCGGGACCTGCTGAACAGCGGCGCCGGGGGCGATTACCGCTGCGTGTACGCCAACGTTGAGGCAGCGCAGGCGGCGCGCGAAGACACGGAAACGGCCATGCGTGCCATCCTGGACGAGATGGCCTCCTGGGCGCGCTCGACGCTGGGCGACGAAACGCTGGCTGAGGTCTGGCCCGGCGTTCTTGCCGAGTCCGGCCCCCACGGCGCCCTCCGTGAGGTGCTGAGTCGCTGGTCCGAGGCCGACCCGAGGCCGCTGGTGCTGCTCATCGACGAGATCGACGCTCTGGTGGGCGACACCCTGTTGTCGGTGCTGCGCCAGCTTCGGGCGGGATATGTGCGGCGCCCGAAGAGCTTCCCGCAGAGCGTCGTCCTGTGCGGCGTGCGCGACGTGCGCGACTACCGCATCCATTCCAGTTCGGAGAAGGAGATTGTCGCCGGCGGGAGCGCGTTCAACGTCAAGGCCGAGTCGTTGCGTCTCGGCGACTTCTCCGAGGCCGAGGTGCGCGCGCTGCTGGCCCAGCATGCGGAGGAAACGGGCCAGGCATTCACCGAGGACGCCTTGGCGGAGGTCTGGGCGCTCACCTGCGGCCAGCCGTGGCTCGTTAACGCGCTGGCTTACGACGCCTGCTTCCGCAACAAGGCGGGCCGGGACCGCAGCCGGGCGATCGACGCGGCTGCGGTCACTGAAGCCCGGGAGCGCCTCATAGCGCGCCGGGAGACCCACCTGGACCAGTTGGCGGACAAGCTCCAGGAAGACCGGGTGCGCCGGGTGGTGGGACCGTTGCTGAGCGGCGGGGATGAGCGCGAGTTCTCGGCCCGCGACATTGAATACGTCCGGGACCTGGGGCTGATCGCCAGCGGCGGCCCGCTCCGCATCGCCAATCCCATCTACGCGGAGGTGGTGCCGCGGGAGCTCACCTATGCGGCCCAGGCGGGGCTGGTGGAGGAGATGGCCTGGTACGTGGACGCCGACGGCAGCCTGGAGGTGGGTAAGCTGCTCGCGGCTTTTCAGGAATTCTTCCGCGAACATTCCGAGCACTGGGTGGCGCGGTTCGACTACCGGGAGGCCGGGCCGCAGCTCCTCTTGCAGGCGTTCTTGCAGCGGGTGGTGAACGGCGGCGGCCGCATCGAGCGGGAGTACGGCCTGGGCCGCAGGCGTACGGACCTGCTCATCGTGTGGCCCCAGGGCGGGCGGATGCGCAAGTTCGTGATCGAGTGCAAGGTGCTGCACAAGAGCCTGGAGCGCACCATCGGCGACGGCCTGGAGCAGACCGCGGCTTACATGGACCGTTGCGCCGCGGAATCCGGTCACCTGATCATCTTCGACCGCGACGAGAGCCGGAGTTGGGAGGACAAGCTGTTCCACCGCCACGAGCGGGCCGGCGGCGTCGAGATCGAGGTGTGGGGCATGTGAACCGGCGTGGACCGTGCGCGCAGCTTCGCGCGCGCCTCTTCCAGTCTTGGTCGAGCATCGAGCAGTTCCGCCTTCGGGGCTCGATGCCCCCGTCGGCCACTCTCAGCCGTTCACGAATGATTTCGGCCATGCCGCGACCGTTCGGCCCGTAGAGGAAGGCCGGGTGCGGGTTTCGCACGGCCACACGCGTGGCGGGCGCCGATGTGAGCGGCATCCCGTAGAGGGAATCTCTATCAAGCAGGGGCCAAGGTGTTTGCAACTTGAGGAGTTTGAACAGGGGGCCGGGGACGGCCTGGACGTTGATGGCCAGGGAGATGACGATGGCCGTGAAGAGGCCGCAGGCGCGTCGTCCGCGTACAGGCCGGATTCACCGGGGATCTGCGGGCTCATGTGTTTGTGGTTTAACGCCTGCGGTAGGAGGTGTTAGAGTGGCCACTTGTTGCGAAGGGGTTTGACGCCAAATGGGCAAGCTGCTGTACAGAGGCGGAGAGCATCTGATGGATAGAATAGCGGTTGAACCAGGGGTTCACTTCGGGAAGCCGTGTGTTGCGGGCACCCGCATCGCGGTACAGGACGTCTTGGAACTGATCGACGAGGAGATCCCGTTCGGTCAGATTATTCGTGACTACTATCCCGAATTGACCGCCGAGGACGTCCATGCGTGCATTCGATACGCAATTGCCTTGGTCGGAGCAGAAGACATCCGCCTACGCCCGATACCGGCCTGAATGAGACTCCTGCTTGACCAGGACGTGTACGCAGCCACGGCCCGGCATTTGAAGAGTTTGGGACACGATGTCGTTCGCGTATCCGAAATCGGTCTCTCCCGTGCCAAGGACGAAGCACTGCTTGAGGTTTCTCGCGAGCAAGAGAGGGTGTTTGTTACCAGGGACAGAGACTTCGGGCACATCGTATTCCTGAATCGACAGCATGGAGCGGTTCTCTATTTGCGTATGCTGCCTTCAACGCAAAGCGCCGTTCACCGGAACTTGACGTAGTACTACGAACGTATGGGACCACTGAGTTGGCGGACGCTCATGTCGTCGTCGAACCGGGTGGACACCGGATCAGAAGACTGACATCCCAGTCATCGTCCGGCCCTTGAACATGTCGTAAGCCACAACCAGAGAGCTACGGGCCTAGCCACAGAAAGGGCGTTGGAACAGCCCCGACAGGCGGTGTTCACGTCGAACTTGCGCCCACATGGCTCCGAGGACGCCTTGAGCCGACCCGACCTGCACAGGAGACTGCCGTGGCGTCAGCGGGGTAACGGGCACGGGCGGGTTTGAAACCCGCCCCTACATCCTTGGCCGCACGGTGTGCCGGGACCGGGCACGGGCGGGTTTGAAACCCGCCCCTACAACAGCTACGCCCGGACACGGCAAACGATCAGACTTTTCTTAACGGATGGCGGTGATGAGCACGGCGCCCAGCACGATCAACCCGGCGGCCACCACCCGCCGAACGGTGATGACCTCCACCTCGCGCAGGAACAGGGCGGAAAGGACCAGGCTGTAGAGCGGGCTCAGACTCGCCAGCGGCGCGACGATGACCACGTCCGACAGGTACAGGGACATGTACACGCTGGCGACGCCCAGGGTGACGGCGCAGCCGGCCAGGAGGAAGTAGCCCAGGGACTGGCGGTTGAAGTCGACGGTGGACCAATTCCGCGTGACGGACAGGGACACCGCCACGGCGACAAAGGACGTACCGGTGGTGACGGCCGCGCCCAGGATCGGCAGGCTGATCTGCGCCAGGCCGATCTTTCGGATGACCTGGGTGGATCCGGCCACGAAGGCGCTCAACAGCGGCAGGGTGACGAAGATGTTCATCCACCCGCCGGTTTTTTCCTCCCGCGTGCTGAGCAGGATGATGCCGCACACCACCAGGGTCGTTCCAGCGGCCACCGCCGCGGTGAGCTGCTCGTTGAGGACCATGATGGCCATCAGCGACGAGAACAGCGGCGTGGTGGCCCGGAGCGGCGCCGTGACCGCCACCCCGACCTTCTCCACGCTCAGGTAGGCGAGGTAGCGGGTGCCGCCGGGCTGGATCAGACCCACCAGCACGAAGATCAACAGCTCCGGACTCAGGATCTCGTCCAGCGGCAGCGCCGCGAAGACGAAGCTCCAGAAGGCCAGCACATTGATGGCCAGGGAGATGACGATGGCGGTGATGGGGTTGCCGTGCGCCAACCCCTTCTTCAGGAGAATCAGGTTGATGGCGGTGAAGAGCCCGCAGGCGAGCGCGAAGGCTTCGGCTGGGATCACGTGAAGGGCGTGGATTCCGTCAGGCGCGCGGCGGTCAGAACCGGATGACGGCGGCGCCCCAGGCGAAGCCGGCGCCGAAGGCGTTCAGCAGAACGATATCGCCGGCGGCGATACGGCCCTCGCGCCGGACCTCGTCCAGCGCCACGGGGATGGATGCCGCCGACGTATTGCCGTATTTCTGAAGGTTGACGACGACCTTCTCCATGGGGACGCCGAGCCGCGAGGCCAAGGCGGTGATGATCCTCCGATTGGCCTGATGGGGGACCACGAGGGACACGTCGTCCACGCAAAGACCGGCTTCACTGAGGACCCGCCGGCTGATCTCTTCCATGGACCGGACCGCCACCTTGAAGACTTCCTTGCCGTTCATGAAGATCGAGTGCTCCCGGTTCGCCACGGTCTCCTGCGTGGCCGGCCGCTTGGAGCCCCCGGCCCGTACGTAGAGGGTTTCGGCGTAGGAGCCGTCGGTCTGGAGCTGGGCGCTGAGGATGCCGCGGTCCGCGTCGTCGGTGGGGCCCAGGATCGCGGCGCCGGCCCCGTCACCGAACAGGATGCAGGTGCTGCGGTCCTGCCAGTTGAGGAACCGGCTCAGAACGTCGCTGCCCACCACCAGGGCTTTACCGATCCGTCCGGACCGGATGAACATGTCGCCTACCGAAAGGGCGTTCAGAAAGCCCGAGCAGGCCGCGTTCACGTCGAACGAGAATACGTTCTTGGCCCCCAGCTTGGCTTCCAGCACGCAGGCCAGACTGGGAAACAGGTAGTCCGCGGTGCAGGTGCCCACGATGATGGCGTCCAGGTCCGCGACGTCGAGGCCAGCGTTTTCCAGCGCCCGCTCCGAAGCGAGCCGCGCCAGGTCCGAAGCGGCCTGGTCCTTCTCCAGCACGCGCCGTTCCTTGATGCCGGTGCGGGTGGTGATCCACTCGTCGCTGGTATCGACGAGCTTGGCGAGGTCATCGTTAGTGACCACCGTGGAGGGAACGGCGGAGCCCGTACCGAGTATGACGCTTCGCGGCGCTGTTTGGTTCATGAGGCCTTCCTGAGCAGGATGCACGCGTTGGTGCCGCCGAATCCGAAGGAATTTGAAAGGGCGACCCGGATCTCCGCCTGCCGCGGCTCGTTGGGTACGTAATCGAGATCACAATCGGGATCCGGCGTCTGGTAGTTGATGGTGGGCGGCAGCACGCCATGGTGAAGCGCCAGCACGCTGTAGATGGCCTCCACCGCGCCGGCCGCGCCCAGGAGATGGCCGGTCATGGACTTGGTGGAGCTCACCGGGATGTCGTGGGCGCGGTCGCCGAAGACCGTCTTGATGGCCGCGGTCTCGTTGGCATCGTTATAGGGCGTCGAGGTCCCGTGCGCGTTGATGTAGTCCACGTCGGCGGCCGTGGCGCCGGCGTCCTCGATGGTCAGCGCCATGCAGCGGGCGGCCCCCTCTCCCTCCGGGGCGGGGGAGGTTATGTGGTAGGCATCGCCGTTGGTGCCGTAGCCGATCATCTCGGCGTAGATCCGGGCGCCCCGGCGCAGGGCGCGTTCGCGTTCCTCCAGCACCAGCATGCCCGAGCCTTCCGACATGACGAAACCGTCGCGCTCCTTGTCGAAGGGCCGGCTGGCCCGCTCCGGCTCGTCGTTCCGCGTGGACAGCGCTTTCATGGCGGCGAACCCGCCCAGTCCCAGGGGGGTCGTGGCTGCTTCGGAGCCGCCGGCGATGACAGCGTCCTGCCGGCCGTCGCGAATCAAGTGGAACGCCTCTCCCAGGGCGTTGTTGCCGGACGCGCACGCCGAAGTGGGGGTCCAGTTGACCCCTTTGAGGCCGTAGCGGATGGCGATGTGGCCCGGTGCCAGGTTGGAGATGACCTTGGGGATAAAGAACGGGGAAATCTTGCGCGGCCCCTGCTTCATGTACACGTCATGGTAGTGCTCGATGGTGGAGATGCCGCAGAAGCCCACGCCCACGATGGATCCGGCCCGAAACGCCTCACCGCCGTCGACCGAGAACCCGCTGTCCTCCACCGCGAGTTGGGCCGCGGCCAGGGCGTATTGCATGAACAGGTCCATCTTCTTGACTTCTTTCGCGTCGATGAAGTCACGGGGGTTGAACTCGTCGATCTGGCCGGCGATCCGGGTAGAGAATGATTCGATGCCCTCGAAACGGGTGAGGGGGCCGATCCCCGAGCGCCCGGCCTGAATCGCTTCCCAGTTGGCGTCCACGCCGATGCCCAGCGGCGTCAACATGCCCATGCCGGTAATGACCACTCTGCGTCCGTCAGGAGTTCCCATGGTGTGTGTCTAGTGTCGAGGGCGCCCCGGTATGGGTGCACCAAGTGATCGATCAACGATCGTCACTACCAATACTTCTCGCGGATTTGCAGCACCTCCCGGATGCGTGCGGCAATGCGTTCGCCGTCACCGTCCAGTTGGGCGGCTTCCTCGGACTGCATGCACTCGAGCACGGTGGCCACGGAGTTGCGTAACGCGGAGAGATCATAGCCGCCCTCCAGGAGAAAGGCGATCTTGCCGCCGGTGTGCCGCCGGGCCAGCTTCAGCAGCGCGCCGGCCATGACGCCGAACCCCCGCTCGGTGACGTTCATGGCGGCCAGCGGATCATCGCGGTGCGAGTCGAAGCCGGCCGATACGAGCAGCCAATCGGGTTCGTAGCGCTCGATGACCGGGACGATGATTTCGCGGAAGACCGCCAGGTACTCGGCGTCACCGCAACCCGCCGGCAGCGGAATGTTCACCGTGTATCCCTCTCCCTTGCCGCTCCCCACCTCGTGCGCGGCCCCGGTCCCCGGATAGTAGGGGTACTGGTGCGTGGACAGGAAAAGCACCGAGGGGTCGTCGTAAAAGGCGTCCTGGGAGCCGTTGCCGTGGTGTACGTCCCAGTCCATGATCGCCACACGCCGGGCGCCGTGCGCCTTCTGGAGATACCGGGCGCCGATGGCCACGGTGTTGAACAGGCAGAACCCCATGCCCCGGTCCCGCAAGGCGTGATGCCCTGGCGGCCGGACCATGGTGAAGCCGTTGCCGTAATCGGACGCCGCTACCCCATCCAGCAGTTGCAGGAACCCGCCCACCGCCATCAGGGCCACGCCGAAGGAGTCGCGGCAGGTGATGGTGTCCCCGTCCAGCGCGAACTGGTTGTGCTCGGAGGTGGAGCGGACCAGATCGATGTAGCCCGAGCCGTGGCACAACTCCAGTTCTTCCTGTACCGCCGCGCGAAGGGGCAGAAGCTCGAAGTCGGCGCTGCCGCCCACGACCTCGCCGGCGAGATCGAGGAGAGTCTTGAGACGCTGCGGGCTCTCGGGATGATAGGGGCCGGGCTGGTGCTTCAGAAACACCGGGTCGGTCACGATGGCGGAACGAGGCATGTCCCGCGCAATTTATCACCATGCTGGACGCGGAGTCAAAGCGCGAGACCGTCCCCTTGCTCCCGGGGCCGGCCACTCTTTGACTCGATCCGGCAAATGCCTTAGCCTAGCGGCTGGGAGTCAAAATGTTTGGTATCGGAATGCCGGAGCTGCTCTTGATCCTGGCGGTGGCCCTGATTGTCCTCGGGCCGAAGAAACTGCCGGAGATCGCACGTTCCCTGGGACGGGGGCTCGCCGAGTTTCGCCGCACGACGGATGACGTCAAGCGGGAAATGCAGGCCGCGACGGATCTCGATGCGCGTCCGGAGAGCGACGACACGAGCACCGAGCCGTCCGGAGAAGGCGCACCCGCCAATACCCTGAGCACTGAGCCGTCCGGAGAAAGCGAACCCGCCAATACCATGAGCACCGAGCCGTCCGGAGAAGGCGAACCCGCCAATACCATATCTCCAGCGGGCGATCCCACCAAGAAAGAGTGAACGCGGACGAAGGAGTGGGCGGGGAGGAAGGGGGCCGGCCGTCGGATGACGCCAGCATGCCCCTGACGGCTCACCTCGAGGAACTTCGCTCCCGACTCATCAAGTCCTCGCTGGCCGTGCTGGCGGGCTTTGTCGTCTGCTATCTGGCGGCGGAATATCTCATCAAGTTCATGACCGCGCCCCTGCTCAGGCTGGAGGCCTCCGGCCTCACCGTGATCGGTACGGGTGTGGCCGAGGCTTTCTTCGCGAAGTTGAAGGTGGCGTTCGTGGCGGCGATCTTCGTGTCGCTGCCGGTGCTCTTGTGGCACGGCTGGAAGTTCGTGGCGCCGGGCCTCTACCGACACGAACAGCGCTATGCCAGGGGCTTCGTCGCCTTCGGTACGGTGTGCTTTCTGCTGGGAGCCGGCTTCTGTTACGTGGTGATCTTCGACATCGGCTACCGGTTTTTCCTGGAGCAGTACCAGCAACTGGACATCCGTCCGGCCATCCGCGTCAGCGAATATCTGTCGTTCTCGGCCAAGCTGATGCTGGCCTTCGGGGTGGTCTTCGAGTTGCCGGTGGCGGGGGTCTTTCTGGCCCGGGTGGGGCTCATCGATCACCGCATGATGATCAGCCGGTTCCCCTACGCCTTTCTGGGTATCGTCGTGCTGGGCGCGGTCCTGACCCCACCCGATGTGATCTCGCAGGTGCTGCTGGCGCTGCCGTTGACGGCGCTTTACGGTTTCACCATCGTGCTGGTCTATTTCATCCGGCGGAAGGACACCGAGGACGATGAGGAAAATGAGGACGAGGACGAGAACTAGGACCCCGCGCTACGGGACAACGACGGTGTAGGGGCGGGTTTCAAACCCGCCCGTGCCCGCACTGGCAGCCCGTCGCGGACGCCCATCCCGACGGTCATTCGACGATCGCGAGCACCTGGCCGGATTCCACCGATTCTCCGGTCTTCACGCGGATCTCCTTGACCTCGCCGTCGCCGGGCGCTCGCACCTCGTTTTCCATCTTCATGGCTTCGACGATGACCAGGCCCTGTCCCTTGGCCACGGTGTCGCCCTCGTTCACCAGCACCGCCACCACGTTGCCGGGCATGGGGATCTTGACCTCCTGCTTGCCGGACACCTCGATGCCGGCCTGCCGGCCGCCGACCCGGACCTGCCGCTCGTCGGACATGTGGATACGGTAGGTCCGGCCGTCCATCAGCACGCGGTACTCGTCCTCGGTGGTGTCCACGTCCACCTCGAAGGACCGGTTGTCGATCAACAGCGAGTAGTTGTTGCGGCCGGTCCTCCTCCCGTCCACCATGAACTCGTGCCCGTCCACCATCACCTTGTAGAGGGACTTCTCGGTCTCGGTGATGCGCACCACGGAAGTCTGGCCGCCGAGCTTTGCGATGAATGCCATGACTCTACCAGGCGCGCCTGAGGCTCGACGCGCCGGAGGGGAGCTGCAGCGCCTCCCGGCGGCCGGCCTCGCGCCATTCCGACTTTTCCGCGGCGCCTTTCTCGACCATCCGGAGCGCTCGTTCCTGCTCCCGGTGGAGCGCGACGATGGCGGCGGAGGCCAGCGCCACGTGACGGTCGGGATACACCTGCTCCATGGCCATGAAGCCGCGCTGCTCGTCCACGAACCCGGTGTGGAAGTCGGCCTCGATGAACTGGGGGTGGCGCAGCATCCACTGGTGAAACGGGATGTTGGTCTTGACGCCGCGGACCTGGTACTCGCGCAGAGCCCGCTTGAGGCGCCGTATGGCCTCCGCGCGGTCCTCGCCCCAGACGATGAGCTTGGCGATCATGGGATCGTAGTGGATGGGAATCTCCGCGCCCTCGTAGACGCCGCAGTCATTGCGGATGCCGAATCCCTCGGGCAACCGTAGTCCCTCGATCTTTCCCGGACACGGCATGAAGTCGGTCTCCGGGTCCTCGGCGTAGATGCGGCATTCGATGGCGTGGCCGGTGGTACGGATCTGGCGCTGCGACCAGGGCAGGGGCGTTCCCGCGGCCACGTTGATCTGGGCCTTCACCAGGTCGATGCCCACGACCCGCTCGGTAATCGCATGCTCCACCTGCAGGCGGGTGTTCATCTCCAGGAAGTAGTAGTTCTTTTGGCGGTCCACCAGGAACTCCATGGTGCCGACGCCGGTATAGTTGAGGGCCTTGGCGCCCTGGGCCGCGGTCTTGCCCATGGCCTTCTGCATCCGGGTGTCGATAGTCGGCGCGGGACATTCCTCGATGATCTTCTGGTGCCGCCGCTGGATGGAGCACTCCCGGGTGGACAGGTGCAGCACCTTGCCGTAGATGTCGGCCAGGAGCTGGACCTCGATGTGGCGGCAGCGCTCGAGGTATTTCTCGACGTAGAGGCGGGAGTCGCCGAAGGACGAGGCCGCCTCGGAGCGCACCGCGCGATAGGCCGAGCGCACCTCCTTGCCCGATTCCACCAGCCGCAGGCCCTTGCCGCCGCCGCCCGCCACCGCCTTGAGGACGCACGGGTAGCCGATGGCCTCGGCGGTCTCCAGCACCTCCTCCTCGGAGCCGAGGATGTCGTCGGAGCCCGGGATCACCGGCAGCCCCGCCTTCTTCATCAACGCCCGGGCGTGGACCTTGTCGCCCATCTGCTTGATGACTTCCGGGGAGGGTCCGAGAAAAACGATGCCGGCTTCTTCGCAGGCTCGGGCGAACGCCGCGTTCTCGGCGAGAAAGCCGTAACCCGGGTGTATGGCCTCGGCCCGGCTCTTCCTGGCGGTGTCGATGATCCGGTCGATGCGGAGATAGCTCTCCGCGGACGGGGCCGGTCCCACGGGATAGGAGTAATCGGCGTACTTGACGTGGAGCGCCTCGCGGTCGGCTTCGGAGTAGACCGCGACGCTCTGGATGTCCAGTTCGCGGCACGTCCGTATGATGCGGACGGCGATCTCGCCACGGTTGGCTACCAGGATCCGTTTGAACATCTCAGGACAACTTCGTTACACGGTCCCGCGCTCAAAGCGGCATGTTGCCGTGTTTTCTGGGTAGGCTGGTCTCGCGCTTCTTCTTCAGCATCTCCAACGAACGAATGAGCGTGGGGCGGGTGTCCTCGGGTACGATGATGGCATCGAGGTTGCCCAGCTCGGCGGACCGGAACGGGTTGGCGAACATCCTCCGGTAGTCGTCCACCAGCTTCTGCCGGGTCTTCTTCTCGTCCTTCGCTTCCTTGAGCTCGTTCCGGAAGACGATGTTGATGGCCCCCTCGGGGCCCATCACCGCGATCTCCGACGCCGGGTATGCCAGGTTGATGTCGCCCCGCAGGAACTTGCTGGCCATGACGATGTACCCGCCGCCGTAGGCCTTGCGGGTGATGACGGTGATCTTCGGCACCGTGGCCTCGGCGTAGGCGAACAGCAGCTTGGCGCCGTGGCGGATGATGCCGTCGTACTCCTGGCCGGTGCCGGGGAGGAAGCCGGGGACGTCCACGAAGGTGATCACCGGTATGTTGAAGCAATCGCAGAACCGCACGAACCGCGCGGCCTTCACCGACGCGTTGATGTCCAGACACCCCGCCAGATGGGCCGGCTGGTTGGCGACGATCCCCGCCGTCCGCCCGCCCAGCCGCGCGAAGGCCACGACGATGTTGGGCGCGAACTCCTTGTGGACCTCATAGAAATAGCCCTCGTCCACCACCGCGCCGATCAGGTCCTTCATGTCGTAGGGAAGGTTGGAATTCTCCGGCACCACGTGCTGCAGCCGCTGGTCCCGCCGGTAGGGGTCATCCTCGGTGGGACGAAACGGCGGCTCTTCCAGGTTGTTGCCGGGCAGGAAGCTCATGAGCTCACGCATCATGAGCAGGCAGTCCTTGTCGTTGTCCGCGGAGAAATGCGCCACGCCGCTCTTGCGGGTATGGGTCTCGGCCCCGCCCAGCTCTTCCTTGGTGACTTCCTCGTGGGTCACGGTCTTGATCACGTCCGGGCCGGTGATGAACATGTACCCGGTCTCCCGGGTCATGAAGATGAAGTCGGTGATGGCCGGCGAGTAGACGGCGCCGCCGGCGCAGGGTCCCATGATGGCGGAGATCTGCGGGACCACCCCCGACGCCGTGACGTTGTTGGCGAAGATGCGGGCATAGCCATCGAGGCTGACGACGCCCTCCTGGATGCGCGCGCCCCCGGAATCGTTGATGCCCAGGATGGGAGCGCCGTTCTTCATGGCCAGCTCCTGGACCTTGCAGATCTTGTCCGCCACCACGCCGCTCAGGCTGCCTCCGAACACGGTGAAATCCTGGGCGTAGACGAAGGCGGTGCGGCCGTCGATGGTGCCGGATCCCGTGACCACGGCATCGCCGGGAATCTTCTGATCCTGCATGTCGAAATCGGTGCATTCGTGGGTCCGCAAGCGGTCCAGCTCCACGAAGCTGCCCTGGTCCAAAAGGATTTCGATGCGTTCCCGGGCCAGCAGCTTGCCCTCTTTGTGCTGCCGGCGAATGCGCACCTCGCCGCCGCCGAGCTCCGCGCGGCGGTCCAGCTCTTTCAGTCTGAGAAGCCGATCCTCTACAGCCATCAACGCCCCTTACCTGCCGCCTTCCGGTGGTTCCTGACCGGTCCGATGGGCCTTGCGACGTCGTGGCATGGTTTGCCGGCCCGCCAGGTGCACGGGTCCGTCTCTTGACCCGGGAAGGTCGCCGCAGTTATCAATGTCGGTGGGTTCCAGTGGCCTGTAACGTAGGAAGCGCCGGCCACAGAAGAACCCTATGGATCATAGGCTCCATGGCGTAAGAATTCAAGGATTCCCTCGTTTGCGTCCATTTCTCAACTTTTTAAAAAACTCATGACCGGTTCATCTTCATATCCCTTCTTCTCGGATTCGCCGCCGAGAATCGCCGGGCATCGCGGGGCCGCGGGCACCATGCCCGAGAATACCCTGGAGTCCTTTCGCCGCGCCCTGGAGGAGGGCGCGACCTTCATCGAGATGGACGTCCACGCCACCCGCGACGGCGAGATCGTCGTCATCCACGACGACACCGTTCAACGGACCACCGACGGCGGCGGCTCGGTTCGGGAGATGGACCTGGTGGAGCTCAAGCGGCTCGACGCCGGTTTCCGGTTCACGGCCGACGGCGGCGCCACCCATCCGTTCCGGGGCCGGGGGATTCGGATCCCCACCCTGCGGGAGTTCTTTACGGACTTTCCGCAGGTCAAGGCAACCCTGGAAATCAAGGAGTTGTCGGCACCCGCCACCGAGGCGCTGTTCGATCTGGTCGAGGAGTTCGGCAAGGTGGAGCAGGTGCTGGTGGCGGCCGAGGACGATGCCGCCATGGACGCCGCGCGCACGGTCATCCGCGGCCGCGGCCTGCCCGTCGCCACGGGGTTTTCCATAGGCGAGATCCGCGCCTTCATGACGGCGCTGTGGTTGGGGCAGGAACCGCCGGCGGAGGTTCCCGGGCAGGCACTCCAGATCCCGCGGCTCTACCAGGACACCGCGTTGGTCACGCCGTCGTCCGTTGCCGCCGTCCACGGCCTGGGCGTCGAGATCCACGTCTGGACCATCAACGAGGTGGACGAGATGAAGGAACTCCTGGCGCTCGGCGTCGACGGCATCATCACGGACTATCCCGCCCGGTTGCGGGACTTGCTCCGTGAATCCGAAGCCGATTGACGGAGTCTCCCGGCCTGCCCATGCAAAGCCATGCAACGCGATAGGCTGGACCAGCGCATGGCGCCGTTGCTCGACGTGTTGGAAGCAACCGACAAGGCGGTGATCCGCCGCGCCGTAGAGAGTCTCGTGGCCTTGGCCGCGGAGGAGCCGGGGGTCGCCGGGGTGCTCGCCGAACGGCTGCGCGCCGCGCCGCGGTGGCCTGTGGCCTATGCCTTGGGGCAGATCACCCGGCCATCCGCGCCCTGCATCGACGTGCTTGCCTGGGGACTCGGGAGCCGCGACCAGGACCTCCGGTGGGCCACGCAACTGCTGCTCAGCGACCTCGGGAAGCGCTATCCGGAAGTCGGAGCGCGTCTGGAGGGTCTGCTACTCCATGGCTCGCCCACCCAACGGCGAATGGCGGTCTACTGCCTGCGGGATATCGGGGAGGCCGGGGCCGGTTTGCCACCCGCCCTGCTGAAGGCAATTCAGGATCCGGAACCGTTGGTCCGGGTGGCCGTGATCACCACCCTCGCGAAGGCGCCCGAGGTCGGGACGGAAGCGCTGGACGCGCTCAGGAGCGCCGCCGCGGACGATGCCGACGTCCGGGTGCGGAACGCCGCGGGGTTCGCCGTGAAGCGGCTCTCGGAAGAAGGGGCGTCGTAAGCCAATGAAAAAGTTTGACAAATGCACGCACCTCCCTTAGGATACGGACCAGCAGAGAAAGGAGGTGGTTAAAATATGTGTGATTTATGTAGCTGCGAGGTGACTGAGACCTAGGCTCTCGAGCCATTCGGAATTGAGGGTCTGGTCAATTCCGGCAGTACACCGAAGCCTTGGCTGGCCACCGTGCCAGCCAGGGCTTTTTGTTTCTTGACGTCCTGTTTTGACGTCCTGTTTCCGGCGGCCTGACGCGTGCTCGATACTCTGAGCTTTCTGGTCATGGTTCCGCCCACCCGATGAAGCTCGCCTGGCGCCCGGTGGTGCCGGCGCCGTTTTTGGATTCCCGCCGGTAGGAGAAGAACTCCGCCGGGTTGCAGGCGGTGCACGGACCCGCTGAGGCGATGCGTTCCTCCGAGACCCCCCCCGCCGCCAGCAACGCGGCGTTCAGGTGTCTTAAATCAAGGTAGGTGTTGCCGTCTTTTTGTCGCAACGAGGCCTCCGCCTTGTCACCCCACTTTCGCCGCAGGGGTTCGGAGACGTCGGGGCCGATCTCGTAGCAGCACGGCCCGATGGCCGGGCCCAGGGCGCACCACAGATCCTGCGCCTCCGCTCCATAGCGGCTTTCGATGTGCCGCACCGTTTTCATCGCCAGCCCCGCCAGCGTGCCGCGCCAACCCGCGTGGATCACCGCGGCCAGCCTTCCCTTGGAGGTGCGGGCCCAACAGACGATGGGCACGCAATCCGCCGTCAGCACGCCGAGGAACACCCCCGGCGCGCCGGTGACCATGGCGTCGCCCTCGCCGGCGTCCTTGCACGGCTCGGTGACGTCGATGATGTTGTCGCCGTGCCGTTGCCGCATGGTGACCATTCGCGTGCCTTGCATGCCCACGGCCCGCTTCATGTCGCAGTAGTTGTCCTTGACCGCCTGTGGGTCGTCGCCCACGCCGAAGGAGACGTTGAGGCCGGCATACGCTCCCTGGCTGTTGCCGCCGCCCCGGCCCAGAAAGCCGTGTCTCAGTCCGGCCTCGGCTTCCCACTCGGGCACCCGATACGCCGTAAGTTCCATGAGCACTCCCGTGTCCAAGCTTTCCGACCCGGCGGCGGTCCGGGGACGGGCGGGTTTGAAACCCGCCCCTACAAGGAGCCCGCGCCGCAGGAACCCGACATCCGATGTAGGGGCGGGTTTCAAACCCGCCCGTGCCCGGATCACTGCCCCGCCCCGGACAGACTCCTAGAATCGGGACAGCAACGCGCCGAAGCCGTCGAGCTTGTCCGACAGCCCGTTCTGCCGTAGCGCGTACCAGTAGATGGCCGTGTTGATGGCGATGACCGGCTTGCCGAGCCGGCGTTCCGCCTCGCCTGCCAGCCGCGCCATGGCCAGGTTCGTGCCCACCTGGACCACCGCGTCCACGTCGTCGCCGTCCACTTCCCGGATCGTCGCCTCCAGCGTGTCGGCCTGGACATGGGCGATCAGCACCGGACTCTCGCACTTTAGCCCCTTGAGGCGCACCACCTCGTAGCCGCAGTCAGTGAAGAAGCGCACCACCTGGGAGTCTCCCACGGGCATGTATGGCGTGATCACCCCGATGCGCTTGATGCCGCCGTAGGCCTCGAGAGCCGCCTCGCAAGCGTAAGAGCCCATGGCGACCCGGACTCCCGCCCGATGCTCCACCGCTCCCAGCAGCCGCCGGCTTCCCTCAGCGCCGTCCCAGAAGGTCTCGGAGGACATGCCCATGATCAGATAGTCGGGCCGGCACGTCATCACGCGATCGATGGCGTTGTCCACCTCGGCGCGGATGTTCTCCATCAACTGCTCGAAATCCGCGTCGTCGTGGATGGGGTCGTCGGGTATCCAGATCCGCCCGAAGTGGTTGGTGACCCCTCGCGGCCTCATTTCGTCGAACTCGGGCTGCACCGAGGTGTTCGTGGAGGGGGCAATGACCGCGAACTTCCGTCGCCAGCCCAGGGCGTCAACCATTCATGCTCCTCCTTTCGGCGGCCTGTGCCGAACCCGGGGCACGGGCGGGTTTGAAACCCGCCCCTACACCTCGTCATGGACTTGGCGACGACGAAGAGCCTCGCGCATCCTGACGCGCATGTGTATGGCACAGGCGCTTGGCTCAAGGTATAACACCCGGATGTCCCGGAACTGAAGGGGCGGAAAACACGACGGAAGGGACGAGATGGCGATACCGGAACGCTACAACACGGGTTACAACATCGGCGTGGGCGGGGCGGTGGTCCGCGACGGGCGGCTCCTGTTCGTCCGGCGCGCGTCGCGTCGCGGGCACGGCAACTGGCAGGTGCCCGGCGGCTTCGTCGAGCCGGACGAAACCATCGAGGACGCGGTGGTCCGGGAGGTGGCCGAGGAAGCCGGAGTGGAGGCCGAGGTCCAGGGAGTGCTTGGCGTGCGCAGCCGGTTCGATGCCGACTCCGGCAACAGCCTGTACGTGGTGTTGCTGCTTCGGGGACTCACCGCGGAGCCCAGGCCGGACGAGCGGGAAGTGGATCGGGCGGTGTACTTTACGCTGGACGAGATCCAGGCGCTGGACCCGCTGCCGCAGACCAACTGGGAGGTCGCGCAAAGCGCCCTGGCGCCCGAGCCGCGGCTGCTGATGCCCAAGACGGTGTCCAATCAGCGGGGCGCGATCTTCAACCTTTTCATCGGCTAGCGGCGCCGGGGAGGTGGCCGGGCGGGCCGCCGCCCGTGCCCGGGACGAGGCCGTTTGGTTGCAAGATCGGACCCCCCATGTTAGACGAAAGCCCCATGAACAAAGTGGAACCGAGGTACGCTGATCTCGCCGAGAAATCCCTCGCCGGGCAACTCCTGTCGCCCGCGGAAATGAAGTCGGTCATCGACGGCCCGGACGAAAGGCTGCCGGAATTGATCGAGGCCGCGTTCCGCGTCCGCTACCACTACTACGGTAAAAAGGTGCAGATCCACGTGCTGATGAACGCCAAGAGCGGCCTCTGTCCCGAGGATTGCGGTTATTGCTCCCAATCGTCGGTTTCCGACGCCGAAATCGACAAGTACCCGTTCGTCGCCAAGGAGGTGCTCGTCGACGCCGCCGTGAAGGCCAAGCAGGCGGGCGCCATGCGTTTCTGCCTGGTCAACAGCGGCCGCGGCCCGACGCTCAAGGAAACGGAAAAGATGGCCGAGGCCGTGGCCGAGATCAAGAGCCGGGTCCCCATCAACATCTGCGCGTGCATGGGGCTGCTCACGGAGTCCAAGGCGCGAATCCTGAAGGATGCCGGCGTCGAACGGATCAACCACAACCTGAACACCAGCAGCCGCTACCACCCGGAGGTGGTCTCCACTCACAGCTATGACGACCGCGTGGCGACCCTGGAGAGCGTCAAGGCCGCGGGGTTGTCCACCTGTTGCGGGGGCATCATCGGCCTGGGCGAACAGAATGAAGATGTCATGGACCTGGCGGTGTCGTTGCGGGAGTTGGACGTGGACTCCATCCCGGTCAATTTCCTGCACGCCATCCCGGGAACCCCCATGGAAGGGCGCTCGAACCTGACGCCGCAGTACTGCCTCAAGGTCTTGTGCCTGTTCCGGTTCGTGAACCCGAGCAAGGAGATCCGCGTTGCCGGCGGCCGGGAGGTCAACCTGCGTTCGCTGCAGCCGCTGAGCCTCTACCCGGCAAACTCGATTTTCGTCAACGGCTACCTGACCACGTCCGGTCAGGCCGCCACCGACGCCCATCGGATGATCGAGGACCTCGGCTTCGAGATCGAGACGGCGGAGCAGCACGAACCTATGGAGCAGCAGAGTATCGCGTAAATGGCGGCAGGATACGGACGGGTACGATTTCTTTCCGCTGGCTGGAGTCGACGCCCGTAGGGGCGGGTTTCAAACCCGCCCGTGCCCACACCATCGGAAAGAACGACGCGGCCATCCGGTTCGGCTGGCGCCGAGGCTCATAGAACAGGAGAACTTCCCGTGGCACGAATAACCGTCGAAGATTGCCTCAACGAGGTCACCAACCGCTTCAAGCTGGTGATGCTCGGTTCCCAGCGCACCAAACAGCTCCTCAAAGGCGCCAAGCCGCTGGTGGACGCCGACAACCGCGAGATCGTCGTAGCCCTGCGGGAGATAGCCGCGGGGAAGGTCAGGGAAGCGCAGCCTGAGGTGTCGGAGATCGAATAAGCCAGATCGAGGCCGTTTTCCGTGGGGTGCGTCGTCTCGGCTGAGTCGGCAATCCATTCCCCGCGTACCAAGGCCAACTCCCAACCTCGCGATCCGTTCAAGAAGGAGGGGCCTCGGAACAACCGTTGTCCGCTGTCTCCCGACATATCGCTGTCCCCCTGTCGATACATACGCACGTGTGCTTCCGCCACTAAGCGACACGGATGTCGGCAAGGAATCTGAGTTGGCCGTGTGGTGGGAGTGTCAGGTCCGACCGAGGTAAGTCGCGAAAGCCCGGGCCCATGTCTAGTGCCCACAAAGTTTGTGGGTAAGGGTCGGCGACCCATGCGGCGCTGATGTTGGGCAGTTCACAATCGGATCGCCGGTCATATGTTACGCCGATCAGCACCATCATGTGCGATTGATTGCAGATCACCAAAGGTCGTTCGTTACGCAAGGACTCAATGATGTCGCAGTTCGTCAACTGAGATATCCCAAAGTCAGCCGAGAAGATGCGGCTCCGGACCGTGAAACGGTCGCCGTGGTCGTCGTGATAGTAACCATTTGTGGCTCGGAGTAACGTATGAGGGTCGATTGTTGTGGGGATCGCGGCGCCATATGTCTGCGCGACGAGATGGCTCTGGGAGACTTGTTTCCCGTACCACGCAAATATCATCTGTAGGACAGCGGCCCAGCACCAGACCATCGTTTCTTGATACGCGCCGACGCGACGGAATTTCTGACTCTTTATTGCAGCGTCGCAGATGTACGGGGGAAGGTTGTCGTAACCGCATAGCTGGTAACTGTAAGCGCGTTGTGTGAGAGATATGGTACTGACGCTGCCGAGAAGAAACGCCAAAAAACGACGACGTGATAGCAGTTTGTACATTGGAGGTCCCTTACACGACGTGACGCAAGTCAACGATGCGGGGCAGCCGACGGTCGTCCGGTGCGTTGCGGCTCGATGATGACCTTCAGCGAATCCCGGGCGTCGGCCACGAGTTGAAAGCCTTTCCCCGTCTCGGCCAGCGTAAGCCGGTGGGTGACGAGCTCATCCACGTTGATCTTGCCGCTTGCCAAAAGATCTACCGAATCCTTCAAATCCCGCGGGCTCGCGCCATACGAGGTGACCAGGCCGACCTCGTCGCGCCACATCTCGTATAGCGGCACGGGCACCTCGTGTCCCTCGGGAGGGGAGGCGAAGAAGAGCAGCCTGCCGCCGCGCTCCACGCTCTGGAACGCCTGCCGAATCGCCGGGGCCGCTCCTGTGCACACGATCACTAGGTCCGCCAGCCGTCCGCCCGTGGCTTCCCGCAGGCGGGCCGGTACATCGTCGGTAGCGTGGAACGTGTGGTGCGCGCCCAGGGAGCGCGCCAGGCGCAGGCGATCCTCGTTGATATCCGTGGCCACCAGGGTCTTGACGCCGCGGCTCCGTGCCACTTGCACGTTGAGCAGACCGGCGATGCCGGTGCCGATGACCAGCACGGTTTCCTGCAGGGGCGCATGGGCGTGGTTCTGCGCCCGGACGGCACAGCCCAGCGGCTCGACGAAGGAGCCCTGCACGAAGGAAAGCGAGTCGGGAAGCAGGAAGGTGCCGAAATCCACGTTGACCTTGGGCAGCCGCAGGTACTCGGCAAAGCCCCCGGGGTCGAAGTGAGTCTGCCGCATTAGCTGACACACCGAGGCGTGGCCCGAGCGGCAGTGGTGACATTCGTTGCAGGGCACGTGGTGGGTGGTGACGACGCGGTCTCCGGGCGCGAACCCCTTCACTCCGGAGCCGACGTCGGCGACCTCGCCGGTGACCTCGTGTCCGAGCACCACCGGCGCCTGCTTGCGCCGGTACCATTCCATGACGTCGGTGCCGCAGATGCCGCTGGCCTGGACCCGGAGCAGCAACTCGCCCGGACCCGCCCGGGGCACCGGCAGCTCCTCCAACCGGACGTCATCGTTGCTGTAATACATGGCGACGCGCATGGCTTGTTCCTGAAGGCTGGTGTCCTGCACCGTACAAGTGGACAACGAGATGGACAGGACTAGTTGGCAAGGTGCGAAGAGGAGATGTAGGGGCGGGTTTCAAACCCGCCCGTGCCCCAATCACGCGAGGACAAACAACGTAACCGACCGCAAGAGGATTGGCAGATTGCTACCGGTTCGTACGATACAGGCCACCCGGGCGGTCCAGGGCGGTCTATCCCGCCGCCCGTTCCGCCGCCGGTTTCGACGATTCGTAGATCCGGTAGGATTCCTCGGTGGAGGCGCCGCCGTGAACGATGGCCCGAACTGCCTGGATCATCCCCGCGGGGCTGTCGGACTGGAAGATGTTCCTGCCCATGTCGACGCCCACTGCGCCGTGGTCCACGGCGTTGCGGGCGAGCTCCAGGGCTTCCATCTCCGGGGTCTTCTTGCCGCCGGCCACGATGACCGGTATCGGGCAACTGTTGACCACGTTCTCGAAGTTCTCGCAGTAGTAGGTCTTGACGATGTGGGCGCCGAGCTCGGCGGCGATGCGGCACGACAGCCCCAGATAGCGTTCGTCCCGGGCCATGTCCTTGCCCACGGCGGTGACGGCGAGCACGGGAATGCCGTACCTCTCACCCTCGTCCACCAGCTTGGCCAGGCTCACCAGGGTCTCCTTCTCGAACTCGGAGCCCACGAAGATCGACAACGCCATGGCCGACACGTTGAGCCGGATGGCGTCCTCGATGGACACGGTGATGTCCTCGTTGGAGAGCTCCTTCAGGATGCTGGTACCCCCGGACACGCGCAGCACCACCGGCGCCTGCATGTTGGCGTCCACCGCGTTCCGCAGCACGCCGCGGGTGAGCATGATGGCGTCGGCATGGGGCAGCAGCGGCTCGATGGTTTCCCGCGGTTGCTCCAGACCGCTCGTCGGTCCCAGGAAGTAGCCGTGATCCACGGCCAGCATCACGCAACGCCCATCCTCCGGTTTGATGATGCGCGCCATTCTGTTTTCCATACCCCAGTGCATACGGCCTCCCTGCGTTCAAAGGCTGGTTTCTGTCCCACGTGAGACAGAAAAGGACCCTAACATATACTGGAACGGCCCGCGAGTCCGAATCACCCGCGTTCAAGGGTGACCCCGCGTCGTCATTCCCGCGAAAGCGGGAATCCAGGAGGGGTGGGGCGGGGGAGCGCCGCCTCCCGCGCCCATGTTCGATTTGACAGGTATGGGGCTTTGGGCTACGCAGGGGTCCGTGAGTAATCTACTGCAAGGCGTGAGCCGCCACTACGTCCAGGTGGGCCAGATCCGCACCCATTACCTCGAAGCAGGGGTCGGCCGCGGCCCCACGGTATTGCTGATCCACAGCGGCGAGTTCGGCGGCCGGGCCGAGTTCAGTTGGCGCTACAACATCGCGCAGCTCGGGGAACACTTCCACGTCTACGCGCCGGACCTGGCCGGCTTCGGGCGTACCGATCTTGTCTACAGTTTTAGCGATCCACTGGGTTTCCGGCTCAAGCACATCGATGCGTTCATCAGAACCTTGTGTCTCGGCCCGGTGCACCTAATTGGCAATTCCTTCGGCGGCGGTTTCTGCCTGCAGATGGCGACGGACCCGCACTTCGAGGTGGCCTCGGTGATCGCCGTCAGCGGTGGCGGCAAGGCGCCGGACAACGACGAGCGCAAGGTGCTCACCGGCTACACCGGCGACCGGGAGCAGATGCGCGAGATCCTGCGCGTCTGTTTCTACAATGAGGGGTGGTGGGCCGACGACGTGGTCGAGGAGCGCTGGAAGGCCAGCCTGGAACCGGGGGTGTGGGAAGCCTGCGCGGCCGCGCGTCTGGCGCCCTCGGGACAGCCTCGGGGGTTCCGTCCGGTACGGCCCGACTACGGCAGTATCCGCTGTCCGGTGCTGATCGTGGCGGGAGCCCAGGACCCGTTGCGGTTTCCGACCTATGCGAACGATCTCCAGGGCGAGATACCGGGCTCCGAGGTGAAGGTCTTTGACCAGTCGCGGCACTGCTCCCACGCCGAGCATCCGGACGAGTTCAACCCATTGGCCATCGATTTCATCCAGCGGCACGCGGGGGAGGAGCAGGGTTCATGACGTGGGTTTCCGAGACCATGGAAGTCGACGGCGTAAAGCTGGGCGTCCGCTGGCTGGGAGAGGGGAACCCGCTGGTGATCCTCTACGGAGACCAACTCGACACGCAGGTGCCGCCCTTCGACGACGCCATGGCGAAGCGTTGCCGGGTGCTGGTCCCGTCGCTGCCGGGGGTGAACCAGTCCGAGCTGCCCGATTGGATCGACACCATGGAAGACGTGGCCTTCCTGGGGCTCGACCTCCTCGAGGGCCTGGACGCGGGTCCCGTTGATGTCATCGGCCACGGGTTCGGCGGTTGGGTGGCGGCGGAGATGGCGGTGCGCTCCCAGCAGCACATCCGGCGACTGGCGTTGATCGATTCGGTGGGCATCAAGGTTTCGGCTCCTACCGTGCGCGACGTGCAGGACGTCTACGTGTACACGGCCGAGGAGGTCGCCGAGCTGGCGTGGCACGACGCGGCAGCGGCCAAGGTGCTGAGGTGGCCGGGCATGGAGGGTGTGGAGGGCGAGGAGCTGCTCGCGCTGCTGCGCAACCGCCAGTCGGTGCTGAAGTTCGCCTGGCGTCCCTTCATGTACAATCCCAAGCTCTTGCGGCGGCTGGCCCGGGTGCGGGTGCCGGCCCACGTGTTCTGGGGCGAATGCGACCGGGTGGTGACCCCGGACTACGGACGCGCGCTCCAGCAGGCCATTCCGGGCGCCGGCTTCACGGCGATACCGGACGCGGGCCACTACCCGCAATGGGAGCAACCGGAGGCCCTGGCGAAGGCGGTCACGGAATTCCTGGAAAGCTAGTTGTATGGCGTCCTTCGACTTCGCTACGCTACGCTCAGGACGAACGGTTGTGGGATACTTCGCGGAAGGCCTCCCCCACCGTTCGAACGGTTGTGGGATACTTCGCGGACGGCCTCTCCCACCGTTCGTCCTGAGCGTAGTGGAGCGTCAGCGGAACGAAGTCGAAGGACGCCATTCTCTCTAGAGGAGGACCAGGAAATGCTGGCATATCACTTCACCGAAATGCCCTATCCCTTTCTGCCGGATGACGCGGAGGAACGGCACGGGGCCATGCGCGTGACCCTGCCCAGCCGTTACTGCGACCCCAAGATCGCCCACGATCTCTACAACCGCTACCTCGACGAGTACGAGTACGCCGACGAGCTGGGCATGGAGATCATGCTCAACGAGCATCACGCCACCGCCACCTGCATGGCGGCCAACGTCTCCATCACCGCCGCCACCCTGGTGCGCCGCACCAAGCGCGCCAAGCTGCTGGTCCTGGGCTTTCCGCTGGCGCACCGGAGCCCCATACAGGTGGCGGAAGACGCTGCCATGCTCGACGTCATATCGGGCGGGCGCCTCATCGCCGGGTTCGTTCGAGGCGTGGGAACCGAGATCCACCCCGCCAACACCAATCCGTCCGACACCCGGGAGCGCATGCAGGAGGCCCACGACCTGATCATCAAGGCGTGGAAGACCCAGGACGTGTTCAACTGGGAGGGCAAGCACTACCACTACCGCTACGTGAACCCGTGGCCGCGCCCCTACCAGCAGCCCCATCCCCCCATCTGGATCACCGGCAGCCAACCGGCGGCGGTGCCCTGGGTGGCGGATCACCACTACACCCTGGCCACGGTGCTCACCTCCTACGAACAGACCGACGCCCTCTTCGGCGCCTACCGGAAACGCTGCGAGGAGATGAACTACCCCGAGCCCCCCACCGACAAGTTCGCCTACTGCGCCCTGACCTTCACCGGCGAGACCGACAAGCAGGCCGAAGAGGGCGGCCGCAAGCTCCTCTGGTACCTCAACAAGCGCCGCCCCGTGGGCTTCTTTGCCCCGCCGGGCTTCGTGCCGCCCCAGGGCCTCACGCGCTTCTTCGATCCCAAGGGCATGGCGCGCTACAACCGCGACTACGAGGAACTCATCGATCAGGGCATCATCATCGCCGGCACCCCCAAGAAGGTCATCGAGAAGGTCAAGTACCTGCACGACCGCTGCGGCGTAGGGCACCTGCTCATGATGAACCAGGCGGGCTTCATGACCCACGAGGAGACCAAGCGGAGCATGGAGTTGTTCGCGACGGAGGTTTATCCGGAGTTGCGGACGTGGCAGTGAGCGGGGCGGCTACTACTCAGGTATCAAACCGGCCTAAGTCGATTTTTGACAACAGCCAGCCGACCGGAAAATGTTGACTGGTAAAGCAATGATCGCAATCCAGTGTTTCTCCGATGAAGAACCGCGGAGCGGCCGATTTCTTCAGTTTTATTCTTGCTTGGCAGACGGGGCACTCTAGAAATTCGGAAAATGTCGATTCACAAAATTTGTCATTCGTGACCGTCCGGCCACAAACAGTGTTTCAAACGCTCCAGTGGATATGAAGATCATCCAGTTTTGATATTTCTTACTAGATTCACGCATTCTCGAGTACAACTCGATCTGCAGAAGATTGAGGAAGAAGAGGAGTGTTGCTAGTTCCTTATATGTGCCGTTCTCGTACACATCGTTGTCTTCCGGGTTTTTGAATATGAAGTTAAGGTTATAGTTCTCGGTTTGTATCGACGAGAATTCGGTCACTAGATGTGCCGCCTTATCGAACAATACGGCCAAGCCTGCATCGTTCTTCCGATCGAATACAGTGTCGTAAATCCTGTCAGCACTGATTAAGCTAGAGTGGCGACAGGCCTTCAAGGCGGAGTCCAGAAGTGACTGGATTCCCGCTTTGTCTAACCGCTGTCGAGTCAAAAGGTTCTTCGCATCGACCTTCATTTGATCAAAAAACACTTCTTCATCGGCACACATCTGCGCCGCAATCAGCATACCTTCCTTGAAGGGTTTTCGAAATAGAGTAAACGCCGCTGAGAATTTTCGCTTTTCGAGCGCTCTCAATCCCTCGTATATGAAGTGGAGCTATCCGCATAGAGGGCGATGCAAAGGTGATTTATCACAGCGCGACGCTCAAGATCGCCACGGCCGGACTTGTTTAGGAAGTCCAAGATGTGAATCCCGCTTTCAAGAAGCTGACGGTCCTCTTCGGAGCCGATCTCAAAACTGATGTGGCTGACCTTTTGGAGTTCCATTTGAACTAAGAGTCGTGTCATGAGGTCATGCAAATGGAAACAGAACTCGTGCTGGGCCTGAGATTTTGCAGGAATGTTGTTGAGCCTCTCCTGCTCTATAATTCCTATTCTTTTCAAGTCATGCCTCCCTTATTTTCTTGGCACGGCGGGTTCTGGTTGAAGAACGCGCTTGTCTATCTTCTGCAATACCGGAACACATAGGTCAATGGGTAGAAACGTCATATTGGCAGACACTTATCGGAGCCTGTAACGGTGTTGTAGCGACGTGGTCGGTTGTCCGTGTGACAGGCCTCTCCTCCGCATCGAAGCCCCTCTGGGGTGCGGGCCGCGAGGGGTGGAGCATGGGGGTTCTTTCCTCCAGGACGGAGGCGATGGGCGCTGGCAGGTATCAGTAGAGCTCTGGTGGAGGAGGACGTGAGTATTGCCGGTACCCCGAGGAAATTCCCGATACATGGCTTCACCGGAGTCGAGAAGCTGCCGCTGATACACAACGGTCACCCCGGACGAGTTCGTAGGTGGTGCTGCGACCGCCCGCCCGGCCACGCACGAGGATGCCGCGATCGATCAGATCGTGGATGTCCCGATTCGCCGTGTCTTGGGAACAGTGGTTCATCGTCGCCCACTTCGACGAGGTGAGCTTCCCTTCGAAACCGTCCAGAAGCCGGTTGAGGATCTTCACTTGGCGCTCGTTCAGCCTATCGGAGGCATGAGCCTCCCAGAAGCTGTCCTTTGTCAAGATGGCGGCGAGGGTAAGCCGGGCGCCTTCGATGGCGCGCGCAAGACATTCGAGAAACCAGACCTGCCAATCGGTGATATCCAAGCCACCCTTTTGCGTTCTCTCCAGGATGCCGTAGTACGCGTTGCGCTCCAGGCGGATTTGCGCGGACATGCTGTAGAAACGCTCGGGGCTCTCTTCCGACCGGGCCAGCGCCATGTCCGCGATGGCCCGGACGATACGTCCGTTGCCGTCTTCGAAGGGATGAATGGTGACGAACCAGAGATGGGCGACGCCGGCGGCGAGCACGGGTTCCATGGACGGTGTGCCTTGGAACCATTCCAGGAACCTGGATACCTCGTCCCCGAGGCACTCGGCCGGCGGAGCGGTATAGTGAACGCGCTGGCGGCCGATCGGGCCTGAGACGACTTCCATCGGCCCGTCTGCGTCGTCGCGCCATTGGCCGACGCGAATCCGGCGCATGCCGCTGCGCCCGGTCGGGAACAGGGCGGCGTGCCACGAGAACAGCCGTTCTTCCGTCAAGGGCTCGGCGTAGTTCCGGGTGGCGTCGAGCGCCATCTCGACGACGCCGTCGACGTTTCGATCCGCCGCCGGCAGGCCGCCGATGTTCAGGCCGAGGCGGGCTGCAATCGACGAGCGGACCTGGTCGGGGGCGAGTATTTCTCCCTCGATCGCGCTCGTCTTGACGACATCCTCGGTGAGCGTGCGCAGCGTGGCTTCGCTGCGCATCTCGAAACCCAGGGCTTCCATCCGACCGAGCAGTTTTCCCTGGATGTGGCGTGTGCGCGCGAGGTGCTTGGCGAGCCGAGCCGTATCCTGCTGGAACCGCGGCCATTCCGGGCGTTGCCAGATGTACGCAGGATATTCTCCGTGCAACATGCGGGGAATATAGCATCCATTCCCGGCATCATCAAGCTTATCTCCGCTTAGCTTGCGGAGATAAGGAGCTTCATTCTCCGCAGTCGTCCCGCGCTTTGTGCAGCCCCAAGACCACCAATGCCGTCCCCTGATGCGGGAGCGTCCCCTTCAGATCCGGTCAGATGAGCCGAGTTAGTATTATTGGCAATGCCGCGACCAAGGGGAACTCCGCTCCGTAATCACATGCCCTGAATCGACTGGTGTTCTGTCGCATCCCCTCTGGCCGTGTGAGACTCCTCCAGCCCGGGGGTTGTCGATTGACAACCCATCTTGAAAGGACTATGTGTGGGAAGGAAACGGCATCCGAGCACGGAGGTCGAAGCTGCACTCAAGGCGCTGGAAGCTGTGGGATGGACCGTCAAGGAAGCCAAGGGGCGCAGCGCGCATGCCTGGGGTTACGTGCTCTGTCCGGCGAACGCAGGAGATGCCTGCCGTTCCGGGGTTTTCTGTCGGATGTCGGTCTGGAGTACACCGCGCAGCTCGCGGGCTCATGCACGCGAGTTACTCAGGAAGGCCGATGGCTGTGTGTTGAAGGGGGACAGCGATCATGACTGAGAAGGCGTTCGAGTTCGATCTGGTGTGGGCGCTGCCGGAGGGGACGGACGAGGCAGCGATTCTCGATACCCTTTTCGAAGCTGGGTGCGATGATGCGGCCGTTGGTCTTGGCGCGTCGGGCCTCATCGGATTGGGATTTACGCGTGTCGGGGAGGATCCGGAGGGCGTGATTTCCGAGACGGTGAAGCAGGCCATGACGGGTCTTCCCAAGGGGACGAAGCTTCGGGAGGTGAAGCCGGACCTCGTCAGCTTGGCGGACGTCGCCGCGCGGCTCAAGGTGACGCGGCAGGCCCTGCAAAAGAGGAAGATGCCGCCCCCCTCTTTGGGCGGGTTGTACAGAGCATCGGAGATGGCCCCCTATCTGGACGCCGTCCCCGGGAAGCTGAGAGACGGTTTTCGCGCCGCTCAGGCATGGTTTGCCGCCGCCCCCGGGGCACAACAGGTAAACGCCAGGATCAGTCTTGCGGAGGCCGGACGCCATGGAAGGTCCCTCTAGTGACACTACCGGGAAGAAGAAGTTCCTGAGAGTCGGAACCAACGTCTACAGGTCCTACTGAGCGCAGGACCATTGCATTCAGTCAGTTTTTTCATGAATATTCCGACAACCAGTCGTTACGAGAAACCATCATGCCCAGCCTGTCCAAACGAATCATGGAGCACGCCGGCTCTCTTCCGGAGGGCACGCCGATCTGTGCCGGGCTCCTGCTGCATCTCGGCGGCCGCGCGGCGGTCGATCAGGCTCTCTCTCGCCTCGCGCGTTCAGGGAGGCTGATGCGGATCTGCCAAGGGATCTACATGCAACCCGTCGAAACCCGTTTTGGGCGTTGCGCACCCGGCGTCGACAAGGGGATTGAGGCGCTCGCGGCCATGTGGGGCGAGACCATCGTCCCCTGCGGCGGTGCCGCGGCGCATGTTCTCGGCCTCACAACCCAGATCCCGGTGCGGTCGGTCTATCTCACATCCGGCCCCGATCGCCGCTTGCGGTTCGGTAGTCTGGAAGTCGAACTGCGCCATGCGCCGCGCTGGCAGCTCACGGCTCCGCACCGCAGGGCAGGCGACGTCATCCGGGCCTTGGCCTGGCTTGGCCGGGCCGAGATCCAGGAGGGGCTCGAAACTGTTCTGCCTGTTCTCTCTCGGGAGGATATGGACGAGCTTGCCGAGGCGCGGGCGATCATGCCGCATTGGATGGCGGAGCCGGTGAGTGCCCTTGTCGCGCATGGTTGAGTTGTCGTTCCAGTCGTTGGCGGCCCGCGACAGGCGGGAGGCACTGAGAGCAGCGCAGGAAGCGAGCGGGCTGCGGGCCTTCCTCCTAGAGAAGGATATCTGGCTCGTCCAGACGTTGCGCGTCCTGTTCGACTTGCCGTTCGGCGCCGACATCGTGTTCAAGGGCGGCACGTCGCTGGCAAAGACCTACCAGGCAATCCGCCGCTTCTCGGAGGATATCGATGTTACCTACGACATCCGCGCCTTCGCACCGGACCTTGTGACCGGCGCGGGCGCCGAGGCGCTGCCACGGACGCGAAGCCAGGAGCAACGCTGGAGCAGCGCCATCCGCTCGCGTCTCGCCGAATGGGTCCGGGGCGAATGCCTCCCGGCGGTTGGCGAGGGCCTCGGGCGTGCGGGCTTTTCAGCCGAGGTCCGCGCCTCCGGAGATCGGCTGCTCGTTCGTTATGAGTCGTTGTTCGACGACCCTGGGTTCGTCAGGCCCGAAGTCATGGTTGAGTTTGGCGCACGCGGGACCGGCGAGCCGCACGAAAAGCGTCCGGTGGCGTGTGACGCGGCGTCTCATCTCCCTGGCATCGTTCTTCCAACGGCTTCACCGTCGGTCATGCTGGCCGAACGTACATTCTGGGAAAAGGCGACCGCCATACACGTGTTCTGCCGTCAGCAGCGCCGCCGGGGGTGAGCGACTGTCCCGCCACTGGCACGACGTCGCGCGGTTGGACGCGGCCGGATACGCCGGCAACGCCCTCGCCGACCGCGCGCTGTCGCTGTCGGTAGCCCGCCACAAGGCGGCGTTCTTTCGCGAGAAGGACGTTACGGCGAGTGGATCAACTATGAGAACGCGGTTTCGGGTGGGCTGCAACTGGTCCCGGACGGCTTCACTCGGGACGCGCTCGCTGAGGACTAAGACAGGATGGTTTCCGACGGCATGCTGTTGGGCGATGCCGAACGGTTCGATGCGCTCATCGAGCGCTGCGCCGATCTTGAGGCGAGGGCCAATCTGCGCTGAACCTGGAAATGCCGTAGCGTTCACCCCACCGACAAACCTGGGTGCCTTTTCGTCGTCGGCTGCGTTGCTCTTGCTCGCGTGGTGCACGCCGCACGGGCGGGTTTGAAACCCGCCCCTACAGGTCATCACGCCTTGCGGACGGCACAAATCCCCGCGCATCTTCTTAAACCTCACGGAAGTTTCCATAACTTTGGGTCACTCAGGGTTTTCAGGAAACAATCCGGGCATCCAACGCGAGGCATGCCTTGCCGGGAAAGCCAATCGCAGAGGTGCACGCGAACTTTCCGACACCAATATTTCGCCCTCCAGCAGTGCGGCGGTCACCCGGCGTGCCTGTCGCTCCCTGGTCCCCAGGATTGCAGCAACATCGCCACGCGGCAGTTCCCCCCGGAATAGGACCGCCGCGAGCACGGCGCCGGATTTCGGCGGCAGGGCGCCGACCCGCACTTCCTCTTCGACCCAGATCAGGATTCGGGTCCGCAGCCGGTCCGGGGCCATCAGGTTCTCCATGACTTTCACCTGATCGATGCACACTTGGAGAAAGAACCGAGTGAATTCCGCCAACGCCTCTTCGCTCAAGTCGCCTCGTCCATCGAGGTCGTTGCGGCGAGGCGCGTCGCAAGCGGCAAGTAACATCTTGTAGTCTTCGACGTTGCGCGAGGCCCCGTGCGATGGACCAGACACCGCCAGTATCGAGAACGTCCGCAGCATGGCGTAGGACATCAGGCGGGCGACACGCCCATTGCCGTCGAGGAACGGGTGAATCCACAGCAGACGGTGATGCGCGGCGGCGGAAGCCAGGATCGTGTCGGCTTTGCCAAGATTGCTGTAGGCAGCTTCGAACCGGTCCAGGAAACGCGGCACCGCGCCCGGACTCACCGGGATGTGCCGGCCGACCTGCACATGTCGTTCGCGTAGCGCACCAGGATCGACCCGAAGGCGCTCTCTTGTGTCCGGCTCTTCGACCCACAGCAGTTCTTCGGGGAGTCGCTCGCAGAATCGGCGGTGGATTTCCATCAGGCCGGCGGTGGTGGCCGTGCGGCCCTCGATCCCGCCGCCGTCGATCCATTCCTGTACTGCGACGTGGGCCTCCGCCTCAAGCTGGGGACTGCGCTTTTCCGGCTCGGCGCTGTAGTCGCCCTTCAGCGCGCGCTCGATATCGACGGGATGAGTGTCGTGTCCCTCGATCAAGTTGCTATAGTAGCAGTTCATCGCCCGGACCAGCGTCCCAAGCGCCGGGTGTACACCTAGCGGCAGGCTGCGGGTGAAGCCTGCGGATCGCGCGGCCAGTTCAACGGCGAAGTCGGTCAACCCGGTGCGGTGCCTTGAGCCTTCTGCGATCAGCAGAGGCTCCATGTGGTTTCCTTGCGGTCATCTGCTTTGCGTGAGGCCGCCAGTATGACCGTTTTCATGTCCTTTTCCATATCGTCCATAGTATAGCAATAACAAAAGGTTATTTTGTCTACCAGTTAGTTTGAAGACCTATATTATGACCGCTTTTGCAGCCGCTTGGTCTTCTCTCAGCTTAGCATCCAAATCTCGTTCGGCCGGTAGCCGGTGACGATGAGCAGTCCATGGTCGCCACTATGTAGAAGAAGCGACAAACGAAATGCCTACTCGGCGCCGTCGGTTCCGTTGCAATCAATTCGGCCCAAATGTATATTTTCCGAGCGCTAGCGTGGTGTCTCAGAAACAAGTTTACAAATCTGTGCATTTTCTGTCGTCAGTTGCGAAGCTTTTCCTCGTGTGGTGCACGCCACACGGGCGGGGTTGAAACCCGCGCCTACAAGTCATCGCGCCTTGCCGACAACCAAAATTTCAGCGCATTCGTAAACTGTTTGTGAGACACAACACTAGCGGGTCGGTCAGGTCAACAAAATGAACGAAGGCACTTCCATCCTCGCAATCGGCGACGTTCACCTCGGCACGGTCTGTTCGGGCGTGCCCGACGGGATTGCATCCCTCGGCGTAGCCGTGGAAGAACTTGCGCCCGCGGCCGCGCTCCGACTTTCTGTGGATTTGGCGATTGAAAACCGGATCGACGCGGTGCTGTTTGCCGGCGACGTTGTTGAAAGCACCAATGCCAGATTCGAGGCAATGGCGCCGCTTGAGGAAGGCGTCCGGCGCCTGTTGGACGCCGGGATCGAGGTCATCGCCGTGGCCGGCAACCACGATGTCGAGGCATTGCCGCGGCTCGCGGCGCTGATCGACGGTTTCACCCTGCTGGGTGCCGGCGGCCAGTGGGAAGCGAGAATGATATCGAAGGACGGGTCTCCGGTTGTCCAGGTTGTCGGCTGGTCTTTCCGTGAAGCGCGCGTGCGCCAAAGCCCGGTGGCGGAACTGCTGAAGCAGCCGCTTCCGGCGCCGTCGCCTCCCGTTGCCAGGATCGGTCTGCTGCACGCCGATCTGGACGCGTCCGGCGGGCACTACGCGCCCATCAGGCAGGCCGAGCTTGACGACACCGGCTACGACGCCTGGCTTCTGGGCCACATCCACAAGCCGTCACTCGGGACGCTATCCGCGTCGGCGGGCACCCGGCCATGCGGTTATCTCGGTTCACTTGTCGGGCTCGACCCGTCGGAAACGGGCCCCCATGGCCCCTGGCTCCTGGACGTGTCCCATGACGGCAACATCGACCTCAGGCAGGTCCCCCTCGCGCCCCTGCGATGGGAGCCTATGGCCGTGCGAGTGGACGGGCTCGAGCATCTCGACGATGTACGCGACAGGCTGATGAGGGAAGCGGAGAGACTCGTCCGCCGACTCGGAGAAGGCGCCCCCCTTCCCCGCGCGCTCGGTCTGCGCGTGCAACTCACCGGGACAAGCGGCTGTTTTGAGGAAATCCGACGGTGGATTGCAGGCGGGGAGTGGAACTCGATGGGGCGAATCGTCGACGGCGCGGCCGTCTTCTTCAACAGAATCATCGACTCGATGGAGCTGCGGTTGAACCTCGCGGAAATCGCTTCAGGAGATGATCCCGCGGCTCTGATGGCGCAACGGCTCCTGATGCTCAGGTACGACGATGACCGGTCGAGGGCGCTGCTCGACAAGGCGCGCGCGGAGTTGACCGAACTCGCCGGAGAGCCTGTCTGGCAGCCCGTTCACGAACATCGCAACGCCACGGATCCGTTGTCGGACGATGCCCTGCGTGAGGTTCTCTTCCAGGCGGGGAAGGCGGCCTTGAACACCATGCTTTCCGGCCGCGAGCAAGGCGGTCCGGCGTGATACTGAAGCGGCTCGCCATCAATCGGCTGCCGGGTATCAGCCAACCGTTTGAAATCGAAGCGGCGGGACCGGGTTTCCACGTCGTATACGGGCCGAACGGGATCGGCAAGTCGAGCATCTGTCGCGCCATCAAGGGATTGTACTGGGAAGACCGCGGCTCCTCTGCGTTTACGTCGGTAAACGGCGAGTTCGAATGGGACGGAGAATCGTGGTGGGGGCAGCGCGAAGGGAAGCGCATCACCTGGCAACGCGGCGGCGAGAGCACCGTTTCGCCAAATCTTCCCCCATCCCATAACCACCGCTGTTTCTTTCTGCACCTCCGGGATTTGATCGATCCGTCTCGGGACGGCACAGCCGACATCGCCTCGGATATTCGGCGGCAGATGTCCGGCGGATTCGATCTGGACAAGATTGCCTCCGACCTGTTCCCCGGCGTGACCCGCTACCACAGTCGCCGCCAACGCAACGATTTCAACAGGGCGTCGGACGAAGTGCAGAAGGCGCTCGCAAGGCAGACCGGTCTCCAGCGGCGCGCGGATGAAATTGGAAGACTGAGGGGCCGGCTCGATGAGGCGGAAGCCGCCACCCGTCGGCTCGCCCTTGTCGAACGTGCCATCGGACTTGCGCGCCGCCGGGAAGAGCTTGCCGGCGTCGTGGAGCAGATCGAGGCTTTGCCCGGCGCACTGGCGAGGATGACGGGCAAGGAGGTCGAGGACGTCGCGCGGCACCAGGAACAGGCGGATACGCTCGCGGAACGGGTGCGTTCTCTGCAAGAGGAGCTGCGCAAGGTTCGCGAGGCTCGACAGAAAACCGCTCTTGACAGCCCGATAGAGCAGGCCGATCTTGCGGCCTGGCGCGAGAATGCGGACGAGTTGCGACGCATCGAACTGGAGCTTGATGCGGCAAGAAGCGAACGCGGGGCTACCCGAAGGGGGCTTGCCTCGGCTTTGTCCGCGATAGGTCGTGGCGATGTCGACCCTATCGCCCTGACTCTGCCCGAGCATGGCGAGCTGTTCGATTTCCTGCGTTCAAGCCACGCAAATGATGCCCGGGCCGGCGCCATCCACGAAAGGCTCCGTCTACTTGAGCGCGTGGATACACCCGAAGACGGCGACCGAGTCTTCGAAACGTCGCGGGACGCCATGGAAGCTCTACGTTCCTGGCTGCGGGTGCCCGAACCTGACCGTCTCGCCAACAGGCTCCGTACCCGGTGGCCCTGGCTCCTGTTGGCCCTCGCGATGCTGTTGGCCAGCGCCGGACTGGCCGTCCTCGTCGATCCGCCCTCAGCCCTGCTTGGAGATCTGGGCACCAGGATCGCCTTGGCGGTGCAGGCGCAGGTGCCGGTGCCGCCCGACCTGGTCCCGTTCGCCGGACCGCTTGGAGGTCTGGCCGGTGGCATCGCCCTGGCGGTGTTGCTGGTAGGCAATCGGCGAAGCTCCAAGGCCGCCAGACAGGCCGCGCGGGCTGCATTTGAGAAGCTGAGCCTTGAACAACCCGGCAAATGGGATCTTCCGTCCGTGGAGTCACGACTGCGCGGCCTGGAGCGCCAAACCGCGGTGCTCGAGTCCTCTTTGCAGCGGGCGCGTGACCGTGGCGTGGAACGGCAAGCGCTCGAAAACGAACTGGAGGGTTTGTCCGAACCAAGAGCCGCTCTCGATGCCCGCAGAGAGGAACTCAAAGGCAGACTTGGCCTTGATACGCTTCCTCCCGACGCCGAGCTCGTGGACTTTGCACGCGCTCTCGACCACGTCCGTCTGGCCCGTGGCAACGACGAAGCCGCGGCAGGCAAGGTGGAAGGCCTTGAACGAAAGTATGCCGCTCTTTTGGCCGACCTGGCCGGCATTCTGGAACAGCATGGCGAACCGCGGCCTGGAGATGCCGCAACGGCCGGGGCGCGGATCAATAACCTCGTGAACCGGAACTCGCGGCTGGTGCAGGCAATCTCCGACCAACAGACGATGACAGGTCAAATCGAGGAGCATACCGCCGACCGCGAGGCGACTCTCGGTTCCATCAGACGGATCTATGGGGAGGCGGCCCTCAGTGAGGGGGATCTGAACGGCCTCATATCACGACTCAATTCATTGCAGCGCTATCGCCACCTGATGAGCGAAAAGACAATCCTTGAAGGCCAGATCGGTCTCGATTGCACCGAGCTTGAGAAAGCCGGGGAATCGGAATTGGCCGAATGCGACCGGCAGTCCCTCGAGCGGTTCAAGGAGGATTTGTCGCACCTGGAGACGAGAGCGAGCCAATTGAGGAACGAGATTGCCGAGATTCTTGCCGAGATGAACGCGGCAAGAAGCGGCAACGCCATGCAGGACGTCATTGCGGTCCGTGAAGATGCCCGGGCCAAATTGCGGGATCTCCGCGACGAGGCGCTGTACGCGAAAGCAGGGAAATTCCTCATCCACGCGGCCGAGGATGAATACGAGCATACCCGGATGCCCCGCGTCTTCGAACGCGCACGTGACCATTTTTCCATGTTCACCTATCACCACTATAAACTGGAGCTGGGCAAGGGCGACGGGACTCCCCGGCTCTTTGCTCGTGAGTCGCGCAGCGGAGAAGTACGGGAACTCGATGAGCTCTCGGACGGCACGCGGGCGCAGTTGCTGTTGGCCGCACGAATCGCGTTCGCCGAGGAGGCGGAGCAGGGAAAGGTCCTGCCGCTGTTTCTCGACGAAGCGCTCGACCAAAGCGACCCCAAACGGTTCGAGGCCATCGTACGAAGTCTCGGGTGCGTCGCCAGAGACCAGGGCCGCCAGATCTTTTATCTCACCAGCGACCCTCTCGATGTCGACCGGATTCGGGATGCGCTCGGCAAGGAGGCCTGCGACATCGCCGCCGAGATCGATCTGGGCCTGATCCGAACGAACGCGGTCAGCGTGAGCGGAGCGGATGTGCTCCGCGTCGATCCGGGACCGACGGTTCCGGCGCCCAACGGGTTGTCGCCCGAGGAATATGGAGCGGTTCTCGGGGTGCCGGCATTCCGTCCCGCGCTCGGCTGCACCGAGCAGCATTTCTTTTACGTCCTGTGGGACAATCCGGACCTGTTGCATGATTTTCTCTTGAACGGAATCGAGCGAGCGGGACAGTGGGAAACGGTGTCAGGCACTGCGCTCGCCGAGAGGTTGGGCTCCCGTTCGGTCCCTCCGGCGGAAATTACGTCGAGGCTGGACCTGCTCGAGGTCTTTTGCGAGCTGTGGGAGCAGGGAAGGAGTCGGTCCGTGGGTCGCGACGCGCTCGAAGACAGCGGCGCCCTGACCGACCATTTCTTCGAGGACGTGGTTGCCATTGCCGGCGAACTGGATGGCGATCCGGAGAGGCTTCTCGCCGCGCTCGATGAGAACAAGGACCCGCGCCTGCGAGGTTTTCGGCAGAATAGCTTCGAGAAACTTCAGCGTTATCTGGCCGAAACCGGTTATCTCGACGACCGCCCCGTTCTCACCGAGGACGAATTGCTGCTTCGCGCACGGACCACCCCGGCAGCCGACCGACTGCCGGACGGCGTCGCCAACGACTGCCTCAAGCGCTGGTGGGAGTGGGCGCTTAAATCCTAGCAGGCTGACAAAACCCCATCCGAGAAAGGCAACGGCCCCCGAATCGTCATTCCCGCACCCCTCCGTCATTCCCGCGAAAGCGGGAATCCAGGCGGGGTGGAGCGGGGAAACGCCGCTGTAGCACCCCTCCACCACCCCTGGATTCCCGCTTTCGCGGGAATGACGGGAGGGGCGCGGGAATGACGGATTGGCGTTCCGTGCTCCGAAGTAGGGTTTTGACAGAGCCTGCTAGTGGCCCGCGCCGCAGGACCCCGACGTCCGATGTAGGGGCGGGTTTCAAACCCGCCCGAGCCCGCACGGCTGATTGACGCTCCTAGTGTGGTGTCTCACAAATACGCTTATGAATCTGCGGGTCCTTTTGGCCGTCGGCTGCGTTGCTCTTCCTCGCGTGGTGCCCGCCACTGCTCGTCCTGAGCGTAGCGAAGCGGAGTCGAAGGACGCCTTGCCGACAACCAAAATGCCCTCGCAGATTCATAAGCGTATTTGTGAGACACCACACTAGTGGCCTTCCCCTCGACGCCTTCACAATTTTTTACCTACCGGACAAAGGTGGGAAACCGCGCGGCTCTATAGTGCCTTGGTCTACGGTAACCGGCAGGTGCCGTTCTTCCGAGGAGGAGCCATGCGTATCAATCCCCCGACCTTGTTCTGGAGCTTGATCGTTGCGATCTTTGCTGTGGATGCTTCGAGGTCAGCCTGCCGGTTCGGGAGGCATAGCCGGTGCCTCCGGCAGTTCAATACGAGGAGGCTTCGTGAGGCTCCAGGGCGCGGTTATCTTGTAATGGACCATGAATTGGACCATACTGTTGAAAGCCGATACTTGACAAGGAAGGGGGCAGCCGGTGCGGATCTCCGTCAGTGAAGCGAAAGGACAATTGACCGAGCTTGTTCGGCGTGCGGAGGCGGGCGATGAGGTGGTGCTTACCCGTCATGGCAAGGCGACCGTCAGGCTGGTGCGGGTACAGCCACAGCCCAATGCCGACGCGCGCCGTACGGTGATCGCCGTCATGCAGGCGGCCGCCGAGGACAAACGGACGGCGGGAGCCACTTCAGCGCGCAGTCAGGATTTCCTCTACGATGACGACGGCTTGCCGAAATGATCGCGGTCGACACCTCGGCCCTGATGGCGGTTCTGTTGGATGAACCCGAGACGGCGGCCTGCGCGGCGGCCTTGGCCACAAACGATCAGATCGTGGTTTCCGCCGCAACCGTCGCTGAGGCCTTGATTGTTGCTGAACGGAGGGGCCTCGGCGCCGAAATGGCCCAACTCATCGACGGCCTTGGCCTTGAAATTGTGAGCGTCACGCAGGCCGTGGCGAGGCGGGTCGCCGGGGCCTATGCACAATGGGGCAAAGGCGTTGATCCCGCCGGGCTGAACTTCGGCGACTGCTTTGCCTATGAAGTCGCAAAGACAAGTGACTGTCCGTTGCTTTACGTCGGTAGGGATTTTGCGAAAACGGATATCACAAGCGTGTTGTGACGGGGCGTCGGCGCCGGCCCGGTTCGCGTTACGCCGGATAGACCTCGCGGCGCAAGGCCTCGACGATCGAGGCCACCACGGGGCCGAAGGCCCTGCGCTGTACCAGATCCGGCACGATCTCCCGGACCGTGGTTTCGAGTCCGGCCAGTTGCGGCGGAACCGGCCGGTCGGTGACGTCGAGGGCGCGCAGGGCGATCGGCACAAGGGTGGCAAGCGCCATGTCGAGACACCGGCCAGCGCGGTCCTGCTTGGACCATGCCAGAAAAACGGGGCTCGCCACGTCGTTCTGTCCGAATCCTCCCGATTCGCTGCCGGGTAGCAGCGTGGCCTGGGCGTAGAGGCGGGCTTCTTCCTCGTAACCGGTCTGGGCCATCGGCAAACATCCCATGTAGGAGCGAGGAACACCGTCGCCGGCTTCGGGAACGACCAGTTGATCGGGAAGCAACGAGACGGCGCCGTCCAGGAGCTTCGCACCCTGTCGTTCGGCCAGAACGCAGAGATTGGCGCATGCGGCGGTCAGGGCGTCCATGGCGAGCACCGCGTGGGGGTTATGGAAGCCGCCGGTCGATACGAAACGGCCAAAGGGATGGTCCTCGTCGACATCGTCAATCCATACCGGGTTGTCCGTCACGGCCTGGAGCGACTCCGCGGCGACCTCGGCGGCCATGGTCGCCGCGCGCCGGGCCTGGCCCAGCATCCGCGGAATGATGCGGTAACTCACGGGGGCCTGATACGGGCGCCGTTTCCCGCGGTGACCGTCTCCCACCAGTTCGCGAAGGCGCGCCAGCGCCCATCTGTCGTGGGGGTTGTTCCAGTACTCGCCGAGTGCGGCGTCGAGATGGTCGAGCGGCGCGTTGAACGCTTCAAAGGACAGCGCAAAGACCCGCGCCGCCAGCTCGAACCGGTTCTCGGCGACAAGCGCGGCATCGGTGACAAGGCCCGTGGCGGACGGCGACCCGTTGATCAGGCACAGCACATCCTTGACAGCGGGCTTCGCCTTCTCTGCCAGATCGGTGAACAGGTGGCTCAGCGAAAGGATCTCGCCCGCTCCGCCCTGGCCCTGTGTCGGGACCCCGGGCATCTTGTCCTCGTCCAGCATGGCAGCAACGCCCCGGGCAATCTCCGGCGATACCCCCGCATGGCCCTCCACGAAGTTGGCCAGCCGCGCCAGGACGATGGCGCGTACGACGCGTTCGGGCAGCAGATCGCCCCAGGACACCGCCGCTCCAACCGGCGACATGCCGGCCCACTGTTCGCGTTCTTCAGGCGTGAGTTTCGTCCCGGCGAGCTGGCCCGGACCCGTTGTCACACCATAGATCGTGACCTCCGGGTCATGGTCGAGAATGCGTTCCAGCCGATCCCGGCCGTGGGCCATTGCCGCGAGCGCCCTGGCGCCGAGTTCGACCCCTTCGCCTTCCCAGGCCACCCGCCGGGCGGCTTCGAGCGTGAGATCGGCACGGGTGTCCACGAATACCGTCATGATCCAATCCGGGATTGCCCATTTGGGGGCTCCCCCGACACAGTTGACTGTGGCTCAAAATCGATCGGCGGACAACCTGGTGGGCTGTACATACATATGGGTACCAACGGGGCTTTTCGTTGCCGGCAAGGCGCGATGACATGTAGGGGCGGGTTTCAAACCCGCCCGTGTGGCGGGACCACGCGAGGAAGAGCAACGCAGCCGGCCCCTGCCGATTGGCGACACTCCGGGCATGGCTTCGACCGCCGATGCGCCGCGTGTTCGCTTTCTACGGATCCGGCACGAGGACGGGCTTGAGAGCCGCGCCGTCCCGGATGAGCGCGAATCCGCGGGGCGCTTCGGAGAGCGGCAGGACGTGGCTGCGGATCGGGGCGAGATCGACGGCGCCCGCCGCCAGGAGTTCGGTGGCGCGCTGCCAGGTCTGCCAGATCAGGCGCCCGTGGATGTTGTGCATGGCCGGGCATTTGAGCAGCCAGTAGGTGAAGTCGACAGGGATCGCCGACGGCGGCGCGCCCACCAGCCGGAAGTCGCCGCCCTTGGCGAGTGCGGCAAAGACCGCGTTGAATCCGGCTTCGGTGCCCGAAAATTCCACGCCGACATCGGCGCCCGCCCCGCCGGTCATATCGCCCACCACGCGCGCCAAATCCTCGCTGCCGGCATCCACCGCGCGGTCGGCGCCCATGGTTTCGGCCGCCCGGAGACGTACCGGGTTGATGTCGCAGGCGATGACCTTGACGGCGCCCAGAGCACGTGCGGCCGCCACCGTCATCAGTCCGATGGGCCCGCAACCGTTCACCAGCACCGACAGCCCGGCAACGCCGGCGCCCGCGAGGCAGGCATGGACGGCGATGCCGAACGGCTCAAGCATCGCCGCCGTCTCGTGCGCGAGGCCGGCCGGGTTCACCCATGCGATGGACGCGGGCACCGTCAGGTACTCGGCAAACGCGCCGTCGATGTCGATGCCCGGGTAGCGGGTGTTCTCGCAAAGATGGGCGCGTCCCAGCCGGCAGGACCGGCAGCCGCCGCAAAAGATGTGACTTTCGAGGCTTACCCGATCGCCGGCCGCAAGGCCTTCAACCCCGGGGCCGGCGGCTTCGATGGTGCCCGAGACCTCATGCCCGAGGACCCGCGGCAGCACCATCCGGCGCGCCATGCGCGGCGCCCAGTTGTAGATCTGCAGGTCGGTGCCGCAGATCCCCGCCGCGCCGACCCGGATCAGTATCTCGCCGGGCCCGGGTTCGCGCGGCTCGATCTCGCGAAGCGCGATTCCCCCGACCCCGGGGGCAATCTTCTGAAGGCTCAGCAAGGTTCTCTACAAGTGATAGACGTCGATCGGCCCGTCGAGCCGGTCGTCGATGAAGGTGATCTTCTTTCGGGCGATCTTCAGCGCGCCGCCGATACGCCTGAACGCGAAGTCGTAGCGGCTGCCGCGGGTCGCCGCCCCTCTCTTGCCGTAGACGTGCACGATGCAGTTGGCGGTGGCCTCGATCACGTCTCCCTCCGCGCTCTCCACCAGCACGTTGCCGATCACGTGCACCGTGCGGTCGAGAGGAAGCGAAGCCCAGGATTGGCGTGACTCGATCCGGAACACCCGGTCTTCGAGCCGGCCGCGGTTCTTGAGATAGATCAGGTTGAGCTGGGTCTCGGGATCGGTGGTGGTCTCCTCCTCGCTTGCCCAGGCCGGCACCCAGTACACGGCGTCTTCGGCATAGAGCTCGAGCCACTCCTTCCACCGGCGCCGGTCCAGCAGCATCGCCTCGCGGTTGATGAGGGCCGTGGCCTCACGCTCCAGCGCGGCGTCGATGCCGTTCGTGTTCATGCGGCGCCCGTATCTTTCTCAAGACGATCCAGCCAGGCGCGGTAGAAGCCGTGAAACATTCCTTCGTGCTCCCAGTCGGGGCAGGACGCCGCCGGCTCGAAGCCCAGGTCACGGGCGTCCCGGTCGGGGCCGGCGACCATGACGGACAGGCCGCGGGTCATGTCGTTCCACTGGCTTGGCGGTCCAAGAGAGCCGTCCTGGACGGCTTCGAGCGCGGCGGCATCGTCCGACGTCGCCATTCCGGCCGTAAGGTAGAAGTCCTCGAACTTCCTGAGGCGCGCGGCCCGCGCCGTCCGGCTTTCTCCCTTCGGGGCGATGCAGTAGACCGAGACCTCGGTCAATCCGGCCGAGACCGGCTTCACCAACCGGATCTGCGTCGACGGATTGTCCATCAGCATCGCGTTGGGAAACAGGCAGAGGTTGCGGCCGCGGTTGAGGATCCAGTCGACCTCGGCCGGCTTGAGATTCTCTTCGAGCCACGCCCGCGCCTCGTAGATCGGGCGGACGTGCGGCGTGGTGTGGAGCGCCCATAGCCCCATGTGCCCGTTGCCGAGGTCGTAGGTGCCGCTCGGCACCTTGCCCCTGATGCGCCCGGACTCGGTCCGGCCCATGCCGGCCGTGGCGTCACGGGCTTCGCGCTGGGCCGTGGTGGAGGCGAACACGCGGTGGAGCGTGGTCACGTGGTAGCCGTCGACGCTGTTTTCGGCCTGGAGCTTCCAGTTGCCGTGCACTACGTAGGTGGAGCAGCCAGGCACGACTTCCAGCCTATTTTGCGCCTGATCGGCCAGGAGGTCGATCCAGCGCGCCGCGGCTCCCAGATGGTCCTGGAGCGTGGGCACATCGCTTCTCAGGCTCCCGAACACGAACCCCTTATAGGAGTCGAGGGCGCCGATCCGACGGAGGTTGAAACCTTCGCGCGAGCGTTCCGTAGCGGGGTACCCCGCCTCCTCGTTCTTGATGCTGATGCAGCGTCCGCCGCGGTCGTACACCCAGCCGTGGAAACGGCAGGTGAGCACATTCGCGGTCCCCTGCTTGAGCGGGGTCAGCACGGCGCCCCGATGGGAACAGGCATTGATGAAGCAGCCAAGCGATCCATCCTGCTGGCGCATGACGAAAACCGGCTGGCGTCCGATTTCAGTCGCGAAATAGTCGCCCGGCTTCGCTACCTGGCTTTCGTGGCAGAGGAAAACCCATCCGCCCTCGAAGATGCGCTCGATCTCGGCCTCGAAGACGGCCTTGTCGGTATAGATGGACCGATCGACCCTGAAGACTCCCTCGCCGACCCGGTCATCGACCAGATCGCGGAAGCGTATGCGGCTTCGAATGGCTTCCGTCGTGGACATGATACGCTTCTCCTTCGTCGGAAAATATAGGAGGTCTTCAGACGAATCAAGGACGGGCGCAACTGACGCTGGTCGGCGCTAGGGGCGCAATGCGGTAAACCGGATACGATTGCGCTATCATAACATGATGAAAAGTGTTACTTTGCGGGTGCCATGTATGCATATGCCGCACCGCGTGCTCGCGACGTCATCGCGGATCTGGCGGCTCGCGGCCAGTATTACTTTACCTCAGCCGAGCTCCGGCCGGCGCTAGGCGTCTCTGACGAGGCGGCAAGGCAGGCGTTGAGCCGTCTGGCGGCGAGGGGCGAGATCGCAAGCCCCGGGCGCGGATTCTATGTCATCGTGCCGCCCGAGTACAGGCGGGTCGGCTGCCTGCCGGCGGATCAGTTCATCCCGGCCCTCATGGAGCGCCGGAGGGTCCAGTACTATGTAGGGCTCCTGTCGGCCGCACAGTACCACGGCGCGGCCCATCATCGTCCCCAGGAATTCCAGGTCATCCTCGAGAAGAACAGGCCGGCAATCACGTGCGGTTCCGTCAAGGTGGCCTTCGTCGCGCGCCGGAACATGGATGTCGTGCCCGTGCAGAGCTTCAACAATCCGCGCGGAACAGTTCTGGTCTCGACCGTGGAGGCGACGGCAGTCGATCTGGTCGGATACATGCACCGCGCCGGCGGAGTCGATCGGGTGGCAGGGGTTCTGTCCGAACTCGGTGAGGACATGGACCCAGAGCGCCTCGTCGACGCTTCGAAGACCGCTTCGATCCTTTGGGCTCAGCGTCTGGGCTACCTCCTCGAACATGTCGGTGCCGGAGACAAGGCCGTTCTGCTCAAGGATCACGTGCGAAAGACCACGCGAAACTTTACGAAACTGCTGCCGGCTGCGAATGCCGACGGTGCACCACGGTCGAAAGACTGGCGGCTATACGTCAACGCGGATGTCGAGACGGAAGCGTGATTCCGCGGGACTACATGCCGCCTCTCAGCTCAGCACCCGCAACGCCGTCTCGGGCGCCTTGTCGAGAACCCGTAGCAGGGTTCTGGCGGCGCCGGTGGGGCCGCGCTTGCCCTGTTCCCAGTTGCGGACCGTCTCGTGCGACACGTCGATGCGTCGCGCGAACTCCACCTGCGTAAGCCCCAGGCGCCGGCGAACGCGGCGTGCGAACCGGGCCATGTCGCGCATCGCCTCGGCGTCGTCCTCTCGCTGCTGCGAGGCCAGATCCGCCTCGGTGGCACCGTCCAGCACCGCATGATCGAACCTCCCCTCGGGCAGGCTGTGCAGATCGTCCGGATCAATCCTGACGCGCTTTGTGCTCATATTCCCGAACCTCCTTCCCGTTGGCCTTGCGGGCCGAGATGATGCGGATGGCTGAACCGCGCATCGTAGATCAGAACGAACACGCGGCGCTCTATCGAGGCGAGCAGCCGGTATCGGTCCTCGCCGTAATCCCAGCGTCGGTCCCTCCTGACGATCCGGTTCGGATCGAGGAACGCACGCACTGCATAGGCGAAATCGAAGCCGCGATGGGCGAAACAGTCATCGCTCTTGCCATCGCTCCACTCGAAGTCCATGGGTCCTTATTGTAGGCCAGTGGCCTACCAACGTCAATGTCGGCCTCCCCAAACGCACCGTCGACGCGGACAGGTCTTCGCTCGAACGTGACGATGATCGTCTTCCCGGCGAGGGCGCCGAGTCCGCGCTACAACCGCACCTACGGTGTCACTCATGAGCCGGTACATACTCCCGCCGCCGTTCACAGGTCAGTATAAGACACAGAGGCTCTGGTCTCTCTAAGTCGTGCTCTTGATGTTCCCTAGTGTGGTGTCTCACAAATACGCTTATGAATCTGCGGGTCCTTTTGGCCGTCGGCTGCGTTGCTCTTCCTCGCGTGGTACACGCCACTGCTCGTCCTGAGCGTAGCGAAGCGGAGTCGAAGGACGCCTTGCCGACAACCAAAATGCCCTCGCAGATTCATAAGCGTATTTGTGAGACACCACACTAGGGCAGCACATCCTGCGCAGTCATCAATCCTTCTCGAATCCTTGGCTGCTGAACTTCAGCGTTCGGCCATTCTCGGTGACCGTACGGACCACATTGTCAGGGGCTCCGTTGGGGATCTCCGCCTCGATTTCCAGCGTCACTCGCACTGTGGCGCCCATCAGGCCGGATAGGTAAGAGATGACTTCATCGGCAATGCGGCTTGCGTCTCGTCCGACGCGCGTCGCGTCCAGCAAAACCGACCCATGAAAGCGCTTCGGCAGCGCGGTAGCAGGTTGACCCTCGCCCGGCTGGTTGTCCGACCCGGGAATCGGCGGGGTTTCTCCCGGAGTCCCGGTAGGAGGTGTGCCGGTTGGCGCGCCTCCTGGGGTCGTTTGGGGTGTCTCCACCTCCTGTTGCTTGAGTGCCGGTTCCGGCTTTACGAGCAAGCCGACGGGGACTGTTCGATCAAAGGCTCGAAGAGACGACGGCGGACGATCTCAAAGCCCTCCTCGGCGCTGGCAGGACGCCATGAAGATTCCACGCGGCCGATCGCGTTGCGAAGGCGGTCCAGAGCCTCGCGCCCCCGTCGACCGCCAACCTCGACGTCATCCGCCTGCGTATGCGGCGATCCCACGGTGTCGGACGCTGGTAGGCTAACAACGAGAAAGCAATGCTTGGCCAGTTTCGCGGACTCGGTCAGCGCCTGGGCGAAGGTGAAATGCGTCTCGAAGCTGCCTGCTGGTAAATCGCCCTGATCATGCAACTGCCTGGCATAAGCGACCCATTCGTCGATCAGAACCAGAACGGGACCGTAGTCGTTAAACAGCTCGCGCAGGACATCGCCAGGGCTGGTCGCCTTTTCGTCATCCGCTCGGACTCGTTCATAAGCTTCGCGGCCCCCCAATTGCCAGGCCAGCTCGCCCCAAAGGGTATGAACGTATGTGCCGTCGTCTTTCTTCACCGGATTGCCGGGCGAGATCTTGTTGCCCACAAGAACAACACGTTTCACGCGCGGGAGCTCGGCGATCTCCGCCTCTTCTATGACGGCCTCAATGCCGAGCAAGTCGCTCGGCGCGGTGCCTGAAAACAGGTGGTAGAGCGCCAGCATGGAGTGGGTCTTGCCGCCGCCGAAATTAGAGTCGTAGGAGATGGTGCGTCATCTCCCAGACGGTCAGCCGATTGTCGCTTGCGGGGTCCCAATCGGAAGGGAGTTCGGGCGGGGCGAGCAGCCGCACTTTGCCACCGCCTCGCTTTACGATTCCTGCTTGGTGTAGGCCTTCCACCGAAGTAACTTTCGCCTTGCTCAGAAGCTCGGCATCGCCGTAATCATCTTCGCTGAACCCGTTCTGTTCGAACCAGGAAATCGCCCAGCGGGTCTCGTTGTCGAAATCGTCCTCAAGCTCGCTGAGCACCTCGGTCAGTGCCTGATTGACGATCCCGAGAGCGGTCCGCACCGTCATGGCCTGTCCAGCCGAGTCCAAGATCCGGCTGTACTTGGAGTAGACCGCCATGCCTGGGCCGATGGCCGCTTGTGCAAAGTCAACCGGCGCGATGTTGCCTTGCTGAAGATGACGGAGCGCGGCCGGCAGCGTTCGTTTCAACTCGTTCCGGAACTGATTGCTAGCAATCTGGGGGGCATCTTCTGGCCGAGAACGGCAGGCGAGCACGATGTAGGAGGCCAGGGCATTCGTCCCCATCGAAACCATTCGCCATCTTTGCGAAGCACGGACAGGCCAAGTTCCCGTGATCTGAAAGCCACTGGAGATGAGGGCTTCGAGGAGTGTCTCCCAACCGGTTGTCAGGTCTATTACGGCGCCGTCTAGGGCCCGGGCCCAGGCTACCCCAATGCATCTCCCGATCACCGATCTGCATCCGGCGAATGCTGTTGAAAAACAGCAATGAAACGGGGCTCTTAAGCCACTCGTCCAGGTTCTTCTCGACCTCCCCATGTCGGTGCCGATCGCTTATCTCGACAACGACACGGGTCCTACCGAGGGTATCCCCCCTTTCCGAGAGCCAGTGAGGCTCGGTAAAACGACGGCGATAGAAACAAACAGAGAGGGAAGGAGTAAATAATTTGACGCAATCACCGAGACTGAAGGTGCTCTTGAAGCCGATTCCCCGGAAGCCGATGGTGTGCAAGGTTCTCTTGTTCGAGTAGCCAAAGCGGCAGAGCGACGCGAAGTGTTCCTCCGAGAAGTCCTCGCCGTTGTGTTCGAATATGAATGTCTGGTTCTCGATGCGCACGAATGCTTCCGTGGCGCCAGCGTCATCCGCGTTCTGTAGAAGTTCGGAGAGTATGTGCCGCGGGCTTTGTACCTGTTTGAACAGCTGGTGCCAGGGACCGGCTAGTTCCGGATCCTGCTCTAGCTGATCCCACCGCCGCGCGGCCTTTTGCCGAACAGTCTCGTAGAACGCAGGCTGCTCACTCATCGGGGAGCCTCCGCCCGCGCGAGCAACTCGGCAAAGTCGTAGTTCACGCTGGTTACGCCGAAATCCGGCTCGCGCTGGAATGGGTTCCGGACGTAGTGGACCTGATGGTCGCCGTCTTGGAGGTCGCCATTGAACTCGACGATGGCGAGAATGAAATCGTCAGGCTTGTTCAGGGAGTAAAGAATCTCGTTCTTGGTAACGGTGATGGTCGCAGCGTTCGCCGCGCGACCCTTGACCTCAATGAAGCGGAGGCGTCCCGTACCCGGCACGCTGCTCTCGATGTCGTAACCGAGTTTTTCGAACTCCCGATCAATCGGCTCGAAGCCAAGCCTGCATTCGACGTCCATGATGATTTCGCGTGCTCGCTTGGCCGCAGCTTGGGTATCTGGGGAAACGCTCGGCTTCGCGATCTGATCAGGGGCAATCTTCGCCAGGAGGCCGAGCGGGACGACGAGCATCCCTCCTAGGACGATAGGCGGGAGAGGCGAGAGCTTCGCTTCGAGCTGAAGCTCCGACATCCTTTTCTCGAGGCGGGCCTGAATATTGTCCGCGCGACGTCGCGCCTCGTTGGAATTGAGGCGTGCATTTGTCTTTCCGGCCTGCTCTTGGAGCTTGAGTTCCTCCGCGCGGTGATCCCAGTAGGTGATTTCCTTGGTGAGTCGTTCCTTCACAGCGGCTTCTGTCTTTGCAATCAGTTCCAGTCGAGGTCCCGAGACCTCGCGGACATGGTCCGGAACCACATGAGCGATTGCGTGGCCTTGCGCTTTGCTTTCCAGGTCGCGATCCAGCCACGCACATTCCGGTCGCTGAAGGATCTCGGCCGCTGTCGGTTCTTCCTGCTTGAGGGGGCGGTAGTCGAGATAAGGGGCATAGTGCAGGTGTCGGCCATTGCCGTCCGCATCCATCTCCACATAGAGCATCCGCTTCGAGACGATGCGACGGTCTCCTGAACGGGTTTGACTACCATCCTGGACTGCATGTTCAAGATAAAAGAGCATCCTTGGGCTTTCGCCCGGATTCCGCTCGTCGACCAAAATTGCACCGCGACGCATGAGGTCGCGGTGCCGCTCCAGCGTGAGATCAAGCGTCGCATCAAGAAGAGGATGTCCCGGACACACGAACGCCGCCAGGGGCTGTCCCTGCGGAGCGATAAGGTTCTTCGCGAATACGATGCGCTCGTATCGCGGGAGTACGGGTTCCCCCAGGCCGATCAGGCGATCCCTGTTCCGTATCGAAGCGGGAACCCGCGCAGCTTCATAGCGACGGTGTTCGCGTTGGCGGGCCGTTCCCCCGAGGTCCTTGAAAGCCTCAAGGAAGAACGATTCGATATAGTGAGGTTGAAGGCGTCTGGCTTCCGCGCGTTCCATATCCTCCCGGATACGGTGGACCCTGCTCGCATCCATCGACTGCGGCGCCAGCAGTTCGCGCAGGGGCTTGCCGTCGAACACGACCTGCCCCAGAACGTCGAATACTTGGCCACCTAGCGCCTAGTATGTACAGCCAGGACTGGATCGAACAGGTGAGCGAGCCGTATACGGTGGGCTTCGGACACGAGCCGAAACAGCCGTCCATCGCCGTCTAGGCTCCACGGCCGGCCCTCTTCGACCACCTCCAACCGAGGCTCATCGTGACGGTGGAGGAGTTCGTTGGCGACCTTGCCTTTCGCGTCCTTGTACGTGAGCTCTGGTGCCTCGGAGCCGTACCATTGGACATTGACGACCGTGACAAGGCCATCGGGCAGGACGCCACTTACTGACGTGTTGGGAAGGAGGTCATCTAGGCGTGCCATGTCAATCCAATCCGTCTGAGCGCGCCCGGCTGACCGAGTTGGATGCGGTCAAGAAAGACGATCTGTTCTTTCTGTGGCCTTCGTGCGGAGGGGTCGGTGTCAGACCCGAGGCGACTACCCTCTCGCGTACACCCTCTCGATGGCCCCGACCGCATCCGTCACCGGAACCTCGGCACCTTCGTCTTTCAGGATTTGCCCCAGCGCCTCGATGAGGGCGACCACGTTCTCCCGCCGGCTCGATTCTCCCATCAGCCCGATGCGCCAGGTCTTGCCGGCGAGGGCGCCGAGGCCGCCGCCGATCTCGATGTTGAAGTCCAGCAGCAGCCGCTTGCGGATGGCGGCGTCGTTGACTCCCTCGGGAATCTTGACGCTGTTGAGCATCCACAGGCGATGGCCCTCCTGTGACGCGAGAGGGATGCCCAGGACCTCGAGGCCGGCCACCAGCGCGCGGTGGTTCAGCTCGTGGCGTTTGAAACGGGCTTCCAGGCCTTCCTTCTCCACCTCGCTCAGGGCCGCGTGGAGGCCGTAGTTCATGGAGATGGGGGCGGTGTGGTGGTAGGCCCGGTCCTCGCCCCAGTAGCGCTCGATCATGGTGAGGTCGAGATACCAGCTCTTGGCCTTGCCCTTGCGCCGGCCCAGCTTGTCGCGCGCGGCCTGGTTGAACGACACCGGCGACAAACCCGGCGGACAGCTCAGGCACTTCTGGGTGCCGCTGTAGGTGGCGTCGACGTTCCAGGCGTCGATGGTCACCGGACAGCCCCCCAGCGAGGTCACGGTATCCAGCACCAGCAGGGCGCCGGCGTCATGCGTGAGCCGGGAGATCGCTTCCACCGGCTGCAGCACCCCGGTGGAGGTCTCGGCGTGCACCAGCGTCACGATGTCGACCTTGTGGTCCTTGAGCGCCTGCTCCACCTGTTCCGGCCGGATGATCTCGCCCCAGGGGGCCTCGACCTTGACGAGGTTCCCGCCCAGGCGCTCGACGATGTCCGCCATGCGGGTGCCGAAGACGCCGTTGACGCAAACCAGCACCGTGTCGCCTTCCTCGATGAGGTTCACGAGGCAGGCCTCCATGCCCGCGCTGCCGGTGCCCGACACCGGGAAGGTCAGCTCGTTCTCGGTGTGGAACAGCCAGCGCAGCATGGATTTGCTCTCTTCCATGATCTTGAAGAATTCCGGGTCGAGATGCCCGACGACGGGGGCCGACAGCGCCTCCAGGACCCGTGGATGCGGGTTGCTGGGGCCGGGTCCGAGAAGGATTCTCCGGGGCGGGTTCAACGTTGGGGCCATGTGGTTGCTCCTTGGGTTGTTCGCGATTTTCCTTGGGTTTCTTTGTTTGTGGGCGGCTCGGGCGCGGTGTATCCTGAAATTTGTCAAGGTAATAGCACCCGCGAAGCGGGGCCACAAACCTTCCTGCCTTCATGAGCCTCGACAAAAAGCTGGCGGAGACCCTTGTACGGGACCGTATGCTGGCGCCAGGAGACGCGGTGCTGGTGGGTGTGTCCGGCGGTCCGGATTCCGTCGCATTGCTGCACATCCTCCACGAGATCGGCCCATCCCTCCGCCTGCGTCTGGAAGTGGCCCATGTCGAGCATGGCATCCGCGGGCACGAGAGCCGGGACGACGGGGAGTTCGTCCGCCGCGTCGCCGCCGATCTGTCACTGCCGTTCCACATCACGGGTCTGGACCCCGCGCGGTCCGGCCGGGATCGGCATCCCGGGAACTTCGAGGCGCTGGCCCGCGAGCGGCGTTACCGATTCTTCGCCGAGGTGGCCGCCACCCGGAGCATCGGCAAGGTCGCGGTGGGGCACAACCGCGGCGATCAGGTGGAGACGATGCTGATGTGGCTGCTTCGCGGCTGCGGCCCGGAGGGGCTGGCGGGCATGCCGGCGGTGCGGCCCCTGGCCCGGGACGCCGCCGGGGCCGAGGGGAGGCTGTTGATCCGCCCGCTGCTGGAGGTCTCCCGGGACGAGATCCTCGAATATCTGGGAAGCCGGGGGCTGGACTACCGGGAAGACCGAACCAACCGCGACACCCGTTATCTGCGGAACTGGATCCGCCGGACCGTGTTGCCGGGACTCCGGGAACAGACCGATGACGGTCTCGATCACCGTCTTGCCCGGCTCGCCGGGATGCTGCGGTCCGACCACGAGCTGCTGGAGCGGCAGGTGGCCACGGCCTACCCGCGAGTCACCAGCGGGGACGCGCTGGACCGCGCCGCTTTCCTGGGGCTTGAACCCGAGCTCCGGCCCCGGATGGTGCGATTCTGGTTGAACCGGGGCCTGGGGACGCTTCGGCGCATCGGTTTCGCCCACGTAGACGCCGTGCTGAAGGCAATCGGCGGAACCCGTCCCCATGCAGGGGTGTCGCTCCCCGGCTCCTGGACGGTGATCCGGGAATACGAATCGGTGCGGCTGATGCGGTCGGCCGGAGGCCCCCGCCCAGAGGCCCCGCGGACGCAAGACTATTCCTACCCGCTCCCGCTGGAGGGCGAGGTGGTGGTCCCCGAGGCCGGGGTCCGGGTCACGGCGTGGCGCTCCACCAGCCGGGAGATACCGGAGGGCGATCACGAGGCGGCCTTCGACCTCTCCCGTCTGAAATGCGACGGCGGGACGCTCCGCCTTCGCAATCCCCGGCCCGGCGACCGGCTCAGGCCCCTCGGAATGACCGGGCACAAGAAGCTCAAGGACCTCTTCATCGACGGGAAGGTGCCGCGTTCCCGGCGCCGGACCCTGCCGCTGCTCCTGGCGGGGGAGGAAATCGTGTGGGTTCCCGGTTGCGCCCGGAGCGATTTCGCCAAGGTCGAGTCCGACACCCGAACGGTCTGGCGGGTCAAGGTCTCGTAGTGCGCTTGCAGAAGGCCCCTCGGTTGACTTGGGTCGTTCCGGTTCTTATTGAAGTAACCATACCCGTATGGTAACTTTTCCAACGGACAGTGACGGCTGGAGAACCCCCCCTTGAACCAAGCGACAAAAAACCTTGCCCTGTGGCTCGTTCTCGGATTGATGTTCCTGCTGCTCTTCAACGTCTTCACCCGGCAGCAGGGCCGCGAGCCCGAGATCATTTTCAGCGACTTCTGGTCCGCGGTGGAGCGCGGCGACGTCCAGGAGGTGACGATCCAGGGCCAGCACGTTCACGGCAAGTACCAGAGCGGCGAGCGGTTCCGGACCTTCTCGCCCAGCGACCCGGACATGGTCAAGACGCTGCGGGAGAAGAACATCCGCATCGCCGCCAAACCCGAGAACGATTCTCCCTGGTACTTCGTGCTGCTGGTGAACTGGGCCCCCATGCTTCTCCTGGTGGGCGTATGGATCTTCTTCATGCGGCAGATGCAGGCGGGGGGCGGCAAGGCCATGTCGTTCGGCAAGAGCCGGGCGCGGCTGCTGAACGAGAACCAGACGCGGGTGACGTTCAGCGACGTGGCCGGGGTGGACGAAGCCAAGGACGAGCTGCAGGAAGTCATCGCGTTTCTCAAGGACCCCAAGAAGTTCACCCGCCTCGGCGGACGGATCCCCAAGGGCTGCCTTCTGGTGGGCCCGCCGGGCACCGGCAAGACCCTGCTGGCGCGGGCCATCGCGGGTGAGGCCAGTGTGCCGTTCTTCAGCATCAGCGGTTCGGATTTCGTGGAGATGTTCGTGGGCGTGGGCGCCTCCCGGGTGCGGGACCTTTTCGTCCAGGCCAAGAAACAGGCGCCGTGCATCGTCTTTGTCGACGAGATCGACGCCGTCGGACGCCAGCGCGGCGCCGGCCTCGGCGGCGGGCACGACGAGCGGGAACAAACCCTCAATCAGTTGCTGGTGGAGATGGACGGGTTCGAGGCCAACGACGGCGTGATCCTCATCGCCGCCACCAACCGGCCCGATGTGCTGGACCCGGCGTTGCTCCGGCCGGGCCGGTTCGACCGCAGGGTGGTGGTGCCGCGTCCCGACATCAAGGGGCGCGAAGGCATCCTGCAGGTGCACAGCCGGCGGGTGCCGTTGGAGAACGACGTGGATATCCGGGTGCTCGCCCGGGGGACGCCGGGTTTCGCCGGAGCGGATCTCGAGAATCTGGTCAACGAGGCGGCGCTCCTTGCGGCGCGGAATGACAAAGACACGGTCAACATGAGCGACTTTGAGCTGGCCAAGGACAAAGTCATGATGGGGACCGAGCGCAAGAGCATGATCATCAGCGACGAGGAGAAGCGCAACACCGCCTATCACGAGGCCGGCCACGCGCTGGTAGCCGTGCTGCTGCCGGGTGCGGACCCGGTCCACAAGGTGACCATCATCCCGCGCGGGATGGCGCTGGGTTTGACCCAGCAGCTTCCCGTGGACGAGCGGCACAGCCAGGACAAAGCGTATCTCCTGAACAACGTGACGATCCTGTTCGGCGGGCGGGTCGCGGAGGAGTTGATCCTCGACCACATGACCACGGGCGCCGGCAACGACATCGAGCGCGCCACCGAGATCGCTCACCGGATGGTCTGCGAGTGGGGCATGAGCGAGAAGCTGGGGCCCATGACCTTCGGAAAGAAGGAAGAGCAGATCTTTCTCGGGCGGGACTTCACCCAGCAGCAGGACTACTCGGAACACACCGCGGTCGAGATCGACAGGGAGGTCCGGCGCATCATCAAGGATTGCTACAACCAGGCGAAGGAGATCCTGACCGCCAACCTGGAGTTGTTGCACCGGGTAGCCAAGGAGCTGCTGGAGAAGGAAGTCCTGGACGGCGCGGAGATCGACGTCATCGTCAAGCAACACGCGGCAGAAAGCGGTCCCGACCTGCCCACGACACCCGTCCCCGTGTAGGGGCGGGTTTCAAACCCGCCCGCACCCGCACCGCGCTGTTGGTCGATACGGGCTTCCGGTGTCGTGTCCCGCAACATCGCAGCCCCGTGACATAACAATGCGTACCAAGCGAAACCGGCCCGAGCCGTTATCGTCCGACGACTTCGGCCCGGGGCCGGACCCGTTGCTGGTGACGCGCCACGGGCCGGTGGACATGCGCGGCCGCACGGCGGTGATGGGGATCCTCAACGTCACCCCCGATTCCTTTGCCGACGGCGGCCGCTATCCCGATATCGAGTCCGCGGTCGCCAGAGGCGTCGAGATGGTGCGCCAGGGCGCGAGTATCGTGGACGTGGGCGGGGAGTCGACCCGTCCGGGCGCGGGCGCGGTGTCGGCCGACGACGAGCTCGATCGGGTGCTACCGGTGATTCGCGGGCTGCGGCAACGGGTCCCGGTGCCCATCAGCATCGACACCACCAAGGAGGAGGTGGCCCGCCGGGCGCTGGACGCGGGCGCCGACATGGTGAACGACATCAGCGCCTTGCGATTCGACCCCGCCATGGTCCGGCTGGTGGCGCGCGAGAACGTTCCGGTGGTGCTGATGCACATGCAGGGCCGCCCCCGGACCATGCAGGTCGCGCCGCGCTACCGCGACGTGGTCGGGGAGGTAGCCGCGTTCCTCCGGGAACGCGTCACCTTCGCCGTGGGCAACGGCGTTGCCGCGGAACGGATCGTGGTGGATCCCGGCATCGGCTTCGGCAAGGACCTGGAGCACAACCTGGAGCTGTTGCGGAACCTGCAAGCGTTGAGGTCCCTGGGGCAGCCGGTGCTCGTGGGTCTGTCCCGGAAGTCGTTTCTCGGGCGGCTGGAGGCGCCGGCGGAAGCGGCCCAGCCGCCGCCGGCACCCGACCGCCTGGCTGGCAGCCTTGCCGGAGCGACCGCGGCGGTGCTGGCCGGAGCCCACATGGTCCGGGTCCACGACGTGTTGGAGACCTGCAGGGCGGTGCGCGTGGCGGATGCCATCCGTGGCGCCCGTGAAACCTGGGAGCCTGCATCGCAGAAAACGAAGTTGTAGGGGCGGGTTTCAAACCCGCCCGTGTCCGCACCGCACTGCCGGCCGATACAGGCTCGCAGGCCTTGTGGGCGCGGCTGGCTGATTCTATGGAAGGGAGCCGATGACGTCGGACAAGCCACAAGAGATTCCGGACCAGCGCCGCTTGTTCGGCACCGACGGAATTCGCGGCATTGCCAATCAAGAGCCCATGACCTCGGAAACGTCCCTGAGGCTGGGCCGGGCCATCGCCCACGTGGTCGGCGACGACGGCGCCGGGAAGCGCGCCCGGGGTGCCTTGGGCCGAAAGCGCACCCACCGGCGCCGTATCCTCGTGGGCAAGGATACCCGCCTTTCGGGCTACATGTTCGAGACCGCGCTGGCATCCGGAATCTGCTCCATGGGAGCCGATGTGCTGTTGGTGGGTCCCCTGCCCACGCCGGGCGTGGCGTTTCTCACCCGGAGCATGCGCGCGGACGCCGGGGTGGTGATCTCGGCATCCCACAACCCCTATCAGGACAACGGCATCAAGTTCTTTTCCAGCGACGGCTTCAAGCTCCCCGATGAGTGGGAGCGGCGCATGGAGGCCATGGTCCGGAACGGAGACTACGACGCGCACCGGCCGGCGGCGACGGAGATCGGCAAGGCGTACCGCATCGCCGACGCCCTGGGCAGGACCATCGCCTTTCTCAAGAGCACCTTCCCGAGCCATCTGACCCTGGAGGGTCTGAAGATCGTCGTGGACTGCGCCAACGGCGCGGGGTACCGGGTGGCGCCGGAGGTCTTGGCGGAGCTTGGCGCCGAGGTGATTCCGGTGGCGGTGGAGCCCGACGGTACGAACATCAACCTGGACTGCGGCTCGGTGCATCCGGAGAAGGCCCGGGCAGCGCTGCTGGAGCACGGCGCGGACCTGGCCGTGTGTCTGGACGGCGATGCCGACCGGGCGCTCTTCATCGACGAGCAGGGCGAGCTGGTGGACGGCGACGAGGTTCTGGCCATGTGTGCCGTCGAGATGAAACGCGCCGGGCGGCTGCCCACCGGCGCCGTGGTGGCCACGGTGATGAGCAACATGGGGCTCGACATCGCTCTCCGGGAGCACGGCATCGGCGTCCTGCGGACGGCCGTCGGCGACCGCTACGTGGTGGAGGCCATGCGCCGCGACGGCCACAACCTCGGCGGGGAGCAATCCGGGCACCTGGTGTTCCTGGACCACAACACCACGGGCGACGGCTGTCTCACGGCGTTGCAGGTGCTGGCCGTCATGACCGAGCGGGAAAAGCCCCTGGGCGAGCTCCGCCGGACCATGGGCAAGCTGCCGCAGGTCATCGTCAACGTCCCGGTCCGCGAGAAGCGTCCTCTTTCCGAGCTGGCCCAGGTGCGGGATCGCATTGCCGAGAGCGAGCACCTGCTCGACGGCCGGGGCCGGGTCCTGGTGCGTTACTCCGGTACCGAGCCGCTGGCCCGGGTGATGCTCGAGGGAGAGTCAAAAGATGAGATACGGCGGCTGGCGCAGGGAATCGCCGACGCCATCCAATCCAACTTGGGGGTCCCGGCATGACGCGTCTTGGGGTCAACGTCGATCACGTGGCGACCGTGCGCCAGGCGCGAATGATCGACATCCCGGACCCGGTGGAGGCGGCGCTGCTGGCCGAGCAGGCCGGGGCCGACGTCATTACGGTGCACTTGCGCGAAGATCGCCGGCACATCCAGGAGCGGGACGTCGCCCGGCTGCGTCAACGGTTGAGCGCGAGGCTCAACCTCGAAATGGCCGGAACCCCGGAAATGACCCGGCACGCTTTGACCCTCAAGCCCGACGACGCCTGCCTGGTGCCCGAGCGGCGGGAGGAGTTGACCACCGAAGGCGGGCTCGACGTCGTCACCCACGGGAAACAGCTCAAGGATGTCGTCTCCCGCCTGCGGGAAGCAGGGATTCGCGTGAGTCTCTTCGTGGATCCCGACTTGAAGCAGCTCGAAGCCAGCCGGGAGCTGGGCGCCGACGGCGTGGAGATCCACACCGGGGCCTACTGCAACGCCAGCGGCCCGCGGGTGGAGCAAGAGCTCGAAGCCGTGCGGCAGGCCTCGGCGTCGGCGGTTGGACTGGGGCTCGAGGTTCACGGCGGCCACGGCCTCAACGCCGGGAACGTGGCGCCGATTGCCGCCATCGAGGACATCGTCGAGCTCAACATCGGGCACAGTATCGTCGCCCGGTCCATCATGGTCGGGATGGTCCAGGCGGTGAAGGAAATGAAAGCCCTCATCGCCGGGGCATCGTTGTAAACCTGTTTGGAACACCAAGGATTGATTGACTCATGCGCGTCGTAACCGCGGCGGAGATGCGCCGCCTGGACCAGCTCACCATCGACACACACGGCGTTCCCAGCCTGAGGCTGATGGAGCGGGCGGGGCAGGGCGTGGTGGATGTCATCCTCAAGCGCTGGACCCATCTGGCAAAACGCGGCGTCCTGGTGGTGGCGGGCAAGGGCAACAACGGCGGCGACGGCTTGGTGATCGCGAGGCTGCTGCACGAGAGGGAGTTCCCGTGCGAGGTGGCGTGCATGGCCCGGGCGGAAGATCTTTCGCCGGACGCGGCGGCCAATCTCGAGCGCTATCGCGCGGTGAAGGGTCGGTTCACGGAAGTCCCGGCCGGGGACCTCGACGACTTGCGCGGCCGCATGCAGGACAAGGGGCTGCTGGTGGACGCGCTGCTGGGAACCGGGTTGCGGAGCCCGGTGGAGGGATTCCTGGCGGACGTGGTGGAGCTCATGAATGCCTCGGGCCTTCCCATCATTGCCGTGGATACGCCCTCGGGTCTGGATTCCGACCGGGGGACGCCCCTGGGAGCGACGATCCAGGCCGAGGTCACGGTGACCTTCGGTTTCCCCAAGACCGGGCAGGTGGTCTACCCCGGCGTCGTCTACAGCGGCGACCTGGTGGTGGCCGACATCGGCATCCACCAGCAGGCGGTGGCCGAGGTGGAGTCCTCGGTGGAGTTGCTGGACCCGGCCGACGTGGTCTGGTTTTTGCCGACACGGGCGGACGACTCCCACAAGGGCAGCCATGGCCATCTGCTGGTGATGGCCGGGTCCCGGGGCAAGACGGGAGCCGCGGTGCTCGGCTGCCGCGCGGCCATGCGGGTGGGCACCGGATTGGTGACCCTGGCGGCGCCCCGCGGACTCAACGAGATCCTGGCCGGTGCTCTGGTGGAGTCCATGACCGAGGCGCTGGGGCAGCCGGGCGAGGACCAGTGGCCGGCGCTCGGCGCCACCGATTGGGATGGCCTGGCGGAGCGCAAGAGCGCGGTCCTGTTCGGCCCCGGCGTGGGCGTCCATGGGTCCGCCCAGACGACCCTGGAAACGCTGCTGGAGCATTGCAGCCTGCCGTGGCTTATCGACGCCGACGGGCTCAACAACTTGGCGGCGGACGTGAGCCGGCTTCGGGAGGCACGGGTTCCGCCGGTGTTGACGCCGCACCCGGGGGAGATGAGCCGCCTTACCGGGTTCAACACGGCCGATGTCAACGGCGACCGCGTCGGCATCGCCCGGGCCTTCGCCGCGGAGAATCGTTGCCATCTCGTTCTCAAGGGCGCGAGAACGGTGATGGCCACGCCGGAGGGGAAGGTCTCGATCAACCCCACCGGCAATTCCGGCATGGCCAGCGGGGGCATGGGCGACGTCCTTGCCGGGATCGTCGCGGGGTTTCTGGCGCAAGGCGCGCCGCCGGAGGACGCCGTTCGCCTGGGGGTCTATCTCCACGGCCGCACGGGCGACCGGGTGGCGGACGACCGCGGCGGCGTGGGGCTCATCGCGTCGGACCTGGTGGACGAGTTGCCGCGGGCCATCAAGGAGCTGGCGCAGATCAGGGAGATGATACGGGCTTGAAGACCAACGAGTATCACATCACCACCGGCTCGCCGGAGGCGACCCGGGCGCTGGGCTGCGCGCTGGGCCGAGTGCTCCGCGGCGGCGAGATCCTGGGACTCTCCGGCGATCTGGGGAGCGGCAAGACCTGCTTCGTGCACGGGTTGGCCGAAGGGATCGAGGTGGGCAGCAACAGTTGGGTCCGAAGCCCTACCTTCACGCTGATCAACGAGTACCAGGGCCGGCTGTCGCTGGTCCACGCGGACCTCTTTCGCGTGGCCCCGGGACAGGAGATGGAGGACCTGCATCTGGAGGAATACTTCGCGTCCGGCAGCGTCTGCGTGGTGGAGTGGTTCGAGCGCCTGGATGCCGTGGGGGTCGACGAGTTCCTGGGCATCACTTTCCGCTACGTCGACGAGGAGCGGCGGGAGCTGCGCTTCGCGGCCCACGGAAGGCGTTACGAGGAGATGGTCGCGGCGCTCCCTCCGGCCCCCTCTCCCTCTGGGAGAGGGTTGGGGTGAGGGTGCCCGGGTGCGAGTAGCCCGTTGTCAACGGCAAGGGATGGGAGGGGGAGGGCTATTGGGGCGCCCTCACCCGGCCTTCGGCCACCCTCTCCCAGAGGGAGAGGGGCTGGATTTGGGACGGTACGAGGCCACCCTCTCCCAGAGGGAGAGGGGCTTTCTCCGGCCCCCTCTCCCTTTGGGAGAGGGTTGGGGTGAGGGGGGCCAACCAGGCACGCATGAAGAATGACCGATGGCATTGATCGTACAGAAATACGGCGGCACGTCTGTGGGCATGGTGGAACGCATTCGCAACGTCGCCAGGCGTGTGGCGGCGGCCCGCGAACAGGGGAACGACGTGGTGGTGGTGGTGTCCGCCATGTCCGGTGAGACCAACCGGCTCCTCAACCTGGCCAATCAGGTGTCGTCACACGTTGACGACCGGGAAATCGACGTGCTGCTGGCGTCCGGGGAGCAGGTCTCCTGCGCCCTGCTGGCGCTGGCGCTGCGGGACCTGGGACAACCGGCACGCTCGTTTCTCGGCCATCAGGTGCGTATCGCCACGGACAGCGTGCACGGCCGGGCGCGGATCAAGAGCATCGACTCCACCCGTGTCGTGGAGTCGCTGAAGCGGAACGAGGTAGTGGTGGTGGCGGGCTTCCAGGGGGTCGACGAGGACGACAACATCACCACCCTGGGGCGCGGCGGGTCGGACACCAGCGCCGTGGCCATGGCCGCGGCCCTGAGCGCCTCGGTGTGCGAGATCTATACGGACGTCGACGGGATCTACACCGCGGATCCCTTCGTGTGCCCCAGGGCGCGAAAGCTGGATCGGATCACCTACGACGAAATGCTGGAGATGGCCAGTCTGGGAGCCCGGGTGCTGCAGATCCGCTCGGTGGAGCTGGCAAAGAAGTTCGGCGTCAAGGTGCACCTGCGCTCGAGCTTCACCGACGTCGAGGGCACCTGGCTGGTCGAGGAGGAGCAACAAATGGACTCGGTTCTGGTCTCGGCAGTGACCTGTGATAACGACGAAGCCAAGATCACCATCCGCAGCGTGCCGGACCGCGCCGGCCTCGCCGCCCAGATCTTCGGCCCCATCGCGGAGGCCAACATCGTGGTGGACATGATCATCCAGAACGCCGGCGCCGACGGCACCACCGACGTCACCTTCACGGTGCCCAAGAAGGATCACCGAAAAGCCATGGAACTGATTGAAAAAACCGCGCCCTTGATCCAAGCTAAGGGAGTGGCCTCCGATACCCACATCGCCAAGGTGTCGGTGGTGGGCGTCGGCGTGAGAACGCACGCGGGCGTGGCGGCGAAGATGTTCAAGGCCCTGGCGGAACAGTCGATCAACATCGAGATGATCTCGACCTCCGAGATCAAGGTCTCGGTGGTGGTCGCCGAGAAGGACAGCCGCAGGGCCGTGGATTCACTGCACGCTTCATTGATCGAAGGCAGGTGAGTGCATGAGTGATTTGTTGTTTTACGATACGACCTTGCGGGACGGGTGCCAGAGCGAGGACGTCGCCTTCAGCCTGAAGGACAAGCTGCGGATTGCCGAGAGCCTGGCCGAGCTGGGCATTCACTACATTGAAGGCGGTTACCCCGGATCCAACCCGCGCGACGCCGAGTTCTTCAAGGAGGTCCGGAAGCTGGATCTCAAGAAGACCCGGGTGGCGTCCTTCGGAACCACACGCCGGCCGTCGGTGAAACCGGCCCAGGATACCAGCCTGAAGCTGTTGCTGGCGGCCAAGACGCCGGTGGTGACGCTGGTGGGCAAGACCTGGGACCTCCACGTGCGCGACGACCTGCGCATCAGCAAGAAGGCCAACCTGGAAGTGATCGCCGATTCCATCGCCTACATGAAGACGCGCGTCGACGAGGTGGTTTTCGACGCCGAGCATTTCTTCGACGGCTACCGCAGCAACCCCGAGTTCGCGCTGGAGTGCCTCAAGGCGGCCGAGGCCGGCGGCGCCGACTGGCTCGTCCTTTGCGACACCAACGGCGGCAGGTTGCCCGCCGAAATCGGCGCGGCGGTGGCGCGGGCCAAGGAGGAGGTGAAGGTGCCGCTGGGGATCCATTGCCACAACGACTGCGAGTTGGCCGTTGCCAACACCATGGTGGCGGTGGAGAAGGGCGTCCGGCAGGTCCAGGGCACGATCAACGGCTTCGGCGAGCGCTGCGGCAACCTGAACCTGTGCTCGGTGCTGCCCAACCTCCAGTTGAAACAGGGCTACAAGTGTGTCCGGCCGTCGCAGTTGCGCAAGCTGCGAGAGATTTCTCATCTCGTGTACGAGCTGGCCAACGTCGTACCCGGCAAGCGGCAGGCGTACGTGGGCGACAGCGCGTTCGCGCACAAGGGCGGGCTTCACGTCTCGGGCATCATCAAGAACCGCGAGACCTACGAGCACATCGAGCCCGAGCTGGTGGGCAGCCGCCAGCGCGTGCTGGTCTCCGACCTTTCCGGGCGCAGCAACATCGTCTACAAGGCCCGGGAGTACGACATCGACCTGAACGGCCAGGACCAGGCCGTGCATCAGATCCTCAACCGGATCAAGGAGCTCGAGAGCCAGGGTTACGAGTTCGAGGCCGCGGAGGCATCCTTCGAGCTGCTGATCCAGGAGGCGCTGGGAAGGAAGAAGCGCAACTTCCGGCTGGACGGGTTCCGGGTCATCGACGAGAAGCGGGTGGAAAGCGAGCCGCCCCTGTCGGAGGCCACCGTCAAGGTGGAGGTGGGCGGCGTGATGGAGCACGCGGCGGCCCTGGGCAGCGGTCCGGTCCATGCGCTGGACCAGGCCCTCCGCAAGGCGCTCACCGGGTTCTACCCGTCCCTGGATGAAGTCGAGCTGCTGGACTACAAGGTCCGGGTGCTGGCGTCGGGGGAAGGTACCGGCGCCGCGGTCCGGGTGCTCATCGAGTCGGGAGACGGCCAGAGCCAGTGGGGTACGGTGGGGGTGTCGCAGAACGTCATCGAGGCGAGCTGGCAGGCGCTCGTGGACAGCATCGACTACAAACTCTACAAGGACAAGAAGCGGAAAGGGCACGCGGGGAAGGGCCACGCCGGGAAAGGTCAGGCCGCGGCGGCACCCGCGCCCTGACGGAAGGGTCCGGCCGGTCTTCCGAGTGTAAGCCGCCCATGTGGAGTATTCTCAAAGAGGATGTCCGGGTGGCATTCGAGCGGGATCCCGCGGCGCGGAACCTGTTCGAGATCCTGGTCAGCTATCCGGGGGTGCACGCGCTGCTGTTCCATCGCGTCGCCCACCGGCTGTGGCACGGTGGCTGGAGAAACCTCGCGCGTTTCTTGAGTCACCTGAGCCGTTTCTTCACCGGCATCGAGATCCATCCGGGCGCTACGGTGGGACACCGGTTCTTCATCGATCACGGCATGGGGGTGGTCATCGGCGAGACCTCGGAGATCGGCGATGACGTGACCTTGTATCAAGGGGTCACCCTGGGCGGCATCAGCCTGCGCAGGGAGAAGCGCCATCCCACGGTGGCGGACTGCGTCATCATCGGCGCCGGAGCCATCGTGCTGGGCCCGGTGGTGGTGGGACGGAACAGCAAGATCGGCTCGGGTTCGGTGGTGGTGAAGGACGTGCCGGAGAACTCCACGGTCGTGGGTGTGCCGGGCAAGGTGGTGGAAGGGGACGGCGTGCACCGGGATCCGGTCGAGCACCAGATCGCCCTGGATCACCATCGACTGCCGGACCCCATGGCCAAGTCCCTGAGCAATCTGGCGGAATACATCCAAAGACTCGAAAAACGGGTGAACGAACTCGATGCCAAGCAGGTCGGCCTGGAGGAGCGGCATCGGGAAGAAGTGGAAGAGACCCGCCGGTACAAGAACTAGGAGCCTGTATCGGCCAACAGCGAGATGCGGGCACGGGCGGGTTTGAAACCCGCCCCTACATCGGATGTCGGATTCCCGCGGCGCAGGGTCATGGGGCGACTCTGATCTGGTGGCGCAATTCCTCGGAGGCCCGATCAAGAAATGTAGGGGCGGGTTTCAAACCCGCCCGTACATTGGATGTCGGGTTCCTGCGGCGCAGGGTCATGGGGAGACTCTGGTCGGGTGACGCAATTCCTCGGAGGCCCGATCAAGAAATGTAGGGACGGGTTTGAAACCCGCCCGTACATTGGATGTCGGGTTCCCGCGGCGCAGGCTCCCAGGGAGACTCTGATCGGGTGGCGCAATTCCTCGGAGGCCCGATCAAGAAATGTAGGGACGGGTTTCAAACCCGCCCGTGCCCAGGCCACTGCCCCGCTCGGGACAGGCTTCGCGGAGCGAAAGTACAATGAAAGCATCAGCGGAAAAGAGAGTGGCGGTGGCCATGAGCGGGGGCGTGGACAGCTCGGTGGCCGCCGGTCTCCTGGTGGAGCAGGGGTACCAGGTGGTGGGGGTGTCGCTGCGCCTTTGGGAGGGCCGGAACCTGGGGCCGCGCAACTGCTCGGATCACCGGGGAGCGGCAGAGGTGGCGGCTCGGCTGGGCATCCCGCACACGGTACTGGACCATCGGGACGATTTCCGTAACGTGGTGGTGGCGCCTTTTGCCCAGAGTTATCTGGAGGGGACCACGCCCAATCCGTGTGTCGCCTGCAACCGGAATTTCAAGATCGAGAAGCTGCTGGCGTGGGCGGAAGACCGGGGGATTTCCCACATTGCCACGGGTCACTACGCCCGCATCGAGCGCGGCGGCGCCTCGCTGCTGCGCGGGTCGGATCCCAACAAGGACCAGTCGTACTTCCTCTTCGCACTCTCGCGGCGCCAGCTTGAGCGAACCATGTTCCCACTGGGTGAGCTTCACAAGGAGGCCGTGCGCGCCAAGGCACGGGAGATGGGGCTCGCGGTGGCCGACCGGCCGGAGAGCCAGGACATTTGCCTTGAGGACCACCGCGCGGTGGTGGAGTCCATGGCCAGGGCCGACCAGCTCGGTTCCGGAGAGATCGTGGACAGCCGTGGAAACGTCCTCGGGCATCACAACGGCGTGCACGGATTCACCGTGGGACAGCGAAGGGGTCTCGGCATCGCCGCGCCGCGGCCGTTGTACGTGCTCCGCATCGACGCGGAACAGAGACGGGTGGTGGTGGGCACGCGCGAAGAGTTGAGTACCCCGTCCTTTACCGCGAGCCGCTTGAACTGGCTCGAACCCCTCGGCGAGGAAACGGTGGCCGAGGTCCAGGTGCGCTATCGCTCGAAGCCGGTGCCCTGCACTCTGAGGCCCCTGGACGGCCATGGCGTCGAGGTTCGCCCCGACGAGCCGCTGCCGTCGGTGACCCCGGGGCAGGCCGCGGTGTTCTACCGCGGCGAGCAGGTGCTGGGCGGCGGCTGGATCGACAAGGCAAGAGTTGCCCCTCCGACCCCCTCTCCCTTTGTGGGAGGGGCAACGTCTCCGGCTCCCTCTTCTTCCGGGAGCGGGTCAGTCCCTCCGACCCCCTCTCCCTCTGGGAGAGGGTTGGGGTGAGGGCAACGCAAGCAGCCATGCGCGTCGCCATCAAGACACTGGGTTGCAAGATCAACCAGTATGACACCGCGGTGATCCAGGAACGTCTGGCCCGGGAGTCCTGCTCCTTCGTCCCCTTCGAGGATCCGGCCGACGTCTACGTGATCAATACCTGCACGGTGACGGACCGGGCGGATTGGGAAGCACGCCAGCTCGTGCGCAAGGCCAGGAGACGGAGCCCGGCGGCGCGGGTGGCGGTGACCGGCTGTTACGCGCAGGTCAGCCCGGAGGAGGTATCCGGGCTTCCCGGCGTCGACTTCGTGGCCGGCCTCAACCGCATGGACGAGTTGGTGCGTTACGTCACGGACGGAGGGTCGGCGGCCGGGCCCGCGGTCTCCGTCGGCAATCCGCGGGACGAGCGCGGCGTGGGCGTCCTGGGCACACGGGGCTTCCTCGGGCGCACCCGGGCGTTTCTCAAGGTACAGGAAGGGTGCAACTTCGCCTGCAGCTATTGCATCATCCCCACCGCCCGGGGGCGCGGCCGCAGCGTGCCGCCGGAGCAGGTCCTGGAACAGGTGCGCGGGCTCGCGGAGTCGGGTTTCACGGAGATCGTCCTCACCGGCATCCATCTCGGGGGGTACGGTCACGATCTCGCGCCCCGGGTGTCCCTGAGCGAGTTGGTGCGGCGGATTGCCGGCAGCGGGTTGATTCGCCGCCTGCGCTTGAGCTCCCTGGACCCGCGGGAGGTGACGGACGAGCTGCTGGCGGTGATGGCCGGCTCGGACGTGATCTGCCCGCACCTGCACGTGTGCGTCCAGGCGGGGGAGGACGGCATCCTCAAGAAGATGCGGCGCAACTACGACACCGCCTACTTCGCCCGGTTGATGGCGCGAGCGCGGGGAAAGCTGCCGTGTGCCGCCCTGGGGACGGATGTCATCGTGGGTTTTCCAGGGGAGACGGAAGCCGCCTTTGCCGGTTCGCTGGATTTCCTCTCGGACCTGCCGCTGACGTACTTTCACGTGTTCCCTTACTCCATCCGCCGGGGCACTCCGGCGGCGGACATGCCCGATCAGGTATCACCGGCCGAGAAGAAGGAACGCTCGCGCCGGGCGCGGGATCTCGGCACCCGGAAGAAGCACGAGTTCTACCGGAGTCAGGTCGGACGCCGGGTGTCCGTTCTGGTGGAAGAGCCGGTGGCGGGTGAGCCGGGCGGGGTCAAGGGCTACAGCCGCAACTATCTGCCGGTGCTCGTTGCCGGCGGCCCCGACCTCATCCATCGTGAGGTCCGCGTAAGGCTCCGGCAGTGGTCCCGTGGACGCCTTTGGGGGGAAGTCGAATGCTGATGGCGGATTCCACCGAGTTGGAGCGGTTCCAGGACGCCCTCGGCTACCGCTTCAGGGACCCGGTGCTGTTGAGCCGCTGTCTGACCCACGTATCCTGCGGCGGCGGCCCGGACGCTCACAACGAGACCCTGGAGTTCCTCGGCGACGCGGTGCTGAGCCTCGCCATCAGCGACATGCTCATGCACCGGTTCCCCGAACGGAGCGAGGGTGATCTTTCGCGTATGCGAGCGTCGCTGGTGAACCGGAAGATACTGGCGGAAAAGGCCCGTGTCCTGCGGGTCGGCGCGATGCTGCGGGTGGGCAAGGGCGAGGAGCGCACCGGCGGCCGGCACAAGGACTCCATCCTGGCAGCGTCGCTGGAGGCGCTGCTGGGCGGCATCTACTGGGAGAATGGCTACGAAGCGGTGAGACCGGTGGTGGAGACCCATTTCGCGGCGGACCTCGACCACACCGGGTTGGGGCTGGACGACTACAAGACCCGCCTCCAGGAAGTCAGCCAGCGCCTCTACCGTGTTCCACCCTCCTATCGGCTGATACGGGAATCCGGCCCGAGCCATGACAGGTATTTCGAGACCGAGATCCGTGTGGGCGGCCATCTGGTGGGTCAGGGAGAGGGCCGGAGCAAGAAGCAGTCTGAGCAGGAAGCGGCGCGCCGTGCCCTGGAGATGCTCCAGGGGCAACAGCAGTAGCGTCGCGGCACCCCGGAGCAGGACGACCCGTGTGTAGGGGCGGGTTTCAAACCCGCCCGCGCCCGCATCGCGCCGTCTGTCGATACGGGCCGCCAAGCGCGGTATCAGTTGACCCATGGCAAAGCTCACCTACAAGGACGCCGGCGTGGACGTGGAAGGAGCCAACCGCCTGGTCCGCTCGATTGCGTCCATGGCCCGCAAGACCGCCCGGCCCGGTGTCATGGGAGGCATCGGCGGGTTCGGCGGGCTCTTCGACCTCACCCGCATCCGCGGCCGGCGGCCCGTGCTGGTGTCGTCCACGGACGGGGCGGGCACCAAGCTCAAGATCGCCTTCATGGCCAACCGTCACGACACCGTGGGCATCGACCTCGTGGCCATGGGCGTCAACGACATCCTCACCCAGGCCGCGGAGCCGCTGTTCTTTCTCGACTACTTCGCCACCGGCAAGCTCGAACCCGCCACCTTCCGGGCCGTGGTGGGCGGGGTCGCCGAAGGCTGCCGCCTGGCGGGGTGCGCGCTCCTGGGCGGGGAGACCGCGGAAATGCCGTCCTTCTACCGGGACGGCGAGTACGATCTGGCGGGGTTCAGCGTCGGCATCGTCGAGAAGGACCGAATCCCCGACCCCCGCGCCGTGCGGGCCGGGGACGTGATCATCGGCCTGCCGTCCAGCGGGCTGCACAGCAACGGCTATTCGCTGGCCCGGAAAGTCCTGCTGGAAACTGCAAAGCTCAAACTGAAATCCCGGGTGGCGGAGCTGGGACATTCCCTGGCGGACGAGTTGCTGAAGCCGACCCGGATTTACGCCGCACTGATCCGCGGCCTGACCGCCCGTCACCGGATCAAGGGCATCGCCCACATCACCGGCGGCGGCATCGTCGGGAACCTGCCGCGCGTGCTGCCGCCGGGGCTGCGCGCCTGGGTGCGCCGGGGAAGCTGGCCGGTCCCGCCGATATTCGACCTGATCGCGCGGTCGGGAGGCGTGCCTCAGGCGGAGATGGACCGCACCTTCAACAACGGCATCGGCATGGCCCTCGTGGTGGGCGCGGACGCGGCGGGAGGGGTCGAACGCACCCTGCGCCGCCGCCGCGAGCCCTACGCCGTCATCGGCGAGATCCGCAAGGGCCGCCGCGGCGTCTCGTTCGTGACGTAGGGCGCGGGCACAAACCGGCCGGCGCCCGATATCCGTGTACGGCGGGTTTCAAACCCACCCGTACCCCGCGATTGAAGACGAAAGGATGTAGGGGCGGGTTTCAAACCCGCCCGTCCCCCGTGATCGAAGACGAAAGGATGTAGGGGCAGGTTTCGAACCCGCCCGTGCCCTGTGATTGAAGACGAAAGGATGTAGGGGCAGGTTTCGAACCCGCCCGTACCCCGTGATTGAAGACGAAAGGATGTAGGGGCAGGTTTCGAACCCGCCCGTCCCCCGTGATTGAAGACGAAAGGATGTAGGGGGCAGGTTTCGAACCCGCCCGTCCCCCGTAATTGAAGACGAAAGGATGTAGGGGCGGGTTTCAAACCCGCCCGTCCCCCGTGATCGAAGACGAAAGGATGTAGGGGCAGGTTTCGAACCCGCCCGTCCCCCGTGATTGAAGACGAAAGGATGTAGGGGCAGGTTTCGAACCCGCCCGTGCCCTGTGATTGAAGACGAAAGGATGTAGGGGCAGGTTTCGAACCCGCCCGTCCCCCGTGATTGAAGACGAAAGGATGTAGGGGCGGGTTTCAAACCCGCCCGTCCCCCGTGATTGAAGACGAAAGGATGTAGGGGCGGGTTTCAAACCCGCCCGTCCCCCGTGATTGAAGACGAAAGGATGTAGGGGCGGGTTTCAAACCCGCCCGTCCCCCGTGATTGAAGACGAAAGGATGTAGGGGCGGGTTTCAAACCCGCCCGTCCCCGTCACCATTGGCGCGGGGCACACGAGCATTCCCATGAACCGCAAACTCCCCATCGGCGTGCTGCTCTCGGGCGGGGGCACCAACCTCCAGGCGATCATCGACGCCATCGAGCAGGATCGGCTGGACGCGGACATCCGCACGGTCGTCAGCAACCGCGAGAACACCTACGGCCTTACCCGCGCCCGCAACCACAACATTCCCGCCACCGTCATCGACCACCGCGGCCGCCCGTCACGGGAGGCCTACGACCGGGTGGTCGTGGAGCACCTCAAGGCGCAGGGCGTCGAGCTCGTGGTGCTGGCCGGATTCATGAGGCTGCTGTCGCCGTTCTTTATCCAGAGCTTCCCCGACCGCATCATGAACATCCATCCCGCGCTGTCGCCGTCCTTCGCCGGCCTCCACGGCCAGCGGCAGGCCTTCGAATACGGCGTGCGGTTCTCCGGCTGCACCGTCCACTTCGTCAGCGAAGGCTGCGACGAAGGCCCCGTCATCATCCAGGCCGTCGTCCCCGTCCTTCCCGACGACACCGAGGAAACCCTGGCGCAACGAATCCTGGTCCAAGAGCACCGCATCTATACGCGCGCCATTCAGCTCTACAGCGAAGGTCGGCTCGTCATCGAAGGGCGGAAGGTGAGGGTGACGGGGGAGGATACCGATGCCGGGGATGAGAGCGCACTGGTGAATCCGCCCATCGGGGGACAGTTCAATCCGCACTGATCAAAGGGCAATTTCTCGTAGCGGCCGCCTGCCGTACCACAGGCAGGATTCGGACGCCAGGGATAGGGGGGTTATACGGATAACGGAAGCACCTCCCTGCCCCCCCAATTCCCGATTTGGCTTGGCCAGCACGACGGTCGGGCAAGAAAGAGCGGCTGTCAAGGTGAACGTACATGAAGCGCAAAGCGATTGCGTTTCGCTTTAGCTCGATATTTAGGTGAGAACGATCTCGTCAACTTTCTCCAGAACCTCAACCGAGGTGTTAAAATACCTCTTTACTCTAGGTAGAGAGATTGTTGTACTGCGCCCGTGCGCAATAATGTTTCGGTTTGCCATGATGCTGTCAATCGCGTCCTTTCGTTCGCCCTCTACAAACGTTTGGACAACTGCGCCCCACTGCGGGTCAAAACGACTGAGCTCTGAGACAATTGTCTGAGTCTTGGGGTTCTGGAGGTACTTAAAGGATAGGTAGCTCTGAATCTGCTTATTCGAACGTCGTCGCACGTACTCGATAAGAATTTCCTGGATACAGACTTCGATCGCTCCCGCGCAAAGGATACAAGCGTAGCGAGCCCAATGGGCTTGTATCTCCGCTTCCTCGGGCAGCAGATCAGCGGCTTTCAAGACAGCTTCCACACGCTGAACGACGGATTTCGCGGCTAGAAGCATCTAGGGGATATCTACTAGAGCGTTGGTTGCAAGCTCAAGCCTCCGGGCAACATGTTTTTCATCGGCAGTGGAGCTTGTGGATGCAGTCCTAAACTCGCGTTCTTCAAGTAGCTTCTCATAGGCGGTCACGTATTTCGTACCGTCTGTGATTGGCGATGTTTTCAAGCGACTCGCGGTCGCCACCATCACGGCGTCAAAGACCGCCGCATTCAGGTTTCTTTCAGGGCGAAAGGCCTTTGGACCCAGGAAATGGTGAGCTGTGCGGATGGTGCTAGTAAACAACTCATGCCATTCTGCCGCTCGTGACTCATCTAACTGCCTATTTCGACGCGAAAACCGATTTAAAAAACCTTTCATGGGTCGCTCGTACAGATCATGCTCGTAGTAGAATGCTAAGAATCTCAAGATTAGTTCTTGATCTTTCAAACGCGGGTTGGGCTTCGGCTGTCCGTAGACGGCTCTCCAACTCTTGTCTTCGTTGCTCTTGTTAAGAAATGTCGTGAGCCGACCATAGTCGACACAATTTCTAATCTCCTGCGGGTAGAGATGTGACGCGCCTGTATTTAGGCGCTCGAACACGAGGTATATGCTCGTGTCGTCGGTTGCCGGTTGATCTTGTTTAAGGATCGTGACGTGAATGATGGTGTCCTCCAAACGAAGGCGATCGGACGAGTCAAGGTCGTCTAGCGTCTTGCCCTCCCACCGCATGTCAACGTCCTTCAGACGAAATTGGTTTTCTTTGAAAGTCCCCTCGTAGAAGAACTGCAGCGTCTTTAAACGCTGTTGGCCGTCGATGATGAGATGTTTGTTTGTAACCTCCTCTTTGGCGAGGAAAACGCCGGGAACCGGTAAACCGAGGAGCAGTGATTCAATAAACCTTGAGGCTTGAGGGTGAGACCATACGTATGAGCGTTGAAAAGGTGGAACGTAAAATGCACCCTGTTGCAAGCGTTTCACGATGCTATCTACGGTGTAATCAGCCCCGTAGCTAGAGATCGTATAAGTAACCGAGGTCTCTTCTTCGTTGGCTGCGTCGTCGTCGACGCCGTCCGCGTCCCTATCCGCGTCGGTGTACCATGCTGCCCGGTCTTCCATTGTTTATCCCACGCAATCCTTTCAAATGAAACATAGTGTAGCAGGCTGCCCGTTCCGCGTCGAGCTACGGCCGAGGTACGTCTGACCAGATTCTCCACCCCGCAGAATCGTTCGACGTGCGCCGGTATCTGGATCTGCTCTCGGGCGCGTACCTGACTCGCCAACTGCACCCGTGGTTTGAAAACGTCGGCAAGCGGCTGGTCAAGTCACCGAAGGTCTACGTCCGGGACAGCGGTCTGCTGTATGCCCTGCTGGGTCTGGAGCGTCAACGCGATGTGGAGTCCCATCCCGGGCATGGCGCGTCGTGGGAAGGCCTCTGCGTCGAGGAGATCGTCGCCGTTCACGGCGAACGCCGTTGCTGGTTCTGGGCGACACACGGTGGAGCCGAACTGGACGTGTTGGTGCTCGACCGCGGTAAGCGCATCGGCTACGAATGCCAGTTGACGGACAGCTCGAGAATGACGAAGTCGATGCACGTGGTGCTGGCCGATCTCAAACTCGACCATCTGTTCATTGTTTATCCAGGGGAGGATCGGTTTCCGCTTGCGGAGCGCGTGACCGCGATCGGGCTGGCTGACATCCGGCGGGACGCGGCGTGACCGCTCACAGTCGGGGATACAGCGCGATCCGAGCACGGGCGGGTTTGAAACCCGCCCCTACGATTGCCACGCCCGGGCGCAGCAATGGATCGGAATGTCCCTGGCTGGTCGGGCGCGGATCGGATGGTTCTCAGGTGGTTTGCTGGGCGCCGGGGGAGGATGGCGTCCGTGTCTCGGTTGAGTGGGTCGGAGGCCCTTCGTTCTTGTCGTTGGTGCCCACCACCACGGTGTACAGCGAGAATCGGGTGTAGCGGTAGGCCTTGTACTCGGTGAACGCGGCCTCGTCGAGAAAGGGCTTGAGTTCGAGGTTCGTGCTCCAGCCCAACCGGCGGGTGATGGGATCGAGGGATTTCGTGAGCTTGCCCCAGATCGGTGATGTGGTGGTGAAGTGGTTGACGACGACGATGGTTCCGCCGGGACGGCAAACGCGTTTCATCTCATCCACCATTCGGACGGGGTCCGGCACCACCGACACTACGTGGAATGCCACCACGTAGTCGAAGGTGTTGTCCGAGAAGGCGAGGTTCAGGGCGTCCATCTCCCTGACTTCGAGGTGGCGCCAGTTGTTCTGGACGATCTTCTCCCGGGCGCGCGCGAGCATGAGCGGCGCCTGGTCGATGCCGGTGATGTGGCAATTGTGCGGATACGCGGGGAGCGACGTGCCGGTGCCGACGCCGACCTCCAGGATCTCGGCGCCCGACGGAAGATTCAGGTCCTTTATCACGGTCCGTTCGCGGGAGTAGAAGAACTTCGCGAACGTCTTGTCGTAGAGAGGCGCCCAGTCGGAGTACAACCGGCTCTCGTGTGCTCCCAACTCATCCATGTTCTTGCGTGAGGCCGTTCGTGACATAAGGAGGACCCGCCAGGTGATGTCTTCGGATGAACTTGGTAACGATGTTGGTAACGATGTCGGCTTCAAGCAAACGACAGAACAACGTGAATTGGTTATCAATTCCCGGCCTCGTTGTCAAGATGCGGGTTCCCGGCGAGGCTCCGCCCGGTTGGTAATTCGCCAGGTTCTTGGTTAGATTGAGAAAAGTCGCCTGCAGGTCTGTCCACCTCCCGTGAGGCTTTCAAGTGCCCGAATCACCAGGAGTACCGCGTCTCTTTCCATCATGGCCGGCATCGCACGGTTAATCGAATATCTTTGGCAATACTGGCGGCGTTACCTGCTGGGCGGGCTGGGCCTGGTGGGCACCACCAGTCTCCTCATGCTTGTCCCGTGGTGGGTCCGGGCCGCCATCGACGTCATCGAGCGAGGCGATCCCGACTCCGAGCTGGGCGGCTACGTGTTGTTGATCGCATTGGCCGCGGCGGGCGGCGGCCTGCTGCGGGGCGTTTCGCGGGCCATCATCTTCAACGCCGGCCGCAACGTGGAGTACGACCTGCGGAATGACCTCTTCGCCCACCTCGAGAAACTTCCCCTCGGCTACTACCAGTCTCAGAGGACCGGCGACCTCATGTCCCGGGCCATCAACGACATCAACGCCGTGCGCATGCTGCTGGGCCCCGGCTTCCTCAACCTGGTCAATACCCCCCTCTACTTCATCTATGCCGCCGTGTTCATGTTCGCCATGAACCCGCAGTTGACGCTGGCGGTGGGCGCGTGCCTGACGTTGCTCATGTTGGTGTTCCGGCAGTTTCGCGGCCGGATCCAACGGGCCTCGCTACGGGTTCAGCGGCAGATGTCCCGCATGAGCGCCCACGTTCAGGAGAACCTGAGCGGGATGCACGTGGTCAAGGCGTACGTGCAGGCGGGGCCCCAGACCGACCGGTTCGCCGAGCTCAACGACGAGTACCGCGCGCGCAGCATGGATCTGGCTCGCTGCCGGGGCATGATCAACCCCATGATGGTGGCGTTGCACGGGTTCACGGTGCTGGTGGTGCTGTGGTACGGCGGCTGGCTGATCATGCGTGATCAGACCGGGGTGGCCGACCTGGTGGCGTTCATCCTTTACCTGAACGTGCTCGCCTGGCCCATGGCGGCCTTCGGCTGGATGATCTCGCTGATCGAGCGCGGCCGCGCGGCCATGGAGCGGCTGGAAGAGATCTTCGAGGTGGAGCCGTCCATAGCCGATCCGGAACGCCCCCTGCCGCTGGCCCACAAGGAGCGGGGCATCGAGTTCGAGAACGTGTCCTTTACCTATAGCGGGACCGGCAACGGCGAGGCGGTGCTAAAGGACGTCAGCTTCGATGTGCTGCCGGGCCGCAAGGTGGCCATCGTCGGCCGCACGGGCTCGGGCAAGAGCACGTTGACGCACCTGATCCCACGCCTCCACGACGTCACCTCCGGCACCATCCGCATGGGCGGCGTCGATATCCGGTCGCTGTCCCTGGAAGAGCTGCGCGGCGCTGTCGGCTACGCGCCCCAGGATCCCTTCCTGTTCTCCACCTCCATCCAGGACAACCTGAAATTCGGCGACGCCGACGCCACCGAGCAGGAGGTCCGCCGCGTCCTGGGCGTGGCCGATCTGGAGGGCGAGGTGGAGGTCTTTCCGGACGGTCTCGACACCCGGGTGGGGGAGCGGGGCATCGCGCTCTCCGGCGGCCAGAAGCAGCGGGCGACCCTGGCCCGGGCGATCCTCGCGGATCCCGAGTTCCTGATCCTGGACGACTGCCTCTCCAGCGTGGACTCGCAGACCGAGCATCGCATCCTCCGCGGCTTCGAGAGCGTCCTCAAGGGCAAGACCTGCATTATCATCTCCCACCGGATGGCGGTGATCAAGGAAGCCGACGAGATCCTGGTGCTGGAGGAAGGCCGCATCGTCGAGCGGGGAGACCACGAGTCGTTGATGCGTGCCGACGGGGTGTACGCGCAGATGTATCGCCGGCAGCAGATGTCGGACGAGCTCGACGAGTTGTAGGCCGGTCGCGGCGTTCGAGAAGTTCATTCCAATGCATGCACGGGAAGAACAGGAAATCGTTTCCGGCAAGGCCTACGATCTAGCGCTGGCGCGGCGCCTCTGGCGTTTCATCCGGCCGCACCGGAAGGTCTTCCTCCTGTCGGTGCTGCTGCTGCCGGTGCACCAGTGCTTCAACCTGGCCCAGCCGCTGCTCCTCAAGGCCGGCATCGACGCCGTCGGCGCCGGCGACGGCTTCACCTTGATGACCACGGGCATTCTCTTCTTCGCCGCCTTGCTGGCGGAGGCCGCGGTGTTTTTCTTCCAGTACTACCTGGCCATGCTGGTGGCCCAGCGCTGCCTGGCCGATCTCCGGGTCGAGTTGTTCTCCCACGTGCAGCGGTTGCCCATGAGCTACTTCGACCGCAATCCGGTGGGCCGGCTCATGACCCGCATGACCACGGACGTGGAGGTGCTGCAGGAGATGTTCGCCGCCGGCGCCATGAACCTGGTGGCCGACCTGGTCCTCATCGCGGCCATCGTGGCGATCATGCTCTCGCTCCACGTCGGGTTGGCCCTGGTGTCGCTGGCGATGATTCCGTTCCTGCTGGTGGCCATCAACGTCTTCCGCGTCAAGGCGCGCCAGACCTACCGCCTGACCCGGACCCGCATCGCCCGTGTCAACGCCTATCTCGGCGAGGCCATTCCGGGCATGGCCGTGATCCAGCTCTTCAACCGGCAGGCCCGGAGCTTCGAGGAGTTCGACGATCTCAACCGGGACCACCGCGACGCCATCCAGCGCTCCAACGTCTACGAAGCGTCGTTGTTTTCCATAGTCGAGGCCGCGGGCTCGCTGAGCATCGCGCTGCTGCTGTGGTACGGCGGCGGCGAGGTGCTCCAGGGCATCATAAGCATCGGCACGTTCGTGGCGTTCAGCGAGTACATCCGCCGGCTGTTCGTGCCGTTGCGCGACTTCAGTAACAAGTACGCGGTGATCCAGGCGGCCATGACCGCGGCCGAGCGGATCTTCGAGCTGCTGGACACGCCGCCGGAGGTGCCGGGCCGGGCCGCTTCTCCGGCTGCTAGTGTTCCGACGGTTGCCGCTCCGGCCGCGACCGCCCCGTCCAATGCTATCCCGGCCAACGCCCCGGCGGTGGTGGAGCCGTCCCGTGGCGCCGTGGAGTTCAGCGACGTCTGGTTCAGCTACCGGCCTAACGATCCCGTGCTCAAGGGCGTATCGTTCAAGATCGAGCCGGGTGAGCGGGTGGCCGTCATCGGCGCCACCGGCTCCGGCAAGACCACCACCATCAAGCTCATGAGCCGGTTCTACGACGTGGACAGCGGCGTGGTGCGCGTGGGCGGCCGGGACGTGCGGGAGTGGGACCTAGACGTCCTGCGGCGCCACATGGGGGTGGTGCTCCAGGACGTCTTTCTGTTCTCCGGGGACATCCTTTCGAACCTCCAGTTGGGCAACGGATCGATTCCGGAGGACCGGATTCGTGAGGCGGTGCGCAACGCCAACGCGGAGGGTTTCATCCGGCGTCTGCCCGGCGGGTTGCGGGCGACCGTGCGCGAGCGGGGAAACAACCTGTCGGCAGGGCAGCGGCAACTCCTGGCCCTGGTGCGGATGTTTGTCGTCGATCCGGAGATATTGGTGCTGGACGAGGCCACCTCCAGCGTCGACACCGAGACGGAGTTTCTGGTGCAGGGGGCCTTCGAGAAGATCATGGCCAACCGGACCTGCCTGGTCATCGCCCATCGTCTGTCCACCATCCGAAACGCCGACCGCATCGTCGTATTCCACCGGGGCGTGATACGCGAGATGGGCTCGCACACGGAGTTGATGGAGCAGCAAGGCGTGTACTACCGGCTCCATCAACTGCAGTTCCAGGGGGAGGGCGGCGGCGCGGCCGCACCGGAGGCTCGGGACATGGCCGTGGACCGCTAGTTTGCGTCCCGTAAGTTCCTGCCATAAGGTGCGCGGGATTCTTGCCATCGGCAAGGTATCGCGACGAATGTAGGGGCGGGTTTCAAACCCGCCCGTTGGCCGGCGCCACGCGAGGAGGATCAATCGTGGCCGGGACGTTCAAGGGCCTACTCGGGGCCTGCCTGCTGCTGGTCCTGTGCGGCTGCTCTCCGGAATACTTCATACGCGCCGCCTACGAAGAGGGCCGGATCCTGTGGCGGCGCAAACCCATCGCCACGGTGCTGGCCGAAGACGGAGTTGCGCCGGACGTGCGCCGCAAGCTCGAGATGGTGCTGGAGCTTCGGGACTTCGCCGCGGACGAACTCCGGCTGAACGTCGGCGGAAGCTACGCCGCCTATTCCTACATCGACCGCCCGGTGCTGTTGCACGTTCTCACCGCGGTTCCCAAGACCTCCTTCGAACCCTACACTTGGTGGTTCCCGTTCGTGGGCCGCATGCCATACAAGGGGTACTTCGACCGGAGCGACGCCAACAAGGAGGCCGACGCCCTGGCGGCCCAGGGACACGACACCAACATCCGACCCGCCGGCGCCTTCAGCACCCTGGGCTGGTTCGACGACCCGTTGCTTGGGCGCCTTTTGAAGCTCGACCGGGTGCGGCTCGCGGACGTCGTGCTGCACGAACTGCTTCACAACACGCTGTTCGTGCCCGGCTCCGTGGCCTTCAACGAAAGCCTGGCCAACTTCGTCGGCAAGCGGGGCGCCATCGAGTTCTTTACCCGGCGCTACGGTGTGCAAAGCCCTGAAGCCACGGCCGCCCGCCGGGCTTGGCGGGAAGAGCTGGAGTTCTCCGAGCTGATGATGCCGTTGGTGAAGTGCCTGCGCGAACTCTACCGCGAGCCCGTGCCCGAGGCAGAGAAGCTTCGCCGCCGGGAGCTCGTGTTCGCCCGAAGCCAGCGGGAGTGGTCCGAGACGCGGGAGGGCAGCCCGGATCACCGCCACGCCTCCTTCAGCCGGAAAAAACTGGACAACGCCGTGATCCTGCAGAGCCTGCTCTACGTCACCGAACTGGCACGGTTCGAGGAACTCCACCGGCGGGAAGGCGGGCATCTCACCGGGACCATCGAGACCATCCGCACTGCCGCGCGCGACGCCGTCGACCCGTTCGACGCGCTGCCCGGGTTGGCCGCCGGCGGAACCCCTGCAAACGCCCCGACTTACGAGCTCTGTGAGGCGCCGTGAGGACATCGAAAATGACCGACGAACTCCGTGAGGCCACGTGAACAAGCTCTTGGCCATCATCCGGTTGCGCTGTCCCCGCTGCGCGACCGGCCCCATCTTCGCCAGCCTCTTCAGGATGAACCGCCAATGCCCGGTCTGCGGCCTTGAGTTCGAGCGGGAGCAGGGTTACTTTGTCGGCGCCATGTACTTCAGCTACGCTCTCGCGCTCGTGGAGGTGCTCCCCGTCATCGTCGCGATGCTGCTCCTCGGCTTTGGCGCGGCTGCCATCTACTTGACGTCCTGCCTGATGCTGCTCGTTTCCGCCCCGTTCCTGTTCCGCTATTCGCGTGTCCTCTGGATCTACCTCGACCAGGTGATCGATCCGAGGTAAGGGAACTGCCCGGTGGTGCGTGCAAACGCGGTGGTAGCCTATATCTGCATCCTGTCCTATCGGGCGCGATTCAGCCAATCGTGACCCGAGAGCCAAAGCTCTACACGTCCTGTCTTGCGACTGCCTCGGCGTTTCTGTTCGGATGGCGGCTGATAGACTTTCGCAACGAAGGGAGGACTGTGCCTAAAATAACGAGCCCAGATCACGGTCCGCAAAGAAGATCACGCTCAGGCTGCCTGCTCATAGACCAATGCTTCTTTCACTTCCTCGTAATCCAGATCGTAGTCTTTGGCGATTTCTTCCTCGGTCTCACCGGCGTTGACGCGCTCGACGATGGCGGCGGTCGAGATGCCTCGGCGGGTGATGACGGGACGCCCGAAGGCGAGGCACGCATCCATCATGATCGTATGATTTTTGGTGGGATACAGCCTTACCGGGACGTGCAGTTCATCAAGTTCGATCCGTGCGAGATGATCTCGAAGGATGTGCTTGATTGCGATTTGGCCGGCCTTTGTCAGATTGACCAGTTCACCGTACTTCTCGAGAAACAACTCGCCTCCGCCGGTGCGCAGTTCCGGACGGAGAAGCAACCGCCGAGTGTCACAGGCCCGTTCTGCCACGTCCATTGCCTCACGCGCCGCGATGATCGACACCCCGTGCCTTGTTCTCAACGCGCGCAACGTATACGCCTCGATGATGTTATTGAAGGAGAGGCGGATCGGAGCGTACTCGGGGGCAGTGATGAGTGCATGAAAACTAGGCCGCCGATACCATGAGCGGAACGCCCCCCTTAAGTAAATTGGTACCAGACCGAATAGCGGTGAGCCAACGGCGCTGACCGTCGTTTGCGACTGGAGATGCCGGGCCTATGAAGGAGTTCATGGTTGACCGGAGGGACGACGAGTTGAAGTTCGCCGCCGACAGGATGCTGGGACGGCTCGCCAAGTGGCTCCGGATCATCGGCCAGGACGTCATCTACGGCCAGCATCTGTCCGGCCGGGGCCTGGTGCGCGCGGCAACGCAGGAGCAGCGGGTCATGCTGACCCGGGACCGGAGTATAAGGCGTTGGAACCCGGACCGATGCATCTTCATCCGGGACGATCATTTCCGGGCTCAGTTGAAGCAGGTGGTGGAAGCTTATGGGCTGGACCCCTTCGCGGGACTCCTGACCCGTTGTGTCGAGTGCAATGAGTCGCTACGACCCATTGCCAAAGAGCAGATTGCCGACACCGTGCCCCCTTACGTCTTCGAGACCCAGGAAATCTTCTCGGTCTGCCCGGGCTGCCGCCGGGTCTTCTGGTCCGCCACCCACCAGCAGCTTATGGTGGCTGAGCTCAAGCGCCTGGGATTCGCCGCTTCTGGAAATTAGTGCGGCCCTGTGGTAGATTTTGCCAGTCGTTCCCGGGTAGCTCAGTCGGTAGAGCAGGTGGCTGTTAACCACTTTGTCGGGGGTTCGAGTCCCTCCCCGGGAGCCATTTTTTCGGCCCGCGATCCAGACACAGTAGACGCAAGACCCCGAGGGAACTTCCCCGGGGTCTTGTTGTTTGTGGCGTGCCGGCAGCTTGCCGGGCCGGTCAACTATTGTTCATTTCTTGCGCCATCGCGGCGCGTAAAGCCTTCGAACAGCCCCTCCAGCCGCGCCATTCGCTCGCGGAGGTCGCCGACATCCCGGCGTAAAGCGTGTTGTCCCGGCAAGATCAGCCCGGCGAGCGCCAATCCAGTGCCGATGATGGTCAGGATCGTGACGAGGTCACTGTTCATCTGCTGGCTCCTTCCCGTCGCAGAGTAATGTACTCCCATTGGGCCGCTCGCTCAAGACGCTTGGTGTACCGAAGCGCCCTCTGGCACACGGGTTGGGGAACCCCCTTACACAGAAAGGATCGGACTCTGGCGGCGGTTCTTTAGCTCGACTTGGGATTTGGGTACAAGAGTCCTTGATCCGGGTGTCTCATAAGGCCGTCGTCAACGCCGGACCGCATGCGGTGGAAGGCGTAGCCGTCACGCGATGGTTCCGACCAACTGGATTGTGGTACAAGTGCCACGCAGCCGCGCGTAGAGCGCCCCATGTGTCTTCGGTCATCCGAAGGGAAGACCGGAAGAAGGACTGGAAAGGGACGTTCATGAGATTCCGGGGGGGTCTCCCCGGCGGGCATTTCTCATGCGCCTCGTAAACCAAATGGAGGACGCCATGCGAAACGGAAAATTCGGGTTGTTCATCGCTGTGATGGGTTGGACGTTATGCTTCAGTCCGTGGACGGAAGCAGCCGACCGGATCACCATGGGTGGTGGCTCACCGGGGGGGACGTACTACTCCGTCATGGCCGCCATGGCGAAGGTGCTGGAGGACAAGTCGGGAGACATCAGGCCTTCGGTGGAGACGACGAAGGGCTCTGCCCACGCGGCCCGGCTCGTCGACAGGGGGGAGCTGACCATCGGCTCGGGCCTGCTGGACACGGTGGCCCGGGCGTGGAACGGAGGAAAGGGATTCGAGAAGAAGAAGCTGACCAACCTCCGTGCCGTGATGGCCTTCATCGACATCGGCGATGCCTTCCTGGTCAGAAAGGGCTCCGGCATCCAGAAGGTGGAGGACCTCAAGGGGAAGCGCCTCGGCGTCTCCTCGCCGTCGTCGAGGCTTCCCATGGAAGCGGTCTTGAAGGCTCACGGGGTCCCGCCGGACGCCTATTCGGTTCGCTACCTCTCTTACACCGAGCAGGCGAATGGCTTGCGCGACAAGAACATCGACGCGGGTTATATGGTGGTTCACCGGATCAACCGCACCGCCCTGGAGTTCATGACCACGGTAGGAGGTCGAATTGTCGGGTTCAGCTCGGCAGGAGCGGTTCGCTCCTTCGAGGCCGACAACCCCGTCTGGAGATCGGTGACGCTCAAAGCGGGGACGTACCCTGGACAGCCGGAGGGGATTACCGTCGCCGGCCGGCACGGTCTCGTCCACGCACATAAAGGGACTTCACCGGATCTGATCTACAAGGCGGTCAAGACGCTTTTCGCCAACCACGACGACTTGAAGAAGATTCATCCTGCCGCTGCCATGATCTCGTTGGCGCAGACCAAGCGGTACTACGAGAAGAAGCTGTTCGTGCTCCCGTTCCACGAGGGGGCGAAGCGGTATTTGATGGAAGCGGGCGTGCTGAAGTAGGAGGAGGTATCCGTTCCAGAGTCAGGACATGAGCCAGCAAACTCGCGAAGACGACTTGGAGGACCCCCAAGCTTCCGAGGAGGGAAGGCCCCGTTGGGGGTGGATTCTCGCCTCCGGGATCGCGGTGGTCTGGTCGGCCTTTCAGCTCGTCACGAGCTATTTCGGGGTTTTACCCCTCATGCAGCAGAGGCCGATCCACATGGCCTTCGGCTTTGTCCTGATATTCCTTCTTTTCCCCACCCTTCGCTCCTCCGAAGGGTGGGGAAAAAGACTCGGGAGGGCCGTGGACGCGGTAGGGATCGCGGTCATGGTCGCGCTGACTGCCTACGTCGCCTGGAATCACATTGATATCGAGTGGCGCGCGGGCGACTACTACGACTACGAGATTTATTTCGGCGTCGTGATCATTCTGCTCGTTCTGGAGGCGGCCCGGCGGACGACGGGCATGGCCTTGCCGATCATCAGCGTCCTCTTCCTCTTGTACGCCTATTTCGGCAACCACTTGCCGGACTTGTTTGCCCATCGAGGCTTCAGCGTATACCGGATATTCAGCCAGCTCTATCTTACCGCGGAGGGCGTCTACGGACTTCCGATGCGGATCTCCGCCACCCTGGTCTTCAACTTCGTTCTCTTGGGCGCGTTCTTGAAGGAGACGGGCGCGGGCCAGTTCTTCATTGACCTGGCGCTTTCGCTTTTCGGCCGCGTTCGTGGAGGGCCCGCCAAGGTCGCCGTCGTGGCGAGCAGCTTCTTCGGGAGCATCTCGGGCAGTGCCGTGGCCAACGTGGTCGGTACCGGCTCCTTCACAATTCCATTGATGAAGAGCATCGGCTACCGGCCCATCTTCGCTGGAGCCGTCGAGGCCGTGGCTTCGTCGGGTGGGCAGATCATGCCGCCCATCATGGGAGCTGCTGCTTTCCTGATGGCCGAGCTTCTCGAAATCTCTTATTTCACCGTGGTCGTCGCGGCCCTGATTCCCGCGATTCTGTACTACGTGGCGGTCTTCTGCGCGGTGGATTTCGAGGCGGGCCGCGACCACCTGCAAGGCCTAGCTCCGGAGCGCATCCCCTCATTCGGCACCCTGATGCGGACCCGCTGGTATTTTCTCATCCCTCCCCTCACCTTGGTCTACCTGATGGGTGTACAGAAGTACTCACCAAGCATGTCTGCATTCTGGACTCTCTGGACCTCGGTCGCGGTCGGAATGATCCGTCCGGAGACCCGGATGGGCCCGAAAAAATTCTGGGAGACGCTTCGAGGCGGAGCCCTCGCATCGCTTCCGATCGTGGCGGCCTGCGCCACCTCGGGGATCATTCTGGGGGTCATCAACCTGACCGGAATCGGCCTGCGGCTCTCTTCCATCATGGTGAAGCTCGCGGGGGGAGAGATCCTCATCCTGCTAATCCTGACGATGATCACCTGCTTGATACTGGGGATGGGCCTGCCGGTGACCGCGGCGTATTTGATCCCGGCCATTATCGTGGGTCCCGCCCTGAACGAGATGGGCGTCCTCCCAATCGCGGGTCACCTGTTCATCCTCTATTTCGGCGTCATCTCGAACATCACCCCGCCTTTCGCGCTGGCGGCCTACGCCGGTGCCGGAATCGCGAGATCCGATCCCTTCCGTACGGGGTTCCTCGCCTTTCGGCTCGGGGTGCCCGGCTTTATCCTTCCCTTCATGTTCGTATATTCCCCGTCCCTCATCATGCAGGCTCCCTGGCCGGAGGTCCTGTTTGCGGTCGGGACGGCCGTCGTCGGGATCGTCTTCCTTTCCGCTTCGTTGACGGGCTATTTTTTGACCCATTGCACCACGCTGGAGCGCCTCCTCCTCTTGGCCGGGGCTTTGGTGCTCATCCAACCTGGATGGGTGACCGATCTCGCCGGACTGGCGGTCGCCTCGCCCGCCCTCCGCTCGCAGTGGACGCGGCGAAATTCGGCGTCGCCGATCACCGGGGAGAAACAGACTCCGTCTCTCGGATGACCCGTTGCCGCTGGCCGCTACCGACCCTTTCGCGGGAAACGCCGGCTGGGTGAAACGATGTCTCTCAAGGAGTGAAAGGCCGTGCCCGGGGCGAGAAGAGGACGATCGAGACGCCGCTCGGGGTCTTGTTGTTTGTGGCGGGTAGGCTACGTCCGGGCCCTCCCTTCTCGTCATGGTGCGGGAGCGGACGAGTGCGGCGGGCAGTCCGATAAGTACCAAGTCTTACAGCAGCGTCACGCCTTCAAGCCGCGCCGCTTCCTGATCGAAGGTATAGAGGGGGCCGGCTCCGGCTCGTTCGGCTGCCGCCAGGATCATCAGGTCGGCAAAGCCCGCGCGGCCCGCGCGGTAGTGGGAGGCCGCGCGAGCCACATCATCCGCCGTTTCGATGGTTAGCCCCTCGGTCGCTACCAACTCTTCCAATACCGTCGCAATCCGGTCACGCGAAAAGCGGTAAGCACGTTCCAACACCCAGACAAGCTCAACCGCAACCTCGCGACAGATGTAGCCGGGAGCGTCCGCGGCGAGGGACTCCAGCAACGCCCGGGCGGCCTCTGCCTGCTCGACATCGTCGCGTACCAGATACCGGACGAGGACATTCGTATCGAGTGCGATCATCGCTCACAAGCCGCGTCGGCCACGGCCTGCTCCATTTCCTCGATGGTGACCGCAGGGCCGTCATGTCGCAGCGTTCCGAATAGTCGATTGATGGGACGCACGGGCATGATTCGCACCTCCCCCCCGGAGATGACGTAACGCACCCGGTCCCCCGGCCGCAGACCGAGCACCTCGCGTACGGGCTTGGGCAGCGTGGTTTGGCCCTTTTTCGTGATGGAAGACTCTATCATGGCATAATGTCCAATCGCCTTACTATCTAAACTTAATCCTTACATAGTACAATAGGTAAGGATATTTAGACCCTCCAGGACATCAGCGTACGTCGTTGACTTGGTCACCGCAGCCTACACGGAGAAGCCGGCAATGGCCCCTGAGGTGGCGTATCGTGCCGGACAGGCGCTGGCCCGGGATGTCCTGGCAGGCGGCGGAAACGGGGTGCTTTACCCGTCCGCTCGCTACGAAGGCGGGATGTGTCTGGTGGCGCTGCGGCCCAATCTGGTGCAGAACATCCGGGAAGGGGAGACCTGGGCGTTCAGATGGGCGGGGTCGGCGGAGGTTGAGATATTGGGGGTAGGAGCATCATGACTACGAATGAGAGAAAGGCTGAACCGATTGAACCAGGACCTGCGCCGCATCCCTGGAGATTGTTGACCGAAAGACCTGTGAAGAAGCACACTGGGGGATCCGGCTGGACGGAAGGAGATAGAGCATGAAAAGGTTTCCTCGAATCACTCTCGATCCTGATGTCATGGCCGGCAAGGCATGCATTCGGGGACTACGGGTAACCGTTGGAACTGTCGTGGGGCTTCTGGCAGCCGGTCGGTCAGCCGAGGAAATCCTGAGCGCCTACCCTTACCTTGAACGAGAAGATATCGACCAATCCCTGGCCTACGCCGCCTGGCGGCTGGAAGAACGCGAGGTTCCTCTTTCCGTCTCATGACATGAAGCTCCTGGTCGACATGACTCTATCGCCTAACTGGGTGCCAGTGCTGAAGAGCCACGGATGGTCAGTAGTCCATTGGTCAACGGTAGGCGACCCACGGGCCAGTGACCGGACCATCATGGAGTGGGCTGCGAAGCACGAGTACGTTGTGTTGACCCACGATCTGGATTTCAGCGCAATGCTGGCACTGTCCCACGCGGCCGGCCCAAGTGTCCTTCAGGTCAGGGCCGGAGATTTCCGGACGGCTGACCGAGAACAAATAACAAGCGTCATCGCGCAGGATTGGCAGCAGGAAGTCGGCAGCGCGTCATCGCTGGCTTCAAGGCCAGCCTTTCCTCCAGCATGAACCCACCGGCAACAGTCCTCGTCACCGGCGTCACCGGCTACATCGGCGGCAGGCTTGCTCCCCGCCTGCTCGAAGAAGGCCGTCGCGTGCGTGTTCTGGCCCGCAGCGCGGCGCGGGTGCGCTCACGTTCTATTCCGGTTAAAGCAAGACCCCGAGGGAAATCCCCCGGGTCTTGTCGTTTCTGCGTTGCGGAACGGGTTCCTCTTTTAGGATGCGTCAGGCCAAACGAAGTCGGGGCGAAGCCCTTCATAGACCGGGCGGCCGTCGTCCGGTTTCGGGACACCGGTGGCCGGATCGTAGAAGGCATGATAGGTCGCCGGCATGCTGTCCGGGTCAAAGCCCATCAGATTCGGCGCGATCGCGCGAATACGCCCCATCTTGTCATCGAGCATGATGGGCGTGCCGCAGTCCGCACAGGTGCAGAGTTCCAGGGGACCATCCGGGTTTTGATCGTTGAATGGCTGGCGGTTCATGCCGTCGGGGTTGTCGACGACGATGTCACCGTGAGCGAAAAACGCGACATGGGTCGTGGCTTGGCCCGTAACGCGCTTGCAGACGGAGCAGTGACAGGTGTGGACGTCGATCGGATCGTTGTCCGAGCTAGTGTGTATGTGGTCGCACCCTCCAGAATAAGACATGCTATCCTCCTTGTTTGCGCCCAACAGCCTCGCCCACGATGGGCCCCCTTGCCGTGGGCATGCCCTCCGTGAGCATCGCATTCTATCCCAGGCGGTGCTTCTAATGCAATCCAACAGATGTTTGTGGTGGTCTTGCGGTCTTGACGCGCGAGAAAATCATATGATAAGAACTCATAGTATCATATGATATAATGCGAGACTTGGAGAATGGCGCGTCCATTTCGAGACATTCCCGGCGAAAGACTTCTCAGGCCCCTCGGGGACCGCGACAGGATCGCGGTTATCGTAAAGGCCGTGGTGCGCGCGGCTGATGCATGGGGCTTGACCAATATCGAGGGCGCGGCCCTGTTCGACGTGCCCACGGCCACCTGGAGCCGCATGAAGGCCGGCAGCTACAGGGGCACACTCGATCAGGACAAGGTGACACGGGCAAGCCTGATAATCGGGTTGTTCAACGGGCTCACGTCACTCTTCAACGGCCCGCTGGCCCGTGGCTGGCCCAAGGCTCCCAACACCGGCCCCGTTTTCGACGGCAGGACGCCGGTCCAGGTCATGTGCGAAGGCGGCATCCCCGCCATGATGACGGTACGACAGCACATCGATGCGCTGAGAGGCGGGGCATGATCCGCGCCGCGGACCTCCCGGTCCGTGAAGTCGTCGAGCCGGCGGCGGTCAGGTTGGTCACAGCCGGCTACCTGGACAAGCCGGCAATGACGCTGCTCGCGGATGACCCGTCTGAATTCGCAATTCTGGAAGAGATCGAAGGGCTCACATCGGCCCGGGCGCCTTCATCGCCCACGGTCCCGATCGGCATCCAACCCGGGGAATTGCTGACGGAAGCGGACGGGTACGGCTGGACCTACGTGAACGCCGCATTCTGCCACACGCGCCCCACGGGCAACCGGTTCACCGGCCCGGAACGCGGAGCCTGGTATGCGTCGTACGGGAACGATGCGACCGATACGGCAAAGGCCGAGGTCGCGTGGCAGCTCACGCGGGAGCTTCGCGCCACCGGAATCTACGAGAACATCACGACATACCGGGAGCTGCTGGCCGGCTTCATGAATCGGTTTCACGATCTTGGCGAGAGGACGGACGATGCGGTGTTCAGCGGAGATCCCGAGGTGGCCTATCCCGCGGGCCAGGCCCTGGCCCGGGACATCCTGGCAAGCGGCGGAAACGGGGTGCTTTACCCGTCCGCCCGCTACGAGGGCGGAAGGTGTCTGGCGGCGCTACGGCCCAATCTTGTCCAGAACATCCGGGAAGGGGGGACGTGGGTGTTCAGGTGGACGGGGTCGGCGGAGGTGGAGATATCGAGGGTAGGAGCATCATGACCACGAATGAGAGAAAGGTTGAACGTTGCTGCACCTTTGTAGTGCCCCTCACCCTCACGCTTTTCGACCCGCGTAACTTACAAATTTTAGGCTCTTATGCAGGGGTATGGTAAAGATAGGCTAAGATTGCCGGCGTCTTCTCGGGCAGCGATGAAACTGGAACTCCAGCGCCTGCGGATCGGTCGCGGTGCAGCACGCGTAAGATTGTTGACCGAAAGACCTGTGAAGAAGCACACTGTATCCGGCCGAACGGAAGGAGATAGAGCATGAAAAGGTTTCCTCGAATCACTCTCGATCCTGATGTCATGGGCGGCAAGGCATGCATTCGGGGCCTACGGGTAACGGTTGGAACTGTCGTGGGGCTTCTGGCAGCCGGTCGGTCAGCCGAGGAAATCCTGAGCGCCTACCCATATCTTGAACGAGAAGATATCGACCAATCCCTGGCCTACGCCGCCTGGCGACTGGAAGAACGCGAGGTTCCTCTTTCCGTCTCATGACCGTGAAGCTCCTGGTCGACATGAATCTGTCGCCTGACTGGGTGCCAGTGCTGAAGAGCCACGGATGGTCAGTAGTCCATTGGTCAACGGTAGGAGACCCACGGGCCAGTGACCGGACCATCATGGAGTGGGCTGCGAAGCACGAGTACGTTGTGTGACCCACGATCTGGATTTCGGCGCAATGCTGGCACTGTCCCACGCGGCCGGCCCAAGTATCCTTCAGGTCAGGGCCGGAGATATATTACCAGATCATCTCGAAGATTCGGTCATCGCTGCCCTCAAGCAGAACGATGCCGACTTATCGGCGGGAGCGCTGGTCGTAGTGGACCAAAGCAGAAGTCGCGTTCGCATACTGCCGCTATGAGCAAATCGAGGAAGAAAGAGGCCATAGGTACTGGTGTGGGGCTCGTCACTGGCGCGACCGCCGGAGCGAAGTTCGGTGCCGTCCTCGGCATCGCCACGGGGGGAGTCGCCATGGCGGCCACAGTGCCGCTCGGCATCATTGGCGGTGTTCTCGTCGGCCTGATCGGTAACAAGATCGGCAGCGAACTTGACCGCTACGAGGACGATTGATTGCTTGGCTGGGCACTCGCTCGCGGGAACGCGGGACATCACGTCCGCGTGGTCTTTTCCTAACATGAGCTGTTTCTTCCCCTCATCAACCGAGTAAATTCCTTGGTCGTACAGCTCGTATCCGAGAAGAGATGCCGTCGTAATGCGCAACTCGGCATGAGAATTCCCCGGGACCGTATCGAGCAAATCACGAAGTTTGCACTTTCCCACAGCTACAACGACGAAGCGCCCAAACTCCCTCCTCTGTCACCCATGGTCAGCCTTGCTTGCATCGCAATCAACGGTTAGGATATCGACCCACACAAACAGCGAAGGGTGAGGTTATGGCGAGCATTACGATCCGCAATCTTGACGACGACGTGAAAACACGGCTGCGCATACGGGCGGCCGGCTACGGGCGTTCCATGGAGGAGGAAGTGCGTCTCATCCTGCGCGAAGCGGTCGAGCGAGCGGATGGCCAACCAATCTCGCGAGTGCCATTCGTGCCCGCTTTGCGACCTTGGGCGGTGTGGAGCTCGAAGTTCCTGTACGCGAACCCATACGCGAGCCACCGCGGTTCGATTGAGACGGCGGCGATGATCGTTCTGACACAAATGGGGGCTGGCCTTACCGGCAAGAGTTAACCACCTAAATTCTCGACGTTTTTGCTGGGATTCCCTCAACCGCCCCCGTCACCGTAAGCGAATCGCAGGCGGTTTGAGTACAAGAACCGCATCCCCCAGCGCGCGCACGTCCACACATCCCATTTCCTTGGAGTCTAGATTTTCTGGTACAGGCCGCGACCGGTGCGCTTGATTCGGCCCTCCTTTGACCAGCGTACGACCACCTGACGGAGGTAAGCTCGGGGTTTCCTGCTCGCCGTCTCATGGCCGCTCAGGGTATCCAGAGTAAATTCGCCGGGCAGAGTCGCGAAGACTGCATTTCCAATCGATCATCGCGCCGCGTGGCCCCCGCTCCAGCGGTCCAACCGGGGAACGACCCCGCCGGTATCGCTTGCCGGTCTTTCGTCCATCCAGCATGTCAAAGATCCGTTCGTGTCTCTTAATCGCCTCCCGAAGCGCCGCAACTCCGCCCGTGGCCGCCGCCAGTTCCTTCCTCAGCCGATCGATCTCCCTCCTTACGCTCATCTTCAGATCCAAAGCCATTTCCCCTTCTCTCAGTGCGTGGACACTAACGAACCCCAGTCATTACACACTGTTGAACCGCAGCACGCGATTGCGCGCAAGACCTGCACACCCTCCCAGTGACGGTGGGCTTCGCCCACCGTCACTGCTCGACGTTCCTCGTCTCACTTGACACCGTCTCTACTCCGGTCTAGGATCGAAACACTACCGGTTGATCCCACCGCCTCAACCATGTACCTGCATACTAGCGAAGTGACCTGAACGAGACTATATGAGAATACACGCCTGCGGGAGGCCTAGGAGGACAATATGGCTGACTCTGTTGACTTTTTCATAGATGGCAAACCTCACGCCGCTCCCAAGGCCGCCCAATCGGTTGCAGACATACTTGCTGTCGCTGGGTTGTCACCGGACCAGTATTATCTCATTTCACCGGACGGCATCCGATACGTTGATCCCAAACAGAATGTCGAAATTCACTCCGGCGACCATTTCACGACCGAAAAGCGAGACCGCGACACCGAGCCGCCTTCTTCCTTAGTGATTTACTACAAGGTTAACGGAGAGCAACTATCAACGACTAACGCAACTCTATCTGTTGAAGAAATTCTCCGAACTGCCGGGAAGGCAGCCAGCATCGACCTCCAGCAACTTAATAGCTATATCCTCGAGAACATCAAGACTGGCAAAAAATACGAAAACCTTGCCGACGTGGTCGAGATACTCAACGACGATCAATTCTTGGCCGTCCATTCGGGCGCAACTCCTGTAGCTCTCGTTCTAATGCCATGACCCCTACCGACATTATTTGCGCTGAGCTCCGCGATATGGGGCTTGATCCACAACTAATTTTTGCAAACGGTTTTATTCAACACACAGCCGTAGCACTATACCAATTGGTTCCAACAGGCAGATTCAAAGATCAAACCTTCAGGCTTGCCGTTGGTTTTCAGGAGGACAGTTATCCTGATTACCCTCCACACTTCATATATGTGGCTAACCTTCCGGATTCTCACCTACCTGTCCACTCAACGTTCGAATATGACAAATGCCACTGGATGGGGTTTAGTGTGCCGCCCAGTGATTTTTGGGACGGCCTTCCTACGTCACAAAAGAATATGAAGACCTTTGTCAATAGACATCTGCTTCGATTCTGGAGCCAGATTTGACCTACGACACCGTTCTGACCCAGACGGCACATGACGGCGCTGCCGCCTATCTGCTTCGGCACGTCAACGCCGGTCAGATGCAGGAGGATCTCTGTTTCGCCCTGTGGCGCCCTTCAACGGGGGCCAGCAGGACATCTGCTATTGTATACGAGATATTGCCCCCTGCACCAGGCGACCGAAATTTGCACGGAAACGCGAGTTTCGACCCGGCTTATCTGACACGGGCCATTCGAATTGCTAGTCAGCGAAATGCAGGGTTGGCATTTATGCACAATCACTTCTCTAGCGGTTGGCAAGACATGAGCGTGCCGGACGTCATTGCTGAGCGGGAGCGAATCTCTCCGGCGGCTCGTGCCACGGGATTGCCTCTTGTTGGCCTTACACTTGGGACAGACGAGAGTTGGAGCGCCCGATTTTGGACTTGGGACGGCAATACCTTCAACCGCAGTTGGTGCGAAAAGGTGCGCGTTGTCGGTCGAACCTTTCGGGTTACATTCAAAGATCGCCAGGCCGCTGAGCGAAAACCACTGTTGCGGCGAACCGTTGACACCTGGGGCAGTAGGTGCCAACGAGACATCTCTGGTCTCCGCTTCGGAATCGTCGGAGTTGGGAGTGTGGGCTGCGTAATTGCCGAAGCGTTGGCAAGAGTAGGCGTAGAAAAACTCACGGTTATAGATCCCGACAGGGTCGAAGCCCACAATCTAGACCGTCTACTCTATGCTTCACAAAAGGATGTTGGCCGTCTCAAGGTCGACCTGGTCTGCCAATATGCTGCGCGGTCAGCTACTGCCGCGAAGTTCGAAATTTTTCCTTGCCCCGCACCAATTCAGGTTGATGATGCCTTCGCTGCTGCCCTTGATTGTGACATCCTATTCTCTGCCGTAGATAGACCGCTTCCGAAGGACCTCCTCAATCATATCGCCTTTGCACACTGTATTCCCGTGATATCCGGAGGCGTGTTTATCGATAATAAACCGGACGGCACCCTAGGTCAGGCCGCGTGGGGCGTCACCACAGTTGGCCCACGGTTTCGCTGTCTTCGGTGTGATGGTCAATATACTAGTTCAGATGTGGTCCTCGAAGTGGACGGTTCGTTCGACAATCCCGTTTATATTCAGCAGTTAACCGACCGCGGCCAAGCGCCGCGAAACCAGAATGTGTTCCCTTTTAGCGCCAACCTAGCGACGTCTATGGTTATCGAAATGATCAGACTGGTCATTGCAGATACGTGGTGGCCGGATCGCGCAGGCCGGCAACATTACAGCATGATACCAAATCGACTCGAAGTAGCGAACTTACGTTGCAATGAGAATTGTTCAGTTATCGCCAAGACAGCGCTCGGCGACCGATTCAGATACCCTTTTATCCGACTCACCCCCCGGGAGGCCGGCAAGAGCGCTTCACGCATCAAAACACTCCTCGGTAGTTGTAAGCGTATTCTTGCGCGATGTCTTACCTTTTGGAGGAACTCGTAATGCCTCGCGTAAGTGATCTCGCCATCCACAATGTTCGGTGTTTCGGTACCACCCAAACGGCGCGATTGGCGCGCATTACGTTGCTCGTTGGTGACAACAGTGTCGGCAAATCGACGTTTCTGGCTTGCTACAACGCATTTGCGACGCTTTCTAATCTCGTCAACTTGACCGACGACAATCCGTTCGACGTTCTGCCATTTGCTATGGGGGCTTTTGACACGATTGCGCGGTCGCGAACGTCGAACTTCACTATCGCGGGACACTATCTGGATCACATTTACTCTGCGGCAGAGTTTACGTTCGCTCGCGGCAGTCAGGGAGGACCCGTTGAACGAGACGTTAAAATCACGATCGCTGGAGAGACCGCGTCTTCGGCGACCATCAATGTGAACACGCACGATGCGGAGGACGTGAAAGAGGAGCGTTTGAGATTTCAGGGTCCGAACTTTCGGCTTGAGATGGATTGGGCAGAGATTTCGTTTCTGCCTGGTTCAACTTGGCTGTCTCGAAATGTACGGCAAGGATTTCTGCCGTACAATGGCGATAGGGCAACTTTCGAAAAACGGCGCGGCCGGAAAGTGACGTCGGAAGACGTCGCAGAGTTTGGGAAGTTCGTTAATTTTTTTCGTTCTCAAATGCCGTTGCCGTCGGGGCGCGTTTTCAATGTGCGTGCCTTTGAGCCACAAGTGGCACCTCGAACGCGCACATACGAGGAACCGCCCCCCTTCCTGCGCACCCCGGAACATATAACGCGCACGAGCAACGTCGGCCGGACCTTGGGGCTTTGGGAGACTATTGAAGTGAGTGAACACGGACAGGAAGGCCCGACCGAAGTTTCTGTGACGACAACTGCTGGTTCACACAACTTGCTTGATGTTGGGTATGGTGTTCATTCGTTGTTGCCCCTCGTCAGCGCTATAGAAGATACCGTCTCGCCGAGCGCATTCCTGTTGCAGCAACCGGAGGTTCATGTACATCCTGTGGCACAGGCCAAATTGGCTCAGTATATGGCCGAAGGGCCACATGACTATTTGATTGAGACACACAGCGATCACCTGGTGGACCGATTTAGACTGTGTGTCCTGGAGGAAGTTTTGCGACCCGAAGACTTAATTATACTGTATTTTGAAAAAGATGAAGACGCTGAGGAATCTAAGATACACAGCATCTCAGTCGATCGCCAGGGAAACATATTGAACGCCCCTGACAGCTACCGAGAGTTCTTCCTGACCGAGACAGAACGTCTGCTCGGAGTGAGTTAAACAGGTAAAACAGATGTGCGTTGTGGCCATTGTTGACGCAGATGTCCTTCCGGTACTAGCAAGCCGGGAAGGTGCTGGTGACTCGCTATTCCTTTCATGGATCAAACGGAGGCACGGTCTGCTGGCGTTTCCTACTACGGGACAATACTTCACTGAACTTCGTAGGAACCGTGCGGTGATGGAGCTAATTCGGCGTTATGATCAAGGCGGACAATTGAAGAAGATTTCAAAGTCCGAAGTGTCCGAGGCAGGCGAGCAAGTCTACGGGAAACGGCGGCGATCCAATGATTTCCATGTGCTAGCTCTGGCACTTGCAAGCGGGGCGACGGTGCTTTGCTCTAACGACGGTAGACTGCGGGCGGATTTCAAGGACAAAAGCATCCTACCGGCAATTGGACGACGGCCTCGGATATTGTATCCGTTTGGGGGGAGCCGCAAACAACGTCGACAATTCCTGGACAGGCAACGCTGTCCGGACCGCGAACAGGATTGGCGGCTATTCGGGCCGACTCGGTGGTAGCGTGCGCGGATGCGAGAAAACCCATCGGATTCGTCGACGCGCGTCGATGCTCGGGACCAATCGGTATAGTGCCGTGCCCCAATGGTTTCCGTGGGAAGGGGTTGCGAAGGCCCGGCCGGCGCCTGCGACGTGAAGAGGTCGTCGGGGAGCTACGCGAGGTCCACGTGCCCTTCGCCGGAAATGATGTTGTAGCCCATGGGTTTCTCCCGTGCCGGCTCATCGGCCGGACCGCTTCGCTGCGTTGAGGCGGACGCAAGTATACATGCCAAACAAACGCACCCACGGCTAGTCCCGCGGTCACTGCTCCCGCCCTTGGAGATTTCGGCGTATTTTGCTATTTCCAGCGTCATCGGTGCGGCCGCTCCAGGCCGTGCGGTCCCCGTGGGTCGGGGTCCACCTCATCGGCCCGCCATGGCTCAAGGAGTTCGGCGCGCCTGTCCAGCTCATCTGGGGTTACGGCGGCAGCACCGAGATGACCACGGCCTTCCGCCGGGGCGAGATCGAGATCGCCTCCTCGTGCACCTTGCTGCTCTACCGAGATTACAGAGAGTGGATGAAGGCCGGCAACGCCGTGTCGATCTTCTACGTGGGCAAGCCTAGGCCTAACATGAGCTGTTTCTTCCCCTAGTTCCTTGGTCGTGCAGCTCCTATCCTAGAAGAGGTGCCGTCGTAATGCGCAACTCGGCATGAGAATTCTCCGGGACCGTATCGAGCAAATCACGAAGTTTCCACTTTCCCACAGCTACAACGACGAAGCGCCCAAACTCCCTCCTCTGTCACCCATGGTCAGCCTTGCTTGCATCGCAATCAACGGTTAGAATATCGACCTACACAAGCAGCGAAGGGTGAGGTTATGGCGAGCATTACGATCCGCAATCTTGACGACGACGTGAAAACACGGCTGCGCATACGGGCAGCCGGCTACGGGCGTTCCATGGAGGAGGAAGTGCGTCTCATCCTGCGCGAAGCGGTCGAGCGAGCGGATGGTCCAACCAATCTCGCGAGTGCCATTCGTGCCCGCTTTGCGCCCTTGGGCGGCGCGGACCTGGAAATTCCTGTACGCGAACCCATACGCGAGCCACCGCGGTTCGATTGAGACGGCGGCGATGATCGTTCTTGACACCAACGTGGTTTCTGAACTGATGCGCCCATCACCGGACCCGACCGTGGAAGGATGGGTGGCTGGACGTGTGGCGGCGAGCCTGTTCTTTTCAGCGGTGGGTGAAGCCGAGCTGCGCTACGGTCTCGAGATCATGCCGACGGGTCGGCGTCGGGACGCATTGGCGGCCGAGGTCGAGGGAATGCTGCGCGAAGATTTCGCCGGTCGGGTGCTGCCGTTCGACCGTGAGGCGGCACGCGCCTATGCCCGGATTGCGGCTGACCGCCGCGCCGCTGGTCGGCCCATCGCTCACGCGGACTGTCAAATCGGCGCCATTGCCCGCTCGCGCGGCATGGCGGTAGCGACACGCAACATTCGTGACTTCGAGAATATGGGAGTCGAACTCATCGATCCATGGACGGGCGAGTGACTGGGATGCCGAATGTCAACCAGACGCCCGAACAGGCCGCCCGGGACAACATCGACAGGATGTTGTCCCACGCGGGCTGGGTCGTTCAGGACAAGAAGAAGATCGACTTCAGCGCTGGTTTGGGAATCGCCGTTCGTGAGTATCAGACCGATGTCGGGCCAGCCGACTACGTTCTCTTCGTCGACAAGAACCCGGTCGGCGTAGTCGAGGCCAAGCCGGAGGATTGGGGCCAGAAGATCACGACAGTCGAGGAGCAATCCGCCGCTTATGCGGCTGCCAGACTCAAATGGGTGAACAATCGAGAGCCCCTGCCATTCGTTTATGAATGCACCGGCGTGCTCACGCGCTTCACCGACGCGCGTGATCCGAAGCCCCGCTCACGGGAGGTGTTCAGCTTCCCTCGGCCGGAGACGATGCAGGACTGGCGCACCCAGTCGGCGTCGCTCCGCGCGCGGCTCCAGGGGTTACCCGACTTGGTCTCCACGGATCTTAGGGCGTGCCAGATCAGCGCCATCGAGAAGCTGGAGGCATCCTTCAAGGACGACCGCCCGCGCGCTCTCATCCAGATGGCCACGGGCTCGGGCAAGACCTATACCGCCATTAGCTCCATCTACCGGCTTCTCAAGCACGCTGACGCCAAGAGGGTCCTGTTTCTCGTCGACACCAGGAATCTGGGCGAACAGGCCGAGCAGGAGTTCATGGCCTATGTGCCCGGCGACGACAACCGCAAGTTCACCGAGCTTTACAACGTCCAACGCCTCAAGTCGTCCTTCGTCGCCAGGGACAGCCAGGTTTGCATCAGCACCATCCAGCGGGTGTACTCGCTCCTGAAGGGCCAGGAGTTGGACGAGTCCGCGGAGGAGACCAATCCGGAGGAGCTGGTCCAGCCCAAACAACCCATGCCGGTGGTCTACAATGAGAACATTCCACCGGAGTTCTTCGACTTCATCATCATCGATGAATGTCATCGGTCGATTTACAACCTCTGGCGTCAGGTCCTGGAGTACTTCGACGCGTATCTCATCGGCCTGACCGCTACGCCGGACAGCCGCACCTATGGGTTCTTCAAGACCAACGTTGTCAGCGAATACGACCACGAGCAGGCCGTCGCCGACGGCGTCAACGTGGGCAACGAAGTCTATGTCATCGACACGGAGAGGACCCGTCACGGCGGCCAACTCCAGGCCAACCAGCAGATCGAGAAGCGCGAGCGCCTGACTCGTCTGAGGCGCTGGGAAATACAAGAGGAGGACGCGACCTATGCCGGCGGTCAGCTCGACCGCTCCGTAGTCAACCCGGATCAGATACGCACCGTCGTCCGCACGTTCCGCGCCAAGCTGCCGGAAATATTCCCCGGCCGCAACGAAGTCCCGAAGACGCTTGTCTTCGCCAAGACCGACAGCCATGCCGACGACATCATCCAGACCGTGCGCGAGGAGTTCGGGGAGGGCAACGAGTTCTGCAAAAAGATCACCTACAAGGTCGAGGAAGACCCGAAGTCTGTCCTCGCGCAGTTCCGCAACGACTACTACCCGCGCGTCGCGGTGACCGTGGACATGATCGCCACCGGTACCGACGTCAAGCCCCTCGAATGCCTGCTCTTCATGCGCGACGTGAGGAGCCGCAACTACTTCGAGCAGATGAAGGGCCGCGGCACCCGCACACTCGGCCACGATGATCTCAGGAAGGTCTCGCCATCGGCCCTCACTGCGAAGACCCACTACGTGATCGTGGATGCCGTGGGGGTCACCAAGTCGCTCAAGACCGTGAGCCAGTCGCTCATCACCAAACCATCGGTGCCGCTCAAGGATCTGGCCATGGGCGTGATGATGGGCGCTCGCGACGAAGACACAGTGAGCTCCCTGGCCGGCCGTCTCGCCCGGCTCAATCAACAACTCGATCCCGCGGAGCAGGAACGGATCAAGGCGAAGGCCGGGGGCACCGAGTTGACCGCTATCGTCGGCAATCTCCTGTCAGCCCTCGATCCTGACCGCATCGACGAGAAGGCGCGCGAGATCGAGCCTGTGTTCGAAGGGGCCAGGCCCTCGCCAGTGGCATACGACAAGGCGCGGGAACAGTTGGTGGGTGACGCCGCGGCTGTCTTCAACGGCGAGTTGATCGAGTTGATCGACTCCATCCGCCGCGACAAGGAACAGACCATCGACCACGAAAGTCTGGACACCGTCCTGCGTGCCGAATGGGAAGGCGACGCCCACGAGAACGCGAAGGCTATGGTCCAGGACTTCCGAAGCTACCTCGAAGCCCACCGCGACGAGATTGAAGCCCTGACCATCTTTTTCAGCCAGCCGCATCGCCGCCGGGAGTTGACGTTCGTAATGATCCGAGAGGTCTGGAACAAGCTCAAGAGCGATCGGCCGCGATTGGCCCCGTTGCGGGTGTGGCAGGCGTATGTCCTGCTGGATGAATACAAGGGCGGCCAACCGGCCAGCGAGCTGACAGCGTTGGTCGCCCTGATTCGCCGGGTGTGCGGCATCGACGCTACCCTGTCGCCCTATGCGGAGACCGTGCGCCGAAATTTCCAGAATTGGATCATGACCCACCACAGCGGGGGCGGGGAGAAGTTCAACGAGGAGCAGATGGAGTGGCTCCGCATGATCCGGGAACACATCACCCATTCCTTTCACCTGGAACGCGACGATCTCGACATGGCCCCGTTCGATGGCAAGGGCGGCATGGGCCGGATGTACAACCTGTTCGGCGACCGGATGGATGATGTGATTGATGAGTTGAACGAGGCGTTGGCGGGTTAAATGTCGCTGGGGGTTCCACCGCTAGAGATCGTGGCGAAGGGCACCCATCCCCTCCTTGCCGCAGCAGATCACTGGCAACGTGTATTCTTATCCGAGGTAGCTGACGTCCAGAACGGCTTCGCGTTCAGATCCGCGTACTTTCACCCCGACAATGGTGTTCCACTTGTTCGTATACGCGACATCGCCAACGAAGAAACAGAACATCGGTACTTCGGGGACTTTGATGACCAGTACTTGATAGAGAGAGGGGATATTCTTATCGGAATGGATGGCGATTTTGCCGCGTCTCGATGGAAGGGCGGCAAGGCACTTCTAAATCAACGTGTGTGTAAGATTACGTTGACAAGTGATCGGTTTGATGAACGCCTTCTGTTTCTTTGCCTACAGCCCTTTCTGGATGCAATTAACGCCGAGACTTCGTCGGTAACGGTAAAACACTTATCTTCAAGGACCGTCGAGGAAATTCCGTTGCCCCTGCCACCACTGTCGGAGCAGCGCCGCATCGTCGCCAAGATCGAAGAACTCTTATCGGAACTCGACAAGGGCATTGAGAGCCTGAAGACGGCGCGCAGGCAGCTTGAAGTCTATCGACAGTCTGTCCTGAAGCACGCCTTCGAAGGCAAGCTCACGGCGCAATGGCGCGAAAAGAACAAGGACAAGCTTGATGAGCCGGAAAGACTGCTTGCCCGCATCGAGCAGGAACGGCAGGCCTATTACGAGGTGCAGCTTGAGGAATGGCAAATCGCCGTTGCAAAACGCGGAGACTCTGCCAAGCGAGGCGGTAGGCCGCGCAAACCAAGTCTGCCACACCGGACCACGGCGTCTTCGAGCGATTCTTCAGCCGAGGGCAATGGGTTGCCGGTTAGTTGGACATCGGCAGCCATCGGGTCCCTGTTTGACGTAGTTAGCGGCGCGACACCGAAGGGACTAGAGCACGTAGAGGGCAGCGATCTTCCCTTTTACAAGGTGTCGGATATGAACTCGCTGGGAAATGAGACGAGAATGGATGCTGCCGCAATGTATCTTTCCGAGGCACGACGATCTGAGTTGGGACTCACGGAACATCCTGCAGGTACAGTAATTTTCCCGAAACGAGGCGGTGCAATTCTGACCAACAAAAAACGCCTCCTGTCTCGTCCGGCATGCTTTGATCTCAACACGATGGGAGTGATCAACCGAACTGCTACCGTTTCAACGGATTATCTCTGGCACTGGTTTCAGTCGCTCGATCTTTGCGAGATCTACGACGGCTCGAATGTTCCTCAGATCAACAATGGGGATATCGAGCCATTGTGGTTTCCGATCTGCTCAGGCCAAGAACAAAACGAAATTGTAAGAGTTCTCGACAAAGTGCTTTCGGTCACTGATCAGATGGAATCAGAAATCGATAAGGAACTATCGAAGGCCGAGGCCCTCCGCCATGTGATCCTGAAGAAGGCATTCGCCGGTCAGCTAGTCGCCCAAGACCCCAGCGACGAGCCCGCTTCGGTTCTGTTGGAGAAGATCAGGCTGGAGAGGGCACAGGCCAGCGAGAACGGTGCGCCCGTCAGAAAAGCCAGAAAGACGAAAACCGTATCATGAACACCTCCCCCAGCGTCTCCAAAGTATGGAGCTTCTGGACTACCCTGCGCGATGACGGCGTGAGGTTTGGCGACTGCCAGCAGCAACGCCCTAGTCTGATCTTCCCCAAGATGGCCCGCGAGTACACGAACCTGCCCAGTAACCGCGATTTGGGCATCGCGGCGATGCACATCCAGCACATCCTGAAGTCGCCGGAAGGACGGGAGATCGACGCCTATCCCGTCACCCGGCTGTACAGGCGGCGGGCCAAGGCAACGGCATGACCGGAAAGCTTCCCATCAACCTCCACGATCTGCTGCGCCAGCGGACCATCGAGGGCGAGCGCGTCGAGTACAAGGCCGGTTGGAATCCGAAAGCCGTGCTGCACACCATCTGCGCCTTCGCCAACGACTTCCACAATCTCGGCGGCGGTTACGTGGTAGTGGGAGTCGAGGAACAAAACGGCCGTCCAGTCTTGCCGCCCATGGGCATCCATCCCGATTCGGTTGATGCAATACAGAGAGAACTGCTGAATCTCGGACACTCGGCCATACAGCCTCAATACCACCCGCTTACAGCCACCTATGAAGTCGATGGTCGGACAATCCTCGTACTGTGGGCTCCCGGCGGCGAGACCCGGCCTTACAAGGCCAGGCTCGGCCTGACGCCGAAACGGCAGGAGTGGGGCTATTTCATCCGCAGGCACAGCAGCACCGTCCGGGCCAAGGGCCAGGACGAGCGCGAGTTGCTGGGCCTGACCGCCACCGTGCCCTTTGATGATCGATACCGCCAGACGGCTTCGCTGGATGACCTGTCCCATCGGCTTATTCGGGAGTTTCTGCGGGATATTGGGAGCGACCTCGCGTCTGAAGCCGCCGATCTGTCGGTGGCGGCTCTTGGTCAGCGCATGAACCTCGTCGGCGGACCGCCCGAAGCGATGTTTCCCAAGAACGTCGGGTTGCTGTTCTTCAACGACCGCCCGCACGACTTCTTCCCCGCAACCCAGATCGACGTCGTGTGGTTCCCGGACGGCCCGGGTGGGGACCGATTCGAGGAAAAGGAATTCCGCGGCCCTCTGTCGGTCATCCTCAGCGAGGCGATCAGTTATATTGAGCGGAACTACCTGAAGGAAACAATCGTCAAGCATCCTCACAAGGCGGAAGCTGAGCGATTCTGGAACTTTCCCATCGGCGCAATCGAGGAGGCGCTGGTCAATGCCGTCTACCATCGATCTTACGAGGAGCGGGAGCCGGTGGAGGTGCGCATCACCCCTGACGAGTTGGTGGTCTTGAGCTTCCCCGGCGCCGACCGATCCATCCGCATGGAAGACTTCAAGAAAGGGCAAGCCGTCAGCCGCCGCTACCGCAATCGCCGAATTGGAGAGTTTCTCAAGGAGCTCGAACTGGCCGAAGGCAGATCAACTGGGGTACCCAAGATTCTGCGGGCCATGCGGCAAAACGGCTCCCCGGCCCCGATCTTCGAGAGCGACGAAGATCGCATCTGGTTTCTGGTTCGGCTGCCGGTGCACGAACGGGCGCGCCCAGAGCCATCCGGGCAAGATACCCAGCAAGACACCGAACATGACACCGGGCAAGTCACCGGGCAAGATACCGGGCAAGTCACCGATCATGTCGAGCAACTGGTGGCGGCCCTCACCGGAGAGATGAGCCGCGCTGAATTGCAGGCGGCGTTGAGCTTGACTCACCGGGACTACTTCACCGCGACATATCTGCGACCCGCCCTCGAAGCCGGCCTGATTGAAATGACGCTCCCCGACAAACCAACCAGCCGAAACCAGCGTTATCGGCGGACGGCGGCCGGCGAGGCCTTGGCGCGACAAACCAGGGCGAAGGACTCCCCCGCATGAACACCGCCCCCATCGTCTCCAAAGTCTGGAGCTTCTGCACCACCCTGCGCGACGACGGGGTGGGCTATGGCGACTACCTGGAACAGCTCACCTATCTGATCTTTCTCAAGATGGCCGACGAGTACGGGAAGCCGCCGCGCAATCGTGATGTGGGCATCCCGGCCGAGTACAACTGGCCCAGCCTGAGGTCGAAGCGCGGCGCGGAACTGGAGAGCCACTACGTCACGCTGCTTCGCGAGCTTGGCGCCAAGACCGGCATGCTGGGGCAGATCTTCACCAAGGCCCAGAACAAGATCCAGGACCCGGCGAAGCTGTATCGCCTCATCGACATGGTGGACGACACCGAGTGGGTCACCATGGACGCCGACATCAAGGGCGACATCTACGAGGGCCTGCTTGAGAGGAATGCCGAGGACACGAAATCGGGCGCGGGACAGTATTTCACCCCTCGCGCCCTCATCCGCGCCATGGTGGAATGCGTTCGGCCGGAGCCGGGCAGGCTCATCGCCGACCCGGCCTGCGGGACCGGCGGGTTCTTTCTGGCGGCCTACGACTTCATCACCAACCCGGACAACTTCAACCTCGACCAGCGGCAGAAGGCTTTCCTGAAGCACGAGGCGTTTCACGGCAACGAGATCGTGGCCAACACCCGCCGCCTCTGCCTGATGAACATGTTCCTCCATAACATCGGCGAGATCGACGGCGGCGCTCCCATATCGCCCAACGACGCGCTGGTGGCCGATTCGGGACAGCGTTTCGACTACGTGTTTGCGAACCCGCCTTTCGGCAAGAAGAGCTCCATGAGCTTCACCAACGAGGAGGGTGAGCAGGAGACGGACGACCTGACCTACAACCGGCAGGATTTCTGGGGCACCACCTCGAACAAGCAACTCAATTTCGTGCAGCACATTCGGACCATGCTCAAGACCAGCGGCCGCGCCGCGGTCGTGGTGCCGGACAACGTGCTGTTCGAGGGCGGCGCCGGCGAGACCATCCGGAAGAAACTGCTGGACAACACCGACCTGCACACCATCCTCCGCCTCCCCACCGGCGTGTTCTACGCCCAGGGGGTCAAGGCCAACGTGATCTTCTTCGACAACCGCGAAGCCAGCCCCGACCCGTGGACGAAACAGGTCTGGTACTACGACTACCGCACCAACATTCACCACACCCTCAAGAAGAAGCCCATGCGCTACGAGGACCTGTCGGATTTCGTGAAATGCTACAACCCGCGGAACCGGCATCAACGCAAGCCCACCTGGGACGAGACCGACGCGCCGGAAGGACGCTGGCGCAGCTACAGTTACGAAGAACTTAACGCCCGCGACAAGACCAGCCTCGACATCTTCTGGCTCAAGGACAAGAGCCTGACCGACCTGGACAACCTGCCCGAGCCCGACGACCTCGCCGAAGAGATCATCGACAACCTCGAAGCAGGCCTCAACAGTTTCCGCGAGGTGCTTGCCGGCTTGCGGCAGACAGGTCGTTAATTTCCCCGCCCGTTGTTTGTTGAGGCCGCGGGATCGCTTGCCCGGCCCTCCGTCGATCCTGTTGACAAATTGCACACATTAGCCGACGATTGGAGTCGTGGAAGCTCGTTTTGACTGGAACCTGGAGAAGAACCAGCAACTCGTTGAACAAAGGGGTATCTCATTCGAGCGCGTCGTTTCCGCGATTGAGCAGGGCGGTCTGGTGGATGTCCTGGATCATCCCAATCAGCAGCGGTACCGGGGGCAGATGATCTATGTCGTGGACATCGATGGTTACCTGCATCTCGTGCCCTTCGTAATTTCCGCGGACGGTTCACGGTTTTTGAAGACGATCATCCCGAGCCGGAAGGCGACGCGGAATCGCGAAAGGAGGTAATAATCGTGAAGCACCAACTGAACGCCGAAGAACGGGAGATTCTGGAGCATTTCGAGCGGGGCGAGTTGACGCCTGCTTCCGGAGCCCAGCGTGAGATGGAGACGGCACAGCTTGCGGCCCGCAATACGTTCAACAAGACCCGGAGAGTCAACCTGCGGGTCACCGAGCGCGACTTCAACCTCGCCCACGCCCGTGCGCGCGAGGAGGGTATCCCGTACCAGACGCTGTTGTCGAGCGTGATTCACAAATACCTCTCCGGACGGCTGACCGAGAACAGGTAACAAGCGTCATCGCGCAGGATTGGCAGCAGGATGTCGGTAGCGCGTGATCGGCGGCGCATCGCAAGGCGCGCCGAGACGGGCCGGGGACGATCAAGTCTGTAACACCAGCCACGGGAGATGCGATATGGCGGAAACAACAGTATTCGAACCCGGCGGGTATCGGTACGTGCGGGGGCGGTTCCAGTACTCGGGGGGCGTCTTGGCGGAACCGGGATTTGTCATCGAACGCGCCCGGTTCGCACGACCCGTGCCGCTTGACGAGGGCTTCCGCCGGATCGAGAAATATCTTGACGCTCTCGGACGGCCGCCCACCGCGTTCTGCGCTTGTGAGCTGCGCTCGCCAGGGCAGTTCACGGAAGAAGGCTTCGTTGCCTTCAATCGGGTCTATGTGCGCACGCTCGAACGGTGGGGCATCTTCAAGGGCGAGGAGAATCCCGTCGCGCGGTCAAACGTATGTCCCGAGGTCCATCCCCCGATCGAACCCTGCTTCCATGCATTTTCGTACACGGTACCGGCCGAGGCGAACGATCCGGGGCTGAAGAGCTTCGTCATCGCGGGCTCCGGCGAAGCGCCCGAAGGACCCGGAGGGTATGGGAACCGGATCATCCGTCTCGGGGACACTTCGCTCGGTGCAATGCGAGAAAAGGCGCAGTTCGTCCTCGGAGCGTTGGAGCTTCGGATGGCGGCGTTGGGGTTGACGTGGGCGGACGCCACCACGAGCCAAGTCTACACGGTCCACGATATCCATGGTTTTCTTGCCGACGAGATCATTCGCAGGGGTGCGGCACCGGACGGTGTCACATGGACCTACGCCCGGCCGCCGGTCGAAGGATTGGCTTTCGAAATGGACGTCCGGAGTGTGCCGGTGGAGCGGGTAATCGGCTGAATCCCGTGAGGCGTCCGTCGGCCCGGGGATCGGAGCGGATAGGATTGATATTATGCATTAAAAATGCATAATATCCACCATGAGCCCGCCGTACATCAAACGCTCGCTCGAACCGGTCCTCAGGAAGGCGGCCGCGGAGTTTCCCGCCGTCGTCCTGACGGGGCCGCGCCAGTCCGGCAAGACAACCCTGCTGCAACGTCTCTTTGGGAGGCGTTACCGTTACGTGTCCCTGGAGCCTCCGGACGTTCGTGCGGCCGCCGTGGATGACCCGCGCGGGTTCCTGGAACTGCATCCGGCGCCGGTCGTCCTGGACGAGGTGCAGTACGCGCCCGACCTGCTTCCCTACATCAAGGAGAAGATCGATGCGAACCGCCACACGAACGGTCAATACCTTCTGACCGGCTCACAGAATCTATTGCTCGCCGAGAAGGTGACCGAATCGCTGGCGGGCCGCGCGGCCATGCTTCGCCTGTTGCCGTTGTCGAGGCGGGAAGCCGAGGGACGGCCTGGGGCTTTCCTCGCTTGGGAACGCAAGCGCCCGTGGTCTTCGAGAACGCCGCATGGGTTTGGCGAACTGTGGAAGGGCTTCCTTCGGGGCGGGTACCCGGAGCTTGCCGTAGACTCCGGCCGGGACGCCTCCTTATGGAATGCCAGCTACATCCAGACCTATCTCGAACGGGACGTGCGTACCATCCGGCAGGTGGGGGACCTGACCCAGTATCAGAATTTTCTCCGCCTGCTGGCGGCCCGAAGCGCCCAGCTCCTGAGTCTGACGGACGTCGCTCGAGACCTCGGGGTGGCGGTCAATTCGATCAAGGCTTGGCTCTCCGTGCTCGAGGCCACCTACCAGGTGATCGTGCTGCGCCCCTATTTCGCCAACGTCGGAAAGCGGCTCGTCAAGACCCCGAAAGTGTACTTCACGGACGTCGGCACGCTGTGCCATCTGGCACGTCTCAAGGACCCCGAGCATGCCGCCTCCGGCCCGATGGGCGGCGCCATCATGGAGACGGCAGTGCTGTCCGAGATCGTCCGGACTCTGACGCATCGGGGGATGGACCCGCAAGTTTACTTCTGGCGGACCGTGGCGGGCACGGAGGTGGACTTCGTGGTCGAGACCAGCGGTGGACTCGTCCCCATCGAGGTAAAGCTGTCCGCGACCCCGCGACCGGCCATGGCCAGCGCCATCAGGACATTCCAGGGAGACACCGGAAGCACGGCGATGCCCGGCTACGTGGTGCATCCGGGTGACATACGCTTGCCCCTCGGTTCCGGCGTGACCGCGCTTCCCTTCGCCGACCTGTAGCGTCGCGCTACCCAATGAGGATTGAAAGGTAGCACGCTTTCAACACACTTGGTCTCGTAGCAACGAGACACCCGGGGCGGACTTGGCCGGGTGAGAGCAACGGGAGGTTTCATCATGCGTTTTGGTATCGCGTTCGGCAGCTATCAGTCGGACCTGGATCGGGCCGACATCTGCCGCGACTTTACGGAACGGGCGCGGGTGGCCCAGGCCAGCAACTACGAGGCGCTCTTCGTCGCCCACCACTACTCCGCGGGACCGGACGCGGCGATGCTGCAATCCCTGCCGTTGCTGTCGTATTTCGCCGGCGTGGCACCGGGCATGTACCTCGGCACCGCGATATTCCTGCTGCCCATGCACGAGCCCTTGATGGTGGCGGAGTACACGGCCACTCTCGACAACTTGTGCGGCGGCAAGTTCCTTTTCGGCATCGGCCAGGGCTATCGCGACATCGAGTTCAACTCCATGAGCGTGCCCAAGCGCGAGAAGCGGCCGCGGCTGGAGGAGGGCATCGAGGTGGTCAAGCGGCTGTGGACGGAGAACGAGGTGCACCACCAGGGCCGCTACTACCGGATCGACGGCGTCACCATCGAGCCGAAGCCGATACAGAAGCCCCGGCCGCCGATCCTGCTGGGAGCCGACACGGTGCCCACGGTGTCACGGGTGCCGGAGGTGGCGGACCACTGGATCGCCAGCCGGCGTCACACCAAGACGTTCCTGCGGGAAGCCGTGCCCGCGTACAGGCGCGCCCTGGAACAACAGGGGAGGCCCTTCAAAGGTCTCTACATCTTTCGCGATCTGTGCATTGCCGACAGCCGGAAGGAGGCGGAAGACCGGATCCGCGAGGGCTACGAGCGCCGCTACGAACGTTACCAGCGCTGGGGCCAGCCGGGCGAGCGTTACGACCTGCCGTTCGAGCAGTTGCAGCAGAACCGCCTGGTCCTGGGCAGCCCGGCGGAGGTGACCGAGCAGGTGCTGTCCTACCACGAGGAGTTCGGCGCCGAGATGATGTGGTTCATGGTCGACTGGCCCGGTATGGACCCCCGAATCACCCTTGAAACCATCCAGCGCTTCGGCGAGGAGGTCATCCCCGAGTTGAAGCGGCTGACGCCGGAGTGCCCGCTGCCGTAGAAGCTTGCGCCGCAGGAACCCGACATCCGATGTAGGGGCGGGTTTCAAACCCGCCCGTGCCCGAATCGCACTGTTGGTCGATACAGGCCCCTAGACCTAGAAGCCTGTTTGAAGGAGGCCATTCCAACTGAGCCAAGCTTCCTTGCTACAACTCCGCCACGACATCGGCATATTCCTCGATCGCGGCGCGGCCCTTCGGGGTCAGGCCGTAAATCCCGCGGGGCGTGCCGGCCGGGCGTTTGAACCAGCCGTAGTGGTCGGCGCGCATGATGGCGCCGGCCCTCATCACCCCGACGGCATGGGCGACCATCGCGGCTTTGGAAGGGCCGTTTTGGTGAAGATGCGACGCACAGCGAAGCGCGTCCTGCCGGTATGCCGTCACGATCTTGCGCCGGCTCAAGCCACCCTGGTTCGGATCCCCGACCCGGTGCTGGAACTCCCGCAGCAACCGCACGAGCCTTTGCGGGCGCTTGCGCGGCCGGTACAGGGCCGGGTCGAGCAGCGCCTCCACGAACGGAGCCGGCTTGAGCCGGACAGCCAGGAGCCCCAGCCCGAGGCGCCGGCAAAGCGCCAGCGCGTCCCGCCGGCGAGTCGTGCGGCCGGAGAACGGCGGCACCGCCAGATACACGTTGTCGGTGAGATCCTGCCGCGCGATCCCCTGAAACACCAACGGCAGGGAGAACCCGGCCTTCAACTCGACGATGATCGGCGGCTCGTCGCCGCGAACGGCCACCAGGTCGCAGCCGTCCACCTCGCCCTTCACGGCATAGCCTTGCGCTTCCAGGAACGCCTTCACCGGAGGATAGAGGTCGGTTTCACGCATGGGATGGAATCTGCCACGGGCAGGGCGGGCGTGAAAGGGAAGCCTTCAACACCCTATCCAGTTCCCCGGTCAACTCACTTGCAGAGAAAGCCTCGTTATTGTAATTTCATGTGCGAAATTAAAATAGCGGATAATGCTATTGAGATATTGCGGCCGGGCAATGCTGTCTTCGTGCCGCCACCATACGCGGCTGTACCCGACTGCATGACAGCGCTTGAACGTTTTCTCCATTCCGAGGAGTTCCCGCGGTGGTGCGGGCGGCACTTTCGCACGCTCAGTTCGAGACCATTCACCCTTTTCTGGACGGCAACGGGCGAGTGGGGCGGTTGCTGATCACACTGCTGCTGTGCCAGGCCGGTGTTCTGCGTCAGCCGCTGCTGTACCTTAGCCTCTACCTGAAGCAACATAGGAGTACCTACTACGATCTCCTGAGTCGGGTGCGCCGTACCGGAGACTGGGAAACATGGCTCGATTTCTTCCTTGAAGGAGTGAAGCTGACGGCTGAGGGTGCCGTCGCCACCGCCCAACGCCTGTCTCGGATGTTTCAGGATGACCGGGGCCGGCTCCACGTGGCCGCAGGTCGGAGGGCCGGCTCGGTGTTACGCGTCCACGACGCGCTCAAGTCGCAGCCGATCTTGTCGTTGCCCGTGGCGTGCCACGATACCGGGCTTGCCTTTCAGACAGTCGCCAACGCCATGGAGTTGCTCGTTACCCAAGGAATCGCGCGGGAGATCACCGGGAGGCAGCGTGACCGGTTGTTCGTCTATGACCAGTATCTTTCCTTACTCAACGAAGGCACCGAGGCGCCGTGACGCTTGTGGTGTCTCACAAATACGCTTACGAATCTGCGGGTCCTTTTGGCCCTCGGCTGCGTTGCTCTTCCTCGCGTGGTAACGGCCACACGGGCGGGTTTGAAACCCGCCCCTACAAGTCATCGCGCCTTGCCGACGACCAAAATGCCCTCGCATCTTCATAAACGTATTTGTGAGACACCACACTAGTGCTCCAAACGAAACCGGAGGCGTGTATGCAGAAGGTCGCCTGGTCCGGCACCATCGCGGCCGTTCAACCCCGGATACGGCTTATCCGCTGTGACGACGAGCGGCAGCACAGCTATCATGGCTACGTGCTGCGGATCGAAGGAACGTGCGGCGGTGAGAGCGGCGAAGTCATGGTCGCCGTGGGTCGGGCGGCGCATGAAAAGCACCGGTTTCGCGTAGGCATGGAAGTGAGCGGTCTGGCGGTGCCCGTGGCCGACCACAGAACCGAGACGGCGGGGTGGTACAAGCCGAGCCGCCTCAAGGTCGTCAGAGACGTGGAGGCGGAACCGTCGAGCGGCCCGCCGTTTCATGGCGTGCCGCCGGATATGGATACGTACCGTGCGCGCGGACATCGGCGGCTGGACACCCGGACCTACGATACCCGGTGCGCCACCTGCACGTGGGGTTGTCGCATGCCGGTGGTATTGGTGCTGGATCGCTGGAACCCGTCCAATAAACGTTATCGGGTCGAGACCTTTTGCTATGGTCCCAAGAGTTGTAGCTTCTACCAGGCCGGGCGGGAGCGCACGGTGCCGGGCCAAGAGGGGTCGTCCTACACCGAGGGAGACTGGGTCGACGAGTCGGCTACGGCGCACCGCGCGCCCGATGAGTGAGGAACGAAAGGCTCTTCCCGTAGGTCGGATTAGCCGAAGGCGTAATCCGACGTGGCGCGCTGCCTGTCGGATTACGCCTTCGGCTAATCCGACCTACACGAAGGAGGGCAGGCGCAAATTGCCGCGCGCTGTGGCAAGCGTGCTGTCCTGGTTGGAGCGAGGTATCATGAGCAAACAATCACACTTCCATGATCACGCCCACGCGGTGGAGTACGACAAGCGGGCGGCCATGTCGGACATCCGCGGGGAGTTGGCGGACCGGTTGATCGAGGCCATGGAGTTGCGCGGCGACGAGACGGTCCTGGACGTGGCCACCGGCACCGGCCGGTTCGCGCGGCCGGTCGCGCGGCAGCTCCCAGGCGGAAACATCATCGGCATCGACGAGGCGCTGGCCATGCTGCGGGTGTCGCAGGAGTCGGACGCGGACCTCATCCCCCGCTATGGCCGGATTGCCGCCACCGCCGAGCGCATGCCGTTGCGGGCCGGTATCTGCGACCGGGCGTGGGTGGCCTTCAGCCTCCATCACTTCGTCAGCGCCCGGGACATGGTGCTGGAGGCCGCGCGCGTGCTCAAAACCGGCGGCCGTCTGCTCATACTCGATCCGGTGATCCTGCCGGCGGACGATGCACTCGACGCGGCTGTCAACGGACTCATCAACGAGGTCTTCCAGCAATCGCACGGCGCCGGGTTCCGGTTCTTCGCGGTGGAGGAGATCCGGCAGTTGATCACCGGTGGCGGGCTTGAGGTGGTGCATTCGGACCGCCATACGTACACCGTCGACCAGGACGGCATCGACGGCATCCCCACCGGCCGGCACTGGATCGACGTGGTGGATGAACTGGAGCGTCAGCCGGCGGAGCTTCGGGAGCGTTTCGCCGAAAAGTACTTTCGTTACGAGAAGGCGGGCGACCGGCTTCACATCAGCGGCGGCTTCCACTATGGTCTGATCGCCGGAGAGAAACGGAGCAACACATGAAAACCCCATCGTCATTGATCACCCTGGGCACGGGCGGCGGGCCGTCGTTGACCCCGCACCGGGCGCAGACCTCACATCTCCTCACCGTCAACGGCACCTACTACGTGGTGGATGCCGGGGACGGCGTGGCGCGGCGTATGGCCCGGGCCGGCGCCGACGTGCGGAGGGTCGGGATCATCTTCCTCACGCACCACCACGACGATCACACCGCGGGCCTGGCGACCCTCATGGCCCTGGCGTGGGACGGCCAGCGCACCGCGCCCATCAACGTCTACGGCCCGCCCCGGACACAGGAGCTGGTGGACGCCACGGTGCGGTATTGCAGCATCAGCGCCGACATCCGCATCGCCGACGGCGGCCGCAGCGTCCCGCTGGACAAGGTTTTCTTCGGCCATGACGTGGGCACCGGCGAGGTCTATCAGGACGACAACGTCCGGGTGACGGCGGTGGAGAACACCCACTTCAGCTTCCACCGGGGCGACAAGGCCGGGCGCTACAAGTCCTACTCCTACCGCTTCGAAACCCCCGACCGCGTCATCATGTTCACCGGTGACACGGGCGCCAGCGCCGCCGTGACCGCGCTGGCCAAGGATGTGGACGTGCTGGTGACCGAGACGTCCTCGTGTGACGAACGCAAGAACGCCATGATCAAGGACGGCCGCTGGGAGGCCATGAGCACGGCCGAGCAGGAAGGCATCATGCGGCAGGCCACCCAGGGCCACATGGGCCTGGACAACATCGGCAAGCTGGCGACACAGGCCGCCGTCAGGAAGGTGGTGCTGTCCCACCTTACCCGGCGCGTCGGCACCACCGACTATGAGCCCTTTGCGGAGGAGGTGAGGAAGCACTACTCCGGCGAGGTGGTCATCGCCGAGGACCTGATGGAGTTCTAGTGCGACGCCGCTCCAATGCCACCATGAAGCTGCGCGGGAATCTTCGTGGTCGGCCGGACCGTTCCTGCTCGCGCATTGTCCGTGCACGGGCGGGCTTCAACCCCGTGGCGTATGGTGTGCGTGTTACCGGCGACCGTGGGTGCGTGGTCCGTGTAGGGGCGGGTTTCAAACCCGCCCGCGCCACAAACCTCCTGTTCCCTCCAAAAGGGCGCTGACCATGAAGATCATCGGCACCGCCGCCGCACGGGTGGACGGGGTGGCCAAGGTCACCGGGCAGGCGGAGTACGTTTCGGATATGACGCTGCCCGGCATGCTCTGCGGCAAGATCCTGCGGAGCCCCCACGCCCATGCGCGCATCGTGTCGATAGACACCAGCGCGGCCGAGCGGATTCCCGGGGTCCGCGCCGTCCTCACCCGGGAGGACTTTCGCGACCGCAGCCCGTACTTCAGCGGCAGGATACAGGATCATCCCATCGTCGCGCTGGACCGGGCGTTGTTCGCCGGCCAGCCGGTGGCCGCGGTGGCGGCCGACGACGAGGACGCGGCGGAAGACGCGCTTGGCGCGGTGGCGGTGGAGTACGAGCCCCTGCCCGCGGTGGTCACCATCGAGGAGGCCACTGCCGACGGCGCGCCGCTGCTCCACGAGTCGGCTCCGGGTAACGTCTGCTTCAGCGACCGGCTGGACAAGGGCGACGTCGCGGCCGGGTTCGCCGAGGCCGACACCGTGGTGGAAGACACCTTCACGTTCCCGATGGTCTACCACTACGCCATGGAGCCCCACGTGGCCATCGCCAAGGTCGACGCCGACGGCCTGACGGTCTGGAGTTCCACGGCGCACCCCTTCGGCGTCCAACTCGAGCTGGCCCACATCTTCAGCCTTCCGCTGTCGAGCGTCCGGGTCATCATTCCCTACGTGGGCGGCGCCTACGGCAGCAAGTCCGGGGCCAAGATCGAACCCCTGGCGGTGGCGCTGGCGGAGAAGAGCGGCCGGCCGGTGCGGGTGGCGCAGAACGTCTCTGATGCGATGATGACCGTGCGCCGGCATTCGGCCCTGTGCCGGGTCCGGACCGGCGCGAAACGGGACGGCACCCTGGTGGCCAAGCAGGCGGAGGTGTTCCTCAACACCGGCGCCTTTGCAGAGCTCGGGCCAGTGGTGACGAGCCGCACCCTGACGCGGATCCTGGGGCCGTACCGGCTGCCCCACATCCGCGTCGAGTCCCACTGCGTCTACACCAACACCGTGTCCGCGGCCTCGTTCCGCTCCATCGGCGGCCCCCAGACCGCCTGGGCCAACGAGTCGCAGATGGACATCCTCGCCGACGAGCTGGGCCTCGACCCCCTGGCCTTCCGCCTGAAGAACCTGCTGCACCGGGGCGAGGAGCTGAAGCCCGGCGGCAAGCCCCTGGATGCGGACCTCCGGGAAGGGCTGCGCCGGGTCACCGACCGGATGGGGTGGCAGGGGCTCGCGATCCCCACCGGAGCAGGCCGCGGCCTCGCGTTCGGTGTCACCGACCCCGGAGCGCCGCTGGCCTCCACCTCCACCGTGCACGCCCTCTCCGACGGCAGCGTGGTGGTCCTCATCGGCACCTCGGAGATCGGCCAGGGATCGCGGACGGTCATGAGCCAGATCGTGGCCGAGGAGCTGTGCGTCTCTCTGGAAAGGGTCCGAGTGCGCCCGCCGGACACCGCCTACACGCCCTACGATCGCTCCACCGGATCGAGCCGCTCCACCACGGTGATGGGCAAGGCGACCCAGTTGGCCGCGGCCGACGCCCGCGAGCAGATCATCGAGCTGGCCATGGAGCATTTCGAGGCCCCTCGGGAAGCCGTAGAGCTCGCGGACGGCGAGGCCCGGGCGGGCGGCCAGAGCGTCTCCTACGGAGAGCTCATCCGCACCCATTTCGCCATGCAGGGCGGCGAGATCGTGGGCCGGGGCTACGCCCACAGCGGCATGGCCACGACCCCCTCCAATCCCCTCTTCTGGGAGATCGGCATCGGCGCCGTCGAGCTCGACGTGGACCGGGACACGGGCGAGGTAAAGCTTGAGCGCTACGTCATGGCCGCCGACGTGGGCAAGGCGCTCAATCCGCTCCAGTGCGAAGGCCAGGACGAGGGGGCCGCCATGATGGGCATCGGCCACACGCTGTTGGAATCCATCGAATACGGCGACGGCCAGATCCTCAACCCGAACCTGGTGGACTACCGCGTGCCCGGCTTCGAGAACCTGCCGGCGACCTTCGAATCCATACTGGTGGAGAACGGTGACGGCCCCGGCCCCTACGGCGCCAAGGGCATGGGAGAAGGCGGCATCATCCCGGTGGCGCCGGCCGTGGCCAACGCGGTCTTCCGCCGCACCGGCGCCCGCGTCAAGGACCTGCCGTTGACGCCGGAACGGGTCTGGCGCGCCATGCGCCGAAACGTGTAAGGGCGGGTTTCAGCCCGCGCTCCGCAGTTCCGGCGGGCCATGCGCGGGTCCGTGTAGGGGCGGGGTGCATACCCGCGCTCCGCAGATCCGGCCGACCATGCGCCGATCCGTGTAGGGGCAGGTTTCAAACCCGCGCTCCGCAGATCCGGCGGGCCATGCGCCGATCCGTGTAGGGGCGGGTTTCAAACCCGCGCTCCGCAGATCCGGCCGACCATGCGCCGATCCGTGTAGGGGCAGGTTTCAAACCCGCGCTCCGCAGTTCCGGCGGGCCATGCGCCGATCCGTGTAGGGGCGGGTTTCAGCCCGCGCTCCGCAGATCCGGCCGACCATGCGCCGATCCGTGTAGGGGCAGGTTTCAAACCCGCGCTCCGCAGTTCCGGCGGACCATGCGCCGATCCGTGTAGGGGCGGGTTTCAAACCCGCCCGTGTCCGTACACGCTGCCAGGGACGGCTTCCTACAACCCGTAGAACTCACGGGAGTTCGTATTCAAAATCTTCTCGGCCTGCTCGTTGTTGATCCGGCCCTCGTCCATCCAGTTGCGCACCTCGTTGATCCCGCTCAGGTTCGCGGAGATGTCGGTGTGGCTGTAGTCCGTGCCGATCATCAGGCTGTCTTCGGTGTGGAACTTCAGGATCGACTCTACGTCGTCGATGGGGTCGATGGTGATGAAGGCTCGGTTCTTGCGGAAAATCTCGGGGTCCAGGTCGAACAGGTGTGGGACCTTGGCCTGTTTGCCACGCAACTCGGCGCGCTTCGTCGCTCCAAGTTGCGACATCACATAGGGAATCCAGGATGCCCCGGACTCGATGAAACCAAACCGCACGTTGGGGAACATCTCCGGCACCTTGGAGGTCACCAACTCGGCGAAGGCGTACATGATGGGAAAGCCCCGGTCCCACTCGCGGGACGGCAGCGGATGGCCGGTGTGGATGCACATGGGCATGTCCAGGCGACTGGCTTCCTCGTACACCGGAAAGAAATGCGGGTCGGTGACCTTCCGGTCGATGTCGAACCCGCGCTTGAAGATGCCGCAGGCGCCGTGCTCCTTGGCCCAGCGCAGTTCCTCCACGGCGGCGTCCGGATTCAGCCACGGCAGCACCGCGGCCCACTGCAAGCGCCCGTTGGTGGGCTCGCACTTCCCGGCCAGCCAGCGGTTGTAGGTGGTGGCCAGCGCCCATTCGGCTTCGGCATTCTGGGTGTTGTGGCGGATGAAGAAAGTCGGGAAGATGACCTGGATATCCACGCCCATCTCGTCCATCTGGGCTAGGCGGCCTTCCACGTCATCGAGCTCACGCCGCACCCGCGGCGGATGGTTGATCTCGTCCCGCACCGCGCGGTTTTGCAGCCTGCCTTCGACTACCCAACTGCGTCGGGTGGTGGTGTTGAAGCCGGCCCGGGCCGCCTCCTCGTCCGAGATGGTGACGGTCACGGGAATGTACTTGTCGTGGGGAGTACCCTCCAACGCGGCCCAGGTGGATTCGGACTCGTCGACATGGGTATCTGCATCGATCACGGACATGGCTAACCTCCTGCACTGGCAGCGCCGGACTTTGCTCAACCGGCGCTCTTCAGTCTGTTGCGAAATTTTTCTGTAGCCTACCAGCAAACGAGGATTGCGGCAATTTCCATGCACCGTTTTCGCGTCCCCGTTATGCGGTCGGATAGTGCGTGTGGACCATGACATTGGCAGCCGACGGCTATGCTTGCAGCTTGCGGTCACAGATGTCAGTTTGCATCAATGCCCGTGCAGATCACCATCAGGGGCGTCCCGGAACAGGTGCGCGATGAACTCGCGGCGCGCGCGGCGTCGCAGCGCCGATCCATGCAGGAATATCTGCGATGTGAGTTGGAGCGGATCGCATTCCGTCCCTCCCTCGACACGTGGTTGCCGGGCGTCCGCCGTCGCAAGGAAGCGGCCGGCACTCGGGTCCGGCCGGCCAGCACTTTGCGCGCCCGTGACGCGGACCGGCGGTGACGATCGTCGTCGATGCAGCCGTCCTGGTTGCGGCCCTCGTCGACTCATCTGGCACACCACGGGAGAGGTTGAGGCAGGATGTACAAACCGGAACGTGCTCTGAAACTGCTCCGATTGGGCTCCGGTCAATTCGATGCAGAGTTCCGCGAGGGTCAGGAAGAGGCTATTCAGCACATCGTGAGCGGGGATGGCCGGTTGTTGGTGGTGCAGAAGACCGGCTGGGGCAAGAGCTTTGTCTACTTCATCGCGACGAAGCTGCTGCGCGAAGCGGGTATGGGTCCTGCACTTCTTATCAGTCCATTACTGGCGCTCATGCGTAACCAAATCGTCGCGGCGGAGCGGATGGGCGTTCGCGCTGAGACGATCAATTCCGACAATCAGGACCGTTGGGAGGAGGTTGAAAACGCCGTCGGTCGTAACGAGGTGGACATCCTGCTCATCTCACCCGAAAGGCTGGCCAATGAGCGTTTCCGCGACGAGGTACTGGGGAGAGTAGCCGACCGGATAAATTTGCTGGTGATAGACGAAGCGCATTGCATCTCTGATTGGGGCCATGACTTTCGCCCCCACTACCGGCTGATCGAGCGCATTGTTGGCACCTTGCCGTCGAATCTCCGTTTGCTGGCGACTACCGCCACGGCGAACAACCGGGTAATCGACGATTTGACCAAAGTGCTCGGGCCGAACTTGAAAATATCCCGCGGTGATCTCAACCGGCGTTCCCTTGCCCTTCAGACGATCCGCTTGCCGACTCAGGCTGAACGACTTGCGTGGTTGGCGGGACAATTGCCTGCTCTTCCGGGTCACGGGATCATTTATACGCTCACCGTCCGTGATGCGGAACGGGTAAGTGAATGGCTCGGATCTCGCGGATTGGATGTCGCAGCTTACACGGGCGAGACGGGTGATCAGCGCCCGGATTTGGAAGATGCGCTTCTTCAAAACAGAGTGAAAGCACTGGTGGCGACGACAGCCTTGGGCATGGGCTTCGACAAACCGGACTTGGCTTTTGTCATTCACTACCAGACGCCGGGATCCGCAGTGGCGTACTACCAGCAGGTCGGGCGTGCCGGCAGGGCGCTTGACGCGGCCTATGGCGTGCTGTTGAGCGGCCAAGAAGAAACCGAGATTACCGACTACTTCATCAACAGTGCATTTCCGACCCGCCCTGAAGTGCAAGAGATACTGAATGCCCTGGAGGAGGAAGCGCAGGGTTTGTCAGTTCGCGAGATCGAGGGAGCCGTCAACATCAGCAATGGTCGTATACAGAAAACGATGCAACTCCTTTCGTTGGAAGCTCCGGCGCCGATTGCCAAGCAGGGAGCCAAGTGGCAATTGACTGCCGCGGTCCTGAGCCCTACCTTCTGGGAACGGGCAGAACGACTTACGGAACTGCGGCAAGCGGAGCAAGGACAGATGCAGGAATACGTGGGGCTGAACTCCGGTCACATGGAGTTTCTTGTTCGAGCGCTGGATGGAGAGCCGGGAAACATCTCTCCGCCAAGCTTGCCGCCTTTGGCGACGGAACCGGATCGGGTTCTGGTGCGGGAGGCGACCGCTTTCCTGCGCCGTACGAATTTGCGGTTTGAATCGCGGAAACAATGGCCTTCTGGAGGGCTCCGGCCTTACAATCTATCCGGGCGGATCACTCCCACTCTCCAGGCTCAACCCGGCAGGGCACTATGCGTCTGGGGCGACGCCGGCTGGGGTGGTCTGGTGCGCGAGGGTAAGTATCATGACGGGTACTTCTCCGATGCATTGGTGGACGCCTGTCGAAAATTGATCGAGGATTGGAGCCCGGAACCGGCCCCCGAATGGGTGACTTGTATTCCTTCACGGCGGCTTCCGGATCTCGTGCCCAATTTTGCCGGACGCTTAGCCGACTCTCTTGAGCTTCCGTTCAAGCAGGTACTAGTCAAGACGGAGGACCGGCCGGAACAGAAGACAATGGAGAACAGCACTCAGCAGGCACGTAATGTTGACGGCTCGTTGGCGTTGACCGATGAGGTATGGCCTGACGGGCCATTGCTGCTCGTGGACGACATGGTAGACTCGCGCTGGACTTTTACTGTCGCTGCCTGGCTGCTTCGTTCAAATGGGAGCGGCGAGGTGTGGCCGTTGGCACTTGCCCAAGCGGGAGGCTAACGATGAGTGAGACGCTCTCCCCGAACACCAAAGCGATTTTGCTTCTAACCGCGCCTTTGATCGTTGGACACGGCAAGGGTTACGAACAGGCCAACCTCCTTACGCCGGGCGAATATACGAAACTTGCCGTGTTTCTCCGAGAGAACGGAAGGGAGCCCGCTGATCTGCTGGGCTCCGACACGGATCAACTCTTCGAAGATTGCCATCCCATAATTGATCAGGATCGGCTCAAGCGTCTCTTGGGCCGAGGTTTTCTGCTGAGTCAAGCGTTCGAGCACTGGCAGACACGGGCAATTTGGGTGCTGAGCCGCGCTGATGACGCTTATCCACGGAAGCTCAAGGCGCGGCTGAAGAAAGACTCTCCGAGCTTGCTGTATGGCTGTGGAGACCGGGAAATTCTCGATAGCGGCGGATTGGCGGTTGTAGGATCACGCAACGTGAGCGACTCGTTGGTCGAATATACCTACGCGATTGGGCGTCTTGCGGCAAAGGCGCGACGGACTGTCGTCTCCGGCGCTGCCAGAGGCATTGACCAAGCGGCCATGAGCGCCGCGCTGGAGTCGGGCGGCAAAGTCACTGGCGTCCTGGCCGACAGCCTGGAAAGAACCGTCATGAATCGCGAGCATAGAAATCTGTTGTTGGACGGCCGGCTCGCCCTGATCTCGCCCTACGACCCAAACGCAGGATTCAACGCGGGTCACGCCATGCGGCGCAACAAGGTCATCTACGCCTTGGCGGACGCGGCGCTGGTGGTGAACTCCGATATAAACAAGGGAGGGACTTGGGCCGGAGCAAAAGAGCAATTGGGCAAGTTGCATCTGGTACCTGTTTATGTGCGTTCGACGGGTGAAGTATCCATGGGCCTCGATGCCTTGCGAAACATGGGAGCCATGCCGTGGCCGAATCCGGTGGATACAGACGGCCTTGACGCCGTTTTTCAGACCGCTACCCCCACAACGCCAAACGAGCCGACCCAAAGTGACCTGCCGTTCGATGTCGGGCAGAACTCCATGAAGACGGAACTACAGCCAAGGGTAACGCTGGAGTCACAAACAGCCGACAATCCGACTCCCGGTCCCGGCGAAGAGCTGTATCAGATGATGCGATCACTGGTCACCCGTTTGTTGATGGAACCCAAGAAGGCCGTGGAAGTTGCCAGAGAACTGGAGGTCACTCAGCGTCAAGCCGAGGAGTGGCTGAAGCGGCTTGTCGCGGAAGGCGTTTTGGCGAAGCGCAGCAGACCGGCACGAAGCTATGTCGTTCGGCAGGCCCCTGTTTCAGACTGAGCCCTCCGACTCCTATCTCGTCGTTCCATTTCGTGTTCGGCATGGATCTAATAAACTGTGCCTCACAGAAAATGTGGGACTGCACTCATGAGAAACATCACCGTATCCGTGGACGAAGAGACCTATCGACTCTCCCGCGTCAAGGCGGCGGAGGCTGGAACCTCGGTCTCGGCGCTGGTCCGCGCCTACCTCGTCGACCTGGTTGAGGGCCGTGTTCCCAAGAACCGGTTCGACCGTCTGCGCCGGCTTCAGGATGATACCCTGGAGGCCATCCGTGCTCGTGGCGGGGGTTTGCGCGCCGCCGACAATGTCTCCCGGCAGTCACTGCACGAGCGCGATGTGCTTCGTTGACACGAACATTCTGATCTACGCAGTCGGCCCGACTCCGACGACGGGGAAAGCGTCGTCGGGCGCTGGATCTGCTTGCCGCGAGCGATCTGGCTTTCTCGGTACAAGTCCTGCAAGAGTTCTACGGACAGGCGACCCGCGCCTCACGCCCGGTGCGCTGACCCACGACGAGGCCGTGGCCTTCACCGAAGCGCTACAGCGGTTTCGGGTCCAGGCAATCACTCACGATGTGATGCGGGCCGCGTTCACGATCCGAGAGCGCTTCGGCCTTTCCTACTGGGACAGCGCCATTGCCAAATGCCGTCGCCGACCACATAATACAAAACCTGTCCCTTGCAGGTGATGTTGAGATGAATTCCGTCCTGAGTTCCCTCGGGCAGACCCAAATGACCGCTGAAGCAGCTATCAAGAAAGGACAGGTTCCGACAGGCCTGCAGAGATGACAACCCAACCCCAGCCACTCAGGCGCATTCCCGTGCGTCACCGAGGGGAGAACATGTGATGAGCACAACCTTCATAGATCGAATCCGTATCCGCGGCTTCCGGTCGTTGGCGGATGTAGAGATCTCGGAGATTCCCAAGGCGGCGGTCTTGATCGGTGCCAATGGTTCGGGCAAATCCAATTTCATCCGCTTCTTCGAGATGTTGAGTTGGATGTTCAGGTCGCGGCAACTGGCCGAGTTCGTGGAGAGGCAGGGCGGGGCCGATGACCAGTTGTATGGGGGTAGCCGACGTACTCCGCGCATGGAGGCCGAGATCACGTTGCGTACCGAGAGTGGCCGCAACGACTATCGGTTCATACTTTCGCACGCTCATCCGGACCGTCTTTTCTTCGTGGAAGAATGTTTCCGATTCAGTGGGAATGGTAGGCAGACACCGTGGCACCGATTGGGAAGTGGTACCCAAGAAGTTGAGATTGTCCAGTTCGCGCAGTCCTACAACTCTATGAACGCCACGACCGCCAAAGTCATTGTGAACCTGCTTCGCAACTGCGCCGTGTACCAGTTCCACGACACATCCGACACGTCGGATTTCAAGAAGAGGTGGGATAGCGAGGACAACAACCAACTCCGCACTCACGGCGGGAACCTAGCGGCGGTGTTGTACCGATTGGAACGGGAGGACATCAAGCGATTTGAACTGATCTGCCAGCATGTCCGCCGGGTCTTGCCGGTTTTTGATCGTTTTCAGATCGAGGAGAGCTACGGGAAGGTGTTGCTGAGATGGAGGGCCAGGGGGACGGAAAAGACATTTGGCGCCCATCTGACGTCCGACGGGTCGTTGCGGTTCTTCGCCCTCGTAACACTGCTCAATCTTCCGCCGGAGATGTTGCCCGACATACTCCTGTTGGACGAGCCCGAACTGGGTTTGCATCCGGCTGCGGTGGCCTTGGTCGGCGGAATGATAGAGGCTGTTGCCGAAGAAAGGCAGATCATCGTGGCAACGCAGTCGCCATTGCTCGTGGACGCGTTCGGTCTCGACCAGATCTTTGTGTTGGATCTGAAGGACGGTCGTACGGAGTTTCACAAACTGGCCCAGGCCGATTATCGCATATGGCTAGACGAGAGCTTCACGCCCGGCGAGCTTTGGCAGAAGAACCTTCTTGGGGGCTGTCCGTGATCCGGCTCGCCCTGTCGGTGGAGGGTCAAACCGAGAGGGAATTCGTCAACAAGGTTCTTGCGGCACATCTGAGGGTAAGTGGAGTCGAGGCGACGCCTGTCCTGCTGGGTCGTGCGCGTGGGCGTGCCGGTGGCGGAAGTGTTTCCGTTGAGCGACTCGCGTCAGACATGGTCCGCTTGTCCAGCTCCTTCGATGCTGTGACGTCGTTGGTCGACTTCTACGGGTTTCGACGCAAGGAGGATGAGACTCCCGACGCTTTGCAAGTGCGGGTACTCGAAGAAATCGAGAGGCGCGTCGGTCACGAAATGAATCAATCGAAGATGCTTCCTTATGTACAACAACACGAGTTTGAGAGTCTGTTGTTCACAAATTTAGAAGCATTCGCCGAAATACCTGGAGTTTCCGACGAGTCAGTGCGGTCGCTGTGGAACATCCGCTCGCAGTTCGCTAACCCCGAAGATATTAACGACCACAGCCAAACGGCTCCTAGCAAAAGGATCGCAAAGGTCATACCGCGATACCGAAAGGTCGTTGACGGTCCTCCTCTGGCAACGAAGATAGGCTTGACCGCGATCCGTGCTGAGTGTCCTCGGTTTGGCGTGTGGCTGACACGTCTGGAATCCATGGGAACTACGCTGCAGCAAAGAGATTGAGGCGAGAGATACGGAATGGCGCTTGACCTCAAATCCCCTACCCGATCCCTTCCCTCGTCTCCTCAATAACGAGGTCCACCACCGCGCGCAGCGCCTGATGGTCGGTGTCCCCCTCCACCCGCCGGAGCCGGAACAGGTCGATCTGGCGGTCGGCGCCGGCGCCCTGGCGGATGATGGTGAGGGTGTGCCGCAGTTCTTGCTCGCAGCCCAGGGCGCGGGCGTCGCCGGCCAGCTCCTCGACCAGCTCGGCGGCGGAATCCTCGATGTCCTTGCGGCCGCCTTCGTTGGTGTCGCCGAGAAAGGCGAGGACGCCATAGCGCTGGGCCAGCCAGCGGTTCTCGTTGATGATTTCGGTGGGCGGCTCGGCCGGCAGCGCGCCTTCGCGGTCGAGCCGCGACAGCCGCCGGATCAGGCATGCGTACAGCGCGGCGATGCACATGGCGTCGTCGATGCGCGGGCACAGGTCGCAGATGCGCAGCTCAATGGTGGGAAAGCGCACGGACGGGCGGATGTCCCACCACAATTCGCTTCCGTCACCGATCAGCTTCATTCTCTCGTAGTCGGCCACGAGTTGGTCGAATTCCGCCCGGGACCACAGCGGGCCCGGAAGGCCGGTGCGCGGCAGCGCCCCGATGATACTCAGCCGGTAGGACTTGAAGCCGGTCTCGCGGCCCGCGTTGAAGGGCGACGACGTGGAGACGGCGTGCAGCAGGGGCAGGTAGCGCCGCATGGCGGTCATCACCCGGATCCGCGAATCAGCGTCACCGAACCCGGCATGGATATGCATGCCGCCCACGAGCAGCCGCCGCGCGCTTTCCTGAAGCGCGTTTGCCATCCTTTCGTACCGTTCCTTGGGCGTGCTCATCTGTGATTCCCACGCCGCGAAGGGATGGGTCGAGGCGGCCATCACCGTGGCGCCGTGCCGCGCCGCCGCCTCCACCACCACCCGGCGGGTTTCCTTGAGCGCGCCGCGCAGATCGGTTACCGATTCGCACACGCGGGTATTGGTTTCGATCTGGGAACGGAGGAACTCGTGCACGAACCCGTGAGGCCCGCGGTTCTTCTCGCACCAGTCGAAGATCCCCGGGTCCGGGTCGGCGATCATGTCACGGCTGTCGGGGTCGACGAGAAAGAACTCTTCCTCGATACCGAAGGTGATGTCCACGTCCGTGTCAGCCTCCGTTTCCTCATCGCTGCCTTCACCCATGAGTCTGCGTAATCGCTCGAACGCCATGTCCCGCCTCGCTCGCGTTGGTGGCCCGCAACAGACAGACCACTGGAACCACCCGCTGGGAAATATCACACCTCGGAAAATATTCGCACGGGCCGTGCGGGGAGGCAAGGGCATTTCCCCAATGGCGGCGAGACCGCCCCCCGCTCGGCGGTGATCACCCACGGTTGCAGACGGGGGCCTGACGTTGTATAAGCCGCGTTGGTTCATCGGGCCCAGGTTCTGCATCGGACGGCATCACCGACGTCAGCATGATCACGGCCAATCACGCAATCCCTTCCCTTCTGGCTCTGGCACTTTCGTTGTCGTTGTTTCCCTCGAATGGTGAGGCTTGCACGGATGATGTCGGTGCCGGCCCGGGTGTCCCTTGCCGGCATGATGACAAAGCCCAGGGCGATGACGCCGCCGCGCGCATGGTCCATATCGGGCGGATGACGTGCAAGGATGGGGCCGTGGCCCGGTGGAACACCACGGACCGCGAGGTGGTGACCTACAAGGTCAACAACTGGGCCGGCGTGGACCTCGAGGTGGCGCTTGCCGTGCGGCGGGGCGTGTTGCGGTGGAACCGGGTGCAGCCTTTCTATGCCCTGCACGAAACGGCGGACCACGACGCCGACATTACCATCGAGATGTACGACGATGTGCTCCCCGGCATCGTCGGCGCCACCAAGGTGAAGTGCCGCACCGGAAGGGAAGGCATCCGCAAGGCGTACGTCTATCTCGGGCTCAGGGGGATGGGCGCCGTGGAGGCCCAGAACACGACGGCCCATGAGATCGGGCACGCCATGGGGTTGGGCCATTCGGATCGCGGCGGTGATCTGATGGACGGCAAGCTGGCGGAGAAGAACATCGACGAACGCACGATATGCCCCAGCAACCTGAACCGCGCGGGACTGATTGCCGGGACCCACTATGCCATTCCCGCGGAGGAGTGGGCCGAGGTGGACTGTTGGGGACGGACTCCCGGATGAGGGCCGCCAGGCGGGGGGAGAGGATGGCGGGGTTGTCGAGGCCGACACCGGTGGAGCCGTGGTGAGTTCCGAGTGGACGATTCCGTCCGCGTTGACCGATTTCCAAGACATCGAGAGGGCTCTGGAAGGTAAGCAGGCCGCCGTGTTTCTCGACTACGACGGCACGCTGACTCCCATCGTGGACACCCCCGCGGAAGCTGTGCTTTCCGAGGAGATGCGCGGGACGGTCCGGCGCCTGGGCGACCGGTGCGTCACGGCCGTGGTCAGCGGGCGCGGGCGCAAGGACGTTCAGGAACGGATGCGGCTCGACAACCTCTTCTACGCCGGTGCTCACGGTTTCGATATCTCCGGGCCCGCGGGTTCCGGCATTCACCACCAGGTCGGGCAAGAGTTCGTCCCGGTAATGGAAGAGCTGCAACAGCGGCTCGGCGGCGCCCTCGCGCAAGTCCCCGGTCTGTTGCTGGAGGCCAAACGCTTTTCCCTGGCCGTTCACTATCGCCTTGTGGAAGAGAAGGCGGTGCCGGACGTCGAGGCCGTGGTCGATGGCCTGCTGCAAGAAGACTATCCCCAACTCCGCAAGGCCTATGGAAAGAAGGTGTTCGAGATCAGGCCCCGGTTCGATTGGAACAAGGGCAAGGCGGTGGCGTGGATCCTCCAGGCGCTGGGGCTCGACCACCCGGGCGTCGTCCCCCTCTACCTTGGTGACGACACCACCGATGAAGATGCCTTCGAGGCCGTGGCCGGCACGGGGGTGGGAATCCTCGTGGCAGACGAGCCCCGCCCGACGGCAGCGGGTTATCGACTGGCGGGCGACGCAGAGGTGGCGCAGTTCCTCCAGCGCCTTACACACACCATTCATGAACCCGTATAGCCTGAACCCGCTTGCCGCGCGGGGCCGGGTGACCCCGGTCGCGGGCACCCGTGAACGGACTCTCCCGGAAAACTGATGGAGGACCGGCGCGAAGAGTTGTGGAGCCGGCTTCGGGCGGCCGGAGTACCCGGCGTTCCGGACGAGTTCTCGGTGACCTTCGCGCACCAGACGATCCCGGCCGCGGTGCTGGCGGAGATCGACGACTTCATCCGGGTCTTCGAGGACGTGACCACCAGGCCGGTGTGGCAGGAGAACGTCATCGGTTCGTCCGGACACACCCTGCCGGCGAAACGGCCGGAGGTGTGTTTCTTCAGCGCCTGGGACTTCCATCTGCCACCCGAAGGGCCGTGGCAGGTCATCGAGTTCAACGACAACGGCTCCGGCCTCCTGTACGCCGGCCTCATCAACGAATCTTTCCACGCCCTCATGGAACCGTCGGGACAGGCGACCCTCGAAGCGCCGCCGCCGGCCGCCGATCTCGCGCGGCGCATCAAGCAGATGGTCCGGCGCGAAGCCGAGGAGTTTTACGGCGCCATGCCCAAGGGGCTTTTTCTTATCCTCGACGAACCGGAAGCCCTGGAACGCGGCAAGTTCCGCCCGGAGATGGAGATGTTGCGGGACCTCTTTCGCGAGGAGGGGTGGCCGGCGGAAGTGGGGTCGACGGCGGAGCTCCGCTGGGACGGCGAGGAATTGCGGTACGACGGACGGCCGGTGTCGTTCATCGTGAACCGTTCCACCGACTTCTTCCTGGAGAAGGAGGTGACGCGCCCGTTGCGCGACGCCTTCCTGAACGGCAGCGTCTACGTCGCCCCCAATCCCTTCACCTATGGCACCCGCAGCGACAAGCGGCTGCTGGAGTTCCTCTCGCTTCCGTCATGGGACCGGGAACTCGGCATCGAAGCCCGCGAGCGGGAAGTCTTGAGCCGGCACATCCCCGAGACCCACCTGCTCCGGCCCGACAACCTCGACGCCATCGTCGAGAACCGGCATGAGTTCGTGTTCAAGCCGATCCGAAGCCATGCCAGCCGGGGGTTCCTTCCCAGCGCGCGTGTCGGACGCTCGCGATTGCACCGGCTGGTGCGGAAGGGCGAAGGCTACGTCGCCCAGCGGAAGGTGGGACGGCCGCGGCTATATCTCGACGGCGACTCGCACGTGTGGGCGGACCTGCGCGTGTGGGCGTACCGGGGCGAGCGGGTGCTCCTGTCGGGACGAAGCTCGGTGGACCAGGACTCGCTGGACCTGAGGCCGCCGGCCGGATGGGTTCCTACCTTTGCCGCCAAGCCCGGCGTCCAGGGCCGGTGATCCCGCGCAACCGTGTCCGGGCGGGGCATCGGCGGTTCCGTGCCGGGACCGACAGGCAGGGGGACCCCACGGTTGTCCGGACGGGGCATTGGCGGTTCCGTGCCCGGGCCAACAGGCCGGGGGACCCCGCGGTTGTCCGGACGAGGCTGTTGTAGGGGCGGGTTTCAAACCCGCCCGTGTCCGCCGCGCCGCGGTGTTCAGTCACGGGAGTTGACCGCCCCTGCGGTGTGTTCTACGGTCATTTATCTTGCAACGGAGGAACGGAACATGATCGAAGTCAATGGACTCACGGGTGCGGAAGCGTTCTTGCGCGTTTTGTCCGGCATGGGCGTGGATCGAATTTTCGCGTCGCCGGGCTCGGAGTGGTCGCCGGTCTGGGAGGCGCTGGCCAAGCCGGACGAGAGCATGCCGGTCTACCTGAGCTCGCGGCACGAGGAGATCGCGCTGGCCATGGCCAGCGGTTACGCCAAGGCCACCGGCAAGCTGCCCGGGGTCATGATCCACACCACCGTGGGCGCGCTCCACGGCTCCATGGCCCTTCGCGGAGCGCTCCACGAGCAGGTGCCGATGGTGGTCTTCACCGGCGAGTCCATCGCCTTTGGCGAGGATGACGGCCCCGATCCCGGCGGTCAGTGGATGCGCTTCCTCTCCGACGTGGGCGGCCCGGCCCGGCTGGTGGACCGGTGCGTCAAATGGAGCTTCGGGGTCAACGACAAGCATATTCTGGTCTCCACGATCCAACGCGCCTGCCAGATGGCCATGAGCTCGCCCCAGGGGCCGGTGTTCGTGTCCCTGCCCATGGAGTATCTGTTCGACAAGGTTACGCGGGAGGCGCCCCTGAAGGTATCCATGCCTTCCCCGCCGAGCCCGGACCCCAAGGGAATCGCCGAGTTGGCGAGCCTGCTCCGGACGGCCCGAAACCCGGTCATCGTGAGCGAAAATGCCGGCAAGAACACCGGCATCGTCGACCGCATGGTGGAGCTGGCCGAGTTGCTGAACGCTCCGGTGGTGGAGACCCGGAGCAGCGGCTACTTCAACTTCCCGCGGAACCATGATCTGCACGGCGGCTTCGAGCCCGGGGACTTCATGGCTGACGCGGACGTGGTCGTTCTCGTGGGCGCGACCCAGCCGTGGCATCCAGCCTCGGCCGCCGTGGCGCAGGGGGCGAAGGTGGTGGCGCTGGACGAGGAGCCGCTGCACATGAACCTGCCCTACTGGGGTGTTCAGGTGGATCTGAGCATCGCCGGAGAACTGGAGGCATCGCTGAGTGCCTTGGTGGAGCGACTCCGCAAGGACGGCGTGGAGGGCGGCGAAGCGGCCGCAGGACGGCGGGCCAGCCTACGCGAAAAGGGCGCGGCGCGAAGGGCCGCTTGGGCGGCCCAGGCCGAGAGCCTGGGATCCAAGGAACCCATGGACACCGACTGGGTCATGTACCAGCTCAACCAGGTGCTTCCCGATGACGTCTACCTGGTGGAGGAAACCATCACCCACCGCATGGCGCTGCATCAGTACCTGGACCGGGTCAAGCCCGGCAATTTCTTCAGCGGCTGTATCGGCGGCCTGGGTACCGGCCTGGGCACCGCCCTCGGCGTCAAGGCCGCGCATCCCGAGAAGCCGGTGGTGCTGGTCATCGGTGACGGCTCGTTCAACTACAACCCCGGCATCGCGGGCTTCGGCTTCGCCCAGGAATTCCGCATGCCGATCCTCATCGTGCTCATGAACAACCACGGCTACAAGTCCATGAAGCGCGGCGTGCCGGCGTACTATCCCGATGGCTGGGCGGTGAGCACCAACCAGTTCGTGGGCACGTCCATCGCGCCCGCGCCGGACTACCCCGCCATCGCCCGGGCCTTCGATGGCTTCGGCGAGCGGGTGCAGAGTCCGGACATGGTCAAACCGGCCCTCGAACGGGGCCTTCAGGCCGCCAAGGAAGGGCGGCTGGCGCTGGTGGACCTCTGGCTGGAGCCGGTCAACGACTAGTTGCCTGCGCCGCGGGACGATGACGGTGTAGGGGCGGGTTTCAAACCCGCCCGCGCCCGCACCGATACGGGCACCCAGGTGCCGTCCGGCGGCGCAAAACCACAAGGAGCATTTGTCCGTGAAGATTCTTCGCTTCAATGACGATCGCATCGGTGTTCTCAAGAACGGCAGCAACGTGGTGGACGTGAGCGGCATCATCCAGTACCGGGTCGAGAAGGGTCCGCAGCGAGTGATGGAGGAGGTGATCGCCAACTTCGACGACTACCGGAAGGAGTTCGACCGGCTGTGCCGCGAAGGGTCGGGCTACCCGCTGAGCGTGGTCAAGCTGCTGGCGCCCATTCCCCGGCCGAGCAAGTGTCTGGCCGCTTTCGTGAACTATCTGGATTCGCCGGAGCGCACCCCCGATTCCCTGCCCATCGAGTTCTTCTACAAGGCCCCCGATCTCCTGGGGCCGGAGGGCGCGGTGGAGCTACCGGACATCCCGGCGGTGGTGGTGACCCAGCCCGAGGCCGAACTGGCCTTCGTCATGGGCCCGTGCGGCAAGAACATCCCCGAGGCCGACGCCCTGGACGCGGTGTTCGGCTACGTGCCGTTCTTCGACATCTCAAACCGGGGCATGGTGCGCAGGACCCAGTTCCTCCCCAAGGGCCAGGGCACCCACAGCCCCTGCGGCCCCTGGATCACCACCGCGGACGAGGTCCCCGACCCCCACGACCTCACCGTGAAATCCTGGGTAGGCGGCGAGGCCCGGCAGGACTACAACACCCGCCACATGGCCCACAAGATCCCCGAGCTGGTAGCGTGGCTGTCCCGGTTCGTGCAGCTCCAGCCCGGCGACGTCATCGCCACCGGCACCTACCACGTCGGCCTCGGCCCCATGAACAACGGCGACACCCTGGAGATCGACATCGAGAAGCTCGGCAAGGCCCGCTTCACGGTCAAGGCCGACGGCCCGCGCAAGGACGTCGAATGGATGCCGGGCAAGTCGCAGCCGCCCGCCGGGGGCGGGGTGTCGAAGGTGTGAAACGGTTCAGGGCAGCATCTCGACCAGATCGGATCGCCTGAACGTAGCCGACAGCCGTTGAAGTGTTCGATCTCGTTGGGCGAACAGCGGTTCCAGTGCCGTGGAGATTGCTTCCTCGGCACGGCGGACATACTCGGTGTGCCTCTGGTCGATCAGGTCTTGGGCCTGCTGGAAGTTACGGTGGTCCAGTTGATCGAGTGCAATTCCCATTTCCTCCAGAAGATGGCGTCCCATGAGCATGGCGATGAAACGGGAACCATAGGGCAGGAAGTCAGGTGCGTCCTCGGGAGCTCTCTTGCGACGAGTTTCGGTATGCCTGTGCAAGAGCCCCGCAATGACTGCCTGAGCGCCGTTGAGTCCACTGAAAATCGTATCGTACAAGGCTCCGAAGTGTTGACGGCTGCTGAACCTCGCTTGGTGCGGCCGGTCGCGCCAAATCGCTAGAACGGCCTCCGCGATTACGGCGCTGGTAAATTCATTGGGAGAGACGGGCCGATCCTCGCGTTTGGCGCGGTAGATGTAGCCCAAGGCGGATATCGATTCGCCAAGGGCCTTTTGCCGAGCATCGTTTGCCTTGAGATCCCGTAGATCGACCGGATTCTGACTGTTGGTTGCGAATGTGATGGCCTCCACCAAGTCATTGTCACTCTGTTCAATCTCATAGACGCGTACGAGGACCTCGGCGTCATCGATCTCGCTGCCGAGTTCCTTCGCCACCTGCTGAACGGTTCGTGCCGTCTGTCCGCCATTTACGATCTGAAGACCCTCGATGTGGACCCGCCAGTTCTCCTTCTGCAACGCGTTGTGGCGGAATTTCGAGCAGGTGACCGTAATGCCGTTATTGTAAAAGTAGAAGTTCTTTCGTAGTTCCCGTCGGCGCAGGGTGTGCGCTATACCCTCGTTCACGCGATTCCCGGTCAAACCGAGATAGCGTCGGATGTTCCTTTCAAATAGCCGGTTTCCGTGGTCCTCCGTCAGTCTGGCAAGCTTTCCTACCGACATGCGGCCCATCAACACGCGACGGTAATCGAAAGGCTCCACCGTGGCCTGTCCGGTCAATTGTAACTCCGTGTCGATGGGTTTCTGTGCCTGCAACATTTCCAGAAGCTGGTCGGGCCCTATGTGCTGCCACTCCACCAAGTCCCCGAAGTCGGAGTGGTCTATTCGTTGTTGTGCCTGTGCAGTCCAACGCGCGCCATTGTTGGCGGCAATGGCCATCACTCGTGGAATGGCCCCATCGACAATGAAGGACCTCACTTCCTCGACGCGTTTATCAAGCCGCTCATTGACTGTCACAGGTCGATCCGGGTCAAAGAGGGCACCAATGGCATCGATCATCTTGATGACGCCGTTCTCGGGAAACCCCCCATCACCCTTGAAATTCTTCTTGTACTTCCCCTGGATAAGAGCAATTTTCAGTTCACCCTGCTCCGGCGGCTCAAACCACAAGGCGTCGACTCCGAAGTCATCACCCCCTTCGACGATGCTGTCCAGAGTCTCGTCGTCCGTCAAGTCGAACATGGTTTGGGTGACTAGAAACAGGAACGCCACCGAGCGCCGCTTGTGTTCGTCGTTGCCGACCCGGAGTTCTTTGACGAAAGCGTCTTCCTGTTCGCGCAGGATACCCGACACTCGTTGGTCGATGATCTGTGTGGCGAGGGACATGGCCGTTTCCGTTGCCGTGAAGCTGGAGTGAGCCCGTCAGGACGAACGTCGGTCCATCCGGTGCCCAACCGGTCGCCATTCACGACCGTTCTTGCTGAATACTGGCTCCAACGTACGATTGCAACACGAGTCGGGCCCTGTCCGATTCCGAAAGGATCTCAATCCCGTCCAAGTTCAGCCACTTGGTCCCGCAACGCACGAATCTCCGCATGCAGTTCCGCGAGCGTCGGTTCGGGGGCGGATGTCCTCGACATCGCCGCCTCCTCATGACGGTGTGTTTGCATTGCATCCACGATGATGCCGATGAACAGGTTCAGTACGGCGAACGACGTGACCAGGATGAAGGGTACGAAGAAGAGCCAGGCATTCGGAAAGACCTCCATCACCGGACGTACGATGCCCATGGACCAGCTCTCCAGAGTCATGATCTGGAACAAGGTATAGGCCGAACTGCCGATATTGCCGAACCACTCCGGAAAGCGGCCGCCGAAGAGGTTGGTGGCCATCACCGAGAACACGAAGTAGATCACCGACAATAGCATCACCACCGAGCTCATGCCCGGTAACGCCTGGAGGAGCGCCCCGACCACGCGGCGCATGGATGGCACGGCGGATATCAACCGGAAGACCCGGAGGATACGCAAGGCCCGCATCACCGAGAGAAACTCGGTGGCCGGCACCAGCGCGATGGCGACCACCACGGTGTCGAAGTGGTTCCAGGGGTCGCGGAAGAAGTCGCGGCGCTGCCCGATCAACTTGAGAAGGATCTCGACCACGAAGACACCGAGGATCACTCGGTCGGCGAGGTTGAGTAAGCTCCCGGCCGCGGCCATGGCCGCCGGACTGGTTTCCAGCGCGAGGACAAAGGCGTTCAACACGATCAGGATCGTAATCGAACGTTGCGTGTTGCGGTGCTCGACGAAATCGCGGATGCGCACCGTCGGCCCCTGAGGATCAGCGTTTTGAGCTTTGGTCATCTCACTCGTGTTTGGTTCGCTGCCTCTCTCGGATGGGGTTCTCTCTCGGATCCCGCCCGTGCCCGTACCCATCAATGTACGTGGGTGGCGGCGAAATTTCATCCCTGCGGGGGCACGTTGTGACCTGCTTGGACGCTTCCCATTGTTCAGGCTTCGGCCGGCTCGAACACCAACTCCGGCACCACCACCTCCCAGGAGTCACATCTGAGCATGGCGTGGTACTTGGGGTCTGACGACTCGCGGCTCCGCGCGACGACGGCTAGCACCGCGGCGGACCGGCAACGCATGCCGGGCGGGGGCTTGAAGCTCGCGGCGAGGTGTCCCACGGTGTTGCCCGAGCGGTCCAGCAGTTCCCATCGGCCTCCGTCCGTGATCCGCGTTTCCAGCGCGTCGCCTGGTGACAGCGCGCGGATGGCACGGTGCGTCGGATGGTGGGCGCCGCGGCGTCCGGCAAAGCCCAGGTCCACGTCCCGAAGGCTTGGCTGGACGTGGTGGTATTGAAGCGACGGAGGGCAGGGTGGAAGCCCGGCCGGTTCGCGGCGCAGGGCCGAGGGACGGGCGAGCAACGCGTCCTGGAAGGGATGCCCCCCTTCGAAACACGTCAGCGCCAGGGTTTCCCGTGCCCGGGTCATGGCCACGTAGTACAGTCGCCGCGGCGCGTCAGAATCCTCATTGCGGCCGACGCGCTCCCAACCGCCGTCCAGCACGGCTACATGGTCGAACTCGAGTCCCTTGGCGCGGTGGGCGGTCAGCAGCAGGAGGCCGCGTTGCCGCCGGCGTATGTCGCGTCCCCACTCGGCCAACCATTCAATGAAGTGGCCCACCGGCGTTTCCGCGCCGCCGCTCTCCAAAGCGTGTTCTTCGATGGCCTGCCGCAAGAGCTCGTGCCAGGGACCGGACGGGTGCGCTTCCGCCCAATCGCGCAGGGCCGCGCCGTCCACGAGCCCCGCGTCTCGCTTTCGCAGCCATTCGACGAAGTTCCGGGTTTCACGCAGCCGCCAGAAACCCGGGATCTCCTCGTTGCCCATCTGGGCCGGAACGTCGTGGGTTTCGCAGAACGCGCGCACTGGAACCAGATAATTCCACTCGCGCGCGATAACCGCGCATCGCCCCCAGTCCCAGTCGGGCGACAGGGTCGACAGGCGCTGCAACTCCGCCATGACGATCCGCGCCTGCGCCACCGGATCCCGCGGCGCGCGTAGGACCTGCACCCGTCCCCGCGCCACCGGATCCATCTCCTGCCACGCCCCGCCCGGCGCGTCCTTGGCGCGCGCTGCATTGATGCGGATGGGATGCTCGTCCTTCATCCGTTGACGTGCCGGTTCGATGACCGCGTTGGACGCCTCGATGATATGGCCGGTGGAGCGGTAGTTCTCGACCAGATGCACAGGCCGTGGTCCGTAATCCTCCTCGAAGCGGCGGATGAATTCCACCGAGGCGCCGTTGAAGGCGTAGATGTTCTGGTCGTCGTCTCCCACCGCGAACACGGTGAGCTTGCCGGCGTCGTCCTCGAGGGTGCGGCCGGCCAACGCCGAGATGAGCTCGTACTGGTCCGCGCCGATGTCCTGGTACTCGTCCACCAGGATCCAACGGAATCCCGCCAGCAGACGCCCGCGCTGTTCGTCGGCGTCTTCCGGCGGTAGCCCCTCGCCGCGCAGCAACTCTACCGCCTGCTGCAAGACCTCCCGGAACATCTCGTTATCCGGATGCTCCTCGCGCCCGGTGAAGCTCGCGCCCGCCAGCCTCATGGCCAGGGCGTGGCAGGTCATCACGGTGACGCCTCTGGCGTCGTCGCCGATCAGCTCCCCGAGCCGGCGCCGGATATCCACCGCCGCATGGCGGTTGTAGGCCAGGGCCAGGACGCCCCGGGCCTTCTCGCGCCGTGCCTTGACCAGATAGGCGATGCGGTGGACCAGTACCCGGGTCTTGCCGGAGCCAGGTCCCGCGAGCACGAGCACGTTGGTTTGCTCCCGGTCGTCGGCGACGATGCGTTGCTACACGGGGTTGTTGAGGCTCTCGACGATGGCACGCCATGATGCAGCGGTGGTCTCCCGCTCGATCTCCCGGCCCCGCCCGGGCAGCCACCGGTCCAAGAAATCCTTCTCCTTGAGCGTGAAGTAGTCCATGGCCAGCCGGGTAGCTTCCGCGACCGCATCCAGACCACGTTGCGCGAACTCCATCATCACGTGGACTTGCAGGATCTGCCCCTTGTAGTGAAAAGCCAGGGGCTCGAAGTCGGCGTTGGCAAAGCCCCGCCGTTCCTGTTGCAACCGGATGGTCATGGCCGGCCGGAATACCGTCAACCCCTTGTTGAGTTGGATGACTTCCAACTCGTGCAGCCACAGCAGCGCGCGGTCCAGCAGCTTGGCCGGGTTCCGGATTTGGCTCTTCAGGACCAGGTCGGACTCCATGGCCTGGGTGAGCTTACCCAGGGTGGTCTCGGCCAGCAGGTCCGTGCCCCGCGCGCCGGAGGGCAGGCAGGCCAGGAGATGGTCCAGCAGGCGTCCGGCGGCCTCGCGCCGGATCCGCGCGGTTTCCTCCAGCGCCGGCCAATCGCGTTGCAGCGTCACCCGCACCGTCTCGGCGTCGCGCTTCCGGACCGACAGGCTGCCGGCGGCGCCGTCCTCGCCGCGGCCGTCGTAGGCGATGCCGCGGACGATGCGCCACAGCCGTTCCGGCAGGGGATCCGCAAGACCCTGGTCCCGGAGCACCTGGGCGGCGATGCGTAGATGCAGCAACGACGTGTCGCTCTTACCCAGGTTCGGGTCCGACTCGCGCATGTGGCCGATCAATGCGGTTTCCAGTTCGGTGGCGGCTTTGAGCCGTCGGAGGGAGGAGCGCTCCACGCCGGCGTGGACGAAGGCGGTCAAGGCCGTATCGTTGCTGGCGATGCCCAGCCTTCCAGGTCGTAAAGCGCGTGGCGCACGCCCTCGGGACTGAGCCCGGACACTCCCATCAAGTCGTCGGTGCTGAGTCCCTCGTCCGGCCGGGCGTCCATCAACGCCGCGGCCACGCGTTGCAACTGGCCGCGATAGCGGTCCTGGATGCGCGCTCGCCGGAGGCGTTCGAGGATCTCCCCGGTCGTTCGCACTCTCAGCGACGACGGGAACACCTGCACCCGGTTCTCTTCCCGTGTCAGCAGCTTCGCCTCCTCCAGCCAAGCCACCGCGGTGCGCACGCGGGTGTCCTCGGTCATGGAATCGCGCTCGAACGCCTGCTCCTCGTCCTCGCCGAGGATTTCGCCCACGGTGGCCACCACCTCGCCACCCAGGCGTTTCTTCCGGTCCAGGTTGCGCAGCGCCCGCAGGATGCCATGGATCTCCGCCCTGGTGAGGCGGGAGTGCGCCGACATGCCGAACTGCCGCTCCACGTCGTCCGCCGAGTGCAGTAGTACGCAACGTGCGGAGGCTTGGTCCCTGCCGGCCCGGCCAGCCTCCTGGAGGTAGTTCTCCAGCGAGCCGGGGATGTCGGCGTGGATGACCACCCTTACGTCCGGTTTGTCGATGCCCATGCCGAAGGCGTTGGTGGCGGCTATGGCCCGCAGTTCCCCGTCGATGAAGCGCCGCTGTACGTCTTTCTTGGTCTCCGGCGGCAAGCCGGCGTGGAAATGGTCGACGTTCACCCCTTTCAACTTGAGGAATTCCGCCACCTCCTCGCTCTGCCGGCGCGTGGCGCAATAGATGATGGCTCCGCCGGACGTTTCCGGGGGCAGGTACGACGTCAGCACCTGATGGACGTGGGCGAACTTCTCGCCCCCGGATGTCGGCATGACCTCGAAGGTCAGATTGGTTCTTTCCACGCCGCCGTTGATGACGGTGAGTTCGATGCCCAGCCTGTTCCGGAACTGGCGGGCGATGTCCTCCACCCGTCCGGCTTGGCGGTGGCGGTGAGACACAGCACCGGCGGCACCTGGCCGCCGACGGCCTTCTCCCGGATGAAGCGGCCCACGTAGATGTAGTCGGGCCGGAAGTCGTGGCCCCAGCGCGACAGGCAGTGGGCCTCGTCCAATACCCAGGCGCCGATCTCGCGCTGCCCGAGGGCACGGCGGAGAGAAGGGGAGCGGAGTTGTTCCGGCGAGATGAGGAGGATCCCCGCGTCCCCCAGCCGCACCCGGTCCAGCGCGTCGGCGCGTTCCGGCATGGAGAGCAAGCCGTTGACGGTGACGCAGCACCCGATGCCGTGCGCTTCCAACCCCGCCACCTGGTCCGCCATCAGCGCCACCAAGGGCGAGATGACGACCGTGAGCGCTCCGGTCTTGTGGTAGCGCGATAGCGCCGGGATCTGGTAGCAGAGCGACTTGCCCGTGCCCGTGGGGAGGATCCCGAGCACGTGTTTCCCTGCCATGGCCGCCTCGACGATGGTCTGCTGCAATGGATGCCCGTCGGCGTCGGCCGGCTCGGGGCGGAAGTCCTTGAAGCCGAACCAGCGAGTGAGCTCCTTACGGGCGTCGTGGCGGTCGCGGCACCAGCCGCACGCTTCGTCCGTACAGGGAGTATCCCGCAACCGCCGCACCAACCGGCCCGCTTCCGGGAACTGGTGCCCGACCCAGGGCGGCATGACCGAGTTGCCCCCGGCCACCGACAGCCAGGCCAGGGCATAGGCGAGGGCCCAACCGGAACGGGCCGTTGGCGTTATCTCCCGTGCATGCGTGGCGCAGCCGGCCGCCTCCAGCCGTCCGCGTATGGCCGCTTGCGCTTCGGCGTCCGAAGGGCGGCGCGCGCCGCGGAGTTCCGAAAAGAAAGCGTCCACGGCGCGGTCCTCGCCGTCAGGGATGGGCGTCACCAACCAGTGCCACGCCGTCAGGAGATCGGGCTCGGCTTCCTGGAGTGCGCGGCGCTGGTCCCCGAAGACCTCCAGCGCCAGTCGCGCGTCCAGCTCCGGATCGTTCAACTGCCGGCGCCTCAACGCGCCGTCCTGGTAGTGCTTTACGAGATGGTGATAGGGGTTGCGGGGAAAGGCGAGAGGGCTGAGGCGGAGGGTGTCCACCGCGGGCAGTTCGAGCAGCCGCAGATCGGGCTTCGCCGCCCTCAGGTGGGGCAGGTCGAAAGCGATCAGGTTGTGGCCGAGGATGAAGGAGGCGCCGTCGGCGAAATCATCGAGCCTCTCCAGCGCCTCGCCCAGGCCGCTGCCGGAATGGACCTGATGCCCGCCGGTATCCGCGCGCACCGCGCCGAAAGCATGGATGATGCCGTCGTTCTTGCCGACCTCCAGGTCGAGAGCCAGACATCCGGAAGAAAGGGAGCCGTGCTCGTCGGATGACGGCGCGTTCGTGTTGATATAGGACTGCATAAAGGGCGGGGCACGGGGAGCCTGTCCGGGTAATCGAGAATCTACTGGTGCGAGATGGAAACAGGGTCTTATTGGATTTCGCCAAAGTATTGTTGATATTCGTCAAAATATTGTCGAGATGTCAAACCGTCCCGGACACGGTCATTTCACGCTACGGTTCCAGCCCCGGGTAGGTCGGATTAGCGCAGTGCAATCCGACACAGGGCCCCGGTGCGGTGCCGGGAGACGCCTTCGGCTAACTCGACCACGGGGAGGCTACACGGAAGCAGCAGGATAGGACGGACTAAAACCCTCTCCCTCTGGGAGAGGGTGGCCGAAGGCCGGGTGAGGGAGCCCGAATAACCCTGGCCGCTGCGATTTTTTGCCGCATCAAAGGGGTGCTTTCATTGGGGCACCCTCACCCCAACCCTCTCCCAGAGGGAGAGGGAGTCGGAGGAGCCGGTGGCGTCGACGTAGGTGGGCCACCATGGAGACGCCAGGATGTGACCAAGCGTGAAATGGTCCTGCCGTCCCGGAAATATGCGGGTCAGAAGCTCAACGAGACGTCGCGGTGGTGCGAGAGGCAGGCCGCCACCGGTTTCGCAATCCGTGTCGGCAGTCGTTCGAGCTGCCGAATGCCGATGGTGTCCCGAAGGGCGTCCTCGTAGGCGGCCAAGCCGGGCTCCAGCCCTTGGGCGGCCCTCGACCGCCACTCCACCTCGCGCTCGAACAGCGCGACCGCGTCACCCAGGCGTGTTGCGGCGCGTTCCCGGCCGGAAGCGCCTCGCCTCAGGTCGGAACGCGCCTTCGACAGGGTGTTCTGCAAGTCATGAGTTCCGGGAACGGTTCGGAGCGTCCGCTCGGCGTCTCGGATCGCGGCCTGTGACTGCTGTGGCGTTTGCGTTTGCAGGATTTCCGGCAACACCTTGAGCTTCGGGCCGGCGGCTTTGGTGGCGGTGCGAGGGACGGCGCACAACGCCCTGGACGTGGAGGGGCCCTCGAGGATTCTGAGCCTGAGGATCACCGACGACGACCCCGCGCCGGTGCCGGCGCTGGTGCTGAGTCCGGCGTTGATCCTGGAGTCCGGCAATCCGAACCGGACCACGGTGACGGCGACCCTGGACCGTCCGTCGAGCAGTGAGACCACGTTCACGGTGACGGCGGAGGCGCTGGGGGCGGCGGTGGCGGAGGACTTCACGCTGGCCGGGAGCACGCTGACGATAGCGGCGCTCGGGACGGAGAGCACCGGGACGGTGACCCTCACCGCGGTGGACAACAACGTCGACGCCCCGGACAAGGAGGTGGAGGTGTCGGCCGTGGCGGTGAACGGGATGGGCTCCGGCGGTCTGGGGCGGCAGCCGGCCGACGTGACCCTGACCATCGAGGACGAGGAGCCGACGCCGAAGGCGGCGCTGGTGGTGGGGGAGACCACGATCCGCGAGTCGGACGATCCGGAAGCGGAGGGCGACCAGCACGTGACCACGGTGAGCGCGACGCTCAGCGGTCCTTCGAGCGAGCCGACGACGATCACCATCACGGCGTCGCCGGGCGACTTCACGCTGAGCTCGTCCGGGAGGCTGACCATCGCGGCGGGGGCCACCGGGAGCACGGCGTCGGTGACGCTGACGGCGGTGGACGACAACACCGACGCGCCCGACAAGATGCGGACGCTGAGCGCCACCGCGGAGAACACGCAAGGCGTGGAGCAGCCGGACGGCGTGGAGCTGACGATCACGGACGAGGAGCCGCCGCCGGCGGTGACGCTGGTGCTGTCGCGGGAAGCGATAGACGAGAACGGCGGCGCGGCCACGGTGCGGGCGGCGTTGAGCCATCCGTCGAGCCACGACACGTCGGTGACGGTGGAAGCGGCGCCGGTGAGCCCGGCGCGGGCTTCGGACTTCGCTCTCACCGGGAGCGTGTTGTCGATCCCCGCGGGAATGACCGCGAGCACGACCCGGGCGACGGTGACTCCGGTGGACAACAACGTGGATGCGCCGGACAAGGAGGTGACGGTGTCGGCCACGGCGACGAACGGGAAGGACGACGGCGAGCCCTCTCTGGCCGGGGACCCGGACTCGCTGACGCTGACGATCGGTGACGACGAGCCGGCGCCGACGCTGACGCTGACGCTGTCCTCGACCACGCTTCCGGAGGACGGCGGCGAAGCGGTGGTGACCGCGAGTTTGAGTCACCCGTCGAGCGAGCCGACGACGATGACGGTGACGGCGGCGGCCGTGAGTCCGGCGGAGTCGGGGGACTTCTCGCTGGTGGGATCCAGCATGAGCGTTCCCGCGGGCCTGACGGAGAGCACCGGCACGGTGACGCTGGAGACCGTGGACAACGACGTGGACGAGGCGGACAAGCGGGTGAACGTGACATTGGAGGGTAGGAACAACCAGGGCCTCCGGCAGGGCTCGTCGGACGTGACGACGCCCGTCACGGTGGGTCCCCGGGCGGTGACGATCGAGGACGACGACGAGCGCGGTTTCAAGTGGTTCCCCAGGCGGCTGTCGGCGACGAACTTGTCCAACGAGAACTCGTTCACGGTAGTCTTGACCTCGGAGCCGACGGACGACGTCACCGTGGCGTTGACGGCCAGCGGGACCGACCGTCTTGCCGAGGGAGAAGACAGCACGGACTGGTCGGATGTGACCCTGACATTCACCCCCGGGAACTGGGACGTTCCGCGGGGGGTTAACTACGGCCCACTAACCGCCGGCACGCGCACGATCACGCATGCCGCCACCGGCGGGGACTACGCGGGCCTCGTCGGGAGCTACACGGCTACGGTGATCGACATTCGCGGGGCCGCCGATGCGGTGTTGCTGACGACGGACCACGAAGAGATCGCCGAAGGCGACGGACTGACGGTGGTGGAGGTGACGCTGCGGCTTGACGGCCGCGCTCGCACCGAGCCGACACCGGTGGTCGTGACGGTGACCCCGGGTACCGCGTTCGCGGGCGACTATACGGCCAGCCCCGGGACCTTCACCGCGACGATTCCGACGGGTGCTTGGTATTTGCGCCGGACGATCTCGATCACCCCGGTAGACGACGGCGTCGAGGAAGGCAACGAGAAATTCACGTTGACCGGCACCACCACCGCGTCCGGCTTGACGGTGCGGCCCGCCGAGCTGACCCTCGTGGACGACGACGTTCGCGGGATAACGGTGTCGGCGGCGCGCCTCTCGGTGGACGAGGACGGCAGCCGGGACTACACGGTGGTGCTGGACTCCGAACCCACGGCCGACGTGATGGTGGCGCTGGCGGTGATGGGCAGCAGCGACGTAGGGGTGAGCCCCGGGACGCTCACGTTCACATCGGCCAACTGGAGCACGCCGCAGGCGGTGACCGTCACGGCAGCGGATGACGACGATCCGGCGGGCGAGCAGGCGACGGTGTCGCACGCGGTTTCCGGGGGCGATTACGGTGACAACAACGTGACCGCACCGCGCGTGCTGGTGACCGTGGTCGACGACGACGGACGGGGCGTCGCGGTGTCGGCGAGGGAGGTGGAGCTTCAGGAGGGGGAGGGCACGACCTACACGGCCCAGCTCAACTCGCAGCCGACGGGCAACGTGTTCGTGAGGCTTTCGGTATCGGGGGATGCGGATATCACGGTACAGCCGGCATCGCTTACGTTCACCGCGGCGAACTGGGACACGGCGCAAACCCTGACCGTTTCGGCGGCGAACGACGCGGACGGGGCGGACGACCGGGCGTCGGTGTCGCACGCGGTTTCCGGGGCGGACTACGGGGCCAACAACGTTCCGGCGCAGGAGGTGTTGGTGACCGCCCGCGACGCCGGCGTGACATTGGCCATGGCACGGATCACGGTATGGAGGGATCGCGTGGACACCCCTTTGGAGCCGTCGGAGCGAGACGCGACCACGCGAGCCCGCGTCAGGGTAGAGTTGCTGGGCGAGGCGCGCCCCAGGCCCACGCCGGTGACCGTGTTCATACGCGGCGGCACCGCGTCGGCCGCCGATTTCAGCGCGGACCCGTCGGCCTTTAACGTGATCATTCGGCAGAACCGGACTTCGGCGGAATCGAGGTTCACCCTAAGGATTACGAACGACGACGTTGTCGAGGAAGACGAGACCATCGAGGTGTCGGCCACCGCGGAGGGCCTGGAGATCACTCCGTCGGTGATCGCCATCGAGGACGACGACGAGCTCGGGCTGCGGGTCTCGCGGTCGAGTCTGAGGGTGGACGAGGGCGAGAGCGCGCACTACGGGGTGGCGCTGAGCTCGCAGCCCACCGGAAGCGTCACCGTGACACCGGCGGTGGACGGCGCGAGTGAGGTGACGGTGAGGCCGGAGACGCTGACGTTCACCGCGGCCGACTGGAACCGGCAGCAGACGGTGCTGGTGTTCGCGGCGCGGGACGCCGACGGGGAGGACGACGACGAGGCGGAGGTGACCCATTCGGCGTCCGGGGCGGACTACGACGGCGTGACCGGCGGCGCGGTGGCGGTGACGGTCCGCGATGACGGCGTGGAGTTCGAGGGGGTGCGGCTGGAGGTCGATACCGAAGAGGTGGCCGAAGACAGCGCGACGGTGACGGTGACGGTGACCGCGATACTGGACATCCCGCCCCGCGCGGAGGCCACCGTGGTGACGGTCCGGGTGGAGAGCGGCACGGCGACGGAGGGAACGGACTTCCAGGACGTGGCCGACTTCACCCTGACCATCCCGCCCAACGATACCCGGGTCGAGGGAACGTTCGAGCTGACGCCGACGGAGGACGTCACGGACGAAGGCGACGGCGAGACGGTGATCGTGGGCGGTACGGTGGCGGACCTGCTGGTGAGGCAGACCGACATCACGATCACGGACAACGACGAGGCGTCGACGGAAGTCACGCTGACGGTCGACCCGGTCACGGTGGCCGAGGATGCCGCGCCGGCGGCCCGGGTGGTGACGGTGACCGCGGCCCTCGACGCCGGCGCCCGTGTGGATGACACCGAGGTCGGCTTGTCGCTGTCGGGCCTGACGGCGACGCAGGACACCGATTTCCAGGCGGTGAGCGACTTCACGCTGACGATCCCGGCGGGGGCCACCAGCGGCCGGCAGACCTTCACGCTGACGCCGGTGGACGACGAGGTGGACGAGCCGGACGAGACGGTCCGCCTGAGGGGGCGGACGCAGGGTCTTTCGGTGGCGCCCTCCGCCGGCGTGGAGATCGCGATCGGGGACAACGAGGACACGCCGGAGGCCACCCTGGTGCTCACGCCGGACTCGGTGCGGGAGGACGGCGGCGCGAGCCGGGTAACGGCGCTGCTGAACCGTGCATCGAGCCGGCCGACGACGATCGCGATCTCCACCGCGCCGGGTTCCGACACCCAGGGCGCCGACTTCAACCAGTCCGGCACCAGGCTCACGATCCCCGCGGGCGCCACCGACAGCACCGGGACGGTGACAGTCCGGGCGGTGGACAACCGGGAGTTGCAGGCGGCCCCGAGGTCGGTGACGGTGTCGGGCGCGGCCACCAACGAGCTGGGGGTGGCGGGGCCGACCGACGTGACCCTGGCGATCGCCGACGACGAGTCGCCGTCGACGCAGGCGATCCTCTCGGTGTCGCCGGAGTTGGTGGCGGAAGGGCGGACCACCCGGGTCACGGCGACGGCGACGCTGGACGGCGCGCCGCGGGAGGACGACACCGTGTACGACATGAGGGTGTCGGGGGAGACCGCCACGGAGGTGGACGACTATGCCGCGGTGGCGGACTTCACCCTCACCATCGCGGCCGGCAGCACGTCGGGCGCCGCGTCGTTTGAACTGGCGGCGGTGGACGACGACGTGGACGAACCGGACGAGACGGTTCGTGTACACGCCGTCGCGCCTGCGTTTCCGCTGGAGGAAACGTTGGTGACGATCACGGACGAGTTGCGGCAGCCGCCGCGTCCGCCGGTTACGACGCCGCCGACGCCGCAGTCGGGCGTGACCCTGGCGCTGTCGCCGGAGCAGATGCCGGAAGGCGCCGCCGAAGACGCCCGGACGGTAACGGTGGAGGCGACGCTGACGGGCGGAGCGCAAACGGAGGCCACCGAAGTGACGGTGACGGTGTCGGGGGGCACGGCGACGGAGGGAGCCGACTTCGCGGCGGTGGCGGACTTCGTGGTGACGATCGGTGTGGGCCAGTCGAGCGGCGCGGGGAGCTTCACGCTGGCGCCGGTGGACGATGCGGTGGACGAGCCGGACGAGACGGTGGTGGTGACCGGCAGTGCATCCGGAGTGGCCGCGGCTCCGGCCGCGGGCGTGGCGGTGACGATCACGGACGACGACGAGCGAGGCGTGGCGGTGACGCCCAGGGCGCTGGAGGTGTCGAAGGGCGGCAGCGGCAGCTACGAGGTGTCATTGGCCTCGCAGCCCACCGGGGCGGTGACCATCGAGGTGTCCACGAACAACCCGGCGGTGACGGCGGATCCGGCGCTGCTGAGGTTCGAGCCGGAGCAGTGGAACGTGGCGCAGAAGGTAACGGTGGCGGTAGCCGACGACGACTCGGTGGAAGAGGCCGCGGTTGTGGAGCTGACGTACACGGTCACGGGCGGCGACTACGGTGAGAACGGCGTGACGGTGGGCCCGGTGACGGCTAGGGTAACGGCGCCGGGCGTGGCCCTGGCGCTGTCGCCGGAGCGCCTGGCGGAAGACGCCGCGGCGGGCACGGTGACGGTGACGGCGACGCTGGAGGCAGGGCCGCGAACGGAGGACACCGAGGTGGCGGTGACGGTGACGGGCGGCACGGCGACGGAGGGAGCCGACTTTGCGGCGGTGGCGGGCTTCACCATAACGATTTCGGCCGGTGAGACGAGCAGAGCCGGGAGCTTCACGCTGTTGCCGGTGGACGATGCGGCGGTTGAGGCGGACGAGACGGTGGTGGCGACCGGCGCTGCGGCCGGGCTCGGCTCGGGGGTGGCGGAGGTGACCATCACGGACAACGACGAGCGCGGCGTCAGGGCGACGCCGGCGGAGCTGGCGGTGTTGAAAGGCGGCGAAGCGAGCTACCGGGTCGCGCTGACCTCCCAGCCCACGGCCGCGGTCACCATCGAGGTTTCTTCGGACAACCCGGCGGTGACCGCGGCTCCGGCGCTGCTGAGGTTCGAGCCGGACGGTTGGAACGCGGCGCAGGCGGTAACGGTGCGGGCGGCGGACGGGGACGCGGTGGCGGACAACACGGTGGTGGAGTTGGCGCATACGGTGTCCGGCGGCGACTACGGCGAAAACGGCGTCACGCTGGGTCCGGTGGCGGTGACGGTGACGCGTCTCAGGGCGGCCCTGTCGGTGTCGCCGGAGCAGGTAGCGGAAGGAGCGACCGGTTCGGCCCGGACGGTGGCGGTGACCGTCACCCTGGAGGACGCCGCGCCGGCCGTAGACACCGCGGTGACGGTGACGGTGACGGGGGGCACGGCGACGGAGGGAGCCGACTTTGCGGCCGTGGCGGACTTCGTGGTGACGATCGGTGTGGGCCAGTCGAGCGGCGCGGGGAGCTTCACGCTGGCGCCGGTGGACGACGCGGTGGACGAGCCCGACGAGACGGTGGTAGTGGCCGGGGCGGCGGCAGGGCTGGCGGCCCCGGCGGTAAGGGTGACGATCACCGACGACGACGAGCGCGGCGTGACGGTGACGCCCACGGAGTTGACGGTGCCGGAGGGGGGCAGCGCGGCCTACGAGGTGGCGCTGGCCTCGCAACCGACGTCGGAGGTCACGGTCACGGTGAAATCGGACAGCACGGAAGTGACGGTGAACCCATCGTTCCTGACGTACACGGCGTCGAGTTGGGACATGGCGCAAACGGTTACCGTGGGCGCGCGGGACGATGAGTTGGTGGAAGACGACGCAAGGGGGCAGATCACCCACGCCGCGAGCGGCGGCGACTACGGCTCGGTGACGGTGGAGCCGGTGACGGTGACGGTGCCGGGCCACGAGGTCGACGGCACGGCGACGACGTTCAAGGTCCCGGCGACGGGGGAGGTAACGGTGCCGGACGGCGCCTCGGTACCGAGGGGCACGCGGGTGACGCTGCCGGCGGCCCTGGCCGGCGAGACGCTGGTGCTGACGGGGGTGGCTACAGCGCCGGCCCTGGCCGATCCCCCGCGGGGCTTCAACGCGGGCGACCCGGTGGTGGATATCGAGCTTGGGGGCGGCATGGCGCTGGGCGCGGGACAGACCGCGACGGTGTGCCTGCCGGTGCCTGGGGGCGGAAACGCCCGCGTGTACCGCTATGACGAGTTTGCGGACCCGCCGGAATGGGTCCAGTTGACGGAGCCCTCGGGGGGTTCTCCGGAGGGTCTGGCTTGCGGCGTGACGGATCGTTTCTCGCTGTTCACGCTGGGCTCGGCGCCCAACGAAGCGGTGGCGAAGGGCTGGCTGGGACGGTTCGGACGGCTGGCGGCGCAGCATGTGGTGGACGCCCTGCGGGACCGCATGGCGGCGGAGCGCAAGGCAGGTGTTGACGGAACGGTGGCGGGGAAGGGGATTGTCACGGACGGCGAAGCGCCGGAGAGCGTGGCCGGTTTGCACTGGCACGGCAGCGAGCTGGCAGCGCTGAGGCGCCGAATCGATGCCGGATCGGTATGGCCGGAGGATGAGTTCAGGCTCAAGCCCGATACCCTGACGGTGCGGGATCTGCTCACCGGCACCCGGTTCTCGCTGACCGGCGCAACCGTGACCGGCGGGTCCGTCGGCCTGTGGGGCCGGGGGGCGCTGTCCCGCTTTACGGGCCGGGAAGGAGACGCAACCGTCGAGGGCGACGTCACGACCGCGACGCTGGGGGCCGATTGGGCCTCCGGGAGCGTGATGGCGGGTCTGGCGGTCTCGCACAGCCGGGGCGAGGGCGTCTGGCGGCGGGACGGCAGCGAGGACGAGGACGCGGTGGAGTCGTCGCTGACGGGTGTCCATCCATACTTCGCGTACGAGGTCACGGACCGGCTTTCGGTGTGGGGCGTGGTGGGCCACGGGCGGGGAGACATGACCGTGCCGGACGGGTCCAGGACGATCGAGGCCGGCATCGACATGACGATGACGGCGGCCGGCGCGCGGACTTACCTGACGAGCGCCGGCAGCGGGGGCGGCCCGGAGCTGGCGCTCAAGGTGGACGGACTCTACTTGCGCATCGGCTCGGACGCGGTGCGGGGGTTGGAGGCGGTGGAGGCCGACGTGAGCCGCGTGCGTCTCGGCCTGGAGAGTTCCTGGGCCATGAGGACGGAGAACGGCCCGACGCTGACCCCGAGTCTGGAGATCGCGGTGCGTCATGATTGGGGCGACGTGGAGACGGGCATCGGCGTCGACGTCGGCGGCGGATTGACCTACTCCGATCCGGGACGGGGAGTGACCGCCAGCGTGAACGCGCGCGGGCTGGTGGCGCACAAGGTCGAAGACCTGGAGGACTGGGGCGTGTCGGGCGCGCTTGGCCTGGACCTGGATCCTTCCTCGGAGCGCGGGTTTTCCGTCTCGCTGCGCCAGTCCGCTGGCTCCAGCGCCTCGGACGGCGTGGACGCGATGTTCCGCCGGGAGAGCCTGGCGGAACTCGTCAAGGCCGGCAAGGCCGACACCGGCGGCCGGCTCGAGGCGGAGACGGCCTACGGGTTCGGAATCCTGGGCGACCGGTTCACCGGAACGCCGTACTTCAAGTTCGGCCTGAGCCGGACCGGCCGCGACTACACCATCGGCTGGCGCCTCACCCCGCTGCCTTCCAGGGACCTCGATGTCGAGCTCCGCGCCAGCGCCACGCGGCGTGAGAACGGCGGCGAGGGCGGACCGGAGCACGGCGTCGCGCTGGAGGTAAAGCTCCGCTGGTAGAGGTGAAATCCGGTATCCGGGACCGTCAGGCGTCGGCCAGCAGCGGGCTCAGCTTGCGGAAGAACTCGCCGATCTCTCCCTCGTAGCTGTAGTCGGCCAGGGACTCGATGGGGGTGGCTTCCCGGTTGACGATGGCCAGGAGCGCGCCGGCCTGCTTGGCGATGACCGGGAACGACGCTGCCGGCTGCACCACCAGCGACGAGCCCACCACGATGAAGATCTCCGCCCCCTCGCTCCAGACCTGGGCCTGCTGCATGGCAGCCTGGGGCATGGGCTGGCCGAAGGAGATGGTGCCGGACTTGAGCAGGCCGTCGCACGCGTCGCAGCGGGGCGAGGTGAAGGTCTCACCCAGGCCTGCCAACAGGCGTTTATAATTGCCTGAATTCTTTGTGATTTCATTTTCGTATCAACACTTTACTGTCGTATCAAACGACACCGCCGGCTCACTGTTTCTCCCGTACCCAAGGTGTAGAATCGACACGGTATGTTCCACGGGAATGACGTGATGGTCAGCGTGGGCTCGTCCGCCTCTCGAAGCCCACGTTGGATTGGGTGTAGGGCCGTGTCAGAAGCTCAACGAGACGTCGCGGTGGTGCGAGAGGCAGGCCGCCACGGGTTTCGCAATCCGTTTCGGCAGTCGTTCGAGCTGCCGAATGCCGATGGTGTCCCGAAGGGCGTCCTCGTAGGCGGCCAGACCTGGGTCCAGGTCACGGGCGGCCCGGGAACGCCACTCCAATTCACTCTCGAACAGCGCAACCACCTGGCCCAAGCGGGTTGCCGCGCGTTCCCGGCCGGAAGCGCCTCGCCTCAGGTCGGAACGCGCCTTCGAAAGGGTGTTCTGCAAGTCATGGGTTCCGGGAACGGTTCGGAACGCCCGCTCGGCGTCCCGGATCGCGGACTGTGACTGCTGTGCCGTTTGCGTTTGCAGGATTTCCGGCAATGCCATGAGCTTTGCGCCGGCGGCTTCCAAAGCCGGCACCTTGGCCAGCATCTCGCGGACCGATCGCACGGAGGTGTAGGCGTCATCGACATTGCGCCGGTAGTTGCGGCGCGCGCCGTTTTCCTTCTTTTCCAGGGACAGATAGCGCCGGCGCATCTCCATCCCACCCTCCGGGCGTGTTTTCTCCAGGCGGGCCCTTCGTGCCTGCAACTCCTCGACCTCGTGGCGCAACGGCGCTACGACGTCCGCGTCGGCATCCCGTCCCAGTCGCCGGATGGTGTTCCGGAGCTCTCGCGTCTCGCGGTCGATGCGCGCTTCCTGCCGGTTGACCCGTCGGATCACGGTATGGAGGGGTTTGTAGGTCTCGCCGAATGCGTTTCGTTCCGCGCTGGTGCGGCGAACCTCCGAAACCAGGTCGAAGGTTCGGGCGGCCTTTTCCATGCCGCCGGTCAGACTCTTGCGGAGCCTTTCCGGCAGATAGCTGATATCGAGGTCCTCGGCCGCCCGAATGCTCGCCCGGATCGCATCGCCGTTCTGGTCGTACTGCTCGAACAGATACTCCTCCAGGCAGCGCTGCAGGCGCGGGTTCCGGGGCGGCGGCGCGGTCTCTCCGGTGAGCGACGTGCGCGCCGGCAGGTAGTTCACCAGGGGAGGATAGAAGCCGACAATGCCCAGGGCCACCAACTGCAAGGCAATGAAGGGAACCACGCCCCGGTAGATGTGGGTTGTCAGCACCGAGGGGGGCGCGACGCCGCGCAGGTAGAACAGGGCGAAACCGAATGGCGGAGTGAGAAACGACGTCTGCATGTTGACGCCGATCATGACGCCGAGCCAGACCGCGGTAATGTTGGCCGACGGATCCGAGAGCAGGATGGGGGCCACGATGGGTACCACCACCACCGCGATCTCGATGAAATCGAGAAAGAAGCCGAGGATGAAGATCACCGCCATGACCACGACGAACTGGGCCCAGAAACCGCCGGGCAGCGTGGTCAGAAATTCCTTCACCAGCTCCTCTCCGCCAAAACCCCGGAACGCCGCCGTGAGCATGGCGGCGCCCAGCAGGATGATGAAGACCATGGCCGTGGTCTTGGCGGTCTCCACCATGACACCCGCGAGCATCTGCTCCGCGCGATGGGCGCGCCAGATGCTCCAGGCCACGGAAACCACCAGCCCGGCCACCGCGATGGTGGCAAGCGACACGCCGACGGCCTCGTAGGCGCTATGAATGGTGCGTATGTTCAGGTCGACGGTGGCGAGCAGGACGAAGAGGGCCACCAGGGAAACGCCCGCGATCATGGCCGGCGTGTAGCACCGGGGCTTTCCTTCCGCCAGCCGGTACCCGGCCATGATGATGGCGCCGACCGCGCCGATGGCGCCGGCCTGATTGACGGTGGCGATACCGGCGATGATGGAGCCGAGCACGGCCAGGATCAGCGCCAGCGGCGGTACCAGCGCAAGCACCACGCGGACCGCGAACTGGCGGTCGAAGCGTCCTTCCATGGGGATGGCCGGTGCGTCGTTGGGCCGTATGAGCGCCACCACGAGAATGTAGATGACGTACAGGCCCACCAGCACCAGGCCGGGCAGGATGGCGCCCAGGAACATGTCGCCGGCGCTGGCCGACGTGATGGCGAACTCCGTGGGCATGATGAACTGGCCGGTGGCGGCCTTGAAGTCCACCTGGCGCAACGTGCCCGCCTGATCGGTGGCGTTGGAGAGCTGGTCCGCCAGGATGATGAGCACGATGGAGGGCGGGATGATCTGGCCCAGCGTCCCCGCCGCGGAGATGGTGCCGGTGGCGAGTGGCCGTGAATAGCCGTTGCGCAACATCGCCGGCAGCGAGATGAGGCCCATGGCCACCACGGTGGCGCCGAGAATGCCGGTGGTGGCGGCCAGCAGCGCCCCCACCAGCACCACCGAGATGCCGAGACCGCCCGGGACCGGCCCGAACAGCCGCGCCATGGTCACCAGCAGGTCCTCGGCGATCTTGGAGCGCTGCAGCATGATGCCCATGAACACGAACAACGGCACCGCGATGATGGTGTCGCGCTCCACCTCCCAGTAGACGCCGCGGAAATTGGTGACGCCCGCGGTGAGCCACTGAATCGGGCCGTCCTGGGCGAAAAAAGAGCTGGCGTCGCCGGTAAAGATGTAGCCGGTGAGCGCGGCGAGGCCGATGGTCAGGATGGCGGAACCGGGCAGCGCGAAGGCCACCGGGAACCCGGATGCCAGGGCTCCGGCCATGGCCAGGACCAGCAGTGCGAGAAAGAAGAGCTCCACGGTCAGGACGGCTCGGGGGTTGGTTGAGTCGGATGACCCGCGGTTTGGCCGCGAAGCACCGACATGGCGTCCAGGAAGTACGCCAGGAACTGAATCATCATGGACACGGCGTACACGGCGAGGAATCCCGCCATGATGTACTTGACATAGAGACCGAACCCGCTCTGTGACGTTTCGAAGTAAAGCAACGGGCCGTTGATGACGGACGCCCTACCCGACATGCCCACGCCCAGAATGGTCCAGCACAGCGGTACGCCCAGCAGCATGGAGCCCCACGCGTTGACCAGGGCCTTGCGCCGTTCACTGAAATGGGTGAACAGCACGTCCACCCGGACATGGCCTTCGGCCACCAGGGTATGAGCGCTGGCAAACAGGAACAGCGCGGCGTACCAGAAACGCACCAGATCTCCCATGAAGGCCTGCTCATAGGAGAAGATGAAACGCGCGATGACGATCTGGAACTCGGCGACGACCACGAGCAGCGCGAGCCAGATGAAGTCGAGCCCCTTCTTGAACCAGGCCACCACCGCGGCTACGAGCATCAGCGGCAGGTGCACGTAGGTGCCGCGGAAGTTTGAGACGCCCAGCCTCTGAGCCAGCGTCTCGCCGAACACCGAGGGCAACAGCCCTTCCACGTGCAGGAACGATATTGCACCGTCAGCGATGCCGATGAAGAAAGTCGACCAAAAGGCCGTGGCGATGATGTAGGCGGCGATGGAGCTCAGAAACGCGGCGTCGGAGGCAAATGGCCGCTGTCTCGTCCTGAGCGCGATGACGACGATGGCGATGACCGGCAGGACATAGCTGGCCACCTGCAGCCAGCCTTGGAGCATCGCTGTCCCGTGGAGCGGCGCCTGAGTCCCGGCCCCGAGGATGCGCCCCGCACCGGGCCAGTCCTGCCAGAAGTTCAGGTAGTTGTTGAGGATGAAAACGAAGGTTGTTGCCGCCAGCGACAACGCCAACGCGCGGTAGAGCGCATCTGCCGTGCCGCGGTCACTATCCATGGGCGCGAGTCGTTAACGGTATGGCCTTCCGGCACGCACCGGGCCGGCCCCGCGCGGGAGCCGGCCCGTGGTCCCGGATCGGAGCTTCAGCCGGAGACGCCCAGCACGCGATTCCGCTGCGCGACGTAGGCCTGGTCGGAGATGTTGGACCAACCACCCACCTCTTGCCGTGCCTTGACGAAGCTTTCGTGGATGCGTTTGGCGAGATCACTGTGGGCCACCACCCCGGCGAAGACCTCCTTGGCCGCGTTCCCGAAGGAGTCGTAGATCTCGTCGCTGAACTTGCGTAGCGTGACGCCCTGGTCGCGAACCAGGCGGGCCAGCGCCGCGCCGTTCTTGGCGTTGTACTCGGACATCATCACGTCGTTTTCCATGGAAGCGGCGGCCTCGATCAGCGCCTGATCGGCCTTCGACAACCCTTCCCAGAACTTCTTGTTGAAACCCACCGACAACATCGAGCCGGGCTCGTGCATGCCTGGATAGTAGTAGTACTTGGCCGCCTCGAAGAACTTCATCACCTCGTCGTTCCACGGCCCCACCCATTCGGTGGCGTCGATGGCACCGGAGACGAGATTCTCATAGATCTGGCCGCCCGGCAGGGACACCGGCGAGGCGCCGAGCTTTGACATCACGTCGCCGCCCAGGCCCGGGATGCGCATCTTCAGGCCCTTGAGGTCCTCGACGCTGTTGATCTCCTTGCGGAACCAGCCGCCCATCTGGACACCCGTGTTGCCGCACATGAGGCCCTTGAGCCCGAACCCGCCCGCCAACTCATCCCAGAGTTCCTGCCCTCCGCCGAAGCGGATCCAGGCGTTCATCTCGGTGTAGGTGAGGCCGAAAGGCACGGACGTGAAGTAGGCCCAGCCCGGATGCTTGCCTTTCCAGTAGTAGTCGGCCGCGTGATAGGCCTGGGCGTTGCCCGAAGCCACTTCGTCGAACGAGTCGAAGGCGCCGACACGCTCGCCCGCCGCGAAGTAACTCACCTGGATGCGGCCGTCGCTGATGTCCTGGACGCGCTTGGCGAAGCGTTGCGCTCCGGTTCCGAGACCGGGAAAGTCGCGCGGCCAAGTGGTGACGATGGCCACCTCGATGCGGTCCTTCATGATGGCGGGGGCCTCGGGCGCCTTGGTCACGGGAGCCGGTGCCGGCGCCTCCTGTTGCTGGCTTGACATAATGGCCGCGGTTGCGCCGGCGCCCACGACGACACCGACGGCTGCTCCAGTGATAAAGTCACGACGATTCATGGGGTCCCCCTTGTTTATGAGCTGTTTGTCATCCCCTTGATCGGCGGCCGTGCCGCGCTCGAAATGAAGGGTCTATCTTCTTACCAAACTCGTCGCCAAAACGCACCTGCGAGGATGCGAGGCCAACCAATAACACTACGACAACCAGGCGGTCTCCGCAACAAAAAATCTTGATTGCCAGCGGGAAACGAACGCGTGCGCGGAACGGGCGTGTCAGTTGCGTTCACGTACGCTCGTCACGAGCATCGCGAACACGGCGAACGCCAGCCCCGACCCCAGCAGCATGGCCAGGGTCATGCTGTCCAGCCATGTGATGAACTGTCCCATGGCCAACGGGGTGGTCTGAGCCGCCACGTAGTGCATGGACATGATGAGGCCGCTCGCCTCGCCTATGCGGCCTTTGGCGGTGGTGTCCTGGGCCAGCGCCACCACCAGCGAGGGCACCGGCGACTTGCACAGGCCCAGGAGACAGATGCCCGCGGCCAGGGCCAACGGATGAACAAGCCAACCGTAGACGGCCAACACCACCAACACGCCCGGAAACGCGCCCATCAGAATGATGCGCTTCCGCCCCAAGCGGTCGGACAGTATCCCCAGCACCATGGCCCCGATGATGGGGGTGGCGCCCCATGCCGCCATGACCATGGCGGCCTCATCCAGCGTCAGTTTCACGGTTTCGCGCAGAAACGTGGGGGTCCAGGAGGAGGTGATCCAGAACACCGAACCGCCGAAGAACTGCGCCGCGGCCAGGACGATCATGTTGCGGTTCATCAACCGCGGCTTGCGGGTCCCCGGCGCGCTAGGGGCGGCTTGCGCCCGGGCTGGTTCCCGGATGCGCAGCCACTGGATCAACGCAATGCCGGCGGCGATACACCCCACGGTGACGGTCGCCCCGCGCCAGCCGAAACGCTGGATGATGGCGGCGGCTACGATGGGGCCGGTGACGCTCCCCAGGCCGTAAGTGGCGGAGAGCATGCCCATTCCCAGCCCCCGCCGCGAGGGCAGGAGGTCGGACACCAGGGACAGGACCGATGCGGTGAGGGCGCCGTATCCCACACCGGCCAGGGCCAGCAGGGCGACCGCGGCCCCGTAACTATGGGTCGTCGATACGAGCCCGAATCCGGTGCCCAGGCAGAGGCCCCCGGCAACCAGCACGCTACGCCGGCCCAGACTGTCCGAGAGCCGCCCGGCCGACCAGCTCGCGCACGCCGCGGCGACGAAGATGGGGGGAAAGAGGGCGCCCCACCACTCCGCCGGGAGCCCCAGGCCCGTCCCGATCTCCGGCAGGCCGATTCCCAGAACCGCCACCACCATGGCCGGTCCCACGGCGGACAGGGCCGCGACCCATACGGACCCCCAGTCGGTCCGGGTGGACTCGGGAGTCGCAGCAGCCGGCACGGGTCAGCGGTCCCGGAGTGGCGCGAGAACGGGCCCCGCTGCCGGCGGGGCCGTCTCTTGAGGGGAGATAGTCAAACTTATGCGCCGATGGCGATCTCGTTGATGCAGGGCAGGCCGCTGGCGATCGTGCGGCAGCCCGTTTCCTCGACGATCATGATCTCGCCTTCGGAAGTGGCGGCGATGATGCCGGGGCCGTCCGGGTCGGGCACGGTGTCCATGATGCCGCCGGGGAGGTCCTCGGCCAGCGTCTTCCAGTCGGCGCCGTCATGTTCGCTCCGCAGAATGGCCGCGCTCGCCCGCACCTTGCGCACCCAGGTATTGGGCCGGCCCAGGGTGACTCCGAGATACAGGCTGCCGTCATCGGTCTCGGTGACGGTCGTGCCATAGGTGCGGGTGTCGGACGGGGTGATCTCCTGCCAGTGGGCGGCCCGGTCGCGGCTGCGGAAGATCCCTTCGCCGCAGGCGGCCATCACCAGGTCGGGGTCCTGCTTGCAGTGGTGAAGCTGATGGATGTCGCGGTCCCACAGGCCTTCGTTGGCAGGGCGCCAGTCCTCGCCGTTGTCGTCGCTCAGCAGCAGTCCTCCCACCTCGATGCCGGCGTAGAGCCGCGACGGCGAGGCCGGATCGCCGGTGAGATAGCGCGTCCGGGGCGCCTGGGCCGGGTTCGGCGGAAAGGTCCCGCAGGTGCCGCCCTCGCGCACTCCCGGGAGCTCCTGCCACCCTTTTCCGGGGGCGCCGTGGAAGAGCGCCGCCGGACGGGTTCCGACGAACAACGATCCCGGCAGTGCCCACAGCGAGAAGATGTCGAGATGCGGCAGGTTGGGGGTGGACCGGCTCCAGGTCTCGCCGCCGTCGCGGGTGAAGAACAGGCCCGAGTGCTCGGTGCCGGCGTAGACGGTGCGCGGATCCTCCGGATCCACGGCGACGCAGCTCAGGTTCCAGAACGTCAGGTCTCGCTCCACCTGATTCCAGGAATCGCCGTTCTTCTCGAAACGGTACCACCCGGAATGGGTCAGGACGTGAAGCGCCTTCGTGTGACCATTCGTATCGCTCATGGCGGTCTCCTCTCGCGGGGGTGTGGCTGGACGGACTTCAAAGAGCTTGCCGACGTGTACCAGCCTCGCACCTTCGGTGTCAAGTTTCCCGCCGCCATCCGCTTGAAATCCTCTCGGCCCACGTCTCGACGCCGGAGCGTCCGCCTTCTCGGCGACTTGTAAACTTGTAATTGAGACAAGCGGTAAAATATGTTTGCAAACCAGATACGTTATTGGTTATGTGAGAAGTATTTTTATTTATGAACGAAGTGTCTGTCCGGGAACTCGGGCGGGTATAGGAACAGAAGGCGGTTTTGGGGGTTGGAATGGTAAAGTTGGAAAATCGGCCAGGTTTCGGCACACGGGCTCCTGCTGTTCCATCGGCTTTCCGAAACGGCGTTCTGCCCCTCGGCTTGATCGCCGCGGTCGTGTTCTTCGGTGCGCTCGTAGCCGGCCGGGCACAGGCTCAAACCGTCGAGTTCGGCGCGACATCCTACACGGCCAACGAGGACGGGGCCGCGGCCACGGTGACGGTGCTCCTGAGTACGGCCCCGGCGGCGCAGGTGACGATCCCGCTGACCAAGACGAATGCGGACGGTACAGAGGACGCCGACTATTCGGGTGTGCCTGCGAACCTTGTCTTCGGCACCACCGATACGGACATGAGCTTTACGGTGACGGCGGCGAGCGACACCGCGGACGAACCGGACAAGAGCGTGGAGCTCGGGTTCGGGATGCTGCCGGCCGGCGTCACGGCGGGAATCCGTTCCACCGCCACCGTGACCCTGGCCGACGACGACTCCGAACCGGAGCTGAGCATCGCCGGCGCGAGCGCGACGGAGGGCAGTTCCATCCGGTTCACGGTGACGTTGTCGGCGGCGAGCGAGAGGACGGTGACGGTGAGGTACGCGACCTCGACGGCCGGCGGCGACACCGCCGTAGCGGGGGAAGACTTCAACACGGTGACGGCCGTGGTAAACGGCATAACGGTGAACTACAGGACGCTGACGTTCGACGCCGGAGAGACCTCGCAGACGGCGACGGTGAGCACCGTCCATGACACGGTCGACGAGGAGAACGAGACGTTCACGGTGACGCTGTCGAATGAGATGAACGCGAGGATCACCGGCGCGACCGGCACGGGGACCATCAACGACGACGACGCTGCGCCGAATCTGAGCATCGGCAACGGGAGTGCAACCGAGGGCGACCCGGTAAGGTTCACGGTGACGCTGTCGCCGGCGAGCGAGAAGACGGTGACGGTGGGCTACGCGGCCTCGGTGGCCGGTGGTACGGCGGAATCGAGTGATCTGACGGGGACGCAGAGGGGGGCGCTGACGTTCACGGCGGGGACCACGACGCAGACGGTGACGGTGGACACGAGCGAGGACACCACGGACGAGGAGAACGAGACGTTCACGGTGACGCTGTCGAGTGCGTCGAACGCGAGGATCACCGGCGCGACCGGCACGGGGACCATCAATGACGACGACGCTGCGCCGAATCTGAGCATCGGCAACGGGAGTGCAACCGAGGGTGACCCGGTCAGGTTCACGGTGACGCTGTCGAAGCAGAGCGAGAAGCGGGTGACGGTGGGCTACGCGGCCTCGGCGGGCGGTGGTACGGCGGAATCGGGTGATCTGACGGGGACGCTGACGGGGACGCTGACGTTTGCGGCGGGGACTACGACGCAGACGGTGACGGTGGACACGAGGGAGGACACCACCGACGAGGACAACGAGACGTTCACGGTGACGCTGTCGAATGAGATGAACGCGAGGATCACCGGCGCGACCGGCACGGGGACCATCAATGACGACGACGCTGCGCCGAATCTGGAAATCGCCGACGCCGGTGCAACCGAGGGCAACCCGGCAAGGTTCGCGGTGACGCTGTCGGCGCGGAGCGAGAAGACGGTGACGGTGGACTACGCGGCCTCGGCGGCCGATGGTACGGCGGAAACGGGAGATCTGAGGGGGACGCTGACGGGGACGCTGACATTCGCGGCCGGGACCACGACGCAGACGGTGACGGTGGAAACGAGGGAGGACACCACCGACGAGGACAACGAGACGTTCACGGTGACGTTGTCGAGTGCGTCGAACGCGACGGTCACCGACGGGACCGGCACGGGGACCATCAACGACGACGACGCCGCGCCGAATCTGGAAATCGCCGACGCCGGTGCAGACGAGGGCGACCCGGCAAGGTTCGCGGTGACGCTGTCGGCGCGGAGCGAGAAGACGGTGACGGTGCGGTACGCGGCCTCGGCGGGCGGTGGCACCGCGGAGGCGGGCGATCTGACGGGGACGCTGACGGGGACGCTGACGTTCGCGGCCGGGACCACGGCGCGGACGGTGACGGTGGAAACGAGCGAGGACACCACGGACGAGGAGAACGAGACGTTCACGGTGACGCTGTCGAGTGCGTCGAACGCGAGGATCACCGGCGCGACCGGCACGGGGACCATCAACGACGACGACGATCCTCCGACGGTGAGGATCGGCGATTCGTCCGCGGAGGAGGGTAACGCGGTCTCCTTTACGGCGACGCTGTCGCAGGGGAGCGAGAAGCGGCTCACGGTGGCGTATACGGCGTCGGTGGAGACCGGCGACACGGCGAAGTCGAGCGATTTGACGGGCACGCTGACCGGGAATTTGACGTTCAATGCGGGTGACACGTCAAAGACGTTTACGGTGCGCACGCGGGGGGACAACATCGACGAGCGCGACGAGACGTTCACGGCGACGCTGTCAAATGCGCCGAACCCGAGCAACGTGACGATCGCCGACGGCACCGCCGTGGGCACCATCGGCGACGACGACGAGACGCCCACGGTGACGCTGTCGCTGTCGCACACCTTGGTGGCGGAGGACAGCGGCACGGCGGTGGCGGTGACCGCGAGGTTGAACCACCCGTCGACCGAGACGACGACGGTGACGGTGTCCGCGGACGGCCCTCCAACCAGCCACATCGCCTTCAACGTGAGCACGAACCGCACGCTGATCATCGCCGCGGAGCAGACGGCGAGTACCGGGGACGTGACCGTGACGCCGGTGGACGACGAGACGGATAGCCCCGACAACGTGGTGGCGGTGCGAGGGACGGCGCAGAACGCCCTGGCCGTGGAGGGGCCCTCGGGGATTCTGAGCCTGAGGATCACCGACGACGACCCGGCGCCGGTGCCGGCGCTGGTGCTGAGTCCGGCGTTGATCCTGGAGTCCGGCAATCCGAACCGGACCACGGTGACGGCGACCCTGGACCGTCCGTCGAGCGATGGGACCACGTTCACGGTGACGGCGGAGGCGCTGGGGGCGGCGGTGGCGGAGGACTTCACGCTGGCCGGGAGCACGCTGACGATTGCGGCGCTCGGGACGGAGAGCACCGGGACGGTGACCCTCACCGCGGTGGACAACAACGTCGACGCCCCGGACAAGGAGGTGGAGGTGTCGGCCGTGGCGGTGAACGGGATGGGCTCCGGCGGTCTGGGGCGGCAGCCGGCCGACGTGACCCTGACCATCGAGGATGAGGACCCGCCGCCGAAGGCGACGCTGGTGGTGGGGGAGACCACGATCCGCGAGTCGGACGATCCGAACGAGGGCGGCGACCAGCACGTGACCACGATGAGGGCAACGCTCAGCGGTCCTTCGAGCGAGCCGACGACGATCACCATCACGCAGTCGCCGGGCGACTTCACGCTGAGCTCGTCCGGGAGGCTGACCATCGCGGCGGGGGCCACCGGGAGCACGGCGTCGGTGACGCTGACGGCGGTGGACGACAACACGGACGCGCCGGACAAGATGCGGACGCTGACCGCCACCGCGGTGAACACGCAAGGCGTGATGCAGCCCGACGGCGTGGAGCTGACGATCACGGACGAAGAGCCGCCGCCGGCGGTGACGCTGGTGCTGTCGCGGGAAGCGATAGACGAGAACGGCGGCGCGGCCACGGTGCGGGCGACGTTGAGCCATCCGTCGAGCCACGACACGTCGGTGACGGTGGAAGCGGCGCCGGTGAGCCCGGCGCGGGCTTCGGACTTCGCTCTCACCGGGAGCGTGTTGTCGATCCCCGCGGGAATGACCGCGAGCACGACCCGGGCGACGGTGACTCCGGTGGACAACAACGTGGACGCGCCGGACAAGGAGGTGACGGTGTCGGCCACGGCGACGAACGGGAAGGACGACGGCGAGCCCTCTCTGGCCGGGGACCCGGACTCGCTGACGCTGACGATCCGTGACAATGAGCGGGCGCCGACGCTGACGCTGACGCTGTCCTCGACCACGCTTCCGGAGGACGGCGGCGAAGCGGTGGTGACCGCGAGTTTGAGTCACCCGTCGAGCGAGCCGACGGCGATGACGGTGACGGCGGCGGCCGTGAGTCCGGCGGAGTCGGCGGACTTCTCGCTGGTGGGATCCAGCATGAACGTACCCGCGGGCCTGACGGAGAGCACCGGCACGGTGACGCTGGAGACCGTGGACAACGACGTGGACGAGGCGGACAAGCGGGTGAACGTGTCGTTGGAGGGTAGGAACAACCAGGGGCTCCGGCAGGGCTCGTCGGACGTGACGACGCCCGTCACGGTGGGTCCCCGGGCGGTGACGATCGAGGACGACGACGAGCGGGGTTTCGAGTGGTTCCCCAGGCGGATGACGACGACGGAATTGTCCGTCGACAACTCGTTCACGGTGGTCTTGACCTCGCAGCCGACGGACGAGGTCACGGTGCCGTTGACGGCCAGCGCGGGGCGTCTTGCCGAGGGAGAAGACAGCGAGGACTGGTCGGATGTGACCCTGACGTTCACCCCCGGGAACTGGGACGTTCCGCAGTGGGTGAACTATGGTCCGACAAACGGCGGGACGTACACGATCACGCATGCCGCCACCGGCGGGGACTACGCGGGCCTCGTCGGAAACTACACGGTTACGGTGTTCGACCTTGGCGGGACCTCCAATACGGTGTCGCTGACGACGGACCACGAAGAGATCGCCGAAAGCGACGGAGCGACGGTCGTGGAGGTGACGAGCCGGCTTAACGGCGGAGATAACGCTGAGGCCATACCCGTGGTGGTGACGGTGAGCCCGGGTACTGCGTCGACGGACGACTATACAGCCAGCCCTGAGACTCTTACCATGACGATTGGGGTGGGCCAAAGGTGGGTGCGCGGGACAATAACGCTGGTGCCGGCAAACGACGGTGTCGAGGAAGGCAACGAGAAATTCACGTTGACCGGCACCACCACCGCGTCCGGCTACACGGTACGGCCCGCCGAGTTGACCATCGTGGACGACGACGCTCGCGGGATCACAGTGTCGGCGGCGCGCCTTTCGGTGGACGAGGACGGCAGCCGGGACTACACGGTGGTGCTGGACTCCGAACCCACGGCCGACGTGATGGTGGCGCTGGCGGTGACGGGCAGCAGCGACGTAGCGGTGAGCCCCGAGGCGCTCACGTTCACATCGGCCAACTGGAGCACGCCGCAGGCGGTGACTGTCACGGCAGCGGATGACGACGATCCGGCGGGCGAGCAGGCGACGGTGTCGCACGCGGTTTCCGGGGGCGACTACGGTGACAACAACGTGACCGCGGCCCCGGTGCTGGTGACCGTGGTCGACGACGACGGACGGGGCGTGACGGTGTCGGCGAGGGACGTGGAGGTCCGGGAGGGGGAGAGCACGACCTACACGGTGGAGCTCAACTCGGAGCCGACGGGGAACGTGTTGGTGAGGCTCTCGGTTTCGGGGGATGCGGATATCATGATACAGCCGGCATCGCTGACGTTCACGGCGGCGAACTGGGAGATGGCACAGACCGTGACGGTATCGGCGAGGAATGACGCGGACGGGGTGGACGACCGGGCGTCGGTGTCGCACGCGGTTTCCGGGGCGGACTACGGGGCCAACAACGTTCCGGCACAGGAGGTGTTGGTGACCGCCCGCGACGCCGGCGTGACATTGGCGATGGCGCGCCTGGTTGCCACCGATTCCGGTTTAACGAGGCTGCCCGAGTCCGAGGGGCGCATAGGCATCGACGTCCGGGTAGAGCTGTTGGGTGAGGCGCGCCCCACGCCGACGCCGGTGGCCGTGCTGGTACGCGGCGGCACCGCGTCGGCCGTCGATTTCAGCGTGAATCCGGCGGCCTTTCACTTGATCGTTCCGCCGGGCCGGACTTCGGCGACGACGCGGTTACGGATGGAGATTGCGGACGACGACGTCGACGAGGAGGACGAGACCGTCGTGTTGACTGGCACCGGGCCGGGCCTGGAAATCACTCCGTTGGTGATCACGATCGTGGACGACGACGAGCGCGGACTGCGGGTCTCGCGGGAGGGCCTGACGGTGGATGAGGACGAGAGCGCGCACTACGGGGTGGCGCTGAGCTCGCAGCCCACCGGAAGCGTGACCGTGACGCCGGCGGTGGACGGCGCGAGTGAGGTGACGGTGAGGCCGGAGACGCTGACGTTCACCGCGGCCGACTGGAACCGGCAGCAGACGGTGCGGGTGTTCGCGGCGCGGGACCCCGACGGCGATAACGACGACAGGGCGAACGTGACCCATTCGGCGTCCGGGGCGGACTACGACGGCGTGACCGGCAGCGCGGTGGCGGTGACGGTCCGCGATGACGGCGTGAAGTTCGAGGGGGTGCGGCTGGAGGTCGATACCGAAGAGGTGGCCGAAGACAGCGCGACGCGGACGGTGACGGTGGCCGCGATACTGGCCATCCCGCCCCACCCGGAGGCCACCGTGGTGACGGTCCGGGTGGAGAGCGGCACGGCGACGGAGGGAACGGACTTCCAGGACGTGGCCGACTTCACCATAACCATACCGCCCAACGGAACCCGGGTCGAGGGAACGTTCGAGCTGACGCCGACGGAGGACGTCACGGCCGAAGCCAACGAGACGGTGATCGTGGGCGGCACGGCGGCGGACCTGCTGGTGAGGCCGACCGAGATCGTCATCACGGACAACGACTTGGCGCCGAGGGAAGTCACGCTGACGGTAGACCCGGTCACGGTGGCCGAGGATGCCGCGCCGTCGGCCCGGGTGGTGACGGTGACCGCGGCCTTTGACGTCAGCGCCCTTGCGGGTGACACCGAGGTCAGCCTGTCGCTGTCGGGCCTCACGGCGACGCAGGACACCGATTTCCAGGCGGTGAGCGACTTCACGCTGACGATCCCGGAGGGAGTCACCAGCGGCCGGCAGACCTTCACGCTGACGCCGGTGGACGACGAGGTGGACGAGCCGGACGAGACGGTCCGCCTGAGGGGGCGGATGCGGTATTACCCCGTGACGCCCTCCGCCGGCGTGGAGATAACGATCGGGGACAACGAGGACACGCCGGAGGCCACCCTGGTGCTCACGCCGGACTCGGTCCGGGAGGACGGCGGCGCGAGCCGGGTGACGGCGCTGCTGAACCGCGCGTCGAGCCGGCCGACGACGATCGCGATCTCCACCGCGCCGGGTTCCGACACCCAGGGCGCCGACTTCAACCAGTCCGGCGCAGCGCTGACGATTCCGGCGGGGGCCACCGGAAGCACCGGGACGGTAACGGTCCGGGCGGTGGACAACCAGGAGGTGCAGACGGCGCCGAGGTCGGTGACGGTCTCGGGCGCAGCAACGAACGACTTGGGGGTGACGGGGCCGGCCGACGTGACCCTGGCGATCGCCGACGACGAGTCGCCGTCGACGCGGGCGATCCTCTCGGTCACGCCGGAGTTGGTGGCGGAAGGGCGGACCACCCGGGTGACGGCGACCGCGATGCTGGACGCCGCGCCGCGGGAGGACGACACCGTGTACGACATGAGGGTGTCGGGCGGGACCGCCACGGAGGTGGACGACTATGCCGCGGTGGCGGGCTTCACCCTCACCATCGCGGCCGGCAGCACGTCGGGCGCCGCGTCGTTTGAACTGGCGGCGGTGGACGACGAAACGGACGAGCCGGACGAGACGGTTCGGGTACACGCGGTCGCGTCGGTGTTTCCGCTGGAGGAAACGTTGGTGACGATCACGGACGAGTTGCGGCAGCCGCCGCGTCCGCCGGTTACGACGCCGCCGACGCCGCAGTCGGGCGTGACCCTGGCGCTGTCGCCGGAGCAGATGCCGGAAGGCGCCGCCGAAGACGCCCGGACGGTAACGGTGGAGGCGACGCTGACGGGCGGAGCGCAAACGGAGGACACCGAAGTGACGGTGACGGTGTCGGGGGGCACGGCGACGGAGGGAGCCGACTTCGCGGCGGTGGCGGACTTCGTGGTGACGATCGGTGTGGGCCAGTCGAGCGGCGCGGGGAGCTTCACGCTGGCGCCGGTGGACGATGCGGTGGACGAGCCGGACGAGACGGTGGTGGTGACCGGCAGTGCATCCGGAGTGGCCGCGGCTCCGGCCGCGGGCGTGGCGGTGACGATCACGGACGACGACGAGCGAGGCGTGGCGGTGACGCCCACGGCGCTGGAGGTGTCGAAGGGCGGCAGCGGCAGCTACGAGGTGTCATTGGCCTCGCAGCCCACCGGGGCGGTGACCATCGAGGTGTCCACGAACAACCCGGCGGTGACGGCGGATCCGGCGCTGCTGAGGTTCGAGCCGGAGCAGTGGAACGTGGCGCAGATGGTAACGGTGGCGGTAGCCGACGACGACTCGGTGGAAGAGGCCGCGGTTGTGGAGCTGACGTACACGGTCACGGGCGGCGACTACGGTGAGAACGGCGTGACGGTGGGCCCGGTGACGGCTAGGGTAACGGCGCCGGGCGTGGCCCTGGCGCTGTCGCCGGAGCGCCTGGCGGAAGACGCCGCCGCGGGCACGGTGACGGTGACGGCGACGCTGGAGGCAGGGCCGCGAACGGAGGACACCGAGGTGGCGGTGACGGTGACGGGCGGCACGGCGACGGAGGGAGCCGACTTTGCGGCGGTGGCGGGCTTCACCATAACGATTTCGGCCGGTGAGACGAGCAGAGCCGGGAGCTTCACGCTGTTGCCGGTGGACGATGCGGCGGTTGAGGCGGACGAGACGGTGGTGGCGACCGGCGCTGCGGCCGGGCTCGGCTCGGGGGTGGCGGAGGTGACCATCACGGACAACGACGAGCGCGGCGTCAGGGCGACGCCGGCGGAGTTGGCGGTGTTGAAAGGCGGCGAAGCGAGCTACCGGGTCGCGCTGACCTCCCAGCCCACGGCCGCGGTCACCATCGAGGTTTCTTCGGACAACCCGGCGGTGACCGCGGATCCGGCGCTGCTGACGTTCGAGCCGGACGGTTGGAACGCGGCGCAGGCAGTAACGGTGCGGGCGGCGGACGGGGACGCGGTGGCGGACAACACGGTGGTGGAGTTGGCGCATACGGTGTCCGGCGGCGACTACGGCGAAAACGGCGTCACGCTGGGTCCGGTGGCGGTGACGGTGACGCGTCTCAGGGCGGCCCTGTCGGTGTCGCCGGAGCAGGTAGCGGAAGGAGCGACCGGTTCGGCCCGGACGGTGGCGGTGACCGTCACCCTGGAGGACGCCGCGCCGGCCGTAGACACCGCGGTGACGGTGACGGTGTCGGGGGGCACGGCGACGGAGGGAGCCGACTTTGCGGCGGTGCCGGACTTCACTTTGACGGTCCCGGAAGGCCGGACGAGCGGCAGCGGGAGCTTCACGCTGGCGCCGGTGGACGACGCCGTGGACGAGCCCGACGAGACGGTGGTAGTGGCCGGGGCGGCGGCAGGGCTGGCGGCCCCGGCGGTAAGGGTGACGATCACCGACGACGACGAGCGCGGCGTGACGGTGACGCCCACGGAGTTGACGGTGCCGGAGGGGGGCAGCGCGGCCTACGAGGTGGCGCTGGCCTCGCAACCGACGTCGGAGGTCACGGTCACGGTGAAATCGGACAGCACGGAAGTGACGGTGAACCCATCGTTCCTGACGTACACGGCGTCGAGTTGGGACATGGCGCAAACGGTTACCGTGGGCGCGCGGGACGATGAGTTGGTGGAAGACGACGCAAGGGGGCAGATCACCCACGCCGCGAGCGGCGGCGACTACGGCTCGGTGACGGTGGAGCCGGTGACGGTGACGGTGCCGGGCCACGAGGTCGACGGCACGGCGACGACGTTCAAGGTCCCGGCGACGGGGGAGGTAACGGTGCCGGACGGCGCCTCGGTACCGAGGGGCACGCGGGTGACGCTGCCGGCGGCCCTGGCCGGCGAGACGCTGGTGCTGACGGGGGTGGCTACAGCGCCGGCCCTGGCCGATCCCCCGCGGGGCTTCAACGCGGGCGACCCGGTGGTGGATATCGAGCTTGGGGGCGGCATGGCGCTGGGCGCGGGACAGACCGCGACGGTGTGCCTGCCGGTGCCTGGGGGCGGAAACGCCCGCGTGTACCGCTATGACGAGTTTGCGGACCCGCCGGAATGGGTCCAGTTGACGGAGCCCTCGGGGGGTTCTCCGGAGGGTCTGGCTTGCGGCGTGACGGATCGTTTCTCGCTGTTCACGCTGGGCTCGGCGCCCAACGAAGCGGTGGCGAAGGGCTGGCTGGGACGGTTCGGACGGCTGGCGGCGCAGCATGTGGTGGACGCCCTGCGGGACCGCATGGCGGCGGAGCGCAAGGCAGGTGTTGACGGAACGGTGGCGGGGAAGGGGATTGTCACGGACGGCGAAGCGCCGGAGAGCGTGGCCGGTTTGCACTGGCACGGCAGCGAGCTGGCAGCGCTGAGGCGCCGAATCGATGCCGGATCGGTATGGCCGGAGGATGAGTTCAGGCTCAAGCCCGATACCCTGACGGTGCGGGATCTGCTCACCGGCACCCGGTTCTCGCTGACCGGCGCAACCGTGACCGGCGGGTCCGTCGGCCTGTGGGGCCGGGGGGCGCTGTCCCGCTTTACGGGCCGGGAAGGAGACGCAACCGTCGAGGGCGACGTCACGACCGCGACGCTGGGGGCCGATTGGGCCTCCGGGAGCGTGATGGCGGGTCTGGCGGTCTCGCACAGCCGGGGCGAGGGCGTCTGGCGGCGGGACGGCAGCGAGGACGAGGACGCGGTGGAGTCGTCGCTGACGGGTGTCCATCCATACTTCGCGTACGAGGTCACGGACCGGCTTTCGGTGTGGGGCGTGGTGGGCCACGGGCGGGGAGACATGACCGTGCCGGACGGGTCCAGGACGATCGAGGCCGGCATCGACATGACGATGACGGCGGCCGGCGCGCGGACTTACCTGACGAGCGCCGGCAGCGGGGGCGGCCCGGAGCTGGCGCTCAAGGTGGACGGACTCTACTTGCGCATCGGCTCGGACGCGGTGCGGGGGTTGGAGGCGGTGGAGGCCGACGTGAGCCGCGTGCGTCTCGGCCTGGAGAGTTCCTGGGCCATGAGGACGGAGAACGGCCCGACGCTGACCCCGAGTCTGGAGATCGCGGTGCGTCATGATTGGGGCGACGTGGAGACGGGCATCGGCGTCGACGTCGGCGGCGGATTGACCTACTCCGATCCGGGACGGGGAGTGACCGCCAGCGTGAACGCGCGCGGGCTGGTGGCGCACAAGGTCGAAGACCTGGAGGACTGGGGCGTGTCGGGCGCGCTTGGCCTGGACCTGGATCCTTCCTCGGAGCGCGGGTTTTCCGTCTCGCTGCGCCAGTCCGCTGGCTCCAGCGCCTCGGACGGCGTGGACGCGATGTTCCGCCGGGAAAGTCTGGCGGAACTTGTCACGGCCGGCAACGCCGACACCGGCGGCCGGCTCGAGGCGGAGACGGCCTACGGGTTCGGAATCCTGGGCGACCGGTTCACCGGAACGCCGTACTTCAAGTTCGGCCTGAGCCGGACCGGCCGCGACTACACCATCGGCTGGCGCCTCACCCCGCTGCCTTCCAGGGACCTCGATGTCGAGCTCCGCGCCAGCGCCACGCGGCGTGAGAACGGCGGCGAGGGCGGACCGGAGCACGGCGTCGCGCTGGAGGTAAAGCTCCGCTGGTAGAGGTGAAATCCGGTATCCGGGACCGTCAGGCGTCGGCCAGCAGCGGGCTCAGCTTGCGGAAGAACTCGCCGATCTCTCCCTCGTAGCTGTAGTCGGCCAGGGACTCGATGGGGGTGGCTTCCCGGTTGACGATGGCCAGGAGCGCGCCGGCCTGCTTGGCGATGACCGGGAACGACGCTGCCGGCTGCACCACCAGCGACGAGCCCACCACGATGAAGATCTCCGCCCCCTCGCTCCAGACCTGGGCCTGCTGCATGGCAGCCTGGGGCATGGGCTGGCCGAAGGAGATGGTGCCGGACTTGAGCAGGCCGTCGCACGCGTCGCAGCGGGGCGAGGTGAAGGTCTCACCCAGGCCTGCCAGTATCTCGTCGGGATCGAAGTCCTTGCCGCAGCCTAGGCACACCACCGTCCGGTCGGAGCCGTGCAGTTCCACGATCTTGTCGTCCGAGACGCCGCCCCGGCTGTGCAGGCCGTCGATGTTCTGGGTGATGAGCCCCAGGAGCTTGCCGCGCTTCTCGAAGTCGCTGATGGAGGTGTGGCCGATGTTGGGCTTCACCTCCTTGTAGAGCTGGTGGCTCTCCTTCTTGCGCTGCCACGCCCGCACCCTGGCCTCCTCGCTGCTGATGAACTCGTCGAAGTACACGGGCTTCATCCGGGTCCATGTCCCGCCCGGGCTCCTGAAGTCGGGAATCCCTGATTCGGTGCTGATGCCTGCGCCGGTAAAGAAGACGATGTCGGTAGCGCGCCGCAGTCTTGAGGCGAAGTCGTCGAGGTGCATAAGCGTCCTTCCGTCGTCAGCGGTCCGCCCGGGCGTTCTGTGCGGGTCAGTCGCCGAGAAGCCGAATCGTCATGTGCCGGATGTGATCCTGCCCGCCGAAGAACACGGCCAGGACACGGACGGCCCGGACTTCATCATCGACGTCGAACCAGTAGATCGCCCGTCCGATGGCCAAGTGCCGCAAGCCCGGCAAGAGATCGTCGTGGCGTTGGCCCCGGTGGGGCATGGCCGGGATGCGGTTCGCTGCCGCGCGGATCTCCAGAATCCGTGCCTCCGCATGATCGAGCGCACTCTCCAGACTCTCGCCGAAACCGAGGTAGCTGTCGAGGAGATGGTCGAAGATCAGCCTGAAATCGCGTTCCGCCTCGGCCGAGAACTCAAGACGGTGCGCCATGCGCGCGACGCTTCTCCGCCATCATTTCCGCCAACCGGCGGTCCATCCGTTCCGCGCTGACAAAGGCGCCGGCGCGACGGCGGGTGAGAACCTCCCGCAACGCCGCAAGCTCCAACTCCTCGGCGTCCATGCGCTGACGCAACAGGTCGACGCCCTGCTGGAGGACTGCGCTGAGACTGGCGTAGCGTCCTGCCTCCACCAGTGTCCTGGCAAAGGCGTGCTGCTCGTCGGTGAGCGAGATCGATGACTTGACGGCCATGGAAGGTCTCCTCTTGGCCAAGAGTGCCACTAGGTAGCACCTTTGTCAATGGCACATTGACTGTGTTCGTGCCGGGCGATATGCCATAGTTGGCACAGGCAACCGGGGCGCCATCCTGGCGCGTGCGAGTGTGGTGTCTGGTTAATTCGCATAACAATCTGCGGAGGATTTTTTGTCGTCGGCAAGGCGCGATGACGAGCAGTGGCGGGCACCACGCGAGGAAGAGCAACGCAGCCGCCCTTCGACTTCGCTTCGCTACGCTCAGGATGCGCGGAGCGAAAAAGACCCGCAGATTGTTATGCGAATTAACCAGACACCACACTAGGATGCACCGGCAACAGCGGAAGACTCACCAGACGACCGAGGTAACCCAATGGCTGAAGGCAAGATCGGAGTTTCCACCCCCCGGGCCGAGGGCGTGGGCAAGGTGACGGGCGAGGCAATGTACGCGGTGGACGTGACGCTTCCGGACATGTCGTGGGGCAAGGTGCTGCGCAGCCCCGTTCCCTACGGAAGGATCAAGCGTATCGACACGAGCGAAGCGGAGCAGGCGCCCGGAGTGCGGGCGGTGGTCACGGGCGCCGACGTGGCCGGGCTCAAGATCGGCCGGCGCCTGTGCGACATGTCCATCCTGGCCGAGGACGTGGTCCGCTTCGTGGGCGAGAAGGTGGCCGCGGTGGCCGCCGACAGTGAGGAGGAGGCGGAACGGGCGGCGGAGCTCATCGAGGTGGAGTACGAGGATATCGAGCCGGTGCTGGACCCGCTGGAGGCGGTCAAGCCTTCGGCCCCGCTGATCCATCCCGATGTGATGAACTACGAGGGCCTCATGGCCCCGCTGGAGTCCCCCACCAACACCTTCGTGTACCTTTCCTGGGGCAAGGGCGACGTCGAGAAGGGGTTGGCCGAGTCCGACGTGGTGGTTGAGAACACTTTCTACACCCAGCCCGTGCACCAGGGCTACATCGAGCCCCACTCGTGCGTGGTGAGCGTGAAGCCAACGGGTGAGGCGGAGTTGTGGTCCTGCAGCAAGACCCCGTTCGCGCTGCGCCAGCAGCTCGCCAAGGCCTTGAAGGTGCCGTTCGAGAGCCTGATGGTGCATCCCTGCTACATCGGCGGCGATTTCGGCGGCAAGGGCGACTTCATGGACGTGGCCGTGGCCTACGCGCTGTCGCGGAAGGGCGGGCGTCCGGTGAAGATGGTGATGGACTACGACGAGGAGCTCATGGCCGGGAACCCGCGCCACGCCTGCACCATCAAGGTGCGCACCGGGGTCAAACGGGACGGCCGGATCATGGCGCACCATCTCGACTTCATCTTCGACAGCGGCGCCTACGGCGCCTTCAAGCCCATCGGCTTTCTCTTCGGCGCCCAGGAGGCGGGGGGCGCGTATAACATGCCGCACCACCTGAGCGAGGAGCGGGTGGTGTACACCAACAAGATCCCGTGCGGACACATGCGCGCGCCCGGCGACCCCCAGGCCTTCTTCGCCACCGAGAGCCAGATGGACGCGGTGGCAAAGGAGCTGGGCATGGACCCGGTGGAGTTCAGGAAGATCAACCTGATGCACGACGGCGACGAGTCGCCCACCGGCCACGTACTGCACCATATCAAGGCCGAGGAGACCCTCGACAAGGCCATCGCCGAGTCCGGCTATCGTACGCCCAAGGGACCCTACACCGGGCGTGGCGTGGCCGTGGCCCAGTGGCTGCCCCTTGGAGGCGAGTGCTATGCCTTCGTGACCATCGACACGGACGGAACCGTCACGGTTTCGGCCGCGGCCATGGACCAGGGCAGCGGCACCTACACGGTACTCCGGCAGCTCGTTGCGCAGGAGCTTCAAGTGCCACTGGAGTCCGTCAACCTCGAGACGCTGGACTCCACCCAGGTCGAGAAGGACGCGGGCCTGGGCGGCAGCCGCGGTACCCGGATCTACGGCAACGCGGCCTACCTCGCGGTGACGGCCGCGAAAGAAGAGCTGCTGCAAATCGCGGCCGCGGCCATGGGCACGGAGGTGGAAAAGCTGGCCGTGGCCGAAGGAGGCGTGACGCAGCTCGACGCGGAACGGCGCATGACTTTCGCCGAGCTGGCCCGGGCCAAGGGGTCGGCGATCAAGGGTGAGGGCCACTACAACGACACCACCATGGGCCCGGAAGCCTCCATGTGCGCCGAGGTGGCCGAGGTGGAGGTGGATCCGGAAACCGGTCAGGTGGAGCTTTGCAAGGTGACCGCGGCCCTCAACACCGGCACCATCATCAACCCGCTGATGCACCAGGGCCAGATCGACGGCGCCATCGTCATGGGCGTGGGCTACGCGCTGATGGAGGACGTGCAGTTCGACGACGGCAAGGTCACCACGGCCAATCTCGGCGACTACAAGATCCCCACCATCCGCGACGTGCCCGAACTGCGCACGGCGCTGATCCAGTCGGACCTTGGCAGCGGCCCCTACAAGAGCATGAGCATCGGCGAGACGCCCATCATCCCGTTCGCCGCGGCGGTGGCCAACGCCGTGGCCGACGCCACCGGCGCGCGCATCCATTCGCTGCCCATCACGGCCGAGAAAGTCCAGTCGAGGATGTCCAAGTCGGGCGCGTTGGCCACTCAAACCTCCGGCCAAGGTCTGGACAGTGTCCTGCCTCGTGACTAGTGTCCTGTCCGGTTAGCGTTGACCACGACCGCAAAGGACCCGTAGTTTCTTGAAGCCACCTATGAGGCAGCGCACCAGCTTCATGTCCACCTGGTGGGTCGTGTTCGCCGCCGCCTTCGCCCACGCCGTCAGCACCGGTCTGGCCTATTTCGGTCTGAGCGCCTATTTTCCGTCCTTCGAGCGCGAGTTCGGCTGGAGCCGTACCGCGATCTCGGGCGCCTTCTCCATGGCCCGGGTGGAATCCGGCCTGCTGGGGCCGGCCGAAGGTTACATGACCAACCGTCTGGGTCCCAAGCGGGTCATGTATCTCGGCATCGTGATTTGCGCCCTGGGCTTCCTCGGCATGAGCGTGGTGAATACCCTGCCGATGCTCTACGTGACCATTGTCGTGGGCATCGTGCTGGGTTCCAGCGTCGGCTTCTACATCCCCGTCAGCGTGGTGGTGGCCACACTGTTTCGCGCCCGCCGGAGCCTTGCCTTCGGCATCTTCCGCATGGGCCCGGGTCTGTCCGGATTGCTGGTGCCGGTGGTGGGCTTCATGATCGTGTGGTGGGGCTGGCGCGCGGCATCGGTGGCGTCGGCGGTGATCATCGTGGTCATGGGCTGGCCCCTGGCCCGGGCCATCGGAAACGCCTATGAACGGGACGCCGGGTTGCCGGACACGCCCGCACCGCGTCCCGGGATGAAGGCCCCGGCCGCGGAGGTGTCACTGACCCTCAAGCAGACGCTCCGCACCCGTTCGTTCTGGTTTCTCGCCGCGGTCATGGGGCTGCGCCAGATGGTGACCGAAGGGATCTCGGTCCATCTCGTGGTCCTCCTGGTGGACCGGGGCTGGGGCCAGGGTGTGGCGAGCGGATTGCTCGGAATCTCCGCCGTCATTGGCGTCCCGTCGCGCCTGGCTTTCGGCTGGATGGGAGACTTCATCGACAAGCGCAAACTCATGATCGGCCTGCTCGGCGCTCTGAGCGCCTCGGTCCTGGCCATGGGCGTCACCGACTCATCCAACTGGTTCATGGCGGGGCTGGTGGTGTACTCCCTTTGCTACGGCGGCCTCGCCTCGCTCCAGGAACCCATTCGCGCGGATTATTTCGGCATCCGCCACTTCGCCAGCATCCAGGGCTTCAGCCGCATGTTCGTCACCGTCGGCAGCGTCATGGGCCCCGTCAGCGCGGGCTTTTTCTACGACCTGACCCAAAGCTACACCGTGCCTCTCACGATCTTCGCCTGCTCCGCCTTCACCTCCACCGTACTGATGTTCTGGACCACGCCTCCGGCGAAACCCCCGGTGCAAACATCGTCCGCCGGGTGAACACGTCTAGTCTACCGAGAAGCGCGCACCCGGACATGCGCAAGGCACCCGTCCTCCCTATACCAGGGTACCAGTGTCGGCAGGGACAGGCTCCTGGAGGATCTCCTTGTTCTCGACACCGGGCGGTGAACCTGTTGCTCACTACACCGTCAGGGTAAGTTGGACGTTTGTTCCCGGCATGTTACTCTGGTTGGGTACTTACGGTCAGAAGCGGGAGTTTACATGAATATAAAAGAAGATACGGGCACCCATGAAATTCTGACGTTGGCGGAGGCAGCGGCACTCATTCGAGTCAGTGAGAAGACTCTCGGCGAGATGGCTCGCACGAGACGTATTCCATCACAAAAGGTTGGGCGTGAGTGGCGCTTCTTGCGCGCCGGGCTTGAAGCTTGGCTGGCTGGTGAGAGCGTCCATGCGGCAAGAAATAGCGTGACGAATAGTGGCAGGGATGGGGACGGCGTTGTCTCGGAACCCGCCACTGAAGCGGGGGTGCAATTCGAACTCCTTCCTTCCGCGGGTTTTCGTGACACCGGATTCTCCGAAAACCATGACCGCACGCTCCATCGTTGGGTGCCATGGATTGCCGGTTTTAGTGGCTCGTTTGTTGCTGGGGTGCTTGACGCGGTCCGCAGCGAGGGGCGCCGGATGCGTGTATTGGATCCCTTCGCAGGAGTCGGGACGACGCTGATAGAAGCGCTCAAAGCAGGCGACGACGCCGTCGGATACGAGATCAATCCGTATGCGGCCCTCGCATGTAAGGTCAAGTCCCGCGCTGCAGAGTATGACGTCCTCGCTCTGGAAACGACCATCGCCCGTTTTGAGGAATATGGTGATGATGAGTCCTGGCTGAATGAGATACCGGCTTCAGGACAACCAATGGGCTTTCGCAGTCGAGTACCGTTTTTCAGCGACTCCGTCGAACGTCAGGCGTTGGCGTGTTTGGATTTCATCTCCGAAGAAACGACTGACTGGGTTAGAGACCTATGCCGCGTGGCATTCGGTTCCGTGATGGTGAGCTTTTCGAATTACTCGTACGAACCGAGTCTCGGGACCCGGGCTGGCGCCGGAAAACCTAACATTGACCACGCTGATGTCTTCGGCACGGTACGGCGCAAGCTGCTGGAAATGTACGAAGATATCGTTGAGTTCCAAGGATGGATGGGTGAACACCAGCGAATGCCGCGTGCGACGGTCCATCCGCTGTCCTATTTCGACCACGCCGCGCGGACGGAACCGCACAGCATTGATGTGCTCGTCACGTCACCGCCGTATCTCAACAACTACCACTACATCCGGAACACACGCCCACACCTGTTTTGGCTTGGAATGGTGGAGCATTCCGCCGACCTCAAGACCATTGAGCATCAGAGTTTCGGGCAGTTCTGGCAAACGGTGCGATCCGGTCCAGAGATCGCGCTGAAACCGTCCCTGCCTCACTTGGCTGAGCAGTTGGAGATTCTCAAGGCGCGTCACGTGGAAAAGGGCGCATACGGGGGGCCAGGATGGGCCAACTACGCTGCGGCTTACTTCAATGATTGTCAGCGGTTCTGCACGCTTACCCGGCCCCTCATGCGTCCTGGCGGCACCGTCGTGGTTGTCATTGGCAACAACATCCTTCAAGGCATTGAATTTCAAACCGACAAGTTGTTCGCGGAAATCGCAGAAATGGAAGGGTTCGAGGTGGTGGCCTTGCACGAAGTGCGCAAGAAACGGACTGGCAACAGTATCGTCAATTCATCCGTGCGAGTTGGCGTGGTCAACCAAAGAGCGCGATTGTACGAAACGGCTGTTGAACTCCGTGTCCCTTGAATCAAGTCCCGGACGGCAAAGATGCGATAATATCGTCCGCGGCCTCTTCGGGTTCCAGGGTCTCAGCCCACGGACGTCCCGGATGAACCACATCCCAGCGGGGCCGGCGGCTGGCACCACGGCCACGCCCTGGATTGTGGTTGCCGAAGCCGTCAATAACGGTATTCCACACAGGCGCGTTCGGAAGTTGCAGCGGACTCCGGTTCATTGTACTCGTGAGGGCGATGAAGCAGTCTGGATTCAATGTTCCCAGAGAGGATCGATACTTCGAAGATTACGTGGCCGGTTCGGTGCACAAGTTTGGCCCGGTGAGCCTCGACGAGACCGAGATTATCGACTTCGGCAAGCGTTTTGTGCCGCAGCCGTACCACATCGATGCGGAGCTTGCCGAAAAGACCATTTACAAGGGTCTCATCGCCAGCGGCTGGCACACCGCCGCGGCGATGATGCGAGTCTACTCCGACAACTATCTCTCGGCGGTGGCGAATCTCGGCTCGCCGGGCGTGGACGAGCTCCGCTGGACCAAACCGGTCCGGCCGGGTGACCGGTTGACGGTACGCGTTACGGTGCTGGAGACGCGCCGGTCGGGCTCCAAACCCGACCGGGGCATCGTCAATTCCCTGCTCGAAACCCTGAATCAGCACGGCGACGTGGTCATGAGCATGAAGATGATCAATTTCATGACCGCTCGCCAAGCGCTGGCGTAGGAACCGGGCAACCTGACAAGTATGGCGTCCTTCGACTTCGCTTCGCGAAGCCTGTCCTGAGCCTGTCGAAGGGCTCAGGACGAACGGAGGTGAGGTTTCAAAACCACTATGGCGTCCTTCGATTTCACATTGCCACGCTCAGGACGAACGGAGGTGGGTTACCAAAACCGTTCGTCCTGAGCGTAGCGAAGCGAAGTCGAAGGACGCCGTTATGACCAAGTGAAGCGAGGAGGCACGTGATCTACGACATCGAAATCAACTCCGCGGCGCACTACCCGGCCGCGGACGTGGTGGGCCTTGTGGAGCGGGCGGAGCAGGCCGGATTCGGCGCGTTCTGGAAGGGCGAATCCAACAGCACCGACCCCATGGTGCTGATCTCGGCCGCGGCCAGCCGCACCAGCACCATCAAGCTGGGGACGGCCATCTACCACATCTTCGGCCGCAGTCCCGTGGGCCTGGGGCTGCAGGCGGCGACGCTCCAGGACCTCTCGGGCGGACGCGTGCTGCTGGGCCTGGGGGTGGCCAACAAGGCCATCGCGGGATGGCACGGCGGCGTCTTCGACCGTCCGTTGCGGCGCGCCCGGGAGTACATGGAGATCGTGCGCAAGGTGGTGGCGGGGGAGCGCGTCGAGTACGAAGGGGAGATCTACCAGACCGGCAAGCGCTTCCAGCTTTCATGGAAGCCGCGGTATCCGCGGATGCCCGTCTATCTGGCCGGCCTGGGGCCGCAGATGACACGGCTCGCCGGAAGGATCTCGGACGGGGTCTTCATCAACATGGCGACGCCCGAGAAGATCCGCGAGATCGCGGACCGGACCCAGGCGGCGGCCCAGGCCGTCGGACGAGACCCGGTCGACGTCATCGGAAAGGTGCGCGTGTCCCTCAATCCGGATCGCGAGGTGGCTCGCTCCAAGCTCCGGCAGGCCCTGACGTTCTACAACATCGCGGACCACTACAGCGACATGCTGCGGGAACAGGGCTTCGTCGCCGAGGTGGATGCGATTCAGGAGGCGTTCCGGAACGGCGGCTTCAAGGCCGCCATGGGCGCCCTCACCGACGACTACATGGACCGGCTGCCGGTGATCCCGGCGACGTCGGTGGCGGAGATCAAGGATCGGCTGGCGCCGTACGTGGAGGCCGGAGTGACGCGGATGGTGGTGCCGTACGTTCCCATCAGCGAGCCCGCGGCCGTGGACGCCGAGCGTTTCATCACCGCCTGGGAAAAGGATTCTGCCCCGTGATAGGACTCCGCCCCGTGACCCGGGGACACCACACCGGCGACCCTGTGAGGCCTGACGAAAAAATGTAGGGGGCGGGTTTCAAACCCGCCCGTGCCCGCGCCATTGCATGGCTCGGGACTGGAACCGGAAAGCGAGGAGACAATGTGTGATTTTGCCGCAGACGCGGAGGCCGCCGGCATCCTGGTAGGCCGGACCCTTACCCTGGAACGCGTCCGCCAACTCAATGCCAAGGACTACTTCTATCAGATGCTCAAGGACAACCCCGAGATGCTCAAGATCTACCCGGGCATCGAGGACGACTTGCTTGAGAACGCCATCGACTGCCACATTCACGCGTACCCCGACTTCGTTCACCGCTCTCAGGACATGATCCAGATCGCGGTGGACGCCTCCAAGGCCGGCATGCGGGCGCTGGCCTTCAAGGATCACTGGAACGTCAGCGCCAACGCCTGCTACCTGGCCCAGCGTCACATCGACTACCTGATCGAGAAGGAGGAGTTGGAGAACCGGGTGGAGCTCTACGGCGGCGCGGGCATGTGCCACGGCATGAATCCCGAGTACGTCCGTATCGCGCTGCAGTACCCCAACGCCAAGATGATCTGGTTCCCGACCTTCACGTCGCTGGGCTTCTGGCGCAGTGCGGGTCACCCGGAGAAGGGCGGCGTGCGGCTGGTGAGCGAGGAGGGCGAAGTGCTGCCGGAGGTGGTGGAGATCATGAAGCTGGCGGTGGAGCACAAGGCGGGCATCGGCTTCGGCCACACCGACTTCCAGGAGCTGCTGCCGCTGGCCAAGAAGGCCCAGGAGCTGGGCGTGCGGGCCACCCTGGACCATCCGCTGCTGGAGCTCAACAAGCTGCTGCTGGACGAGATGAAGGAGTTGGCGGATCTCGGGGTGTTCGTGGGCACCTACTGCCAGCCCATGATACCCAGCCTGTATCAACCGATTGCCGATCCGATGGAAACCGTCAAGACCATCGCCGAGATCGGTCCGGAGCGCTGCATCATCGGCAGCGATTTCGGCCAGGTGCTGCATCTGAACGCCGTCGACGGCATGCGGGTCTTCATTCGCGCGCTGCTGGGCTTCGGCATCACCCAGGATCAGATCGCGATCATGCTCAAGGACAATCCGGCCAAGCTCATGTGGCTGGACGACTGATAGTGAGAAGGAGTCGACGGAAATGGCAGAACCACTGAATCGACACAGCCGCGCCATCACCCAGGGGCCGGATCGGGCACCCTCCCGGGCCATGTTCAAGGCGGTGGGATTGACGGATGAGGATCTCGACCGGCCGCTGGTGGGCGTCGCCAACACCTGGATCGAGGTCATGCCGTGCAATTTCCACCTGCGCCGGCTCTCGGCCAAGGTGAAGGAGGGGATTCGCGCGGCCGGGGGAACGCCCATCGAGTTCAATACCGTGGCGGTCTCCGACGGCATCTCCATGGGCACCGAAGGGATGAAGGCCTCGCTCATCAGCCGCGAGGTCATCGCCGACTCCATCGAGCTGGTCACCCGCGGGCATCTGTTCGACGCGGTGGTGGCGCTGTCGGGCTGCGACAAGACCATCCCGGGCACGGTCATGGCCCTGGCGCGGCTGGATCTGCCGTCGCTGATGCTCTACGGCGGCTCCATCATGCCGGGACGGTTCCAGGGACGCGACGTGACCATACAGGACGTGTTCGAGGGGGTCGGCGCCCACGCCGCCAAGAAGATGACCGACGCCGAACTGCTCGACCTCGAAAGCCATGCCTGTCCGGGCCCGGGGGCGTGCGGCGGGCAGTTCACCGCCAACACCATGGCCACGGCCTTCGAGATCCTGGGAATCTCTCCCATCGGCACCGCCAGCGTGCCGGCCATGGACGAGCGGAAGGACGACGTCGCCTACCGCGCCGGCGAGATGGTCATGGAGCTTGTGCGAAAGAACCTGACCGCGCGGCAGATCATCACGCGGCCGGCGCTGGAGAACGCCATCGCCGCGATCGCCGCCACCGGCGGCTCCACCAACGGCGTGCTGCACCTGCTGGGCGTGGCGCGCGAGGCGGAGGTGGACCTGCGCATCGACGACTTCGACACCGTCAGCTCCCGGACGCCGCTGATCGCGGACCTCAAGCCCGGCGGGCGGTTCGTGGCCAACGACCTCTACCAGGCGGGCGGCGTTCCGCTGGTGGCGCGCCGGCTGCTGGACGCGGGCCGGTTGGACGGTGATTGCATGACCGTCACCGGGCGCACCCTGGGAGAGGAGACGCGGGACGTCGAGGAGACGCCGGGCCAGGAGGTGGTAGTGCCGGTTTCCGCCCCGCTGAAGCCTACTGGGGGGCTCGTCATCCTCAGGGGCAACCTGGCGCCGGAGGGCTGCGTGGTCAAGGTGGCCGGCCACGAGCGCACGCGGCATCGCGGCCCGGCGCGGGTATTCGACCGCGAGGAGGATTCCTTCAAGGCGGTGCAGAACGGCGAGATCAACGAGGGCGACGTGTTGGTGATCCGCTACGAAGGGCCCATGGGCGGTCCGGGCATGCGCGAGATGCTGGGGGTGACCGCGGCCCTGGTGGGCGCCGGTCTGGGCGAGTCCGTCGCGCTTCTGACCGACGGCCGGTTCTCCGGCGCCACCCACGGCCTCATGGCCGGTCACGTGGCCCCGGAGGCGGCCAGGGGCGGCCCCATCGCCGCGGTGAGGGACGGTGACACCATCGTGTTCGACGTCGACGCCCGCCGCCTCGACGTGGAGATATCCGAAGAAGAGATGGACAAGCGTCTCCGCGAGTGGAAGGCGCCGAAACCGCGCTACGCCAGCGGCGTCATGGCCAAGTACGCCAAGCTGGTGTCGTCGGCCTCGGAGGGCGCGGTAACGAGGTGACAAGTGACCGTTCGGGCGGAGGAGCGAGGATGCAGCGATCACGCGCTGTTCCGTCGTATCGGGTTGCGGGCGGGTCTGGCCTCTGTCACCATGGCAGCGTCATAAGCGCTTCAGCTCGGCGGTCTTGTTTGGGCGCCCAGCGTTTCGTCGCGGGCAATCGGGAGGCACTTGCGATGGCAAGAGTCGAAGAAATACAGTCGGCAATCCGGGCTCTTTCTCCCGAAGAGTATGCACGCCTGCAACGATGGTTCACCAAGAGAAACTGGGAGAGTTGGGATCGAGAGATCCAGGACGATGCCGCGTCCGGCAAGCTGGACTTCCTGATCGAAGAAGCCACCGGTGAAAAGAATCGACGACAGCTACGGGAACTGTAGTTGCACCGGGCGACAAGGCGGTTCTGGATGCGCTTCGGCCTCCTGTCGGAAAGCGTGCAGAATTTGGCGCGGAAGAACTTTGAGTTGCTCAAAGAAGACCCGCAACATCCTTCTCTTCACTTCAAGAAGGTCGACAAGTTCTGGTCGGCTCGAGTCGGCCTTGCTCACCGAGCCCTGGCAATCTAGGACGGAGACGGTTTCATCTGGGTGTGGATCGGCACACACCACGAATACCAGCGTATGGCCAGGTCCATGGTGAAATGACCTGCCGTTTTCTGCAGGGACTTATTGTACACACACCGACCCGTGTTGGTGTCGTCGGCCTCGAAGGGTGCGGTCACAAGGTGAATAGTAATAGTTAGAGATTCGCCTTAGGAAGGAGCAATCCGTCATGAGACATTGGGCCGTGCGTATCTGTGAAGGTCTGGTAGTAGGGCTCGCGGCCGGGGTTTGCATCTTCCTTATCCAAGAGCTTAGAGAAGCCACCAAAAAACTGGACAACGCGACAAGTTACCTGGGTGAACAGGTTGAAGTAAACAAAGCAACCCTGGGTTCGATTTCTACGGTTCGAAGGGACTTTGAGGTCCTAAAAACTCTAACCCAAGAGCAACACAGACGAATCAACAATGCGTTAGATGAACTCGCGGGCAAACTTGAGCAGATTGCCAAGGTCAAATCGGCAACCGCCAGCGGATTTGACTTATCCAGCCTCAAGTTGAACAAAAAGAACCAGATAAAGATACCCGTTGTGCCGTGGGTGATCCCGAAGAAATACACTGACCCCAACGATTTCGGCCTACCAAAGGACTTTGATTGGTCAAAGTACAATATAGACATCACGAAACTTCCGAAACAGCCCGGTTCTCGACAACCATTTCAGCTTGAGGGGCAGGCGCACAAATCACTCACGGACTTTGGTGCATTACTGGAGAAGCAGGCAAAGATTCTCGAATAATGCTCTCTTCGGGCTCTTGCGTGGAAGAATTCGACCCGAATTTCGGAAGGAGGTTGCCATGGCCAAGTACAACAAGCTGTCCATGCCCATCAAGGACGTGAAGGACAAGGAGTTTCTGGCGCGTCGGTTGAACTGCGAAGGGGTCGGTTTCGGCATCGTCCGCATCAAGCCGGGCAAGGGCGCGGAGTACGTGCACCAGCACAAGGTTCAGGAGGAGGTCTTCATCACCCTCAAGGGCGAAGGCACCCTCATCCTGGACGGCCGCAGGATCGCCATGCCCGAGGGCACCATCGTCCGGGTCAGCCCCGAGGTCAACCGGGCCATCGGCAACGACTCGAAGCGGGACGTGGTGTTCCTGATCATGGGAGGCATCCCGCCGAAGAACTTTCCGCTGGGCGGCCGCACCCTTTTCGGCGACGGAATCCCCCACCGGGACAAGGTGCCGCGCTGGAAGAAGGCGTAGCTCTCCATTGAACCCTCGCTCCGGCCGTACTAACATGGTCGCCGCGGTTGAGTATTCGGGAGGAACGGGATGAGCGAGCGCGACCTGGACCGCGACGTTGTCGTTGAAACCGAAAAGAAGCTCAAGCGGCCGGCTCTTTTCAAGGTGCTGCTGCACAACGATGACTACACCACCAAGGAATTCGTGGTCCAGATCCTGGAGTACGTCTTCAACAAGGAAAACACGGAGGCCGTGCAGATCATGATGCACGTGCACCGGAACGGCATCGGCGTAGCCGGGGTCTATCCCTACGAGGTGGCGGAGACAAAGGTGACGACCGTGGAGAGCCTGGCGCGCCAGTACGAGTATCCGCTCAAGTGCAGCATCGAAGAGGAATGAGCTTCGAAGGGTAATGAGCTTCGAAGGGTAATGAGCTTCGAAGGGCAATGACGTGATTACCAAGAACCTGGAAGCGGTGCTGAAGGCCGCGTTCGACGAGGCCAAGGGCCGGCGGCACGAGTTCGTCTGCGTCGAACATCTGCTGTGGGTACTGCTCGAGGACAAGAGCGCCAGCGACGCCATCGTCAACTGTGGCGGCGATCTCGACCGATTGCGGCATGAGCTCGAGGAGTTCTTCGAGACCCGCATGGAGACACTGCCGGAGGGCATGGACAAGGAGCCGGAGCAGACCCTGGGTTTTCACCGCATCGTCCAGCGCGCCTTCATTCACGCCCAGTCCTCGGAAAAGGCCGAGATCCAGGGGAGCGACCTGCTGGTGGCGATGTACCGCGAGCAGCAGTGCTACGCGCGGTATCTGCTCGAAGCGCAGGATATCAGCCGCTTCGATCTCATCAACTACGTCTCCCACGGCGTCTCCAAGCTGCCGGAGGAAGAGTCCCAGCAGGCTCCCGGGGCGGAGGAGGACGAGGAAGGCGGGCAGGGGAGCCAGCGCAATCCGCTGGAGGCCTTCACCGTCGAGCTGGTGGAGAAGGCGGAGAAGGGGCTGTTGGACCCGCTCATCGGCCGCAACAACGAAATCGCCCGCACCATCCACGTGCTGTGCCGGCGGCGCAAGAACAACCCCATCTACGTGGGCGACCCGGGCGTGGGCAAAACCGCCATCGCCGAGGGGTTGGCCCTGCGTATCCATGAGAAGACGGTTCCGGAGGTGTTGCACGACACCCGCATCTACGCCCTGGACATGGGCGCGGTGCTGGCCGGCACCAAGTTCCGGGGCGAGTTCGAGGCCCGGCTGAAGGGCATCATCACCGCGCTCAAGGGCAACCCCGACGCGATCCTGTTCATCGACGAGATCCACACCGTGGTCGGCGCCGGCGCCACCAGCGGCGGTTCTCTGGACGCCTCGAACATCCTGAAGCCGGTGCTCGCGTCCGGCGAGCTCAAGTGCATCGGCTCCACCACCTACCACGACTACCGGAGCTACTTCGAGCGGGACCGGGCGCTGTCGCGGCGGTTCCAGCGCATCGAGATCCCGGAGCCCAGCATCGACGAGACCTACAAGATCCTGCAGGGGCTGAAGCCCCACTACGAGAAGCACCACGGGGTGTCCTACAGCCAGGCGGCGCTGCGGACCGCGGCCAAGCTCTCGGCCAAGCACATCAACGACCGCTTCCTGCCGGACAAGGCCATCGACGTCATCGACGAGGTGGGTGCCTCGGTGCGGATCCTGCCGCCCGAGAAGCGCAAGAAGACCATCGGACCCAAGGACGTGGAGCAGATCGTCGCCACGATGGCGAAGATTCCGCCGCGCAGCGTCTCCACTTCCGACAAAGAGCAACTGGGCAACCTGGACCGGGACCTGAAGCTCGTGATCTTCGGCCAGGACGAGGCCATCGACGCCCTCGCCAGCACCATCAAGCTCTCGCGTTCGGGTCTCGGTCAGCCCGAGAAGCCCACCGGCTGCTTCCTGTTCTCCGGACCCACCGGGGTGGGCAAGACCGAGGCGGCCAAGCAGTTGGCCCAGATCATGGGCATCGAGTTCCTGCGCTTCGACATGAGCGAGTACATGGAAAAGCACACGGTGTCACGCCTGCTGGGCGCCCCTCCGGGGTACGTCGGGTTCGACCAGGGCGGGCTTCTGACCGACTCCATCCGCAAGACGCCCTACGCCGTTCTTCTCCTGGACGAGATCGAGAAGGCGCATCCGGACCTGTTCAACGTGTTGCTGCAGGTCATGGACCACGCCACCCTAACCGACAACAACGGCAAGAAGGCCGACTTCCGCAACATCATCCTGATCATGACCACCAACGCCGGCGGCCGGGAGATGAACGCCGCCGCCCTGGGATTCGCCCACAACTCCAACGTCGGCAAGGGCAAGGAGGCCGTCGAGAAGATGTTCAGCCCGGAGTTCCGCAACCGCCTGGACGCCACCATCTTCTTCAACTCCCTGAGCCCGGCGGTCATCGAGAAGGTCGTCGACAAGTTCATCACGCAGCTCGACGCCCAGTTGAACGAGCGCAAGGTCACCATCCAGCTCGAACCCGCCGCCCGGAGCTGGCTCGCCGAGCGCGGCTACGACCCCCAGTTCGGCGCCCGCCCCATGGCCCGCCTCATCGACAACGAGATCAAGAAACGCCTGGCCGACGAGATCCTGTTCGGCCAACTTCAGAACGGCGGCCGCGTCCGCGTCGACGCGAAGGACGGCGAGCTGGTATTCGAGTACGGGGAGTGACGGTCAGGCCACGTGGTTTGTGAATTTAGTCACTGGCCATTGACTAAATTTGCTCAATGGGTATCATCCTTAAGTCGTGGCCGCTGTCGATCCCCGCTTTGCCTCGCACAACCTCCATCTTGAAGATCCGGACTTGTTCCGCACCATGGACCCGCAACTCCGAGAGTTGCGCCGTCTTCCCTTCGCGTACCGCTACCCCATCCTCGCGCATCTGCCGGTAGATGAGCCCGGGATCTACTCCATCACCGGCGGCCGGAGGATCGGCAAGTCCACCGTGCTGAAGCAGTGGATGTGCGACTTGCTGGATCGTGGCGTGCCGCCGCAGCGCATTTTCTACATGACCGGGGAGCTTGTCGATGACCATCACGCCTTGGTTGCGTTGCTCACGAGGGCCGCGCCGGATCGCTCTCCTGCAGAGCCCGCCTACCTGCTCGTTGACGAAGTTACCTACATCCGCGGGTGGGATCGGGGCGTCAAGTTCCTTGCCGATGCCGGTCTGCTGGAAGACGTTATCCTGGTTCTCACCGGCTCGGACTCGGTCATCATTCACGAAGCCCGCACCTTCCTACCGGGCCGCCGGGGCCGCGCACCGCGCGTCGATTTTCATCTCTACCCGCTGTCGTTCTCGCAATACCTGAACGTGTCGGGCATCGCAGGCGACTCTTTGGAACCGTACTCCCTCGAAGCCGCCGCCGCTCTCACCGATGCCTTCCAGCGTTACCTGATGCACGGTGGATACCTCACTGCCATCAACGACATGGCAGCATACGGCCGCATCGAACCCGCGACCTTTGCGGTGTACTGCGACTGGATCCGTGGCGACATGGCGAAACGCGGCAAGCAGGAACATTTCCTCAACGAGATCCTTGGCAGCGTCGTGCGGCGTTACGGCAGCCAAGTGACCTGGAACAACCTCGCGCGTGATCTTTCCATCGACCATCCAGCCACGGTGGCCGACTACATCGCACTCCTCTCCCGGATGGATGTGCTCATCGTACAATACGCCCTACGGGAAGATCGTCTGGCGGCAGCGCCGAAGAAGGCCCGCAAGGTGGCGTTTACCGATCCATTTATCTTTCACGCAGTGCGGAGTTGGCTTGACCCGGTAGAAGATCCGTTCGCCAATCAGGTTGAACCGGCTCTGGCGGACCCCGAGTGGACGGGCAGGTTGGCCGAAGCGTGCGCCGTGGCGCACCACCATCGCCTCCACCCCACGTTCTACCTCAAGGGCGACGGCGAGGTGGACATCGCATACCTCACCGACAGCGGGTTTCAGCCTATTGAGGTCAAGTGGACCGGACAGATTCGCTCCGCGGACCTGAAGCAGGCCCGGAAGTACCGCAACAGCATCATCTGCTCGAAGGTGGCAACGTCCGACCGTGTCCACGGGCTGCCGAACGAGTTGCTGCCCGTGCACCTGCAGCGTTTGGGTGAGTCGCCGCACTACGTGACGTGGTGACGGATATTCAATCGAACGGCTGTCCAGCAATCGGCCAACTCCGTTGTGGTGGTAGCGGTCTACTCAAGGCCCGCTTTTCAAGGACTTGGGGAGAGGCGAAATCTCAAGAATCGCTTGTTACAGGGCTCGCGGTACGGATGGGTTGTTTATCACCGCACCGGCAACATTGCATGCAGACGGTTCCAGTGTGGATCGCTGCGCGTGATTTCCCACAAACGGCGTGTCCTTAGCCAATGTTGGAACGCACTAATATCGACCAACTCCTCCACGACTTTCCTGCGGCAGTGGTCGGGAAGGTCACGCTGATAGGGGCCGACTGCTACGAGTGGTTCAAGGTCCGCGAATATCTTGTCCACGGCACGGTGCAATGCATCCTCCTGCATAGCAATTTCGTCCAGCACGCTGCCTGCCGGGACTCCGTTGATGGCCAGCCCTCCCCAGGCGCCCGCCGGGCGCAATGTCGGCAAGACACAGCACAGCAGAGTCTGGTATGCGCTTCCACCGAAATGGAGCCAGATCGGCCCATCGGGAGAATTGAAGAACGGTGCGTCGAGTGCTTCAAAACCCAAGCCGCGTCGCACATGCGCTGCATATTCGAGCCCGGTCGGGGCGCTTCTGCTCGTATACTTGAGGCCTTCGCGGACGGGGCCAGCGTCCTTGGGTTTCAACAAGAGTTCGCCATCAACGTAGGAGACATCCCAGCGCTGTCCACCAAGCGCTATATCCTTGGTCGTGTCAGGCCGTCCCCCAACACGTGCGATGATCTCACCCGTACTGGCATCGACCACAGGCACGCCTCCAGACGAACTCAAATTGGCGTGCATACCACTGGCGCCTTGATCGAAGGCATCGGCCCAGGACTCTCCGAGGGTAAATCTCCCTCGATTCTCTATAAGACGTTCGGCGCCAAGCAGATACTCGAGGATGGCGTTGGCTGTGTCATTCGATTCCTCTGGCCAAACGTCTTCGGCTAAGTCGAGCACATCTGAACGCCTGCGTCCGCGCGGTCGTCCTTGTGCGACGAAGCTGGCTGTTTGCTGCACGAACACGGACCACCTGCGGGCGTATCTTTCCGATGCCAGGATACCGTCTCGCGCTGAAAGCAACATGCTTGCTAACGCCGCTTGCTCAACCCTATTACGAGGGAGGACCAACACTCTCGTCCTGCCAATTCTGCGTCCCGCCCGCCCTATTCGCTGTAACAGCGAGCGGGTGCTAGGCGGTGCACCGACAAGGGCGACCATGTCGACATCTCCTATGTCAACGCCGACTTCCAAGGTGGTTGTTGCCACTAGCACGGTGTCAGATGTCGAAGCAAAGATCCATTCAGCCTCTTCTCGACGCTCCCGGGCCAGACTTCCGTGGTGAGCTAGCACTTTGACGTTACGCCGCCGTGGCAATGCGTAGGCAAGATGAGCAGAGAGGGTGTCGGACAGCTTGCGAGTGGGCACGAATACTAGGGCCTTTCGCATGGAGACACTGCCGACGCTCGACAATGCTTGCCATATCCGGCGTTCCGCCTGTCCGTCGAAACCTGCAATGGGCGCGAGTTCCAGCCTGTCGCGCAAACTGGTGACGCATAGCGATGGTTCAAGTGGGAACCAGACGGGGTTGTCCGACGGCCCGAACACCTCGATCTCTCTCGTGCCGGGAACTCGCACGGCCACCGCTTCAGGTCCGAGCAAGCGCCGCGCAAGGTCATCCGGGGCGCCTACGGTAGCGCTCCCCGCGCATACCTGGAGCAGACCTTGGTGTTGTTCAGCACCTAGCCGGCGCAGACGCCGAAGACGGCCGAGCAACCAACGCAGTTGGTCGCCACGAACCGTCCCGTCGAACAGGTGTGCTTCGTCGATAAACACTGCCGAGACCCCGGCAAGAAGGTGATCTATCACCTTGCCGGCCTTCCGTTGTGCGTCGCGTACAAGCATGGAATCAAGGGACTCCGGCGTAGTGATGAGCACGAACGGTGCTTTGTCCTTATCCTTGTGATCGCTGGTCTGGCGTCCGAGGGTCAAATTCAGTCTCGCGAGCGGGGTTTCAAGCCGAGCCGCTAAGTCGTTGACGAGGGCGCGTGTAGGGGCGATCAGAAGCACGCGAACACGGGGAGGCACTCCGGCATTAGTGCCGATGGTCCTTGCGACGAGTGGCGCGATAATGGCTTCCGTCTTGCCGGAGGCAGTGGCAGAGGCCACTAGGATGTCCTCTCCTGAGAGTATCGGGGGTATCGCACGGCGCTGAACGTCACGTAGGGTCGGAAACCTTCCGAAGAACGCCCGCCCGACCACACCCAAGGTCTTGACGATTTGCCTGTCGTTCGTCACTTCCACCACGCGCCTCATCATCCCCTTTGCGCGATACTCGCCCCGTCTGCGACGATGTCCAGGCGCTCGATCGTCCCCCGGACGAAGCCGCGGGTGGTGGGAAGAAGGTTCGCATTTTCGTAGAGTTCCGCGAAGTTGGTGATCAGCCTCTCCGTCTCCGGCTGATCCACTTGAGACATCAACTCCGGGTACGCCCGTGTATAAAGGTGCTGTAGCCGCGAACCCAGTTCGCACATTTGTTCAAGATTTGGCTGAGGTGCTTCGATCTCATCCATGTGGGGGATGTGCTGCTTCAGGTCGATGACGGCGTCGTTCGATACCCCCACGTTGCCGCTCGCGGGTGCGCTTCCGAACGCGAGCAAGAGAGGAACGTTCTCGTGAGGGCCGATGAACTCGCCCAACATTTCCAACAATTGCCTGCGCCTTCTTCGATTTTTCTTCTGCTGCATTGAGTCTCCGAGCGTACTTCCGTATTCGACATCCACTTCGTCGAAAACCACGACAAGTCCCTTGGCGCCCGTGGCTGCACAGAATTCTGCCCAGCATCTCAAGAGTTCACAAAATCGTTCGGCTCTCTCGTCAACTCGCCATGCCTTTATTTTCGGGAGATCGAATCCGCCATAGCCAAGTCGCTGAAGCTTGTCTCTTGCTTGGGTGGCGGAAAGTCCCAAACAGAAGTAGTCCTCAAGCACGTCTACAACTTCGGGTTCATCGAAGGCTCCAAGCGGCGTCTGTAAGATTGCCTCTGCAATCAGTCCGACACGTTGCTTTACAATAGAGCGGTCGCTACGTCGACGCAGAGAGCCAAACCGTTGACTGATACGGCACGGGGCAGCTTCTCCGGGATAGCGAAGCGAGCCAAGGAGCGCCTCCATGAGCCCCATGGGTTCGCACAGCGTGACGCCTTCACCATCCAGAGTTACTGACGCCGACGCGAGTCCATGTCTGGAGGCAAGAGCCGCCAGCATTGTAAGGAGGTGTGTCTTTCCACTACCGTATGAACCTTTGAACAAGATGCCGCGAGTCTCTCGACCGGCAACAGCGATAACCGCTTGCCTCAGGGCCTCCTGGATGACGGCGGTTCCAACGCTCAAATCGAGCACGTTCTCCTCAAGCATCTGGCCAAGTCTCAGGGCGACAATGGCGCGTCTCGCGTCAACAACATCACACGGCAGGTTGGGCAGCGTTTCCGATTCCGGCGGGTTCGCCTCCATCTCGGGCAAGTCCGCCAACCCTAGTTCCGCCCACGATACCCACTCCCGCATGTAGCCGAAGTCCACCTCGGCGCCCGCATCGCCACCACGAGAGGCTATACTTATAACGGCGCCATCGCCCAATACTGGATGTCGAACCGCATCGCCGGGCTTCACGGTTCGGCCCCCTCGGATTCAGCCTCCTTTACTGATTCAAAAGTACCTTGGTAGAGACCGGCCAATTCTTCGGGTCGAAATTCCCGTTCGCCATCCCTCATCTGCTCGTCAAGCAAGCCTACCCAGGTCTTCACGAACATGCGGCGAGCCCCCACATCAAGGTCCCGGTCGGTAGCTACCCTTGCCAATTGCCGCGCATTCCGATGCTGCAGTTCACTATCGAAGGAATGGCCTGTGGCGAACTCTCCTACAGTGATCAGTTTGTGGCCGATTTCTGTCAGCAACGTCTCCTGAGTCTCGACTTTTTCTAGTGGCAACTGCATTGCAAGATCGTTGCCCGCATCAAACGGGGCTCCCCGTACTGCGATGCGTCCCGCCAACGCTATGTATCTCTTGTCAATTTCGTCAATCACGTCTGGTACAGCGGAAAAAATACCGAATAGTGGGACGCCACTGGGAACGCCCGTCGGGTTGTCGAGAAAGACACGCATTGCGGCAAGTACGCGGAGCAGGGCCTTTCCTTTCGCGGTAAACAGGGTTTCCACCTCATCCATCAGAAGGACCAACCCGTGCACGTCTGCGTGCGGCAAGAACTTGACCATCGACAGCAGTAGATTCCTGCCAAAGCGTCCTCGCTCTCTGGATGGAATCCTTGTGATCCGCAACTGCTGCATCTCATCTTTCGTGAGAGTGTCCACATCTCCCTGCAACCACCGGAATGCCGCGTCACCGATGTCTGATCCTTCGCCATCCTCTGCTCCGAGCGCCGCAACCATCACCCGCCCGAAGGCGTTCTCCGGGTAGTCGTTTCTGGGAATGTTGTACATCCAGCGTCGAAAGGCCGCGTCCACATCGGGTGCATTGTGTTGTTTGATTTCTTCCCGTTTTGATTTGATTACCGAGTTAAGGAGTACACGCAGACCCGGTTTATCATCGTCAGGTAAGTGCAAGTGCTTCACGAGCTCTCTGTAGACGTCGAGCGGACTATCGAGGCTCACCCCTTCACCACATGCAACATAGGATACCGCAAATCGTTCACTCAGGGCGCGCTCGCCGAGAGCCAGCAAGAAGTGCGTCTTGCCGCCGCCGTAAGGTGCCAGCACCAGTTTGAAATGCGCGGCTTCCCGGCAAAGGTTGCGCAGATACTGTTTTGTCAACCTATCGATCCAGGGGTCGATTCCGGCCGTGTAGCTTGAAAGGACGCGCGACGTGTTCGCGAGGTCCGTCGGCGCCTTACCTTCTTCGCCCAACGTGGCCCAGAGTTGAGATGCATCGTTGTGGTCCATGAAAATCCCCTCACGGGTTGTCCCGGGCCAAGCTCTGTACAACCTCCGCGGCAGCCGCCTTTACGAATTCACGCACGCGGGCTTCATTGATGCTTTCGACGTGCTCCGTGGCGAGGTGCGCTAGCGAAGCCATGAGCTTGTTCGCAGAAACGGAAGACAGACCGCCATCGCGTCCCAGTTCAATGATGTTTCTGGCTAGTTCCTCAAAGAATTCGGGAGTATCTGGGCTAGGCACGGTCAATTCGTCGAGTCCTACCCACACCGCACGTGGGTTATGCTTTGCACCTAGTTCCGGTATGCTGGTTCGCTCAATGCGCTGACTCAATGCCTCCAAATCCTTCGCGGTTTCGCTGAATTCCTCCGCCGTAGCGTAGTATATGGCGCAACCACGAAATGCTCCCGTTGCCATGTGGTCGATCAACGTACGGATGTGTGCAAGATGAACCTGCCGATGTCTACCACGACGCATAAGGACAGTTTCGGTTTCGTCAAAGAGTACAAGCGTCCCGGAGAATCCGAGCTCACGCGGAAGCGATAGTAGCGCTCGGAGCCACGCGGCGGCATTGCGCCCACCGAGTTTTCCCAAGGGCCTGGGCAGGTCTACATGCTCGCGGTACAGCACGCCTACCGTCACTTCATACGTCAGTGAGGCGGCCAGGAGAGCCTCCAGGCGTCCCGCAAGATGTTCGTCGCTCCCGGCCAGCACAGCCTCGGTACAATAAGCTAAGACCAGGTTCCGAAAGTCCGGCGTCAATGCTTTATTGCTCTTCAAGTGATCAATCAGCGCCCGTTGCTCAGTCTTGTTCTTGTCGATGAACTGCGCTTCGATGATCTTTGTGATACCGGAAGTGGCGAAGAAACGGCGCGTTTCGGGCGGCGTCATGCCTGCGGCAATCGCGCGGTATGTCTCTCTCAATGACTGGAACGGGCTCTCGTTCTCCTGACAATCCACATAGGCTGTGACAAATCCGCGCTCGCGCGCCCGCTGTGCCAGTGCCTTGAGAAAATGCGTCTTCCCGCGCCCATACGGCCCGTATACGAACTGGAGTTCGCCACCTCCCATGGCGATGAACGGAAGCGTCTCTTCCTCTATTCTTCGCAACGACCTCCCCAACCCCGATGACATGCGCAACGCCGTCTCAGGATCCGGCGGCGTACCCATTTCCGCGAGATGGGCCAACGCTTCCAACGGCTTCACGGCGATTCAATCCTCTGAATCGAGACTGACCCAAGTTGTGGGCCGCCACTACCATCTCCGTCGAGCGACGGGAGCGTTACCGTCCTGCCCTTGGCGGCAGTAGCCATGTTTGGTGGCTGGTTTGCCAGCCGTTCGCCGTCCATCCGCCAGTTCTCATGCCCAAACCTCGCAAAGTCGTATACGAATTGCGCCATTGAATAGTCGGAAAAGGACTTGGAGTTGGGGTGCTTGAGGAAGCGGTCGTCGTAACTTTGCCGGACGAGCACCACCAGTGGATAGATCTCACGAATCGGAACCCTTCCGTCATGGGTTTGCCCTCGTACACGGGCAAAACCTAGAGCGTCTTTGATTGCTCTGAAGAAATCGGACCGCCTAAACGGGAATCCGTCCAGTTGTTGCCTTGCTTCTTTAATGCGTAAGAACAACCGTGCCCCCTCCACTTCGTCGAAAACGTCAAAAATCTCGCTTCCAAGATTCAATGTTACGCGCTCTCGTTTGTAATTCACGCGAAAGCCGCCGACGAAGTCGTAGTCCTTCAGCCGACGTGCGGAGCACCCGGCTTCCTTCGCGGCTCGCAGGAGTTCTTCACGTCGGCGCGCGAAAGCCGCGTCCCTGCCTTGAGCGAGAGTAGCCTGTTCGCTCTCCAGATCCCGGAGTACGCTTTCAACGTCGATCACCTTGAGCGCTGCGATGACCTTATCCAGAACGGAGAGTCTTTCTCCAAGGCTCGTTTTACTCGGCTTCGCCAGCGGTGTAGCCGCCTTTAGCGCCTTGTCGAGCGCCTTCAATAGGTCAGGCCGACTCTCGCGCAAACTCTTGCCGGTCACCGTGTCGTTCATCTTCAGGGGCAAGTCCCCTTGTTCATCCGTCATGGGGTCACCTCATGCAGTAGATTTCTGCAGTAGATTTACGATCTTGAATTTCAGGCGTCACCCTGATCGGCTGTCCAACGGCCATGGCTGCGCCTAACGGCAGGAAGGCGAAATAACACGCTCTGACCTCCACGGGCTTGGTCACCATCGGCAGTTTCATTCGACGGATCGCCGTTTCCGTAGCGGAAACGAACCCAGATCCTCCCTCACCCGGACGATCTCCGCTGCAAGCGTCTCCTCGTCTGGGAGGGCAGTCCGGTACTCGGCAGCCATTACCTTGTTCGGTAATCCTTCGAGTGCATACCGGGCAACAGCTTCATCTTTCTGGGCGCATAGAATCAACCCAACGGGCGGGTTTTCATTTTCGTGCGCCCAATGCTTCCGCGCGTAGTTCAGATAAAGATGCATCTGTCCAGCGTCGGCGTGGGTGAATTTGCCGATTTTCAAGTCGATCACCACGAGACATCGGAGGCGCCGGTGGAAGAACAGCAGGTCAACCCTGTACCACTCGCGGCCGACTCGCAGCCGTCTCTGTCTGCCGATGAAACAGAAGTCCCCTCCCAGTTCCAGAAGGAAATTCTCAAGGCGGTGGATCAGTGCCTTTTCTAAGTCGCTTTCAGAGTACGTGTCCTTGAGATCAAGGAATTCGAGAACGAAGGGGTCCTTGATTTCTTCTTCGGGCAGCACAAGATCTTCGGGCCGTGCCTTCCGGCCGCGGGTGAGCATGGCCGCTTTGTCCTTGGACAGAGCGGTGCGTTCGTAGAATTGGGAGTCGATCTGACGGTCAAGTTGACGAACCGACCACCCGCCACGCAGAGCTTCCGCTTCGTAGAACTCGCGGGCGCGTGGGTTCTTGACCGATAGTAGCCTTACATAGGCGGACCAGGGGAGGGGGAAGCACGAGGCGATATCAGTTAGTGAAAGATCCGTGGCCGTCGTCGATAGATTGCGGTTGAGAGCGCTCCGAGATTTGCCAGATGGCGTCTGGCGAATGACTTGCGGAGATGGACTCGATTCGCCAGACACTGTCTGGCGAATCTGCTCCGGCGGATACGCAAGGTAGAATACGCGCATTTGCTGGAGGTTCTGGCGGGAGAACCCGCGTCCGAACCGCTCTTTCAGATCCCCGCCGAGCCGCTTGATAAGCGCGCTTCCATATGCGGCCCGATGCTCGCCCGATTGCTCGAACTCTACAATGTACTGTCCGATCAACCAGTACGCGGCAGTCATCACGGCGTTCACCGAATGAGCGGCCGATCTCCTTGCGGCATCGACAATCCTGGACACGTCACCGAAGACGGATGGATACTGGGCGTCGAGGTCGATGGAATCAACTGTAGGCTTTTTCATAGCTCCTGCGTGTCGCCATAGGGGATTTGGTGTTCGTGGCTGCTAAACTTCTTCTCCCTCCCCCTTCTTCAACGGGCTCCCATCCAACAGATACTCCTGCCGGGCCAGGGTCTCCGAGCGCTCTTCCTGCAGGTATCGCGTCAGGGCGTTTCGGAAGCGTTTGTCCCGGATGTAGTGGGCGCTGTAGGTCTTGGCGGGCTCGAGGCCGCGGAGGTTCTTGAAGCTGCCGCCGGCGCCGGCTTCGAAGCGGACCAGGGACTCGTCGATGCAGTGCTCGATGGCGGCGTAGTAGCAGACGTTGAAGTGCAGGTAGCGGTGGTTTTCGAAGGCGCCCCAGTAGCGGCCGTAGAGGGCGTCGGGGCCGCGGATGTTGAAGGTGCCGGCGATGATCCGGCCGTCGCGCTGGGCCACGATGGGGCAGAGGAACGGGTAGGGCCGCTTCAGCAGCTCGTCGAAGAAGCGGCCGTTCAGGTATTGGTGGCCGTAGTAGAGGCGGTCGATGTGGTGCTTGTACAGCTTGAACAGGGTGCGTTGAATATCCGGGGTGATCTCGTCGTAGGGTAGCGCGCGGATGCGGATGGCCTGTTTGTCCAGCTCTCGCCGCTCGCGCTTGATCTTGTTGCGGCGCTCGCTCCGGAAGGCGCCCAGGTAGTCGTCGAAGGTCTCGTACTCGCGGTTCTCCCAGTGGAACTGGAGCCCGATCTTGGGGATGAAGTCGAGATCCTCCAGCGCGTCCATCTCGTCCCGGCTGCAGAAGTTGATGTGGATCGACGAGAGCTCATTGCTCCGGCAGACCTCCACCAGCGCCCGGCCCAGAATGCCGATGACCCCGCCGCGGTCGACTCCCGGAGCGGTCAGGAAACGAGAGCCCACGACCGGCGTGAAGGGCACGCCCACGAGCATCTTGGGATAGTACTCGATGCCCGCCTGCATGGCGTAGCCGGCCCACTGGTGGTCGAAGACGAACTCGCCCATGCTGTGGGACTTGAGGTACATGGGGCAGGCCCCGAGAATCTCCTGGCCCCGTTCGACGATGAGGTGGTGGGGCGCCCATCCGGTCTTGTCGCAGACGCAGCCCGTGTCCTCCAGGCAGTCCAGCCAATCCCAACGCATGAACGGCGAGCCGTCCCCGAGCAGCGAATCCCACGTTTCCCGCGGCACCTCGCTGATGCGGCGGACGATGCGAACCGAGACCTGTTCCTCCCCCATGGCCCCACCTTCATGCCAGAAGGCCCGGAGGAGGTCCACCTGAAGCCTTGACCCTCTTTCCTATTCGGTAGCTCGCTGCCGGCTCAGCCGACCTGCCCAACCGAGAATGCGCTCGTCAGCGGTTACGAGACGGTGGCCCTCAAGCGCGGTCGCGACGATCAGACGGTCTGCCGGGTCGGCATGGAAATCGGCCAGATTGACGGCGCGGATTCCGATCTCCCCATTGACCGCGACTTCCACCACCCCCTGTTCCAACTGCTCCCGACGCCAAAGGCCGACGTCCCCAGGAAATCGGATCCGACCCTTGTCCTTTAGCATCGCAACTTCCCAGAATGAGATCGCGGAGACCCCAACTTCGCCCGACTGCCACGCCTGGTCGATCTCGAGTCGAGCGTTGGCTCCCAGTCGCGCCACACCCAATCTCATCCACAGCATGACGTGCGTGTCGAGAAGGATCACTCGTCACCGTCCCATGTCTTGCCGGTATTGGCTTCCCACACCACGTCCAGGGGCTCGATGATGTCGCCAAGTATCTCGATTCTTCCTTTGTCGATGCCGAACAGGCTCTTCGGCTTCTCGCGATACGGTACGAGACGCGAAACAGGCCGGCCGTTCTTGGTGATGACGATCTCGTGGCCGCTGTCTGCAACCTCATCCATCAGTTTCAGGCACTTCGCCTTGAACTCGGACGCCTTGATCGTCCGGGTGGCGCCGACTACCTTGTCGTTACTCATCTCATCTCCCCAAATCCTGTCCGTGTTGATTTAAACAGACTGATACTATAGTCACGACCATGGTTACAAGAGGGCTCAAGGCGGGCCTGCCTTTCAGTGGCTGTTGATCGCGCCGCCGCTGCTCGACTGGGGCACGAACAGTGGACGGGCAATCCCATGGCCCCACCTTCATGGCAGAAGGGCCGGGACAGGTCCACCAGGCGCGGGGCGCGCGCCCGGTGGGGCTGGCTTGGCTTGGACTTACCGCCGACGGCGGGGCTTCTGAAAGCTCGTGTCGGGTGTGCCTATCCAGCAGCGGGCCACGAAGGGGTAGCCCTCGGTGATGAAATAGGCGTAGGAGCCGGCCGGGAATTCGGCGGATCGGGTCACGGCGCCGTTGCATTCATCCAGATCACCGCTACCGGCCACGTATTTCCAATCCTGTACGAAGGTGCCGTCACCGGCGCCATGCGGTTCATCCCCGCCGGGGCGCGCTTCGGTTCTCAACCGGTAAGAGCTGCGGACCCTCTGCACGCCGTTCCCCAGGTCACCCGTGACCGCATAGACCGGATAGCCGTCCGCCGCCCAGCCGATCAGCGGCGAATGAGAATCCGCGGTCCAGCCAAGCTGCCGCATCAGGCCGGTGGGCAGTGCGTGATAGTGGTAGGCCCCACTGCGCTGAACGTGGGCATGGTTCGCATCCAGCCCCAGCCGGACCGCGCCGCCAAGGGCGTCGTAGTTCCAGCCGCCACGACGGTCGCCATGCCAGTATTCCGCGGTACCCGCCTCGAACGGGACGCCGTTGACGGCTACGCCCCAAAGCCAACGTTTCGCCGAGGCTGCAACACCTGTTCGCGTCGGTTTGGTCGTGACGGTGAACACGTAGTCTTGCGTGGTGATCGTATGGGGGTTGCCAGCGTTCGGGAAGGTCCCGACCGGGTGCGACGGGATGCCGTTGGAAGTGATCGTCCGGGTCGTGCCGGACACGTCGATCGAGACTTGCCGAGAGCCGAGCGTTTCGTTTGCGGGCTTCAGCGTCACTTCGGCCTTTTCGGTGGCGGTATGATAGCGGGCCGGCGGGCGCCCCGCCCGTTGAGCGACAACAGACGAGGGATGGAATCATTTTGATGCACCGGGTTCATCGCTCGCGGGGATCTCCTTGTCATTGGACGGAGCAGGGTTCCCGGGGCCTCCCCTTGACACCTCGGCGGTTGTGCGGACTACTCGAACCGACGGCTTCTCCCCGTATGAAAACCGACCACACACTCCTGTGAGGAAAAGACGGTGACTCTTTTCGCTCTGGCCCTGCTCCTGGCGGCTGCCTTCATCCACGCCACATGGAACCTCCTGCTCAAGAGAGCCCAGGGCGGGCATGCTTTCCAGTGGCTGTTCGCCGTGTTGTCCGTGGGCATGTACCTGCCGGCGGTCCTGGTGTTGACCTGGTATCGCCCGACTCCCCTGGACGCGAAGATGGTTGCCGTGATCATGGGGAGCAGCGTGTTGCACACGCTCTACTACGGCGTCCTGCAGCGTGGATACCGCGTCGGCGACCTTTCCCTGGTCTACCCTCTGGCCCGTGGCACCGGGCCTTTTCTGGCTACCATAGGCGCCGTGCTGATTCTTGGGGAGCGTCCCGCCGCCGGCGTTCTTGCGGGCGGGATGCTGATCATCCTGGGCGTCCTCGTCATCAGCAGCGGGGGCGTCTGGTCCCGCCGCCAAGGGCCGTCCCGAGCCGCGGTGATGTACGGTCTGACCACCGGAGTGGTGATCGCCAGCTATACGCTATGGGACAAGCATGCCGTAAGCGGCATGTTGATCGCGCCCTTGCTGCTCGACTGGGGCGCGAACTGCGGGCGCGTGATCCTGATGGCGCCGGTCGCGTTGCGCCGCCGGCGCGAGTTGCGCACTGCCTGGCTGGAACACCGGCGGGAGGCCCTGTGGGTCGCCCTGCTGAATCCGCTGGCCTACATCCTGGTGTTGACGGCGTTGCAAATCACCCCGGTGAGCCACATCGCGCCCGCCCGGGAGGTCAGCATCCTCATCGGCTCGCTGATGGGGGTACGCCTCCTTGGCGAAGGAGACGCAAGGGTCCGGCTGCTGGGTGCGGCGAGCATGACGCTGGGTCTGCTCCTGATCATGACCTATGGGTCAGTGCCCTAGGAGCCTCTATCAGCCGTGCGGGCTCGGGCGGGTTTGAAACCCGCCCCTACATCGGATGTTAGGCTCGTGCGGCGCGGGCTCCGAGGAACCTGTCCGAGCAACCCGTAGGTCGGATTGGCGAAGCGTTGTCCGACATGCTGTGCCGTGTCGGGTTACGCCTTCGGCTAACCCGACCTACGGGGAAACTGCGCCGTCGGACGATGACCGTGTAGGGGCGGGTTTCAAACCCGCCCGTGCTCGCACGGCGCTGCCGGCCGATACGGGCTCCGGGCGGACTCGGTCATGTCATGCCCGCTTGCGTCATGCCGCCAGTTGCCGGAGCACGTACTCCAGGATGCCGCCGTGGCGGTGGTACGCCAGCTCCGCGGGCGTGTCGATGCGGCAGGTCACCCGGAAGGTGGTCACCTTCCCCTGGTCGCTCGTGGCGGTGACCTCCAGCTCCTTGCGCACGCTCAGGCCGTCGGCCACGCCGGCGATGTCATAGGTCTCGAAACCGGTGAGGCCCAGGGACTCGGCGTTCTCGCCCTTCGTGAACTCCAGCGGCAGGATGCCCATGCCGATGAGGTTGCTCCGGTGGATGCGCTCGAAGCTCTCGACGATGGCGGCCTTGATCCCCAGAAGGCGGGGCCCCTTGGCGGCCCAGTCCCGGGAGGATCCGGTGCCGTACTCCTTGCCGGCGATGACGATCAGCGGTGTCCCTTCTTCCTGGTACTTCATGGCCGCATCGAAAATGGACAACTGCTCGTTGTCGGGCTGGTGCACGGTCCAGCCGCCCTCGGTCCCGGGGGCGATCTGGTTCTTCAGCCGCACGTTGGCAAAGGTCCCGCGCATCATCACCTCGTGGTTGCCCCGGCGGGCGCCGTATTGGTTGAAATCCCTGGGCTCGACGCCATGCCCGGTGAGATAGCGGGCGGCCGGGCCGTTCCGCTCAATGGATCCGGCCGGGGAGATGTGATCGGTGGTCACCGAGTCCCCCAGCAGAGCCAGCACCCGCGCCCCCTTGATGTCACCGGGCGCGGTCGGCTCCGCGGGCATGTCGGAGAAGAACGGGAGCTCCCGGACATAGGTGGAGTCCGGGTCCCATGCGAACAACTGTCCCTCGGGAACCGGCATGCTCCGCCACATGTCGTCTCCCTCGAAGACGTTGGCGTACTCCTTCCGGAAGGCATCGGTGGTGACGCCCTTGGCCACCTCCGTGCGCACCTCCTCGGGGGTGGGCCAGATGTCCCGCAGCATCACCGGCTGGCCGTCGGAGTCCTCACCGATGGGGTCGTTGTAGAGGTCCACGTCCATGTTGCCGGCGATGGCGTAGGCCACCACCAGGGGAGGCGAGGCCAGATAGTTGGCCCGGATATTGGGGTGAATGCGGCCCTCGAAGTTCCGGTTGCCCGAAAGCACGGCGCTGGTGACGAGATTGCCTTCCTGGATGGCGTTGCTGATGTTCTCCGGCAGCGGTCCGCCGTTGCCCACGCAGGTGGTGCAGCCGTAGCCCACCAGATGGAACCCCATCTCTCCCAGGGGCTCCAGCAGTCCGGTCTGCTTGAGGTACTCGGTGACCACCTTGGAGCCGGGGGCCAGGCTGGTCTTGACCCAGGGTTTGGACTTGAGGCCCCGGGCGACGGCCTTCTTGGCCAGCAGCCCCGCGCCCACCATCACCGACGGATTGGACGTGTTGGTGCAACTGGTGATGGCGGAGATCACCACCGACCCGTGGGTGAGCTCGAAGGAGTCGCCGTTCTGCTGCACCGGCACCCGGCTGGCGGTGTCGCCCCCCTTCATGGTGGGCAGGACCTCGGCGAAGGACTGCTTGACGCCGCTCAGCGGCACCCGGTCCTGGGGCCGGCGGGGTCCCGCCAGGCTGGGCTCCACCTCGCTCAGGTCGAGCTCCAGCGTATCGGAGAACACAGGGTCCGGCGTGTCGTCGGTGCGGAACAGGCCCTGTTCCTTGCTGTAGGCCTCCACCAGGCTGATGAGCTCGGGGCTCCGGTTCGACAGCGTCAGATACGCCAGGGTCTCGTTGTCCACCGGGAAGAAGCCCACGGTGGCGCCGTACTCCGGCGCCATGTTGCCGATGGTGGCCCGATCCGCCAGCCCCAGGCTCGACAGTCCCGGACCGTAGAACTCCACGAACTTCTCCACCACGCCCTTCTTGCGCAGCATCTGCACGATGGTCAGCACCAGGTCGGTGGCCGTGGCCCCCTCGGGCAGCCGGCCGTGGAGCTTGAAGCCGATGACCTCGGGGATGAGCATGATGAGCGGCTGGCCCAGCATGGCCGCCTCGGCCTCGATGCCGCCCACACCCCAACCCACGACCCCCAGCCCGTTGATCATGGGCGTGTGGGAATCTGCGCCCACCAACGTGTCCGGATAGGCCAGGGTGTCGCCGTTCGACTGCCTGGTGAAGACCACCTTGCCGAGGAACTCCAGGTTGATCTGATGGACGATGCCGGTGTCCGGCGGCACCACGGTGAAGTTGTCGAAGGCCTTCTGTCCCCAGCGCAGGAACGCGTACCGTTCGCGGTTGCGCTCGTACTCGAGCTCCGAGTTGGCGGCAAAAGACTGAAGGGAGCCGAAGTGGTCCACCTGCACCGAGTGGTCGATGACCAGGTCCACGGGCTGGAGCGGGTTGATGCGTCCCGGGTCGCCGCCCAGCCGCCGGATGCCTTCCCGCATCGCCGCCAGGTCCACGATGGCGGGAACCCCGGTGAGATCCTGCAGCAGGATGCGCGCCGGCATGAAGGCAATCTCCTTGTCAGGCTTCGCGGCCGGGTCCCACCCCGCCAGCGCCTGGATGTCCGCCGCCGACACGTGCCGGTCGTCCTCGCACCGGAGCAGGTTCTCCAGCAAAATCTTGAGGGAGAACGGCAGCCGGTCCACCGGCAGGGAGGTCTCCTTCGCCAGGGTTTCGAGCCGGTAGATCTGGTAGCGTTTGTCCCCGACGTCCAGCGAAGACGCGGTGTGAAACGTGTCGATGCTCTGTGATGCCATGGTGAGCTCCTTGGTATGAATTTCGGTTTCAGGCGGTCCGGTAGGCGTAGGCGGATGGAAGCCGCAAGGCCTTGAAACCCTTCTTTCTAGCGCAACCGGTGCGGCTTGCCAAATCGGCGGAGACGCGTTCCCGAGCCCTCCGACATTGGTACGATGTCGCCACTGCACTATGCATCCGTCATTCCCGCGAAAGCGGGAATCCAGGGGTCCTGGAGGGGTCCTAGGAGCCTGCGCCGCAGGAATCGGACATCCGATGTAGGGGCGGGTTTCAAACCCGCCCGCGCCCGCACGGCGCTGCCGTCCGACACAGCCTGTTTCGCGGGAATGACGGAGAAGGGCAGCGGGATGACGGGTTGGGAGCCTTACCGCCGCTTTATTACCGATGGCGTTCGTGTGGGTCGGTGCGTGGACTACGGACTCAGACCGCCTTGTCCCGGTGCAATCGCGCGATGGCGTCGGCGTCGTAGCCGAGTTCTTCCAGGATGGAGTCGGTGGCGTCGCCGAGGTCCGGAATGGGATCGTAGCGCGGCGGGCTGTCGGACAGGTTCAGCGGGCTGCCGATGACCGGCACCTTGCCTACGGGCGAATCCACTTCCCGGATCATGCGCCGGGCGGCTGCCTGGGGATGGGCCAGGACCTGAGCGATGCCCCGGACCTTGCCGTTGGGGAGTTCGGCCGCCTGCAGGCGCTGGAGCCAAGTCTCGTGGCCGTGCTCCAGGAAGAGCCGCTCGATGGTTTCCTCGAGCGCGGCGCGGTTCTCCCTGCGCGCCTCCACCGTGGCGAAGCGGGGATCTTCCTTCAGCGAGGGGCTTTCCATCACCTTGAGGCAGAAGAGTTCCCAGTCCTTGGGCGTGGCCACGGCGAGGTTCACGTACTCGCCGTCCCCCGCCATGTAGGGCCCGTAGGGGGTGACGTAGTGGTGCCGCATGCCCACCCGGCTGGGCTCCTCGCCCCGGTGCCAGTAGTGGTGCGGAAAGTATCCCAGCCAGGACAGGATGCTCTCGAACATGGAGATGTCGATGACCTGGCCCGCGCCGGTCTTCTCCCGCTGAAACAGCGCCAGCACGATGCCCAGCGCCGCGTACATGCCGGAGGCGATGTCGGACACGGACACGCCGGCCCGGGCGGGCTTGTCGGGATAGCCGGTGGTGGCGATGATGCCGGCCTCGCCCTGGATGAGCAGGTCGTAGGCCTTGACGTCGCGGTAGGGGCCGTCCTGACCGTAGCCCGAAAGGGAGCAGTAGATGAGCCGCGGGTTGAGCTCGTGGAGAGTTTCCCACCCCAGCCCCACGCGTTCGGCCACTCCCGGGGCGTAGTTCTCGAAGAAGACGTCCGTGGTTTGCGCGAGCTTGTGGAGGACCTCCAGGCCCTCGGGCTTCTTGACGTCCACCGTGAGGCTTCTCTTGTTGCGGTTGAGCCACACGTAGCCCGAGGACAAGCCCTTCACGGCGGTGTCCCAATGGCGGATCAGGTCGCCCACGCCGGGGCGCTCGATCTTGATGACCTCGGCCCCCATCTCCCCCAGCAGGCCGGTGCCGAAGGGGCCGGCGAGCACCTGCTCGAAGGCCATGACCCGCACGCCGCTCAGGGCCAGATCGCTATTACTCACCGTCGACGATCTCCGGGAAGATGTCCCGCCGGGGGGCAAACTCCTTGCGCCAGACCATGACGCTGCGGGCGTAGTCGATGACCACCTTGCCTTCCTGCTGGACGCCGCGGGTGCGGACCTTGATGATGCCCCATTGCGGCTTCGACCTGGAGTCGCGCTTCTCCAGCACCTCGGACTCGGAGTAGAGGGTGTCGCCGGCGAACAGCGGGTTGGGAAGCCGGATCTGGTCCCAGCCCAGGGCGAAACCGTTCTCGCTCACGTCCGCCACGCCCATGCCCGCCACGATGGCCAGGGTCAGGGCGCTGTTGATCAGGCACTGCCCGAACTCGGTGCGCTTGCCGTACTCGTTGTTGAAGTGGATCTGGTTGGTGTTGTTGGTGAGCAGCGTGAACCAGATGTTGTCGTTCTCCGTGACCGTGCGCCCGACCCGGCACCGGTACACGTCGCCGACGTTGAAATCCTCGAAATAGCGTCCTTCCCAGCCCGTTACGACTGCCATGGAAAATCTCCTTCCGGGCAAGATATTGGTGCTTGGTGTTGGCGTAGGTCGGGTTAGCCGAAGGCGTAACCCGACGCGGCATCGCCGTCCCGTGTCGGATTACGCTTCGCTAATCCGACCTACATCGGCTGCACCGCCTTACTTACTGCCACAGGGTAGCACAGGGTGCCCCGAAGAGTGAAAAACCTGCCGAGCCTCATGGGGCCTTGAGTACAATGTCGCCGAAATACGCGACCGCCGACTCACGGGTGTTGTCGGTGTCGGTCATCAGGGCCACGCCGGAGATCCGCGGCGGGGAGGCCCCAAAGGCCTTCCTGTAGTCCTCGACGAGATTCCGGGATTCGTTGACCCACCGGCCGACCTTCTCCTCTCCGCTTTGCAGGACGATCATCTTCACCTGCTCGGTGTAGGGGTTGGGGACGAGGGTTCCCACCGGGCTCTTGCTTTCCCAGATGTAGGTGATGGCGCCCATGGGCGGGTATTCGCCACGGGCCATCCGGATCGCCTCGTACTTGGCCCGCTCGAAGAAACCCACCTTGGTGGGGTCATATCTGAAAGTAACGTACAGCCGGGCCGGGTAGTCGTCACCGTCCTTTCGGGTGACGTCGCCCTTCTTCAGGATGTTCTCCACCTTCCAGCGCCACTCGATCACGGGATATCGCATCGGGTCGATGTCGACCGCGCGCACCAGCCCCGAGGCCGAGCCCCGGCTTACCGCCTTGACGGCCACGGTGCCGTTGTCGTCCACCAGCGAGTATTCCGTATGCTCCTTGATCTTCTCGAAGGTCAGGGGTTTCCAGGAGTCCGGGAAGGGTCCACCGGCCTTGGCGGCCGAGAATTTTCCGATATCGAAGGTGACCGGCGACTCTGCGCCGACGATCACCGCCAAGTTTAGCAGCAAAGCCATTCCAGCGGACACAACGAGAGAAAGGCGAATCGCACAGTCCGTTACGTTTCTCATTGAGTCTCTGGGTTACGGGTAGCACCGCCAAACAAAATGGTCCTGGGTGTGGATAGTAGTCCGCAGATAAGAAGCTCGCGTAGGCAGGTTCCTAAACATACCGTTTCCCATACTCAATTTGTGATTTAGTCACGACAAGTGTTGCGTTTTGCCCCTTCAACCACCGCTTCCATTCGTATATCCCACGCGCCTCCGGGCCAAGTATGACTTCATCAAAGCGTATGGAATCACCTGTTTCGATATAGAGCCGCGGCGGAATCCCTTCCGTGTCAACGATGACACCGTCAGCCTTCATCTCTTCACTTCGGTCCTCATTCCGGATCTCCACAATACGGACTTCCTGCTCCTCGCGGTAGTGGTCCTTTTTGAACAAAAACCGAATACTGTCGAGTAGCTCGCAGACCAGTTTGCGAAGCTCCTCCGTCGTGTCGCTCGTTCCTTTCACGACGTTGGCTTCGACCTGTTTCAGTGATTCGGACAATTCCTGCAGTTCAGCGGTCAGGTCTTCATTGAAGTTGCCTTCGTCGTTCCTGTAAACTACCCTGTAAAGCGCGGGCCTCGCCGGCGGCTCATGCATGGCGCCCATACGTGGCGGCGGCGTCACTGCAAAATTCCGGCCGTCATGCTTGAAAACCAGACACGCCCCGGCGGCGTCCTCGGTGTTATGCCGCCCATATGTTCGCCAAAGGAATAATTTGTCCTTGGGTTCGGATCCACGCTGCCTCACCGTGATGAAACTTCCAATGTACGCGGGTGAAGGATGTGTCGTCTCTTTATAGAAATCGGCCTGCAAATTTGTACCGAAGTCGCTCTCCATGATTTCGAAGAAAATCTGGCCCTCCTCGGGGTCGTTCATGTAAGCGGCATTGTAAAGACGAAAAGCACTTTTCGCGGCGAGGCCTTTTAGCGTGTGAAGCGACGTATAGTGCGCAACCTCCTGGACACTTTCAGGTCCACAGAACAGTTTGTCCTGTATCGCAGCTATCGCGTTAAACAGCGTGTTAAGGTATTTGAAGGCTGTGTTTCTGCGGCGTTTGGTGCCGGCGGGGTAAATACGATGGAGGCGCAACGCAAAATACGGGCCTGCAATCCTCAATCTTAGCGTACCGTCGTGTTTGTCGGCGCGGACGATGTCATTGAGCGCGCGGCCGTGGTGTCCCTTGTATATGTATGCCATACCGCGATGAGCGTACGCCAAGGCATTGGTCGGGTCACGGCGAATTGCTTTGGTGGCGACCGCGATGGCCTTGTCGAACTGACCACTGGAGCGATATGCGAAACTGCAGTTCAGGTACGAAAGCGTATCTTTGGGGTCCAAGTCAATTGCATGTTCAAGGTCGGAGATAGCGGTGGGGTACTGCTTCAACTTGACGTATGTAATGCCGCGAGACTGGTATGCGCGGGCGTGGCGGGGGTTTAACTTCAACGTTCTGTTGAAGTTGGCGATTGCCTCTGAAAGATTCCCGGATTCGCCAAGAAGTACGCCACGCCAATGGTAGGCTTCTTGGTCATCGGGAGAGAGCTCAATTGCGCTGTCTATATCGTCGAGTGCGTGAGGGTAGTCGCCCAACTTGTGATACGCGACACTTCGGTTGTTGTACAGGATGGCCTGCCTTTGCTGATCGTCGTCCAATGCAATCAAGTCGGTCAATACTCGGATATATTCGGGCCAATTTTCCGCTTTACCGAGTTCGTCGGCGGTCTCTTGCAGGCTCTTGAGTTGATCGGTTAACGTCATCAGTGGCTACCCTCATCTCAAAAGGGTCACAGGTCCTACTCCTGATTGCGGCGGAATCTAGACCTGGAAGTGCTGCGTTTTTGCCGTGTCTCGCTACTTGGTGGAGGTCCCTGCTCTTCGCGTACCTCCAGGCATAGTGCGATGGCTTCCTTGATGTTGTGGAACGCCTGGCTCTTTGTCGGTCCTTGGCTGACACAACCCGGGATCGCGGGGCACTCAACAACCCACACGTCGTCCTCGTCGCGATGGGCCGCAACGCGGAATTTCCCCATTCTCCCCAAACTCAAGACCGTCATGCGGTTAGCCGCCCCTGTACACGTCACGGCGATGGCCTACTTTGACGACAACGACGACCGATTCGACATCCCTGACTTCATAGACAATCCGATAGACGCCTTGCCTGATTCGATAGCGTTGCTGACCGGGCAGCTTTTCTATGCCGTTGGGACGGGGCTCCGAGGCTAGCCCGCGAATACGTGACAGAATTCTCGCAATGTCCCGGGTGGGAAATATGGCGAAGGTCCTTCGTGACGGACTGCTTGAAGACGACCTCAAAGCCTGCCATGACCTTTGAGGTCGTTCAGCAGTTCTTCGAACGATAGCGTTGGTTCGGACGCCCGCTCATCAAAGGCCGACAGGTCTTCCTGATCCTCCCGCAGAGCCTCGCGAACCGCTTGATTTATCAAAGCGGATACAGACCGGTTGGTGGCCGCTGCCTTGAATCTCAAAGCCTGGTGTAGGTCGGATTCCAGATAGATGGTCGAGCGTTTCGCTGCTTGATTCATTTGGCCACACCCCCTAGTTTAAATGTTACCCGGCCTAGCCCTAATACGGCAAGCCGTAGCCGGCCCAAATTGGCATTCCGTTTCTCCAGTTTGTATAGTACCGCACACCCATGATGGATTTCACCCTCACCGAAGACCAGGTGCAGCTCCGGGAGGAGATCCGCAGGGTCTGCCAGGACTATTCCGACCCTTACTGGCGGGAGGTGGACGCCCGCGGCGAGTATCCCGAGGCGTTCGTGCGCAAGCTCACGGAGCTGGGCTGGTTGGCGGCGCTGATCCCGGAGGAGTACGGCGGCATCGGACTGGGGATCACCGAAGCGAGCATCATCCTGGAGGAGATCAACCGCTGGGGCGGCAATGCCACGGCGTGCCACGCGCAGATGTACACCATGGGCACGCTCCTGCGGCACGGCAGCGAGGAGCAGAAAGGGCGTTATCTGCCCGGGGTGGCAAGCGGGGAGATCCGGCTCCAGGCGTTCGGAGTCACCGAGCCCGACTCCGGCTCCGAGACCACGCGCATTCGCACCACGGCCGTGCGCAAGGGCGACCGTTACGTGGTCAACGGGCAGAAGATCTTCATCTCCCGGGTGTTGCAGTCGGACCTGATGCTGCTCCTGGCCCGGACCACTCCCTACGACGAGCTTACGGACAAGACCCGTGGATTGTCGGTCTTTCTGGTGGATATGAGAGAGGCGGGCCAGGCTTTGGAGGTGAAGCCCCTGGACATGATGATCAATCATCATACCAATGCGCTCTTCTTCTCCGACCTGGAGGTTCCGGTGGAGAACCTCGTCGGCGAGGAGGGCATGGGTTTCCGCTACATCATCGACGGCTGGAACGCCGAGCGCATCCTGATCGCCGCCGAAGCGGTGGGGGACGGACACTGGTTCGTGGACCGGGCGTCGCGCTACGCCGGCGAGCGGGAAGTGTTCGGCCGGCCCATCGGCGCCAACCAGGGGATCCAGTTCCCCATCGCTCAGGCCTACGCCCACATCGAGGCGGCCGACCTCGTGCGTTATCACGCGGCCTCCAAATTCGACCATGGCGAGCGCTGCGGCGCCGAGGCCAACATGGCCAAGCTGCTGGCCTCCGAAGCCTCGTGGGAAGCAGCCAACGCCTGCATGACCACCCACGGCGGCTACGGATTGTCGGTGGACTACGACGTGGAGCGCAAGTTTCGCGAGACCCGGCTGCTGACCATCGCGCCGGTGAGCAACAATCTGGTGCTGGCCTACCTCGGACAGCACGTGCTGGGCATGCCGCGATCCTACTGAAGGGGGCGGTACACGGTTTCATCCCGGGCCGGTTGCACGCGGGTCCGGGGCCGGCTTGGCGGCGTCCACGGGTTGGCGCAGCCGGCGACAGGACGCATTTATGGACTTGCAACGTTCCTGGATGTTCGTGCCGGGACATCGGCAACGGATGATCGACAAGGCGCTCGGGCTGGATGCGGACGCCCTCATGCTGGACATCGAGGACGGCGTGGCCCCGGCGGAGAAGGAGCAGGCGCGTCGGCTCATCGGCGAGGCCCTGGGCCGGGAGCGGGGAGTGCGGGAGCCGTTGCGGTACGTGCGCATCAACGCCATCGGGCATCAGCGCATGGCGGACGATATGGCGGCGGTGCTGCGCCCCGGGCTCGACGGACTCGTCCTCCCGAAGGTGGAGTCGCCGGAAGAGATCGCCAGGGTGGAGTCCCTGGTCACGGAACACGAGGCGGCCTGCGGCACGGCGGTGAAGCTCCTGGTGGCCATCGAGAGTCCCAAGGGGCTGCTGGCGGCGCCGGCCATCGCCGGATGCTCGCCGCGCGTCGTGGGGCTCATGTTCGGCGCGGAGGATTTTGGCCGGGAGCTGGGATTGCCCGCGTCCCGTGAGGGAGAGGCGCAGGAACTGCTCTACGCGCGCTCCGCACTGGTGGTGGCGGCGGCTTCGGCCCATGTCCAGGCGGTGGACGGCGTCTGGGTGGATCTGCAGGGCCCGGACGGACTGGCGCGGTTCGCGCTGCAATCGCGGCGCCTGGGCTTCACCGGCATGTCGTCGATCCATCCGTCCCAGATCGTGCCCATCAACACCGCCTTCAGCCCCGGGCCGGAGGAGATCGACTACGCCCGAAAGGTCATCGCCGCGTACGAGGAGGCCGCCGCCCGGGGCGACGGCTCGGTGGCGTTCGGTGGCCAGCTCATCGACCGCCCGATCATCGAGCGGGCGCGCCGGACCCTGGAGCTCGCCGAGACCCTCGGCGTCGCGATGGATGACAAAGGGTAGGGGCGGGTTTCAAACCCGCCCGTGTTCGTGCCACCGGAGACGCCCGCGCGCGATCATGAGGAGTACAAGGCCATGCCCCAGGTAGAGAACGCCGAGAACCTCCGCTGTCTGACCGCCACCAACCCGGGGTACATGACCCTCCGGGGTACCAACCAGTATCTACTCGGCCGCGGGGAGATCACCGTCATCGACGTCGCCCTGGGCTCGGATGCCAACCTCGACGGTTTGCTGGCCGAGATGGAGGCGCTGGGCGGCACCCGCATCACCCGGATCCTGCTGACCCACATCCACATGGACCACTGCGGCGGCGCGCTGGCGTTGAAGCAGCGGACCGGCGCGGAGGTGGGCATCTCGCGCGTGCGCGCGGGGCATCTCGGCGGCGAGGACTTCACCTACGTCGAGGGAGACCGCATCGCCTACGACGGCGGCGAGCTCGAGGTGGTGTTCACCCCGGGGCACGAGGCCGGGCACTGCTGCTTTTACGAGCGCGAGAAGAAGATCCTCTTCTCCGGGGACCACATCCTGGGCAAGGGCACCACGGTGGTGCCGGCGGGCGAAGGGAACATGGTCCACTACATGGAGTCCCTGGAGAAGCTCCTCTCACTGGACATCCGCCTGCTGCTTCCGGGGCACGGTCCGTTCGTGACCGACCCCATGGCCAAGATCCGGGAATACATCGACCATCGGCTGGCGCGGGAGGAGCAGATCCTGCAGGGCCTGCGCGAAGGACGCCATTCCATCGGCGATCTGGTGGCGGTCATCTACGTGGACTACCCGCCCGCGCTCATGCGCGTGGCCCACTCGTCCGTCGAGGCCCACCTGTTGAAACTCGTGGCCGAGGAACGGGTCCACCGGGAGGGTGACCGGTACTTTCTGGTCGAGGCGTAAACGAAAGTCCGTCAAGTCGCCGACGTGTACCAGACAGTACCGTTGCCTCGGTTGGTACGCCGTCAACTCGTTCCCCACCAACGTCTCCAGGTCCAACTCCTTGCTCCAATCCCGCCCCACGAACCCTTCTATCGGATCCCGCACCATCCGCGGATACGCGAGCCGCCGGTAGGCGGCATCATCCATCGCCGCACCCCCGCATCATATCATACATGCCTTGCGCCATGAGGCACTCCTTCCGCATCAGCCGCTCAAGAGCCCAACGCCGCCTTGCATTTGCTGGTTCCCTCGGACAGTCCCTGCGTCAGCCCGGACAAGACAGCGCGAACGATGTTCCGGACCGGGAAACGAAACCTGTTCTCGCATCCACGGGATGCGGCGCGCAGGGTGCTGCACTCTCATTAATCTTCGGCGGTCTTGGAACGTTCTTTAGTTGAGAGCCTGTTCGGGAACCGGCAGAGGTCACACACGCATCGCTCCTGCGCAGGGTTCAGCCGACGGCAAGGAAAACAAACAGATTGGTAAACGGACCGGTACAGGGGCGCACCAGGTTGACTGAGCAGGGCGGCCCCTACGGGGGAACCGGCGGCCACTTCTCCACGATCACCGCGGGCAACCCCTCCCGGGACAGGCGGGCGCCGTAGTCCTTGGCCGCGGAGTAGTCGACGAAGGTGCCGACGCGGACCCGGTAGTAGTTCTCCTGGGGTTCGATGACTACAGGCCAGTCGTGGCTACCCTCGAGTCGAGCCTTGAGCTCACGGGCCTTTTCCAGGTCCGCGAACGCTCCCACCTGCACGGTGTAGTCGAGGCGGTCGGGGATGCCGGTGAGCCGGTGTCCGCCGGTGTCCACGACATCGACGCGAACCGGCGCCGTTCCCGGTCCGATCATGTCCACCGCCAGAGCCGCGGCGTACGAAAGGTCGATCACCCGCTCCTTGACGAATGGTCCCCGGTCGTTGATCAGCACGGTCACCGACTTGCTATTGGTGAGGTTGGTGACCACCACGCTGGAGCCCAGCGGCAGGGTCTGGTGCGCGGCGGTCATGGCGTACTGGTCGTAAACGGTTCCGCTGGTGGTCTTTTTTCCGTGGAAGCCGGGCCCGTACCAGGAGGCGATGCCCTCCTGCGAGAGCGGCACCGGGGGCGTGAAGGAGGGCTTCGTGGAGGCGCAGGCGGAGAGCAGAAGGAAGACGGCGGCCCACGACAGGAGACCGGCGCTCCGCCACCAGAGACGTGCAGGAACCATCAAGGGTAGATTATAGCGCAATGTCGGCCCCATGGAAGCGTGGGCGGCCCGGTTGGCTCCATTTACGGAACGACCCGGATTGTGGTACTTTTTGGTTGCGAACGCGCCATGGGCGGGCGGTTTTGCAAGTAGCTGTTCGAGGAGAGGTTCGCGCCATGTCCGGACATTCGAAGTGGAGTAGCATAAAGCACAAAAAGGCTGCCAAGGACGCCAAGAGAGGCGCGCTGTTCACCAAGTTCATCAAGGAAATCACGGTGGCGGCCCGCATGGGCGGCGGAGACGTGGCGGCCAACCCGCGCCTGCGCACGGCCGTGCAGACGGCTCGTGACAACAGCATGCCCAACGAAAACATCGACCGTGCCATCAAGAAGGGCACCGGCGAGCTCGAAGGGGTGTCCTACGAAGAGATCAGCTACGAGGGCTACGGCCCCGGAGGCGCGGCTTTTCTGGTGCAGGTCTTGACCGACAACCGGAACCGTACGGTGTCGGACATCCGGCGGATGTTCAACAAGCACGGTGGCAGTCTGGGAGAGACGGGCTGCGTGGCATGGATGTTCGACAGCAAGGGACTCATCGTCGTGTCCAAGGAGGCGGTGGAGGAGGAGGTGCTGCTGGGGCTGGCCCTGGAGGCCGGCGCCGAGGACGTGACCGAGAGCGACGACGTGTTCGAGGTCGTCACCCAGCCGGAGGATTTCGCCGCCGTTCGAGAGAGTCTCGAGAACGGGAAGATCCCCTTGGCTTCCGCCGAAGTGACCATGATCCCCAAGACCACCACCGCACTCGGCGGGAAGGAAGCCGAGCAGACCCTCAGCCTCACCGAGGAACTCGAAGACCACGACGACATTCAAAGCGTCGCGGCGAACTTCGACATCCCCGACGAGATCCTGGAGAAGGCCGGCTGACGTCGTTGGAGAAGGAAAGATCGAAACGATCCTGGGCATAGACCCCGGAACCGTGAAGACCGGCTGGGGCGTGATCCGCGGGGATGGAATCCGCCTGGAACATGTCGCCCACGGCACGGTCCGAGCTTCTCCCAGCCAGTCCCAGGACCGGCGCCTGTACCGCATATTCACGGAGCTGGCCAAGGTCATCCGGGAACACGAACCTGGGCACGTCAGTCTGGAGAAGGTCTTTCTGGCGCGCAACGTCCAGAGCGCGTTGAAGCTCGGTCAGGTGCGCGGCGTGGCCATGCTGGCCGCGGCGGAACGCGACATCGCCGTGTCCGAGTACAACTCCGTTCAGATCAAGAAGGCCCTGACGGGCTACGGACACGCGGGCAAGGCCCAGATGCAGCAAATGGTCACGGCCATCTTGCGGCTGGCCGATGAACCCCAGGAGGACGCGGCGGACGCTCTGGCGGCCGCCATATGCCACAGCCATCTACACGCCTTCCAGACCAGCGTCCTGGCCGCCACGGGCCGGAGGGGGAGAGGCTCAAGGGGGTTGCGGTGGGATGCGGATGCCCTTCCCGGAGGCAAAGGCTGAACCATGCGGGTCTTCCGAGAGCCGTCGTGATAGCCAAGGTTCGCGGAACACTGGACCACAAGGCGCCGGGCGAGGTCATCGTCGACGTCGGCGGCGTCGGTTACCAGCTTTTTACGGCGCTGAGTGTCTTTTACCGGCTGCCGGAGGTGGGAGAGCCCGTCACGCTGCTGGTGTATACGCACGTCCGGGAAGACTCCCTCCAGTTGTTCGGTTTCTTCGACTCCGCGGAGAAGCAGGCCTTCGTGCTGCTGACCGGGGTTTCGGGCATCGGCCCCCGGTTGGCCCTCAACATCCTGTCGGGTATGGCGGCCGGGGAATTGTTGGGCGCCCTCAGGGACGGCGACGTCGCCCGGCTGGTATCGATTCCGGGGGTGGGCAAGCGCCTGGCCGATCGCATGATCGTGGAGCTGCGTGATAGAATATACGCACTTCCGGACGCTGGCCCACCGGCGGCGGATCCCGGAATCAGAGGCGACGCGGTATCGGCGTTGGTGAATCTGGGTTATCGCCGTGCCGATGCGGACCGTGCCGTGCGCCAGGTGCTGGGCCAGGGAGCCTCGGAGCTGGAAACCGTGCTCAAGGAAACCCTGCGTCAACTCAGCCGGTAGCCCACTGCCGGTCTGTGCAACGGAACGGCATTCATGGAAAACAGGACCATCTCCCCCGCGGGCACCGAAGAGGACGTCGTCTACGAATCGAGCCTCCGGCCCCGACGGTTCAGCGAATATTTCGGACAGGACCGCGTGAAGGCGAACCTCGCGATCGCCATTACGGCCGCCAAACGGCGCGGCGACGTGCTGGACCATCTCCTTTTCCACGGCCCTCCGGGTCTGGGCAAGACCTCCCTGGCGCATCTCATCGCCAGGGAGATGGAGGTGGAGATCCGGCCTACCTCCGGTCCGGTCATCGAGCGGCCCGGAGACCTCGCGGCGCTGCTCACCAATCTCGACACCGGAGACGTCCTGTTCATCGACGAGATCCATCGCCTCAACCACGTGGTGGAGGAGGTGCTGTACCCGGCCATGGAGGACTTCCAGGTGGACGTCATGATCGGTCAGGGACCCGGCGCCAAATCCATCAAGCTGGACCTCAAGCGGTTTACGCTGATCGGCGCCACCACCCGTTCCGGCTTGCTGACCCCCGCGTTGCGCAACCGGTTCGGCGCGGTGTTCCGGCTCGACTTCTACGAACCCCAGGTATTGGCGAAGCTGCTCGTCCGGTCCGCGTCTCTCTTGGGTGTGGGCGGCGATGACGCGGGCTTCATGGAGATCGCCCGCCGCTCCCGCGGCACGCCGCGTATCGCCAACCGGCTGCTGCGGCGGGTCCGGGACTACGCGGAGGTCCACGGCGAGGGAAGGATCACCCGGCCCGTGGCATGCCAGGCCCTGGAGATGCTGGAGGTGGATGAGCAGGGCTGCGACAAGATGGATACGCTGATTCTCACCACCATCATCGACAAGTTTGACGGCGGACCCGTGGGACTGGATACCCTGGCGGCCGCCATCGGCGACGAACGGGGCACCGTCGAGGACGCCTACGAGCCGTATCTCATCCAGGCGGGCTTTCTCGAGCGCCGGCCGCAGGGCCGGGTGGCCACCCCGGTGGCCTACCGGCATCTGGGGCGATCCCAGTCCGCGTCGCGCGTGGACCGGGAGAAGCGGCAGAAGCGGTTGTTGTGAGGGTGTATCGACCGACAGCGCCATGCAGGCGCGGGCGGGTTTGAAACCCGCCCCTACACCCTCGTCTTCCTGCGGCGCAGATTCCTGGCTGTTGAGCGCTATCATTTCTTTTGTGCTTTACGGGTGGAAGCGATAGAACGGTGTGACGCGGGACACGCGGTCAGGTCACTCCAATGAGCACGGCCAAGACGAACGAAGAACTGGCGGAGAAGCTTCGATCGGAGGAACGGAAGCGGCGCAGGCGTGAAGGGTGGGTGATTCTCATCGCCGCCCTGATGATTCTGCTGTTCGCGTTCTTCGAGGACCTCCTGCCGGACGTCGCGGCGGAATACTCCCTCACCAGCAACATCGCGTTCTTTCTCCTGGTCAACATCAACATCATCCTGTTGGTGCTGCTGGTGTTTCTCGTGGCCCGGAACCTCCTGAAGCTGGTCCTGGACCGGAGGAGGCGAATCCTGGGCTCCCGTCTTCAGGGCAGGCTCGTGTTGGCCTTCATCGGCATCTCACTGGTGCCCACCGTGATGTTGTTCCTGATTGCCGAAAGCTTCGTGACCCGTTCGGTGGACAAGTGGTTCGACTCCCAGATCGTGAACGCACTCAAGGGGTCCCTCGACATCAGCCTGACCTACTATCAGAACTCCGCCAACAACGCGCTTTTCTTCGCGCGGCAGCTAAGCCAGCGCATCGGTGACGAGGAACTCTTCGAACCGAAGAAATTCGACGGCCTGAAGCGTCTCGTGGAGGACAAGCAGCAGGAATACAATCTCGGTACCGTGGAGATCTACAAGCCCGATGGGACCGCGCTGGTGAAGGCCTTCAACGACCAGGTGCCCACGGGGGTAACGGTAAGCCCCCAGGCGGATTTTCTGAACAGCGCCCTGCGGGGACTCGAAGTGGCCCGAACACAACCGCTGGGTGAGGGCGACGTGCTGCGGGGCGCGGTGCCGGTGTACGGCGACGGAAGGAGAATCATCGGGGTCGTGGTGGTGGACTATTTCGTGCCCAAGAGCATCAGCAAGAAGGCGCAGCAGATATCCCGATCGTACGAGGAGCACAAACATCTGGCCATTCTCAAGGACCCGGTGAAGAAAACCTACATGCTGACCCTGCTCCTCATCACCCTCGTCATGATCTTCGCGGCGACGTGGTTCGGCCTCGCCCTCGCCAAGGGCATCACCGTGCCGATCCAGCAGTTGGCCGAAGGGACCCACGAGGTTGCCCACGGCAACCTGGACTATCGCATCGAGACCAGCGGTGACGACGAGATCGGAACGCTGGTGGCTTCCTTCAACCAGATGACCGAGGATCTCAAGCATTCCCACTCCGAACTGGAGCAGCGCCGGCAGTACATGGAAACGCTGCTGGCCAACATCACCGCCGGGGTGATCTCGGTGGATCGTTTCGGCAAGGTGACCATCGTCAACAAGGCAGCCGAACAGACCCTCGGCCTGGAGGCGTCGGAGGTGCTCCACCGGCACTACGAGGAGGCGTTGCGAACCCCCGAGCTGCGACCGTTGCTGGAGGTGATCGAACAGGTGAAGGGGGGCGGGGGTGTGGAACGCGGCATCCGTCTCGGAGGTCCTGACGGCAACCGGACGCTTATGACCGTGGCCGCCAGCCTCCAGGACGACGACGGCCACACGCTCGGCATCATGGTCTTCATGGAGGACATCACCGAGATCCAACAGGTCCAGCGCGTGGAGGCGTGGCGCGAGGTGGCGCGCCGTATCGCTCACGAGATCAAGAATCCGCTCACGCCGATCCAGCTCTCCGCGCAGCGTCTTCGCAAGCGCTATGAGAACGTCCTGGACGGAGACGGGGGTGTCCTGGACAAATGTACGTCCACCATCATCCGGCAGGTGGATGAGCTCAAAACCCTGGTGAACGAGTTCTCGAACTTCGCGCGGCTGCCCACCGCGCAGCTCCTGCCGGACGATCTCAACGAGGTGGTCCGCGAAGCGTTGTTCCTGTTCAAGGAGGGGCACCGCGAAGTCGAGTTCGATTTCTCGGAGCAGGCATCGATCCCGTCCGTGGAGCTGGATCGCGAGCAAATCAACCGCGCCCTGTTCAATCTGCTGGACAACGCCGTGGCTTCCCTGGACGGGAAAGGACGCATCGAGATCGCGACCCGGTTCGACGAGACCTTCGGCATGGTTCGCCTGGAGGTGGCGGACGAGGGTGAAGGCATCGCCCGGGAGGATCGGGGCCGGGTCTTCGAACCCTACTACTCCACCAAGAAAGAGGGCACCGGACTCGGTTTGTCAATTGTCGGGACCATCGTGGCCGATCACCGGGGCTACATTCGCGTGCGTCCGAATCAGCCCCACGGCACGCGCTTCATCATCGAGTTTCCGGTGGCGGCGCAGGCGGACCCGTTGGATGTCCGCACCAGCGAGGCTTCCTGAGCCGGAGCCATGCCCGCGCAGATCCGGTATCCGGCGCCGGACGAAGAGGGACCAGGGAGGATCCAGCAACCATGCAGTCAGTGCAACGAACCGTGCTGGTCGTGGACGACGAGGACGTCATTCGCGAAACCGTGCGGGAGATTCTCACGGACGAGGGCTACCGCGTGATCGCGGCCCTGGACGGGTCGGAAGTCATGAGCCTGGTAGCGAAAGAAGCTCCCGACGTCATCCTCCTGGACGTCTGGATGCCCGAAATGGACGGGATCGGGCTTCTCAAGCAGATTCGGCGGGAGCATCCGGAGGCCCGAGTCATCATGATCTCCGGCCACGGGAGCATCCACACGGCGGTGACGGCGACCAAGCTCGGGGCTTTTGATTTTATCGAAAAGCCGCTGTCCCTGGACGGCTTGCTGGCCACCATCGAGCGGGCTTGCGGTGACGCGAGGCGAGAGGCCTCGACCAGCGAGGAGAGGCTCCAAGCGCCCGGAAGCGGCGGCGTCGGGCAGCCGGCATACCAGTCCGGCTTCCATGGCAACGGCGGCAGCGGCGTGCCGCAAAGGACCCTCAAGAAAAGCGTGGTGGCATGCGGTCTGGGGCTGCATTCGGGTGTCAGCACGGGCGTTATTCTGCACCCTTTGCCGGAGAACAGCGGTATCCATTTCGGCGGAATCTCCGCCGATGCCACGGTCCCTGCCCATTTGGACTACGTACGCTCCACTGATTTCGCCACCTCGCTGCAGCGGGACGGCGTGGTGGTGGGGACGGTGGAGCACCTGTTGGCGGCGCTCCACTCGTACGGGATCACGAACCTGCTGATCAAGATGTATGGCGAGATTCCCATCATGGACGGTTCCGCCATCGAGTTCTGCCGGTTGATCGAGGAAGCCGGCGTGGAAGAGCAGCAGGGAAAGCGCCCGGAGATCGTCATCGACCGGACCCTTCGCGTCGTTGGGGACGGGGAAGAGGAGATCATCATCGAGCCGGCGGACGGCTTCACCGTTCACTATCGGCTGCGGTATCCAAGCCCCGTGGGAACGCAGGAGTACACGTATGTCTACAAGGGGGCGGACTCGTTCCGTGACGAGATCGCTCCGGCTCGGACTTTCGGTTTCCTGCGTGATTTCGAGAAACTCGAGCGGCTGGGACTGATCAAGGGCGGCCGGCTCGGCAACTGCATCCTCATCGACGACGAGAAGGTGATCAACACGACCCTCCGATTCGATGATGAGTTCGTGCGTCACAAGATCCTGGATATCGTCGGGGACTTCTCACTCATCGGCCGGCCCGTACGCGGCCGCGTGACGGCGAATATGACCGGTCATACGGACAATATCGCACTGTTGCGGCAGGTGGCGGAGACGTATTGCGGTGTCGGTGCCGCGGGAGAGAACTCTGCCGCTTCGGACGATCGGTAGCGCGTTGCAGGCGCGGGCGGGTTTGAAACCCGTCCCTACATGGTCACCGCGCCCTGCCGACGATTTGTAGGGGGCGGGTTTCAAACCCGCCCGTGTTGCGGGTCCCTACCCGGGGTTCAATCCCAACGCCAGTGCATACGCGCCGGGCAGCCTGGTCACCTTGCGGTCGCGGTCGAGACAGGCGTGTTTCGTCCAACCTGACGCGAGGGTGACGCGGGTTCCTTCGAGGCCGATCCAATAGTGGAATTTCAGCGCCACGCGGCTCAGGGATTCGACGGTCGTCTCGATCCGGAGCAGGTTGTCGTAGAGGGCCGGTTTGCGGTAACGGCACTGTACTTCGGTGACCGGGAAAAAGATCCCCTCCCGTTCCGCCCGCTCGTAGGGTATCCCGGCCTCACGCATGAACTCGGTCCTGCCGATCTCGAACCACCGGAGATAGTTGGCGTAGTAGGCCACCCCCATCTGGTCCGTGTCGCCATAGATGACCCGATAAGTGGTGACGTGCTTCACGCGGGTCAGTTGCCGGCTTTTCCGCCTGGCGGGTTGGACTGGTTGAAGTCCCAGCGGTCGCCGCTGGCCACCTGGACGTCCAGTGAACCGTCTCCCCGGATCACGTGGAAGGTGATGGCGTCCCCGGCGTGTTTCTTCCAGACTTCCCGGTAGAGTTGGGGGCGCGTCTGCACTTCCTGGCCCTCGACCGTGAGGATGATGTCACCCTGTTTCAGGCCGGACTTCTCGGCGGGCCCCGACGGTGTGACCCCGGTGACGACCACGTGCCCTCCCAGAGCTTGAGGGTAGAGGCCGAGCCAGGGGCGAGGCGGTCGGCTGCGGACCCGCCCGAACCGTTTCAACTCATCCGCGTCTCGAAGGTAGTATTCCACCGGGATCGCCAACGTGAACTTGCCGATCTCGTTCAGATTCAGGGACACCACCCCCATGAGGCGGCCCCGGGAGTCGGCCAGCGTGCCGCCGCCGAAGCCGGGATTGAAGGCGCTTAACCGGATGGATCGTTCAAGCAGGTATTCCCACTGTCCGTCGTAACCCTCGAGGGAGGTGACGCCGCCGTCACTGACCCGTCGGGATTGCTGCCCGCTGCTGGCGACCATGAACGCCGGCTGGCCTACGGTGACGGTCTCGGCCGGGCGGAGGTACGGGAGATCCACGGCGTCGATGTTGACCAGGGCAAGACCGGAGTCGAAGTCCTGTGCCGTGAGACGGCCAGGGTATTCCTTCCCGTCCGACAGCGTGACGGTGATGGCTTCGGCTCCGTTGACGACGTAGTTGACGGTCAGGATGGTGCCCGTGGGATCGACGATGGTCCCGGAGCCCATTCTCTCGGTGCCCAGGTTCCGTGCGGACGGATGACTCGCCGGCACCTTGGAACTGAGATCGACCGTGGCCGGCAGAACGGCATGTAGCAAGCCCAACCGCGCGTTCACGCCCTGCCTCCGACGGGTTCCCCCGTTCGGGGGACGACGAATGAGCGGTCCGATTCCAGCCTTCCAAGATAGTCCAGGCAACCCACGGCCTCTTGCGTTAACAGAAACAGTCCGCGTTCACAAGGTGTTAGCCCGTGTCCCTGCCGGAGACTCCACGTTGACAAGGGCGGCATTTGCCGGGTAAGAAGATGTCGGTAACTGGAGCCGCCTTGAGAATTCCCCTGAACCGGATCGACACCGTACCCAGGGAAAGCCGTTTCTCCGAGATACCCGACATCGACCAGGATGGACTCTCGGGGGCGGTACGCTTTCCTGCGCCGATCCACGTGCAAGTGACCTGTTACCGGTCCGGCCAAGAGATCTTTTTCCATGGCGGCCTGAAGGGGGAGGCGGAAGGGGACTGCAGCCGTTGTCTGGAGAGCATCCCGCTCGTTATCGAAAAATCTTTCGACTTCGTGTTGACCCCGGAACCCCTTCCGACTAATAAAAACATGGAACTCACGGCGGACGAAATGGGTTTGAGTTTCTACTCCGGGGAGGATATCGACCTCTCGCCCTACGTCCGTGAGCAAACCTTACTCGCCCTGCCCCTCCGGCCGCTGTGCAGCGAAGGCTGTCGTGGCCTGTGCCCCGGTTGCGGTGCCGAGTTGAACCGGATTGGCTGCGGGTGCACGTTGCCGGGGGACCCCCGCATGGCCGTTTTCCGTAACCTCCGATTGGACCCGGTAAGGCCGGCGAATCGGCAGAAATGAACAGGCAGGACGGATATCAGACATGCCCGTACCCAAGAGAAGAACCTCCAACAGCAAGAGAAACAAGCGCCGCTCTCATGACGCTATTGCCGCCCCTCAGTGGGTAACGTGTTCGCGCTGTGGCGCAGCGACCCTGAGGCACAGAGTCTGTGCCGGCTGCGGCTACTACAAGGCCCGTTCCGTGACACCCGGCGAGGAAGCCTAGTGTCGTGTCCCACATAAGAGTTGACAAAGATGCGCAGGTTTTTTCGTTGTCGGCAAGGCGTCCTTCGACTTCGCTGCGCGAAGCCTGTCCTGAGCCTTGTCGAAGGGCTCAGGACGAGCAGTGGCCGTTACCACGCGAGGAAGAGCAACGCGGCCGACGGCGAAAAAGACCAGCAGATTTGTCAACTCTTATGTGGGACACGACACTAACGTTGCCTTCTCTTTGTCCGTGATGCGGCGGATTATCGTTGACGCGATGGGCGGTGACCACGGCCCGGGCGTTGTCGTAGCGGGTGCCCTCCGGGCCGCGGAAGAATACGGCGTGGAGGTCACCCTGATAAGCCAATCGGACGCCGTGGAGTCCGAGTTGTCGCGTCACAAGTTCAACCCGTCAGCCGTACGTGTCCTCCCCGCTGCCTGCACCATCGACATGCACGACTCGCCGAGCCGCGCGCTGAAACAGAAGGCTTCTTCCATGAGAGTGGCCTTTGACCGGTTGAAGGCCGGTGAGGGTGACGCGTTGGTGAGCGCCGGGAATTCCGGAGCCATGCTGGCCATCGGCATGTTCGTGCTCGGCCGATTGCCGGGAGTGGACCGCCCGGCGATCCTGACGGTGACCCCCTCGATGTCCGGGGGGACGGTGCTCCTGGACGGGGGCGCCAACACGGACTGCAAGCCGCGGCAGTTGGTCCAGTTCGCGCACATGGGCGCCATCTACGCGGAGAAGATCCTGGGTCACGCAAACCCGCGCGTGGGCGTCCTGAGCAACGGCGAAGAGGACGGCAAGGGCAATGACCTCACGCGCGAGGCGGTCCGTGAGTTGCGCTCCACGGAGTTGAACTTCATGGGTCACGTGGAAGGGCGGGACATCACCAACGGCCGCGTGGACGTGGTGGTCTGTGACGGTTTCACGGGCAACGTGGCGTTGAAGACCATGGAAGGACTCGGGCAGTTCGTTTCCTCGGTCCTGAAGGGAGCATTCCGGGCCAGCCTATTGAGCCGGGTGGGCTATCTTTTCTGCCGGGGCGCCATCAGACAAGCCTATGACCGCCTCGACTACGCGCATTACGGTGGAGCACCCTTGATGGGTTTGAACGGCGTCGCCATCGTGGCCCACGGAGGTTCCTCGGCCGAGGCCATCAAGAATGCCGTCCGGGTAGCGGCTGAAGCCGTTTCACAGGACATCAACGGGTATATCGCGAGTGCGTTGGCCAAACGAGACTGATGACGGACCGAAACGGCACCGCGTTCGTTTTTCCGGGCCAGGGCTCACAGCACGTGGGCATGGGAAGAGGCCTGTGTGACCGGTTCCCGGAAGCGCGCGCGGTCTTCGAGGAAGCGGAGGACGCGTTGGGCCTGGACCTCCGCGAGCTTTGCTTTGGCGGCCCGGACGCCGATCTGAACCGGACGGAAAACACTCAGCCGGCGGTATTGGTGGTATCGGTAGCCGCGCTCCGGGTGCTGCAAGGCCATGGTACCCACGGGCCCGCGTGGGTCGCCGGACACAGCCTCGGCGAATACAGCGCCCTGGTCGCCGCGGGGGCCCTCGCGTTGGCGGACGCGGTCAAGGTGGTCCGGGAGCGGGGCCGCCTGATGCAGCAGGCCGTACCCGAGGGAGAGGGGAGCATGGCCGCGATCCTCGGGCTCGAGGCGGCGGCGGTGCGTGAGGTTTGCGAAATCGCCGGGCAGGGTGAGGTGGCGGCTCCAGCCAACCTGAACGGCGGCGGACAGGTGGTCATTTCCGGCGCCCGCGAGGCGGTCCGGCGAGCGGTGCAACTGGCCCGCGACCGGGGCGCGAGGAAAGTGGTGGAGTTGGCGGTGAGCGCTCCGTTCCACTGCGCGCTGATGAAACCGGCGGCGGAGGGGCTGCGGGCGGTGCTGGCGAGCGTCGAGGTACTGCCGTTCCGGGCGGGCGTCATCACCAACGTGGAGGCGGCCTTGAACTCCGACCCGGAGCGCGTCAAGCCGCTTCTGGTCGAGCAGGTGGTGGCGGCGGTTCGGTGGGAGGAGTCCATGAAGGTCCTGGCCGGGCTTGGCTGCGAGCGCGTGATCGAGTTGGGTCCGGGGAGGGTCTTGTCCGGGCTCGTGAGACGGATCGATCGGCGGATGAGCACCCTCAATCTGGAAAAGCCCGAGGACTTGGACAAGCTCCTGCCGGAGTTGGGAGTCTGACCATGGCCGCGGGACCACTGGCGGACAAGGTGGCGCTGGTGACGGGCGGCAGCAGGGGCATTGGACGGGAGATCGTCCTGTGTCTGGCTCGTCTTGGAGCCAGGGTGATCATCAACTACCGGGAGAACCGGGAAGCGGCACAGGATGTCCTGGAGCAGGTCCTGGGCGGCAACGGCCGCGCCGAGCTGTCGCCGTTTGACGTCGCCCGGCAGGATCAGGTCGAGGATGCCGTCAAGAATGTCGTTGACCAGTATGATAAAATTGATATTTTAGTTAACAATGCGGGGATCACTGTCGATGGTCTACTGCTGCGCCAACGGGCTCCCGATTGGGATAGGATCATCGACGTCAACCTCCGGGGTGTTTTCCACTGCACCAAGGCAGCCAGCCGGAGGATGATTCGACAGCGGCACGGCCGGATCATCAATCTGACCTCGGTGGCCGGACAAATGGGTAACGTTGGACAGTCCGTATATGCCGCTTCCAAGGCGGGCATCGTGGGATTTACCAAATCCATGGCCCGCGAACTGGCGTCACGCGGGATTACCGTCAATGCGGTCGCTCCCGGTTTCATCGAAACGGAGATGATGGCGAGCCTGGACGCGGACACCCGGAGCAAGTATCTTGACGCGATCCCCTTGGGTCGTTTCGGCAGTAGCGACGATGTAGCTCAGACGGTGGCGTTTCTGGTAGGTCCGGGGGGCCAATACATTACCGGACAGACCATCGGCGTCAACGGCGGCCTGTACATGTGACCCCAGGACCGGGTTGTCGCGAGGTTGGTTTCACACCCCTCCCTCTGGGAGAGGGAGGGGTGTGGGTGCCCGGTGCCTTCAAGGTCGCCCGATATTCGGAACGCAGCACTAGTGATACGAGACAGGAGGTACGGTATGGCAACGGAAGTGGAAGCGAGGGTCAAGGAAATCATATGCGAACAACTGGGAGTGAGCGACGGTGAAGTCAGCCCCGAAGCTTCGTTCATCGAGGACCTGGGAGCCGATTCGTTGGACATCGTCGAGTTGGTGATGGCGTTGGAAGAAGAATACGAGATGGAGATCTCCGACGAAGACGCCGAGAAGATCAAGACCGTCCACGACGTCATCGCGTACATCGAAAGTCATCGATGATCACCGCCGGGCTGGAGCAAGTCGATCCGGAAGTTTTTGAAGCGATTCACAAGGAGGGCGAACGCCTGGAGTGCAACCTGGAGCTGATCGCCTCCGAGAACGTGGTGAGCGAAGCCGTTCTCGAGGCCCAGGGTTGCCTGATGACCAACAAATATGCCGAGGGCTATCCGGGCAAGCGCTACTACGGTGGCTGCGAGTACGTGGACGTGGTGGAGCGTCTGGCCGTGGAACGCGCCAGGGAGCTCTTCGCGGCCGAGCACGTGAACGTCCAGCCGCACTCGGGAACCCAGGCCAATATGGCCGTCTACTTCGCGGTGCTGAAACCCGGCGACACGTACCTCGGAATGGACCTCTCCCATGGAGGCCACCTTTCCATGGGAAGTCCGGTGAACTTCTCCGGCCGCCTGTACACCGTGGTGCCTTACGGGGTGTCGGCGGAGACGGAAACCATCGATTACGATGCCCTGGCCGAGCTGGCCCGCGAGCATCGCCCGCGACTCATCGTGGCGGGCGCGAGCGCTTACCCGCGAACCCTGGACTACGAAAGGTTTCGCGCCATCGCCGACGAAGTGGGGGCCTTGTTGATGGTGGATATGGCCCACATCGCCGGACTGGTTGCCGCCGGCTGCCACCCGAGCCCGATCCCCTACGCGGACTATGTGACCACGACGACCCACAAGACGCTGCGCGGGCCCCGCGGGGGAATGATCCTCTGTCGCGAGGAGCACGCCAAGACCCTGAACAGCCGTGTCTTCCCGGGCATGCAGGGCGGCCCGCTCATGCACGTCATCGCCGCCAAGGCGGTGGCCCTGAAGGAAGCGTCCACCCCGGAGTTCACCAGCTATCAACGGCAGATCGTCGCCAACGCCAAGGCGCTGGCCGGCGCGCTGACGGACGGTGGTTTTCGCCTGGTCTCGGGCGGCACCGACAACCACCTCATGCTTATGGACCTCCGAAACTCGGAGCTCACCGGCAAGCTGGCCCAGGACACGCTGGAGCGGGCGGGGATCACCGCCAACCGCAACACCGTGCCCTTCGAAACTCGCTCCCCGTTCGTGACCAGCGGGGTCCGCATCGGAACCCCGGCCGTTACCACCCGCGGCATGAAGGAGCCGGAGATGCGGGCGATCGCCGACTTGATCCGGCGTGCACTCGCCCTTGTTGGGGACGACGACGGCCTCGGAGCCATCGCCGCCGAGGTGCGGGAATTGTGCGAGCGCTTTCCCGTCTATCGCAAGAAATCCACGGCGCCGGCTCCCCAGCCCTGACAGCGGGGCGCTGCCGGGCCTCCACGTCCCGGAACCGTCAGGCATGCCATGAAATGCCCTTTTTGCCGCCAGTCCAATAATCACGTCATCGATTCCCGTCTCGGGAAAGACGGGGAGATGATCCGGCGGCGCCGGGAATGCATCGCGTGCTCGCGTCGCTTCACCACCTACGAGCGGGTGGAAGAAGCCATGCCCATGGTGGTGAAGAAGGACGGACGGCGCGAGGCGTTCGACCGGCTGAAGATCATCAACGGCCTGAAGCGCGCCTGCCAGAAACGCCCCGTCAGCATGGACGCCATCGAGGCCATCGCCGACCGCATCGAGCGCGGGATCCAGGAACGAGGGGAGAAGGAGATACCGGGCTCGATTGTCGGCGAGGCCGCGATGCGCGAGCTTCACGATACCGACACGGTCGCCTATGTGCGATTCGCCTCGGTCTACCGCTCTTTCAAGGACCTGGACGAGTTCATGGTGGAGTTGGAGGACCTGCTCCACGAGCGAAAGCAACGGACTGTGGCCCCGGCCGTGGGGACTGCACGGAAGGCGCGACGGAAGACCCCGCGGGCCGTTAGCCCTCCGACCCCCTCTCCCTCCGGGAGAGGGTCGGGGTGAGGGTGCTTCGGAGCGGGCAGAGTTGTTGTGGCGCCCTCACCCGGCCTTCGGCCACCCTCTCCCAGAGGGAGAGGGGTTAAATTTGGGACGGAACGAGGCCGGCTCCCTCGACAAAGGGATGAACGTCTCCCAGGACAGCGATCAGGTTTACATGAAGGCGGCCCTGAAACTGGCGCGCAGGGCCGCGGGCCGGACCAGTCCGAACCCCATGGTGGGAGCGGTGGTGGTGCGGGACGGCCGCATCGTGGGGCGCGGTTATCATGCCCGGGCCGGCGATGATCACGCGGAGGTGGTGGCGCTCCGAAAGGCGGGTGACGCGGCCCGCGGCGCCACGCTCTACGTCAATCTGGAGCCTTGCAGCCATTTCGGCCGCACGCCCCCGTGTGCCAGGGCGGTCCTCGACGCGGGCGTCAGGCGGGTGGTGGCGGGGATGGTGGACCCCAATCCCCTGGTGGCCGGCCGCGGGGTGAGCGCACTCAGGGAGGCCGGTGTTCGGGTCGACGTGCCGGTGCGGGAGCAGGAATGCCGCCGGCTGAACGAGGCCTTCGTCAAGCACGTCACTCAAGGGCTTCCCTTCGTCACGCTCAAGTTGGCGGCCTCCCTGGACGGCAGGATCGCCACCGCCACCGGAGACTCCAGATGGGTGACGGGACCGGCCGCACGGAAGTACGTCCATCGGCTGCGCAACGAGTATGATGCCGTGCTGGTGGGCTCGGGCACCGTGTTGGCGGATGATCCGCAACTGACCTGCCGGCTGCCGGGGGGACGGGACCCTTGGCGCATCGTGCTGGATGGCCGGCTGCGGACGCCGGTCACTGCCAAGCTGGTCAACCAGCAACAGCCCGAGAAGACCGTACTGGTCACCGGCAACGGCGTTCCGGCGGCTCGGAGAAAGCGGCTCGAAGACCTGGGAGTCCAGGTGTGGAGCTTCCCCGTGAGGCAGGGCCGGATCTCGTTCAGGCGCGTGCTTCGAAAGCTGGGTCGCCTGGGGGTGCTCAGCGTCATGGTGGAGGGAGGCGCGGTGACGGCGAGCCGGGCCATCGCGGAGAAGGTGGTGGACAAGGTGCTGTGCTTTTATGCGCCGAAGTTCATCGGCGCCGAGGGGCCGCCCATGGTGGGGGAACTCGGCATAGCGCGAATGCGTCAATGCCCGCACCTTGCGAGCCCGGCGGTCAGGCGGCTCGGCGAGGATATTCTGGTATCCGCCTACCTGTGAGCTTCGAAGCGCATGAACCTCGAGGCTCCGGCTTCGAGCCGCAGGCTCCGGTGGGGGGGCCGGGCACGGGCGGGTTTGAAACCCGCCCCTACACGAGGGTGTATGCATTCGGGGTGAGGAACCAGCCCATGTTTACGGGACTCATCGAAGACGTCGGCAGGGTTTCCCGCTGGCGCGCCGGCGACGACGGGGGGGATCTCACGTTCGAGACCGCGCTGCCGGGGCGTGAGATTTCGCTGGGCGACAGCATCGCGGTGAACGGGTGCTGTCTGACGGTGGTCAAGAAGACCGGACGGCGGCTCACCGTGGACGTCTCTCCCGAAACCTTGCAGCGGACGAATCTCGCGGATGTGCGTGAGGGTGACACCGTCAATCTGGAGCGGCCTCTCAAGGTCAATGACCGGCTGGGAGGACATTGGGTCACCGGCCACGTGGATGCCGTGGGAGAGATCGCACGCATTCACAACAGCGGCGACTTCACCACCTTCCGTTTCCGCGCCCCGGGTGCGGTCAGCCGTCTTCTCGTCCCCAAGGGTTCCATTGCCGTGAACGGTATCAGCCTGACGGTCAACGAGTGTACTTCACGTTCGTTTTCGGTGGCGATCATACCCTTCACGCTGGCGCATACTAATTTGCAGAGCCGTGGTGTTGGTGATAGAGTCAACCTCGAAGCCGACATCATTGGTAAGTACGTTCTCCAGTTCGTGAAAGCCTATCGCATGGGCGCGCCGGGCCTGTAGGGGCGGGTTTCAAACCCGCCCGCGCGGCGGCACGAACGACGCGGCCGGCGTATCCAAGACACCAGCGAATTGCCAACCCAATCAACCTGACAGGACGCTCGACACAAGACATGTCATTGACTCCCATCGAAACCATCCGGGAAGAGCTCGGTCAGGGTCGTCCGATCCTGCTCATGGACGAGGAAAGCGACGATGGGGTGGGCTTCGTGTGCATGCCCGCCGAGAAGGTGACGCCGGAGCACGTCAATTTCATGCTGCGGCACGCGCGAGGGGTGCTCTATCTGGCCATGGAAGCCTCGCACCTGGAGAAGCTGGGGCTCGGCGCGGACGCGGCGGCGAACCAGGTCCCGGGACAGGCGCCCGTCTGGGCGCCCATCGGCGCCAGCTCGGCCCTCGGCATCGAGGTGTCGGCGGCGGGCAGGGCGCACACCATCCGAACGGCCGCCAGGCAAGACGTGGGTTCCCGGGACTTCGTCACCCCCGGCAACGTGTTGCCGATCCAGGCCAGCAAGGGAGGCGTGTTGACCAAGGCAGGCCCCCCGGAGGCCTCGGTGGATCTCGCGGCGCTCTGCGGACTGCAACCCGTTGCGGCCATCTGTCAGGTTCTTCGCGAGGATGGTTCCATCGCGGTGGGGGACGACCTCCTCGCCTTCTCCGAGCAGCATGATCTCCGAATGGTCTCGATCGTGGACCTCCTCGCGTCCCGCCTCCGCAACGAAGCCACCATCCGGCAGGTGTGGGAGGAAGATTTCCCGAGCATTCACGGCAAGTCCTTCAAGGCGATCCTTTACCGGACCAATCTCGATCCGTTCGAGCACATGGCCCTGGTGAAGGGTGACGTCAGCGGGCGCGACGATGTGGCGGTACGCGTGCATTCGGAGTGCCTCACCGGGGATGTGTTTTCGTCGCAACGGTGTGACTGCGGCGACCAGTTGCGGGCGGCGATCCGGATCATTGACCAGGAAGAGTGCGGCGTCATCGTCTATATGCATCAGGAGGGCCGCGGGATCGGCCTGACCAACAAGATCAAGGCATACGCGTTGCAGGACGCGGGGCGCGACACGGTGGAGGCGAACCTGGAGCTGGGGTTTCCGGTGGACCTGAGGGACTACGGGGTGGCGGCGGAGATACTGCGCGACCTGGGCATCCAGCGGCTGCGCCTGTTGACCAACAACCCGCGCAAGATCGTCAGCCTGGAGGGCTATGGCTTGTCGGTGAGCGAACGGATTCCGCTGGAGGTCAAGCCCCACCGCGGCAATGCCGGCTATCTGCAGACGAAACGCGACAAGCTCGGGCATCTCCTGACCAACGTCAAGGACGACCTGCACTAACCCACTGAAGGTGCCGGCCATGCGAGTGATCGAAGGAAAACTGGACGCCACGGCAATGAGGTTCGGCATCATCGCCAGCCGGTTCAACGGCTTCATTACCGAGCGGCTCCTCGACGGCGCGGTGAGCGCCCTGAGGCGGCACGGGGCGGACACGGACGAGCACGTGGACGTGGTGTGGGTCCCCGGCGCCTTCGAGATTTCCTTCTGCGCCCACAAGATGGCGAAAAGCGGCAAGTACGACGCGCTGATATGTGTCGGGGCCGTTATTCGCGGGGACACGCCCCATTTCGACTATATCTGCGGTGAAGCCTCGCGAGGGGTGGGCAATGCCATGAACCAGCACGGTATCCCCATTGCCTTCGGCCTGTTGACCACCAACACGGTGGAGCAGGCCGTCGATCGCGCCGGGGCGAAGATGGGCAACAAGGGATTCGAGGCTGCCGTCACTGCCATTGAAATGGCGAGCTTGAGCCAAGAGCTCTCCTGACATCCCGGGCTCCGGTTCCAATCGTAACGATTCGATGGTGAGTATTCGCCGCAAGGCTAGGGAGCTGGCGTTGCAGGTGGTCTATCAGATGGAGATCACCGGAGACCCTTCTCCCACGGGTCCGGACAGTTTCTGGGGTCATTTCCCGTCGCGTCCCGCGGCCAGGGATTTCGCCCAGCGCCTGATTGCCGGCGCCGTGGAGCACCGCGTGGAAATCGACGGGTTGCTCGAGGAGGCCGTGGACAACTGGAAGCTCGGCCGCCTGTCGAAGGTGGACCTCATCATCCTTCGGCTCGCCACGTACGAGCTGCTCTTTTGCCCGGACATTCCATTGAACGTCAGCATCGACGAAGCCATCGAGATCGGCAACCGCTACGGGTCGGACGGTTCCTCCGCGTTCATCAACGGAGTGCTCGACCACGTCGCGCAGGCCAAAGGACTCAAGGAGAATGAGAGTGAGCGGCCGGAACCATGATTGAGAAGTACGAGTTCTGGAATATCGAGAAGAGATGGCAGGGGGAGTGGGAGCGACTCGAGAGCTTTCGGGTGGACGAGACCCCGGACCTGCCCAAGTATTATCTGCTGGAGATGTTTCCCTATCCGTCGGGCCGGATACACATGGGCCACGTGCGGAACTACTCCATCGGAGACGTGATCGCGCGCTACAAGCGCATGCGCGGATTCAACGTGCTTCACCCCATGGGCTGGGACGCCTTTGGCCTGCCCGCGGAAAACGCCGCCATCGCCAACAAGGTCCATCCCGCCCGGTGGACCGTGGAGAACATCGACTACATGCGGGCGCAGCTCAAGAAGATGGGCTTCAGCTACGACTGGACCCGTGAGTTGGCCACGTCCGATGCGAGCTACTATCGCTGGGAGCAGGTGTTCTTCCTGGAGATGCTCAAGCGCGGCCTGGCGTACAAGAGGAACTCGGCGGTCAACTGGTGCAGCGGTTGCCGGACCGTTCTGGCCAACGAGCAGGTGGTGGACGGTTGCTGTTGGCGCTGCGAGCGAGAGGTGGTCATGCGCGAGCTGCCCCAGTGGTTCTTCCGCATCACGGCCTACGCCGAGGATTTGCTGGCGGGATGCGACGAACTCCAGGGGTGGCCGGACAAGGTGCTCACCATGCAGCGCAACTGGATCGGGAAATCCATCGGCGCCGAGATCCGCTTCCCGCTGGTGGACCGGGAAGGCGACCTCACGGTCTTCACCACCCGCCAGGACACCATCTACGGGGCGACTTTCGTTTCCCTGGCCGCCGAACATCCCCTGGCCCTGGAGCTGTCGGCAGGCACGCCGCAACAACGCGCGGTGGAGGAGTTCGCCCAACGGGTGAAGCGGATCAGCCATTCGCGGCGCGGCGACGTTGAGGTGGAGAAGGAGGGCATCTTCACCGGTGCGTTTTGTCTCAACCCGTTCACCCAGGAGAAGATCCCCGTCTATCTGGCCAATTTCGTGCTCATGGAATACGGCACCGGCGCGGTCATGGCGGTTCCGGCCCATGACCAGAGGGACTTCGAGTTCGCCAGGAAGTACGACCTTCCGGTGCGTCCGGTGATCCACCCGCGCGGCGCCACCCTGGTTGCCGAGGATATGACCGAGGCGTACACGGATGACGGCGTGATGGCCGGCAGCGGCAGCTTCAGCGGCCTGGGCAGCGGGGAAGGCCGGGGCGCGGTCGCCGCGTTCCTCGAGGAACGGGACTGGGGCAAGGGAACCGTCCGCTACCGGTTGCGGGACTGGGGCATCTCCCGTCAGCGATACTGGGGGGCGCCCATCCCCGTGGTCTATTGCGACGGCTGCGGCATGGTCCCGGTCCCCGTGGACGAGTTGCCGGTACGGCTCCCCACCAACGTGGAGTTCACGGGTGCCGGCGGATCGCCGTTGGCCAATCTTCCGGAGTTCTACGAGACCGCGTGTCCGACGTGCCGTGGCCCGGCCCGCCGGGAGACCGATACCATGGACACGTTCGTGGAATCATCGTGGTACTTCGCGCGCTACGCCTGTCCCGACGAGGACGGTCAACCGCTGGACCGGGAACGGACGGGCTACTGGATGGCCGTGGACCAGTACGTGGGCGGCGTCGAGCACGCGGTGCTGCACCTGCTTTATGCCCGTTTCTTTACCCGCGTTCTGCGGGACATGGGCTGGTTGTCGGTGGCGGAGCCCTTCACGAATCTTTTGACCCAGGGCATGGTCATCAAGGACGGGGCCAAGATGTCCAAGTCCAAGATGAACGTGGTCGACCCGGACGAGCTCATCAATCGCTACGGCGCGGACACGGCGCGTCTGTTCACGCTGTTCGCGGCCCCGCCGGAGAAGGACCTGGATTGGAGCGACCAGGGGGTCGAGGGAGCCCACCGGTTCCTGAACCGCGTGTGGCGTTTCGCCATGAGCCACCGTGAGCAGTTGGCGGACGTGGCGGCGGATTCCAGCCGCATCGCGTCCACGGACGGACTCAAGGAGTTGCGCCGCCGGATCCACTGGACCATCAAGAAGGTCACGGACGATATCGAACAGCGGTTTCATTTCAACACCGCCATCGCAGCCGTCATGGAGCTCCACAACACCGTGAGCTCGGTGAGCGGCGACGACCTCCAAGCGGAGGGCGGAGCGGCGTTGGCGAAGGCCGCCCTGGAGACCGAGATCGTTCTTCTGGCGCCGTTCGTGCCGCACGTCGCCAGCGAGCTGTGGGAGCGGCTGGGCCACACCGAAGCCTTGGCGGACGTGGGGTGGCCGGAGTACGACGAGGCGGCGCTGGTTCAGGACAGCCAGCTCATCGTCGTGCAGGTCAACGGCAAGCTGCGCGGAAAGGTTTCCGTTCCGGCGGATGCCGGCGCGGAGCACATCGAGACGACCGCGCTGGCCGACCCGCGGGTGGCGTCTTTCATCGACGGCCGCTCCGTCCGGCGAGTCGTGCAGGTCCCCGGCCGGCTGGTCAACATCGTGCTGGTGTAGTGTCCTGTATCAACCACAGGGAAGATGCCACTGAAGGGATCAGCTTGAACCGCGGATGCGCCTTGCTGCTGTGGGTCTCGTTGGCCGTGGTGCTTCTGGCGGGAGGGTGTGGCTATCGGTTCGTGGACTCCAACGCGGCGCTGCCGGACGATGTCGGCACGGTCTATGTAGAGCCCTTCATCAATCGCACCCGCGTGGTAGGCCTGGAGGACGGCCTGGCGCTGGCACTCAGGCGGGAGTTGTCGGCCCAGCCGAGGCCACGGGTGGCGGAACGGCCGGAAGACGCGGACGCGATTCTTTCGGGAGTCATACGGAACTACGGAATCAGGAACGTCTCGGTCAATCGGTTCGATGAGGTCTTGCAGGTGGAAGCCCTATTCGACGCGGAAGCGACGCTTCGGCGCAGGCAGTCGAAGGAAGTGTTGTGGCCGCGGCAAGTCCTGAGGCTCCGGGAGGTTTACGACGCCGCGAGAGGCGCAGTCGTGCCCGGTTCCTCCGGATTCCTCGAAAAAGCGCTGAACCTGGAAGACGTGAGCCGGTTGGCCGATGCCAGACTGGCCGAAGATTCTCGCACGAGGGCCAGGAAACGGCTGCTCGAAAGGTTCGCCCGTTTGGTACGGCAGCGGATGGCGGAGGGGTTTTTACGTTGAGGGTGTCGCTTCGGCGGAACCCTCCGAGGTCACGGCCTGATGGGCGGCCCGAGCCAGACGGGAGAGCTTTCTCGACGCGGTATTGCGCTTGATGACTCCCTTGCCCACGGCCTTGTCGAGCATACCGTTGACTTCCCTGATCTTTTCCGCGATGGCTTCAGGGTTCTTGCCGTCGATGGTAGCCTTGACCTTCTTGATCAACGTCTTGACGCTGGACTGGACCGATTGGTTACGATGATGGCGCTTGATGCTCTGATGGTGTCGCTTGACTGCCGATTTGTGGTTCGCCAAAGTTTACCTCCTGAAAGACTAGTCTTGTAGCACCGCATGAGTGATGAGTCAACGGCGAGGGAGTTCGGCAGGGTAGCCAAAGCGACGACAGTGGTCGGTTCCCTGACTCTCCTGAGCCGCGTGTCGGGCCTCGCAAGGGATATCGTCATCGGGTACGTTCTGGGCGCGCAAAGTGCGGCCGACGCGTTTTTTGTCGCCTTCAGAATTCCGAACCTGTTGCGGCGCCTCACCGCGGAGGGGGCCCTTTCCGCGGGTTTCGTGCCGGTTCTTTCCGAATATCTGACCACCCGGGGCCGGCGGGAGGCCGTCGACGCCAGCCGCGTGATCGTGACCTTCGCGGTGCTGTTCCTGATCCTGCTCACCGCCGCGGGCCTGCTCTTTACGTCCCCGCTCACCCGCTTGTTCGCGCCGGGGTTCTCCGCGACACCGGAGAAGTTCTCCCTCACCGTGCAGTTGGTTCGGGTCATGTTCCCGAGTATCTTCTTCGTCAGTCTCGTGGCCCTCGCCATGGGTTATCTGAACACCTTTCGCCATTTCATGGCTCCGTCGGTGGCGCCGGTGCTGCTGAATCTGTCGATCATCGCGTCCGCCTTCCTGCTGATCCCCTTCCTGTCCCAACCGGTCCTGTGCCTCGCCTACGGCGTCCTGCTCGGCAGCGTGGCGCAGTTGCTGCTGCAGTTACCCTTTCTCCACCGGCACGGGTTTTCCTGGCGGCCAAGCCTGGATTTTCGCAATACGGCGCTGCTCAGGTTCCTGCGGCTCATGGGTCCCGCGGTCATCGGAGCCGCCGTCTATCAGTTGAACGTCCTTGTCAGCACCATTCTGGCTTCGCTGCTGGAGCCGGGCAGCGTTTCCTACCTCTATTACGCCGACCGGCTGCTCCAGTTCCCACTGGGGGTGTTTGCCGTCGCCCTGGGCACGGCGGCGCTGCCGAGCTTCTCGTCGTTGGCCGCGCGTAACGACGTCTCCGGTTTGAAGATGACTCTCGGTTATTCGCTCCGGATGGTGAACTTCGTCTCGCTACCGGCCGCCCTGGGGTTGATGGTCATCGCCGTGCCCGCGTTCTCGCTGCTGTTCCAACGAGGAGCGTTCGGGGCCGCGGACGTGCTGGCCAGCGCCCGGGCTCTGGTGTTCCTCGCCATGGGTTTGTGGGCCGTCTCCGCCTCACGCGTTCTCGTTCCCCTGTTTCACGCCATGCAGGATACGAAAACGCCGGTCAGGGTGGCGTTCTGGACCTTCGTGCTCAACCTGTTCCTGAGCCTGATGCTGATGGGCCGCGTGGATGCCGTCGAGGGGGACAACCCGTTCGTGCTGGCGGTGGCGGCTCTGAGTCAGGGCATCGGCGCCCTCAGCCTGTCCTATGCGGGCCTGGCGCTAGCCAACTCGTTGTCCGCGACCTTTCAGTTCGCGGCGCTCATGTGGCTCGCGACCCGCCGTCTTGGGGGATTTGCCTGGAGAGAGTACCTCTCGTCACTGTGGCGGAATCTCACGGCCGCGGCGGTAATGGCGGGTCCGCTGTTCCTGGTGGCCGGACGAATGCAGTTGGATTTGGGCTCGGGAACGCTGCTGGTGCAGGTTCTGAGCTTTCTTGGCTTGGTTGCAGGCGGCGTGGCGCTTTACACCACGGCTGTATGGCTATTACGAAGTCCGGATTGGCCGGTAGCACGGAACGTGGGAATCGCTCTCATGGAGCGATTCCCCATCCGGGTGAGGAGGTGACCTCGCGTTATCTCGCGAAGGTCACCGTACGGCTATTTTTTCATGGATTTTTCGAACATCGCCTCTGCCTTCGCGGCGGCGCGTTCGGCTCGTTCCGCGGCGGCTTCGGCCCGCGCGGCGGCTTCCCCTGCCTTACCGGCCGCGGCTTCGGCCCGCGCGGCAGCGCCGTCGGCTTTCTTGGCAGCAGCCGCTGCGTCACTGGCGGCACCCTGCGACTTCTTGGTCGCGGCTTCGACCGCCTGAACGTTGACCTTGTACTGTGGGTGTTCGTGTTCAATAGGCCCACAAGCAGTACCCATCAGGGTGAGGGCCCCCAGGGAAATAGCGAACCTGCCGAGTACCTTCGCGTGTTTGGTTGAAAAGTTCACAACTGCCTCCTTCTCGTTAGCCGTCGGTTCAATGACGTCGCGTGTTTCATACGTCAACCACACTCTCTTATCCTGATTCGTTCGCCAGTTCAATACATATGCGCTCCAAAAGAGATTGGAGTGCGGAATTCGTCTGTTCGCGGGGGTTCCATCGCGCCTGGTGAGGTGATCTGGTACAGATGGGAGTGCCCGACGGCGAGATTCCGCGAACGCGCCCAGCGCTGTCCGTCCTCCGTCGGCAACGCTTGATCACCGGTGCCATGACCCCGATACTCCCGAGACTCACCGATGAGCTGGAAAGGGTGCGTTCGTCGCTGACCCGATCGCTGGCAGCCGTGCTGGTCTTGTTCGTCGTGAGCTTCCTGCTCGCTCCACAACTCTTTGAGGTCCTGGTAGAGCCCCTTAGAAGCCGGCTCCAACCGGGACAGAGCCTCATCGGAACCGGTGTGGCCGAAGTCTTCTTCGTCGAGATCAAGGTGGCGTTCCTCGCCGCCGTGCTGGCGGGAAGTCCGGTCATCTTCTTTCAGGTATGGCGTCTGTTGGCGCCGCTGTTCGGCGCCGAAGGGAAGACAGCCTACCTGGTGGGCTTCGTGGGCACCACCTCGCTGTTCTTCCTGTCCGGTGCGGCGTTCTGCTACCAGGCCGTGTTGCCGTTGGCGTTCCTGTATTTTCTGGATCAATACGGCACGCTCGGGATCAATCCGGAGATCCGTGTCGCCGAGTACTTCTCCTTCTTCTTCCGCATTGTCGTCGCCTTCGGCGTAACCTTCCAACTCCCGGTATTCTCGTTCTTCCTGGCGCGAATGGGGGTCTGGAACCACCGCTTCCTCTGGCACCATTTCCGCTACGCGGTATTGGTGATGTTTGTCCTGGCAGCGGTGTTGACGCCGCCGGACGTGGTCTCGCAGGTCCTGTTGGCCGGGCCGCTGATCGGCCTCTATGTCCTGAGCATCGGGATCGCGTATCTATTCGGCCGCAAGCCGCCGGAATGAACGCCCCAAAACAAGGTTAGGGGAGGGTTTCCAGGCCTGCCGGCATTTCTCGGCAAGGTTCGATCACGAGATGTAGGGGCGGGTTTCAAACCCGCCCGCGCAACAGTCTCGGCACCCCGCGACAGGGACCCGCGTCAACCCGCGTAGTCCGGCTCTTCGCGATCCAGTATGCGTTTCAGGGCGCTGAAGTGGCGCTCGGCCGCCAGCGCCTCTCCGCCGCCTCGTTGACGGCTGAGGTAGTCGAGGGTTTCCCGTGACAGGTGCTGGAGCCGGTGTCCGCCCATGTCCGCCAGCACCTGCACCCTGCAGGCGCGTTCCAGGAAATACAGCCGGTCGAAGGCCTCCGCCACGGTCCGCCCGGCGGTGATCACCCCGTGGTTGGCCATGAACAGCACGTTCTTGTCCGCCATTACATGAGCGATGCGTCCGCCTTCCGTTCGGTCGAGCACCAACCCGTTGTAGTCCTCGAGATAGGCGACATCGTTCTCGAACCGGGTGCTGACCTGGTGCACCATCTCGAGGCGGCCTCCCTGACGGCAGGCGATGGCGGTGGCGTAGGGCATGTGGGTGTGCAGGAGGCAGCGGAAATCCTTCGGGTTGGCCTGGTGGAGCGGCCCGTGGATGTGCAGCGCGGTGGACTCGACCTGGTCCGAGCCCTCGATGAGGTTGCCCTGGAAGTCCACGAGAAGAAGGTTGCCGGCGGTCACTTCCGACCAGTGGAGCGGATAAGGGTTCAACAACATCAGGTCATCTCGGCCGGGCAGGAGAAGACTGAAGTGGTTGTCGATCCCTTCGTGAAACCCGAAGCGGACCGCGAGACGGTAGGCGGCGGCGAGATCAAGGCGCGCCTGCCTGGCAGCTTCCCGGTCGTACCGAAGGCTCTCTTTTCGCTTTGCCACCTGTAACACCTCCGAACAATGACGTGGGTTAAGGGCCGTTGGCGACCGCATGGAATCGAGGCAGTGCCCAAAATACGTGCAGTGATTGTGAAACAATTGGGCGGCCGGCGCAAGCATGTGTTCCTCATGCAGGCGGGCTTTGCCATGGTCGAGGGCGGGTTCACCCGAGCCAAGAACGTGGCCAACATCATGATGAAGAAATGCCACGGAGCATGGCAACACCGCATTCCCGGAATTCGGCGCTTCGTCCCGGTCGTAGCGTTCCGGCCGCCGTCGTCGTGTTCGGGCACGGGCGGGTTTGAAACCCGCCCCTACACCTCTCCCCCCCGGAGGGAGTTGAGAGGGCTGCCACCCCCCGTAGGCAAGCCCTCGGGGGGGGGGGTAGATGGAGCGCGTCTACCCCCGCCACCCACCCTGTAGGGGCGGGTTTCAAACCCGCCCGTGCCCGGCCTGTGCTGTCGGACGATACCGGCTCCCGGAGCCGCTTGATTACCTGCGTGCCAGCACCTAAACTGGCCGTGGGTGTCGCCCCGACACATCAAGTGCTCCCGTATGCATACTCTCGAACAGCTCTACAACAACTCCCTCGCGCTGCTGACGGACCTTTACCAGCTCACCATGGCGTACGCCTACTGGAAGTCCGGAACCGCTCAAAAGGAAGCGGTGTTTCACCTCTCCTTTCGTGAAAATCCCTACCATGGCGGGTTTGCGGTGGGTTGCGGGCTCGGGCACGTGGTGGGGGTGTTGAACCGTTTCGGGTTCGACGAGAGCGATCTCGACTATCTGTCGCAGTTGCGTGGGAACGATGACGAGCGGCTGTTCGAGGACGCCTTTCTCGACTATCTGCGGGACTGCCGGTTCGCTTGTGACGTGGACGCCATCCCCGAGGGAACGGTGGTGTTCCCGCACGAGCCCCTGGTGCGGGTCCGGGGTCCCATCCTGCAGTGCCAGCTCCTGGAGACGGTGCTCCTCAACATCATCTGCTTTCAGACCCTCATCGCCACCAAGGCGGCGCGGGTGTGCCAGTCCGCCCGCGGCGAGCCGGTGCTGGAGTTCGGATTGAGAAGGGCGCAGGGGTTCGACGGAGCGCTGGCGGCGAGCCGGGCGGCCTACGTGGGCGGCTGCACCGGGACCTCCAACGCCCTTGCCGGCAAGCTCTTCGACATCCCGGTGAAGGGGACCCACGCCCACAGTTGGGTGCTGTCCTTCGACGACGAGATGGAGGCCTTCGACACCTACGCCGACGCCATGCCCAACAATTGTCTGTTGCTGGTGGATACGTTCGACAGCCTGAACGGCGTCCGCAAGGCGGTGGAGATCGGCCGCAAGCTGCGGGAGCGGGGCCACGAGATGGTGGGCATTCGACTGGACTCCGGAGACCTGGCCTTTCTCAGCATCGAAGCGCGCCGTATCCTGGACGAGAGCGGTTTCCCGGACGCGGTCATCGTCGGCAGCAACGATCTCGACGAGCACCTGATCGCGTCGCTCAAGGAGGAGGGCGCCCGCATCAACGTCTGGGGCGTCGGCACCAAGCTCGCCACCGGCTATGATCAGCCCGCTCTCGGCGGCGTCTACAAGTTGTCGTGCGTGCGGTCCGAGGGGAACGAGTGGATCAACAAGGTGAAGCTCTCGGAGCAGGCCATCAAGGTGTCGACGCCGGGGATCCTTCAGACGCGGCGTTTCCGCCGTGGGGACCGGTTCCTGGCGGACGCCATCTACGATGAGACCCTGGGCATCGCCGACGGCTGCACCATCGTCGACCCCATGAACATGACCCGCAGGAAACACATCTCCGGCGGCACCGAGTGCGAGGATCTGCTGATCCCGGTGTTCCGCGAAGGCGGGCTGGTCTACGACGTGCCGTCCGTGCACGCGGCCAGGGAGCGGGCCCAGGCCGAGCTGGCGGGTTTCCACAACAGCATCAAACGCCGGGTGAATCCGCACGAATATCCGGTGGGCCTCGAAGCGCGGCTCCACGAAATGAAGACCCGGCTCGTGCTCCAGGCCCGCGGGGTCAATGGAACGGGTTAGGAACCTGCATCGGCCGGTAGAGCGATGCGGGCACGGGCGGGTTTGAAACCCGCCCCTACATCGGGCGTCCGATATCAGCGGCTGCCTGATTCGGCGCACCCTCATGAAGACACTCCAATCGCTCCGCACTCTGGCCGGCCAGGTTGGGCGACAGCGCCTCAGGCTCCTGGGTTTCATCACCCTGGCCCATGCCGTCATCCACTGGTTCATGCAGCTTCAGTGGGTCCTCGGGCCGGTCTTCAAGTCGAGCATGGGACTCAACGACGTGCAGGTGGGCGGTCTCGCCTCCATGCGGATGTTCGTTCAGGCCGCGTTGGACGTCCCGTCGGGAATGCTTGCCGACACCTGGGTTCACCGGCGCGGGCTCATCGTGACGTCGTCGCTGGTGTGCATGGCGCTTTTTTGCTGGGTGTTCGGGGCACTGCCCGGCTACGGGTGGGCGCTGCTCGCCGTCGCGCTCCTGGCCATAGGAACCACGCTGTTTCATCCGGCGTCGGTGGCCTCGCTTTCGAACCAGTTCCCGGAGCGCCGGGCCACGGCCATTGCGGTCTACGGCATGGGCGCCACCCTGGGCACCACCGTGACCCCGCTGGCCATGGGTTTTTTGCTGGAGAACTTCGCATGGCAACGGGTGATGCAAAGCCAGTTCCTGGTAGGGCTCGCCGCGGCGGGGGTGGTGTGGATCTATTCCGCGCGCATGTTCGAGGGCGACGAGATTCCGGCGAAGAAGCCCAAGCTGTTCCGGGAGATGAAGGAGCTGGTGCGGAATCCGGTGATCCTCGCAGTGATGCTGGTGCGGAGTTTCAACCAGATCGCACGGCAGGTGACCATGACGTTTCTGCCCATCTACCTCGCCGAGCACCTGGGCTACAGACTGGGGCTCATGGGCATTTATCTCACGTGCATGGCGGTGTCGGGCCTGGTGGCCCAGCCCGTGATGGGGGTGCTGTCGGACCGTTTGGGCCGCAAGCCGGTACTGGCGCCTTCGCTGGTGCTCCTTGGGGTTGTATACTTCCTGCTGCAGTGGGCGACCAACGAAGTGGCGCTGGCGATCGTGGTCGTCGCCATCGGGTTTCTCTTCTACACGGTGGCCAACGTGACGACGGCGGCGGCACTGGACGCGGCGGGAAAAGACAGCCAGGCATCCTCCTTCGGGCTGGTGTCCTTCGGCACCCACATCCTGGTGGTGCCCGCGCCCACGTTGGCAGGATATCTCAGCGAACGTTTCGGCATCATGACGGCCTTCTTCTTCCCTGGCGCCTGTCTGCTGTTAGGTGCGTGCATCGTGTTGCCCCTGAGGTTCCGAAGGGACTGACGCGGGCGTTTCGCTTTGTCCCGGTTGACGTCACCGGTACCCGGTGGTAGTGGCCACTAGTGGCCTGCGCCGCAGGAACCGGACATCCGCTGTAGGGGCGGGTTTCAAACCCGCCCGCGCCCGCCCGGCGCTGCCGCCCGGCACAGGACACTAGTGTTGTGTCTCACAAATAGGTTTGCAAAGATGCGCAGGATTTTTCGTCGTCGGCAAGGCGCGATGACCTGTAGGGGCGACCGGCGGTCGCCCTCCTGTGGCGTGCACCACGCGAGGAAGAGCAACGCAGCCGACGGCGAAAAAGACCAGCAGATTTGTAAACCTATTTGTGAGACACAACACTAGGCATATTCTGCGAACCCTGACCACGCGGGAGGTTGAAATGAGCGAGATATCCGTTGTCGACGCCGACGGCCATCTGATCGAGTCCATACCCGAGATGGCGGAGTACATGGTCCCGGAAGCGAGGGAGTACGCGTTGAATCCGCCCCGGAACCGGGCGGGCGTGTTTCCCTCCATCGACGGTATGCACTACCCGGAGACCGAGGAAATGACCGCGGAGAACCGCATCAACCCGGTGAGAGCCAGTGACGGCCGGCCGGGCTCGGGCGAGGACATCTTCGAGTTCGTGAAGAAAGCGGAGATCACGGACTCGGTTCTCTACGCCACCGAAGGATTGTCCCTGGGCTTCATCCAGCAGCCCAGCTACGCCGTCAAGGTGTGCCGCGGCTACAACGACTATGTCACCGAGCGGTACCGGGGCATCAGCAAACGGCTCCATCCGATCGCGCTGCTGCCCATGCAGGACCCCAAGGCCGCGGCCGCGGAGCTACGCCGGTGCGTGAAGGAGCTGGGCCTGCTGGGCGGCATGCTTCCCTCCACTGGTCTGGATCTCCACCTGGGCCACGAGTTCTACGCACCCGTCTACGAGGAGGCCGCGGAGCTCGGCTGCGTGCTGGGCATTCACGGCGGCTCCAACCGCGGCGTGGGCCTGGACTCGTTCAGCAGCCGGTTGGGCTCCCGGCTGCTGCACCACCCGGTCCCGCTCATGATCGGCTTGGTTTCGTTCATCTATCATGGCTGGTTCGACCGCTACCCGACCCTCAAGGTGGCGTTTCTGGAGGGCGGCTGCGCCTGGCTCACCTGCATCGCCGACCGCATGGAACGCGACGCGGAGCTGGAAGGTCTCTCGTGCCGTCCGCTGCCTGAGTACATCGCCAGCGGCCAGATCCTTATCGGCTGCGAGGGAAACGACGTCAGCCTGCCGTATCTGGCCCGTCGCGTGGGCGTCGAGCCGTTCGCCTACTCGTCCGACTATCCTCACGAGGTGGACCTGCCGGCGGCCCGGAAGATGATCGAGGAGACGCGCAACCACACGGAGCTCTCGGAGGAGCACAAGGCGGCGGTGCTGGGAGACAACGCGCGCCGTTTCTACGGCCTCAACTAATGCCTCGCCACGGGCTCACGGCCACTGCGCGTGATCGTTGAAGTTTCCGGCGTCACCAAGCGCTTCGGCGAGCGGGTGGCCGTAGACGAGCTCATCCTGAACGTTCCGCGGGGCGTCTGCTTCGGTCTGCTGGGTCCCAACGGCGCCGGCAAGACCACGACGCTGCGCATGATCTACGGCGTCACCCTGCCCACCAGCGGCCAGATCCGCGTGTTCGGCATGGATGTGTCGCGCAACGTGCGCGCGGTGCGCCAACGTCTGGGCGTCACGCTGCAGCAGAACGTTCTCATCGAGACCCTGTCGCCGCGGGAAAACCTCGCCATCTTCGGGCGCTACCACCTCATGGACGGCGCCGGGCTGGCGCGGCGGGTGGAAGAACTCATCGACTTCATGGAGCTGCGCTCCCACGCCGACGTACCGGTGGCCAAGCTTTCCGGCGGCTATCAGCGCCGGCTGGCGGTGGCCCTCTCGCTGATGAACCGTCCGGAGCTGCTGATCCTGGACGAGCCCACCACCGGCCTCGACCCGGCGGTGCGCCTGGCTCTCTGGTCCCGGGTGCGCGATTTGCGCCGCGACGGCGCCACCGTTCTCTTGACCACCCACTACATGGACGAGGCCCAGCGGCTGTGTGACACCGTCGCCATCATGTCCGCCGGCGACGTCATCGCCCAGGGCGCGCCGGAGGAGCTCATCGAACGCTACCTGGCCCCGCAGGCGGTGGAGCTCGAGGCAACGCCGGAACAGGAACACGCCCTGTTACGGGGCCTCGACGACAGCCTGCCGCGCTACCGCTCGGGCAACCGCAGCATGATCTATCTGGATGATCCCGCCTTGCTGCTGGAGCGGATCAGGCTCGGGCTCCAGGCCGGAGCCGGTGCGCGTGCCGTGGCGGTGCGGCCCACCAATCTGGAGGACGTGTTCCTGACCCTCACCGGCACCCGTCTCGAGGAAGGCCCGTGACCCTGTCCTGGCGGTACGCCCTGGCGGTGTGGCGGCGCAACGCCACCATGTACCGCCGGACCTGGAGATGGAACATCCTGCCCAACTTCTTCGAGCCGGTCCTCTATCTGGTGTCCCTCGGCGTGGGCCTCGGCGCCTACATCACCACCATGGGCGGTACCTCCTACATCCAGTTCCTGGCGCCGGGGCTCGTGTGCGTCGCCGCCATGAACGGCGCCAGCTTCGAGGTGACCTACAACATCTTCGTGCGCATGAATATCGAGAAGGCCTACGACGCCATGCTGACCACTCCGATCCAGCCAGCGGACGTGGTCGCCGGCGAGTTGCTGTGGGCCATGACCCGGTCGTGCGTCTACGGCCTGTCCTTCGTGCTTGTGGTGGCCGCGGCCGGGCTTGCGCCGCTGCCGCAGGCTCTGTGGGTGCTGCCGGTGATACCCCTCACGGGTCTTCTCTTCTCGGCCATCGGGCTGGCTTTCACCCTGCGCATCGGCACGATCGAACTCTACAGCTTCTACTTCACCCTGTTCCTCACGCCCCTGTTCCTCTTCTCGTCGGTGTTCTTCCCCCTGGAGGAACGCCTGTCGGCGTCCTGGCTCTGGGTGGCCGAATGCCTGCCGCTGCTCCACCCCGTGCGGCTCGCACGCGCCTCGTTCTTCGGCCCGGCATCGCCCACGCTGTTGTGGGACGTCGCGTATATTCTGGGCCTCTCCACAGTGCTGATCGCCTACGCGGCACGCCTCATGCGGCGCAAGCTGACCCAGTGAGCGCTCCCCGTCCCAGTCGTGTGACACCGAGGCGCGGGCGGGTTTGAAACCCGCCCCTACATGCACCACGTTCATGCAAGGCGAAGTCGCCAGGCATCGCGTTCCCACGCGCCCACCGGGCGAAAACACCCCCCGCGGTCCGCATTGACGCGTCCCCGGCCCCGTCCCGGACAGGGCGCAACGTCCGACCATTCCGCCAAGTCCGGAGAGGCGGACGTAGGGGCGGGTTTCAAACCCGCCCGTGCGCTGGCCGGCAGGCCGGGCGAAAACACCCCCAGCGGTCCGCATTGACGCATCCCCGTCCCGGCCCGGACAGGGACCAACGTCCGACCATTCCGCCAAGTCCGGAGAGGCGGACGTAGGGGCGGGTTTCAAACCCGCCCGTGCGCTGGCCGGCAGGCCGGGCGAGAACACCCCCCGCGGTCCGCATTGACGCATCCCCGTCCCGGCCCGGACAGGGACCAACGTCCGACCATTCCGCCAGGTCCGGAGAGGCGATTGTAGGGGCGGGTTTCAAACCCGCCCGCGCACGGGCCGGCAGGCCGGGCGAGAACACGACCCGCGGTCCGCATTGACGCATCCCCGTCCCGTCCCGGACAGGGACCAACGTCGACCATTCCGCCAGGTCCGGAGAGGCGGACGTAGGGGCGGGTTTCAAACCCGCCCGTGCGCTGGCCGGCAGGCCGGGCGAGAACACGACCCGCGGTCCGCATTGACGCATCCCCGTCCCGGCCCGGACAGGGACCAACGTCCGACCATTCCGCCAGGTCCGGAGAGGCGATTGTAGGGGCGGGTTTCAAACCCGCCCGCGCGCTGGCCGGCAGGCCGGGCGAAAACACCCCCGGCGGTCCGCATTGGCGCGTCCCCGGCCCCGGCCCGGACAGGGACCAACGTCGGACCATTCCGCCAAGTCCGGAGAGGCGGACGTAGGGGCGGGTTTGAAACCCGCCCGCGCTCGGGCCGGCAGCCGCGTTGGTGTAGGACCGGTCACCCGCCTTGGTCCCGCCCGCGCCCGTCAGACCGACGGGCCGGGTTTTCCGGATCTTCCGCCCAGCGGGCCGGGTTGTCCACGATGTATTGCCGGATTCGGTCGAGGCCGACTTCATCGCGGATGACATGGTCGTAGTAGTTGCGTTGCCACACACGGTTTCCCGGCCTGGACCGTGACCGATTGATTTGGCGAGCCGAGAAGGTCTTGAATCCCCGAATGATCTCCGACAGGGACTCTAGCTTCACGGGCGTCGGTTGGATGCCTGATCCCAGGACGACGATGCCGTGGACATGGTTCGGCATCACGACGAAGGCATCCAGCTCAACGTGGGGATAGTGCGTGGGTAGTCCCATCCACACGCCGTGTGCCACGCTCCCGGTTGTGTTGAATCGCATCTCATCGTCCGCGATTTCACCGAACAGGCATGCGCGTTGGTGCGTGCAGATGGTCACGAAATAGGCCCCCTGTTGGGCATAGTCGAAACCACGCAGCCGGATGGAGCGGCGTGCAGGTTGGTTCGTGTCACGGTGCGTGTTCATGTTCCAATATATCGGCCGGACCCGCTAATCTTGTACACGGGCGGGTTTGAAACCCGCCCCTACATGCACCACGTTCGTGCATGCCGAAGTCGCCAGACATCGCGTTCCCACGCGCCCAACGGGCGAAAACACCACCGGCGGTCCGCGTTGACGCGTCCCCAGCCCGGACAGGACAGGGACCAACGTCCGACCATTCCGCCAGGTCCGGAGAGGGGGATGTACGGGCGGGTTTGAAACCCGCCCCTACATGCACCACGTTCATGCAAGGCGAAGTCGCCAGGCATCGCGTTCCCACGCGCCCACCGGGCGAAAACACCCCCCGCCGTCCGCCTTGGCGCGTCCCGGCCGGACAGGACGGGGACCAATGTCCGACCATTCCTCGCCAGGTCCGGAGAGGCGGATGTAGGGGCGGGTTTCAAACCCGTCCGCGTTCGTGAAACCACGGTTGTATGGTGTGCGGAACGAAACGGTGCAGCGGGTCCCCTGGGCAGGCTCCCTGTTTGCCCAGCGTCAGGATCCGCTCGATCCTCGATATAACGAAGATTCCTTGTAGCGCCCGATGAAGAAGCGGGTGAGGACGCCGATGGCGGCGGTGGCGGGTACCGAGAGCAGCATGCCGACGAAGCCGAAGAGGGCGCCGCCGGCGAACAGGCCGAAGATCAGCCACAGGGGATGGACGGCCAGGCGGCTGCCCATGACCCGCGGGGTCAGCACGTAGTCGGCCACCAACTGCCCCACGAGAAAGATTCCCAGGATCACGGCGATGCGGATCCAGTCGGGCCAGAACTGCAGGAAGGCGACTCCCATGGACGAGACCAGCCCGAAGATCGTTCCCACGTAGGGGATGAAGGAAACGGCGCCGGTAGCGAGTCCGATGGTCAGGCCGTAGTCGAGACCCGCCAGCGAAAGGGCGATGCCGTAGAAGATCGCCAACGCCGCGCAGACGATGACGGAGCCGTGGAGGAATCCCTTCAGCACCACGTCGATGTCGCGCATGATGCCGCGCACCGCGTCGGCGTGGTCGCGGGGCAGCCAGTCGTCCACGGAGGCGATGATCACGGGCCATTGCCGCAGCACGTAGAAGGTGGTGAGGGGCGTGATGGTGAGGAGGGAAGCGACGTTGACGACCGCGGCGCCGCCGCCCATCAGACCCTTGAGCAGCCCCAGTCCCAGGGCGGCCGTCCGCTGCAGGTTCCCGGCCAGGGTCTGGTGCAGCCCCTCGGGCTGTTCAGCACCGATGGCGTTCAGAATCCGGGCAAGGAGCGGGCCGATGGATTGGACCAGGCGGGAGACCAGCCCCGGAAGCCGCTGGAGCAGGTCCGCAGCCTGTTCCGCCACCGGTGGAATGAGCAGCAGCAACAGCAACAGTCCGGCGCTGAAGAAGCCGGCGGCGATGAGAACGGTGGCCGCCATGCGTGACCAGCCGCGCCGTTCCAGCCACGTCGCGGCGGGGTCCAGAAAATAGGCGAGGGCGATGCCCAGCACGAAGGGAAGCAGGATGGCGCTCAGGAGCCAGACCAGCAGCAACGCCGCTGCGAGGACCAGGAGCCAGAACAATGCCTGTGAGCGTGCGTTCATGAACTACCGTCGCCGTTCAGCGGCACGGCCGCGCGCGAGCCTGTATCGCCCGACAGCCCGATGCGGGCACGGGCGGGTTTGAAACCCGCCCCTACATAGGACGTCCGTCCGGCTCTCTGATCCTGAGCTCCTTCGCGGCGCAGAACCGTACCACTTCGCGTTCCAGCGCTTCGACGCCGTCGCAGGTGACGATGACCGAAGAGGCTCGGTGATCCAGCGCGCCGCCGGCGAGCCTGTCCGACCATCCTCCCGATCCCTGCAGGACGTAGATGGGCCGTCCGTGGACCCATCCGAAGCACAGTTCGGAGAGGGTGCCGGCGCCGCCGCCCACGGCCACGATGAAGTCGCCGGCCAGCGCCGTCAGGACGTTTCGGGCGTGGCCCAGGCCGGTGGGCAGGACGATGTCACACCAGGGGTTGGCCGAGTTCGTGTCGGTGCCGGGGGTGATCCCCACGGTCAGGCCGCCGGCCCGGGCGGCTCCACGGGCGGCGGCTTCCATCACTCCACCGCGGCCGCCGGTGACCAGGGTGATGCCGCGGCGCCCCAGCATCTCGCCGGCGTGCTCCGCCAGCGCCAGGGTATGCCCCGGAGGGTCGGAGTCCCCTACCAGGGCGGCTTGGGCGAAACGTACGGCGCCGGGAGTCACGCGGCCTTCCTAGTGACCTTTACCGCGCAGTGCGCAGGCAGATTCGCGCAGGGAAAGGCCACGGGGGCTCTCACTCCAGCAGATAGCCGAATTTCTCATGGGCCTTGCGGACTACCTCGGGGCTGGGCGCGTTGACCTTGGGGTACTTGTCGAACCATTCGAAGGGACGGCAGGCGTCGACGACGACGCGGGAGTTGGTGATGTCGTGGACCTTGCGCTGGTCCGGCGTGACCCGCGGGTCGGCGGGGGAGGTGCGCATCTTGCGCAGGATCTCGATGGAGGTCTCGGGATCGCATCGCGTGAGCATGGCCCAGATCAACTCCTCCAGGTTCGATACGTCGATGTCGTCGTCCACCACGATGACGAACTTGCAGCCGTACACCACCGAGCCGCAGGTGGAGGCCAGCAGGCCTGCCTGCCGGGCGTGGCCGGGATAGCGCTGCTTGATGCCGATGCCGTGCAGCAGGCGCGAGGCGCCGACCTCGTGGCACCACACCTGAGTCACGTCCGGGACGCCGGCGTTGGCCAGCTCCTGCTTGAGCATGGCCGAGCGCATGATGGCGCGGTAGCGGGCCATCTCGTCCGAGCCGGCTCCCAGCGGAGGAACTCCCAGGATGATGGGATCGTTGCGGTGGTAGATGGCCCGGATGTCGAGTGTGGGCTGTTCGCTGGCGCCGCCGGCATAGTAACCGGTCCATTCGCCAAACGGCCCTTCCACCGCGCGCTTGTCCGCGGTCAGGAATCCTTCCAGCACGATCTCGGCGTTGGCGGGGATGGGGAGGCCGGTGACCTTGCCTCGCACCACTTCGACGGGGGTGCCGCGCAGTCCGCCGACCACGTCGAACTCGCACACGCCGTAGGGGAACTCCGTGCCTCCTACGAAGAACGACATGGGGTCGCCGCCCACCACCAGCGCCACGGGCATGGGCTGTCCCTTGTCGAAGTACTTCTTGCGATGCATGTGGGCGTGCTTGCCGGGGACGAAGAGCAGGCTCACGGACTTCTTGTCCTGGACCATGGCCCGGTAGGTGCCGACGTTGATCCAGCGCTCGTCGGGGTCGATGGTTACGCAGAAGCAGCCGGTGCCGATGTAGCGGCCGCCGTCGTCCGCGTGCCACTTGGGGGTGGGGAACCGGGTCACGTCGATGTCGTCGCCGGTGAGGACGTTCTCGAATATCGGTCCGTCGTCCACCACCACGTGGGGCAGCCGCCGCTGCACCTTGATGTAGTGGTCGAAGAAGGCCTGGCTCAATTCCTGCTTGGTGAGGTGTTCGGGAAATCCCAGCGTCATGTTCCGGCGCTTGCCGGCGAAGGTGTTGATCAGGACGCGAAATCCCTTGGGACAGCCCGGGACCTCGTCGAAGAGTACCGCGGGCCCGTCGTCGACCCGGATCACCGCATCGGCGGCCAGTCCGATGTCCTCTTCCCAACTCGCGCCGGTGACGGTGCGGAGCTCGCCCAGGGCGTCGGCCCGGGCCATCCATTCGCGGAGGTCGTGGTAAGGTAGCCTGGCTTCCATGGTGTTGAGCGTGGACATGTTTTTCGCCGTTCAGGCGGCCATGGACTTGATGCGTTCCACGGCCTTTTCCACCAGTTCATCGGTGGTCTCGTTGGCGCCGACGATGCCGATCCTGGATTTCCCCGTGAACCACGCGCGATCCAGGTCTTCGATCTTCTCGATGCGGTAGACGTTGTCGTTGAAGGCCTTCGCCACCTCCTCCATGCGATTGGTCATTCCCTCGGTCCAGCCGAAGATGACCACCGCCTCCACGTCGCGCGCCAGCTCCTCGACCTTCGGCAACCGCTGCAGCGAGTCGATGCAGGCGGTGTTGCGGATGCGGACGTTGGCGAACCGCTCCAGGATCAGGGCCATGATCTTCTTGTAGCTGTCCATCCAGAACGTCGTCTGGACGATGACCCCGACGGGCTCGAACCGGGTCAGGCGGATGTCCTTCACGTCGTCCTCGTTCTCGACGATGAACACCTCCCGTTCCTTCTCCTTGGCGATGCCCATGAGGCGCGGGATGCCGTGGTGCGTCCGGCTGCTCAGGATGACCAGGTGGCAACCTTGATCCAGCAGCTCCAACTCCGCCTCCTCCTGCTGCACGACGAAGGGGCACGTGGCGTCGGCCAAGAGCTCGAGACCCTGCTCCCGCGCCTGCCGGCGAACCTCCGGCGGCGCGCCGCGGACCCCGTAGATGAGCTTCTCATCCTTGATGGAGTCCATGTCGTTGGTGGAGCGGATGCCCTCTTCGTCCTCCAGCGCCTTGAAGGCGATGAAGTCGTTCTCGGGTCGGAGAGACCAGACGGCGATGCCGTCGCCGTGCTTCTGCACCATCTTCTGGTGCATGGCGCCGGCGCGATGCACGCCCACGCAGAGACCGCTGGGCGGAATGCCCTTGGTGTGCTTGAAGTCTACCTTGACCACTTCCATGAGAGCCTCCTGACTGAAAACGAACCTGGTTGCGGAATGTTTGCAAATCGGAGCCGGTTTTACAATCCCGCGCCGCCCCTTCGCACCGACACGCGCGGCTTCTCCTCGATCGCGGGCAGGGAACCCTCGATTTCCTTGCCCTCGATACTTTCGCCTCCGATGCGATCCCGGTCCACCTGCTCACACTGGAGGCGTTCCGGATCTACCTGCGCGTCCTTGCCCCGGATGGCCCTCTCTCGGTTCTCCCGGCCGCGTCCGGGCCTGGACGGACGACTACGCGAGCATCGTGCCTCTCCTCCGCTGGTGGCAGCCCGGCTTCCGCGCCCGGCGGCGCGGCTTGGCCAGGGGCGGGACGCCATCCTGGTGGAGAACCACACGCGGGTGCGGCTTCCCGAGCCGGATCACGCTCCGCTCATCCGGCCTGCGTGGGCCTGGGGGTCTTCATATGTGAAAAATTTTTGTAATTTATAAAAATTGTTGTATCCTTGCCGGCGACTCGGGACAGGAACACCATTGACAGGCGTGAGGAGCATGGAAGGGAAGGGATGAGAACGCGATGACGAATGCAAGGATACTGGTTGTCCGGAGCGACGGGCCCGGCGCCGAGGGTTTGGAGCAATGCCTGCGGGGTCTTGGTTTCACGGTGTGCGCGGTGGCCGCGTCCGCGGCCGAAGCCATTGAAAAAGCGCCGGAAGCAGCTCCCGATGCGGCCTTGATCGATCTCGACCTTGAAGCGGAGGTGAACGGCCTCGAAGCGGCCGGACGGATCGGGAGCGAGCTCGACGTTCCCGTGGTCTGTCTGACGGACGGCGCCGAGGAAAACCCGTGTCCACCGGCTCCAACGGCCTTTCCGTTCGGCTATGTGCTGAAGCCGTTCGACCGGCGGCAACTGCGCCTGAACCTCCTGAACGCTCTTTCTCTGCGCGGGCGGGAAAGCGGGCATAGGGAGGCCATGAGCCGGTTTGAGCGCGAAATCGATGAGATGCGGAATCAACTCGATATGATGAACGTCATTTTCAACAGTATGGAAGAGGGCGTCATCGCTACGGATCAAAACGGGCAGCGCCTGGCTTTCAATTCAGGCGCGGTACGGATCGGCGGCATGCGTGAACCCACCGACAAGATCGATGAATGGGCCGCGCTGCATGGTGTTTTTCGTCTCGACAAGGAAACTTTCCTGCCGGTGGACGAGAATCCGCTCGTGCTTGCCATGCGCGGCCAGGATACGGACGGGCTTGAGGTCTTCGTGCGTAATGAGCAGCACCCCCAGGGCGTCTATGTCAGCGTCACCGGCCGGCCTCTGAAGGACACCTCCAAGAGGCAAGCGGGAGGCGTCATCGTTTTTCAGGACATTACCGGCAGGAAGGAGACGGAAACCCGCCTGCAACAAACCATAGGTGAGATGAGGGAACAGAGCGAGCTGCTGCAAACCGTTCTTGACAGCATCCGGGAAGGCATCATCGTCAGCGACCAAAGCGGAGAGTTCCTCTACGTCAATCCCGGCGCCAAGGAGATTCTCGACCAGGAATACCTCGTCAGGCGCCAGGGCAAATGGCCGGAAAAATCCAACGATGTCTATTACTATTCCGATCGTGTGACGCCCATCGACAACGAGGACCTGCCGCTTCCCCGGGCCATCTTCAACGGCGAGGCCACTGACGACATGAACATATTCGTCCGCAGGCCGAACCACCCGAACGGCGGCATTTACCTCTGGACGAGCGCGCGGCCGCTCCTGAACGACGCCGCCGAGATCAGAGGGGGTGTCCTCATTTTCCGCGACGTCACCGATCGGGTGCTCGCTGAAGAGGCATTGGTGGAGGCATTCGCCCAAGGACGGTTGGAGGTGGTCGATACCATCCTTCACAACATCGGCAACGCCATCAACAGCGTAACCACGGGAACCGAGACCCTCTACCAGAATTTCATGAACGATCAGTTGGTGCGCCGCCTCCGCGCCCTTGCCGACGCCATAAAGCCGCACCGGGATGATTGGATCGACTACATCAAGAACGACTCGCAAGGCCAGAAGGTGAGGCCGTTCATTATCGCCCTCGCCGAAGACTTCGTCAGACACAACAGAGGGTTGGCAAGGACGGTTGAGCGCGTCAGAGACAGGGCGAAGCACATCGCTGATATTGTGCGTACCCAGAAGTCGCCTGGCAGTTCGGGTATGAGCCGGAAAGATGTCAACCTTCGGAATGCGCTCTCGGATGCCGTCAAGGTAGTGCGGGATTCGCTCGACAATGGCGGGATCCGGATCGACGTCGACTGCGCGGAGGCGCCGAAAGAGGTCAGGATTCAGGAGAGTCAGTTTCATCAGATGATGGTCAATTTGATCCAGAATTCGGTGCAGGCGATTCACGAGCTCCGAGAGTCGGACGGACTCAAGGAAGAGCCTCGCATTCGGATACGGGCCGGCACGGAGGGGGATTTTCTCAACCTTGAAGTGATCGATGACGGCATCGGGTTCGGTGGTAAGGATACCCGGATGTTCTTTGCCGCCGGCTATACCACGAAAGAATCGGGCACCGGCCTTGGTCTCCATTCGGCCGCGAATTTCGTCGTTGGATCGGGTGGGCGGATCGACCTTTCAAGCGACGGCGTCGGCAAGGGCGCGACCGTGCGCGTCAGCCTGCGACTCCCCCCAAGGCAACTGGCCCGCCCGGTCGAAAAGGCAAGAACCCCGGCTATCGTGGACCACGGAGAGGATTGCTGATGGACTTCAGGGAATACGCCAACATGCGCGTCTTGGTCGTCGATGACCAGAGAGAGATTCACGACGACTTTAGAGAAATGTTGAAACCGCAACTGTTGGCGGCGTCGGAGCTGGCGGCCGCGTTCGTCGTCGAGGAAGAGCGGTCCTTTCCGCCGGAGTTCCAGTTGCTTCACGCCAGGAACGGAGAGGAAGCCTGCGAGATCGTGAGAGCTGGAAAGGAATGGGACCGTCCCATTGCCGTTGCCTACATCGACATCCGAATGCCTCCGGGCGTCGACGGTATCGAAACGATCCGCCGTATGAGAGAGGTCGACCGCGAGGTCGAGTTCGTCATCATGACCGCTTACACCGACAGGTCTCTGCCCGAGATCATCCAGAAAGTGGATCTGCTTCACAAGACGCTCTATATCCGAAAGCCCTTCGCCCGCGAGGAGATCCAGCAGATCACGCTGTCCCTGGTCGGCAAGTGGAACGTCGAGCAGGAGTTGGCGGAGAAACGGCGGCAGCTTGCCATCGGCCATCAAAGGCTGGAAGCCGTGCTCAACACCACCGGGGAGGCCATGGCCATGTACGACCTCACCGGGCACCTGGTGTTCGCCAATCGAGGCTACGAGAAGTTGTCCGACCTGACGGAAAACGAGTTGAAGGAGCTCTCGCCGGATGCGCTCGCGGCGCAGTTCCGGGAACGGTTCCGGGAGCCGGACCTGCCCGACGTCGAGGGCAGGTTCATCTTCAAGGAGGGCGGCGCCCTGGGGGAGGAAAGCGCCGCGGGTACCGTGCCGGAACAGCGGCTGTTCTATCGAAAGACTGCGCCGGTGCATGACGGTCAGGGAGAGGTCATGGGCAGCCTCCATGTGTACCGGGACGTATCCAAGGAGGTGGAGGCAGAGCGGATGAAGGTGGAAGTATTGCGCTTGCGCGCCGAGCTGGAGACGGCCTACTCCTTTGACGGCATGGTAGGCGCCAGCCCTCCCATGCAGCAGGTGTACGCGCTGATGAGGCAGGCCGCGGAAAGCGACATTACGGTGCTGCTCCAGGGCGAGAGCGGGACCGGCAAGGAGTTGGTGGCAAAATCGTTCCACTTCAACAGCCCGCGGAAAGATGGGCCGTTTCTGGCCATCAACTGCGCCGCCATTCCCGAGGCGCTCATGGAAAGTGAGTTGTTCGGCCATGAACGGGGGGCTTTCACCGGGGCGACGAGGCAGAGAATCGGCGCCTTCGAGCGCGCCAAGGGGGGAACGATCCTCCTCGACGAGATCGGCGACATGCGGCCGGCGCTGCAAGCCAAGCTGTTGCGGGTGCTGCAGGAGCGGGAAATCCAGCGAGTGGGTGGCGCCGTCACCGTCCCCGTCGACATCCGGGTGATCGTGGCGACCAACAAGGACCTGGAGGCTGCGGTCAAGGTGGGGGAGTTCCGGGAAGACCTGTTCTATCGCATCGCTGTGTTCCCCATCGTGATGCCGCCGCTCAGGCAGCATCGTGAAGACATTCCCTTGCTGGCCAACCATTTTCTGAAGAAATACGCCGAACGCAGCGATCGATCCATGAGCGGCATCTCCACCGCGGCGTTGCGTCTGTTGCTCCAGTACGATTGGCCCGGCAACGTGCGCGAGCTCGAAAACGCAATCGAGCGCGCCGTTCTGTTGGAGAAGACCGACGTGCTGCAAGCGGACAGCCTCCCGCCCCAGCTCTTCCTGCCCCATGTTTCCTCAAGCGATCACTCCACACCGGCGTCGGTCCGGCCGCTGGTGGAAGTCGAGCGGCGGGCGCTGGCCCAAGCGCTCGAAGCCTCGGGCAACAACATCACGCAGGCGGCCCGGGCATTGGGCATCGACCGGGTGACCCTGCACCGGAAACTGAAGAAATACGGCCTGCTCGCCAAGGACTGAACCTGACACTTTGGCGCGCGCATGTTGCAGTTTGCAACTTTGTTGCAAACTGCAACAATTTCTCCGGTTTCTTGTATAAATGATGAATAATCAAGGGGTTGTGGCCCATTTCTGAAGGTCGCCCGCTCCCTCGCTCGATAGTTCTGCAACACTACAAAGGCGTCCGGTCGCCACGCGGGTATCTCCCCAACTACCCGATTTGCATTAACTTATCCGTATCCCGCCCTAGTGGCACGATTCATGCTAACTACGTATATCGTCAACTTGTCCTTATCTTGTAAATTTGTTGGCGTATCGTCAAATTGACGAGTGAAATCGGAACGCGAATCGTGAACAGTCTTGACAGATCTTCTCTCGCATCCAAATTGCTTCCCGCAAGGGTTCGCAGTCGCCGGGCGGCGGCGAAAGGCCTGCGGTCCTTCTGGTCCGCGCGACAGGCGGTGACGACGTTGGAGAGCGTCTTTAGCCTCTGCTTCATGGTGGTTGTGGCGGGTAGCGTGTTTGAAGTCGTGAATACCTTGTTCGTCAGGGACCTCCTGGATCGCGCGGCCCACGCGGTGGCGAGAGACGCCTCACTGCAAGAACAGGCGGCAGAGACCGAAGAGCAGTTGCTTGAGCGGGCACTGGGGGCAATACGGGCCGAGCTAGGGGACAGCGTGGATCCCGATCTCTTGAGGATCGAGATCGACGTCTACGACAACCCCTCGACGATGTTGCTAGGCGAATTGTCCGGGGGCGAAAATGGCCTGCTTGGCGGGGACGCCGGTGACATGGTGGTGGTGCGCCTGGGCTTCACGCCCCAGACGCCGCTTGGCTGGATGAAACAGAGGCTACAGGCCGACGATTTCACCGTCCGTGCGCTGGCGGTGGCGCGAAACGAACGAACGGTGGGGTTGCCCCAACCCGAGGTGGAGTCGGTGACAATTCGATGAATACCTTGGTGGGTCCACTGACGGTTTGGCTCTCGACGATCCTCTCGTCCTGGATGCGGGACAGGCGGGGCTCGGCCAGCGTCGAGTTCGTGATCGGCTCCGTTCTCATCGTCACGACGGCGGTGGCCGGCCTGGACCTGTACCGTGTGATCAATACCCAATCGGTGGCTTTGCGCGCGGCGACCACCATGGCGGACTATGTCTCGCTGGAGCAGGCGCCGCAGGCCGCGTTAATCGACGACCTGGCCGCGTTCTCGTATCGCAAAGAGATCGCGCTGCCGTCGCAGGTGGCCTTCGTGGTATCGGCGGTCAGCCGGTCCGATGCAACCGCATTGGAGCCTGACCCACCGGTCGTCGTGCGGTGGAACCGGAAGACCGCCGTCGGCGAAGACCCCGACTCCCCCCCGCTGGAGTTTGGCGAGACCTGCGGCCGGCTCGGCGATTCCAGTGACGGGGAAGTGGTGCTGCAGACGGAGCTTGGGATGGAGCCCGGTGAGATGGTCGTCGTGGTAGAGGTCTGCGTCGACCTGTTGCCCCGGGCGTTCGTGGGCGGCGGGTTGTTGTCGGGCAACCTGTTTCCGACGTTTTTCTACCAACATCAGATCCTTCCGGTGCGCGGCGATAGGGTGCCGGAGGAGCCGTCGTGACGGTGGGGGACGGAGCAACAAAGCAAGGGTCGTGCGGGTTCGCCGGCCGGTCCGGGCTCATGGACGGTTTTTTTGGCGACACGCGGGCCGGCGCGGTTGGAATCTCGTCCGTGTTCATCGCCTTGATGTGCTTCACGGGCACCGCGTTCGTCAGCGATCATGTCGTACTGCTCCATCATCGCAACGTTCTGCAGGCCGCCGCCGCTTCGGCGAGCCTTGCGGCGACGCAGCACCTGGCCAAACTCGACGCCGGTTTGACCGAGGAGGAGATCGCTGAGCAACTGAAGCCGTTGGCCAGACGTTATATTCTGGCCAACCTGTCCGAGGGGGCTCGTGAGTTGGCGGCGGATACGCTGGAGCTAACCCTCACACCGGATCGCGAAGCCGGCGTTATCGGCGTTGAGGCGTCCGCCGACCTCGGCGGAGCAATTGTCGGCCGGCATATTTGGGGTCGGCTGATCGAAAAAACCAACGCTGCAAGCGGCGCCGAGCGCATTGTGGCCCCCGTCGATCTGGTGCTGGCGATCGACGTCACCGGTTCGATGAACAGCAGCATCCATACGGGAGCAGGGATCTTGTTTCCCGAGGAAGACCGCCGGATCAACGTCGTCCGAAACGCGGCGCAAGTCCTGGTGGCTGCTCTGTACGACCAGGAAGTGGGCGACACCGGGCATATGTCGGTTGGCCTGGTGCCGTTCAACACCACCGTCAATGTCGGGGCGGCGCGGCAGGATTGGGTGAGCGACCTGGGCCAGGGACACAAGGCCATCCCCCCGGGGTTCGGCCCCTGGCGCGGCTGCATCGAACACCGTGAGCAGGAAGACGATCTGGATCTCTCCCTCGTCACGCCCGGCGAGGCGCCGTTCACGACGTGGTTTTCGCCGAGCACGCTGGAATTCCGCCCCGCGGAGCGCGCCGCGCTGGCCGCGGAGACCGGCGCGGAGGTGCGTGGCGAGAACGACTGGTCCGCCGACAACCCTCATGAAGATTATTCGAGCAGCCCGCACTATGGTTGCCCGCGCGACGAGATCGTTCCGCTCACCACCGACCGCGAAACGGTGGAGCAGGCGATTGCGAATCTGCAACCCTGGTCCGGCGGCGGCACCATGACGCATCTGGGGGCCGTGTGGGGAAGGCGGCTGCTGGCTCCCGAATGGCGAAACGCCTGGGGCCTTCCGGAGGATGACCGGACGGAGCTGGGCAAGCAGAAGGTTCTGGTGCTCCTGAGTGACGGCATCAACGATGCCTACGACAGCCAGCGGACCTACCCCGGGAACTACCGGCGCGGCAATGTTTCCCGCACGGAATATACTTCGCAGTATACCGGATACGGCCGGGCCGGGAGCGGCAGCCTCGAAGAAGGTTATCGGGCGGGGACCCGGTTGACGGATCTGGGCAACGACAGCGAGGACCGCGATATCCTCAACGCGATCTTCCTGGAATCCTGCGAGTTCGCGAAAGCCGACGGCATCACCGTGTTCACCGTTTCGGCGGTGCCGAACGGCCACCCGAGGGAGCAGGAGTTGCGTGAACGGCTCGTCGCTTGTGCGACGTCCGAAGAACACGCTTTTGTCGAAAACAGCGATCCGGAGCGCATGCAAACGGCGTTTCAAGAGATCGGCCGGATGGTTCAAGGGATCCGAAGGACAAGGACAGTAATATCCGGGTTATAGCAAGCGATGTCGATTGCAGCAGGGCAGTCGGCCAAAGCAGAGTCGGTTAGTCCACAAACGTGTTCCGCTCAAGGAACAAAAATGGAGGAGAAGTGATGAACATCATCAAGAACTGTGCATGGTACGTGGGTCAGTATCTGCGAGGCACCCGGGCCGTCGCCGCCATGGAATACGCGATCATCGTCGGCGTGGTCGTCGTCGGCGTCGGACTGGCCGTGGGTCTGTTCCAGGATCAGATCGTGGGAATGATTGACGATGTGACGGCGGACCTCGTAACCACTCGCGCCGCGATAGCAACCGATCAAGTACGCCCCGAGTGATGCTCGGTTGATATTTCCTTCCGGGCTTGCAGGTGTAAAGCGGGGCGTGCCGGCATCGTTGTGCCGGCCGCCCTGGGTCCCTTCATTCGTTCGAGATGTCGCGGTTGGAGGCCTTCAATGTTTCGGGTGAAGAACATCGCCCGCGTCATGTGCCGGCTGAGTGTTGCGCTCGTCGTGGCCCTTATGTTTGCCGAGAGCGGCTACGGCCAGGAGGCGCGCGGAGGCGCCGCGTTGACCCTTCATGTAGGCCAGAGCCGGATGATACGGCTCGGCAAACCCGTCGGTTCCGTGTTCGTCGCCGAACCGGCCACCGCCGACGTGCAGGTCGTCTCGTCGCAGGTGCTGTTCGTGTTCGGCAAGGCCGCCGGCCGGACTTCGGTGGCGGCGCTGGGGAGCGACGGCGCCCTGGTGGGACGGTGGACGGTGACGGTGGCGCTTGACGTGGGGCCGGTTCGGTCGGCTCTGTCGGAAGACACGGACCTCCGGGACGTTCAGGTGCGCCAACGGGGCCAGGGGGCCGAGCTCAGCGGCGTGGTGGCGTCGGCGGAAGCGGCGGCCCGGGCGTTGCAGTTGGCGAAGGCGGCCCTGCCCGAGAAGGCTTCGGTGATCAACCGGATCTCCGTCACGAGCGCGCAGCAGGTGAACCTGGAGGTGCAGATCGCCGAAGTGCAGCGCAGCGTGAGCGAGTCCCTCGGTATCAACTGGGAAGCGTTCAGCCAACGTGGAGACGGCCTGTTCGGTTTTCGCGTGGGACGTCTCGTGAGTGACGCGTTCGCCGGTGCGATTTTTCCCGAAGGACAGTCGTCCGCGTTGTTCGGGTCCCATTCCTCGCGTTCTACTTCGGTGCGGGGCTTGATCGACGCGCTCGCCGCGGCGGGGCTCGCGACCGTGCTGGCCCGGCCCAACATCACTGCGGTTTCGGGCGAGACGGCGAGTTTTTTTTCGGGCGGTGAGTATCCGCTGCCGAGCGGCGTCCAGGACGGGCAGATCACCTTCCACTACAAGAAGTACGGCGTGCTGCTCGACTTCGTGCCCACGGTGATCAACAGCAAGCGGATCGCCCTGACCGTGCGGCCGGAAGTGTCCCAGCGCGCAGGCACCGACTCCCTCAAGATATTCGATACCGAGATACCGGTCATTGACGTGCGGCGCGCGGAGACGACGATCGAGGTCGGGGACGGTGAATCCATCGTCATCGCCGGGCTCTACCGCAACCAGAGCGATTCGACGGAAGCCGGCGTCCCGGCGCTCAAGGATATCCCGGCGCTGGGCCGGTTGTTCGGCCAGCGGACGTCACGCTCGAATTCGACGGAGCTCATCGTTGTCGTCACGGCGAGGCTCATCGGTTCGACGCAAGCGCGCGCGGAAAATAGAGAGAAGCGGACGTCGGGCCGCCGCGTCCAGGGCTATCGCTATTAAGCGGTGGAAGACTCACGAAACGCCGGAAGCATGTATCGGCCCACCAGGCGATAGTGGACACGGGCGGGTTTGAAACCCGCCCCTACATCGGATGTCCGGTTCCTGCGGCGCAGGCTCCGGGGACAGGAGACGTTACCATGTGCGCAACTCCGCGAATCGCGCCCGGGGCGCTTCGGCTCGCCGCCGCGGGATGGGTGGTCGTGTCGTTGTCAGCCTGCGCGCCGTCGTCAATTGACGTCGACCGGGCGAGCTTCGTCAACCCCCCGTCGAGCGCCGCGCAAGCCGCGGCCTGGGCGCAACTCTCGCTTGTCCATCACCAGGCCCACTACGAGTTGAATCTCAAGGCCGGCGCGGCGCAACGGCCGGCGGCTTCCCGCGGTACCTTCCATCAAGCCTATCAGCGATGGGCGGAGGGGAAAGTGCGGGAGTTGCCGGAATCCGCCTTCCAGGCAGGCCAATAGCCCTCGGTGGTTTTGCCCGAATGAACGGCGAGGATCGGGACATATGCGCATTCGCTGCCGATGCCGGCACCGAGCGGGTCCTGCGTGAGGCGTTGGACGGCCAGAAGGGTGGAGTCTACCGCGGTGACATGGCGGCGGCGATCAAGCACCTGACCGGGGCGTCATCGCCGCAGGTGGTGATCGTCGATCTCGACGGGACCCAGTTCCCCGCCGGCAGCATCCACGAGCTGGCTGGAGTTTGCGAGTTCGGCACCAGGGTGATTGCCGTTGGATCCAACGATACGGCGCGCCTTGCCCGAGAGCTGCTCACCACCGGCGTCAACGACTACCTGCCGAAGCCGGTCTCGGTGCGCGAGATCCGCGAGTCGGTGAAGACGGCGCTGGAGGGCGAGGGCGCCCCGGCACGCCTGCACGCCGGCCGGGTGATTGCCTTCACCGGCTGCGGCGGCGGCTGCGGCGCAACCACATTGGCCGCGGTGACGGTGCAGGCTTCGGCGGCGCGAGGCAGCTATGTGTCGGCTCTTGATCTCGATCGGACGTTCGGAGCGCTGCCGTGGATGCTCGACGTCGAGCCGGCGGCCGGACTCGACGAGTTGTTCGGCCTGCTTGCGGAGGGCGAACCGGCAGGCTCGGACATGATCGACTCCGTGTGCGCAGCGGCGGGCCCGCGGATCTCGGTCTATGGCTACCGGCCGGGCGACGGGGTGCCGCCGGTGCCCGGCGCCGCCGCGCTCCAGTGGTTGACCGAGCACCTTGCCAATCGTTCCCATCTGGTGGTGGTGGACGGAATGTCGGACGCCGATACGTTGGTTCCGGTGCTGGAGAACGCAGACGAGCGGGTGTTGGTCTACGAACCGACCCTGGTGAGCCTCAACCACGTGGCGCACACCCTCGTGCTGCTTGGCGAGGGGCGGGACGCCATCCTGGTGGAGAACCACACGCGGGCGCGGAAGAGCGCGCTTGCCCCCAAGCAGATCAGCCATGCGCTGGCCGGGCGCGAGCCGGACTTTACCATACCGTTCGAGCCGAAGCTGCCCGGCGCGACCAATCGCGGCACGCCGGACGGATCCCTCGGCAGGAGTTACCGCAAGGCCCTCGACCGCCTGGTCGAGAGCTTGACAAGGCCGACGGTATCGCTGGCCGGCGCCTCCAGCGCGGACCGGGAGCCGGCCTAGGAGTTGGTATCGCGCTGCAGCGCGGCGCGGGCACGGGCGGGTTTGAAACCCGCCCCTACGCCCACGTCCTCCTGCGGCGCAGGAACCGGACATGCGATGTAGGGGCGGGTTTGAAACCCGTCCCCTACGCCCACGTCCTCCTGCGGCGCAGGAACCGGACATGCGATGTAGGGGCGGGTTTGAAACCCGCCCGCTACGCCACGTCCTCCTGGGCGCAGGAACCGGACATCCGATGTAGGGGCGGGTTTCAAACCCGCCCGGCTACGGCACGTCCTTCCTGCGGCGCAGGAACCGGACATCCGATGTAGGGGCGGGTTTCAGACCCGCCCGCTACGCCTCGTCCTCCTGGGCGTAGGAACCGGACATCCGATGTAGGGGCGGATTTGAAACCCGCCCGCTACGGCACGTCCTCCTGCGGCGCAGGAACCGGACATCCGATGTAGGGGCGGGTTTCAAACCCGCCCGCTACGGCACGTCCTCCTGCGGCGCAGGAACCGGACATCCGATGTAGGGGCGGGTTTCAGACCCGCCCGCTACGCCTCGTCCTCCTGGGCGTAGGAACCGGACATCCGATGTAGGGGCGGGTTTCAAACCCGCCCGTGCTCGCACCGCGCCACCGGCCGATACCAGGTCTCGGGATGGACGTTGTCCACTCGGAAAGGAGAGAGACGCGATGGCATTGAGATCTTTCGGACGGCGCCCGAAGGCCGCCGAGGAGGGCGGGGGCCCGGGGCCCGCGCTCCCCGCCGCGGGCTCGGCTCCCGTGGCCGCGGTGCCCCTGCGTCCGCAGACCTCGGATGCGATGATCGCCGACATCGCGGCGCGGGTGCATCCTATCGTGGCCAAGGCGGTCGACATGGCGCAGGCCGTGAAACTGAACCTGGACGATCTGGCGGCGCAGCTCCAGGCGTTTATCGAGACCGAGGAGGCCGGAGTCCCGGACCTCACGCCTCTCGACCGCCGGCGCGTGGTGGCTTGCCTGATCAACGACATCAAAGGCCTGGGGCCGCTCGAGCCGTTGTTCCATGACCCGGCCGTCTCCGATATTCTCGTCAACGGCCTCAGGTCGGTTTACGTGGAGCGCCGCGGCAAGCTGGAGCCGGTGGACATCAAGTTCCGCGACGGTCAGCACCTGCTGCGCATCGCGCACCGCATCGCGGGCTGGGTCGGGCGGCGGGTGGACGAGGCGAGCCCGATGGTGGACCTCAGGCTGCCCGACGGCAGCCGCGTCAACATCATCATTCCGCCGCTTGCCATCGACGGCACCACCATCGCGATCCGGCGGTTCCTGATGACCGGCGTCAGCCTCAAGGACCTGGCCGCGGGGGGGATGCTCTCGCCGACCATGGCCAGGCTGCTGCGCATCTGCGTCAAGTCGCGTCTGAATATTCTCATCTCCGGCGGCACCGGCGCCGGCAAGACGACGTTGATGAACACCCTGTCCCGCGAGATCAATAGTGACGAGCGGCTGGTCACCATCGAGGACGCGGCCGAGTTGCAGATGCAACAGCCTCACGTGGTGCGGCTGGAGACGCGCACCATGAGCGCCGAGGGCACGGGAGAAGTGACCATGCGTGCGCTCTTGATCAACGCGCTGCGGATGCGGCCCGATCGCATCATCGTCGGCGAGGTGCGCGGCCCGGAGGCCATGGAGATGCTGCAGGCCATGAATACCGGCCATCCGGGCTCCATGTGCACGATCCATGCCAACACCCCCCGCGATGCGCTCACGCGGCTCGAGAACATGCTCTTGATGGGGGCGGTGGATATGCCCCTGACCGCGATACGCCAGCAGGTGGCATCAAGCGTCGACATGGTCCTGCAAGTGGCGCGGCTGCGTTCCGGCCGGCGTTGCGTCACCAGCATCACCGACGTGGTGGGGATGGAGAACGACATCGCCATCACCGAGGAGATGTGGCGCATCACGACAGATGGAGAGTTCGAGGGTACGGGCCGGCAACCGTCCTGGATGGAGGCGGTCGACAAGGCGGGTTTGCGGACCGAGTTGATGGAGGTGCTTCAGATGAGCAACAACGAGGCCGAGGGGGTGAGATGAGCCCGCTGCTGTTTGTGGCGGCCGCGGCCGGCGTGTTTCTGGTCGCCGGGACGTGGGTCGTCGTGTGGCTGGGCGGTCGGCCGGCGGAGGCGGGCCTCGAGCGCAGGCTGGGCGCGGTCGCGGCGCTGCTCGGCGGAGAAGGCGCGGCCGGCGACGGTGATGCCCAGGCCAGCGTCTTCCTCCGCCGGCGCTCCAAGTCCTGGGTGTCCGAGCGGATCGACCGCCGATTCTGCATGCTCGAAGGCCGCGGGGCGTTCTCCAAGGCGGTCGCGCTGGGTTTCCTGGTGGCGGTGGCGGCCGCGGTGGCCGCGGTCCTCCTCCGGTTCGGGACGCTTGCCCCGATCCTGGCGCCGGCGGCGTGGGCGGCCGGAAGCTGGTCCCTTCTCGTAATCTGGGATTCGGGGAGGCGCAAGCAGTTCGTCAAGCAGTTCCCCGAGATCGTGGACCACGTCGTGCGTCTCACGCGGGCCGGACTGCCGGCGGTGGAGTCCGTCTCGGTGGTCTCCGAGGAGGCGCCGGAACCGGTCGGGAGCCTCCTGAAGCAGGTCTCCGATGATCTCTCGTCCGGCCTCGATCCGGAGGTGGTTTTGCGCGGAATGGCGGCGCGCCTGCGCATTCCGGAGTTCACGCTGTTCTCGGCCGCGCTGTGCCTGCAACGGACCACCGGCGGCGGCATCTCGACCGCGCTCGGCAATCTTTCGGCGACGCTGCGCGCCCGGCTGGAGCTGGAGATGAAGGCGCAGGCCTCCACGGCGCAGACGCGGATCACGCTTCTGGTGTTGTCCGCGGTTCCGGTGCTGGTGATGGGCGCGCAGAGCCTCACCAACCCGCACGCGGTCGAAATGCTGCTCGACAGCCCGACGCTGTTGCGTTGGGGCGTCGGGCTCGTGGTGGTGGGGCTGCTGGTTGCGCGCGGCATTGCCGCCCGGTTCGGACGATGATTGGGTGGCCGCCGATACCCTGGATCGTTGCGTTCGCCGCAATTGCGTCGTTGATCGCGGTGGGCGCCGCGGTCCGTTTCCTGTTCCGGGAGAGCCGCAGGGCACTCGCCCTCGACCGGCGCCTTGAGGCCTTGCGGGCGCAGGTGATATCCGCATGCGGCGAGCTGGGAAAGCTCCAGGAGGACGCCGCGGCCACCTTGTCGTACGTGTCCCTGGTTGTGGCCGGCGCACTCCGCATTGCCGCCACGCTGGTGCCGGTGGGCGCGTCGGAGCGCGCCAAGATCGGCGAGCTGATCAGGCAGGCCGGCTTCCAGCAACGCGACGCGCTGGCGTTTTTCCTGTCGCTCAAGATCATCGTGTTGCTCGCGGCCGGCGTCCTGGCCGGCTTTCTCGCCGCGGGGGTGGAACAGTTTGACGGAAACCCGTTCTTGATCGGCTTCGCCGGATTGGCCGGGGCGGTGGTTGGCGGGCTGTTCCCCGAAATGGCACTGCGGCGCCTGAGCGCTCGAAGGCGCCTCAGGCTTTCCCGTGCGCTTCCGGACGCGCTCGATCTCATGGTGCTGTGCGTCGAGGCCGGATACACCTTCGAACGTGCCCTCTCCATGGTCTCGCAGGAACTCCAGCCCCTCGCCCCTGAGCTCGCCCTGGAGCTGGGGTCGGTCGAGGCGGAGCTTCGCCTCGGCGCCGACCGCAAGAGCGCGCTGCAGGGACTCTACACGCGCACCGGGGCCGACGGGCTGCGCGACTTCGCCATGACCGTCGTTCAGGGGGAGCGCTACGGCACCCCGATGAGTCAGTCGATCCAGAACATCGCCCGGAACGAACGCTTGCAGCGGGCCTCCCGTATCGAGGCCCAGGCCGGGCGGCTGCCGGTGATCATGAGCCTTCCGATGCTTCTGCTGGTGGTGCCGGGTATTATCCTGCTGATGGGCGGCCCGGCCTTCCTGGTCGCGATAGAGGCGATACAGGGACTGGGCTCCAAGTAAACGCGGTATCGAACGAGGCGGACGCCGGCGGGTTTGAACCGGACAGGACACTAATCATTTCTTCAGGACCACTTCCTCGTGAGCGCTGCCTCGATAGATCTGTACGCGCACCTGGGTCGGTTCCTTCGGAGGTGGCGGAGGGGCGGCGACGGGCGTCGGCGCTGGCTTGGGGGGAGGGGTTTCTTTCGGTTTGGCCTCGATCGACGGCAGCGTGAGCAGGTTCTCGAAGGCGGTGGGCGCCCGCTTTTCGCGCCGCCGGGCGTCGGTGAGGGAGCGCATGGCGAGCGAGACGTCACCCCTGGACGTGGCGAGGATCAGACGCTCGGCCTCTGACGGCAGCACCTCGAGCGTGATGGTGCTGGCGCCGTTTCGGGAAGCGTTCCTGCTCGACTGCGTCTGACTGCTCAGGCTGCTCTCTACCTGGCGGTTGACGGCGACGACGCGGATGTCCTCAAGAATCGTCCCGGTGAAGGTATTCGTCTTGCGCGTATTCCCTTCGTTGACCTTCACGGTGAGGATCACGTCGACGCGATCGCCCGGATAGATCAACCCGGCCTGGCTGGTCGCCCGGTTGACCAGGATGGTGACGGCGCGGTGGTTGGGCCTGAGGGCGGCGGCAAGGAAACCGTACTGGCCGGGGCGCACGATCGACGACCAGGTCAGCGGCATGCCCTTGAACACCGCCCTGCGCACGACGGCTCCAACCACATTGTCCGGCTCGGTCTTGCCTTTGAGCATGTGCGCCGAGAGGATGGCGCCGTTCTTCAGCGGCGACCAGACGATGTCGTTTGCGGTGATCAGGCTCCCGACCTTCATGTCCTTGGAGGCGGTGAGAACCACCGGCAGGGGCTTGGGCGGTGGCGACGCCTTCGGCGGGGGCGCGACGGGTTGCGGGCGGAAGTACAGCCAGGCGCCGCCGATGATGGCGGTGATGGGTACGATACCCACGAGAAGGACGATGAGCGCTAAGCGGGCTTTTTGCATCACAGGACCGCCTTATGTGCTGCCGGCCACGACAAAAGCCCGCAGCGCCAGGAGCGCGATGGCCGGCGGTGCGATCGCTACCGCGAAAGGAAGATCGTTACGCAGCCGGCGAGTCGCATCAAACGGCAACAAGGAGAGGAGGCCGAGGCCGAGGCCGAGCAGCCCCACTCCGACCAGGAAGCTGCCGATGTCAGCCGGCCCTACCCACAACCCCGCTGTGGCCATGAGTTTCCCGTCGCCGGCACCGAGCATGTCCATCAGGTACAGCACAAAGCCGAGTGCGAGCAGCACCGCGCCGGTGAAAAAGTGAGCCCAGAGCGGCACCATGTCCCGATGGCCGGCGACGGCGACGTGGACCGCGAACAGGCCGAACAGAGCGAGCGGAACCGTGTTCGGTATCTGGCGGGAGCAGAGGTCGAAAATCACCGCCGCCCCCAACAACGCACAACAGACCATCAGTAGCAACAATTCGGGCATGAGACTCCTCCCCGCATGGCTCCGCCGGCGCCGATCATTTCCCTGCCGGGACGAAGCAGTCCCGGCCGCGGCCTTTCAGCAGGCCGCATAGGCGCCAGGCCGCCGCCTTGTCCGCCAGGGGACCCGCCCAGAGGCGGTAAAACACCCCCCTTTTCGGAAGTTCGGCCTTCACCACGCGGTGAGTCAGAGAGCCGAGCAGCTCCTTTTCCTCCGAGGAGAGCCGGCCCCAGGCGGCCAGCGCCCCGTCGTGCGAGCGCCCGGAGTAAAGCTGCACCTTGGCCGCTACGGCTCCTTCGGCCGCCGGCGCCTCGCGAGACGGTTCGTTCGTGACCGCGGGCGGCCGGGAGCCCGCGGTCTCTTGGCCGCCCCCGGTCCATTTCCCTGCGGGGACGAAGCAGTCCCGGCCGCGGCCTTTCAGCAGGCCGCATAGGCGCCTGGCCGCTGCCTTGTCCGCCAGGGGACCCGCCCAGAGGCGGTAAAACACCCCTCTCTTCGGAATCCGGGCCTTCACCACGCGGTGAGTCAGAGAGGCAAGCAGCTCCTTTTCCTCCAGGAAGAGCCGGCCCCAGGCGGCCAGCGCCCGGTCGCGCGAGCGCGCCGAGTAAAGCTGCACCTGGGCGCCCGAAGCCGTAGCGGCTGTATCGGCTTGAGCCGTCTCGCGAGCCGGCTCTGCCGTGACCGCGGGCGGCCGGGAGCGCGCGGTCTCGGGGGCGCCACCGGGCTGGGCATCAGGGCTCTCCTCCGCCCCGCCTGCCCCGTCGCTCTCGGTCCATTTCCCTGCGAGGACGAAGCAGTCCCGGCCACGGCCTTTCAGCAGGCCACACAGACGCCTGGCCGCCGCCTTGTCCGCCAGGGGACCCGCCCAGAGGCGGTAAAACACACCTCTCTTCGGAATCTGGGCCTTCACCACGCGGTGAGTCAGAGAGCCAAGCAGCTCCTTTTCCTCCGAGGAGAGCCGGCCCCAGGCGTCCAGCGCCCGGTCGCGCGAGCGCGCGGAGTAAAGCTGCACCTGGGCGCCCGAAGCCGTAGCGGCTCCTTTCCCGGTTTTGAGCAAACGCGAAAGGTCGGCCCCGTCGTCTTCCAACCAATGGGAAGCGGGGTACTTGGCGTAGAGCTGCCTCGCCTCGTTTCCCGCGCCCGATTGGGCAAGCGCGCGCACCAGATTCGCGGTGATCATCGGATGCGACGGCGACAACGTGAGGGCCTCTTCGTAACGCGTCCGCGCCCCCGCATGGTCGCCCTCGAGAGTTGCCACCACGCCAAGGCCGTTGGCCACCCAGGCTTCAGCCGGCGTTCCCTTGGCCAGCTTGGAAGCGGTGAGAAAATGGGTCTTCGCCCCGGCACTGTCGCCCCTTGCAAGGCTCGACCGGCCCGCGCCGAGCAGCGCCTCGGCCTTGGCGGCCGGCGTTGCTGATCTCTCGTCCGCTTCGGCAAAAAGCTTGCCGGCGAGGGTGAAGTCACCCGCCTCCAACGCCAGGTAAGCGAGCCCGAGCTTGGGCTCCGGTGCGCTCGGGAAATGACGGGAGAGTTGCGTATACAGCCGCTCCGCGGCCTCGAGCTGGCCGGCATCGGCCGACGCCGACGCTACATTCAGACTGTTGTTCAACTGCTGCCGCTCCGCCGTCCCGAGTTGGCCCGTGCGTCGTTCCTCCACCAGCAACCCGCCACAGGCGCCGAGAGACAAGGTGAGCCCGGCTGTCACCGCCATTCGGCGTGCTATCCAGGAGAACCACTTGATTTCCGGCACCATTCTTCCCGGCCGTATCGTCGCCGCCCTCCTCTCGTGGTTAGTGTGGTGTCCCAAGTAATGGTTTACAAATCTGCTGGTCTTTCTTGCCGTCGGCTGCGTTGCTCTTCCTCGCGTGGTGCCCGCCACACGGGCGGGTTTGAAACCCGCCCCTACAAGTCATCGCGCCTTGCCGACAACAAGAAATCCTGCGCATCTTTGTAAACCATTACGCAGGACACTAGGGTCCGGTCCGGCGAGGCGGATCACCATCAGGCATTCTCGGTTGCGTCTGCCTCGCCGCCGTCTGGTGTAGCCGGTCGGCCATCTTGGTGATCATATTGCGGATACGATCGAGGGCCGCCGCGAGTTCGGCGAACTCGCCTTTCGCCGAACTCGTGATCCTGCCGGTGATGTGGCCCTGCTCCATTCGTTGCACGCGATTGGTCAACGCGCGTACGGGCGTCAGCACCCACCTGCCGAACAGCCAGCACAGTATGATCGAAGTGAACAGCAGCGACCCGCACAGCGCGGCGCCGAGCCACAGGACATCGCGTACCCAATCCCGTTGATCCTGCCACCGTGTCCCGGCGAGTTCCGGCAAAACGGCGTGACTACTCAGATTCGGCGCCTCCACGATGATCATCCAGTCGAAACCGGAGAAGTTTTCCGTGGCCGGCGCGTAAAAGCCCGTACTCGCCGAACGCGCGAAAGCGACCAGATAACTCGGCGCGAGCCTGCCGTCCTGGCGATTCTGAGTATCCTTCCGGGTGGCGATGAAAGATCCGGAACGGTCGCCCTCATAGGAAAGGTTCAAGTGCGTGAGTGACTCATCCGTGAGCAGGTTGATCTCCGGCTGCATGATCCGCCCGCGAGCGTGCCCAGAGCGCGTCTCCGCGATCAACGACCCATCGCGGGTCACGACCAGGAACTGCGTCCGCGCCGTCTCCGAGTCGCGCGGCGCGGCGCCATCGAGCGTCGAACCGAATAGCTGAGCATGCAATAGCTGGCCGGGCGCGGAAAGACGGCGCGCGAGACGGTCGGCGAACAACTGGGCGAAGCGTACCGACAGAATCGCCTTCATCACGCCGATGGAGTTGCCGGTCCCCTTGTCCTGAATGCGCACCGAGAGGTCCACCGCCCACACATTGGCCGAGGCATCGAACTCGATTTCACCTACGGAAAATCCGGCCGACCATGCCCTTTGCCACCAGCCCTCGTCGGACTGGACGAAATCCGAGGTCGGGTTCGTCAGCGCCACATTGAAGCCCAACTCGTCCGTGAAGAAGACCTCGGCAAAATGAGGGGACATCCTGACCTGTTCGCTCAAGTATGCGCGCGCCGCGGGCGCGACTCTCAAGCTCTTTCTGGTCCGGAACTTGCCCTCGATCTGCTGAATCGCGAGGTTGTCCAACCCGTCTTTTGCGTGCACGGCTCGCGCCTTGTGCACCGCCGCTACCACCACCGGGGACGTTGCCCAGGTCTGCACCTCGACGATGCGATCGAGCAGGAACCTGTCGATCGTCTCCGCCAGACCCGAAGCGGCTTCGGTGAGCTTCAATGCGTCGCCGCGCAATGCAAGCGACTGAAGGGCGGCGGACGGGCGGCTCTCCATTCGCAGCCACAACCAGTAGCCCCCCCACCCCGTCGCAGCCAGCAGTGGAACCCACACAAGAAAGAACACGGCCAACCCGAAACGAACACCAAGAGAATGAGTCATTGATTTATACTCCTGCGGCTTCGTCTTTCCCGGTCACCGAAGACCCTCGGTCCCCGGCCCGTGCTTTTCCGTCATCTGCCGCGCGTCCTCCTGCTGTTCCGCCGAACCGGCGCGGCTGAAGATTTCCTCCGCCTTCAGAAGCTTGGCCCGTGCGCCTTCCTCATCGCCGGCCCCGAGTTGCGGCGGCTTCGCGGCCTGGCCGACCTCGTGGCCTTGCTCGCGGTTGATCTCCTGGGCTGCCTCGTAGAACTGCCGCGCCTCGCCGATGTCACCCCGGGAGTCGTAGATCTTCCCCATGTTGCTCAGGGTGGCCGCCTCGCCCGTGCGGTTGCCCAACTCACGGTGAAGCGAAAGGGCGCTTTCGAAATACGCGAGAGCGCGCGTCAACTGGTCCTGGGCCATGTAGGTCACCCCCAGCTCGTCCTGCACCAGCGCGGCGCCGGGCTTGTCCCCGGTCCTCAGGCAAATCCGGACCGCCTCTTCGACATTCCTGAGAGCGAGGTCGTGCAAGCCCGACTCGGTCAAGGCCGAGCCAAGCGCTACGAGGGACCGGACGTACCCGGCCTCGTCGCCGGTCTCCTTGAACAGCCGGACCGAATCGGAAAGGTGCCGGCGCGCATTGTCCGTCTGGCCCAAGCGCCGGTAGAGGCGGCCGACGCGCAAATGCAACCGCGGGAGCCAGCGAGACTCCCCCTGCGGTCCCAGGCACTTGATGGCTGTCTCGTACGCCTCAGCCGCCTGGTCTGTATTTCCTTCAAGACGGTAAAGATCTCCCAGGTTGGATGAAGCGGCCGCGCGGACGGAATCGTCTCCGCCGGTCTCGCGGAGTGCCTCCTTGCAGTAGACGATGGCGGGGGCGATTTTTCCCCGCGCCAGGCTCGTAACGGCCAGCGCGTTCAGGACCGGCCCGAACCGGTCGCTCCGCGGCAGCGCCTCCTTGAGGTGACCGTCGGCTTCCTCGTGAAGGCCCATGACGTTCTCAACGATGGCCAGCCGAAGATACTCTCTGGCATCGACCGGCTTGCGCTCGGCCAGGCGCCGGTCCAGATCGTTGCGGGCCGCGGTCACGGCCGCGCGAGCCCACTCCGGTAATGGGGCTTTGTCCGTACCGACCAGCAGCAGTTCGCCGGGACAGACCTCGGCGACTATCGAGCGAATCAGCTCGCCGGGCGGACCTTCGGGAAGCGCTTCCGTCGCCGCGGACAAGCCGCCCGGCGAAGCAGGAGGCTGCCGGTCCGGCTCCCCGCGATCGGCCGGGGGCTCTTCCACGGCGTGTTCCTCCCCCGTTTCGGCGGGAGGGACGGCCGGTTGGTCCTCTGACAGCGCGGCCGGCACAGACATGTCTACCGGCTGATCGTCGTCGTTCACCTCTTCGGGCGGCTGGGGCTTGGGCTCGGGAACGGACTCGCCGTATACCGTCCCCCTGTACAGATAGGGCGCGCCCGCGGCTACCTCCCCGCCGCCGGCATCGGGCTCCTCCTCGGCCGTCTCCTCGGACCTCGAACCGCCCCCCCACCAGGGAGGACTGACGACGGGTTCTGCTGCTTTCCCCCCTTCGGCGGGAGCGACGGCCGGTTGGTCCTCTGACATCACGGCCGGTACGGACAGGTCCACCGGGTCATCGTCGTCGTCCGGCTCTTCGGGCGGCTGGGACTTGGGCTCGGGAACGGACTCGCCGTATACCGGCTCGCTGTACGGATAGGGCGCGCCCGGGGCTACCTCCCCGCCGCCGGCATCGGGCTCCTCCTCGGCGGTCTCCTCGGACCGCGAACCGCCCCCCCACCAGGGAGAATCGACGATGGGTTCTCTCGCCTCCGTTCCTTTGGCGGGGGGAACGGCCGGCTGGTCCTCTGACATCACGGCCAGCACGGGCGTGTCCACCGGGTCATCGTCGTCGGCCGTCTCCTCGGGCCTCGAACCGACCTCCCACCAGGGAGAATCGACGAAGGGTTCTCTCGCCTCGGTTCCTTCGGCGGGAGGAACCGCCGGCTGGTCCTCTGACATCACGGCCAGCACGGACAGGTCCACCGGGTCATCGTCGTCGTCCGGCTCTTGGGGCGGCTGAGACTTGGGCTCGGGAACGGGCTCGCCGTACCGCACTCCCCTGTAGATGTACCCCGCCCCCCTGTACGTAGCGGGCGCCTCTTCAGGCATCGAACCGCCCTCCCACCAGGGAGAATCGACGACTCTCTCGTCCGGGGCATCCCCGGGTCCTGGCGCCCCGCTCATGGGCCGAGGCGATTCAGCAGCGGGCGCCCAAGGCCGGTCAGACCGGCCGGGAGTTTCGGGGTCGGGACCGGCGCTCTTCTCCGCGCCTCCGCTGTTCGCATCTTCCGTAACCGGAGCGGAGGCTCGTTCAGGTGCTCGTTGTTCTCTGTCTTCCATCTCCTTGCCTTCCATAGAAGGGGTCCCGAATGCCGGCCGAGTTGGAGCTCTCCCATCAAGCCTTGCTTGAATGCTCTCGGCTTGCGCGGCGTCCGGTCAGGGCGCGTCGCGTGAGAACCGCCTTCAAGAACAGGGCGGGTCCGTTTACGGCAATCAGTTCCGTTTGCGGCAACTAGTTCTGTTTACGATAAGATCGTTGTATATATCAAGTTCTACTCGGTATGGCTACACTAAGGTCGTATCGGAAAATTCGACTTTCTCCATCGACGCGCAGGCCGATACGGAGCTGGTTCAGCGCAACTTCACAGGTTCTCCGTCTCGCCGTGTCCGGAGCATCGGCATGGCGTTGTCGCGGAAGAGAAATGGTCCGGGTCCGCCGGAAAAAATGGGAGTAGTGAGCCATGAAACACTTGCCGACCAGACAGAGTCTTCTCCACCTCGCCGCCGCCGTTTTCGTTGCGGGGCTGGCCGCCTGTGACGGCAAGCCCTCGGGCGAATCCGAACAATCGGTGGGGATTTCCCCGAGGATCATGGCGGACGCGCTGTTCGCCGTCATGTCATCCGATCGGAACGTCTATGCGAACGAGGTGGTCTATCGCCTGCAGGACGTGGAGGAGGTGATCAAGGCCAGCGAGCATTGGCAGGACAAGAAGGCCTTGCCGCTGCCGGCCCAGATGTTCCGCATGAGCGCGGTAATGGCGGCCAGGCAGACCGATGCGTTCAGCTACGCGCTGCTGTCCAAGTGGCCCCTCAACAAGAAGAGCGGGCCCAGGACCGAGCTGGAAGGCACCGGACTGGACAGTGTCGCCAAGAACCCGTCGAAGCCTTTCTATGGCCGGGAGACAGTCGGCGACGTTGAGTATTTCACCGCGGTGTATGCCGACGTCGCCGTCTCGCCCTCCTGCGTGACGTGTCACAACGCCCACGAGGACAGTCCGCGGACGGACTTCAAGGAGGGAGACGTCATGGGCGGCGTCGTCATCCGCATTCCGTTGCGCTGACGACGCGGAGGGACGGCCGATGGAAGCGGCTTCCAGGACCTGTATCCGGCGAATCTTTACGGGTTCTCGGCGCAGGAGTGGGTGGGACAGGAGGATGAATCCATGCTGAGACGACTACCTATTTTCACTGCCATGGGGCTCGCATTGATGCTTTTGCCCGCCATCGCGTATGCGCTGGATGGCAGGATCGACGGGAAGCCGGTGCCGGAGTTGCAGGTAACGCTGGACACCTTGTGGACCTGCATCGCGGGTATACTGGTGTTCCTCATGCAGGCGGGCTTTGCCATGGTTGAGGGCGGGTTTACCCGCGCCAAGAATGCGGTCAACATCATGATGAAGAACGTCGGAGACTTCTCCATGGCCTCCCTGGGCTTCTGGATACTGGGTTTCGGCATCATGTTCGGCAATGGCAACGCTTTCCTGGGAACCACGGGCTTCTTCGTTTCGCCGGACACGGGTAACCTGTATCAGTCTCTGGGCTGGACATCGGTTCCGACCTTGACCGCGTGGTTCTTTCACCTGATGTTTTGTGCCACCGCCGCCACCATCGTTGCCGGCGCCATGGCGGAGCGCACCCGATTCTTGAGCTATCTGATATTCAGTTTCTTCATCTCGCTGATCTTCTATCCCATCGTGGGGCACTGGATCTGGGGCGGTGGATGGCTTGCGGAACTGGGCATGCTGGATTTCGCCGGTTCCACGGTCGTGCACTCCACCGGTGCGTGGTTCGCCCTGGCGGGCGTGATTGTGCTGGGGCCCAGGCTCGGAAAATACAGCGATACGGGGATGCCCTTGGCCCTCCCGGGTCACAACTTGATGCTCGCTACGCTCGGGGTGTTCATTCTATGGTTCGGCTGGTTCGGCTTCAACACCGGAAGCATCATGGGCGCCGGGGTAGCCGACATATCGCTTATCGCCGCCAACACGAGCCTTGCGGCTGCCGCGGCCGCCATCGCCGCCACCGTGTCGGCGTGGTTGCTGTTCGGCAAACCCGATGTCACCATGGCTCTCAACGGCGCCCTCGCCGGCCTTGTGTCAATCACCGGCGCCTGTGTCTTCGTGGAGCCCTGGGCCGCCGTCCTCTTCTTCGGCTTTCTTCCGGGAGTCGTCGTGGTCTTCTCCGTACTGATGTTCGATCGGATGCAGATCGACGATCCGGTGGGGGCGATATCCGTCCACGGTGTGTCCGGCGCGTCGGGGACGGTCCTGTTGGGGCTGTTTCACACGGAGTCCGGTTTGCTCTACGGCGGCGGAGCCGAGCTGCTCATGGCTCAGGTGGTGGGCGTGGTGGGTGTCTTCGTATTCTGCATGGTATGCGGTCTGGTGATGTTCAACGTCATCAAGTTCGTGGTCGGCCTGCGTGTGTCGCCTGAAGCGGAGATGGCCGGTCTGGACGCGGCGGAGCATGGCAACGACGCCTATCCGGAATTCGGCGTTGCGGAAGTGATGCGGTCCCAACAGCGCGGTCCGAGGCCCGGACCCTAAAGGGCGCTGCCGCCCAGGCAGCAGCCAAGGGCGGCGGCCCCGGAGCCGCGCCGGTAGGCACGGTGACCGGCGGCGCCGGGCAGCCCACGCGCCAAGGTGGTCTTGCCGACCTGACGCGGACCTGCCACGAACACCATCTTGCGATCGAGGTCCGCCAGGATCTGGCCGGCGAGGTATCTGGGCGTCTCGGCCATGAGGTCGAGTGTACGCCCAGTTTAGCTATTGGTCAAAATTAGCCGCGGCTGATTTTGACTAGGGGTGAAAATCGCCGTTCAAGTTCACCCTTGTGCGGCTCGGGCCTTCTCGGCCTCGCCGGCGACGTCGGCGAGGTACTCGTCCTGTTCCACGATGGTGTAGAGCGCCAGCGAGCCGTCGTCCTTCACGGGCCGGCCGCCGAAGAAGTGGAACGCGTGGCCGTCCAAGTCGTAGAATTCGTCGCCGCGCTCGAATATCGCCTTCCAGCGGTAGCCCACCGGACTCCGGTGCAGGCCGGTGCGCGCCGGCAGCGCATCTTCTTCCTCCAGCGAGAGGCTGTCGTCTTCCTTGGCCATGGCTTCCTCCGGCAGGGTTTCCCACATCCGGCGGTAGTTGGGCATGAACTCCTCCGCCCGCACCGTCAGCGCCGTGTGCATGTCCCACCAGGGTCCGTGTCCTGCCACGCGCTCGTCCACCTGGTCCACGAGCTTGTAGATCAGCCGTCCACCGGCTTGCAGGCGCAGCACCAGGCTGCCCTCGGCGACGTTGGGGCCCACTTCCGGTTGCAGCGCGCAGTAGGTCTCGAAGAAGTTGGCCGTTTTGCCCAGGTCCCGTGAACCGTACACGGCGTGGCTGATGCGGCCGACGCCTTCCGAGGTGCAGATCTCCATGGCGCCTTCGGGCATGTGGTCCGGGGCCCAGAACTCGAACTGGTTGCCGTCGGGATCGGCGAAATGGATCACCGTGCCCTCGTCACCGCCGTCGGCCGTCCGCACCGGGTCGGTGTGAGGGATGTTGTGGCGGTCGAGCCGCTTGAGGTGCTTGTCCATGTCCTCGGGCCGGATGTAGAAGCCGCACCGCGGGGTGTCCTCGCCCAGCGGCTTGCTCGACGGGTAGACCTCGGGCTGGAGGAACGCGCCGATGCGGCAGGACTCGCCCTCCCACCACAGGAAGCACATGATCGGGACGTCCTTCTTCCGCGCCGTGGTGGTGATGCCGCGAATCGGCCTTCGGGTGATGCCGGTGGCGTTCACCGCCCAGTCGACCCAGGTCACCATGTCGTTGGTGCCCACGATAAAATGATCGATCCAATGCACTGTGCCGCGCGGTTCATGTCTTCCCATGGGTCACCTCCCTCAGGCGGAAAATCCAGCGTAACCGACACATGTCGGTCCATGACACGCCGATACCAGACCGGGTTGGCCGTGTCAACGAGGACCGTGTCTCTGGACCGGTCTCTCTTTTCAATGGAATCGCTCCTAAAGTTCGGCACCGTCCGGTCGATTCAACTCTTATAGACGCTGCCTTGGAGCGCAGCGATCTCAACCAAGAAGGAGGACACGAGATGCGTACAGAGCAACAAACTGGTCAAATGGATACGATAGCGGTTCCGTGGCAACTGGGCTCGGGGAAACACGACCTCGACCTGGAGGTTCACGGTTGCGGATGCGGGTGCGAGTGCGGCGGTAGCTGTAGCTGCAGCTCCTGTGACTGTGGTTGCGGCTGCAACTGCGGGAGTTGCAGTTGTAGCAGTTGCGCCAGCGGGTCCGAAGCCGAAGCGGATTCGGATACGTTTCAAGCGGCTTGAGATACCACGGCAGGCCCGGTGCGCGGAGGCCCCTGGGGCGCCTTCGTGCGCCGGGAACCCTGGGTGTCGGATTGGCCGAAGGCGCAATCCGACACCCAGGCCGCCTGGTGCTCAAGTCGGATGACGTCGTCTACCGTCGCCAGGATGGCTTGAACTATTTGACCCTGACCAGGAAAGTCTAATATTGAGAACGGATGCGGATTCTCATCCACGGGCAGCAGGCGTTCGGCAAGGCCGTGCTCGAACGGCTGGGGGCGGGTCCCGACGAGGTGGTGGGCGTCTTTTGTCCGCCGGACAGAGAGGGCCGGCCCCTGGACCCGCTCAAGGAGGCGGCGCTGGAGCGAGGGCTGCCGGTCCACCAGCCCAAGGGCTGGAAAACGGACGAGGCAGTGGAACTGCTGCGGTCCTTCCGGTCCGACCTGTGTGTCATGGCCTACGTGACTCTCCTGGTGCCACAGCGGGTCCTGGACGCACCGAGACTGGGCACCATCCAGTATCATCCCTCGCTGTTGCCGTTGCATCGCGGACCCAGCTCCATCAACTGGGCGCGAATACAGGGGGACCCCAAGACAGGCCTCACCATCTTCTGGCCGGATGAAAGGCTCGACGAGGGCCCGGTCCTGCTGCAAAAAGAGGTGGAGATCGCCCAGGACGATACCGTGGGGAGCCTCTACTTCGGCAAGCTCTTTCCCATGGGCGTCGAAGCCGTCGCCGAGGCGGTGGACTTGGTGCGGGCGGGCACGGCCCCGCGCATCGAGCAGGACCACGGCCGCGCCACCTACGAAAGCTGGTGCCGTGAGGAGCACGCGGAGGTTGACTGGTCCAGGCCGGCGGAAGAGGTGCACCGCCTCATCTGCGGCACCGACCCTCAGCCCGGCGCCTGGACCACTTTTGGCGGGAACAAGCTGAAGCTGTACGGCAGCCGGTTGGGTACGGGCGCGGGCGGGCCGGGGGAGGTCCTGGCGCTGTCCGACGCCGGCATCACGGTGGCCGCCGGCGGGGCCAGCGTGGTGGTGCAGCGGGTGAGAGCCCATGACTCCCGGACCAAGATCGCCGCCGCGGAATACGCCGGCCAGGCCGGCCTCCTTCCCGGGTCACGCCTGGGCTGACCTGTTGGCCCTGTGCCGCGACGCCGCCGGGTTGGTAACCGCCGTTACATCCGTGATCGGGCACGGGCGGGTTTGAAACCCGCCCCTACATCGGCAAGTCGGGTCACGGGTGGTTTGAAACCCGCCCCTGCATCGGCAAATCGGGTCACGGATGGTTTGAAACCCGCCCCTACATCGGCAAGTCGGGTCACGGGTGGTTTGAAACCCGCCCCTGCATCGGCAAATCGGGTCACGGATGGTTTGAAACCCGCCCCTACATCGGCAAGTCGGGTCACGGGTGGTTTGAAACCCACCCCTGCATCGGCAAATCGTCGCACGGGTGGTTTTGAAACCCGGCCCTGCATCGGCAAGTCGGGTCACGGGTGGTTTGAAACCCGCCCCTGCATCGGCAAATCGGGGCACGGATGGTTTGAAACCCGCCCCTACATCGGCAAGTCGGGGTCACGGGTGGTTTGAAACCCGCCCCTGCATCGGCAAATCGGGGCACGGATGGTTTGAAACCCACCCCTGCATCGGCAAATCGGGGCACGGGTGGTTTGAAACCCACCCCTGCATCGGCAAATCGTCGCACGGGTGGTTTTGAAACCCGGCCCTGCATTCGTAAATGGGGTTTGAAGCCTGCCCTGCATATCGCCGCCGTGCCACCCATGTAGGGGCGGGGTTTCAAACCCGCCCGCGCCTCGACTACGCAAGGAGGAACAACGGATTGAAAGGTTGAGCCATGTCAGCGTTCTGTGTCAAAGTTGACGGGAGATCATGGAACGCGCCCGGCTGGACAGGCTCAACAGCATGCTCGACGAGGTGCTTCGGACCAACGAGTTCTATCGCCGCAAGTTCGAAGGGCGCGTCGTGCCCCCGCTGGAGGGCCGGCCGCCGTTGTCCGGGCTGCCGTTTACGACCAAGCAGGAGCTGGTGGACGATCAGCTCCTGCATCCGCCGTTCGGCAGTGACCTGACGTATCCGGTGGAGCGGTACGTGCGCGTGCACCAGACCTCGGGCACCACGGGGCGGCCCATGTACTGGCTGGATACCGAGGCGTCCTGGGACTGGTGGGGCGAGTGCTGGAAGGCGGTCCTGGAGGCGGCCGGAGTGGGGTCCGAAGACCGCATTTTCTTCCCGTTCTCCTTCGGGCCGTTCGTGGGTTTCTGGAGCGGTTGGGAAGGCGCCCGCAAGGTCGGGGCGCTGGCCATCTCCGGCGGCGGACAGACGACGCAGCAGCGGCTGAAGAGCCTCGTGGATTACGGCGCCACCGTGCTGGTCTGCACCCCCACCTATGCCCTGCACATGGCGGCGGAGGCGCGCCGGGCGGGCATGGATCCGGCCCGGGACTCCGCCGTCCGGGTCACCGTCCACGCGGGCGAGCCCGGGGCGAGCATCACGTCGACGAAGCAGCGCATCGAAGAGGCCTGGGGCGCCCGCTGTTTCGACCACACCGGCGCCACTGAAGTCGGCGCCTTCGGCTTCGCCTGCGACGCCCTGCCGGAAGGGGTTCACGTCAACGAGGACGAGTTCATTGCCGAGGTGGTGGACGCGGAGAGCGGCGGGCCGCTGCCCGACGGTTGCCGGGGAGAGCTGGTGCTGACGAATCTGGGCCGGGTCGGAAGCCCCGTCATCCGGTACCGCACCGGCGACCTGGTGGAACCGCGCCGCGGTCCCTGCGCATGCGGCCGCACCTCCCTGGTGCTGAAAGGGGGGGTTCTCGGGCGTGTGGATGATATGGTGGTGGTGCGGGGGGTCAACGTCTTTCCGAGCGCGGTGGAGGGCATCGTCCGGCAGTTCCCCGAGGTTGAGGAGTTTCGCGTCGACGTGGTGGAGACCGAGGGGTTGGCGGAACTGAAGGTTACGGTGGAGCCCAGTACGGCGGAGCTGTCCCGGGGGCTCAAGGAAGGTGTCATCGAGTCCATCCGGGACAACCTGCACATCCGCCCGGTGGTGGAGGTGGTTGCGCCGGGGACTCTGCCGCGTTTCGAGCTCAAGGCCAGGAGGTTCTTTCGGAGTTGAGCAGCGAGAAGTCCAATAGCGAAACGATCACCGGAAAGCGCTTGTTGCGCCTGCGGGTCAACGGCGAGCTCTACGAGGTGGCGGGCCACGTCACACACAGCCTGCTGGAGGTGCTCCGGGAAGAGATGGGCCTCACCGGCACCAAGCACGGCTGCGAGCTGGGAGAGTGCGGCACCTGCACGGTGCTGGTGGACGGCGAGCCCATCTATTCGTGCCTGATGCTGGCGGTGGAGGCCGAGGACACGGAGATCACCACCGTCGAGGGGCTTGCGTTGCCGGGCCGGCCGCATCCCTTGCAGCGAGCTTTCTCGGACCTCGGCGCGGCCCAGTGCGGCTACTGCATTCCCGGCATCCTGCTGGCCGCGAAGTCGCTCCTGGACAAGCAGCCCGACCCGACCCGGTCGGACATCGAGGAGGCGTTGTCGGGCAACCTGTGCCGCTGCACCGGCTATACCAAGATCGTCGAGGCGGTCGAACGGGCCGCCGCGGCCATGCTCCAGGAAGCAACGGGCGAGAGCATATAGCGCACGTCGCCCCGTGATGGCGAATCCGTGTAGGGGCGGGTTTCAAACCCGCCCGCGCCCGCATCCGGCACGGAACTCGGGCGGGGGAAGGAAGGTAGGGGCGGGTTTCAAACCCGCCCGCGTCCGCATCCGGCACGGAACTCGGGCGGGGGAAGGAAGGTAGGGGCGGGTTTCAAACCCGCCCGTGTTCGGCCACCTGCCCGGTTGGGCATGAATGAAACACGACATGGGTGAAAACGGCACGAAGAAGAAGAGTTTCTCGGTCATCGGCAGTTCGTTGCCGCGCATCGACGGGCCGGCCAAGTGCGCGGGCGACACGCGTTACGCCGACGACATCGTCATGCCACGCATGCTGTTCTCGCGGCTGCTGCGCAGTCCGCATCCCCACGCCTTGGTTCACGGCGTCTCCGCCCGGCGGGCGCTGGAGCTGCCGGGCGTCCACGCCGTCATCACCGGCGAGGACGTGCCGAAGAAGTTCGGCATCATGCCCTCCACCCAGGACGAGGAGGCGTTGGCGGTGGACAAGGTCCGCTACGTCGGAGATCCCGTGGCCGCGGTGGCGGCCGCCAGCGAGGACGTAGCCGAGGCGGCGCTACGACTCATCGACGTCGACTACGAGGTGCTCGATCCCATCCTTTCCATCGAGGCGGCGCTGGCAGCCGAGGACCATCGCATCCACACCTGGAACCGCCGCGCCAACATCCAGAAGGCGGTCTCCTTCGAGTTCGGCGAGGTGGACGCCGGCTTCGAGGAAGCCGACGAGATCTTCGAGGGCACGTACTTCTTCCAGGGCAACACGCACCTGCCCATGGAGCAGTACTGCGCGCTGGCGACGTATAGCCCCGACGGCAAGCTTACCCTGTGGTCCTCCACCCAGACGCCGCACTACGTGCACCGCGCGCTTTCCAGGGTGCTGGACGTGCCCATGGGGCATATCCGGGTCATCGCCACGCCGGTGGGCGGCGGCTTCGGCGGCAAGAGCGATCCGTTCTCCCACGAGATCGCGGTGGCCAAGCTGGCCATGATCACCGGCCGGCCGGTGAAGATCACGCTCAACCGCGAGGAGTCGTTCTACGTGCACCGGGGACGGCATCCGGTGAAGATGTGGATGCGCACGGGGGTCAAGCGTGACGGCACGCTGAAGGCCATGTGGTTCCGGTCTTTTCTCGACGGCGGCGGCTACAGCAGCTACGGCCTGGCCACCGTTTACTACACCGGGGCGTTGCAGACGGTGACCTACGACCTGCCGGCCTACAAGTTCGAGGGCGTGCGGGTGTTCACCAACAAGCCGCCCTGCGGCCCCAAGCGCGGCCACGGCACCCCTCAGCCCCGGTTCGCCATGGAGGTTCAGCTCGATGAGATCGCGGAGAAACTGGGGCTGGACCCGGTGGAGATGCGCCTCAAGCAGATCGTCGAGCCCAACAGCGTTACGGTGAACGGCCTTCGGGTCAGCACCATCGGGCTGCGGGAATGCATCGAGAAGGTCGCCGCGAGCTCCGGCTGGAAGGAGAAGCATCGTTCGTTGCCCGCGGGCCATGGGGTCGGCTTTGCCGCCAGCTCCTACATCAGCGGCGCGGGGCTGCCCATCTACTGGAACGACATGCCCCACTCGGGGGTCCAGCTCCGGGCGGACCGGGGCGGCGGCGTCACCGTCTTCTGCGGCTCCACCGACATCGGCCAGGGCTCTGATTCGGTCCTCGCCTTTGCCGTGGCCGAGGAGCTGGGGCTTCAGCCGGAGGACGTGCGGGTGGTGACCGCGGATACGGATCTGACGCCGGTGGACCTGGGAAGCTATTCGAGCCGGGTCACGGTCATGACCGGCAACGCCGCCATCCAGGCGTGCGGCAAGCTCAAGGAACGTCTGTTCGAGGTGGCCGCGGAGCTCTTGGAGGTGCCCGCCGACGACCTGGAGATGGAGGACGGCCGGGTCCGCAGCCGCAGCTTTCCGGACCGCGGGCTCGCCTTTGCCGAGTGCGTCGAGCAGGCCGAGAGCCGGTTCGGCACGCTGGGAGCCACCGGCAGCTACCGGCCGCCCCGGCATCCGGGAGACTACAAGGGCGCCGGGGTCGGGCCCACCCCGTCCTACAGCTACTCCGCCGCGGTGGTGGAACTCCACTGCGGCAGCGACACCGGCGAGATCCACATCGACAAGGTGTGGATCGCCCACGACTGCGGCCGCGCCTTCAACCCGCTCTGGGTCCAGGGGCAGGTGGAAGGAAGCGTCTACATGGCCCTGGGGGAGGTGCTGATGGAGGAGCAGATATTCAGGAAGTCGGGTGTGCACAAGATCCCGTCCATCCTCGAATACAAGAGCCCCACCACGCTGGAGACGCCGCCCATCGAGACCATCCTGGTGGAGACCGACGACCCCGAGGGCCCGTTCGGCGCCAAGGAAGCCGGGCAGGGTCCGTTGCTGCCGGTGATTCCCGCCGTATCCAATGCCGTGTACGATGCCGTGGGCGTGCGGATTCACGAGATACCGGTGACCCCGGACAAGATCCTGCGGGCGCTGGACCAACGGCTCAAGGCACCCACGGTGCCGGACTTCGCGTTTCCGGCGCCCATTCGCTGGTCGCCGGGCCAGGGGGTCGGGGTGCCGCAGAAGAGCTGAGGCTCGGTTCCATGCTGCGACTTCCGGATTTCACATACATCAGACCTCAAACGCTGGCGGAGGCGTCGAGGGTGCTGGGAGATCTGGGCCCGGAGGCCATGGCCGTGGCCGGCGGCACGGATGTCTATCCCAAGATGAAGCGGGGGCAGTTCACGCCGCGCTACGTGGTGTCGCTCAGCCGTATCGAAGAGCACCGGGGCATACGCCGGGAGCAGGGCCGCGGGCTGTGGATCGGCGCGGGCGAAACCCTGAGCGCCGTGGCCGGCCATGAGATGGTGCGCGGCGCCTTCCCCGCGCTGGCCGCCGCGGCGGGGCTGGTCTCGACGCTTCAGCTCCGGAACGCCGGCACCATCGGCGGCAACCTGTTCGTGGACACCCGCTGCAACTACTACGACCAGTCGTTCTTCTGGCGCCAGGCCGTGGGCTTCTGCCTCAAGAAGGACGGGGACATCTGCCTGGTGGCGCCCGGGAGCCGCGTCTGCCTTGCCATCTGCTCCTCGGATACCGCGCCGGTGCTCAGCAGTCTCAACGCCGAGGCGATTCTCGTCAGCGCCCAGGGCAGCCGGCAGGTACCGGTGGACGCCCTGTACCGCGACGACGGCATGTACTACCTCACCAAACGGCCGGACGAGCTGTTGCAGGGCGTGTGGATCCCGGAGGAGTCTTTCGGGTGGCGCAACGTCTACCTGAAGCTGCGCCGCCGAGGCTCCTTCGACTTCCCCGTGCTGGGAGTGGCCGCGGCCTTGAAGATCGCGGCGTCGGGGGCCTGCGAGGGGGCCAGGATCGTTCTCACCGCGGTGGCGTCGGAGCCCAAGGTGGTGGCGGATGCGCCTCGGGTCCTGTGCGGCAAGCCCGTGGCAACCGGGTCCATCGAGGAAGCCGCCGAGCTGGCCATGCGCGTGTCCCATCCCCTGGACAACGCGGACATGGATTATTGGTATCGCAAACGCATGACCCGCGTATACGTCACCCGCGCCTTGCAACAACTGGCGGACGCCGGTCAGGACGGCCGGCCCGCGCCCCTTGCGTAAGCGGGCCCGAAAGGAAAGTCATGGCGGTACCCGCTGAACTGGAAGCGAGGCTCGAGAGCCTGGAGAAGCACCTTCGCACCGAGAACCCCATTCTTTTGAGCGCGGTTCAAAGTTTTCGCAAGCTGGATGCCATCTCGCGCCGGCTGGGCTTCTTGGACGCCGGCGAGTCCCACGCCACGCGCATCCCGTGGTGGCCTTTGGTTACCATTCTGGGGACCTATTCGTCGGGCAAGTCGACGTTCATCAATGATTTCCTGGGACAGTCGGTGCAGCCCACGGGGAACCAGGCCGTGGATGACCGGTTCACGGTATTGTGTTTCGGGAAGGAGGAGGGCGTTCGCGTGCTGCCGGGGGTGGCCCTGGATGCCGACCCGCGCTTTCCGTTCTACAAGATGAGCCGGGCCATCGAGGAGATCAGCGCCGGCGAGGGAAGCCGCATCGATGCCTACCTCCAGCTCAAGACCTGCTCCAGCGAGGTGCTTCGAGGCAAGATTTTCATTGACTCGCCGGGCTTTGACGCGGACCAGCAGCGGACCGCGACGTTGCGGGTCACCGACCGCATCATCGACCTGTCTGACATGGTGCTGGTGTTCTTCGACGCCAGGCATCCCGAACCCGGGACCATGCAGGATACGCTGCAGCACCTGGTGGCGGAAACCATTCATCGGACCGACTCCAGCAAGTTCCTCTACGTGTTGAACCAGATGGACCACACGGCCCGGGAGAACAACCCGGAGGACATAGTGGGCTCGTGGCAGCGGGCGCTGGCGCAGAAGGGACTCACCGCCGGGCGTTTTTACTGCATCTACAGTCCGGGCGCGGCCATTTCCATTGAGGACGAGGGCTTGCGCACACGCTTCGAACAGAAGCGCGACATCGATCTGGATGAGATCCACGGACGGATGCGGCAAGTGGAAGTGGACCGGGCGTACCGCGTCATGGGAGTCCTCGAACACAGCGCCCGCGATATCGAGCTACGGCTGGTGCCGCGCCTGCTGGAGATGATTTCGGAATGGCGCCGCCGGGTTCGGTGCCTGGACGGCATCGCCTTCGGCGTGCTCTTCGCCGTCGTCCTGATGTGGACTCTCTGGACCGGGGAATGGAACGGGCTGCGGTTCTCGCATCCCTTCTGGTCCGCGTTGGGGAGCGAACCGGTCTGGGCCTATGTCGCGTTGGCCGTGGTCTCCCTGGCGGCGGGCTATACCGATCACTCGTTCCGGCGGCTTGTCGCCAACCGGGTGTTGAAAGGGCTCAGACGGGAAATGGACAGTGCCCGCGACACCGAGGTGCTGGACGCCCTCACGGCCGGTTTTCGCAAGAACACGCGCCCCTTTCGGACGCTGTTCACGGGCCGTCCCTCGGGCTGGAACCAGAGTACCCGGCAGCAACTCTCCCAAGTGATCATCGAAGCCAACGGCTACGTTCAGGCGCTCAACGACCGGTTCGCCAATCCCGGCGGGACGGCGGATGCCATGCCCCCGGTAGACGATCCCCCGGCCACGCTGTCGGCGTAGGACGGGTTCCCTTGGTCCTGTAGGGGCGGGTTTCAAACCCGCCCGTGCCCGCATCGCGCTCCCGGCGCCTAGGTCTTTTCCGGAGCAACTTCCAGCGCCCGTTTGTGCGCCGCAGGTGGTTCCGGCGGGGCGAAGTCCCTGCCGACGATGCCGGATGAGACGATGAACTTGAAGGCTTCTTCCGCGTTGTAGTCGGTTTCGATGACCTTGTCCTCCGGTACCAGGACCAGAAAGCCGGACGTCGGGTTGGGGGTGGTGGGTACGAAGACGGATAGCAACGTGTCGGAGGAGGATACGTTGAAGGTGTCCGGTCTCCGGGTTGCCACGAGTCCCATCATCCACACACCCTGTTTGGGGTACTCCAGCAGCACCACCCGCTGAAAGCTCCGGTGAGGGCCGTGGAGAGTCTCCACCATCTGCTTTACGGCGCCGTAGATGGTGCTCACCAGCGGCAGACGCATGACCAACTGGTTGAGCGTTGCCAGGATGCGCCGGCCCACGATGTTGGTGCCGAACAGCCCTATGAGAAAGATCAGCAACAGGACGATGAGCAGGTTGATGAACGGAACCATCGGCATCAGCCAACGAAGGTCATCCAATTTGAAGAAGGACAGGACGCCCAGAAGGATGGGGGTGCCCGCGTTGCCGAGCAGGTTGAAAAGGAACGCGACGAGGATATAGGTGACGAACAGCGGGATCAGGATCAGGATCCCCGTGATCATCGTGTTTCGTAGAAAATGAGGCTTCCTGGCTTGCATGGCTGGGGGTTGGGCGCGCGAGTGATGGGTCAGAGGATACGTGAACGCTCTACCTCTGGCAAGGGGTTCCCTCCCGATATGGACCGCCCGGTTGACATTGTCCTCTAACTCATTCTAAGTTCTGGCAAATCGCTGCCCAGTTTGACAGCACAGGAGGGGATGCCTTGACGTTCTTGAATGATACCACCGACGCTTTGGAATTTCCCCCCCGCCGCCCGAAGCCCACAACGGCAAAGGCCGGGACGAGACCGTCACCGGCCTGGAAGAACATCGGCCGGAGGGACCCTTCGACTTGGCCGACTACGAGGCGGTCATCGGCAAGTCGCGGGTGGACGAACTCAAGCGTCTGGCGGAGCCGTTGACGGGCCACGGCTGGGTGAATGTCAATTCCACGGCCGTGGGCGGCGGCGTGGCCGAGAAGCCCTTTGGCAGGGCGCGCCGGTCATCCTATCCCGGGTGGGCGGCATCAAGCGACAGGTTATCGACGGCGTGACGGGGCACTTGGTGGCGTGACCGCTGAGGGGACCTGGGGAGCCGCGGGAGCACCGCCGGTTCAATACACGGCTACGGTTGTTCATGTACAATACGGTTACGGTTATTCCTTTACAATTGTCGGAAACGCGCCTATCATAGGGAGTTTTCATCTGGCGCCCCTTGGCTAAGGGGGGCGTAGAAGGGAGAGGCATGGCAGCAACCAAGATGACTCAGGCCCAGATCGTGACGGATCTGGCAGCCAAGTGCGACCTCAACAAACGTGTCGCGAAAGATTTTCTGGACAACCTGGCAGCGCTCGCCGTCAAGGAGGTGAAGAAGAGCGGGGTCTTCATCGTACCGGGCATCGGTCGACTCGTGAAAACCAACAGAAAAGCTCGCATGGGGCGCAACCCGGCTACCGGGGACGCGATCAAGATACCTGCGAAAAGAGTCGTCAAATTTCGCATTGCCAAGGCCTGTAAGGACGCCATCGTCCCGCCCAAAAAACCGCGAACCTGAAGAGCGTAGGGTTGGAGGCCATGGGGGAGCGGCCTCCAACCAACCCCACGGCGGCCTGTCAGACTTGACATCGGCTCGAAAGATGGGGGACGCGTCCGAACCGGGCAGGGTGATGGCGGTCTATAACCTGAAGGGTGGTGTCGGAAAGACTGCCACCGCCGTCAACTTGGCTTATCTCGGTGCGGCGTCCGGACTCAAGACGCTCGTTTGTGATCTCGACCCGCAGAGTTCAGCTACCTACTACTTTCGCGTAAGGCCCAGGCTTAAAGAGGCCAGGAAGGTCTACCTCAAGGGGCGCGCGAGACTCTCCAACAACATCAAGGGAACCGATTACGACCGGCTGGATCTGTTGCCGGCGGATTGGTCGCACCGGCATCTGGCGTCTGCGCTGGGTCACGTCAAGCACTCCAGGAAACGGTTGCAAGAGATTCTCGCTCCGTTCCGCAGCGACTATGACCTGATCGTGTTGGACAGCCCCGCGACCGCCACCTTGCTGGCCGAGAGCATCTTCGTCGCGGCGGATCTGCTACTGGTGCCGGTGGTGCCGTCGACGCTGGCCGCCCGCGCCTATTCCAACTTGCGGGGCTTCATCAGGCGCAAGGGTTACGACGAAGACAAGATATGGCCGTTCTTCTCCATGGTGGAAGCGCGCAAGAAGATGCACCGGGCGACCATGGCCGCCATGAAGGAGCAGTTCCCGAGGTGGTTGCAGGCCACGATCCCCTACGCCGCGGACGTCGAGAGCATGGGCCTGGCGCGGGCTCCGCTTCCAGCGTTCCTGCCCGCGGGAACGGCGACAAAGCGCTATCGTGAGCTGTGGGGGGAGCTGGCCGCGCTGATGCGTTACCGGGGAGAGTAGCGCCTCGCGCGCAGGCGCATTCCGGGGAGGGGCCTGCCTTCCCGTCTTCTTGCCGGCAAACGGATGATGACGTCCTCACGCACATCGGAAAACTCGGAGTTGACGTTCGATGTCCCCCAGGGTCGGGCCGGTCAGCGATTGGTGCGCGAGTTGTGCCATCGCTATGAGCTTCACGAAGGTCCCCGGCGCAGCCGGGAGGCCGTCTATCTCGACACTTTCGACGGGCGGCTTTTTGCCCAATCGCGGGCTCTGTGGAGTGCCGAGGGGATGCTTCATCTCGAACGCCTGGACCGGCCGGATCCGCAGGGCCGCGTCGGGACTGAGGGTCTTCCGGTGTTCGCCGACAGGCTGCCGCCGGGAGGGCTGAGGGACGAGCTGCTGCCGCTGGCCAGGAATCGGGCGCTGCTCAAGCTTTTGTCGGTACGGTCGGAGGTCAGGAACTGGAGCCGGTGGAATCGCGACCAAAAGACCGTTCTGCGCGTCTCGTTGAGCGAAGACGAAGTGTCGGATGGGAAGCGAACGGCACCGCTGGGCCGCTGTATGGTGATCCGGCAGGTGCGGGGCTACAAGAAGATTTTCCGGGAAGTCTGTGAGTGGTGGGAGAAGCAGGGTGGGGGTGCGCGCGCCGATGGCGGCGCCCGCTATCGGAGGGCGATCGAGGCCCTGGGCCTGGACCCCCTGCGGACGGCGTCCGTGTCCAAGGTGAGACTCGCCGCCTCCATGACTGCCGCCGATGCCGTGCGCTCCATGATTCGCGGCCAGTACCAAGTGGTTCGCGGCAACGAGGAGGGTGTCCTCGACGATACCGACACGGAGTTCCTGCACGATCTCCGGGTGGCCGTCCGGCGCGCCCGGTCCTTTCTGGGACAACTCCGGGACGTCTTTGCGCCGGAGCCCGCGGCCAGGCTCAGGAAGACCCTCTCGTGGCTGGGAAAGTCCACCAATGCGCTGAGAGACCTGGACGTGTATCTGCTGCAGCGGGGCGACTACCAGCGCATGCTGACGGGACCCCTTGCGGAGGACCTCACGCCGCTGTTCGAGTTTGCCGCGCGGGAGCGGGAAGCGGCCCATGGCGCGTTGGTGGATGTCATGGGTTCCGGCGACTATGCCGGCGCGGTGCGGCGTTGGCGCTCATGCGTCGAGGACGAAACCGGCCTTGGCGTGGGCCCGCGAGGCTCGGAGCCCGTCCTGTCGCTGGTGGGAGCGCGGGTGGCGAAGAAGTGCCGTGCCGTCCTGGAGCAAGGGTACCGGCTCCAAGACAAGACGGATGCCGCCGCCTTCCACTCCCTTCGGATCGAGTGCAAGCAGCTCCGTTACCTGATGGAGATCCTTGCGGATCTGATGCCCGAGGCCAGGAGCGCGGTCCAACGCTTGAAGAAGCTCCAGGACGCGCTGGGTTGGATACAGGACCTCACGGTGCACGAGGCCCGGACCCAGGACTTCGCCCAGGCCATGTCCGCTGCCGGGGACGGCCGCGCGCTGCCTGCCGTCGAGGTGCTGGTGTCACGCATGCGGGTGGAGCGGGAGCTGGCATGCGCCAAGGTCCCGCAGTTGTTTGCCCAGTTCAGTCAAAGCCTTCGCGAAACCGAGCCCCCTTACGTGATCCTGCTGCCCTGGCTGCGGCGGATCCAGGGTGGCTAGGACACTCCTGGGAGCCGATGGGCAGCGCGGTGCGGGCGCGGGCGGGTTTGAAACCCGCCCCTACACACGTTGCGGGAACAGGGCCGCGCCGATGATGCCGGCGCCGTTTCCGAGGCGCGCGGCTTCCACCCGGCAGCCGACGTCCTTGAGGTGGGGAAAGAACTTCTCGGGCTTTTTGCTGATCCCTCCGCCGATGATGAACAGATCGACTCCGAGAAGGTACTCTACACGGACGAGGTAGTCGTTGAGCCGCTTGCCCCATTTCTTCCAGCTCAGGCGCCGGTTCGTGCGTATGCTGGCGGCGGCCCGCTTCTCCGCCACCTTGCCGCGCATTTCGAGATGGCCCAGCTCGGTGTCGGGCAGGAGGACGCCGTCACGGAAGACCGCTGATCCGATGCCGGTACCCAGGGTGACCACCAGGACGGTTCCGGCCGCGCCCTGGCCGGCGCCGAACCGGAACTCCGCCAGCCCCGCGGCATCGGCGTCGTTGCCGATGGCCACCCGCGGCGCTCCCAGTTGGGCCTGGAGCTGGCCCGCCAGGTCGTAGCCGATCCAGGATGAATCGAGGTTCGGGGCCCGTTGAACCCGGCCGCTCTTGACCAGCCCCGGGAAGCCGCAACCCACCGTTCCCTGCCATTGCAGTTGTCGCTGCAGCTCCTGGATAGCCTTCATCACGGCTGCGGGCGTCGCCGGTTGAGGCGTCGGCAGCCGTACACGTTCCGTCGTCATTGCGCCGCTTTGGGTGTCCACCAGTGCGGCCTTGACCCCGGTGCCGCCGATGTCGATGCCCATGACCCTGTTTTCCTCGCTCATCATCTCCTCGGTTGCCGCCTGCTCGGCTGCGGCTATTCATGAAGTTGTTAATCGTCTATCATCATGGAAGCACACCTGGAATTCAACACCCGGCCGGGCAAGGGGTCCCCGCCCCACCCCCCTGGATTTCCGCTTCCGCGGGAATGACGGAGCGCCGGGAACACCCAGGTCATCCATCCGGGACGCCGCATGCTCAACGTTCTCACGAGTCTCGTGACCGTCCTGGCCCTTACCGTGGCCACGGTCTTTGCCTTCCACAAGCTGAAGCTCCCCACGGTGATCGGCTTTCTGGCAGTGGGCGTCGCCATGGGGCCCCACGGCTTCGGCGTCATCGGCCACGGGGCCGAGATCGAGCTGTTGGCGGAGATCGGCATCGTGCTGCTGCTGTTCTCCATCGGCCTGGAATTCTCCTTCGAGCGGTTCCTTTCGGTGAAGGGGCTGATCCTTGTCGGCGGCTCCCTGCAGGTGGCTCTCACCGTCCTGGCCGTGACCGCGGCCGGCGTTCACCTGGGTTATCCCCTGCGCATCAGCTTCTTCTTCGGTTTGCTCGCGTCCCTCAGCAGCACCGCCATCGTGCTCAAGATCTACAGCGACCGCGGCGAGCTGTCGGCCCTCCACGGCCGCCTCGCGGTGGGGACCCTCCTGCTGCAGGATATCATCGCCGTGCCCATGATGCTGTCGGTGCCGGTGCTGGGCGAGACCGAGGCGGTCTCCCTCCAGGTCGTGGGCCTCACGGTGGGCAAATCCGTGCTGGCCGTGGCGCTCATCTTCACCGCCTCGCGCTTCATCGTGCCGTGGTTCCTCCATCAGGTGGCGCGGCTGCGGAACCAGGAGATCTTCGTTCTGTTCGTACTGCTCATCTGTCTCGGCACCGCCTGGGTAGCCTTCCAGTCCGGCATCTCACTGGCGCTGGGAGCCTTCGTGGCCGGTCTCCTGATATCCGATTCGGAGTACAGCCATCAGGTCATCGCCGACATCCACCCGCTGAGGGACAGTTTCGCGGGCATCTTCTTCATCTCCATCGGGATGCAGGTGGATCTCGCCTTCGTCGGAAAGGAGCTTTCCCTCATCGGTGCTGCATGGCTCCTGCTGGTGCTCATCAAGGGCGGCCTGATCACCGCCATCTTCTCGTTTCTGCAGCGTTCGTTCCGGCTCGGGTTGCTGTTGGGTCTGGCGCTGGCCCAGGTGGGCGAGTTCTCACTCATTCTGGCCCGCATGGGCGGCGCATTCGAGCTTCTCTCACCGGATCAGGAGCAGATCTTTCTCGCCACCTCGATTCTCAGCATGCTGACGACGCCCCTGCTCATCCTTGGCGGGGGGCGGCTGGGGTTCGCGCTGCACCGTGGCGACGCGGCCGAAGAGCCGTCCGCCGGCGATATGACCGGGCATGTCATCATCGTGGGTTACGGGCTCAACGGGAGGAATCTGGCCCAGGTCCTGCGGGAGGTCGACGTCCCTCACCGGATCCTGGACCTGAACCCCCAGGTGGCGCGGCAGGTGCGAAACGAGGGCGCGACGATCGACTTCGGCGACGCCACGCGTCCGTCGGTTCTCGCCGGAATGGGCGTGGCGCGGGCGCGGGTCATGGTGGTGGCCATCAGCGACCCCATGGCGACGTCGCGTATCGTCTGGCACGCGCGGCGGTTGAATCCCGACCTTTACATCATCGTGCGGACACGATACGTGGCCGAGATCGCGCGCCTCACGCGCCTTGGCGCCAATGAGGTCATACCGGAGGAGTTCGAGACCTCGGTGGAGATCTTCGCGCGGGTTCTGCAAGAGTACCACGTGCCGCGCAACGTCATCACCCTGCAGGTGGAGCTGGTGCGCCGGGAAGGTTACAGCATGTTGCGCGGGCTCAGACTGGAAGGCAAGAGTCTTGCCCGATTCAACCAGTTTCTCACCGGCGCCACTGCCGATACGTTCCTGGTGCAGCAGGATGCACCGGGGGCGCGCTATACCATCGGAGAGCTGAAGGACCACTTTCAGGGCAGGACCAGCGTCCTGGCGCTGGTCCGGGATGGGGTTTCGGTGGAGAGTCCGCCTATGGAGTACCTGCTAAGGCCCGGCGACATCCTGGTGCTGCTCGGCAGCCACGCGGACCTGGACAGGGCGGTACAACTTCTCACCGCGCCGACTCCGGATGAGGGCGAAGGGTAGCCCTGGGGCTTGGCAGGGGTGCGGGTAAGGGCGACCGCCGGTCGCCCCTACGGGGATCCACAGAAATGCAGGTTGTTAGATGTCGTAGTAGAGGGCGAATTCGTAGGGGTGGGGCCTGAGCCTCATGGGCTCCACCTCGTTGGCCCGCTTGTAGTCCAGCCACGTCTCGACGACGTCCTTGGTGAAGACGTCCCCCTTGAAGAGAAAGGAGTTGTCCCGCTCGAGGGAGTCCAGCGACTCATCGAGGCTGCCGGGCAGCGACTCCACCATGGCCGCTTCCTCCGGCGCCAGGTCGTACAGGTTCTTGTCCAGCGGCTTGGGCGGCTCGATCTTGTTGGCGATGCCGTCGAGCCCCGCCATCAGCATGGCCGAGAAGGCGTAGTAGGGGTTGCAACTCGGATCCGGGCTGCGGAACTCGAGGCGTCTTGCCTTCTCGCTCGTGGAGTAGGTCGGGATGCGTACGGCCGCGCTCCGGTTACGCTGGGAGTACATGAGGTTGATGGGGGCTTCGTAGCCCGGCACCAGCCGGCGATAGGAGTTGGTGGTAGGCGCGATGAACGCACACAGCGCCGCCGCATGCTTCAGGAGTCCGCCGATATAGTACCGCGCATTGTCACTCAGCAATGCGTAGTTCTTGGCGTCGTAGAACGTGTTTTTTTTGTTCTTCCACAGGCTCTGGTGGGTGTGCATGCCCGAGCCGTTGTCCTGGAAGATCGGCTTCGGCATCATGGTGACGGTCTTGCCGTTGCGCCTGCCGACGTTCTTGACGATGTACTTGTACTTGAGCACCCGGTCCGCCATGGCCGTCAGCGTGGTGAAGCGCATGTCGATTTCCGACTGGCCGGCTGTTCCCACCTCGTGGTGATGGACCTCGCATATGATGCCGCAGGACTCCAGCGTTTTGACCATCTCGGAACGGATGTCCTGCAGGCTGTCCATGGGTGCTACCGGGAAGTAGCCTTCCTTGTAACGCGGCTTGTAGCCCAGGTTCTGCTTGTCGCCGTTACCCGAGTTCCAGAAGCCCTCGTCGGAGTCGATGTAGTAGAATCCGTAGTTGTAGCTCTGGTCGAAGCGGACGTTGTCGAGGATATAGAACTCGATTTCCGGACCCCAGTAGCTGGTGTCCGCGATGCCTGTGGACTTGAGGTACAGCTCCGCCTTCTGCGCCACGTAACGCGGATCCCTGCTGTAGGGCTGGCCGGTCATGGGATCCTTGATGTTGCACACCAGGTTCAGGGTGGGCAGCGCCGTGAAGGGATCCATGAAGGCGGTGTCGGGATCCGGGAACAGCAGCATGTCCGATTCGTCGATGGTCTTGAAACCACGGATGCTGGAGCCGTCGAACCCGATGCCGTTCTCGAACAGGCCGGCATCGAACTCGTTCATGGATATGGAGAAGTGCTGCCACAATCCGGGCAGGTCGGTGAACCTCAGGTCGACGATCTCCGTGTTGTTCTTCTTGGCAAACTCGAGCACTTGTTTCACTGTCATGACATGTGTCCTTTCGAAGCGCGTATTTTCTAAGACTGTTTGGATACGAGACACTTCGAACTGCAATCTTCATGCCAGACCGCTCACGGATGTAGGGGCGGGTTTTAAACCCGCCCGTGTCCAGGCCGCCACGATGTACGGCCGTGTTTCCAGTCCGTCCGCGTGTCCATTGCCGCGCAACGCTACCGGGGCTGTTGCACAATATTTGTTCAGCCGATGCTCAATGATTGAGCACGTTGGATCGGCCTCAAAGAAGGAAGGACACGTGCATCCGGGGAAGGCTGCCGTCGTCGTGTCAGGGCTCCGGTCTTGCAGACTGCGAGAACCGCCCGGATCCGGCAAAGCTCAGGCTGAGGACGATCACCGGGGCCAGGCCCGTGACCACTATGGCGAGGGCCGCGATAACGGCCTGGTCGAACGCTTCGTAAGAGGCGTATTCGTACACGTGGGTCGCCAGCGTGTTGAAGTTGAAGGGGCGCAGGATCAGCGTCATGGGCAGCTCCTTCATGGCGTCGACGAAAACCAGCGTGGCGCCCGTCAGGAGGCTGCCCCGCAGCAAGGGAAAGTGGATACGCGCCAGCACCCCGCCGGGACGGCGTCCCAGGGATCGGGCCGCGGCGTCCATGTTGGGTGTGATCTTGGTCAGGCCGGCTTCCAGTGAGCCGAAGGACAAGGCCAGGAACCGCACGGTGCAGGCGAAGATCAGGGCGTAGAGCGTGCCACTGAGTATCAACCCGGTCGCGGTGTTGAAATGGGTTCTCATGAACCCGTCGATGGCGTTGTCCAGCGCGGCTGCCGGTATGAGGACCCCGACCGCCAGCACGACCCCCGGGACGGTGTAGCCGATGCTCGCGATGCGGGTGGCGCTCCTGACCAGGGCCGTGCCGGAAAGGCGGGCGCCGTAGGCCAGGAAGAGACCCACGCACAGGCAAACCAGCGCCGCAAGGCTGGCCACGGCAAGACTGTTGAAGGCGAGACTCAGCGTGTCGACACCGGCGGCGGCTCCGTAGCTCCCCACGGCGGAAGCGGCCATGAGCCCGGCGGGAATGACGAAACCCAAGGTCAACGGCGTGGCGCAGGTGAGCAGCGCCAGCATCCCGCGGACGCCGTGGAGCCTGGCCAGGGGCTGTCGTCGCGGTGTGTTGTGGCTGAACTGGTAGCGGCGCCGGCCCCGGGCGAGCCTCTCCAGGGTGGCCATCACCAGCACCAGGGCCAGCACCATGGATGCCAACTGTGCCGCGGCCGGTGCGTTGTTCATGCCGAACCAGACCCGGTAGACTCCGACCGTCAACGTCTGTACCGCAAAGTAGTCTACCGTTCCGAAATCGTTCAGTGTCTCCATCAACGCCAGCAGCACGCCTACGGCAATGGCCGGCCGGGCCAGCGGCAGGCCCACTCGCATGAAGCATCTCCAGGTCCCGAGCCCGAGCCCGCGCGCCGCGTCCCACAAATTCTGTGACTGTTCGACGAACGCCGCTCGAGCGAGCAGATAGACGTACGGGTAGAGGACCAGCGACATGAAGGTCACGGCGCCGCCGAGAGAGCGAATCTCGGGAAACCGGTAGTCGCCGGGGCGTTGCCAGCCGAACATCTCACGCAGGCCCGTCTGTACCGGACCGGCGAACTCGAGCACGTCGGTGTAGGTGTATGCCGCGATATACGCGGGCATGGCCAACGGCAGCAACAGCGCCCATTGCAGGACGGACCGTCCGGGGAACTCGAACATGGTGACCAGCCAGGCGGTGCTGACGCCGATGATCAGGACACCGGCGCCGACGCCGATGATGAGGCCGAAGGTCTGGTTGATATAGGTACCGAGAACGGTCGAGGCGAGATGGGCCCAAGCGTCACCGCTGTTCTCCATGGCGATTCCCAACACCGCCAGGATCGGGCTGGTGAGCAGTACCGCCAGGGCGATGACTCCAAGGGTCCAGCCATCGACCCGGGGAAATCGTGAAGGGGCGGGGATTGCGGGGAGCGGGGGCACCGCAGTTGCCGTGCTTGCGGGGCTGGTCTGCATGTCGTGAGTCTGCTGGCTATTCCGGTCCCCCGTGGCGTTGCGCCAACCACCTGGGCACCGCGGGCGGGTTTGAAACCCGCCCCTACATCAGATGCACGACCCTAGCACAGGAAATCCTGGTGCTCAAACCCCGAATGTTTGATGGTGGGAACTTTTCAGGAACCGCTTGCCGAACGCGCCTGTTTTGGCCCGCTTGAGGCCCTTGCGGGGGGTCCCGTGGGCGTGTCCGCTTCCCCGGAGGCGGCCTTCACCGCCTCGGCGGTGTGCCGGTCCAGGTAGGTGCCGCCGGTGACGACACGGGTCATGATCCTCTCCAACCGGGCGGAAGGCGAGTCGGGCTGCGCCGGGTGCGGTACGGCGTGGAGCTCCCCCGGAGCATACGCCTGCACGAGATCTCCGAAGCCCCACCGTGTCAGCATGTCGGCGCAGGTGTCGGGCTCGCGCACGTCGAGGATCGCCATGGTGCCGTCGCCGTTTGTTTCCACCGTAACCTCCGCCGGCCGGCCGAAGAGATTGTGGTCGCTGCTGAGGGCCTCCTGATAGGCGCCCAGGAAGAGGATGGCCAGGGTGTAGGAGTCATCCCAGGGCAAAGCGTGGAGCTCGAAGGTGGACCGGGGCTCGTGGGGGTGCGAGAACTTGTCGATCACGCCGTCCGAGTCGCAGGTCAGGTCCGCCAGGATTGCCTTGATGGCGGGCTTTTCCTTCAGCCGGCAGGTGGGCATGATGGGAAACAGCATGTCGAGGACCCAGCTATCCGGCAGGGACTTGAAGATCGAGAAATTAAAGGCATGCAACCGGGCCGCGATGCGTTCCAGGGCTGCCTTGTCCTCGCCGTCGAAGCGTCCGTGGCGCGAGAAACGGCTCGCCAGCTCCACGATTCGGGAGAACGCCGACTCCGCCTGGGCCCTTTGCTTCAAGGACAGGAAACCCAGGGAAAAGGCCGAGAGCATCTCGTCCTTCTTCTGGTAGGCATCGTGTAGATACTCGCGCCAGTTCTTGCTGTTGATCTCCACCACCATGTCGTCGAGCTCGTTGACGGCGTCCACGTTGGACGCCCGGCCCCGGGTACGGCTCGGTTTCGGTGTCATCTTCGGTTGCTCGAGGGGATCCACGAGCAGGGCCACATGGTGGGTCACCAGGAACCGGCCGGCTTCGGTGATGATGCGCGGCTCGGCGATGCGCGCCCGGTCCAGCACTTCCTTGGTGGTGTAGATGATGTCGTTGGCGTATTCCTGGACGTTGTAGTTCACGCTGGAATCCGCCGAGCTGTTGCTGCCGTCGTAGTCCACGCCGAGGCCGCCGCCGACGTCCAGGGTGTCCAGCGGGACCCCCAGCTCCTTGAGCTCGACGTAGAACCGAAGCGCTTCCTGCAACGCCTGCTTGAAGTTGCGAATGTTGGTGATCTGGGAGCCCAGGTGAAAGTGGAGCAGGCGGAAGCGGTCCAGCAGCTTGCATTCCTTCAGCAGCCGGGTGGCGTCCAGCAGGTCGGATGCGGTGAGACCGAATTTGGACAGGTCTCCGGATGACTCCTCCCAGCGACCCATACCGCTGGCGTTGAGCTTCACCCGCGCGCCGAGCCTGGGACACGGCAATCCCTTGGCCCGAAGCTCACTGACCAACTCGTACTCTCGCGGCCGTTCGAATACCACGACGACGTTGTAGCCGGCCTCGCTGGCAGCCGCCGCCAGCTCGATGTAGGCGGTGTCCTTGTAGCCGTTGCAGATGATCGGGCCACGGCTGTTCCCGAGCATCGACAAGGCGATGCACAGCTCGGCCTTGGTGCCCACCTCCAGGCCGGCACCGTAGGGGCGCCCGGCCTCGCAGAGCCGCGACACCGTCGCCCTGCGGCTGTTGACCTTGAGCGGATACACGGAAGTGTAGGAGCCGCGGTAGTCGAAGGTTTCCGTGGCCGTCTTGAATGCACGTTGGAGGGCTTCCATCTGCCGGTCGATGAGTTGCGGAAAGCGCACCAGAACCGGCGGGTGCACCCCTTGCCGCTGCAACCGGGTCACGAGCTCGTCCAGGTCGACTTTGCCTCGTCCGGCCGGATTCGTGATGATCTCGAGATGGCCGGCGTCGTTGACGTTGGCGAACCCTTCACCCCAGGACCGCCACGTGAATGGCTCGCTGGCTCCCAATGGCAGCTTCTTCATCTTCCTGGCCTTCCCTCCCTGTTCTGTTCCGCCGGATCGCTCGTCCCTCTCCGTCATTCCCGCGAAAGCGGGAATCCAGGTGGGGTGGGGCCAGCGGAGCACCGCCGTGGCAACCTCCGCCACCCTGGATTCCCGCTTTCGCGGGAATGACGGTTTTGGGGCCTTTGCCAAACCCCGTATCGATGACGGAGCCGGCCGTTGCAGCTTAGCACAGTTTCATCGTTACTTGTGGGAACGGCCGCCGCTCATCATGCCAGGTGCAACCGCACGTTGGTCTCCGGCCTCGGCGTGTGAAGTTCGTTCAGGTAGGCGTAGATGGATTCCTGGGCGCGCGTTCGGGTGCCGCCGGCGACGGTTCGGTACCGGTTCTTCAGGTTCTTGTCCAGTACTCTCGCCTTGACGTTGTCGTTCCACAGGATGGTCAGCAGGTCCTGGAGCTGTTTCTTGAGGGACGGATCATAGATGGGACAAGCCACTTCCACACGGTGGTCCACGTTGCGTTCCATCCAGTCGCCGGAGGCGATGTACAGCTTCTCGGCGCCGCCGTTGGCGAAGGCCACGACCCGGGAGTGCTCGAGGAAGTGGTCGAGAATGGCCGTGGCCTCGATGTGCTCGCTGACCTCCTTGACTCCGGGAACCAGCGAGAACATCCCTCGCACCATCAGCCTCACCTCGACCCCTGCTCCACTGGCCTCGTAGAGCTTCCGGATCAGGCCCGGGTCTTCGAGGTTGTTGATCTTGAGGATGATGTAGGCGGGCCGCCCCTTGCGGGCGTTCTTGATCTCGGTGTCGATGAGTTTCGTGAGCCTGCGGCGGGTGTCGTAGGGTGAGACCATCAGATGCTTGAACGTCGCCCGTCGATAGTTGCTCTCGAGAAAGCCGAACACCCGGCCCACTTCGGCGGTGATCCGCTCGTCGGCGGTGAAGAGGCTGTCGTCCGTGTACACCCGCGCGGTGGTCTCGTTGAAGTTCCCGGTGCCGACGTTGGCGTACAGCATGGTCTTTCGATGCGACACCCGGGTGATGAGGATCAGCTTGGCATGCACCTTGAGTCCCGGCACGCCGTTGATGACGCGGACTCCTTCTTCCTGGAGCCGCTCCGCCCAGTAGACGTTGTCGGCCTCGTCGAAACGGGCCTGCAACTCCATGACCACGGTGACCCGCTTGCCGTTGCGGCTGGCGTTGATCAGGGCATTGACGACCTTCGAGTTGTGGGCCACCCGGTAGAGCGTCATCTTGATGGAACGGACCTTGGGGTCGATGGCCGCCTGGCGCAGGAACTCGATGAGGTAGTCGAAGGTCTGATACGGATAGTGCACCAGGATGTCACGGCGCTGGATGGCCTTGAAGAACGTGGCTGCCGCATCGATGTCCTTGTGGGCCAGCGGCGGCAGCGGCGCCGCCGACAGCTTCTGCGGGCCGATGCGCGGGAATCCCATGAAGTCCTTGAAGTTGTGGTACCGTCCGCCAGGAATGAACGGGCCGGACTCGCTATCGAGGCCCATCTTGTGCTGCAGCATCTTGAGCAGCCGCCGGGGAATCTGGTTGTCGTAGATGAAGCGGACCGGAGCCCCGGACCGTCGCTGTTTGAGCCCCTTGGAGATCTTCTCGATGTAGCTCTCGTACAGGTCGTCGTCGAGGTCCAGTTGCGCGTCCCGCGTCAGCTTGATGGTGAAAGCCTCGAAACGATCGAATGGGAAGATCGAGAAAATATCCGGCAGGCAGTAGCGGATGACGTCGTCCAGCAGGATCACGTAGTGCCGGTCTTCCTCCTTGGGCAGGATGACGAAGCGTGACAACGCGTCGGTGGGTATCTCGATCAACGCGTACTCCGACCGGCGGGAGCCGCTGTTGTAAAGGGAGATGGCCAGATAGATCGCCTGATCCTTCAACTGCGGAAACTCCTTCAGGTGATTGATCATCAGGGGTATCAGGGTGGGCCGCAGTTTCTGCCGATAGAATTCCTTGATAAAGGCTTCCTGGGTGGGGTTGAGCTCGTCTTCCTTGACGATGGAGATGCCGTGTTCCTGGAGCTCCTGGAGGATGCTCCGATACGCGCTTTCGAACTGCGCCTGTTGTTTCAGCACGAGCGCGTGGATTTCCTTCAGGACGGCGGAAGGGTCATCGTCCATGAGTCGCCGGGCGCCGGCGCCGAACTGATCGAGACGCCGGAGATGGGCCACCCGGACGCGAAAGAACTCGTCGAGGTTGGATGAGAAGATGCCGAGGAAGCTGAGCCGTTCCAGCAGCGGCACGGAGGTGTCCGACGCCTCCTGCAGGACGCGGCCGTTGAACGCCAGCCAACTGAGCTCCTTGTTGCGCAGCGGCAGCGTGGTTTTCTGTTTACGGCTCGGCATGGCAACAAAAGCACGAGAAATTACTACAAATGCGGTCGCACTTCAATGGAAATTTGGAGCGTGCCGCACCACGGAACGCCGGCAGCCGTTCCGGCGGTGATCCTGCTCCTGTAGGGGCGGGTTTCAAACCCGCCCGTGCCCGTTGTCGCGCAGAATCACCGACCCTGATTGCTAGTGTGGTGTCTCACAAATACGCTTATGAATCTGCGGGTCCTTTTGGCCGTCGGCTGCGTTGCTCTTCCTCGCGTGGTGCACGCCACTGCTCGTCATCGCGCCTTGCCGACAACCAAAATGCCCTCGCAGATTCATAAGCGTATTTGTGAGACACCACACTAGCCGGAAGCCTCGGCGTTGTACTGCAAGTCGTAGTAGGCGGCGAGATCGGTGCCTTTCCCCGGCGCCATGTCGAACGAGACGCGGAGATCCAACGGCACCTGCAGCCCGGAAAGATTGAGTTCGGTGGTCGCCGGCAGCGAGGCCATCTCCTTGGCCGCCCCTTCGTCATCGATTCCCTGGGCGTCCCGCAGCAGTTGCATGGCGGCCGCGCGGTTGGCGGGATCGTTGCCCCAACCGACGGCCTCCGCAAGGCACTTGAGAAAGGCGGCGAGCTCCGTGCGATGGGCGCCCGCCCATTGGCTGGCGATGGCGAACACCCCGCCCGGGTATTCCGGCAACACCTCGCGGTAGTCCGCCATGCGTTTCATGCCGGCCTCTTCGGCCTTCTTGTCCCAGGGCGGATTCAGAATGCCGGCGAAGGTCTTGCCGCTGTTCATGGATTCGAAGCGAGGTCCGGTGGCGCCCACCGGATCGAACCGGTAATCGCTCTGGTTCAGATCCAGTCCGTGGGCCAGCAAGATTTTCCGGAGCACCAGCGCATAGGCTGTGTCCACCGCGTCCACCGCCAGCAGCCGCCCGCGCAGGTCATCCCATTCGTGGATCTCCGGCCGCACGTACACCGGCAGGGACATGCGTTGGGACGCCCCTGCGACCGCGTGAATGTCAGCGCCTTCACGCCCTGACCACGCGAGCACGTTGTCAAAGGCCGTGGACGCGACGTCGTAGGTGCCGACGCTGAGGCCGCGCATCTGCTGGGTGGAGCTGCGCGTGATGGTGGTCTCCACCTCCAGCCCGCGGGAGGCAAAGAGGCCACGCTCGCGTCCGATGACGACCGCGGGGTTTTCTCCGAAAGTGATGAAACGCAAGAACATGCGGATCTCCAGGGTGTCGGGTACGGTTCCTGGGGTGTGTTCCTACATGAACGCGCCAGGATCCGCCAGCAGCCTTATTGGGCGGCCGCGCCGTGCGGGCACGGGCGGGTTTGAAACCCGCCCCTACAACGGCCACGCCCGGACAGGCTACTGGCACCTCCTCGGTGGCCCGCCGCGGGCGGGTTCGAAAGACGCCCGCGTGGGGGTGGGAGGTTGCTACCGGATGGCTTCGTCGCCCCGTTCGTTGGTACGGATGCGAATCACCTCATCCACGGTGGTGACGAAGATCTTGCCGTCGCCGATCTTGCCGGTCTGGGCCGATTCCAGGATGGCGTCCAGGGCGCTGGTGAGCAGCTCCTCGGGCAGCAGCACCTCGATCTTCACCTTGGGCAGGAAGTCCACGGTGTACTCGGCGCCGCGGTAGAGCTCGGTGTGTCCCTTTTGCCGTCCGAAACCCTTGACCTCGCTAACCGTCATGCCCGAGACGCCCACCGCGGTCAGCGCCTGTTTGACCTCGTCCAGCCGGAACGGCTTGATGATCGCTTCTATCTTTTTCATGAAGTTCCTCCTTGCGCCCTGGTGCAGGACATGCGCCTACCAGCTATAGCCCCGCTCCTCGTGTTGACTCAAATCCAGGCCCATCTGTTCCTCGTCGTCGGACAGCCGAAGACCCATGGTTGCGTTGAGAATAGCGAGAATGATGAGGGTACCTACGAAGGCGAAGACCATGGTGGCCGCCACGCCGACGAATTGGATCCAGAGTTGTCCGGCGTTGCCGAAAAAGAGACCGTTGGCGCCGCCTGGGTTCACCAGCGTGGAGGCGAACAGACCGGTGGCCAACGCCCCCCAGATGCCGCCCACGCCGTGCACGCCCACCACGTCCAGGGAGTCGTCGTAGCCCAGGCGGGCCTTGAGATTGCAGGCCGCGTAGCACAGAATGCCGCCTCCCGCGCCGATGATGATGGCGGAACCCGGACTGACGAAACCGGCGGCCGGGGTGATGGAGACCAGGCCGGCCACCGCGCCGGTGGCCGCTCCGAGCAGGGTCGGCTTGCCGCCGGTGGCCCATTCCGTGAACATCCAGGCCAGCGCCGCGGCCGCCGCCGCGGTGTTGGTCGTGACGAACGCGACGGCCGCCAAGCCATCCGCGGCCAGCGCGCTGCCGGCGTTGAAGCCGAACCAACCCACCCACAGGAGCGAGGCGCCGATGACGCTGAACGGCAGGTTGTGGGGCATCATGTTTTCCCTGCCGTAGCCCCGCCGTGTGCCGTAGACCACGGCGGCTGCCAGGGCGGAAATGCCAGAGCTGATGTGTACGACGGTACCGCCGGCAAAGTCCATGGCGCCCATCGCTCCCATCCAGCCGCCGCCCCATACCCAGTGGCACAGGGGCGCATAGATGAAGGTGCTCCACAACAGCACGAACACGATGAACGTGCTGAACTTCGCCCGCTCCGCGAACGCGCCGGTCATCAAGGCCGGCGTAATGATGGCGAACATCATCTGGAAGACCATGAAGGCCAGGTGCGGAACGCCGGCGGCGTAGTCCGGGTTGGGTGCGGCCCCGACCCCGTTGAGGGCCAGCCAGTCGAGGTTCCCTATGAGGCCCCCTACATCCGGCCCGAAAGCCAGCGTATAGCCCCAGAGCACCCACATGATGCTGATCAGCCCCACCACGATGAAACTCTGCATGATGGTGCCCAATACGTTCTTGCTGCGGACCAGGCCGCCGTAGAAGAGAAACAATCCCGGAATGGTCATCATCAGGACCAGAGCCGAACACGTGAGTATCCAAGCCGTATCCCCGCTGTTGATTTGCGCCACTTTGTCCCCCGTCGAAAGTGTTTTTCCTTCCCGGCGGTCCGTTGCGCCGGGTGGATGGAACTGAAAGCAGCAAATAGGGTGCCAACACGTGGATTCAAACGCTACGTGCCCTCCGACCCCCTCTCCCTCTGGGAGAGGGCTGAGGTGAGGGCGCCCGGAGCCAACGGCTGGTCGGGTACGGCAGGGAATGAGTATGGCAAGGAATGGGAGGGGCAGGGCTGTTGCGGCGCCCTCACCCGGCCTTCGGCCACCCTCTCCCAGAGGGAGAGGGGTTGGATTTGGGAACGGAACGAGGCCACCCTCTTCCAGGGGGAGAGGGTTTTGATTCAACATGACGAGGCTGCTAACTGCCCAGCAGGCGGGCAACTGCGTGATGAGTAGGCAGGAGGAGTGCGGTTACCCGGCTCTGAGTCTTTGCCTCAAACCGTCGTGCTGCTCGCGAATTCCCGCCGGCAGCCGGTCTTCGAACTTCTCGAAGAATTCCGACTGGCTCCGGAGGTTCGTCCGCCAGCCGTCACGATCCACGTGCAGCAACCGGCTCAGGGCGCCGCCCGTTAGGTCCGCGCCGTTGGAGTCGATGCTCGACGGCTTGGGCAGGTAACCGATGGGGGTCTCGTCCGCGGTGCCGCCGTCCCGGGAGCGCTCGATGACCCACTGGAGCACGCGCAGGTTTTCTCCGAACCCCGGCCACAGGAACCCGCCCTGCTCGTCTCTCTGGAACCAGTTCACGCGGAAGATCTTGGGCGGACGGGTCAGCCGTTTGCCCATGGAAAGCCAGTGATTCCAGTAGTCCCCCATGTTGTAGCCGCAGAACGGGAGCATCGCCATGGGGTCGCGCCGGACCACTCCCACCGCGCCCGTGGCGGCCGCGGTGGTCTCGGACGCCAGGGTCGCGCCAAGGAACGTCCCGTGGGCCCAGTCGAAGGCCTGATACACCAGGGGAACCAGCTTCTGCCGCCGTGCGCCGAAGAGGATGGCGCTGATGGGGACGCCGTTGGGGTTCTCCCGTTCGGGGGAGATGGAAGGACATTCGCTGGCGGGCACGGTGAAACGGCTGTTGGGATGCGCCACGGTGCCGTCCTTGGAGGCATTCCACGGGCGGCCGCGCCAGTCGGTGACGCTTCTCGGCACGGGATCGTCGTGCCCTTCCCACCACACGCTGCCGTCGGGTTTGAGCCCTACGTTGGTGAAGATGGTGTTCTGCTGGATCGTGCGCATGGCGTTGGGGTTGGTCTTGGAGTTGGTGCCCGGAACCACTCCGAAAAATCCGGCTTCCGGGTTTACCGCCCACAACCGTCCGTCGTCGCCCACCCGCAGCCACGCAATGTCGTCGCCCACCGTGAACACGCGCCAACCCTTCATGGACTTGGGCGGCACCAGCATCGCCAGGTTGGTCTTGCCGCAGGCGCTGGGCAGCGCGCCGCAGACGTAGGTGGTCTCGCCCTCCGGGCTCTCGATGCCGACGATCATCATGTGCTCCGCCAGCCAGCCTTCCCGCGCCCCCAGGGCACTGGCCAGCCGCAACGCCATGCATTTCTTCGCCAGCAACGCGTTGCCGCCGTAGCCGGACCCCACGCTCCAGATGGTGTTCTCCTCGGGAAAGTGGCAGATGAACCGCCGGTCGATGTGCAGGTCCGCCTTGGAATGGAGCCCCCGGGTGAAGTCGTCCGAGTCGCCGAGGTGATCGAGGGCGATGTCGCCCATGCGGGTCATGGCCCGCATGCTCAAGGCAACGTAGACGCTGTCGGTCAGCTCGACGCCGACCTTGCTGAAGGGAGAGCCGGCCGGTCCCATGAGGAAAGGGACGACGTACATGGTCCGGCCGGTCATGGAACCGTCGTAAATCTTCCCGAGCCGGTCGTAGGCCTCGTCCGGCGCCATCCAGTTGTTGGAAGGGCCGGCGTCGTCCTGGTCGCGCGAGCACACGAAGGTCAGGTGCTCCGTACGGGCCACATCATTGGCGGCGCTGCGGTGGAGGTAGCAACCGGGCATGGTTTTCTGGTCCAGAGGAACGAGGTCTCCGACCCGAATCGCCACCTGGGTCAGCCGCTCCTTCTCCTCTTCCGAGCCGTCACACCAGACGACATCATCCGGGCGACACATGGCTGCCGCTTCCTTGACGAACTTTCGAACCGACTCATTCACAACCATGCGTTCCCCTTTACTTGCTCCGTTTCTTCTTTCCCGACGAAGTCCGGCTGGAGTCCTGCTGGGCCGGTCGCGCGGCCTCCCGCTTCCCGGCCTTGGGCTTTGCGGTCTCCTGCGCGGTGGCCGTGGACTTGGCCGCCTTCGGCGGCTTGCCGGTGGGATCGTTGGTGATGAAATGGCCGCAGTTGATGCAATAGACGGTGTAGGCCGGCTCACGGCGATGGTGCACCGTGTGGAAGTGCCCCTGGGAGCTGTTGATGCTGGTGTCTACCTGGTAGAGATGGATAACGACGTTGTGGTTACAGTTCGGGCACACTACCGTTTCGGGTACATCCGTCTTGGCCATCCGAACTCCAGAAGGGCGGGGAAACCCTGCAAAAACTGATATCTGAATCGGGCTTTATAGCGTAGGGGCCGCTATCATACAAATGGCAGGCAAAATGCCGTATAAGCTACCGTATTTACAGGCCCTTGCGTACCCGGCTCACGTCCAGTAATCTTCCCGGCCGCCCTGAACCCACCAGTTCTCCCGCGGCCGGATATCGAGCTCGAACCCTTTTCCGTGCTCTCGCGCGAGCTCGTACAGTTTCTTGGCCAGGGCCAGGTCGACGATGCCTTGACCGCCCTGATTCTTGTACAGGATGATCTGGTCGTCGCTGGTGCGCCCCTCGGCCTTGCCGGTCAGAATATCAGCAATATCAACGACTTTGTCCCAGGTAATGACACCGTCCTGGACCGGCCAGTAGATGTCGCCCTGCTGGGAGTCCACCGCCTGCTCCCGGGACAGGGCGACGATGAAGTCGCAACGCCTGAGCGTCCCGTCATCGATTTCCCGCCGGGGCTTGTCGAGGTTTCCGCTCTTCACCAGCTCGATATTGCTGCCGATGACCGAGATAATGTACTGGCCCGGCTCCAGCCAGGCGCCGTCGATGACCGGAACGTTGGTGTTGGTCATGCACAGGACGATGTCCACGTCCTGCGCGGCCCGGGGGCCTTCCTCGACGGGCTCCACCGGCACGCCCGTGATTTCGGTCATTTTCCTCGCGAAGGCCTCCCGGTGTGCCCGGGTGGGGCTGAACACCTTGGCGCTGTCGATCTGCCTCAACTCGGTCAAGCCAACGAACGTGGAGTACGCCTGGTTCCCCGAGCCGTAGATTCCCACCCTCCGGGCGTCGGCCTTGGCCAGCCGGTCGAGGCCCACCAGGCTCGTGGCCGGCGTTCGCAAGTCGGCGACCCCCGCCGCGTGCTTCGGGCGGTGGGCCATGATCCCCAGCAGCGTGCCGCTATCGGCATCGTAGATCACCGCCAGCTCGGTCTGGTCGGGATTGTACGGCGGGCGCCGCTGCTGGTCGCCCACGATGGCCTTGCGATGCAGCGCCACCTGGGCGCCCACGGCTCCGTAGCTGGCCGCCCCGCCGGCGTAGATGTTGAGCACCGTGTCGAAAGGCGCCTCACCTACATTCCGGTGTAAATTCAACCGCTTGCGAGGCGCATTCACGCCCTGGGGCGTCCCGATCTTTTGCAGCGCCGCTTCGGTGATGGAGACGGCTTCCGGAAAAGGAACCAATTCATCCACGTCTTGCGAATGGAAAAACAGGGCCATGATACCTCCAGGTGCGGTTGACCGTAGAATTGCCCGGGAAAGGATTCCCCGGCAAGGAGCAACGCGGGAGACAGCAGAAAATAACTAGCAGATTGCCGGTGGTTTGTTAATTACAGCACCATCTCGACCTTGGAGGCGCAGCGAAAGCCGTAGTACCCGTGGCCCCTTGCCATCCTGCCGGGGCCCACGGTGTGGCGGGAAGTGGCGGTGAGCCCCTCGTGATCGCTGGCGGCGCTGCCGCCACGGGCCACCCTCGGATACGGCGCCGACAGATCCTCCCGGCCGTCCTTGGGGTCGTAGGGATACCGTGTCGCGGTGGACCGGGTCCACTCCCAGGTCTGGCCGGCCATGTCCAGCACCCCGTAGGGACTGCCGCCCTTGGGATACCGGCCTACGGGCACGGAGTCGCCCCGATAGCTGCCGAAGAAGGCCAGCTCAGGCGTCGGCGGGCCGTTGCCCCACGGGTACAGTCGACCGTCGGTCCCGCGCGCGGCCTTCTCCCATTCCGCCTCGCTGACGAGCTTCTTATCGAGCCACTTGCAGTAGGCGACGGCGCCGTGCCATGCCATTTCCGAGGCCGGATAGTCCTCCCAGCCCGGTTCCACCTGCCAGGTATCGCCCACCCGGTGGATGCGATTGTCTTCATCCGCCACGTCCAGATACTGCTCGCCCTTGGGTCCGATGGAACCCTTGGCCCGGATGAACTTGGCGTATTGCTTCATGGTGACCAGATTCCGGTCGATGAAGAAAGCCGGCAGGAAGACCTTGTGGGTAGGCCCTTCTCCGGGCGGCCCGCCTTCGCGGCCCATGGTGAACTCCCCCGCGGGAATGAGGACCATACCGGCATGCTTGCCTTCCGCGGCGCCGGCGGTGCCTGCGAGGATGAGCGTTCCGGCGAGCACGAAAGTCGTCACAATGGACCGTAGAATAAGTGCCATAACCGTGACCTCCAGCATTGCTTGGACACGTGTCCGGGGCGGCCAGAGTCTAATACGAAATGGAGGAGCCGGTCCAGCCTTTGAGACGTGCGCCTGAAGGAGGGCGTTTCGAGCTCACGTTCGTTCGTGTTACATGTTGCGTTTGTGTCGTTTGCGACGTATGTTGGATGTCGGAAGGGGGTGGCCCAATGGATGATCGGACAGGTGAAAACAAAGCGACGAGCCTCGTCAGCGAAAGGGATGTCGTCTTGGCAGCCCGGACAGCCTCGAAACTCGCGGAGTTGAGCGATGCCACGGAGCCCGTGCCGGTCCGATTCGGCACGACCGACGAGGAATCAGTCCAAATTCCCGCCCAGGCGGTGCGGCTTCTTCGGGAGATGCTGGACCAGATGGCCCGTGGCAATACCGTCGCGCTGACACCGGCGCACGCCGAACTGACCACCCGGCAGGCGGCCGATTTGCTGCAGGTTTCGAGGACTTTTCTGGTGCGGCTGCTCGACAAGGGACGGATACCCTGCCGCAAGGTTGGAGCGCATCGACGTGTGCGTACCGACGACATCCTCGCCTACCGTCGAGATACAGAGTCCCGTCGTCGGGACGCTCTTGACACCATGACGGCCCAAGATCAAAAACTCGGAATGCAATAGCCGATGCACGGAATGACGGCGTTGCTTGACGCCAACGTTCTGTATCCCGCCGGCCTCCGCGATTTTCTTCTGCGTCTGGCCGACCAGTATTTGTACCGTCCGCTTTGGAGCGCCACGATCCATGAAGAATGGATCGCCAGCCTTCTCGAGGACCGGCCCGATTTGACGGCCAGCAGGTTGGAACGGACCCGCGCGATCATGGACGAATATTTTCCCGAGGCAATCGTCACCGGGTATGATTCGCTAATCGGGGGGCTCGACTTGCCCGACCCTCGGGACCGGCATGTTCTGGCGGCGGCAGTCCGAGGACGGGCGGACGTCATCGTAACGCGGAACCTGCGGGATTTTCCGGCGGATCGACTGGCTCCGCATGGTCTGAAGACGCGGCATCCGGATGATTTCATCAGCGGTCTCTTCGAATTTCAGCCTGGAGCGGTGCTTGCCGCCGTCCGCGGCCATCGCGCTGCATTGAAGAGTCCGCCACGATCATCCGAAGAACATCTGCGTGCCCTTGAGGGCTTGGGGCTCACTCGAACTGCATCAGTACTCCGGCACTACAAGGACGTGATCTAGCCTAGTCAACCGAGTTGAAATGATGGATGGATACACCGCCAGCTACGTCAACCTGATTGCCGACAACCTTCGGGATCGATATGAGAACGGATTCCCCATCCTGAAGGAATTGATTCAGAACGCTGACGACGCCAAAGCCCGCACGTTGATCTTCGGACGCCATGCCGGTTTCGCGAACGCGTCTCATCCGTTGTTGCGAGGTCCCGGTCTCTGGTTTTTTAACGATGGGGAGTTCAGCCAGATCGACGCACACGCCCTTCGTTCCTTCGGGATCACCAGCAAGTCCAGCGACACGAGCACTATCGGCAAGTTCGGCCTCGGCATGAAGAGCGTGTTCCACCTGTGTGAGGCGCTGTTCTATGTGGCTTGGGACGGGAAGGATCTTCACCGGGAGGGGCTGACCCCCTGGAAGCAGGACGGCCACTGGCCCCATCCCGAGTGGGACGAAACCCGCGACGCTGATTGGGATCACCTGACAGCCCTAGGCAAGGGAATCGCTTCCCAGGAACATCTGACTTGGTTCCTGCTGTGGCTTCCCCTGCGAATGAGGAACACCTGCAAATCCCTTCAGGCGAGGAGTCGGGGGCCATCATCAGCCGTTTCCCGGGTGACGACCTATCCGGCGAGCTTGCATTCCTGAACGACGAGATGCTCGCTCAGGACCTAGCCGAGTTACTTCCCTTGTTACGGCACCTTGAGCGCGTGGAGCACCGGGCGCGGGAAAATCCTTTTTCCCTCAAGCTCACCGGCGCGTTACGGCTCATGGGCGATCCACCTCGCACCGATGTTGATGGTCAGGTCCTCCAGGACGATGGAAGACTGCTGCTCTCCTTCTCCGGGAGGAGGACCACGACTCCGCCAGATGCGGACGGCCGGTTCGCGGAGATTAAGGCACGTGAGGAGTGGCCCCGCACTTGGTATCGCGACGAATTGGGACGAGAACATCAGGCTGAGGACAAAACGTCACCGGAAGCGGCCGTCTTACTCTGTTCGGGCCCCGGCGGCGCGCCGCGTTCTCGGCTTCATTGGGCGGTATTCCTGCCAGTGGAGGACGGCAGCGAAGTCCTCAGGGTCGAGGACGGGGAACGGGGACACTCACTGGTCCTTCACGGCCAGTTTTTTCTGGATGCGGGACGAAAGAAGATCCACGGGTTGGAGAATCTGCACCTAGACCCCGAGGGTCTCGGCGGTGCGTCGATCGACGAGAGTTCACTGCGCAGGGTTTGGAATCAGCGATTGGCCCAGGAGGTCGCGCTTCCGCTCGTGCTGCCGGCCTTGGAGCGCTACGCCGTGCAGCAGAAGTTGGCCGATGACGAGTGTAGGGCACTGACCAAGGCGCTCGCGGACTCTCGGTGGTTCAAGACATTCGGGCTTCACGTCTGCAGAGACGCGATTTGGATACGAACCTTGCAACCGGGTGAGGCGCCGCGTTGGTGTTTGCTCAGGGGAGATTCCCGATCGTGGCTTCGTCCTGTTCCCACGCCCCCTCGCTCCGATCCCGAACGCCCGTTTATGGTCTTCCCCGAGCTAGTCAACTCCGACGTAAGGCCCTTCGATGGTGGGGCTCCCCACCTGGGGGACGCTTCGACTCGTTGGCAGGAAGAGGAACTGTCGGTGCTGTTGTCCAGGGTCGATGGCGTATTTACGAACGCCCCGGCCATGGAGTACTTGGCGGATTTCCTGGATGCATACTCAGGACTCTGCTTGTCCAAGGATGACATACAACACCGCCTGCTCACCGTGCTGAGGCACGGTCTGTGCATCGCGGGACCGGATGCGCGGCGTCAGGTTGCGGCGAAGGCGCGCCGGCTCATCGACTTTGTGCAACCGGAGAGACGGCTGACTCTGTCTACAGAGTTACCCGAGTCGGTTCTCAAGACACTCTGGAAGACCGATGCACCAGTATTGCTGGTCCCCAAGGGACTAGAACCAGACGAACCTGGCCGCGCTTCACCGGATGAACGCACGTTGGCCAATTGGCTGGGGGAGTTGGACCGCGCCCTCGACTCGACGGACAGGCAGAGAGAGCAGAAACCGATCCTCGAGGCCATGCAGGGGCTGCTAAGGACTCTGCCTGCCGAAGCACGGGGACGCTTTCTACGCGAGTGCCGAGACCTTCGGATCATCGAAGTACGGGATGCGAGAAATGGGGTGGAGAAGCCGATCTCGTTCGAGTGCCTCGAACGGTTGCGTAAGGGAGGAACTCTATTCCGCTTTGCGGAAGGGTTGCGGGGCGCGGAGATGGGAATTGCCCCACTGCTTGCCCGGGTGCTTCCAGACGCTGAAGTTTGCTTGGTCCGAACACCGACCTATCGTGAGCTCTTCCCTGACGGGGACCGCGGCGTCCCCGTCGCGAGCGATGGCCGGGCCAGTCTGGTAGCGGTGGGTCATCACACCGGCGAATTGGGAGACCTCACCGCGCGCCGGGAACTGCTCGGACAGGCGAATGACCCGGGCTACGACCCTAACGCTCAGCGCGGCCTGCGGCTATTGCTACACGGCTCGGGGGACCATCGCACGGATGATGCGGCGAAGTTGTGGATTGGCCGGCACCACCAGCATCCCGCCTGGAAACGGCTCTGGGCCGCGATGAATGAGGGCAAGCAATGGAGCCTAATACCGGAGGAGCTTGCCGACACCCTCCCCCGCGCCCGTTGGATTCAAGCAAATGTTGCCGAGATCGATGCTCGAACCCTGATCGACCAACTATCGAAGACAGGTCGGGGAATCGAAACGCCGGAGGAGTTCTCAGAAGAAGACCGGGAAGAGATCTTGAGTAACATCAACAATGAGGATCTATGGCGGCATCTGCCACTGCATACTACCCTGGACGGGGTTCCTGTTTCGGCGGAGAGTGAACGGACCTATCTGGTTCGTGATGGGGTACGCTCAAACGATCCTTTGGTACGGGAGGCGATCCTGATTGCCCCGAGCGGGAATGCCTACGTTGCATCGCAGCAGCAGCGGTGGCTCCGCCCCTTGGACGACCGGGCCACGATCGAAATCGCGATGGGGACCGCCGAGGCTTCGCGTCACTGGCGCAGCATCATGGATGCGTTGGGTGCCATTCCAAAGGACGACATCGACGACCAACTCCGGGCTATTTTGCGAAGTACGACGTGGCTACCTGCGATCGGCTCCGAGCTAGTCAAGCCGGAGGATGTAATCGACCTCCCGGGTTCTCTGGCCGACGAGGCTCACAGGCTCGTCGGCAATCACCGAACAGCCCATGGCGCATGTTTCGCGGTACCCGCCGAGATAGATGATGCCGTACGGGAACACGAAGCGTGGCAACGGTTGCGAGAGGAGGGTTTCTCGTCCCGCGTCGAAGGCATAGAACGCCTCGGCCTACTGTTGGAGGACATGCCGAACTACTGTGTCGGGACGTGGCCGACGCAGCCCCCGTCCGAGGTAGTAGCGCTGTTGGCTGGTTACAAAGGGTTCCCGGGCTGGCGCCTGTTGGAAACGGCGGCCGAGCACTTCGATCACGATACCGCGTGGGCCAAGTTGGGGCCAGCGCTGTCGAAAGCGATTGATGTCCAGCGTTTGAAGCATGTGCTGGGTTGGCTCAGCGGGAACCAAGACCAATGGAGTCTCCGCAAGTCCGTCCATGACGCTTATCTGCGCCAACTCGCGGGGTATGGCGAGGCAGCCGCTGAAGTCATCCCTCGTCTGCACTTGGCTTCCGCTACGGGGCAGTGGCGCGAGGCGGCCGAACTGTGCGTCGACGCCCACGGCGTGCCGGGCGAAAGGCTGCTGGACAGGGGACAGGCGGCCATCCTCGGAAACCTTGTTGTCCGAGCAGGCACAGGCGCGGAAAATGGTCAGACAGGCACGCTTCCTGTTCTTCCCAAGGCTGAGTTCAAAGTTGTCCGCGATACGACGCCCACGAGACTAGGTGACTTCTTCCAGGAGTGGAACTCGGGTGTCGTGCCTACGCCGATGATCGGTTGCTTGTTGGTGCTGCTGGGACCTGATCTGCGCAACTTGGCCAAAGAGTACCTGCGGCCCCACAGCTTCGACTGGCTCGTCGGGCAACTGCCGTGGAGTGACCCGGGCAGAATCCCGGAGCGTTTTGAGTGGATGGGGGGCAACACTGTAGATCAAGCGCTGGAGCTCATCCAGGCTGGCGTCAAGGTGGAGACCGGAGAGGATGTGGCAGTACTGAACCTACTGGGCGAGCCGATGCGGGTTGCGCTTGAACAAGAACCGCGCACGCTGTTGGCCGGGGCCTTGAGTTGGCAAGGGGGTTACGGGGTGATGATCCCGCTACGCCGCATCGAACCCCGCAGTCTCCAGGCGGAACGGCTTGGTCGTCTGCTGCGCGCGACGACCGAACGGCTCTACGAGGACCTTTACAACCAGCCAACGGCGGACTTCGGGGCCTTGTGGCAAGAGCTGGATCGGAGTGATCAACTGGAGATAGGGGTTGCCCGCCGCCTCATCCTGGACCACCTTCCGTTCTATCTCCGGCAGCTCTCCGTGAAGTGCGAGGGGATCGAGAATCAATTGTCGATATGCGATTCGGCGCGGCGCCGGATCGCCGAGGCTGAAGCGGGCGGACAGTTGTCCAAATCGGGCGGGCAGGAGTTACGCCAAGCCTTGGAAGATCTCGCCAACCTAATCGACGGTAGCGCGGATGAACAGCACGCGGTCGTGCAGGCGGTCAAGAGCAGGCTCGAACAGTACCAGTATGGGCTCTCCAGTATCCCGCTGGAGCTCTTCCAGAACGCGGACGACGCGGCCGTAGAACTGGGCCAGTTTTACGCCGATTCTTCCGTGGGCTGCAATGTGCCTCCGGCGGCGCGGCGCTTCGTTGTGGACGAGCGGGAGGATGGACTCGGGTTCCTGCACTGGGGGCGACTGATCAACGCCCGCGGTCCCGTTGGTTTCGACGGCGAACGGCGTGGTTACGACCGCGATCTGGAGAAGATGCTCATCCTGTCCGCCACTGACAAGCGTGGTGACGAAGGCGTGACCGGTAAGTTCGGACTGGGATTCAAAAGCGCGTTGCTAGCCTGCGAGCAGCCCCGAATCCTCAGCGGGCGGCTGGCCATACGGGTCGTGGCGGGGATCCTACCCGAACCCTGGGAAGATGAGGATGCCCAGGCGGCAAGGGGGCGACTGTTCGAGCTCGGCACGGACTCCAAGCTGTCGGGAACGCTAATCGATCTTCCAGGGATCCGGGGGGAACTTCGAAACGAAGTCCTGGGACGATTCCGGCAGCTTGCGGGGATACTCTGTGTCTTCGGGCGGGCCGTCCGATCCATCACCGCGGAGGAGTCGAATTGGTGCTGGCAGCCGCGTGAAATCTGCCCGGGAGTGGAAGTTGGCGATTTGGATCTGAAAGGCGATTGGGGGGCGCGCACTACGGCGCTCTGTGTGCGCACCGACAGTGGCAGCCTGCTCATGGCCCTTGGCCCACAAGGATTCCGCCAGTTACCCGACGAGGTCCCTGCCCTGTGGGTCACGGCGCCCACAAGCGAATCCCGAACCGTTGGCTTCGCCATCAACGGCAACTTTGACCTCGACGCCGGTCGCGGGCGGCTGGCGGGCAACACGACCAAGAACATTGAGATGGCCAACCAACTCGGGCGCGAGGCCGGCGACGCCCTCGGCGCGCTGCTGGAACGCTCCCGCAGGGATTGGGATTCTGTCCGGACCGACTTGGGGTTGGCGGCGGACACCGTCGCGTTGGATTTCTGGGAGAGTATCTGGCTTGGATTGGCGAACGGGTGTCTGCGACCCGGTTACAGCGACGGAGCGGATTTGGCGCGACAGGTCATGCTGGGTGCACTCGCTCGCTTGAGTGCCCGCATGGGGTCAGTCCCAAATGGTCTGCCCGGGCCGCTACGCGATTTCGTGGATGCAGGGGAGGTTCGCTACGAACTGAGCGGGGTCCTGCTGTGCCAGGAAGTCGCCACCGAATTGGGCACTTGGGCACGCTTCACTGATCGCTACCCTGAGCAAATCTGCGTCTCCAAAGAGATTGGGGACATCCTGCGGCAGGCCGACCTGAGCCATCCTCAGACCCTGGGCTTCTCAGCGTTGGCGGGGCTGTTGGATCACTCCAGGACCGAGCCAGCCGATGCCGAAGTGCTGGGACGGTTGCGGCTTCTGACTGAGGATACGTCCGATTGGAGTTCGGACGATCTGCAGGGACGGCTGAGCAAGCTGCTTTTTCGTTCCGAAGCGGACGAGTGGGTGGACACCCGCAATCTGCTGGCTCTTCACGGAGGCGGGCTCGACGGCGAGGAACCGCGACGGCATGAGTTGTCGCCTCCCGAATCCCGCCTGCACTCGGACTACTACATCGAAACGGACGGTGTGTGGCCGGCCGTGGTATTCTTCCAAGTCTGCCGACGACGCATGGATGCACCAGTAGAAAAGCTTGCGCAATGGATACAGAATGCGGATTCGGTCGAGGCAAAGTTCACTGCGCTCAAATACCTCGCAGACGGCGAGATTGGGGAACGGGTCGCGGAACAGGTGCGCGGAAAGGGTTGGCTTCAGTCCGCGCTCAATGTTCCCGCGCTCATGGAAGGGCTCACAGCGGAGCAGGTGGACAGGCTGCGCCGTCGGCTGGCATCGGACGATCAAATTGAGCGGGCCGTCACTGACTACGCCCAAGGTTCGGAGTCGGGCGAGGGAATTATGCCCGGTGTCGGCTTGCCGACGGCGCTGGAAAGGCTCTACGACTGGTGGTCGGGGGAGCGGCATCAGGGGGCGACAGCGTACCGGAATCGTCTGTACCCTTGGCCTCTGAATTATGAGACAGACCAGGAGACTGGTCGAGTCGAACTCGACGATCCGTCATGGTTCCTGCTCCTGGCGTTGGGAAGCTTTCAGGGCATGGGGCGTACTCGGGAGGAGCAGCACCGCAACTTTATCCGAGGCTGTCAAGTACGCGGCTCGTGGGAGATCTTTACGGGAAGCGACCCTCATGAAGAGCCAGAGCGGTGGATGGACATCATTGAGGAGTACGCCGAAGCCCAAGACGACGATGAGGAGTGGGCGCAGTGGCTGGCGCAATTCCCCAAGCTCTACCGGCTGCGTCGTTGGCTGGACGATTATGTGACACTGTTCTTGTCGATAGACCGCTTTCAGGAGCAGTTCACCCTCGACACGATCCTTGCTCCACGGACGAACCCGGACTTCCAGGGCGGCGGCATCGACGCACCGCCCCTGACCAGAACCCTGAAGGTTGGTTCTCACCTTGTGATTCGGGAGCTTCTGCATCACGGCGTGTTGCAGAATCCCCTTGCCGTGCCTCATGCGTACGCGCCGATAAGCCGCGTTCAGGAATTCTTTGGTCAGTTTGGTGTATCGATCGAAACGTCAGAGGAAATCCACCAACTCCTCACAGAACACTTGGGCGAGGACCGGGCAACCTTCGGTGGGGACTACGATGTCCCCTTGCGCATCATTTCTGCGGATGATTCATTACGCCGCCAACTGCTGGCGTAGGCGGCGGCAATGGCTGTAGCCCGGCGTGAGGAACTCGGCAGCTCGTCCGGCGATGCGGAGTACGGAATGAGGTTTTGAAGGTGTTTGAGGCGGAGCAACAAGTTCACCATCCACGCTTCGGGACCGGAAGCGTGATCCTCGACCAAGGCGACACGATCATCGTTCGCTTCGGCGACCGCATCGAGTCCTGCGAAACACGCAGCCTGACCCTGCGCTTGGGGGTCGCGGACGCAGTGAAGCTGGGCCGGTGGTCGCCGTCGCTAGACGTCATCCTCAAGGCCCAGGCGGTGGCCATACGGTCATTGAACGATGCGTGGGGTGTTTTCTCCCGCTCGCGTATTGACCTCCTGCCCCATCAGCTCTGGGTCTGCCATCGCGCCCTGCAGAATTGGCCCATCCGGTTGCTGATCGCCGACGACGTGGGGTTGGGCAAGACGGTAGAGGCCGGGCTGATTCTATGGCCCTTACTTTCCAGCGGCAAGGTCAGGCGATGCCTGATCCTGACGCCCGCGTCCTTGGTGGAGCAGTGGCAATATCGGCTGCGAACGCTCTTTGACATCCGTATGTCCATGTATCGCCCGGAAGTGGACCGGCCGAAGGCCGACTTCTGGAGCACCCACAATCAGGTCGTTGCGTCCCTGCCGACCATGCGCATGGATCGCGCTGGGCGCCATGATAGGCTTCTGGACGCGCCCGCTTGGGACATGCTCATCGTCGATGAAGCCCATCATCTCAACGCCGACGAGCAAACGGGCAAGACGCTGGGTTTTCAATTCGTCGAGCGTCTTGTCGAACAGGACCAGGTGCAGTCATGCCTCTTCTTCACAGGCACGCCGCACCGAGGCAAGCCCTATGGCTTCTGGTCCCTGATGGGCCTGCTTCGGCCAGATGTCTTTGGTCCCAACCGCCCGGAAGATGAGCAACTACCCCTGCTGAGACCGGTGCTGATCAGGAACTTCAAGCAGAAGGTGACCGATATGGCCGGCAACCGGCTGTTCCGGCCGGTAAACAACCACCCCGAGACCTATGGCTATACGGATGCGGAGCGTGATTTTTATCGGCTACTGACTGAATTCATCCTCGCCGGGAACGCCTATGCATCGGGCCTTCAGCAGAGCGAGCGGCGGCAAGTGACCCTGGTTCTGATTGCAATGCAGAAGATCGCCTCCAGCTCGGTAGCGGCGATTCGTGCTGCGTTGAGGCGGCGACTGCAGAAGCTCAAGAAGGAGGTAGCCGAACTCCGAGATCGTTACGCGCCGGACTTCCCTTCGAGCGATGAGGATGATCCTGACGTCATGGAGGCGCTCACCCGTTGGATGAACCAGACGCGGTTCCAATTGTTGGAGGATGAGATACCCCACCTTGAGGCGCTACTTCGGGCTGCGGAGCAGATAGAAGACGAAAGCAAGATCGCACGCATCGGCGAGATCGTCAGCGGCCAGTACGGCGACCGGTCCATCCTGCTCTTCACGGAGTACAAGGCGACCCAAGCCTTGGTGGTGTCGACCTTGATGACACGCTTTGGCGAGGCCGCTGTGGGGTTCATCAACGGTGACAATCGCCTGGAGGGGGTACGGGGACCGTTAGGCGAGGAGGTTGTGCTCACGGCAAACCGGGAGGCGACGGCAGACGCGTTCAACCAGGGCCGGATCCGGTTTCTGGTTTCGACTGAGGCGGGTGGGGAGGGAATCGACTTGCAGGAGCGTTGCCACACCCTAATTCATGTGGACCTCCCTTGGAACCCTATGCGGCTTCATCAGCGGGTCGGTCGGTTGAACCGTTATGGCCAGAAACACCCCGTTGACATCGTGACCATCCGAAATCCGAACACGGTGGAGGCCAGGATCTGGGGCAAGCTGGAGACCAAGCTCAACCACATCATGAAAGCTCTCGGGCATGCCATGGACGAGCCCGAGGATCTGATGCAGATGATCCTCGGCATGGCTGGTCCGAGCTTCTTCAGTGAGTTGTTTGCAGAGGGGCATTCCGTTCAATTGGATCGCCTCGACGAGTGGTTCGATGCGAAGACCCGGAGCCTGGGCGGACAGTCCGCCATCGCAACCGTGACCGACCTCGTGGGGCATTGCCAGAGCTTCGATCTTTCCCAGCTTGACGACGTCCCCCGGAAGGACCTCCCGGACTTGGTGCCTTTCTTCTACGGAGCCTTGGTGAAAAACCGGCGCAGACCCGACAGGAAGGGCGGGGCTTTCAGCTTCAGGACACCAGACGCGTGGCTTGGTGCCACGGGGGTGCGGCCGCGTTACGACGGTATGATCTTCCACCGGCATCCCCGCGATGCGGAGGAGTCCAAGCGGATCGTGGGCGTGGGTCATCAGGTGTTCGACCAGGCGCTGCTGCAAGCGGCGGACGCAGAAGGGGGGTTGGCCCTGTCGCGGGAGTCCGCTCACCCGCTGGCTGTGTTTCAGGTCCAGGACGCGGTGACCAGCCGTGCCGGGCACCTGCGTCAGGTGGTCGTGGGGGTCTCCATGGACGATGCCGGTGCCTTGGTCCTTTTGAGGGATAACCAAGTGCTGGACATGCTCAATCTACACAAGCCGGGACAGGCCGAAGTGGACGCGGTAGCGCGCCCCAGCGTCAACCAGTCGATGTTGGCTTGGCTAGAAAACGCTCGCGGCCATGCTGCCCGGAAGATCGATGGTTTGCGGCTGCCGTTTCGAAGACCGCTCCTGAACGATTGGGCACTGTTCTGGCCGGAGAGCGGCGCTAGAGAATAGAGGACGGCGCGCTCAAGCTCCTCCACTCTCCTCATGTGGCGGCCATTCGACCGTCGTGTTACGACGAACCCTGAACCACACGCCTCGGGGAGAGTCTTCATGGACGCAGTGCAGATGGAAGTGGTCTACCGGGCCACCGCGCAGATCGCCAAGGAGCTGGCCCTCAACATGCTCCGGACCGGTTATTCGAGCGTGATCAAGGAGAGCCAGGACTTTACCTTCTCGATCTTCGACGGCGCCGGACGCATGGTGACCCAGGGACTGCCCCAGCCGCTTCACATCGGCGGCATCTCGGCTCAGGTGGGCGAGGTGATCCGGGTGTTCGAGGACGCCATGGTGGAAGGGGACGTCTTCATCCTCAACCATCCGTATCTGGCCTGCCAGAACCACGCCACGGACGTGACCGTGGTCTCTCCCGTCTTCGACCGGGGCCGGCGGGTGGCCTTCATCGCCAACACGGCTCACAAGCCGGATCTGGGCGGCAAGGTGCCGGGCACCAACTCCCCGGACGCCACCGACGTGATTCAGGAAGGGCTGCTGCTGCCGGCCCTCAGGCTCTATCGCGCGGGCGCACTGAACGAAGACCTCAAGACCATCATCATGGCCAACACCCGGACGCCGGAGATTACCTGGGGGGATACCCAGGCCCAGGCCCAGACCAACTTCTACGGGCTCAGGAAACTCGCGGACTTGATGGACCACTACGGGTCGGATGACGTGACCGCCTGCTGGAACGAGTGGATGGACATCTGCGAGGCGGAGGTCCGAAAGGCCATCGAGAAGATTCCGGACGGGGACTACGGCCCCTGCGTGGATTACCTCGACGACGACGGGCTGGATCGGGAGCGCTCCTACCGTATCGCCGCGTCCCTGCGGGTGGCCGGCGACGAGCTGCACTTTTCCCTGGAGTCGGCGGAGCAGGCCCGGGGCCCCATCAATCTCCGCCCCTGCGTCATCAGGAGCTTCATCGACTGCCTCGTGGTGGCCGTGCTGTGCCCGGACCTGCCGGTCAACCAGGGCATCGCCCGGCCCATCCACGTCGCCTTCCCGCCCGAGGGCTCGATCCTGAACCCGCGGTATCCCGCGCCGGTGAACATGTACGTGCGTCCCGCCCAGATGGTCACCTCGGTGGTCCAGATGTTGCTGGCCGAAACCTTGCCGGAGGTGGTGCCTGCGCCGGACAGCGGCGCCGGCGGCTCGGTGTCCATCTCGGGGCAGGATGCCGACCGGGGGCGGTGGTTCTCGCTCTACGATCTCAACTGCGGCGGTGGCGGCGCCCGCGCCGACGCCGACGGTCCGGCCGTGCTGAACTCGCTGGTGATCAACGTGATGAACACCCCGGTGGAACCGCTGGAGACGGAGTTCCCCATCCGCATCGAGCGCTACGAGCTGTTCGAGGAATCGGGCGGCGCCGGGCGCTTGCGCGGCGGCCTGGGCATGGTCCGGGACTGGAAGATGCTGGCGGACGAGACCTACGTCAACCTGCGCAGCGATCGCTTCAAGTACTCCGCTCCGGGTCTGCACGGCGCCCGGCACGCGCTGCCGTCGTCAGCCTTCCTCAACCCGGGCACGGAGAGGGAAGAACGGCTTCCGTCCAAGGTGAGCCGGCTGCGGCTGGGAGAGGGCGACGTGTTCCGTATTCAATACGCCGGCGGGGGCGGCCGGGGCGACCCCTTTGAGCGGGAGCCGTCACGGGTGCTGGACGACGTCCGGGACGGCTACATCAGCGCGGAAACCGCGCGGGAATTCTACGGCGTCGCGGTGAGCGGCCGGCCGCCGGGGATCGACGAGGCGGAGACCAGCCGCCTCAGAAACGCGGCCCGGCACGCGGCCGCCGGATCGGAACGGTCGTAGTGTCGTGTTGCCGGCAAGTTGCGACGACCTGTAGGGGCGGGTTTCAAACCCGCCCGTGCCCGCATTTCTGCTAGACTGCCCGTGGAACCGCACACTGTAACACCGCGTGGCTGGTTCCGTGACTTCCTGTTGACCAGCGGCGCCCGCTTCGGGCTGTTCTTCGCGCTGTTCCTGGTCGAACCGGTGTTCCCCCTCTACCTCAAGGGCATGGGGGCAAGCTCGTTCATGATCGGGCTGGTCATGGCCGCATTTCCCTTTGGCGCCACCGTGGTGCGGCCGCTGGTGGGGGCCTACATCGACCGCCTGGGCAGCAAGCTCTTTCTCGTGGGCGGCCTGACCATCTTCATCACTGCCGTGATGGGCTACATCTGGACCGCGTCGGTCTTCGTGGCGCTGATCCTGCGGACGTATCACGGCTTCGGCTGGTCGGGATGCACCACGTCGGTGGGTACCCTGGTGGCCGACATCGCGCCGGATCACCTGCGCGGTACCCTCATCAGCTACTCCGGAGCGGTGAGCACCGTGGCCTACGCCATCGCCGCGGGCATCACCTTCACGGTGGTCCGGTTGTGGGGCTTTCCGACGATGTTTCTGAGCGCGGTGGCGGTGGGGGCGTTGGGATTGCTGGCGGCGGTGTTCATTCGCGAGCCGGCCCGTGTTCAGGCCGCGGCCCGGCAACGGCGCTGGTTCGACACCTTTATCCTGCCCGAGTCGATCATGCCCGCCGTGAGCATGAGCCTGCTGGGGTTCTCCCGCGGCAGCATCATCGCCTTCCTGTCACTGTACGCCCTGGAGGTGGGGCTGGAGGATCCGGGCCTTTGGTTCTCCGTTTTCGCGGTGGCGGTGGTGGCCGGCAGGCCCATTTTCGGTCCGCTTTCCGACCGCAAGGGCCGGCCCTTCGTGATCATTCCCTGTTACCTCCTGTCGCTGGCGGGGATGGTAGTGCTGTCGCTGGCGGGCTCGCCCAAGATGCTGCTGGTCTCCGCGGTCGTCGTGGGGATAGGCTACGGCTCCGCCCATGCGGCGCTCATGACCATGGCCATCGACCTGGCTCCGCCCGGGCGGCGGGGCCTGAGCATGGCCCAGTACCACCTCTTCTACGATCTCGCCATCGGCCTGGGCGGGGTGTTGCCCGGCGCCATGCTCCACTTTACCGGCAACAACTATCCGGCTATGTTCCTCTCCACCACGGTGGTGGGGCTGGTCGGATTCGTGTTGTTCATGATGAAGTATCGGGAAATCGTGCCGCGCTAGTGGCCTCTAACCTGCGAATCGATAGCAAGGGAACTCTTGTCGTCCGCAAGGCACGATGACTTGTAGGGGCGGGTTTCAAACCCGCCCGTGCGGCGGCACCACGCGAGGGGAAGAGCAACGGGATGAGCCTCAGAGTCGGCATTGACGTTGGCGGCACCTTCACGGATGTCACGGTCCTGGACGAGGACACGGGACAGATCCGGGAGGTTCGCAAGGTGCCGTCCAATCCAGCGGCGCCGCTGGACGTGCTCGACGGGGTGTTGGCGGACATGCGCGCCCAGTGGGGTCCCGAAGCCTTGTCCTACCTGCTGCACGGGTCCACCCACGCGCTCAACACGGTGCTGGAGGAGAAGGGCAGCCGTGCCGGCCTTCTCACCACCCGGGGGTTTCGCGACGTGTACGAGATCGCGCGCCAATGGAAGGGTGAGGAGGTGTTCAACATCTTCTATCCCGGGGGCAAGCGCTTCGTCCCGCGCCGCCGTATCGCGGAGGTCCCCGAACGCCTCGACAAGTCCGGTGAGGTGCTGGTGCCCCTGGATCCGGACGCCCTCGACGAGGCCGTGGCCGGCCTCATGGAACAGGGCATCGACGCCCTGGCCATCGCCTTCCTGTTCTCCTATGTGAACCCGGCTCACGAGCGGTTGGCGGCGGAACATATCCGTTCAGGTTATCCGGACCTGTTCGTGTCGCTGTCGTCGGAGGTGAATCCGGTGTGGCGCGAGTACGAGCGCACCGCCACCACGGTGCTGAACGCCTATCTTGGCCCGCGCATGGAACAATACTTCGCGGGCATGGAGGAGACCGTGCTGCGGCATTTCCCGCAGGCGCATCCCTTCCTGATGAAGTCCAACGGCGGTATCGGCGCGCCCAAGGCCATGGCCCGGTTCCCGGTCCAGACGCTGATGTCCGGTCCCGTGGCGGGGGTGGTGGCGGCGCACGAGCTGGGCGCGCGCACCGGGGTCACCAACCTCATCTCGCTGGACATCGGCGGCACCAGCAGCGACATGTCGCTGATACCGGGAAGGCCGCTCTTCCGCACCGAGTGGCAGATCGGGCGCCATCCCGTGCGCGTGGATTCGGTGGAGGTGGAGAGCCTGGGGGCGGGCGGCGGCAGCCTGGCCCAGGTGCGCTACGGCAAGGTGCTTCAGGTCGGGCCGCAGAGCGCCGGCGCGGTGCCGGGACCGGCCTGTTACATGCGAGGCGGCGACCAGCCCACGTTGACCGACGCGCTGGTGCAACTGCGTCACCTGAACCCCCGGGCGCTGCTGCAGGGTGAGATGCCCATCGATGCGGAGCTGTCGGCCGAGGCGGTCCGGCGCGTCGTGGCGGAACCGCTGGGCATGTCGGAGGACGAGGCAGCCCTGGGGATCCTGCGCGTGCTTGTGGCCAACATCGTTTCCTCCATGCGCACCATCACCATCGAGCGCGGCTTCAATCCCGCGGACTTCGTCCTGGCTCCCTTCGGCGGCATGGGACCGACGCTGGCCACCGCGGTGGCCTCTTCCCTGGGCATCGGCCGCATCCTGATCCCCGAGGACCCGGGCAACTTCAGCGCCTTCGGCATGCTGCTGTCCGACCTGCGCTCGGACGCCGTCACCACCCGGGTGGTGGCCCTCACCCCGGATTCCCTGAAGGATGCGGTAGCGGCCCTGCGCGACCTCGAAGACGCGGTGCGGCAGGAGCTCGCCGCCCAGGGGCCGTCCGAGGACCAGATACGTGTTGATTGGCTGCTGGACATGCGTTACCGTGAGCAGGCTTACGAGTTGACGGTCCCCATCGCCAAGGATCCCGCGAACCTCAACGTCGATGAGATCTGCGACCGGTTCGGCCAGGCCCACGAACAGCGCTACGGCCACCGGGCGGACGACGAGGTCGTCGAGGTGGTCAATCTGCGGGCGTCCGCCTACGCCTCGCTGGGCAAGCCGGAACTGGCGCCGGGCCCGGGCGCCCGGGAGCAGCAGCCCGCCACGGAGCATCGCCGGGTGGTCCTGCCCGACGGTCCGCACGATGTGCCGGTATTTCGCCGGGACGATCTGGCCCCGGGCGCGGCGTTGACCGGCCCCGTCATCATCGAGGAGAAGACATCCACCACGGTGGTGGAGCCGGGCTGGGCGCTACGCGTGGACCCGGAAGGCAATCTGGATCTCACGCGTGTTCTGCCCCACAAATAGGTTCGCGGAACTGCCGGAATTTCCTTGCAGCAGAGCGCGGCGACGGTAGGGGCGACCGGCGGTCGCCCTCCGTGACCCACGATAGGATGAACCGGCCGATAGACGTGGTTGTCTGTGAGACAGACACTGAAAGAAACCTGAAGAGACACGGAGGCAAGGTATGAAGATTCTAATCACGGGCGGCATGGGAGTGAACGGCGCGGTCACCGCGCGGCACCTGATCCGGGCGGGCCAGCGGCCGGTGTTGATGGACAACCGGATGGACACTTCGCTGATCTCGGACATCGAGAAGGACGTGGATCTGGTGATTGGGGACATCCTGGACCCCGAGGGTCTGGACAAGATCGTCGTCGACCACGAGATCACCCACGTGGCCCATCTGGCGGCGCTGATGCCCATTCCGGCGGAAACGGATCCGGCTCTCGGCATCAAGGTCGGCGTCGACGGAACCCTCAACGTTCTCGAGATCGCACGCCACCGGGGGCTCGAACGGGTGGTGTTCACCAGCTCCAAGGCGGTGTACGGCGAGATCTTCGGACGTCATGCCTATCCCGAATACGTGCCGGTGAGCGAGGAGCACCCCCAGAACCCGGCGGACCTCTACGGCACCATCAAGGTCTGCTGCGAGACCCTGTGCACCTACTACCAGAAGAAGTACGGGGTAAGCTCCGTGGCGCTGCGCTTCGGCTCCATTTACGGCCCCGGCAAGGAGGTGCGCCACGGCGCACTGTCGCTCTACGGCCAGATGATCGAGAACGTCATGTCGGGGAAGGGCTTCACGGCCAGCGGCGGGGACCAGTCCAACGAGGCGCTCTACGTGGGCGACGTGGCCCGCTCCATCATCCTGTCGCTGGAGGTCAAGGACCCGGCCGAGCGCACCTTCAACATCGGCACCGGCATGGGCGTTACGCTCCAGGACTTCAAGCGCATCCTCGGAGGGCTCTATCCGGACAGCAAGATCGAGATCGGCTCCGGCCTGGAGTTCCGCATGACCGAGAAGAAGAGCTACTGCATCTTCGACATCAGCAAGGCCAAAGAGCACCTGGGCTTCGCCCCGGCCTACGACCTCGAAGCCGGCATCAAGGACTACATCGCAACCATCGAGCGGCTGAGGCCGCAGTAGAACGTTGTGGTGACGAGTGCGCGGGGCGAATCGATGGATCCGACGCTCCCGGACGGCTGCTCGATCTTGGTGAACCGGGCCAGACCAAGCGGTTGGTGCGACGTATCTACGTACTGCGGACGGGAGGAGGCATGGTAGCGAAGCGCGCTGGCAAGGGCAAAGGGGGCAGATGGTCAGCGATCATGCCGCTTGGAAACCTATTCTCTGGCCCGTGACGTCGAGGTGCTGGGTGAGGTGAGGTGGATGGCGAAGACGCTGTAGGGACGTTGATCGCGGCCAGGTAGACGCCCCAAAAACCAACAAACGTGGAGGTTCCTTGTGACACGTTGCCTTGTCGGACTGGCTTTTCTTTTCCTCTTGGCCGGGTGCAGGACAGACGTAACGGTAGAGGTCTATTCGTCAGATCTACGAGTGGTTGCGGAGGACAAGACCTTCACGACTCCCGGGATGATGGCAATCGAAATTCCTGCGGCCAACAAGTGCGACGAGTACACACCGCAAATTGTGGAAATCATGCTGGGCGTAGTGGAGAAGTTCACGCCCCAGGGCTGCAAGAGGGTAGGTATGGAATCCTTCCTGACGGCCGAAATCGAGCTTCCGGTCCTGCCGAGCCAGAAGATGTGGAGGGCTACGAATGCCTTGTTCGGCGTGGTCGTGGAAGACCGGCCGCAGCACATGGAGCGCGTCGTGGGAGTTACCCTAAATCCAGACAAACACAAGAGCCTCAACGAGAGGATGAGAGCCAAGTTCCACCAGAAACTTGACCTGTCCAAATCTAAGGTGACCGTTGTCCTGCACAACGATGAGAGAGGAACGATCAAATACCGTGCGGCAGGCGTGTTCGTCAACGGCGAACCCATAGTGGGGCGGCCTACCTTGACCTTGAACCGTAGGGGCAGGGTACGGATAGAGTTGTCCAATGTTCAGACCGCATACTTGGCCAGAAGGGGCGCGGTGGGGGCTTTCGCCCTCGCCGACCAAAGGTGATCTGTACCGGAGGAGTTGGCCACCTGCAATTCGGGAATGGGACGCCCCTTTCTGGGCGAGGTGCAGCGCGTCGTCGAAGGGCATGCTCAATACCGTGGCGACGAACATCCCCGCACACCAGTCGCTGTCGATTACGTACAGCATCCGGCTATAGGTTTCTGGGTAGCCGAGCGCAGGGAAACGATCACAAGGCATGCAAGTGGTTTCAATCGACGAACGCCACGTCGGTCCGGCCCTGACGAAACTCCTGCGCGATGAGTTGCGCGTTGCGCGCTTCTCCATAGTCAATCTCATACCCGGCGATGCTCAGTTCGCTTTACGTGACGGCAGCACGCAGACCACGCTTGAGCGAACATCCGAGAAAGAACTTGACGCCGATGGCCTCAAGGACCTGCATGACACCGGAGCCTGGAAGAGGGATCTGTTCAGGTCTGAGATTCGAGTGAAGGCGATTCCGGGCGGCGCCGAGAGCGTGGCACGACGCACGAGTTTCGAATATCTTCTCGATGATCTCGGCGTTCTGTCGGACGGTCACGTTGCGACCGCCCTCGGCCCGCTTCTGCCCGGGTACACCTATGGGCACGTCCAACCCGATTCACCGAGTGCGGACATCGGGGTCGCCGAAACGGCCGACCTGTGGAGCTACCTCCTCGTCGACGCTTGTCTTCACTCGCCCCGACGCACGGCGACCAAGGTGTTACGCTGGGCAAGCGGCGCCCATCTCGCCTTCGAGACGCGCGTCCTCCTTGGCCGGCTACACGCTGCCGATCCCTTCGTTCTCGCAAATGGCCTCACCGTCGCACCAGTGTCGCGCAGAAGCAAGGACGTCGACGACTGGCTTCCCACCGCGGGCGGCATCTCGCCATCGGACTTTCTGGGTCGGACGATACTTCGTATTCCGTGCATGATCGCTCCTGCCCTGTCGAAGCCAAGCAGAGTGGCCGGCCAACGCGACGGTGTCCCTGCCGTGTCGTGGAACATACCCGCCAACATCAAATCGACATGGCAGTTGCCGCTCGGGGGTATCCACGAGCTTACTCGCGCACTTTCCCTCGTTTGCGACGTGGCGGTAGAGACGCCCATGATCTGGACACACTACGGCGATCATGCGCATTTCGGCGAGCGGTGCAGCTCATCCTACTTGGGCACAGGTGTGATGACCCCCCGGAATGCCAAGGAAACACCGTTGACGGCGCATAATTTCAAGGAAGCCCTTCGGGTGCAGTCCGAATTCCGCAAATCGCCCAGGAAACTCCAGACCGCCGTGCGGTACTGGTTGAAGTCAAAAGCGCGCGGCACAGACGTCCGAGATGGCTTGGTGTTCATTAGGACCGCCCTGGAGGCGCTGTTCCTCGACGATGGCAACCACGGCGAGCAGACGTTTCGGCTCGCCATCCACGGCGCCTGGTATACGGGCAGAGAGCGAGTGGACCGACGGGACCGTTACAAGGTCTTGAGAGACGTCTATGGCGCCGCGTCTGGTGCCGTACACGGTGGACGCGTCAAGGGTAACAGCGTGTTTCTCTTGGAGGACGGTCAGGAAATCTGCAGGCAGGCGATCATAAAGCGACTCCGCTCGAAGAAGGAACCAGTCTGGCGAAACATCATTTTCGGTCGCTGACCAATCCAAGAGAGGGACGGACCGATTTGATCCGGGATCCAGCGGTGGGCGTGGGGTGTTCTGCATCTTCACCCACGCCCCAACTGGACCTCGGGTCAAGCCCGGAATGACGGGGAGGGGGTTGTGGTGGTTCGATTTGACTACGCCGCCCCCTGCCTCTCCAGGATGTGGGCCATGTCCACCTTGGCGCCGGAGCGGCCGCAGGAATCCACGAAGAGCTGGATGACATCGTTGTCTTCGTCCTCGTGCTCGATCTGCCAGCCGCCCTGGTTGAGGGGGACGTCGGACTGGATCGGGCCGGGCACCAGCTTGAACATGCGGCTGAGCATCTTGAGGGCCAGGTAGCGGGCCGGCTGGGGGCCGGAGTTGAAGTGCTGGTGGAACCAGCCCTCGGGGGGCACGACCAGGGAGCCGGGCTTCCAGATGAACTGCTGCTTCTCCTGGCCTTCCGGCCACATGAGAGAATAGCCTTCACCGGAAAGAATCATCACGTGGGCGCCGGGTCCGTGGCGGTGGGCCTTCTTGTAGCGTCCCACCGGGAACTCGGACACGTGGGCGCCCATGTGGCTCGCCACCAGCTCGAAGAACACCGTCTTGCTTCCCTTGCCCCGCGCCTCCCACGCGATGGGCTCGATGTTGCCCACGTCGGGGATGAAGTTGGTCTCCAGCACGCGGTCGTTGTACAGGCGCGCGTGGCCGCGGAAGTCCTGGTCGTCATCGAACCGGTCCCTGAAGCTGTAGGGATTGTTCATGACGAAGTCTTCGTTGTGGAAGATGTTGTAGACCAATGGCGCGTTGGTGACCCCCAGAAGCTTGGCCTCCCGGTCGCCCGAGCCGTTGAAATGCTGGTAGGTGGCGTTCACCGGGATGGCGAACAGGCTGCCCTCCTGCCACTCGAAGCTCTGCCCCTTGCCGTCGCCCTGCCATAGGGTGGTAGCGCCGCGGCCCGACAGCACGTAGACCAGCTCGTCGTAGATGTGCTTCTCCGGGTTCAGGCTCTTGCCCGGCGGAATCGTGACCACGAAGGCATCGTCCAGATAGCCCGCCCCCTCCAGGTTGATGTAGACGCCGTGGCCGCCCTTGCGGTCCCACCACTTCATCGGCACCTCCTTGAGGTCCTCGACGAAGTAGCCCCCGATCACGTCCATCCCCTGGGACTCCACCCAGCGGTCGTAGGGCGTGTCCATCACCTCGGCGTTTTGGTCGACGCGCTCGAAGTTACCGAGACTCTCTATCTTCATCCTTTGCCCCCGGCTTGCCCTTCCGTGAGGTGCCCAAGTGGCGGAACAGTGGTGAATCTTCCGACAGGAGGGCGGTGCTGTTCTCCGGCAGAAACTTCTCGTAGGCTTCGAGGCTCCGGACGAAGCCGTAGAACTCCGAATCCTGTCCATAGGAGGCGGCATAGATGGCCGTGGCCTCACCGTCGCCTTCGCCTCGCCGCTTCTGGCTCTCCCGGTAGGCTTCCGCCAGCAGAATGGTCTTTTCCTTATTGGTCCTGGCGCGAATCTTCTTCGACTCCTCCTCGCCTTCGGAACGGTAGCGTTTGGCGATGCGCTCGCGTTCCGCGCGCATGCGCTCGAAAACACTCATCTGCACCTCGGAAGGAAGGTCCGCCCGCTTGACGCGGACGTCCACGACCACCACGCCGTACTCGCCGTCGGCCTTGTCCGCGGAGCGTTTGGCCACGGCCTCCATGGCCGCCTCGCGCTGCCCGGCGATGATGTCGGCAAAGTTTCGTGACGCGAGCTCCTGCCGCAACTCGGAGAACACGATGTCGTCCAGCAACAGCCGTCCGCGTTGCTGGGTCAGCGCGGTCTTGAAGAACTTGAGCGGGTCGCTGATCTTCCACCGGGTCACGTGGTCCACCACCACGCGCTTCTTGTCCAGGGTCAGATAGTCCCTGGGCTGGGCGTCACTGGCGAGAATACGCCGTTCATACATCGTGATGTCCTCCACCAAAGGCGTTTTCCAGTGGAGACCCGGCACGCGCACCGCGCGCTTGAACTTGCCGAACTGCGTCACCACCGCCTGCTCCCACTCGCCCACGACGAAGAACGGCCGTATCGGCGGAAACAGGAGGGTGACCAGGATGAGGCCGACGATGGTTCCGGTGACGTATCGTTTCATTATTTGCCTCCTGCTCCCGGAAATCCCGCCATCCCTTTCAAGGGCAACAGCGGCACGACGTTTTGCGCACCTTGTGAATCAACGATGATCTTGTCGACGTTAGGCAGCACGCGTTCGATGGATTCGAGGTACAATCTCTCACGTGTCACCCCGGGGGCTTTCTGGTATTCCGTCAATACCGAGTTGAACCGCGCCCCGTCTCCCTTGGCCCTCAACGTCCGCTCCTCCTTGTAGGCCTCGGCCGCCTGAATCATCTCCTGAGCTTCGCCTCGGGCCTTCGGGATGAGGTCTTCCCGGTAGCCGCGGGCCTGGTTGATGAGCTTCTCTCGATCTTCGCGCGCCCGGACCACCTCATCGAAGGCGTCCTTGACCTGGCCGGGAGCTTCCACGGTCTGCAACTTGACCTCGGTTATCTGTATGCCCGATTCGTAGGTATCCATCAGTTGCTGCAGAAACACCTGGGTCTCGGTCTGAACCCGGTCCCGGCCCACGGTCAGGACCTCCTCGATGGTAGTGTTGCCGACCCGGCTGCGCAGCGCCACTTCCGTGGCCGCCTGTAGCGTGGTCACCGGATCCCAGAGCTTGAACAGGAACATCTCCGGATTCCTCACGCGGTATTGCACGGTAAGCTGTGCGCTTACGATGTTTTCGTCTCCCGTGAGCATCAAGGACTCGGCGGGAATGAGGCGTATCAGATTGGGTCTGAGCGGGTTGCTCCGGAATCCGACTTCCAATCGACGGATCTCCGCAATATTGACCTTGCGCAACTCCTCGACGGGCCAGGGAATATGATAGTTGAGGCCGGCCGTGGCGATACGCGTCACCTTGCCGAACCGCGTCACCACCCCTTCCTCGCCGGGCTGGATGGTGTAGACGCCGCTGGCCAGCCAGATGACGGCGATGGCCCCGGCGATGAGAAAGGGCACGCCTGACTTCAGAAAACCGGGCAACTGCGGCAATCGGGAGAGCAGGTCTTCCCAATCCGGTCCGCTCTGCCGCCGGCGCCCCCAAGGGCCCTCGGATCCGCCTTGCATAAAATGCTCCTTTGTCTTGGTGCCGATATCAACCGCTGGAGAAATCTCTGTAGGTTCCGGTCACCGCGGACGATCGGTCCGTCACAGCGCAGACGGCCCCGAACGCGTCATTCCCGCGAAAGCGGGAATCCAGGGGTGGTGGAGGGGCGCGACGGCTGTGCTTTCCCAGCCCCGCCCCACCTGGATTCCCGCTTTCGCGGGAATGACGGGGAGGGGATGGGGCTTTAAAGGGACTCTACCATTGCCCTCCGGGGTGTCAAGCAACGTCCTTTGGCGGCGGGGACTTGGTTTGCCGCGCCAACCTGACCGTGAGCCAGTACCACTGATCCGGATAGCGGCGGACCAGGCCTTCCAGCAGCCTCATGATACGGTCCGTGTTGGTGACCACGTCGACGCTCAACTCCTTGGTTCGGACCATCTCCATTTCCGGTTCGATGACCAGTTGCAACCCGCCGGAATGGCCACGCACCAGGTAGACCGGCAACACGGCCGCGCGCGTGCGGAGCGCCAGGCTTACGACCCCCCGGGCCGTTCGAACCGGCTGCCCGAACAGGGTGGTTTCCAGCTCGCCACGCTTGAGGTTGTCCGCCAGCATCAGCACGATGCCATTGTTACGGATCACGCTCAGGATCTTCTTGACGGCCTCCCGCCGGGGCAGGGAGGGGACGAGCTCGGTGAAAAACGACCGGCTGTGGTGGAGCACCAGGCTCATGAGCTTCTCGTCGTCAAGAAAACGCATGAGCGTGTAAACCGGAGGCCCGGCGACTCCCAAGGCGGCGCTGAGGAGCGCGAAGTTGCCGAGATGGAAGCCCAGGGCGATGACGCCGCGTCCCTTGGCCAGGGCCGCGTCCAGATGTTCCCGGCCCTGGACGTCGAGAACGCCCCGCAGCCGTTCGGGATAGCCCATCTGCACGATACAATCGAGGGCGTTCTCCACGATTCGTCGTTGCACGCCCCTGGCCAGGCCGCGCTTGGCCGCCGGGGTGTACGAATCGCCGAAGGCCGCGTCCATCGTGGCGACGATGCGCCGGCGCGGAACCGCGCAAAGGACCAGCAGCTTGAGGATCGGCGTGAACAGACGCTTGAACCGATCGGGCGGCATCACCCGCAGTACCTGGATGAGCAAGCGCCACAGCCCCTCCCACACACGGAAAAGAAGCCAGCGGACGGTCGTGGCGGGGCCGGTCCCAGGTCCCGTCACGCGGCCTTCCGAGGGCTCGCGGGCGCTGTCAGCGGATCGCGGCAAACCTCTCTCCGAAGGCTTGGCCGCGTGCCTGGGTGCAGGAAAAAGCCAGGTTTTAAGGCGTGTTGACACGTATCGGGATGTGCCATAGTCTACTCGGGCGCGAGCGACCAAGGTGACATACGGGAAGGGAGATGGCAATGCCTCCGGTCATCGATTCCGACGGACACTATCACGAGCCGCACTACCTCTTCGACGAGTTCATCGAGAAGGAATACTTCTCCAAGCGGCCGCGGGTTCTGGCCATCCGTGATCACAGCCTGGAAGTGGGGCGGTGGGTGGTGGAAGGCCGCGTGGTGCCGCGGATCCCGTTCTCCAAGGGGGTCGGCGCAGGCGGCTTCGACTACATGAGCCCACGCCATCAGCAGATGCACATGAAGGACAACACCCTGGACGACGTCGAAGGGCGGCTCAAGGACCTGGAGCTGCTGGGCGTCGATATCCAGGTGATCTATCCCACCGCCATGGTGTTTGTCTCGGACGTGGAGGACAAGGACTTGGCCACGGCCATTTGCCGAGCGCACAACAACTATGTCGCGGACCGGTGCAACCGCGCGCCGGACCGGCTCAAGGGCATTGCCCTGGTGCCGTTGCAGGATCCGAGCTCGGCCGTGGAGGAGATGCGCCGGGCCACGCAGGAACTGGGCCTGGTGGCGGTGACCGTCCCGGGCATCGTGGGCGACAAACCGTTACACTCCAAGGAGTTCGAGCCTTTTTTCAGGGCCGCCAACGATCTCGACTGTCCCATCGGGTTCCACGCCGTCACCGGCATGCACGACACGCCCTGGGCGGACTGCTTCAAGGATTTTTTCTCCACCCACGTCACCGCCATGCCCTTCTCCATGATGGTGGCGCTGATGTCCGTGACCCGCATGGGGCTGATGGAAGATCTGCCGAACCTCCGCTTCGCGTTCCTGGAGATCGACGGGCAATGGCTTCACTACTGGGCCAACTGGGTGAACCGGCACGTGGAGGACGCCCCGCGGGTGTCCGGAGGCTATCACCGCGAGCCGGGCTGGGGGGACGAGCCCTACCTGCTGCCGGACGGCGTCAAGAACCCCCACGAGTACATCCAATCGGGCCGGTTCCTTTCCGGCTACAGCGAGCACGAGGACCTGCGCTACCTGATCGACCATCTCGGGCCCCGGACGTTCATGTACGCCAGCGACTACCCCCACGGCGACACCGAATGGGAGCGGGTGCACGAGACCCGGGCTCTGGTCAATCTCACCCAGGAAGAGAAGGACGACATCCTGGGCAACAACGCGGCGCGGTTCTATAAGCTGTAGGGTGTGGGCGTCGTGCTCCAGCCATCCGACGAGAGGCTCCGGTTGCGTTGACAGGCCACCGGAGCGTGTGCTAGCGTCTCCGCCTTCAAGGTTACGAAAGTAGGCGATTTTACAGCACATTCACGAAATGCAAGGAGGTACTCCATGATACGCCGATACTGTTTTGTCCTGTTTGCGGGAGCGTTCCTCGTTCTGGCCGCCGCGCAGGGTTCGTTGGCGGCGAGCGGCGCGAAGTATCCCAACAAGCCCGTTACGTGGCTGATCAATGCCCTTCCGGGGGGCGGGTTCGACCTGCACAGCCGGGCGGTGGCCCGGGTCATGAGGAAAAAGCTGGGCGTCAACATCATCGTCAGGAACGTGCCGGGGGCGGGGGGTATCATCTCGTGGAACCTGCTGTCCGCGGCCAAGCCGGACGGCTACACCATCGGCATCGTCAATCTGCCCGGCGCCATCGTCAGCGAGCTGTTCAGGGAGACGCAGTACAAGCTCAAGGAGTTCAGTTGGATCGGCCGCATCTCCGCGGCGCCGTACGTCTGGGCGTCCGGAGCGCAGTATAATCTCCGCACGCTCAAGGACTATCAGCAGGCGAAGGAAGTGCTTATCACCGAATCGGGTTACGGCACCACCGGTTGGACCAATGCCGCGCTGACGGCCGCCACTATGAAGTTCAAGCCCAAGTTCATCATGGGCTACGGCGGCGCGCCGGCGTCGAACATGGCTATCGTCCGCGGCGAGGGGCACGCCCGGGCCCTGGGCCTCGATTCTCCGGGTCAGATGGCCTACATCAAGGACGGACGGATGATTCCCAACTGGGTCTATCTGACGAAGCGGGATACGAACTACCCGGATGTGCCCACCGTGGTCGAGCTGGGGTTCCCGCAGTTGGGTGTCATCGCATCCCACCGCGTGGTGGCGGCGCCTCCGAAGATGCCCAAGGAACTCATGAATGTTCTCATCAAGGCTTTCCGCGCGTCCATCGAGGATCCCGCGACCCAGGCGTCCTTCAAGCGCATGAGAGCCAAGACCTCGCCCATCTATGGCGACGACTGGCTGCCCGAGATGGAAACCATGTTCGAGCTGATCCGGGCCAACGCGGAGGTCTTCAAGAAGGCGCTCCCCAAGTAGCTCGTTGGCTGTCAGGCGTCCGCACGCCTGGGGCGACCGCGCAGTCCTGTGCCGCCCGTATGGGCGTATGAAGTCGAAGGGGGTGAGTCCGTTGGGACTCGCCCCCTTTTTGCTGTCAGGTAAATGCTGTTAAGATTCCCGGTTCAGTATTCCAAAGGAGGAGTTCATGAAGATCGAAGGAAGCTACGAGTTCAACGCCCCGCGTGAGCGGATCTGGGAGATCCTTCAGGACCCCAAGGTCATGGCCCAGTGCATGCCCGGATGTGAGAGCATGGAGGAGATCGGTCCGGACCAATACGAGGCCACGGTCAAGGTCGGCATCGCGGCGGTCAAGGGCAGCTACAAGGCCAAGGTCGCCATCAAGGAAAAGCAGGCCCCCAGCCACTACGTGCTCAGCGGCTCCGGGTCCGGCGGCCCGGGTTTCATGCAGGGCGACCTGATCATCGACCTGGAGGAGAACGGCGACTCCGCCACCACGCTGCGCTACGTCACCGACGCCAAGATCGGCGGTCTGATCGCGGGCGTAGGCCAGCGCATGCTGGGCGGCGTCGGCAAGATGATGGTGGATCAGTTTTTCAAGAAGATGGAGGCCTTCGTGTAGGGGCGGGTTTCAAACCCGCCCGTGTTCGCATGGCACGATGTGCGCGTGGGTTTCAAACCCGCCCCTACGCCTCGTCTTCTTCACCGGCCCGCGCCTTGTCCCACGCCGGGATTTGTGGTGTAATCGCGTCCCATTTTAGAATGCTGTTCACAGGGAGGTCGATGATGATGAATCTGCGTCTCAGTCTCTCTTCCGCGGCCGTGATCCTCACGGCCTGTCTGCTGTTCGCCGCTCAGGCGGCCGCGCAACCCGTCACCATGAAGATCGGGCACGCGACCACCAAGGGGGCGTTCGACAACTGGGCCGACACCTTCAAGGCGGGCCTCGCCGAGAGGGTCGGAGACCGCATCAAGGTGGAGGTCTATCCGCTCAGTCAGCTCGGGGCGATTCCGGCGATGGTCCAGGGCGTCCAGCTCGGCACCATCGAGATGACGATGACACCCCCGGCGTTCCTGTCCGGGGTGGATCCGCGCTATGCGGTGCTCTCCGCTCCCGGTATATTCGACGATCTCATGCACGGTTTCCGCACCGTGCATGATCCGGCGTTCAAGAAGGCGTTCTGGTCCATCGGCGATGCCAAGGGTCTCAAGCTCGTCAGCATGACCTGCGACGCGCCCACCGATTACGCTACGTCGACGCCGATCCGTAAGCTCTCGGATTTCAAGGGCCGCAAGCTCCGGGTTTTCGGCAGCAAGCTGGAGATCGAAGCCCTGCGCCGGCTCGGCGCAGCGGGCGTGCCCATGCCGCTTTCCGAGGTGGTCCCGGCGATTCAGCAGAAGACCATCGACGGCAACAAGGCGGGCATCACCATCTTCGTGCCCTTCAAGTACCAGCGCATCGCCAAGTACGTGCTGAAGTCCAGGGAATCGCTGATCTGCGTCGGCCGCTTCGTAAGCAAGGTGTGGTTCGACAAGCTCGCTCCCGACCTCCAGAAGGCGATCCTGGACCAGGCGCTGGCCACCGACCCGCTCAACCAGGCGTGGACCCTCAAATTCGTCGAGCGGATGTACCAGGTCTGGGTCAAGGCCGGTGGCGAGCTGGCCGAGCTGCCGCCCGAGGATCAGGCGGAGTTCCTACGGCGTCTTTCCACCGTGGGCGACGACGTGCTGAAGGACCGTCCGGCGGTGCTTGAGACATACCGCGTCATGAAGGAGGCGGCCCAGCGTACGCGCGGCGGCTGAGGCTTTCGCGGCGGGCCGAGGGGTCGCGTCCGACCATGAATCATGTCCCACCGTGACCTTCCAAGGCCTCTCCGCTTCGTCATCGTGACGGTACCGAAGGCGATTGTCGGCGTGTTGATCCTCGCCGGCATCGCCGTCAACTTCGCCAACGTCATCGGGCGCTACGTCTTCCTTCAACCGGTCATCTGGGCTGACGAGGCCATGGTCTACATCATGGTCTGGACGGTCTTCATGGGCGCCGTCCTCGTTTCCTTCGAGGGGCAGCACCTGAAGATGGACTTCTTCTCCATCATGCTGCCTTCGCCCTGGAAGGAGATCATCAACGGCATCGCCACGGTCTCGTTCCTCGCCGTTTGCGTCTTCGTCATTCCCCAGACCTGGACCGTGGTGAAGCTCTTGTGGAACTTCGGCCAGCGTAGCGTCGTCGCCGAGATTCCCATGGTGATACCGCACTCCGCACTGCTGTTGGGCTTCGTGCTCATGTTCCTGGCGGTGGCTCTCCGCTTCCGTTCCTACGTAAAGGGTGAGTTCGCCGGCGAGATCGTGAAGAAATACGGCGGCGACGAAACGGATGACTCGTAAGGGCGGGTTTTGAGTCCGCCCGCACGTCGTGCCATGCGAGCACGGGCGGGTTTGAAACCCGCCCCTACAAGAAAAGGGACGATGTCGTGGAATGGGTGATGGCCATAGTGCCGGTGATCCTGCTGGTGCTGGGATTTCCGATCTTCATCATCCTGCTGGCTACTTCCGCCATCGTGCTGCTGCTGTTCGCGCCGGTCCCGCCCATGGCGGTGCACATCAACATGTTCGGCAGCGTCGACAAGTTCGCCCTGATGGCGGTGCCGTTCTTCATCTTCGCCGGAGATCTGATGGGCCGGGGCGGCATTTCCAGGCGCATCGTCGCCTGGGTCCTCTCCGTCATCGGCGGCGTCCGCGGCAGCCTGGCACTGACAGCGGTCGGGACCTGCACCGTCTTCGGCGCCATTTCCGGGTCCAGCCCGGCCACCGTGGCGGCGGTCGGACGGCTGCTCTACCGGCCTCTCCGTGAAGCCGGCTACGACGAGAAGTTCTCCACCGGCCTGCTCACGTCATCAGGCGGCATCGCCATCGTGATACCGCCGTCCATCGGCATGATCCTCTACGGCGTGTCGGCGCAAGAGTCGGTGGTGCTGCTGTTCGTGGCCGGCATCGTTCCCGGCCTGATCATGGCGCTGCTGATGGCCGCGTACATCTACGCGTTCGCCATCAGGCGGGGAATCCGCGAAGCCTCCGGCTTCTCGTTTCAAGCGTTCCTGGCGGCCAGCAGGGAAGGCGTGTGGGCACTGGGCATGCCCGTCATCATACTCGGGGGCATCTACGCGGGCGTCTTTTCGCCCACCGAAGCGGCCGGCATCGCCTGTGTCTACGCCATCGTCGTCACGCGTTTCATCTACGGCGACATAGGCTGGAAGGGAATCTGGGAGGTGTCCGTCAACTCCATGTACCTGACGGCGCAGGTGCTCATCATCGTCGCCGCGGCCGGTGTCTTCTCGCAGCTTCTGACCATCAGCGGGGCGCCGCAGAGCGCGGTGGCCATGATCCGCGACATGAACCTGCCGCCCTGGATGGCGCTGCTGGCGATCAACGTCTTCCTGCTTTTCGTGGGCTGCCTGCTCGATCCCGCCTCCGCGATACTGGTGCTCACGCCGCTGCTGGCCCCCATCGCCGTCGCCATCGGGGTCGACCTGATCCATTTCGGCATCATCATGACCGTGAACCTCGCCATCGGCATGTTTACGCCCCCCTTCGGGCTGAACATCTTCGTCACCCAGGCGCTGTTCAAGGTGCCGCTGAAGAGCATCTACCCGGGGCTGGTGCCGTTCATCATCATCAACATCGTCGCGCTTCTGATCGTCACTTATATTCCGGAACTGTCGCTGTTCCTGACCCGGCACCTGGGCTGATATTCTGAGGGAGACTCTGATCGAAGGGCGTCCTTCGACTCCGCTCCGCTACGCCTGTCCTGAGCTCGTCGAAGCAAGGACGTAGGTCGGATTAGCGAAGCGTAATCCGACATGGGACGAAGCGGATGTCGGGTTACGCCTTCGGCTAACCCGACCTACGTGGGAGCGGGAGCCTGTAGCATGCCCATGGCGACATATCCCGGTTTGCTCGTGAGCGTCATCATCCCGACCTACAATCGTTGGCCGATGCTCGGCGAGGCCGTGGAGTCGGTGCTGGCGCAAACCGTCGGCGGGTACGAGCTGATCGTCGTCGATGACGGGTCGACGGATGAGACCCGCCGTCGTTTGCGGCAGTACGGCGCGCGGCTCACGGTCCTGACCCAGAGCCGTAGCGGCGTCTCGGCAGCCCGGAACGTGGGTGCCCGCCGGGCCTCGGGCAAGTATCTGGCCTTCCTGGACTCCGACGATCTGTGGCACCCGCGCAAGCTCCAGCGGCAACTGGACTTCATGGAAAGAAACCCGGAGGTCGAGATCTGTCAAACCGACGAGATCTGGATACGCAACGGCGTGCGCGTGAACCCGAGGATCCGGCACCGCAAGCCCTCGGGCGACATTTTCCGTGCCAGCCTCGATCTTTGCCTGGTCAGCCCGTCCGCGGTGATGATGCGGCGGGAGCTGTTCGAGCGGGTAGGGGGCTTCGACGAGTCCCTGCCGGTGTGCGAGGACTACGACCTGTGGCTTCGTATCGCAAAGGATACCGAGATCCCGCTAGTCCCCGAGGCGCTGGTCACCAAGCGGGGCGGGCACGCCGATCAACTTTCCCTCGCCACCTGGGGGTTCGACCGCTTCCGCGTCATGGCCATCGCCAACCTCATCGAGGCCGGCCTGGACGCGGAGAAGACCGGATGGGCCTTGGAGGCCATGACAAAAAAGGTTACGATTCTGGCCCAGGGTTTCCGCAAGCGCGGGAACGAGGCCATGGCGCGGACGTACGAAGAACGGCTGCGCGAAGTGTCTCGCCTCGGAGGTCCCTATGCGCCGGAATCGTCCGCAAGCAGCGGTGACGACCCTGTAGGGGCGGGTTTCAAACCCGCCCGGCCATGACATGACACTATCCGAAGAAATAACGGCCTACGGCCGGGAGCGAGGCATTCACGCCCAGGCGGTGCAACGCTGGTTGGCCCTGACCGAGTTGGACCAGAACGCCATGCTGCGGCTGGCGCGTAACCTGCGGCTCGGGGGCAACCACTTCAACGACTTCCTGGACTGGTGCGTGGAGATATCCCTTCGGGACGGCTGTTCCATCGCGTCCGTCATCGACGGGGAGGAGCTCGCGCCGACCCTGTCGGACAGCCGCATGGGTCGCAACGACAGGCTCAAGCACGCCAAGGAGGCCTTGAGACGGCTACGGTACCCTCGCCTGACCCGCGTCGAAGACGAGATCCGCCGCCGGCTCCGGAGCCTGAAGCTCGACCCGCGCATCCGCATCACCGTGGCGCCGGGACTCGAAGGGGGCCTCAAGGTAGAGTTGCAGGCCGGCGGAGTGGACGCACTGGCCCGCCTCGCGCGGGAAGTGGAGTCCCTGGCCGAGGACGATACCGCAAGGGAGGTATTCGCGCTCATGGAAGGGAAAGAGGGTGCAGGCGTATCGGCCTGACAGGGTCATCGTGGAGAGCGGTTCCGAGGGGTCGGTGATCTTCGACAACCTCAGGAGGGCTCTGCCCGGAGTTCCGTTCGTGACGGTCCCGGATTCCCAGCGGTACCGGGCGGATCTCGACGGCGGCGACGATCCCATCTCCCGAGGCAAGCGCGACCTGGTGCTGGCGCGCCACCAGGGGAAGTTCCTCAAGAAGTGCCCCGGTAGCGACGGCCAGGTCTGCTGCAACTACTTCGTCATCAACTTCGCCAGCAACTGCCCGATGGACTGCAGCTACTGCTACCTGCAGGACTATCTTGCCGAGAACCCGGCCCTCAAGGTGTTCAGCAACGTCGACGACCTCATGGAGGAGACCCGGGAGATGCTGGCGCGCCACCCGGGCTTCCTCTTCCGCATTGGTACCGGCGAGATCACCGACAGCCTGGCGCTGGAGCCCCTCATCGGCTTTGCCGAGGCCACGGTGCCGTTCTTCGCCGAGCAGCCCAACGTGCTGCTGGAGCTCAAGACCAAGAGCGACCACGTGGAAGGCCTGCTCGACCTCGATCCCAAGGAGCGGGTGGTGGTCTCGTGGTCCATGAACCCCCAGGCCGTCATCGACGCCGACGAGGGGCTGACCGCCTCGCTGGAACAGCGGCTGGACGCGGCCTACCGGTGCCAGCAGGCCGGCTACAAGATCGGCTTCCACTTCGATCCCATGGTGGAGTACCCCGGCTGGGAAGAAGACTACCGGGACCTGCTGCACCGGCTCTTCACCCGGCTGGACCACCGGCGCATGGCGTGGGTGAGCATGGGCGTGCTGCGAACCACCCCGTCCCTGAAACGTGTGATGCGGCAACGCTTCCCTGCCACCCGGATCCTCTCCGGCGAGCAGGTCCCGTGCCCCGACGGCAAGATGCGCTACTTCCAGCCCCTGCGCGTGGCCATGTACCGCAACATGCGCCAATGGATCCGCGAGGCCGCGCCGCTGGTCCCCATCTACCTGTGCATGGAGACCCGGGAGGTCTGGGACCAGGTCTTCGGCTACTTCCCGAGCTGCGGCAAGGACCTCGGGAACGAGCTGGTGCGGGCCACCTGATTTGCCGAAACGGATGTCAAAACCGCATGTCAAGAGCGTCCCATGGCAAAGCGAGCAAGCCCGGAACGCGACTGTGATGGTTCATCCATGCCTTGGTCTGCGGCGAAATCCAGCCAGTCACCTCAAGAATGCGCTCATGATCGTTTCTCAGTTGCCGCGCGAAGATCGGCTCATGGTGGGCGATCCGGTTCCGTAGTGTCCGCAGATCACTCAACGGGGCATGCACTTGCTTCCGAATCAGGGGTTTGTAGTGTGGAAATGCTTTGCGGAGCGCTGGTCGCCACAGTGTCATCTCGTAATTGGCCTTGCCCCCTGAGTCGTCGATACGGCCGCCAGAACCCAGCATTGCGACCCAGAAACCAAAAGACAGTGAGGCCACAATTCGGGTGGCTTCGGTTGCGTACACCTTTCCCTTAAAATGTGCCTTGGCAGTTCCAATTCGTTCCAGGGCGCCCTTGTCCAGCCCGGCAGCACGGTTGTCGTACCATGCCAAGCCGTATTTTCCGGCAAGTTGAACGTGTATGGCGTTGCGCAGGGTCACCTCCAGCCCTTGCAACAGGCTGTAGAAGGCCGCGCTGATCGCAGTGTTCCACGTATAGAGCTGAGCCGCCTTCTCCTTGTTACCGTGTGTCGCCACAAGGTATGTGCCCATGCGCTCGGGCGATAGCGACCTCTCCAACTCTTCCAGGACCTCCCGCGTGTACGAGAAGGTATTGACTTGTGCCCCGAGCTCTGACATTCTTGCCTCGTAAACCCCGGATCCGCCTCTGCCTTTGGTATGCGCCCGGGGTTCAGTTTTTCTGTAGTTCTCTCTTCGGTTTGTATCCTCGCCGGGAAACCGCCTTGCGAGCGGATTTGACCTTTTTCTCTACGTCCCGAAATTCTGGTTCAAGTTCCTTCAGTCGATTCACTAGGCCACTAAGGTCGTAGATGTTGGTGAGCTTCCCACCGTGACCGGCCCGCCTTTCGATCCGTTGGACGAGTCCAGCCTTTTCGAGCTCTGCAATGTACCGTTGTACTTGGCGGGGGCTCAGGCTCAGGCGTTCCCCCAGCGTTTTCTTGCTCGGGTACGGCTTACGCTCGTTGTCCCACCAAAAGTCGCAGAGTTGCATCAGAACCGCGAGTTGTGTTGGATTGAGCCCTAGGCGGTGTTGCGCCCGCAGCAGTAGTGAGGGCATGACGCAGAACCCGAGTTCCATGACGCGTTTCCCCCACTTCTTGTCCGAGGCTCGTTGCGTTGCCTTGGTAGGGCGTATTGGGATGACGTTGCTCGCCGTTGCCGTTTCGTCTTTGCTCATCGGAAAGACCTCCTTGCCATTGATTCTATCAATCTAACCACGAACGCGGTAACTTCAAAGCCACTATGACTGGTCGTACGCGACGCCACCTCAGGTCATGTGAGACGCGAGGGCGTGGGCAAGCATGTCCCCCTAAGAAGGACACCCCAAGGCATGTACAACGAAGGCTCATGAAAACAGGTACCCTAAGCCCTGGTCATTGGTGACTCGTACCTTCCAGGCATCATCTCCAAAAATTGCAACTCGCCCCCGTTATCGCTATCCTGATCCAATGATCGGCAACCTCGTCAAGAAGGTCTTCGGCACCAAGAACGACCGGGAGATCAAGCGGTTCATGCCCGCGGTGGAACGGATCAACGGGCTGGAGCCGGATTGCGAGAAGCTGACGGGCGCGGAGCTTCGGGAGAAGACCGACGAGTTCCGGCAGCGGCTCGGTGACGGCGAGACCCTGGACGATCTTTTGCCGGAGGCGTTCGCGGCCACCCGGGAAGCGTCCCGGCGGACCATCGGCCTGCGCCACTTCGATGCCCAGCTCATCGGCGGGATGGTGCTCCACGAGGGCAAGATCGCCGAGATGAAGACGGGCGAGGGCAAGACCCTGGTGGCCACCCTGCCGTTCTACCTGAACGCGCTCACCGACAAGGGCGTTCACCTGATCACGGTCAACGACTACCTGGCGCGGCGGGACGTCCAGTGGATGGGCCCGATCTATCACGCCCTGGGGCTGTCGGTGGCCTCCATCGTGCACGACGTCAGCTACCGGTTCGACCCCGCGTACATCACCAAGGACTACCGCTACCTCAACCTGCGGCCGATCTCGCGCCAGGACGCCTACGCCGCGGACATCACCTACGGCACCAACAACGAGTTCGGTTTCGACTACCTGCGGGACAACATGAAGTTCGCGCTGGAAGAGTATGTCCAGCGAGATCTCAACTTCGCGGTGGTGGACGAGGTGGACAACATCCTCATCGACGAGGCCCGGACTCCGCTCATCATCTCCGGGCCGGCGGAGGAGTCCACCGACAAGTACTACACGCTCAACCGCATCATCCCCAAGCTCCAGCGCGGCGCGGTGACCCAGGGCGACCCGTCCCAGGAAGACCGGGAGGCCGTCATGGCCCAGGGGGACTACACCATCGACGAGAAGGCCAAGACCGTGGCCCTCACCGACAGCGGCGTGGCCAAGGTGGAGCGGTTGCTGGGGGTGCACAACCTCTACGACCCGCGGCACATCGACATGCTGCACCACGTGAACCAGGCCCTCAAGGCCCACAGTATCTTCAAGCGCGACGTGGACTACGTCATCAAGGACGGCGAGGTCATCATCGTCGACGAGTTCACCGGCCGGCTCATGCCGGGGAGGCGCTGGTCCGACGGGCTGCACCAGGCGGTGGAGGCCAAGGAGGGGGTGCACATCCGCGAGGAGAACCAGACCCTCGCCACCATCACGATCCAGAACTACTTCCGCATGTACAGCAAGCTCGCGGGCATGACCGGCACCGCCGACACCGAGGCCCCCGAGTTCAAGAAGATCTACAACCTCGACGTGGTGGTGGTGCCGACCCATCGGCCCATGGTCCGGCTGGACCACGCCGACGTGGTGTACCGCACCGAGCGGGAAAAGTTCGAGGCGGTGGTGGAGGAGATCGCCGAGTCCCATGCCAAGGGACAGCCGGTGCTGGTGGGGACGGTGTCGGTGCAGAAGTCGGAGCATCTCTCCCAGATGCTCAAGAAGAAGAAGATCCGCCACAACGTGCTCAACGCCGTCAACCATGAGGCCGAGGCGTCCATCATCGCCCAGGCGGGCCGGTTCGCCGCCGTCACCATCGCCACCAACATGGCCGGCCGGGGCACCGACATCCTGCTGGGGGGCAACCCGGAGTTCCTGGCCCGCTCCGACATGGAGAACGAGTGGATCACCCGGGCCGCCAAGCTGCCGCTCCAGGGAAAGCAGCGCTACGAGGACGCGCTGCGGGACCTCAAGGAAAAGTACGACGAGGAGATGCGGCAGGCCACCGAACGCTACAAGTCGGCGTCGGAAACGTATGAGAATCAGCGGAGCGAGGCGTTGCGCAGCTTTACCGAGATCCAGGGCCGGCTCATGGGACTGTCGCCTTTGCGGGACCTCCGGCAGGAGTACGAGCGGGTGTCCTCGTCCGAGCTCATCGACGCGCTGCACAGTTTCCGCACCATCCCGGAGGCCTATCTCGATGTGAAGGAGAATCTCGACGCCGCGGTCCTGGCCCACGAGGACGTGGGCGATGCCGGCGCCCGGCGCGGGTTTCGCGAGGCGCTTGAGGCCTTCGGCGCCTTCGTCGAACGCTGGCAGAGCGCTGACGGCCAGCGTCAGGGTCTTCTGGAAGCCATCGACGACAGCCGGCGGATGTACGAGCAGCGCCTGGAGGAGTACGAGTTCGTGGTCACGCAATCGGTGGTGGCCGGGAGCGAGGACGCAACGCTGGTGGAGGAGTTCGAGGCCAACCGCGCGGCCTACGAGGAGGCGGAGGCCCATTGCGAGGCGCTGCGAATCCCCTACGAGAAGGAGACCCAGGCGGTACACGACGGCTACGAGTCCAAGCGCCTGGAATACGTGCAGGCGGTGGAGGAGGTGCGCGAGGAGCTGGAGAAGGCGCCGGAGGCCTACAGCCACCGCTACGACGAGATCCTCGCCGGCTACCAGGACAACTCGGAGACGGAGCGGGAGAAGGTGGTGGCGGCGGGCGGACTCCAGATCCTCGGCACGGAGCGCCATGAGAGCCGCCGCATCGACAACCAGTTGCGCGGCCGCGCCGGGCGCCAGGGCGACCCCGGCGCGTCGCGGTTCTTCCTGTCGCTGGAAGACGACCTGATGCGGATTTTTGGCGCCGACCGCATGCAGGGGATCATGAACCGCCTGGGCATGGAGGATGGGGTCCCCATCGAGCACGGGCTGGTGAGTCGCGCCATCGAGAATGCCCAGAAGAAGGTGGAGGCCCACAACTTCGACATCCGGAAACACTTGCTGGAATACGACGACGTCATGAACAAGCAGCGCGAACTGGTCTACGGCCAGCGTCGGGACGCGCTGGCGGGTGACAAGCTCAAGAGCGACGTGCTGGAGATGGCTACCCAACTCGCGGAGGAAACCGTGGACCGTTTCGTGGACAAGCAGGCCATGGCGTCGGAGTGGGACCTCGCGGGCCTCGCCGAGAGCCTCCGGGGCCGCTTCAACCTGCGTCCGGAGTTCACGCCCGAGGAGCAGGAGGTCATCAACGCCGATGAGATCGAGGAGAAGGTCGTCAATCTGGTGAAGGACAGCTACGAGTCCAAGGAAGAGCGGCTGGGCGAGGAGCTCATGCGGCAGCTCGAGAAGATCATCACGCTTCAGACCATCGACGTGCTGTGGAAGGACCACCTGCTGAACATGGACCACCTCAAGGAGGGCATCGGCCTGCGCGGCTACGGCCAGAAGAACCCGCTTCACGAATACCAGCGGGAGGGCTTCGAGCTCTTCCAGGAGATGTCGGACAAGGTCCAGGAGGACGTGGTCAACAAGCTCTTCACCGTGGAGGTGGATCAGGAGCAGAGCGCCGCCGAGCTGGAAGAGCTGGAAGCCCGGCAGGCGCCCCGGCAGATGATGTTGAGCCGGGGCGACGGCGAGGGGCCGGAACCGGTAGTTACGGTACGGCGGGACGGCGACAAGGTCGGCCGCAACACGCCCTGTCCCTGCGGCAGCGGCAAGAAGTACAAACGATGCCACGGCAAGTGAAACCGCCGTCGGGGGTGCCGGGGTTCCGCTTCGCCGGCCTGGCGTGCGGCATCAAGGAGAGCGGCCGGAAGGACCTGGCGCTGATCGTGTCCGAGCGCCCGGCCGCCGCGGCCGCGGTGTTCACCAAAAACCGCATCAAGAGCCCCACCGTGGTCTCGGGCAGGCAACGCGTGGCCCGGGGGCTCATCCAGGCCGTTGTGGCCAACAGCGGCAATGCCAACGCCTGCACCGGCCCCGGAGGACTCGGGGATTCCGAGGCCATGTGCGCCGAGGCCGCCCGGAACCTGGGTATCGACGCGCGACACGTGCTGCCGTCCTCCACCGGCATCATCGGCGTGCGGCTCCCCATGGACAAGATCAACAGGGGCATCGCGGCCGCGGCGGCGGCGCTGTCGCCGGGCAGCCTGCAGGACGCGGCCGGAGCCATCATGACCACGGACAACGGCCCCAAGATCGCGGCGGCGACGTGCCGCATCGGCGACCACACCGTTCACGTCGCGGGCATCGCCAAGGGGGCCGGCATGATCGCCCCCAACATGGCCACGATGCTGTGCTACGTGCTCACCGACGCCGCCATCGCACCCGCCGCTCTGCGCCCCATGGTGCGACGGGCCACGGACGCGACGTTCCACGCCATCACCGTGGACGGTGACACCAGCACCAATGACACCGTGTTGTGCATGGCCAACGGCGTCGCCGGCAACCCCCGCATCAGCCGCGGCGGCGAGGGCGAGGAGGCGCTGGAGCGGGCGCTGACGCGGGTCATGAAGGAGTTGGCGCTCAAGGTGGTGGCCGACGGCGAGGGCACCAAGAAGCTCGTGGAGATCCGGGTGGACGGCGCCCGGACCGTCGGCGAGGCCGGTAAGGTGGCCTTCACCGTGGCCAACTCCAAGTTGGTGAAGACAGCCTTCTTCGGCGAGGATCCCAACGTCGGCCGTTTCATGATGGCGATAGGCAACGCCGGCGTGCCCGTAGTGGAGGAGACCATCGACGTGGCCCTGGGCGGGGTCAAGGTGGTTCGCCGGGGCGTGGCCGTGGGCACCCGGGAGGCGGCCGCCGCCAAGGTCATGCAGCGCCCGTCCTTCGTCGTCCGCATCAGCCTGGGCATGGGCAGCGCCCGCACGTCAGTGTGGACCTCCGACCTGGGCCACGAGTACGTCCGCATCAACTCCGACTACCGCACCTGAGAAGGGGCGCCTACGGTCATTCGCCGAGCTTCGGTGAAGATTCCCGCTTTGTCTGTTGCACCGCCAGTGGGCCAGGGGGTGTCAACTCGATGGCATAGCGCGGCGCAAAGGTGCGGGCGGTGATGTGAGTGTCCCGGATGCGGTCCACACGGTAGCTGTGGTGCGCATCGTGGTCGACGTTCCACGTGTGGAGCACGAGATCCCCGTCTCGGGTCTGGCGTAGCGAATAGGGCTCGATGGTCGGCGTTGAGTCCTGATAGGTGAGCCTGACACGGTAACTGAGTTTGGCCTCACAGTTCAGCTTGCCGCGGGAATTCTCGTAAACATCGAAAGCCTGGGAGTTCGCGGGAAACTCAAGACCGCTTTGTTCGTAAATCCACTCGCCAATGTCAGCGAAACAGCGGGCCAGGAATACAGCATTGAGATGGCTTGCATCAAGCAGCGTGAAGTCCAGATCTTCCGAGATACGATAGGTCTCGAAGTAGCATTTTTTCAGGCAGGTGCCACCCTTGAACACCCAGAGTGGCGCCAACTCCTTGTGCGAGAAGATACCGGCCAGCGTCCACCCGAGCGCATAGTCCTTCTCGATGATATGCGGGGTCAAGCGGGTTATCGCCGCGATATCGAGGATTTCGCGTCTCCCGATCATGGGTTGGCCCCCCGCGTCCAACCCTCGGGTATCCACAACCGCCAGCGGGTGACTAGGCGAGTGCACTCCTGTGTGGGGTCGAATACCGCGTTGCCTTTCGTCAGCCGCTGTTTGCAGATGTCAGCCAGCTCCTTGCTGTCTGGATCGGTTTCGACAAGGAAGCCGAGGCGTTTGAGCACGGCCCCGTTTCCAAGGCGCGTAGCGTAGGCGATCAGGATGTCCGGCGCGCTGTCCGGGCGTCTTAGGTAGTCTGCCAGGCAGTCTGCGGCGTGCTGGATGCCGCCTGCGGCCGTGGGATCATTGAGCATATCAATGATCGTGCGGTGCATGTCCGAGACTACAACTCTGGTCTGGCTGCGCCAAACTGCTTTTGTGCCGAAAATCAGACGTTGACGGACGTGCTTGAGCGTAAAGGTCGCGGCCTGCGTTTCGACGCTCTTGAGCCGGAAAGGGCGGGTCGTATAGACCAGGATGTCGCGGAATATCTGTTCGCTAAGACCCCAATGTTCCGCAGCCGTCCGGCCGCCGATATAGGCGGGTGCGAACAGGGCCGGCACCAGAATCCACGGGTCTTCCACGACCTGCGGGGAGTCAAGGAGATCGATGGGGACGGGTACGTAGACTCCCGGGCCGATGCGCCGCACCCAACCCTGGGCCGCCCAGCGCGAGAGGAGCTTGGCCGCTTCGATACGAGAAACGCCAAGGGCATGTTGAGCGTGTTCGATTCGTACGACATCACCAGCGGTCTTGATGACCGTGGCGAGCCTCAGTTTGTTTCGTGTCAGGGTCAAGTACGGTTCTCGCATAGTATATGCTTATAGCATAAATTCGCGAGAATCAAGAAATAGCGATGATTGAATATACTCTGTTTCGACGTCACCCCACCAGCTTCCGTCTCAGAATCTCGTTTACCATCTGCGGGTTGGCCTTGCCCCGGGTGGCCTTCATCACCTGACCCACCAGGAAGCCGAAGACCTTCTCCTTGCCGGCCCGGAACTCCGCCACCTGTTCCTCGCACGCCGACAACACCTCGTCCACCGCCGCGTCCAGGGCGCCGCTGTCGGACACCTGCTCCAGGCCTTTCTCCTTCACGATGGCGTCGGGACCCTTGCCGGTTTCCAGCATGTCGGTGAAGACAGTCTTGGCGAGCTTGCCGCTGATCGTCCCCTGGTCCACCAACTGCACCATGCGGGCCAGGTCCGCGGCGGCCACCGGCCAATGCTCGATGTGTAGCGCGGCGTCGAGCTTGCGTTCCTTGAGCACCCGGAAGAGGTCGCCCATAAGCCAGTTGGCGATGGCCTTGGGTTTGGCGTGGGCCTGGACCGCGGTCTCGAAATAGTCGGCCACGTCGCGCCGCTGGGTGAGGATGTCCGCGTCGTAGGCGGGCAACCCGTACTCTTCCATGAAACGGCTCTGCCGGTCTTGAGCCAGCTCGGGGAGGGTGGCGCGGATCTCTCCGATCCACTCGTCGTCGATCTCCAGCGGCAGCAGGTCCGGGTCGGGAAAGTAGCGGTAGTCGTGGGCGGACTCCTTGGAGCGCATGGACCGGGTGACTTCCGCGTCGGGGTCCCACAGGCGCGTCTCCTGGGCCACCGCGCCCCCTTCCGAAAGCACTCGCCCCTGGCGCCGGATCTCGTGCTCCAGCGCTTTTTCCACGGCCTTGAATGAGTTGAGGTTCTTGATCTCCACCTTGACGCCGAGCTCGTCGTCCCCCGCGGGCCTCAGCGACACGTTGGCATCGCAGCGGAAGCTGCCCTCCTCCATGTTGCCGTCGCACACCTCGAGGTACACCAGGATCGACCGCAGGGTCCTCAGATAGTCCCCGGCCTCGCCCGGGCCCCGCAGGTCGGGCTCGCTCACGATCTCCATGAGCGGCACGCCCGCCCGGTTCAGGTCCACCAGGCTGTGGTCGCCCCGCACGTCGTGGATGTTCTTGCCGGCGTCCTCCTCCATGTGGATGCGGGTCAACCGCACCCGCTTCGAGGCGCCGTCGACGCTCACGTCCACGTGGCCCCCGGTGCACAGCGGCAGCTCGTACTGGCTGATCTGATAGCCCTTGGGGAGATCCGGATAGAAGTAGTTCTTGCGCGCCCAGCGGCTGCTCCGGGCGATGGTGCAGTGGGTGGCCAGCCCGGTGCGGATGGTGTGCTCCACCACCTTGCGGTTCAGCACCGGAAGCACCCCCGGGAAGCCCATGCACACCGGGCAGGTGTTCCGGTTGGGCCCCTCCCCAAAGCGCGTGGAACAGCCACAGAAGATCTTCGACTCGGTCAGGATCTGCGCGTGCACCTCCAGGCCGATGACCGTTTCATAGCTCATGCCACGGCACGGGTAACAAAAAGGCGGGGGTTCCGCAATCGTGTTCCCGGCGCGGCGGCAACTTCACCCGAACCTCCCGCTCCCCTTTGGGTTCCCGTAGGTCGGATTAGGTCCCGTAGGTCGGATTAGCCGAAGGCGTAATCCGACATCAGACGCGTGAGGCGTCATGTACGCCGTGACGCCGGCCCGCAAGGCGTCGGGTTACGCCTTCGGCTAACCCGACCTACAGGGGAGAGACCTGCGTGAGAGGGACCCATTCTTGACGCCCTTCGCCGTTTACTGTTACGGATTCGGAAACATTCTGCCACGCAGGGGCGCGGCCCCGGCAAGGAGGAACCATGGCCAATCTCGGGGGCAAATACGCCATCGTCGGCGTGGGTGAGACACTGGTGGGCAAGCGGCCCGACGCCACCACCCACTCGCTGCATCTGGAAGCGATTCGGGAGTGTCTCAACGACGCGGGCGTCGGCGGCGCCTCGGTGGATGGATTCGTCACCAACCAGCCGCTTAATGACGCCCACCGGAGCTACGCGGTGCGTCTGGCGCACATGGCCGGCATCACGCCGGTCTATGCAACGGATCTGGCTCTGGGGGGCGCCACGCCCATCGCCATGGTGCAGCACGCGGTCATGGCCATTGAGGCCGGCATGGCCACCTCTGTCCTGTGCGTCCACGCGCGCAAACGCTCCACCGGGGACTCCACCCCCGGCTTCCCCATCCGGAGGGGCGACGAGCACTGGGAGCGGCCCTGGGGTCACTTCGCCGCCGCCGCGGGCCACGCCCTGGCGGCCCAGCGCCACATGTACGAGTTCGGCACCCGCAGCGAGGACCTGGCGGAGATCGCCGTCACCACCCGCAGGCACGCGTCGCTCAACGCCAACGCCACCATGAAGAAGCCCATCACCGTGGAAGACCACCAGCAGTCCCGCATGATCGTCGATCCGCTGCACCTGCTCGACTGCTCGCTCGAGTCCGACGGCGGCGGCGCCGTGCTGGTGACCAGCCTGGAGCGCGCCAAGGACTTCCCCAAGCCGCCGGTGGTGATCCTCGGCATGGGGCAGCACCATCCCCACTTCAGCCTGCTGGACGCGCCCAGCCTCACCACGCTTGGGGGACGCAAGTCCTCGCGCATGGCCTATGACATGGCCGGGCTTGAGCCCAGGGACATGGACTTCGCCGAGCTCTACGACTGCTTCACCATCACCGCCATGATCACCCTGGAGGACTACGGCTTCTGCGAGAAGGGCGAGGGCAAGGACTTCGTCAAGGACGGCCGCATCGGCATCGGCGGTGAGATCCCCCTCAACACCCACGGCGGCCTCCTGTCCCAGGCCCACCTGGAGGGAATGCTGCACTTGACCGAGGGCGCGAGGCAGCTACGGGGCAACGAGGTCGAGCCCGAGCGCCAGGTGTCTGACGCCAAGGTCGGCATCATCAGCGGCCACGGCGGCAGCCTGGCCATGCATGCCTCGTTGATCCTGGGTACGGCGTAAGGCGAGCCCAGGATCCGTGCAGTCTTGCGGTTAGAGTCGTTCTCATACGACAGGAGAGCGCCGAGCGGTCGCGGTGCGTCGTCCACTTCTGAAGCACGTCCGTGGAGATCTACAACGCACTCACCATCGCGGGCTCGGATTCCGGAGCCATCTGCCGATGCACAGATCCAAACTTGTGGCTCACGGCTCCAGCGTCGGCAGCGGATACAGTGTCATCTCCGTTTCTGCGGACACCTCAAGCACATGGTTGACCATGACGTCCATCGGGTGGCCATGTTCGGACAGGAAGTTGATTGCGGCGCGCAGCAAAGCTTCCGAACGTGCTCGGCCAACACAAGGCAACAGGATCAGGCCGGGGTGAACCTCTCGGGCAGCAGCCAGAGCGCGAAAATCTCCGGCATTTTCCGTTACAAGCACGTGGTCAAGTTCAATGCATCGCGCCAAGACCTGGTGGTCCGGTGCACCCAGGCCGCCGAAGTCCCGCGGATGTATGGCGACGTGTGTGCCTTCGGAATTGAGAGCCTGGCCGATCCTGGGTGACAGGCATTCGTCAAGAAACAGACGCACGTCACAGCCGGGGATCAGGCTGCATTGTGCCAAGGCCGGCCGGAAGGGCGTCCTCGAAGAGGGTGGGCTTTGGCGTAAAGCTCGGCGGCCGTGAACGCCTCACGAGACAACTCCGGATAGTCGGCGGCAAGGTCATCGACGGTATCGCCATCCTGCAGTCGTCCCAAAATTGCGTAGACCGTCAACCGCGTTCCTGCAATAACCGGCGTACCTCCGAGGATGTCCGCATTGGATGTGATGTATCGGTCGCGGGCTTGCCGGTATCGCTCGGCGTTACGCAACGAGTCTGCGGCAAGGCGCTCCAGATCGAGCATCGCACCACGCGTGAATTCAATGGTTCCAAGCCGCATAGGCTCAAGCCGGACCAGATGCGTCCAGATTGCCCGCTTGTGACGCAATGGGAGGTCGATGAGGTTGGCGGCCTTCAGGGAGTGGAAATAGACCACGGCCCGGACCGGGAGAAATCGTGTCGCGCCGCCACGAAACCGTGCCGGCGCCGCGACTGTTCGCAAGACGCGGGCTTCGACGGCCTTTTCGATCGTCGCCTTGGGTACCCCGGACAGGGCAGCGGTTTCGCGGATAGTTAGATCGGCTGTAATCGGCATAAATCGTTCCTTTTTAGGGACGAATATATATCGTTGCCTCCCGGGTTGCAAGTTCGGCAAACCCGCGCGGGGCGTCCCAGACACGGCTTAGATCGCGGGCCTCCGCCTGTGCCACTCCGTGGCCTGCTCGTAGGCGTAACCGAGGCGCAACAGCATGGCCTCGTCGAAGTGCTTGCCGATGATCTGCATGCCGATGGGGAGGCCGGCGTGGTCGAAGCCGCAAGGCAGTGACAGCGCGGGCAGGCCGGCGAGGTTGACCGAGACGGTGAGGATGTCCGACAGGTACATCTGCAGCGGGTCGTGGGTCATCTCTTCGACCTTGAAGGCGGTGGTGGGGCAGGTGGGCGCGACGATAGCGTCACAGCCGCTCAGGGCCGATTCCATATCCTGCTTGAGCAGGGTCCGCACCTTTTGCGCCTTGAGGTAGTAGGCGTCGTAGTAGCCGGCGGAGAGAACGTAGGTGCCGAGCATGATCCGCCGTTTCACTTCGTGGCCGAAACCTTGGGCGCGGCTCTTCATGTAGGTGGAGGTCAGGTCCTCGGCCTGGGCCCGTGGTCCGTAGCGCATGCCGTCGTAGCGGGCCAGGTTCGAGCTGGCCTCGGCCGCGGCGATGACGTAGTAGGCAGCTACCGCGTAGTCGTTCCGCGGCAGCGACACCTCCGTCACCACGGCGCCGGCCTTTTCCAACTCGCTGATTCCCTGCCGCACTGCCTGCTCCACGTCGGGCTGGAGTCCGGCCGCGAAGTATTCCCTGGGGACCCCGATGCGCAGCCCTGTTATGTCGCCCGTCAGCGCCGCGGCGTAGTCCGGCACCGGCACGTCCACGGAGGTGGAGTCCGCGGGGTCGTGGCCGGCGATGGCCTGGAGCACGAGCGCGCAGTCGGTCACGTCCCGGGTTATGGGCCCCACCTGGTCCAGCGACGAGGCATAGGCGATCACGCCGTAACGGCTCACCCGTCCGTAGGTGGGCTTGAGCCCCACCACGCCGCAGAAGGACGCCGGCTGGCGGATCGACCCGCCGGTGTCGGTGCCCAGCGCGGCAACGCATTGGCCGGCGGCCACCGCGGCCGCGGAGCCTCCCGAGGAGCCGCCCGGCACATGGTCGAGGTTCCAGGGGTTGCGGGTTATGGCGAAGCCGGAGTTCTCGGTGGAGGAGCCCATGGCGAACTCGTCCATGTTGGTCTTGCCCAGCACCACCGCGCCGGCGTCCTTGAGGTGCCGCACGGCGGTGCCGTCATAGGGCGGCGTGAACCCTTGCAGAATCTTCGACGCGCAGGTGGTGGGCACGCCCTCGGTGAGGAATACGTCCTTGAGCGCCACGGGGATGCCCAGAAGCTTCGAGGACACGTCGCCGGCGACCAGCCGCGCGTCCGCCCGGCGCGCGTCTTCCATGCCCTGGTCGCGGCACACGGCGAGGTAGGCGCCGAGGGTTCCGTCGGTGGCCTCGATGCGGTCGAACAGCGCTTCCGCCAACTCGACGGCGCTCAGCTCGCGGCCGCACAGCCGGTCGTGCAACTTGTGAATGCTAAGGAAACACGGATCGGTGGTCATGGCGTCCTTCGACTTCGCTTCGCTTGCGCTCCGCTACGCTCAGGACGGACGGTTGTTGGGTCAACTCCCCGTTCGTCCTGAGCGTAGCGGAGCGAAGTCGAAGGACGCCATCTCACGAGAAGGCGATCGATCAGAGCATCGCTGAGGTCGTGCACCGTCATTCAATGATTTTCGGGACGCTGAGAAAGTCGTCTTCCCGCGCCGGAGCATTGCGCAGCAAGGCTTCGGTCTGGGGCTGGTTGACGGCGCGGTCCGGACGCAGGACGTTGACCACGTCGACGGCATGGGACATGGGCTCGACGCCGCTGGTGTCGAGCTCGTTGAGCTTGTCCATGTATTCGAGGATGCGGTCGAGCTGGCCGGTAAGCTGTTCCTGCTCGTCCGGAGTGAGGTCCAGACGGGCGAGGATGGCCACGTGCCGGACCTCTTCGCTGGTGATTTTCACGCCGATTTCTTATCATACGCACCGAATGCCCGGCAAACGAACCCCCCTTGACCCGTCTCGAAGCGGCCGATTGCTCACCCCGGAGCCTCGTGGACCCGACGGTACCGCCTATGAGGCGGACGCCCTCTCCCGCGGATTCCGGCGCATCGCCGGCGTGGACGAGGCCGGCCGGGGGCCCTTGGCGGGCCCGGTGGTGGCCGCGGCGGTGGTCTTCGAGCCCGGCATCTTCAACGCGGAGATCAAGGATTCGAAGCTCCTGAGCCCCAGGAAGCGTGAGCGCCTGGCCGACTGGATCAAGGAACGGGCGGCTTCCTGGGCCGTGGGGGTGGCGGATTCAGGGGAGATCGACCGCCTCAACATCCTGCGGGCGAGCCTCCTGGCCATGGCCCGGGCGGTCAGGGGCATGGAGGTCACGCCGGACTATCTGATGATCGACGGTCCCTACGGCATTCCCGCGGCCAGCCTGTTGGAGAAAGACGGGCCGTGGACCGCGGCGCCGGCGCAGCGCACGGTCAAGGGCGGCGACCGGCTGTGCTTCTCCATCGCGGCGGCATCGATCATCGCCAAGGTGGCTCGGGACCGCATGATGGTGGACCTCGACGCTCTCTATCCGGAGTACGGGTTCGCCAGCCACAAGGGCTACCGCAGCCGCCGACATGCCGCGGCCCTGGACCGGTACGGCCCCTGTCCCGTCCACCGCCGCAGTTTCAGGCCCGTGAGAGAGTCCTGCGAGCAGCACGGGTCGGGTTCCGCGAAGCCCGCGGCGGCAGGCTTGCCGGCCCCGCTCTTTGGTGCCAGAAATAGGGATGGGTGATGGGCGGAAGTCCGTGGGCAAGGCTGGCGAGGATCTCGCCGAGCGCTACCTCAAGCGGCAGGGTTACGCCATTGTCGAACGCAACTACCGGTGTCCCCTCGGCGAAATCGATCTGATCGCCCTCAACAAGCGTGTCGTCGTGTTCGTGGAGGTGAAGACCCGCAGGGTGGACACCTCCGGCGCGCCGCTGGAATCGGTCAACGCCGCCAAGCAGCGCCGGTTGAAACGCAGCGCCCTTCACTATCTCAACAAACACCATTTGCATGACCGGGACGTCCAGTTCGACGTCGTCGGCATTTCACTGCGCTCGGATCCGCCGGCGGTTCAGCATGTCCGTCATGCATTTGATTTCTCGGAGCCGTAGGAAACTCTGACGATATGTTATCGTCTGACATGTCCTTCGACTTCGCTTCGCTAACGCTCCGCTACGCTCAGGACGAACGGTTTCGGATTCCCTTTCTCCCGTTCGTCCTGAGCGTAGCGAGGCCCAGCCGAGCGGAGTCGAAGGACGCCATGTCAATGGAAGGGATGAGGGATGATTGACGTCAGGATCTTGCGCGAGGACCCGGAGGGGATGCGGGCGCGCATAGCGGCGAGAGGCACGGACATTGACTGGGAGGCGGTCCTGGCCGCGGACAGGGAACGCCGGGAGACCCTCGCCCGCTGGGAGCGGCTCAAGGAGCAGAAAAACAAGCTCTCCGGCGAGATCGGCCGGCTCAAGAAGTCCGGCGGCGACGCCTCGGGCCTGATGGAGCAGATCGGCGCGGTCAGCGCGGAGCTCGACGCGCTCGACCAGCCCTTGAGCGAGACCGAGCGCAGGTTCACCGAGTCCATGCTCGATATCCCGAATCTCCCGGACCCGGCGGTCCCCGTCGGCGAGTCCGAGGCCGACAACCCGGTGGTGCGTCACTGGGGCGAGGCACCCGCGTTTGGGTTCACCCCGAGGAATCACTGGGAGATCGGCGAGGCGCTGGGGATTCTCGACTTCGCCCGGGGCGCCAAAATCACGGGCGCGCGCTTTACCCTCTACCGGGGGCAGGGCGCGCTGCTGGAGCGGGCGCTGATCGGTTTCATGCTGGACCTGCAGACCCGGGAGCACGGCTACGAGGAGATCCTGCCGCCGTTCCTGGTGAATCGGGACACCATGACCGGCACCGGCCAGCTTCCCAAGTTCGAAGCCGACATGTTCCACACCGTGGACCCCGACTACTTCCTCATCCCCACCGCCGAGGTGCCGCTCACCAACATCCACCGGGACGAGGTACTGGACCGGGGCGACCTGCCCCGGTATTACTGCGCCCACACCCCCTGTTTCCGCCGGGAAGCGGGCTCCTACGGCCAGGACATGCGCGGCCTGATCCGGCAGCATCAGTTCAACAAGGTGGAGCTGGTGAAGATCGTCGAGCCAGAGCACTCCTTCGAGGAGTTGGAGAAGCTCACCCACGACGCCGAAACTGTGCTCCAGCGTCTGGGCCTCCACTACCGGGTGGTGGAGCTGTGCACCGCGGACCTGGGCTTTTCCGCGGCCAAGACCTACGACATCGAGGTGTGGCTCCCGGGACAGGGGACCTACCGGGAAATCAGCTCCTGTTCCAACTGCACCGACTTCCAGGCCCGCCGCGCCGCCATCCGCTACCGCCCGGCGCCCAAGCAGCGACCGCAGCTCGTGCACACCCTCAACGGCTCCGGCCTCGCCGTTGGCCGCACCGTGGTGGCCATCATGGAGAACTGCCAGCAGGAAGACGGCAGCATCGCCGTCCCCGAGGCGCTGCGGCCGTACATGGGAGGGTTGGAGAGGATCGGATAGGACCGGTCCCTTATCCGTCAAGTCCTTTGTAAAGTGTCGCAGAGTGGTTTGTGTATTCTGGATTCCGGCGTTCGCCGGAATGACGGATTCGGGATGTCATTGCCCGTTTCGCTTCTCGTTCTTTGGCAAGCGTTCCGGCGCGGCTGTTGTAGGGGCGGGTTTCAAACCCGCCCGTGACCGTTGACGCGCTGAATCACCGACCGTGAGCGCCGTCTATTTCCGGCGCAAGCCCGGATCCGCGAGGGTGGTGTCCTGTCCCGGCGGCGCCTCGTCAAGCGCTTCTTCGAGCGACGGTCTCGGCGCCCACTCCTCGGGCGGACGCGCTTCGCCGTCCCAGTCCACCTTGTCGAGTCCCCAGAAGATCTCCAGGCTGTGGCCGTCGGGGTCCCGGAACTCCACCGACACCTGGCAGCCTGCCCGTCTTCGGCCGTGGAAGTCGATGGGCACACCGTGCTTCTCGAGGTGGTCCCGGGCGCGGAAGACGTCGTCGAGGGTCGGGACCTCGAAGGCCAGGTGATGCAGTTCCCGGCCCCCGGAAACCTTCTCGGCCTGGCCGACGAGGCCGAGGCCGTGGTGGTCCTGGTTGAAGCGCATGAAGACCATCCGGCCCGGGACCATGCTTTCCGGATAGACGTCGGACACCTTGAAGCCGAGCACCTGGGTGTAGAAACGGACGGAGACGTCGATGTCCCGGACCACCAGCACCGCGTGCCCCATGTTGCCGATGCGGAAGGGTATGTCGGCCGTCGGCTGCACGCCTTTCATCGCCTGGACCTCGGGACCGTGCAGTCCCTCCAGATCCACCTTGCCTCGTTGGGTCATGTTTCGTGCCATGTCCGATTCCCTCCGTGACGGCAACCGCGTTCCGCTCCGGCGCCTTGGTCTTGATTTGCGCTATACATATAGCCTAATGAGCCCACTACGGGCGAACACGCGGCGCGGGACGCGTACCTCGGTTGCCCGGCCGGTGCGATTGTGAGACGATCCGGCTATACTTCGTGCCCGGTGCGACGCGGCCGGGCAACTGGCGGCGATCGAGAAACATGGGAGGCTGACATGACCCCAATTCCTCGTGCAAGATTCATGGCGTTGGCCGCGGCTTTGGCGGTGTTGCTGGCGGCGGGCGCCGTTTCGGCGCAGACCGTCAAGGTGGCGGTGCCGACGTTCCTTACCGGGGGCGGCGCGCCGACCTACGGCGTCCCGGCCAGGAACGGCGTGGAGATGGTGGTCCGCGCCATCAACGAAGGCACCCTGCCGGCGCCCTACAACAGTGTCGGGCTGGCCGGCCGCAAGGTCGAGCTGGTGGTGTACGACGAAAGCGGCGGCGGCACCAAGCAGGTCACGGAGTTGCGCAACAAGGTGCAGAAGGAGGGTGTGGACGTCGTGGCCGGCTACATCTCCTCCGGGAGCTGCGCCGCCATCGCCCGGGTGGCGGAGGAGCTTCGGGTCCTGACTCTGCTGTCGATATGCGGCACGCCGCGTATCTTCGAGGAGCTGGTGCAGGAGCCCAAGTACCTCTTCCGCATCATCAACCACAGCACCGGCGGCAACGTGGGCGCGGCGCGCTACGTCGTCAGGAAACTCCGGAGCGAGGCCAAGGACGGCTACATGGGCATCAACCAGAACTACGCCTGGGGCCAGGATGCCTGGCGTGATTTCAACCTGGCCATGCAGACCCTGGCGCCGGAACTCAAGCCGGCCAAGAAGCAGCAGTTCCCCAAGCTGTTCTCCGGCCAGTACGGCACCGAGATCTCGGTTCTGCTCAGGGCCAAGCAGAAGCTGGTGCACTCGAGCCTGTGGGGCGGCGACCTCGAGGCCTTCATCGCCCAGGGAGCAGCCAGGGGACTGTTCAAGCGCAAGAAGTTCATCCTCACGGTGGGCGAGATAACGGCCCACCGGCTCGGCAACAAGTTCCCGCAGGGGCAGCTCGCGCGTGGTCCCTACGGGATGTACGCCGCGGGTATCGACACCCCGCTCAACAAGTGGTTCCAGAGCGGATACCGCAAGGCGTACAATCAGCCGCCTTCGTCGCCGGCCTATCACTACGCCGATAGTATCCTGGCGGCCAAGTACGCCTACGACAAGGCCATGAAGGCCAACGGCGGCAAGTTCCCGTCCACGGATCAGGTGATCAAGGCGCTGGAGCACGCCACCTTCGACATCCTCGCCGCCAAGGTCAGGATGGCCCTCGGCAAGGGGCATCAGGCGGTCACCTCGGACCGCTGGGGCTCTGCCGAGTGGGACGCTGACAAGGGCGAGGTGGTGGTCAAGGACGTGGTAGAGTTCAAGGCCGAGTGCGTGAACCCGCCGGAAGGGGTCAATGCGGCGGACTGGGTCAAGGGCGGCATGAAGGGCGCCAAGTGCGACTGAGCGGCGCTCCGGTCTAGGCCGACACGGGCTCCTAGACGGCGTCCTTCGACTTCGCTTCGCGTAGCCTGTCCTGAGCTCGTCGAAGGGCTCAGGACGAACGGAAACACGGTTTCCAAAACCGTTCGTCCTGAGCGTAGCGAAGTCGAAGGACGCAATTATCCATTCCTGTGCACGGGGGAACCGTTGGATCCCGAGCTCCTACTCATCATCCTCGTCGACGGACTCGTCTACGGTTCCTACCTGTTCATGGTAGCCGTGGGCCTGACCGTCATCTGCGGCGTCCAGAAGCTCCTCAACGTCACCCACGGCTCGTTCTACGCCTTCGGCGCCTATCTCACGGCCACGCTGCTGATCCTCTATTTCCGGGTGGATTGGCCACAGTTCGGCGCGTTCGCGGTGATGCTTTTCGCCGCGCTCTTCCTCGGCGTGGTGTTCGGCATCATCATCGAGCGCGGTTTGCTCCGCCATCTCTATCACGAGGACGAGCATATCATCGTGCTCGCGACCTTCGCGGCCTTCCTGGTGCTCGAGGACGTGCTGCTGCTGATCTGGGGCACGGACCCCTATCTCGCCCCGGAGCCCCTGGGTTTGCTGGGCCTGACGGAGATCGCCGGGCTGCCTTTCGACAACTACAGCCTGTCCACGGTGCTCTTGTCGGCCGTGATCGCCGCGGCGCTCTGGTACGGTCTCAACCGCACCCAGTTCGGCAAGCTGTTGCTGGCGGTGATCCATGACCGCGAGCTGGCGCAGGCCATGGGCATCAACGTCAACCGGGTCTTTCTCCTGACCTTCATGCTGGGTTCGTTTCTGGGCGCGCTGGGCGGCGCGTACCAAGCGCCGGCGATTTCCGTCCAGCCCGGCATCGGCGTCGAGGTGATCGTGCTGGCCTTCGCCGTGGTGGTCATCGGCGGCATGGGCAGCATTCCCGGCGCCCTCATCGGCTCGGTGATCGTGGGAGTGGCCCGGGCGTTTGCGGTGCACCAGGAGCCGGCCCTGGAGCTGTTCGTCATCTACATGATCATGGCCGCGGTGCTGATCTTGCGGCCCCAGGGGCTGTTCGCGCCCCCCAAGGCGAGAAGCATATGAGCTGGCGCCGGGACAAGACGCTCTGGGGCCTGACCCTCGGCCTCGCCGTGCTGTTGCTGCTCAACTTCGCGGTGCCGGACTGGTTCCGTTCCATCCTGACGTTGTCCCTGGCCCGGGGATCCGTGGCGCTGGGCCTCCTGGTGCTGTGGCGCTGCGGGCTGATCTCTTTCGGCCACGCGCTGTACTTCGGCTTCGGCGCCTACACCGTGGGGTTGATGGGCCGGTACCTGGGCATCACCGACGCCTTCCTGACCATCGCCTGCGGGGTGGCTACGGCTGGCCTGTTCGCGTTCCTGCTGGGTTTCCTGCTGCGGCAGTACCGGGGCATCTTCTTCGCCTTGCTGAACTTGGCGTTCTCCATGATCCTCTACGGCGTCCTGGCCAAGATCGAGGAGCTGGGGTCCACCGACGGCATCAGCCTGGAAGTCACGACGTATCTCTGGTACGCGCCCCTGGGCGCCGAGAACAAGACGGCGCTGTTCATCTTCGCGGCGATCCTGACCTGGGGGGTGGCGGTGCTCGTGCACCTCTACCTCCGCTCCACCCTGGGCAACATGACCACCGCCGTGCGCGAGAACGAGATACGACTGGGCTATCTGGGGTACTCGGGCGAGCGGGCGGTCCACGCCAAGTACGTCATCTCCGGGCTCGTGGGCGGCTTCGGCGGCGCCATCGCCGCCCTCACCATCGGCCACGTGGACCCGGACTCCATGGTGTACTGGCCGGTGTCCGGTGATTTTGTCTTCATTGCCATCTTGAGCGGCACCGGCAACGTCGTCGCGCCCTTCATCGGCGCGCTGATGTACGAATTGATCCGCACCTACGCCTTCGACCTGTTCCCGGGTATCTGGCAGTTGATCATGGGCGGAACGCTGCTCGCCATCATCATGTTCCTGCCCAACGGGCTGTGGTCGCTGGTGGACCGGCGGCGCAGCAGGGCAGGGGCCGGCGCCGCGGCCATCCGGGCGGAAGAGGAAGAGGCATAGCCGGCCATGCCCGCGGTCCTGGAAGTCCACGATCTCGAGAAGTCCTTTGGCGCGGTGGTGGCCGCCCATGACATCAACGTCGTGGTGGAGGAGGGCGAGACCATCGGCGTCATCGGCGCCAACGGCGCGGGCAAGACCACCTTCGTCAATCTGGTCACCGGCCATCTCCCGCCCGGCGGCGGCACCGTGGAATTCATGGGCCGCAGCATTCTCGGGCATTCGGTGCGCGCCATCGCGCGGATGGGCCTCTGCCGCTCCTTCCAGGTCCCGCAGATCTTCCTCTCGGAAACCGTCTTCGACAACCTGATGATGGCCTTCGGCGTTGCCGAGCAGGACGGGGCGAGCCTGCTGACGCCGCTCATGGAGGACCGGCGAGCGGCCCGGGTGGAGGCCCACCTGGCGCGCTACCAGATTGCGGAGTACCGCGATGTCATCGGCGCCGCGCTGCCCCAGGGCACACGCAAGCTGCTCGACATCGCCATGGCCACGGTGCGCAAGCCCAGGCTGCTCATGCTGGACGAGCCCACCAGCGGCATCAGCGCGGAAGAGAAGTTCGCCATCATGGACATCCTCATGCAGGCCCTCAAGGAGGAACGCACCACCGTGCTGTTCATCGAGCACGACATGGAAATCGTCGAGCGGTACGTCGGCCGCGTGCTCGCCTTCTACCAGGGCGAGATCATCTGCGACGCGCCCACCCGGGAAGCCCTGCGGGACGAACGGGTCCGGGAATACGTGCTGGGCCGGGGACATGACACCGGTACGGAAGCATCGCCGGCGCCGCCCAAGCGTTCGGCGTCCGGAGGCGACGCGCTCACCGTCAGCGATCTCGACGTGGGCATCGGCGCCACTCCGATCCTGCGCGGCGTCCACCTGGCCGTGCCGTCGGGGTCCATGTGCGGCCTCATAGGACGGAACGGCGCGGGCAAGACCACGTTCATGCGCGCGGTCATGGGGGCGCTGGCGATGGAGCGGGGCCAGCTTTGGCTCGGCGACATCGATCTGGCCGCCGCCCCGGCCCATCGCCGTGCGCACCTGGGCATCGGCTTCATGCCCGAGGACCGCCGGCTGGTACCCGAGCTGACCGCCGAGGAGAACATCCTGCTGCCCGTCTGGGCCACCCGCGCGAACAACGCCCGCGAGCGCCTGGAATGGATCTACGGCCTCATGCCCGAGGTCGAAGAGTTTCGCCACCGCGGGGCCACCGCCCTGTCGGGCGGACAGCAGAAGTTCGTCGCCTTCGCCCGGGCGCTGATGTGCGGCACCCGCCTCTTGCTGCTGGACGAGCCCGGCGAAGGCATCGCCCCGATCTTCGCCCGGCGGATGGTGGAAATCCTCGACGACCTCAAGAAGGAAGGCCTGTCCGTGCTGGTGGCCGAATCCAACGACGTCCACATCGCCGGCCTGCTGGACCGGACCTTCGTCATCGAGCGCGGCAGCATCGTGGAGTAGGGATAAAAATGGCCCGCCAACGCGCGGACCCGTCATCCCGGACTTGATCCGGGATCTAGTGTTGTGTCTCACAAATAGGTTTACAAATCTGCTGGTCTTTTTCGCCGTCGGCTGCGTTGCAGTGGGCGCGGTTTGAACCCCGGATGTTTCCCCGGGAGCCTGCGCCTCAGGAACCCGACATCTGATGTAGGGTCGGGTTTCAAACCCGCCCGTGTCCGGATCGCGCTGCCGGCCGATACAGGCTCCTATTGATTGCCAATGATTCTCCAGTTTGATAAGACTCCTGCCCGACTCAGAATCACGTCAGCCGCTGTTGGCCGAATGAACGAACCGTACAAAGGAGAACTCCAATGCCCATCGTTCGCTTGATCCACGTCAACGTCGACCCCGGCCAAGCCGCGGACGCGGAGCGAATCTGGAAGGAAGACTGCGGCCCGCTGATGATTGGTCAGAAGGGCTGCCGGTCCGAGCAGTTGTTGAAGTGTGTTGATTCGCCGGGTGAGTATATCTCCTACGCCGAGTGGGAGACCCAAGAGGACATCGATCGCTATCGCGAAAGCGACGACCATCAGAAGATCCAATCGCACGCCCGCGCTCTCCAGGGCGCACGTGCGGTGGTCAAGCGATACGAACCGATTGACTGAGCCGTGCAGGGGAGGCACGGTCCCGGAGTATTGGCCCCTGAGGAGAGCGTGTGACTTCCCGAGAAACCGGGGGCGACGGACTCCCTGCCGCATCCCCCCAGGACGACTTCCTGCTCTACGACGGCGAATGCGTCTACTGTCGCACGTATGCCCGAAAGTCCAGGTTCAGGACCCCCTCCGGCAAGCGCTTGCGGCTCATCGACGGCAGGAAGGTGCCCGAGCTCCTCGCCGAGTTGCGTCGGGATGGATGCGATCTCGAGGACGGCATGATCCTCGTGCTGGAGGGCCGGCGCTACCAGGGAGCCGAGGCCATGCCCGTGCTCGGGTCCATAACCACCGGAACCGACTGGTTCAACCGGCTGACGCGGTGGTTCGGGTCCAGCTCCGAGCGGGCGCGTTGCTTCTATCCGTGGTTCCGCCGGTTGCGTCAGGCGGGTCTCTGGTTCGCCGGCAAGTCGGGTTTCCGGGAGTGAGAACGGCGCCATTTTTGCAAAGTCGGTGAGACCAATCCAGGCTTGTTCCGGCGTCGGACGTGATCTATCCCGTGAAGTAAAACGTGATCTACATGGCGAATCGTGATAGGTTGAACGCATGAAAACGGGGAGAAGAGCGCAACAGGTTCGGCCTTTGAAGGCCGCCGGGCATGACCGGCTGGCCGATGCGCTGCATTTGCAGGCGATCGAGGCAAATCCTCTCTTGCCGAACGAGGTCTCCATGTTTGAGATGTTCGAGCGTGAGGGTTGGACCCCTGACGACCGCCGTGCCTACATTGTGCGGCAGCTCGGCCACCTCGAAAAATTTGCCGCAGTTGAATGAGCGACCGGGAATATTGCTACCCCCCGGATTTCACGACTCTCCGAAACAAGCTGAACATCAGGGACCTTCCGACACTGGAAGCCGCGGAGCGCCAATTCGTCGCGCAACGCCTCCTCGAAGCGGTGCCCAGGGGCGATTTCGATCTTGAACATCTGAAAGCGATTCATCGTCATACCATCCGCGGCCCAAGGTACGCCAGTGGGCCAGGACGACACTCCGTCAACTCGGCACGAAGATCGAAAACGTCTGAGCTGAGGAAGAGGAGCGACGGGCACAGTGGGACGTCTATGCCTGGGGGCGACGAGGCTCCCCACATCCGTAGGGGTCCGAAACAGACTTGGCTGGCCATACGGAATGATTGGAGCCGACATGCGACAGATTCCAGTTACCGAAGCCAAGGCTCACTTGGCAAAATTCCTTCGCATGGTCGAGAGCGGCAAGACCTTGGCGATTACCCGGCGTGGCAAGACGATAGCGCATGTGATTCCACCGCCATCCGGCGGTCCCGCTCATCGCCAGCGAGCCGTGGCCCGTTTTCGCAGACGCCTTGAAGAATGGCAGACTGTGTCGATGTCCGTCGGTGACATTCTTCTTGCACGCCACCAGAGTCACCGACTTTGAACGATTTCTTTGTCCGCAATGCTTCGGTTGCAGTAGGTTTCTCGGTCGTCTAGTCTCTCGACTCTCATACCGGGTCCACCATGGCAGGGTCTTTCGACCGACGCAGCGACAGGGAGTTGGTAGAGCTCTGCAACCGCGGCAGCCGGGACGAGGCGGTTGGGGCATTCGAGTCGCTCTATCGGCGGCATCGTGACTACGTCACGCGCGTCGCGCTGCGGTTCGGCGCCGACCGGGACGCGGCCGTCGATGTGCTGCAGGAGACTTTTCTCTATCTGCTGAAGAAATTTCCCCCCACCGGCGACGGGCTGGTGCTGACCGCGCAGCTCCGGTCGTTGCTCTACCCCGTCGCCAAAAACCTCACCCTTTCCCTCCTGCGCCGAAGCGCGCGGCTGGACGATTCCGAGGAGTTCGATCCGGACCGGCTGGCAGCCCCGGTCGCCGCCGACCCGGCGGAGCGGGACCCGGCCAGGCTGTCGGCCGCCCTGGCCCGTCTGTCCCCTGAGCGCCGGGAAGTGCTGCTGCTGCGCTTCGTCGACGACATGTCCCTGCAGGGCATCGCGGACACCCTTTCGATTCCCCTGGGCACCGTCAAGTCCCGGCTCCATCTCGCGGTCAGGGAGCTACGGGACAGCCCCGAGATCAAGGATTTCGGCAAGTCGTGAACCTTTCGGCGCTCTCGCGCGCTTAACGAGGTGAAACCATGGAGCGCGATAACGACAGAACGACCGGGTTCGAGAAAGAAGAAGACTTCGATCTGCCCGACGAGTTGATCGAGGGCCTCGCCCGCCTCGACAAGTCCGTGGCCGTCATGTCACCGGACGCGGACCGGCGCATCGCCCAGGCCGCCAGAACCCATTTCGGGCAACGGCCGCGGCGCGCGCGCGTGGCCGGGCGTCGTTGGGCCTTGGCCGGGAGTTTGGCCGCGAGCCTCCTGGTGGGAGTGCTTTTCTGGCGGACTCAGATCCCGGTGGAAACCACGCGGTTCGCCAGGGTCGCCAGCATTGCCAACGACATCGACGGCTCCGGCGTCGTGGACATCCTCGACGCTTTCGCCCTGGCCCGGATGGAACGCGGAGACCGAGCCGCCCGGGCGAGGATCGATGCGCTGGCCATGAACATTGTGGCGCTGGACGGTTCCGCGGAGAAGCTATGAACGGTTGGCGCTCGAAGCTTCTGCTCTGCCTGGTCCTGTGGGTGGCCGCATGGCCGGGTTGGTGCCATGCGGACGGGACGAAAGTCCGTTTCGCCGCCCTCGACATCCATCTGGAAGCCGCCGAACCCGTGGCGGCGTGGCAGTTCGAGCTGTCCGAAGCCGGCGGACGGATGCGGGTGGTGGGGGTCGAAAACGGTGACAGTCCGGTGTTCGCCAAGGCGCCCTACTATGATCGCAAAGCTGTGAGCGATGGCCGCGCCGACCGCATCATCGTGGCCGATTTCACGGTGCGGCCCGCGACCGAGCTCCTCGTGGGCAGGGTCCGCATCGCCACCGTGCACGTTCGGCTCACCGGTGACTCCGAGCCCGACTATGTCCTGCGGCTGGTCGCGGCGGGCAACGCCCTGGGCGAGCCCGTCCCGGCCTCCATCCATCTCAATATCCAGCGAGGGAGATAGCTCAGATGAGAAAGCTCAAGATCGTCAACGGAGTCGTGACCGGCGTTGCCCTGTGCCTGGTCCTGATGGCGGGGGCATGCGCTCCGAGCGAGGATACGGTGGAAAGGGCCGGCGTGCCGTCCGAACCGAGCGAGCCCTCCTCTGCGGAGAGATCCGAGGTCGCGCCGGGGCTCGCGTCCGACTCGCCTGGCACAGACGCGATTCAGAAGGCTCACCCGACGTCTCCACCAAGGACTCGTCGCCTCATCCGGAAGGGGGGCTCCGGGGCCTTGATGGGGATGTCAATGGCGCTTCAGTTAAGCGTGAGTGATCAAATGCTTCGAAGCGTCCCGGCTCCAGCGCATTGGGGTTCTCCGGCGCCGGGCGAAGAGCTCTGGATCATCGCAACGCGCCCGCGCAAGGCGCCCATACCGGAGGTCGGCGAACCGGACCATCCGGGCTCGGGAGCGCTGGTGGTGAAGCCTTCGCCGGAGGCGGATGACCAGACGAAGGTGCCGTTGCCCCTCAAGCATACCGAGGTCCATGCGGCCATCACCGGCTACGTCGGCACGGTGGATGTGACCCAACAGTTCGAGAACCCCTTCAACGAGAAGATCGAAGCAGTCTACCTGTTCCCGTTGCCTGAGAAGGCGGCGGTGAGCGAGTTCGTCATGACCATCGGCGAGCGCCGCATACGCGGCATCCTGAGAGAAAAGGAAGAGGCCGAGGCCATCTATCGGGAAGCGCGGGCGCAGGGATATCAGGCGAGCCTCCTGACCCAGCACCGCCCCAACATCTTCGAGCAGAAGGTCGCCAACATCGAGCCCGGCAAGCGCATCGACGTAAATATCCGCTACTTCCACTCCCTGGCGTATCGTGACGGCTGGTATACGTTCGTGCTCCCCACGGTCATCGGCCCCCGCTACAACCCGCCCGGCTCCAAGGATCCGGTGCGCGCGTTGCCGCGTCCGCAGGTCCAGCCGGTCTCGTCCGGCGCCGCGGTGCGTTATCTCCGTCCCGGGGAACGGTCAGGGCACGACATCGGCATTGCGGTCGAGCTCGACGCCGGCGTGGCCATCGAAGCAATCGAGGCCAGCCACCGGATCGACGAGACTCGCACCGGTCCGGAGACCGCGACGATCAAGCTCGCCAACCAAACCACGATTCCCAACCGGGACTTCGTCCTCAAGTTCAAGGTGGCCGGAGGCCGCGTCAAGACGAACCTGCTGACGTACGTGGACCGCAAGAAAGGGCAGGGGTACTTCACGATGGTGCTGTATCCGCCAGAGCATCTGGAGAGCGCAACGCGGCATCCGATGGAGATGGTGTTTGTGCTGGACTGTTCCGGCTCCATGAACGGCCGGCCCATCGCCCAGGCCAAGGCGGCCATCCTCGAAGCCCTGGACCTGCTCAAGCCCGCGGACACGTTTCAGGTCATCCGATTTTCCACCAATGCAAGCCAGTTTGGGCCGAAACCCGTTCCAGCCACACGTGAAAACGTCGCGCTGGCGAAGCGCTACGTTAGCCGGTTACAGGGCGGCGGGGGCACGCGGATGATCGAAGGCATTCGCGCCGCCCTCGGTTTCCCCCACGACCCGGGGCGCCTCCGCTTCGTGACCTTCCTGACCGACGGCTACATCGGCAACGAGGTCGAGATCCTTGAGGCCATCCACAAGTCCATCGGGGAGTCGAGAATCTTCAGCTTTGGCGTGGGCGACTCGGTCAATGGTTTTCTGCTGAACCGCATGGCCAAGGTGGGACGCGGCGCCGCCGCATACCTGGGACTGGAAGATTCGGGCGCGGAGGTGATGCGGTTCTTCTTCGACCGCATCAGCCGTCCCGTGCTCACGGACATCGAGATCGACTGGGGTAGCATGAAGGTGGCCGACACCTACCCCCAACGGCTGCCCGATCTCTTCGTCGGCCGGGCCGTCGTGGTCACCGGGAAGTTCCGCGGCGAGCCGGGCGAGCCCGTGGTGCGCGGCCGGGCCGGCGGAAAACATGTCGAAGTCACCGTGGCTCAGCGCGGCGGTGAAGACGTTCACGCGTTCATCCCAAGCATCTGGGCCCGGCTTCGAATTGCCGATCTCTCGGATCGGCAGGCCTGGGTTTCTGACCCGCAAAACGAGTTGGCACAGGCCATCAAGGACACGGCGCTGGCGTACGGCCTCATGTCCGGGTACACTGCCTTTGTTGCCGTCGATGCAAGCCGGCCCACCGCCGGCAAGCACGGCATCACCGTGCATCAGGCCGTGCCGGTGCCGCGGGGTGTGCGTTACCAGACCACGGTGAGGGAGCAGCCCTGACGCGGAGTCATTGGGACCTGGGTGGCGCCAGCTTCTCGTGCATGCAGGTCCCGCACTTGACGCGCAGGAACCTGTGTTCGAGGCCCCGGCATTCGTGGTAGACTTCGAGTTGCCAGAACATTGGATTGACCGCATAATGGACGAGAACCCTATGATGACGAACCCCATGATGACGCTGACCAATTCCAGCACCGCAATCCCCACAAGACGAACTCCAAATCGCTTGAACTTGACGTTGTTTTCCAGTGTCGCCGGCAGTGCGCTCGTGGGGTTGCCGGCCTACGCGTATTTTTATGATTACTCCTGGGTCGATTGGGCCATGTTTGTGATGCTCTATACCATCACGGGACTCGGCATCACCGTGGGGTACCACCGCTTGCTGGCTCATCGAAGTTTTACTTGCCCCAATTGGGTAAAAGGACTTTTTTTGATCGCGGGAGGATGGGCTCTACAAAATTCAGGCCTCAAATGGACAGCAGATCATATCCGCCATCATGCCCGGTGCGACCGGGACGAAGATCCCTACAATGCCCAGCGAGGATTCTGGCATAGTCATTGTGGTTGGCTATTCTGGGATGATCCCCATCGAGACGATAAATATGCCAGGAAGCTGACACAGGACACCGTGGTGATGTGGCAACATCGTTATTATATCCCCATTGTCCTTTCCGGCTTGGCGCTTCCCTTCGTGGTGGGCTTTTTGTACAGCGGCTGGATGGGCGGGCTGGGATGTTTTTTGCTCGCTGGAGTCGGGCGGACCTTTTTTGTTTTAAATTCCACGTTTTGCATTAATTCCATTTGCCACCTGTGGGGCGCCCAACCCCACAGAGCAGACGATTCCAGTCGTGACAGTTGGTGGGTCTCGCTCATCACCTTCGGAGAGGGATACCACAATTATCACCACAGGTATCAAAGTGATTATCGGAATGGCCGCCAGTGGTATAATTTTGATCCATCAAAATGGCTCATCTACAGTCTTTCCCTCGTGGGGCTCACCAGTTCTCTACGCCGATTTACCTGATCGACAAGTGACGTCCGACGTGGTCCCAAAATGCAGGACCACCTCGATTGTCGAATCGCTTGCGGTGGCAGCCGATCCAGCTATATAATCGAGATTATATAGCTGGAGGCTCAGATGCTGTCTTTCAAAGTGACCACCGTCGGTGCATCTTCCGGCGTCATTCTCACCAAAGAGGCGATGGCGCGCCTCAAGGTGAAGAAGGGCGATACGCTCTACCTCACCGAGGCGCCGGACGGGGGCTACCGGATTACGCCCTACGACCCTGAGTTCGCGCGCCAGATGGCACTAGCCGAAGACATCATGCATGACGACCGCGAGGTGCTGCGGGCGCTGGCGAAGTGAGCCGGGACAAACCAAGCCAGTGGCGTTGGATTGGCGTCAACGTCGTCCTGGCCATCCACGACCGTCAACTCGCCGAGCACGGCGGGGCGGACGGCATCCGTGACCTCAAGGCCATTGAATCTGCCCTCGCGCGCCCCTTGAACCTCGCGGGCTACGGTGACCCCGATGCGGCCGACTTGGCCGCGGCGTATGCCTACGGCCTCGCCAACAACCACGGCTTCATCGACGGCAACAAGCGGACGGCATGGGTGGCGGCCCGCCTGTTCCTGACAGACAACGGCCAGCGCCTCGACTTCGACCCTCTGGACGCAATCCGGATCATGGAAGACGTCGCTGGCGGCCGTATCCGCGAGGCCGATCTCGCCGGCTGGTTTCGCCGGCATCTCAAGAACTGAAGCCCCGTCGGGGCCGGTCTGTGCTGGGTCGGTCGCCGGGCAGGTCGCGGGGTTTGAGAGCGCGGATGGCCAGCGGGCCCACGAGCAGCACGATGGCCACATGGCCAAAGGCGATGCCCCAGTGGATCACGCTTTCGCCGCCGAGCACATGCAGGATCAGCCCCATGGTCAACGGTCCGACGAAGCCGCCGCCGTAACCCAGCATCGCATGCACGGCGAGTGTGGCGCCGAGCCTCTCGGGCTCGGCATTGCCGATCGTGCCGGCGGTGAGTGACGCGGAATCCGCGTAGATCACGGCGTTGTAGACGAGACAGGCAGCCGCGGCCGCACCATATCCCAGTCCTGCCGTGAAGCCGACCAGCAGCGCCAGCACCATCGATACCGTGAAGACGAGCAGGATCCAGCGCTGGCGGCCGAAGCGCCGCGCCATCTCGTTGCCCAGAACGTTGGAGGCCGTGCCGAGCAGTCCCGCCAGCGTCGCGACCATCGTGGGAACAAGAAAATTCGGCGGACCGCCGCCTTGTGCCGCCGCGAAGGTCAGGAAGGTCACGACCCAGGAGCGAACAACGAACATCTCCCAGGTGTGCACGCAGTAACCCAGCGCATAGGCCATGGCCGAGGCGTTGCGGATCACCGGCCGGAAATCCAGGGGCCGCACCGCCGAGGGGGGTCTCTCCCTGCTCGGACTTCGTGGGAACAGGGTCAAGGCCACCAGCATCGCGCCGAAGGCCCCGCCCGCCCCGACCATGAACGCGGCCTGCCAGCCGAAGTGCGTCGCCACGGTGCCGGCGATGACGAAGGAAAACGAGCTGCTGATCCCGATACTGGCGGCATGGGCGGCGACGGCACGCGATTGCCCCGGCCCCTCCACTTGGTCGGCCAAAGCCTTGAGCCCCACCATGTAGGTGCCGGCCCAGCCGATCCCGTTCAGCGCGCGGAAGATGAGGCCGGTCCAGAATCCGTCCGCAAGGAAGGCCATACCAAGATGAGACAGGATGGTTGCGGAAATCGCGGCCACGTAGACATTGCGCGCGTCGATGCGGTCCGTCATCGGCAACAGAATCGGCACCGCAAGGGCGTAAGCGCCAAAGATGATGCCGGAAAGCCAGCCCGCCTCCGCATGGTTGAGCGACCATTCCACGAAGAATGCCGGCAGCAGCGCCGCAAAGGCCATGGCGCCGATCTGGGCCAGAGATTGAGCCAGGCAGAAGACGGTGATGATGAAACCTGGCGAGCGTGAACGTCCGTGGGCACCGCCGTCTGTCGCCGCTCCGGTCATGAGCAATATGCAGCCGAATCGCTGTTCAGGATATCGGCGTCGTTGGGACTCCAGGGGCTGGAGGCCTTACCGCCTTGCGGCGACAGTATGCCACATAGCCGCCCAAGGCTCCCGCAGGGATCATGAGGACTACAAAGAGGATATCCCACCCGTAGAGTAGTACCCGCCCGTCGAGGGCAAGCTGCAAAGCAAAACCAAGGAGAAGTGAGGTCACGGCAACGACCACACCGTGTAGCACCTGTCTTCCCCGGGCAATCCGGCCAGCCACGTATCCACCCAGGACGGTCCCCAGAATCCCGATCAGGCCGAAGGCCAGCGGGTCTTCATGTGCAAACGCGTGCTCGGGAACTTTGTCGGAGCCGCCGTACTTCTCGATGGTTTCCCTCAAGAAAACCAAGGCATAGGCCATCAACATGGCCGCGGTCGCGAGCCAGTCCGCGATCACGCCCGCGATTACGGCATGGATTCGAATTCCCTTAGGCGGCGAAGCGACACGGACGTCCTGAGACAACTGCGACGCCCAGTCGGCCTCTTCCGCTTCCTGATGAGCCTTGTCATCCACGAATGTGACCCGAACAGCGTAACTCCACCCACTCTTCCAATAGGGTATGTTCCTCAATTTGACTTTGCGTGTCAATTCGTGGCGTTTATTTCGCCCTATGGGCACTTGCCATATATCTGTCCCATAGGAGATTCCTCAGCTTAGCCTGCCGCTGTCGATGAGCGGCGCCGTCAGTGCATCGAAACACGACGAATGAAGGAGGTTCGCCATGCCCAAGCCAGAGCTCGAGTTCTTTCCCGTAGACGACTTACCCTGGGTGCCGGTGGAGGGCGCGCCACCGGGTCACTATCAAAAGATCTTGACTGAGGACCCGGAGAACAGGTTCGTCACCCGGCTTCTCAAGGTGGATCCCGGCGGCGCGAGCACGGAGACCTTTGTCCACGATTTCTGGGAGGAGGTGTACATCGTGGAGGGGAGTCAGTGGGATGGAGGCCGACATTTCAAGAAGGGGATGTATGCTTGCCGTCCCCCGGGAATGAAGCATGGTCCCTACCGGACCGAGGAAGGTTGTATCACGCTGGAGTTTCGTTACGTCAGGTAGGCTGTGACCCAGACTGCCGAATCCGGGAGTCCGTGGTTCGGGGCTGTGCGGTCAATTCGTGGCGCGCGCGGTTGGCATCAGGCCGGAGCGAGCACGAAGTCGAAGCGCCCGAGCCAGCCTTGCGGGGTGCGGCTCAGGTTCAGCAGGAGGTCGTCGTGAAAGATCCCGTCCCGGGCGTTCTCGTCGGGCAGGTCGGGAAAGTAGAGCTGGGTGGTGAGCAGGCGCGTGGACGGGTTCTGGACCTTGACGTGGATATACGATGTCGCTGGCGGTCGTATCCGAGAGGCCGATCTCACGGGCTGGTTCCGCCGGCACCTCAAGAACTGAAGCCCGTCGGCGCACACTAGTGGCCTGGGCCGGGTCGGTCGCCTGGCAGGTCGCGGGGTTTGAGAGTGCGGATGGCCAGCGGAAGGTCAGGAAAGTCATTGCTTGGGGAGTTCCTGATGGAGCAATTGCTCCTGAGGAACTAGAGTAGTAGGGGTGCAATTCATGTAGTTCTGGTTTAAGAGCAGTTTTTGGTTACGATAACTGGGTTGCATAAGGAGACGAAACAATGACGATGTCTGGAGAAGCGTTTGTCGAGTGGCTGGACCAGGAATTGGAACCCCTACGGCAGGAGGCCGCGAGCTCTCCCTACTACGACGCATGGTACAGCGGTCAGCTCAGCAAGGAGCAACTCTTCGAGCTGATGAAGCAATTTTATGCTTACTTGCGGGAAAATCCGTCGATCATCGCAGCGTGGGTTCAAAAATGCCCTGATCCTGACCTTCGGCTGAAGTATATCGATTATCTGCACGAGGAAGCACCACACCCCGAATATCTGGTTGACTTTGCTCGCGAGATTGGCCGCGATCCACAGGAGATGTACGAGGCGGAGCTCATCCCTGAATTTACAACGCCCTACTTCTATTACTGGCTGTCGCGAGGGCACATCGTGGAAATTGCCGCGGCAAACAATTTCGGGAATGAACGCACAAATGAGAGAGTGGCCGGGCGACTGCATGAGGCGGCCGTCAAATATTATCCTTACCCATCTTTGCTGAGGTTGTTCAGAGAGCACTCGGAAGAGGAAGGCGAGCACGCCAACCTGGGCGCGTACGTTCTGGAGCGGTACGCGACTACAGCGGAGCTTCAACGAAAGGCGACTGCAGCCGCGAAGAAATCACTGCAGATAAAGATCATCGGATGGAATGCCCTTTATGAACGATTCGTGAAGAACTGGAATACGGGACGTTCCTGAACGACGCGAATCCCTTCTCAGGCCGGAGCGAGCACGAAATCGAAGCGTCCGAGCCAGCCTTGTGTGGCGCGGCTCAGGTGCAGCAGGAGGTCGTCGTGATAAATTCCGTCTCGGGCGTTCTCGTCAGGCAAGTCGGGAAAGTAGAGCTGGGTGGTGAGCAGGCGCGTGGACGGGCCTTGAACCTTGACGTGGATATGCGGCGTGCGCCCTGGATAGCGTACCGGCCGGATGGTCTCGAAGCGAAACCCCCCGGCAGCGTCGGTGTATTGATGGCCACGATACCGAAAACCGGAATTGTCGTAGCGGCCGTGCTCGTCGGAATGCCAGATGTCGACCACGGCACCACCGATCGGACGGCAGTCCGGCGAAAGCACCAGGCCGTACACCACAAGCGATTGGCCGCTCGTGTCCGGTTCCCGCAAATTTGTCCGAAGCGGCGTCCCTGAGGTGTAGAAGGGCCCCTCGGTCCGCTCGGGTATGGCACGTGTGCAGGCAAGCGGTGGAGCGAGTCCAAGGAAGCGGTCGGCCGCGGGACCGGAAAAAGAATAGCCCAAGAGCGTGGACCGAGCTCGGACCAGACAGGACACGGCCGTGACACTTGCTGCTGCCGCGGCAATCAAGGCGCCGCGACGGGAAAACGTGCGCTTCAACATGAAAAAATCATAGGCGCATCAGCAAGGGCGGTCAACCCGACAGACCCGACCCCCACAACGAGTTGGCCAAGGCGCGATGACGAGCAGTGGCGGGCACCACGCGAGGAAGAGCAACGCAGCCGACGGCCAAAAGGACCCGCAGATTCATAAGCGTATTTGTGAGACACCACACTAGGAGCTTGTGTCGGCCGGCAGCGCCGTGCGGGCGCGGGCGGGTTTGAAACCCGCCCCTACATCGGATGTCCGGTTCCTGTGGCGCAGGCTCCTCAGCCCGTCCTCTCCCCTGCCGTCCCCATCGGCGCCGTCACCGGCGCGGCATTCTCCGGTGCCTTCCGGAGTTTCAGCAACCACACCATCGCCACCAGGCCCAGGTACATGAGGCCGATCATGATGAAGAGTTCGTGGTAGGCCGCGGTGACGCCTTCTCTCAGCAGGCCGTATCCGAGCAGGGACAGGGCGCGTTCCTCCAGGGCGATGCCGTACTGGCCGGCGTGCTGCAGGATGGCGCTGAGCTGGGCCATGACGTCGTCGCGCAGGTTCTCGGTGAGGCGGGCGCCGAGCAGGGGGGTCATGGACTCCACCTTGTAGAAGATGTGGCGTTCCAGGAGGAAGCTCAGGGTGGCGATGCCGAAGGCTTCGCCGAGACCGCGGCTGAGCCCCAGGATGCCGCTGCCCATGCGCGACTCGCCCTCGGGGAGCGCGCCCAGGGCGATGGAGTTGAGCGGCGCGTTGATGGTGGACTGGCCGATGCTCTTGAGCACGACCAGGAAGTAGATCAGCCCTACGCCGGTCCAGATGGTGAGGGTGGAGAGTCCGAAGAGCGTGACGGTGAGGAGCGCGAGCCCGGCTACCAGCAGGATCTTTGGTCCGAACCGGTCCGAGAGCATGCCGGCGAAGGGGGACACCACGCCCACGGCAATGGCGGCGGGAAGCATGAAGAGGCCCGCCTGCAGCGGCGTGTAGTGAAGCGCCTTCTGCAGGAACAGGTTCAGAATGAAGCTGGTGCCGCGGAAACCCATGACCCGGATCAGCACGATGGCGTTGGAGATGCTGAAGTTGAGGCTCTTGAAGTAACGGATCTGGACGTAGGGATGCTCGGCCCTGAGCTCGGCCACGATGAACAGGGTGACGAGCAGAGCGGCGGTGCCGAACAGCGACAGGATCCGCTGGCTCGTCCAACCGGCCTCCTGTCCCTGGGTGAGACCCAGGAGCATGGTCACCAGCCCGCCGGTCAGGGTGAAGAAACCGAGGAAATCGAAGGTCGGGGGCTTGTGGGATGAAGAACGCACGGGAAGGATGAAAGTGGCTGCCACGATCGCGAGGATGATGGTCGGGAGCGGCAGATAGAAGATGGTCCGCCAGCTTATGTACTGGGCCAGGTAACCCCCCAACGGCGGGCCGAAGAATGGCCCCAGCGACCAGCCGGTCATGAACAGCCCCATGGCCAGGCCGCGTTCGTTGCGCGGAAAGGCCTCGTACATGATGGACATGGATACGCCGATGAGCGGCCCCACCCCCATGCCCTGGACGATGCGGAAGAAGATGAGCGAGTTGACATCCCAGGCGATGGAGCAGAGGAACGAGCCCACTCCGAAGGCGGCGGCGCTCAGGATGAACAGATTGCGGTCGCCGATGCGCTGCCCCAGCCAGCCCACGCAGGGGATGAGCACGGTGCGGGTGATCATGAACGCGATGAGCACCCACTGGATCCGGTGCAGGGAGGTCCCGAGGGACGACATCATGGCCGGGATGGCGGTGTCGATGCCGGTGATGCCGAGACCGACGCCGATCATCCCCAGCGAGAGGGTGATGGTGATGGGCCACTTCTGGGCCGGGTCGTAGATCTGGACGCTAGGTGGGGCCGCGTTCATGGTGTGACGGGCCGGCCGCTGGCCTGCAGTCCGTCTTGATGCGCTTCCGGCTTCTCGATTCGCACCACCGCGAGCATGCCTACCCGGAGGATGCCGTCGGTGTTCTCAACGGCGATCTTCACCGGGAGCTTTTGGGTGGACTTGATGAAGACGCCGGTGAGCTTTTGCGGCGAGAACAGGGAGAACTCGGACGTGGTGGCGCCGCCCACGTCCACGACCTTGCCCTCGAACTGTATGCCGGGATAGGAGTCCAGCTTCACCGTGGCCTTGCTGCCGGGCTGGACGAAGCGGATCTCCGTTTCGTCCACGTTGGCTTCCACCCAGTAGCGGCTGGAGTCCACCACCATGAACACGGGCTGGCCGGCCTGCACGAACTCGCCCCGGTGGGAGTTCTTCTTCACCACCACGCCCTTCACCGGACTGCGCAGGGTCATGAGGCCCAACCGGAACTCGAGATCCTGCAGCTCGGCCTCGGCTCCCCGCACACGGGCTTTCTTTGCCAGGAGGTCGGCTTCCTTGATCTCGCGTTGCTGGCCATCGCGCACATGGCGCAGCTCCCGCTCCACCTGCAGGAGTTGACTACGGGCGTGGTCCACCGCGGCCTTGTGCTGCTCGATGCGGATCAGGATCTCGCGCTTGTCGAGCTCCACCATGACTTCGCCGGGCTCGACCCGTTCGCCCTCGTCCTTCAGCAGGGCGCTGATCCTGCCGGGCAACTCGGTGCTGATGGTGACGATGTCGGCCTTGATGCGGGCGTCGTCCGTGGTGATGAAACCGAGGGAGGACCACACCCAGACACCGAAGGCGGCCGCGGCCAGCAGCATGATGATCGCGGTCCCCGCGAGCCATCTCTTTTTGCTCGATTCGCTTGTAGCCATGTTCGTCGGCGCCCCGTACGCGGGCGGTGAGGGCGAGGGTTCGGGCCGCAGCGGAACGCCGCAGGCCCCCCGTGACGGCTCCGGATCGACGCCGTCGCTTCAACGCAGTCCCGATGAATGCCTACCACGTGCATTGTGAATCCACAACGCGGGTTGGCGGACGAAGCCATCACAAACGATCAGCGGGCGAGTTTGAAACCCGCCCCTACAACGGCACCGACCCGCTGCGCGAACGGGCGGGGATCCGGCGACTTCGAACCGCGCGAATACAGCACACCGTTCTGGCGGAGCGCATGTAGGGGCGGGTTTCAAACCCGCCCGCGCCACGGCTTGGGCTGCGCCCCGCATGGCTCCTGGCTGTCCATGGCGCGGCGAATTCTATATGTTGTCAGGCATGAAAGACGTACATTTCGTCGACACCACGCTTCGCGACGGACCCTCCAGTCTCTGGGCCATGGGCATCCGGACGGACATGATGCTGCCGGTAGCCTCCAAGATGGACGAGGCCGGCTTCCTGGCCATGGAGATCATCGCCTCGGCCTTCTTCAAGAAGTGTGTGCGGGAGGTCAAGGACAATCCGTGGGAGCGCGTAAGGCGGGTCAAGGAACTTGTGCCCAAGACTCCTCTCCGGCTCATCCGGAACCGCTACATGGCCGCGTTCCAGCACACCCCTCCGGCGGTGCAGCAGCTCTGGCTCGAACGCCTGGCGGCCAACGGCATCAGCGAAGCCCGGACCTCGGACCCTTCCAACACCCCGGCGGTATGGGCCGAGCAGGTCCGGACGGCAACCGCGGCGGGCCTCGACACCATCGTCAACCTGATCTTCTCCATCTCGCCCAAGCACACGGACGAGTACTACGCGGAGCGGACGCGCGAGGCCGCCAAGCTTCCGGTGAAGCGCATCTGCCTCAAGGACCCCGGCGGCCTGCTGACGCCGGCCCGCACCCGCTCGCTGGCTCCGGTGGTGCTGGAAAACGCCGGCGGTATCCCGGTGGAGTTCCACACCCACTGCAACAGCGGCCTCGGCCCGCTGTGTACCCTCGACGCCATCCAGGCAGGCATCCCCATCATCAACGCGGCGCTTCCGCCGCTGTCCGACGGATCGTCGAACCCGTCGCTGTTCAACATCATCCGGAACGCGCGCGCCCTGGGCTACACCCCGGTCATCGACGAGGAGGGCCTGGTCCCGGTTTCGGAGCACTTCACGCGGGTGGCCAAGCAGGAAGGCCTTCCCATCGGCGCGCCGCTTCCCTATGACGCGTATCATTTCGTGCACCAGGTGCCCGGCGGGATGATCTCGAACCTGCGGCACCAGCTCGCCAACATCGGCATGGGCGGCCGGCTCGGCGAGGTGCTGGAAGAGGCCTGCCGGGTGCGGGAGGAGTTCGGCTATCCCATCATGGTGACGCCGTACTCCCAGTTCGTCGGCAGCCAGTGCGCCATCAACGTGATTGTGGGCCGGCGCTACGAGCAGGTCACCGACGAGGTGATCCAGTACGCCCTGGGCTTCTGGGGCGAGGAGGAATGCTCGTCCATGGACCCGGACGTGCGGGACCGCATCCTGGACCGGCCGCGGGCCAGGGAGCTGCGGAGTTGGCAACCGCCCGAGACGTCAATCAAGGAGTTGCGGGAGAAGGTGGGCGGTCCCGGAGTATCCGACGATGACCTGCTGCTGCGCTACTTCACCTCCGAGGAGGACGTGCGCGCCATGAAGCAGGCGCCGGCCCGGGCCGGCAACGGTGGCGATCTCGTGGGGCTTATCCGGTCCCTCACCGAGCGCTCCGAGACCAAGCAGATCTTCATCCGACGGCCGGACCTGTCGGTGCGTCTGGGAAGACAGCCCGAAGCGTAGGTCGGATTAGCGAAGCGTAATCCGACAGCGGTGTCGGGTTACGCCTAGCGGCTAACTCGACCTACACGTTGGGCCGGCAGCCGGAGATGTAAGGGCGACCGGCCGGTCGCCCTTACGGCTACATCCCGTAGAACCGCTTGGCGTTGTCGTACAGGATCTTCTTCTTGAGCCCCTCGGACAGGTCGGGGCGTTCCAGGAACTCGGGGATGTCGGTGCCGAACTCGCCTACCGCCTTCTCGTGCGGGAAATCCGACGGATACATGAGGGCGTCCTCGCCAAGCTCCCGCGCCACCACGTCGAGGATCTTTTCGTCCAACTCGCAGGTGACGAAGACGTTGCCTTCCTTCATGTATTCGCTGGGCAGCTTCTTCAGCGGGAAGTGCTTGCGCTTGCGGTCCACGTGGAACTTGTCGTCCATGCGGTCCATCATGTAGGGGATCCAGCCGGCGCCGGCCTCCAGATAGCCCACCCGGAGCTTCGGGAAGAGCTCGAACACGCCGTCGAGCACCATGCTGGCGAGCTGGATCATCTGGGCGATGGGGTGCTCCAGGGTGTGGATCATGGACATGGTCTGGAGGTAGTCGAATCCGAGCCCCTGGCTCGGGGCGCCGTGGATGGCCAGCGGACAGTCCAGGCGCTGGGCCTCCTCGTAGAGGGGATGAAAGTCGGAGTGGCCGAATCCTTTGTTGAACACGTTGACCGCGGGCAGGAGGCCCCCGACCATTCCTTGCTCCGTCACCGCGTGACGAAGCTCGGTCACGGCCTGCGGCATGTCGTGCACCGGTAAGATCGCCACCCCTTTGAGGCGCGGGTTCGTCCGCGTGTACTTGTCGTGGAACCAGTTGTTGTAGGCCCGGGCCAGCGCGCAGGCCCAGTCGGAGTCCTGGATCAGGCCGAAGGCCAGACCGGCGGTGGGATAGAGGACCGCAGCGTCGATGCCGGCTCCGTCGATGAACGCGGTCCAGCTTTCGGGGGAAGTCTGGGTGGCCTTCTTGAGGCCCTTGACGGCGCCCCGGGGCCAGCCGTCCAGCGACGGGAACAGCGTGAACACCTTGTGCCGGCGGTGCCCCTCCCACGGCCCTTCGAAGTAATCCTCGATCTCGTCGTTCTCTTCGAGAATGTGTCCGTCGGCGTCGATGATCGGAACCCTGTCCATGGATCGTCCCTCCTCTCCTGCTCCGAATGCCTACTCCAGTTGCTGCGGCGTGTCAAAGCGCCTCCTTGACATTGAGGGTGAGTCTTTCTAACTGTTCGCAATGGCCCCTCCGCCCCTGGATTCCCGCTTTCGCGGGAATGACGGATATTATGTGGCCTCGAATAGCCATGGGCGACTCCGGGCTTGCCCCGGGATCCAGGGGAGCGGGGGAGGGGGGCAGCACAAGAGGAGTGAATGTGAGTCTCAAACTTGGCATAACCATCCCCACCTACACCTGGCCGGACATGGACTACCGGATGGCTCACACCGTGGTGCAGGAGTTCGCCAAACGGACTGAGGAGTTGGGGTTCGAGTCCCTGACCGTGTGGGACCACCTGACGGACGCTCCGGGTCTCTACGGCGGCTCCTGGATGGATCCTCTCATCTGTATCTCCGCCGCGGCGGCGTGCACCGAGCGCATCAAGCTGGGCACCCACATTCTGGTGGTGCCGTTGCGCCATCCCGTGCTGCTGGCCAAGGAGATCGCCACCCTCGACTACATCTCGGGCGGGCGGTTCTTCTTCGGCGTCGGGCCGGGTTGGAGCAAGCCGGAGTTCGACGCCATGGGTATCGACATCCGGGAGAGGGGGCGGCGCACCGACGAGATCCTGGATGCGGTCAAGCTCTTGTTGACTGAGAAGAACGTGTCCTTCAAGGGTGAGTTCTTCCAGTTCGACGACGTGACCATCGACCCCATGCCACCGAAATATCCCGAGGTCTGGGTCGCCGGAGGCTCGCGCATTCCCGACAAGCTGTCGCCGGACAAGCCCTACATGGTGAAGACCGTGATGCAGCGCATCGCCCGGCATGCCGACGTCTTCACCTGCCGCGCCTCGGGCAAGCTGGAGTGGGTCAAGCGGGATTTCGAGACGGTCAGCGAGTTCCTGCAGTCCGTCGGCCGGGATCCCGCCACCCTGGGCTTCGCCCACGTGCAGGCCATCTACGTGGTGGACACCCAGGACCCCGAGGAAGCGTTGCGGATCCAGCGCCCTCACGTCGAACGCATGATGGGCAGCAACCGGAGCTGGGATCACCTCCAGGAGTGTTACATGGTCGGCAGCGTCGACCAGATCGTGGCGAAGCTGAAGGTGTTGGAGGCCGCGGGAATGCAGCATGTGACCCTGCAACCCGCGGGCCCGGATATCGAGCAGGTGGATCTGATAGCGGAGAAGATCGCGCCTCATTTCGCGTAGTGGTCTGTAACGTGGACATCGCCCGCCAGAGGATGTCGTGTCGCCGGCAAGGCGTGACGATTTGTAGGGGCGGGTTTCAAACCCGCCCGTGTCCGCACCCCGCCGCCGCCGCATGCCGGCTGCCGGTGTCCCGGGTGAAGCAGGAGACTTCAACGTGCGTACCTTGAATCTGACGGTAGTTGACGCCGACGGGGGTCGGTCGGCATTGGAGTTCCCGGTGGCGCGGATACTGGATGCGGGTTTCACGGGCCGGAACCGGGCCGGGGCCATGAAGCACGTGGAGGAGCTCAAGGCCCACGGCGTGGCCGCGCCGGACCGCATTCCCGCCTACTACGCGGTGACCCGGGAGATGGTCACCACCGATGACGAGATCGAGGTGCTGGGCGATACCACCTCCGGCGAGGTGGAGGTGGTCTTCCTGTTCAAGGGGGATGAGACCTACATCGGGGTCGGCAGCGACCACACCGACCGGGAGCTCGAGAAGGACAGTATTCCCAAGTCCAAGGTGATCTGTCCCAAGGTGGTTTGCGGCCAGGTGTGGAAGCTCGCGGACGTCAAGCCTCACTGGGAAAGTCTCACGCTCCAGAGCTGGGTGGAGGTGGAGGGCAAGCGGGCACTCTACCAGCAGGGTTCGCTGGCGGACTTCCTGCCCGTGGATGACTTTCTCGACGGCGTGAAGTCCGTGATCGCGGACGGAGCGCTGGACGGAATGGTGCTGTACATGGGGACCATGCCCAGCCTGGGCGGTGAGCTCCTGTTCTCGCCCACCTTCGAGGGGCGCCTCTCCGACGAGGTCCTCGGGCGGGAGCTGTCGTTCCGCTACGGCATCCGCCCCATGGACTGGCTCTTGTAGCCGCCGGCATCCGCGACTCCGGCATTCGAGGTATGCAGTGACAGAGGATCGAAACCGGCGCATTCGCGTCGCATCCATTCAGATGGGCATGGACGACGGAGGGAAGGCCTCCAACCTGGAGCGGGCCGCGGCCCTCATCGACGGCGTGGACGGGGCCGACCTGATCCTCCTGCCGGAGATCTGGAACGTCGGCTATTTCGCCTTCGACGACTACGGAGCCGAGAGCGAGAGCCTGTCGGGCCCCACCGTGTCCATGCTGCGGGAGAAGGCCGCGGCCAAGGGCTGTTACCTCTTCGGCGGCAGCATCGTGGAAGAGGACGGCGGCGCCTACTACAACACCAGCGTCCTTATCGACCCGCAGGGAGCCATCGCGGGGACGTATCGCAAGATCCATCTCTTCGGGTACCAGTCCGAGGAGGCGCGGCTCTTGACACGGGGCGAGGCGCCCACGGTGGTGGACACGGAGCTGGGAAAGTTCGGGCTGTCGACCTGCTATGACCTGCGGTTCCCCGAGCTGTACCGCCGGATGGCGGTCATGGGAGCCGAGGTCTTCCTGGTGGCTTCGGCATGGCCGTATCCCCGGCTCGAGGCTTGGCTGATGTTCAACCGCGTCCGGGCGCTGGAGAACCAAGTCTATCTGGTGTCCAGCAACTGTACCGGCAGCAACCGGGGCAAGGCTTTCGTCGGGCACAGCACGGTAGCCGATCCCTGGGGAACGCCGTTGGCCGCCGGGGGCGACGGCGAGTGCGTCGTGCGGGCGGAGATGGACCTGGCCCAGGTCCAGAAGACGCGCTCCGTTTTCTCGGCGTTCAACGACCGGGTCCTGATCGACTAGAATCCTGTGTCCGAGCGGGGCAGTGGCCCGGGCGCGGGCGGGTTTGAAACCCGCCCCTACCACGTCACCGGCACCGTGCGGGAACGGGCGAGATCCGACCAGGTCAAACCGTGTTGAATTCGGGCAACCGTCCGGGCGGAGCGCATGTAGGGGCGGGTTTCAAACCCGCCCGCGCCCGGGCCGCACGATACGGATGCATCACACCGTGAAGGAGGAAAGAGATGCCGAAAGAAGAAAAAGAGTTTTTCGATACCAGCACCATTGACTGGCGCCCCGTGGGCGCCGGCTCGGGCGCCGCGGCGGAGGGTATCACGGAAAAGATCCTGAGCGAGGACAAGGACACCGGCGACTACGCCCGCATGGTCAACTTCGCGGCTGGCGTGGAGACCGACGAGACCATCGAGCACGATTTCTGGGAAGAGGTCATCATCATCGAGGGCAGCTTGATCGACACCCGGCTCAACCAGGAGTTCACCAAAGGGATGTACGGTTGCCGCCCGCCGGGCATGAAGCACGGGCCCTACAAGAGCCCCAACGGCTGCATCACCTTCGAGCTGCGCTATTTCAAGAAGTAGTTCGCGCGAACACGGCCCACATGCCGCATTTCACCACCGTCGGCCGATCGATCCGCCGCGCGGAAGGGGTGGAGAAGGTCACCGGCAAGGCGCGGTTCACGGGTGACCTGGACTTCCCCGGGCTGCTGGAGGGAAGGGTGCTCCGCAGTCCGTTTCCCCATGCCCTGATCGAAGGCATCGACGTACGCGACGCCGAGGCCCTCCCGGGGGTGCTCGGCGTGCTGACCCGCGAATCCGTCAAGGACATCGATCCCTACTACGGCCACTGCCTGCGCGACCGGCCGCTCATCGCCACGGAACGGGTCCGCTACGTCGGCGAGCCGGTGGTGGCGGTGGCCGCCGAGAACGGCGACATCGCCGAAGCGGCGCTGGCCTCGGTCCGCGTGCGCTACCGGGAGGTTCCGGCCGCGGCCACCATGGACGAGGCCCTGGCGCCGGAGGCGCCGGTGCTGCACGACGCCAACGCCCTGGCCGGGGAATACCACGAGCTGGCCGCCCTCGAGGAGGAGCTGCCGCGGAACGTCTGCCACCACGAGCGGCTCGAGTCCGGCGACGTCGCGGCGGCGTTCGAGGGGGCGGACGCGGTCTTCGAGGACACCTTCGAGTTCCCGATGATCTGCCACTACTCCCTCGAGCCCCACACCGCGGTGGCCCGGTTCGAGGGTGACGAGATCTCGCTGTGGACCTCCTCCGCCCACCCCTTCCTCATCCGCGCCGAGATCGCCCAGATGTTCAGGGTGCCGATGCCCAACGTGCGGGTTACGGTCCCCTACGTCGGCGGCGCCTTCGGCGGCAAGTCCTACTTCAAGATCGAGCCCCTGGCTGTGGCGCTGGCGCGCACCGCCGGCGGGCGTCCCGTGCGCCTGGCCCAGAGCGCCTCCGAGTCCATGCTCACCATACGGCGCCACTCGGCCCGTTGCCGGGTGAAGACCGGGGTCCGGCGCGACGGCACGGTGGTGGCGCGGGAAGCAGAGCTCCATCTGGACACCGGAGCCTACGCCGACAACGGCCCGCGGGTGGCCAAGCGCGTGGCCACCCGGATACACGGCCCTTACCGGATTCCCCACTACCGCATCGACGTCTACGCGGTGTACACCAACACGGCGCCCGCCGGCTCCATGCGCTCCATCGGCGGACCCCAGTCGATCTTCCCGCTGGAATCCCACATGGACGACGTCGCCAGCGGCCTGGGGCTTGACCCGCTCGCGTTCCGACTCAAGAACCTGCTGCGCCGCAACGAGCCCCTGAAGCCCGGCGCCAAGCCCATGGACGCGGACCTGCACATGGACCTGCGGAAGCTGGCTTCCATGGTGGGATGGGATGAGGTCGAGGGTCCGCCGGCGGACAACCTGGGCATCGCCGTGGGGGTCACCGACTCCGAGGCCATGCCGGTGTCAACCGCCATCCTGCGTCTCCTGAGCGACGGCAGCGTGGTGCTCATGGCCGGGAGCACCGAAGTAGGGCAGGGGGCCCGGACCGTGCTGAGCCAGGTGGCGGCCGAGGCGCTTCGCCTTTCGCCGGAACGAATCGTCATGCGCGCCACCGATACCGACGTGACGCCGTTCGACCGTTCCACCGGCGCCAGCCGCTCCACCACGGTGATGGGCACCGCGGTCAAGTTCGCCGCCGAGGATCTGCTGGAGCAGGTTCGGAACGCCGCGGCCGAGGTCCTGGGTTGCGACCCGGGCGGCGTGACCCTCGAGGACGGGTGGGCCGAGGCCGGCGGGCAACGCATGGACTACGGCGCCGTGGTGCGAGGGTTCTTTGCCATGCCCGGCGGCGAGTTCATCGGCCGCGGCTACGTGCGCGCCGGCGACGGGATTCCCGCGCAGTTCCCGGTGTTCTGGGAGACCGGCATGGGGGCCGCTTCAGTGACCGTGGACGAGGAGACGGGCGAGGTGCGGGTACCGCACTACACCAGCGTCGCCGATGTCGGCAGGGCCATCAACCGGCTCCAGGCGGAGGCCCAGGACGAGGGCGCCACCATGATGGGAATGGGCCATACCCTGTGCGAGAGCCTGCTCTACGACGGCGGCCAGCCCCTCAACCCCAACCTGATCGACTACAAGGTGCCGGCTTTCACCGATATGCCGCGCCGTTTCGAGGTAGCGCTGATGGAGAACGCCGACGGCCCCGGCCCCTGGGGCGCCAAGGGCATGGGCGAATCCGGCATCGTCGCGGTGGCGCCGGCGGTGGCCAATGCCGTCGCCCGGGCCACGGGTGTGAGAATCCGCGAGTTGCCCCTCACGCCCGAACGCGTCTGGCGGGCCATGAATGGCAAGGCCTGAGGTACGAATGCCCCGGTCGCGCGGAGACACACGGGGACGGGCGGGTTTGAAACCCGCCCCTACGTCGCGTCACGCCTTGCCGGAAACACCAAACCGAACCCGGACCCTACGGGCGCGGGTTTTAGACCCGCCCTCCCAACCCCGGACGGCACCGGCGTGGGATTCGCGCGCCCCGTGCCCGACCCCCGGACGGTGTGGGCGTGGGTTTCGCACCCACCCGTGCCCGAACCCCGGACGGCACTGGCGTGGGATTCGCACCCACCCGCATCTCAACCGCGGTACCCGTAGGGGCGGGTTTCAAACCCGCCCGCGCCACAGATCGGCACCATGCCACAGGAGCACACGATGAAATTCGGTATCCAACTCAACCCCCAGGTATCCAACGACAAGCCTCCCGAGACCCTCCTCCCCACGCTGGCGGAGCAGACACGGGTGGCCGACGACGCCGGTTTCGAGGCCATCACCATGGGCCAGCACTACAACATCCCCGGTTTCCAGCGGCTCCACCAAGTGCCGCTCCTGGGACGGCTCTGCGCTGAAGCCAAGCAAGCGGGCTTGGGTACCGCCACCACCCTCCTCGGCCTCCACGACCCGGTGATCATCGCCAAGGAGCTGGCCACCATCGATGTCATGAACGAGGGCCGCTCCTTCTTTTCCTTCGGGCTCGGTTACCGCCAACAGGAGTTGGACGCCTTCAACCTCACCAAACAGCAGCGCTTCCAACGTTTCGTGGAAGGGGTGGAGATCGTCCAGCGCCTGTGGACCGAGGAGCACGTCTCGTTTTCAGGCAAGGCGTTCGAATTGAAGGACGTGACCATCGCGCCCCGGCCGCTGCAACAGCCCCGGCCGCCCGTGTGGATCGCCGCCAACGGCGACCGCGGCGTCCGGCGTGCCGCCCGCATCGGCGACGGCTGGCTGGTGGGACCCCACTCGGCCATCGAGGAACTGCGGGACCAGACCGCGCTGTTCCGTCGGGCGTGGGCCGACACCGGCAAGCCCGGCCCCGGCGCCGTCGTCATCGTCCGGGAGTGCTTCGTGGCCTCCACCCGTGAACAGGCCGTGGCCAAGGCCCGGCCCTGCCTCGACAAGCTCTACCGCGACGTTTACGTCAAGTGGGGCCAGGACGAGGCTATGGGCAATCCCGACGAGCTCACCTGGGACTTCGACCGCCTGGCGCGCCACCGCTTCATCCTCGGCTCCCCCGAAGACTGCATCGAGGAGATTCGTTCCTACGAGGAATCCCTCAAGCCGGACCTGCTGCTGCTCCGTTTCGACTGGACCCCGGGGCTGGAACAGAGGGATATCCTGGCGGCCATGGAGCTGTTCGGTACGGCGGTGCTGCCGCGGGTGTGACGCTGTGCAGGCCGATTGAAGGGGAAATGTATGCTTGACTACGAAACCCGCCGGGACCCCAAACTAGTGCATCAGCGGTCTCATCGGGAGTGTCTCAACGACATTAACCTGTCCTCCCTAGCGCGATTGGCAACCTAACCCCAGAGCGAATCCAGCTCGGAAAAGGCTAGCGCCTTTGAGAAGTTGTTGATGTTGTCGCGGACGTTGACAATGAGGCAGCGTTCATTGCCCCCGTTTTTCGGCCCTCGTAGACCTCTTCCTATCATCTGGAAGTAGAGGTTCGGGCTGTAGACCGGTCGCGCCACAATGATCACCCGCGTCCTGGGCGCATCGAATCCTTCACGGAAGACTCCGTAGTTCACCAGGACGTCGAGTTGGCCGTCTCGAAATCGCTCGACGATGTCACGCCGAACGGTCGCATCCGTTTCACCACTCACGGCTCTGGACCGGACGCCTTTCGAATTCAGGAGTGCCGCCACGGTCTTGGCGTGCTCCACGGAGGTGGCGAAGATGATCGTGGGCCAATCCTCTCGGTGAACATGGCCGACGAGGTTCTCGTAGGAATCCACGATACGTTCGGTTCGTTCCGCATCCAGGGCGATGCGGTTCTCCATGCTGCGGGGCAGCCAAGCTGGATAGGGCATTGCCTGCATAGCCGCCAACTCATCCTGGTTCAGGAAAAAGTCGCCGCCTTTGATCGTCTCGTGTTCAGCGTGCGCGAGTACCCGCATTTCCTGCAACTCGGCGATGACGTCCGTGGGTTCGTCGCTGGCGAACGCACCGGCGTCGAGACGATTGCCACCGTAACGTCGCACTAGCCTCGCAGTTTCCTCCTCGTCGTGCCCTCTGTATGGTGTCGCAGTAAGTCCAAGCAGGAAGGGTTCCTGTTCCCGCTGCCAGCGAGTCAAGCCGATTTCCTGCATTACAGAGGTGTAGGTCGGCGCAATGGAACGATGTGCCTCATCGAAGAGGACGAGGTTGAAGTCACCCAGGAACTTGTACTCGTCAGGTTGGTTCGACAGCCTGGCGTTTAGCGTTTGGATGGTCGCGACGATAACGTGGAGGTCACTTGCTGGCAGCGGTCGAGGCTGACCAGCCCACATTCTGGAAACACGGAGCGGCTTCCCTTCAGAGCCGATACTCGACCAGACCTGTCTCCATGCTTCTACGGCCTGTTCGCACAATTCGTCACGGTCGGCCACCCAGAGGACGCCGCCACGGAAACCGTGGCAGATGGCCTCTACGATGGCCTGTACCGCAACGCGCGTTTTTCCAGAGCCGGTCGGGAGACTGATCATCCCGCGACGCTGAGTGCCTTGGGAATGGCCGTTGCAAAGCATCTCGCGCACTTTGGTCACGATCCGCTTCTGGTAGTCGTGGAGCGGCGGAAGCGAGTATGGGCCCTCCACTTCAACGAAGGGTGGCCGACGTGAACTCCGTTGCCCGGCCCAATCTGGGGAGAAGCCAAGTGATTGGACGAAGTCGACCGCGGGTTGAGACCCTGCCCAACGCCTAGGGGGAGCCAGGTGATTCAAGGCCCAGCGACACTCCACGAGAGCCGCCGTGTGATACGTGGCTATGGCCGCCTCCGCAAGTTCAACGCCAGTCAGCGGCGTGCGGCCGCTCTCAAGCACGGCCAAGAGGGCTTCGGGCAGACGGGAACGCAAGGCGTGGCTTCCCACTGCGTGCAGCAGCTTCTCGGCATCCATTTCGTGTTCACGGATAGCCGCGCGCTGTACGGCGATTTCTTGCGGCGAGACATAGTCCCGTATCTCGTTGAGCTCGTCGTTACTCAGATCGAGGCCGAGTTCTTGTAACACCAAGAGCAGGTCTTGATCTTCATCATCGGTGCCAACCAAGTAGATGTTGGCATCAACTCGCACGCATCTCACCCCCCTTGCACCCTCTACGCCGGCAAACCCCTCGCATCGGATAAGCGACCAAGTTCGCGATTGTGTCGTCAGGTGTCGTGCCAAACCGGGCCACACGTCTGTCAAAGGAACCAGGTCTTCTTCGCCGAGGGGTTCTACTTCTGGTTCTGCAACATTAAAGGTTTCCTTGATCCGGTCCACCATTGGGTGCGACAACAGGATCCGGAGTGCGGCAGGATTGGCTGGGGCATTACCGAGTACATCTGTAAACGGTACGAATTCGTCGGCGCAGCGGATGCGCCCATGTCCCTTGAGTAAGGCGATGGCTGGACTCTCGCAGGATAGCTCTGGGTAGATTTCCTGGGTATCGTGGCGCATCGTCCAATGGTCATAAGTAGCGTCTAGCGTCAGCAAGGCCTCCGTATAGCGTGCCTTGCCCTCGTCAGAGAGCAGCGTCAACACTTGCAGAGGACCACTCCCGATGGTTGAAGCGAACTCAAGGTGATGTTCCCGCGGGTTTCGCGGTAGGTGTCGATGCACGAAATCTTGACGACAGCGGTACAAATACGACCGAAAAAAAGCCTCACGTGACAAATCTTGCCCCTGCCTAGGCGAAGATGTTGCCCCTAGTCTCTTGATCAACTCCAAGTCCGGCTTGTGGAACACGGTATCGACTGTGACGTCACGGTCACGTTCACCTTCGTTTGGCACGATTTCACCCGGCAACAAGACCGAATCAAGGCCATTCCAGTGACCTGACCTGACACGGACATGAACGGACGAGTTCCGATACGAGCGTTCCTTGTCAATTACTGCCCTTATGATCGGGTAGGCGTCGTCAGCCACTTCCCGCGACCCTCGCCAAAACTTCTCCCACAACGTTTCGTCCGGCTCAGTCGAATATCGGGTAAGCAGTTCCTTAGCAAGGGATTGGAAGCGGTTTTGAGGAGTGATGTGCTTTATACTCAGCAGCTTCAGAGCGTCAGCAGTTTTGGCATCCAAGGCGAGTTGATGGTGAACGAGTTGGTGACCGTTTTCGTGTTGGTCGTCAAGGTACGGCAGAAACACGTTATCAGGGTCGGGCGCACACCAAGTGCTTCGTTGAGTGAGGACAATCTCGCCAAGCTGGGTGTGCCTCCTCTTCTCCTCCGGTATCGCTGCCGCCACCTGAATGGCAGCCTTTGACGCGGCAAACGCTTCCACCCCCACGCGTCCCTTCACTAGGGCTTCCAACCATTCCCGTATCGACGACCGTGGTGCTTGATTCCACCGGGGAAACAAACGGTCGATTTTAGCCAGCCGATTACGCGTGAGCGCGCTGTGGTGAAGCCAGTCCGTGGGCCTCAAATCGAGCTCTTCCCACCTCCTGAGTGGCGCCTCGACACGCTGGTCCTGGGTCAGCTCTCTCGGGGCATAGGAAACATCTGTCACGCGGCGCAAACAACCGTTTTGGTCCGGGACGATCTGGCTGGCCAGCAGTTCTTCGTCTAGGCGTTGGCGCAGGAGGTCACTATGCTCACTGTCATGGTCTTCGTGACGGCGTGGCAAGGCGTCTAAATGCAACGCTGGGTCCTTTTCATTGGCGAGCTCGGGTAGACACTTCGCGACCATGCGTGCCGCAGCATCGATCAACTCGTCGTTGTACGGTCCCCGCAACAGGTTCTGGCGGTCTTCGTTGGTCTTCCAGGGTGCATTAAGGATACCCGCCAGAAGGCTTGCCGTTTTCGTCGGAAAGAAGTGCCAGTAGTACCCGTACTCTGGGTTGTTGAGTTGATCCAGCGGCGCCGCCCACCAGACAGGCACATCGTCGTTGTCATCCAACGGACGCCGGTCCTCTAAGGCTACGGCGGAGAGATGGTGTGTCGTCTTGAAGCACTTCCAACGTGACACACTGTCGCCTGTATCGAGTCGAAGCTCGCCATTCGACCGTTGGAGAGCAAAATCGCGACTTCTGTCCCTGTGTTCCAGAGTCAGATACCGGACATGGTCAACGAACAGTAGGAACTCGGGTGGAAAATCGTCAAGCTGCTTAGCGAGATCCTGGCTAGTCCCGGGTTTGAGCGGTAGGCGCACGATGTTCGTTGCCCAAGTCATGAATTCGCGGAGGTCTTCATCGTCCTCCGACACTTCGCGGGCATTGATGGGGATGGGTAACCGGAGCACCGGGTAGCGTTCCGTCTGCACGACCCTGGCGATGCGTTCGGCCGCGATCTTCTTGTCGAACCGGAAAGAACAGGGGCGGCTGTAGAACTCGGGTGCATCTGTGACTCGCAACACTGACTTGAAGCCAAGACCAAATCGTCCGATCTCGCTGGTGTTCCGCTTACTAGACATGTGGGAAAACATCAGCGCCCGGATGCCCCGCTCGTCTATCGCTTTGCCGTCGTCAGCACAATATAGATAGTCGTCGGTGAGGCGAACCAGAATGCCTTTCCCATCGGGAGCGCTAGCCAGTGCATCCGCACTGTTTTGTACAAGCTCGAAGAGCTGACGATGCGCATAACCGCCATGGGCCGTGTCGTGTTCGTGGTTGGCGTGTTCGTTCACCAGGCTCGGTTGTTCCCTATAGGCCCGAACTGTTTTTGCCGTTTCCGCAGTTATGAAATCGCAAAGACGACCCTCGGCCCCGGCCCAATCAGGTTTCTCGGTGGGGCGTGGCAGATTCAGCTTAGCGTTCCGGCGATAGAACTTGCCCCGCTCACCCTTGGAAAAGTCGTACTCTCGTTTCATTCGCCTGACTCGTAGTCGCGCCGTTCGTTGGGCATAGCCCGTCGCGCCGAAATAATCCGCACCATAGTGCAGTCGTCGGTCTCACGCAAAGTGTGACAGACGACCAACAACTGGCCGGACCGTGATTGACCTACAGTCACCAATCGATCCTCAAACTCGCTGTGGTCATCGTCGGGCACGGACGATGCGAGTGGATCCTCAAACACGGTGGCTGCGAGATTAAAATCAATCCCGTGTTTACGCAAGTTGCTGGCGGCTTTGGCGGGGTGCCAGTCGAAGTCGTACACGTGGTGAAGTTCTCGCCGTGGCTCGTGCGGGCAGATTGCACACTTGTTTCAAGGCTTCAGTTCTGCCTCATCGAACGGGATGGGCTTCACGACCGGTTTCACGCTGTCGCCGTCTTTCTTCACCGAGATCCAGTTGAGGCAGTTCCTGTCGTCTCTCTCGGGATAGTCGTCGCGGGTGTGCTGGCCGCGGGATTCCTTGCGCTCCAGGGCGCAGCGGCCGACCATTTCGCCTACCCAGGAGAGGTTCGAGCATTCGAGGGACTTGATGAGGTCGCGGACGTTGTCCGCCTTGAGCCGGGGGACCTTTTCGCGGCGGATCTCCTGGAAACCCTCCACGCCGGCGGTCAGCCCGCGCTCGTTCCGCACGACGCCGGTGCTCTCCCAGGCGATTTCCTTGATCTCCTGTTGCAGCGCGGCGGGGTCCAGGCCGTCGGCGCGCTTGAAGGCTTCGATCCTCGCGACCTCCGAGGCGGTCTCCGCCGGGTCCACGTCGCCCAACTCACCGTCCGCCGCGTAGATGGCGGCGAACTTGCCCGACCGGGCGCCTAACGCAAAGGCACTTGCGATGGCGTTGCCGGACAGCCGGTTGGAGCCGTGGGTTCCGGTGGCGGACTCTCCCGACGCGTACAGGCCCTCCACCCCTGGGACCTCGCACCGCTCGTTTATGTCGAGACCGCCCAGAAAGGTGTGCAGCGCCGGCACCCACTCGAAGGGGTCGGAGCGGCAGTTGACGCCGGCCTTGCCGAGCTTGGGGGAGTACTCGAACTGGATCTCGTCATCCCATTTTTCGTCCGGAATGTAGGACGGATCCAGGTAGACGGGGCCGCGTCCTTCGAGCATTTCCTTGTAGGTGGCGCCCACCAGGATGGCGCGGGTGGTGCCTTCCAGCCGCTCCGGATCGTATTTCTCCAGGAACCGCTCGCCCAGGGAGTTGAAGAATCGCCCGCCCTTGCTGGTGAAGGGCGACAACCCGGCCATGGAGATGGCCTCGCCGCCGGGAGCCGGGATCAGCGTGAACTCCAGGAATTCGAGATTGGCCAGAGGGGCGCCGATGTCGAAAGCCGCGACGTAGGCGTCACCCGTGGTGAGGAAATTGGCGCTGGTGTACTTTTGGATGCCGATGGCGCTGCCCGCGGCCAGCACCACGGCCCGGGCGCGGTACGCATGGTATTCGCCGGTCTGCACGTTGATGCCGAATGCGCCGGTGACCCGTCCGTTTTGCCGCAGGAGCTTCGTGATCATGGTCCACTGGCGCACCTGGACTTCGCGGTTGAAGACCTCCTTGCGGAGCGAGCCGAGCATCCCCACGCTGCCGCCCACCGGCGGACAACTGCGGGCGTAGGAACTGCCGAGGCGTTTCTCCTGGTAGAACTGCTTGCCGTCGGGGGTCTTCTTGAAGTGGAGCCCCATCTCCTCAAGCTCGATCACCCGGTCGGTGACCTCGTTGACGATGGCCCGGACGATCTTCTGGTTGGGGATGAAGTCGCCGCCGACGATGGTGTCCTTGAAGTGCATCTCCTTGCTGTCGCGGGGGTCGGCGTGGGCGAAGGCCGCCTGGGGAACCCCGCCTGAGGTGGGGCTCGAGCCGCTTCGCCCGAGGCGCCCCTTGTCCACCAACACCACGTCCATGTTGCGCTTGGACGCCTCCAGCGCCGCCATGCACGCGGCCAGACCGCCGCCGATGATGAGAACGTCGCAGTCGGTGGTGGGGATGGGGTCGCTCATGTTCCTGCTCAGGAACTTGCGGCGGCAGCCCGCTTCTTCTTGGGCCGCAACACCACCTCTATGGCGTCTTCGGGACAGACGAGCTCGCACAGGAAGCAGTTGACGCAGTACTTGTTGCCGAAGGGAAAGACCTTGTCCTTCTTGTTGGTGAAGCGGAAGACGTCGGCGCCGCAGTCGTAAACGCAGATGCCGCACCCGTCGCATTTGTGGGGGTCCACTCGTATCACGCGCGACTCCTCCAGAAGTCTCGTTGACAGCGCGCCGCGCCCTTTGATATGGCGTAGCTCAACCGTGCTTGGCCGCCGCACTCCAGGATCTCGAAACCTATGGGGGCTACGTATATCGGAAATCACAGGGTAAAGCCAGATTGACGCCGGTGTCCATCAGCTTCAGTTCAGGACACCCTTACACCGGAAGGGAAGGAACGACGGATCATGAGAGAAATCGATCGACGCATGTTTCTCAAGGGCATGGGAGTTGTCGGCGGCACCATCGTCGGCTTCAACGCGCTTCGTCCGTTCGCCGTCGGCGCGGACGGCGGCGTTCTCCAATACGGGTTGGCCGCGGCCGACACCCGTATCCTGGACCCCATGGGCGGTCCCAACGCGACGGACAAGGCCGTGCTGGAGCACATCTACCGTGGCCTTGTGCGGCCAACGCCGGGGGAGGTGAACGCCGAGCGGTTCCAGCCGGATCTGGCGGAGAGCTGGGAGCACTCCGGCGATCTCAAGGCCTGGACCTTCAAGCTGAGGCAGGGCGTGGAGTTCCACGGCGGTTTCGGAGAGTTCACCGCCGCCGATGTGGAGTTCTCGCTGAACCGCGCCAGAAACAAGAAGACCAGCATCTACCACAAGTTCTACCGGGGGTTCGACGACGTCAAGGCGTTGGACAAACGCACCGTCCGCATCACCCTGAAGACGCCCCAGACCCAGATCGCCCTGCTGCCGAATCTGCTCGGCTGGCAGGCGGGAATGATCATGAGCCGGAAGGCCGCCGAGAAGCTCGGCGACAAGATCAGGACCCATCCCATCGGCACCGGCCCGTTCGCGTTCAAGGAACACATCCCCCAGGAGCGGCTGGTGCTGGTGCGCAATGACCAATACTATCTCGGCAAGCCCAAAATCAGCGGGATCGACTTCCGCTTCCTGCCGGATGCCAGCAGCCGGAATCTCGCGTTCAAGGCCGGCGAGCTGCACATCATCGAGTTGACGCGCGAACAGCGCGCCATCAACCAGGTGAAGGGACCGGACGTCGTCATCGAATCGTTCGGGCCGTCCACGGTCGTGAAACTTCACATGGACCGGAAGCGCAAGCCGCTCGACGACCTCAGGGTGCGCAAGGCCATCGCCCATTCCATCAACCGGGACGCGCTCGTGCAGTTCATCGGCCCGGACGTGGCCTCGCCGCTCTACAGCGTGATACCGCCTTCGTTCGTCGGCGCGCTGCAGGATGTCCCCGCGGAGCTCCGCTACGACTTCAACCCGGAAAAGGCGAAGCAGCTCCTGGCCGACGCCGGCCTGCCCAAGGGCTTCAACCTCAACCCGGTCTTCATCAGCGAGAAGCCCATGTTCCGGCGCGCCTTCGAGGTGTTGCAGAACCAGTTGGCGCAGGTGGGCATCGGCGTCAACCTGAGCGTGATCGCGCATCCCGCCTGGCACAAGAAGAACGACGAGGGAAGCAACCCCCTGGTGCTGCGGGCGGCCACGCGCTTCCCCACCGCGAACTTCATCCTGGAGGAGTTCTTCGTCAAGGGCGCCAAAAGGAACTTCTCGCATTTCAACGGCGCGGACGCGGACATCCAGCAGGCCAAGAAGGAGATGGACCCGCAGGTCCAGAAGAAATTGTGGGGCGACGCCCAGACCAAGATCCTGGAGGATCTGGCGGCGCTCCCGACCCACACGATCAAGAACGTCTATGCGCGGAAGACCAGTGTCGACCTCGGGTTCAAGCTGGAGTCGGACCTGTGCATCTGCGTGCCGTTGAGGTGGGACGCCCGGCTGATGTAGCGGGTTCCCATGGAAAACGACGCTTACGTCACCTACCACGGCAACGCCGAGGCCGACCGCGAGATCGCGCAACGGAGCGTGCTCTTCATCGACAACGAGACCGCGGCGCGGGTCCTCACCATGGAGGACACCATCGAAGCCGTCGAGGAGTCCTATCGGGAATACGGGTCGGGGCGGGCCACGGCCACCCGTGCGACCCACTCCGTGCCCCGGCCCGGCGGCGACGGCTGGTACACCTGGGACCCCATGGCCTCGGCGCTCCCGAAGATGGGAGCGCTGGCGATCCGCATGAAGTCCGACATCCTTCCGCCGGGCGGGGCGCAGGTCAAGAAATACTGCGTGGCGCCCGGCAAGTTCTGCGGCCTCATCCTGCTCTTCAGCACCGACGACGGCGCGCCCCTGGCCATCATGAACGACGGCCACATCCAGCACATGAGGGTGGGGGCCGCCGGGGCCATCAGCGTCAAGCACATGGCCCGTGAGGACCGCCGCCGTCCTGGGCCTCTTCGGCACGGCCGGGATGGCCACGGCACACGCGCTGGCCATCACCAAGGTCCGGCCCATCCGCAAGATCCTCGTGTACAGTCCCAACCCGGAGCACCGCGCGGCTTTTGCCGACCGCACGAGCCGCAACCTGGAAGTTCCGGTGACGGCGGTGGACGACCCGCGCCGGGTGATGGAGGGCGCGGACATCGTCGCCGCCTGCACCAACTCGCTGGCGCCGGTGGTCAAGGGGGATTGGCTGGAGCCCGGAATGCACGTACTGTCGGTGTTGCCCAACGAGATCGACGACGACGTCTTTCGGCGGTGCCACCGGTACGTCTATTCCCGGACGCCCAGGACCGACTATCACGTGGCCGATCCGGAGCGGCGCCCGGCGGTGGGCTACGAGCCCATCGATACGGAGTGGCTCCGAAGGGAGGAGTGGCTGCTGGGCAAGGAGAAACGGGTCTTCCTGTCCGACGTCGTTCTCGGAGACTACCCGGGAAGGGCGGGGCCGGAGGAGATCACCTGCTTCGTCACCCAGGGAAACGCCATCCAGTTTGCGGCGTCGGCCCTCAAGGTCTACGAGGGCGCGCGGGCGCGGGGCCTGGGCCACGAGTTGCCGCTGAGCTGGTTCCTGCAGGATATCAGCGACTGACCCCATGTCCGGCTACATCCTGCGCAGGAGCCTCTGGGCCATCCCCACGATGCTGGGGGTGATGGTCTTCATCTTCCTCGTCATGCGGGTGCTGCCCGGCGACCCCGCCTACGCCATCCTGGGTGATGAGGCGCCGGCGGAAGCCCTGGAGCAGTTCCGCCGGAGCTGGGGCCTTCACGAACCCCTCTGGGTGCAGTTCGGCGAATACGTCTGGGGCCTGCTGCGGGGCGATCTCGGCATCTCCATGGCGAACCGGCGCCCCATCCTGCCGCAGATCCTGCGGGCGCTCCCGTACACGCTGGATCTCGCGGTCTCGGGGCTGGCCGTGGGGCTGTTGCTGGGCATACCGCTGGGCATCCTCACGGCCCGCCGCCGCAACACCATGACGGACTATGTCGCCCGGGTCCTTTCGCTGGCCGGCATCTCCACCCCGTCGTTCTACCTGGGCATCCTGCTGATCTTCTTCTTCGCCTACCAGATGCGCCTCTTCCCGGTCATCGGCGCCGGCGACCTGAACGACCCCTGGGACCGCCTGCACCACCTGGTGCTGCCGGCCCTGAGCGTGGGCCTGGCCATGATGTCCTACATCACCCGGGTGACACGGTCCGCCCTGCTCGAGGTGATCAATATGGAATACGTGCGCACGGCGCGGGCCAAGGGCCTCACGGAGCACTGGGTGATGTACAAGCACGCGCTCAAGAATGCCCTGATGCCGGTGGTTTCGGTGGTCGGCATCTACACCGGCATCCTCATCGGGAGCTCCATCCTCGTCACCATCGTGTTCAACCGGCCGGGCCTGGGGAAGCTCATGGTGGGCGGCATCAATACGCACGACTATACGATGCTCCAGGCCGTGATGACGTTCTATGCCGGCATCATCGTCCTGGTGAATCTCCTGACCGATCTCACGTACGCGTTCATCGACCCGCGGATCAAGTACAAGTGAAACCATGAACACCACTACCCGTGAACCCACAAGCGGCGAGATCTCGGCCAGCCGGCGCCGGCGCCGAAGGATCTGGCGGGGCATGAAGCGCAACAAGACCACCCTGGTGGGGCTCGTCCTGACCACGCTGATCCTCCTGGTTGCGCTGCTCGCGCCGTGGCTGGTTCCTTTCGATCCTATCCGGCAAGACCTCATGCAGGGGGATCTCCCTCCGGGCCCGGTGCACGTGCTGGGCACGGACAGCTACGGCAGGGACGTCCTGTCACGCATCCTCATGGGGGGGCGTGTGTCCCTGGGCATCGCGCTGTCCGCCGTGGGCATGGCGCTCGTATGCGGCAGCACCCTGGGCGTCGTCGCGGGCTACAAGGGCGGTGTCATCGACACCTTGACCGTCCGTTTGACCGACCTGTTGATGACCTTCCCGACGACGATTCTGGGGTTGATGGTGCTGGCCGTCCTGGGCTCCGGGATGGTGAACCTGTCCATTGCCATCGCCATCGCCATCACCCCGAGATTCGCGCGGATCGCCCGGGGCTCCGCCATCTCGCTACGAGAGCGCGACTTCATCCAGGGTGCCCGCGCCCTGGGCATGAGCGATCTGCGGATCATCTGCAAGCACGTGCTGCCCAACATCTCCAACGAGGTCCTGGTGGTCGCAAGCCTCTGGACCGCAACGGCCATTCTCCAGGAGGCCAACCTGAGCTTCATCGGCCTCGGCGTGAAGCCGCCGACGCCCAGTTGGGGAGGCATGATCCGGGACGGGGTCAACCAGCTTCTCAGTCAGCCCTGGCTGTCCATTGCGCCCGGGGCCGCCATTTTCGCCGTGGTGCTGGCCTTCAATATGATCGGCGACGGATTGCGGGACATCCTGGATCCGCGGACCGTGGACTGACGGGGTCTTCCCTGTCATTTGAAGGGCCGGCTCAACCCCTGTGGCGACTTCTGCGACCGACAACAACACCGAGTCGATGCGGGGAATGCACGGCTACTTCCGGCTGCGGTCAGGCAACTGGCGAGTCATCTACAAGATCGAGACGGATGGGCTGCGCCTTGTGGTAGTCAAGATTGCGCCGAGAGGAGGAGTGTACGAATGAACCCTCAGATCATCAGCGACCGTGATCAGAAGCCGGCATTCGCCGTGCTGCCCTACGACGAATACATGGCACTCATTGAGCGTCTGGAGCTACTCGAGGATCTGCGCGACTGCCAGGACTTCGAGGAGAGGCTCGCACGCGGCGAAGAAGAGCTGATTCCGGGCGATGTCGTGGAACGTCTGGTCGAAGGAGAACATACCGTCAAGGTATGGCGGGAGCACCGAGGCCTTACCCAGGAAGAATTGGGGGCGGAGATCGGTTTGAGCGGGCCTTATCTCTCTCAAATCGAGTCCGGCAAACGCGAGGGCACCGTGAAGGTCTACGCGGCTCTGGCGAAGGCGCTCGGTGTCGACATTGGCGACCTTGTGGCCACCGCGGACCGGGAATCCTCAACTCGGTCGGAAGCCGCGCCGCAAGCTTCGGGAATGAAGCGGAGTCGCGATCGCGGCCGTGGGTAAGACAGATCGCGGCAATCCGCGTGTTGCGCAGGATGGCACTCCGCACCTCCTCAACCGGATCTGCCAGGACGCCCGATGCCGGGGGTTCACGACGCTTTTGCTGGAAGCCCCGGAAGACCCATCGCTGCCGGTTCTGCTCATCCCGCCGTTACACGCTGCGCTGGTGCGCATGAACCGCCTCGCCGCCGCCAGCGACGCGGCGCGCCGGGCGCTGAGGGCTTTGGCGGGATTCGTCGGCGCGATCAAGGTAGGGCGCCGCGACCTCAACGTCAGCCTGGACCTCGCACCGGAACGCGGCCTCGCCGACAGCGGTAACCTGGACGCTGACCTGACGGCCCTCGTGGAATCCGTCGGCGAGGCGGCCCGCGACCAGGACACCGCCGTAGCGCTCTTTGTCGACGAGTTGCAGTACGTGGCGGAACGCGAGCTCGCGGCGCTGATCGCGGCCCTTCACCGCGCCGCCCAGAGTCGGTTGCCGATAACGCTGGTGGGCGCCGGCCTGCCGCAACTCGTGGCCCGTACCGCATCCGCCAAGACCTACTCCGAACGCCTCTTCACCTTCCCGGAGATCGGTCCGCTGGATCCCGGGTCCGCCAGGCTCGCCATTGAAGCGCCGGCAAGGCGTCTCGACGTTGCCTTCCAACCCGACGCCCTGGAGACGGTGCTGCAAAACACCCAGCGCTACCCGTACTTCCTGCAGGAGTGGGGCAAGCACTGCTGGGACTGCGCCACGTCATCTCCCGTGACGGCAGCAGATGTCGAGGCCGCCAGCCGGCAGGCCACTGCTGAACTGGATGCCAGCTTCTTTCGGGCGCGTTTCGATCGTTTGGCGCCATCCGAAAAGCGCTACCTGCGAGCCATGGCCGGCCTCGGGGGTGGCCCGCACCGTTCCGGCGAGATCGCCCAGATCCTTGCCCAGTCCGTTCGAGTCGTAGCCCCAACCCGTGCGAAGCTCATCAGCAAAGGCATGATCTACAGCCCCGCTCACGGCGACACCGCCTTCACCGTCCCCCTCTTCGACGTCTACCTGCGCCGTGTCATGCCGTTCCCGGAAGGGTGACGCGCCGGCGAGCAAAGCCATACATTCGCCCCGTGTCGCTCACACACGGGCCAAACTTCAGCCAGCGTAGCTGTTTCGGTACGGACGCGCTCCCATGAAGAATCCTGGTTACCCAATATGCTTTCAGGACCATTTCACGCTGTAGGTCGGGTTAGCCGACCACGGTAAAATTCGCCAAGTCAAAGGGCCGCTCCCCCTGAGCCAGGGCGGATTTATCCTTCATGGTTTTTTCAATGCTGACAATGAGATACGGGCGGGGCTGGACATTCGTCGCGGGCTCTGATACAGGTGGAGCAACCCGGACGTGGGGGGATGGGAGCGTTGACGATTCTTTCGGAGGTGTCCGTCGGCCTTGTAGCGGCGGAAGACGAGGGGCGGTTTCGGGCCTTGATGCAGGCGTACCACTATCTGGGTGCGTTGCCGGGGATCGGCGAGACGTTGCGCTATGTGGCCCATCATCGCGGCCAATGGTTGGCGCTGGCGGTGTTCTCGGCGCCGGCGCTGAAGTGCGGCGCACGGGACCGCTGGATCGGCTGGGACTACGGCGTCCAGTTTGACCGGCTGCACCTTATCACCAACAACTCCCGGTTCCTGATCCTGCCGGGCGCTCCGCCAAACCTCGGGTCGCGGGTGCTGTCGCTGTGCACGCGCCGCCTTGTCCGCGACTGGCCGGTGCGCTTCGGCCATGCGCTGCTGCTGGTGGAGACCTTCGTCGATCCCAGGCGCTTCCACGGCACCGTCTACCGGGCCGCCAACTGGATCGAGGTGGGGCGCACCCGCGGCTTCCGCCGCCAGCGGCGGGGCTACAGCTACGGCCAACACGCGCTGCCGAAGCGAGTGTTCGTTCATCCCCTGTCGCGCACCGCGCGCGACCAACTCCGGGCGGATGCTCTCGATCCCCGCCTGCGACATGGAGTGCCCAAGATGATGCTCAACGCCGCACAGATGCGATCCCTTCCGGCCTTCTTCCACCCCATCGACGACCCCCGCCGCCGGCAGGGACGGCGCCATGCGCTGCCCACGGTGCTGGCCTTGGCCACCGCCGCGACCCTGTGCGGCATGCGCGGCTACAAGGCCATCAGCGAATGGGTCCAGGACCTCGGACCCAAGGCGCTGGAACGCTTCCGCGTGCGCCGCCGCCAAGGCCGCTGCCAGGCGCCGAGCCTGTCGGCCATCCGCAGCCTGCTCATCCGCGTCGACCCGGCCCAACTCGACCGGGCGTTGCGCGCATGGCACGAGGCTCATGGCGGCGGCGACAGCGCCCTGGCCATCGACGGCAAGACCCTGCGCGGCGCCATCGATGCCGATGGCAACCAGGCTCATGTGCTCGGCATCGTCGGCCACGACAGCAAGGCATCCTGGGCCCAAAAAAAGTCGGTCTGAGGCCGGATGCCACCGACGGGGAGAAGCGCACCAACGAGATCGGCACTGCCATTCCCCTGCTCGACACCCTGCCCGATATCGCCGGCCTCACCCTCACCGCCGATGCCCTGCTCACCCAGCGCGCCCTCGCCCATTATCTCCTCCACCGCAACGCCCACTATCTGTTCACCGTCAAGCGCAACCAGCCCAACCTGTATGACGATATCCACCTCCTGTTCCACCCGAGCATCGCCCGGCGCGCCCCCGACTTCGCCGCCGAAACCGCAAAGCCCGAACACGGCCGCCACGAGCGTCGTTCCATCTGGGTTTCCAGCGAACTCAACGACTACCTCGACTTCCCCGGCGTCGGTCAGGTGTTCGCCGTGCGGCGAGAAACCGTCGAGGTCAAGTCCGGCAAACGCCACTGCGAAACCTCCTACGGGATCACCAGCCTCGACCCCAAGGCCGCCTCGCCACAACGCCTCCTCACCCTCAATCGAGGACACTGGACCATCGAAGCTACACACCACATCCTCGACTGGAGCTTCGACGAAGACCGCAGCCGCATCCGTACCGGTCACGGCCCGGAGAACATCACATGCCTCCGGCGCTTCGCCATCGGCCTCATCAAAAAACGCGGCCTCGCCGTCGCCCAGACCATGCGCAACCTCGCCAGAAACCCGCGCCGGGTCCTCGACTTCCTCAAAATGACCGCCAACGCCTGCCCGCCAGCAGCACCCCGCTGACCTCCCCCCCAGCCGCATCCGTCGCCTCACCGTCAACCCTCGGCAAACCCCAGTCGCCCTGCCATGCCCGATTCCCCGCAATACACCTTGTTTCTGCCGCCTTCCTGTCCAACAAACCACCACCACCTCAGAAAATCGTCATCCCTCCGCCCGATCACGACCCCATCCAACAACATGCGCCTCCAATGCCAACCTCCAACTCCTGTGGCCAAATGCTCGATCTCCGCCACTCGGCCAAAAATCAGAACAAATTTACCGTGGTCGCCCAGCCAGGGCGGATTTATCCTTCATGGTTTTTTCAATGCTGACAATGAGATACGGGCGGGGCTGGACATTCGTCGCGGGCTCTGATACAGGTGGAGCAACCCGGACGTGGGGGGATGGGAGCGTTGACGATTCTTTCGGAGGTGTCCGTCGGCCTTGTAGCGGCGGAAGACGAGGGGCGGTTTCGGGCCTTGATGCAGGCGTACCACTATCTGGGTGCGTTGCCGGGGATCGGCGAGACGTTGCGCTATGTGGCCCATCATCGCGGCCAATGGTTGGCGCTGGCGGTGTTCTCGGCGCCGGCGCTGAAGTGCGGCGCACGGGACCGCTGGATCGGCTGGGACTACGGCGTCCAGTTTGACCGGCTGCACCTTATCACCAACAACTCCCGGTTCCTGATCCTGCCGGGCGCTCCGCCAAACCTCGGGTCGCGGGTGCTGTCGCTGTGCACGCGCCGCCTTGTCCGCGACTGGCCGGTGCGCTTCGGCCATGCGCTGCTGCTGGTGGAGACCTTCGTCGATCCCAGGCGCTTCCACGGCACCGTCTACCGGGCCGCCAACTGGATCGAGGTGGGGCGCACCCGCGGCTTCCGCCGCCAGCGGCGGGGCTACAGCTACGGCCAACACGCGCTGCCGAAGCGAGTGTTCGTTCATCCCCTGTCGCGCACCGCGCGCGACCAACTCCGGGCGGATGCTCTCGATCCCCGCCTGCGACATGGAGTGCCCAAGATGATGCTCAACGCCGCACAGATGCGATCCCTTCCGGCCTTCTTCCACCCCATCGACGACCCCCGCCGCCGGCAGGGACGGCGCCATGCGCTGCCCACGGTGCTGGCCTTGGCCACCGCCGCGACCCTGTGCGGCATGCGCGGCTACAAGGCCATCAGCGAATGGGTCCAGGACCTCGGACCCAAGGCGCTGGAACGCTTCCGCGTGCGCCGCCGCCAAGGCCGCTGCCAGGCGCCGAGCCTGTCGGCCATCCGCAGCCTGCTCATCCGCGTCGACCCGGCCCAACTCGACCGGGCGTTGCGCGCATGGCACGAGGCTCATGGCGGCGGCGACAGCGCCCTGGCCATCGACGGCAAGACCCTGCGCGGCGCCATCGATGCCGATGGCAACCAGGCTCATGTGCTCGGCATCGTCGGCCACGACAGCAAGGCATCCTGGGCCCAAAAAAAGTCGGTCTGAGGCCGGATGCCACCGACGGGGAGAAGCGCACCAACGAGATCGGCACTGCCATTCCCCTGCTCGACACCCTGCCCGATATCGCCGGCCTCACCCTCACCGCCGATGCCCTGCTCACCCAGCGCGCCCTCGCCCATTATCTCCTCCACCGCAACGCCCACTATCTGTTCACCGTCAAGCGCAACCAGCCCAACCTGTATGACGATATCCACCTCCTGTTCCACCCGAGCATCGCCCGGCGCGCCCCCGACTTCGCCGCCGAAACCGCAAAGCCCGAACACGGCCGCCACGAGCGTCGTTCCATCTGGGTTTCCAGCGAACTCAACGACTACCTCGACTTCCCCGGCGTCGGTCAGGTGTTCGCCGTGCGGCGAGAAACCGTCGAGGTCAAGTCCGGCAAACGCCACTGCGAAACCTCCTACGGGATCACCAGCCTCGACCCCAAGGCCGCCTCGCCACAACGCCTCCTCACCCTCAATCGAGGACACTGGACCATCGAAGCTACACACCACATCCTCGACTGGAGCTTCGACGAAGACCGCAGCCGCATCCGTACCGGTCACGGCCCGGAGAACATCACATGCCTCCGGCGCTTCGCCATCGGCCTCATCAAAAAACGCGGCCTCGCCGTCGCCCAGACCATGCGCAACCTCGCCAGAAACCCGCGCCGGGTCCTCGACTTCCTCAAAATGACCGCCAACGCCTGCCCGCCAGCAGCACCCCGCTGACCTCCCCCCCAGCCGCATCCGTCGCCTCACCGTCAACCCTCGGCAAACCCCAGTCGCCCTGCCATGCCCGATTCCCCGCAATACACCTTGTTTCTGCCGCCTTCCTGTCCAACAAACCACCACCACCTCAGAAAATCGTCATCCCTCCGCCCGATCACGACCCCATCCAACAACATGCGCCTCCAATGCCAACCTCCAACTCCTGTGGCCAAATGCTCGATCTCCGCCACTCGGCCAAAAATCAGAACAAATTTACCGTGGGGAGTTTGGGTTGTGCAGGTGGCCACACTCTTGGAGGCCGTGATTTCCATGGCTATTTCCTTGTGATTTATCCAAGTCATGGATAAATTGCGAGGATGATCTCCCGCCTCATCGCCCAAGACATCGAGAACGCCCTGCGCCGGCAAGCCGCCGTGCTCTTGATCGGACCGCGGCAGGTAGGCAAGACGACGTTGGCCTTGGAAGTCGGCCGAGCGCGCCATGGCGTGTATCTCGACCTGGAGGACAGGAACGATCGCGCCCGACTCGCCGAGCCCCGACTGTTTCTCGACAATCTGGAGGATCGCCTGGTCGTTCTCGACGAGATCCACCGGACACCTGAATTGTTCCAGACACTACGCGGGGTCATCGATCGCGGGCGGCGAAGAGGGAAGGGCACAGGTCGGTTCCTGATTCTGGGGTCTGCGTCCATCGATCTACTACGCCAATCGGGCGAATCACTGGCTGGACGCATTGCGTATGTCGATCTGGTACCCTTCTCAGCTTTGGAAATAGAAGACGAGGACGTCGCACGTGAGCGGTTGTGGCTGAGAGGCGGCTTTCCGGAAAGCTATCTGGCAGAGAGCGATCAGGACAGCCTGGCACTGCGCAGGGATTTCATCCGCACCTACCTGGAGCGTGACGTCGCGGCGTTCGGCCCGCGCGTCCCGGCCACGACCCTGGAGCGGCTTTGGACGATGCTTGCTCACCGACAGGGAACCCTTCTGAACGCCTCTACGCTGGCCAGGGCGCTGGAGGTGAGTACCCAGTCGGTGAACCGCTACATTGACCTCTTGGCCGATCTGTTGCTGGTGCGCAGAATCCGACCGTTTCACGCCAACGTCGGCAAGCGTCTGGTGAAGTCGCCCAAGGTCTATGTGCGCGACAGCGGTCTGGTCCATGCGCTGCTGGGCATTGTAACCATGGAGCAACTCGCGGGGCATCCGGTTGTGGGGCAGAGTTGGGAAGGTTACGTCATCGAGACGCTGCTGTCCGTCCTACCGCCGTTGGCGACGCCTTTTTTCTACAGGACGAGCGCCGGTGCGGAGATCGATCTAGTAGTTGAGCACAGCGACGGGCGGCTTTGGGCCATCGAGATCAAGCGTTCGTTGTCCGCCAGGGTTGGACGCGGTTTTCATCTCGCCTGCGCGGACATCAAGCCGTCAAGCGCCTTTGTCGTACACGCCGGGTCTGACCGCTGGCCGCTTTCGGAAACCACGGAGGCCATCGGCGTCCGTGAGCTGGCAACGTTGTTCCGTGATCGGTCGTGAGTGTTCGATCCGTCCGAGACTACGGGAGGGTATGGCTGGAACGCACCTCCCACCGCCTCTGGATTCCGGGTCAAGCCCGGAATGACGATTGGGGGGATGGCCGTGGCAACCCTTAGGGGCCTAGGTGGCTTCCTCGTCACTTCCTGTCTACCGTCCCGACGGTGCTGAGAATCGCCTGGGATACCACTTCGGCGGCCAGGATTCCCACTGCCTGCCTATCTCCCGACCGCGTTCAGAATGGCCTGGGATACCATCTCGGCGGCCAGGATTCCGACGGCGTTGACGTCGGCGCGGCGTTTGCCGGTGGAGAGGGCGAACAGGGTGTCGCCGTCGTACAGGGTGTGGGACGGGCGGATGGCGCGGGCGATGCCGTCGTGGGCCATGGCGGCCACGGTGTTGGCTTCCACCGAGGAGAGGGCGGCGTCGGTGGCGATGACTCCGATGGTGGTGTTGGTTCCGGGCGTCCTCGGTGCATGGCCATGCTTCAGGCTCGACGTTACGTCGACGAGGCGGCCGGACTTCTCGTCGCGGGCGCCGGCCACGGTTTTCCCGGTGGCGGGATCGACGACGTTGCCTACGGCATTCACTACTACAAGGGCACCCACGGCTACGCCGTTCGGCAGCTTCGCGCAGGCCGAGCCTATGCCGCCGTCTGCGGCGCGCAGCCCTGGGGCTTTTCCCACGGTGGCGCCGGTTCCGGCGCCGACCCGCCCGGTGGGTACGGGCGCATCGGTTGCCGCCTTGCAGGCGCGATAGCCCATGGCCTTGTCGGGCCGGACACCCGCGTCGCCGACGCCCAGGTCGTAGATCACGGCGGCCGGGACGATGGGCACCACGCCATGGGCCGTGGCGAACCCGACGCCCTGCTCTTCGAGAAATCGCATAACGCCGGAGGCCGCATCGAGGCCGAAAGCGCTGCCGCCGGTCAACAGGATGCCGTGGGCCTGTCCCACCCGCCGGCCGGGCCTGATGGCGTCGGTCTCCCGGGTGCCGGGTGCGAATCCGCGCACGTCGACGCCGGCGGCGGCCATGCACAGGACCACCGTGCAGCCGGTGCGCGCCCGAAGGTTGGTGGCGTGACCCACCCGGATGCCCTTGACGGCGGTAATCGTCCCGTTCTTCATTTCTATTACGTCACGCCGGCTCGACGGCAGACTCGCGTACCATTCGCATTCTTGCCTTTCGCGCCTTGTAGGCTATAGCCTGTTCCCATGGGCAACGAAAACTCCTCCATGCGCCCGCGCCTTCGGTATGTCGACGTCTTTCCGGTTCCCGGGGAACAGGGAAAACAGACCTTCGGCCTCCGCGACCCCCAGCACATCAGCGACAAGGTCCTGCGCCTCCGTGTCGAGGCGGCGTGTGCACTGCAGTTCCTCGACGGCACACGGACGCTGCCGGAAGTCCAGGCGGCGTACCGGGAGAAGTACAAGGTCGAGTTTCCGTTGCAACTGCTGGAACAGCTCTGCGAAGTGCTGGACGAAGGCTACTTCCTGGACAGCGACAACTTCGAGCGCCATTACCGGCACTTGGCCGGTTCATTCCATGAGTCACCGGTACGCGAGGCGTTTCACGCGGGCGTCAGCTACGACGAAAATGCCGCCGTGCTGAAGGAAAGCCTGGGGCAGTTGTTCGTTCCACCCGAGGGACCGGGATTACCGGGCGGGTGGGATCGGCAACGGCGGATACCCGGCATCGTCGTGCCGCACATCGACCTGCGCCTGGGCGGCCATGCCTACGCCTGGGCCTACAAGGAGCTGGCGGAGGCGGAGCCGCCGGAACTCTTCATCATTCTGGGGACCGGGCACAACGGAATCCAAAACCCCTATGCCTTGACCTGCAAGCGCTTTGCCACGCCGCTGGGGGAGGTGCCGGTGGAGGCCGAGTTCATATCCCGTTTGCAGGCACTCCATGGCGGAGAACTCTTCGCGGACGAGTTGGCCCACCGTTCCGAGCACACCATCGAGTTTCAGGTGCTGTTCATTCAGCAGCTTTTCGGCAACGCGATACCCATCGTGCCGGTACTGTGCTCCTTCTCCTGCGCGGCGCCCGGAGACGGCGCGGCGGGCGAATCCATCGAGCGGTTCATCGCGGCGTTGCGACAGACCATCGCCGATGACGGCCGCCGGGTCTGCCTGATCGCCAGCGCCGACCTGGCTCACGTGGGGCCGCGTTACGGCGACGCCAACGGTTTCGAGGGGGAAGAGCTGGAGGCGGTCAAACGTTCCGACCGGGAGATGCTGCGCCACGTGGAGGGTGTGGACCCGGAGGGGTTTCGCGACTACCTGGCGCAAGAGAACGACCGGCGCCGGATCTGCGGATTCTCGCCCATCTACACGATGCTCAAGTCGATGCAGGCCGAACGGGGGCGGCTGGTAGCCCACGACCACGGCCAGATGGACCCCATCGGCTCCATCTGCAGCTTTGCCAGCATCGTATTCGAGTGAACGGTTCGTGCGGCCCCACACTGTAGCGACAGGCCTTTTGGAACAGCCTGGGGGCCGGTTCCGGGGAATACCGCCGCCAGGACGCGCTAAGCCTCGGGAAACAGCCTGTTCCCGTCGTCATCCTCCACCGTGATGGCCTTGGTGGGGCAAATCCTCGCCGCCAGGACGATCTTTTCCGCGGTGTCGCCGTTGGGGTCGGCGACTTCCGCGATGAAGCGCTCGTTCATCTTGAAAACCTTGGGGACGGCCTGCACGCATTTCTCGTGGCCGTCGCACTTCGTGGTATCGACAGTAACCTTCATGTTCCCTCCGGGATACGGTGATGGACCTTCCTTCTATAACCGAGTCGGCGGCACCATTCCAGCGGCGGCCGCCGGACCCCATTTTCGGTATTGCAGTGCCGGAAGCGCCTGCGATATAGTGGACCCCGCATGAGGATCCATCGATACACGCCTTGGGACGGCTCCCAGGAGATCCGGTTCCCCACCGCCAACGATTTGCTCAAGCAGTTGTCGGATACCTTTCTTGAAGAGGAAGGCGTGCGCCGCGCGCTACGGAGCCTGATGCGCCGCGGGTTCGAGTCCGATGACGGCATGCGCTCGGTGCAGGGGCTGCGGGATCTGCTGCAGCAGGCTGAAGAACAGAAACAGGACCTCCTCAACAAGTACTCGCCCGACTCCTTCAAGCTGTCTCCCGAAGAGAGTGAGGCGCTGAGCCAAAAGCTGAACGAGCTGGCCGAAAAGCTGGAAGCGTATCAGGAGAAGATGCGCAACTTCATGGAGCGGCTGTCCGGCAAGTATGCCCAGAACATGGAGGAGTTGGGCGAGAAGATGCGTCAGGCCCAGGAGCGATACCAGCAGCTCAAGGAGCGCCTCGGAGAGCAGATCGGCCAACGCTCCATGCAACAGCCGCAGAACCTGACCGGACCGGGAGCGCCGGATCTTTCCCAGATGCTGGAGCGTCTGAACCGCCTGCTGGACGACGACGATTTCCTGCAAAACCTTCCCAACATGCTGGACGCCACGGTGGAAGACCTCGACAACCTGCTGGAGAACCTCGATTCTCTGAGTCAGCAGGATCTCCAGCGCCTGAGCGACGCCATGTCCCAGATGGAGCAGCTCGAGCAACTGATGAATCAGTACCCGTTTCAGGGAAGCGAGCGCATGGGCATGGGGGAAGCCGGACAGGTCCTGGGGCAGCTACGAGGCCTCGAGCAGTTCCTGCGTTGGGGGCGGCGGGGACTCGGCGACGTCTCCGACCTCGATCTGGAGGCCATGCGCGAGCTGCTGGGCGAAGAGGCCTACGAGCAGCTCAAGTACCTCCAGGGCGTCGAGCAGATGATGGTGGACGCGGGCCACCTTTTACGCACGGGAAGCGGGTTGAGGCTCAGCCCCAAGGGCATGCGCCAACTCGGCGACAAGGCCCTGAAAGAGATCTTTCAGCTCATGAACAAGAACCGCTGGGGCCAGCACGCCAGCGCCAAGACCGGCGACCAGGGCATGCGCCTGGAAGACACCCAGCCCTACGAATACGGCAACCCGCTCAATATCGACATCCGCAAGACCTTGATGAAGTCCCTGGAAGAGGGGAGGACTGGAGTTCCCGTCCGAATCGAGCCCCGGGATTTCCAGGTCCATCAAAACGAGTTCTCCACCGATACCGAGACCGTGCTGCTCATCGACGTCAGCTACTCCATGCTGATGAACGACGCCCTGCATGCCGGCAAAAAGGTGGCGCTGGCGCTCAACCGCCTGATCGAGACCAAGTTTCCCCAGGACGTGCTTCACCTGGTGGCCTTTCGCTCCAACGCCAAGGTCATCCGAACCGAAGACCTCCCTTCCATCGTCGCCATCACCTACTTCATGGAACATGGTACCGATATCAAGGAGGCATTGAGGTATTCACGGCAACTACTTGGAAACAATAGGGCTACGAACCGTCAGATCATCCTCATCACCGACGGTGAACCCACCGCCTGCAACGTCGACCGGGGAGGCCGCCTTCACAGCGGCTGGGGCTCGGCGCTGCTGCATGAGAGGATCGTCCGGGAAACCCTCAAGGAGGTCCGGCGCTGCACCCAGAGCGGTATCCGCATCAACACCTTCATGCTGGGGATGGACTACTACCGCATGGGCTTCGTGGACCGGCTCACCCGGATGAACACCGGCCGCGTCTTCTACACTTCCCCCGACGAAATCGGGAACTATATCGTCGTGGACTACCTCGCCAACAAACAGAAACGCCTGCGGCGCTGACGCGCGGCGACGCCTTATTCGGTGACGAGCGCCAGCACTCCGGTGTAGGTGAGGAGGTGGTTGCCGCCGGCCATGGGGCCGAGCTCGTAGTTGCCGAAGAAACCGATGACCGGCACGCCGCCCAGCGCCTGCTGGATGTAGGCCGTATCGATTCCGGGAACGCCGTAGAGGCCGCTGCCGCGGGCGCAGCAGTTGAAGTAAAAGCCCATACGCGGGGTCCTGCCCTCCAGGCGCGCGGTCTGGCGCTCCAGCATCTGCCGGAGATCCTCCCGCGCCCGCTGTCCGTCCCGCAGGGTGAAGATCAGCGGCTGCCCGGCTTCCACCGGCTGGGCCACGGCGAGGATGCCCCTTTGGGCGTCCAGGCCGATGATGTTGCGGACGAGATACTGCCCGGGCTCGATCTCCTTTTGCCGCGGGTCCGGAGGCAGCCCGACGAACACGAAGGCCAGCGCCCGCCGCAGGTCCTGCTGGAACGGTTTCCCGACGAGCTCGACGAACACCTCGAAGGCGGGGCGGTGGTTGATCTCGAAGATGAGATTCTCCTGAGCCTTGGTGACGACCATGGGCTCGCCCACCGGCTGACAACCCTGGGTGATGTCGATCACCGTCTCGAAGGCGCCCGAGAGGGCGAACCCCACGACGCTGTTGCTGGTCACCCGGTCCTCGTAGAACTGGTAGGTCTTGCCGTGGCTGCCGTTCTCCGACGCCGCCGCCCCCACCACGGGGCCGGAGTGTCCTGCCCGGGCCATGCCGTCCAGCATGGCATCGGGGCGGCTCCTGTAACCGTCGGCCAATAGCACGGTCAGAGACGGATGGTCGGGGGCCACCGCGTTGGCGATGTCCTGTCCCGCCGCGCCGTCGTTGCCCTTGAGGGAGTCGCGGACGAAGGGGCGGGCTCTGACCGTGTCGGAAGCCAGCGCCATCACCGCGACGCCGGACTCGCCCTCGATCTCGCCGCTGTCCGTAAGGATGCCCAGGCCGCTGCATCCCACGATGTTGCTGGTGCCGGTCAACCGATGAAGCGCGGCCAGCTCCTGTTCAAGGGCGCCGGCGTGATCGACGGTGGCGTACACCAACGCCAGATCGGCGTTTCCGTCCGGCAGGCCTGCCATGGCCTTCCGGGCCGCCTCTTCGATCGCAGCGGGTGTATCCGATTGCGAGGACTGTCCGACTCCGGCTTTCAGCATGGCTCCAGGGTATGCAAACCGGGGTCGCAGGTCAATCTTCGACCCGACGGACCGCGCCGTGCGCCATCGATCCGTGAAGGCTGTGGCCTGCCCGTGCGGGTTTTGGTATAAAGGTCGTCATGAAAATCGTTCAGATACCGTTGCTGAAAGACAATTACGGCTACCTGCTGGTCTGCGAGAAGACCAACAAGGCCGGCATCGTTGATCCCTCCGAGGGAGAGCCGGTGTGGCGCCGGGTGCAAGAGGAGGGCGTCGAGCTCATCGCGATCCTCAACACCCACCATCACCGGGATCACACCGGCGGGAACGAATACCTGCTGCAGCAGAAGCCGGAGTTGGAGGTGTTCGGCGCCAAGGTGGATGAAGAACGCATCCCGGGCATCACCCATACTCTCGTGGAGGGGGACGAGGTCCAGGTGGGGGAGGAGCGCGGCACCGTGCTGTTCATCCCCGGCCATACCCGCGGCCACATCGCCTTCGTATTTCCCGGCAAGCTTTTCAGCGGCGACGCCTTGTTCACCGGCGGATGCGGCCGGGTCTTCGAGGGAACCCCCGAGCAGATGACCACGTCCCTCGGAAAGCTGCGGGGCCTGTCCGGTGACACGCTGGTCTACTGCGGCCACGAATACACGGAGAAGAATCTCCAGTTCGCGCTGACCGTAGAGCCCAACAACGAGAAGGTCCGCCGTAGGCTGGAGGAGGTTCAGGAGCTCAGGGCCAGGGACCAGTTCACGGTGCCGTCCCGCCTCGGTGAGGAGCTTGAGACCAATCCGTTTCTCCGCTGGGAAAGCGGCGAGATCCAGGCCGGGCTTTCCGAGCGCTTTCCGGGTCTGGGAACCGACCCGGTTTCGGTGTTCGCCAAGGTCCGGGAACTCAAGGACTCCTACTAGCCCCCTGTACCGATCGACAACGGGATGCGGACGCGGGCGGGTTTGAAACCCGCCCCTACACCCTTGTCCTTCTGCGGCGCAGGCTCCTGGGCCTACGCCCTCGCTCCAGTTTCGTCGCAGTCTGCCCGTTCCATGAAGACCACGGTGGTGCGGGCACCTCTCCGGTCTGCGACACGAGACAACAGCAGGGAGGTACTCGATGCGTTTTGCGACTCTTAAGAACGGCAGCGTGGCCGCGGTCACGCAAGACGACAAGATGGTCCTCCTGGACGGGGTCTGCGACTCCATGGTCGATCTTGCGGCATCCTATGAGGCGAACCGCGGGGCCATCGACCGCGCGATCTCGGAGAAGACCCCGGGAAGCCTCGACGCCGCTCAACTGGCGGCGCCCGTGCCGAAACCGTCAAAGGTCTGGGGCGCGGCCGGCAACTATCAGCGCGGCAGCAAGAACCTCACCAGCACCGGAGGGCGGGGCGAGGCCCGGGAAACACCTCCGGACGAACTCCTGGAGCATATCTTCCTCAAGCCGCCGTCCGCAGTCATCGGGCCCGGGGAGAACATCGTCATTCCGGCCAACGCCGAAACCGTCTTCCCGGAGCTGGAGCTGTGCGTGGTCATCGGCAGGGAAAGCCGCGGCCTGTCCGTGGAAGAGGCCATGGACGCCGTGTTCGGTTACAGCGTCATCCTTGACGTCACCGCCCGGGGATACGGCTCGGGCAGGAACCTCATGGGCACCCGCTGCGTGCGCAAGGGCTTCGACACCTTCGCGCCCGTAGGCCCCTGGATCGTCACCCGCGACGAGATACCCGACCCGCAAGCGCTGGACATGCGCCTCTGGGTGAACGACGATCTGCGGCAGTCGGCCAGCACCGGCGGCATGATCAACGGCGTCGCCCGGCTGGTGAGCTACCTGTCCGAGGTAGGGACGCTCTATCCCGGCGACCTGATCGCCAGCGGCAACCCGGACGCCCCGGCCTTCCAGAAACAACTGGCACCCGGCGACGAGCTGACCGCGGAGATCGACGGGATCGGCCAGCTCCGGCTGGGAGTGGCCCGCGCCGGCTAGCCGGAGGCCTTGGCCAGGGACGGGGGAAGCGTATGAGCGAGGAGCAGGCCTTTCAGGATCAAGGCTCCACCACGGTATGCTACGGTTGCGGACCGGCCAATGACCAGGGGCTCCAGGTCAAAAGCCACTGGGACGGCGAGGACGCCGTCTGCACCTGGACCGCCGCGCCGCACCACAGCGGCGGCAGCCGCGAGGTGGTGAACGGCGGCGTCATCGCGACCCTGCTCGACTGCCACAGCCTCAACCTCGCCATAGCCCGGGCGTACCAGGACGAACAGCGGCCCATCGGCAGCGCGCCGCGGGTCTTCTTCGTCACCGCCCACATGAACATCAACTACCGGCGCCCGACGCCGCTGGGAGAACCCCTGGAGCTGCGCGCCTCCATCCGCGAGGTGGCAGGGCGGAAGACCCTCCTGCACTGCACCCTGAGCTGCGAGCAGCAAGTGTGCGCCGACGCCGACGTGCTCGCCATCCGAATCCACCGCGACGAGTCGGTGGAGCCCACCCGGTAGGGAAATCTGTTCGTCATCGTTTGAGCTGCCGTCCTTCGACTTCGCTCGGCTACGCCTCGCTACGCCTGTCCTGAGCCTGTCGAAGGGCTCAGGACGGACGGCAAAACGCCGTGTCAGCGAGGTCTAGGAGCCTGCGCCGCAGGAACCGGACATCCGATGTAGGGGCGGGTTTCAAACCCGCCCGCGCCCGCACGGCGCTGCCGCCCGACACACGCTCCTAGGGCCGATGCCCCAGGTGCGACCAGAACGACAGCGCCAGGTAGTAGGCAGGGAAGAACAGCGAAGCCGCTACCAAGCCGTAGGGCGGCTCGGGCAGGTAGTACACCACGACCAGGCAAAGCACTCCCCAAATCGCCCCCAACGTGAGGGTGAGCCTCTGGAGTACGGTATTGCGGCTGGGATACAGGTAGCGGATGGGCACGAACACCATCATCGACAACACGATGACCACAAGGCCATTGAACCAAAGGCTCCACTCCAGCACGAAGCAGTAGAAGGCCACGACGTTCCAGTACGAAGGGAACCCCAGGAAGTGGTGATCGGGTGTCTTGGCGTTGGTTTGCGAGAAGCCGTAGGCGCTCGCCAACAAAGGCAGGCAGACAATCCACCACCCGTGGCCGGCAGGCAACAGCTCCGCCCATAGCAGCAGAAAGCACGGAACGAAGACGTAGTTGAGATAGTCGACGATGTCGTCCAGGCGCACGCCGTCCACCCCGGGGACCAGCTCCTTCACCCTCGCGGCCCGGGCGAATGTCCCGTCCGTGGCATCGAGAAGCAGCGCCAACCCCATGAGCGCCAGCGCTTCGCGATAACGACCCTGCGCCACCAGCGCCAGCGTGAACAGCGCCACCACCGCCCCCAGGGCCGTGTAGAGGTGCACCAGCCACGCAAGCAGCCGTCGCAAGAATGGAGACATTCCGCTGCGTCCTTGTAGGGGCGGGTTTCAAAACCGCCCGCGCACGAACAACTTGTCTAGTTTTTGGTGGCGGAATAGCTGGACCGGGTGCGCAGGCGTTGGATCCATGCCGCCACGTTCTTGAAATCGGGATCCAGGGGCACGTCGAAGCGCTCCAGCAGCGCGATGTCGGGCATGTAGGCGATGTCGGCGAGACCGAATGAGCCGGCGAGGTATTCCCTTCCCTGCAGTTGTCTCTCGACCACTGCGAAGGCGGCTCCAATGGTCGCGTGAGCCTCTTGAATGAGAGCAGCGTCACGTTCCTCTTCCGGCTTTCGGTACTCGTGGATCAGCGCAACGAAGTGGGGATTGAGGCGGTTGTCACGGTAGTCTTCCATCAAACGGGCACGGGCTCGATCCTCCGAGCCTGCGGGCAACAGCGGCGGATGGGGGTATTCGTCCTCCAGGTATTCGTTGATGACGGTGGAGTCGTAAACGATGAAGCCGTCGTCATCCAGGGCAGGCACTTGACCGAAGGGATGGATCTTTAGATACTCCGGGTCCTTCTGCTCTTTCTTGATCAGGTCGATCACGACGCTCTCGAATGCCAACCCCTTCTCCAGCAGCGCGATCCGCACCTTCAACGAGTTCGTTGAGGGTGGAAAATGGTAGAGTTTCATGGGCCCAACCTCCTGAATTTTCTTCCCCGCAGGCTCTTGGCGGGACGATAGCACAAACCGGGGGGCAGAACTACCGGCAGGCCCTGTCGAGATCGCCCATTGTTATCGGTCAGACGTTCTTCAGCACCAATGGCTTTTCCGGAGAAGGGAAGAAATACACGGCATTGAATCCACGCAAATTACCCGTCAAGTCTTGATCAGGGGCGATCTGGCGATAGTTCCACATGTGGTCCGCAATCACCAATAGCCGGACATCTGCCTCTTCTGGCCACCAAGATGCAATTCCCTCGCGACGTTCTCCCTGTATCGGCTGATTTTCGTGGACTTCGTCGCCACCGCATCCAGAATCTTACGGGAACCCTGTTCTCTCCAGCCCCCGGAGTCCGTCCTCGCGGGCGGCGAGCTTCCACTGCAACTTCATCAGCCGAGCTGCGGCCGTGGCAAACCGAAGTTCATCCTGTTTTTGGGAGCGTTGGGTCACTTCGTGTTCTCCATCGACTCTCTCGGAACATTCACGGTCATGAACATGTTCCACCGGAACGGCCCATCGTGGGACGAACTCACGAGCGACACTTGATGGTCGCGCACTCTATCAGTCCGGTTCCGGTGTCGAGCCGGGCTCGGGTGGAATCGCCTCCGCAAGCAACAGGATCAACCTTGGCAGGTCTGCCCGTACCGTCTGCCAGACGATATCGAGATTGATGCTGAAGTACGCATGCACGAGCCGATTGCGCATCCCGACGATCCGTTGCCACGGTATCGCCGGCAGTTGCCGGCGCGTAGGCTCGGCAATCTGATTCGCGGCCTCACCGACGATCTCAATGTCCTTCACCAGCGACAGGACGAGTTGGCGATCGGTGTCGAGGTCACGGCGGGTCCGCCCTTGTGCAAATGAGACAGCTTCACGGGCGGCGTCCAGCATGTGCCGCAAGCGGAACTCGTCATCTTTGTCCATATTGAATTTCTGCCGCCTGAAGCACTTCCCGCCGGAAATAGGGGCTGAGGTCCTCGGGAGTTCGCAATTCTACCGCTCGGCCTCCGAACAACTCGGACAATTCCAACTCCATGCCAGCCACACCCAACAGCCCGGGGATGCGGTCTGGTGCGAATTCGACCAGTATGTCGATGTCGCTCTCGGGTCCGAAATCCTCCCGCAATGCCGAGCCAAAGATCGCGAGCCACAGGATACCGTTTTCCCGACAAAACCTGATCAATCGATCCCGGGGCACACTCACCTGCGCGTTCATCGTGTCATTCCCCTTCAACCAAATCGCACGGTTTCACATCGTCTGGGTCGAGACGTAACGTTCGGCGACACTAGGCTTTGATCCGCCTGCATCAGACCGGCAGGTGCAGCCGCCTGATGCTCTCGACATAGTCCTCAATGCCTCGCTCCAGATCGTACTGCGGCTCGTAGCCCAATTGCTGCCGGGCCTTGCCGATGTCGAAGATGCAGTAGCTCTGCTTGTAGCCCTCGCGGAAGTCGAGGCCGGGGCCGATGTCGATCCTGGAGTCGGGGAAGATACGTTTCAACACCGTGGCGAAATCCTTGAGGGTGACTCCCCGGCCGGTGCCGACGTTGAAGGTCCCCTGGGTCAGGCCCTCGGCATTCAGTGCCAAAGCGATGGAGTGGGCGACGTCGCCCACGTAGACGACGTCGTTCCGCTGGTCGCCGCCGCGAGGGATCGAGAACTCGCGTCCGGCGATGACGTCTTCGATGAGCTTGCCGTACAGGGCAAGGACGCCGTGGCGGGCCAGCTTGCCCGGACCGTAGATGGACGGGTAGCGCAGCGCCACGAAGTCCACGCCGTAGCGCTTGCGATAGTAGTTGCCCAACGTTTCCGAGCAGACCTTGGTGACGCCGTACATGTCCGCCGGGTTGGGCGGAAGGGATTCGTCCAACGGCGCAAACTCCGGATGGCCGTGTTTGCCCCGGACGTCGCCGATAAACGCGTTGGAGCTGGTGTAGACCACACGCCGGATGTTGCAGGCGCGAGCCGCTTCCAGCACGTTCAGGGTGCCGTCCACCCCGATGGCAATGGCGGCGGCGGGATTGGCCTCGGCCGGGCCGGGCATCAGCGCCGCCATATGCACGATGTGGGTGATGCCGTGGGCCGCCACCACCTCTTGCAGCGCCGGGCCGTCCAGGATGTCGCCGGTGACCACCTCCACGTCGTCCGCGATGTCCGCGACCAGGGACATGTCCACCCGGTTGTCCAGCAGCACGGGCCGTTGCCCCTGGGACACCAGGAGATGCGCGGTGGCCGCTCCGTTCACACCGGTTCCGCCGGTAATCAAGGCCTTCATTTCATCCAACGCTTAGCCGCTTACGGGGTCCCATGCAATACGTTATAGTGAAATCATGATGTACCGGACCCGGCAGGCCCACGGCTCGTTCAGCTTCGGAGGTCCGGTGACGCCGGCGGTCAAGTGGCTGCTGATTGTCAACATCGCCGTCTTCGTCCTGCAGCTTCCGTACATGGCGGGTCGTCCACTGCTGTGGATCTTCGGCCTGGTCCCGCAACTCGTCTGGAACGACCTCCACATCTGGCAGCTCTTCACCTACCAGTTCCTCCATTTCGGGCTGTTTCACATCTTGTTCAACATGCTGGCCTTGTGGATGTTCGGGTGCGACCTGGAGCGGAGCTGGGGCACGCGGTTCTTTCTGAAATACTACTGGGTGGCCGTGGTGGGAGGCGGTCTGTGCGTGCTGTTTCTCGAACCGAACCAGGCGATACCCACCATCGGGGCCTCCGCCGGCATCTACGGCGTGCTGCTGGCATACGGGCGGCTCTATCCCAACAACGTGATCTACCTCTACCTGCTGTTCCCCATCAAGATGAAGTACTTCGTGCTCATCATCGGCGCCATTGCCTTCTTCTCGTCCATCAGCCCCGGAAACTCCGGCGTCTCCCACCTCGGACACCTCGGAGGTATGCTGTTCGGCTACCTCTATCTCAAATGGGGCTACATGCTGAACCCGGGACGATCCTGGGCGACTGTCAGGCGCGAGTACTATCGGTTCCGGCTGGCCCGCCTCAAGCGGCGTTTCCGGGTCATCGAGGGAAAGAAGCAGGACGAGGAGCCGCCGACGCTGCACTGACCCGCCGCCGAGCTGGGAAGCGGGGGAGCGGGGTTACTCCTCAAGATCAGGCCGGCGCAACTTCTTGATGGCGCCCCGTTTGACCTTGTCGTCGAGGCGCCGTTGCCGCGATCCCGCGGTGGGCCTGGTGGGTCGCCGCGGCACCGGCTTCTCCGTGGCTTTGCGGATCAGCTTGACCAGCCGCTCCAAGGCGTCCTCGCGATTGCGCGACTGGTCGCGATAACGCTTTGCCTCGATGGTCAGCACCCCACGCTTGTCCACCCTCGCGCCGCCGAGACGCAGGAGACGTTCCCGCACCGCTTCGGGCAGGGAGGGGGAATCGACGATCCTGAACTTGAGCTGCACCGCGGTGGCGGTCTTGTTCACGTTCTGCCCGCCCGGGCCGGAGGCCCGGATGAAGCGCTCCTCGATCTCGTTCTCATCCAATGTGATGCGGCTGGTGATCCGGAGCATCGGTTTCCTCGTCGCGGACCGGCTTGTATACTGCACCGTTTCCGGCAACGTCTTCTGTGTAACAGATACGGGACCCCGGTGTCCTGTCCGGGTTATTCGGATGCCAAGGTACGCGACTTTTCTTGTCGTCCGCAACCGCGTCTTGCGGAGGAGGACGAATGCGCATTATTCGAATAGTTCTCATGGTTATCGGCGCGGTGGTGACGCTGGCCGCCGCGGGAGCCGTGGTGGGACTGCTGCTGTTCTCCATACGGACGCCGGCCGTGCCCGAGAAGACGGTCCTGACCCTGGATCTGGATCGCAACGTCCCTGAATACGGCTCCGGGAAGTTCACGCCCTGGACCGCTTTCGGGAAGGGCCCGCCGGAGCTTTGGGAAACCGTGGCCGCCATCGAGCGGGCGGCCACGGATGACCGCGTGGTGGGCCTGGTGGCTCAGGTCGGCTCCTCGAACATGGGGCTGGCGCGGATTCAGGAGCTGCGCGACGCGGTGGGGACCTTCCGCCAATCCGGCAAGCCAACCTACGCCTTCGCCGAATCCTTTGGCGACTTCGGGCCGGGCAACGGCGCCTTCTATCTGGCCGCGGCGTTCGAGAAGATCTACCTGCAACCGTCGGGAGACGTGGGCCTGACCGGCCTGCTGGCCCAGAGCTACTTCCTGAAGGGTGCGCTGGAGAAACTCGACGTGCAGTACCGGCTGAACCAGCGGGAAGAATACAAGGGTATCAAGGAGCTTTTCACCGAGAGCGAGTTCACTGCCGCGCAGAAAGAAGCCATCACCCGTATTGTGGAGTCCCTGACGGAGCAGTTGACGGCCGGAATCTCGAAGGGTCGACGTCTTTCCCGCGCTGCGGTAGGGGATTTGATGCAGCAGGGGCCCTTCGCCGCCAAGGAGGCCCTTGATGCGAAGCTCGTGGATGGGTTGCGCTACCGCGATGAGGTGGACGACCTGATCCGTGAGGGGTTGGGGGCCGACGTCGCGTTTCTGCCCCTGTCCCGCTACCGGCGGCGGCTGGAAGACAGCATCGACGACTCCGCCACCGTGGCGTTGATCTACGGTCTGGGTCAGGTCCACCGCGGCCGCAGCCGCTACCGCACCCTCACCGGGGAGAAGTCCATGGGCTCGGACAGCCTTGCCCGGGCCTTTCGCCGCGCCGCGGACGATGATGACGTCCGGGCGATCATCTTTCGCATCGACAGCCCCGGCGGCTCCTATGTAGCCTCGGATGTGATCTGGCGCGAGGTGCTCCAGGCCCGGCGGCGGGGCAAACCGGTGATCGTGTCCATGGGCAACGTGGCGGGCTCCGGAGGCTATTTCATCGCTGCCCCGGCCGACCGTATCATCGCCCAACCCGCAACCCTCACCGGTTCCATCGGTGTGGCTGCCGGCAAGATGGTGACGAAGGGCCTCTGGGATAAGCTCGGGGTGTCCTGGGATCAGGTAGCCGGCAACACCAACGCGACGTTCTGGAGCACCCTCCAGGACTATGACCCGGACCAGTGGAAACGCCTGGAGCGTCTGCTCGACGCGGTTTACGATGACTTCGTATCCAAGGTCGCGCAGGGCCGGAAGCTGTCCCGGGAACAGGTGATGGCGGTAGCCAAGGGAAGGGTCTGGACCGGCGCCGACGCCAGGGAGCGCGGGCTGGTGGACGAGTTGGGCGGTTACACCGCGGCGCTCCAGGCCGCGCGCGGCGCGGCCAGGATCGCGCCGGACGCCGCCATCCATCTGCGGCTGTTCCCGCGCCGAAAATCCATCATTCAACTCCTTGCTGAAGAGCTGACCGGCTACGGAGAGACGGAGGCCGGCACCCCGGCGCCCGATATGTTCAGCAAGACGCTGGAACGGTTCGGAGCCCTGGCGGGCTGGGTCCGTTCAGCGGGTCTCGCGGGCCACCGGGGATTGCTGGAAATGACGCTGCCGGCACGGCTCCGGTAGAGGGCTAGGCCATCCGAATCGCCAATGGGTGTAACGGGTGTGTAGCTGTAGCTGATGTGGCGAGGTCTTGACATTCCCTGTCAATTTCGTGTCTAACGGTAAAGAACGTCACGCCCAGAGGGAGCTTTATTCACCAGGAGGGGAAACCATGGATCTTCCGATCGCTTCAATCAAGAAGTTTCTGCCGTTGACAATCGTTGGTCTGTGCGTGATGGCTTTGTCCGCTTGCGGTGGTGGCCACGGTCCCGACCCCGATGAACGCACGGCCGCCCTCCCATCCTGGAGGGTGCCCGCCGGCGACGGACGGATGGCTACGAGCCTCAACGGTCTGCCGGAGTTCGTGAGGAACAACGTAGCGAGCAGGTTGGCACTGGCCGCCACCAGGAGTGTCGTTTCCAGCACCGCCTCCACGACCAACGTCGCCCCTATCACCGGAGGTACGTGGAACACCGGCGTGACCCTGGCCCCGCTCAACTCGGACCCGAATTCCCCGGGCACCAATCGGGCAATCAACGCGGGCTACCTGGACCGCAATCTGGTATTCGAGAGGATAGAACTCGAACAAGGACTCAGACAGAATACGAGAGTGATGCCCCGACCCCCGGGTTACCGCACCGCGATACCTCCCACGCTCGACGCCCCCCTATGGAAGGGAGTTGAACATTTCTTCCTTCCCGCCTCCGGAGGAAGATACTACTCCGTTTTCCACTCGGATATTGAGAACAACGCTGACAGCGACTACCTGGCCCTCGGTTATTGGGCCTGGACACCCGGTCCTGGCGGCACCCGCCGTCCATTCGTCGGTGCTGCCGCCAGTGGAAATGATCCGTTTCAGGTCGGGCTCGTTGCCGCTGTCGCAGGCCGGGCGACATATGCAGGCGCCGCCACCGGCCTGTACGCGGGTGGGGATGCGCCATCCGCGTTCCGCGGCTTTGGCGCTGGTGTCAAGTTGACGGCCGACTTCGATGAGAATTCGATCGTGGGGTTGGTGACCGACGGCAAAGACTCGGCCACCGGCGAACAATTGTTTGAAGAACTGGTGCTGGAAACCGCCGCCATACAAGACACCGATGCGGCCTTCTTCAGAGGCGAGGTCAGCGGCCTCCTCAACGGCCAAACCGTGGAGGGCAATTGGGGTGGTCAGTTCTATGGCAATGGTCTTGCCACCACCGACATACCGGTTTCCTTCGCGGAACCCCCGGGGTCCGTTGCCGGAACGTTCGGCGCTCGCGTGGTCGGCGGCGATAGCCTGCTGGGAGCTTTCGGCGCCTACAGGGAAGAATAGTCCGCGTATTGGAGTCGCAAGGCGATTCGCGTTCCCGGCGGCCTGTACCCATACGGGCCTTCATCCTGGCGTCCTGAGCGGCGGACTCTCACGCCAGGACGAGCAGGATCACTCGCCATCATCATCCCGCCGTGCCGGCAACCCACAGGTTGACACGGGAAAGCGCGCTTTGTTAGGAGCCTTTCCGAGCGTGTGCCAACTCACTTCGCCGGATCCGGAGCGCCCGCCCACACACCATGCTTGACGAAATCAGAGTCCTTGAGCTCGGCCACATCGTGGCCGGCCCCACGGCAGGTCTCATCCTGGCCGCGTTGGGAGCCGACGTCATCAAGGTGGAGCGGCCCGGCAGCGGCGATCAGGCCCGTTTCAGCCGCGGCAACCAGGGCTACTTCCTGGCCTTCAACGGCAACAAGCGAAGCATCGCCCTGGACCTCAAGGCGCCGCGCGGCCGGGAAGCCTTCGAACGCCTCCTGCGCACGGCCGACGTTCTCATCGACAACTACGGTCCCGGCGTGCTGGAGCGCATGGACCTGGGTCACGACGCCCTGCAGCGCATCAAGCCCGGGCTGCTGCATTGCGGCATCAAGGGGTTCCTGTCCGGTCCCTACGACCAGCGCAACCTGCTGGACGAGCCGGCGCAGATGATGGGCGGGCTGGCCTACATGACCGGACCCCCGGGGATGCCGCTTCGGGCCGGCGCCTCGGTGGTGGACCTGACCGGCGCCATGTTCAGCGTGATCGGCATCCTGGCGGCGCTGCTCAGGCGTGGGCGCGATGGTCAGGGCAACGACATGCGGGTGGGGCTGTTCGAGACCGCGGTGTTCCTGGTTTCCCAGCACATTGCCAAGGCCGGCATCTCGGGAGAAGTGCCGGCCCCTATGACCGAGCGTGGCGTGGGACAGGACCTCGGATGGGGCATCTACCGGGTGTTCGAGACCCGGGACCGGCGCCACGTGTTCATCGGCGTTACCAGCGACATCCAGTGGGAAGCCTATTGCAAGGAATTCGGACTTGACGACCTCTGGGCGGAGGAGGCCCTGCGCGACAACGCCGGCCGGCGAGCGGAGTTCGCACGGTTGACCGGGCACGCCGAGGAACTGGTGCGGACTTTCGAGTTCCGCGACATCGTCGCCCGGCTCGAATCGGCCAACCTTCCCCACGCCCCCATCAATACCCCGACGGATTTGTTCGAGCACCCCCATCTCAAGGAACGCGGCCACATGACCGAGTTGACGGCTCCGGACGGGACCTCGTCCCCGTTGCCGGGGCTCCCGGTGGAGTTCCGGGACTCGGATTTGCCGCAACGCACCGATCCGCCGCTGCTGGGCGAGCATACGGTTTCCTTGCTAAAGGAATTGGGATATTCGGAAGAGGAGATATCCGCGATCACCGGGGGGACTCCCGAGACTCCCCGTAGGTCGGATTAGCCGAAGGCGTAATCCGACAGGCGCCGCCGTCCGCTGTCGGATTACGCCTTCGGCTAATCCGACCTACGGAAGCGGGAAATCGCCGTTTCGCCAGGTCGACAAGGAGAATACATGACAGCGGACCAGCAGGTGGACATGTCACAGGTGGACGCCGCCATCGACGCGTGGCAGGCGGTGACGGAGGGGATGACGGGCAAGGTCGTCGAGGAGCGTCAGCCGTGGGTCAGCTCGGTGACCGGGGACGCCATCAAGCACTTTGCCTACGGTACGGATGACGACAATCCCTTGTGGGCGGACCCCGCCTACGCAGCCAAGACCACACACGGCAAGACCCCGGCGCCCCCCGCCTTCGTCTTCGTCAACCGCTACCCGATCCTTCACGGCGCGCCGGTGGAGGCCCCGCTGGCGTCGCTTATCGGCGGCGTGGAGGTGGAGTGGTTCGGGCACGTGTACGCCGGGGATACCCTGAACTCCGAGCCACGCCAGAAGGAGTTCTTTGAAAAGCGCAACAAGGAGGGGCGGCGGCTCAACTTCGTCATCTCGGAGATCGACTACCGTAACCACGAGAACGCCCTGGTGGCCAGGGCCACCGGCACCATGATCATGGCTACGCAGATCGGATTGCAGACGATGATGGCGCACGAGGTGCCTCACTACGACACCGGGGATCTGGAACGGCTCGAAGGTACCTGGCGCCATGAATACCGCCGCGGGGCGGACACGCTTTTCTTCGAGGACGTCGAGGTCGGCAGCGAGATTCCGCCCATCGTGCGGGGCCCCCTGACCATCGGCGACATGGTGGCCTGGAACGCGGCCATCGGCCCGTCCTACAAGGCCGGGCGCTGGGGTTATCTGGACCTCAGCAAGGCCATGCACACCGCCATGGTGAATCCGGTGACGGGCTTTCCGGTGAAATACTCGCAGCAGCACGAGGACGCCAACATGGCCGCGGGCCGCGGCATGCCGGCGCCCTTCGACAACGGCGTGATGCGGTTCGCCTGGGTGGCGCCGCTGGTGACCAACTGGATGGGGGACGACGGGTTCCTCAAGCGATTGAACGTGCAGGTGGCCCGCCCCGGTTTGTACGGCGACCTGACCACGTATTCGGGCCGGGTCACGGCCAAGGACGGCGATACCAGAACGGTGACGGTCAATATCACCGGAACCCGGCAGGGCGATGTGGTGAACACCCGCGGCAAGGCGGACGTGATCCTGCCCGGCCGGTCCTAGGAGCCTGCGCCGCAGGAACCGGACATCCGATGTAGGGGCGGGTTTCAAACCCGCCCGTGCCCGCACGGCGTTGCCGCCCGACACAAGCTCCTGGAGACGGTGCGCTATACGAAAGGAGAGAGACCGTGAACAACCATGAGAACGGGCTCCCGGCCCGCTGGGACATCGAGACCGACGTGCTGGTGGTGGGCTTCGGATTCGCTGGAGGCGTTGCCGCGGTGGCGGCGGCGGACGCCGGCGCCGAGGTCACCATCGTGGAAAAGATGCCCAACCCCGGCGGCATCTCGATCCTTGCCGGCGGCGGCATCGCCACCGCCTTGGACGAGGACAAGGCGTTCGAGTATCTGCAACACACCAACGCCGGCAGGACACCGGACGACGTGCTGCGGGCTCTGGCCAAGGGCATGACGGAGATGAAGGACTTCGTCAAGGATCTGGTCAAGGAGACTCCCTTCGATCTGGAGGAGCAGCGGAACGGCGGCACCTATCCCTTTCCGGGAGGCGAAGGGCTGGACGGCTTCAAGATCGCGCCCATGGAAGGCTACCAGGGTTTCGAGTGGGCCAAGGGCCTTCGCGGCGGCGCGCGCCTGTTCAAGGTATTGCTCGACAACGTCGAGGTGCGTCCCAGCATCTCGGTGCGGCTGGCCACGCCGGCCAGGCGCCTCGTCCGGCATCCGGACTATGGCATCGTCGGGCTGCTGGCGGAGCACAAGGGCCAGGAGATCGCCATCAGAGCACGAAAAGGGGTGATCCTCGCTTGCGGCGGGTTCGAGAACAACGAGGAGATGAAGCGCAACTATTTCGAGGCCATGCCGGTGTACACGCTCTTCACCGGCAACACCGGTGACGGCATCACCATGGCCCAGGACGTGGGCGCCTCGATGTGGCATATGTGGCATTTCCACGGCAGCTACGGCTTCAAGTACCCGGAGTTTCCGCTGGCCTTCCGCCACTGCTTCCGGGGGCCGCGCAAGGACGACTGGGTCATGCCCTGGATCGCGGTGGACAAGTACGGACGGCGGTTCATGAACGAGTATCCGCCGGCGGTCCAGGACACCGGCCATCGGGCGCTGGAGTTCTATGACGCGGACAAGCAGGAGTTCCCGCGCATCCCCGCATACCTCGTGTTCGACGAGAAGGGCCGCAAGCTGGGTCCGGTGGGACAACCGACGGTACACGACGAGAACGTCTCCTACGACTGGAGCGAGGACAACCTGGCGGAAGTGGAGAGGGGATGGATCCGGAAGGCCGACAGCCTCGAGGAGATCGCCGGGATGATCCCCGCCGCGGATGCCGCGATACTCGCCACCACGGTCGAAGAATGGAACCAGGTGTGCGCCAGCAGCGGAACCGACCGCTACCACCGCCTGCCCGGCACCCGGCTGTCCATCGATACACCTCCCTTCTACCTCATGGAAGTCTGGCCCATCGTCTCCAACACCCAGGGGGGACCGGTGCACGACGGCGAGCAGCACGTGATGGACGTACGCCACGAGCCCATTCGCCGGCTCTACTCCGCCGGCGAGTGCGGGTCCTCCTTCGGCCACCTGTACCTGGAGGCCGGCAACATCACCGAGTGCTTCGTCACCGGACGCATCGCCGGCCGTAACGCGGCCGCCCTGGAACCCTGGTAGGCATATCCTGAGACTTCCAAGCCATGCTTGACTACTTCGGCTCCCTGTTCGGCGGCCTCGCGGCCGTGCTGCCTTTTTCGGCGGCTGGACAGGACCCCTTTCTGTTCATGTTGGTGGGCATCGCCATCGGCTTTGTGGTGGGCATCCTGCCGGGGCTTGGCGGAGCCACCACCCTGGCCCTGATGCTGCCGTTCATCTACAAGATGGAGCCCACCACGGCCTTTGCGTTCCTGCTGGGGAGCCACGCGGTCACCGCCACCACCGGCGATATTACCTCGGTGCTGTTCGGGGTTCCGGGCGAGGGCATCACCGCGGCCACCATCGTCGACGGCCATGCCATGGCCAAGAAAGGGGAGGCCGGCCGCGCCCTGGGGGCCGCGCTCATGAGCTCCCTGGTGGGCGCCATCTTCGGCGCCTTCGCGCTCGCCCTGGCCATTCCCATCGTCCAGCCCCTGGTCCTCTCCATCGGCGCGCCCGAGTTCCTGATGCTCAGCATCCTGGGCATCACCTTCCTGGCGTCGTTGAGCGGCGGCAACCTGGCCAAGGGACTCACGGCCGGCGGGTTCGGCCTGGTCCTGGCCATGGTGGGGCTCGACGCCATCACCAGCGTGTCCCGATACACCCTGGAGCCCATCCTCGGCAGCCAGAACGTGCTGTTCCTGTGGGACGGTCTTTCTCTGGTGTCGGTGACCGTGGGGCTCTTCGCCATCCCGGAGATCATCGACCTGGGGATTAAGGGGAGCAGCATCGCCCGGGATACTCCGGGCAAGCTGGGCGGGGTCATGGAAGGTATCCGGGACACTTTCCGGCACTGGAAGCTGGTGCTCCGTTGCAGCGCCATCGGCACCTACATCGGCCTCATTCCCGGCATGGGCGGCGGGCCGGCCCAGTGGATCGCCTACGCCCACGCGGTCCAGAGCGGCACGGACTCAGGCCGCTTCGGGGAAGGAGTGGTGGAAGGAGTCCTCGGGCCCGGCGCCGCCAACAACTCCAAGGAGGGCGGATCGCTGGTTCCCACCATCGCCTTCGGCGTGCCCGGCAGCGTCGGCATGGCGATCCTGCTGGGAGCGTTCATCATCCAGGGCATCGTTCCCGGCCCGGACCTGCTGGACCCGCAAAAGCACCTGACGCTGACGTTCTCCTTCGTCTGGATCATCGTCCTGTCCAACGTGATCACGGTTGCCGTCAGCCTCCTCTTTCTCAAGCAGTTGGCCAGGATCACCTTCGTCAAGGGTGCCTATCTCATCCCTTTCCTCCTGCTGCTCGTCTATCTGGGCGGCTTTGCCGTCAAGAACAGCTTCGGCGACATGATCGTCGTGCTGCTGTTCGGCGCCTTGGGCTGGCTGATGGTGCGCTACGACTGGCAGCGCCCTCCGTTGCTGCTGGGGCTCGTGCTGGGGGGCATCGCCGACGACAACCTGTTCCTGACCACGAAGATCTACGGCATGAGCTGGGTGACGCGGCCCGGTGTTATCATCATCGGGCTCATGATCGCCGGCGCGCTGCTGTACCCCTTGTGGCAGCGGCTCCGGCGAAGGGAAGGGGAGGCCAAGCCCGCGGAAGGGTACGAGGGCGCTGCGCCGGAGGAGTTGGGAGAGCCCTCCAAGTGGGGGCGCTTGCTCTTCGCCCTGTTCTTCGTGATGATCTTCCTCTACGTCCTCGACGAGGCTCTGTACGGTTTCGGCGCGGTGGAGAAGTCCGCAGCCCTTTTCCCGTTGGCCGTGGGTATACCGAGTCTCGCGGTGGCGCTCCTGGCGCTCATTCAGGAGTTCCGTAGTCCGGCATCGCCGGCGGTTGCAGTGACCGCGGCCGTTGCCGCCGAGCGCGCCGCCGTCCGCCGCCGCACCGCGGCCATCGTCGGCTGGACGGTGGGGTTCTTCCTCATGATCTGGTTCCTCGGGTTCGTCACCGCCTCGGCGGTGGCGACACTGCTCTATCTCAAACTGGGGGCGGGCGAGAGGTGGGGCATCAGCGCGGTTCTGACGGCGGTGGCCTGGATCTTCTTCTACGGCCTCTTCGACTACATGCTGCACCTGCCTTTTCCGCCGGGGGAGCTGTTCATCTGGCTCGGCATCGGTTGACCCTATTCTCATTCATCGGGGTTGAAACATGAATGCATCCTGGGACCAGGAAGTCGACGTTGTGGTGGTGGGGTACGGGTATTCCGGCGGGGTGGCGGCCATCGTCGCCCACGACCACGGCGCCAGCACCATGATCCTGGAAAAGATGGAGCATCCTGGCGGCAACTCCATACTCTCCGGAGGCTTCTTCAGGATCACCGACGACGTGGACAAGGCCTTCGCGTATCTCAAGCGGATGTGCCTCAACACGGTCCCGGATCCGGTTATCCATGCCTTCGCCAGGGAACTGCGCACTCTCTCCGGCTTCATGAAGGAGCTCACCGACGAAAGCGAGATCACGGTGCAAGAGCGCCACGGCACCGGCGGCACCTACCGTTTCGACGGCGGCCCGCCGGGCGACGCCATCGGGCTGTTGGCGGTGAAGACCGAGGAGGCGCAGTGCTATCCCTGGCTCCAGGTCCACGGCACTGGCTGGATCGCCTTCAAGGTAGTGGACGACAACGTGGGCAAGCGGGACATCGACGTGTCCCTCTCCACGCCGGTCAAGGAGCTGATCTTCGACGAGGGCGGCCGGGTGGCCGGGGTCGTGGCGGAACGGGAGGGTGCCTCGCTGCGAATCCGGGCGCGGAAGGCCGTGGTGCTGGCCGCGGGGGGGTTCGAGCACAACGAGCAACTCAGGCTCCAGTATCTGCAAGCCCAGCCCTTCCATTCCATCTGCGCCCTGGGAAACACGGGGGACGGGTTGCTGATGGGGCAGAAGGCCGGCGCCGGGCTGTGGCACATGTGGCACGTCCACGGCGGCTACGGCTTCAAGTCGCCCGAGTTCCCCATCGCCTTCCGCCACCGGATTCAGGGACGCCACGGCGCCAGCCACCTGCCCAAGCCCGGCGAGGAGTTCTCGTTGAAGAGCGGCGACGAGGGGCCCAAGATGATGCCGTGGATCGTCGTCGACAAGTTCGGCAAGCGGTACATGGACGAGTACCCGCCGGCGCCCCAGGACAGCCCCTGGCGCGACATGAGCCTCTACGACGTGCACATCAAGGACTTCCCGCGGATACCGTCCCACATGATCCTGGACGAGAACGGCCGCATCACCGGGCCGCTGTTCACGCCCATCAGCGACCATCCGTCCCGGCGCTACGACTGGAGCGAGGACAACACGGTGGAACTGGCCAAGGGCTGGATCAAGCAGGCGCCCACCCTGGAAGAGCTGGCTCGCACCATCGGCGTGCCGGAAGACAACCTGACGGCCACGGTGGCGCGCTGGAACGAGATCTGCGAACGGCAAGAGGACACCGACTTCCGCCGCTTCGCCGGCAGCCTGTTCCCGATTTTCAAGCCGCCGTTCTACGCGGTGGAGGTCTGGCCCGTCATCACCAACACGCAGGGAGCGCTGGCCCATGACCAGGACCAGCACGTGCTGGACACCTACGAGAAGCCCATCCCCGGCCTTTATTGCGCCGGCGAGATGGGCGGCGTGTTCGGCCACCTCTACCTCAACTCGGGCAACAACTCCGAAGCGTTCATCACCGGCATGATCGCCGGGCGGATGGCGGCTGGTGAGTCGCCTCCCGCGAATCGTTGACAAGATGCGTGCAACGTTCGCTGGGCAGAAGACATGTAGGGGCGGGTTTCAAACCCGCCCGCAAGGCGCATGAGCATCCTCGTTACAGGAGGTACCGGGTTCGTGGGTATCCACGTAGTCGCCCAGCTAGCAGAGCTGGGGGAGTCGGTGGTGGCCCTGTCGGCCGAGGGCGAGCTAGACTACGCCTCGCGGGATTTTCTGGGACCGGCCCGAGAGCGGGTGACCTGCGTCAAGGGCGATGTCCTGGACCTCGACTCTCTGCTTGCCACCATCCACCGCCACGGGGTCGACCGCGTCATCCACGGGGCTGCCATCACCGCCATCGGCGACCTGGAGCCGGAGGCCGCGCGGAAGGCCGCCCTGGTCAACGTCGGCGGCACCGCCACGGTTCTGGAAGCCGCGCGTCTGGCGGGGGTGAAACGATTCGTTCACCTCAGCTCCGCGAGCGTCTACGGCGCCACCGACCCGCGGGTGCCCCTGGACGAAGAGGCGCCCCTCGAGCCCAACGGCATCTACGGCATCACCAAACGTGCCGGGGAAGACATCGTGCGCCGTTATCTCGAGCTGTTCGGCGTCGACGGGGTCATCCTGCGCCTTTCAGCCCCCTATGGTCCGCTGGAACGCCCCAACCCTTTACGGACCGTCATGTCACCGGTGTTCCACTGGTGCCGGGCTGCGCTGAACGGTGACGAAGTCGAGTTGGCGGACGATCTCGAGCGTGACCTCACCTACGTATCGGATACCGCCCGGTGCGTGGTGCTGGCGTCCCAAAGCCCGAAGCTGCGCCATGGCGTCTACAACGCGAGCTGTGGTGAAAATCTCCGTTTCTCTGATATCCTTGCGGCCCTGGCCCGAGTCCGCCCAGGATTCCGCTTCCGGCTCAAGGAAGGGGGCGAGCTGTCACCGTTCTTCCGAGACAGCCTTCGCGGGGCCCTGTCTATGGAGCGGGCGAGAACGGATCTGGGCTTTGTGCCCCGGTACGATATCGAGAACGGATTGCGCCGGTATCTGGAATGGCTGGAGGAGCATCCAATCTAACCAACACCGGTCAACCGGAATGGCGTCCTTCGACTTCGCTTCGCTACGCTCAGGACGAACGGGTGAGAAAGGATCATCCCCGTTCATCCTGAGCGTAGCGAAGCGCCAGCGTAGCGAAGTCGAAGGACACGGTTCCATTGACCGGTTACTGTGTCACACGCTGGAGTTGATACATGATCCCAAGGGCATTCGAATATTTCGATCCTTCGACGTTGGAAGAGGTGATAGACCTGCTCGAACGGTACGGCGAGGACGCCAAGCTCATGGCCGGCGGGCAGAGTCTGCTGCCGATGATGAAGCTGAGGGTGCTCTCGCCGGCTCAAGTGGTGGATCTCTGGCGCGTGCCGGACCTCGACTACATCCGACGGGACAACGGCGTCATCCGCATCGGCGCCATGACCACCCACTATGCGTTGAATAGCTCGCCATTGATCCGGGATACCCTGCCGGCCCTGGCGGACGCTGCCCGGGTGGTGGGAGACCCGCTGGTGCGTAACCTTGGAACTATCGGCGGAAGCGCCGCCCACGCGGCCCACAATGCCGACTACCCGGCCGTGCTGGTGGCCCTCGGCGGCGAGTTTCAAGCGGTGGGGCCAAAGGGACAGCGGACTATCCCAGCCGAGGATTTCTTCACGGACATGTTTACCAGTGCCTTGGAACCCAGCGAGATCGTGACGGGAATTTCGGTGCCAACTCCAGGCGCCAGGGAACGCAGCGCATACCTGAAGCTAAGCCGCCGGGGTACGGACTTCGCCATTGTGGGGGTGGCAGCGGTGATGACCGAAGGTGAGAATAGCCGCTGCGTGGGCGCACGGATCGTCTTGAGCGGCGTGGGCAGCGTACCCGTGCGCGCGTCCGAAGCCGAGGACATTCTCAAGGCCGGTCCGCTGGACGCCGACCGCATCCGGAAGGCCGGCGAGGCAACAAAACGGAACCTCGACCCCCCATCAGACGTCCAGGCAGACGCACAATACCGTATCGACGTGTCAGGCGTTTACGTGCGGCGAGCGGTCACCGCCGCTTGGCAGCGCAAGGATTAGGGGGGCTCTGGTCAAATTGGCGTCCTTCGACTTCGCTCCGCTACGCTCAGGACGAACGGGGCAGGGGTTTTGCCGGGCAGGGTTTTGTTGGGCAGGGTCTTGCCGGGCAGGGTTTTGCCGAGCAGGGTTTTGCCGGGCAAGGATTTGTCGGGCAAGGATTTGTCGGGCAAGGATTTCCCCAACCGTTCGTCCTGAGCGTAGCGGAGCGAAGTCGAAGGACGCCAACTAATTTGAGCCATCCTTGGAAAGAAGGCATCATGGCACGAACCATCCAGACGACCGTCAACGCCCGCAAGTACTACGAAGAGAACGTCGAGCCGCGCTTGCTGCTCGTGCACTTCCTCCGGGACCGCCTCGGTCTCACGGGCACCCACGTGGGCTGCGATTCCACCAACTGCGGCGCGTGCACGGTCATGTTCAACGGCAAGGCCGTCAAGTCCTGCACGCTGCTCGCCGTGAGGGCGGACGGCGCCCGCGTCACCACCATCGAGGGAGTCGCGGAGAAGGATGTGCTCCATCCACTCCAGCAGGGCTTCTGGGAGAAACACGGGCTCCAGTGCGGCTACTGTACGCCGGGCATGATCATGTCCGCGCTGCAACTGCTGGAACGGCACCCGGATCCCACCGAGGAAACCGTGCGGCAGGAGTTGGAAGGCAACCTGTGCCGGTGCACGGGCTATCAGAACATCGTGGCGGCGGTCCTTTGGGCCGCGGAGCGTCTGAAAGCCGCAGGCGCGTCCGAGCAGGCGAATCTCAAGTAGAATCTGATTTTGACGGGCAACCTCCCGACAATCAACGAGCGAGTGAGGTCATCCATGTCGGACCCAATGATCGGTCAGAGCATCAAGCGGCGCGAAGACCTGAAATACGTTACCGGCACCGGCACGTACGTAGACGACGTCAGCCTGCCGGGCATGCTCTACGCCGCCTTCGTGCGCAGCCCCCACGCCCACGCCAAGCTGCTGGGTGTGGACACCAGCAAGGCACTGGAGCATCCCAAGGGTATCGACGCGGTCACGGGCGCTGAAGCCTATCCGCTGGCGGGTCCCATGCCGGTCTACAGCTACCGCGAGGCCACGGTCATCAAGAAGCCGGACTACCGCTGTCTGGCCCATGACCGGGTGCGCTTCGTGGGCGAGCCGGTGGCGCTGGTGGCGGCCGCGGACCGCTACGCGGCGGACGACGTGGCGGAGCTGGTGGAGGTGGCGTACGAGCCGCTGGAACCCCTCATGGACCCGGACGAAGCCCTCAAGCCGGATGCCCAGAAGCTGCACGACAACCTGGACAACAACGTGGGGCTGCGCATCGAACGCCGGGGAGGGGACATGGACGCCGCCTACCGGGAGGCCGACTTCGTCTTCAAGAAGCGCTACCGCATGCACCGCCACGTCGGCGCCCCCATCGAGACCCGTGGCTGCATCGCTCAATACAACCCCGGCACCCGGGAGCTGACCCTGACCTGCTCGACCCAGATCCCCCACATCCTCAAGACCCATCTGTCGGAGATCCTGGACTTTCCCGAGTTCAAGATCCGGGTCATCGCTCCCGACGTGGGCGGCGGCTTCGGCAACAAGCTGCAGGTGCCGCCGGAGGTGGTGGCGCTGTGCCTGATGGCCATCAAGACACGCCGGCCGGTGAAGTGGATCGAGACCCGCCGGGAGAGCCTGATGGCGTTTCTGCACTCCCGGGAGCAGATCCACGACGTGGAGATCCCGATGAAGCGGGACGGCACCATCCTGGGGATCAAGTCACACGAGATCGTGAATGCCGGAGGCTATCTCGACGCCCGCATCAGCGGCCCGTCCCTGGGCGCCGGCATGTGGCTGCCCGGACCTTACATGATGAAGGGTTTCCACGTGGACATCGACGTGGTGATGACCAACAAGTGCCCGTACGGCGCCTATCGCGGTTTCGGCAGCCAGATGGGCGCCCTGGTCATCGAGCGGTCGGTGGACCTCATCGCCCGGCAGCTCGGCAGGGACCCGGTGGATATGCGCAAGCAGAACGTCATCAAGGAGACGCCCTACAAGACCGTCACCGGTCACGAGTTCGACAGCGGCGATTACATGGCGGCGCTGGAGAAGGCCCTGGAGATGGTGGACTACCCGGCACTGCGGGAAGAACAGGCGCGGCTCCGCAAGGAAGGCCGCCACATGGGCATCGGCGTGGCCATGGCGGTGGAGGGAGCGGGCTGGAACACCTACACCGCGGCCATGGCCCAGCACTACGTCCCCACGCTGGACTACGCCACCGTCACCATGCGCATGGACACCTCGGGCAACGTGAAGGTGCTCATCGGGGACGTCGCCTGCGGCACCAGCCACGCCACCACCGCGGCGCAGGTGGCCGCGGACGCCACCGGACTGCCCATCGACACCATCGAGATCGTGGAAGGGGACACGGCGGTGACGCCCTACGATTCCGGTACTCGGGCGGCCCGGTTCAGCGCGGTGGTTCTGCCGGCGGTAGCGGAGTCGGGCAGGGCGCTCAAACAGAAGGTCTGCCGGGTCGGCGCACACCTGCTGGAGGGCGCCGAGGAGGATATGGACATCGTCGACGGCAACGTCCAGGTGCGCGGCGTGCCCGGCAGGAGCCTGCCGGTGAGCCGCGTGGCCCGGGTGGCCTACTCGGAGGTGGCGACCCTGCCCCGGGAGATCCCCGCGGGCCTCGAGGCCACCGAAGCGTTCAAGGCCCCGGTCAGCGGGCTGTGCATCACCTGGCCCTACGCCATCCACATCCCGGTGGTGGAGGTGGACATCGAGACCGGCACCGTGAAGTTCGTACGCTACGCCATCGTCCACGACTGCGGGGTCGAGGTCAATCCCATGGTCGTCGAAGGGCAGGTGGTGGGCGGCACCGCCCAAGGCGTGGGCGGCACGCTGCTGGAGGAGCTGGTCTACGACGAGGACGGGCAGCTCCTGACCACGAGCTTCATGGACTACCTCATCCCCACCGCCACGGACATGCCGTCGTTCGACGTGTGCCACATACAGACCGCGGCGCCGCAGATCCCGGGCGGCTACAAGGGAATGGGGGAGGGCGGCTGCGTCTACGCCTACGCCGCCGTGGCCAACGCCGTCGCCGACGCCATCGAGCCGCTGGGGGTGGAGATCACCGAAACGCCGCTGTCGCCCAGCCGCATCCTGGAGATGCTGCGGGAAGCCAAGGGCTAGGGAGACGCTGATCATTTGCCAACGTCAGTTAGGAATGGCGTCCTTCGACTTCGCTACGCTACGCTCAGGACGAACGGTTGTGGCAACCCTTGTCCCCGTTCGTCCTGAGCGTAGCGAAGCGAAGTCGAAGGACGCCATTGTGACTAGAATGCCTTCTAACGGAGGAAATACCGCATGCGTATCAGGGAACTCGTAACCGCGTGCCGCGAACGCGGCGACCTGTGCACCGTCAGCGAGGCCATCGACCGGGAGTCCATGCCCGGACGGATCCAGGACGAGGAGAAGAACGGCAACCGCGCCATCCTGTTCGAGCGCGTCAACGGCTATGACGTGCCGGTGCTGGCCAACCTCTACGGCAGCATGGAACGCTACGCCCTGGGCATGGGGGTGGAGGTCTCGAAGATGTGGGAACATATCGACCACGCGGTGGCCCATCCCGAGCCGGTGGTGGAGACCCGCGACGCCCCCTGCTTCGAGGTGGTGCACGACGACCCGGACATCACCCGGCTCCTGCCGCTGGTCCAGTACTCGGAGCGGGACGCCGGACCCTACATCACTTCCGGGGTGGTATTCATGAAGGACCCGGAGACGGGGCGCGTCAACATCTCTTTCATCCGCCACATGGTGAAGGGCCCCAAGAAGCTGGGCTTCAACCCCAAGTCAGTGCACAACCGGCTCTACTACAACAGGATCGCCCGCAAGGGCCGGCGCATGGAGGTGGCCATCACACTGGGTCCGCCGTCGGAGATGCTGGTGGCGGCGGCGGGCTACATTCCCGAGGGAGTGGACGAGGTCCAGGTAGCCACGGCCCTGGCGGCACCGGAGCATCGTGGCGAATTGGCCATGACGCAGTGCGGCGCCGTGGACATCCAGGTTCCGGCGGGATGCGAGTTCGTCATCGAGGGAGTGGTCTCCACCGAGCTGGACACTGAAGGCCCCTTCGGGGACTGGACCGGATGCTACGCGCGGCCGCAGCAGAAGCCCACGCTGGACATCCTGCGGGTGTCGCACCGCAAGGACCCGGTGTACCAGACCATCCTGCCGGTGGACTCCAAGGAACAGATCCTGCTCACCATCGTGCGGTTCTTTCCAGAGCTCGAGGCCATCCAGCGGACGTATCCCGAGATCAAGCGCTACACCGTCCCCGACTACGCCCTTGGACGGCTCGTGGTAGCGGCGGTGGGACCGACGGATCGGGCTCGCGAGATCATGGACGACTACCTCGGCATTCAGTGCATCAACCGGGCCATCCTGGTGAACGAGGACGTGAACATCGACGACCCCGCGGATGTGCTGTGGGCCATGAGCAACCGGATCCTGGAGCCGGAGAAGGTGGTGAACAAGGGCTGCGACGACGAGTGGTGGAACAACCTGAAGCTCGGTATCGACACCATGGTGGACATCGACGACATCCGGCACGTGCGGCCCCGGATCATCCATCGCTGACCGCGGCGGCACAGGGACGGTTTTCCAACCAGCCCTCCTCGTCGGGACAAGCGCAAAGCCATGTAGGGGCGGGGTGTCAAACCCGCCCGCACACGCGCCATTGCCCGTCCGGGACAGGCGGGCAGCAAGGAGTCAACCATGCCTAAGCTCATCGACCTGAGCCTGCCGCTGACCACCAACGTCACCGTGGTGCCGGGTCATCCGACCCTGTCCTTCCACCCGATCCACACCCACGAAACCCACGGGCGCTCCAACACCGAGATGCACGCCAGCATCCACACCGGAACGCACTGCGACCCGCCGTTTCACTTCGTTCCCGGCGGCAAGACCATCGACCAGATGCCGCTGGAGCGTTTCATGGGGCTCGCGGTAAAGATCGACCTGCGCCGCAAGGTGAAACCCAGGACGGGCATCACCATCGAGGACGTCCAAACCTCGCCGGGCTTTCACGAACGGGATCTCAAGGGAAGTATCGTGGTCTTTCACACGGGCTGGAATCGCAAGATGTTCGGGGACCCCACCTACTACTTCGACAACCCGTTCATCACCCCGAAGCTGGCGCGTTGGCTGGTATCGAAACGCATCAAGGCCCTGGCTCTGGACTCGCCCCAGGACCAGGTGCAAGGGAAGGGGGAGCCGCATCCCGGCGACTTCCCGATACACCGGACCTTCCTGGGCAAGGGTATCCCGTTCATCGAGCACCTGGCCAACCTGCACAAGGTCAAGGAGCGGACCTTCACGCTGATCGCTTTCCCCATCAAGATCGAGGGGGGAGACGGGGCGCCGTGCCGCGCCGTGGCGGTGGTGTAGGCAAAAACCGCCCCTTTCCTGTTGCGAGACGCACCAAGAAAGGGGCGGTTCACGACATCTTCCCGCGGGCCACACCGACCGTGATTCGGCGCGACAACGGGCACGGGCGGGTTTGAAACCCGCCCCTACGGGAGCCACGTCCGGACGGCGTCCGGAGATTTCAATCGAGGGGCGGCGTCATTTTGGCAGCATCCACTTGAGCTGCTCCTTGGTCTCCGGGGACATGGACAGCATGGTTTCCACGTAACCGTCGATCTGCTCTCCGGACACGTAAACGACATTCAACCGTGACTTCTTCGCGTCCGCCAGAAAGGCCGGGTCCTTGAGGGTCGCGGCATAGGCCTTCCTCCAGGCGGCGACCCGGTCCTTGGGGGTTCCCGGAGGGAGCGTCAAGGGCCGCTGGAAGTTGTAAATCAGGCCCCAGGCTTCGAGTACGGCCACGTTGTCCTTGCCCTTGACCAGATCCCGCACGCGCGGGACGTTCTTGACTTCCGCATCCGGGGGATCCCCGTAGACCAGAATGGGAATCAGCTTGTCGTCGCCCTCGGCATCGAGCATCGACCGGGCCGTCACCCGCATGGACTCGAACGCCATGCAAACCCCGCCCAGCTCTCTGGCCTGCATCGCCAGCCGCACCGGCGCGGTTCCCCTGTATCCGGGAATGATGTCGAAGAGCTTCTTGCCGGCCGCCTTGTTGAGAATCGTCGGCAGCGTAGTGCCGGTGCCGCCCGCCGAGCCCATCTTGATGGCTTTTCCGGATTTGACGAGTTCCTCATAGGTCTTGATGCCGGTGAAACCCATCAGCGCGCAACTCGGCCATCCCGTGACGGGAGCCCCCACCCAACCGAATTTCCGCGCGTTGAACTGCACCCGCCGGCTGCCCAGGGCTTGGTGCACCACGAATTGGTTGTTCCAGACGCCCACGGTGAGGCCGTCCGGTCTGGACTTGTTGTAGATGTAGTTGCCGGCAATCAGACCGCCCGCGCCGGTCAGGTTCTGCACCACCGGGGTAGGGCTCCCTGGAAAGTGCTTGCTGATATGACGGGCAGCCGTTCGAGTATAGGTGTCGTAGCCGCCGCCGGGCGCGTGGCCGACGATGAACCGAATCGTCTTGCCTTTGTAGAAATCCGCCACACTCCACGCGGTTCCCGACAGCCCGAGGACGAGAGCCAGGGTCACGCTAACCTTAATCGCGGCCGCAAATGCGCGTATCATGGGTACTCCCTTCTTGGTGAGAAAAACGCTGTCCTTAAGGCCACACACCATGCAAAAGACCATGGTGATTGTCAAGAACGGAGACGAACATAGGGACCATCGGGCGTTTTCGGAACCCGAGAGACGGGAGACAAACCGGCTATTGCCTATTTCATCCCCCTGTTGTAGGTGCTTACCGAGCTTCAACAAACCCCTGCGGGCGGAAAGGCACGAACGATGCTGAGCCAGCAAGCGATAGCGGAAACGGTTACCGCGTTATGGAAGACGAATCAGTATGATCTGCCCGAGGACTTCAAGTCGTTTCTGCAGGAACAGCACGACAAGGAGACGAGCGAACTGGGCAAAGCCCACCTCAAGGCCAACCTGGACGCGGTGGCCAGCGCCTCGGCCCGGAGCATACCCTTCTGCGCCGATACCGGGCTGCTGACCTACTACGTCGGCTTGGGGACGGCGATGATCGCCGAGATCGAAGGGGGCTACCAGGCGCTGGAGCGTACCCTGCGCGAGGTCAGCGCCGAGGTCACCTCGGACATTCCCCTGCGACCCAACGCGGTCCATCCGCTGACCCGCCACAACCCCAACACCAACCAGGGGCCGGGCTGCCCGGACATCAAGGTGCGGGTGGTAGCGGACGCGGACTACCTGGAGATCACCAACGTGGCGGTCGGGGGCGGCCCCGAGCTGGTGGGCAGCAAGTTCGCGGTGCTGCCACCCACCGCGGGTGAGAAGGGCGTCCGGAAGTTCGTGGTAGAGTCCACCATCAACCTGGTACGTCTCGGCGCCACCTGCTCGCCCAACCTGGTGGGCGTGGGACTGGGCGGCACCTTCGAGACCTGCACGCGGATGGCCAAGGAGGCGGCGATCCTGAGACCGGTGGGCGACCGCAATCCGGACCCCGAGTTGGCCCGGCTCGAGAACCAGCTCATGGATGACATCCTCAGGCTGAAACTGGGTCCCATGGGCATGGGCGGCTCCACATCAGCCTTCGACGTCCACCTGGAGATGGCGTTCTGCCACATGGCGACCCTGCCCGTAGCGGTCTACCTCCAGTGCGCCGCCATGCGCCGGACCACGGTGCGCATGTATGCGGATGGCCGGGTGGAGAGCCTGCCGCTATCGAGCTGGATGGAGGGGCGGTCGTGACGGACATGCCAGGAGCCTACGCTGCAGGACGATGAAGGTGTAGGGACGGGTTTCAAACCCGCCCGCGCCCGCACCGCACTGTCGGGCGATGCAGGCTCCCAGGCGGGGTTTCCGATGGTTGCCATCGAGAACTTTCAGACGCGGGAGACACCATGAAGACGGTTCACCTCACGAGCCCGATCAGCGAGGAAACCCTGCGGGGCCTCGATGCGGGCGATTCCGTCACCATCAGCGGACGTATCTTCACCTGCAGGTCGTTGACCTACGACCGCCTGCTCGAGCCCGAAGGAGGGGAGGACGTCCGAAACCGCTTGCGGGAGCTCGGGGCGCAGACGGTCTTCCACAGCGGCCCGCTGGTGAAGGAGGGGCCGGACCATACCGAGATGATCGCCATGGTGCCCATGCCGAGCTGGCTTGCGGGACGCGAGAAGATCGAAAAAGCCGTTGATTTATTGGGCCTCAAGGTGATTATTGGTAAGGGGATGCTCGAAGGCCTGGACGCGTTCTGCAAGAAGACCGGCTGCGTGCATCTGGTGTGCGCCGGCAACTACAACGAGTACGCTTCGCGGGTCGTCCGGGTCATCGACTGCTGCTGGCCCGAACTCGGCCGCCCCGAGGCCATGTGGATCGTAGAGGTGGACGGACTGGGACCGCTCATCGTGGACGCGGACACCAAGGGAAAGAGCCTGTATCAGGCCATTGATGAGGGTTTCAGGTCCGAGGCCGCGGACCTGCTGGAAGAGCTCGATATCAAATTGGACTAAAACCCCGGGGCGGCTTTCTTGTTCCGCTCCAGCCCCTCCCACGTATCGATCACTTCCTTGTGAGACGCCACCAGGCCGAATTGGCGGCGGGTGTTCTCCAGGGTGCCCTCATGGAGCACCGGGTCGGAAGTGGCCATGCAGTCGTCCACCATGGTGACGTAGTAGTCCAGCATGAAGGCGTCCCGCATGGTGCTTTCCACGCAGACGTTGGTGGCCACGCCGGTCAGGAGGACGCTCTCGATGCCCTTGGCCTTGAGGATGGTTTCGAGGTCGGTGTTGATGAAGGCGCTGTAGCGGTGCTTGATCACTACCCGCTCGTCCACCCGGGGCTCGATGCCGTCGAAGAAGTCGGCGCCCCAGGACCCCTCGCGGCAGGTCTCGGTGTCGGCGCCCTCGGGCTTGCGATAGAGCCAGGGCTCGGTGTCGGTCCACTCGCTGTGGACGGTTTGGATGTAGATGATGGGCAGGCTCACCTCCCGCGCCTCGTCGATGAGCTTGTACATGTTGGGCATCATCTCGAGGCCGGACTTGATGTCCACGCCGCGATTGGCGCAGGCCCCCTCCGGGCTGCAGAAATCGTTCTGAACATCCACCACGATGAGCCCCGCCAGGGAAGGGTCGCAACGCTCCTTGAGACTTCGTAATACGCTCATGCCGGCCTCCTTCGACTCGTTCTCTCTGCGATGCGGACGCGGGCGGGTTTGAAACCCGCCCCTACACGTTTCCCGTGGTCAATCGGCCATCATTTTTGCCGTGGTCAATCAGCCATCATCTCTTTTTGCAGCGGGGTGAGGGCATTGGAGCAGCCCACCATGCTGTTGCGCGTCGCCAGTCCCGCCAGTTGTTCCTCGCTCCAGCCCTCGGTCCCCTCCGGACGCTTGGGCACGACCAGGTAGCGGGTCTCGGCGGTGCTGTCCACCACCCGCACCTCGGTGGACTCCGGCAACTCCAGGCCCATCTCCTTCAGCACCCGGCGGGGATCCACCACCACGCGGGTGCGGTAGTTGGTGCTCTTGTACCAGTCCGGGGGCTGACCCAGGAGCTGCCGCGGATAGCACGAGCACAGCGTGCACACCACCACGTGGTGCACGTCATCGGTGTTCTCCACCGCAATGAGCTGGTTGGCGGTGGACATGTCGACGCCCAGCTCGCCGGCAGCGGCGATGCCGTCCTCGAAGAGGCGCTTCTTGTACTCGGCATCCACCCAGGCACGCGCCACCACCCGCGAGCCCTGGTGAAACGAAACACCCTCGTTCTCGTCGATCTTGCGCCTTACCTCGTCCGTGCTGATGATGCCCTTCTCCCGCAGGAGGTTGCCCAGGGCCAGCATCTGCTTCTCGAACAGCGTGTGCTCGTGCTCTTCGAGATCGATGGGGTTGTTGGCGTGGAGCTGCTCGAACACGTCGTCATGGCTGTGGTCGTGGCCGTGCCCGTGCTTGACGCTGCGCGTCTCATCAGCGCTGAGGACGCCCCTTTCCTTCAGCAGGTCCGCGGTGGCGCGAGCCCGCCGTTCAAAATAGCTCGGCCCCTCGGTGGATGCCGGCTCGGTGCCTATTTCCTGTTTTTCCTTGGCCATGACGTTCTCCCTCGCTATCGCGGTTGCTATCGCCGTTCCAGCCACTGTTCGAAGATATCCGCGTAGATCTTGTTGACGCCCTTGGGTGCGGGCCGGTCGTCCCAAACGTGGGCCAGATCGAACTCGATGGAGTACAGGTTGGCTTCCGGCAGCCCGTCCTTGCCGAAGGAAAGCAACTCGGGATCCTTGAAGCTCCCACGGACGTCCGCCACTACGCCGTTCTTTCCCCTGAGATACTGGGGTGAACGGACGTGATGCCCCAGCGTCATCGTATCCAGCACCCTTACCGAATCACCTAGCTTGTAGCGAAAACTCATCGGGGCAGTTTCTTACGCGACGAGACGATTGTCAAATCCCGGCGCGGCGGGATGGAGGCTTTCCTGGTGTTGGAGGCAGGTTGTATTCGATTGTCGTGCTGTGATAGGGGTCGATCGACTGCTCGGCTTGGTCGATGAAGCTCAAACGGCTCCTTTCACTCTTGTACACGTCTTCATTGTCAAACGGCCTGAAAGGAACGACTCATGGGAGCGACTCAACCCATTCCCCGCGCAGCAGCCCAGGCCGTCGACAACCTTCTGGATGATTGTGCAGCCGTACAGCGTGATCAGCATGTCGTGATTCTCGCGGCCGTGGATGGGCTCTACGGCGGCACCAACGTCGTGGACGAAACCGCCATCGGCTGGATACAGCAGGGCGTTCAGGCCCGGGGCGCGTACGCCACGGTGATGTGGGTGGATCTTCCCGTCCGCCGCAACGTGGTTTGGCCGGACATCCCCACCCGTGAAACGGTGTGGCGTATTCCCGACCCGGTGAAATCGGTGATGCGCGGTGCCGACATGCTCATCAGCCACGTGCTGGACTTCTCCACCGAGGAAGAGCTGAAGGAATGGCCGGAGCTTCTTGCGGAAACCAAGGTGCCCTTCGTGCGCAACATGGCCACGACCGCCGGTCTTCTTTCGACTGCCTGGGCGCGAACGCCGCATGCATTGGTAACCGAGTTGCGTTTGCGTACCGCGGAGCTCATCCATGCAGGTGCTCACTGGGAACTGACCAACCCCAACGGAACTCATCTGGAAGGCACCGTCGGGCCGGCAACGTCGAATTGGGGCAGCTATACGGCGCCGCGCGGCCGCAGGGGTTCCTTTCCCGAGGGCATCTACCCTGCGATCAATCCCGTTGACATGCAAGGCGAGCTCGTGTTCGACCGGATGCTGCCGGCATGGGCTCGGGATATCGGGGTCCCGCCGAGTTTTGACCGTCCCGTGACCGTCACGATTCAAGGCAATCACATCGTCAAATTCGAGGGCGGTGCGGAAGCCGGGATACTCCAGGCGTTTTACGTCGAGCTCGCGAAAGTGCTGGGAGAGGATCACGCGTACGAGATGCGCGCGCCACACGGCGGCATTCACCCGGCGGCCCGGATTCGCCCCACGCTGTGTCCCAACGAGGAATACCGCGAGTTCCTCCATTCCTTTCACCCGTCCAGCATTCACCTGCACTTGGGCAACCACCGGTACAACGATGATTTCCCTTACTGTCTCCACTCGGCGCCGGAACTCCGAGGCTCCACTCTGAAGGTGGACGGGAAGGTCCTGCACGACGGAGACCGGTTGGGTGTCATGGGGCACCCCAGCGTCACGGCCATGGCAGCGGAGTATCCGGATCGTCCCGCGCTTGATGCGGAACGTTGGATCTAATGGCCTGTACCCTACAAATCGATAGCGAGATGCGCAGGACCAGGGAGAATCGGAATGCCTGATTGGAAGATGTTCTCTTCGGATGACCATGTAGACCTCCCATTCCTTCCGGGAGACCTTTGGCAGAAACGGGTTCCCGGCGCGTATCGTGACCGCGCTCCGCGCCTTGTCGAGACCGCAACGGATTTGCACTGGGAGATGGATGGTGCCCTATTGGGGTCCCCGCAACAAAAGAATGGGGTGGTCACAACGACGTTCGGGCATTGGGGCACGCCAGTGGAACACGAAGTGGGAAAGTGGCGTCCCACGACGCCCGAGCTCCGTTTGGCCGATATGGATCGGGACGGCGTGGAAGGGCAGGTGTTGTACGGGGGACTCACGAGAGGTTTCGGGGGCAAGGACCCGGATCTGAACTCCGTGGTAACCCGGGCCTACAACGAATGGACGTCGGACTTCTGCAGTGCCGCACCCGATCGCCTCATCGGACTAGGGTGGGTCCCGACTCATAGCATCGAGGCAGCGATCGATGAGCTGTACAACTGCGCGAGACTGGGATTGAAGGGAGTGCAGTTCCAGGCGTTCATGGCGGAAAAGAAAATCTGGGACGCAGTGTGGGAACCGCTGTGGGACGCCGCGGAGGATACCGGTCTCCCGGTCTCCTTCCACGTCGGCGGCGGTCAGTGGAGCACCCAGGGAGAGAAGCCCCCGGGGCGCGGCGTCCAGACCACTTCCACGACGGTAGCGCCGATTCAGCTCGACGAGGTGCTCGTTTCGGTGATCATGTCGGGGATCCTGCATCGCCACCCAAAGCTCAGGGTGGTACTGGGCGAAAGTTCGATCGGCTGGATTCCCTTTGTCGTCGATCGGATGGACTGGGAGTACGAGGTCCGGATGAACAAGGGCAGAGGGGGTGACGCGGCAGTACTGGATATGCTTCCGTCCGACTACTACCGGCGCCAGATCTACGCGACCTTTCAGACAGATCCCATTGGCATAAAGCTCCTGGAGGACGTTGGCGTGGACAACGCGCTGTGGGCGTCCGACTATCCCCATGGTGACTCCGTATGGCCGCGGTCACACGAGACCGTGCAGAAAGACTTCGCGCAGGTGGACGAGGCTTTGGTGCGGCAGGTTACGCGGGACAACGGCATGAAGCTCTACCTCGGCAAGGAATAGCGGATTCGGAAGCGAGGCAGTGATGGGTATCTCAGCCATCGACCATTGGGTCATCATCGTCAAGGACATGGACGAGTCGGTTGCCTTCTACCGCAAGTTGGGTCTCAAGGAGAGCTGGCAATCCAAGGCGGGAGGGGAGTCGGCCCGGCCCGTGTTCCGCGTCAACGATACGCAACTCATCAAGTTCTATGCAGCCGATCGTTACGAGATCGAGAGCCCCTCGGGAGCTCCCAACTATGCTCCCGGGTCCATGGATTTCTGTCTTGCCTGGGATGGGACGGTGCAGGAAATCCTGGACTTCCTGAAGGAGAACGACATTCCCGTGCGTTCGGGACCATCACCCCGGTCCGGGGGCAGGGGGCGAGCGACCAGCGTGTACATCCGGGATCCCGATGACAACCTCATCGAGATCATGTCCTACGAGACCGGGTGACGTGCAGGGAGGACGAGCTTGGAGAGTAGCCGGCGAGTCGCATTGGTAACGGGCGGGGCGAGTGGTATCGGGCTGGGTATCGCTCGCCGATTGGCCGAGCAAGGCATGGCGGTGGTGGCGGCTGACTGGAGCGCGGCCGCCTGCGCGGATGCGGTGGCGGCCTTGAACGATCACCAGGATCGAACGGTAGTGGTTGAAGCGGACATCGGGACGGAAGCCGGCTCCGCCAAGGCAATCGAAACGGCCGTCGGGCGCTTCGGCCGGATCGATCTGTTGTGCAACAACGCCGCCATTCACCCCACGGCCACCATTGAAGAAATGGACGTCACGGCCTGGAATGAAGCTTTCCGGGTAAACGTGACCGGGGCGTTCCTCTGCAGCAAACTGGCCTTGCCACACATGAAGAAGCAGGGCGCGGGGACCATCGTGAATATCGGATCGGTCAGCGGTGTTTCCCCGTACGTCGGCGGTGGAGCCTACGCGGTCACCAAGGCTGCACTCGCGATGCTGACAAGGGTGCTGGCCCTCGAGGCCGGACCCTTCGGAATTACGGTGAACTGTATCAGCCCGGGTTCCATCCAGCATCGGACCGAAGGCGGCGGTAACACGGCCCACATACCCGTGGGTCGCGGCGGTACCATCGATGATGTGGCTTCCCTGGTGACCTATCTCGCATCCGCGGAAGCCGAATATATGACAGGGGCGACATTGGTGCTTGACGGAGGGGCTACGGCCGGGCGAAAACGGGCTCGAGCTACCGTCGAAGGACTACCGGACCAGGGAGGTGAAAGATGAATCTTCGGAAACGCAGCCATTTCTTTTCCATGGGCTTACTCGGGGCATGGCTCGTTGCTGTCGCCGCGTTGGCCCTCGCCACGCCGGCCACGGGCACCGCCGCCTCCAAGCCGGAGGCATGGGAGCAGCGCCAGGGCGGGACCCTCGTCATCGGCAGCTCCAAGGACATGAACACCAAGCATCCGTACACGCGGGTGACGTCGGTCGACGAGTTCATCAAGATGATGATGTGGGAACCGGTCACGATGTATGACCTCACCGGCAAACTGCACGGCATCCTGGCGGAGAGCTGGGAACCCAACGCCGACGCCAGCGAGTGGACTTTCCGGCTGAGGCGTGGCGTCAAGTTCCACAATGGAACCGAAATGACGTCCTCTGACTGGGTCTGGTGCTACAACTACATACTGAACCCGGCCAACGGCGCCTACGCCAACACCGTGTTGTCCGACAACATCGCCAAGGTCGAGGCCGTGGACCCCTACACGGTCAAGTTTCAAATGGTGGGACCGCGGGCGCTCTTCCCCCACGTGCTCAGCAGCATCCAGAACGGCACGATCGTTCCGAAGAACTCGCTGGGCAGCAAGGTAGGGGTGATCGAAGGCAATCCTCCGCCGGGCACCGGCCCCTTCCAGTTCGTGAACTGGACGCCGGGAACGGCGGTGGAATTCAAGCGGTTCGATGATTACTGGGGCGGGGCGCCGTACCTGGAAGGGCTCAGGTTCCGGATCATCACGAACAAGGCCGCCCGGCAGAACGCGTTGCGCGCCGGCGACGTGGACATGGCGGATCGCCTCCGGCCGTCATTCGCGGAACGGGTGAAGAAAGGCAGGATTACAGGCATCAAGACCAGGGCTGTCGGGGGTGCCGGCTTTCGGCAGCTCTACTTCAACACCAAGGGGAAGTGGACCGGCGACAAGCGCGTCCGGGAAGCCATCATCCTTTCACTTGACCGGGAAGCCACTGTCGAGGAGGGCTTCCTCGGTGTCGGTGATCCCCTTCCTCTCGCCGTGCCTCCCGACTCGGACTGGCTCCGCGCGGGTGCCGCCAAGCTTCCCTCCTACGAACGGGACGTCAAGCGCGCGCGCCAGTTGCTCAAGGAGGCCGGATACAACGGTGAGCCGTTGTCGCTCAACATGACGCTGGGGCAGGAGGTTGCCCTCGCGGAAGCCATCGTGCGGCAGGCGGCGGAGACGGGCCTCAATATCAAGATGGCTCCGGTGGAGTCGACCATCTTCTATGAACGCCTCGGCAAGGGGGATTTCAGCCTGCTGATGTCGAGCGGCCGTTTCAGGGGTGAACCGGGGCTGGAAGAGACGATCAACTACGTGTGCGAAAAGGGCAAGGTGCGCCGTTCGCGCACGGGATTCTGCGACCCGGCCCGTGACGCCCTGATCTCCTCCTATCCCACGGCTTCGGACCGCGCCGAACGAGTCAGAATCTATGGCGAAATCGTCAAGTTCGTGTTCGCGGACGAGATGATGCAGTACGGGATAGGGTGGTCGAACAATCGCAACTTCGGCTGGCGGGACAAGGTCAAGGACTGGCAGCGTGGACCCGGCCAGGAGTACCGGAACGCCCTGGGTGGTCTCCATCGGACCTGGATCGAAAAGTAACGGCTTTCAAGGCGTGACGACTTTCGTGATGAAAGTGGGGGCCGCCACGGGTGAACCACCGCGGGCGGCCCCCACGAAGTGAATGATCCGCTACACGCTGCTCCGCGCTCTCCAGATGATTCCCACCGTCCTGCTCGTGACGGTGGTGGTTTTCGTCCTGGTCATCATCATCCCCGGTGATCCCGTCCTGAGCATGCTCGGCTACTATGCCGACGACGTCACCGCGGTGCCCCACGAGATCTACGACCGGATGTTCAAGGAGCTCCGCCTGGATCGTCCGATACCGATTCAATACCTCTACTGGCTGGGCGATGCGCTGCAGGGGGATTTCGGAAGGTCCGTGGTTTTCCGGGTTCCGGTAATTGACGTCGTGTTGTCCAGAGTTCCCGCCACCCTGTACCTCGGAACATCCGCCCTGCTCATCGCCGTCGCCGTCTCGGTGCCCTTCGGCGTATGGGCCGCCGTGAAAAACGACACGTGGGTCGACCACCTCGCGTCCGGCTTCGTGCTGTTCGGGGTCAGCGTGCCGGGGTTCTGGTTCGGCATGATCGTGATCCTGGTGTTCGCCATCTACCTGGGTTGGCTGCCCTCCATCGGCTACGTGGCTCCCCAGGACGACTTTCTGAAGTTCTTGAAGCACCTGATCCTGCCGGCGGGGGTGCTGGGGCTTGACGTGGCGGCCAGCATTCTCAGGTTCCAGCGTACGGATTTTCTCGAACAACTGCACCAAGACTATGTTCGCACGGCGCGAGCCAAGGGTTTGCCGGGCCAACTGGTGATCTGGAAGCACGTGCTCAAGAATTCGCTGATCGCCACCGTGACCGTGGTCGGTCTGAATACCGCCCGGTTGTTGGGTGGCTCCACGATTATCGAGACGCTGTTCAGCTACCCCGGCCTGTCGCGCCTGCTGATCGAAGCGATATACGCCCGCGACTTTCCGGTGATTCAGGCGGTTGTCCTCTGGATGGTGGTGCTGGTGGTCATAGTGAATTTCTTCGTGGACCTGATTTACGCGTACTTGAACCCGCGGATACGGTACACGACGGCGTAGCACGGAGTCTGACACGGAAGCATTGCTTTCAACGATGGCAGGTCAATGAACACCACGCCAGCAGATGCCGCCTCCGGCGCGCAACGTACCGCGTCGCCTTGGCGCAAAGAGACGCTGACTCACCGCGTAGCCGCGTTCTTCCTTCGTGACCGGCGCGCCATGGTGGGCGTGATCCTGCTCGCGCTCATGCTGTTCGCGGCGTTCGTCGGACCGCGGCTCATTCCATACGACCCACAGCAGCCGGATCTCCGAAACAGGTTTGCCGGCCCGAGTTGGTCTCATTGGATGGGCACCGACCGTAGCGGAAGGGACCTGCTGGCCCGTGTGGTAGCCGGCGCGTCGATCAGTTTCAGGGTGGCTGTCGGTGCGGCCTTGCTGGCTCTGGTCATCGGCGCGCCGCTCGGGGCCGTCACGAGCTACGTCGGGGGCATTGCAGACGACGTGACGCAGAGGGTCATGGACGCGATCATCGCGTTTCCGGCCCGGCTCCTGGCCATTGTCCTGGTCGTCCTGCTCGGGCCGTCGGTCGTGTCACTGTGGTTCGCCATTGCGTTCAGCTCGATCCCGCGCTACGCGCGGATCGTGCGCGGCAGCGTGCTCGACCAGAAGGAGAGGGAATACGTCGAGGCCGCGCATGCCGTGGGTGAAGGACGGCTGGCCATCCTGTTCCTCTACATCATGCCCAATGTGCTTCCGCCCCTGGCGGTGCAGGTGACGCTGGACTTTGCGAGCGCGGTAAGCGTGGAAGCTTCCCTGAGCTTTTTGGGCCTCGGCTTGGTGCCGCCCACCATCAGTTGGGGCGGTCTGCTGAACGATGCGCAGCAATGGCTGGAGGAGGCCCCCTGGCTTGCGATATTCCCCGGCGCGACACTGGCGCTGACCGTGCTGAGTTTCGTGTTGATCGGTGACGCCATACGAGACCACCTGGATCCCCGGACCCGGCGCCGAGGAGTGCGCTGATGGCCCTGCTCGACGTACAGAACCTTACCGTGGACTTCGACCTCGGGATTGAGAGGCTGCGGGCCGTCGATGACGTCTCGTTCACCATCGATGCCGGTGAGGCCCTGGGCCTCGTGGGGGAATCAGGGTCGGGCAAGACGGTGACGGCCTTGTCCATCATGCGTTTACTCGACCCATCGGCCAGGATTACCCGCGGCCACATCTGGCTGGACGGCGAGGATCTCGCGACCAAGAGCGAGTCCGCCATGCAGTCGATTCGGGGTCAGAGGATCGGCATGGTGTTCCAGGAGCCGATGACGAGCCTCAACCCGGGTTACAGCGTCGGCGAACAGGTGGCGGAAGTGTATCGCCATCACCTTCACCTGGGCTCCGCGGAAGCACGGCGCAGAACCATCGAAATGTTCGAGCGTGTCAAGCTGCCCGGCGCCCGGGAAATGTACAACAAATACCCGCACGAATTCAGCGGCGGGATGCGCCAGCGGGTGACGATTGCCGCTGCGCTGGCCTGCCGGCCGTCACTGCTGATCGCGGACGAACCCACAACGGCCGTGGACGTCACGATCCAGGCCCAAATCCTGTCTCTGCTCGGGGAACTTCAGCGGGACATGGATCTGGCCCTTCTGTTTATCTCCCACGATCTGGCCGTGGTGTCGGAGCTTTGCACCCGAGCAGCCGTTCTCTATGGAGCCCAGTTGATGGAGGTGGGGCGTACGGATACGATATTCACCGCTCCCAGACACCCGTACACGGCTGGGCTCATCAACTCCATCCCCCAACGGGGTCAGCCGTTGCAGGGCGTCCCCGGCACCATCTTCGACCTGCGAACACCGCCGCCGGGTTGCCGCTTCCACCCGCGCTGTGTCCACGCCCGGCCTCGGTGCAGCCGGGATCTCCCATCGCTGACTCGGTCGCCGGCGAATTCACCGACGGAAAGAGGGCATGCTTATGCATGCCACTATCCGTTGGAATCTGCGGGAACGTGACCGACGTGGATATTGAACCGGCATGATGGAGGTTCTCGGCACGGCGGGTAGTACGCTGCCTCTGCTCAGCGTCCGCGACCTGGTCAAGTATTTCGACGTGAGCGGAGGGACAGCTCGGCGCCTCCTGTATGGTCCGCGGACCGTGAAGGCCGTCGATGGGGTTTCGTTCGAGGTTGGCGAGGGCGAGACCATCGGCCTGGTCGGGGAAAGTGGTTCGGGCAAGTCCACCACGGCCAAGCTCATCGCGAGGTTGCTGCCCGTGAGGTCCGGCGACGTGACCCTCGCGGGCCGCGATATCCTGAAGGCGTCGCCCAGCGAAATGAAGGCACTTCGCAAGGACATCCAGTTCATCTTCCAGGACCCTTTCTCGTCCCTGAATCCCCGCATGCGGACGGAAATGATCATCGGCAGGGCATTGACGATCCATTTCGGCCTCCGCGGGGAAGGGCGGCGTGAACGCGTTGTCCAATTGCTTGAGCAGGTGGGGCTGTCTTCGCAACATCTGGAACGCTACCCGCACGAGTTCAGTGGAGGTCAACGGCAGCGAATCGCCATTGCCAGAGCCTTGGCCACGGAGCCTTCGCTGATTCTTGCGGACGAACCGGTCTCGTCGTTGGACGTCTCGATTCAGGCTCAGGTCCTGGCGCTTCTCCAGGACCTCAGGACAAGACTGCGGCTCACGATGGTCTTCATCACCCATGATCTCAACGTTGCCGAGTACGTGTCGGACCGTATCCTGGTCATGTACGGCGGCAAGATCATGGAAGAAGGCTCAACGGATGTCGTGATGCAGCGCCCCCTGCACCCCTACACCAAGGCCCTTCTCGACTCTCGTCCGCGGATTGGCCACCCCGGTCAATTGCGGCCGCTCGAAGGTGAGCCCGCGGTACCATTAAACCCCGGCCCGGGCTGTCGTTTCGCATCCCGTTGCCCGATCCGCATCGCAGAGTGCACCGAGCAACCCATTCCGCTGGTGGAAAAAAGTAGGGGTCACCGCGTCGCATGCATTCGGGCGTAGGACGCGCGAGGCTCGCGCTTCACCTGATGCAGGGGCGTCCGGGGTGACGTTCAAAGATGGCGGGTTTTCGTACGTCGCCGTCGTCCGGGTTGGCTTGACACGCATTCCCGACGTGGCGTAGTGTCGGTCGGTTCTGTAGCGGCAGGCCCCGGAAAATACAAATTGTGGAGCCTTATCATGCTCACCGTAGATGACGGGCAATTCATCGATATCGATGGCTTGCGGACCTTCTACATTCGGCGGGGCAAGGGGCATCCGATCGTCCTGATCCATGGCGGGGCGCCCGGCGTCTGTACGTCAGTGAGCTGGAGCCCCAATGTCGACCGGTTTGTCGAAGCCGGTTTCGAAGTCATTGCTTTCGATCAGCCCGGGTTCGGTCTGACGGAGAACGGCGACGATTTTTCAATGGAATTTCGTTGCCATCATGCGAAGGCATTCCTCACCGAGATCGCGCCCGAGCGGTTTCACATGATCGCCAACTCGCAGGGCGCCTACATCGCGGTCAAGCTCGCACTTGAAGATTCCCGCGCGCGGCGATTTGTCACCACCGCGGGCGGCACCATCTCTCCGCCACCATCCTGGGACTGATCCGTTCCCTCGAGGCCTTCGAAATCGAGCTGATCCTGGGCGTGCCGATCGGATTGGAGGTGTTCAGTACCAAAATATACAGTTTGGTGGTCAACGAGCCGCCGGACTACTCTTCAGCGGCCGCGCTGGGATCGTTTTTCCTGCTCCTGATCCTCGTTGGCCTGCAACAATACTATCTGCGCGGCAAGGAATACACCACCGTCACCGGCCGCGGTTTCAGCGCCCGGCCGATTCCGCTCGGGATATGGAAATGGCCGGCATTTACGCTGGTCTTGATCATCGTGCTGACCGTGACAGCCATCCCGACGGGGTTTGTTTTCGTCGGCACGTTCATGCAGTTGTTCGGATATTTCCATATCGCGGATCCCCGGACCCTCGACAATTGGCGGCAGGTGCTGGCGGACCCGATTCTGATCCGTTCTTTCTGGAATACGCTGAAGCTGGGAGTGGGGTCCGCGCTGGTGGGAGTTCTGTTCTGCTGCCTGATTGCGTACGTTGTCGCAAAGACGCGCTATGCCGGGAGGCACCTGCTGGATTTCCTGTCCTGGCTGCCGTACTCCATTCCCGGAATTCTGCTTGGCCTTGCCCTGATCTGGACATTCCTGCTGATTCATCAGGTCATTCCGATTTACGGCACCATGCTGGCGCTGATTATCGCCATGGGGATCAGCCGTCTTCCACTGGGCGTGCAGGTGATCAAGGCATTTCTGCTTCAGATCGGCAACGAGTTGGAGGAATCGTCCCGCGTTTGCGGCGGATCCTGGTTCTACACCTTCCGTCGAGTACTTTTTCCGCTCCTGTCGCCCTGTCTGATCGTGGTCGGCTTGCTGATCTTCATCACGGCGGCCCGCGACATTGGGACCGTCGTGCTGCTGGCCACCGGCAAGACGCGCACCCTGTCACTGCTGATGCTCGATTACACGGTTGGCGCGGAACTCGAACGGGCGACTGTGGTGGCTTGCATGATCGTGCTGATGGTTATCGTAGGGGCGGTTCTCGCGCGCACGCTCGGCGGACAATTCAACATTCGGAGCTGACGCGGAAGGAGGTCCGGGCATGGAGATCGAACGAAAACTGAGTGCCCTGGGATTTGAGCTGCCGGTGCCGACGGGCCCGGCCGGCACGTATATCTCGATGGTGCAGGTGGGTGAGATCGCGTTTGTCGGCGGCACCATCGGGCGTTTCCAGGGCGAAGAGCTGAAATACAAGGGCAAGGTCGGAACGGACGTCACGCTTGAACAAGCCTACGAGATGGCGCAGCGTTGCTGCCTGAATCACCTGGCGCGGATCAAGGCGGTGATCGGCGATCTCGATCGGATCGAGCGCATCGTCAAGGTCACGGGCTATGTCAACGTCGCCCCGGGCTTCGTGGACATGCCCAAGGTCGTGAACGGAGAATCCGATCTTTACGTCAAACTGTGGGGAGAGAAGGGCGAACATACCCGGGCAGCCGTGGGCGTAGCGTCATTGGGGAGTGACGCGCCCGTAGAAACCGAAGTCATCATCCAGATCAAGTCCTGACTGGCGATTCCAACGAAACGAGGAGAAACACGATGATTACATGGGCTGGCGTAGACGTTCTGGATACTCTCGACGAGTTGATGGACCCCAAGCACACGGCGCTGGTGATGTGGGATTTTGCCGAGCGCATCGTCGGCAACGCCTTCAACGCGGAGAGCCTGGTGCAGCATTCCGGGGATCTTCTGGCCTCGGCGCGACGGAATGGCGTGCGCATCTTCTATTCCCGTCAGAACAACATGAACCTCATGGGCGATACCGGCGCACCGACGCTGCGCATGCGCATGCACCGTGCCGGGAAGGGTGTCGCGTCTCTCCTGGATCTGCCCAAACCGGCGGGACAACCCGGCCAACCGAAGCTGGTTGCGTCGGTGGCGCCGCAGGACGACGACATCATATTCGAAAAGTTCTCGCCGAATGCCTTTCTCGGCACCGGCTTCGAATGGTGGCTCAAGAAATTCGGCATCAAGACGATCGTCCTGACCGGCGTGAATATCGCGACCGGCATCAGCGGCACGGCGCGGGAGGCGATCAACCTCGGGTACTATGCGGTGGCGGCCAAGGATTGCTGCGGCACCGCGACGCAGAAAGACTGGGAGATCGCCGTCGCTTCGATGGAGCGGCTGTTCGACGTGCTGACGGCTGACGAGATCATCGAGATCTGGGATCGGTCGAAAAAGTAGCACGGGTCCGCGGCGTCGTCCCGGCGGAGTACCCCCTCTCCCCACGCTGACACAAACGCTCTTACGTCGCCCTCGTCCGGACACCGCTTGACAGGCATCGCCGCCGTGGCGTAGATTCCACCGCCATGATGGAACGTACAGCCCGGCTGACTCGAAACGCCGCATCCGGACTCACCCTGGTGATGTCCGAAGGTTTGTCCTTTTACCTGAGATCCGCAGCGTTCATGGCCGTGCTGGGCGTGCTCCTCTACGTGAGTCTGGCCGCCGCCTATCCTCCCGTTCACGATGCCATGCATGATTTCCGTCACGCGCTGGCCATTGTTCCGTGCCACTAGCCGACATCCCGTCTCACAACATCACATTGCGACCCACAGGTCGACTTGCAGGTCCTTTCTCATCGAGCTACAGGAGACGGTTCGGTGCCGGTGCGCGAGTGCTTTTGCTGCTGCCCGCGTTCCTGTGGCTGGCGGGCTTTGCAGAGACCCGAGCGGCCCAGGAGGGTAACAGTGCGATACAGCTTCAAGTGTCGCCTGACATAACGTTGCTACGTCCCCTGAAAGACTCCGCTAACATTGTCATCGTGGTTGACGCACCCGAGGGAAAAACCACCGGCCCGGTAGACCTTTCCGTCCGTCTCACAGCACCTCCACCCGATGGCCTGGTCTCCACCGACTTCCCGCTGATCGAGGGAACCCTGCTCATCGACATGACCTTTGCCAACATCCCCGGAACCCTTTCCTGGAATTACGTCTTCCCAATTCGGGGCGTCTATCGGCTCGACGTGACCGCCACGGATGGACACGGTCGTCGGCTCGAAAGGTTCTTCTCACTCCAGGTGCGCGAGAACCGCGCAAAGACAGCTTTCCTCGCCGGCTTTGTCGCGGCGCTCTTCCTCCTGGGTTTCATCGCCGGCAGAATCTTTTCTGCTCCCGCAGGCGTGGCGGGAGTCCTCATGATCGCACTCCTGTACGGTGCCGGAGCGAGTTGGAGTCTCAGCGCGGAATCCGCCCGAGCCGTGGGGCTCAACGGAAAGTTGACGGTGACGCCGCCCCGCGTGGGTCATCCGAGTACCATCCGATGGCGCGGCACGGACCCTGGATCGGGAGAGTCCGTGCCCGCCACGGTGACCCTTAGAGTTGTGCAGCTCGAAAAGGGCCGGGAGATATTCCGGCTGAACCGGGTGCCCACGCGCGGCACGCTCGATCTCGCGTTCCACTTCATCGACGCCTCGCCCCACAGGGTGTCGGCCGTTGCCACCACTCAAGGCGGGCGACAGGCGACGGAAGCCGCGCAAACCGTCGAGGTGGAGTCGGCCACCCCGCCCCTCGGCATACGCGTGAGGCCCATACTTCTGTTCATGCTCATGGTCCTGGCCGGCCTCGCCGCCGGCCGGATCAGCAAGAGACGGCGCCTGCCGTTGCCTTGGACGGCCAAGCGAGTCAAGATGAATCCGAAGGAGGCATCATGATCGATCTGTATACCTGGAGGACCCCCAACGGCCGTAAGGTCTCCGTCATGCTGGAGGAGCTGGAGATGCCCTACACCGTGCATCCCATCAACATCGGCAGGGACGAGCAGTTCGCGCCCGATTTCCTCGCCATCAGCCCCAACAACAAGATCCCCGCGATCGTCGACCAGGACGCTTCGGGCGGCGGTTCCTACAGCCTGTTCGAGTCCGGCGCCATCCTGCTGTACCTTTCGGAAAAGGCCGGCGGCCGGTTCCTGCCCGAGGAATCCCGCGCTCGTTACGACGTGATGCAGTGGCTCATGTTCCAGATGGGCGGGGTAGGGCCGATGTTCGGCCAGGCGCACCATTTCATCGGCGCCAAGGAGCAGGTTCCCTACGCCATCAACCGGTACAAGAACGAAGCCCGCCGCCTCTACGGAGTGATGGAGAAGCGCCTTTCGGACAACGAGTATCTGGCCGGCGAGTATTCGGTTGCGGACATCGCCACCTACCCCTGGGTGGGCCGGCACGAGAGACACCAGGTGGATCTGGCCGATTTCCCGCAGGTCAAGCGCTGGTTCGACACCATCGGCGCCCGTCCCGCGGTCCAGCGAGGCATGACGGTGCCCCCGGACGCGTAGCACAAGGCAGCGCCGCGCCGAACGCTTCGGAAATCGTTTGACAAGCCCCGCGCGCTCGTGCCAGAACGCCACCACACGGTTCCCGCTCCCCGCCCGTGCGCGCATGGTCCGGAAACGCCGTGGGACTCTCCTCATACGCCCCCGTAGCTCAGCCGGATAGAGCACAGGATTCCTAATCCTGGTGTCGTGAGTTCAAGTCTCGCCGGGGGCACTTTCCTTCAGAATGCAAGCGGGCCTAAGCGAGCAACGGATTGCGCGTCGGAACGCTCGGAAAACGACTGAAGTCACGATCGGCTGTCCAAAGCTCGGTGACGCCGTGGCTCACACACATCGTGGCTATCCTGGCATCATGAACCATGGGGCCTTTCACTTGACCTGCCAGAACCTGCCGTTTCAGCAAGTCCCAGTGTTCAGCACCTTCGTGCAAAAACACGGCAACCGGGGATTCAAGCCAAACATCGACTTGATCAACGGCTTCGGTGATGCTCGACGGCGGATCGTAGATCCTGGGGTGGGTCGCAATGGTCATAAACTCGTGAACGCACGGCCAGGGAATGCCCCATGCCACGCGTCCCTCCGCCAGGGACTCGATGCAGGACTTGGCTCGCTCATGCCACTCCGAATCCGTGCGGTGCGCGTAGACAAGGATGTTGGTGTCCGTCGCGATCAACTTCCGCGGCCTTTGTACACCGCATCCCTGATGCCCGACCAGTCCGCCTCACGGAATTCGGCCTGCAAACCCCGCCCGCCGACGCTTGCGTCTCGGAGCTTGAAGCCGCTCCGTTGGCGATCCACGCGCATGACCTCGCGCAATCCCCGCTCGACCAACGAACGCAACGTAATCTTGTGCTCGGCGGCATAGGTCTTCGCTGCGTTGGCGAGCTCATCCGATAGTTCAATGGTAGTCTTCATTGTTGATTCCCGTATTGCTTTATACGGGTACCCATATCAGGTCATCCCTGTGTTCGCAATCACACTCAAGTTAACCTGAATCGTCGCCAAAAGAATCCAAATACGTCATTCGGCAGTCGGCCACCAACGTGTCGGTATCCTCGGGCAGCATGAGGCCGGCCTGGACTAGAGACTCGATGGCTGCCCTTATCTGCCGAAGATAGTCGCCTACACTACCTTACCTCTCCTCTAGCAGGCTGTTGAAAACTCCGCCTGACACGGACAGTAAGTATCATATTCGTAGCCGCAGGGAGTAAGCAATGAGAGGAACGGATCCGCGTCAGGAAGGGATGTTCAGCTACGTATCGCCAGAGGGGCGAGTACCGGGGGACCATCCGTTGCGAGCGATACGGAAGATGGTGAACACGGCGCTTGAAGGGCTGACGCAGGAGTTTGAGGCGATGTACTCGCACACGGGGCGGCCTTCGATTGCGCCGGAGCCGTTGCTGCGGGCGTTGTTGCTTCAAATCGGAGCCCTCACACCTCTGGCTGCGGCCGGTATCGTTGGACATGGATCCGGTCTTGGTCCTTGCGTACCTGCACGAGATCGTAGGTAGTCTGGCGTCGCAGCCAGAACTCGGCATTCGACCAGCCTGCCTTCTCCAACCGGAGCGCCATCTCCGGAGAGATTGCCGCGTGGCCGTTGAGAACCCGAGACAAGGTGTGACGGGCGACGCCCAGCACCCGCGCTGCTTCGGTCACGCTCAAACCGAGCGGTTCCAGACAGTTCTCGCGGATGCTGCGTCCGGGATGCGGAGGATCGATCATCGCCATACTCAAGCCTCCCATTAGTGGTAGTCGGTCAGGTCGACGTCGTACGCGTCGCCGTCGTCAATGCGAAATGTCACTCGCCAGTTTCCAGAGATCGAGATGCTCCAGTACCCCTTGAGATCGCCTTTCAGCGGGTGAAGTCGGTAGCCAGGCAGATCGAGGTCCGAAGGCTTGCGGGCATCGTCAAGATCGGCCAGCGCCAGCGCGACACGGTCTGTGAGATCGGACCCCACCCTGCTCACATCTCCGCGCTCATACATCCGCCTGAGCCCTCGATGACGAAAGCTTCGGATCATGGTTTTCTGTACCGCATACCGGTACACATATCAATCGGAAGAAATCAACGATGTAGCATGAGCCGCCGGGACGATCGGTCCCTGGAGAATGATTCTCGCCGTGCACCCTTGACGCCTTCCAGCGTCATGTAGTAATTCCTTCCCGGCACGCGTACGCCGGTTATTGTTCCGTGGAGGCGAAAATGTTGGAAGCCATCGTATTGATTGCACATCTCGTAGGAATAGTTGTCTATTCCGTAGGAGCCTTAGTGGTCGCGGCTACCCCGACGCTCTTTGTTGTGTTTCTCTAGTGGTGTGAGGCGGCAACAAATTGACACGAGCTATTTCGCGATAGGAAGTGCCCTATAGGCGTCTGACAACCGCCCGCACCCTTCACCGCCACTTCCCTACTTATGGTGCGTACAGAACATGACCAAATAATCAGATACCTACTCTTCCGGCTATAAGGAGCAACATAGTGGATATTATACCAGCCGTCGGTGTGTTGATCGCCTTTACACAGGCAAGCATCGCACTGGCCGTCTTCTGTTCTTCGCGTCAAGCGGCGCTCTCGAAGTCGTTGGGGCTCAGGTAGCCCAGGGCGGAGTGCCGACGTCTGGTGTTGTACCAGCCCTCGATGAACTGGAAGACGGCCATGCGTGCCTCGGCCTGGGTCTGGAACGTCCTCCGTTCGATCAGCTCGCACTCCAGGGTGGCGAAGAGGCTCTCGGCCATGGCGTTGTCGTAGCAATCCCCGGCCGACCCGGTGGAGGTCAGCACTCCCATCTGGCGGCAGCGCTTGCCGAAGGCCAGCGACGTGTACTGGGAACCCTTGTCGGAATGATGAACGACCTCTTTGGGGCGGCGCTGTCCGATGGCCATGTTGAGCGCTGCGAGCACCAGTTCGGTACGAAGATGATGAGCCATGGCCCACCCCACGACCTTGCGGCTGAACACGTCGAGCACCATAGCTAAGTACACGAACCCCGTCCAGGTCGGCACGTACGTGATGTCGGCCACCCAGAGCCGGTCCGGCGCACCGGCCCGGAACTGCCGCTCCACGCGGTCCGGAGCCGCTCCGTGGCTGCGATCCACGCGCGTGGTGCGGACGCCCCGACGCCGGCTGACGCCGGCCAGGCCGGCCTCGCGCATCAGACGCGCCACCCGCTTGCGGCTTTTTTAGGATCTCCCGCTCTTCACGAAGCTGGCGATTCTCCCGGCGAAGCCGACGTACTTCCTCGCGCTCCACCGTCGTCAAGCCGTCCTCGCGAAGACCCTCGTCCCGATCTGCCTGCCGCACCCAGTTGCGAATCGCCCCAGCCGAGCACTCGAACTCCCGAGCCAGCTCCGTTGGCGTGCGACCCCCGCGAACCAACTCGACCATCTGCTGCCGGTATTCCGCCGCAAACGACGCCACAGTCCTCTTTCGTACCTGAACAACTTCAGGATTTCAGGTTATATTTCCGGGAACCCGCTCAAGCGTTATGTGAACCACGTCGACAGGCTTGTTGTATTTGGATAACGAGGGTGCCTTCTCAAAGTTTCGTTGCGCTAAGGCGTCGACTATACCTTCAAGGGTCAGGACAGTTCTTTGGATTTCTTTGATCCAATACCCAGTCGTTACTCTGTACTGGTAATTCCGTTCAAGTTCCTCATTCCTGGTCACCAAGGCATCATAGTCGGCGCGTTTCAGAGTGATAGTTTCTGCTCTAGCCATAACCTGTCAAGTCCCTTGGTCTGGATCATCAGTCACGGCCTCCAGAAACGCTTGACGACAATCGGTCACCAGCGCGTCCGTGTCCTCGGCAAGCATGAGACCGGCCAGGACCAGGGACTGGATTTCCGTTCCTACCTGCTGGAGATAGTCGTCCACGTCGCGGTAGCGCTCCTCCAGGGAGGACCGCGGGTCGCCGCTCGCCTCACGTTCAGCCCGGGTCCGGGGGAAGGGGATGGAAGAGCCCAACAGGCCCGCCAGTTCGCCTTCGGCCAACTCCTTGGACTGGAGATTCCATCCGGTGTAGGTGGCGAGCGGTACGGTGATCCAGGGGAGGCGGATCCCGGGGACGTCGTTGCCGTCGGCGTCCACCGCGGGCACGAGGACGGTGTAGCCGGTGCCGTCGGGCGGCGGCTTCGGGCGAGCGTCGATGACACCGCGGGCGAGGCCTTCGCCGTAGTCCAGGAAGAGCTGACGGTTGTGGAGCCCGGTACAGCCCGCCCCGGGAATGGCCGGGAAGCCGTTGCGCAGGCTTTCCGGGTCGACCTGCGTGCCGTCCACATTGCCCGGGATACGGCTCGGGGGCGGGACGGTGCCGTCGGTGGTCCAGCGGTCCATGGCGACGATGAGCGCGCGCAGGGCCGGGCCGATGGGTAGAGGGTTGTTCGGGTGCCGGGTCTTTCCCCTTGCAGCCTGAGTGCCGTAGGGGGCGTTGTGCTGCGTGCTGGCCATCAGGTACATGCGCACGCGGTCGGGCAGGGGGACGTCGTTTCCCCGGCCGTCGGTGTGCGCCAGTGACCCTCGCTTCTGCCAATACTCGGTTGAGGTCTGGGTATGGACCACGAGGGGATCGGTGGCAGGCCGTTTCAGGATGCCGTCCTTCCGGCCCGTCTGTGGGTCCTCCAGGACGTTGTAGGCGAACGGGAATAGCTCGGGTTCGAGTTGATTGGTGTGCTGCTGGCACGAGGTGACGGGCCGCGCGAATTCGTAGTTGAGGAACATGCGCCCGCCACCCGAGGCGTGGGGCGCGATGGCGTCGAACACTTGCCGGCCGTGCTCGTCCTCGTTGAAACCCTGGTATACCGAGTCCCGCAGGAACCGGCCGCTTTGGGACCGGCCCCAGGCATAGGTTTTTTCGATATCCGTACCTTCCGACAGGGGGTTGGGGTTGCCGTCGGCGTCCTTCTGTTCGTAGCGCAGGAACGACACCAGATCCCGGACGGCTGCGAAGCCCAGGCCCAGCACCAGCGGGCCCTGGGCCTTGTAAACCAGCTCGTAGACGGCGCCCGGAATGAATCCTCCCGGTAGATGGATATGGGAAGCGCTGGGTTTGACCTTCGCTGGTCCATCGTCGGCCCCGGCGTCCACGACGGCAAACGCCCACTCAGTGGGCGGTATGACCTCTCGCTCACCGTAAGACCGCATCCTTACGGTCAGCTCGGCCTCGGAGGTGTCCAGGCTGGCGGCGGAATAGCTACGGACGCGCGGATCGCCGCTCAGGGGTTGGCTGTAGACGCCCGGGCGATTGACGCAGATCTCGGTGCGCACGCGCCGCTGGAGGGGGCGGCCGTCATCGGTGGCGACGGGGACGTCCAGCACCATGCCGTCCTTCCAGGGCACGAGATCCCCCTGCCAGCCTGAGGTGACCCAGGTGTAGCCGTGCCGCATCAAGAAGCCGTTGCCGGCGTGTTCCAGTGCCACGGGGTCGTTGCATTCCGGCGCGTCGTTGAGGAACATCAACCCGCGTTTGCTGCCCCGGTTGGGCGCCTCGTACAGCACCCGCCGATTTCCCTTGTTCATGTCCTTCGGCCGCAGGATGTGGACGTCGCACCGGTACTCCACGGCCCCACGCTCGTTCCGGGGTGACTTGGCGAGATTGACGATACAGGCGTTGCGGGGATCCTCCGGGGCGACCTCGCCGCGGGCCTCGCCCGCCACGATCTCGTACGCGCCCGCGGACCCGAACTCGTGACTATCGGCGAACGGCTGCCTGCGACGTGTGACAAAATGGCTCAACATGAACGGAACCTCCGGTATAGCGAAGTCGACTCAATCAACCTCGGGGATTCTGTATCCACCGACAACACGGTGCGAGTGTGGCAGGGCCCGAAACCCGACCCCTGCAATGTCGCCGCGATTTCTGCGGTGCAGGGCTCTTGTCAGAAGATCTTCCTCAGGTCTACGCTCAGGCCCGGCAGCAGAGGTGTGGTGAAAGTTTCCGCCCGGCCGTAGCGCCCGGTGGCCGCCATCCGCCCGTCTTCCAGCCGGAGCGTTTCGAGGGCAGCGGCCTTGGGGTCGGCCAGCCAGTATTCGGCTACCCCGTACCGCGCGTAGATCTCCATCTTGACGGTGCGGTCGCGCCGCCGGGTGGCCGGCGAAGCGATCTCGACGACCAGGTCCGGGGCGCCGTGGACGTCGCGTTCGGTGATGATGGCTGCCCGCGCCGCGGAAACGAAGAGGAGGTCCGGCTGCAACACGTTGGTGTCGGAGAGGTAAACGTCCGTGGGCGAGATGAGCACTTCACCCAGGTCATGGTCCCTCGCGAATGGCGCGAGAAGAAGGGTAAGATTGACCACGACTCTCTGGTGCGACGTGGTGGGCGCCGGCTCCATGACCCGCAGTTCTCCTTCGATGAGTTCGTAACGGACATCATCGGGTGTGTTGAGATAGTCCTGATAGGTGCATGGGGCATGGCTGGTCCGGGTCGACATCATGAGCCTCCCGTCGGGTCTCGATTCGGCCTGCGGCACGAATCGAAGGAACCAGGGATGAGGGGAAAAAGCAAGCGTGAGCACCGCCAAGGCGGGCCGGGCCAGCGCTTCATCAACCCGCCGAAATGCGCTACGTTGGGCGGTGCCGTGAATCGGCCTTGCATGCCGCTCACGACCTCGGACGACATACCTGACGGAGGAACGCAACATGATCAAGCCCACCGCACTGAAGCGCGCCCACTACGAGTGCAAGTCGCTGGACGAAACCGTGCCGGTGCTCACCGACCTGCTGGCGTTCGAGGTCGTACGGCAGGGACCGGGACAGGCGACGGTGAAGCATCCCAATACCGAGTGGGAGCTGGTGGTTCACGAGGGCGACCCCGAGGCCGTGGACAAGCCGCATCTGCATCACTACGGCGTGCGGGTCGAAACCGTCGACGAGGTGAACGCGGCTTTCGAGTACCTCAACGCACACAAGGAGCAGTACAAGCTCAAACGCGTCAGCCGCCCGCACGAGAGCCACTTTGCCCATTCCGTCTATTTCCGTGAACCCGGCGGCAACGACTGGGAGATCGAGTATTACGACCACGAGGCTGTGGTGCGGGGCCAGCGGAACGCCATCAATCCATGGAGCGCCAAGATGCCGGAGGAGCGGTTTCCCGGGCGCGGCTACGTGCCCCAGGCATTGAGCCACGGTACCCGTGAATGCGACGACAAGGAGGTCAGCGCGCGCTTCTACAGCGAGGTGCTGGGGCTGGAGATCGCGGGCGGCGGCCGGTCGTCGGTGTACATCAAACACTTCGATACGCCGTGGTACGTGGTGGTCCTGCCGGGCCGGACGCGCCACTACGTCTCCGAGTTGAACCGCTTCACGCTTCAGGTGGAGACCGAGCAGGAGGTCGTGGACGCGCACCGGGCGTTCCGGACTTCGGGCAAGGACATGGGCATCGGCGAGGTGCGGGACCTGCAAGACGACAACGGCGAGGTCTCGTTCGTGTTCAGCGACCTCGACCAGAACTGGTGGGACATCTGCGCCGCCAGATAGGGCGATCGGCCTGAGAGGACGACAAAGGAGATACGAGCATGTGGTTCATTGGACTCCGGAGCGCGGTCAAACCCAGGGAGGAGTGGAACGTCACGCTGGATGACCATCTGTCGTGGATGAAGCGGCAGCATGAGGCGGGGAAGATCGTCATGTCCGGACCGACGCCGGACCGCAAGCTCGGCATCTACCTCATAAGGGCGGACTCACGCGAAGAGGCGGAGGGCATCGCCGGCAGCGATCCCTATACCGCGGCCGGCTTCTGCACGTTCGAGTTGATCGAATGGGAGTTGCACCAGGTGATGGGAGCGGGGCCGTTTTCCATGGCGGAGATCAAGGCGCAGGGGCGGTAGAACCGCGCCTACGTGCCTTTCCGACCCCGCCTCACCCCGCCTGGATTCCCGCTTTCGCGGGAATGACGAAGGAAAACGGGAATGACGGATTGGCCTTTCGCACCTCGACGTTGGCCTTTTGACACACCCGCTTTCGCGGGAATGACGATGCCGGGGCCTGAAGCGCCATTTCCGTATGAATAAAGGTTTCGGAGCGGCGTTGCTGTTCCTCGTGTGGTGCCGCCACACGGGGGCGACCGCCGGTCGCCCCTACAGGGCCGCGGCGGAGAATGTGCGGCGCCAGGCGAAGGCGCGCTGCTCGAAGCGGGCGATGACGCCGTACTCGATGATCAACATCAGGATCACGAAGAGCAGGATCCAGGCCAGCACCTGCTCCATGTCGAAGTTCTCGAACCAGAAGAAGAACATGTAGCCGATGCCGAACTTGATGCCGAAGGTCTCGGACAGGGCCACGATCTTCCACGTCATGCCGAAGGAGTAGCGGAACGCGGACATCAGGTAGGGCATGAGCTGGGGTATGTAGACCTTGCGGATCAGCATCCGCCGGTTGGCCTTGAAGGACTTGGCCATGTCCATCAAGCTCTTGTCCATGGCCTTGGTGCCTTCCGCCATGTTCACGGTCACGAAGGGCGTGACCACCGCTACCACCGCCACCAGGCTCCCGGTCTCGCTGAACCCGAACCAGAGTACCGCCAGAAATACCATCAGTATGGTGGGTATGGTCAGGAACAGCGGGATCAGGCTCATGAGGCAATACTCCACGGTCTTGCGGAGTCCCATGGCCAGTCCGATGCCGATGCCCGCCAGCATCGCCATCGCGAACGCGACGACGATGCGGAACAACGTGATGCCGATGTGGAAGAAGGCCGAGTTGCCCTCGGGTCCGGGCTCCACAAGGATACGTCCCATGGTCTCGAGAATCCGGACCGGCCCCGGCAGGACCTCCGGCAGCGTGAACAGGGACCCGACCCACCAGCACGCCACCAGCGCCACCATGGACGCCGCACGCATGTAGAAACGCATGCTCATTGGGACTGCTGCTCCAGAACGGCGAAGAACTCCCGCACCAGCTCTTTCTCCATGTCGAACAGGCGCGAGTCCTCGGGCTGCCTCGGCCGCGGCAGGTCCACGTGGACGTGCCGGAAGATCCGCGCCGGCTTGGTGCTCATCATGTACACGTTGTCGGAAAGGTAGACGGCCTCCCGCAGGTCATGGGTAACGAACAGGATCGTGGTCTTCGCACGCTCGAGGATTTCCATGAGGTCGATGCGCATCTTGCGCGCGGTGATCTCGTCCAGGTGACTGAAGGGCTCGTCCATGAGCAGGACGTCGGGCTCGATGGCCAGGGCGCGGGCGATGGCCACCCGCTGCTGCATCCCGCCAGACAGGTTGAGGGGGTAGTTCGGCTCCTGCCCCGCCAGGCCCACCATGTCGAGGTACTTGCTCACGCGGTCGCGCCACTGCTCCCGCGGCACGGCCTGGGCCTCCAGCGCGAAGCGGATGTTGTCCTCCACCGTGAGCCAGTTGAGCAGACGGGCGCTCTGGAAAACGTAGCCCACGTGGACAGCGCCGTCCGGCGACTGGGACGAGGGGTACACCGTGAGGCTGCCGCCGTTCTCCACCTCAATGCCCGCGATGACGTTCAGCAACGTGGATTTCCCGCAGCCGGAGGGCCCCACAAGGCTCGCGAACTCTCCCTCCTTGACGTCCAGGCTCACGGCGTCGAGCACCACGAACTCTTCCCCGCCGCCCGGGGTGGGGAACTTCTTTGTCAATTTGTCTACGTGAACGACGGTCGAAGCCATGGACGATACCTGTACTCGGCTAAGTCGCAACCTGATGCCGCCACCGGAAGGCGCGTCTTTCCCAGGAGCGGAATATCAACACGTCTACCAGGACCATAAAGACCATGAAGCTGACACCCCAAGCAAGCATCAGGTCCACGCTGGTATCTTCAAAATGGATCATCAACTGCTGGCCGACCCCGCTGCCCACGGCGAATGCCTCTCCCACCAGGACGATCTTCCAGGACAGCGACAGCGCGATCCGCATGGACGAGAAGAGATAGGGCAGGAGCTGCGGTATGATCACCTTGCGGATGATCAGATTCCGGCCGGCCTTGTAGACCTTGGCCATGTCGATGACTTCCTTGTCGATGGCCTTGGTCCCTTCCCAGACGTTGAGAGCCACGAACGGGAAGACGATAAGCACGGTAGTGAAGATCGGCCCGATGTCCGAGAGGCCGAACCACAGAACCCCCAGAAAGGCCCAGCAAACCGCCGGAAAGGTCAGCAGCACCATGATCCAGCCGTCCAGGAACGCCTCCACGTGCCTGTGGAGGCCCATGATCAGTCCGGCGACGCCGCCGATGATCATGGAGCTGATGAGACCCAGAATGATCCGCCGAAGTGTATCCCAGACCACCACGTAGCTGGTGGTTTCCGAATAAACCACCACGAGTCTCGCCAGAAGCTCCTGCGGACCCGGCAGAAAAGCCGGCAGAAACAGCAGCGACACCAACTGCCACAGCACAACGAAACCGATGAACGTGAGAACGCCGGCCACAAGACCGGGCCTGCCCTTGATCATGAGGAGAGCCTGTCAGCGATGGATGCGAAGGCTTCGGGTCCTCGGAGCGGCCGGAGCCTCCGAGAACCCGAAAGCCGTGACGTCGACTAGTTGAGAATCAGCCCGTACTTCTTCTTGTCCGGAACGAAGTCCAGGACCCCCCGCCGCTTGGCCATCTCCAGAAAATTCCATTGATGGTCCACGGTCTCCTTGTCCCACTTGGCCAGGAAGATCTTGTTCTTCTGCAACCAGTCCCTGTAGATGCCGGCTTCCGCCTTGTTCTTGATGCCGGTCACCTTGGCGAACTTGGCCTCGGCCTGGTCGAAGTTCTTGGGGTTCCTGAGCCAGTGCATGGACTCCATGACCGCGGCGGAGAAACCAGCCGCGCGTTTCTTGTCTGCGTCCACCCACTCCCGCCAGCAGACCAGCGGCGCGGACCACACGATGGCCTGGCCGGTCTTCGACTTCCAGTAGTCGTTGGGCGCGAACACCGACCGGTACTTGTCGGGCTGCGACGCTGCCCGGACGGTCAGGGAGCTGATGTTGAACATGGAGTCCACGTCGCCGCGACCCAGCAGGGCCAGCAGCGCGGGGGCCGCGGCCTGCACCAGCTCCACGTCCTTCTTGTTGAGTACGTCGATGCCGTGGCCGTCTATGATGACCGCCCGGGTGGCCTTGAAAGCGCCGGCGCCGGTGGACCAGGTGCCGTACTTCTTGCCCCGGAGATCGCCGATGGACTGGACCGGGCTGTCCTTCTTGACGAAGACCTCCTGCATCACGGTGAGCCCGCCTCCGACGATGACGAAGTCGAGCCCCTTGTTGATCCTGGCGATGGCGGCAGTCCCTGCATAGGACGAGCAGGGCACTTCCTTCGCGGGCAGCGCGGCCATGTGCCCCTTGAAGGGGCGCACGTCCACTTCCACGTCGATGCCGTTCTTCTCGAAGATTCCGGCCATCTCTCCCGCCAGGTAGAGCATGGAGATGATGCTGTTCCGGCCCGCGGTGACCTTGATCTTGTGGAGATCCTGGGCCGCGACCTCGCTGGCCAGGAAACTCACGAGCGCAATCGCCAACAATGCTGTCCATGTGTAGCGTCGCATTATCTGCCTCCTTTAACTGGTCGCCGCCCTACGGGCCGGCAACGAAAGCCTTTCCCTTGGTGGAACGCGAAACGAAGAATAGTAGTTCGTGCCCGTTTCTTTGTCAATGGCGGATCGGCGTTTCAAACCGTGTTTCGCTCACGGCTTCAGATAGTCCTTCAGCTCCATTTTTTGCCACAGTTCCGGGTCCGGCTCGATCCTGGTCTCGAATTCCTTTTCCACCGGGCGGGTGGCATCGATGACGAGGTGCGTGGTCATGGGCCCCCGGCCGGTGCGGGCCTCGTTGTAGGACACCGGGTCGAGGTGCGCGCCCTTGACTCCCGGCATGATCAGCAGGTCCTGGTCCGCCACCATGCGGGTGCTGACGGCCCAGGCCACCTCCCGCTCGTTGTAGACGTCCACGTCGTCGTCCACCACCACCGCGGTCTTGCCGTAGTTGTCGGTGGACACGGCCACCATGCCGGCCTGCTTGCCCTCGCCGGGGACCCGCTGTTGCAACGAGACGTACGTACCCAGCCAGCCCATGGTGTTCACCGCCTTGAGGGTGGGGAACTGGGATCGCAAGCGGTCGTACATGCTCATCTCGGCGCTCACGTTGGGCGCCAGGTTGTGCTCGATGTGGGCCGAGTCCAGGTGATGGTAGATGGCATCGCGGCGCATGGTGATGGCGCTCACGTCGATGACGTAGCAAGGCTTGTCGCCGACCCCGTAGTAGCCCAGGTACTCGGCGTAGGGGCCGTCGGTGGCCATCGTGGCGGCGTCGATGGTCCCCTCGATGACGATCTCCGCCTGAGCCGGCACCGGCACGTCCACGGTCTCGCCCTTGACCACCTCCAGCGACTCGCCGAGATAACCGCCCATGAGGTCGAACTCCACCACCCCTTTGGCCTGGGACGCCTGCAGCACCGCGGAGTGATGGCCGATGACCAGGGCAATCTCCATGGGGCGGCCCAGCTCGGCGCAGCGCCGGGCGATGTAGGCGCCGTCGTTACCGGGGTTGATCATGCAGCCTATACGGTTACGACTCATGACCATGTGGCGGTAGATTCCTGCATTGGGAACCCCGGTGTCCGGCCACTTGGCGATCATGAAACCGGCGCTGATGTATTTTCCCGCATCCAGCTTCGAGTTGTGGATTATGGGCAGTATCCCCAGGTCCACGTCGTCCCCGATGAATTTCTGCTCCTTGATGGGCGCGTCCTCCTCGGCCACCCACACCGGGTCTTCCCGCTGCGCCAGCTTCTTGCGCAGCACGTCGTATATCTCCACCCGGGTCATGCTGCGCGGGTCGCAGCCCAGTCCCCAGGCCAGGAGATCGAAGGAGCCGAACATGTTGGTCACCAGCGGCAGCGAACTGCCCTTGATCTCGGGGCAGTAGATCACCGGGTTGCGTCCCTCGGCCGCCAGCTTGTGCTGGATGATGCTGATCTCCAGATAGGGGTCCAGCGGCTTCGTCACCTCGACATAGTTGTCGGGTCCCGTCTCCCGCACCGCGCGGAGAAAATCTCGCAAACTCGGATTCATCAGACAGCCTCCTGATGGACTCTATGATACCGGTGCGCAGCAAGATGCGCACGACCGTTTTCGTCGCCGGCAAGGCGCGATCACGGGGTGTAGGGGCGGGTTTCAAACCCGCCCGTGCCCGCAGTGCGCGGCAGTTCGACGTGTCGGGCGGGTTTGAAACCCGCCCCTACACCAACGGTAGAACCTCCGTCACGAAACGGCGGATTTGCGCCGGCTGGTCGTGTCCGGTAAAGCGCAGCACCGGCGTGGTGATGCCCATGTCCAGCCATTCCCTGAGCAGCGCGGCGCACTCCTCCGGGGACCCGTGGGCCAGCCAGATCTTGATGACGTCGTCGGGGGGCCAGGGTGGCGCATAGTACTCGCGGAAGTAGTGTACCGATTCTTCGTACGCCGCCTGCTTGTTGTCGTTGATGTTGATCATGCCGTGAATACAGGTCTCGAAGCCGCTGAGATCCCGGTCTTGCCGCTCCGCGGTTTCCTGCATGAAATCCCAACGGCGGCGGAATTCCTCCGGCGCCACCGCATCCGTCATGTAGCCGTCGCCCAGTCGAATCGCCCGTTCCAACGCGCGCTTGACCAACGGACTGTCCGCCATGGGCCGTCGCGGATTGACGGCGATCCAGATCGGGCAGGGCTGCTGCACGGGCTTGGGAAGGATGTCGTAGTCCTCCAGGGTGTAGAAGCGCCCGCGGTGATGCACCTTGCCCTCGCTCCACAGCGCCCGCAACAACGCGACCCCTTCCTCGAGCCGCGGCGCGCGCTCCTTGGAGGTCTGCCCGAAGGCGCGAAGCTCGGGCTCATGGCCGCCGCCGATGCAGGCGCCCAGCACGGTGCGTCCGCCGGAAACGTGGTCCAGGCTGGCCCACTGGATCGCCAGCTCCACCGGATGGCGCAACGGGAAGGTGGCCATGCAAATGGTGCCGAGCCGCACCCGGCTCGTGCGCGCGGCGAGGTTCGACAGCATCACGATGGAATCGAGCCTGGGCTTGTGGATGAAGCTGTCGCCCACCCACACGGACTCGAAGACGCCACACTCCTCGGCGAGGGTCGCGGAGGCGAAGAGGTCGTCCACCGTCGTGAGCCCGAAGAGCACGCCGCGGTTGGGGAGGCTGAGCCCCCACCTTGTGGGTAGATCACGCATCGTCAATCCGTATGTTCGATCATGCACGTGCGAGGGAGACCTTGTCCTTCTCACGAATGCACGCACCGACCAGGGGAACTATCCTCCTATCACGGCGCGAACCGTGTTGGCCAGTCGCAATTCCTTGCGCGGAGTCTGGGCGATACGATGAGGTCCCCTTCGAACAAGACAAATGGATTTGCACCGTGCTTCCGGCCGTGCCATCCTCTCGGAAATTCCAGCTTCAAAAGTATCATGCTGACGACCGATGAATTGCGTGTGTTGATAGAGGATCACGAGTCCGACCGCGTGGAGCTCACGGTCTCGACGACGAATACTGACAAATTCGGGGAGGCGATTTGCGCCTTTGCCAACGACTTTCCCAATCACCGAAGGCCGGGCTACCTTATCATCGGTGTGGACGATAACGGGACGGTCAGTGGTCAGACCGTCAGCGACGCACTGCTACAGAACCTCGGAGCGCTACGGTCGAACGTCAACATCGAACCGCTGCCGGCCATGACCGTCCAGAAATACCCGTTGCCGGAAGGTGAGGTGGCGGTGGTGGAGGTCCTGCCATCGGACCTGCCACCGGTACGATACAAGGGTAGAGTCTGGATCCGCGTCGGTCCATCGCGGCGCCGCGCCAGTCAGCAGGAAGAGCGGATTCTGATCGAGAAACGGACTGCCCAGCAGCGGACCTTCGATCTCCGTCCGTGCACGGGCTGCAAGATGGACGATCTGGTCCTGGATATGTTTCTTGTCACCTATCTGCCTGCCGCCGTGGACCGTGCGGTTATCGAGGAGAACAACCGCGGCATCGAAGAGCAGATGGCATCGCTACGGTTCTACGACTTGGCCGCGGGTTGCCCAACGAACGCCGGGGCGCTTTTGTTCGCCCGGGCCCCGTTGCGCTGGGTACCCGGGGCCTGGATTCAGTTCGTCCGCTGGGCGGGAACCACAATGGCCGACGACCCGATCGCCGAGAAACGATTCAGCGGCGATCTGATTACGCTCTTGAGGGAACTGGATACATTCGTTTCTCTTCCGGCACGGCCGCACCCGGTGGCGGTATCGACTCTGCGGGAACGAACGGTGACCGATTATCCGCCGGCGGCCATTCGCGAATTGCTGTTGAACGCGATCATGCACCGCTCCTACGAGTCGAATGCGCCGGTTCGCTTCTACTGGTACGACGACCGCATAGAGATCCAGAACCCGGGCGGGCTGTACGGCATGGCGTCGCCGGAGAACTTCCCGCGGCAGACGGATTACCGCAATCCGGTCCTGTCGGAGGCATTGGCGACTCTCGGCTATGTCAACGCGTTCGGGCGCGGCGTCATCCGTGCGCAGGAAGAGCTGCGCCGCAACGGTAATCCGGAGGTCGAATTCACATTTGAGCCTTCCCACGTGCTGGCGACCATCAGGAGGGCGGCGTGAAAACGATCGCTTTCTTCAACAACAAGGGCGGAGTCGGCAAGACCACGCTCGTATACCATCTGGCGTGGATGTACGCCGACCTCGGATTCTCGGTGGTGGCCGTGGACCTCGATCCGCAGGCGAACCTCAGCACCGTATTCCTCAACGAGGACCGACTCGAGCAGTTGTGGCCTGACGGCGAACACTCCCACAGCATCCTGGGCGCGATTTCGCCCATCCTGCGAGGACTTGGCGACATCCGGGAGCCGCACGTCGAACAGGTCGCTTCGAACCTCGGCATCGTCGTCGGCGACTTGGCTCTGTCGGGTTTCGAGGCGAGGTTGTCTGCGGCGTGGCCGGACTGCCTGAGCGGCAACGAATCAGCATTTCGCACCGAGTCGGCGTTCCATCGGACGATTCGCATGGCCGCCAGCAGGCAGAATGCCGACTTGGTGTTGATCGACGTCGGTCCGAACCTGGGGGCGATCAACCGGGCGGCGATCATTGCGGCGAACTTCGTCGTGTTTCCGCTCGCCCCCGACCTGTTCTCTTTGCAGGCGCTCCGCAACGTCGGGCCGACGCTCCAGGAATGGCGCAACCAGTGGGGGGACCGTCTGGAACGCCGTCCGGAGGTTCCCGATCTCAACCTTCCGTCGGCCGACATCGTGCCGGCCGGCTACATTGTGATGCAGCACGCCGTGCGTGCAGGCCGTCCCGCGCAGGCGTACCAGAAATGGATTGGGCGGATCCCAGATGTGTATCGAAAGGAAGCGCTCGACGGGGCCGGCTGTAGCGTATCCTCGACAGAGGAGGATACCGAATGCCTTGCAACCCTGAAGCACTATCGAAGCCTGATGGCCATGGCCCGCGAGGCTCGCAAGCCGATGTTCCGCCTTACCGCCGCGGACGGTGCGCTCGGCGGTCACATCTACGCCGTACAGGATTGCTATGACGACTTCTCGAAGCTCGCGAAGGCGATAGCCGCCAAGTGTGATATACGAGCCGATTAAGATCAGACAGAGCAAATGTTCGGCGCACTGGGAAGGTGGCGTGAGTGGTGTACAGGCTCTTCACAGGTTGAAACGGCCCGCACCCTCCAGCGTCAACGGATCTTCAACTCCAGCCATATCCGCTCCGGCGTCATGGGGAGAGTCTTCAGGCGCACCCCCACGGCGTTATAGATGGCGTTGGCAATAGCTGGGGCGGCCGGGCCGAAGGGCAGCTCGCCGATGCCCTTGGCGCCGTAGGGCCCCTCCGAGGGATCGCCCTCCAGGAGCACGGAATCGAGGCTCCTGGGCATGGTGCCGAAGGTGGGGAGACGGTAGTCCACCATATTCGGGTTCAGCACCTGGCCGCCCTCCACCGCCAGGTCCTCGAAGAGCGCGAATCCCAACCCTTGGGTAACGCCCCCCTCGATCTGGCCCTGGACCCCCAGGGGGTTGATGGCCTTGCCGACATCGTGCACCGCCAGGTAGCGCAGGAGCTCCACCGCGCCGGTCTCCGTGTCCACCCGTACCTCGGCCACGTGGCAGCAGGCGGCGATGACCGGGGCCGCCGCCTCGTAGTCGTTGGGAACGAAGCGGGTGGCCTCCTCGTCCACGAAGGCGCCCTTGCCGATGATGAGCAGGCCTCGCCGGTCGTAGGCCTCCCGCACCACCTCGTCGAACTCCAACTCGCCGCCGGGCTCCACGGTGGCCGCCACCCGCTCGCCGCCGAAAACCAGGTTTTCGGGAGCGGCGCCGAGCATCCCGGCGGCGACCTCCGCGAGCCGCCGGCGTGCGTCGGCCGCGGCCGCGGCCACGGCGTTGCCGCACACGTAGGTGGTGCGGCTGGCCCAGGTGCCGAGGTCATAGGGGATCACGTCGGTGTCGTTATGGAAGAGCCGGATCCGCTCCACGGACACGCCGAGCTCCTCGGCCGCGATCTGGGCCATGACGGTACGGGTTCCGGTTCCGGTGTCAGCGATGGTGGCGATGATGTCCACCGAGCCGTCCCGCCCCACCTTGACGATGGCCTCGGTGGAGTTCTGCCGGTAGTAGCGCAGGCCGGCGCCGGTCTCGGACAACACCGCCATGCCGATACCCGTCCGCGTCCCGCCGATTGCCTTTCCGTCGCCCGCCTTGCCGGGCCGCAAGAGCCGGGTGGCGCGCTCCACGCAGGCCCGTTCGCACGGACGCCTCAGGTTCTTGAGACGGACCTCCACCGGGTCCAGGCCCAACCGCTCGGCCATGGACTCCAGGGTGGACTCGAAAGCGAACGTCTCCTCGGCATGGCCGAAGCCCCGGAAAGCGCCCCCGGGCGGCTTGTTGGTGTAGACCAGCCGGGCGTCCACCGACGTCGCCGGATGATGGCGGTCGTAGGACGAGAAGAAGGCCATGGTGATGAAGTTGATGGTGGAGATGCCCTTGTCGTTGTAGGCCCCGTTGTCGCCCAGGACCTCCAGGCTCTTGGCGCGGATGACGCCGTCTTGAGTGCAGCCCAGCCTGAGCTTAAAGCGGTAGGCGTAGCGGGCGCCGGCGCAGCGGAACTCCTCGTCCCGGGTGTTGACGATGCGGACGGGCCGGCCCGACTTCCTCGACAGCACCGCGGCGATGGGAACCATGACGTTCATCACCAGACGGGAGCCGAAGCCGCCGCCGGTCTCGGGCTGGATCACGCGCACCAGCCGCTGGGGGATGTCCAGGGTACGGGCGATCTCGCCGCGCAGAGTATGCGGCGCCTGCGTCTGGTGCCACACCGTGAGCTGGCCGGTGGCGGGCCAGTGGGCGATGCAGCCGCGAGTCTCCATCACGGCGTGGGACTGACGGGCGGTCTCGAACTCTTCCTCCAGCACCAGGTCGCAGCCGGCGAACGCCGCCCCGACGTCGCCCTCCGTCTTGTGCACCTCGTAGGCGAGGTTGCCGCCGTCGTGGACCGCGGGAGAATCCGCCGACAGCGCCGCCACCACGTCCAGCACCGGCTCCAGGGGCTCGTACGACACCTCGATGAGACGCACGGCTTCCTCGGCGGCAGCCTCGTCCAGCGCCGCCACCGCGGCCACCTCGTCGCCAGCGTAGCGCACCGTGCGGCCGGGCGCGCACAACGGCGTCTTGTCCGCAAACTCGGGGACGAAGCTGAACTTGATGTCCGGCAGATCCCGGGCGGTGACGACCGAAATCACCCCCGGCAGCCGCTCGGCACGGGTGGTATCGATAGCGAGAATTCTGGCGTGGGGCAGGGGACTCCGGCAGATCTTGCCGTAGAGCATACCGGGGGCCTGCAGGTCCTCGAGGTAGCGGGCCTCGGCGGTGACCTTGGCCGCACCCTCGACCGAGGGCGTCGACTGACCGATGATGCGCAGCGTGCGCTGGCTGGCCAGCGTCTCCATGTACCCACAATCGCAGAAAACCCGGTTGCATTCCACACCACAGGTGGAATACCATTACGGGCTTTCAAGAACTGGTCTGTCGGGCCACGGGGCAATCCGCCCCGGCATGTTCGCGCGACAATCGCGCGGCGAGCCGCCCGGCAGTCGATTCAAACGGAGGTTACATTCATGAGTGACAAGAAGGTTCTGAGCCGAGACGGTCGGCGTTACACGCTGCCGTCGGAGCGTACCCTCGGGGCGGATACGCACAGTTATCTGCCGGAGCTTTGCGATCAACTACAAACCAAGAAGATTACCCGGCGCGACTTTCTGCGGCAGGCAGCGTTGCTGGGCATGACAGCGGCCGCAGCTTATACCACCGCCGACAAGCTCATCGGAGGCGCCTTCGTCCCGTCCGCGGTGGCGGCAACCCCGAAACCCGGCGGCACTCTCAGGGTCTCCATGCGGATTCAGGAGGTGACCGATCCGGCCATCTTCGACTGGACCGAGAAATCCAACGTGGCGCGGTTTCTCGTGGAGCATCTGACCCGGACCAAGGCGGACAACGTGACGGTTCCCTACCTCGCCAAGAAGTGGGAAGCCTCGGACGACCTCAAGACCTGGGTGTTCCATCTGCGGGACGACGTGACCTGGTCCAACGGCGACAAGTTCACCTCGGCCGACGTCGCCCACACGGTCAATCGTTGGCTCGACCCCAAGACCGGTTCCTCGAACCTGGGCCTCTTCAGCGCCATGGTCGAGGTCGGCCCCGACGGCAAGACGAAGCAGGGCATCGCCAACGCGGTCGAGGTCATCGACGACTACACCATCAAGTTCAACCTCAAGAAGGCCGCTCTGGCCATGCCGGAGAACTTCTACAACTATCCCGCCGCCATCGTGCACAAAGGCTTCGGCAATGACTACGCCGCCGACTTGTCCAAGAACCCCATCGGCACCGGTCCGATGAAGCTGGAGGCGTTCGCCGTCGGCGAGAGGGCGATTCTAAAGAAGGCGCGGAAATGGTGGGCCGGACCGTTCCACCTGGACGAGATCCACTACTACGACCACGGCGAGGACACCAATGCCTGGGTCGCGGCCCTCGCGTCGCAGCAGGTGGACATGGTCTTCCGTCTGCCGAACAACGCCATCGATACCATAAAGCGCCTGCCGTTCGTGGACCTTCACGAGGCAACCACGGCACAGACCGCGGTCATGCGTTTCCGCATAACCGAGAAACCCTTCGACAACCTCAAGGTGCGCCAGGCCATCGCCGCCTGCATGGATCACAAGGAGATCCTGGACAAGGCCTTCAAGGGTCTCGGCCAGGTCGCCGAGAACCATCACGTCTGTCCGATCCATCCGGAATACGCGGCGCTGCCGCCACTGAAGCGGGACATCGAGAAGGCCAAGAAGCTGCTGGCGGAAGCCGGCTACAAGAACGGCCTGACCGTCGAGATCGCCAACGGCGATACCGAGGGCTCGTGGATGACCGACGCCTGCGCGATCTTCAAGAACCAGCTCGCTCCCGCGGGCATCAACCTGAAGATCAACAAGATGCCGGCCAACCAGTACTGGGAGGTCTGGGACAAGGCGCCCTGGGGCTACACCGCGTGGACGCATCGGCCGCTCGGCACCATGGTGCTGGGCCTGGGCTACCGGTCCGGCGTGCCTGGAACGAGACCGCCTACAACAACCCCAAGTTCGACGCCGCTCTCGACGACGCCGAGGCCACCCTGGACGTCAACGAGCGCAAGAAGAAGATGGCCGTCTGCGAGAAGATCCTTCAGGACGACGCCGTCATCCCGCAGCCCTTCTGGCGCTCGGTCTTCAAGGCGGCCAACAAGCGGGTCAAGGGGCACCAGACCCATCCGACGCTGTACCACCAGTTTCAGAACGTGTGGCTGGAAGGTTAGGACCTGTAGGGGCGGCCGGCCGGCCGCCCCTACAATTCCCCCGGATGGCCGAGGTACGGACCCCGGCCGACTCCAATGGCTGAGCACGGGAGACCGACATGCCACAACTGATCCTGCGGCGCATCGGCATGATGATCCTCATCATGCTGACGGTGGCGCTGCTTCTCTTCCTCATGAACGAGGGTGATCCCCGGCTGATCGCGCGCAGCGTCCTGGGACCCTATGCGCAAGACCAGCAGCTCGATGCCTGGATCACCCAGAATGGCTATGACCGGCCGCTCCTGGTCCGTTACGTCGAATGGATCGGCCGGGTGATGTCCGGCGACCTCGGCGACTCCATCATCTACAAGCGGCCGGTGAACGAGATTTTCTGGGATCGGCTGGGCAACACCGGCATCCTCGCCGGCGTTACCTTCGTCGTCATGGTTGTCATCGCCCTGACCCTTGGGGTGCTGGCGGGCATGAAGGAGGGCTCGACGCAGGACCGGGTGATCTCGGTCTTTTCCATCACCACGACCTCCATCCCCGAATACGCCAGCGCCGTCCTGCTCGCCTGGATCTTCGTATTCCAGCTCGGCTGGCTGCCGGGAACCTCGTCCATGACGTCGGGGTTCAACGTGGTCGAATTGATCCTTCCGGTGATGGTGCTGACCCTTTATGGGTTCGGCTACGTCGCGCGGATGACCCGGGCGTCCATGGCTGAGGTGATGACCAACCAATACATCCGGACGGCGATGCTCAAGGGGTTGCCCTATCGGCACATCATCATGAGGCACGCCCTTCGCAACGCGCTGATCGCTCCGTTCACGGTGATCATGCTGCAGATCAACTGGCTCTTGTCCGGAGTGGTGGTGACGGAGTTCGCCTTCGGTTACAAGGGGTTCGGCGCGCTCCTGCTGGAGGCGGCGCTACGCCGCGACATCTTCGTGATCGAGGCTTGCGGCACCGCGGCGGTGTTCGTGGCCGTCTTCACACAGACCATCGGCGACCTCGGGTACACGTACCTGAACCCGAGAATCCGGTTCAAGTGAGGAGGCGAGAATGGCAGACGACACTACCAGCGTACCTCTCATCAGGCCGGATTCGACGATCCTGAATGTGGTCAAGGCCATGGCCCTCCTGCGCGAGAGCCCGGTCGGCATGATCGGCGCATTCATCGTGCTCTGCTTCGTCCTGCTGGCGATTTTTGCACCGCTCGTCTCCCCCTATGACCCCAACGCGACGATCCTGCCGTTCGCCTTCCCGGGTACGGCGGCCCCGGACGGCGGTCTGTTCCTGTTCGGCACCGACCACTTGGGCCGCGATATCCTTTCGCGGATCATCTGGGGCGGTCAACGAGTGCTGTTCTATGCCACCGTGGCGACCGTTTCCGCCTACATCGTAGGCGTCATCATGGGTCTGGCCGCGGGCTATTTCCGGGGTTACGTGGACGAGATCCTCTCGTTCTTCGCCAACGTCATCCTTTCCTTTCCCATCATGGTCCTCTACGTGCTGATCATCGCCAAGGTCGGCGCTTCCGGGCTCAACATCGTGTTCGCCGTGGTATTCGCGTCCGCGCCGGGTATCATGCGCATTGTGCGCGGCGTTACCATGGATATCGCCACCCGTGACTACATCGCCGCGTCGCAGACCCGCGGCGAGGGGCCCTGGTACATCATGCTGGTGGAGATCCTGCCCAACGCCCGCAGCCCGCTGATCGTCGATTTCTGCCTGCGCATGGGCTACACGACCATCACCATCGGAGCGCTGGGGTTCCTGGGTCTCGGGCTGCCGCCGCCGGATCCCGACTGGGGCGGAATGATTACCGAGACCCGCGCCTTTGTCACGGGCGGTTTCCCCCACATGGCGATCCTGCCCGCATGCGCGGTCTCCCTGCTGGTGCTGGGTTTCAACCTGCTGGCCGACGGGCTGCGGGAAGTATCGCTGAAGGATTAGGAATGTCGAAGGACGTTCCACAAGGGATGCCAGGATCCTGCGCCGCAGGAATCCGACATCCGATGTAGGGGCGGGTTTCAAACCCGCCCGAGCCCGTACGGCGCCGCCGGCTGATGGAGGCGCTAGGAGGCACCTGATGGCCGATTACAACGACGAGGCGCCGGTCCTCGAAATCTCCGGCCTCCGGCTCAGCTACTACACGCGAGCCGGGGAAGTCCCCGCGGTCATGGACTTCGACCTCACCATCGAGAAGGGCGAGTCGGTGGGGCTGGTGGGCGAATCCGGCTGCGGCAAATCCACGGTGGCCAACGGCATCATGCGCTACATGGGCAAGAACGGCGGCATCGTCGGCGGCACCATCAAGTTCAAGGGCCGGGACATGTCCGAGTTGACCGAGGAGGAGATCCGGCGGGTCCGCGGCAAGGACATCGCCATGATCTACCAGGAGCCCATGGCCGCGCTCAATCCGAGCCTGACCATCGCCGCCCAGCTCATGGAAGTCCCCATGATCCATGAGGGCGTGAGCGAGGAAGAAGCCTTCCAGCGCTCCTTCGACATGCTGGCGGCCGTGAACATCTCGGACCCGAAACGCTTGATGGAATCCTATCCGCATCAGGTTTCCGGCGGCCAGCAACAGCGGGTGGTGATCGCCATGGCGCTCTTGTCGAAGCCAGCGCTGCTGTTGCTGGATGAGCCCACCACGGCGCTCGACGTGACGGTGGAGGCGGGGATCGTGGAGCTGATCGCCGAGTTGAGCAAGGAATCCGGCGCGTCATTGCTCTACATCTCCCATAACCTCGGTTTGATGCTGGAGGTCTGCGACCGAATCTGTGTGATGTATTCCGGCGAGGTGGTGGAGGAAGGCCATATCGACTCGATCTTCTCCTGGCCGAAGCACCCCTACACCCATGGGTTGTTCGGCTGCATCCCGCTTCCCCACGCGGACAAGAACGCACGTCCGCTGACGGCCATCAAGGGCCAGCTTCCGTTGCCGCACCAGCGCCCCGAGGGCTGCAATTTCGGGCCGCGCTGCGAGTCCTTCGAGGCGGCGCGGTGCGACCGCGACTCTATCCCGATGGAGGAAGTGCACACCGACGACGATTCGGCGCACCGGGCGCGGTGCCTGCGCTGGAACGAGATCGATCGCGACGCCGTGAAACGCAACGACACGATCCGCGAGCCCATCGAGGTGGGCGAGACCGTTCTCGAAGTCGACAACATGCGCAAGTACTACGACGTCAAGGAGAGCTCGCTGGCGACCCTTATCTCCCGCGAACCCGCGCGCCAGGTCAAGGCCAACGAAGGCATCAGCTTCGACGCCGGGGAAGGGGAGACGGTGGCCATCGTCGGCGAGTCGGGTTGCGGCAAGTCCACCTTCGCCAAGGTGCTGATGGGCCTGGAAACCGCCACGGACGGCGAGGTGCGGCTCGACGGAACCGACTTGGGCAGCATCGAGGTGAAGAAGCGCACCCCCGAGCAGCTCGCGTCGCTGCAGATGGTGTTCCAGAACCCCAACGACACCCTCAACCCGTCCCACTCCGTCGGCTATCAGATCGGACGGGTCATCAAACGGTTCGGCATCGAATCCGACCCGGCCAAGATCCAGGAGCGGGTTCACAAGCTGCTGGATACGGTGAAGCTGCCGCGGGCCTTCGCCTCCCGCAAGCCGCGCCAGCTATCCGGTGGACAGAAGCAGCGGATCGGCATTGCCCGGGCCTTTGCCGGCAACCCCAAGACGGTCATTGCGGACGAGCCGATCTCGGCACTGGACGTGTCGGTCGCCGCGGCGGTGACGGAGCTTCTGATGGATATCCAGCGCGAGCACCGCACCACGCTGTTGTTCATCAGCCACGACCTGTCCGCGGTGCGCTATCTTGCCGACCGCGTGGTGGTCATGTATCTGGGGCAGATCATGGAGCGGGGGACCACCGAGGAAGTCTTCGCGCCGCCGTATCATCCCTATACCGAGGCGCTGCTTTCGGCCGTGCCCATCGCCGACCCGGAGGTGGAAAAGCGCCGGATCGTGCTGGAAGGGAATCTGCCGAGCCCCCTGGACCCGCCCAAGGGATGCCCGTTCTCGACCCGATGCCAGCGAAGGATCGGCAGCATCTGCGACGACGAGCCGCCTCCGGTGCGATTCGACACCGAGGGCCACTCCATCGCCTGCCACATTCCGCTGGAGGAGTTGCGCGAGGTGGAGCCGGTGATCACCATCCCGGACCGGGAACCAAGCGATGCCAGCCCGGCGGAGAATCAACCGGCGTCATGATTCGCGGGGTGCCTCGAATGAGGACCGTCCGGATGCCATCGGGTCGGGGAGCGCCTCGGACCGGATTTCGCTCGCTTGAATCGCAGGAACACGATTGGCATTCCCCACGGAAGGTGTTAGTTTCGCAGTGTTCGGGCACAGGCGCATCAAAATCCATCAAGGGAGAGAAACATGGGTAAAATCGACTCGGCCGTCACGGTGATTGACGCGGACGCGCACGCGCGGGACAACGACGACTTCATCCGGCCTTTCCTGGGCGAAGGCTTCCAGAACAGACGTCCGCCCTTCCTTCCACGGGAAACCTACGACCGCAACCTGGGCGGAACCCTGGGACACGCGGGAATCAAGCACGAAGAACGCCTCAGCGCCATGGATACGCAGGAGATCGCCACCGCAGTCATGTATCCCACCAGCGGACTGGGCATCGGCCGTATTCGCGAACCCGTGTACCAGAGATCGTTGTGCCGGGCCTACAATGAGTTCATCGCCGACTACTGCAAGGCGTCACCGCGCCTCAAGGCCGTGGCGAATCTGCCGGTCAACGACCCTGTGGCGGCGGTGGAGGAACTGCGGCACGCGGTCACTGAATTGGGCTTGGTCGGAGGCATGCTGGCGGCCCAGGGGCATGGGAAGAACTTCGGAACACCCGAGTACTTTCCACTCTACGAAGAGGCACAGAAGCTGAACACTCCGCTCGCGATTCACGCGTTCGGCGGCGACGAGCCGGGCAGCGAGATCTTCGATCAGTTCATCTCCATCCACACGACCGGCCACCCGTTTCCGGTGCTGCGCCAGCTCACCGGCATGGTCTACGCCGGAATCCCCGAGCTCTTTCCCGACCTGAAGCTGGGGTTTCTCGAGATCGGCTGCGGCTGGATCCCTTACTGGACCGACCGGATGGACGAGGAGTGGGAGAAGCGCGGCGCCGTGGAAGCACCCGAGTGCAAGCAGGAGCCCAGCCACTACATCACCAGCAAGAACCTTTTCTACGGCTGCGAGCCTGACGAGAAGACTATTGGCCACGTAGTGGGGGAGATCGGGTCCGAGACCATCATGTACGCTTCGGACTATCCTCACTGGGACATGAGCTGGCCGGACTCCGGGTCGTTGATCTGGCAACGGGATGATCTGTCGCCCGAAGCGAAGCAGAATATACTGGGAAACAACGCCCGGCGTTTCTACGGACTCGACTGAGAGCCCAGCGGGCGCCACGCCCCGGGTCGGTTGCGATCCGCGCGGCTTTCGAGTAACTAATCTTCTTCGTAGAGGGAGAGAATCACCTGCTGCAATCTCTCGTGTGACACCGCACCGGGAAACCGCACCTTCAGCGAAAATCACCTCGGTTCAGGGAGTACGTTCGATGCCTTTGTCCGGCGATGACTTTATACAAGAGATACAGGAGGCGGTTCGCGCCAAGCATTCCAAAGACAATCCGCTGATCGGAATGATCGAGCGCGGGGAGCTGGATCAGACGGCGCTGAAGGGGTTCGTGGGACAGTTCTACCTCTTTTTCCCCAAGCCTTTCCCCAAACCCATCGCGGCCATGCTGGGCCGGTGTCCGGAAGACTCGGTGCTCGAGAAAATGTGGATCGAGAACGTGGTGGAGGAGGGCACCGGAGAGATTTCCGGCACCGACAGCCACCGCGGCCTTTTCATCCGCTTCGCCACGGCCTGCGGTTACGAATCCAAGGAGGAACTGGACTCGGTGCCGCCTCTGCCCGAGACCTCCGCGTTTCTCGACTGGCGTGAGCTGCTCATGTACCAGCGCACGTGGCTGGAACTGTACGCCTGCCAGGGTTTTTGCCTCGAAGGAACCGCCAGCGAGCGCATGAGCCGCATCGTCACCGGCCTGACGACGCACTACGGCTTTGACCGGGATAGCGATGAGATCCGTTACTGGACGCTCCACATGGGAGTGGACGAAGAGCACATGAAGGTAGGTCCCCTGGCGGTGCGGAAGTACGCCGTCACCGATCACCAACAGGAACAGGTGCGGCAGGCCGTGCGAAAGACCCTGGACCAGTTCTGGTTGGCGTTCGACGGTATCAAGAGAGCCTTCGTCGACAAGGACCCCGTCTACGCCGGTTGGCACAACACGGCGACTCCGCCTGGCTCCGCCTGATACCCGGTCCAACGCTTCAAACCCTTCAAGAACACGACCATGTCCATGATCGATCTCTCACGGCTCATCTACGACGGCATGCCCAAGATCCCGGCGCTTCCGGACGTGCACGTGCAGCGGTTCTTCGACCTCGGAAAGGGTCACCCCCTCAACGTGACCGAGATCAATCTCCCGTGCCATGCCGGGACCCACGTGGATGCGCCGGTGCACATCGTTCCCGACGGCAAATCCATCGAGGAGCTGTCCCTGGACGCGTTCGTCGGGCCGGGCGCGGTCATCTCGGTGGAGAAGGGCGGGGGCGAGGAGGTTACGGCGGCGGACCTCGAAGGCTCCGGAGTCCTGGTCGAGCCGGGTGACATCCTGATGCTTCACACCGGATGGGACGCGAAATTCGAGAGTGACGAATACAATATGCATCCCTATCTGGCTGTGGATGCGGCGGAATGGATCGTCGAACACGGGGTGAAGCTGTTCGGCATCGACTGCATTACGGTGGACCTGCCGACCCCGTTGCGCCCCAAGGGATTCGACTTTCCGGTACACCGAATCCTCCTGGGAAACGATGTCCTGATCGCCGAGAACGTGACCAATCTCGCCGCCATCGCGGGCCGGAAGAGCCGTATCATGGCACTTCCCCTGAAGGTGCAGGGAAGCGACGCAGCCCATGCCAGAATTGTCGCAGAGGTCTAGCCCAAGATTGCGGCAACTTCTTCCATAGTACATGACAACCGCCTGTTATCGTTATCAACTTTCGACAGAGGTGATGGATGCTGGCTAGCCCCATCAGAGGAATCATCGGAGCAGCACTGACCCCGTTCACGGACGACGGGAGGGTGGATTACGACGCGCTCGCGCGGGAGATCGAATTTCTCGTGGCCGATTGCGACGCCATCTCCATAGCCGCGGTCGAAGCGTCGGAATACACCGTTCTTTCCCTCGATGATCGCAAAGAGGTGATGCGGCTCGCCACCGAGATCATCAACAAGCGCGTACCGGTCATTCTCGGGGCATCGAGCCATTCCATCGACACCATTCTGGACTTGGCGGAGCATGCCGCCGCGGTGGGTGGCGACCTTATCCAGGTGCTGATGCCCATCCGTCCGTGGGGCGGCCAGCCGACCATTTCGGACCTGGTGCAGTTTTTCACCGAAGTGGCGTCGGCCAGCCCGTTGCCCATTGTCGCCTACCACAACCCCGGACCGGGTGCCGATCCGCCGCTGGACGCGTTCGTGCGCCTGAGCGAGGTGAACAAGGTCGACTACTTCAAGGAAAGCTCGCGTGACATCACCAAGATTACGCGGCTCATCGAACAGATACAGCTTGCCGGCAAGGCGAACTACTTCACCACCATGCAACCGTTGCTGACAACGCTCATGATGGGCGGTGCCGGAGCCACCATGCCGCCCCCGGGGACGCGCATCGGCGCCAGGGTGGTCCGCGCGTTCCGGGAAGGGGACATCGACAGGGCACGTTACTGGCAGCGCTGTTTCACGCTCTTTCCGGGAAAATGGGGCGCCTATGGCCTGCCGCCGATCATGAAATCCGCCCTGAAGCACTTCGGGGTCGATATCGGCGATCCAGCCCGGCCTTACGCCCCGGTGAGTCCTCGGGATCACGCCCAGATCGGACAGTTCCTGACACAGATCGGCATCCTGGGCGACGGAGAGCCGAACGAATCGGCCTTTGACCAGGCCGCGATTCAGCTTGCCCAGGAAGACACCTTCCTACGTTAGTTCTTATGTCCGGCGGACTTTTCACGTGGATTGCGGAGCAGTTCAAGGCATGCTCCGATGTTCTGGTGTTGCTCTTGATCCGCGGCACTTCCCGGTTCGAGTCCGAACTGACCGAGGAAGGAAGGCAGGAACAACGCATGTGGCGGGACCGGCGCATGCGCAGCCTGAAAGGCCTCGCTCTGCGCGCCAAACGGCGGCAGCAAAAGGCCTCCTGAGGGAACACAAGCGTTCCGCGGACAGCAGGGTTCAGGAATGAACTACCACAATGGACGCAAACAGATCGTCGTGCTTGGCGGCGGGAGCGGCGGCGTCGTCGCCGCCACCAAGCTCGGCCGCGCCCTCGGAGCGGACCATGACGTGACGCTCATCGACCGCCGGGCCGATCACGTCTTCATGCCGGCTTTCCTGTTCCTGATGGTAGGGCAACGCCGGCCCGAGGATATCACGCGGAAGCTCAAACGCCTGGAAAAGCGCAACATCCGGGTCCTCCAGGCAGAGATCCTGGGAATCGACCCCGGACGCCAGCAGGTCATCCTCGAAAGCACCGCCATCCCGTATGACTACCTGATCGTGTCGCTGGGCCTCGAAGTCAGGTCCGACCTGCTTCCCGGTTTCGCCGAAGGGGCGCACCATCCCTGGGAAATGGACGCTGCCCTGCGTCTCAGGACCACCCTTGAGAATTTCCGCGAGGGACGTGTACTGGTGGGGATCCCGCTGGGACCGTACCGTTGTCCGCCGGCCCCCTATGAAGCCCAGTGGATGCTCGACAGCTACTTCAAGGAACGCAACATCCGCGACCTGGTGGATCTCCAGTACTTCACCCGGGAGCCCGAGCCGGCCGGCGAGGAGCACATGCCCTCGGTGTGGATGGACGCCCAGAGCAAGAAGCGCAACGTGACCATCCACTACGACTTCACCGTGCAATCCATCGACGCGGAAAAGAAACGCGTGAAAGGCCTGTACGGCTACGAACTGTCCTACGACCTGTTGTTCATGGTGCCGCCGCACCGCCCCGCCAAGGTGCTCTACGACTGCGGGCTGGCGGAGAGAGAGACCGGAATACAGGTGGACTACGATACCCTGGAAACCAAGTGGGAGAATGTCTACGCCATCGGCGACAACGCCGACATGCCGGCCTCCAAGGCGGGCGGCGTTGCACACCAGGAGGCGGACGTGGTGGCGGAAAACCTGGTGGCGGAAATCACCGGGGAAGGGGAGTTGTCGACCCTGCACCTGCACACCATATGACTGCTCTCTTGCGGCGCGGGACGCGCCGCCGCCAACCGTACGACGTATCCCCAGGGGTGGCCACCTTTCGGCGCCACGGACTCGCGCTCCTGGGGCCCCTCCAAGACGATCTACTGGAGCAAGGTATTGTTCGAGAAATGGTGGCTCTGGCGTTACTTTTGAGCCTGACCAAGGGCCTGTCCTGAGCCCTTCGACACGCTCAGGACAGGCGTAGCGAAGCGAAGACGAAGGACCATGATTCTGCGCGAGCTCAATGGCGAAAGCTGCAAGACGTATCTGATAGCTGACGAGGGCAGGGGGCACGCCGTGCTTGTAGACCCCCTTTATGCCCATGTGGACCGTTACCTTGCAGTGCTTGCCTACCATCACCTCGAGCTGGACCTGGTCATCGACACCCACACCCATGCCGATCATCTGAGCGGCTGTCCTCAATTGCGTTTTCTCGTGGGGCCGCGGTTCGCCATGCAGAAATGGGCGCCGAGTCCGGCCGTCGACGTCCATCTGGATGACGGCGAGCAGATTCCGGTCGGCGACCTCACGGTGCACGTCCTCCACACTCCCGGACACACGCCCGACGGCATGAGCCTGGTGCTGGAAGGGAACGTCCTCACCGGCGACACTCTGTTCATCGGTGGTTCGGGACGCACTGACTTCGCGGGCGGAGACGCCGGCGCCCAGTTCGATGCCGTAACCCGGAAGCTCTTCACACTGCCCGACGATACCGTTGTCCATCCCGGCCACGACTACCGCGGTAATAGCACCTCCACCATCGGCCAGGAGAAGCGGACCAACCCGCGCCTGGCCAACCGCACCCGGCAGGATTACATCGAACTGATGAACAACCTCCAGCTCTCACCGCCTCAGAATATCCAGGAGGTCCTTCAACCCAACCAATCGGCCCTCGGCAGCGAAGACATCAGCTTTCCGGACTGGAGCGAGCTCAAGAAGGTCCGGGAAATCGACGTCAAAGCCCTCCACGAAATGCTGACAACGGACACCCGTCCGTTGCTGGTGGACGTGCGTGAGCCCGCGGAGTACTCTGGCGAGCTCGGCCACTTGGCCGGCAGTGTGTTGATCCCGCTCCGGGAACTCATGAACCGCATGACCGAAATCGAGGAATACAAGACCGGACCGGTCGTCACCGTCTGCCGGGCCGGCATGCGCAGCGCCACCGCGGCGGCCATCCTCGGCAGATCCGGTTTCAGTGACGTCTCCAATCTGGCCGGCGGCCTGCTCGGATGGAACGAGGCCGGCCTGCCGGTCGAGCGTTAGCCTCGCCACCGCCACATGATCGGAAGACGTATTTAGCCCCGAAGCTGCCAAAACGCCCCCCGCGCCGGTCATGCCAAAGAAACCAAAACCCGGACCCCGTTATCCCGATTGGGAGAACACCTGCAACTACTGCCTTTACCTGCAACCGGGTCCGCGCAACGCGGGTTCCGGCAACTGCACCCGCCACCGCCAATGGATCCAGCGGGCCGCGTTCACCACTTGCAGCGACATGAGCGCCCAACCACTGGAGGACGGCATCCACACCCTGACCAGCAGTGCCTTCGGCGCCTGGACCTACGACCGCCGCCGCGAGCGCATCAGGACGCGCTTGTTCCTCGTGCAGGGCGGGGCGGGCAAACCCCAGTCTCAAGACGGGGAAAAACAAACCCACACCAAGAAACGAATGACCTGACCCGCCCGAAGTGTGGTTTGGCCAATGACCTGACCCGCGCAAAGGTGGTTTGGTATATTATGTCAGCTTTAGCCCGACTTCCGCAACTCGGCGCGAAAACGGTCGTAAATGATTGATAATTGGACGACAGAGGCCATAGGTCGGCACTACAAGGCACGGTTTGGGAGGTGTCTTGGCGGAGGGCTACGCGGAGATGCGCGGCAGCGGCTGTTCGGGCAATCGCAGCTTGAGTTGATGCAGCAACAGTTGGTGGTCGCGTGTGGGGTGGGTGTGGCGCGGCAACGTCAGATGCCTGCCGTCGGCGGTCGGCAGATGGACATCGACCATCTGCAGGGTGGAGAACTTCTCCAGGATGGCCCGCGGCGTCAGTCCCGGCGCACACGGTCGCGCCAAGTGTTTCAAGGTCACATACAGGCAGTAGGCGATGAAGGCGACGAAGATGTGCGCCTCGATTCGGTCCTCGCGTTGATGGAAGACCGGCCGGATAGCCAAGTCGTGCTTGAGTTCCTTGAACGCCTGCTCGATCTCGGTCAGTTGCATGTAGTAGCGCCACAGCGTCGCCGGATCCTCGCCGGTCAGATTGGAGCGCAGCAGGTACCGACCCTCGCGGCGCCGGGCTTGGCGCAGCCGGTCGCGGCGCAGCTTGAAGGTGAAGGTGTCCGCGGTGACGGCCTCGCCGGCCTGGGGCAGGCGGATGTCCACCAGATGGTAAGCGCGTCCGGCTTCCTTTTTGGCCGCGCCAAGCTTGAGCAACAGCTCGTCGCGGCTCAGCGATTGCCCCCGTAGCTCGTGCAGGCGCCGCCACAGCTTCCTCAGCCGGCGCTGGCGCATGCCGCGCTCCTTCAAGATGCGCGCCCGGCTCTGGGCCAGGATGTACAGCTCGCCGTCCTCGGCCAACAGCTTCACCTCGACCGACTCGCGAACCGCGCGCCAGGGCAGACCCACGAACGATTGCTCCAGCCGCGTCAAACGCCCCTTGGGGGTGCCGACCAGGTAGTGCACCGGCGCCTCCCCCCCGCGCATCGCCGCCAACGTCTCCTCGGTCGGAATACCCCGGTCCATGATCCAGACCCGATCGGACCGCCCGTATTGCGCCTCGATCTTCGCCAGGAACCGCGCCAGCGTCGTCTTGTCGCTGGTGTTGCCCGGCATCACCTCGTAGGCCAGCGGAAACCCTTCAGGGGTCACCACCAGGGCGATCACCACCTGCACGCAGTCCGAGCGCTTGTCCCGGCTGTAGCCGAACTGCCGTTTGCCCGAAAACGGTGGGTCGCTCTCGAAGTAGGTGGAGGTCAGGTCATACAACAAAACGTCGAACCGGGCCTCGAACAGCGCCTCCCAGCGTTCGCGCAGAAACGAGAAGAACGCCCGTTTATGCGCCAGCAGCTTGTCCAGGCAACGATACAGTGTGTCGTCGGCGATGACCCTCGCCGGACTGTTCAGCAAGTCCCCCAGGGCGCTGTGCTCGTACCAGTGCCGGTAAAGACGCCACTCGCTGCCCGGTTCGATCAACTGGTAGCACACTTGCGTCTTGAGCACGTCCAGCCAACGCGTGCCCTGCCGGCTCGGCAACAGCCGCGAAGTCCAGAACCGATCCAACTCCAACCGATCCCAAAGCGCCAACCCCAGCCAGCACGCCCCCCACTGCCGCGGACGGTGCACGCTGAGGTCCTGGACCTGGATCCGAACCGTCTCGCAGTGCAGTTCCGGCGCTTCGCGATCATCGGGAAAAAGCGCCATCGGCGCCGGTCCCGAATCCCCCTGCAATACCTCGATGCACCGGCACCACGCCGCCCGCTGGCTGTCGTTGATCTCGCCCAAATACAGCACTTGGCGCTGAACCACTCGCCCGTCACGGTTGCGGCAGTTCTCCACCACGCTCCAGTAGCGGTGCTCTTTGCCGTCTTTGAATCGTCTCTTGGCGCGCACGAACATCAACCCATAGCCTGCCTAAATCACACGCCAAATCAAGAGCCAAGGTCGGCACTACAGCCGTTCTCCCAACCCACCCCATCAATGAAACCAGCCCCTTACATCACCGCCACCGGTCGAAATCCCACCAATTTAGGTCAAAAACGGATCGAGTTGCGGAAGTCGGGTTAGGGTTGGGGTTCAGACACCAACCCTAAAGTTGACATAATATACATTATCAGACGTTGTAGTTTTGGCCGCCCACACAGCATAGTTTTGTGGGTCTGGAAGCCTTTCCAGGCAAGCGCCAAAGCGGATCCCGCCAATCGCGGCTAGAAGAGCCCGCCAATGGTGCTCGGAATGTCATCCCGGACTTGATCCGGGGGATCCGGAACTAGCGGCTGAGTGGGAAAATGAACAACGCCTTAGGGCGTCGCCTGCCTGGTAGGACTACCCTATTTGCCTTCCAACTGCTGCAACCGCAACGCGATCTCGACCGTCTCACCGTCCGGAAACTCCTTGAGGTATGCCTTGTAACTGTCGACGGCGTCTTGCATCTTGCCGAGTTGGAAGTTGCAGCGCGCCTTGCCCAGCATCGCTTCCTGCCGCAACGGTCCCTGGTGATCGAGAGCTCGGCTCAAGGACTGTACGGCCTCTTCGCAGGAGCCGTTCATTTCCTGGGCCAGACCCAGGGTGACAAGCTCAACCTGGTTCAGGAAACCGACCTGCTCTCCGGAGCTGCCGCCGCCCAGGGTTTCCACGGCCTTCCCAGGTTGCTCCAGGGCGATATAGCTGTTGGCGACGTAGAGACCAGCCAGCCGGTCGTACGGGGCTTCTCCCCGTTTCTGAAGGCTTTGGAACGACTTCAGGGCGTCGTCATAACGACCCTCCTGATATTCCTGAAGCCCCTTGTTGTAGGCCTGAACGGCCAAGTCACGTTGGTAGCCGCGGTAGTACTGCCAACCAAACACCGCGCCCAACACCACGACAACGGCCGCCGCCAAACGGATCAACCGGTCCCTGTTGGCCTTGATGAAATCAAGGCACTGTCCCAACACGACCATGAATCGGTCCGGTTGACGGATGTCTTTTCGTAGAATGCGCTTTCTTGCCGCCGCCATACGTCCAGATTCTCCAGAATTTCCTTACATTTTGTACTTGAAGTCGTCGGGCGACATCTTGTCCAGGATCTCGCCCCACTTTTCCTTGGAGACGTTGGCGAAGTCCGGGTCCTTCCCCTCTTCCGTCTGCTGCAGCACACTCGACTGCTCCAGCACTTCCTTGGCGACGTAGATGGGCGTCTTGCTCCGCAGCGCCATGGCGATGGCATCGCTGGGACGCGAATCCATGGCCACCTCGCGATCCCCCACCAGGAGCGTGATGACCGCGTAATAGGTGTTCTCCTTCAACTCGGTGATGGCCACCCTCGTCACCGTACCGCCCAACTCGGCGAGCATGTTCTTGAAGAGGTCATGGGTCATGGGGCGCGCCATCTTGATGCCTTCCAGTTCCGTGGCCATGGCGGTGGCCTCGAGCAGCCCGATCCAGATGGGTAGCTGCAGCTTGTTCTCCGAGTCCTTCAGTACCACGATGGGCGTCCGGGTAACCTGATCCAGCGTCAGTCCCGCCACGGTCATTTCAATAGCTTCAGGATCCTTCATTGCATGACCTCCCTTGCTATAGCCTCACCGACCAGTGAATTCGGCGTGGCATCCAGCACGCGTACTCTCGCCATCTCCGCCGGCACAGTGGCTTCGTTGGGCACGAAATTGACGATCCGGTTGGTTCGGGTCCGGCCCATGAGCTGCTCTCGGCCCAGTCTGGACGGCCCTTCCACGAGGATCTCCCGCTCCGCGCCGATCAGGTTTCGGTTCTTCCTGAGGGAGATGCTCTTCTGCAACTCCTGCAGCCGCCGGCAACGATCTCCCTTGACCTCGTCGGGGACGTCGTCGTCGTAGACCTTGGCCGCCACCGTGCGGGGCCGCGGCGAGTACGTGAAGGTGAACATGTCGTCGTACTCGATCTCCCGGACGATGGCCAACGTCTCCTCGAACTCCGCCTCGGTTTCGCCTGGAAACCCAACGATCATGTCCGTGCTGATGGCCACCTCGGGCCGGCGTGTGCGAAGCTGATTGATCCGGTCCATGTATTCATCGAGCCGGTAGCCACGACGCATGCGCTCCAACACAGCATCGGAGCCGGACTGGAGTGGCAGATGGAGGTGCTCGCAAAGGTTCTCGAGCCGGACGAAGGCCTCCACGAGCTCGGGCGAGAGATCCTGGGGATGGGAGGTGGTGAAACGGATCCGCCGGATCCCCGGGACATCGTTGAGCCGCTCCAACAACTCCGGGAACGACCTCTCCCCTTCCACCGTGCGGCCGTAGGAGTTGACGTTCTGGCCCAGCAGCATGACCTCCTTGACCCCGCGCCGCACCAGCTCCTCCACGTCCCGGACGATGTTCTCGCTGGCGCGGCTTACCTCGCGCCCGCGCACCCGGGGAACGATGCAGAAGCTGCAAACCTTGTTGCAGCCCTGCATGATGGTGACGTAGGCCTTGGCCCCGTCGGTCTCGGGAAGCCCCAGCGGGTCCTCGAGATAGAACGGATCGCGGTAAAAGGCCGTCTCCACCGAGCGCCGGGCGGCCTCCCGGGCCTCCTCGACCATCTGCGGCAGCTTGTGCATGTTGTGAGTGCCGAACACCAAGTCCAGATGCGGCGCGCGCCGAAGCAACGCCTCCCCCTCCTGCTGGGCCACGCAGCCGCCCACGCCGAGGATGACGCCCTTCTCTTCCTTGAGCTTACGCCACCGTCCGAGCGCACTGTAGACTTTCTGCTCGGCCTTGTCCCGCACGCTGCAGGTATTCAGGATGATCAAGTCGGCGTCGTCGGCGCGCTCGGTGGGCTCATAGTCCGCCGCCTTCATGAGCTGCACGATCCTCGCCGAATCGAGCTGATTCATCTGGCAGCCGTAGGTTTGCACGTAGAGTTTCATGGCGTCGGTCGCTCGGCGAAACGATGGATTTACCGCATGTGGCGGTTCCCCGCAACGTAAGAGCAGTATTTCATAGTTGATGGGCTTTCGCCATTACCCGATACGCGATGCCGCTTGATCGTGCCCAAGCCGTCATCGGCACCGAAGTCAGCATTAAGGTGCCGACTCCCGGTCCCGCGAATCAGAAAAATCTTGCCGGACTTCCATCGCAACGTCTACATGAAGCGGGCAGCATGTACCGGTCGCTGCTTCACTCAGAACGTTTTGGAAATCCCGAACACGGCGCCGTGGTTGCGGTACGTGTTGAGCGGAATATTGGACCGGTTCCATTCCAAGGAATATCCTGCATAGGGGGCGAAGCCCTGGTATTGCAGGGCCCGATGGAGGATGTTGACCGCGATGCGAAACTGCCGGTCGGTCCGGGTCTTTAAAGAAAAGCGGGTCCGGCCCGGCGTGCTGCCGAACCTGGGCCGACACAGTCGGCGAGATGGAGAGACCGCTCCGGAACGCGTGCGAGACGGTGATTCCCAGTCCGGCTGTACGGTTGGCGCGGTGGCGTTCACGGGCGCCGGAGAGTTCCAGATCGAGGCTCGTCTCGATGGACGTCGTTGCGCGTAGCGCGTAGCTCCATGCGGGCCTCGCGCTGAACCGCCAGCCGTTCCGAGCGTCCTGACTGTCGTGGTCCCGGTAAACCGCGCTGAGATTCACCTCGAGGCGGCTTGCGGGAGAGAGACGCTGCCGCGCGCGCATCCAGGGACCGATCTCGCGGCTGTAGGGGTCCGCCGCCAGCCACCTTCGCCCCAGACGCAGCCCTCCTGATACCGTCCCTCTGTCCAACAGCCGGGCCAACCCGATCTCTCCGTGCAGCGAGACATCGTTCCAGTCCGGCTGCTTGTAGAGCTTCGCAGCAGAGAATACGGCGAACACGCCGCGCAGGTCGTTGGCTAGGGCGGGCGAGAAGGAGGCACCGGTCGTGACCAGGTACCCGACCCCGGACGATTCCCTCGCATCCGGATTCAGTCGGAACGGAACGCCGTCGATGCGGATCCGCTCACGGCCTGTGCGCTTGACCGGATTGGACTCCGGGACCACGGCCGCAGAAAGAGACAGCGACCACCGCTTTCGCGCGTCGATCCGATTAAGGAAGCCTTCGACCGCCGCCTCGACCGAAGATGGCAGTTCATCCGCCAGAGATGCCTCGAAGTGAAAGCGGGCTTTGTCGCCCCGACCCAGGGAATGGTAGACCCGGGCCAGCTCCAGGCGCACCCGGGTGAGCTCCGGTCTTTCCGCAAGAATCGCCTCGAACCGCCGGGCCGCGCGTTTGGGAAAGCCGAGCCGCCCCTCGATGAGGCCCAGCAGAAACAGCCGCTCGATGCGCTCCTGGTCGTTTGCAGGTCGTGCTTGCTCCAGGAGCTTACGTGCGTCCTGTATCCGTCCGGCCCGGAAGAGTAATTGTCCGGCTCGTATGGGCGAGACGTCGATGCGCTCCCCCGTGCCATCGCCGGCATGGATCGCCGGCGATGCCGCGAGGAGCAGGACGGCGGCAAGGACCCCCCAGGTAGAAAGGGCCGGTTTCACGCGTTCGTGGCCACCCCGAAGTTTGCCGCGTGGTTACTGTTTCTGGCCTGCGAAATAGCCGTGCAGGGCCTTGTTCTGGCTGTTGTCGGTGGCGTCGAAGACGCCCCCAACCTCAGCCGCCCCAGGCCCGTAGAACGCCCCTTCCACCCGGCCGCCGCTATAGCCCGCAAGAACGCCCGACCCGGACAGATCGTTGGCCGAAAGTCCGTTGCCGTTGATCGTAGCATTGAAATTGAGCCCGGCCGACGCGGTTGTCCAAGTATCGCTGTCGCCTGGACGGGATTCGAGATTGGTGGCAGCTCCTGTTACCGTAGCGGTTCCGAAATCCGCCGACAAATTGAAGTCGCCTCGGTAGAAAATGGCGCTAGGACTGGACGTGAAAACGGCTTGATCGGTGGGCAGTTCCCTCATCCGAACCCCGCCGTCATAGATGGCCGTGCCGGTCGTCGGCATACCCGTGGCTCGGTTGCCGTACATCAAATAGCCGATAACGCCCGATGTGATGGTGTCTGGAGCGTCACTCTCTACGATCACCAAGCCGTGCACGTCTAAATGTTCAGGGCGAAAGCCGAACAGACTACGACGTCTTTCGAAAGAACTTGTTTCGTCCCACAGTATTAACCGGTCGAGGCCCTCTTCTTTCTCGTATCGCGTGGGACGATTGGGGTTACTGCCGAAGTCGCTTTCACTGAACTCCAACGTTCCAGTCTCGCCGCCAACAACGTAGGTTAACGTGTAACCATCGGCAGTCGATTCCACGGTAAACCTATCAAGGGGCGGAAAGACTTCTGTTGTGTCAGCTTCGAAGTCTCTGTCAGCTCCCGCCCACAATGCCTCCGAGTCAGTCACGCCCATCAACCGATCGATCTTTCTGGTGCCGATGTATCCGACAAGCACGCGGTCATCCGCCGTCCCGGCCACATCCCGGGTCGCGCTCACCACGCCGCCGACTTCCTCCGCGTTCGGCCCGTAGAACTCCCCGAGGACGTGTCCCATGAGGCCTCTCACGCTTTCGTCAAGGGGAGTGCTAGGATCGCTGTCTACCCCGGTGAGGGTCGCCGTGAACTGGCCGTTCACGATCTGACCGTTCGTTAGGGTAAAGCTGCTGGTCGTCCAAACACTTCTGATGTCAGTAGCGGCCTCGGTACTCGTTATCCGGTATACTCGCCCTTCCAAGGCCCGCATATCGAAATTCGCCACTATGCGCATATGACCGTAAATGAATTGACGCAGGTCCGTGTCCGGGTTGTCCGCTTTCCAATTATGGGCACTAAGCTCGCCTTGGTAGGTGGCGGTTCCCGTGGGGAGTGCTTCGTTCCTCACGCCAAACACGAAAAATGTGCGGTGTTGTATATCGGGTGGTGAGTAAGAGACTTGGTGGGATGCCAAATACTCGAATTCGGCCAGTCCATCGCGAAACGACGCCATGTCGTCGTCATCATCCGTGACGGACCAGAAGGAGAAACTCCGTCCGTTCACGGTGGTCCTGCAGCTGGAGGGGCAATCGGCCATATTATTGGGGACCGTGACTTGCCCGTCGACACCATCGAGCACGTAGTCCACGACATATTCGCCACTCGCGTTCCTGCTAATGCTCTTGACGAAGAAATCCGTCGTTAATTCGACGCCCTGTTGCGCTCCTCGGTGACGGCTCAGGTTCGCCGCCAGCGCCGGTATGACGTTGGCAGGGTTCGCGAGCATCGCCCCCAGGGTGTCCGCTTCGTCCTGTGCGAAAACAGGACTCGTGTCACTGCGGTTCTGTCCGGGACCTGCCACCAATGGCAGTATCCGTAGCGTAGGCATGCCACCCGTTCTATCGTAGGAGGCGGAGCCGTCAGCGGCCACGTTGAGGACACAGCTTTGACCACCAGTGGGGCAAGTGACCACCACATTGCCGTGTTCCATGGACTGGCCTGGGGCGACGGTGATTTCCCCGGCGGTGAGGCCGTGGCCGGGAGGCAAAGGCAGGGGCAAAGGACCTGTGACTTCGGGCCTCGAACCGCCGCCGGAACCGCCGCCGCAAGCCGAAAGTGCAAGAAGACACAGAATCACGATCAAATGTCGGTGAGTTGGAATTGCCGGAAATCGCATCACTCCCTCCTTCGTCAGTGAACACCCATGACCCAGAGAAGCAGCGCGTCGACGAAGATTCTTCAAGTCTTCACCACACGCTGACGACCAGCACTGCTGCCGGTTTTGTCCAATTCTTCGTGTTTGTGTACCTTAAGTGCGTATAAATGTCCAACAGCTTCTACATTTAGTGTCCCTGAATGTCAAGATATAGCATCGCTAGGGTACTTCAACAGTGATATCCGAGGAAATCAGTTTTTGATGGCTTTAAACACTCGCGCAGATTGAGACGGTGAGGTTTCTCCATGGTCCGAATCAATACCGAGCTGATGCTGCAACGGCGAATACAACTCGGTTGGACTTCGGAAGAATTGGCGGAAAGGTCTGGGTTGGATGCCCGGACGATTCGGCGTGTGGAACAAGGCAAGACCCGTGCAAGGCTCCATACGGCCGTTGCAGTCGCGCAAGCCCTCACACTAGACACCTCGGCCTTCGTATTGAATGAAGGATCGTCAGCGGGCGAGCGGGACGTTGACGAGGACAGCGTGGCGGCAGCCTTCAAGGCCGCCGAGAACACCTTCCAGACAGAACTCACATGCGACGGCGATCAAAATTTCAAGGAAATGATGTACGTGTTGTCGCTCCTCCTCACGAGAGCCCTCGCCATGGAAGGGAAAGGGTTGGCGAAACAGGAGGATGCAGGCGTGCACGAGGTTGTAGCGGCGTTCAAGGCCGCGGACGTCGCCATTCGGACGACCCTGTCGGGCGGAGGTGAGTTGGGCATAGAGGAAGCGACCTACGTCTTGGCATTGCTTCTCACGAGGTATGGAATTGCATTCAGCCGTCGGCCCGGAAGCGGTCCGATGATGGGTTTCAGCATGATAGAAGTCGTCTCCGACCAAGCCAGGAAGGCGTTGGCGCACCAACTAGACACCGGGAGCCCCCGGGCCGGCATGATGCCGATCCCTAAGGATCCAATGCTCGAGGAGCTAGCCCTGCAGTTAGAACAAGAAGCCAAGGACAAGATCATCAATGAACGTCTCCGTGAAACAGTGCCGGACAAGATACGTCTCCGTGAAAAATGGGAGACGCCGCTACGCCGCACGTGAACTCCAAGCCGCTTTCCGGTGGGTGAACTCAGCCAGCTAGCGACGCAGCACAACAGGGGAGTGTCGGTTCAAGTGTCCAGCACGCTTGGATGAAAGAGTTCCTCCACCGGATAGGGCGCATCGATGAGTGTCTGGTCGGTCAAATATTTCATGAAACGTTCGAGGCTGGCGCGGTTGGCCGCAAGGCCCGACGGCCAGATATCGGCGCCGAACAGGGTCTGTTCCTCCTCGAAATCATTTCGGGCGAACGCCAGTTCGGAATAGCCCGGGTCTTCATAGAATCCCGCCGCCTGGGTTTTGGAATCCTCCCACATGTCCATCAGCGCACGTGGCAGGTCGGGGTGACGGTGGGCGATTTCCTGCTTGTAGACCAACACGTGCATGATGGGATAGTCGCCATATTTCTTGAAATAGCGGGCGCATTCTTCCTTGGTGTCGGGGAACAGCCGATGGAGCGATCCCTCGCGCAAGCCCTCCAGCAGTCTTGCCGGCGGATGTGGGTGGATCATCATGGCAAGATCGCCCTTGATCAGCGCGTCCGGCGCGCTGGGCTCGTCGATCAGGGTCAAATCGGCCGCCTCGCGGCCCGGCCAGTCGACAAGCTCGGCGCTCATGGTCTGCCAGTCGAGCTCCTGCCAGGGAACGCCATACTCAAACGTGAGGTCGCCTTTGGCCAGCACCGACATGGTGGTCTGGAAACTGCGGCAGCAGACTTTCCGGCCGATCAGATCGGCCGGCTTGTCGATACCGGCGGCGGTGCTGACGAACATATGGTTCTGGCTGAACAGGCGGCGCGGGAACACGGGCGTCGCCGTGTAATCAAGCCCGCGGCTCTTGGCGGTCAGATAGGATGAGACCGACATCTCGCAAATGTCGAATTCGTCGCCGCGCATGAAGCGCTTGTGGCGGTCGATGCCGTCGCGCCGCGGTGGCGCCATGCCGACCTCGAGCACCTTCAGGGCGATGCCGTCCGGGGGCGAGACCATTCCCATGAAAAACGGTACGTGCCGGTCATATCGCTCAAGCGCGATGGTCAATTCTGTCGCCATATCGAGTCTTCCCTGTCTGTCTGGTTACGATGCCATGCCTCCGCATCGGAGCGGACTATGGATCGCGCCGAGTGTGCGGCGTCTCCCTGTATTCAGACAGAAGACTACCACAGGAGGAGAAATCCGTCAGGGTCCGCAGACACGCGAAGGTTCCGAAATCCAGGAGAAGATCACCGTCGCGCCAGAGGAGCAACGCTTTCTCCGGAACATTCCAGGCTACACCGGGACTGCGAAGGTCATCGGGAACGTTGACGAGGAAGAACCTTGTGGCGTGGCTGGAACCGGGGGCAACCCACTGTGTGAAGAAGAACAGCCGGCCCAGATCGCAATACAGTTGCTCCCGGATCAGAAAATTGGCGAGGTCCAGTCCGCTCCCGCTCATGGCTTGACGCTCACGGGGCGGCAGCCTTCGTTGCACAGGAATCCGACGCTCCCCCTGGACGGCGAAAAGAAGACCCGTGGTGGCGAGCAGGACCCTGGCGGCGGCGACCCAATAGCCCATGGCGTGCGCCGGCGTCATCTCGTGTCCCAGCAACCGCCGCGCCTTGGCCCCCGTCAGATCGTGGCACCGCCGCAAAGTCCGCGCCGCGTGGTCGCCGCTGTCGATACGATCTCCGGGAAAGGACAGATCACCGCTTCCGGGGCCTGCTGCCGCGGCCATCGACCTCGACAGCACCTGAAGACCGAAGCGGCGGCTGTCTCGCACACACACCAGCGCAACCCGGCCAGCGCCATCATCCATCAGCCACCATCCGGGGTCCCCCTACCACCTCCGCACCCGGACATGGGGCACGTGCTCAGATCCTCCATATGGGGAGCCACAAGGGTTCAGCCAGCACGAAGTCCTTTTGAGCGATACGCTCCAGGGCCTGACGCAACTGGCCGACGCTGGTTTCTTCCAGGGTAATCACGAACGGGAGGATGTCGCCGGGGCCTGCCCCGCCCTTCCCCGCTCCGATGAGAGACTCCAACTCTTCCTCGTCGTGATCGAGCTGCCAGATCTCCGAGACGTTGATCTGCTTCTCGCCGAAGATCTGACAGATATCGCCGACGATGCCGCTCTGATCCCGCACCACGAAGCGCACGTAGAAGGAGGCCCTCAGGTCGTCTTCCGGTCGCACCGAACGCACGCCGGAGACGATGCTCGCCACCGGCAGGAACGGCTTGTCGCCGTCGCGCGTCACCAGTTCGTAAACATCCCCCAAGACGGCCACGGCCGTGGCGCCGCCGCCGGCTCCCGGCCCCGCGAACACGTAGTCCCAGTCCCCTGCGTCCGGCCCTCCGCCGTCGCTCACCTCGCCCTTGAAGAACACCGCGTTGGTAACGCCGTCGATGCGCGCGATGAGATGATCCTCGGGCACCACCATTGGCGTCACCATGGCCTCCAGCACGCCGCCGTCGTTGCGCGCCAGGGCCACGGACTTGATGGTGCCGTGGCCCTTCTGCGCGGCGTAGAGGAAATCGATGGCGTGGATGCGCTCGATGCCCTTGCGGTGGACCGCGCCGGGCTTCAGGTGCGTGCCGAAAGTGATGGACGACAGCAGCAACAGCTTGGCTTCGGCGTCGCGGCCGCTCACGTCAGCGTCCGGGTCGGCCTCCGCGTAACCCAGCGCCTGGGCCGACGCCAACGCGTCGTCGTAAGACCTGCCCCGTTGGGCCATCTCCGTCAGAATGTAGTTGCTCGTACCGTTAACCAAGCCGTAGACTGCCGCCGGCCGTTCGGCGCTGAGGCTCTGGGTCAGCGGCCCGATGATGGGGATGCCGCCGCCGACGCAAGCCTCGAAGCGCACCGCCCGGCCGCATTCCCGGGCGGCGGTCCAGATCTCGTCGCCGTGGGCGACCAGCAGCGCCTTGTTGGCGGTGACCACGGATTTGCCGTGACGTAGCGTGTCGACGATCCATTCCTTCTGGGCGCGCAGGTCCTCGGGACCCCCGGCTCCCAAAACCTCCACCACGATATCGACGTCCGGATGACGGGTCACCGCAGCCGGATCCGTGCTGAAGAGTTCCGGCGAAACCTGGTACCTGGTCTTGCTCTCGGGGCTTCGAGTGAACACCTTGACGACCTCGGCCTCCACGCCGAAGCGCGCCAGATGCCCGTCGACGATCAGGTCGTGAACCGCGCCGCCCACGGTGCCGGCGCCGAGGATGCCGATGCGGACTCGGGATGCCATGACGTCACGCTATTCGGGCAGAACGCCCATGACCTTGCGGATGGTGCGCACGGCCTGCCGGGTACGGTGCTCGTTCTCGATCAGGGCGAACCGCACGTGCTGGTCGCCGTATTGGCCGAAGCCGATGCCGGGGGATACCGCCACCTTGGCCTCGTTGAGCAGGTACTTGGAGAACTCCACCGAGCCCATGGAGCGGTAGGGGGCCGGGATTTCGGCCCACACGAACATGGTGGCCCGGGGCTTCCGGATCCTCCAGTTGAACCGGGCCAGCCCCTCCACGAGCACATCCCGCCGGTTCCGGTAGGTCTCGGAGATGTCCCGCACGTCGTCGTCCTGTTCGTTGAGCGCGTGGATTGCGGCGATCTGAACCGGCTGGAATATGCCATAGTCCAGGTAGCTCTTGATGCGCGCCAGGGCGTGGATCATGGTGGCGTTGCCCACGGCGAACCCCACGCGCCAGCCCGGCATGTTGTAGCTCTTGGACATGGTGAAGAACTCCACGCCCACGTCCTTGGCTCCGGGCACCTGGAGAAAGCTGGGAGGCTCGTAGCCGTCGAACGTGAGGTCCGCGTACGCCAGATCGTGGATCACCAGGATCTCGTGGGACTTGGCGAAGCTCACGATGCGCTCGAAGAACTCAAGGTCCACCACCTCGGTGGTGGGATTGTGCGGGAAGTTCAGGATCAGCAGCTTGGGCCGCGGCCACGTCTGCTTGATGGCCTCCTCCAGGTGTTCCATGAATCCTTCGCTGGAGACCAGTGGGATGCTGCGCAGGTCACCGCCGGCGATGACCACCGAGTACTGATGGATGGGATAGGTGGGACTCGGGCACAAGACCACGTCCCCCGGATCGATCATGGCCAGGACGAGATGGGCCAGCCCCTCCTTGGAGCCCATGGTGACGATGGCCTCGTCATCTGGATCGATGGACACCCCGTACCGCCGCTGATACCAGTCGGAGATGGCCACCCGCAGCTTGTAGATGCCGCGGGACACCGAGTAGCGATGATTCTGAGGTTTCTGGACCGCCTCCACCAGCTTTTCGACGATGGGCGCCGGCGTGGCCATGTCCGGATTGCCCATGCTGAAGTCGACGATGTCCTCTCCCCTCCTCCGCGCCTCCTGCTTGAGGTCGTTGATAGTGTTGAAAACGTAGGGCGGCAGTCTCTTGATTCGGTTGAACTCCACTGTGCGGTCCCTCTCGTCCCTTCCGGCCCGGCGAATTCATGGGATTACGGTCGCGGGAATCTCGACGACAGTCCCGCATGACCATCAGCGACTGAAACAGGCAGGATGGATTGTATATAAGGCATTGACCGCACAGGGGCAAATCATGGAGAAGACGACCCAGGTGCTAGCGGGCAAGGCAGGAAACAGTCAGCGATTACCTCCACAAGAAAGGTTGTTCTTGCGGTTGTTCTTGCGGTTGTTCTTGCGGTTTGTCTTTCGCCCAGTGCAATAGCAACCTCGCCAACTCTGTTGACGTTGTGTCCATCGGCGGTACTATTGGCATCTCCGCTCCAGATACTGGATTGGATTCACTGCACGAGTCGCAGGACTGCAAGGGCCACACCTGCCGCAAGAGCCATCCCACCGAGCACTCCGGACAAGCACCAAACCTTGATTTTCTGGATGTCTTCCTTGGTAGCGAGATGCTTGACTCTTTCCTCGATCGTCGCCAAACGCTCTCCATAGTCGCCGCCGTCGCCCCCATTTCCTGGAGCACTCGGAGTTCTACGTATCGGCGTTACCGGCGACCCTGTCATGCCTTTTGCCATGCGTCCAAACGATTCCACAAAGCGGGGTCTTCTACCCCGTAGTAATCGTTGATTTTAACCACCACACCGACTCTTTCATTTTCTTTGATTCCGAGCAGATCGCAGACATCTGCGCTGGTTCTTTTCTCGCTTCCTACGGCCCACACGCCATCGAATATTTTGTGGTGCGATGATGGAAAGGCTGTTTCGACCTGCGTCGGATCCTTTTCAAGGTGCGTCGGATCAATGACAACCAGAAAGCAGTTCATTGGATTTTCTCTCTGTCTATTGTGCAGGAAGCAAAGGACACCCTCAAGTAGAGGTTCGAGAAACATCTGTACACGCACTAAAAGGCCTCGGCAAGTGTCTTTCTTCTGGCGACGCCACTACAAGCACCACGCAGAACCCAACATACGACCCGTTGAATGCCGCTGACTTGTCTTCGCTTGCAGCAACTGCCGGCGTGATATATCCGCTATCGGCTGCGAGCCTGGAATCTATAGCTATAGCGTTTGAATCAACAGAATGTGGAGGACGCGGCAGAACCATTGATCTTCCCTGGAAACAAGGCGCGACCGGATGGAGATGGACGCATCCCATCCTGCGGTCCTGCTGGCCCGGTCAGTCGGCCCACACCCCCAACTCCATGGCATCCCCCCATCGGTGCTGCAACACCTCCCTGACTTGCCGGGAGGCGGCGCTTTGCAGGCCGGGGTCCCGTGAGAGCCAATCACGGGCTTCGCGGCGCGCCGCCTGCAACGCCTCGTGATCCCGCATGAGGTGCGCCACCCGAAACTCCTGGATGCCGGCCTGGCGTGTGCCGAGGATCTCTCCGGTGCCGCGGAACCTCAGATCGGCCTCGGCCACCTCGAATCCGTCAGCGGTCCGTTCCAGGACTTCCAGCCGCCGCCGGGAATCGTCGTCCTGCGTGCCGTAGTGGATCAGGACACAGTGGGATTCGCCGCGGCCCCGCCCTACCCTGCCTCGAAGCTGGTGCAACTGCGCGAGCCCGAAGCGCTCGGCGTGCTCGATGACCATCAGGGTAGCGCCGGGGACGTCGATGCCCACCTCGATGACGGTGGTGGCGATCAGGACCTGGATTTCTCCCTGCCGGAAACGCCGCATTACTTCGTCCCGTTCGCCGGCGGGCATCTGGCCGTGGACCACGCCCAAGCGAAGGCCCTGCATGACGGTCCGGGACAATTCCCGCGCCATGGTCTCGGCGGCCGCCAGGGGAAGCTTGTCGGAGTCCTCCACCAGCGGATAGACCAGGTACGCCTGGCGGCCGTCCGCCACCGCCGCGCGGACCCGCTCGTAGACCCTTTGTCTCCGGTCCTCCTGCACTACCACCGTGCGTACCGGCGTCCTGCCGGGAGGCGCTTCGTCCAGCAGCGAGACCTCCAGGTCACCGGAGAGCACCATGGCAAGACTGCGGGGGATGGGCGTGGCGCTCATCAACAGCAGATCGGGCTCCGGGCCGGCAGCCCCCGTCCGCAGGGACAGCCGCGCGAAGGCGGTGCGCTGGCCCACTCCGAAGCGGTGCTGCTCGTCGACGATTCCCAGCCCCATGCGGGGTACCGAAACACCTTCCTGAATGAGCGCGTGGGTGCCCACGACGAAGTCCACCTCGCCGTTGGCGATGCGGCCGGTGAGCTCCTTCCGGGCGGCGGCGGGGAGAGAACGCGAGAGCAGCGCCGGGCGCACGCCCAGACTCTCCGCGTAGGGTCGGAGTCTTTCGTAGTGCTGCTCCGCGAGCAACTCGGTGGGAGCCAGGAGCAGCGCCTGGCGGCCGTTCTCCATGGCCCGGAGCGCGCTGAGCCAGGCGATGACGGTCTTGCCGGAGCCCACGTCGCCTTGCAGCAGCCGGCGCATGGGGTTGGGCGACTCCATGTCCCGGTAGATCTCCTGCAACACCCGCTCCTGCCCGCCGGTGAGGCGGTAGGGCAGCGACTGCCGCATCCGGCTGGTGAGGGAGTCTTTCCGCGCCGGGGAGCGAAAGCCGGGGGTCTCCAGACGCTGTTGCTGCCGCAGGGCCAGGGCCAATTGGAAATAGAAGAATTCGTCGAAGGCCAGCGACCGGCGGGCGGCGGCCTGGACTTCCGCCAAGGCGTCGGCGTCCAGCGTGCTGTCCGGCCGGTGGATCACCTCCAGGGTCCGTCTCAGGTCCATGAGATCCTGCCGCGCCGCCACCTCCGGGGGCAGGAAGCTGGGCAGGAACTCGCCGAACCGGTCCAGGGCCTGGGCCACCCAGCCACGCAGGTGGGACTGCGGCACGTCACCGGGCTTGCCGTATACCGGCCGCACCTCCGGCTGACGCTCCGCGCCGGTGTCAAGAATCTCGAACTCCGGGTGGGGTATGCTCAGGCGGGAGCCCCGTTCGGGCGAGACTCTGCCATAGATGGAAAGGCGCTGGGCCACCCGCAACGCATCGGCGACGTAGCGGGCAGGGTTGAACCAGACCAGCTCCAGGCTGCCGGTGTCATCGGTCAGCGTGCCCGTGAGAATGCGGCGTGCGCGGCGAATCCGGCCTACCCGCAGGCTGGTCAGGCGGCCCACGAAGCTGCCGCTTTCGCCGGCCGCGGCCCTGGCGATGGCGGCCACGTCACGCCGGTCCTCGTAGCGCAACGGCAGGTGGTACAGCAGGTCCTCGACGGTACCGAGTCCGCGGTTGGAAAGCTGCGTGGCCCGCACCGGACCGATGCCTTTCAGGACATCCAGGGGAAGCTGAAGGGCCTCGCGGCAGCCGGCGGGGTCGATGGGTGTGGCGTGATAGGAGTGGGTCACGACAGAAGCCTACGATCGGGTTGGCCACCGGCACGGGGCGCCGGATGAGGCGTATCGGGCGTGCTCCTTTGAGCGGGCTGCCGGAATTGTGGCACGGGCGGGTTTGAAACCCGCCCCTACGTGGTCCTGCCTTTATGGATTTCTCAGAGAAACCCGCCCCTACGTGGTCCTGCCTTTATGGATTTCTCAGAGAAACCCGCCCCTACGTGGTCCTGCCTTTATGGATTTCTCAGAGAAACCGCCCCTACGTGGTCCTGCCTTTATGGATTTCTCAGAGAAACCGCCCCTACGTGGTCCTGCCTTTGTGGATATCTCAGAGAAACCCGCCCCTGCATGGTCCTGCCTTTGTGGATTTCTCGGAGGAACCCGCCCCTACGCTCCCCCGGAGGGCCGGTCGAGCCGGGCGGTGTGGCGCTGGTACTCCTGGAGCGGCTGCACGGTCAGCTCGCCGCTCTTGAGGAACTCGATGGCTTCCAGCGCCGCTCCGGCACCGGCCAGGGTAGTGAAATACGGGATCTGTCGGTCCAGGGCGTTGCGGCGCACCAGGTAACCGTCTTTGCGGTAGCTCTCGTTGGCATGGGTGTTGATGACCATGGCGACGGCCTTGTGCCTCAGCGTCTCCTCGACGTCGTGCACGATTTCCACCGGAATGGCCTGGTCCTGGAAAAAAGTCGCGGTGCCGCCGGTGGCCACGATCTTGAAGCCCAGGGCCGCCAGCGACCGGGCGATCCTTGCGGCGCCCTCGCGGTGCTCGTCGGGCAGGCTGAAGAATGCCGTGCCGGAGTCGGGCAAGCGCATGCCGCCGGCCATCTGGGCCTTGGCGTAGGCCTTGCTGAAGGAATGGTCGATGCCCATGACTTCGCCGGTGGACTTCATCTCGGGACCCAGCAGCGTGTCCACCCCGGTGAACTTGTTGAACGGCAGCACCGACTCCTTGACGGAAACGTGCGGCGGCACGATCTCTTCGGTAAGGCCCATCTCGTCGAGCTTGCGCCCCACCATCACCCGGGCCGCCAACTTGGCCAGGGACACCCCGATGGCCTTGCTGACGAAGGGCACCGTCCTGGACGCCCGGGGGTTCACCTCCAGGATGTAGACCTCTTCCCCCTTGACCGCGAACTGGACGTTCATGAGCCCGCGGACCTTGAGGGCGGTGGCCAGGGCCGCCGCCTGCCGGCGGATCTCCGTCTGCACCTCCGGAGACAGCGTTCTCGGGGGGATCGAGCATGCGCTGTCGCCCGAGTGGACCCCTGCCATCTCGATGTGTTCCATGATGCCGCCGATGACCACCCGCTCGCCGTCGGCGATGGCGTCCACGTCCACCTCGGTGGCATCGTCCAGGAACTTGTCAATGAGGATCGGGTGCTCCACGGAGTTCTGGAAAGCCGTCTCCAGATAGTCCTTGAGCTTCTCCTCCTCGTAGACGATCTCCATGGCTCGGCCGCCCAGGACGTAGGAGGGCCGCACGAGCACCGGATAGCCGATGCTCTGGGCCACTCGCAGGGCTTCGTCCGCGGACCGGGCGGTGCCGTTCGTGGGCTGCCTCAGCTCCAGCCGTTCCAGCAGATCCTTGAAGCGCTCCCGGTCCTCGGCCAGGTCGATGCTGTCCGGCGGCGTGCCGATGATGGGGACGCCGGCCCGCTCCAGCGCCAGCGCCAGCTTCAGCGGCGTCTGTCCGCCGAACTGGACGATGACTCCGTCGGGCTGCTCCTGCGCCGTGATGTTGAGCACGTCTTCCAGCGTCAGCGGTTCGAAGTAGAGCTTGTCCGAGGTGTCGTAGTCGGTGCTCACGGTCTCCGGATTGCAGTTGACCATCAGGGTCTCGAAGCCGTCCTCCTTCAGGGCGAACGCCGCGTGCACGCAGCAATAGTCGAACTCGATGCCCTGGCCGATGCGGTTGGGGCCGCCGCCCAGGATCATGATCTTCTTGCGGTCGCTGCGCCGGGACTCCTGGGCCCCTTCGTAGGTGGAGTAGTAGTAGGGCGTAAAGGCCTCGAACTCGGCGCCGCAGGTATCCACGGTGCGGAAGCCGGCCAGCACTCCCGCCCGTATGCGCAGCGCCCGGATGTCTTCCTCCGAGCGACCCGACAGCTTCGCCAGCCGCTGGTCGGAGAAACCCATGTTCTTGATCTCCACCCAGAATTCCCGGTCGGCGTCGCCGGCCGGGCTCAGACGGCGCCGGATCTCATCCTCTTTCTTTACAATGGCCTCTATATGGTTGAGAAACCACGGGTCAATGCGGGTCAACTCGTACAATCGGGATACCGCGAAGCCCGCGCGAAAAGCGGCGCCCAGGGTCCAGAGCCGGTCCGAGCGGGGCCACTTCAGCCGCTCCTCCAGTAACGCCTCCCGGTCGTCGCCGGCCGCCACGGCTGCGGATTCCCGCTCCTCGTCACCGAACACGCCGATGGTTCCGGGCGTTGGTACATGCACCGCAGGTTTGCGTGACGCCAGCTCCGGCTCCTCGAAGCCGTAGCTGTTGGTCTCCAGCGAGCGCATGGCCTTCTGCAGGGCCTCCTTGAAGGTGCGGCCGATGGCCATGGCCTCCCCCACCGACTTCATCTGCGTGGTCAGCACGTCGCGGGTCTGGGGAAATTTCTCGAAAGTGAACCGCGGCACCTTCACCACCACGTAGTCGATGGTGGGTTCGAAGCACGCCGGGGTTTCCCGGGTCACGTCGTTGGGGATCTCGTCCAGAGTGTAACCCACCGCCAGCTTGGCGGCGATCTTGGCGATGGGAAATCCGGTGGCCTTGCTCGCCAGGGCCGAGCTGCGAGATACTCGCGGGTTCATCTCGATGACCACCAGGCGGCCGTTGTCCGGATGCACCGCGAACTGGATATTGGAGCCCCCGGTATCCACGCCGATCTCGCGGATGATGCGCAGCGCGGCGTCACGCATCACCTGGTATTCCTTGTCCGTCAGGGTCTGGGCCGGCGCCACGGTGATGGAGTCCCCGGTGTGGACCCCCATGGGGTCGAAGTTCTCGATGGGACACACGATCACCACGTTGTCCTTGTGGTCCCGCATCACCTCCAGCTCGAACTCCTTCCAGCCCAGTATCGACTCCTCCACCAGGATCTCGTGAACCGGGGATAACCGCAGGCCCCACTGCGCCATCTCCACGAACTCGTCCTCGGTGTAGGCGATGTTGGCGCCGCTGCCCCCCAGGGTCCGGGACGGCCGGATGATCAGCGGCAGGCTCGCCAGCTCCCACCTCACCGCCGTGGCCTCCTCCAGCGTACGCGCGTACCCGCTTCGGGGGAGGTCCAGGCCCACCCGGCCCATGGCCTCCTTGAAGCGGTCCCGGTCCTCGGCCTTCTTGATGGCCTCGAGCCGGGCGCCGATCATCTCCACGCCGAAGCGCTCCAGCACGCCGGTCTCCGCCAGCTCGATGGCGAGGTTGAGCGCGGTCTGGCCGCCCAAGGTGGGCAGCAGCGCGTCGGGACGCTCCGCCTCGATGATCTTGGCCACGATGCCCGCGTCCAGGGGCTCGATGTAGGTCCGGTCCGCGAAGTCCGGGTCGGTCATGATGGTGGCCGGGTTGGAGTTGACCAGAATGACCCGGAAACCCTCCTCCTTGAGGGCCTTCAGAGCCTGGGTCCCGGAGTAGTCGAACTCGCAAGCCTGCCCGATGACGATGGGGCCGGAGCCGATGAGCAGGATGGACTCGATGTCGGTGCGTCTCGGCATTTTCAATCCCCGGCATCAACCATCAGTTCGCGAAAACGGGAAAAGAGGTACGCCGCGTCATGGGGGCCCGGCGATGCCTCGGGATGATACTGGACCGAGAAGATCGGGTGCTCACGGTGCCGGAGCCCCTCCACGGTCCGGTCGTTGAGGTTCACGTGGGTCACCTCCACCGCGCCTTTGAGGGAGTCGGCGTCCACCGCGAAGCCGTGGTTCTGGGTGGTGATCTCCACCTTTTCGGTGGTGAGGTCCATGACCGGCTGGTTGCCGCCGTGATGCCCGAACTTGAGCTTGAAGGTACGCCCGCCCATGGCCAGCCCCAGGATCTGGTGGCCCAGGCAGATGCCGAAGATGGGCCGCCGGCCCACGAGCTGCCGCACGATGTCCGCGGCGTACGGGACGGCCGCGGGATCCCCGGGACCGTTGGACAGGAAGATTCCGTCCGGTTCCAGCGCGAGGACGTCGTCCGCGGGCGTCCACGCGGGCACCACCGTCACGCCGCAGCCGGCATCCACGAGACCTCGAAGGATGTTGAACTTGATGCCGTAATCGTATGCCACCACGTGGAATTCCGGCTCCCGGCCCGGGCCGAAACCGCTTCCCATCCGCCAGCCCCCCTGGTCCCACCTGTAGGGCTCCCGGCAAGTCACGTTCTTCACGAGATCCCTGCCGACAAGCCCCTCGATATGTTGTGCTTTCGCGGCCAGCTCCGCGGAATCGCGGCTCACCGTGGAGATGATGCCTTCCTGGGCGCCGCGCTCGCGTGTGCGGGTGACCAGGGAGCGCGTGTCGATCCCTTCGATGCCCACGATGCCGTGCTCCTGCATGTAGGCGTGCAGCGCCCGAGTGGCGCGCCAACTGCTGGGCACGGGGCAGTATTCCTTGACGATGAAGCCCCTGACGTACGGCCGGTGCGATTCGTCGTCCTCCGGGTTGACGCCGACGTTGCCGATCTCGGGGTAGGTCATGGTGACGAGCTGACCCTCGTAGGAAGGATCGGTGAGGATCTCCTGGTATCCCGTCATACTGGTGTTGAAGACAACCTCCCCCGCCGCCTCTCCTTCACTACCGAAGGAGCGGCCGGCAAACGAGGTCCCATCCGCCAGGGTGAGCGTGGCTTTCATGAGGTTGAACCGGCGTACTTTGAAGTCAGTAGATGAGACCGCCGATGCGCCACCAGCGCAGCCGGCTGTTTTCCGAGTCCCAGGACCAGTACTTGACGAAGGCGCGGCCGCGGACGTCCTTGATGGGCACGAAGCCCCAGAAGCGGCTGTCGAAGCTGCGATCCCGGTTGTCCCCCATGACGAACACGTGGTCGCCGGGCACCTTCACCGGGCCGAAGTTGTCGCGGACATGGCCAGTGCCCAGTAAGACCCCCTGTTCTTCGAAATGGGCGTGGGCATCCTCCACGGGCGCCCCGTTGATGAAGACCTTCTTGTCCCGGATCACCACCTCGTCGCCCGGCACCGCCACCACCCGCTTGATGAAATCCTTGCAGCGGTCCCTGGGGTAGACGAACACGATCACGTCACCGCGCTCCGGGATGTCCCATTCCATGGCATGGGAGCCTCTCGCCAGATCGATGCACCCGGCGAAGGGCAGCCAGTTGACGTCCGGCAGCCGCACGCCGTAGGACAGCTTGTTGACCAGGATGTGATCGCCGATGGCCAGGGTGGGGATCATCGAGCCCGACGGGATCTTGAAAGCCTGCACCACGAAGGCGCGCAGGAACAGCGCGGCCATCAAGGCGATGAGGATGGCTTCCGTATACTCCCGAAAGACGGATTTTCTGGGCTTTGGAAATCTGGGCACGTAAGGGGTCCTTTTAGACAGCATCAAACGTAACACTTCACCCGCGAACTTTGAACATCACACCTTCAGCACCGCCAGGAACGCTTCCTGGGGTATCTCCACCCGCCCGACCGACTTCATGCGCTTCTTGCCCTCCTTCTGCCGTTCCAGGAGCTTGCGCTTGCGCGTGATGTCACCGCCGTAGCACTTGGCGGTGACGTTCTTGCGGAGGGCCTTCACCGACTCCCGGGCGATGATGCGGCTGCCGATGGCCGCCTGGATCACCACTTCGAAGAGCTGCCGAGGGATCAGCTCGCGCATGCGTTGCACCATGTCCCGCCCCCGCACGTACGCCTTGTCCCGGTGCACGATCAGCGACATGGCGTCCACCAGGTCGCCGTTGATGCGGACGTCCAGCTTGGCCAGCTTCGACGGCCGCATGCCCACCAACTCATAGTCCATGGAGGCGTAACCGCGGCTCAGGGACTTCAGCCGATCGTAGAAGTCGTACACGATCTCGTTCAGCGGCAGCTCGTAGGTGACCATGGCCCGGTTGAGGCCCGAGTAGCGCAACTCTTTCTGAATACCGCGTTTCTCCTCGCACAGCTTGAGCACGCTCCCGACATAGTCCCGGGGAAGATGGATGGTGGCCAGGATGAACGGCTCCTCGATCGACGCGATGTCGGCCTCGTTGGGGAAGGTCACCGGATTGTCGATGGCCAGCACCTCCCCCGCGTGGGTGGTGACCTGATAGACCACGGTGGGAGCCGTGGTGATGAGGGCCAGGTCGAACTCCCGCTCCACCCGTTCGCGCACGATGTCCATGTGCAGCAGACCGAGAAACCCGCAGCGAAAGCCGAAGCCCAGGGCCTGGGACGCCTCGGCCTCGAAGGTGAAGGACGAATCGTTCAGGCTCAGCTTCTCCAGCGCCGTCCGCAGTGCCTCGTACTGACCTGAGTCGGCCGGGTAGAGGCCGCTGAACACCATGGGTTTCAAGGGCCGAAAACCCGTCAGTGGTTCTTGGGCGGGCCGCCTGTGAAGGGTGACCGTGTCGCCCATGCGGGCCTCGTGGATGTTCTTGATGGCGGCCATGAGAAAGCCCACCTCGCCCGGACCGAGACTCTTCACCTCCACCGGACCCGGAGCGAAGATGCCCAGACGGCTGACCTCGAACACGCCGCCGGTGGACATCAGGCGGATGGAATCGCCGGTGCGGACGCTCCCTTCGAAGATGCGCAGCAGGATCACCGCGCCGTGATAGGGATCGAACCAGCTATCGAAGACCAGGCCGCGCAAACGGGCCTCCCGCTCCCCACGGGGCGGCGGGAAGTTGGCCACGATACCTTCAAGAACGGCCTCGGTGCCGATGCCGTTCTTGGCGCTGGCCAGGATGGCCTGGGAGCCGTCCAGGCCGATGACGTCTTCAAGCTCCTGCCTGACCCTCTCGGGATCGGCGCTCGGCAGATCGATCTTGTTGATGACAGGAAGCACCTGAAGGTCGTTGTCCAGCGCCAGATAGACGTTGGCCACTGTCTGCGCCTCCACCCCCTGGGCGGCATCCACCACCAGGATCGCACCTTCGCAGGCGGCCAGGCTCCGGGAAACCTCATAGGTGAAATCCACGTGGCCCGGGGTATCGATGAGGTTCAGGATATAGTCGTCGCCGGCCGCGGACCGGTACTCGAGCCGCACCGGGCTGGCCTTGATGGTGATGCCGCGCTCGCGCTCCAGTTCCATCTTGTCCAGGAACTGGTCGGTCTTCTCACGTTCGCTCAGGGCGCCGGTGAACTCCATCAGCCGGTCCGCCAGCGTGGACTTGCCGTGATCGATGTGCGCGATGATGCAGAAGTTTCGGATGCGGCTGTTATCCACGACCACGTCCTATGGAATAATAGATGAAGCCGTGTTGCCGCATCACCGCCGGGTCATAGAGGTTGCGGCCGTCGAAAACCACCGGCTGATGCAGCAGCTCCTTCAGGCGTGCGAAATCCGGACTGCGGAACTCGTTCCATTCCGTCAGGATCAGCACTGCGTCAGCGCCCGCGGCCACCTCATAGTTGTTGACACCGTATTCGATACTGTCTCCATAGCGCTTTCGCGCCTCCTTCGTGGCTTCGGGATCGAATACCCGAACCCGAGCCCCGGCCTGCAGCAGCCCATCGATGACCCGGATGGCCGGGGCCTCCCGCATGTCGTCGGTGCGGGCCTTGAAGGAAAGGCCCCAAAGCGCCAGCGTGCACCCCGCCAACGCCTTGCCGAAGTGCCGCTCGACCTTGTCCAGCAGCAGGCCCTTCTGGCTTTCGTTGACCCGATCCACGGCGCGAAGCAACGGCATCTCCAACTCGTCCCCGCCCATGGCGATCATCGCACGAATGTCCTTGGGCAGGCACGACCCGCCGAAACCGATGCCGGGAAAAATGAAGTGGGGACCGATGCGGTGGTCGAGACCCATGATGCGCCGGACCTGCTCGATGTCCGCCCCTTCCTTCTCACACAGCCGCGCGGTCTCGTTGATGAACGAGATCTTGGTGGCCAGGATCGCGTTGGAGGCGTACTTGCTCATCTCGGCACTGCGGGAGTCCGTGAGAATGATGGGGTTGCCCCTGTGCACGAGGGGCTCGTACAGACTCTTGAGGCGTTCCAGCGAACCGGCATCCTCACCCCCCAGCACCACCCGGTCGGGCTTCATGAAATCCTCTACCGCCGTCCCCTCCTTCAGAAACTCGGGATTCGAGACCACCGCCACCGGATGTTCGGTCCCGGCTTCGATGATCTCCTTGACCCGCGCCGCCGTGCCAACGGGAACCGTACTCTTGGTCACCACGATCTTGCCGCCGTTCATCGCTCGTGCGATGTCCTCCGCCACCTCGAACACCTGGCTCAGGTCGGCCCCGCCCGCCGACACCTGGGGTGTACCCACCGCGATGAAGATGGCCTCCGCACGCCTCACTGCCTCGGCGAGGTCCGTGGAAAAGGCCAGCCTGCTTTCCCGGGTGTTGCGTTGAATCAGCTCCTCGAGCCCCAACTCGTAAAAGGGAACGCGACCCTGCCGGAGCTGCTCGATCTTCGCCTCGTCGATGTCGACACAGACCACGTCGTTGCCGGTCTCGGCGAAGCAACTCCCCGCCACCAGCCCCACGTAACCCGTACCGAGCATTGCGATGTTCATGTGATTAGCCCGATTCCAATTCCAAAACTACCGCGTGCCTACGTGGCTGTCGTAGGGGCGGGTTTCAAACCCGCCCGTGCCCGCAACGCAGAAATGTAGGGGCGCGTTTTAAACCCGCCCGTCCCCGCAACGCAGCAATATAGGGGCGGGTTTCAAACCCGCCCGTCCCCGCAACACAGAAACGTAGGGGCGGGTTTCAAACCCGCCCGTCCCCGCAATGCAGCAATGTAGGGGCGGGTTTCAAACCCGCCCGTCCCCGCAACGCAGAAAATGTAGGGGCGGGTTTTAAACCCGCCCGTCCCCGCAACGCAGAAATGTAGGGGCGGGTTTTAACCCGCCCGTCCCCGCAACGCGCGAAACGTCAGTCATGAAAGCGTGTCAGCTCCACAAACCGCCGATACCGCTCATCGATCTCTCCCCGGTCCAGCGTCATCAGCCGCCGGGGGCCGAAATCCTCCACCGTGAACGACGCGGTGACGTTGCCGTACACGATCGCGCGCCTGAGCCCGTCGTCGCCGCCGCCGCCGTCGGCGGCCAGGTAGCCCATGAAGGCCCCGGCAAAGGAATCGCCGGCGCCGGTGGGGTCCAGGACCTCTTCCAGGGGATAGGCCGGCACCACGAAGGAAGAAGAATCCGAGAACTGGAACACGCCGTACTCCCCGCGCTTGATGAGCACCGTCCGAGGGCCCATCTTCAGAATGGCGCGGGCGGCGCGAACGACGTTGTGTTGTTCGCTCAGCATGGCCGCTTCCGAGTCGTTGATGACCACCGTCTCGACCCGCCCCAGGACCTTTCTCAACTCCACGGGATTCTCGTGGATCCAGTGATCCATGGTGTCGCAGGCCACCAGCCGCGGATGCTTCAACTGCGACAGCACCTCCAACTGCGCCTCCGGGTGCATGTTGCCGAGAAAGGCATACTCCGTGTCCTCGTAGCCGGCGGGCATGCGCGGGACGAAGTCCTGCAGCACGTTGAGCTGTACCTCCAGGGTATCACGGACATTCAAATCTTCATGATACCGCCCGTGCCAGAAGAATGTCTTGCCCGGTGCCCGCTGCAACCCCTCCAGGTCCACCCCGCTCCGCGACAGCGCCGTCAGGTGCTCCTCGGGAAAATCCTCGCCCACCACGCCGACCACCCGCACCGGCGCGAAAACCGCGGCGGCCAACGCGAAGTACGCCGCCGATCCGCCCAGAACCCGATCGGCACGGCCGTGCGGGGTCTCGATGGAATCGAATGCCATGGAGCCCACCACGAGAACGCTCATTGTTCACAAACCTCCCGGAAATGCCGTACTTCGGCTTCGCTCCGCCGCGCGGGGACGGGCGGGTTTGAAACCCGCCCCTACAACTGGCGCTCCGCTACGCCTGTCCCAAGCCTGTCGAAGGGCTCAGGACGAACGGTGTGGGGAAACCCATCCCGTTCGTCCTGAGCGTAGCGAAGCGAAGTCGAAGGACCCATTCAAATAATCCGATCTGCATGTTCAGAGATACTTGTCTATCAGCGGCGCCAGTTTCTTCCGGGCAGCCTCTGGGATAACCGAGCGGTCCGTGACGATGGCGACGCTCAGGGCCGTGGCGCAGGGGCAGGTCCGTTCCTGCGGCAGGCGCTCCAGCGTGCCCCGGATGATTCGCTTGGCCACGTCCGCGTTCTTCTGCAGCACCGCGATGACTTCTTCTATCTCCACGTCGCCCGCGGCTTCGTTCCAGCAGTCGTAGTCGGTCGCCATGGCGATGGTGGCGAAGCAGATCTCCGCCTCCCGGGCCAGCTTGGCTTCCTGCAGGTTGGTCATGCCGATGATGTCGGCGCCCCAACTCCGGTGAAGCGCAGACTCCGCGCGGGTGGAGAACTGCGGCCCCTCCATGCAGACATAGGTGCCGCGACCGTGCACCTGGATGTCCTCATTGGAGGCTGCCTCCGCTACCACGGCCCGCAGGTCGTTGCAAAGCGGGTCCGCGAACTGGACGTGAGCGACGATTCCATCGCCGAAGAAGGTGCTGGGACGCCTGTAGGTGCGGTCGATGAACTGGTCCGGCAGCACCACGTGGCCCGGCTCGATCTCCTCCTTGAGACTGCCCACCGCGCTCACCGACAAGATCCGTCCGACCCCGAGCTTCTTCATGCCGAAGATGTTGGCGCGGTTGTTGACCTCGGAGGGCAGGAGGCGATGCCCCTTTCCGTGGCGCGGCAGAAATGCCAGCTCCACGCCCCCGAGGGATCCCAGCACGAAGGCATCGGAGGGCTCGCCGAACGGCGTCTCCACCTCCACCTCCCGCACCCCGCTCAATCCCTCCATGTCGTAAAGGCCGGTACCGCCGATGACGCCCAGCATCGTCTTCTGTTCCATCTGCTTGAGTCCCTACCCCGTCGCGGGGCTTTCCGAGAACCGATATTCGCAGTGCTGACCTTGAAGGTAGCGCCAAATGTTCATCCATCTCCAAGCAGAGCGGTCATCGACCCGCCAAACCCCTCTCCCTCCGGGAGAGGGTGGCCGAAGGCCGGGTGAGGGCGCTACAATAGCCCTCCCCCTCCCATTCCTTGCCATTCATAGCGGGCTGCCAGAACCGGGGCACCCTCACCCCAACCCTCTCCCGGAGGGAGAGGGGGTCGGAGGGCTGCCGGCGACGGGGTCCCGCATTGAGTCCACCGCATGGTACAACTGCCCGCAGGCCGCCTGAATGTCATCGCCCCGTGGCCGGCGCACGTTCGCCTGAATGCCCCGGGCACGCAGCGTCTCTCCGAACCGGTCGATGACATGGTCCGGCGGCCGGCGGTAACCGCTCCCTTCGTGGGGGTTGAAGGGTATCAGGTTCACTTTGCAACGGATGCCCTGAAGCTTCCCCGCGAGCTCCGCCGCGTCCGCCGCGAGGTCGTTCAAGCCGCCGATCAGCAGGTACTCGAAGGTGATGCGCTTCCGCCGCGGCACCGGCAGGGAGCGGCAGCACTCAAGCAACTGCGCCACCGAATACTTCCGGTTGACCGGCATCAGCTCGGACCGCACCTCGTCCCGCACCGAATGGAGCGAGATGGCCAGATTGACCCGGGTCTCCTCCATGAGCCGCCGCATCTGCGGCAGCAGACCCACGGTGGAGACGGTGATCTTGCGGGGCGAAATGCCCATGCCGCTACGGGCGTCGGTGATGGCGTCCAATGCCCCGCGGGTCGCGTCGTAGTTGGCCAAGGGCTCGCCCATGCCCATGAAGACCAGATTCGAGATTCGCGTGTCCTCCGGGCAGCGGCGCTGCACTTCCAGGATCTGGTCCACGATCTCCGCCTGGGTGAGGTTGCGCTTCAGGCCCATCCGCGCGGTGGCGCAGAAGACGCAGCCCAACCCGCACCCCACCTGCGTGGACACGCACAGTGTCACCCGGTCCGGCTCCGGTATGTAGACCGTCTCCACGACAGCGCCGTCGTGCAGACGGAAAAGATACTTGACCGAGCCGTCCCGCGACTCAAGACACTGCTGCATGACCAGGCTGCCGACGACAAAGTCCCCGGCCAGAGCCTGCCGCAGCGCCCCGGAAAGGTCGGTCATGGCTTCGAAGGAGGTCACGCGCTTGCGAAACACCCATCGTCTGATCTGATCGGCTCGATAGGCGGGGAGCCCGCGGGCATGGAGCCATGCGCCCAACTCGGCGTCGCTCATGCCTTCGACGGGCCGCCGGGCATCAGCCGAATCGCCGCCGGGGACTGACATGGGCGAACCAAACCCCTCTCCCTCTGGGAGAGGGTGGCCGAAGGCCGGGTGAGGGGGCTGCAACAGCTCTGCATCTCCCATTGTTTGCGCTCCAACCGGGCCGCTTGCGCCGGGGGACCCTCACCCCAACCCTCTCCCGGAGGGAGAGGGAGCCGGAGGTGCACAGCCGCCGAGTTCCCACAAAGCCTACGACTGGATCTCGCCGGCCGTGAAGAAGAAAGCGATCTCCGCGGCCGCGGTCTCGGGGGCGTCGGACCCGTGCGCCGCGTTGGCCTCCACGTTGGTGCCCCAATCCTTCCGAATCGTTCCCGGTGCCGCCTTGGCCGGATCGGTGGCGCCCATGATCTCCCGGTTCTTGGCGATGGCTCCGTCACCTTCCAGGACCGACACGAATATCGGGCCCTTGGACATGTAGTCCGTCAGGCTGTTGAAGAACGGCCGCTCCCGGTGCACGTCGTAGAAGGACTCCGCACGCTGCTTGTCCAGCCGGGTCAGCTTCGCGGCCACCACCTTGAGTCCCGCGTGCTCGAAACGGCTCAGAATGTCCCCGATCAGACCCCGGGCCACCGCTTCCGGCTTGATGATCGACAGTGTTCTCTCCATGCTATCCTAATGCCTCTTTCATGGTTTGTCCGATGTCCGCGGGGGACGGCGCCATGTGCACGCCCGCGCCGCGCAGGGCCTCGACCTTTTCCGCCGCGGTCCCCTTGCCTCCGGATATGATGGCGCCGGCATGACCCATGCGCTTTCCCGGAGGTGCGGTCTGGCCGACGATGAAGCCAACCACCGGCTTTTTCATATGCGCCCGGATCCAGTCCGCGGCATCCTGCTCGGCACTGCCGCCGATCTCCCCGATGAGCACCACCGCCTCGGTCTCGCCGTCGTCGTTGAACGCGTCGAGCACGTCGATGAAGTTGAGCCCACGGATGGGGTCGCCGCCGATACCGACGCAGGTGGACTGTCCCATGCCCAGGCGGGTGAGCTGGTCGACGGCCTCGTAAGTCAATGTGCCGCTGCGGGAGATCACCCCGACGCTGCCGCGTTTGTGGATGTGGCCCGGCATAATCCCGATCTTGCACTCGCCGGGGGTGATGACGCCGGGGCAGTTGGGGCCCACCAGCACGGTGCCGTGCTCCTTCAGGTAGCGCTTCACCCGCATCATGTCCTGGACCGGCACCCCTTCCGTGATGCAGATGACCAGGGGCACGCCCGCGTCCGCGGATTCCAGGATGGCGTCCGCGGCAAAAGGAGGCGGCACGTAGATGACGCTGGCGTTGGCCGCGGTCTCTTTCACCGCTTCTTCCACGCTGTCGAACACCGGAATGTCCTCGAAGGAGGTGCCGCCCTTCCCGGGGGTCACGCCGGCCACCATCTGGGTGCCGTAGTCCTTGCACGCCTTGGTGTGGAACTGGCCCGTTGCGCCGGTGATTCCCTGTGTCAGGACGCGGGTCCCGGAGTTGACGAGGATGCTCATGCCCGCCCCTCCTCCGCCTGCACCGCCTGCACGATCTTCTGCGCCGCGTCCGCGATGGTATCGGCGGCCGTGATCCGAAGGCCTGACTTCGACAGCAGCTCTCTACCCTGCTCCACGTTGGTGCCCTGCAGCCGCACCACCAGCGGCACGGTGACGCCGATCTCCTTGGCCGCGTCGATGATGCCGGCGGCGATGACGTCGCAACGCATGATGCCGCCGAAGATGTTGACCAGCACCCCGCGCACCTTGTCATCCGAAAGCAGCAGGCGAAAGGCCTGTCCCACCATCTCCTTGCTGGCGCCGCCGCCCACGTCGAGAAAATTCGCCGGCATGCCGCCGTACTGTTGAATGATGTCCATGGTGCCCATGGCCAGGCCCGCGCCGTTGACCATGCAGCCGATGTTGCCGTCCAGGGCCACGTACGAGATACCCAGATCCGAGGCCTTGACCTCCTTGGGGTCCTCCTCGGTGATGTCGCGTAGCTCGACGATGTCGGCATGGCGGAAAAGCGCGTTGCCGTCGAAGTTCATCTTGGCGTCCAGGACGAGGAAGCGGCCATCGTCGAGTTGCGCCAGCGGATTCACTTCGAGCTGCATGCAATCGGAGTCCAGAAAAGCGCGGTAGAGATTCTTGACCAGAGCGCCGAAGGCTCCGACCTCTTTGCCCGACAGTCCCAACCGCCCGGCCACCCGGCGCACCTGGAACGCCGCCACTCCCACCAGCGGATCCACCAGCTCGATGATGATCGCGTCCGGCGTCTCCTTGGCCACCTCCTCGATTTCCATACCGCCCTCGCGGCAGGCGATAATGGCGGGTTGGCCGGCCGCCGCGTCCAGGACGATGCTGCAGTAGAGTTCCTTCGCGATCCGCGACGCCTCTTCCACCCACACGCGCCGGACGACTCTCCCCTCCGGGCCGGTCTGGTGGGTGACCAGAGGCTTTCCCAGCAGACCCTCGGCAAAGCTGCCCGCCTCATCGGCGGTGTGGACGACCTTGACGCCGCCGGCCTTGCCCCGGCCCCCGGCATGGATCTGGGCCTTCACGACGCAAGGAAACCCGATTGCCTCCGCCGCCGCACGCGCCTCTTCGGCGGTGGCCGCCACCCGGCCGCCGGGCACGGGCACGCCGAACCGCGCAAGCCACTGTTTCGCCTGGTATTCGTGGATGTTCATGATGCCGTGGTTGTCCCGAGCGGTGCAGTTGCCCGGGCACGGGCGGGTTTGAAACCCGCCCCTACATCTCCTCGTCGCGCCTTGCCGACAACAAACAAGTCCTGCGTATCATGGGAACCATTTGCAGGGTGCAGAACACCAAAAGCCTGCGCCGCCGGAAGACGGGGGTGTAGGGGCGGGTTTCAAACCCGCCCGTGCCCGCACCGCGCCATCGGCCGTTACAGATTCCTACGTTTGTTCCAACACCCGGTCCATGGCTACTACGATCTCCTGGACATGGGACAGGGACTCGTCGAACGCGCTTTTCTCCCCGGGAGCCAGATCGATCTCGATGACCTTCTCCACCCCGCCGGAGCCGATCAGGACCGGTACACAGAAGTAGTAGCCCTGGACGCCGTACTCCCCTTCGAGAAGAGCCGCGCACGGCAGGACTTCCTTCTTGTCCTGCAGGTAGGCCTCGGCCATGCGGACCGCGGCCGACGCCGGTGCGTAGAACGCGGAGCCGGTCTTCAGCAGCGAGACGATCTCGCCGCCGGCCATGCGCACGCGCTGCTCGATCTCGTCGAGGCGTTCGGACGGGATGAGACGGTCCACCGGCACGCCTCCCACCTGGCAGGTGCTCCGCACCGGCACCATGTCGTCGCCGTGGCCGCCCAGCACCATGGCGGTGACACTCTCCACCGACCGGTCCAGCTCCTGGGCGATGAACGTCCGGTAACGCGACGAGTCCAGGATTCCCGACTGCCCGACCACCTGTTCCTTGGGGAAGCCGGTGACACGCTGGCACAGCGTCACCATGGCGTCCAGCGGATTGGTGATGACGATGACGAAGGCGTCGGGGGCGTATTGCTTGATCCCCTCCGACACCGAGGTCATGATCTTCGAGTTGGTGCCCAGAAGGTCGTCCCGGCTCATGCCCGGCTTGCGGGCGATGCCCGCGGTGACGATGCAAACGTCGGCGCCGACAATGTCGTCGTAGCTGGTGGTGCCGACGATGTTGGCGTCAAAGCCCTCGATGGGCGCGGACTGGAGCAGATCCAGGGCCTTGCCCTGCGGCAATCCGTCGATGACGTCGAAGAGGACCACGTCCCCCAGCTTCTTCAGGGCGCACAGGTGCGCCATGGTGCCGCCGATGTTGCCGCCCCCTATCAGTGCGATCTTGCGTCTGGAAATGGCCACGATCCCCCCGTGTTACATGTTCGCGACAATGGCTTCGCCGAATTCCGAGCACTTCAGCAGCTTGGCGCCGGTCATGAGCCGCTCGAAATCGTAGGTTACGGTCTTCTGCGCAATGGTTTCCTCGAGACCCTGGATCACGAGTTCCGCGGCCTCGTCCCAGCCGAGGTGGCGCAGCATCATCTCACCGGAAAGGATCACCGAGCCCGGATTGACCTTGTCCTGGCCGGCGTACTTGGGCGCGGTTCCGTGGGTGGCCTCGAACAGGGCGTGGCCGGTGTCGTAGTTGATGTTGCCGCCCGGCGCGATGCCGATGCCGCCCACCTGGGCCGCCAGCGCGTCCGAGATGAGGTCGCCGGTGAGGTTCATGGTCGGAATCACGTCGAACTCGTCGGGCCGTGTGACGATCTGCTGTAGAAAGGCGTCCGTGATGGCGTCCTTGATAAGAATCATCCCGGGCTCCGGGTTTCCGTTGCACTCCTCCCAGGACACCACTTTGTCGCCGAACTCCCGCTTCGCCAGCGCGTAGCCCCAGCGCATGAATGCGCCCTCGGTGTACTTCTGGATGTTGCCCTTGTGCACCAGTGTGATGTTGCGCCGGTTGTGCTCCACGGCGTAACGGATGGCCGCCCGGATCAGGCGTTCCGAGCCTTCGATGGAGACCGGTTTGATGCCGATGCTGGCGGTGTCGGGGAAGCGGATGCTCTTGACCCCCATCTCCTCCCGCAGAAACTTGACGACCTTCTCCGCCTCGGGCGTGCCCGTTTCCCATTCGATGCCGGCATAGATGTCTTCCGTATTTTCACGGAAGATCACCATATCGATCAGATGAGGCCGCAGCACGGGCGACGGCACTCCCTTGAAATAGCGCACCGGGCGGAGACACACGTAGAGGTCCAGCACCTGGCGCAGGGTTACGTTGAGGCTGCGGAAGCCCTCGCCCACGGGCGTGGTCAACGGGCCTTTGATGGCCACCAGGTACTCCCGGATGACATCCACCGTCTCCTGCGGCAACAGGCTGGCCGGACAATCGTCGCCGTAGACCGCCTGGGCCTTCTCCCCCGCATAGACCTCCGTCCAGGCGATCTTCTTCTTGCCGCCGTACGCCTTGGCGACGGCGCCGTCCAGCACCGCCACCGAAGCAGCCCAGATGTCCACTCCGGTCCCGTCACCTTCAATGAACGGGATGATGGGGTTGTCCGGAACCTGCAGCATGCCGCCGGAAAGAGTAACCTTTGCACCTTCGGCCGGCACATTGACGTGTAGATAGCTTGCCATGACTCTCCTCTGATCTTTTAGATTAGCCCGAGGGCTGGTATCCGGTCTCGGAGATCCTGAATCCGGACAGCAGCTTCGGCAGTATCGCCATCCGGCTCAGGCTATGAGTGTGGGCTTGACAGGGTAGTCATTAACGAATCTCCGGTGGTGAGTCAAGCGAGCGCCCCGCCCCGCCTTCGAAGCGTCCCGCGCGCGGCGTGCATGCCATTTCCCAGCGAACCCGCTATATTGGCGGACTTGAATCGCCCCGCGGAGCCGGGTTCTTGTCCGGAGCATCCAGTGTCCGGAGTTTGTCTGGAGTATCTTGTTGAGCGTGCGGATGGACAGGGTGTCGAAGGTGTACGGGCTTTTGTGGGCCCTGAGAGAGGTGCGGCTGGAGCTCGCCACCGGAGAATGGGTGGCGCTGCTGGGACCCAACGGAGCGGGCAAGACCACGCTCCTGCGGCTTCTCGCGGCGCTGGCTTACCCCACCGCCGGCGCCATCGAGCTGTTCGGGCAAACGCTCCCCTACGGCAATTCCCCGCTCCGCGGCATGATCGGGTTTCTCGCCTCGGGCGCCCACCTCTACGACAACCTGACAGTCAACGAGAACCTTCGGTTCTTCGTCTCGCTGTACCGCAAGGACGCCACCGCGGAGGAACGGGCGGAGGCCCTGAACGAGGTGGGGCTGTACGAGAAGATCGGCGAATACGCCTCGACCCTGTCCCTGGGCATGCGCTGCCGCCTGGCCATCGCCAAGTGGCGGCTGGTGAACCCCCGGCTGCTGTTGGTGGACGAACCCTACGGCGCGCTGGACCCCTCGGGTGTAGACATGCTGAACCGGTTCCTGGAATCGCTCTGCGCCGGCGGCGGCATCGTGGTGCTGGCCACCCATGACGTCCCCCGCGTCCTCGAACGGTGCTCCAGGGCCGTGATCCTGAACCGTGGCCGCATCGTCTTCGACGAACCCAGGCAAGACCCCTGGCAGAGCTTCCACACCGCCTTCGACACGCTCCTTTCTTCCCCGGACATGGGCGGCACACGTTGACGGACGCCTTGAGACAGCTCTACTGGCTTCTCTGGAAGGATCTCCTGCTGGAGGTGCGCCGCCGCGACAACCTGTTGTCGATGTTCTTCTTCGGCCTCTCCCTGTTGTTTCTCTTCTCGTTCGCCTTCGAGATCTCCACCGACAACGTCTCCCGCATGGCTCCCGGGCTGTTGTGGCTGGCCTTCATGTTCAGCGGCAACCTGGCCCTCGGCCAGCTCTTCCAGGGCGACCGCGAGAACGATTGCCTGGATGCGCTCCTGCTGGCGCCCATGGACCGGGGCGCGTACTACCTCGCCAAGGTCCTCTTCAATTTTTCGCTGATGTTGCTGCTGGAAGTCTTCATCCTGCCGCTCTTCGGCATCCTGTTCCGCCTGGACTTCTGGCATCTGTTGCCGAACGTGTTCCTCTACACTCTGCTCGGCACCCTGGGCTTTTGCGTGGTGGGCGTCCTTTTCGCCGCGGTGACGTTGCGGGCCCGGGCGCGCGCCCTGCTGCTTCCGGTGCTGCTCTTTCCCCTGATGATCCCGGTGATCCTGGGCACCGTCCGCACCCTCGAGATCATCCTGGGGGCGGGCACCCCCCAGGACCTCGTCCCCTGGTTCCGCCTGCTCGTGGGCTTCGACCTGATCTTCATCACCGCCGGCTTCCTGCTGCTGGAGTGGGTTCTCGACGGCTGACGGCCCCCTTTTTGAAATCACAACAATTGTGACGAGGGTCGATTTGCCCGCCCTCCGACCCCCTCTCCCTCTGGGAGAGGGCCGGGGTGAGGGTTTCCCGAATCAACTGTCCCGCCGGGTACGGCACGGAATGAGGCAGGCAGGGTTGTTGGGGCGCCCTCACCCGGCCTTCGGCCACCCTCTCCCAGAGGGAGAGGGGATTAATGCGCTCGATCTGCCCGGAGATCATGAAGATGCGCGGGATTGTTTGGGAACTGCCACCCGCGAATGCTATCATTGGCGCATGACTCACCGTGACTTCCGCGACGTGCGGGAGTCTGCCTCGGGACTCCCACCCGGGGGACGTGAACAAGGACTCCATGGCACGACGAATTCTCGGCACGCTGGCGCTCATCCTTATCGTCACGGGTCTGTATTGGGGTCTGGTGGAGGCGCCGCCGGATGCCCGCCAGGGCGAGACCCAGCGGATCATGTACCTCCACATCCCCAGCATCCTGGTGGCGTACCTGTCGTTCTTCATCGTGTTCGTGGCAAGCTGTCTCTACCTGTGGAAGGGCGAACGCCGGGACGACATACTCGCGCACTCGGCCGCGGAGATCGGCGTGCTCTTTACCGCCCTGACCATCGTGGAGGGATCCATATGGGGCAGGCCCACATGGGGGGTGTGGTGGACCTGGGATGCCCGCCTCACGCTCACCGCCATCCTGTTGTTCATCTTCACCGGCTACCTGCTGCTGCGGTCCCTTATCGACGATCAGCGGCGAGCGGCCGTGTCCGGAGCGATTCTCGGGATCATCGGCTTCCTGGACATCCCGTTGATACACATGTCGGTGTACTGGTGGCGCACGCTGCATCAACCCCCTTCCATCCTGCGGCCGGACAAGGCGCCGTGGGACAATATCGATCCCGCCATGCTGTGGCCCCTGGGGATCAATTTTCTGGCGTTTCTGCTGCTGTTCTTCTATCTGCTGTCACTGCGCGTACACCTGGGGGAGGTGGAGGACCAAGCGCGTCGAAGCAGGCTCTACGACGCGCCGTGACCGGCGGTTTTCGGGGGCATGAATTCATGGGACACTGGGGTTTCGTTCTTCTGGCGTACGGCATCGTCTGGTGCAGCATCGTCGTCTATACCGTGCTTCTGAAACGGCGCATCCAGAGGGCCGCGGCGGCCATCCAGACCCCCGGGGCTCCAACCGAAGGCGAGCGGACATGAAGCTTAGATATCTCATCGGCGGCCTGATCATCGTCGGGGGGCTGGCCTACCTCATCTACGGCGCCATGCAGGAAGCCGTGGTGTACTTCGTCACGCCCACCGAGCTCCGGTCCGAGACCACGCCGCCCGACCGCTTCCTCCGGATTGGGGGCATGGTCCTGCCCGGGTCCCTGCAAAAGAACCTCGAGCGGCGCACGTTTCGTTTCGAGATTACCGACGGCCAACAGTCCATCGCGGTGCACTTCCAGGGCGTGCCGCCGGACCTCTTTTCCGAGGGCAAGGGCGCCGTGGTGGAGGGACGGCTGGGTGGGGACGGCGTGTTCAAGGCCTCCACCGTCATGGCCAAACATGCCGAGGAGTACAGCCCGCACCGGGAAGGCGAAGACCCCGCAAAGCAACGGAGCTTCGTGCCCGCGCGGCCCACGGGCGCCTTGTGACCGCAACCCTGGGACATAGCTGCGTCCTGCTGGCGCTGGTGCTGGCGATCTGGGGGATCGCGGCCCCCATCCTGCACGCGCGCACCGGCATTCAGGCTTTCCACGCCTCCGCGCGCTACGCCATCGCCGGCCAGTTCATGCTCGTGACCACGGCCGCGGGGGCGCTGATCTACGCCCTGGTGGCGACCGATTTCTCCATCCGCTACGTCGCCCTCAACACCACCCTCAACACCCCGGTCTACTACCGCGTCACCGGACTCTGGGGCGCCCTCGAAGGGTCGCTGCTGCTCTGGGAGTGGATCCTCATCATCTTCTCGGCCCTGGTGGCGTGGCGCTACCGCAAGCGCATGCAGGAATTCATGCCCTGGGTGCTGATGGTGTTCGCCATCGTTTCGGCCTTCTTCCTGGCGGTCATCGCCTTTGCCTCGAATCCCTTCGAGACGATGTTCCCCGTGCCTCTCGACGGCCGAGGGCTCAACCCGCTGCTGGAAGACGCCAACATGCTGAGCCACCCGCCGCTCCTGTACACGGGGTTCGTGGGACTCACGGTGCCGTTCGCCTTCGCCATGGCGGCGCTCATTCGCGGCAAGCTCGACCAAAGCTGGATCGTCGCCACCCGGCACTGGACCATCACCGCCTGGTTCTTTCTCACCCTCGGCAACCTCGTCGGCGCGTGGTGGTCCTACCACGTCCTCGGCTGGGGCGGTTACTGGGCCTGGGACCCGGTGGAGAACGCCGCCTTCATGCCCTGGCTGCCGGCCACCGCGTTCCTGCACTCGGTGCAGGTCCAGGAACGGCGCGGCATGCTCAAGACCTGGAATGTGCTGTTGATCATCATCGCCTTCAGCCTCACCCTCTTCGGCACCTTTCTCACGCGGTCGGGGATTCTGTCGTCCATCCACGCCTTCTCGTCCGGACCCGTGGGGATGTACTTCCTGGGTTTCCTGGCGTTCGTCCTGATTTCATCGCTGGGGCTACTGGCCTGGCGCAGTGACCAGCTTCGCGGGCAGCCGGAACTCGACTCCGTGGTGAGCCGCGAATCAGCGTTCGTGCTGAACAACGTCGTGTTCGTGTCCGCGCTGTTCGCCATCTTCCTCGGCACCGTCTTTCCGCTGCTGTCCCAAGCCGTGGCCGGGGTTCAGGTGAGCGTCGGCGCCCCGTACTTCAACAGCGTGATGGCGCCGCTGTTCCTGCTCCTGGTCTTCCTCATGGGAGTGGGCCCGCTCATTGCCTGGCGCCGGGCTTCATGGGACAACCTCAAGCGAAACTTCACCTGGCCCACGGCCGCGTCCCTGGCCGTCGCCGTGGGCCTTTTCGCCGGCGGCATCCGCTCTTTTTTCTTGCTCCTGGGGTTCACCCTCTGCGCCTTCGCGGTCTGGACCATGGTCTTCGACACCTTCCTCTCCCTACGCGCCCGCCGGCGGCAGGCCGGCGAGGGGCCGTTGCGCGGGCTCGGCACGCTGATCCGGCGCAACCAGCGCCGCTACGGCGGCTTCGTGGTGCATCTGGGGGTGGTCCTGATCGTGTTGGGCATCGCCGGCTCCATGGCCTACAGCATCGAGCGGGAGGCGACCCTGAGCGTCGGCGAGACCCTGACGGCCGGATCCTACCGGGTGGCCTTCGAGGGATTGCAGGGCTCCCAGCAACCCACCCACTACCGGATGGAAGGCACGTTTCAGGTTTCACAGAACGGCCATGCACTGGGACGCCTGTCGCCTACATTGAAATTCTTCCCGGCCCAGGACTCGCCCATCGGGCGAGCGGTTTTCCGCAGCACCCTCAAGGAAGACCTCTACCTGATCCTTTCGGGATTCAGCGACGTGGGACGGAATCAGGCCACCCTCAAGGTACTGATCCGGCCGCTGGTGCTGTGGATCTGGCTGGGTGGGTTCGTCATCACCCTCGGCACGCTCATGACCATCCTGCCCCTGGGGCGCGCCGCACGGACGGAAGCTTGAGCCCCGCGGCGCGAAGAGTGCTGTTCACCCTCATGGCGGTGGGGCTGCTGCTGATCCTGCTGGGTTACGGATTCTACCAGGACCCGCGCTACATCCCCTCGCCACTGGTGGGCCGCGCCGCCCCCGACTTCTCCATGGAACTGTTCAACGGCAAGACCGTGCGCCTGTCGGAGCTTCGCGGCAAGACCGTCCTGCTGGATTTCTGGGCCTCCTGGTGCCTGCCCTGCCGGGCAGAGGCCAGGGATCTGGAAGCGGCCTGGAAGCAACAGGGAGACGACGTGGTCTTCCTGGGAATCAACATCCAGGACAAGGAGGGCGACGCGCTGAAATTCATCGAGGACTTCGGCATTACCTTTGGCAACGGCCGGGACCCGGAGGGAAGAGTATCGGTGGACTATGGCGTCTGGGGCATTCCGGAAGCCTTCTTCATCAGCCCCACCGGAAGGATCACCTACAAACACGTTGGCGCCGTTCCGCTGTCGGTGCTGGCGGCCAAGCTGCTGGACGCCCGGCGCGACCTCGCCAGCGCCGAGAGCGGCCGGGGCGAGCATCAGGCCATACGATGAAAATCGGAGCAAGACCAACGGTTGACCGCCACCCGGAACGGCGTCCTTCGACTTCGCTCCGCTGGCGCTCCGCTACGCCTGTCCTGAGCCTTGTCAAAGGGCTCAGGACGGACGGGAGGCTGGGATCGGCACACGTTCGTCCTGAGCCCTTCGACAAGGCTCAGGACAGGCGTAGCGGAGCGAAGTCGAAGGACGGGACGAATCCACATTTTCTCCTGCTGAATGGGACGATTTGGGCACTGATCCTCATCCTTTGCTTCAATGTACACGCGGATGAGGCGCTGGAGGATCAGGTGCGCGCCATGGCCTCGGGGCTTCGTTGCGTGGTGTGTCAGAATTTATCCGTGGCCGACTCGCCGTCCGAGATGGCGGTGCAGATGCGCGGCATCGTGCGCGAGCAGCTCAAGGCCGGCAAAACACCCGATGAGATCAGGGCCTATTTCGTCTCGAAGTACGGCGAGTGGGTCCTGCTGGCGCCGACGGCACAGGGTTTCAATCTGACCGTATGGATCCTGCCTTTCGCCGTCCTTCTCGCCGGGCTCGGCCTGGCGGCATGGTTTCTCCGCCGATGGAGCCGCCGCACCAGGGATGGGCCGGAGGAACCCGTGGACCCGGAGCTGCTGGAGCGCGTCCGCGCCGAGGCCGGCGGCGGCGACTTCGGGCAGGGGCGCCTCCCGGAACTGCCGGACGACGACCAGGCCCGCATCTACCAGGATCTCCGGGAGCTTGAATTCGATCATCAGGCCGGCAAGCTCTCCCCGGCCGACTACGAGGCCCTCAAACAACGCTACGAACATCAGGCCGCGCGCAGGCTCGAGGAGATCGGTGAAAGCGCCGCGCCGCTGCCTGAGCCCGAGATGACACAGACCACCCATTCCAAGGGAAACAGACGCACCTGGACGCTGGCCGTGGGGGCCGCCGTGCTATTGGCGGGCGGGGTCACCCTCGGATTGCTGCTGGGCCAGTCCCTCCGGCCCCGTACTTCGACGGAGGACAGCATCACCGGCGACTTCCTCACCGGCACCGGCCCGCAAGGCATCAGCCGACCACCGGCTCTGGAGGCACCCGCCGCGGCCTTGCGCCGGGGGCAGGAGGCGTTCCAGAAGAAGGACTTCAAGAACGCCATCGAGGCCTTCCGGACCGTGCTGAGCCACGATCCCGGCCACCCCATGGCCAACGCGTACATGGGAATGGTCCTGGCACAGGCCGGCCACACGGACGCCGCCCTGGCCGCGTTGGACCGCGCATTGTCGCGGACCCCGAACCTGCCCCTGGCACTGTGGGCCAAGGGCATGATCCTGCACCAGGAGGGGCGCGACCCGGAAGGAGCCCGGGAGAACCTCCAGCGACTGGAGAAGCTGCTGCCCGCGGGCGAGCAACGGGACGCCGTGCGGGAGATCATCGCGCAGATCGGTCAACCGCCGAAGGAACGGCCCGCGGCACCGTCAGGGCCGATGATCGAGGGCACCGTGCAGTTGGACCCCGGGCGGACCACCGATGCCGGCGGACGCTCCACCCTCTACATCGTGGCCAGGGCGCCGGGTCCGGAGGCGGGCCTCCGCTGGCGGTCAAGCGGATCGTGGGACCCACCTTTCCGCTCTCCTTCTCCCTGAGTGCCGGCGACGTCATGATGCCGGGAATGGCTTTTGAAGGGCCGCTGGATCTCAGCGCGCGGCTGGACTGGGACGGAGATCCCATTACGCGGGAACCCGGAGAGCCGGCCGGAACCCATGCGGGGAATCCCATAAAGCCCGGCGCCCGGAACGTGACCATCACGCTGAGGTGACGGCTGAATCAATCCTCCTCGGGAAGTCTCTGATATTTGCCCTTGAAGAAGAGCAGCGGCCGTTCGCCCGCCGCTTGCGCGTGGATCACCTGACCGAGATAGATGGTGTGATCGCCGCCGTCGTAGCCCTGGCCGACCGTGCACTCGATGTAGCCGATGGTCTCGTCCAGGAGGGGAATGCCGTTGCCGCTCATGTGCCAGGCGGTATCCTGGAACTTCTCGATCCCCTTGGTGGCGAAGCGGTTGGCGAGGTGTTCCTGGTGCTCGCCCAGCAGGTTGACGGCAAACACCCCGGTGTCCTCGAAACAATCGTAGCAGTTGGCCTTCTTGTCGATGCAGACCAGCACCAGCGGCGGATCCAGGGAAAGGGAAGAAAAGGCATTGGCGGTGATCCCGGTGGGGACTCCCGCCTTGTCCTTGGTAGTGATGATGGTCACTCCGGTGGCGAAATGCCCCATGACATGCCGGATCTCGCGCGCGTCCATGGTGCACGGGGTAACAGACGGGGCGGCGCGTTGTCAATCACCGCGCTGGACTGCCGAACACCGGAGCTACCGGAGAATGGAAGGTTGTCCGATGACGTGGAGGCTCAGCTATCCAGCTCCGGCTTCGGCAACGTCGTGTAGGGAATACTGTCGTCGTCGAGCGCTTCCCGTTCCTCCGTGGTCGCGGTCCCGTGGATGGGCCGCTCGTCGGTTTCGCCCTCGTGTATACGGCGGGCCTCCTGGGCGAAGTGTGAGCCGACGTCCTCGAAGTTGTTCCGGATGTAGTGATGGACCTGGATCAGCGCTTCCTTGAACTGCTCCGGCGTGGGCGTCGCCGGCTCTGAGCGGCGCGCGGCGGGTGCCGGCGCCTCCTCTCTCTTCTTGTGCACCGCGCAGGTATGGGGGAGCTTGGTGATGGCAGTGGAGCCGCACACCGGGCACGCGATCTGGTTCTCGGAGAGCTGCTCCTGGAAGTTGTCCGGTCCCGAGAACCACCCCTCGAAACCGTGGCTGTTGTCGCAAGTGAGATCGTAAATGACCATGTGGGCACCTGTTTCGAAGGTAATGCCGCGTTCCCCTGAAGTCAAGATTTCCGCAGGGAGGGTGAGTAATTCCAGAAGTCAACGAACACTCTGAGGCATCCCTGGGGTTTTGAGAACCGGACCCCGGATTTCCCTGTCTGGGCGGCAGTCCGGTGGGTGATATTGAGTTAAAGATAGACTTGAACTCACTATTTGGCAACCGCATTTCCCGATAGCAGGAACTCGGTAACGACCTCGACGAAGGTGTCCCGCTCTTCAATCTGCGGCTCGTGGGCCGAATCCCGGAACCGGTGCACCCTGGAGCCCGGCACGATGCGCTGCAGCCGCTCGTCCCAATCGGATTGATTGAGGGGGTCGTGATCGCAGGACACGATGAGCAGCGGGACGTTCACGGTGGAGAGTTGACGCACGAAGGCCTCTATGGTGGAGCCCCGCTCAAGTCCCGGCCGCTTCAGGCGGGCCGCGGACAGGGCCTCCCAGGCCCCCGGCAGGATCGAGTCGACGTAGCGCGACTCCACGCACTCCGGGGTCAGCCATTTCTCGTCGTGGAACAGCAGCTTGAGGAGCTTCCGCATGTTCTCCATGCTCGGGGTGTAGTCCTCCAAGTCGGCCTGAGACTCGCTCTTGAACACCCCGGCGTTGCCGCAGATGGTCACCATCTTCTTCATTTTCAAGGGCGACGGGTTGCGCACGGCGCTTCGCAGGAGCGTGCCGCCTCCGGCCGAATTGCCCACGAAACACGCCTCACCCACGCCCGCCACGTCCATGAGCTGTGACAGGTGCGTCATCCGGAACCCCGAAGGATCGGAAAAGCTGTAGATCTTGGCGGTGCGGCCGTAACCCAGCATGTCCGGGGCGATGATGTGGAAGGTCTCCGCCAGCTTCCCGATGGTCGGGCCCCAGGTGGCCTCCGCCGAGGCGCCGTACTCGCCGCCGTGGAGCAGCACCAGGTCGGGCCCCTCCCCTGCCTCCAGATAGTGGGTCTCGATGCCGCCGACTCGAAGCGTTCGATGCTGAAAGTCCACACTCATGGTTTCGTTCTCCGCACACGGGCGGGTTGAAAACCCGCCCCTACATCGGATCGCACGCAGGGGGGATGAAACTCGCCCTACATGCGATCGCGCCTTTTGCCTACCAGCCCAGCGCGTATCCATCCCGGCGCGGGTCGGCGGCGGCCATCAGCGTGCGGTTCCGCGGATCCTTCGCGATGAGCGCCACGCCACCGAAGGACCAAGGCGCCACCACCGTCACCGGATGGCCCTTGGCCGCCAGGCCCTTCACCACCTCGTCCGGGAATCCCCGCTCCAGGCGCAACGACTCGGGATAGCCGACGTTGGGCGGCGTACCCGGCACGTGGCTCCAGCGGGGAGCTTCCAAGGCGCACTGGGGGTCCATCTTCAGGTCCAGCAGGTTGTGCAGCACCTGCACGTTGGTCTGGGGCTGGTCGTCCGCGCCCGGGGTGCCCCCAACCGCCAGAAACTCGCCGTTGTGGAACACCATGTAGGAGTTGAGGGTGTGGGCGGGCCGCTTGCCCGGCTGCAGGGCGTTGGCGCTGCCGGCATCCAGCATGGCGCTGCACAGGCGATTGTTCATGACGATGCCGGTGTCGCCCGCCGCCACGCGCGATCCGAAGACGGAAAAGACGCTCTGGATGAGCGAGATCACGTTGCCGTCACCGTCCGCCGCGCACAGGTAGGTGGTATCGGCGCCGGCGGCGGCATAGGACGAGGACACCGGGCCGGCGGTATCGGCGATTTCGCCCCGGCGCTGGTCGGCGTATTCCTCACCGATGAGGCGTTGGACCTCCGGATCGCCGAAGCGCGGGTCATCCAGGTGCTGGATGCGGTCCTCGAAGGCGATCTTCTTGGCCTCCACCATCACGTGGGCCAGCTCGGTCCGGCTCAGCGCCGAAGGATCGTAGCCTCCCAGCAGATTCATCATGGTGAGGACGATGAATCCCTGGGACACCGGCGGCTGCTCCAGGAGTTGGTAGCCGCGGTAGTCGGTGCTCAAGGGCTCCATCCACTCGGCGAACTCTCCCTCCAGATCCCGTTCCTCGATCAATCCGCCCTGGGCCTTTATGCCGGCGCACATGCGCGCCGCCACGTCGCCGGCGTAGAAGCCCTCCCGGCCGTTGCTGACGATGGATTCCAGCACCCCCGCCAACTCCGGTTGCCGCAACACCCGTCCCGGTGTCAGATCCTCCAGCGGCGCACGGAAGTAGCGGTGGATGTCGGGCCAGGAAGGCGCCGACTCCTCGATGGAACCGGCCAGAGCCAGGTAGAGCGGGAAACCGTCCCGGGCCAGGGTCACGGCGTCGGCGCAGATCTCGGCCAGGTCGACGGTGCCGTACCGGCGGTGAAGCTCCAGCCAGCCGTCCACCGCTCCCGGGACCGAGATGCTCAAGGGCCCGGAGGTGGGAACCGCGTTCAGGCCGCGTTTCTTGAATGCCTCGATGGTGGCATTGCCCGGGGCCGGCCCGCTGGCATTCAGCGCCCGGACCTTTCCCTCGTCCTTCATGTAGACGAGCGAGAACAGGTCGCCGCCGAGGCCGCAGGCCTCGTGCTTGACCACGGCCAGAACGAACCCCGCGGCCACCGCGGCATCCACGGCGTTGCCGCCCTGCTGCATGATCTTGAGGCCGGCCAGGGACGCCAGCGGATGGCCGGCGACAATGACTCCCTTGGTGCCCATGACGAGCGTGCGCGCGGCCTTACCATAATGAATCTCATGTGTAGGTTGAGCCATGACGACAGGTCCCCTTGTCTGGTCTTGCGTGGGAAGGACAGGGCTATTGTGGCGCCCTCACCCGGCCTTCGGCCACCCTCTCCCAGAGGGAGAGGGGTCGGAGTCTCTAGGAGCCCGCGCCGCAGGAACCCGACATCCGATGTAGGGGCGGGTTTCAAACCCGCCCGAGCCCGCACGGCTGATAGAGGCTCCTAGGGCCGCTCCTCGATATGCAGGATCCGGGCGGCGTTGCCCCCCAGTATCCGGTCCCTGGCCTCCGGTGCCAGCCCCAGGTCATCGACGGCCTTGAGGCTGTTCCGGATGAAGCCGCAGCCGTCTTCCGGCCCGTAGGGATAGTTGGTGCCGAATACCATCTGCTCCGGGCCGAAGAAATCCATCACGCACTTGAGCGTGTTGACTCGGTGATCCGCGGTATCCACGAAGAATCTCCGGAACGTGTCCAGCGGGTTCTCCTGCAGGCCGTAGCGCTCGCGCATCTCGTCGGTCCGGCCCGTGTAGATGTTGATGGCGCGCTGCCCGAAGAACGCCAGGACGCCGCCGACGTCCGCCACCACGAAAGGCAGCGTCGGGAAGCGCTCCATCACCCGGCCGTACACCAGCCGGGTCATGGCGACGGTGCTGTCGAACGCCCAGCCGTAGATCAGGATCGGCATGATGTCCAGGCCGACGGCCTCGGTGGCCAGCGGCGCGGTGGGATGGAGGTACACCGGCAGCCCGTACTCCGCGAGCTTCTCGTAGATGGGAAAAAAAACCTCGTCGTCCAGCGGGCGGCCGTTGAGATTGGTGAAGCAGCCGAACCCGCGAAGCCCCAGCTCCTGATGCGCCCGCTCGAGCTCCTCCAGCGAAGCCTCGATGGAGGACGTGGGCAACGTCGCCAAGCCGACGAAACGGTCCGGATGCCGGTTGCACATGGCGGCCAGCTCGTCGTTGGCAACCCGGGCCATGGCCACGGCATCGTCGGGGTCGTAGCGGTCAGCCCCGGGGGCCGGGATGCTCACCACCTGCACGTCGACGCCCTGCCGATCCATGTGGTCCAGCCGCTGCTCGACGTCGCGGCCCTTGAAGATCCCCGTATTGATGCGGCACCCCAGCGTCTTGTCATAGAAATACGCCATGCCGCTGTAGGGGTCCGGCTCCTCCAGGACCACCGCCCCGTCCCGTTCCTGCATGGTCTGCATGTAGCGCTCGGGGAAAATATGGCTTTGAAAGTCGATGATCATAATGCGTTAGAGCCCCCGTACTATCCGCGGCAATGCCTGGGGCATCTCCGGCTCCGACTTGACGGTCTTGGAGCCCACCGAGCTGCCGCAACGCTGGCAACTGTAGTCGTAAAGGTCGCCGTCGGGCAGGACCAGCAGCAGCCGTTCGCGAACCGGCATGGCCTCACCGCACTTGTTGCAGTAGAGCAGCGAGGCTGAAAACTGTTCGAAGCTTTTCTGCATGGGATCAACACGGGCGGGTTTGAAACCCGCCCCTACATCTCTCCTGCGTCAAACGCGCCTTGCGCCGCCATCAACGTCGCCGTCGGCTGTGTTGCTCTTCCTCGCGTGGTGCACGCCACGGGGCGACCGCCGGTCGCCCCTACACGTCATCGCGCCGTGCCGACGACGAAATGCTGCGCATCTTACCATGCGAATGAACCGGACAGGACACTAGTCCGCTGCCGCCTGGGCCTTCGCCTCGGCCTGAACCTTTTCCATCAGGTGTGGCGGCAGTTCCTCGTAGTGCGAGAACTCCGACTGGAACTCTCCCCTGCCGCTGGTCATGGACCGGAGGTCCGAGGCATACCGAAGCACCTCCGCCATGGGCACCTTCGCCTTGATGATCTGGCCGTTGCCCTTGGCGTCCACGCCCAGGACCTTGCCCCGGCGGCTGTTCAGGTCGCCGATGACGTCCCCCATACAGTCGTCGGGCACCGACACCTCCATGGACATCACCGGTTCCAGAATCACCGGCTTGGCGCTCTCGATGGCGTTCTTGAAGCCCATGGAGCCGGCGATCTTGAAGGCCATGTCCGACGAGTCCACCGCATGGAACGACCCGTCGTAGAGGGTCGCGCGCACGTCCATGATGGGATAGCCGGCCAGATAACCGCCGGCCATGGTCTCGACGATGCCTTTCTCCACCGCGGGGATGTAGTTCCGCGGAATGGCGCCGCCCACGATCTTGTCCACGAACTCGAAGCCCTTGCCCCGCTCCATGGGCTCGAGCTTGAGCCAGGTGTCGCCGTACTGGCCCCGGCCGCCGGACTGTTTCTTGTATTTTCCCTGAGCGCTGGAGGACGCCTTGATGGTTTCCCGATAAGGGACCTTGGGCGCCTTCAACTCCACCTCCGCGCCGTACTTCCGCTTGAGCTTGTCCACCACCACCTCAATGTGGAGCTGACCGGTGCCAGACAGGATGAACTCACGGGTCTGCTCGTCACGGTGCATCCGGATGGACGTGTCCTCCTCCATCATGCGCTGGAGACCCTGAGGCACCTTGTCCTCGTCCGCGCGGGTCTTGGGGGAGAGTGCGAAGGAGATGGCCGGGGTGAACTCCATCGGCCTGGGGTACTCTATGGGCGCCGACTCGTCGCACAGCGTGTCACCGGAAGCCACGTCCTTCAGCTTGGCGGCGGCCACGATCTCCCCGACCCCCGCCTCCGACACTTCCTCTTGCTTGGCACCCTCCGGCCGGAACAGGTGGGCGATTTTCTCCTTGGCGTCCTTGCTGGCGTTGTAGACCGTGCTGTCGGCCCGCATCCTGCCGGACAACACCCTCATGATGGAAAGGCGGCCGGCGAACGGATCCACGATGGTCTTGAACACGAACGCGGAAAACGGGCCGTCCGGAGCCTTCGAGCGGGACTCGGCCTCACCCGTCACAGGGTTCTTCCCCTCGACCTCCGGTTCCTCCAGCGGCGAGGGCAGCCATTCCACCACGGCGTCGAGCAGCGCCGCGATCCCCTTGCCGCGGCCGGCCGAGCCATAGAGGACCGGAAACAACGTGCCCGCGCGAACGCCCTCATGCAGACCCTGCGACAACTCCTCGGAGGACAGCTCCTGGCCCTCGAGATATTTCTCCAGCAAAGCATCCTGGGTTTCGGCCACATTCTCCATGAGATTGATTCTCATCTCCTCGGCCCGTTCCTGAAGCTCCGCGGGTATGTCCTCCTCGGTCTCCTTGCCGTCACCGTCCGCGCACACCGCCTTCATGCGGATCAGGTCGATGACCCCGCGGAAGCTCTCGCCGTGGCCGATGGGGAGCTGCACGTGGAGCCCCTTGATGCCCAACCCCTCCGCAATGGCATCCACCGCCTCCACCGGATCCGTCTCTTCGCGGTCCATGCGGTTGACGAAAAATATGCGCGGCATACCGCGCTCCGCGGCGTGGCCCCAAAGCCGCTCCGTCTCCACTCTCAGGCCGGCGCCGGCGTGGAGCACGAAGACCGCGCCCCCGAACCCCGCCAGTGAATGGATGGTCTCCGGCAGAAACGTGGCAAAGCCCGGCGTATCCACCAGCACACAGGTGGCCTTCTTCCATTCCAGAGAGTGAAAGGCGGCGGATATGGAAACCTGCCGGTTGATCTCCTCGGGCTCGTAGTCGAACGCCGAGGTGCCGTCCTCCACCCGCCCCAGGCGGTTCGTGCTGCCGGCGGCGAACAACATCGCCTCGCCCAGCGAGGTCTTGCCCGCTCCCCGATGCCCCAGCAAACCGACGTTCCGTAACAGGCCTGCTTCAATTGCAGCCATGGATCAACCTCCGTTAGTGTCCTGCGTCACAAATAGGCTTATGAATCTGCGGGTCCTTTTGGCCGTCGGCCGCGTTGCTCTTCCTCGCGTGGTGCCCGCCACTGCTCGTCATCGCGCCTTGCCGACAACCAAAATGCCCTCGCAGCTTCATAAGCCTATTTGTGACGCAGGACACTAGGATCTCCGTTTACGCAGCGACGGGGCCGCGTTCCTCTCGTAAATAAGCCGTAACCCTTCCAAGGTCAAGAATTCGTCCACGTCTTCGATAACCGCCGATTCGTGGGCGATGAGCGATGCCACGCCTCCGGTGGCCACGACTCTTGCCTTGACCCGGGTTTCACGCTCGATGCGCTGAACGATACCGTCCACCAGGCCGACGTAGCCGTAGTAGATGCCCGACTGGATCGAGTGCACCGTGGACTTGCCGACAACGCTCGCCGGACACAGCACCTCCACCCGGGGAAGCTTCGAGGCCCGCTGGAACAGCGCTTCCAGGGCGATGATCAGCCCGGGAGCGATCAAGCCTCCGAGGTATTCCCCGTTCTCGGACACACAGTCAAAGGTGGTTGCGGTGCCGAAGTCGATGACCACGCAGGCGGCGTGAAAGCGGTCGTAGGCGGCGACACCGTTGGCGATGCGGTCCGCGCCGACGTCCTGCGGGCTGTCGTAGAGGATCGGCATGCCGGTCTTGAGACCCGGCCCCACCAGCAACGGCTTGACGCCGAAGAACTTCCGCCCGAGCTCGTCGATCATGCCCACCATGGGTGGAACGACACAGGACACGATGATGGCGTCGATGGCATCGCGGCCGATGTCCTGGGCGGCGGCGAGAGGACCGATGAGCGCGCCGTATTCGTCCACCGTGCGTTCCGGTTGCGTCACCAGGCGCCAGTGGGTCACCAGCTCCTTGCCCCGGTAGACGCCCAACACCATGTTGCTGTTTCCGATGTCGATGGCCAGCAGCATTACGGCGCTCCTTCCATCAGAAAAACATCCCCGCTCACCACCCGCTCGGTACGACCGTCACGACACTCTAGGACCAGGAATCCGTTCCCGTCCAGCTCCCGGACACGCCCCACCAGCTCCTCCTCCGGCGTTCGGGCGCGAACCCAGCATCCTTGCATGCGCGCGTACGCATTCCAACCGCGTGCAATGGGCGCGAACCCGCGCTCCTCGAACTCGATATAGCGACTCTCCATGTTGCGCACCAGGGATCGAGTGATCGAAATCCGATCGACGGGGGCCCCCGCTTCCTCCATCACCGAGGTGGCGCGTTCACGGATGTCGGGAGACATGCGCGACCGCGGGAAGTTGAGATTGACCCCGATACCGACGATCACGAACACCGTCCGCCCGGGCTCGCAAGCCAATTCGCTGAGGATTCCGGCCACCTTCCGGCCGCGCAGCAGGATGTCGTTGGGCCACTTGATCCGAGGCGCGCAAGGGACGTGGTCCTTCAGGGTGTCCGCCACCGCCACCGCGGCCAACAGGGTGATCTTCGCCGACTCCGCCGGATCGAGACGGGGGCGCAGGACAAAGGAAATGTACAGGTTGAGATAGGGGGGAGAAACCCATTTCCGTCCCAACCTTCCCTGCCCCCGGGTCTGGGATTCGGCGATGACGATGGCGCCTTCGGGCGCGCCCGCCTCCGCCAGGGCATGGGCTGTCCGGTTGGTGGACGCCAGTTCCGCGTGCACGTCGATGCGGCTGCCCAGCCGTGTCGTTCCGAGGTCCTGGAGAACCCGGTCGGCGGTGAGCCCTTCGCGGGAAGCTGGGCCGGTATGCTGCCTGGCGGAATCCATGGTACCGGGACGAGCCGAAGACGCCTGCATCGCGGGCCCGGGGCGCGGCCCCGCGGTCACTGGGCCTGCAGCTCCTGGATGCGGCCGAGGCTCCGGCTGAGGGCTTCGATCTTCTCTTCCATCTCCTGCGCCTTCTCCCGTTCCCGCTCCACCACCTCGGCACGGGCCTTGGCCGTGAAGTTCTCGTTCCCGAGCTTCTTCCGCACCCGCTCCAGCTCGGTCTCGAGCTTGCCCAAGGCACGGTGGAGCCGGCTGCTTTCCTCCTCCAGGTCCACCGCGCCGTCCAGCGGGACGTAGACCTCGGTGGTATCGACGATGGCCGTGGCCACCTTCCGCGGCCGGACGCCCTGGGAAAGATATTCCAGGGGTTCCGTCCGCGCCAGCGTGCACACCATGCTTTCGTAGGCGCGAACGAGAGAAAGCCGTTCCTCCGTGTCGAACAGCACGGCCCTCACCCTCCTGGAAGGCGGAACGTTCATCTCGGTCCGAAGATTCCTCACCGCCCGGATGATACCGCTCAGGAACTCGACCCTGTCCTCCGCGTCCCGATCCGTGGGGAAGTCGTCGGCCGTGGGATAGCGCTGGACCATGACGTCATCCTTCCGGGAGGACGCCGCATCGCGCGCCGTCACCGCCTCCCAGAGCTCCTCGGTCACGAACGGCATCAACGGATGCAGCAACAACAGGATATTCCGGAGGACCGTGTGCAGGGTTTCCTGCGCCGCGCGGGAGCCGGCGCCGCCGTTGAGCCGCAGCTTGCTCATCTCGATGTACCAGTCGCAGAACTCGTGCCAGGTGAACTGGTAGAGATGGTGCGCGAAGTCGTTGAACCGATACGAGTCGATGGCTTCCCTGGCCTTTTCGATGGTGGCCTTCAATCGGGACAGTATCCAGCGGTCCGCCAGGTCCAGGTCCTCGCGCGCCGGCGCTTCCGCCGGACGGGCGCGCAAGACCTCGTCATCGAGGTTCATCAGCACGAAACGCGCGGCGTTCCAGAGCTTGTTGACGAAGTGCTGGTAGCCGGCGATGCGGTCCTCCGCGAGCCTCACGTCCCGCCCCATGGCCGTCATGGCCACCAGGGTGAACCGGAACGGATCGGCCCCGTAGCGATTCACCATGATCAGCGGGTCGATGACGTTGCCCTTGGACTTGGACATCTTCTGTCCTTCCTGGTCCCGCACCAGGGCATGGATGTAGACGTCACGGAACGGCACCTCGTCCATGAACTTGAGCCCCATCATCATCATCCGGGCGACCCAGAAGAACAGGATGTCGAAACCCGTCACCAGCGCGCCCGTGGGATAGAACGTCTGAACGTCGGCGGTCTTGTCGGGCCAGCCCAGGGTCGAGAACGGCCACAGGGCGGAGGAGAACCAGGTATCCAGGACGTCGGGGTCCTGCACGAACCGGGTGCCGCCGCAGTTCCCGCACCGGTCCGGCGCGGTTCTCCCCACCAACGGGACGCAGCCGGACGCGATCCGGCCGCCGTCCGTGTCCAACGACTCGTTACAGCCGGCGCAATACCAGGCCGGGATCTGATGGCCCCACCAGATCTGCCGCGAGACGCACCAGTCCTTGATGTTCTCCATCCACGCGAAGTAGGAGTTCTTCCAGGCCTCCGGAATGATCCGGGTCCGGCCCTGGCGCACGGCCTCCATGGCAGGGTCCGCCAGCGGCTTGATCTTCACGAACCACTGGGGTGTGAGATAAGGCTCGATGACCGTCTGGCAGCGGTAGCATTTGCCCACCGCGTGGCGGTAGGGCTGGACCTCCGCCAACAGGCCCTGTTCCTCGAGCTCCCGGACGATGCGCTCCCGCGCGGCCAGGCGGTCCTGACCGCCGTAGCGTCCGAGCCAGGCCGGCGCCTCTCCGTCTTCGCCAACGAAAGCCTCGGGCCGGACCGCGGCGTCATCATCAAGGATATTAATGACTTCAAGGCCATTTCTCAGGCCTATCTCGAAGTCGTTGAAGTCGTGACCGGGAGTGATCTTGACCGCGCCGGTACCGAACTCCGGATCCACGAACGTATCCGCCACCACCGGAATCTCCCGACCCACGATGGGCAGCCGCGCGCTACGTCCGATGCTGCCGGCGTGGCGCTCGTCGTCCGGATGCACCGCCACGCCCGTGTCGCCCAGCATGGTCTCGGGCCGGGTGGTGGCCACCACCAGCTCGCCACCCCCCACCAGCGGATAACGCACGTGCCACAGGCGGCCGTCCACCTCCTCGTGCACCACCTCGATGTCCGCCAGCGCCGTCTTGCAACGCGGACACCAGTTGATGAGCCGTTCCGCGCGATAGAGCAGTCCCTCCTCCCAGAGGCGGACGAACGCCTCCCGCACCGCCCGGGAAAGCCCCTCGTCCATGGTGAACCGCTCGCGGCTCCAGTCACACGAAACCCCCAGCGCGCGCAGTTGCCGCAGAATGGTGTGGCCGGTCTCCTCGCGCCAGCTCCAGACCCTCTCGATGAACGCCTGCCGTCCCAGATCGCTCCGGTTCAGGCCCTCGGCGGCGAGTTGCCGCTCCACCACGTTCTGAGTGGCAATGCCCGCGTGATCGGTTCCGGGCACCCACAGGACGTTGTGGCCGTCCATGCGTCTGAAGCGGCACAGGACGTCCTGAAGCGTGTTGTTCAGGGCATGACCCATATGGAGGGAACCGGTGACGTTGGGCGGCGGAATGACCATGGAGAACGACGGCGCGTCCGCGCTCGATGGGGCGAAGTGCCCTGCCTCCTCCCAGCGCGCGTACCACTTGCCCTCCAGCTCTTGATGACTGTACGACTTGGCAATCTCTCTAGGCATGGAACTTTCTCTCAGCTAGTTTGTGTATCCGCTGCGTTGCCGCACCTCGTGCGGTGCGGGCACGGGCGGGTTTGAAACCCGCCCCTACAGGGTCCTGCGCCATTGATCGTCTGTGAATATGCCGTCTTTCGGTCTGCCGGTTGCAACGCCTCACGGGGTGTCGGGCGCGGGCGGGTTTGAAACCCGCCCCTACCTCTCATCGTCCGGCTCCTCGGTGCCGGGGCCCTCAACGACGTCGGTCAGCTCGATGACCTCATCGGAGCCCTGGCGTTCGTCTTCCGGGGATTCGTCGGCCACAGGCTCCCACGGGGCTTCCGACCCTGTTTCCGACCCGGAGGTCATCGGCAGCAAGGACCGCACCGCGGTTTCGAGGGAGGGTCCTTCGAGCGGCATGGCGACCGTTGCGGTCAGTCGAGCAGGCCTGAGCGAGGGGGCCGGTCCCTGGTGAAGCCACACACTGGGAATCTTGAGGCGCTGAAGCGCCCGAAGGAGATCACCGGTATCCTCGAGGGCCTCGCGCTCCACGATGACAAGGTCGTGGTGCTGGAGATCGGCCGGCACGGACCAGCGCTCCCGCGCCACGGTCCGGTGCTCCGGAAACAGGAATTGCCGCAAAGCCTCGCGCAGGATCGGATGACTCGCGATAATCAGTATGCTGGCCATTTCGCTGAAGTCCCATAGTAGCAGACAATATTGCGTCCTACGAGCTTGACAACACCGCCGCCGTTGATACATTTAAAAACTCTCCCGTTCGTGCGAAAGTGGCGGAATTGGTAGACGCGCAGGATTCAGGATCCTGTGGGAGCAATCCCGTGGGGGTTCAATTCCCCCCTTTCGCACCACCCTCTCACCACCCATCGACACGCCTCAAACCGCCCTTCATACCACGTCATCCCGAGAGCCCGTCACCTTGACCTCCCCAGTAATTTGTGCCATCTCTACTCCAACACCAGCCCGAACGGAGTCATCTTCTGCCCCAGCAAGACCATGAGAGAAATCCTCAGGACATCCTGACGGATGTCGCCGAAGAGCCCCCCTGCGATTTGGTGGACCCCTACAGCTTTGTAGCCGACCAACTGCGGTTGGTGGAGCAAAGGCTCGTGGACTGCACCCGCTCCAAGGAGTGCGAGATCACCGACATCGCCTCACACTTGATCAAGGGCGGCGGCAAGCGCATCCGGCCAGTGATCACGCTCCTGACCTTCAATGCTTTCCACGGCAAGCGGAAAGAGGACGCGGTGGACATCGCCGTGGCCATGGAGTTGATCCACGCGGCCACCCTGCTCCACGACGACATCATCGACGGCGCGGAGTTCCGGCGCGGGAGGGAATCCGCCTACAAGCGCTACGGCCTCACGCGCACGCTGGTCACGGGAGATTTCTTATTCATCAAGGCCTTCGAGTTCGCGGGCAAGTTCGATGAGACGGTGGTCCAGTGGACAGCGGATGCATGCACCAGCCTGACCGAGGGCGAGATCCTCCAGGGCTCCTTCAACCGTAGCCGCACGGTGACCGCCCAAGACTATATCGAAATCGTCGAGCGCAAGACCGCCTCGCTCTTTGAGACCGGAGCCAAGCTCGGCGCCTACATCGCCGGGGCGTCTTCCGAGCAGGTGGAGGTCGCCGCGAATTTCGGACTCAACCTGGGGATCGCCTTTCAGATGATGGACGACGTGCTCGACGTCGTCGGCAGGCGCGACCTGCTCGGCAAATCCACGGGCATGGATCTTCGTGACGGCAACCCTTCCCTGCCCATCGTCCTGTCCCTGCTGGACGGACACCAGGCCGTGGCCCGGGTCTTTCAATCGCAAACTCCCACGGAAAGCGACATCCAACGGGCGCTGGACGCCATGGGCAACGGTACGGTCATCGAGCGCGCCCGGAGCTTCGCCCGCAAGTACGCCATCAAGGCATCCCGCGAAATCGACAAGCTGCCCGATTCCGTGGAGCGAGACGGCCTCAAGGCCTTGGGGCGCCTGCTCACGGACCGACACAGCTAGTGTGGTGTCTCACGCTCCGTGATCGGCCCATGTCCGCCCCTCACGACACCCTGGTCAGGAACATCTTCGACCGGATTGCATGGCGTTACGACCTGCTCAACCGGATCATCAGCTTCCAGTTGGACTCGCGATGGAGGCGCAAGGCCATCGCCGCCCTCGGGATTGCGGACCAGCCGGCCCTCGTTCTGGATCTGGGGACCGGCACGGGTGCGCTGGCCCTGGATGCGTGCAAGGTCCTCGCTCCCGGCTCGCGGGTCGTCGGCCTGGACTTTTCGCGTTCCATGCTCATGCATGCAAAGGACCAGGCGTCCCGGGCAGGGCATGCGGCAAAGGCGGCCTACATCCTGGCCCATGCGCTGGCCGCTCCCGTGCGAGACGAATCCTTCGACGCCGTGATGAGTGCTTTCGTGTTGCGAAACGTGGGGGACCTGGGTTCGTTCTTCCGCGAATCCTACAGGGTGCTGAAACCGGGGGGACGAATGGTTTCGCTGGACATGTTTCCACCGCCCCAAGGCGTTTTTTCGGGACTCTATTGGTTCTACTTCGGACGGCTTATGCCCTGGATCGGCGGCATCGTGAGCGGCGATCCCACGGCCTACCGATACCTGTCCGACTCGGTAAGGTCGTTCGTCTCGCCGGCGGTGGTAGCGGCCAGGGTCGCGTCCGCCGGCTTCGTCGACACGCGCACCGTGCGATACCTCCGGGGTGCGATCTGCCTTCAGGTTGCCACCAAACCCCGGTAAAATACTGCATCCAGTGAGTTCCTGATCCGATGAACCCTTACGGCGCGGCCTTCGTGATGTTTCTCTACCAGTTGTCCGTGGGCGGGCTCGTGGGCCTGTCGGTCACGCCCTTCAACGACCTGGAGCGTGGCTTCTACAAGTCCACGGCCGGGGTATTGGTTGCGGCCGCCGTGCTGGCAGTCTGGGGCTACCTTGACCTCCTTCCGGAGAGGCAGGGGTTTGGGAAGATCGTAGAAGTCTGCTTATTGGCAGGTTTTACGCTTTTTCTCATATTTTACTTTATCACCCTCTGGGGTGAGCGGGCCTTCTTGAGGGCACGCTTTTTCTCGACGGCGATACTGACCGGGCTGTTCGGCCTGGTCGTCTCCTCGTTCGGCTTCACGCCGGCGGCACTCGGGCCGGCCGAGGCGGTCGTTCTTCCATTGAGCTTCATCGTTTCCTCGCTGTTGCTGGGGGCGGTGACCGTGGGCATGCTGATCGGCCACTGGTACCTCATCGAAACGGGCCAGAGCCTTGAGCCGTTTTTTCAGGTGTTCCGGTTCTTCGTAACCATGCTGGTGATTCAGACCATCCTGCAGATGGTTGCGGCCTCCCTGCTCTATCTGTTCGGCACCGACGCGACCGCGGCAGCGCTCGACCGTCTGTTCAGCGACCACCTCATGCTGCTCGTGTCCCGCTTCCTCGTGGCGCAGCTTGGTCCGCTGGTGCTGTCGTACATGATCTGGAAGACGTTGGCCGACTTCAAGAATACCATGGCGGCGACGGGTCTCTTCTACATTGCCTTGTTGGGTGTTTTCGTGGGAGAGCTGCTGTCGAGTCAGATTCTCGCCTTGACGCTGCTGCCTCTGTAAACCGGTCTACCCGGCCGGGCAGGACAAGGCACATGGTGTGAGGAGGAGAATCTGCCGGCGTCACTCGGCGTCGCGGGACTTGTTTGCCGCGATTGACGGAGAGGCCTGCTCCATGAACACCGGACGGTCCCGGTCCGTTTGGGGATAGGTCCTTATCTTCGTGACACGGAGACCGTGGCCGCCCCAACCCAAGTCGTATCCCACCACCATCCCCTCCCTGAGGCCCTTCGGCGAGCGCAGAGGGCCTGACATCTGGACCATTTGATACGAGAATCTCACGTCCCTGCCGCTGGCGGTGCGAACCACTCCCGTGCCTTTCCGGGGCGAAAGGCGTCGGATAATGCCGTGGTAGTACAAATCCGACTGCTCAAGCCGGTCGGTGTTTCCCGCCGGAACCTCGGCCTTGGCGTCATCTTCAACCATTACCGGATCCCCATTTCCGACTGTCGAATCGTATTCACTCACGGCCCCAATCCTATAGCCGCGACAGGAAAACTTCAATAACCTACGGAGATGTTCTCGTTCAGGCCCTGTGGTCGACATAAAGGTCGAACGTCGTAACCTATTGATTTCTATATAAAAATTTGAGATCCCTAGGGATATCGCCGACGATATTGTCGACTATATCTTTCTAAGTTGTTGAAAAATCGACAACTTAGTCGCTGGCACCAGAATTGCTTCTTTGACACAGAAGTGGTTTTGGCCACTACCGGGGTAACTTCATACGTAGCGAGGGAGTTATCCACAACCTGATACAAAATTGTTGACAAGTTTTCCCCACTTGAGTAAAAAGGAAGGTAACATGTTGTCTACGGAAGCGAAACTCGCCGAAAAGACATTCACCGCTGAAACCCTCTCCCAACCCAAGGCCCGTGAACTTGCCGGCATAGCCGAGGAGTTCTCCCTCGGCGAACCCTTTTCCGCTGCCGGGCTCCATCGGGAATTCGCCGATTCGTTCTTTATCCTGGAGACCAAACGGGGCAAGTTTATCGTGTCCATTGAAGGAATCAAGAGCGAGAACGAGGTCAAGCATGACATCGAGTTGCTGTTGTTCCTGAGAAGGCACGGCTTTCAATGTCTTCAACCCTTGAAGTGCCGCGGCGGGCAGCATTACCTGAACACGGACGGCCGGTTCATCTCTGCCAGTCGCAACATCGACGGGAACGAGGTGCCGGTGGGTAACCTTACCCTTGGGCAGCTCGGGGCTACGGGGCGCGTGCTCGCCGATCTCCACCTCATCGGCAGGGGGTACAAGAAGGGAGTGGAAAACCGTTTCTCCTTTCCAAGGGTGGCGGCGTTGTACCAGGAGGTGCGGAAAAACCTGCCGGCGCACCTCAAGACGATTGTTCGGGTCCTGGATGACGAGGTCAACTACCTGGAAGGTTATCTGGACAACAATCTGCCCAAGGGCATCATTCATGGGAACCTTTCCTGGGAAAGCATGAAATTCAAGGGCTCGCGCCTCGTCGGGATCATGAACTTCGACAGAGCCTGCCGCGGAAAGTTCATCTGCGACCTCGCCACCACGGTCAATGCCGTCTGTTATTACGAAGGACGTTACCGCCTGGACCGGTTCGAGGAATTGATCCTGGGCTACGAGGGTCTTCGGCCCTTGTCATTACCCGAGTGGGACTCTTTCCCCAACGAGCTTCGATTCTCGGCCCTGCGGACGGCCATCACCAGCCTGCACGATTTCTATCTGCGTGAGAACGGGGAACGGCAGCGAATCCAAAAGACCTTCATCGACTTCTTCGAACGGCTGCTGATTCTCAGGCGGGAGAAGGACGGCGGGATGGAAGACCTGCTCCTGTCCATGGCAACCGGATACGACTATCGGAAGTATCAGAAGTCGAAGCCGTCGAGGTGAGCCTCATCCGACCGCCTGTTTCCTGATCCTCGTCGCCGCATCCCGGCGGACGATCTTGAAGAGAGCCGAAAAGGTAAGGCCCAATCCAACCAGGAAGAACAGTAAGCCGCCTTTCAGCACCACATGAAAGAAGTCCATCTTCACCCGGGCGGCATCATACTTTTCCCGCTCTTCATGTATGCGACTAAGAACCTCCCTGTTCTTTCTCGGTGTCAGCTCCCGAAAACTCCGATAGCTGTCTTCCAGGCCTGTCTTCGACCCGGCCTCCACCATCGCCCGGTAATGCGCCGCCTGAACCGCTCCGACGATCCAGTTGGCGGCGCCCAGCAGGACCAGCACCACGCCAACCACAAAATAGAGGTTCAGATATAAGCTCCGGAACTTCATGACCGCATGGCACGATAACCAAAGCCGGGCCCGGGGGTCAAGGACACGATGAAATGCTACGTGATCGGTGACGTGCACGGATGCCTACCCGAACTGGCTTCGCTCGTCGAGTCGTTGCCGCTCGACCGTGGCGACACCGTTGTCTTCCTGGGCGACTATATCGACCGCGGACCTGACGCGAAAGGGGTGATCGACTACCTGCTGGAGTTGCGCAAGCGGGACGAACAGAGAACGGTATTCCTGAGAGGCAACCACGAGGACATGATGCTGTCGTTCATGGGCCTTTCGGGAAACCACGGTGACGCGTTCCTCATGAACGGCGGCGTAGCGACCCTGGCAAGCTACGGTCTTGCGGCTCCCGAGGCGCGGCCAGGTGCCGCGGACAGTCAACGCTTGCTGGAGGCCCTGCCCCCGGACCACGTCGAGTTCCTGCTCAGGCTCGAGCCCTGGTATTTCTTCGGCGGCTTCCTATGCGTACACGCCGGCATCAACCCGGGGCGCTCGTGGGAGGATCAGGTGGGTGAGGAACTCATGTGGATCCGGCACGAGTTCATCGTGAATCCACACACGCTGCCCCAAACCGTCCTGTTCGGCCACACCCCGATGAAGGAAGTCTTCTTCAATCTTCCCTACAAGATCGGCCTCGACACCGGACTGGTCTACGGCAATGCCCTGAGCTGTCTCGAAGTGACCGGCCGGACGCTGTATCAGATACGCCACGGGAAACGGGAGACGTTCGTGACTCGAGTGGACCACCACTGGGAACGGTAGCGTGGCTACCGGGCCGGCCGCCGTGGCGCAGCCGTAAGGGGCCGGCCGCCCAGCGGCAGGCTGACCTTGAGTCCGACCCGATACTCCGGCGCGCCGCGCCCGCTCTCGGCGCGTTCCAACACCGCCTCCGCACGCACGCCGCTGGCAGCTTTCCGGAAAACGACACCCGTACGGTAGCGGCGAGGTCCCGCGCCCAAGCCGTCGACCTCCATGATTGAGTCAATCATCCGCTATCTGAGAGAGGTTAGTTAGTTAGCGCACAACGGGACGAACCGGCTCGTACGGCTGCCTCGGGTGTTCACCCTCTCTCAGTCAACACTGAGCGTGGGAGAATATCGAGGTGCAGCGAAGGAACTTCAGGCAGTGCTAGAGAAAGAGGGCTGAAGGGAGAACAGGCACCGCGGCCTGTGGACTATCCGATGTCCTACGGGTGCACCGACTCCAGGAACCACTCAGTCGGGATCTCCCGGCCTAGGCCCTTGGCTTTCGCGTCCTCGTAGACCGCGCTGCCGACGGCAGCGAACTGCACCCCGAGCCCTATATTGTTGACGAAGCAGGTTGACTCGTCAGGCCGGGTCCGCCCGGCCAGCTTCCCGGCCACCACGTCCTTCAGTTCCGGAGCGTCGATCCACGGCGGATCCTTGGGCCGCGTCACCGCCTGCTTGTCGGTGGCGGTGAGGAACTCGATGGGGTCATGGGCCTCCACTTTCTCGTCCCCCATGCCGGCGATGTAGTTCTCGGGCGCTATCTTGCGGGTATGGATGACGACCCGGTCGGCACGTGCGATGGTGTCGTCACCGAGCTCGGAGGTCTTCACGCAAGTGAAGTGGACACCGGGTTTCACCCACTCCGGCGGGATCACGCGGGTGATGGCGTTGGTGGCCGCCACCAGCACCTCGCACTGTTCCGCCACCTGGTCCGCCTCCGCGCACGGCTCCACGGGAAGGCCGACCCGTGCCGCCATCTCTTCGGCGAACGACTCCCGGTTCGCCTTGGTGGGGCTGAACACGAGCACCTTCTCGAAGGTGCGCACCTTGCAGAAGGCCTCCACGTGGGCGCGGGCCTGCCAGCCGGAGCCGAAGATCCCGAGATGGGTCACGTCCGGGCGGGCCATGTACCTGGCCGCCAGAGCGCTGGAGGCGGCCACCCGAAATGCCTGGATCACGCCGTCCGGGAAGATTGCCAGGGGCTCTCCGGTCTCGGCCGAGAACAGCAACACGAGCCCCACCCACTTGCCCCCCGGCGCCTTGGGGAGCTTGTCCTTGACGATACGCCCGCCGCGGTCCTCCCAGCGGATCACGTCGGAGTTGAGACGCAGGGCAACCACCTTGGGATCGAACAGGCCCGCTTCCATGGACTTGAAGGCGTACACCCCCGAGGTCTCGGGAAACGGCAGGTAGAGATCGGTGCGCGGACGGTTCACCGCCTCGCCGTTGGCGAGCTGGCGGTAGGCCTTGTTCAGCACCTCGATGCATGTGTCCATCGACAGCAGGCCCTCGATCTCGTCGTTGTTCAAGATAAGCATGGAATGGTCCCTTCCTGCGTAACCACGTTTCGCGGACAGTGGGCATGGGCGGGTTTCAAAACCGGCCCTGCATATCGCGTGGCATCAGCCACGTAGGGGCGACCGGCGGTCGCCCCTACTAGTCCCTGATGTCCTGGAGCAGCCACTCCGTGGGGATTTCCTTCCCCAGGCCCTTGGCCTTGGCCAGCTCGTAGACCTTGCCCGCCACCGAATAGAACTGGACGCCCTGGACGTTGCCCCGCTCCGAATAGGTGATCTGCGCGGGCGACGTCCTGCCCTTCCGTTTGCCCGAAAGCACATCCGCCAGCATCACGTTCTTGTCGCCGCCCTGCACGCCGTGTGCGCGACGGCGTTTGCCCTTCATCTTGAATCCGCGATCGTCATCCGGACGGGCCGCGTAGGTAATGTACTCGTCAGGCAGGCCGAATTCCTCGAGCCCCCACGGCGCCGGCGATGTGCCCAATCGCAGTGACACGTCGATGCGTTCGAAGGTTTCCGCGTCCGGACGGCCGCCGATGGAGGTGATGTGCGTGCCCTCTTCAACCGCCGCTCCCTTGATGATGTCCACGGCTGAGTCGGTGCAGCCGGCGATTATGTCGGCGCCCTTGTAGACCGCATCCGGGTCGCTCAACGGCACCGCTTCCACGTCGAACTGCTCGGTCATCTCCCTGGCATACTGGTCCCGGTTGGCCTTGGTGGGACTGTAGACCTGCACCCGCTGGATGGCGCGAACCTGCATGAACGCCTCCAGGTGGGAGCGGGCCATGCCGCCCGAGCCGATCATGCCCACCACCGCGGCGTCCTCCCTCGCCATGTACTTGGCGCCGAGCCCGGAATCGGCGCCCACCCGCATGTGCTGGAGATAGCCGTCGTTCAGCAAGGCCAGCGGCTCCCCGTTGTGAATGCTGGTGAGCAGGATCAGGCCGCAGAAGCGTCCCGGCCGCACGCAGTACTTCTCCTGCGTGACCGCGCCGTTGTACTCCTGCTCGTAGATCACGTCCGACTTCATCCGGATGGCGAAATACCCGGACGTGGAGCCTCCCTCCATGGTGCCCCACTGGTACATCTTCCCGGGGTCCGGGGTCGGCACCTGCAAGTCGATACGCGGTCGGCACACCGCTTCCTGTTCCACCAACTCGACGTACGCCTTCTCCAGGGCCGCCATGGTGACATCCATGGTCAGGACCTGTTTAACGTCGTCGTTGTTTAGAATAAGCGTCATGGCGGAGTCCTCCGTCCCTAAAGGGGCTCGCGCGATTCGGCGCCATCGATGGGCAACTCGATGCCCAGGCCCTTCTCACGGGCCAACTGGTAGAGCCTGCCGCCGATGGCCACATCGGAGATCCCCACGCCGCCGGTGTTCTTGAACAGGGTGATCTGGCTCGCGTCCGTGCGTCCCGGCCGGGTGCCGTTCAGGATCTCGCCCACCTCGACGATCTTGTCCCAGGAAATGATCCCGTTCTCCAGCCGCTCCATGAAGTCGCCGGGCTGGTCCACCTGCAGGGTCTCGCGGGAGTTGACCCCGATGACCTCCGCCCGCCGCATGCTCTCGTCATCCAGTTCCTGGCGCATCTTGGGGACGAAACCGCCGCGCTTGAGACCGATGTTGCTGACCACGATGGACGTCAGGTGAACCCCCGGCTCCAGCCACTCACCGTCCAGCACGGGGACGTTCGAGCTGGTGGCGGCAACGACGATGTCGACGTCCCGCACCGCCTCCCGGGCGCTGTCCACCGGGCGAATCTCCAGCCCGGTCAGGTCGCCCATCTCGTCCGCGAACTCCTTGCGGTGCGCCGGGTTCGGGCTGAACACCTTCACGCTGCTCAGGTTACGGATCTCCTTCAGTGCGAGCAGATGATACTTGGCCTGGTTCTGCGACCCCAGCATGCCTATGGTGGAAGCGTCGGCTCTGGCCAGAGCGTCCGTGCCCACCGCGCTGTTGGCGGCTGTCCGCAGCGCGGACACACCGCTCAGCGACAGCTCCCGGGGTCTCGGCTCGCCGACGATGATGCAGCGCAGCTCGCCGGTCTCGGAATCGAAGAGGACCTGCGTCGGCCGCCCGCGGACGGGGAATGCCTCGATGGAATGCTCACCAACAACCGGATTCTTGGTCCATTCGCAGTGGGTCATAAGGCCTGTCACCCCAACCTCCGGCAAACCCCCCTGATGGACGCTGACACGCACGTTGGAGGGCATGTGGGTACGGTGCCGCACCATGCTGATGTCGGGGTTGCGGGCCCACTGGGCGAACCCTTCCCGAACCAGCCCGATGGCATCCTTCATGGTAATGAGCCCGTCTATGTCTTCCGGCTGAAGCACCAGGATCATAATGACAACCCCTTCCGTTTTGACAGCCGTTGTATCAACGGCAAGTCTCCTTCGAGAAAGTCCAGCCCTTCGAGCTCATGAGCGGGCACCCAGGCGATGCGCTGGAACACCCGGTTCCGCGGCTCCCCGCCGTAGGCTCGCACCTCGAAGAATGCCAGCTCCACCCGGGTTCCATCGGCGTAGACGTGAGCGTGCCGGAATACCTCCCGGGCACTCTCCACCGCGATGTCCAGCTCCTCCCTGAGCTCCCTCTCGAGAGCGCCTCTTGCGTCCTCGCCGGGTTCGATCTTGCCACCCGGAAACTCCCACTTGTAGGGAAACGCGCCTCCGCCTCGGCGCTGGCATACCAGGAACCGATCCTCTCTCGACAGAATCCCGGCCACCACCTTCAATATTTTGTTCAACCGGCGGGCACTTGGGGCGAGGTCCCCGTTGCCGGCAAGTCCTTCTTTGTCTTCAGGCGGCTCAGCTTGCCGGTGACGTTGTCCGCGATCCACTTTGCATCCCACCACTCCAAAGGCAACACCGCCACGCCCTGGATATAGACGCCGTAGTGGAGGTGATCGCCGATGGCCAGACCCGTCTCGCCGGTACGGCCGATCCTCGCCCCCTTCTTGACGGCATCACCCGGCGCCACGGCAATCGAGCTCAAGTGGGAGTACAGGGTGCACAGTCCGAAACCGTGATCGACAATCACCGTATTCCCGTAAATGCCCAACCCTCCGGCAAAACTCACCGTGCCGCCGTTGGCCGCCGTCACCGGATAGCGCCGGGTCACCGCGAGGTCGTATCCAAGGTGCCGCGCCTCATCGATCTTCTCGGTTCGATAGAAATAGGAGCGGCGATCGGCAAAGTTCGCCTGAACCGCTGAATTCGGAAGCTGGGTGAAGCGGCCGTTCCACAGCTTCATTGGCGCGGAACTCTGGCAGATCTTCCGGATCGCCTCTTCATTCACCCTCCGCAGGTCATGGTTGACCTTGAGGAATTGGTCCCGGGGACTTCCCCCGTACCCGCCGGCGTCGGTCACCAAAGGTCCTATCCTGTCCCGGATGAAGTCGTCCGACACCTGCACCTTGACCGTCCGGTACTTGAGCGGCCTCAGGTTGTAGGCAAGCGGCGACTGCCGTGTATTGCCGGCATGATCTTCCGCCACGATGATAGCCCGTTCGCTGGCGGGAACATCGTAAGGATGGGAGAAAAACGCCAGGTGGGTGTCGCGGTCCGCCAACTGACCCTTGTAGGCGGGGAAGAAATAGCCGGCGATCTTGATGCCGCTTCGGGCCGTATCCGGGGAAACCTTGTACGTCACGAGGCCGCTGCCGCCCTGAGTCACATAGCGGTCATCCGCGATGACCTCCACGGAGGGAGGCCTGAAGTCCATGGTGACGTCCTTCTCGAAGCTGGTCTTGTTTCCCCTGAAGAAACTCCAGTACGAGCGGTCGGCCGCGGTGATGGTCAAGACCGCGGGGCCGTCCTTCAGCTTGTGCCGCGCGGGATCGAGTTGCACGGGAATCTCCACGGACTCGACGGAAAACTCGAACTCCCGGAAATGGATCGGGCTGGATTCCCCGGCGGCCACCAGATTGATCGAGACGTGGGCAAGCCCCTTGCCTCGATCATCGACCCGGACGACGAAAGGACGGCGGCCCAGGGTAGACCCCTCCAGGTGCACCTGTATCCGGGGCTGGTACCATTCGAACTGCCGGAAGACGAACATCCCCACCGCCACAAGCATCACCAACACGAAGATGGTACCCGCGATACGCGTAAATCGGTTCGGCCGAATCATTGCATTCTCGTTTCCCGTATCGGCTATGGTAATTCAGTTTCCGGTATCGGCCTATGGTAGGAGTGCGGACACGGGCGGGTTTGAAACCCGCCCCTACTCCGAAAGCTCCCATGTGGTGCCGGACGGACCATCCTTCAACAGGATCCCTTTCTCCTTCAGTGCATCCCGGATGTCATCCGCCTGGCCCCAGTCCTTGACCTTCCGTGCATGGTTCCGCTCCTCGATAAGCCGCTGGATCTCCTCCTCGGAAAGCGCCCGGCGCAAGAGCCCCGCCCTGCGTTTGTCCTCGAGGAAACGTTCGGGGGCGGCCTGCATGAGCCCGAGCACCTCGGTCATGGCGCGCAGCGCGTTCCGCCTGGCATCGAGCGCTCGTGTTTCTCCCCGGTCCAGCAGCCGGTTGACGGCCCGGAGTTCCTCGAACACCACCGCCAGAGCCCTGGATGTGTTGAAGTCGTCGTCCATTTCCCGGCGGAAATCATCCATGGGTCCCGGGTCCACCGCACCGTTTTGGGACGGGCCCAGAATGCGGTTTCCCCGGCTCGCGGTCTCATAGATCCGGGCGACAGCCCGTTGAGCCTCGGTGAGGGCGTCCTCGGAGAACTCGATGGGGTTTCGGTAATGGGTGGTCAGCATGTAAAACCGCAGCGCCACGGGATCGTAGCGCTCCAGCACCTCCTCGATGCTGAGGATGTTCCCGGTGGACTTGGACATCTTCTCCTTGGACAACTGGACGAAACCGTTGTGAATCCAGTAGCGCGCGAAAGACGCTCCGGCAGCGCATTCGGACTGGGCAATCTCGTTCTCGTTGTGGGGGAAGACCAGGTCCTGTCCGCCTCCGTGGATATCAAACGGTTGGCCGAGGTACTTGGTGCTCATGGCAGAACATTCGATGTGCCACCCCGGCCGGCCCCTGCCCCAGGGACTCTCCCAGAACGGCTCGCCCTCCTTGCCGGATTTCCATAGCGCGAAGTCCATGGCATGCCGCTTGCGGCCATCCACCTCGATCCTCGCCCCGGCCATCATCTCTTCGAGGCTTCGGCCGGAAAGCTTGCCGTAGTCCTCGAAGCTTTCCACCGCGAAGTAGACATCGCCGGCGACTTCATAGGCTTTGCCCTTCTCCACGAGCCCGGAGATGAGCGCGATCATCTCCGGGATGTGCTCGGTGGCACGCGGCTCCAGCGTGGGCTCCAGCAATCCCAGGGCGGCGGCGTCGCGGTGGAATTCGTCGATGTACCGCTGTGCCAGATCCGCCGGCGACACTCCCTCTTCGTGAGCCCGGTTGATGATCTTGTCGTCCACGTCGGTAAAGTTCCGGACGAAGCGGCAGTCGAAACCGAGGAAGCGGAGGTAACGGTAGATCACGTCGAACGTCAACAAGGCGCGGGCGTGGCCGATGTGGCAGCGGTCGTAGACGGTGACGCCGCACACGTACATGGTTACGGCACCCTGTTTGAGGGGGACGAACGGCTCCTTCTCACCGCTCATCGTGTTCGTGATGCAAAGAGCCATGCCGATTTATCTTACGTCACGCGGGGGCATTTGCAAACCTCGGGCGGCCCTGCGGGCGCGAACCCGTGTGGAAACAAGGGCTTGAGGGTTGCGAAAGCGGCAAAAAACCCTTACACCGTGAACCCCATGACAAATCAAAGACCCTATAAGGACCTCCGCGAGTTCCTCGCCGTCCTGGACGACGCCGGGAAGCTCATCCGCATTACCCGGGAAGTCAACAAGGACACGGAGTTGCAACCCTTGGTACGCCTGCAATTCCGGGGGCTTAGGGATGAGGATCGCAAGGCGTTTCTATTCGAGAACGTGACCGATTCCAAGGGCCGTCACTACGACAGCTCGGTGCTCGTGGGCGGGCTGTCGGGCTCCACCGAGATCTATTGCATGGGCCTTCAGTGCGGCCCGGAAGAGGTTCCGGACCGGTGGGGCGAGGCTATGGAGAACCCCATCCCGCCGGAGATCGTGCCCTACGGCCCGGTCATGGAGGTGGTCCACAAGGGCGACGACCTGGCGGCCAGCGGCGGTTTCGCGCAGTTTCCCATCCCCATTTCCACCCCCGGGTTCGACAACGGACCCTACATCACCGCGGGCCACTGGATCACCAAGGACCCCGAGACCGGCGCTCGGAACGTCGGCAACTACCGTGGACTGGTCAAGTCCCCGCTCAGGTGCGGGGCCAACGCGGGCACGCCCCAGGACCTGTCGGCCCACTGGGAAAAGTGCCGGGAGCGGGGCATCCCGCTGGAGGTGGCCATTGCCGTGGGCACGGTGCCGGCGGCTTCGTACACTGCCACCCAGAAGGTGCCGCCGGACATGGACGAGCTGGCCCTGGCCGGCGGGCTGGCGCGGATGCCCGTCCAACTCATCAAATGCCAAACCGTGGACCTGGAAGTGCCGGCGACGTCCGAGGTGGTCTTCGAGGGCATCATCCCCACCCACTACCTGGAGGAGGAAGGTCCCTTCGGCGAGTCCATGGGCTACGTCGACCCCAGGACCATCGGCCCGGTGATGGAGCTCACCTGCGTCATGCACCGGAAGGACCCCATCTGGGTCTCCATCATCAGCCAGGTGACGCCCAGCGAAAGCTCGAAGATCAAGGCGATGGGCATGAGCACCCTGGTGCACCGTTACCTGAGCCGGAACGGCTTCAAGTCGGTGCGCGAAGTGTACATGATGGAAGAGTTGGTCAACATGCGGCCGTACGTCGCCATCCGAATGAACAAGGAAGACGACGGCGAGCCCCGGCGGGTCATGGACGCCGTGCTGCAGTATGGCGACCGGGTCGGGAAGCTCATCGTGGCGGTGGACGAGGACATCAACGTCAACGACCCCGTGGCCGTGACCTGGGCCATCACGCACCGGTCCCAGCCTCACCGGGACGTCACCATCGTGCCCAACCGCCCCTTCGGCGCCACCCCCATCGGCATGGTGGTGAGCCACCCTTCCAGCCGCTATGACAGCACGGACTCCGCGCTGCTGATCGACGCCACCCGCAAGGCCGACCTGCCGCCGCTGTCGTTGCCGAAGAAGCCCTACATGGAACGGGCCATCGAGCTCTGGAAGGAGCTTGAGTTGCCCGAGCTCCAGCTCAAGGAGCCGTGGCACGGCTACCTCATGGGACTCTGGCCCGATGAGCTGGACGAGGAGGCGCGGCTGGCGGCCGCCGGCGACTACGAGAAGGTAGGCGAGAAGCTCAAGAGCACCCGCGTCAACGTCGGCGAGGGGCAGACCCTGAAATCCATCCGCCTGGAATGGGGCAAGACCCACGCCGGCCGGTCGGTGTGATGGTAGCGTTCGCATCCGCACTCCGGCGGATGCAGGCTCCGAGGCGTAGGGGCGGGTTTCAAACCCGCCCGTGTTCGCATGGCGCATCGAGGTCGAAGATGAAAAGAGAAATGGTCTTAAACGTCAACGGCGAGGAGCACGATATCGAGATCGAGCCCAACCGCCTGCTGCTGGAGGCCCTGCGCGAGGACGCGGGCCTCACCGGCACCAAGGAAGGTTGCAGCATCGGCGTCTGCGGGGCGTGCAGCGTCATCGTCGACGGCCGGCTGGTGAGCTCGTGCCTGACCTTGGCCGTCACCTGCGAGGGCAAGCAGATCGAGACCATCGAAGGGCTGGCCCGGGGCGGCGAGCTGCACCCGCTCCAGCGCTCCTTCGTGCAGTACGGCGGGCTTCAGTGCGGCATCTGCACTCCGGGCCAGATCATGGCCGCGAAGGCTTTGCTGGACCAGAATCCCAACCCCACCACCGACCAGGTCAAGGAGTGGATGTCGGCCAATCTGTGCCGCTGCACGGGCTACTACAAGATCCTCGAATCGGTCATGGCCGTGGTGGAAGGCAAGGTGGAAGCGGAGAAATCCGACGAGGCCGGCCGCCAGGCCAGGATCCAGAGCCTTTACCAATCGGATACCTACAAGAGCGACGCCTCCGACTAGGAACGGAGTAGGAACGCAGAGGACGGCTGCCTTTCCGGGGGAAACATGAGCAAAGCTGAAAAGTTCGCGGTGCTGGGACAGAAAGTCGACCGCTTCGAGGGTTACGACAAGGTAACGGGAGGCGCGGCCTACGTGGCCGACGTCTTCCTGCCGGGGATGTTGACCGGCCGGATCCTGAGAAGCCCCTTCCCCCACGCCCGCATCCTCAATATCGACACCACCCGCGCGGAAAAGCTTCGCGGCGTCAAGGCCGTGGTCACCGCGGAGGACACCCTGAAGAAGGCATGGGGCGTGTTCTTTCCGGACCAGTATCCCCTGTCCGTGGGCAAGACCCGGTACGTGGGCGAAGAGGTGGCCGCGGTGGCGGCCGTTGACCGCGACACCGCGGAGGAGGCCCTGGACCTCATCGAGGTGGACTGGGAAGAGCTGCCGGCGGTGTTCGACGCGGAAGAAGCCATGCAGGACGGCGCCCCGCTCATCCATGAGGAGAAGGAGAACAACGTCGCCCTCACCATCGACGTCGAGCGCGGCGACGTGGACGCGGCCTTCAGGGACTCGGACCTGGTGATCGAGGACACCTTCGAGAGCGTGCCCCAGTGGCACTCGGCCATCGAGACCATCGGCAGCGTCGCCGACTACTCGGCCAGCGGCAAGTACACGGTCTACATGAACACCCAGACGCTGTTCATGGCCCGTATGCGCATCGCCTCCGCCCTGGGCGTGCGGGAGGCCGACGTCCGGGTCATCCAGACCGCGGTGGGCGGAGGCTTCGGCGGCAAGTCCTGCGACGACAACAACGCGGTGGTGAACGCTATTCTGGCCCGCAAGGCGCGCCGCCCGGTGAAGATCATCAACACCCGGGAAGAGGAATTCCTGGCCGGCAGCCGGCCCCGGGTCAACATGAAGGTGTGGGTGCGGATGGGCTTCAAGAGCGATGGCCGAATCCGGGCCAAGCACATGCGCATCATCGCCGACAACGGCGCCTACAGCGGCAAGGCCCCGGCCATCACCGGGGTGGCGGCGCTGCGCCATGACACCTGCTACAAGTACTCCGACGTCCGCTCCGAGGCCTACCTGGTCTACACCAACAAGATCCCCACCGGCGCCTTCCGCGGCTTCGGCAACCCGTCGGCGGAATTCTCGGTGGAGCAGATGATGGACATCGCCGCGGACGAGCTGGGCATGGACCCGTTCGAGATGGCTCGCCTCAACGCCGCCGAGCCGGACTACGTCTCGCCCCACGGCAACCACGTCATAAGCTGCGAGCTCACGCAGTGCATCGACCGCACCGAGCGGATGATCGGCTGGAAGGAGAAGCGGGCCAACCGCAAGCCCAACCGCGGGCTGGGCATGGGCTGCACCGTGCACGTCAGCGGCAAGCGTCACTTCGGCGACTACGACGGCAGCTCCGCCACCATCAAGATGAACGAGGACGGCAAGGCGTTCATTCTGAGCGGCGAGGGAGAGACCGGCCAGGGGCACTGGACCGCCATGTGCCAGATTGCCGCCGAGGAACTCGGCGTCCCCTTCTCCGACGTAGCCATCTCCGAGGCCGACACCGACCACTCCACCTTCTGTCTCGGCAACTACGCCAGCCGGCTCACCTACGTCGGCGGCAACGCGGTGAAGAATGCCGCCACCAAGGTGAAGGAGCTGCTGCACGAGACCGCCGCCGAGATGCTCGAGGCCGACGCCGCCGACCTGGTGTCGCGGGACGGCTTCATCTTCGTCAAGGGCGCGGAGCAGCGGGCCATCAGCGTGGCCGACGTGGTCCGGGGCCGCCAGTTCCGGCGCGGCGGCGCTCCCATCGTGGCGTCCGGCAGCTTCGACGCCGACTCGGTGACACAGGACGGCGAGCGTTTCGGCAACGAGTCCGGCGCCTACAACTTCGGCTGCCAGGCGGCGGAGGTGGAGGTCGACCCGGACACCGGCCGGGTGACGGTGATCCAGTACGCGGTGGCGTCGGACTGCGGCACGGTGATCTTCCCCATCGGCGCCGAGGGCCAGGTGGAAGGCTCCATCGCCCAGGGACTCGGATACGCCCTGATTGAGGGCATCCGCATGGAGGAGGGCCGCCTGGTCAACCCCAACTTCAGTGACTACCGGCTGGCGTCCATGCGTGACATGCCCAACCTGGTGCACGAGTTCGCGGACTCCTACGAACCCACGGGCCCCTTCGGCGCCAAGGGCCTCGGCGAGCTGGGCATGGACCCGGTGGCGGCCATCATCAGCAACGCCATCTACGACGCCGTGGGGGTGCGCATCAAGACCCTCCCCATCACCGCGGAGAAGGTGCTGCGCGCCTTAAAAGAGAAAAAAGACGGATCCAACCCATGAACCTTCAGGAGGCACGATGTCCGCTCTAGACATTGACGATTGTATCAATGCGACCTGCCCTTGGTCAGGCAAGCCGGTGCAGGCCGACTCGCTGACCGTATATCACGATCAGGTCGTCGGATTCTGCAATCCCGGCTGCCGCGACAAGTTTGAAAGCGCAGTCCGCCACTTCGAAAATGCGAAGGCATCGAGCGAAGGAAGGTCGTCCTGAAAACCTGAAGCAAAACGGGAGTTGAAGCTATGCGGGCCAAATTCGAATACCTGGAACCCACGAGTCTCGACGAGGCTTGCGGCCTGCTCCAGGAGCACGGTGCCGACGCCAAGCTGCTGGCCGGCGGCACCGCCCTGGTCATGTGGATGCGCATGGGCCTCTTGAGCCCGAAGTTCGTCATAAACCTCGAACACGTCGCCGGCCTCGACGACATCACCTTCGATCCTTCCGACGGCCTGCGCATCGGAGCCGGCGTCAAGCACCGGGACCTGGAGCTGTGCCCGGAGGTGCAGGAGCACTATCCCCTGCTCCAAGAGACCTTCTACAAGGTGGCGCAGCCGCGGATCCGGCTGATGGCCACCGTGGGCGGCAACCTTAGCCACGGCGACCCGATGACGGACCCGGGAGCCAGCTTCATGGCCCTGGACGCGGAGGTGACGCTGCGCAGCAGCCGCGGCGAGCGCACCCTGTCGGTGGAGGACTTTTTCGTCGACTACTACGAGACCGCGCTGGAGCCCGACGAGATCCTGACCTCCATTCACGTGCCGCCGCCCGCCGGGCCGGCATGGTCCCACGTCAAGTTCACGCCCAGGAGCGAGGAGGACTTCGCCACCGTGGGGGTGGCCGTCACTCTGACCGGCGCGGGCAGCCGCTGTGACGACGTACGCATCGGCCTCAACTCCGTGGGTCCCACCATCTTCCGCGCCCGGGCGGCGGAAGACGTCCTGCGCGGCAAGGAGATCACGCCGGTCGTGCTGGAGGAGGCAGGAGCCGCCGCCGCGGATGCCTCCGACCCCATCGAGGACGTGCGGGGATCGTCCGACTACAAGCGTGAGCTGGTGGCGGTGTTCGTGCGCCGGGCCGTGGAGCAGGCGGCCGCCCGGCTGGGCTGATCCCCGGGACTCCGGTGATCTGGGATGGCGTCCTTCGACTTCGCTTCGCTACGCTCAGGACGAACGGTAAAAGGTCTCCAAACCCGTTCGTCCTGAGCGTAGCGAAGCGAAGTCGAAGGACATTCCAGGCGAGGGAAGATAGTCAGACTATGGCCGTAGACGAAAACTGGGACGTCATCCTCATCGGCGCGGGGCAGAACAACTTCGCCCTGGGCACCTACCTGGGCATGGCGGGCCTCGAGACCGTCATCTGCGAAAGCCGGCTGGAGAACGGCGGCCGGCTCTTCTCCGAAGAGATCACCCTCCCCGGCTACTGGCACAACAGCCTCGCCTACTTCCAGGACAACCGCGAGGTGTCCCCGGTGTGGCGGGAGCTTGATTGGGAGAACGGCCATCACGCCGAGTTCGTCACGCCCGCGGTCATCAGCTCGCTGCTGCTGCCCGACGGCGCCTCGGTCTCCCATCACCAGGACCTGGGCCACACCCTGGCATCGGTGGCGCGGCACTCGGCCGCCGACGCGGTCGCGTGGGAGGACACCCACCGGCGGTTTCGCGCCATCATCCGGGACCTCCTGATCCCCTCGTACTACACGGCGCCGGAGGCGCCGGGCGAGCTGGAGGCGCGCATCGAGGCGAATCCGGCGGGGGCGGACTTCGTGCGCCTGGCGCGCATGAGCGCCGCCGAGCTGGCCAAGCATCTGTTCAGCAGCGAGGCGGTGCGGACCCTGGTGCTGTCACAGATGGCCATTCCCCGGGGCTGGGCGATGGACTACGAGGGTGGCGGGCGCGAGGTGCTGGCCCTCATTGCCGGCGACGAGCGGCCGCAGCTCGCGCGCGGCGGTTCCCACTCCATCGCCCAGGTACTGCAACGGGCCTACGTGAAGAACGGCGGCCAGATCCGCGCGCTTCACCACGTGGAGAAGATCCTGGTGGACGGCGGACGCGCGGTGGGTGTGCGCCTGCGCGACGGCCGCGAATGGAAGGCGCGGATGGCGGTGGTGTCCAACGTCGATCCCTTCAGCACCTTCATCGAGATGGTCGGCGAAGAGCACCTGGAGGACGGCTTCACGCGGGCGGTCCGCGCCATCGAGCCCGACGAGTTCTCCTACTTCCAGGTCCACCTGGCGTTGAAGACACCATTGCGCTTCGCCGTACACGAGGCCATGGACGGTGCCGTGGGAACAGCCATGAACGTCAACTATGGCCCGCGTTCCACCGAGGATCTGAAACGCATGTGGAGCGAAATCCGCGCCGGGGAATTTCCCGAGCATTACTGCTTCCACGTCACCTGCCCCACCTGGTTCGACCCCTTGCAGGCGCCCCCGGCCAAGCACACGGCCTCGCTCTTCATGCCGGTTCCCTATCAGCTCAAGGACCGGCGGCCCGAGGACTGGGTCCACCTCAAGAACGATTTCATGGAGCGCGTCCTGTCGGAGTTGCGTTCGGTGGCCACCAACCTTACCGATGACAACATCGTCATGAAGGTGGCCATGGACCCGTTCTATATCGCCGGCCGCTGGCAGAACATGCGCCGGGGGTCGGTGTGGGTGGCCCGGAAGACCGCGGACCAAATGGGAGAGAACCGTCCCATCCCGCAACTGGCCCACTACCGGACACCCATCCAGGGACTTTACCAAGTCGGCGTCGCCACTCATCCCGCGGACGCGGTCATCGCAGGATCAGGGAGAGCTGCGTGGGACATCCTCCGGCAGGACCTGGGCTTGGGAAACTAGTGTCCTGTCCGGTTAGTTCGCATGATAAGATGCGCAGGATTTTTCGTCGTCGGCAAGGCGCGATGACGTGTAGGGGCGACCGGCGGTCGCCCCCGTGGCGGGCACCACGCGAGGAAGAGCAACGCAGCCGACGGGGAAAAAGACCAGCAGATGATTGTGCGAACTAACCGGACAGGACACTGGAGCACGAAGGCGGTTGAATCATGGCAAAAGTGATGCATTACGACGGCGTGGTGATCGGCGCGGGTCACAACGGCATGATCTGCGCGGGTTACCTGGGCAAGTCGGGACAGAAGATTCTCGTCATCGAGAAGAACATGGAGGTCGGCGGAGGGCTCGACTCCCACGAGGACCGGAACTATCCGGGGTTCTGGCACAACATCCACTCCGTGTTCCACCGCGGCCTCATGATGCTGCCCTGGTTTCAGGACCTGGAGATGGAGCGCATGGGCATTCACTACTACAAGCCGGACCCGGGCGTGGTGCAGCATTTTCTCGACCGCACCTACCTGGGCTGGTTCGCCGACATCGAGCGGACCATCGCCACCATCGAGCAGTACTCCCGGAGGGATGCCGAAACCTTCCGGGACATCTGGACCCGGTGGCAGCCGGTGGTGAAGAACATCGTCTTCCCCGAGACCTATTGCCCGCCCGTCCCCATGAACGAGAAGCGGCCGCTGCTGGCAGGACTGTCCGAGGGCCGGGAGTACCTGCGCTACTTCGACACCACGCCGGAACAGTTCATCCTGGAGCACTTCGAGCACACCCGGGTGCGGGCGTTCATCGGTTTCCTGGCGGTGATGCGGGGCTATGAGCTGGATGCGCCCCAGACCGGGTATCTGGTCCCCGCCATGATCGCCTGGGGGGTAAACCCGCAGCTCTGCCGGGGCACGTCCCATGCCCTGGGCGACAACCTCGCGCACATGCTGTCGCACAACGGCGTGGACTACATCGAAGCCGTGGGGGTGGAACGGATCCTGGTGGAGGGAGGCCGCGCCGCCGCGGTGGTGCTGGAGGACGGCACGGTGGTGCACGCGAAACGCTTCATCGCCTCCAACGTCAACCCGGTGGAGACCTTCATCAAGCTGGTGGGGGCCGAGAACCTCGATGCGGATTTCAGCGCCAAAGCGGCAGGCTTCCGCTTCTCCAAGACCACCCCGATCTTCGCCACCAATCTGGCCCTGAACGAGCGGCCGCGCTATATCACTGAGGACGAACACCCGGAGGTGGCCGACAGCTTCATGCACATCGTCGGCCTGGAGACCTACGAGGACCTGCGCAACCTGTTCGACGACTGCCGCTCCGGACAACTGCCGCGCAAGCCCTTCATGAACGGCGCCACGCCGTCCCATCACGACCCGTCGCAGGCGCCGCCGGGCAAGGCCACCGCGTTCATGTGGCAGCTCGCCACCTACAACCTCTGGGGCAATCCGCTCAACTGGGACAAGGCCCGAGCCGAGTGGTTCGAGCGACAACTGGGGGTGTGGCGCCGGTACGCTCCCAATCTCACCGACGACAACATCCTGTCGCGGGACTCCACCACGCCGCTCGACATCGAACGGCACGACCGCAACATGTACCAGGGCGACTGGATGGTCGGCGAATACAGCGGCGACCAGGCGTTGGAGAACCGCCCCTTCCCCGGGTGGGGCCACTACCGCACCCCCGTCTCCGGGCTCTACCTGTGTGGCTCCTCATGCCACCCCGGCGGCAACATCACCGGCGCCCCGGGATACAACGCGGCCCAGATCATCGCCCGGGACCTGGAACTGAAGCTCTGGTGGGAGCCGCTGGACCTGCGGCGGCAACTCCAGGAGATGAACGAGCGCGCGGCGGCGGTGGACGCCAGTGCGGCGGGCTAGGCCACGGTCGGGGGTCCGGCGCGGATGCGGGCACGGGCGGGTTTGAAACCCGCCCCTACGAAAGCAAAGACGTAGGTCGGATTAGCGAAGCGTAATCCGACATGGGACGAAGCGGGCGTCGGGTTACGCCTTCGGCTAACCCGACCTACGTGGGAGTGGGCGACCCAGGCAGCGGGGGTAGTGACGCATGGGAAGGCTTGAAGACAAGGTTGCCATCGTAACCGGAGGCGCCCGCAACATCGGCGCGGTCTATGCCGGGGCGCTGGCGGCGGAAGGCGCCCGGGTGGTGGTGGCCGACGTACTGGACGGCACCGACGCGGCTCGGTCCATCAAGGAGGCCGGCGGGCAGGCGGTGGCCGTCCAGGCGGACGTCTCCCGTGAGGACGACACCTTGCGCATGGCGCAGGCGGCCGTGGACGCCTTCGGACGCATCGACATCCTGGTGAACAACGCCGCCATCTACCTGGGCATCAACCGGCGGCCGTTCTACGAGATCTCCGCGGAGGAGTGGGACCGGGTGACGGCGGTGAACATCAAGGGCGTCTTCCTGTGCGCCAAGGCGGTGCTCCCCCACATGAGGGATCAGGGAGGCGGCAGGATCATCAACATTTCCTCCAACACGGTGATGGCCGGCACGCCGAACTTCCTTCACTACGTCGCGTCGAAGGCCGCGCTGATCGGGATGACCCGTTCCATGGCGCGGGAACTGGGGGCCTACGGCATCAATGTCAACGCCATTGCGCCGGGTCTGGTGGAACACGAAGGCCAGACCGTGCCACCTGATATTTCGGCGAGCCGCGTCGACGCCAGATCCATCAAGCGTCAACAGGTGCCCCAGGACCTCACCGGCGCGGTGCTCTATCTGGCCTCCTCGGACAGCGACTTCGTCACCGGCCAGACCCTGGTGGTGGACGGCGGCAACATCCTCCATTGACGGGACACCAGGAGCCCGCGCCGCGGGACGATGGCCGTGTAGGCGGCACCATCACGAGACCGGTACCGGCGGCTCGGTCCAGGAGCCCGCACCGCGGGACGATAGCGGTGTAGGGGCGGGTTTCAAACCCGCCCGCGCCCGCACTGCGCTGCCGGGCCGATACAACTCCAAGGACACGCTCATGGCGAAAAGTCTCCGCACATTCCTGGACGACCTCCAGCGCCTCAGGCCCGGAGAAGTGGTTCACGTAACCCGCCCGGTGAACCCCGCGCGTCATGACGTTTCCACCCTCGTCACCCAGTTGGCGGACCGGAAACAGTTTCCCGTCCTGTTGTTCGAGCATCCCAAGAACCTCCACGGAAATCCCTCCGAGGTCCGGCTCGCCATGAACTGCGAAGTCTCCCAAGGCAAGTTCCAGACCGCCCTAGGCGTGCCGCCGGAGACGACCCGTGCGGAACTGGCGCTGGAGTGCCTGCGCCGGGAGGCCAACCCCATCGCGCCGATGGTGGTGGAGCCGTCCGAGGCGCCGGTCAAGGAGGTCATCCAGCAAGGGGCCGGGGTGGATCTCTTCGAGCTGCCCGTGATGCGGCACCACGCCATGGACGGCGGCCCCTACATCGACATGCCCAGCATCGGGCGCGACCGGACCTCGGGCGTGTACAACGTCTCCTACCACCGCATGGAGGTGAAGGACCGGAACCACACGGGCTTCTACCTATCCCTGCAGCACATGTGGCGCATCTTCCGGGACTACGAGGAGAACGGGGAGGAATGCCCGGTGGCAGCGGTGACCGGGCATCATCCCGCGTTCAACATCGGCGCCTGCTACCGTGGGCCGTTCGACGCCGACGAGCTCAATATCATCGGCGGCTACCTGCAGGAGCCCCTGCGGCTCACCCCGTCCGAAACCTTTGGCGACCGGCTGTTGGTGCCCGCAGACGCGGAGGTGGTTATCGAGGGCGTGCTGATTCCCGGCAAGCGTGTGGTCGAGGGTCCGTTCGGGGAAGTTCACGGCTACGTGGGGCCCCAGGGTTTCCGGCAGGCGGCCTCGCTGGAAGTGCGCGCCATCACCCGCCGCCGGGACGCCATCCACCAGTCCGTCATCACCCCGGACGGGGACAAACCCTGGATGGACATGGCGCGGGAGGGAGCGTACCTGCGCCGCTGCCGCGAGGCCGTGCCCGGGGTGACGGCGGTGTGCAAGAACGGCCGCCACGCCCTGATGAACGTGTTCATCGCCATGAAGAAGATGTCGGAAGGAGACCCGGGGCGGGCCGCAGCCGCGGCGTTGAGCTTCGACCAGTGCAAGCACGTGTTCATCTTCGACGACGACATCGACGTCTACAATCCCACCGAGATCCTCTGGGCCCTGGCCACCCGGGTCCAGCCCCACCGGCAGGTATCACTTATCACCGACATCATGCGCGGCCCGCTGATCGACCCCTCCATGGACGCAGGCATCCGCACGTCGGCCATGATCATCGACGCCACCCGGCCGCTGGACCGGCCCTTCTCCCCTGTTTCCAAATGCCCGGAGGAGGCGCTGGCGCGGATCCGTGTCGAAGACTACCTGCCGCGGGAGGTCGTGGATGCAATTCCGGTGGACCGGACCACCTACTGGAGCTGAGGGGAACGCCGACGGGTAGTGCAACGGCGGGCACGGGCGGGTTTGAAACCCGCCCCTACACCTTGTGAACCGGACGGCCCCGCTCCGCGTCGATTTTGCATCGGCGCGGTGAATCCGGTACACCCTGACCCGAAGCGTGTGTCGTGTCCCACGACACTCGTGACTCTGCGAAAGGAACGACATGCGACTAGGACTGCCGGACTTCGTTTCGAACTCTTACTTCCCCGCCATCGCCGCGGTGGAGCTGGGCTTCTTCAAGGCCGAGGGGCTGGACATGGAGCTGGAACCCATCTTTCCGGTGCCCAAGACCTTCGAGACCCTGAGGGACCACAAGCTGGACTTCGTGGCGGCCTCATCCCATGCGACCCTCACGGCCTTCCCGGACTGGAAGGGCGCCAAGCTGCTGGCGGCGCTGGCCCAGCACATGTACTGGTTTCTGGTGCTGCGGTCGGACCTCGGCGCCAAGCGCGGCGACGTCCAGGCCATCAAGGGTCTCCGCATCGGCGCCGCTCCGGGCGTGGACCTGGGACTCAAGCGGATGCTGGCGGCTGCCGGGCTGGATCCCGAGGCCGACAACATCCAGATTCAACCGGTGCCCGGCGCCACCGCGCCCGGCGTCTCCTTCGGCGTGACCGCGGCCAAGGCCTTGTCCGAGGGCGTCATCGACGGCTTCTGGGCCAACGGCATGGGGGCGGAGGTAGCGGTCCGGCACGGCGCCGGCACTATCGTGCTCGACATACGCCGCGGCGAGGGTCCGCCCGAGGCCCGGGGCTATACCTTTCCCGCGCTGATCACCTCGGACCGGGTGATCGCCGACGACCCCGATGCCGCCGCCGCCGCGGTGCGGGCGCTGGTCAAGACCCAGCGGGCCCTGGTGGAGAACCCCCAGCGGGCGGCGGACGTGGGCAAGGCGTTGTATCCGCCCGAGGAGGCGGGCCTCATCGCCACCCTCATCGAACGGGACGTCCCCTACTACGACCCGAGGATCCCGGAGCCGGTAGTGACAAGCATGAACCGCTTCGCCCAGGACATCGGCCTGCTCGCGGCCCCGGTTGCCTACGAGGACGTGGTCGCGGTGCAGTTCAGCCACTTGTGGGACAACTCGTAGGGGCGGATTTCAATCCCGCCCGTGTTCGCACAGCTCTTGTAGGGGCGGGTTTCAAACCCGCCCGTGTTCGCACGGCTCCAAGCCGGATTCACAAAGGAAGGAAACCCTATGGATCTCTCGCGCTTCTCCATGGAAGGACGCACCACCATCATCACCGGCGGCAGCGGCGGCATCGGCCGCTGCTGCGCGCTGGCCTTCGCCCAGGCGGGCTCCAACGTCATGATCGCCTCGCTGCCGGCGGAGTCCATACCGCCGGTGGTCCGGGAAGTCGAAGCCCTGGGGGTCGGCGCCGCGGGCCTGGCGGTGGACGTGTCCAAGGAGGATCAGGTCAAGGACCTGGTCGCTGCCACCCTGGACCGGTTCGGCCGCATCGACGCGCTGCTGAACGTCGCCGGAGGCTCCTACAGCCGAAACCCGGAAATGCCGGCGGTCCAGCGCGGGACGCTGCTGGAACTGTCCCCGGAGGACTTCATGGGCGTCTATGACATCAACGTCAAGACCGCCTTCCTGTGCTCCAAGGCCGTGGTGCCGCACATGAAGGAACGCGGCAAGGGCGCCATCGTCAACATCGGCTCCATTTCCGGCCGCTCGACCAAGCACGAGCGCCCGAACATGGCCGCCTACGGCACGGCCAAGGCCGCGGTCATGAACCTGACCTTTCACATGGCCAATCAATGGGGGCCGGAGGTGCGGGTGAACGCGGTGGCACCGGGGATCATCGACACGCCCCGGCCGGGAGGCACGAGCCTCGCGCGCATGGAGCCGGAGGGACTGGAGAACATCGCGCTGGGACGGCATGGCAAACCCGATGAGGTGGCCGGCGTCGCGCTGTTCCTGGCGTCCGATGCGGCATCCTTCGTCAACGCTTCGGTGGTGGACGTCAACGGCGGCGAATAGGGTTCTGTCCTGTCCGTCAGGCCGGACAGGACGTTAGAACCCGCTCACGGAGTCTTCGGTGCCTGTGAAACCGGCGCGGAACCCGCCGCCGGCGTGGTCAGCTCGATGAAATCGGCAAGAACGTTGGCGGCCTCGTCGAGTATCGGATCGTCCTCCGACGACGCGGCCGCGGTTCTTTTCTCGTTGTAGGCCTCCAGGTCGGCAAAGCTGGCAAAGGACTTCTCACCCTTGGCGACACGCCGGGTATTCTCACTTTCCAGCTCACGGAGTTCGTCGCTCTTTTTCTTGGCCCTCCGCGTCTTCTCGCTCAGCGAGATGCCGGCCTCCCCCCGCTCCTTTTCAAGACGCGCGATTCGCGCCATGAGCTGGGCGAAGTCCGGGTCCGCGTTCACGCGCTGCCGGTGTCTTGCGGCCAACGTTTGAAGGTACGGCGCGGTCTCCCCCGCCCGCGAATACCGGGTCCTGTCAATGGAGTCCCACGCCAGCGCATGGTCCAGGGAGCTCTCGCCTACTTCCGTCTTGTCGATGACGCCCGGAAACTCGATGTCGGGGATCACGCCACGGCTCTGCGTGCTCTCTCCGGAGATCCGGTAGAACTTGGCCTGAGTAAGCTTCAAGCGCCCCTGGCGAATCGGAATCAGGGTTTGCACCGTCCCTTTGCCGAAGGTCTGGCCACCCAGCACCAACCCCCTGCCGTAGTCCTGAACCGCTCCGGCGAAGATCTCCGAAGCCGAGGCGCTGAGACGGTTCACCAAGACGGCCAGCGGGCCGCGATAGTTGACACGCGGGTCGGTATCCGAGTGAACGCGGATGACCCCCCGGCCGTCGCGGACCTGCACCACCGGGCCTCTGGTGATGAAAAGGCCCACGAGCGCGATGGCTTCCTGAAGCGCCCCGCCACCGTTGCCCCGCAGATCGATGACCAGCCCGGCGACCTTTGCCTCCTTCAACTCCGCAATCAACCGCTTCACGTCGCCGGCCGTGCTCTTGTAGTTGGGGTCGCCGGCTCGAAGCGCGGCGAAGTCCACGTAGAACGTCGGCAACTTGATGATGCCGACCTTCTCCGTGCGCTCCCCGAGTTTAGCCTCCAGGACTCTGCTGCTGGCCTGCTGATCCTCCAGGTTCACCTTGTTGCGAACGATCTTGATGACCTTTCGTTCCTCCGTGGTGCTGACCTGCGGGATGATCTCCAGACGTACCGTGGTCTCCTTGGGCCCGCGAATCAGGGACACCACTTCCTCCAGGCGCATGCCAAGGATGTCCACCATCTCCCCTTCCCCGCCCTGACCGACCCCGACGATACGATCCCCGGCCCGCAGGTCGCCGGCCTTGTCGGCAGGCCCGCCGACAACCAGCCGCAGCACCTTGACGCTCTCGCCATCCGCCTGCAGAACGGCGCCGATGCCTTCCAGCGACAAGCTCATGTGTATGTTGAAGTTCTCACTCTGATGAGGTGGAAAATAGGCGGTATGGGGATCAATGGCACGAAGGAAGGCGTTGGTGTACACGCGAAATACATCGGTATTGTTGGTCTGGGCCAGCCGCGTCAGTTGGTTGCCGTAGCGTCGCCGGAGCGCCTTGCGGACATCTTCCCGTTTCGTTCCGGCCAGCACCCGATTCAACACGTCGCCCTTGAGCTGCCTGCGCCAACGCGCTCGAAGCTCGGCCACGGAACCCGCCCAGGCGGCATTTTGCCGTGCGAGGCTCTCCTCCTTCTCGAAATCCAGGGTATCGAACTCGTCATCGACGATACGGATCACGAACCGGAGGCGTTCGGCCAGCCGCTGTCGATAGCGATTGAAGATCTCGAAGGCGGGGTTCAGGTCTCCGGCCTTGAGCAGCTCATCGAACCGTGTCCTGAGGGGCTCGAATTCTTCGAGGTCCGCGGCCCAGAAATAGCTCCGCGCGGGATCCATGATTCCGAGATAGGAGTCGAAGATTCTGCTGGAGATATGATCGTTCAGCGTGATGGACTTGTAGTGTCCCTTGGCGAGCCTGTCCAGGATCTCCGTCCCGATGACCGAGTGTTGACGGTCCGGTGACAGATCCGCCAGCACCGGCTCCGCCGCCCGTTGCGCCCATGCCGGACCCGCCAGCAGCCAAAGAACGGAAGCCGCGGCTACCAGCCAACGCCTGATGCGTGAACGTGAATGATCCATCGTTTATATTGGCGACCGGGCACCTCCCGGACGAGGTTAGTCTAGACCAACGTTTGTCCGCCATCAAGGCGCGTTGTCGCTTTCCGGCATAGCCCTTGTTGCTTCGAAAAGCCATTCACGTTAGCCTTGCAACAATGCCCGATTGTGCTTCGAAGCCTCAGTACGCTTCGAGGCCCATCGGGCCTCGAAGGAGCGGAACCCGTGAAACTGCCACGCAACCCCACTCGCACCGTCCGCATCGGCACCACCGTGATCGGAGGAGATCATCCCATCGCGGTTCAAAGCATGTGCGCCACCCATACCCAGGATGTCGAGGCGACCGTGGCGCAGGTCAACGATCTGGCCCGGGCCGGAGCCGACGTGATCCGCATCGCGGTGGACAGCAAGAAGGATGCGGCGGCGTTGGCGGAGATACGCGGCGCCACCGAAGCCAACCTGTCGGTGGACCTTCAGGAGAACTACCGGCTCGCGAGCGCCGTGGCGCCCCACGTGGACAAGATCCGCTACAACCCCGGCCACCTTTACCATCACGAACGGCAGAAGGCGTGGCAGGACAAGGTCAAGTTCCTGGTGGAGGTGGCGGCGGTCAACGACTGCGCCATGCGCGTGGGGGTCAACTGCGGCTCGGTGGATCCGGCACAGCAGGAAAAGTTCCCCGAGGACGACTCCATCTCACCGATGCTGGCCAGCGCCTGGGAGCACTGCGAGCTGCTGGACAGCCTGAGCTATACGCGCTACTGCGTCTCGCTCAAGGACTCGGACCCGGCCAAGGTCATCGAGGTCAACAAGCGTTTCGCGGCGGAGCGGCCGGACGTGCCGCTCCATCTCGGCGTCACCGAGGCGGGACTGCCGCCGGACGGGGTCATCAAGACGCGCGTCGCCTTCGAACAGCTCATCAGCCGGGGCATCGGCGACACCATCCGGGTGTCCCTGACCGTGCCCAATCCCCGGAAGCCCGAGGAGATCGCCGCCGGACGGGAGATTCTCTCCGACATCGCCGAAGGCCGCGTGCGCAGCGTCGTGGACTACGGCCGCGACACCCTGAACATCATCAGTTGTCCGAGCTGCTCGCGGGTGGAGAACGAGAACTTCGTGGAGCTGGCGCAACAGGTCAAGGAGATGACCGCCTACGCCGCCGAGCACGCCATTACCATCGCGGTCATGGGCTGCCGCGTCAACGGCCCGGGCGAGACCGACGACGCCGATCTCGGATTGTGGTGCGGCCCCAGGTTCGTCAACCTCAAGCGCGGCAGCGAACCGCTGGGAGCCTTTCGCTACGACGCGATCCTTCCGCGCCTCAAGGGCGAGCTCGACGACATGATCGCCCGGCGGACCGGCGCGGGCGCCGCCGGCTGACCTTTCAGAGCGCGCGCTCCCCTCTTCACCATGCATTTCTGGGACCGCATCGACAAACCCATTATCGGCCTCTCGCCCATGGACGGCGTGACGGACGCCTCGTTTCGCCTGGTGGCGGCCCGATACGGACGGCCGGACCTGTGCATGACGGAGTTCACCAGCGTGGAGGCCATCTGCTGCGGCGCCGAAGGTTTCGTGCGGGATTTCGCCTACGGCGAATATGAGCGCCCCATCCTGGCCCAGATTTACGGCCGAACGCCACGGGCCTTCTACCAGGTGGCGCACATCGTCTGCGAGCTCGGTTTCGACGGTCTGGACATCAACATGGGATGCCCGGCCAAGAACGTCGCCAACAAGGGATGCGGCGCCGGGCTGATCCTCAATCCGGAGCTGGCGGTGACCATCATCCGCGCTGCCCGCCAGGGGCTCGAGGATTGGGCCGCAGGGCAGCGCCTGGAAGACCTGGGCCTGGAGCCCGACGTGCTGGAGAGGGTACGGCACATGAGTCGCGGGCACGCGCGGCCGGCGACACGGCAGGTGATCCCCCTCTCGGTCAAGACCCGTGTGGGGTACGACAAGGTGGCGGTGGACGAGTGGATCCCGGTGCTGCTGGGTGAAAAGCCGGCGGCCATCTCACTGCACGGCCGGACGTTGAAGCAGATGTACAAGGGGCAAGCGGACTGGGATGCCATCCAGCGCGCGGTGGAGCTCGCCCGGGACCTGCCGACGCTGATCCTGGGAAACGGGGACCTCAAGTCCATGTCGGACGTGGTGGAGCGAATCCGGCAGACCGGCGTCGACGGCGTGCTCCTGGGGCGAGGCGCCATGGGAAACCCCTGGGTCTTTCGCGACAAGCAGTGGGCCAAGGATGCCCTGGCCGGGTTCACGAGTCCGGGCGGCGCCGGGCTCGACGTGACCCGGGAAGAGCGGACCCGGGTGCTGCTGGAGCACAGCCGCCATTTCGAGAGCCTCTGGGGCGAGCAACGCTTTCCCGCCATGCGCAAGCATCTGGCCTGGTACTGCAAGGGTTTCCGCGGCGCGGCGCAATGGCGCGCGCGGATGGTCCGCGCCAGGAACGCCGAGGAAGTGGCGAACATCGTCGAAGCGGAAGATACCGCGCAGCCGCACGTCAACGCGAGTTTCCCGTTGCACGATGGCGACGCCGCAACCCTGACCGGGCCCGGACCGAGCTGACCCCGCATGCGCATCATCCTGGCGTCGACCTCGCCGCGCCGGCGCGACATTCTGGCTCTCCTCGGCCTCCCCTTCGAAGTCCGCCAGCCCGACTTCCAGGAAACCACCCGCGAAGACCTGACTCCCGACGCCGAGGCGCTGGAGCTTGCGCTGGGGAAGGCCCGGTCGGTAGCCTCCGGCGAACCGGATACGCTGGTGGTGGGAGGCGATACGCTGATCGCCCTGGGCCACGAGAAGATCGGCAAGCCCCGTGACTCGGACGACGCCGCGTTCATCCTCCGCAGACTCTCGGGACGGACGCATCGCATCCTCACCGGCATGGCCATCGTCAACCGCGCGACGGGCCGGGAGTTCACCCACCTGGAGCGCGTCGAGGTGCGCATGCGCCACTCCACCGACGCCGAGATCGCCGACTACGTGGCCCGCGGGGAATCCATGGACAAGGCGGGCGCGTATTCCATCCAGGGTGAAGGCCACCGCCTGATCGAGGGATTCCGTGGCGATTATCTCGCCGCCGTGGGCCTGCCGTTGCGGCCCATCGCGCAATACCTCCGGAGCCTCGGCGAGGTTCCGGAGGATCTCGAGAGACTGTACCGCGAAAGGACTCTGTGGACCTGGAGCCAAGTCTCCATGACCGAGGCCGACAACCCACCCAACCCTTCTCCCTCCGGGAGAGGGTGGCCCAAGGCCGGGTGAGGGCGCCACAGTCAACTCAAGCGCAACAGCACCATACCGGCCATGATGATGAGGCTTCCGGGCAGGATCGCACGCACCCGGGCCCGCTCGTTGAACACGAGATAACCCGCGGCCAGGGCGAAGAGGATCTCGGTCTGCTTGACCGCCTCGACATACGAGGTGAGGGTCAGCTCGTAGGCCAGGCTGTGGCAAATGCTCGTCAGCGACGCGCACAGGCCCATGGCCATGAACGCCGCGCCGTGGCGCGGGATGGCGCGGAAATGGGCGGCGGAGCGGTAGAGCGCCAGCGGAAGCACCATAAGGGAGGCGGCCAGGTAGCCCGCGAGGTTGGCGAAGTAGACGTCGGAATGCAGGATCAGCAGCTTGATCAGCACCACCGACGGGGCGTAGAAGAAGGCCGCCGCCACGGTGTAGCGAAGACCCGGATCCACCAGCAACTCACGCAACGGCGCCCACACCGATATGCGGCTTTTCTGGACATTGAGGAGATAGACGCCGACGGCGCTCAGCAGGACGCCAGCCAGCCCCGCTGCGGAGGGGGTTTCATTGAGCGCCACGTAGGCGAAGAGCACAAGGAACAGCAGGCTGAGCTTCCACAATGACGTGACGATTGCGATGCCGGACAGCTTAAGGGCCTTGGACAGACTCAGAGTGGCGATGGACTGGGTGACGCCGAAACCCACGACATAGGGCCAGAACCCGTCCTTCACCTCGGGCATCCCGTGCCAGGCCGAGGCCAGGGCCACGAACGGCAGCAGAAACGTGAATCGCCCCCAGACGTTGATGATATCGTCGAGCTCGTGCCCCAGATGCTTCATGGACATGTTCCGAAGCACCTGGAACAGGGCCGACAGGAGCGCCAGCACGAACCACATGAGCAGGACAGGCTAGCGGCTAAGTGGCGAGAATGCGAATGCGGCGGCGCCCGTGAAACGGTTGACACCGCGGAGCGTGAAGGGCTATCACCTCTTAATCAAACTCGTAAGGGAGACCCCCGATGGTTGACAAATTCGAAGATCATTGCTGGCAGGACATCATCAGTGAAGAGATCATTGACATCTACAGGCCCTACCGCCGGGACATCTACGTCGGCGAGCGGCCGGCGCTCCTGGCCATCGACCTCTACAACCTCGCTTACCGAGGCGGTCCGAAGCCGGTGCACGAGGTGGTCAAGGAGTACAAGAGCGCCTGCGGCGTGAACGCCTACGACGCCATCGAGCCCACCAAGGAGCTCTTCGCCTTGGCCCGGGCCCAGGACCTGCAGGTCATCTATACGACGAGCGAGACGCGGAAGGAGGTCCAACCCGCTTCCATCCACGCCACCAACCGGCAGGTATCGAAGATGGCGCAGGACGATTACGAGATCTACAAGGACTTCGCGCCCGAGCCCGAAGACATCGTCATCTACAAGGAGCGGGCCAGCGGCTTCTACGGCACGCCGCTCATCGCTCACCTGACCCGGCTCGGCATCAGCTCACTGATCGTGTGCGGCGAGAGCACCAGCGGCTGCGTCCGGGCCAGCGTGGTGGACGCCTACTCCAACGGCTACCACGTCTCCATCGTCGAGGAATGCGTCTTCGACCGCAGCATCACCTCCCACAAGGTGAACCTGTTCGACCTGCACCACAAATACGCCGACGTCATGAAGCTGGCGGAGGTAAAGCAGCACTTCAACGAACAGCCCCTCAAGAAGGCGGTCTGAGAGACCCTACCGTCAGCGAGTAGTTCGGAGAGGGGTGCCGGGATCGTCTATCCCGCGCCCTTCTCCCTCATTCCCGCGGAATCCACAGGCGGAGTGGGGCGTCGTTGCCTTCCCTGATGGAGTTTTGACACCTAATCCGCGCTGTAGAGCTTCGCGCTGTTGTCCCAGAAGATCTTGCGCTTCGATGTGCCGCTGAGCCCGTCGATCTTGAGGAAGCTGTCCACCGCTTCCGGCCAGCGCGAGTCGGCGTGCGGGTAATCCGTGGAGATCACGATGTTGTCGTCTCCGAGGCGCTGCACCACGTCCGCCACCAGATCCTCCTCCACATCCGTGGCCACGTAACACTGGCGCATGAAGTACTCGCTCGGATTCATCGACAGCGGCTCGTCGCATAGGTGCTTGCGCAGTTCCCAGCGCTCGTCCAGGCGATAGAGTACCCACGGCAGCCAACTGCAGTTGCCCTCGAGGAACGCGACCTTGAGGCGCGGGAACCGCTCCAGCACCCCTCCCCCGCAAAAGCCCCCCACCGCCAGCATGAGCTCGACGGGATTCCGGTAGGCGTTGACCAGGAGGCCCTCGTTGGGAAGCCCGTTGAACCGTTGCGCTACCTGGTCCATCCGCGGTGCGGCCGCGGGATGGAAGCAGATGGGGACGTTGAGGCGTTCGGCCTCGCGCCACAACGGGTCGAAGTAGTGCTCGTGAATGTGCCGGCCGTTGGCCGGCTCCGGCACCAGGCACAGCCCCACCGCTCCCAGCTCGGTGGCCGCGCGGCGCGTCTCGTCCACGGCCATGTCCACGTCGTGGAGCGTGATCAGCGCCGATGGCTTGAGCTTCTCTGGATCTTCCTGGCAGAACCCCGCCACCCAGTCGTTCCAGGCGCGGCAGAGGGCGTTGGCGTATTCCGGCTCCAGACGGTCGTCGCAGTGGAGCGGGAAGGTACGGAACAGCACCGCCACGTCCAACCCCTCCACGTCCATGGCCTCCACCTGGGATACGGCATCGTAGTCCCTGGCCAGGGGCTTCGTGTAGCGGTGCGCGACCATGTCCTCGCCCGGGGTCACGTTGGGTCGCGCGGCGATCCCGGACGTCCGCACGGGGGTTCCGTCGCCGTAGTTGAACTTGATCTGTCCGTGGCGCGTTCTCGGCTCCCCCCTGGGAATCCGGTCGCCCCACTTGGGGTCCATGTGCTTGAGATAGAGATCATGCGGCTCGAAAACGTGCATATCGCTATCGAAGATCCTGAAACCGTCTCGGGCCATGGGTCACTTCTCCTTCCGGTTCTCGAAGGCAATCTCCATTCTTCGCTACGCCGAATCGGTGGCAGGCGCAAGAGCCCGGAGCGGAGCGCCGGCATTGTTTGCGAGACACAACACTAGACCGTCCCCGCCTCCGCCAGCTCACCGATCCGCTCCGCGTTCAATCCCAGCTCCCGGAGGATCTCGGTCGTGTGCTCGCCCAGCTCGGGCGGCAGCGCCGACACCTGGAACGGCGTGTCGCTCAGGTTGACGCCGCTCCTGACCGTGTGGATCAGGCCGTGCTTCGGGTGCTCCAGCTCCATGATCCGGTCGAGGTGCTGCACCTGGGGGTCGGCGAACACCTCGTCGAGCCGGTTGATGGGAGCGTTGGCCACGTCGTGCCGGCTCAACGCCTCCAGCCAGTGCTGCCGGGGCCGGGTCCTGACGATGTCCTGCAGCAATGCCTTGAGCTCGTCGTAGTTCACCAGACGGTCCTCGCGGTCGCGAAACCGGGGATCGTCCGCCAGCTCCGGGTGCTCGATGGCCTGGGCGAGGCTTATGAAGAACTTGTTGAGGTGCGACAGGTGGATGACGAACGGGAGTCCATCCCCCGCCAGCAGCGCGTAGACCCCGGCGGAGCGGCCACGGCTCTCCACGTCCGGGACCTCCCCGGTGGCAAAGTACTGAAGGATGCTACGGCCGATGAACGCCATGGACGCCTCCATGAGCGACGTCTCCACCTTCTGCCCCTTGCCCGACTTCTCCCGGGCCATCAACGCCGTCAGAATTCCGTAGCAGGCGAACATGCCCCCCAGGTGGTCGGAGAAGGCCAAACCCGGCGGCGCCGGCGCCCTGGGGTCGATGATCTGGCTGAGCACGCCGCTGAGGCACTGTCCCAGGGTGTCGAAGCCCGGTTTCTCGCGGTACGGGCCGGTCTGCCCGAACGCTGATATGCCGCAGTAGATGAGACGTGAGTTGAGTTCCTTGAGCCGCTCGTAACCGAGCTCCAGGCGGTCCATCACGCCCGGCCGGAAGTTCTCCACTACGATGTCGGCCTCCGCAGCCATCCGGAGAAAGATCTCCTTGCCTTCGGGATCGCGCAGGTTCAGGGTCATGCTCCGCTTGTTGCGGTTGTAGCTCCGGAACAGCGGACTGTACATGTGCGGCTCCCTGCCCCACTTGCGAAACGGATCGCCGCCGTTGGTGTTCTCGATCTTCACCACCGCGGCCCCCATGTCCGCCAGCAGCATGGCCGCGAACGGGCCGGCGATGTAATTGCTGAGGTCGAGAATCCTGATGCCGTCGAGGGCTTGTGGCGTGGGTGCTTGTGTCATGGGTGCAATCCTCCTTCAAACTGCGTCCGTGGTCTCCCCTATATAGAAGTCCCGCGCCGGGCGAGTCAAAGGCGCCTTGACTCACGGGACCGCCAACGGTATTCGGGTTGAGCAGCCCAAGGCCCGCGGAAAGGGAGACCTCAATGAAAAACGGACTCAAGATCATCGACTCGGACATGCACATCATGGAGCCGCCGAACCTGTGGGAAAACTACGTTGACGCGCCGTTCAAGCAGCATGCGCCGAGGGTCGTCAACGTGCCAAGCCGCGGCGATTTCAACCTGCTGCTGCTGGACGGCAAGGAGCCCCGGGCCAAGAGCCCGTCCCTGGCCAACGATGCGCGCATGATCGGCAAACGCCGCCAGTCCACACGCGAGGACGTGATCGGCTTCGCCCGCGCCCAGGGGTTCAACGCCAAGTCTCAACTGGAAGCCATGGACATCGAGGGCCTGGACGTGGCGGTGCTGTTCCCCACCGCCTGCCTGCACATCATGACCGTGCCCGACATGGATCCGCTCCTGGCGGAGGCCATCTGCCGGGCCTACAACAACTGGCTGTACGACTTCTGCCAGGAAGACCCGACGCGCCTCAAGGGCGCCGCCATGCTGCCGCCCCACGATGTCTCCCTGGCCATTCGGGAAGCCCGGCGCGCGGCGAATGAACTGGGTTTCGTCACCGCCTTCCTGCGGGCGACGCCGCTTCCCGGAGACACCTGGTTCGGCCTCTACTGGGAACCCCTCTGGGCCGAGTTGGAGGAACTGGGTATGCCCGTGGGTTTCCACGAATGCACCAACTCCGGCTACTACCCCCACATCGAGCGCTTCGGCCAGAACAACCGCCTCATGCGCCACATCTGCAGCCACGTCACCGGACAGATGGTCACCATGGTGGACATCATCGTCGGCGGTGTGCTGGAACGCTTCCCTGAGCTCAAGGTGGCGTTTCTCGAATGCAATTGCGGCTGGGCGCCGTCGTGGCTGAGCCGCATGGACACCCACTGGAGCCAGTTGGGCGCCGCCGACGCACCCATGCTCACCATGAAGCCCAGCGAGTACTTCATGCGCCAGTGCGTCATCGGATGCGAGGGGGAGGAGCGGGAAGTGGGCTCGGTGATCCAGTTGATGGGCGACGACAACATCGTCTTCTCATCCGACTATCCCCACAGCGATTCCGAGTTCCCCCACGCGGTGGACGCCTTCATGCAGCAGGAACTGCCGGTGGAGCACGCCCGCAAGATCCTGTGGGACAACTGCGTGAAGTTCTATGGGATCGACGCGTAGGCGAGAAGCGAGGCGCTCCCGCATGTCTGATACCCTGTTACGTTTCGGCGTTTTTCTTGCACCTTTCCACGCACTGAACGAAAACCCGACCCTTTTGTTCGAGCGCGACCTCGATCTGATGGTGCTGCTGGACCGCCTCGGCTATGACGAGGCCTGGATCGGCGAACACCATTCCGGCGGATTCGAAACCATCGCCGCGCCGGAGATCTTCATCGCCGCCGCGGCCAGGGAAACCCGGCGCATCCGTCTTGGCACCGGTGTCAAGTCGCTGCCCTACACCCATCCCTTCATGCTCGCCGACGCCATGGTCCAGCTCGACCACATGACCCGCGGGCGTGCCATGTTCGGCGTGGGGCCCGGCGCCCTACCCTCGGACGCAACGCAGATGGGGATCGACGCGCGCCGGACACGGCGCATGATGAACGAGGCGCTGGACGTCATTGTCCCGCTGCTCGAGGGCGAGCGCGTGAGCGCCAAGACCGACTGGTTCACGCTCGACAACGCCAAGCTGCAGCACGCCTCCTTCACCCGGCCGCGGATGGAGATGGCAGTGACCAGCATCCGCTCACCCGCGGGCGCGCTCCTCGCCGGCCGGTACGGGCTCGGCCTCCTCTCCCTCGGCGGCCATTCCGACGACGCTCTGGCCGCCTACACCAGGAACTGGGGCATCTACGAGGAAGCCGCGGCCGCGCACGGCCGTACCGCCGACCGGCGCGACTTTCGCATCGCCGTGCAAATGCACATTGCCGACACCCGCGAGCAGGCCATGGAAGACGTACGGTTCGGTGTCGACGCCTGGGGCGGTTACGCGCGCGACGTGCTCCCAAACATGCCCGTCCCGAAGGGAGTCACCGACGTCCGCAAGTTCATCATCGACAACGGGCGCGCCATCATCGGCACACCCGAGGACGTCATCCGGCAGATCGAGCACATGCAGGCCGGGACCGGCGGGTTCGGCATGGTGTTGTTCATGTGCCACGACTGGGCCGACTGGGACGCCACGCGGCGCAGCTACGAGCTGTTCGCACGGCATGTCATTCCCCACTTCCAAGGCCAGTTCGATGGAAGGCAGACCAGCTATGACGTAGCCGCGGAGAGGCAACCGGAGTTTCACGCGGCCGCGGCCGACGGCGTGGCGGCGGCCAAGGCGGAGTACGACAACAAGCGGGGACAGAAAACAGGGTGAGAGACTGGAATGCGGAGAGCGGGACGATGATCAAGGGCGTGCACGCTATGTTCTACTCGTCAGAGCCGGAGGCGTTGCGCGCATTCCTGCGCGACAGGCTCGGCTTCACCTCCTTCAGCGACGTCGGCGGCGGCTGGCTCATCTTCGACCTCCCCGAAGCCGACATGGGCGTGCACCCGGCCGACCCGACCCGCGCCGCCGGCGCGCCCGCCGGCACCCATGACATATCCTTCTACTGCGACGACATCCAGGCCACGGTGGCCGAGTTGAAGAGTCGCGGCGTGGTCTTCGACGGCGAAGTGGCCGATGCCGGCTTCGGCCTCGCCATCCAATTCGAGATGCCGGGCGGCGTGCGCATGCAGCTCTACCAGCCGGACTACGAGAAGAGTTCGGGCTGAGGGACGTCGCGTAATAATAGGGGATGACGTGTAGGCGGGCGGCAAACGTGCAGTGGCCGTCAAGCCTGCAATTCAGACACCAACTCCGCGAGCAACTCCATGCCGGCGCCCCAGCCTTTGTCCATGCCGCTCATCGCCGAGGCGAAACAGGCAATCTCGGCCTCGCTCGGCTCGTGCGGCACCCAGGTGAAGCGCATCCTCGTCTGAGCGCCCTCTTTCTCCACCCTCGGCCCGTACCAGCGCGGCAACAACTCCGCATCGGTCCACGTCCTCCACACCAACTCACGCGGCGCGTCGAATACCCGCTCCAGCACGTAGGTCGGCAAGTCACTCATTCTCGACTCCACCAGGCATGTCAGCGACTGGACTCATGGCTAAGTCGCGGCGCGCGCCAACACCTCTTCCGCCCATTGGTTCAGGCTCTTGCCGGACAATTCAGCCGCAAGGGCGGCCTTGCGGTGAACTTCAGGGCTGATACGGAACATCACTTGACCGGAAAAAGCCTTCTGCGGTTCCTTGCCGATCCTGGCGCAGGTCTCGATGTAATCCTCAACGGCCTCATGAAAGGCTTCTCGCAGTCCATCCACCGCCTCCGCATGAAAGCCCACGCCATCACGAATGCCGGCGATCCGGCCCGTGAAGATTCCGTCTTCGTCGTCATATTCGATTCGGGCTGAATAGCCCTTGTAGCTCATGGTATTGGTCATGGCGCTACTCCGATTCGCTCCAGAAATGCGCGGACCGCACGGATCTGATAGCGCTTAGCTTCCTTGGTGGGGTGCGGCCGGTGAAACGTTTCAACCTCGCCATCCTTCTCGAACCGTACCCTTGAGCCTCGCCCTTCGATCAGCCGCGCGCCAGCGGCGAGAAGCAGGCCCTCGACCGCTACCCATTCGATGGTCCCTGACACAGGGTCGGTGAAGACCGCTGCAAGGGTCTTGCGCTGCTTGCTGTTCATCACGTTGATAACAGTTGCTTGCGTAATCTGCAAGCAAACATTTACGGGACAAGCTTGTCTATGAGGGGGTGTTTAGAGAGAAATCAGCCTCAGGTTTTGTGTACTGCCATCTTGCTCGTCTACGCAGGCCTGACCTTCTCCTCAGGGATACCTATCGCGCGTTCGAAGGCTATCACTGCATTGAGCATGCGTTCGAACTCCCAAGGGAAATGACCCAGAACTTCTGCCAACAGCTCACCAGCAAGGACCGTGAGCACCCTGGCGCATTCAGCGTCAATGCGTTCTCTGGGCGTCATCACGCGACCGTCTCTCATGTCGATGTAGAGACAGCTTTGCCGGATCTTTTCGAGTTCGTCACTTTCGGCTTGGTGTAGTACTTTGCGGATAACATCCTTCCCCAACACGCGATCCAAGCGGGCGTTGATCAATGCCCCTGACATCACGCCAATGAAGTGCTTCCGCCGATGACTTCGTTCGACTACGTCACCCTGCGTAGGGGTACGTGGCATATCATAAGAAACGAGATCCAGCGCGAGATGGGTCAGTTTCCCGACCTCTTCGATTACAAGGATTGAAAGGAACGTGGCGAGTGGAAAATTTCCAAGATTGTAGAGTTGGGACGCGTCTGCCCACAAACTTTCAACATACGCAATGAGAGCCTTGTACTGCTCAAGGCATGCCTCAAAGGTCTCGCCGGATAGGAGCGAAGGCTGGACGCTGAACGCTTGAGACCGCTCGTTTTCGAGCTTCGAGAACCGGCGGAGGCCATCCTTACGTGTAAGCTCCTTCGTGATCGCGTCATCGTCGGGGTTACCGCCCGCCTCGACGATCTTCGAGCGCAACTCTGCCACAAAGTGCCCCAGAACGCGTGGTTCGCGCGATAGAGCGTGGAACAAGCGTTCGCGCTGAACAAACGCCCAGTAGTCACCGCTTGGTGCAGAGCCCAGCAAATCGAAGATTGCAATCTCGTTCGAAAGGATGCTGGCCACTAGCGCATCTAGTTTAAGCCTCTCGTCGCCTTCGCTAGGTCGTATGGCGGATTTGGACATCTCGCCACTCTGCTTCATGCTCATAGCATTCTTTGCACGAGTGACTTCGCGATCAGTCTACTACTTGAACCTATAGCCTTCATGCCATGGGCCTGAAGCCACCCCTTACAGATCGTACAGCCGCGCGCAGTTGTCCCACAGTATCTTCCGCTTGGTCTCCTTGGAGACGCCTTCGACCTCCAGGAACTCTTCCACGGCGTGGGGGAAGTCCGAGTCGCCGTGCGGGTAGTCGGTGGAGTAGACGATGTTGTCGTCGCCGATGAGCTCGGCGACCATGGGGAGTTCCTTCTCGGATTCGGTGGAGATCCAGCACTGCCGCTTGAAGAACTCGCTGGGCTTCAGCTCCGAGATGGTGGGGTTCCGGGCCTTGGCCACGGTGACGTCCATGCGGTGGAGCATGAAGGAGACCCAGCCGCAGTAGCACTCGAGGAAAGCCACCTTGAGCTTGGGGTGGCGCTCCAGAACGCCGCCGCCGATGATGTCGATCATGGCCATCATGTTGGACATGGGGTGCTCGCAGATGTGCCGCAGCAAGAGGTCATCGCCAAACACGTCGCCTATCTGCCGGACCTCGCCGGCGGAAGCGGCCGAATGGAAGCCCATGGGGATGCCCAGCTCCTCTAGCGTGGACCACAGAATGTCGTAGTAGCGGGCGTGCCAGGGCATGGAGCGGAGCGGCTCCGGACGCGCGAACACCGCCACGAAGCCCAGCTCCTCCACCGCCCGCCGGGCCTCCTTCGCGGCCTCGGTGACGTCGTGGAGCGAGATCATGGCCGCACCCTTCATCCGCTTGGGGTCGGTCTGGCAGAAATCATGGAGCCAGTTGTTGTAGGCCCGGGCCACCGCGGCGCCGAGCTTGGGGTCCATGTCCTCGCGCATCATGACGCCCAAGCCGATGGACGGATACATGACGGCCAGATCCAGCCCCTCCTTCTCCATGGCGTCGAGCTGCGAGACGCCGTCGAAGCCCCGTGCCCGGGCGTCCGCGATCTCCGCGTCGATGCGGGTGGCGTCGAAGATGCCGCCGCGGTAGCTGGGCGGGTAGCCCTTGAGGATCTTGCCGTCGACCATGACCATGGCCGAGCTGCGGGTGGTGGTGCTCAGGATCCTGGGCCCTCGGTCGCGCCACTCGGGCTCCATGTACTTTTCCCACAGGTCCGCGGGCTCGCGCACGTGCATGTCCGAGTCCATGATCTTCAATCCGTCTTTCATGAGCGTTCCTCTCCCCTTTCCAAGTCGACTGTCGATTCGGCGTGTAAAACGGCCTGGAGCTAACTCGCCGCCGTCACCCGGGCGGCCGCTTCCTCACAGGCCGTACCGGCAAAGAAATCCGGATTCATGCCGGAATAGAAGCGCACCGCGTTGGTGAAGCTGAAGTCGCGAAAATCCTCTTCGGTGATATGCCCCCGGTCCACCAGCTCGTGGGCCTCGGCCACCACCTCGGTCATGTCGGTGACGTCCCAGTGGCCGATGTCCGAGCTCATCATGGCTCCGAGCCGGGCGCCGAAGGGGTTCAGCTTGTCGTTGAAGGCCCAGGCGATCATGCGGTCGTCGGCCTCGCAACCGAAGTAGAAGCGCGGCACGAAGCGGTCGCGGATGTCCTCGGCCTGCTCAATGCCGCAACGGGACCAGTCATCGAGGATCTCCGGACGACGCTCCTTCCGGCCCAGCGACGCGCGGATCCGGTCGAGCTTCTCCTCGCCTTCGATGCCGCCGTACTCCGCCACGAGCTTCATCATGAGATCGACGTCGAGGCTCTCCGGGTCCAGCGTGGCAATGGCGTCCCGGTTGCGTTTCTCCCAGTGCTCCAGGATGTCGCTGTACAAGCCGCACGCCCACCCGACCCCGCACTCCAAGAAAGCGAAGTTGAGCATTGGAAACCGATACGTAACCCCGCCGAAAAACATCGCCTTACACATAGCCTCACCAGCCGCGGCGAAGTGGCCGATGTGGTTGTACATGTAGTTGGACACCGAGCGCCGGCTACCCCAGCCCTGGCCGCTGGCGTGGGACGTCGGCGCCACGCCCAGCTCCATGCACCGCTGCCAGAACGGATCGTAGTCATACTCGCTGTCCAGAGCCAGGTTGTCGATGTAGCGGGCGAAGGGCGCCAGGTCCGGCCGTGCTTCCGCTACCCGCGGGATGGGCCGGTCCACGTGGGAGATGACGATGGTCTTGAGGCCGAGCTCGCGGATGGCGTATTCGGTGTCCTCGATGGCCTCTTCCGGGGTGTGGGTGGGAATCACCGCGGCCGGGGTCATCCGGTCCGAGCATTCGCCGTAGAATTCCGCGTGGAACTTGTTCAATGCCCGGCAGGAAACCCGGCGAAGCTCCTCATCCTCGAACCGGGGCGGGCCGGCCAACCCCTCGGTGGGATACAGCACCGCGAAGTCGATACCCAGCCGGTCCATTCGCTCGTGCAGCAGCCGCGGCAACGACGCCGTGGCCCGGTCCAGGGTGTTGCTCGCCGGACGCGCCCACCAGGGCGGGCAATGCGCCCGGACGCTGCGGCGCTCGGCTTCCGTCATGGAGGACCAGCGGCTGTTGGAGCGGGCGCTCGTGGCCTCCGCATAGCGCCGCGGCATGTCGGCGCCGCCCAGTTCCTTGAGATAGTCGAGGTACAGCGGAGTCAGCTCAACCGTGTGGCCGTCGGTATCGATGATCGGATGGTCAAGCCGGGCGCGAACGGCTTCGGATTCCAATGCCTGTCCTGAACTCATCACTCACTCCCCTCTTCGCGGGGCGCTCGAGCCCGGCCCGTGAGCCGTGGCTTCACGACCCATGCGCCAACGCGTCCAGATCGCTGACATAGTCCTGCAGCGCCGAACCCAAGGTGAACTGGGGCTCCCAGCCCAGATATTCCTTCGCCCGGGTGATATCCAAGGGCTGCTTCGCCCCCACATGCGGCGTCCCGTCCGGCACCACCTCCACCTCCAGCCCCGGATAGATCGCTCTTGCCTCCGCCACCAGTTCGTCGAAGGTGGTCACCGAGCCCGTACCGATATTGAACACGTTGACCGGGGGCACCGGCACGGTCGCCGCCAGATCCACCGCGCGGCCCACGTCCTTGGCATAGATCCGCTCCAGCGGCCTCGCTTGGCGCCGGGCGATCTTGGCGACTCCGCCGTCCCGGCCGCAGGTGAGGAGCGTATGCGTGATGGCGCCGCTCTCGGCCCCGCCCAGGAAATGCCCCAGCCCGAACACGTGGGCCAGCCGCACCACCATCAGCTCGACGCCGTAGAGCCCCTGGTACGCCTCCAGCACCAGCTCCTGGACGGCCTTGGAGCTGCCGTAGGCCGTGCTGTCGCCGCGCTGGAGCGTCTCGGGCACGGAGCCCGCTCCCTCGAACGCGCGGTTGTAAACGCTGAGGGTGCTGATGTGCACCACACGCCGGACCCCAGCCAACCGCGCTGCCTCGGCTACATTGATGGTGCCCTGGATATTGACGTTGAAGGCCCAATAGCCCTCCTGGGCCACACGGCCGGCGATGATGGCCGCCGTGTGCAGCACCGTATCGATGCCATGGGCCTTGATGATTCCGGTGAGTGCCGGCAGGTCCAGCACGTCCCCCTGAAGGGATACGTAGTCCGCGGACCCGAGCTTGCTCTTCAGAAACTCATCCCGCGGCTGGAAGTCGAGAAAGACCAGACGTTCGCCCCGCGCCGCGGCATAGGCCCCGAAGGAGGCGCCGATAAGCCCACTGCCTGTAATCAGAGTCGCCATGCTGAGCAATCTAACATGGACGGCGGAGGGTTTGGAGAGGTTACGGTGTCCGCCGAAGATGAGGAGGCAAACCGCCACCACCAGTCGGTTTGCCCACCTCACAGGAAGGGATGCAGCCACTGGCATGGTGTTTGCTCACTTGTATGAGGTTCAAGGAACCCGGACACCGATCAACGAAATTCGGTGCCGGTGCTGTGATCCACTAAGCGTTGCATTGCGAAAGCGGGAGGAGGTTAAGCAATCGTGAGTTGGGCATCCGGCGACATTATAGGCGTCCTGACTTTCCTCTTGCCTGGATTCGTAGCAGCGAGCATCTTCTACTCCCTCACTTCCTATCCCAAGCCCAGCCCCTTTGACCGCGTCGTTCAAGCGCTCATCTTCACCGTAATCGGGCATGCCATCAGGGATGCTATCCTGTTGCTCGGAAGCGTTCTGGACAGTGAACCTAAGGGCAAGAACTGGGAGATCCTTCTCTCTGTGGCGATCGCTGTCGTCCTTGGGCTGCTGACTTCCTATTTCCTCAACAGGGACACGGTTCACCGTCTTCTTCGCCGGATCGGCGTAACCAGGGAGACTTCGTACCCGTCTGAGTGGTATTCCGCCTTCTCGCGCCACTGCGATTGCTATGTTACGTTACACCTCAAGGGAGAACGTCATCTCTATGGCTGGCCCGAGGAGTGGCCAAGTCGTCCCGACGAAGGACACTTTCGAATTGCGGAAGCCGAGTGGTTGATCGAAAATGAGCGTATCCCCGCGACGGGCGTGTCCGCGATTCTGATACCGGCAGACCAGGTAGAATTAGTCGAGTTCGTGCGTGAAGCTCACGACGAACCAGAGGAATGAATCATGGCCAAGGAACCGAACCCTCCGCCTTCAAGGCGGGTGGCCAATGTACGAGACGGGGTCGCTGCCAAACCAATCAGGAAACCGCCGCCACCTCCCCTTCCACCGCCGAAGAAGAAGGACTAGCCGTTGACTGCGGGGCGGTCCGAGCTCGCTAGTCCACGCCGTACAACCTCGCACGGTTGTCCCAGAGAATCTTCTTGAGGGAACTCTTGCTCAGCCCGGGAGTCTCCACGAACTCCTCCACGGCGTGGGGGTAGTGCGCGTCGATGTGCTGGTAGTCCATGGAGATGACGATGTTGTCGTCTCCCAGGCGGACAGCGAGACGTCGGTGAGGGCGCCGTGTACTCGGCCCTCTCGGCCAGCCGGTTTGCGGATCCATCCCGACCGAGGAGTTGAAATGAGCAGGTCGTTTTTCATCGGACAGGGCTTGGTACTCGCTTTCATGGTGTTCGCGACCGCCGCTTTCAGCAGTGGCTTCAAATCGGGGCCACTCGGTGCGGTTGAGATCAAGCTCGGTCAGCCGATCGAAATCCGCGTGCTCCTTTCCGATACGGTCGTGCCGTCCGTGTCCCCTCTCATTCAGACCGCCATCGAGATAGCGGCCAAGGACTTCGGCCTCATACACGGGCGCCAAGTCTCCACCGAAACCTTCGACGAGCTGTGCTCGGGCGAGGGTGGGCGCGCGGCGGCTGAAGCCGTCGTTGCCGACGCGCAGGTCGTCGGCGTCATCGGCACCTTGTGCTCCGGTGCCGCGGTGGAGGCGTCGCCCGTTATCAGCAAGGCGGGCCTATCGATGATATCGCCGTCCAACACGTCGCCTGTCCTCACGTCCGACCTGTCCGGAAATGCCGGTCCCGACTACCACAAGGGTTACTACCGTGTTGCGGACAACGACCTCATCGAGGCGAGCATTGTCGCGCATTTCAGCTACGATGAACTGGGATTGCGCAGGATGGTGACGATTCATGACGGTGACCCGTATACCAGCGCCATTTCGAACGCTTTTGCCGTTGCTTTCAGGAAGCATGGCGGCACTGTTCCGGTCATCGCCCAAGTGGCGAAAGGCCAGACTGACATGGCCGCTGTTCTCGCCCGGTTCGAGGAAGCCGCCCCCGATGGCGTGTTCATCCCGCTCTTCCCGGCGGAGGCAACGTCCTTGATTCGACAGGCAGCCCGCCTCGGCGCCCTGAAAGGCGTGACGAGAATCAGTGGCGCCGCCACATTAGCGGCTAAGGTTCTTGCGTTGCCGGAATCGGAGGGCGTCTATTTCACGGGACCTGATCTTGGAGACAGCAGGAACACGAACCAGGCGACAGGCAGAAGCGCTGCGGATGTACTAACCGCGTTCAAGGCCACCCATGGAGGGCCTCCGACGTCGCCGTACTGGGCGCACGGCTATGACGCCACGACATTGTTGCTCTCGGCTATCAAGCAGATTGCGGTCGTAGATGGAGAGACGCTGTACATCGACCGCGCGGCACTCCGTGATGCCTTGGACGGCACCGCAGGTTTCCAGGGCATCATCGGCACGCTTACCTGCGATGACTTCGGGGACTGCGGTACGGGCCGCAGCGTGATACATCTGCACGCGGACTCCAGCGTCACAGACCCGTCACTCCTGCCCATTGTGTACAAGGGTGCGCGGGAGTCGCACCTGCCTCAATAAGCGTCTTACCGAAGCGCACTCGAAATCAACCGCAATCCCCTCCCTATTTGGGCGCAGGCCGCGCGAGGCCGTCAACTCACGCCGTAGAGCCTCGCGCAGTTGTCCCAGAGGATTTTCTTGAGGGAACTGTTGCTCAGGCCTGGGGTCTCCATGAACTCCTCCACCGCGTGCGGGTAGTGCGCGTCGATGTGCGGGTAGTCCGTGGAGATGACGATGTTGTCGTCTCCCAGACGCCCGACGACGTCGGTGACCAGATACTCGTCCACGTCCACGGAGATGTAGCACTGGTCAAGGAAGTACTCGCTGGGCTTCCGGGACAGCGGGACGTCGGTGAGGGCGCCGTGGAGCTCGGCCCTTTCGTCCAGCCGGTACAACAGCCAAGGCAACCACGCGCAGTTCCCTTCGAGAAACGCCACCTTCAGGGTCGGGAACTTCTCCAGCACGCCCCCGCCACAGAAGGCGGACACCGCCAGTTGAAGCTCGATGGGGTTGCGCAGCGCCATGGCAATCACGCTGGAGTTGGGATGGCCGTAGAACTCCCGCGCCACCTGCTGCTGCTTGGGATTTGCCGGCGGATGAAAGCACAGCGGCACCTTCAGCCGGTCGATCTCGGCCCACAGGGGGTCGTAGTAACGGTCGTGGATGCGCCGGCCGTTGACAGGCTCCGGGCAAACCGAAAGGCCTACCACGCCCAGTTCCGTCACCGCTCTCCGCGCCTCGTCCACGGCCATATCCACATCGTGCAGCGTCAACAGCCCCGACGCCTTCATGCGCTCCGGCCGCTCGCCGCAGAAGGCCGCGATCCAATCGTTCCACGCCCGGCACAGGTCGTTGGCGTATTCCGCCTCGAAGCTGTCGTCGCAGTGCAGCGGAGAGGTGCGGAACATCACCGCCACGTCCAACCCTTCGTTGTCCATGGCCACTACCTGGGACGGTGCGTCGTAGCCGTGCTCCAGCGCGTAGCCGTAACGGTCCGCCACCTTGTCCTCGCCGTGCTCCAGCAGCTTCTCCCGCGGCCGCATCACGGTGCCGTTGCCCAAGCTGAACACGATGCGCCCGTGCTTGCTGCGGGCGCTGCCGACGGGAATCCGCTCCCCCCACTTGGGGTTCATGTACTTCTCATAGAGATTCTGCGCGTCGTAGACGTGCATGTCGCTGTCGAATACCTGGTAACCGTTCCTGGCCATATCCCTGCTCCTTACTGCCGTCCTGGCATCCTATTGGCGGCTATGAAATCTGTATCAACTCCGGCGAGAGCTCCCCGCAGAGGGAGTTTCTGCTACTCCAGTTTCCGTTAGACCCAGATCGAGATGGTAGAGTATCTGAAACTATGCGGCACTTGAAGTCATTCTGCTCCTTCTGCCACAGCCTTAAGGACATCCCGAGATGCCGACCCAAGAGGGGCGCCGACTGCCTCGGAACTTGCTAGGAGAAGCTTCGCGACGAACCTCCGATCATTTGCGGGTATCCTTAGAACTTCCTCAATGGGAGGCAAACTCTGACGCGGTCTGGAAAGACGGAATGATTCTTCAGTGGATATTCGCTCCCATCCGGATCTCTGCCACGCGGCGAGGCGCTTCATGAGAAGAAGCTTAAAATTGGATAGGTTGATCCACTCAAAAAGGCGGAACCCCGCCATCCAGAACTCATCAGGTTTGAGATGCTCGTTTCGGAGAAGCGCCTTGATGATGTCTACAACAATGTGGTCCAATTCTGCGAGCAAACTCGACTCTCCGTTCCAATGGTCGAATACGGGTTTCCCGGGAAACGGCTTTGTCAATCGACTATGCATGGCGGCTTCAAGTTGCGTCATCGCATCATGTTGGTCTGCCAACGCGGCGATGATCCCATAGGCTAGAATGGTTTCTTTTGCCACCTGTTCCACCCGAGGACCAAATGGCGCCTTTTCGTCAGGAACGGGCTTCTGCCTTCTTTCCGGTACCACCGGATCGAAAGTTGTCCGGAGTCGGCCAACCTCCTTTAACATGTAGTCGGCGGACCCGACATACGCCGTAAAGTGATCTGTAAATCCGACGGAATCGAGGCTACCGATATCCTGCTGTATCGCTTGGGTATGCAATTCGAACTCCATTGCCGGAATTGGACCTTCCGCCAGGCGACCTTCGAGTCCCGTCGTGATTCCCACGTCGACGCCGGCTGCGGTCTCCGCCACGGCCAGCATGTACCAAGTAATATCAATGTGTTCGAGTGGAAGCTCCTTGACTGCTGGCAACGGGTCCGGATTGCTGCAGGTCCCTGCCTCCATTCCGATTGGCCGTCCGCCGATTTTGACGTCGCTTCCCACGATGCGGGATTGCGACCATAGGACAGTATGGCGAATGACACGATGGCAGTATGCCGCGCTCAGCGTAGCCTTGGGGTCGACATCCGCCAGCGCCTCTACCGCTTCCGCAAGTCGCCTCAGCGCCGAGTCCACATCCTCAGCCTCAAGAGCAGCCACAGCCGAATCGGCTCCCAGGCCAATAGCCATTACCTCCATGCTATTGAGTTGAACTGATTTGGCGGCGCTTTGTGCGTCAAGAAACCATTTCTCCGCTTGCGACCAGTCGTCGCATTTCGCCGCGCTGATCGCCGCCTCACGTAGCGCGAAAGCACGCTCAACAGGACTGTCCCTACCAACCTGATCGGCGATGCCACGCAGGATGTTGAGGGCTGTCCTATGTTCGCCATGACGCCAGTGAACTTTGGCTATGGCGCGATCGAGGATGACATCCGCTCCCTGGACGGATACCGCTTCCTTGAGGACCGCTAGTGCACCCTCTTTGTTGTTCTGATACTCATCCAACATGGCCGCCTGAGCCACAGAACACTGAAGCGAAAGGGCGCGAATGCCCCAACACCGCGTCTTCTCCGCCATTCGTTTGTAGCGCACTGCGGAGTCTGCTGGGTCGAAAGTGTCACTGCGACTCTGCGTAGCCCAAGGGCCATTGATGAACACGGCGTAGTCGGAAGAATCTTTTTCTAGCGGTTTTAGCCAAAGTACTCGCTCGTTCGCGTCCAGCTCATCGAGTTCGTCTACGAGTTGCTCAAGCCGCTCTACAGATGCGACATTGGCGCTTCCGATAGCAAGGAGCATAGCAAAGAGGTTCGAGCCACCCGCATCGTCCGAACCTTGGAGACTCGCAGCAACAACTTGCAAGTCCTTGTCGGTCTCAACCATGGTTTTCAGACGAACTAAAAGGCCAACCCAATTGTTGAGATAATTTGCGACCCCCATCGTGCCGAGCACAGTGACTATCGCCATCACTTCAATAGCACGCTTCATTTCACCTTCCGGCAAGGCGTCAATCTCACTGAAAAGTGCTACTGCAATGTCAGAAATCTTGCTTCCTTCACCTGCCACAGCGGCCAGTTTGAACTGCATGAGCCGAAGTATCGCGGACGCTAAAGAGTCCTCGGCGTAGATAGATCCATTGGTTGGGAGAATGCGGAAGAGCGAGAGGTGTTCTGCGAGCGACTCGACTACGCGAGCATCGGCCGACAGCACACTAAGCCCAAGCACGGCTAGGCTTTGCGGCGATTTACCTTTGATTGCATGCAATATGATGGTGTCGACATCGCTCGCATCGATCTTGCCCGTTCCAAGCATCTGCACTGCGATGGTCTCATGGATGCGCTTTTGCTCATCAGAGGGCAGCATCTCAGGCCCAAAACTTCTCGCCAGTGGTGAGACTCGGAATTGATCCCTGCCGGCAGCTTCGATCCATGGCCCGACTAGGCGGTCCATGCATTCACCAGTTTGGGATACGGGCGGAGGAATCCCGCCAATCGCTAACGCTAGTGACCGATTGAAGCGGCCGATTATAAGACTGAGTCGATAGAGAAGGTTACGCGTTTGTTCGGGAAGCGCGGACATCAAATGGCGCCGTGCTGCATCGCGGGCCGCATCAATGTCACCGGACGACAGACCGCAACTGAGGATGTCTTCAATCTCCTTGACGGGCCATCCACGCGCCGCGATCCCTGTTACGAAAGCATGTGTAAGCTGGGGATGACCGCCAGCTCCTGCCAGGTATGCGAGAGGCGACCATTCATCCGGATCCCCGTTGTTGTTAAGGACAAGCGCACGGACTTCATCCTTCGAGAAATATGGGCAAACCACGACGCAACCTTGATCGAAGCCGACCTCAGCCAGCGCCTTCAAGGAGGGTTTCCGGTAGCACGTTACGAGCACCTCGCGGTCGCGCCGACGTGAAGCTTCAATGACACGCGCCAACGACAACGTAACACGCGTGTCGTCAAAATGGTTCAGGTCGTCCAGGATCAGTACCGAAGAGGGTAGACCTCCAATTCGGCCAAGAACCATGTCCAGCCGGCGACGTGTTTCGTCCGCGTCAGCATTCCGAAAGTCCAACACGAAGAATGCACCGGCCTGCGCGACGGCGACGGCCCGTGACACGGTGGTCTTGCCAAGACCGCTGCTGCCTACGAGCATGCTTGCTCCGAAAGTCCTGAGAGCGTCAGTCACCGTGGACTCGACGGCGTCCCGGACGAGCATCCCCTGCGGGACGGGAAGCGTGGTACCGTCAATGAGCCAGTCTGTTTCCGTAACGGAGAGAGGATTGCCTGGATCCAGACCTCCGCCAAACGATCCCGTCAAGCCCGCGGCAAGTCGGGCGAGACCCTCTACAGTAGCGCTCGGCACTGAAGTTAGGGTCGCCGCATCGATCGCCTCGTACAGGTCAGCGCGTGTAAGAACACGATCCTGAGGGGCATTTAGGATACTTTTCTTAAGCACCCGATAGACCAAGGGATCGGCAAGCCGCCGCGCCTCTGGAGCTGGAAGATGGAATCGGTCACGGCCTACGACGACCAGCCGCTCCTCAAGTTCTTGGCGAAGCGTCGAGAAGTCCCGCTTACCGCAGTCCCAATGTATCCTCAGAATGAGGTCGCTACGGAGCGCCGCGTCCTCGCGAACCTTGGAGAAGGTTCTTACAGATTCCGGGAATCTGTCGCTCTCCAATATTGTGCGGAGGGGTGACGGGTCCGCTCCACCGGCGACTTTTCGCCAATACTCCAATCCAGCCATCCCCGCCGGGCGATCGGCAATAGCTTGCTCGATTCCCATCTTCGATGTCGTGAAGAAACGGAGGGAAACCTGAATGTCGGGATTTCGCTCGGCAAGATCGACAAACGCAGCGATCGCCTTGTGGACGCTTGGGCTATTCAAGGTGACCGATCCGGATCCTTCTGTGTCTTTGACTTGAACAGCTTGAAGTGCCTGCTTCGCTATAATCGCATAGTCTTCAGCGACTTCCAGAAAAAGCCGATCCTTTTCGTTGATATCGAGCCATGCAAGGGCCGCCGCCAATGCCTGATACGCATAGCCTCGCAGAGAATCGACTGCTTGACGCGCAGCGTCGCCCTTCGGGAGAATGTCCGCGGTAGTACCCGCATTGAAAAAGTCGTCAGCGTTCATTATTGGGTGTTTCCTGAGAACCAACCCCAACTAGCGCGAATATCCCACAACTGTTGACGCAGGGTCTCAATCTCCGAGGTAATGCAAGCTGAAACTCTTAGGTTCTTGGCATAGCCGCTATCATGGCAACCCGCCGCGCGGTGTCCGTGAAGTGCTGGACTTCCCCCAGTAACAGCGCCCGCCCGAGGACATCGCGTTCACGATACGACAGCCATTTCTTGAGCACCTGATAACCGCCGAGCTTGTAGCTCCAGACGACGGCGGGGACATTGCGCCAATAGGCACGGTCGTTCAAATACACGTCCAAGGTCTTTGCGCCCAGCGTGGATATCGCCTCCCCCAACGCGGCGCGTTCGTCCGACGTGTACTCGCGCTCAACGATGCGGCCCTGGCCGGGCATTACGGCGTCGCCGGTTCCGTAATGTCCCCATCCGGCGGTCAGCGCGAAATCGTCGCCAGTCATGTTGTGTCCATCGACGGTGGTAGGTACAGCGATGCTGGCGATCTCCGGGCGCAGGGTCCCTTGGGTCACGCTCGGAACGGGCGTGTCGGGATCGAGTAGCCGGGCGAGTTCGTGACCGCGCGCCGCCGACCGGGCGAGCACTTCCGCTGCGCCCTCGGCCCCGCCACTCGGCCAGCCGGGAAGCGGGATGCGCGGCCATTCCATCCTGAGTGCTCCGGCATTGGCCTCGCGGTAAGCCGGATCGTGAAGGATGGCGAGGACGTGATGGAACAAGTCCTCCACGCCCACACCGAGACGTCTGAGGTAGCGTCGTGCCGTCTCCGAAAGATTTGCACGGCGCGCGCGGTTGCCAGTCTTTCCAACGCCATCGCCACGAAGCCAAGCAGGAAACCAATTGGCACCGCGCTCTATCAAATGCCGACCGCCGATATGTTGAGTGAAGCATGCCTGCGGTGCCGCCGCGCCTTTCCGTAAGTGTTGGGCATTGGAAAGCCACCGATTTCCTTCGAATACATGCGGCCTGTAGTCACCTACCGGACGCCTGAGCAAACCGCCATCTGCTTCCCAGTAGAGCCACCGATTGTCGAACGGCCGGTAGGCATGGCGGACAAAGCCGGCCTCGTCAGGGCCCCCTCGCTTAAGCCGTATTTCACGTACCGAACGAGCATCGAACCCCGATATGTTCTTCATCGCTCCCGGATAACGTCGCGCGATGTCCTCATGGCTCAAATCTGCGTCGAAGTAGTCGGCGATGCGGGTCCTGAGCCGGTCGAGATCGGTATCGACGAGAAATCCGTCGCGGGCAGTCTCGATCCCTGGAAATGAAGCCGGAAACAGGTCGGGCAGCGCCGGCCAGTCGAACCAGTCCTCGCTGAAGGCCGTTTGCACAAACGGCAGACCCAGCGGCAGTACCGGCTCGATGCCGTCGTAGAGTGCCACCGGCTCCGCTTCCGACGATTCCATCAGTTCTGCAGGCTTAGTCTGTCCCCACAAATGGCGAAAGCCGATCTCCCCGGCCGGGGCGTGGTCGGCCTTGCGCACCAGCGTCGTGATGGCGGTACCGACCTGGATGCCCACCGGGTCGCCTTCCGTCGAGAAGACGCTCGGGTCCGGCGAGCCGTCAGGCGCCACCTTTCCGGTCTTATACTTGTCGCCGTTCAGGCAGTCGATGCGGACCGCGTCGAACGCTTCAAGGTATCGCTCCCGCATTCCCGTGAAGGACAGCCCGTCAAGCCAGGAGTAGTTCGAGATGAAGCAGACCACACCCCGTCCGGTCTTCTCGGCGATGCGCCGTTCCGCCATGCGGAAAAAGCGGACGTAGAGATCGTTCAGGCCCTGGCCCTCGGGCCGGCGCACGCGCTTCGTCTTGCGATAGGCTCCCGAGAGCTCCCGCTCCTCGTCCACCGCCATGCCGGCGAAGCCGTTGTAGGGCGGGTTGCCGAGGATTACGAGGATGGGCGTTTCCTGCTTCACGCGCTCGGCGCGGTCGCGTTCTTCTTCGAGCTCGGGAAACGGCAGGGGCTTGTTCGTCCTTGGCTCCCAGCCGGTGAGCGCGTTGGTTAGAAAGACACCGGCGCGCTCCTTTTCGTCATCCGCCAGCGGCGCGTCGAGGTCCTGCATGGTGAGCCCGACTTGTAAATGCGCAACGACGAAGGGTGCGGGCATGATCTCGAACCCGAACACGCGTTCCGTGGCCGCCTGCTTCACCCGCGCGCCCGCGAGGGCGCCGAGACCCCGTCCTTCGAGATTGCCGGCGATGCGGCGCAGCACTTCTGCGAGATACGCACCGGTGCCGCAGCACGGGTCGAGCACGTAGACGTTTTCCGCGGCGAGGCCCTCGGCAACACCCAGGTCGTCCTTCAACGCCTTGTCAACGCGAGCGACCATGTAGCGAACTACCTCCGCTGGCGTGTACCAGACGCCCAACTGTTTCCGCAGCTCGGGGTCGAAGGCTTCGAGGAACGGCTCGTAGAAGTACGGCACCGCCTCGCCCTCGTTGAAGCGGGCGAAGAACGCAGGCCGGTCCACCCGGTCGAGGGCGGCCGCGGTCCAGTCCAACACCTCGACCAAGCCGAGGGGTTGCAGCCGGCCGGGATCGGAAAGCTGCTGGAACAGCGCCCGCAGCACCGGCGCGCGCAGATGCCAGACCGCTTCATGCCAGTTGAAATTGCCGGCAGGTGACGGGAGTTGCCGCGCCCACAGCACCCAGGCAGAGAAGACGCCGTAGAAGAGGGTCTGCACCAGTGTCGACAGGAAGAAGCGCGCGCCCTTCTCCCCCTCGAAGCGCACGCCGAGCGCCTCTTCAAGGGCCGAACGAACGGCGTTGAGGGACGGAGCGCTGCCCGCGGCCTCGACACGTGAGAGGCCGTCGCGGGCATAGGACGCGAGCAGCCAAGCCAAGTCCTTTGGCTCGGTCAGAGCGGCTTGATGGGACAACGCGCGACAGAGATACTCAGCCAAGCCCGAGCCGACTTCGCGGGCGAATGCGCGCGGCTTTTCCAGCGCAAGATCGAACGCTGCCTCGCTGTCGGCCAGACGGAAAGACTCGAGCACCGCACCGCCTCTGGCCGGGTCCGGGCCGACGAGCACGAAGTCGCGCGTGTTCGTCACCAGCACCAGTTGGTAGCGGCCCCAGTAGCGGTTCACCTGATCGCTGTCCGCGACCAGCCACGCGTCGTCGCCGGCGGACTTGACCTCGACAACGCCGCGCTCGGGAGCCTGCCCTTCCCTGGGTCTCCCCTTCTGCAACTGCTTGGCCGCGTAGAGGCCGAAGTCGGGATGGCCCGCACCCTGGTCCGCCAACTCGCCGACACAGAACACCTTGGGCTTGAGCGTCGCGCCCACCGCATTGAGCAGGTTCACCAACGGGCCGTAGCTCGACCGCTCCCCGGTGGCGCCGCCCGACGCGCGCACGCGCCTGAGATCGGCGAGATAGGCCTCCACCGCCGCCGCCAATCCTTTCGTCGTTCTCGTCATCGGCGTCATGGCTCCCGGAGGGACTCCGCTCCGAGTTTCTCAAGTCGCTCAATCCATCTTTTGAAGTGAGGACACTTGGACCGGAGATTCTCCAAGCCAATAGTCTCAGCCCCGAAGTTCGCCAAATGGCGCTTCAAGAGGGTGTCCGCGAACGTCTGTTCTGTTGGACCCTCGACGAAGAAGCGTAGACGGGCCAGCTCTTCCCTGCTCCGTTGGCACCGATCAAGACATTGAGAGGCCGGAGATCCAGCGTCATCTCCTTGATGGATCGAAAGCCCTTGATCTCGACTCTCTTCAGGCTCGACATTGTGCTTTCTCCTCACCTACCTGGAGACCTGCAACGTGCATCCGCAGTTGCATCGTCAACCCATCTTTAACATACTCCTGCGCAAAGGCCATAAAGTCAGGACGTTACGGGATGGAAGAGCACTAGCCATGCCACACACGAAAACGGTGACGGTTCGCCTCAACGGGGCGCTCGGCGACTTCGTCTCGGCAAATGTCGGTGAGAACGGGGCCTACGCGAACGTCAACGAATACATCCGCGATCTAATCCGGCGGGACAAAGAGCGGTGGGAACGGCAGGCTTTCGACCGCCTCAAGGCAGAACTCGAACTTGCTTTCGCAACGCCGGATGCCTCGTTCCATCCCCTCTCGGCTTCGGACGTCACTGCGAGGAACAAGGTTCCCTTGTAGGTCGGGTTGGCCGAAGGGGTCACCCGACATCGTACTGTGTCCCAGTGTCGGATTACGCTTCGCCAATCCGACCTACGTGGGAAATGAACCCTGGTTACCGGCCCGCCACGTCTTCCAGATCCGCCACATAGTCCCTGAATGCTTCCTCCATCGTGTACCGCGGCTCCCATCCGAGCAGGTCTCTGGCTTTGGAGCAGTCAATGGGCTGTTTCACCTGAACTCCGGGCGGTGGCCCGGGCAGGATCTCCACTTCCAATTCCGGGAGGACTTCCCTAATGGCCCGCGTAAGCTCGTCGAACGTCAACACCTCGCCGCTCCCGATGTTGAAGCAGGTCTCTTTCGGCAGAGGAATGGTGGCGGCTACGTCGACGGCACGGCCCACGTCCTTGGCGTAGACGTACTCGAAGTCCGTGGTCAGAGGCCGGGGCACACGTGCCACCTCCCCACGCAGGCCGCATTGCACCAGGGTCTGGATGAGGCGGCCGCCGGCGGAGCCGCCCTGGAAGTGGCCGAGGCCATAGAGCTTTGCCAGGCGGAGGACGACGACCTCGAAGCCGTAAAGACGCTGGTATGCCTCGACCATGAGTTCCTTGGCTACTTTGGTGTTGTCGTACAGCCGGCCGTTGCCACGGGGAAAGGCCTCCCACAAGGGCGCGGGGCAGTCGCGGCGCTGGTCGTAGACGCTGAGGGAGCTGATGTGCACCAGCCGCCTCACGCCGGAGAGCCGCACGGCTTCGAGGACGTTGATGGTTCCCATGACATTGATCCGGACGCCGGTGTAGGGCGCTTCCGCGACCTTGGGGCCGACCAGACCCGCAGTGTGTACCACGGTGTCCACGCCGTATTGCCTGGTCGTGTGCAACAGCGCGGGGAGATCCAGAATGTCTCCCTGGACGAAGGCAACGTCGGCTCCCGGCAGTTTTCTCTTGAGGAATTCTCCGTGAGGTTGCACGTCATAGAAGACCAACCGGGCGCGTCTTCGCCGAGCGACCTGGGCGAAGGACGTCCCGACGAGTCCTGAACCGGTAATCAGCGTGGTCACAGACACCCCTTCGAACCGGCTAGAGAACGGACACCGTCGGCGACGAGACGTAACCTTGTACTCTGACTCCTGTTCTTGTTGGATCAGGGGTTAAACGGTCTCGAATTCCAGCGCAGAGAGTTTCAGCCTGGAAGAACGTTTCGAGAGGTAGCGCATTTCCACGCCCACTACCTCGTTCGACTCATTGTAATCGAGCACCACGCCCGGTGAGACCTCTTCGGAATCGGCGATGGTGGAGTCGTCGAGGCGCAGGTACAGCGCGTCGGCGTCCTTATCGACATGCAGTTTCACAACTTTCCTTTCATGCCACGGTCAAAGAATACGCTCACCACCCGCCAAGGTGCAACGCTGGTGTTGAGTCGTGTATTCCAACTTCGCGGCTTCGCCGGACATCAGCCGTTGCCGCCGTTCCCGGGCAGGAAGTAGCCGCCGGCGACGGCATCGTGCCACGTCTTGGCGACGCCCGGCGCCACCCCCGCCGGCAAGTCCGTCTCCGGCGTCCAGTAGGAATGGACGCCTGCCTGGAAGTGCATCAACGCGGTCTTGGGCGCCGGCTCCATGCGGGCGAACATGGGCATCACCATGCTCCGGTAGCCGTCAGCCGTGTGGTCGCGGCTGTCCTTGGTGACGCAGAAAAGGATCGGCGGCACCGGTTTGACATCGGGGCCCTGGAGCTCCCGCCCGTAGTCCAGGTACTGCCGCACCAGCGCTTCGGTGCCGTTCTTGTCGAGGCCCAGCTGCCCGGCCGCGACCCGCGCGGCCTCCTCCAGCGACGGCTCGATGTTCATGCTGACGATGTACTCGCACTTGAACTGGGGCTGGGTCTTGGCGGCTTCCCAGGCCGCCATGACCTCCTCGATGACCAGCGGCAGCCGCATGAGAGCCACGGGCCCGTCCTGGCCGAGCTTCTCCGGCCCGATATAGCGGGCCTTGTCGCGCCATGTGCGGATGTAGAGCTCATAGAAGGGATCGACGCGCTTGGTTTCGGTAACCCGCCTCTCGTAGTCGCCGATGGCGCCGAGGGAGCCGGTGACCGCCAGCTTGGCCTCGTTGATGAAGCCGAAAGAGGAGTTCTCCACGGCCATGACGCCGGCGACGTTGGGCACGCGCTGGGACAGCATGAAGACGAACGGGCCGCCGGTGGAATGGCCGTGGACATAGATCGAGTATTCACCGTCCGGCAGGTTGCGCGCCATCACCTGCTTGCCGCCCTCCTCGAAGGCCGCGGGCCAGCCCGCCATACGGTACCAGAAGGTCGTGCCGGGCTTGGCGTGAAGCACGGTGCGGGTGCCGTAGCGTTCGCGGATGGAGCTGTCCTTCACCACCTCGTACTGGTCCGGAGTGATGTGCTCGCCGCTGAGCCAGATGGGCGTACGAATGGTGCCGTCCGGGTTGATGGTGTCCCCGGGCCAATTCCGAGACAGGTCGTCCAGATAGAGACGCCCCGGATAGGTCATTGTGGCGACCTTGAACCCGAACTTGCCGGCCAGAAGCCGCGCCACCGGCGCCATGGTTTTGAAGTCGCCGTCACCGCCCGACAGGAGGTAGGCCCCCGCCTTCCGCCCGTCCGCGCCCACGAGGATCCTTCCGGGGTCTTCCGGCTCGTAGATCTGTGCGCCGATGTCCCATTCCATCCCTACCGCCCGGATGCGGACCAGATCCTCGTATTCCTTGAAGGGAATGTCGGGCATCGCCAACACCGTGGTGGAGTCCGCCAGACACTGCTCTCGCGGCACCTCGGCGGGGGGATTCCAGACTACGTTCTGCTGCGTCATCGGTGTTACCTCGTCCTATGCTGGTGGAACCGTCAGGCCGGCGCCTCAATGCCTGGATCCCGGGTCAAGCCCGGGATGACGGAGAGGTGGCCCGGGATGACCGAGACATGGCCCGGCCGAGACATGGCCGGACGTCGGGTGTTCATGGTGTTCGTGCCGCCCTACTCCACTCCGTACAGCCGCGCGCAGTTGGTCCAGAAAATTTTCTCCAGGGACTCCTTCTTGAGGCCGGGCAACGACGTGAAGGTAGAGACGGCCTCGGGCCAGCGGGAGTCGATGTGCGGGTAGTCGGTGGAGAAGACGATGTTGTCGTCGCCCAGGTAGTCAATGACGCTGACCACCAGCCCCTCGTCCACATCCGCGGAGATGAAGCATTGGTCGCGGAAGTACTCGCTGGGCTTCTTTCGCAGCGGGATTTCCGCCATGGCCCCCTGGAGCTCACAGTACTCGTCCAGGCGGTACAGCAACCACGGCAGCCAGCTACAGTTACCCTCGAGGAAGGCTACCCGCAGCTTGGGAAATTTCTCCAGCACCCCGCTGGCGCAGAATGCGCTTACGGCCAGAATCAGCTCCACGGGATTGCGCAGGGGATTGACCAGCAGTTGTTCATTCGGATGCCCCTCGAAGCGGCGGGACACCTGCACCTGGTTGGGACGGGCCGGCGGATGGAAGCAGATGGGCACGTCGAGGTCCACGGCCTCGGCCCACAGCGCATCGAACTCCCGGTCGTGGATGTGGCGCCCGTTGATGGGCTCCGGGCAGAGGGACAGCCCCACCGCGCCCAGTTCCTTTACCGAGCGCCGAGCTTCCTGGACGGCAAGCTCCACGTCGTGCAGCGTGATCAAGGCCGAACCCTTGAGCCGCGACGGATCGGCGCTGCAGAAGTCCCGCATCCACTCGTTCCAGGCCTTGCAAAGGTCGTTGGCGTACTCGGGCTCAAAGTCCTCGTTGGTATGCAGCGGCGAGGTCCGGAACTGGACGGCCACGTCCAGTCCTTCCTCGTCCATGGCTTCGATCTGCGAGACGTTGTTGTAGTTCTGGCTGGCGGGCCGGGTGTACGCGTCCTTCTGGCGCTTCTCGTGAAAACTCACGACCTTGCCCGGGGTCCGGATGGGGCTGCCGTCGCCCAGAACATAACGCGTCATTCCATGGCGCGTGAGTCCCTTGTCCTCGCGTCCTTCCCGCGGCTCGCCGCGGGGAATGCGGTCACCCCACTTGGGGTTCATGTAGTTGAGGTAGAGGTCGTGGGGCTCGAACACGTGCATGTCGCTGTCGAGTATCCTCAAGCCGTCTCTCGCCATGGGATGTCTCCGTTCCCGGCGGGCCGTCTCAGCGCCGGTCCGCCGCGCCTTTGGTATACGCCTCGGCCAGGAAGTCCGCCGTATGCATGACCCGGATGGACGAGCCCTGATCCCGGAGCGCCGCCCTGATCTGGAGGATGCAGCCCGGGTTTCCAGTGACCAGGACCTCCGCGCCCGTCGCCACCACGTTCCTGGCCTTTCGCGCGGCCAGCCTGCCGGCCAGCTCCGGCTCCGTCAGGTTGTAGCTCCCGGCGCTGCCGCAGCACACCTCGGCCTCGTGCAAGTCCACCAACTCGACTCCCGGGATACTCCTGAGGAGCTGCCGCGGTTGCGCCTGCACGCCTTGCCCGTTCAGCAGATGGCATGCGTCGTGGTAGGCCACCCTGACGTTCAGGCTCTTCTCGGGGCGGAAATCAGGCAGCCCATGAAGGAACTCTGCCACATCCCTCACCTTTGCGGCAACGCGCTCCGCGGCTGGCCGGAGCGCGGGGTCGTCCTTGAAACGCTCACCGTATTCCCGCATGGCCGCGCCGCACCCGGCCGCGTTGGTCAACACGGCATCGAGCTCCAGCGCGTCGAAGGCGGCAATAGTGCGGCGCGCGAGCTCCAGACCCCGCTCCCGGGCGCCGTTGTGCAACAACAGGGCGCCGCAGCAGCCAGCGCCCGCGGGCACTCGCACCTCGCAGCCGTGCTGCGCCAGTAGTTCGACCGTGCTCGTATGGGTGTCGCCGAAAAGGCTCTGCATGACGCAACCGGCCAGCAGGCCCACGCGATGGCGGGATTCGCCTGGCGGGGCGGTCCGTTCGGGAAGACGCACCGACCGGAAGGCAGTCTCCCGGTCCGGAAGGTAGCGCAGCAACCCGCGGATCGCCTCCGGCAACACGCGCGAACGCGCCAGCCGATGGAGACCCAGCCGCGTCATTAACCGCGCGGCCCATCCGAACGCTCGCATGATTGCGGGATTGGGAAACGTCCGGTTCACCAGCCAGCGTTTCGCACGGTCCGGCCAGGACCGGCGGTGACGGGACTCGATGAAATGACGCGCGCCCTCGATGAGCGCACCGTAGAGGACTCCCGACGGGCACGTGGTCTCACACGCCCGGCAGCCGAGGCAAAGGTCCAGGTGCCTGACGCTCATGTCGTCCAGGGGCACCGTGCCCTGGTCAATCGAGCGCATGAGCTGGATCCGCCCCCGTGGCGAGTCCATTTCCGTCCCCAGCTCAAGGAACGTGGGGCACGATGCGACGCAGAGCCCGCAATGGATACAGTTACCCGAGCTTTCGAAATCAGCGACTTGACCTGGCATCTTTAACTCGACACACTAGATTTCGCCGACGAATCTTCCCGGTGAAAGAATGTTTTCGGGGTCCAGGGTCTGTTTGATCTGTTTCATCAATGCCAGGGCCTCGATCCCGCCGCCCCAGAGATCGAGGTCCGGCTTGACGTCCGGAGCAGCCCGCTCCACCACCAGGGTGCCGCCGAGCGCAGCCGCTTCCGCCCGCAACTCCTCAACCACGGGGCGCGCCAAACCGCGCGGGTCACGCGCATCCGGGCGCTCCACGCGCACATGGATGATGCCGTTGCCGGCATGGGCTTGAACGGCCATCGTCAAGCCCGATCTCTCATTCTCATCTTTCAAGGCTGCCATGAAGAACGGCACCTTGGTAGGCAGCAGACTCACCTTGAGCTGCAGGAACGCTTCCCCCAAGGCACGGGAGTCCCGCAACTCCGCCATGACCGTGGCCGCGTCCTCATCGGAGAGCCTCTCCAACCCTTGTCCGTGCACCAACGATCTCAACGTGGCCGTCTGATCGTCCACGTCGCCCTTCGGTCCGCCGAACCCCACCAGGAGCACACAACCCGAACCGCGAGCCGGAACATCAGCCAAGAGATCGATGAACAGGGGCTCCAGAGGCGCGGTCAAAATCCGCTCCAACAACTCCCCAACCCGCGTCGTCTCCGGGCAGGTGATGCGAGCCACTGCCCTCGCCTCGGGCAACGTGCGCAGCTTGAAAGTAGCCTCGACGATGACGCCCAGGGTGCCCAGGGAGCCGCAGTAGAGCTTTCCCAGGTCGTAACCGGCGACGTTCTTGACCACCCTGCCCCCGCTCTTGACAAGCGTACCGTCGGCGCGCACCACCGTGATGCCGATGAGCAGATCCCGGACGGTTCCCTGGGAGAAACGGGACGGACCGCTCAGGTTGGCGCCGATCAGGCCACCCACGCTGGTGGCGGCGGCAAGAGGCGGATCCACGGGCAACCACTGACCGCTGCTTGCCGCCGTGGCCTGAATCCGCGCGAGGGTCATCCCGCCTTGCGCGGTCAGAGTCATGTTGGCGGGCTGGTGGTCCACCAGCGCGTTCAATGACGCGAGAGAGACCGCTAGAAACGGCCGTCGCGGAGCCGCGCCCAGGCCCAGGTGGGCGCCGAAGCCCGCGGGCACAACGGCCAGACCCCGCGCGGACGCGATCTTCATGATCCCGCAGACCTGCGGGACCGAGGTCGGGCAGACCACCCGTTCCGGGTGGACGCCGTCGATGGCGAACCGGGCGACGTCCGCGGCCGTCCCGGTTTCCGGAGTGTCCGGGGACTCTCGCAGGTCGTCGTCGAACCCGACCCAATCGGGCGTGGGCTCAAGAAGGGTTTCCTGCTTCTGAGCGGCTGCCAAATGGATCCTCGTGGCAAGTCATCGAAAACACGATGCCGGCCCTACATCGCCGCCTGACGCCGCGGCGCGCGGACCTCGACCTGCTGTTCCGCCGACGGGAATATCTTGTTGGGATTGCAACGGTCCTCGGGATCGAACACGGAACGGACCTCCTCCATCACGTTGAGGTCCTCCGGCGTGAAGATCAACGGCATCAGCGCAACTTTCTCGACGCCGATACCGTGCTCACCGGTCAGACTGCCCCCCAGGGCCACGCACTCCCGGAGGATCTCCCGGCCGGCGGCCACCACCCTCTCTGTCTGCTCCCTGTCTCGTTCATCGTAAAGAAGAATCGGATGGATGTTACCGTCGCCGGCGTGGAAGACATTGCCGATTTGGAGGTCGTAGGCGTCGCCGATGGCGGCGATGCGCTCCATGATCTCCGGCAACCGTGTCGGCGGCACCACGCCGTCCTGGCAGCAGAAGTTGGGCGCCAGACGCCCCAAGGCGCCGAAGGCCCGCTTGCGGCACTTCCACAGAGCGTCGCGCTCGTCGTCGTCCCGGGCGACCCGTATCTCGGTGGCGCCGTGGGCCTCGCACACCTCGCGGATTCTGGCGGCAGCGCCCTCGAGGCCGCCCTGGAGGCCGTCCAACTCCGCGATCAGCACCGCACCCGCGTCACGGGGGAAACCGAAGTGGAACGCGTCTTCCACCGCCTGGATAATGAGACGGTCCAGCATCTCCAGGGCAGCGGGAACGATGCCGCTGGCGACGATGCCCGCCACCGCGGCGCTGCCGTCGGCAACGGAATCGAAAACCGCCAGCAGCGTCTTGTAGCCCTGAGGCAGCGGATACAGCTTGAGGATGGCTTCGGTAACGATGCCGAAGGTGCCTTCCGAGCCGACCGTGACACCGAGGAGGTCGTATCCCGGGGTGTCCTCGGTCATGCCGCCGAGACGGACCACCTCGCCGTCCGGCAAGACCAGGGTCACGCCGAGGACATGGTTGGTGGTGACGCCGTACTTGAGCGTGTGGGGACCGCCGGAGTTCTCGGCCACGTTGCCGCCGATGGAGCAGGCCATCTGGCTCGAAGGATCCGGCACGTAATGCAGCCCGTGGGGCTTGGCCGCCCGGCTTACCCAGGCATTGACGACCCCGCTCTCGACCACGGCGCGGCGGTTGGCCGGATCCAGCTCGAGGATGCGGTTCATGCGGGTCAGACTCACCATCACCGGCGCTCCCAGCGGGAGGCACCCGCCGCTCAGGCCGGTGCCGGTACCGCGGGGCACGAACGGCACCCCTTCGCCCTTCAGCTCCTTCAGAACGGCGGCCACCTCCTCGGTGGAGCGTGGCAACACCACGACTTCCGGCGCCGACTTCTCCAGCGTGTAGCCGTCGCAGTCGTAGACGCTCAACTCCGTGGCATGCGACACGACGCCGTCGCCGCCCGCGATGTCGCGCAAAGAGCCCAGAAGCCGTTCGGTGATCATGATGGTGCACCGCTTCCGGAGCGGGTTTTGCCGGGGATCCCCGCAGTTCGTTAAGGGTTCCCCGGCTCCGGACGTCAACCGCCGTAAAAGGTCTTCTCTCCCAGGTCCTTGAGCAGGAGGGTGGCGTCATCGGCGGCCACCCGGCCATCCTTGGCTTCACTGGTCAAAACGTACAGTCCGTAAGGGATCATGCGCAGCGCGGTCTTCTTGGCATCGGCGTCCATTCTTTCCTCCTTGAATCTGCTGGAATCGCCCGTGCCGCCGCCATGCGCGCGCGGGCCTGGAATTGACAGCAAAACTAGCAATTCCGGGGGAGGCCGTAAAGATGTAGGCCGTGTCATCGACTTGTGGCTGCGCCCATCTTCCTCTGCGGCGATGGCTCGTCCACAACCCTACTCGCCTCACAGGCAGTCAAGTATCAGCGCATAGAGTTGACAATCTCATGGATAAGGTTGACAATAGGATATTGTCGAGTTGACAAAAGGAGACTGTCAATCATGCCGGGAACACGAGAACGGGGCCGCGCAATTCGTGACTACATTACCACACACGTCCGCACGCATCCTGATGACATCGCGCAAATATGTGCTGACCATTTTGGCATTTCGCGCCAAGCCGTCAACAAGCACCTCGGTAGTCTCGTTGCCGTCGGTTTTTTGACGGCCGAAGGAGCGACACGCAACCGCCGCTACTCGCTGGGCGTATTGGACGGGAAGGACATGGTCGTCCCGCTCGCCGAAGGGATCGACGAAGACACCGTTTGGCGGACGGAAGTAGAGCCGATTCTGGCGGGTATACCTCGGCGAGCTCGGGATGTTTGGCAATACGGCTTTACCGAGATGATGAACAATGCAATCGACCACTCGTCGGGAACATCGGTGAGAATAATGATCACGCGGACGGCTGTCGATGTGAGAATTCGTCTGATCGATGATGGGGAGGGAATCTTCCGCAAGATTACCAGAGAACTGCAACTCGACGACGAACGGCATGCAGTCCTCGAACTGAGGAAAGGAAAGCTGACTACCGACCCGGAGAAACATACGGGCGAAGGCATCTTCTTTACCTCACGCATGTTCGACGAGTTCAATATGCTTTCTCATAAGGTCTTTTTCTCGCACGACAGTGCAACAGAAGAGGATTGGATTCAAGAAATCCCGTTGAATGACAACACGTCAGGCGTTCGCGGCACCTGGGTCATTCTTGAACTGAACAACGATACGGAAAAGACGCTGAAACAAGTGTTTGACGAATATACCGAGGCCGGAGACTACGGGTTCTCGAAGACCGTCGTACCTGTCAGGTTGGTTCAGTACGGGGACGAAGCGTTGATATCGCGTTCTCAAGCCAAGCGGCTGTTGACACGATTCGACCGCTTCAAGAAGGTGATCTTGGACTTTGATGGAGTCGAGCAGGTCGGACAGGCCTTCGCTGACGAGGTGTTTCGCGTGTTTGTCCGGGCACACCCCAACGTCGAGCTCGTTCCGTTCAATGCAAATCCGGATGTCGACGCCATGATCCGGCGCACACGCAACACGGCCTGACCCAATGCGAAACGCCACGAAATGTGGAACCCGGACAAGTAGGAGTCCGAGGCTTCGTGCCAATATCGAAAGGTTTCTGGTAAATTCAACTTGAAAGGCCATCCGAGCCGAACCATGCCACCCAAGGTCTACATAGACGGCCACGTGGGCACCACGGGCCTGCGGATACGCGACTGGCTCGCGGGACGCGGGGACATCGAGGTATCCACGCTGAACGAAGACCGGCGGAAGGACCACGGTGCGCGGCGCGCGGCCATCGAGGCGTCGGACCTCACGGTGCTGTGTCTGCCGGACGACGCCGCCCGGGAAGCGGCGCGGTGGGCTGGTGAATGCGGAACGCGGGTTATCGACGCCAGCACGGCTCATCGGGTGGCCGACGGATGGACCTACGGGCTCCCGGAGCTCGAGGCCGGCCGGCGGGACGCCATCCGCGAGGCTTGCTTCGTGGCCAACCCCGGATGCTACCCCTCCGCTTTCATCCTGCTGACGCGGCCGCTGGTGGAGGAGGGACTGTTGCCCCACGATACCCCGGTTTCCATCCATGCACTGTCGGGCTATTCGGGCGGCGGGCGGGGACTGATCGAGAAATGGGAGAGCCCGGACCAAGGCCTGGGCTCACTCCCCTACGAGGCACCCTATGCCCTGGGAGCCCGGCACAAGCACGTCCCGGAGATGCTGGCCTACAGCGGGCTAACCGTCGAGCCTCAGTTCGTGCCGGCGGTAGGACCGTTTCGCTGCGGCATGCGGGTGGAGGTGCCGATTCATCTCGGCATGGTGCCCATGGGCGGAACCAGTTCGGCGATCCTGGAGTGTCTGCTGGAACGCTACGACGGGGAGCCCTTCATCCGCGTGGTTCCTCATCCGGATCCGCGCGACGCACACGAGCGCAGCTTCGATCCGCAGGCGTGCAACGACACCAACTGGATGGAGCTGCACGTGGTGCCGCATCCCTCCGGCCACACGTTGCTGGTGGCCCTCCTCGACAACCTCGGCAAAGGCGCCAGCGGCGTGGCTATCCAGAACCTCAACCTCATGCTCGGCCTTCCCGAGACCGCGCACCTGCCGAAATGAGCCGAGGGCGACTAGGAGTCTGCGCCGCAGGAACCCGGCATCCGATGTAGGGGCGGGTTTCAAACCCGCCCGTGCCCGCGCGGCGCTGCCGGCCGATACTGGCTCCTAGGGAAAGAAAACCAGCTTCACCAGTAACGCCAGAATCGCCGGTTGGAGACTGAAGACCGCGAGACTCAGTACGGCAACTCTCTTGTCGAGCTTGGCAATGTCCTCCCTGGTGACCCCTTCCAGCTTGGCAATGTCCTCCCTGGTGACCCGTTCCAGCTTGGCAATGTCCTCCCTGGTGACCCCTTCCAGCTTGGCAATGTCCCCCCTGGTGACCCCTTCCAGCCTGGCAATGTCCTCCTTGGTGACCCCTTCCAGCCTGGCAATGTCCTCCTTGGTGACCCCTTCCAGCCTGGCAATGTCCTCCTTGGTGACCCCTTCCAGCTTGGCAATATCCCCCCTGGTGACCCCTTCCAGCCTGGCAATGTCCTCCTTGGTGGCCCCTTCCAGCCTGGCAATGTCCTCCTTGGTGGCCCCTTCCAGCCTGGCAATGTCCTCCTTGGTGGCCCCTTCCAGCCTGGCAATGTCCTCCTTGGTGGCCAAACGTCCGACAGACGGGACCGCAGCCGCGGCCGCCTTGGCCTTGTCCTTGGAAGTGCCGGCTTCGATCAGCGCATCATAGATTTCGGATACGATCAGGCTCATGGGACTTTCCCCGCGATATACCGCTGATTATAGACCGGTAATTCGAAAATTCAACATCCTTGGAGGAGCGGAATCCCGATCCCGGGAATAGTAATCGCCTCATCGCGTCGATTCTTTAGCCGGACCCGGACAGTTCATTGACCCACCATCCCCTGCCAGATCAGTTTGACCTCCATCACGATGATGAGTGTGACGATGACCCGGTTGAACCACTGCTTGCTGATGTAGGGAGTCACCCGCATGCCAAGGGGCAGGAACAGCGCGATGGGGATGAGCGCGAGAACGGCCTGGCCGAAACGCTCCTGATCGAACAGGCCGGCGGCCAGGACAAAGAGAAAATGCATGGTGGTGAGGCCCAGGAACATCGTCGATGCCGCGAAGATGTACGCCTCTTTCTCCAGTTGGAACGCGCGCACCCAGGCCGCCACCACCGCGCTGGACATGCCGGCCGCGCCCTGGGAGACACCGGCCAGGGCGGCGATGAGCGGCGAGAGGACGCGGCCCAGCCGCCCGGTGAAGCGGATCTCGATGCGGAAGGCCAGCAGCACCAGGTAGGCGCCCACACAAACCGCCAGCGCGAGGGTCAGCATGCGCTCGTCGGCGGTGGCCAGGAACCAGGTGCCGGCGGCTACGCCCAGGGCGCCCGCCATGGTAGCGAAGGCGAGCCCGGGCACGGTATGGAACCGGGAACGGTAGGACCACATGACCCAGAAGTTGCTCACCATGTTGGGGATGGTGATGACGATGACGGCTTGTTGGGCGCCGAGGAAGCCTGCCATGATGGGCACGGCGATGAGCGGGAGGCCCATTCCCGTGGCGCCCTTCGACAATGCACCGGCGCCAAGCGCGACGAAGATGATCAACAGGGCTTCGAGGTCCATGTCAGCAAGTGAGTGTCAGGGATGGGATTCCGGGTCAAGCCCGGCACAACGGGTGTGAAGATCATCCTACCGGCTCCACGCAACTCTTGCACTCGGAACTGCATCCAGAGTAATGTGCGGGCGTGTCGAGCTTGGGCGGCAAACACGGGCTATTCATCTGAATCGACCACGGGGAGGATTTACCATGTTGAACGCTTCAAAAAGACTCTTTCAATTCCTGGTTCTCGCAGCCTTCCTGACGTTGCTTGCGGGGCCACCGGCCCACGCGGCCGAAAGCACCCTCCGGTACGCCGCCGGGAACTTCGGCGAGGAATCCATGGATCCCACCCGCACTTCGATCAGCGCCTCCCTCGGGCTGGTGGGCCCGCTGTGGGACTGGCTCACGGAAGTGGACGCCAACGGCAAGCTCACGCCGGGGCTCGCGCTGAGCTGGGAGCCGGCGGCAGACGGACTCTCCTGGACCTTCAAGCTCCGGTCCGGGGTCACATTCCACGACGGCAGCGAGATGACTGCCGAGGACGTACAGTTCACCCTCATGGAGGGCTTCCGCCGGCCCAAGGCCAAGAGCTCCCGGGTGCGGCAGTTTCGCAAGGGCATCAAGGACGTACAGGTGGTCGACGGCCACACGGTGAAGATCGTCACGGCGCGGCCGTGGCCCACCTTCCCCTATGACATGGCCAATCAGCCCGGCATCGAGGGCATCGTGCTTCCCAAGGCCTACATCAAGAAGGTCGGCTGGGACGGCTTCGCCCAGAAGCCCGTGGGCACCGGCGCCTGGAAGTTCGTCAAGCACGAGGTGGGCAACTTCATCGAGTTCGAGGCCGTGAAGAACCACTGGCGCAAATCGCCGCGATTCGACCGCCTCCGCATTCTGCTCGTGCCCGAGACCTCCACCCGCGTGGCCATGCTGAAAACCGGTCAGGTGGACCTGGCGCGAATCTCCCTGGACGAGGTCCCGGACATGACCAAGGCGGGATTCAAGATCGCCGAGGACCCGCAACCCACGTCGGTGCGGATACACCTCTACGCCACCTACTACGACAAGGCGGGTCCGGTGAAGGACGTCCGGGTCCGCCAGGCCCTGAACCTGGCTGTCAACAAGCAGGAGATCGTGGACACGCTGTTGCACGGCAAGGGCAAACCCGCGGCGGTGTTCCCCATCTCCCCCATCTCCATCGGCTTTCCCGCGGACCTGAAGCCGTACCCCTACGACCCGGCCAAGGCCAAGAAGCTATTGGCGGACGCCGGCTATCCCAACGGCTTCTCCATCAAGCTGTTCGCGTTGCCCACGGCCGGCTTCACCCAGTACCTCCAGCTCGCCGAGATCGTGGCCGGATACTGGGAGGCCATTGGCGTGAAGGCGAGCATCGTCCCTACCGACATCGGGGCGTTTCGTCCGCTCTACATCGCCAACCCGCAGTCTCCCAAGATCGTCGGCCAGGCGGGCACCTTCGCCACCACCGGACGCCTCAACGGCTCCGATGATCTGCGTATCTGGTGGTCCGCAAAGGGCAGGATCATCAAGATGGCCAACACCGTGGACGACATCGCCAGCAAAGCGGCGGGCGAGGCCACCATCGACGGCATCGCGGCCCAGGTGAGCAAGGCCTACAAGGTTCTGCACAGCGAGTACCGCGGCGTGCCCATCGCGGACGTCAAGGGAATCCTGTGGGGTTACGGGAACCAGGTGAAGGACATTCAGTTGCGGCCCCACCGGGGCTACATCGAGCCCAGCCTGGTGACGGCGACTCCGGCGAAATAGCCGCGAGCGAGAGGAAATTCCAGCTCACACCCGCGGGATTCGATGCAACGTTACATCGCCGGCAGGCTGGTCCAGTGCCTCGTCACGCTATTGGTGATCAGCTTGCTGGTGTTCGCCCTGGCGCGGCTCACGGGAAACCCGCTGGACGTGATGCTGCCTATCGACGCCTCAGCCGAGCTCCAGGAAGAGATGAGCCGGGAGCTTGGCCTGGACCAGCCCATGTACGTCCAGTACGGGCTTTTCGTGCAGCGTCTGCTGTACGCCGACCTGGGCACCTCGATACGGACCAAGAAACCCGTGGCCGAGCTCATTGGCCAGCGGCTTCCCAACACCCTGAAACTGGTTTTTTTCTCCACCACCATGGCGCTTCTGATGGCGCTGCCCCTGGGGGTCATTGCGGCCACGCGAAAAGGCGGGCTCTGGGACGTGGGGGCGCGCACCGTGGCGCTGTTCGGCCAGTCGGTGCCGACGTTCTGGGCGGGCATCGTGCTGATATCCATCTTCGCCGTCAACCTCGATGTCCTTCCGGCCGGGCGCATGGAAGGTTTCGCCTCCTATGTGCTGCCGGCGGTGACGCTGGGTTTGTTCGGCTTCATGCTGGCAGGCGTGGTACGGCTCCTGCGCGGCTCCATGCTTGACGTGCTGGACAGCGAGTACGTCAAGTTCGCCCGCATCAAGGGGCTGGCCGAATCGGTGGTGACCTGGAAACACGCGTTCAAGAACGCGTTGATCCCGGTGGTGACGTTCGTCGGGTTCTACTTCGGCATCCTCTTGGCCGGGAGCGTGGTGGTAGAGACCGTCTTCGCCTGGCCGGGCATCGGCCGCCTGGCCTTCGAGGCGGTGCAGTGGCGCGACTATCCGGTGATCCAGGGGGTGGTGCTGCTGGTGTCCACGATCATTCTGGCGGGCAATCTCATGGTGGATATTTTGTACGCCTACATCGATCCCCGTATTCGCTATGGCTGATTCGGAAATAACCGTCACCGCGGACACCGATCTTCCGAGGTCCGTGCGCGCCCGCGCCCGGAAGCTGTTGCTGCTGCCCCTGCTGATCCTCGTCACCTTCGGCGGGCTCGGGGTGCTGGCGGACGTCGTGGCCCCCTACCCGCCCAACAAGATCGCCCTGAGGGCGCGCCTGCTGCCGCCGTTCTGGCAGGAAGGCGGCAAGCTCACGCATCCCCTGGGCACCGACCGGCTGGGCCGGGACATGACCAGCCGCATCATCCACGGGGCGCGGGTCTCCATTGCCGCCGGACTCGCGGCCGTAGCCGTCGGGGGTATCATCGGCACCCTGCTGGGGCTCATCTCCGGCTACTACGGACGCTGGGCCGACACGCTGATCATGCGCACCACGGACGCCATGCTGTCGCTGCCCATCATCTTGATCGCGCTGCTCTTCGCGGTCGTGTTCGGCCCGAGTTTCCGGAATCTCATCCTGGTTCTGGGCCTGGTCATGTGGGCGAGGTTCGCCCGCCTCGTGCGGGGCGAGGTGCTGAGCTGGAAGGAACGCGAGTTCGTGGCCCTGGCGCGGGTGGCGGGCTGCTCCTCGTTCCGGATTCTACAGCGCCACATCTTCCCCAACATCATCAACCCGCTGGTGGTGCTGGCGACGCTGCAGGTGGGCTGGGTCATCATCGTCGAGGCTTCGTTGAGCTTTCTGGGCGCGGGGATTCCCCCGCCGACGCCTTCGTGGGGAGCGATGATCGCGGACGGGCGGTCGCATATCACCACGGCGTGGTGGCTGTCGTTCTTCCCGGGCGTGGCGCTGGTGCTGGTGGTGCTCTCCATCAACCTGCTGGGCGACTGGCTGCGGGACTTTCTGGATCCCAGGACTCGGAATCTGACTTGAGGAGGAGGGAGTCGGATTACGCCTTCGGCTAATCCGACCTACGGCAGAGCGGGGCGCTGACCTTGAGAGGACGGCAAGAGGCAGAGTAGGACGCTGACCCCAAGAGGACGGCAAGAAACAATGGACTTCGAATTATTGATGTGTGACACCCCTTGACCAAGAGGAGGCTCTACTATGTACGGATATCGTGCCCGAATCGGCTATACTTCCCCGCCCTATCTGACCGAGACCTTTCCTTACGAATTCTACAAGATGGTGCCGGAAGGCGTGACCCTCGTCCTCACGACCCTGGCCATCAAGCAGCTTACGGAGAAGGAAACGACCCGTAGCGTCGAGATGACCCTGGAGGCGGCCCGGGAAATGGGCAATGCCGGGGTCGATATCATGGTTTTCGGCGGCGTGCCGCTGAACCTGTCGCTGGGCTACGACGGACTCGAGGAGACCCTGCGCAAGACCGAGGCGGAGATCGGCGTGCCGGTCACCTCCAGCATCACCGCGCAGGTGAACGCGCTTCGGGCCGTGGGGGCACAAAAGCTGGTCCTCCTTCACCCTTTCAAGGACCCGGAGGGTTTCCACGCGGAGTACGTGACCCACTATGGCTTCGAACTGCTGGGGTTCAGAGGCGCCCAGAAGACCGTGGCGGATCTGGCCACCATTTCACAGGACGAGGTCAAGGCCCTCGCGGAAGCCCTCTACCGCGAGCACCCCGACGCCGACACCCTCTACATCCCCGCCCCCCACTGGGGCATCATCGAGCTCATCGAGCCGCTGGAGCAGGAGCTCGGAGTCAACGTGGTCATCGCGATACAGGCCATCGTCTGGGAGACCCTGCGCCGCTCCGGCGTGAACGACCGAATCAACGGCTACGGCCGCCTGCTGCGCGACTTCTGAACACGATCCGAGCATACCCGCCGCCCGCTGCCAAAACAGGTGGCAGGCGACCTTGCGGTCAGTGACCACCGGTATGTAAGGGAACTGCAGTATGTACGGTTACCGCGCCCGGATCGGCTATACATCCCCGCCTTACTTGACGGAGACGTTCCCGTACGAATTCTACAAGATGGTCCCGGAGGGAGTAACGCTCGTTCTCACCACTCTTGCGGTCAAGCAGCTCGCGGAGAAAGATGTGGCCCGGAGCGTCGAGATGACCCTCGAAGCGGCCCGCGAAATGGGACGGGCAAACGTCGACATCGTCATGTTTGGAGGCGTCCCGCTGAACCTGTCATTGGGCTATGACGGACTCGATGAGACCATGCGGAAGACCGAGGAGGCGATCGGTGTTACCGTAACTTCCAGCATGACCGCGCAGGTGAACGCGCTCAGAGCCGTAGGCGCTGAAAAGCTCATTCTTGTCCATCCCTTTTCCGATCCCGAGGGATTTCACGCAGAATACGTGGCCCATTACGGCTTCGAGCTGATGGGATTCAAGGGCGCCGGCAAGACCGTGGCCGATCTGGCCACCATCTCCCAGGACGAGGTGAAAGGGATCGCGGAGGCCCTCTACCGGCAGCATCCCGATGCCGACACCCTATACATGCCGGCGCCCTGGGGAGTCATCGAGATCATCGAGCCGCTGGAGCGCGAGCTCGGGGTGAAGGTGATCACCGCGACACAGGCCATCATCTGGGAAACGCTACGCCGCTCCGGCGTGACGGACCGTATCAACGGCTACGGCCGCCTGTTGCGCGAACACTAGTGTGGTGTCTCACAAATACGCTTGTGAATCTGCGAGGGCATTTTGGTTGTCGGCAAGGCGCGATGACGAGCAGTGGCGTGTACCACGCGAGGAAGAGCAACGCAGCCGACGGCCAAAAGGACCCGCAGATTCGTAAGCGTATTTGTGAGACACCACACTAGAAACCCCACACGTTCGACAGCCGTACCCGGGCACTGGACGAACCCCTGCCGATCGGCTCCGTGCCGATGACTCCTAGAACAGGTGGCAAGCCACCTTCCGCTCCGGGGCCACCTCCAGGAGCGCGGGCTCCTCTTCCGAGCACCGCGGCATGGCCAAGGGACAACGGGGGTGGAAACGGCAGCCTGAGGGCGGGTTCATGGGGTTGGGGACCTCACCGGCCAGGACCATCTCCTCCGAGTCCTGCCCTGCTCGGACCGGCAGGGCGGCGGAAATGAGCGCTTTCGTGTACGGGTGCAAGGGTTCCCCGTACAGCGCGTCCGCCTTCCCTTCCTCCACGATCCGTCCCAGGTACATGACCGCCACCCGGTGGCTGAGGTGCCGCGACACGGCCAGGTCGTGGGTGATGAGCAGATAGCTCAGGCCGTGCTCGTCCTGAAGGTCCTTCAGCAGGTTGATGATCTGGCTCCGGATGGAGGCATCGAGAGAGGCCACCGGCTCATCCAGCACGATGAGTCGGGAATGGGTGACCAGGGCCCGGGCCAAGGCGATGCGCTGCCGCTGCCCGCCGCTGAACTCGTGGGGATAGAGCCGGGCAAAGGCCGCGTCCAGGTTGACGTCCTTCAGGACCTCCGCGACCCGCTCTCGCACCGCAGCCCGGGGAAGACCCCCGTTCACCTCCAGCGGCTCGCCGACGATATCGCCCACCCGCATCCTGGGATTGAGGGAGCTCTGTGGATCCTGGAACACCGCTTGCACGGTGCTGCGGTACTGCCGCAGGTCGGCGCCTGACATCTGTTCCAGGCCGACCCCCTGGTAGAGTATCTCGCCGCCGGTGGGGTGCTCCAGCAACAGGACCATCTTGGCGGTGGTGCTCTTGCCGCAACCCGACTCCCCCACCAGTCCCAGGGTCTCGCCGCTGTCGATACGAAAGCTGACATCGTCCACGGCGTGGACCCAGCCGACGTTGCCGCCGAAGATCAATCCCTTGGTCACCGGGAAATGTTTACGGACGTTCCTGGCTTCCAGCAGGGGCGGATTCATGGTGATCCTTCACGTGCAGCCAGCAAGCCACGCTGTGGTTCGGGTCGAGGCTCGTTATCGGCGGGGACTCCGACCGGCAGATATCCTTGACCTTGGGACAACGCGGCGCAAAGGCGCAGCCGGGGGGTAGATCGTAGACCACCGGCGGACTGCCCTCGATGGACTGGAACCGGTGGACCTTGCGGTCCATGCGGGGGATGGACTGCAGCAACGCTTCCGTATAGGGATGCGCGGGACTTTCGAAAAGCGCATCCACGGTCAATTGCTCCACGATCTTGCCGGCGTACATGACCGCCACCCGGTCACAGATCCGCGCCAGGGTGCCCAGGTCGTGGGTGATATAGATGATGGACAGGTTCGATTCCCTCTGAAGCTCCTTCAGCAGCCGCAGGTACTGGGCCTGGATGGTGACGTCCAGAGAGGTCGTGGGCTCGTCGGCGATGAGGACCTTCGGCCCGGCGGAGATGGCCGTGGCGCCAACAACCCGTTGGCGCATGCCGCCGCTGAACTGGTGAGGGTAGTCCTTCAACCTGGATTCCGGCGCGGGTATACGTACGAGGCTCAGGAGCTTCGCGACCCGCTCCCGGATGCCGGACCGAGGCACGATGCCGTGGACCCGGAGAGGCTCCGCCACCTGGTTGCCGATGGAGAAGACCGGATTGAGGGTGCTCAGGGGGTCTTGCAGAATCATGGCGATCTGCTTGCCCCGGACCCGGCGCATCTCCTGCTCCGAAATCTTCAGCAGGTCCCGGCCCTGGAACAGCACCTCGCCCGAGACGATGCGTCCGGCCGGTCTCGGTACCAGCCGGAGGATGGAGAGGCTGGTCATGCTCTTGCCGCAGCCCGACTCGCCCAGAAGCCCCAGCGATTCCCCCTCATTCAGCGTGAAGGAGACGCCGTCCACCGCCTTGCCCGTTCCCGACCGGGTGAAGAACCAGGTTCGCAGGTCCTTGACCTCCAGCAACGGTCCGCCCGGAGCGTTGGAGTCAGTATCCATCGGGTTCCTCAACGACGAATGGGCATCTTGACACAAAATCGGTGGTAGTAGTAACCGTACATTGCGGTGCGTCGATAGCCGGGGAAGTCATTGGAGGCCGGCCGGCGCAGGCGAACTCGACGCCGTCCGGGCGCTTGATCGGAATATGACCCACCAAAGATCTACAGCACGCTCCCTGCCGTGACAGGAGCGTTTGATCGGAGCACACACCATGGAAGACTATACCAACACCCTCGTGATCGACGCGGACGGTCACGTCAACGAGGGCGACATCGACTTCAAGCCCTTGCTGCCCGAGAAGTACAAATCGTTGGCGCCGGTGCGCCTGAAGGACAACCGGGGCGGCAACCGGCTGCTGCTGGAGGGCCGCATCTGGCCGGCCAACGAGGGGCCGGGCCCCGGCGTGACCGGACCCATGACCGAGGAGGCGAGGAAGGGCCGTCCCGGCATGACCGAGCCCAAGGAACGCCTCAAGGACATGGACCTGGAAGGCATCGACGTGGCCGTGATCTTCGGCACGCAGATCGCCCTGACGGTCAACGGCCTGATGGACAAGGGCCTGGCCGGGGCCATGTGCCATGCGGTCAACGAGTGGCTGCTGGATTACTGCTCCGCCGACCCGCGGCGCCTGCGCGGCGTGGGGCTCATTCCGTGCCAGGACCCGGCGGCGGCGGTGCAGGAGCTGCACTACCTGGCCGAGCACGGCGCCACCACCGCCATGCTCCCCACCAACGTCTACGGCCGGAACATGGGCGACCCCATGTTCGATCCCATCTACGCCGCCGCCCAGGAGATCGGCATGCCGCTCTCGGTCCACCCGCAGACCGGCCACGACGGCGTTCCAGGAGTGTCCGGGGTTATGGGCGCCGGAAGCCGGCGCTTCTACAAATACGTCTACGTCCACATGACCGCCTTCCCTTTCGAGTTGATGATCGCCATGATGCACATGCTGGGCGAAGGTGTGTTCGATCGCTATCCCCGGCTGAAAGTGGCTTACATGGAAGGCGCCGCCGGTTGGCTGCCCTTCTGGATGGAGCGTTTGGACGAGCACATGGAGAAGCTGGCGCCGCAGATGCCCGAGATGGGTCGCCGTCCCAGCGAGGTCATCCGGAGCGAGCAGCTCGTCCTGTCATGCGAGTCCGAGGAAACCGGACTGGACCGGGTGCTGGACGCTTCCGGACCGGCCTCCGTGCTGTACGCCTCGGACTACTGCCACTGGGACTGCCACTTCCCCTACTCCGTCCGGGACATCATCTCGGGCGACGACCTGAGCTTCGCCCAGAAAGAGCTGGTCCTTTACAAAAACGCCGTCGAGTTCTTCGACCTGAAGGACCTGCCGGAGCCGAAAGCCCTGGCCAAGGCCATGGGCTCGTGGGGAAACGGGAACGACGCGGTTCCGCCGGCATAGGGACCTCTCGTAGGGGCGACCGGCGGTCGCCCTGACCGGGGTCCGCCGCCGTGTTCGTCTCTCAGGCATCGAACAAACGAGATCGATTACAGGAACGGAGGAACACATGGACAGCCAGGCGCGCATCGGCCTTATCATTCCATCCGCCAATCGGCTCACCGAGCCGCAGTTCAACCAATACGCGCCGGCGGACGTGGGCATTCACGTCACCCGGCTGCGCATGACCGGAAAGTGGAGCAAGCCTCTTGACCAGTTCCAGGGAGCCATCGAGGAAGCCGCGGCCGTATTGTCCGACACCAGCCCGGACGTGATTGTGTTCCACTGCACGGCAAACTCCATGGAGGGGGGCCTCGCCGGCGAGGAGCGAATCACCGAATGGGTCGCCCGGGCAAGCGGATGCACAGCCGTGACCACCAGCCAGGCAATCACCGAGGCGCTGAACGCGCTCGCGATCCGCAGGCTCGTGCTCATCAGCCCCTACGTGGAGGCAACCAACCAGTCGGAGTTGCGCTACATGACGGAAGCCGGCTTCGAGGTGGTTCACGAGCTGGGCTTGGGCCTCCCCGGAAGCGACGCCTACATCGCGGTGACCCCGGACCAGTGGCTGGACATAACCTGCGACAACAGCCGCCCGGAGGCCGAGGGCTACTTCCTGAGCTGCACCAACACGCGCATGATCGAGACCATCGAAGCGGTGGAGAGCCGCCTCGCCCGTCCGGTGGTGTCCAGCAACCAAGCCGCCCTGTGGGCCTGCCTGCGGCGCATGGGCCGGCCGACGTCGATCCCGGGGCTCGGGCGTCTGTGCACCGAGGGATGAGGGGCGGTTCAGCGGGCATTGTCCGTCCGCGCGGTGCGGGCACGGGCGGGTTTGAAACCCGCCCCTACACGGAACACCCAAAGTTCCCCTCGCTCCTCGTAGGTCGGATTAGCGAAGCGTAATCCGACACGGCCCGGCGTGTCTGTCGGGTTACGCCTTCGGCTAACCCGACCTACATGGGAAACCGTGTTCATCGTCGTGATTCCTGCGCCCCATGCGCGTTTGACAAGCCGTCACCGCTGGCAGTAAAAACAGCTACGGGCACCGTCCGTGCTTTCGCGCGTTCCGACCCGCGGTGCCTATTTTCCAAGGAGGCAAGCCATGGCAGGAGTCATCGATGCGGATACGCATATCGCCGAGCCCGAGGCGATGTGGAAATTCTTCGACGAGGACATGCACCCGCGCAGGCCGGTGCTGACGTCGATCACCGACGACACACTCTATGGCACCCGCAACAAGTTCTGGCTCATCGACGGGAACATCTTTCCCAAGCCTTCGGGCAAGGGCGGATTCAGGCTGGTCACGCCGACGGCCGCGACCTCGGAGACGGAACGGAACGACAGCCTCATCGCCAGCCGCGAGATCACCGACGTCAACGTGCGACTGAAGGACATGGACCGCCTCGGCATCGACACCCAGGTGATCTACCCGACCCTTTTTCTGGTCTATCTCACCGAGGACGTGGACCTCGAGATCGCGCTGTGCAAGGCCTACAACCGCTACATGTGGGAGATCGAGGAGAAGGGTCAGGGGAGGCTTCGCTGGAACGCCATCCTGCCGCTCGGATCCATCGACGAGTCGGTGAAGGAGATGCGGCTCGCCAAGGAGCACGGCGCGGTGGGGATCTTCTTCCGCGGCATGGAGGGGGAACGGACCCTGGACGACCCCTACTTCTTTCCGGTGTACGAGGAAGCCAATTCCCTGGAGCTGCCGATCTGCATCCATACGGGCTCGGGCTGTCCGACGCTCACCAACATGTTCAATCTCGAGCGCAACCACACCTTCGCGCACGGCAGGGTTCTGCCCATCTTCGCGTTCCGGGACATCATCCACAACCGGATCCCGGAGATGTTTCCGAAGCTGCGGTTCGGGTTCATCGAGGCGTCGGCGGGCTGGGTGCCGTTTCTGCTGCACATCCTGCGGCGGCTGCTGAAGCAGCAGTTCAAGTTCGATTCCAGCGTCGAGCTGTTTCAGAAGTACCGGCTGTTCGTCGCCTGCGAGGCCGACGAGGACATTCCGTACCTGATCCGGCACATGGGCGAGGATAACATCATCATCGGCTCCGACTACGGTCACAACGATCCGTCGTTCGAGCCGGAGCTGGCCCAGACCATCCGGTCGCGGGAAGACCTGTCGCCGGCCATCGCCGACAAGATCCTGTGCGAGAACCCGAAGCACCTTTATTCATTTTGAGGGGCTTATGCGGCCGGGAGCGTTCGGCCGCATAAGGCACCGGGAGCCGCGTCCCATGATGATCATCGATTCCGACACGCATATCGCCGAACCCCTTGCCATGTGGGACCACATGGACAAGGGCATGTATTCGCGTCGGCCGGTGCTCGCCTCCGTCCCCGAAGACACGCTTTACGGCCCGCGCAATGCCTTCTGGCTCATCGACGGCAACATCGTGCCGAAACCCAACGGCAAGGGGAGCTACCGCCTGGTGACGCCGTCGGCCACGAAGCTTGAGTCGTCGCGCAGCGACAGCCTCATCGCCAGCCGCGAGATCACCCAGCCCGAGGTGAGACTGGCCGATATGGACCGGCTCGGCATCGACGTCCAGGTCATCTATCCCACCCTCTTCCTGGTTTACCTGACCCACGATACGGAGTTGGATATCGCCCTGTGCCGCGCCTACAACCGGTACATGTGGGGGGTGCACCGCACCGGGCAGAACCGGCTGCTGTGGACCGCGGTGCTGCCGTTGCTCTCCATCACAGCATCCATCGACGAGATGCGGCTGGCCAAGGAGCACGGCGCCGTCGGCATCTTCTTTCGCGGCATGGAGGGGGACCGCACCCTGGACGACCCCTACTTCTTCCCGATTTACGAAGAGGCCGCCAAGCTGGACCTGCCCATCTGCATCCATACCGGCATGGGGGCGCCTTCGATCATCAACCTGTTCAGCTTCGAGCGGAACTTCTCGTTCGCCCAGGGCAGGATCCTGCCGGTGTTCGCCTTCCGGGACCTGATTGCCAACCGCATACCCGAGGAGTTTCCGGGCCTGCGCATCGGCTTCATCGAAGCCTCGGCGGGCTGGGTGCCGTTCATGCTGCACATCCTGAAGCGGCTGCTCAAGAGCGACTGGAAGCACAAGACGGACGAAGGGCTGTTCGAGGACTACCGGATGTTCGTCGCCTGCGAGGCGGACGAGGACGTCCCCTATCTCGTGGACTACATCGGCGAGGACCATATCCTGATCGGGTCGGACTACGGCCATCAGGACCCGTCGCACGAGCCCGAACTCACAGCTACCATCCGCGGCCGGGAAGACATTCCCGAGCGGGTGGCCGACAAGATGCTGAGCGATAACGCCAAGCGGTTCTACGGAATCGCGTAGGGGCGGGTTTCAAACCCGCACGTGTGCAGCCACCCCGCTGCTACCCTGCTTTGGAACAAAAGGAGAATCCCATGCGCGCGAATGCCTATCCAGTCATCGACGGCGACGGACACATCATGGAAAATGCCAGCGAAATGATGCCCTTCATGGGAGAGAAATACGTGGGCAGCGACGGCCAGCCCGCCTGGGCCCGCATGTACTCCCTGTTCCCGTCGCTGGACGGATGGACCCGGTTGTCCAACATGAGCTCGTCCGGGCTCAGGGACTATCCGGACTGCGACATGTGGGTGTCGTTCCTGGAAGACTGCGGCATCGACCGGACCATCGTCTATCCGACCTCCGGCCTGGGATTCGGGCTGATCCAGGATCCGGCCTATGCCGTCAACATCGCCCACGCCTACAACTCGTGGCTCCACGACTACTACATGAAGCACACGCCGAGAGTCCTCGGCGCGGCGCTGATCCCGATTCACAGCATCGACGACGCCATCAAGGAGATGCGGCGGGCCAAGGAAGAACTGGGCATGCCGGGCGCGGTGCTGCCGTCGGTGAACTCGCTGGGCAAGGGGTACGGCCACGAGAGCTTCTTTCCGCTTTACGAAGAGGCGTGCCGCCTCGACATGGCGCTGGCCGTCCACGGCGCGCCCAGCCGCGGGCTGGGTTTCGACTATCTCGACAGCTTCGCCGAGGTCCACGCGCTGGAACATCCCATTCCCCTGCTGATCCATCTGACCAACATGGTGTTCCAGGGCGTGTTCGAGCTCTTTCCCGACCTCCGCGTCGCCTACCTGGAGGCGGGCGCGGGTTGGGTACCGTTCATGATGGACCGGCTCGACGAGGGCTACGAGCGGCGCGGCAAGAAGTGGGCGCCCCGGCTGAAGCACTCCCCCAGCCACTACATCAAGAGCGGCAGCGTCTACGTCTCCGTCGAGTCGGAGGAACGCACCCTGCCCTACGTCGTCGAACTCCTTGGCGAGGACCACATCTTCTTCGCTTCCGACTATCCCCACGAGCGTCCGCGCGAGGAATATTTCAAGGATATCCCCGAACTTTGCGCCAGGGAGGACGTCTCGGATACGGCCAAGCGTAAGATCCTCGCCGACAACGCGAACCGCTTTTACGCACTGAATTGACAATCGCAGAGAATAACTTATAATAGAAACCTGAATACTTAGTTATTGTTTGGGTACTTCCGCCAGGGAGAGATCATGGCCAAGACATTTCAGCAGTTGATGGACGAGGCGCGCGGCACCGTAAAGGAGTTGTCGCCTCAGCAGGTGCACGAGTTGCTGCAGAACAACGGCAAGCACGTGGTCCTGGACGTCCGGGAAAAAGAGGAATACCGGGAAGGACACCTGGAGGGCGCGGTGTCGGTGCCGCGGGGCTTCCTCGAGATGAAGATGGACGCCGAGGTGCCCGACAAGTCGACTCCCATCATCGCCTATTGCGCCGGCGGCGTGAGATCGCTCCTGGCCGGCAAGGTGATGCAGGAGATGGGCTACGAGGACGTGATCTCCATGTCCGGCGGATATGGCGCCTGGAAGAACGAGGGTTACTCCTTCGCGCAGGACCGACAGTTCACGCAGGAGCAGCTCACCCGATACAGCCGCCACTTCCTGCTGCCCGAGGTAGGGGAAGAGGGGCAGGCCAAGTTGCTGGACGCCAAGGTGCTGATGGTAGGCGCCGGCGGCCTGGGGTCACCGTCCGCCTACTACCTGGCGGCGGCCGGCGTCGGCACCATGGGCATCGTCGACCATGACGTGGTGGACCTGTCCAACCTGCAGCGCCAGATCCTCCACACCAACGACCGAATCGGCGAGCTCAAGACCGAATCGGCGCGGAAGACCCTTCAGGGACTGAACCCCGACGTCAACGTGGTCCCCTACGCGGAGCGGCTGACCTCCGACAACATCATGGAGATCATCAAGGACTACGACATCGTGGTGGACGGCTGCGACAACTTCGCCACCCGCTACTTGGTGAACGATGCCTGCGTGATGACCGGCAAGCCCAACGTCCACGGCAGCATCTTCCAGTTCGAGGGTCAGGTATCGGTGTTCCACCCGGGCAACGGCCCGTGCTACCGCTGCCTCTACCCCGAGCCCCCTCCCCCGGGCATGGCGCCGAGCTGCGCCGAGGCCGGGGTGCTGGGAGTCCTGCCCGGGCTCATCGGCACGATCCAGGCCGTGGAGGCCATCAAGCTCATCCTCGGCAAGGGCGACTCTCTCGCCGGGCGGCTACTCCATTTCAATACGTTGACCATGGAGATCAACACACTCCGCTTGCGGCAGGACCCCGAGTGCCCGATGTGCGGCGAAAAGCCCACCATTCACGAGCTCATCGACTACGAGGAGTTCTGCAATCTCCAGGGAGCGGCCTGACGACCCAGGCAGATCCTGGGAACGACACGATCCATCCGAATACACCGTCACCCCCCTCCTCTGTCATTCCCGCGAAAGCGGGAATCCAGGGGTGGAGGGGGATGCGGCGGCGTGTTTCCCGGCCCCACCCCACCTGGATTCCCGCTTTCGGGGAGGACGACTCGGATCAATTGTGCCGTCGCCCTTAGAGCCAGCGCCCTTCGACTTCGCTTCGCTACGCCTGTCCTGAGCCTTGTCGAAGGGCGCCATCATTACTCGGCGGCAATTGATCAGAGTCTTTGGAAACACAGCCTAGTTCGCGGGAATGACGGAAGGGGGCGTCGTCACCGTTTACCGCCAGTGGCGGGTGCGCGGTCCCTGTCTTCGAAATACGATGCCGGCGATCCTACCGATACGGCGTGCGCTGCGGACGAACGGTGATTTCCACCGGACAAGCGGTGGGCGGCGCCGTCAGTACGAACAGCACCGCCTGAGCCACATCCTCGGGCATGATCATCCTGGCCCGGTCGAGATGCCGGACCGGCGGTATCATCCCGGTGTCAACGAAGCCGGGCACGATGGCCGCCACCTTGATACCGTGCTCCCGCACCTCCTCGAACAGTGACTGGCTGAAGGCGATGAGCCCGGCCTTCGAGGCGGCATAGGCCGCGGACCCGCCCTGCCCTGCCCGTCCCGATATCGACGCGATGTTCACGACGGCGCCTGCTTGCCTGGCCATCAGGGTCGGCAGGACGAGCTGGCTCAGGATCATGGGCGCCAACAGATTGACTCGGAGGGTCTGCTCCCAGTCCTGCACCCTGGCCTTGACGACGTTGGCCTTGATGCCCCAGCCGGCGTTGTTGACGAGGAAGTCGATGGCGCCGAAGCGGTCGAGGGTCCGCTGCACCAGCGCCGCCAGATCCTCCTGTCTGGACAGATCGGTGCGGATCCAGAAAGCCTGTCCGCCCCGGTCCAGGATCTCGGCCTCGACCGCTTCGAGCTGGTCCGCGCTTCTCGACGCAAGCACCGTGCGGCAGCCGTTCTCCGCGGCCAGCAGTGCAATGGCGCGGCCGATGCCCCGGCCCGCGCCGGTGACGATGCAGACCTTGTCCTGGAGGAGCTTCACTGAACGGTGGAATGGGGTTCCGGCTCGGCCATCATCACGGGCGAGCCGTGGTGGTGGATCATGAACCAGCCGTCCGGCCGTTGTTCATAGATGTTGGTGGTAAGCACCACGGCCGCGTTGGTCTGCCCTTCCAGCGTGGAGTTGAGGTTCTCGTACAGCGTGACCCAGGCCAGGTCGCCCCGTACCCGCGCCTCCACGTTGGTGAGCGTAAAGCGCATCTGCTGAGTATTCTCGAAGATCCGCCGCCAGCTCTCCATGACGGCGTCCCAGCCGGACAGCAATGCCCATCCGGGGTGGACGCACTTGATGTAGTCCTCGCGCAGCCAGATTCCTTCCATGCGCTTGAAATCGAGGCTCTCGAACGCCTCGTAAAAGCGCCGGTTGACATCGTTCACGGGATCTTCTGCCGTCATAGTTCCGCTCCCCTCACCACCCCCGGATTCCCGCTTCCCAAGGTGTGCCAAAACTCAATCCGGGAGAGGCAACGACCCCCGAAATCGTCATTCCCGCGAAAGCGGGAATCCAGGTGGGGTGGGGGCGGGAAACGCCGCTGTAGCGCCCCTCCACCACCCCTGGATTCCCGCTTTCGCGGGAATGACGGAAGGGAGCACGGGAATGACGGATTGGCCGTTCGTGCCCCGAAGTTGGCGTTTGACACAGCCTGTTCCGCAGGAATGACGTATTCGAGGTGCGGTGCCATTTTCATACCAACGCGGACACGAAGGGTCCGCGTGCCTTTCATTGTTCGCTGGGTCCTCTCAGTGGCTCGGGAGCGGTGCCATGAACACCAGCAGCTTCAGTTGCCCCGGTCCGGGATTCTCCACGCCGTGGGGCTCCCCCGACGGCGCCAGTGCCACCTCGTCCTTGCCGAGCTCCCGCTGCTCCCCGCCGACGTGAAACAGCCCCCTGCCCTCCAGCACGAAGTAGACCTTGTCCGAGCCCTCGTGAGTATGCACGCTCTGGGCCTGTCCGGCCTCGAAGCAGTACACGTCGCAGAACAGGCGCTCGGTCTCGAAGACACCGTTCTTCTTCATCTTCTCCGGGGAAAATTGCGCGACTTCCGAAACCCTTTTGAACGTTTCCATATAAACCCTCCGGGGCGAAGCGCTCATGGTATCACAGGCGGCCTTCCATGCAAAAGTTCCATGGATCTGCTATTGCTTCACAATGCACTCGGCCCTGGTTCGATACCACGAGATCGCCCTCAAACGCGGCAACCGGGCCTATTTCGTCGACCATCTCAAGAGGAACCTCAGCACGGCCTTGCGGGGAATGGGACTCAAGGAGATCCGCAACGCCTCCGGCAGGCTGCTGCTGAACTTCAATCACGACGTGCCGGCGGACGAACTGACCGACCGGCTCGGTCGGGTCTTCGGCATCGCCAATTTCTCGTTGGTGGAACGCACCGAGAACGACGTGGGGGTGCTGGGCGCGCGTATCCTGGAAGCCCTCCGCGGACAGTCCTTCGACTCCTTTCGCGTCGAGACCAGACGTGTCGACAAACGCTTTCCGCTGACCTCCAACGACATCAACCGGGAGCTGGGCGCCCTGGTCCAGGCCCACTCGGGAGCGCGCGTGGACCTGACCCGGCCCGAGTTGACGGTGTCGGTGGAGATCCTTCCGTCCAGCGCGTTCTTGAGCCTGCGGCGCGTGCCGGGACCCGGCGGGCTGCCGGTGGGCACCAGCGGGCGGCTCGTATCGCTCATCTCCGGAGGCATCGATTCGCCGGTGGCTTCCTACCGGATGATGCAGCGCGGCTGCCGTCTCATCTATGTCCACTTCCACAGCAGCCCGTTCCTCGACCGCTCGTCCCAGGAAAAGGCCAAGGTGCTGGTGGACATGCTCACCCGCTACCAGTACAACTCACGGCTCTACCTGGTTCCCTTCGGCGAGATTCAACGACGGATCGTTGCCGCCGTGCTCCGCCCGCTCCGGGTCGTGATCTACCGCAGGATGATGCTCCGGATCGCCTCCGTCATCGCCGCCAAGGAACGCGCGCGGGCGCTGGTGACCGGCGAGAGCCTGGCCCAGGTGGCGTCCCAAACGCTGCCCAACATCGCGGTCATCGAGGAGGCTTCCCGGCTCCCGGTGCTACGCCCGCTCATCGGCATGGACAAGCAGGAAATCATCAACCAGGCCATGGACATCGGCACCTTCGAGACCTCGGTCCTGCCCGATCAGGACTGCTGCCAGCTCTTCATCCCGAAGCACCCGGCGGTAAAGGCCACCCTGCGGCGGGCGCATGAGGCCGAAGCGGCGCTCGACGTAGAGGAACTGGTACGCCTTGGCGCCGACCACGTCGAGATCGAACGCTTCCACTCCCCCGAGCGCGGAGAGGAGCCGCATCCTGTATCAGCCGGCGACGTGTAGGGGCGGGTTTCAAACCCGCCCGTGCGACGGCACCACGGAAAAGGAGCCCACGCAGCCCACATGGACCAACTCCAATCATTCATACGCGAAACCTGGCAGGCGAGCATTGTTCCGGCATTGCAAGAATATATCGCCATCCCCAACGAGTCTCCGGCCTTTGACGCACAGTGGCGGAAGCACGGGCACATGGACCGCGCCGTGGATCTCTTTGCGCGCTGGGCAAAGGCTCAGAACGTACCGGGCCTCGATCTTCACGTGGCCCGGGCCGAAGGCCGGACCCCCGTGCTCATCATGGAGATACCCGGGTCCGGCCAGGGCACGGTCCTTCTGTACGGCCATCTCGACAAGCAGCCTCCCATGGAGGGATGGCGCCCGGAACTGGGACCCTGGACCCCGGTTCTGGAGGACGGCAAACTTTACGGCCGAGGCGGAGCGGACGACGGTTACGGAATGTTCGCGGCCCTGACCGCGGTCAAAGCGCTCAAGCTCCAGTCCATCCCCTGCGCGCGTTGCGTGATCCTTATCGAGGCCTGCGAGGAAAGCGGCAGCTTCGATCTGCCTCACTACGTCAGCGCGCTGGCAGACCGGATCGGCACGCCGGATCTCGTGGTGTGCCTGGATTCGGGATGCGGCGACTACGAACGGATGTGGGTCACCACCTCACTCCGGGGAGTGATCAACGCCACGCTTTCGGTATCGACCTTGACCGAAGGAGTTCATTCCGGCGCCGCCAGCGGCATCGTCCCCTCGAGCTTCCGGATCCTCCGGCGCCTGTTGAGCCGCCTGGAAGACGAGAACACCGGACAAATCCTGCCACGCGAACTTCACGCGGAAATCCCGCCCGACCGGCTGGCGCAGGCCAGGACCGCGGCGCAGGTGCTCGGCGCAGGGCTGCATGAAAACTATCCGTTTCACCCCGGCACCACGCCCGTGGGGGACGATGCGGCGGAGCTGCTGCTGAACCGTACGTGGCGGCCGCAGCTCGAGATCATCGGCGCCGCCGGACTCCCGACCCTGGAGCAGGCCGGCAACGTCCTCCGCCCCGAGACCCGGGTGAAGCTGTCTCTGCGTCTTCCCCCTACCGCCGGCCCCGACGCCGCGGTAGCCTGTCTGCGGGATACGTTGACCAAGGACCCACCATACCGGGCCAAGGTCACCTTCGACGCGGGACAGGGCACCGGCGGCTGGAACGCGCCGCCGTTCAAGCCGTGGCTGGAAGACTCCATGACCCGCGCTTCCCGCGAGTTCTTCGGCAAGGACGCCTGCGCCACCGGCGAAGGCGGCACCATCCCCTTCATGGCCATGCTGGCCGAGAAGTTCCCCAAGGCCCAGTTCATGATCACCGGGGTGCTGGGTCCCAGGTCCAACGCGCACGGCCCCAACGAGTTCCTGCACCTCGAGACGGCCATGAACCTCACGGGGTGCGTTGCACGAGTGCTGCAAGAGCACTACCGGGCCGTGTCAACCCAAAGCTAAATCTCCTCTTATGGTACAGAAAAGAGGTCACCTGTCAGGATTTCATCCCGACCACTTGACGTATCTCAAATGAGATGTATACGGTTGGCAAACGAAAGGTTACCCAATGCCAACTCATACTTCGATGCTCCATGTCCGTGTGGACGATCAACTCAAGGCCAAAGCCGCCGACACGCTGGCTGGCGTCGGTCTGACGCTCTCGGATGCCGTACGCATCCTCCTGACCCGTGTTGCCGCAGAGGGTGGCTTGCCGGCCGGCCTGACCGCAGATCCTGAAGCCCACGACGCATGGTTCCGCGCCAAGGTACGGGAAGCCCTGGACGATCCGCGCCCCGCGGTTCCACACGAACAGGTCATGCGCAAATCGCAGGCGCTGATTGACGGAAAGGGCCGTGCTCGATCTTGAATGGAAGGCCACGACAATCGCCATTCCCGCCGCCGTTGACAATCTGTCGATGGAGAGTTTAATGTCGCGCCAAACTGCCCACCATCACCGTGACTGCCACGCTGGGGGGCGGTGAGATAATCAACCAAGGGAGGGACCAAGACATGAGTAGCAGGAACGGGCGTAAACGTTTGTCGCGTTTGACGATGTGCGCGGTGATGGCCGTCGCCTTGACCGTGCCGTCCGTCGCCGCGGCGGCGGACGCCGTGCAGCTCCGGTTCGCAACGGTGGGAATCGGTTCGGCCTGGTACAACTATGGCGCCGGCATCGCCGACCTGATGAAGCCCAATCTTCCGAAGGGCTCGACGGTAGACGTGCTGCCGATTGCCGGCACCTTCGGGAACATAAAACTGCTGCAAAGCGGCGAAACCGAGTTGGCTCTCAGCTTTCCCATGGCGGCGGCCGAAGGCTGCGGCGGGTTTGGCGAGTTCGACAAGAAGCAGGACAAGGTGCGCGGGCTCATGGGCGGGCTCGACGTGTACTATTACGGCACCTTCGTTACGGTGAAATCCGGAATCAAGTCTTGGGAAGAGATCGCCGGCGGCAAGGCACGGCTGGCCACGACCAAGGTCGGCGGTTCCGGCGAGATGGGCTTGCGCCAAATCCTCGGGCTTTACGGAAGCAGCAAAGCGAGCGTGGCCAAGAAGGGAGGCAGTGTCAAGTCACTGGCGCGCACGGCTACGGCTGCCGCCATCGGCGACGGCAAGGCCGACGGTTGGGCCCACGTTGTGACCAGGGGACATCCCGTAGCCACCGAGCTGACGACGCTCACAAACATGAACATGCTGCCGCTCTCGGACAAGGTGATCAAGGGAATGGTCGACAAGCACGGCTGGGTGGAGGCGGTCATTCCGCCCAACACGTTCAAGGGCCAGACCGCGCCGGTCAAGACCGTCAAGGCGGCCACCAATGTCCTGATTCGCGAAGGCGTTTCCGACGATGTCGCCTACATCACCACCAAGACCATCATCGAGAACGCGGCCAAGCTGAGGCTGATCCACGCCGGCCTTTCCAAGTTCGACCCGAAGGGCGTGGCCAAGGCCGGCCTGATAGGCAACTGCCCGTTCCATCCCGGCGCGATCAAGTACTACAAAGAGAAGGGCATGATGTAGCCTTCCGAGCTCCGTTCCGCGATGGCTTCGCTCGGCTTGCCCGTCGTGTTACCGACCATACCGGCGCGCGTTGTCCGCTACGTCTATGCGGGCACCGCGCTGGTATGGTGCTTCGTGCAGTTCCTGCCGTTGTACACGGGCGGATACGAATACGAGGTCGTTCTGCTGAGCACGCACGTGGGCTCGGCGGTGGCCATCGCCCTGATGATCAACGGAATCGCCGGTGCAAGGCGGCGCGAGGGGGAAGGCGTTCCCCTTCTCGACATGATACTGGTTGGCGCCGCGCTTGCGTGCACGGCGTATTTCGTGAGTCAGGGCCAGAGAGTGGCGGAGCGCACGGAGGGTGTGGACGCCGTCCATGCTCTCGACTACGTTGCCGGCATCGTCTTCATCGCGGTTCTGCTCGAAGCATGCCGGCGTGCGGCCGGCACCACGCTCATGTTGGTGGGGGCGGTGTTCATCGCATACGTCTTCACCGGACCCTATCTGCCCGACCTGATCTCCCATCGCGGACTGTCCCTCAAGCGGTTTATCGACCTTCAGGTGCTGTCGACCTCGGGCATGTTCGGAACGCCGGTCTCGGCGTCGGCGAACATGGTGTTCTACTTCGTACTGGTCGGCGCATTTCTCGAACGTTCGGGAGCCGGCAAGCTGTTCGTCGACATCGCCTATGGAGCCACGGCCCGGTCCTGGGGCGGCGCCGGCAAGGCGGCCGTCATCGCCTCAGCCTTGTTCGGGACGGTGTCGGGCAGCGCCGTTGCCAACGTGCTGCTAAGCGGCCTGATGACCATCCCGCTGATGATCCGGTCGGGCTTCAAGCGCACGCTTGCCGGCGCCATCGAGGCGACGGCGTCGACCGGGGGACAGCTCGCACCACCCATCATGGGGGCGGCCGCGTTCATTCTCGCCGACGTGGTCGGCGTGCGCTACGTCGAAGTGGTGTCCGCTGCCATTGTGCCGGCGATCCTGTACTACACCTCGCTATTCCTGTTGGTCCACTTCTACAGCCTGCGGAACGGGCTCAAGCCCGATCTCGATCTGCCGATCCAGGAGCACCTGGCCGGACTGGCCGAGCGGTGGCATCTCCTGATCCCTCTCGGCTTCATGATCTACCTGCTCATCTCTCAATATTCCTTGATGACCACCGGTTCCTACACCATCGGCCTCATCATCCTGGTCAGCTTGCTCCGCAAGGCGACCCGAATGAGACCGGGCCTGATTTTCGAAGCCGTGACGGGTGGCGTGCGCTCGGCCTCCGAGGTGGCGATTCCTTCGGCCATCGCCGGCATCATCGTGGGAACCCTGGTGCATACAGGCATGGCCCTGCGACTTCAGCGTTGGCTTCTGGATATGGCCGGCGACTCGCTCGCCGTATCACTCGCCGGGGCCATGGTCCTCACCATCATCCTCGGCATGGGGATGCCGACGGCGGCGGCCTATCTGGTTTCCGCCATCCTGGTGGCGCCGGCTCTCCAGACTCTCGGCGTGCCGGCCTTGCCGGCGCACTTGTTCATCCTCTACTTCAGCATCCTCTCGATGGTGACGCCGCCGGTGGCGTTGTCGGCCTTCGCCGCGGCAGGGATCAGCGGCGCCAGCCTGTGGGGCACCGGGGCACGGGCTTTTCTCCTGGCCGTGCCCGGGTTCCTCATCCCCTATGCGTTCACCCTCAATCCGGCCTTGCTCCTGATGGGCGAGGCCCAAGAGATTCTGCAAGTGCTGGCCACCGCCGTCATCGGCGTGGCGGTGATGGCTGCCGCATCCGGCGGCTACTTGTTCGGCCCCCTGTCCATGGTCCTCCGCGTACCCCTGTTCTGCGCGGGACCGCTGCTCATCGTGCCCGACCTGGGGACAGACGTCATCGGGCTCGGCGCGATTGTCGCGATTGTCGCCGTTCAGTTCGTCTACCAACGAAGGCTCCGCCCCGCTTGAGCGGTTTGGGCGGCGCGCCATGTTACCGCGAACGAGGAGACGCATGACGCTTTCGAACCGCGGACGCTGAAGAACGCCGCGCCCCCCTCTTTTCCATAACGAAAGACTTGTGCTAGTGTCCTGCCTAGCAAATACTCATATGAAGATGCGAGGGCATTTCGGTTGTCGGCAAGGCGCGATGACGAGCCCTGGGGCGACCTGCGGTCGCCCCAGGGCGTGCACCACGCGAGGAAGAGCAACGCAACCGACGGCCAAAAGCCCTCGCATCTTCATATGAGTATTTGCGACGCAGGACACTAGTTTGTTTTGTCTTTGCCAAAAGGGGAACCAATGAGCACTCATCGAGTTGATGGAGCCGGATCTGGTCTCAAGACCTCGCACCGCGCCATTCTCGATCTATTGGGCGGCGACCGCGACTATCTCGAAAGATGGCTGCGTCTGAGAGAACTGACTCGGGAGATCAGGACCTCCGAATACCAGATCACCAACGCGTGCAATCTCCGCTGCAAGGGATGTTGGTTCTTCGAGTACGATTTCGACCAGCGCACCAGGGATGTCAAGGATCTCTCTTCGCTGAATGCCTTCTTGAAGAAAGAGCGCGACCGCGGCGTCAACGCCGCCCTTGTCATCGGCGGCGAACCCACCTTGTTCCCGAACCGAATCGCCGCGTTTGTCGAGCACATGGACTATGTCACCGTCGGGACCAACGGTCTCAAGAAGTTCCCGACACAAGGATTCGAGAAGGTGGCCGTGCTGGTGGCGCTGTTCGGGGGCAGTCGCCTGGATGACGAGCTGCGCGCCATAAGGCCCGGCGGAGGGCGATTTACGGGCTTGCTCGGCGAATCTCTCAAGAACTACCGCCACGACCCACGCGCCTTCTTTCTCTTCGCGATTACGGGAGACGGTATCGATCAGATCGAAGAGGCGGTGAAGCGAATCGGAGACAACGGGAATCGTCTGCACTTCAGCTTCTACAGCAAATACGACGGCAACGATCCCCTGAGGGTCAAGGACGGCAAGAGACTGCTCGATACCGCGCTCAGGGTGAAGCAACTCCATCCGGATACGGTCGCGAGTCACCCCTACTATATCGAAACCATGATCACAGGCCGGTCGCACTGGGCTGACTTCGGATATCAGGTCTGCCCGAGCATCAGCATCGATCATCCCGACCATGCCGCGCGGCTCGCGAACGGAAACCCCGTCTTGCCCGGCTTCAATACCTGGGCCGCGGACCTAGCGACGGTCAACTTCTGCTGCACATCCGGCCACTGCGAGGGCTGCCGCGACAGCCAGGCCGTTTTCAGTTGGCTGTTGACGAACGTGCACAAGTTTCGGCAAAACTGCCAACTTCTGAAGACATGGATCGAGATATCCGAGAGCTTCTGGAGCCAGTACATATGGGTTTCCGCCGCTGTAAACGGGACGGTTGGCGACGTTCGGGTCCGTACTGCGCATTGATTGACGCGCCGCGCCGGACATCTTTGGACAAACGAATGTTCCGGCGACGTCGGAGGGTTTGGTGTTGACGCCGCTGTCCCTGAACGAACTGTCCAGCCTGTCGTTTTCAGACCTCGGCCGCATCCAAACCGAAGCCGGCGCGCTCAACTTGCCGAATGACAAGTCGGTTGCCGTGCTCCGTTACGCCGATGTGATCGATGCTTTCACAAATCCAGGACTGACGGTAAGGCACCGGTTCCGCGCCAGTCTCCTCCTGTTCGGACCGACCATCATCGAGCTTGATGGGCATGACCACCATCGGCAGAGAGCGCCGGTCGTCGAGGGCTTGGCGAACGGCAGGGCGGAATTGCTCAATGCGGAGAAAATCGACGAAATCGCGGCCAGAGCGCTGGCGGATTTGCGTAGCCACCGGACGGCGGAATTGATTGGCGGGCTCTCCATCCGTGTCGCAACCGAAGTCATGGCGATCCTGACGGGTCTCCTGCCCGAGGAATCGTTGCACCTCTACACGCTCTACCGTCCGGTTGTTGAAGTCGTCTCCGGCAACGCCTCGGCGTTGGAAGAGGCGAAGGCGAACTTGCTTGAAGCGCTTGACGTCTATGCCAATCGAGAGCGTTCCGGGGCACTGACCCATGCGCTGGAGAAAGCGGTCAGCGAGAATCGGCTAAGCGCGCCGGAACTCGCTCGCAATCGGATCATCATTTTCCTGGCCGGAACCGAAACCACCGTTTGCGCCATATCCAATATGCTCTGGATGATAGCGACGGACGGGACCCTACTCCGTCGATTGCGGAAACTGGAACCGGAGCGGTTGGACGCAGCCGTGGCCGAGTTGCTTCGGTATCAGCCCCCCATTTTTTCAATGCCCCGATTTGCGGTCGGTCCCCTTGATATCTGCGGCATCCCCGTCAAGGCCGGGACGCCGGTTCACCTCTGTCTCGCCGCCGCCTGCCGGGATCCCCACAAGTTTCCGGAACCTCACCGGTTAGATTTGACGCGCCCGGGTTCGACGAACCTGATGTTCGGCCACGGCGACCATTTCTGCCCCGGAGCGGCCATAGCAAAACAAGAAGTAAAGGCTGTACTGCGCGCTCTCATGAATGAAGTTCACGGTGCTCGGCTGGTCGACAATCCGCACTCGATGATCGGCGGGAGTTTGTTCCGAATGCCCCCGACACTCTACGCGTCGATTGTTTGGGGAGCGTAGGCGTTCGGGGTTGGTCTTATGCCGGCCCATCTTCGGCGTGAGCCGCGATATAGGCGAGCGTCTTGCGCATGGTGTCCATCTTTAGGCTGTCCTCATCGGAGATGTGAACGTTGAACTCTCGCTCGATCGCAAGTATCAGCTCGACCGAATCCAGGGAATCGGCACCCATTTCCGCAAGAGTAGCGTCCAGAGTCACTTTCTCTCTCGCGACGCCAAGCTGCTCTACGAGAAGGTTCCTGAGGGGTTCTTCCATGTTACTCATCTCGCCACACTCCCTTCCATGCCCTTGCGCTGTGCGAACATACCCGGCATTTGGTACGCCCGGCTCTGCAATTCACACCCATCATTCACTGGTATCATGGATTGACCCGCCGGCCAACGGCAGGGCGGTTTCGAAACGGTCCCCGACCCACCGGTTGTCGACGGGACTGAAGACGCCGAGATGACTGGACCCGCGCACTGGGAAGTCCCCGAACCACTCACTGTACGCGAGGTGCACACGGACGACGGCACGCCTATCGTCGTCCGTCGGCACGGCAATCCGAACGGCCCGCGGCTTGTTATGAGCCACGGCAACGGGTCTTCGATCGATTCGTACTATCCTTTCTGGTCGCGGTTCACCGACCGTTTCGACCTCTTCATCTACGATATCCGGAGCCACGGATGGAACCCGATTAGCGATCGCCGTGTTCACAACGTCCCAACGTTTGTCCGCGACCAGGAGTGCGTTGTCCGCGATATCGACCGTCACTTCGGGGAGAAACCGATAATCGGCCTGTTTCATTCGCTCTCGGCGCTGACGGCGCTCCTTCAGGCTGCCAAGGGGGATAGGCACGCCTTCTCGGCCCTCGTCCTGTTCGATCCACCCGTCTGCCCGCCCGGCAAATTTCCGCACGACATGGAGACCGTGGGGCGACGGCTGGGCATGATCGCCCGCAGGCGTCAGGACCGGTTCGAGACTCCGGAAGAGTTCGCGGAGTATCTTTTCCACAAGGGCGTTTTCGATCGCGCGTGCCCCGGCGCCGTGGACCTCTTTGCCCGGACGACGCTCCGCCCCGCCGCCGACGGGGCAGCTTGGGAGCTTTGCTGCCCACGCGAGCACGAAGCGCAAATCTGTGACTATTTCTTCTGTTGGGCGATGAGCGTGGACCTCAAGAACGTCACGTGTCCCGTAAAGGCCATCGGAGCCGACCCCACCATTCCGTACTCGTACATGCCAAGCATGGACATGAGGGAACTCCTGCTCGCCGACTACGACTTCATCCCCGAGACGACTCATCTGCTCCAACTCGAAAAGCCGGAGACGTGTGCAGCCCTGGCTCTCCAGTTCCTCGATGACCGCGGGCTTGTGTGACGGGACGCCGGTTGTCCGATCCCATCGAATGGCAGCACGCGGACACCGAGACCGACCGCTCCCACCCTTGAACGGCCGATCACTGTCTGGTCGAAACCGAATCGCTGGCGCCACATCGCTCGATGTCATGGGAGGAGGCAACCTGATCGCTCGGTGTGTTCGAGTCACGACGTCATGTCCTACCAGTCCCAAAATAGCCGTAGTCGGTCAACCGCTTCCTTCAAACCCGCGGCTCAGGTCCACCTGGCTGTTTCAGACGCTTAGCGCGAGACCGGGTTGTGAATCCAGCGAGCCAGACTCTCCAGGGCCATGCGGCGGTGGGATAGTTGGTTCTTGTCGTCGCCGAGCTCGCCGTAGGTCCTGCCCGAAGCGCCCTCGGCGATGAAGATCGGATCGTAGCCCCAGCCCTCTCCCCTGCACTCCGGGGCGATGGTGCCGGCCACGGCGGAGGGAAAGCACTCGGGCGAGCCGCCGGGACGGCAGTAGGCGAACACGGACCGGAAGGTCGCGCTCCGGTCCGGGGCGGCCTCCAACAGGCGCAGGATGCCCTGGTTCCCCAGAGTGCGAAAGACGTACGCCGAGTAGGGGCCGGGGAAGCCCTTCAATCCGTCGATGTACAGCCCGGTGTCTTCCACCATGGCCGGGCCGTCGAGTCTTCGGCAGGCCTCCCGGGCCTTCTCCGCGGCGATCTCTTCCAGGACGTCGGCCTGGATCTCGCGAAGCTCCAGCGGCGCCATCTCCACGGATATTCCGTATTCTCCGAGGATGGCGCTTGCCTCGCTGAACTTGTGCTTGTTGGAGGTGGCGAATTTCAGCGGCTTCTGCACGGAAACGACCGGGGATGGGATCACGGATCTTGTCGGGAACAGCCTGTAGGGGGTGGGAATTGGAGCGGGTGACCGGGGTCGAACCGGCGACCTTATGCTTGGCAAGCATACGCTCTAGCCAACTGAGCTACACCCGCATCCTGCGACACTTCCTACATCATCAGCCGATCCTTGTCAATTTGTGAGACTTCATCCGGCCACATGGTGGCACCCATCCCCTCCTGGATTCCCGCTTTCGCGGGAATGACGGATTAGGGGTGTCGCTGCTCACTTCTGCGTACGAGCGGCGCCGGAGAGCCGGGATCCGGCGCGCAGGGAACGCAGGAACCGGACATGGTACTCTACCCCCGACCAGACCGCGAGCACGGTGGAAAGCACCAGGAAATACATGCCCGCGACGAAAAAATCGATTCCGAGGTAGCTGTAGTGGACCATCAGTCCCACGAGGGCGAAGGTCTGCACCAGCAGCTTGTACTTGCCCAACTCATCGGCCGGGATGACGATGCCCTCGCTGAGGGCGATGCCGCGCAGCACGGTCACGGCCACCTCGCGGGCGACGATGATCACCACCAGCCACGCGGGTACGTCGGCATCGCCGGGACGGTCGATGGCCACCAGCATGATGAGGGCGGTCACCACCAGCAGCTTGTCCGCCAACGGGTCCAGGAGCTTGCCGAAGTCGGATACGCTCTTGTTCCGGCGCGCCAGATAACCGTCGAGCATATCGGTCACGGATGCGATGATGAAGATCAGCGCGGCCAGCGCGCAGGACACCGGATCCGTGAACGCCAGCAGGTAGGCCAGGAACGGCACCAGAAGGATCCGGAAGAGACTCAACAGGTTCGGCAATGTCCACATGATATTGGCTCACACATGGGGGCACGGGCGGGTTTGAAACCCGCCCCTACGGCAGGTTCGGCAGTGTCCACATAACGTCGACGGGACCCTTCATGAAGCCGCGTACGACCACCTCGACCACGCGATCAGCAGCACCCCCAGCACGACCATGGAGGTAGCGACTGCCTTGCGCTGCGTGATCGGGTCCGAGTCACCCAGAATAAGCGGGGAAAGCCCCAGGGTAAAGAGCGAGAAGCAGTGCACCAGCGGGGATACCACCGCGACGTCCGCCATGCCCAGGGCTGTGAACATCAGGTAGTAGGCCACGAAGTGCACGAATCCAATCAAGGCGAAGCAGCCAAGGGTCCCCCACCCGCAAACTCTCAGACGCGTCAGGCCGTTGGCCGGGAAATATACCGCTGACATGGTCAGGAACGACGCGCTCACCGTGATCGTGGCCCCCACCATGGGGGCCGGCCCGGCAAGAAGGCCGAAACGGACCATGTTGTCGCGCAGCGCCGCGAGCAGCGCCCCGGATGCCGGGAAGAACAGGTCCTTGGGCCGCCAGGATCGCGATTTGCCCTTCCACGAGAGAAAGACCAGGCCGCAAACGACGGCCACGGCGCCCAGGAGGTTGGCGGGACCGGGTTGCTCATCCAGGAGCAGCATGGCCAGGAGCACGGCAAAGAGCGGAGCTGAATTGAGCACCGCGGTGGCCGCCGAGGCTCCCATCCGCTCGATACCATTGAAGGCCACCAGGCGAAAGAGTCCCGGCACGACGAGGCCGGAGACCGCGAAAATCAGGTTGGCGCCGGACCAGAGTTCCGACAGGTCATGAAAGGTGAACAGGAAGAGCCACAGGCACACGCCATTGAAGAAGAGATCCACCACCAGGCCGCTGAAGGGATCGAGATATTGGACCCCACGATGAACCAGCGTTGCCGTGCACGCGAAGGCAAAGGAGGCCAGAAGGGCCAGGGCAACGGGGAGCAGGTCTTACTCCACCTTTCCTTCGGCGCCTTTCCGGATCTCGTCCTCGATGGACTTGCCTCTGCGCGTCTGAACCATGGAGTATACCAGGGTTCCCACCATCAGGATGAAGATGCTGACCACCGTGGGGTGCAAGAGCCACGCCGCTCCATAGGCGCTGCTGGAAATCCACAGATAGTTCTCGACGATGGTCCCCAGCACCAGGCCCAGCACGAAAGGCGGCCTCGGCCACTGGAACAGCACCATGACGTAGCCCACCACACCGAAAATGACCGTGACGATCATGTCGCTGAAGTTGTTGTGAGCCGCGAAGGCGCCCAGAAAGACGAACATGAGCAGGAACGGTATCAGCAGGTGGCCCCTGACGAAGGTGAGCTTCACGAGATGATTCAGGAACAGGAAGCACGCGCTCGCGGTAATGATGTTGGCGATCACGAGGATCCACACCATGGCAAAGGTCACGTCCAGATGCTTGGTGAGCATCTCAGGACCAGGGTTGAGGCCGACGATGAGAAACGCCCCCAGCAGGATCGCCATGGCGCTGCTGCCCGGAATGCCGAAGGCCACGGTGGGGATCAGGTTGCCCCCTTCCTTCGAGTTGTTGGCGGCCCCGGGTCCCAGGACGCCGCGGACGTCGCCCTTGCCGAACCCGCTCTGGTCCTTCGACGACTGCACCGCGTGGCCGTAGGCCAGCCACTGCGAAACGCCGCCGCCGAGGCCCGGCAAGGCGCCGATAAACGCGCCGATGAAGCCGCAGCGCATGGTCAGGCCGAAGTGGCGGAAGGTGTCCTTGACCCCTTCCATGACCCCGGTGATCTTCTCCACCTTGCCTTCGGCGATGCTGGTGCCCCGCACCGCCAGATCGATGATCTCCGGGATGGCGAAGAGTCCCACCACCACGGGGCCGAGACTCAGGCCATCCCAGAGATAGAGCGTGCCCAACGTGTAACGCAGGGTACCGGTTTGAGGATCGACACCGATGGCCGCCAGCAGGAGGCCGATGCCGCCACACAGGAGTCCCTTGGTGAGTGAAGACCCGCTGAGCGAGGCGATGAAGGTGATACCCAGAATCGCCAGCATGAACAGCTCCGGAGAGCCGAAAAACAGCACCAGCGGGCGCATGATGGGAATGGCGAGGGCCAGAATGAGGGCGCCTTCAAGGCCGGCCACCAGCGAGCTCATGAGCGCGGCGCCCATGGCCCGGCCGGCCTCCCCTTTCTTGGTCATGGGGTAGCCGTCCATGATGGTGGCCGCGGCCGTGCCCTCTCCCGGGATGCCGAAGAGAATCGAGGTGAGATCACCGGTGGTGCCGGTGATGGCGTGCATACCCAGGAGAAAGGCAAAGGCCGAGATCGGCTCCCCGATCTTGTAGGCGAAGGGGAGCATCAGGGCCAGGGTGGCCAAGCCACCCAGGCCGGGGAGAATCCCCACGATGAAACCCACCAACGCGCCCAGGAGCAGAAAGCCGAAGGCCGGCCAGGAAAGGACGTGATACAGTCCCTCTATGAAGGCGTCGAGCATCATGGCCGGTCAGCTACCTCCCCAGGATCGCCTTCACGCCGTCCACCACTTCCTGCGGCTGGTTCGACACGAACTCGGCCAACGCCTGAACCTTCTCGCCGCTGCTCGGTATTATAGGCGTCATCCGCCCCTTCTCGGCATCGGCCATCAGCCCCGGGTCCTGCAGCGCCTTCATGTAGGCCGTACGCAATATCTTGACCCGGTCCGCCGGGACACCCGGCCCCACCCCGAGGGGGCGCCCGAAGTCGCCGCTGGCAAAGATCACCTTGGCGATGGCCCGGACGTCGGCGGGCGTATTGTATTTTTCCATCACCTCAGTGAGCGTGGGAACATCCTTCATTCGCGAATCCCGCTCGCTTCCGGTCTGTATCAGTTGCGTGATGAAGTTGGTCTTGTGCCAGGTCAGATAGGGCTCCCGGCCGAAGTGCGGCGGAATGGTCATACCGCGGCACGCGACCTCGCCTCTTTCCACCGCCAGGTCGATCTCGCTGCCCCCCTGATAGCCCATGACGAAGTTGAAGTTTGCACCCACGGCGTTCTCCAGGACCTTGCCGATGAAATAGCTGCTGCCCGAGGTCCCGGTATTGCCGAGCTTTGCCGGTTCCTTCTTGTTCTTGATCAGGTCCTCGACACTCTGGAATTTCGAGTCACGGCGGCAGAAGAGCACCGAGTGACTCACTTCCTGCGTCCCCAGCCACTGGAACTTGCCAAAGTCGAATAGCACCTCCTTCCGACCGGCCACCTGATCCAGGTACTGTCCGCCCAGCGGCGAGACGATGGCCGTGCCGTCCTGCTTGGCGACTTTGTAGGTGTAGTTGGTGGCGATGAGCCCGCCCGCCCCGGGCATGTTCTGGACGATGATTTCGGGCTTCCCGGGAATATACTTGCCCATGTACCGCGCGAACAGCCTGGACCACCGGTCGTAAAAACCGCCCGGCGTGCAGCAGACCAGTATGCGGATGGTCTTGCCTTCATAGAAGTCCTTGGCCGCGGCCTGACCCGCGAAGCTCATGAACAGGAAACCCGCCAGCAACAGCACGAGAAAAGTTCGACAGATCGCTCGCTTCGTCATTGCACACCTCCGGTGTTCGGCACCCAATGTTTACGACTCGCTTTTGTCTCGCCCACGTATACGCGCCCGGTTACTCCATACCCAGCCAACGGAAGACCTGGCCCTCGGGAAACGGTAGCAGCAGCGTTCGCTCGAACACCACGTAGTACACCAGCCACGCCGAGGCCGTGAGCACCAGCGACATCCTCCAGCCTTCCTTGTTTTGTATCTTCAGAAACCCAAAGGTCATGCCGGCAATGGTGATGGAGAATCCCAAGACCCATATGCCCGCCAGGAAACCCACGATCCAGGACAGCATGTTCAAGGTCCGCCGGACCGCCACGGCCGGCTCAACGGTCTGGGTAAGCTGGAAATCCACAGGGGTGTTCGATGCCTCTTCCTTCTTCGGCCCCCTGAGCTCCTGCACGATGTTGATGACCGCCAGGAAGATCATGGGAATACCGATGGCCAAAGGGTAAAGGCGGGCCTGCAGGCGCCACTCCTGGGCTTCCCAGACCAGGTAGCCGAAGAAGACCAGGACCAGAAGGCTGAAGAGCGTCCTGGGTGTCAGTGTCAGTTTCACTCGAAATCCGGTTGCCCGCCACCCGGCTAGTTCCAGCCGTAGAGCCCCTTGGCGTTCTCTCCCAGGAACTTGGCCTTGAAGTCGTCAGATATGTCCGTCCGTTCCTTGATGGTCTTGACCACGTTGGGGAACATGCCGTCCCAGTGCGGGTAGTCGGACGCGAACACGATGTTCTTGTCGCCCACCCGCTCGATGCCGTAGGCCAGGCTCTCCTCTTCCGGCTCGGCCGCGTAGTACCAGTTCCCCGCCTTCAGGTACTCGCTGGGCTTGGCCTTGAGCAACGGCGCTTCCGACTGCCGGTGCTCGAACTCCTCGTCCATCCGGTCCATCCAGTAGGGCACCCAGCCGATGCCGCACTCCAGGAAGGCGATGCGCAGCTTCGGGAACCGCTCCGGCACGCCGCCGTACATCAACGCGGCGCAGTCCAGCATGGTCTCGAAGGGACGGCCGATGGTGTGCTTGAAGAGGAACGTATCGAAACGGTTCTCGCCCGCCGGCCCCGAGCGCGAGTTGTGGATCAACAGCGGCACATTGAGCCGCTCCAGCTCCTCGTAGATCGGCCAGAAGAGCTCCTGCCCCAGGTGGTCCTTCATGCCGAAGGTGCCTACCGTGATCCCCACCACCCCAAGCTTGGTCACCGCGCGGTTGACCTCCGCCACGGCCGCGGGCACGTCCTGGAAAGGCGCGACGCCGATGCCCTTGAGCCGTTCCGGGGCCTCGCTGCACATGCTCGAGATCCAGTTGTTGTAGGCGCGCGCGAACGCTCCCGCGTAGGCTTTCTCCGGCAGGCGGTTCACGTGGAACGCGCCCGTGGGGAACAGCACCGACACCTCGATCCCCTCGGTGTCCATGTCGCGCAGGCGCGTGGGAACGTCGGTGATGTTCATTCCCAGGGTGCCGAACATGCTGGAGTCCCACTCGTCCGAGGGCAGCAGCGAGCCCTCCCGCTTGTTCCAGGGGTCTTCCATATGGGAGCGGATGTCCGCGTCCCGGTCCCTGACGTGTCCGTCGGCATCAATGATCTTGGCGTTCATAAAACCTCCTTCAAACGAAATCTTTCTTCCGTGTAAGCTTCCTACGAGAATCGCACCTGCGCCGGGTTCAATGCGCCGTGCTTGGACTTGTTGGCGGTAATGTCCAGGGCTTCGAGCATCTTGTCGATGCCTTCCAGCTTGTGGGTGATCATGGGATCGATGTTGATGCGCTTCTGGGCCACCAGCCGCGCGGCCAGGGTCATCTCCCCGGGGTGGGCCAGTTCCGGCGGAAACATGTAGGTCACCCTCTTGGCCCGAAGGTAGTTGAAGTCCAGGGTCACGGGCTCGTGGAAATGCGGGATGCTGAGCACCTTCCCCCCGACGGCCACACACGCCACCGCCTCCGACACGGTGGCGCCGCCGGACAGTCCCATCTGCGGGCTGCCGCTGGCGGCCTCGATGACGAGAGGAATGCCCTTGCCGTGGCTCAGCTCCATCACCGCATCGACGACGTTCTCCTTGGAGGCGTCGATGGTGACGTCGATGCCCAGTTCCTTGGCCATCTCCAGAATTTCCGGCCGCATGTCGGTGCCGATGACCGTGTCCGCGCCCGCGGCCTTGGCCGCCTGGGCCGAGTTGAGCCCCATCACGCCTTGTCCCAGCACCAGCACCGTATCCCCCAGCGTCACCCCCAGCACCTGGATGTTGTGAACGCAACTCGTGAGGGGCTGGAGCGCCGACACCTCCCAGTCGCTGATGCCGTCGGGAATCTTGGCCAGGGCGTCCAACGGCACCGCCGCGTACTCGGAGAACAGGCCCGGGAAGTCCCGCCCGATGGTGCCGATCTCCGTATGCGTGGCGCCCACCCGGTCGCCCGCGGCCAGACCGTAGGCATTGTCTTTCTCGATCGCGACGATCTCGGCGCAGAACTCGTGGCCGAACAAGGGCTCGGGACCCTGGGCAAGCTTCTTCTTGACCTTGTCATAGCTGTTGGAGCGTTCCCCGTAGAAAAGCTGAACCTCCGTAACCGACGGCTGCACCACCTTGGTCTTCAACACCGCCCAGCCGGGCCGGCATTCCGGATCCGGCAACTCCTCCAGCCGCATGTCCTTGAACGCGTGTGTCACCCAACCCTGCATGGCGCTTTCCTCCGTTCTGAGACCGGTCCTTGTCTCGCATGACAGACGATTCCAAGTTGGCATGGATCGGAGCGGTCGTGTCCGGTTCGGCAGTAACGCAGCCAAACACATGAGGAATGGCTGCTTCCGCTGACTAATAGTGAAACCCTGGGGATTTTGCAAGGCAAAGCGAGCCGGGCCCCCGGCCTTGGGCTGCCACAGCCTTGCATGTTCCCGGCCCACGTTCTATTATTGATGGTTCCGGGCGTCAATCCTCCCGCGAGCGTTCTTCACACACACAACGGCGGTGTAGCTCAGTTGGTCAGAGCACGCGGCTCATATCCGCGTTGTCGCTGGTTCAAGTCCAGCCACCGCCACCACTCACCCCCTTCATGTCCCCCGAGAGCGCGGACTCACGACTCTTTGCGAGAAGCGGAGGGGGCGTCCACGTGGACGGTCACGATGTCGGCGTCGTGATACTGCTGGTGATGCACCCTCGTGGCGATGTGACGCAGCAGCCGAAGCGAGACTTCCCGCTCGTCCGGCGTTTCCACGGGGCCGGTTCCGAGCAGTGCGATGCGGTCCTGGATGTTCTCGGTCCCGGCGGCGGCAATGAACTCCAAGCCGAAGTGAAACTTCCCGTTCGACGGCACTTCCGTCGGTCCGCTCACCGAGAAGCGTGATCCGATCCTGGACGTTTTCCTGACCGGTGGCGGCGACGAACTCCAACTCCAGGACCGCCCCTCCGTCCTCCTTGCGGGCGACCAGGAGCAATCGCCGCCGCTGGCGCTCCTCGCCCCCTTCGTCCTGTCGCATGAGCGTCAACAGCGTTTCCTCGCCGACGGCGTCAAGACGGTTCGCCATGGCCTTGTCCCAGCCGCTTCGGGACGCGAATGCGCCGAGAAACTCCCTGATCTTCGGCAGCGCCGAGAGACCGAACTCCACCTCGATGCGGCTGCGGCGGGGCGCGGTCAGCTCCACGAACAGGTTCATGAGGATCGCCACGAGGCCGCCTGCGGTCATTTCGTTCTGCAGCAGCCCTCCCGCGAAATACTCGGGAAATATCACGCCGTTCTGGAAGCCGACCCCGGCCCAGAACGCGACCCCGGCAACGAGTCCGTTGCGACAGTCGAGCTCGTCCCGAACGACCACCTTCACGCCCGTTACGAAGAGCGTCGCCAGCAGGACGAGGAGATAGCCGGCGACGACCGGAGCCGGGATCGCCAGAACCACTACGAGCGCCTTGGGAAGGAACGCCAGCCGCCTTCAGGGTGATGCCGGTGATGACAAGCACGGTTGCAAGGGCGCTCAGCGGGGCGGACAATGCCGGGGAGCCCTCCGACACCTCTTTCAGCATGCCGAAGATGATGGGCATCACCGTGACCGGTATCAGCATGATCACCGTTCCCGCCACGGCCGGGGTCAGGATCCGCCGCAGCCACGAGAGCCGCGCAGAGAGCGCGAACTGGAACAACGACGAGATGACCACCAGGGTGGCAAGCATCTCCGCACCGCCCTGGACGATGGCCGTGACGCAGACGGCGATGAAGGCCCCGGAAGCACCCATCACGAGGACGTAGCCGGCGCCGATGCAGCCAACCCGGACCGCCTGCAGCACGGTGGTTACGCCGGCGATGGCGACAGCGGCGAACACGGCCCATGAAAGGTAGGCTTCCGTCCCGCCGGCGGTGCGGATCACGATCATTGGGGTCAACACCATGCCGGTGATACTAAGAATGGCAAGCTGCAGGCCGAGCCCGAAGGCGAGCGTCTTCGGAGGCTTTTCGTCGGGTTGGTAGCGAATGCCTTTGCGGTGGTCTGAATCGTCGGGCTGCATGGTGCGAAGGCTCCAGGCTGAAGGCTATAGACGTAAGGGGCAAGAAAGCAAGTCGCAGAGAAAAGCTGGAATTCACCATAGCCTTTGGGCTATAGCCTATAGGAGCAGAACGGAGGGGAGGCTCTTTTTGATCGACAAGGCGCGTCTCAAGGACCGGGTGCTGGAGTTGGTGCGGATCGACAGCCTGTCCCGCAAGGAGCGCGCCATCGCGGCGCGTCTAAAGGAAATACTCGAAGCGTTGGGCGGTACGGTTTTCATGGACGACGCGGGGGATGCGGTGGGCGGCGAGGTGGGCAATCTCGTTGCCCATTTCGACGGCAACGTCGCCGGCGCCGAGCCGATGCTGCTTTCCGCACACATGGACACGGTGGCCCCGGGCGAGGGGGTGGTGCCGGTGGTGGACGGCGACGTAATCCGGAGCGACGGACGGACGGTTCTGGGGGGCGACGACAAGAGCGGCATCGCCATCATCCTGGAAGTGCTCCAGGCCATGCGCGAGGAGGCGTTGTCCCACGGCCACATCGACGTGGTTTTCACCATATGCGAGGAGGTGGGGCTCCTGGGCGCGAAGCATCTGGACCTGAGCCTCGTGCGCGCGAAGACCGGCCTCGTGCTCGACAGCGACTCCATCGGCTTCCTCATCACCAAGGCGCCCGCGGTCAACCATCTGGAGTTCGAGGTTCACGGTCTGGAGGCCCACGCCGGGATCTGTCCCGAACGGGGAATCAGCGCGATCCAGGTGGCCGCCCGAGGCATCGCCGCCATGCAACTCGGGCGCATCGACGACGACACCACCGCCAACCTCGGCCTGGTGAGCGGCGGCACGGCCGTGAACATTGTACCGAACCGGGTGACGCTCACGGGCGAAGTGCGGAGCCACGACGAGGAGAAGCTCGAACGGCAGACGCAGGCGATGCTCGCCTGTTTGCAGGACGCCGCGGCCGGCGCCACGCTGGAGCTGTATGGGCGCCTCCATGAAACGCGCGTAGAATCCCGTATCCGGCGGGAATACGACCGTATGGACGTGTCTCATGATACTGCCATCGTTCAGCGTGTTCACGAGGCGGCGCGCAACCTCGGATTCGCCGTCGACACCGTCGCCAAGGGCGGCGGTTGCGACGCCAACGTGTTCAACAAGCGGGGCCTCCAGGTCGCCAACTTGGCCAGCGGCATGCGGGACATCCACACGGTTCATGAATGGCTCGATGTGAACGACCTCGTGACCGCGGCCCGGATCATCCACGAGGTCGTCCGGCTGGAGGGATGCGGGACGTCGTAAACGCCCCATCGGCGGCTCCCTGGCCGGCCCGCCGGGACCGTAGCCCCGTGAACTCTTCCTGCGGAGCGAAAGATGATCGGACGTGAACTCGAAACGCTCTTGAAGGAAGACCGGGGTCAGTTTCTCGAGTTCGTCAGCGCTTATGAACAGAAGAAGCGCGGGACTCAAACGAAGCGACCCCGGGATCTGGCCCGTGAAATCGCGCGCATCCTCAACGGAATGGCCAACGCCGACGGGGGTGTGCTCCTGGTCGGCGTCGAGCCCGACAAAAGCCTCACCGGGCTCCCCTATTCCGAGCAGGAGATCCGGGAGCTGGGCGAGGTGCCGCAGAACCTTCTCAATCCACCTCTCCCATCCCTGCACGAACGAATCGACATCGGCAACCTGCTGCTGCTCCGATTCGAAATGAGCCCGGGCCTGGAGATCCGGCGGGTGGCCAGCGGCAGGACGTTCTATCGAATCGCCTCGGAAAACCCGGCGTTGGCACCCGAGCAGATCCGGCTCCTGAAAGACGCGAAGTTGTCGTACTCATACGAACGGCAACACGTCCACGGTGCGACCTGGGAGGACCTGGACGAAACCGCCCTCGAATCCTTCGCGGAACGCATGGATGCCCGGACCGATCCCCGCTCGTTGCTGTCCCGTGCTTATCATCTCGTCCGCGGCCCCGTGGACAAGCCCGAGGTCTCCACCGCCGCCTTGCTGCTGTTTGCCGCGGAGCCGACGAGGTGGCATCCGCGTTGCGGCATCGACTTCGTCAAGTACGAGGGCATCGAAAGACGCTCTGGGGAGTCCCTGAACGTGGTCAAGCGGGTGCGCATCGACCGCCCCTTGTGGACCCTCATCGACGAGGCCGTGGGGCGTATCAAGGAGCACATCCGCGAACGAATGGTCTTGCACGACCTGTTCTTTCGGGAACGCCTCGAATACCCTTCTTTGGCCTGGCAGGAGGCCCTGGTCAATGCCGTCGCTCACCGCGACTACGCCATCACCGGCGCGGAGATCGAAATCTGGATGTTCGACGACCGACTGGAGGTGCGGAGTCCGGGCGGGCTGCCTGCGCCCGTCGCCGTTGACCACCTGAACCGGCAACAGCGGGTTCACTTCTCGCGCAATCCCCTCTTGGTGCGCGTGCTGTCGGACCTGGGCTACATGCGTGAGATCGGCGAAGGCGTGCCGCGCATGTTCCAGGAAATGGAGCACAACGCGCTTCGGCCACCGGAGTTCTCCACCGAGGGCTTCTTTTTTACCGTCACGCTGCGCAATACCCCCATCTACGACGACGAGACCCTCCTGTGGCTCGACCGCTTCGACCGCTCCCGCCTCGGCCCTCGTCAACAGCGATTGCTGGTGTACGCACTGTCCCACAACAAGCTGCTTTCCACCGCCGACTACCAGCGCATCGCCGAGGTCGACCGCGACACCGCCTATCGCGACATCCGCAGCCTGGTGAAAATGGGCATCCTTGCCCCCATAAAGCCCAAGAGCCGGACCTACCGGATCGTGGAACCGATATGAGTGACGGTTTCGCCCGGCTCGCGGGTATCGCGGGCGGGTACGTGGAGGCCCGGATCCTGCAGGCCGCCGTGGGACTCGGGGTGTTCGACGCCTTGAGGGACGAGGGGGACGCCGGCGCGGCCGCGGTGGCCGCCGCCATCGGCGCCGAGGCCCGCGCCACGGGTCTCCTTCTGGACGCCCTTGCGGTCATGGGACTGGTGGACAAGGACGGCCCGCGCTATCGTCTCAACGACCTGTCGGCAACCTACCTGCAAAGCGCATCGCCCAAGGATTTCAGTGGCATGGTCCGCTTCGACGCCCTGATGTGGGAGGCCTGGGGGAAGCTGGAGGACGCCGTGCGTACCGGGCGGCCCGCCCGCCTGCCGGACATGTACCAGACCGACGAAGCCGAGACCGGAATCTTCATCGAGGCCATGGACTCGCTGGTCAACTCCCGCGGCGACGCGGAGGTCACGGCCGATGCCCTGGACCTCGGCGGCGCGCGACGGCTGTTGGACATCGGGCCCGGACCGGCCACCTATCCCATTGCCCTGTGCCGGCGCTACCCGGCCCTGCACGCCACCCTATACGACCTGCCCGGGACTCTGCGAATCACCGAGCGCTACGTCTGCGCATCCGATGTGGCCGCGCGCATAGAATGCGTCGCCGGCGACTATCGGACGGACGCCATTCCCGCTGGCCATGACGTGGTTTTCCTGTCCAACATCATCCACGGCGAAAATGAGGCAACGAATGAGGCCTTGATAGGGAAACTCTCGAAATCACTGGTCTCTGGAGGCCGCCTCATCATCAAGGACCACATTCTGGAAGGGACCCGCACGGAGACCGACGCTGGAACCGTCTTCAGTCTCCTGATGCTGCTGACGACAGACGGCGGGCGCTGCTACACGCTGGACGAGATCCGTGGCTGGTTCGAACGCGCCGGGCTGGTGGATACGGGCCGGGTGGAACTGCCTGCGCCCCTGACGTCATCGCTGGTCATAGGACGCAAACCCTTGTAGGGGCGGGTTTCAAACCCGCCCGCGCCCGCAAACGCAGCCTGCGTGACGAGACGGGAGTTATTCCAGAACGGCCGCGGAAGAGATCTTGAAGGCCTTGTCCCGCAACTTTTTGCGCGCCTGCTCGGTCCTGGCTCCCTGAAACTTCACACGCAGCTTGGCCAGACTTTTCCGGCGCCTGCGCCGCCGCTTGATCTCCTTGGTTCTCTGAAGAGGCATGACGGGGATGGTTACCACAGGCATGCCCGGGCCGCAACCGGGCGATGGCGCGACACCAGGCCCTAAACGGCTTCTCCGGCATAGATCCGCATCACCTTGTCAAGCAGCGCCAGGGCGTCGGGCTTGCTCCGCTGGAACGAGTTTCGCCCGATGATGGACCCGAACCCGCCCCCCTGGTGGATGGCGCGGATCTCCGCCAGCAGCGCCTCGTCGGTGGTTGCGGGGCCGCCCGAAAAGATGACGATGCGCCGGCCATCGAAGGCCGACTGGACCACGTGGCGTATCCGGTCCGCGGGATCGGCGATGGGGACGCCTTCCTTTTCGTAGACCTTCCGCGCCGCATCCTGCTCGATGTTCTCGCCGGGAAACTTCACCTTGATGATATGGGCGCCGAGCTGGGCGGCGATCTGGGCCGCGTAGGCGCACACGTCGACGGCGGCTTCGCCGGCTTTGCTGAGCCCCGAACCCCTGGGATACGACCAGATCACCACGGCCAACCCGTTTTGCTTGGCCTCGTGGGCGATGGCGCGGATCTGCTGGTACATCTCGAAACGGTGCTCCGAGCCGGGGTAGATGGTGAAGCCCACGGCCACGCACCCCAAGCGCAGCGCATCCGACACGCTGGAGGTGACCGCCTGGAGCGGGTCCTTCTCGTCGTTCAGGCTATCGTGGTTGTTGACCTTCAGAATGAGCGGAATCTCGCCGGCGAAATCCCGGGCACCGGCCTCGAGAAAGCCCAGCGGCGCCGCGTACGCGTTGCAGCCCGCGTCCAGGGCCAGCTCGAAGTGATAACGCGGATCGTATCCCGCGGGGTTGGGGGCGAAACTCCGGGCCGGGCCGTGCTCGAAACCCTGGTCCACGGGCAGGATCACGAACTTGCCGGTGCCGCCAAGCCGGCCGTGATTGAGGATCCGGGACAGATTGGTCAGGGTCCCGGGATTGTCGCTGCCGTACCAGCTCAGAACCTCTCGTACTCTCTCGGTCATCACTCATCCTCCTGGGGCGGGATCATCCTTCCGCCACGAACCGTTCATAAAGCGCGACGTTTTCAACGCTGCCGACGGCGATGGGCATGCGCTGATGGATGCCCTCCGGCGTGACGTCCAGCAGCCGCCCCTTGCCGGTGCTGGCCGCGCCGCCCGCCTGCTCCGCCACACACGCCAGCGGCGCGCACTCGTAGAGAAGCCGCAGCTTGCCGTTGGGGTTCCCGGGATCGCCGGGATAGAAATACACGCCACCCTCCAGCAGGCAGCGGTGCAGATCCGCCACCAGCGCACCCGTGTACCTCAGGGAGTGGGGTCTGCCGCTGGGCTTGTCCTGGTCCGTCACGTAATCCAGATACTTCCGCACCCCGGGGTCCCAGCCCTTGTGACGCCCGACGTTGGCGCTGTAGACGGTCCCCGTGTCCGGACAGCGGATATCCTCGTGGGACAGCATGAACTCGCCCACGCCCCGGTCCAGGGTGAATCCATGAACGCCGGCGCCCACCGTGTAGACCAGCACCGTGCTGGTGCCGTAGAGCACGTAACCGGCGCATACCAGCTCCGAGCCCTGCTGCAGGAACTCCTCGCCGGAGAGCTCCCCCTGGCGGCTACGCCGAAGAATGCCGAAAATCGTCCCCAGCGGGGCGTTGACGTCGGTATTGGACGAGCCGTCCAGGGGATCCGTGCACAGCAGGTACCGGGCATCCTCCGACGTGCTCATCACCACGGCCTCGTTCAACTCCTCCGACACGATGCCCGCCACCAGGCTACAGGCCGCGAAGGCGTCCATCACGATCTCGTTGCCGATAACGTCGAGCTTCTTCTGCATGTCACCGGTGGCGTTCTCGTCGCCCGCCAGACCCAGGGTGCCGGCGAGAGCCGCCTGATCGACCTCCCGTGCGAGTATCTTTCCGGCCAGGGCGATGGGCTCCAGGAGCGAGAGCAAATCCCCTGCCCCGTCGTTGCGCCATCCGCCTTCCTGGATGATATGGCGGCTCAGTGTCTTGCCTACGGCCATTTTCACTACCCCCGGCTCCCCTTGTTGGTAATCTTTTTCGGAAGCGCTTTGTCCGAAAATCCGTCATGCTCTACTGCCAATAATACAATCGGGTAGTCCTTCGCTTCCCGCAATTCCTGCTCGACGTAACGAACGGCATAGCTGAAATTGGCAACGCGGTCGGTTAACAGGAATTCGAACTCGTCGGATGGCACGACTATCGCGCCGACATCGACATGGCTGTCCTGGAGGCTATTGCGGATGTGAATAACCCTGGCAAGGAGATCACTTCTCCCCGAAACCTGAATCTCCACGCCTATTCTGGATACGATAGCCTGACTGTACCGGAATCGCTTCACCCAATCCACATCACCAGACTTCGACTGAACCCAATCTTCGTATCCACCGAATCTATCGTTGATCGATTCGCGAACGCGGCCTGCACCGTTCGCCTGTTTTTTCATTGAGCACACGAATCTCTGTGGAAACAAGGACCTCCAGAAGCTCAAGAAAGATGTGTGACAGGCCGAGCCGGCACACCTTGTCTCTCGACCCTCCGTAAAACCGCATCTTGCTTATCTTCATGAGTGAACAACCCCTCAAACTCGAACCGGGGCTCCCGAGCAGGAAAGAGTGTATGGTTCTCCTTCATACGCTCCCGGATGTGGATGGAGTCATAGAGTTCGGTGCCTATCCAATTACGGTGAAGCTTCTCTGCTGCCTGGTATGTGGACCCTCCACCTCCGAAGGGGTCGAACACGACATCTCCTGGTTTCGTCGAAATGAGGATGGCTCTCTCCGGAATCACCATCTTCAGTTCATTCAATCTCAAGGCAATCTGCGTCGTAGAGAACTCCGTGGTGCGTGGTCAGGAAGGGTTGTTTCAACTGATGAACTCCCACCATGTCGGTTTGTCGGCCCTGACAGTAACTTGTGGCATGGCCCGCGGAAAGTCAATGCGCAAGGGAACGGCTTGAGATGATCGCTACAATTCACCCCTCCCCTGTATCCCGGATCAAGTTCGGGAGGACGCCCGACCGTCTACGTCCCCTCCCCATCCGAGGGGCACGTAGCGCAACGCGAGCCCGCCGAGGATCAGCCCGCCGCCGATGAGTGTGGCCGGGGACGGCAACTCCCCCACCCATAGCGCCACCCACAGCGGATTGAGCACCGGCTCCACCAGGGAGATGAGCGACGCCTCCTGCACCGAAATGCGCTCGATGCTTTTAAAAAAAAGGAAGTGCGCGAACGCGAACTGGACGACGCCCAGACACGCCAGGGCCGCGAGCTCGGTCACGGACACCGCGAGGTGGAGGTAGGCGAAACCGGCCAGAGCGAGGACAGAGACCAGGTTGTTGGCCAGCATCAAGGCGAACGGATCGAAGCCCTTGAGGGCGCGGAGGTTGACGAAATAGACCCCCAGCATGAACCCGCTGCCGAGCCCAACGGCAACGCCCGGGAGATCCTGTGCGCCCGCAGCGGCGCCGAAAATGATGAGGATCCCGGCCATGCCGAGAAACAGGGTCACGAGGTTGGCCCGCGTCGCTCGCTCGCGAAACAACAGGTACAGCAAGACGCAGACGAATACCGGGGCGGTGTTCTGCAGCACGATGGCGTTGGCCGCGGTGGTGAGCTTGGTGGCCCACACGAGCGAACTCGTGGCCGCGGTAAACACCAGACCGGAGAACAACAGACGCGGTCTCGGACGCCATCGCCGGGTCCCGGCGAAGGGAATGAAAAAGAGCATCGCGAAGAACGCCCGGTAAAAGGCGATCACCACGGGGTGAAGCGCCAGCGATTTGATGAAGACGCCGGCCAAGCTCCAGCACAGGCCGGAGAGCAACGCGTAGAGCCTGCACCGCTTGATGGACGACTGTGGTGTGGGTTCCATGTCCGAATGAACTGAGCTGTTGGCAGCGGGTCTACGTGTTTTCGTTGTGGAGGCCGGACTCCGACAATCCCGGACGAATGACCTCGTTGCGCTGGTCCAGCGGCACCGTGGCGTCGATCCCCATCTTGACAACGCGGTCGTCCGCGGGATCACGGGAAGCGTCGATGCGCGATCCGAAGCCCCGCTCGATGGTGATCTGCCCGGGGCGCCCCACCCGGGTGGCCTGGGCCCACTCCACCTGCGCCGGATCCCGGATGTCGATGTCGTCGTCCACGATCACAACGCGTTTCAGATATCCGTAGGTGGCGAACAAGCCGTCGATAAGCCGGCGCGGCATGGCATCGTCCAGCTTGCGCAGGGAGGCCACGGCGTGGAAGTTCCGCCCGGCAGGTGGAAAGTGGACATCGTAGGCGGTGCCAAGCTTGAGCCCTCGGACCCGAGCCCGGCCCGCGGCCTGATAGTCATGCCAGAAATCGTTGTTGCGCGACTTGAAATGCTCCCTGGAATTGAACCCCAGCACCGTGTGGTATATGGGGTCACGCCGTGTCGTGATGGCGGAGACCGCCACCACAGGCTGCTCGCCGCCCGGGGTGACCTGTCCCGTGATATCAGCGAAAGGACCTTCGAACATCCTTTGGGTAGCGCTGATCCGGCCCTCGATGACGATCTCGGCATGGGCCGGCACGTCGAGGTCCACGGTAAGGGCCGGCACCACATCCAAGGGATGCCCCAGCAACGCGCCGGCCACGCAGAGCTCGTCGGCGTGAGGACCCACCGGCCAGAAGGCGGAGATGAAGAGCGCCGGGTCCACACCGACGGCGATGGCGACGTCGACGCTACGCCCCGCGGCCAACGCCTCGCCCAGGATCCCGTGGCCGTCGTGGAAGCGGTTGGTCATGACGGTAAGTTCACGTGAACCATGAACCTGAATGCGGTAAACCCCCGCATTCATTCGTCTACCGTCATGGAGTATCACGACGCCCGAGGTGATGTAGGGGCCGCCGTCCCCGGGGAAGTGCGTCGGTATCGGCAGGCATTCCAGTCCCACCTCGCCGGGGAACCGAACTTCCTGGCAACTCGCGTGTAGACCGCCGACCCGCTCCGGCGAAACCGGGCGGGCGATGGCTTGCTCCAGCCGTTCGGCGAACTCGGCCATGCCGCCCATGCGCAGCCCCAAAAGATGCCGTCTGGTGCTGCCGTACAAACCGGCCGCCACCGGCACGTTGTGGCCCTTCACCGCCCGGAACAGGAACCCCTTGTTCTCGCCCCGCTCGCTGGCGTCCACGTGTGCGGCCAGCTCGTGGACCGGCGAAACGGGCCGGTCCACCTCCACCAGTTCACCCTCGCTCCTCAAACGGTTCAGGAACCAGCGCAGGCCTACATCGCCCATGACTCCTCCGTGGCTTTTCACCTACCACATGCATGTTCCGCCAGGTAGCGTCCCCGGTTGCCTTTCAATACCAGCGCCACGGCAGCATAGTGCAACCATGGAGGAGCTTGCCTTTACCCCGGTTCACGAGTTGATCCATCTGATCCACACGCGTCAACTTTCGCCACGCGAGGTCGTCGAAGCGTTTCTCGAACGCATCGCCCGGCTCAACCCGGATCTCAAGGCCTATCTGACGGTCGCGGAAGACGAAGCCCGGCGCGCCGCGGCGGCAGCGGAGGCCGCGGCGGCACGAACGGATCGCCTGCCGTTGTTGTCGGGTATTCCGGTGGCCGTGAAGGACCTGGAGTTCACCAAGGGACTTCGCACCACGGGCGGGTCCCTGGCCTACCAGGGATTCGTGCCACGGGAAGATTCCGTCGTGGTGGAGCGGCTACGGCGCGCCGGGGCCATCATCCTCGGCAAGACCAATACACCGGAGTTCGGCTCCTACGGACAAACCTGGAACCGGTTGAGCGACGACTGCCGAACGCCGTGGGATCGGAGCCGGACCTCCGGCGGCTCCAGCGGCGGCAGCGCGACCGCGGTGGCGGCGGGGCTGGCGCCCTTCGCCACCGGCACCGACGGCGCCGGCTCCATCCGGGCTCCGGCCGCGTTCTGCGGCGTTTACGGCTTCAAGCCCAGCTTCGGACGGATTCCCATGTACGGCGGCTTCCTCGGCCTGCCGCTCCACACCTGCCCGGGGCCATTGGCCCGCTCGGTCCGGGACGCGGCCATCATGCTGTCGGTGCTGTGCGGCCACGACCCAAGGGATCCCAACGCCACGCGGCAAACGCCGCCGGATTTCGTCGGCGACATCGAAGATCCGATGCCGTCCCTTCGGGTTGCCTGGAGCCCCGATCTCGGGATTGCCCACGTCGATCCCGAAGTCCGGAACTTGGCCGAGTCGGCGGCACGGAACCTCGAAGTCCTGGGCTGTCGCGTGGAAGCGGAGAGCCCGCCCGTAGACGTCGACCTGTTCGAGATTGCCGACCCGGTGCGGAACGCGGACAAGTACGCCGCCTGGGGACACCTTCTCAAGACCTGTCCGGACGATCTGACGCCCTACGTCCGTTCGGTGCTGGAGCGCGGCAGCCGGGTCACCGGCGAGGAATACTCCCATTCGCTTCGCGAGCTGGAACGCCTAAACGCCCGCATGACCGACTTCTTCGAGCGATACGACCTTCTGGCTACGCCCACCACCCCGGTTCCGGCCTATCCCGTGCGGCAGCCGCCGCAAACCATCAACGGTTTCGAGGTGCCGCACTATGCCAGCACCACGCTGCTCACGATCCTGTGGAACCTTACCGGCCAGCCGGCCGCTTCCCTCCCCTGCGGGTTCACGGAGAAGGGATTACCCGTCGGATTGCAGCTCATCGGCCGCTACGGTGACGACCTGGGCGTCCTGCGGACTTCGCGGGCGTTTGAAAAAGCGAGACCCTGGCCCACCGTGATGACCGTGCTCCCTAACCCTTCAGCAGCTTCTTGAGAAACCCCTGGATCTCCGGCGGCACGGTCATGGCGCGGTCGAGGATCACCTCGGCATCAGCGCCGACGAACGTCTTGATGGGCGCGCCGAAGATCCTGGTCGCGTCCGCGACGTACTTCGGATCCTGTAGCATCTTCTGAAAGGCGTTCGCCAACACGCTTATCGTTCCCTTGGGAGTTCCGGGAGGAGCGAACAGGCCCTTTTCGAAGTTGCCCCCCGAGACCACCAACGACTTGAACGCTTCCCAGGCGATGCCCGAAGGGGATTTGCCAAAGAGCTTGCGATATTCCTCCTCGAAGGTGGGGTATTCCGCCGCGGCGGGATCGCGTATGATGTTCCCCTGAGCGTCCAGCAAACCCGAATGGTACAGGACGAACGCCTTGCCGTCCTCCACCAACGGCCGCACCATCGCGTTGAAGCCTGGCGGGCTCATACCGGATATGTCGGCCTCGCCGCGCTGTATCGCAGCCGTTACGTCGGCATACCCCGGATAGCCGTAAATCTGCTTGCTGGAAATGTCTTTGAGGATGGCCTCGAAAACGACCGAACGTCTCATGGCGGTGGAAGACTCCCGCGAGGTGTCCGCCCTCACCAGCGGCCTCTCAAGTTTCAGCTTGAGCAACTCTCCAAGGTTGGTTGCCCCCACGTGTGCTCCGACATAGGTGATGATGCTGAACCCGGCCACGGAAATGATCGGCATCTTCCTGAGGTCGTACCGTGCGCCCGGATAGCCGAGTTGCTGTCTGGTCAAGGTGCCGCTGGACGACACCCCCAGGATCGTCCCATCCGCCTTGGCCGAGTGGTGGAGGAAATTGAAAGCGATCGTGCCACCGGCCCCGGGCATGTTCTGGACGATGACGGTGGGTTGGCCCGCGATGTATCTGCCTAGATGCCGGGCTACAACCCGACCATACACGTCCGTGCCGCCGCCAGGAGAGAACGGTATCATGAGGCGGATTCTCTTTCCCTTGGCGAACGGTTTCTCCGCGCTTAACGCGTCCGGGGGAAGCGAGCCAGCGACCAAGAGGACGAAAGCTGCTCCCAATGCGACCCATAGCATCCGATGTCTCATCACGAACTCCTCTCCTGTGCGGCAGGTTTCGTCAGTTTCGATCACGGAAGAGTACGCCGCTTGTTTGGCAGTCACCTACAACCCGTTGGCACGAAATGAGATGTAATCCCAAGGGTCATCGCCATGTCAATCGAAATGTATGCCGGGAAGGCGGCCTGGCCCGGGTGCAACCCGGCCAGCGAAACGGAGCGTTGCCAACAAACGAAAACCGGGGGAATGCGTGTATTTCCCCGGTTCCCCGGTCAAGTGACGACCAACTCATCGGCAGGGAGGCCGATGGCGGCCCGGGCCAGCCTGATCTGCTCTCTCGTGGTGATGGCCCGGAACGACCGGGCGGTCTTGATGGCCCAGAATGTTTCTTCCTGGATCTCCCGTGTGGTGGCGTACTTCTTGAGGATGTCCAGCACTCCGCCGCCGTGGAGCTGGTCCTTGGCCTGGTGGAGACCGGCATTCATCAGGGAGCCCTCGGGGATACCGCAGAGCTTCTCAACCCGGTTGGCGCTGGCGGCCCATGGACCTTCGAACTCTCCCTTGTCGAGATAGCCCCGCTTGACCGCCACCCGGATGCTTTCCAGGCCGCCCACCGCGGCGTAGCCGCCCTGCCACGTCAGCGTGCGGCTCAAGTTGTCCAGCGCGTGCATGCAGGCCATGAAGATCGGGGTGGGCTCGAAGGCCTCCGCCTCCTCGCGGGTGATGCCGAGCTTTCCGGAGTCGTAGTAGAGCACCTCGATGTGGCACATCCCGTCGGCGTCCGGATCGCTCACCTCCTCGTCCCAACAGTCGTGCAGGATCTCGCGCCGAACATCCTGGTAGGGGCACTTGGCGGCGATGTTCATCAGGTAGCTGGGGAACATCTTGGCAAAGAAGCTGTGGTTCATCTGCCACACGCCGAAGTACCGCCGCGCCTTGTCGCGGTCGTTCAGGACCTCGTCGGGTATGGGCGGGTGGTTCCGAAAAGCTCTCACGGTGTCCGCCTGGACCTGCAGAAACCGCGCTTCATACTCGTCCGGCGGAAGGGCCGCGGCATCGGACTCCGAAGGAACGTGGAAGAACGTCCTGGTGGTAATGACATCCGTTTGGGTATCCGCCATTTTATCGCTCCTTGTTTCGGACCCTACCGGTGCAAACGCCTGCCCCGCCCGTATCAAAATGCCGGTAGCGTTGTCAACGGAAGCGCTGGGACCCTGCCGTACGCTTTACTCCCCGAGTAGGTATTGATATATCCGCTGCCAAACGCCGAAGCGTCCGCTGTGGTGTCCCACGATTCAGCGTTAAAGCGGCCACGGGCGGGTTTGAAACCCGCCCCTACAACCGCCGCGCCCGCACGCGGCGATCGATCAGAGTTTCCCGAGACGCCACACGAGTGGTTGGACAACCAAGGAGGTTCTTCATGAGGAGCGCCTACGGTCTCAAGATTCCAGACATAGACCCCGAGCTCACCCGGGTGGGGCCGGGCACGCCGTGCGGCGAGCTGATGCGGCGGTACTGGCAGCCGGTTTGCCTCGCGGCCGACCTCAACGGTCTGCCCCGGCGCATTCGCATCCTAGGGGAGGATCTGGTGGCGTTCCGGGACGGGCGCGGACGCGCCGGGCTGCTGTTCTTTCGTTGCAGCCACCGGGGCACCTCGCTGGAGTACGGGCGGGTGGAGGACGACGGCCTGCGCTGCTGCTACCACGGCTGGCTCTACGACGTCGAGGGACGCATCCTCGACATGCCGCTGGAACCCCCGGAGAGCACCGTGAAGGACCACCTTTGGCACCCCGCCTACCCGGTGCAGGAGTTCGGCGGACTGGTGTTCGCCTACATGGGGCCGCTGGACAAGATGCCGCTGCTGCCGCGCTACGACGTGCTGCTGGCGGAAGGTGGAACGCTCAAAGCCCGTTTCGGCCCGCGGGTGGGCGGAGCCGAGAACTGCAACTGGCTCCAGAGCGAGGAGAACCTGATGGACGCGCTCCACGCCGTGTGGTTGCACACGGTCCACAGCGGACCCCAGTTCCCCACCCAGGCGCACGACACACTGCCGGAACGGCTCGTCTACGAGGAAACGGACATCGGCATGCGCTTCATCATGACGCGCAGGCTGGAGGACGGGCGCTGGGCCGACGTCATCTGGGAGAACCTCATGCCGCTGAACGTGCACCTGACCTACACGGACGAGCCCGTAACGGAGAAGGTGAATCAGGTGTCCTTCTGCGTGCCCGTCGACGACACCCATCAGTTGGGCGGGAACATTCGCTGGATTCCGGACGGCGCCGATCCTTCGGAGCTGTCAGGCCGCGAGAAGCTCGCGCCGGCGGGCCGGGGACCCCGGGACTACGAGTACAGCCAGCGCTATCCCGACGACAAGGAGGCCCAGGAGGGTCAGGGGGAGATCGTGGCCCACGCCATGGAACACCATGTGAGCTCGGATGAAGGCGTGCTGCTGTTCCGCAAGATACTCAAGACCGCCATCGCGGACGTCAGGGTCGGGAAGGATCCCAAGGGCATCATCCGGGATCCCGAAAAAGCCGCGTGCGTGGCCACCACCGCCGGCGCGGTGATACGCGAGGGGCGGGCGACCGCGTAGCCCGCGAGACCGCACCCTCTCTGCCCTCGCTTACGCCCTTCCCTGCGCCGTCTTCCCGCTTTCCGGATCCAGGCCGTAGAAGCGGGCGACGTTGTCCACCAGGAGCTTCCGCTTGGTGTCCTCGCTGATGTCGGTGCGCTCCAGGAAGACGCTCACCGAGTCCACCAGCCGATCCCCGTGGGGGATGTCGGAGCCGTAGAGCCAGCACTCGTCGCCGAACTCCTCAACGGCGAACGGCAAGAGTCGCTCATCCACCTCGAAGCCAAAATAGATCTGGCCGCGGCGGATATACTCCTCCGGCTTGTGTTTCGCCAGATAGCCGCGGTTGAAATCCGCTCCGGCCCGGGCGTCGCCGAGGCCGCTGTAATCCGACACCCGCTCCACCACCGCGGGCACCCAGGAACAGCCCGCCTCGAGGAAGGCGATGCGGAGGTCGGGGTAGCGGTCGGCGATGCCTTTGGAGATCACCCGCTGGAACGCGAACTGCACCGTTAGCCAGAAGGCCATGCTGGTCTTGTCGTGGTGCGTGTCGCAGACCTCTCCCAGGGCCCGGAAGCTGTGGCCGGTATGCACCGCCACCGGGAGCCCGGCGGCCGCGGCCGCCTCCCAAACCGGCCTCATGGAGTCATCGTCCACCCGGTGATGGCCGGTCATCCCCAGCATCATCACCCCCACCGAGCCCATCTCCTTCGTCCGTTCGATCTCCCGGGCCGACGCCCGGGGATCGATGGGATCGATGATGGTGACCCATTTGAGCCGGTCCGGCGCCTGGCCGGCCATGTCCGCGATCCAGTTGTTGTAGGCCCGTATCATGGCCACGGACAGCTCCCGGTCAAACGTGATGGGATAGGAAAGGAACATGGTGGGATAAATCACCTGGACCTGGGTGTTCTCGCGGTCCAGTTGCTCGAGGCGGGCCGCCACCGTGCGGAGTTCGGCGCTCTCCACCGGATCCGCGGCGTTGATGCCCGGCGTGATTTCCGCCGGCCGGCCGTCCTTGCTCAGCGGAAAACCCGCCTGCTGATACGGACCAGTCCGTACCGGGAACGCCCGGGTGTCGATCAACCAGCGCAGCGCCCGGCCGGGGCCGATCTCGATCACCTCGGGCCGGCGGGATCGGAGGTCGGCATCCCAATACTTGTCGGAGAATGTAACCTCGGACTCCGAGACATGTCCGTCCGCATCCCATGCCTTGATCATCGCCTTCCCTTCCCTGATGGCGTCGCCCGTCGACAGCTCAATCTATGGGAACACCTGGACGCGCGCAAACCGGTCGTTGCCGTGAAAACACCGGTTCCGGTGCCCGCATTCTCCGTAGCCTCGTAAACGACCCGCGGCGCCCAAACCCGTCATCCCGGACTTGATCCGGGCCGGGGTGACGTCTGTGTTGTTCGGGATGACCGTGAGGTATTCGGGATGATGGTGGGATGCCCGGGATGACCGTGGGGTGTCCGGGACCACGAGGCGGGGAGGCCGCACGGCACCGGAAGGAGGTCCCCTCGCCTCGCATCACGAAAGCCCTTCTGTTACACGATGGATTGTTTCGCGCGATTGGTGAACCGGAGCGGCTGTTCCGGCGGCCGGCGCGTCGAGCAGACCATCGACCAAGGGAGACGGATTTGAGCAACCCTTCCATCGATCCTTCGGCTCTGCAGGCCCTGTTGGCCTCGGACACGCTCTACGCCTGCATCGACGTGCGCGAACGCGGCGAGTTCGCGCGGGCGCAGATCGCCGGCACCAGCCCGGTCAACCGCGGCGCTCTGGAGATCCGGCTGCCGGTGATGGTGCCGGACCGGCGCGTTCCCGTCGTGCTGTGCTGCGATGACGGGCGCCGTAGCACTATGGCGGCGGAGACGCTGGCAAGTATGGGCTACACCGACGTCCGCATCCTCGCTGGCGGCCTCGACGAGTGGCAGCGCCAGGGTTTGCCGGTGCGCTCGGGCTGGGGCGTGCACGGAAAGGAATACGGCGAACGCGTCGCCCACGGCGGCAACGTCACCCACCTGAGCGCGGTAGAGCTGGCCGGCCGGCGCAAGGGCGGCGAGGACGTGGTGGTCGTGGACGTGCGGTCGCGGGAGGAGTACCTGCGCGGCCACGTGCCGGAGACGTACCACATTCCGGGAGGCAATCTCCTGGTGGACGCGCCGCGGCTGCCGCTGGCGGAGGACACGACGCTGGTGGTGAGTTGCGCGGGCCGGACCCGCGGCATCCTCGGAGCGCAACTGCTGCACGACAACGGCTTCACCAGCATCTACGCCCTGGAGAACGGCGTCATGGGCTGGTTCCTGGCCGGCGGCGACATCGCCACCGGTCCGGGGAAGGAAGTGCCCCGGCCGGTCTCGCCCGGCCGGTCCGCCCGAATCCGCGAGGCCACCGATGCGCTCGCCTCGCGCGAGCGAATCCGTCGCCGCGCGCGTGACGACTTCCGCGCCGTCTACGAATCCGGCGAGACCGTTTACCTGCTGGACGTGCGGCTCCCCGAGGAGTACGAGACCGGCCACATACCCGCCTCCGTTTCACTGCCGCTGGGGCAGATGGCGCTGGCCCATGAGAATTTCCTCGCGGTGCGCGCGGCGCCCGTATTCGTAGTCTCCGACGACGACCTGCGGCCGGTTTGGGCCGCCTCCCTGCTCCGGAATCTCGGCTTCCGCGACGTGGCGATCCTGGACGGCGGCGTGCGGGAATGGGCCAACGCCGGCCACGCGCTGGAAGAAGGCGTCCCGGAGCCCACGGTCTTCGGTTTGGAGGAGGCGCGGGACCAGGCGACCCCGATCGACGCGACGGCGCTCCGCGCCCACATCGAGTCATCCGCGCTGGCATTGGACGTCCGCAGCATCGGGGAGTACGGCTTCGCCCACATTCCCGGCACCCGATGGCTTCCCCGCGGCCGCCTGGAGCTGGACGCCGGACGGACGGCGCCGGACAAGACCCTGCCCTTGGCTCTGGTATGCGACAACGGCGTCCGGTCCACGCTGGCGGCCGGCACCCTTCGGCAACTGGGCTACGGCGACGTCCGGGTGCTGGCGGGCGGGACCCGTTCATGGGAGAGCGGCGGAGGAGTGCTGGAGGACGGGCTCGAGGGCACCGGGGTTTCCACCGAGGACGCGCAGGCCGACTTCGGCCACAGCGTCTGGGCCGGCGCCCTGGGAAAGACCCGCGAGGACATGGAACGCTACCTGTCCTGGGAGATCGACCTGGTGAAGGACGAGGAAGCGGCGTCCTGAGACGCCTACGCGGCCGTCAGGGTCCCGGCACCCGGCCGGGCAGACTGTGGAAGATCACGCCGCCCAGGAAGCCCACAAGAGGCGGCAGCGCGAGACTGGCCAGGAATCGTGCCACGGTTATTTCCACGCCCAGTATGGGAATTTCCCAAATGATGACCCGGTGGAAGCCGATAAGGGACCATGACGTCAGATAGGCTATGATGGGACCGGCGCCGGCACCCGAGGCCATCAGTGAAGCGACGATGGGAAAGTGCATCATGGGCCCGCCCGGGGTGACCGCCCCGGCGGCCGTACCGATCATGAGCCCGCGCACCCCGGAGCCTTCCCCGATCCACTGGGAGATCAGGTCCGTTGGCAGGATGACCTGGATCAGACCCGCGACGGCAAACGCGAAGATCATCTTGGGCAGGGTGGCCATCAGGAGCTGGCCGCCGCTCGACAGGCCCTCCATCGCCCGCGGCACACCATAGGAATGGACCACGTACACGCCCACGGCGATGCTGGCCACGAACATGAACCAAAAGCCCCCGTCCATACCGAGCCTCCCTGCTATACCTTGTCTTCTCTTTCGCATACCGTGCTCAGCTTCATCGATTCACGAGCCTGCTGACACCCTTCACGAGGCATACGCAACTTGACACAAACGGAACGCCGATTGTAGTTCTTTAGGCTCGGCACAACCGAAGAACACCGAGGAAGGCATGCTGACCAAGGAAGACAACGAAATTCTGACACAGGTGGGGCCGGGCACGCCCATTGGCGAGTTGATGCGGCGCTACTGGGTGCCGGTGGTGCTTTCCGGCGAGCTGGAAGCCGGAGGCCGGACCAAGCGGGTCCGGATCCTCGGCGAGAGCATGGTGGCTTTCCGGACCGCCGGGGGAGAGGTGGGCCTGCTGGGCGAGTACTGCTCCCACCGGCGCGTGTCGCTCTATTTCGGCCGGGTGGAGAAGGACGGCCTTCGCTGTTGTTACCACGGCTGGAAGTACGGACTGGACGGACGCTGCCTGGAGATGCCCAACGAGGCGTCGGAAACCGACTTCAAGCACGCCGTGAGGCACCCCGCCTACCCATGCCGCGAGCGCGGCGGGCTGGTCTGGGCGTTCATGGGCGATCCGGCCCAGCTTACCGAGCTGCCGGACTTCGAGTGGCTGAACTTGCCGGACAACCAGCGGTTCATCTCGAAGTACTACCAGCACAGCAACTACTTCCAGGCCATGGAGGGTGGCATCGATTCGAGCCACATCTCGTTCCTGCACGCGCCGCTGGACACGGCCGACCCGACCTCCCTCGAGAACATCGAGAAGGCGGGGTTCGGGGTGGACACGGCGGTGGGAACCTCGGACCGGAGCCCCCGGTTCGAGGTGGTGGACACCGACTACGGCGTCATGATCGGCGCCCGCCGCAATGTCGAGGACAACCGCTACTACTGGCGCATCACGCAGTTCATCATGCCCTTCTACACCATGCCGCCGCCCCAGGATGAGGACCCGATCCTGCATTCCCACGCGTGGGTGCCCGCGGACGACGAGCACCTGATCAACTGGACCATCACATGGCACCCGACACGGCCGTTGAAGGAAGAAGAGCTGGTGTCCCTGAAGACCGGCTTCAGCGCCCACATCACGGAGTACGGGCCGCCCGTCAACGGGCCTTACGGCGACATCCGTCCCGCGGCGGGTCCGGCCGGCGACTACGGCATGGACTGGGAGGCTCACCGCACGCGCATGTTCTGCGGCATACCCGGTTTCGGCATGCAGGATCGCGCCATGACCGAAAGCCAGGGCCCGATCTTCGACCGTACCCTCGAACGCCTGGGCACCAGCGACTCCGCCATCATCCAGGTGCGCAAGTGCCTCATCGACTCAGCCAGGATGCTGCGGGCGGAGCAAGCCGACCCGCCGGGACTGGATCCGAAGCTCCATCACGTCCGTGCCACCTCCGTAAGACTGCCCAAGGACACGGCGTGGGTCGAGGCGGTGCAGGAACGGGTCAATATTGCACCGTAAGCGGCGGTGCTCGTTGGAAATTAATTCGGCCCTTCCCAGCCCCTCCCTGGATTCCGGCTTTCGCCGGAATGACCGGGCGCCCGAATCCGTCATTCCGGCGAAAGCCGGAATCCAGGGGAGGCGGCGCGGTGGCCGCCGGTCATCGAGGAACCATGACGTTTGAGGAATATCTGGCCGTGCCCTATGTCCTCCGCGTGGCCGCGGTGCGGGGGGCCGACGGCCGGTGGATGCGGCGGGCGGAGTATCCGGAGTTGCCGGGATGTTTCGGCGAGGGACTCTCACCCGAAGAGGCCATGGCCGATCTCGACCGCAACCGCAAGCGCATGGTGCGCGAGCTGCTCGCCGCGGGCGCGGAGATACCGGTTCCCCGCCGTCCGCTCGAGAGACTGATGAGAAGGGGGGACGGGGAGTAGATTTGGCGGTTTCCGGGCAGGGGCAGGTTTGAAACCCGCCCCTGCAACAGCCACGCCCGAACACACGATCAGGGTTTCCCCGGTACAAGGACGCGCAAGTAAACCACAGGGAGGATCATACCTTGAGCTTTGGAATGAAACAGGCACGGGCGCTGGTGGATGCGGGCATCCATGCAGCGGAGGAAAAGGGTTATCAGGTAACGGTGACAATAGTCGACGGCAGCGGCAACTTCATGTGGGCCGGGCGTATGGACGGGACCAAGTTCGTGGCGCCGGACATCGCACGCGCCAAGGCCTACACCGCAGCCGCTTTCCGGCAGAGCACTGCGGTCCTGGAGGAGAAGGCCAACCCGAAACCGGTCTTCTACACCGGCGTGCAGGTGGTGCACCAGGGCCGTATCGCCATCGGCCAGGGGGGCCTGCCCATCTGGATCGGTGACGAGGTCGCGGGAGGCATCGGGGTGAGCGGCGCTGCACCGCAGGAAGACGAAGAAGTGGCGGCCGCGGCGCTGGAGGCCGAGGGCTATTCGGTGCCCGCGGCCGACGTGGCTACGCGGGCGGCCATGGGGCACTCGAGGTAGCCGACGCGTGGGCCGCATTCAGGGAAAGATCGCGCTCATCACCGGCGGCGGAGGCGGCATCGGCGCCGCCACCGCCATGCTCTTTGCCGAGGAAGGCGCCGGGTTGGCCCTGGTGGACCGTGACGCCGCCGCCGCCGAGGCAGCGGCCGAAGAGATCCGTGGAAGGTTCGCTTCGGCGGACGTGCTGCCCATGGCCGCCGACTTGAGCGACGAGGAGGCGGCGCGCCGGGCGGTGGACACCGCGGCGGCACACTTCGGGGGACTGGACATCCTGGTCAACGTCGCCGGGATCCGCGTGTACGGCGCCCTGGCGGATGCTGACGCGGGCAGTTGGGATTCCATCCTGGCGGTCAATCTCATGGCCACCGTCCACTGTTGCAAGGCGGCCGTTCCCCTGCTCCGTTCACGGGGCGGCGGCGCGATCGTCAACGTGTCTTCGGTTTTCGGCGTTGCCGGACGGGCGGGAATGGGACAGTACGACGTGACCAAGGCCGCGGTGGTGAGCCTCAACCGGACGCTGGCCATCGAAGAAGTGGGGCACGGGATTCGGGTGAACGCCGTCTGTCCCGGCCCCACCATCACGCCTTTCCATATCGAGCGGGCCAAGGCCCGTGGCGTGAGCGAGGAAGAACTGCGTCGCACGGGCGCTCAACACACGCTGATGAAACGCTGGGCAGAGCCCCGGGAGGTAGCCAGCGCCATCCTGTTCCTGGCCGGCGACGAATCGTCCTTCGTCACCGGCACGGCACTCGTGGTAGACGGCGGCGCTTCCGCCACCGTCGATAGTTCGTAGGTCAGTCCGCCAGCGGCACCACCGCGAAGACGTGGGGCTCATCGCCGATGACGCGGCTGGTGTGCCCGCGGCCCGTCAAATCATCCGCCAGCATGATGTCCCCGGCCTGGAACCGCCGCACCTCACCGCCGCCACATTCGATGTCCCAGGCTCCCGAGAGCGTGAACAGGTACTGGCGCCGGGGCGCCGGATGCCAGTCCAGCAGCACGCCCGGCGGCACCCTGCGCACGGCCACGGTCTTGGCGCCTTCCGGAGACGTGGTCTCCATCCGCCGATCCGGCTCGAACTTGAGATCGATATCCTCGAAATGCGACTCGCCGTCGTCACCGGTGTAAAGTCTGACTGCCTGCATGCATGCAACCTCCCCTTCCTCATCGCGAGCGGACGCGGACGCCCGCTACTGCTTCAACGACTTCTTGAACGTCTCTCCGTTGTCCGCGATCAGGTCGTAGAACTCATTGAGCATCGTGACCCACTCCTCACCCACGACCGGCTCGATCTTCGCCTTCATCTTGGCGAAACGCACCAGCACTTCGGGATCCTTGGTGGCGGCGTTGAAGGCCTTTTGCAGAATCTCCAGCCGATCCTTTGGGATTCCCGGCGGCGCCGTGACCACCCGATGCGAGGCCAGCACGGTCAGTTTCGGATAGCCCAACTCCCCGATGGTGGGCACATTCGGGAAATCCGGGGAACGTTCGTCCAGATAGACCCACATCGGCCGCAGGTCACCGTCGTGGATGAAGCGCATCTGCCCCGGTGAATCCAGGCCCAGCGCGCGGCCGTGGCCTTCGCCCCGCACTATGCCCATGTTGGAAGCCGGTGCGCTGGCGTAGCCCAGAATGAACCGGTGTTTGTACCCCAAGACCGCCGACGTCAGCGCCTCCGTGACCCAGGCGGTGCCGCCGACCCCGGTACCGGTAATCAGCACCTCGTCCGCCTTCCGCATATCCTCCACGGTCTTGAACGGGGTCTGGGCTCCCACCGCGAAGATGTAGGGACCGGCCGAGATCTGGCCGATCCAGGCAAACTCCTTCAACCGGTAGTGCGGCTTGGGGTCGTGAAACAGTTCCGAGACGATAGCTCCGGGAATGTTGACGGTGGAAATCGTGTAGCCGTCGGGCTTGGCCGCCCAGGTCAGGTTCCAGGCGATGTTCCCGCCCGCCCCGGGCCGGTTGCGAATGATGACGTTGACGCCAAGCGCCTTCCTCATGCCCAGGATCATGGCGCGGCTGTGAAGATCGAACCCGCCCCCCGGACCGTAGGGAATCAGCCAGGTAATCGTCTTGCTTGGGAACTTGTCCGCCGCCAAGGCGACCTGCGCCGGCGCGACAGTCCCGAGGACGGCCAATAAAGAAACGATTCCGATCACGTTACGCAACACTGGAGACCTCCTTGCCGATTCCAATTCCTCCCCACTCTGCATGATACTCCGCTCTGTATCAACCGGTCCGCGCTTGCGTTCACGCGCGCCCGCCTCTGCCTCTCCGACCCTCTCTCGACGTCAAGTCTCGGGAAGGTTCTCTAGAGATTCTGCACGCGCTTCTCGCCCTCTTTCCAGACCACGGCCCCTGCCGTCGTCGGCACGCAAGCGGCCTTTTGAGGATCCCGTAAAATGCCCTTGGGATCCTTGTTGTCCTTTACCGCCTCGATGGCCGTCCGAAGTATCCTGCGGAACATCAGCACGCCTTCATCCGAGGTGACGTGATGCTCGAGCCGATGGTTGGCGATTTCGCCCTGGCCTTCCTGGGCTTCCTTGTCGTCGGGGTGGCGCTGGCGATACTCGTCGCTCGTGTCAGCCCTCCCCCCCGGCGCAAGCTTGGCGCGCCCGCTCAACAGCGTCTCGTCCTCGTCCGCCGGCATCCACCGGATATTCGCCGACCTGACATGCGTGTCGTCCACGGGCACGCAAAAGGACACCTGGTTCACTTTCGTCGTCTTGAGCTCGTTCGTGTAGACCAGGTGAGCGTTCAGGGGCATGACCATTTCCCAGACCAACTCCGCCCATCTCCCGCCGTCGAGCTTCTGGATCATGACGAAGCGCATGCCCATTTCCGTCTCTTCGTACCTGAGCTCTTCCGGCAGCGAGGTGAACACCTGGGTGGGAAACTGGGAGCCGCTGTGAAGCGTATGCAGCCACACGGTGTGCAGCGCATCCATGAGGTTTTCCTCGGTCTGAAGCCAGTTGCAGTCGACCGAACCGCCTATCCTCGGGCCGAACCGGGCGTGGAACTTCCCTCCCTCGTGTATCCAGGCATCGTACTTGGGCAACTCCGGCATCTTTTCCAAAGGCCCCATGTAGGCGAAAACCAGCCCGCCGAACTCCTGCACCGGATAGCAAGGGTGCTTGAGGTGATCCTTGACGGTGCTCTCGGGTGGTTCCAGGGGCATATCGAGGATATTGCCCTCCACGTCATACAACCATCCGTGGTAGCAACACCGTAACCCCTGCCCCTCGATGCGGCCGTACTCCAGGGAAGTGCCCCGGTGGCTACAGCGAAAGAAGAGCAGACCCGGCCGGCCCTCGCCGTCCCGGAAAGCCACAAGGTCCTCGCCCAGGATGCGGATACGCTTGGGCAGTTCTCCCAGATCGCGGGAGAGGCACACCGGCTGCCAGTAGCGGCGCATGAGCTCGCCGCACGGCGTGCCGGGCCCCACCCGGGTCAACTCGGGATCTATCTCGGGAATCTTGAAGCCGTAAGCACTTCTCATGGTCACGGGCTGCCAGAACGAGCCGGCCGCTACTATTTCTTCTGTAGCATCCCTCTGAATTCGTCGCCGTACTCCTCGATCAAGTCATAGAAGCCGTTCAGCATGGCAACCCACTCCTGCCCTACCACAGGCTCCACCCTGGCTTTCATCTTCTTGAATCGATCGAGCACCTCCGGATCCTTCAGCGCCGTATCAAAGGCCTTCTGCAGTATCGCCAACCGGTCCTTGGGGACGCCCGGAGGAGCCGTGACCACCCGATGAGAGGCGAGCACGCTCAACTGTGGATAGCCCAGTTCCCCGACGGTGGGGACATCGGGATACCTGGGATCGCGTTGGTCCAGGTAGACCCACAAGGGCCTCATGTCACCGTCCTCGACAAACCGCATCTGACCCGGGGAGTCCAGACCCAGTGCTCGCCCGTGGCCTTCCCCTCGGACGATACCCATGTTCGCCGCCGGCGCGCCGGGATAACCCAAGATATACTTGGCATTGAACTTCATGACATTGGCGCTCAAGAAGTTCGTGACCCAACCCGTGGCGCCAACCCCGGTACCCGTGACAAGGACCTCCTTGGCATCCTGCATGTCCTTCAAGCTGTGGAAGGGGGTCTTGGTGCCTACCGCCCACACGTAGGGACCGGCTGAGATCTGGCCGAGCCAGTCGAATTCCCTCAACTTGAACGCTGGCTTGGGGCTGTTGAACAACTCGGCCACGATAGCTCCGGGGACGTTGACGGTGGAGATGGTGTAACCGTCGGGCTTGGCGGTCCATGTCAGGTTCCAGGCGATCGTACCTCCAGCTCCGGGCCGGTTCCTGAGAATGACATTGACGCCCAGGGCTTTTCTGATCCCGATGCTCAAGGCCCGGCTGTGAAGATCGAACCCACCCGCCGGAGCATAGGGGATCAGCCATGTTATCGTCTTGCTCGGGTATTTGTCCGCGGCCAGCGCATGATGCGCCGGCATGGCGATCCCGAAGACGGCCAGGAAAGCAACGATTCCAACCACTTTACGCAACATTGGACACCTCCTTGCCGGTTGCGGTCTACCCACGTTTTACTCTCCCATCTCGACATCCGCTGTCTTACGCTACCTTTTCAGGACTGCCTTGAAGGCGGCGCCGTTGTCCTGGCACGACTACCCCCACCATCAGGACTGTGGCGACGCGTTTCGTTCGCATGGTGCACCTCCGAAGTTTCTTAGAGTCGCACACGCCCAGCGCGCCTGTCAACGAGAACAGGACCCAGACGGTGTCTCGGAGACGGACTGACGGGCACGCTGATGCGGGCAGGACACGCGCTTGGTGAAGGGGCTCACAAGGACCGGATCACGCGTGGTCTTTGAAGTAGTCCAGATCCCCCTGCCCTTCGCGCAGGATCTCGATGGTGTCGTTCACCAGCGAGATCACGCTGGAGGCCTGGACCGGAAGGGTTCCGCATTCCATGATGAGGTCCACCCTGTGTCCGAAGATCTGTTCCAGGTCGGCCGGGTTGGTAACCACTTCCTCGTTGCTCTCGTTGGCGCTGGTGCTGACCACGGGGTTGCCGAGCTGCTCCGCCAGCGCCAGCGGCACGGGGTGGTCCGGAATCCGGATGCCTACGGTTTTCTGCTTGGACTGAAGCACCCGGGGCGTTTCCTTGGTGGCGGCCAGGACGAAGGTATAGGGACCCGGCAGGAAGCGTTTCAGGATGCGGTGCACGAAGTTCGACACGTGCCCGTACCGGCTCACCTGGACCAAGTCGGAGCACACGAACGACATGGGCTTGTTGGCATCACGCCCCTTGATGCGGCGGATGCGTTCCACCGCGGCCTTGCTGGTGACGTCGCAGCCCAGGCCGTAGATGGTGTCCGTGGGGTAGACGATGACGCCGTCGCGCTTCAATACCTCGACAGCGCGGTCCACGTGCCGTCCCTTCAGATGCAGAGGATCGATGCTGAGAGTGGTCGCCATGGAAGTCTCCGCAAACGAGTCACACGGGCGGGTTTGAAACCCGCCCCTACATACCCGCCACACGGATCAGGGTGAGGACACGTCGGTGCGGCGGGTCATGAACAGGTCGGCGGGCAGCCGGGTGCCGAGCTTCCGCTTCCGCGCCGCCTCCAGCACCAGGTGGCCGATGGCGGCGAACTGGATGCCCATGCCGCAGTTGTTGTTGTGATGGGTGATCTCCGAGTTGGTGGTGCGGCCGGCGATGGTACCGATGACGAGGTCCGCCAGCTCGTGGATCTGCTCCATGCCGATAATGCCCTTGCGTAGCGGCGACATCAGCTCCGGCTGCTCGTCGATCTCCACCTGCTCCTTGGAATTCACCACGATGAGGTCGCAGTTCTCGATGGCGGCGTCGTCCAGCTCCCGGCGCTTGTCAAACCAGTCCGGGCCAATCATGGAAATGAGATGCGTGCCGGGCTCCAGCCAGTCGCCGTCGAACACCGGATCGCCGGAGTTGGTGGCCGTGACCACGATATCCGAGCCTCGCACCACCTCCTCCGGGCGCCGCACTGCCCGCGCCTTGACGCCGTGGCGTTGGGTGACTTCCTTGGCGAAGCGCTGGCGGTTCTCCTCCCGAAGCGAGAACACCTTGACCTCCTGAATCTTACGCACCGCGCACAGGGCGGCCACCTGTCCGTGGGCCTGGGTGCCGCTGCCGAAGATGCCCAGCACCGACGCGTCCTCCCGGGCCAGATACTTTGCCGCCACTCCGCTGGTGGCGCCCACCCGCAACGCCGACAGATAGTGGTCATGGACGATACCCTTGAGCACACGGTCCTTGATGCTGAAGAGCAGCACGAAGCCGGCGAAGTCTCCGGGAAACTCCATGCGGCTCCCGCCGCCGACGTTGCGAAACCGGATCTGCGACGAATCGAGCCGCACCGCGGCCGTATCGAAAGCCGGCACCGCCCCGGGAATCACGTTCAGCCAGTACCAGGTGCGCTGCTGACCCTCCAGCGGCATGTGCAGCCGGCGCCGCGGCATCCCCTCGGCGATCTTCCGGCCGAGCTCCCGGTATGCCGTTTCCACGGCCTCCACGACATCCCCCATGTCGAGGAGACCCTCCATGTCTTCATTGGTCAGGACCAGTACGTCCTCGTCAGCCATGATGCGATCTCCCACCGCTGGCTTGTGGTTGCTTTATTTTTCCGGCCGCAGTACTCGCGCACGCGGCTCCCTCACGCGGCTCCCTTCAAGACATCCGCGCCGCCACTCTATTAGTTCTAGTAGACCCGCGGGCAGCGAACCGTCAAGTTGTGGACGGCCCGTACCGAGGTTGGCGTAACGACCCGCAACTCACTACCGGTTGAAGACGAAGCCCTGCATGGGCGGTGGGTTCCGGCGTTTGATCTCATGCTTCCTGAGCATCCCGAGTTCGCGTGCTGGCACCTCGTACCCCGTGGCCCATTCCCGAGCTACCTTTTCATGAAACAGGTCGACTTTCTTGGCCTTCTCCACCCGGTCTGTTGTTCACCCCTTTCCGCGCCCACACCGCTTCAAGCCTTGCGGCAATGCTCCCACAGGCGGGGAATACTCAACAGCCAGCATCCTTCACCGGCACGACGCCTATCCGAATCAGATAAGAAAGCCGGTACATGGCCCCTGCGTCGCCGGCGCAAGCTGCCCGAGTGATCCATTGGCCTCCCAAATCCCGGTTCTGCTCAACTCCGTGGCCAACCAGATACATGTTACCAACTCGGGTCATTGCAAGCGGATGTTCATACGGTGGGCTGGCAGCCCGATGGTAGCATTCGAAGGACTTCAAGTACCTTCCATCACGGTAGTGCTCGATCCCGCATTTCAACAATTCCCGCACCGCCCCGTCTTTCGGGAGTCGTTTGTCGAGTTCGCCGGACTCCACGTCGTGTGTCTCGATCTCCACGAACGCGTCCTGGCAGACCCGCCGCGCGATGGGATCCTCGATCCCGCTCAAAACCGCGCACCTCCTCATGAGCCCCACCACTTCTTTCACCGACAACGCTGGCGGCTTCACTTCGGACAGCACTGCCCGCGGTGAACCGACCAGGAAGATACCCAACATGGCTATGACCAATGGCAAAACTGCCAACATGACGCACCTCCTCGTCGTGATGGTTTTTCTATTAACAGAATCTGGCGCTAAATCAAGTAGAAAGCGCTTGCACCGGAGGGGGTTTGGCTATCTTCGTCGAGCCAAGCCAAGGGGTGGGCGTGTCAATCAGCCGAACGGATCACGTGACCAGCCACCCTCGTACACGGAACATCTCTATGGATTCGGCGGCGTGTCGTCTTCCTTGCCGTGGAGGGCGAACCAGTAGATGCCGTTCATGTAGCGCCAGCGTCGGACGGTGGCGTCGCGCACCGCGTCGACGGCCTGCTGCCGGAGCTCCGGGGTGTCGCAATACTTTTCCACCAGCGCAAGGCCCTTGGAGCCGTGCAGCGCGTCCGCCTCGATGTGCTCCTCGAAAAAGCGGATTTCCCTGGCGCCGGAGACATATCCGTAGTGTTCCTTGAGGGCCGGTACGACCTTCTCGCAGATGCCGAGGAACTGGGACTCCAGGCCCACGAACATGGCCGCCAAGGCCGCCTGCCAGCGCCGCTGGTACACTACCCGCCAGCCCCAGTTCTGCAACCCCTCGGTGCTGGGCAGCACCCGGTAGTCGTCCACGCAATCCCTGGGCAGGCCGCTGGCGCCGACGTAGTCCTTCAGCATGTCGAGATGGCGGTCGTCGGGGTTCTCCTCGTCGCCCAGGTTCTCGTAGAGAAAGGCCTTGGCGTCGCGGTGCGGGACCTGGGAGGCCTCGTAGGCCATCCAGTCCAGGTAATCGCTGACGTAGTGGTAGTGCTGGGTGCAGTAGATGGCCGTCTGCTCGGGGGTCAGCTCGCCACGCGCCCATTTCTCGAAGAACGCGTGGTTCCGGCTGTGTTTCGCGTCCCGGACCGCGATCAGTTCGTCGCCAAAGCCCATGACTTCATCCTCTCTCGTGTCGTGTCGGATTACGCCTTCGGCTAACTAATCCGACCTACGGGGACGCAGGCTCCGTTTCGGCCGCTGCCCGTTGCAGCGCCCCGTAGAAGTCGCGGTACGGGGTCCCGGGGATCTCCTGGGGCATTGCCCGGACGATCTCCACGGTATGGGAACCGGGCAGCACCACGCCCACCACGGTGCGGACGACGAGCCGATCGCCCGGGCCGCCGCCCTCGCGTACGATGCCCACCACGTGCCTGAGCCCGTACTTGCCGCGCCCCGGTCTGAGGTCCCGCAACACCAGCGGCGCCTCGACACCGTACTTGATGTCCACGGGCCGGCGCACGAAGGTGTCCCAGGCCGCCGGCTCACTGCTTGAAGCCATACTCGCTCCAGTTCTTCAGCACCTTCTCCTGCACCTCCTTGGAGAAGATCGAATCCAGGGTCGCCTTCACCGGCGTCTCCCACTCCCGCGACCATTCCCCCGGCCAAGTGCAGTCATACAGCACCGTGGCGCCCTTTTGCGCCGCCCGCTCCGCCTGGCTGTAACAGGGCGTCAGCGTGTTGGCGCGGCCCTCGTAGTGGATCACGTGAATGCCGTTGGCCGGATGGCACTTGGTGGAGAACGCGTGGATGACCTTCCCCATGTCGTACACGTCGGTGTCGGTATCCACCAGGAAAAGCTTCGACAAGAGCGCCCGGCGCGAGGTCAGCACCTGAAGCACCTTCTTGGCCACTTCCTGGCCGCCGTAGTCCACGCTGATGACCGCCAGATGCACGGCGCCCTCGGGGGGTATGTACACGTCCCGCACCGGCACCCCGTGACGTTCCAGCCGGCGCTTGATGGCCAGGGCTCCGGACAGGGCCGTCACCGTCGAGCTGTCGTCCTTGTAGCCGGTGGCGTCCACCGTGAGCACGGGGTTCTCCCGGTGGGTGATGGCCGTGGTCCGGAACAGGATGCCGTTGCCCATCTCCCCGGTCCGGTAACCCGGGTACTCGCCGTAGGGGCCCTCCAGCCCCACCCGGTCGGGCAACACCTCACCCTCGATGACGATCTCGGAATGGGCCGGCACGAGAAGGTCGCTGGTCTCGCAGCGGACCATCTCCACCGGCCTGCCGCGCAGGCCTCCGGCCAGGCTCGCCTCGTCTCCCCCCAGGGCGTAGGTGGCGGCGGCGGCGAAGTGGGACAGCGGGTCCGTGCCGATGGCGATGGCCAGGGGCATGGGCTTGCCCTTGGCCACGTAGTGTTCCTGGAAGACCTTGCCCAGGTGGCTCGTGGGCCGCGGAAAGCCGGTCAGGTGGTGCGCGTCGTAGACCATGAACCGGTACATGCCCCAGTTGACCCAGCCGCTGTCCACATCCTTGGAGATGACCAGGTCCCAGGTGCCCAGGTAACGCCCGCCGTCGCCCTCGTGAAGCATGGGGGTGGGCAGGTCGAAGAGGTTGGCCTCGGAACCCATGCGGACGACCTGCTTGCACGGCGCTTCCTTCACCTCCACCGGATCGATGGGGCTCGCCTCTCCCTTCTCGTAGGCTTCGTAGATCTCCCGCACCGTGGCCGTGGCGGGCAGCCCCAGGGCGATGGCGATGCGGCGCCAGGTCGCCACCGGATTGACGAACACGGAAACCTCGTCCACGTAGTCGGTGACGCGCTTGAACCAGACAGCCGGGCCGTCCTTCTCACACGCCAGCCGGCTGATGGCCCCAAGCTCCAGGTCCCAGGTCACCTCCTTCTCCACCTCCACGAGGTCGCCGGACCGCCGGAGTGCCTCGATAAAGCTGCGATTATCGTCGAAAATCATGATGCAGAACGTAAGGTGCCCGTCACGCGATTGCAAGCCACGAAGAGTAGTCCAAGAAGATCGGTCCACCTCACCCGCCGGAGCATTTTTGCAGACAAGCAGCGAAGATGATACACTTCCCTAGAAAGTCAACGCTTCTGGAAACATAAAATGACGCAGAAAGGCCCTTCAACGATCGGCCCGGATCAGATGGACGCCGGGTCGGGACTCGCCGACCATCTGCAGTTTGCCCATTGGCTCAAAGAACGCCGCATACGCTCCGGCATGACGCTGGAACAAGTGGCGCAAGAGGTCCGTGGCAGAGGGCAGCCGATCAGTATCAACAAGTTATGGCGCATAGAGAACGGCAGAACCAATCGCGTGGATCATGTTCTCAAGAGCGTCCTGGAAGCCTGTTTCAAGGAAACAGTGGACTCCGAAGATGCGACTGCTACCAAACCTGTCGGGAGTCGGGCGACGCGCAGATGGATCGTTGCCGGAGCGATGTTTCTTGTCGTTTCAGGAGTCGTGGGTGTTGTCGTCTTCTCCACCGGACCCCGCAGTGGACTTCAGGAACAAGCCGAGAAGGCCAGGGAACAGGAACAGGCTCAAGCTTCGCGGGCCGCTGGACCTTCCCACACTGGATCGTTCGCCGGCAACATCTTACAAAGCTCGTCCGGCACCGGCGGCAACACCGTGCAACGCCCGGCCGGGAATGGCCCGTCCGAGGGACAGAACGTCTCCACCCTGTGCGGTGTGAAAAGTTGGAAGGATACTATTTTGAATTGCCGGAAGACTCCTCGCTGAGACGGCGTTGCCCAACTGTGGACCACGCACTTGCCTGCCGTCCGCGTCACCGTTGCTGCAGCGCGTGCGCAAGTTCAGGATCGATCCACAGGTGTTCCAGGCTCAGTCCATACTTCGGCATTTGCTTCGGAAACCCGAACTTGTTCCAGTAGGCAATGCGGTGGGCCGGTGAATGCCACTGCGGAATCACATAATGGTTCCACAGCAACACTCGGTCGAGGGCCTGGGTGAGGACGGTTTGACTCTGGCGGTCCGGCGCGAGAGTCACCCTGCCGATCAATGCGTCCACCACCGGATCCTTGACGCCGGCGAGATTCCATGTCCCGTACACATCGGCTGTCTGCTCGGCCCAGAAGGCCCGCAGCTCATTTCCAGGCGACGTTGACGGCAGTCCCAACGTAGCGATCACCATATCGAAGTCGTGGCTCGCCAAACGCTCTTGATATTTCCGCGAGTCGACCACACGGATGTCGGCCTTGACGCCGATGGCGGAAAGATTCTTGGCAAACGGCAGCACGACGCGTTCCAAGCCGGGCGAGCCCAGCATGATTTCAAACCGCATCACCGCGCCGCTTTTGTTGGTCAGGTTGCCATCCTTGGCGGCCCATCCCGCGTCCTTGAGGAGTCTACGCGCCATCCGTAGATAGCTGTCGATTTTTCCGGAGCCGTCGGTCCTGGGCAACTCAAAAGCCCCTTCCAGTACCTCGGGCGGGATCATGTGTTTGTAAGGCTGGAGAACCATCAACTCTTCCGGTTTCGGCTTGCCACTGGACGCAAAGCCGGAATTCGCAAAGTAGCTGTTGGTCCGGAGATAGGCCTCATGGAACAGATGGCGATTCGTCCACTCGAAGTCGAAGGCATAGCCTAGCGCCGCGCGTACCTGACGGTCCTTGAAGATGTCACGCCGGGTGTTGAAGACGAACCCTTGCATGGCCTGCGGCGTCTGATTCTTGATCTCACGCTTCTTGATCAAACCACGTTGGAGCGCCGGGATTTCGTATCCCGTGGCCCATTCCCTGGCCACGTTCTCATAAAACAGATCGACTTTCTCTGCCTTGAAGGCTCTGCGAACCGCGTCCCAATCCTTGTAGTAGTCGTGCCGCACCTTGGCAAAGTTGTGCTTGCCCTTGTTAGCCGGTAGGTCCTTGCCCCAATAGTCCCGATGGTACTGGTACGTAATCGAGCGCCCCGGCTCGATTCGTTGGATACGATAGGGACCGCTGCCGATCGGTGGATCAAGTGTGGCCGCGGTAAAGTCACGTTCGCGCCAATAGTGTTCGGGCAGGACAGGCAACTGCCCCGCAATGAGCGGAAGCTCGCGGTTACCGGAACCGCGGAAGATGAACTTCACCGTGCGCTCGCCCGTTTTCTTAGCCGTGTCGAGGCCGGCGTAATAGGCGCGAAGGGCCGGGTGGCCCTCACGCTTGAGAATTTTCAAGGACCAGATGACATCCTTGACCGTTACCGGCCTCCCATCGTGCCAACGGGCCTCCGGACGAAGCGTGAAGGCCACCCATGACCGGTCATCCGGCCACTCTATCGTTTCCGCCAACAGACCGTATTGCGTGTATTCCTCGTCTGCCGAGGCCACGGTCAAGCTCTCGAACAGCAATTGAATGCCTGCGGCGCTTTGTCCTTTCAGAATGAACGCATTCAGGCTGTCAAAGCTGCCCACGGCACCGAAGACAACCTGGCCGCCCTTACGAGCGGTCGGCTCCACGTAGTCGAAATGTTTGAAGTCAGGGCCGTACTTGGGCTCACAGTACATGGCCATGGCGTGACTCCTATGCAACACGAATGCCCTGGCCGGTTTCGCCACGCCGGTGTACAGAGAAAGCCCAAGAACGACACCTGCCAGCACCAGAAAACGTCGCAACCTGCTGTTCAATCCTCCCTCCGCAGTCTTGTCTTGTCACCGTTCCTGACAGAAACCGATGAAGGGTTCGAAAATCCGGGTGAAACGGAGCGGCAAAGGGCGCTTCCCGTTAGCGCCCCCGCCAGCCCGGAGCAACCGGTCACAACTCCTTGGCGACCCGGAACCCACGCTTGTTCATGAGAAGCCGGAGTTCGTGGTCCGCCCACCACCGGGCATACGACACCGGTAGCCCGTACTTCCTAAGGTACCCGGGCTTCGTGTCGAACGAGTCCACCATTTCGAACGGGTTCAACATCTCGATGCGAGGCACCGACCACGGCTTGCCCAGGAAGCTCGATGTCGGCAGCCGATCGGAAAAGGGAACGCGCGCCTCATACTCCCGGTTGCTCAGTATTCGATAATCCCCGCCGCATTTCTCTTTGACCCACCTGTCGAAGCCCTGTTCGGCCGTCCATGGCACATGTGCGGGCGCGGCGAGCCGTGTCTCCACGGCCACATCCGACGTGCTGCCTGGCCCCGGTCCAAGGACCATGTCCAACCGGGCCGACGGACCACCGACCAATTCCAGGCGCGGTTCACAGCCTTTCTCATCGACGCACTGCTGGTATTCCTGGACCGTGATTTTACCGCTGACCGCGATCATGCCCATTCCGCCGAAGATGTCTCGGACGACGGTCAAACGCGGGCAGCTTTCGCCATCGCGAAAGCTTTTCCCGAGCGGCCATTTTCGCTTCCGCTCCGCGCGCCGGTTCTCTTCGACCTCCCGCAGCATCTTCCCTTCCGCCAGGGCCTGGACCGCCTCGCTGTCGGTGTCCGGCTTCACGCCGTACGTCTCTCTCGCGACATCCACCGGCGTCTTGTCGTAGACCCCACGGATCGAAATGCTTGCCGCGGCGCGCATCAGCACGGAAACGATCCGCGTATATTTCTCTTGAGCCGCTATGTGGAGGGCGGTTCTCCCGTCAGGCCCCCTCGCGTCGGGGGCGGCACCGGCCTTGACCAGGAACTCCACCGTCAAGAGACAAGCGTTCTCCGTAGCCAGGATCAGGGCCGTCTTTCCAAAAGCATCACGGGAGTCGATGGGCTCTCCGGCGTCGACCGCGGCGGTCACGGCGGCCCGATCACAGCGTTTTGCGGCGGCGTGCAAGACGGGCCCGCGCAAATCACTTTCCGGTCGCCCGGCGACGACCGTGTCGTGGACATCTTCCGGCGATTCGTCTGCCGCTGATATGACTCCGGGTCCGGTCAACGCCAGCAAGAGAACGATGCTCACCGCGCTTTTCGTGTAACTCATCCCAACCTCCCCCCTTTCTTTTGAGATTCAACAAAGAGACGATAACTCAGTTGTATTGCAGATGTCAATAGCTTCTGTTAGGGTCAAAAAAACCTCTGCTTGTGGGTCAGAAAATAGAATATAGTGTTTTCTATTGAGATCCAACGGGATGAAAGGGGGCGTTGATGATCGTTCATGGAAAGAGCCTGGTAGCCGTCGCCATAGTGGCGCTGGTGCTGGTCGCCGTAGCCATCTCACACCGCGCCGGGATTGCACAACCGGCAGACTCCCGTGACAATGGCCTTGTCGCGCAACTGCAACGGAACGCCGCCGAGTTCGAGTATGCGATTGGCCGGCTCGGTGGCACCTTGACCGTGTCCGTGATCTCCGGTCCGAAGACGTTCAATCTAGCCATTTCCACCGAGACCTCCTCCAGCCAGATCCTGGACCATGTATTCGAAGGGCTTACGAACGAATCGTGGCTGAACGCACAGGTGGAGCCAGCTCTGGCCGAAGGCTGGGAGCGGTCCGAAGACGGTCGTGTCTGGACTTTCCATCTACGCAAGGACGTGAAGTGGTCGGACGGCACTCCCTTCACGGCCGACGATGTCGTCTTCACGTTCGAGAAAATCATCTACAACAAAAACATACCGGCTTCCGCCATGCCCGGCATGACCATCCGTTACCTGGATGACGGGAGGTGGCGGAAAGGCCGGGCCAAGACGACAAGGATCGACCGGCACACCGTCAGCTTCACCCTGCCGGTCCCCTTCGCTCCCTTCCTCCGGAACATGACTACGCCCATCTATCCGCGACATCTTCTCGAAAGGCACGTCGACGACGGCAGCTTCACCTCCACTTGGGACGTAGGCACGGACCCGCGCAAGATCGTCGGCACCGGCCCCTTCACCATCGAGCGCTACGACGTCGGTGAACGCGTCATCCTGAAGAAGAACCCGCACTACTGGCAGAGAGACGCCAAGGGGAACTCGTTGCCCTATATCGGGCGGATCAACTACGTCATCGTGCCCAACCAAGCCACCTCGGTGCTCAAGTTCCAGGCCGGCGAGACCGACGAACTCCTTGTTCCCGGAGAGCACTATCCGACCCTGAAGCCGCAGGAAACGGCGAAGGATTTCACCCTGCACCGCCGGGGGCCCGACTTCGGCACAACCTTCATCGCCTTCAACATGAACCGCGGCAAGGACTCCAGGACCAACACGCCATTCGTGGAGGGGATCAAGCTGCGCTGGTTCAGCAATACCGCATTCCGCAAGGCCATCGCCCACGCCGTGGACAAGGACAGCATCATTGACAACGTGCTGAACGGACTCGGGTATCCGCAGTGGGCAGCCATCAGCCCGGCCGCCGGCCCCTTCCACAACCCCGATGTCACAAGGTACGAATACGACCTGGAGAAGGCGGGAGCGATCCTGGACTCGCTGGGTTGGATCGATCTCGACGGCGACGGAGTCCGCGAGGATGACGAAGGCAACCCCATCGCCTTCACGCTGGCCACCAACGCCGGCAATACGATGCGCGAAAGGCTCTGCACTCTCCTGAAGCAGGACCTCGCCAGGATCGGCATTCAGGTCAACGTGCGGTTTTTGGAGTTCAATACGCTGGTGTCTCAGCTTACCAGCACCTACGACTGGGAAGCCATGGTGATCGGCTTCACCGGCGGCGTCGAACCGCACGGCGGCATCAACTTCTGGCATTCTTCCGAGCGGCTCCACCTCTGGTACCCCCAACAAGAGGAGCCCGCCACCGAATGGGAAGCGCGCATCAACGAGTTGTTCGTAAAGGGGAGTCTCGAACTCGACCCGGACAAGCGTCATCCGGTCTATCACGAGTTCCAACGAATCGCCTCCAACCATGTCCCGGTGATCTACACCGCGCTGGCCGAGCGCATCACCGCGATCCGAAACCGGTTCGGCAACGTGCGTCCGACCCTTCACGGTCTCTACGACATCCGGCGCCTGTACGTGGACGCCGACTAACACGGGGGGATCCCGAGAGCGCATGCCATGACGACCTACATCGTCCGCCGCCTGTTGATCACGGTCCCGTCGCTCTTCGCCCTGACCTTCGTGATCTTCATGATCATCCAGATCGCGCCGGGCGACTTCTTCGACCAGTGGGCGCTCCAACCCGACCTCGACCAGCGGCAACTGCGGCAGTGGAAACGCGAATTCGGCGCCGACAAGGGATGGGGCGTCCAGTATCTGAAATGGCTGCGGGGCGTGCTGTTCGATATCCGCTTCTCCAGGGAACGCGTCCGCATCGCCGACTTCGAATACGACGACCTCGCCGAAAACCGTGAAGCCTATAAGGTCACGGGCAGCGCCACGGCCATCCTCGTCAAACGGTCCGTCGACGGGACCTTCGGCCTCGGGTTCAACTTTTATGCGCCCGGCCAGGTCGGCGCACTGAACCGGATGGACAACCCCAACCCCGGGAGCGAACGCCCGAGCAATCACTGGTCCCACAACGACTACCTTGCGCTTGAAATGGAGGTGCGCAACGACCGTGTCGCCGGCGTGGACATCTTGCTGAGACTCGGCGACCACCAGGGCCGGGGGTTGGTGGAGAGGCGTTTCGTCCGTGTGGACGAGCCCGCGGAGATCACCCTTGCGGACGCCGACTACGCCCGCTTCCAGGCGGACCGGCACAGGCTCAAGGGACTCCTCCTTCGCGCGGAACAACATGGCGGAACGCCGGCGCTGCTGCAAATCTCCTGCAATGCCGGCAATACGGTGTTGACGTCGTGGCGCTACCGCCTCGATCCGACGCAACGCCGGACCCTCGTGCGCAACCATTTTCCGCCCTGGCTGCAAGACCCTGACCGCTGCGACCGGATGACCCTTGAGATCGTCCCGGAGCCGTCTCCGGAGATGACCGTCGCGGTTGCCTTCCAGGACCTGGATTCGAACGTCCACGTGACCGAGACGGCCCTGCCGGCCGACGTGACGCGAACGCTGTCCGTGGACTTCGCGGACCTGCGCGCGGCGGGTGTCGACACCACCCGCATGCGCTCCATCTCCTTCCGCAGCGACGCTCCCGGCTCCCTCTTCGTGGACGAGATCCGACTGGTGAGGGCCGGCAGCGGCTTCCACATCGGCATGCCCGATTTCGGCCGGTCCATCGCGAACCGCCAACCCGTGTGGATCACCATGTGGCCGTTCCTCAAGAACACCATGTTGTTGAACATCCTGGCTATCATCTTCACCTGGCTGCTGTCATTGCCCATCGGCATCTATTCCGCCACCCGGCCCTATTCCTGGAGTGACAAGGCTTTCGGATTCCTGGCCTACATGGGCATGGCCATCCCTGGTTTCTTCTTTGCGCTGCTGCTCCTGTATGCCGTCACCATGACATACGATTTGAGTCCGGCTCATCCGTTGTACGAATTACTCCCTATTGGGGGACTCACATCGTCGAACTACCACGAACTCGATACATGGGAACGCATGATGGACATGGCAACACACCTGATCCTGCCCGTGCTGGTGCTGGGAACCGGCTCCATGGCGGCATTGGTGCGCGTGTTGCGGGCGGAATTCCTCGACAAGAGCCACATGCAGTTCGTGGTGACGGCCCGGGCCAAGGGCCTCTCCCCGGCCATGGTGAACTACAAGCACATCCTGAGAAACGCCATCGCCCCGTTCGTGGCGGGTTTCGGCTCCATGCTGCCAACCATCATCAGCGGCTCGGCTCTGGTGGAGATCGTCTTCGGTTATCCCGGAATCGGCCAACTCATGTTAAGCGCGCTTCGTTCCCACGACATCTACCTGGTCATGGCGAGCACTCTGGCCGCCGGTCTGCTGCTGGTGGTCGGCAACCTGCTGGCCGACATCCTGCTGGCCTGGGTGGACCCGCGCATCAGTTACAGTTGATTGCCATGCAGTCCAAGCCGGATACCCGCCGGGACCAACAGGCGCCAGGGTCTCGCTCTCCGCTCCGGCGCGCCCGGGACCGCCTGCGGCGCAACCGACTCGCCATGTCGGCATCCTGTATCCTGGTGGTTCTCTACGGCGCCGCGATCTTCGCCGGCTTCCTGGCCCCCTATGACTACGCCTCCAGCGCCCGCAAGAAAGCCTATCATCCGCCGATGGTCACGTGGCTGCACCTCTTCGACGAAGACGGCCGTCTGACGCGGCCCTATATCTACAACAGCGCCTATGAATTCGACGAGAACCAACGCAAGGCCTACCGCGAACAGCCCGGGACCGCTTATCCCATCGGATTCCTCGTCACCGGAGACGAGTACCGTTTCCTGGGCGTGTTCAAGACCCGGCGGCACCTGTTCGGCCTGCGCGGCCTGGAACACGTATCGGAGACCGATCCCAACCGCCCGATGCTCTTCCTGCTCGGCGCCGACAATTTCGGCCGCGATGTCCTCTCCCGCCTGCTGTACGGCGCCCGCATTTCGCTCTCGGTGGGATTGGTGGGGGTCGCCATCACCTTCACCATGGGGATGCTCATCGGCGGCGCATCCGGTTACTTCGGCGGACGCACGGACATCGTGATCCAGCGCATCTGCGAAATGCTCATGATGGTGCCGGGCTTCTATCTCCTCCTGGCCCTGCGCGCTGCGATTCCCGCCGACTGGTCCTCGTTCGGAACCTACCTGGCCATCATCGCCATCCTGAGCTTCGTCGGCTGGGCCGGCCTGGCGCGGATCATCCGCGGTCTGGTCCTATCCATCACCCGGATGGATTACGTCGTCAGCGCCCGAGCCATGGGGGTGCCGGATCGGGCCATCATCGTGCGCCACGTGCTACCCAACACCTTTTCCTACGCCATCGTGGCCGCAACCATGTCCATCCCGGCCTACATTCTGGGAGAATCGGGCCTGAGCATGATCGGACTCGGGATTCAGGATCCGGAAGCTTCATGGGGCAACATGCTGGCCCTTGCAATGGACATCACACACATCCGGTTTCACCCGTGGATTCTGATCCCCGGAGTCATGATTTTCATCACCATCATGGCCTTCAACTACGTGGGCGATGGCCTCCGGGACGCGTTTGACCCGCACGAAACAAGCGCCGGAGGCTAGTGTGGTGTCTCACAAATACGCTTATGAATCTGCGAGGGCATTTTGGTTGTCGGCAAGGCGTCCTTCGACTCCGCTGCGCTACGCTCAGGACGAGCAGTGGCGGGCACCACGCGAGGAAGAGCAACGCAGCCGACGGCCAAAAGGACCCGCAGATTCATAAGCGTATTTGTGAGACACCACACTAGGAGTGCGTGACGCCCTCGAATCCGGTCTAAGGCGCAACCGCACGCCCGCCGTACATGTCACGACGGGCGCCGGTCCCGGATGCGCCGCACCTTGATGCGGTTCTCGACGCCCAGGGAGCGGCCCAACTCGCCGGGCGTGAGCAGCACGGCCTCCATGGTGAGGTTCGTCGCCACCTTGAGTTCCCGTTCCAACTGGCGCTTGATCTCCGCGCCGGCGTCGCAGCCGGGCCGCATTTCCACCTCCACCGTAAGCGTATCCTGCTGCCCCACGCGGTCGACGGTCACCAGGTACTCCCGGGTGAGCTGCGGCAGACGCTCCAACGCGGTCTCCACCGAGGTGGGATAGAACGGGATACCGCTCACCTTGACCATGTCGCTCAGGCGGCCCCTGAGCTTGGAGATGCGCCGGAAGGTGCGGCCGCAGCCGCAATCGTCCTCAATGAACTCACACAGGTCTTCGATGTTGTAGCGGATCACCGGCGCCGCCTCCTTGAAGAGGCAGGTGACCACCAGCACGCCCTCGCGGCCCGGCGGCACCGGCTCGTAGCTGACCGGATCCAACACCTCGAAGATGTAGGCGTCCTCGTTGATGTGGTAGCCGCTCCGCTCCTCACACTCGAACGACGGGGAACCGGTCTCCACGCTGCCGAAGTTGTCGTAGGCGGCCACGCCCCAGCGGCTCTCGATGGCCCGCCGCGCCGGCTCGGTCATGGTCTCCGAGGTGTGGATGGTACGCCGCAGACGGAAGTCCTGCTTGAGATCGAAGCCCTGCCGCTCGGCCACGTCCGCCAGGTGGAGCACGTAGGACGGCGTCCCCGCCAGCACGGTGACGCCCCAGTCCCGGGCGATCTTCACCTGCCGCTCGCTCGGGGTGACGCTGCCGCTGCCCGTGGGCACCACCAGCGCCCCGAGCCGCATGGCGCCTTCCGAGGCGGTGAACCCGACGATGAACAAGGTGTAGGCGAATACGATCTGGAGGATGTCCCCTTCCCTCACCCCCTGGGCATGGAAGCGCCGGCTCCACAGCCGCGCGATGATGTCCCAGTCATTGCGGGTGAAGAAGAACGGCTTGGGGTTGCCCGAGGTGCCCGAGCTGGCCTGCACCCGCACCGCCGCGAAGTCGCCCTGATAGTCGCCGAACGGCGGATGGAGCCGCAGGCTGTCCTCGAAGTCGCTCTTGCGGATGACCGGGAGCTTGCAGATGTCGGCGGCGGTGCGGATGTCGGCGGGTTCCAGCCCGAGGGCCTTCCAGCGGTCACGGTAGAAGGGAATGTGGTCCCAGGACCGCTGCACCAGGGCCGCCAGGCGTTCCCCCTGAAGCTGCCGGATGGTGTCCGGCGGCGCGGTCTCGATTTCCTGGCTCTCCGGCGCGCCAGGGTAGGTTTCAGTCACGGCAGTATCCTTGAACTCCAGTGTGGTGTCTCACGAACAAGTTGTTGAACATGCGCCCCCGACCGGCTTCCGGTCTGGGGCACGTAACGGTTTGTTGTCTAGCAGATCGACGCCAATGCGGCGAGGAAGGCGACAGGAAGGCGCGGATGACGTTACCCGCGATTCGGAATCAAAAACGACCTGGTCGAATACCCGGTGTGGTCGGCTAGTCTTTCTCCAATGCCTCGACTGCCAAGACCTGGTTTTCGTAAACCCGGATGATCTTATCGAAGCCGCCGACCGCGACAGTGTTGTAGACCAGTTCGGGAAGTGCGCATGCGGCGAATTTCTTGCCCGGTTCGTTGAATTTCTTGGCAAATCTCAGGGCGACTCCGAGACCGGCACTACTGATGAAGGACAGATGCTCAAAGTCCAGAATCAAGGCGTTGTCTCCCGGACCGAGCCCGGCTTCCAGCATGCGTTCCAACAGATCCGCGTTGCTGCTGTCGACACGACCCACGACCATCGCAATCACGATTCCGCCTTTCCGCCCCCACTTGACGTCTACGTCCACTTCACTTCGACTCCTTTCGATCCCGGACAGATGGTGCCCTATGATATCCGACGCCAACGGACTCCAACATTGCCGCAGCCTACGGGTGTATCGTCTCCAGAAACCAGTCCGTGGGAATCTCCCGGCCCAGTCCCTCCTTCTTCGCCAGCTCCAGCACCACGGACCCCACCGCGGCGAACTGGATACCCATGCCGACGTTGTTCTTGTACACGGTGATGTCGGCGTCGCGGGTCCGGCCCGGTGCCTCGCCGATCATCAGCTTGCCCAGTTCGTGAATCTTGTCCCAGCCGAATACCCCTTCCTCGATGGGCTTCAGCAGGTCGGGATGGCCCGCATACTCGGACTGGGCGCGGGAGTTGATGATGATCACGTCGGCCCGGCGTAGCGTCACCTCGTCCAGCTCAATGCGCTTGACCGATTCGTCGCTGTTTACGATGTTGCCCACGTGGGTGCCTTCTTCCAGCCATTCGCCCTTGAAAGTCGGCACGTTGGTGTTGGTGGCCGACATGACGATGTCGGAACCCACCACCACGTCCCTGGGATCGTCCATGGCGGTTACCGGAATGCCCAGGCTCTCGCTCCAGTGCCCGGCAAAAGCCCGCCTGTGCTCCGGGTTGGGGCTGAAGACCTTGACCTTCTCGAGCTTTCGGACCTTGGAGATGGCCTCGATGTGCGCTCCCGCCTGGAGACCCGAGCCGAAGAGCCCCAGCACGCGAGCGTCCTCTCGGGCGAGGTATTTCACACCCAGCGCGCTGGTGGCCCCCACGCGGGTCTTCTGCAGGAATCCGTCCTGGATGATGGCCAGGGGCTCACCCGTTTCGAGGCTGTAAAGCTGGATCAGGCCCACGAACTTCTTCCCCGGCGCGGCCGGAACCTTCTCCTGCCGCACCATGCCGGAAACCGTGGGGAAGTGAACGATGTCCGAGGAGAGCCGCAACGCCATGACCCCGAAGCGGGGGACCGCGCCGTTCATGGTCTTGAGACGGTAAGAGCGCTTGGAGCTCTCCAAGGAAACGTATGTATGAGTGCGAAGCTGGTTGACCGCAATCCCACGGCCCAGATCCTGGAAGGCCTGCTCGACGGCCTCCAGGCAGACATCCATGGTTAGTACCTTCTCGACGTCGTCGTTGTTCAGGATATGGGTCATCGCTGCGGCCTCCTCCGGGTCCGGCTATCGTCAAGTCCCCGACGGAGGGGAGTTCACAAGCGACGGCCGCCGGTTCACGCCAGCGGCTCGATCAGCGACACCGCACCCGTCTCCAGATTGTAACGCCGGCGGAGTATCCGGGTGAGATCCGCGCTGAGGAACCGGAAGACCACCGCGGGTGATTCCGCCACCTGCGTCGAATGGATCTGGCCCGTCAGGTAAGGGTAGACGACGCCGGGCCCCAGTTTGTGGACCTCCTTGATGCGCAAATCGGCCTTGTCGGCGTTCCTGCCGTCATCGGTGCGCTCGTAGAGGGGTATTTCAGTGATTCCCTGATAGGCGCCGTAGACCACCCAGCACGGCCCGTGGTCATGGGGCAGATTGCCGTTGCCTTCGGGATGCACGTGCCCCATCTGGACGAATCCATAGTCCGGATCCCGGTAGAGCTCTCTGGACGGGTCGGCGTCTCGGATGATCTCGGCCATCCAGGGATCGTCCGGACTTGTGGACGCGATCATCCGCTCCATGGCTGCCTTCACCTTGAAGGGCAGCTCCGCGTCGTGACTGTCTCTCCAAAGAGAGCGCAGTTCCTCAATGTAACGATCGAACGTAGTACTCGTGGTCGCCGGGTCGAGTGCCATTTCACACCTCCTTGGTGGGTTCCTGAGGAACTCTGTTGGAAACTACGGGGCTATCGTCGGCGGATTATACTGCAACAGGGTGAGGAATCATAGAGGGCGAAAATTGAAAAATATTTCTTCTGATATCCGGACCGATATCAAAAATAACCCAGATGAGATCGGCAGAAGAACCTTCTGCCTCGCCCGTGGTAAGACCACCCATCTTGACAACACCGGCCCGTTCGGGGATCATCGGCGGGTTCCGACACAGCCGAGACAAACGCCCTGGAGCCGAACCAGATACCGGGATCGCGTAACGGTCGGAATCCCTTGCCGTTACAAGGAGGACCCCATGAAGAAGACAACCTTCGTGTTGGTAGCGGTCGCTCTTGGTTTTCTCTTGTTTCACCATCCGCCGGCAGCACGCTCGGCGTCGGGCTTCTACGAGGGCAAGACGATGACCTTCATCGTTTCGTTTCCACCTGGAGGCGGCTACGACATCTACGCACGTCTGCTGGCTCGGCACCTGCCGAAGTATATCCCGGGGAAACCCGGGGTCCTGGTGCAGAACATGCCGGGGGCAGGCGGCGTCATTGCCTCGAACTATGTCGCGAAGGTAGCCAAGCCTGACGGGCTTACCCTGGGAATTCTGCCGCGAGACCTCTATCTGGCGCAGATCGCCGGCCGCGACGAACTGAAGGCGGACTTTACGAAAATGCATCCCGTAGGGAGCCTGACAAGCGATATCATGACCGTGTACATGCGGACCGATACCCCCTACACCAGTATTTCGGCCATTCAGGCCGCGTTAAAGGAGGGCAAGAAGCCACCGCCCGTTGGCGCCAGCGGGATCGGGGGCGGGGGCTATCTCATCGAGCGGGTGGCGGAGGAAGTCGTGGGAATGAAGCTCTTCGACATCGTCACCGGTTATCCCGGCGGCCCCCAAATCGACTTGGCCGTCCGTAAGGGCGAGCTGCTGGGAGCGGGGCGATCGCTGGCATCCGTACGCGATCGGGTCGGTGACCTCCTCGAAGCCGGAAAGATCACGATCATCGTCCAGACGGGCACCGCGGAACGAAAGAGGAGCCCGCAACTGCCGGACGTGCCAACGCTGTGGGAGCTGGCTCGCACAGAGGACGGCAAGGCCCTCACCGCGAGCTATTTCCCCTCGACCATTGCCGGAAGGCCGTTCTGGCTGCCCGCCGGCGTCCCAATGGATAGGGTCAAGGTCCTGCGAAACGCATTCGACAAAGCGGCCGCCGATCCAAGGCTTCGGGCGGAGGCCAAGAAAAGCCGCCGTCCCATAGGACCGGTGGGCGGGGATGAGATGGTCGGGCTCTATCGGGAGGGGTTTCGGGTCACTCCGGGAACGAGGGCTCTCTGGAAGAAGTTGATGGGCAAGTAGCCGCCCGGCCCCTGCCGGCGGCGGCCGATTCATAGCGAGGATGCCGATGCTCTTTCTGAACAATGACGACGTGCATGAACTGCTGGACATGAAGACGTGCCTGGAGGCCCTGGAAGTGGGCTATCAGGACCTCGCCGTGGGAAACGCGGTCCATCGGCCCAGACTGGACGTGTGGGCCCCCAGCGACGAGCAGGACGCGTTCTTCCGCTGGGGCAGCATGGAGGGCGTGTGCCGGACCTACGGCACCTTCGCCATCCGCATGAAGTCCGACATGGTACGCTGGCCGGAGGGCGCCAACGAGGAGAAGTACTGCATCGAGCCCGGCACGTTCTGCGGCCTCGTCATGCTCTTCAGCACCAACAACGGCGAACCTCTGGCGATCATCAACGACGGGGTGATCCAGCACATGCGGGTGGGCGGCGGCGCCGGCTTGGGGGTCAAGTATCTCGCCCGGGAGGATGCTGAAGTGGTGGGCATCATCGGCTCCGGCGGCATGGCGCGCACCTATCTCCAGGCCTTCGCCGAGGTCCGCAACCTGAAGCGCGTGAAGGTCTACAGCCGGTCCCGGGAACGCCGCGAGGTGTACGCGGCGGAGATGCGGGGTCGCCTGGACATACGAGTCGACGTCCTCGACAACCCTGAAGACGTGGTCCGCGGCTCCGATATCGTCTCCACCTGCACGGACTCCATCGTACCCGTGTTGACCGACCCGGATTGGCTCGAGCCCGGCATGCACGTCACCAACCTGGACCTGCGCGAGTTCGCGGCCGCGGAGGTTTGGGACAGGTTCGATGTCACGGTGCGGCTGGGAGACCAGACCATGAGCCGCAAGCAGGCGGAGACGGACTTCCGCCCGTTCCACTTTGCCGGATACACCGCGGGCCAGCCCGAGGAGCTTGCCCGCATTCCCAAGTCCAGGGTCCATATCGACGAGGAGCAGTACCCGCGGCTGGTGGAAGTGGTCAAGGGCGATGCTCCGGGCCGTTCCTCTCGGGAGCAGATTACCTGCTTCATCAACATCGGCACCCAAGGCCTGCAGTTCGCCTCCGTAGGCGGAAGGCTGTACCAACTCGCCAAGGAACGAGGGGTCGGCCGCGAGCTGCCCACCGAGTGGTTCGTGCAAGATATAAGGGACTGAGCTGCAAGGGACTGAATCCATGATACTCGCCATCGACAACACCCAAGCGCAGCAACTTCTCGATATGCCGATGAGCCTGACGGCCCTCGAGGAAGTCTACCGGGACCTGGGCACGGGCGCCGTCATCACCAGCCCCCGAATCGACCTCCTCACCCCGGATTCCTACGTGGACGACGACGGCAACACGCTGCCGGGAGCCCATAACCTGAAGACCATGTCCGCGTCCACGCAGAAGTACGCCATCGTTCGGTTCCTCACGGACAAGCTGTTCTGGGAAGAGCGCCATGGCAACTTTCGCCGGAACCGGACCCCGGGGACCCGGCGAGCCCACAGCGTGACACGGGGGTTGCTGCTCCTGTTCAGCGTGGAGAACGGCGACCTGCTAGCCCTCGTCAGCGAAGGGCATATCCGTAATCTCCGCGTGGGGGCCGCCGCGGGCCTGGCGGCGAGATATCTCGCGAAACCCGGCGCCTCCACCGTGGGCGTGCTGGGCACCGGTTTCATGGCAGGCGCGCACGTGGACGCGATGTTGAATGCCGTCGAAGGGATCAAGTCGATTCGAGTCTTCAGCCCCAACCCCGAGCATCGACAGCGTTTTGCCGAGGACGCTCGGTGGGAGGCTTGTCCGGACGTAACGGCCGTCGACAGCGCCCAAGATGCCGTGCAGGGCAGCGACATCGTCGTCATCGCGACCAATGCCCTGACACCGGTAATCCAGACCACATGGCTGGAGCCCGGGATGTACGTCTGCACCGTACGGCACTGCGAGCTCGCGCCGGAGACCTTCGGGCGCTTCGACGTTCTCGCGGTCAACTCCAAGGAGAATCTGCGACCGACTGCCTTTGTCGCCAAGAACGCCAAGGGGCCGCTGCCCCAGCAGGTCCTGCTGGATATCGATACAGGGTATCCTCCCGGCAACGCGACGGAGATCGACTGGGGCAAGCTTCCCGACGTGCCGGACCTGCTGCTTGGACGCCACCCGGGACGGACGGACCCGGATCAGATCACCTGCTTCAACAACAGCGTCGGCTTCGGGCTCCAGTTCGCCGCCCTGGCGGGGAAGGTCTACGAGGCGGCCGTGAGCCGGGGACTCGGACGCGAACTTCCGGAGGACTTGTTTCCCGACCTGTTCTAGGAGCCTGCGCCGCAGGAACCCGGCATCCGATGTAGGGGCGGGTTTCAAACCCGCCCGTGCCCGCACGACGCTGCCGGCCGATAAAGGCTCCTAGCGGGCCGTCAAGGTAGTCTCCACTGCGGGGCGCATAGCGCAACGTTCGGGTAGCCGAAGTTCGTCGCTACTCCAGGCGAGTTGCGAAGGCAATAGCGGCCAAAATGTCCTCATGTTCCAAGTCGTCGTAGTCCGCGAGGATCTCCTGTTCCGTCATGCCTGCACTGAGCAATTCCAAGATCATGTCCACAGGGTACCGCAAGCCACGGATGCATGGCTTCCCGTGGCAAATTGAAGGGTTAGTTGTAATGCGTTCGAGCAGTTCCGAGGATTTCATCCGCCAATGTCCTCCTCCTCGACCGCGGTGTGCAGCGGCACCAGCGGGGTCGCGATGGGCTCGGTCCACAGGCGCAGCCCTTCCCTTTCCTTCTCGATCAGGATCCACTTGAGCCACGTCTCATCGTCGCGGTCCGGGTAATCCTCGCGCAGGTGGCTCATTCGGCTCTCGCGCCGCAGGAGCGACGCTTCCAGCATCAGTCTGGCCGTCTCCACCATGCACTGCGTCTCCCGCAGGCGCACGAACCCGTGGACGTGGGCGGCGCGGCTCTTGTCGGCGCGCTCGGCGATGGCCTCCAGCTCCTTTAGCGCCTGCCGCATGCGGGCTTCGTGTTTCAGGATGGAAACATCGTAGGGGAAAATCAGGGTCTGGAGCGCACGGAGGAGGTCGTCGTCGCTCTTCTCGTCTCCGTCGCGCCAGCCCGCCGACACCTCCGCCTTCACGGATCGGGCCTTCCCTTCGGAGATCCGCGGCGGGTCCAGCCGCCGGGTGTCGGCCGCGGCGCTCCTGCCGGCGATCCAGCCGGTGCCGTTGCAGGCGCCGATATGGAATCCGGCGAAATGGCTCGCACAGCTCGCCTGGGCCAATCCGGCCGCCAGCAGGCCGTCTACCGACGAGCGGCACGCCGCGTCGGTCTTGATCCCCAGCTTGGTCATCTGGAACAGCGGGTAGTATTCGGTCTTGCCGAACATGTCGATGCGCGCCCGGTCGCCGAGCTTCCGGAAGAAATAGTCCATCCACGCCACCGAGCTCTGAAGGTACTGTCCCCTTTCCTCTTCCGGGATGAGCGACATGTCGAGGTAAAGGGGCGTTCGTCCCGCCTTCTTTTCCTGGACCATAGCCTTGCTCACCAGTTGCACGTCGGCCCAGTCGGCCCAATCGGGCTCGTGCCGCTCCATGAACGGCTCGCCGTCGGCGTTGACGAACTTGGCGCCGTCCTGGATGGCGAAGGTAATTCCCTCGAAATAGAACTTGGGGGTTCCCGGACGGAGATAGCCGAACTCCGCGTTGGTGAGCACTGCCCCGGCGTCGTAGGCCAGGCGCGTGCCGGTGCCGGTGAGGTCGCGGACGAATCCGGCCCGGAAGGTCACGCTGTTGGTGGCCAGGACCGTGGCGCCGGCGCGGACGACCACGAACTCGCCGGTGCGGCCATCGATCCCGAAGGCGCCGACCACGCGTCCGTCATCGTCCCGCGCGAGATCCGTGATGAAAACGCGCTCCACCAGGTTCACGCCCTCGGACTCCAGGGCCTTGCGCAGGCGCCAGCAGTATTCGAGCCCACCGCCGTCCGGCTTGAGGACCTTGGTGACCTTGAGGCCGCGGGTGGGACGCCGGATGAAACGGCCGTCCTCCTTCGGGAACACGAGTCCCATCTTCTCCGACTCCAGCAACTGGAAATGGGAGAGCGAAAGGATGTCGCGAATGAGCTCCTGCTCGGCGATCCACTCGTTCCCTTCAACGATGTCGCGCACGCAGGCGTCGAGGTCGTCGTCGGGCGTGACCACCACTATCCAGGCATTGGAGAAGGCCGTGTGGCCGGTGCGACCCACCATGTGGGCGTCCAGCAGGGTCACGCGCCCGTCCGGCAAGTGGCGTTTCGCGCTCAGCGCGGCCCAAAGCCCGCCGGCGCCGGCGCCCACCACCAGCACGTCGGTGTCGATAAGTCGGCCGGTCTTTTCGAGCATTAGGGTTACCGGCTACCAGGGAAGCGGGCGGCGTCTTGTAACGTAAGTGACAGGTGCGAGGAGACCCGCGGATGGAGTCTCATAGAAGTTTGATCAACGTGACCGTCAATCCCACGTTGGCAATCACGATTCCGATTGCGACTTTGAGCATGTCGGATTTCAACTCGGCGAGATCTGCCCGCATGGCGCTCCGGGCGGTGTCCAGATCCGCCCGCAGGGCGATCCGGGCGCCCTGCACATCCGCGCTCATGGCGATCCGGACGGCCTCCACATCCGCGCTCATGGCGATCCGGACGGCCTCCAGATCCGACTTGGTGGCCACCGCGTCCCCGCTTTGGCGGATGGTGCTGACGATGGCTTCCGCCTGCCTGGAGTCGATTCCAGCGGCTTCGAGGTCCCGAGCGGCTTTTAACGTGTCAAAGGCCGTGGCAGTCACGACGTTCTCCCCTGATCCTGAAGGCAATCATCATCATACCGCCGGATGGCATCACAGACAAGCCTAACCTGCGTCCCCGCACTCCTGCTACCAGGGCAGCGGGCGGCGCCTCACGATGGGGTGGACGTCGATGCACTGCACCGGGCAGAAGATCTCGCAGTTGAAGCAGGTGACGCAGTGTTCCACGTGCTTCAGGACCGGCACCAGCCGGCCGGCCTTCTCTTCCATGTGGATGATGTCCGCGGGGCATACCGGGTCGCAGTCCCCGCAACTCGTACATTTCTCCAGATCGATATCGATGATCATGATGAAACCGGCGATGCGCCGCGAAGTTCCCGCCCCGCGGTCATGAATCCAGGCCCAGCAGCCCGGCCGCCGTGCCGCCCATAATCGCGTCCTTCTCCGCGTCGGTCAACGGCAGGTCCCTGATGGCATCGATGTAGTCCCGCAGGGCGGCCATGCCCTTGCCCGTGTCGGTGCTGACCCCGGTGAAGTCCTGGGGGTAGTCGGTGGCGAACACCAGCCGGTCGGGCCTGATGCCCTGAAGCGCACAGCCCAGGGCGGTGGTGCCCCCCTCGAAGCCCGCCATGTCGAAATAGAGCATGTCGAAGTAGTGCTCGAAGGGCTTGTCCAGGGTGCCGAAGCGATATGCCTTGGCCACGAGGCGGTCCTTGACCCCGGCGATGCCGCCGCCGAAGTGGCCGATGACGAACTTGAGGCCCGGGAACCGCTCCAGCACGCCGCCGGCTACGATGCGGGTGGCGGCCACGGCCAAGTCCACCTCCCGTCCCAGGATGCGGGCCAGATCATAGTCCATGAGCAGCCCGTAGCCCTCGGGGACCATGGCCGGATGGATGAAGATGGGCACGTCGAGGGCGCTGACCTTTTCGTAGAAGGGATAGAGCTGCTCCGAGTCCAGCGGCAGCCCCCGGAACTGGGAGGTGGTGGCGACGCCGTGGAGCCCCAACTCGCCGATGGCCCGGTCGAACTCGGCCATTGCGTCCGGGCCGCCCAGGAGCGGCGCCTGGGCCAGTCCGACGAAGCGTCCGGGGAAGCGGCGCTGCAACTCCGCCAGGCTGTCGTTGATGGTGCGGTTGTCCTCAAGGGTCGCGTCCCACCCCAGCAGGCACGACAGCACCGAGACGTCCACCCCGGCCTCGTCCATGTCCCGGAGCTGCATCTCGGCGTCGTAGAGCCGCGCGTGCATGGTCAACCGCGGCACGCCGGTATCCAGCTTGGCGAACAACGGCTCTTCGGAGTAAAGGCCGTGCTTCTTGGCGAGCTCTTTGGGAACGTAGTGATGCTGAAAATCGACGATCATGAAACCCTCGCGATGTTGGAGAGAACGGGCTGGTGGAAAGAGCCTCCGACCAGGACGCGGGACGCGGCGAGCACCGCTGCCGGGCCTACGGAGAAGGCGAATAGCCCTTGTCCAGCCACTCGCCCAGGTCGGCGCCGAACCACTCGGTGGGCAGCTCGCGGCCCAGGCCCTTCTTCTTGCACTCCTCGTAGATCACCGCGCCGGCCGCGGCGAACTGGATGCCGACGCCGGTGTTGCTCTTGTAGTAGACGATCTCGTCGTCGCTCTTGCGCCCGGGGTTCTCGCCGATGAGGACCTGGCCCAGCTCGCAGATCTTGTCCCAGCCGATCTTTCCCTCGTCGATGAGATCGAGCATCTCCCGCTGCTGGTTGGTAAGCGAGGTCTCCCGGTTGTTGAGCACGATGAGATCGGCCCGGGTGAAGGTGGTGGCGTCCGCCTCGGTGCGGGCGTGGACGCCGTCGGTGTTGACGATGGTGGTGACAAACTGGCCGGGAACGAGCCACTCCCCGTCAAACACCGGCGCGCTGGCGTTGGTGGCGCACATGACGATGTCCGCGCCTTCCACCACGGCCCTGGCATTGTCCACAGGGCGCACCTGGATGTCGAGCTTGCCGGTCATTTCCATGGCGAACCGTTCCCGGTGCTGGCGCGTGACGCTGTACACGCGCGCCTCGCGCACGTTCCGGACCGCGCAGATGGCGGCCAGATTCTGCTCGGCTTCGTTGCCCGAGCCGAACAGCCCCACCACGTGGCTGTCCTCCCGTGACAGTGAGCGAGTGGCGACGCCGGTGGTGGCGCCGACCCGTATGGAAGAGAGACTGAAGTCATGAATGATGGCCAGGGGCTCGGCGGTCTCCAGGCTGAACAGCAGCACGAAACCCCAGCTCCGGCGCGCGGGGTACGGGTAGTCCATACGCTTGAGACCGTCGACCATCCGCTCCCGGACCACCATGGAGTCGTAGCGGAGCGCCGCCACCCCGGAGCTCGGCACCGCGCCGGGAATGATGTTGGCCATGTAGCCGTCGGAATCGCGGTCCGGCGGCACCTTGTAGCGGGTCCGGGGCCTGTTGACGGCAACACCCCGCGCCTCCTCGGCAAAGGCCCGCTCCATGTCGTCGATGATGTCCTCCACGCGAAGCACCTGCTTCACGTCCGGGTCGGTGATCAGCAGCATTGGCAACTCCCCTCTCGGCCCGTTCAACCCGCCGGATCAGTCCTGCGCGCCTCGACGCCGGGCCCTCGGTCGTCGAGATTTCCCTTCCATGACGAACAGTCCCTGTCTATCAGATCGGAGACAGTGTGACGAGGAGACCCCGCCCCATTCGGCTTGCCCGCCGTCACGCCCCTCTGGTACACTCGAATCAGTGACCCGACCCGCATCCGGGCGGTCACTCCCACATTGCCACGCGCGGGCCGTTAGCTCAGTAGGTAGAGCATCTGCCTTTTAAGCAGAGGGTCGCCGGTTCGATCCCGGCACGGCTCACCAACAACTTCAACACCGTTCAAAAGACCAGCAATGTTTGCCAAATTGTAAATTGAATTTACAATTAGTACATGCTGATCGAGCGCGAAGTCCGACAAACCGTCATCGACGATCTGGAGCATTTTCCGCCGTAGCGATTCTGGGGCCGCGGCGCCTGTCTGCTGGACCTGGAAAACTTCGACAAATTGTACAGACATCCGGCCTACGGCGCCTGGTGGGAGGGCTTTGCCGCGGAAAATATCCTGGCCACGCTCCGACCGCAGGGGATGTATGGCTTTTTCAGGACCCGCACCGGCTAGGAGATCGATCTCGTCATCGAGCGGCAGGGAAAACGGCTGGGTTTCGAGTTCAAGACGTCAACCAACCCAAGGCTCACGAACGGCAACAAGGCTGCCACCGGATTACTGGGCCTGGACAAATTGTGCGTGGTCGCTCCGCAAGGAAACGCCTACCCATCAAGACCGACCGGGTCTGGGTGGTGACCCCGCTGGATGACATCGACCGCCACGTCTCAACCGAGTAGCGTCCCTTGTCCGAGGCAGCGAGACAAGACCCGTACGGGCGGATTTGAAACTTGGTCGTGTAGCGTGCGTCCTATAGAATCGGGTCCGTAACCACTTGAAAATGAACAATAAAACTGTACTCTCGGAGAACCGGTTGGTTCATACCAGGAACAATCAACACAAAGACACCACCGCGCACCCGAGCGCAAACCCGTATCGCCCGACGCCTATCGCGCCGATTCGGATTCTGAGCGGCCGCTGATGCCCCGCCAACCGCGTTCTGGACTATACACACGCGGCGGGCGTGTCAGCTTGTTTGCTACTGCTGAGGCCAGGCATTCGTCGATCCGGTGTTTGGAACATAACGGTACCTGTGGTCAAGGACATACCCCCTGGAACGGGACAAGAACCACCATTTGAACTCCAGGGCAGCCAAGTCATGGTTCCCGTCGAATTCGATCTTGTCTATTTCTATGGCCGTGTTGGTGCATTCCCGGCTCTTGCCGAATTTCCACCCGTACCCACTCGGAAATTTGCAGCGCCCTGTCTCGCGGTACGTGCGCGTCCTTCCCCTCCGGATCTCGTAAACACGACCGATTCCCTTGTCGTGACACTGAAAATACTGCGTTTTCGATCCGTTCTCCTTCGCCCGCACCCATATCTCTTGACCGTTCCACTCCTTGGGGCCCTGGATGGTGGTTGCGCTCCGGCCGTTGACGTAGAAGAGCGTGTCCGCCTTGTGCATGCATGGAGCGTCCTTGTCGCCGTTCCACTCGGCACCCGTCCACAGTTGATACGGCACAAAGAGAGTTCTGTTTTCACGATCGTACAGATTGGCGATATTCCAAGCCGAACGACTTCTCTTGGGATTCCGGGACGCAAGCTCGTGCAATGCGTCGGCTTCTCGTAGAACGGCATTCTGGGAAAGGGCAGGCCCTGAATACATCGCCAGCAACATCACGCAAACACTGCATGCGCCAATCAGCGATTTTCCCTTCATGACAGATCCTCCGTAAGTTCAGCCGATAAACGGCGAGCGGCGGTCAACACCCCTCCGCATGCATGTACCCGGCCTGACGGTGCGTTTGGACCCCGCTAACAACTCCCCATCTTGCTGTCAAGGATGAAACGTCGGCTGTGTTAGGGTTCCGCAGACCCTCGTAATCGACGCAGGGCCTGCGGTAAACCGAGCGCAGGAACGACAGGCACTGGTTGGCGGGCATCGCACCGTGGCGCTCGGTGAGGAGGCGGAAGCGGCTCTCGCTGTCGCGGCGGGTGATGGCGTCCAGGGGGCGGGTGAGCCAGTCGCCGAGATAGCGGCTCGCGTAGCGCGATAGGCCCGCTCGGTGCTCTCCGCGCGGTCGTGCCCGGAGACGATGTATTCCTCGCAGGCGTCTCCCAACGTGGGCAGGGCGCGCGTCGGCGGGATCGTCGCCCGCGGCGACCCGCCCGAGCAGTTCCTGGGCCAGACGCCTTGCCCGGTCCGGGTCACCCGGCGCGGCCGATGGTGAACGCCGCAGCCCCGGCGCCCCGGCTCAGGTCAGCGTCCACTCCTGTCCGTCGATGGGGTCGCCGTCGACGCACACGTAGTCCATCTCGTCTTCCGAGCGGGCGTTCTCCCCAGTGGCGTCGACTCGCCGGACGTCTTTCCGGTCGGGTTTGTAGGCGGCGAAGCGCAGCAACGCCAACGGCGTGTCGCCGGAGCTCTCGAACTGGTAGAAGTGCCCTTCCGGAAGAAGGATGCCGTCGCCCTTCCCCAGCACCGTGGCCTTCTCGTCCTTGTCGAAAAACGTCGCCTGCCCGTCGAGCACGACGAACATGTGGTCTTCGCCCGGGTGGGTGTGAAGCTTGTTCTTCCGGCCCGGCGCGTAGTAGTTGAGACCGCTCATGAGAACGTCGGTTCGCACCAGCGGCATGTGGCTTCGGCCGTCGGTAATCTGGGGAGTCTTGACCGTAAAGGTTTGTGCGCTCATGTTCTTTCTCCTCCTTGGGAACGGTTTGATGAGTCGAGGCGTTTCCTCAATGGCCTATCCCCTATTCCGATAGAAATTTCAAGGTCCATTGGCTACCATAGTCCGAATGGACGCAACCCATGTCATTGCCGTGCGGCACGGCGAGACCCATTGGAACACCGAGGGCCGGCGGCAGGGTCACCTGGACAGCGAGCTCACCGAGAAAGGGCGCGCGCAGGCGGAAGCCCTGTCCGAGCGGTTTACCCACGACAGTTGCACGGCCATCTACAGCAGCGACCTCGGCCGCGCGTTCGATACCGCACGGATCATCGCTGCGGCCACCGGCCATGAGGTCATCACCGACCAGCGCCTGCGCGAGCGCAACCTCGGCATCTTCCAAGGGCTCGACGGCAACGAGATCCGCGAGCGCTACCCCGCGGAGTACCAGGAGCATCGCAACGGCGGCGCCGATCACGCGGTGCCCTCGGGAGAAAGCTTCCGGGAACAGACGAAGCGGAACATGCTGTGCCTGGAGGAACTGGCCCAGCGGCACGCCGGAGAGATCATCATGGTGGTCACCCACGGCGGCGTGCTGAGCGCGCTGTTCCGGCACACCCTCGCCATCTCGCTGGACGCGCCCCGCCGCTTCTCCTTCAAGAACGCCAGCGTCAACGTCTTCAAGCACCAGGACGGGACCTGGGGGCTGGAAACCTGGGGCGATATCACCCACCTGAAACGGATGGGCGCCCTCGACCTGTCCTATTTCTGACCCCATTTTGTCGCGTCGTGCGGACACGGGCGGGTTTGAAACCCGCCCCTACACGTCAACCGCTTGTGTGACGCAACACGGGTGAACTGGACAGGACATCAGATTGACACGCCAATCGCCATCGGATACTTGTTCTTGCGCTAGTGTGGTGTCTCACAAATACGCTTACGAATCTGCGGGTCCTTTTGGCCGTCGGCTGCGTTGCTCTTCCTCGCGTGGTAACGGCCACTGCTCGTCATCGCGCCTTGCCGACGACCAAAATGCCCTCGCAGCTTCATAAGCGTATTTGTGAGACACCACACTAGTGCGACGGGATAACGACAACATGGAAGAAGAGCGATCGGCAGGAGCCCGGTTCCGGCGCGCCGTGCGGGAAGAATCCCCGCTTCAGATCGTCGGAACCATCAACGCCTACTGCGCGTTGCTGGCGCAGCGCCAGGGCTTTCGCGCCCTCTACCTTTCCGGGGCGGGAGTCGCCAACGCCTCCTTTGCCCAGCCGGATCTCGGCATCACCACCCTGAACGACGTGCTTGAAGACGTGCGCCGGATCACCGCGGCCAGCCCTTTGCCGCTGCTGGTGGACGTGGACACCGGCTGGGGCATGGCCTTCAACATCTCCCGCACCATACGCGAGATGATCCGGGCCCAGGCCGCGGCGGTCCATATCGAGGACCAGATCCAGGCCAAGCGGTGCGGCCATCGCCCCAACAAGCAGATCGTCTCCGCCGACGAGATGGTGGACCGCATCAAGGCCGCGGTCGACGGACGCACGGATGACGAGTTCGTGATCATCGCCCGCACCGATGCCTTCGCCAACGAAGGGCGGGAAGCCGCTCTGGAACGGGTGCGGCGGTACGTGGAGGCGGGCGCGGACATGATCTTCCCGGAGGCGTTGTACACGCTGGAGGACTACCGGGCCTTCTGCGGGAACGTCGAAGTGCCGGTGCTGGCCAACATGACCGAGTTCGGCCGGACGCCGCTCTTTGGCGTGGAAGAGTTGCGGGAAGCCGGCGTCGACCTGGTGCTCTATCCGCTGTCGGCCTTTCGCGCCATGAGCCGGGCCGCCATGGACGTCTACCGTACGATTCGCGAGGATGGCACCCAGAGCGGGTTGACGGACCGGATGCAGACCCGGGACCAGCTCTACGACGTCCTGGGTTACCACGACTACGAGCAGAAGCTGGACGCCCTGTTCAGCAAGGAATGATCCCCACACGCGGCTCCCACCATGAGCGACTCTTCCGTGCGTGACGCCCAGCGTGCCCGGCCCGACGCGGTCCTCTCCGACATGGCCGCCTATGCCCTCACCGGCGGACCGTTCCCGGATGAGGCACGGGAGACCGCCCGGCTGTGCCTGATCGACAGTCTGGGCTGCGCCCTGGCGGCGCTGGAGTTCCCGGCGTGCACCCGGCTGCTGGGACCGGTGGTGCCCGGCGCCGTCATGCCCGGGGGCGCCCGGGTGCCCGGCACCGCCTACGAGCTCGACCCGGTCCAGGCCGCCTTCAACATCGGCGCCATGATCCGCTGGCTCGACTTCAACGACACCTTTCTGGCGGCCGAGTGGGGGCACCCCTCGGACAACCTGGGAGCCATCCTGGCGGTGGCGGACTACCTCGACCGGCGCGCGGGAGAGGACGGCGGCCGCGCCGTCACCATGGCCGACGTGCTGACGGCCATGATCAAGGCCCACGAGATCCAGGGCGTCATCGCCCTGGAAAACGCCTTCAACCGGGTGGGGCTGGACCACGTGCTGCTGGTGCGGGTAGCCAGCACCGCGGTGGTGACGGCCATGCTCGGCGGGTCCGAGGCGCAGGTGGTGAACGCCCTCTCCAATGCCTGGATCGACGGCGGCGCCCTGCGCACCTACCGCCACGCCCCCAACACCGGGTCGCGCAAGAGCTGGGCCGCCGGCGACGCCGCCGGCCGGGCCGTGCGGCTGGCGCTGATGGCGCTCCAGGGAGAGATGGGCTATCCGTCGGCGCTCTCGGCCAAGGGCTGGGGCTACTACGACGTGCTCTTCAAGGGCCGGCCGTTCTCTTTGACCCAGCCCTACGGCAGCTACGTCATGGAGAACGTGCTGTTCAAAATCTCCTTTCCGGCGGAGTTCCACGCCCAGACCGCGGTGGAGGCGGCGCTGGAACTGCACGGCGCGGTCAAGGACCGGCTTCAGGATGTCGAGCGCATCGTCATCGAGACCCAGGAAGCCGGCGCCCGGATCATCGACAAGACCGGCCCGCTGGACAACCCCGCGGACCGGGACCACTGCATCCAGTACATGGTGGCGGTCCCGCTGATCCACGGCCGGCTCACCGCGCGGGATTACGAGGACGAGGTCGCCGAGGATCCGCGCATCGACGCGCTACGGGAAAAGATGGAGGTTCGCGAGAACCCGGAGTTTACGGTCGATTACATGGACCCGGACAAGCGGGCCATCGCCAACGCGGTTCAGGTACACTTCAAGGACGGCGGGTCCACCGCGCGAGTCGAGGTGCCCTACCCCATCGGCCACCGGCGGCGGCGGAGCGAGGGCGTGCCGCTCTTGCAGGAGAAGTTCGAACGCCACATCGCCGCGCGTCTGTCGCCGGACCAGTGCGCAAGCATCCTGAAGACGTGCGTGTCGCGGGATATCCTGGAGGCGGTTCGGGTGAGCGCGTTTCTGGACGCCTGGGTGGTGGCGGACAGGGACTGAGGAGACAGCGACGGTTTGGACCCGTTACCGGTACGAAACGGTAGTGGCCTCGAAACCGTCATTCCCGTACCCCTCCGTCATTCCCGCGAAAGCGGGAATCCAGGAGGGGCGGGGCGGGGGCGATTCAGCCGTTGCGCCCCTCCACCACCCCTGGATTCCCGCTTTCGCGGGAATGACGGAGGGGGTACGGGGACGGTACGGGTGCGGATGACGGTGGAGGTGCGGGGATGACAGGTTCGGGCATTGCGGACTGTTCATGACAAGGAGACGTTCGAATGAGGTTGTGCAGATTTCAACGGCATAGCAAAACGGCCTTCGGCATCATCGATGACGCGGACGCCGTCACCGTCATCAAAGGCAGCCCCTTCGAAAACTACGGCGTGACCGGCGAAACGCACGCGCTGAGCGACGTCAAGCTGCTGGCGCCCATGGTTCCGCCGACCTTCTATGCCGCGGGGGTCAACTACCGTGAGCACGTGACCTATGCCGCCAAGATACGCGGCGAGGAACCCGTGTTCCCCAAAGAGCCTCATGTGGGATACCGGGCCGTCAACGCCCTCGTGGCCCACGACGACCCCATCGTCATCCCGCGCGACGCTTCGGAACTGGTGCAATACGAGGGTGAGCTGGTGACGGTCATCGGCCGGAAATGCCGGGACGTGCCCGAGGACGAGGCGCTGGACTACGTGTTCGGCTACACCATCGGCAACGACGTGAGCGAGCGCACCTGGCAGAAGTCCGACCGCACCCTGTGGCGGGCCAAGAACACCGACACGTTCAAGCCCATGGGGCCGTGGATCGTCACCGACCTCGATCCCGACGACCTGCACGTCACCATCACGCTCAACAACCGGGTCGTGGGCGAATACGACGTCAAGACGGCCATCTTCAGCGTGGCCCGCTACATCAGCGCCATGAGCCGCTACATGACCCTGGTGCCGGGGGACATCCTGTGGATGGGCACGGACGGCGTCACCGAGAACATGAAGGACGGCGACGTGGTGGCGGTGGAGATCAGCGACATCGGCACGCTGCGCAATCCCGTCCGGCGGGAACAGGATCCGGCGGGTCCTTGAACCCCGGCCGGAACCAAGGCATTACAGCGGCCCGGCGCGCGCGGAACGCTAGTGTGGTGTCTCACAAATACGGTTATGAATCTGCGAGGGCATTTTGGTTGTCGGCAAGGCGCGATGACGAGCAGTGGCGTGTACCACGCGAGGAAGAGCAACGCAGCCGACGGCCAAAAGGACCCGCAGATTCATAACCGTATTTGTGAGACACCACACTAGTCCGGCGGCGCGTTGGCACCCGGTGCCCACGGCGGCGCGCGCGAGGCCCGGCCCCTGAAACCATGCCCGAACTCTTCCTCATCCTCGTGACGTTCGTCGCCTCCACCACCGCCGCGGTAGTGGGCCTGGGCGGAGGCATCCTGCTCATCTCGGTCATGCCCGGGCTGATTCCGACCTTCGCCATCATCCCCGTGCACGGGATGGTCCAGATCTTCAGCAACCTCACCCGTACGCTGTTCGGACTGCACCATATGGTGTGGTCGCTTTTCGCGCCCTTTGTGGTGGGCGCGGTGCTGGGCGCCGCCGTGGGCTCGATGCTGGTGGTGGACATCCGCTCCGACCACCTGCCGGTGGTCATCGGCTGTTTCATCCTTCTCATCACCTGGGCCCCGGCCATCCGAAGCGTGCCGCAGATACCGGGCAAGTTCGGCATCATCGGCGCGGTGCAGACCTTCCTCTCGCTGTTCGTGGGCGTTGTGGGACCCCTGAACATGCCCTTTCTGATACGCGAGGGGCTGTCCCGGGATCGTCTGGTGATCACGCACTCCACGCAGATGACCGCGGTGCACATCATCAAGGTGTCGACTTTCTTCTTGCTTGGATTCGCCTTTGCACCGTACCTTTACCTGATGGCGGGCATGATCCTGAGCGCGACCCTGGGTTCCTGGGTAGGCACCCGTTGGCGCGCCCGGGTCCCCGAGGCCCTGTTCCGAAAGATCCTCAAGTGGGTCGTCACGCTGCTGGCGCTACGGATGATCCTGGGCGTAGGGCTGTAAGCACGGCGGCACGCCGGAAAGAAGACGGTGAAGAGCCATGGCAAAGGAACGTATCAAGGACCTGCTCGACGGCGGCACCGCGAACACCGACGTAACCGTGGAGGGGTGGCTGCGAACCGTCCGCCACAGCAAGAACGTCTCCTTTCTCGACATCTCCGACGGCTCGTGCATGTCCGGGATCCAGGCGGTGGCCGCGCCGGAGCTGCCGAACTATGAAGCGGAGATCCGCAAGCTCACCACCGGCTCCTGCGTGCGCGTGGCGGGCCGGCTGGCGGAGTCGCCGGGCAAGGGGCAGCGCTTCGAGATCCAGGCCGGGAGTGTTGAAGTGGTCGGTCACGCCGACGATGACTACCCGCTCCAGAAGAAGCGCCACAGCTTCGAGTTCCTGCGCACCCTCGGACACCTGCGCATGCGCACCAACACCTTCGGCGCGGTGATGCGGGTACGGAACGCCGCGACCCAGGCCATCCACGGGTTTTTTCAGGAACGGGGCTTCATCCACCTCCACTCCCCCATCATCACGCTCTCCGACTGCGAGGGCGCCGGCGAGATGTTCCGGGTCTCCACCCTGGACCCCGAGCGGGCGCCCCGCACCGACTCCGGAGCCGTAGACTACTCCCAGGACTTTTTCGGCAAGGAAGCCCGGCTAACGGTGTCCGGGCAGCTCGAGGCCGAGATCGCCGCCCTGGCCCTCTCCAACGTCTACACCTTCGGGCCGACGTTCCGCTCGGAGAACTCCAACACCAGCCGGCACCTGGCCGAGTTCTGGATGGTGGAGCCGGAAATGGCATTCTGCGACATCCAGGGGAACCAGGACCTGGCCGAGGCGTTCCTCAAGGACGTCACCAAGGGCGTGCTGGAAAGCTGCCCCGAAGACATGGCCTTCTTCAACGAGCGCATCGACAAGACGGTGCTGGAGACCCTCACCGCCATCGTGGAGCAGCCCTTCGAGCGCATGACCTATACCGAGGCGGTGGATATCCTCCAACGCTCCGGGCAATCCTTCGAGTATCCGGTGTCGTGGGGGGTCAACCTCCAGAGCGAACATGAGCGGTACCTCGTGGAAGAACACGTGGGCCGCCCGGTGATGGTGATCGACTATCCCAAGGAGATCAAGGCGTTCTACATGTACCTCAACGACGACGAGCGCACGGTGGCGGCCATGGACGTGCTGGTGCCCAAGATCGGCGAGATCATCGGCGGCTCGCAGCGGGAACACCGCCTGGCGCCGCTCCGGCAGCGGATCCGGGAGTGCGGCCTGCCGGAAGAAGAGTACTGGTGGTACCTGGAACTGCGGCGCTACGGCTCCGCGCCCCACGCCGGCTTCGGCCTGGGCTTCGAGCGCATGGTCCAGTTCATGACCGGCCTGGGAAACATCCGCGACGTCATCCCCTTCCCCCGGGTCCCCGGCTTCGCGGAGTTCTGAGCGACGGCATCTTGTATCCCCATGCGCCGGATTCCCTGCGACGACCGGGAGGCGGCCTGCAACCCGACACGCGCCGGGGATTCCCTTGTAGGGGCGGGTTTCAAACCCGCCCGCGCACGGCATACCCGCACAACCGGAAACCACATTTGCGACCCCCAACGCGCCTTGATATGTTCCAACCTTCCGACCACAACCCCAACCCGGAGGCACCCGGATGATCGAAGCACCGTTTCCACAGGAAGAATACGAATCACGTCACGAGCAGATCCAGCGGCTCATGGAGCGGGATGGGCTGGATCTCGTCGTGGCGTCGGCCCGTGACAACTTCTGGTACTTCACCGGCCTCGTCAGCTACCAGTTCGACCACCTGATGCGGCCCGAGATCTGCTTCATCCCCAGGGAAGGCAAACCCTTCGCGCTGGTGTACGGCAACAACAAGACCAAGGCGGAGGCTCTGCCGTGGTTTGGCGAGGTGCGCAGCTACGTGGACGTGCCCTTTCCGCGGGAGATGCTGAGCCAGTTCCTGACCGACATGGGCTACGGTTCCGCCAAGGTGGGCTTCGAGCTGGACGACGACCAGCGGCTGGGTTTCCCGGTCAACTATCTCACGCAGCTCACCGAGGCGCTGCCCAAGGCCAAGATCGAGGACGGGTCCCGGGCGCTCACCGAGCAGCGGCTGGTCAAGAGCCCGCGGGAGATGGACAACATGCGGCAGGCCTGCGACATCTCCGTGCGTGCCTTCGACCGCATCCTGCCGGACTTGAAGGCCGGGGTCACCCGGCGGGAAGTGGCCGAACGCCTCTACATCGCCATGATCGAGGAAGGCGCCCACCCGCGCCATCCCGGCTTTCTCATGCTGAACGCGTCCACCAAGTATGACGAACGGCGCTACGAGAAGGGTGACCGCCTGATCGCCGACTTCGGCGCCTGCTACGAGGGCTACTACGGCGACATCACCCGCCAGGCGATCTTCGGCGCGCCGAGCGCCGACCAGACCAAGGAGCACGGGCTCGCGCTGCACCTGATCGAGGAATGCAAGAAGGTGATGAGGCCGGGAACCCCCATCAGCGAGATCCCGCGGGTGGCCAACGTCGAGCTAAAGCGGAACGGCTACCCCGAGGTGGACAGCCCCAAGCGCATCGGACACGGCATCGGAATGGCCCGGGCCGAACCCCCGTCCATCAGCGAAGCCGAGGTCCGCACCGTGGAGGTGGGCATGGTGCTCGCCATCGAGCCAAAGGTGCGCATACCGGGGGCCTCGATCCACCTGGAAGAGGACGTATTCATCACGGCGGACGGGGCCGAGCCGCTGACCGCCGGAGCCGAACGGCTCCACGTCATCGAACAATGAGGCGGCCGGGCCGCAGGGCCCGACCCAAGGTGCGATAGCCGGGGAACGCCATGGCCAACGGAATCCTTTATCTCTCCAACGACGACGTCAAGCGCCTGCTCGATCTGGGCGAGGCCATCGACATCGTCAAGGCCGCGCTGCAGGACCACAGCGCCGGACGCGTGGGCTGGTCCGTGCCCGAGGACCTGGCGGTCAAGCCCAAGGAGGGATGGCAGTACTGGGTCACCGGCTGCTCACTGGACGCCGCGGCCGGATTCCGCTTCCGGGCCATCAAGGCCGCGGGCGGAAGCCGGGACCCGTCGCGCCCGCCCCAGGGCCCCCGGCGCATCCTCATCCTGAGCGACCGGCAAGGCGGCGAGGTCACCGCCATCATGGACGAGGACTGGTGCCATTCCGTGAGGACAGGCGCCGCCGCCACCGTGTCCTGCCAAGCCCTGGCGCGCCAGGACGCGTCGGTGATGGCCATGCTCGGGGTCGGCGACACCGCCCGGGCCACCGTCCCCGTCATGGCGCGCGCCTTCGACCTCTCGGAGGTGCGGGTGCTGTCCCGCCGCCCCGAGACCCGTGAGGCCTTCGCCCGGGAAGTAAGCGAGGAACTGGACTTGAACATCGTCCCCTGCGACACCGCCCCCCAGGCGCTGGACGGCGCGGACCTGGTGGTCTCCGCCACCACCACCTCCGAGCCCTTCGTCAAGCAGGAATGGATCTCCGAAGGAGCCTTCGTCTACTCCATCGGCAAGCACCAGGAACTCGAAAGCGCCGCCTACAAGGACATGGGCAAGTTGGTGGTGGACAGTTGGGCTCAGTGCAAGAAGAAGTCGGACATCGACAGGATGCTGAGGGAAGGCTTCCTCACGGCCGACGACGTCTACGCCGAGCTGCCGGACATCCTGACGGGAAAGGTTCCCGGCCGGGAAGACGACAGCGAACGGATCTTCATGCGCGCCATCGGGCTCGTGAATCAGGACATCTCGCTGGCCGCGTGGCTTTACCAGAAGGCTCTGGAGGAAGGCGCCGGGACGCGGCTGCCGTATTGAAATACCCCTCCGACGCCCGACAAAGAAATGTAGGGGCGGGTTTCAAACCCGCCCGTGCCCGGCCACAAACCGCCGGGGAGGGACGGAGTTGGCGTCGGGTTACGGCTAACCCGACCTACGTCCGAGTCGACGGACGCCAACACAATTGCTCTGATTCACCCGCGGTCCCTATCAGCTTGAGGTAATCCATGGACATCTTTCTCCTCATGGGCCAATCCAACATGGCCGGCCGCGGGCTGCTGGAAGACGTGGAACCTATCCGCGACGACCGCATACGCGTGTTCCAGGACGGCCGCTGGGCTATCGCCGAGGAGCCCTTGCATCATGACCGCCCCACCGCCGGCATCGGCCTCGCCATGAGCTTCGCCCGCTCGGTGCTGGACGCCGGACCGGACCGCGAAATCGGCCTGGTGCCACGGGCCGTGGGTTCGACCCCTCTCGAACGGTGGATGCCCGGCGCCGACCTCTACGAAGGCGCGATGGCCGCCGCACGCGAGGCCACGCGGGACGGCGTTATCAAGGCCGTGCTGTGGCACCAGGGAGAGCACGACTCCAAGTCGGAAGCCGACGCCTCCAGTTACCTCCAGCGCTTCAGCGCCATGGTGGCCACGTTGAGAGAGCAACTCGACGCCCCTTCCCTGCCGGTGATCGTGGGAGAGCTGGGAAGCTATCTTTCGAAACGTCCCGATTTCCCGCACTACCGGATCGTGAACGCGGAACTGCGCAAGGTCCCCGACGCTGTCTCCCACAGCGCCTTCGTCAACGCCGAGGACCTCACCGACAAGGGCGACAGTCTGCACTACGACGCCGGGTCGTTGAGGGTTTTCGGGGAGCGGTATGCTGACGCCTACCGGAGGCTGCAAGATGATCTGTGACGCCTTGTGCCACATGGGGGAATCCCTGTTTGATCGGCGGACGAGCCAGGGGGCACGCACATGAGATGGATGATCGGACTGGCTGCGGGCCTGGTGTTGGCCGTCGCCGCGGCACCGGCGGCGCAGGCGGGCGAGCGCTGGAACATGCCGACGGCCTATGCGGAGACCAACTACCACACCGAGAACGCCAAACTCTTCGCCGAGGCAGTGGGCATCTGCACCGGCGGCACGCTGGAGATCACGGTTCACGCCAACGGGGCGCTCTACAAGGGCGACGAGATCAAGCGCGCGGTAGCGAACGGCCGGGCGGCCATCGGCGAGCGCTTCCTGAGCGCACACCAGGGCGAGAACGCCGTGTTCGGCTTCGACTCGGTGCCCTTCCTGGCGATGTCCTTCGAGGCGTCCGAGCGGCTCTGGCAGGCGGCGAAGGACCGGCTCACCGAGGTCCTGGCCGGCCAGAACCTGATGCTGCTGTACTCGGTGCCCTGGCCGCCGCAGGGGATGTACTTCAAAGGCGCGATCGAGAGCGTCGCCGACATGGAAGGGATCAGGTTCCGCGCCTACAACGACGCAACCGCGAGGCTCGCGGCGCTGGCCGGGATGCCGGCGGTACAACTCGAGGCGGCGATGCTGCGGGCGGCGCTGGCGGACGGCAGGGCGGAGGCCTTCATCTCCTCAGGCGCCACCGGCTACGACCGCCGGGTCTGGGACTATGTGAGCCACTTCTACGACGCCCGGGCCTGGATTCCGCGCAACTACGTGTTCGCGAACAAGGACGCCTTCGCGGCGCTCGACGCAGGCACCCGGAACTGCCTGCGGGCGACGGCGCTGCTGGCGGAAGCGGCGGGGACGACGCGGGCCCGCGAGCTTACCGACTGGTATCCGGCGCAGCTCGCCGCCAACGGCATGAGCGTGCAGGCGCCGGGTGAGCGGCTCGCCGCCGACCTCGCGGCCATCGGCGCCACCATGGCGGCCGAGTGGGCGAAAGCCGCCGGCGCCGAAGGCGCCGCGATCATCGCCGCCTTCGAAGCCGAGTAGGGGTTTCCATTCAGGTGGACTTACCCCGTTTCCGTGGGCAGTTGGGTAATGCTAGTGTACTGTCTCAAATAAAACGTGGTGAATATGCTGGTCTTTTTCGCCGTCGGCTGCGTTGCTCTTCCTCGCGTGGTGACCGCCACTGCTCGTCATCGCGCCTTGCCGACAACAAAAAATCCTGCGCATCTTCACCACGTTTTATTTGAGACAGTACACTAGATCGTCTCTGCCCACACCTCGACCACCAAGCCAGGAACCCGCTCAAACTCGCGAACGTTGGCCGTGACCATGGTCAGACCGTGAGCGAGGGCCGTGGCTGCGATCCAGAGATCATTCGGGCCGACCATTTTCCCTGCTCCGGCCAATTCTGCCCAGACCTGAGCGTGTGTTCGTGCGGTCGCCAGATCTACGGGTAGCAGCGGGAAACGCTCCAACAACGCTTCGACAAACGCCGACCGCTTCATGCGAATCCGCGGCTCTACCGCGCGATGGACACCGTAGAGTAGCTCGCTGGCCGTGATCATTGAGAGGAAGAACTCTTCCTGTCCGTGCCCGCCAAGGTGGGGTTCCAGGTTGAGACGGCCCCGCTCGTATTCGATCAGGACGCTGGTATCGATCAAGACTCCCACGGGTCACGGCTCTCGACACGGGCCAATTCCTCACGGGCTGTCGCGAGGTCATCGGCAAGTTGCGTGGCTTCAGTCGGCGAAAGATGCGGAAGCGACGCCAGCAGCGAAGGAAGTTCCGCGAGTTTCTTGCCGGTAGGCACTGGACGTAGTTCAGCTACCGGCTTGTTGCCGCGTACAAGCACGAAATTCTCACCGCGGTAAGAAACGCGGTTGATGTACTCCGCAAAGTTGCGAGCAACCTCGGTCACAGTCAGTGTTTGTGCCATGACACTTCCCCCAGATAATCAGATAATCTTATTAACTGATTTGTCTCTCAATGTCCAGCGCTCTTGCCCGGGCCATCCGGTTCAGGCCGAACACCAACAGGAACCCCAGGATGCACAACCCAAGGGCGAGCCAGAAGGTACCGTCAATCTCCGGCAGCACGTTGACCTCCCGAAGCACCGGCGACTCGCCATCGCCCGACACGACCACTTTAAACGGCCACGTCTTTCTCAGGGACCCGCACATGAAGCCGATGAGGAGGGCGATGGTGATCTGGTGGTGGCGGCGCAGGAGCCAGCTCAGGATGCGCACGAAGGGCATGATGCCGCACACGATGCCCTTGGCCAGGGGGAGGATGGCGATGAAGTCCCGGTCGCGGACGGCGTCGATGACGTATTCGTACTGGCCCAGGACCAGCAGGATGAAGGAGCCGGAGATGCCGGGCAGGATCATTGCGGTGGCGGCGGCCATCCCGCTGAGAAAGAGCGTTACGGCGTCGTGGGGCATGGCCTTGGGGACCAGGCCCACCAGCCAGTAGGCGAGTCCGGCGCCCAGCAGGAGGCACAGGACCGCAGTCAGGGACCAGCGGACCCGCGCGGCCACGGTGACGATGCTCGCGAGGACCAGGCCGAGAAAGAAGGCGAACAGCGGCACCGAGTGGTGGTCCAGCAGCCAGCCGATGGGGCCGGCCAGGACCAGAAGGGAGACGGCGATGCCGACGCCCAGCACGAACAGGAACCGCCAGGGAACAGCGGCCACCGCGTCCCGGAAGCGGAGGCGCAGCAGCAGAAGCAGCAGCCGCCAGTTGAAGGCCTTGAGGGCGTCCACGAGCTCCTCGTAGATGCCCATGATGAACGCCATGGTGCCGCCCGAGACGCCGGGAACGACGTCGGCGGCTCCCATGGTCAGCCCGGTCATGGCGGTGTAGAGGTAACGTTTCAGCCCGTTGGCCGGGCGCTTGATCTCGGCCACCCTGGTACTAGTGTCCTGTCCGGTCTACAGTCCCAGCGCCGCCTGCTTCTCGTTCCACGCGGCCATCAACTCGTCCTTCTCCTCTCCCATGTGGTTGATGGCCTGCTCGACGATGTCCACGCCCACGAGATCGGACCAGCCCTTGAGCAGCCGCAGGGTCACGGGGCCGGGCACGTCGTACGGGAAGCCGACGCCGTTGATGGTCTTGATGGGCACGATGGTGGGGCTGGTGCTGGTGAGGAAGGCCTCGTCGGCGTTGAGGCAGTCGTAGGGCGTCAGGTTGGTCTCCTCCACCTCCATGTCCAGGCGGTCCGACAGTTCCCCGAGCACCGCACGGGTGATGCCGCCCAGCACGTTCTTGGAGCCCGGTGTATAGATCTTCCCGCCGACCACCGCGAAGAAGTTATGGGCGTTGCTCTCGGCGATGTTGCCGTCGAGGTCCAGCATGAGGGGGATGGCCTTGGGGTCCGCCTGCCTGGCCTCGAAGGTGGCGATGATGTGGTTCATCTTGTTGGTGATCTTGGCCTTGGACTCCAGGCACTGGGGCGGAATCCGCCGGGTGGCGGGCACGATGATGGTGACGCCCTCCACGTAGTGGCGGCAGAAACCGGTGAAGTCCACGTCCATGCAATAGATGGCCACGGTGGCGTTCGTGTTGGTGCGGGGTCCCTTCGAGGAGCGCGCGCCCCGGCTGATGACCTGCCACACGGCATAGTCGTCGTCGGGACCCAGCAGGTCCTTGTTGCGCTCGATCACCTCCAGTGCCGCCGCCTCCATCTCGTCCTGCGACATGCCGCAGTCGATGCGGGTGTACTTCAGGGACCGGAACAGCCGGTCGTTGTGCTCCTTCAACTTGAACGGCTTGTGCCGGAAGGTGCGGGTCACGTCATAAACGCCGTCGCCGGCGTGAAACCCCATGTCGAGAACCGACACCGTGGCCTCACTCTCGGGCACAAAGCTGCCGTTCAAATAGACGATTTTCTCATGCATCTCGGTTCCTCCATCGCAGGACTCACAAGGGTTGGGAGAATCTACTACGAAAAGGCCGCACGGTCCATTTGTCGCCGGATTTGACAAGGGGGTTCCACGTGCCACAGTGTAGGTGTAGGGCAACAAACCCTTCACCCTGTCTTGAAGAAGAAAGGAAAGCACTCATGCTGATCAAGAGGCCCGACGACATCAAGAGCAGCGAGATCACGGACAAGGAACTGTACCTCAACCGGCGTCAGTTCATTCGCACCGCATCGCTGGGAGCCGCGGGACTGGGCTCGGGGCTGCTGGTTCCCGGGCTGTTCGGCCCCATGGGCGAGGCCCGGGGCGCCACGAAGCTCGAGGGTGTCGGCAAGAGCGCCTTCTCCACGGACGAGCCCAAGACCCCGCTCAAGGACATCACCAGCTACAACAACTTCTACGAGTTCGGCACGGGCAAGTCGGACCCCCAGAGAAATTCCAAGGACTTCAAGACCCGCCCGTGGACCGTGACGGTGGAGGGCGAGGTGCACAAGCCGAAAACGTTCGGCATCGAGGAGCTGTTGAAGATGCCGCTGGAGGAGCGGGTCTACCGCATGCGATGCGTAGAGGCGTGGTCCATGGTGATCCCCTGGATCGGCTTCGAGCTGAGTCACCTGATCAAGGCGGTGGAACCCACGGCCAAGGCCAAGTACATCCAGTTCGTCACGCTTCACGATCCCGAGCAGATGCCCGGCCAGCGCCGGGGCATCCTCGATTGGCCGTACCTCGAGGGCCTGCGCATGGACGAGGCCATGAATCCGCTGGCGATCCTCGGCGTGGGTCTCTACGGCGAGGTGATGCCCAACCAGAACGGCGCGCCCATTCGCCTCGTGGTGCCGTGGAAATACGGCTTCAAGAGCATCAAGTCCATCGTCAAGGTGCGCTTCGTGGAGAAGCAGCCGGCCACCGCATGGAACGTGGCCGGGCCCCAGGAGTACGGCTTCTACTCCAACGTGAACCCCACGGTGAACCATCCTCGCTGGAGCCAGGCGAGCGAGCGCCGCATCGGCGACTTCTTCAGGCGCAAGACGCTCATGTTCAACGGCTACGAGGAGCAGGTGGCCCACCTGTACAAGGGGATGGACCTGACGAAGCTGTACTGACGGGACCCGGCTTGGCGACAGACGAGGCCGGGTGGACCGTGGAGACCGGCCCGGACACGCGAACCTGCCGCCTGACAAACGATCCATGAAAACTTTCAACCGGATCAAACCGATTATCTGGATCAAGGTACTGGCCTTCGCGCTGTCCCTGATTCCGGTGGCACGGTTGACGGTGGGGCTGTTCACCGGCGGGCTGGGCGCCAACCCGGTGGAGTTCATCACCCACACCACAGGCACCTTCGCGTTGGTGTTCCTCATGATCACCCTGGCGGTGACGCCGCTCCGGCGGATCACCGGCTACGCCAGTCTCATCAGGCTGCGCCGCATGCTGGGTCTGTTCGCCTTCTTCTACACCTGCCTGCACCTTTCCACCTTCGTCGTGCTGGACCACTTCTTCGACCCCGCCGCCATCGTCGCGGACATCTTCAAGCGGCCGTACATCACCGCGGGGTCCGTGGGGTTCATGCTGATGCTGCCGTTAGCTGCCACCTCCACCGCCGGCATGATCCGGAGACTCGGCGGCCGCCGCTGGCAGCAGCTTCACCGCCTCGTCTACTTCTCCGCCATCGCCGGGGTCGTTCATTTCCTCTGGCTGGTGAAAGCAGACCTGAGGGAGCCCCTCATCTTCGCCGGCGTGCTGACAGTGCTGCTGGGCTACCGCATCGCCGTGTGGCGCAACGCCCCGTGGTCGAAGAAGCGTCGCAAGTGATTTGACACGAACGCGGCCTCCCCGCTATAAATTTCCCCTGTGCGATTTCAAGGCGCGGTCGGCTCATCGGCCGCGCTTTCGATTAAGGGACACCGATCAGGCCCGGAAAGCGCCGGGCACACGATCCAAACACACCAGGAGCGACCATCAGGCCATGAAACAGACGGTTCGGGTGACCGTCAACGGACGGTTGTACGAGGAGGAAGTGGAGCCGCGTCAGCTCCTTTCCTATTTTCTGCGGGAGACCATCGGCCTCACCGGCACGCACATCGGCTGCATTGTCGGAGAATGCGGCGCATGCACCGTGGAGCTGGACGGCACCCTGGTGAAATCGTGCCTGATGTTCGCGGTGCAGGCCAACGGCAAGGAGATCACCACCGTCGAGGGTCTGGCGGAGGGCGACACGCTGCACCCCATTCAGGAGGCCTTCATCAAGAACTACGGTTTCCAGTGCGGATACTGCACGCCCGGAATGGTCATGGCGGCCCACTCTCTGTTGAGCAAGAACCCGGACCCCAGCGAAGAGGAAATCCGCGAGGGTCTGGCCGGGAATCTGTGCATGTGCACGGGATACATGCAGATCGTGGCGGCCGTGAAGGAAGCCGCGGGACAGGTTAAAGATGGCTAGCTCAAATGAATATGTCGGCCTTGCCACGCGCAGCAAGGAAGGGCCGCGTCACGTAACGGGACGGGGTCAGTACACCGACGACTTCACCGAACCCGGCATGTTGCAGGCGGTGTTCATACGGAGTCCCCACGCCCACGCGCGCATTCTCGGGGTGGACGCCGAGGCCGCCAAGAGCCGGCAGGACGTGTTCGCGGTGGTGACGCCCGAGGACATGAAACGGGACACCAAACCGTTCCGGCCGGGCCGCTACGCCGCCGGCTTGAAGAAGCCCGTGGAGGAATACGCCGGCGCGGTGGACAAGGTCCGCTACGTGGGTGAGCCCGTGGGCGCCATCGCGGCCAGGGACCGGAGCACGGCCGAAGACGTCCTGGAATCCATTACGGTGGACTACGAGATCCTGCCCGCCATCAGCGACGTCCACCAGCCCATGGCCGGGGAGAATCCTTCGCTCATCTATGAAGAATTGGGTTCCAACGTGGCCTGGCAGGGGTCCCTGGAATACGGGGATACCGAGACGGCGTTCCGGCAAGCCGACCGGGTGGTGCGGGAGAACCTCAAGATCCACCGGTACAGCTCGACGCCGCTGGAGCCGCTGGCGTGCATCGCCTCCTTCGACCGTTTCAGCCGGAAGCTCACGGTGCGGACCAACACCCAGGTGCCGGAGAACATCTACGACGCGCTGCGGGACGCCCTGGGCCTGGACGACATCCGGGTCATCATACCGGACATCGGCGGCGGCTTCGGACAGAAGATCCACCTGATCCGGAAGTACGTCGTCATCGTGGCGTTGCTGGCCATGAAGTCCGGCCGGCCGGTGAAATGGATCGAGGACCGCAACGAGCACATGATGGCCGCCGGCCACGCCTGCGAACAGGAGTTCGACGTCGAGGCCGCGGTGAAGAACGACGGCACCGTGACCGGGCTGCGTTTCAAGGAGATCGACGACGTGGGCGGCTCCGTGAGCACGCTCACCATCCATTTCACCAACAAGCTCAACAACCTCAGCAACACCTACAAGGTCCAGAACATTCGCATGGACGGGTACTCGGTGGTCACCAACCGGTGTCCGGTGATCCCCAACCGGGGCATCGGCAAGCCGGGCATGTGTTACATCTGGGAACGCATCATCGACCGGGTGGCGCAGGACCTGGACATGGACCCCTCGGAGGTACGCTTCAAGAACCTGGTGCAGCCGGAGCAGATGCCCTACACCACGCCCAACGGCAACATCTACGACAGCGGCGACTATCCCGGTCTATTGACGCGCGCACTGGAGAAAGTGGACTACCCGGCCCTCAAGGAAGAGCAGGCACGGGAGCGTGAGAACGGCCGCTACCTCGGCATCGGCGTGGTCATCGGGGTGGAGCCCGGGGGCCGCAACGCCGCCCGGGACATGGCGATCTTTCCAGAGATGAAGGAGACGCCGGGGGCCGGCGGCATCAACGGCGCCACCATCAAGCTGGAGAAGAACGGCACCATCGCCCTCTACCTGGGTTCCCCCAACTGCGGGCAGGCCCACGAGACCACCACCGCCCAGGTGGCCGCCGGCATTCTCGGCGTGAGCCCCGACGTCATCAGCACCACCACGCCTTTCGACAGCGACATCGCGCCCTGGGGCGTGGCCGCCGCCAACAGCGGCAACAACTTCCACCTCTACGACATCGGTTCCATCATCGGTGCCGCCAACCAGCTCCGCGAGAAAGTCCTCAAAGTGGCCGCACACATCCTGGACGCCCAGGAATCGGACCTCGACATCACCGACGGGGTGGTGAGCGTACCCGGCTTCCCTCGACGCAAGCTCACCTTCGCCGAGCTCGGCAAGGTCGCCTACAACAACCAGTCGCTCTTGCCCGAGGGCATCGACGCCGGGCTACAGACCACGTTCTACTACACGTTTCCCCACGCGCAGCCCAACATGGTACCGGGCAAGGACCGGAAGGTCCGTGCCCAGTTCACCTTCGGCGCCGGCGCCCACGTAGCGGTGGTGGAAGTGGACGCGCGCACGGGCAAGGTCACGGTGCTGCGCTATCTCATCGTGGGCGACAACGGCACCATCATCAATCCCGACGTGGTGGACGGACAGATCTACGGCTCCGCCGCCCACGGCATCGCCGTGGCCCTGGGCGAGGGATTCGTCTACGACGATGAGGGCCAGCTCCTCACCATCACCCTGACGGACTACGGCAAATGCTCCACCGCGGAGACCCCAGTCATCGAGGTGGAGCATCGGCCCTCGCCCTCGGCGTTCACGCCGCTGGGTCAAAAGGCCGCGGGCGAAGGCGCCGCCATCCCCTCCCCCGCCGCCATTGCCAGCGCGGTGGAAAACGCCCTGGAACCCTTCGGGGTGAAGATCCGGCATCTGCCGTTGACCCCCGAGCGGGTGTGGCGTTTGATTCAGGAGGCTCAGGCATGATCCCCGGCGCGTTCGACTACCATGCACCCTCGTCCCTGGAGGAAGCCCTCTCGCTGCTGTCCGCCAACGTGGACGATGCCAAGGTCCTGGCGGGAGGCCAGAGTCTTCTCCCGCTCATGAAGCTGCGCCTTGCCAAGCCCGAGGTGATCATCGACATCGGCGGCCTCGCCGAGCTGAACTATATCCGTGAAGAGGGGGACCACATCGCCATCGGAGCGCTGGCCACCTACACCGACGTGGCCGAATCCGAGCTGATCCTGAGCCGTTGCCCGCTGCTGGCACAGACCGCGGTGGTGGTGGGCGATGTCCAGGTGAGGAACCGCGGCACCGTCGGCGGCGGACTGGCCCACGCCGATCCGGCCGAGGATCTGCCGGCCGCCATCCTGGCGCTGGACGCGGAGCTCAAGGCCGCCGGACCCGACGGCGAGCGCTGGATCCCCGCCAGTGAATTCTTCATTATGATACTGACTACCAGCCTCATGCCCGAAGAATTGCTCACCGAGATCCGCGTGCCTGCCCGCAACGGCTACAAGTCCGCCTACCAGAAAGCGTCCCGACAGGCCGCCGGCTTCGCCATCGTCGGCGTCGCGGTATCCTTGAAAGAGTCCGCCGACGGCGTCTGCGAGGATATCGCTATCGGCGTCACCGGCCTGGGCAACGTGGCCTTCCGGGCCGAGAAGGTCGAGGCTGCCCTGCGCGGACAGAAGCTCGACGACAGCACCATCGCAAGCGCCGCGGCGCTGGTCACTGACGGGGTCGACGCCATCGAGGACGTCAACGCCAGCCCCACCTACCGCTCGCACTTGGCGCAGGTGTACGTGGAGAGGACGATTCAGGCGGCGCGGGCGGGGTGAGGCGCGGCAAGCGGTTTCACTCCGGAACTAGGCCATCTTCTCCGAACACTTCGTGAGTCGATACGCCGCCCAGTGCAAAACAACGCGTCTTGTCCGTCGTCTCTTTTGGCCGTCGGCTGCGTTGCTCTTCCTCGCGTGGTGCACGCCACTGCTCGTCATCGCGCCTTGCCGACAACCAAAATGCCCTCGCAGATTCATAAGCGTATTTGTGAGACACCACACTAGTTAAAGTGTTGGGGGCAACCGCTGAGCGCCGTGCACTACGGCCAAGACGTCAATTTGCTCAGCCCTGAGTCGGTAGATGATGCGATAGGGTCTTTCGATGACCTCGCGGATGTCCGGCGCTCTATATTCCGGAACCATGCGCCCAGACCGAGGGAACTTGGCGATCTGTTCCGAACGCCGTGTAAGCTGATCCACTACCCGTTGTGCATACAAAGGCGCGTCTTGTGAGATATGTTCGTAAATGGCTACCAGATGCTCGACGGCTGTCCTCGTCCAGTAGGTTACGTCGCCAATCCGAACTTGGCCCGCACCTCCTTGACATCCAGCGTTCGGCCCGTGGCACTGTCAGCCAACCCTGCTTCAATAGCCTGCCGTACGTAGATCTCGTACATCAGGTCATCCCATGTCGCGTCTGCCGGAAGTTGCTCGATCAGACGCTGTGCCTCCTGTTTGATGTCGGTGGTTGGCATGGCTCACCTCGCGTTTGAATGAAACCGCAGGTCTCTTCCGAGTCGCGCAACGCGTTCATCGGTCACCCTGCCCGATAAATGTATCAGCCTAACCTCTGCCGAAGTCGTACCATGACATCGACGGCCGGCTGCACCTGACCTGCCTCAATCTGACGGTTACCCAACGCGAGGATTTTGACCAACGCGATGGTGTCCTGGATCCGCTCGCGGCTTTCGATGTCCTGCATGGCCGTCTTCGCCTCATCGCTCTGGGTCATGACCAAAGGTTCCGGCCGGTCGCCTAGCGTTCGCAGTATTTCGGTGAAGGGCCTTGAGACCACATATGAGCTTGATCTTAGGACCACTTCAAGTCGAATCCCTGGAAGACCAAATATAGACCTTCGACAGATCAAGGTACACACCCAAATATGGAAGGATATCCCGCATTCGGGTCCTGTTTCCCCGTGCCTCCTGCCCGAGGTCACGGTGCCCTTACGTCCCTGGATACACGCAGTCCGACGTCGTTGAATTCGCCAAGGCCCTCACCGGCTGGACCCATGGCGACCTTGCGGAAGTCTCGCGCGCTCTGGCGCACATCCGACGTCGTGCGTCTGCCGCCTGGGACAAAGAAAACGGCGCCGGCAGGTTCACCATTGGGACCCGCCGACGCCGTTTAGGTTGGGCAACGCCACTCCCGTCACGAGGACGGCAGTGCGCAGGCTGTGATCAGTCGCCGCTCTATGTCCCTGAACCCTTCTGCTTGACCGCATAGATGCCGGGCTGTTCAGGTCCGGCGACCGAGAGCACACCCACGGCACCGCGGAGTATGCGGAAGATGGCGTGGTCCACCAGGAGATAGTTGCCCGGCACGTCCACCTTGAACTCGACGATGGAAGCGGAGCCGCTGGGGATGAGGGTGGTCTGAACATCGCTCTCGGGATCACTCACCGATCCTTCGCGATACACGGCGTCGAAGATCTCGCCGATGACGTGGAACGACGATACCTTGTTCGGGCCGATATTGCCCACGTACAGACGAACCCGCTCGCCCACGTTTGCCTTGAGCACGCCGTCCCCCATCAGCGACTGCGTGTGGCCATTGAAGACCACGTATTCGGGGGTCTCGGCTAGACCCTTGGCCGAGGAAAAGGTCTGCAGGCCTTCATCACCGGCCTCGCCCTCGGTATAGAACTCGCTCTGCATGACATAGTACTCGCGATCGACTTTCGGCATGCCGCCCGCGGGCTCCACCAGCACCACTCCATAGAGACCGTTGGAAATGTGCGCCGGAATGGGAGGAGCCGCACAGTGGTAGACGAAGAATCCGGCGTTGATCGCCTTGAAGACCGCAACCGCGGTCTTGCCGGGGTCCGCCATCAGTGCGTTGGCTCCACCGCCCGGACCGGTGACGGCGTGAAAGTCCACGGTGTGCGTAAGCTTGCCCTTGGAGTTGTCCAGCCGCACCTCGAAGGTGTCGCCCTGGCGCAGCGGGATGAACGGGCCGGGTGTCTTCCCGTTGTAGGTCCAAAACTCGTACGTCACTCCTTCGGACAACTCGCCGACCTTCTCCTCGGTGGCCAGGTTGATGATCACGTGGGCCGGCTCGGTGCGCGTGATAGGCGGCGGTACGTTGGGAGCGCTAACAAGCATGGCGTCCATCGCGGATGCAGCCGTGCTCAGGAGACAGGTGCCCAGTACTAGCCCCGCCCGACACGCCCACTTTCGGGAGAGCGCGCGGACTCTTCCCTGATGATGGTGATACCGCATGCTTGACTCCTTTCGTTCTCGGGCCTTCAACCGGATGACCCGTTCTCCCACAAAGTTTAAATAGTCTGGAAGCCGCTTCCGCTATTCAATATCCCCTACAAACGAGGGTACGGGGCACACACGACCAAGTCAACAAAAAGCGGCACACACTAGCCCGACGACGTGGAGAGCTCCAGGCGGTTACCGCTCGGGTCGATGACGTAGACGGAGTACCCCTTGCCGTCCGGGTGGCGGCGGGTTTCGGTTACCTTGGCGCCCTTGGCTTCGATCTCCTTCACGAAGTCCTCCGGCTCGCCTGCCCCGTCGATCTCGAACGTGTGATGGGGCACACGGGGGTGGCGGTCTTTCGAAGCATCGAAAACGCCCAGGCCGGCGCCGCCGAGGTTGAGCCGGACGACATCGACGCCGGCGACCACATGGCGCTTGCGAACGCTCGCACCGAGGACGTCCTGGTAAAAACTTACCGTCTTTTCCAGGTCCTCGGCGTTGAAATTCCACGAACGAAATTGCGTCAGATTGGACATGATGAACCTCCTGCTGCGATAGTACAGAAATTCCTCATTCGGGCGCGGTTTGTCGGGCTCCCTCACCCGGCCTTCGGCCACCCTCTCCCAAAGGGAGAGGGGTTTCTACTCGATCTGTCCAGTTTCGAACAAGGCATCCAGGTTTTCAAGTCCGTCGAATCCCCACAGGCACTTCAACAGGGATGCTTGCCGTGCCTGGGACAAGGCACCCGCGGTAAGTCCCAGGAACTTCTGTTCCAGCTCGCTGTCCGTCAACGGGTTTCGGCTGTGGCCCTTGGGATAGTCTGCGGATTGGATCAGCCGGCGGCCGGAACGCAGCTCGATCTCCATTCGCGCCGGCTGCTGCGCGGGGTAGTTGCGGGTGGCTTCGGGGTCCTCGCTGACCTCGATCTTGCGCATGAGCGGCCGAAGCAGCGGATCTCCAATACGCTTCGCGTCGAAGCTGGCGGAGGTCAGAGAGCCGTCGGTCAGGGCGACAGCGACCACGTACGGAAGGCTGTGATCCGCGGTTTCGCGGGTCTTGGGGTCCCACTTCTGCGGCTCGCCGGCGGCGTTACGCACCGCCACGCCGTAGGTCTCGAGGCGGATGCGCTCCAGGTCGTCGAGATCGAATGCATCCCTCAGCTCCAGCGCCATGGCGGCGCCGGCCTGGGTGTGAATCTGCGCCGGGAAGTATTTGATGCTCGTTTGGGTGATCTTGAACGGCACGCCTGCCCGCCCGTCACCGAATCCTTCCAGTTGCAAGGCGCCGGTCACCTGCTCGAACATGCCGTAGCGGCCCTCGAAGGGCTGGGGCGGCCCTTCCATGCCGCCACGGGCGAGCAGCGCGGCAAAAACACCGTTGCGCACGGCCATGGCCGTGGCGCAGCCTTTCCACATGGACAGCTCGCCGACCCGGGTCTGTCCCAACGGCACGTGGGACACCGCGGTCATGGACATCGCGTGGGCAAGCCGGTCCTCCGACAGCCCCAGGACCTTCCCGGCGGCGCAGGCGCTCGCCAATCCGATGAAGAGCCCTTGGTCCCACCCCTTCTCACGGGTGGCGAAGCGGTCGGCGAACTGCCCGTAGATCTCATAGGCCAGGACCAGCGCCGCAGTCACCTCTCGGCCTGACGCGCCGGCCACCTCGGCCGCGGCCAACACCGCCGGCAGCATGTCGCTGGGATGGCCCCCGCCCGGGGACACGAAGCTGTCGTTGCAATCCAGGTAACGGATCATGGCGGTGTTGACGAAGGCCGCCATGTCCGGCGAAGTGGACTGCCCGGTTACCAGGATTCGCGACGCGCCGGCGCCGTCAACCGCCGGCGCCAGACTCCGGGCGATGCGGCAAGGCTCGGCGGCAAAGCCCCCCAGCGCGCAACCCGTGGAATCCAGGATCCGGCGCCGGGTCTCGTGAACGGTGTCATCGGGTAGATCCTGGTAATCGAGGGAGGCAGCGTATGCGCTTAGGAATTCTAAAGTAGTATCCATGATTTTAAACGGCAGGATCGCGGCGTCTCGCGTCCTCGGACGTGTTCGACCGGACGGCATCGGGTGCGGAGGCCGGTTTCATCCGGTCTCCTCGTTTGTCTCCGGCCCCCGCAGGGCGGCGAAGAATCGCTTCAGGATCGCGCCGCACCGCTCCCCCAGCACGCCTTCGGCAACGGCCACGCGGTGGTTCAGGCGCGGGTCGTCACAGACTTGGTAAAGTGACCTCACGGCGCCGCCCTTGGGGTCCGGGCAGCCGAACACCAGCCGCTTGATCCGGGCTTGCACAATGGCGCCGGCACACATGGCGCAGGGCTCCAGGGTCACGTAAAGCGTGCAGTCCTCCAGGCGCCAGGAAACCCGCCCGGCGGCGGCTTCCCGGATGGCCAGCATCTCCGCGTGGCTCGTGGGGTCCGCCAGGGCCTCGCGCCGGTTGTGGCCTTGCCCGATGACCTCGCCGCCGCACACCACCACCGCCCCCACGGGCACCTCCGCCTCCCGGCGGGCAGCCTCGGCCTCGGCCAGGGCCCGCGCCATGAATGCTTCGTCTTCCTTTTGGGAGGTCTCGCCCGTCACTGGACAGTCCGTACCCCGGTCATCGCTTTCGCAGGTGCATGGAGTCCCCTATGCCAATTCCGCCAGGTCATCGAGCACCTCCCGCGCGTGCTGCTCGGGTTTCACCTTCTCATAGATCTTGGCGATCTTGCCCTTGGGATCGATGAGGAACGACATCCGGTACGTGCCTTCGTACTCCCTGCCCATGAACTTCTTCATGCCCCACACGTCGTACAGTGTCACCACCTCCTTCTCCTCATCCGCCAACAACCGAAAGGGCAACTCGTGCTTCTCGGCGAACTTGGCGTGGCTCTTGACCGGGTCGACGCTGACTCCCAAGACCGTGGCCTCGGCTTCATCGAATGCGGCCATGTGGTCCCGTATACTACGGGCCTCCTTCGTTCAGCCGGGGGTGGCGTCCTTGGGATAGAAGAACAACAATACCCATTTGCCCTTGTAGCCGGAGAGCTTGTGGGGCTCGCCATCCTGATCCATCAGCCGGAAGTCCGGCGCCTTGTCTCCGGGTTTGTGCTTCATCGCGTGGTTTCCTTCCGTTCGCGGACCTTCGGACGTTTCTACAACGCGGAATGATGCATGCCAAGCGTAGCCAAGCGTAGATCGGATTAGCCGAAGGCGTAATCCGACATGGCGTGCCGGTGCCGCGTCGGATTACGCCTTCGGCTAATCCGACCTACGGGAAACGGAACACTGCGTGAAATGCCCTCCAGCCCGACGGCACCGGTTGGCTTGACACCGACGGCTTCGTCAGAGCAGAATCCGCCATCGGCATTCAAGACGGCACGGAACGGAGGAGCCCCATGGAAACCGTACACAAACCCAGGAGTTACGGCGAGCACACCGACCACTGGCTCGACTTCGAAGAGAGTCCCCGACGCGTGCGGGTTACGTTCGGGGGTGAGACTCTGGTGGACACCCAACGCGCCATGCTGCTGCGAGAGGCGGGCCACGTCCCGGTCTACTACTTCCCACCGGACGACGTGCGAAAGGATCTCCTCACGCCCAACGACCACCATACGGTGTGCCCCTACAAGGGCGAGGCCTCCTACTGGAACGTGGCCGCGGGAGGTAAGACCGCCGAGTCGGCGGCCTGGAGCTATCTCGATCCCAAGGCGAATTCCCGCGACATCGCCGGATACCTCGCCTTCTACTGGAACCGGATGGACGCGTGGTACGAGGAGGAGGACGAGATCTTCGTCCATGCCCGGGACCCGTACAAGCGAGTGGACGTGTTGAACAGCTCACGCCACGTCCAGGTGACCGTCGGCGGCGAGGTGGCGGCGGACTCCACCCGGCCCCGTCTGGTCCTCGAGACCGGACACCTCATCCGCTACTATCTGCCGCGCGAAGACGTGCGCATGGACTTGCTGGCGCCCAGCGACACCAAGTCACGGTGTCCCTACAAGGGGGTCGCCAGCTACTGGTCGGCGAACGTGGGCGGCCAGGTGTTCGAAGACACCGTCTGGAGCTACGAGGACACCATCCCCGAATGCCCGAAGATCAAGGACTTGATGTGCTTCTTCAACGAGCGGGTGGACTCGATTCACGTGGATGGGGAGCCGCTGAAGATTCCGAAGACCAAGTGGTCCCGGGGCTAGCGGCCGAGCAGACCAGGAGCCTGTCCGCAGGAACCGGACATCCGATGTAGGGGCGGGTTTCAAACCCGCCCGTGTGCGGATGGCGCTGTCGGCCGATACAGGCCGCCTAAGCCGCGGAGGAGGACGCCGGGCGATGGGCAGCCGCTTCCGCAAGCGGGCCACCCGCCTCGCGCAGGCTCGGGATCAGTTCGTCGAGGCTGTGTATCACGAGCTTCGGCTTGGCCGCGGCCAGCGTCTCCTCGTCGTTGTAGGAATACTCCGTGGCAAGGGCCACGGTGAACACCGAGAGGTCGTTGCCGGCCACCTGGGCGAACTCCAGGTTGTTGCCCGCCCGCAGGTAGCTCGCGGTTCCGGACAGAAGAATCACTTCAAGATTCCTGTTGAGCTTCCGGAACAGGTGATAGATGCCCTGCTCCTTCCTGAAATAGGTCTCGTCCCGGTCGATGATCTCGTCGAAGTACTCGCTGATGCCGTGCTCCTCCATGACCCGGTGCTTATAGCGCCGGCCGCTGGTGGTGAGCACCATGTTGCTGAGGCCCGCGTCCCGAGCTCCCTTCAATGACTCCTCGACGCCTGGAATGAAATCCGGCGGGTTGACGTCAAAGCCGTGCCGCCGGGCGATCTCCAGGGCGTGGCCGCGGATCTCCCGGCGGACGCCCTCGTTGTAGATGATGCTCGGGTCCCGCCGGTAGTCTTCCTCGAACAGGATCGGCGCCAGAAAGAAGTCGAACGGGCCGTCGGCCACCTTGCGCAGCTCTTCGAAGGAGAGTTGGGGTTTGTGGTAACGGGGGAGGATCTCGTTGGCGATGGTGTGGACCCGATGGATGTCCGTCTCGATGGTGTCGGACATGGTCCTAATCAGGCATCTCTTGACCGGCGTCGGCGCGTCACTCATGGCAACCCCCCGTAGCACTAGGTGGCAAACTGTTTCAGCTTTAGCTAATCTGCCGGAAACCTGTCAACTAGTTCGAACTCCCCTGGGGAGTTCGAACCGTCGAATTCCCCAAGAAATTCGAACCGCTGAACTTCCACAGGGAGTTCGAACCGTCGAACTTCCCGGGGAAATTAAGCCCGGTGGAGATATCATGCTGAACCTGACACTGGCGTGCGGCCACTACGACCGTACCGAGGCCTTGCGGGACGGACGTGTACAGCCAGACGGCATCCAACTCAACTGCCTGACGCTGAAGGTGGAAGAAACCTTCTGGCGCATGATGCAGTATCGCGAGTTCGACGTGGCCGAGACTTCTCTGGGAGGCTACGTGGTGCGCCGGGGACGCGGGGCCGACGACCTGGTGGCGATTCCCGTATTCCCGTCGCGGTTCTTCCGCCAGTCCTGCATCTTCGTTCACGGCGGCTCCGGCATCGAGACGCCGCAAGACCTCAAGGGCAAGCGCATCGGCGTGCCCGAGTACCAGATGACTGCGGCCGTGTGGGCTCGCGGAATCCTCTCGGACGACTACGGCGTGCGCGCCGAGGACGTCGAATGGGTCCAGGGCGGCCTGGAAGACCCGGGGCGCCTCCCCTTCGAGCCGGTGGAGCCCGCCGGCATCAGGCTGGGCTTCGCGCCGCCGGACCGTTCCCTGGCCCGGATGCTCGGAGACGGCGAGATACACGCGTTGATCACGGCCCGGACGCCGTCGACGTTCGACCCTGCCGGCCCCGGGGTGCGCCGGCTTTTCCGGGAACCCTGGAAGGTGGAGCGGGACTACTTCAACCGCACCGGCATCTTCCCCATCATGCACACGGTGTCCATGAGGAAGGAACTCCTCGATGAGCATCCGTGGGTGGCGGCGACCCTGATGAAGGCCTTTTCCGAAGCCAAGGACCTGGCCATGGCCGACCTGAGGCAGACCAGCGCCCTTCCCCTTTCGCTGCCGTTCCTGACCGAGCACGCCTACGAGACGGTGGAGACCATGGGCGAGGATTTCTGGCCCTACGGCCTGGAGTCCAACCGCAAGACCCTTGAAACATTCGTGCGTTACATGCACGAACAGGGAATGATCTACCGCCGGATGCCCATCGAGGAGCTGTTCGCCCCGAGCACTCACCGCACGTTTCGGATATGAGTCGTCCGATTTCCCGCAGAAACCGCCCACGCCTTCCGGAGCCCAATCAGCCGTAAGGACTCGAAAACATGTGCTAAACCGTGGTTACTCTTTGTGCAGGTCGTTGAAACAGCCTTTTTTCGAGGCTTGCGGCGAGCCCGAACATGCCCATGTAAACAGGTTTTCCACAAGCTCGGTGGATGGTGTCAACAAATCGTCACACTCGTCAAGACACCCGAGGGCCGTGAGGTGTCAGACGTAGTGCTGGATCTCCTGGAGGGACGGTGGAAAAAACAAGTCTTCTATCGCGGGGTTGTGCTTGATCATCCCCTGCTCGAACTCGTAGCGCACCGCGGCCTCGAGCGCGGGACGGTTGGCGTCCAGACTGTAGGGCCAGGGGTCGGGTCCGAAGATGGCGTGCTGCTCCTGAAGCTCCTCCTTGGCCCACACCAGGGCAAGGCTCCGGGGATCGCGCATGCGCTCGTAGCAGACCTCCTTGGACCGCTGGAGCGCCTGAAGCAGACTCACCGCCACCCACGGCGCGCGCTCGAGTATCTCGTCCTTGACGACCACGGTGTGCATGATGGGAAAGATCCCGCTCTTACCGTAGTACTCGACCTCCGCCTGCCTGGGGTCAGGAAACAGCAGCGCCACCTTGTCCGAGCCGGCCCGGATGGACGGAAGGACCTCGGGATAGAGCGATCCTTCGAGTTCTCCTGCGCATAGCATCTCGTCGATGTTCCGGCCTTGGGGCACCCGGTGAATCTTCATCCACGAGGCCGGCTCCAGCGGCACGTCCTCTTCTTCCTGGCACCACCACTCCACCGTGGCCAGGTCCAGACCATAGTAGTCCTGCAGGATGCCGCGCATCCACAGGCCGGCGGAGTTCTGCAACGTATCGAGGCCTATCCGCTTGCCGTTGAGGTCGGAGGGCTTGTCGATGCCGCAGCCGGTGCGCTTGACCATGTAGCTGTGACGGAAACGCCGGTGCGGGAACGCGGGAATGGCGGTGAAAGCCCGGCCCTGGTCGTGGGCCACCAGATAGCCCACCAGCGACAGCTCGCACGCGTCGAACTCTTCGTGGCGGAGCATGCGCCCGTGGCGCTCGGGCGACTGCATGGTCATCACGTTGAGGTCGATGCCCGCGGGCTCCACCACCTTCTCCCAGAGCGGCCGCAAGAGATCGTAGCTGCCGCAGGCGAAATTCAGGTTCAACCGGGACACTATTCGCTCCTTACGTGTTTTCGGTATTCCTCGGGCGTGTCGATGTCGATGAGGATCCCTTCCTCGCCGGTTTCCAGCTCCAGGGTCTCCTCGGGGTGGCCCCGCACCACCGGCTTGGCGCCGGTTTCCAGGGACGCCGCCAGGAACTCGGGGAAGAGCTTGGCGGAGAAGAGCACAGGATGGCCGCGCCTGCCGGCAAACCGGGGCACCACGATGAGCTTCTGCTCGGCCCGGAAACGCTCGATCATCCGGTCCACCAGGGCGCCTTCGATGAAAGGGTGATCCACCAGATGCACCAGGATCGCCTCCACCGGCTCCCCGTCCAGCGCCCGGATGGCGGTCTGCAACGAGGAAAGCTGCCCCCGGGCGTAGTTGGGATTCACCGCGGTGTCGACATCCAGGTAGGCGATGGCCTCCCGCATGGCGTCCGCGTTGTAGCCCAGGATCACCAGGGTCCTGTCCACGCTGGTGCGCTCCAGCGCGCGGACGATGCGTTCGATGAACGGGACACCCTCCACCGGCAGCAACGCCTTGGGTCTTCCCATGCGGGTGGACGCACCCGCCGACAGGACAACGGCAACGATCATTGAATCGCGATAACGGTTTGGACGGGATGTCAGAGCCGAGCTACTCCACGACGCTCCGCCCCTCCACAGCTACAGCCCCTCGAGCTTCCTGAGCGTCTCGGCATAGTCCACCAATGCCTTGTCGAGGGTGTAGTCGGCCTCGAAGCCAAGTTGCTCCGACGCGCGCGACAGGTCGGTCATGGGCCGGGCGTCGGGATAGGCCATGGGATCGCTGGCCTTCTGAAGCGTCACCCTGGACTCGGGGAACTGCTTCTTCAGCTCCGCGAGGATATCGTCGCCGGTAAGCATGCCGCTGCATCCGATGTGGAAGAGCCGGTCCTTGTGCTCTGGCTTCAGGGCGGCGAGAACGGTCGCCTTGGCCGCGTCCTTGCCGTAGAGGATCTCCGTGGGTCCGTAGGGCCAGCTTATGGTGACGTCCTCGCGAGTCAGCGCGGCGCGGATCATTTGCTGGATCGCCTGCTCGCGGGTCGCCTTCATGGTGGTGGGCGACGGTCCGTAAAGGCCTCCCACGTAGCGCACGCACACGAACTCGAACCCGTACATCTTGGCGTAGGTGTTGCCGAGAAATTCGGAGCCGCCCTTGGTGGCGGCGTAGACCGACGGCGGATTGATCGGGATGTTCTCGTCGATCTTATCGAGGCCCTCTCCCAGCGAGCCCAGATAGACGGTGCCGGAGCTGGGAAAGGTGATCCGCGGGACGTTTTCGAGACGCGCCGCCTCAAGCACGTTGACGGTGCCCATGAGGTTCAACCGCACGCCGGTATAGGGGCGCCGCTGCACTTCCTCGCCAAGAAACGCGGCCAGGTGGATGATCTGACCCACGTCGTGATCCCGAACCGCGCTCACGAGTTGCGGCAGGTCCAGGATGTCGCCACGAACGGTCTCCACCGACGCCGGATCGACGCCCACCGCATTGAGCAACCGCTCGTTGACCGCCACGTCGAAGATCACCGGGCGCTCGCCGCGCTCCTGCAGCATCCCCACCACGTAGGCGCCCACAAGACCGGTACCCCCGGTCACCAAAATGCTCTTCTGTGCCATTCACTTCCTCCCACCGTTTGATTCGGCGCGACAATAGGGAACGGGCGGGTTTGAAACCCGCCCCTACAACCGCCTCACCCGGGCGCCTTCTGGAAACCCTCCCAGGCGACGATACCGAGGCGGACGATTCCCGCCTCGGCAGGATTCCCGCCAGAAACCTGAAAACTATGGAAACATGTACTCCACGGGCGGTGATTCGAAATCCGTCTCCACCGAGTTGGTCCCGGGCACCTCCTTGGCCACCGAGACGATCTCCTCCTGCAGCGCGGGCTGGGTCAGGATCCCGGAAACGTGCACCACGCCACCCTCCGCCCGCACGCGCACGTTCAGATTCCGCGTCTTGGGCGACACGATCAGCGCCGCCTGAACCCGCGACGTCAGTGACAGATCCACAAACGCCCGCTCGGACTCCGCGGTCTTCTGATACTCGGCGCTCCCGGCCGCATCCTTGATCAGGCGGGACAGGGTGTCGACGGTCATCTGCCCGACGTTCAAAACCAGGTCGTAGCGCGACGCATCGCGCCAGTCGGCGCCAAAGATGGCTTCCATGCGCCGGGAACGCGCCTTGTTGACGCCTTCAACGTAACGGCGGCCGGCGGCCTCGTCGAGCCCTTCCCGCTCCCGTACCTTTTCGACCTGGTACTCCAGCGGCGCGGTCAACAGGACCTTGAGGACATGTTGGATGCCGGGCAGGAGCTCCTGCCCCATGTGGCCGTGGTAGACGATCTTGCCGTCCCGGGACATCTCGCACATGGCGGCCTGAAGCGTGATGCGATACAACCGAAGACTCTCGCGCCAACGCTCCCACCAGTGCGGTCCCGATTCCAGCACCTCCTCGTATTTGGCCTCGGGAATGCCGTAGCGTTTGCTCGCCTCCATCAGCACCTCGCGGTCCACGCACGGGTAGCCCAGATCCTCGGCAACCCGTTCTGCAACCTCCGGACCCGCGCCAAACGCGCCACGAATGATCGTGATAATCGGCATGGGCTTCCCTCCTCTCGGCTCTGTTGTTAATCCCGGCCGTGACCTTTCCTGTTCTTAAATTAAACCCTCTCGTAGGGCGTTGCAAGATAAATCAGGCTGATTCAGGCCCTTGACGCAGACGCGGACACGAATGTTTGTGCCGCAAACCGGCTTTTGTTAGACGTTCACTACGGCTTCCCGCATGAATCCCAAGGAAAAATTGCTGGCGCTTCGGGACGAGTTGCGACAGACGTTCCTGGAACGCGGCGAACTCATCGACGGCGCCCTCGCGGCTCTGCTATCGGCCCAGAACCTGCTGATCATCGGACCGCCGGGCACGGCCAAGTCCATGCTGGCCGACGAGCTGTGCCGCCGTATCGAGGGCGCCAACTACTTCCAGTGGCTGCTCACCCGCTTCACCGCGCCGGAAGAGCTCTTCGGCGCGGTGAGCCTCAAGGGGCTGGAACAGGACGACTACCGGCGGGTTACCGCCCACAAGCTCCCGGAGGCCCACATCGCCTTTCTGGATGAGGTGTTCAAGGCCAACTCCTCGATCCTGAACTCGATCCTGTCCATCATCAACGAACGCCGGTTCCACAACGGTCAGCACGTCCGCGACGTGCCCCTCATCACCCTGTTCGGCGCCAGCAACGAGCTTCCCGAAGACGACGAGCTGACGGCGTTGTACGATCGCTTCCTGCTCCGGTTCGTGGTGGGATACATTGAAGAAGACTACCGTTTCCTGCGCATGCTGGAGGCGCCGCCGCTGGAGGCCCAGGTTTACCTCACCCTCGATGACCTCAACCGGATGCAGCGCGAGGCGGAGGTGCAGCCGGTTCCCGGCCATGTCCACCGAGCCATGGCGGAGATCCGCCGGCAGCTCGGCAAGAAGCAGATCATCGCCTCCGACCGGCGCTACCGCCAGTCCCTCGCGCTCATGAAGGCGCACTCGTATCTGGCCGGCGACGCGCAGGTCTCGGACGGGAGTCTCCTGTTCCTGGAACACATCCTGTGGCGGGAACCGTCCGAGCACCCCGACGTCGGCGCCACCATCCGCGAGATTGTGCTCGGCTACGAGCAGGAGGCACAGGAGCTCCTGTACCAGGCCCGGGAGATCGAGGAATACGTGCAGCGCGCATGGGACACGGAGGAACTGCGCTCCCAGGCCCTCATCGAGGGCCACACCAAGCTCCGCAACCTGCTCGCCCGGGTGGAGCAGATCATTGAGAAGGCATCCGATTCGGACCGGCCCCTCGCCCGGGTGGAAGGCATGCGGGACGAGATCCAAACGCTTCAGAAGCGCCTGCTGGAGGGCTTGTAGTGGCCCCTCGGAAGCCAAAGAAAATGGCCCCCCGGAAGGCCGCGCCGCCGCCCGGTCTGCCCGAGAACGCCAACTGGATCGAGAACGACCGCTACGACCGTCACGCCTACGGGCAGCTTCGCCGGGACGCCGCCTCGCTGCAGGAGCTGGAGCGGGCCGGCCAGGCGCTCGTTCCCCACTTCCCCTCGCTCCTCCAGGACGTCTTCTGCCTGCTGTTCAAGTACAACATCGTCTTCGCCGACGAAGCGGACGTGCTGCCCAGCGCGTCCGTCAACCGGACCCTCCTGACCGCGCTGCACGACGGCGAGGTGAGCCGCATCCTGAGGGAGATCACCCTGCTCGACGAGGCCAAGGCGGGCCTCTGCACCTTGCTCGTCGGCGAAGGGCTCCTGGACATGCTCAAGTCGGAGAAGCCGTGGACACGCCACGACATGATGGACACCTGGAAGCTCCGGCAGCAGGAGGAAGATTTCGAGAAGACCAGGGAGACGCTGGAGCATGCCGGCGAACTGGGCGAGCAGGAGGATGCGGCCGGCAAGGAAGACGCCTTGGCCAAGGTCGAGGAACGGCTGAAGAGCAAGCTCCGAGGCGATGCGGCATCCATCCGGCAAAAACAGCGGCAGTTGACCGAGGATCTGAGCCGGGTCGAGAACGAGGCCCGGGCACGGGTGCAGGCCTCGGCCATTCGCGCCGCCCAGCAACTCGACGAGGCCGCGGAGGAAGCGGAGCACTGGGGCGCGGCCCTGGGATCGGGGGGACGCCTTCCCGCCGACCGGCGGCTCGAGCTGGGCCGGCGGCTGGCCGGCAACGACAAGCTCAAAAAGCTCATCCGCATGGTGGGCAGGATGAAGTCCCACGCCCTGGCGCTACGCAAACGCACCTTCGAGAAGGCCAACGAAGAGCTCTACGCGGTGGAGCAGGGAGGCGCCCTGGAGCACCTGTTGCCGCAAGAGTTGGTGACGCTGCACCACCCGGTGCTGCACCGGGACTTTCAGCGCCGGCTGCTGGAAAACGAGCTGTTGCAGTACTCGCTACGCGGCATGGAGGAAAAGCGCAAAGGGCCGGTGGTGGTCTGCCTCGACGGCAGCTCCTCCATGGCCGGAGACAAGGAGCTCTGGTCCAAGGCCGTCACCCTGACCCTGCTGGAGCTGACGCGGCGCCAACGCCGGCCGTTCCGTTCCATCTGCTTCTCCTCCAGGGAAACGCCCCTCCACGTGCTGGACATGACCACCCGCCGGGGCGCCGAGGTCGAGCCGGACAAGCTCATGGATCTGGCGGAACACTTTCCCGGCGGCGGCACCGACTTCGAGACGCCGCTGGACGCGGCGCTGGAGTGCCTCAAGAAATCACGGTATAAGAAGGGGGATATCGTGTTCATCACGGATGGGGAGTGCCAAGTGTCGCCCGAGTGGTCGGAACATTTCCGCAAGGAAAAGGCCCGGCTGAGCTTTTCGCTCTTCTCCATCCTCATCGACGTCGGCCACAGTTCCGTCGGAACCCTGAAGGAATTCAGCGACCGGATCACCACCATCACCCAGCTCACCAACGAGGGCACCAAGGATCTGTTCATACGCTTCTGACGGCCTCGGAACCCACCAGCGCAGACCATTCAAATCATCGGGAGAACCACATGACCAAAAAGCTTAGCTTTGGCATCCTGTTACCCACCCGAGGGGTCATTCTGGCCAAGACCGCGGTCCCGGACTTGAGCCCCGTGTTCAACCTCGCCGACGCGGTCGAAAAGGCCGGGTACGACTCGGTGTGGATCGGCGACAGCGTTACCGCCAAGTCGCGGCTGGAGGTCATCAGCACGCTGGGGGCGTTGGCGGTGAAGACCGCGCGGGTCAAGATCGGCACGGCGGTGCTGCTGGCGGCCATGCGCAACCCGGTAGTGCTGGCCCAGGCCCTGGCCAGCGTCGACGTGCTGTGCCGCGGGCGCCTGATCGTGGGCGTGGGCGTGTCCCGCAACGACAAGATGTTCGAGGAGGAGTACACGGCCTGCGGCGTCCCCTTCAACCAGAAGGCCGGACGCCTCAGCCAGGTGCTCAAGATCATGAAGCTCCTGTGGGCCGGGGACGACGTCACCCACGCCAACAAGTACTACACCATCGAGAACCTCTCGCTCCTGCCGAAGCCGGTGCAGCGGCCGGGAATCCCGCTCTGGGTGTCGAGCAACGACGTGGACAGCGGACTCAAGCGGGCCGCCCTCTACGGCGACGCCTGGATCACCAACATCCCGTCGCTCCAGGTGTTCAGGGAGTCGCAGAAGAAGCTCGAAGACTTCGCCAGCGACGCCGGGCGGGACCCCGAAGACATCCACCGCTGCCTGTACCTGACCATTCACATCGACCCGGACTCCGACAAGGCGCGCCGGGAAGGCGGCGCGTTCCTGGAGGCCTACTACCACAAGACCTACGAGGAAGTGTCCGCGCAGCTCGTGGTCAAGGCAGGCGGCACCAACGAGGTGGTGGATTTCATCAACGAGTACGCCGAAGCGGGGATACAGACCTTCATCGTCCGCTTCGCCGCCAAGGACCAGTTCCAGCACCTCGACGTCTGCAACGAGCACGTCATGCCGCATTTCCGGTAAGGGAATACGTAAGGGAATACGGAATACACTAGTGTGGTGTCCCACGTAATCGTTTACAAATCTGCTGGTCTTTCTTGCCGTCGGCTGCGTTGCCCTTCCTCGCGTGGTGCCCGCCACACGGGCGGGTTTGAAACCCGCCCCTACAAGTCATCGCGCCTTGCCGACAACAAGAAATCCTGCGCATCTTTGTAAACGATTACGTGGGACACCGCACTAGAATCACCACGGCCCTTGAGGGGCCGCATGAAGAAGACGACGCTTCGAACCCGTCATTCCGGCGAAAGCCGGAATCCAGGGGTGGGGCCGGGCGGTACGGCGGACCCCTCCGCCCCACCACCTCTGGATTCCGGCTTCCGCCGGAATGACGGGTTCGGGCATTTGCGGGTTATTGTTGTGGCAATGACATGAACGCCGATCGCGTGCTGGTGGCGGGAGCCGGACCCGTGGGGCTGGTGGTCGCCCTCTACCTGACTCAACACGACATCCCCGTGACCGTGCTGGAGGCGGAGCCGGCGCTGCCGGAGACCCTGCGCGCCTCGACCTTCCATCCCCCCACCCTGGACATGCTCGAACAGACCGGGGTGCTGGAGGCCTTTCTGGCCATGGGCCTCCAGGCTCCCACCCTCCAGTACCGCGAGCGCGCCGGCTGCATCGCCGAGTTCGACTTCGGACGGATCGCCGACGTCACGGCGCACCCCTACCGGCTCCAGTGCGAGCAGTTCAAGCTCAACCGGCTGCTGTACGAGGAGCTGGCGGGTATGGCCGGGGCGGAAGTGCTCTTCTCCAGCGAAGTGACCGGGGTGGAAGAAGACACGGCGAGCGTCACCGCGGTGGTGACCCGGGACGGCGCCGCCACCCGGCGTTTCAAGGGGCGCTTCCTGGTGGGCGCCGACGGTGCCCGCAGCAACGTCCGCAAGTCCCTGGACATTCCCTTCGACGGGTTCACCTGGCCGGAGCGGTTTTTGGTGGTGAGCACGCCCTTCCCGTTCGACGATCACTTCGCCGGGCTCGCGCCGGTGAGCTACTTCGCCGACCCGGAGGAATGGTTCTTCCTGCTGCGGGTGCCGGGACTGTGGCGGGTCATGTTCCCAACCCGGCCGGAAGAGAGCGACGACGAGGTACTGAGCGACGCCAGCGTCGAAGGACGGCTCCAGCGGGTGCTCGGCACCGGGCACCCCTACCCGGTCGAGCATCGGACGCTCTACCCCGTGCACCAGCGAGTGGCCGCGCGCTACCGCCAGGGGCGGGCATTCCTCGCCGGCGACGCCGCCCACATCAACAATCCACTCGGCGGCATGGGCATGAACGGCGGCATCCACGACGGCTACAATCTCGCGGACACGCTCGTGCGCGTGTGGCAAGGGGAGGCTCCCGACTCGGAGCTCGACCGCTATGAGCGGCAACGCCGGCCCATCGCGCTGGAATACGCCAACGTCCACTCCACCAGAAACAAACTGAACCTGGAGGCCCGCGATCCGGAACGACAGGAGCAGTTTCGCCGCACCATGCGCCAAACCGCCGCCGACCCGAAGAAGGCTTACGAGTACCTGCTTCAGGTCTCGATGATCACCAGCCTCAGGCAGGCCGCCAGGCTGTAGGGAGTCCGAGTCCGGGTTCCGGAAACCTTCTCCGGGCGTGCTTGACAGGCGACGTGGCCAACGTCAGATTAGGAAACACTCATTAATCGGATTGAGTCCTTCGGCTTCGCTTCGCTACGCTCAGGACGAACGGTTGTGAGAACGGTTTCTCTCCGTTCGTCCTGAGCGTAGCGAGGCGAAGCCGAGCGAAGTCGAAGGACCGCTTCGACGGAGACCGGAATGCCCAAGATACTGACGCAAGAACAAGTGGACGCCTATCATCGCGAAGGATTTCTGTTCCCGGTCCGGGTGATGGACAGAGAATCCGCGGGCGAGCTGAGGCGAAAGCTCGAGGAGGTAGAGGAAACCATCGGCGGAGAGGTCCAGGAACGGTACCGGATCAAGGCCCACCTCCCCTTCCCTTGGCTTAACGAGTTGATCCGCCATCCGTGCATGCTGGACGCGGTGGAGGACATCATCGGCCCGAACATCCTCTGCTGGGGTTCCAGCTTCTTCACCAAGAACGCCCACGACCCCCGCTTCGTCTCCTGGCATCAGGACACCACCTACTACGGCCTGGAGCCCCGAGAGACCCTGACCGCGTGGTTCGCCTTCACCGACAGCACGGTCGAGAGCGGCTGCATGCGGGTGCTGTCCGGCTCCCACGCCCAGGGCGCCCGCCGGCACGTGGAGACCTTCGCGCAGGACAACCTGCTCTCCCGGGGCCAGACCGTGGAAGGGGTGGACGAGTCCCGGGCGGTGGACATCGTGCTGGAGGCCGGCGAGATCTCGTTCCACAGCGAAACCACAATCCACGGCTCCAATCCCAATGACTCGGACGACCGGCGGCTGGGCTATTCGATCCATTTCATCGCGCCGCATGTGCGCCAGACGCTGTTCGACCACGCCAGCGCGATGCTGCTGCGCGGCGCCGACACCCACGGCTACTGGGAACCCGAACCCGTGGCGAGGCGGGACTTCGACCCGGAATGCCTCGCCGCCCTCGACCGGAACCACCAGCAGTACAAGGCCAACAAGCAGGAGGCGTGACCGGTGTCCTCCTCCCGTGGCAGCGGCCGCGGGCGGGTTTGAAACCCGCCCCTACAACCCTCAGAGGCCCGAGGACGCAATGTAGGGGCGGGTTTCAAACCCGCCCGCGGCCGGGCCGCAGCGCTGCGCGGGACAGACACAGCGAAACCGACGTCGAAGGACGCCATTTCAATCGAACAGAGTCTCTCCACGGAAAGGAACACCACCAATGCCGGACAAGCCGTTGAGCAACAAGGTCGTCATCATCACCGGGGGCGCCGGCGGCATGGGTACCATCATGACGCTGGCCCTGCTGGAGGACGGCGCCCGGGTGGCGGTGGTGGACAACCAGGAGGAACGAGTCCAGGCCATGGCCCGGAGCACCGCGGGCGTGGCCGATGAAGGGGCGCTCATCACCCTCACCGCCGATATCACGAAGGCCGACGACTGCGAGCGGGTGGTCAGCGCGGTGCTGGACCGGTTCGGGCGCGTGGACGCGCTGGTCAACGCCGCCGGCATCGGCATGCAGACCGTGCGTTTCAACTACATGAGCGAACCGGTGCCCTTCTGGGAAGTGGAGCCCGACCGCTGGCAGGCGGTCATGGACGTCAACTGGAAAGGAGCCTTCCTGATGGCCCGTGCCGTCACCCCGTACCTGGTGGAGCAGGGTTCCGGACGCATCGTCAACGTGACCACGAGCCTGGACACCATGTTCCGCGGCGCCTACACCCCCTATGGCATGTCCAAGGCCGCCCTCGAAGCCGCGTCCGCAAGCTGGGCCAAAGACCTGGAAGACACCGGCGTGACCGTCAACGTGCTGGTGCCCGGCGGTCCCACCAACACGAGCTTTATCCCCGACAGCGCACCCTTCGACCGCAGCAAGCTGGTCCAACCCGAGGTCATGGCCGCACCCGTTCGGTGGCTCGTGTCCGACGCCTCCCAGAGCATTACCGGCTGCCGCTTCGTGGGCAACGACTGGGACACCTCGCTGGAACCCGACGACGCCGCCAAGGCCGTGTGCCGCCCCGCGGCCTGGCAAGACCCGACCTCGCAGGCGGTCTGGCCCACCAAGGAATAGCTTTTACCCGGTGCGGGGAATCCCCCGCCCAAGCCCCTGGATTCCCGGCCAATCCGTCATTCCCGCGAAAGTGGGAATCCAGGGGTCCTGGAGGGGTCCCTACGCGGCGTTTCCTCACTCCACCCCACCTGGATTCCCGCTTTCCAGGCTGTGTCAAAAGGCCAACTTCGAGGTGCGAAAGGCCAATCCGTCATTCCGGCGAAAGCCGGAATCCAGCGGCGGCGGGGCATGGGGTCCGCAGTGCCGCCCCGGCCCCACCCCTGGATTCCGGCTTTCGCCGGAATGACGGTTTCGGGGCAACGCCTATATTGCCGCTTCTGCGCAACAAGGGCACGGGCGGGTTTGAAACCCGCCCCTACAACAGCCCTCGATGCGGGCGCCCGGTAGAAACCGATCATCCTGATTTTGATTGATGTCGCAGGCGGCTTTTGATAAGGGTCGGCTCACGGGCTCGGCCCGCGCGTTCTTTGTCTTTGTTTGGAGTTTCGGTTGCCGATGCGTTCACCGGCTTGGCGAGTCACCATTCAAAACGGGAGGGATCACCCATGAAGGAATCGACGGAAACCACAGAAACGAAACCCGGCGGCATCAACCGGCGTGCTTTCATCGGCGGCAGCGTGGCGGCCGGGGCGATGATATTGGGCGCACCGTACATCGCGTCCAAGGCACGGGCCAAGACCAAAACGATCTACATCAACACTTGGGGCGGCAGTTGGGGCAAGGCGGAGGCGGAGGCCTATTTCAAACCCTATGAAAAGGCCACCGGGGTTGCCGTGAAGCCGATCACCCCTATCTCTTTCGCCAAGCTGAAGGCACAGGTTCAGAGCGGCCATTACGAGTGGAGCGTGGCCGGTATGGGACGGTCCGACTCCATCCGGGCGCTCAACGACAACCTGCTGGAGCATATCCACTACGATATCATCCGGCTGACCGACTATCCGCCCGATACCATCGGGTATAACGGCATCTCGCGCCACTCCGTCTCCACCAACCTCGTCTACAACAAGAAGAAGTTCCCCAACGGCGGCCCGCAGTCCTGGGCCGATTACTGGAACGTGGAAAAGTTTCCCGGCAACCGGGGGGCCTACAGCGACGTGGCCCGGATGGTTCCTTTCGCGCTCCTGGCGGACGGCGTGCCCAAGGACAGGCTCTATCCGCTGGACGTCGACCGTGCCTTCAAGAAGCTCGATCAGCTCAAGCCCCACGTGAAGGTATGGTGGAAACGCGGCTCACAGTCGGTGCAACTCGTGCGTGACGGTGAAGTCGACATGATGCCCATGTGGAACACCCGCGCCGGGGTCGCGGTGGAGCAGGGAGTGCCCATCGAGGTGGTCTGGAACCAGGCCCACAACCGCCGGTCCAACTGGTTCGTCGCGCGCGGCACGCCCAACGCGGCGGAGGCCTGGAGATTCGCCCAGTTCTGCCTCAAGCCGGAAAACCTGGGGGTCTTCTGCCGCATGATGAATACCGGGCCGTGGATTCCCGCGGCCTACGAGCACATCTCGGAGGCAAAGGCGCGCATGATGCCCACGTGGAAGGACAATCTGCCGCTGTGCTACTCGCCCGATCCGCTCTGGGTGGGCACCAATCTCAGCGCGCTGACCAAACGCTTCAATCAGTGGCTGGCCACGTGAGATCGGAGGCCGGGAGGCTGCATCGATCTACAGCGCGGTGCGGACGCGGGCGGGTTTGAAACCCGCCCCACACCCGCGTCTTTCAATGGCGCAGACCCCTGCCAGGACCCACCTGCGCGGATGAATGCGACTTCCGCAAGGCCCGCTGACACCGACGCCGGCAAGAAGGCGTTCAGGCCGTTGCGCTCGCGCGCGAACCTCTCGGCCTGGACGCTTTCCGCGCCGGCCATCCTGTTCATTGCCGTCCTGTTCGTCTACCCGTTGCTGGACGTCATCGTCATCAGCTTCACGGACCCGACGCTGTCGCTCGTCAACTACCGGGAGTTCTTTTCGTCACCGCTCTACTCCCGTGTGCTCGGGAACACGTTCTGGTTCGCTTTCCTGGTGACGGTGATCTGCCTGGCCCTCGGCTATCCCCTGGCCTACGTCATCGTCCGGTACGGCGGCACGCTGGGATTTGCCCTGCTGCTGGTGGTGGCCATGAGCTTCTGGACGAGCTTTCTCGTCCGCACCTACTCGTGGCTGGTGATCCTGGGCAACAAGGGACCGGTGACCAAGCTGCTGGCCTGGGTGGGCTTCGACCCGACGCCGCAGATCCTGTTCAACAGCTTCGCCACCACCCTCGGCATGGTACACATCCTGATCCCCTACATGATCATGTCCATCTACGCCGCCATGCAAAAGATCGACCCGAACCACCTGCGGGCGGCGGCGAGCCTGGGGGCCACCCCGTTCCAGGGCTTCCGGACGGTCTTCTTTCCGTTGAGCCTGCCGGGCGTGGTGAACGGCTGCACGCTGGTCTTCATCATCTGCCTGGGATTCTACGTGACGCCGGTGCTGCTGGGCGGACCGCGGGACCAGATGATTGCGGGGCTCATCGGCCAACAGATCGACGAGCTTCTCGAATGGGGTTTCGCCTCGGCCATGGCGGCGGTGCTGCTGGCCACGACCATGGTTCTGCTGGCCATCTACAACCGGCTGGTGGGCCTGGACAAGCTCTGGGGATGAGTGGGCCATGATGTTCATGAAAGCCCTGGCCATTGCCATCGGCGCCTTCATCGCCGCGCCGATGTTCATCGTCATTCCCATGTCGCTCAGCGACTCGCTCTCTTTCGCGTTCCCGCCCACCGGCTACTGGCTCGGTTACTACAGGGCCTATTTCACCAACGAGCTGTGGACGACTCCGACCATCAACAGCGCCATCATCGCCGTCGCCACCATGTTCGTGACCATGGCGCTGGTCATTCCGGCATCCTTCGCCCTGGTGCGCTTCCGTTTCCCGGGCCGCGGGCTGGTGAACTTCCTGCTCATCATGCCGCTCATGGTCCCGCACATCGTCCTGGCGCTGGGCTACTACGCTTTCTTCAGTCCCGTGGGCCTGACCAACAGCCACTTCGGGGTCATCATCGCCCATACCTGCGTATCGGTGCCGGTGGCCTTCCTGATCGTATCCGCCACGCTGAAGGGATTCGACCGGAATCTCGAGCGCGCCGCCATGAGCGCGGGGGCCGGACCGCTCCGGACCTTCTTCCACGTCACCCTGCCGGTGCTGCGGCCGGGCTTTCTGGTGGCGTCGCTGTTCGCGTTCATTCACTCGTTCGACGAGACCGTCATCGCCATCTTCATCGCCGGGCGCGACGCCTCCACCCTGCCCCGCAAGATGTACGAGAGCGTGCGGCTGGAAGCCGACCCGGTGCTGGCGGTGGTCTCGACCCTGTTGTTCACCTTGGTGCTGATCGGCACGGCCATCGCGGCGGCGACACGCAAGAGGCCGGTGCATGCGACTTGAGCGGCTTCTCAAACCGAGCTCCATCGCGGTCTACGGCGCGAGCGAGAACCGTGGCCCGGGCCGGCGCATCCTGGAGATGCTCGACAAGCTGGGGTACGGCGGTACCGTCTACCCCGTCAATCCGCGATACGAGACGGTGCTGGGGAAACGCTGTTACCACGGTCTCGATGAGATCCCCGAAGGCATCGACGCCATCGTCTTCTGCGTCAACCGCAGGCTCGTGACCGAGCCCTTCAAAGCGGCCGCGGCCCGGGGCTACGGGGGTGCGGTGGTTCTGGACAGCGGCTTCGCCGAGCTGGGCGAGGAAGGCCGGAAGCGCCAGGAAGAACTGGAGGAGGCCGCGCGCGCCGCCGGCATGGCGGTATGCGGCCCCAACTGCATGGGGGTGCTGAGCCCGCACCACCGCACCAGTCTCTACACCTCCAACCTGTTGCACCCCGAGAAGCTGCTCGGCAACGTCGCCATGGTCACCCAGAGCGGCTCCATCGCCATCGGGCTCCTGACCGACTGCCGCCGGTTCGGCTTCAGCCACGTGGTCTCCACCGGGAACGAGGCGGTGACCACCACGGCCGACTTCATCGACCATCTGGCCGACGACCCTCTCACCCGGGTGATCGCCACCTTTACCGAGACGGTACGTGATCCGGAACGCTACGTCGCCGCCCTGGACAAGGCCGCGGACCGGGGCAAACCGGTGGTGGTTCTGAAGGTCGGGCGCAGCGACCGGACGCGTCGGGCCATCACCAGCCATACCGGCGGTCTCGCCGGCGAAGCTCGGGTCTTTTCGGAGGTGCTCAAGCGGCACCGGGCCATCGAGGTCAGCGACATGGACGAGCTGACCGAGGTGCTGGCGTGCTGCCAGGGCGAGCGTTGGCCCACCGGACGCAAAATCGGCCTGATTACAGGATCCGGGGGCCAGGCGGAGCTGATCCTGGACGTGGCCGGCGCCGCCGGGCTGTCCCTGCCGCCCTTGTCCGAGGCCGGACGCCGGGAGGTGAAACGCGTCATCGGGTCACTGACCGGCGACGGCAACCCTCTCGATGCCTGGGGCGACGGCAAGTTCGACGTGAACATGCCCCACGGACTGAAGGTGCTGGCGGACGAGCCTGACGTGGACTCCATCGTCATGGTGAGCGACAGCCGCGACGACTCGCCGATGGTCCCCACCCAGTACACGCAGTATCTGGCCGAGGCCGCCCAACAGACCACCAAGCCGTGCTATTTCATGAACACCCGGCCGGGCCTCTTTCGGCAGGAGTTCGCCGACACGTTGCGAGCGGCGGGCATCCCCACCATCGGCGGGACACGCCAGGGTCTGGGCGCCGTCGACCGGCTGGCGCGCTGGTCCATGCCGCGCCCGGAATTCCTGCCGGAGCCGCGGCCGACCGCCCGCGTCGCCGCCTACCTGGGCAACCGGAACCGGCAACGCTCCCCCATCAACGAGGTGGATTCCAAGAAACTGCTGGGCGAGGCGGGCCTGCCGGTGATTCAGGAAAGGGTCGCGACCTCTCGAGCGGAGGCGCTGGATGCCGCCCGGGGCGTCGGCTATCCGGTGGTGCTCAAGGTGGCGTCCGACGATATCCCGCACAAATCCGATCTGGGACTGGTGGCCACGGGCCTCGCGGACGAGGCGGCGCTGGCCGGCGCCTTTGATGACATGGCGGCCGGACTGGAGCGGCTCTCGACCCCGTCCGCCGATGCCGTGTTCATCGTCCAGCCCATGGTCCGGGATGCGGTGGAGCTGTTCATGGGCGTGAGCCGGGACCCCGACTTCGGACCGGTGCTGGCATACGGGCTGGGCGGCGTTCTGGTGGAGATCCTGGACGACGTCACCTTTCGCCCGCTGCCGCTTCGCGACGGCGACGCCAATTTCATGATCGCCGAGACCCGCGGCCGGCGACTGCTGGGAGGGGTGCGGGGCCAAGCACCGCGCGACGTCCAGGCGGTGCGCCTTTGCCTGACCGCGCTCGGAGATTTTGCCTGGGCCGAGCGGGACTCCATCGCCGAGATCGACCTGAACCCGGTGATGGCGCTTCCCCGGGGCCAAGGGTGCATCGTGGTGGACGCGCTGATCATTCCACGGGAGAAAACACCATGACCGACGCCGATCAGGTGCTGACCTACCGGAAAGACGGCGACATCGCCGTCATCTCGCTGAACCGTCCGGAGAAGCGCAACGCCCTCAACCACGCGTTGTCGCAGGCGCTGCTGGAGGCCCTCGAAACCGCCGACCAGGATCGTGGGGTCACCGTCATCGTCCTGCGTGGCGAGGGGAAGAGCTTCTGCGCCGGCCACGATGTCGAGCGCAACGATCCGGAGCGGGAAAAGGACCGGCACCACGCCATCCACACGCACCACCGGCTGAGCCGCGGGCTCAAGCTGGCCACCGCCATCTGGGAGCTGCACACGCCCATCATCGCCTCGGTGCGGGGACACGCCCTGGGCGAGGGCTGCGTCATGACCATGCTCTGCGACCTCACCATCGCCACCGAGGACGCCTTGTTCGGAGAGCCGGAGATACGCTTCGCCGGACCCGCCACCACCATGATGATGCCCTGGGTCATCGGCCTGAAGCGCGCCCGGGAGCTGATCTACATGGGCGACATGATCGGCGCGGCGGAGGCCAGGGAGATCGGCATGGTCAACCGGGTGGTGCCCGCCGATCAACTCGAAGAGGCCACGCTCAAGTACGCCCGTCGCCTGGCCCTGATCGGCCCGGAAGCGCTGTTCTGCGCCCGCACGTCCATCAACCGGATTCTCGAGGCCCAGGGCATTCGCATGGCCTTCAACAGCTCCGTCGACCTCATCGCGCCGACCTACGCCACCGAGTCCCAGGTGCACCGCGACTTCCAGGCCAAGGTCGCCGAGCTCGGACTGGCCGGAGCGTTCAAATGGCGGCGAGACCAGTTCAAGGAATGAAGAATGACGATGGCGTCCTTCGACTTCGCTCGGCGGACCTCGCTACGCTCAGGACGAACGGGAATGCGACACCACCCAAGGCTCAGGACGAACGGGACCACCAACACCGTTCGTCCTGAGCGTAGCGAGGTCCGCCGAGCGAAGTCGAAGGACGCCATGCTAGCGAGAGCTTCCGTAAATTGACCAGAACGGACACCAAGCCATGAGCGACTCGTACCTATGCCTGAGAGACGTGGTCAAGTCCTACGACGGCCGCGTCAACGCCGTAGACGGCATCTCCATCGACGTGCGCCGGGGGGAGTTCCTGACGCTGCTGGGTCCGAGCGGCTCGGGCAAGACCACCACGCTCCTGATGATCGCCGGATTCGAGGAGCTCACCGCCGGCACGCTGGAGCTGGAGGACCGTTCGCTGGCCAACGTCCGGCCCTACCGGCGCAACATCGGCATGGTGTTCCAGAACTACGCGCTGTTTCCGCACATGACCACGGAGACCAACGTCGCCTTCCCGCTCAAGATGCGCAAGTTCCCGCGGGACCAGGTCCGGCCGCGGGTGGAAAAGGCGCTGGAGCTGGTGGGGTTGGCAGAGTTCGCCGTCAAATACCCGCGGGAGCTGTCCGGCGGCCAGCAACAGCGGGTGGCGCTGGCCCGCGCGCTGGTGTTCGAGCCCGATGTGCTGCTGCTCGACGAGCCCCTGGGCGCCCTCGACAAGAACCTGCGCGAGCAGATGCAGGTAGAGATCAAGCGCATCCACGGCGAGGTCGGCATCACCACCATCTACGTGACCCACGACCAGACCGAGGCCATGACGATGTCGGACCGGGTCGCCGTCTTCAACGACGGCAAGATCGAGCAACTCGCCCCGCCGCTGGAGATGTACCACCGGCCCGCCACCTATTTCGTCGGGAATTTCATCGGCGACAGCAATTTCTTCGATGCCACGGTGGTCGACGCCGGCGCGGGCACGCTGGCGGTGGACTCCCTGGGAGAAATGAGCGTGGCGTGCCCGGACGGCGGTATCGCCGGCGTTCGCTTCCACGCGCTGGTACGCCCGGAAGACGTCCGGCTCGTCGACGAGAACGAGGCCAGACAGGGACTCAACGTGTTCGACATGGCCGTGGAAGGCTCCGTCCACTACGGCGACAGCGTGCTGGTCATCGGCCGCATCGGGGAGTTGCCCCTACGAGTCCGCGTTCCCGGCGCGCAGGCGGCCGCGGTGGCGCGACCCGGTCAACTGCGGGTAGGCTGGCGCCCGGAGGACGTACACCTGATTTCGCGGGGGTAGCCGACCAGGACCCTTTATCGACCGATGGTGCGATGCGGGCGCGGGCGGGTTTGAAACCCGCCCCTACACCGGATGGACTACCGGCTGCTGGCGCAGATTCGATTTGACAACCCCATGGGGATTTGTCATGGAGGCCACTGGGAACCTGCGCCACAGAAAGATGAGGGTGTAGGGGCGGGTTTCAAACCCGCCCGCGTCCGCATCGCCCCGTAGGCCGATACACGCTTCTACTTCTAACCCACCCACAGGAGGTCATCATGGCTTACAGCGCCAAGGGTCGTACCAAGGACTTTCCCGTTTTCGACTGCGACAGCCACATCTACGAACCCCCCGAAGTCTGGGACAAGTACATTCCCGAGCGTCATCGCGAGCTCGCCAAGACGCATTTCTACCGGGACGCCGACCGGCTCGTGCTGGTGCGGAACTCGCGCATCAGCTTCCGGAGCCCCAACGAGTGGAAGTATCCCGCGGAGACGTGGCACCCGGGTCTCACCAAGGACGAGATCGGCAGCGTCCAGCCCGGCACCAAGGAGTGGGACGAGAAGATCGGCCGTAACGCCAGCGCCCGGGACCCCCACGTGCGGCTCAAGGACATGGACGCCTCCGGCATCGACCAGGTCATGATCTTCCCCTCGACCTTCGTCTACCTGCCCCTGGTGGAGAACGCCGAGGCCGCCCACCTGTGCGCCCGGGCCTACAACGACTGGGTCTACGACTACTGCGGCGCCGACCGGAAGCGGATGTATCCCGCCGCGGTGCTGCCGTTGCAGGACGTGGACCGGGCCATCGACGAGTTGCGGCGGGTGGCCAAGCGCGGCTTCAAGTCCGCGCTCGTGCGGCCCATCATCGCCCTCAACCGCTACCCCACTTTCCCCGAGTTCGATCCGCTGTGGAAGGAGTTCGAGGAGCTCGGCATGGTGCTGGGTATGCACACCTTCCCGTCCCGCGGCGAACCGCTGTCTCCGGGTCTCGAAGAGCGCATGGGCAGGGACAGAAAACGCCTTTTCGCCGACGAGGACACCGTGCTCGTCTACTCGCCCGGCCAGTTCGTGGCCAACATCATGCAGGCCATGGGTTCGAAGCAGGCCGGCGACGCCGCCTACGGCTTCATCGCCGAGGCCATGACCTGGACCGGTGTGGTGCTGATGACCGGTTGGCTCGAAAAGTTCCCGCGCCTCAAGGTGGCGATCCTGGAGTCCAACTCGAGCTGGCTGCCGCTGGTGCTGGAAAAGGCCGAAGGCTACCTGGAGCTCTACAGGCACACCAACGAAAACATCGGCGACCCCAAGGAGGTCTTCTACAAGAACTGCTTCATCGCCTTCGAGGGCGACGAAGAGATCACCTTCCGGCTCTGGGACCTGTACGAGGACATCGGCCTGTGGTCCTCCGACATGCCCCACCTCGACGCCGCCGACGTCTGGGAAGCCATCGACAACATGACCAAGCACAACGTCCCCCAAAGCGCCCAGGAGAAGATGCTGGGCGGCAATGCCCGCCGCCTCTACGGCATCGAGCCCGAACTGGTGGTCACGAAGGCCCCGGACGAATACACGCCGGTGACCATGCCGCGGTTCGCGTCTTAGGGGGGCGGACCCACTCTATTTGCGTTCGGCCCGCTTCTCGCTCGGTGGGCCGGACGCGACTTCTTGACGCCATGCTTTACGTCGCGTTCATTCACAGAGACGATGAACCGGGCTTCGGCATTAGCTTTCCCGACTTTCCGGGATGCGTGTCGGACGGCGACACCATCGACGAGACCATCCGGCGCGGCACCAGTGCACTCGCCTTCCATATCGAGGACATGATCGCGGACGGGGAGAAGATCCCGGAGCCGCGCTCCCTTCAGGATGTAGAGGCTGATGATAGCCTTGCAGAATGGCGGGACGGAGCCGTTATCTGTTTCGTCCCCGTGGTCCTGGACGAAGAATCACCTGCACCAGTCCCTGGAAACCTCCAATAGACGCGGTGAGCGGTAGACGAGCTCAAGCGCCCCCTTGGCCCTATCCGAGGGTGACCTTGGTTGATTCAATCACCATCTGCTGTATACTTTAGTATATACTCGCCGTGCCGACCGTACCTTACAAGACCAGCGATTACCTCAAGACTCCGCAAGCGATCGCCGAATACCTGAATGTGGTGCTTGACGACCCGGAGAGCGACCACGAGGACCTGTTGATCGCCCTCCGGAATGTTGCCGAGGCGGTTGGCGGCGTATCGGAGTTGTCACGCAAAACCGGGTTGAATCGATCGGGTTTGTCACGCGCCCTGTCAAACAAGAACATCCCGAGGATCGACACCGTCCACAAGATTGTCAAAGCCTGTGGAGTACGGCTTCAGTTCACTGCGTTTGCGTGAGACGGCTGCGGCCTCGGACTAACTGCCGACCACGGGACCCAGATCCGGCATCTCGGACAGGAGCCGGCCGTAGCCCGGGATGGGCTGGCGGAGACCCAGGCGTAGCTGGGTTTCCCAGCTCCGGGCGGTGAGCGGATAGACTACGGGCACTCCCAGACTGTCCTCGATGTCGTCGATGACGTCCAGGACCTTCCAGGCCGAGCCCAGGAGATACAGGGCCTCCGCGCCCGAATGACGGCGGGACGATTGCTTGAGGTGCTCGGCGATGTCCGTGGCCGGGATGTGGGGCACCTCGTGGAACGGCGCGTCCATGCCTTCCATGGCGATGACGTCGAAGCCGGCTTCCCGCAGGTACTGGGCAAAGATGTTGTTGAGGTTGTCGGGCAGGTAGGTGGCGCCGAGGAACCGCTTGACCCCGAGTGCCCGGAGGGCGCGCACGTGGTTCTGCCCGGAGGTGAACATGGGCACGCCGTACTTCCGCTCCCAGCCCCGGATGACCTGGCTCTCGCCGTCGAATCCGAGGATCATGAAGGGCGGCGCGCCGAGCACCCGGATGAGGTCGGGCTTCTGCTCCATCAGCCCGGCGGCCTTGGCCTCGTAACCGGGGATGGAGCGGGCGAACTCCTCCTCGGTCCCTTCCTGAAAGTCCATGGTGACGTGGACGAGCTTGATGGCCGGCGGAAGCTTGGGATCGAGCTCGGTGTCACCCAGGATGCCGGAGCGGTTGGTGGGCCATACGGAGCCCACCAGATATTCACGGTCTTGCCGCGCCATGGCCGGTCAGTCCTCGTACGGCAGGTGCGACTCGTCCGTCGCAGCCCATCCGGCGCGGCTGTTCCAGTAGCGGTGGGCCGACGGCTTCTCCCCGCCGGGTTCGTCGTCGAGGCTGCCCGCGGGAACGGTGTACCGTTGGCCGTCCCGGGTCAGCCGCGGCACCGGGCAGTTGCACTTGGTGCAGATGGCGATGGCAAAGGCGCGCGCCTCGGGCATGTCCCACCGGGAGATCGCGTCCTCGCCGGAGATCCAGCCAAACTGGTCCGGCGGCACCGAGATGTTGCTGGACTTCACCCCGCCCGTGGCCTTCCGGCACCGCATGCAGTAGCAGTGGGTGAACCGGATGAACGGCGGCCTTATCTCGTAACGGACGGCCTTGCAAAGACAACTGCCCTGTAACATCTCCTCTGCCATTTCTCCTCCGAATATGGACAACCCGTTGTAGGGGCGGGTTTCAAACCCGCCCGTGCCCGATCTCTTCGCCAAATATGGACAGGCTCCTAAAACCCGTAAAGCCGCGCCGGGTTTCCCTCCAGGATCGCGGTTTTCCCCGATTCGCTTACGTCGCCTCGTTCCAACAGCGTCTTGGCCGCGAAGCGCTCCCTGTCCGAGTGCGGCATGTCGGAACCGAATACGATCTGCCCCTCCCCCACGAGATCCATCACCTGGGGCAGCATGTCGTCCTCGACCTCCGCACTCCAGTACAGGTTGCCGCGGCTGAGGTATTCATTCGGCTCGGCGGCGGCGTTGACCGTGATCTGCGGATAGAGGTTCGCCAGCCGTTGGGCGTGCGAAAAGCGGTGGTTGAGGCGGTCGATAACGAACGGAATCCACAGACAGCCCGCTTCCAGGAAGACCACCCTCAAGTTCGGAAACCGGTCCAGGGTGCCGCCGGTCATAAAGGCGACGAACCCCATCAGCACCGGCATGAGAAACGCGGTGAGCCACGAGGGGTAGAGCTCGCTGTAGAGATTGTTCAGCGACGGGCACGACCAGCCCACGTGGACGCCCAGGGTCAGGTCCGTCTCCGCCATGGCCTCGTAGAACGGCAGGAACATGGCGTTGTCGAGCATGTGGTCGCCGGCGGTGCCCAACACCATGATGCCCGAGGCCCCGAGGCTCTTGGCCTCGTACACGCCGTGCACGGCCGCGGGCACGTCCTCCAGATTGACGACGCCGGCCCACTTGAGACGCTCGTTGCCCGCCAACGTGTCGCCCATCCAGCGATTGTAGGACGAGCACAAGGCGGTCATGAGCGGGGCTTCGGAGGTGATCGGGTAGGCCAAGAAGAGCGTCGGATAGATGACCTGGACGTCGATATCCTCGGCATCCAACGCTTCGAGACGGGCGTTAAGGTCCGTCAGCTCCTGGCTGTCGAGGCTGTCCAGGTTCCGGCCCTCGATCAGCGCGCCGTGCCTGGTGGGCTTTCCGTCGATGCGGGCCGGGGTGCTGAAGTTGTTGCAGCCAAGGCCCGACCGCCGCGGGAAGACCTGCTCGCCGATCATCCAGTAGAACATGCCCCCCGAACCGACGATGGCCGGTCGCCGGTCCCGGAACGCCGGATCCAGGTACTTGTCGTCGAACGTCGCCGGGCATTCGTTCACATGGCCGTCTGCATCAATGACTCGCATAGCCGTACCCATTGCCGATTTCGAGTTTCAAGTCAAGACGAGGCCGGAGTTGGTACTGCCTCAGTTTGGAATCGGCTGTTCCGTACTCGGCTGCCGGCAAGCAAAGTTGTACGGCTCGGCAACGCAGTCGATTTCCTTGAAGACCGGGGCCACAAACGCTGGTTCCCTCACCGGGCTGATATCCCAACTACGGCATGTGAAGTTGTGATACTCAGGCATGCAGTCGAGTTTCTTGACACCGACACTCAGGTTGACATTGACTTTCTTGCCCGGACCACAGCCCATGAGCGGCAGGCACACTGCCAGCACGGCGCCATCAAGAACCTCTGCATGAGAAAGCCCTCCCCGAGTTCACCCTAGCGCTTTCCACCGAAGCCCTCAACAATAACCTGAAGATGCACGGTGCTACCGACCCGGCGAGCCATCCCCTCCTCCTTCTTCGAGCCGTTGCTCGACGCGTTCGAAGGAAACCACGGCTCGTGAAGTTGCTGCTCGACACCTGCACCTCCTGAACGGCATGACCATCGTGACACCGGACGAAACCATCGCCCGGTATCCGGCGCCGGTTCTCTGGTGGACGGGCGCCCTCAGCGCTCTTTCCGGTGTCACGGGATCGTGTTACGCTCCGGGCCATCAACACCAGCCGGGAGGACCCATGCAGCTCATCGAGCGCAGACTCAACAGTAAGGACCACGGCGTCGCCGGTTTCCTTGTCCATCCTCAGCGGACGGAGCCCGGGCCGGCCCTGCTGCTCATACACCCAAAGGGTGGGTTGACGGACTACATCAAGATTGAGGCGCGGAAATTCGCGGCGCTGGGTTACAGCACCTTTGCCGCCAACGTGTTCGAGCAGCTCGGGTATCCGGCGGCCACCCATATCGAGACCGGTTCCGAGATCCAGGCCAAGACCTCCGACGACCAGTTTACCCAAGCGCTCACGGAAGGCTGGCGCTTCCTGCTCTCCCAACCCCACGTGGACAATGCGCGGGTGGCGGTGTGCGGCTACTGCATGGGCGGGAGGATCGCCATCAACTTCGTGGCGGCAACGCCCGAGGTGCGGGCCTTCGTCGGCTACTATCCCACGGTGCGGGACGAGCCCCCGACGGACATGAGACCCATCCCGCCCTGGGAAAAGGCCAAGCGCATTCGCTGTCCTTCCATCAACCTCTACGGCGCCGAAGACGTCGTCACCAACCTCGCGGTCCAGGACCGGATGATGTACGCGTTCCGGGAGAACGGCCAGCCGCTGGAATGGCACTTCTACCCATTCGGCGGGCACGGCTTCGTGGACCCGGGCGCGGTGGGCTATCACGCCCACGCCGCCGAGCTCGCCTGGCCCATGGTGGTGGACTTCATGGAGCGTGAACTTCAGTGGGCTCCCGAGCCCTGAAACGCCCCTCGGTAACCCAACGAGGAAGGAGCTTCCATTGGCCCGGTTCGTATCCGATAGCCTTCCCGACGATGCCTTGGCGCTTCTGCGGCTCGGCAACCTTGAAGAAAAGCAGAATCGCGTGGTCCAGATCATCACCGTGGACGAAGAAGGCTGGGCCAACGCCGGCATGCTGAGCTACGCCGACGTGATCGCCAAGGACGGCGGCAATCTCGATCTCGCCACCTGGGGCGACGGGGAATGCGCCACGGATCTCAGGCGGAACGGCCGGATCACGCTGCTGGTTATCGACGAGGACATGGCCTACTACGTGAAAGGCCGCGCCCGGGAAGTTCAGGCTACCGGGGAAGCGCTCACCGACGTGAACGACGACGGCGGCCACTCCGCCCTGGCCTACTTCCACATCACCGTCCAGGGGGTATTCGAGGACCGGATCCCCACCGCCAAGGTGCTGGGAGGCGTCACCTTCGAGGGCTCGGAATCCGAGCAGATCGCCCACGACGCCATCCTGAAGAAGCTCGCGTCGATCTAGGCACCCGTCCGATCCATTCGCATGTCCCAGCGCGTATCCTTTGGCGTGACTCCGATCCAGACCGGGGTGGATTTCGACCATATCCGTGAGGTCGTGCTCCGCGCGGAGGAACTGGGCTACGACTCGGTATGGCTGAACGACCATTTCTTCACCTCCAAGCTGTTCCATCCGCTGCCGCCGCCCACCGCCCCCTTCTACGAGTCCTGGGTGACCCTTTCGGCGCTGGCGGCGCTGACCCGGCGCGTTCGCATCGGCACCCTGTGCTCCAACGTGTCGTTCCGGAATCCCGCGCTGCTAGCCAAGATGGCCGCGTGCCTGGACGTGATCAGCGAAGGACGGTTGGAGCTCGGCCTGGGCGCCGGTTGGTTCGAGGAGGAACACACGGCTTACGGATTCGCTTTTCCCGGCATGGAGCAGCGGGCGCGGCAGTTGACCGAGGCCACGACCATCATCAAACGCATGTGGGCCGAGGAGACCGTGACCTTCAACGGCAAGTGGTTCAGCACGGAGAACGCCTATTGCAGCCCCAAGCCGCTCCAGTCGCCCCGCCCGCCCATCACCATCGGCGCCCGCGGGTCGCGGACCATGTTGAAGGTGGCGGCGCGGTGCGCCGACCGGTGGAACATCCAGACGCCCATCAGCCCGGCCCAGTACCGCAGGAAGGTCGCGTTCCTCGAACGGCACTGCGAGACAGCCGGGCGCAACCCCGACGAGATCGGACGTTCATTGTGGGCCGGCACCATCATCGGCCGGGATCAGGCACAATTCGCCCGTGCCGCTGAGGCCCTGGAACTGCCGCACACGGCTTATCTGGACGCCCGGATCGCCGGGACGCCGGAAGAGTGCATTCGGCGCATACAGGGATTCGTGGACCTTGGCGTGACCGAGTTCATCCATTACTTTACCCATGAAGAGCTCCGCAGCGTCGAGCTCTTTGCGACGCAGGTCATCCCTGCGTTCCGGTAGCGACAGGATTGTTCTGGATTCATTTCGTTCAAAGGAGAGGACACAATGGCGCACAGTGAAGGATCAACGGGATTGCCGTCGGAGCCGGACCTTACGGCGGACGTGGTCATCATCGGATCGGGAGCCACGGGCCTGCCCGCAGCCATCGCCGCGGCCGACGCCGGGGCGTCCGTGCTCGTGGTCGAAACCAATTACGACGTGGGCGGACACGCGATCCTGAGCGGCGGCAACGTGCCGCTGGGCGGGGGCACCAGCGCCCAGCGGAAGTACGGCATCGAGGACTCGCCCGACACGGTATTCGCCGACCTCACGGACTGGTCCGTGGTGCAGGTCAACGGCTCGCCGGACTACCGCTACAGCGACCGCGCCGTGATCCGCGCGTTCGCCGACCATTGTGCGGAAACGTATGAGTTTCTGCTGGCCAACGGCGTGGAATTCAAGGAGATTCCTCCCGACAGCCGGGGCGCCCACTCCACCGGCAACTCGGCGCATCGGGAAAACCATACCTATTGGGAGCACGGCGCCGGTTTGGCCAGTCCCAACGGCAGGCCCGGCACCGGCATGGTGCGGCCCCTGGAAGCCAGCGCCCGGGAGAAGGGCGTGAAGTTCCTGCTGAACTACAAGATGTCCGGCATCATCCGCGAGGGCACGCCGGGCCAGCCTTCCGGGCGGGTCCTCGGGATCACCGCCGAAAACACGCCCACGGTGCTGCCCGGAAGCACGACCCCGCTACGAAGCTACCGCTCCGACGGCAACGTTGACCGCACCGATCCCAACCTGACCATCCGCGCCCACAAGGCGGTCATCGTCGCCACCGGCGGCAGCACCAGCAACGTCAACTTCCGGCGCATGTTCGACCCGCGGCTCACCGAGGTCTACCAGGTCGCCGGCGAGCCCTACACGTACCAGGACGCCAGCGGCGAGCTCGCCGCCATGGCCGTCGGCGCCTCCCTCTGGGGCCTCGCCAACCAGGTCCTGGAGAACGGCGACAACATCCGGGTAAAGCGCGCGCTGGGCACGCGCTGGAACTATTTCCCCTGGGAACTGGAAAGCCCCATCTTCCCGCTCGTGGGCGCCGCGGGCCTCGCCGTCAAGGACTGGCACGACCTGATCCTGGTAAACCAGGTGGGCGAACGCTTCTACGACGAGACCCAGGGGGACTACCCCGAAGGCAACAAGCACAAGGACATAGACCCGTACACGCCCGGCGACCACCGCAATACCCACATCGAATACGACCCCCACCACTCCAACTTCTTCAACGCCGCGGTGGCCCTGAACGCCGGCTCCAAGCCTCCCGACTACTCGGGCGGGCCGGTATGGGCCATCTTCGACTCCGACGCGGTGGAACGGGAGGGCTGGAAGGTCACCCCGCCGTACGTCGACCTGGACGGCTACTTCTTCACCGCCGACACCCTGGCGGAACTGGCCGCCGCCATCGAGAACCCCTGGCAGGCCGTGCCCATGACGGGCGCCGCCCTGGAAGCCACGGTGCGCCGCTACAACTCATTCGTGGATACCGGCACCGACGAGGACTTCGGCAAGCCCTCCCCCAAGTACAAAATCCAGACGCCGCCCTTCCACGCCGCCTGGGGCACCCCCCTGGTCCACGACAGCCGCACCGGCCTCCGTATCAACGAGAAGTCCCAGGTGCTGGACATGAACGGCGAAGTCATCCCCGGCCTCTACTGCGGCGGCGAGTCCGCCGGCGGCTTCAACCAGCACGGCATGGGACGCTGCGCGGTGCAAGGTTACGTCGCCGGGAAGCAGGCGGCGGCGGAGCGGTGACGCAGCCTTTGACAACCGCAGGCGTTAGCGAGATAAAGGCAAGATCAAGAGGCTAAAGGAGGAACCGCCATGGAAGAAACCATCATCTCGGCAGACTCGCATGTGATCGAGGTCCCGGATCTCTGGGAGAAAGGGTTGCCGTCGTCCCTGCGGGACCGGGCGCCCAAGGCTTATTTCGACGAGGGACGGGACGCCTGGATGTTCGGATCGCCGGATGTGCTCGCCCAGGCCGTGGGCGGGCTATTCATGGCGGGCCAGCAGCCGGAGAACGTCGAGAAGTACCGCAGGGCGGGCTTCTCGGTGGCGCGTCCCGGGGGCTGGGACCCGGTGGAGCGTATCAAGGACATGGCCCAGGACGGCGTGTCGGGCGAGGTGCTTTACCCCAGCCTGGGACTCGGGTTCTTCTGCGTCGACGACCCCGCGTTCCAGGAAGCCCTGTTTCGGACCTACAACGACTGGCTCATCGAATACTGCCAGGGAGCACCGGACCGGCTGTTCGGCGTCGCCCTGATCTCGGCCTTCGACATCGATCACGCCATCGCCGAGATGGAACGCTGCAAGCGGGAAGGGATGGTCGGGACCCTGATCTGGCAGGTGCCCCACAAGGACCTGCCGTTCACCTCGGACCACTACGAGCGCTTCTGGGCGGCTTCCCAGGAAATGGACATGCCGGTGCACCTGCACATCCTCACGGGCTTCGGCGACAGCATGCACCGCCAGACCGCCACGGGCATGAAGCGCTATCGCATCGGCTGCGAGCAGACCCGGGAGATCGAGGACGCGCTCTTCGACATCATCTTCTCCGGCGTGCTGGAGCGGTATCCCAAGCTCAAGATCGTCTCGGTGGAGAACGAGATCGGCTGGATCCCCTTCTGGCTCGGACAGTGCGACAAGAACTTCCGGCGCCATCGCCACGCACAGCCCCTGCCCATCGACAAGCTGCCCAGCGAATACTTCGCCCGTCAGGTCTACGCCACCTTCTTCAATGACCACATCGGCGGCCGGCTGTTTTCCTGGTTTGGCGCGGACAACTGCATGTGGTCCAACGACTATCCGCACCAGAACTCGACGTGGCCCCACTCGCAAGACGTCATCGCACGGGACCTGGGCCCACTCGACGCCGGCGACCGCGCGAAGCTGCTCAACACCAACGTGGCGAGGCTGTATAATCTGAGTGTTTCGCCGCTGATGAATGCGGCCTGAGGTTTCGATGCGCACCGGGCAGACTGATGCCCGGTGCGCCCTTCACGCCGGCCCGCCCCTGCCTCCAGTTCCAGGCGCTGATCGCCCCGCCCGAGACGCTCACCGCTTCTTGGCTTGTCCGGCCACGGCTTGGTAGTTGGCCTCCCACGAGCCCGAACTCGGGCTTTCCACTTTGATCCCAATTTGGGAACATGGTATCCTTTCGTCATGAGGATCATCGCGGTGGCGACGTTGAAAGCCTTCGTCGACGCCGATCCCTCGCGAGCCGATGCGCGTCAGGCGGCCATGGCTTGGTACCGTCAGGTCAAGGCCGCCGACTGGGGTAGCCCCGCGGATGTCAAACGGGAGATTCGCAACGCCAGCATCCTCAAGGACGGCCGGGCGGTGTTCAACATCGCCGGCAACAAGTACCGTATCGTGGTGTGGATCAACTACCCCTACCGCATCGTGTACATCCCGTTCCCCGGCAGCCACCAGGACTACGACGCCATCGATGCACCGACGATTTGAGGAGCCAGCCATGGATATTTCACCGATAAAGACTAGGCGGGACTACCATCGGGCGCTGAAGGAAATCGAGGGCCTGATGAGCGCGAAGCGCAACACGCCGGAGGGCGACCGTCTCGACGTTCTGGTAACCCTCGTTGAGGCCTGGGAAGCGAAACACTACCCGCTCGATCTTCCGGATCCGGTCGCTGCAATCCGCTATCACATGGAACAGAACGGGCTCGCGCCTAAGGATTTGGTGCCCCATATCGGCAGCCGCAGCCGGGTATACGAGATCCTCAACCATAAGCGCCCGTTGAGCTTGAGAATGATCTGGCAGCTACACCGGGTTCTGGGCATTCCGGCGGAATCGTTGATCAAGCCCGACCTGCACGCCATGGCCAACGATGCGGCAACACCGGACGCCCACGCATGAAGAGTGCCATCCTGTTGGGCGCGGGGTCGTCGGTGCCGGCCGGATTTCCGCCTAATCGAGGTCTCACCGACTTGGTCTTGTCCGGGAAAGGTGTCGAGAGACACTCCAGCGGATCATACCAACTCACGGGCGGCGCTAAACCGATGACGGGCGCTGTACGGCTCGCCAACTGCATGGCCCGACGACTTCACGCGGAAACAGAACGCTATTTTTCCGCTTGGGCCGTTCTCCTTCGCGCTCCACCCCGCGCTGCTGCTGCAAGGATCGTGGGACTCCGTGGTGCTGGCGGCCCTTTCGGCCCTGGCGGGCGCGGGCACGGGCGGGTTTGAAACCCGCCCCTACGACAGCCACGCCCGGACGCCGTCGTGGATTACGAATTCCCTACACCATCTCCTCCAGCAACCGCCCGTAACCCATCACCGACTCGTTGACGTGGAGCCGCTTCTGGATGGCCCACACCCGGGCCGGAACCGGATGCACCACCGGCACCTGAAGGTCCTGCTCCAACAGCTCGATGATGTCCAGCGTGCGCCAGCCGGAGCCCAGCATGTAGATGGCGTCCGCGCCCCGGTGCTTCAGAAACGCGTTGCGGATATGGGCGTAGACTTCCTGTCCGGCGAGCTTCCCCACGTCCTCGAATTCCACCGGGATGCCCTCCATGGCCAGGACGTCGAATCCCGCCTCCACGAAGTATCGCGCGAAGGTGTCGTTGATTTTGCCGGTGAAGTAGGTGACCCCGAGGATCTTTTTGGCCTTGAGCGCCTTCAGGGCCTCGATCTGGGTCATGCCCGCGGTGACCATGGGAATCTTGTACTTGCGTTCCCAGGCGCGGATGGTGCGCCGCTCGCCCTTCACTCCCTGGAACATGAAGGGCGGCGCCCCTTCCGGGTGGATCAGGTCCACGCCGTAGCCGGCAAGCTCGGCCACCCGTTCCTCGTAGGCCTTCATGGCCTGCTGGAATTCGTCGGCGGTGCCGCGCTGAAAGCCGATGAAGAGCGGTATGATGCCGATGCCCTCGGGCATCATGCGGATGAACTCTTCCAGGGACCCGGGCCTCATGGTCGGCTTCACCACGCCGACGGTTCCGCGCCAACTCGTATATGCCATTCAGGACTCCTTCTTCGGGGAAATCGGACCCTTGGGACGGTAGCCAAAGCGCGGGGGTTTTTCAAGGTCGCTTCCGGCTCATCAGCGCCCGGCGGTTGTTGAGCGCGTCCTTGAACTCGGGATCGATGGAGAGCGCCCGGTCGACGCTCGCCAGCGCTTCGTCGGTCCTGCCCAGGTGGTAGAGCACCGCGCCGAGATTGGAATGCACCGCGGGGTTGTCAGGGAGGAGCTTGACCACGGTCTCGAATTTCTCCAGCGCCTCGTCGTAACGCTCCTGCTGCGCATGTCCCACGCCCTGCTCGAACAGGGCGTGCGCGAATCCGGGGGCGATCTCGGCAACCCGCGCGTAGTATCCGGCGGCCTCGGAGTGACGCTCCAACCGCGTCGCCGCCCTGGCCGCCATGACGAGCAGCGAAGGGGCGTTGGGAACGTCCGGCGCGAGGGTAACGGCCCGCTTCAAGGCATCGATGGCGTCGTCGTAGCGGGCGAGACGGAACAGCGCGTGGCCCATGGCGGCGTGGGCCAACGCCAGGTGCGGCCGGATCCGGAGAACCTTGCGATACCACCCGAGGGCTTCCTCGTATCTCCCCTGCTTGCGGATGGACTCCGCCAGGTTCTGGACGGTGACCGGGTCCCTCGGATCGATCTTGTGGGCGCGCCGCCAATGTCTCTCGGCCTCGTCCTGGCGGTCCAGGCCGGCGGACAGTCTGGCGAGGGCCTGGTGCGGGGCTGAAGCGTTCGGCCGCAGCTTGAGCCAGGTCCCGGCGGCGGCGACGCCTTCCTCGTACCGTCCCTGCAACCTGAACAGTTCGCTCGCGTTCTGGAGGGCGCTCTGGTTGTGGGGCTCGATCTCAAGGGCGCGGCGTATGTGCCTGTCGGCCTCGTCCAGGCGTTCGAGCCGTACCAGCGCCGCGCCGAGTCCGGCATGGCAATCGCCGCAATCCGGATACTGCCGAACCGCGATGCGGGCGTGTTCCAGCGCCTCTTCGAAGCGCTCCAGCTTGAACAACTCCGCCGCCAGATTGCGGTGGGCGTCCCGCGCCACGGGATTGTGGGCGATGATGTGGCGGTTGAAGGTGATCTCGTCCCGATAGATGCCCGACTGCCGCCAGGTCTGCATTCCGAGGAGCAGCACCACTATTCCCAACGACAGCCCCGCCGCCAGACAGACCCCCCGCCGTTCCCACCCGCCTGAAAACCTCCATACCGATACCAACGCCGCGCCCGCGACGGCCGCCATCGGCCCAATGCCGGCCAGGTACTGGAAACGGTCGGCGACGAAAGCAAACTGCATGAAGCTGAAGTCCACGAAACCCAACGTCGGCGACAAGGTGACGGCGAAGAACATGGCCCCGGCCAGCGGCCCCCGCCCGATCCGATGGCGCATGAACCACAGCGCCGCCGCCAGCGCCAGCGCCGCGACCGGATACAGCCATGCCGAAAGATCCGTTGCGCGGATGTCCCAGAGCGGGTAGACGACGGCGAGATCGGCGGGCCAGACGAGCTTCCCCGCGTAGAACCACAATGCACGGGACGCGACAAGGATCCGCTCGGCCAGCGAGTAGTCGAACTCTCCCAGCACCCGGCGCGACTGGTAGAAGGCGAGGTCGCCCGCGGTGATGAGCAGCCCCACCACGAAGAACGGCGCCAGTCGCAGCAGATCCTGTCTCGTAATGCGGCCGTGTTGCCACCACTGAATGATCAGCAGCGCCACCGGCAGCGTGACCACGATGGACTTGCTCAGCAGGCCCGCAACGAACAGCAGCAGCGCAAGACCGTAGCACCGCCGGCGCCGCTGCTCCAGGAAACGAAGCCAGAGGCACGCCGCGCCCAGGTAGAACAGCGCCGAGAGCACATCCTTGCGCTCGATGATCCAGGCCACCGATTCCACGTGGAGCGGGTGCACGGCGAACACGGCGGCCGCCGCCAGCGCCCCCGGCACCGCCAGCCGCATCAGGATCCGCCACACCAGCAGCGTGTTGGCGAGGTGCAGGGCGACATTGACGGCGTGGTAGCCCGCCGGCGCCAACCCCCAGATCTTGTGTTCGAGCCAGAAGGTTGTGTAGACAAGCGGCCAGTAGTGGCCCTCGCCCTCGATGAGCCACGGGGAAAACCAGATGGCGCGGAGGCCGGACCATTCGAGCACCGCCGGGGCTCGCGACCAGATGCGGTCGTCCCAGATCAGGCCGCCCCAAAGCACCGCCGGCAGATAACAGACCACCGCCACCGCACCGAGACCCGCGGCGGCAACCATGCAGCCGCGCGCGCCGTCGAACCGGGAAGAAATACCCGTCTCCGGGATAAGCGGCGACACCTCCCGAACCCCGTCCGCCCCTCGCCGCGTCATCCGTTTGCCTTGTCCCATCACTGTTGCCTTCACCGCTCTGTTCGTTGACAAGCGAGGGGTATCCGAGTACCAAGAAACCCGGCCCGACCCGTGGATAATCTTAGCATCCCGTTACTGGCTCTGGGAGCCGCCTTGTGCTTTTCCTCGGGCCAGATCTGCTCCCGATTGGGCCTCAACTACGGCACTCCCACCGGCGCCATCTCCTTCTCGCTCTTCACCTCCACCGTCATTTTGCTGCTGGCGCTGGGGCCGCTGACCTCATGGGACGACGCGGCACCGGCCGGGCTGCTTTTGTTCACCGGGGCCGGCGTGCTTTCGCCCTTCTGCACGCAGATCCTGCTGTTCGTGTCGGCCAACAAGGTCGGCATCTCCCGGGCCTCGCCGCTGCGCAACACGACACCGCTGTTCGCCGGGGTAGTGGCGGTGGCGGTTCTGGGGGAAACCGTGACCGTGGCCATCGCCGCCGGCACCCTGCTCATCATCATCGGCGCGAGCCTGCTGGGTATGAGGGATTCCGAGGCAGCCGTCCCGTACCAACCCATCTACCTGCTGTTACCCGTTATGGCGGCGTTTCTGGGCGGTTTCTCCAGCCCCATGCGCAAGCTCGGCTACAGCATGATCGACTCCGTGCCGCTGGCCATCTGCGTGGTGCAGGGAGGGGCCTTCGTGGCCCTGGTGCTCTATCTGCTGGCGACGGGAAAATACCGGGAGCTGATCTTCCGGCGTGAGACGATTATGTGGTTCGGGCTGTCGGGGCTGCTGAACAGCGTGGCCGTGTCCTTGAACATGACCGCGCTGGAGATGGGAAACGTGGTCCTGGTCTCACCCCTCATCTCGACCACCCCGCTCTTCACCGTGCTCCTGAGCATCATCTTCCTGCGCTCCTTCGAGCGGGTGACACTCAAGGTCCTGGTCGGGGCGGCGTCCATCTGTCTGGGAGGGGTCGTGCTCACCGCGTTCTAGTAGGGGCGGGTTTCAAACCCGCCCGCGTTCGCACAGCGCCATTTGCGGGCGGGTTTGAAACCCGCCCCTACACCCTCGTTACCATGGCACAGGTTCCCGGTACCTTTCCGGGGAATCGGGTTACTTGAGCAGCGTTCCGTATCCCGGCAGGGATGCCTTGAGACCCAGGCCCTTCAGGGCCTCCCAGATCCACGCTTGGGTGTTCGTAATGACGGGCTTGCCCAGGTCCGCCTCCAGCCGTTCGATGACGGAAGACACGCGCCACTTGTTGCACGGCATGTAGATACCGTCCACGTTGGGGCACTCCTTCAGGACGGCGGCGGCCAGATCGTAGCCGGTTTCGGCCGGCAGCTCCCAGATCTCCTGGGTATTGTCATAGCCCAGGCCGCGGTTGGCGGCCACTTCTATGTTGTAGTGATCGAGGAACCGGATGAGGTTTTCGTCCTGATCGTGGGGAAACGGCGAGGCCATGACCACGCGGTAGACGTTCAGGGACTTCAACGCGCGCACGACTGCCGTAAGCACCGTCGAGGCGTTTACCGGCGTGATCTCCCGGACGGAGTCCAGCACCAGCCGGTCCGAGCCCGGGCCGCGGTAGGAAAGGAACAGTTCGCCGGTGATCATGAGGAAGTCCAGGGGTTCCCTGGTGAGATCGCGGACGACGTCGGCGAATGCCTCCTCCACCTTGGCGAAGTCCTCGTCCGTGAACGTGCCGACCTCGAGGGGCCGGCCCTTTATCTCAATGCCTTCCGGCAGGATGCTGTAGTACTCCTGAATGGTCGGATCATCCAGATTGGGTGAGATCAGACCCAAAGTCTTCATCAAGTCCTCCATGAGGCGCGGCATTGGTGAATCTCCGGCCGCACCGCACCTCCCGTAAACGGTAGGTGCCGTCAAACAAAAAAACCAGCGCACCCTCTTGGCGTGGCCAAGCGGCGGCTGGTTCGTCTCGGATATTGTCTAGCCAATCATCTCGCTTGCGTTGCCGGTGCCGGACACCGTTCAACCCGCACTGCCCGTTCGGCTGTAGGACGCCTACCAGAGCCGCCTATCGGTGTCAAGAACCCCACCGGGAGGCGATGCCGCCGTTCTCGGGCGTCTGTCCTTGCCGCCCTCCCCCCGTTCTCCTCGCTTGACTTTGCCCGGCGGACCCTCTTGAATCCCTACCAGGCGCGTGTCCGCGCAAGCGAATCGTAGTAGATTCGCATTGCGCGGACACGCGCCTGGGCGCGACCCATGGGTGTGCGGGATGAAGCTGCTCACGTTGCTAGCCAAGAGCTTTCGCTGGAAGCCCTACGCCAAGGCTTTGGCCGAGGCCGCCGACCCGCCGCGGGAGACGGCCGCCGTCACCGAAACCGTGGTGGTCCTGGTGGAAGTGGAGAACGCCGACCAGGACAACCCGTCCGCGCTCCGGCAGGCGCTGAAGCACATCAAGTGGCTGGCCAACAAGAAACGGATGAGAAACGTCGTGCTGCATTCGTTCGCCCATCTCGGCGGCGACAGCGCCACTCCCGCCGGGGCCCAACAGGTACTCGACGAGGTGGCACGACGGTTGCATGAATCAGGGTACGAGGTCTGGACGACCCCTTTCGGCTACTTTTGCGAGTGGGACATCAGCGTTTACGGCGAGAGCCTGGCCAAGGTTTGGAAGGAAATCTGACGGCGACGAGGTAAAACCATGACGAACAACAGGATCATCGGCACCCCGGCCCCGCACGGCGAGGGCGAGGACAAGGTTTCGGGCCGGGCCCGTTACACCGCGGACATGCAGGTCCCGAACATGCTCTGGTGCAAGGTGCTCCGGAGCCCCATGGCCCACGGACGCATCACGCGCATCGACGCCGGCAAGGCGCTGGCGGTGCCCGGCGTCAGGGCCGTGGTGACCGGAGCGGACCTCGCGGGCGCGCGCATCGGCAAGAAGATCATCGACATGCCGCTGCTGGCGGACGGGGTGGTGCGCTACATCGGCGAGAAGGTGGCGGCGGTGGCCGCCGAGAGCGAAGCCGCGGCCGAGGCCGCCACGGCGCTCCTCGAGGTGGCATATGAGGAACTGGAGGCGGTGGTGGACCCGGTGGAAGCCGCCAAGCCATCAGCCCCGCTGATTCATCCGGAAGTGGCCACCTACCCGGGCCTGCTGCACCGTATGGACGCCCCCGGCAACGTCTTCGTGCGGCTTGAATGGCGCAAGGGCGACGTGGATGCGGCGTTGGCGGAGGCCGACCTGGTGGTGGAGAACACCTACACCACGCAAATGGTCCACCACGGCTACATCGAGCCGCACTGCTGCATCGTGGAAGCCAAGGGCGAGGGCGCGGACGTGCGGGCCTCCACCAAGAGCCTCTTCGCCCTGCGGGACCACATGGCCGGCGCCCTGGGCATTCCGGCCCACAAGATCGTCGCCCATCCCGGCTACATCGGCGGGGACTTCGGCGGCAAGGGCGACGCCAACGACATCGCCCTCTGCTACGTGCTTTCCAGGAGAACCGGGCGCCCGGTCAAGTACCTCATGGACTACACCGAGGAATTGGCCTCGGGAAACCCGCGTCATGCCTCCGTCACAACCGTCAAGACCGGCGTCAAGAAGAACGGCCTCATCGTCGCCCAGCACATGCACCTGCTGTTCGACAGCGGCGCCTACGGCTCGTACCGCCCCCAGGGCTATCTGGTGGGCGCGCACAGCTCCGGAGGCCCGTACAAGATCGCCCACTTTCTGCTGGAGGAAAGCTACGTCTACACCAACAAGGTGCCGTGCGGCTACATGCGCGCCCCCGGCCACCCCCAGGGCTTCTTCGCCAACGAGAGCCAGCTCGACCTGGTGGCGCGCCGGCTGGGGATGGACCCTTCGGAGCTGCGCCGCCTCAACTTCGTGCACGACGGCGACCTCGACCCTGTCGGCGACGCCGTGGCGCACATCCAACCGGACGAGACCCTGGACAGCGCCATCCGCACGTCGGGATTCCACGCGCCGAAGGAAAAGAACGTGGGACGCGGCATCGCCGTGGCCCAGTGGATGTCCAAGGGCGGTGAGTCCTACATCGGCCTACGAGTGGAAGCCGACGGCACCGCGACGCTGGGAGCCTCGCTGGTGGACGTCGGCCCCGGCGCCTACACGATGATGCAGCAGGTTGTCGCCCAGGAGTTGGACCTGCCCCTGGAGGACGTGCACTTCGAGAGCGTCGACACCACGCGGGTGGCCAAGGACACCGGGGTGCGGGGCAGCAGCAGCACCCGCGTCCACGGAAACACGGCCTTCGATGCCGCGGACAAGGTCCGCGCCGCGCTGCTGGCCGTCGCCGCCGAGCGCATGGGCGTTCCGGCCGGCGAGTTGGCGATCGTGAGCGGCGGCATCACCCATCTGCGCTCCGAAAGACGCATGACCTTTGCCGAGCTGGTGGAGGCCGCGGGCGGGCCGGTGGCCGTGACCGGCCACTACGCCAACCTCACGGACGGTCCCGAGACCTCCATGGTGGCACAGGTGGCCGAGGTGGAGGTGGATCCGGAAACCGGCCAGTTCGCCGTACGCCGGCTCACCACCGCGCACAACACCGGGACCGTGCTGAACCCCCTGGGCCACCAGGGACAGATCGACGGTGCGGTGGTCATGGGCCTGGGCTTCGCCCGCTGCGAGGACATCGTGACCGACGGTGGCCGGGTGGTCACGGCCAACCTGGGCGACTACAAGCTGCCCAATATCAAGGACATCCCGCCGCTACGGACAGACGTGACGGAGGCGTCGGTGGGGAGCGGCCCCTACGGCAGCATGAGCATCGGCGAGACCGCCGTCATTCCCACGGCCGCGGCCGTGGCCAACGCTGTGCACGACGCCGTGGGCGTGCGCGTGACCGCCCTGCCCGTCACCGCCGAGAAGGTCTTCGAGGCGCTCCGGGCCAAGGGCGAATAGAAGCCGGCGCCGCGTATCGAAGGGACCTGCCGGGGAGGGCCGGGCACCGGCGAAAACTTGACGCGATCCCTTGCCACTGTTATCTGGAAGAACATGTAGGAGCGGGTCAAAAAAAACCGCCCCTGGCCGGGACGACACCATGCGCCTCGGCCAAGCACAGCATGAACGCGGGTTTGGAACCCGGGAGGGCTTTGAGTCCATGGCCACCATGATAACGGAAGAGTGCATCAACTGCGGCGCGTGCGAGCCGGAATGCCCCAACGAAGCCATTACGCAAGCAGACGAGATCTACATCATCGATCCGGTGCTGTGCACCGAATGCGTGGGCTTTCACGACTATGAGGCGTGCGCTGCGGTGTGTCCCGTGGACTGCTGCGTGACGGACCCCAACAACGTGGAGACGGAGGACGCCCTCATCGGCCGGGCGCGCATCATCCACACCGATACGGACTTCGGCGACAGCTTCGAATCACGCTTCCGGGAGGGTGAGGGCGCCGGCGCACCGCCGCAGCCCGCCGAGGCCGCGGCTGCCGCACCGGCGCCGGCCGCCGCGCCACAGGGAGCGCCACAGGCCGCCGGCGCACCGGCTGCCGTGTTCGCGGACGACTCCCAGCCTTCGATCTCGGTGCCGGCCCCGGATCAATGGCCCGTATCCCTCCACTGCTTTGCCTGCGACGCCGTCTATGAAGTCGAGACCGGCCGCCTGATCATCGGCAACGTGCTCTTCTGCCCCCACTGCTACCAGTCGACGGTGGTCAAGGATGACTTCAACTACCTCATCCGCACCACCGTGCAACGGTTCCACAACGAGTGGGAGCGCGACCTGTCGGAGTTCCGGGAACGCCGGCAACGGGAGCTGGAACAGTTTCAGGAACGGCGTCAGAAGGAGCTGCGGGCCTTCGAGAAGAACCAGCAGAAACGGGTGGACGAGTTCGGCAAGCGCATGGCCCGGCTCACCGAGGACTACCAGGCTCCCGGCAAGCGCATCGGCAAGCGGGCGTTGCTAAGCTGGCGCTCCAAGGCGGCTAACTGAGTGTCCTCGGGGGACAGGACACATAGTTGGCCGCCGACTTCCACATAATCTCCCTCGCCCTTCATATCGGACTCGTGGTCGCCCTGTGGCGCATTCTGCTGCCGGTGCTCCGGCACGAATCCGTGCGGGAGAAGCGGGTGGAGCTGATGGTCCGCGTGCTTCGGCTTTACAACCCGGCACAGATCGGGCTGCTCGGCATACTGACCCTCACCGGGGCGTCTCGTATCACGGACCTCAAGGCGCTGCACGGCGCCTCCTATGCACAGGAATTCGGCGCCGCCCTGTCCATCAAGCTGCTGTTGGCGTTCTTCGTCATCATGCTCGGTACCTGGCAGTGCATGGGCATCGCCCATCGTTTCGTCAGGCTCCACGAATCCCCTGAAGGGGTCACGGCCGAGGGCACGGACGCGGTGCTGCGCAAGCTGGACCGGTCGTCGGTGATGATGCTCGTGTTCCTCGCGACCACCGTTTGGGCCGGCCTCTCCATGTAAGGACCGAATCGTCGTCCTCGCGGTTCCGGGAACCTTCCCGTTTGACAACCGGGGGACGAACGGCTATTGCTCATGGGCACCACGGAATGACACTCGCCAAAGACAACAAGGAAAAGCCTACGGCCAAGGCCAAGAAGACGGTTCACAGCACACAGGGCAAGGGACAGTCGAAAGGCGGGGTCAACGACCGCGGCACGGACGATCTCGACGATCAGGAGCTGCCGGGCGACGCCGCCGGGCGGTTGAAGATCAAGCGACAATATGAAGAACTCCTGGGAATCCGCATCGAGAAACTCAAGGGGCGGGTGCTCAACCGGGAAAAGATCAACAAGACCATAGAGGGCATCTACTACATCTGCCTCGAGTGCAAGAGAATCTGCCACAACCTGGACGAGGGCCTGATCCAGGACCCCGAGTCCCACATCTGTTACTGCGAGCGTTGCCGCAAGAAGAAGTGACCGGCTGCACCGACCGACAGCGCGGTGCGTGCACGGGCGGGTTTGAAACCCGCCCCCTACGCCCCTGCCCCTACGCGCCTTCTTCCCTTGGCACAGGCTGCTCGCGCGGCTCGATTCGCCGCGCGGTGATGACGAATCCCGTGTGGGCCACCATCCGGTGTTGCGGCCTGACACTCATCTCCTTGACGTGCCAGTAACGGACCAGCGTCTCCATGGTGTCGACGCAGGCGAACCCGCCGTGTTCCTTCAACGAGTCGACGAAGCCCTTCACCTGCAGGACCGTCGGCACGTAGCCCAGGAACACCCCGCCGGGCCGCAATGCCTGCCACGCGAGATCGGTCTGCCGCCAAGGCTCTGGGAGATCGAGGAAAACCCTGTCGACGCTGAGGTTCCGAAGCCCCTCGGAGACGTCGCCGACCTCCAGAGTCCACTGGGGCGCCGCCCCGTAATAGCGGGCCACGTTCCGCTCCGCCGCCCGGGCGTGCTCCTCCCGTATCTCGAAGGAGATGACCCGCCCCTCCGGCCCAACGGCCCTAAGCAACGCCAGCGTGAGCGCCCCGGGCCCTACCCCGGCCTCCACCACCGTAGCCCCCGGGAAGACATCGCCCCACATCAGGATCAGGGCCAGATCCTTGGGATAGATCACCTGGGCCTTGCGCGGCAGGTTCGGGATCAGGCGTTCCAGCGTCGGACGCAACACCACGAACCGCTCCTTCAGCGTGGACCGGACGCTGACGCCGTCCGGCTTACCCAGAAGGTCGTCCACCGCGATGGACCCGCCCCGGATGGAGATGGTCTCACCGCCCCGAAGCGTCTTCAGGTACTCCCGGTCCTTTCGGTCGAACAAGACGACCGAGTCGCCGTCGCGGAGCGGCTCCCCGGTGGTGCGGAGGCCGTTGAACGTGGTTGAGGTGGAAATGGTGCTCTCCCTAGGTCCGATCAGGCGTTGGCGATCTTCGACTTTGCAGCGACATGCCAGATCGTCACGAGCACGGCGAAGAGCAGCATCGGCATGGCGCCGATATTCACCCAGTTCCAGCCCAGGAAATGGATGAAAGCGCCGGATGACAGCGACCCGATGGCGACCACCGTATAAACGATCTGATTCATCATGCCCTGCGTCTTATTGCGTTCGGCCGGGGTGTAGGCAGTCGTCATCAGGCTGGTCGCGGCCGTGTAGGTAAAGTTCCAGCCAAGCCCGAGCAGGACCATCGCCAGCCAGAAATTGAAAACCTCGATGCTCAACAGGGCGACGCCGATACAGGCGCCCTGGAGGGTGAGGCCGGCCACAATCATCGGTATCTCCCCGAACCGCTTGACCAGCGAACCGGTAAAGAAGCCGGGCGCGAACATCGACACCGAGTGCGAAGAGATCACGGTGGCCACGGAACCGAAGGCGTGGCCGCCGTGGGCGATCATGGCCACCGGCGTCGCCGTCATCAGAAAGTTCATCACGGTCTGAGCGACCGTGGCAGAGACGGCGGCAACGATAAACACCGGCTGTTTCACGATTTCGAGCAACGGCCGTTGCGCACCTTCCCTTTGCGCCTTGGTCAGGTTCGGGATGCTGAGGAACAGTAGCACGATCGCTGCCAACAGCCCGGTTCCGACCATGAACAGGAAGGCGCCGGCAAAAAGGTGGCTTGCCAAGAGCCCTTTGCCCCAGTTCGCCAGATTGGGGCCCGCAAACCCGGCAAACACGCCGCCGGCAAGCACCAGGGAAATGGCCTTGGGGCGGAATGCCTCCGAGGCAGCGTCCGCGACCGCGAACCGATAGAGTTGGGAGAAACTGGAAAACAACCCGTAGAGAAAACCGCCCAGCGCAAGCAGCCAGAAGTTCCCGTAGATGACGGCGGCCGTGCAGGATACCCCGCTGGCCGCAGCCAGGGCGGTGCCGCAGAGGAAACCGGTTTTCCGTCCGAACCGGCGCGTGAACAGCGAGGTAGGCATGGCGGCCAGGGCGGCGCCGACCACGATCATCCCGGTGGGCAGGGTGACGAGCGCCGGATGCGGTGTAATCAAAAGCGCGACGGCGGGGGATGTCACCATGAAGAGCCCACGTCCCGTGCCGGAGAGCATTTGACAGGTCCCAAGAACAAGGACGTTTTTATGATCGGATTGCATGGCTCTCCTTGTCCCGAAAAGCAGTCGTCTTCCCTTAAGCCAAGGCCCTACCTGAAATGTTTGCGATATCAACGAGTTGGCTGGCGGAGAGGAGGGGATTCGAACCCCTGGTACCCTTTTGGGGTACACACGATTTCCAGTCGTGCACCTTAAGCCAGACTCGGTCACCTCTCCGGCGTGCGCTGGGGATCGGGAGGCTTCCCGTCCGGGCGGGAACGGGTCCTCCGTGAACGATCCTCCGTAAATTTTTAGCATTACGGGGAGAAATTGGCGACTCTTGTGCGCAACGCGGGTGAAAAAACCGCCTGCGGGAGGGCCCGCAAGCCCGCTACCGCGTCAAGTCACGATGTCCTTGGCCCAGTCACGGTTGCAGCCGTACCACTCCACCAACGCGCGCACGCCAGTGGCGAAGTCGGTCTCGGGCTGCCAACCCAGAAGCCGCCGGGCCTTGGCGATGTCGGCCCAGGTGGCCTCCACATCCGCTGGATGGCGCTCCTCACGGCGGACCATCGCCTCGCGGCCTACGAGCTCCGTGATTAACCGAATGGCGTCGTTCAGGACAATGGGGCTGTCCGAACCGAGATTGATGACCTCGTACCCCCGGGTCGCCGCCACCGCGGCGAGGACGCCGTTGGCGACGTCTTCGACATAGGTGAAATCCCGCTGCTGGCGGCCGTCACCAAAAACCGTCACCTCCCTGCCCTCGCTGATCCACTGGACGAACCGGAAGAGGCTCATGTCGGGACGGCCGGCGGGCCCGTAGACGGTAAAGAAGCGGAGCACCGTGACGTCGAGGCCGTAGAGGGAATGGTAGGTAAAGCTCATGGTTTCCGCCGCCTTCTTCGAAGCGGCATACGGAGAGAGCGGCCTGCTCGTATCGGCATCCTCCCGGAAGGGCACGGGGGTGTCCCTGCCGTAGAGGCTCGACGTGGACGCCAGCACGAACCTGCCCACCTCCAGCTCCCGGCAGAGCTCCAGCAGATTCACGCTCCCGGTTACGTTGGTGGCCACATAGACCCACGGATCCGTCACCGAACTACGCACACCGGCCCGGGCCGCCAGATTGATCACCGCGTCGATCCGGCCGTTCCTTGCCACAGACCGCCCGAACGACCTGAGAGCGTCCCGGTCGCTGATATCCACGCGGTGGAACGCAAAGCCCGGCCGGCCCTGGAGCTGCGCCAGGCGCCATTCCTTGAGGCGCACGTCATAGGCGTCGTTGAGATTGTCGACGGCGATGACGGACTCACCGTTGGCCAGGAGCTTCTCGCACACTTTCCAGCCGATGAAGCCGCAGGCTCCGGTAACGCAGATGGTTCTCATGGAATCGCGTGATGCTGCTTGAATAATCGCGACGCTATTGTTAGGCGGAACGATGTTTGGAAGTCAAGGAGACCGGCGGCCCCGTGGCGGATGCCGGCGGAGTTCCGCATTCGTCCCATTCACGCGGGCAAGCCGCGGCCATCATGCGAATTTTACTCCAGAGAGTCGAACGCGCCGACGTGAGCGTCGGCGACGCGACGGTGTCGTCCATCGGTCCCGGCCTTTGTGTCTTTCTCGGGGTCGGCAAGGGAGATTCCGAAAAGGACGGCTCCTTTCTCGCGGACAAGCTTCTCAATCTACGGATCTTTCCCGACGAAACGGGTAGGTTCGACCGTTCCATTATGGACACCCGCGGCGAGCTCCTGGTGGTTTCCCAGTTCACGCTGTACGGCGACTGCCGCAAGGGGCGGCGGCCGTCACTGACGGATGCCGCCACCCCGGATGAAGCGGAACGGCTGTACCGGGACTTCGTGGAGAAGCTCAGCCTCCCGGGTGGACCCAGGGTATGCACCGGAACCTTCCAGGCCCAAATGAAGGTCTCCCTGGTGAACGACGGACCGGTAACCTTCCTCATCGACAGCGCGGAATCGCGGAAGAAGCGGTGAGCCGCGGGTCCGCCGGAGCGAAATGTCCATGAACGTCGTGCTCTTCGAACCGGAGATCCCCCCGAACACGGGCTCGGTGGCGCGCTTGTGCGCCGCCACCGGCAGCCCGCTGCACTTGATCGAGCCACTGGGATTCAAGATCGACGACAGGCACCTCAAGCGTGCCGGCCTGGACTACTGGCCCCACGTGGACCTTCGGCTGCACGGTTCCTGGCAGGAGTTCATCCACCTCCACGGCGGCGCACGATTGCACTTCTTCTCCAAGAAGGCGGCGAAATCCTATATTTCCGCTCGGTTTCGCGAGGACGATTTCCTCGTATTCGGGCCCGAGACCCGGGGCCTGCCGCAGGATCTCCTCGCCGCGAACAGGGCAAACAGCTACGTCATTCCCATGATGAGCCCGGCCGTCAGGAGCCTGAACCTCGCCAATGCGGTCTCCATCGTGCTCTACGAAGGCCTTCGTCAGCTTGAAAAGCTGTAACAATACCCTTCCGGCGGCGAGCGGGATTGACTCCCGTGTCCCACGTGCTTAACTATAGCGACAATCCACATCCTGGAGGTTTGGTTTATGAGGATTAGCAAGGCTCATCTTGTCTGGCTGTTGCTGGCCGCTCTGGTGGTCTTTTGGCCGCTGTCCGGCACAGGCACATCGCACGAAACCCCGGAAGGCACGGCGGCCCAAGCGGACATCCCGGACGATCAAAAAGAACCTTTCGAATTGGTCATGGCCTACACGAACATCACCGTCGGGCCGGGTCAGGAATTCGAGATGGATGCCGAGGTCGTCAACCCGAGAAAGGCGAGCGTGCGGGTGGCGCTGGAGGCAACCTCGCTGCCTGAAGGGTGGACCGCCGCGTTCCATTCCCGGTATCCGAGCTATCCGGTGGGCGGCGTCATGGTTCAGGGCGGGAAATCCACCACCCTGGAGCTCAAGGTCAAGCTGCCGGACGACGTGGAGCCGGGCGACTATGAAGTGGCGGTGACCGCCAAGGACGACAAGGGCGAGAAGACCGACAACGCCAAGGTCGCCTTTCGCGTGTCCGCCAAGAAAGTCGACACCGGCGGGCTCAAGATGGAAAGCCAGTATCCGGTCCTGAGCGGAAACAGCGGCCAGACCTTCAAGTTCAGCATTGACCTCAAGAACGAGACCGACAACCCGGTGACCACTGCCCTGGCGGCCCAGGCGCCTCCGGGCTGGGTCGTCAAGATCAAGCCGCAGTTCGAGGAAACCCAGATTTCCTCCATCGCGCTCAAGAAGGATTCGACCGAAACCCTGAGCGTCGAGATTCAACCGCCGTTGCTCGGGGAGCCCGGGGAGTATCCCATCGTCGTCAAGGCGCGCTCGGGTGGTCTTTCCACGCAGGCGGACCTCAAGATCTCTCTATCCGGCACCCAGGAGCTGAACATGGGTACCGCCACCGGCCGGCTCAATGCGTCGGTGACCGCGGGGGAGAAGGGCCAGGTCGATTTCCTCGTGGCAAACGCGGGCACGGCCCCGCTCACCAACCTCGCCTTCATCTCGTCGAAACCCGACGAGTGGGAAGTCAATTTTCGCCCGGACAAGGTCGACTCCCTGAACCCCGGTGAGGTCCGAGAGGTGAAGATGGAGATCACCGCTCCGGACCGGGCCGTGTCGGGCGACTACATGCTGGCCGTGACCACCAACAGCCCGGACACCAACAAGTCCATCGATTTCAGGGTCACCGTGTCCACACCGACCATCTGGGGTTGGATCGGCGCATTCATCGTGGCCATGGTGGTGCTCGGACTCGCGGCGGTCTTTATCCGGCTGGGACGGAGATGAGCGACTACATCATCGAAACCGAGGGGTTGACCAAGCGCTACCGGGACAAGATCGCCGTAAACGACCTGGCCCTGCAGATCCCCCGAGGCGAGGTGTTCGGCTTTCTCGGCCCCAACGGCGCGGGGAAGACTACGACCATCCTGATGCTGCTGGGGCTGACCGAGCCCACCTACGGTACGGCGTCGGTGTGCGGTTTCAATCCCAAGACCCAGCCGTTGGACGTCAAGCGGCGTGTCGGCTACCTGCCGGAGAATCCCGGTTTCTACGAGGATATGACAGCGCGCGAGAACCTGGCCTATATCGCCCGGCTCAACCGGATCGGCGAGGACAGGATGGACGACCTGCTACACCAGGGGCTCGACCAGGTGGGCCTCGCCGACGACGCCAACCAGCCGGTGCGGGAGTTCTCCCGCGGCATGAAGCAGCGGCTGGGGATCGCCGAGGTGCTGGTGAAGGAGCCCGAGGTCATTATCCTCGACGAACCCACCCTGGGGATCGATCCCGACGGGGTGACTCGGCTTCTCGATTTGATCACCGAGCTCCAGCGCGAGCGCGGCCTCACCGTGCTGCTGTGCTCCCACCTGCTGCATCAGGTGCAGCAGGTCTGCCAACGCATCGGCATCATCGTCCGTAGCCGGATGATCGTGCAGGGGAGTCCCGACGAGCTGGGCAAGGCCATCCTGAAGGAACACCAGTGGAACTTCCTCGTGGAGGTTGGCGGCGACCCACCCCTGGAGGAAGCCCTGAGCGCACTGCCGGGAGTGGACCAGTGCGAACGGCGAGACGCGGGATGGTTCATCCGCTGTACCCGCGACGTGAGGCCCGAGCTCATGACGTTGATCCGGGACCAGGGGCTCGACCTGATGCAGCTCCGAGCCGAGGATCCCACGCTTGAAGAGATCTACCTAAAGTATTTCAGGGAGGCGTAGCGATGCCCGTGGTCTATTGGAAAGAGCTGTCGGATCATTTCAGCAGCTTCCGCTTCATGATCCTTCTCGCTCTGATCATGCTGCCGGGAATCCTGGCCATCTACATCGCGGGCCAGGCGATCCAGCAGGCGGTTCAGAGCAATCCGACACAACACGTCTTCCTCCAGCTTCTCACCACCGAATCCCTGTTCTTTTCCCTTGCCACGTTCCTGGGATTCTTCGGGCCGTTGGTAGGCATCACCCTGGGATTCGACAGCATCAGCGGTGAATACGGACGGGGGACACTGAGCCGGGTGCTCTCGCAACCCATCTATCGGGACAGCCTGATCAACGGCAAGTTCCTGGCCGGCTTGACCACCCTGGCCATCCTGTGGGTCTCGATCCTGCTGGTGGTGATCGGTCTCGGCATCAACCTCATCGGCTTTTTTCCCAACGCCGAAGAGCTGTGGCGGATGCTCTTCTTCGCCATCATCGGGGTCGCGTACACCGGTTTCTGGCTGGCTCTCGCCATGCTTCTCTCCATGCTGCTCCAGAAAACCGTCACCGCGGCGCTGGCCGCCATCGCCATCTGGCTCTTCCTCGGGATCTTTATCGGCGTCCTCGCCAGTTTCGTGGCCGGACTGATCATCCCGAATCCGGGAACGGCGGAGGAAGCGGCGCGGCTCGCGACCATCGAAACAGTCATGGGACGCATGTCGCCGAGCCTTCTCTACAGCGAATCGGTGCGCCTGCTGTTGGACCCGGTGGCACGGAGCCTGGTTCCCATCCGGGCAGACCAGATCGGGCAGCTCGAGGGTCTGCTGGTCACACCGCTCAACCTGGGACAAAGCCTGCGGTTGATCTGGCCCATGTTCCTGACGCTGGTGGCGCTGGTGGCCGTATGCTTCGGCATCGCCTACATCAAGTTCATGCGCACCGAAATCCGCGCCTGACACGCGCGGCGTGGCTTCGTCGGATTACGCTTCGCTAATCCGACCTACATCGGCCTGCGTTGTTCAACTCCGACGTAGGTCGGGTTAGTTAGCCGAAGGCGTAACCCGACAACCTGCTCCGTCCCGTGTCGGATTACGCTTCGCTAATCCGACCTACATTCCTACGTTGGCCCACCAACAGAAAGGGCAGGTGTCGATTGACACCTGCCCTTTTAATTCTGTTCCCAGAGCTTGAGTACGCGAGAGCAGTCAGGAGGCTTCGGCGCCGCCCTTACCCACCGCCACGATGGACTCGACAATCTTCTTGTAGCCGGTGCAACGGCAGAGGTTACCGTTCATGTACTCGATGACCTCTTCTTCCGTGGGGTTCGGATTCTCGTCGAGCAGGGTCTTGGCGGTAAGGATCATTCCGGGAGTGCAGAAACCGCACTGGAAGCCGCCGTACTCGATGAAGGCCTCCTGAATCGGGTGCAGCTTGCCGTCCTTGGCCATTCCTTCGATGGTAAGCACGTCCTTGTCCCTGGCCTCGAAGGCCGGCAAGGTGCACGAGCTCACGGGGCGCCCGTTCAGCAGGACGGTGCAGGCGCCGCAGACCTGCACGTCACAGGAGCGCTTCGAGCCGGTGAGGCCCAAACGTTTGCGAATCACGTCCAGGAGGAGCTCGTGCGGCTCCACCTCGATGTCGTAGCGACTCCCGTTCACGTTGAAGGATAGGGGGAGGGTCTGTCGTCTGTCCGCCATAACTGCTGGCCTCCGCTCGATGCTGGCGACCGGGGTTGACCGGCTAACCGGCCAACTCGGCGCGAATGTCGTTGAAGGCCCGGGTCAACAGGACCTTGACGATGTGTTCCTTGTATTCGGCCGACCCGTGGAGATCGCTGATGGCATCGCCCGCGCGTCCGGCGATGTCGCCGGCCTCGGCCATCAACTGCGCTGCCTCCTCCAGGCTCTTCTGCCGCAGCACCGCCTCCGCCTCTTCCACGCGCAGCGACTTGGGCCCCACGCACCCTACCGCGATCCGCACGTCCGAGACCGACTCCCGCGCCTCGTCCGCGATCACGTGGAGCGCCAATCCCGCGCTCGGACGTTCCAGGTATCCGAACTTGCGGTAGCGTACGGCGGCGCTGCCCGCGGGCACCGGGACGACGATCTCGGTCAGGACCTCATCCTCTTCCAGGGCCGCCTCATACGCGTCCACGAAGAACTCGCTCATGGGGATCTCTCGGGACCCGCCCGCCTTTTGGGCCACTACCGTGGCATCCAGGGCCAACAGCAGGGTCCCCGGATCCGCGTGGGGCTCGGCAAAGGTGAGATTGCCGCCGATGGTCCCCACCTCGCGCACGCGCAGGTTGGCCACGTTCCGCTCCATCTCCACCAGCACCGGCAGCTTTTGCTGCAACGTCTCGGAGCGTTCGAGCTGACGGTGGGTGCTCAGCGCCCCCAGCCTTATGCTGCCGTTGTCGTGCGTGACCTGGTCCAGGCCGGGTATCTTCTTGACGTTGACGAGGCAATCGAAGTGAACGAGCCCCTCCTTCATGGCCAGCAAAAGCTCGGTACCCCCGGCGTAGATCTTGGCCGAGTCGCCATACCGGGCCAGGGATTCGGACGCTTCCTTGACGCTCTCCGGCTCTTCCAGACGGAACGGACGCAGCATGGATCAGGCTCCTCCCTCAAGTTCCTTCTTTACGGCCTCTGCAAATTTCACCATATCGTTGTCGGCCTTGCGCTTGATAATGCTGTGTCCCAGGGTCGCCAGCTTGCCGAGAACATCCACCGAGGCCACGAAGGACAGTTGCGTCGCCTCGCCTTTTTCTTCCACGGAGACGTCCAGGTCTACCTTCAGGTGGCTGCCAATCTTGTTGTCGCTGCCGGTTGCCCGGGCCTTGATCCGCTGCTTCGGCTCGTTCTCCAGCACTTCGATCTTGATCGGGAAAGTGACCTTGAACGGACCCACCCGGGCCACCATCTTGGCGTTGTAGAGCTTGCCGGCCTCGACCGTCGCGGCTTCCTCGCAACCGGGGACGCAGGAGATCAACCGGTCCACGTCCCAGAGGAAATCCCAGACGGTGTCTCGGGCGACGCCGATATCAATGCTGTTCTCGAAATTCATAACGGGATTCTTAGCAGAATCCCGGCCGCTACATCAAGCGCGCTCGTTGAAGCCATCGAGTACCTCGAACTCCTGCGACAGGTAGCTCTTGAGCTTTTTCTTGACCCGGTGCTCGATCTGGCGAACCCGCTCCCGGCTGATGCCGTATCGCTCGCCGATCTCGCGCAACGTCAACGGCTGCTCCGCCATCAGGCGTTCCCGGAAGACTACGAGTTCCTTGTCCTTCAGACCCTCGCCAAAGGTCTTCAGCCGCCCCTTGATGGCCTGACGGTACTCATCCTCCGCCAAGCTCTCCTCCGGCGTGGGGCTGTTGTCCGTCAGGGTGTTCAACAAGGTGACGCCCTCGCCCTCGCCCATGGGCGCGTCGGTGGAAAGATCCCGGCCCGAGAGCCGTTGATCCATTTCGATGACCTCGGACTCTTTCACGTCCAGCCGCTGCGCGATCAGCTTGGCGCCGGGCACGAAGCCCTCGGCTTCGAGCTTCTCCTTTTCCTTCTGCAGGTTGAAGAACAGCCGGCGCTGGGCCTGGGTGGTCCCCAGCTTGACCATGCGCCAGTTGTTCATGAGGTAGCGAATGATGTAGGCGCGAATCCACCAGACGGCGTAGGACGGGAACCGCACGCCCCGGTAAGGGTCGAAGTTCTTGAGGCTCTCCATCAGCCCGATGTTGCCCTCCTGTATCAGGTCCAGGAGGTTGCGAAATGCCCGCTCGTACTCCCGGGCGATCATCACCACCAGACGGAGGTTCGACCTGACCAGCTTGTAGGCAGCCTCGATATTGCCAAACTGCTTGTACTCAACGGCGAGGTCGTGCTCCTCTTCGCGCGTGAGCACCGGATAGTGACGGATTTCAGATAGATACCGTTGCAGCGCGTCGAAGGGAACCAGCGCGCCGGAGGGCTCCTCCGCCTCATCGGCGTCGTTCGCGACCTCCTCGACCTCGTCCAGCAGCACCGCCTCGGCGGTCACGTCCTGGGCCGGCGGATCGCTCTCTTCGACTACTTCGATGGGCGGGTAAACAGGCATATTGCAAAACCGAATTTACCGTTTTTGCGGGGGTTTTTCAAGAACATGCGGCTACCTTGACATGACGTGCAACGGATCTTATCCTAGGCCGTCATGGCACTCACGGAGACCATCACGGGCTGGTTCGAGCGCAACCGGGCGAGACGGGGGCACCGCACGACCCGCACCGCGCTCGCCGACAACTACCGGGAGCTTGCCCGGCTGGCCAACCAGCTCAAGCTGCACGCGGAAAAGGCGCCCTACCCCTTCATGGGCGAGCGGCTGAGTCAGATGGTTGCCGAAAAGGAAAAGAGTATCGCGCTTCTGTTCGAAGGGATCGAGCAGCTCGGCGGCCGCGTCGCCAAATTCGATTCGAGCATCCCTTTCGGAAGGAACCACTGGGAAAGAATGCACCAGGATATGGAAGATCAGAAGCGGGTCGAGGCAAGGCTCACGGACGATATCTCATACCTGGCGCTCGAAGCCCCGGACTACAGCCAACTGCTCCGGCAACTCGTGGAGGTCGAGCGCCGTCACAAGGCGACGCTGTTGGACCTGTTGGCCCGGGCCGATCCCCAGGCCGAACAAACCTGATCGCGTGCCGTCCCGACACCGCGGGGCGGCCTACCCGGCACACCCTCTATTGCTCAAGGCGCGGCCGCCTTCGGCCGTCCGAGAAGGCTACGTCCAGAGCGATGCCGGCGGCAATCGCGTCCCATGCCTGCTTTTCCGACAAGCCCGCGGAACGGAAGCACTGCCACAGGCCGATAATCTCTGTCTCGCTAGGCGGGTCGAAGGAGTCCAGGGAACCCAGTCCCCCGTTGCCAGTCATCTCTGTGCGGTCCATCTGCATACGACTCCCCATGGCGGTGGTTGTGGTGGAAAGGCTGCGGGGGCGGAGCGGAGTGCCGCTTCACGCCATCCCGCTACCCCGCCAGCCATCAATCGATACAAGCCAGCCCGGACACCTCGACCATACAGTCCGGGTTGTAGAGTCCTGTTACCTGAACCAGGGTAATCGCAGGGAAATGCTTTCCGAAGATCTCCCGGTAGGAAGCACCAATCTCTTTGCGGTTGTCATGGTAGGCCTCGACGTCGGTGACGTACATCGTCAGCGTCGCGTAGTCCTGCGGCCGTCCGCCCGCGCCCTCAATGGCCGTCCGCAGGTTCTCCCACACCTGCCGGAACTGGGCCGCGAAATCCCCCTTGCCGATCACCTCGCCGTCGGCGTTGAACGGGGCCTGTCCCGCCACCAGCACCAGCCTGCCGGAAGAGATCCTGGCCAGGTGCGAGTACCCTACGGGATTCTCGAGCCCACTCGGATTGATCAGCTCGAATGCGATGACACGCCTCCTTTATCGGATCGTCGGGGCTCTCTTGGGGCCCTCTGAATCCAATTAAGCACCATCCGACGCACAGTCAAGCGGCATTTCGCGAGATTTCCGGCCGGCCGCCTCATCGGCGTCCGAACGCCTCGATGAACTCCCGGATCTCCGTCACCACGTCGTCGGTACACGGAACGTACGGCAGGATCACGCGGGTCGCGCCGGCCTCGCCGTAGGCCCTCACCTGATCGAGAACTTCCGCCACGGATTCACCCGCCACCAGGGGCAAGCCGTCCAGGAGCCGGTCCGTAATCCGCCCCGCCGCGGCATGGAACCCCGACGCTTGCCATGTCTCGCGGATCGCCGTTACCTCCTCGCCGAATCCCATGCGCGTCAGCAGATCGCGATAGTAGTCGGCCAGGGCGTAGTAGGTCAGGATGCGCCCCAGCGCCTGGCGCGCCGCCCCCCTGTCCTTGGCAACGCAGCAACGGACCTTGCAGATGATCTCCAGCGCGCCGGGGTCCTTGCCGGCAAGGCGCGCTCCCTCCCGGGCGTTGTCGGCGATCCTGCGGATCTCCCGCGGGTTTGCCATGTTGATCAGCACGCCGTCGCTCAACCGGCCGGCCAGGCGGCTCATCTGCGGCCCAAAGGCCGCCAGGTAGACGGGCATGCCCCGGTCCGTGGGTTTGAACGCCAGCTTGAAACCCCTGGCATCGTAGAACCGGCCCTGGAAATCCAGCTTGTCGCCTCGGAGAGCGCTCCTGACGATCTCCAGATACTCCCGGATACGCCCCAGCGGATGATCGAACTCCAACCCGTGCCAGTTCGCGATGGTGGGGTTGGAGATGCCGAGGCCGAACAGGAAACGCCCGCCGGAAAGCTCGTCGAGACCGGCGGCATGCAGCGCCATGCTCACCGGAGTCCGCCCCAGCATGTGGTAGACGGCCGTGCCCAGCTTGAGCCGGCTCGTCACCGCGGCCACCGCCGCCAGCATCACCGTCGGGTCCTTGTTGTTGGCCTCGCCGCCCCAGGCGCAGTCGAACCCGCTGTCCTCCGCGGCCCTGGCCAGCGCGGGAATGGCATCCATGGGGAGTTGGGCGCCCGAGTTGAATTCGATGTCGAGCTTCATGGGAGGTCGCAAGTAACACCGCGGCACCCCGCGGTCAAGCGGAATGGGCCCGGTCGCCGGGAACCCGAGCCCCGGTCTTGAAACTCCGCGGACGATCCAGTAGTTAGCTCTCCATGATCATCGACGCTCATGCCCATCTGGTGCCCCAAGGCTGGTACCACCCCAAGTCGCCGCAAGCCATCTTCGATATCCCGCGCTTACGCGACGAGCAGCAACGCGCCGGGGTGGACCTGACGATCTTCGGCAATAACTGGATCCGCACGCCGGCGGGGAAAGACCCCTTCGACATCGTGACGGAGTTCAACGCGTTCGCGGCGGAAACCACCGCAAAACACTCCGACCACCTGCTGGGGCTGGCGTGCGCCGTGCCCTTCGGCGACGACCGCTTCCTCAAGGAGACCGAGCGGGCGGTGCGCGAATACGGGCTCAAGGGGATCATGATCAACTCGAGCGTCGCCGGAGAGTACCTGGACTCGCCCAACGCGGTGCCGTTCTTCGAGCTGGTCACCGACCTTGACGTGCCCCTGTTCATTCACCCGCCGCGGGTAACCATCGGGGCGGAACACATGGAGATCTTCCGGCTGCCCGAAATGGTCGGACGGCCCTTCGATACCACCCTCTCCCTGGCGCGCTTCATCCTCACCGGCGGATTCGAGAAATTCCCGGACCTCGTGATGATCTGTTCCCACGTGGGCGGCGCCCTGCCGATGCTGCCCGGACGCCTGGACTTCGGCTACGAGCTGCGCAAGGACGACAGCTTCGGTCCCTGGGAACCCGACGTGCTGCCTCGGGCGCCGAGCACCTATATCGAGCAGCTCTATTACGACACGGTGAGCCTTCATGCTCCGGCCGTCGCCTGCGCCGTGGAAACCGCGGGCGTGGATCACGTGCTGTTCGGCAGCGACTTCCCGCCGGTGCCCATTCCCCTGGAGCGCTCGGTGGACGCGGTGCGGGACATCCGCCTGTCCGACTCGGACAAGCAGAAGATCCTCGGCGACAACGCCGTGAGGCTTCTGCGGCTGGGACAGTAGCGCGGGACGGGCCAGTGGCTCGACGGCCTCCCTGTTCGGGGACACCAAGCCTTCAGCCCAACACGAAGAACAGGCAAAGGTGGCTCGCCAGGTTGGCGTAGACCCCGGCCGCGACATCGTCGAGCATCACGTACCAGGGTCCCTGGCGGCGGTCAAAGAACGACACGGGCGGAGGCTTCCACACATCGAAGAGGCGGAACAGCAGGAACGCCGTCAGGATGAACTCCCAGCGGCCGGCGTAACCGAAACTCACGAGCGCGATCCACTGCCCCGCCACCTCGTCGCACACCACATGAGACGGGTCCTTGGGTCCGCCGCCACGCCGCAGCACGACGCCCACGCTGACCCCGCCCAGAATGAACACGGCGACGATGGCCGGCGCCAGCACCGGGAGTTGCTGGAGCGGCTCGATCAGTGCATAGACCAGCACCGCGAAGGCGCTGGCCACCGTGCCCGGGGCTACCGGACAGAAACCCAGGTAACCGACGCTGGACACGGCCCCGGCCCAGCCGTATGTGGCATTCCGTTCCATGAACCTGCTGGCATCCCTGCTCACGCCGCTGCTCCGCTTCGCGGCGCGTAAGAACCTCCCGAAACGCCGGGGCACCGTTCACTTGCCGGGCCTCGGCAAGGACGTCCGGGTCCGCTGGGACCCCTTCGCCATACCCTACATCTCCGCCCACGGCGAAGCCGACCTGTTCTTCACCCAAGGCTACCTGCACGCCCAGGACCGGCTGTGGCAGATGGACCTCAACCGGCGCGTCTTCAGCGGGCGGCTGGCCGAGATCCTCGGCGACCGGGCGACGCCCCGCGGGGATTTCACCCGACACCTCCGATCCGGCAACCTGACCGGCGTCGATCACTTCATGCGGGTGATCGGCCTCCGCCACACCGCGGCGCTTTCCCTGCCCCTGCTTTCGGAGCGATCCGCCCGGGCTGTCGAGGCCTATTGCGGCGGCGTCAACGCCTACATCGCGGCGCACCAGCGCCGCCTGCCGGTGGAGTTCCGCGTGCTGCGCTACGAACCCGCCCCGTGGCAGCCGGTGGACTGCCTCACACTGGCCAAGGGATTCGCCCTGTTCCTGTCATCCGCGCTGATGACGCGGCTCACCTTTCTAGCACTCCATGGACGTTTGGAGAACGACCCCGACAAGCTTCGTTCCCTGGCCCCGCGCTACCCGTCCTGGGGCGCCCCGGTTACCCGCGCCGTCAGCGACCACGGCGCCGCGCTGCTGCGCTTCATCAACGGCAGCTTCGCCGACGCCCCCTGGCACCCCAGAGGCCAGGGCAGCAACGGCTGGGCCGTGGACGCAGGGCACTCAAAGGACGACCATGCGATCCTGTGCAACGACATGCACCTCCGCATGACACTGCCCGGCATCTGGTATCTGAACCACCTGCGGACGGGCGACGGTTCCGGCGGGACGCCAACCTTCGAGGCCGCGGGCGTGTCGCTGCCCGGATCTCCCTTCGTCTACGTCGGGCACAACCGGGACATGGCATGGGGATTCGTCGCCGCCCTGTGCGATGACGGCGACCTTTACCGGGAGCAGATTCATCCCGAGCGGCCAGACCTTTACCGTACACCCGACGGCTGGGCGGAGTTCGAGTCCCGGCGCGAAACCATCCCCGTCCGCGGCCGCCGCCCGATGGAAGTGGTGGTGCGGCACACCCGCCACGGGCCGGTGCTGTCGGACATCCTGGCGCCGACGCCGCACGATTCGGACCTGCCGGACCGCGAGGTCCTGTCGTTCCAGTGGGTCGCGCACACGCCAGGAAACGAGCTGGGGCTGCTGGACGGCGTCAACCGGGCGCGGGACTGGAGCGAGTTCCTCTCGGGCATGGCGCATCACGTGGCACCCTCGCTCAACTGCGTCTACGCCGACACCCGGGGCAACATCGGCTACGCCCTGGCGGGGAAAGTCCCCCTGCGCCCGCACCAGGAGCCCTCGTGGCTCCCCGTAGAGGGCTGGAACGCGGCCCACGACTGGACCGGCACGATACCGTTCGACGAGCTGCCGCGCCTGTACAACCCACCCGAAGGCATGGTCGCCAGCGCCAACAACCGCATCGCCGACCCCGGCTACCCCTACTACCTCTCCGACCTGTTCGAGCCCCCCTACCGCATCGAGCGCATCCGTCACCTGCTCACCCGCGACGCCCGCCTCGGTATGGAGGACATGGCCCGGATACAGCTCGACACCCGTTCGGTTCAAGCCGAGCGGCTGTTGACCGCCCTGCGTCAGGAGCTGAGTGAGATCGCGCGGGAAGAGCCGTCCCTACGGCATTGCGTGGAGCTGCTCGATGAATGGAACTACGACTGCGGCACGCAGTCCGCCGGCGCCGCCCTCTTCCATGTCCTCTATCACCGGCTCATGTGGAACATCTGGGGCAAGGACCTCGGCGCGGAGCTGTTCGCGAGCTATGCGGAGATCCTGAACCAGGCGGTGGCGCCCCTGGACGACATCCTCACGGACTCCGGGTCGGTGTGGTTCCGCCACACCACCCGCAAGGAAGTAGTGGCAGCGAGCCTCCGGGAAGCCCAAGCGGAGCTAACAAAACAGCAAGGTCCCGACCCCGCCCACTGGTCCTGGGGCCGGCTCCATACCCTGACCCTGGTACACGCCCTCGGGAACAACAAGTGGCTGGCCCCGTTCTTCTCGCTAGGCCCCTTCCCGGCGGAAGGCGACGGCGTCACCGTCAACAACTCCTACTACCGCCACTCCCGCCCCTACGACCAGATCGTCGGCGTGTCGGTCCGCATGTTGGTCACTCTTAGCGAACCGATCCGGTCACGCTTCGTCATCGTTCCGGGCCAGGCGGGCAGCCCGGCGTCGCCGCACTACGGCGACCAGATGGATCTATGGCGCACCGGGCGTACCATCCGCTTGGACGAGTCGCAGGAAGAAATGAAGGACTCGCCCGCACTGGTACTGACGGCGAGCCGCCGATCCACGGGCCCTCATCTCAGGTATTCGGCAGAGAAATAGATGGGCACGTCTGCGGCATCAGATTGATACCCGGACCTCGGGTTAACCGCAGGTTCACCGATACCTCGCAACGGTCGCATGTTCTTGTCTGGAGCCGGTTCATAGCCAAATTCCTTCAAACGAGCGCGAATGAGGTCGGCCACCCTTTGCATGCATCCGTCTCTCGGAGCATTGGAGTTGAGCAGCGTACCCACGTATCGATCAAAACTCGCCACTTCCTCGCAACCCAAGACCCGCTCCCTCAGCCAGTCGGTGAACGCGGGACTCGTCACCTCAGAACGTACCGATATGGCTGTCTTTCGAATGGCGAGCATATTGGTTCTCGCCAACTCGTCGTTATGCGTTACATATCTTGCGTTACCATTGATCCCGGACCGCTTCCTTTCTGCCTCGGTATATCCGCATTCCTGCATCAACTCGCTCGCTCGGCGTGTGGACAACCAACCCACTTCCCAGACCTCTGATAGAATCCCGGCTATGGTCTTCGTATTGGCACCCCGCACGTTGGCACTTAGCGTCGCGTCTTGTGTCAGCCAATACTCCAGGTGTTTCTGCGAGATATAGACTTCCTGAAACAAGTATTCGGAAATATACCAAAGAGCGTTCAACACCCCCCGATGCAAAGTGTAGTTCTCCAGTTCCGGAGGGAGCACCTCAAGCCAAATCATCTCCCAGACTTTGTCTGACGCGGTAAAACACCATTGTTCGGCGATGGCGTTCGCCCACTTTTCAATCGGAGACTCCTTCTGAGCTCCATGCTTCATGACGACCTCCACCGTACACGGTTGATGCGAGGGTCCACATCTACAGGCCGTGCGCCAACCCGTCAAGACGCAGGACTCTGAACCGCGACCGCCGTCTCTCGATGTCGTTCCCCGGAAGTCGAACCGGTCGCTGGGCAGCGGAAGAAACATGTGAAGTCTCGCGCGGCGGAGTTCGGCAGTGTGCGAGCTCGCGGGCATCGCCGAACCCAAACGGCCTCGTACCGGATCCACGCTCTTGATCTAACAGAGGGTCCGGACCAAGGGTGCGGTTGCCGATAACCGTGCATCTTCGCCACGTGGTGTCGCAGACCATGGCTCTGCAACAGTCGCTCCGAAATCTTACCCTGGGGCCAGCCTGCGGACATGATGCGCATCTTCCCGTTGGGTCCAACGATTGGGAACGGCGGGTCGTCGTCGTCATCCGGTTCCCTGTCGGCACCCCGGAGGACCCTGATGTCGTGGACCATGGCTCCATTGAAGTGCGGTTGATGTTGAGTGTTTGACTTGGCGTCGACCACCAGCATACCCAGACGTATGCCGCATACTTCGTCGGCTCCTACCCCTGTTCTGATGACAAAGAAAATCGCGGCAGCCAAAACGGTGCATATCATTGTGGTTTTCATGACGTACCCCCACATCGGTCCAATCTCGCTTTTGCGATACATTCATTTCCCGTTCGAAGGGATGCTTCGCACGCATCTGTGGCTGGTTACTTCACCATAGAGACCAAGCATTCTTGATCCCATACCCAGGCCGGAGTAGTAAACCGTGCCCGTGACAGCCTCATATCCGTCCCTACACCTACCGGTGAAGGGTACGCGTTTCTTGACGAAGTAATCGATCGGCGCAACAAAGGCGGCAATGGGAACGGCAACGCCGGCGAGGCAAAAGAGCAGAACAACGATAGAGACAACCATTGACTTGAGGAACTTCATTCTTCCAGCCTCCTTTCCGTCATTTACGACGTAGAGACTACTACGAGGCCGCGTCCCGTTGTAACTCCGTTGTTTCCTGGAAATTTTTACTGGAAGCGGTCGCTACGGACAAGACCGGGTTCCCGTCCGACCATGACATGGAGCGCTTGGCAAGTGACAAGGATATGTTGTCGATGATTTCCTTGGATGCAGGCAGACATCACCGCTGCTGTCCTAAGGCTGGACGGCGATTGGAAATGTCCGGATGTGGAGGCGCGATCTTCGGCAACCCGGTCAAGGTCGAACGACAACTACGAGCACCCGCTCACCGACCCGCAGTTCATGCACTTGTAGCAGGCGCCGCTGCGGACCATGATGGCGCCGCAGTCGGAGCAGGATGGGGCGTCCTGCTGGTAGAAGCCCTGGGCCATGTTGTATCCGGTGCCGGAGCTTTCTACCGGCTTGGGTGCCGGCGCGGGGGCCTCGGCCAGCTCTTCCGGGTCCCGTGAGACGACGCCTACCTCGGTCTGGGCCTTGCCGTCGAGGAACTTGGTGGCGAGCCAGCGGAAGAGGTAGTCCATGATGGACTTGGCCATGGGGATGTCGGGGTTTCGGGTGAAGCCCGAGGGCTCGAAGCGCATGTGGCTGAACTTGTCCACCAGGACTCTTAGGGGGACGCCGTACTGCATCGCCATGGAGATGGCGGTGGCGAAGGAATCCATGAGCCCGGAGATGGTGGAGCCTTCCTTGGACATGGTGATGAAGATCTCGCCCGGCTGGCCGTCCTCGTACATGCCCGCGGTGATGTAGCCCTCGTGCCCGGCGATGTCGAACTTGTGCGTGATGGACCGGCGCTCGTCCGGCAGCTTGTGCCGCAACGGCCGCGAGTCCACTGCCGCGCCCGGGGCCTCTGTCTTGCCGCTGGTGCTCAGGGGCTGGGTGCGCTTGGATCCGTCGCGGTAGATGGCGACGGCCTTGACCCCGAGCTTCCAGGACTCGACGTAGGCCTGCGCTATCTCGTCCACCGAGGCATCCATGGGCATGTTGATGGTCTTGGAGATGGCGCCCGAGATGAACGGTTGGGTGGCGCCCATCATCCGGATGTGTCCCATGTAGTGGATGGACCGGCTGCCGTTGGCGGGCTTGAACGCGCAGTCGAACACCGGCAGGTCGTCTTCGCCAAGGTGCGGCGCCCCTTCGATGGTGCCCTGCTCGTCGATGTACTCCACGATGGCCTGGATCTGTCTGTCATCGTAGCCAAGCCGCTTCAACGAACGCGGCACGGTGTGGTTGACGATGGTGAGCATGCCGCCGCCCACGAGCCTCTTGTACTTCACCAGGGCGATGTCGGGCTCCACCCCGGTGGTGTCGCAGTCCATCATGAAGGCGATGGTGCCGGTGGGCGCCAGCACCGAGATCTGCGAGTTCCGCACCCCGTGCTCCTCCCCTGCCTCGCATACCGTGTCCCACACGTCCCGCACCGCGGTGAGCATATCCAGCGGCACGTGCGACGAGGAGATCTTGTGCGCGTGGGCACGGTGCATGTCCAGCACCTTGAGCATGGGCTCCCGATTGACCGGATAGCCCCCGAAGGGTTCCAGCCGGTCCGCTATGCGACTGGACTGGAGGTATCCCTCGCCCGTGAGCAGCGCGGTCACCGCCGCTGCATACGACCGCCCCGCGTCGGAGTCGTAGGGAAGCCCCAGGGACATGAGGAGCGCGCCCAGGTTGGCGTAACCCAGCCCCAGCTCGCGGAAGTCGTGCGCGTTCTGCGTGATCTCCTCGGTAGGGTAGGACGAGTTGTCCACCAGGATGTCCTGGGCCGTGATCATGATGTCCACGGTGTGGCGGAAGGACTCGGTATCGAACCCGCCGTCGTCGCGCAGGAACTTGAGCAGGTTCAGGGACGCCAGATTGCACGCCGAGTTGTCCAGGTGCATGTACTCCGAGCACGGGTTGGAGCCGCTGATGCGGCCGGTGTTGGAGCACGTGTGCCAGTTGTTGATGGTGGTGTCGAACTGCATGCCCGGGTCGCCGCACAGGTGGGTCGCCTCCGCGATCCTCCGCAGGATGTCCTTGGCGCGAAAGGTCTCCGACACCTCGCCGGTGGTGACGAAGCGGGTGTCCCATTCGCCGTCGTTCAGCACCCGCTCCATGAACTCGTCGGGCACCCGCACCGAGTTGTTGGCGTTCTGAAAGAACACGCTGCCGTACGCCGGACCGTCCAGGCTGGCGTCGTATCCGGCCTCGATGAGGGTCCAGGCCTTCTTCTCCTCCTCCACCTTGCAGTTGATGAACTCCATGACGTCCGGATGGTCCGCGTCGAGGATGACCATCTTGGCCGCCCGCCGGGTCTTGCCGCCGGACTTGATGACTCCCGCGGACGCGTCCGCCGCCCGCATGAAGGAAACCGGTCCCGACGCCGTGCCGCCGCCCGCCAACTGTTCCTTTGCCGAGCGGATCCTCGACAGATTCACGCCCGAGCCCGAGCCGCCCTTGAAGATCACGCCTTCCTTGCGATACCAGTCGAGGATCGACTCCATGGTGTCATCCACCGAGAGGATGAAGCAGGCCGAGCACTGGGGCTTTTCCTCGATGCCGCAGTTGAACCACACCGGGCTGTTGAAGCAGGCCTTCTGATGCACCAGGATGTGCGTGAGTTCGTCCGAGAACGCGCGCGCGTCGTCCTCACCCGCGAAGTAGCCGTCGGCCCGCCCCCAAGCCGTGACCGTGTCCACCACACGGCTGATGAGTTGCCGGACCGTGCGCTCCCGTTGGGGTGTTCCCAGGGGGCCGCGAAAATACTTCGAGGTCACCACGTTGGTGGCCATCTGCGACCAGGCCTTGGGCACCTCCACGTTGTTCTGCTCGAATACGATGTTCCCGCTTTCGTTCTGGATGGTCGCCGAGCGGATCTCCCACTCCACCTGGTCGTAGGGATTCTCGCCCGCCTTGGTGAAGTACCGCCGGACGTGGATGCCCGGCGCCTGGCCCTTGGCGGTATCGTCGCCGCGTGGCGCGGTGGATGTGGTGGTCGTGATGGCAGACATGGCCCCTCCCTCGTGGTATCCGTCTTGTTGCCCCCTTCAGGGCATCGGTCGTATATCCTCTCCCGTGGTATCCGTCCGATGTCGCCCTGGCATGGTTGGCGTCAGCCGTATCTAGTGCAGAATTCCCACAATACCCACAACATGTAGTGTTGTCAAGGACAAACTCACCATGATTTTCCGTCCTCGGACTTGATGTCCTGTCGCCCGGACGGCTATCCTGGGAACTCCCGGCGCCGGCCACGGCGGGAACCGGAACATGCAGAGACTCGGCGACATACTCGACCGCACCGTGAAGCGGCTGCCGCTCAGGCGGAGGCTCGACGACTATGCCCTCTGGACGATATGGGACGACACCGTGGGTCCGGCCGTCGCGCGCAACGCGCAGCCCGAAAGAATCCGCAACGGCACCTTGTTCGTGAAGGTACGGGCGCCGACGTGGATGCAGCAACTCCAATACATGAAGGATATCATGGTGGAGAAGCTCAACCAGCGGCTGGAGCGCGAGGTGGTCACCAACATCTTCTTCGTGGTGGGCGAAATCCCCGCCGAACCGCCGCCGGAGGACTCCGACTCCCCTGCCCCGGCGGTGGACGCGACCCGGCTCCCGGAGGGCGAGTTGGGCCATGTCAGCGATCCCGAGCTCCGTGACTCCTTGCGAACTCTGTTGCTGAACCATCTGAGGAAACGGGGCTAGGAGCCTGTACGGGCCGGCGTTGCGATCCGGACACGGGCGGGTTTGAAACCCGCCCCTACATCGGATGTCCGGTTATCGCGGCGCAGGCGCCTAGCAGGCTGTGTCAAAACGCCAACTTCGGGGCACGAACGGCCAATCCGTCATTCCCGCGAAAGCGGGAATCCAGGGGTCCTGGCGGCGCCCCTACGCGGTGTTCCCCCACTCCACCCCGCCTGGATTCCCGCTTTCGCGGGAATGACGATTTCGGGCGGCGTTGCCTCTCCCGGATGGAGTTTTGACACAGCCTGCTAGGCTCCGAGCAACCCGGCCATCTCCTCCGTGTACTCGTCCTCCCTTTGGTAGATGACCAGCGGCGGCAGCACCCTCAGGCTCGTCCGGGCACCCTTGACGCCTTCGGCCAGGATCAGGGTGGCGGCCGCGCCGGCGAACGAATGAACGAAACGCGCCCGCCTGGGTTCGAGGCCGTGCTGCCGCATGGCCGAGAACAGTTCCACCGCTCTTTCCGACGGGTACACCAGGCACATGCGGCCCCGGTGCCGCAGCAGGTACGCACCGGCGCGGACGAAATCCGCCAGCCCCCCCTCCACCTCGTGCCGGGCCAGCAGCCGTTCACGGTCGGGATTGACCCGGCCGCTCCGGGGCGGCCGGTAGGGAGGGTTGCACACCGCGGCGTCGAAGCCGCCGGCCGCGAGGTCCCCTTCCACGCCGCGCACGTCCCCCCGGACCATGCGAAACCGTTCCCCAAGGGCGTTCAGCGCCGCACCCCGCTCCGCCCGGTCCACCATGGCCTCCTGCAACTCCACCCCTGTCACCTTGACCCCACGGTTCAACGCCGCCAGGGACAGAGCGATGACTCCGTTTCCCGCCCCGAGATCGACGATCCGCTCCCGCCCCCGCGGCTCCACGAAGCGTGCCAGCAGCAGCGAGTCCAGCGAGAACCGGAATCCGTCGCGCCGCTGAATGACGGCAACCCTGCCGTCGAACACCCTGTCCGTGGTTTCTTGTGTGCTCACGGCAAGACCCCGGTCACGCAGGCCGAGCCCCGGCTCCCTCATCAGACTCTCTGCCCGGAGTATGTCTCGGGACGACCAACAGGGTGACACTAACGGATGGCTTGGCGGGCGGATACATCTCGTCTAAGATTAAAGGATACATGTTTGCTGCCGATTCCTTCTTCCAGGAGGTTGGAGAATGTCCAGAGACACCTACAAGTACCACTTCAAGCAAGGCGGCCGGATCGTGTACAGCGGTATTACCACCGATCTCAACAAGCGCGAGCAGGAACACAAGCGGCATTTCGGAGAAGACGGACATATCAAGCAGGTGGGAAGCAGGACGACCCGCGAGGCCGGTCTGAAATGGGAAGGCGAGCAGACGAAACTCGGGAACCTTACGAGAATGAGCGGGATACTCAAGACTGCTTGAAGACCTTTCCGCGTCTGAAACGATGAACACAGCCCTTTACCTTCAAGTCATTTCCATACTGATTGGCGTCGTCGCCGTCGCACGGCCAATACTGATAACCCTTGTCGCCTTCGTTTACGTGAGAAGGCTGGCAGGGCGCATGGACGGCCTCTCCGACAATGTCGATCAACTGTGGGATCATGTCAGGCGAACCAGTCCCCGACCAGATTGAGTCATCTCACAGCATGATCGCACTGCTCGCAAACATCGGCGGAAGCACGCTCGGGTTCGTGGCCGGCATGGGCGCGGGCGTGATTTTTCTCGGTTCGGCCCTGTCCTGGGCCCTGCGCCCCCCTGCAAAGATCCGTCTCATCATACAACAAATCCGCGCCATCGGGGTGGACTCGCTGCTGGTGGTGCTGCTCTCCGGCCTCTTCACCGGCATGGTGCTGGGGCTTCAGGGCTACTACAGCCTGCGGAAGTTCAACGCCGAGAGCTTCCTGGGCGCGGTGGTGGCCCTGAGCCTGCTGCGGGAGCTGGGGCCGGTGCTGTCCGCTTTCATGGTCACGGGCAGAACCGGCTCGGCCATGGCCGCCGAGCTGGCTTCCATGAGAGTCACCGAGCAGATCGACGCCATGCATGCCATGGCCATCAATCCCGTCAAGTATCTGGTGTCGCCCCGTGTCATCGCGGGCGTCATCGCCATGCCGCTGCTGACGTGCATGTTCAACGTCATCGGCATCTGCGGCGCCTACGTCGTCGGCGTCGGCCTGCTGGACCTGGGCTCGGGCAGCTACGTATCCGGCATGGAGCAGAGCGTGCAGCTCCGGGACGTGGGCGAAGGGCTGCTCAAATCCGCCACCTTCGGGCTCATCATTTCCTGGGTATGCTGTTACAAGGGGTTCCACGCGCTCCCCATGGCCACGGGGGTGGGCCGGGCCACCACCGAAGCGGTGGTGCTCTCGTTCGTGCTGATCCTGCTGTCGGACTACGTCCTGACCTCGGTGCTGCTGTAGTTCACGTCCGGAGCCTTCCATGATTCAGGTCATCGATGTCCACAAGAACTTCGGCCAGCAGGAGGTCCTCCAGGGCACCAACCTGACCATCGAGGACGGCGGCATCACCACCATCATCGGCGGCAGCGGCTCCGGCAAGACCGTGCTGCTGAAGACCATGATCGCGCTGCTGCTGCCGGACCGCGGGCAAATCCTGGTGGACGGCACGGACATCATCCGGCTGGGACAGGGGGCGCTGAACGAGATCCGGCGGAAGTTCGGGTTTCTGTTCCAGGGCGCCGCGCTGCTGGATTCCATGTCGATCTTCGACAACGTGGCCTTCCCGCTGCGGGAACGGACCCGCCTCGGAGAGGACGCCATCGGCCGCAAGGTGCAGGAACGGCTCGAGCAGGTGGGGCTCAAGGACATGGGCTACAAATACCCCGCGGAGGTGAGCGGCGGCATGAAGAAGCGGGCCGGATTCGCCCGGGCGCTGGTGACGGACCCGGAGATCGTGCTCTTCGACGAGCCCACCACCGGCCTCGATCCGCTGCTGGGCCAGAGCATCCATCAGCTCATCGCCGCGATGCAGAGCCGTGTCGGTTTCACCGGCGTCATCGTCAGCCACGACATTCCCGAAGTCTTTACAATATCCCACCGCGTAGCTATGTTGGCCGACGGAGTGATCGCCGACAGCGGCCCCACCCAGGAGTTCCTGAAATCGCACAATCCCGCGGTCAGGCGGTTCCTTGGGGCCGAGACCCCGAAGACGGACCGCACCATCTCCACGGCGGCGGACACAACATGAACCACAGAGCCACTGAAATCGTCGTCGGCCTCTTCGTGGTGGCGGGGCTCCTCTGCCTTGGCTACCTCGCCATCCGGCTGGGCAAGCTCGAAGTCTTCGGCAATTCGGGATACGTGGTGTACGCCGACTTTGCCAGCGTGGCCGGGCTCCGCCGCGGGGACCCGGTGGAGATCGCCGGCGTGAACGTGGGCCGAGTGGACTCCATGGGCCTCGTCGACGACCGTGCACGGTTGATGTTGCGCATCGACCCGGGCGTGGCCATCCAGGAAGACGCCATCGCCTCCGTCCGGGCCAGAGGGCTCATCGGGGACAAGTTCGTCGCCATCTCTCCCGGGGCATCCGACCGGCTCGTTCCATCCGGCGGCCGGATACGCGAGACCGAGTCGCCGCCGGACATCACCGACCTCATCGGCATCATGATCGGCGGCGACGTGACGAAGGACGCGCCTTAACGCGCATGCGCTTCAACAATCTAGTCCAAACCTGCCGGAACCATCTTTCGTTCTACGGCTGGCGGATGGTGCTGGTGGGCTGCCTCTTCCGGTTTCTCGGCGGAGGGTTCCACTTCTACGGCTTTACGGTCTTCGTCCTGCCATTGGGCAAGGACCTGGGCATCAATCGCGCGGCCACGGGCCTGGTGTTCGGCCTGGCCCGGGCCGAAGGGGCTCTCGAAGGCCCTTTGGCCGGATATCTGATCGACCGTTTCGGCCCGCGACCCATCATGATGGTAGCCGTCGTGCTCACCGGTTTGGGCTACATCATGCTCTACTGGGTCGAGTCCTTCTGGACCCTTCTCATCATCTACCTGGGGGTGGTTTCACTCGCCTTCGGCGCCGGCTTCATGCACTGCCCGATGGTGCTGGCCAATAGCTGGTTCATCCGCTGGCGCGCCAGGGCCATGGCGCTGGTGAGCTGTTCCATCGGAGTCGGCGGCGCCATCCTGGCGCCGGTCCTGGCCTATGTGGTGCACCAATACGGCTGGCGGTGGGGGATGGTGCTCGCCGGAACCGTCTTCCTGGTGCTGGGGACGCCGCTGGCAGCCATGGTCCGTCGCTCGCCGGAGGACATGGGTCTGATGCCGGACGGAGACAGTCCTTCAGACATGCCTCCTATCGCCGGTCAGCCGGCAGGCAGCGGCGCGGCAACGCCCGAGGCCGACGTCGGCGTTTGGGAGGCGCTTCGCGGCAGCCCCTTCTGGCTTCTCGTGTTCTCCACCCTTTTCCGCGTATTGGGTCTCAGCACGATCATTCAGGCCTTTGTGCCGATTTTCGTCTGGAAGGGCGTGGGAGATCTGGCCGCAGCCCGGTTTCTCGGCGTATTTGCGGCTCTGTCCCTTCCAACGCACCTGGTCGTCGGCTGGCTGGCGGACCATCTCAACAAGGCCCGTGTCATGGCCGTCTGCATGTTGGTGGCAGCCGGCGGCCTCCTGTTGCTGACGTATGCTCAGAACACCCTGTGGCTCTGGCTCTTTCTTCCCCTGTTCTCTTTGGTGGAAGCCGTGTTTCCGGTGACCTGGGCCTTGGTCGGAGAGCTCTATGGGCGCCGCCACTTCGCCAAGGTCCGCGGCAACATGGGCTTCTTCTACCAATGGGGCGGCTTGATCGGTCCATTCCTGGCAGGCGCCATCTTCGACGCCACCCAGAGCTACAAGCCCACGCTCTTGGGTATCGCCGTCCTGTATGTGATTTCAGCCTGCCTCTACCTGCGACTCGGCAGACACCGGCTGGTCCGAGCGAACACCTCCCGGACGCCCTCATAGGCCGCGTTTCCCATCACCCGCCCAGGGAGATGGCGGCGGTCCCCGCGATGACGCAAATCGCGCCAACGACGGTCTGGAGCCGGACCTGTTCCAGATCTCGCAGAAAAATCACCGTGCCCAACAGGGTCCAAAGCGGGCTGATGCCCACCAGCGGCGAGACCGTGATCACGCTGCCGATGCCCAGGGCGGTGATCACGAACAGGATGCCGCAGGTCTCGGCGGCGCCGGCCGCCAGAAACGGCAGCATCGCCCTCCGATCCCACACCAGCGGCTCGCGGCTGAACGGCATGTAGGCGAGGAAACACAGGAGGGAGACGATGCCCACCAGCGCGGCGAAGAAGAGCGGTTCGTGGGAGATGGAGAGGGCGTAACGGCGCATGGGATGGACGATTCCCGCCAGCAGGGCGGCGGTCAGCGGGAACAGGAATTCCCACCAGCGAAACGACTGCACCTCCGAGGCCCGTTTCCAGGTGATGAGCACGATGCCGCACACCACCGAGACCACCCCCACAAGGGCCACCATGGTGGCGGTCTCGCCCAGCACCGTGATGGCCACGCACACGCCGAACATGGGATGGGTCGACCGTATGGGTGCGCTACGAGCGGCCCCGACCCGGTGCACCCCGGTATAGGTGCACAGCCGGATGATGGGCTGGAGCATGCCGGCGACGATGAAAACGTACACGGCCGCGGCATCCACCCGTGGAATCCCGCCGGTGAGCAAGACCGCGGTCCACAGGCTGACCGTGTGGACACACAGGGAGATCAGGGTGACCGTCTTGGGCGTGGAGTACTGCATGCCCCGGCGCGAGGTCACCAGCACGCAGGCATAGAACAGCGAGGCGCAGAGCGCGATGACCTGGGGGGGTATGGACATGGGGTCGTGTTCTGTCCCACGACTAGCGGGAGGTTTTGGAGTCAGGCGAGGGCTCGTCCGGTCGCGACAGACGCGGCATGCGCAACTCGGGTGCGGCGCCGCCCTTGTCGCACCATGCTTCGATGGCGGCCAGATCCGCTGCGATGTCCGACAGCAGCTCCGTCACGCGGACGCCCAGACAGCCGGGCCGATAGGGTTCGAGCTTTCGAGTGGCCGAGCGCAACAGCTTGAGCGCGCCCTGCGGCACCTCCTGCTCCCACTTGAAGTAACCGGCGGCCACCTGAATAATGCCCTGATAGAACTCGCGCTCGGGGCCATGGTCCTCGAGCCAGAGTTCCTCCAGGGTCTCATGGGCCTCGTAGAAGAGTCCCTGGTTGAACTCGTCGATGGCCTTTAGGTAACGCGGGTCGTATTCCATGACGTCAAGCGGGTTGAACCGCGACCGGATGTCGCTTCGAGCCGGCTGCCCGCCCCGAAGCGTTAACTTATAGCAAGGGCTCCGTGCCATGAATAGACGTAGCGCTCCGGCGGGTGAGACCCGTCTGATGGAGAACATCCACCCATGACCGACTTCGCCTCACTGACCATCGAAACCCTGACCCACGGCCCCTGGGGGCTCGGACGGGACCACGGCAAGGTCATCCTGGTTCCGCTGACGGTTCCCGGGGACCAGGTGGCGGCGGAGGTCGGAGAGGAGCACAGGCGCTACTCGACGGCCCGGATGGTGTCGCTGCTGCGGCCGTCGCCGGAGCGCCGGACGGCGCCCTGCCCCTACGCCGGCACCTGCGGCGGCTGTTCATGGCAGCAGGTCGCGTACGATGCGCAGCTTCGCGCCAAGCAGCAAAACGTCACCGACGCCCTGACCCGGGTCGGCGGCCTCAGCGGTTTCGAGATCCAGCCCATCCTGCCCGCGCCCCGGGAGTTTCAGTACCGCCGCCGCATCCGCCTGCACGTGCACGACGCCGGGACGCTCGGTTTTCGCCGCGCGTTTTCCCGGGACCTGGTGGAGATCGCCAACTGCCTCATTGCCGACCCGGATGCGGACCGGGGCATTGGCGTAGCCGCCCAATGGATTCAACGTCTTGAAACGCGGGTCTCCGGGGTCGAGATCCTGAGCGCCGACCAAGCCGGTCAGTTTGTGCTCTCGGCCACCACCCGGCACCGGCTCCGCGGCGCCGACGCCCGCGCCTGCCAGGAGACCGTGACCGGACCGGTGGCGGGTATCATCGTGGCGGGTCCCGGCTGGCGCCGCCAATGGGGCGAAACCACCCTATCCTTCGTGGTGGATGGCGATCTGACGTTGACCCACGACGCGGACACCTTCGGCCAGGTGAACCCGGACGGCAACCGGGGGCTGGTGGACGAGTTGCTTTCGTGGGGAGCATTCGGAGCACGGGACCACGTCCTCGAGCTCTACGCGGGCGCGGGCAACCTCACGCTCCCGATGGCCCGGCGGGTACGGAAGGTGACGGCGGTGGAAGCCAGCCGGCAACTCGTTCAAAACGGCGAGCGCAACGCCCAAGACAATGGTCTCCACAACATCCGGTGGCGCCGGCAGGATGCCGCCAGAGGCGTGGAGGAACTGATCCGACAGGGCCTGCGCTTCAGCACGCTGGTTCTGAATCCGCCCCGCACGGGGGCCAAGGAGGTGGCCCCGAGACTGGCCGCCCTCGGCGCCCGAAAGATTCTTTACGTCTCGTGCAATCCGGCGACGCTGGCGCGGGACCTGCGCCAACTCGCGGCCCAGGGCTATGCCCTGCGGCGCATCCGCCCGGTGGATCTCTTTCCCCAGACGTTTCACGTGGAAGCGCTGGCCGAGTTGGTCCTTGCGGGAACTGGCCCATCGGACAAATTGGACGATTAGCCCGTCTTTACAAGAGGTTACAGATCTCGTCCTGTTTCCATGCTCGAAAATTGCGACGATCGGAAAAGGCCGCCGTCCGTCTCTGAAAGGGTTGAGCTAAGGCCCCCAACTGGTGTAGAGTGCTTCGCGGGAGGAAGAAATGAACCAGCCGAAGAAGATAACTCCGAAGGTCACCATCATCGACAGCAGCGGCGCCAGCCAGACCATCAACTACCTGCTCGAAGACCGGGATGAGCTCGAATGGCTGATGGCGGTGGGACGCAACAAGAACGGTGACATCTTCTTTTACGACACCGGCGGCGACATTCTCCATGACCTCGGCGCCCTGGAGTACGTGAAGGAGCGCATCCTCAGAGACTACTTCGGCGAGATGGACGAATAACACTCATGCGAACGGCGGCGGCAGGATTCAACGGGCCGGGCTCGCTGAATGCTGCCGGCGTATCCAGAAGAACGCCGCAGCCGCCACGATCATAACCGCACTGAGATACTGCCCCCGGGACAATCCCCACGAAAGCCCTAGATGGGCGTCGGGTTCTCGGACGAATTCAACCAGGAACCGGATGACGCCGTAGCCGCCGATGAACGCCCAGGTCACGGCGCCGTGCATCCGCACCCGCGTACCCAGCCACAACAGCACCGCCAGCAGGACGGCCCCCTCGAGGAACGCCTCGTAGAGCTGGGAAGGATGGCGCGGCAACGGACCGCCCCCCGGGAACACCATGCCCCACGGCACATCCGTCACACGGCCGTACAACTCGCCGTTGATGAAATTGCCCAGCCGGCCAAGGCCCAGGCCCAAGGGCGCCGCGGCGGAGATGCAGTCCGCCGCGGGATAGAACGGCAACCCCTTGTGGTGCAGGTACCACCATCCCCCGAGCATCGCCCCCAGCATGCCGCCGTGAAACGACATGCCGCCCTGCCAGACGGCAAAGAGTTGCAGCGGGTACGCCAGATAATACGGTAGATTGTAGAAAATGACGTAGCCCAGCCGGCCGCCGAGAACCACGCCGATGGCCACGTAGCTGATGAACTCCACCAACTCCTCGTTCCCGAGCCCCAAGCCTCTCTTGCGGCCCAGCCACCGGGCCACGAAGTAGCCGCCGACGAACCCGAACAGGTACATGAGGCCGTACCATCGCACCGCCAGAGGCCCTACCTGGAACGCGATGGGATCGATGTTGGGGAAAGACCACACTTGCTGTCTCCGCCGCGGCCGTTCAGCCGGCCGGGCCGCGGGCACGGCCGCGCCGGATCCGGAACGCGGCCCACCCGGCCAGGACAAGGACGACCGCGCCCACGGCAAGAGCGGCACCGTAGTCACTCGACCCCGCCGATTCCACGCGGGGGCTCGCTCCGTTGGCGCCCCGTCCCGCCTTCTCGTCATCGAGCAAGGCGGCCACAAGCTCCCGTACGTCCTCCTTGTACCAGTCCTTGTATCCGATGGTCTTGGCGATGACCTCGCCCTTGCGCCCGATTAGCACCGTTTCCGGCAACCGCATCACGCCGTACTGCTCCGCGATCTCGGCCCGGCTGTCCAGCAGCATCGTATAGGTCAACTTCTGTTCCTCGGCAAACGCCTGCACCAAGTCCCGTGATTCCATGAAGTTGACGGCGACGATCTCGAGTCCCTTCTCCCGGAATTCCTGGTACAGCCGCTCCATGGCGGGCATCTCCAGACGGCAGGGGGGACACCACGTCGCCCAGAAGTTCAGCACCACCACCTTGCCGCGGAAGGACGTCAAGTCGACACGATTTCCGGTCGCGTCCTCGGTGGCGAAGCCGGGAGATTCCATCAAGCCTTCCTGGACCATAAAGCCAAGCTTCTTGAGACGATCGTCTTCGGCGGCCCCCAAGGGCACGGGGCACAAGGCGATGAGGAACAAGGCAAGCAGATGGCGTTTCATGAGTCCGTGGGCTGCGAGGCAGAGCGGCCCGGCCCGAGGGCAAGCCCCCCGTCCCCACTCGCGGCGTTCACCGCATCGTCCTCGGCAATGAGCCTGCGGGCCACCAGCACCAGAATCGGGATGATGTACATGTGGCCGCTGACCCACATGATGCCGCCGCCCAGGGCCTGATCCTGGATGGGACTCAGCGCCTCCAACACGGGTACGGCGCCGTAGAACGGGTACAGGATCCGTTCGGGCAGGGAAATCGCCATGCCGAGAAGGGTGTTCTGAAGCGTCGCGGCCAAAAGGTACGCGACTCTCGTCCCCAGCGGGCGACCGGGCCGAAACAGCGGCGCCGCATTGACGATGGGCCACCAGAAAAGCACCGCGGTGGCGAAGAACAGCCAGTGTTCCAGGTCATGGAGCCACCAGTAACGCAGCGCCGCCTGATACAGTGCCGGGTGGTGCCAGGCCCAGAGATTCACGACGTAGACCGTCCAGGCCACCGGCATGAACGTCAGCACGGACAGGACGGACCGCATCGGGCCGCCCTCACGAAACAGCCCGGCAAAGCGCTCCCGAATGCCGGCCGGGAGCCCCCAGACCACGGCCGCGAAGGGGTTGGCCAGGAGGATGCCTAGCGGCGCGACCATCAGCAGCAGAATGTGCTGCACCATGTGCATGCTGAGGCGCTCCGCGGCGAGACGGTCCACCGGGGAAACCAGCGCCGTCAGCAGCGCGGCGATACCACCGAGGTAGAGCGCCAAGCCGGATAGGGTGGCGGCCCCCTCGGCCTGCCGCCGCAGACGAATCCACCCGGTAAGGTAAACGCCGGCGGCCAGCGCCAGCACCAGGACGATGTCCGCGCGGAAGGTCCAGTTGATCATTCCGAACATCGCGACCAGCGCGTCGAACGGCAACGGCTCATGCCCCACCCCGCCGTGACCGTAGAGCGGCCCCGGCCATGAGACCGCGGCCAACGCCAGGCCGGCGACCTTCCACCCGGGCCGCCTGCCGGGCCTCGGGCTCGCGGTCCCGGCCTCCCGGCCGGGTCGTACCGGTGCCCGGGCGGTCGGCGCCACTCCGAGCCTCACGATACTCTCCACAGAATCAGCCCCCAGGAAGGCAGGAGCGCCACCGTGCCGAGGAACCAGTAGAGCACCGCCGGCGCTTCCGCGGTCTTGGCCTTCAGCCATCTCACGCAGAACTCCGTCGCGATGACGCCCAACAGTCCGCCCGCGGACGAGGCTACCAGAAATGCCTTCAGAGTCTTGTCCGGATGGTCTTCGGACAAGCCGTCCAGCAGCGTGATCAGGGCGATGATCCAGGCCGGCGCCGCGGCCGCAAGGCCCACGAGCCAGTAACGCTCGGGCCTCCCGAGACGTTCCCGAAAGCACGCCGACACCAGCGCCCCGGCGAGCACGCCGAAGACTCCGACCCAGATCGATAACGTCACTGCCTGCTTCCTCCGGCGGTGTCCGAACACGGGCGGGTTTGCGTCACCCACCTACCTTGCGATGCCGAACACGGGCGGGTTTGCGCCACCCACCTACCTTGCGGTGTCCGAACACGGGCGGGTTTGAAACCCGCCCCTACACGGAAATCTACCAGCCGGGACCGTGACTTGAAAGCGTGGGCCGGGGCTTGCCGGGCGTGCCCTCTGCGCGTAAGACAGGAACATCGAGTCCCGGCATGCGCTTTTCCCTCACCTCCCTGTTCGATCTCGGCGAGCTTCCCGCCAGCCTGCGGCGATCCCTCGGGCTGGTCTACGCGTCCAGCCTGATGGTGATCATGGGGGTGAACATCGTTCAACAGGTTCTGCCTGCCATGATCGAGCCGCTGGGCATCACCGACGCGGACGTGGGACTGGTCATCGCCGTCTACACCGCCCCGGCCATCGTGCTGGCGCCGCTCATCGGAGTCGCCGCCGACCGCTACGGCCGGCGGCCGCTGTTGGCCGGTGGATTGCTCCTGTTCGGCGCCGCGGGAACCGCCGTCGCCTTCGCCCCCAGCTTTGGCTGGGTGCTGGTGCTGCGCGCGGTTCAGGGCATCGGCTTCAGCGCCGTCATTCCCCTGACCATCGTGCTCATCGGCGACCTGCTGGAGGGTAACCGGGAGGTTTCGGGCCAGGGGTTGAAGGTCTTCATCGATCGGATCGGAGAGCTGGTGCTGCCGCCCCTGGGCGGTGTCCTGGCCCTTGTCGGATGGCGCTGGCCGTTCCTGTCCTATGCGGCCGCCGTCCCGCTGGGACTCCTGGTGGTCGCCTGGATGCCGGAGACCCGGGGAACAACCATGGCTTCGCCCGGACGCTACCTCAAGGATGTGGCGCGGGTGGTCAGAAACCCGCGGCTCCTGCTGGCCTTCGCCGCCGGCTTCCTGCGCTTCTTCCTGGATTACGCCTTCTTCACTTATCTGCCGCTGTTCCTGGTGCGGACCCACGGTCTGTCCACCGCGGGGGCGGGACTGCTGAGGTCCTTCCACGCCCTGGGCGCCATGGTCACCTCGAGTCAGGCAGGCCGGCTGGCGGGTTCGTGGGACAAGGGCAGCCTGGTACTCTGCGCCTTCATCGTGAGCGGACTCGCCCTTCTGGCCGTGTCCTTCGCCCCCGGAACGGGCACCATGGCTCCGGTGCTGATCCTCTACGGGTTGGCCAACGGGGTGATCTCTCCGATGCAGAAGAGCCTGCTGACACAAAACGCCCCCCTGGAGCTGCGCGGCGGCGTCATCTCCCTGGACCGCCTCACCCAGCAGATCGCCAAGACCGCCGGGGTGTCCGGCATCGGCCTGCTACTGGGGGTCATGGAACTGCCCACCCTCTTTCAGATCATGGCCGTCCTGTCATTCATAAGCGTGGGTCTCATGGCCCCTCTGGCCTTGAGCGCCAGAGAAGAGAACCGCAGGCCGTAACGCGGGAGAGCCCGTTGATGTTGCCCTGCGTGGCCTGTACGATACGGAGCGTCGGCAAGGCAGGATTCTGGAAACCGGCAGGACGCGACACCAGGTGTAGGGGCGGGTTTCAAACCCGCCCGCGCCTTGGCTCGCAAGGAGCACACCATGCCCAAGTACACTCAGGACCACCTCCACCTCAGAAGCAGGAGCCCCGAGGCCACGGCCCGGTACTACCACGACATGTTCGACGGAAAGATCGTCGAGTCCGTCCAGACGGACGGCCGGCCCCGGGTCGATGTCGACATCGACGGCCTGACCATCTGCATCGCCAGGGCGCAGCCCGACCACGACAACGCGCCGGACCGGCCATACGTGGGCCTCGACCACTTCGGGTTGCGGGTGGAGGACCTCGACGAGGCCGCGGCGGACCTGAGGAAACGGGGAGCCGAGTTCTTTTCCGAACCGCGTCTGCTCCGGCCCGGCCTCAAGATCGCCTTCGTGCGCGCTCCGGACGACGTCCGGATCGAGATCGTCGAAAGGAAGAACGGCGCGACGTAGGGCGGCCCGCCCTTCGACTTCGCTTCGCTGGCGCTCCGCTACGCTCAGGACGAACGGAGGGTGCTCGGCAACCGTTCGTCCTGAGCGTAGCGAGGCGCAGCCGAGCAAAGTCGAAGGAGCGGAGCTGCCTTACGCTTCCCGGTACTCGGCGCCGTCGATGGGGAGCACCGTGCCCCGCCCCTGCTCCACCGCACGGCGATATAGCAGCTCGCCGATGACTTGGTCGCCCACTCCCCAGAAGGCGTTGTTCTTGTAGAAGCTGATCTGCTCCTCCGAAGTCCGTCCCGGCACCTGTCCGGCGAGAACCTCGCCCAGATCCCACACGTCGTCCCAGGTGATGACGCCCTGCTGGACCGGGTCCCACAGCACCCCGGGCTCGTCCAGGATCTCCTGCTCCTTCGAATTGCAGACGATGATGTCGCAGCGCTGCAGCGTCTTGTCGTCCACCTCGCGCCGCTTCTGCTGGATGAAGCCGCCACGCTTGAGGCCGATGTTGCTGGAGACGATGGAGCACAGGTGCACTCCCGGCTCCAGCCAGTCGCCGTCAAAGGTGGGCACGTTGGAGTTGGTCACCGACAGCAGCACGTCCACGCCCTGCACCGCTTCGCGATTGGTGGCCACCGGGCGCACCTCCATGTCGAGGAGCTCGGTCATCTTGGCGGCGAACCTGGTGCGGTTCTCCGGGTTGGGGCTGTAGACCTTGGCCTCCTGGAGGCCGGGAATGACCGCCTTGCACGCGGTCAACTGGCACTCCGCCTGGCCCCGGGACCCCAACACCCCCACCACCTTGGAGCTCTGGCGCGCCAGGTGCTTGATCCCCACCGCCGTGGAGCAGGCGGTCTGGACGTTGACGACGTTATTGGCGTCGGGCAACTCCTTGACCCGGACTTCCCCTATGGTGATGGCCTTGAGCTCGGCGTTGTTGCCGTCAAACATCACCCGCACCGGGCGCCCCCGGGTCTGGTAGGTCTGGATGCCGTTGTCGTGGATCATCACGTGCTCGCAGTGGGTCAGGATTCCCGTGACTCCCGCGGAATTCGGCGCGCCCTGGTGCACCGTCACCCGCGCGTTGGCAACCGAGTGTACGCGGCGCCGCACCGCCGCCAACTCCCGGTTCCGGGCCCAGTCCATGTACCCCTGCTCCATGGCCTCCACCGCCTCTTTCATGGTGATCAACCCGTTCATGTCTTCCGGGCCCAACAATAGTACCGATGCCATTGCAACCTCCCTGGCGTTTATTCGTTCGCCGACACCGTTCAGTTGAGCGGCGCCGCTCCTCGCTTCATCAAGAGATAAAGCCTTCCTGTGCTTTTCATGTATCCGGCCTCGGCCCCTGCCCCGTCACCCGTCCCGAAATAGAGGTCCACACGCGCCGGACCCCGGATGGCCGCACCCGTGTCCTGATTCAGGAAGACACGCCGCACCGGCCGCCAACCGGCCAACTCGCCGTGTTCGTCCACCACCGGCGTCCGAGTCTCGACGAACAGGAGCGCGCCCTTGGGATAGACCCGGTGGTCGGTGGCGGCCGAGCGTCCCGCGGTCAACGGAACCCCGAGGCTTCCCAGCGGCCCCTCCTTTCCCAACCGGAAGAAGATGTACCGCTCGTTGCGGGCAAACAGCGCCTCGCGCTCGTCCGGAAACTCGGCGAGCCAGGCGCGGATGCGCTGCATCGACATGGACTCCCGGTCCAGCTCGCCCCGATCGATGAGGATCTTGCCGATGCTGGTGTAGCGCCTGCCGTTGGAGGCCGCGAAGTTGAGCGCCACCTCGCGCCCGCCGGTCATCCGCAACAGTCCCGAGCCCTGGATGTGCAGGAAGAAGCGGTCGACAGGATCCCGGAGCCAGGCGACCTCGTAACCCTTGCCCTTGAGCTTGCCCAGGACGTCGATGTCGTGGCGGGAGTATCCGGCCGCCCGTGTCCCCAGTGCTCGACGGATGCGCGACTCCTCCGGCTCCCGGTAGACGGGATAGCGGTATTCGGCGGTCTCCACCGGACTGGCATCGATCACCGGCTGATAGTAGCCGGTGAAAAGGACATCCCGCCGTGGTCCGCGCAACGGCGCGGGAAAGAAATCGAACCGCTCCGCCACCCGATGCGGCCAGCCCTCGCCCGATTCCGGTGATTCGTCCAGGAGATCCAGGAACTCGGCCAGGGACGCCCGGACCGCCTCCGCCGTCACCCGCCGGGGCCACTGCCCCAGGAGCCGTTCCGCCGGGAGGGCGTCGAGGAACCGCAGGCTCTCCGCCACGGCCGCCCGGAGCGACCGCACGCCCTGGTCATCCCGGACCTCCACCGGCACCGCGGACGCCGGTAGTGCCGTCGCCAGGGGTGGCGGCTCCGGGTGCGGCGGCACCGACCCGCAGCCGCCGAGCAGTTGGAGCGCAGCGAATACCACGACCAAAACCCGCACCGCGCACCGCCCGTCCCGCCAGGCCACCGGACTTCAGTTCCTCAGTCCCGGATGTCCTGGGTGAACCATTCCGTGGGCAGCTCGCGGCCCATGCCCTTCTCTTTCGCCATCTGGTAGACCCGCCCGGCGCAGGCCGCGAACTGGAGCCCCTGGGTGCCCGCGTTGATGAAGAAGGTGGTCTGGTCGGGACTCGTCCGGCCCGGCTTCCGGCCGAGCTTCACGTCCATGAAGTAGTCAAAGTAGTCGCCGGTATAGTTGTCCACCGTCGGGTTCGGGATGCGCGCGATCTCTTCCGGCTGCCCGGCCACATAGCCCACGTTCCCATGGAGCCGCACCATCCCCTCGTCGAGCGTGACCATGGTGTTCCGTCCGAGCTTCACGGAGACGTCGCAGGCCTTCACCGCCCGGGGGCCGATCTCGCAGGCGCGAACACAGGTGATGTGGGCGCCGCGCTTGAGCCATTCGGGGTTGTCGAACACGACCCGGGTGGAGTCGGTGCAGGCCGAGATGATGTCGGCCCCCCGCACCACGTCCTCCGGCCGGTCCATCGCCGTGACCTTGAGGCCCAGGGTCTCGCTCATCTCGGCCGCGTAGGCGTCCCGGTTCGCCTTGGTGGGGCTGTACACCCTGACCTCTTCGAGGTTCCGGACCTCTTTGAACGCCATCAGGTACGTCTTCGCCATGCCGCCGGAACCGAACATGCCCACCACCGAGGCGTCCTCCCGCGCGATGTACTTGGCCCCCAACCCGGCGCAGCCCCCCACCCGCATGTGCTGGAGCACGCCGTCGTTGACCATGGCCAGGGGCTCGCCATTGGCGATGCTGAACACCATGATGAGACCGCAGTAGTTGCCCGGCTCCATGCAGTACTTTTCCTCGGTGTCGCCGCCGGGCCAATAGACCACGTCCGACTTCATCCGGATGGCGAACGTGCCGACCGTGCGGCTGGCCCCTTCCATGGTGCCCCAACGGTAGTAGCCGTCCGGACGCTCGCAGGGCACCCAAACGTCGAGCCGCGGCCGGTACACCGCGTCGTTGTGGGCGAGGTCGTCATAGCCCGTCTCCAGCGCTTCGAGACAGGCTTTCATGTCCATTAACTCTTCCACTTCCTGATTATTGATGAGCAACATGAGCGTTCCTTCCGGTTGATGGATTGATCAGGCGGAGGCGGTGGGCCGCATTGGCCGGCGGCTCTCCCGGGCGCGCGGGTCGGCGAATGCGCGCCGGCCGCGCCGTGAGCCTTGCGAACCCGTCAAGGTCAATGTCCTATACGATGGGGGCTGCTTTGAAAAGAGGGGTCTTCCGGGTTTCGTGTGGGTAGGAATAGCCTTTGCCCGCAACGAGTCAAGGCGCTACCGTCGGCGCAATATCGAATCCGAGTGCGACGGCGTTTCCACGAATGCGCTCGTCCAGCGACAACAGCCACATCTCCGTTACCAGATTGCGAGCCAACAGCGCCGTGGACAGGTGAATGGCATCGAGCGTTCGTATCGGCTCGCGAGGGAACGCTTGTCGTGACCGCGCCACGACCTCGCTGTCGATGGAAAGCACGACCCAGTGGTCGGCTGCGGCGGCGGCGAGTCCACGCCGCGTGGCGACCTCAGCGCCACTGCGCTCTCCGAGTGCCGCTGCGCGAGCGAGAACACGATCGCATTCGATCAGCGTCAGTTCAGACGTGAGAACGAGGTCTGCGGCGGCGATTGCCCGCTGCGCCTCGCCTCCATGGTCCTCACCGAGCAGCCATGCCAGCACAGCACTGGACTCGGCGTAGAGATTCACCGGTCGCCCCGCTCCTCATCGAGCAACCGCTTCGCGGCGCCTGGAGACAGGAACGGCTTCATGGACGGATACAGTTCACGCCGGTTGGGCGCGCCGATGCGCGCCTTGCCGGCGCGGGCGTGGCGTACCAGACCCGGATAGGTGGCGGTTCCCGGTGCGCTCGCAGGCTGACGCAACTCAGCCACGACTTCGCCGCGATCCGTGACCAGTATCTCCTCGCCGCGGCGAACCATCTGAATATGCTCACTCAGGCGATCCTTCAACTCCCGAATACCAACGGTTATCATGGCGCCTATTGTAGCCTCACGTGGCTACAATAGGCAAGCATTTCGTCCAGCAGAGTGCTGTTGATGATACCAAGCCTGACTTGTATGCTCCCAAGCCGACGAAGGATGCCTGACGGGTGCCCTTTGGAGCGTGAAACACCATGGACCAGGACATCATTGCAAAGCAGCGGACGGTGATGAAGGAGCGGGGCCTCGACGCTCTCATCGCCAGCTCGCCGGAGAACCTCGCTTACACCACGGGATTCGTGGTGCCGTCTCAGCTTCTCATGCGCTGGCGTCACGCCATGTGCATCGTCGACCGGTCCGGCCACACCACCATGGTGACCATCGACATGGAGGAGACCACGGTCAAGGCGCATGCCGCCTTCGACGATATCCGGGTGTACCGGGAATTCACCGACGATCCCGTCCGGGAAGTCGCCGACGCCCTGAAGGACCGGGGGCTGGCCGGGGCCACGGTGGGCGTGGAGATGGAGTATCTTCCCGCCGGAGACTTCGCCACGCTCCGCGACCTCCTGCCGGAGGCCGGCTTCGTGGCGGCGGACAGGATTTATGGGGACATGCGTCAGGTCAAGACCGCCAGGGAGATCGATCTCCTGCGCTCCCTGAGCCGCATCACGGACCGGGCCATCGGCGAGACCCTGGCGCACGCCCGTCCGGGCATGACCGAGCTGGAGATGGCCGGCGAGCTTACCGGCCGGATCTTCTCGGGCGGCGCGCAGCACTTCAAGCTCATGATCATCGCCTCCGGGGAGCGCAGCCAGTTTCCCAACGTGGGCCCCACCGAACGGGCGCTTCGCGAGGGGGATCTGATCCGCATGGAAATATTCGGCGTCCTGGACGGCTACCACGCCGGGGTGTGCCGCACCGCGGTGGTGGGCTCTCCCACCGAGGAGCAGGCGCGCATCTGGGACAACCTGATCGAGTGCAAGTACCTGGTCATGGACCTGATCAAGCCCGGGGCCCACGCCAAGACGGTGTACCAACGGTTCCTGGAGAAATTCGACGAGCTGGGCCTGGAGCCCATCAGCTTCGTGGGCCACGGCATCGGCGTGTTCCTGCACGAAGAGCCCTACCTGGGGCGGTACGGCGAGGAGGTGATCGAGGAAGGCATGGTGGTAGCCATCGAGCCGCTGGTCTACATCCCCGGCCGCATGGGGCTTCAGAACAAGGACATGCTGCTGGTGACCCGGGACGGCTGCGAGCTGCTCTCGGACGCCACCGACACCGACAAGCTGATTCAGATTGGTTGAGGGTCCCCTGCCCCAACGCCGTAAACCCGAACCGCCGGCGAGTTCACCCATTGGAGCAAAGATGAAGATCCAATCCATCGAAACCATTCCCGTCAGGATTCCGACGCGACGGGTCCACCAGTGGGCCAATCTCAAGACCCCCATCGGGGTCTACCTCCTGGTGAAGCTGGAAACCGACGACGGCTGGACCGGCCTGGGCGAGGCCCCGGCGCTCAAGGACTGGGGCGGCGACCACATGCGCTACTACGGCGAGACGCCCACCTCCGTGACCGCGGTGATCCGGGACATACTGGCACCCAGCATCGAAGGCGAGGACCCCCGCCGCATCGAGTGGATCCACACCCTCATGGACCAGGCCGTCAAGGGATATCCCTATTCCAAGGCGGCCATCGACATGGCGCTCTACGACGTGGCGGGAAAGGCCGCAGGGGTACCGGCCTACCAGCTTCTGGGGGGACTCTACCGGGAGTCGGTCCCCATCTCCCACAGCATCGGCCTCATGGATATGGACGAGGCGGTGGCCGAGGTGCGGCGTGTCAAGGCGGAAGGCGTCAAGACCATCAAGCTCAAGGGAGGGGTGGAGCCGAAACGTGACGTCGAGCTCCTGCGGCGGGTCCGCGAGGCCCTGGGGCCGGACATGAACCTCACGGTGGACGCCAACAACGGCTACAAATCCGCCAAGGAGGCGGTGCAGACCACCAAGGCCATGGAGCCGTACAACATCCTCTACATGGAGCAGCCCGTGGAGGGCCTCGATGCCATGGCCGAGGTCACCCGGCGGGTGGACACCCCCGTCATGGCCGACGAGAGCGCCTGGACCACCTGGGACGTCCTGGAGATCATCGAGAAGAAGGCCGCGGACATCATCTCCATCTACACCACCAAGCCCGGCGGCCTGCTCAAGGCCAAGAAGGTGGCCGCCATCGCCGAAGCCGCGGGGTTTCCGTGCAACGTCAACGGTTCGGTGGAGATGGGTGTGGGCAACGCCGCCAATGTCCATCTGGCAGCGTCCACCGCGGCGGCGAACCTGGCCTGCGTCATCCCGGTCACCACCCCGGATGCCGAGGCCACGGGACGCATCGCCGGCATCTACTACAAGGACGACATCGTCACCGAGCCCTTCGAGTTCGCCGACGGCGCCGTCAAGGTGTCGCACCGGCCGGGCCTGGGCGTCGAGCTGGACGAGGAGAAGGTGGAGCGGTACCGGTTGGACAAAGGTTCCTGAATTAATGTTTTTATTTCGGAGTTATACTCTAACTGATTATGGCTGTTGAGAAAGTGGCCGTTCTCGGCGCGGGCAACGGCGGGTGCGCCACCGCGGCGGATCTCGCAATCCGCGGGTTCGAGACCCGGCTCTATTCCCGTTCGGCGACAACCCTGGAACCGTTCTTGCGCCGCGGCGGCGTCGATCTGGTGGAGCAAGGGCGGGAGACCTTCGGACGGCCCCACCTCATCACCTCGGCGCTGGACGAAGCCGTGGCCGGCGCGGATCTCATCACCATCGCCGTCCCGGCCGTGGCCCACGGGTTCATGGCCCGCGCACTGGCGCCACTGCTTACCGAACGCCAGATCGTGCACCTGAACCCCGGCCAGACCGGGGGTAGCCTGCATTTCGTCCACGAGCTGCGGCGGGCGGGCCGCCGCATCCCCGTCCGGTGCTGCGAGACCGTGACCCTCACCTGCATCTGCCGCATGGCCGGACCGGCGCGGGTGGAGGTCTACCGGCGCACCGCCAACCTCGCGTGCGCGGCGTTTCCGGCGGAATCGGGACCGGATATCCTGCCCGAGATCACCGCGGTGTTTCCCAACGTCGTACCTGCGGAGAACGTCCTGGAGACGGGCCTGTCCAACATCAACGCCATCATGCACCCGGCGGGCATGGTGGGAAACGCCGGCTGGATCGAGCGGCACGGCGGAGAGATGCTGTTCTATCGACAGGCCCTTTCGCCCGCGGTGGCGCGCATCATCGAGGGGGTGGACCGGGAACGGCTGGCCGTCGTACGCGCCTTGGGGCTCCGGCCGCGCACCTTCGTAGAGATCTTCCACGCCGCCGGCCTCACCTCCGACGCCGCCCTCGAAAGCGGCTCCGTCTTCCAGGCCACGCAGGAGAGCGAGCCCAACAAGACCATCGCGGCCCCAAGGACCCACGACCACCGCTACGTGCACGAGGACGTCGGCTACGGCCTCGTGCCCATGGCCGAGCTCGCCGCCCTGCTGGAGATCGACACGCCCGTCATCCAGTCGCTCATCACTCTGGCCTCGGAGATGAACCGCACCGACTACCGCCGCAACGGGCTCACCCTGGCCGACATGGGGCTGGAGGGCGCCGACACCGCCACGCTGAAGGAAATCCTGCGAACCGGGTTTGGGTAAAAAACGGCGTCCTTCGACTTCGCTTCGCTACGCCTGTCCTGAGCTTTGTCGAAGGGCTCAGGACGAACGGTGAAGTTTTCCGAAAACCGGTCATACTGAGCGGTTCCCTTCGTCCTGAACGTTTCCGAAACCATTGATCCGGACGTTTCCAGAACCATTCGTCCTGAGCGTTTGCAAAACCGTTCGTCCTGAGCGTAGCGAAGCGAAGTCGAAGGACACCATTCCAATTGACCCACTTTTATTCCCCTCCCCTTTGATTTAACCTGTCGGGCCATGCATGCAGGTTTATGCTTCGACGGCTTCTACTCGATACAGGAGATGATCGAGCTGGCGCAGATGGCCGACGACATCGGCATGGACTCCATCTGGATGTCCGACCACATCTGCTTCCGGGACTCCATCGCCTCGGCCATGGCGTTCCTCGCCAAGACCCCGCGGATCAAGGTCAACCCGGCGCCCCTGAGTCCCTACTCGCGCCACCCCATGGTCACCGCCATGGCGCTGGCCACCATGGAAGAGTTCGCCCCCGGCCGGGTGGCGGCCACCGCGGGCACCGCCAACCCCACCGCGCTCCGGGAGATCGGCATCGAGGCCAACCGGATGCTCAGGACCATGCGCGAGTACATGACGTTGCTGCGCAAGCTCCTGGCCGGCGAGACAGTGGAATTCCAGGGTGAGGTGTTCACCATGAACGGCGCCAGCATGGGGCTCACGCCCCGGACCGAGATCCCCATCTACATGACCGCGGTCCGGCCCCGCATGCTGCGGCTGGCCGGTGAGACCGCCGACGGCGTGCTCTTGTCCGCGGGCTGCACGCCGGCCTACATCCGGCGCTGCGTCGAGGAGGTGGAGGCGGGCGCAGCCCGGGCCGGAAAGCCGGCCAAGGGCGACGTGGCCGGCTTCATCGCAGCCTCGGTCTCGGACGACCCCCGGGAAGCCATGGACGCCACCAAAACCTTCCTGGCCTACATCTTCCGCAACAGGCATCACGCCGAGAACCTTCGGCTCGGCGGCGGCGCAGTGGACCAGGACCGGCTGGCCGACGCCATCGGCCGGCGGGCGTGGGACGAGGCCAAGGGCCTCATCAGCGACGAAGTGGTCCACGCCCACTCGGTGACCGGCACCCCGGAAGAGTGCCGCCGGCGCCTCGATGACTTCGTCGAGGGCGGCCTGGATATTCCCCTGCTCATGCCCTTGGGCACCCAGGAACAGCGCAAGCGGGTGGTGGAGCTCGCCCGGGAAGGCTCGTAGGGAGGGTTAAAACCCGCCCACGAATAGCGCTCTGCGGGCGCGGGCGGGTTTGAAACCCGCCCCTACAGGGGAAGGCCAATCTCCGTGCAGTCTACCCTGCGCCGGTGTCGCCTCCCGGCGTGGGCCGTGTGCGTGGTCGCCGTCGTCCTGCTCGCCGCCAACTCCGGCTGGTACACGATGGTGGATGATCGCGTGCCGATCCCCTACGGCATGGCCGATGCGAAACTGAGTCCCGACGAGCTGCGGGCTACCTTCACAAAGGATCTCGTGGTACTGCTGGGTGAGGAAGACAACAACCCCAATCACCACCGGCTCAATCGCGAAGAGGAGGCCATGGCCCAGGGCCGCCACCGATTCGAGCGCGGCGTGAGGTTCTTCGAGACTGCCGGGAACGTGGCAAAGAGCCTTCAGGCGCCCTTCCGGTGGCGTCAGGAGACCGTCCCCGGCACGGCCCACAACAAGCTGGGCATGTCGGAGGCTGCCGCCGACTGGTTGAGCGAGAAGGCCCGGGACTGCAAGGCAGGTTAGAACCATGGTTCACCAAGCCGAGACGCCATCCGCAATGACCGCCCTCCCCAAACGCAAGGTGGTCAAGCTCGCCCGCGGCGCCCTCTCATACCGGGAGGCGGGTTCGGGACCGAGCCTTCTGCTGCTCCATGGAATGAGCGGAGGATCCGCAAGCTGGGTCCGTCAGTTCCAGGCGCTGGCGGACCGGTACCGCGTGATCTCGTGGGACGCCCCCGGCTTCGGGGACTCGGAGCCCGTCGAAGGCGGAGCCGACGCGTTCGCCGCACAGGCGTTGGCGCTCATGGAAGCGCTGGGATGCGGCCCGTCCACCGTGGTGGGCCATTCGATGGGCGGCATCGTCGCCGTGCGCCTGGCGGCCAATCACCCGGACCATGTGACCAGCCTGGTGCTGTCGTGCACCCATCCGGGGTACGGCGAACCGCCCGGCGGCCCCCTGATGGCGCGTTTTACCGGTCGCATCGAGGAGTACGAATCTCTCGGACCACGGGATTACGGGCTGTTGCGCGCGCGCAAGATGCTGCCGCCCGACGCCTCTCCCGAGGTGGTCGAGCTGGCTGCGTGCATCGCATTGGACATGCGCCCGGAGGGACAGCTCTGTGCCGGAGCCATGATGCTGGAGGCGGACAACACGCCGCTACTGCCCAAGGTGACGGCGCCTCTGCTGGTGATCACCGCAGAGCTGGATCCGGTGGTCAAAGAGGAGCGTTGGAAAGCGTTGGTGGGGCTCCCGCCCGACGCCCACCACGTGGAGATGACCGGCGTGGGACACGCCCCCTACCTGGAGGATCCGTGGCGCTACGCCGAGTTGATCGAAGAATTCTTGACCCGCTGACACGTCCCCTGTCCCCGTTGCTTCCCCCCCGGTTCGGGGTTATGAAAGCCCCATGGCCGAGAACATCGCTGAACACCTGAAAGAGCTTACCCGGCAATCGGAGCGCAAGCTGTCGGGCATGACCGACATCCGGCGCAGCCTGCACCGCCATCCGGAGGCCGGCTGGACCGAGTTCCGCACCACCGGCATCGTGGTGAACCGGCTGCGGGAGTTGGGATATCGGGTGGAGACGGGGGCCGACTGTGTTCAACCGGACGCGGTGCGCGGATGGCCCGAGGACGCGGTGGTGAAGGAGAGCCGAGCCCAGGCGGGCGATCTGGCCCGGGACATCGAGGTCCCGGGAGCCGTGGGCATTCTCCAACGGGGCGACGGCCCCACCGTGGCGCTCCGCTTCGACATGGACGCCACCGAGGTGTCCGAGTCCACCGATGCGGCGCACCCGCCGGTGGCCCAGGGTTTCGCATCCGGGAAGTCCGCGGTCATGCATGCCTGCGGACACGACGCCCACGTCGCCATCGGCCTGGGCGCCGCCGAGCTGCTGGCCGAGGACCCGGACTGGCGCGGCCGCGTCAAGCTCTTGTTCCAGCCGGCGGAGGAAGGCGGCCGCGGCGCCCATCCCATGGTCGAGGCGGGGGTGGTGGACGACGCCGACTACTTCGCCTGCCTGCACATGGGCGGGCCGACGCTGCCGTTGGGTGAAGTGGCGCTGGAGGCCACCCACTTCCTTTCGTCCGTCAAGATGGAAGCGCGCTTCCGTGGCGTGGCTTCCCACGCCGGAGGCGCTCCCGAGCGCGGCCGGAACGCGTTGCTGGCGGCCTGCCAGGCCACCCTGGCGCTTCACGCCCTGCCCCGCAACGGCCAGGGCGCTACCTTCGTCAACGTCGGCGTGCTGAACGCCGGTACCGGCACCAACGTGGTCCCGTCCGACGCCCTCATGAAGTATGAGGTGCGGGGCGGCACGGACGAGATCTGCGAGCTCATGGAGGAGGGCGCGCGCCGCTGCCTGTCGGGCGCGGCCACGCTCCAGGGAGTCGATGTCAGCACCGAGATCACCGGCCGTACCATCGGCGCAAAATCCGACGGCGAGATGAAGGACCACCTGGCCTGGGTGGCGGGGTCGTCGCCGGTGCACTTCCGCATCCACGACGCCCGGCCCCTGGGCGGCGGCGAGGACGCCACCTACTTCATGCGCCGGGTCCAGGAACGCGGCGGCAAGTCCCTCTACTTCCTGCTGGGCGGCAGCACCCCCACGGGCCACCACACCGCCACCTTCGACGTGGACGAAAAGGCCCTGGCCCACGGCGCCATGCTCATGGCCGGCATGGTGCTGCGGCTGACCGGCTCCGGCGCGGGCGGATGATCGGCAGGATCACCCGAGAACCCCCTGCCCCTCCGAGTGGCGTCCTTCGACTTCGCTTCGCTACGCTCAGGACGAACGGTTTATGGATGCCTTTCCCGTTCGTCCTGAGCCCTTCGACAAAGCTCAGGACAGGCGTAGCGAAGCGAAGTCGAAGGACGCCACTCGCGATTGAACGGACGTACTCATGACCACACCTGAAATCACGGTGGACGAGGCAGGGCTCCTCAAACTCGCCGGCGAGCTGATCAAGATACCGAGCCTCTGCCCCGACGAGACCCCGGCGGCCCTGTTCCTGCGCGACTACCTGTCCGACCGCGGCTACCACGTGTCCCTGCAGGAAGTGGAGCCGGGCCGCCATCAGACCATCGCCACGCTCAAGGGCGCGGGCGGCGGCCCGAGCCTGATGTTCAACGGGCACATCGACATCAACTCCCTCACCCGGGGCAGCAAACGGGACCCCTGGACGCCGGTAGTGGAAGGCGACCGCCTCTACGGCCACGGGGTCCAGAACATGAAGGGCGGCGTCGCCGCCATGATCGCCGCGGCCGAGACCGTCCGGCAAGCGGGCGTGAGGCTGCGGGGCGATCTGGTGCTAGCCTGCGTCGTCGGCGAGACCCAGGGAGGCGAAGGCACGCACTTCCTGATGGAAAGCGGCTTTCGCACCGACATGGCGGTGCTGCCCGAGCCCTTCGGCCTGGGAAATCTCGTGACCGTGCACGGCGGCATCGTCCACTTCGCCATCCACACCCATGGTGTCACCGGACACGTGAGCAAGATCGAGGAGACGGTGAACGCCGTGGGACAGATGACCCGGGTCATCGAGGCCCTGCGCGAGGTCGAGTTCACCTTTACGCCACGGGCCGACCTTCCCGCCCTGCCCCGCCTGAACGTCGGCAGCATCATCGGCGGCCGCGGCGAGGGCTACGTGCTGACCGAGCCGCCCTACGTGCCCGACCTTTGCACCATCATCGTAGACGTTCACTTCGTGCCGGGACAGAGCGCGGACTCGGTCATCACCGATGTCAGGCGCGTCCTCGATCCCCTGAAGGACAGCGACCCGCACTTCGACTACGCCATCGAGATCCCGCCGCCAGCCTTCTTCAAGGGTTGCCGGCGGCTGGTGATGGACCCTCTGGACGTGCCCGCGGACGCGGCCATCGTCCAGGCGGTGGCCAGGAACCACGAGAAGGTCACCGGCTCTCCGCCCAACCTCATCGGCGCCCACCTGCCCATGTCCTACTCCGCCGGCGATAGCTGCTGGCTCTGGAAGCACGGCATCCCTTGCCTCCACTACGGCCCGGGCGGCGGCTTCCTCGACCCCGGCCCGGACGGCAGCTACATCTTCATCAGCGAGATGGTGGAGTGCGCCAAGGTGCTGGCCCACACTGCCATGGACGTCTGCGGCACGGCATGAGGGAACAGGGAACCTTGCGCCGATGCCCGCACGAGGCCGGAAAACGCGCCCCCGAGAACCAGGGTATCTTCAAGGAGATATTCGGCGATTCGTAGTGCCGGACCGGAACGTGGCAAGCAAAGGCGCCGGGAGCGGGGAAGCTTCCGGCGCCTTTTTTGTTTGTGCGGGCGCCGTTGTTGACACGGAGACCGGCGGCTCCTTATAATCCGCGGTCCATGGCAGTGAGGCTGGATGATGAAGCGTTTTGCACGTCGTAGCGGGCGGGGCCTCACGGAGGAGTTCCGGATATCGGTAACACACTTGGGAGGTGACAATGCAGGCGACATTGGGTTTTGTGCTGCTCGTACTATTCGTGATCGGAACGGGATCGGCAGGGGCGGCAGACGATTTCTACAAGGGGAAAAAGCTCCGGATGATCGTTTCCTCCTCGCCGGGAGGCGGTAATGACACCTACACGCGACTGATCGCGCGCCACATCTCGAAACATATTCCCGGGAATCCGACGCTGATCGTGCAGAACATGCCGGGTGCGGGAGGTCTTCTGGCGACGCACTATCTCTACAGCAAGGCGCCGCGCAATGGCACGGTGATGGAGCAGATCAGTTGGGGCGTGTGGAACTGGCAGGTCATCGGCGACAAGCGGGCAAGGTTCGACTTCAACAAGATGAACGCCATCGGCGTCGCCGCCATCGAGAACTGTATCATCTACAGCAGGAAGGACCGTTTCAAGACGCTGGACGACATCAAGAAGTCCGGCAGAAGAGCCACGGTGTCGGTCAGCGGGCCTCAGGCCACGGGTAACGTTATGGGGAACATTCTCGAGGCGATGAGAGGCGAAAAGCTCTTCGAGTACGTGTTCGGCTATCCCGGCGCGCGCCAGTTCAGCCTTGCCTTTCGGCAGGGCGAGGTGGACGTCTCCGGCAACTCGCATTCGTCGTTCCTGGACCAGCTCGGGGACATGTGGGAGGCCGGGGACATCGTCATACTCGCGCAAACCGGCACGGCGGATGGCAAGAAGAGCCCGGAGTTTTCCGACGCTCCCTTGATCGAGGAGATGGCCAAGACGCCGCAGCACAAAAAACTGGTACGAGCCACCTTTCTCCTCTCACGCTACGGACGTCCCTACGCCATGCCGCCGGGAGTGCCCGCGGAACGCGTCGCCATCATGCGCGCCGCGTTCGACAAAACCATGAAGGATCCGGCGTTTCTGGCTGAGGCCAAGAAGCTCAATCGGCCTATTCTCCCCGCCACCGGCGCAGACCTTCAGAAGATGTGGAAGGACTCTCTCGCCGCTTCTCCGGAAGACGTTGCCATCATGAAGCGGATCTTCGGCGGGCAGAAGTAGGCTAGGTCTAGTGTGGTGTCCGCCGCGTGCGAAATAGGCGCCGAGGGACATGTCCTCGGCGCCCTTTTTTTCGATGGTGCTGCCAATGCGGATGCGCAGAGCACCCGGATCAAGGCCGGGATGACGGAGAGGTGTCCGGAATGATGGAAACGAGTCTCCCATGAGCACTCCTGAAACCGCTGGCGAATACGACATCACCGGGGCGGTGGACCTGCACGTTCATTGCGGACCCGAAGGGATCCCGCGTCGCTTCGACGCGGTGTCGCTGGCCCGGCACGTGGGGCAGTCGGGGCTGGCCGGAGCCGTGCTCAAGTCGCACATCGCCGCCACCACGAGCTGGGTCCAGATGGCCCACGAACTCACCGGCATCCGGCTCCACGGCTCGGTGGTGCTCAACCACTACGTCGGCGGCATCAATCCCGCGGCGGTGCGCGGCGCCCTGGGGCCGTCGGCAGACGACGAACCCTACCTCAAAGTGGTGTGGCTGCCCACCGTCCACGCCGCCGCCCATCTCACGGCGCGGCACCACGAAGGGGAGCAATACGACATCCCGCCGGAGTGGTGCGGCGGCGCTGTCTCCAGCCTGGCCCAACCCATTCATGAGGTGGAGCCCATCAACGTGCTGGCCACCGGACTGCGGCCGCGGTTGGATGAGGTCCTCCGGTTGGCGGCCGACCACGACCTGGTGCTGGCCACCGGACACGCGGGGCGGGACGAGGTGTTCTACGTGATGGAGCGGGCACGCGCGCTTGGAGTCAAGAAGGTCATCGTCACCCACCCCTGCTATGATCCTCCGGCCCTGGGCCTCTCGGAGCTGAAAGAGCTGGCCGCCGCCGGGGCCTACATCGAGCTGAGCTTCATCCTCGTGGACATGGGCCTGGTGTCGTTGGCCGAGACCGCGGCGATCTTCAGGGCGGTGGGAGCGAGCCGCGCGATATTATCCACGGACGTGGGGCAGGTGGACCGGGTGAGTCCCGCAGAAGGATTGCGCAAGCTGGCCGTGGGGCTTGTCGACCAGGGAATCCCGGCCGAGGATATCGAGACCGCAATGAAGCGCAACCCCCGGCTGCTGGTGTCCGGGTGATGCCCTTTGCCAAGAGTCACTATGGACGATAATGGCCAATCCGGGCTTTGGGGCGCTGACCGCCATGCCCCGTCGTAGCGTTACTACCGCCAACTGACCGGGTACTGCTGGATATAAAGTTATTGCAGTCCCGTAGGTCGGATTAGCGAAGCGTAATCCGACACGGACTCACCACCCGCTCCCGACCTTGGGCAGGCCGCCTCCTACCAGGCCATCTCCAGGCACTCCAGCACCTGTGACGCCGAGTGGATCTTCTTAGGGTTGTTGTGGGTGCTGATGTCGTCCAGCGCCGCCTCGGCCAGGGACGGCAGCGCGTCCCGGGGGATCTCGAGGTCCCGCAACCGCAGCGGCAATCCCATCCTCACGTTCATGCCGTAGACGACCTCCGGCGCCTCGGCCGCCGCCTTGACGTCGTCCGGCTCGCTCACCCCCATGACCCGGGCCATGCGGGCCATGGCCTCGGTGGTGCCGTCCAGGTTCCAGCGCATGGCGTAGGGCAGCATCAGCGCGTGGATGTTGGCGTGGGGCACGGTGAAACGGCCGCCGATGACATGGACCATGCCGTGGTGGATGCCGGTCCAGGCGCTGTAGACACCCATGCTGGAGAGTGTGGCGGCCACCTGCATCTCGCCGATGGCCTCGAGGTCGTTCATGTCCGCCACCAGGCGCGGCAGGTAGGTGGTGATGGGCCCTATGGCGGCCATGCAATAGGCTTGGCTCAGGATCTGGGTCTGGGTCGAGTAGACTGCCTCCACGCAGTGGGCCAGGGCGTTCATGCCCGAGGCGGCCAGGAGCCTGGCCGGGGCGGTCTGCGCGGCTTCGGGATCCAGCATCACCACCCGCGGCGACATCTTGGCATCGGCCAGGATGAGCTTGAGGCCCCCTTCCGCCAGCCCCGCGGAATAGCTGTACTCGCCGCCGGAGAAGGTCGTCGGGATGGCGATGTGCGGCATCTTGGGCGCCGGCATGTCCGGCACTTCCTTCCTGTCCGGCGGGATGAAATGGGTGGCCAGATCCTTCAGCGGACGGCCCTCGGCCAGGAGCGCCGCCATGCCCTTGGCGGTGTCGATGGAGCTGCCGCCGCCGACGCTCACGAACGCGTCCGCGGAAGCATCGGCCGCCTGCTTCGCCGCCACCCCGATGGAGTCCGTGGGCGAATGCGGCTGCACCGTGTCGAAGACCCCCACGCAGAGGTCGCCCAAGGCCGACCGCACCGCATCCAGCAGATACGACTTCGCAATGGACGGCGACGTCACCACGAACACCCGCGACGCGCCCAGACGCCCGACTTCGTCCGCCAACTGCTTCACCACCCCGCGGCCGAAAACGATGCGCTCCACGCGCGGATTGCTGTACTCGAATGCTGAAACCGCCATCCGTCACCTCCTCGATGATCCGTAAGATGTGAGATACCGTACCCGGTTTGTCAACGGCGCAGGACCGGTCCGGCCCTGCCTCACCAGCGAGAACTCACCGGGTATTGGCGGATGGCTTCGTCCGGCGTCAGGATCGTGGCGTTGGAACCAAGGGCGGATGCGACCAGAAGGCGATCGAACGGGTCCCGGTGATACGGGGGCAACTCGGACGCACGATAGATGTCTGTCCGCCTCAGGCTCAGACAATCCAGCCCCCAGGTATCGATCTGGCGTTCAAGCCAATGCCGCGGCGGGTCAGGAAGGACAAGCTTTCCCGCGCTCCACTTCAACGCGATCTCCAGAGCTGAGACATCGCTACACAGCAATACCGAGTCGGAAGCGTCGATGGCCTGCACCGTTGCGGGGGAGAGCTTATCGGGGTCCGTGGAAAGCCAAATCAGCGTGCACGTGTCCAACAAGTACTGGGTCAAAGGCCCCACTCCCTCAGTTGCTCCTCGGTAAGCGGCTCGAACGCATCGGCGGCGTAGTGCACCGGCGGAGAGGTTCGCGTACCGACTTTCGGCCGCCGTACCGGTGACGGCTCGATGGCGATCAATTTGGCCACCGGCGTGGAACCATTCAGGATGATGATGGTTTCACCCCCCTGAATCTCCTTCAACATCCGGGAAAGGTGGGTTTTGGTCTGATGAATCGTAGCGGTCTTCATGGTCTCATACTATGACTTAGTCATGACCAAGTCAAGTGGTGACGACTCATCGGGTGGCGCCAGACAAGCTGGTGCCGGCTCCTGTCTCTCAACCGCCGTGGCTGAGCACCCACACTCCGCCGACGATGAGCACGGCGGCCACCCCGTCCCGCAGGGTCACAGCCTCCAGGGCCTTGAGCGTGAAATGGGACATCACGAACGTGATCAACGGCGAGATGCGCCAGATGGGCGCCACCAGGACCGCTGGCGCCAGCAGCAGCGCCTTGTAGGTGCAGAGCGACGCGATGGCCTCGGTGATGCCGGAGATGCCGAAGAGCACCGCGCTCTTGAGCGGCACCCTCTCCCGCCGCCACGCATGGATGCCCAGCGCAGGGCCGGCGGTGAAGAGCATCACCGTGGCGGTAAGATGGTTGACCAGCGTCCCCAGGGCCGGCACCGCGGCGGCCACGAGTCCCCATTTCTTGAAGATGGGATTGATCCCGAAGGCCAACGAGGACAGCAGCGGATACATGAAATAGACCACCCGGTTGGGGGGCTCCGCCCCTTCGAGCGGGCTCACCGTCAGCAACAGCACGCCGAGCACGATCACCACCACCCCGGCGCTGATCTCCCAGCCCACCTGCTCGCCCAGGAGCGCCCATCCCAGCAGCACGGTGATGAGCGGCGAGGAGTTCTTCACCGTCACCGACTTCGATGCCCCCACGCTGTCGATGCCCAGGTTGAGAAAGACCTTCCCCAGGCAGGCCGCCACCCCCGTAAGAATGAAGGAGAGCAAGGGAGGCCAGTCCAGCATCACGAACTCCCCGCGCCAAGCCGTCGCCGCCACCAGGGTCGCCAGGGACCAGTACTGGGTCATGAGGGTCGCCATGGTGACGCTCGATCCCGCCATGCCTTTCTTGAGCAGGGTCGGGACGACGCCCCAGATGATGCCGGCGGCCAGGGCGTAGAGGATGGCTTCGGTGGTGGCGTCGATCATGGGGTAGTGAGACCATGCGTGTTACGTGGGGCGGGCCTAAGGCGCAGGGAGCGCATCGGAGAAGTGAAGCCTACGACCCTCATTTCACACGAACCGTGGGAACATCGTAGCGTTCGAGAATCGCGTCCGCGGTCACAAGCGTCAACCCTTCGGCCTGGGCCTGGGCTACCAAGACACGATCGAACGGATCACGGTGGTGCGGCGGCAACACTGCGACCGCCAGCGCGTGCGTGGGTGTTATGGCGAGACCCTCGAACCGGCTCAGCCGCATGCGCTCGGGGACGTAGATCGCCGGAGGCTCCGGAAGCGGAAGCTTCCCGACAGCGTACTTGATCGCGATCTCCCACACGCTGGCGGCAGACAGATACCTCCGCGACGCGGGATCGGCCAGAGTTTCCAGGAGATCGGAGTCGAAACGTCTGCGCTCCGTTTGGAGCCAGAGCCAGCAGTGGGTATCGAGGAGAAACTTCACCTTCGTTCGAGGCGGCCAAGGGGACCGGTTCGTGTCTCAGCCGTCCGCCTATTCGCGTCCCTCGAAAGCGCGCACCAGCTCCTCGTCGAGCGGCTCATCGAAATCGTCGGGGACGACAAAACGTCCCTCGTCGACGCCGAAGACGGGACGGCTTTCCTGGATCGCTACGAGGCGTGCCACCGGTTGTCCCGACCGGGTGATGACAACCTCTTCCCCTCCGGCCAACTCACGCAGCAGCCGAGACAGATGAGTCTTCGCTTCATGGACGGTGACTTGATGCATGACCTGACAAATTAGACTAAGACGATGACTAAGTCAATCAGGAGAACGCCTGAAGTTGACACCCCCCTACCCTCCGGGCATGATTCGTAGTCACCTCATTCACTTTTCCACCTGGAGCCAAACCATGAGCGACGTTCGTTTCATCGACACCACCGTGCGCGACGGCAACCAGAGCCTGTGGGCGCTGAACATGCGCACGGACGCCATGCTGGCGGTGGCGGAGCATATCGACGAGGCCGGTTTCGAATCGGCGGAGTTCTTCGTCACGGTGATGTTCAAGAAGCTGGTACGGGAGCAGAAGGAGAACGCCTGGGACTGGTTCCGGCTGGGCACCCAGCGCTTCAAGAAGACGCCGCTGCGGCTCCATGGCGGGCTCAAGATCATCGAGAAGATCCCGGTCTGCGTGTTCGAGCTCATGATCAAGCGGATCATGGACTACGGCATCACGCTCACCCGCACCTCCAACTCGTGGAACAACTACGACGAGTTCGACCAGGAGAAGACCGAGCTGAAGAAGCTCGGCATGGACACGGTGGTGAACCTCATCTACTCGGTTTCGCCGCGCCATACCGACGAGTACTACGCACAGAAGGCCCGTGAGGCCGCGGCCATCGACCCGGTGCGGATCTGCTTCAAGGACGTGGGCGGCCTCCTGACCCTGGAGCGAGCCCGGACCCTGATCCCCATCGTGCTTGAGAACATCGGCGATACCCCGGTGGAGTTCCACGCCCATTGCAACAACGGGCTGGCGCCGCTTTGCTATCTCGAAGCCGTGGACATGGGCCTGACCACGCTGCACACCTCCATCCCGCCGCTGGCCAATGGCTCCGGACAGCCCTCGATCTTCAATGTGGCGCGGAACCTTCGGGCCATGGGACACAACCCGCTCATCGACGAGGAAGTGCTCAGGCCGGTGACGGAGAAACTCAACTACATCGCCAGGCGGGACCACCTGCCGGCGGGCCGGGTGATGGAGTACAACGAGTCCCAATACACGCACCAGGTACCCGGAGGCATGATCTCCAACTTCCACCACCAGCTCGCGCTCATCGACATGCGCGACAAGCTCGACGCGATCCTCGAAGAATGCGTCCAGGTGCGGAAGGAGTTCGGTTATCCCATCATGGTGACGCCGCTGTCACAGTTCGTGGGCACCCAGGCGGCCATCAACGTCATCGTCGGCGAGCGCTACAAGGAAGTCACCGACCAGTCCATCCAGTACGCCCTGGGCTACTGGGGCCGGGAGGGCGCCGAGTACATGGACCCCGAGGTCAAGGACAAGATCCTCGGGCGCCCGCGGGCCAGGGAATGGGAGCACTGGGAGCTGCCCACGCCGTCCATCCAGGAGGTGCGGCAACAGCTCGGCGCCACCCACGTGTCAGACGAGGAGCTACTGCTCTGGGTCTTTGCCGGCGAGGAGGCGGTCACAGCGTTGCCGGACGGAGGCGCGCCAAAGGAATACCTGAGCGCGTGCACACCCCTGGTCCGGCTGGTGGGCGAGCTCACCCGCCAGGACAAGGCCAATCACATCTACATTCGCAAGCCGGACTTCTCGCTGACGCTGGGACGCTCCTGACGATTTAAGGAGCATCTGACATTTTCCATGGTGCGGCTTCGCGCCGCCGGCGCTCACAGCCGGCGATTCGGTGCGATAGCGGAGACGGGCGGGTTTGAAACCCGCCCCTACAACAGCCACGCCCGGACGCGGCAAACGATCAAGATGTCTTAGTTGGTTGGTGTTGGGGAGTCTTGAATCAGGTGAAGAACGCTTTGGCCACTAAGCCAACCACGCCGGCGAAGATGAGAGCCACCATGACCTCCAGCCGGACAAGACGATACTCGATCATGGCCATATGTCGACTATAGCGCCTCACTCGGGACTTGCAAAAGGAAATGCCCTGTACAACAGCACACGAGCCCGAGAGTATTCGAGCAAGATTGACATGGTAGCGCCGATCGGATAGTCCCGAGAGACGGGACCCACCACCTGTGACCGCTGCATTACATTTCCAAAAGGGGGCATACAAGTGACCTCAGCAAATCCTCAACGGATCATCGACGGCGACGGACACGTTGTCGAGGACATCGCGGCCATCCTGAAGCACATGCCGAAGGAATACGTCGGCCGGAGCTTCTCGGAGGCTCGCGGGAAGAGCCCCTTTCCGCCCATCGACCACCTGCACTCGGCCAACCGCCACTACACGCCCGAGGGCGCCTTTGCCGTGGTGGGGCGCGAGGGCTGGGAGGACTTCCTGAAGGACGTGCGCATCGACGCCACGGTGCTCTACACCAGCGCGGGGCTGGCCTTCGGCAAGATCGTGAGCCGGGACTGGGCCATCGAGCTGGCGCGGGCCTACAACAACTGGATCCACGAGACCTACGTGGCCAAGAGCCCGCGTTTTCAGGCCGTGGGGCTCATTCCGCTGCAGGACCCCAAGGCCGCGGCGGAGGAGTTGCGCCGGATGGTGGAGGAGCTGGGCCTGTGCGGCGGCATGCTGCCGTCCACCGGGGCCAACATGCCCCATCTGGGGTCCGAGCGTTTCTGGCCCATCTACAAGGAAGCGGAGCGGCTGGGATGCGCCATCGGCATCCATGGCGGCGGGCACGAGGGCATGCTCATGGACGACCTGACGCCCTACGCGCCGGTGAACGCCCTGGGTCACCCCATGGGCCAGATGATCGGTTTCGCCGGCATCATCTTCAACGGCGTCCTGGACAAGTTTCCGGGGCTGCGCATCGGCTTTCTGGAAGCGGGCTGCGCCTGGCTGCTCACCTGCCTCGAACGATTTACCGGCTCCTGGGCCAGCCACGTGCAGTACGATCCGCGCGGCCGCTTCTTGAAGCTCGACGCCAACATGAACATGACCGACTACATCTGCCGCCACATCGACGAGGATCGGATCTTCGTGGGCGTCGAGGGCGACGAGCTGACCATCGCCGAGGCCGTGCGGGTGGTGGGCAACAAGCCGTTCCTGTTCTCGTCCGACTATCCCCACGAGGTGGACGCCGCCACCTGCAAGCACGAACTCCAGGAGCTGCAGGACAACGAAGAGCTGACCGGCGACGACAAGGACGCCATCCTTTTCCGCAACGCCGCGCGCTTCTACCGCCTGGGTGAGGGACGAACGGGAGGCCAACCGTGAGCACGTTACAAGGACAGCCGGTCGTCGACGGCGACGGCCACGTGGTGGAAGACCACGAAGCCATCTGGCAGCGCATGCCCGAGGACTACCGCGTCGGCAACTGGACCATGCGCAGTCCCTTTGCCCCCAACGATCATCTCCACGCCGCCAACCGGCATTTCCTGCCCGAAGGGGCATTCGCCAAGGTGGGACCCGAGGGGTGGCTCGAGTTCCTGGAGGACGTGGGCGTCGAGAGTACGGTCCTCTACCCTTCCAACGGTCTCGCCTTCGGGCGGGTGGTGAGCCGCGACTGGGCCATCGAGCTGGCGCGGGCCTACAATGACTGGATCCATGACGAGTACACCGGGCGGAACCCGCGCTTCCAGGCCGTGGGGCTGATCCCGCTGCACGAGCCGGAGGCGGCGGTGGCGGAGTTGCGCCGCATCGTCGAGGAGCTTCACTTCGCCGGCGCCATGCTGCCGGGGACCGGCGCGAAACAGCTCCAGAACCACCTGGGCGACGAGCGCTACTGGCCCATCTACGAGGAGGCCGACCGGCTCGGATGCGCCCTGGGCGTTCACGGCGGCGTGCACGACAACATGGGGCTGGACGACATGAGCCCCTACGCGCCGGTGAACGCCCTGGGGCACCCCTTCGGGCAGATGGTCAACTTCGCCGGCATCGTCTTCAACGGCGTGCTGGACCGCTACCCCAACGCCCGCTTCGGCTTTCTCGAGGCCGGAGCGGCGTGGTTCGTGAACTGCCTCGAGCGCTTCGAACGGTCCTGGAGCAGCCACATCCAGTACGACCCCAACGAGCGCTTCCTCAAGCTCGGGGACAAGGAGTCCGTCACCGACTACATCCTGAAGCACGTGGACGCCGGCCGTATTTTCGTCGGCGTGGAGGGCGACGAGCTCACCCTCCCCTTCGCCGTCCGTATCGCCGGCAACAAGCCGTTCCTCTTCTCTTCCGATTTCCCCCACGAGGTGAACAATGCCACCGCAAAGGAAGAGATCCAGGAACTGCGGGACAACCCCAGGCTCACGGACGATGACAAGGCGGCGATCCTGCACGCCAACGCCCGGCGTTTCTACCAGCTCGGTTAGCGAGTCGCCGGGCAACTTGTGGTGACGCGGCGCCAACCTCCCCTCTCGGTACCCTTCTTCTACGGCTGGGTCGTGGTGGCGTTGACGTTCTGCGTCAACCTCATCGCCGCCGGCACCCGCTCCGCCGCAACGCTGTTGATCAAACCGCTGGAAGCCGAGTTCGGCTGGGGCCGCGCCATGGTGGCCGGGCCGGGCAGCCTGAACCTCCTGCTCTTCGGCGTCGGAGCGCCGGTGGCGGGCTGGCTGGTGGACCGCTACGGCGTCCGCCGGGTGGTGATCTACTCCCTGGGGATTTTGACCGCGGGTCTGGTTGCAACGGCGCTCATCCAGCATTGGTGGCAGCTCCTGTTGTTCTGGGGGCTGGTGGTGGGCTTCGGCACCAGCGCCACCCCCGTTCTGGCCGCGGCCGTGGCCAACCGCTGGTTCGTGAAGCACCGCGGCGTCACCATCGGCCTCCTCACCAACGGCAATGCCGCCGGCCAGATGGTCTTCCTGCCCGTGCTTACACTCGTCATCTTCGCCACCGGCTGGCGCGGCAGCATGCTGTTCATGGCCGTCGTCGCCTTCGGCCTCATGACGCTGGTGGCGCTGTGGATGCGCGACGAACCGGAAGACGTGGGCCTGGAACGCTACGGACTGGAGGCCGACGCCGGGGCGGCTTCAGCCGCCGCGCGGCCGGGGCCGCCGGTATCCGCCACCCCCATCCGCGACGCCTTCCACAGCCCCACCTTCTGGCTGTTGAGCGGCGGCTTCTTCGTCTGCGGCGTGACCGCCAACGGGCTGATCGGCCTGCACCTGATACCTCACGTGGTCGAGGAGCTGGGCATCCCCTTCTTCACCGCCAGCCTGGTCTTCGGCGTCATGGGCGGCATCAGCTTCATCGGCACCCTGGGCGCCGGCTGGCTGGTGGACCGGGTGGACGCGCGCAAGGTGCTGGCCTTGGCCTACTTCCTGCGCGGTTGCTCGCTGTTCCTGCTGCCCTACGTCGACACGCTGCCCGGACTGATCCTGTTCGCCACGGTGTACGGCATCGACTGGTACGCCACCGGCCCCGCCACCACGGCCATCGCCTCCGACACCTTCGGCAGACACGCGGTGGCGCGCATCTTCGGCTGGATCTTCCTCGCGCACCAGCTCGGCGCGACGTTTGCGGGCTACGGCGCCGGCGTGGTTTACGATATGTTCGGCGAGTACCAGTACGCGTTCCTCGCGGGCGCCACCATGGCGCTTATCGCCGCGGCGCTGGTGCTGCAGATCTCGCCGCGGGCGTCCCTGTTGACGCCGGCGCCGAGCACCGCGTGACGCTCCGAAGGATCCATCCCGACGGAATCGATGATCGCGAACGGAGGTTCGTCCATGCAACTACCGCCCATCGCCGCCACCACCATCGGCAGCTTTCCGCGACCCAAGTGGCTGGCCAACGCCACCCGCAGCCAAACGACGTTCAATCTGGAGGGTGAGCGGCTCCGCGAAGGCCTTGACGACGCCACCAGCGTGGCCATCCGCGACCAGGAGCTGGCGGGCCTGGACCTCGTCACCGACGGCGAGCAGCGGCGGCCGCACTTCATCGACCACATCCTGAACTCGCTGGAAGGCGTGGACACGGTGAACCGGGTCCCCAAGGGGATGTACCGGCGGCGCGACGACGTGCACCAGGTGCCCCACGTGTACGGCGCCCTCAAGCGGCGGACGCCCGCCGTGGTGGAGGACCTCCGATTCGCCAAGGGGCGCACGGACCGGCCGGTGAAGATGGCGGTGCCCGGACCCATGACCGTGGTGGACAGCACCCTGGACGACCACTACGGCGACGAGGCCGCCATGGCCATGGACGTGGCCGCGGCCCTCAACCAGGAACTGCGGGATCTCCAGGCCGCCGGCGCCAACGTGGTGCAGATCGACGAACCCGCCATGACCCGCTACCACGAGAAGGTGGCGGCCTACGGCGCACGAGCCCTCGACCGGTGCATCGAGGGTATCACCATCCCCACCATCGTCCACCTCTGTTACGGTTATCCCGGCGGCAAGGACCTGCAGCACGAGTACGAGTACCCGGAGTTGTTCCCGCTCCTGCTCGAGACCAACATCAGCGGCTTCGCCGTGGAGTTCGCCCGCAGCAACTACGATCCGGCCATCCTGGAAGTGTGCAAGGACCGGCTGGTTCTGTTCGGCTGCGTCGACCCCAGCGACACGCCGGTACCGCCGGTGGAATCGGTGGTGAGCCGGGTCCGCGACGTCCTCCGCTACCTCGACCCGGAGAAGCTCCTGCTGGCGCCGGACTGCGGCCTGATGACGGTGAGCCGGGAGCTGGCCTTCGCCAAGGCCAGGCTGCTGGCCGACACCGCGGCCGAGCTGCGCCGGAACCTGTGACCGGGCAGATTCGCGCAACAGGGATTGAACGGATGTACCGAGCGGTGAAACTTCCCGAGGGCGTGGCGGGCCGCCTGTACCTGGGCAGCATGCCGGGACGTTACGAGGTCTTTGAAGTGGCGTGGCGCGCCCTCATCGAACATGACGTCTCGCGGGTGATCTGTCTCGTTCCCCCCGCTGAGTTGCAGGACAAGTCGCCGCTGTACGCCCGCGCGCTGAAGGAAGCGAAGATGCCTTGGGTGCACGAGAGCTTCCCGGTCGAGGACTTGGAGGCGCCGGCGGACCGGGATGCGTTCTGGGAGCTGGCCCGGAAAGCGGCCGGGCTCCTCACCGAGGGAGAGACCATCCTCGTGCACTGCGCCGCCGGCATCGGCCGCACCGGCACCTTTTCCGTATGCGTGCTGCTGGCCCTGGGCATGACCCCGGCCACGGCGCGGGCGGCGGTCAGGAGGGCTGGCGCCGGGCCCCAGAACGCAGTCCAGGACGACGTGGTTCACTGGGCCGAAGGCATAAGCTGCTGACCGCCTGAGAATTCTTCCCTATCAGCCGGCGTCATGGTACAAAAAGGAACCGTTCAGGGATTCGGACGAGTTGCCGGATCGCGCTTCCGCGCTTCAAGGGAGGAACTGAAGATGAACCGCATCACACCCCCTCTCAACTTCGCCAAATGGATCGACGAGCACCGTCACCTGCTCAAGCCGCCGGTGGGCAACCAGGCGGTCTACAAGGACACCGAGTTCACGGTCATGGTCGTCGGCGGACCGAACACGCGCAAAGACTACCACGTGGACGAAGGCGAGGAGTTCTTCTACCAGCTCGAAGGCGACATGACGCTCCGGATCATGGAGGACGGCGCGCCCCGGGACGTCCCCATCCGGGCGGGCGAGATCTTCCTGCTCCCTCCCAAGGTGCCCCACTCGCCGCAGCGACGCCCGGAGACGGTGGGCCTCGTCATCGAGCGCCAGCGGCGCGACGGCGAACTCGACCTGTTCCAGTGGTACTGCGACGACTGCAACGCCAAGATCTACGAGGAATCGGTGCAGCTCACCGACATCGTGGCCCAGCTTCCGCCCATCTTCGAGCGCTTCTGGAGCAACGAGGCCAATCGTAAGTGTGAGGGCTGCGGAGCGGTCATGGAGCCCGTGAACTGAGCCGCGGCTCGCGCGCATCCCTTCCCACCGTTTACCGCGGGCTCGCCAACGGCCTGACGCTGGGGCGCTTTGTCGTCCCCGTCCCCTTCATTTACCTCATGTTCGAAACCCACGGTGGGGCGTCCGCCTCCACCGGTGCGTTGCTGTTCCTCCTTTACCTGCTCACCGCGTTCTCGGACCTGCTGGACGGGTACTTCGCCCGCAAGGCCGGAGCCGGCAGCGCCGGATGGGGACGGCTGGATGCGCTGGCGGACGTGCTATTCAACACGTCGGCTCTGCTGGCCGCGGCCCGGCTCGGACTGGTGGGCTACTGGGTGCCGCTGGGAGTCATGGTGCTGGCCGCGCAGTTCCTGTACCGAAACCGCGCCGTCCAGCCCGAACGACCGTCGCGGCTCCGGGAGGATCTTCCGGGAAAGGCCGCGGGTGTCGTCTACTACCTGTTGGTGGGAGCGGTGGCCCTGGGTCTGTGGCTCGACGGCGGCCGCTGGAACGTCTGGATCGACTGGGCGGGCAACGCGGTATTTGTGTACACGGCGCTGGTGTTCGCCCGGAACCTCCGTAGATCACGGTCGACGTGCTCCACATCCCCGTAGGTCGGATTAGCGAAGCGTAATCCGACATCCGTTGTATTGCCCAAACTGATCTGTGCACTCTGTACGCGGATTCAATTCTTGGCTAGTGTGGTGTCTCACAAATACGCTTATGAATCTGCGGGTCCTTTTGGCCGTCGGCTGCGTTGCTCTTCCTCGCGTGGTGCACGCCACACGGGCGGGTTTGAAACCCGCCCCTACAAGTCATCGCGCCTTGCCGACAACCAAAATGCCCTCGCAGATTCATAAGCGTATTTGTGAGACACCACACTAGTGTGACCATCAACACCGGAGCCGTAGCGGAGCGGGGATCATGGAATTCGGCATGCAGTTCTTTCCGTGCGTGGGGCCGGATCAGCGCCCGGCGGACGCGTATTTCGAAGACTGCCTCAAGCTGAGCGAGCATTGCGACGAGTACGGCTACACGCATATCCGCACGGTCGAACACTACTTCCATCACTACGGCGGCTACAGCCCGAACCCGATCGTGTTTCTTGCCGCGGCCTCCCAGCGCACCAGGACCGCGCGCATGGTCACCGGCGCGGTGCTGCCGGTGTTCAACAACCCGCTCAAGCTCGCCGGCGAGATCGGCATGCTTGACGCCATTTCGGGCGGACGGCTCGAGGTCGGCTTCGCGCGCGCCTTCCTGCCGCACGAATATCAGCGCTTCGGGGTCTCGCTCGACGAGTCGGTCGCGCGTTTCGACGAGGGCATGGCACAGGTCCGCCGCCTGCTCGAAGAGGAGAACGTCACCGACAAGGGCCGGTTCCACAGCTTCGAGAACGTCACCTCGCTGCCGCGCCCGACACAGAAGCCGCGCCCCAAATTCTGGACCGCGGCCCTCGCCAGCCCGCAGTCGTTCGAAAAGGCCGGCAGACAAGGCAACTGGATCATGGCGATCCCGATCGCCCGCTCGGTGATGCGCGACCTCTGCGGCATCTACCGCGAGGCCTGGAACAAGGCCGGCCACCGGGGCCCGGGCCGGGTGATGCTCGCCTTCCACATGTACTGCCACGAAGACGCCGGCGAGGCGGCACGGATCGCGCGCGATCCCCTCAACCGCTATCTCGGCTCGCTGGTCGATGCGGCCTCCGGCTGGATCCGCGGCACCTCGTCCGCCGACTACAGGGGCTACGACAAGGTGATCGCCGCCCTCAAGCGCGAGACCTTCGAATCCCAGGTCGAGAACGGCGCCGCCTGGGTCGGAACGCCCAGCCAACTGGTCGACCGGATCGGCGCCTACGCCGAGGCGGTAGGCGGGATCGACGACGCGTCGCTCCAGGTCAATTTCAACGACATGAGCCTGGCGGATGCCGAACGGTCGGTGCGCCTGTTCGGTGAAGAGGTTATGCCCCGTTTCGGCGCCGTCAGGGCGGCTGCGAAGTAAGCCGGCCACGGACGTATGGCGGTGTCGCGCGGCCGGCCTGCGCCAATGTCACCCACGCAGTCCCGCGCCGGACTCTACCGGTCCCCAGTGTACAGCTTCAGCGGCATCAGACAGGCCGCCGCCAAAAAGACGAATATCCCCGCCAAGACGAACGCGTAGCCTAGACCGTGGTGGTCCGCCAGGTATCCGGCGGCAATCGGTGTCGGCAGCACTGCGACTTGGGCGATCACCGTGGTCAACCCCTGGGACGAGGCCTGCACGTTGGCGCCGGACACGTCCGAGATCACCGCCGTAAGCACGTTCATCAGGGTGTAGAAAAATGTCCCCATGGCGGTGATGACAAGGGTCAGAGCCACCACCGGCTGAGCTACGGCCAGAAGCAGGTAAAGGATGCCAAGGGCAATCATCGAGGGGATCAGCACCGGCTTTCGGCCGTAACGATCGGACAGATAGCCCAGGGGGGTCTGGGAGAAGATACCGACCACGTGGAGCAGCATGATGTAGACGCCCAGCGCCTCGGCCGAGAAGCCCAAATCCTCGACGAGATAGATGGGGAGAAAGGTCAGGACCACCACGCGTCCCATGGTGAGAAAGCCCCTGGCGGCCGATATGGCCACGAACGAGCCGTTCCTGAGCAGCGCAATCATTTCGCGGAAACGCGTGTTGCGGGACGGGATTGCCTCCTCCTGCCTGAACATCCCGAGCAGGCCGCGCAAGACGAGAAAGCCGAAGAACACCCCCGGCACGATTTGCCACCAGAGGATTCCCTCCCAGGGCAACGCCGCCAGCAATGCTCCCTGCGCCAACGGCGCGAGGCTGTCGCTCAACGTCGCTCCGGTGCCGTGGACCGAGATGGCGGTGCCCCGGCGCTCCGGGAACTTGGAGGAGAGCGTGGCGGCGGCCGTGGGATGCCAGAGCGCCGTGCCGAAGCCGATGAGCACGCTGGCCGCGAATGCTACCCCGAAGCCGCCGCGGCTACCGAAGAGCAGATACGCCAAACCCATCATGACCAATGACGAGGCCAGGATGATGTCCCGGTGTCGGTGCAGCGTGTCGGCGAGTATGCCGGCCGGGAGATTGAGGGTGCCTTGCCCGAACTGGCGCGCCGTCGCCAGCGCTCCTATCTGAACCGCGCTCAGACCCAGCCCCGCCTTGATGAACGGCAGGGCCAGCGGGAACAACTGCTGGAACCAGTGGATCACGATGTGCCCGGCGGTAACGACGCTCAGCAGGCGCAGGCGTTCCTGTCCCAGGTCCCTTGCAACCGCCGCAAGGCGTTGGGTGCGGGAGCGGATGAACGATGTTGGCGGGGAAGGGTTCAACGACATGCCGGCTGACTTGTGATGTGGGACACTACCTCACCACTTCCACGGATTCAGCAACTCCACGCCGGTAGTGACAAAGTCGGCTTCGTTGCGGGTGACGACGGTAAGGCCATGCCGTAGTGCGGTGGCGGCAATCAGCCCGTCCACCGCGGGCACTCTTTCGGGACGGGCCATGAGCCGGCCCCATGTGTCCGCCACTTCAGCGTCAACCGGCAGAATGCGGTCTCCCGCCCACGCCGGCAACTCCGTTTCCAACCACACGTTGAGCCGTGCTCTGCGACGGCCTTCCCCAAGCATCGCACTCCCCTTTCGGATCTCGCCCAAGCTCAGGACGCTCACGAACATGGAGTCTTGCGGCGTCTCCAGGAACCACTGGGAAACGCGGCGTGAAGGTCTCGGCTTGAGTAGTTCCGACAGCACACAGGTGTCGATCAGAAAACTCACAGAACGATATCACGCGGCAGTGACCTGTCACGCTCGATGTCCAGTTCCACGCCCACCCGGGCGGAAGCCCGCAGAAACTCGGCCATCGAGGGTTGCGGGCGCTTCAGACGGTCATAGTCGTCCACGGACAGCACCACGGCGGCCCTGCGTCCGCGCACCGTGATGGTCTGCGGACCCGACTCCGTGGCATCGCGCACCAACTCACTGAAACGCGCCTTGGCTTCTTGTACTTGCCACCTTTGCGTCATGGTTCCCTCCTGACCATTCTGACCAGATAGCATGCCGTATTCCAAAGCTCAACGGCTGACCTCCCCCATTCTTCTCGAGAACGGATCGGCGTAGACGCAACCAGTCCCTCATGCGTCGGTCCCTGAACCGACTTGGTCGGCAAAACCGGGCGTACCTATGTGGCAAATGAGTACGTGGGAAAAATTGGCCGATGCCTTGTCCGCGAACCTGCGATCTGCCGTGACCAGCGCCGATCCGGCAACCTCAGCGCAAGCGAGGTACAAACAGTCATAGATCGGATGATCAAGCTCGCTTGAAATCGACGCCGCCCGGTCGACAAGCTCCGCGATACGATACAGTGCGACGATGTCTCCCAGCTCCCGCAACTCGGCAAAGTGCGGTCCAGGGTCGGCAATCTCTCCCCGCCGTGCCTTCTTCCAAATCACGTTTGCAAACTCGGCAAGCAAGATCTCTGGTGCATACAGGTCGTGGCGGCGGGTCAGTACCAAACGAGCTTGCTGGAACAGCGGCTCCTGCACGAACCACTTCACGACGACGCTGGCGTCGACCGTCAACTTCACCGATCGCGGTCTTCACGCAGGAGCACGACGCTGTCCGTCTGCGGAATGACCGCCGACGCATCCGCGATACGCCGGGTCCGCTCCCGGAACTCGGCGATCCTGGTCCGGTGGCCAGCCTGCTGCGTCAACAGGAACCGGACCTCCGCCTCCAGTGAACGATGGTTCTCCTTCGCCTGTGTTTTCAACGTCTCCACCACGTCATCGTCCAGGTTTCTTATCGTCAGAGTGCTCATTGTCTTCTCCACCAACCGCGACTGCGTAATGCCAGCATATTGCCAGCATCGGGAGCGATCTACAACTCAAAAGGACATTTCCGCCGTTGTAGGTCGCGCCGCCAACCGTTCATTCGACTCTGTCATCAACGACTTGAGCCCTTCCTTCTCGAAAACAGATCGGCGTAGACCCGGGGCAGGAAGATCAGCCCGAAGGAGCCGTTGGCCAGCATGAACGTCAGGTGGGCGGCCAGGCTGTAGGCGAGCAGGTCGGCTTCGGCGGCGTAACCGCCGAAGAAGAAGATCCAGGCGGCCTGAGAGGTGCCGAGGTGGGCCACCGTGACGGGCAGCGCGGCCACCAGATAGACGATGGGCAGGAACGCGAGCAGCGGCAGCACCGGTATCTCGATGCCGAAGAACGTCAGCGCCCGGGCGTGGACCAGGAGCGACAGGAAGAAGACCGAGCCCTTGAGGCCGAGAATCGCCAGGGCCTGGCGCAACCCGACTCCGCGGAACGTGGACAGGAGCACGTTGCCGCCCGCCCTCCGCCCCAGCGCCCCGAGCCCGCCACGGGCGGTGCCGACGACGGCGATCCAGATCAGCGCCAGCACTACGGGCAACGCAAAGAAGATGGCCGGCGTCCCTCCCGGAAAGGCCGCGGAGCCCACGGTGGCGAAGAAGATCAGGTTGGTGGCCTCCAGCAGGATGAGCAGGATCACGGTGCTGGTGATCTCCCCCAGGGGCGTCCGGAACCGCCGGTTCAGATAGAGCGCCAGCGCCGCCTGCGCGAGCTGCGTGTTAATGATGGAAACGATGTACGTGGATGCCCGCACCGGCAGCAGTTCCCGGTAGCGGATCGGCCCGTGAAACCAGCGGATCAACAACGTGAGAACCGCCGAGTCCGCCAGGAAGAAGCAGAGCGAGAACGAGCCCATGAGCGCGAAGAACGGCAGCAACCGCGCGCCGGAGACCGCCTGCCAGAAAGCGTCGAAGGGAATGCGCCAGAAGATCACGCCGAAGATGACGATGGTGAGCGCCACCGGGATGAGCCGGGCCCAGAGGCTTGGCTCCTTGCGCGGAGCCGTGGCTTCATGATTGACGGAGTCGTTCACGTTCCTCATCCGCGGTCATCGGCCAATGATTCGTCCAGCAGGTCGTCCACCGGTGTCAGTGGGAACGGCAGGACCCCCCGCACCTCGGTGGCGTCTCCCAGGTGCTCGTTGAACAGCGTGTCGAAAAGGGTCCGGTTCCAGCCCCATCCCAACCGCCCGGCAACGGCCGACGTGCCCTCCGCCAACCACCCGGGGACGCCCAGGATCAGGGGCCGCCGGTGGATGCGGGCCGAGGCCCGGCGCAGCAACTCGACGTACGTCAAGGTCTCCGGACCCACCAGGTCCAGGACGTGTACCGGGGGAGTCTCCACCTCGAGCGCCCATTGGATGGCCCCCACCACGTCCGCCAACGCCACCGGCTGGATGCGCACTTGGCCGCCGCGCACCAGCGGCGCCACCCTCCTTCCCGCCAGATGAAGAAGGGTCCGCATAGAAGGCGTGTCCGTCCCCAGCACCATGGGAACACGGAAGACCACTGCCTCGAATCCGGCCCTGCGTATGGCCGACTCGGCCAGGGCCTTGGAACGCAGGTACTCGTTGGGCGACTCCAGCTCGGCGCCCGGGGCGCTCAAGTAGACGAACCGCCGGACACCGGCTGCCTTGGCGGCGGAGACCACGCTTCGGGTGGTCCCGGCGTTGGCTTCGTGAAGCCGCTCCCCGCGCCGGGGTTGCAGCGCGCCCGCCAGATGCACGACAGCCGCGGCGCCATTGAGCGCACTGGCCAACGACCCGGGGTCGCCGTAGTCGACCTGCACGACCCGGGCCGGAAGACGTCCCACGCTGTCGGCTTGGCGTTGTCCGCGCACCAGCGCGCGAACGCGTCCGTGGAACCGATCCGGCGCTTCCCCCAAGCGCCGGATCAGCGCCGACCCCAACACGCCATTGGCCCCGGTCACTACGGTATCGATGGCAAGACTCCGGATCGGAGGGAATCGGCTTGGCACCCCTGCGGCACCGAGATGGCACCGTGTCCCAAGAACGTCATACCCGCGAAACAGGGTGTGTCAAAACCTCATCCGAGAGAGGCAACGGCCCCCGAAATCGTCATTCCCGCGAAAGCGGGAATCCAGGCGGGGTGGAGTGGGGAAACACCGCGTAGGGACCCCTCCAGGACCCCTGGATTCCCGCTTTCGCGGGAATGACGGAGGGGGCGGGAATGACGGATTGGCCTTTCGTGCTCCGAAGTTTGGGTTTTGACACAGCCTGTTTCGCGGGAATGACGAGTTCGGGGACCGGGGCCACGTTCGCACTGGGGTGGGGCTCGTGGTCTGGATGCCATCCCAATTGCGTTTCGCGGGGCCGACGCTTCCGATCCGAGGCCTCAACTCAGCATCCGGTGCGTGGGAGCCGTAAGCTTCTCCACCGGTAGCCCGTAGGTGCAGGAACCGGCGCAGGCCTGGGTCGGGCAGGTGAGACACGCCGCCGCGCCGTCCCCGAGGGCCGCGTATTCGCTTCTTGCGAGCTTCTCGTCCTGGTAGTCCCTGGCGTACATGCGGGTCCTCAGCACGTCGGCGATGGGGACGCCGTAGGGACAGGCGTTCTCGCAGTCGTTGCACGCGTGGCGGCAGTAGGAGGCCCCGTTCATGCGCGCGTATCCCTTGAGCAGCTCGAAGTCGCCACGGGCCGCTGTGGTCCAGCCCGAGGCGCCCAGGTACTCCCGGATCCCGGCCGAATCGGTCATGGAGATGATCAGCGCGTGCACGTCGGGATTGGCCAGCACCCAGCGAAACGCCGCCTGGGCATAAGTCGCGCCGTCTTTCTCGAACGGCCGCATGTCGTTGAGACGGGCGCCCATGAGGGTCTTCATGGCGATGACGCCCACGTTCTTCGCCTTCGCCTTCTTGAGCACCCGCGGGAGATCGGGCTGACGCGCGATGAAATCGAAACCCTGGGTGAAACGCTCGTAAAAGGCCGGATCCTGGCCGAAGTTATAGGCCACGAGCAGGACGTCCACCATATCCCGGTCCAGGGCATAGTCCAGGCACTGGATGAGCCGTCCCGCGTGACCGGAAATGCCCGAGAACCGGATCTTACCTTGCTTTTTGGCGCCCTCGACGAACGCGTGCCACTCGGGGTTCTGAAGCCGGCCCACGTCGTTCACCGCGTGGGTGAAGTAGACGTCCACGTAGTCTGTCTGCAACCGCTTCAGGCTGGCCTCCAGGGAGCGCATCATCGACTGCTTTGTCTCGGAGGCGCTGGTGTGGGTCTTGGAGGCGATGAAAACCTTGTCCCGCTTGCCCCGGAGGGCGTTGCCGATAGTGATCTCGGAATCGCCGCCGCGGTAGCTCTCGGCCGTGTCGAAGTAGTTGATGCCGCGGTCCAGGGCATCCAGCACCAGGTTTTCCTCGCCCGAATCGAGCCGGCTGGACCCGAACGAGATGTCGGATATCTTGAGTCCGGTGCGGCCCAGGGGGACATAGCGTTTCACCGTCGTGTCTTGGGCCTCCGCCTTGGCCGCGCCACCTCCGGTGAAGGGCAGCAACCCGGCCGCAACCCCTGCCAAAGCACCCCGGCGAAAAAGCTCCCGCCGGCCCAGCTTCTCACTGTCGTCGGACCTTTTCATGGCAGCTCCTCGGTCCCCGCGGGACCGTCCATGGGAGTGTTGTGGGGATCCATTCACTTCCGTTCAATACACAGGAAAGACGGTAAAATGTCCAACAGATCAGACCCTGATGCCGCCTCGCCTGGATCCCGGATCAAGTCCGGGATGACGGATTCGGGAGCCCGAGCGTTACTCTCCCGCCACCCCCACGAGCGAGTTCAGCAGCGGCTCGTCGGATGTCAGGGCCCCGCTGGGACCGTCGTAGACAATGCGGCCCCTGTTCATGACCACGGTGCGTTCGGAGAACTCCAGGGCAATGCCGGCATGCTGCTCCACCAGGATGATGGTGAGGCCTTCCTGGGAGCGCAGCGTGTGCATGGCCTCCACCAGTTGCTCGATGATGACCGGCGCCAGACCCTCGGTGGGTTCGTCCATGAGCAGCACCGACGGGTTTCCCACCAGCGCCCGGGCGATGGCCAGCATCTGCTGCTCGCCGCCGGAGAGCTGGCTCCCCTTGTGGGTCCGGCGCGCCGCCAGTTGCGGGAACAGCTCGTAGACGCGGTCCAGGGTCCAGCCGCCGGCCCGTTGGGCCACCGCGAGGTTCTCGTAGACGCTCAGTGACGGGAACACTTCCCGTTCCTGAGGCACGTGCCCCAGGCCCGCGCGCACCCGGTCGTAGGTCCTGGCATTGGATATGTCCCGGTCCCCCAGCTCGATGCGTCCCGAGTGCAGCGTCGTGTAGCCCATGACGGTCCCCAGCAACGTGGTCTTTCCGACCCCGTTGCGGCCGATGACGCTCAGCCGCTCGCCGCGATGGAGCGCCAGATCGATGTCCTCGAGCACGACGGTCCTGCCGTAGCCCGCGTTGACCGCGACGATGTTCAGCACTCTCTCCGCGGCATCGCTCAACGCACCCCCCCATGCAGCTCGGCATTCTGGCCGAGATAGACCTCCTGCACCCTGGAGTCCGCGCCGACCTCGGCGGGGGCGCCCTCCATGAGAATCGCGCCGGCCACCAGCACCGTGACCCTCTGGGCAAAGCGAAAGACGATGTCCATGTCGTGCTCGATCATCAGCACGGCCATGGACTCGGGCAAAGCCTCCACCGCCTCCAGCAATACGTGGCTTTCCGCCGACGGCACTCCCGCGGCGGGCTCGTCCAGCAGCAACACCTTGGGACGAAGGCCCAGCGCGATGGCGAGCTCCACCAGTCGCTGCCGGCCGTAGGGCAGCTCCCGCACCAACCGTTGAGCGTCGCCGTCGAGCTTCACGGACTCGAGCAGCGCCATGCCTTCCGCAATGACGTCGCCGCGGGCATCCGCGCGCCGCCACAACCGGGCCGAGAGGGAACGCCGCTCGCTCACCGCCATGCAGATATTCTCAAGCACGCTGAGGCCGCGGAACAGCGTGTTGATCTGGAACGTGCGCGCCAGCCCGTGCTTGACCCTGCGCCCCTGGGCCCAGTGCGTCACGTCGTGACCGTCCAGCAGGATCGCGCCGCCGGAGGGCTCGACCGTGCCGGTGATGAGGTTCACCAGCGTGGTCTTTCCCGCGCCGTTGGGACCGATGAGAGCGTGTCTGGCGCCGGGCCGCAATGCCAGTGAGACGCCGTCCGCCACCACCAAGGCGCCGAAGCTCTTGGACAGGCCGCGGACTTCCAGCAAGGGGACGTGCTGATCCATTATTTTTGCGTCCTTCGACTTCGCTTCGCTACGCTCAGGACGAACGGGAATCATCGTCCCCTCACCCGTGGACGAATGGGAATCATCGTCCTTTCACCCGTTCGTCCTGAGCGTAGCGAAGCGAAGTCGAAGGACGCCATCTCGCTCGGCAGCGCTCCACCAGTCCCAGCATCCCTTCCGGAGCGTAGAGGATGGTCGCCACCAGCAGCGCGCCGATCCCGAAGAGCCAGTACTCCGGGCTGAGCCTGGCGAGATTGTCCTGCAGGATCATATACAGAGGCGCGCCGATGAACGCGCCGTACAGACGGCCGGTGCCGCCCAGGATCAGCATGATCATCACGTCGCCGGAGCGTTCGAAGCTGAGCACGTCCAGCGCCACGAACTCGGTGGTCTGAGCCAGCAGGGCGCCGGCGATGCCGGCCATGACCGCGGCGATGGTGTAGGCGCGCAACATCTGGCGGTAGACCGGACAACCGACCGCGTGCATGCGCCGCTCGTTCTCCCGGATGCCCCGCAGCGACTGGCCGAAGGACGAGTTCACGATGGCGCGGGCAGCAACGAACACCACGAACAGCACCACCAGCGCGTAGACGTACGCGGTCTGGCCGTAGAGGTCGAACTCGAAAAGGCCCAACACCGGCTGCATCACCACGCCCTGGAGGCCGTCGTCGCCGCCGGTCCAGTGCTCCTGCTCGTTGGCGAGTTCCTGCAGCAGGATGGTCACCGCCAGCGTGAGCATCAGCAGGGTGAGTCCGCGGGTGTAGAGGATGACGGCGCCGCACACGAAGCCCACGACACCGGCCACCAGGCCCGCGATGAGCAGCCCGCTAATGGGCTCGCTCCAGCCCAGGTGCGCCGACAGGATGCCGGCGGTGTACGCCCCGGTGCCGAACAACGCCGCGTGGCCGAGGGACACGATCCCCGCGTAGCCCAGGATCAGGTCCAGGGACATGGCGAAGAGCACCATGATGAGGATCTGGGACCCCAGTTGGAGGTAGTCCGGGAACAGGAAAAAACCCAGGGCCGCCGCCAGCCAGGGCAACAACTCCGCCGGACGGATGGCCGCGGTTCGTAGCGGGTTGCGATACGCCGGTTGTTCCATGTGAACGCGTTCGTCCTGCGCGGTGCGGTGCGAATTCCCTATCGGGCGTAGAAGCCTTGCGGCCGCCACAAGAGCAGTATGATGGTCACCGCGAAGATGAAGAAGGCGCCGAAGGCGGGCAGGTAGTATTTTCCCGCCGTGTCCACGATTCCGAGGATCAGGGCCGCCAGGAACGCCCCACGCAGACTCCCCAGGCCGCCCACGGCCACCACGATGAGAAAATAGACCAGGTATTCCAGGGCATAGGTGGGGGTCAGGCCGAGGATCTCGGTGCCGAGCGCGCCCCCCAACGCCGCCAGCGCGCTTCCCAGGGCGAAGGTCAACGTAAACAGCCGCTGGATGTTGATGCCGACGGTCTCCGCCATGCGCCGGTTGTCCACCGCGGCGCGCACCTTGGCGCCCAGCAGCGTGCGCTCGAACCCGTACCAGAGGCCGATGGCGACGGCGAAGCTCACCAGCATGATGAACGTGCGATAGGTGGGAAAGCGCCGGAAACCCAGGTCCACCTGGCCCTTGAGATAGGAGGGGACGTCGAGCTGCACGTTCAGCGGACCCCAGATGAAGGTGCACACGGCGATGCCCATGAACACCAGGCCGATGGTCAGGAGCACCTGCTGCAACTCGTCGGCGCCGTAGAGGCGGCGGTAGAGGGCGCGCTCCAGCACGATGCTTATGAGCGCCACGGCAACGCAGGCCAGCGGTGCGCCCAGGAGGAACGGCGCCCCCAACTCCCGAATGAAGGACACCGCGATGTACCCGCCCAGCATGGCGAACAGGCCGTGGGCCAGGTTCACGAACCCCATGAGGCCCATGGTCACGGAGAGCCCCACCGAAATGATGAACAGGATCATTGCGAACGCGAGACCGTCGAACGCAATGCTGATGAGGGAGTTGATCACGAAGAACGACTTGCCAATGCTTCGGTCGCCCAGGGACGGCCGAAACGAGCGCTGGGCGTTGTCGAAGGCCGGCCGATGATGCGGACGCGCCGCCCCGTGCCTTGCCGGGGCGGCGCCGTCGGTAGGCTAGCGATTACTTCTTCTTCTGCAGTTCCTTCCACGGGTCCTTCACCATCTCGAGGGTCTCCACCTCGATGTTGGCGAGCGCGTCTCCACGCTTCTCGACCTTGCGCAGGTACTGGTTCTGGACGATGTCCCGGGTCTCCGGATCGATCATGATGGGACCCCGCGGGCTGGCGAACTTCCATCCCTTCCACACGGCCAGGGCCTTGTCGGCGTCGATCTTGCCGTTGAGGCGCCGCACCACTTCGTGGATGGCCGCCATGCCGTCCCATCCCTGGACGCTGAAGAAGTCCGGGATGCTGTCGGCGCCATACGCTTCCTTCCAGGCCTTCACAAAGGCCTTGTTCTCGGGCCTGTCGCCGGCGGCGGAGTAGTGGTGCATGGTGACGACGCCCAGGGGAACCTGCCCCATATTGGGCAGCTCCGAGTCCTGGGTGATGTCACCCGGGCCGATGAGCTCGATGCCGGCCGCCCTCATGCCGAGGTCGTCGTAGGTCTTCATCACGCCGGTGGCCCACTTCCCGGCCGGGATGAAGACGTAGAGCGCATCGGGCTTGGCATCCTTGACCGACTGCAGGAACGGCGTGAAGTCCGGGATCTTGGGAAACGGGAACGGTATGTCGGCCACCACCTTGCCGCCCGCGGCGGTAAACGCCGTGGTGAAGGCGGTCTTGCTGTCCTTGCCCGGCGAATAGTTGGCGTAGGCCACGGCCGCGGTGCGGATATTCATCTTGTCGTAGGCGTGCTTGCCCAAGGGGTAGGCCGCCTGCCACATGGTGAACGACACCCTGGCGGTGTAGGGAGACCTCGTGGTAATCGCCGAGGTTCCGGCGTTCATGATGAGAAACGGCACCTTCGCCTTGCGCGTCACGTCGGAGATGGCGAAGGCGTTGTTGGAGTAGACCACGCCCGCCAGGATGTCCACCTTGTCGCGGGTGATGAGCTCGGTGGCCAGCCGCTTGGCCACGTCCGGCTTGGGGCCGGTGCTGTCCCGCTTGATGATCTCGATCTTGTGTCCGCCCGTCTCGTTGCCATGCAGCTTCCGGTAAAGCTCGAAGCCCCGGTCCACCTGCTGCCCCAGTTGGGCGTTGGGGCCCGAGTAGGGAAGAATCACGCCCACCTTGACGGTCTCCGCCCACACCGTCCCGGTTACGGTCAGCAAAGCCAGAAAAGACGCGGCCAGAAGCCTGGAAATCTTCATGGTGATACCTCCTCCGAGTTTGGCACTGTTCGGTCGGCGCCATTCGGCGCAGGCGTGGATCATATCACTCCTGTCGTTGGAACGGCAATGGCCCGTTGGTTTCCGGTCAGGGCGGATTTATCCTTCATGGTTTTTTCAATGCTGACAATGAGATACGGGCGGGGCTGGACATTCGTCGCGGGCTCTGATACAGGTGGAGCAACCCGGACGTGGGGGGATGGGAGCGTTGACGATTCTTTCGGAGGTGTCCGTCGGCCTTGTAGCGGCGGAAGACGAGGGGCGGTTTCGGGCCTTGATGCAGGCGTACCACTATCTGGGTGCGTTGCCGGGGATCGGCGAGACGTTGCGCTATGTGGCCCATCATCGCGGCCAATGGTTGGCGCTGGCGGTGTTCTCGGCGCCGGCGCTGAAGTGCGGCGCACGGGACCGCTGGATCGGCTGGGACTACGGCGTCCAGTTTGACCGGCTGCACCTTATCACCAACAACTCCCGGTTCCTGATCCTGCCGGGCGCTCCGCCAAACCTCGGGTCGCGGGTGCTGTCGCTGTGCACGCGCCGCCTTGTCCGCGACTGGCCGGTGCGCTTCGGCCATGCGCTGCTGCTGGTGGAGACCTTCGTCGATCCCAGGCGCTTCCACGGCACCGTCTACCGGGCCGCCAACTGGATCGAGGTGGGGCGCACCCGCGGCTTCCGCCGCCAGCGGCGGGGCTACAGCTACGGCCAACACGCGCTGCCGAAGCGAGTGTTCGTTCATCCCCTGTCGCGCACCGCGCGCGACCAACTCCGGGCGGATGCTCTCGATCCCCGCCTGCGACATGGAGTGCCCAAGATGATGCTCAACGCCGCACAGATGCGATCCCTTCCGGCCTTCTTCCACCCCATCGACGACCCCCGCCGCCGGCAGGGACGGCGCCATGCGCTGCCCACGGTGCTGGCCTTGGCCACCGCCGCGACCCTGTGCGGCATGCGCGGCTACAAGGCCATCAGCGAATGGGTCCAGGACCTCGGACCCAAGGCGCTGGAACGCTTCCGCGTGCGCCGCCGCCAAGGCCGCTGCCAGGCGCCGAGCCTGTCGGCCATCCGCAGCCTGCTCATCCGCGTCGACCCGGCCCAACTCGACCGGGCGTTGCGCGCATGGCACGAGGCTCATGGCGGCGGCGACAGCGCCCTGGCCATCGACGGCAAGACCCTGCGCGGCGCCATCGATGCCGATGGCAACCAGGCTCATGTGCTCGGCATCGTCGGCCACGACAGCAAGGCATCCTGGGCCCAAAAAAAGTCGGTCTGAGGCCGGATGCCACCGACGGGGAGAAGCGCACCAACGAGATCGGCACTGCCATTCCCCTGCTCGACACCCTGCCCGATATCGCCGGCCTCACCCTCACCGCCGATGCCCTGCTCACCCAGCGCGCCCTCGCCCATTATCTCCTCCACCGCAACGCCCACTATCTGTTCACCGTCAAGCGCAACCAGCCCAACCTGTATGACGATATCCACCTCCTGTTCCACCCGAGCATCGCCCGGCGCGCCCCCGACTTCGCCGCCGAAACCGCAAAGCCCGAACACGGCCGCCACGAGCGTCGTTCCATCTGGGTTTCCAGCGAACTCAACGACTACCTCGACTTCCCCGGCGTCGGTCAGGTGTTCGCCGTGCGGCGAGAAACCGTCGAGGTCAAGTCCGGCAAACGCCACTGCGAAACCTCCTACGGGATCACCAGCCTCGACCCCAAGGCCGCCTCGCCACAACGCCTCCTCACCCTCAATCGAGGACACTGGACCATCGAAGCTACACACCACATCCTCGACTGGAGCTTCGACGAAGACCGCAGCCGCATCCGTACCGGTCACGGCCCGGAGAACATCACATGCCTCCGGCGCTTCGCCATCGGCCTCATCAAAAAACGCGGCCTCGCCGTCGCCCAGACCATGCGCAACCTCGCCAGAAACCCGCGCCGGGTCCTCGACTTCCTCAAAATGACCGCCAACGCCTGCCCGCCAGCAGCACCCCGCTGACCTCCCCCCCAGCCGCATCCGTCGCCTCACCGTCAACCCTCGGCAAACCCCAGTCGCCCTGCCATGCCCGATTCCCCGCAATACACCTTGTTTCTGCCGCCTTCCTGTCCAACAAACCACCACCACCTCAGAAAATCGTCATCCCTCCGCCCGATCACGACCCCATCCAACAACATGCGCCTCCAATGCCAACCTCCAACTCCTGTGGCCAAATGCTCGATCTCCGCCACTCGGCCAAAAATCAGAACAAATTTACCGTGGGTTTCCGGTACGCTGATAGTATCCCTTGTAGGTCGGATTAGCCGAAGGCGTAATCCGACACACCGCGGATGGTGTCGGATTACGCCTTCGGCTAATCCGACCTACAGGGGAGGACGCCAGTCCGTCGGCCGGTCCCGCCCCGAATTGGCTTTCTCGCCGCAAAGGCTTTACCTTAGGCGCGTGGCCCGGTTAAACAAATCCTCACAGGAGGCACCCGCATGAACAACACGACCCTGTCGGCCGACGAGTTCGTCGACCAACTCAAGAAAGAGATAGCCGACTTTCACAAGCTGCGCATCAACCACCCGTTCGTGAAGGCCGTGTGCGAAGGCACCGCTTCCATGGACCACCTTCGCACCTGGGCGGTACAGGACTACCAGTTCCGCGCCGCGGTGCCGCGCATCGCTCTGCTTCGTTACGTGGCGTGCAGTGATCCCGAGTTCGCTCCCAAGCTGTTCGAGGTAGCGGAGGAGGAGACCCGCGGCCTCCTGCCCGGGGCCTCCGGCCATCCGGACATGTTCGTGGAGTTCGCCGAGGCCATCGGACTCACGCGCGCGGACCTGGAGAACCCCACGCTGCTGCCGGCCACGGCCGCGCACCTCTATTTCGCCGAGCTGGTGATCCACACGCACCCGTGGTTCGTGGTGATGGCCGCCCAGATAGGCGCCGAGGGGACCTTCGGGCCCGCGGCGGCGGCGCTGGGAAAGGGTTTCATCGAGAGCTACCGCATGACTCCCGAATCGGTGCGGTTCTTCACCGTCCACGTGGAAGCCGACGAAGAGCACGGGAACATGGCGGAAGACATCGCGCGCCGCTACCTCACCTCCCCCGCCCTGCAGCAACAGACACGGGAGGTCATGTTCCGGCGCATGGAGCTGCTCTACGATCTTTGGACCATCTGACGGAGCCCTCATCAGTCAGCGCCCTTCGACTTCGCTTCGCTACGCTCAGGATGGACGGTTGGGAACACCCCGTCCACGTTCGCCCTGAGCGTAGCGAAGCGAAGTCGAAGGGCCGGTCGAGATCAGACGGCGAACAAGGGGACCAATCGGATAGACGGGAACGCGGCCATGAAAGATCAGGGCGTCAGGCGTCACATGGGGCGCAGCATCCCCATGCGCGAGGCGGAACCGCTGCTGCGGGGGCACGGGACCTACGTCGGCGACCTGCGGTTTCCGGGGATGCTCCACGCCGCGGTGCTGCGCAGCCCCCACGCCCACGCGAGGATCACAGGCATTGACGTGAGCGGGGCGCTGGCGATGCCGGGCGTCGTGCGGGTGCTCACCGGCGAAGACATCCGGGACGCCATCGCGCCCTTCCCTCCCAGCTTCGAGTTCCACCCGCCGCCATGGCTCGAGGCGATCAAACCCGTGCTCAAGGGTCCGCGAGCCCGGGTGCTGGCCCTCGGCAAGGTGCGCTACGTGGGCGAGCCCCTGGCCATGGTGGTGGCCGAGGACCGGTACCTTGCCGAGGACGCGCTGGACGGCATCGCCGTGGACTACGAGGCGCTTCCGCCGGTGGTGGACCCGGAGGCCGCGCTGGATCCGGACGCCGTCCGGATCCACGAGGACGCCGACGACAACGTGGTATTCCACTTCGAGATCGCCAAGGGAGACGTGGACCGGGCCTTCGAGACCGCGCCCCACCGCATCGAGGAACGTCTGCACCACCGGCGCCACGGCGGCGTCCCCATGGAGGGCAGAGGAGTCGTGGCCATGGCGGAGATCAAGCCGCGGCGGCTGACGGTGTGGTCGTCCACCCAGGTGCCCCACAGCGTGCGCCGGCAGATCGCCGCCCAACTCGGCCTGGCCGAGGAGGGCATCCGGGTGGTGGCGCCGCACGTGGGCGGCGGGTTCGGGCCCAAGGTGGTGGTGTACCCAGAGGAAATTCTGGTGCCCTACCTCGCCCTTGAATTGGGCCGCCCCGTGCAGTGGATCGAGGACCGGAGGGAACATTTCATCAGCACCGCCCACGCCCGCGACCAGATCCACTACGTGGAGCTGGCGTTCGACGATGACGGCCGGGTCCTGGCCCTGAAGGACCGTTTCCTGCTGGACAACGGCGCCTACAACCCCATGGGCCTCACCGACGCCTACAACACCTCGGCCCACTTGCAAGGGCCCTACCGGATCCCGAACCTCGCCGTCACCGGCACCTGCGTGGCCACCAACAAGGTGCCCAACGCCCCCTATCGGGGCGCCGGCCGGCCCGAGGCCGTATTCGTCATGGAGCGCTGCATCGACCGTATCGCCGGGGAGCTCGGCCTGGACCCGGCCGAGGTGCGATTCCGCAACTTCGTGCAGCCCGAAGACATCCCCTACGACGCCGGCATCCTCTACCGGGACGGCGAACGCGTGTGCTACGACAACGGCGACTTTCCCGACACCCTCGCCAAGGCCATGGAGGCATGCCGCTACCACGACGTGCGCGCGCGGCAGAAGGAAGCCCGCCGGGCGGAAGCCGATCATGCCGGGCGCTACATCGGCGTCGGCATAGGCTTCTATACGGAGGGGACCGGCGTGGGCTCCTTCGAGGGCGCCCGTGTGGAGGTGGACTCCTCGGGCAAGCTGCTGGTGTCCGTGGGCGCCAGCGGCCACGGCCAGGGACACGAGACCGTGTTCGCCCAGCTCACCGCCGACCTCTGGGGCGTGACCCCGGAAGACGTCACCGTGGTGGGGGGCGACACCGACGCGATTCGCTACGGCTGCGGCACCTTCGCCAGCCGCAGCACGGTGAATGCCGGAACCGCCATCCACGAAGCCACCCAACGCCTCAAGGCCAAGGTGTTCGAGCTGGCCGGCCACCTGCTGGAGGCCAACCCGGACGACCTGACCACACGGGACGGCCGGGTCTTCGTGGAGGAGCGGCCCGACCATGGCGTCTCCCTGGCCGAACTGGCCGGCGCCGCGGTGCCCGGCTGGGCCTCGCGAATGCCGGAGGGCATGGAGCCCAACCTGGAGGCCAGCTACTACTACGTGCCGAAGACCGTGACCTGGGCCAACGCCGCCCACGTGGCCGTGGTGGAGGTGGACACGGGCACCGGCCAGGTCAAGCTCCTGGACTACGCGGTAGCGCACGACTCCGGACCGGCCATCAATCCGCTGTTCGTCGAGGGCCAGGTGCGCGGCGGGGTGGCCCAGGGCATCGGCGGTGCGCTCTACGAGGAGTTCGTCTACGACGAACAGGGACAGCTTCTCACCGGCACGTTCCTCGACTACCTGATGCCCACTTGCGGCGAGGTCCCCAACATACGGCAGGTGCATCTCGAAACCCCCTCCCCGCTCAACCCGCTGGGGCTCAAGGGCATCGGCGAAGGCGGCGCCATCGCCCCGCCGGTGGCGGTGGCCAACGCCGTGGTGGACGCGCTACGGCCCCTCGGGGGCATCGAGATCTCCGAGACTCCGGTGACACCCGAGCGGGTGCTGGCGCTGATACGCAGGCATCGGACAGGCTAGTGTCGTGTCCCACATAAGAGTTGACGAATCTGCTGGTCTTTTTCGCCGTCGGCTGCGTTGCTCTTCCTCGCGTGTTGCACGCCACACGGGCGGGTTTGAAACCCGCCCCTACAGTCATCGCGCCTTGCCGACAACGAAAATCCTGCGCATCTTTGTCAACTCTTATGTGGGACACGACACTAGCGGTGCCGCCACGCCTTCCTTCTATTCGTCATTCCGGGCTTGACCCGGAATCCAGGAGGGGGGGTTGGGCGGCAGAGGCGGACCACCCCACGGCCTCCCCTGGATTCCGGGTCAAGCCCGGAATGACGGAAGGGAGGGTCAGTCTTGCGGCTAGCGTCACCTCCATGCTAATTCACCCGTCACTATGACAACGTCGACTAACGGCATGGGACAGACCCTCGGAGACGCCATCGCCTTTCTGGAGGCCAACTATCCCGACGAGGTCATCCGGGTCACCCGCGAAGTGGATCCGATCTTCGAGGTGACGGGCATACTGGCGAAGCTGGAACGGCAGCAGCAGTTCCCCTGCGTGATCTTCGAGCACGTCAAGGGCTCCTCCATCCCGCTGGTCACCAACATGCACGCGAGTTTCCCGCGGCTGGCCATGGCCATCGGGCTGCCCTACGATGCCACGCCCGCGGATTTCATCCACGAGTACGGCCGGCGCGAGGCCAATCCGGTGCCGCCGGCGGACGTGGACAGCGGCCCGTGCCAGGAGGTGGTCCTCACCGGCGACGACGTGGACGTCACCATGCTGCCGATCCTCCAGTACCACGAGCTCGACGCGGGCCGTTACATCACACTGGCCTTCAACGTCATGAAGGAGCCGGACACCGGCATCCGCAACGCCGGCATCTACCGGCTGCAACTGAAGGGCCGGAATCGCTTCGGGATCCAGATCTCGGAGACCGCCCACGGCCACTACATCCTCAAGAAGAACAAGTCCCGGGGCCTGCCCACGCAGATGGCCGCGGTCATCGGCGGCCATCCGGCCATGAACATCGGCAACCTGAGCTTCACCTCCATCGACACCGACGAGTTCAGCATCGCCGGCGCCATGCTGGGCAAGCCGGTGGAGCTGGTGAAGTGCAAGACCATCGACGTGGAGGTGCCGGCCAGCGCCGAGATCGTGCTGGAGTGCGAGATCCACCCCACCGAGATGGAGGAGGAGGCCCCCTTCGGCGAGTATCCGGGGACCTACGGCCCCCAGCGCATCAACCCCGTGGTGTACGTCAAGGCCATCACCATGAAGAAGAACGCGCTCTACCAGAGCTCGTTCGTGGGACACGCGGACAACCTGCTGCTGTCGGGAGTGACACGGAACAGCTACATCTATCACACCTGCCGCATCGCCAGCGCCGGCGTCAAAGCGGTGTACGTGCCGCCCTGCGGCCGCTCCCGCTACATCTGCTACATCCAGATGGACTCCATGATCGACGGCGATGCCAAGAACGCCGCCATGGCCGCCTTCGCCGCCGACCCGTTCCTCAAATTCGTCATCTGCGTGGACGAGGACGTGGACATCAGCAACGACAGCGACGTCATGCACGCCATCGCCACCCGGGTCCGCGCCGACCGCGACGTGTTCATGGTCACCTACTCCAGGGGCTCCCCGCTGGACCCGGCCTCCTACGACCCGGCCGGAGGATCGCATCTGGTCACCAAGGTGGGCGTGGACGCCACCCGCAAGTCCAATTACCCGCTGGAGATCAAAGTCCCGGGCACGGACGGGATCGACCTGTCGAAGTACTTCGGCGACCGCTTCAGGTAGGCCTGCGCCGCAGGCCCTGCAGGGGCGACCGGCCGGTCGCCCCTGCCTATGCACCGAGCCCGTCATGCTGATCGACGCTCACGCCCATCTCGACCACTACGATGAGCCGCGGGAAACGTTGGCGCGCATTGAGCACCGACGCATCCTGACGCTGGCCAACTCCATGGATCCCGACTCGTACGAACGCAACCTCGCGCTTGCGGAAGGGTGTCCCTTCGTGCTCCCCTCCTTCGGCATTCATCCGCGGCGGGCGGCAGAGCATGCCGGCCATCTCGCGGAGTTGCGTCCCCTGGTAGAGCGGAGCCCCTTGCTGGGCGAGTTGGGGCTCGACTTCCACTGGGTGCGGGACGAGGACACTTACCCGCACCAGATACGCGTGTTCGAGTTCCTGGTGCGCGAGGCCGCCGAACAGAACAAGATCGTCAACCTGCATACCAAGGGCGCCGAGCGCCGCATCCTCGACACCCTGCGCGCCTTTGGCGCGACCAGGGCCATCATACACTGGTACTCCGGGCCCATGGACGTGCTCGACGAGATGATCGACGAGGGCTACCTCTTCACCGTGGGGGTGGAAGTGTTGTATTCGGAGAAGATCAAGGCGGTGGCCCGCGCGGTACCGCCCCGCCAGCTCCTGTCCGAAACCGACAACCCCGGCGGCAACCGCTGGCTGGTCGGAGAAGTCGCGCCGCCCGATATCATCGCCGACGTGGTCGGCGCGGTGGCGGCGCTCAAGGGCCTGCCGTCCGAGAAGATGGAAGCGCTCATCCAGGCCAACTTTCTGCGCCTGGCGGGCGACGACCCCGGCCTGAGCGGTGTCCGGGCGCTCCTGGAGAAAGAGGCGGCAACGAGAAGACAACGGATGGGAACCGGGTGAAGGAGGAAGGAGTTCAGGCTCAGGGCCGCCAAGACGCTGCGAGTCCCGTAGCGTTTGGCGACGAGACGCCCCCAATGACGGGTGAAACATGCGAATAATTCTTTGCGCCGTTCTGGCGGCACTGGCGATGCTGGGGGCTTCGGCAGCGCAGTCCCGCATGCTCACCATCGTCGGCCATCTGGAAGACGCCGTCATCCTGCCCTCGGGCCTGGCGATCAAGGCGAAGATGGATACCGGAGCGGATTCCACGTCAATTCACGCCCTCAATATCGAGAAGTACAAGAAGGATGGCAGGAACTGGGTGCGCTTCACGGTGGACACGGGCAATCGCAGGATGATTTTCCGCCGCGTGGTGGAACGGATCGCGCGCATCCGCCGCGCCGGGACCACCATCGTCGAGCGTCCGGTGGTGCGGCTCAATCTCTGCATTGCAGGCTACAACAAGCTCGCGGAGGTCAATCTGGCCAATCACACGGGGATGAGTACCCCGCTGCTGGTCGGTCGGGCCTTTATGAAGACCGGCGGACTGGTCATCGATTCCGGGCAGAAATACGTCGGCAGACCGGTTTGTCCCAGGGCGCCGAATTGAGGCTTGTTCACACCAACGCAGACCCCGTACCCACTGCGGTGAAGTCATCCGCCGCCAGAGTGGCAGAGAGCATCGCAGCCGACGTGAGGAAACCCTCCACCGCTCCCGCCGCCTCATGAACTGTTGCAGGGTGGTTTCAACTTGGCAGAGCTATGGGTTAAGGAACAGCTGATGGAGCCATTCACCATGACGAGGCGAACGAGGCTTACCCTGATCACCCTTACACTGGTCTTATTTTTCGCCGTGGGCCTTACGCGCCCTCTGCGGGCTCGAACAGTCGGCCTGGACGAGGCTCATTTGGCCGTCTGGAGAATACACAACGACAAACCAATAAAGGATTCGAGGTACAAGAAATACACGACAGGAACCGCGTTTGCCCTGGGCCCAAAGCATTTCGTGACCAATGCCCACAACCTTCGCGATCTGGTCGTTGTTCGGGGCGTTTCGATACCAGGACTCCTGGTGTCCCAGGGACGCGGGGCTACCGGGGTCATTCGACGCATCGATCAGGTGCTGCGCGTATCGGAGATTCATGATCTGGCGTTGTTTACAACCAAACTAGAGGTCGGGCACTGGCTGCGAGTGGCCCCTGATTCGGACCACCTCACGCGACTCACCGCCATTGGCTACCCCGGAGGGGACGACCGAAGAAGAATGAGACAAATCGGACGGGCAAGCAAGGACCGCTTTGGTTGGTTATTTCAGTTGCCGGTGGATGTCGACGATCTCGGGTCAGCCAGCGGTTCCCCTGTATTAGACGTTCACGGGCGGGTTGTGGGCGTGTTCTTTATGGCCGCTTCCAACATGGCCACGGCACTCAGCGTAGAGCATCTCGGGGCATTCGGATGGCACAGAGAGGGCACGGATTGGGTTTCATGCCACCGCAGGTCTTTCAGACTCTGTCACGAGGCGGCGGTAGAGAATGTCCGGGCGCGTGCGAGGCAAAAAAACCCCATCGCTCAAAGCAGGCAATGGCACCTCTACACGAACGACGTGATAGACGGTGACATCGCGGTCCTTGACTCCTTGAAAGAGGCAGCGTCACAAGGGCTCCGCTCGGCCCAGCTCTTGCTGGCTTTCGCGTATCACGACGGAGACTTCGTCGTCGCAGACCGGACCCTGCGTGATCTCTGGTACACACGGGCCGCCGAACAGGACGATCCTCTCGCCCAATACAATTTGGCGGCCAGTATCCGTCGGTCCGAGCCAAACCGTGCCCGGTCGTGGCTAGAGCCTCTTGCTGAGCGAGGTTTTGTTCCGGCGAAGAAACTGTTGCAGAAGATTCAATAGAAACCGAACTCCACCCATCGGCGATGACGTTTATGTTCAAATGGTTACCGACCTACAATTGTAGGACGCACGCTAGACGACCAAGTTTGAAACCCGCCCGTACATGTCGTATGGCCTTAACGCTGGGGACAATTGCCGCGAAGGCCCGTTAACCATTTCCGTCTCACCGGTAGCCCACAAGGAGGAACCATGCTGTTTCTGACCAATGAGCACATCCAGGAAATCCTCGACATGAAGACCTGCCTCGCCGCCATGGAGGATGCCTACCGCGATCTCTCCAAGAACGAGGCGGCCTACCGGCCGCGGATCGACTTCTACGTGCCCCGGGAGCCTCACTACTATCGCTGGGGTACCATGGAGGGCGCCAGCCGGACGCTGGGCTACATGGCCATCCGCATGAAGTCGGACATGCTGGTGTGGGAGAAGGACGGGGAGTTCGAGACCGAGGACAAGTATTGCATCGAGCCGGGCACCTACTGCGGGCTCATCTTCCTGTTGAGCGTGCGCAACGGCGAGCCGCTGGCGCTGATGAACGACGGTTACCTGCAGCACATGCGGGTGGGCGCCTGCGCCGGGCTCGGAGTCAAGTACCTCTCGCGCCAGAACTCCAAGGTGCTGGGCATGCTGGGCTCGGGCGGCATGGCGCGGACCTACACCCAGGCCATTCGCGAGGTCCGGGACATCGAGCTGCTGCGGGTGTTCAGCCCCACCAAGGCCAACCGGGAAAACTTCGCGGCAGAGATGCGCGAGCAATTGGGTCTCGACGTCGAGACCTGCGACAACGCCCAGGAGGCCTGCCGCGGCGCCGACATCGTGGCCTTGACCACCGACTCCCTGGTGCAGGTGATGAAGCCGGAATGGGTCGAGCCCGGCATGCACATCACCAACGTCCGCTCCAACGAGGCCGGCCCCGATATCCTGGCCAAATGCGACCTGCAGGCGCGCCTGGGAGCCTCCACCCTGGTGCTGGACAATCCGCCGCCGGGAACCATCCACGGCAGCGACGGCATGTTCGCCTACATCGCCGGCACCGACGAGGAGAAAACCAAGATCCCGCCCTCGCCCATCCGCGAGATCGACAACGCGGACATCGGCACCATACCCGACCTGATGGCCGGCCGGTGGCCCGGAAGGACCAGCGACCAGCAGGTCACCTTCCTCAACAATCAGGGCACCCAGGGTCTTCAGTTCGCCGCGGTGGGGGGCACCGCGTTCGAACTCGCCAAGGCCAAGGGGCTGGGGCACCCGTTGCCGAGGGAGTGGTTCCTGCAGAACATCCGGGACTAGCCGAGCTTCGGCGCGACGACGGGCACGGGCGGGTTTGAAACCCGCCCCTACAACGGCCACGCCCGGACACATGATCAGCAGACGTAGAACAGGAGACGTAGGTCGGATTAGCGAAGCGTAATCCGACAAGGGCTGAGGTGCTAGTCGGATTTCGATAAGGATCCCCGTAGGTCGGATTAGCGAAGCGTAATCCGACGGAGTGCCGCGTCGGGTTACGCCTTCGGCTAACCCGACCTACGAGGGAGTCCGCGGGCCAAGGACCACAAGCAGCCAATGCCGGATACCCGTCATTCATCCAGGGTACGGGCGCGGGTACGCGGCGCGCTGCTGCGGTGGTACGACCGCAACAAGCGTGACCTGCCCTGGCGCAGGACCCGCGACCCCTATGCCATCTGGGTCTCGGAGACCATGTTGCAGCAAACCCAGGTGGCAACGGTGCTGCCCTACTATCACCGGTTCATGGCGGCGTTCCCGTCGGCGGAGGCCCTGGACCGGGCGCCTCTGGACGCCGTCCGGAGCGTCTGGAGCGGCCTGGGCTATTACCGCCGGGCCGCGAACCTGAAGGAGGCGGCGCACCTTCTGGTGAGCCGGCACGACGGCAGGCTTCCGGCGGACTACCAGGCATTGCTGCGCCTGCCGGGCATCGGGCGGTATACCGCGGGCGCGGTCATGAGCATCGCCTTCGGCCGGCCCTATGCCGCGCCGGACGGCAACGTGCGGCGCGTCTACGCGCGCCTGCACGGCGTGACGGAACCCAAGCCGATAGACCAGGCGGCGGAGCAGATGGTGTCCCGATCCCGTCCCGGGGACTTCAATCAGGCCGTCATGGAGTTGGGCGCCACCGTCTGCCTTCCCAGGGCGCCGCTGTGCGAGCGTTGCCCTCTGGCGCACTGGTGTCACGCTCGGGCATCCAACACCTTCGACGTGCCGCGCCGAAAACCCATGCGGACCAAGGCGGTGCAGTGGCCGCTCGTCTTCGTGGAGTCAAGGTCGAGGGTCCTGCTCCACCGCCGCCCCGACAGCGGCCTGCTGGCAGGCCTGTGGGAGCTGCCCACCCCGGAGTCCCTGCCGGCCCGGAACCTTGACGAAACGCTTCGACGGTCCCAACCCGTAGCCGTGATCCGCCACGCGATCACCGACATGCGCATCACTGCCCCGGTCTACGTGCTGCGGCGGAAGCTACCGGTGAAGGGACCGGCATGGCGTTGGGTCGAACTCGCCGACCTCCACTCCCATCCCCTGGCCTCCCTCAGCAACAAGGCCGTCCGCGCTGCCTGCCGCAATCTCGGCGTATCTCGGGATTGACGCGAGTGTTCGGCCACGGTATGATTCAGTCATACCGGAGGTTTCGCAAATGACCGTCAAAACCACTCTCAGTTTCACTGACCGCCACCATCGTTTCCTGATGCGGAGCATCAAGGACGGCGTCTTCGCCACCCAGAGCGCTGCTGTGGCGGCGGCCATTGAGCTGATGATCCAGGATGAGAACGAACGGGAAGTGGCGCTAACGGCGCTGGCGCAGGAGGTCCGCGCACGCACGCAAACACCGCGTTCCGAGTTCGTCGATCAGGACAAGGCCTTCTCGCCCGCTCGCGCCGCCATTGAGACGGCTCGCAAGACGTGAACTATAGTCTTCGTTTCCATCCGTTGGTGGAACAGGATCTCGAAACCATCGTCCGGTGGATCATCGACCACGCGGGGAGCGAGGCGGCCGGCCAGCGGCTCGAGGAGATCGAGCAGGCTATCGTGGGTCTGGCTCACATGCCGCACAAAGGATCGGTCCGGGATGAGATCGCCCACGGGCTGCGGGCGATCCCCGCTGGACGGAAAGCCGTCATCGCATTCACCGTCGACGACGCGGCCAAGGAGGTCTTCATTCAGGCCGTGTCTTACGGCGGAGCCGACTGGGCGGCCCGCAGCCGTTCCCGGAACCGCTAGTGTGGTGTCTCACAAATACGCTTATGAATCTGCGAGGGCATTTTGGTTGTCGGCAAGGCGCGATGACGAGCAGTGGCGTGCACCACGCGAGGAAGAGCAACGCAGCCGACGGCCAAAAGGACCCGCAGATTCATAAGCGTATTTGTGAGACACCACACTAGACCATCTGACTACCGTGCGCCAGCCGGATGTACCCACCGGCGCATCCACGCGCGCGTTCTTGGGCGCCTGGCGCGCAACTCACGGGAGCCCTCAAGGTCTCGTCGGAGCCGCTCCAGGTCCTTCGCCACGTCGACGTCGTAGGTGCCGGGCACCGTCTCCGCCCGGAGTTCCAGTTGCCGCGCCCTGGCCAGGGTCTGCTGCAGCACCGACGCGGTGCTCCAGGCGATGCCGCTGAAGAGCCTTTCCTCCGGCCCGGTGAGGCCGATCAGATAATAGCCGCCGTCGTCCGCCGGACCGAGGACCAGGTCGCTCCGGCGCTGTTCCAGGACTTCGCAGGCCCTATCGATCGAAGCCGCCTCCAGGGTGGGGATGTCACTGCCGACAAGGACCACCTGCCGGTAACCCGCGTGGAAAAGGTCCACGAACACCGCGTGCATGCGTTCACCCAGCGAAGCGCCCCGCTGCGGCAACAGGGCCGTGCCGGGTTCCGGAAGTTGCAGGAAGTAGTCCCGGCTGCTTTCGGCATAGGCCACCCATGTATCCCACCGTTCCGAAGATGCCAGTTCGCACAGCACGTCCCGCAGCACGCACTCGTAGAACTCCGCCGCCTGATCCGGGTTGAGTGGCGGACACAGCCGGGTCTTGACCTTCCCCGGTCTCGGCGCCTGCGCCATGACGGCCAATGCCGGCTTGGGGAGGCCGGCAAAACCCCCGGGCGACCGAGGTTTCCGGACACGCGCGGACCGCTGATGGATCGATTCATTGCTCACTGAATTTACCTGCGACAGCAAATCAACTATAAGAGACTTCTGCCTACTGTCATGAGTACGAAATTAGCAACAACATCCCTATCCGTAACGGTGATACAGAGGTTTCCATAGATGATCGCGTCCATGAAATCTTGCCTCTTGTCCCGTTGTCACGGCACCGTCGCGGGCAGCACGCCTCTACACCTCCGGAAGTTGGCTCCATGCGCAAGTCGTTGAGGCTGGCGCTGGCTGTGGTGCTGGCATGCTGCCTTGTGGGCAACCTGGCGCTGGCCGCGCCGGAGGCCGAGCTGTGGCCGCGGTGGCAGAAACATGATCCCGCCAGCACCCGGACCATCGACCACGCAGCGTGGCAGGCATTTCTGGGGAAGTACGTGGCGGCGGCCCATCCGTCCGGGGTGAACCGGTTTCGCTACGGCGACGTCAACAAACAGGACCGATCCGCCCTCGACGGCTACGTCGCGCGGCTGGAGACGGTGCCCATTTCGGCCTATGGCCGGAATGCTCAAAAGGCCTACTGGATCAATCTCTACAACGCCCTGACCGTGAAGGTGGTGTTGGATCATTTCCCGGTGAAGTCCATCAAGGACATCAGCCTGTCCTCGGGACTGTTCGGGGGACTCTTCGGCGGCGGACCCTGGAAGGCCAAGCTGGTCACCGTCGAAGGCGAGAAGCTGTCCCTGGACGACATCGAGCATCGGATCCTTCGGCCCATCTGGCGGGACAACCGGGTCCACTACGCGGTGAACTGCGCCAGCATCGGGTGCCCCAACCTGCAGGCCGAGCCCTTCACCGCGGAGAATCTGGAACGGCTCCTGGATCGGGGTGCCCTGGAGTACGTCAACCACCCCAGGGGGGTTGCGTTCGCGGACGGGCGGCTGCGCGTGTCGAGCATCTATGACTGGTTCCAGGCCGATTTCGGCGGCACCAGCCAAACCGTTGTGCGGCACCTGCGGGAATACGCGAAACCGGCGTTGCGGAAACGGCTGGAGGGCTATGACCGCAGCCTCGACTATCACTACGACTGGAGCCTGAACGGCGACCGGTGATGGCGCCGGAAATCGAGGAGACATCGTTCATGAACCAACGGATCGTCAAGATAGCGCTGGTGGTGCTGGTGGCAGCCCTCATCGCCTGCTTTTTCATCTTCGACCTGGGAAAATACTTCGACCTGGAATTCATCAAGGCTCAGCGCGACGCCTATCAGGGGTACTACCAGCAGAATCCCTCCATCACCATCGCAGCCTACGCGGCGATCTATGTCGCGGTGACGGCGCTTTCGCTTCCGGGCGCCGCGATCATGACCCTGCTCGGCGGTGCGCTGTTCGGCGTGGTCACGGGCACCATCATCGTTTCCATCTGCAGCACCATCGGCGCCACCCTGGCGTTCCTGGTGGCGCGCTTTCTTCTGCGGGACAGCATTCAGGGCAAGTTCGGCGACAAGCTGGAGACCATCAACAACGGTATCGCCAACGAGGGCATGTTCTACCTCTTCACCATGCGGCTGATTCCGGTCATCCCCTTCTTCGTCATCAACCTCGTCATGGGGCTGACGCCCATCCGCACGGTGCAGTTCTTCTTCGTGAGCCAACTGGGAATGTTCCCCGGCACCATCGTCTTCGTCAACGCCGGAACCCAACTGGCCCAGATCGACTCCCTGGCCGGCATCCTCTCGCCGCAACTCCTGCTGTCGTTCGTGCTGCTCGGGCTGTTCCCGCTCATCGCCAAGAAATTCGTCGCACTGGTCAACAAGAGGAAGCAGGCAAAGGCGCCTTAGCGCGTGCTGCAACGGTTGCCGCTACACAAACTTATCACCCGGAGAAACGGGAGAACGGACTCATGCGTAACATTCCACAACTGTCGCCACAGGATGAATACAACCAGGTGCTGGGATCCAACACACACCCGGCGGACTGGACCAATCCCACTCCGGCCGACCGCTACAACCTGGTTGTCATAGGCGCCGGCACGGCCGGGCTGGTGACGGCTGCGGGGGCCGTCGGCCTCGGCGCCAAGGTCGCCCTGATCGAGCGCCACTACCTGGGCGGGGACTGCCTGAATGTCGGATGCGTGCCCTCCAAGTGCATCATCCGTTCGTCGCGAGTGGTGGCGGAAATCCGCGATGCCAGCCTGTTCGGCATCGGCCGGCCGGACGAGGTGGAAGTAGATTTCGCCGCGGTCATGGAGCGCATGCGCCGCATCCGCTCTCACATCAGCCACCACGACTCGGTGAAGCGTTTCACCGAATTGGGAGTCGACATCTTCCTGGGGGATGCCCGGTTCTCCGGCCCGGAGACCGTGGAGGTGGACGGCCAGGCCTTGTACTTCAAGAAGGCCGTCATCGCCTCCGGCGCCCGGGCGGTTGCGCCGCATCCGTCCATCGAGGGACTGGAGGAAGCGGGCTATCTCACCAATGAAACGGTTTTCTCGCTCACCCAGCGCCCGGAACGGCTGGCGGTCATCGGCGCCGGTCCCATCGGATGCGAGCTGGCCCAGACCTTCCAGCGCCTGGGCTGCCAGGTGATCCTGTTCCACAACGGCGGCCACATCCTCAACCGCGAGGACGCCGACGCCGCGGCCATCGTCCAGGACGAGTTCCTGCGGGAGGGCATCCAACTGGTGCTCAACAGCGCCATCAAGCGCGTGGCCACGGAGGACGGCCGGAAGGTGGTCCACTTCGAGTCGAACGGAACCGCCGACTCGGTGGCGGTGGACGAGATCCTGGTGGGGGCCGGCCGGGCGCCCAATGTGGACGGCCTGAACCTCGACGGAGTGGGGGTCCAGTACGACCCGTTCCGCGGAATCGTGGTCAACGACTACCTGCAGACCACCAACCCGCGCATCTTCGCCGGCGGCGACGTCTGCATGGACTGGAAGTTCACCCACGCGGCTGACGCCGCCGCCCGCTTCATCATCCAGAACGCCCTCTTCTACAAAAGCAAGAAGCTGAGTTCCCTGATCATGCCCTGGGCCACCTACACGGACCCGGAGATCGCCCACGTGGGCATGTACGAACGCGACGCCGAGAGTCAGGGTGTCGCCATCAACACCTACATGCGGGAGCTGAAGGAAGTGGACCGTGCGCTGGCGGACGGCGAGGAGAACGGCTTCGTCAAGATCCACGTCAAGAAGGGCACCGACAAGATCGTCGGCGGCACCATCGTCGCCCGCCACGCCGGCGAGATGATCAGCGAGATCACACTGGCCATGGCGGGAAAGGTCGGCCTCGGCACCGTCGCCAACGTCATCCACCCCTACCCCACCCAGGCCGAGGCCATCAAGCAGACCGGCGACGCCTTCAACCGCACCCGGTTGACGCCGCTGGTGAAGAAAATCTTCGGGCGCTGGCTGGCCTGGAGCCGGCGGTAACGGCGCCTTTCTCCTACTTCCCCCTCGCCCGCCGACCCAGCGCGATCAGGAAGTTGACGCTCTTGCCCGCGGCGTGGGGCGAGAAGAACGCGGTCACGTCGTCGTCGAAGAAGGTCAACCCCGACGCTCCGAACCCCTGGGCATAGGCCGCCAGGTAGAGGCGGCCGGCCTCGATGCTGGCCTGCATCTGCGCCAGACGGTAGCCGCGGTTGCCGTAGCGCTGGAGCACCGGATCGAGGTCAGCCAGGAAATACACGTTGACGCTGGCATCGGCGGGGATCTCCTGCCCCAATCCGAGATAGCCGGCTTCCTTGCGGAACTCCCCTTCCTTCAGGAGCTGCAGCCGCTCCCGGCCCCGGTCCAGTACGTAGGCGCCGGGGACGGCGCCCTCCACATTGTTGACGATGAGGTAGAGCTGGTTGAGCGCCCGTGAACCGCCGGGATCGACGTCCAGGGCGAGGCCGCGAGTGGCGTAGTGAAGGGCGTTGGACAACTGGGCGAAGGTGATGGACTCGTGGGAGAAGCGTCGGGTCGAGCCCCGGCGCAGGATCACCTGCTCGATATTGCCGGCGGGAAGGCCCGCGGCGGCATCGACCTCCAGGGGCAACTCCCGGATCGGCGTAACGGCAGCGGTCTCGGCCTCCGTGTCGGCGGACGCCGCCCCATGGATACCCGCGGCGCCGGACTCTCCCTCACGCCAGCCTCGCACCTCGGCACCGCTCTCCAGACTCGACGCCGCGTGCATCTCCCGAATGGGAGGGTAGTCCACCTCGTGGTCGGACAGCGGGATGGTGGCCAGCGCCAAGGCCGGCAATTCCTCGCCGGACGGGCTCGTGGCGGACGCCGAACGACCGAGGGGCACGAGGCACAGGCCTGCCTCCTTCTCCGGGTCGAGACCCAGCAGATGGTGGACCGAGGCGTCGGCGAACCCCATCACCGTGCGGGCCGGGATGTCCCGAGCCGAGGCCGCCGCCAGGCAGTTGGCCAGGATGGTGCCGCTGTCCCAGAAGCAATGACGGTAGGCGCGGTCCCGGTACTTCCAGCTATTGCGCCAGAATGTCGAGGCCAGCACCAGGATAACCGGGGCGTGGGCCAGCGCCGGCTCACCGCCGCCGGCCTCCACCAGAGCACCCCTGTGATCGCCCGTCCGCAAGGGAGTCAGGGCAAACCGGTCCGGGGCGAAATGGTAGACGCCCGCGTCGAGATCGGCCAGCGGACCCGCCACGACGTAGACGTCGATATGGTACAGTGCGCCCGTGCACGCGGCCGCCCGGAAGAGCATCTCGCCGCCGGGATAGCGCCGCCGCCGGGTGACGCCGGCACAGAGGAACAAGAGCTCGGCCAGATCCTGCCGCGTCACCTCGCGTTCGCCTTCCGGCGCAGACCCCGAAAGGGCCCGCAGCGCGGGCACGTCGGACGACGCCAGGTGCTGCTCCAGCGGTAATGAGTCGAGGTTCTCGTAGACCTTGAACGGACGCGGCTGATTGTCCCAGTCCAGGAAATGCGGGCCGCTCCGGATGCTCACGGGGGAGTGTTTGGTCCTCTCGTGAAAGTCCCACGCGGACGTGATGTCGCGATTACCCATGGTACCTCACGGATCCGTGCGCGAGATCGGTCCGGGCCGTCACACGGAGATCTGCCAAACGTGCTTGACCAGCGTCCCCAGGCCGTAGGTCACGGCCACGGCCGCGGACACGAGCAGGAGGTTCTGGAACACCCGAGACCGGACCTCCATACCCGACATGATCGACAGCAGCATGGTCACCAGAGCTACCATGCCGCCGCCCACGAGGATGGACCACATCGGGCTCGCCGCGCCCAGCAGCACGGGGACTATGGGAAACAGCGCGCCCAGAAAGTAGGAAACAGCCACGGCGATGGCGGCGGACAACGGGCGGGCCTCCTGCGTCGCTTCCGCCTCGGGGTCGAAGAAGCTGCGTTTGGCGTTCTCGATCCGCTGCACCTCGCGCTGGGATCGCGACGATGCCAGCACCCCCGCCGCCATGGAGATGGAGCCGGCCACCGCCACCGTCAGACTGGCCACGAGGACGAAGACAGGGTCGCCGAACGAAGCATAAAAACCGCTGACGCTGCCCAGCACCTCCACCAGGCCGTCATTCAGGCCCAGGAAGATGTCGCGGATTCGTTCGGCGTTGAGCCGTCTGCCGGTGAGGTTGGCGACGATCTCGTCTTCGTGGCCGAACTCATCCCGAAGGATGCTTCGGATCTTCGGCCCGTACGGCGTGTCCTTGTAATCCTCCCAGAGAACCCAGTACTTCTTGACCCCATAGATCTCGATGGCTTCGAGCATGAGGAACGTCATGCCAACGCCGAAGATTCTCCGGAAAAGGATGAGGAGGCCAAGCCTGAAACGCTGGACCCGATCCAGTGATACGTCCTTCAGACCGGCAAGCTCGGCCCAGAAGGCGACGTGCCCCCGCTCCACGGTGACGAGCCGCGTCAGGACGTTGTGGACGTCGCCGGTCTCGATCTGACGAAGCCGGACGTACAGGGCCATGTCGAAGGCCTCGTCCCGGGCCACCTTCCTGACGCGCGTGTCCTCGTGGGGTTGGGTCATGACGGGGGACCGAGGGCCTTGCGCCGGGCCTCGGCCGGGTCGCAGTCCGAGCCCCGGTCCCGGGTGATGAGCGAGCGCAGGCTCTCGGTGTGGTCCAGCCACACCGTGCGCACGGGCTCGGGAACCTGGAACTCGTCGAGGGTCTCGCGGAGGATCTGCAGGCGGCGCGCGAACTGTCCGCCCATGATGGGATGCGGCGCATGCGCCTGCTCCAGGGGGCGTCCTTCGTATTCGATGTCAGCGCCAAGGGCACGCGCCGTGAACTGGAACTCCAGCTCCTTGAGCCGCTGGCGGTCGGCGTTCCGGAAGAAGAAGCCGATCATCATGTCATCGAAGATCCGATCCACGAAGACACCGATGACTTCACGCAGGCGCTCCGCGCCTATCTCCTCGAATGGGGAAGGCGTGGGGAAGCTCACTCCTCGGCGGCGGGCTTGAGGATCGCGTCCAGCTCGCCCCGTTCGTGCAACTCGTGAACGATGTCACAGCCGCCCACGAACTTGCCGTCGATGTACACCTGCGGGATGGTGGGCCAGTTCGAGTACTGCTTGACGCCTTCCCTGACAGCCGGGTCCGCCAGCACGTCGCAGCTCTCGAACTCGGCATCGTGAGCGCGCAGGATCTCCACCGTGTGGGCGGAAAAACCGCACTGCGGGAAGTTCGGGGTCCCCTTCATGAAGACCATCACCCGGTTGTTCTTCACCTGCTCTTCGATCCTGCTGATAATGTCATCCGCCATGGCTCTGCTCCTTCATTGATTTCGCACCGGTCTCCGCTTCATTGGATTCGTGGCTTCCGCACACCCCGCACCACCTCAAATCTCGACCTCGATATCCGACCCTTCCACACGGACGTTGAATCTCGCGACTCCCACGTCCGCCGGAGGTCCGGACACCTCGCCCGTGGTGATGTCGAACATCGCACCGTGCCACGGGCACTGGATGTCCTTGCCCATGACCTCCCCCTCGGACAGCGGCGCACCGCGATGCGTGCAGAAGTCGTCGATGGCGTAGAAGTTCCCGTCCAGATTGAACAGGGCGACCCTCCGGCCGTTTACCTCCACCAACTTGGGTTGGCCTGGCGCCACATCATCCGTGGTCGCGACCTTGACGTACTCTGCCATGAAACTCCCCCCTCCGGATATCTCGACCTTCTGCAAGACCGGTGCGCTGCCGCTGCCAACCGGTCGATGTGTTTTGGACAAAACCGCGGCGAAGGTGTCACCGCCGCGGCGGTTCGTGTATCAGCCGACGGCGACCGAGGCCTTTGCCGAACCCTTCACCAGCCAGCGCTCACGCATCACCTTGTCCTGAATCCGCAGCAGTCCTTCTGTCAGTGCCTCGGGGCGCGGCGGACAACCGGGGACATAGACATCCACCGGCACGATCTTGTCGACTCCCTTGCACACGGAATAGGCCATCTGGAAAAGTCCGCCGCAGTTCGAGCAACTCCCCATGGAGATCACGTACTTGGGATCGGGCATCTGGTCATAGAGCAGCCGGGTGCGCTTGGCCATCTTGTAGGTCAACGTTCCGGCCACGATCATCAGGTCCGACTGCCGCGGGGTCGCACGGGGCACGCAACCGAACCGGTCCAGGTCCGCCCGCGGCCCGCCCGTCTGCATGAGCTCGATGGCGCAACAGGCCAGTCCGAACAACATGTACCACTGGGACGACGCCCTGCCCCAGTTCAACAGATCGTCGACCCGGGTGGTGAAAACCGTCTCGGGAAGACTGTTGGTAATCGGCATCGAAACCTCCTGACTGAAACCGCCGCCGAAACAGGGTTCTGGTGACCTGCAACATACAGGTCGCTAGTTAAGATAGACTACCGTGATGCGCCTTTCAAGTCCGCGGCCGGTTGCTCGGCCAAGGTTTCATTGCAATATCCTGTCCGGTCTCTTATGACAGGAGACATGCGTATCTGCACCCTGCTGCCGAGTGCGACGGAGATCGCATTCGCCCTGGGCCTGGGCGACTCGGTGGTGGCTGTCAGCCATGAATGCGACTATCCTCCCGAGGCCCGGCAGAAGCCCGTGGTGGTCCGCGGCCGCATCGACTCGGCCAACAGCACAAGCCGCGAGATCGACGACCTTGTGCAACAGCAGTTGAGCGTGGGCGAGAGCCTCTACAGCCTCGACCTCGAGCTTCTGCGGCGCCTCAATCCGGATCTCATCGTCACCCAGGGCCTGTGCGACGTGTGCGCCGTGGGCCACGATGACGTCATGGCCGCCGCCGCCGCGCTGAGGCCGCCGGCCAGGGTGGTCTCGCTGTCGCCGGGCTCCCTCGACGAGGTGTTGCGTGACATCACGCGGGTGGGAAACGCCACCGGAACCTCGGAACGGGCGGACGCCCTGGTCGGCACCCTCCGAGAACGCGTGGGGCGCGTCGCCGCCCGGGTGCCGCAGGACGGCCCGAAGCCGCGTGTGGCCTGTCTTGAGTGGCTGGACCCGCTTTACAGCGCGGGGCACTGGGTGCCGGAGATGGTGGAGCTGGCCGGCGGAACGGACGCCTTGGCCACAAAGCACGAGCCCTCGGCCCGGATTTCCATGGAGACGCTGATGGAGACGGCACCGGACGTGATGGTGCTCATGCCCTGCGGCTTCGACGAGCGCCGGACCCTGCGGGAATGGGAGCCGCTGAGCGACCTCCCCGAGTGGCGAGCGATTCCCGCCGTTGCCAACGGACAGGTGTTCGCCGTGGACGGCTCCAAGTTCTTCAACCGGCCCGGCCCGCGGTTGGTGGACGGCCTGGAGATACTGGCGCGGCTCATTCATCCAACGCTGTTCGCATAGGGAACCCACCTTTCCCAATCTCGGAATCGCGGTGACTTGCTCGGCGCCAAGCAGTCCAGCTCCATCCGGCACATCCGAATTGGAAATATAGCCATATACTTGATATGGTTACCCATATGAAGACCACCCTCAATATCGACGACACCGTGATGCAGCGGTTGCGGGAAGAGGCTGCCCGGCGGAGAACGACCATGTCGGCACTCGTGGAGGCAGGTCTCCGGCGTATTCTCGACGAACGTTCACCCTCGGATGGTGAGTTGAGTTCCTTGCCGACGCTGCCGTCGTGGCGGGGTGGCCGGGAGCTGGTGGACGTGTCCAACCGGTCCGAACTCTATCGTATGATGGAGGAGGATTGAGTGCTGGTCTTCGACACCAACGTGCTGATCTATGCCGCCAACGAGGAATCCGAGTTCCATGACATCTGCCGCCGGCGTGTCGACGAATCGCGCATGGATCCGTCGCCAGCCTTCGTTACCTGGAACATCTGCTACGAGTTTCTGAGAGTGAGCACGCACCGGCGCGTATTTCCCTCGCCGTGGACTCCACAAGGCGCCTGGCGGTTCGTGGAGACGCTTCTGGAATCGCCGGGGTTCGCCTTGTTGCGGGCCACGGACCGGCACCAGGCTATCCTGGCCCAGACCCTGTCGGAGTTGCCGGACGTCCGAGGCAACCTGATTCACGATCTTCACACCGCGGTGTTGATGCGGGAACACGGCGTCACCCGTATCTGCACCCGTGACACCGACTTCCATCGCTTCCCTTTCCTGGATGTCGTAGACCCGTTGCGGTAGCCTGAATCCATGTTCGCGCGACTCCTGCTGTTGTTCACCGTGGTTCCCCTGATCGAGCTCTATCTTCTGATTGAGGTGGGCTCGGTCATCGGCGGACTCAACACGATTCTCCTGGTACTCGGAACAGGTGCCCTGGGCGCGTTTCTCGCCCGGCTGGAGGGTCTTCGGACCCTGGGGCAGATCCAGCGGAATCTCAACCAGGGCATCGTTCCGGCCGAGGAGATGGTGGACGGAGTGATCATCCTGGTGGCGGGGCTGCTGCTCATCACTCCCGGCATACTCACCGACGCCTGCGGCTTCCTGATGCTCGTTCCCACCACGCGGAATGCGTTCAAGCGCTGGCTGCGCCGGCGCTTCGATCGGGCCACCGCCAACGTCCGTATCTACCATCAAGGCGGTCCGCGCCATTTCTGAGTTGGCCACGGCTGTAACCCCGACGTCGGACGGCCGGGACCTGCTGCGACTGGCCATTCCCGCCTCTCTGGCCATCGCCAGCGAGCCGATCCTGAACATTGCCGACACGGCTATGATCGGCCACCTGGGAGTGGAGCCGCTGGCGGCCAAGGCCATCGCCACGAGCCTCATCGGCGCGGTGAGCTGGATCTTCGCGTTTCTCATCTTCGGCACCACGAGCCTGGTGGCCAGCCAGTACGGGTCCCGCAACTACCCGCTCTGCGGCGAGATCTTCCGGCACGCCCTGGTGGTGGCGGTGGCCGGCGGATCGCTGGTGGCTTTCCTTCTTTTCCTGTTCGCACCCCAGCTCTATGCGGTGATGGGTGCCGGCCCGGACGTGGGCGAACTAGGGGTCCCCTACTTCCGCATCCGCTGCGGCACCATCCCGCTGCTCTTCTCCATCTACGCGGCGGTGGGCTTCCTGCGCGGCATCCAGAACACCCTCTCCCCGATGCTGGTGGCATTCCTCATGAGCGGCACCAACATCGTGCTGGATTACGCGCTGATCTACGGCGGGCTCGGGTTCCCGGCCCTGGGCCTGCGCGGCGCCGCGGTGGCGGCGCTGGCGGCCCACGCCCTTGGCGTCGCCCTGTATCTCCGGCTCCTTTTCTTCTCGGAATACACGGGACCTTATCAACTGAACAGCGGGCAACTGCACCTGCATCGATTCCGCAACCTGTCCAGGATCGCGGGGGATCTGGCGGTACGGACCGCCGGGCTCCGGCTGTCGCTGGTGTTCGCCACCGCCATGGTGGCGCGCATGGGGCCGGTGTATCTCGCGGCCTACGAGATCGTCTTTCAGCTCTTCATCTTCTGCTCCGACACCATCGACGGTCTGGCGGTGGCCGGGCAGACGCTGGTGGCGCGGCACCTGGGAGCGGGCGACGGCCGCCGGGCCCAGCGCCTCGGCCGGATGCTGGTGGGCTGGGGCTGCGCCGGCGGCGCCGCCTTCGGCGTGGCCTACCTGACGCTCCAGCAGCCTCTCCTGGGGCTCCTTACCTCGTCTACGGCGGTGACCGAGTTGGTCCGGACCGAGGCCTTCCTGCTGCTGGTGGTATTCCAGCCTCTAAACGGCATCGTGTTCGCTCTGGACGGCTTTCTCCTGGGCGCCCACGACACCCGTTTCCTCATGTGGGCCATGCTGGCGGGGGGTCTTCTGCTGTTCGTCCCCTTCACCGGGGTTGCCTTCCACCTGGAGTTCGGCCTATTCGGAATCTGGGCGGGCTTTAGCCTGTTCATGATCCAGCGCCTTACGGCCAACCTGTGGCGCCTGTCCAGTCGAAGGTGGGAAGGCGCCTTTGCCGCCTACCACGCGTCCCGGAGCGGTTGAGCGGCGCGGCGGTTGTCTGGCTTGCTTTTCCGCTCCGGCCGGGATATGGATCGGCTGGCTGCCGTCGCCCGTCGGTTGCATCGGTTCTGCCCGATTCATGCGGGCGCGGGCGGGTTTGAAACCCGCCCCTACAGCTCCGTAGATGGCCCGGAGGGGCAGGGTTGAAGCCCAACCTGCATCAGACCAGAGAAACGGAGCGACGGGGCCGGGATCGGGAAAACGGGTTTCCCACGCAGCAAAGGAACCGCACACAAGGAGGAGCACACCAACATGGCGGAAGTCGCAATCGTAACCGGAGGGGCGGGCGGCCTGGGATCGTCGATCTGCGCCGCGCTCGCCGAGGATGGGATTCAGGTCGTGGTCGCCGATTTCAGGAAGGATGACGCGGAGGCCCTCGCCGCCAAGCTGAAGTCCGAAGGCAAGGAAGCGTTGGCCGTAGGGGTGGACGTGGGCGACAAGCAAAGCGTCGCCGCCATGGTGCAAAGCGCCGTGGACGCCTATGGACAGCTTGATCACCAGATCAATTTCGCGGGCCTGATGAGCCGCTTTCCTATCGCGGAGTTGGCCGATGAGGAGTGGGATCGGGTGATCCGGGTGAACCTGCGCGGCGTCTTTCTCTGTTCCCAGGCCGCGGCCGCGGCCATGCGGCCGCGCAAGCAGGGACGCATAATCAACGTCGCCTCCGGCCGCGGCATCGCCGGCGCCCCCCAATCGGCCCACTACGCCGCCTCCAAGGGCGGCGTCATCGCCTTCACCAAATCGATGGCCGTGGAGGTCGCCCCGGACAACATCCTCGTAAACAACATCTGTCCGGGACGGACGGGGACCCCCATGGCGCGAGCCGGATACACGGAAGAGCAATGGCAGGCCATCGAGGCGATGGATCCCATGCAGGGCGGACTCACCCAGAAGGACGAGATCGCCGGTCTGGTCCGTTATCTGGTGTCCGACGCCACACGGTTCGTTACCGGACAGACGTTCCTGCTGCGGACGCCGTAACGCCGAGCCTTGACGAATGCGTCCTTCGACTTCGCTTCGCTACGCTCAGGACGAGCGGAGAAAGAGCTTTCCTCAACCGTTCGTCCTGAGCGAAGCGAAGTCGAAGGACGCTGCTCCTGGTTCCGGCTCCGCCGGGTTGGGAACACAAAGCTCTACTCCCTGAACTCCAGGAGGTGAGATGTCACAGGTGGTAGTCGTAACCGGAGGAGCCGGCGGCATCGGGTCGGCCATCTGCCGGGCGCTGGGCGAGGACGGGCACAACGTCGTGGTGGCGGATTTCAACGAGCCCGCGGCGCAAAAGCTGGCCGGGGACATCGGCAAGAACGGCGGCCAGGCCCTGGCCGTGGGAGTGGACGTCGGCGACAAGGCCAGCGTGGACGGGATGATCGCGGCAGCCATCGAGAAGTTCGGACACATCGACGTGCAACTCAACGCCGCTGGGGTCATCAAACGCTGTCCGGTGCTGGAGATGCCCGCGGATGAATGGGAGCGGGTGATCCGGGTCAACCTCACCGGGATCTTTCTGTGCTCGCAGGCAGCCGCAATACACATGGCGGAGCGCAAGGCCGGACGAATCATCAACGTTGCCTCGGGGCGGGGCGTCACGGGACAGGTCCTGGGCTCCCACTATGCCGCGTCCAAGGGCGGAGTCATCACCTTTACGAAGACCCTCGCCATCGAGTTGGCACCCTACAACGTCACCGCCAACGCCATCGGACCCGGCGCCACCGAGACCGACATGGCCAGGGCAGGCATGTCGGAAGAACAATGGAGCAGGAAGCAGACCGCGTCTCCACTCCTGGGAGGGTTCACCCAAAAGGACGAGATCACCGGCCTGATTCGTTACCTGATATCTGACGCGGCGCGTTACATCTCGGGCCAGCTCTTTCTCTTGCGCACCGCGTAACGCCGATACCCTGGCGGCTTTGACACCGAGCCGCCGTGACATGTCCACGCTCCCGGTTCGCGTTCCGGGCAGGACCGCTCGGGACGCCCTCGGAGGCTTGGGCGGGGAAACGAGACGATGCACACCGAGAACGCCATGAGGGCCGTATACACCATCCTGATGGTGATCATCGGCTTCGTCATCCTGGTTCCGGTGCTGGCCCTCATCTTCGGCAGCTTCTGGTCGGCCTCGCCGGTGGCCGCCGGCCACGTCACCCTGGCCAACTGGATCCGTGCCCTCACCATCCGCATCCCCGCGGACATCCCCACGCTGGTCTTCAACTCGCTGGTCTTTGCCTTCTCGACGGCGGCCATCTCGGTTGTGCTGGGCGTCACCATGGCATTTCTGGTGATTCGCACCGACATGCCCTACGGGCGCGTGTTCGCCAAGCTGGGGATCGTTCCGCGAGCCTTTCCCATCATCATAGCGGCGCTGGCATGGATCCTGTTGCTGAGCCCGAGCATCGGCGTCCTCAATGTCATGTTCCGGGAGACCTTCGGCATCAACCTGTTCAATATCTATTCGTTCCCGGGAATGATCTTCCTCATGGTGCTCTACGAGTCTCCCATCGTGTTCCTCATCGCCATGAACGCCTTCCGGCTCATGGATCCGTCGCTGGAAGAACAGTCCATCGCCTGCGGCAACACGGTCATGGGAACGCTTCGCCGGGTGACCCTGCCGGTGCTGCGGCCGCTGATCCTCTCCTCCTTCCTGTTGGTCTTCGTCATCGGCCTGATCACGCTGGAGGTGCCCATCCTCATCGGCGCCCCCGCCGGCATCTTCGTCTTCACCTCCGCCATCTTCAACCTCATCGCCTCGGACTACCAGTCGCTGATCTACTACAACACCGCCGCGGCGCTGGCCATGATGGTGATCCCCATCAGTCTGCTCTCGCTGTTACTGTACCGTCATCTCGTCAGGCGGGCCGAGAGCTTCGTCACGGTAACCGGCAAGGCCCGGCCCGAGAACGTCCACCGCCTGGGGCACTGGCGCTACATGGCCTTCGCGTGCTGCTCGCTCTACTTCGGCGTGGTGATCGTGCTGCCGGCGCTGGTGATCCTGCTGCTTTCCTTCTCCCAGTTCGTGGCGTCCCCGAGCCTCGACCTGCTGACCCAGCTCACTCTCAGGCACTGGACCTCCGCCCTGGAGGACGTCGTGTTCTGGCGCGCGCTGGGCAACACGCTCACCCTCTGCGTCACCGCCGCCACCGCCACGGTCCTCATCTCACTGGGCATCGGCTATCTCCTGGTCCGCAGCGGCGTCAAACTCAAGGGATCCATCGAGGCCGCCACCATGCTGCCGCTGGCCTTCCCCGGCACCATCCTGGCCGTGGGTTTCGTATGGGCCTACATCAAGACGCCGGTCTACGGCACGCTGTGGATCCTGCTGCTCTACTTCATCGGCAACTATCTCCCGTTCGCGCTGCGCACCCTGAGCCCGTTCCTGTTCCAGTTCCACAAGGAGTTCGAGGAAGCCTCATGGACCTCGGGCGCCAGCGGCCTCAAGACCATTGTGCGCATCGTCATCCCGTTCCTGCGGGGCGGCCTGTTCTCCGTGTGGATCCTGCTGTTCCAGACCTATCTGCGGGAGTTCGCCGGCGCCGTCATCCTGTTCACCTACGGCAGCGAGGTGCTCTCCACCCTGCTCTTCCAGCGCGCCTTCGACGAAGGCTCCTTCGGCATCGGCGCCGTCATCGGCGTGCTGATGCTGGTGATGTCGCTGGGGCTGCACCTGCTGGTGTCGCGGCGGGAGGCCTAGGGCATCGGACTTGTAAACGGCTCGAATCCGGCCTATAAAATGGACAGATTACCCGCCGGCAGCGTGCTGTCGGCGCAAGGGCCGCTCGCCAGAGCGGCCCTTGCTTTATCAACAGTCCATGCGAACCCGGATCGTAGCCGGCTACCTTGCGGCCTCTCCCACGACCGGGACTGGGGTCGCGGAGATTTTCCTCTTGACTCTGAAAAACTCATGAGTAATTTAGATTATGGCAGAAAATACTCATGAGCCGAGAAGAGCCGGCAGGATGGACAAACGCTACGTCAAGGACAGCATCGAAGCAGATCTTGGCGACCGTATGGTCTTCATCGGGGGACCACGCCAGGTCGGCAAAACAACGTTGGCGCTTTCCCTGTTGGGCCCGGGTCGTGACGAGTCATCGCCAGCCTACCTGAATTGGGATGTGCTGGCCGACGGCGAAAACATCCTGGCGGAACGACTGCCCTCGGGCCAGCCGCGCGTCATTTTCGACGAGATTCACAAGTACGGCCGTTGGCGTAATATGATGAAGGGTCTGTTCGACAAGACCAAAGGTGTGGAACGCCATCGCTCATGATCTCCGACATCTGGTCATCGCGGACCGAAGGCGTCCCACAGTGGGCTTTGCGTCGATCTTTAGTCTACATCGGAAGGTTCACGACACTGTACCTGGAGTTCAACTCGTGGCCTCTATCCAGGACTGGCTTCAGACGAACTGCCGAGACGGATCGTCGACGGTTGGATCTTCGGGGGTTGGGCGGGCGGGCCGCAAAGCCGCCGGAGACGTCATGGCACTGAAACTGTGCCGCAACCCGGACGAACACGGGGCAACCGTAACGAATCGAAGGGCTCCTCACCGATGACACATACGGGCTAACCGTCGCCGCTGGGCTCAGGCTTGGAGTCGCTCACGCGCTTGCCAAGCATGGCGTGAGCCTGCTCTCCGCGTGTTGACCACCAATACTCCTGGTGCGCGTAGTATCCACTGCGGAGAAACAGGTTCTTGGACGTTGGTGTTCTCGTCAGCGGCAGAGTTTTCCTTGCAGACGGCCTAACTAAACTTAAAAGGACTCCTGCGCGAGGGGTGGAACCCCAAACTGGTGTACGCGTAACAGCCTCTATGGTCCACAACTCCGGTTCAGCCTTGAACGATTTCCGCACCCCTCTGCCAAGTTCATCGGACAGACACATCAGGGCCAGCATCAAAACCAGCCACGCCTGAGAACAGCGTCTTCATCCTCGTCGCCGCGGCTCAGTATACGTCCGACATGGGATAGGAAACGTTTGAACGCTTCCGCCGAGAAAGGATTTTCCAACAAGTGACACTCAAATGTTTCTCGCATTGCGGCTCGCCCAGACACCGTAGAAAAGCGATTCCGTATGTTTGCCGGAAGACGTTTGGCTTTCCTCAACACAATGACTTCTTCAATTGAGGTAGCGACCGTACTGATTGGGGTCATGTCCAACCATTCGCAAAGCAGAAAGTAGCGCGAGTTCGGCAAAGCCAGCTTCAGATCGTAGGCCGTCGCATTTGCCTCCTGGAACATCGTCTTGTCAAGATTCGTCTTGATCTCGGCGGCGATATAGGCGAGACAGGTTCGGGTTTCATCAAATTCACTGAAATCCGACTGATGTGAAGCCCTGAGAAACAAGGGGCGAGTGATGGCGAAATCTTGGTCTTTCGACCGGATCATCATTCCACCATCAGCTTTCGTATCCAGAAGATCGGCGTCGAAACGCAGTTGGGAAAAACAATTCGCAGGACCAAGGGTCACATCATGGCCAGCGAGTTGATCGGAGAAAATTCGGCCGACCAACCACGGCATAAACTCCTCGATAATCGTGTTGTCGAGTTTCAGTTGTCCCTTCTGCCGATACAAGAAGCCCTTCCTGCTGTCGAATATCAGGTCAAGATCAACATACGTCTTGTAACGGCTGAGAGAAGCTACCATCGACTCGACCAAACGATCGCCCGAGTCCTTGAATCCCACCATCTCGGCGATCCATGCGTTATATCTCTTCTTCACTCTGCGGACTGCGGCCACGTCTTTCACAGGCAACTTCTCGTTCTGAAGAAGCGCTTGCAACTTGTCGCCATGAGGAGTCGGATAAGACATTACTCAAGTACGCGTACAGGAGACTAACGTGGGCGTAAGAATCGGAGATGGGGAGACCATGTCAAGACTGGCGACCGAATCCTCAATGCCCTGTTGTTCCTCTCGGGGAGCGGCACGACCAGCAGCAGAGAGCATTTGCCCTGCGATACGCCTTGCCGTCATCAGGCTGAAATCCCTGTCGGGAAGTTCGTGTGTCGTGCTGAAATGGAGAATGTCTTCATAGATGTCAGCCCCATAACGATTTCGGAACACACGCTCTTGTCGCTTGTCCATCACTAGGCCCGTGGCCTGAACCGCGAGTTCGGCAACCAGTTCACCATTGAAGAACTGAACTCCTCGTACCGAGGATACGCGCCCGAGGACGAGAATTAACCGCCCTCCTGGCCTGGTGACGCGCGCCATTTCGCGAAGGGCCAGCACCATGTCGAGCGAATACTGAATCACGGTCAGGAAGCGATTGCCCCGGTTCTGACGATTCGAACCGATCTCGGATCGCGCGACGGTGAGGATATCCCAGGACAGGGCTTCTACGGAACTCCGAAATCTCTGGTGGTAGTTATGCACATTGATATAGGGAGGCGACGTAAGAACCATATCGACCGAGCCGGACTCGACCGGCAACGCGCGTGCGTCCGCGTGGTGCACGGCAACCGGCTGATCCGACTCGGGCAGGCCCCTGACTATCTGATTAAGGCGCCACCACACCGCATGGATTCGGTCCGCGTCCAGATCTTTGCGGTGGAAGTCACAAAGAACCACGAGAGCCGCCGCCAGAATTTTCTCAGGACCCGGTGATGCTTGACGCCAAAGACCAACGAGTGCTGCTTCAAACGCACCCTGATCCACCAATCTGAAAGGCTCGTCGGCGAATAAAGGGCCTTGGGGCGAACCAATCTTGTCGTAGAGTCGGGCTCCCAGATCTTCCAGGACGGCGACCCTCTTCGATGCGTTGAGGTGGGCCAGTTGATATGTGTGTGCAAGAATCACCGCTGCGGGGTTCACATCGCAACCACACGCCGCCAGCCTGACCCGAACAGCTTCAGCCAGTAAAGTGCCACTGCCGACAAAAGGATCCAGGACCACGCCGGTATCTGGAGCGAAGGCTCCTAGAAGTTCCTCGACGAGTTGGGGCGAGAATTGACCGGTCCAGGGGAACGGGTTGGTCCGCACGCGTTTGTCAATATTGAGGTTGCTTTGGGGAAGCGACTGTCTGTCCAGGGGCGTCGTGGCAAACGTTTCGCGCAACAGCATAGTGGTACCTCCGCTCGGTCAGCAGAGAGGCCAATTCCCAGATGGAGCCCAGCGGGTTCACTGTCCCGCCTAATAGTATACAAGCAGACTCGCCACGTCGTGCCAAGCCCCAGAGGGCCGATCATCGCCTCCGGATCTGAGTATCTAGAATCAAATCCAGGGTAGACCCGGATAACATTTTGGATTCGTTAGCTTATCATCCGCCCGCCTACACCCTCGCCGCCACCCAGTCGTGCATGAACGGGAAGATCTCGGCGTGGTTGTCGTAGGAGCAGTGGACGGCGCCGGGTTCTCCGGAGCGGAGGAAGCGGAGTTCTTTCTCGCAGCGGGCTTCGTCGTAGGTCTGACGGGCACAGCGCGGGTCGGTGATGATGTCGTCCTCGCCGTGGAGGATGAGGAGGGGGCACTCGACCTTTTCGATGCTGCCGGCGAGGGTGAACTGGCTCAGGCGTTGCCGGACCTCGTCCTCGGTGCTCGATCCGGTGATCCAGCGGAACTGTTCCCTCAGGGGCGCGTAGAACTCATAGATGTCCCGGTAGCAGTCGTAGGGGCCGAAATGGGACACGCACGCCTTCACGCGCTTCTCGTAGGCGGCGGCGCGGGTTACGTAGTAGCCGCCCATGCTCATCCCCATGAGAGCGATGCGGCTTGCGTCGACGTCGCCGCGGGCTTCGAGGTAGTCCACCATGGCGGATACCGGCCGCTCGAAGTCGGGGATGGCCAGGCTGTTGCGTAGCCTGAGCATCCCGCCGCGGCCGGGTCCATCGACGATGAGGCAGGCGAGGCCCCGTCTGGCGGCCTCGGGTCCGCCGACGAAATACACCTCCTCGGCGGTGGAGTCCGCGCCGCCGGTGTAGATCAGCACCGGCGGCTTTTCGGCGGCGCCGGCGGCATGAAAAAGATAGCCGGGCATGGAGGTATCCTCGTAGGGTACCTCCACCCGCTCGATGTCGGGTGAAAGCTCCGCCGCAGCGTGGAAGCTCTCGGCGGACTTGCGGTAGGTGGGAACCTTTCTGTCGTCGGTGAAGGGAAGGACGAACTCGGCGACCCGGTAGTAGTTGGCGGCGCGGAAGAAGGCCTTGCGCGCGCTCTCCGGGCGGTCGACGGCGTGTTGCTCACGGCCGTGGGCGGCGACCCGATCGGCGGTCTCACGCCACTCGGCGTGCCAGCTCTCGGCATCGCCGGGCTTGATGCGCTGCGCCGTCCGGTAGATCTCGTTGAACTCGCCGCCGCCGTAGTAGCTTTCGGCCAGCAGCCGGATGCACGCGGAGGACCAGCTTCGGTTCCGGGGAAAGAATTCGAACATGGCCCCTCGCGTCGTTCCGGCGCCGCCCTTTCAGGCTACTGATAAAGCTTCTGGATGCGCGCCTTCCACATGGCCCCGTTATTGCTCACCTCGTGCGCAATGATCTCCGGCGCCTTGGGGAAGAACGTGACGCCCTCGAGCTCCTTGATGAGGGACCCCAGCGGCTTTATGGTGCTGTCGGCCGGGATCAGGCCCTCATTGACGAAGTGCTTCTGTCCCTCGGCGCTGATGGCGAACTCCATGAAGAGCTTGGCGGCGTTGGGATGGGGCGCGTTCTTGTGAATGGCCATCATGTTGGGCCACCAGATGGCCGGCTCCCGGAAGGTCGAGTACCCGAGCCCGGGATAGCTTCGGCCGAAGGTGAACGGCGTGTACGGCAGGGTGAAGATGCCCAGAGAAAACTCCTTGAGCCCCACCGCGGCATGGAGCTGTCCCCACTTCGGCTCGTACCGTCCGACGTTGGCCTTGAACTTGGTCCAGTAGTCGGCCCACTTCTCCTCGCTGCCGCCGAACCACGCGTGGATCGAGGCCATGTGCACGATATTGTTGGACCCCAGCCAGGGCGTGCGCGAGATGATCTTGCCTTTGTACTCGGGCTTGAGCAGATCATAGATGCTCCGCGGCGCCTTCTCCGGCGGGATCAGGTCCTTGTTTTACGAGGCCCCGGCCACGTGAATGAAGATCGGCACCTGGTTCCATTCCTTGGGCAGCGCCTTCATGTGATGCGCGACCTTCTCGTAGCCGGCGGGTTTGAAAGGCATGGTCCAATGGTTGAGCCCGCTCAGCGGGCCCGGCGACGTACCGAACATGTCGATGGCGAATATGCCCGCCTGGGATTCCTGGCTTACCTTGCGGAGAACACCCGGCGCGCCCTGGTAGCTGCCCTCCACCGTGATGCCGTACTTCTTCTCGAACGCCTGGGCGGCGTTCTTGAAGCTGGAGAACGTGATCAGCCGCAGCTTGCCTTCCTTCTTGGCCGCGGCCACCAGTTCAGCGCTCGACGCCAGCGCCATGCCGGAGAGGCACAGAGCCAAACCCAGTGACAGCACCACCGCCTTTGCAATCAAGCTTCGCATAGGAACCTCCCTTGACTTGTCAGAGATTGTGACGTGCGGCCCACACTATAGCGCCATGGGGTGAGCGTCAAGACCCGGCCCCACCCACCCCAGGGCGGATTTATCCTTCATGGTTTTTTCAATGCTGACAATGAGATACGGGCGGGGCTGGACATTCGTCGCGGGCTCTGATACAGGTGGAGCAACCCGGACGTGGGGGGATGGGAGCGTTGACGATTCTTTCGGAGGTGTCCGTCGGCCTTGTAGCGGCGGAAGACGAGGGGCGGTTTCGGGCCTTGATGCAGGCGTACCACTATCTGGGTGCGTTGCCGGGGATCGGCGAGACGTTGCGCTATGTGGCCCATCATCGCGGCCAATGGTTGGCGCTGGCGGTGTTCTCGGCGCCGGCGCTGAAGTGCGGCGCACGGGACCGCTGGATCGGCTGGGACTACGGCGTCCAGTTTGACCGGCTGCACCTTATCACCAACAACTCCCGGTTCCTGATCCTGCCGGGCGCTCCGCCAAACCTCGGGTCGCGGGTGCTGTCGCTGTGCACGCGCCGCCTTGTCCGCGACTGGCCGGTGCGCTTCGGCCATGCGCTGCTGCTGGTGGAGACCTTCGTCGATCCCAGGCGCTTCCACGGCACCGTCTACCGGGCCGCCAACTGGATCGAGGTGGGGCGCACCCGCGGCTTCCGCCGCCAGCGGCGGGGCTACAGCTACGGCCAACACGCGCTGCCGAAGCGAGTGTTCGTTCATCCCCTGTCGCGCACCGCGCGCGACCAACTCCGGGCGGATGCTCTCGATCCCCGCCTGCGACATGGAGTGCCCAAGATGATGCTCAACGCCGCACAGATGCGATCCCTTCCGGCCTTCTTCCACCCCATCGACGACCCCCGCCGCCGGCAGGGACGGCGCCATGCGCTGCCCACGGTGCTGGCCTTGGCCACCGCCGCGACCCTGTGCGGCATGCGCGGCTACAAGGCCATCAGCGAATGGGTCCAGGACCTCGGACCCAAGGCGCTGGAACGCTTCCGCGTGCGCCGCCGCCAAGGCCGCTGCCAGGCGCCGAGCCTGTCGGCCATCCGCAGCCTGCTCATCCGCGTCGACCCGGCCCAACTCGACCGGGCGTTGCGCGCATGGCACGAGGCTCATGGCGGCGGCGACAGCGCCCTGGCCATCGACGGCAAGACCCTGCGCGGCGCCATCGATGCCGATGGCAACCAGGCTCATGTGCTCGGCATCGTCGGCCACGACAGCAAGGCATCCTGGGCCCAAAAAAAGTCGGTCTGAGGCCGGATGCCACCGACGGGGAGAAGCGCACCAACGAGATCGGCACTGCCATTCCCCTGCTCGACACCCTGCCCGATATCGCCGGCCTCACCCTCACCGCCGATGCCCTGCTCACCCAGCGCGCCCTCGCCCATTATCTCCTCCACCGCAACGCCCACTATCTGTTCACCGTCAAGCGCAACCAGCCCAACCTGTATGACGATATCCACCTCCTGTTCCACCCGAGCATCGCCCGGCGCGCCCCCGACTTCGCCGCCGAAACCGCAAAGCCCGAACACGGCCGCCACGAGCGTCGTTCCATCTGGGTTTCCAGCGAACTCAACGACTACCTCGACTTCCCCGGCGTCGGTCAGGTGTTCGCCGTGCGGCGAGAAACCGTCGAGGTCAAGTCCGGCAAACGCCACTGCGAAACCTCCTACGGGATCACCAGCCTCGACCCCAAGGCCGCCTCGCCACAACGCCTCCTCACCCTCAATCGAGGACACTGGACCATCGAAGCTACACACCACATCCTCGACTGGAGCTTCGACGAAGACCGCAGCCGCATCCGTACCGGTCACGGCCCGGAGAACATCACATGCCTCCGGCGCTTCGCCATCGGCCTCATCAAAAAACGCGGCCTCGCCGTCGCCCAGACCATGCGCAACCTCGCCAGAAACCCGCGCCGGGTCCTCGACTTCCTCAAAATGACCGCCAACGCCTGCCCGCCAGCAGCACCCCGCTGACCTCCCCCCCAGCCGCATCCGTCGCCTCACCGTCAACCCTCGGCAAACCCCAGTCGCCCTGCCATGCCCGATTCCCCGCAATACACCTTGTTTCTGCCGCCTTCCTGTCCAACAAACCACCACCACCTCAGAAAATCGTCATCCCTCCGCCCGATCACGACCCCATCCAACAACATGCGCCTCCAATGCCAACCTCCAACTCCTGTGGCCAAATGCTCGATCTCCGCCACTCGGCCAAAAATCAGAACAAATTTACCGTGCCACCCACCCCGCCTGGATTCCCGCTTTCGCGGGAATGACGATTTCGGGGGTCGGCCTCGCTCGAATGGCCTTTTGACAGAGCCTGTCCCGCGGGAATGACGTCTTCGGGCACACGAGGCACTACGAAACGAACGCCGTGGACAGATCCACCCGCCCCTCCAGCCGCCCGGTCTCGATGAGCATCTCCATGGTGGCTTCGGCCTCCCGGCGCTCGGTGTCGGTGAAGGTGAACTCGATCTTCGGGTAGCCGGCGGACGACAGGATGTCCTGCTTGTCGCCGCCGTACTTGGCGATGAACCGCTCGGCCACCTCGTCGAGGTGGGCGTCGCTGTAGGCGATGGACTTGCGGCACGCGTCGAGAATCTGCCCGGCGAACTCGGGATGGTCCTGCAACAGGTCCTCCCGGGTGGCCAGCATGTGCTTGATGATCTCCGGAAGGCCGTGGAGGCCGCGCCAGGCGTCGCCGTCGGTGTAGAGGCAGCGGACGTCAGGGTCTTTCTCGCCGTGCCAGAAGACCTGGTCGATGAGCGTCACGGCATCGGCCTTGCCCTCCTTGAGGATCGCCAGCAACTCCTCCTGGGGATGGGACTCCCAGCGGATGGTGGAGTCGTCCACCTTGTAGTGCTTGCGCAGCAGAAAGCAGTGCATGGCGTGGGGGTCGGAGTGGTGGCTTGCGATGAGCCGCCCCTCCAGGTCCTTGGGGGTCTGCACCGGTCCGTCCCTGCGCACGAAGATGCCGTTGCCCTTGGAGGTGGACTTCCACTCCGTGGACAACCCGACGATGGGGGCGCCGCCGAGCTTGCGCTTGAGGAAGTTCGGCAGATAGACGTTGGCGAACTGCACGTCGCCCCGGATCAGCACCTCTTCCAGCTCGTGGCTCGGCGGGTCGGCCACCTCGATGATCTTCAGGTCGAAACCCTCGGGCTTCACCAGCCCTTCCGCCAAGGCGAAATAGGTGCGGTACATGCAGAAACGATTGCGGTAGTGTGCGAGTGTCAGCTCCATGAGGGCTCCTCGGGGCGGCGCTTCGGCGCACCGCCGGCTCCAACGGAAGCGGGCGGCCCAAGGCATGGAGCCCGGCCGCCTGCCCGTGTAATACGGGTGTCCGGGAACGGGAGTCCGTTTACGAACCCCGGTTCCGGGACACGGGAAGGGTCAGTCCAGGTTCAGCTCCGCGCGGGTCTTGCTGCAGATATCCAGGGCGGCCAGCGCGTAGACGCTGCTGCAACGCTCCATGTTCTTGATGCCGACGCCCCGGCGGGTACCCGAAGGCCGGTCCCACTCCGCGCCCGTCTCCTGTTCGTCCGGGTCCACCAGGTGAGTGCCGAAGCCGGCGCCGTAGGTAATCACGGACACGCCGTATTGGTGGATGCGCGAGCCGTCGCTGGTGATGCCGTAGCGCACCGGCACCGAGAACTCCATGTTGCTGCCGTTGACATCCTTGTGCGCCCCTCCCATGGCCTTGACCACGTAGTCGGTCTCGGGGATCTCGTAGCCGTCGGTGGTGAGGTAGAGCTTCACCCGCGTCGTGATGTCCCCTTCCTTGGCGGCAACGGCCGAGGCGACCTTCTCCAGCTCCCGCTGGATCTTCATGGTGGGGACGTGGGGCAGCGTCTTGACGATGACGTAGATCTTGCACACCGGGTTGGTGCCGGGCTTGAAGGGATTGCCGCCGTCGATGGCGCCGATCTGGACGGTGGGAAGCATGAACGGGTGCGGGAACATTTTCTGGTAGTCGGCCTCCCACTCCTGTATCGCCTTGGCCACCTCGAACGCCTTCATGACGAAGGTCTTGGCCGGACCTTCCACCGTCACCTCGGCCCACGCCAGCCCGGCGTTGCCGATCTGCATGTGCAGGCCCGTGGGCTCTCCGATGATGCACATGTCGGCGGTGACTCCGTGGTCCATCAGGTAGCGCGCGCCAACGCCCGCGCCCCGGTAGCTCTTGCCGTGGAACCGGTTGACCTGGGCCTTCTCGATCTCGCCCACCACGCCGGAGATGATGATATCCCCTTTCAGCTCCGCCTTGGCCTTCACCAGCATGTCCACCGCGGTGATGTAGCAGGGGAACGCGCACTTCATGTTGACGAGGCCGCGCCCGTAGACCCGGTCATCCGTAACCCGGGTGGGCTCGGGATTGTCGAAGTGGTCCATGTGGCCGTTGAACATCAGCACCGGCCCCTCACCGGAGCCTCTCAGCGTGCCGATGACGTTGAGCCGTTCCTCCTCCACCTCCTGGTACTCTACGTCCATACCCAGGCGCTCGAACTCGCGGCCCAGGTATTCCGCCACCGGCTGTTCCTCACCCGTAATCGTAACGATGTCCGCGAGATCCCGCGTCATCTCCACGAGATGCGCGCGGTCGAGCTGCGCCAGTACCTGCTTGCTGTCCATGCGATCGAACCTCCTTGGTTGCTTCCAGTGCCCCCACCCGCAGAGTCGCGTGGTATGGGCACGGGCGGGTTTAAAACCCGCCCCTACAATTCGTCGAGTCGTCGAGACCTCGACGGCCAATCAATCCTTTTGATGCTTTAAAGATGCGGAATTGATGCAATACCTTAGATATGTCGGCGCCGGACCGTCGTCGAATACATGCCCCAGGTGGGCGTCACAGCCGCTGCAGAGCACCTCCACCCGGCGCATGCCGAAGGCACGGTCCTCCTCGGTGGCCACGTTCTCCTCGTTCACCGGCGCCCAGAAGCTCGGCCATCCGGTACCCGATTCGAACTTGGTAGCGGCGTCGAACAACTCCGTGCCGCAACAGACACACTGATAGACACCTGCCTCCTTGGAGGCGTGGTACTCGCCCGTGAACGGTCTCTCGGTGGCCTTCTTGCGCGCCACCTGGAACTGCTCGTCGGTGAGCTGTTGGCGCCACTCTTCGTCGGTCTTGATGACTTTGTCCTTCATCGAACGTGCTCCTCCTGCGGGGATGACCGCCCTGCGGTCAGCCTCCTAACCATATAGGCTTTTGGCGGCAAGAATGCGAATCCGCGCGGGCTTTTCGACTGGCCGCGCCGGCGCTCGTGGTGCGTGGTTCGGCGCGATAGCGGGCGCGGGCGGGTTTGAAACCCGCCCCTACGGGGAACGGAGGTTCCTGCGGCTGGCCGGCTGTTGCTGTTGTAGGGGCGGGTTTCAAACCCGCCCGTGCCCGCCTACACGCCTCATTTGAGGATCAGCAAGGCCGTGCCGAACACGATGGTGAGGGCGCCGGCGGTGACCTTCCAGTTAACCGACTCGTGGGCCTGCAGGAAGAGCCAGGACATCAGCAGCACGAAGAGGGGCCGCGCCTGCGCGATGGGCTGCACCACCACCAGCGGCCCGTACTTGAGGGCGAAATAGCCACTGGTGGTGCCGATGGCGGACACCAGGCCCACCAGCCAGATGTACCGCCAATGGCGGGACGACCAGTCGGCGACGCTGCGCAGCGGCCGGTTGGAGATGGCCGGCAGGAAGCTCGGCAGCGCGATGGCGCTGGCATAGAAGTTGGCGCCGAGGGGCGACGAGAACTCGTGCACCACCAACCGGGTCAGGGCCGCGGACAGGGCCATGGCAAGGGCGCTGCCGAGGGCCAGGGTCATGCCGGCCGCGTATCGAGTCCAGGTTTCCGTGGCCACGCCCTGGACGCGGCTCATGGCCACCAGCACGCAGCCGGCCACCACCAGAACCGCGCCGCTCGTCAGCAGCAACGTCAGATTCTCCTCCAGGAAGGACACGCCGAGAAACATGGCGAAGAACACGTTGGTGGCGCTGAAGCTGCTCGCACGCGCCGCGCCGATGTACTTGATCGCGGTAAACAGCGTGGTACGGCCGACAGTGATGCGGAGGATCCCGGCCAGCCCGATAATGAACAACGGCCATCCCCAGCCGGGAAAGCCCGCGTGGAGGTCGCCGTTCAGGAGAGCGGCCACCGTCAGCACCACGAGGCCGGTGAACGCCGTGGCCGCCGTGCCCAGCACCGGATCGATGTCGTGCGTGGCCATGCGGCCGAAGATGTCCCTGAACGCCAGGAAGAACGCCGTGCCCAGGGCATAGACGATGGCGATGTCCATGACGGTTAGATTTAGCACGCCGGACGGGATTCGTAACCCGCCGGGGAAACGTCCTTGGGCTGCCCCACCCCGCCTCTCCTGGATTCCCCCTTTCGCGGGAATGACGGAGCGGCCATTGCACCTTTGCGCAGGTTGATCGGGGCAACCGAAACCGCTATACCGCTCCCAACTCAACGTCGCAGACCAGGCAGGGAGCCGCCATGAATTTCGAGGGTACTATTACCGTAGAACATCCGAGAGACGCCGTGTGGGACTTCGTGCTGGATATTCAGAAATTCTCATCCTGCATGCCGGGGCTCGATTCCATCGACCAGATCGACGAGACCACCTTCGACGGCGCCATCAGCGCCAAGGTGGGGCCCATGTCGGGCAAGTTCAACTTTCGCTCCACCATCACCGACAGCAATCCCAAGGAATCCCTCACCGTGAAAATCGAGGGGACCGACTCCGTCACCAAGAGCACGGTGATCGCCGGCGTGGACGCCCTGATGGAAGAGCCCCGGGAGAACTGCACCGAGCTCAAGTACAAGGCGCAGGTCGAGATCAAGGGACGCCTGGCCATCGTCGGCGACATGATTCTGCGGGCCACCACGTCGCTCATCCTGGAAGAGTTCAGGAAGCGCCTGACCAAGGCGCTGGACGACCAAGCCGCCAACGCCTGAAACGGGCGGCCGCACAACGAAAGGGTTTTTCTCATGGCGGAACAATACGACGTCATCATCATCGGCGGGGGCTCGGCGGGTTGCGCCGCGGCCAGCCGCCTCTCCGAGGACCCCAGGCGCAAGGTGCTGCTGCTGGAAGCGGGACCGGACCCACGGCCCATTCCCGAGATGGTGGCCGAGGCCAAGAACCAGATCCGCCTGCTGATGGAGACCGACTACCTGACGATGTACCCGAGCCCCCGGGACCTGGACGGCAGCATCTGCTACAAGCTCGCCGGCAAGATCATGGGCGGCGGCTCGTCGGTGAACGTCATGGCCGCGCCGCGGCCCATGAAGGCCGACATGGACAACTGGGTCGCCGCCGGCAACCCGGACTGGTCCTGGGAGAAGGTCCTGCCGATCCTGAAACGGCTGGAATCGGACCAGGACTTCCCGGACAGCCCCATCCACGGCAACGACGGCCCGCTCTACGTGAAGCGTCCCTTCACCTTCGAGACCCCCGGCACCGCCGACCCGGTCCAGGCCTTCATCGAGGCCGGCCAGCAAAAGGGCCTGCCGCTGCTGGAAGACACCAACATCCCCGATCCCGAGGGCGTCGGGCACCCGCCCTTCAGCATCAAGGACGGCAAGCGGCAGTCCACGGTGGTGGCGTATCTGGACCCGGCCCGGGACCGGGCCAACCTCACCATCGTGTCCGAGGCCCAGGTCACCGGCCTCGACGTCTCCGGCAACCGGGTAAACGCCGTGCGCTACGAGAAGGACGGCCGGCAGGAAACCGCTTCCGGCGGGCACGTGGTGGTGAGCGCGGGGGTTTATCACACGGCCCAGATCCTCATGCTGTCCGGCATCGGCCGCGCCGCGGACCTTCAGAAAGTCGGCATTCAGGTGGTCAAGGACATGCCCGGCGTGGGTCAGAACTACCAGGACCACGCGGTGGTGTTCATGACCTTCGAGTGCAAGGAGGAGTTTGACGCCGACTGGATCATTCCGCGCATCCGCTACATCTACAAGAGCCACGCGGACCGGGACTGCTCCAACTTCCACATCTCGCTACGGCCGCCGACCCAGATAGAAGGCATCAAGCCCACCATCCCGCTGTCGGCATCCATGCTGGAACAGATGAGCCGGGGCCGCATCTACCTCCAGAGCAGCGATCCGCGTGAGCTGCCCGTCATCGAGTCCGCCATGCTCGAGGACTCCCAGGATATCGACTCCATGACCACCGCCATGGCGTTCATCAAAGAGATCACCGAGACCCCGGCCATGCGAGAGCTCTACGGCGAGCTGCTGACGCCCACACCCAGCGAGGACTGGGCCCAGTTCGCCCGGGCCACCTACGACAGCTACCACCACGGTGTCGGAACCTGCTTGATGAGCCCGGCATCCAACAGCGACGCGGTGGTGGATCAGACGCTCCGGGTGCACGGCATGGACAACCTTTGGGTGGCCGACGCCTCCATCATGCCCACGGTGGTGCACGCCAACACCAACGTCACCTGCATCATGATCGGGGAAAGGTTGTCGGATTTCGTGAAGGCAGCGGGCGGCTGAGCCGAACCTGCTGACCGCGTCGGGCCTGCTCAGCGGTATGAACGCGGGCGGGTTTGAAACCCGCCCCTACACGTCATCCTCGCCGGTAATGGCCTTCCCGGAGCCGCTTCGCACGTCGTAAAGGACACCCGTAGGTATCGTCGCCCTACCGTTCGGTCCGCGGCAGGACGCGACGACCGATGTAGGGGCGGGTTTCAAACCCGCCCGTGCCACGATCCGGCTCAATCCCGCGATCCGGCTCAATCCCTCGTCATTCTCCGGTAGCGCATGCGGTGGGGTTGATCGGCTTCCTTGCCCAGGCGTCTCCGCCGATCCACCTCGTAGTCACTGTAGTTCCCTTCGAACCAGACCACCTGGCTGTCGCCCTCGAAGGCCAGGATGTGCGTGGCGATGCGGTCCAGGAACCAGCGGTCGTGGCTGACCACGACGCACGACCCCCCGAACTCCACCAGACCATCCTCCAGCGCCCGCATGGTATTGACGTCCAGGTCGTTGGTGGGCTCGTCCAAGAGCAGCAGATTAGCCTCCTCCTTCAGCATGCGGGCCAGGTGAACGCGGTTGCGCTCGCCGCCCGAGAGGTCGCCCACCTTCTTCTGCTGGTCCTGGCCCGAGAAATTGAACCGGCCCACGTAGGCCCGTGAATTGACCTCCCGCTTTCCCAGGACGACCTGGTCCTGCCCGTCGGATATGGCCTCCCACACTGTGTGTTCGTCGTTCAGGGTACGGTCTTGGTCCACGTAGCCGACCTTGACGGTCTCACCGATGCGGAACGAGCCGGACTGGCCCTCCACCCCGCCGGTGACGATCCGCAGGAGCGTGGTCTTGCCGGAGCCGTTGGGGCCGATGACGCCGACGATGGCGCCCGGCGGCATGATGAAGCTCAGGTCCTCGAACAGCAGCCGGTCGCCGAACGCGTGGGTCAGGCCTTCGGCCTGGAGCACGACGTCGCCCAGGCGCGGCCCCGGCGGGATGTAGATCTCCAGGTCCTCCTGAACGCCCTCCTGCTCCTGGCCCAGCAACTGCTCGTATCGTGTGAGCCGGGCCTTGCCCTTGGCCTGCCGCGCCCTGGGAGAGAGGCGGATCCACTCCAGCTCCCGCTCCAGAGTCTTACGCCGCCGGGATACGGTTTTTTCCTCCTTGTCCAGGCGCGCCTGCTTCTGTTCCAGCCACGAGGAGTAGTTCCCCTCGAAGGGAATGCCGTGGCCCCGGTCCAGTTCCAGGATCCAACCGGCGACGTTGTCCAGGAAATAGCGGTCGTGGGTCACGGCGATGACCGTGCCTTCGTAACGCTTGAGGTGCTGCTCCAGCCACTGCACCGACTCCGCATCCAGGTGATTGGTGGGCTCGTCCAGCAGCAGGATGTCCGGTTCCTGGATCAGCAGCCGGCACAGGGCCACGCGCCGGCGCTCGCCCCCCGAGAGCACGTCGATCTTCGTCTCCGGCGGCGGGCAACGGAGCGCGTCCATGGCCACCTCCAGTTGACTCTCGAGCTCCCAGCCGCTGCCCGCCTCGATCTCGTCCTGCAGTTTGGCTTGCTGCTCCAGCAGCGCATCCATCTCGTCCGCGCTCAGGTCCTCGCCGAACCTGCCGCTGACGGCCTCATATTCCGCCAGGAGCCCCATCATCCGGGCGCAGCCCTCCTCCACCACCTCCTTCACGGTCTTCTCGGGATCCATTTGCGGCTCCTGCTCCAACAGGCCCACGGAGTAACCCTTGGAAAATGTGATCTCTCCCAGATATTCCTGCTCCACGCCCGCGATGATCCTCAAGAGGGTGCTCTTGCCCGAGCCGTTGAGACCGAGGACCCCGATCTTGGCGCCATAGAAAAACGACAGGTAGATGTCCTTCAGCACCTGCCGCTTGGGGGGATGGATCTTGCCCACCCCGATCAGCGAGAAAATCACCTGTCGATCGTCGTTGCTCATGCCCCCTCCCGCGGTGGCGTTTGTAAACCTGGAACGGCAACCCTACTATATTGAGAAATCCCGATTAATTGGAATGCGTCCTTCGACTTCGCTCGGCTACGCCTCGCTACGCTCAGGACGAACGGGAAAAGGGTACAACACCGTTCGTCCTGAGCGTAGCGAAGCGAAGTCGAAGGGCGCCATTGCAAGACCGCCGGACCGCGACATGATCACCCATCCACTGCCACCGCAGGCGTTCGCCCGCATGGACGAGTCCGCCGACGAGGAATTCTACGAGCAACCACGGCTGGTGACCCACATCGACGACCGGGCCATCGCCGCGGTCACGCAACTATACCGGGAAACGCTCCCGGCCGGAGGCGCGATCCTGGACCTCATGAGTAGTTGGATCAGCCACCTGCCGCCGGAGATGACTTTCGGGAAGGTCGTGGGGCTGGGGATGAACGAACAGGAGCTCCAGGCCAATCTCCGCCTCCACACCTACACCGTACACAACCTCAACGACCATCCCGCCCTGCCCTTCGCCGACCGCGAGTTCGATGCCGCATGCGTCTGCGTCTCCGTGGACTATCTGGTGAGGCCGGTGGAGGTGATCCGCGACATCGGACGCGTGTTGACCCCGGGCGCACCGCTGGTCATCACCTTCTCCAACCGGTGCTTCCCCACCAAGGCGGTGGCCATCTGGCACCGGCTGACCGGGCCGGGACAACAGCAGCTCGTGGAATCCTACCTGGCCGAAGCCGGCAACTGGCAGCGCGTGCGGTCCGTGACCCCCATCGCCGAGGGCGCCGGCGGAGACCCGCTCTACGCCGTCCTGGGAAACCGCCGCGACGATTCCCGTCCCTGAAGCTCCCTTTCGCTTCCTACACCGCGCCTGAGGACGCTAACGCCGGTGGCGGCGGTGCTCCCGGTTATGGCGGTGCCCCCGGTAATGGCCGGACGGGCGGCGATGGCGGCGCGGCCGGTAATGGCGACGATCGCGGTGAGGCCGGTAAGGTTTGACCTCGTAGAACAGGTGGAAGGACACCGGCGGGTAATACGCATAGGGACGAAAATAAGGGTAGTGGCGGCGAGGGTAATCGTACCCGCGGGTGTACACCGGCCTTGGCGCCAACGGCTGGACCCAAGTGCCGGCCACCGTGCGGCAGCGCGTGCCCCAGCCCTCGGCCGGCCTGCCGTCGATTGTGAACTGGCGTTCGAACCTGCGGCAATCCTGGCCCGCCGAATTACGGTAGGTGAGCGTCGGTGTGACGCGGCCGCGGTGGCCGGTCGCCGCGTTCTCCCAGGACTCGGCCTGGCCGGTTCTGTTGAACTCGAGCGCGTTCTGAATCGCCTGTTCCTGGTAGCGCTGGTCGGCATCGGACAACAGCGCATCGGGTGACGCCGCACCCGCCCGCACCGGGGCCATCCACGGCGCCAGCGTGACCAAAACCGCAAACGCAATGACAACTCGTTTCATGAGACCACCCCCATACAGCGTACCGTGACTGCGTACAAGTATACTCCCAAGAGGAAAGGCCCACAATCAGCCTGGCCCAAGTTTAACGCGCCTCCCGCTCCATCGCCGCCAGCCGCTCGCGCGCCCTCGCCGCGAACGGGCTGTCCGGATGATCGCGCAGGATGCGGTTGTAGAGCTTGCGCGCATGCTCCTTGTTGTTCTGGACCTCCTCGAACTGCGCGGTCTCGAACATCTCCTCCGCCCCGTCGCCGCACCCCACCAGGGGCAACGCCAGCATCAATACCAACAGCACCGGTACAAACATCCTTCGAACCGCTTCAAGACTCACCGTCATCGAATGCACCTCACGAGACCGTCATTCCCGCGAAACAGCGTGTGTCAAAACGCCAACTTCGGAGCACGAAAGGCCAATCCGTCATTCCCGCGAAAGCGGGAATCCAGGGGTCCTGGCGGGGGCCCCACGCGGTGTTTCCCCACTCCACCCCGCCTGGATTCCCGCTTTCGCGGGAATGACGGTTTGTGGGGGACCCAATTTCTTCGTATACGACAGTTCACTGCTATTTGGCATACGGCAGACACTAATTTGACAGGAACCCGCGATTGTGGCGAACTGAACGCCACATCGCGCATCCATACGTACCAGGCCTGCAATCCGGGAGGGAACCATGCCGATCATCGATGCCGACGCCCACGTGGTGGAAATAGACGAGACCTGGGACTATCTCGCTCCCTCCGAGCGGGAGTACAAGCCCGGCGTGGTCTACGAAAGGCTGGACTCCGGCGAGATGCTGAAGTCCTGGGTCATCGGCGACCACAAGGTGGGCACGCCGTGGCCCGGCGGCGGCACCCGGAGCGACGCCATCACCGGCACCTTCATCGGCAACGTCCCGCTGGACCTCAAGGCCAAGTACATGCTGGACGTGGATGCCCGGGTGGCGCACATGGACGAGCTCGGCACCGACCTCCAGGTGCTCTACCCCACCCTTTGGGTGCACCCACTTACCGACCGGCCGGCGGTGGAGACCGCCCTCTGCCGCAGCTACAACCGTTGGATGGCGGACATCCATTCACGCGGCAACGGCAGGTTCCGCTGGGTCGCGGTGGCGCCCATGAGCGACATCCCGGAAGCGCGGCGGGAGATACGCATCGCCAGGGACCACGGCGCGGTGGCGGTGAACATCACGGGGCTGGACTACCACAACCGGCTCATCAACGATCCCGACTTCTTCCCGCTCTACGAGGAAGCCAGCGACCTCGACATGCCCGTGTGCATCCACTCCGGCACCAACAGCCCGGACATGGACCGGATCTGGGGAAGGCCGCTGTGCGGCTACCAGCGGAACAAGTTCGTGGGCCTCGCAGCATTCCACCTGCTGATCATGTCGAACCTGCCCGACCGCTTCCCGAAGCTGCGCTGGGGCATCATCGAACTGAGCGCGGGCTGGCTACCCTACCTCATCAACGACCTCCGGCGCCGGGTGGAACGCCGCGGCATCATGTTCAAGGAACGCATCCTCGCCGACAACAACATCTGGGTCGCCTGCCAGATGAACGACGACCTGGAACACATCATCAAGTACGTGGGCGACGACCATCTGGTCATGGGCACCGACTACGGCCACGCCGATTCCTCCACCGAGATTCATGCGCTGCAACTTCTGCAACAGCACGAGTTCCTCTCGCCCGAGAGCGTCTCGCGCATTCTCTATGACAACCCGGTAGAGCTGTACGCGCTGTAGCCAAGCGTGACGGGACCTAAAGAGACACTGCTCAAGGCGGCGTCCTTCGACTCCGCTCCGCTACGCCTGTCCTGAGCCTTGTCGAAGGGCTCAGGACGAACGGGAAATAGCCGCACAACCGTTCGCCCTGAGTGTAGCGAGCCGCAGGCGAGCGAAGTCGAAGGGCGCCACGACGCTTGATTCGTGTCTCCCTAGTCTGAGGCACACAGGAGTTCATCACATGGCAGACACAAGCGAGCTGGATCCCGTCAAGTACGAAATGTTCCTGCACCGCCTCTGGGCCATCGGCGAGGAAGGCCGTTCGTCGATCCAGAAGGTGACCGCCTCCCCCATCGTAGCCCAGGGGGGCGAGTGCATGGCGTCGTTCTATACCGCCGAGGGCGTGATGATCCTGGCCTGTTCGGGCCACCTGCGTTTCGCCGCGGCCACCTCGGACGCCATCAAGAAGGTCATCGAGTGGTACGGCGAGAGCCCGGGATTCTTCGACGGCGATCAGCTCTTCTTCAACGATCCCTACATTGCCGGCGCCCACACCTATGACATGCTGATCATGAAGCCCGTCTTCCACGACGGCGTGCTGACCAACTGGATCGCGTCCAGCATCCACACCGCGGACACCGGCGGCTCGCTACGGGGCGTGGCCACGGAGATCTACCACGAAGGCATCCGGATACAGGGCGCCAAGGTGGTGGAGAAGGGAGAGTTCCGCGAGGACACCTTCCGGTGCCTGACGCAGCAGTGCCGGGACCCCGAGTACGTCGGCCAGGACATCCGGTCGCAGATCGCCTCCAACAACGTGTGCGCCAGGGGTTTCCTGGAGTTGGTGGAGAAATTCGGCCTGGACTTCATGGAGACGGCGGGGAAGAAGGTGATCGAGGACTCCGAGCGCATGGCCCGGGCGCGGCTCCGGAGTCTGCCGGACGGGGTCTGGACGTCGGTGATTCCGGGAACGGCTTGGGACCGGACGGGCGGCGGCGTGAAACCCTATCACGTGGTCTGCCGGATGGAGAAAAAGGCGGAAGATCTCCATCTCGACTTCAGCGGCACCAGTGATCAGATGAACGACATGTCCAACTCCACGCTGGCCGGCACCATGGCCCAGTTGGCGGTGGCGCTGACGGACTTCCTGTTCTGGGACGTGCCGTGGAGCGACGGTAAGTTCAAGCCCATCGCCGTCACCATCCCCGAGGGCAGCATCCTCAACTGCCGGTTCCCCGCGGCCTGCGGCAACGCGCCGGCAGTGGGGGTCACGGCCAAGGTGGCGCTGAGCGACTGCATCGCGCGCATGCTCTACAGCGGCGGCAGCGACGACATCAACGCCGCGTGGCAGGGCATCTGGTACAGCGGCGGGCCGCTGGCCTTCTACGGCGGCCACAACCGCGAGGGGCTGGTGACCGCCCAGGGCCTTTACGACGGCCACGGCGCCGGCCTCGGCGCCACACCCCTGCGGGACGGGGTCCCGTGCGGCGGTAACATGAACATTCCCGGGGGCGGCATCAGCGACATCGAGCGCATCGAGATGCAGTACCCGTTCATCTATTTCACCCGGAACCATCACGTGGACGGGGGCGGCGCCGGCCGTAACACCGGCGGCGCCGGCAGCTACCGGATCTACATGATCTACGGCACCCGTGACTGCAGCGTGAACTATCCCCCGTACGGCTGCCTGCCCGAGGGCGCCGGCCTGTTCGGCGGCTTTCCCACCGGCATCGGCGGCACCCGTGCGGTGTTCCACACCGACGGCGAGTCCCTGATGGAACGTTTGGGGGCCGGGGAGTACCCCACCCGACCCGCGCAACTGGAGCGGGAGAACTGGGGCGCCCTGGCCCATCCGGCCCAGATCCAGGGGCGGGTGCCGCTGCCGGAGTACAGCATCGTGGCCGATTTCGTGGGCGGCGGCGGAGGCTTCGGCGATCCGGTGGAACGGGATCCGGAGAAGGTCCGGCGCGACATCGGGGTGGGGGTCACGTCAAGCCGTATCGCCGAAGAGATTTTCGGGGTCGTCGTGACGGCCGACGGCACGGTGGATGCCGACGCCACCACGGGCCGGCGGAAAGCGATTCACGCGGAGCGGATGGCCCAGGGCGCGCCCCTGGCCGGCGCCACCAGCGCGCTGCCCAACGGATCCTCAACCCCGCCCGCGGGCGAAGAGGTGCTGCGGTTCCATCCAAGCCTGGCCATCGCCAGGGAGGGTGAACGCCAGATCATACACTGCACCCGATGCGGCCATCGCTATTGCGAGGCCCAGGACAACTACAAGCGTTATGCCCTCAGACGGAAGCGTGACCTCGAGGAGTTGTCCGGGCAGAAGATGCCCTCCGAAGAGCCCTACATCGCCTGTTTCTTCGAATACTATTGCCCCGGTTGCGCATCGCTGCTTCAGGTCGACACCTTCTGTCCGGAGTTGAGCGACGAGAGCGAGCCGGTACGGGATTTCGGGCTGGAGGCGTAGGAGCCTGTCCGAGCAAACAGCGTGTCGGGTTACGCCTGCGGCTAACCCGACCTACAGGGAGAGCAGATTCCTGGCAGCAAACCGTAGGTCGGATTAGCGAAGCGTATTCCGACACGCTGTACCGTGTCGAGCTGGCACCGGCCGGCAACGCCGTGCGGGCAGGGGCGGGTTTGAAACCCGCCCCTACACGGTCATCCACCGTGATCTATCTGCAGCCCGTATCCCGTAGGTCGGGTTAGCCGAAGGCGTAACCCGACACGCGGTTTGCTCAGGTGGGCCGGTGCCTTGCGCGTTACTCTTTCAGAAAATCCACCGCTCTGCGGTCGTAGAGCTCGCCCGCGTCCCACATGAGCATGTGGCAGGCCTTGTCGATGATCTCCAGCCGGAGCTCGGGTATCTGCTCCTTCAGCACGGCGCACTTCTCGGCGGCCTGGTTGCGGTCCTGTTTGCCGTAGAGCAGCAGCATCGGCGCGCGCACTTCCATGAGCCGCTCCCACAGGCGCGGGCCGGTGCGCTTGGGTTCCACCACCCGCTGCCGCTCCAGGAACGTCTCCAGGTTCCTGCCCAGGCTCAGGCTGTGCCGCTTCTCCAGCACCTCGGGGGTGATGAGCTCCTTGTGGTAGAGGTTCGACTCCAGGAGCTTCCTGGAGTCCTCCAGCGTCGGCGGCGCGTCGGTGGCCTCGCCGCCGGCGTGGGCCGGCGGGGAAAAACCCGGGAGTCCTTGCAACAGGCTGCCGCTGCACACCACCAGCACCTTGGCCACCCGGTCGGGGTGGTCCAGAGCGGTCTCCACGACGATGCCGCCGGCCTGGGAGTGTCCGATGAGTGCGGCCTGCTCCGCGTCGATGGCGCTCATGAACCGCGGCAGGAACCGGGTCCGGTAGGCCAGCGTGTAGTCCTCCGCGGCGTCCGACAAGCCGAAACCCGGCTGGTCGTACGCCACCGCGCGGAACCCGGCGTCCGCCAATGCACCCATGTGACGTTCGAACACGTCCGCGGACGAACCCAGGGAGGCGCCGTGCAGCATGATCACCGGCATCCCCGACCCCTCCTCCAGATAGCGAATCTTGAGACCGTCTACCGTGACTTCGCGCTCCATATACCTGTCCTCCATCGACGATGAACCAGAATACAGTGGCCTGTACCATACTAGCGATGGTACAGGCCACCCGTTCAGCTCTCGCCGGAGTCCTTACCAGCTCACATCGCCGCCCAACATGACGGCGCGATCATTCTTCGCGCCGTGGCCGGAGTTCCGACGGGTCGTCACCTCGAGCTTCATACGGAACGTCACCGCCTCGCCGCGCGCCAGGCTCAACCGGTAGCCCAACCGATGCTCCCGTGCGCCGCCGGACAACCCGAAGCCCACGTAAGGGGTGCCAGTGAACCGCCCGTCCGCAATCGGGAATCCGTAACCGGTTTCCGCGTTCAGACGGCTGCCCGCCGAATAGTTCCCGTCAAGGGCCGGAGCGGGCAGGGTCTCGCGGCCCAGCAGCTCGTCCTTTCCGCCATCCGCGGCCGAGCCGTAGGTTTGCCGTACCGAAAGCCACAAGCCGCGTTCGGAGGACGGGTCCGCGTCGTAACGCAACGACCCGGATACGCCCCAGTCGCGCAAGTCCTGCGCCGCGTGAGCCGCGAGGCCGTGGGCGTTCAACCTGGCGGACAACCCTCGCAGGGGATCGGACCATCCCAGGCCCGCTCCGACATCCAGCCCGAGCCCCCGCTCCGCATCCCCCGTATCGTGGCGCAGTCCCACCTCCATCGACGGGGTCAGGGTTGCGCCGCCGCCGAGGATCAACCCGTAGGACCCGTCCAGGCCCACGCGCGTCCGTGCTACGCCGGCCTTGGCCGCCGCCATCCCGGCCGCCCTGTCCGAGGTCGCGCGAAGGAAGCGCACATCCGCCTTCGCCGCCAATCCAAAGCCTTCCGAGCCGCCCCGCGGCACCAACTCCCCTCGGACCCCCGCGGCCCCCATGACCATTTCCATGTCCGTCTTGTACTGCTGACCGATGTCTTCGGAAATCCCCAGCCTTCCCGCGCCATAGCCCGCCGCCGCCCAGACCAACAGGTTCCGGTCCACCTCATAGCCGAGATACGGATAGACCCCGCTCAGCGATGACGACACCTCGCCCGTGGCCGTATCCATCCGGTAGGTCCCGCCGCCTTCGCTGTGGAAGAACGCCAAACCGGCCAGCCACCGCCCGCTGACATAGTCGCCTCCAAGAATCCCCGTCACCACGTCGCCGTCCAGCGACACCGCCCCCTCCCGGCCGTCGAACCGCGAGAACGCACCCCGACCCCACATCGACGCGAATCCACCGTCTCCGCTGCCGTTGCCGAACTTCACGGCGAAGGCACTCCGGTCGAGGAACTCCTGCATCGTCATGTTCCCGCTTTGGCCGCTTCTCTCTTCACCCCACAGCCGACGGCGCAGGGAATCCACCGGGTCCTCCCCCGCCGCATAACCGTCCCACGAACGACCGACCTCCCAGCCTCCCAGCCGCAACCCGGCACTCGAGTTTCGCTCTCCGGTGAGACGCTCCTCCACACCGGCGAGCAGATGATCCGCCACCGTGCGGCCGAACCGCCCGAGCCAGGCTCTCGGCATGACACCGTGGTTCGTGATGGTCCCCACGGCCTCGGCGTCGGCCAGGGTCGCGTTCCGCGGCTCGCTCAGTCTCAAGTAGAAGTGCTCCTCTTCCTCGTTGACGCAGTCGCGTCTCAACCTGACGTTCACCTGCTTGCGGCTTTCCCCCGCCGCGAACGCCAACGTGCCGCTCGCAGACCTATAGTCCGAGGGAGCCTTGGCCGTGCCGTCCGCCGTGCTGTAGTGCACCGTCACCGGCTCATCGCACGACGGTGCAAGGTTCACCACGAACACCAACCGGCCGTCACGTTCCTTGCCGGCCGCATCGGCAACGTTCAGCACGCATCTATCCACGTCGACCACCGTGACCGGAAGCTCCGCCGCCACGGAAGCATAGCCACCGCCCTCGACCGTGAGAACCAGGATCACCTGACCGTCCTCCGTATCCGCGTCCGCGGCCGCCGTCACCGTCACGGTCTGCGCCGTCGACCAGTTGTCCGGGGTGAACGTCAGGCTCGGCTTGTCCACCGAGAGCTCCGTATTCGTCCCGCCCCTCACCGACACGGTCACGGTACCGGTAGGCTCGCTCGTCAGCATCGCTCTGTATTGTGCGCTCCCCCCTTCCGCGACCTCCAGCGATTCCGGCATGACTCTCACCGAGGCGGTGTCATCATCGTGGATGAACAATGTAAGGGCGGACGGGCCCAGGACTCCCACGGCGTTCGTCGCGACACCCTCCACTGTTATCGTCTTGTCCGGCGCATTCACGAGATTGTTGACCCCAGTAATCGTCACCACCCCGGTGCCGAGCAACCGACCTGCCGGGACCGTCAGGGTCGTGTTGTCGCCGAGCGCAAAGTCCGACGCCTTTGCAGGGGCCACCGGCGTTGCCGACACCGCTACTGTGGTATCGACGCTAGAACGGTGGCCCAGCGTGGCCGTCACCGACGCGGTGCCGCCGTCTTCCCGAATGGAAGACTCGGACAACGCCAGGATCACCGTGGGAACCGCATCGTCATCGACGATGATCCCCTTCACCGTGAGAGACCTGCCATCATCCGCCAAGCGCCCTTCCTGCGGATTGGTCAGACTGAAGTCGAACGATTCCTCGGCCTCGCTCAGATCATCGTCAATCAGCGCCACCCGCACGCGCTTCAGCGTCTCCCCCGGGGCGAACGAGACCTGTCCGTTCCTCCCTCTGTAGTCGGAAAGATGCACCGCGTCGTTCACTCCGACTCCGGACAAGGGACTGTACGTGCCGTAGCTCACCGCGACCTGACGGGTACTCGCCGCATCCAGTGAGATCTCGAACACCAGGGCGTCGGCCCCCTCGGAAGCCCGGGTGTCGGCCACCGTTATGGTGGGCAACATCCGTTCCACGATGGTCACCGCTACGCTGCTGGCGGTCATCCCCTCATAGTCGCCGCCAGAGACCCGGTGCGTCAGTATCACCGGTCCATCGGGGAGCGGGGTGCCGTCATTCCTCGCATACAGTTGAACCGCCTGAGGCGCGGCCCAATGAGGCACACCGAAGACAACCCTCCGCTCACGCACGAGCAGACCACCATCCGCCGGCGCCACCACCTCCACCGTCACCATTTCCGTCGGCCGAGAAGCGAGACCGATGGTGTAGGAGGCGCCTTCGCCCTGTTCGAGCGCGAGCGTCGACGTTCCGACCACCACACCCCGCGTGTCATCATCGGTGATGGTCACGGTCATTGCCTCCACCGACAATCCCAGGCCTCCCGGCGGCGAGAAGATGACCCCGCCAATGGTCAGGGTCTCGTCGTTCTCGTCCACGTCGTCGTCCACCGGCGTCAGGGTAAACGTTCTCGACGCACTTCCCTCTCCCGCCGGAATCGTCATGACGAACGACTCCACCGGCTGGAAATCGAACAAGCGGTCCGCGGTGCCGGAACCCACATCGATCCGCAGCCCCACGTCGCGAATCATCGCCGCCCCGTCGTATGACGCCGCTACCGCAACCGTACGCGCACCGCCGCCCTCCTCCACCGATGCCGTGTCCGTGCGAATCTCCACCGCGGTAGACGGTTCATCGTCATCCAGCACCGTGACCAGCACCTCCACCGTCGCTCCGAACAAATAGCTCCCGTTCGCCCGGTGCACCAGTTTCACTTCCTCGTTCAGGGCGTCCGCGTCCCCGCGCGCCCCCACCGTCACCGTCTGCGGTACATTCCAATCCGTTGAATCGAACGTCAGCACCCTCTGCCCGAGCACGAGATCCGTCCCCGCCGCCCCTTCCACCGTAACCGTCACCGCCTCCTTGGGCTCCGTCTTCAGCGCCACCGTGTACTCAGCCCCCTTGGCGTCTTCTTCCCGTACCGTCACCGCCGTCGGATTCAAGTCCAGCCCCCGCCTGTCGTTGTCCGCCACCACCACCAGCAGTCCCGGAACGAAGGAGTTTTCGAAGCCCCCGCCGGTCGCACCGTGTCGAACCTGCACCTGATCCAGCCGCCCGTCCGGATCCGCTGCCGCCGTCACCGTCACCGTCCGTTCATCCGCCCAGTTCTCCGGCGTGAATGTCAGCCGTGACGGTCGAACCGTCAGATCCGTACCCTCCAATCCCCCCACTATCACCGTGACATCCTCCGCCGGCTGGCGGGACAGAGTCACCCGGTAGTTGCCGCCCGCCGGATCCTCTTCCGTGATACGAAGCATCTGCGGCAACACCGTAAACCGTCCCCGGATCCTGGGCCCCGCCGTCGTCCCGTCAGCCGCCTCCATCCCCACCACCGGCGCGGCCCCGACCATCACAAGCAACCCACACAGCACCGCCGCCGTCAGCATCCAGCGCCGGCACCGCTTCCTATTTCCCGCACCCTCCGCCGCCCTCCTGCCTCGCCGTGCCATACGCCGTGTTCCGTTCGCGCCTTCCGCACCCGGTTCCGAATTGATGGCCACGTTTCACCTCGTTTCACTCAAAGACTTCCATGTTCGCGCGCGGTCGCCTTCAATCTTATTTTCGGTGATCACATCGGCGTGTCGTTCGCACCTCCCTCATTCGCGTTTGGTCCTTATTCCATTCTTGGTTCGCGACCGGGCCGCCGCAATGGGTTCATTCGTAGGCCGTGCACTAGCTTCGCCAACAACGCCTCTGCTTCGCGAACAACGCGCCGGTGAGCGCGAAAACGCCTCCGAAGCTCGCCGTTGGGCCGCATCGGCACACCGCGGCGGGTTGTCGCCGAAGTCGTGTACAGGCCTCGCCGCAACCGCCACCCGCCGCGAAATCTCCCGGTGGCATTGACACTGTGCGATTCGGCATTAGTATTTAGTTAGAGAGATGATTAGACGCTAACCCGGCACAACGAATACGCGGTTCGCAGAAACGGAGGGAAATCGTGGAACGCGAGGTTAGTTCAGAAGGAAAACCCGACGACCATACGGAGAACCAGGAACCCCCGCCAACTCAGGCACCGCTCAAATCGCCCATCGTTCAACGTGCCCTCATATCAGTCGTCGCCTACGTCTTGTTTCTCACCCTGATCGGCATCATCTACAAGGACGAACTTTCGTGGTCGCGCCGGACAGCCTACCTGGCCGTCTGTGCGCTCTTGAGCATTCCCATCTGCATCTTCTACGGGATCCTGACGGACCATCTTTCGCGGCTTCGTACCCGTGTCGCGGGCATTCTCTCCCTGGTGGGGTCGGCGCTCCTCTCGGCGAGCTCGGCCACGGTGCTCGTCTACGGAGTGGACCGGCTGTTTCGGGTGGGATTCATGCCCAACAGGATGCGGGACCCATACGTGCTGGTGCTGGTTGGGTTGCTGGTATTTGCATCGGTGGCACAATACGCCATGGTTCGGCGGCAGAGATGGGAAGATACGTTGCCCCGGGTGGAGGAGGCCAGATTCGGAGGGGAACCCGAGGCGGGTGAGGGACCGACGGGGAGAGTGGAAGGGCTGCCGGAAACACCGGGAACCCGCTTTTTCGGACGGCTACCGAGGACGCTGGGCAAGGACCTCGTCTACCTGAAGATGAGCGACCACTACGTGGAAGTCTTCACGGCCGCGGGTCACACGGTACTGCTGATGCGCTTCGGTGACGCGGTGGCGGAACTCGAAGGGCTGGGAATGCAGGTACACCGTTCCTACTGGGTCGGACACGGTCACCCGGAACGGTTGGTGCGGCGGGGCCGGCGCAGGCTTCTACGGCTCACCGGAGGCCATGACGTGCCTGTAAGCCGTACCCACCTGGCTGCCGTCGAGGCGGCCCTCGAAGCCGACACGAGGCACAGTTGACGCAAGGATGATCAACGATTCCTCGGTTCCCTCGGTCCCGCCGATAACTGTCAGATCACCCACACCCGCACGGGCTCTCTCGGCAACAGCGCATCACACATGGCGGCATTCAGGCCGCAGGCCCGCCCCAAGGCGGACAGCACCATGTCCGCGACCACACGCTCCTCGCCGCCTCGGGTCCGGGCGTTTTTCTCCAGCGTAACCGAACGGACTTCGACAGACTCGCCGCGGCACACCGACACGTGAGCGCGATGCTCCCCCTTGCGGGGGCGATCCGTCACCAACGCCGCGGTGCAGGCGACCCCCAACACCGCGACCTCTTGCGCCGGCCTCAGCGCCAACGCCCTTTCGTGGGCCTTTCGCGCCAACGCCGCCGCGGTCTCCGCCGACACCGCCTGCGCCGGCCTGTGCCCCAGAAACTCGTCCATCGACCGGTCGCTGTACGGCACCAGGGCCTCGATCACCGTGCGCGACGCCCCCGGCACCGCGAACAGGTCCGCCATTGCCTGGGTACCGCCCCCCGTTACCACCACCACGGCCATGGTGGGGCTCCGGTGTATCTCGGCGACGAAATCGGTGAGTGACAGGGATGCCATGCCGGCCAACGGAAGTGTTCGGGAAATGCTTAGATCACGCCACGGTCCCGAAGGCTCCGGATCGCTTCCTGGTCGTAACCCAGCCGCTGCAACACCTCGTCGGTGTTGGCTCCCACCAGGGGCGCGGGGCGCAGGAATCGCGCGGGGGTATCCGACAGGTTCACGCTGCTGCCGATGAGCCGTGTCGTGCCTCGCTCGGGGTGGTGAATCTCCCGTGGAAGTCCCATGTGCCGCACCTGAGGGTCTTGGAAGACCTCCTCCGCAGCGTAGATGGGCGCATGGCTCAGGTCCTCTTGGCCCAGGCGTTCCAGCCAGACCGCTCGGGGCGCGCTGCCGAACGCCTCGCGCAGAAGGGCCATCAGGTCATCGTGATGGGCGACCCGGTCCTCGTATGTGGCGAAGCGCGGGTCATCGAGGAGGTCGGGACGCTCGATGACCCGGGTCAGAGCCTCCCAGGATCGCCGGTGGGTGGCGAGGTGCACGAGCAGCGGACGCCCGTCCCCCGCGGGCAGGCAGAACAGCCGCCCCCGTTGAAAGTTTTTCGGGGTCACTGCCTTGCCACCGTTCAGGAACTCGGCGAAGTGTGACTCGATGAAGCCCATGCTCGCCTGCAGCAGCGATGCGTCCACGAACTGTCCGGCGCCGGTGCGCTCGCGCGCTGCCAGCGCCGCCAGGATGCCGTAGGCGGCGAAGACGCCGGTCACGTGAGCGGTAATGGAGAGGCCGCCCATCTTCGGATCGCTCGGGTCGGTGAGCAGGCTCAGCATGCCGCTGACCGCCTGGCCGATGGATTCGAAGCCCGGCCGGCTCGCGTACGGCCCGCTTTGGCCGAAGGCCGTGACCGAACAGTGAATGAGCCGGGCGTTGCGCTTTCGCAACTCCTCGTAGTCGAGCCCCAACGACTTGCGCGTATCCGGCCGGAAACTCTCGATGAGGACGTCCGCCGTTTCCAGCAGCCGGCAAAGGATCTCCCGGGCTTCGGCCTCGCGCAAGTTGAGCGTCAGGCTCTTCTTGTTCCGGTTGAGCACCCTGAAGACCGGTCCGTAGCTCTCCCGTCCTCGGGCCGGATCCCCGGTCCCCGGAAGCTCCACCTTGACGACGTCGCAGCCGAGGTCGCCCAGGAGGCTCCCCGCGTACGGGCCGGCCACATGCCCGCTGGCGTCGATGGCCACCGTTCCGTCCAATGCTCCGATCACGCCGCGCCCTCCAACCTGCCCGGATGGCAAGACCATACGTTAGGGAAACCCTGACTATTTGCCATCGCCGGCGTCCTTCGACTTCGCTCCGCTACGCCTGTCCTGAGCCTTGTCGAAGGGCGAGCGAAGTCGAAGGACGCCATCCAATTGACCAGAGTCTCCCAGGACGTCAGAACGGCCGGTTGAAAAAGGGCCGGCCCTCCCGCACCCGGAAGATGCCCACGAAGCCCAGGAGCCCGCCGATGAAGCCGCCGAGAAAGATGACGGTGGCCACGAAGTCGGTCATGGGTCCCGGCGCCATGACGGCGTACACCACCACCCGGGCTACCAGTCCGACGACGATCGCGACGGCCAGACCCACGGCGGTGAGGGTCCTGTATTTCATGGATGGGCGTCCTCCGTATCCTGTCCAAGGGCAATGTTGACAGCGGTTGCAGGATTGCATACTGTCCTAAGCCGTTGCAAGGAATCATCGCGACGGAGGAGGCCCGGATATGGAAACCCACAAAACCAACGCCCTGGAGCGGTTCATCGAGAAGACCCGCGCGCTGTTCGCGGCGGAATCCGACCTGGAGAAGCGCTGGACGGCGCTGGAGCCGATCCTGGCCGAGATGCTCGCCGACCCCGACGTGCTGGAGGCCGCCAAGGGGTGGCCCGACTGCGTGCCGCGGGACGGACGCGCCGAGAACCTGCTCTTCTACGAGGACCCGGACTACGGCTTCGCCATCAACGGCCTGACCAAGGGAACCACGCGCCAGGGCGGTCGCGCGCGCATCCACGATCACGCCCACATCTATACCCTCTACGGGGTCCTGGACGGCCACGAACGCATCGAACGGTACGATCGGCTCGACGATCGCTCGAAGCCCGACTACGCAGAGATCCGGCTGGCCAGCGACAAGCACGTGGGGCCCGGCGAGATCGACCTGGTCCGGCCTTACGAGGTGCATACCGAAAACACCGTGGGCGAGAGGACCGTGGCCGTCATCATCCGGAGCCAGAAGGGCGGCAGCTTCAACCAGGGACGCTACAAGCCCGAGACCAACGAGTACTACGAAAGCCTGGGTCCGCGTCAGACGCCCGTGGAGATGTTCCTAGCGGCCTCTGGCACATAACGCATGGACGCCATCAAGCTCGAGGTCATCTACAACGCCACCAACCAGATCGCGTACGAGCTGACGCAAAAGCTCATGCGCAACGGCTACTCGTCCATCGTCAAGGAGAGCCAGGATCTGGCCCTGAGCATCTGCGACAGCCAGGGACGCAACGTCGGACAGTATTCGCCCAACCCGGTGGGGCTCGGGGTGGTGGGCTCCCAGCTCAAGGGAATCCTCCAGGACTTCGTCGGCGCCATCGGCGACGGCGACACCTTCATCCTCAACCACCCCTACCGCTACTGTCAGAACCACCCCAGCGACGTCACGCTCATCTCTCCGGTTTTCCATGAAGGACAGATCATCGCTTTCGTGGGCAACACCGCCCACAAGCCGGACATCGGCGGCAAGGTGCCGGGCACCAACGCCGGCGACGCCACCGAGGTGTTCCAGGAAGGGCTGCTGATACCGCCCCTGAAACTCCATGAAGGAGGCGTGCTCAACGAGGCCGTGAAGCAACTCATCTGCGCCAACACCCGTACCCCGGAGGTCACCTGGGGCGACATTCGCGCGCAAGTGACCTCGAACCTCCATGGCATCGACCGGCTCACCGCGCTGGTGGACCGCTTCGGGCTCGACGACGTGCTCACCTGCTGGGAGGAACGCATCGCCATCACCGAACGGGAACTCCGCTCGCGCATCGCGGCCATGCCGCCGGGCACCTACGGCCCGGTCACCGATTACATCGACGATGACGGCGTGGAGCTGGACCGGCCGCTGGAGGTCACGGCGACGCTGCACGTCCACGGCGACGAGTTGGAGTTCGAGTTCGCATCGGCGAAGCAGTCGCGAGGTCCGCTGAACCTTCGGCCCTGCGTGGTACGGGCGGTGGTGGAGTACTGCGTGCAGGCCGCCATCGGGCCGGACCTGCCCAAGAACCAGGGCTGCTCCGCGCCCATCCGCATCAACCTCCCCGCCCCCGGACATCTGCTGAACCCCGAGTTTCCCGCTCCGGTGAACATGTACGCCACCACCTGCCACCGCCTGGCACCGGTGATCATGGCAACCCTGGCGCAGGCTCTGCCGGAGCGCGTGGCCGCGCCTCAGAGCAGCTCCGGCGGCGCCGTGTCCTTCAACGGCCGCGAACCGGGCAGCCGGCGGCCCTACTCCCATTACGAGATCCTGTGGGGTGGGTACGGAGCGCGGCCCACCAAGGACGGCGTCAGCGGCTCCGCCGCCGACATCAGCAACGTCATGAGCACGCCGGTGGAGGCGCTGGAGAACGAGTTCCCGGTACGGATGCAGTGCTTCGAGGTCAACCCGGACTCCGCCGGGGCGGGCAAATACCGCGGCGGCCTGGGAATCCGGCGCAGTTGGCAGGTGTTGAATGACGACGTGACCCTCAACCTGCGCCTGGACCGTTTCAAGTTCTCCTCTCCGGGCCTGTTCGGCGCCCGTCCCAGTTCGCCGGCGCGCTGCACGCTTCATCCCGGCGGCGGCGACCCGCGGCCGCTCCGTTCCAAGGAGGCCAATATCCGGCTCGCCAAGGGCGATGTGCTACTGTTGGAGCTCGGCGGCGGTGGAGGCTGGGGCGACCCCCTGACCCGGGAACCTGAGCGCGTGCTCGACGACGTGCGCAACGGATACGTGTCCCCGGAGGCGGCGCGGGACGTTTACGGCGTGGTCATCGATCCTCGAACCATGACCGTCGATTCCGAGGCCACGGAGCGGCAACGCAAGGAAGCAGGCGGTTAACCGTGCTGCGCATCGGCATTGACACCGGCGGCACGTTCACCGACCTGAGCGTGTTCGACGAGGACAGCGGGCGCGTCTGCCTCACCTGGAAGCTGCCCTCCCGGCCCCAAAATCCCACCGAGGCCATCGCCGCCGGCCTGCGTGAGATCACCGCCCGGCTTTCGGAAAAGGCCCGTTACGTCCTCCACGGCACCACCATCGGGCTGAACACGCTATTGGAGGGACGCGAGCCGGCCCCGGGGCTCCTGGTCACCGAGGGATTCCGCGACATCCTGGAGCTGGACCGTCAATGGCGCGGCGATCAGGTGTACAACCTGTTCTTCGACCGCCCGCGGCAACTCGTGCCCCGGCATCTGATCCGGCCGGTACGGGAGCGCGTGGACTCCCGAGGCCGGGAAGTGCTTCCGCTGGACGCGGAACAGGCCCGCGCCGGCGTGCGTGAGCTCCTGGATGCGGGAGTGCGTTCCTTGGCCGTGAGCCTGCTCTTCTCCTTCGCCAACCCCGACCACGAGAGGCAGCTCCGGGCGATCCTGGAAGAGCTGGCCCCGGACGTGTACGTGACGCTGTCGTCGGAGGTGGACCCGCAGTTCCGGGAGTTCGAGCGCACCAGCACCGCGGTGGTCAACGCCTTCATCGGGCCGCGGGTCAGCAGCTACGTGGGCACCATCGAAGCCGCCATCGCCGAGGTGCTGGAGGGGGCACGGGTGTTGATCATGCAGTCCAACGGCGGCGTGGCCACCCCCGGGCTGATCGCCCGCGCGCCGGTGCAGACGCTCATGTCGGGCCCGGTGGCCGGCGTCGTCGGCACCCAACGGCTGTGCCGGGAGATCGGCCGCGAGAACGCCATCTCCCTGGACGTCGGCGGTACGAGCTGCGACATGTCGGTGATCCCCGGCGAGCTTCTGACCGCGCCCCAGAGCAAGGTGGCGAGCTACACCGTGCGGGCCGCCACGGTGGACATCGAGACCATCGGCAGCGGCGGCGGCAGCATCGCCCGGGTCGAGTCCGGCCGCATTCTCAAGGTCGGGCCCCAGAGCGCCGGCGCCGTGCCCGGCCCCGCCTGCTACGGCGCCGGCGATGAGCCGACCCTCACCGACGCGCTGGTGGTGTTGGGACACCTCAACCGGGAGGCGCTGCTCAACGGCGCCATGCCCATCGAGGCCGCCGCCGCTCGCCGGGCCATTGCCGACGCTGTCGCCGGTCCCCTGGACATGACACCGGAGCGGGCGGCCGCGGGCATCGTCGAGGTGCTGGCCGCCCAGGTGGCCATGTCCATGCGCTCGGTGACCATCGAGAAGGGCTATGACCCCAGGGACTTCATCCTGGTGGCCTACGGCGGCGCCGGACCCACGGTGGCCTGCCCCATCGCCGCGGAGCTGGAGATCCCGGAGATCTGTATTCCGCGGGACCCCGGCAACTTCTGCGCCGCGGGGATGCTGCTCACCGACCTGATACGAAGCTACTCCCTCACCCGCATCAGCGCCCTGGACGAAACCCCGGCGAGTGCCATCCGCGAGGCGCTGGAGGAGCTTCGGGACAAGGGCGTGCAGGAACTGCAAGAGCAAGGCGTGACCCCGGATTCCATCGACACCGAAGATTTTCTGGACATGCGCTATCCCGGCCAATCCTATGAGGTCACGGTGCCGGCCCGGGAGACGCGCAAGGAAGAGCTGACCCGGCTCTTCCACGAGGCCCACGGGCGGCTCTTCGGCCATACCGCGGAGGAAGAGTCCATGGAAATCGTCAACTACCGCGTGCGCTGCACCGGGCGCCTCCCCAAGATGACCTTCGCCGCCGCGCCCGCGGGCAACGGCCCGGCGCAACCCCAGGACCAGCGATCCGTGCTGTTTCCGGGACAAACGACGCCGGTCCCGGTTCCCGTGTACCTGCGCACGGATCTCCACAGCGGCTGCCGCATCCCCGGCCCGTCCATCATCGAGGAATACAGCTCCACCACCGTCGTCTACCCGTCCTTCGACCTGTCCGTCGACGCCCACGGTAATCTGAGGCTGCAAAGTCACGGGTAGGTGGCTGCGACCACGTCACAGGAACCTCCCCGATCAGGGAATTGGAGTCGAGCCGGAACTAGCCGAACTCGATCATGTCAAGCCGCGTGAACCTCATGAGGTCGCCGGCACCGGCCGGGAGTATGCTGAGCTGGTGGATGGCGTATTCGTGCTCGTAGGTGCTTTTGGCGTTGACGCCGTCCAGCGGGATGATGACGTTGTAGCGATGCACCCGGGCGGCGGCGGTGGAGGTGTAGAGCACGGCAACGTTGGTGAGGGAGCCTACGACGATGAGATTCTCGGTGCCGGCGGCACTCAGGATGGCCTGGAGCTCGCCGCCGGCGAATTTGTCGAAGGCGTCGGGATGAAGCACGGGCTCGGTCTCCCGGCGCTTGAGGGGCGCCGCCACCTCACCCAAGGGCGTGCCCTTGAACTGCAACGAGACGCTGAACACCACCGGGACCGAGGCCTCCCGGACCCGTTCCAGGAATGCGCCCAGCGGCTCCATCAGCCGCGAGCAGACGTCCTCCGGGTCATGACACCGGGCGTTGAGGTCGAGCACCACCACGGCGGTTTTCGCCGCTTCGAGCTCGACGTTCTTTGGTTCGGGCCGGTTCGGCCCTGTCACTTCAGCCATAGCTTCCTCCCTTTGACGCGGACCGCGGCTTCAAGTCAGCCTGCCACCCTTGCCATGGTCTGGCGTAGCGCATCCTCGCGGCGTATGGGGCGCGGGCGGGTTTGAAACCCGCCCCTACAACGGGCGCGCCTCATGTACACCAGGGAGGCATTTCACATGGTCCGAGTTTCCGCAAGTCGTTTCTCTCGTAAACGCGCTCTCAAGTCGCGGGTCGCGGCCTCGTCGACGTTCGAAGTCCCCTCTTCCACGGCGACACCGTAAATCTCCTCGGACGTGCCCCTGGAGATGCGGCCGTTCAGCAGGCTCTCGGCCACGGCCTCGGGATCCCGGTCCAGCGGGTCGCCGTAGCCGCCGCCGCTTCCCAGCCGGAGATAGAGCACGTCGTCCTTGCCGATGTCGAACTCGCAGTAGGGCAGCAGCCGCCCCTCGCCCTCAAGCACAGGAAGGTCGTCGATGCACTGGTGGGCCGCCAGCAACTCGTTCACGCGGGTCCCTTCGAGCAGCGTCAGCAGGCTGGGAGCGCCGGGGTAGCCGCCGAACATGCCGACGCCGGAGTTCCTCAGTCCGGCCACACCGAAGGCCACGCCCTTGATCTTTTCCTCCGGCGCGTCGTGCAATTTCACCGTGGCCTCCACGCCCACGCCGCCGGCGAACTTGCCCGCGCCGCCGCCGTCCTGGACGTGGCGGCGGAACAGGTACATGAGCGGGAAGTTCAGCTCGAGCCATTCGACGTTGTGGCAGGTCAGGTAGCCGCCGGAGTCGATGCCGTCGCCGTGGGGGCTGGCACCGGAGCCGCTCAACTCCAGCAGCGTGGAGACGTAGAACCGGCCGTACTGGTTGACGCCGGCGTGGCGTACCACCCGGAAACCCAGGGTCAGCGCGGTAACCTCGTCCTTCCAGGTGTCGCTACCCGCCAGCATTTGCGCCAGGGTCGAGGCGGCCACGTAGGAGACGGTCTTGAGCCCCGACGTGGTGTTCATGGACACCGGCCCGGGATACTGCACGTTCACCACCGTCCCCTCCGGGGCGATGACCTCGATGGGGCCGAAGGCGCCGTAGTTCTTGGGCAGGTCGTAGCCCAGGGCGGTGAGCACCGCCTCGAAGCACCCGCCGAAGGTGGCGTGGTACGGCAGGTTGATGCCCTGCCGCGCCTGGGGATCGCTGCCGGTGAAGTCGAACACGAGTTGGTCGCCGCACTTGCGCAGTTCCACGCACACCCGGCGGGTCTCGTTGGCCGCGATGGTCCCGCTGTCGCTCCAGGTGCCGTCGGGTATCTCCCGGAGCCGCTTCCTGAGCACCGCTCCCGAGTAACGGATCATTTCCGCAGACACCGCGGTAATGAGCTCCGGGCCGTACTGCGCGAACATCTCTTCCATGCGCGAGCGGGCCACGTTGTTGGCCGCCAGCTCGCACTTGAGATCGAGCCCGACCAGCACCGGCTGCCGCGTCATGTTGATCAGCGTGTCGAACACGTCCTGCCGGAGCCGGCCCCGCTCCACCAGCTTGAGGCCCGGGATCCGCAATCCCTCGTGGCAGATCTCCGTGGCGCCGGGTGAATTGCCGCCCGGCGACATGGCGCCGATGTCCATGACGTGGACGAAGGTGGCGCTCCACGCCATCAGCCGGTCCTGGTAGTGGATCGGCGCGATCATGTAGATGTCGGACTGATGGATGGCGGCGAGGTAGGGATCATTCAGCAGGAAGACGTCGCCGGGATAGATGCCGCCGTTCCCTTCGAAACGCTCGATGATCCGCTTGACGGCGAACCCGGCGCACGCGGCGTGCCGGATCATGGACTCTCCGACGGACAACACGTCGCCGTTGGCCATGTAGAGCGACGCCATGTAGTCGTGAAGCTGGGTGGTGTTGACCGTGCCGCCCACGCGCTCCAGGGTGGCGCCCATCTCCCGTGTGATCTCGTGGAGCCGGTGCGAGAGGATCTCGAAGGTAACCGGATCCACCTGCTTGTCCGTCGATTCCATGTTGGTCGCGTCCATGATCCTCATACCTGCCGTCGCCCGCCCGAAGCGGCGGTTGTAGGGGCGGTTTTCAAACCCGCTCCGTAGCACATTCGGTCGATACATGCGGCCAGCGCCCGCCGCCGTCAGACGCCGGCGGCCTTGTCACCCACGAATATCCGGATGTTGCGGAACCCGTCGATCTCGGCGCGGTCCCGTGGATTCACCACCACCGTGGTCACCGGCGTCTCGATGATCGCCGGGCCGGACAGTTCCATCCCCGGCCGCATCGACTCGAAATCGTAGATGGCCGTGGGAGCGTATTCTCCCAATTCCTCGAAGAAGACCCCGCGCGACGGCTTCAGCGCAACGTCCGCCGGCATCTTGCGCGCCGGCGCCTCCTTGATGCGAGGCTTCTTGAGCAACCCCACGGCGGTGACGCGGAAGGTCAGGATCTCCTTGCCGGCTTCTTTATAGCCCGAACCCTTGCCGTAGGCCTTTTCGTAGGCCTCGTCGAAGCTCACGTAGAGCTGCTCCAGTTCGGCGTCCGTCAGTGGCGCCGTTCCCGTGGGCAGCGAGACATTGAGCTCATGGACCTGGTAACGGTAGCGCATGTCGACGCTGCGCGTGACGGCCATGTCCGCGGGGCCGAATCCGGCGGCGCCCAGATCCGACTCCGCCCTGCGGATGAGCTCCGCGAAATCTTCGTTGACGCGTCCGGCGTCCGCCGGCACCTGCAGGTGATCCGACTTGCCGTACTCGTGGACCACGTCGGAGCTGATGAGGCCGGTGGCGCCGTGCACCGAAGCCGTGAGCGGGATCACCACCTGCCGGACGCCGAGGTCCGCGGCGTAACGGCCGGCGTGGACCGGGCCGGCGCCGCCGAAGGCGAACAGCACGAAGGCCCGCGGGTCGTGGCCCTTCTCCACCGTGGCCCGGCGGATGAGGTCGCTCATGTGCGCGTTGGAGATGCGGTAGATGCCCAGGGCGGCCTCGGACTCGTTCATTCCGAGGGGCTCGGCGATCCTCCGATTCACCGCCTGAAGCGCAGCCTCCCGGTCGAGCCGCATCCGGCCGCCGAGGAAATAGTCCGGATTGAGATAGCCCAGGATGAGGTCGGCGTCGGAGACCGTGGGCTCGGCGCCGCCGAGGCCGTAGCAAACCGGCCCCGGGCTCGCGCCGGCTCCCTCGGGCCCCACCTTGAGCAGGCCGGTCTCTTTCTCGATCCAGGCGATGCTGCCGCCCCCGGCGCCCACGGACTCCACCCAGATCTTGGGCGCCAGCACCCGGTGGCGCAGCACCACCGGCGTGTAGTCCCGCTCGATGCGCCCTTCCCGCACGACACCCACCTTGAACGTGGTGCCGCCCATGTCCGTGGCCAGGATATTGGCCTCGCCGATCATCTCGCCCAGGAACCGGGTCCCGACCACCCCCGAGGCCGGACCCGACTCGATGGTCCCCACGGCGTTCCGGCAGGTGGACTCGATGTCCAGCACGCCGCCGTAGGACTGCATGACCATCGGCGGCTTGGCGAGCCCCTTTCTCCGGAGCACCTGATCGAGATTCATCAGATAGCTGGAGATCCGCGGCCCGATGTAGGCGTTGAAGACGGTGGTGGCGGTGCGCTCGTACTCGCCGACGAACGGGACCACCGCGCTCGAGAGGGTGACGTAGACGCCGGGATGGCAGCGTCGGAGGATTTCGGCCACGGCCTTCTCGTGGGCGTCGTTGGCCACGGACCAGAGCAGGCACACGGCCACGGATTCCACGCCGCGCGCAACCAGGGCGTCCAGGGCCGCGGCCGCCTGATCCTCGTCGAGCCGCACGGCCACCGCGCCCTTGTAGTCCATGCGCTCATTCACCTCGGCGACGAGCGAACGGGGAACGAAGGGCTCGGGCTTCTGGAGCCAGGCCAGCCGGCCGGCCTCGGCCTCGGTGAGTCCGTCGGTGACCTTGCCCTGCATCATCAGCAGGGTGTCGGGGAAGCCACGGGTGGCCACGAGGCCGGTCCTGGGACCCGAGCGGGTGATCAAGGTGTTCTCGCCGATGGTGCAAGCGTGAAAGAAGAGCGCGGTCTCCCGGAGCAGCTCCTCCTCGCCGCCGAGGCCGATGTTCCGGGCCGCGTCCCGGACCGCGTCGGCGGCGCCCGCGGAGAAGTCCGGCGGCGTGGAAAGGGATTTTCCCACCGCCATCTCGCCCTGATCGTTGACCACGACGCAGTCGGTAAAGGTGCCGCCGATATCGACTCCAACGATGTAGTTCATGGCATACGAGATCCGGTCAGTTAATGGACCACTCATCTTAGCATGTTGCCGGCCGTTGTGCAGAAGCCCGATCGGCTTTACCCGATACGCTGTGCCGAAACCCCATGGGAAGCCGTCCATGGTCGCCGTTTGCGGGTCTTGCTTATGGCTCTTGCGCACGTGTAAAAGAAACTGATGGTCACGATTCCAGCCAACCAAAGGAGGTCGGAAATGGGTAATTCATACAAACCTGTCCGTGTGCTTGCTGCCGTTGCGTTGACTGTGTTGCTTGCGACGGGGACCGCGGCCGCGGCCGACATGACGATCACGGTCTGGGCGGGCGGCTCCAACGCTAGTGACGTCTACCGGGTCGACGCCATCGAGATGGCCGCCGACATTCTCCAGCGCGAAGCCGAGATCAATGGCGAGTCGATCAACATCACGGTCGACAAGAAGCTCTACGCTACTTGGGACGACTTCAAGCAGGCCGTGACGCTGGCCGCCGAGTCCGGCAACGCGCCTCACATCGTCGTCACCGGGCACGAAGACATCGCTCCCTGGGCGAATGCCGGCATCATTCGCAAGATGGAAGACCTGATCGACATGGAGGCCTGGCCGGTCAACGACATCTTTCCCAATCTGATCGAAATCGCCTCCTACGAGGGTGCCGTCTACGGTCTGCCCCAAGATGCGGAATCGCGGCCGTTCTTCGCATGGATTCCGCATATGAAGGCGATCGGTTACTCCGATGCGGAACTCGCCGCGCTGCCGGAACGGGTCGCCAGTGGGGACTACACGCTTTACGACGTGATCGAGGACGCCAAGAAGATGCAGGACAAGGGCGTGGTGCAACCAGGCTACGGCTTCTACCCGCGCGTCTCCAATGGTCCCGACTACTGGCAGTTCTACCAGTCTTTCGGTGGCGAGATGCAGGATGCCGCCTCGGGCAAGCTGATCTATGACCAGGGCGCGATGACGCGGTTCTACAAGTTCTTTGCCGATGCGGTCGCCGCGGGCGTCACCCGCAAGAACCATATCGGCACGCCGTGGGATCAGTGGTATGCGGAGGTCGCGTCGGGCAAGGCGGGCCTCTGGCACGGCGGCACCTGGCACTACGCGCGCTACACCGGCAAAGAGGGCCTGAGCAACTTTTTCGACAAGATCCAGTTCACGCTGATCCCGGCGGGCGATGCCAACGGCCGGCCGAACACGATCACCCATCCGCTCGTCTACCTGGTGACCAACCGGGGTACGGACGACGATGCATTCATTGCCGCCAAGCTCGTGACGATCGCGTCCGAGCCGCGTATCAACACTCTGCACGCCATCAAGTCGGCGCACCTGGGCATCACCAGGTCGCAGACCTCGATCGGGCTCTACAGCAACGACCGCTGGGCCAGCGAAGCGACCGAACGGCTGCTGTCCAGTGCCAGCGCCATGCCCAACAATGTCGATTTCGGCGTCTACTGGACCGCCATGTGGAAGGGGCTCGAATCCGCCTGGACCGGGCAGAAGCGCCCCGACCAGGCCGCGGAGGATGCTGCTGCCGAGTTGCGTAACGCGCTTGGCGATCGCATCATCATGCGCTGATCGGTGGAGCCGGCCGCGCCGGGCGGACCCCGGCGCGGTTGCTTGCTATGCCCATCCGCAGCCGAAAACTGCGTGTCATGACTCCCGGCAAATGGCTCGGCGTCCTGTTCCTGACACCGGCTACGCTCTTCGTCGTGGTGTTCTTCGTCGCACCGGTGGTGCTCACCGCGGTGTTCGCGTTCACCAGCATGAGCACCGCCACCGGTATCGGCGGAGGTGGATACCTGATCACGCCGTCCACGCTCAGCCGCCTCCCCGAACGCGGTATGGACCGCTCCGTGGTCGAATCGCTGGGCGCCACCAGTTACCTCGTCAATCCGGAAACGCTGGCCAGGGCACGCGCTGCCGGTGTCGCCGCCGGCACCCTCGATGAACTCGAGCAACGTCACGCCGGCAAAACCTTTGACAGTCGCCGCAACTTCGAACGGGCGCTGAAGTCACTGAACAAGCGCCCGCGCTCGGTGCGCGCGCTGAAGCAGACCGCCCGGCATTTCGAGACGAGCGTTGTCAATCGTACGTTCAGGCAGCGTGCCGACCTGCTGGCGGCGCTGGCCGCAAGCGGACTGCAGTTGGGTGACGAAGACCGCGAGCGCCTGGTGCGCGCGAGCTACACCGGGTGGGCCTGGACCACGGACAACCTGCGGCGCATGTTCGGCACCGCGGACACCGCGCAGGTGCTCGCCAATACACTGATCTATGTCTTCGTCACGCTGATTCTCTTCAACACGGGATTTGCGCTCGTACTCGCCGTCACGACGTTTTACCTGCCCGCCACCCCGGCGGCGGTTTTCCGCGGCATCTGGTTTCTTCCGCGCATCACGCCGCCGGTGCTCTACGTGCTGCTCTGGAAATGGTTCGCCTGGGACACCGGATTTCTCAGCACGGTGCTCGTCTGGTTCGGCGTCGCCTCACGCAACTGGATGCTCGACACTGCGTTCAATGCCTGGGTCTTCGTCGTGCTCATCAATGGATTCGTCGGCGCCTCCATGGGCATGATCATTTTTTCCAGCGCCATTCGCGCGATCCCCAAAACCCTGTTCTGGGCCAGCGAGGTCGACGGCGCTTCGCGCTGGCAGCAGGTGAGGCGCATCATCCTGCCGCAACTGCGCTGGCCGATCCTGTTCGTGACGAGTTACCAGACGCTGTCGCTGCTGACCTCGTTTGAGTACATCCTGCTGGCCACCGACGGCGGGCCGGGCTCGGCGACCGAGGTCTGGTCGCTCGCCGCCTATCACACGGCGCTCAACAACTATGCCGGAAACCTGCAGTACGGCTACGGCGCGACGCTCGCGCTGGTGCTGGTGATCATCGGCGTGGCGTTCTCACTCCTCTACCTGAAGATCTTCAACTTCGACGCCCTTGTCGCGCGTCCGCGCATCGAAACTTAGCAGACCACGACGATGCTGAACACACGCGGGAGCAGAATCATCGTTGCACTGTTGGCGGCTGCGTCCGCGCCGCTGGTGCTCATGTACCTCTTCCTCGTTATCGAGACAGTGGGTGAGGCGCCGCCCGGGCAACTGCTGCCGGACGGTTTCACGCTGGAGAACTGGCACTTCCTGTGGGAGGACCTGCCCGGCAGGGCCAATATCTGGGCCGTCACGCTGAATACGTTCATCTTTGCCGCTTCAACCGCGGTCATCGTGCTGTCGGTGTCATCCACCGCGGGCTATGCGCTGTCGCGAATCAACCTGCCGTTCCGGGCCTATTTCCTCGCCGGGGTTCTAGTGCTGCACGCCTTCCCGACCGTGACCCTGATCATCGCCATCTTCCTCGTGCTACAGATGATCGGGCTCTACAACACGCTCACCGGGGTCATCCTGGTCAAGGCCTCGCTCGAGCTGCCGCTGGGCATCTGGATCATGAAGGGTTTCTACGACACCGTGCCGTGGGAGATCGAAATGGCCGGTGTGCAGGATGGTGCGAGTCGCTTCACGGTGTGGCGGCGCCTGATCCTGCCGCAGGTCACGCCCGGTATCCTGGCGCTGGGCGTGTTCTCGTTTCTGGCCGGCTGGAGCGAATTCATACTGCCGCAGGTGCTGGCGCCGGACAACAAGGTGCAGGTGCTGTCGGTCTACCTGGCCGGGCTCATCGCAGACGACTCGGACCTGAACTTCGCCCTGTTCAAGAGCATCGGACTGTTCTACGTGATCCCGGTTGTCATCCTCTACCTGTTTTTCCAGGACAAGCTGATGAACATCTATGGCGGGGGAACCAAGGGCTGATGCGCATTCTGATCGAGAACTTCACCAAGCGCTTCGGCGAAGACACCGTCATCGATGCGATGAATCTCGAAGTCGAGGACGGCGAGATGCTCGCGCTGCTCGGTCCTTCGGGCTGCGGCAAAACGACGACGCTGCTCGCCGTGTGCGGGCTGCACGTCATCGATGGCGGGCGCATACTCTTCGGCGACGAAGACGTCACCGGCTGGTCGCCGCAGCGGCGCAACGTCGGCGTCGTGTTCCAGTCCTACGCTCTGTATCCACACATGAACGTGTTCAATAACGTCGCCTTCCCGCTCCAGGTAAAGGGAGAACCGAGCGCAGCCATTCGCAGCCGGGTGGGCGAAATCACGGCCATGCTCGAGATCGATCACCTGCTGGAGCGTCTGCCCGCGCACCTTTCCGGTGGTCAGCAGCAGCGCGTGGCGCTGGCGCGGGCCTTGATCCGTCGCCCAAGCGTGCTCCTGCTGGACGAACCGCTGGCCAACCTGGACGCGCGGCTACGCCTCGACATGCGCTCGGAGATTCGCCGGCTGCAAAAGGAGACCGGCATCACGGCCATCCTCGTCACGCACGATCAGGTCGAGGCGATGAGCATGTGCGACCGGATCGCGATCATGGATCGCGGCCAAATTCACCAAGTCGCCTCGCCCGCCGAAATGTACCACAACCCTGTCAGCACCTTCGTAGCCGGCTTCCTGGGCAACCCGCCGATCGTGTTCATGTCGGGCCAAGTCCGCGGCGGTCGTTTCTGCTTGAACGATTCGACGGCGGGCATCGACGTGCCGAGCGGCTACAAGGGCCTCGATGACGGATGCGAGATTCAACTCGGCGTTCGCCCCGAGCACGTGCGGCTCGCCGACTCGGGCCCGCTCTCGGGCAAGGTCAGTTTCGTCGAGACCCAGGGGCGGGAAAACCTCTACGACGTGACGCTGAGCGACGGCAACGTGCTGCGTTCGATCCAGCCGGTGCGCAGCGACATTGCGCCGGGTCAGACCGTGCACTGTCAGCTCGACACGGAAAAGCTGCTGGTCTTCGACCGTGAGGGCGCGCGTTTGTGAGCGCCGGAAACGCGTCCTGCGCCATCCGGAATTCCTTGACAACGGTTCCCGACTTTAATAGAGGTCAGCATCTGACGGTTTGAAGGGGGCATCAACCAATTGGGGCCAAGAGAGCCCCGGCAAAGGAGGATACGCGTATGAAAAGGATCACACTGGGGGCGTTCGTCGCGGTGGCGTTCGCCCTGTTCATTCTGGCCGCATCCGCGCAGGCGGCGGTCACGATAAAACTCAGCACCTGCCTGGCAAAGACCCACGACCAGGTGGAAACGTATTTCCAGGTCTTCTTCGACAAGTTCAACGAAGCGGCAAAGGGCGAGGCCAAGATCCACTACGTGGGCGGTCCGGAAGTGTCGCCCCGCGACAAACAGGGGCCGGCTCTCAGGCGCGGCCTGGTGGACATGATCTTCTGCCCCATGGGCTACTACGAGGGGATGGTGCCGGAAGCCGGCCTGACATCAGTGACCAACCTGTCCACCAAGGAGCTCCGGGACAACGGCGCCATCGACCAGCTCCAACCGGTGTGGGCAAAGAAGTTCAACGGCAAGATCCTGGGCTGGTGCTGTTACGGCGTCGACTTCCACATCTACACCACCTTCAAGCCCAAGGAGAGCACCAAGACGGGTCTTGATCTCAAGGGTTACAAGATGCGCTCCACCGCCACGTACAGACCATTCTTCACGGCCATGGGGGCCATTCCCGTCTCCATGGCAGCCGCGGAGATGTATACCGGTCTGCAGCGGGGCGTGGTGAAGGGGCTCGCGTGGCCGGAGGGGGCGCTGGCCAAATACGGCGTCCAGAAGTTCCTCAAGTACCGCGTCTACCCGGGATTCTATCGTAGCGGCTCCATGGTCCTGATCAACCTCAACAAGTGGAAGACGCTGTCCAAATCCGTACAGGACAAGCTCACCCAGGCCGGTCTGGCGTTCGAGCAAGGCAGCGAACCCATCCTCCGCAAGAAGGCCGACGCCGACAATGAGAAGCTGTGGGCTTCGGGCCTCAAGAAGTTGGAACTCAAGGGCGAGGCGCGTGAGGCCTATCTGCGCACCGTATACGAGCTCGCCTGGGAGATGCGATCGAAGAATAAATTCACGGTGCCGTTCGCGAAACTGAAGGAGAAGATGTACCGGGCGCCCTGAGGGTCGCACCGTCGAAACAGCAGAAACGCCCCCGATCCGAAGTGCGGATCGGGGGCGTTTTCTTTTCGGAGGCGCGGGATGCCCTGCGCAAGGACACCGCGCCGCTATCCATCGTCTCAATCCATCAGATTGGGGAGCCACAGCGCGAGCTGGGGTTCCCAGATCAGGATGAGGATCAGGATCAGATCGCACACCAGGAACGGGATCGCCGCGTTGGCCACCTGCAGCAACGTGGTGCCCCTGGGCGCCACCCCGAGCATGACGTAGAGAAGCAACCCGAAGGGTGGCGTGGTGCCCGCCATCTCCAGCGTCATCAGCACGAACAGGCCGAACCAGATCAGGTCGAAGCCCAGGGCCTCGGCCAGGGGAAAGAAGATGGGCACGGTGATGAGCATCATGGAGGTGGCGTCCATGAACATGCCCAGCACAAGGAGAATCAGAAACATGACCGCCAGCACCACCAGACGGGACACCTCGAAGCCGGTGGCCCATTCCAGCATGCCGGCGGTGGCGCCCGAGTAGGCCAGGAGCTGGCTGAACACGGTGGAGTTCATGATGATGAGGAACACCATGCCGGCCACCCGCACGGTGCCCGACAGGGAGGTGCGAATAGCCTCCCACTTGAGCACGCGGAAGGCCACGGCCAGGATGGCGACACCCAGCACGCCGCAGGCCGCGGACTCCGTAGGCGTGGCGATGCCCAGGATGATGAAGCCGATGACCATGAAGATCACCAGGCTCACCGGCAGGATGTTGAACGTTACGAACTTGATCTTTTGGGCCCATGTCGTGGGCGGCACGTCATAGGCCGGCGCTCCCGCGGGGTTGATCACGATCTGGAGGTACAGCATGCCGGCGTACAGCAGGGCCAGGACGAAGCCCGGCAGGAAACCCGCGATCAGCAAACGGCCCACGTCGATGTTGGCGACGCTGGCGAGAAGCACGGCCAGCGCCGAGGGCGGGATGATCATGGCCAGTCCGCCGGTGCCCAGGATGGGCCCCATGGACATGCGCCAGTTGTAGCCCCGCCGCTGCATCTCCGGCACCAGCAACGATCCCAGCATGGCGGTATTGGCCATGGACGAGCCGGTGAGGGTGGAGAAGATCGTGCCGCCGGCCACCGTCAGGTAGCAGAGGCGGCCCCTGAGCTTGCCGAACAGGCTGTCGAGCCCGTCGAACACGCGGATGGCCAGGCCGGTATGAAAGAACAGCGCCCCCATGAGGATGAACATGGGCACGGGACCCAGGGTGAAGCGGGTGATCAGCACGGTGGAGTTGTCCGCCACCTGGATGAACCCGTGGGTGCCGGCAAAGATGAAGATGCCGATGAAGTTCGTGGTGATGAAGGCGAAGGCCACGGGGACCCCGATGGCCATCAGACAGACGACCATGCCCACCAGAAGAGCGAATGCCCAGTACCATTCCATCACACGTTCTCCCGAACCTCGGTGCGCGAGGTGTACATGGTGTCCACACCCGCCAGGAACCGGAGGAACTCGAAGGCGATCATGGCGAACGACACCGGCATGGGGGCGAGGAGCATCCAGAGCGGTTGGGCTTCACCCCGGATGTCCATCTGCCCCGAAAGGAACGCGTCGATGAGGAGGTCGGTGGAATAGTAGATGAAGAAGAGGCAGCAGACGATGCAGATGACGTAGACGAGACGGGCCAGCACCGCCTGCACGATCTCGGGCAACAGTTGCACCATGGAGTCCACGAACACGTGGCCTTTCATACGCACCAGCCACGGCGCTCCCAGCATCGTAAACCACAGGAGGCCGTACTCGACCACGCCCAGCGTGTAGGAGGACGGCTGAAGCCCCACGAGACGCACGAATACCTCGATAACGATGAGAAAGAAGATCAGAAAGACGACGATCTCCGCGCCGATCTTGAACGCGTTGAGGAGTCCTTCGTACGCTCGCGCTAAGCTTTGCATCCTGCCTCCGTCAAACCCTTGTTGAGCCGGTGTTTGATCCGCCGGCAACCGAAATTTCCTGCTTTTACCGCCTCGCAACCGCGCTGTCAAAGCACTTCGCTGGAAAATGTCGTTTTCTTGACGGGGAACGTGACACGGTGGTACCACCTGAGAGTTCCGGCCAATCGGAGGCAAACCCTCCGGGGCCCCATTGAGGAATTGTAGGGGCGGGTTTCAAACCCGCCCGTTGCCTCGCCCGCGACATCGCTCGGGACAGGCAAGTTCAGGAGGTTCCGTGTGAAGATTCTGGTCACCGGCGGACTAGGCAAGGTCGGTCAGTGGGTGGTGGAAGAGCTGCTCGGCGGCGGCCACGAGGTGACTGTGATGGACCGGGTGCCCGGGCCCCGCGACAGCGGCGTCAAACACCTGATGGGGGAGATTCAGGACCTCGGGCAGGTCATCGAGGCGGTCGCGGGATCGGACGCCATCGTCCATCTCGCCGCGATCCACAATCCCAACGTCGCGCCCACCGGCGTCGTCTTCGAGACCAACGTCAACGGCACGTTCAACGTGCACCACGCCGCGTACCGGCTGGGCATCCCGCGGGTGGTCTCCACCAGCAGCAACGCGGCGGTGGGATGGGCCTACAGCGACGGCGCGTTCATGCCCGACTACCTGCCCATCGACGAGGAGCACCCGTTGAGGCCCATCGACCCCTACGGCCTGTCGAAGCAGGTCGGCGAGACCATCGCCCACTCGTACAGCCGGAAGGGCGTGGAAACGGTGGTCATCCGCCCCAGCGGCGTGGTGACGCCGGAGGCGCTGGAGGAGATCCGCCGTACCGGCGGCCGGGAACCCGAGGGCTTTCGCGAATACAGCTACATCGACGTGAGGGACCTGGCGGTGGCCTTCCGGCTCGCCGTGGAGCGGCCGGTACCCGGCGGCACCGTCATGTTCGTGGTAGCCGATGACAGCACCGTGGCCGAGCCCCTGTGCGATCTGCTCCCACGCCTCAACCCGGCCATCGGCGACCGCGCCGGAAAGCTCACCGGCACCGAGAGCGTCTTCACCAACGCCCGGGCCAAGGAGATCCTGGGGTGGAAGCCGCTGCACTCATGGCGCCGGTAACGACGTCGTTGGGGCGAAGATGGTAATCAGTCCTCGAGATCGTCATTCCCGCGAAAGCGGGAATCCAGGTGGGGTGGGGCGGGAGACACCGCGCAGCACCCCTCCACCACCCCTGGATTCCCGCTTTCGCGGGAATGACGGAGGGGTGCGGGAATGACCGACGGGTGCCGGAATGACGGAGGGGGGTGACGCCATGGCCGAGGGAAGTGCGGGAATGCTGACCGTGGCGGACCTCGCCCACGTGGGGCGAGGCACGACCGCCGGGGAGTGGTTCAGACGCTACTGGATGGTGGTGAGGTGCGCGGGCGACCTTCGGGATATTCCTGTCCGGGTTCGGGTTCTCGGAGAGGATCTTGTGCTGTTCCGCGACGGCCAGGGGCGGCTGGGCCTGTTGGGTCTTCACTGCCCGCACCGCGGCACATCCCTGGAGTACGGCGACGTGGAGCCCTCCGGGCTTCGGTGTCCGTATCACGGATGGCTCTTCGATGTGGGCGGAGCCTGCCTCGAGCAGCCGGCAGAGCCTCCCGGCAGCATGTTCCACGAGAAGGTCCGCCACCTTTCCTACCCGGTGCGGGAGCTTGGCGGACTAATCTTCGGCTATCTCGGGCCGCCCCGGGAGGACGAGCCCCCGCTGCCGCAATACGCGCCGCTGGCGGAGCCCGGCGGGCAGCGGCGCATCGAGGCGCCGCGCCACTACGACTACAACTGGTACAACTTCATCGAGAACGGCGCCGATCCCACCCACTTCTCCACTCTGCACCGGTCCAATCCCGATGACGGCACCTGGCGAAGCTGGTTCTTCAACGCGAAGGACGTGCCTCCGTTCGATGCGGTGGAGACGGACTACGGCATGAAGGTGGTGTCGCGGAAGCCTGCCTCCAAGCCGGGCATGAGCTACATCGACGAGAAGAGCTACGCGCTGCCCAGCGTCATGCAGATCGGCGACACCGAGTTCACCCATTTCAAAGAGCCCAAGGAGGCCCTGGCCCGCGGCTCCCACAACGCCCACTGGATGTTCCTGACTCCCAACGACGACGACCACTTCACGCTCTACACGGTGGACCACTACACCGGCCCGGACCCGGATTTCATGACCAGGCTCGCGCCCTCCCGGCGGCCCGTCGCCACGGGCGAAAAAGCCGAATACGACCACCGTCCGCTATCGCCGTTCCGGGGCAGCGTCCGCCTCGAGGACATCATGACCCAGTCCACCCAGGGCAACGTGGCCTGCCGTGAGGAGCGCCTGGCGGCGTCCGACAAGGGCGTCATCCTGCAACGCCGGATCATCTTGACCGCCATCGATCGGGTCCGGCGGGGCCTCCGGCCCAAGGGCGTCGTGTCTCCGCAGGATGCCGACAGGCTGGTACGAATGGATTCCTACACGGGTATCCGCGCCTACCCGCAGAAGCCGGATGCCAAAACCGGCGGATAGGCGAAACCGGGAGGCCGCCGCATGAGGGTCGTCGTCACCGGCAGCGCCGGCCGGCTGGGACAACGGGTGACGGAACTGCTGTCACGGAGGGGCCACGAGGTCGTACCCTTGGATCTTGCGGCGGGGAACGCTGACGGGACCGTGGATCTCACCGACCCCGACGCGGCGCGGCGGGCGTTGGAAGGCGCGGAAGCGGTGGTCCACTTGGCCCGGGACCGATTCCCCTACACCGAGCAGGGCCTGTTCGACCGAGCCACCCAAACTTGGCAGACCCCCGACGTAGCCGGCGACAGCCGGAGATTCCAGCGCAATGTCGCCATGACGTACAACGTCCTGGCGGTGGGCACGTCGTTGGGCATCCGGAGGCTCGTCATGGGCTCCAGCCTGGCCGTATACGGCCTGTACTATCCCCTGCGTCCCGCGCTTCCCGACTACCTTCCCATCGACGAGGACCATCCCCGACGGCCCCAGGACCCCTACGGCCTGTCCAAACTCGCGGGAGAGGAGCTCTGCGAGGCCTTCGCCCGGCGCAGCGACGCGCGCATCGCCAGCCTGCGCTTTGCCGGCATCGCCGACGCCAACGTGTACCAACGCCTGGCGAACCGGGGCAACGACCCCATGATTCGCGGCTTCGGAAGCTTCTGGAGCTACATCGACGTACGCGACGCGGCGACGGCCTGCCTTCTGGCCCTGGAGGCGGCCTTCGAAGGCCACCAGGCCTTCAACATATGCGCTCCCACGACCTATCTGACGGTTTCCACCCGCGCGCTGCTCCAACGCCACGTCCCGGACGTGCGGCAGGTAGCTTTCGAGACGGATGAGAACTATTGTGGCTATACCTCGGACAAGGCACGGGAAGCCCTCGGGTTCAGCGCACGGTACGGACCCGACACTTGAAAGGAGCCGTCATGTTCCCACACCTCACCCGCTTCAATCTGAAAAACTGGATCGACGAGAACCGCGGCGACTGGGGGAGGCGAAGAGTCATCTGGGAAGACTCGGACTTCATCATCTTCGTCACCCGGGGCCCCAATGACCGCACCGACTTCCACATCAATCCGGGGGACGAGGTTTTCTACCAGCTCGAAGGCGAGCTGAATCTCCACTACCTCACTCCGGAGCACAAACCGGAGGTGGCGGTCCTCAAGGAAGGCGAGATGTTCCTGCTGCCCGCCCTGGTGCCCCATTCGCCGCGCCGGGGCGACGGCTCCTGGACCCTGGTGGTGGAACGGGTGCGCCGGCCTGACGAGACCGACCGCTTCGAGTGGGTATGCGGGAACTGCACCCACACGCTCTACGAAACCACCGTGCAGTTCAACGACCCCGCGGACGCGGTGAAGGAGGCCTATGACGCCATGGCTGCGGACGAAACGCTACGCCACTGCGTCCGATGCGGTGAGACCGCAGCAGCGGTGAATAGTGAGGGGCCGGCCCACGTCTGGAAAGGGTAGCGCACGGGCCGCTGCGCGCTGGAGGGAATACACCATGGCGGTCATCGATGCCGATTGCCACGTGATCGAATGCGAGGAAACCTGGGAGTACATGGAGGGCGAGGACCGGCGCCACAAGCCCCGCATCCTGGAGGCCGCGGATCAAGCGGACCCTCTGCGCCGAAACGATTTTTGGCTTTTCGACAGCAACCTGGAGCCCAAGCGGGCCTTCCCGGCCGCCAGCTCCGGCACGACTCCGGAGTCTTCCGAGCTGCGGGACGTGGCGGCGCGACTGCGCCACATGGACGAGCTCGGCACCGACGTCCAGGTGCTCTACCCCACCACCCTTCTGGGTCTCGCCACCCTGAGCCGCCCCCGGACCCAGATCGCCATGTGCCGCGCCTACAACCGCTGGATGGCCGACATCTGGCGCCAGAGCAAGGGGCGCCTGCGCTGGGTCGCGACGCTGCCGCTGCTGACCATGGACGTGGCGTTGGAAGAGCTTCGTTTCAGCCGTGACAACGGCGCCTGCGGCTTCCTGCTGCAGGGGCTCATGGGCGAACGCGTACCCATCGACGAGGACTACTTCCCGGTCTACGCCGAAGCCAGCCGCCTCGACATGGCGGTGTGCATTCACTCGGGGTTGGTGAACCACGCGCTCAGCGGCCTCTTCCACTCCCGCGCCACCGCCTTGTGGATGGCCAAGGTGCCGATCATCACCGCCTTTCACTCCCTCGTGCTTAGCCGCGTCCCGGACCGCTTCCCGGACCTGCGCTGGGGCTTCCTCGAAGCCGCGGCCTCCTGGGTCCCCTACCTCATCACCGACCTCGGCGCCCGCCTCCACCGCACCGGCACCCGGAAGCTGGACGAAAAGGCAAACGTGCTGCGCCGCAACCGCTTCTACGTCGCCTGCCAGACCGAAGAGGACCTGCCCTACATCCTCCAGTACGCGGGCGAGGACCACATCGTCATCGGCTCCGACTACGGCCACGCCGACACCTCCAGCCAACTGGAGGCACTGAATATCCTGCAAAGGGACGAAGGGGTCAGCGCCGAGGCCCGGCGCAAGATCGTGGACGACAACGCCAGGGCGCTGTACGGGCTCTAGCCCGGCAGGCTGGCGAGGGGATCGATAACGGGGATGCCGAGCGGCGTGAAGTGCCGCAGGTTGCGCGTCAGAATGGTCAGGTTGCGGCTTCCGGCTATGGCGGCGATAGCGATATCGGCGAAACCGGGTGATTGACCAGCAGCGCGGACCTTGTCCGTGAGCTCACCCGCCAGTCGCGCCGCGGCGATATCAAAAGGCAGAACACGCGAACCGTAGAGATGGAGCACGGTTTCAAGCCAGTCACCGAGGTCGGCAGCCCTCGAAGTGGAGCCGGTGCGTCGCACCTTGGCAATGCCGTCGGAGATCTCGGCCACGGTGATTGCCGACAGGAAGAGTTCCTCCGAATGTAAGTCCATCCAGTCCATGAGGGATACCGATCGTTGATACCGGCCGGGAGAAGCAATCGAAAGCACGTTCGTATCAACGAGATACACTCCGTACACCTAAAACATCGCGTCACGCGGCGGGCTTATGTCGCGCGGCGCCAAGTCTCCATCCTCGAGTGGCGCAGACAACAGCAGACGGCCAAAGGATGGCACGTTACGAAGACGACTCCATTCTTGAATCCCAAGCAGGACGGCCCGCGGCTTGCCGTGACGGGTGATGATAGAGGTCTCCCCTTCCGCCGCCCCCTCGACCAGGGCGGAAAGCTTGGCCTTCGCCTCACGGAGTTGAACTTCTCGCATGACGACCCCCCAAAAGAACTAATGTAGTCAGAATAGACCAAAGACCGAGGTGAATCAATACGGGGACTATGGTCGGAACAGACTAGTCCCCCAGCAGCCGCCGTGCGGTACCGCCAAGGACCGCCTCAAGCTCCGGTTCGGGCCACGACCGGGCGCGTATCGCGGCCAACACGCCCTTGCTGGCGTTGGGCACGTGGGGCTCGTCGGTGCCGTAGACGAGCCGGTCGGCGCCGAAGGTGGCGCGGGCGCAGTCGAGAGCGGGACCGGACCCGGTGACGGTGTCGTAGTAGCATTGGCGCAGGTACTCGCTCGGGGGGCGCAGGCAGTTCTCGTAGCGGCGGTAGCCGCGGTCGATACGGTCCAGGACCATGCACAGGCTGCCGCCGCAGTGGGACCAGACGAGGCGAACGTCGGGGCATTCTTCGAGGACGCCGCCCAGGGTGAGCTTGGTGGCGGCCATGGCGGTTTCGCCGAGGTAACCGACGGCGAGGTACTCGCCCCGGTCGTTGGCCGGCCCATGGAGGGGGAAGGTCGGGTGCACCAGCACCAGGAGGTTACGCCGGTGGGCCTCGCGCCAGAACTCCCGCAACTCGGGGGCGTCGAGCGTGTGATCGGCGATAGTGGTGGTGATGCCGGCCCCCACGGCACCCAGCGCCATGGCCCGGTCGAGCTCGTCCATCAACGCGGCGGTGCTGTTCCACGGCAACGCGGCGACAAAACGGAAACGGTCCGGGTGTTGCCGGCACACCTCGGCCAGGCCCTCGTTGACGAGGCGGGCGGTGGCCGGGCCGGCCCAGCCCGTGTTGAGGGCGCCGACGGACAGCACCTCAACCTTGACGCCGGCCTCGTCCATGGTCTGCAGGCGGGCGCTCAGGTCGGTCTCCATGGGCGCCGACATGGTGTGGCTACCCCGGCAGGTCAGCGACAGACCGCGCTCCGAACGGGCCATGGCGAACTCCGGCCGGGCCTTCAGCACCTCGTCGAAGCAACCCTCGGGGTAGACGTGCGCGTGCATGTCGACGATCTCATCCGATGCAATACGGGACTCTTCCATGGCCCTGTCCTCCGTTCAGACGCGTGTCCTTGTCCGATTGGTTCGTATGCGAAGTTACACACGATTCAGGCCGGCGAGGCGATGACTTTGTAGGGGCGGGTTTCAAACCCGCCCGTGTGGCGGCCACCCCTGCTACCGCGTCGGCGTCCGGCAGGCCCCGGGCGTAAGGATTCCGGGCAGCGGCGTTCAGCCCTTCTCCGCCGCGTCCATGAGCTCCAGCAGGTAGCCGGGCTTGAGCGGCAGCCGGGTGATCTCCACCCCCAACGCGTTGGAGACGGCATTGGCCAGGGCGGCGCCGGCGGCGGTGATGCCGCCCTCCCCTGCTCCCTTGACTCCCAGGGGATTGTGCGGCGACGGGAAGTCCTCGGTGGAGATAAACTGCCCCATGGGTACGTCCATGGCCGTGGGCATCAGATAGTCCATGAAGCTGGTGGATTGGGGCTGGCCGTCCTCGTCGTAGACGAATTCCTCCAGGAGCGCCCCGCCGATGCCCTGGGCCAGGCCGCCGGCCATCTGTCCCTCGACGATCATGGGGTTGATCTTGCGGCCGACGTCCTCCATCACCAGGTAGTCGAGGATCTCGATCATGCCGGTTTCCCGGTCCACCTCCACCACCGCCACGTGGACGCCATAGGGGAACGGCCGCTTGTCGGTGGCGAAGAAATCTTCCTCCGAGATGCCGGGGGTGAAGCCCTGGGCCAGGGCCGGCCCCGGCAGCGCCAGCCGGGCCAGGGCGGCGAAGTCGAGACTCCGCTCCGGCGCTCCCTTGGCACCGATGCGGCCGTCGCCAAGTTCCAGGTCGCCGGCGTCGATCTCCAGCTCCGCGGCCGCCAGCCGCAGGAGCTTCTCCTTGACCTTGCGCGACGCTCCCACCGCGGCGCTCCCGGCCATGACGGTGGAGCGGCTGGCGTTGCTGCCATTGCCGTAGGGCACCTTGGCGGTATCGCCGTGCACCACCCGGACGTTGTCGATGGAGACGCACATCTCGTCGGCGACGATCTGGCTCAAGGCGGTGGCGATGCCCTGCCCCACCGAATTGATGCCGGTGTAGAGCACCACGCCGCCGCTGTTGTCCACCTCCACCCGGGCGTACTCCCAGGGGCCGATGCCGCTGGTCTCCACGAAGCAGCCGATGCCCACGCCCAAGGCCCGGCCTTCCGCCCGGGCGGCGGTGCATCGCTGCTGAAGCTCCTCGTAGCCCATGTGGTCCAACGCCGCCTCGAGCTGCCCGGGCAGGTCGCCGCTGTCGTAGATGGTGTAGTGGTACGGGGTCTTGCCGTGGTCGTAGGGCATCTCCTCCGGACGGATCATGTTGCGCCGGCGCAGCTCCGCGGGATCGAGCCCGAGCCGGTGCGCCGCCATGTCCAGCAGCCGTTCGCGCACGAAGTTGGCCTCGTAGCGGCCGGGGCTCCGGTAGGTGCCCACCGGGGTCTTGTTGGTGAGCACGCAATAGGCATGGCAGTGGTAGTTCTCGATGCGCAGCGGTCCCCGCAACATGGCCGACGACGCGACGATGGGCACGCCGCCATGGGTGCGGGTATAGCCGCCCATGTCGAACAGGATCTCCGCGTCCATGGCCACCACGGTGCCGTCCTTGAGCAGGCCCAGCCGCATCCGGTAGGACTGCTCCCGCGACTGGTTCATGGACTTGAGGTTCTCTGAGCGGTCCTCGATCCAGCACACAGGCTGCCGGAAGCGCCTGGCGGCGAAGGGGATCAGGAAGTCCTCGGGATAGAACTCGCCGCGGCCGCCGAACCCTCCCCCCACCGCCGGCTCGAGGAAGTGGATGGCGCTCTGGGGAATACCGCTCAGCTCCGAGAGGATGCGCCAGTTGGTGTGGGTCATCTTGGTGGGACCCCACACGGTGAGCATGCCGTTGGTCTCGTCGAACTCCGCCACCAGGCCACGGGTTTCCAGCGGCACCGCGCCGTGGCGCTGGGTCTCGAAGGTTTCCTCGATGACAAGGTCGCACCCGGCGAGGGCGCGCTCCACGTCGCCCCTTTCCACCGCGAAATCGGCGGGCACGTTACCCGGCACCGCGTCGTGGAGCCGGGGCGCCTCGGGTCCCATGGCCGCGCGGGCGCCGGTCACCACCGGCAGCTCCTCGTAGGACACTTCCACCAGCTCCAGGGCGTCCTCGGCGACGTAGCGATCCTGCGCCACCACCACCGCCACGGGCTCGCCGACGTAGCGCACCCGGTCCGTGGCGATGGGCGTCTGCTGCGAGCGCTCCAGTCCGTCGATCTGGCCCGTGCGCATGGGGATGGTCTTGAGGCCGGGCATGTCCGCGGCCGTGAGCACGCCCACGACTCCCGGCAGCTCCAGCGCCGCGGCGGCGTCGATACCGGCGATGCGCGCGTGGGCGCGGCTGCTCCGGAGAATGGCCGCGTGAACCATCCCCGGCCGGCGGATGTCGCCGACGTACTTGCCGATGCCCCGAAGCAGCGGGACATCCTCTTTGCGCTTCACGCTTGAACCGATGTACGGCATGGACGTTCTTCAATCCTCTCGGGGCGCCGACGCGTCCGGCTGTGTTCCCGACATCTCTTCCGCGGCCTCGCGAATGGCCGTCACGATGTTCCGGTAACCCGTGCAGCGGCACAGGTTGCCGCTGATCCACTCGCGGATCTCGGTGTCGCCGGGAGCGGGGTTCTCACGCAGCAGCGCCCGGGCGGTGAGCAGGATGCCCGGCGTGCAGAAGCCGCACTGCAGGCCGTGCCGCTCCTGGAACTTCTCCTGCAATGGATGCAGCGTGTCCGGGTCCGGCGCCAACCCCTCCACGGTGTCGATCCCGGCTCCGTCGGCCTGCACCGCGAACATCAGGCAGGAACGCACCGGATCGCCGTCCAGGAGAACCGTGCAGGTGCCGCACACGCCGTGCTCGCAGCCCACGTGGGTGCCGGTGAGGCCGAGATCGTCGCGGATGAAATCGCTCAGCAGCCGGCGGGGCTCCACCTCGCCGGCATGCTCGACGCCGTTGACCCTTACCCTTATCGTCCGCTTGTCCATATGTACCGTGCCCTTTTTGGGAGAAACTTCCGCCCTCTCGACCCGCGTTGACAAGACGCAGCACCTCGGCGGGCGCATATTCTCCTCGGCGCGAAATCCTTCCTCGTTAACTACCGCGCCGGAGAGGGCGGACGCAAGGTCCCCAACAAGCCTGTCGTCATCGGTCACGCCGGCTGGCCGACGGCGAGGCCGTGCGGGCGGGGTAGGTGTTTCCGTCGCCGTGGAGCGAGTCGGGACAGTGGAGGAGCTTCAGGCGCACTGCGAGAGGATCGGCCGGGCGGCTACACCGGGCGAGGATAAAACGTGGTGAATATGCGCAGGAATTTTGGTTGTCGGCAAGGCGCGATGACGAGTAGGGGCGACCTGCGGTCGCCCAGGGCGTGCACCACGCGAGGAAGAGCAACGCAGCCGACGACGAAACATCCTGCGCATATTCGTCAGCGTATTTGTGGAACGCAACACTAGATCACTTCTTCGACCGAAATCTCGTAAGTTCCGGCATTGGAACTGTAGGCGCCGGCGGAGACATAGTAGGTGCCGTCGGATTCCGGCGTGAACCAGACGCGGCTGTTGCGGCCGGAACCGCCGTCATCGTTGGTCGTGCCGCCCTGCCGATTGCTGTCCGTATCGTAGATTCCGCGAAGATAGGCGTCGGAGAGCGTTCCCCGGCCCGTGGGTGAACCCTCCAGATCGAAACGGTAGCGCGTCCCCGCCTCCAGGGTGACCGCGAACCAGTCCCGGTCGCCCGAAGACTCGATCTCCCCGGTCGCCGAGCCGCCCACGGCCACCGCGCCGGCGGTTCCGGTATTGGCGGAATAGTCGTCCGCACTGCCAACCTGCGTCACCGAGACGCGGTAGGTGCCCAATTCGGAACCAAGGGCGCCGGCGGCGACGTAGTAGGTGCCGTCGTCATCCGGCGTGAACAGGATGCGGCTGTTGCGGCCGATTCCGCCGTCATCGTCCGTCGTGCCGCTCAGCCGGTTGCTGCTCGAATCGTAGATTCCGTGAAGATAGGGATCGGAAACCGTGCCCCGGTTCGTGACCAGGCCCTCCAGGTCGATCCGGTAGGTGGCCCCCGCCTCCAGGGTGACCGCGAACCAGTCACGGTCGCCCGAAGACCCGATCTCCCCGGTCGCCGAGCCGCCCACGGCCACCGCGCCGGCGGTTCCGGTATTGGCGGAATAGTCGTCGGGATTGCCAACCGGCGTCACCGAGACGCGGTAGGTGCCCATTTCGGAACCATAGGCGCCGGCGGCGACGTAGTAGGTGCCGTCGGATTCCGGCGTGAACAGGACGCGGCTGTTGCGGCCGACCCCGTCGTCATCGTCCGTGGTGCCGCCCAGCGGGTTGCCGTCCGAATCGTAGATTCCCCGGAGATAGGGGTCGGAAAGCGTTCCCCGGCCGGTGGATGAGCCCTCCAGCTCGATCCGGTAGGCGGTCCCCGCCTCCAGCGTGACCGCGAACCAGTCACGGTCGCCCGAAGACTCGATCTCCCCGGTCACCGGGTTTCTCGGGGCGACTGCGCCGGCGGTGTTCGTATCGGCGGAATAGTCGTCGGGACTGCGGACCTGGTTCACCGAAACGCGGTAGGTCCCCAATCCGGAACCATAGGCGCCCGCGGCGATGTAGTAGGTGCCGTCGTCATCCGGCGTGAACCAGACGCGGCTGTTGCGGCCGACCCCGTCGTCATCGTCCGTCGTGCCGTCCAGCCGATTGCCGCCCGAATCGTAAATTCCGCGAAGATAGGAGTCGGAAAGCGTTCCCCGGCCGGTGGGTGAGCCCTCCAGGTCGATCCGGTAGGTGGTCCCCGCCTCCAGGGTGACCGCGAACCAGTCACGGTCGCCCGAAGAGTTTATCTCCCCGGTCGCCGAGCGGCCCACGGAGACCGTGCCGGCGGTGCTCGTATCGGCCGAATAGTCGTCGGGGGAGCGGACCTGCGTCACTGAAACGCGGTAGGTGCCGGTTGCGCCAGCCGTGTGGTAGGTCCTGCCACCGCCCACCGCGGATCCGGGGACCTGGCCGGCCGCGGCGATGTAGTAAGTGCCGTCGGCGTCCGGTGTGAAGAAAACGCGGCTGTTGAGGCCAAGGCCGCCATCCGCGTTCGTCGTGCCGTTCAGCAGCCGGCCGCTGGAATTGTATATTCCCTGGAGATGCGGATCGTAGTTCGTGCCCCGCCCCGTGATGGCACCCTCGAGATCGATCCGGTAGGTGATCCCCGCTTCCAGCGTGACTGCGAACCAGTCCTGGTCGTAGACTTGTTCGATCTCCCCGGTGGCCCAGCCTCCCGCGAAGACGGAACCCGAGGTGTTTGTGTTCGCCGCGTAGTCGTCAGGCATGTCCTTCCCTTTCTCGAAGCTTGTTCCGCCCGGTCGTTCACGTGTATCGCGAATTTTCCAGAACCGAGCAAATTATCAAAACATCAATATCATCAACGACAGAGAGAAACCAGACCAAAAGGATGAGCAAAACACTGCCACCGCGGCCGTGGGGGTTCGTGGGCGCTACTGCTCGCGGAGCGACCGGGAGAAGTAGTCGGTCAGCGGCTTGGCGAGGTAGCTCAACGGCGAACGTTCCCCGGTGCGGATGTGCACCTCGACCGGCATGCCGGGCGAGAGCGCAAGGTCGCGCGCATGGCCGATGCGCACCGGTGCCGGGAATTCAGTCCTGTCTCCGGCTTCGATGGCGCCGTCCCCGGTGCCGAGCAGCCAGCGCGCAACGGAGTCATAGGCAGACGAGAGCCAGGCGACGGCGGGCAGTTCCGCTTCCGGTTTCACCGCCCGCCCCAACTCGAGTTCCACCTCGTACCAGGACAAGCCGGTGCGCTGGTCATGCACCGTGGCCGCCGACACGCGCCGTATGCGGCCCTCGAACTGCGGGGTGGTGCGCGCCGGAAAGGCCGTGAACCGCAGCACCGCCTCCTGCCCGGCATGCACCTGGTCGACATAGATCGGCTCCAGTTGCGCCATGACCACCAAGTCCGCGTCCGCCGGCACGAGGTAGAGGATCGGCTCGCCCGGGCGCACCACTTCGCCGAGTGCGAACACCCGCATCCCGTAGACCTCGCCCGCTGTCGGCGCCCGCACCTCCATGCTCCCCAGCCGGCGCCGCAACTCGGCCAGACGCTCGCGCACCTCGTTCTCCCGAGCCTGGACTTCGCGTGCCTGCCCTTCCGCCTCCTCGACGCCGCGCGCGGCGATCTGCAGGACCGCGATCTCGATCTCCGCGATGCGGCCCCGCGCGCCGGCGATACGGGCCGCGATCTCGCCCGCCTGACCGTCGAGACGCGCCGCCTCGCGTTCCAACTCCAGCATCCGGTGAAACCCGGTCAGGCGCTTCTCGAAGAGCGACTGCTGGGCTTCGAGCTCCCGTCCGATGAAACCCCGCTGGCGCCTCACCGCATCGGCCTGGGCCTCAAGACCCGCGATCTGTTTCCCCGTCTGACCGATCCGTTCCCGGAGCTGCTTCACTTGGGCCGTTCGCGACGACCGCCGCGCCTCGAACAGACGCCGCTGGCCGTCGAGCACCTCCCGCACCGAAGCCTCGGTCTTCGCCAGAGCCGCGAGCTCTCCATCCCACGCGATCGCACCGGCGTCGCGAAACTCCGCTTCCAGCCGGTTGCGCCGCGCGGCTAGCTCAGCCGCCTCCGCCTCCAGCACCGCCGCCTCGGACCGGAGCAGCGCTCCGTCCAGGCGGATCAGCACTTCGCCCGACTCCACCCGGTCGCCGCCGCGCACCAGGATCTCACCCACCGTGCCGCCGTCGATGTGCTCCACCACCTGCTCGCGGGTCTCGACCTCGACCCGGCCGGTCGCAATCACCGCCCCGGAGATCGAGGCCAGTGCCCCCCAGCCGAACAGCCCGGCGGCCAGCAGCGCCAGCGTCAGAAACCCCAGCGCCAGCGGACGCCGCGACGAAAAACCCGGCGGTGCCGCCCCGGACGGCACCCTCGCCGGCCCGGACGGCCCCTGGGTCGCAAGCGCCGCGGTCATGGCGGTCCCTCTCCACCGCCGGCCTCGTCCGTCCCGTCCCCGGACGGACCCTGCCGGCCACGCGGCGGACCCGACCTCACCACCCGGACCGCGCGTCCCGGGGAGGAGGGACCGGCGATCTGCCGCACCGGCTCCACCGGGCGGACCCCGCCCTGCTCCATCGCCAGCACCTGGTCGCAGTGCGCGAACGTGCCCGGATGGTGGGCGACGATCACCGCCGCCCCGTTCCGCGCCTTGAGCCCGGCCACGGCTCGGTTCAGAGCCTCCGAGCCCGCCGCATCGAGATGCGCGTCCGGCTCGTCCAGGACCACCACCACCGGGTCGCCGTAGAACGCTCGCGCCAGCGCGATCCGCTGGCGCTGCCCGCCGGACAGCGCCGCACCGCTCGCCGCAACCTCGAAGTCGTAGCCGCCCGGAAGCGCCAGGATCATCTCGTGTGCGCCCGCCCGCTCGGCCGCCCGCACCACTGCGTCGGGGTCCGGCTCCGGCGATAGACGCGCGATGTTCTCCGCCACCGTGCCCTCGAACAGCACCACCTCCTGCGGCAGCCAGCCGACATGCCCCGCCAGCACTTCTTCTGCGTACTGATCCAGCGCCGCACCGCCCAGCGTCACCCCACCCGAGAGCGGCGGCCACACCCCGGCCAGCGCCCGCGCCAGCGTCGACTTGCCCGAGGCCGACGGGCCCGCGATCCCGATCGCCCTCCCCGGCTCCAACAGGAACGACACCCCGCGCACCGCGGGCGTCTTCGCCCCCGGTGCGGCGACCACCAGGTTGGATGCCTCCATGACCGCCTTCGGAACCGGCAGCGGCGTGCGAAGGGGGTCTTCCGGCGTCTCCGTCAGAAGCCGCGCCAGAGACCGCCTCGCCTCAAGTGTCCGCTGCAGCACCGGCCACTGCCCCACCGCCTGGTCGATCGGCGCCAGAGCCCGGCCCATCAGGATCGCCGCCGCGATCATGATCCCCGGCGTCACCTCCCCCCGGATCGCAAGCCACGCGCCGAGACCCAGCATCACCGACTGAAGGAACAGCCGTAGCGTCTTCGACGTCACCGCGAACACCCCGCCGCGGTCCGAGGCTCCGACCGTCTTCTCGAGCGCCGTGTTCCTGAGCGCCCCCGCGCGCGCGATCGCCGCCCCGCGCATGCCCAGACCCCGCACCGTCTCGGCGCCCGCCCGCACCTGCTCCACGAAGTGCCCCGCCTGCGCCGCCGCCTCTCCAGCCTCCCTCTGAAGCCGCGCCGTGCGCGCCTGGTTCACAAGCGCCAGCACCAGAAGCAGCACGCCCGAGATCACCGCCAAAAGACCCAGCAGCCAGTGGAAGGTGAACAGCGCGAACAGGAACACCGGCGTCCACGGCGCGTCGAAGAACGCGAACGGACCCGGACCCGAGGCGAAGCGCTGCATCGCCTCCAGATCGTAGAGGCCCCGCGCCGGTGCCGAGCGCGACGCGGGCGAAACTCCCGCCCGGTTCAGGACCGCGCCCAGAACCCGGCCGTCGAGGCGGGACTGGAAGCGCGCCCCCGCTCGCGCCAGCACCCGCCCCCGGGCGTGGTCGAGAAGACCCATCATCAGGAACAGGAAGGCAACGATGGCGGCTAGCGCCACCAGCGTCGCCTCCGAGCGAGAGGTCAGCACCCGGTCGTAGACCTGCAGCATGAAGAGCGGGCCGGTCAGCATCAGGAGGTTCACGAAGGCGCTGAACAGACCGATCGAAAAGAACAGCCGCCGACTCTCACCCAGCGCCGCGCGAATTTCCCGCGCCCCAGCCGGAAAACTCCCGGGTGTCATCGCCATGGCTATGGGACCCGGACCCGTTCGCGGTTAGCGCCGCACCGAGCCAAGCGACCTGTCCGGTGTTCGTGCCGTAGTCGTGTTGCACCCCGGCCGCCGGGTGCCAAGGCGCCCGATTCCAGACCACGGCCAGAGCAAATACAAGAAACAACACGCTTCTTGATAAACATATATCTGTTTAATCAACTATTATCCGTTTAATCAACTGATGCCCGTTTATAGTATCCTGCGCTGCTCCTCAAACTGACGGGAGGGCGAAAAGAAGGTCCGACTATGGAACTCAATGAACTCCCGGCGAACAAACAGGGCGATACGTGCAACGTCGACCTCGCGACATCCATCGCGGAGGCGTTGACGGTTCTCAGGGCGGAGACGGAGTGGACGTTGTGGAAGGCTACTAACTAACGGGATGCCGCAGCCCGTTGCGCGGCCTGAGCCGCCGCGCGGCGGGCCAGTGCCTCGCAGGCGCGGCGGCGGTAGTCCGCGGTGGCGTGCATGTCGGAGTCCTGCTCGATGCCGGCCACGGCGCGGCGGGCGACATCACGGAACAGTGCCTCCGAGGGCTTCTCCCCCAACATGGCGTCTTCGGCCGCGTGGGCCCGGATCGGCGCGGAGCCGGTGAGGGTCAACCGGGCGCTTGCCACGGCGCCGTCCCGGTCCAGGGTCACCAGCGCCGCCGCTCCCGCCAGCGCAAAGTCGCCGTACCGGCGGCTGACTTCCTGGAACGACGTGCCGCTCCGGGGCGCAACAGCAGGAACCCGCACCTCGGAGAGCAGCTCGCCCGGCTCCAGCGCGGTGGTCATGGTGCCGAGGAAGAAATCCTCCGCCGCTACGGCGCGGTCTCCGTCCTCCCCTCGCACCACCAAAGCCGCATCCAGCGTGACCATGGCCACCGGCAGCTCGGCGGACGGAAACGCGTGGGCCAGGCTGCCGCCCACCGTGCCGCGGTTGCGTATCTGGACGTGGCCGATGTATCCGGCGGCCTCGCGCAGCAACGGCCAGCCGGCGCCTATGTCGTGGGCGCGCTCCAGCACCCGCTGCCGCGTCATGGCGCCGATACGCAGCTCGCCGTCGGCCACGGACAGGAAGTCCAGCTCGGCCACGCGGTTCAGGTCCACTAGGTGCGCGGGCCGGGCCAGACGGAAATTCATCAGCGGGACCAGGCTCTGACCGCCTGCCAGCACCCGCGCGTCCTCCCCGAGCCGGGCCAGCAGGGACACGGTCTCGGATACGCTCGTTGGATCGGAATATTCGAAAACAGCGGGTTTCATGATCCCTTCGTCGTCTCAGAAGAACAGCGTCGGCGGGAACAACACCGCCACCGGCGCCTGCATGGCATTCATGGATTCGACCGCCCCGACGATGGCGGGTTGCAGGTCCCGGGTCTCCCTCACCGTGCTGTACTGGATGCGAAGGCTGTCAAGCAGCGGCTCGGTGGCCCAGCCGAAGGGCACCGAGAACCAGCGCTGGTCGCCGAAGCCGCCACGATAGCTGATGAGCAGCAGCATGGGAACCCCGAAGGCAGCCGGCCCCCGCAGCAGCGCGTAGCATGACAGGGCGAAGCCCGTGTTCTCCATCAGCAGGGCCGGCCGCGCTCCGCCCAGCCACGCGCCCATGCAGATGCCCACGCCGTCGCTCTCGTTGGCTACCTGGACGTAGCGGATCCCGGAATCCGCCTCCAGCCTCTGATAGAGCTCGAGAAACGCCGAGTCGGGCATGCAGGCCACGAAGTCGATACCCGCTTCCGTGAGGCAGCGGTGCGCTTCAGCCGCGATCTCGTCCTTCATCCTTCACTCCCGGTCACCCTCCATGGTCCCGGGCGTGACGATGGCCCGGGCGCGGGCGGCTTCGAAACCCGCCCCTAGATAGCGTCCTTCGACTTCGCTTCGCTACGCCTGTCCTGAGCCTGTCGAAGGGCGAGCGAAGTCGAAGGGCGCAAGCTCGCAGTTACTTGGAAGCCCTTCGACGAGCTCAGGACAGACGTAGCGAAGCGAAGTCGAAGGGCGGCTGGGTTGCTCTTCCTCGCGTGGTACCCGCCCTGGGGCGACCGCCGGTCGCCCCTACCGGTCGTCGCGCCTTGTCGACGGCAACGATACACTCACGGCTTCGGCGGCGTCAGGATCGAGCGCTGCCGAATGGCCTCGATGCGCCGCACCAGCCGGTATTTGTTTTCCTGCCCGTCCATGTTCGGCCCTTCCCCTCTCGCCCCCACTTCGATCTTCGCCGTCAGAAGGGCCGGGCCTTGCTGCGAAAAGAGCCACTCTACCCCCGAACTCAGGCCGTCGCCGTCGGCCACCGTGTCGGCGCGCCGGATGCCCGCGGCACGGGCCATGGCACTGAGATCCGCGCCCGCCGCGGTCTGGCTGGGGGCGCCGCCGCGGCTGCCGAAGAGCTGCTCGTTGTCGAAGACGATGATGCGGAGATTCTCCGCTCCGGATGCGGCCACCACCGACAGGATGCTCGGGGCCAACAGCAGGCTCCCGTCGGTGTCGAGGGAAACCACCTTCGAGTCGGGCAGCGTCAGGGCCAGTCCGAGGCTCACCTGGGTGACCATGCCGAGACCCACCAGGTAAAGATTCTCCGGACGGTGCGCCACCTGATAGGTATCCGCCGTGGTTCCGGCCAGGGCAGCCACCACAATGTCGCTGTCGGTCAGATGATCCCGGAGCCGCCCCAGCACTTCCCGCCGCTGCACCGTCATGACACGGGATTGTAGTACCGCTTACCGAGAAATACCAGTCACCGGACATCGAGCGCCATGCGGCGGCAGGCCGGACAGGCGGACCGGCAGTAGGCCGGGCGCAGGGGCGGCCGGCGGTCGTCCCTGGTGCTAACGCAATGGGTTGTTTGAGAGCATGCTCTTTTCAGGGTATCTTCCAACCTGTCAGCCGGAGGCGTAGATGGACAACACACAATCCAAACACATTCAAACGTCCCTCCACTGGGGCGCTTACCAGGTCGAGGTCCAGGGTGACCGCATCGTGGCGGCACACCCGTTTGCCGATGACCCGGATCCGTCGCCGATCGGGCGGTCGATTCCGGACGTGGTGCACCACGCCTGCCGGGTCGCGCAGCCCATGGTACGCAAGGGTTGGCTGGAGCGAGGACCCGAGCATCATCGAGGGGGCCGCGGTGCGGAACCCTTCATTCCCGTGAGTTGGGACGAGGCGCTTGACCTGGTCGCCGGCGAGCTGAGGCGAGTGCGGGAGTCCTTCGGGAACTCGGGAATCTTCGGCGGCTCCTACGGCTGGGCCTCCGCGGGTCGTTTCCACCACGCCCAGAGTCAACTGCACCGCTTCCTGAACCAGTTGGGCGGCTATGTCCGGTCCGTCAACACCTACAGCTTTGCGGCGGGGGAAGTCATCGTCCCCCATGTCTTCGGATACGGCTGGGGAGCCATCCGCGGCGGAGCCACCTCGTGGCCGGTGATCGCCAGGCATACGAAGCTTGTGGTCAGTTTCGGGGGACTCCCGCTCAAGAATACCCAGGTCAGCGCCGGAGGCTTGGGCAAGCATGCCACCCGCGGCTGGCTCGAACGCTGCAAGGAGAACGGCGTTGAGTTCGTGAACGTCAGCCCCATAAGGGACGACGCCGCGGATTTCCTCGAGGCGGAATGGTTGGCGCCGCGACCCAACACCGACACCGCGCTGATGTTGGGTCTGGCCCACACGCTGTTTCACGAGGGCCTCCACGACCAGACGTTCCTGGACCAATATTGCATCGGGTTCGAATCCTTTCTCGCCTACCTCATGGGTGAACTGGACGGTCAACCAAAGGACCCGGAATGGGCGGCCGCCGTATGCGGCATCCCCGCGGACACCATCCGCAACCTGGCTCGACGTATGGCCGCGACGCGGACTCTCATTACGGCGAGCTGGTCGCTGCAGCGTGCCGACCACGGTGAACAGCCCTACTGGATGGCGGCGGTTCTGGCTGCGATGCTGGGCCAGATCGGGCTTCCCGGAGGCGGCATCGGCTACGGCTACGGTTCCACCGGCTCCATCGGCAATCCCGTGAGGTCCGTCGGTGGGATGGCGCTGCCGCAAGGCGCGAACCCCGTAAAGGCCTTTATTCCGGTGGCGCGGATTGCGGACATGCTCCTCAACCCCGGAGAACCGTTTGACTACAACGGGCAGCGGCTGCGGTATCCCGACATCCGTCTCGTTTACTGGTGCGGCGGCAACCCCTTTCATCACCACCAGGACCTGAACCGGCTGGTGGAGGCATGGCAGCGTCCCGAAACGATCATCGTCCACGAGCCCTGGTGGAACCCTCAAGCGCGGTATGCCGACATCGTGCTGCCGGCCACCACCTCGCTGGAACGCAACGACATCGGCTGGCAGCCGGCCGATCCCATCGTATTCGCCATGGCACAGGCCATCCCTCCGGTGGGTGAGGCACGGAACGACTACGACATCTTCTCGGGCCTTGCCGAGCGATTGGGGTTCAAGGACGGCTTCACCGAGGGCCGGCTGGAGAAAGACTGGCTACAGCACCTCTACGATACGTTTCGCCGCGGGTTCATCCGCGAAGGTATTGAGCTGCCACCCTTCGATGCATTCCGGCGTGCCGGTCATATCACCCTGCCGACGGAGGGCGAGGAGAAGGTGTTGCTTGCCCGATTCCGAGAGGACCCCGTCGCGCACCCTCTGCCAACGCCGTCCGGGCGGATCGAGATCTTCTCGGAAACCATTGCGAGCTTCGGTTACGACGACTGCCCCGGGCATCCAGCCTGGATCGAGCCGGCGGAGTGGCTGGGCGGAGAGACGGCCGGTCGTTTTCCTCTCCACCTCATCTCCAATCAGCCCACCACGAGACTTCACAGCCAACACGACCCGGGAGCCGTGAGCGTGGCCAACAAGGTGCAGGGCCGCGAGCCGATTCTGATCCACCCCGCTACCGCCGCCGCAAGGGGGATCGAGGACGGCACCGTCGTGCGCGTGTACAATGATCGCGGAGCCTGCCTCGCCGGCGCCCGCATCACCGAGAACGTATCGCCCAACGTCGTCGTGCTCGCTACCGGGGCATGGTTCGACCCCGTGGCACCAGGCGGTTTGGAACGACACGGCAATCCCAACGTACTGACTCTGGACAAGGGGACCTCACGCCTCGCGCAAGGTCCGATCTCCCAGACGACGCTGGTCGAGGTTCAGACGTTTGAGGGGGACCTTCCGGAAGTACAGGCTTTCACCCCGCCCGACCTTGTCCACCGCGCGGCGGAAACCTGAGCTCCCTGGGCGGGTTGCCGCGGTGTCGCTTTGCCAATTCACCATGGATTGTCTAGGGTAGTGGCGACACTAGTGGCCTGTGTCGGGCGGCAGCGCCGTGCGGGCGCGGGCGGGTTTGAAACCCGCCCCTACATCGGATGTCCGGTTTCTGCGGCGCAGGCTCCTAGTCCCTCATTTACCCAAACGATCCATGCTTCTCCGGAGAAGGAAGGTGCCCGGTGGTGCCGCTGGTCTTCAAAACCAGTCTGAGGGCCGTAAGGTTCTCGGAGGGTTCGACTCCCTCCCTTCTCCGCCACCGCCCGAGCCGACGCGAGGCCGCATCCTGACGCTGTTGGCGGCGGGCCACGGCATCACCCATTGGTTCCAGGGCATCCTGACGGTGTCTTTGCCGCTGATCACCCAAGACTTCGGCATCACATACACCCAGCTCGGCGCGCTTCGCTCGGTTCAACGCGTGTCGCACATGATCAGTATCACCGCCGGCGGCCTGGCAACGGACTTCTTGAAGGATCGCAAGGGAATCCTGCTGTTGTCCGTGGTGTGGCCCTCGCTGTTCTTCTCGCTTCAGGGGTTCTCCACCACGTTCCTGATATTCGGGGTGCTCCTTTGCATCCAGGCGCTGCTGGGAGGGTTCCTGTGGCACGCGCCGGCACGCGCCGTCATCGGCGACCGGTTCCCGGACCGCATGGGATTCGCCCTGGGAGTCCATGCCATGGGGGGCAATCTCGCCGCCGCCGCTGGGCCCGCCGTGATGGGAGTGGTGCTCACCTGGGTGACCTGGCGCACGGTTTTCGCTTTCCAGTTCCTGCCCGGAATCGCCACCGCGGTCTTTCTCTGGCTCTTGCTGCCGCGCCTGGGACACGCCCCACGGGAGGGGCAGAGCGGATCCTATGGCCGCGCGCTACGCAGCGACGTCCTCACCAATCTCCCGTTGATCGGCGTGACCGTTGTGGCCGGTCTACGATCCATCGGCGAAAATCTCATTCCGACCTTTCTGCCCCTCTACCTTTCGGTGGAGATGAAAATGGGAACGCCCGCCATCGGCCTCTATCTGGGGTGCCTGGCGCTGGTGGGGACGGTTTTCGCCCCCATCGTGGGGCACCTGTCGGACCGGTGGGGGCGCAAGGGCACGATCTTCGTCTCGTTGCTCACGGGTGGACTGCTGATCGGCTCGATCCCGCTGTTTCCGTCCGGCTGGCTGCTGCTGCCCGTGGTGTCGCTGGGCGGGATGGCGCTCTTCGCGGTGGGACCCATCATCCAGGCCAGCGGCCTGGAGCACGCACCCAAGGAGATCTGGGGCGCGGCCCAAACCTTCATGGACATCGGCCGGTCCTCGCTGTCGCTGGTCTTCCCGTTGATTGTCGGCGCCGTAGCCGACCACTACGGCCTGAGCTACACCTTCTATCTGTTCGGCGCCGTCAATCTTCTAGCCGCGGTCACCGTTCTGGCAATTCCCAGGGCAAGGACTCCCATAAAGACCTGAACCGTGACCCGAGTGCGTCACACAGGACCCCAGGAGGAAACATGACAACGGGCCAACCGGTGCGAATCGGCGTTATCGGCGGCGGTTTCGGTATCCAGCATCTGCAGGGCTTCGGCGCCACCGAGAATGCCGAGGTGGTGGCGTTCTGCCAGAGAACAAGGGACAAGGCGGACGCGACGGCCGGGGAATTCGGCGTGCCCCACGTGTACACGGACTACCGCGGCCTCCTGGCCCACGAGGGGCTCGATGCCGTGAGCATCGTCGCGCCGCCGCACGTCCATGCCGAGATCGTCGCCGCGGCGGTGCGCGAGGGGCTCCACCTGCTGTGCGAGAAGCCCCTGGCCATGAACGCGGCGGAGGCCGAGGCCATGCTGAAGCAGGCGGAGGACGCCGGGCGGGTGCACATGACCGCTTTCAACCACCGCCACATCCCCGCCCTGGCCTACATGAAGGAGCTCCTGGACGGCGGTTACGTGGGCGAGCGCGTGCTCCACGTCGAGAGCCGCTGGTTCAGCGAGAACCGCGCGGCCCCGGGCCAGACCCACTACTGGCGCCACCGCCGGGAGCTGGCCGGCTTCGGGGTGCTGGGCGACATCGGCGTGCACGTGGTGGATCGGGTCCGCTGGCTCATCGGTGAGTTCGAGAGCGTCTGGGGACACGCCGACACTTTCATACCCGAGCGGCCGGACGACCGCGGCGTGTCCCAGCCGGTGACGGTGGACGACAGTTTCACCCTCGTGGGACGCCTCGGAGGCGGCGCCTCGGCGTGCATTCGCGTGAGCGCGGTGGCGCGGAAAAGCAGCTACCAGAATCTGGAGATATACGGCAATGCCGGGATGCTGCGGTTCACCTTCGACCGCAACGTGGAGGGCTGGGTTCGCGGCCAGCTCTGGGGCGCCCGCGGTGACACCCGCTCGCCGGAGCCCCTGGAGATCCCGGAACGCTACACCGAGGGGCTCGACGCCGTAGACCCCCAGCGCGCCCAGGGGGAGTTCATCTTCGCCAAGCTCACGCGCGACTTCGTGGAGGCGATCCGGAACGGCACCTCCGCATCGCCAAGCTTCGCCGACGGCTTGGCCGCCCAGCGGGTGCTCGACGCCGCGCTACGCTCCTCGGAGGAACAACGCTGGATTAGTTTGTAGGGGTCGCTGGGTTTCCGGCCCCCGTGGGAACACGCCACACCCCTCCCCTCCTGGATCCCGGATCAAGTCCGGGATGACGGGGAGGTGGGATGCCGGGGTGTAGGGGCGTCGGTGTGGGGATGACGGTGTAAGGGCGACGGGGTGTAGCCATGTAGGTCGGGTTAGCCGAAGGCGTAACCCGACGCCCCACCACCCCGTGTCGGATTACGCTTCGCCAATCCGACCTACGTGGGGCAGCGTGCGACGTACCGGAAGCGCGCTACAGCGGCGGGATGAAGGCGCCGAACAGGACGCCCTCAAAGAGGTCGACGGACAGCGTCTCCTGGAAGATGAAGTAGAAGAAGCCCAGCGCCAGGGCGGTGATGAAGACCGCTCCGAACCAGTTGATACCGCCCTGTATACGCGTGAATGACAGGGCGAACACCGTGGTCGAAATGTAGAACCCTGTGATGAAGACGAGCAACCCGAAGAGGGCGAACCACCCGAACATTCGGGTGATGAGGCCCATGTCGCCGGCCTTGGGCCGTGCCTGCGCCCCCGGGACCTCAACCTTCACTTCAGCCGCCGAGGTCAGGACATCTTCCAGGCTCACCTCGAAGACTTTCAGGATACCGGGATAGCGCTCGCCGGCCAGGCACACGACCGCCAGCGCCACCGTCGGTATCGACAGCACCAGCGGCACGAAGCCCGCCATGCCGCCGTACGAGAACGACCACCCGAAGAACAGCAGGGAGGTGGCCACCAGGATCACGCCGAGAAGCACGGACCCCTTCATGACGACGCCTTCGCTTTCCGGCTCGACAACCACGGCAGACACAGCAGCAGGATGCTCAGCAACATCAGCACGACGGTGACGGGTCGATTGAAGAAGATGGCGTAGCTGCCGGCGGAGATCTGCAGCGACTGCACGAAGGACAGCTCCGCCCGAACCCCCAGCAGAAAACCGATGACCAGAGTGACCAGCGAGAAACCGAACCGGTTGAACGCGAAACCGAGGATGCCCGCCACGATGGCGATGCCGATATCCCAGACATTCTCCCGGGCGGCGTAGGCGCCGCCGATGGACAGCAGGAAGGCAGCCGGGACCACGTACCCCACGCGCAGCGTGGTGACCCGGGCGAGGATGTCGGCGCCGAACGCGGCCATGAGGCTGGCGAGGAAGTTGGCGATCACGAAGCCGAAGATCAGCACGAACACGATGTCCATGTGCTCCCGGATGAAGAAGAAACCGGGCTGGAGCCCGTGGAGGATAAAGGCGCCCAGAAGCACGGCCATGCCGGCGCTGCCGGGGATGCCGAAGATGATGGTGGGCAGCAGGGCGCCGCCGTCCTTGGCGTCATTGGAGGCCTCGGAGGCGATGATGCCCTCGGGAGTGCCGGTGCCGAACTTCTCCGGGTTCTTGGAGAACTGCACGGCCATGGAGTAGGAGAGGAAGTTCGCCAGCACCCCGCCGATGCCGGGGATGATGCCCGCGAGAATTCCGATGGCCGAGCTCCGTACCAACGTGGTCTTGTGGTGGAAGACCTCCGCGAATCCCTTGAAGGCGCCGAACACGCCCACCCTGATGCTCGCGCCGCCCTCGGCGATGGTATCGCCGCGCAGCACGTGGTTGACCAGCTCGGCGATGGCGAACAGCCCGATGAAGAACGGCACCAGCGGGATCCCGTCCCACAGGTAGAGGTCGCTGCCGAAGTTGAACCGCAGCACCCCGTGCACCGGGCTGAAGCCGATGAGTGACAGCAGCACGCCGATGCCCGCGGACACGAGCCCCTTGAGCATGTTGCCGCGGGCGGCGTAGGCCACGGTCAGGAGGCCGAAGACCACCAGCATGAAGAACTCGGGGGGACCGAAGGACAGCACGATGATCTTCACGAAGGGGAGCAGGATCATCAGGAAGCACATGCCGATGACGGCGCCCAGGAAGGACGAGGCCGCGGCAAGCCCCACGGCCCGGCCCGCCTCGCCGCGGCGGGCCATGGGATGGCCGTCAAAACAGGTGGCGGCGTTGGGCGCCTCCCCCGGAATGTTGAGCAGGATCGCGGGAACCGACCCCCCTTCGGTGGCCGCCCCCATCATCCCCGCCATGAGGAACATGGCGGTGCCGGGTTCCCACCCGAAGGTGAAGGTCATGCCGATGGTCAAACCCGCCAGGAACAGCCCGGGGAGCGCCCCCAGGATCAGGCCGGCGACGGCGCCGACGGCGAGCACCAGCAGATTCGCCGGCTGGCTGAGCTGATCCAACGCCTGTACAAGGGGTTCCCACATGGATTCGTTCCTCGAACGGATTCGTTCCTCGAACGCGGCCCTTACGGTTCCGGGTGTTGTGCTACTGGTCCGCGCCCAAAGGGGCACGGGCCAGTTAGAATCCGCCCCTACTTGGCTTTGGCGGCTGCCCGCATCTCATCGAGATTCGCCCGAAACAGGTCCTCGTAGTACTTGAGGTCCTGGGCCACGGTGGAACCCGGCCCCTCCACGAGCTGGATGGACGACTGCTTCTTCCAGTCGGTGTAGAGCTTGTCCCTCATCGACTTGAGCAGAAGGCCCTCGAGGATCTTCGCCCGGTCCTCGGGGATTCCCGGCGGGCCGCCGAAGGCGCGCAGGTCGCTGAAGTACAGGTTATTGCCCATCTCATAGGAGGTCTGCACGTCGGGGGCGTTCACCGCCCGCTTCTTGTCCAGTTGCACCACCGGGCGCAGGTCCGTCCCGAGATAGGAGGTGACGGAGGGGTGGTCGATGGGCTGGGCCCAGACGTCGAAGTCGCCGCGCAGGAGCGCCGGCAGCGACTCGCCCGTGCCACGGTAGCCGGCCACCACGTGAAAATCGATGCCGAAGGCCTTGGCGGCCAGGAACGAGCCTAACCACCGTCCCACGCCGATGCCCTCGACTCCCCAGGTGATGCGCTTGGCCTTCTGCAGATCCGCGATGGTCTTGTAGGGGCCCTTGGCCGATACGTGCAGGCCGAAGGCGTCCGCGCCCACCCGCGCGAGCCAAGTGTACTTGCTGGTCTCGAAGCCGATGGGCCTTTCCGACATCATCTCCTGCCCGAGCATCCCGGAAGCCTGGAAGTGGGCGATGGTGTAGCCGTCGGGCTTGGCCCGGTACATGAACACCGCGGCGCGAAGGCCGGCGGCGCCGGTGACGTTCTTGACGATGACGTTCACGCCCTTGGGCAGGTACTGCTTCATGCTCCTGGCGGTGGCGCGGGCGATGGCGTCGTAACCGCCGCCGGGCGAGAACGGCACGATCAGGTTGATGTTGCGGTCGGGAAAGGCGGCGGCGGCCTGGGACAGCGGCAAGCTCGCTGCCAGACAAAGCGCGGCGGCGCCCAACAGAATTCTGGTCGTCAGATTGCGCATGTCGTTCCTCCTATGATTTGGCTGGAATGCGTTTGATGTCCGTTTCGGTGGTCGCAATGGGCTAAAGGTTTGCCGATGGCTGCCGATCTGAAAAAGAGGGAAACAAGAATGTCCTTTTATGAGTGTCCCCCGGACTTGTCAAGGGTCATGGGCAAATTGTCGATCGAAAGTTGCGGGAAACAAACGGGTTCAAGGGACCTGGGAATTCGAAGGACCTCGGGGTTCGAGGGCCTCGCATATTAGTCGCGGGAGCACGGCAAGGTCCCTCGGAAAGTTCGTATTGACTAAGGACGGCGCAGGCGATAAGGTCCACGCAGACGCCGTCCAAACCATTGCTGTGAGGTTCATATGTCGGTAAACATCGCAATTCTCGTCGGGAACCTTGGCAAGGACCCGGAGGTCCGTTTCACACAGAGCGGCCGCGCGGTAGCCAATTTCTCCATCGCCACCTCCGAGAACTGGACCGGCCAGGACGGCAGCCGCCAGGAGCGCACCGAGTGGCACAACATCGTCGTCTGGGGCAAGCAGGCGGAGGCCTGCGGCCAGTACCTGGCCAAGGGACGGCAGGTGTTCGTCCAGGGCAACATCCGAAACCGCTCCTATGAGGACAAGACCGGCAACACGCGCTACGTCACCGAGATCGTCGCCCAGCGGGTCCAGTTCCTCGGGGGCGCGGGCGGTGCCCGGGCCTCCCAGGAGCCGCAGGACCAAAGCTTCGGTGACCCTTCGCCGTCGTTCCAGTCGCCGCCCATCGACGACGACATCCCGTTTTAGCTTCGCGCGAATCCCATCGGTACTATCGCACGCATGACGCGCGGATAGCCGCCGGACCGGTCTTCCAAGTGCGAGGTCCGCCGCGACCGGGTGGCACCCGGCATTCCTCGACATCGAATCCCAGTGCAGTCTAACCGCTACGCCCTCCCGTCCGCCTCGGCCCACGGGAAAGCTATGGTGGAAGTCAAACCAGTCGTTCCGGAACCCCGGCGGCCACGGGCTCCCTTTCGGCCACACCGAATATCCCCACGTGAATTTTCCTACCCTCCTACACAATACGAACAAGTAGAGCGGCGCTTTTTGACGCACGTCGGCAGGATGCTCATTGGCACGGTATTTTGCCCTATTGGAAAGTTGCAATGCGCAGAAAGGAGCCCCCGCTGCTTCCGAGCCGCCTCAAAAAGCAGATCAAGGACTTTGTCGACGATGAGAAGTCCCTGGGCCGCGCAACCAAGAGCCAGATCGCGGCGGCCATCGGCATTCGACCCAGCCACTTCTCCAACCTGCTGAACGGGCGCAATGAGTGGAAGCTGAACCAATTGGAGAAGCTGGCGGGTTTCCTGGGTGTGCCTGTCGCCCGACTGTTCGAGGAACGCGGCAACGATGCCGTGGCTGTTTCGTCGCAGGAAAGCGGGCAGCCCCTGTCCGAGGAGAGGATCATCCGCGCGTTGAGAATCGAATCCCGGTCCCTGCGTACTGGACTTCGGGCCGACCTCGATGCCCTGTTGCGGGAGGGCGCCCCCGACCGGCAAGCGGTCCGGACCGGAGACTACGACACACCGGCGGCGTACCCGGGCGCATCGCTCAACCTCCCCGGTGCTCTTCCCGTAGAGATTCGCGATCTGGACGCCCTCTACGACGGATCGCTGGCGGAGCCCGCCTCGGAATCCCTCTGGTTCAGACGCGATTGGTTACGCGGCCACGGCCTCGACTACACCCACTGCCTGATCGTCCAGGTGCAGGGCAATTCCATGGAGCCGACGCTGCCTCACGGCTGTTCGGTGCTGGTGGACCGGGACGAGCGGCAACGACGAGTGGGGCGCATCTACGCACTTCGTACGGAGGAGGGCTTGGTGATCGCGCGCGCGGGCAGGGACAACGCCGGCGGGTGGTTGCTGGTGAGGGATCACCCCGACTGGAAGCCGGTCGCGTGGCCCGAGGACGCCGAGGTCATCGGCCAAGTACGCTGGATGGCGCGGACATTGTGATCAACCGGGACCACGCTAACCGAGGCGCACATTCACCAGGATCGCTCCGCCCACGGTTAGCACCGCCCCCGCCGGGACCCGCCAGGTGATCCCCTCCGCCCTCCGCAGCACCACCAGGGAGAGCAACACCACGAACAGCGGCGAGGTCTGGATCACCGGCAGCACCCGGTAGACCTCACCGAGTTGAAGGGCGCTGGCGTACAGGAACTTACCGAAGCCTTCGATGGCACCGGCGACGATGAAGAATTTCCAGCTTGCCTGGACGTTCCGCCGGATCTGGCTCCTCCGGACGGCCAGGGTGTAGGCCGCGACGACCGCCAGGGCCGCGAAGATCGCGACGGCGGCGCCGGCCACCGTGTCCGGGAATGCCTGGATGCCGGTGCGCCAGCAGAGAGCGGCGATGGCGGCCACCCCCGCGGCCGCCAGGGGCCAGAGCATGTCCACCCGGCGCCAGTCGCCCGCCTGGGCCCCGGACGAGATCACCGCGATGCCGCCCACCACCAGCAAGATGCCGGCGAGGTTGTACCAGGACGGCTCCTCTCCCAGAAAGACCATGGCCAGCAAGGCCGCGAAGATGGCCGAGCTTCCCTTGATGGGCGCGGCACGGGAAACCCCGATCTTGGCTATGCCGATGAAGAACAGAACGAAGAAGAGGCCGGGGTTGCAGACCCCTCCCACGGCCATCCAGACGTAATGGGGGCCAAAGGCCGGAAACCGGGCGCCCGTCGCGAGAATCACCAGCAGGAAGAGCATCACCGAGGCGGTGAGGGCCATCATCGCCCCCACCAACGGGTCGGCCCGCTGCAGGCCGAAGCGCGCGGTAACGTCGGCGAAAGCATAGGCGAGGGCGGTGCCCAGGGCGAACAGCAGTGCCGCATCGATCAGCATGAGTGTCCGGCATGCGTATCAGATTACCGGGCGAGAATGGAAGCAACGTCCCGCCGCACCGGCGCCTCGACCTTGACCCCCGCCCGTGCCGGTTGTAAGAAAAAGGGGCTTGAGCCGCCAACGACCGCGCCGGCATGCCGGCCGCGGACGGGCTTATATCCCGTGGCTCGAAAGGAGAGCAAAACCATGGCTGAATTGGTCAAGATAAACGTGGAGAGCGCCGAGGCGGTGCTCGGGCTTCATTGGTTCGTTGCGCAGGAGGAAGGGCTTTTCGAGGAGGAGGGCATGGAGGTCGAGATCTTCCTGCCCGGCGTCCGCGAAACCAGGTTCGCCGAGGATGACCCGCGCCGGACCGACCACACCCTGGTGAAGTCCACCAACTACCAGTTCCTGTACGAACAGAAGAAGGTGGACATCATGCGGGCCTGTTCATGGGGACAGGTGCGGCGGGCCTACGACAGCAAACGCGGCGCCCCCATCTGGACCAAGCGCCCGGCGGTGGTGTGCCAGGGCATCTACGTCCTGCCCGACTCCCCGGTCAACGCGCCCATGCAGCTCGCCAACAAGAGCGTCGGAGTCCAGTACCACCAGGGCTCGCACTACCACACGCTGTCCCTGCTCGAGGGCTTCGTCGCCCGGGACGAGATGAACGTGGTGCACGCCGGCACGGTCCACGAGCGGTTCGAGGCGCTGGAGAGCGGCGTGGTGGACGCCGCCACCCTGATGGAGCCATGGATCTCCCTGGCCGAGAAGCGCGGCTACAAGAAGATCACCGAGGGCCACTACCTGGGGGTCGAGAACGGACCCGCCGACATGGACCCGGAGCTGCTCAAGGGCATGCTGCGGGCCATCAAGAAATCCGTCACCTACATCAACAAGAACCCGAAGAAGTACCTCAAGCACATGCTGGCGGAGATCCCCGAGCACTACGCCAACGAGCTCACGCCGGACGACTTCTACCTGCCGCGGCTGCGCTACGTCGATCCGGAGCCCTACACCGAGGAAGAGTTCGAGCGCCAGTACAGGTGGATGCTGACCTGGGATCTGATCCCGGAGGATGCGGAGTACACCGAGCTGGTGTGCAACGTGACCGTGTAGGGGCCTCTATCGGCCGACGGCGCGATCCGCACACGGGCGGGTTTGAAACCCGCCCCTACATCGGATGTCCCGGTTCCCGCGGCGCAGACGATGACGAGGGCCTGCGGTTTACGGTTCACCCCGCCGTGAAGCGCGGGCCCTCTCGATTTCCTCCCACACCCGCTCGGGCGTGAGCGGGAGATGGTCGAACGCGCAACCCAGCGGCGCCAGCGCGTTCTCCACCGCGTTGACGATGGCGGCCGGCGCGGGAATGGCGCCGCCCTCCCCCACCCCTTTCATCCCCAGAGGCGTATAGGGCGACGGCGTCACCAGGTGGTCCATCCGCACGTCGGGGATCTCCACCGCGGTGGGCTTGAGGTAGTCCACGAAGGTCGTGGCCTTCAGATTCCCCTGCTCGTCATAGTCGAACTCCTCGTACAGCGCCGCGCCGATGCCGTGGGCGGTGGCCCCCTGCACCAGCCCCTCCACGATGGACGGATTGAGCACGGTGCCGCAGTCGTGCACCACACCGTACTTGAGGATGGTGATGCCGCCGGTGTCGGGATCCACCTCGACGGTCACCCCGTGGGCGGCGTTGCTGGCGAAGAGCTGGTTCCTCACCCGGCGGTTCTCGTCGGGCACGTTGGCGATGTCCGGCCGGTAATAGAACCGGCCCTCCAGGCCGGGCTCCATGTCGGGCGGCAGCGACAACAGATCGCGGTAGGCCACGAAGGCCAGCTCAGCGAGGGTCTTCCGGTGCTCATGACGGTCCCGGGAGCGCACACCGCCTTCGGCCAGCTCCAGATTCTCGGGGGGTTCCTGTAGCAGGTAGGCCCCCAACTCCAGGAGCTTGCCGCGCACCTTGCCCGCGGCGCCGAGGATGGCGCCCACGTCGGTGCCCGCGAACTTGTTGGAGTAGTTGCCGGTGGCGTAGAGCCACGGCGTCACCGCGGAGTCGAAGAACGGGGATACCCGGACGCCGTCCATCGGCACCCCCAGCTCGTCGGCGATGATCTGCGCCGCGGCGGTCTCGTGCCCCTGCCCGCTGCCCACGTCGCCCAGCAGCACCAGGATGCTGCCGTCGTGCTCCACCCGCACCATGGCCGCCTCCGCCGCGCCCGAGGCGCTCCGCCGGCCCGACGAGAGGATGTACGCCGACGCGTTGGAGGTGCTGGGCTCCAGCCCGATGGCGATGCCGATGCCGAGGTACCGTCCCTGGGCCCGGGCCTCTTGTTGCTCCCGGAGAAACGCCTCGTAGTCGATGAGCGGCAGCAGCTTGTCCAGGGTGCCGGCGAAGTCGCCGCTGTCGATCAGCGCCCCGCTGGGGCCGGTGTAGGGCATGGCCTCCGGCGGCACCAGGTTCTTCCGCCGCAGCTCGATGCGGTCCGTGCCGAGCTGTCCGGCCAGGTAATCCATCATCCGCTCCATGGCCAGGCACATGAACGGCTTGCCGATGCCCCGGTTGGCGCCGGACGGGCACTTGTTGGTCATCACCGAGTTGACCTCGTAACGCACCACCGGGATGCGGTAGCAGTTGGTCAGGTTCCCAAGCTTCAGGATCGAGTGGACGGTAGGGTTCAGGACGTTGGCGCCCTCGTCGGCGATGTCCCGCACCTTCATTCCCAGGATATGCCCTTCGCTGTCCAGCGCCGCCTCTATATCCATGACGCCGTTGCAGGCGTGGATGAGCGCCATCAGGTTCTCACGGCGGTCCTCCAGGTACTGCACCGGCTTGCCGCCGCTCAGCTTCGACAACAGGGCCGCGATGATGAGGTACTGGGCCTTGCGCTTGTTGCCGAAGCCGCCGCCCACGTCCGGGGTGACGAAACGGATCTGGGCATGGGTGAGGCCAAGGCTGTGGGCGACGATGGGCATGGCCTGTCCGGGGCGCTGGTCGTTGGACCAGATGGCGAGCTGCTCCCGGCGATTGTCGTAGACGGCGGTGCAGCCGAAGGTCTCCAGGGCGGTGGACGAGTACCGCTGGATGTAGAAGCGCTTCTTGAAGACGTGCGCGGCACGTCCGAAGGCCTCGTCCACGTCGCCGTACTCGAAGCGGTCCTGCCACATCACGTTGGTGCCCATGGACTCGAACAGGAGTGGCGCATCCGGCTCCATGGCCGCCTCCGGGTCCACGGCCGCGGGCAGCGGCTCGTACTCCACCCGGATCTTCTCCAGCGCGTCTTCCGCCAGGTAGCGGCTGGTGGCCAGGATGGCGGCCACCGGCTCTCCCACGTGGGTAACCTTCCCATAGGCCAGACAATAGGCGTCGAACTGAACGGGGATGGGGATGAGGGAGCGAAGCGGCTCGGACATGCGCCCCGCGTCCTCTCCGGTGAGGCCGCATACCACGCCGGGCATCTGAAGCGCCTCGCTCAAGTCCACCCGCAGGATACGCGCATGGGCGTGGACGCTCCGCAGCATCGCGACGTGGAGCATGTCGGGAAACTTCATGTCGTCGATGTACATGCCCCTGCCGGTGGAGAATCTCCGGTCCTCGCGGAGCGGAACCGCCCGACCCTTCCATTGCGTGGTTGAAGCTTCCATGGGGAACCGGTCAGCCTTTCGTCAGCCCTTCATGAGGGGCGCGGCGGCGCGCACCGCCCGGATGATGCCGGTATAGCCGGTGCACATGCAGAGATTGCCGGACAGGGCCTCGCGGACCTGGGTCTCGGTGGGGTCGGGGCAGTGTTTCAGCAGGTCCACGGCGGCCAGCAGCATGCCCGGGGTGCAGAAACCGCACTGGAGCGCGTGGTGGTCCACGAAGGCCTGCTGCAACGGACTCAGCTCATCCTCGCTGCCGAGACCTTCGACGGTCGTGATCTCGTGACCGTCCGCCTGCACGGCGAAGAGGATGCACGACCGGATCACCTCGCCGTCCATCAGTACCGAGCAGGCGCCGCAGACGCCGTGCTCGCAGCCCACGTGGACGCCGGTAAAGCCCGCGTCCTCCCGCAGGAAATCGGCGAGGGTCTTGCGCACGTCCATCTCGCCGTTGCAACGTGTTCCGTTGACCGTCACCGAGATGGTGCGCTTGTCCGTCGATTTATCCGTCAATTTCGACTCCATCGCTCCAGCGCCTGCGCCACGGCGCGCTTCACGAGAACCGCCGCCAGGCGCCGCTGGTATGCCGTGGCGTCGGCGTGGGTTTCCAGCGCCGCCACCGCGGCCTCCGCCGTCCGGCCTACCTCGTCCACCAACTCGCGCTGCGTCCCGTTGTCCGTTCTTGCAACCCCGGCCGCGGCCACCAGCCCCTCGACGGGCTCGAGCCGGGACGGCGTCCATGCCGGCCCGGCCACCACCACCCGCGCACCGGTACAGGTTCCGTCACCCTCCAGCACCACCGCCGCCTCCGCCAGGGCGAAATCGCCGTGCCGGCGGCTGAACTCCAGGAAGCCCGCGGCCGGAGGCGCTTGAGCCAGGGGAATCCTCACCTCCACCAGGATCTCTCCCGGCGATAACGCGGTTTCGTAGGGCGCCAGGAAGAAGTCGCTCGCGTCCACCACCCGCTCGCCACCCGGGCCGGCCACCACGAACTCCGCGTCCAGCGCCGTCATCACGCATGGAAGCTCGGCCACGGGATCGGCGTGTGCCAGGCTGCCGCCGATGGTGCCGCGGTTGCGGATCGCGGGGTGACCCACCTGGGCCAGCGCGTCGATCAGGAGCGGACAGCGTGCCACCAAGAGCTCCGAGAACTCCGCCTCGCGCTGGCGGGTCATGGCGCCGATGCGAAGATGGGAGTCCGTGTCGCGAATATAGGAAAGCCGGGCCACCTTATTGAGGTCGATGAGGACCTCGGGATAGGCCAGCCTCAGATTGAGCAGCGGAACCAGACTCTGCCCCCCGGCAAGGACCCTGGTTTCACCCGGCAGGTTCTGCAAGAGGTCGAGCGCCTCGGCCAGGGACCGGGGCGTATGGTAGCGGAACGGCGGCGGTTTCATGACAGGGTGCTTGAACCGTGGTGCCTAGTGTTGTGTCTCACAAACAAGTTTACAAATCTGCTGGTCTTTTTTGTCGTCGGCTGCGTTGCTCCTCCTCCCGTGGTGCCCGGGTCTCGACTTCGAGCCGATGCCGCATCAACCCCAGGCTGCGAAAAGCTCGGGGCCCGGCATTTTCTTCAGGCGGCCGACCTCGACCATGGCCTTGAACACCGCCTCCGCCTCCTTGCGGATGTCCTTGAACCGGTGCGGATGAAACTGCAGGGTGTCCTTCTCGACTACCTGTTGGAGCACTTCCGCGGGAATCTTGCCCTTGGCCGCCTTTACCATCATGGCAACCCCCTCCTTCTGATCGGCATAGAGAAAGTCGGAGGCGTCCTTGTAGGTGGCGTACAGCTTGGGAATATGCTTCTCGTTGGCCTTGACCCAATCCGCCTTGGCGGCCACGGTGAGGTAAGGAAGGATGTCGAACCCCGTGTAGTCTTTCCACTTGTACGCATAGTCGATGCGATGGTACTTGCCCGGCTGCTTGTGCTGCGCGATGGACGCGCCGGGCTCCCAGCACTGGAGGGCGTCCACGCGTCCCGCCACAAGCGTCGTCAACAGGGCGGGAACGCCCAGGGACAGGACTTCCGCCTTGGCAAGATCCACGCCCGCCCTTTTGGCGAACCAGCGAAAGATCGCGTAGTTTCCGGAAACCGTCGCAGCCCCGAGCGTCTTGCCTTCCAGATCCTTCAGCGTCTTGATATCGGGATCCGCAGTGAGGACGGTGCCGTAGTAGTCCAGCGTGCCGAAAAGCGCGCGTGTCGGGATTCCGCGGTTTATGTGGTCCCCTTCATGGACGATGGTGGCTGCCGCATTAAGACTCGTTGCGCCGCTCCGGTAGTCGTTGAGGGCCGGCCCGAGACGCCGGGGCTTGAAGTTGATCTTGATGCCGTTCTTCTCATCGAACTTGCCGGCGCGAATGATCAAAGACACCGTCTCGTTGAGCGACGGCAGCGACGTGATCGGCAGGTCGATCTGGGGCATGCCACTCGCGCCCCTGGATTCACCCACCAGAAAAGGCAGCAGGGGAGATGCCAGCGCGGCCGCTCCGACCACCATGCCCTGCTTCAAGAACTCGCGTCTTCTCCACTCTCTTCTGTCTTCATTCATCACTATCCCTCCTCTCAAAACCTGATCGCTTCGTGAACCGGCTCTGTGCGAAGAACGTATCCTGATGTCTCGTGGGACAGGACACTAGCGTTTCCCCACAGCCACAGTCAAGACCTTCCGTCCGTATTTGCCTATCCCGCTCGTATCGGCTACAGGGAAAGTTGCACGCCCCCGAGAAAGCCACCGCCCCGAGGGCTGACGGCAGCTCCGAACCCCGTTTTTCGTGACGACCAACTCGGAAATGAATATCCGAGACAGGACACTGGATGCGCCCTGAAATCGTCCCCATCATCTCCGCCATGGGTTGGGCCGTGGACGCGATCCTGGTCCGCCGGGGGGCGCGCACATCGAATGTTCTCAGCGCCGCTTTTCTCAGCTTCGTGGTCACGACCATCCTGATGTGGCTCTACGTGGCTTTGAACTTTCCGTTGTCCATCGTACGGTCTCCTGCGGCGTTCTACTTCATGCTGAGCGGCACGCTGCAACCCCTCCTTGCCCGTATCTTGCTCTACATCGGCATCGACCGTCTGGGGGTCGCCCGTGCGATGCCGATTCGCAGCACCGGACCCCTTTTTTCGGTGGCTATCGCAGTGCTCTTCCTCTACGAGCGCCCCGCGGCATCCGTCTATCTGGGCGGGCTTCTCATCGTGGCCGGAGGATGGATGGTGCTCTATCGGAAAGGCGAGACCAACGGCGGTTGGCGGCTCATCGACGCGATGTATCCACTGGGAGCGGCTTTTCTGGCCGGCATTTCACAAAACTTACGCAGGGCAGGACTGCTCATACTGCCGAATCCATTCGTCGCCGGTGCGGTGACAACGGGAACCTCTCTCACGATCTTCCTGATTTACCTGTCGATCAAGCGGCAATTCTCCGTGGTCGTTCCCAGCCGGGAGAGCATGCCCTACTTCATTCCTACCGCCTTCGTCTCTGCCGGCTCGCAACTCCTGGTGTTCGTCTCCCTGAACCTCGGCGAGGTCTCCACCATGATCCCCCTGCTCAATACCACCCCGCTCTTCTCAGTGCTCTTCAGCCTCATCTTCCTCAGGGATCTCGAAAAGGTCACGCTCAACATCGTCCTGGGGGCGCTGTCCCTGCTCGGCGGCGCGATTTTCATCACCGGCCGCTAGTGTTGTGTCTCACAAACAGGTTTACAAATCTGCTGGTCCTTTTCGCCGCCGGCTGCGTTGCTCTTCCTCGCGTGGTGCACGCCACTGAGGGAGGGCGACTGCCAGTCGTCCCGACCCGTCATCGCGCCTTGCCGACAACCAAAAGTCCTGCGCATCTTTGTAAACCTGTTTGTGAGACACAACACTAGTCCACGCGGTTCCGCCTCTCGCCGCGCCGAAAGGCCTGAATATTCTCGAACACCTCGTCCATCAGCCGTTGGCGGGTCTCCCGGGCGGCCCAGGCACAGTGGGGGGTGATCAGGAGGTTGTCCAGCCGGGCCGCCGCCTCCATCATCGGGTGGCCTTCATCCGGCGGTTCCTGCGAGATGACGTCCAGGGCCGCGCCGGCGAGCCAGCCCTGCTCCAGCGCCTCGATCAACGCCGGCTCATCCACCAGGCCGCCTCGCGCGGTATTGACCAGGTAGGCCGTGGGCTTCATCAAAGACAGGGTGTGCGGGTTGATGAACCCTTCGGTGAGGGGCGTCAGCGGGCAATGCAGACTGACGAAGTCGGCCTGTCGCAGCACCTCCTCCACCGGCAACCGGTCCGGCCGCTGCCGGTCTTCTCCCACGCGGCCGGCCACGATCACGCGCAGCCCGAAGACACCGGCCATCTCCGCCACCTTGCGGCCGATGTTACCGTAACCGACGATGCCCAACACCCGTCCCTGGAGCTCGAAGCTCGGGTAGTCGTGCCGCGTGAAGATCGTGCTCTCCTGCCAGTGGCCCATGCGCGTCCCCTGGGCGTACCGGGCCGCCTGGGTCGCCAGCTCCAGGATCAGCGCCAGGGTGTACTGCGCCACCGCGGAAGTTGCGTAGCCCGGGACGTTGCACACGGCGATCCCGCGTTCCCTGGCACACGCGACGTCGACGTTGTCGGTGCCCGTGGCCCCCACGGCGACGAGCCGGAGTTGCCCGGCCGACGGATGCTCCAGCCGCGGGCGATCGAGAACGAACTTGTTCACCACCGCGCACTCGCAGCCCTCGAGCCTCCCGGGCAACTCGTCCGCCTCCGTCAGCTCGTGCACGGCGCACTCGCCGGCTTCCTCGAACCGGGCCAGGGAGATGACACCGAAAGTCGCCGCGTCCAGAAACGCCACGCGGAATGCGCTCACGACCGTTCCTTCACCTCGGGGCCGGTCTCGTCCTGGAAATACGGAACCTCGGTCCCCTTCTTGTAAATGCCGCGAAACGGCTTTTGACCGGACGCGCCGGGGCCGGCGTAAACGCCCACCTTGTCGGAGTCGGGATAGTGGACGATGTCGGGATACTGCATGGTGCTCACGCACAGGTAGCGCAGGTCCGCCTCCGACGTGTTCACGAGCTGATGGGTCATCTCCACACCTCCCGGACAGGCGATGAACATCCCGGCGCGCACCGCCACGGTCTCGTCCCCGAAACGCAGCGTCCCCTCCCCTTCCAGAATATGGATCAGCTCCTCGTTCAGGGTGTGGACGTGAAGCGGGAAAGCGGTCTTGCCCGGGGGAACGGTAAAGAGTCCGTATCCCAGTTTCTGCGCCCCCACGGCGGCGCCGACGCGCTGCCGTGTGCCGCCGAAAGACGTGCCGTCCGGAGCCGGCAGCGGCTCGGAAGGGACGTCGGAGATGTGGACGATATGCTTTTGGCTCATGGGTGATCCTCCCTGTGTAAACTCTGATCCATCGAAACAGCGTCCTCCGACCCCGCTTCGCGGCGCCTGTCCCGAGCGGGGCGATGGCCTGGGCACGGGCGGGTTTGAAACCCGCCCCTACGTCGTTTGCTCCGCTGGATCAGAGTGTCGTCATGGTTCATGCCCGTTTCGTTTGGCGCACGGCGTGCTACGTTTCGATCGTGAGTCTCTTGTTGGCCTACGCGATGGGGTTTTCCGTCGCTTCCCTGCCCGGTCCCATCCTGGCGCTCATCGCCACCGAAACGCTCCGCAGGGGCGCTTGGCCGGGCGCGCAGACGGCCCTGGCGCCCATGTGCGTGGACGCCTGCGTCATGCTGCCGCTGGTGATGGCGCTGCAGTCCTCCATCCCGTCGGGCGCCGCCGCCGTGACCATCGGCCTCGCGGGCGGCGCGTTCCTGTTCTGGCTCGGGCTCCAGTCCTTCCGCGCCGGAACGGCGCCCGCGGCCACGGGCGGCCACCGCGGCTCGAGAAGGCTCTCTCCGTTCCTCAAAGGTGTTCTGACCCAGCTCATGAATCCTTATGCCTACATCTTCTGGGGAACGGTGGGGTTGGCGTTCGTGCGCGAGGGGTTCGAGGCCCAGGGCCTGAAAGGCGCGCTGTCGTTTCCCGCGGGTTTCTGGCTCGGAGCCGCCACCATCAACTTCCTGGTCGTCTATCTCGTAAGCCGGGGCAGGCGTTTCCTGCCCGCCCGCCTGGAGCCCTACGTGCACGTCCTGTCTGGAATCCTGTTGAGCGGGGCCGGCGCCTTCCTCGTCTGGACCGTCTTCAGGGATCACCTGTAGGGCCGGCGCGGGGTCCTCTAACTCTCCTTCTCGCCTGCTCCGACGGCCTTGGCCTGCTCCCACAGCTCGTCCAGCTCCTCGAATGACGCGTCGCTCACGCTCCTGCCGCGGGCCGCGAGCTCCCGCTCGATATGGGCGAAGCGCTTCTGGAACCGTTCGATGGTGCCCGCCAGCGCCTCTTCCGCCTGGACATTCAGGAACCGGCTCAGGTTGACCACCGAGAACAGCAGGTCCCCGAGCTCCGCCTCCACGCGATCCGCCCGGCCCGTCCCGACCGCCTCCTTGAGTTCCTGGAGCTCCTCCTCGACCTTTTGCCAGACCGGCTCCACCTCCGGCCAGTCGAAGCCCACGCCGGCGGCCTTGTCGCCGGTGCGCTGGGCGCGCGCCAGGGCCGGCATGGCCCGGGGCACCGAGGTAAAGAGGGAGTGCTCCTGCGCGCCGCCTTTCGGCTTCTCCAGCGCCTTGACCTTCTCCCAGTTCCGCAGCACCGCGTCCGCGTCCGTCGCAGTTTCGTCGCCGAAGACATGGGGATGCCGCCGCACGAGCTTGTCCCGCAGACCGGTCATCACCTCCTCGATGGCGAACCGGCGGTCCTCGCTGGCCATCTGGGCATGGAACAGCACCTGCAGCAACACGTCGCCGAGCTCATCCCGGATGGCCCCGTCATCGCCCTGGTCGATGGCTTCCAGGAGCTCGTAGGTTTCCTCCAGGGCATACCGTTTCAACGACGCATGGGTCTGCTCCCGATCCCAGGGGCACCCGTCCCTGCCCCGCAAACGAGCCATCACCCCGACGAGCTCCTCGAACAGCTCGCCCGCGTTCTTCTCCTTGCCGTCGTTCACGAGAGAGCCGTCTAGTCCTGACGGGGCGCTCCGACCCATCCGGTGTCGGACACGTCGATCTCCTGCTCTTCGGGGCCGGTGACCTTGACCTCGAAGTAGGACTGGGGATGGGACGGATCCGTGGGATTCACCCGGGCGAGATCCGTGAGCTGCTCGCCGCCGAGCTCTGACACGCGCTCCACCGTCTTCTCCAGATCATCCACCTGGAAGCCGAAATGCTCCACCCCCGCGGGCGAGGTGGGCGTTCTCAGGTTCAGGATCGCGAGATTGATGTGCCCGTCCGAAAGATAGATGCCGCTGCGTCCTTTGCCCACCTCCTTGAGGTCGAACGCGTCCTTGTAGAAGGCCGCCGTCTTCGCCACATCCCCGGTCCTAATCGCAATGTGTTTGAGTCGTGCCATTCCATCCCTCCCATGAACAGATTTGCTGCGTCACAATCTATAGCAAAACGGATCAACTTTCATTCCTTGTCCGATGTCGGCCGGGAAGCGTATCGGCCGGTGCGGGCGCGGGCGGGTTTGAAACCCGCCCCTACACCGTCATCGTCCCGTGGCGCGGGCTCCCGGCGTGGCGTCTCACAAATACGTTCATGAACAGCTAGACTCGGCTCCATGAGCTTCGGGCGCCACGGCTTCTCCATATCCCTGTTCTGGTTCGCCTTTTTCGGCGCGCTGGGGATTTTCTTCCCCTACTACAGCCTCTACCTGAAGGAGAACGCCGGTTTGACCGGGACCCAACTCGGCCTGATCCTCTCCGTCATGCCCCTGGTGGGCATCGTCGCGCAACCGTTCTGGGGGCAGGTGGCGGATCGCACCGGCGCCCGGGGCCGGCTCGTGGCGTTTCTCTCCATGGTGTCCGCCGCGGGCTTCGTGCTGCTGGGACTGGCTCAGGGGTTCGTGTTCATTCTTCTGGCCGCCGTCTTCCTGGCCTGCTTCTCGACCCCGGTGATCCCCCTTTCGGTATCCGTCGCGCTGGCGGCGTTCCGCCAGTCCGGACCCCACGCCTACGGCTTCGCCCGTGCCTGGGGAACCGTGGGCTTTCTCGCCTCGGTGCTGATATTCCCGATGGCCCTGGAGCACGTGCAGCAATGGCAGGGGCTTGACCCGGTCCCGGGCGGCCCCTCGGAGCCGGGCCTGGGAGTCATGTTCCTGGGCACCGCCGTTGTCGTCCTGCTGGCCTCGGCCATCGGCCTCGCCCTTCCCAGGGAGGGCCTCGCGTCGCTCCGGGCCGCCCGGGGGGAGTGGCGCGTCCTGCTTCGCCGGGGTCCCATGCGCCGCATGCTCGTCTTTGCGTTCAGCGCCTATCTATTCGTCACCGGCCCCATGGGATTGTTGCCGGTCTACGTCCGCGCCCATGGCGGCACGCTGGAGACGGTGCAGAACATGTGGATCCTGATGCTCATCGTCGAGATCCCCCTCATCCTGTGCACCGGCATGGGTCTCAAGCGCATCGGCGCCCGAGGCCTGCTGGCCGCGGGTATCCTGGCCGGCGGCGTCCGCTGGACGGTGTGCGGGCTCACCGCCAACCCTTACTGGATCTATCCGGTGCAGATGCTCCACGGCGTGATGGTGACCGGCTTGATGATGGGCGGGCCGCTGTACGTGGACCGGGTAGCCCCCGGGCGCCTGCGGTCCACCGCCCAGAGCCTGGTGGCCATGGTGGGGCTCGGGATCGGCGGCATCGCCTCCAACACCACAGCCGGCTGGCTCCTCGACAACGTCAGCGCCAATGCGCCGTACCTCATCGGCGGCATTGGCGCCCTGGTGGTGGGGCTGGCCATTCCCTGGTTCCTGCCCCGGGTGGCACACGAGGACGAGGCGCCGCGGGAGGCCATCGGCGGCTGACGGCGGAGACATCTGCACCGCGCGGCAACTGTAGCAACTGTAGGTCGGATTAGCGAAGCGTAATCCGACACGCTGTACTGCCCCCGGTCGCGCACGAGGACGAGGCGCCGGCGTAGCGCGACAATGCATCGGTCTTTGTCGGATTACGCCTTCGGCTAATCCCGGCTAATCCGACCTACGCTTCTACGTCGCTCTCCTCGCAGGGGCCCGGCCACGGAGGGCGACCGCCGGTCGCCCCTACCCGTCGTCAAACCGTGGCGCTCCGTGTAGGGGCGGGTTTCAAACCCGCCCGTGCCCGCACGGCGCCATACGCCGATATGGGCTCCTACCGACAAACGCCGGTCAGGCCAGCTTCACCAGCTTCTGCAGGCTGCGCATCTCCCGCGGCGGCTCAAGCCGCCGTCCCATGATGGTCCAGGATACCTCGGCCACGTAGAGGTTTCGGTTCGAATCCAGGCAGAGGCCGTGGGGCGCGATGAACTGTCCCGGACCCTCCCCCATGACGGGATCACCGAAGCGCGCCAGCTCCACGCCCTCGCCGTCGCGGATGACGATGCGGTGCCCGATGTTCGGATAGGCGCCGTTCTGGGAAGTGCCGGGGCCCAGTTCACCGATGTAACACACCGGATTGGCGCCATTGTCCATGTTCTCCATGTACAGCGCGCACGGGCGATGCAGGTTGTCGCACCACTGGGTCTCGAACCGACCCTTGCCGTCGAACACCTGGATGCGGTGGTTCTCCCGGTCGGCCACGTACACCCAGCCGTCCTTGTCGGTGCAGATGTTGTGGACCAGGTTGAACTGGCCCGGTTCGGTGCCGGGCTCGCCCCACGAAAACAGCAGCTTGCCGTCCGGCGAGTACTTGTGCACCCGCGAGTTGCCGTAGCCGTCCGAGACGTAGATCTCCCCTTGCGGCGAAAACGCCACGTGGGTGCAGCGGTTGAAAGGATCCCCTTCCTGGAAGGCCGCGGCCTTGCCCGGCACTCCCAGGGTCATCAGCACCTTGCCGTCCAGCGTGCATTTGCGCACCGTGTGGTCGCCGTCATCGGTACAAAAGATCGTGTCGTCCTGCCCCATGGTGACGCCGTGGGCCCGGGCGAAGACCCCTTCGCCCCAAGTCCGCAGGAAACGCCCGTCCTTGTCCAAGACGATCATGGGGTGCTCGCCCCGGGTGAAGCAGTAGACGTTGTCGGCCTTGTCCACCCCCACCGCCGCCACCTCCTTGAAGTTCATGCCGTCTGGCAGTTGCGCCCAGCCGTCCTGAACCTCGTAACGAAACTCGCCGCTTCCCAGTATCGTGCTCACGACAATCCTCCCCTTTTCCAGCGCCCCATCCGCGCTATTTCCCCGTGCGGCAGTCCTTCCCGCAATCCCGAAGCCAATGACAGAGCAGTCCCGCCTCGCGAGTCATTTCGCTACGGACGTTGCAATATTCGGGTTTAGCGGGTTGACGATGACCTCTCGTGTCTTGGGCACGACCACGAGATCCATGTCTTCCATTGGGATTGCTCCCAGCAAAGGCGTATCTCCCATGACGAGAGCGCCGGTGAAACCGACGCGGTTCCCATAGCGCAACTCGATGGGACCGACATAGGGAACGAGTTGGCGGCTTCCATCCGCCAAGGTCACTTCCTTGGCGTCGGCTTCGTCCAGTCGCAACTGCATCTGTATGTGGAGGGGAATGCACAGATGGATCGCACCGGTATCCGCGAGCGCGTCGACCTCCACGGCGTCCAATTCGGGACGCCTCGGGTTGCGCAGTAGAATCCTCGCGTTCGTCAGACCCATCTCGTGCTCCTCGCTCCGTTCATTCGACTTCTCCCCTACGTATACAGCGCAAGACCTCTCTAAAGGTAGGTGCTTCGACCGCAAACAGCAACTCATTTCGGTTACCGCCGAGAAATAGGCAACGCGGCGGCCAACACACGGCTGCCGCTACGCCTTGAACAATCACCCGGCCCTGTCTAAGATCCGTCCGATGGCTGTTCGGCTGGAAACGGATGTGCTGGTCGTCGGCGGCGGCATCGCCGGGGCCTTTGCCGCCTACCGGGCGCGGGAGACGGGGGCGCGGGTGCTGCTGGTGGACCGCTCGTATTTCGGTCGCAGCGGTTGCAGCGCGCTGGCTTCCGGGGTGTACCCGTCCTATATGCCGGGCGACGACGTGAAGGCCTGGGGCCGGGCTTTCGGCGGGCCGCTGGTGAACCAGCCCCTGGTGGCCAGGTCGCTCCCGGTCATGTACGAGCACCTGATGCTCATGGACGGCTGGGGCGTCAAGTGGATCAAGGAAGGGCGCAAGATCGTCCGCATGGGCGCTCCCGGGCGGGCCTTCGCCAACGGCGTGTGGATGGCGGAAGGCGGCCCGCAGATGATGATGGCGGTGCGCTCGGGGGTGATCGGAAGCGGCGTCGAGGTGCTGAACCGCGTGGCCCTGACCGAGCTACTGACGTCGGACGGGCAGTTGCCCACGGGCGGGCGGGTGGTCGGCGCCTGCGGCTTCCACACGCGCACCGGGGAGGTCCACGAGATCCTCGCGAAGGCCACCGTCGTGTGCACCGGCCCGTACAAGTTCCCCTACCCGTGGCCCGGGAGCACCCTGGGCTACATGCCCGTCGACCTTTCCGGCGACGGCATCGCCATGATGATGCGCGCCGGCGCGGAGCTCTCGCGGCTGGAGCTGGGGGGCATCAACCTGAACCCCGACCATGCCCTGTCGGCGCCGGGCCTGGAGTCGCTGATGCCGTCAGGCGCCAAGTGGGTGGACAAGGACGGCCGGCGGTTCCTGGAAGACTACGACCCCAAGCGGATGGAGATGACCACCCGCGCGCTGCTCTACTTCGCCATCGCTCATCAGAAGGAAATGGGAACGGTCCCGGCCATGGACCTGCGCGAGGTACCGCCGGAACGGATGGAGATCATCAAGCGCGTGATCCCCATCGTCGTGTCGAACCAGGAGGCCGTGGCCGGCGACCTGACGGAGAGCCCGATTCCCTACACCTACCAGGTGGCCGGCACCAGCGGCATCTTCGGCGCCGGGTCGCGGGTCAGCGAACGCGGCGAGACCACCGTGCCGGGGCTCTACGCCGCCGGCACCTGCACCGACATGACCTATCTGCCGGGCGGCAACCTGCCCTTCTGCTCGGTCACCGGCGACTGGACTGGACGGGCCGCGGGGACGGACGTCGGGTCCGCGAGTTCTCCGCAACCTGTGCCCGAACAGATCGAGCGGGTGACCCGAGCGATCGGAGAACCGCTCCTGCGCCGGGACGGCGTCGGCTTTTCCGCGGTCCATCGCCGGCTTGGCGAGCTGCTCATGGACAAGATCGGGCTGGTGCTCCACGCCGACCGTATCGACGCCGCGCTGGACGAGCTGTGCGACATGCGTGAACGCGACGTGCCCCGGCTCACGGCGCGGGACCCCCACGAGCTCGCCAAGGTATGGGGCCTCACGCAGTACGTCCAGGTGCTGGAAGCGACCCTGCGCGCTTACCGGTACCGGACCGAGAGCCGGGTGGCCTTCATCCGCGAGGACTATCCCGTCATCGACAACGTCAACTGGGTCAAGATGGTGGTGGTCAAGCAGGAGAACGGCGCTCTCCGGCTGTGGGATGAGCCCCTGCCCGAGTCCTGGCACGATCCCTTTCCGGTGCGGCCGACGCAGAACCTGCATCTGGTGTTTCGCAACCAGGAGGCGCCTCGTGCCACGCGTTGAAGTCAACGACAGGGCGTGCACCGGCTGCGGCGTGTGCGTCGAGACCTGCCCCACCGACGTCCTGCGCCTGGACCCGAACCAAAAGGCCATGATGGCCTACCCCGAGGACTGTCAGGGATGCTTCGTGTGCCAGTGGGACTGCGCCTACGGAGCCATCCGCGTGCACGTCAACGGATAGGGTGCCGTCCGGGAGCCCGTATCGGCCGACGGCACGGTGCGGGCGCGGGCGGGTTTGAAACCCGCCCCTACAGGGGAAGGCTTTGCCTGAGCGCACGCTTGTCCACCTTGTCCCCCGACGCGACCTTGGGGAAACCGTCCATCAACTCCAGCCGGTCGGGCCGCTTGAAAGAGGCCAGGCCCTGGTCCCGGAGAAACTCCGTCAACTCGTCCAGGGTCAATGATGCGCCGTCCTCGGGAATGACGCAGGCGGCGATGCGCTCGCCCATTTCCGCATCGGCATAGCCCACCACGGCCGCCTCCCGCACCTTGGGGTGGCGCACCAGCAGGTTCTCGAGGTCCGCGGGAAAAATATTTTGGCCCCCGCGGATGATCAGGTCCTGATCCCGGCCCATGAGAAAGACGTTGCCGTGCTCGTCCATCCGGCCCCATTCCTGCAAGTCCAGGAAGCCGTCGGCGCGGCGGCGCGCGTTGCGCTCGGGGTTGTCCAGGAAGCGCGCGTCGGAGGGCAGGCCCCGGACCCAAAGGTGACCCGTCTCGCCCCGTGGGACCTCGTTGCCGTCCCCGTCCATGATCCGCATCTCGTTGCCCTCCAGGGGCCGGCCCACGGAGCCGATGCGGACGTCGGGCGGATCCTCCCAGGAGGTGGCGCACAGGCCGCCGCAGTCCACGCTGCCGTAGCCCTGCATGATCCGGCAACCCAGCCGTGCCTCCGCCGCGTGCCCGACGCCGTGCGGCAGCGGCGAGCCGTGGCTGACGACAATGCGCAGCGAGCCAAGGTCGTGGTCGTCCAGATCGGGCAGGGCCAGCAGCCGGGAGATCATCGTGGGGACCATGGGCAGGACGTTCACCCGCTCCCGGGCCACGGTCTCGCAGGTGTGCCGCGGATCGAAGTGATCCATCAGCACCACCCGCGCGCCCGCCTCGCAGACACCGTTGTAGACGAGGCCGTCCGCCACCCCCGAGATGATGGCGGTGACCGCGCCCAGCGTGTCCTCGGCGCCCACCCTGAACCGCCGGAGATGCATCCAGGCGGTGAGCAGCCGCGTGTAGAGAGGCACCGCCGCGCACTTGGGGACGCCCGTGGAGCCGCTGGTGGTGGCGAGCTGGCAGACGTCCTCGACGCCGTACCGCGTGGCGGACAGGGGTTGCCGCCGCTCCTCGGAGACAGCGGCCAGGAGAATTTCCTCCAGCGAAAGACAGCCGGCCGGGACCTCGTCCCACGCCGCCAGGACGTGGCGCAACTCGGGAACGCGCACCTGCTCCAGCAGCTCGATGTGAGCGAACCCGCGGTACGTCGCCGGGACGATGGCCACCTCGGGACGGGTGAAGCGGACAATGGGCTCGAGCTCCGCCCGGCGCAGGCTCGGGGCCACGGTCACGAGCCGCAGCCCGGCCTTCTCGCAAGCCAGCCGCGCGAGAAAGAGCTCGGCGGAGTTGGGCATCTGAATGAGCACCCGGGCGTCGCGCTCCAGGCCCAGATCCAGCAGCCCCAGAGCCAGGGCATCGGAGAGCTCCGCCATCTGGCCCCAGGTGAGGCGCCGCCGGGCATCCACCAGCGCCTCCTTCCCGGCGACGCGACGCGCGTTGCCATCGCAGAAGTCCGCCGCCGTCTTTAGCGGCATGTAACGCGAGACCGCATCCCGCAGAGCCGTGCGCTGGTCCGACATCGAGTGTTCCCCGGCCGTGGATCACGCCGCGAGTCGCTGCGCGGCGACGATGGTGCCCGTTGCCGTCTTTCTACTTTATGCGCCCGCGCTACATCAAACAGACCGCCGGAGAGTCCCGTGTCGTCACTCCGGCTTCTATGCTCCATTTCACCGCCTCCGGCCTCCAGGGTGCCAACCGGAGAGCCGGGCGGACATGGACCCCCCATCTGTTCCGTAGTAGATTGGTCCGAAAATGAGCGCCGACTCGCCCACTCCGTCATTCTCGCGAAACAGGCTGTGTCAAAAGGCCAACTTCGAGGTGCGCAAGGCCAATCCGTCATTCCCGCGAAACAGGGTGTGTCAAAAGGCCAACCCAGCGAGGCACAGACCCCCGAAATCGTCATTCCCGCGAAAGCGGGATCCAGGCGGGGTGGAGTGGGGAAACACCGCGTAGGGACCCCTCCAGGACCCCTGGATTCCCGCTTTCGCGGGAATTACGGAGGGGGGGCGAGAATGACGATTTCGGGGGTCGTTGGCTCTCTCGGATGGGGTTTTGACACAGCCCGTTTCGCGGGAATGACGATTTCGGGGGCTTGGCGGTAAATCGCGAGTTCGGTGCCGCGCAGATCTGACCGGGCCGAGGACGAAGGAGCGAGATTCATGGTGATGATCATCAACGAAGAGGAAGCCAAGGAACTGCTCACCATGAGTGAGTGCATCGAGCTTATGGAGGATGTGTTCCGCGAGTTCGGGCGCGGGAACGGGGTCAACCCGCCGCGGCTGCGCTATGCCTGTCCGACGCCCGACCCCAAGGCGAACTACTTCGCCAACATCCACGCCGGAGGGCTGCCCAAGTACGGGGTGGCGGCGGTGCGGTTGAATTCCCGGCTCACACAGGAGAAGGACGACGAGACCCGGCGCGTGGAGTTCCAGCACCCCACCCGGCGCTACTGGGGCCATTTCCTCATCTACAGCCTGGAGACCGCCGAGCTTCTGGGCATCATCGTGGACGGCAGCATCTCGCCCCTGCGAGTGGGCGCCACCAGCGGCGCCGCCGTCCGCCTGCTGGCCCGCCCGGACTCCCGCGTCGCCGGCCTCTTCGGCACGGGGCATCAGGCGGAGTTGCACGCCCGGGCGCTGGCGGCCGCGCTCCCGCTGCAACGCATGAAGGTGTACAGCCCCTCGCGGGCCCACCGGGAGGATTTCTGCGCGCGCTTCGGCGACGAGCTGAGGATCCCCGTGACCAGCGCCGCGGACCCGCGCGAGGTGGTGAAGGGATCGGACGTGATCTGCTGCGCCACCAGTTCGTCGGGTCCCGTATTCGACGGCAAGGACCTGGAGCCGGGGCAGACGGTGGTGTCCATCGTCAACAGCGACGTGGTGTTCGAACGCCACGAGGTGGACCGGGAGACCATCACGCGCAGCGATCTGATCGTGGTCAACGGCCGCGAGAGCGTTCACGCCAACCGCCAGAAGGAACTGCTGGACCCCATCGACGCCGGCGAGACCTCCTGGGACAAGGTGGCGGAGCTGGGCGAGGTGGTGAACCAGACCGCGCCCGGCCGCCGGGACCCCGCGGACATCATCTACTACAAGAACAACTCCGGCATGGCGATCCAGTTCGCCGCCGTCGGCAAGGCGCTGCTGGACAAGGCCCGGGAGACCGGCGTGGGCAGGGAGCTTCCGGGCGAGTGGTTTTCCGCGGACCTGGAGCCGTGGTTCGCCAGGGGCTACTCGCCGGCGTCGTAGGAGCTTGTGTTGACCGGCGGCGCGATGCAGGCGCGGGCGGGTTTGAAACACGCCCCTACAACGTATTACTTCTGCGGCGCGGGCTCCCGGGAGGATGCTGCGGCATGACCGAGACGGATCTCACCGTGCTGGCCGGGCGCATCAAGGCGTGGGGGCGGGAGCTGGGGTTCCAGCAGGTGGGCATCGCCGGCGTGGACTTGGCCGCGGACGAGGCGCTGCTGGAGCGCTGGCTGGCCGAGGGACGGCACGGCGAGATGGCCTACATGGAGCGGCATGGATCCCGGCGCGCGCGGCCGGCCGAGCTGGTGCCGGGCACGGTCCGGGTGATCTCCGCCCGGATGGATTACCTGCCGGGAGCGGGGGCGGACCCGTGGCGGGTCCTCGACGACCCTTGCCTGGGCTACGTCTCCCGCTACGCGCTGGGGCGGGACTACCACAAGCTCCTCAGGAAGCGGCTGCAAGCCCTGGCGGATCGGATTGCCGCGTTCGCGGGTCCCTTCGGCTACCGGGTGTTCACGGACAGCGCGCCGGTGCTGGAGAAACCGCTGGCGCGCAACGCCGGCCTGGGCTGGATCGGCAAGCATACCAACCTCATCAACACGGGCGCCGGCTCGTGGTTCTTCCTGGGCGAGATCTATACCGACCTGGAGCTGCCCACGGACCGCGCCGCCGAGGACCATTGCGGCACCTGCCGCGCGTGCATCGACGTGTGCCCCACCGGGGCCATCACCGGCCCGTACCAACTGGATGCCCGCCGGTGCATTTCCTACCTCACCATCGAGCTCCGAGGCTCCATCCCGGTGGAACTGCGCCCGCTGATGGGAAACCGCATCTACGGCTGCGACGACTGCCAGCTCGTGTGCCCCTGGAACCGCTACGCCCGTTTCACGGACGAGGCGGGCTTTCTGCCCCGGCACGAGCTGGACGCGCCGGCGCTGCTGGAGCTGTTTCGCTGGAGCGAGGCGGATTTCCTGCGCAACATGAGCGGCAGCGCCATCCGCCGTATCGGCCACGCCTGCTGGCTGCGGAACGTCGCCGTGGCGTTGGGCAACGCGCCCTACGATCCCCTCATCGTCCAGGGTTTGCAGGAACGCAACGGGCATCCGTCGCCGCTGGTGCGGGAACACGTGGCGTGGGCGCTGGATCAACAGCGCCGCAAACGGACGGCGCGGCAGGACTCGCCGGGGTCGTGAGAACCCGACAGCGACGTGCACACGCGGGTTTCAAGACGCGATAGGGGCCATCCCGCGCGAGGCAGATGTACGCGGGTAGTTCTTGCCGGGCTTGTTGATGGCGACGGTCCTCCCGCGCGAGGCAGGAGCAGGCGGCCTGGTATGCAATGCCTTCAATGACGTGCTGGTCATCCCACGCGAGGCAGATGTAGGCGGGCCGGTATGTACGCCTTCAATGACGTGCTGGTCATCCCGCGCGAGGCAGATGTAGGGGCGGGTTTCAAACCCGCCCGTGCCCGCATCGCGCGATGCACACCGACGCAGCCCGTGGGCTACACGCCACCGGGCACCTGAAAGATCTCCCCGTCATCGAGGCGAAAGGCGGTCAACGACCCGCCCCAAACGCAGCCGCTGTCCAGGCACACCGTGCCGTTCTCGTGGTGCAGACCCAAAGCCGCCCAATGCCCGTACAGAACCGTTTCGTCCGCGCTCTCGCGACGCCACGTGAACCAGGGGCTGTACCCCTCCGGCGCATCCGCCGGCGCGCCCGAGAACGACAGCGCCATGCGGCCGTCGGCCGCGCAGCACCGGAGCCGCGTGAACACGCCGGTGATGCAACTCCAGCGCGCCGTTCCGGTCAGATCATCGGACCACGCGCTGACCGACTGACCCGTCTGGCACCGCAGAAAATCCCTGTAGTCGGCGGCGCGCATCCGCGCTTCGACCTCGCCCGCCAATTCGACGGCCTCCGGGGCGGTCCATTGGGGCAACAGACCGGCGTGGGAAAGGACGTATCCGTCCTCGCAATGGATCAGCGGAAGCCGGCGCAGCCAGTCGATGAGCTCGTCGCGGTCGGCGGCGGCCAGAACGCCGTCCAGAGTGTCCTGGCGCTTGGCCGAGGAGATGCCCTCCGCCCGGCAGATCAGGTGGAGATCATGGTTGCCGAGAACCGCCACACCGGCCGGGCCGAGATCCTTGACGAAGCGCAGCACCGAGAGGGAGTCCGGGCCGCGGTTCACCAGGTCGCCGGCAAACCACAGGCGGTCGGCGGCCGGGTCGAAGCCGATGACGTCCAGCAGCCGCCGGAGCGGCTCGTAACAGCCCTGTACGTCGCCGATGGCGTAGGTTGCCATGAGTGCGTTCGAAACGGCTCTCGGCTAGCGTGAAGACCTGCCGAGGCTCAACGCGCCGCCGCCCCGGCACGCGATATACAGAAACACGACGCAGAAGAGTACGGCGAGTTCTCCCTCGTTCTCGATGGGCCAGAAACCTTGGCCCGCGTGGGCCATGAAATAGGCCGAAGCCATGAGGCCGCTGCAAAGGAAGGCCGCAAGGCGGGTGAGAATCCCCAACGCCACCAGCGCGCCGCCGCCGAGTTCGATGACCCCCGCGACTCCCATCAACGAGAGCATCTCCAACGACCCGCCGAGTCCCTCCATGCCGCCGAAGAGGCCGAACAGCTTCTGCGCGCCGTGCTGCGCGAACGCGGCTCCGACGACGATCCGCATGAACGCGTAAGCGAAACGCGCGCCTCCGCGAGACAAGCCTTCGGTCATAGCGTCCTCCTCCGTGCCAGGTGCATGTCGGCCTGCATCGCCCCGCCACGGGTACGTTACAGGCCACGGGCGACGCGCCGGCGCCGACTGAGTGTCAGCGGTGCAGGCCAATGACGGCGCGATGCCTGAAGCACTGCACGAGATGATCGTTCACCATGCCCACCGCCTGCATGAAAGCATAGCAGATGGTCGGACCCACGAACCGGAACCCGCGCTTCGAAAGGTCACGGCTCATGACTTCCGACTCGGGCGTGCGCGCCGGAACCTCGTCATCAGCGCGCCAGCCGTTGACGCGCGGACATCCGCCGACGAACTGCCAAATGTAGCGGTCGAAGGTTCCACACTCCCCCCGGACCTGGAGAAACGCCTGGGCGTTGGCCACTGCGGCGGCGATCTTGAGCCGATTCCGAACCAGACCCGCGTCCTTCAACAGCTCGTTCCGCTTCCCTTCATCATAGCGGGCCACGGCGTCGGGGTCGAATCCGTTGAACGCGCGCCGGTAGTCGCGGCGTTTTCTGAGGATGGTTTCCCAGCTCAATCCCGCCTGCGCCCCCTCGAGGATCAGGAACTCGAAAAGCGTCCGGTCGTCATGACACGGAACGCCCCATTCGGTGTCGTGGTACACCGTGGACAGCGCGGTCCTGGCCCATCCGCAACGTACACGCGAGTCCTCCGGTGAAAGTGGCGAGACTGAAGGCATCGTGGTGCCCTGACGGCGACTCCCCGCGTCCCCGGAGCGGGAACCGGGGACGACCCCTATTCGTGCCCCGGCAAGTAGGTGATCAGGGTGAGTGCGGCACCCTGGGGGTCCTGGATGACACAAAACCGTCCCACGCCCGGGATGTCCTTCAACGGCACGACGATATGACCCCCGAGATCCCGGACCTTCGCTGCGGCCGCATCCACATCGTCCACGGTCACGTAGGCGCCCCAGCACGGCGGCATCCCCTGGGCCTGGGGCGGCACGGCCATGATTCCGCCGACCTCGGTTCCGTCCACTTTCACGAGATTGTATTCAAAAGTCTCGTTGCCTTCGTCGCACTCGTGGGTTACCGGCTCCATGGTCCACCCGAAAAGCTCGGCGTAGAAGCTCTTTGCCGCTTCGACGTCGGTGGTCAGAAGCTCACACCAACTGAAAGTCCCATGCTTCGAAGCACTCATCCATGACCCCCTTCTCTTCCACCAACAGATAGCAGGCGGACGAACTGTACTGACTGGTATGCCAGTGCGGGTCCACGTTGGCAACTCCCGGCGCATGGACGCCCTTGTTCGATTCGTAGTAGCCTGGTGGCCTGTCAAAGAGGCTTCGAAACACACGTGTTGCGGAGGTATTTCCATGCTGAAACTCTACCATTGGTGGAGCTCAACCTGCTCGCGCCGCGTACGCATCGCCCTGGCGGCCAAGGGGCTCTCGTGGAACAGCATCTATATCAATCTGGCCAAGTTCGAGAACCTGGAGCCCTGGTACGTCGAGCTGAACCCCAACGGCGTCGTGCCCACCCTGGTGCATGACGGCCGGATCGTCATCGAGTCCAACTTCATTCTGGAGTATCTCGACGACGTGTGGCCGGAGGTGCCCATGAGGCCGGACGATCCCTACGAGCGCGCGCAAATGCGGGTCTGGATGGACCGGTTCGAGCATGAGCTGCACCGCAACGTCAACATTATCTCCTTCATCAAGCAGGGTCGCATCAAGCGCTACGAACACATGTCCGAGGAGGAGCGGCAGGCCGCCGTCATGCAGCAGCCCACCGAGCCGAAACGCGCGCTGCTGGCGGACCGCCTCCGGAACGGCATCTCGGAGGAGCAGATGGCATACGCGGAGGCGCGCCTTGCCGAGATCCTGGACGGCGTGGACAAGGCTCTGGCGGACCGGCCCTGGCTCAACGGCGACCGCATGTCCCTGGCGGACTGCTCCATCGCGCCGTTCATCGAGCGCTTCGAAGCGAACAAGCTGGAGCGGCTGGTGGACTGGAATGCGCGCCCGGCGGTGGGCGCGTGGTGGGCAAGGATGAAGGCGACGGAGGCCTTCCGCACCGCCTATTCCTTCAAGGCGCCGGCGGCGTAGTGCGCGCTGCAAGCCCGCCCGTGTGGTGGGCGCCGCACGAGATGTAGGGGCGGGTTTCAAACCCGCCCGTGCCGCACGAGATGTAGGGGCGGTTTCAACCCCGCCCGTGCCGCACGAGATGTAGGGGCGGCTTTCAACCCCGTCCGTGCCCGCACGAGATGTAGGGGCGGCTTTCAACCCCGCCCGTGCCCGCACGAGATGTAGGGGCGGGTTTCAAACCCGCCCGTGCCCGCACGAGATGTAGGGGCGGGTTTCAAACCCGTCCGTGCCCGCACGAGATGTAGGGGCGGCTTTCAACCCCGCCCGTGCCCGCATGGCTCGGAGCGCGGAAGGGTGCGCCCCTACTCGTAGCGCAGCGCTTCGATGGGGTTGAGCCGGGCGGCCCGGTTGGCCGGCTGAAAGCCGAAGAACACGCCGATGCCCGCGGAGAAGGCGAACGCCAGCAGGACCGAGCCCCCGGAGATGACGATCTGCCAACCGCCCATGTAGGAGAGCCCCATGGAGGCGGCGGCGCCGGCGGCGATGCCCGCGGTGCCGCCCAGCAGGCTCAGGACCATGGCCTCGGTGAGGAACTGGCGGCGAATGTCCCGCTTTCTCGCTCCCACGGCCAGCCGCACGCCGATCTCCCGGGTGCGTTCGGTCACCGATACCAGCATGATGTTCATGATGCCGATGCCGCCCACGATGAGCGCCACCCCCGCGATGCCCGCGAGCAGGTAGCCCAGGGTGCTGGCGGCTTCGTTGGCCGCCTCGACGATGTCGGTGCGGTTGCGGACCCTGAAGTCGTCCAGCTTGGTGCCGGTGATCTTGTGGCGCACTCGCAGGAGCTCCGTGATGCCGTCCTGCACGTCCGCGGCGGCCTCCTTGCTCTCCGCGCTCACCTCGATTCCCCGCACGTAACGAATCCCCAGAAGTTTCCGCTGCGCCGTGCGGAGCGGGACGATGACGACGTCGTCGAGGTCGCCGGCAAACGAGGACGTTCCCCGTTCCCTGAGCACCCCCACCACCTCGAACGGGATGTGCTTGATCCGGACGGTCTGACCCAGCGGATACTCGTCGCCGAAGAGCTCCTTGCTCACGGTCTGCCCGAGCAGAGCCACCTTCCGGTTCAGCAGGATGTCCTCGTCGGTGAAGTTCGACCCCGCATCCACACCCCAGTTCATGATGTGGAGGTAGTCCGGGGTGGTGCCGGTGAAGGACGGATGCCAGTTCTTGTTGCCGTTGACCACCTGGGCCGAGCCCCGGACCTGGGGCGCCACCCGGCTCACCCCGGGCACCTCTTCCAGGATGGCCCTTGCGTCCGCCTCGGTGAGCGTCGTGATGCGCGCGCCTCTCACGCGCCGGCCGCCACGGGTCACCGCGCCGGCATAGACCGAGATGCGGTTGCTGCCGAGGCGCTCCATCTGCTTTGCGACCCTGGCCTTGGCCCCTTCACCGATGGCCACCATGGCGATGACCGCGCCGACGCCGATGATGACCCCCAGCATGGTCAACGCGGACCGGAGCTTGTTCACCCGGATGGCCCGCAGTGCGATGCGGATGTTGGCCCGGATGTCCGCCCCCAGGCGCCTTCTGCCGCGCGCCCCGCCATCGCCGTTGCGGGCGCCGCCGTTATCGTCGCCGGCTCCGCCACCCTCGCCGGCAGCGTCGACGACGCCTTCGGAAGACGGCCCCGGCGCGGCGGATCGCGCGCCCCCGCCGACTTCCTCCCGCTCCACGAGACCATCCTTGAAATGAATGATGCGCTGCCCGTGGGACGCCACCTCGGGATCATGGGTCACGAAGACGACGGTGATCCCCTTCTCCCGGTTGAGGGTCTTGAAGAGCTCGATGATCTCCGCGCCCGTGTCGGTGTCGAGGTTGCCCGTGGGCTCGTCCGCCAGGATGATCCGGGGATCGTTCAGCAGGGCCCGGGCGATGGCCACCCGTTGCTGCTGGCCGCCCGACAACTGCGTGGGCCGGTGCGTCTCCCGATCCGCGAGACCCACCAACGCCAGCATCTCCCGCGCCTTGCGGCGGCCTTCCGCCGACGGCACCCCGTTGTAGAGGGACGGAAGCTCGGCGTTCTCCAGGGAGGTGGTGCGCGCCAGGAGGTTGTAGTTCTGGAAGACGAAACCGATCTCGTGGTTGCGCAGATCGGCCATCTCGTCCGAAGACAGGCTGCCTACGTCCTCGCCGTTCAGGCGATACCGGCCGGAGGTCGGCCGGTCGAGGCAACCCAGGAGGTTCATGAGGGTGGACTTGCCGGAGCCGGAAGGCCCCATGAGGGCGACGATCTCGCCCGCGAAGATCCGCAGCGAGACGCCCTTCAGGGCTTCCACCTTCTGCTCGCCGAGATCGTAGACCTTGGTGAGATCCTCGACTTCGATGACGGGGGATGGTTCCACGAAGAACTCGTCCGTTAGAGACCTCCGAGAATCCGCGAGCGCACGCGAGAGGTGGTCCGGTTGCCCGTGTTGGCGACGCGCTTCATGGCCTCGGAGCGAATCCCCACGATGACCTGGTCCCCCGCTTCGAGACCGGAGACGATCTCCATGTTCTTGGTGTCGATGGCGCCGAAACGGATACGCGCCCGGGCGGGCTTGTCGTCCCGGAAGACCCACACGGCGCCGCGGCCTTCCAGCAGCCACCGGCGCCTTTGCTCAGCGCTGGGCCGGCCCCCCCGGCGCCCTCTTCGCCTGGGCATGTCGGGGTATAGCTTGCGGATGTCCCGGCCGTTGACCCTCAGAGCGGCGCTGGGAACGATGAGCACGTCCTGCCTCCGGGCGAGGACGATGGTCACGTTGGCGGTCATGCCGGGCTTGAGGGCCAGATCGTCATTCGCTACCCGAATCTCGGTGTCATAGGTGACGACATTGTCCTTGATCTCCGGCGTTGGAAAGATGCGCACTACCTTGCCCCGGAAGACGCGTCCCGGATACGAGTCCACCTGGAACTCCACGGCCTGTCCGACCTCTACTTTGCCGATGTCCGCTTCATCCACCCAGGCGTCCACCTTCATTTCCGCCAGTTCCGCGATCTTCACAAGCGGCGGCGATGACAAGCTCGCCGCCACCGTCTGACCTGCTTCCACGGTCTTCTGGATAACCACGCCGGAAATGGGCGCCCGTATGACGCTGCGGTTGAGCCGGATCCGCGCCATCTCCAGTTCGGCCTCCGCCTGCTGTACCTCGGCGCGGATGCCGGCTATGACCGCCTGCTTGACCTTGGCCTCGTCGACCCGGGCGGACTCCTCGCGGAAGCGGGCCGCGGCCAAATCGTAACCTGCCTTGATGGACTCGTACTGTTCGCGCGAGATGAGGTTGCGGCCCACGAGATCCTTGTTGCGCCGGTGCTTCTCCCCCAGGTTCTCGAAGGCCGTCCGGGTACCCTCGATGCTGGCCGCGACACGGGATTTCAGCATCTCGACGCCGGCGCGCTCCTTGGCGAGGTTGGCCTTGACCTTCGCGACACGGGCCTGCGCCTGCAGGACCTCCGCGCGGAAAAGGTCCTGATCCAGCCGCGCGATGATGTCGCCCTTCTTGACCCGGACCGGTACGTCCACCAGGAGATCCTTGATGGTGCCGGATACCTGGGTGGAGACGGTGACGGACGTGACCGGATTCACCGTGCCGGTGGTGTTGATGCGGGAGAAGATTTCGCCCTTCTCGACCTTCGCGAGACGAAACGGAAGGGCCTCTTCTTCCTCCGTGGGAATCAGCGAGGAGAGTCGCCCGCCGAACACCCCTCCGACCTTGCTTTCCACCAGCGCCGGCCGGTACCAGAAGAGCCCCGCGCCCCCTGCCCCCACCAGGACCAGGATCAGGGCAACGATCCACAAAAACCGCTTCATCCCTGTCGCTCCGGTTCTTTCACGATGGTTGAGCCCCTTCTATTAGACTGCGCATGGTTTCATTGCGCCATACGCGGGGTTCGGCTGCCATTCCGGATGTTACATTGTACAGCACATGGCGGGCAACAGGGAATTAGGCACACGGCCGAGAATCCGACACCTTGCGGAATGGCGAACATACTTTACATACTGGACATGGTGGGCTACGATGCTTTCTGTAAACGAACCGGTAGAGGGGATCATATGGCTGAGTCCACCGGACCGATAAGCGAGGCGATGAAGTTCCTGGAGGAAGGATTGCCGGCCTTGTCGCGCAGCGCCAGAGAATTCGTCCGCCATCGCCCTCAGGAAGCCCGTATGGCCGTCGCCGTCGCCCTGGAAACGGCGGCCGCGCAATGCGAGGCACAGGACGGACGCGCTGCCGCTGACGTGCCGAAAAGGCTGCGGCCGTTCATCATACGCCGCGTCGGTGCCGGGGACATTGTCGGGGTTTCAGAAGCCGCCTCGCGGCTCGAGGTGTCGCGCACTACGGTCTATGACTGGGTGGAAAGGAGAACGCTACTCGCCTGGAGGTCGACGAAACGCGGGCTGAGCATTCCCGCCGCGCAGATTCTCGGTCCCGGACAGGTCGTTCCGGGTATGGCGGATGTCGTTGATGTTATCGGAGAACCCGAACTGGCTTGGGCTTTCCTCACCCAGGAGTGGCCGTTCGAAGACGCGGCGCGGGCGCCTCTCGAATTGCTGAAGGCTGGCCGCATGGACGACGTGCTCGGCGCAGCGCCCGGATATGGCGCCACCTTCACGTGAGCGGAGCGGGCTATCCCCGTGACCGGATCGAATCCGTACTGCTGAAGGCGAGGTTTCCCGACAGCTACCGGATCATGCCGGGACACCATCGGACGTCGCCTCTGGCAACCGCCCCGGCGGATTCCCGTTTCTGCTCGCGGGATGCCGGATACACCGTCCTCTACGCGGCGCCGGATTTCGCCACCGCTTTCATCGAAACGGTGGTGAGGGATCGGTTCACGCGGCAGCGGCAACGCGAAGTCACGTTGAGAGAAGTAACGGAGCGGGTCTGGGCGCGTATCTCGACACGACCGGGAGCGATACTGAACCTGCTCGACCTTCGCGCAGACGGGTGTACCCGGATAGGTGCGCCGACCGATGTCGTGCACGCCAGGAATCATGCTGCGGGGAGGGCATTGGCAAGGACCATCCACGCGACGCATGACGACGTCGACGGCCTGCTCTACGAATCGCGCCTGACCGGAGAGGATGTCTATGCGGTGTTCGACCGCGGAATCGTGAAGCTCGATTGTCCTGGAACAGAAACGCTGGGCGATCATCCTGATCTGCCGGATGTATTGGTGCGGTACCGCATCGGCCTCGTGTGGTAGACGACATTGGGACGGTTTCTCGGTTCGTGGTCGCACCAAGGCGTGGCTCGACCATCCCGATGGCGGCGAAGCGGCTCGGTCAGCGGGCAGCATGCGAGATGCAAGACGGACCGGATAAGTGAAGTGTACGGGGCCAGGTGAGTTCGGGAGTAGTGTAGACGGCAGGAGCAGACGATGTGGTGCCTCAGTGTCTGGATCCGAACGAACTCCGTCGGACGTTGGGTCTACACGGGCACGGAACGCGCGAAGCTTCGCAAGGATCTCAGCACCGTTGGCCGGCTCTGAGGCCACGCCCTTTCCCGGGAGCTTCTCGGCCATGGCAGTCCTCCTGTAATTCGGCGTCTGGCTGAACGCCATATGCTCTTTTGAACAACATACCGTGACGGCGACCGGAATCAAGAACCGCCGCTCCGCAGGGAAGACGACCCGGAACCCGCCCTCGCCACCCACGGTGGTATCTGGTAGACCACACAAACGGACAACCGTAGAACCCGTTACGGAGGCAACGCCAATGTTCAGCACACGTTACGACTATAGTCCGATCATCCACCGGCCGCGGCTGGAATGGCCGGGGGGAGCGCGAGTGGCGCTTTGGCTCGGCCCCAACATCGAGTGCTTTCACATTGACAAGACCCTGCCGAGGATCCCGGAGCCGCCGCCGGACGTGCAGTCCTATTCGTTGAGAGACTACGGATCCCGCGTGGGCGTGTTCCGCATGATGGAGGTGTTCGACCGCTACGGCATGCGCGCCAGCGTGCTGCTCAACGCGGAGGTGTGCGCGGCGCACCCCGCCATCATCGAAGAGGGCAACAAGCGTTCCTGGGAGTGGCTGGGCCACGGCATGAACAACAACACGCGGATGAACTCGTACGGCGCCAAGAAGCAACGCAAGGTCATACGCAAGGTCCGCGACATCATCGCCCACGCCACCGGCAAGGCGCCCAAGGGCTGGCTGGGACCGGGGCTCTCGGAGACCTACGACACGCCGGACTACCTGGCCGCGGAGGGGTTCGAGTACCTGTGCGACTGGGGCCACGACGATCAGCCTACGCCCATGCGGGTGGAGGCCGGCCGCATGATCACGGTGCCGTATCAGCAGGGAATCAACGACATCTCCATGTTCGTCCACGCCAACCACACGCCGGCGGACTACTACCGGATCGTCTGCGACCAGTTCGACACCCTCTACCGGGAGAGCGAGAACAGCGGACGGGTCATGGCCATCCCGTTGCACCCGTACGTCACGGCCATGCCCTTCCGCATCAGCGCCCTGGACCGGGCCCTCGACTACATCTGCTCCCACGACGGCGTCTGGAAGACCACCGCGGGCGAGATCGCCGACTGGTACTATCAGCACTATTACAAGGCTCCGGGCCGCCTGGACGACTAGGGACCGTATCGGCCGGCGCCGCCGGCGGGCTCGGGCGGGTTTGAAACCCGCCCCTACAAGTCGTCGGCCCGTGCCGGCAATCAGGTCGGCGCGTGCCGGCAATCAGGTCGGCCCCGTGCCGGCAAATAGGTCAGCCCCTTGCCGGCAATCACGTCGGCCCGTGTGCCGGCAACAAAGTCGCCTCGTGCGGCAATTCGTTCGGTCGGTGCCGGCGACAAGAGATCCTGCGCATCTTCGTAAACCGGATGTTGAGACACGACACCGGCCAAGACAGGAGGGTCCGGGAATGGCGAAGGAGTGGGCGAACCTGGTGCTGGAACGCGTCGGCGGAGGCGTGGTGCGGCTCAACTTCAACCGGCCCGCGAAGCGCAACGCCCTCAGCCTGGCCCTGACCGGCGAAATCCTCGACGCCCTTGAAACGGTGCGGGCGGATCCCGACGTCCGTGTCGTCATCACCCGGGGAAACGGACCGTGCTACTGCGCCGGCGCGGATCTGAACGACCTCCGGGCGATCCACGCGGAACCGCCGGGAGATTGGGACCGTTCCCACCCGAATATGATGTTCTACGAGAGCTTCAGGAACTACCCCAAGGTCACCATCGCCCAGGTGCACGGCCACTGCCTGGGCGGCGGCATGGCGCTCATGACCGCCCACGACATCGCCATCGCCGCGGATACCGCCAAGATCGGCATGCCCGAGATCGTTCGGGGCAGCTTCGGCCAGATGGCCCTGAGCTCCCTCTATCACACCGGGATCACGGCCAAGAAGGCCGCGCTCATGCACTACAGCGGGCGCAACTTTTCGGGGACGGAGGCGGACCGGTTCGGGCTGGTGTCGGCGTCGGTGCCCGAGGCCGAGCTCGACGCGGTGACCCTGCAACTTGCCAAGGAGATCGGCTCGCGGCACCCCGCGGCCCTGGCCTCCGCCAAGATCGCGGTCCAGATGGGCAAGGACCTTCCGCTGTCCCAGGCCATGCGCACCGACCAGTTGGTCGCCGCGCGCCAGCAGTTGATGATGGATACGTTCTCGGACGTGGAGGAGTATCTCCGCTCCCAGAGCGGCGGCACCAACACCGGCTACCGGCGCTCGGACACCTGACCCAGTCACCGGAACGATAGCGGGTACGCGGCGACGGGCGGGTTTGAAACCCGCCCCTACACCTCCTCGCAAACGCCGGGCGCGGCTCTCCACGTTCCGAGGTTGCGTGTGCCGGGCCGCCGGCGTCTCTGCTCAAGGATGGAGCGGGCACCCGTAGGGGCGGGTTTCAAACCCGCCCGCCGCTGGCCACGCGGATGTCCATGAGGTCTTCGTCGCCGCCCAGGGCCGGACAGTACACGTCCACTTGAAGCAGGGTGGCGCAGCCGGGACACGCGTACAGGTGGAAGAGGCCGAGGTAGTCCTCGTCTGACGGGAGCCTCGTGCCCGACAGCTCTTCCGGGTTCAACACCAGCCTCACGCTGTGCTTCTTGTAGTTCTCCTCCGGGCCGCAGAAGAGGTAGCCGCAGGAGAGGCAGCGGACCGCGCGTTCACGGCCATCCGAGGCGATTTCCAGGTACTCGTGGAAGCGCAGCGACGGTTGCCAGTCGCGGCCGCCGTTGCCGAGCGCGGATGGGGCCAGCAGCGTTCCGTCCGCAAGGCGCGCGGCGCGTATCTGCCGTCGCTTCTCATCGGTGGCCGCCACGTCCACGGACAGCTCTCCACCGTCCAGGACCACCCCGTACACCGCCTCGGCCATCCGTTTCGACACGGCGTGGATCCTCACGTCCCGGGCCACCCGTTGCGGCTCCCGCTCCAGGGGGTCGCCGAAACCGCCGCCGCAGGCGGTGAAGTCGGACATCAGGCTGAACTCCGGCACCGAGAGCCGCTCCGGAGTGCCCTCGGGAATGCGCACCTCGCCCCAGCCGTCCGCCACCACCTGAGCCGGATGGGTGGGATAGTCGCTGGCTTTCATCCGGTCCCACACGTCGTCTGCCGGGTTGAAGATGGCCCGAAACGCGCCGCTGCCCACGGGGTAGCCGCCGAACAGCCCGAAGGCGCCCTGGGGGATGCCGCCGTAGGGCTTGTAGTCGTTGGTGAAGTCCTGGGAGCCGTACACCATGGTGACCCGGAAGCTGCCCAGGCCGCCGCGGTACTTGCCGGCGCCGGGGCCGTCCATATTGTGGTTCCGGGTGAAGTAGAGCAGCGGGTACTGCATCTCGATGCGCTCGACGTCGCTGATGCCGCCGGACGGGATGTTCATGTGGCCGCCGGTGTTGACCCCGTCCCGGTGCGGCGCCGCGCCCAGGCCGCCGCCGTGGATGTCGTAGATGCCCTGGGCGGTGCGGATGCCCTCGCGGTTGGTGCCGCCGGGGAAATAACCCGGCCCGCCCGCGGCCCACAGGCTGTACCAGCTCGCGTTGACGTCCTCCAGCCGGCCGGCGGCGTAGAGCATCTTGGCCATGCACTCCACCACCGCCGCCACCAGCTTCTCACCGATCCAGGGGGCGAAGCCGCAGGCCGCCGGAAACACGCAGTTGAGCACCGTCCCCTCGGGCACCGACACCTCCACCGGCGTGAGCTTGCCGTCGCTCCAGGGCACGTCCCAGAACAGCGTGTTGGTGAGCGCCACGCCTACGTGGGCAAAGGTGCTGGGCAGCGTGGAGTTGGCGTCGTTGGCCATCTGCGGGCTGCTGCCGGCAAAGTCGAGCTTCAGCCGGTCACCGTCCTTGGTGGCGGTGCACATGACCTGGATCGGCATGGCCGTGCCGGTCTGCTTGTTCAGCGCCGTGGTGTAAACGCGCGACACCCACTGGCCGTCGGGCAAAGACCGGAGCTTGGCGCGCGCCATGTCCTCCGAATCCCGAATGGTCTTCTGACCGGCGGCGTCCAGAAACTCCGGACCGAACTTGTCCACCAGCTCCAGATAGCGCTTGCCGCACACATTGTTGCCGGCGATCATGGCCTTCACGTCCAGGCCCACATACTGCGGGTCGCGGCATTGCTCGGTGAGGGTCCTGAAAATGTCCTCGCGAAACTCCCCCTTCTCCACCACCTTGACGCCGAGGATGCGGATGCCCTCGTGGAAGATCTCGGAGGCAGCCCCCCGCAGCAGCCCGCCGGTGTCCGCGGTGTGGGTGCTGGTGGCGGTCCAGGCGATGAGCTCGCCGTTGTGGAAGATCGGCTTGATCACCATCATGTCGTAGGTGTGGGAGCCGGCCACGTAGGGATCGTTGAAGAAGATCTGGTCGCCGTCGAAGAAGCCCGGCGATTCGCCGTACCATTCGATGAGGTACTTGATGGCGTCGGAGGTGGCGCCGGCGAAACGGAGGTGGCCGGAGCAGGCCAGCACCATCTTGCCCTCGATGTCATAGAACGAGCTCATGACCTCGCCGCCCTGGGCCACGATGGGCGAGGCGGTGACTCGCTGGAGCGTCTGACGCCCTTCCTCGCCGATGGCCCACAGCCGATGCAGAAACACTTCATACTTGACGGGATCGATATCCATGACCTGTCCTCGCGTTACGTTCGTTGCGTTCAATCACCCACCGCCAGGGAAGCCCGGGCCCTCAGCACCTCGGCCGCCTGCCGGACCATGCCCTCGATGATCTCGGCGGCGGGCCGCACGTCCTCCTCGCCCAGCAGGCCGGCGATCTGTCCGCCCGGGACGCTCATGAGGTCCACCCGGTCGCGGCTCTCCGCGGCCACCCGGAACTGGTCGTTGAGCACTCCCTGAAACGGCATCTCCAGCGCCTGCAGCCCCGACGCCTCCCATTTGCGGATCACCGGGCTCCGGTAATGGCGGCTGGGCTTGCCGCTGGGGAAGCGGTCGAGCACGAAGTCCTCGGTGCGCCCCTGGATGAGCTGGCTCTTGTAGTCGGCGTGGATCTCACTCTCCTTGCTGGCCAGGAAGACCGTGCCGCACCAGACCCCCACGGCTCCGAGGCTCAGCGCCGCCGCCAGACCGCGGCCGTCGGCAATGCCGCCGGCCACCACCACCGGCGTCGGCCGCACCGCGTCCACCACCTGGGGGATCAAGGGAAAGTTGGCGATTCTTCCGGTGTGGCCGCCGGCCTCGTAGCCCTGGGCGATGACCACGTCGACGCCGTTGGCCGCGTGCCCCACCGCCTGCTTGACGTTGCCGCAGAGGGCCAGGACCTTCATGCCGCGGTCGCGGGCCAGGGGCACCACTTCGGCGGTATCGCCGAGCCCCACGGCCAGCACCTGGACGCCCTCCTCCAGGATCACGTCCAACTGCCGCTGCACCATGTCCGGGGTCTTGACCTTGGACCACGGGTCCGGGCCCTGGGTCTCCAGTCCGAACTCGTCGATGGCCTCCTGCACAAAGCTCACGTGATCGGGATGCGTCCGCTCCAGGAACTCCCGTACGTTGCCCACGTCCGCGAACGGCGTCTGCGCCAGCCGCGGCAGAGTGATGTCCACCCCGAAAGGCCGGTCCGTCAGCTCCCGGGTCGCACGAATGCGTTCCCGTATGAACTCCGGTTGAAGCGGGCTGCCGCCGATGACCCCCAGGCCGCCCGCGTTGGACACCGCCGCCACCAGCTTTGGCGGCGTCGTGGACCCGCGGCTGTCCCAGCCCATGCCCGCCTGGATGATCGGGTGCTCGATCCCCAGCACGTCACACAAGGGAGTCTTCAGTTTCGTCATGTGGAATCCTCGCCGGTTTTCCTACCCTCTAACGTGAACCGCCTTACATTGCCACCAGAGGCCTGTCCGAGTATACGGATCGTAGCGAGAGGCAGGGCGCCGGCACCTCTGTCGCGTGGTCCCGCGGTTGATGTTATCTTCTCTCCGAAAATAAATTCGTTCTTGGGAGCCCGAAATGGAGAACCACCGCTACGACTATCAACCCATCACGACACGGCCGACGCTCAGATGGCCCAACGACGCCAGAATCGCCGTTTGGGTGAGCCCCAACATCGAGTACTTTCACATCGACCAGCCCATCCCCAATTTCGGCATGTCCCGGGTGCCGGACGTCCGCGGCTACGCGCAACGCGACTACGGCGCCCGGGTGGGCGTCTTCAGGATGATGGAGGTGCTCGACAAGCACGGTATCCGGGCCAGCGCCCAGTTGAACTCGGAGGTCTGCGTCCATCATCGGGAGATTATCGAGGAAGGGGTCAAGCGGGACTGGGAGTGGCTCGGGCACGGCATCACCAACAACATGCCGCTCACCGCCTACCTCGCCGCGAACGAACGCTCCGTGATTCGACAGGTCCGGGACGAGATCACCGCGGCCACCGGCAAGGCGCCGCGGGGCTGGCTCGGTCCCGCCCTGGCCGAAACCTTCGACACCCCGGACCATTTGGCGAACGTGGGGTTCGACTACCTGTGCGATTGGGGCTTCGACGACCAACCCGTCCCCATGCGTGTAAAGAGCGGACGCATGCTCGCCGTACCCTACGAGCAGGGCCTCAACGACATCAACTTCTTCCTGCGCAACAACTACACCCCGCGGGAGTACCTCCAGCAGGTCTGCGACCAGTTCGACGTTCTCTACCGCGACGGCGAACGCAACGGCACCGTGTTGTGCATCCCCCTCCACCCCTTCATCATCGGCGTCCCCCTCCGCATCAAGTACCTCGACCTCGCCCTGGAATACATCTGCTCCCACGACGCCGTGTGGTTGACCACGGGAGGTGAGATCGCGGAGTGGTACTACGAGCACTATTATGAGGATCCCGGGAAGGGATAGTGTTTCTGGAACCGTCTACCGAGCAACTTGCATGGTTGCCGTTCTGTCGAAAGCGTTTTCTCGGACGGCGTTCAAGCTACTTGTCCCTCGAACGGAACAATCTTGATGTCGTCATACCGCTTACGGGTCTGGGCGATATCGTAACTGTTCTGCATCCTCATCAGCGTATCCATGGACACACCAAACGCCTTCTCGATTCTGAGCGCCATTTCAGGCGAAAGATGCACGCGCTCGTTGAGCAGCGCGGATAACGCGGGGCGCGTGACCCCAAGCACCTGCGCTGCGCGGGTCACTGACAAGCCCAGAGCCTCGATGATTTCACTCTTTACGAATCCGCCCGGATGGGCCGGGTTCTTCATCCGAATGCCCTGTACCGCATTCATGGCCACCTCCTAGTGATAGTCTTCATGGTTCAGGTCGACGATCTCGCTCTCCACCGGGTCGATCCGAAACGCGATCCGCCGGTTTTTCGTGACCGACAGACTCCAGACACCCTTACGATCGCCGGCGAGTCGATGCGCCTTCCAACTCGGAACCGTTCGCAGTTCTTCCTCCCGCTCCATGTCCTGAAGGAAAGACAGGATGCGTCGCAGCTTGGGTACGACCGCGGACTGGAGAGCGGCGGGGTTATCGTTCTCCATGAATCGGCGAAGCCCCTTGTGAACCGCGTTGCGAATCTTCATGGCACATGCTAACAATGCCGGGCGTTTAGCGTCAAGCGACGCATTACGGTCCGTGAATGAACCGAGGAACGGTCAATGCAGATGTCCATCGCGTCCCTGCAATCCCGCCGGGAGCCGGAAAAGATCAGATCTCAACACGGGACCGGGTCCCAAACCGTTCCATGACGTACTCGTTCCAGATCATCCCGAAGGCGCCGTATTCCTTTGACTTCACCGCCGCGCGCTTCATGCGCTTTGCGAGCGAGAATGTCGATCTCGTGGAGGGCAGTCGATACCGGCGTCTCCTCGCGGCCGGCCGCCAACTCGCGCTGGCTACGGTGACCGACGCAGGCACGGTAGCCAAGCCACGGCTCGACGTGACCTTGGACAGTGCGACCAGCGCCCCGCTGAAGCGGGCCGCGTTCGAGGGGCAGCTCCGCCACATCCTCTGCACCGACCTCGATCTCAAGCCGTTCTACCGCCTGGCGCGCAAGGACGAGATGCTGGCGCCGCTGGTGTCCCGGTTCCGCGGGCTGCGCATCACCTCCAGCCCGACGCTCTTTGAAGCGCTGGTCACGGCGGTTCTCTCCCAGCAGGTCAACCTCACGTTCGCCAATTCCATCAAGAGAGCGCTCGTCGAAACCTTCGGCCGCAAACGGCGCTACCGGGGACGCACCTGCTACGCGTTTCCCGAGCCGCGCCGGTTCGCCGAGCAGAGCGTGGACGTCATGCGCGGCTTCCGGCTGAGCAATTCCAAGGCGGGCACGCTGATCCGTCTGGGCCAGACCTTTGCCTCCAATGCCCTTTTTCCGGCCGCGGCCGCCGAGTGGGCAGCGCTGTCCGACGACGATGTGGTCGAGCGTTTGACCGCCATCAAGGGCATCGGCCGCTGGTCGGCCGAGATCGCGTTGATGCGCGGCCTTGCGCGCGCGGATACGTTCCCGGGCGGCGACCTGGGGGTGGTCAAATACGTGGCTCAAGGCCTGTTGGGCAAAACCGGGAAAGCCACCGAGGCCGAAATGCGCGCCTTTGCCGAACGCTGGCGGCCCTACCGCGCCCTTGCCCTGGCCTACTGCTACGCCGAGCTGGCCACGCGACGCGGCACCACCACACCCGGCGTCGCCGGATCCCGGCGACCCTGAACACCGCGACAACGGCGCCCGGGCGCGGCCGATCCGGATGCGCCCACGGTTGCCAAAAAGACCAATTATCGAATAAATAGAATTCCTTGCAGCGTCCGGAAACGGCCATTGCCCCAGGCCGCAACCGCTCAAGGTCCACAAGCGTCCATGCCGACTACACCCCACGATTTGGAGCACGCCGGCCGCACCCTCTCCATCGTCGTGCCGACGTATCGCGAGGCGGCCAACATCCCGGCCCTGGCGGAGCGCATCGCCGCGGCGTTGTCCCAAAGCGGCATCGAGTGGGAGCTGCTGCTGGTGGACGACGACTCCGGCGACGGCAGCGAGGCCGCGGCCGCGGAACTGGGACGGCGCCTGCCGGTGCGCATGGTGACCCGCCGGGACAAGCCTCGGGATCTGTCCCTGGCCGTGATCGAGGGCATCCGGCAATGCCGCTTCGACCGTCTGGTGGTGATGGACGCGGACCTCTCGCACCCGCCCGAGCGCATCGTCGACCTGCTGGCCGCCCTGGACGCCGGTTGTGACATGGCCATCGGCAGCCGCTACACGTCCGGCGGCATCGTGGACCGCTCCTGGAGTCTCTACCGCGTGCTGAATTCCCGGCTGGCGACCTGGCTGGCGCGTCCGCTGGTCGACTGCGCCGACCCCATGTCGGGTTTCTTCGCCACCCGCCGCGGCGCGCTGCCGGATCTCCGGACCTTGCGGCCCATGGGCTACAAGATCGCCCTGGAGCTCATGGTGCGCGGGCGGTTGCGGGTGCGGGAGGTCCCCATCGATTTCCGTGACCGGAGCGCGGGCTCCAGCAAGATGAACTGGCGCCAGCAGATCCGGTTCCTGCGCCACCTCTCCCGACTCTACAATCACAAGTTCGGCACCCTGGCGCGGGTCCCCTTCTTCAGCGCCGTGGGCGCCAGCGGCCTCGTCCTCGACCTCGCCTGCTACCTGGGCCTCCAGTGGGCCGGCGTCGAGCACCGCCTGGCGCGCTTCCTGTCCTTCTGGCCCGCGGTGGCTTGGAACTGGGCCCTCAACCGCGGGCTGACCTTCAGCGAACGGGCGCGCCAGCCGCGCCTGGGCCAGTTGGCCCGGTTCATGGCCAGCAGCCTCATCGGACTCGGGGTGAACGTCGGCAGCTACGCGCTCTTGACGAGCTATGTCGGCCTGTTCGACCGTCACCGCCTGCTGGCGTTCTTTTGCGGCGTCGGCCTGGGCAGCCTCGTCAACTTCGTGGTTGCCGATCTGTACGTCTACGGGCGGCGGCCCGAGCCCTCCCACCGCCCCGGACCGGAGGCCGGCGGATCGTGAGGCCGTCCGCGGACCCCGCCGCGCCGTCCGGATGCGCCCGGGTCCGGGAATCCTCCGGCGCACCCGGCGCCGGCTGCGCCTTGCCGGACGGCTTCCTGCGCCGGTACGGCCTGACCGCGCTCACCTTCGGGTTGCTGGTGGGAGCCGCCTATTTCCCGGCGCTGCGCGGCGGCTTCGTCTGGGACGACGTGGTGTTCACCGAGGAGCCGGTGCTTCACACCTGGCCGGGGCTTTGGAGCATCTGGTTCTCGCCGGCCGACATCAGGAACGAGGGTCACTACTGGCCCGTCGTCTACACCAGCTTCTGGCTGGAGCACATGCTGTGGGGGCTGGCGCCCCTGGGCTACCACGCCGTCAACCTGCTGCTGCACTGGGTCAACTCCGTGCTGGTGTGGCGCCTGCTCGCCCGCCTGGCGGTGCCCGGCGCCTGGGCCGTGGCAGCGGTCTTCGCCGTGCACCCGCTCCACGTCGAGTCGGCGGCCTGGGTCATCGAGCGCAAGGACCTGCTCTCGGCCCTGTTCTACCTCACCGCCGCGCTCACCTGGATCCGCTTCGTCGAAACCCCCGGGCGAGGCCGCTACGCCCTGGCGCTGGCGCTCTTCACCGCCGGGCTGCTGTCCAAGTCCGTGGTGGTGACCCTGCCGGCGGCGCTCCTGATCTGGCACTGGGCGAAGCGGCGGCGGATCGCCGCCGCCGACCTCTTCCGGCTGGCGCCGTTCTTCGCCGTGGGGCTGGCGGTGACCCTGGGGGACCTGTGGTACTACACCTCCCGGGAGCCGCTGGCGCTGGGCTACTCGCTGGTGGAGCGGCTGCTGATCGCGTGCCGGGCGCTGTGGTTCTACGCCGGCAAGCTGCTGTGGCCCACCGACCTGGCGGTGATCTACCCCCTGTGGGACGTCCGCGCCGGCGACCCCGCGGCCTGGGCCTGGGCGGCGGCGGCCGCGGCCGCGGCGGCGTTCCTGTGGCTGGGCCGCCACCGCCTGGGGCCCGGGCCGCTGGCCGGGGCGCTGTTCTACGTGGTGATGCTGGCGCCGGTCCTGGGCTTCGTGGACTACGGCTACATGCAGTTCTCGTTCGTGGCCGACCGCTACCAGTACCTGGCGGGCATCGGCGTGCTGGCGGTGCTGGTGGGGGGAGCGGCCTGGGGCGTGGGCCGGCTGCCGGAGGGGTACGCCATCGGCGCCCGCGGCCTTTTGGCGGCGGTGCTGGCCCTGTTGGGTGTGCTCACCTGGAACCAGAGCCGCATCTACAAGGACGAGATCGCCTTCTTCAGCCACATCGTCTCCCTCAACCCCGCTGCCCGCGATGCCTACCTCAACCTCGGCACCGCGTTCTTCGAGGCCGGCAAGTTCGACGACGGGCTCGCGGCCAGCCGCCTCGCCGTCAAGCACCGGCCGGACTCCGCCGGCGCCCACTCCAACGTCGGACGCGCCCTGTTGAAGCTGGAGCGGCTCGACGAGGCGGAGCGGCACCTCCGGCGGGCGTTGCAGCTCGATCCGCGCAGCGCCACCGCGCGTCAGAACCTCGCCGAGCTGTTGCGCCGGCGAGGCCGCCTTCAGGAAGCCGTCGAAGCCTATCGCGCCGTGCTCCGCATCGGTTCCCATGACTTGCGGGCCTTTGCCGGCATGGGGACGGCGCTGTTCGCGATGAAACGCTACGAAGAGGCGCTGGCGGCCGCCGAAAAGGCCCTGTCCCTGAAACCCGACCGGGCCATCGCCGTGTCGATGCACCTCTTGACGGGCCGGGCGGCGCAGGCCCTGGGACGCCCGGATCAGGCAGAGCGGCACTTCCGCCGAGCCGCGGAGATGGACCCGCAAAGCCCGTGGCCGTTGGCGGAGCTGGCCAACCTGCGGACCGCCCAGCAGCGTTTCGACGAGGCCCGCGAGCACCTGCGCCGGGCCCGGGAGCTGTCGCCCGGTGACCCGGCGATCCTCCACACGGTGGCCGAGACGTTGCGGAAGCGCGGGCGCCGCGAACTGGCCCTGGAGACCTACGGCGCGGCCCTGGAGCTGGACCCGGAGTTCGCCCCCGCCCACGCCGGCCGGGGGATCGCGCTGTTCCATTCCGGCCGGCATGCGGATGCCGTCGCGGCCATGGACCGCGCGCTTGGGCTACAGCCGGACCTGCCGGTGGCAAGCGTCCTCCACGTGCTGGCCGGCCGGGCGCTCCTGTCCCTGGGGCAGCCCGAGGAGGCGGCGGCGCGCTACCAGCAGGCCGCCAGGTCCGACCCGGGCAACACCGAGGCCCTGGACCGTCTCGCCATGCTGCGTTTCGGGCGGAAGCGCTACGAAGAGGCCGCCGGGCTCTACCGGAAACTGGCGGAGCCCGCCGCCGCCGGAGCACAGGTCCACGCCAACCTGGCCGCCGCCCTGTACCATCTCGGACGCCACGCCGCGGCCTTGCGGAGCTTCGAACGGGCGCTGTCGCTCGATCCGGACCTGAAGATGGCCAGGACCGGCGCGGCCCACATGCGCCGGCTGCTGGCGCGGCGCGGATCCGCGGCGCCCGAGGAGACGCCGCGGCCCTAGGAGCCTGTCCGAGAATTCTCAGGAGCAGTGAAAGGGTCCTTCGACTTCGCTCGCCAAGGCTCGCTACGCCTGTCCTGAGCCTTGTCGAAGGGCTCAGGACGAACGGTTGTGTTAGCATTTCTCCGTTCGTCCTGAGCATGTTAAGGGCCTCACGGCCCAGGGTCCATGGCCGTAAACTGCGCTGCAAACCACCCGTTCGCCCTGAGCGTAGCGAGCCTTGGCGAGCGAAGTCGAAGGGCGCAAGCTCGCAGTTACTTGGAAGCCCTTCGACAAGATCAGGACAGGCTTGTCGAAGGGCTCAGGACAGGCGTAGTCGAAGGACAGACCGATTACTCAGACATACTCCCAGGCTCGGAACGAATGGAGAAGAAGCGGGACAAACTCGGACGCCGGGAGCGGACGGAGACCGGGAGAAAAGGCGCGGCGGCGGCGAGGGCGTCCGGTGGCGGTCAGGCCGCGGCGGCGCCGCGTTCGTCGCTTTCTTCCCGGCTGCGCGGCATCCCCGACGCCGGCGCGGGGATGCTGGCCCTCGGCATCATGGTGGCCGTAAGCTACTTTCCGGCGCTCGGGGCGGGCTTTGTGTGGGACGACATCATCTTCACCGAGGAGCCGGTGCTTCACACCTGGCCGGGGCTTTGGAGCATCTGGTTCTCGCCGGCCGACATCAGGAACGAGGGTCACTACTGGCCCGTCGTCTACACCAGCTTCTGGCTGGAGCACATGCTGTGGGGGCTGGCGCCCCTGGGCTACCACGCCGTCAACCTGCTGCTGCACTGGGTCAACTCCGTGCTGGTGTGGCGCCTGCTCGCCCGCCTGGCGGTGCCCGGCGCCTGGGCCGTGGCAGCGGTCTTCGCCGTGCACCCGCTCCACGTCGAGTCGGCGGCCTGGGTCATCGAGCGCAAGGACCTGCTCTCGGCCCTGTTCTACCTCACCGCCGCGCTCACCTGGATCCGCTTCGTCGAAACCCCCGGGCGAGGCCGCTACGCCCTGGCGCTGGCGCTCTTCACCGCCGGGCTGCTGTCCAAGTCCGTGGTGGTGACCCTGCCGGCGGCGCTCCTGATCTGGCACTGGGCGAAGCGGCGGCGGATCGCCGCCGCCGACCTCTTCCGGCTGGCGCCGTTCTTCGCCGTGGGGCTGGCGGTGACCCTGGGGGACCTGTGGTACTACACCTCCCGGGAGCCGCTGGCGCTGGGCTACTCGCTGGTGGAGCGGCTGCTGATCGCGTGCCGGGCGCTGTGGTTCTACGCCGGCAAGCTGCTGTGGCCCACCGACCTGGCGGTGATCTACCCCCTGTGGGACGTCCGCGCCGGCGACCCCGCGGCCTGGGCCTGGGCGGCGGCGGCCGCGGCCGCGGCGGCGTTCCTGTGGCTGAGCCGCCACCGCCTGGGGCCCGGGCCGCTGGCCGGGGCGCTGTTCTACGTCGTGACGCTGGCGCCGGTCCTGGGCTTCGTGGACTACGGCTACATGCAGTTCTCGTTCGTGGCCGACCGCTACCAGTACCTGGCGGGCATCGGCGTGCTGGCGGTGCTGGTGGGGGGAGCGGCCTGGGGCGTGGGCCGGCTGCCGGAGGGGTACGCCATCGGCGCCCGCGGCCTTTTGGCGGCGGTGCTGGCCCTGTTGGGCGTGCTCACCTGGAACCAGAGCCGCATCTACAAGGACGAGCTCGCCTTCTTCAGCCACATCGTCTCCCTCAACCCCGCTGCCCGCGATGCCTACCTCAACCTCGGCCACGCCCTGATCGATGCCGGCCGCCACGAGGACGGCCTCGAAGCCTCCCGCCTCGCGGTGCAGCAACGCCCGGAGTCCGCCGGCGCCCACTCCAACTTCGGCCTGGCACTGTTGAACCTCGGCCGTTTCGAGGAGGCCCACGCGGCCATCCGCCGCGGACTGGCCATCGACCCGCGCCACAAGAGCCTGCGCCAGAACCTGGGCGAGACGCTGCGGCGGCAGGGGCGCCACCAGGAGGCCGTCGAAGCCTATCGCGCCACCCTCGAGCTCGACTCCCGCTACGCGCTGGCCCACGCCGGCCTGGGAGACTCGCTGTTTCAACTGAAGCGCTACGAGGAAGCGGTGGCGGCCATCGAGCGCGCGTTGGCGCTGGACCCCGATGCTCCCATGGCCGGCACCGTTCACATCATCGCGGGCCAGGCGCTCCAGGCTCTCGGCCGGCTCGACGCCGCCGTCCGCCACTACCAGCGCGCCGCGCGCATCGACCCCGCCGACGCCCGCCCGCTGGTGCAGTTGGCCGACGCGCGCCACGCGCAAGGCCGCCCCGACGAGGCCCGCGATTACTGGCTTCGGGCCAGCCGGCTGCGTCCCGACGACCAGGCCACGCTCCAGAACATGGCCGAAGGACTCCGGAAGCAGCAACGCTACCGGGAAGCCCTCGAAGCCTTCGGCGCCCTGCTGGCCGCCCACCCGGACTACGCGCATGCCCACGCCGGGCGGGGCCATGCTCTTCGACCTGAAGCGCTACGACGAGGGCCTGGCGTCGCTGTCCCGCTCCCTGGCCCTCGATCCGGACTCGCCCGCCGCCGCCGGGCGCCACGCGTTGGCGGGGCGGGCGGCGCAGGCGCTGAACCGGGTCGGGGACGCGGCCGGGCATTTCGAGCGCGCCCTTGCCCTGGAGCCGCGTCATCGCCAGGCGCTGGACCGCCTGGCGATGGTGCGCTTCGGCCAGAAGCGCTACCAAGAGGCCCTCGACCTGTACCGGAAGTTGCGCGAGACCGATCCGGACAACCCCCAGACCCATTCCAACATGGGCGCCGTCCTGTACCACCTGGGCCGGGCCGAGGAGGCGCTCCGGAGCTTCGAGCGCGCGCTCGCCCTCAAGCCCGATCTGGCCACGGCCCGGACCGGGCTCAGGGAAGCGCGCAAGATGCTGCCTCAAGCAGAGCCATAGGCGTTTCAAGGCAATGGCGGCGCACGCGAACAAGACGGAGGAACCCATCCGGGAACACGGGCCGCCCGGCCGGTCCCCGCACTGGCACGGGGCGGCGGCGCTGGCCCTGCTGACCGCCGTGAGCTACCTTCCCGCCACCCGCCTGGGCTTCGTGTGGGACGACGTCATCATCACCACGCTGAGCGCCGTAAGGGAGTGGGGCGGCATCCGGGATCTCTGGTTTGCGCCGGTCAGCGCCTACCGGCAAGGGACGGTGGGAGAGTACCACTACTGGCCGCTCCTCTACACGGCCTTCTGGCTCCAGCACAAGCTCTGGGGGTTCGCGCCGGCCGGCTTTCACGTCGCCAGCATCGCGCTCCACTTCATCAACACCGCGCTGCTGTGGCGGCTGTTGCGGCGGCTCCGGGTCGCGGGGGCCTGGTGGATCGCCGCGGTGTTCGCGGTGCACCCCCTGCACGTGGAGTCGGTTACCTGGGTCATCGCTCAAAAGGACCTGCTCTCGACGCTCTTCTATCTCGCCGCCTTCTCGGCCTGGCTGAGCTTCGTCGAAACGCCGCGCCTCCGCCGCCACCTCGCCGCGCTGGCGCTGTTCGCCGCCGCCCTGCTGTGCAAGTCCAGCGCGGTCTCCCTGCCCGCGGCGCTCTTGATCCGGCATTGGTGGAAGCACGGACGGGTGACCGGCGCGGACCTGCTGCGCCTGTTGCCGATGGCCCTGGTGGGGCTGGCCCTGATCGCCGTCGACATGGCCGTCTACAGCAAGGTGAACCTGTCCTTCGACTACTCGCCGGTCCAGCGAGCGCTGATCGCGGCCCACGCGCTGTGGTTCTACGCCGGGAAGCTGCTGTGGCCGGTGGACCTGGCGTTGTTCTACCCCCACTGGGACGTCGATACCGCCAGCCCGGCGGCCTGGGGGTACCTCATCGCCGCCGTCTGCCTGGCGGCGGGGTTGTGGTTGCTGCGCCACCGCACCGGCCGGGGGCCGCTGGCCTGCCTCCTGTTCTTCGCGGTGACGCTGTCGCCCGTGCTCGGTTTCGTCGACTACGGCTACATGAACGTGTCGTTTGCGGCCGACCGCTATCAATATCTCGCCGGCGCCGGGGTGCTGGCGCTGGCGATCGGGGCCGCGGCGCGGGGCGCCGTCCGACTGCCGGACGCGCCCAGGAAGGCCGCGGCCGGCGCGGGCCTGGCCGTGCTGCTGCTGCTGGGGACGGCGACGTGGAAACAATCGGGCGTGTACCAGGACGACCTGACCCTGTTCAGCCACGCCGCGGCGGTGAATCCGGACTCCTGGGCCGCCCACCACTACGCCGGAACCGAGTCCTTCGAGCGGCACCGGTACGAACAGGCGGAGAGACACCTGCGCCGGTCCCTGGCCCTGAAGCCCCGCGACCGCTTCGGCCGTCGCCCTCGGAATACGCTCCAGAACATCGCCGAGACCCTGCGCCGGCGCGGCCGACTCGAAGAAGCCGTGGAAACGTACCGCGCCGTGGCGGCGAAAGACCCGGGGTATGCCATGGCCCATGCCGGCATGGCCGACGCTATGCTGCGCCTCCGCCGGTACGGCGCGGCGGTCGACGCGGTGGAACGGGCGCTGGCGTTGAAGCCGCCGGCGCGGACGGTCAAGGGTCTCCGCGCGCTCCGGATACAGGCCCTGGACCGCGCCGCGGCGCGGCGGTTCGCAGACCGGCGCTACCGCGAGGCCCTGGCGCTGTACCGAAGACTGGCGGAGCTCCATCCCGACAACGCCGACGCCCACTCCAACGCCGGCGCTTCCCTGCACCACCTGGGCCGGCTGGACGCGGCGCGGCGCAGCTTCCGGCGCGCCCTCTCCCTGAATCCGCACCACGAAAACGCGCGGGCCGGCCTGCGGCAGACTCGCGCGCGCCTGCGCCAACGCGGGCAGTAGCGCGTCACCGTTCCGGATCGTCGGCGTCCGCCCGGCCGTAGATGTCTTCGTAGCGGGTGATGTCGTCCTCCGTCAGCGGGCTGCCGTACTGAACTTCCACCAGCTCGAGCGGCGCCGCGCCCGGATTCGCCAGCCGGTGCCTCGTTCCCCGGGGGATGTAGGTAGACTGATTCTCCGACAGGTCGAACGTCTCGTCTCCCCGGGTCACCCGCGCGGTGCCGCGCACCACCACCCAGTGCTCGGCGCGGTGCCGGTGCGATTGCAGGGAGAGGGCCTGGCCGGGGTTCATCACGATGTGCTTGACCTTGAAGCCGTCGCCGCCGTGCACGTCGTCGAAGGTGCCCCAGGGGCGATGGACCTTGCGGTGAGTCCGGTGCTCGTGCCGCCCCGCCGCCCCGAGCCGCTCCACCAGCTTCCCCAGCTCCGGGACGGCGTTCCGGCGCGCCACCAGCACCGCGTCCGCGGTGTCCGCGATGACGAGATCGGATACGCCGACCGCGGCCACCAGCCGGTCCCCGGCGCGGACGCAGGTGTTGCGGACCCCTTCCAGGATCGCGTCTCCGCGGACGGCGTTGCCCGCGTCATCCTTCTCGTCCAGATCGGCCAGCGCGGCCCACGAGCCCACGTCGGACCAGCCGGCTTCGAGCGGCACCATCACCGCGCCGGACGTCCGTTCCATGACCGCGCGGTCCACCGGGACGGCGGGGGCGCGCGCAAAGGACTCCGCCTCCAGACGCAGGCAGCCGGCGTCCTCCGAAGCCTTCCCGTAAGCCGCCGCCACCGCCTCGCGGACGGCCGGCGCTTGAGCCTCGAGCTCGTCCAGGTACCGCGACACCGGGAACACGAACATGCCGCTGTTCCAGTAGTAGCCGCCGTCCTCCAGGTAACCGGCGGCCGTGGCCGCGTCCGGCTTCTCGACGAACCGCTCCACCCGCCGGCCTTCCTCCGTGACGCCCGTCGGACCGGCCGCCCTGATGTAGCCGTAACCGGTTTCCGCGTAGGTGGGCGCCACCCCGAACGTCACCAGACTCCCGGCCGCGGCTTCCCGGACCGCGGTCCGCACCGCCGCCGCAAACCGCTCTTCGTTGCGGATGAGGTGGTCCGCCGGAAGCACCAGCAGGATGGGGTCTTCGCCGCCGTCCGCCAGGGCACGGGCCGCCAGTGCCGCGGCGGCGATGGCCGGCGCCGTATTGCGGCCTACCGGCTCCAGCAACACGGCCGAGGGGCGGACGTCGACGGCCCGGAGCTGCTCGGCCACCATGAACCGATGGCGCTCGTTGCACACCACGATGGGCTCCCGCGGTTCGTCCAGCGACGCCAGGCGCCGGGCCGTGGCCTGCACCAGCGTATGCTCCTCCAGAAGCGGCAGGAACTGCTTGGGATGAAGCTCCCGTGACAGCGGCCAGAGGCGGGTTCCGGCCCCGCCCGAGAGAATCACGGGGAACAGGATGCGGCTCATCTTGGCCAACTCGCTTCCCGCGGCAGGCTGGTGTTGCGTCTCACAAACAGGTTTACAAATCTTCTGGTCATTTTCGCCCCGCGCATCCTGAGCCCTTCGACAAGCCTGTCCTGAGCTTGTCGAAGGGCTTCCAAGTAACTGCGAGCTTGCGCCCTTCGACTTCGCTCGGCTACGCCTCACTACGCTCAGGGCGAACGGGTGGTTTGCAGCGCAGTTACTGCCATAGACCCTGGGGCCGTGAGGCCCTTAACATGCTCAGGACGAACGGTTTGGAAACATTCCCCCGTTCGTCCCGAGATTCCCCCGTTCGTCCTGAGCGTAGCGAAGCGTCAGCGTAGCGAAGTCGAAGGACGCTGATTCACTAGTGTTGTGTCTCACAAATAGGTTTACAAAGATGCGCAGGATTTTTCGTTGTCGGCAAGGCGTCCTTCGACTTCGCTCCGCTACGCTCAGGACCTGTAGGGGCGACCTGCGGTCGCCCCCCAGTGGCGTGCACCACGCGAGGAAGAGCAACGCAGCCGACGGCGAAAAAGACCAGCAGGTTTGTAAACCTATTTGTGAGACACAACACTAGCGGCCGAAACGGTAGATCACGGCCAGCCGCACCAGGGCCAGGCTGTTCTCGACCCGGTAGGGGCATGGCCGCCGCGGGCCTCCCGCTCCGCAACGGTTGTTGCCCGAGCGGTTCACCTTGTGGGTGCTCGGGCCGAAGCGGAGATAAGAGCCGTCGAACCGCAGCGTCCAGGCGTCCGCCAGCGGAGCTTCCACTCCGAGTCCGACGACCCAGCCCACCGCGGTCGAGTCGTCGACAAAGGAATCGTCCGGGTCGAACACCGGCGGCTGGTCCCCGCGGAAGTCGATGTCGGTTACGGAGTTCGCGATGCCGGCCGCCGCCATCCCCCCGTTCAAGAACATCGTCACCGGGCCCTGCTCCCTTTCGATCCCCACACGGGCCGTGGCGATCCATCGGAACCGGGCCTTGGCGGTCTCGTCCCGGCCCTCCGGGTCGAGCCTGTCGGTCCTCGCCGTCCGGCCGCCGAAGGCGGCGTCGAGCTCCAGCCTGAGCGGCACGGCGCCGAGGCGGAACCGCTTGCCCAACAGCGCTCCGCCCATGAGCCCGGAGTTGTCGTAGTTGGACACCGAACCCGGATGACCCCAGTCGGCAAAGCCCTCGGGGTCCGCAAGGCGGCCGGCTGTTCGACCCACACCGCCGAAGACCCCCGCGTAGATCCCCGCCCGGTCGGCGGCTTCGCTCCCGGCGCCCGCATTCGTGAGCATCAGAAGGCCCGCCAACACCACGGCCGCGGAACTCCACCGCCGGCCGCGGCGAACGCCGTGTCTCATGCCGTCCTCCGGTCCCTTGAGCGGTTCCGGCTCACTCGCGCCGGGACAAACCGTCAACCGCCGAATCCCGATCCCGCCGACCGGGCCACCCGGCGGTTCCACCAGACGATCAGCGGCGTCATGACAAGCGTCGGCAGGATCCACGCGAGCCACACGGGACGGGTCTCCACGTTGACCACCACCACCGCGGTGACGGTGGCGATGGTCCCCGCCAGCATATTGGTGAGATGGCGGGCGATACGCCGCCTGCCCGCGCCGCCCGGAGCGCGGTGGAGGCCGGCGTCGGCGACGCACAGCCCCAGGGCGATGGTCCCGAACAACGCCATCGTGACCCACTCGGCGGCGCCTCGCAACAGCAGCGCCGCCCCGTAGACCCACATTCCCAGGCCGGTCAAGCCCATGACCGCCACGGCCGCCCAGTCCACCGGCTGCGCGCGCCCGAGGCGGTTCCGGGCAAAGCGCCAGCCGGCGAATACCAGATAGAAACTGAATACGGCGATCAGCGAAAGGAGCAGGTCGGACCCGAGTACCGCCAGCGGCAACGCCGTGACCGCAACCGCCGCCATGGCCGCGGCATAGACGCGCCCCGCCCTCACGTGACCCGCGCCCCCCTTCACCGCCAGCAGGGCGATCAGCGCCGCGGCCAACGCAACCGAGCCGGCGGCGACGTGGGCAGCGAGGATAAGAGTACCGGCCATGGGCAGAGATCATAACCCTTTTCCGGCTCCGATAGAAGTTCGCCGGTACCTGAAGGCTTGCCGCGCATGCTCTCGCGAACGGGTTCGCCCGAACCCCTGTCGCGAGCAAAGGCGGCCATCTTGCAGGGAAATAATCTGCTCCTTTTATCACAATCGTTTATCAATTGACATTTAATGACCATTTCATATAGTTACGGGCATTTTAATCGTGAAGCTTTACACACTGACAAGAAAGGGGTGCATGGGCTCTTTCAAAGGGCGTGATCCCTTTTTCCCTCGAACGAACACGAGGGCTCCTCTCTCCCGCCTCGCCGCGCCCGGCCGAGTGCTGGCTGCGCTCGCATGCGCGGCTTTGCTGTCCGCGGCGCCGGCGCCGGCGCAGGAAACGTCCATCGTCCCGTCCGACTGGGCGCTGAAGCCCGCCGACATCCGGACGGGTGAACCGTTCCGGCTGCTGGCGATCACCAAGAAGCGTTCGCTCAAATCCTGGAGAATCGAGGACTACAACACGTTCGTGCAGGAGGAAGTCGCCGGCAACGTCGGGCACGAGGCGATCCGAGCGTACGGCGAGTCGTTCCGCGTGGTGGCCAGCTCCTCGACGGTGGACGCCCGCGACAACACCGGGACCAACCCCGAGCAGGCCCTCGGCGTGCCCATCTACTGGCTGAACGGCGCTCGGGTCGCGGACGACAACGCCGATTTCTACGATGGCGCGTGGCAGAACCACGCAGACCTGCGCAAGACGAACGGCTCCATGTTCACTGCGAACCAGAAGCTGAGAATGATCGTAGGCACCGGTTCGAACAACGACGGCACCAGGCACGCGAGCGACGTGCCCGGCGCCGACTTCGTGCGCACCGGCGATCCCTATGACGGGGAGGTGCTGAACGACGGACGGATTCTCGGTCTCAATAGTCGGGAACGCCTTTACGCCCTCTCCCCGGTGTTCCGGGCGATCGACGCCGGCGTCCCCTACGTTGCCGGCGCCGCCATCACCTCGGACGCCGGCGCGGACCGCGAGTACGCGACCGGGGACGAGGTCCGCGTCGCGGTCACCTTCAGCGAGGCGGTGACGGCAAGCGGCTCACCGCAACTGGCCCTGGAAATCGGAAGCGAGACGCGGCAGGCCGGCTATCGGGCCGAAGAGAGCACCGACACCGTGCTGGTGTTCGGCTACACGGTAACGGCGGCGGACCACGACAACGACGGCATCACGATCACCGGCGGCGGCCTGTCCGGGGGCGCCATCACCAAGCAGGCCGCCGCCGCCGTCACCGCCAGCCGGGCGTTCCACACCGTCTTCGGGCAGCCGGCGCACCGGGTGCACTCCGTACCGACCGTGGTCAGCGTGGACATCACCTCCACGCCGCGCTCCGCCGGCGATGCGTACGGCCTCGGCGAGGCCATCGAGGTGACCGTGACGTTCAGCGACCCGCTGGTCGTGGACCGCACGGGCGGCACCCCGGAGCTGGCCCTGCGACTGAAATCAGGCAACCGCGACGAGCAGGACCGTACCGCGGCCTACCTCCGGACCTCGGGCTCGGCCCTGGTGTTCCGCTACGTGGTGGCCGCGGGCGATGCGGCCGACCGGATCGTGGTCCGGCAGGACACGCTCGCCACCGGCGGCGCGACCATCCGCAACGCCCTCACCGGGCGCGACGCCGACCTCGTCGGCAACAGTTGGACACGCTTCCCGTTGCGCGTGGATGCCACCTTGACCCCGCCGGCCTCGGCCGACGCCACGCTGGCGGCGCTGTCCATCGACGGCATGACCCTGAGCCCCGCCTTCGACCCGGCGACCCGGGAATACACCGCCGCGCCGCAGGGCGCGGCCACCTCCGCCACGGTGGCCGCCGCCGCAAGCGACAGCGGCGCCACCGTCGTCATCGCGCCGGCCGACGCCGACGGCGTCACCGGCGGGCACCAGGTAAGCCTGGCCGCCGACCTGACGCGGATCACCGTCGAGCTGACCGCCGCGGACGGCACGACGCCCGCGACCTACGCCGTGACCGTGGTGGCGGCGGTCTCCGTCACCGCCGGCGCCGCGACCGTTGCCGAGGCGGCGGCCGCGACCTTCACCGTCGGCCGCACCGTGCCGACGGCGGCGACACTGACCGTGTCGGTCGACCTCGCGTACACCGACCCGTTGACGGGGACGGCCACCGAAGCGGCGACACTCACGTTCGCGGCCGGCGCGGCGGCGGCCACGTTGACGGCGGCGGTCCGGGACGACCGGGCGGACGAGCCGGACGGCGCCGTCACCGCGACGCTGCGGGCGGGAACGGACTACGTCGTCGGCGCCCCGTCCTCGGCCACGGTGACGGTGGCGGACGACGACCCCTCGCCGGTCGCCGCCCTGTCGCTGGAGCCGGCGTCGATCGCCGAGGATGGCGGAACGGCGGCGGTGACCGTGACGCTCGATCGGCCGTCCAGCGCCCCCACCACGCTCACGGTGACGGTGCAGGCGGTGGCGCCCGCGCGGCCGGCGGACTTCACGCTGAGCGCGAATCCGGTCTTGACGGTGGCGGCGGGCGCCACGGCCGGCACCGGCACGGTGACCCTCGGCGCCGTCGACAACGACTTCAGCGCGGCGGCCAAGACGGTGTCCGTATCCGCGACCGCGGACAACGTGAACGGGATCACGGCGCCGGCCGCGGTCGCTCTGACCATCGCCGACGACGATGCCGGCCCCGAACCGCCCACGACGCTGACCGCGACGCCGCGCGTCGGCGGGGCGGCCCTGGCCTGGGACGCGCCGGCCTCCGGCGCCGACATCAGCGGCCACCAGTACCGCCGGCGGCCACTGGACGGCGCCTATCCGAGTACCTGGACGGACATCGACGGCAGCGTTCCGGGCGGGCCGAATCAGGCAGGCGTCACCGTCACCGGGCTGGCCCACGGCGTGACCTACGCGTTCCAGGTGCGGGCGGTGAACGGCGGCGGCAGCAGCGAACCGTCGAACGAAGCCACGGTGACGGCAAGCGGGGGCGCGGGCATCTGCAAGCGCACGGAACAGGTACGGGCGGCCATCCTGGACAAGATCGCGGGCGTCGACATGTGCGCGGAGGTCACCACCGAGCACCTGGCCGCCATCGAGGGTGTTTTGACGCCCGCCAACACTCCCCCGATCGAGACCCTCGCCGCGGCCGACTTTGCCGGCCTCTCCTCCCTGACCGGGCTCGTCCTCCACAGCCAGGAGCTCACCTCGCTGCCCGACGGCGTGTTCGACGGCCTCTCGTCGCTCACCACCCTCAACCTCTACAACAACAGGATCGCCTCCCTGCCCGACGGTGCGTTCGACGGCCTGTCGTCGCTCACCACCCTCAACCTCTACAACAACAGGATCGCCTCCCTGCCCGACGGCGTGTTCGGCGGCCTGTCGTCGCTCACCACCCTCGAACTCGCCAGCAACTTGCTCACAACGCTGCCCGACGGCGTGTTCGACGGCCTGTCGTCACTCACCTGGCTCGGCTTGGCGAACAACGGGATTTCGGTGCTGAGCCCCGCGACCTTCACCGGGCTTACCGGCCTGACGAAGCTGTACATCCGCAACAACACCATCGGATCGATCCCCGCGGGCCTGTTCTCCGGCGACACGCCGCTGGCATCGCTGACCGACCTCGACCTGTCCCGCAATTCCCTTCGGGAGATCCAGGATGAACGGTTCGCCGGCTTGTCGAACCTGGAACGATTGTACCTGACGCAAAACTCGCTCTCGGAACACGGCGTCCGTCCGCAGGCCTTCAGAGGGCTGTCGGCGCTCCAGCACCTCGACCTGCAGCGGAACGACTTCCGGCGTTTCCACGGAAGCCAGTTCTCCGGCCTCACCTCGCTGCAGACACTCGCCGTCCAGGACAACCCCGCGTGCTGTCTGTTCGAGGTCTCCCTGCACCAGCTGGCCTCGGGGCGGTTCACGGCCCGGGTCCCCGTCGGTGCGCCGTTCGACCTGGCGGTCCCCGTCATCGTCACCGGCGGCAGTCCCGTCGGCCCGGTGACCGTGCCCACCGGCGCGACGGAGAGCGACGCGGTGACGGCGGTCCGCCCGGAGGGCTCGCCGGCCGCGGTGCACGTTCGCATCGGCGACCTGCCGCCGCTCCCGCGCGGCCACGAGGGCTACCGGATCCAGCCGGACTACGAGGCGTACGAGCTGGAGGTGCTTGCCGGCCGGCCGGTGGTCACGTTGCGGCTCGTGGCGGACTCCATCGCGGAGCGCGACGATCCCGCCACGGCGCAGGTGAACGAGTCCTCGACCCGGGTGACGGCGACGGTGTCGCCGCCGGTGACGGCCGCGTTCAGCGTGGAGGTCGGTTTCGAGCCGGAGGCCCCGGCGACGGCGGCGGACTACTCGCTGAGCACGAACCGTACCCTGTCGTTTGCCGCGGGCGCGACCGAAAGCGCCGGGCTCGTGCTGGTGGTGGCAAGGGACAACGGCGTAGACGCGGCGGACAAGAGGGTCGCGGTGACCGGGACCCTGTCGGCCGAGGGGACGGCGGCCGGGGTGACGCCGCCGGCCCAACGGACGCTCACCATCGCGGACGACGACGGCCGGCCGCCGGCGCCCCGCGAGCTGGTGGCGGAGTCCGCCAAGGGCGGCATCACCCTGAGCTGGGCGGCGCCGGCGTCGCGCTCGCAGGTCACCGGCCACCAGTACCGGTACGCGGCCGGCGACGCGACGCCGACCGCCTGGAGGCCGATCCCCGCAAGCGCTCCCGGCGAGTTCAACGCGGGCGGCTTCACGGTGAACGACGTGGCCGCCGGCGTCGTCTACGTCTTCGAGGTGCGGGCGGTGAACGGCCCCAGCCAAAGCGACCCCGCCACCGCCGCGCCGGTGACGATGCAGGCGACGCCGCCGGAGGTGACGATCGCGGCCGGCCCGAGCCCCGTCACCGAGGGCGCCGACGCCACCTTCGTCCTGCGCCGGACCGGCGCGGCGGCGCAGGCGCTGACCGTGACCCTGGCGGTTGCCCAACGGGGTTCGTTCATCCGTACAGAGGACGGCTACCGGCCGCCCGCCACCGCGGCGTTCGCCGCCGGCGCCGCCACCGCGTCGGTGACCGTCAGGACGCAGGCCGACGCCGTGGACGAGCCTGACGGCGCCGTCACCGCGACCGTGACCGCGGCGGCCGGCGCCGGCTACGCGGCCGGCGCGGCCGGCGCCGCGACCGTCATCGTCACCGACGACGACTCGCGGCCGGTCACGGTGCCGATCGCGGACGCCGCCGTCGCCCCCGACTGGGTGCTCACTCCGCCCGGGCTCACGGCGGGAGACAGTTTCCGGCTCCTGTTCCTGACCTCGACGAGACGCCACGCGCTGGAACGCTCCATCGCCCTTTACGACAACCACGTGCGAAGCAACGCCCGGGCCGGCCACCTGGCGATCCGGCCGTACGCGTGGGGTTTCCGGGTGCTCGGCAGCACCCCTACCACCGACGCGAGGGACCACACGGACACGGCGGGAACCGGCGGCGTACCCATCTACTGGCTGGCAGGGCCCAAGCTCGCCGGCGACTACCCCGACCTCTACGACGGCTCCTGGGACCACGTCGATCCCGCGCGGGACAACCTCGGGAATCCGATTTCTCTCGACTCGCAACACGACCCGTACACCGGCACCGACGCTGACGGCGTAGGGTTCCGGCCGCTGGGCAATGCAGCCGGCGTCACCCTGGGGGCCCTCTCCAGCGGCAACCCGATCACCTCCACCACCGTCCGTTCCCCGCGTCTGCTCGGACGCTTCTACGCCCTCTCGGGGTTGTTCCGCGTGGTCGGAGAGCCGGTGCCGTACGTCATCGGCGTGACGGTCTCTTCCCCGCGCAGGGTTCCCAGCTACACCACCGGCGAGCCGATCCAGGTGACCGTCACCTTCAGCGCCCCGGTGGACGTGGACACCACGTACGGGCACCCCCGGCTGCCGCTGCTGATCGGCGACGGCACCCGCAACGCCGTCTATTCGGCGGCCCTGAGCACCGCGGACACGCTCGTGTACACGTATACCGTCGCCGCGACGGACGACGACGACGACGGCATCGCCTTCGCGCCGAACCAGCTCTTCCCGAACCTGCGCGGCGCCAACATCACGCGGCAGGGCACCGGCACGGACGCCGACCTTCGCCACCCGGGGCTGGCCGCCGACCCGGCGCGCCGGGTCAACGTGGCGCCGTTCCGCGTGACCTCCATCACCGCCCCCGACGGGCACGACGGACAGACGCCGTTCGAGATCACGATCGCGTTCAGCGCCGCTCTCGGTACGTATCGACACTTGGAGGAGGGCCTGCATGTTGCGGGCGGCGAAGTCACCGGCGTCCGGCAGGCCGCACAAGGCCTTGTCGTTGTCTGGATCGTCACGGTGAGCCCGTCCGGCGGCGACGTGGCGGTGACCCTGCCGGCCCCGGACGGGTGCGAGAACGTTGCACAGATCTGCAGCGACCCCGACATCCCGCTGGCCGAGACCGCCGTGGCCCGCATCCCGGGACCGGCCCCGGTGACCGTCGCCCCGGTCGCCGGCGCGGTCGTGGAAGGCACGCCGGCGGCCTTCACCCTGCAACGGTTCGGGTCGACGGCTCACGCCCTGACGGTGGCGGTGAAGGTGGTGGGCTGGGGTTCGTTCATCAGCCGCTCGGACGGGTACGCCGCGCCCGCCGAGGTGGTGTTCGATGCGGGCCACTCGTCGGCCCGGCTCACCGTCGAGACCGAGGCGGACGCCACGGACGAGCCGGACGGCAGGATCGTCGCCGAGGTCGTCGCCGGCAACGGGTACGTGGTCGACTTTCAAGGGACGGCGGAGGTGGCGGTGCAAGACGACGACGGCAGCAGCGTGTCGCCGCCGCAGCAGGACGTTCCCTACGTCACCGGCATCGGCGTCGCGGACCTCGCGCCCGGCGCGGAAGTCCACCGGACCGGAGACGCCATCCGCATCGGCGTCGCGCTCAGCGAGGCGGTGGCGGTGACCGGCTCGCCGCGGCTTGCGATCGCCGTCGGCCAGGCCACGCGCACGGCGGCCTACGACCCGGCCGGCAGCACGCCCGGGTTCCTGGTGTTCACCTACACGGTGGCGGCCACCGACCGGGACGCCGACGGCATCGCGGTGGGCGCCGACGCGCTGTCGCTGAACGGCGGCGCCATCCATCGGCGCAACGACGCGAACGTGAATGCCCGCCTGAGCCACGCCGCGCTTCCCCAACAGCCCGCCCACCGCGTGAACACGGCGACCTTCACCGCGACGTTCCCCGGGCTCGCGGCCACCCACGACGGCACCGCGTTCTCGTTCACCATCGAGTTCTCCGACGACCTCGGCGACGTCGCGCACCTGCGGCAGGGCCTGCAGATCGCCGGCGGCGCCGTTACGGCGGTCGTGCGGGCGGAAACCGGCCAGGACCGCCGCTGGACCATCACGGTGGAGCCGGCAGGCCGGGTGGACGTGGCGGTGACCCTGCCGGCCCCGGACGGGTGCGAGACGGATGCGCAGATCTGCAGCAGATACGACGTTGCGCTGGAGGCGGACGCCGTGGCCCACGTCCCGGGACTGGCCGGGGTGACCATCGCGGCCGGGACCAGCCCGGTGGTGGAAGGGACGCCGGCGGCCTTCACCCTGACCCGCACCGGGTCGACGGACCGCGCGCTGACGGTGGCGGTGGACGTAGCCGGCTGGGGTTCCTTCATCGGCCGCTCGGACGGGTACGCCGCGCCCACGGACGTGGTGTTCGCTGCGGGCAGCTCCTCGGCCGTGCTCACCGTCGAGACCGATGCGGACGGCACCGACGAGCCGGACGGCAGGATCGTCGCCGCGATCGCCGCCGGCGACGGTTACACGGTCGAGACCCCCGGGGCGGCGGAGGTCACGGTGCGCGACGACGACGGCAGCAGCGTGTCGCCGCCGCAGCAGGACGTTCCCTACGTCACCGGCATCAGCGTCGCGGGCCTCGCGGCCGGCGCGCAAACCCACCGGACCGGAGACGTCATCCGCATCGGCGTCGGGTTCAGCGAAGCGGTGGCGGTGACCGGCGCGCCACAACTTGCGGTCGCCGTCGGCCAGGCCACGCCCGCGGCGGCCTACGACGCCGCTCGCAGCACACCCGGGTTCCTGGTGTTCACCTACACGGTGGCGGCGGCCGACCGGGACGATGACGGCATCGCGGTGGGCGCCGACGCGCTGTCCCTGAACGGCGGCGCCATCCATCGGCGCAACGACGCGGCGGTGAGTGCCCGCCTGAGCCACGCCGCGCTTCCGCGCCAGCCGGCGCACCGGGTGAACGCCTTCACCGCGAAGTTCGTGGGGCTCGCCGCCTCCCACGACGGCACGGCGTTCTCGTTCACCATCGAGTTCTCCCAGGGCCTCGACACCGTCTGGCACCTGCGGCAGGGCATGCAGGTCACCGGCGGCGATGCCACGACGATCGCGCGGGCCGAAGCCGATCGGAACACGCGCTGGACCGTCACCGTGCAGCCGGCAGGCAACGGGGACGTGACGGTGACCCTGCCGGCGCCGGACGGGTGCACGACGAGTGCGCAGATCTGCAGCATCGGCGACCGTCCCCTCGCCGAGACCCTGACGCGCAGCGTCCGGGGGTCCGGTTCCCCGCCCGCCCGGCTGGCCTCGCTGGCGCTCGACGGGGTCCCGCTCGACCCGGTGTTCGACCCGGAAACGACGGCCTATGCCGCTACCGCCGTGCACGGCATGACCACCGTCACGATCACGGCGACCCCGGCGTACGGCGACGGTTCGGTCACGATCATCCCGGCCGACGCGGCCGGCGCGGCCGGCCACCAGGTGGCGCTGGACGCGCCCGCCACCACGGTCACGGTCACCGTCACGGCTCAGGGCGGTGCCGGCCGGGACTATACGGTGACGATCGCGCTGCCGGAGGTGGCCATCACGGCCGGGAGCGGCCCGGTAGTGGAAGGGACGCCGGCGACCTTCACCCTGACCCGCACCGGGTCGACGGCCCGCGCGCTGACGGTGGCGGTGGAGGTGGCGGGCTGGGGTTCCTTCATCAGCCGCTCGCACGGGTACGCCGCGCCCACGGACGTGGTGTTCGCCGAGGGCAGCTCCTCGGCCGTGCTCACCGTCCAGACCGAGGCGGACGGCACCGACGAGCCGGACGGCAGGATCGTCGCCGCGATCGTCGCCGGCGACGGATACGTGGTCGCGACCCCCGGGGTGGCGGAGGTCACGGTGCGCGACGACGACGGCGGCAGCGTGTCGCCGCCGCAGGAGGACGTTCCCTACATCACGGGCGTCAGCATCGCGGACGGCGCGCAGATCCACCGGACCGGAGACGCCATCCGCATCGGCGTCGCGTTCAGCGAAGCGGTGGAGGTGACCGGCGCGCCCCGGCTTGCGGTCGCCGTCGGCCGGGCCACCCGCACCGCGGTCTACGACCCGGCGGGCAGCGCGGCCGGGTTCCTGGTGTTCACCTACACGGTGGTGGCGGCCGACTGGGACGGCGACGGCATCGCGGTGGGTGCCGATGCGCTGTCACTGAACGGCGGCGCCATCCATCGGCGCGACGACGCGGCGGTGAGTGCCCGCCTGAGCCACGCCGCGCTTCCGCACCAGCCGGCGCACCGGGTGAACGCCTTCATCGCGGAGTTCATCGGGGTCGAGGCCTCCCACGACGGCACGGCGTTCTCGTTCACGGTCGCGTTCTCCGACGACCTCGGCACCGACGCGCACCTGCAGCAAGGCATGCAGGTCACGGGCGGCGAGGCCACCGGGATCGCGCGTGCCGAACCCGTTCAGAACACCCACTGGACCGTCACGGTGCAGCCGGCAGGCAGCGCGGACGTGACGGTGACCCTGCCGGCGCCGAACGGGTGCACGACGACTGCGCAGATCTGCACCATCAGCGGCCATCCCCTCGCCGAGCCCGTGACGGCCCGTGTCCGGGGGCCCGGTTCTCTGCCCGCCCGGCTGGCCTCGCTGGCGATCGACGGGCCGCCGCTCGACCCGGTGTTCGACCCGGAAACGACGGCCTATGCCGCCACCTCCGCGCCAGGCGCGACCGCCGTCACGGTCACGGCGACGCCGGCGTACCGCGACGCTTCGGTCACGATCACCCCGGCCGACGCGGCCGGCGCGGCCGGCCACCAGGTAGCGCTGGGCGCGCTCGCCACCACGGTAACCGTCACCGTCACGGCTCAGGACGGCACCAGCCGTGACTATACCGTGACGGTCGCCTCGCCGGCGGAGGTGACCGTCGCGGCCGGCGCCAGCCCGGTGGTGGAAGGGACGCCGGCCACCTTCACGCTGACGCGCACGGGCTTCACGGCGCGGCCGCTGACGGTTGCCGTGGAGATTGCCGATCCGGGTTCCTTCATCGACAGGGCCGGCGTCTCGCCGCCGCCCACCGAGGTGGTGTTCGGGCCGAACGCCGCCACCGCGCCGCTGACACTGGACACCGAGGCGGATGCCGTCTACGAAAGCGACGGCGTCATTACGGTCACGGTGACGCCGGCGGCGAGCGGGCACTACACGGTGGGATCGCCGTCGGCGGCGACCGTGGCGGTGACCGACGACGACGCGTCGCAGGTGACGCTGAGGCTGGAGCCGCCCGCCATCAGCGAGGCCGGCGGTGTGAGCGTCGTGAGCGCGACGGTCGCGCGCCCGGTGGGGAGTCCGTTCACCGTCACCGTATCCGCGGCGCCGGTGGCGCCGGCCACTACGAACGACTACACGCTGAGCGCGAACCGGGTGCTGACGTTCTCGTCGTCCGGCACCGAGAGCACCGGCCGGGTGACCGTCACCGCGGTCGACAACACCGTGGACGCCGCGCACAAGACCGTCATCGTGTCCGGCGTCGTGGCGCCGGGCGTGGAGGCGACGCCGGCGACACTCCGGATCGGCGACGATGAAGATCTGCTGACCGCCTGGTTCGTCGACGGCAGCCCGGACACGCACGCGGGGCCGAGCAGCACATTCCAGCTCTGGTTTGACTTCAGCGACCCGATCCGCGACGGCTTCGTTTCCATAACGGGGGCCTGGCAGATCACCGGCGGCGAGATCACGAAAATGAAACGGCGCGAGGAGAACCGCGCCAAGTGGCGGATGACGGTCCGCCCCTACTCCAACGGCGACGTGGTCGCGGTTCTGTCCCCGGGGAGCGGGCCGTGCGGAACACCCCCCACGCTCTGCGCCGCCGGCGTCGACGAGCCGCTCTGGACGCGGCTGGAACACCGGCTGGACGGTCCGGCGAACGCGCCGGACGCGCCGCGCAACCTGACCGCGTCTCCCGGCGTCGGCGAGGTCCGCCTGCAATGGGACCGGCCGGCTTCCGACGGCGGCCTGGCCATCGACCGCTACCAGTATCGGCAGTTGGCGAGCGTGCGCCGCGGCGCCTGGACCGACATTCCCGACAGCGGCGCAGGGAAAGCCAACGAGACCGCCTACGTCGTGTCCGCACTCCGTGCCGGCATCGCGTACACGTTCCAGGTGCGGGCGGTGAACCTGGAAGGCGACACGGGGGAGAGCGAGCCGTCGCGGGAGGCGTCCGCGTCCCCGCTGGCCGCGGCCGGCCCGGCGGACTTCACCCTGAGCGCGAGCCCGGCGGCCATCGATGAAGCGTATGGCGGCGCTGCCGTGGTGACCGTGAGCACCGCCGTGTTCACCGCCGCCGACCGGACCATCACGCTCTCGTTCGCGGGCACCGCCACCCGCAACGACGACTACACGGTAGCGGCGGACACGCTGACCCTGCCGGCCGGGGCGCGCTCGGTGACGACCACGGTCACGGCGGTATCCGATACCGTCACCGACGACGACGAGACCGTGGTCGTCAGCGCCCGGATCGGAACGGACTCCGTCGGCACGCCGCAGACGATCACCATCAGCGAGCAAAAGACGCTGACCGCCCGGTTCGTCGACGGCAGCCCTACGACGCACACCGGCGAGGGCAACCGGGTCATCGTGAGGTACGACTTCAACCAGGACGTCCGCACCGGCTACGGCGCCATGCCCGGCGCCTGGACGGTCACCGGCGGCACGATCGAGAAAACGCAGCGGCACGACGAACAAAAGGACCAGTGGGAGCTCTGGCTCTTTCCCGGCTCCAAGGGCGACATGGTGATCGTGCTGCCCGCGGCCACCGGCACGTGCACGGAGTCCGGCCTCCCGGTCTGCGCCGACGGCGCCGACGAGCTGCTTCAGACGCGCCTGGAGCGCCGCCTCGACGGCCCCGCGTACACCCCCGGCCCGCCCACCGGCCTGGCCGCGTACCCCGCGAGCGGCGCGGTCGAGTTGTCCTGGAACCCGCCGGCCGACTACGGCCGCATGTTCATCCACAAGCACCAGTACCGGATGGCGGTGGGCTCCGGCGGCCCCGGCGCGTGGACCGATATTCCTGACAGCGGCGTGAGAGGGGCCTACTACCGGAGCCATCGCGTCACCGGCCTCGACGGAGGCCTCCTGCACACCTTCGAGGTGCGGGCGGTGAACCGAGAGGGTGACGCCGGCCACGGCCCGGCATCGGAACCGGCCGGCGCGTTCCCCTGGAACCCCGGCGATCCGTTGCCCTGGACGGTCAGCGTGAACCCGGCGTCCATCGCCGAGGCGGCGGGGGTGGCGACGGTGACGGTAAGCAGAGACAGCGCGGACGTGCGGGACGACCGGATCATCACGCTGACGTTCGCCGGCACCGCCGTCAGGGACGCCGACTATTCGGTCCCGGCGGCGACGCTGACCGTGGCGGCCGGCGCCGCCACGGTGACCGGCCAGGTGACGGCGATCGACGATTTCATCGACGATGACGACGTAACCGTGATCGTCGGCGCCCGCCTCGGCAACGTTTCTTTCGGCCAGCCCCGGACGATCACGATCACCGACGACGACACCCGCGGCGTGGTGGTGACGCCGACGGAGCTAGCCATCGACGCGGGGCGCACCGGCGCCTACACCGTGGCGCTGCAATCACGGCCCACGGACACCGTCACCGTGACCCCGTCGTCCACCGGCGACGTGACCGCGGCGGCGCTGACCTTCGCCGCGGCCGACTGGCGCACCGCGCAGACCGTGACGGTGACGGCGGACCAGGACGCCGGCGACCAGGTCGCCACGGTGACGCACGCGGTGGCGGGCGGCGACTACGCGGCGGCGGCGGCGGCGGCCGTGACCGTGACGGTGACGGCACGGTCGACCGTGCCGACGCCGCCCGCCGCGCCCACCGGCCTGACGGCGGAGCCGGGCGAGGAACGGGTCACGCTGAGCTGGCACGCGCCGGCGGAGGACGAGGGCGCGGCGATCACGGGCTACCAGTACCGGAGCAGCGCCGACGCCGGCGCCACGTGGACGGACTGGACGGCCGTGGCCGACGGCAACGACCCCGGCAGCGACACCGGCGACGAGACCGGCGTCGTGGTGGCCGGCCTGGACAACGCCGCGCGGGTGTTCGAGGTGCGCGCGGTGAACGGCGTGGGCGCCGGCACGGCGGTCAGGAGCGCGACCACGGCCGCGCTCCTGGCCGCGCCGCGCGGCCTGCGGGCGGACGCCCGCGACGGCTCGGTCGAGCTGACCTGGCACTTCCCCGCGGCCGGCATCACCGGCCACCAATACCGGTACTGGACGGCGCAGGGCCACCGGCCCTGGACCGCCATCCCCGACAGCGGACGCAACGGCGTGCATGTCTTCGGCTTCACCGTCGCCGAGCTGCCCAACGGCGTGCCCCACCGGTTCGAGCTGCGGGCGGTCAACGCGGCCGGCGCCAGCGGGCCGTCACCGAGCGTCACCGCGACGCCGGGGCAATACGTCGGAATCTGCGGGCGCACGCCCGCCGTACACGAGGCCGTCGTGTCGATCCTGAACGCCGACGAGGACGCCGGCAACGACGTCTCCGGCTGCGCGGGGGTGACGGACGAGCACCTGGGGTCGATCCTGGCCCTGGACCTCGGCAACGGCGGCATCGCGTCGTTGCGGGCGGGAGACTTCCAGGGCATGTGGCAACTGGGGCGGCTCTCGCTGCGGGGGAACCTGCTGAGCACCCTGCCGCCGCGCCTGTTCTCGGGGCGGCAGTTCACGGCACTCGACCTCCGCGACAACCCCGGAAGCCCGTTTCCCGTCACCGTCGGCTTGAAACGGGATTCCGGCGCCTTTTTCGAGGCCACGGCGCCGGCCGGCGCGCCGTTCGAGCTCGTCCTGCCCGTGACCGTCGCCAACGGCAGCCTCTTTGGCGGCGCCACCACCGTCACTCTGCGGGCCGGCGCGGTGGAGAGCGCTGGTGGTTTCTTGGTGGAACGCACTTCCGGCACCACCGGCGCGGTGACGGTCACCATCGGCGACCTGCCGGCGCTGCCGGCGAACCACCAGGGCTACACGCTGACGCGGTCCGCCGATCTGCCCCTGCGGTTGATCGCCCCCGACGGCGCCCCCGACGCCCCCACCGGCCTGCGGGCCGAGGCGGGCAACGCCCAGGCGACGCTGGCCTGGAACGCGCCCGCGACGAGCTCGAGCATCAGCCGTCACGAGTACCGCTACCGTACCACCGGCGCCTACGGCGGCTGGACCCGCATCGCCGATAGCGCCCCCGACGGGGCCAATGCCGCCGGCGTGACCGTTTCGAACCTGAAGAACGGCGTCACCCACCGGTTCCAGGTGCGGGCCGTGAACGCATCCAACGCCAGCGACCCCTCGGAGTCGGCCGCGGCCTTCCCGGGCGCGGGACTCGGCATCTGCGACCGTACCCCGCAGGTGCGCGACGCGATCCTCGACCGGATCGAGGGCGTGACCGACTGCGCACAGGCCGCCGTCGGACACCTGGCCGCCATCGCCGGCACCCTGGACGTGGCCGGCGAGGACCTCCAGGAACTGCGCGCCGGCGACCTTGCCGGCCTGCCGCGGGTGTCGGCGGTGGACCTGCAGGACAACCAGCTCGCCGCGCTGCCGTCGCGCGCGTTCGCCGCCTTGTCGTCCCTGACGCGGCTGGATCTGCGGAACAACCGCCTGTCCATCCTGCCGGCGGACCTGTTCGCCGGCCTGGACTCCCTGACCCACCTGCGACTCACCGGCAACGCCAAGACCCTGGGCGTGACCGTCGTTCCGGAACCGGCCGGCGCCGCCGGGTTCAAGGCCGTGGCGCCCACCGGCGCGCCGTTCGAGCTGGTGCTGCCGGTGACCGTCGCCAACGGCGCCATCGACGGCGGCGCGGCCGCCATCACCATCCCGGCCGGCGCGCTGGAGAGCACGGACGCGTTGACGGTGACGCGTCCGGCGGGCGCCAGCGAGGCGGTAACCGTCGCGATCGGCACGCCGCCGGGGCTGCCGTCCAACCACGACGGCTACGAGCTGGTCCGGGCGGCTCTGCCGCTGGAGGTGCTGGCGGCCATCCCCGCCGCCCCCGCCAACCTGCGGGTGTCGGCCGCCGCCGGCGCGGCGTCGTTGCGCTGGGATCCCCCGGCGGCCGGCGCCGACGTCGCCCGCCACGAGTTCCGCTACCGGGCCGATGCGGACCCGGGGTACCCGCACGCCTGGACGCCGATTCCGCGGAGCGCGCCGGGCGGCGACCACGAGGGCGGCCATGACGTCTCCGACCTTGCCGTCGGCACCCCCTACCACTTCCAGGTGCGCGCGGTGAACGGCGCCGGCGCGGCCGGCCTGACGGCGCAGGCGCCGCCGGTGACGCCGTTCTCGGGCCCCCGGTTGACCCTGACGCTGGCGCCGGAACGGATCGCCGAGCGGGACGACGCCGGCACCACCGGCCGCAACGAGGCGGTCGCGGCGGTGACCGCGACGCTGGACCGGGCGGCCGGCACCGCCTTCACCGTGACGGTGTCGGTGGCGCCGGTGGAGCCGGCGGTGGCGGGCGATTACACGCTGAGCACGAACGACGTGCTGAGCTTTGCGGCCGACGAGACCGTGAGCACCGGTACGGTGACCATCGCCGCGGTGGACAACGACGTGAACGCGCCGGCGCGGATGCTCACGGTGTCGGCCGCCGTGTCGGACCCCTCGGTGACGGCGCCGGCGAGCGTGACGCTGACCATCGCCAACGACGAGCGCCCCGCCGCGCCCACGGGCTTGGCTGCGGTCGCCAGCGACCGCGCGGTCACGTTGAGCTGGGACGAGCCGGCGGCCGGCGTCGACGTCACCGGCCACCAGTACCGCTACCAGACCGACGGCGACTACCCGGAGACGTGGAGCCCCATTCCGGACAGCGCGCCGGGCGAGGAAAACGCCGCCGGCCACGTGGTGGAAGGCCTGAGCAACGACGTCGGCCATCGCTTCGAGGTGCGGGCGGTGAACGAGGCCGGCGGCGGCGCGGCCGCGGAGTCGCCGGCGGTGACGCCGACGCTGACGGTGGTGACCGTCCGGGCGGGCGCGGAGCCGGTGACCGAGGGCGGCGACGCCGCCTTCGCACTGAGCCGCACCGGCCTGGCGGCGGAGCCGCTGACGGTAGCGGTGACGGTCGCCGAGACCGGCGCCATGCTGGACGGCACGCCGCCGGCCGCGGTGACGTTCGGCGCCGGCGCCGGGACCACGACGCTGACGCTGGGCACCCTGGCCGATGCCGCGGACGAGGCGGACAGCGTCATCACCGTGACCGTGACCGCCGCCGAGGACGCCGCCTACGGCGTGGGCGAGGACGGGTCCGCGACCGTGACCGTGGCCGACGACGACAGCGGTTTCTGCGACCGCACCCCGGTGGTGCGCGACGCCATCGTGGCGGCCGCCGCCGGAGCCGACGCGTGCGGGGAAGTGACCGCCGCCCACCTCGCGGCCATCGACGGCACGCTTGCGCTCGGCGGCGGGCAGATCGCGGCTCTCCAGGCCGGCGACTTCGCCGGCCTCACCGCGCTGACCGGGCTGGACCTGTCCGACAACGGCCTGACCACTCTGCCGGCGGGCGTGTTCGCCGGCCTGACCGCGCTCACGCGGCTGGAGCTGCAGGACAACCAACTGACCCTCTCCGGCCAGCACCGCCTGCCCGACGGCCTGCTGGAGGACCTCACCGCCCTCGCCTTCCTGGACCTTAGCGCCAACGCCGCCGCCTCGTTCGCCCCCTCGGCCGACGCCGGGACCGACCTGGCGGCCACCGCCGGCGATACCGCGACCCTGGACGGCACCGGCTCCGACGGCGGCATCTGGGGCGGCAACGTCACCTATACCTGGACGCAGACCGGCGCGTCGGACGGGACCGTGGAGCTGGCCGAGCCGCTGACCGCGACGCCGTCCTTCACGGTCCCGCAACCGGACGGCGGCGGCGGCCTGGAGTTCGAGCTGACGGTGACCGGCCGCGGCGCGGGCAAGGACGACCACGCCTACGCCGCCGCCGACCGCGTGCAGGTGACGGTCCTGGCGCGGCAGGTCACGGTGACGGCGGACGCCGCTCCGGTGGTCGAGCGCGCCGGCGCGGCCTTTGCCCTGGCCCGCACCGGGGGCACGGCGAGCGAGCTGTCGGTGGCGGTGAGCGTGACCGAGACCGGCGCGATGATCGACGGGACGGCGCCGGAGTCCGTGGTGTTCCCGGCGGGCGAAGCCGGCGTGACGCTGACGGTGGCCACCGAAGACGACGCCACCGACGAGCCGGACAGCGAGGTGCGGGTCACGCTGACCGAGCCGCCGGATGCCGGCTACCAGGTCGGGGAAGCCGGAGTGGCCACCGTGACCGTGACCGATGACGAGCTGCCGGCGATCACCGCGCTGGCGTTCGACGGCGAGGCGCCGGCCGGCGGGCACTACACCATCGGCGGCGTCATCGGCGTGGCGGCGCTCTACGGCGAGGCGGTGGCGGTGACCGGCGCGCCCGAGCTGGCGCTGGCGGTGGGCGACCAGGCGCGGGCCGCGGTCTACCACGGCGGCGCGGGCACGCGGACGGTGACCTTCCGCTATACGGTGGCGTCCGGGGACGCCGACGGCGACGGCGTGAGCGTGGCGGCCGGAAGCGTCACGCTGCCCCCCGGCGCCGCCATCAGCCGGCAGGGAGAGTCGGCGGTGGCGGCCGGGCTCGCTCATCCGGCGGTGGCCGCGGACGCCGCCCGGAAGGTCGACGGGGTGAGGCCTGAAGTGTCCTCGGCGACGGTGACGGAGGCGGCGCTGGTGCTGGCGTGGACGGAGAAGCTGGACCCGGCAAAGCCGGCGACGAGTGCGTTCGCGGTGACGGTGCAGGACGCGGCACGGACGGTGGACGCGGTGGCGGTGGTCGACGCCGAGGTTCGGCTGACGCTGACCTCCCCGGTGCTGGCGCGCGAAACGGTGACGGTCGCGTACACGCGGCCGGCCGGGGCGGGCGCCGCGCTGTTACGGGACGTGGCGGGAAACGCGGCGGACAGCTTCGGGGCGGCGGAGCACACGGTCGTCAACGAGACCGAGCCGCCGCCGCAGGTGGTGCTGGCGTTGGATCGGGCCACCATCACCGAGAGTGACGACACGGGCACGGCGTCGGACAACGAGGCGCAGGCGGTGGTGACGGCGACCGTGACCAGGGCGGTGGACGCGGCGTTCACGGTGACGGTGACGGCGGTCGCGGCGGCGCCGGCGACGCCGGACGACTTCACGCTGAGCACGGACAACGTGCTGAGCTTTGCCGCCGACGAGACCGCGGGCACCGGCACGGTGACGGTCACCGCGGTGGACGACGACGTCAACGCCGTGGCCGGGACCGTCACGCTGGCGGGATCGGTTTCGGCGGCGGGAGCAACGGCCGGCGTGGCGCCGCCGGAGGACGTGACCCTGACCATCGCCAACGACGAGCTGCCCGCGGCGCCGGAGAACGTGCAGGCGCTCGCCGGCAGCGGACGGGTGGCGCTGAGCTGGGAAGCGCCGGCGGCCGGCGCCGACGTCGACCATCACCGGTACCGCTACAAGACCGACGGCGACTACCCGGAGACGTGGACGGCGATACCGGACAGCGCGCCGGGCGAGGCAAACGCCGCCGGCTACGTGGTGGAAGACCTGGACAACGACGTCGGCTACACCTTCCAGGTCCAGGCGGTGAACGCCAACGGCGCGAGCGCCGCCCGCACGGGTCCGAGACGACAGACCCAGCAGGCCACCCTGCCGGTGGTGGGGGTCGTGTCCGCGGATTCGGTCACCGAGGGCTATCCGGCGGTCTTCCGCCTGTCCCGCGCCGGCGTGACGACGTCGGCGCTGACGGTGACGGTGGCGGTCACCTCGGAAGGAACCGTCCTCAAGACCGCGGACGGGTACCGGGCGCCCGACCGTGCGGTGTTCGTTGCGCGCGCGGCGACGGTGGAGGTCCCGGTGCAGACCGAGCACGACCAGGTGGACGAGCCGGACGGCAGCATCACCCTGACCGTCGTCGGGGGAGCGGACGCGCCCTACACGGTGTCGGCGGCCCAGGGGACGGCGACCGTGACGGTGATAGACGACGACTACGCGCGCACCAACCCCACGCTGACGCCGACCGCGGGAGTGCCGACGCCGAAGACGCCCTCGGCAGGCATCTACCGGGTGACGTTCACCGGGCTCTGGACGACCGCGTCCACCCCCGGCGGGGTGCCGGCGGGGGCGCACTTCTCGCCGCCGATCGGGGCCGTGCACGACAGCGGCGCGCGCTTCCTGGCGGAAGGCGGCACCGCCACCGCCGGCGTGGAGTCGATGGCGGAAGCGGGCGGCACCGCCGCGCTGAAGGGCGAGATCGCCGCCGCCGGCACCGCCGCGCGGGCGGCCGTCGAGGGCAGCGGCACCGTCCTCCCGACGGCCACGACGACCCTGGAGGACGTGCGGTTCACGACCCGGCACCCGCGGGTGACGCTGCTGAGCAGGATCGCGCCGAGCCCGGACTGGTTCGTGGGGGTGGCGGGGCTGTCGCTGCTGAACACGAACGGATGGGTGGAGACGCTGACGGTGGATCTGTATCCGTGGGACGCGGGCACCGAGGACGGCTACCGGCTCGAGGACACGAACGCCGCGACCGTGCCGCGGGGGACCGTCACGAACCTGCGCGGGCAGTTCCGGTTCACCGATCAGCCGATGGCGCGGCTGACGTTCACCCGGCAGTCGGTGGTGACCCCGCCGGCGACGCCGGCCAACCTGGCGGCGGCGGGAGGCAACGCGCGGACAGCCTTGAGCTGGGACGCGCCGGCGTCGGATGCGGCGATCGACGGGCACCGGTACCGCTACCGCGCGGACACGGCCGCGGACTGGCCGGAGCAGTGGACGGCGATCCCGGACAGCGGACCGGGCGAAGCGAACGCGGGCGGCTACACGGTGACGGGGCTGACCAACGGCGTCACCTACCGGTTCCAGGTACGGACGGTGAACGCCGTCGGCGCCAGCGACCCGGCCGAGGCCACGGCGTTCGTCAAGCCGCGGATCGTCCAAGGCTTCCAACGGCACAGGAACGATAACCTGGAACAACTCGACGATCTCGCGCCCATCCGGGTGCGGGGCGTGGTGAGGATCGTGTTCAACGTCGATCCCGCCGGCTTCGGCCAGGACGACGTCGAGGTCACCAACGGAACGGTCACCCGGTTCGAGTTGCGCGGCACCCGGGTGCTCGACTTGGCCGTCGCCGTGAATGCCGGCGCCACCGAGGTGACGGTCGGGGTGCGCGAGGACGCGGTCACCAGCGAAGGCGGCAATGCCGCCCAGCAGGCAACCTACGCGACGCTGCCGCGGCCGGCCGTTGTCCTGTCGACGGACGCGACCGAGCCGGTGACCGGCCCCTTCGACGTCGTCTTCGCGTTCAACGCCCCGGTGGTACTGGAAGGCAGTGACGTTGAGAACCTCATCGGCGGCTTCCTGCCCAATGCCGACGTCGTGGCGGAGAACGCCAGCTCGCCCTTCGAACCACCCACCACGTCCGCGCTCGTCGAGCGGGTCGAGGTCACCTACCGTCCGCTCGATGATTTCGAGGGCTATTTGTCCGTCCACGTTCCGGCGAACGCCTTCGTGGCGGCCGATGAGCTGACCGTCCTGAATGCCGCATCCGACCGGCTCAGCCTGCGGGTGGACACCCGCGAGCCGACCCTCATGGCCGCCGCGGTGAAGGACGCCACCCTGACCACGACCTGGTCCGAGCGGCTCGATGCCATGCACACCGGGGCGGGCGGGTTCGCGGTGGCGGTGGCCGGGCAGCCGCGGACGGTGACCGGGGTGGCCGTGGACGGCCGCGTGGTGCGGCTGACCCTGGCCTCCGCGGTGACGGCGAACCAGAGCGTGCAGCTCGGCTACGCCAAGCCGTCCTCGGAAGCCCTCCGCGACCGCGCCGGCAACGAGGCGGAGAGCTTCTCCGCCCGCGACGTGGTGCAGCGCGACGTCACCGTGCGGTTCGCGGCCGGCTACCGCGCGCTGGCGGAGGGCGAGTCGGCGGAGCTTACGGTGCGGCTGAGCGGCGCTCCGGGGGAAGAGATCACGATCCCGGTCGCCGTCACCGGCGCCGGCGGCGTCACCCTTCGCCAGGACCTGACGATCGACCGCTACCGCCTGACCTTCTCCGCCGAGGCGACCACGCGGACGCTGACGGTGACGGCGGCGGACGATGCCGACAACGACGACGGCGAGAGCGTGATCGTGGAATTCGGCCCGCTGCCCGCGGGGGTGTCGGCGGGCAGTCCGTCCACCGTGGAGGTGCCGATCCTGGACGACGACGGCACCGAGGTGGCGGTGCGGTTCGGGCAGGCCGCCTGGGCGGTGCCCGACGGCCGGTCGGTCACCGGTACGGTGGTCCTCGACGCGCCGTTGGCGGCGGAGGCCGTGATACCGCTGACGGCCACGCCCGGGCCCGACACCGGCGCCGTCGACTTCACCGCGCCGGCCCAGGTGACTATCGCCGCCGGCGCCACCGAGGCGGCGTTCACGGTGACGTCGTCTCTGCCCGGCGCCGCCGCCGGCCGGAGCGTAACGCTGGGATTCGGGCCGCTGCCCGCGGCGTTGACGGCCGGGCGCCCGACGCGAGCGGTGGTGTCGGTGGTCACCATGCCCGAGGTGATGCTGCGGCTCGACCGGGAGGTCATCGCCGAGAACGCCGGGGTGGCCACGGTGACCGCCTCCGTGCCGTTCTGGGTGCGGACGCCGTTCACCGTGGAGGTGGCGGTGAAGGCGGTGGCGCCGGCGGCTGCGGGCAACTTTGCGCTGAGCACGAACAATGTGCTGAGCTTCGCGGCGCGCGCGACCGAGAGCACCGGCGCGGTGACGATCACCGCCGTGGACGACGACGCGGACACGGTGGACAAACAGGTGACGGTGTCGGCGACCGTGGCGGACCCGGCGGCGGCCACGCCCCGGACCCCGTGACGCTGACCATCACCGACGACGACCTGCCGGAGGTGACCATCGAGGCCGGGACCAGCCCGGTGACCGAGGGGACGGCCGCGGTGTTCACGCTGACCCGCGCCGGGGTGACCGCGCAGGCGCTGACGGTGGCGGTGAGCGTCACCCAGACGGGAACGGTCATCGAGACGGCTGACGACTACACCGCGCCGGCGAGTGCGGTGTTCGCGGCGGAGAGCGCCACCGCGGGGCTGACGGTGGAGACCGAGGGCGACGACGCCGACGAGGCGGACGGCTCCGTCACGGCGACGGTGACGGCAGCCTCGGATGCGGCCTACCGGGTGGGGACGGACTCGTCGGCCGAGGTGGCGGTGAACGACGACGACCTGCCGAAGGTGAAGCTGGTGCTGGCGCCCGACACGGTGGCGGAGCGGGACGACCCGGCGACGCCGGCCACCGACGAGTCGGTGTCGGTGGTGACCGCGACGGTGCCGTTGCCGGCGGGCACGGCGTTCACGGTGACGGTGGCGGCGACGGCGGTGTCGCCGGCGGACGCGGACGACTTCACGGTGAGCGGCAACACGGTACTCAGCTTCACGGCCGAGGCCACCGAGAGCACCGGCCTGGTGACCGTCACGGCGGTGGACAACGCTGCCGAAGACGGCGACCGGAGCGTCACGGTATCCGGCGCGGTGTCGGACACGGCCGTGGCCGTCGCGCCGGAGGACCGGACGCTGGCCATCACCGACGACGAGGGACTGCCGAAGGTGACGCTGGTGCTGACGCCCGACACGGTGGCGGAGGCGGACGACCCGGAGACGACGGAGAAGAACGAGTCGGTGTCGGTGGTGACCGCGACGCTGCAGAAGGCGCACGACGCGGCGTTCACGGTGACGGTGGCGGGGAGCCCGGTGGGCGGCTACACCTTGAGCGGCAACACGGTGCTGAGCTTCGCGGCCGAGGCTACCGGGAGCACCGGCCTGGTGACCGTGACGGCGGTGGACGACGACGTGGACACGGTGGACAAGGAAGTGAAGGTGTCGGGGACGGTATCGGTGGCGGCCACGGTGGTGCGTCCACCGAACGCCCGGACGCTGAGCATCGCCGACGACGACCTGCCGGAGGTGACCATCGCGGCCGCGACCAGCCCGGTGACCGAGGGGACGGCCGCGGTGTTCACGCTGAGCCGGGCCGGGGTGATCGCGCAGGCGCTGACGGTGGCGGTGAGCGTCACCGAGACGGGAGCGGTCATCGAGACGGCTGACGACTACACGGTGCCGGCGAGCGCGGTGTTCGCGGCGGGGAGCGCCACGGCGGGGCTGACGGTGGAGACCGAGGGCGACGACACCGACGAGGCGAACGGCTCCGTCACCGCCACGGTGACGGCAGCCGCGGATGCGGCCTACCGGTTGGGGACGGACTCGTCGGCCGAGGTGGCGGTGGAAGACGACGACCTGCCGAAGGTGGAGCTGGTGCTGGCGCCCGAGACGATCGCGGAGCGGGACGACACGGCGACGCCGGCCACGAACGAGTCGCTGTCGGTGGTGACCGCGACGGTGCCGCTGGCGGCGGGCACGGCGTTCACGGTGACGGTATCGGCGAGCCCGACGGGCGGCTACACGCTGAGCGGGAACACGGTGCTGACGTTCGCGGCCACGGCCACCGGGAGCACCGGCATCGTGACCGTCACGGCGGTGGACGACAGCGTGGACACGGTGGACAAGCAAGTGACGGTATCCGGGATGGTGTCGGACGCCGCGGCGGCCATCGCCCCGGACGACGTGACGTTGACTATCGCCGACGACGACCTGCCGAAGGTGGAGCTGGAGCTGAGTCCGCAGACGATCGCGGAGCGGGACGACCCGGCGACGCCGGCCACGAACGAGTCGCTGTCGGTGGTGACGGCGACGGTGCCGCTGGCGGCGGGCACGGCGTTCACGGTGACGGTGGCGGCGAGCCCGGCGGGCGGCTACACCTTGAGCGGCAACACGGTGCTGACGTTCGCGGCCGCGGCCACCGAGAGCACCGGCGCGGTGACCGTGACGGCGGAGGACGACACCGTGGACACGGTGGACAAGCAAGTGAAGGTGTCGGGGACGGTGTCGGACACCGCGGTGGCGCGCGCTCCGGACGACGTGAAGTTGACCATCACCGACGACGACCTGCCGGAGGTGACCATCGCAGCCGGGACCAGCCCGGTGACCGAGGGGACGGCCGCGGTGTTCACGCTGAGCCGCGCCGGGGTGACCGCGCAGGCGCTGACGGTGGCGGTGAGCGTCACCCAGACGGGAGCGGTCATCGAGACGGCTGACGGCTACACCGCACCAGCGAGTGCGGTGTTCGCGGCGGGGAGCGCCACCGCGGGCCTGACGGTGGAGACCGAGGGCGACGACACCGACGAGGTGAACGGCTCCGTCACGGCGACGGTGACGGCAGCCGCGGAGGCGGCCTACCGGGTGGGGACGCCGTCGTCGGCCGAGGTGGAGGTGGACGACGACGACCTGCCGCAGGTGGCGCTGGTGCTGGCGCCCGAGACGGTGGCGGAGCGGGACGACCCGGAGACGCCGGCCACGAACGAGTCGGTGTCGGTGGTGACCGCGACGGTGCCGTTGCCGGCGGGCACGGCGTTCACGGTGACGGTGGCGGCGACGGCGGTATCGCCGGCGGACGCGGACGACTTCACGCTGAGCGGGAACACGGTGCTCAGCTTCACGGCCGAGGCCACCGGGAGCACCGGCCTGGTGACCGTCACGGCGGTGGACAACGCTGCCGAAGACGGCGACAAGAGCGTCACGGTATCCGGCGCGGTGTCGGACACGGCGGTGGCCGTCGCGCCGGAGGACCGGACGCTGGCCATCACCGACGACGAGGGACTGCCGCAGGTGACGCTGGTGCTGACGCCCGAGACGGTGACGGAGGCGGACGACCCGGCGACGACGGAGAAGAACGAGTCGGTGTCGGTGGTGACCGCGACGCTGCAGAAGGCGCATGAGGCGGCGTTCACGGTGACGGTGGCGGCGGCGGGGGTGTCGCCGGCGGACGCGGACGACTTCACGGTGAGCTGGAACACGGTGCTGACGTTCGCGGCCGAGGCCACCGGGAGCACCGGCCTGGTGACGGTGACGGCGGTGGACGACAGCGTGGACACGGTGGACAAGCAAGTGACTGTGTCGGGGACGGTGTCGGTGCCGGCCACGGTGGTGCGGCCGCCGAACGCCCGGACGCTGAGCATCGCCGACGACGACCTGCCGGAGGTGACCATCGCGGCCGGGACCAGCCCGGTGACCGAGGGGACGGCCGCGGTGTTCACGCTGACCCGGGCCGGGGTGACCGCGCAGGCGCTGACGGTGGCGGTGGGCGTCACCGAGACGGGAGCGGTCATCAAGACGGCTGACGACTACACCGCGCCGGCGAGTGCGGTGTTCGCGGCGGGGAGCGCCACGGCGGGGCTGACGGTGGAGACCGAGGGCGACGACACCGACGAGGCGGACGGCTCCCTCACGGCGACGGTGACGGCAGCCTCGGATGCGGCCTACCGGGTGGGGACGGACTCGTCGGCCGAGGTGGCGGTGAACGACGACGACCTGCCGAAGGTGGAACTGGTGCTGGCGCCCGAGACGATCGCGGAGCAGGACGACACGGCGACGCCGGACGCGAACGAGTCGCTGTCGGTGGTGACCGCCACGGTGCCGCTGGCGGCGGGCACGGCGTTCACGGTGACGGTATCGGGGAGCCCGGCGGGCGGTTACACCGTGAGCGGGAACACGGTGCTGACGTTCGCGGCCACGGCCACCGAGAGCACCGGCATCGTAACCGTCACGGCGGTGGACGACAGCGTGGACACGGTGGACAAGCAAGTCACGGTGTCCGGGACGGTGTCGGACGCCGCGGCGGCCATCGCCCCGGACGACGTGACGTTGACTATCGCCGACGACGACCTGCCGAAGGTGGAGCTGGAGTTGAGTCCGCAGACGATCGCGGAGCGGGACGACCCGGCGACGACGGCCACGAACGAGTCGGTGTCGGTGGTGACCGCGACGGTGCCGTTGCCGGCGGGCACGGCGTTCACGGTGACGGTGGCGGCGGCCGCGGTGTCGCCGGCGGACGCGGACGACTTCACGGTGAGCGGGAACACGGTGCTCAGCTTCACGGCCGAGGCCACCGAGAGCACCGGCCTGGTGACCGTCACGGCGGTGGACAACGCTGCCGAAGACGGCGACCAGAGCGTCACGGTATCCGGCGCGGTGTCGGACACGGCCGTGGCCGTCGCGCCGGAGGACCGGACGCTGGCCATCACCGACGACGAGGGGCTGCCGCAGGTGACGCTGGTGCTGACGCCTGACACGGTGGCGGAGGCGGACGACCCGGCGACGACGGAGAGGAACGAGTCGGTGTCGGTGGTGACCGCGACGCTGCAGAAGGCGCATGAGGCGGCGTTCACGGTGACGGTGGCGGCGGCGGGGGTGTCGCCGGCGGACGCGGACGACTTCACGATGAGTGGCAACACGGTGCTGAGCTTCGCGGCCGATGCCACCGGGAGCACCGGCCTGGTGACCGTGACGGCGGTGGACGACGACGTGGACACGGTGGACAAGGAAGTGAAGGTGTCGGGGACGGTATCGGTGCCGGCCACGGTGGTGCGTCCGCCGCACGCCCGGACGCTGAGCATCGCCGACGACGACCTGCCGGAGGTGACCATCGCGGCCGCGACCAGCCCGGTGACCGAGGGGACGGCCGCGGTGTTCACGCTGACCCGGGCCGGGGTGATCGCGCAGGCGCTGACGGTGGCGGTGAGCGTCACCGAGACGGGAGAGGTGATCAAGACCTCCGACGGCTACACGGTGCCGGCGAGCGCGGTGTTCGCGGCGGGGAGCGCCACGGCGGGGCTGACGGTGGAGACCGAGGGCGACGACACCGACGAGGCGGACGGCTCCGTCACGGCGACGGTGACGGCAGCCTCGGATGCGGCCTACCGGTTGGGGACGGACTCGTCGGCCGAGGTGGCGGTGGAAGACGACGACCTGCCGAAGGTGGAGCTGGTGCTGGCGCCCGAGACGATCGCGGAGCGGGACGACACGGCGACGCCGGCCACGAACGAGTCGCTGTCGGTGGTGACCGCGACGGTGCCGCTGGCGGCGGGCACGGCGTTCACGGTGACGGTGGCGGCGAGCCCGACGGGCGGCTACACGCTGAGCGGGAACACGGTGCTGACGTTCGCGGCCACGGCCACCGAGAGCACCGGCATCGTGACCGTCACGGCGGAGGACGACACCGTGGACACGGTGGACAAGCAAGTGACGGTGTCCGGGATGGTGTCGGACGCCGCGGCGGCCATCGCCCCGGACGACGTGACGTTGACCATCACCGACGACGACCTGCCGCAGGTGGAGCTGGAGCTGAGTCCGCAGACGATCGCGGAGCGGGACGACACGGCGACGCCGGCCACGAACGAGTCGCTGTCGGTGGTGACCGCCACGGTGCCGCGCGCGGCGGGCACGGCGTTCACGGTGACGGTATCGGCGAGCCCGGCGGGCGGCTACACCTTGAGCGGCAACACCGTGCTGACGTTCGCGGCCACGGCCACCGGAAGCACCGGCCTGGTGACTGTGACGGCGGAGGACGACACCGTGGACACGGTGGACAAGGAAGTGACCGTGTCGGGGACGGTGTCGGACGCCGCGGTGGCGCGCGCCCCGGACGGCGTGACGCTGACCATCACCGACGACGACCTGCCGGAGGTGACCATCGCGGCCGGGACCGGCCCGGTGACCGAGGGAACCGCCGCGGTGTTCACGCTGACCCGGGCCGGGGTGACCGCGCAGGCGCTGACGGTGGCGGTGAGCGTCAGCCAGACGGGAGCGGTGATCAAGACCTCTGACGGCTACACCGCGCCGGCGAATGCGGTGTTCGCGGCGAACGAAGCCGCGGCGCGGCTGACGGTGGAGACCGAGGGCGACGACACCGACGAGGTGAACGGCTCCATCACCGCGTCGGTGGGCACGGGCGACGGCTACCGGGTAGGGACGCCGTCGTCGGCCGAGGTGGCGGTGGAAGACGACGACCTGCCGCAGGTGTCGCTGGTGCTGGCGCCTGACACGGTGGCGGAGCGGGACGACCCGGCGACGACGGCCACCGACGAGTCGGTGTCGGTGGTGACCGCGACGGTGCCGTTGCCGGCGGGCACGGCGTTCACGGTGACGGTGGCGGCGAGCCCGGCGGGCGGCTACACCCTGAGCGGGAACCGGCGGCTGACGTTCACGGCCGAGGCCACCGGGAGCACCGGCCTGGTGACCGTCACGGCGGTGGACAACGCTGCCGAAGACGGCGACCAGAGCGTCACGGTATCCGGCGCGGTGTCGGACACGGCCGTGGCCGTCGCGCCGGAGGGCCGGACGCTGACCATCACCGACGACGAGGGACTGCCGAAGGTGACGCTGGTGCTGACACCCGAGACGGTGGCAGAGGCGGACGACCCGGCGACGACAGAGAGGAACGAGTCGGTGTCGGTGGTGACGGCGACGCTGCAGAAGGCGCACGACGCGGCGTTCACGGTGACGGTGGCGGCGGCGGGGGTGTCGCCGGCAGACGCGGACGACTTCACGATGAGCGGGAACACGGTGCTGAGCTTCGCGGCCGATGCCACCGGGAGCACCGGCCTGGTGACCGTGACGGCGGTGGACGACGACGTGGACACGGTGGACAAGGAAGTGAAGGTGTCGGGGACGGTATCGGTGGCGGCCACGGTGGTGCGCCCGCCGAACGCCCGGACGCTGAGCATCGACGACGACGACCTGCCGGAGGTGACCATCGAGGCCGCGACCAGCCCGGTGACCGAGGGGACGGCCGCGGTGTTCACGCTGAGCCGGGCCGGGGTGATCGCGCAGGCGCTGACGGTGGCGGTGAGCGTCAGCGAGACGGGAGCGGTCATCGAGACGGCTGCCGACTACACCGCGCCGGCGAGCGCGGTGTTCGCGGCGGGGAGCGCCACCGCGGGGCTGACGGTGGAGACCGAGGGCGACGACACCGACGAGGCGAACGGCTCCGTCACCGCCACGGTGACGGCAGCCGCGGATGCGGCCTACCGGTTGGGGACGGACTCGTCGGCCGAGGTGGCGGTGGAAGACGACGACCTGCCGAAGGTGGAGCTGGTGCTGGCGCCCGAGACGATCGCGGAGCGGGACGACACGGCGACGCCGGACGCGAACGAGTCGCTGTCGGTGGTGACCGCCACGGTGCCGCTGGCGGCGGGCACGGCGTTCACGGTGACGGTATCGGCGAGCCCGGCGGGCGGTTACACCGTGAGCGGGAACACGGTGCTGACGTTCGCGGCCACGGCCACCGAGGGCACCGGCATCGTAACCGTCACGGCGGTGGACGACAGCGTGGACACGGTGGACAAGGAAGTGACGGTGTCCGGGACGGTGTCGGACGCCGCGGTGGCACGCGCCCCGGACGACGTGACGTTGACTATCGCCGACGACGACCTGCCGAAGGTGGAGCTGGAGCTGAGTCCGCAGACGATCGCGGAGCGGGACGACCCGGCGACGCCGGCCACGAACGAGTCGCTGTCGGTGGTGACGGCGACGGTGCCGCTGGCGGCGGGCACGGCGTTCACGGTGACGGTGGCGGCGAGCCCGGCGGGCGGCTACACCTTGAGCGGCAACACGGTGCTGACGTTCGCGGCCGCGGCCACCGAGAGCACCGGCGCGGTGACCGTGACGGCGGAGGACGACACCGTGGACACGGTGGACAAGCAAGTGAAGGTGTCGGGGACGGTGTCGGACACCGCGGTGGCGCGCGCTCCGGACGACGTGAAGTTGACCATCACCGACGACGACCTGCCGGAGGTGACCATCGCAGCCGGGACCAGCCCGGTGACCGAGGGGACGGCCGCGGTGTTCACGCTGAGCCGCGCCGGGGTGACCGCGCAGGCGCTGACGGTGGCGGTGAGCGTCACCCAGACGGGAGCGGTCATCGAGACGGCTGACGGCTACACCGCACCAGCGAGTGCGGTGTTCGCGGCGGGGAGCGCCACCGCGGGCCTGACGGTGGAGACCGAGGGCGACGACACCGACGAGGTGAACGGCTCCGTCACGGCGACGGTGACGGCAGCCGCGGAGGCGGCCTACCGGGTGGGGACGCCGTCGTCGGCCGAGGTGGAGGTGGACGACGACGACCTGCCGCAGGTGGCGCTGGTGCTGGCGCCCGAGACGGTGGCGGAGCGGGACGACCCGGAGACGCCGGCCACGAACGAGTCGGTGTCGGTGGTGACCGCGACGGTGCCGTTGCCGGCGGGCACGGCGTTCACGGTGACGGTGGCGGCGACGGCGGTATCGCCGGCGGACGCGGACGACTTCACGCTGAGCGGGAACACGGTGCTCAGCTTCACGGCCGAGGCCACCGGGAGCACCGGCCTGGTGACCGTCACGGCGGTGGACAACGCTGCCGAAGACGGCGACAAGAGCGTCACGGTATCCGGCGCGGTGTCGGACACGGCGGTGGCCGTCGCGCCGGAGGACCGGACGCTGGCCATCACCGACGACGAGGGACTGCCGCAGGTGACGCTGGTGCTGACGCCCGAGACGGTGACGGAGGCGGACGACCCGGCGACGACGGAGAAGAACGAGTCGGTGTCGGTGGTGACCGCGACGCTGCAGAAGGCGCATGAGGCGGCGTTCACGGTGACGGTGGCGGCGGCGGGGGTGTCGCCGGCGGACGCGGACGACTTCACGGTGAGCTGGAACACGGTGCTGACGTTCGCGGCCGAGGCCACCGGGAGCACCGGCCTGGTGACGGTGACGGCGGTGGACGACAGCGTGGACACGGTGGACAAGCAAGTGACTGTGTCGGGGACGGTGTCGGTGCCGGCCACGGTGGTGCGGCCGCCGAACGCCCGGACGCTGAGCATCGCCGACGACGACCTGCCGGAGGTGACCATCGCGGCCGGGACCAGCCCGGTGACCGAGGGGACGGCCGCGGTGTTCACGCTGAGCCGGGCCGGGGTGACCGCGCAGGCGCTGACGGTGGCGGTGAGCGTCACCGAGACGGGAGAGGTGATCAAGACCTCCGACGGCTACACGGTGCCGGCGAGCGCGGTGTTCGCGGCGGGGAGCGCCACGGCGGGGCTGACGGTGGAGACCGAGGGCGACGACACCGACGAGGCGGACGGCTCCCTCACGGCGACGGTGACGGCAGCCGCGGATGCGGCCTACCGGGTGGGGACGGACTCGTCGGCCGAGGTGGCGGTGGACGACGACGACCTGCCGAAGGTGGAGCTGGTGCTGGCGCCCGACGTCATCGCCGAGAACGGCGCGGTGAGCACGGTGCGGGCGACGGTGCCGCTGGCGGCGGGCACGGCGTTCACGGTGACGGTATCGGCGAGCCCGGCGGGCGGCTACACGCTGAGCGGGAACACGGTGCTGACGTTCGCGGCCGAGGCCACCGGGAGCACCGGCGCGGTGACCGTCACGGCGGTGGACAACGGGCTGGACGAGCCGGACAAGCAAGTGACGGTGTCCGGGACGGTGTCGGACGCCGCGGCGGCCATCGCCCCGGACGACGTGACGTTGACCATCACCGACGACGACCTGCCGAAGGTGGAGCTGGAGTTGAGTCCGCAGACGATCGCGGAGCGGGACGACCCGGCGACGCCGGCCACGAACGAGTCGCTGTCGGTGGTGACCGCCACGGTGCCGCGCGCGGCGGGCACGGCGTTCACGGTGACGGTGGCGGCGAGCCCGGCGGGCGGCTACACCTTGAGCGGCAACACCGTGCTGACGTTCGCGGCCACGGCCACCGGAAGCACCGGCCTGGTGACTGTGACGGCGGAGGACGACACCGTGGACACGGTGGACAAGGAAGTGACCGTGTCGGGGACGGTGTCGGACGCCGCGGTGGCACGCGCCCCGGACGGCGTGACGTTGACCATTACCGACGACGACCTGCCGGAGGTGACCATCGCGGCCGGGACCGGCCCGGTGACCGAGGGAACCGCCGCGGTGTTCACGCTGACCCGGGCCGGGGTGACCGCGCAGGCGCTGACGGTGGCGGTGAGCGTCAGCCAGACGGGAGCGGTGATCAAGACCTCTGACGGCTACACCGCGCCGGCGAATGCGGTGTTCGCGGCGAACGAAGCCGCGGCGCGGCTGACGGTGGAGACCGAGGGCGACGACACCGACGAGGTGAACGGCTCCATCACCGCGTCGGTGGGCACGGGCGACGGCTACCGGGTAGGGACGCCGTCGTCGGCCGAGGTGGCGGTGGAAGACGACGACCTGCCGCAGGTGTCGCTGGTGCTGGCGCCTGACACGGTGGCGGAGCGGGACGACCCGGCGACGACGGCCACCGACGAGTCGGTGTCGGTGGTGACCGCGACGGTGCCGTTGCCGGCGGGCACGGCGTTCACGGTGACGGTATCGGCGAGCCCGGCGGGCGGCTACACCCTGAGCGGGAACCGGCGGCTGACGTTCACGGCCGAGGCCACCGGGAGCACCGGCCTGGTGACCGTCACGGCGGTGGACAACGCTGCCGAAGACGGCGACCAGAGCGTCACGGTATCCGGCGCGGTGTCGGACACGGCCGTGGCCGTCGCGCCGGAGGGCCGGACGCTGACCATCACCGACGACGAGGGACTGCCGAAGGTGACGCTGGTGCTGACACCCGAGACGGTGGCAGAGGCGGACGACCCGGCGACGACAGAGAGGAACGAGTCGGTGTCGGTGGTGACGGCGACGCTGCAGAAGGCGCACGACGCGGCGTTCACGGTGACGGTGGCGGCGGCGGGGGTGTCGCCGGCGGACGCGGACGACTTCACGATGAGCGGGAACACGGTGCTGAGCTTCGCGGCCGATGCCACCGGGAGCACCGGCCTGGTGACCGTGACGGCGGTGGACGACGACGTGGACACGGTGGACAAGGAAGTGAAGGTGTCGGGGACGGTATCGGTGGCGGCCACGGTGGTGCGCCCGCCGAACGCCCGGACGCTGAGCATCGACGACGACGACCTGCCGGAGGTGACCATCGAGGCCGCGACCAGCCCGGTGACCGAGGGGACGGCCGCGGTGTTCACGCTGAGCCGGGCCGGGGTGATCGCGCAGGCGCTGACGGTGGCGGTGAGCGTCAGCGAGACGGGAGCGGTCATCGAGACGGCTGCCGACTACACCGCGCCAGCGAGCGCGGTGTTCGCGGCGGGGAGCGCCACCGCGGGGCTGACGGTGGAGACCGAGGGCGACGACACCGACGAGGCGAACGGCTCCGTCACCGCCACGGTGACGGCAGCCGCGGATGCGGCCTACCGGTTGGGGACGGACTCGTCGGCCGAGGTGGCGGTGGAAGACGACGACCTGCCGAAGGTGGAGCTGGTGCTGGCGCCCGAGACGATCGCGGAGCGGGACGACACGGCGACGCCGGACGCGAACGAGTCGCTGTCGGTGGTGACAGCCACGGTGCCGCGCGCGGCGGGCGCGGCGTTCACGGTGACGGTATCGATGAGCCCGGCGGGCGGCTACACCCTGAGCGGGAACCGGGTGCTGACGTTCGCGGCCGCGGCCACCGGGAGCACCGGCACCGTGACCGTGACGGCGGTGGACGACAACGTGGACACGGTGGACAAGCAAGTGACGGTGTCGGGGACGGTGTCGGACGCCGCGGTGGCGCGCGCCCCGGACGGCGTGACGCTGACCATCACCGACGACGACCTGCCGGAGGTGACCATCGCGGCCGGGACCAGCCCGGTGACCGAGGGGACGGCCGCGGTGTTCACGCTGAGCCGGGCCGGGGTGACCGCGCAGGCGCTGACGGTGGCGGTGAGCGTCAGCCACACGGGAGCGGTGATCAAGACCTCTGACGGCTACACGGCGCCGACGAATGCGGTGTTCGCGGCGGGGAGCGCCGCGGCGGGGCTGACGGTGGAGACCGAGGGCGACGACACCGACGAGGTGAACGGCTCCATCACCGCGGCGGTGGGCATGGGCGACGGCTACCGGGTGGGGACGCCGTCGTCGGCACAGGTCACGGTGAACGACGACGACCGGACGAGGGTGACGCTGGTGCTGACGCCCGACACCATCGGCGAGAACGGCGCGGTGAGCACGGTGCGGGCGACGGTGCCGCTGGCGACAGGCACGGCGTTCACGGTGACGGTGGCGGCGACGCCGACGGCGCCGGCGGTGACCGGCGACTACACGCTGAGCGGGAACCGGGTGCTGAGCATCGCGGCCGACGCGACGACGAGCACGGGGGCGGTGACCATCACGGCAGTGGACAACGACGTGGACACGGTGGACAAGGAAGTGACCGTGTCGGGTACGGTGTCGAACAGCGCGGTGGCGCTGGCGCCGGCGGGGCAAACGCTCACCATCACCGACGACGACCTGCCGGAGGTGACCATCGCGGCCGGGACCAGCCCGGTGACCGAGGGAACGGCCGCGGTGTTCACGCTGACGCGCGCCGGCGTGACCGCGGGCCCGCTCACCGTGGCGGTGGCGGTGGCCGAGGACGGCGCGATGATCGACGGCACGAAGCCGCAGCAGGCCGTCTTTCAGTCAGGGGCGGCGGCGGTGCGGATGACGGTGGCGACGGCGAACGACGAGGTGGACGAGCCGGACAGCGACGTGACGGCGACCGTGAGCGCGGGCAACGGCTACCGGGTCGGGACGGCCTCCGCGGCCACCGTGACCATCACCGACGACGACGAACGGGGCGTGCGGGTGCAGCCGACCTCGCTGGCCTTCACCGAAGGGGGGACAGCCGACTACACGGTGGTGCTGACGTCGCAGCCGGCGGCGACGGTGACCATCGCCGTGACGCCCGCCACCGGCAGCGACGCGGACGTGGGCGGGAACCCGAGCGCCCTGACCTTCGGCGCCGACAACTGGAACCGGCGGCAGACCGTGCGCGTGTCCGCCGGCCACGACACCGACCAGCAGAACGACGCGGCCACCCTGCAACACACGGCGTCCGGCGGCGACTACGCGGGGTATTCCGTGAGCAGCGTGCAGGTGAGGGTGTACGACGACGAGGGGGTGCCTCAAGCGCCGGAGGGATTGCGCGTGGAGGCGCAACACGAGGACCGGGTCTCCCTGATCTGGTTGACACCCGGCGAGTCGGGCGCCGGTCCGGTGACCGGCTACCGGATCGAGGTGTCGGAGGACGGCGTGAGCTGGAGCGATCTGGTCGGGAACACGCGCTCGCAGTTCGCCAAGTACACCCACCATGGGCTCCGGCCGGGGGACACCCGCCACTACCGGGTGTCTGCGATCAACCGCGCGGGGACGGGCCCGCCGTCGAGCACGGTACGCGCGACGACGCAGTGGCACGCCCTGCCGGTGGTGAGCCTGGAGCTGGTCGCCGACTCGGTGCGCGAGGGCTCCCCCGTGGAACTCCGGCTGCGGCGGGATCGCACCGCGGGGACCCTGCGGGTCGAAATTTGGGTAGACGAGACCGGCAACATGCTGAACCATCCGACGCCGTATCCGTACGGAGCGACGTTCGCCCCGGGGGCTTCGACGACGGTGCTGACGATAGCGACGGTGGACGACGCCGAGGTGGAGCCGGCCAGCGTCTTCACGGCCAATGCTCTGGCACGGGGCCGCCCGTACACCATGGATCCGGAGCGGCGGCAAGTGACGATGACGCTGCTGGACAACGACGCCGCACCGGTTCCGCTGGCGCCGGCCCTGCGGGCGGAGCCGGGCGACGGCCAGGTGCGGCTGTCGTGGACACCCGTCGCCGACGCCGGGGACGGCGCCATCCTGCGCTTCGAGTACCGTCATCGGTACCGCAATGCCAACAACGGGTGGAGCCGGTGGACGACGGCGAGCGGCGGCGCGGCGGCGCGCAGCGTGACCATCACCGGTCTGGAGAACGGACGTGCGTACGACCTGGAGGTCCGCGCCGCAAGCGATGCGGGCAACGGCGCGGTCGCGCGCCGGACGGTGACCGTCCGGGAGCCGCGGCTGGACGTGCCGGAAGCACCGGTGGTGGAGGCCACCCCCCGCGACGGCCGGCTGATCCTGCGGTGGGCGGCGGCAAAGGACAACGGCAGCCCGATCACGCATTACGAACGGCGCTACCGGGAAGCCGGCGGCCAGTGGCCGGAGGAGTGGACGCAAGTGAGCGGCGGCCCGGCGGCCCGCGGCGAGTCGATGAACGGCATGACCAACGGGGGCATGTACGACTTCGAGGTGCGCGCGGTAAACGGCGAGGGTCCGGGCCGGATCGCCCGGCTCCGGGTCCAGGCTACCGAGCCGGAGCGGCGGCCGGGCTCGCCGCAACAGCTCGAGGCCGTAGCCGCGGGTGCGGAGGAAATGCGGCTGAGCTGGGCGGCGCCGGCGGACGCCGGCCATCCGGCGTTGACCGGCTACCGCATCGAGCGGAAGCGTCGGGGCTACCTCGGCCTCCCGTGGCATGCGGTGATGGAGCTCGCGAGCCCCGAACCCACGGCCTGGACCGACGGCGGGCTGGCAGGGGGCGTGACCTACCACTACCGCGTGGCGGCGGTGAACGAGGACGGCGCCGGGCCCTGGTCGGAGGTGGCGGCGGCTGCGACGCAGATGCCGGCCGACGGCGGCATCTGCGACCGCACCGCGGCGGTACGCGACTGGATCATGGTGTGGCTGGAACTGCAAGGACGAGCGTACGACTGCGCGGCGGTGACCGCCGCGGATCTGAAGACGGTCACGCACATGCCGCTTCGCCACCGCGTCTACGAGGACCGGGAAACGGTGGTGACGGCCCTGAAGGCGGGTGACTTCGCGGGGCTGTCGTCGATGCGCAACCTGTCGATCGAAGGGCACGGGGAGTTCCGGACGCTGCCGGCGGGCGTGTTCGCGGGGCTGGCGGCGCTGGAAACGCTGGAACTGGACGACAACGCGTTGGAGGCGCTGCCGTCCGGCGTGTTCGACGACCTGGCGTCGCTGCGGCGGTTGTCGCTGCGGAACAACCGGCTGCGGTCGTTCCCGTTCCCGGAGCTCGAGCGGCTGCCGCACCTTGCGAAACTGTCGATCGGCGGGAATCCGGGCACGCCGGACAAGGGGGTGGAAGTCACGCCGGCAACGGTGACGGTGAGCCCCGGCGGCGCGTCGAGCTACCGGCTGCGGTTGACGCACTACCCCAACACCACCGGGATCACGGTGACGGCGAGCTCCAGCGACGCTGCGGTGACGGTGGCGCCGGGCGCGTTGAGCTTCATGCCGGACAACTGGTGGCGCCGGCAGGAAGTGAAGGTGAGCGCGAGCGCCGCGGCCAGCGGCGAGGTGCGGCTGAGCCACGGCTACACGGACGGCTTCTACACGCGGGAGCAGCCGCCCGGGGTGACGGTGGAGGTGCGCGGGCAGTCCCGCACGCGGGAGGCGCAGGCGCCGCGGGTGGCTGCGGCGGCGATCACGTCCGGGCCGGGAAAGAACGGCACTTGGGACGAAGGCGAAACGGTGACGGCGGAAGTGCGGTTCAGTTCCGCGGTGGCGGTGGACACCGCCGGCGGCGTGCCGACCCTGGCGATCACGCTGGACGGGACGCGCGGCGAGGCGGTCTACGACGGGGGCTCGGGGACGCCGGTGCTGACGTTCACGCGGCAGGTGACGGAAGCGGAAGCGGGCGCGCGGAAAGCGCGCGTGGCGGCGAACAGCCTGGCGCTGAACGGGGGCGCCATCGGCGCCGACGGACTGGCGGCAGAGCTGGGTTTCGCGGTGGCGCCGTACGTCAGCAACGTCGAACGGGTCCCGGACGACTCCGGCGACGGGCGCTGGACGGACGGCGAGGCGATCCGTATTCGGCTGTCCTTCAACGCGCCGGTGACGGTGAACACGGCCAACGGGATTCCTTCGATCAGGTTCCGCACCGGTGAGAATGCGCGGACGGCGCCCTACGCGCAAGGGTCCGGCACCGCCGTGCTGGTCTTCGCCTACCCGGTGGCGGGCGCGGACGGGACCATCTCCTCGGTGGCGGTTTCCTCGGGCAGCATCGCGCTCAACGGCGGAGCGATCGCGGACGCCGCGACCGGTATGGCGGCGGAGCTCGCCCACGAGGGCGTGGGTCTCTCCGTGCCGCCGCCGGAAGTTCTGCCGACGTTGTCCGTGGCGGACGCGCAGACACAGGAGGGCCAGGACGCGACTCTCGACTTCGCGGTGACGCTGAGTCCCGCGGCATCGGACACCGTGACGGTGACTTGGGCGACCGCGGATGGCACGGCTACCGCCGGAGCGGATTACACCGCGGCGGACGGCACGTTGACCTTCGCTGCCGGCGAAACGGCGATGACGGTGACGGTGACGGTCCTCGACGACGCCGTCGACGAGGGCGAGGAGACCTTGACCCTCACCCTGAGCGACGCCTCCGGGGCCGTTCTCGCCGATGCCGACGCGACCGGCACCATCGTGAACTCCGACCCGCTGCCCAAGGCGTGGCTGGCCCGGTTCGGGCGGACGGTAGCGGGTCAGGTGGTGGAAGCGGTGGAAGGCCGGCTGCGCGTGGGCGCGGAAACCCGCTTCACCCTGGGGGGATACCGCGTGGAGTCCGGGACTTCGGACCCGGCGCCGGCGGAGTGGGAAGCGGCGCGGAAGCGGCAGCGGTCGGAGGCGGAGTTGCGACTCCGCGAGTACGGGCTTGAGGGGTCGCAACCCGACACGGACGCGCCCGACTTCCGTGCCGTGACCGCCAGGGAGCTGCTGTTGGGAAGCTCATTCCAGCTTGTCGCCGCGGCCGGCGCCGAGCGCTCGGCAAGTGCGCGCTGGACCGCCTGGGGCCGGGGCGTCACCTCACGCTTCTCCGGGCGGGAGGGCCCTCTGAGCCTGGACGGCGAGGTGTCCACCGGCCTGCTCGGGGTCGACGCCCGGTGGCAGCGCCTGATGGCCGGGGTGGCGGTGGCGCACAGCCTGGGAGACGGAGAGTTCTCCATGGGCACTTCCCGGGGCAGGCTGGAGGGCACCCTGACCGGGGTGCATCCCTACGCGCGATACGATGCCGGCGAAGGGCTCACGGCGTGGGGAATGCTGGGCTACGGGTGGGGCACTCTGACCTATGTGGACGACGGAACCGCGGCGCGCGCGGAAACGGACATCGAGAACGGCATGGCCGGGCTGGGGGTGCGGGGGGTGCTGTTCGCGGCCGGGGGAACGGAACTGGCCGTTCGGGCGGACGCGTTGATGACGTGGACGCGGTCGGCCGAGGCGGAGAGGGAACTGGCAGCGGCCAGGGCGGAGACGAGCCGGGTGCGGCTGGTCCTGGAAGGGAAACGGTCCTTCGATCTGGGTCCATGGGGGGTGCTGACGCCGGCGGTGGAGGTGGGAGTGCGGCACGACGGCGGGGATGCGGAGCGCGGCACCGGGACGGAGCTGGGCGGCAGCCTTGCCTACACGTACCCGGCCTGGGGTCTGACGGTGGATATGAGGGTGCGGGGGTTGGCGGCGCACGAGGACGAGAGCTACCGGGAATGGGGCGCGGGAGGTTCGGTGCGGATGGAGCCGGCCGGGGCGGGTGGCGGGTTGCGGCTTTCGGTGGAGCCCTCCTGGGGGGTGGCGTCGAGCGGAGTCGAAGGGCTGTGGGGGCGCCAGAGCACGGAAGGGTTGGCGCCCCAGGGGCGGAGCTCCGCGGCGGACCGCCAGCTTGCGGCGGAGGCCGGTTACGGGGTGGAGGTGCCGGGCGTGGAGGGACTGGTGACGCCGTATCTCGGGTTGACGGCGGCGAAGACAGGCGGCCCAACCTACCGGGCCGGGGTGCGCTGGAGCACAAATTCGGGAAGCGGACTGAACCTCGAGGGCTCGCGACGGGTATCCGGGCCGTCTCAGGGTCCCGAGTACACCGTCCAGATGAACCTTGCCTGGAAATTCTGAGCCGAGCCGCCAACGCCGGCTTCCGGCTTGATAAGTGCGGCAACCGATGGCGAGGCCGCGGGGCGCATCAACGACGCCGGAACCGCGAGGCAGACGCGTTGACGGGCGGAAGCGGTGTGTATATACTCCCCGAAAACGAGCAAGGCCCTTGGAAGACCCAGGGGCCTTGCTCGTTTGTGAGCGACCGCGCGTACGGACCCGCGGGGAAGGCTCGTTGCCTGGAGCACATGGGTACCGTCCACCAAATCTATATCGCAACCGAGGGCAGCGCACACATGCAGAGGGTGAGCGAGGCCGAGGCCGTGGCCGGCATGGGACTCAAGGGCGACCGCTATTGCGAGCGCGTCGGATACTACAGCGGCTGGGACGAGTGCCAGGTCACCCTCATCGAAGCCGAGGACCTCGAGGGCATCGCGGCCGACTCGGGCCTCAAGGTGCTTGACGGCGAGCACCGCCGCAACCTCGTTACCCGCGGCATCCGCCTTGCCGAGCTGGCGGGGCATGCCTTTCGCGCCGGGGACGCGGTGCTGGCCTTCGACCGGCCGCGGCCGCCGTGCGCCTATATCCAATCCATCACCGAACCGGGCATGACCCGGGCCCTGGCCGGCAAGAGCGGCATCTGCGCGCTGGTGGTCAAGGGCGGCGTCATCCGGCCCGGCGACGAGATCGCCGTGCTCTGACCCGGCCGTGCAAACCCCCCTGCCCTCCTCCGCCTCGGCCGGCGCGCCTCCGGGGCTTTTCTACGGCTGGATCATCCTGCTGGGAGGCTTTCTTATCCTGGTGGTGGACGGCGGCGTGCGCTTTTCCTTCGGCGTGCTGGTGAAGCCGCTGGCGGCCGAGTTCGGATGGGAACGGGGCGCCATTACCTTCGCCTACACCCTGAACATGCTGGTGTTCGGCTTCGGGCAGATGATGGCGGGAAGGCTGCTGGACCGCTACGGGCCGCGGCTGCTGTTCTCGGTCTCGGCCCTGGTGGCTTCCGCGGGTCTTTTCCTGACATCCCGCACCAGCTCGATCCCCGAGCTGTACTTCTACTACGGCGTCGTCACCGCGGTGGGGGTCTCGGGAATCACCATCGGCGTGGTGTCGTCCACCGTCTCCCGGTGGTTCAGGAGTCTGCGGGGCCTGATCGGCGGCATCGCCGTCACCGGCACGGCCTTCGGACACTTCGCGTTCATCCCGGCGCTGGCCTACTCTCTCACACGCTTCGGCTGGCGCGCCTCGTGGATGGGCCTGGGCGTCCTGGTCTCGGTGGTGGTCGTCCCGGTGGCCGTCGCACTCATGAAGAAAGAGCCCGCGGACCTCGGCCAGTCGCCGTACGAGTTCGGCGGCAAGGCCGGGCGCGACCGACGCCCCTCTCCTGCCCCGGACTTCTCGCCCAGGGAAGCCTTCCTCTCCCGGAGCTTCCTTTTCGTTGCGCTCGCATACGGTCTCTGCGGCTTTCAGGACTTCTTCTTCGTCACCCAGTTCATCCCCTTCGCCACCGACGCCGGCCTCACCAGCCAGCACGCCTCCAACGTCCAGGGCCTGGCCGGACTGTTGAGCCTGGTGGGCGTTCTCGCCTTCCCGGCGCTGACCGAGAAAGCCGGCCACGGCGTTCCCCTGTCCTTCATGTTCGTCTTGCGGGTGGTCTGCTTCGGGTTGCTGCTGTTTTCGTCCGGGGAAACGGCCATCTTCGCGGCCGCCCTGTTGATGGGGTTCACGCTGATGGCCACGGCGCCGCTTGCGGCAGCCATGACCGGGGACTACTTCGGCGTCAGGAACATCGGCCTGATCACCGGTGCGATTCTCTGGGTTCACCACACCGGCGGCGCGTTGGGCGCCCTCCTGGGAGGCCTGGTACACGACGCTACGGGGTCCTATGTCGGGATGTTTCTGGCCTGTCTGCTGATGGCATTGGCCGGCGCCGCCGTGTGTCTGGGAATTCGGCCGCCCGGCGGACCCCTGGTGCCGCGGTGGCGCAAGGCACCCGCCTGAAGATCCGCCACATCAACCGGTGAGAAGACCGCTGGCGGCCTGCCGCGCCTCGTTCAGCGTCTTCACGATACGTCCCTCGGGCACACGGTCCAGAATGCCGAGGGCGTTCAGCGTGTCCGCGACCGGGCCCGAAAGACCCATCACGATGAACTCGGTCCGCTCTTCCGTGGCAACGTCCATGAGCTGCCTGATGACCATGGCGGCGCTGTCGTCGAGATAGGTGGCGCCGGAGAAGTCGAAGATCACCACCTCGTGATCCTTGATGTCCGCGCTGATTACTTCCACCAGCTTCTTCGAAGACGCCACGGTGAAGCTCCCCTTGAGCGCCACGAGACCGACTCGCGCCAGGTACGGGTCGGTGGCGGGAGCGTCCGCCTGGTGGGAGAAAAAGGTCTGGTCCAGCATCGGAACGGACACCACACTGTCCAGCTCCAGGCGCTCCAACTGCCGCGCGCGGGCCATTCCCGCGGCGATCAGCCCGATGGCGATGCCGACGAGGAGATCGACGAACACGGTGAGGCCCAGCGTGATCAGCATGACCACGAGGTGCTCGCGCGGGATGCGGTGGACGCGGGTGAGCAGTCGCCAGTCGATGATGTCCCAGCCGACCTTCATCAGAAGGCTGGCGAAGACGGCGTGCGGGACCGGTTCGAGGTATTGGCCGAGGCCGAGCAGAAACACCAGCAGAACCACCGCGGACAAGGCACCCGACGCCCGGGTCCGTGCGCCGGCGCGTATGTTGATGGCGGTGGCCATGGTGGCCCCGGCCGCCGGCACGCCGCCGATGAGCCCCGCGACCATGTTGCCGATCCCCTGCCCCATCAGTTCCCGGTCGGGGTTGTGGCGGGCGCCGGTGAGGGAATCCGCGACCAGGGACGTGAGCAGACTGTTCACCGAACCGAGCAGGGCGAGGATGAGGGCCGGCTGCACCGACTGCACCAGGAAGCCGGCGGACGGCAACGCCAGCCGCACTTCCGGCAGGCCCGCCGGCACGTGCCCGATGACCGGTGCATAACTCAACCACAGCACCCCCAGCAGCGTGCCCGCCGCCAGCGCCGCCACCGGGGCGGGCACGAGCCGTCCCAGGCGCCGAGGCCACATCGATGCCACGGCCAGCGTCGCGGCGGCGATGGCGAAGGCATGGTAGTTGACATGCCCCACCGCCTCCGGCAGCGCGCGGAGCGCCCCCAGCGCCCCGCCCGGCGCCGCGGGCATTCCGAGGAACGGCAGGCATTGAATCACGATCATGATGATGCCGATGCCCGACATGAACCCGGAGACGACCACGTAGGGCGTGTACGCCACGAAGCGGCCGATCCTGGACAGGCCCATGAGCATCTGCAGCAGACCGCCCATGATGACGACGGTCATGGCCTCCGCGAGGCTGGATGAGTGGCTGGTGAGGATCACCGCCATGGCGACGGTCGTGGGAGCCGTGGGGGCGGAGATCTGACACCGTGTGCCGCCGAACACTGCCGCGAAGAAACCCGCCGCGATGGCGCCGTACAGACCGGCAGCCGCTCCCAGGCCCGACGCCACGCCGAAGGCCAGCGCCACCGGAAGGATCACCACCGCGGAAATGAGGCTGGCGCAGAGATCCCCCCGGAGCTGGTCGATGTCGTAGTGGGCCGCGTCGGGTCGTCTGGACATTTCACGGATACTATGCAAAGAATTCCCGTCTTGCCACTCGTGTCATTCGTCCCGTTCACCACTCTTCACCACCGGAGGCACCATGATCGACGCATACTCCTGGCGCACCAGCAACGGCCGCAAGCTGCACATCATGCTGGAGGAGCTGGGTCTCGAATACCGGACCCATCCCATCGACATCCGCAAGGGCCACCAGTTCGAGCCGGACTTCCTGAAGATCAGCCCCAACAACAAGATCCCGGCCATCGTCGACCAGGACGGCCCCGGCGGAAAGCCCTACGCGGTATTCGAGTCCGGCGCCATCCTCATGTACCTCGCGGAGAAGACCGGCAAGCTCATGCCCCAGGACGTGGAGCGCCGCTACGTGGTGATCCAGTGGCTCATGTTCCAGATGGGGGGCATCGGCCCCATGCTGGGGCAGGCCAACCACTTCCGTCGCCAGGCACCGGACAACGAGTACGGGGTCCGGCGCTACACCAACGAGGCCAGCCGCCTCTACGGAGTCGTGGACAAGCGCTTGGCGGACCACGAGTACCTCGCGGACGAGTACTCCATCGCGGACATCGCCTGCTATCCCTGGCTGCAAGGCCACGAGAAGCAGGGGCAGGACCTGAACGAGCTCCCAAACGTCAAACGCTGGTTCGAAGCCGTCACCGCCCGTCCGGGCGTGCAACGCGGCCTCCAGGTCATGGCGGACGTGCCCTTGACCCCCATGGACGACAAGGCAAGGGAGATCATGTACGGAGCGAAGCAGTACGAACGGCGGTAGTGAGGTTATCAGAGATCTTTTACGAAGGACGTTCCTCGGCCGTCGCAACGGCACTGGCAGGCAGCAGCGTTTCCTGTGATATAATGGGTTCGGTCAAATGGAAATTCGTTTACTCACACCGACGATAGACGATCTATCCATCAGCTTTGGGTTATCTCCGTTTGTTTCAGATTGGGCTGCGGCACAGACGAGCTTCGTCGGCGCCATAGCAAGGGAACTCGGAGATCTACTGTCAGTTGGGCCACATGACTTCCACTCGAACCCCTCCACGGAGTTCGGTGAATCGCGGTGCACTTATCGTGTATTCGGAGGAACGAGCACGATAGCCCTCAGTCCCGACTCCTTACAGCTGAATTTTCGTAGGCTTAACGCAAATGATTATGTGATTGTGGACGAAGTAGCCCGAAGATCGATGGAAGTCCTGTTGAAAGACATAGGCCACTACACAAGGGATCAAATCTCTCTGACGTCAAACCAACACGTCAACACGGTCGAAGAGGCCGCCGCGGACGGTTATCTGGCCCAGTTCTCCTGGAAACACCCTGCCGACGTAGCCGCGACCGATGCGGAACTGAGTTATACCCCTGCCGTAAAAGTCAAACTGTCGGATCAACAAGGGAAATGGGCACTACATCGACTGGTAGAAAAATCCGAGTTGCTTCCCGGTGGTCTCTACGTAACGACGATGATATTCATCTCGTCGCCGCGATTGACATCCTTCGACGAGCTAAGGCAACTGGTGGAGCGGATTCGAATTTTGGCGAACCAAGCGGTAGGGCTAAGGTATCCCGGGGACAACGACGATGGAACCCACTGCTGACTACCTGAGGCGTGACCGCCAGACGTTTGGTCGTGAACGCGAGGCAAGAGAATCCTACAATCGGCGGCAGCAGTACCTCACAACGAGACAGCGAACTGATCACTCTGACTCGTCGTTGTCGGTAGGACCGTTTTCGACACAAACACTGACGGGCACACAAGGTGCTCCCCGGAGCGCCTTCCAGAATAACCAGGCCGTCGTAGCGCGCAGGGAGTGGATCGACGTAGCGCTATCCGAATTGGACAGCATTGATGACGAAGTGGCGGAGGAAGCGTTCCCGGAGATTCGTCCCGCAACCAAGGATAGGACGAGAAGGATCATTTTTTCATTGTCAACGCAACCGATCCCCCCTACGGTCTATCCTACCGGGGATGGTGAGATCGCCCTCTATTTCAAGTCACCCGTTTCAAAAGGCTCCGTACTAATTCTGGTGGGTAACGACGGACAAGGTGCCTGTTTCTCGTACCTCAACGGGAAAAATCGGCGTGCTCGGTATGACGATGCCTCCGAACTCCCCGACGTTTTTATAAGGGCACAGCTACGGCAACTGGCATTAGCGTGAACATGCCGCTCCCGGACCTTCGAGAGTCCGAGACGCTTGGACGTAGCGTCTTCTCCAGTCGAAACGCGAAACGCGCCAGAAATGGGAGGGTCGTCCCTCACGTTTTTCTTGAGAGCCCGGGCGCCGATTCGATCTCGGTGGATCGGATGGATCATGCCGAGCCCAGCGTTCTCGCCACGTTATCAACAAACACCGGACAACGGAGGACCCCTCCCCAGGACTTCTATGGCTGGGCGACCATTGAGGTAAGAGAAGCCGCAACCAACGGACGATCTGCTAGGGCGACTCCTGACAGCGACAACATATACCACGCCGACATCTTCCTGAATCTGCCTCGAGGCGACGAGCGTCGCGACATCCAGAAACAACACGCGAACGAACTGGCAGCACTCTCCAAGTGGCTTGATGCGCCTTGACCGAACGTCAACGACAACCGTATCCAAACAACTAGGGATGTCGTGCGATTGGTCCCGGGGGCGCCGTTTCTCTTGGCACCGCAACCATCAGCCGCGTGTGACGCGGAACCGTGCCATGAAACGGCTGTCCAGGTAGTCTTTCAGCCACCAGCACCAGCGGGCGTGGGCGGTCCATCCCTTGTAATCCATCACGGCCTTGCCGTCGCCGGTGTTGAGAAGACGCAGGAAATCGTGCTGCGGCTCATACCGGGTCAACGGCTGGCCGCGGGTGAGCGCGCCGATGTTGTTCCAGAGGACCGGACCCTGGCGGACGGCGTACACGCCGGCCTTGGGCGCCGTGGCGCCTGAGACGGTTCCGCTGTCTCCCACCGCGAAAACATTGGCCGGGCCGGTGGACTGGAGGGTGTCGCCGGTGAGCAGGAAGCCCCTGGGATCCTTCGGCAGGGTCATGCTTTCCACCACCGGCGGCGGGGCGGCGCCGGCGGCCAGGATGACCAGGTCCGCGGGAATGCGATGGCCGTCCGTGCACACGGTTTCTTCGGCGTCGACCCGCGCGACCCGTCTGGCCGTCATCACCTCCACCCCCCGTGCCGCCAGCAGGGCCTCCACCTTGCGCAAGGCCCGGGGAGACAATCCGCTCCCGATGCGTTCGCCAGCGTCAACGATACTGAGGTTGTAACGCAACCCGCCGGATGCCCGGCGCAGGTACGACGGCAGGCACAGGCTGATCTCTATGCCGCCCACGCCGCCGCCGATGACGAGGATCCGGATAGCCTCCCGCCTCTTCCCGCTCAGACTCTGCAAGCGTTCGTAGAGCCTCATGAGAAAGGTCTGCATGGGCTTGATGGGAACCCAGGCGCCGTCGGACGCGTCGATGCCGGCACGGTTGGGCACCGACCCGGCGCCGACGGACAGGACGTCGAAGGGTACCGGCTCGTGGTCCCCGAATCGGACGGTTTGCGTTTCCATGTCCACGTCCTGGGCCGGCTCCACCACGAGTTCGGCCCTGGCCGCGTGGGCGAGGCTCCGGAGGTCGATCTCCAGGGTCCCGGGCGGGTACTGGCCGGACAGGGTCCCGGGCAGCATCCCGGAATAGCTAGCCGCCGCAAAGCTCGAAACGCACACGAGCCGAGCGCCGGGAAGCGGGGCGCGCCGCCACATGTCCAGGACGTGGGCGTTGGTGTGGCCGATGCCGAGGAGGACGATCTGCGGCCGGGAGCTGTTCACCTGCCTTGTCGGCGACGGGAGATCCTGGGCATCTTGGCGAATGTATTCGCGAGACGGCTAGAGGATCGCACGGACGGACGGACGCGTCTTCATGCGCTCGTACCACGCCTGCAGTAGCGGCAGGCTCGGGTCCGGCAGGACACCCCATTCCACGTGACGCATGATCCGCGGCACATGGGCCGCGTCGAGCAACGAAAACTCACCGGCCATGTAGTCGCGGCCTTCGAGCTCGCGCTCCAGGGGTTGCAGTTGCTCTACGAACAGCGCCTTGGCCGCTGCCAGTGCACCGGCGTCACGCTCGCCCTCGGGCTTACTCATTTCCGCGCGGATGGCCTGATGGCCCGAATCGGTGTGGTTGATGCCGTAGTCGATGAGGATACGGATCCTCGCACGCGACGAGGCGTCGGCGGGCAGCAGCGGCGGATCCGGGTATTTCTCCTCCAGGTACTCGTTGATGATGCACGATTCGTAGAGCACCGTGTCCCCGTCGACCATGGCCGGCACCTTGCCGTAGGGGTTCAACGCGAGGTACTCGGGAGTCTTCTGCTCCTTCTTGCGAAGGTCCACGGAAACCGTTTCGTACGCCAGTCCCTTCTCTTCCAGAACCACCTTCACCCTCTGGCAGTTGGGGGAGCTCTTGAAATCGTAAAGCTTGATGGAATCGCTCATATCAGGTTCCTTCCCTGTGAATGCAGTGGCGGCCGCGGGATGCCCGCTCGAATGGCTCCGCCCTGCGGCCCTATTGCCGGTGCCCCCGTACCACCCGGTCCAACTCGTCTTTCCACTTGCCGGACACTTGGTCGTGGGTCTCCTTGTCGATCTGGCTGACCGCCGGAAACTGGTCCTTCCACTCGAAGGGCCGGGTGGCGTCGATGATGGCGCGGGAATTCAAACCCTTCTTGTCCCGCGGGATGATGGGATCCAGCGGCCCGCTCCAGGTGCGGCGGATGATGTCGATGGACTCCTCGGGGTTGGAGCGTGTGCACATGGCCCAGACCACCTCGTTCAGGTTGGTGATGTCCACGTCGTCGTCCACCACCACCACGTAGCGGCCTAGATACGCCCCCGCGTGACACTGGGCGGCCATGATCGCGGCCTGCTTGGCATGACCGGGGTAACGTTGCTTGATGGAGATGACGATCATGAAACGCTGGGCCGGCGGCGGCACGTAGACGCCGCAAACGTCCGGCACCCCGCCCTGCACGACCCCGTTCCAGATCATCGCCGAGCGCAGCATGGAGCGGTACATGCCGTGAATCGTGGGCCTGAACGGCGGCGCGGCGGTCAGTATCGGATTGTCCCGGTGATAGAGGGCCTTCAACTGCACCACCGGCTCGGACCGGCGCGCGCTGGCATAGTAGCCGGTCCACTCGCCAAAGGGACCCTCGGGACGGGTGTCGCCGGGAATGATCTCCCCTTCCACGACGATCTCCGCGGCCGCGGGCACCCTCAGTCCGGTGAGAGGGGCCTCGATGACGGTGAGGGGTTGCTCCACCAGGCCGCCGGCCCAGGCGTACTCGCTCAGGCCCGGGGGCACCGCCTGTGACGCGGCCACGAACATCAGCGGGTGCTGACCGAAGGCCATGGCCACCTGCACCGGCTTGCCGGCCTGGAGCGTCTTCTCCATGTGCATGCGTCCGTGCTTGCCCGGGGAAATGTAGAGCGCAAGCTTGTCCGATTCGTGGACCATGACGCGGTAGCAGCCGACGTTCTCCAAGCCGGTCTCGGGATCCCGCGTCACCACCAGGTGCGCGGTGCCGAGGTAGCGCCCGCCATCGCCGGAGTGCCAGCGCGGCACCGGTATGTCGAGGATGTTGATATCCTTGCCGGTCTTGCGGTTCTCCATTACCGGACCCGTGGGCACCACACGAGGCTCTACGGGAACCAGCTTTCCCAATCTCGTGCGCAGCCGGTCGATGACCTCCATGGTGCTCAGGTCCAGCGGCAAGTTGAGGGTGAGAGCGGTCCGCTCCATGGTCTCCATCATGTTGGCCAGCACGCGCCCCTCGCCCTGGTGGCCGGCGACGTTCTCGAACAGCAGCGCGGGCGGCGCCGGCAGCCGCTCGCAGATGATCTCGTTGAGCGCGCCCACCTCCAGGTCCCAGTGGGCGCCGGAGATGCGCTCCAACTGGCCGATCTCCTCCACCTGCCCGAGCCACGTGCGAAGATCGTCAAACGGTGTCAGCTCGGGGTCCTGCGTGCGTTGGGGTCTTGCCATCTTTCACCTCTCAGTGGATGGAGCCTGCCTGCCGGTGCCTCATCGGCCAAGGCGAGGGTATGGGCGCGGGCGGGTTTGAAACCCGCCCCTACACGGGCACGCCATGGGGCGTCATTCCAGGTCCGTCAACTCCCAGGTCTCGGGCGCGAACAACTCCTCGGGCGAGAGGTTCCGCTCACAGATACCCTGGGCCTCGCAGTACTCGATGAACGTGTTGAGCACGTCGCGGTTGGCGTCGAGCCCGTACGGACACGGGTCGCCCCCGAACACCGCGCGTTCCTGCTCCAGGGTGTGTTGCCGCCATGCCGTCACCAGGCTCGGCATGTCCGCGTACCATTGCCGGGCCTGGCGCTTCGCCTGGCTGAACAGCTCGAAGAGGGCGGCCGCGACTTCCGGGTTTTGCTCCAGCACCGCCTTCCGCACCGCGAGCACGTGCATGATCGGGAAGATCTGGGTCTTTCTGAAGTACTCCGCCTCGACGTCCCGGTAGTCTTCGAACAGCCGTTTCAGCCCCGCGTCGGCCAGCAGCGGCGGCAGTTGTGTTTCGGTGACGCCCAACATATCCAGCCGACCTTCGCCGAGCGCCGCCATGGCCCGCTCGGCCGCGCTCCCCTCTCCCTGAAGCACCTCGATGTCGGCGCCGCCGGGGAGTCGCACCGAGGTCTCGACGGTGCCGTCGTCCCAGTGATGCAGCGAGGCCGCGCACCATCGGGAGTTGGTCGGCGTCACGCCGTACTCGTGGATCAGCGTGCCGCGGATCCATACCGCCGCGGTCTGGACCCAGCGCAGAAAGCCGAGCCGCTTGCCGACGAGATCCTGTGGCGTCTCGATGCCGGCGTCCCGCCGGACCACGATGAAGCCGTGCCGGAACATCCGCGACGGGAACACCGGAATGCCGATGAAGTCGCACTGGTTCCGTGAGGTGTAGTAGATGAGCTCCGCCAGCGACATCTCCGAGACGTCGAACTCGCCCCGGTGCATGGCCGCGAACATGCCCTGCACGCTCACCTGCTCCACCGGCTCCAACTCGATTCCCGGAGCGTCCAGGACGCCTCGGAGAATGGCATTGGTGCCGTCGTAGTTGCGGCAGGCAAGACGGAGGTGGCAGGGGTCGGACATCAGGGTCTTTCAAGTTGCTGCAAGCTTGCGCCCTTCGACTTCGCTCGGCTGCGCCTCGCTACGCTCAGGACGAACGGGTATAGAAAACCTGTCCCCCGTTCGTCCTGAGCCCTTCGACAAAGCTCAGGACAGGCGTAGCGAAGCGAAGTCGAAGGACGCCATTGCAAATCGCCGTCAACTCGGCTTCACCCGGCGCTTGGCCAGCTTGGCGCCGGTCTGGAGATAGTCGCTCTTCACCGCGAGTTGAGCCTCCTCCTCCCACTCGTCGTTCCACTGGCCCAGGGAATAGCCGTACCACGGCGCCTGGGGTGTCAGGGGCGGGAGTTCCAGCCGGTTCCACAGCTCCCGGGCGTGCTCCATGAACTCGCGCTTGGGCAGCGAGATGGGCGGGAACGGCTCCTTGAGGATGGCATTGATGAGCATGCCGGAATCGGTGGCCGGCTGGTAGAACATCTCCTTGGCCGTGATCAGGTGGCCCTCGTCCTCGAACGGCGGCGCGTGGCCCTTGACCCGCCCCGGCAGAATCAGCACGTCCTGGTGCGGCTTGGAGCGGTAGCAGATGGCCCACCAGACGGCATCCAGATTGTGGGGATCGATGTCATCGTCCACGGCGATGGCGATCTTGCCGACGCCGTGCTGGTAGTTGGCAATGCTGTTGAGGGCGCGCCAGACGTCCCCTTCCGCGGGCTTGCTCATCTGGACGATGACGAGCTTCCGCAGGTTGGTGAGGGGCTCGTGCATGGCCACCTGGGTGACGCTCTTGATGCCGACGGTGTCCCGCAGGTAGCGGCGCAGCAGCGGCTCGTAGCCCACCTTCTTGATGACGCTGGACTCACTCGGGGTCACCTGGCTGATGAACGAGCACAGCACCGGCTTGGGCTTCATGGTGATGGCGGTCACCTCCATGAACGGCGACACCGTGCGCGGGTGCAGGTAGCCGTGGGACTCGCCGAAGGGACCCTCGGGCTCCACGAAATCGGTGTTGATGAGCCCCTCGATGACGATCTCCGCGTTGGCCGGCACCTCGATGTTCACCGTCTTGCAGCGGACAAGCTGGATGGGCTCCCCTGCCAGGCCGCCGGCGATGCCCATCTCGTCCACCCCCGGCGGCACCTTCTGCACGGTGCCGTAGGAGACCACCGGCGGCGCGCCCACCACCAGCGCGGCGTGCAACGGTTTGCCCTGCTCCCGGCACTTGTCCCAGTGCGGGAAGATGTGCTGGTGCACTCCGGCGTACATGCCCACGCGCTTCTGCGCCTTGATCTGTCCGCGGTAGTTGCCCTGGTTGCGAACCCCGGTGTCGGGGTCCTTGGTGAACCAGTGGGAGCAGGTGGTATAGGGGGCGTTGTCGAAACCCGGCGTGGAGATGGGCACCGGGAGCTGGAGCAGCCCGCCGCCCTCGACGTCGAGGTCCTTCCCTTGCAGCACCACTTCGTGGACCGGCCCGGAATCGACGATGGCCGGTTCGATGGGATTGGCCAGCGCATGGGCCCAGAGGTCGGGGATCTCGTCCACCGGGCGCTGCAGCCCAACGGAGTACACCTGTGGCGACGCCGCTAACGCGGCCACCGCCACCGGCATGTCGTAGCTGCGGCCGTGACTGTCGGTCACGTTCTCGAACAGGAAGGCCTTGCGCTCGGCCTCGGGAAGGCCGCCGCGGAACTGCCAGCGCACCAGCGGGTGCATCTCCGTGTCCTTGTTGATGGGATGGCGAATGCGCAGCAGCAGTCCGGCGGAATCGAGGTTTGCAAGGTGTTCTTGAAGGTCGGGATAGGACATGGTTGGCTCGCGCGATCTGTCAGGGGAACTATCAGAGTGTGCCGTTGCCGCCGGGGCGGTGCTCCTCCCGGTAAAGCTCCAGCGCTTCGAGCACCGGGCGGTCGTTCATGGAGAAGACCACCGCCTCTTCGTCGAAGGGATTTTCGTGGCGGTGCCACTGCCAGTTGGGGATCATGAACGAGTCGCCCTGCTCCCATTCCAGGAAGCCCTCGCCCACGGCCGTCCGGCCGCGGCCCCGGAACACGTGGTACAAGGAGGTGCTGGTGTGGCGGTGGGTGCCGGTGACCCAGCCGGGCTTCAGCAGTTGCGCCTCGCAGGACAAGGTCGCCAGCGTGTAGCCGCCGGTGACCGGGTTGATGTAGCGGATCAGATGGCCGTCGAACGGGTCCGCCTCGGCATCGGTGATGTTGTGGAGGGAGGCGTCGGTGTCCTCCCAGCGGTAGCGGAACGGCAACCCCCGGCCCGGTGACGGGGTGTCGGCCGGCGGCCGGGCGAAGCCGAAGCGCATCTGCGCGTCGCCGTCGGCACGGGTGACGCCCTGGGTGTCTTTTTCGTAGTTGTCGAAGAAGAGCACGTTCAACGCGTTGATGAGCGGGCCGTCCAGGCCGTCGAGCCAGACGATGGGCTCGTCGGACTCGTTGTGGTGCTCGTGCCAGGTCCAGTTGGGGGTGAGAATCAGGTCGCCCTCGTGCATGGGGAACCGCTCCCCTTCCACCAGCGTAAAGGCGCCGCTCCCCTTCACCACGAACCGGATGGCCGCCATGTTGTGCCGGTGCGGCCGGGCGATCTCACCGGGGTTCACCACGGAGAAGGTGAAAAGCAGCGTCCGGGAGGTGGCCCGGGTCGGGTTTTGGGGGTTCACCAGCCGTATGGCCCGGCGTTCCGCCAGCTCGAGACCCACGGACTCCCTGGCGTCCATGAGGCAGGGATAGACTTCCCGCCACTTCCACAGGTAGGGCGCCTCGTCCTGGTGCTCCGGCGTGCGCGTGTTCCAGAAGCCCGAGAGGTCATGCTCGGCCAGTGAATCGTTGAGGTCGTTGAGCTCCATCTTCATGAGGAAACCCTCGGGTTGCGGGCGCGGGCGGGTTTGAAACCCGCCCCTACAAGTCAGCGCGACGCCGAAGGACGGCGCCGGATATCAGACCTGCACGGCATTGTCGCGCAGAATCACCAACCGTGGGCGCCGGCGCCTACGGCAGACGCCCCATGGCCGCGGCCATGCCGCCGAAATAGGCGCGGTGAATGTCCATGGACTCCTTGGCCGTGTTCAACAAACCCTCCTCGGCGCCCTTGGGCACGAAACGCTCGAAGATGTCCAGAAACATCTCCGAGTGCTTCTCGTCCGCGGCGCGATGAGCGGTGAAGTTGGGCATCTGCTCGTCGGTGAATTTCAGGTCACGGCTCCAGCTCTCATACAGGCGGCCGCAGTTGCCCCCGCCCAGGTCCCCCAGCAGGCGGTCGTCGTTGGTCCACTCCGCGATGGTAGACGCGGCCAGCGCCTCCTGCCACGGCTTGGTCCGGGCAATCCACCACCAGCCGTAGATGGCCGCCCGGGTGGTGGGCAACGGCTCGGCGTCCAGCACTTCCTGCTCGCTGAGACCCACCTCCCGGCCCTGCCGGAAGATCAGGTCCAGGTGCCCGCGGTCCGAAAAGTCGTCCTCCACCAGCTCCTCGTACTCGTGGGACATGATGCGCTGCTTCACCACGAACTCGGGACAGTTGGCGGCCACCTGGGGCCAGTAGTGCCGCCGCTGCCGGACGTAAATGCCCAGTTGCGACAGGTAGAGTTGCGCCCGCTCCAGGCTGATGCGGGTGTCGTAGAACTGGCCCATCTCCGGGGAGCGGAAGAATTCCCTGACGACCTCGCCAAGCTCGTTGCGCCATTCTTTCGGATTCATGACTTTCCTCCTTGTGCCCCTTGATTCGCTTTGCCGCGCCTGTCCGGGGCCAGGCAGTGGCCCGGGCACGGGCGGGTTTGAAACCCGCCCCTACATTTCGTCATCGCGCGTCAGATATCGTCATCACGCGTCGGATTTCGTCATTGTGTGTCAGATTTCGTCATTGCGTGTCGATTATCGTCACCGCGTGTCGATTATCGTCACCGCGTGTCAGATATGCTCATTGCGCGTCGATTTTCGTCACCGCGTGTCAGATTCCGTCATTGCGTGTCGAATTTTCGTCACTGCGTGTCAGAGGGTCTGCGACCATTGGTTAGAAGCCATCTAGTCCCGGGCCGTTGCCAGCGCGTTCTTCAGCCTGCCTGACTGCTCGCTGCTCAGGTCCTTGGTAGGCCATCTCGGGAAGTCCACGACCGGGAGGTCCCGCAGCTTGAGCGACTCCCGCAGGACCGAGCGGCCCGCGGTCCGCTGGAGGTCGCTGATGACCGCGGTGAACTCGATGACCCGCCGCTGAAGTTCCACCGCTTCTTCGAGCTTGCCCGTGGTGGTGGCGTCCCAAAGATTCACCAGCAGTTCCGGAATCGCCACCGTCAGCGGATGAATGGATCCGGCGATGCCCCACAGCACCCCCGGCATGATCAGCGTGGCAGAACCCGAGAACACCGCACAGCTCGCGGGGAGCGCACGCACGAAGGCCAGTTGCTGGTCCGGGGGGATGAACGACATCTTGATGCCGCAGGCTTCCGGGACCTCGCTACACAGCCGGGCGGTCCACGGCGCGGTCATGCGGTAGCCGCTGTTCACGGCGTTGTTGTAGATGAACATCGGATACTGGATGGCCTCGTACACCGCGACGTAATGCCCCAATACCTCATCGTCCAGATGATCGAAGTAGTACGGCGGCACCACGCCCACCACGTCGGCGCCCTTGTCCTTGGCATCTTTGGCCAGATCAATGGTGGTCGGGGTGTCCGCGGTGCCCGCGTGGATCACCACCGGGATGCGGCCACCCATCCGGTCGATGACGATCTTGGCCGTGCGCTTGCGTTCGTCCGGCGTCATCGCCGGGCCCTGACCGAAGGTGCCGAGCACGAACAGGCCGTGCACGCCGGCTTCCACGTAGAAGTCCGTCAGCGCCAGCACCGCATCCTCGTCCACCGCGCCGGTGTCCGTAAAGGGCGTCGGCAGCGGGATGTAAATTCCTTTCAAACGTTCCATACGTCACTCCTTCGAAACATGGGTACGAGGCAGGGGCTTTGTTCGTGGCGAGGCCGTCACTTGCCGGCCACCACTCCCAGCACCTTCTTCTTTTCGTCCGCGGGCATCTCCAGAAACTCGCGCACATACGACTGCAGGTCCGTGCCCTTGATGGGGCTGATCTTGAGCCGTCCCTTCTTCGCCTCCGCCAGGAAGGCCGGGTCGGCCATGGTGTCATTGAACGCCTTGCGGATTTCCGCCACGCGCTCCTTGGATACCTTCGGCCCCACCAGGAAGGAGCGCGCGTACTGATAGGGCACCGTGGTGGTGAGACGTACCAGACGCCGCTGCGCATCGGTCTTGGCGAGCTGCGAGATGGAAGGGACGTCCCCGAGCTCCTTGATGGGCTCCGGGCTCACCTGTATCAGTACCTTGTACTCGCCGCTTTGGAGCTTGTCGTAGCTCGTGGCGTTCAACGACGCCCAGCCATTGAACATACCGTCGACCTCGCCTCCGTCCATGGCCAGCCGGATCCGCGACGTACCCTGATACCCCGTCACGAGACGAACCCTCGCGCCCAGCACGTCCCGCAAAAGAATCGCCGCCACGTCATTGGGCGATCCCGTGCTGATGCCGCCCAGCGAGACCTCCTTCGCGTTCGGGCCGAGGATCTCATCGAGGCGGGTGATGCCGGATTGTCTGGTTACCACCAGCACGGTGGCCTCGGCGTAGGGCGCGCCGATGTACTGAAACTGTCTGGCGTCGAACCTGACCTGGGAGATGCCCGTGAGCTGCTTGATCACGGATGAGCCGCCGATGTGCAGTATCTCCGTGCCGTCCTGGCGCGAGGAATGATAGATGTAATTTCCCGCCACAAGACCGCCGGCCCCCGGCCGGTTCTCCACGATCATCCTCGGAGTGCCCGGAAGATGTCTGTGAAGGTGTCTGGCGATGTAGCGCGCGTAAGTGTCGTAACCGCCGCCGGGGGAAGATGAGACGACCATGCGGACGGTTTTCCCTTTGTAGAAGTCCGCGGCGCCCGCGCTGTTCCATGCCGCGAGCACGAAGGCCGTAAGCATGGTTATGCGCACAAGGCTTCTGCTCGTCATCGGAACCCCCTCAGGTTGGAAAGGCCTTGCTGTCGGCACGATATCGGCCAAGCCGGAGGGCCGATAAACGGTTAATAGGGCAATGGCGGGTGGCTGTCAACGGAGGATCGTGTCTCCCATACGGCCAGTAGCGGGCCAGTAGCCTGAACCACGGCACGTGGTTGAAGTCACAGGCGAATCGGTCGATTACGTGGGACACCACACTGGTTCCCTGCGGATGAAAAGGGCTAACGCTGCGCCGTGACCTCGATCTCGATGAGCTTGCCCTGGGCGGAATAGCCCTCCACGAACGCGCACTCGGTGCGTCCGGGGCGGGGCTCCACGGCTTGCTGGAAGGCGTCCTTCAGCACCGCCGGATCCTCCTCATGGTGGAGCAAGAACGACACCAGCGCGACCTGCTCCCACGAAACCCCGGCGTGGGCCAGCGACCCCCCGATCAATCCGCAGATCTCGCCCACCTGCGCGGGAAGTTCTCCCGTAGTGGTTGTGACGCCGGAGAGGAAGACCATGGATTCGACACCGAGATAGCGCAACGGCACGATGGACGGTTCGTATTCCACGAGCTTCTTCTCGCCGCCGGAGCGCATGGCGAGGAAATCCAGCGCCACGCTCCCCTCGGAATCGATGTGCGCCGGCGCAATGTAACTCGAGCTCGCGGAGCGCGCCCTCCCGCTCATGTGACGGGATCGGGCCTGACTGCCGAGATTGCGACTTTCCCGGTCCCGAGCCCACAGGCGCGTCCGCACCGTGTCGTCCAGGGAAAAGCCCAGTCTCCCTATCCCCTCGGCGATGCGGTCGAAAATCCCGTCCACTCCGTTGTCGCCGGCCGCGCCGGCGGCACCCTCGCAAGAGACCGCGACGAATTCGCGGCCGAGCCAGTCGAAGGATTTCATGTGCACGGCGTACCTCCCTGATTCTGTGTCCGGTCGTTTCCGGTCACGATGCCGGGGCGTCGAAGAACGCCAGCGTCCGTACTTCGATGCTCTCCCGCGCCGGGGCATCCGGCGGGGACGTGGGGTCGTCGAAGGACGTGTGGGCGGTGAACCGTGCCCGTCCGTCCTTCTCGGATTCGAATACCTTGAAGACGATGGCCTCGTTCCGGGTCATGGCGGGAAAGTAGAACCATCGGTGCTCCGGGCTATAGGTGATCTGGTAGGTCTCGCCGATGCGGCCGGGGTAGCTGCGCTGGGACGGGATCAGCTCCTCCGTGCGCAGACTGCGGGCATCGGCGATGGCCAGAGGGTTGGTGCGCACCGGGTTGCGGGTGGGGCGCCAGACCTGGATGATGGCGAACCGTCCCTGAAGCAGCGCCTCGGCCTCGTCCGCGGGCAGGAGGTCCCGCACCCGCTTGGGCGCCGACCACTCGGTGTAGTCGTTGTGCACCGACCGGTTGGGCTCGCGCACCTTCCGCTCGGCGCGGATGCCTTCGTCCTGGGCACGGAGGGTATGATCGAAGATGACCACCCGAGTGGCGCCGGTCTGTTGCTTCACCAGCGCATCGATCTCCGGGTAGTACACGGACCGGAGCTCGTCCTCGTTGTAGAAGTCGGACACCTGGGTGTCATGCCGAACGAAGACGAACCCTTCGCGCTCCAGCGAGAAGTCCTGCGCCATGGGGCGGCCGTTGTGAATCATGGCCCGGTGCGCCTCGCGCTTGCCGGTGCGCAACACCGGCGTGCTGTTGAGCTGGGCCGTATGCGTCACCGGCTTCTCGCCGGTGTCAATGGCATAGTTGAGAACCGCTTCCACCGCATCTGACGGGGGCTCGACCGCCTGGGTTCCAGTCATGGTGCACCTCCCGCGAATAGCTTCTACCCTTACCACGGATAGTAACAGCCCGAGGACCGTTCAACAATATCGAACCGGCGGGCAGTGGCCCGGACCCACCCCTACCAGCCGGGGGGACGCATTGACACGACCGCGGGCTATTGGCTAACGTGCCGGTGAGGATTCGGTGCCTGGCCGCGGAGGGCGACCGCCGGTCGCCCCTACCGGTGGCGGCACCGGCAACATGAAAGCCCTGCCCATCCCGGCGCGTGGTACCGGCCAGCGGAAGGAGCCGGAAATGGGACGTGAGTACAATGTCATATCGGCCGACGGCCACATCGATTTGAACCCCGACATCTGGCGTGATCGGGTGGCGGCTTCCATGCGTGAGCGCGCTCCGAAGCGCGTGAAGATGCCCAACGGCTCGGATGCGGTGGTGGTGGACGGAGGGGAGCCCAACACCATCGGCGTCACCCGGAGCGTCCGGGTGAACAAGGAAGACATGGCCACCCAGGTGCCCACCTTCGAGACCTGCGCGGGCACGGGGCCGCCGGAGCAGCGCCTGCAGGAGCAGGACCGGGACGGCATCGAGGCGGAGGTGGTGTTCTCACAGATCTCGTTCGTTCTGGAGCAGGCCAAGGACCACGACCTCTACTGCGAGCTGGTGCGGGCCTACAACGAGTTCCTCGCCGAGGAATACATGGCGCCGGCACCCGACCGCATCATTCCCATGGGCGTTATCCCCACCAGCGGCATTGACCACGCGGTGGCGGAGATCGAGCACTGCGCCCGGCTGGGCCTCAAGGGGGTCAAGCTCGACAAGTTTCCCAGCGGCCGGGGCCACCCCACGGCCGAGGACGACCGGTTCTGGGCCGCCGCCCTCGATCTGGGCGTCGCGTTGACCAATCACAACACCGGCAACATGGGCTCCGGCAAGGGCGGCGAGCCCGCGTTCACCTACGGGCGCAAGCCCGGTCCCGACGTCCACGTCAAGGAGCCCATGAACTACTTTTTCCGCTTCACCAACGATGCCATGGTGGGTGCGGTCCAGATGGCCTTTGCCGGCGTGTGGGACCGCTTCCCGGCGCTCAAGATGTACTGGGCCGAGACCATGATCGGATGGTTCGAGTACGGCCTGTGGCAGATCGACGACCACTACGAGCGCTACATGCCGATGATCCACCAGTTCTGGGGTCTCCACTACCTGGAGCGCAAGCCCAGCGAGTATCTGCGGGAGCACAACTACTGGGGGTTCCTGCACGACCCCATCGGCATCAAGCGGCGCGAGTGCATCGGCTACGACAAGCTCATGTGGGGCACGGATTTCGCCCACGCGGCCAGCGAGTATCCCAACTCCATCCCGATCATGGAAAAGGATTTCGAGGGCGTGCCCGCCCACGAGAAGCGGGCCATACTGGTGGACAATTGTGTCCGGTACTTTCACCTGGATGACTGAACGCGAACGGCCATAGGCACGGACGGAGGGGCCTGTTGTGAGCGACGTCGGCACCACACACGAGGATCTCGAGCAGTTCCTGGCCGGGCACCACCTGACAGGCGCCGGGCTGCGGCGCGAAGGCATGGCGGAGCCGCGGACCGGCGCCACCGGCGCCCATTGGCGCTGGGAAGGCATCTACAAGGGCCTCATGCGCTCCGGCCAGATCGTCACCGTGGGGCCCGGCGGCATGACCGGCATGCGCTCGGTGACCGGTATCGAGGCGACGCGTTTCCCCATCTGGATGAACGTCCAGATCCTCATGCCCGGCGAGCGCACCCAGGGACACCGCAACATGCGCAACGAAACGCGGCTGGTCTGCCAGGCGCCCCGGGAGGCCGCCTTCGTGTGCGAGTTCGAGGCGTTTCCCATGGAGCGTGGCGACGTCATCATCAGCCCGTCCTGGACCTTCCATGACCACTGGAACCAGGGATCGATGCCGGCGCTGTACGTGGACGGTTACGACAACGGCTACAACGGCGGGGTGAACCTGAACGAAAGGCTGCCGGACGACCTGCCCTATCAGGAAATCCGAAAGCCTCCCGGCTACGGCGACCGCACCCGGGGGCTCGCACGGCCCATGGCCGACGGCATGCCGTTTCCACTACCGCCCATGCGCTATCCGTGGGCCGAGACTCGGGCCGCCCTGGACGCCTTGCAGGAGGCCGGCGAGGAAGACCCCTGCGAGGGCGCGCACCTCATGCTCGCAAGCCCGGTGGACGGCGGCCCCACGCTGCCCACCATCGCCTGGCACGCGCAACTCCTCCGGGCCGGGCAGAAGACCCTCAGCCACCGGCATAACAGCAACACCTTCTACCACGCGTTCGAAGGCGAAGGAGCCATCGTCATCGAGGACGAGCGGCTCGAGTGGCGTCAGGGGGATATCTTTGCGGTGCCGGCATGGAAGTGGCACCATCACGAGAACGGACACCACGGCGAATCCGTCCTGTTCTCCATCGACGACTGGCCGGCCCAGACCAGGCTCGGCTTTTTCATGAAGGAGACCGCGGCGGCGGACCGCCAGGACGGCTAACCAGACCAGGCAACCAGACCGGACACAGGAGAGACAGACCCATGGCGAATCCCAAGCTTCGGCTCGGCTTCAGGGAGCCCGAGGTGGACACCAACCGGCCGTTCGTGGACGGCACCGTCACCGTCGACGGGTTCGATCTCGAGATCAGCGATTTTCACGGCCCGGAGACCATCGACGCGTGGGACGCCAGCTTCGGCGGCCTCATGCGGACCAAGGGCAAGGGAGATCATCCCTATGTCTCGATTCCAGCCTATCCCAACCGGAAGTTCCGGCTCGCCTACATCTTCGTGAACACCTCCTCGGGCATCGAATCGCCCAAGGACCTGGAGGGGAAGCGCGTGTTCGTCAGCAGCACCGCGGGGGTGTGGTCGCGGGCCGCGCTCCAGAACCACTACGGCGTGGACCTCACGCGCATCCGCTGGTGCATGCCCGGCCCGGAGGCGGAGAGTTGGGACCCGGACGTCGAGGTCGAGCCGCTGCCGCACATCTCCGGGCCGACGGACGCCAAGCCGCTGGACGACATGCTGCTGGCAGGGGAAGTGGATGCGGTGATCGAGCCCAACGTGCTGCCGTCCATCAGCCGCAAGGACCCGCGGGTGCACCGGCTGTTCCGCGACTACAAGACCGAGGAGCTCAACTACTACAAGGCCACGGGCATCTTCCCCATCAGCCACATGGTCACCCTGAAGCAGGATTTCGTGGCCAAGCATCCGGACGCGCCGGTGGCGCTGCTGAAGGCGTACCGCCAGGCCCGCGACGTGGCGTTGGACCGGCTCTACGGCTCCGATCCCGAAATTCTCATCACCTCGTGGGTGGCCGCGGCCATCGACGAGCAGCGGGCCGTCATGGGGGAGGACTACTGGTCCTACAACATCGAGGACAACGTTCGTTCCCTGGAAGCCATGATGACGTATGCGCACCAGTTCGGGCTGACGCGGGAGAAGCTGGACTATGAGAGTTTCTTCCATCCGGAAGCCGCGGCGCTGGAGGGGGTTTAGCAGCCTCGGAGTCGGATTACGCTTCGCTAATCCGACCTACGGGTAGCCGCGCGAAGCCACGGGAAGCGGAGGAAGGGCAGCTTCGCTAATCCGACCTACGGGTAGCCTCACGGCAACGGAATCTTCGTAGGTCGGATTAGCGAAGCGTAATCCGACACTTGAGCGCGACAAAGGAGACGATCATGAGTGAAGCTGTCAACACCGACGATCCGCGGCTTGAGGAACTTCACCGCATCATGGCGGAGAACTCCCTGGCGGGGCATTGGCAGCCGCGCCAGCCCACGCCGGCGCTGCAACCCCACCTGTGGCGCTGGCCGGTGGTCTATTCCAGCCTCATGGAGTCCGGCGAGGTGGTGAAGCTGGGCCACATCGACGAGGCCGCCAAGCGCCGCACCGTGCAACTGGTGAACCCCGGGCTCACGGCGTTCAAGTCCACCACCCGGACCATCCAGATGTCCGTCCAGCTCGTGAAGCCGGGGGAGCGGGCCGAGTGCCACCGCCACACGGCCGCGGCCCTGCGCTTCGTGGTGGAGGGCGACGGCACCGGCTACACCACGGTGGAGGGCGAAGAGATGCACATGGAGCCCGGCGACCTCGTGCTGACGCCGAGCTGGACCTGGCATGACCACTACAACCAGGGCGACGGCAACATCGTGTGGCTGGACGTGCTCGACGTGCATCTGATGAACCAACTGGACGCCAACTTCCACGAGAACTACGGCGAGGGACCGGCCCAGCCCGTGACCAAATCCGAGGGCTACAGCCGCCACCGGCTCGGCACGGTGCGCCCGCTGACCGAGAGCCCCGGCACCCGCGCCCTGCCCTACACCTACAAGTGGCGCGACACGCTGCCCGTGCTGGAGGAGCTGGCGGCGTCAGCGGACGGCGACCCCCATGACGGCGTACTGCTGCAATACGCCAACCCGGTCACCGGCGGACCCACCATGCCCACCATCGACTGCCGGGTCCAGTGGCTGCGTCCCGGCGAAGCGACCCGGCCCCACCGGCACACGAGCAGCTCCATCTACCACGTGATGCAGGGCGCGGGAACCACCGTTGCAAGCAAGGACAAGGAGAACGGCGGCGCCATGAGCTGGACCGCCCAGGACTGTTTCGTGGTGCCGTCGTGGCACTGGCACCACTTCCGGAACGACTCCCAAACCGAGCCCGCGATCCTGTTCTCGGTCACCGACCGCCCGGTGCTGGAGAGCCTGAACCTGTACAGCGAAGAGGACTAGGCAAACTTCGGTCGATTGTCATGACATCCTTCGACTTCGCTCGGCTACGCCTCGCTACGCTCAGGACGAACGGAAATATGATCCCACCACCGTTCGTCCTGAGCCCTTCGACAAGCTCAGGACAGGCGTAGCGAGTCCTGAGCCTGTCGAAGGGCGAGCGAACGAAGGACGCCTCCTGACAGCCCGTGACGCAAATCGCCGCACAGAGAGCCGCGTGGAAACGGTGGTGGGACCATGTTTCCGTTCGTCCTGAGCCCTTCGACAAGCTCCGGACACGTAGCAGAGCGAAGTCACAGGACGCTTCCTGACAGCCCGTGACGTAAATCGCCGCACAGAGAGCCGCGTGGGGGGCGTCCCGGAAATCTGTTGACGGCGGGCGGACGTGACGCCGATCAACGACGCGATTCGCGCGAGGACGATCAGCCGAGTTACAGCAGTACCGTCTTCTGATTTCCGGGACGCCCCCCACGCGGCTCGGGACGAGGCAGCTAGTACAGCATTCCGAAAAAATGGCACCCCACCCTCTTCTTCTGATTCCCGGAACCCCATACAAGCTGCCCCAGCACGGACCCCTCAATGCTTGACGCCATAGCGCAGGCCAGCGTTCAGATCCTCGTACCGGCGCATCTCATCATGCTCCTGGCCGGGACCTTTCTCGGTCTCATGCTCGGGGTGATCCCGGGGGTGGGTGGGGTCACGGGCCTGGCGCTCCTGCTCCCCTTCACCTTTGACATGGATCCCATTTCCGCCTTCGCCTTCATCATCGGCATGCTGGCGGTGACCACCACCTCCGACACCATCCCATCCGTGCTATTCGCCGTGCCGGGCACGGTGGGCTCCCAGGCCACCATCATCGACGGCCATGCCATGGCCAAGCGCGGCGAGGCCGGGCGTGCTTTCGGGGCCGCGTTCACGGTGTCCGCCCTGGGCGGGATCTTCGGCGCCCTGGTGCTCACCCTGTCCATCCCCATCCTCAGCCCGCTGGTGCTCACCTTCGGCTCCCCGGAGTTCTTCATGATGGCCGTGCTGGGCGTATGCATGGTGGCGAGCCTGAGCGGAGCGGCGCTGATGAAGGGCATCATAGCCGGCGGCTCGGGACTCATCCTGGCCACGGTGGGCACCGATCCCATGCTCAGCGTGGAACGCTGGACCTTCGACCAGGTCTACCTGTGGGACGGGTTTCACGTGGTTCCCTTGTCGCTCGGGCTGTTCGGTCTGGCGGAGACCACCGACCTGCTGGTATCGGGCAAGAGCATCGACTCCGGCTCCCTGGGCCGGCTGAAAGGCCGTTGGGAAGGGGTTCATGACGCTTTCCGGCACTGGTGGCTGGTGATTCGCTCCAGCGCGCTGGGGGTCTGGATCGGCATCATCCCGGGCCTCGGGACCCTGGTGGTGGACTGGTTTGCATACGGACACGCCCTGCACACGGAAAAGAACCCGGAAAGCTTCGGCACGGGCGACGTCCGCGGCGTCATCGCGCCCGAAAGCGCCAACAACGCCAAGGACGGCGGCGGCCTGATACCGACCCTCGCTTTCGGCATACCGGGAAGCACCAGCATGGCGCTGTTTCTTGGCGCCATGGAGATACAGGGACTCGCGCCGGGTCCCGAAATGTTGAATCAGCACCTGGACGTGATCTTCACCATCGCCTGGAGCCTGGCCCTGGCCAACATCATCGGCACCGGCACCTGCTTCCTGTTCACCGACCATTTGGCGCGCATCGCCACCATTCGGGCGCAGCTTCTGGCCCCGGTGCTGCTGGTGATCATGTTCCTTGGCGCCTTCATGGCGCGGCGGCACGTGGCCGACATCCTCTGCTTCCTCTTCTTCGGGCTGCTGGGCTGGACCATGAAGCGGCAGAGCTGGCCGCGCCCGCCCCTCATCATCGGCTTCGTGTTGGGCTCCACGGTGGAGAAATACCTCTACATCTCGATCCTGACCTACGGCTGGTCGTGGCTGTGGCGCCCCTGGGTCATCGTGCTGTTCCTCCTGATCCTGGCCGCTCTGGCCGCGCCGGCCGTCCAGCAGTACCGGAGCCGCAAGGCCGTCACCCACGCCTGACTCCGAGACACAGGCTCCCATGCACAAGGCCATCTCCCTGCTGTTCGATGCGTTCTTCCTGGTGCTGCTGGCCGCGGCGGTTGCTACGGCGTGGCAGTGGCCCTTTGCCACCGGGCTCTTTCCGCTGACCGTGGCCGTGCCGGTGGTGGTGGTGGCTCTGGCGCAACTGGTAAGGGACGCCTTTCTGGAGGGTGAAGCCGGCGAGGGTGACCAACAGCGCGAGCGCATCCGCGACATCGAGGTGGACCGCTCCGTGCCCGCGAGGCTGGTGGCAAGACGGGCCAGCGGCTTCTATCTGTCTGCGCTGGGGTTCCTGGCCGCGATCCTGCTGATCGGATTCACGCCGGCCGTTCCCCTGTTCCTGGTCCTCTACCTGCGCCTGATCAGTCAGGCCGGATGGATCGTGACGCTGGCCCTGACCGGCCTCCTGACGGGGCTGGTGCTCGGGGTCTTCGACGCCATCCTGCATGTTCCGTGGCCGGATCCCCTGCTGGGACCCGTCATCGAGAGCCTGCTCCCTTATCCCATTCATTGACATTCTCCACCCCGTCGAAATAGAAAGGAAACCACCATGACAGCAACGAAACCGATGACTGTACGAACCAGGAGGGCCACCATGAGGATCGCATGGGTGATGTTTGCGTGCATTGCTTTTCTCGTCACCGAGGCGAGCGCGGGCAACGAAGTCGCGGATTTCTACAAAGGCAAGCGCATCACCATGCTGGTGCAGTATTCGCCCGGCGGTACGTTCGACATTCGGGCTCGCTGGATGGGGCGGCACATGCCTGCCGTCACCGGCGCCAGGACCATCGTCCGGAACCTTCCGGGCGGCGGCGGCGTGACCGGGTACAACCGGCTTTTCCGGCTGCCCCCGGACGGCCTCTCGCTGCTCACGGCCCACACCAAGCTCGTGGCCTTCGACCTCTTTCGCCGAAAGGGCGTGAAGTACGACTACGACAAGTTCGGGTATCTGGGACGGGTCATCCGCACCAACACGACGCTGCTCGTGCGCAAGGATCTGCCGTCGGACATCGAGGGACTGCGCAAGCTCAAACGGATTCGGATCGGCGCATCCTCGCCCTTCAACGAGGGCATGATCGCGGAGATGTTCGACCTGCCCATCACCATCGTGCCCGGTTACGGCGGTTCCGCCGAACGGATGGCGGCGATCCTGCGCGGCGAGCTGGATGCCACCACCGCGGCCGTGGCCACGGGGTTGAAATTCAAGAAGGCGGTCAACATCGCGTTTACGTTCGTCAAGGACAAACGCACACCGGATGTGCCTTCCCTGGCGGAACTGGGCGCCAAGGAGCCGTGGCGCAGCTATGCGCTTTCGTTCTCCGAGATCTTCGGCACCGTCGTCACCTCTCCGGGAGTACCCGAGGCCAAGCGGCAGTTCCTGAGCGCGGCCCTCAAGAAGATCACCGGCATCAAGGCGGCTCAAAAGGAGGCCGACAAGCTGAGGCTGGTGGTGGAGTGGACGGGTCCAGAGGAACTCAAGAAGACGCTGAAGCCGTTCCTGGCCCTCGATGCCGAGACGACGAAGCTGCTCAAGCACGTCATCGAACGCAAGTACGTGGGCAAGCTCAGGTAGCGCATACGGAGTGAATACATGGAGATCAAGTTCGGACTGATCAGCGCGGATTCCCACTGCGGCTTCGATCGGGACGCGTTCACATCGCGCATGTCCGCGGCCAAGTGGGGCGAGCGCATCCCGCAGGTGAGGGAGGTGGAGGAGGACGGCAGGAAGGTGGACCGCTGGTGCGTCTACGGCAAGCCCCGGGGCGACAACGTGGGCAACTGTCCGGCGCTCATGGGCGACCCCTTTCCCACCTACCCGCAGCATTGGGAGGACGTGCCCGCGCTGGGCTATGACCCGGTGCAACGCCTCAAGGCGCTGGACGCCGACGGCATCGACGCCGAGGTGCTGTTCCCCAATCCGCCCGGGGGCACCTTCTTCGAGCTCGACGACCCGGAGTTCGAGTTGGACGTGGTGCGGGCCTACAACGACTCCCTGGCGGAATGGACCACCGTCAGCGACCGCTACTTCCCGGTAACCATTATTCCGTTCCTGAGCGACCCCGTGACCATCCGGCGCGAGATCGAACGGGCCACCGCGGCCGGTCACCGGGGCATCAACCTGCAGGGCGAGACCCCCGGCTCGTTGCCCCACCTCACCGATCCCTACTGGGATCCGGTGTGGGACGCGTGCCAGAGTCTGGAGGTGCCGGTGCACTTCCATGGCTCCTGCGGCGTCATGGCGGGCCGGTCCACGCGCTTCTGGAGCGGCTACTCCCAGCGGCAGGGACATTCGGCCATGACCAGCACCTCCGCGACGACGCCGGCCCAGATCATTCCGCATCTCGTTTTCGGCGGCATCACCGAGCGCTTCCCGCGGCTCAAGTTCGTGTTCGCGGAGGCTGGCATCGGCGGCCTCAACTACATCCTCGCCGCCTGCGACCACGAGTGGGAAAACCGCCACCTGTGGACCGAGGGGTTGAGCACCCGCCCCAGCGAAGCGGTGCGGCGGCAGATGTTCACCAACTTCTGGTTCGAGACGGAGGGCATCAAGCTGCGCCACGACATCGGCATCGACAACCTCATGTGGGAATCGGACTTCCCCCACGTCGCTTCCTTCTACCCGCGCTCGTGGCAAGCGGTGGAACACGTGCTGGACGGGGTTTCCGCGGAAGACCGCCGGAAGCTGCTCTATGAAAACGCCATGCGGGTCTACCGCATGGAAGCCGTGGTGCGGGAGGCGGCGCCGATGGAAGCGCACGCATGAGCGTGGCCAAAGGTTTCGTAAGCGCCGACGACCACGTCCAGGAACCGCCCGACCTGTGGACGGAGCGGCTTTCCCGGAGCCGCTTCGGCGACCGCATCCCGCATCTTGAACGCGGCCCCGACGGCACCGAGCGCTGGATGGCGGACGGCCAACCGCTGCTCGGCGGCAAGGTGGCGTCCGCCGGGGCGCTCATGCCCGACCGGAACCGGGAACCCGCGCGTTGGGAGGAAGTGCCCGCCGCGGCCTATTCCGCCGCCGAGCGCTTGAAGGCCATGGACGCCGCGGGCATCGCCTTTTCCGTGCTCTTCCCTACCGTCGCCGGCCTGGCCGGAGAAGCATTCGGACGGCTCGAAGACCCGGAGCTCGAGACCGCGTGCGTCCGGGCCTATAACGACTGGCTGCTGGAGGAGTGGGCCGCGGCCAGCCCGCGGTTCATCCCCCAGTGCATCGTGCCCATCTGGCCGCCGGAGGCCGCGGCCGCGGAGATGCAGCGGGCCGTGGGCAAGGGCCACCGGGGCATCGTCTTCCCGGCCCTGCCCATGCACCTGCGGGACGTCCCCCACGTGAGCGGCCCCGAGTACGATCCCGTGTGGAGCGCGTGCGAGGAGCTGGGCGTGCCGGTGTCGCTGCACGCCGGGGCCTCGCCGCAGTTGCTGTACCCGGCGTTCTCCGGGCTCGCCCCGGCCCTGTCCGAAGCCGTCGACGCGGTGACGCGGCCGATGTCCAGCGTCTACGTGCTCTCACTCCTGTCCTTCTCGCGGGTGCTGCTGCGCCACCCGCGGCTGCGGCTGGTGCTGGCGGAGAGCGCCCTGAGCTGGGCCATGCTGTACATGGAATGGGCCGACCACCAGTTCGAGCACGACGGCCTGGCGCGTGAAGGATACGACCTCAAGCCGTCGGAGATGTTCCACCGGCAGTGCTATCTCACCGCGTGGTTCGACGAGATCGCACCGTTCGTGGGTTACGTGGGGGAAGACCACATCCTCTGGTCCACGAACCTGCCCCTGGCCACATCCACCTGGCCACGGACCCGGGAGACCGTCGAGCGCTGCTTCAAGGGCGTCAGCCCCGAAGCCCGTGACAAGATCCTGTGGGACAACGCGGCGGGCCTCTACGGCATCGAGCCCCCGGCGTCATAACGAAGACGTGACAGCGAACGTCCATTGCCGACATCGCACGATGAGGTGCGCAGGTTTTCTTGTCAGCGGCGAAACGTGCCGGTTGTAGGAGCGGGTTTCAGACCTTGGGCGCATAGCGTGCGGCCTACAGTCCGTGGTCAGTAACTAGTTGAAAATGAAAGATAAAAGCGGCCTCTTAGAGAAACGGACAAGTTCATACCAAGAGCAATCAACACATGGACAACACGGCGCATCGACCAGAACGCCAGAACCCGGTATCGGGGTATCGGAATCTCGCATCTGGTGGCCGTCGCCGTATCTCGAATCTGGGTGCCGCACGACCTCCGGCATTCCCAAATATGGCACGCGTGGCGGCACCGGTGACAGCATCTCTCTCGTCCAGGGTCATGGGCAAGCACCGACAGTCGCCGAAGGGCGTCGATCGCGGTCTCGGTTTGGAAGGGCCTCGCCTTCCGGTGACTCCGCGCCCGCACCTGCTGGAGAGCACCCATGGCCGGAAGCGGGCTTCCGGCCACCTGTCCGGCCCCTCATCCAGTTCGGCGAACCGCCGACGACGCCCTTCCCCACGGGGACATTTTGCTTTGCAGAAAAGGGGACATTGTCGCTTTGCGCTAACACTATTCTTTATAACTCCCATAGCGAAGGCCCGCGCCTTCCCGTCCGGCGGACGGGCGCGAGGCGGTGTTGTGGGACAGCGTGACGCCTACGCTCGGACTGCGCGCGCGACCGAACGGACGCAAGACGCAGTACCTCGAAGGCGCGGCGGCCGCCCAGGTTCCGCAAGCCCTCGGTGACGAGTTCGAGTTCGCCTGCGTTGATCTCGGTGCCGCCTGTGCGCTTTCGAGGGGTCGTATATGGGCACGGGATTGAGCCATCGCTGGGCCCCGTCGGGATTCCCACGACAATGCCCTGGCCGAGTCCATCATCGGCTTGTACAAGACCGAGGTGATTCGTCAACGCGGCCCGTGGCGTCACCTCGAAGCGGTCGAGTTCGTCCCCCTGGGGTTGGAGGCGAGGTAGTCCTCGAATGCCTGGGCAAGAGTGGGCATGTCCCTCGCCTCGGCGCGTTCTCGGGCGGGATCTGCGCCCGAGGCGACCTTGCCGAGGAGTTCCCGGGCCATGCGGCGGGCCTGGTCTGGAGTGATGCAGCCGAAACGTCCGAGGGTGACGCGCTTGTTGGGAGCGGCGCGACCGCCGGAGCCGGAGCGGTAGTTGACGACGAAGGTCTTGGCGCCGGAGGGCTGGACCCTGACGCCGAAACCTGTGAGGCGGTCGTCCCAGGCGATCCAGGGTCTGAGGTCGGGCTTGAGGGCCTCGACGGTGCGCTTGGTCAGTGTGGATTTGAGCTTGGCGGTGCGTTTCGCGTGTTGGTTTCCATGCGGGCTTTATACCGATCCAGCCCAGAAGTTCAACCCCATATTCAACACCGTGTAAGAAATCGGAGGCTGGACAAGGGTACGCATGGCCTACCAGCGGGACTGGAAGCACGGATAACTTGTTGACAAATGGTGTCTTATGTCGATTCCATCGCAGTTCTGCGTGTAAACAGGGACAAAGGCGTGCGGCACGTTGACGAATCCCCAGCGCGGGCTCTCGCGTTTATCCCGTTCATCCAGGCCCCTGAACCGTTTCACTCGGCGACCGTGGGGCGTAGGTAAGGACAGAGAAGGATTGGGGGCATTCGGCTGATCCCCCAGGGAAAAAATCCCTGTCGATCTCTTGAAAACTGATAGGTGGGTGGTTACGCTTGACATATGATACAAAGCTTCCGCCACAAGGGTCTCAAACTCCTATTTGAGAAGGGAGACCGGCGGAAGGTACAATCGGACTACACGGACAAGATTGGACGCATAATCGCACGCCTTGAAGAGGCGTCGGAGATCGGCAACATGGACCTGCCTGGCTTCCGTTTGCACCCCCTCAAGGGCGATCTTGCAGGTTTCTGGTCAGTCACGGTATCTGGGAATTACCGTGTAATCTTTCGCTTTAGAGGTGGCCACGCCAGCGACGTGGACCTGATCGACTACCACTAGGAGGAATGAATTATGCCGATGAAGAACCCGCCGCATCCAGGGCTTTCGGTGCGCCATGATTGCATCGAGCCTTTGGGCTTGAATGTCACGGAAGCGGCCAAGCGGTTGGGCGTTAGCCGCAAGCAGCTCTCCGACATCGTGAACTGTCACGCGGGCATTTCGCCTGAAATGGCAATCCGGCTCGACAAGGCATTCGGGGGCAGCGCCGACACTTGGCTGCGGCTCCAGGCTGCCTACGACCTGGCGCAAGCGATGAAGCATGCCGATGAAATCAAGGTCGAACGGCTGTCACCTGCGGCCTGATTACGGTTAAGCCCATTTGGGAAGACCCAGCCGCGACGCTCAGTTCCATTCTACTCAAGAAACGCCAAAATCGCTAACAACTAGTGACATTTATAATTCCTCTCCGAGGGGTGACTGCCATCGGGAGTCGGGGGTCGTGACAAGAGCTGGAAAATCCAAGAACGCAACAGCAACCTCGTGTGCCGATATCGACATCTTCGCTGGGGCCGGTGGTATGACTCTGTCCTCATTGACGATTCAGAGAGCACCTATATAACACAGGTCTCCTATCACCGTGGTGACAGGAGTTATCAAGCCACAAAGCGAATGATGTTGCTCAAGGTCGAGCAAGGCAACGCAGCGGTGCAGGTGCGGGCGGCCGCCGGGGACGCAGCGCTGCCGGCGGGCGGCGGCGTGCGGCTGTTTCACGACTGGGGGTTGGGCCTGCCGGTCTCGATCGGCCGTCTGGGCGACCCGTGGAGCGTCTCCGGCGGACCGGCCCGGCGGGAAGCGATCGGAGGGCAGGGGACAGGATCGAGGGGGATGTTCTGACCGCGCTTGCCGTCGAGGCGGCGGGTGGCACGCGGCGCGGGATCGCGGTCGCACTGTGGGGCGAGGATGCGGTCGCCCGCGAATATTACGCCGCCGGCTGGATGCAAACCCGGGTGAAGCGCGGGCGCGGCTTGCAGGAACACTACTGCAGGATCGCCGCCGGGGGCTGAGCGCCGCCTCGCGGCCCTCAGTAGAAATCCTTGCCCGTCCGCCTGGGGCGCTTGCCGCGTTTACGGGTGGCCGTGACGGATCGGGTCTGGACGGAAGGACCTCCCAGCCAGTCCATTTTGCGGCGGTGTGCAGGGTCTTTCGCGGCGTTCCTCGACCCGCCCGACGGTCCGGCGCGGTTCGCTGCCGGAACGGGATCGAGCGGGTTGGCCGGTGCGTCCACGATGTTCGGCCGGTCGGAGTCTGTCCCCCGTCCCGCGGCGCGGACGCGAAGCCGGATCATGCGTGCAATGCACCCGCGCGCCGTTCTGCGGCTGCCCGGTCCCGGCGCGCCTGCGCAAGCTCGTAGCTCGCCTGCATCCGCATCCAGTGTTCGGCGGTGCCCCAGCCAATGTCCTCCAGCGCCAGCGCCATGTTCGCGGACACCCCCGCCTTGCCGTTCAGCAGGCGAGACAGCGTTCCGCGCTCGCAGCCGAGCCGCGCCGCCGTCTCGGTCACGTTCCAGCCCACCTCGTCCATGCTCTCGCGGATCAGTTCGCCCAGGTGCGGCGGGTTCAGCATCGGGCCGACGCGATCGTTTGCAACGTTGTTCATGGTCAGCACCCCCTTCCGGTCAGTGATAGTCGATCAGGTCCACGTCCACGGCTTCGCCGTCCTCGAAGCGAAACACCACGCGCCAGTTGCTGGAGACGCGCACGCTCCACTGGCCCGCGCGCCTGATCCTCGTGATTCACTGTAGCGCGCGGCGTTACGCGCCGCCATGACCGCTGACCGCATATCAGAACGATAACGTGTGCACCGCTCCGTTCACCGTTCAGAGAACATGTGCGGCGGCCATTTGTTCGGGGGTTTGATACGCGGTGTCCGTTGGGCGTATAGTGGGCGCCACTAACGCAGGATTCAACACAACCCGTTTCAGTCGAGGAGGTGACTCATGTTGAGCGCAAAGGACATCGGCGGAGCCATGGGCATGATGCCCGCATTCGCCACTGACGACGCCGTGGACATACGAGCGACCCAGACCGTCGCCGTTGACAACCTGGCCGCGGGAGTGGACCGGATCATCAAGGACGGCATCGACGTCATATCCACGACCGGGACCTACGGCGAGTGCTACAACCTGCTGTGGGAAGAATTCCAGACCATCACCACCGCGGCCGTGGACACGGTGAAGAAACGGGTGCCCCTGTTCGTCGGCGTGACCAGCCCGAACTCGAGAGAGGTCGTGCGGAAGATGAACTTCGTGAAGGACACGGGCGCGGACGGGGTTCTGCTGGGCGTCCCCTACTACGAGACGCTCCCTGTGGCCGATGCGGTCCGCTTCTTTCATGACATCGCGGATATGTTCCCGACGCTGAACATCCTGATCTACCACAACCCGGGGAACCACAAGTTCACGCTGCCGGTGGGGGCGTTCAAGGAGTTGGTGAAGAAACCCTCCATCATCGGCATGAAGGACAGCCACCGCACCACCAGCCAGTTCTTGAACCTTCAGCGGATCACCCAGGGCAGGATCAGCGTGTTAGTGAACCAGACCCAGCTCCTCCCCTACTACAGCATGGGCGCCGCCGGCTGCTGGTCCACCGAGGTCTGGATGGGCCCCTGGCCGATCCTGCATCTCCGGAACCTGGTGCGGCGCGGCGAGAACGACAAGGCCGCCGAGGTCATCGCCGACATCATGACCGCCAGCCAGGGCAAGCCCGTGCCCGGCGAGGGCTTCAAGCGGCCCGCCGAGTACGCGGACTACTGCAAGGTGGGACCCACCCGGGTGCCGTTCCTCAACTTCCCGGACAACCAGATCGAACGCGCCAAGAAGCGCGCCGCCCACTGGATGGAGATGAACGAACGCTATCGTCCTTTGGTGGAAGCCGAAAGCGGCCGTAGCGCTGCCTAGGCAACTTTGGAGCTTGCCGGATTTCGCGGGACCTACCGGGTCCGGCAGGCTCCAAACCTACATTTGAGCCCGCATCGATCCTCCTCGTCAGACTTCCCGGCGGCTCGTCTTCCGGGACCGGTAATGTTCGCGCTAAGGCGACCGTGCGAATCAGGCAAGCGTACGGCAAAGAGGGATGAGGTGGTTCATGGCAACGGATATTCGGTTGACGTTGGCCGAACGGGACCGCAGGTACGCCGCCATTCGGGAGCGTCTGCGGTTACGCTCCGTCGACTGCGTGATTGCCGTCGGCAGTAACCTGTTCTATCTGACCAACGGACTTCCCGGCGAAAGATTCGGGCTGCTTCCGACAGCGGAAGGGACGTTTCTGACGGCCATCATCCACCGACGCTATTTCGTGGACCTGTCGCCACAAGTACTCGCTGATGCACAGGACTGGGTCAAGGACCTGCGGTCCGGGATCGATGCCACGCCTCTGGTGGCTCGGATCAGGGAGGTGGGGCTCGAGAACGGGACGATCGGGGTCACCGGCGCCAGAGTGGGCCATGGCGGCTTGAGTCATGGGTTCTACGAACAGCTCGCCACGGATCTTCCGGCCGCGGATATCGTTGACGTATCGGATGTGTTTGCGGACGTTCGAACCCTCAAGAGCGAGGAAGAGATCCGTATGATCGCGGCGGCAAACCGGATATTTGACGCAGCCATCGAACGGGTCCATGAGGTCGCCAGGCCGGGTATGACAGGAGCCGAGGTGGTGCAGGAGGGCGTCAAGGCGATGTGGGCGGCAGGCGGTGATACGGATTCCACTTTCTTCTTCACCTTCGGCCCCGTGCCTCAGCAAAATCCCGTACTTGCCCACCTCGCGTTGCATCGGAGGATTCAGCGGGGCGACATGGGAACGCTGACGGCGCATTCCGAATACGGACATTACGCCGGGCACAGCGATCAGGAGATCTCCTTCGGGAAGCCCAAGGCACTTCACCGGGAGATGTTCGGGGGCGTACAACATATCAGGGATGCCGTGCTAGAAAAGGTGAGGGACGGCGTCACCCAGCGCGAGTTGATCGATGCCTACGAGATCGCCTGTAACGACACGGGGTTCAACGCGTCACCGCATTCACAGATTCATCAGTACGGCATCGATGTGCCTGAGTTTCCCGGGCCGGCATTCAAAGTTGCAGACTCCCGGGGCGGCAAGAATTTGGGTGGCGGTGGCAACTTTGTCTTGAGGAACGGCATGATCTACAGCATCTCACCGACGCTTGTTGCAAAAACCGGGGCCGATACGCTACTCGGGGGGACGAGTCTCGTGGTCACCGATGAAGGCTACCGCGAGCTGAGCGCTCGGAAGGTCGAACTGCTCGTGTCGGATGGCTGAAGTTCAGGCGCGCGTCAAACTGACAGCGAAGCTGAAACCGACCCGCGGCGCACTGGTCCATCGTGACTTCAGCCTGCTGTGTCTGGCCATCCTGGCCACGTCCTTCGGTTTCTACATCCAGCGAACCCTGGAGCTGTGGCTCATCTACGAGCTGACGGGATCGGCCTTCCACCTGGGGCTCACCGGATTGGTGCGCGGGATTCCCGTCTTCGTCCTCTCGCCGTTCGGCGGCGTCCTCGCCGACCGCGTCGACCGCCGCCGGTTGGTGATACTGGTGCAGACCTGCAACGGGGCCGTGAACGCCGGGCTGGCGTTCCTGGCGGTCACGGGCCTGGTCGAAGTCTGGCACATCTATGTCGCGGGCTTCATGAACGCGTCGTTGAACGCCCTCGGCGCGCCTGCCCGCAACGTCATGGTGCCGGGGCTGGTGCCACGGGAGATGCTGCTCAACGCCCTCTCGCTCACGGCCATGAGCCGGAAGATGTCCCAGCTTACGGCGCCGGTCCTGGCCGGCGTGCTCATCGTCTGGCTCGGCTCCGGTCCGACCTATGCTCTCAACGGCTGCGTCTACTTCTCGGCGGCCTTCCTGGTGGCCGCGATCCACTACGTGTCGGACGTGTCCGGCATCCGCGAGTCTCCCTTCCGGAGCCTGATGGAGGGTTTCGGATTCGTTCGCCGGGAAGCCACGGTATGGGTCTTTCTCGCCATGGAGCTCATCACCGTCTACGTTGGGAGCTACCGGGCCTTGCTGCCGATCTTCGTGGCCGCCCTCGGCGCCGGCGCCGGAGGCTTTGGCCTGCTTCTGGGCGCCGCCGCCGGGGGCGCCATCCTCGGCGTCGCCGTGATCATGTCCCTGGGGAACCTCCGGTACAAGGGGCTTTGGGTGGCGTTCGGGCTCTTCGCCTATGCCGTCCCTCTCGCGGTGCTGGCGCTGTCGGGCTGGTTTCTGCTGGCGATGGCCGCGGTGTTCCTGCTGGGCTTCTTCGAAGCCATTCAGATGGTGCTCTGCAACGCCATCATCCAGACCATCACTCCCGACAGGCTGAGAGGACGGGTCCTGAGCTTCCAGCGGATGCTGGGCGTGGGCGGCACGAGCCTCGGGGAGGCGCAGTCGGGCTTCGTCGCGGCATTCATCGGCGCGCCCCTGACCCTCATGGTGGGCGCCGCCGTGTGCGTCGCCACCACGCTGGGGCTCTTGAGCTTCAGGAGAGAGGTCCGCAGGGCGGACCTGTGAACGGCTGAGGATTAGCCCGGGATCCCGACCAGTGACAGGACACGCGAACGAAAGTCGAGGAACTCGTCGCCCACGGCTCGTTCCAGTGCGGATATCCGGTAAAACTGATTGGTTGATGGTGATTCTTTCCGGGCCATCGCCAAGTCGATCCTATCTACATTGACGATGGTCCAGCATTCGACGAAGCCCGCTTGTTTGGCCTTCTGGTGACTTTTCTCCGCCTCGCCGATCCTGTTGTGGATGTTGGAGAAGTCCTTACCCGCCTTTACCTCGATGGCGATGACATTCCTCTTCGCGTTAGGGGCCATCTCCTCCAGGATGACAATGTCAGGGTCGGGGGCCTTCAGCGACCTGGAGAAGTCGATCTGCAGTTCGGGCGCAGGGAGGTCGATCATCATGGACTGCTCAGGTTAAGCTCCAGTTGCCGTTCATGCTTCGACAGACGGCCCGCGGCCAGCTCGACGTATTCGGGATGAAGCTCGATTCCTATGTATTTCCTGCCGGTCTTCTGGCAGACAAGACCCACCGTCCCGGTACCGAAGAACGGGTCCAGCACGTAATCCCCAGGACGGCTTCCCGCCAGGATACAAGGTTCGATCAGCTTGGGCGGAAACGTCGCGAAGTGGGCGTCCTTGGTGGGCTCCGTATTCACGTCCCATACCGACCGCCTGTTGCGCTTGCGGCCACCATTGCCGCCGGGCTCCTTGATGGCCTCGTGGTCGTAGTAGTAGCGCTCGTTGCTGGTGAACAGAAAAATGTACTCATGGGCTCGCGTCGGACGATCCTTTACGCTTTCCGGCATGGCGTTGGGCTTGTGCCAGACGATGTCGCTGCGCAGATACCAGCCGTCCTCTTGCAGCGCCAGCGCTAGACGCCAAGGTACCCCGATCAAGTCCTTGGGCTTGAGACCCTCCGGTGTCTCGGGGCGCACGGACATTGCCCGCGCGCGGTTCTTCTTGTCAGGGGCACGCCAAGTCCTGTTTCCACTCGTGTAGCCGTCCCCCACGTTCAACCAGAACGTACCTTCCGGTTTCAGAACCCGCCTGACTTCCCGAAAGACTGCGATGAGGCGGTTTACGAACTGGGAGAGCGTGGGCTCCAAACCAATCTGGTCTTCGATATCGTAGTCCCTGAGACCCCAGTAGGGCGGCGAAGTAACTACACACTGGACGGATTCGCGGGGCAAACGTGAGAGCACATGTTGGGCATCCCCGTGGAGGATCATCGACTCGGTGAGTCGGATGTCGGCTTGGTAGCTTGAAAGTCTTTCACTGACGACGAATGTCATTCAAACCCTGGTCAATTTGACTGACGGGGTACGGAGGGTCGAGCCATCGGGCAACTCAACACCGTCAACACCGCCTTAGCCCCACACCATTGAAGCCAACCAACTCATTGAACGACAACTTATCACCTGTCTCGGTATCCGCAAGAACATTGGAATCACATTGCTCGGCGCTCTCGCACCAATCTGTGAGGAATTGAAAGCGGGACATCATTTCAATTCCAGCAACCCGAGAGACGAAAGAAACTCGTTGAAATGCGGCTTCCATGCCTCGGTCGACCACGATCTATAGAAGAACCCGTGGGCCTGTCTTGGCGATTTTCCCTGCTTCGGCAACACCACCAGCTTCACCTTGCCTCCGGCTTCACTATAGGCGGCGCGCCAAGATTCGGCCCTTACCGTCCGAGGATCGTTCTCCGCGTAGACCATGAGAACCGGGGTCTTGGACACTCGGCCAAACTCCTCGTACATCGACACCATGTTGTGGTTGAAGAAGCCGGGTCCCAGGTAGTCGCCCTTCGCACAACTGCTTCCCGAGGCGCCGGCGGTGCTGATGACTCCTTTCAGGCCAGACAAATGGCCGTGGGGTTGCGGTCCCTCGGTCAGGCCCAACACCGCCAAGCCCCCGCCTGATTGTCCCACCGCAAGTGTCCGTCCCGGGTCCACATACTCTTCCTTGACCAAGGACTCGATGACGCGTCGCACCTGCAACCCGGCTTTTCTTGCCGACGTCGCGTAGTCCTGGTACTTGCAACCTCCACCTGCCGTAGGGGCATAGGGGTTGTGGGCATAACCCCGGTAGCCGTCGGATTTTCCGTAGCCGATCCTGTTGACCGTATAGGCCACGTAGCCCGAACCCGCGAAGACTCTCGCCGGTGAGGCCATCCTGCTTCGCTTGTATCTCTTTCTGCACCTTTCGCCACAAGTGCCGTGGTTGAGCACCACCAGGGGGAACCGGCCTTCAGCCGCCGGACGAAACAGCTTTCCGTCCAGCGTGTAGTCGTCTCCCTTGATACTGATACGGGTTTGCCGGAATTTCTCGATGACATCGTAGGTCGTCGCTTCGGCTGACGGCATTTCTGCGATCACGGACGTTGTTACCACCAACATGGCGACCGCCAGAATGCATCGGGTTCGGGACTTGTTTCGTTCCTGAGCCATGGCATCCCCCGTTCTTGTTTCCAGCGCGCTCCTTATGGCACATTGGCGATCCTGGTACAATGATGAGCCTTCTTACCATTCAGGAGACACGGCCATGATGGTTTGCCCTTATGATGATGAGCGCCTGCTGCTGATTCTGCAGGTGGACCACTCCCGGGTCACCGGTTGGCTGGCCGCCCACTGGGGCAACGACGAATTTGCGCGTCCTTCCCCATATCCGGCAATGGTTCTGGCGGCCCAGGAGCACGATACCGGATGGTGGGATTGGGAGATCAAGCCGCAGCTCAACGACGAGGGCCGGCCGTCGGACTACATCGGCAGCATCAAGCACCTGGGGCTCGGCGTCTGGTTGTCGTTCTACCGGCACGGCATCACGCGGCTGGCGGAGCAGGATGCCTACGCGGGTTACATCGTCTCGTTGCACGCGGAGGCGTTGCTGACCCAGGGCAAGGGCCTGCTGTCCTACATGCCCGACTACACGGTCCATGCTGAGGTTCGCGAGTTTGTGCGGGAGCAGGAGGACTATCGGGAGGCCCTGATGGTGCGGCTCTGGGAATCACCCGAGTACCGCGACTGGGTGACGGACGAACAGCTTTGGACGAACTTCAAGCTCATGGAGATCTACGATCAGATGGGGCAGTTCATCTGCAACCGGTATCCCTTCAACTCGACCTACCGCAAGAACGGCCCCAGCCCCACGCTGAGCGGCATCGCCGCGCCGGTGAAACCCGGTCGCGAGGACACCATCCTCACATTCGACATCCGGGACGAACGGCGCGCCGTCGTGACGCCCTACCCTTTCGATGTCGATCCGTTGCCGGTGTCGTTCCAGGCGCGTCTGGTTCCCGACCGTCGTTATGAGAGTCAAGGGGAGTTCCTGCGCGAGTACTATGGTGCGGAGCGGGTGGCGGTGAGTTATGCGCTGCATTCGAGCTAACTGAGCCCCGAATCCGTGATCTCCGCGAAACAGTCTGTGTCAAAACGCCATCCCAGCGAGGCATAGACCCCCGAAATCGTCATTCCCGCGAAAGCGGAGATCACGGAAGGCGGGAATGACAAGTTGGAAACCCAAGAGTCTATTTCGAGCGTCCTTCAGCGCGCCAACTCCGCCACCCGCTCGCGCGTGTAGACGTCGTCCCACTGGCGAAACGACTGTTCCCAACTGTACGGTTTGACTTCCGCCATCGGAGCGAGGTCCACCGGTTCGCCGCCGAGATAGACGTGGGTGATGTTCTCTGAACGCATGAGGCTGGAGATATTCTCCAACGGGTTCTCGGCGACCACGGTCAGATCCGCCAAGGCGCCGGCGGCAACACGGCCGACGGTGTCGCCTTCCCGCAGCAGTGCCGAATTGACGCTGGTGGTGGCTTTGAGCGCTTCCGCGGCCGTGAAGCCGAGATGCTCGACCATGATATCGAGCTCGCGCGCATGCCATTCGCCGTATGGCGTGACCGCAAATCCGCTGTCGGTTCCCACCATGAAGGGGACGCCGGCCTCCCTGGCCTTGACCAGCATCCGGGAAGCCACTTCGACGTCCCCACGGTTCATGTTGGGACGCCACTTGTAACACGGATCGCCCGGACGGGTGAATTCCACGGTGTTGACCAGAAAGGTCAGGGCGGGCGAGATCACGCAGCCGTTGCGAACGATCTCATCGAGGCCTTCGTCATCCATCTCGAAGCCGTGGAAGATGACGTCGACGCCGGCCCGGGCCGAGTAAAGCACGGCTTCACGCCCGCGCGCATGGGTAATGGTCTTGACGCCGAGCCGATGACACTCCTCCACCATCGCGCTCAACTCCGCTTGGTTGAAACCGGACATGAGCTCGCCGGCGCGGTTGCGCTGGAGACCGTCGACGGCGAACTTGATGATGTCCATACGATCCTTGACCTGAGTGCGAATCTCTTCGATGGCTTCGTCGAGGCTGCGTACGAGTACGCCGACCGAACTCTCGGGCACGCCGATCCAGGTCGGGTACCAGTCGCCCAGCCCCTGCAGTCCCGTCACCTGACGCCCTGCGCAGGTGATCCGGGGCCCCTGAAACATCCTGGCGTGGATGGCGTCACGGACCGAAGCCGCAACCCGGTTGGTGGACGCCGGATCGGCAAGCGACGTGTATCCGGCGTTGAGGACCTTCCTGGCGGCATGCATGGCCCGCAGCGCCCGGAACTCCGGCGGAGCGTACATGTCCACGTCTTCGTTGGCCTGGGCGTTGCCGTAGCTCAGGTGGACGTGGATATCGATCAAGCCGGGCAATACCCACTCCCCGGAGTGGTCCACGACCGAATCGCCGGCACGGGCCCGCGGCGCCTCTGCCGTGGGTCCGACGTAGGCGGTCACACCGTTCTCGATAACGACGGTCTGATCGGACTTCAGATCATCACTCAAGCCGTCGAACAGATATCCGCATCTGAGGAACGTGCGCATGGTATCACCCTCTCCGGTTAGCCGTTGCGCTTCGGGCGCTCGAATCTCGACTGCGGGAGCGATGCAACGGCGTTTGAGCCCAACTTCTTCAACCCAACTCGTCTCCGAGGTGCGCTCGTCTACTGGCCCGACGTCAGGTTCAATCCGAAGGTCTTCCCGATCCGTGTCACATCGCGCGGCGCGACCCCCGCTGCTTCAGCGTGTTTACCCCAGTCCCGAACGGAAGCGCTTACTTTGTCCAATATTTCCAGCGCTCTGCGCTTTTTCACGCCAATGGAGGCGGCGAACTGAAGGATATCGTCACGCTCAAAGCCGTTCCGGCGCCCAGCCAAACTCATCTGGTGGTCGCGGGTCCATGTGCCGCTGGGATTGTAGGCGTAGGCGACATCATAGTTAAACAGGACTCTGGCGGCATGATCAATGTCTGGAATACACCTTAAATCCGCCGCCTTCCTGTCCAAGAAACCAGGACCACCTCAGTCCGAGACGTTGTTGCGCGAAGATCAGGAACTGTCGGAAGGTGTCGCGATAGGAGGTGATGGTGTGTGGACTTTGCTTGGCGTTGTTGCATCAGGCGCTGGGTAAAGAACCGCTCCAGCAACGGGGCGAGGTCAGTTGTACGGGTCATGACCGGTCCTCCCAACGACTTTCGAGGCGACGCATGGCCTCGCCCATCAGCTCTGGAGAGCCCTCCCGATGAGAGTTCATGACGCAAGTGAGTTTCTCGAGAAGATCGAAATTACAATTGCGGCACTCTCGCACGACTGGCAGTTGCCTAGACGGAAGGGAAGAATGCGGTGCCGGTTCTGCGGCATCGGCACGTACAAAAGGTCAGATAGCTTCCCGATCGTGGGAAACCTCCAGACCGGGTACGACCGAAACTACTTGGTATGTGACCACTGCGGGCACGTCGAGTCGTTCATCTGGCCGCCGCACCAGCCGCCGCCTGCGTGGGATGAGAGCAACTAGACGGTGTGGCGAGGTGGACAAGGCGTGGTCAAGTCCGTCGTCGCTCGATTCGGCACTCACAGAAATCGGCCCTGGGCGTGTCGAGTTGCTTCGGAGCCCAGACATACTTCCACAATCATCATTATCTCGGATCGAAACCTACCCACTGTTTGAAGAGGTTCTTTAGTGCCTTACCGTGAAAATTCTCCAACATCACAAGAAACTCTCGCACGTCGATGGACCGATGCCGTCGCTGGGTCGCATAGTGCTTAAGAAACACCTTGAGACCTTGTCTTGAGCCAGTGCTTTCAAGTCGTGAATTCAAGTACGCCATAAACTTATATCCAGCCGAATAGGCGTCCGGGTGGGTGGTTCTGATGTAGGGGGTGCGACAAGCCATGTTCGTCCGACGGCTCGGGCGTACTTTACGATAATTTTCGTCGCCCCATACTGCGATCGCTTCGTCAATCCAACCCGCATTCCCGTTGACCGGGATCACGCTCCTCGCAAAATAACTATGGTCCAGCTCGTGACGGAGAGCTGAGAAGGTAGTCTCTGTCGCGCCCGCATACTCCATAGATATGCACGCGTCCCTTGCGAAAATAGTCAACGAGTCATGGGGGAATGGCCCGAAATCAAGCTCGAGCTGTCCGAGACACTCACGAGCCCTTCGGAGAAAACGATCCAGTTGTCGATCAACTCTCGCAACTCGCTTCGCATAAACTAGGACCGGAATCGTACGACCATCGCTTGACGAAAACTCCTCTCGACGGAACTTGTATTTCTCGGTGGGTGCAAGGTGAAACCAAGGGCAGGAGCTCGTATAAAACTCGGGAAAGTCGATTGTCCAGTCTCCAGACATACCCGAAATCACGCCGTTGGTGAAAACTGAATGAGGTGCGTCTGTATGCCTAATTGTCACAGTGAACGACATTTGGAAGTGGTCGTAGTTGTAGTTGGCCGGCAAAAACGCACCGAGAAACTCACCTTTGTGAAGGTTATATGGCCCCGAAGGGCAGATGATGTTTCTCGCATCCCCGTCTGCCATCTTGAAGATGCACTCCACTTTAGTTGGTTCAATCCACGATACTGGAAAGCCTCGTGGACCCTCTTGGTCTAAGCGGTTCACTATGTTGACCACGTGGGTACCTGGAGAGACGGGTTCCGACAGAACTTTGAACGAGTCCTCTTTGTCGGGAGACTTGTGGGCTTCCACACGTATTTCACTCCCATTCAGATAGATCGAGTCGACTCGCTGCTGACAGACGATGGCGGGGAAACCGGAATCGCGGGCGGTGAATGTGATGTTGGAACGGACGATGGCCTTGTCCGGCTCGTTTTCGGCGCTAACATCAAAGTCGAGATGGTACTCCGCACGGATGAAGTCAACAAATATCACTTTCTTCCCGGCTGACATAAACGAAGGCGGAGCATAGTCGAGATCGGTCATGCTGTGTTCCTTTCTGAGTCACCGGTTCGGGCTTTCCGTAGATGAGACCTGCAAGGAGCCCGATCTGGCGCGATTTGGTGATCCACTCGCGAAGGCGCTTACTGCACCGGATTGGAATGATCTACTGTGCCGGTCTGTGAGGTGACTTACTCGTTCCAGCGGTTGAAAGAATACTGGTCTCTTGGTTCGTCGGCCATTCCGTAGACTCCTGATCTGTGGGGTGGGTTTGCTGTGTGTTGGATGCTGGCGTAGTTCTTCCGAGTTGTCTCTAGCGCGCGTATCAGGCTTTCGAGTCTCCTCGCTTCGCCAGGTCGATCTCGTCCGCTAGGATGGTCCTCGTCATCCTCTTGGTGTCAGGCGAATACCCTATCTGACGCGCTGGCCGAGTAGACTTCATGGTCGCCGTTTAGTGGGCGGCGTTGTTTGCGTAGCATGCTGCCGTTGAAGGTTTGAGGGGCTGATAGCACGCCTTGCGATGGCGCTTCCATATCCTCCACCCACAAGAAAAGAGCGCAAACTGTGCAATTCCAGTGACCCACGCCATACCATTTACGTCCCTTCCAACGTCTCCGAATAGCTTGTCCCAGTAGAATCGGTCCATGTCTTTCCCGTATTCCCACGCTCGCCCATCAGCTTTCAATGCCCACAAGTAACCGTATCTATAGGCGAAGTCGTGAACTAGGCCAGGAATAAGCAAGAGGCCGGTAGGGGTTAGAAAGACCCATAGGGGCCGCGGAACCGATGCGCCGTTAAAAACGAAGTGCTTGGGAATGACAATCTCGAGACCGTTGTTGGGTAGCTGAAATGTCCAATCTTCGAGCAATTCCCATTCCCGTGGCGAGAACAACCACCGATAGATCCTGACGCAGAAGGACGCATCCTTCGTCTGGATCGGGCGTGGTACCATTTTGGGCATATTCATTGGAGAAACTCCTGGCTACCGCGCATCCAAACGATCCCAGGCAGCCCATCCGATGCAGATCAAGCTCTCAATCCAATACACGCCACGCATCCGCGATGCGCCTCAGGGAGTTAGCCGAAAAGTGGCCTCACCAGTCTGCTCCGCGATCCCTTCGTCGCATAGCAGTTGGAAGTCGTGCAATCCTCCGGGCGAACTCATCCTTCTCCTTACACGCTTCGCACTCCCACGGGCCTCGTGAGTGCATCCGCAATCTGACATAGACTGCCTCCTTTCTTCAAGGAGTGTATCGCGGGGGCGACGAGGGGGAGTTGCAAACTGAGGCAGTACCGATTCTCCTTGTCCTGTCCCGTTGCGGTGCCCATGGTCGAAGGTGGCCGAGGCCATCGCCTTCGACACCGAGCGCCTTACCGAGAGCGGCTTTAACGAGGAAAAGGCCGTCGAATATCTCGGACATGAGGTGAAGTCGGTGCCTGCGACCAAGCAAATTCCGCGACTTCCGGACTCCATTGCACCGTCTCACGAAATCTCCACGGGCGGGCGGCTGCCGACGGAACGGTTACCATTGACCCCACGCAAGGGGCACCGTCATGCCGTCATTGACCCATTGAAAGCACGTTCGTGCGCACGCGCCGGAAATGAAGTGGTGCCTAATTGGTACCTGGCCGTTGTACACCGCTCTCGCACTCCAGTGAACATGACCAATAAACTGCAGATTTTTATGTAGAAAAATACCGTAGTGCCCCGGCCCGGGGAATCGGAAACTTTACCCCGACATAGTGATGCCGGCTGCACGCGCCATGCTTGCGTAGGCGTATTCGATCTTGCCGAAACCTTCGGGATCGGCCAGCTCCTTGTCCCTGTTATTCGAAATGCCGTCGAACTTCAGGAGCCAGTGCTCGAATCCCGTATCGGCATCAAGTTGTCCGGACCGGAATTCGCCGGTTTTCGGGTTCCAGGCGAGAACGGCTTTCGCCCGCGCGCCACCTGCCGACGTGCCAACGCTCAGAATGTCATCGAGAGCCTCTGCATCGTTCTCTCCGTCGAGTCGCCCGGCAAGGTTTGCGCGTTCGTCGAGCACCCGATTCGCCAGGTCGACGAGTCGGGCGACTTCCAGTTTCTTCGCTCTCGTCTGTTTCCGAAGCGCCGGCTCGAACTCGAGGGCACCGATGCCGCGGAGGTCAATGTAGCAGAGCCGATCGACCGGGTTGAAGGCCTCCGGGCTCTTGCCAGTTTCCGCCAGCCATGCGTCGATGAGCCGGTTGCCGAACCTGTCCGGCAGCGCATCTGCAAGCATTCCCGGTAGACCCTTGAAGGTTTCCCTGTTGAGAGCCGGGAACTCATAGGGTGTTTCTCTGGCGCGCATCGTCAGAGGCGCAACCTCGATGCCGGCGCTGACGAAAGCCGGGTCGTATTGGAAGACCCCAAGGGAGCGCGTCTCGTCCCAGGACACCGCCCCGATGCGTCGGCCCCAGAGGATGACGTTCGCGTCAGTCATCCGAGTCGTCACCCCACGTCCAGGTCGGGTCCCCGTCTTCCTTTGGTTGCGGACGTGCCCGCCGGCGCTCGGAACCGATCCGCGAGACGCGCTCGATTGGGCGGATTTGACCCGTCGGTATCGCGCCGAGGATCGCATCGCCCAGGTCCAGCGCCAGGGCGACACGCAGGAAGGTGTCGAGGGTCGATGGTTCGCCGGCCTCGAGACGCCGCAACGTGCGCACACCGATCCCGGCGTCTTCTGCCAGCGTGGATTGTGTCACGTTGCGGGACAGTCGCAATCGTGCCAGACGGGATCCGATCTCGGTTTCGATTTGTCGGGATGTCTTCATATGGCCCTCAAAAGGCAATGCGTGACCTTTTATATCAGAAAATCACATATTGAAGGTCATATATGGCCTATACATCGAATCTCTGTCAAGAGGCGATAATCGGCCTCCAACAAAAAAAAGCGGCCCAGAAGGCCGTATGTGGCCTTTTAAATAACAGGCAGTTCACACGGGTGGACGACGGGGCTTCTTCTTGCGCGCCGTCTTCTTGCGCGCAGCCTTCTTCGCGGCCGTCTTCTTCACGGCCGTCTTCTTCCCGCTCCCGCGGCGCGCGGCCGACGCCACAGGTGGCTCTCCCGAAGCGCCGGTCATGTCGATGTCGACGCCGAAGACCGCTGACAGATCCCCGGACGCCAGGACCCTGTTTCTCCGTGATTGGCGAGACACGGGCGGTTGCCGGACCGCGGCCTCGATCATTTCCGCGGGATCGACGGCCCTCAAGGTGAAGAGCTTCTCGGGCTCGCGGTCCAGGCGGGAACCGACCCCGTAGAGCACCGCCGCCACGTGCTTGCACAGGGTCGCCCAGTCCGGGCACGAGCACTCAAGGGTGATCTCTCTCGGGGACGGGAAAAGGCCCTCACCCTTGCGGGTCACGATCTCCATCACCCCCTTGGACAGGGACCCGCGCAGCAACTCCACGAGGGAATCGATCCGGCCGGCGCTCAGACGCTTTACCTTTTCCCAGCGCCGCCTGGCGATGGGCTTCACTTCGACCTCCACCTCGTAGAGATCCGAGCCCATGACCAGTCCCTGTACATGCCCGGCTCCGATGCTCACATGCACGACCGATCCGTTTCGCACATAGGTCCGGCCCCGGGGCAGACGGTTGGCGTAGTCGCTGTAGGCCTCCAGGTTCTTGCACCAGGCTTCGCCCCAGAAGGTCGTCGCGATCCTGCGGCCGGCGATCTCCACCGGCGAGACCTCGCGGCCGGCCTTTTTCATGGCCGCGATCTCCAGTTGAGCCCGGATGCGGCGCTCGGCCACGGACACATAGGGAGACCATTCATCCGTATACCAACTCATCACTATCCCGCACTTTCCAACGCAGCGGCGAGGTCGAGGGAGACCACCGACATCAGCTCGTCGTTGCTCATCTCCGTCAGGGACGACTCGGCGCCGCCCGACAGTATCTCGTCGGAGAGACCCTGCTTCGAGGCGATCAGTTCATGGATGCGTTCCTCCACGGTGCCGCGGCATACGAACTTGTGGACCAGGACGTTCTTCTTCTGGCCGATGCGAAACGCGCGGTCGGTGGCCTGATTCTCCACCGCCGGATTCCACCAGCGGTCGAAGTGGATCACGTGGGAGGCCGCGGTCAGGTTGAGTCCGGTACCGCCAGCCTTGAGCGAGAGCACCATGAACGGTATCCGGTCGTCCTCCTGGAAACGCTTGACGAGATCCTGGCGCCGCCGGACCGGCGTGCCGCCGTGCAGCACCAGACCGTTGCATCCGAAGACCTCCGCGAGAAAGCCCGAGAGCGGTGCGGTCATCTCGCGGAACTGGGTAAACACCAGCACCTTGTCCTGGCGCGCGGCGATGGATTCGCACAACTCGCCGATGCGCGCGAACTTGCCGCTGTCGGCGTGGTCGAAACGCCCGTCGCCCAACCAGTGGGACGGATGGTTGCAGATCTGCTTGAAACGCATCAGAAAAGCCAGGACCATGCCGCGCCGCTGGATGCCGTCCAGCGTCTCGATGGCCTTTTGCATCTCGTCCACCGACTGCTGGTACAGGGCAGCCTGGCGCCGGCTCAGTAGGCACCAGGCGTTGATCTCGGTCTTGTCCGGGAGATCCGCAATAACAGTCTTGTCGGTCTTGAGCCGGCGCAGGATGTACGGCGCCACGAGCCGGCGCAACGGCGCGTAACCCTCGCCCTCACCCGACGCCATGGACTTGGCCAGCCGGTTGAATGCCTTGGCCGATCCCAGAAGCCCCGGGTTCAGAAAATCGAAGATCGACCACAGATCGCCGAGCCGGTTCTCCACCGGCGTCCCCGTCAGGACCAGACGCCACTTCGAGGGCAGGGCCTTGACCGCCCGGGTCTGCTTGGCAGCCGGGTTCTTGATCGCCTGGGCTTCGTCCAATACCACGGTCCGCCACGGATACTTCTTCATCCACTCGGTCCGGAGGACGGTGCCGTAGGTGGTGATCACCGCATGGTGGGCCTTCACCCTATTGGGTGAGAGTTCCTTCAACTCTGCGGAGGGGATGTAAGACGGATGCGCGACGAATACCTTCAGGAACGGCGCGTGGCGTTGGATTTCCTGGCGCCAGTTGTCGATGAGCGAGGCGGGCAGCACCAGCAGGTCGGTTTCCTTCTCCCCTGTCTTCACGGTGAGGGAGAGCACGGCCAGCACCTGGAGGGTCTTGCCCAGGCCCATGTCGTCGGCCAGGCAGCCGCCGAGCTGCAGGCCGCGCAACGTCCACAGCCACTGCACGCCGCGCTTCTGATAGGGGCGCAGCTCGGCCGTCAGGCCGGCGCCGGCGTCGATGTCGGCCTGCAGTCCGGGTGAACGGAGCTTGTCGAGCTTGCCGGAAAGCCATTTGCCGGCAAGGACCTCCGACCACTCCGGCCGATGGTCCTCGTCCGTCTCCGGGTCTTCGAGCCCCACGCCGGCCAACAAACGCATGGCCTCGCCGAAGCCGACGCCGGCCAGGCGCGCCCGGTCCTGAACCTCGCGCCACTGCGCCAGCACGGACGAGAGCTTGTCCCGATCCACCTCGACCCACTTGCCCCGAATCAGCGCCAGACCCTCGGTGGAAGCCAGCAATGCCCGGATCTCCTTCTGAGACAGGGTCTTGCCGTCCACGGTCAACGCCACGTCGAAGTCCAGTAACCCCTTCATCCCGAGCATTGACGGCGCGTGGCCTCCCACCGTCACCGAGACTCGCGGACGGGGCCGGCTCCGGGCGCTCCACCAGTCGGGGGTTCGCACGACGAGCCCGGCCCGCTCGTAGAGCGCAACCTCCTGCAGGAAACGATGCGCTTCCGCGGGCGTCCAGGGCAACGGGTGATAGACGTCGCCGGAGTCCACCAGCTCCCGGATGAACTCACTGTCCTCCGCCGCCCGGGACAGGGGCGCCAGCAACGCGAGCAGCTTGCCCCGGTTGCGGGCCCCGGCGTATTCCTCAAGGGCGCGGCCCAGCGGCAGATGCGAGGGCGCGGCCCGCGAGGAGACCTCGCGCACGTAGGTCGCGATAAAGGCAAAGGGATAGTCCGGATCGCGTCGGTTCTCCGCCAGATGCAGGCAGACCCGGCCGACCACGTTCCAGATCGGGCTCTGGGCCTTGAGATAACCCTGAAAGCCGCCCTTGGACGCAGCCGCCCGGTCGGTCAGTACTACGCCGACGTCCAACCACAAGGCATGAAGGAGCTCCGGCGTGATCGACTCCGCGCCCGGCATGGGCGGCGCGGCCTCAACGGCGGCAGCGATCTCCAGCGGATCCGGGTCGGGGACGACCACGGACGCGGTGTCCGTGGGGTCGAGGGCGCCGCAAACACGGGCCACCAAGGAGCGCCCGAAGTCGCGCCAATACCCCAGCGAAGGATGCAGCTCGGCGCCCGGCAACGCCGCGCCCAGGTACAGCACGCCGTGCCCGCGTCCGATCTCGAAAGCATCGAGAATACGCCGCGCCGCCGCCAGCGGGACCCGCGGCCCGTCCTCGGAGGAAGCGGCCTGCACGTGGATACGCCCGCCCGGCGTCAATCCACAGACGAGGGTGTCGTTGGCCGAGGCATCATCGAAGGGAAGGCTTGTCATCGTGAACCTTGTTGCCGGTGTGCGCCCTGTGGCACATTAGCGGTGGATGACACGCTGCATTCGAGCCAACGCCGATAGAGCTCCCCTACTTCGAAGGAGGTCCTGACCATGTGGTATCTCGTGCTCTCCCGTTCCCTGCCCGAAAACGCAGAGATGCAGCAACGCAATTACGACGACCACCGGGATTGGCTGGAGGAGCAGCACCGGGCGGGGCGGCTGCTCTTTTCGGGCCCGACATCGGACCGCGCCTACGGCATCTATGTCATGCTGGCGCCGAGCTTGAGCGAGGCCAAGGCCCTCGCCGCCCAGGACCCGCATCACGCCAGGGACATTCGGACCATGGAAGTCCTGGAGTGGAACCCGCGCCGGGCTTTTCGAATGGACGGCACCACCATCGACGATGTCGCGGGGATGGCGACGGGGAGTGAACCTTTCCAGAGCCGGCCGTAACGGGCCGCGACACCTTTCCACCAGTAATCAGCCGATCGGGTCTTACAGTCTGGAAAGACGCAGCATGACCTCCCCGTCATGCTGCGTCCAGACGGAAGAACCGCACGGCGTTGCCGGCGAGCATCAGTTCCCTCTCATCGTCGGGGACCCCCGCGAACTGCTGCTCCATGACCTCCAGGGAACGGGGCCAGTGGGTCACGATGTGGGGGAAATCCGTGGACCACATGATCTTGTCCACGCCCACGTGGTGACGGAGTTCCACGCCGATGGGATCGTCGAAGAAGCCCCACAGCGCATGCTCCCGGAGATACTCGCTGGGAAGGCGGGACAGCCGCTTGAGCCCCAGGAGCCGTTCGGCCCATGAGGCGCTGACTTTGTAGGCCTGGTCCATCTGCTGGTAGAAGTAGGGGATCCAGCCGATGTTGTTTTCCGCCCAATAGATCCGGAGCCTGGGGAAGCGGTCGAAGACCCCGTCCAGAATGAGTTGCGAGGCCTCCACCGCGCCGCAATGGTAGATGCCGTGGCGGGCGATGCGCTGGAGGAAATCGGGTGGCCGCTCCTCCCCTTGCGGCTCCCTGGGATACTTCAAGTGATAGACGTCGCGCCCACGGGTCTGTTGCGGGAACGACGTGTGGATCGTGAGCGGCATGTCCAAGTCCAACGCCGCCGCCCAGAAGCGGTCGTCCTCGGGGGTTGGGTTGCTCTTCCCGCTCGGATAGGTGTGCAGGCGGGCCGTCTTGAATCCCATTTCCGCGCAGCGTTTCAACTCCGCGATATCCTCGTCGACCCCAATGTTGGGCAGTACGGCAGCGCCGATGAGACGATCCGGCGCCAACCCGCAAAACTCCTCGATAAAGTAGTCGTTAAACGCACGCACGATGGCCAGGAACGCGTCCCTGTCCCGGATGGCGGTGTTGCGCGCTTCGGTGGCATAGAGCACCTCGGCGTCGATGCCGTCGGCGTCCTGCTCCTTGAGCCGCTCTTCCGGCGTTCCCGCGCCGCGGGCGTTGTCGAAATCGAGGCCGACGGGGCTGAACTCCTCGGGAGACTTGCCCGCGAACTGGTTCGTGCCGCTGACCTCGAGCGCCCGGCCTTCCTCGACGATGGCGTCCATGCCGTTGGACAGCTTGATGCGCCGGGGCGCCCGGTCGCGGTACTTCGCCGGCACCCGATGCGTCCACATGTCCGGAGGCGACTCGAAGTGGCTGTCCGCTGAAACGTACCGATACCTCCGGGCCATGGTGATCCTCCGCGTCAAAGTCCGGGATGCAATACTTTGCGGCCTGTATCGGCCGACAGCACGATCCGTACACGGGCGGGTTTGAAACCCGCCCCTACATCGGATGTCCGGTTCCCCGCGGCGCAGGCTCCTGGGTGTCCTGAGCCCTTCGACTAGCTCAGGACAGGCTTGTCGAGGGGCTCGGGACGAACGGTTTCAACGCGGCGCTCCGTTGTAGGGGCGGGTTTCAAACCCGCCCGTGTACGCACCACCTGAAAGCCGGGAAAGGTCCTACGTTGCGCGCACCATTGGAGCGTCAACGCGGCGCTTGAAGCCAGCGCTCCGGTTCCAGCCCCGGCCGGTCGGGATACTTCTCCGCGACGGCGCGCACCGCCGGGTGGTCGGCCGCGGTCGGGCGGCCGTCCTTGTAGATGTAGTTGTCTGCCACCTTCAGGGTTCCCCCTCGCATCTCCCCGGAAATGTGCATGAGGTAGGGAAAACTCTTGGTGGTGCGGCTGTTTCCCATGTGGAAGTGGAAGCTGCTCCAATGGTGATGCTCGATGAAATGCCGGTAGGGTGCATTGGGACACTGGTGCGGCTCCAGGATGGCCGAGGGGTGCACGCCGCCGTGAAAACCGCGCACCTCGTAGGCGGCCTCGCCCAGGTATTTGGACATGAACTTGTAGAAGCGCGTGAAGGTCTCGGCCTCCTCCCCACCCTCGAACTTTGTCATGTACCCCTTCTCGATGTGAACCCGCACCGGCTCCTTGAAGGGACAGGGCACGCCGATGTGCCGGGCCCAGATGACGCCGATCTCGTTGATGATCCCGAGGCCCTCGGCATCACGGGATCGAATGGAGGGGAAGACCCCTTCGGGGAACGGGCGGTACAGGCCCACGGTCCGGTAATCGGCGTAGTGTTCGGCTCCCAGAGGCTTCTCGACGATGCCTTCGATGTAGGAGCCGTTGGGATGCTCCATGACCCACTTGGCGCCCGGCGTCACCAACGCGGCGGTCTGGAGACGGATCTCGGCCACGAGTTCGTACGGTGTCAGGCCCCAGTTGCTCGCGAGCAGTGACGCCGTCGTGGCCATGTTGCGGGCCAGGGGAATGTCGCGCTCCTCCAGGATCTCAGGGAGCTCCCGCAGCTCTTCCTCGTAGGTGAAGTCGACGCCGTAGCTGATGAGCACGTCCGCGCCAAGGATCGCATTGCGCACCACCTTGGGCACCCGCCACGCCTTGCCCGGGTCGGCCCCGTCACCCCAGAGCACGGTCGGGCGCACCGGTGTATCCGTCCAAAGCACGTAGGCATCGGCGCCGCGCTGCTGCACCGCCGCCTGCACCCACGCCACCGCATCCTCGTCCACGAGATTGATACCGCCGTAGCTTCCATCGTGCACGGCCAGAATCAGCACTTGCATGCCCGGCTGGACATTGGCGCAGTTGTCCACGAGATCGCTCACCGCGATGGCGGCCTGTTTGGGAATCATCGAACCCATGAGAAGATCCTCCTGGCGAGAGTGACACTGTGTACGTCCGAGTCGCTGACCTGTGTACATCGGGGTGTATACATCCGCGCGAGAAGCCCTGTCAATGTGGCCTGCCTCGTGCGGCGAGCCCATGTTGACAGCCCTACGGGGACTTGGTAGTGTCGCGGCCGAGCAGGATGATTCACGCACGCGGCGACTGTAGCCGTAACCCTTGCTCGAAACCCACCACTTGCCTGAAGAAGGGAGAAGCCATGATCCAAGCCAGCGATATCCATGGTGTGATGGCCATGATGCCGGCCTTCGCCACCGACGACGCCAACTCGATACACGCGAAAGATACGGTCAACGTTCCCGAGCTCGAGAGGAGCGTGGACCGTGCCGTGCGAGACGGCATCAACGTCATAACGACCACCGGCACTTTCGGCGAGTGCCATACTCTGCTGTGGGAGGAGTTCACCACCCTCGCGGACGCCACCGTCGCCACGGTGGACAAACGCATCCCGGTGGTCATCGGCTGCACCAGCCTGCACACGCGGGAAGTGCTGCTGAAGATGGACCGTGCCGCCAAGGCCGGCGCCGACGCCGTGCTGGTGGGCGTACCCTTCTATTTCAAATCCAGCGTCGAGAACGCCGTTCAGTTCTACTTCGACCTCGCGGACGAGCACCCCGAGCTGGGCATCTTCATCTACCACAACCCGCGTAACCACCATATTCAGATTCCGGTATCGGCGTTCAAGGAGCTCGTCACCAAACCCAATATCGTTGGCATGAAGGACAGCCACCGGACCCCCATGCAGTTCATGCAACTGATGGACACCGTCCGGGGCAAGATCAGCGTCATGACCAACCAGAACCAGATGTATCCCTACATGATGATGGGGGCCGCCGGATGCTGGTCCATCAACGCGTGGATGGGCCCCTCCCCGGTAATCCGGGCCTATCACGCGGGGCGCGAGGGACGGTGGGACGAGGTCAGAGAGATCTGTATGGCCATGGCCCGTGTGGGCGGACGGGATCCGAGCCTGACCGATCCGGTGGAAGGCAAGATCTCCATCAACGAAGCGGGCTACTGCTACGCGGGACCCGGCAGGCCGCCGTTCCGGGTGACCTCGGACCAGACCCGGGCGGAAGCCAAGGCCATCGCGCAAAGGTGGCGCAAGCTGTGCGAGACCTACCCGCTACCGGAGGAAGCCGCGGCCTGACGCGCCGCCGGTTCGTTTGGGAACGAGGGCGCAGGAGTCCGCGCCGCAAGGCAACGCGGCGACATGTAGGGGCGGGTTTCAAACCCGCCCGTGGCCCGCGCCGGCACACAGGCCGGGCGGGCTGTCGTAAGGTTCCGTCCGTCTGTACGCAAACGTGCAGACCAGACCCAAGAGGAACACCCACATGGCCAAGGTCGCAACCGATCATCAGCAGAGGCTGGACGAACTGCACGAGAAATTTGCCGCGCTCGGGCTTGTCGGGTACTGGCAGCGCCAGCGCCAGCATCACAACGTCGAGCCCCGGCTCTGGCGTTGGGACGAGGTCCACCCCGCGTTGATGCAGGCCGCGGACGTGGTGCGCATCGGGCCGGAGGCCTTTCGGCGGAACATCGGGCTCGAAACCGAGAGCCACACCATTGTCATGGGCTTTCAGATCGTGCTGCCCGGGGAGGCCGCGCCCGCCCACCGGCACACCAACACCGCCTTGCGGTTCGTGGTCAAGGGCGGCGGCGCCTACACCACGTCCAACGGCGAGCCCATGACCATGCAGCCGGGAGACCTGCTGATCCAGCCCAACTGGGTGTGGCACGACCACGTGAACGATTCCAAGGAACCCATCATCTGGATCGACGCCCTCGACGTCGGGGTCGTCAACTTCCTCGGCGCCTCCCGGTTTCGGGAAGAGTGGTCCGAAGGGGTCCAGCAGCCCCTGACACGGAAGGAAGGGGCGTCACGCCGCCTCTTTGGCCCGATCCGGCAGCCGGAGGTGCACTACGAGGGAGCCGGCGTGCCCTACCACTACAAATGGGACGAAACTCTCGAGGCATTGAACGAGGTCGCGGACGCCGGCGGCGGCGACCCTTACGACGGCGTCCTGCTCGAATACAAGAACCCCGTCACCGGCGGGCACACCTTCCTGACCATGACCTGCCACATCCAGATGTTGCTGCCGGGCCAAGCCACCCGGCCCCACCGGCACACGGGCACCACCCACTATCACGCCGTCCAGGGACAGGGCGTCACCATCGTGGACCGCGACGAGCCCATCGAGCTCGAGTGGGACGTCAATGACAGCTTCACCCTGCCGCCGTGGCGCTGGCACCAGTTCCGCAACGCCTCCGAAACGGAACCGGCCATCCTGTTCTCCGTGACGGACCGGCCGATGCTCGAAATGACCGGGCTCGATCGGGAAGAGCGGGGATAGGCCTCACTCCGCCACGCGAGGAGCATCGACGCACCCGACGGCAAGACGGCAGACGGCGTTTTCGATTCAGAAGGCGATCCGACTGACGCCTTCGACGGCGTCGAGATGCCTGTCGTTGCTCAATACCGGGAGGACGTGCTGGCGGGCAACGGCGGCTATCCAGACGTCGTTCGGCGGTATGGGAGTGCCCAACCGTCTCAAATTCAGCCGGATGTCAGCGTAGACATCCGCCGTCGCCGAGGTGACGGTCGCGATTTCGGTCAGCGGCAGATACCGGGTGAGCCATTCCTCGTAGCGGCTTCGATGGCGTGATTGGCGGATGCCAAAGTAGTACTCCCCGAGAACGACGCTGGGTACGACCAGGCGCTCCGCCGAGCGAAGCGGGGCCATGATTCCCGCGCGTCCCTCTGCCCAAGCGGACAGGGCGTTGGTGTCGAGGATCATGCGAGGTCTTCGGGGGAGAGTGTCTCGAACTCCTCCTCGATCACACTGAGGACGCGACGGGTCTCGTCGGAAAGATCGGATAGCGCGCCGAAGCCGGCCATCCATGGAGGCTCGGCCTTGCCGGCGCGGTTCTCGCGTGTGCAGTGCCGGAGTTGTTCCTCCAGCGCTTCGGTGAAGAACCTCTTCAGAGTAACCCCGCGGGCAGCGGCAAGCGCCTTGGCTTGCCGGAACATGACGTCGGGAAGCTCAATTGTCGTCTTCATAAAACCATATTCCCATAATAGTGGGCCGCCATCAACCGCGCCCTGTCGCCACGCCGCCTGTGACTGGTGTTGCGTTCCACAAATACGTTGACGAAGATGCGCAGGAATTCTTGCCGTCGGCAAGGCGCGACGACGAGCAGTGGCCAATACCACGCGAGGAGGAGCAACGCAGCCGACGGCGAGAAGGACCAGCATATTCGTTAACGTATTTGTGGAACGCAACACTAGGGCGCGGCGCTTCGCTGAAGCTCCGAGGTGGAGCCCATCATCTCGGCCACCAGTTCAAAGGACCGCAGCCGCTTGGCGTGATCGTGGATGTTCGAGGTGATCATGATCTCGTCGGCGCTGGTTTGCTCAACGAAGGCGGCGATCTCGCGTTCGACCGTGTCAGGCGCGCCGACGGCGGAGCAGGACATGGCCGCCTCGATCATCGCACGCTCGTGCGGAAACACTTGATCTTCAAAATCGGCCACCGGCGGCGGCAGCTTGCCGCGCATGCCGCGGCGCCGGTTGACGAAGTGCTGCAGGATTGAGGTTCTGAGAAAGTGGGCTTCCTCTTCGGTATCGGCGGCGACGACGGTCATGCCCACCATGACATAGGGCTTATCGAGTTGGGCCGACGGCTCGAAACGTTGGCGGTAGACGGCGATGGCTTGCATCAAGGCCGCCGGCGCAAAATGCGAGGCAAAGGCATAAGGGAGCCCAAGGGCAGCAGCGAGTTGGGCACCGTAGAGGCTGGAGCCCAAGATCCAAATCGGCACATTCAGGCCGGCACCCGGCACGGCACGCACGAACTGGTCCGGTGCCGGTTCCTTGAAATAGTGCTGCACCTCCAGCACATCTTGCGGGAAGTCATCAAGGCTACCGGCCAGGGTGCGGCGCAGCGCACGGGCGGTGTGTTGGTCGGTGCCGGGTGCGCGCCCTATACCCAGATCGATCCGGCCTGAGAAAAGGGCCGCAAGGGTGCCGAACTGTTCGGCGATGACGAGCGGCGCATGGTTGGCCAGCATGACGCCGCCGGCGCCGACCCGGATGGTTGCCGTTGCCTGCGCGACCTGGCCGATCACCACCGCCGTCGCCGCACTGGCGATACCGGCCATGTTGTGATGCTCGGCCAGCCAGTAGCGCGTGTAGCCCCATACATCGGCATGGCGCGCCAGGTCGATGGTATTGAGCAACGCTTGGCGGGCGTCGCCGCCCTCGATGATCGGCGACAGATCAAGAACGGAGAGCGGTGTGTCTATCATCAGAACACTATAGGCCATCGTCGGCGAAGGGCCAACGCGGCGAACTTTAGCCACTAGGCCGCGATGGATCTTCCGATGAATTTTCTCCCGGCGATAACCAGGATCAGGTTGAACGTAATCAGCACTACGAGCATGGCCGCGGATTCATTGAAGTGCCCGCCGATGAAGGACTCGTAGATAAGATTCGCCACCAGCGCGCTGCCCGCGGACGCCAGCAATAGCGCGACGGAGAAGTCTTTGGCGGCGTGCACCAGAACCCAAAGCCAGCCACTGAGAAAGGCCGGAGTCAGCAAACGCAGCGTAATGCGGCAGAATGTCTGCAGGCTGCCAGCTCCGCTTGCCTGTGAGGCCTCTTCCAGCTCCTGATGGAGTTGCAGCATGGCCGAATGCATCAGCCGGGTACCGAAGGCCAGATAGCGCGCTATGAATGCCAGGGTGAGGAGAATCAGCGTGCCGTAGAGTGGCGTACCGAGGAACATTAGAAAAAGCGCCAGGGTCGAGATAACGCCGGGAATGGCCAAGGGCATGAAGGCGACCACGTTGATGAGGTCGGTGAGTCTTGAAGGACGCCGCACCACGAGCCAGCCGATGAAGCTCACCAGCAGCATGGTCAGCGTCGCGGCCTCCACGGCGACGATCAACGTGTTGATGAAGTAACTGCCGAAGAAGCGGTAGTCAAAAAGCCGCGAGTAATGCAGCAAGGTCCAGCGCATGTCGGCAGCGTATTCGAGGACCGGCGGCACATAGAAGCGAAGAAAACTCGCGTACAGGAGAATCGCGAACGGTAGGACCACCTTCACCAGGATGAACAGTCCCATCGCACCCAGAGCCGCGTACTTCCACCGGCCCAGCGGGATGAGCCTGGGGCGATAGCCCTTGCCCGTGATCACCGCGAACTGGGAAGTCTGGCGCACCATACGAATGTAGATCAGGCTCCCCAGGATCCCCATGGCCAGCCCCAGCATGCCGAACGCGGCCGGGATGCCGTAGTTCACGCCCAGGTCGGCCGAGGGCAGCAGGCTGAAGAATATCTTGGTGGAAAGGAGCTCGATCCCCGCCGTGGGTCCCAGGGCCAGCGGCAACTCCAGGGACTCGAGCCCGGTGATGAAGAAATAGATCCCCACCGCTGCCACGCCCGGACGCATGAGCGGCGCCGTTACGGTCCGGAGCACCTGCCAGCGAGAGGCCCCGGAGGAGGAGGCGGCCTCCTCCAGGGCCGGGTCCATCTGCCGCAGCACGGCGGTGAGAAAGAGCCACATGGTCGGTATGATGCCGAGCACGTGGACGAAGACGAGGCCGGTCATGCTGAAGATATTGAAGGGCCCGTCGCCCCCTTCCATTCCGAGCAGCATGCGCAGGTACACGTTGATGGTGCCGCCCCGGGGTCCCAGCAGCAGTACCCAGCCCAGCGCGGTGGCGAACACCGGCGTGCTCATGGGGATGAACATGAGCACATACATGGCGTTCCTGAGCGGCATGTCGGTGCGTTCGGTGAGGAATGCGAATGCGAACGCGATGGGCAGCGCGAACAACACCCCCAACCCGGCGTACAAGAGCGTGTCGCGAATGATGGGCGTGAAATCAGCGCCGGTGTAGGCCTCGATGTAGGGAGCGATGGTGAAGGGGCCGGGCTCCAGGGGCAGCATGCCCTCGGGGCGGAAGCTCGCGAGCACCATGAAGAACAGCGGCACGATGACCAGCACCACCAGCACTACCAGCACGGACAAGGAGCCGGTCTGCCGGAACTGTCGCAGCCGGGACCATCCCGGCTGCGAATTCGGGCCTGCGGTGCTTCCCATGGCTGCTACACGGGGCCGCCCGACCTATTCCGCTATCTTCTTCTTGCTCTTTATCCCGGCCTTCAGGGCGTTGATGCCGGTCTTGCGGTACTTGCCGGCCAGTTTTGCCTGTTCTTCCGTCTTGGGTCCGGCGATCTGTTCGACCGACTTGACTCCGTGCCGGCGCGCCAGCGCCACCAGGGGCAGGCGGGCCGCCTCCTCGTCGTACATGCGGAACACCCCGCCGCCGGTAATCGCGGCTTCCGTGTAGTTGCCGTCGAAGTGGTTCCAGCCCCAGTAGAGCGCCGCCATGTTCGGATCGTTGACGCCCGGTTGAATCAGACAAGAGACGGTGAGGTTGCCCAGTACCATGCCCGCGAAGGCGATCTCCAGCGGCGCGCCCAGCGTCTTCTGTTGAACGACCTGGGTCATGGCCGCAACCCCGATGTCTCCCTCACCCTGAATCAGCGCCTGCAACACGCCCGAGGTGCCGCCCGAAACCAGCTTGGTGCCGTTGGCGCCGAGGTTGTGGGCGTACACCCGCATCCGCTCCTCGTTCCAGCCCGGCGCGAACGGCAGCGCGTACAGGCCCAGGGCGCGTACGTCCCAGACCACCCGGTTGCGCCATTTCTCGTCCGTCAGGTCCTCGTACTTGATCCCCTCCAACTCCTCCGCCTTCACCCGTCGGGTGTTGTACACGAGGGTCCAGGTTCCCATCTGGTGGTGCAGGCAGTGGTCGCGCAGCGATGCCCCGCCGGCGCTCTTGATGGCCGGGACGGTGGCGCGCAGCTTGCGCGCCAGCGGCCAGCCCTCGTAGATGGCGTCCCAGGGCGGCTGCCGCGTGTGGCCGGCCTTGAACATCCTCAGAACCAACGGCAGTCCACCGTCCCACATGTCCACCACGCCGCGGCCGGTCTTGGCCGCCTGCATGATCTTCACGGGGGCCTTGCGGTGATGTCCGGGCTCGGTCTCCAGCCGGAGGCTGAAGCCGAAGCGTTCCTCGAAGGCTTTTTCCTTGGCTCTGATAATCTCGGGCGGGACACTTTCCAGCGTCATGGTCACCACGTGGTTGGACGCCTTGGCCTTGGCCACCAGATCTTCGAGGGGGGACGCACCGTTCGCCGCTCCTGGCAACGTCCCAAGGAGCAGAAAGACTACCGCTGAGATAACGGAAAATGGACGCATGGGGTTGTCCTCCTGTTTCCGAGGCACTCGGCCCGGTGGTTTGGGGCTGGGCACGCCAGCCGCCTTGCAATCGCTTTGCAATGTATGGCTCCAATCTTGAAGCGCGCGCTTCGACTTCTCCCGCTCCCAAGTAGGTCGGGTTAGCCGAAGGCGTAACCCGACGCCCGCTCCGTCCCTGTCGGATTTCGCTTCGCTAATCCGACCTACAACTCGGGCTTTGGAATCACTATGTTCCGGTGCCGGTCTCTTTTGCCACGGCCCCGGCTTCCCGCTCCAGGTCCAGGGCGGCATCGAGGTGGAAGAATTCGATGGCGTTGCCGGCCAGCATGGCCTGGCGTTCCGCTTCCGTCACGTCCACGAACGTCTCGTCGATGACGTCCTGCGAATGCGGCCAGTTCCCGGTGGCGTGGGCGAAGTCGCTGCCCCACAGGAGGATGTCCACGCCGATCTCCTCCCGGCACTTGACCGCCCACGGGTCGCGCATGAAACCCCACAGGCAGTTGTCGCGAAGGTATTCGCTGGGCCGCCGGGCGGTGGGCTTGATGCCGAAGTCCCGCTCACCCCAGTAACGGTTGCGTTCGTAGTTGTCGTCGATCTGATCGTAGCTGTACGGCAGCCAGCCGGCCTGGCTCTCGGCCCAGTAGACCCGCAGCTCCGGCCGCCGGTCGAAGGCCCCGGCCATGGCCATCTGCAACGGCGCCATGGGCTGCTCCCCGGCAAAGCGAAACAGCAACGTGACCGGATCCCGCTCGGTGTTGGCGACGGTGTTGCCGGGGTACATGAAAATGGGCCCCTTGTTGCCGAGCCGTGTGGTGCCGCCGAACGTGTGGGAGGCGATGGGCATCTTCAGGTCCATGGCGGCGTCCCAGAACCGGTCGTCGTCGGGGACGACGTAGGACCGGCCGCTGGGGAAGCGATGGAGGTTGACGCCCTTCAAACCGGCCTTGGCGCAGTACTCCATTTCCTCGACCGCATCGTTCACGCCGGTGTCGGGGATGACCCCCATGGCGATGAGCCGGTTGGGGCTGTAAGCGCAGTATTCCTCGGCCAGCCATTCGTTGTAGGCCCGGATCACCGACTTGTAGGCCTCGTCGTCGGCGATGCCGCGCCAGAACATGGGGTAGGAGCCGTGGGTGAACAGCACCTCGGCATCGACTCCGTCCTGGTCCTGCTCCCACAGCCGCTGCTCCGGCGCACCCGTGCCCGGTCCCACGAACCAGTATTTCTGAAGGCCGTGCTGTTCGTAGGGAATCCCGGTGATGGTCGTGGCTCCCGGGCTCCGGGGCGGGCGGTTCTCGACGATGATCCCCTCGTCGCCGTTGGCCAGGCTCACGGTCCTCGGCGCCCGCTCGCGCCAACGTTTCGGCACCCGGCCGGTCCAGCGTTCCGGTCGGATGTCCAGGTGGGAATCGGCCGAGATGCATTGGAAATATCGCGCCATGGTTATCGTCCTTCCGCTAGTGTCCTGTCCGGTTAATTCGCATGATAAGATGCGCAGGATTTTTCGTTGTCGGCAAGGGGCGATGACTTGTAGGGGCGGGTTTCAAACCCGCCCGTGTGGCCGTTACCACGCGAGGAAGAGCAACGCAGCCGACGGCGAAAAAGACCAGCATATTACCATGCGAAGTAACCGGACAGGACACTCGGTAATCGGTGAACATGCCGTCAACATTCTTCGCGGTAGAGTCCGATGCTCTCGAGGAGTGGGCGATCATTGACGGAAAACAGGATGACGGGCTCGGTGGACGACTCGTTGCGGAACCGGTGCCAATGCCACGGGGGGATGACGAAGCAGTCCCGTTCACCCCAATCGAGCACCTCCTCCTCGGTCTTGCTCTTTCCGATCTTCGTGTGACCCGAACCCCGGACCACGTGGTAGATGGCGTTGCCGGTATGACGGTGACTGACGGTCTCTTCACCGGGGCGCAGCATCTGGACACGGCAGCCGAGAGTCACCGTCGTGGGCCCACCGTCCAGCGGGTTGGCATAGTCCAGCACCACCGCGTCGTGGGGGTCACCCTCACCCGCCGCCGCCAACTCCTCCAGGGTCTCCAGCGTCTCCCGCCAAGGGTATTTGACCGGAAAGGGACCCTCACTTCCCAGAGCCGCGTTGGAGCGCAACCCTCCCATCCGTCTGAGGTGGTAGCCGTCCGCCTTGGTGAAGGGCTGTACCCTCTCTCCCGGATATTTCTCGCGGAACCAGGCGTCCAGATAGTCGGCAAGACTGATGTCCATCGCCGTCAACCAGAGAGCCGGGGTGCTGCCGTTGTTTTGCGACCCGTGCCATGTCCAATTGGGCTGGACCAGGAGGTCGCCGGGCTCCATGAATTGCTGCTCGCCTTCGGCGGTGGTATAGGCACCGCCGCCCTGGATGGTGAAATAGATGGAGGCGGGCGTGTGACGGTGCGATTCCGTCGTTTCCCCGGGGTTGAGGTGCTGAATCGTGACCCCGAAGGTCCGGGTCGTTCCGAAAGGGAGGACCTGCGAGGGGTTCACCAAGGCTATCGTCCGCATCCGCATGACGTCGTCGATGGGAACGATTTCACCGGCCTCGGTGATGCTCGGGAGGATATCTTTCCAGCGCCAGACCCAAGGGTTTACGCCGGGTTCCCGAGCCCGGCCCGCGCGCTGCCAGGCGCCTCTGAGGGAAGCCTTCCGTACGTTGTCGTTCAGTTCAGCCAGCCGCTGCTGGACGTCGCTGCGGTTGCCGTCCGACATCTGTTCCACCCCTGGCCCTGGTTTGGTGCCCGGTGAAGCGAATGGGGGGACATGGCCCTACATGCGCCACCCATACATTCACCTTCACTTCCCTGTCAAGCACCGGGGGCGGACGGACTCTCGCCCTTCGAGCGCGCCCGGAACACGCACACCTTCTCCCGCGGGATGTGCACGCCGACGCGGCCGCCCAGGAGCACCGAAGCCAGCGTTCGCACCAACAGCGGGTGCTCGCCGACGTGGACCGTGTAGACCCGATGGTCCCCCAGGAACACGTTGGAGATCACCTGGCCGCGAAAGCGGTTCTCCCGTGCCGCCTCCCCCGGCTCGTCCGGAGTGAGCTCGACGTCTTCCGGCCGCACGGCAACGACCACGGCCTCGCCGGCGGCCCGCGTCCCCGATTCGGCGATCCCAAGGCAGCCCATGGCCGTCTCCACCGCATCCTTGTCCCGCAGCCGGCCGTCGAGCCAGTTGGTCGAGCCGAAGAACTGTGCCACCCGCGGGTCCGCCGGCCGGCAGTAGAGTTCCTCGGGCGATCCCTGCTGCAGGATGTTTCCGTCGTGCATGACCGCGATGCGGTCGGCCAGCTCCATGGCTTCCATCTGGTCGTGGGTTACGTACAGAATGGTGATGTCCAGACGAGCGGCCAAGCTGCGGATCTCCTTCCGCACCTCCTCCCGCAGCCGGGCATCAAGATTGCTCAGGGGCTCGTCCATCAACAGCACCACCGGCTCGGTGGCGAGGGAGCGCGCCAACGCCACCCGCTGCTGCTGTCCGCCGCTCAGGAGCGGCGTCGGGCGGCGCTCCATGCCCTCGAGACCCACCAGGGCAAGCGCCTGGCTCACACGCGTGCGTATCTCGGCCTTGGTGAGCCTGGGCCGCTTCTGGGTCAGCGGCAGCGCGACGTTCTCGAAGATGGTCATGTGCGGCCAGATGGCGTAGGACTGGAACACCATGCCCAGTCCGCGCCGCTCCGGCGGCACCAGGATGCGCTTCGCCTTGGAATAGACGGTCACACCGTCCAGGACGATCTCCCCCCGATCCGGCACCGCCAGACCGGCCACGCTCCGAAGCAGCGTGGTCTTGCCGGAGCCGCTGGGTCCGAGCAGGACGAAGAACTCTCCCCGCTCCACCTTCAGGTCCACGGTCCGGAGCGCGTGGACGGCGGACTCGCCGGCCCGTTGAAAATCTTTTCCCAAACCGCGGATTTCGATCATCGGCTATCGGTCCCCCGCGACGTCACTGAATCACACCGATGTGCCTCCTGCCGAACACGTAGTACAGCACGATCAACGGCGTCATCAAACCCACGAACACCAGGGCTACGGCCGCCGCCTGATTGAGCCGTCCGGCGCTCCACATGGACCAGATGATCACCGGCAGAGTGAGATTATCCCTGCTGGCCAGAAAGGCCGCCATGGTCAGTTCCCGGAATGCCAGGAGCGCCATCCACAGCCAAGAGTAAAGCAGGGTCGGCGACAACAAGGGAACAAGAATCTTGCGGATGACGCCCATGGGCCCCAGTCCGGCCACGTAGCCGGCCTCGTCCAATTCCTCGTGGATCTGCACCAGGCCGCTGTTGAGCATACGGGTGGCGAAGCTGATGCGGGTCACCACGTACACGAGAATGATGATCCCGATGCCGCGCTCGAACAGTCCCAACTGAGGCGGGAACCACACGATCACCAGCAGGAACGCGCCCACGGCGAAGATCAGGTTGGGAATCACGTGGGGCAGAAAGGCGAGGACGTCCAGGGTCCGGGCGACGCGCCAATTCGAGCGGATCACCAGCCAGGAGATGGCCATTCCCGCCACCAGGCTCAGGGTCGGCACCGTGAGCAACAGGATCACGCTGTTGCGCAGGCCGGCCATGAGGTTCGCCCACGGCACCGCGCGGAAGTTGTCCAGCGACAGGGTCCGAAACGCTGATGCGGAAGGAACCTGAAGAAACGGAATGAGGGAGACCCAGGTCAGCGCCAGCAGCGGCAGAATCACGTTGAAGACGATCACCGCCCCGACGATGGCCCAGCCCAGGACGGCCCAGCGGCCCAGGTCCACGAGATTCGCGCGGTAGTCCTTGCCCCGCACCACCGCGTACCGGTGCGATTCGCCGATGACGATCATGTACCGCCAGGTCAGGAGCAGGCCGATGAGCAGCATGACCGCGCTGGAGGCGCCGATGAGCCCGTAGTTGGGGACCTCCTCCAGGGGCAGGGCCGTGGTGTAGACGAACGTGCTGAAGGTGTGGATCCGGTTGGACAGCCCGATGATCGCGGGAATATCGAAGGCGGCGATGGTGATGGCGGCCACGTAGAGCACCGCCCCGAGGATACCCGGCGTCAACAACGGCAACGTGATCCGCCGCAACCGGGTGACAAAGGAGATGCCGTGGACCCGTGCGCTCTCCTCCAGCGTGGGGTCCATGGCCCGGAACGACGCGGCGATCATGATGAAAGCCAACGGCACCAGCGCGATGCCCTCCACCCAGCCCATGCCCACGAGGCTCACGACGTTGAACGGGGCCTGCTCGATGGGCAGGAGCTGCATCAGCGCCTTGTTGGCAATGCCGATGCGCGGGTGGAACAGGATGACCCAGCCCATGGCCGTAAAGAAGCTGGGCACCAGCAGGGTCACGGTCAGGAGCGGGAAGATGAGGCCCCTGCCCGGCAGCGTGGTCCGCTCCGCCAGCCAGGCGATGGGGATAGCGAACACGAAGGCCACCACCAGCGCCACTCCCGCGAACACCGCGGTGTTGAGGAACGCCTTGGCGGTGAAGGGGTCGGTGTAGAGCAGCCGGAAGTTCTCGACGCCGTAGACCGTACTGCCGGACTCGTCCTGAACCTGGAACGACACCTGGACGATGACCAGGAGAAAAACGATGACCACCCCGAGGGTGGCAAAGGCGATGAGCGGGAGCGGCAGGCGCTCCCCTGCGTGGGCGAGCCGTGACCGAGCCGTCTCCAGAGCCTTCCGGGCCATGTCAGCGAAGCTCTTGCTGCCCCGTTCCCTTGCGTGATTCACCGCCGGACCTCGCCCCCGTTCCGTGTTTTGGAACGTGGTCCCAGGAGCCTATATCGGCCAACAGCGCGGTCCGGGCACGGGCGGGTTTGAAACCCGCCCCTACATCGGATGTCGGGTTCCTGCGGCGCAGGCTCCCAGTGTCGTGTCCCACATAATAGTTGACAAAGATGCGCAGGATTTTTCGTTGTCGGCAAGGGGCGATGACTTGTAGGGGCGGGTTTCAAACCCGCCCGTGTGGCCATTGCCACGCGAGGAAGAGCAACGCAGCCGACGACGAAAAAGACCAGCAGATTTGTCAACTATTATGTGGGACACGACACTACGACCGCCGCTACCGGTTCAGGAGCTTCCGGTACTTGCGGTTCTGGGTGCGGTAGACCTGCGGGTTGTTCTTGATGACGTCCGCGGTCTCCAGCAGCAGCGGCTTGCCGGTGGCCTTGCGCTTGGCGAGGTACGTCTTCATGGCCGTGCCCCGGTAGTGCGAGTCCCGGTCGGTGTGCTTGAAGAAGATCGCCTGTCCCTCGGCCGTCATCAGGAAAAGGGCCGTGAGCTGCGCCAGGTTCGGACTGCGGCTCGCCTTGGGCACGCTCACGTAGGTGAGGAACGCTGCGTTGATCTCGCCCCCCAGATCGGTCCAGTCCATGGGCGCCCCTTTCGCCTTGAGGTTCTCCACCTCCACCAGGTTCCCCTGGAACAGGTACATGCCGAACTCCCCGGAGGCGACGCGCTGCAGGTCCCCGTTGATGTTCCCGGCCAGATTACCGTTGGCGGCGATGGTCGAGAGCACCTTCTCCACCTTCTCGGCGCCGAGGTTCAACGTGATCTGCGGCCAACCGGAGCCGTACGTCGTTGCCGCGATGAGCCCCTTGAACTTCGGATCGGTAACATCGTCCAGGGACTTCGGGACATCCTGCGCCTTGATCACGTCGGTGTTGTAGGCCACGACGATCAGGCCCAGTCCCGCGAGAAGTCCGGTGCCGCCTGTGGCGATCTCCTCGTCCTTCAGGTCCGGGAGGTACTTGCGCCAGTCCACCTTCATGAGGGCGCCCGCGCCGGCCAGCTTCAGTTGGTTCCGCCCCGAGGCGACCATGATGTCGGTGGAGGCGGGGGAGCGGCCCTGCTTGTGCTCCTGCAACAGCCTGGACGTCACCTGGGACATATTGGGGCCTCCGGCGGTGCCCTGGAGATCCACCTGGATGCCGTACTTGGCGTTCATGGCCGCTTCCAGCTCCTCCCACAGCTCGGTGTTGCCGTAGGTGCCGCCCTGGAGCATGGTGAGCTGCTTCTCGGCCTTGGCCGCCTCGATGAGCCCGGCAAGCGCCTTATTGGTGGCCTGGGCAATTGCCGGCGATGCCGCTAGCAACAAGACGCCCAGCAGGGCGCCCATGACGAAGAGCCCACGACCAAACCCGCCCCTGCGATGCTTCATCGCCCGTGAACCCACGGTGCTCCCCGTACGACGGCCGCTAAAATGCTGTTTCATGGCTCGCTCCTTTCCTGTGTCCTGGTGAGATCTCTGCATAACCGGACAGGCATGCCGGATTCGGCGGGTGCTGCCTATTGCGTGCCGATGACGGTTATGCAGAAGGCCTCCTGGTGGCGCAGCTCCCTTTGACGGTGCGGTTTATTCGAACCTGATTCGCGACAATTCCGTAAAATGGATGCGGCCCGCCGCTCCCGACGGCAGGATGGTCATCTGGTGGAAGCTGTACTCCTGTTCATACCGGGTGGCGGCCAGGACGCCGTCCATGGGCACCACCACCTCATACCGGTGGACCCGGGCCGCCGTGGTGACGGTGTAAAGGACCGCGAAGGTGGTTGCCGCCCCCACCACGATGAGGCGTTCGACTCCGTTGGACTGAAGGTAACCGTGAAGCTCGCCGCCGATGAACTTATCGAAGCTGTCCGGGTAGATGACGGGCTCGGTCTCCGCGCGCTTCAAGGGTCCGGCGATGCGGTCGTGCGGTCCGCCCTTGGCCACCAGGGAGACCGTGTAGATGATCGGGACATGGGTCTGCCGCGCGCGGTCCAGGAACGGCTCGAGCCCCGGCAACAGCTTGTTGGCGATGGTGCCGGGCTCCTCGGCCCGGGCGCTCATGTCCAGCACCGCGATGCCCGTGGCGGCAGCCTTCAGGGTCATGTCCCCGGGCTCGGGCCGGTTGGGCGCGCCCGCTTCCAGCGTGTCCAGCAGGCTCATGGCTGTACCTCGACGATCTCGGATTGGAGCAGGGTCTTGCATTCCGGGCAAAATAGCTGCTCCAGCAGGAACTGGCCCTCCAGATCCTTCATCAGCGGACCTCCCGCCGTCGGAGGCAGCAGCTTCCGGTGACTGCGTTGCCTCCACTCCTCCTCGCCGCCGAACGCGAAGCCGCACCTGGCGCACAGGACTTGCGGCGTCGCGGAATCATCGTCCAACTCGAGGTTCTCTCTCAGGGGTCTCTTCATCTCGCAGGCTTCTTTCGTTAGCGCTGTGCCCGGATGCCGGCCCGAAGCTCTTCCGTGGCCGGTACGTCCACCGCCGTTTCCGAATGCTCGAAGGCGACGCCATAGATGTCCCGGGCCACGTCCCGTGAAACGAGGCCGTTCACCACGTCCCGCAGCACCGCTTCGGGCTCCCGGTCCAGCGGGTCGCCGTAGCCGCCGCCGCTGGCCATTCGCATGTACAGGACGCTTCCGTCTTTCACGTCGAAGTCGCAGTAGGGCAGCATCTCCGAGGTGCCCTCCATGGCTTCCACGTCCACCGGGTGGCGGTTCTGCCGCACCGAGTCCCAGATGTCGGTCCCCTCCTTCAGCACCAGGAGGCTGGGGGCTCCGGAGAGACCGCCGAAGATACCCTGCCCGGAGTTCCGCAGACCCGCTACCCCCAACGCCACCCCCCTGATCTTGCCTTCGGGGGCATCGTAAACCGTGAGGGCGGTTTCCGCACCCACGCCGCCCCGGAATTGCCCGGCTCCCGCTCCGTCCCTCACGTGGCGCCGGAAAAGATACAGGATGGGAAAATTCTGCTCCACCCACTCGATGTTCTGACACGACGTCCAGCCCCTGCCGCCTGAATCCACACCGTCCTTGGCCGCGCGGGCGCCGTGGCCGTCGATGGCCCCTTCCGAAAGACTGGACACATAGTATCTGCCGTACTGGTTCACCCCCGCGTGACGGGCGAAACGATGACCGGCGTCGGAGGCCATCACCTCCTTGCGCCAGTGCTCGTTGGTGGCGAGCATCTGCATCATCACCGCGGGCGCCAGGTAGCGGGCGGTGGCGGCACCGGAGGTGGTATTCAACGACACGGGGCCGGGGTACTGCACATTGGCCACGGTCCCCAGCGGAGCGATCACCTCGACGGGTCCGAAGGCGCCGTGGTTCTTGGGGATGTCGAAGCCGATGGTGGCGAGGACCGAGGCAAAGCAGGTCCCGAAGGTTGCATGATAGGGCAGGTTGATCCCGGTCCTGGCCTGTTTGTCGCTTCCGGTGAAGTCGAAGATCAGGCGGTCGTCCCGCTTGGTGAGGGTGAGGTGCATCTTCCAGGTCTCGTCGCCCTGAATGAGCGCCGTGTCGCTCCAGGAGCCGTCGGCGAACTCCCGGATGCGTTCCCGCAACACGGACTCGGTGAAACGGATGATCTCCCCCGATACGGCCTCCAGCAACTCGGGGCCGTACTGCTCCACGAGTTCCTGCACTCTGGCTTTGGCTATGTTGTTGGCGGCGATCTCGCACTTCAGGTCCAATCCCACCATAATGGGCTGACGCGTCATGGTCACGATGGCGTCGAAAACGTCGCTTCGGAGCTTCCCCCGGTCCACCAGCTTGATGCCCGGAATGCGCACGCCCTCGTGGCATATGTCCGTTGCCCCGGGGGAGTTGCCGCCCGGGGACATGGCGCCGATGTCCATGACGTGAACAAAAGTGGCGCTCCAGGCGATGCGACGGTCCTCATGGTGTATGGGGGCAAGCACGTAGACGTCGGACTGGTGGATGGCCGCCACATACGGATCGTTCAGCAGGAAGACGTCATCCGGGTAGATACCCTCCCCGTGTTCGAACCGCTCGATGATCTTCTTCACCGCGAACCCGGCGCAGGCCACGTGCTGGCCCAGGGACTCGCCCGCCGACAGCACGTCTCCGTTGGCCGTGTAGAGGGCCGCCATGTAGTCGTGCTGCTGGGTGGTGTTGACCGTGCCCCCCACCCGCTCGAGGGTAATCCCCATCTCCCGGGCGATCTGGTGCAGCCGGTGCGACAGAATCTCCATGGTGATGGGATCGACGCTGCCGTTGCCCTTTGCAGTCATGATCTCCTCCCGATGTGGAGCACGATGTTGCGGAACTCGTCCATCTCCGCATGGTCGTTCGGGTTCACGACGATGGTGGTCACCGGCGTCTCGATGATGGCCGGCCCGGTAATGTTCGCGCCCGGGGACAGGCGTCCGAAATCGTAGATATCGGTGGCCGTGAAGTCTCCGTATTCCTCGAAGTACACTTCTCGCCCCTCCTTGAGGGCCCCCCGGGCATCACCCGGCTCGACGGCGTTCTTGTGAACGGCCGGCTTCGCCAGCTTTCCTATGGCCGTGACCCTCAGTGACAGCATCTCCTTGCCCGCTTCCGGATAGCCGGACTCTTTTCCAAACGATTGCTCGTAAAGCTCGTCGAACCGGCTGTAGAGCTGCTCCAGCTCGGCTTCCTGCAACGGACCGAAAGCGGAAACGGGTACGTTCAGCTCATTCACCTGGTAACGGTACCGCATGTCGACGCTCCGGAGAATGACCGTGTCTTCCTTTTGGAAACCGGCGTTCCCCAGGTCTTCCGCGGCACGGGAGCAAAGCTGATCGAAGCCCGCGTTGAGACGGGCCGGGTCCAGCGGGACCACCGCGTGGTCCGACATGCCGTACTCGTAGGTGACGTCCGCGGAGATCAGCCCGGTAGCCGCATGAACCGAAGCCGTGAGCGGAATGACCACCTTGCGGACCCCGAGCTGTAGAGCGCAGCGCGCGGCATGAACGGGAGCCGATCCGCCGATGGCCACCATGGCGAACTCCCGGGGATCGTGCCCGCGCTCCACCGTGCAGCGGCGGATCAGGTCGCTCATGTGGGCATTGATGATGCGAAAGATCCCGCCGGCGGCCTGGACGGTCGTCATGTCCAGCGGCTTGGCGATCCGCTCTTCGATGGCGGCCGTGGCCGCATCCTTGTCCAGGGTCATACGCCCTCCCAGGAAATACCCGGGGTTCAGATAGCCCAGGACCACGTCGGCGTCGCACACGGTGGGCTCGGTTCCGCCGAGGCCGTAAGCCACGGGGCCCGGAGCGGCGCCTGCCCCCTGGGGGCCTACCTTCAACAGGCCGGATTTGTCGTCGATCCAGGCGATGCTCCCGCCTCCGGCGCCGATGGACGCCACCCAGATCTTGGGCGCCAGGATGCTGTACTGCTCGAACACCGGCTGGTAGTCGCGCTCGATCAGGCCCCCCCGGACCAGGCTGACCTTGAAGGTGGTGCCGCCCATGTCGGTGGCCAGAACATTCGGCTCACCGATCAGATCCGCGATGAACTTGCTGCCGACGACTCCCGCCGCGGGCCCGGACTCCAGGGTTCCGATGGCCTTTTGAGACGTGGCCTCGATGCTCAACATGCCGCCATAAGCCTGCATGACCAGGGGAGCGCTCCGGAGCCCGTTGCCGGCGAGTTTCCCCTGAAGACTCCGCATGTAGGCGACGATCTTGGGACCTATGTAGGCGCTGAAGATCGTCGTTGCCGTGCGCTCGTATTCACCCAGGAACGGGGCGACGTCGCTGGAGCAGCTTACGTCGACCTCGGGGTGCTTCCGGCGAACCGCGTCCGCCACGGCCTTCTCGTGAGCGTTGTTGGCGATGGACCAAAGCAGACAGACGGCAACGGACTCCACCCCCTTGCCGATCAGCCGGTCGACGACCTCCTCGATCTGACGGACGTCGGTGTCGATGAGGACCGATCCCTTGTAGTCGATGCGCCCCGGCACTTCTTCCGTGAGCCCCTGCGGAACCAGCGGCTCGGGCTTTTCCAGCGCCGCCAGGTGCGAGGCCTCGGACTCCGTCAGACCATGGGTCACATCGCCCCGCATCATCAGGAAAGTGTCCGGGAAACCCTTGGTAACCACCAGCCCGGTGACGGCTCCGGCCCGGGTGATGAGAGTGTTGTCGGCTACGGTGCAGGCGTGGAAGAAGAGGTGCGTCGAGCGCAAGAGATCGCCGATGCCCGGCAGCCCCAGGTTTTCGGTGGCATCTTGGAGAGAGTCCACCACACCCACGGAAAAGTCTTGGGGGGTCGAAAGCGCCTTCCCGATGGTCAGCTTGCCGTCACCGTCCAGGACCACGCAATCCGTGAAGGTGCCGCCGATGTCGACGCCGATGATGTATTCCATGCACGCGCTCCGGCCGTTTTTCGAATGGCAAGTGGTTCTCAGATAGCTACGCCGTCGCCGGGTGCCAAATGGTCACACTTGCCCGTGGGTGTCAAGCAACCGGAGCGCGGACAAGGCGGTGGTTCCGGGTAGCCACCGTACCGCTACCGTCACCGAACACCGCCGAATCCCGCGGTCAGGTCAGCCCGTTCGACCACACCGCCCATTGCTTCGTGCGAAGGACCGAAAAAGGCGCCGGTCACCGTGCCCTCATCCCCTCCGGACTGTACAAAGGTGCTCCCGCGAACGCCCACTGTGTAGTGCAGGTCGCCGTCGCCCCATAGCGTGCCGCTGCCGACGGGTCCCGTGGGCGCGTTCGTCGCCCAGGCCTCCAGATTGGTGAATGCGAGCTGCCCGTTGAGGGTTCTCAGATCGATGGCAAGATCAGCCGTGGCGCCGACCACCGCCGCGGTTGGAGTGAACCCCAGAAGGCGGCCGGTCCAGCGTACCGTCTGCGACAGAATCGGATTGTCCGACAAATCCATCCCGGGCGTCGGCCCGAAGGCCCATGGCTGCGGCAGACCGTTCCTTAAGGCAACACCGAAGGAAACCGCTCCGCCCGGGCTGTCGAAGCTCCCGCGAACGTGAACCGAGATGTCGTCCCACGGCCCCAGGTCTTCGGCTATTTGCTCCGGAGCGGCCTGCAGTTCAAGTCGGCTGTAGGCTGCCAGCAAGGCGTCACGATCAACCGGGGAAAGGAGATGTCCGGTCTCGGTGCCGAGACTGCCAGGATTCATGATCGATTGCGGGAACCGGGTCGGGTTCGTATGAAACAGCAGACCGATGGCGTGGATGAGTTCATGGGCCGTGATCGCAAGCATCCCGCGTTGGTATAGCTCGTCGGGAATCTGCGCGGGATCGATCCAGATCTGGGCCGCGCGAAGCGAAAACGTCGCTGCCCCGGTATCGGGATCGACCGCATGCAGCTCGGGTGACGGCACACTGACGCCGACCTCACCCTCGACGGAAAAGTCGACGTTCCACGCATCGCGCGGGACATAATGGATGAAAATCTCTCCGTCCGGGACATCCTCCAGGGCGGCCAGGGACGGTGCGGGATCACCGCTGAACAGGATTCGGCTTTCGTCGGGCAAGGCGGCGTTGAGCAACTGGACGGCGCGGACCGCGTAGTCGGCATGGGCAGCACTGGTTCCCGCGGCAAGACGGACCACCGGCCGGCCGAAGAATCGCGAGAGGCTGGACAACCCGGACTCCTCATCATGGCCGGAGCTCAGATAGGCGCTCACCTCATCCGCGTTCACGCCGTCCCGGACACGGCCGAACGAGACCGCAATGCCGTCATGCGTGGTGGACGGCGCGATCGCCCCGTCCGCCGGCGCAACATCGGCTCCGACATGCAGAAGGCCCTGTCGGCCGATGATCGGCGACTGGACCGCATGGACAGGCTGCTGCAGCGGGAGCACCGCCCCGTCGTCGGGAGACATCCTGGTATCACTGCCTGCCATCCGGTCGCCACCACTGCATGCGGTCAAGGCCGTGACTACCGCCATGGTGAGAAGCATGGACGAAATCCGTAGCGTCATTTTCCTCGTTTCGGTTCCCGTTGCCGCGGCGACCAGCACAGCAACTCCTCTACGCCGGCGAGCCCCAGATTGGCGGCTCGGTCCTCCAGGGAGTCGCGTATCAGCACCGGTGACGCCAGCAACCCTTCCCCGATGTTGCACCCGCCAAGCCCCGCCATCGTGCACCTGACGGACACCCTACCCCATGGACCATTCATCACGGAGAACCCGCATTCTTCTAAGCCGCCGACCCCTCCGGGCTCAACTCCCGCACCCCACGGCTGGTCGCCGCCATAATCCCCACCACCGCGAGCATGACGAGGCCGCCCAGAATCACGGCCGACGGCGCGCCGGCCAGACCGCCGAGGAACGAGCCCAAGTGGTCCCGGGACAGGCCGGCTACCGCACCCATCTGCAGTTGGCCCAGGGGGAGGATCACGCTGTAGTTCATGCCCCAGATGGCCATGACCCGGCCGCGGTACTCGTCGGGCACGCGTGTCTGCACCGAGGTCTGGGTGCTCACCATGAAGATGGAAAGGCCGATGCCGGCCATCAACAGGAGGCACAAGGCCAGCGCATAGATGCTGGAAAACCCGAAGAGCGTCAGGAAGAAAGCCTGGATTCCGGCGCCCAGAAGAATCAGCCAGCCCCGCTTGGGAAAGTAGCCGAGGTTGGCGGCCACCAACGCACCCAACAGGCTGCCGATGCCGCTGACCACATACAGGGTGCCCAGGGTCGAGCCGTCGCCGCGGAAAACGACGTCCGCAAAGACCGGCAGGAGCGCGGTGTGGGACGTCAGAAAGAAGATGTCCAGGTAGTTCAATCCGATGAGGGAGCGGAATAGCTGTCGGGTCCACACGAACGAAAGCCCCCCCAGAATGGTACGGATGAAATGGCCGCCCCGGGTGCGTTCGATGACCGGCACCTGCACCGGAAGCAGCAGCACGCCGAACACCAGGTATGTCGCGGCTGCTACGTAATAGGCCGCCCCGACGCCGGACAAGGGCTCACCGGTGTAACCCGCCGCGTAGCCGATGATGAACCCGGCCAGGGCAGGCCCGAAGATGCGCGTGCCCGGCCAGATCATCGAGTTGAGGCTCACCGCGTTCATCAGGTGCGAGCGGTCCAGGAGGTGCGGGAAGAGCGCCTGGCGGGCAGGATGATCGAACGCCTGTATGCCGCCGTGGATGGCGGCGACCGCGAACACATGCCAGATCTGCACCAGCCCGGTGCTCACCAGCGTGGCCAACGCGAACAGCAGGACCGCGGTGACGTATTGGAGCACGATCAGGAAGCGCCGGAGCTCGAGCTTGTCCGCCGCGGCGCCGCCGAAGAGCGTCAGCGCCACCGCGGGGGTTGCGGCCACCAGGCCCAGAGCGCCCAGGACGTACTCAGACCGCGTCAACTCCCAGGCCAGCCACCCATGGGCCAGAATCACCATCTGGTGGCCGGCCACCGCGGTGAGGTGCCCGAGCCAGTAGAGGCGGAAGTCGCGGTACTGGAGGACGCGGAATACGTGCAGCTTGTCGCTGATGCGTGTGTGGCTATGCTTCATGGGGAGCGTGCAAGGAGCCTGTATCGGCCGGGCAGTGCGATCCAGCCACGGGCGGGTTTAAAACCCGCCCCTACATCGGATGTCGGGTTCCTGCGAAACCCGGCAAAAAAGGAAGGCCCCTCATCAACATGAGGGGCCTTCCTGGTCTTTTTTGGCCTCCGTGGCGGCTATAGCTTGACCAGATCCGAGTAGCTGGCCTGGGAGTCGGGTCTGAGGCCGTAGCCGGCCATCCAGTTCCTGGCCCGGTTGAATTCTTCTTCGGTGTAGTCTTCCGGGTACACGTAGTCCAGACGGTTGAAGTTGAGGTCCTCGGGCTTGAAATCACCGATCAGATCCTCGGGGATATCCCGCAGCAACAGCGCCGCGTATTTCTTGAGATCCGAATTGATCTCGTCCACGGAACGCCGGAGCGCGCGAAAGATCCCTTCCCGGGCGTCCGTGGCGTCGTCGCTGTTCACGAACAGGAGCCCCCAATACTTGGACTCCGCCAGCACACGGCAGCCGCGGCTCTCGGCCAGACTGATAAACGGCTCCATGAGGGTCGCCGCCTCCACTTCGCCGCTCAGCAGCATGCGGGTGCGTATGGCCGGGCCGCCATCGTGGCGCAACTGCACCCGATCCTTGTCGCAGTGGCCCTCTAACATCTTGAGCGTCATGTAGTGGGAGCCGGTCTGGTCCTGAATGGAGATGGGCACGTCCGAGAGGTCGTCGAGCCGGTGACAGGACGAACCACCCCGCACGATGATGGCCATGGTCGCCACGCTTTCCCGGCGGCCCAGGATCCAGCCGTCGCGCTCGCCGTCCGCCGCGCGCTTGATCACGCCCCACTCGCACTTGTTGTAGCCCTCCAGGTCGCCGCACTCGTAATCCGAGGCAATGGGCCGCTCGAACACGTCCGCGGCCTGGAGCTGGGAGTCGGGTGTCACAACCTCGGCGTCGATGCCCTCCGCCGCCATGAATCCCTTTTCCACGCCCACATCCCAGGGCAGCGTCCACACGGTTCCTTCGCTGGTGACTCTGATCTTCCGAGACATGATGACCTAACCTCCCGAATAGATTGACTGAGTGCGGCCGATCCGAGGCCGCGGTCAGAAAACTACCACAACCGATCCGATGATGTAACTGACCTGCCCAGTCCACACACCGGCCGCGAGCGCCTTGCCACGGATACCTGGGGCCCGCTCGAACCGACGTTCGACAATGCGTTACAGCATCTGGAGGCAACAGAATTTACAGGTGTTGCCGGACGACAGACCGGGCTTGTCAAGGTTTCCCGTCATACCCCTGAAGATCCCCATCGAGAGACCACACCGAAACCCCAGCGCGTGGAAACTCGTCGCAAGTCTGTTGCCATGCCTTCACGATCGAGTGGTCGCCGATACCGACGCCGCGCCCGGCTGAATCAGGGAAGTCATCCAACCATGAGACCAGCTCGTCGTTATCGGGAAGGGGCGCCAAGGCCCAGGGGATGGAATCCGTCACCGCCGTTCTGACCATCTCTACAAATCTCAGCGCACATTGGCGCTTCTGGTTTCCATCGCCATTCTGAGCGATGTGGTTGCCGGTTTCCAGCACCATCGCAATCGGCAGAAATAGCTGATCGCCCTTACGGATATGGTCATTCAATCGTTCCGCAACTTCGGCCCGTTGATCGTTCTTGAGCGGCACATTGAGTATATTTAGAAGGATCGACGTATCGACAATGATCGCGAAGTGCGCCGAGGGAAACGCCTCCGCCACCCGCAACACCACCCCTTCGCGCTCGCCACCCAACACCGACGGGTTCACATGCGCCGACACGATGAACCTCCGAATCGCAGCAACGGACTGAAACCGCCCCCGGAACAGCACAGGCACGACTGGAATGGCTCGCTCCTGCGCATACCGCTCAAGATCCGCAAAGGATGCGAACTCATCCTTTCCGTTCCGAAGCGCAAAGGCATAGAACGTCCTGTCTTCGGCAACAGGCCCATACTCAATGCTATGCACGGCATAGATGTCTTCCCCGTACAGAAAGACATCCGGCTCCTGTATCTTCCAGGCATGATGCTTCTTTACCATGGCCATCCACTTGCCATCGGACGGCTCGGAAACGCTCCGTGAGTAAACCTGCCCACCATGGAGCAGCGTATTGCCGCCGTCCAGCTTCTCGGTAATTACGAACTCGCGGTCCACGAAACGGCTTACCTGTGCGGCAGCCGCGCCCTCACCGGGCGTGGGTGAGTAGGGCCAATATGGTGTGCTCGGGTATTTCTTCGTCATGGTGCAGGGGGTGGTGCGCCTGTGAGAGTGTCTATCGCGACACCGATTGCCTTCGCTCCGCACCCAACACTTTACCACGAGATCCCGTCGAATGTGGAAAGCAAGGGTCATTCCCGGCACACCGTACGGCCAGGACACCTGCAAACACGACGCCACGTGACGCCGTATTGTTTGATCCCGGCTCGAACCTCTGTGATAGTTGACGGTCCGGAGGTCCATCCGGCATGTTCCCGGATCGGAAACCGAGTCGAGGAGAAATCAGCCAATGCATACCTGTGCCATCGACATTCACCACCACTACATGCCGCCGGGGCTGATCGAGGAACTGAAGGCCCACGGCAAGGCCGTAGGCACGGAGGTGGGCCGGACCCCGGAGGGCCTGAACACCGTCACCATCGGCGGCGGGCCGAGCTTCGTGGTGCCGCCGCCCCTCATGGACGTCGAGAAGAGACTCGTGAACATGGACAAGGGCAAGATCGCCATGGCGACCCTGGAGCCCCACACCGCCTGCCTGGGCTACCGCCTGAACCCGGAACAGGGAGAGGCGTGGTGCAACCTCTACAACGAGGGACTGATGAAGCTGCGGACGGAGCACCCGGGCCGTTTCACCGCCCTGGCCGCGGTGCCGCTGCAGGACCCGAAGCGGGCCGCCAGGGTGCTGGAACGGGGCATCGTCGAGCACAAGCTGGCCGGAGCCTACATCGGCACCAACGTCAACGGCGAGTACTTCCGCAGCCGCGAGTACGACGCCTTCTGGGGCAAGGCGCAGGAACTCGACGCGCTGATCGTCATGCACCCCGAGGATATCGCGGGCCTCGACCGCATGGCGCCCTATGGCCTGTTCCTGATCTGCGGCAACCCCGCGGACACGGCCCTGTCACTGGGGTTCATGACCTACAGCGGCGTGTTCGACCGCTTCCCCGATCTCAAGCTCTGTACGCTCCACGGCGGCGGCTTCTTCCCTTACCACCTGGGACGCTTCGACCAGGGCTTCGGCGTGCGGCCGGGGGCGGCGGACGCCGAGGCCAAGGAACGGCCCAGCGCGTACTTGAAGAACCTCTACTCCGACGCGCTGGTGTACCGCGTGGACACGCTGGAGTACCTCAAGAGCCTGCTGGGGTGGGAGCACCTGATGGTCGGCACCGACTACCCCTATCCCCTTGGCGACTGGAACGCGGTGGAGAAGGTGGAGGCGCTGGACTGCCCGGACGAGCAGAAGATGGCGATCCTGGAGGGGAACGCAAGGCGGTTGTTGAAGTTGTAGGCCGTTTCCGAAGGCCGGTGAATAAACGGCGCCCTTCGACTCCGCTTCGCTACGCCTGTCCTGAGCTTGTCGAAGGGCTCAGGACGAACGGGGTGGGAGATGGCGCTCTTGTGTCCGTTCGTCCTGAGCATGTTAAGGGCCTCACGGCCCAGGGTCTATGGCAGTAACTGCGCTGCAAACTACCCGTTCGCCCTGAGCCCTTCGACAAGGCTCAGGACAGGCGTAGTGAGGCGCAGCCGAGCGAAGTCGAAGGGCGCAAGCTCGCAGTTACTTGGAAGCCCTTCGACAAAGCTCAGGACAGGCTTTGCGAAGCGGAGTCGAAGGGCGAACCGCACCTCTACCCCGTCGGCCAGAGGCCGAAGATGGACTCGGGCCAGATGATGTGGAGCGCGAAGTCGTAGAAACCGACGATCAGCGCCAGGAACGCCAGGGCGATGCCCGCGGACGCCAGCCACCCGGCCCGGCCGTAGTACATGAGGTAGAGGAAGAGCATGCCCGGCAGGGCCACGTGCACGCCGATGAGCCAGATGGCCACGTACATGAGCCCGGTAAAGCCGAAGATGCGCACGAACCGCCGGCTTTCGGTCTTGGGATCATCCCCGAGGATGAAGCCGGTGTCCATGATGTCGCCTTCCTCGATGCGCTTCTCCGGAGTACCCCTCAGCAGGATCCAGGCCCGGATGAGCCAGAACGGCGTCCCTACCAGCACCGCGAGCCTCGGCATCAGATCGGCGCCTTCCGGATAACTGAACGAATCGATGAACATGTAGAGGAAGAACGCGCCCACGGCGAGCAGGAGGAGGGCCTCTCCGGCGACCTCGAGGGTGAAGCGGCGCTTGGGCGAACTATCCCCGTCCTTGTCGCCGGCTGGCCGTGATTCCGCCACGATGTTCGGTGCTGCCGCATCATCCAGACCCTCCCGGGCGCCGGCCGCATTGTCGGCTGCCGCCGCCACGCCCCCCTGCCCCGGCGTGCCGCCTTCCGCCATCGCCTGCTCGGACTCCTCTCCCTCGGTCATGGACATCATGGCTCTGCGGGCGCCGCGCTGGGCTTGCAGGCTGAACACGGTCACCACGACCATAAATGCCAGGATGGCCAGGAACTGGGGCCGCAAGAGCATTCCCCAGCCGTAGTTGCTCACCGAGATCCACAGGAACCGCTCCAGGATGTCCGCCAGCGCCACGGCGATGAGGATCGGGGGCCTGGGCCAGCCGTAGCGCTTCATGAACACGCCCAGAAGGCCGAAGGCCAGCACCGCCCCGAGATCGCCCAGGGACCCGCTCGCAGCCAGCGCCGCCAGGGAGACGATGCCTACCACCACCGGCGCCAGGATGTTGGGCGGGATCACCGCGATGCGGCACAGCGTCGGGGCGAAGGCCAGCATGATGGGCACCACGATGAGGTTGGCGAATGCGATGGTGTAGACCATGCTCACGGTCAGGTCGAGGTGCCGCGTGAGCATGAGCGGGCCGGGGGTGATCCCGGTGAGGATGAGGATGGCCAGCACGATGGCCATGCCGCCGCTGCCGGGAATGCCGAACACGACGGTGGGGATGAGCACGCCCCCGTCCACGGAGTTGTTGGCGGCGTCGGAGGCGATGACGCCCCGGACGTCGCCCTTGCCGAAGGTCTCGGTGCCGCCAGGCTCGGTCTGGCGCGCCTGGGCATAGGCAATCCAGTGGGCGGCGCTGCCGCCGACCCCGGGCATGATGCCCACGAACACGCCGATGAGCGACGAGCGCGCCATCAGCCACTTGTGGTTCCAGGCCTCCCGCATGCCGCGCCACACGTCCGCCTTCGCGTCACGCAAAAGCGTGTCCAGCCGCGCCCGCGCGATGGTGGTGTCCCCCACCACCAGGGCAATGGCCTCGGGCAGCGCGAACAGGCCCACCACCACCGGCACCAGCCCGAACCCGTCCCACAGGTAGAAGTCGAACCCCATGGCGGCGCGCACGTTGCCGCCCAGGTCCGCGTAGCCCACCATGGCGATGGCAATGCCGAAGGCCGCGGTGAGGATGCCCTTGACGAAGGCCCCGGCGCTCACCACGGCGACTGCCAGCACCCCCATGAGCGTCAGCAGAAAGAACTCCGCCGAGCCGAACCACTCCAGAAGTTGCCGGCTCACCGGCAGCGCCACCAGCAGCGCGATGGCGCCGATGACTCCGCCCACGATGGTTGTGGTGTAGCTCGCGCCCAGGGCGACCCCAGCGAGGCCCTGCTGGGCCATGGGGTAACCGTCGAGCACGGTGGCCTGGGCCGAGCGGGCGCCGGGAACTCCGAACAGGATGGCGGGGATGGGCTCGGTGATGTCGCTGGCCGCCATGTGGAACACCACGATGGTGATGGCGACCCAGGGGTCGAGGTGGACCGCGAGGCTCAGGACCACCACGGACACCGGCAGGCCGCCTCCGGGCATGAGCCCGGAGAACAGCGCCACCGGCAGCACCAGCAGCATCGCCAGGAGCGGCCCCGGCGAAAAGAGATGAAAGAAAGCGTCAACGGAAGCTTCGAGCATGAAGCCCCTCTGCGAAGGACCAGAAGCCTGTGCCGCAGGAAAACGAGGGTGTAGGGGCGGGTTTCAAACCCGCCCGCGCCCGCACCGCGCTGCGGCCCGACAGGACCCCTGGCACCTCAACTGCGGACCCTAGCGTTTCTCGCCCATCAGCTTCTGGAAGAACAGCGCGCCGTCCGGAGGCAGGTCCTTGATGGTGGTGAGCTGTTTCTCGTAATGCTCTGGAGAGCCGTAGCCCACGTCGTAGCCGGCGACAGTGGCGATCTTCACGAACTCCGGATCCTCGATGGTGGCCTTGAACGCCTTGCGCCAGGTGTCCACGATGGGCTGGGGCGTGTTCGGCGGAAGCATGAAGGCCCTCAGGGACTGGTGAATGTTCACGGCCGTGTTGAACGCCAACTTCTGGGACTCGCTGATTTTGAGACCGGGCAGCTTGAGAATGTTGCGCGGCACCTCGGCTTCCAGCCGCTTCATCCACCCCTCGCTGGGCGGCGCGTTCCACCAGAAGATCGGCACCAGCCGCTTCTTCTCGATGAGCTCCGGATACATGCGCGGCAAGCGCCGCTCCAGGCACGTCACCACCTCGGTCTCGCCCCGGGCGAAGGCCGCCAGCTCCTCGGCCACGGACTTGTAGCCGTAGATGAGCTTCATGGGACCGCCCACGAGCTGAACGAACTCGCCGCCCATGGGCACCCGGCCGATACCGGGCCTTTGCGACGCCATCCGCAGCGGCCGGCCCATCTTGAGCATGTCGTCCCAGGATTTGACGACGTTGCGGTCGGCGCAGATGCTGTAGTTGTCGTCCACCAGCGTGGGCGCCCCCAGGATGATGAGGTCCTTCACGTTGAAGCCCGGCACGTCCACGCCCGCCAGCTCCTTCATGACCAGGCTGGTGAAGTGCGGACCCACGGTGAGGCCGTCGGGCTTTCTGCGGTTGATGTACTGGGTTCCCTTGAGGCCGGCACCGCCGGGAACATTGCGTACGATGAACCGGGGGCTGCCTGGAAGGTGCTTTGGGGCCACCTTGGCGAACAGGCGGGCGATAATGTCGTAGCCGCCGCCCGCGCCGGTGCCGACGATCAGGTTGACGGTCTTGCCCTTGAAGTTTACGTCCTGCGCGGCCGCCTGGCCGGCAAGCAGCAGGACGAACAAAACGGCAATGGCGTAGCGTATCTGTCTCATGGCGGATTCCTTTCCTGGTCCGTGTCGCTCCGACACGGGCAATCCGGCGGACCTTAGCGGTCCGAACTCCTTTTCCGTCTCGCTGCTAACGCTTCTCGCCCATCAGCTTCTGGAAGAAAAGCGCCCCGTCCGGAGACAACTTCTGAACGGTCGCGAGTTGCTTCTCATACTGCTCCGGAGAGCCGTAACCCACTTCGTAGTTGGCGATCTTGGCGGCGTTGACGAACTCGGGATCCTCGATGGTCGCCTTGAATGCCTTGCGCCAGGTGTCCACGATGGGCTTGGGCGTCTTGGGCGGCAGCATGAAGGCCCGCAGGAACTGGTGGATGTTCACCGCGGTGCTGAACGCCAGCTTCTGCGAATCGGTGATCTTCACGCCGGGCAGATCGAGGATGTGGAGCGGCTTCTCGCCTCCGAGGCGCCCCACCCAATCGTCGCTCGGCGGCGCGTTCCACCACACAAGGGGGACCAATCTCTTTCTTTCGATGAGCTCGGGATACATGCGGGGCAACCGCCGCACGATACAGGTGACGACCTCCGTCTCGCCCCGCGCGAACGCGGCCAACTCTTCGGCGGTGGACTTGTAACCGTAGATGACCTTGACGGGGCCGCCGACGAGCTGCAGGAACTCGGCGCCCATGGGCATGCGGCCGATACCGGGCCGCTGGGCCGCGTAGCGAAGGGGCCTGCCCATTTTCATGACGTCTTCCCATGACTTGGCGAGGTTCCGATCGACACAGAGGAGATAGTCGTCATCCACCAGCGTGGGCGCCCCGACGATGATCAGCTCGTTCACGTCGAAGCCCGGCACATCCACACCCGCCAGCTCTTTCATGACCAGACTGGTGTAGTGAGGACCCGCCGTGAGACCGTCCGGCTTGGAACGGTTCATGTACTGGGTCCCCTTGAGACCGGCGCCCCCGGGAACGTTGCGCACGATGAAACTGGGGCTGCCGGGGAAGTGCTTGGGGGCGTGTCTGGCGAACAGGCGGGTGATGATGTCGTAACCGCCGCCCGGACCGGAGCCTACGACGAGATTGATCCTCTTCCCCTTGAAGTGCTTCTCCATGTCCTGGGCCGCGACCTGGACGGCGAGCAAAAGGACAAACAGAATAGCGACGGCAAAGCGCACGTGTCTCATGGCGGATTCCTTTCTCCGTGTCCCTTAAGGATGTTGGCTTGTCCCGGCCGGTGCGTGCGCGGGCGGGTTTGAAACCCGCCCCTACACCCTCGTCTGCCCGCGGTGCAAGCTCCTGGACCCCGATATTCACCTGCTTCTTCCCGTTGCTGAAAATTCGAAACTCCTTACGCCCGCGGACAAAGGGCGTCGACCATCCGGCGCTTGTGATAGTCCGGCGTGCCCAGATACTGGTACAGCGTGTGGGCCAGCACGCTGTGAACCATCAGTGGATGCAGGTAGTCGGTGCCCGGGCCGGCGTGCACCATGTGCGAATAGCTGCACGCCTGGTGGTAGCCTTCGCTGGCCGCGGCCTTGGACTCGTGGATGCCGGCTTCGGCCGGCAGCCCCTCGTCGAGCGCCCACAAGGTCTCGTAGGTGGCCATCCGGGCCGCGTCCATGTGCACCGACAACTCCACGCAGTGGTCCTGGACCCTCTGAAACCGGCCGATGAGCTGGCCGAAGGCCCGGCGCTCGTTGGTGTACCGGACGGTGAACTCATAGATTTCCTGGCACGCCCCCACCTTGTAGGCGCACAGGATCGGGATGGCCTTCTCCGCCGCCTTGTCCAGCAAGTCCCAACCGGCACCAGCCTCGCCGATGACGTTTGCGGCCGGCGCCTCGACGCCGTCGAAGGCAACCTCGCTTACCGACACCATGTATCCCGAGTACGGCGTCACCGTGACGCCCGGCGCGTTCCGGTCCACGAGCACCACCGCAACCCCGCCGTCGCCGGTCCGGGCCGCACACAGGAAAGCCGTAGCGCCCTCGGCGTCGTAGACGTGGCGCTTGGTGCCCTGAAGTGTCAGCGTGTCGCCGGATTGCGAGAGCGTGGTGGTGACCGTTTCCGGTCCCCAGTGGGCGCCGTGGTCGCCGATGGCCGGGATGACGATGGACTCACCGCCGCAGATGGCCGGTAGCAGGGTTTCCTTCTGGGCGTCGGAGCCGCCGTCGTGGATGATCTGCGCCGCCAGCACGCCGGACGAGAACACCGGCCCCGGCACGGGAGCTCGCCCCAGCTCCTCGAACACCACGCCGCAATCCAGATAGGACAACCCGGCGCCGCCGTACTGCTCGGGCATGAGCATGCCGAGCCAGCCCAACCCGGCGATCTTGGCATAGAGATCGGGAAGGAAGGTCTCTTTCTTGAGGAACTGCTGGGTCAGCATGGTGGTCGGCGCCTCCGCCTGAACGAAGTCGGCGGCCACCTTCTTGAACATCTCCTGATCTTCGTTGAGTCTCAAATCCATGATTACTCCGAGTCTATTTCGCGTTTCGATTGTAGGGGCGGGTTTCAAACCCGCCCGTCCGCAAGGCGCTATCAGTCGGTCGGCACGGTTCTACACCGTATCCGGCGCCTTCTCCTTGGTCTCCCGGCCGATGCCGGCCCGGCGGGCGAAGATGAGGCGATCGGTATCCAGGGTGCCGCCGCCGTGAAGCTGGCCGGGGCCGCTCCGGATGACGTACTCGAAGTCCACCACCTCGTGCACGCTGTTATCCGGGATCAGCGCGTCGGCCCCCATGATCTTCTGCAGCCGTTCGCCGTTCCGCAGCCGCACCATGCGCTGGTAGTAGCGGAACTGGGCGCCGCCGTAGGCGTGCGGCTCCTTGACGAAACGATGCCAGAAGATGCGGCGCGCCATGCGGTTCACCGTGTTGATCTCCATGATCATGTCGGCGATGGTATCGCGCACGTGAGGATCCTCGATGAGCGGCTTGCCGCCCACGTCATGGTTCTGGCAGTACTCCACCACCCGGTCCACCACCGGGTCCGTGCCCACCCGGCCGTCGCCGCCGTGCTCGAGCTCCAGGTGCGTGTCCGCCACCTTCCAGCCGTTGTTCTCGCCGCCGATGAGATACTTGGCGGGCACCCGCACATTGTCGAAGAACACCGCGTTCTTGATGCCCATCATGAGATGCATGTGCTGGATGGTGATACCGGGCAGGTTCGCGGGAATGTGCAGCCAGCTCAGGTTCTCGTGCCGTTTGCCGTCGGGGTCGGTGCACACCAGCGCCCACAGCGCGTCCGGCGGCAGATGGTGGCCCACCATGACCTTCTGTCCGTTGACGATGTAGTCGTCGCCGTCCCGAATGGCCTTGGTCTGGCAGTTGGCCACGTCACTGCCGCTCTGGGGCTCGGTCAACACCTGCCACACCACGATCTCTCCCCGTGCGATGGGCGGAAGAAACTCCTTCTTCTGCTCCTCGGTGCCCCAGTGAATCAGCACCGGGGCCACGATCCGGGCGAGGGTGTAGAAGACGTGGGTGAGGCCGAGACCGTAGCGGTGAAGCTCGGTCTCCAGCACGAACTGATGCTCCACGGACAGGCCGGCGCCGCCGTACTCCTCAGGGAACATGGGGAACAGCCAGCCCTTCTTGCCCAGCTTCTCTCCGAGCCCGCGGCGGAAGCTGTACTCCTCGTCGTTCTCCCGGGTGGACCATGAGGCCGACCAGCGCAGGTGCTCCGAGCCCTTCATGTTCTCTTCCATCCAGGCGCGGACTTCCTCGCGGAACTCGCTCATCTCGGCTGAATCTTCTTGCAGGTTGAAATCCATGGACACTCCTCGTCTCTAGATAATCTAATCCGTGATCCCCGGCCCCTATCCCGTCATTCCCGCGGAACAGGCTGTGTCAAACCCCTCTCCCTCTGGGAGAGGGTGGCCGAAGGCCGGGTGAGGGACCCCCAAGAACCCTGGCACTCCCATCCGTTGCCGTTGACACCCGCCTGCTTGCCACGAGGTCCCCTCACCAACCCTCTCCCAGAGGGAGAGGGGGTGGTTTTGACGCAGCCTGTTCCGCGGGAATGACGGAAAAGGCGAACCCCTCACGCCGTCCGTATCGGTTTGGTCACGGCCAGGGTGTTCCGTCCCGTCCACATGGGCAGCAGCACGCAGTGCCGGTGCTTGCCGCCGGTCACGATCACCATGATGTCGTCGGGCCGGGTGGCCAGGTGCACGATCCCGTCGGGGGTGACGTTGGGAGACTCCCGCAGAAGCTCCTCGTCGTTCTTGGTCCCCTTGCGGCGGTCCGGGATGCTGGCGAAGGTGATGGTGGAATGCTCCCAGAGGTACTCGCGGATGTCGGCCCGGGATATACCGTCCCGCGCCATGATCTCGGCGTCCTCGGTGCACAGGGCCACCAGCGGCGTTCCGCCGCCGAAGCTGCCCACGTCCAGGTGACTGCCGCCGTGGTGCATGGCGATGACCTCGGCCAGCGACGACAGCGCTTCCTCGCCGGAGCTTCCGGCGGTGTGCATGGGGATAAAGCCGTTGATGCCGCACACCGTCACGGTGCTCTGCTCGGGCTTGTAGCCGCGGCTCACGTGGTAGGGCTCCCAGGGGCTCTTCTCCTCGTTCTCGCCGAAGCAGAAGCTGTACTTGCCCGGCCAGCCGAAGGTGGCGCGGTCCGTGTCGCCGGGATAGCCGCCGCCGACGGTGATGAGGATCAGGCGAATGGCTCGGCCGATGGTGGCGTTGGCCCGGTAGCCCGGCCCGAACACACCAGCGTCGCAATTGATGTTCAGCTCGTTTCGGATGGGGCCGTTGACGAGCAGCGCCGGACCCGCGTAGCCGGTAGTGGCCTGGACGCCGTAGAGGTTGAAGCGGGGCTCCATGATGCCCTCGACGGCGGCGATGACCACCGGCAGATATTCGGGCAGGCAACCCGCCATCACGCAGTTGACGGCGATCTTCTCAATGGTGGCAGGCGCCCACTTGGGCGGCACCTGGCCGATGATCTCCTGCGGATCGCGGTGAGTACCCGTGAGCATGCGTTCCACGCGCTCACGGGTGGGGGGAACGATGGGCAGGCCGTCGCTGAGCTTCTGGTCGCAGAACCAGTCGTTGGCGGCCTCCAGCGAGTCCTCCACCTCGATGACTTCGGAGACCAAGTTAAGGGAACTCTGATCAGTTGACATCGTCCCGAATCGCGTCCTTCGGCTTCAGTGGAGCCGCTAGTTGACCGCGGCAAGAGCCTCCGTTCGCCCTGAGCCCTTCGACGGGCTCAGGACAAGCGAAGTCGAAGGGCCGCTTCGCCAATGGCGGATAGGTGGCCATGCGCGACAGTGCGGTCGCGAGCTCTACCGCGGTGCGCTATTCCGCGGCCCGCGCTTCAGCCCCCGACGCACCAGCCCCCGCCCGCTCGCCGACATCGACATTGGTCAAGGTCTTCCGCACCGGCCCGATGGCGATCTCCGCGTCCTCGCGGTGCTCACCCGGCCGCGCGCCGCCGCTCGGGTGGTGCGGGATCTGAATCAGCGGCAGTTGCGGCACGCCGAAGAACACCGCTTCCTTCCGGCCCAGCTCCATGAAGATGGTCTGGCACAAGGTTACCGTGGGCTTTCCGCGCTTCTGTATCTCGATGGCGTCGTGGATACTCCACGACGTGCACGAGCCTCAAGCACCGAGGCCGGTGATGACCGTGTCACACCGGCTCAGCATCTCCTCGATCAATTCCCCCGGCGCCCCCTGCATGTGGCTGGGTTTCTTCCGCAGCAGCACCTCCGCCGCACCGGTCTGCTCCCCGATAAGCTGCGCCAACTCCTCGAACATCGGGCTCGAGTTGGCTTGGCCGTTATCGAGGATGCCCACCACCTTCCCCGCCAGATCATCCAGCCCCGGCACGGGCGGATGGTTCTCCAGCAGAACATCGGCCCTCGGATCGAGCATCTGAAGCTTTCCCATTAGGCCCTCCATTGCACGAGTGATTTACCTGCGCGACCTTACCCAACGCGGGTTTGTGTTGTCAACGGATACAGACTTTTAGCTGTGGCCCGTTTGTCGAGAAGATCTATTCCAATCAAGGGGTTGGTGCCTGGTCAATGTGGTGTTGCAGTTCTTATCAGTCCTCCTGGACCGTAAAATGCGAGCTGTCCATCCGCCAAGATCGCGTAAGACTCTCCGTGCTCTGCGGGCGCCGTACCCGACTCGGCTCGGAACCGTTTCATTTGTCCTTGTTGCGGGGCGATCTCCACGAGTCCATGTCTTCGGTTCGACCCGTCGCTGAATTGGCCTATATAGAGCAGTTTGCCCTTCTCTCGTTTGATGGTGACTGTTTCTTTCAGCATCCCGTGAATCGTGTAAGTCCAAGTTCCGATCGTCCCGTCAGTTGCAGGGACCGTCCTGTTGATTGCGGGTTCTGATTGGATCGGTCGCTTGACCGACGCTATGAGGGACTCGAAATACTGCGCCGTTTCGCTATTTCCTCGGCCTTGGTAGTACTCCGTGCCCAAGTGTGATGAGATCGCCCGGCAGAATCCCAAATTGTTTGAGAAAGTCACCGGTGTTGCCTCCTCGAAGTGCCTCCACTTTCTTCATCCACCGGTAATACCTACAACAGCGGCCGTATCCAACGGCACGGAAGTTCGGGTCGTTCTTGAAGGTCGGGAATTCTATGTAGAGTCGCTGGATCTCCACAACTTCGGCTGTAGAGGTTGCTTCGCTTGGCCTTGCCCCGTTGAATGTGAGGGCCACGAGTAGTCCCACGAAGGCGAAAATCCAATACGAATAGGTGCGCATCTTGTTGGCTCCTTTGCGAGGTCTCGGTGGTTCCTTGGTTCCATTCGGTTCAGGCGCAACACGTAAAGACGCTGTTGGAAGCTGATCGATGTTTGCAGACTTCAGAACTGGTCTCCGAGGAAGTTCGGAGGACCCATCACAAGAGTTGAGACAGGAACGTTCTGGCCGGCACGATAAGCGGCAGCCCCGGCCTGACGAAGCAGTCGGCATCGACAAAGTCCGCATCGAGGACCACCTGAAACGCGAACGGCGCCTTGAGCTGATCCTGAAAATACTTCAGAGACCGGCTCATGGACTCGTCACGGTGTTTCACCTCGACCAGGAACCAGGGCCGCCCCTCGCGGGCCACCAGGAAGTCCACCTCGCGCTTTTCCCGGTCGCGCAGATAGCCGAGCTCGAACCGGCCCAGACCCATATCGTTCCAGCCGTCGACCGCCTTGAGGAGATGGCACGCGACGAAGGTTTCCGCCTTTTCACCCACGTCCTCGATGTCCGCCCAGTCCCTCAGATACCACTTGGGCTCCTTGCGCAATGATCGCGAGACGTTGCGGAACCACGGCCTGACGAGAAAGCCCAGATGGAAGTCGCACAGGGCGGCGACCCACCGACGGATGGTGTCCGCCGAAACGCGTACTTCCCGTGCGAGGTTGCCGTAAACCAGTTGACGCCCGGACTGACGGCTCAACCGCTGGACCAGCACCTCCATCTGGTCGATCTGCTGAACCTGCGTCAGGTCGCGCACGTCTTCCCGGACCAGTTGCGTGAGACGTAGCGACCGCCACCTGCGGCTGAATCGCATGTCGCGCCTGAGGAACGGCTCCGGATACCCCCCGTGACGCCACAGCGCTTCGAAATCTGCCTCTTCGATCTTGCCTGGGGTCCGGACGATTCGCTCCGCATCGGGGAGGTCCCGACTTACCGTCTCTGCCACGGAGAACGGATGCATTCGATAGGAGAAGTAGCGCCCCATCAGGACAATCCAACGACGGGTCGTATTTTAGTCGGCGGGTTGTTCGGACGTTTCCGTCATGCCAACACGCTTCCAGGCATCCTGAGCCGCCGGCCCTCCTCGTCGGCGATATCGGGATCCAGGAAGGCGTTACAGGCGTCGAGTTGGCGGCGGGTTTCCTCGACCGAGCGCCAGTCGACGGCCGCCGTCCATTTCTGCGCATAGTCCAGCATGCGGATCAGCGGCTCCGGCCGGCCGGTCTGCGACAGGGCTTTCAGCGCCGAGAGATAGTTGGCGCGGTACACGGTCGGCACGACGATCCGCTCCTCGCCAGCGGCCACCAACTCTGCGTTCATCATGGTCCGTGCCGTCCGACCGTTGCCGTCGGCGAAGGGGTGTACCTCAGCGATGAGGAACTTCATGAACACCGCGCGCTGGAACGGCGTCTCCAGGCTGCGGCAAAGGCCGAATCCCTGAGCCAATGTACCGGCTACCAGGTCCGGCGCCACGAACGCGGTGGAGCCGGCGCGGTTTGCCGCCTGCTTGAAAGCGCCAGGTCGCCTGTCAGGGCGACCTTTCATAATCGCCGCGTGGCGAGCCTTGAGCAGCGCTTCCAGCGCGGAGGCATCCGCCGGTATCCGATGCATCTCCCGGTCGTCGGAGACGATGTGCCAAGTGCCTAGAATGTCGTGTGCATCCTCAGGCCGCTCGTTGGGAATGACACCGCGGAAGACGATGTCGGCGGCTTCACCGACAGCGAACTCGGTGCCCTCGATAAAGTTCGAGAAGTAGGCCTCGAAGAAGGCGAGCGTTGAATTGCCCTCCAGCCCGCGGTCGGGCGCCATGCGGGAGAGCGGCGGAAAATCGCGGAGCGCCGCGTGCAGGACCTGGAACATGGCCAGACGGTCGGGATCGTAGGGACGCCCCTGACGACGAGCGACCGCACCAGGCGTTGTCAACTCGGCATCCCGGGTGCCGAGCAGTGTTCCGATCATCGCATCGAGTGCTGCTGCTTCCCGCCTGAGCTCAAGAGCGGACCCCACGGCGCGGAGCTCGTCACGAAGCCGGTTGGCGGCCTCTTCGCCCGAACGGCGGATCAGGGTGTCGAGCCGTTCCTCGATCCCGGCTCGGCCGAGCGTGCGGCCTACGAGTCCGCTACGCGCGCGCGATGGACGCATGTTTTCCAGATAGGCGCGCGCCGTCGAACTCAGGAAGAGCTCACCGAGAAATGGCTGGTCGGTGGGGAGCGGCCCCACACCCCGGCGAGGCCGGAGCGTGTGACCCGGCAGGCTGATGTCCCGGCCGCTCACGGTCACCAGGCAGACAGAGCCGTCGCTCGCCGGGACGTTCTCGAAGGCCGTCCGGTCGGCGATCAGCGCGCCAGGGAAATATCCGGCGACGATGGTCCACAGGTTGCGCGCAACAACTGCCTCGGGCGGGTCGGCCATGTTGCGGGTGTAAAGCCGCGAGGACAACTTGCGCAGCTTGCCGTCCTTGACCGCCCGCGACACCTCGCGAGTGATCGACTTGTCAGACACGAACACCTCGGGCATCCGGTCAAGTGATCTCCTGGTGGATATTTCCGGCATTAGTGATCCTTCCGACACCAGAATACGGACTTTTGGAAGGATAAGGAAGGGGATTCGAGATTTCTATCCAATTAAGCGTTGCAGGTGTGGCCCATCAGAATGCTTCCTCAGGCGAAGCGATCCAACACCTCGTCCGCCCTCCACCGCGGCGATGACCGCCGGCAGGCAGCCCGCCATCACGCAGTTGACGGCGATCTTCTCCACCGTGGCAGGCGCCCACTTGGGCGGCACCTGCCTGATGATCTCCTGCGGGTCGCGGTGGGTACCGGTGAGCATGCGTTCCACGCGCTCACGGGTGGGGGGAACGATGGGCAGGCCGTCGCTGAGCTTCTGGTCGCAGAACCAGTCGTTGGCCGCCTCCAGCGAGTCTTCTACCTCGATGACTTCGGAAACGAGCTTCACTTCAGAACTCGGCATGCCCTGTGGGGTGTCCGTCGCCATAAGCCAGGGATCAGTGGGATGCGGGCAACTTGAGGTGGTCCCATTTGCTTGGACAGGCGGGTCGTCGACCGGTCCTCGATTCACGCTCGGCGAGGCTGGTCCTATACGCCCGCAGTTCATCCCTCCACCGCCAACTCCCTCACATGTGTGATGTCCGTACCCGTTACCGGGCGAACGTGCGAACGTGGAACCGTCGCTATTGCCACCGTATTGCCATCGAGCGCGAGGAACTCCACCTCGAAGGCTTCGCAGCTCGCGTAGGCGTGGACAATCGTTCCCACATCCCCCGCCTCCAAGTCCTGAGCGGGAAGATCCCTCGTGAGCACGATGCGGTCATGTTCCTCAAGCATATTCCTGTCTCCTGATTGGGTGTGTCGTAACAAGACGCGGCCTTTCGTCCCCATCCTCAATGATCCACACCGTTCTGACGTGAGGATTGCGTCCGTCTGGTGTCTCGATAGGGCCGTCGATACAATAGCGCGCGCCGAACTCCGACGCGTCGGTTTTGGTGACTTCAGAGATCGGCTCATGGACTCGTCACGGTGTTTCACCTCGACGAGGAACCAGGGTCGCCCCTCGCGGGCCACTGTCCCCGCCGCGGCGGTAGACATCCAGGACGCCGGCAAGTCGTGGTCTTGCCTACCTGCCTCGGACCGCTGACGAACGCCATCTGCCGGTTGGCGGCCAGATGCTCGGCCAGCAGGGCGTCGTAGATGCGCGATTCCGCCTCCATGTCTGACAACTATCTATAGTGTCGTATTTTGGTCAAGACAATTCGGCGATCAATCGTATTTTGGCTACAGGATCTGATACCGACATACTTGGCGCAGGACCCTGTTGTGTTGTCGTTCGGCAGGATGGGTGGGGATAGAGGAAAGGATCAGTCTTCGGATTTCCGCTCTCCAAAGAGCCCCTTTATGACGGCTAGAACGAGCCCCACAACGGAAATGGCGGTTCCGCCTACAATTGCGGTGAGGACAGTATCAGACAGATTGAATCCGAGAAACCCAAATCCTTGGAATACTACCAAAGCTCCAATGCAGAGCATCCAGCCCAATAGAAAATTGTAGGCACGGCGCGCATACTCTTTCTGGAGTTTCTGTGGTTGTCCGAAGCTGAGTTATCTGGGCTTGGAGATGCTCGTTCTGAAGTTGTACACGGCGGGCATCTTCTTTGTCCGAATCGGCCTCATCTGAGATGTTTTTGTCCTTGGACGAAGCAAGAAATTTGGCCAGAGACTCGCAGAAGTTCATCCTGCTTCTCGGCCATGAGAATCGTCTTTTTTCAGGTGTGCGAAGTGTTGTCGGACAGATTCGCGATCGATAACCAAGCCCGGAGGTAGATACCTCTTCAGAAATTCGACGGAGGTATCGGGACTTCCCGTTTTCGTTGTAACGACCTCATACCAAGGCGACCCTTTTCGATGGGCAATAACAGACAATTGTGTTGTCGATAGTGGCCGGAGAATTTTGTCAAGGGGCTTAATGAAAGCGAGGACGTCTTCATCTTCCACGACTGGACCATTGGCTAGCACCTGAGATATATCTCGACCAAAGAGTCCGTAGTATAGCGAGGGGAAAATTGGTCCCCATACCCACGCTTCTAGCTGTTCCTCGATTAGGGGCTTGTCATTCAACGCCAAGAAAAGCCCATGAGCGAAGTACACGAGCTTTTGAATCCTGACGAAACTCGGCTCTGGCGCCCCGTCTTCCCTAGCTATGTCGAGGAGACACTTCGCTACGGCCAGCGCTGATGGCATACGGACTCCCAAAGAAATTAAATAAAGACGGCCACTTAGGACCTATTGAAAAAAGGAAATCACAACAAACGTCATGGCCTTTGACAAACAAAAAAATTACTAGCCAAGGCACAGCGTGTCAACCCAAGGCTTGATAGATGCACGTGCCGCCTCCCCTCACCCCCACAGCCGCTCGCTCGCCAGCCGCGCCCCCTCCGACATGGCCTGGAACTTGGCCCAGACGATGTCGGGGTGGATCTCCGGCACCTCCATGGCCTGGGTGCCGAAGCCGCAGTCGCTGCCGGCGATGACGTTCTCGCGGCCCACGAGGCCGGCGAAGCGCTCGATTCGCTGGGCGATGAGCTCGGGGTGCTCCACCACCACCGATGACTGGGTGATGACGCCGGGGATGACGAGCTTGCCCTCGGGCAGCTTCACGTCTTCCCAGATGCGCCACTCGTGCTCGTGGCGCGGGTTGGAGGCTTCGAAGGAGAAGGCGCCGGCGCGGATCTTGAGCACGATGTCGATGTAGTCCTTCATCTCCATGTCGTGGACCCGCGGCCCCATGTTGATGCCGTAGCAGGTGTGGTAGCGCACCCGGTCCTCGGGGATGCCCCGGAGGGCGTGGTTGATGGCCTCGATCTGCCCTTCAGCCCAGGCGCGGCACTGCGCCACGCTCAGGTCCGGGTTCTTGACGTAGTAGTTGATCAGCAGCGGGTCGTCGATCTGGAGCAAGAAACCCGCGTCGACGATGGCCTGGTACTCGACGTGCAGGGCGTCGGCGATGGCGAACAGGAACTCTTCGTCGCTCTTGTAGTACTCGTTCTCCTGGTTGCCGGCCACGTCGCAGGGGGAGATGGCGGGCACGAAGGCTTCCGCGGCTCCGGCTTCCTCCACCGCGGCCTTCAGGTTCGCCAGATCCTGCGCCACGCGCTCCTGCGCCTTGTAGGCGATGGGACCGGTGCAGGCCATCTGCATGTTGCTGGGGTTGGGCTTGTTTCCCGGCACCGGATTGGAGACGGCGTAGAACTCCGGAAAGGCCTGGGACTCCCGGGAGTTGGACCAGGGCGAGACCCGCACCCGGCCGGTGGCGGTGAGGCCGTCGAGCCGCTGGTGCGCGTAGACCGCGAAGCCGCGCTTGCTGAGCTCGCCGTCGTCGACGATGTCGACCCCGAGGTCCATCTGCCGGCGCACGATGTCGTGGACCGAGCGCCGGAGCCTTTCCTCGTAGTCGGCCGGGTCCACGGCCCTGCCCTCGTTCTCGGCCAGCATCACCTCGATGAGGTCCCGCGGGCGCGGCAGGCTTCCGGTATGGGTGACGAGAATTCGTTCGGTGCTGTGCAGCATGGGGTCCTCCGGTGGCGGCGTGTTTCGTTGTGTGATCCGGGCACGGGCGGGTTTGAAACCCGCCCCTACATCGGCCCGGTCCCTTTCGATGTTTCTTGTCGGCGGCCGGCTGTTCGCATTGCGATCCTACGTCGGCCCTGTCCCATTCAATATTTCTTGTTGTCCGTAGCGTGCGATGAAGATGCGCACGGGTTTAAAAGTCCCCGGATCACGCGTTAGCGTCGCCCAGGGGTTTGAACTTGTAAAGGGTCCGGTCTTCGGTGACTTCCTCGAACACCACCTCCACGGGCATGTCGCAGCTTAGCTCGTCGGGCTTGCAGCCCACCACGTTGGTGTTGAGGCGCGGACCTTCGTCCAGTTCCACCACCACCAGGGCGTAGGGCAGCTCGTCGGCGAAGCCCTTGTGATAGGCCCGGTGGTAGACGCCGAACGAATACACCTTGCCCTTGCCGCTCACCCGGGTCCAGGTCCATTCCGTGCTCCAGCACTTGGGACAGGTGGCGGTGGGCGGGAACCAGTGGTTCGAACAGGCGTCGCAGCGGGGCACCACCAGCTCGTGGCGCCTGCAGCCGTCCCAGAAGGGCTCGGATTCCACGGTCGGCGGCGGCAGCGGCTTGTTGTACTCGCTCATCCCGCTTCCCTCCCCAGGATCAGCGCCGACTGGCACACGGTGTTGCCGCCGTGCCCGGTGACCAGGGCGATGTTGCAGTCCTTCACCTGCCGGTCGGGGGTGTGCTCACGGCGGACCTGACGCGCTCCTTCCAGCACCTGGAGCATGCCCTCGATGTGCCCTTCGGACAACTGGCCGCCGGAGGTGTTGGTGGGCAGCACGCCGTCGAACTCGAGCGCCCCGGAGCCGACGAAAGGCCCCCCCTCGCCCTTGGCGCAAAAGCCGTAGTCCTCGAGCTGCAGCAGCACCATGTGGGTGAAGCAGTCGTAGATCTGGGCGGTATCCACGTCCTTGGGGCCGATGCCTGCCATCTTGTATGCCGCCTCACCCGCCTCCTTGGCGCCGGTGGTGATCATGTTGTCATCGGTGTACCAGCCGCTCAGGCGGTTGCCGAAACCGAAGCCGCGAACATAGGCCGGCGGCTGCCGGAGGTCCCGGGCACGCTCCGCGGTGGTCACCACCACCGCGCCGGCGCCGTCGATGAACACGCTGCAGTCGAAGAGGCACAGCGGATCCACGATGAGCCGGGCGCCCAGGTACTCGTCCAGGGTCAACGGCTTCTGCATGAACGCGTGAGGGTTCTTGCGGGCGTGGTTACGGAACGCCACCGCGATGGCGCCGAGCTGAGCCTTGGTGGTGCCGAAACGCTCCATGTGGCGCCGGGCCGAAACCGCGTAGTTCACCGGCGCGCCGAACCGGCCGAACTCGGAACCGAACTCCGAGTAGGTCCGCGGGCTGGAAGCCACCGCCTGCTTGGCCTCGGCGTTGCGATGGGTCCGCGACCAGGTGTCGCGGCCGTAACCCACCACCACGGTGTTGCAAACACCGGCCTCGATGGCCATGCACGCCATGGCCACGGCCATGGTCTGGCTGGCGCCGCCGTTGGCGGTGGAGGTGCTGAAGGTGACGTTCAATCCCAACGCTTCTCCCACGCGCTGGTGGTGACAGTACACGTCGTCCGGTCCGCGGGTGATGAGGCCGTCCACGTCCTCCTTCTTCAGGCCGGCGTCCTCGATGGCGTTCTTGGCCGCCACCGCGAAGAGCCCGATGGGGCCGAGCTCCGGCACCTTGCCGAGGGGGCTCTGACCCACGCCGACGATGGCGTATTTACCGCTCAGGTTCGTGCTCATGTTTCCTCCTGTGTTCCGTTGATCCGATGAAGTCTCATGTCGGCGCGCCTGCGGTCACCATCCCGTCATTCCCGCGAAAGCGGGAATCCAGGGGCGGTGGAGCGGCCCGGCGGCCGTGCTTCCCCCGCCCCGCCCCTCCTGGATTCCCGCTTTCGCGGGAATGACGGAGACGGGTCCGGGTGTGACGTTTTCTTTGACGTCGCACGGCCTTCCCTGCAACCTTCCTCTACCGCGCCTTCCACACGGCCGGGCGCTTTTCCGCAAAAGCGCGGGAGCCTTCCTTCTGGTCCTCGGTGGTGGCGAGTGCCAGGCCCAGCTCGCTCTCGAGCTTCAGGCCCTGCTCCAGGGAAAGCTGAAAACCCTTGGTGATCGCCTCCTTGATGGCGATGACCGAGAGCGGCGCGCCGAGACAGATCTTGGCGGCGATCTCCCGGGCCGCTTCCATGTAGCCGTCCACCGGCGCCACCTTGTTCACGAGCCCGATGCGCAAAGCCTCCTGGGCGCCTACGGCTTCGCCCGTCAGGGACAGCTCCAGCGCCTTGGCCAGGCCGATGAGCCGCGGCAGGCGCTGAGTGCCGCCGCCGCCCCCCAGCCGGCCCCGCCGGACCTCGAACATGCCGAGCTTGGCGTCCTCCGCGGCGACGCGGATGTCACAGGCCAGCGCCAGTTCCAGACCGCCGCCCACGGCGTACCCGCGTATGGCCGCGATGGTGGGCTTTTCCAATGTGGCCACCGCCTGGTTCTGGGAATGGATGCTCGGGCGGTTGCGTACCCGGCGTTTCTCGAAGAACGTCGAATCGTCCACTTCCCGCGCCCGCTCCTTGAGGTCGAGCCCGGTGCAGAAGGCCCGCTCCCCGGCGCCGGTGATGATGCACACCCACACGTCAGGGTCCGCGGAGACCTGGCCGCACGCGTCGACGAGCTCGTCCCGGGTCTTGTAGCTGATGGCGTTCATCGACTCCGGGCGGTTGAGGGTGATGGTGGCCACATGGTCGGTCACGTCATAGAGGATGTTTTGGTACTCCATCAAAGCTCCTTGTTCTCACTCCCTGTCTCTCGCCGGCCGGGCCGGGGGCCGCGAATTCCGCGCCACGGGCAGGGTTGAAACCAGCCCTTGGATCTCGCGCGGCATTGGCCACGGAGGGCGACCGCCGGTCGCCCCTACCGAGCGTTGCAGGTTGCCGCCGGTCGCCCGTACCCGGCGTTGCCGGTTGCCGGCGGTGGCCCCTCGCCGGTCGCCCCTACCGGGCGTTGCACCTTGTCGGCGGTCGCTGCCGGTGGTCGCCCCCGCCTACGCCAGCTCGGTGGACACCGTGATGAGGGCGTCCGCCACCGCTACGCCACGGCCCTCGGGACGCACCATCACGGGGTTCATCTCGACGGCGGTGAAACGGCCGGCGTTGTGGGCCACGAAGTCGCCGAAGCGGACCACGCACTGCACCAGGGCGTCCACGTCGCGGGGCATTTTGCCTCGCAAGCCACTCAGCAGCGCGCTGCCCCGCAGCTCCGCCAGCATCTCGCGCACGTCGTCCTCGTCCAGCGGCGGCAGCCGGAAGGCGGCGTCCTTGAACACTTCCACGTAGACCCCGCCGAGACCCAGCATCACCAGCGGCCCGAACTGCGGGTCGTGCACCATGCCGACGATGACCTCCATGCCGTCGGAGACCATCTCCTGCACCAGGACGCCGTCGATGCGGGCGTCCGGATGGACCGACTTGACGTTCCTGATGACGCGGAGATACGCCGTCTCCACTTCCTCGGCGGTCGCGGCTCCGAGATAGACCCCGCCGGCATCCGACTTGTGAGGGACATCCGGTGACTGGACCTTCAGCGCCACCGGATGGCCGAGGCTCCCGGCGACCTCGACGGCCTGCTCGGGCGTCTCCGCGAGTTCTTCCCGCGTCATGGTGATCCCCGTACGCGCGAGTATCTTCTTGCTGTCGTATTCGGTGAGGGCGCTCGCGCCGTCCGGCGGGTGGAAATCCACGGACGGCGCCGGTTTCCGGGCCGGCTTCTCCCGGCGGCGGAACTCCGCGTAGTCCACGAGCTTGCGGACCGCCATCATCCCCCCGGCCACGTCCTCCAACAGGGGGACGCCCGTCTGCTCGGAAAACGTCCGGTAATCGTGGGTGAGACTGTTGGAGGCCAGCGACAGCACAAAGATGGGCTTCGGCGTCGTCCGGGCGCGCGCCACCAACTGATCCAGAAGGTTCTCCGAACCCGGTCCGGTCTCGCGCTTCATGCTGAGGGCCATTCCCACCAGGTCGACTTCGTCATCGTTCAAGAGCGTATCGAGCACCGCCGTGAGATTCGTCCCCCGCGCGGCGCGCGGCATCCCCACCGTATCAATGGGATTGCCGAACGGGCGGTCCACCTCCAGGATCTCCTGAAGCCTCGAGTTCGTCGCCGCGCTCAAGGCCTGGCACTGGAGGCCCGCGGCCCCGTTCACGTCGCTGATGAGCGCCGTGGCCCCGCCGGAGATGGTAAGAAAAACCACCCTCCTGCCGGGGGGAAGAGGCGCGTGGATGAAGAGTCCCGCGGTCTCCACGAGCTCGTCGATGCTGTCCACCAGCGCCACGCCGGTCTCGTGAAACAACGCCTCGTAGGCCTCTTGCTGCCCGGCCAGGGTGCCGGTGTGGGCCACCGTGGCCCTTTGCCCCGACTCGGTGCGGCCGAGCTTCAGCACCACCACGGGTTTCTTTCGGGTGGTGGATGCGAGAACCCGGCGCAGCTTCGGCCCGTCCTTGGCCCCCTCCATGATGCAGGCGATGACCCGGGTCTGGGGGTCGTCGGCGAAATACTCGATATAGTCGGCCATCTCCACCACGGCCTCATTGCCGCTCGAAACAATGTAATTGAAACCAACATTGCGGCTGGCGCCGAGCTCGGTGACGGCACTGGTCAAACCGCCGCTCTGGCAAACGAGGGAGACGCCGCCCGGGACGGCGTCCTCGGGGATGGAGAAATAGGAATTGGCGAAACCGTATTGCAGGCTGGCAACGCCCATGCAGCACGGCCCGGTGATGGCCATGCCATTGGTGGCCGCAAGGCGTTGGAGCTCGAGTTGCCGGCGGCGGCCTGCCGCGGTATCGCCGTCCGCAAAACCTTCGGCGACCACGATCCCCGAAGGCACCCCGGCGGCGGCGGCTTCTTCGATCACGCGCAGCACGCCGGCGGCGGGCAATGCGACCACCACGCAATCCGGCACCTCGGGGAGCTCGTTGAGCGACGGATAACACGGCTTGTCCCTCATCTCCGTGTAATTCGGATTGACGGGATAGACGGCCCCCCGGAAACCGGAAGACAGGAGGTTTGCCAATAGTCGTCCGCCAGTGCTGGCTTTGGGAGATGCGCCGACGACCGCTACCGACCTCGGCCGAAGCAATGCCTGGAGGTTCTCGTTTTGACTCATAGTCTTTTGGGAATCAGTCACTTAGCGGTGACCTGGTTCGGGGTGCGCCGGGTGAGCGGGTTCCCCAACGCCTGAGCGCCTACGGAGCCCAATCCTCGCAACTGCCCGAATTTATCGGAAAAACCGGTGCGCGGAAATTGTGCAATCCGTTGAATCCCGGATGAATAGGGAGGTTTTCGGTGTTCTCCGGCACTATACACAGGCTTTTCCACAGACGCTGTTATTAAATTGACACAATCTCGTAACATTGACGCTTTCATCCCGGGCCACTAGACGGTCGGGACGCCGGGGTCGGCGGGTTCGTGACTGTCGTGGTACCGCACGTGATCGTATTGCCGCGCGAACCAGCGCATGTACTCACTGTACGTCGTCGGCTGGTAGCGGGGCGGGTTGTCCGGCCCCTGACACGAAGGCAGGCACACCATGGGGAAATCGTGGGTCGCGTCGAAGAAGAACGGGATGGCGTAACGGTCCCGGCCGGCATTGCGGTTCACGACCCGGTGCGGGGTCGACAGGAACCGGTGGTTGGTCCACCGGCGCAGCATATCCCCCGAATTGACCAGAAAGGTGCCAGGCACCCCCGGCGCGTCCGTCCACTCTCCCGAGGGCATGCAGATGGACAGACCGGGCACCTCCGACTGCGGCAGCATGGTGAGAAAGCTCGAGTCCGTGTGTGGCGCCAGCCCGTACTGGCCGGCGTCGCCCTGCTCGGCCGGCGGGTAGTGCGACATCCGCAAGGTGTACTGGGGTTCCGCAAAAGCCTCGCGGAAATAGTCCGGGGGGAGGTCCAACGCCGATGCGTAGAGCGGCAGCATGCGCTTGCAGAGCTGCTCCATGGCGTCCAGGTAGGCCACCACCGTCTCCCGGAACCCCGGCAGGAGATGCGACTCGGGCCATGGATTGGCGCAGCGGTAGCGCACGCCCGCCACCACGTCCGGATGATCCAGGGGAAGGTCGCGCTTGAGAAAGAACGCCTCCACGAAGTTGGGCCGCGTGGCCTTCTCCACCCGAGAGCTCCGGGACACGTACCCGTTCACCGGCATGTATCCGACGTTGTGCTCGTTGCCTGGGAGCGCCATCTTCTCGGCCGGCGGCCGCGCGTGGAAACGGGCGCACTGGGCGAAGACGTCGTCGATGAGTCCCTGGGGCACGCCGTGGCCGTGGATGTAGTAGAAACCCACCTGCTCCAGCGCGTGGCGCAACTCCGCCGCGAGCGCATCCCGCGCTTCGGACGCGCCAGCCAGGAAACCGGCCACTTCCAGGACGGGAATACCGCTGTTTGCGGCAGCGCCGGGCTCGGGCCCGCGGACGGCCTTGGACATGGTTCTCATCGGGTGGGAAGGACCGGCATGCCCTCGGGCGCGGCGGTCTCGAACGCGTTCAGGGAGCAGGCGAGGCCCACGTACCCGCCGACGATGCCGGTAAGCTCCGCCAGCCGGTGATCGCCGAGACGCTCTCGTAACGCCTGAAAGGTCGCCTCGGTGACGCGGTGCGGAGGCCGCAGAAGCTCCTGCACGTACCGCACGAAGGGAGTCTCGTCCTGGTTGAGACCTTCGGGCGCCTTGCCGTCACGGATGGCCGCCACCGCCTCCTCCCGCACCCCGGCATCGAGGGCGTGGCCCGAGTGGGCGGCCCACTCGTACACGCAGTCCATCTCCCGCGCCACCGTGCAGATGACCAGTTCTTTTTCCTTTTTGGGAAAGTCGGAGGTGTGCAGCGAATAACCCACCAGGTGCGCCGTGCGCGCGGCCAGGTCCGGGCAGTGGAGGAGGTTGGCGTAGGGCGCGCCGATGCGCTTCCGACTCGCCATGATGGAATCGTAGTGCTGCCGCTGGTCTTCCGGTATGGCCTCCCGTTCCGTGAGCTCCGGTATGCGGGGCATGTGCGATTCCTCTCCTAGATTCAATGTCCTTGCATGACCCGAACACGGGCGGGTTTGAAACCCGCCCCTACACCGTTGTCGTCGCGTTCCACGTCACAGCGCGGGCCACCGTTATCGTCGCGCTCCGGCTCACAGTGCCGGCGTGGTGGCCGGCGGCTTGCGGTGGTTGGTGGCCTGCTCGTAGGCGTAGGCGAACTTGATCATGCGGCCGTCGTCGTAGGGGCGTCCGAGGAAGGTGATGCCCCCCGGCAGGTCGTCCCGGGTGAAGCCCCCGGGCACCACCACCGACGAGACGAATATCAGGAACGTATTGATGTGGGGCACCCCTCTCATGTTGACCCATGGCGGTTTGATGCCTTCGGTGATGAGCGTCGGCTGGTGTTCCACCGACTTGTGCACGATGGCGTCGAGCCGGTGGTCGGCCATGACCTTCAACAGGTTGCCCATGAGCGTTTCGCGCGCCAGCAGGTACTCGTAATGCTTGTCCGCGTCCAAGGGCGCCTTCCAGCGGTTCTGGGCGTTGTAGTGGACCTTGGCGAACTCTGGCGACGCCATGGCCTCCTCGCGCGACTCGAACGGCCGCTTGGCGCTCCTGCCGTAGTACAGCCTGAAGGCCTTGTCGCCGTTGGTGGGGTTCCAGGACCGCTTGGCCAGCAGTTCGTTGAGCTGTGGTATCTCCACCGGATCCACCACCTCGGCGCCGGCGGCCTGAAGGTCCGCCACCGACTTGTCGAACACCTCGGTGATCTGCCGGAAGTCGTCGGTGTCCGGCTCCGCCATGAAGCCCATGGGCTCGCGCAGGATTCCGAGGCGGGCGCCGCGGAGGCCGCCGGCGTCCAGGAAGTCGGTGTAGCTCGGGGGCACGTGGCCGACGCCGCGGGCGGTCACCGGATCCTCGGGATCGTAGCCCACCATCCCGTCCAGCAGTCGCGCCATGTCCCCGACCGTGCGCGACATGGGGCCCAACGAGCCGGTCATGTCGGGCCAGCCGTCGTACACGCCGCCCCGGCTCACCAGCCCCGGCGTGGGCCGCATGCCGGCGACGCAGTTCCAGGTGGAGGGACGGCGGATGGAGGCGTAGCCTTCCTGCCCCACGGCAACCGTGGCGAAGTTGGCGGCCACGGCGCCGCCCGACCCGCCGGAGGAGCCGCCCACCGTGCGCTCGACATCGTAGGGATTCCGGCTGGACCCGAACAGCGATCCGTGGGTGTCCCCGCCACCCAGCTCCCCCAGAGTGGCCTTGGCGAGGACGATGGCCCCTGCCTTCTTGAGCTGCTCCACCACGAAACAGTCGCGGTCGGGGTAGTAGTCCTTGAACAGCACGCTGCCCAGGGTGGTGGGCATCCCCTTGGCGTCGCCCTGGTCCTTGAAGACGATCGGGATGCCGTGGAGCGGGCCGGTCAGGGGCGAGGCGCCGAGCCGGTCGGCTTCCTCGATGGCGTTGGGGTTGACCGTGATGATGCAGTTGAGGGCCGGACCCTTCTTGTCGTAGGCCTCGATCCGGTCCAGGTAGGCCTGTACCAGCTCTCGCGGGGTCAACTGTCCCGATTGGTAGGCCTTATGGACGGCCTCGATGGTGGTCTCGACTACGTCGAAATTGCTCATTTGTCTCTCCTGGGAGCCTTTACCGACCCCACGGTGCGATGCGGGCGCGGGCGGGTTTGAAACCCGCCCCTACGACTTCGTTTTCTACAGCGCGGGCCCCTAGAAGAATGCCAGGGTCCGCATCTCGATGCTCTCCCGGTGCGGGGCATCGGGCGGGGTGTCGGGGTCGTCGAAGGCGCAGTGCAGGGTCCACCGCGCTCGGCCGTCCTTCTCGGACTCGAAGGTCTTGAACACCACGGCCTCGTTACGCTCCATGTGCGGGAAGTAGTACCAGCGATGCTTGGGAATAAAGGTGTAGTGCAGCGTCTCGCCGCGCCGGTCCGGGTAGATGCGCGCCGTTGGGATGGCCCCTTCCATGTCCGTGCTCTGGGCGTCGGCGATGGCCAGCGGATCCCGTATCACCGGGCGGTTGATGGGCCGCCAAGTCTGTATCACGCCGAAACGTCCCTTGAGCAGCTCCTCGGCCTCGTCCGGCAGGATGTCGCGCACGCGCTGCGGCCCGGACCAGTCCGTGTAGTCGTTGTGGGCGCCACGCACCGGGCCGCCGACCTGCTTGGCCTCGCGCGTGGCCTCGTCACCGGAACGAAGCGTATGGTCGAAAACCACCACGCGCTTGGCCCCGGAAGTCTTCTTGACCAGCTCCTCGGTCTCCTTGTAGTAGACCGTGCGCACCTCTTCCTCGTCATAGAAGTCCTTCATTTGGGTATCGTGGGGCACCAGAACGAACCCTTCCCGCTCCAGCGACAGCGTATCCGCCATGAGGCGGGCGTTCCGGATGGTTACCTTGTGACCCTCGTACTTGCCCTTGCGCTTGCGGTCGGCCTCCTTCTGGCTCATGCCGCCGTAGCTCGCGGGGGCCTCCGTGTTCTTGCTGAGGTAGTTGAGCACGCCTTCGATGGATTCCGGCGCTGCTGTCACCGTTTGCGGTCTCGCCATGGCACCCTCCTTCAAATGAGAAATTTCAGTGTGCAAACCCGTAAAACCGCGCGCAGTTGTCCCAGAGGATCTTGCGCTTCTGCTCGTCGGACAGGTCGAGCTCAAGAAAACCTTCGACGGCGTGCGGGTATTTGGAATCGCCGTGGGGGTAGTCGGTGGAGAACACGAGCTGTTCGCAGCCGATCTCCTCGATGGTGTAGCGCGCCGGCGTTTCGTCCGGCTCGACGGAGACCCAGCACTGGCGGCGGAAGTATTCACTGGGCTTCTCCCGCAGGTCGGTCATGAAGATGTCGCCCTCGCGCTCGTAGCCCTCGTCCAGGCGCCAGAGCAGCCACGGGAGCCACGAACAGTTGGCTTCCAGAAACGCCACCCTGAGCTTCGGGTGCCGCGCCAGCACGCCGCCGCCGAGCAAGCTCCCGAGTCCCATCATCTGCTCGAAGGGCTGGGCGTAGACGCGCCGCAGCCCGAAGTTCGGCTCGAACTGCTCGCCGCTCTGGGGCGCGCTCGAGCCGGACGCCTCGTGAAAACCGATGGGGAGGCCGAGCTCCTCCAGAGTATCCCAGAGGGGCTCGTAGTAGGGGTCGTGCAGCGGCCTGCCCGTGACGATGTTGGACCGCAGGAAGACCGACCGAAAGCCGTACTCGCCGGCCACCCGGCGGGTCTCGTTGACGGCGTCGTCCATGTCGTACACGGAAATCATCCCGGCGCCGAACAGCCGCTCCGGGTCGGCCCGGCAGAAGTCATGGAGCCAGTCGTTGTAGGCCCGGGCAAGGGCCGCGGCAAAATCGGGCTGGTGTTCCGGATAGGTGAGCACGCCCAAGCCCCGGCTCGGGAACAGCACGGCCGCGTCGATGCCTTCGGTGTCCATGGCCTCGAGCTGGACCTCGCCGGTCCAGCCCCGCTCGGAGTGATCGCGGTAGATGCCCTGGTTCTTGTCGTAGTTGTGGCCGCGGCGTAGCGTGCCCGCGGTGTGTCTGGCGTTGGGCTGCTCCTCGGGGAAGATCAGGCCCAGGTCGCGGACGTTCTCGGAGGTGCGGCCGTGCGGAGCCCGGGAGCGGAACTCCGCGGCCATGTGGCGGGGCCACAGATCCGGAGGCTCCATAATGTGCATGTCGCTGTCGAATACCTTGAAGCCGTTCCTGGCCATCAGCCTGCCCCTTCACGGCTGGCACACGCTTGCCGTGGGCTGCCCACCGCGCCGCGTGCCGCATGCATTCCCGCCGGAAAAGGAAAGCCGCCCGGAGACGGGCGGCTTTCGCGTTGTTTCGAGCTATTGCACGGAATCGGGAACGTCGAGCTGGTAGAGTTTCCTGACGTTGGTGTAGACCAGCTTCTTCCGTATGTCCGCCGGCAGGTGCCCCAGGTCGCGGTCAATGTACTTCTTGGAGTCCGGCCAGGTCGAGTTGGCGTGCGGGTAGTCGTTGGACCACATGCAGTTGTCCTGACCCCACCACTCGAAGTTGTGCCCTGCCACCGTGTCGCGGAAGAACGTGCCGTAGAACTGATCGTTGAAGTACTCGCTGGGGTTCTTGGTGATGGAGATCGGGTTCTCCCCCTTGAACCGGTTCCAGTAGTAGTCCCACTGCTGCAGCATGAACGGCATCCAGCCGATCTCGTTCTCGACGCAGACGAACTTGAGGCCGGGATGGCGATCCATGATGCCGTAGAAGATGAAATCGAAGACGGCGTTGATGATCTCCTGGAGCTTCAGGTTGACGCTGCCGCGGTACGGCTCGACCCCGGTGCGCTTGTTACCGAACACCGTCTGCTTGTGATAGCCGTGGCCGGTGAGGATGTGCAGATGCACCGGCATCTGGAGATCCTCGGACGCCGCCCAGAACTTCTCGTAGTGGTCGGACCGGAACGGCAGGTCCGCGTGCGGCGCCTGCCAGATGAGCGAGCCCTTGAGCCCCGCCTTGGCGCCGCGCTCCAGTTCCTTGATCGCCTCGTCGATGTCGTACATGGAGATGGCCGCCACCCCCACCAGCCGGTTGGGCGCCACCGCGCAATAGTCCATCACCCAGTCGTTGTAGGCGCGGAACGACACCTGCTGAAGCTTGGCGTCGTCCATGGCGAAATGCGGCAGCAGGTAGGTCGGGAAGAGGACCTCGGCGCTCACGCCGTCGGTCTCCATCTCGGTGATGCGCTTTGTCGGATCCGATCCGCCCGGCTGGGTCTGAAAGCTCGTGCCTACCTCCAACTGGGGAAAGCGCGGCACCTGGTCCTTGAAACCCTTGGGAGCCCTTTCCACCAGAGTTTCCGACGGCTCAATGACGTGGGAGTCCGACGAGATAATGACTTCACAGCCCGGCAGTGTTCCGTTATCGGCCATTTGATTTACCCCCTTGTGAACATCTCAGATTTTGTCGTGCACCTATCTATCTCTAGCGTCTAGCATTACCGATCTTAGGCCGTCAAGATTCGCACCCGCGCGAAGTTCACCCTGTTCCCCCGCAGGGCCCTGGGGTCTACGCCGCGGTGGACCCCGTAAGGGCGACCAGCCGGTCGCCCCTACCCCTCGAAACGACAGACACCTGGCGGCACCTCACCATTCCGCCTCTTCCATGGCCCATCGATCCAGGCTGCCAAGGTACTCCCGCATCAGCACCAGGCGCATGGCCACGGCGCGGCGGGTGGCGTCCTGGCACTCCGGGGTGGTGGCGTAGCGCTCCAGGATCTCCTCGGGACCGCTGCCGTGACCCTCCTCGTCGGCCAGGATGCGCCGGTAAGGGGCCTTGATCCAGTCGGGGACCGAGGGCGCGGCCAGACACTTCTCGATGAGGTAGTTGGCCACTCCTTCACCGCCCATGGAGAAGCCCGCCAGCCGCTGGCAACTGTCCCTGAGCCCCTCCATGGCGTTGAACATGGACATCTGCGCCGGCAGCGGACGGTAGTCGAAGGGGTCCGCTCCGAGTTCCCGGATACGCGCCGACAGGAGCCCGGCGTGCACCATCTCCTCGTGGGCGGAACGCGCCATCATGGTCTTGACCTCGACCTCCGGCGTGGTCTTGAGCCAGCCGCCGAAGAGGTCCGCGGCGCGGAGCTCATTCCACAGCCGGCTCTTCATGACCCGGACGCGCTCTGCGTCGGTGCTCAGCGGCACGTAGCTGTAGGCCGGAGGCCGCTCGTCCAACGTGGCGCAGAACGCCTTGACCTTGTTCCGTAGCTCTTCAACGAATTCCTTGCTGGTCATGGATTGCCTCCTCTGGCTAACGGTGTGCGAGGTGTGCGAGCAGGGGCGGGTTTGAAACCCGCCCCTACACGCTCGTCTTCCTGCGGCACAGAGCCGGCGCGACTACGTCACGCCGTCCTCCCGCAAGTCCGCCAGGGCCTCCTCATCATAACCCAACCCCCGCAAAATCTCCTCGGTGTTCTCACCCAGCAGCGGCGCGGGGCGGTGAAACCGCGTGGGCGTGTCGGACAACCGGATTGCGTTGCCAATGAGGTTGCTCGACCCCATCTTGGGATGGTGGATCTCCTGCGGCAGGCCCAACTCCTTCACCTGGGGGTCGTCCAGCACCTCGTCGATCTTGTAGATGGGCGCGTTGGGCACGCTGACCGCGTCCAGGGCCTTGAGCCAATGGTCCCGTGGCTTCTTCTCGAACTCCGCCTGCAGGATCGGGACGATATCGTAGTGATGGTGCCAGCGGTCGTTGCGCGTGGCGAAACGAGGTTCATCCAGCAGGTCCCGGCGCCCCACCGCGGTCACCAGCCCCTCCCAGGCCGTCTGGTGTGCGGAAAGATGGATCACCAGGGCTTTCTTGTCGCTGGGGACGAAGCAATAGATGCGTCCCCGCGGAAAGTTCTCCCGGGTGATGGCCTCGCCTCCGTTCAGGTAGTCCGCCATGTGGGACTCGATGAATGCCAGGCTGATGCGCAGCAGCGACGCGTCCACGAACTGGCCGCGGCCGGTGTGGTGGCGCGCCAGCAGGGCCGCGAGGACGCCGTAGGCGGCGAACACGCCGGTGGAATGGTCGGTCACCGAGACCCCCACCACCTTGGGCTTGTCAAAGTCGGTCATAAGGCTCAGCATGCCGCTCAGGGCCTGGCCGATGGTATCGAAACCGGGCTTGTCGCGGTAGGGGCCCTCCTGCCCGTACCCGGTGATGGAACAGTGGATCAGCCTCGGATTGAGCTTGGACAGGCGCTCGTAGTCGAGGCCGAGCTTTATCCGCGTCTCCGGACGGAAGTTCTCCAGCAGGATGTCCGCCTTCGCCAGCAGCTTGAGAAGGATCTCCTTGCCCTGGGGCTTCCGCAGGTCCAGGGTCAGGCTCCGCTTGTTGCGATTGAGCGCCCGGAAGCTCGGGCCGTAGCCCTCGTACAGCGGATTCCGTCCGCGGTGCGTGTCACCCCCGTCCGGCAGCTCCACCTTGATCACGTCGCACCCGAGGTCGCCCAGCAGACTCCCGGCGAATGGCCCGGCCACGTGACCGCTGAGATCCAGCGCCATGGTTCCCTGCAATGCCGCACTCATGATTCAACCTTCTTTTCGTTTGGAAAGTGGACGAACTCGCACCGTTCGTTCGATAGTTCCCGCATCGGGATTCTCGGGCATGACAAGCTCCAGGAGGATCTGCAACCTCTGTTCCCCAGAGAGCTCCCGGTAGTAAGCGTATTCGGCTTCTTCCTCCTCGGCGAAGGAGGTGTATTTGAGAACGACCTTTTCCATTACGGGCTGCCGCCGCTTCACAGTATAGACGATATCGCCAATAGTAGGGAATGGGAGACAGGCACCACAAGCCAAAGGCATGAGGCAATCATCCTTTCGCGGAGGTTCAGTGAAGGACGAACTCAAGGTCGGACTCGAAGGAGAGTGGGTCGTGGAAACGACCCGGGAGATGGCGGCGGCGCACATCGCCGACGAGGGCATCCTGGTCTATTCGACGCCGGCCATGGTGGGGCACATGGAGCGCGCGGCCGTGGAGGCCGTCAGCGCGTACCTGAATGACGACGAGTTTTCCCTCGGAGTCCGTGTGGAGATTTCCCACATCGCGGGCACCCGGATCGGCGAGACCGTCCACGCCGAGGCCCGGCTCGTGGAAATCGAAGGGCGCCGGCTCACCTTTACCGTGGAGGCATTCAACGAACGCGAGAAGATCGGCGAGGGCCGCCACCAGCGCGTCGTGGTGAAGAGGGATCGCCTGCCCGCAAAGGAGTGATGCTCGCCGGCCTGCATCCGCGGTGCGACGCTTGACAGCCTCGGCGGGAGCATGATGAGATCGCCGGGCTTGCATTCGGCCGGCGCATGGGGCGCGGACAGGCCGGCGGGCCTTGGAAGGGAGTCGGAACATGGCAGACACGGGGTCTCTGCGCGAGCGGCTCGAAGCCGCGGTATTGGAACGGCATTGCGCCAACCATCCGCTCACCGAGAAGTGGGCGGCGGGGAAGCTCAGCCGCAACGCCATGGCGGGCTGGGCCATCGAGCAGTACCACTGGATCAGCAACATCTACCGCGGCGAGCTGTACAAGGCCGCCAACACGCCCCTGGCAGTGCAGCGGTTGCTACTGGGAAACTACCTGGAGGAGAGCGACCCGGAACGGCCGCACCTGGACATCATCCTGCGGTTCGCCACTGCCAACGGCGGCGACGCCGAGGCGGCCCGGCGCGGCCGCGGCCTGCCCACCACCGAGGCCTGGGCGACGTGGTTCAACCGCGTGTGCAGGGACGAATCCTTCATCGCCAGCGTGGCCGCCACCAACGTCGGCACCGAGTCCCAGTCGCCGATGCTGTACAGCAAGGTGCTGCCCGCCCTGCGCGAGGTCTACCACTTCGACGAGGCGGACATCGAGCACTTCTGGCTCCATGCCGAGTTGGACACGGAGCACGGCGGACGGGGCTTCGAGATCCTCGAACGGTACTGTGACACGCCGGAGCTCCAGGAAATGGCCGTCCACTACGCGCGGGAGAGCGCCAAGATGCGCTGGTTCTTCTTCGACGGCATCTACCTCCACTACGAGATGGGCTACGAGTTACGCTGAGCATGGCAGTCGTAGAGGCCAAAACGTAGGTCGGATTAGCGAAGCGTAATCCGACACGGAGCGCGGGAAAGACACCCGAAAGGCACCCCATGACGACCGAACCGCAGGACTTGACGGATCTGGACAATTTTCTCGCGGACCGCTGGCTCTCGGGTCTGTGGAAGCTCGACCGGCACGAGCGCACGCCCGACCCCAAGACGAGAGTGGTGCCCCATCTCTGGAAATGGGAGGACGTTTACGAAAGCCTTCTCCAGACCCGCGACCGCATCGGCATCGAGAAGGGACGTACCGAGCGCCGGACCATCCGCCTCGTCAACCCGGGGATGCAGCACATCGAGATGACGAGCCACACCATGCTGCTGGCCTGCCAGATGATCCAGCCCGGCGAGGTTGCACCCGCCCACCGGCACACCATGGCGGCCATCCGCTTCATCGTCCAGGGGGAAGGCGCCTATACCGTGGTTAACGGCGAGAAGCTGCCGATGGCGGAGGGCGACCTCATCCTCACGCCCCAGTGGACGTGGCACGACCACGGCCACGAGGGGAGCGAGCCCATGGTCTGGCTAGACGGACTCGACGTACCGCTCATCCAGTCGCTGCAGGTGATCTCGTACGAGCCCTATTCCGAGGAAAAGCAGACCACCCATGCGAGCGAGCAGAAAGCCTCCCACTTCGGCATGACCCGTCCGGTCCGCTCCGATGGTCAGGCGGCGCCGATGCCGCTTCACTACCGTTGGGAAGACACCTACCGCGCGCTCCAGGCGCTGGCGGAGACTCCGGCCGACCCCTACGACGGCGTCGCCCTGGAATACGTGAACCCGATCACCGGCGGCAGGACGCTGCCGACCCTGTCGTGCTGGGCCCAGATGCTACGCCCCGGAGAGCGCACCCGCGCGCACCGCCACAACAGCACCAGCATCTATCACGCGTTCCGTGGCAGCGGCGCCACCGTGATCAACGGCGAGACGCTCGCGTGGAACAAGGGAGACACCTTCATCGTGCCGCTGTGGAGCTGGCACGAGCACGCCAACCGCTCGGCCGACGAGGAGGCGCTCCTGTTCTCCATGCACGACATCCCGGTGCTGGAAGCCTTCGGGCTGCACCGGCAGGAGGGCATGGGGCCAGCCGCCAGGGGGATGTAGCCGGGCCTGGGCAGCTCGGTGGCCGACTGGTTCGCCTACGCCACGCCGGGCAGACGGAGAAGAACACCGGGAACTTCGGCAAGGGAGACATCTGCGGCGTGATCGCGCCCGAGGCGTCCAACAACGCCAAGGAAGGCGGCGGATACATCCCCACCCTGGCCTTCGGCACGCGGCAACGTTGTGGCTACCGTGGCGCCAGCACCGAGGTCACCCCGCGGCCGGCGTCGGTGTGGATCACCTCGCCGGTCATGATGCGGGACTGTGACGAGGCCAGCATTACGTAGGCGGCGGCGTGGTCCTCCGGGACGACGGCGACGTCGAGGAGGTTCTTGCCCAACCCCGCGGGCGGCCGAGGCGCGCCGAAAACGTCGTCCCTGCCGGCGCCGGCCGCCAGGGACGGCGCCGCGCGGAGGCCGGTAGACGTACCCGACGGCGCCACGCCGTTCACCCGGACGGTGGGCGCCAGCTCGTTGGCCAACTGACGCACCATGCCCAGCGCCGCGTGCTTGGAGGCCACGTACAAGGTCCCGCCGCTCACGTAGTAGGACGACGTGGACAGCGTGAACACCATGTTCCCCCGGGTTTTCATCAGCTCGGGAATGGCCGCCTTGGCGCCCAGGAAGTAGCCCTTGACGTTCACCCCGAGGACCTCGTCGTAGCCCTGCTCCAGCTCCTCGTCCGAGAGGTCCTTCAACGCCCGCCGGGCGTCGTGGATGCCGGCGTTGCCCACGAACACCGTGAGCCGCCCGAACTCCGACACCGCGGCAGCCACCGCCCGCCGGTTGTCGGCGAGGCTCCTGACGTCGCCGCGCACCACCGCCACGTTGTCACCGACCTCGTCCTTGAGCGCCGCCAGCCGTTGTTCCGAAAGGTCGAAAGCCACCACCTTCGCACCCTCCTCCACGAAACGCGCCACCACCGCCCTGCCGATTCCCGATCCGGCCCCGGTCACGACGGCCACCTCGTTCTCAAGCCATTGCATGCACGTTACCTCCTCGCTTGTCTTCGACGCCGGAGCGCTCCGTCACGCCCTCGGCCTTGGTCCCATTTGTATGGCACGGGCCACGGGAAAGCGAGCCCCCGCCCAGGGTCACTTCGCGACGACCCGGAATGGCCGCGTGTTGGTAAACCGTGAACCGTGACCCGTAAACCGTAGGTCGGATTAGCCGAAGGCGTAATCCGACATGGGCCGGCGCAGTGTGTGTCGGTTTACGCCTTCGGCTAATCCGACCTACTGGTCAGGGAGAATCCGATCAAAATGTAGGGGCCTGCGAGAAGCCCGGGAAACTTGACACTTGCACCGGCGCGGGGATAGAGTCGCGGTTAACGGCCGGTTCATCCGGCGGTATTCCCATGACGGTACGATTTCCCACAACCGGCGCCATCGCGGGCGATCTCTACGGCATGGTTTTGCGCGAGCTCACGCTGTGCAAGACCATGTCCGAGGAAACCGTCGTCATCTTTACCGACACCCGGACCAACACCAACTATGCCGCAGCCTTCCTGGCCGCCGCCAAAGAGGTGGCCGCGAGCGCGTTCGAGATCAAGATTCCCCTGCTGCCCGGTACCGAGGGGGGTGAGACGGACGTGACCCCGGTCGTGGAGATCCTGAAAACGGCCCATCTGGTGGTGGATCTCACCACCGGCGGCGTGCTGTACCTCTACAGCAAGCGTCTCGCCGACGTGCTGTCCGGTGGCACCCGGGTGCTACAGGTCCGGGGCACCGAGGATCAGCTCAAGCGCTGCTTTCCGGACGAGGCGGTGCGGCTGCGGACCCTGAACGGCGCCCGGAAGCTGGAGCAGGCCGGGGAGATACGCGTCACCACCGAGACCGGCACCGACCTCTCCATGCGCAAGGACGGGCGGCGCGGGGTCACCCAGTACGGCATCAGCGACGTGCCCGGACGCTGGGACAGTTGGCCCTCGGGTTTCCTTTACTGCGCTCCCTTGGAGGACAGCGCCAACGGCACGCTGATGCTGGACCCCGGAGACTTGCTGGTGATGCTGGGCCGTTACGTCCAGCAGCCCGTGCGCATCGACGTGAAGGACGGGCGCATCACCGGCGTGCAGGGGGGCGTGGACGCCATCCTGCTGAAGGAGCACCTGGACCAGTCGGGAGATGCCGAGGCGTTCATCATCTCGCACATCGGCTGGGGCACGGACCCGCGGGCGCGCTGGGTGGAGGTGGCACAGCGCGGCACCGAAGAGGGAGCCCGGGACGCACGCTCGACCTACGGCAACGTGCAGATCGCCTTCGGCGCCAACTACGCCCTGGGCGGGAAGAATACCACGATGGCCCACGAGGACCTGATCCTGCGCCGGGCCGCGTTCCATCTCGACGGAGAGATGATCGTCGACGACGGCAAGATCATCCCCGAAGAGTTTAGCTGACGGACTGAGGCACCGGAGAGTCCGTTTCGTCCGACAGCCCGGTGCGGGCACGGGCGGGTTTGAAACCCGCCCCTACAGGAGGTGAATCCCATGAGCCTGACCATCAAACCCGCCAGTCCCGCCATCGGCGCGGAGATCGAGGGCCTTGACCTGCGGGAGCCGCTGGATGGAGAGACCCGCGAGGCGATCCTGGACGCGTTTCACGAGTACGTTCTCCTGCTGTTTCGGGGCCAGGACCTGACGGAGCTGCAGCAGACGGCTTTCGCCATGACCTTCGGCGAGCTGGGCAAGCGCACCGTGGGAGCCCGTTTCGTCAAGTCCCCGAAGGATGCCTACGCCAGCCCGGTGATGATGGTCACCAACCGCAGCGACGACGGACCCACGGGCAACACGGCCTCCTTCGGCGACGGCGACATGTGGTTCCACCACGACACCTGCTTCTACCCGGTCCCCAACATCGTCACCATGCTCTACGGCATCGAGGTCACCAGTGAAGGGGGGCTGACACGGGTGTCGAACATGTACCGAGCCTACGACAACGTCCCCCAGGAGCTGCGCGACCGGCTGGAGGGCCGCTCGGTCCTCCAGGTGTACGACTACAACCGCTATCGCATCGACCCCAACGTGGATATGGCGGGCGCCCGCAGCCACTCGCAACCGATCATCGTGCGCCATCCGGTCACGGGCAGAAAGGCCCTCTACGTGAACCGGACCATGACCGCGCGCATCGAAGGAATGGACAAGGCGGAAAGCGACGCCATCCTCGATCAGTTGTTCGACATCGCGGAGGACGACCGCATCGTTTACGACCACGAGTGGCGGGTGGGCGATCTCCTCATGTGGGACAACCGCTGCTCCACCCACGCGCGCACGGACTTTCCCGCCGAGGAGAGCCGCGTCCTGCGGCGGTGCACGGTGGCCGGGAAAGAGCCGGTTTACGCGTGACGCACGGGCGTCTGCAAGGAAACATGCTGTAGGAGTGACCGGGTTGTAACAGTCACCGGGTTGTAACAGTCACGCCCGCAACCGTCATTCCCGCGCCCCCCTCCGTCATTCCCGCGAAAGCGGGAATTCAGGGGTCCTGGAGGGGTCCCTACGCGGTGTTTCCCCACTCCACCCCGCCTGGATTCCCGCTTTCGCGGGAATGACGAAGGGGTGCGGGAATGACGATTCGGGGGCCGTTGCCTCTCGGATGGGGTTTTGACACAGCCTGTTTCGCGGGAATGACGGATTTCGGGGCGGCGTGCGTGGCAATGAAGGGCAGAAGGAGAAAGACATGAGCTTGACCACAAGACCGCTTTCACCGGCTCTCGGGGTGGAGATTCTGGGACTGGACGTGAGCGAGCCCCTGGACAAGAAGGTCCGGGACGAGATTCTCACCGAGTTCTATGAACACGTCGCCCTGCTTTTCCGAGGTCAGAATATGACCGTCGAGCAGCAGAACCGCTTCACCACCACCTTCGGAGACATCGGCAAACGCACCGTGGGTCCGCGGTTACGCAAATCCGCGGACGACATCTACACGACACCCATCATGGTGGTGAGCAACATCCGCGAAAACGGCAAGCCGCTGGAGGGCGCGTCGGCCAACGGCGACGCGGAGATGGGTTTCCACCAGGACACCGCGTTTCACGAGGTGCCCGACGCCGTCACCATCCTCTTCGGCATCGAGGTGTCCGCCCACGGCGGTCATACCATGGTGACGAACCAGTGCGCCGCCTACGACAATGTCCCCGCCGACCTCAAAGAGAAGCTTGAGGGATGCCAGGTGCTGCAGGTCTACGACTACCAGCGACACACGGTGGACGCCGACATCGACCTGAGCGGCGCCCGCTACTACGTGCAGCCCATCTTCATCACCCACCCGGTGACGGGCCGCAGGGCGCTCTACGTGAACCGCATGATGTCCATCCGCATCGAGGGTATGGACCGGGCCGAGAGCGACGCCATCCTCAAGGAGCTGTTCGACATCGCCGAAGACCCGAGCTCCACGTACGAGCACACGTGGGAGGTGGGAGACCTGCTGATGTGGGACAACTTTTGCTCGATGCACGCCCGCACGTTCTACCCCCACGACGAGCGCCGGTTGCTGCGGCGCACCACCGTCGCCGGCACGGGCCAGCTGCACGCGTGAAGGAGTCTGGCAGCCTGCACCGCAGGACGATCACGGTAGACGACCGTGTAGGGGCGGGTTTCAAACCCGCCCGTGCCCGCACAGCGTTGCCGGCTGATAGGGGCTCCTAGGTCAACCCCGTCTTGACCTCGATCTGGTTGCCGTCCGGATCGAGGATGTACTGGGAGTCGCTGCGTCCCGTGGCGCCCGTCCGCGGCATCACCCCGCCTTCGAGTCTCACGCCCATGGCTTTCGTACGATCCAGGATCTCCCGAAACTCCGGGTCGGTGAAGGTCAGGCAGAAATGGTCCACGCCGCCGTTCTCTTCCGGGCTGCGCGCCCGGAACGACGCCGTGTTCAACAGAAAGATGATGCTCCCGCCCACCTGCATCGCCGCCGCCTCGACGTTGCTGTTGCCGAGCATGCGACGGTCCACCATCTCAAAGCCGAACAGATCGCTGTAGAACCGGATGGAGCGGTCGAGATCGGTGACCTTGACTCCCACGTGGTCGAGTAGCGGCATCGCGCACCTCCTTGTCAGATAGACCCTCTATACCCCGAAGAAGGCGCCAAGGGTATGGCGGAGCCGCAACGGCTTCATGAGCGGCGTGCGATCAGGTACACTGATGCCCCGTCAAGTCTTATTGGCATTCCAAGGCGCCCGGGACTCCTCGTCGCAAAGGCGCGATGAAGAGATGTAGGGGCGGGTTTCAAACCCGCCCGCGCCCCAAGAACCCTGGAAAACCTCAAACGAGCCCATGAGTAAAACCGAAAAAACCGACGGCACCGGCAGGCGCGAGCCGCCCCTGGATTTCATTCGCACCATCGTCCGGGACGACCTGGCCAACGGCAAGCACCCCGGCGGGGTGGTGACGCGTTTCCCGCCCGAGCCCAACGGCTTTCTGCACATCGGCCATGCCAAGTCCATCTGCCTCAATTTCGGTGTCGCCCGGGAATTCGGCGGACGCTGCAACCTGCGGTTCGACGACACCGACCCGGCCAAGGAAGACACCCTCTACGTCGAAGCCATCGAGGACAACATCCGGTGGCTCGGTTTCGACTGGGGCGAGGGTCTGTACAACGCCTCCGACTACTTCGAGGAACTGCACCGCTTTGCCGTACAGCTCATCGAGCGCGGCGGCGCGTACGTTTGCAGCCTGAGCGAGGCGGAGATCCGCAAGACTCGCGGCACGGTGACGGAGCCGGGCCGGGAAAGCCCCTACCGCACCCGCGGCGTGGACGAGAGCCTGGATCTCTTCGCCCGCATGCGGAACGGAGAGTTCCCCGACGGTGCCCACGTCCTGCGCGCCAGGATCGACATGGCCTCCCCCAACATGAAGATGCGCGATCCGGTGATCTACCGCATCCGCCACGTCACCCACCACCACACCGGCGACGCCTGGCCCATCTATCCCATGTATGACTTCGCCCATCCGCTGTCGGACGCGCTGGAAGGGGTCACCCACTCGCTCTGCACACTGGAGTTCGAGAACAACCGCGAGTTCTACGACTGGATCCTCGAACAGGTGGACGTCCCGTCCAACCCCAGGCAAATTGAGTTTGCCCGGCTGAACCTCGACTATACCGTCATGAGCAAGCGCCGGCTCCTGGAGCTCGTGGAGGAGAAGCATGTGACCGGCTGGGACGACCCGCGCATGCCCACCCTTGCGGGACTCAGACGACGGGGCTACACACCCGAGGCCATCCGCAGCTTCTGCCAGAGCGTGGGCATCGCCAAGAGCGACAACACCGTGGAGATGGGCCAGCTCGAGTATTTCATCCGCGACGACCTGAACCCAAAGGCGCCGCGGGTGCTGGCCGTGGAACACCCGCTCAAGGTGGTCATCACCAACTATCCGGAGGGCCGGGTGGAGGAGTTGGAAGCGCCCTACTATCCCCACGACGTACCCCGGGAGGGGTCACGCACCCTGCCCTTCTCCCGGGAGATATACATCGAGCGGGACGACCTCCTCGAAGAGCCCCCCAAGGGTTACCACCGGCTGGCACCGGGCCGCGAGGTGCGGCTGCGCTACGCCTACATCATCCGGTGCGACGAGCTGGTCAAGGACCCCGCCACCGGCGCGGTGCTGGAGCTGCGCTGCTCCTACGACCCCGAGACCCGGAGCGGTTCCGACACCAGCGGCAAGAAGGTCCAGGGCACCATTCACTGGGTGTCCGCCGCCCATGCCCTCGAAGCCGAGATCAGGCTCTACGACCGGCTGTTTTCGGTGCCGGACCCTCAGGGCGACGCGGATCGGGACTACCGGGAGCTCATCAACCGGGCATCCCTTGAAACGGTAAAGGGTTATGTGGAACCGAGTCTCCGAACAGCGCGGCCGGGAGACCGGTTCCAGTTCGAGCGGCTGGGTTACTTTAGCGTGGACCCGGACTCGACCGAAAATGGGCTCGTATTCAACCGCATCGTGACGCTCCGGGACTCTTGGCAGAAGATCGTGCGGCGGGCCGATGGCGGCGGCGAGCCCGGGCGTTCACGAAAGCCGCAGGCCGCCCCTAAAACCGCGGCCAAGGCCCCGGCGGACAGAAAGATTCCGGCGTATGCGGAATTGGACCCGGCGCAAAGATCGAGGATGGAGGACTACCGGGACCGCCTCGGGCTCGCGCCCGACGACGCCTTCCTGCTGGCCTCGGACGACGGCCTCGCCCGGTTTTTCGAAGAGACGGTTCACTGCCACGACAACCCGAAAGCCGTCGGCAACTGGGTCATCAACGAACTGCGTCCGATGCTGAAGGATACGCCTCTCGGGTCGTTAACGATCACACCGGCAGCGCTGGCGGTGTTGATCGCCCTCATCGACGACCAGGTCATCTCCGGCAAAGCCGCGAGGCAGGTGTTTACCGCCATGCTGGAAGAGGGAGGGAGTCCGGCAGACATCATCAAGAGCCGGGGCCTTCAGCAGGTGGCGGACGCCGGCCAGCTCGAGCCCATCGTCGACGCCGTCATCGCCGCCCATCCGGACAACGTCACCCACTACCGGGAAGGCAAGACCAATCTGCTGGGCTTCTTCGTAGGCCAGGTGATGAAATCCACCAACGGCAAGGCCAATCCGCGGCTCGTCAATGAATTGCTGCGGTCAAAGCTGGCTTGATGCAAGAACGCCGACGCCGAATTGTGGCCTAATTGGCGAAGTGATGCACACGGATCCGGGCGCGCGACGATCTCTACTGCCCGGAGACGGGCACGATCACGCAAAAGTTACTCACAACCGCCACTGTGGCACCTTCAGAAGCCGTTGCGGCATTGTATGACATATAATATCGTATACGATATCATGCGTTTCGTCCTGGACACCAACGTTGTCGTAGCCGGTCTGCGCAGCCCCACCGGAGCCTCGGCTGCGTTGCTCGATCGAGCCCTGGACCGGGCGTTCGAACTGCTGCTTTCGGTGGCGCTTGCGCTGGAGTACGAGTCGGTATGCCAGGACCCGGGGCAGCGGATCGTTTCAGGCCTCAGCAACGCAGACGTCGAAACGATCATTTTCGCGCTCTGCGCGGTCGCAGAGCCCGTCCGGACACGGTTTCTTTGGCGCCCGCAGCTTCGCGATCCGGCCGACGAGATGGTGCTCGAAGCCGCCATCAACGGCAACGCCGATGCGCTGGTCACCTTCAACCGCCGGGACTTCGGCGACGCCCATAGGCGTTTCGGGATTGCGCTGCTATCCCCCCAACAGGCCTTGAGGAGAACCTCGCAATGAAGAAAAGAACCACTACCTATCCGTTGCGACTGCCTGCGTCCTTGAAGGCGGCCGTCGTCGACATCAGCAAAGAAGACGGCACGAGCATCAATCAGTTTGTGACCACAGCGGTCGCCGAAAAGGTCTCCGCCATGAAGACCGCCGAATTCTTCACCGCACGTGGCACCGAAGCCAACATCGAGGCGGCACGCCGCCTGCTTCGACGGGACGGGGGCCAACCGCCGGAGCCCGATGATCGCCTGCCCTGAGCTTGCCGTCACCGGCGGCCCCAATCGGCCAATTCTGGGTTCATGATGAACTCACTCAAGGCCGCAAAATCCCCGACCCGCCATGCCCGCCTACAGCCGACCGTTGATTGGACGCAGCCGATTCCAGCGCACCCGCATAGGCGGCGAGCCGTTGTGCAAGGACAGAGAAACGTTCCCAATCGGCCCATATCCCGGGTAAGGCCTCCGAGGGGCTCCCGTCCGGGAAAAGGCCCGTCAGCTTTGCTCCCCCAAAGAGGTGCCTTCGTCTGCATGGATATTCCTTCTCACCGGTTGCATTGGCCAACACGGGAAAATCGCGACTGTGGCGAGCCATCCTCAGAAGATGCCCTTCGCACGCTGCAGCGCGCGCACGTAAGAGGTGATCTTCATCACGTCAGCGTCTGAAACGCCTGGAACCGGCGCCATATTGCCGAAGCGCCAATGATGAGCCCGCACTCCCCTTCTCACGGCGAGCAGGAACGAAATGTCGGCGTGATGGCTCGGCTCGTAAATCTTGTGGACCAGCGGCGGCCCCTGGGCCGACCCGGCCGCATATCGGCCGTGACACGCGGCGCACTTCTGAGCGAACAGCGTTTCACCGGCCATGGCTGCGGCCGAAAACGCCTGGACGGTGGGATCGGTCTTTCCGTCTGCGGTAGTCTTTCGATCATCGCCCGGCCATACCGCCCATCCGACCACCGCGACGAGCGCCACGGCCACTGCACCGATGATGAGCCTATTAGCCGTCATCGTCCCTGCCCCGGTTCGCCAGAAGCCCACTCGCTTGCGCAACGTCCCCGATAATCATGACCACCTCCGTCACCTTGTCACATACTATACAGGGTCCACGAAACTGGAAGGGTGCCGAAGTCACACGGCTCGAAGCATCAGGAACCGCGGCGCTTGGCGAGCTCTCGGTAGAGTGCTTCAGCGCTGGTCCCGATTTCACCCGCGACGGTCTTCCACTTGCCTCTTGCCGGGAAACGTCCGTCTTGCCAAGCGATCCAGGCATCAAGCCGTTCGCCCACAGTCCTCAGCGAAAGAATTTCCGCGCGCAAGCGGGTCGCCTGAACCTCGTGCGCGAGGTGAGCGGTCCAGGATTCCGCGAAATCCGGATCTTCAGCCAGACGCTTACGCACCGCGGACTTTGGTACGGTGAGCGTGCAGGTCGGCATGACCGCAACGGAGTCGCAATGGTAGCGGTCCGCAAACAAGGACGCTTCCGCGAGGACCGTCCCCGGTCCAGCCCTCTGCAGGACAAGCGTGCTCCCGCCGATCTGGTAGCGAACAAGATGCGCTTCGCCGTCGACAACGAGGTGCAGCACGGAGACCTGGTCACCCTGATGGAACAAATATGTGCCAGCGTCAAATTGACGTTCGGTCGGGTTCAAGTGGCGAAGCTTGTCGAACGGCGACATGAACATGATATCTATCATGTATCCATCGCTCACGCTCGGATAGAATCAGATCCATTTGCACGAAACCGGAGCTGCCCGATGAAACGCATCATTCTTCTCTCTCTGTTCCTGTGGTTTTTCAGCGTGGCGGGGACCCAAGGTGGCGACACGCCGCCATCGCCTTATGCCGGCCAGGAGTCGCGGGCCATCAAGAGCCTGTCACAAGACGACATCGCCGAGCTCAGGCGCGGCGGCGGCTGGGGTCTTGCCAAGGTAGCGGAGCTCAACGGCATGCCCGGCCCCGCCCACTTGCTGGAGTTGAAGAACGAGATTCCGCTCTCTGCCGACCAGGTGCCGGCAATCACCGCGATCTTTGGGCGCATGCGCGCGGACGCCATCGCCGAAGGTGAGCGCCTCATCACCCGCGAACGGGCACTGGAAGAGGCCTTTCGTGCCCGTACCGTCACGAACGAAAACCTGCGTGTGATGTTGGCCGATATCGAGGAAAGCCGATCGTCGCTCCGCCTCATCCACCTCGCCACCCACCTGAGCACGACCGCTCTGCTGACCGAGGACCAGATTGCGCGCTACAACGCGCTACGGGGATACGCCTCCGACGTTTGCGCCGACGTGCCCCAAGGGCATGATCCGGCCATGTGGCGAAAGCACAATGGCTGCGAGTGAAGGCCCGGACCATTCAAGGTCGATGGGCGTCGGCCTTTCCCAGCGTCACAAGCAGGCTCGCCAGATCGTCGGCGTGCTCTTCTTCCATCTTGAGGATGTCCTCGATGGTCCTGCGGGTGGTCGGATCGTCGTTGGCGAGCCAGCGGATGATCTCGGAATAGGTCTCGATGGCCACGCGCTCGGCCACCAGATCCTCCTTGATCATCGCCTCCAGCGTGTCCCCTTCCTGATATTCGGCATGGGACCGGGTCGCCAAACCTTCTGGATTGAAGTTGGGCCTGCCCCCGAGCTGGGCAATGCGTTGCGCCACCCAGTCCGCGTGCATCTGCTCTTCATTGGCATGCTGGAGAAACTCCGCCGCCACCGGCCCGGCATTGATCCCGCTGGCCATGAAGTAGTGGTTCTTGTACCGCAGGACGCACACGATCTCTGTCGCGAGCACCTCGTTCAGCACCGCCAACACCTGTTCACGGTCGGCGAGATAGGCGCCGGTGATGGCCCCCTGCTCCATCTTCTCGCGAGCCCGTTTCTGGATCGCCTGAAGGTCCGTCTTGAAGGGTTCTTTCATTTTGATGTCCTTGTCCGAGGGATACTCACGCGGAGCGTGGCGGCGGTCACAAACAACGCCGGAACCGTCACATGATGGTGCCCAGTTGGTGAGATATGCGACATATGATGCCGATTTTCAAGTGATTTGATATCGAGCGAGCCCACTATCGTCCGGCACATCACTCCGACTCGAAATCGCCCAACAGTTTCACCGATCCCCCGTGCTCGGTCACCGCCAGCGCGTTCGCAAAACGTGTGTCAGCCGTCACCAATTCCGCGCCGATACGATGGGCGAAAGCCAGGTAGACACAGTCGTAGACCGGTCGATCGAGGGCGATGGCAAGACGTGTCGCATCCGCCCCCAACCCCTCGTCTTCGCCCCAGCGAAGGGGCATCTCTTGAACAGTGGCAGCCAACGTCCCCGCTTCGCCGCGCCCGATCTCGCCCAGCCGGGCTTTGCGCCACAGCGCATTGGCGATCTCTGATGCCATCAGGCGCGGCGCATACAACTCATGGTCGCCTTGGAGCAGCCGGTTCGCCGCCTCGGATCCCTCTTCTTCGACCAGCCACTTCAACGCGACGCTGGCGTCCACCACCATACGCATTAGACGGTCCGATGCCCGCCCTCTCGGTCTTCGCGAATGAGTGTCTCGGAAGGCGTCTGTATCCGATCCTTGGTCCGGCGCCGGAGTCCGGCGGCCAGCGCGGGGAAAGACATGCGCTTCGCCGCCACGTCGTCTTCCGCGGCAGCGACGAGAATGTGACGCACCTCGCTCTCCAGGGAACGATTGTTCCCCGCAGCGCGGCGCTTGAGGCTCTGCACCACCTCATCATCCAGTTGACGCACGTTGACGGTTGCCATGGCCACCTCCAGGATCAAGTGCTATCATATTGATATCGTAAAGTCGATGACACAAGAAGGACGCCCCCTTTAAAACCTCAGAGGCGCCATTGACACCTACGCCATTGGAGCCACGCTGATCGCTGCCGCCGAGCAGATGGTTGAGGATTACAGGAGGCACACATGAGCAAGCCATTCGACAAGGTCATGGCTGGTCTTGGGGATGCCCGCGCCTACCTGAACGGCGCGCGCGACGGTTTTGCCGTGCAGGGGATGTCGCCTCCGGACCCCCGATAGCCGTTATCGGTCTTTCCGGAGACTCAAAAAACCCACCGGCGTCAATATACGTACGTCCTGAAACCGGGACATCTCCAGAAGGTCCCGGTCTCCCGTGACCAAGCAGTCCGCTTCACCCATCAGCGCCGTCTCGAGCAGCTTGTCATCATCCGGGTCGCGACAACCCAGCTTGGCGCCCGCGATCCACACCCATTCCGAGACCGCCTCGAGTTGAGCCAAGTAAACCGCCCTGGCTTCCCTACTGACGTAACGGTCGAACTTCGGAAGATGAAGACGGCTTCGAAGCTCGTCCAACGTCTCGTCGGAGAACAGCAGCACCCCGTTCTCCGACCGCACCGCGTCCACTACCTCGCGCGGCGCCCCTTCCGTTCGAAGCGCCGCGCTGATCAGGACGTTGGTGTCGATTAGAAGCACTACGGAATTGCCCCAGCTAGCCTCATGCACCTAGCTGTACGCAGAGAGACAATAAATCGTTGTATTTCAGCTAGTTGTCCTCGCATTCTCCGCCTTCTCACGTCTTGCATCGGCGCCTCTGATGCGCTTTAATATCCCCTGGTTTCACCCTCACTCGCTTTCGATACGCTTACGGCATTCTGCGGCTCTTCGGACCGTAGGCTACGCTCTTCAGGAGGAATCTCATGGCGGAACTTCAGTACCTCACCCTTTCCAAACGCATTCTGGACCGTCTCTCGGTCGATGACAAGGACGCCGTGTTCTGGGACCGCGACCTGCCGGGATTCGGCGTCCGGGTCTACCCTTCGGGCGCCAAGGTCTACGTCTGCCAGACCCGAGCCTTCGGGCGCTCGAAGCGTGTCACCGTGGGCCGCCACGGCACACTCACGGCCGACGAAGCCCGCAAGGAAGCCGTACGGATCATCGCGCGCATCAAGGCGGGGGAGTCTCCGGTCCTGGACGAGCCCGTTGCCGACCCTAAGGTGGGGGACCTGGCGGAACGCTATCAGCGGGAGTACGTGGCCATGCACTGCAAGCCCGCGACGGTGTCCCACTACGGTCTCATGCTCCGAAAGCACATCGTGCCGGCATTGGGAGAGCTTTTGGTGAGAGAAGTGGAACGCAAGCACATCCTGGAGTTTCAGTATGGACTGAGCAGCATGCCCACGGTGGCAAACCGGGCGGTGGACATCCTGGTGAAGATGTTCGGCCTGGCCGAGGACTGGGGATGGCGTCCGTCGGGGAGAAACCCCTGTAGGTTCGTCCGCCGGTACAAGGTGGAGAAGCACCACGAGCGGTTTTTGACTCCCGAGGAACTCTACCGGCTGGGGCACGCGCTCGATGCGGCTCCAGCGGAGGGGCTGGCGTCGGTCCATGCGGCCGCGGCGATCCGGCTGCTGGTGCTGACGGGGTGCCGGCGGAACGAGATCCTGGGGCTCCGGTGGGAAGACCTGGACTTCGAGGCCGGGGAGATGCGGCTGACGGACAGCAAGGCCGGAGCGCGGGTGGTGCCTATGCCGCCGGCGGCGGCGAACGTACTGGCAGGGCTAACCCGGGTCGAGGGCAATCCGTGGGTGTTTCCGGGGAGGAAGAAGGGCACGGGGCAGCGGAACATCAACGATTCCTGGGACCGGGTCCGCAGGCGTGCGGGTCTCGACGGTGTGCGGCTTCATGACCTGCGGCATTCGTATGCGAGCAGGGCGCTGGCGCTGGGCGAAGGCTTGCCGATGATCGGCAAGCTGTTGGGCCACACCAAAGTACAAACCACGGCGCGGTACGCACATCTGGCACGGGACTCGGTGCGGGCCTCGACGGCCAAGGTGGCGGAGAGCATCGGGGCGGACATCCTGCCGGCGTAGTGAAAGGACACGGACGATGGCGAGTTTGAACGGCGGAACGATCTCCAGGCGAACGGTTGAAAAGCTCGCGGTCGAAGAGCGGGAAGCAGTGTTCTGGGACCGGGAGCTCTCGGGTTTCGGGGTGCGGGTGTATCCTTCGGGGAGCAAGGTGTACCTGGTGCAGACGCGGGCGGGCGGAAAGTCGCGGCGGGTGACCATCGGACGGCACGGGCTTCTCACCCCGGAGCAGGCGCGGCGCAAGGCGGCGATGCTGATCGCGGGCATCAAGGCCGGGGAGGAGCCCGGCCGCAACGGCGATGCATCGGCCGGGGGACCGACACTGGAGGAGTTGGGAGAGCGGTACCTGAGAGAGCATGTCGCCGTGCGCTGTAAGCCGACCACGGCCGAAGCGTACCGCCATGCCCTGAACAGGTTTCTTCTGCCGGCGTTCGGCTCCCTGCCTCTTGGAGCAATCGGCCGTGATCAGGTGGCGTCGCTGCACTACCGTCTCCACAAGACGCCGACGATGGCGAACCAGGTGGTGGACACCCTTTCCCGGCTCTTCGTCATGGCGGAAGCATGGGGTGTGGCGCCGGAGGGAGGGAACCCGTGCCGGTTCGTGAAGAAGTACCAGAAACGGAGTTGCGAGCGGTTCCTGTCGGAGCAGGAGTTCCGCCGATTGGGAAGGGTGCTAAGCGAGCTCGAAGCCGAGGGAAAGGTGTCGGCGAGCGGGATTGCGGCATTCCGGCTGCTGATGCTGACCGGGTGCAGGCGGAACGAGATACTGACGCTCCGGTGGGAGGACGTGGACCTGGAGGAGGGAGAGCTGAGGCTGAGGGACGCCAAGACGGGCGCACGGTGGGTAGCGTTGTCGCCAGCGGCGATAAGGGTGTTCGCTACCCTGCCCCGGTTCCCGGACAACCCCTGGGTGATTGCGGGAAGCCGTGCGGGCCAGCGTTTGGCCAACCTGAACGCCCAGTGGGTTGTGGTTCGCAGGAGGGCTGGACTTGAAGATGTGCGAATCCACGATTTGAGACACTCCTTCGCTTCCAGGGCACTGGCCCTTGGTGAGGGCCTTGCCATGATCGGCAAGCTGCTCGGACACATGCAGGTGCAGACGACAGCGCGCTATGCACACCTTGCGCGTGAGTCGGTCAAGATGTCGGCCGCCAGGATCGCGGAGAGCATTGCGGCCGATATGGAGAAGCCCGGCGCCGCTCCCACTACGGCGTGTATCACCGACGCCAGGATCACCGGGGAGTCGGCCGTGACTGAATAGCGGCACCACAGATGGAGGCGTCCTGTGACGACTACCGCCGTGGCAAGAAGAGCCGGGTCAGATACGCATCCTTGTCATGTGTCATGCCAGACGAAACCGGTTCCTAACGGCCGGTAACAGCAGAAACAAGAATATCAGGGTAGCATGGAAGCGCCGACGCTGATCTCGAGATTGCCCAGCACCCCGCGGGCATAGACAATTTCCGCCATTCGCCGACACGCATGTGATTCCGATTGTTCGGCCCTTGTTCGCGGCCTCGGAAGCACGTATCCGGGCTTCATGGACCTACAAGAACAGCAAGAACATGCACCGGGCGGGAGGCGTCGGCAATGGTAGCTTCCATCGGCGTCATCGCCTCGCCGTCTCAGGGCGTGAGCTACTACGAGAAGGACGGCTACTACGCCAAGGACGATCCCGACCACAAGGAGGCGAGCGCCTGGGCGGGCAAGGGGGCCGAGGAGTTGGGGCTCACGGGTCCGGTCGACCCCGACACCTTCAAGGTGGTGCTCGAAGGCAAGGTGCCGGACGGCCCACATCTCGGCAAGCGGGACAAGGACGGGGAGATCCACCATCGCCCGGGGCGGGACGTTACACTGTCTGCGCCCAAGTCGGTCTCCCTCATGGCGCTGGTGGGAGGAGACGATCGGATCGTCGCCGCCCACGACCGGGCCGTCACACGGACCCTTGGCTGGATCGAGCGCAACGCCGTCGAGACCCGTATGCAGGACAAGGTCAGCGGTGCGATGGTCCGGGCCAGCGGCCAGAAGATGGTGGCTGCGACATTCGGACATGACACCTCGCGAAACCTCGACCCGCAACTCCATACCCATGCCGTAGTGGCGAACATGGTCCAGGGCGTCGATTTCAAGTGGCGGACCATGGTCAATGACGGGCTCTACCGGAACAAGATGGGGATCGGCGCGGTGTACCGGGCTGAGCTGGCCCGGGGTATCAAAGACCTGGGGTACGGGATCGAGAAGACACATGGGGACGGGCGGTTCGAAATCGCGGGGGTGTCGCGGGACGTCGTGGAGGGGTTCTCCACGAGGCGAACGGAGATCGAGGCGGCGATGGCGGCGCGGGATGAAGGGACGCCGTTGGAGAATCCGAAGCTGGCCGACCGTGCGGCGTTGATGACGCGGGCTCGGAAGCGGGACGTGGACAAGGCGGAGCTTCGACGGTCGTGGGAGCGCCAGGCGGCGGAGCTTGGGTTTTCGGCCGAAGCCGTGCGCGTGAAGGCAAGGCGCGCCGAGCGGGAACGCCCCCTGCCGGACCTGTTCACGGACCGGGGACAGCCAGCGGCGGAGGCCGCAACTTGGGCGGTGGCGCATGTTTCCGAGCGCCAGGCGGTGTTCGGCCATGGGGATCTTCTGGCGACGGCGCTGGCCCGGGAGCCGGGCGCGGTGACGGCCGAGGCGGCGGAGCGAGCCATCGCCGGACTCGAACGGGAGGGCGGCCTCCATGCCGCGAAGGGCCTCGAATCGGGAAAACACTGGACCACGGACGCCGCCATGGCGCGGGAGTCGGAGACCATTGCGCTCATGCGGACCGGCCAGGGCGCCGGGAAGACGATCATGCGTGGCTGGATCGCGGAGACGAAGCTCCACGGGGGCCGTCTCAACGAGGGGCAGAAGGAAGCGGTCAAGCTGGTTCTCTCGTCGAAGGACCGGGTGTTGGGGGTGCAGGGATACGCCGGAACGGGCAAGACCACGATGCTGAATCGGCTTCGGACGCTCGTGGAGAGCCGGGGCTACAACACTGCGGGCCTCGCTCCGTCGGCCTCCGCGGCCCGCACTTTGGAGCGGGAAGCGGGGATCGAGTCGGAGACCGTCCAGAGGTTCCTGGCGCGCCATGCAGGGATCGCGGAGGGCCGGGGCACGACAATGGGGCTTCGGAACATGCGGGATCGGTTCTCGAAGACGGTCCTGGTGGTGGACGAGTCGTCGCTCGCGTCGAGCGAACAGATGCGGGGACTGCTCCGGATCGCGACCACGCTCCGGGTTCCGCGCGTGGTGCTGGTGGGGGACGAGAAGCAGCTCGGCGCGGTGGAGGCAGGCAAGCCCTTCGAGCAACTCAGACGGGCCGGAATGCAGACGGCGGTAATGGACGAAATCCTGCGCCAACGGGACATGGAGCTCAGGGAAGCGGTGCGGGCGGGCCTTTCAGGGGACGTCAGGACCGCGTTCGAAAAGCTCGGGGACCGGATCGCCCAAGTTGAGAGGGAGGATATCGGCGGGGAGGCGGCGGGCCGCTGGCTCTCGCTGTCTCCCGAAGAGCGCGCTGCGACCGGGGTGATCGCGCCGACACGGGCGCTACGCGACGAGATCAACGACACGATCCGGGCGCAACTCGTAGCGGAAGGCGCGGTCTCCGGTCTCGCGAGGCAGGGCGAGAAGCTGGTATCGCGGGGCCTGACCAATGCGGAGATGGCCCGTGCGTCGAACTATTCGGCGGGAGACACGGTGATCTTCAACCGGGGGTACAAGACACTCGGGGTGGAGAAAGGCGACGAGCGCGAGGTGGAGAGAGTCGACTACGAGCGCAACGCGGTCTGGCTTCAGGACGGAAACGGCAACCTGGTCGACTGGCGGCCCTACATGCTGGCGGGCGCCAAGGGCGGTGTGGAGGTCTACCGGAGCCAGGAAATGGAGCTTCGCCGCGGAGATCGGGTGCGGTGGACACGGAACGATCCAGGCTCGGAACTCGCCAACGGGGAGACCGCCGCGGTGGAATCGGTCGGGAAGGACGGCGTGAACTTCCGTCTCGAGGACGGATCGGCAACGAAACTAGCCGAAGGCGACCCCCAGTTGAGGCACCTGGACCGGGGGTGGGCGTCCACGATTCACGCTTTCCAGGGCAGGACGGTGGACGGGATCGTTGCCGCGATGCCCACGGGGAACCCGGACCTGGCCAACCAAAGGGCGTTCTACGTGGCGATCAGCCGGGCCCGGGACCATGCCGAGCTGGTCACCGACGATGCCCGGAAGCTCTTCGCCCAGTTGGAAAGAGCGACCGGAGAGCGAATCGCAGCGCTCGATGGAGTTGCCCAAGAGGCGGCCTTCGGCCTCGAACCGTCCCAGGACCGGGATGCCGGTCACGCAGGTCGCATGGATCGCGGGCACGAAACCGAGATCCCGCCCGACCGGGAGCACGGGGGTGAGCATCGGCCGTGGCATGAACTCGACTGGGACCTCGACCCCGAATTGGCGGAACGGGGTGCCGGTGGGGACCGGTCGGATCTCGAATCCGGGGAAAAGGATCGAGAAGTCGAACCCGAAGATGACCGCTCGGGCGGGCCGGAACGCGATTCCGTCCAGGAAGAGACGCTCGATCTGGAAGAAATGTCGGTCGACAGGGACCTCGAACTGTAGAGACTCTCCCTCCTCACGGCCGCGGCGGACAACCCGATCCGCACCAAACCTCGCCCTGGACACGGCCAGGGCAGCCACCCGGCTTCCACCGTTGCCGGTGCCTCGCTCCTCCTCCCGGCCATCCGTCGTCATTCCCGTGCGCAGCCTGTCGTTCGTTTGCCCCGTGTAACACGCTTTCGTGGAGCGGATCTCCTGCGTGTACCGGTCCGTATGCTCCGTACTCCCGCTTATGAGGGCGCTGACGCGGCGGTGTTCAATGCCGGGCGCGGACATGGCCGCGCCCGGACATCGTCTGCGCGGACTCGACACGCCGGGGCTGTCATGGAAAAAGCCGCCGCCGATCAGTCAGGGTGCGCGACCCTCGGACCGGCCGTAGGAAATGCACTAGAGGATTCTCGCTAGGGATCGGCAGCGGTGCCGTGCCGGTAGTCCGACAAGTGGTTGGAATCACAGACCAACAGGAGACCGGTACACGATCGCTACACGCCCGTGTTTCGAAGAGAACACGCCTTTTCCATGGGGCTTCCGGGGGGTGAGGGGCTCGGACAGCGCAAGGGAACGCACCCGGACGCAGACAGGGCACGACAGGCACCACGGTGCGTCGGGTGTGAGAAGAATACCGGCTCCGCCGTCGAGACGGAGCCGCATGGCGGGACATCGGTGACGGGAGACAAGAGACGCGCAATATCAAAGGGTTAGCCCGAGCGGCGCTTGAGCGGTAGGAACAGGAAATGTTGCACAGGGTCGAAGCGGCGACCATCGGGCAGTTTTCCGGCGTCAATCCAAGGAAGCCGCCGCAGCGGCGCGAGCGCGGGTCTGGCGGCGAAGATTCTCTGGGGAATCGGGGCGGTTCTCCCGGGAATCGGGGCGATTCTCTGGGGAATCGCCGGGTTCCCCGGAGAATATACCCCGTTTTTTCAGTAATTTACGTGCACGCCGTATTATGGAGGCCTACAATCCGCGTACACCAGCTTACAATCCACTTACAGCAGCCCGGACCGGGCCATGGCCGCCGGCGGCCGGAGCGGGCAGCGAAGCGGACGCAAGGCATTCGGGTCCATGTGGCCGGCGGGCGTCATGAGCACATGGAGATTGGCGGCCGCGGCAGGCGCCGGGGCTGCACCGCCCACAACCGCGACAAGCTCGCTGCCCGCCTTGCCGCGGCTCAAACCTGACAGGGCCTTGTCTTGCTTCCTCCGGCGGGGAATACGAGCTGAGGCACTCGACAGACAGCGGGTGGCGCTTGAGCGTCGGGTTCGGCTGAGCACTTGCAGGAACACTTCACGGACCGTCGTGCGGTTTCCTGGCGTCAAGGAAGCGGGAGGGAACAAACCAGGCGATGCCCGCCGGGCGACACGCGCCACGACACTCACTCGACCGCTACTGTCGGCGGTGGTGCAGATGTGCCGAACATTCCAGAAGTCGTCGGTGAACAGAGTGGTGCGGCCATGCCGCGACAGCATGCCCGGCACGCTCTTGTCGGAGTCGAGGTGCAGGATGTCTTCGAGGACGACACCAGCGTCGCCGAAACGTAGCGACGCCTGGTTGGCGGAAGCGACGGCGGTCACGGGCACGTCGGCGTTCAGGCGTTCGGACATGATGGCTGGAAGTATTGCAGGCGCTGCACGCGCGGGACGACCCAGCGGAGCTTCGCGTGGCCGGGCGTCTCGGCTCTTCCAGAAGGACGGTATCGCGGGAGCCTTCGGAGCGAAGCTTCAATAGGTAGACACCGACTGCCTTGAGAAGTGAGCGAACGGCGTCGCTCCAGAAAAGACAAAGAACAGACAGCTCGGCGCACCGAGCGTAGGATCGTGTCCTGAGCATGGCGACGGTGTCCGAAGTTGTGGACGAAGGGACCGGCAACGTGTACGTCCGCGCCTCTTGTCTGCCGTTCTGCTCTAGTTCAACCCGAACACCATAACCTGTTACACAGGACTCTTGACAGGATGACCGGTGATGGGGATACATTGACGTAGCCGCCGAGTTGTCAACAAGCAGGATGGACCTCGTGGAAATGGGGGACATATGAAGGACATGACCGCCAAACATCCCAGCGATCCCATCGTTAAGCCTAGTCCGTTCCGAGAATTTTCCCCTTGTCTTCGTGCGATGCATGGGGTCAAGCGTCTTGGTCCCAAACATTACCGGGAAGTCTATGATCACTTCCAAATACTCTCCGAGTTGAAGCGGCGCCGGGAGTCATGGGAGAAGGGGAACCCAGGAAAAAAGACAGAAGGCTATTTTCAGTGGCTATCGGACTTTGGCCGCGCCGAGATCAGGAAGTATCTGCAGGGAATCTGCAGGGCGCCTTGAGTAGTTTCACCAGTGGTCACGCCTGTGCTGGAAGCAGGCATCGGCAACGACCCCACAGTTCGCGTGTCTGGAGAGTCTCGACTTCGTTTGTGTAGTCAGCCTAGCTCGGTTATGTCACGAACAGCATGGACGATGCACGGTCGCGTATTGCGATGTTGACCGGCATCAGCACAGCGCTGGAGCAGATGGTGGAGATCGCTCGTGGTTTCGCCGGGAAGCCGCGGCGTTGCCGGGTGTCGGTCGCGCCCACAACCGAAAGCCAGGGGCAACAACTTCGGAGGAGAAAGGGAATGGGGCGTTCAAACGCTGAACGAACGACTGCCGCTACCCGAAGCGTGGGGATAATCGCGCCCAACGCGAGTGGCGATCTCTCAAGAACACGTACCAGGAAATGCAAAAAGGCCAGGATGGATGCGACGTGGAGCCCCCCGGTGTTTGTCGTTGTCTTTCTGGTCGTTCTTTTAATGTCGCCTCATGACTCCCGGAGTCAGACCAAGGGTGTGGAGGATGATGGCTTGGTCAGGGCGATGGAGCTTGAGATCAGTATTCATGAACTCGCTAGACAGGTGATGGAGATGGCTGGCGAGAAGGCGGAGGAGGCCGTCAAGAAGACGACACTCTACAAGCGATATGAGGTCGCGTTGGCCGAGTTCCACGCGTTTCACGAAGCGGACGTCGGAAAAGAAGAGCGCAAGACCATGATCGCTCGTGGAGACTTGAAAGGCTGGAAACGCGTAACCAAACAACGATTGGCCGAATTGGAATCGAGGCGGCTCGCGTTTGCCAAACTCGGCAAGGAAGTGGACGTGATCGTCGAGAAGTTCAGATGGCGCATTTACCAGCAAGAGATGAAGAAACGGCTGACTGAACTGGAGATTGAGATGACGAAGGAAGTTCTGAAGAAGATTGAGCGCTCATATAAAGAGTGGGAAGCATAGGTCAGAAAGGAAGGCAGACGGCACATATGACCCCCTCGAACTCGAGCGCTACTGCAGTCGGCCCGCCGCGTGGTCTGTAGGTCGCTCGGCCACAAGCGCCGACGCCCATCTCGCCAACGATTCCGTCAGGTGATCCTTTCCAACTTGGTCACCTAGGGGTTGTCTTCAACTCGCTCTATGCCGCGAGGGACGGCGATGGCGTGTTCGCCGAGATGCACGATCCTGGAGCCGGTCTTGAAGTCCGGCAGCCGCAACTCGCCCCGTTCCGGGTCTACGTGCTCCCACGGCAGCCGGGTTGACGGGGCGTGTGACGCCGCCGTCAGCCCGGCATGTGTCGGACTCCTTCCGACTGGCGGATGCCCTCCATGGGCGCGGTTGCGTTCAGCAAGGCTTCGATGCGGTCGGCCACGCACTGAGCGGGCTCCCGGAGTTGCTCGACGGTCCAGTCGGCGGCATAGCCCTCCGTGATGTCGTCGTCGCGGGCGTGGTTCACCAGCCGCTTGGTGAGGGGGCGGGGCAGCATGAGGTCGCGCTCGGCCACGGTGATGAAGGCGTTTCGCAGGCCGTGGAACCAGAAGCGGGCGCCGCCGCCTTGGCTTATACCGGCATGGTAGCGGTGAAGGTTCTTAAGATGGCCGGTGACGCTCACGGACGAGGGGAACACCCAGCCTTCGTCCCTACCCCCGGCCTCGGCCCGGCGGCGTTCCAGCACGGCGGCGAGTTGGCGGGTGAGCGGGAGTTCCAGCGGCTCGCCGGTCTTGGTCTCCTCGACACGCAGGACGCCGGGGCCGAGGTCAATGCGCTCCCAACGGAGCGAGACCACCTCGCCCAGGCGCATGCCGGTGTAGGCTCCGATCAGGAAGATGTCCCGGTGCGCGGACGGGAGCCCGACCGCATCCGCCCCCGCACGCCAGCGCGGCAGCACCTCGGCCGGGGAGGAGATGCGTCGGCGGCGCTTTCGGTTGAGACGTCCGCCGCCGGCGATCCAGAGCTCCACCGGGTTTCGCAGCCCCTCGTGGTCGATGCTGGAGCGGCGGTAGATGGAGCGCAACATGGAGACGGCCTGGTTGGCGGTGGCCCAGCCGCGGCGCTCGGTGACCCGGTGGAAGCGGGCCTCCACGTCACCACGGTCGATGGCGTCGAGGGAGCGAGAGAGCCAGTCTCCGAAGCACACCCTGAGGTTCATGCGGTACATCTCCACGGTGCGGGGCTTTCGCCTGGGGTTGGCTCCCAGGTAGTCCTCGAAGGCCCGGGGCCAGGGTGGGCATGTCCCTGGCCTCCGCGCGCTCTTGGGCGGGGTCTTCGCCCGAGGCGACCTTGCCGAGGAGTTCCTGGGCCATGCGCCGGGCTTGGTCCGAAGTGATGCGGCCGAAGCGACCGAGGGTGATGCGCTTGTTGGGGGCCGAGCGGCCGCCGGTCCCTGTGCGGTAGTTGACGACGAAGGTCTTGGCGCCGGAGGGCTGGACCCTGACGCCAAAGCCCGTGAGCTTGTCGTCCCATACAATCCAGGGCTTGTGGTCGGCCTCGAGCGCGTCTACGGTGAGCTTGGGAATGCGTTTTGCGGCTTTTGCGGGTATGCTTCCGCAAACTTGAGAGGCGGAGTCAGGCGGGTCGAAGTAATTCAGGGGAATTCTTGGAAAAGCGCGTTAGGACAGTGCGAAACAAGAATCCGCAGCGCCGGAAATCGCTGGAAATCTCATAGAAATAAGGCCGTGTAGCACAAGTATGACGGACGCGATGAGAGCGGCGGCCGCCACGGCGGCACTCCTCGCCGGGGCTCTGGCCGCGGCCGTGACGCAGGGTGCGGAGCTCGCGAGCAACGTCAACGCGGTGCGGAGCAACGACGGGCTCGGGCACTGGATCTATGTGATCCCGGTCAAGAGCGCCGTCAAGCTCCCCGGCAGCTCGCGGGCCCGGGAGTATCCCGGCGATCGAGATCGCGCGGACGCGATCCTGGGCTTGAGCTGCCGGGCCGGGGAGGGCCCGATCACGGCCTGGCTGAGGGTGGATATAGGCCCGGGAGAGCCCGATGCGCTGACGTTCTTCGACAACCCCGTGAAGGCGTTGTGGCTCGAGTGGAGGGATCGGGACTGGACCAGCCGCGAGGTACGAGTACGGATCGCAGGCACGGACGGAAGCGATGATGCGAGAAGCTCGATCCGGCGCCGGGTCGTGACCTACGACGACCCGCGTCCGGACTGGCAAGTCAGCCTGCAAGCGGCCCGGGTGCTGGAGGCCGTCGGGGCCGGCGGGCCGATCCGGATCGAGATCGAGGGGGAGCAGATCCGGATCGAAGCCAAGTACGCGCCCGAGGCGGCGCTCGACGAAGCCGCACAGGCAATGAGGAAGGCATGCGCGGTGGACGAGTAATAGCCGCGGTCTTCGCGCTCGCCACCCTGCTGGTGACGAGTACGTCGGCAGCGCATGACATGAGGATCCTCGGATGGGCCGACGAGAACAAGGGACCATCGGGACGCCATCGGGAGCGGCATTTTCATACCGGGCCGTGACGCAACCCGAAGACCGCGATCGTTCACCTCCGCGATACCGGGGACGGGCGCGGCATTCGGGTTGGGGGATGAGATGACGGGCGGCGGATCGGTTGCTAGATTGGCCGGCATTGCAGGGTGGCTCCCGGGGACGCTGATCGGCGCCGGCCGGGGAGGCGATTCGGGCCGGGAACGGGTGTCGGGAAGTGATGGTGGGTGGATCGGTGTGGCTGGGTGGCCGCGGGCAGTTACCCACCCGCGGCCACCCAGCCCAAAAAATGGGTGCGGGAGAAGTCTATGACAAACGCACCTGTTGCGCTGGAGTTGTAAACGAATCCGGTTTCAGAACGACTATGCAAACTTGAGATGTACCACAAGCCGGTTCAGACTATTTAACCCATAAAACCAATAGATTACATTTTAAAATCTGCTAACGTTACACAAGAATGGCAGATGTATCGGAATAGACGGAAATCTAAATAGGCGAGCAGAAATATCGATCACTTGAGGGAGCTCGGGCGGCGTTCAGTGATCAGATCGTGGTGTACGAGAGCAATCTGGTCACTGAGGGGGCCGCCCGATGGGACACAGTATAGCGAGGATTGCGCGACCGGTGAGGCGTTGAGCGTGCTCTCGGTAACTGATGGCCGTGCGATCACGCTATTTGATGGTCTTCGGGCGACGACCTGAGCGAGGCGGGGCCGGGTGTCGCTGCGCCGTCACGGGGTCAAGCCGCTCACGCGGCTCCTCCGCTTCTCTACGGCCCTTCGGGTGACCTGCGCCGTCCACGCGACGGAGTGCTACCGTGGCCGTAAGCAAGCTTCCGGCCACGGGCCGATCGCTTTACCCATTGTCGGTTTGGAGGCTTGGTGCGCGATCGGCGTCGGCGGGGGACGGTTCCCGGTTCCGACGATGCTGTACCCGCCCGCGGTGTCACGCTCAACGCGACCTTCGCGGAGCAGCTTTCCGAGGATGGCGCCGACGGTCTTGTGCCGGGTTGTGGCGCGCTCGCGGATCTGGCGTTGGGAGAGCGGGGTTTCGGCGTCCGCGAGCACCTGGCGACGCGCTGTTCGGGGGTTTCTGGCTTCGACGCCACCTCGTCCGGCACCGCCCGTCGGAGCCGGAAGGCGGGCCCCTGTCCGTCATCGGCGAGTTCGATCTCGATGTCGTTGAGGCCGGGGGCGGCGCGATGTTCGACGGTCATGACGATCTGCTTGTCGCGTCGGCGCAGGTAGAGGTTGCTGTCGCCCCAGGCGTGCAGCTCGGACGAGCCGCGCAGGGCCTGGCCCGGCCTCGTGGCGCCGCTCCTGCGGGCGTGGTGGACAAGCAGGACGGCGGTTTCGAAGCCCCCCTGCGAGTCGCGCAGGAAGCCGAGGATCGGGGCGATCTCTGCCACGGCGTTCTCGTCGACCCCGTGGAGGCGGACCAGGGGGTCGAGGACCGGGAGGCGCGGCTTGAGGCGCTGTGTGGTGGTCCCGGTTTGTTGGACAGGATGGCGGCAGAGATAAGGTGTATTCTGGGGTAATGGGGTCATGCCGCCAGGGTCCTGTGAGGTGGTTCCACTTTCTCGGACAGGATCGCGGCAGATTTAAGGTGTATTCCAGACGTCCGATCATGCCGCCAGAGTCCTGTTTATCATGACGTTGTGTTCTGTTGAGCCGGCAGAGGGGCAGACAAGTGGTGGGGCTTGTGCTGCGACTGCCGCGGCAGTCTTTTTTCGTAGGCCTCGGCTGGAGTGCCCCAGAGAGGACGGAATGAGAGGGGCAATGGCCCCCTGGGCGGCGAAGCCGTCGGGGATCTCCTCGAGCTTACCTCCGGCAGTTGGTCGTACGCTGGTCGAAGGAGGACCGGATCAAGCGCACCGGCCGGGGCATGTACGAGGAAACCTAAACTCCAAGGAAACAAGACGTGCGGGCGCTGGGGGACGCGGTTCTTGTACTCAAACCGCTTGCGATTCGCTTACGGTAATAGCGGCGACTAAGGGATGTCAGATAAAGCGTCTGAAAAATCAGGGGGTTAGTTACTTCTGGTAAGACAGGCTCGCATTTGTATCGAGAACGACACGCTCAGCTTTCATCCGCCAGAAGCGCTTCGAGCCCGGCCTCTGTCAACCCTTTCGCCGATGCTTCCTGGCCCAAGCCGTCCATCGTCGCGGTCAGCCGCTCCCATGCGGCACCACGAAGCCGCTCGTAGTGCTGCACCGACATCATGACGCCGACCGCCCTGCCGTTCTTGGTCACGCGTACGGGTGCACTTTGTGCGGCATCGATCAAGTGGCCGAAGCGGTTCTTGGCATCCCTCGCAGGCATTTCCTTCATTCGAACTATAGTAGCTAAAGTGTCTACATTCCACAAACCGCCCGGCCAACCGCGAAAGGGAGCCTCCCGTCCCGCCACGACACCCAGACTGGGCCACGGATGGCCGTGATGAACCCGGAGACGTCGAGCTCGTTCAGACCGAGTAGGAAGAAACAGAGGAAGATACCGATGTCCAGGAGGACGTGTAGGTGCCTGGAGAGCTCTACGCTGCGCGAGGCGCGCACCCGCCGGTCTACCGACGCCGCCCTTCTCAAGCGGCCCTTAGTCCCAGGCGCTCGTCACGCCGGCGCAGCAGAACGATGAAAGGCAAGGCGAGCACCACCATCCAGGACTTCCCGATGACCTGTCCCAACAGGAACTCGATGCTACCGAAGGCCAGATAGAGGAACAGGATGCTGTCGACGATGAGACCCACGACGCTGCTGGCGAAGACGGCCAGCAGCAACCGGCGCCGTTGCAAGGGTGTGTAGACGGCAAGGTCGGCGGTCTCGGAAAACAGAAAGGCCGCACCGGAGGCCACGACAAGGGCGGGCGGGGCGAAAAACGCGGAAAGGCCCGCGCCGAGGACGACGGCCACCGCCGCCCACTTGACACCGATCCGGCGCTGCACCAGATCGCGGAGAACGAACGCCAGCCCGATGGTCACGACCCCACTTGGCGCCATGACCCCGGGAGCCACCGGGATCAGGCACGGCGAGTTCGGCGGGCACACCGTGCCCACGTTGCCGATGAGCCAGTTGGCGGCCGGGATGCACAACCCGAACCCGACCAGAAATATGATTCCTTCTCTGCGCCTTCGACGTTCATTTTCGGACACAATCCAAACCTCCAAGTGTGCACCTTCTACCGGTTTCATCCCGCAGTGTGCAAGGTCGCGTCATCACCACCCCGACCGAGCCGGTGTGCGCCTCGGGTCACTCCCCTGTCGCCCAAAAGCCCGCTTCATGCAGCTTGCGCCAAGGTATCAGGCTCCCTTCCGCCCGCTCCTGGAGTTGATCGCCGCCATAAGCGACGACCACGGAACAGGCGCGAGGTGATTGGGGGAGATGTTTCCGGACGCGCCGGGTGCCCTCGAACAAACTCGATGATGCAGTCTCGGCGGACCTGGCTTCGACAAGCGTGATGCGGGACGGGTGCTCGATGATGAGATCGACTTCGGCCCCGTTACGGTCCCGGTAGAACGAAAGGCCGCCCGTCTCGCCCTGGTTGATGCGGTATTTCGCGATCTCCGAGACCACCCAGGTCTCGAAAATCGGGCCGCGAAGAGGATGCGAGCGAAGCTGTTCGGGCGTGCGGATGCCCAGCAGCCAGCAGACGAGACCGGTGTCGTAGAAGTGCAGCCTTGGCATCTTGACGAGCCGCTTGCGCAGATTCGAGTGAAACGCCGGGAGGCAGAAAGTCACAAAGCTTGTCTGCAATACGCTGAGCCAGGCTTTTGCGCTCGGCTGTGACACACCACAGTCGTCGGCCAGTGACGAGTAGTTGACCAACTGCGCCGTACGGCCTGCACATAGCTCCACAAAGCGCTGGAATGTGGCCAGATCACCCACGTTGCTGATGGTTCGCACGTCGCGTTCGATATAGGTGGCTACATACGACCGGAGCCAGTCCGACGGATCGAGATCGCGGTCGAATATCCGTGGGTATGCGCCGGCGAGAAGAGCCTCTTCGAGGCTCTCGGGATACCGGGAGAAGCGCACGATCTCGCCACGACTCAGCGGCAACAGGTTGTACACGGCCGTCCTGCCGGCCAACGATTGGCTGACCGATTCTAGCAGGGAGAGGTTTTGCGAGCCCGCAAAACTAGGCTATTTCAAGTTTTGAATTTGAGTTAGCTAATTTTACGGCGCCGCCGCGTGTGATCATGGAGCCCAGTACAAGCCTCCGCTCAGTCGCTGTCACCCCTGCCACATGACCGCGCGCCGCCCGAGGGCGAAATAAAGGATGATCAAAGGAACCACGAGGAGCAGCGCGACGAGCGAGATGGCCGCGGCCTGGTTCAACTCTCCGTCCCCCCAGATGGCCCAGATGTAGACCGGCAGGGTGGTGTTGTTGCGGGTCACCAGCAGCGCCGCCATGGTCAGCTCGCTGTAGGCGAGGAGGGCCATCCAGAGCCAGGCGTAGAGCAGGGTCGGAGCCAGGAGCGGCCGCACGATGCGCCAGAAGACGGTCATGGGTTCGAGCCCGGAGACATAGCCGGCCTCGTCGAGCTCCTTGTGGATTTGCAACAGGGACGAGTTGTACATCCTCGTGGCGAAGGGAATGCGGGCGACGACGTTCACGAGAATGATGATGAAGATGGTCCCGTAGAAGGGGACGTAGACGGGCAACCAGAACAGGGCGATGAACAGCGCGCCCACGGCGAAGATCATGTTCGGTATGACGTGCGGCAGGAAGGACACGACGTCGAACAACCCGGAGAGACGGCTTTTCGACTTGATGATATTCCAGGAAAGCGCTACCCCCGCCACCATTGCCAGGGTCGGCACCACCAGCGTCAGGACCGCGGAGTTCTTGAGCGCGAACCAGAACGTGTCCCACGGGATGTTCTCGAAGTTGGACAGCGTCACCATCTGAAACGCCGACCAGGACGGCACCATGAGGAACGGAATCAGGGACGCCCACACCAGCATCAACAACGGCAGCAGCAGGTTCAGCGTCATCACCAACCCGATGAACAGCCATCCCGCGATCCACCACCGTCCCAGCCCGATGAGCCGCGGGCGGTAGGCCTTGCCCGAGATCACCTGGTAGCGTTCGCCGCGCCGGATAGTGCGCAGGTACCACCAGCTTACGAGCAGCGCCAGGGCCATCATGAAGACGCTGATGGCGCCGACGATGCCGTAGTCCGGCGGTTCGTCGAGGGGCTGCGCGCGGATGTAGAGAAACGTGCTCAGGGTGTAGGTGCGGTTGCCCATGCCAAGGAATGCAGGGACGTCGAAGGTCGTAATTCCCAGCGCCATCACGTAGAGACCCGCCGCCAGGATGCTCGGCCACATGAGCGGCAGCGTCACGCACCAGAGCCGGTCCCGGAACCGCGCGCCGTGCACCTGGGCGCTCTCTTCCAGGGCCGGATCCATGTTGCGGAAGGCCGGCGCGATCATGATGAAGGCGAGCCCCACGAAGTTGAGGCCCTGAACGAAACCCATTCCCGGCACGGCGCCGATGTTGAACGGCGCCGCGTCGAGGGACAGGAGTCCCATCAGCCACTGGTTCAACACGCCGATTCGGGGGTGGAGGAGGAACTGCCAGCCCATGGCCGGGAAGAACGCCGGAACCGCGAGGGTCATGGTGAGCAGCGAAACCACCCAGCCGCGCCCCGGCAGGTCGGTGCGCTCCACCAGAAACGCGATGGGGACCGCCAACGTCAGCGAGGTCACCACGACCACGAGGGTGAACCAGAACGTGTTGACGGACGCCCGGAAGGCCGAGTCGTCGCGGAAGATCTCGTGGAAATTGTCGAGGGTCCAGACGCCGCCGGCGATGCGGCCGTCCTCGAGGAACGCCACCTGAACCACCACCACCAGCAGGAAACCAATGACGACGAGCGCCACCAGGCTCACCGCGACGAAGGGCGGCGCGCCCATCCACAGTCGCCGCGACCTCACCCGGCGCCCTCCCCACCAGCGACTAACCGTTCAACGGAAATCAATGGCGGCGAGCCTGGAGAAGCGGAATCTGTCGGCGACACGGGGCAGGACCGTGAACTGGTGCAGCGTGTATTCCATCTCATAATCGGAATGGGCATAGATCCCGTCGAGGGGCACCACCACGGTGTAGCCGAAGGCGCGCGCTGCCGTGGTGGCGGTGTAGAGCAGCGCGAAGTTCGCCGCGCCGCCCAGGAACACCAGCGTGCTCGTGCCCCAACCCTCCAGCAGCTCCCGCAACTCGCCGCCGAGGAACTTGTCGTAACCGTTGGGGTAGAGGACCGGCTCGTCGTCCCGGCGGGCCAGAGCCCCGGCCACCGCGCCTTGGGGCGTATCCTTCTCCCACACCACCACCGTGAAGATCACCGGCGCCGACGCCGCCCGGGCCTTGTCGAGGAACGCGCCGGCCGGCCGGATCAGCGGTTGCGCCGGCTGGGAGGCGTCCTCGGCCTTGGTGTTGAGGTCGAGCACCACCACCGCGGCGCTGGCCGCGTCCAGGACCAGCGGTTCCGGCGTCACCCGGTTGGGCGCGGCGCGCTGCACCGGGCGCTCCTCGTTCACGATCACGGTGGCATCCAGCGACACGCCGCAGCCGGGGCAGTAGCGCTCCTCCAGCAGGGCGCGGCCCTCCATGATCTCGTGGAACGGCCCCATGCGCCCGGGCGGCAGCAGCCGGGTCACGCAGGCTTCGCGCCAGTCCTCGCCCGGGCCGCAGAGCCGGTGGCCGCAGGCGGCGCACTGGACCCATTCGGTGCCCTGCTCCTCCACCACCTCGAGATTTTCCCGGAACGGCCGGCTCACGACCCGGCTCCCCTGTTCTCCAGCAGGCGCTGCCGCCGGACGTCCTCGGTGGCCTCGACGTCCACCGTCAGCGTACCCGGTTCGATGACCACACCGTAGACACTGCGGGCGGTCTCCACCGACACCAGCTCGCTCTCCACGTCTTTCAACACCGCCGCCGGGTCGCGGTCCAGCGGGCTGCCGTAGCCGCCGCCCATGCCCAGGGTGTAGTAGAGGACATCGTCCCGCTTCAGCTCGAAGCTCACGTAGGACAGCACGCGCGGCGTGCCGCCGAGTTCGTCGAGGCCGTGCGGAACCCGGTCGGCGCCCAGCATCTCCCCCAGCGCGGTCCCTTCCAGGTGGACCAGGATGCTCGGCGCGCCGGGGTAACCCCCGAAGATGCCGCGGCCGCCGTTGATGAGGCCGGCCACGCCGAAGGCGACGCCCTCGATCTTGCCGTCGGGCGCCTTGTGCACCGAGAACGCCATCTCCGCGCCGGTGCCGCCGCGAAACCGGCCCGCCCCCTGCTGGTCCTTGGCGTGGCGCCGGAACAGGAACAGCATCGGGCAATTCGCCTCCAGCCACTCCACGTTGGGGCAGGTCATGAAGTCGAGCTTGGTAGTGTCGACCCCGTCCATGGTGGCCCGCGCGCCACTGCCGCTGAGCGGCGACATGGCCAGGCTCGTCGAATAGAACATGCCGTGCTGGTTCAAGCCCGAGGTCCGCACCCGGCGCCCGCCCCAGATACGTACCATGATCTCGTCGCGCCACGCCGCGCTGCCCGCCAGCATGCCGTTCAACACCGACACCACGAGGTACTTGGCAGTGGCGCCGCCCGAGGTGGTGTTGAGGGAAACCGGGGCCGGATGGGTGACATTGACCAGGGTCCCCGGCGGAGCGATGGTCTCGATGGGCCGAAACAGTCCGTGGTTGCGGGGAAAGTCGTAGGCCACGGTCTCCACGATGCCTTCGAAACAGGTGCCGAAAGTGGCGTGGTAGGGCAGGTTGACGCCGACGCTCGCCTGGGGGTCGGTGCCGGTGAAGTCGAAGACCATGCGGCTGCCCTGCTTTCTCAAGGTCAGCCGCACGGTCCACGAGCCCTCCCTGGACTCGATGGCGGCGCTGTCGCTCCACTCGCCGTCGGGGATATTCTCCAGGCGCTTGCGCAGCGCCCGCTCGGAATAGTCGATCATCTGCTCGGCGACGGCGTCCATAAGGTCGACGCCGTGGAGGGTATAGAACTGCTGCATGCGCGACTTGGCCACGCTGTGGCCGGCAAGCTGGCAGTTGATGTCGAGGGCTACCATGTCGGGACGCCGAGTCATGTTGATCAGGGTGTCGAACACGTCCTTGCGCAGGTTGCCCCGGTCCACCAGCTTGATGCCCGGAATGCGCAGGCCCTCGTGACAGATCTCCTTGGCCTCGGGGGAATCGCCGCCCGGCGACATGGCGCCGATGTCCATCACATGAACGAACGACGCGCTCCAACCGATCAGGCGGTCTTCCACGTGGATGGGGGAAATCAGGTAGACGTCCGATTGATGGACGGCCGACACGTAGGGATCGTTCAGGAGGAAGACGTCGTCCTCGTTCACGCCGTCGTATTCGGCAAAACGCTCCTTGATCCATTTGACCGTGAATCCGGCGCAGGCCACGTGCCAGGGCATGGACTCACCGGTGGCCAGGATCTCGCCGTCGGCGCGGTAGAGCGAGGCCATGTAGTCGTGCATCTGCGTCGTGTTGACCGTTCCGCCCACCCGCTCGATGGTCGTGCCCATCTCCTTGGCGATGCGCTGGAGCCGGTGCGAGAGGATCTCGAAGGTCACCGGATCCACGGTCCGGCCGTTACCGCCGCGCTCCATCATCGTCCTCCCCCCTGGAAAGGGTCGCGCGCGAGCCGACCGTGATGCGGATGTTGCCGATGTCGTCCATCACCGCCCGGTCCCCCGGATTGATCAGGACCGTCGTGATGGGCGTCTCGATAACGCCCGGCTCGGCGATGACCATGCCCGGACGCATCCGGGCGATGTCATAGAGGACGGTGGGCACGAAGTCGCCGAACTCTTCGAAGTAGACGGGCCGCGTGCCTTTCCGGGCCGCCGAGGCCTCGCCGCCGCCCTCCAAGGGCCGCAGGGCGGGCTTGGGCAGCGCCCCCGAGCCGGTCACGCGCAGGGTGACGATTTCCTTGCCCGCGGCGCGGTAAGCAGAGCCCTTGCCGTAGGCTGCCTCGTAGAGCTGGTCGAACCGGGCATAGACTGCCTCGAGGTCCTCCTCGGTGAGGGCCGCCTCACCCGGCGGGATCGGGACGTTGAGCTCGTGGACCTGGTAGCGGTAGCGCATGTCCACGCTGCGCGCGAGAGTGATGTCGCCGCCGCTGAAGCCCGCGTCCTCCAGGCTGCGGCGGACCTTGGACAGGATCGGCGCGAAGGACGCGTTGACGCGGCCGGCCGGCACGGGCACCAGGGACCGGTCGGAGACCCCCTCTTCGTACACCACGTCCGAGGACACCAGACCCACCGCACCGTGGACCGAGGCGGTCACGGGGATCACCACCTGCTCGATTCCCAGCTCGGCCGCGAACCGGCCGGCATGCACCGGACAGGCGCCGCCGAAGGCGAACATCGTGTCGTTCCTGGGGTCGTGTCCGCGCTGGATGGTGGCGTTGCGAATCAGGTCGCTCATCTGGGCGTTGACGATGCGGTGGATGGCGCTGGCCGCCTCGGTGACGCTCATGCCAAGGGGCTCCGCCACCCTTTCCTCCACCGCCCGGCGCGCGGCTTCCACGTCAAGGGCAATCTGCCCGCCAAGGAAATACCCGGGGTTCAGGTACCCGAGGATCAGGCTCGCGTCGGTGACCGTGGGCTCGGTGCCGCCGCGGTTGTAGCACACCGGCCCGGGGTTGGCTCCGGCGCCCCGGGGGCCGACCTTCAGGAGGCCCGTGCCCTCCTCGATCCAGGCGATGCTGCCGCCGCCGGCGCCGATGGATTCCACCCAGATCTTGGGAGACAGCAGCCGGTAACGGAGAAAGATCGGCTGGTAGTCCCGCTCCATGGCGGCGTCTCGGATGATGCCGACCTTGAAGGTGGTGCCGCCCATGTCGGCGGCCACGATGTTGTCGATGCCGCTCAGACGGCCCATGAAGTGGCAGGCCGCGACCCCGGCTGCCGGCCCGGACTCGATGGTCCCCACCGCCTTCCGCACCGAGTCGTCCACGCCCAGCACGCCGCCGTAGGCCTGCATGATCAGCGGTTCGCGTTGCAGTCCCCGGTCCCGCAGGATCGTTCGCAGATCGTTGAGGTAGGAGCCGATCCTGGGGCCGATGTAGGCGTTGAAGACCGTCGTTGCCGTGCGTTCGTATTCGCCCTGGAAGGACGCAGCCTCGCTGGAGAGAGTGACGAACAGCTCGGGGTAGCGCTGCCGCAGCAGCTCGCCGATCATTTGTTCATGGCGGTCGTTGGCGATGGACCAGAGGAGCGAGACCGCCACCGACTCGACGCCGTTGTCCACGAGCTTTCGGATGGCCCGCTCGGCTTCCGCTTCGTCCAGGTTCACCAGCACGTCGCCTTCGAAATCGATGCGCTCGTTGACCTCGGCGATGAGCCGTTTGGAAACGAAGGGTTCCGGCTTGGTGAGAGCGGCCATGTGGTGGGCCTCGGATTCGGGCAGTCCGGCCACCACGCCGCCGCGCATCATCAGGATGGTGTCGCCGAACCCGGCGCTGGCGATGAGGCCGGTGCGCGCGCCGCTGCGCGTGATCAGCGTATTATCGCCGATGGTGCAGGCGTGGTAGAAGAGCCGTGTGGCGCTCAGCAACGCGCGCTCGTCGGCCATGCCGAGGTTGCGCGCCGCGTCGAGCACCGCGTCGAGCACGCCCAGGGCGAAGTTGTGCGGCGTCGAGGAAGCCTTCCCCAGGGTCATGGTCCCCTCGCCGCTTACCGCGACGCAATCGGTGAAGGTGCCCCCGATGTCGACTCCAACGATGTAGGTGTCGTTCACGCTAGTGTCCTGGCCCCGGAGTCGCGCCGCGGAATCTTGTAGGGGCGGGTTTCAAACCCGCCCGCGCCCGCATCGCACCGTTGGGTCGGACAGGACACTAGTTCCCGCGCAGTTTCTTGGCGAGCTTCCGGGAGACCTTGCGGTAGAAGTAAGCGTTCTTCACCACGTTCTGATCGGTGCCGAAGTAGATCTTGGCGCCGCTGGCGCGCTTGCTCTCCACCAGCTTGTTGAGCTGCGAGCCGTCACGGAACGGCGAATCGCGGCCGATGATTTTCCAGATGGTGTCCTGGCCCTGCTTCGTCAGCATGTAGACGGAAAGCAGCTTGGCCAGATTCGGATGCGCGCTGGTCTTGGGCACGCTGACCTCGCTCGCAGTGCCCGACATGAAATCGTCCATGGTGGTGAAGTCCACCGGCGCCCCCTTGGCCTTGAGCCGCGAGTAGGCCACCGGCTTGGTATCGAAGGCGAATATCGGGAACTCACCGGTGGCGACGCGATTTTGGACACCCGTGCGGGTGGTGCCGATGATGGTGCCGTTGGCAACCATGGCATCGACGATGCGGGTCGCCTCTTCTTCACCCAGATGGATTGCCGCCTCGACCCAACCCACGGCAAAGACGGTGGTCCCGATCTTCCCCTTGTATTTGGGGTCGGTGAAGTCCTTGTAGGATTTCGGCAGGTCCTTCGCTTTCACGAGGTTGGTATTGTAGCCGATGATGTGGATGGCGGCGCCGACGACGACGGCGGCTCCATTGATACCGATCTCCTCGTCCTTGAGCCCGGGCATCAGCTTCTTCCAGTCCACGCGCAGGAGGGCCCCGGCCTGATCCGACGGGATCTGCTGGCGCGAGGGGGCGAAGAAGATGTCGGTGCTGGCGGGGCGCCCGGTCTTGACCTCGTCGATGAGCCGCGGCATCAGCTTCGACGCGCTCGGGCCCGGCGTCGCCTTGAGCCGGACGTTGATGCCGTAGGCCTTGTTGAGCCCCTTCTCGAGCGCCGACATGAGCTTGGGAGAGTGCCAGTCTCCGGACCCGAAGATGTTCAGCTCGCCCTCGCGTTGCGCGGCAGCGGCGAGTTGCTTGATCGCGTCGTTCGCCATCTGGGCGGACGCCTGCCCGGCCGTTCCGGCCATTGACGCCAGCACTACCCCGGCCGCCACGGCCAAGACTGCGGTGCGCCGCGCGCGTCGCAGCAGAAATCCCATATTCGATCGCCCGGAAAGAAACATCATCGTCGTTACCTCCCAAAGTCACTGCGGCCTTCGGTTGCTTCGAGGAACTGCGCTATCCTTATTTTGGGCGAGGAAGGTTGTCAAACACTGCTGCTCGACCGGCGCTGCGTTTCTTGTGTTCGGCAAGCCGGGGTTGTAGGGGCGGGTTTCAAACCCGCCCGGCCCCCCGCTAGCCGTCGGAGCGGGTGGCATCCTGGATCGCCGCTTCCATTGCAGCGATCTCGGAGTCATCCAGCTCCGGGAACTGCCGGCGCTTTGTGGCCGAGAGCCGCCCGCCGTTTTGCATGCACAGCCGCACGAACAGCGATGCCCGGCGATCCGGCATATCGACAATCTCGCGCGCTGCTTCGAACGCCCTATCGAAGGTGGCAATGAACCCAAGCTCATCTTTGAGGTCACGGCGAACCGTGTCCGCCACGCGGTCGTAGAGGTATTCAACAAACGCGGTCGCGTCGAAGTAGCGGTAGAGGTCGCTGGTGTCGTTCTCGACGGCGATCCCCCGCTCTGCCGTCCATCTCCACTGGATGAATTCAAAGAGCGGACGCGAGAAGGCTTCGAGCACCTCATCGTAGCTGCGACGGTCACGCAGGATGGCCGCTGAGACGGGAAAGATGACCTCGGGCGGACTATAGCCGCGTTTTGCGAGGACGTGGTGTATCAGGAAACGATGGATGCGTCCGTTGCCGTCCTCGAAGGGGTGGATGACGACGAAGGCGAAGGCAGAGACCGCTGCCGCTACGACGGGATCGACGCCGCCTTCCACGACCCGCCGCGTCGACGCCATCCAGGCGTCCATGAGTCCGCGCACATCTTCGGGCCGCGGGCATATGAAATGCACCTCTTCGCGATACCCGCGGACGGTCGCGCCGACGAAATTCTGGAACTTGCGCCAATCGGCGGCCGCGTAGCGCGGATCGACAATGTCCCCCTGCAGGCGAACTAACTCCATCTTGTCGCTCGGATCGAAGTCAGCCGCCGCTTTCAGGGCAGCGACGAACCGCTCGGTGCGTTTCGCGCTCGGCGTCTCGCCCTCGATGGCGAATGAGGACCGCGTTTCTTTCGTGTAGAGATAGTTCACCGCACGTGCGAGGAGCTGCGGGTCATAGCTCTCAAGGAGTGATCGCGCTTCGTCGTCCACCCTTAGATTCATCTGCTCGACCAGTCGCGGCGTGCGCCGCACGGTTGGACAGAGATCGGAGCCGCCAAGGAGGTTGTTGATAACGCGGTGGCGCGGGGAATCACGTCGTTCCGCAACGATATGTTTGTCGGGGCCGAGAGCCGCGACGTAGTTGCCGGTGCGGACGTCCTCAACATCCAGCGTTCTCCCTGTGAAGGTCTCGTAAAAGAACCACGCCCGGCGGCTGAAGGCTCCCGTAGGCTCTGCCCGCACCCAGACTTCCAACTCGGCGGGCTCAATGGCCTTGAGGGCCGTGACCATCAAGCGGAGATCCACGGGTTCGTAGCGCAGCGCGAATCGGAGGTGATGCACTGCGGATCCGGCCACGGCATAGGATCGAGGGTACAGCTCGATGGTTCGCGGGCTGTGCACCTCGGTTCGCCGGGCGCCGGCCACCACGTAGCTCTCCGTCGCCGGCGGCGGCACGGCCAAAGCCATCTCTCGCCTGAGCCAAGCCTGGCCGATGGGAGTCTGTTCCTCGTTACTCACGTTCTCTTATGTGCGAAATCGATTACAGCCGTGTGAAAAAGCTTAGATTAAGCTACTCCCATTTGAAAACGATTACAATTGGGGCAGCTCATGCCTCATTCCACCTCAACCCCGGCAAAGAACCGGCAGGGAAACCGCTCCCGGCCTTATCCTTATCATTGGGCTTCGCCGTGCGGAATCGATTATTCAGACACAAAAACGCTTAGAATGCCCTGTTTTTGTCCCGAATCGATTACGGCGCCTACGGTGCTCAAGAGCGATAACGCTTCGGCGGCTGCGGGTTGTTGGCAGGATTGGTGTCGTGCTTCGCCATCGCCGTCACCATCGCGCCGCCGACCATGGGCCGCAAGTCGGCCTCCAGGGCATCGGCCTTTGCCTTGGAATAGACTTCCTCTCCGTCCACGTAGATGGTGAAGGACTTGATGTACTTCGCCTTCTTGGCGGGATCTTCGATGGTGGCCTTGGTCCAGGCGTAGAGGGGGTACTGGTCCACGCCCTCATGCTCCGCTTCGGCGCAATAGCCGGCGAAAGCATCGTATTGGCATTTCAGCACCGCGTTGTGCCGGCCGAGTATGTCGCTGAGTGGCTTGATACCGGGATGGCCGCTCCCGTGCCGCGCGACCTCGGCGAATTCATCCGCCAGCTTGATGCGTAGCTGGTATTGCCATGGCTCGGTCATCCCGCCTCGGTTCGCCACGATTAGATGTCTTGCGTCAGATCGCGGTCAAAATTAAACCGGCGGCCACAAGGCCGCCGGTTTTCCGCCCGTTGAAATGTTGGCCGATCGACTACGACAGATGCTTCTTGAAGAAGGCCACCGTCCGCTCCCACGCAAGCTTCGCTGCGGCTTCATCATAGCGCGGCGTCGAATTGTTGTGAAAGCCGTGGCGCGTTCCGGGATAGGTATGCACCTCGTGCGTTACGCCGTTGGCCTTCAAAGCCGCCGTGTAGTCGGGAGCCATCTTGTTGATACGCGGGTCGTTTCCCGCGTAGTTGATCAGGAGCGCCGCCTTGATCCTGGCGACGTCGGCCGTCTTTGGGGCGCGGCCATAGAACGGTACGCCAGCGTTCAGATCGCTTCCCATTTGGACCGCAAGGAAATTGACCACGCCGCCGCCAAAGCAGAAGCCGGTAGCCCCCAGTTTTCCATTCGATAGCGCGTGGGCTTTGACATGCTTGGCGCTGTTGAGAAGATCGGTGCGCAGCTTGCCTCTATCGAGGCTCCGCTGCATCGTCTTGCCCTCGTCGTCATTGCCGGGATAGCCACCGATCGGCGCGAGCCCGTCGGGCGCCAAGGCGAGGAACCCTGCAACCGCGGCACGCCGCGCGACATCTTCGATATGCGGATTGAGGCCGCGGTTCTCGTGAATGACAACAACCGCGGGAAACGGACCCGCACCGGTCGGCTGGACCAGATAGCCCCGCATCTTGCCGGACGTGCCGCCAGGCGAATCGTACTCGACATAGCGCGCCTTGATGCGCTTGTCGGTGAAGGAAATCATCTGAGCCCTGGCGTAGTTCGGCAGCAGCGCCTGCGCCATCAACACCGCCGACCCGCCGACGACGGCCAGGGCAGCGGCACGCCTGAAAAACTCACGGCGGTCCATCATGCTATGGCAGTACTCGTCGTAGAGATCGTAAACCTGTGGATCAATCAAATCCTTGTCTATCACCTTGTCCATTGGAGGCCTCCCATCTTGTAGAGTCAAACTTACACGAGGTTGGATTTGAACCGATGTCCTATGAGCCGGAACAACGATATCTCCGCCGGCACCCGCATCCACTGCGCCAGGGTGCGCTTACGGTAGAGCCCCGCGGGGTTCTTGTCAAACAGTGTGAGCAAAGTGTTTTACATGCCTGTCTCATGATAAAATCCCGCGAAGATTCGCCCGGATCAGCCAAACTGAGCCTGATTCCGCGCGGAAGCTAACGGATCGGACCACTCCACGCCAAGGGAAACCTCCCGATTCACCATAGGATTCAAGGCGCCCGGGGGTTTTCCGGGCAGGCACTCGTCAGACCGTCATCTGGAGACCTTATGAACGAAGTCCGAAAAGAGGCCACCCACGCCTACCACAACGAAGGATTCCTGCGCAGCAAAGACGCCCGGGCGTTGCGGATCTTGGCGGAGTATCTCGAACCGAACAGCCGCTTTCAGTATCACCACGTCGACGACACCATTGTATTGATGGGCTCGGCGCGCACATTGGCACGGGACGAGGCCGAGGCGCGCCTGGCATGCGCGGAAGCAGGCGACGGGGATCTCGGCCGTGCGAGAATCGACCTGGAGATGTCCCGGTACTATGAAGCCTCGCGCGATCTCGCATTCAAGCTGACCGAATGGTCGAAGACGCTCGATGAGACCAAGCGGCGTTTCGTGATTTGCACCGGAGGTGGTCCAGGCATCATGGAGGCGGGCAATCGCGGGGCGTCCGAAGCCCGCGGCATGAATGTCGGGCTGACGATCTCAATCCCGAAAGAGGAGTTCGAGAACAAGTATGTGACCCGGGAATTGGGTTTTCGTTTTCACTACTTCTTTATGCGCAAATTCTGGTTCATGTACCTGGCCAAGGCGGTCGTCGTGTTCCCCGGCGGTTACGGAACCCTCGACGAACTGTTTGAGATCCTCACCCTGTTGCAGACGGGAAAAATCCGGAAGCATCTCCCCGTCATCCTGTTCGGGACCAAGTACTGGAGCAACGTGGTCAACTTCGACGCGCTGGCTGATTACGGCTGCATCAACCGGGAAGACATCGACCTCGTGTTCCGAACGGACTCCATCGACGACGCCTACGACTTCATCGTCCGTGAGCTGACCGAGCATGCCCTGGGTGAGCCCGGCGCGACCCTGTAAGGAACGTCACCCCCCAAGAACATCGTGAACCATGGCTTCGGTCCACGTTGCCGCCTGACCGATCGGGGCAAGCGCCGCCCGAGAACCATCGACGCCGCGGTCGTCACATGGACCCTTACTTCCGCACCAGCGTCTCCTTGGCGACGAACGCGAGCCCCGCGGCCGCGCACAGCAGGATCGGCGCATAGAAGAGGAACGTCCTGCCGGCGCTGACCAGACCGACGAGCCAACCGCCCACCAGCGGGCCCATGACCGCGCCGGACTCGCCCACGGTGCGGCGGAGTCCCTGGAGCCGCCCCCGCGCCGACTCCGGGATCACGTCGTAGGTGGACACCGCCAGCGCGCCCAGGGACATGCCCTGGGCGAGGCCGATGAGGACCATGATCACGACGAGCTGCGGCAGGGTGGACGCGAACGGGAAAGCGAGGAAGGCGATGCCGGGCAACGCGGTGCTGGGAACGCTGGCGTACTTGCGGCCGACGCGATCCGTGATCAAGCCGGCGGGCAGGATCATGAGCAGGACGAACAGGCCGGATACGCCGAACAGGCTGCCCACTTGCGCCGCCGAAAAGCCCAGCTCCACGCCCGCGTAGAGCGGCAGCATGCCTTGCAGGGCGGTGCGGTACATCTGCATGCCGAAGGTCGCGAACACCAGCATTACGAACGTGGCCCGGAGGTCCGGGAGGACATCCGAGACCTTTCCCCACCAGGCGATCTTGCCGACGTGGCCCCGGACCGCGTCTTTTCGGGCCAGCAGCGCGGTCACGAACACGACCAGGGCGGCGGCGGTATAGACCACGAACACCATCCTGAACCCCACCCACTGGGCAATGATGCCGCCGGCCACCGGGCCGATGGCCATGCCCGCCGACTTGACCCCCATGAAACCGCTCAACAGACGCCCACGCTGTTCCGGTTCCACCATCTCGACGCCGGACACCTCGCGCCCCATGGTCCAGACACTGTCACCGACGCCGGCCAAGAACTGCCCGAGGAACAGCAACCCGAAGAATGGGGTGACGGCCGTCACGAACGCGCCGCACAGCACCAGAGCACTTCCCGCCAGCAGGGCGGTCTTGGCTCCGTATCGGTCGAGGAGCAGGCCTGCCGGGATCAGAATGATCGTGCGGCCCAGCGCATGGGCCGTCACCACCTGCACGGCAAGCCCGGCCGAGACCTCGAAGGACGACGCCAGCATCGGGATGGTGGGGAACACCATGCCCTGCCCCAGGCTCATGAGCAGGACCGTGCTGTACAGCAGTGCGAAGTTGCCGGCCCGTGCGCCCGTCATCGAGAGAGGACCCTTTCCGTTTCAGGACACGAGTCGAGTGATCGGCCGTGGCCGAAGACATGCACGCGGGGAAGGAATGGCTTCCGGCCGGCGAGCCCGTCGGAGTCATTTCCGCGACGGAGCGGGGGCGGCAGGGATCAGGGCTTGGAGCCGCCGTAGAGGGAGAGTCCGGAGCCCTTCTCGTGGCACACCACGTCGTGGAACCCGGCGCTTCCGAACCAACCGAGCTGGTTGTCCACCGATGCCGAGCCCCGGTCGAGGTTGAAGAACCGGCCGCCGGACCGCAGGCGCCCGTGGATCTCCTTATAGATGGCCTCGATGACCTCACCTGCCCGGACGTTGTGGATGGCGTTGCACGAGACCACGAGGTCGAACTCGCCGCCGGCCACCCGGCTCCAGTCCTTCTTGCTGAAATCCGAGACTACGTACTCGAACCGCCCTTCGAGCTCGTTCATGCGTTCGCCGCCGAGCTTGGCCATGGCGGCGGAGCCATCGTGGCACACGGCCGTGGCATGGGGGAATGATTCCAGGAGGAACTTGCTGAGCGCCCCGTAACCGCACCCCACATCCATGAACCGGAAAGCGGCCTCGCTCTCGAACGGGACCAGGCCGGCCAGCAGCGCAAACTGCCGGGCGCGCAACGTCTCGTTGCGCCTTTGGCGCTGGGCCCAATTTTCGACGTATTCCTTCGAGTTCCAGTCGTGTTGCCGTAGCGGGTCGGTGATCTGTACCATTTCTGCTTCTCCACGTGCTCTGGGATGGCCGGTGGTCGTGCTTGAACAGGCGCGTATCCCTGGGATTTAGACAAAAACTCCACGGATGTCCAGGTTGACAGCCAGTGGCCCGTGCCATAGAAATCGGTAACGAGACTAGTGTCCTGTCGGTTAAGTCGCATGATAAGAAGCACAGGATTTCTCGTTGTCGGCAAGGCGCGATGACTTGTAGGGGCGACCGGCGGTCGCCCTCCTCAACCCGGCCCCCGGAGATGGATGCATGACAAGCGAGCCAAGGGACGTTGAGGCGGCCCTGAACCTGCGGACTTTCATCGACCGGCTCAAGCAGGCCGGAAAGCTCAAAGAGGTGAAGGACGCCCATTGGGACCTGGAGATCGGCGCGCTCACCGAGATCGCGGCCGAAGCCGAGGAGCGCTCGGCCCTGCTGTTCGACGCCATCCCCGATTACCCGGAAGGCTACCGGGTCCTGAGCAATGTCCTCCGGTCCCCGGAATCCGACGCCCTGGCCCTGGGCATGCCGTCGGAGATCCGAGGCCTCGACGTGGTCCAGACCCTCAAGAGCCGGCTCCAGAACCTGAAGCCCATTCCCCCCGCCGAGATCGGCGAGTCGCCGCTGCTGGAGAACGTCGCCTTCGGCAGCGACGTCAACGTGCTCAAGTTTCCCACTCCCCGATGGCACGCGGATGACGGCGGCCGCTACATCGGCACCTTCACCGCCACGGTGTGCCGCGATCCGGACACCGGCTACATCAACGTCGGCACCTATCGGATTCAGGTCCACGACCAGGACACCCTGGGCGTGTGGATGATCCCTGGAAAGCACGGCGACCTCATCACCCGGAAGTACTGGGCTCGCGGAGAACCATGCCCGGTGGCCATCGTCTGCGGCCTGCCTCCGGGCCTGATGATGGCGAGCGCCGTGGGCATCCCCTGGAACGTCAGCGAGTACGACTTCCTGGGAGGCCTGCTCGAGGCCCCGGTGCCGGTCATCAAGGGGCAGAAGACGGGGCTGCCGGTGCCCGCCTTCGCGGACATCGTCCTCGAAGGAACCATCCCGCCCCCAGAGCAGGAGACCCGCGAGGAAGGGCCGTTCGGCGAGTGGCCGGGATACTACGCCTCGGGCTCGCGCCACGCCCCGGTGGTGAAGGTGGAAGCCGTCTACCACCGCAACGACCCCATCATCACCGGCGACCCGCCGCTCAGGACCTTCCTCAACAGCGAAGCGCACAAGTACATCCGCTCCGCCAACATCTGGTCGGCCATGGAGCGCGCCGGCATCCCGGACGTGCGCGGCGTGTGGTTTCCGAGGCAGGGACGCTTCATCGTCACCGTGGCCGTCGAGCAGCGCTACTCGGGCCATGCCAAGCAGGCCGGGTACGGCGTGCTCGCCACCCGCGACGGCGGCCGCGACGTGCGCATGGTCATCGTGGTGGACGAGGACGTGGACATCACCAACATGGGCGAGGTGCTGTGGGCCATGTCCACCCGCTGGGACCCCAAGACCGACTCCGAGATCCTCGACGTGGCCGCGAGCATCCTGAACCCGCGGCTCTCGCCCGAAGACAAGCAACGCCGGGAGCTGACCACCTCGTGCATGGTGGTGGACGCGTGCCGGCCCTACAGTTGGAAGGACGACTTCCCGAGGGTCTCCGGCATCAGCGCCGAATACAAGGCCCAGATCCGCGCGAAATGGGCGGACAGACTCTGACTCAGGCGAAGGAGATTCCTGATGAAACACCAGTTCCGATATTCACTGGCAGCCCTGTCCTTGCTCCTGTGTGTCGTCCTCCCGGCGACGGCATGGGCCGACGTGGCCGGGTTCTACAAGGGGAAGACGGTGCGGCTCGTGGTGGGGGCGCCCCCGGGCGGCGGCTTCGACACCTATACCCGGACCATCGCCCGGAGCATCTCGAAACACATTCCCGGCAAGCCGCGGATCATCGTCCAGAACATGCCCGGCGCGGGCTTCGCCATCTCCATGAACTACCTCTACAACATCGCCAAGCGCGACGGCTCGGTCATCGCCGGCACCAACAGCGGGCTGGTGATGAAGCAGATCGTCGGCGTCAAAGGCTTCAAGTTCGACGTGAACAAGTTCGGCTGGCTCGGCAGCGCGGGCAAGGCCACCCCCACATGCATGGTGATGACGAGGACCGGTGTGACCGACCTGAAGGGTCTGATGAATGCGCCGAAACCGCTCAATTTCGGCTCCGCCGGCACCCTCACCCGCGAGGCGCCGCTGATCCTGCGGGACTTCGTCGGCGCCAACATCAATATCGTGGAGGGCTATCAGGGTACGGCCCAGATACGCGCCGCCATTCAACGGAAAGAGGTGGACGGATACTGCTCTTCCTGGGAATCGGTGCGGGTCCGGGCCAGGGAGCTGCTCAAGGGCAAGGGGGGCGACAGGATGGTTCCCGTGATCACGAGCGGCGACAAGGCCGAACCGGTTCTCAAGAACGTGCCGGAGTTCGCGGCCAACATCAAGAAAGAGGAAGACCGCACGGCCTTCCAGGCCTGGCTCGCCCCCTACAAGTTCTTCCGCTCTTACGTGACGCCGCCGAACCTCCCGGAAGACCGGCTGAAGGCGCTGCAGGCCGCCTTCCGGGCCACCCTCGACGATCCGGAATTCAAGGCCGCGTCTGGAAGGATCGGCATCGAGATATCCTATCTGTCCGGCGCCGAGATCCAGGGCCTGTTGAAACAGGTCTTCTCCATCGGCCCCGGGGCCAAAGGACGGTTGCAGCGGTTGATCCTGGGCAAGTAGACTCTCCAAGGGTAACGGCGGGCGGGAGTCTGTCCGCGTGTTTCCCGCGGCACAGGATGACAAGGGGAGCAACATGGAAACCAACGTCGTGGAACGGAACGGCGTCGAGGGCGTCTGGCAGGAGCTGGTAGTGCTCGTCAACCAGCAGTTCGAGACCCCGCCCTTCCGCCGGCTGCTGGACCTCCGTTTCTCCCAGGAGCGCGCCCAGGCCCTGTCCATCCAGATGAAGCACTACGTCGCCAACCGGCGGGATTGCTGGGGGTTCGTCGCCGGCGCGTCGCCGCTGAGCGTCAAGCGGCTCATCTGGGAGCACGAGGGCGAAGAGTTGATGGGCGACAAGGCCGCGGGCAAGGTCGACCACATCACACTGGCCGTTCAGGAAGGCAGGATCTTCGGCCTGTCTCCCGAGGACTACGAGCGGGTGCGGCCGCTGGACAGCGCCATGGCGTGCTTCTACGCGTGGATCCACTTGGCCAAGGACCGTCCCTGGCGCGAGGCGATAGCTGCATCGTCGGTGCTGGAGATGCGCAATTCCGACGACCTGGTGCGCGACGGTTCGCTGTCGTACCGCGTCGGCAAGAACCTCGAACGGGACCTGGGGATACCGCTCCGGCACCAGATCAACAACGCCGAGCACGTCACCGCCGACGTGGAGCACGGCCAGCTCCTGCTGGCGGTGGCGCGGGAACACTGCCAAACGGACGACGAGCAACAGGCGCTGCTCCGGGGCGCCCGGGAAAGCCTCATGATCGACCGCGCCTTCCGCGAGCAGCTCGTCAACATGATGGACGCACTCGACTGAATCACCAGGAACCGGCGGCCGACACGCCGGAGAGGAGTCCGAGACCATGCCCGATATAGCGCAACTCAAGAGCATCCTGAACGAGATGTGCAAACGCCAGTTCGAGACGGATGAGTTCCAGGACCTGCTGTCGCTGCCCTGGACCATGGAGCGGGGACGCCATTACGTCCTACAGAACGCCCTTTACACGAAGAACCGCCGTGACTGCTGGGGCTACGTGCAGGCCGCGGCGCCTCTGGACGTCAAGGCGCTGGTGTGGCACCACGAGAGCGACGAGCTGATCAACGACCCGCGCTGCGACATGGATCACTATTCGCTCACGGTCAAGCAGGGCGAGGTCATCGGCCTGGAGCGGGAGGACTTCGAGACGGCGGAGCTGCCGCCCATGGCGCAGGCGGCGTTCCTGGCCTGGCACCACATCGCCATGAAGGGTCCATGGCTGGCCGCGTTCACCTCCTCCCAGATGCTGGAGCGCCGCAACAACCCGGACATCGTTACGGACGGAGGTATGTCCTACCGCATTGGCAAGAAGTTCGAGAACGAGCTGGGTATCAGCCTGAAGCGAATGATATCACTGAACGTGCACTCCACCGCGGACACCGAGCATTCGGACATGATGGACGGTGTTTACGACAAGCATGTGCTCACGCAAGAGGACTATGACACGGTGCTGCGCGCGGCCGGACAGTGCATGGCCATCGACCGGGCCTACCGCGGCGGGATGGCCTACGTGATGCGTCGTATCGATGGCTAGGAGCCTGTATCGGCCGGTAGCGCGATGCGGGCGCGGGCGGGTTTGAAACCCGCCCCTACATCGGACGCCCGATTTCTGTGGCGCAAGATTGCGTGTGGTGGGCATGCCGTGTAGGGGCGGGTTTCAAACCCGCCCGCGTGGCGGGCACCGCGCGAGGAGACGATCATGAGCCTCGAAAATCTCAACAAGGACCTGGCCACCAAACAGTTGGCGGGTTTCTGGGCCTCCAACATCACCGGCAACGAAGGGGAGATCCTTGAGCCCAGGACCACTGTGGTCCCCTACCTGTGGAAGTGGAACGACATCTACAACGGCTTATTGGAAGCCGGAGAGCTGGTTAGCCTCGAGCAGTCGGAACGGCGGACCATTCGCCTCCTCAATCCCGGCGTGCCGGGCGTCACCGGCGCCACCAACACGGTGCACACCTCCGTCCAACTGGTCAAGCCCGGGGAGATCGCCAAGGCCCACCGCCATACCCTGACCGCGCTCCGCTTCGTCCTCAAGGGCGGCGGCGCCTTTACCACCGTCGAGGGCGAACGGTTCAGCATGTACCCCGGCGACCTGATCCTCACGCCGCAGTGGACCTGGCACGACCACTACAACGGCACCGGCGAGAACATCGTCTGGGTGGACGGCCACGACGGCCCGCTGCTCAAGGCCCTGGAGGTCATGGCGGTGGAGCCCTTCAGCCAGAAGCAGCAGCAGGTGGAAGCCATGCCCGATTTCAGCCTGCACCAGTTCGGCTGGGCGCGGCCGCCCGAGCCGCTTTCGGATTTTCCCGATCCGCCCTTCCGCTATCCGTGGGAGAACACCTACGAGTCCCTGAAGGCGCTGGCATCGAGCCCTGGAGACGAGTGCGACGGGGTGCTGCTTCGTTACGTCAACCCCCGAAACGGGGGCTTCACGCTGCGGACCATCGGCTGCGAGATCCAGATGATCCGGCCCGACGAAAAAACGCGCTCGCACCGCCACACCAGCACGACCGTCTATCACGTGTTTCGCGGCAGCGGCGCCACCATGATCAATGACCAGCGCATCGAATGGAGCCAGGGCGACTTCTTCACCGTGCCGCTGTGGTCGTGGCACCAGCACGAGAACAGCCACAAGGACGAGGCCATCCTGTTCTCGGTCAACGACCGCCCGGTGAAGGAGGCCTTCGGGCTCTACCGGGAGGAGCGCCGTTAAAACTGGAACGGCGTCCTTCGACTCCGCTTCGCTACGCTCAGGACGAACGGGGTTACGTTCTGAATTTCCGTTCGTCCTGAGCGTAGCGGAGCGTTAGCGAAGCGAAGTCGAAGGACGCTTCAATCGCCCAAAAAATCGACGTCCAAAGGAAGGAGTCATTCGCCATGAGCAAGCCTGCCACCACCGATATCGGTAACGGGATGGAACAGAACCTGAACGAGGCCTCGGCCTTCGCCCCCATCAGCCCCTACGAGATCTACCAGCAGTGGGAAAGCGTCCCCGTCTACAAGGGGTTCATCATCGATGATCTCCTGGAACTCGAGCTGGGCGATTGGGCGCGCACCGGCGGCAAGGGCGCCTTCGTCAATCTCGACGGCGCCGCCGGCACCTGCGACACGGTGATCCAGGAGATCGCGCCGGGCGGAGAGCTCCGTCCGCAGCGCCACCTGTTCGAGGAGGCCGTGTTCATCCTTTCCGGGCAGGGTGCCACGACCCTCTGGAACGACGGCGGCAGGAAACACACCCTGGAATGGCAGAGGGGAAGCCTGTTCTCGATCCCGCTCAACGCCTGGTTCCAGCACTTCAACGCCCAGGGGCGGGAGCCGGTACGGATGATCTCGCTGACCGACGCCACCATGGTCGTCAACCGCTACCGGAACCTGGACTACATCTTCAACAACCCCTTCACCTTCGGCGACCGCTACCAGGGCGACGCCAACCAGTGGGGACAGCCCGGCCGCTATCTCGAAGGCGTGAAGAAAGGCCGGGTGTGGGAGTCCAACTTCATCGCGGACCTGTGGCAGTTCCAGCCCAAGGACTACAAGGAGCGCGGCGGCGGCAACCGCACCACCCTGTTCGAGTTCGTCGACAACACCATGAGCGCGCACCTTTCGGAGTTCCCCGTGGGCAAGTACAAGAAGGCCCACCGCCACGGCGCCGGCGCGCACATCGTCATGCTGACCGGCTCCGGTTATTCCTTCCTGTGGGAGGAAGGCGCCCCGAGAAAGCGGGTGGAATGGGGCCGCATGAGCATGTTCGTGCCGCCGATTCAGTGGTGGCACCAGCACTTCAACAACGGCGCCGAGCCGGCCAGATATCTGGCGCTCAAGCCCTGGGGCTTCAAATACAAGGTGGAGGAGCTCAAGGATACCGGCGAGGACGTGAAGAACGGCGGCGCGCAGATCGAGTACCAGGACCAGGACCCCGAGATCCATCGAATCTTCGAGGACGAGTGCCGCAAGAGCGGCGCCGAAGTCGGCATGGCCCAGTTCGGGTTCTGACCCGCGACGCGGGGAAGCACTCCCGCCCCTCCCTTCCTGGATCCCGGATCAAGTCCGGGATGACGGGTGTGGGGGTCCGGATGACGGGTGCGGGGTCCCGGCGGACGGGTGCGAGAGTCCCGGTGAACGGACGCGGGTCCCGGTGGACGGACGCGAGGGTCTGGAGGACGTTGGCGGGATCCTCCTCCCGTCACCCCGGGCTTGACCCGGGGTCCAGGGGCGGGGACGGGTGGGGGCAGGTCAGTGTTCTTCCGGCACCATGTGGGCCTTGAGCAACGCGTTGCACGAAGGGCACCAGACTTTCTCGAACACGTACCGCCCCTCGAGGTCGCCCATGAGCGGCCCCGCCTCGGTGGGCGGAAAGACACGCGCCTCGGAACCGCCCCCTCCTGATCCCGCAGGCGCGGACGCGCACCGGGGGCAAGATGCCACCCGCCCTCCGTTCACACCGTCCCGCGTGTCACGGGATGCCCGGCTGCCACCTCTCAGCCGCCCCCGCAGGGCATCGGTGGCGTCCAGGTCCACTTCCGCGGTCTCGGACGTGAGCACCACGCCATAGATCTCCCGGGCCGCCTCCTCGGAGACCACCCCGTCCATCACGTCCGCCCGCACCCGACCCGCCTCCCGTGTCAGCGGGTCGCCGTAGCCGCCGCCGCTGGCCACCCGCATGTAGAGGACGTCCCCTTCCTTGAACTCGAAGTTGCAATACGGAAGCGCCTGTTCCCGGCCGCCCACCTCGTCGAGGTCCACCGCGCTCCGGTCCCGGCCCATGACCTCGTGGACCCGCGTGCCTTCCCTGAGAACGATGACGCTGGGCGCCCCGGGATAGCCGCCGTACATGCCGTGGCCGGAGTTCCGGAGCCCGGCGACGCCGTAGGCGACACCGCCCAGCCGCCCCTCCTGCGCGTCGTGCGGCGTGTGGGCCGTCTCCACCGCCAACCCGCCGCGAAACCTGCCGGGACCCGCGGAATCCACCGCGTGGCGGCGGAACAGGTAGAGCACCGGGAAGTTGAGCTCGAACCATTCCGCGTTGGGACAGTTCATGTAGTTGCCGCCGGAGTCGATGCCATCGGCGTGAGCGCGGGCGCCGTTGCCGTCCATAGCGCCGTGGGCGAGATTGAACACGCAGTAGCGGCCGTACTGGTTCATCCCCGAGTGTTTGCCGTTCCGGTGGCTGGCGTTGGGCGTGACGATCTCGTCCTTCCAGTGCTCGTGGGTGCCCAGCATCTGCATCAGCACGGAGCTGGCCAGGAAACCGATTCCGAATCCGCACGAGGTGGTGTTCATCGACACCGGACCCGGGTAGGTGACGTTCACCAGCGTCCCCTCCGGGGCGATGACCTCCAGCGGACGGAGCACGCCGTGGTTCTTCGGCAAGTCGTAGACCAGCGTCGTCAGCACCGCGGCAAAACAGAACCCGAAGGTGCCGTGGAACGGCAGATTGACTCCCTTCACCGCCTGCGGGTCGGTGCCGGTGAAGTCAAAGACCAGCCGGTCTCCCCGCTTGCGCAGCGCGACCTTCATGCGCCAGGTGTCCTGCGCCTCCAGCGCCAGATCCTCGGTCCACTCGCCGTCCCCGAAAGACTCGATCCGCTCCCGGAGGATGGCCTCGGTGTAACGGATCATCTCGTTGGCCACCGATTCCAGCAGTTCCGCGCCGTACTGCTCGTACATCTCCCCGAGCCTTGCCTTGGCCACGTTGTTGGCGGCGATCTCGCACTTGAGATCGAGGCCCACCATGCCCGGCTGGCGGGTCATGTTGGTCAGGGTGTCGAACACGTCCTCGCGCAGCTCGCCCCGTTCCACCAGCTTGATGCCCGGAACCCGCAACCCCTCGTGAAAGATCTCGGTGGCATCGGGAGAGTCTCCCCCCGGCGACATGGCGCCGACGTCGTTCACGTGGACGAACGTGGCGCTCCAGGCCACCAGCCGCCCGCGGTGGTGGATCGGCGCGATGACGTAGATGTCGGACTGATGGATGGCGGCCAGGTACGGATCGTTCAACAGGAACACGTCGTCCTCGAAGATCTCGTCCGGCGGAAAGCGCTCGATGATCCGCTTCACCGCGTAGCTGGCGCACACCACGTGCTGCCCCAGGGTGGCGCCGGCGGACAGGATGTCGCCATCCGGGCGATAGAGTGAGGCCATGTAGTCCCGCTGCTGCGTGGTGTTGACGGTGCCGCCGGTGCGCTCCAGGGTGATGCCCATCTCACGGGTGACCTGGTGCAGCCGGTGCGACAGGATCTCGAAGGTCACGGGATCGACGCCTCGTATGCGCGTGTCCATGGTGTTCCCTTTTCAATGGCCGATGAGGAGCCTGACGTTGCGATACGCGTCCATGACGGCCCGGTCTCCGGGGTTGACCACGATGGTGGTCACCGGAGTCTCGATGATGGCCGGACCAACCATCTCGTTCCCCGGACGCAACCCCTCGAAGCCGTACACCGGCGTCTCGCGTGGCTCCTCGAACTCCTCGAAGAAGACCTTCCGGCGTGCCGTGACGGCACCGCTCGCGTCGTCCGACGACAACGGATACTTCTGCAGTCGGGGCTTGTCCAGCACCCCGGTGGCGGCGAGCCGGAAGTTCATGATCTCCTTCCCCGCCTCGCGATAACCGGAGCCGGGGCCGTAGGTTCGTTCGTAGAGGTCATCGAAACGTTCGTACATACGGCCCAGCTCCTGCTCGGACAGCGCCGCGTCGCCCTCGGGCATGGCGACGTTCAATTCATGCACCTGGTAACGATACCTCATGTCGAGGCTTCGCTCGATCCGGACGCCGTCGCCCTCGAAACCGGCACCGCCCAGATCCGCGCGGGCGCGCCGCACAAGCTCGTCGAAGTTCCGGTTGACGCGCTCGTGGTCCGCCGGCACCTGCAGCCGGTCCGATTTGCCGTACTGGTAGACGATGTCCGAGCTGACCAGGCCGGTGGCGCTATGCACCGACGCCGTCAGCGGCACCACCACCTGTTTAATGCCCAGCTCCGCCGCGTAGCGGGCCGCGTGCACCGGCCCGGCGCCGCCGAACGCGAACAGGGTAAAGTCCCGTGGATCGTAGCCGCGCTCCACCGTCGCCCGCCGGATGAGATCGCTCATGTGCGCGTTGATGATGCGGTAGATGCCGGCGGCGGCCGCCTCCACGGAAAGGCCCAGAGGCTTCGCGACCCTTTGCTCGACGGCGCGCCGCGCCCGCCCGGGGTCCAGGGACATGCGTCCGCCCAGAAAATAGTCGGGATTGAGGTAACCGAGCACCAGATCGGCGTCGGACACCGTGGGTTCGGTCCCGCCGAGACCGTAGCACGCGGGTCCGGGCTGCGCGCCCGCGCCCTCCGGCCCCACCTTGAGCAACCCCGTCCGGTCATCCGTCCAGGCAATGCTGCCGCCGCCCGCGCCGATGGACTCCACCCAGATCTTGGTGGAGTAGATCTGATGGCGCAGCATCACCGGCTTGTAGTCCATCTCGACGACACCGTCCCGGATCACGCTGACCTTGAAGGTGGTGCCGCCCATGTCCGTGGCCAGGATGTCGGGCACGTCCATGAGCCGGCCGAGCCAGGCGCTGCCCGTGACCCCGGCGGCCGGGCCGGACTCGATGGTGCCGATGGCATTCCGGGCGGTGGCCTCCACCCCCAGGACGCCGCCGTAGGACTGCATGATGAGCGGCTCTCCCGCGAGGCGGTGCTCCCGGAGCCGGCTCCCCAGCCCTTTGATGTAGGCGGAGATCCGTGGTCCGATGCAGGCGTTGAACACGGTGGTGGCGGTGCGCTCGTACTCGCCCAGGTAGGGCGCCACCTCGCTGGAGAGGCTGAGAAACACGCCGGGATACTCTTTGCCCATGATGCCGGCGATGGCCCGCTCGTGGCGGTCGTTGGCCACGGACCAGATGAGGCTCACGGCGATGGCCTCCACACCCCCTGAAACCAGCTCCGCCACGGCCTTCTCCACCTGGGCCGGGTCGAGCCGCACCAGAACAGCCCCCTTGTAGTCCACCCGCTCGTCCAGCTCCTTTATCAACGGGCGCGGCACCATGGGCTCGGGCTTGTCGAGGACGGACAGGTGGAAGATCTCGGATTCGGGGACGCCGTCGGTGAAACGGCCCCGCATGATGCCAAGGGTGTCGGCAAAGCCCTTGGTGGTGATCAGTCCGGTCACGGCCCCCGAGCCCGTGATGAGGGCGTTGTCGCCGATGGTGCAGGCGTGAAAGAACAGCCGGGTGGAGGCGAGAAGCTCGGTTTCGTCCGCCAGCCCCAGGCTCTCGGCGGCGTTCCGCACCGCGTTCAGTGTGCCGACGGAGTAGTCCTCGGGGGTGGAGAGGGACTTGCCCACGGTGACCGTGCCGTGGGCGTCCATGGTGACGCAGTCCGTAAAGGTGCCGCCGATGTCGACGCCGATCCGGTATCGGGCTCGCGAATCAGTCATAACGATTTATCCTCTGCACAAGAACTACCGGAACGCTCGTGGCGCCTGGCTCGTGGCGCCTGTATACAACGGTAATACCATTGCCCATGCTTAGGGAGCGAGGATCAATCGGTCAAGGCCGCCGCTGCCGATTCCAAACGGGAGTTGCTGGGAGGAAGAATGAACGGAAAGGCAATCGGACCCGCCCTTCGTCCCGGCGAGTTCGTTTCCCTCGTCGCCCTTTTGATATCGCTCGTCGCGCTTTCGACCGACGGGATGCTTCCGGCGCTGCCCGCCATCGGTCACGACCTTGGGGCGTCCCGTCCGAACGACGTCCAGTTCGTCGTCACGGCTCTGTTCCTGGGCCTGGGCCTCGGTCAGATCGTTTTCGGCCCGCTCTCCGACAGCATCGGACGCAAGCCCGCTGTCTATGCGGGCCTCGTCCTGTTCATGACCGGGTGTCTCATGAGCATCTTCGCGCCCACCTTCGAGGTGATGATCGCGGGTCGTATCCTGCAGGGCTTCGGCGTGGCGGGACCGCGTGTCGTGACCATGGCCCTGGTGCGCGATCAGTACGAAGGACGCCAGATGGCTCGTCTCATGTCCTTCGCCATGGCTATATTCATCCTCGTTCCCACTGTCGCCCCGGCCCTTGGACAGGGGATCCTGTGGCTGGGAGGCTGGCGCGCGATATTCACCACCTTCTTCGCCATCGCCGCCATCGCCTTCGCATGGTTTGCGCTGCGCCAGCCGGAAACGCTGCCCGCTGATCGTCGGCGGCCCCTTTCCCCGCGGGCCATCGGCGGAGCCGTCCGGGAAGTCCTGAGGATTCGGACCGCGCTCGGATATACACTCGCCACCGGATGCGTGCACGCGCCGTTCATCGCCTACCTGAGCTCTGCCCAGCAAATATTCCAGGAGTCCTACGGGACCGGCGCGCTGTTCCCGCTCTATTTCGGAGCGCTGGCGCTTGCCATCGGCAGCGCATCGCTCGTGAACGGCCGCCTCGTGCTGAAGCATGGGATGCGCCGGCTCTCGAGGGCGGCGACGGTGTCCATCACACTGGGCTCGGCGGTTGCGTGGACGCTGGCCTTCGCCTTCGAAGGGCTTCCTCCGCTGTGGCTGTTCATGGCCTACCTGCTCTCCGTCTTTCTCTGCATCGGACTCCTCTTCGGAAATCTCAATGCGCTCGCCATGGAGCCCCTCGGCCACCTCGCGGGAGTGGGAGCGGCCGTGGTCACGTCGCTCTCCATCTTCATCTCGTTACCGCTCGGAGCGCTCGTGGGCCAAAGCTTCGATGGGACCATGTACGCCCAGATCGCCGCCTTCGCGGTCTTCGGAGTGGCGTCCCTGGCTGCAATGAGATGGGCCGAGGGAGATGGGGGCGCACAACCCAGCGGAGACCCCGTCGCCCGATCGTGATCGTCTATCATCCGCTCGGGATCTCCCGATGCCGCCTACGATTTTCGGGACGCCGACGCCTTGGTGGAATCGCCTCCCCTACCACGCCCTTTCGAGCACCGCCAGGACTTCCTCAGGGTCCGTGACCGGCCTGGGATTGTAGATGATGTTGGGCGAAACGATGACCTTCTTCGCGATATCCCGAAGATCGTCGCGGCCGATGCCCACGTCCCGCAGGCGGTGCGGCAGGTCGAGGTCCCGGACCAGACCGGCCACGGCTGCCTGAGCGCTCTCGGCCAAGTCGTCGTCGATGGCGCCCTGCCCGCCCAGGGCCCGGCCGAGGGCGGCCTGGGCGGAGAGGCTGACGGACCGGTTGAACTCCATGACGTGGGGCAGCATGACGCAGGAGGTGTGGCCGTGGGCGACGCCGTAGGCGCCGAGCTGCCAGCCGATGACCTGGGACAGTCCCTTGTGCACGCCGCGTCCGTGGAAGCCGACGCCCACCAGCGCCACGTGGCACTGGGTAAAGGCTTCCAGGTCCTCGGGGTTGTCCTTGCAGCGCGGCAGGTGGCGGTACAGCAGTTCCCCGGCCGCGAGGCACATGTTGTCCACCACGGGATTCCGGTCCACCGTGTAGAGCTTCTCCACCACGTGCTCCATGGCCTTGAGACCGGTGGCGCACCACAGGCCGGCCGGCGTGGACGAGGCGATGGCGGCGTCCAGGATCACCGCCCTGGGCACGAGGTCGGGATGCCGCACGTGGTCCTTGAACTTCCGCTCGGGCCGGTTGATGGTCACCGACCACGTCGCCTCGGACGCCGACAGGGTGGTGGGAATCGCCACCTGAGGGATCGGCGGCCGGGGCAGCGCGGCCAGCCGCTGGTTGTCCGGCGAGGCCACGTAGTCATCCAGCTCCGAAACCGATTCGAGGCCCTGGGCGAGGATGAACGCCACCGCCTTGCCCCAATCCGCCACGCTGCCCCCGCCCACGGTGACGATGACGTCGGGCTGCACCTCCCGCGCCTGCCGGGCAGTGTCGAAGCACAGCCAGTCGGGGGTGAACTGTTGGCTGTCGCTGCGGACCGCCACCACCAGGCCACCCAACGCCTCCTCGATCCGATCCACCCACGGGGTGTGCTTCTTCAGGGAACCGCTGGTCAGCAGCAACGCCCTGCTACAACCCATCTCCTCAAGCACCCCTCGCAGGCGCTCATGGGAACCGGGACCCCAGATGACGTGGTCCGGTATCGCGCAGCGGTCGCGCCACTCCCCCTGAAGATCGTTGGCCGATGTCGTCATGGATCGTCCTCCCCTCCGGTTTGGGGATGGTTGCACGCCCGGTGCATGGCGTCAAATCGAGTCCGTCGTTCCCGCGAAACAGGCTGTGTCGAAACGCCATCCGAGAGAGGCAACGGCCCCCGAAATCGTCATTCCCGCGAAAGCGGGAATCCAGGGCGGGGTGGAGTGGGAAACACCGCATAGGGGCCCCGCCAGGACCCCTGGATTCCCGCTTTCGCGGGAATGACGGATTGGCCTTTCGTGCTCCGAAGTAGGGTTTTGACACAGCCGGTTCCGCGGGAATGACAGAGAGGGGACTACTTGGTGGGAGGGGGCGGGTTTGCCGAGCTTGGGGGCCGGGCTTGCCAGGTTCGGAAGACTGTGAGAGAAGTGAGGGTCGGAGGATACGATCATGAGCGACCGGGTGATCTCTGCTGACGGACACATGGATCTCTTCTATCTCGACGAGGATACTTTCAGGTCCCGCGTGCCCGCGAGCCTGAAGGACCGCGTACCCAACGTGCACACGGTGGACGACAAGCCCACGTGGGTCGGCGACGGCGCGGTGATGGGCGGGCACCGTGCCTGGATGGGCCGGCAGCCCATGACCAACCACCGGGGCCGGCGAATGCGCGAGGCCGGGTGGGAACCCACGCACCCGTCAGATCCCAAGCTGCGAGCCAAGGACCTGGACATCGACGACATCGCGTCCGAGGTCATCTATGGCATCCGTTTCGTGGAGGACAGCATCAAGGACCCGGAGGTGATCACCGCCACCTACCGCGCCTACAACGACTTCATCGCCGAGTTCTGCGAGTACGACCCCAACCGCTTCATCGGCATCGCCGACATTCCCGCCCACTCGCCCGATGCCGCGGCCGCGGAGATCCGCCGCATCGGCAAGAACGGCTTCGGGCTCAAGGGCGCGTTGTTCGACTTCTTCAACGGCCCGGCGCCCATCTGGCACGAGATGTGGGAACCCATGTGGGCCGCCGCCGAGGAGGAGGAAGTGGCGCTGTCGTTCCACATCGGCGCGGGCCACGGCACCACCACGGTGGGGCCCCGGAACGCGGAGGAAAAGCTGAGAAGAGATATCCCGAAGGTTTCCCAGGAAGCACACATAGCGGTAGTGGCCATGCAGGCCGACGAGTGTCTCGTGTCGATCATCCTGTGCGGCGCCCTGGAGCGCCATCCCGCCCTCAAGGTGGTCATGGCCGAGAGCCACATCGGCTGGATCCCCTACGTGCTGGAGCGGCTCGACACCAAGTTTCGGGAAGGCGAGTACGAGGGCATGATCAGCACGCCGCCGAGCGCGCTGTTCCGGCGCCAGATGTGGGCCACTTTCCAGGACGACAAGGTCGGCGCGCAGCTTGCGGAAGAATACGCCCCGGAAAACTTCTGCTGGGCCTCGGACTATCCCCACCGGGACGGGATCTGGCCCGACTCCCAGGAGTTCATCGCGCAGACCATGGGCGGGTTGAGCGAGAAGATGCGCCGGCGGCTCACCGCGGACAACGTGACGCGGCTGTACAACATCCAGTAGGTTCGACGACCGACCCCGGGAACCCGACATCCGAGGTAGGGGCGGGTTTCAAACCCGCCCGTGTCCGGGATCGCGCTTCCGGCCGATACAGACGCCTACAGGATCCTGATCTTGCCGCGGTTGTAGGCGGCCACGGAAGCTCCAGACGCGCCACTGCCCGGGTAGTCCGCGGCATCCAGGCTCCACACCATCGTATCCCGCAGGTGTCCCTCCGAATCGGTCTTGTTGCCGTAGAGCGTCGAACGGTGGACGAAGCCGAGCTTCTCCGCGACCCGGGCGCTAGCCCGATTGCGCGGGTCGCAACGTATCTCGACCCGCTCCACGCGGTTGACCTCGAAAGCCACCCGCGTCAGCGCGGCCGCCGACTCGGTGGCCAGCCCCTTGTTGGCGTAAGGCCGGCTGATCCAGTAGCCGATCTCCCGCGCGTCCTTGCTCTCCCGTGTATGCAGGCCGGTGCCGCCGATGATCCGGACGCCGTCGGCGCCGAATATGCCGTAGACGAAATCCCGCCGTGAGAGGAAGTCGTCCCGGAACCGCCGCAGCCGTTCCGTCTTCATCTCCAGGGTTTCCGGCTCCTGGCGCGCCCAGTCCATCCACGGGCGCAGATAGTCGAGGTTCTCGTTGATCTCCCGCTGGAGCAGGGTGGCGTCCGTCGGATACCAGCAACGGAGGATCAAACGAGGGGTGTGAATGCTGTATGCCAGTCCCGAGGGGCGAGCCATCTACGTGTTGTCCTGCCTCAAGGCCCGCCCCTCGTTTCCGAAATGCGGTGTCCGCTACTTCTTTGGCGCAAAGGTCTTCTTGATGGTCGCCATCAACTCGGCCGGCAGGTTGGCGACGCCGGCAACGAGCCGTTCCACTTCCTCGCCAGAGACGGGGGTGATGTCGAACTTGCCCTTTGCCTCGGCCAGAAGCTCGGGGTCCTTCATGGCGGCGTCGAAGGCGCGGCGCAGTATCATCACCCGGTCCTTGGGCGTCCCCGGAGGCAACGAGTACGGCCGGTTGAGCGAGCCGCCGACATCGTGGACCACGGTCTTCATCACCACCCTTCCCTCCTCCGTCTTCATCAAGTCTATGCCGAGGGGCACCTTGGTGAGAGCGTAATGGGGCTTGTCCACGAACTGCGCCAGCACCCGCACGTCGCCGCTCTTCAGCGCCGCGGCCCAGGGGTTCTTGAGTCCTTCCCAGCTCGCGCACACGCCGGCCACCTCGCCCCTCTCCGCCGCCAGCCGCACCGGCGCCGTACCGCCGTACCCCTCGATGAGCCTGGTGGGAAGGTCCGTGTGCTCGATCAGGATCATCGGGATGTCCGACATGGTGGACCCGGGCCGCTGACCGCCAAACTTGACCGGATCCTTGGCGGCGCGCCACGTGGCCACGTCGACGATACCGCTCCGCTTGTGGGCCATGCACACGTTATGGATCCGCACCGGCGCGCCGATCCACTCGAACTTGGCCGCGTCGAAGCGCACCCCTTTGTCCCCCAGGTACTGCTGCAGGACGAGGCCGCCGATCCACATGCCGATGGTCAGCCCGTCGGGCTTGGTCTTGTGGTAGAGGTAGTTGGCGGCGATGCGGCCACCCGCTCCCGGGCGGTTCTGGACAATCATCGTGGGGTTGCCCGGGATGTGCCTGGGCATGTGCCGCGCTAGGAGTCGCGAGTAGGCGTCGAAACCGCCGCCGGGCGAGGCCGCGACCATGATGTGGATGGTCTTGCCAGCAAAGAAATTGTCGGTGGCGGCATAGGCCGTCACCGCGAACAGGGCCAAGACCGTGCACAGAGTCAGCGACAAAAGCACGTGTTTCCTGATCATCATGTCCTCCATGTCGTCGAACGTTTGACGGGATGTTAGAGACAACAGGGCCAGCCTATTGTGGCCCGGACGGTTAGTCAACCGGCTTTTTGGCGGGCCTGCCCCAGAAAAACTACCCGTGGGAGCCAACAGGCTGCACGAATGAAGATTATGACATGCGCACCCCCTATTGGGCTCCCGCATCGGTTGACAAGACCGCCGCGAGCCTTGCCCTCATCGCCCTCCTGGTAGTCACCGCAGCATGCGCTCCCGCGAGGCCGGTGGACACGGAGCCGGCCCGCCGGCTCATCTACCTGGACGAAGGCGGCAAGCTGGTCTACGTGCCCGACGAGAAGGGCAACGTCATCCCGGACTTCTCCAACGCCGGCTATGGCGGTGGCGGTGTCCCGATCCCCGACGTCCCGGTCAAGGCCGTGGTCGGGCCGGGCGCCGGCGACGACGGCGAGCGAATCCAGGCGGCCATCGACCGGGTGTCACGGATGGAGCCCGACCCCAACGGCCACCGGGGCGCCGTGCTGCTCCGAAGAGGCGAATACCAGATAGCCGGAACGCTGCGAATATCGGCGGGCGGCGTGGTGTTGCGCGGGGAAGGACGGGAGCGCGACGGCACGGTGATCATGGCCACCGGCACGAGCCGCCGCACGCTCATCGAGGTGAACCCGGCCTTCATGCGCCTGCAAGAGCACCGGTCGGTGCGGGTCGGACGGGGCAGGGCATGGCGCGAAGTGCCGGGCACCCACCGGGCCATCACCGACGCCTACGTGCCCGTGGGGGCACGGACGTTCCGCGTCGAGTCGACGCGAGGCCTGGCCGCCGGCGACCGCATCATCGTTCACCGTCCCAGCACCAGCGCCTGGATCAGCGCCATCGGCATGGATCGCATCCCGCCGCGCCCGGGAAGGGTGACCCGGCAGTGGCAGGCCGGCCAGTACGACCTGCGCTTCGACCGCGTCATCACGAATATCCGGGACACGGAGGTCACCATCGACGCACCCCTGGTGAACGCCATTGAGCAGGAGTTCGGCGGCGGCTGGATCTACAAGTACGCGTTCCCGGAACGGGTCGCCCAGGTGGGCATCGAGCACCTGCGGGCGGAGTCCCACTTCAACGGCCAGCCGGACGACGAGGACCATGCCTGGAACTTCATCCTTCTCGACGCCGTGGAGAACGCCTGGGTCCGAAACGTCACCGGCGTCCACTTCGCCTACAGTTGTGTCTACGTCGAGCGTCACGGCAAATGGATCACCGTGGAAGACGCGGCCTGCCTCGATCCCGTATCCAGAATCGCCAGCCCACGCCGCTACCCCTTCGCGCTCCGGGGACAGCTCACGCTGGTCCAGCGCGCCGTCTCGAACGACGGACGGCACGACTTCGTCATGCACTCGCGGGTGCCCGGACCCAACGTCTTTCTCGACTGCCGCGCCCGCAACGCCCACAACGACAGCGGCCCCCATCACCGATGGGCCACCGGCACCCTGTACGACAACGTTCACGTGCAGGGCGACGCCCTCAACGTGCGCGACCGCGGCAACATGGGCACCGGCCACGGCTGGGCCGGCGCCCAGATGATGTTCTGGAACTCCTCCGCCGACAGCATCATCTGCGAGAAACCGCCCACCGCTCAGAACTGGGCCATCGGATCCAGCGCGTACAGCTACAGCGGGGACTGCTACTGGTATTCGAGGGGGAAGGCGGTCGAGCCGCGGAGCCTGTATCTCAAGCAGTTGGAGGAGAGGGTGGGGAGACACCCCACCGGCCGCCTGTCCGAGTAGTCGAGTCTGGTCCCCCGCTTGTACCGCGGATGAGTGCGCGCTTCAGGATGTTGGCTGCTCCGATGGCCGTAGAGGCATGAGCCGCACGGCCGGCAGCTTCTTCAGTTGCCGGTTGAGCGGATCGACTTCAATCCCCAAGGATTCCAGAGCCGTTACCCCGAGTAACGGCTCGGTGTTTGCCTCTCCAAAAAGGACCGTGCCCCCGACGACCTCTCCCATGAGTTCGATTCGCGCAACCGCGACGTCCATCTCCACTTCACTGCCGTTCGCCAGCAGGTATTTCCGCTGCGCTTCGGGCTCGATACCGATAGCTTCCAGATGTTGCCTCGGGACGACGCTGTCGGTTGCGCCCGTGTCCACCACGAAAAGCCCTTCCCAAGCCTTGTCGCGATCGGCCGGGTTCCTGATGACTACCTTGGCATTGACGATGCCCATCTTCGTTCTCCGTTCAGGTTTGCCCCCATGGCCTCAATCAACAATCTCTTTCGTTTTCATGTGGCCCCCAACATAGACAAGATTATCATAGACCCGTCGTTGAACTTGTCCATCTTCTCCGTGCGACGATCGAAGGACCGCACGAAGACTGCGCAGGCATTTTGATCCGTATACGGTGTTCATCTCAAGCCAGTTTCAGCTTGTCGGACACCTCGGAGAGCAACTCGTTGATCTTTTCCACCGTCTCGGGGTCCGGAGCGGTTTCTCCACCGAACTCGACCCGGATGTTGAACCGGAGGTTGTTGCCTACCGCTGCCTTGGCGATATCGGGAACCTGATCCGCGAGGTCCTGTATCCCGTTCGCCTCCAGGACGGCTTCGGCAACAAGCAGCCCCGGCGGCTTCGGAGTGATGGGCGGGTCAACCCTGCCGGGTCCCGCGGACGGAACCCGAAAAACCACGTGCCGGGCGCTGGAGAGGTCGCACGGCCACGAGGCGCCGCCGTCGCTGAGCTCGATCCACCTCGCCCGGATACCGTCCTCTATCACCGCCTGCACCGTGGACCAAGGCAGGTTCATTCCGCGCTTGGCCGACAAGGCGGTGGCGATGGCGAGAGCGTTGGTCTCACCATCCTTCCATGCGTCAGAAATTGACGATGCCGTCAATTCGTCGACGGCAAACCGTTCCGGGGGCGGCCGCAATGTCGCGGAGGCGCTGAGCACTCCGGCAGGCAGGGGCTCGTTCAGGATCGAAGCCGGTCCGTTGGTCAGCCACACGAGCCCTTTCTCGACGGCCTGCGAAACCGCAGCCTCGACGTTCGCCAGGTCACACTTCGGCAGCGTAACTGTCTCTTCATAACCGTCCCTTTGAACCGTGACGTTGTGGCCGCCGGCAAAATAGTCGCACACCTCCTGGACGCTGATTCCTCCCTCGCGCCACAGTCCGGGCAGCTTTTCCGGTTCGAGCAGTTCGGCCGTCAGTTCACTGAGTGTCACCGCTTCGGGCAAGAAAACCTCCATACCCGAGTCCTTCAGGGCGGGCTCGTCGATGGCAGTACGCCAGAAGGTTCTGGCAGTCCTGTCAGGACGCAACAGCCGTGCCACCCAGATCCCCTGGTGAACACCCTGTACGACGGTGTCGAGAATCTCCTTGGTCCGCAGCATCTTGGGGAGCTTCGGAAACTGAGCGAACGCTCCGACCAGGTCCTTCACGCGACGGGAATCCTCCCCTTCCCGCCACAAATCGTACGGGCCGCCCGGCAGCATCGCCTCCGAGTTGATGGCCGTCTCCTGGATGCGGGATCGCCTGTCGGCCTTGATGATCGTGAACAGGGGTTCGTCCGTCACCACCACCTTGAAGGCCTGAACTTCGTTACTTTCGTTGACCGTCACGACAATAGAATAGGCCTGCGTGACGGCGTCCGGGATGCGTTTTCTCGCGGCCTCCAACTCCCTGGCGAGCATCTGCTCCCGGATGAGGTCGATGGACTGATCCTTGAGCTGATCGCGCACCTCCACCCAGCCGAGATATTCGCGCACGCGCGTGCGCGCCGCTTCGAGGCCGTCACGGGAAGGAACGGCGAGGACGACGGCGTTGCGACAGGCCCGGGGCTTGTCGGCAGCGGTCGTCTCGTCGATGAACCGCCGGGCCTCCGCGCTGGGCTTGCCCGACTCCGAGGCCGCCTTTGGTCCGAGTACACCGTAGTGAAAGTCGCCGTCGTCCGCGATGTCGCGGGGCCGCTCCGGCAGGTTGTGCACCTTTGCGCCCGCCGCGGCCGCGCCCGATGTAAGCGTCTTTCGCTTCTCGATGGCATCGATGAGCTGCGATTCCACGAGCTCCGGCGGCACGCGGGTGCTGCAGGCATCATGATGCATCTGGCGCAGGTTGGGACGGTTGCCTAGCCGCCATGCCTTGGGCAGTGTGTCCGGACCGGCGCCGCCCGTGGCCACCTCCACCTCGTCCAGAAACCAGGACAACTCCGTCCAGCGGCGCAGGGCTTTCTCCAGCTCGATCTTGTCCGGCCCGCTGGCTCCCAAGAGCACCATCAACTCTTGAGTCGAGGCCTTGTGGCCTTTGGGTTGGGAGCTCAGGAAGACCGAAACTACCGCCTGCTCGATTTCCCTGTGGCGCAGACCTGCGGCCTCCGATTGAATCACCCGCGCCTTGGCAAGCTCACCTTCGATGATAGGCCGCCACTCCTGCCCCCCGGACGCTTCGTCCACGCTGGCGAAGGACGCGACCTCGCTCGCGGCTTCCGCAAGGTCGTTCCTCTCCGGCTCGGCAAGCAGCACGTTGGGACCGACCAGCGGGCTCGTGTCCCACTTCTCCGCGTCGCGGAGGGCGATGGCAAAGGTCCGCAGGATACCCCGCGTGCGCTGGAAACCGTCGAGCTGGGTCCAGCGAGTGTAGAAGATCTCGGTGAGGTCGGGGTGAAAGGGATAGCTGTTGAGGTAACGCTTTTCCGCGGCCTCCCGCTCCTTGCCGGTGCGCTCATCAAGCGCGGCAATGCTGCCCACCACCGAGGTCACGTGCGGACGGAATGCGTCCGGATCGCGAATCGATTCGGGTTTGAAGAAACGGCGCCGGAGAACCTCGGCGACATCCTCCTTGCCCACCGGGCTGGCGTCTTCCTCCTTTTGGCGGCCGAAGATATCCGACACGTCCCGCAGCAGCTCGTTACCGAAGTCGTCGTGTTTACGGGGGTCGGAGGCCAGCAGGGACGCCACCAGGGCGCAACGGTCCACCTTGACCACCGCCTGCGTGAGATACTGGAAGAAGTTCCTCAGGCGACCGCGCCAGTCGGGCTCGGCTTCGATCCGGGCGCGCATGTACATCAACACCTCGTCCAGTAGCACCAGGGTCGAAAGGCCCTCCCTCTGCGGCGCCGACAACAACTCCGCCAGAAGCGGTTCCGCAGGCGGCGTATCCCGCTCCTCGTCCTTTCCTTCCGCGTGGATGAGCCTGAGACCGTCCGGCCCGGCAAGCTGAAACGCGAGAATGCTCCACGGATGCCTTAGCATCCTCGCGGTTTCGTCGGGAGCCAGCGTCTCGACCCCCTTCTCCAGGTCGATCTTGTCGAAGCATAGCGCCGCCACCCGCGCCTTGGGCACCTCGGGACCGATGTCCGCCTCGAACACCTGCACCGCCGGAAGGTCGGGCAGCGCCGCAGGGTCATGCACCAGATGCCTGAGAGTGATGAGCGTGTGCGTCTTGCCGCCGCCGTAGTTGACCGAGAGCTTCCTGTAAGCCTTGTCGCTCTTGCCTGCCAGCCGAACACACACGTCCTTGACCAGCTTGCGCAGGTTGTACGTCGGGTACGTCAGCGCGAAGAACTCCGCCGGGTCTTCGTAAACCGGCCGCCGGCCCTTCTGCATGACCACGTCATGCAGGTCGGCGGCGAATACCGCCAACGAAAGCTCTCCGCTCCGCAGGTCGTCGCGTAACTGCACGACCTCGTGCCAGGGCTTGCGGGAAGGTTGGGTTGTCATGCTGTCCTCATGGGCTGAACTCTATTTCTTACTTGCTGACGAAGGGTGGCAGGAGTCAGGCTCTCCCGCCTTCCACAGGTTGAAGGCCAGCAACAGGACATCCTCGGCGTCCCTGGAAAGGCATTGTCACGCGTACTCGCAAAGAGGCACTGCACCGGCTGGACGATTCTGTTCCTCAAGCAGCGCCTCTATCCTGCGTACCGTTTCCGCCCTCAGCAGCACGTCGCCGCATACGGAACAAACGTCGGCCGGAACGTGATTGATGACGATCACTTGACCACGGTGCCGTACGGTGTGCATGACGCTTCCAGCTCCATATTCTCCCGGACATCCATCGATGCTGCAATTCATGTCTATTGTCTCCTCTGCGTCGAAGTGATCCATTTGGGCAGCCTGGGTTCGTAAACCGCAATGATGATAAGGGTTGGCTGGGCTGATGTGCAAACGACATGAACGGCACGCCCCGCCTGAGTGGGGTTCAAGAACGATCCTCACGACCTGGCTACCGCATCGTCAGCGAGAGCTTGGGCTTCTTCGGTTGAGAGGTCCCTGTTCCGTTCCCAGATTGCATCTGGAGCCTTCCATCTTGACCGTTTATTTGCTGAGATTGCTTCTCTCGGACTGGAACCAATTGCTCAGAATACCCTTGTTCCAGAAATGCCCATCCGTGCATCGACGCAAGGAAACCCTTTCCGCAATCTGGGGACAGCACGACTGCCCTGGCGCGTTCGCCCCAAACCGAGCCGGCGAACGCCTTGTTGAGACTTGTTTGCAAGTCTTGAGGCGTCATGGCTTCCCTTCCACTTCCCTTGTGATCGAATACGAGCAACCCGTGGCCGTACTGTGCCGAGAGGTTGCCCAGGAAATCAACGCCCCGCAAGGCACAGGCAGGGTCATGCTCCGGTTCCACAAAGATATCGGCGTCGCCTGGACGGATGCCCAGCGCTTCCGGTCTTGCAAGCAATCCCTTCAGGGCGTGTTCTAGGTCCTTGTCCGCGGCGAGAATGACGAGATCCTTCATCCCAGGACCCCTGATGCGAGCAGCATCCGAGCTTGGCTTCCCCATGCCACTGCTGGAGCCTGGGATGCTCGGAACCGAGTACGATGTCCGTTGCCCCTATCTCGTCCTTGGCGAAGCACAGCACGTCGTGTATTCCCGCGGCGTTCAATACCACCGGCGAATGCGTTGCCAGCAGCACTTGCGCTCCATACACCGACGAGAGGGAATCGTACGCAGTCGCTATGGCTCTGGGATGGATCCCGTTCTCCGGTTCTTCGATCAGATAGATGCCACGGAGATCGTTGAGATAGGCGGGCAAGGTGAGCGCCGTCAATCGAAGCGTGCCGTCAGAGACCATCCAGGACGGCACTTTCAGTCCGCCCTTGTACTCGTAGACCATATAGCAGTGTCTGTCGTCCTCCCGCTCAACAGTCGTAATCTCCTCCAGATCGGTCAGCGCCGTACGGAGGTGGGCGATCCAGTCCCGGTATCGGTCCCCGGCTTCGCCCCGCAACCGCTCGACGACCCACGGCAGATTCGATCCGTTGGGCAAGAAACCTGTAACTCGTGTCGGCGGACTGGCTTGCCTGATCGCAAGGCTGTTGAGGACTAACTTCTGCACGCCAGTGCTTACGTACTCTCGAAACCACGTGGCCACGGGAAGGGAATTGACGTCCGCAGGCAGATTGCCGAGGGCCGACTTTTGCGGTCCCAGCTTGAACGACGGCGCCCAGCCTTTCCCCCCACGAGGATAGGTTTCGCTATAGAAGTTGTCATTGCCTCCCGGCACCTTGTTGACCACGGTCTTGTAGTTCCGGCCCTTGGTCAGCAGCGACGCCGGCGCGTCGGGCGGCATGGGAAACAGCGAGCGCTGAAGCGGCTCCGCTCCATTGTCTTTCTTCAGCAGGAACTTCTCTGCCTTGAACTCGAACTGCCGTTGTGACTCGTCGAAACCGATGGCCACTTCATACCGCGCCGTGTCCAACTCCGGCCTGGCCGTCCGCTTCCGCAACTCATCCGGAATACGCGCCTCGATGGCCAGTTCCAGCCTGTCGCCTTGACGCCGAAACAGGAGCTCTTGCGGATTGTTGGTTCGGTTAGACAACGCCGCGTCCAAACCCTCCGACAAAAGGTCCTGAAGAAAGCCGACGACATCGAGAAAGGTCGTCTTGCCGGACGCGTTCGGTCCGACCAGGACGTGGAAGGGGTGAAGCGGTCTCGACACGTACCGCAAGCATCGATAGTTCAGCGCTTCAACCAAGGTAATCATCTCTGCGCTCCATCCGGTTTCGTCGCTCAGAGGGGCTCATCGCGCAAGTTCTCGGACGTTCTTTCGAAAGTACTGGAAACTGGGCGAGGCGTTGTTCTCCACATCCATCAGCGGAGCGATTTTCTCCGACCATGCTGACTTTTCCGTCCCTACAGCCTGCCATCCTCCCGATTTCAGCGCACCTGAACCGCCTGTGAATACAGCGTCAGCCAGGACCTCCCACGTGCCGCAAATGGAGTCGTTTCTGTAGCGTTTGAGGATATCGAGCTTGGCATTGGGATAAGCTGTCTTGATCGCCGGAACATCGCCAAGCAACCACGCTTCACCTTCTTCAATGGCAATGCAGAATCGAGTCTCCGGTTTGGGATTGCAGGCGTTCAGCACGGCGAAGAGTTCCTGGCGAAAGGATTTCAGACACCTGTCATCGAGGTCGCAAACCAGAACCACCACCGCTGGATAGTCGGCCGAGTAACCGGCAAACGCCTTCCCATAGCCCTTGAGCAAGCGTGGGAGTTGGTTCAGCAAAAGGCGATTGCGGGCGTCGGTACTGCTTTTGAGGTTCCTGGGAATACGGCCGATTCCTCGGTATTCGGTCACCTTGAATGTATGTCGATCGCCGATGATCTTTGGAAACAGCGTGTCAAGTGCCCTCTTTCCGGACGCGTCTTCGACCAGTACCTCAAAGTGCATCCTATCACCTGGCGTCGATGTAGTCGCTGTACCAGAGGCCGCCCAACGGCAACCCCTCCGCCACCATGTTGTTCACGATCGGATCGTCGCTTGCCCGCCGAATGGTCGAGAAGCCGTCTGGTCCCTTCTCCAGAATCCAGACTTCGTTGGGCTCCAGCGCATCCACGAAGTACGGTTGATGCGTCGTCACAAAAACCTGTGAGCCGCTTTGGACTCCGCTTGCGTGCTCGCGGAATTCTTTGGCCAGTGTTTCCAGGAGCTTGTGGTACAGGCCGTTCTCCGGCTCTTCGATGCAGAGGAACGGGGGAGGCGTCGGATCTTCGAGCAACAACAGATAAGCGAACACCTTAAGCGTCCCGTCGGACATCTGCTGGGCGTAGAAGGGGTCCCGAAAGCCCTTGTCGTTGAACCTCAGCAGCAACCTGCCGTCATTGGTTCTCTCGGTGTCGATCTTGTCGATGCCCGGGATCTTGTCGGCAATGCCTTTTAAGATGGCCTGGAAGCGCTGCGGGTGTTCGCGCTCCATGAATTGCACGACGTTGCCGAGGTTGTCGCCATGGATGCTGAGATGCTTCTGAGGGCCGGCCAGCGGCAGGTGGCGGGCCGCATCCGGCGTGAAATAGCTGAGATACCATCCTTCGATGAAGCGGCGAAAAGCGGAGATTCGCGGATGCTGTTTCAAGGCGCCTAGCGTGGCGATGCCGAGTTTGCGTCGGTCCTCCAGCTCGATGAATTCAGCATCTTCCGACTCCTTCCCTGCTTCGACCTGTTCAGCAAACTTCGTAAAATCGAAACCCCCGGCTGTATCGTCCATTTCGCCGCCCGTCAGACTCCCCTTCCATGCCACTCCGCGTCCCTTGTCGAGAAACAGGAAAAGAGACGACGAAAAGTCTACCCGGTCTTCGTACATCTTCTCTTCCGACACATAGGGACGTCCAGTCTCGTCGACTTCGATAGCGACTTCGTAAGTGATGGGCAGAGAATCTTCATGTCGTCGGTAATGCACCTCGAACTCCATGCGGTCCCTTTCCCCTTGCGTCCGCAACTTGTCGAACCCACCGCGTCCGCGTGCGTCGCAAGCCTCTTCGACGCCGGATTTCAGCGCATCGGCGAGAAACCCGAAAGCATCGAACAACGCGCTCTTTCCCACGCCGTTCTTGCCGATTACCGCCGTCATCGCAGTCAAGGGTTGTCCGTCCTGTCTGCGCCACAGGCGACTGAAGAGACCCAAGCGACCCAATGTCACTTCCTTGAGCACCTTGAAGTTTCGTACTCTGAAGCCTTCGATTCTCTCCATTTTACGGTCCTTGCTTGATGCGCGAGGAGCGACGCGTCGGTCATGAGTTGAGCACGGCGGCTTCGAGACGCCGGGCAAGCGCATCGAAATCGTCAGGGCATTTCCTTCTGATCGCATCGATGCGGCGCGACGCCTCATTTCCCAAAACCTTCCGACCGCCACCGGGCGAGTCCGACAGGTTGCGCTGGTCAACAAGCGGCTCGAAGTAGTTTTCCTTGACGTGTACTTCTGCCCGAACATCCTTCCAGTGCCACTCCGCAGGTAGCTCCGCCAGGCCGGCGAGAACCCAGGTTTCAAGCTCCTCCCAGGCATTCTCAGCGAGAAAGACTTGTTCCTGCTCGAATTCCGACACGATGCGGTCGAGACGCTTCCGCCGATTTACGTCCCCGTCGCGGTCGATGCACAGGATAAAAATATCGGTCATTCCGGCGTGCTTTCTGATGACCTCGGACATCCGCTCTGACTTCAGGGCTTCCTCGACGCCGCCCAGCAGAGGATCCTGACAAATCCTGACTTTAGCCCGTGGCTTGCCGATGTCTCGAAGGAGCCTTGTGAACAGGGGCTTCAGAATGTACTGATCTTTGCCAAAATCTTCAGGGACAATCAGCACGTTCATTCCCCATCCTCGTCTGCTTCGTCGCTGTTCTCGGTGAACGCGAGTGCCGTTTCCATCCAGCCTTCGCTGAGGAGCCGGCCAAGCCCACCCCGAGATTTTCTGAGTTCCTTGGCGTTGGGCAGTTCGGCTACCGGGCGGATGATCGCGTCGTGCGAGTCTTCGAGACGGCACACGACGGACATGTTTTCGAACGTGCTATCGTTGACGAAAGTCAACAGGTCCGGTGCATGGGTCGTGGTCACCACCTGGACGTTGCCTTTTGCAGTCTGTCTTTCGATCAGTTCAAGCAACAGCGCTAGCCGTGCAGGGTGGATGCCGGTGTCGATTTCTTCCAGGAAATACACCGCCGGGGTTTCTGCGCCGAGCAGCGCCGCCAACATGGCCAGAAACCGAAGCGTTCCGTCCGACACGCTGTAGGCCGACACTGGCACCCCGTTGGCCTCAAGGATTCGGAGACTGACCCGATCATTGGATTCAGGCGGAAACTCGAAATTCGCTACGTCCATCGGCGTCAACTCGTGCAACCAGTCCGCCAGAATCGTCCTCCGCTCGTTGTCGGCACAGACTGCTTGAAGCACCGTCGGCAGATTCTCTCCGTAATCACCCAATGTCGTCGCTCCGGGAAATGACGGTTCGCGCATCCGTAACGGGTCCAATTCCAGAAAACGCATCCCTCGAAGCGCCGGCAATATTCCCATTTCAGACATCTTGGCGTGTGGGGTCAGATCCTTCCAAGAAAAAGTTTGGGTCAAAGCGGGCTTGGAACGACTGGGGCGATCCGGCAACGGTCCGCTTTCCCCCTCAAGTGATAACTCCCCGCCATTGTTGTTTTTTGCCCGATAGACTCTCGTCGACTTCGTCCTCAGTTCCTCTTCCAACACAAGGAACCTGTCGGCGCTGTCTGGATTGAACTCTACCCTGATCGAGTAAAAGGTCCTTCCGAATTTCAGATCCAGCTCGACATGTAGAGAAAATACCGACTGTTTCGGGTAAGGATACTGCGGGCCGAACCGCACGACCTCGTTCGGGGCGCCACGTATAGGTTCCCACTCAAGTCGGCCACCGACACCATATTTTCCGCCGAGGATTTCCGCCAGCGTATAGCCACGGGATATTCCATGAAGAAAGCGAAACGCGTCGCGAATGTTGCTCTTGCCGCTCGCATTAGAGCCCACGATTATCGTGAACGGTCCCACCCGCAACGTCTCGTCCCGGAAATTCTTGAAGTTCACGAGGCGAATCGAGGTAATCATCGGCTTTCCTCCGGTTGACGGTTCATGCCCTAGGGGAACCGAGTTGAAACCGCCTCTGGCGCGGCTCCTGAACGCCATCGCGCCCGGCCACGTGATTGCTCAAGGCTTCGAGGATCGCCCGCTCGTCGGAACCGGCATCGGCCAGTTCGATCAGCGTTTGGAGGATCTGATTGAACAGGGCGTTACGCTGCAGGCCGCGGGTGTCGAGATAGTCGTCTACCTTGACCTGATCCCCGGCTCGCCACAGGTACATGAGCCTGTGCACCTGGTCGATCAAAGGCACTGGCCGCCCGCCAGGCGCTTCGAGACCGAGATTGCGGCTACGGCGACGATGCCAGGGTTTGAGCCTTACCTTGGCGCCGCCTCCGGACTCCTCAACGTCCTCCGCCGAGTCGGTCGCCCTGTGCGATGGCACGGGGTCCTCTTCGTCCTCGTCGGCCGCCCTGCCCTTCCCCGTTTGGACCAGGAGATCGTAATGACCAACCAGGGCCGAGTCGGACAGGTTGCACGACAGCGCATACAGGATACAGGCCCCGATCGGCGCATCACCCATGCCGAAGTCATGGCGATGGAGCAGGTAATACGTCGTCACGTCGTCCAATCCGGTGGCCGCCTCTTGTCCGTTCTCCGACACGGGAGCACCGTCATGGATCAGCACGCGGCCGACCACAAAGTCCACGACCATGCGACGAACCTCGCGCAGGAACTCCGAGACCGTCATTCGCTGGTCCCGGTCGTTTGCCTTCTTGACCGTTGGGTGTTTGCTGAAAGCCTCGAGCGCCGGTCCAGTCGCCGCCCACACGAAATCCGGTCCGCGAATGCCGGAATCCCAGAAATCATGCAACTGTTGCGTGATGTTCTCGCGCATTTCACCCATGACCGTGTTGTCCCAACCGGGACGGGAAGCTTGTCGTTTCTTGCAGACTAGCCACACCGAAGACGAAAGCGCCGCGGAGGCAATGGCCCGATTGCGGTTCCCCATTTCTGTTTGGATGGGCCAGGACCCATCGACGACGAAGCCGGCCCGGATCAGGGCGGCGACGAGCGTCTCCCAGGCATCGGGTTGCTTGTTTGCGAACACCACTACCAGGCGGCCGGCGGGCCGTAACGCCCGGTGACAGGCTTCAAACGAGCGAGCCATGCCGTCTTCGTAATTCTGCTTCGACCGTTCCTTGTCGCCATCGAACCGGCTCGCGTCGTCTATGAGCTCGCCGTCGACGCTGCCGTGGTCCCATTTCGGCCCCAACGGCTCGCCAAACGCCGCATCTATTTCGTTTGACAACCCGTGCGTGGACCGCCTCAGCCAGACATGGAAGAAATCCATCAGGTCCGAGTACGGGATCGCGTCGTAATAAGGCGGATCAGTGACGATGGCGTCGTATTCTCCTCCCGAGTACATGGCGCTTCGTCTGTAGGCGGCGGGCTTCATGGAGAAAGCCGATGCTCTCACCCCGTGTTCCAGATAGCGGGCGACCCATTCGAGTTGTCCTGAATAGGAACCCGACGTTTCCCCCAGGACCGCCGTTTCGCAGAAATCCCAACTGATCGGCAGGCGAAACCCCGCAAAGGTATTCGCCACCGTCTCGCGGCCCACATCCCAGTGAGCGATCGTGCTGCTGCGGTCGGCGATACGGTCGGTCACGAGCGCCAGACTCGCGCCCACTGCTTCGCGCCATTCCTTCGGCGCAATGTCGCCGCCATCGAACATCCGCCGCGTGACCGCCACAAATGTGCCAAGGCACAGCAGTTGCCGGTTCGTGAACAGCTTTCGCCACGTGTCGATGCCATACAACGGAACACGAAACCCCAAAGCCTCCTTGCTCGGCAAGGATTCCTCCGGCAACCCGAACGGAATATCGGCGTAGAGGACTTGGAGTTGTTCCTCGGATACGTGAGCCATTGCACGCTCATGGTCCGTAGGCAGACGGTACTCCTTGCCCTTCGGGCCATCGACAACCACGGCGGTCATCACCGCATCCAGCCGGCCCGCGCGACCCTCAAAACGGATATCCTCCATCGTCATGATCGCACCACAGCATGGGCAGGTGGCTCCGGTGCGCGACATGGTACCCCCGCCCACGCGCTTGTCGTGCTCCCGCCGTTGCGCCGCGTTGCCGCCGTTCTGCGGGACTCCGCTCTGCACTCCGAAGACTACCCCTGTCCCGTCAGAGTTCCGCTCCATGGTCAGCAAGACGCGTTTGCGGTCCTTCTTGCACAACCAGCGCGTCTTGAGCAGCGGCAGCGTGGCCCGGCACTGCTTGCACGTCACGGTACGCGCCCAGAGATAGGCGACCGTGGGCTTGGCGATCCAGCGCGGGTTGCGCGGGTCCTTGAGGTAGGCGGCGTCGAATTCCGCGTTGAGCGGATCGAGTTGCGGCAGCCCCCTCTCGTCAACCTCCAGGAGTTGCATGGGGCGCGGTTCAAACTCCTTGCCCGGAGCCAGCGGCTCGAACTCGGCATACGTCGGGTAGTACGATGCCAACTCCTTGCGTGCCCTTGCCAGCACCCACCGCCCCCAGGCGCGCACGTGCCACGCCAAGTCTGCTTCCATGGTCGGGTCATCGTGGGCCAATGCATCGAGTTGGATCTCACCCCCGTCACCGTGGCCGAGACGTTCCAGATGAGTCCGCAGGCTCGCGCCCTTGAACCCCTTCGCCTTCAGGAACGCTTCCATGAACTCCCGGTCATCCAGGGCGAAACCCGGCAGCGGGCGCGTCTGACCAGCGAGCTTCTGAGGATATTCGAGCGTGCACTTGAGGATGAACCAAGCCACCGGGTTGATGTCCATGGCGGTGACTTCACAGCCCAGGCGCATGGCTTCGAGAGGAATCGCGCCGCCCCCGGCGAACGGGTCCAACACCTTGGGCGCCCTCCCGCCATAGGCTTCGCGGATCTCATCGCGGAACCACGAGAGAGCCGGACCGTTTTCGCGCCCCCAGTGAAGGATACCGCCGAGTGTCTCCTCCTTGACCGTCTCGACCATCCGGCCGTTCAACCGCTTGCGCTCGATCTTCTCCGTGACCCGGCCTGCCATACGCTCAAGGATCGCCTTGCGCTTGTCGGGGTCACCCGGGTCCGGAAGCAGAGTCGCTATCAACGCCGCCCGCGAGGCCGCCAGCGGCCGGCGCGCCGGCCAGATGTGGAGGGTGGAGATGTGCCCGTGTCGCACGTTCTTCTCGTGCACGGAGTCGAGCGACACCTGCTTGAGCGGGAACGCCGCTTCGATGAGGCGACGGTCGCTCAAGACACCTCTCCCGCGGTGTGCTTGCGCCATAGATAGCTGGCGAAGGAAGCACACGCCCCCAGCATGAACACAGCCTCGTCCATACCGACCTTGGCCTTCTGGCTGTCCAACAACGAATGGCGAACGCCTGGTTCTTCCGAGGTGTATCCGTAAAGCTTGATGAACGCGTCCCCAAGCGCAGGATGAACTCCTCCGCGGTCGTTGATGGACGCCAAGGCGGGCTTCAGGTTCATGGCTTTCGGCGCGAGCTTCCGTGCAACGGACTCCACAGTGTGAATACTTTCCCGGATGCTCCCTGCCCAGTCACCTTTGTTGATGCATTCACAGGCGTTGCGCAGGTGCTCTGTACTGCCGCCGAGGCCAGCCTCCCGGAGCGTTTTCAGTGATTCGATAACCGCGTTCCCTTCTTCCTCCGTAAAGGCCGGTATGATGGTCGGCGGTTCACTTTCGTCGATTTTGTAAGCCAACCTGCATTCAGTGAACACGGACATCATCATGCCCAAAAAAGACGCTGGGCACCGGGGTTGGCGAAAGACGAACTGAAGCAGATCGAATACCTTGTTGAACGGCATCGTTTCGATGTCGTGGCGTAGTTTCTGACAGATGGGACTGAAATCCGCGCTCCAGTCGTCAATCGGAAGGTTGTCATGCCAGATATGTTTCGCTCTGAAAATTTCCTTCCAGACACCAGAAATCCAATGCCCACCGAGGCTCCACGCTTCTGAGGATTGATCAAGATGGCGGTAAAATAAGTTCCAGATGTGTGTCCTCGCCTCTTGGGGCAGTTCTTCCAGCTTCAACGGTCCGGGAATCTCCTCGTAGCCCTGGGCCTGGGAAAAAGTCAGCTTATGCAGATCGCGGGTGCTCTCGAATCCGGACGTGTCACCGGAATTTTCGTTGGGTTGTCGCTGTGCCGCAGCATTTGCAACATCTCGCGCTCGTTGTTGCGCCCGTCGCGCAGCCCTGTGCATGGCAGCCTCGGCGCCGGCCAAATCCGCATCACGTCCCCTGTCCGTTGCCCTTCGTTCCCCTCGTTTCATCATTGGGTCCCCTCTGTCAGCAACTTCGGCTTGTCACGTGAGTTGTCGTACACCGCCCATTCGTCGACAAGACCTCTATAGACCTGCTCGAAGTTACGCCAACCGGCGAAGAACCGACGCCGAACTACCGACTCCGGCACGTCATGGCCTCCCTCCAGTACCCGCTGTGCGACTCGCTGGACCGCCATTTCCACTGTGTCCAACTTCAAGAAAAACAACGTTACCCGGTACCCTTCCTCTCGCCAGCGAGGAATCCAACGCGCATAGCCGCGCCCGCTCAAGGTAGTCTCAAAGGCAAAGCTGTTTCCTTTCCGCACGTGCCCGTAGATCTCCTCCAACATGAGCCGCGCGGCACGAACAGCGACCCAATCCGCACGAAACGGGCTGAGACCGGCGGCGATGAGATCGGCGTTGACGAAAATGGGGCAATCCGCTTCGTTCGGCAGGAACTCCAGCGCAAACGTCGTCTTGCCCGCGCCGTTCGGCCCTGCGATGATGACCACCGTCTTGTCCGTAACTTCTGTCAAGGCCAACCTACCCACGCTGAATTATCGAGGAAACCCTGATCAATTGGAACGGCATCCTCCACCTTCGCTCGGCTGCGTCTCGCTACGCTCCGGACGAAGACAATCTCACGCATCGAAATCCCCCCTCAGGATGCGCTCGGACCAAGCCAGCCCTTCCCGCCGATCCGCGATTGCCTCATCGGTACCTGTACGTCGTCCCAGTGGTCCCCAAACAGAAACCGAGTCAATCCGGGTCTTACGGTCAACTCGGTTCGTCACGAACAGGGAACTGTCCTCCAATGCATCGAGCAAGAGGGGCGAGTGCGTCGTCACGACGTATTGGGTCCTTTTGAGGGTTTGGTGAGTCTTGAGAAGCTCCGCGATCAACCGGATTCGGCGCGGGTGAACACCTCTTTCCGGCTCTTCGAGCCCCGCCAGGGCAGGGGCTTCGTCAACGCCGGTGAGCGCCAGGAGCCCGAGCATCCGCAGGGTGCCCTCGGAGAGTACGCGGGCGGGTATGGCGACCCCGCCTTCCTTAAAGCGAAGCTCCACCTCGCCGAGATCACCTACCTCGACTTCGATACCTTCGATGCTCGGCATCAACAGTTGCAGTGCCTTCTCAATCCCTCTGAACTGCCGTTCGTCGGTGGCCTTGAGGGTGTGGAGGAGCGCTGCGAGTTCTTCGCCCATCGAATCAATGTGGCGGACTCCCATTGCCGGATTTACGGTGCGCATGCGTCCGCGCGGCCCGAAGCAGAAGAATAACCAACTCTCCAACTCCCGCCGCGCGGCCGCCAAGTGTGGGAAGTGCGGTGGGTAATGCGGCATCGAGAGGATACTGCGATCCAGGTGGCGGGCAAATTGGATAGAGTGTGCCTGTCCTTCGTGCCGCAGGTGAATTCCTTTTTCCGTTGTTTCGAGAAAGGGCTTTCGTTTGTCCGTGGGCTCTCCCTTGCTGTCAAGCGCGGCCAGATACTCGTCCGCGACGCGCAGTACGCCCGACCTGGGCAGCATCTCCACCTCGATGCGGTAGCGCAAGTCGCGCTCGCGAACGCGGTCGGGAATCTTGCTCATTCCCTTGGAGGCGGCCCCGCCATTTGGACCACGCATTTCTCGGATCTGGCGCTCGACGGACTGTACGACGCCGTCCGACAGACTCAGGTCGGCTTCGATCGAAAACGACAGCCGCTCTTGTTCCACCAAACCCTTGATCCCTGTTTGGCCTATGGTAAAGGACTCAAGCGGATTTCCGCGATACGGAGGTTCAAAGGCTTCGTTGAGGGTCCGGCTCGTTGCCAACCTCGACAAGAGCTGCAACGCATCGAGCAGATTGCTCTTGCCGCCGGCATTCGGTCCGAAGAGAACGGCAAGCCGAGGTAGGCGCACCTCGATGTCTTCAAGGGACTTGTATCCTCGGATATGAATGCGCTTCAGCATATTGGTATCGCCGAGTTTGGCCGTGCTCCCTACTCCGCCGCCTCCATCACCTCCCCCGCCGTGATGGTAAACGCTAGCGACTCCCGCCCCTTGACCAACAGCTTCGCAAACGGATCCCGCACCCTCACCAAGCGCGGATGTGCGGTGGCGCAGTCGAAGACCACGTAGAGCCAGTACCGATCACGGAGGTTGCAGGCCCTGGACCACTCGTTTTCTTGCATCTCGACACTACCGGTTCGAGCCCTCCCCTTTACCTCAATGGCTCGCTCTTCCCCCGGACGACGGGATCTCAAGTCGAAGCCCGGCCAATCGGTCAGGCCGGCGCGGCGTGCGAGCTCGGGTCGGGATACGTCCGCCACTTCGGCGCCGAACCGCTCCTCGTAGGCGGTGGCCACCTGCACGGCAACAGTCTCCACGTCGGCGTCGTAACGCTCGATCTCGTCGGAATCCTGCACAGGCACTACGAGTGCATGGGCAAGAAACTCGACTTCGCCAGCCTGGATGAGGTCCGGTTCAGCCTCCAACATTGCCAAAGTGCGACTGCGTTGGGTTGTCAATTCCCGTTGCCGTTCCTTGACTCTCGCGAGCTCGGCGCTGGCATGCTGATCGCCAGCGCGCGCCTTCTCTCCGAGACGCGCGCGGGCCGCCGTAAGCTCAGCAGCCCGGAAGTCGAACCCGCGCTTGACGAAGTCGATCCGAGCGGACAGGTCTTCGATTCGACGCTGCCGGTGTGACTGGACGAGCCGATCCACCACAACTTCCCGTGCATGCGTGACAGCATCGTCGACCATGCCGCGAGCCAAGGTCGCGAGTGGTACTCGGCTCGGCGCGAAGTCCTGGGCGCCTCTGAGCAACAGCAGGTGCTCCACGGGGCACTCCTCCACGGCTCCGTCGTTCGATTGGCGCAGCCCTATCAGCCGCGATTCAAGCGTCTTTCGGGCGGACTCGCCGTCAAGCAACACGCTCCACAAATCGGGTTCCCGGTCCGCGCGGTCATGCTGTTCGACAGTCGCCCGTGCAACGTGAAACAGATACGGCTCGGTTGCATACGGATCGATGAAGACGGCCCCCCGCAAGCCGTCCCGACTGAAACGGCCGAGGACCGCGATCGACAGAGCGTCGAACACGGGCTCACCGGGATGCAACCAAATCGCGTCTTCCCGGGTTGCCGGCTTGTAAACGGTAAGCGACTGTCGCGCGTGTTCTGTGTACCGTTCGATGGCAGACAACAGCGGATCGCCCGCGCCGGGACGGTCGGGAACGAACGCAAAGGTCGTTTCCGGGTCTCCCTCGATGCGCAAATCTATCAGCGGCGCGGCCTTTGCCACGAAACGACGGACGTAGCCGGGGAGAAGCCGCCGGTAGTTCTCCTGCTCTGCCTCATTGTTGAGGTCATCGAGTCGCCCGCGCACTTCCCCGTCCTGCCCAAAGATCGCGTGTTCCCTTTGCTCCAAAGCGCGAATCTGTTCCTCCGTCAGCGTTCCCTCCAACTGTCTTACAACGGTCTCGGCATCCTTCGTCACAGCCTGCTCAAGGTACTCCTTCATGGACACACCCTCGAACAGACGGCCCACCACGTCGAACACCTTGTCGGATTGGAGTTGCCGGCGCATCGCTTCGAGCTTGTCGAGCAGCGTCTTGAGCACCTTCCCTTCGCGCGTGCTGCCGGCCACGAGATTGACGATGACCACGGGATCGTGTTTCTGGCCATAGCGATGAATCCGGCCCATCCGCTGCTCAAGCCGAGCCGGGTTCCACGGGATGTCGTAGTTCACCATGATCCAGCAGAACTGAAGATTGATCCCCTCGCCCGCGGCATCGGTGGCGACCAGATAGCTGGCTCCGTCTTCGGCCGTGGGCCGGCGGAAGAACTCCACCTGCCGCTCTCGCTCCTGGTACGGCAAGCCACCGTGAATGAGCGCGACTCGACCGGTGAAGCCGAGACCTTCGAGTCGGCGTACCAGGAATTCCGCGGTGTCGCGGTGCTCGGTGAAGACGATGAACTTCTCGTCGAGATACTCCGGATCACGGAGGACCTCGCGCAGCTTCTCGAACTTGGATTCCTCGCCGGCCGCAAAGAGTCTTCGCGACTTGTCGAGCAGCTCTTCGACCTTGCGACGCTCGGCCTCCAACTCACTGAGATTCACCGCGATCGTGCCTCCCAGAGCCTCCTCCTCAAACTCCTCATGTTGCTCGCCCTGTTCCTCACCTGCCGTGTCCTCATCCGCCGTCCGAATTTCGAAGACGTCCTCAAGATCATCCAGGTTCCGTTGACGGCGCGCGAGAGCTTCCTCCGTGAGTCGTCCGTTTCTAATGTCGTCAATGAGCCCTTCAATCTTCCCCACTCGACGCTCGAACGACCGCATGAGGGAGTATGTGGAACTGGCGAGACGCCGTTGGAAGACGCTCATGGCCAAACGGGCAGCGGACCGGTTCAAAGCCCGAGCCCGGTTGTAGTGGAACCGCAGGTAATCGGTCGTCTCGTCGTAGAGTTCCTGTTCGCTCCCTCGACCTTGAGACAGATCGTAGCTCAGCGTGTCGCAATTCCGTTGCGGATAGAGCGCGGAGCCATCGAAGTGGACCATTTCTTCCTTGGTCCGGCGGATGAAGTGCCTTTGCCGAGACTCGCGAGGGAACGCGTTGAAAGCGTCGCTGGTCGAGAGCGTATCGGGAAGCAGCAGCCGCCAAAGGAAGTAGTAGGGGTGATCTTTTCCCATATGCGGCGTAGCCGTCAGCAGCAAGAGATGTTGAGCCGACCAGGGAAGTCTCCACCGATCACCGTCCGCCTCGGCGCCCGCCAACGCCTCCGCCAGCCTGTAACGGTCGGTCTTCCGTACACGGAAATCCGGCTGGCGGTCCGCCGAGAGCTTGTGGGCTTCGTCGAAAACAACCAGATCGTAAGGCTGTGTCGCCGGATCCTTGAGGCAACCGAACAGCCTTTCCCCGGCCAGGGTGTCGATGCTGACAATCACATGGTCACTTTCGGGACCGAGAAAAGGATTGCCGGTTCGCGCGTCCGCACCGCTGACGATGCGGAACGGCAAGCGAAACAACGTGAGCATTTCTCGCTCCCAGTTGCCCACCAGACCGGCGGGCGGCACGACGAGCACGCGACGAATAAGCCGCCGGGACAGCATCTCACGGACATACAGGCCCGTCATGATCGTCTTGCCCGCCCCTGCGTCGTCGGCGAGCAGGAATCGCAGGGGGGCTTGTTCGAGCATCTGCTCGTAAACAGCGATTCGCTGATGGGGGAGCGGGTCGATCAGCGACGTCTCGGTCGCGAAAGCCGGGTTGAAAAGGTGACCGTAAGCAAGGCGATGCGCCTCAGCGACGGCTGAGACGGCTGCAGGGTCGGCAGAGAAGTCGAGGCTGGGTGGATTTGTTGAACCGGCATCATATTCGGCAGCCGCCCCTTCCATCACGTGGTCCGGCTGTGCCTCGATCTCGGCAATTCGCCGCCACGCCAGCTTGTTGGGACGGGCCTGCCCATTCTCCCAACGATTGACAGTTACATAGGAGACGCCGATAAGCTCCGCGAACTGTGTCTGGGTGAGACCTTGGACACCGCGCACGCGCTTGATTCGTTGCGGAAAGTCCTCGGCCAATTCGGGTGATATGATAGGCGACATATGACTATTGCACCAGTGATTTAGAGCACCGTACCAGGACTCTAGCTCGCGTGCAATAGTTTTGTCATATATCAGACGCTATAGCCCCATATTTTGACACACCTACAACAGCCAAGAAGCAAGCGTGAGTCTCAAGACTCAGCATCGGCACCCCAACGAACACCGGTCGCAAGGATATCTCCGCGGATCTTGATCTTGTGTCGCAAGCTGCCGATGAGGTCGCCACATGGCTGGCCGTAGGGAATCACCCGCGCCACCGGTTTGCCCCGCTTGGTGACGACCAATCCCTCCATGTCGAGGTTGTCGAGTAGCGCCAGACATTCCTGTCTGAACTTCGCGGCTTCAATCGTCTTCATGTCGTTCCTCCCCTCACCCCTCCTTCCTTCTCGGCGGCGCGTAGAGTTGCAGCAGATTGCCGTCGGGGTCGAAGAAGTAGAAGCCGCGGCCGGACCTTCGTTCTACCACCGGGACCTCGTGGATGCGGACGCCGGCCGCGCGCATCCGTTCCTCGGCGGTGTCGAAGTCGTCGCCGTCCACGAAGAAGGCCTGGTGGGTGACGCCGTCCTCGGCCAGGGCATCCCGCTCGATGGGGTTGGGACGCTGGAACAGCACCACGATGCTGCTGCCGGAACGCATGTCGGCCCGGCCGAGGCCTTTCAGGTCGTCGCGGGCGATGTTGGCCACGTCCATACCCAGCACGTCCCGGTAGAACTCGACCGCGCGATCGATGTCATTGACGGCAATACCGCTGTGATAGAGTCCCTTGGTCTTGATCATGTTCGGCCTCCCGGCCCTTTGGGGCCTGTCCATTTTTTTTCGATTCTACAGCGAAAACGTGCTATTACAAAGTATTCCACATCACCAATCCAAGCCCGAGGACAACACTGATGAACGACCTGTGCCGATTGTCCGCCAGTGAAGCCGTCGAACGGATCAACCAGGGCAAGCTCACCTCCGAGGCGCTGGTCCGGGCGTGCCTGGAGCGGATCGAAGAGCGGGAACCGGAGGTGCAAGCCTGGATGCACCTGGATGCCGAATACTCCCTGGCCCAGGCGCGGGAGCGCGACCACGCGTCGAACCGCGGCCCCGTGCACGGCCTTCCGTTCGCGGTCAAGGATATCATGGACACGGCCGACATGCCCACGGGCTACGGCTCACCCATCTACGAGGGATATCGCCCCCGGGCCGACGCCGCCTGCGTGGCCATGACCCGGGCCGCGGGCGGCGTTCTCCTGGGCAAGACCGTCACCACGGAGTTCGCCAGCCGCCATCCCGGCAAGACCAGGAATCCCCACGACCCGAGCCACACCCCCGGGGGGTCCTCCAGCGGCTCCGCCGCGGCGGTGGGTGATTTGATGGCGTTCATGGCCTTCGGCACCCAGACCCTCGGGTCGGTGATTCGCCCGGCGTCCTTCTGCGGCTGCGTGGGTTACAAGCCGAGCTACGGCGAGGTCAGCACGGAGGGGGTCAAGGAGAACACCGGCTCCTTCGACACGGTGGGGCTCTTCGGGCGCGCCGTGGAAGACCTCCCGCTCTTCCGGGCAGCGGTCACCGGCGAGCCGATCCGGCCGCTGGGCGCGGTTTCGGTCAAGGGCCTCCGGGTGGGCCTGTGCCGCACGCCGCTGTGGGACCGGGCCCAGGACTCCACCAAGGCCCTGGTGGAAGGCGCGGCCGCGCAACTCGCCAAGGCCGGGGCGGCGGTATCGGATCTCGACCTCGGCGGCCCGTTCGCCGATTTCGAGCCCATGGGCCGCCGTGTCAGCGACTACGAGATCGCACGCGCGCTGTCGTGGGAAAGAACGCACCACTTCGACCTGTTGAGCGAGTTCCAGCAGGGCAAGATGAGGGACTGGCCCGTGGTCTCCTACGACGAGTACCGGGAAGCCGAGGGGGTCATGGCGGCGTGCCGGGGGTATTTCGACGAGGCGTCGAAGGCGTTCGACGTGCTGTTGACCCCCAGCGCCACGGGCGAGGCGCCCGCGGGGCTGGACAACACCGGCGACACGTCCTTCAACATCCTCGCCACCTGGACCTACGTGCCGTGCGTCACGCTTCCCGTATTCAAGGGACCCTCGGGCCTTCCCGTGGGACTGCAACTGGTGGGGCACCGTTGCCAGGACCACCGGCTGTTCGAGATAAGCCGCGCCGTGCTGGCAGCGTTGTCGGGCTGAAGACCTATTCCGTGCGCTAACTCGGGGGGCTGCCATGGAACGCATAAACTCTTTCATCGACTCGGTAAACGCCTTCGCCTGGGGTCCGCCCATGCTCGGCATGCTGGGGGTGACCGGTGTGCTCCTGACGCTCGGGCTGGTGTTCATGCCGTGGCGCAAGGTCGGTTACGGCTTCCAACTGCTGTTCGACAAGAGCGGCAGCGTCGGCGAGGGCGAGGTCAAGCCCTTCAACGCCCTGATGACGGCGCTGTCGGCCACGGTGGGCACCGGCAACATCGCCGGCGTAGCCACGGCCATCGCCTTGGGTGGTCCGGGTGCGATCTTCTACATGTGGCTCATCGCGCTGTTCGGCATGGCCACGAAATACGCCGAGGCGGTGTGCGCGGTCACCTACCGCGAGGTGGACGCCAACGGCATGCACGTGGGCGGTCCCATGTACTATCTGCGCAACGGCGTCGGCGCATTCGCTCCCGAACTGGGCAAGTGGCTGGGGTTGGGGTTCGCCGTGTTCGGCGCGGTGGCGGCCTTCGGCATCGGCAACGCGGTGCAGGTCAACTCCATGGCCACGGCGCTGGCGGGCAGCTTCGGCGTTCCCACCTGGATCACCGGGCTGATCGTCGCGGCCCTGGTGGGGATCGTGATCATCGGCGGCATCCAGCGAATCGGCGAGGTGGCGGGCAAGCTCGTGCCGGCCATGATCGTGCTCTACATCGGAGCGGCCCTGATCATCATCATCATCAACATCACCGCGGTGCCGGCAGCCATCGCGCTGATTTTCACCTACGCCTTCACGCCGGCGGCAGCGGCTGGCGGCTTTGCCGGAGCCGCGGTGGCGGCGGCCGTCCGCTTCGGGGTGGCGCGCGGTGTGTTCTCCAACGAGTCCGGCCTGGGATCGGCGGCCATCGCTCATGCGGCGGCGCAGACCAACAGCCCGGTGCGGCAGGGCGTCATCGCCATGCTGGGGACCTTCATCGACACCCTCGTGGTCTGCAGCATGACGGCGCTGGTGATCCTGACGTCGGGCGCCTGGACCCTGACGGGCGCCGGCGGCGGCGGCCTCACCGGCGTCGTGCTGACCTCCGCGGCCTTCCAGAGCTCCATGCCCGGCGGCCAGTATATCGTCACGGTAGCCCTGGCGGTCTTCGCCTTCACCACCATCCTCGGGTGGTCCTACTACGGCGAGCGGTGCTGGCAGTACCTGTTCAGCGAGAACAGCCTGATGATCTATCGCGGGCTCTGGGTGCTGGCGGCGTTGACCTTCGCCAACGTGAAGGTGGCGTTCGTGTGGAACCTGTCGGATACGCTCAACGGCCTGATGGCGGTGCCCAACCTGATCGGCCTGCTCTTGCTGGCGCCCATGGTCTTCAAGGTGACGCGAGAGTACTTCGATAAGGCGGAGAACCGGTAGCCCGGCGTCCAGGGTCGGGTTGCCGGTCTGTCGGACGTTCGCGGCCGTCATCGGCTCGAAAGGGAGCCCAGGCCAGGAACCTGTTTGAGTAGTCGAGGAGTTGCAGCGAGGGTAGGGGCGACCGGCCGGTCGCCCCTACGGGAGTCCACCGCAGCGTAGGCTCCTAGAAGCCGATACGCACCCCGGCCCGAAAGACGTGGTTGCCGACGTCGGATTTGACCGCATGACCGTTGAGCCAGTTGAGTTTCGGGTCCCCGGCGCCCATGTACCGGTAACCGACATGCACGGCCAGGGACTCCATCAGGCGATAACCCACCCCGCCGCCGACCTGATAGGCGAGCACCCAGTCGCCGTCATCACCGCCGATGCTGTTGAGGAAATCGGTCGCAGCGGAAGGAAACCCCGGTATCCGTGGCACGTCGGTCGGCAGATCCACGTCGTACCTGACGTACCGGACCCCGAGGCCGCCGCCGAAGTAGGGAGCGAAGCTCAAGCCAATGTCGACGTCGTACCAGGCGTTGGCCATGAGACTCAGCGTCGAGCGTGTCCCCTTCACGTCGATGTTGTCGTTGATGGCGTCGACGAAGCGGCTGTCGAGCTCATGACGGTCCACGGTGAGTTTATCGTACTTGATGGAGCCCAGGTCGGTCCGCCGCCAGGAGGCTTCGCCCTCCATCCGTAGCGGGCCCCAGCCCAAGCCGACAGCCGCGCTGTAACCCAGCGAGGAATCAAGGTCGGTCTTGCCTCGCGTGACCGCCGACTTGAATTCCGACGTCGAGCTCAAGGCCATGCCCAGGTCCGCGGCCAGATAGAGTCCACTCCCACGCTGGGCATACGCTTGAACGGAGAAAACCAACAGCGCCACCCACAGGAACGTCGCGGCGCACAACACCTTCCTCATAGCCGAGCGGCCCGGCAGGTTATCCATCGCCAACTCCTTTCTCCCGCTCGTCGCGGTCCAACAGCCTGGGACACTGTATCGATCGACAGCGTGATGCGGGCGGGTTTGAAACCCGCCCTCACCATCGTCTTCCATGGCGCAGCTTCCCCGGAAGCCGTCAGCTACCGCCACCATCCGGATGACCTTCGGGGTGGAACAACTCCGTCGCGTCGAGCTTGCGTTGAAATTCGAGGTACTCCTCTTTCGTCATCCGGGGCTTGTCCTCCTGCAAAATCCGGCGCGCCGCCGTAGCGTCGTCGTGAAGCAGGTCGATGGCGGTCATGGCCAGGAGCTTGGCCGATTTCACGTAGACCGAATCGTGGTCCACGAGCAGATAACCGCTGGTATGACCGCCCCCGGCGGCCCCGGCGACGTAGGGCTGCATCGCCGGCATGATGTGCGCCAGATCGCCCAAGTCCGTGCTGCTGGCGCGGTGCTCCGTTCCGTGCTCGAACTGACCCGCGCCGAACACCCGGCCGACGTTCTCGCCCCAAAGACGGACCATGGCCTCGTTGTTGGTCTGGGGCAGATAACCCGGCACCGTGGTGATCTCCACCGACGCGCCCACCGCCATGGCTGCTCCCCGGAGCGCGTTGTCCACCTTGCGGTTGGCATCGAGGATACCCTCCAGGGTCTTGCCGCGAATGAACGTCTCGATGGTGACCTCCGCCGGCACCACGCTCACCGCATCGCCGCCCCGGGTGATGATCGGGTGGACGCGGATGGTGTCCTCGTCGTAGAAGGTCTCCCGCTGATAGGCGATGGCGGTCATGGCCAGGGAGGCCGCGTTGAGGGCGTTGATGCCCTTCTGGGGGCTTCCGCCCGCGTGGGCGGCCTTGCCGATGAAGCGGATCTTCTTGATGATGGCGCCGTTGGACGACTTGGCCACGTGGGAGGCCAGCGTGTCGGTCTTGGTGTGGAACATCATCGCCAGGTCCACGTCGTCGAAATGGCCGAGCCGAATGAGCTCCGCCTTGCCGGCGAGGAACTCGATCTCGTTGCGCGCCTTGCGCTGCATGCGCTCGTCGACGTCGATCATCTCTTCCGCCGGAACGGCGAAGAACACCAGCGAACCGCGGAGCTCCGGCAACACCGCGGCGGAAAGGAGCCCCATGGCGGCCCCCACCATTCCGGCCACCTGCGCGTTGTGGCCGCAGGCGTGGGCCGCGCCGGTCCTAGGATTGGCATGGGGGTGGTCCGACACCCGCAGCGAGTCCAGCTCTCCCAGAATGGCCAGGGTGGGGCCGGGACCGCCGCAGTCCTTGCGGCCCTTGACGCCGGTGACGGCCAGCCCCTGTTGCGGATGGAGCCCGAGTCCCTGGAGCCGCGCGGCCACGAGCTCCGCGGTCCGGATCTCGTTGAAGCCCGTCTCCGGGTTCTGCAGAATCGTTTCGCCCAAGTCGATGATCTCTTGCCTGCGGGCATCGATGACCCGGCACGCCTCGGCCTTGAGATCTTCCCTGGAGGTCATGGTTTGGCTCTCACCTCTTCGTCGTCACCGGCTGCGATGCGGTTGGCTAAAAGCCTGTATCAGCCGGCAGCGCCGTGCGGGCGCGGGCGGGTTTGAAACCCGCCCCTACGCGGTCATCTTCTTGCGGCGCAGGTTCCTAACCCTGCCGGAGCGCGTCCTCGAGGAGCCTCAGCGCGGCGCGTGTGAAGGCCCACATATTGGTTTCCCGGTCCGACTGGCCGGTCTCGATGGTGATGGCCTTCTCCACCGGCCCGACGATGGCCATGCAACTGTGTCCCGAGGCGTCGCCGTAGCGGTTCCCGGAAGGACCGGTGGCGCCGCTTTCCGCCAGGCCCCACGTGGTGTTCAGCCGCGCCTGAATCAGGCGCGCCGCGTTCAACGCGTAGGCTTCCGTGCTGCCGCGGACCGTCACCTCGCTCTCGGGCATCATCAGAAGACCCGCCCGGGCGTGCCGGGTGTAGATCACGCCCCCGCCGACGAAATAGGCCGAGGCGCCGGGCAACGACAGCAGCGCGGCGGAGATCAACCCGCCGGTGGAGGACTCGGCCACCGCCACGGTCTGCCCCCTCTCCTTGAGCAGCTCGCCCACGGGACGTCCAAGCGTCAACAGGTCCGGCATGAATACTCCTTTCCGCCGCGTGCGCCCGGGCGCCGTCAGGCTCCCGTGAGCCTCCGCCGCAGGACGATGACGGTGTAGGGGCGGGTTTCAAACCCGCCCGTGCCCGCACCGGCACTGCCGGCCGATACACGCCCCTAGTGTGGTGTCTCACAAATACGCTTATGAATCTGCGGGTCCTTTTGGCCGTCGGCTGCGTTGCTCTTCCTCGCGTGGTGCACGCCACTGCTCGTCCTGAGCGTAGCGCAGCGAAGTCGAAGGACGCCTTGCCGACAACCAAAATGCCCTCGCAGATTCATAAGCGTATTTGTGAGACACCACACTAGACTCCACCCTTCTGCAGCGACAACGACAGACCCGGGCGCCGCACCCGGATCCCGGCGTACCGGTTACGGTCGGTCAGCCGCTCCATCAGCGTTACCATGGGCAACCGCGCGCTCAGGTACTCCGTGGGCGGGCCGGCGGCGCGCATGGCGGCGATCTCCTCCTCGCTCAACATCCACCGGAGCAGCAGCTCCTCATCAGTGACACCCGGACCGCCGAGCTTGCGCCGTACCTCTTCGATGGTCAGGTCCGGCGGCACCCAGCGGGCCATCTCCTTGCCCCGGGGGCGGTCCAGGATCTTGTGCTTGACGTCGGGGTCCATGGTATCGGCGCCTTCCCGGCCCCAGAGGCCGAGTGCGTACTGGATGATCTGATCGGTGACCTCCGCATAACGGTCGCCGACGATGACGTTGATGGCTGCCTGGCTGCCCACGAACTGCGACAGCGGCGTCACCATTATGGGATAGCCGAGGTCCGCCCGTACCCGCACCACCTCTTCGAGGGCCTCCTCCGCCTTGGCCTCCAGACCGACCTTCTGCAGTTGATGGCGCAGGTTCGAGATCATTCCACCGGGCACCTGGTGCTGGTACTGGGCGTAGTCGTATTCCACCGGAGCGCCCATGGGGAAACCTTCCCGCCGGGCCACCGCCGTGAAATGCTCCGACACTGCCGCCAGGGCATCCGTGTCCACGGCGCACGCGTACCCCAAGGCGCGGAGGTTCGCGGCGACACTGAACACGGACGGGTTCGAGGAGGCGTTGGCCAGCGGCGGCACGGCCGTGTTCACCGTGCGGATACCGAGCTTCACGGCTTCCAGGCAGCACAATGGGCCCAGTCCGGTGGTGCAATGGGTGTGGAGCTCCACCGGGATGCCGGCGGCGTTCTCGAAGATCATCGGCACCAGGGTCCGGGTGCGTTCGGGGGTCAACAGGCCGCCGGGATCCTTGAGGCAGAGGAACGGCACGCCCAGGGATGCCGCCTCACGGGTCTTCCGGGCGTAGTACTCGTCGGTGTGCTTCGGCGACACCGAGTAGATCAGGTTGACGATGGGCTGAAGGCCGTTCTTGCGGGCGATGCCGACCTTGCGCCGCCAGCCTTCGAGCTCGTTCCACTCCTCGGAGATGCGCGCCTGTCGAATGCCGTTGGCCGCCATCCGCTCGATGAAGAGCTCGTACACCGAAACCGGGGTGATCTCGAACGCATTCACCCTGCCCGCCATCAGCCGCAACGGCGTCCGGGTGACGCGCTCCGCCACCATCCGCACCCGGTCCCACGGGTCTTCCTTGAGTTCGCGGACGCACTTCTTGAGATGGGACGCCGACATGAGCTCGATGGCGTCGAAGCCCGCCTCGTCCATGGTCCGGGCGACCGGAAGCATCATGCCGGTGGTCATGCGCTCGGCCCAGAGACTCTGGTGTCCGTCCCGCAACGTGGTGTCTACGAATCGAATCTCGTCCATCTATCGCTCGCGGGCGCGGCCGGCGGCGGCCGCACGAAATCTTCACGGGAAGGCGCGGGCCTTCCCGTAGGGGCGACCGGCCGGTCGCCCCTACCCGGACAGGCTCCTAATCCAGGATACGGGAGCCGTACAGAGTGACCGCGTTGTCCCAGAGAATCTTGCCCTTGGCCTCGTCCGATATCTGTTGCGCGTCCAGGTCCGGCAAGGCTTTCTCCGGCTTGGGTGCATCCGGATGCGGATAGTCGGTGTTCCAGGCGATGTTGTCGCCGTGCAAGTGGTCCACGGCGTAGGACAGCGCGCTCTCGTCGCTGTCGCAGGTCACCGTGATCTGGCGCTTGAAATACTCGCTGGGCAGCATCGGCAGGCGCTCCACCGCGTTGCCCATGACGCTGTTGCGGCCGTGGGTATGCTCGTCCATCCGGCCGAGCCAGAACGGCACCCAGCCGACGTTGGACTCGAGGATCCCAAGCCGCAGTTCGGGGAAGCGGTCCAGAATACCCGTGAAGATGAAGTGGCCCATGGTGGCCATGTTGTCGCACGGGAAGCCCAGGGCGTGATCGAGCCCCCGCAGGGCGAGCTGCTGCATGTCGCGGTCGTCGACGTTGCCGCGGTTGCCGCCGGCAAAGGGGTGGAAGCGGCGCTGGCGGTATTCACCGTGAATCGAGATGGGGAAGTCGAGCTCGCAGGCCAACCGCCACAGCGCGTCGTACTCCGGCTCGTGCAGCCACCTGCCCTCGGGCAGGAACGGGTTCCGCACGGACACCGCGCCCAGCTCTTTCACCGCGCGCCGGGCCTCCACCAGCATGGCCTCCGTGTCCGAAGCCGGAAGCACCGCGACGAACTTGAGGCGCTTGGGGTCCGCGTCGCAGTAGTCCCGGCACCAGTTGTTGTAGGCCCGGCACATGGCGGCGCCCAGTTTGGCGTCCTTGAGGGCTACCCGGTAGGCGAAGTTGCCGTTGTTGCCCGTGGGCAGCAGCACCTGGACGTCCCAGCCGTGCGTGTCCATGTCCTTGAGCCGCGTCTCCGCGGACCACCACGTGCGGTAAGCCTCGCCGTACTTTGCGTCCATGTCGGCCCACGCGGTGGCCGGCAGCTTCGGTTGTTTTTCGGTCTTGGGAATGATTCGCCCATCCGGCTCGTAGACCATGAAGGCCCCGTCCATGAACGCCACCTTGGGCACCTGATCCCGGTAGGCGGGCTCGACGTACCGCTCCCACAGGTACTGCGGCTCGTGCATGTGAGCGTCTGCGTCAATGACCTTGAATCCCTTCCACATGATGGCACTCCTTTCAGTCGTGGCCCATGAAGCAGCCCCCGGCGTGTCAGGTAGATACTATTCCCTGTTTCGCCTTCCGCTTCAACCGCATACCGGGACCCTTGACATCGCCGTAGCGATTCCTTTAGTGTCCTGTCCGGTCAATTTCGTAGGCCACTCCGCGCCGTCTCGCCGGCGGGGGCGGAGTCGGCTTGCGCCGGAACGGTCTTTTGCGGGAGAGGAGCGTCATGACAACCCAAGCCTTTGTTGACTCCGTCGTGGAGGAGATCATCCACCCCGGAGTCGAGCGACTGATGGAGAGCAGGTATTTTGCCGACCTCCGCGACGGCACCCTGTCGAATCGCAGGCTCCAGGGCTTTGCGCTGCAGCACTACCTCCTGAATGTCGCCATCAACAAGGGGTTCGTCCTGTGCATGGCCAAGAATGCCCACAACCAGGAACTCTACGATCTGTTCCTCCACGCCTTCACGGAGGAACAAACGCACCCGGACCTGATGAAGCGATTCGGTCTCGCCATCGGGCTGACCGACGAAGACTTCGCCGAGGCCCTGCCGATCTTCGAATGCCAGGCCCATGCCGCGGCCATACTCAGGGGCATGTTTCTGGGGTCGCCGGCCGAAAGCCGCACGAGCGCCCTGGTGAACGAAAGCATGGTGGGCCGTTACGCGGCGGAGTTCGACACCTGCCTGGCCGAAAAATACCGGGTCAACGACCACGACCGGGAGTTCTTTACGGTGCACGCGGTGGCGGACCAGGAGCACACGGCGCTTGCGGCGCGGGTCGTCGAACGCTACTGCGAGTCCGAGCGCGAACGCAGGGTCATCGCCCATGCCGCGCGGAACATGGTCCGTTTCAAGCTGGCCAAGTTCGACGGGATCTACGATACCTACGGTTGACGGCTGTCCGAGGGGCTCTATAATCAAAGAGGAGGGTCAGCATGGAAGACAAAACCGAATCCGTCTCGTTACCCGAAATCCTCTCTGTCTTTCCGCTCACGGGAGTCCTGCTCTTGCCCGGCACACGGCTGCCGCTGCATATTTTCGAGCCCCGCTACCGGAACATGGTGCAGGACGCGCTCGGGGCGGAGGGCGTTTTCGGCATGATCCAGCCCTTCGCTCCCCAAAAAGACAACCTTCCCCAGCCCGGAACCGAGCGTGCCATGCCCGATCTCTACGACATCGGCTGCGCCGGACACATCGAACGATGGGAGAAATCCTCGGACGGCCGCTACATGGTTCAGCTTCGCGGTATCAGCCGGTTCCGCATCAAGGAGGAACTGTCCCTGGAACGCGGCTATCGCCGCGTGCGGCCGGACTACGGGTGCTTCGGTGACCTTCAGGACACGGAGGCCGGGACCGTCGACCGTCCGTGCCTGACCCGGGCGCTGGACCACTACGCGCAGACCCGGGGCCTCGCCATCGACCTGAGCCAACTCGACCCCATATCCGACGCCGATCTGGTGAACTTCCTGGGAGTCGCCATGCCCTTCCACCCATCGGAAAAACAGGCGATCTTGGAGTCGGGATCCATCGAGGAACGGGAGAAGGTGCTCGTCAGCCTCCTGGAGCTGGGCGGCGACACGGCAACGGCCCCGTCCGGCCCGGGCTCACGCACCCTCAACTAGTGTCCTGTCCGGTTAATTCGCATGATAATATGCGGAGGATTTTTTGTTGTCGGCAAGGCGCGATGACTCGTAGGGGCGGGTTTCAAACCCGCCCGTGTGGCGTGCACCACGCGAGGAAGAGCAACGCAGCCGACGGCAAAAAATTGCCGTAGATGATTATGCGAATTAACCGGACAGGACACTAGTGTGGTGTCTCACAAATACGCTTATGAATCTGCGAGGGCATTTTGGTTGTCGGCAAGGCGCGATGACTTGTAGGGGCGGGTTTCAAACCCGCCCGTGTGGCGTGTACCACGCGAGGAAGAGCAACGCAGCCGACGGCCAAAAGGACCCGCAGATTCATAAGCGTATTTGTGAGACACCACACTAGACGTACCGGCTGTCAGTGCCGTACGAGCGCGGGCCGGTTTGAAACCCGCCCCTACACGTACACGTCCAGGCGTGGGTTGGCGTTGACCAGTAGTTCGATGTTCCTGCCGAAGGTTTCCTGGAAGAGACGTCCCTTCTCGTCCATATGCCAGCGTTCCAACAGGCACGGACCCATGGATTGCAGGTCGATAGTCACCGAACGCCGTTGGATGCGGACCTTGAGATCGTCCACGGTGGACCGGTGCTCGTGGTCCAGGGCATCGGCCACGCGCAGAATGGCGGTCAAGACTCAATCCGGGAGAGGCAACAACCCCCGCCTCCGTCATTCCCGCGAAAGCGGGAATCCAGGGGTGGTGGAGGCGTTCCCCGACCGTGGGTCCCCAGCCCCACCCCACCTGGATTCCCGCTTTCGCGGGAATGACGGAGGCGGGGTGTCATTGCCATCTTCGTACCAATGACGGTGACGGGATGTGGTTACCCGTTGTTGCACCAATGGTTTGATATATCGATACGATGCGGCTATCGGGCGAGACAGCAGCGCTTGTACTTGCGGCCGCTGCCGCAGGGACAGGGGTCGTTGCGGCCGGCTTCAGGCCGGGCGGCGGCGTCCGCCTCCCGCACCAGGCGCATGACCTTTTCCATGGGTTCGCCGGCCTGCCAAAGCCCCGCCATGGTGCTCAGGTGCTCCCGGCTGTGGATGAAGAATTTCTTGTAGCCGGCGCAGAGATAGTTGAGGCCGTCTTCCCCGTCCGGGGTCTTGATGAACCGGTCCTTGGGGCAGCCGCCGTTGCACTGGGCGCGGACCTCGCACTCGCGGCAATAGCGCGGCAGCGAGGTCCACTTGTCGCGGCCGAACTTCCGCTGGGCGTCGCTGTCGATCATTTGCGCCAGCGGCGTCTCGCGGATATTGCCGACGCGGTAGTCCGGGTCCACGTAGTGGTCGCAGGAATAGAAGTCGCCGTTGTGCTCCAACGCCGGCACGTCGCCGCAGGTTTCGCGGAAGATGCACAACGCGTGGTCGATGCCCAGGCCGGTGCGGGCCGCCTCGTCAAAGATCTGGATGGTGACCCGGCCCACGTCGGTGCGGATCCATTCGTCGAAGATGGCGCACAGGAACGTGCCGAAGGCCGCCGACGGCACGCTTCGGGGGCTCACCGCAGCATCGCCGGGCACGGGCTCCACCAGCGGGATGAACTGCTGGTGATCGGCGCCGATGCTCTTGAAGTAGCGATAAACGGTGGTGGGGTGGCCGACGTTGCCGGCGTGGACCACGCACAGCACGTCGCAGGGCACCTTGTAGGCCTTGAGGCGCTTGAAGGCCTGCACCACCTTGCGGTGGGTGGGCTGCTGCCCCTTGGTGACGCGGTACTCGTCGTGGAGCTTCTCGGGGCCGTCGATGCTCAGGCCGATGGAGAAGCCTTCCTCGGCGAAGAACCGGCACCACTCGTCATCGAGCAGGACGCCGTTGGTCTGCATGCCGTTGCGGACCTTGCGGTCCGGGGGACAGTGTTTGCGCTGGAGCGCGACGACCTCCCGGAAGTAGTCGAGGCCCAGGATGGTGGGCTCGCCACCGTGCCAGGCGAAGTCGACGACCGGGTCCGGGCAGGCCTCGATGTGCTGCGCGATGTAGTCCTCCAGCACGTCGCGCTCCATGCGGAAGGACTTGGTCCCGGGGTAGAGGTCTTCCTTCTTGAGATAGTAGCAGTAGACGCAGTCCAGATTGCAGATGGCGCCGGTGGGCTTCGCCATGATCTGGAAGCCGTGGGAGGCGGGTTGAACCGGCTTGATCAATTCAACCGACATGCTGAACCCCTCTTGCCGGGAAAGGGCGGGACGGCGGGTCCCCTTTCTCCGCATCCCGGGAGATATGGGGCGACCAGCCGGTCGGCCCTACGGTTTTCAACGGCCGGATGTAGGGGCGACCGGCGGTCGCCCCCAACGGCATTCGACCGCCGCCTATTCCATGCCGAAGAACTTCTTGGCGTTGTCCAGCATGAGCTTCTGCTTGACCTCGGGCTTGATGCTGATCTTCGCGAAGTCGTCGAGCCAGCGCTCCACGCCGATGGCCGGCCAGTCGGAGCCGAACATGGCCTTGTCCTGAAGGATCGAGTTTATCTGCTGGACCAGCTCGGCGGCGAAGTACTTGGGCGACCAGCCCGACAGATCGATGTAGAAGTTGCTCTTGTGCCGGGCGATGGCGAGACTCTCGGCCGTCCAGGGCCACGACGGATGGGCGCAGATGAGCTTCAGCTCGGGGAAGTCCGCGGCCACGTCATCGAGGTGGATCGGCTGGGTGAACTTGAGCTTGTTGCCCATGCCGCCGGGGGTGCCGGCGCCGGCGCCGGCCATGCCGCTGTGGAACAGGATCGGCAGCTCGAGCTTCTGGCATTCCTCCCACAGGGGATAGAAGCGGGTGTCGTTGGGGAAGAACTGCTGTCTCGCGGGGTTGATCTCGCCCACGCCGTGGAGCCCGAGGTCCTTGATGCGCCGGATCTCCTGCAACGCCACCTTCTGCTGCCATGGATCGATGACGCCGAAGCCCAGGAAGACGTCGGGGTTCCGCTTCACGCCGTCGGCCACGTGTTTGTTGGGAACCGGGGTCAACCCCGTGATGGTTTCGTCTGTCGTGTTCTGAATCACCGCCATCATGTTGCGCGCACGGTACTCGTCGGCCATCTCGTCGATGGAGACGGGCTTGCGCTCGCGACCGAAATACTGCGCCATCTGCTTCGGGCGGTCGCCCTTGGAGCTCAGGGTCAGCTCGTCGCAAAGGTGCACGTGCACGTCGATGGCAATCGGGTCCGTAATCGGGTCCATACAACAAACCTCCTTGGAGTTTCGCGTCCTTCGACTTCGCTCGCCCTTCGACAAGCTCAGGACTCGCTACGCCTGTCCTGAGCCTGTCGAAGGGCTCAGGACAAACGGCGGGAAGACCTATCCCCGTTCGTCCTGAGCGTAGCGAGGCGTAGCCGAGCGAAGTCGAAGGACACCGTTCCGAATGACCAGAGTTTCCCTAACACGATCCGCGCTGGCTGGCCAGCGCAGCCGCAGCACAACATGCGCGCGGACCCACGGGCGGGTTTGAAACCCGCCTCTACATCTCCCAGGGCGTGGCGGTCAACGCTTCGCAGGTCCTCTCGAGCATCTGTTGCATGAACCCCGCGCTGCGGCTCTGATCCGACTCGTAGCGTACGCCCGTGACGATGGTGACCCCCGATTCCTGGTCCTCCAGGACCGTGTGGAGTTCCACCTGAAACAGCGCGAATGGGGTGTTCGCCAGTTGCTCTTGTGTCCGCCTGGCATCGCCCTTGATATAAAAGTTCATGCCGTGGTCGGTGACCACCAGGGTCAGGGCGCCGGTGCGCACGAGGTTCCGTTCCGTGGTGCTGTTCTTGCCCACGGCCAGATGGATGCGTCCCGGGCCCTTGGCCACCAGCTCGTAGTAGGATCCCATGGCCGGGTGGGCCCAGCCGTTCTCGTCCATCGTGGCCATGATGAACACCTTGCCCGCCTCGACGGCCTTGCCGCTCATCAGCGCGAACAGCTCGTCCGGCATTTCCTTCCCGACTAATCGTGACACGAAACTATCCTCCCTGGTCGGGTTTGGCTCGCCCGGGTAGCCTCGACGGGACGCCGTCAGTTCGTGGCCGCGCCCCCGCTCAAGGCCAGCTCCTGCCTTTTCCCGAACCCTTGTTGGTTGTCGATGTAGTACAGCGTCTCCGGAGTCACACGGTAAAACTTCACCTTGAGAAACGCACGGTGATACACGCCGCTCGTGGGATCCGTAAACAGCTTGATGACGCCGGGGTACTTTCGCGCGTAGACCGCCAAGGCCTTTGCCTTGGCCATCACCGAATCGATGAGCTCCACGGTTCCCTCGAGCTGGATCCCCTTGATCTCGCGCCAGTCCTCGTAGTCCTCCTGGACGGTCACCGCCACCCGGGGATTGGCGGCTAGGTTGGTGCAGTGGCGCGAGTCCGGAGCGGAGAAGAAATAGAGTTGAAACCGGTCACTCGCGTAAAACACCGTGGCGTTCCACGGCACCCCGTCCCGGCAGGTGCCGAGGGTCATGGTGTTGTGGGTCCGGAGGTAGTCGAGAATCTGTTCTTCGAGTTCGGCCATATGAGCCAATGCGCCGGCAGGCGTCATTTCCCGCGGGCTAGCTAATGTCCTGTCCGGCTCATTCCGTGTCTCCCGGAAAGCGGCTCAGGGATTCATCATTCCACCGGCTGAACATGTCGGTCTCGATCTCGAACTGGTCCAGGATCCGGGCCACGGTCTGGTTGATGACGTCGTCCAGGGTCTTGGGCCGGTGGTAGAAGGCGGGCACGGGCGGAAAGATCACCGCGCCCATGCGGGTGAGCTGCGCCATGCTCTCGAGATGACCCAGGTGGAGCGGGGTCTCGCGGACCACCAGCACGAGCTTCTTTCGCTCCTTGAGGATGACGTCGGAGGCGCGCACCAGCAGGTCGCCGCCCACGGACAGGACGATGCCGCCCATGGACTTCATGGAGCACGGCGCGATCACCATGCCCGCGGTGCGAAAGGAGCCGCTGGCAATGCTGGCGCCGATGTTGTTGATATCGTGCACCACGTCGGCCATGGACTCCACGTCTTTCACCGAGTGCGGCGTCTCCACCTGAAGGGTCATCTTGGCGGCCTTGCTCATGACCAGATGGGTCTCGATATCCGGGATCGGTTGCAGGACCTGGAGAATGCGGATCCCGTAAATCGATCCGGTGGCTCCTGACAACCCTACGATGAGACGGCGCATTCCAACTTACCTCCTGTAACGATCTTGTTTCCGGCCATGGGCCTGCGGAAGGGCGGCTTCCGCTGCTCTGCCGGACGCTTCACCCGGCCTCCGCCTCGAACACCACGGTCAACTCGTCGCCATCCCGCACCGAACGGGTCTGCTTCAATGAAACCGCGGCGATGATCTCCAGTTTGTCGGCGGGGTATTCCTTTACCTCCGGGACCACCACCGCGATCTTTTCACGCGATCCCGGTTGAGACTCCCATCCTTCGAGGGAACCCGTAAACAGAAAGGCGTTGCAGAAGGCCGGATCCGGCGATGGCAGGACGATCTTCCCGCCGTGCCGCCGAACCTCCTCCCACCGGGTCAGGTCGGCGCCGCGCGCCCGCACATTCAAGGTTCCGGGGAAGGGTTCGAAGCCGACCCGCTCCCTGACGGCGTCCCGCACCCAGTCGAGCCCAAGGAACGCTCCGGCCCGGCCCAGGTCCGAGAACACGACGCCTTTCACCAGGATGTCGCGGGAACCCGTCACTTGTTTCGGGAGAGGGACTGCGCCTTGCCGCCGCGCCGGACCTTGATGATCTCGCCCAGGATTCCCACCGCGATCTCCTCGGGCGTCTCCGTGCCGATGTCGAGGCCGATGGGCGCGTACACCCGGGAGATGAGTTCCTCGGAGATGTGCTCGTCTTCCTTGAACCGCTCGAAGCACGCCTTGATGCGGCGCTTGCTGCCGATCATGCCGATGTACTTGGCCGGCCGGTCCAACAGGTCGCGCAGGCACGGCTCGTCGTACTTGTGACCGCGGGTGATGAGCACCACATAGGTGGTGGGCGTAATGTCCAGCTCCTTCACGGTCTCGGCCATGTCCCCCACCACCACCTCGTCGGCCTCCGGGAACCGTTCACGGTTGGCGAAGAGTATGCGGTCGTCGATGACCATCACGTAGTAGTCCATGAGCTTGGCGATCTTCACCAGCGGCACGGCGATGTGGCCGGCTCCGACGACGATGAGCTTGGGCGGTGACGGCATCACCTCGAAGAAAACGTCCGCCTGCCCTCCCGATGCGGTTTCCACGGACACCAGCCGGGAGTGCTCGTCCGAGAGCCGCTCGGCCGCCTCCCGGAGCAACGTCTGCTCCAGCTCCGCGTCGTTCACCGCCCCCAGGACGATGCGGCCGTCCCGGATCAGGCACTTGGCGCCGCTGTCGAGTCCGTCGAGGCCCTGGGACTCCACCACGGTGATGAGCACCGCGCCCGCGCCCTCATCCTTGACCTTGATCAGCTCTTGAACCAGTTCGTCCATTCATCCGTTACCTTGGGAAGGCTGACCGGCTTGGCCAGGGTCTCCCCTGTTGCGCATGCCGGCAACCCGTTCCGCTATTCCCGGACCGTCAGTCTCCCTCTGTGTCCTTCCACCAGGGATCGATGAAAACGTTCATGATGCCGCCGCACACCGCCGGGCTGTCGGACGAGATGTCGTCCAGCAGGTCCACGCGCACGGTGCGGGGCTTGCGGGTCCGCACCACTTCGATGGCCTCGCGCCGGACGTCGGCCTCGCCGCATCCGCCGCCGATGGTGCCGAGGATCTCGCCCCACGCCGTCACCACCATCTTGGCCCCCACCTCCCGGGGCGTCGAGCCCTTGGTGGAGACGATGGTCGCCACCGCCACCGTCTCGCCCTTGTCGAGGAACTCCTTGACGTCATCGTAAATGGATTCCATGGATGCCTCCTTGTCGCGCCGGCCCGGCCGGCGTGTAGAGGAACAGCCGGACCGTTCGCCCTCGGGGTCCGCTACGGCTCCGGTGTCCTGTGGCACGGGCGGGTTTGAAACCCGCCCCTACAACGCGTTGCCGGGCCTCGCCGGCGATAGGAAATCACGCCACCAGCCTGCGCATGGTATGGCCCAGATGGACCAGACTGTTCGCATTATGTGCCGAAAGAAACAGATCCAGGTACGGCAACGCCGCCTGCATCCCCTTGCACAAGGGCTCGTAGTTCTCGCTGGCCAGCAAGGGGTTCAGCCAGATCATCTTGCCGCAGCGCCGCTTGAGGGCCTGCATCTGCCGTTCGAGCACCCCCACGTCGCCCCGGTCCCAGCCGTCGCTGATGATGACCACGACGGTGCGGTGGGTGACCATGCTGACCGCGAAGTCGCGGTTGAAGATCTCCAGCGACCGTCCGATGTTGGTGCCGCCGGACCACCCCAGCACGCTCTTGGATATCTTGTCGAGGGCGTTACCGATGTTCTTGGTACGAATCAGGTGGGTGATGCGGCTCAGGGTGGTGCTGAAGACGAAGGTCTCCACACCCCAGAGCTCGTTCTGAAGGCCGTACATGAACTGGATGAGAAAGCGGCTGTAACAGTCCATGGAGCCGCTCACGTCGCACAGCAGCACCACCCGGGTCTTTTTGATGCGCCGCTTGCGCACCACCAGCTCCACCAGCTCGCCGCCGTACTTGATGTTGCGGCGCATGGTGGCCCGGGGATCGATCTCCGTGCCCCGGCGGGCCCGCTTCTTGCGGCGGCTCACCTGGGTGGCGATCTTGGAGGCGATGAGGAGGATGGCCTGAGTCACGGCCCGGCTCTCCTCGATGCCCATCTCGCTGAAGTCCTTCTCGTTCAGTTGCTCGTTGGGGCTGTAGGTGGGCACCATCAGCGGATCCGGGTCCGTGGAGCTGTCGTCGCTGGCGCCCTCCCGTTCGGCCTCGGTCTCTTCCATGCTGCCGCCGCTGTCGTCGGATGACTCCAGTGCCTCATCCGGGCTCTGGGCGGGAACCTCCATGGTCTCGATGCCGGGCTCGAGCTCCATGTCGCCCTGCCAGAAGGCCTCAAACACCTGGTCGAAAAGACTGATATCCTCGTGGTCCTGGAGCAGGTTGGCGGACAACGTGCGATGGAAATCCGGCCGGCTCCGGATATCGATGAGCGGCAGGCAACGGTTGGCGTCGATGACCTGGCTCAGCCCCAGCCGGAACCCCAGGTCCTTGAGCACCCGGCCGAACATCAGCGTGTTGGCCTGGGTGCCCCTGCCTCGCAGGGGCTTGTAGCGCTCCACCGCGCGGATGATCTCTTCGTCAGTCAGCTCTCTCGCCATGATGAGTCCAGTCCGGTAGCGGCGCTACCAGGAGTCTGCGCCGCAGAAATCGGATGTCCGATGTAGGGGCGGGTTTCAAACCCGCCCGCGCCCGCATCGCGTTGTCGGCCGGTACAGGCCCTACTATGCGCCCCCGCCTACCAGCGTGGCCGGCTCCTTGAGGATACGGTTCATGTCGAGCTTGTCGCCGGACAGCTCTTCCTCCAGATGGTGCAGGTCCTCCCGATACTTGAACACGCAACCCACCGTCTCCTGCACGATCGCGGGATCCAGCTCGCCCCGGTTCAGCAGCAGCAACGCCGACGCCCAGTCCAGGGTCTCGGCCACTCCCGGCCGCTTGTAGAAGTTCATCTGCCGCACCTGCTGCATGAACGCGCAGATCTGCTCGGCCATGAGCTCCCGGATCTCCGGGTACTTGGTCATGATGATCTCGTACTCCTTTTCGAACGTGGGGTACTCGATCCAGTGGTAGAGACACCGGCGCTTGAGGGCGTCGTGGATCTCCCGGGTGCGGTTGGAGGTCAGGAAGACGTAGGGGCGCTTGTCGGCCCGGATGGTGCCTATCTCCGGAATGCTGATCTGAAAGTCCGACAGCACTTCCAGAAGAAACGCCTCGAACTCCATGTCGGCGCGATCGATCTCGTCGATGAGCAGGACCGGGGGTTCGGCGCCGTCGGTGCGGATGGCGTCGAGCAGCGGACGGCTGATGAGGTAGTCCTCGGAGAAGATCTCGGTCTCCACCGACTCGCGGTCCCGGGAGCCGATCTCCTCCAGTTTGATACGCAGCATCTGCTTGGGATAGTTCCACTCGTAGAGCGCGGTGTTCGAATCCAGCCCTTCGTAACACTGAAGCCGGATCAGACGGGTCCCGAGAACGTCCGCCAGCACCTTGGCGATCTCGGTCTTGCCCACGCCCGCCTCGCCTTCCAGCAGGATCGGCTTGCCCAGCCGGATCGAGAGATAGACCACCGTGGCGAGGCTTCGGTCGCAGATGTACTGCCGCTCTCTCAGAGAATCCCGGATCGATTCGACGGTAATGCTGTCCAGATTCATGCGTATCCCTTCTTCGCGGACGGGCGCGTAAATTTGTGCGTGGATTCGTGCGCGCCGACGGCCGGACCGGCCACGACGGCTACTTCTTCTCGGCGAGCTGCCGTTTCCACCCCAGGGTCCTGGCCTTGGCGCCGACGGCTTCGGCCTCCTCGATCATCCCCTTGCGCTGATAGAAGAGGGAAAGGCTCGTGTAAGCCAGCTCATCGTCGGGGGTCGCCTCGATCAGGCGCTTGCCCACCTCGATGGCCTCGTCCAGGCGATCCAGATTGGCGTACGCCATCCCCAGGGCGTGCAGGGCATCACCGTAGTCCGGGTCCTCGGCAAGAGCCTTCTTGTACGACTCTATGGCCTCCCCCACCCGGTCGTCGGCGTACGACTCCATGCCCTGGATGTAATAGTCCTCTTTCGTCATGATCAACCCTCCCCGTTCGCCCTGAGCGTAGCGAGTCCTGAGCCTGTCGAAGGGCGAGCGAAGTCGAAGGGTACCTGATGGCCTTATTCTGTATTACGAAATCGTGATATTCTCAACCGAACGCGGGCTCGGTTGGCCCGGCCGGCATTCCGGCGCCGGGACCCGAATCCGCATTCTCACTTTGAGGCACACCAACCTGGAGGACCCTCAACATGGCGGAAGCCGCAACTCTCGACGAAATCAAAGACCGTATTCGAAAGCGCGTAGGCAGGCGCAGCCCTTTCCACCTCATGGACCCGGCCGAAGCCGAAGGTGTGCTGGCCGAGATGGACAGTCTGGACCCCGACGCGTGGGCCAGGGCCTGGAGCAAACCCGGCGCGCGCTGGGAGGAAACGGCGAAGGACGCGGAGGCCAAGGGGCTGGCCGGCGAGGCCGAACAGGCCTACTTCCAGGCCTCGGCCTACTACGGCACCGGGCGCCACCCCTTCCCCAGCTCTCCCGGCAAGCAGGAGGCCTACCGCAAGACCATCGAGACCTACCTCGCCGCCTCGCGCTACTTCGACCCTCCGCTGGAGCGCATCGCCCTGCCCCTGCGCGACAAGGAGGTCGTCGGGTACCTGCGCCTTCCGGCCAAACGGCCGGCGCCGGTCATCATGCACTGGGGCGGCATCGACAACTGGAAGGAGGAGCGCCACAACTTCGTGGAGTCCATGCTCGCCGAAGGATGGGGCTGCTTCATAATGGACAGCCCGGGCACCGGCGAGTCCCCGGTGCTGGCGTCCGACACCGCCCACGAGGTCTACAGCGTGGCCCTGGACCATCTGGTCACCCGGCCGGAAGTGGACCCGGCCCGCATCGCCGTCCTCGGCGCCAGCTTCGGCGGCTACTGGTCCACCAAGATGGCCCACGTGGAGCCCGAACGGCTGCGCGCCGCGGTCAACTGGGGCGGCGGCATCCACGGATTCTTCCAGCCCGACTGGCAGCAGCGCTCCCGCAACGCCTCCTCCTACCTCTTCGACCTCATCGAGGCCCGCGCCCGGCTCTTCGGCAAGAAGACCTTCGAGGAGCTCATCGAGGTCATGCCCATCCTGTCCCTCAAGGATCAGGGCCTGCTCGACCAACCCTGCGCCCCCATGCTCCTGGTCAACGGCAAGGACGACCTCCAGGTCCCCATCGAGGACTTCTTCATGCTGCTGGAGTGCGGCAACCCCAAGGCCATGCGCCTCTTCCCCGGCGGCCACATGGGCGAATCGCCGGACGTGTTTCCGACGATCCTGAGGTGGTTGCACCGGGAGCTGGATGGGGAGTGAGGAGCGGAGGCGTGATGAAGCTGCATTAGGGAATTACACCCAAATTACCCAACCCCTCAATCCTCATTCGAGAGCATACTTCTTAAGATAGCGCCATTCGGTTTCCGGTTTCGGTGGTCCCTGCATGATGGCGAGGGCCACTTCCTCTGGTGTCCCGTCAACGTTCAGTTCTTCCTCATACTTCGGTTTGACTGGACGGCCACCGCTGTTCTTCTTCGGATCGTGTTTACGTTTTGGCTTGGCCATCTTGCTGCCTCCCATTCTAACGCTTTCCGCCGAACGCTGCCGTCAAATCCGGTCGCTCCACAGTTCCACCCATCAACTCATGCTGTTCTCCGAAGAAGGCACCGTTGACGGCATTAACATTCGCCCCGGTTCTTCTTCCGTGACTTACGACCGCCAGCCATTGATCACCACCCTTCCCGACTGTCGCGTTGTTGCTTCGATTCGCATCGTTATCGGCTCACCTTGGAGATTGGACAGCAAAGAACGGCTCGCCGAGTGTTTCGTCGTTTCTCACGTTCGTTATGCCGCGACACGCCGGAGAAGCTTACGATTAAAATCGTCGTGAGATTCCAACGAGGAGATCATGTCCCCACCGACGTCAGAGAGCCTGGCTAGGTCCAATCGGGGGATCTCGGTCTGGTTCTCGAAAACGAGGATGGACTCGAACTTGACGCTGTAACGGTGGAAATGCGACAGCATGATCGTCGTCAGCCGCGCTTTGTCTCGGTTGGGCACACCGTACAGAAACAACGGGATGTTGTCCCGGCCCTCGATGCGGTAGTCCACGGGGTAAGCCTGCGCATTCGGCACTTCCGGTTCGTAGTCTCTCTGGATTTTCGTTTCGTCTACGAAACGAAAAAGCAAACTAGCGAGATCGTCGTAGAACGTGGAGCCGACGTTTGAACGGGATAGGAGTGTCAGATCGAAGACCCGCGTCAGCGCCTGTCCGAACTGGAAGACTGCTTCCGGCAACCGCTCGGGTGTAGTGTCGAAACAGAAAGCACCGGCGTCCCATTGCAGTCCGCTCTCGCCCATGATGCGTTCAAGCAGCATTCCTCGGGTTCCGTCCATGAATGAATCAATGTCGTGGTCATAGCTGATGTGCATCAGCGTATGACCCCGGTCCGATATCCGGAGACCGCCGGACGGCGCCTCAACAAGGTGAAGCGGGTAAGCGTCTCCGTCAGGGAACACGAAGTGGGTCCGGAGCATCAACGCCCCGTCCGGGCGACGCTCGACCTTCACGTCTTCGCAAAGGCGCTCACACAAGAGACTTCGCAGTGCGTCAGGATCAAGAATCATAGCAACCTCGGTTGATCGGGTTGGGCATCAAGGCCAGTGAGGCTGAAATCCTCTACAAGGCAGGCCAATGCGCCTTCAAGCGTGCTGAATCGATCAGTCTCCTCCGCTTCCGACTCAGGTCTTCTCCCCGCCGCCATGGCCTGCTCCGAAGCGCGGTGGATATGCGGAAGATAAGTAATTTCTCCGTGCGGGTGGCTCGGACCATTGTAGCGTGCCAGTGTCAACGGCGGTCTCCCGTGTGGGAGATAGGCAATTCCACAGGAAAAGTCATTCTCGTCCGCCAGGTTCTGGCGTTGATAGACCTCAAAACGAGCTTTCAGCAAGGCTTTGGCGCAGTTCCTCGTGAGTGCGTTCCTGGCAATTGACGCCCGGAACCTCCTCGATCCAGCCGATCCACCATCCGTCGGCATGCTTTACAACCGCCGTGTATTCCACATCCCTTCCTCTTATCGTCTATGGCGTGGCTGCGCCCACGACGACCTTCTTGATCATGCCGTTGAACGCCTCCTCCACCTTAGCCTTAAAGTCCGACTGAATCTCGTACACGTCCGTAAACTCGGCAAACGCCCAGCGGCCGTAGCAGCCGTGATGGTTGACCCCCGGCACCCAGTAGGTGTCCATGGTCGATTTCTTCTCCTTGGCGTCCTCCCCGCGATAGCCCTTGATCTCGACGATGATGCGCAAGAGGTCGTCGTCTCCACCACCGTCGTCGACAAGAACAATGAAATCCGGGATGTAGGTTCGTGCTTCCGAGGCGTAGCGGTAGGGAACCTCCAATCCGAGACTATGGTTCTTGACGTACGCCTTGACCCGAGGATGGGCTTCGGCCACCCGGCAGAACTCCGCCTCCCAGTCGCTGTCGAGGACGACCCAGTTGATGTGGCAGCGGCCGGAATCGGTCTCCCAGCGGCTTGTCTTTGAGGTGGTGAAGTTCACGTGAATCGTGGAGCCCACTGGATTGTACGGATCCAGCACCGCCTTGACGGGCCGGCTTCCGATTTCCGCCCGCGTGATGGCGGCGGTGATACGTTTGCAGGCGATATCGGCCAACTCTTGATACATGAGTTGGGCCGGATACGTGCCGCCTTTGCAGACGAGGTAACCGTCGAGCCACTGTTTGGTCAGGCGTTTGAGCTGCCCGAAAAGATGGACCTTGGGCTCTTCGCCCGGATCACGCCACTTCGTGTAGAGCAGCCGTTGAGTCAGGTGAAACAGCAGCGTCGAAGGCCGCAGGTCTCCGGTATGAACCAGATTGAGATCGACCCCCTCGCCGATGATGCCCTGGTTCCTGGTAATGGACGGTCCCACGATGTCGGGGGTGAGTTCCAGCACCGCGTCGTCGTTGAAATCGGCACTGAGTCTCTCTTGGAGCAACTCCACCCGGTATCCCGCGACGCGCGGGAAACAAATTTCAAGCGCGTCGAGTTCCGGCCGCACTGCCTTGACTTGAACCGTCTCTCGCGGCGGTCTTGGCGGGACCACCACGGGCTTGGCGGTAAAGTCGAACGGTATGCCCAATACATCCGCGTACTCGACGTCGAAGAGCCCGCTGTCATTGAGGTCATACGATTGCCGGCGCAGCGCTCGCCCAACGACCTGTTCGCAGAGCAACTGGGTCCCGAAGGCACGGACACCGAGCACGTGGCTCTCGGTGGAGATGTCTTTTCCCCCGCCGAACAGCAAGTTGGTCTGATCCGCGGAGGAACCCTTCTGCTTCTTTGATTTCGGGATGGGCGTAACAAACTGAGGCGCTCTTCGGCGTTCGATGATCTTCTGGGTCGGCTGGCCGGTTTCGTCCAGTTCCCAATGTCGGCTCGGGTACTCGTAAGGCGAGTTCAGGACGGGCAGCTCAAAGAATGGATTCGTCATCGCGGTTCACCCCCGATTCGGCCGTGGGTCGATGGTATTGTTCTCCGGGAGCGTCAGCCTGTCAAACCGACAAGCCTTCAAGCGGCTGCACCGGGAGCTCGACGGGGAGTGAGGAAGACGGGCCCTACGCCACCTTCACCCGCGCTTCCACGATCTTGCCGACCACGACCTCGACATCGGCTTCGTCCACGAACGGGGACAGGATGTAGGACTTGAGGGCGTAGATGGGTTCGCCGTAGGCGGTGCGGCGGTAGCAGTCGGTGGAGGAGATGAAGACGCCGCGGCCGGCCATGGCCTCGGACTGGGCGTACTGGAAGATCTTCCGGTTGTACTCGTTGTGGGCCAGCAGGGTGTCGCGGAAGGCGGGATCGTCGAACTCCTGGCGCTTGATGGTGAAGGTGTCCACGCCTGGCGGATAGGCGCGGAACAGGGTCACGGGACCGAAGTTGTCCCGGTTGAGCACGGTGGTGCCTTCGCGTCCTTCGAGGTGTTCGCGCAGGAGTTGCGCCATCTCCACGATGTGCCCCAGCACCACTTGCAAGCCCTGACGCCCGAACAGGCGATAGTTGGCCATGGCGGCGAGCGGGCCGGTGCCGGCCCGGGACGTTTCCAACGTGTACATGCCGGGCCGGTATTCCCCGGAGTGGTAGAGGTACGGCATCTGTTCCGCGTCCCGGGCGACCTGCTGCAGGTCCGCCCGGTCCTTCACCAGCACCAGGCTGGAGATGTACGGCGCGAAGCCGGTCTTGTGGAAGTCCACGCCCACGGAATCCGCCAGCGACAGATGGCGGATGCGGCGGCACGCCCCCGCCAGGGCGCGCAGGGTGCGCGGCCGGAAACCCAGGGGGTTGGCCTCGAATTCGTAGTCGTTGAACACAGACCAGGCCCAGCCGATGACCGCGTCGGCGTGGATGTGCGGGCGGTAAGCGAGCTGGAACTCATCCGCCAATGCGTCCCGCAACGTGGCAATGGCCTCGAGGTTGTCGAGTCCGAAGGAATCGGTGGTGCCCATGGTGGCGATGATGGCGGCGATCTTCCTGCCCTCCGCCAGGGCCTTGCGGGCAGCCTCCTCCAACCGGACCAGATCGATCTCGTTGTCCGGGGTGGTGGGCACCGTCAGCAGGTTCCGGGTGCCTATGCCGAGCCAGCCGGCGATGTTGGCGGCGCAGTAGTGCCCGGTATCGGACACCAGGATGACGGCATCCTCGGACACGCCGTTGTGGACGGCATCCGGACAGGCCTTCTCCAACCCCATCTTCACCCCGTAGAGAGACGTGCCGGTGCCGCCGAACGTGAACACGCCGCCTACCCGTTCCGGTTCGTAGCCGATGAGCCCCGCGGTCATGCCCACGGCCTCCACTTCGGCCAGGGCCACAAGCCGGCTGTATTCGTCCCAGGCGATGTTGGGGTTGTACAGAGCGGCCAGTAGCACCCCGATGACGCTGGGAATGGTGGGCGGCGGGATCACGTTCTGCTGGGTGCGAGGGTGGCCGAACACGGTCATGCCCCTCAGGTAGCTCACGAGATCGGAGGTCACCGCCTCCACCGACGACGGACCCGCCGGCAAGGTCGCCCTCCGGGCCTCCTCGAAGTCACCCGGCACCATCTCACCCAGTATCGGCAACTCCGTCTTCAACGCATCCACCTGGTCGAGAGCACGCATGATGGAGTGGACGAAGTACGAATCGTGGATGGGATCGGATACCGGCTGGGGAAACGCCAGCCGCACCTTGTCCAGGATGTCGCGATAGGATTTCGCCATGAAACAGGGTCCTCAGAGATAAGTGTATCTCTTTTGAGGTTTACAAAAAATCGATAGAGTGGCCTTAAATCGGACAGCCGAAAGGTCGAACAATATGATCACACTGTACAGCAAAGCCACCTCCAACGGCCGCAAGGCGTCCATCATGCTGGAGGAATCCGGATTGGCCTACAAGCTCCGGCCCATGGCCCTCGAAAAAGGGGAGCAGAAGGAGGACTGGTATCTGGCCATCAACCCCAACGGCCGGATCCCCTGCATCGTGGATGACAACGGCCCCGACGGCCGAGCCGTCACCGTGTTCGAGTCGGGCGCTATTCTGATCTATCTCGCGGAGAAGTCGGTGCGGCTCCTGCCCGAAGATCCGGCCGCCCGCATGGAGGTCCTGAACTGGCTGTTCTTCGCCTCCGGCCACATCACCCATACGGGTCTCGGCGTGCACTGGCAGATCCGCTGCCGCGACGCCGGCGAGGAACACGCTCATCTGGACGTCTGGCAGGCCGAAAACAACCGCGTCTACGGAGTGCTCAACCGAGGCCTTGAGGGCCGGGAGTATCTGGCGGGGGACTATTCCATCGCCGACGTGTCGGCCTACCCCTGGATCTACCGCTGGGAGATGCAGGAGATCGACCTCGACCGCTATCCCAATGTCCGTGAGTGGCTGGCCCGAGTGGGTGCCCGGCCTACGGTGCAGCGCGGGATGCAGATCCCGCCGAGGGATGACGGCCTATGATTGTTTCGGCAATGCGTTAGAAGACTTGAATGCTTCCTGGAGGCTGTGGCTGGTCGGGAAACACTCTGCGGATTTCGCTTGCGGCCAACTGCTCCATCCTCTGAAGAAAGACAAGAAGGACGCTGGCACCGTTTGTCAATGCCCTTTCTTATCTTGGTTGTTCGTCAGGCCGCTCGTACTCCAACAGCGCTGAGGCTCCGATCATCTCGATGAACCGCACGATCCATTCAGAACCGTTGACATCCGTGAGACGCAAGGGCTGATTCAGCTTGAAGTGAACGGGCTGCTGTTTTCCCTCATCAATGGCGAGGTTGGTCGCGTAAAGGTACATGCGGTCCAGGTTGTCGAGGATCGGGTTGAGTCGTCCGGCTAGTTCGGGCAGATGACCGGTTCCCTCGGTGAACACTGCGGAGCCGCCCGTCGGCAGCGGTTCAAGCTGCACGGAAAGCGGTTCCGGCGGGCGCCAGTCCCGCTCCGCCCAGCCGCCGTACCCGGGCGCTGCGCAGAATACAGTGATCGGGAGCCGCGAGTGAAACCCAAAGGCGACCCGGCCAAACGTGTCCGTTGTACGTTGCATCCAGGTTTTGTTGGGATAAAGCGCAACGACGGTTGCGCCGGCCAGCGGTCGGCCGGTGGCGGATACCGATACTTCCCCTTCAATGCCCGTTACCGGCGGGCCGGCGGACGGTAGCGTCAGCCGCAACTCCGCGCCTCCCAGGAGCTCATATTCCGGATCACGCCCGGTCAGCTCCCGGGTCTGCTCGTAGATGATTGGAACCCCTTCGCCACGTTGTTCCAGGAAGTACTGCCGGTCGCCGGCACCGTCCACTTCTCCGATTGCAAGCATGCGAAGGGCGGAGGCGAGGGTTTCGTTTCGGGTGGCCTGTCGGTTGCGCATGGCTTCGATGGGAAGCGTGTTAGGGAGGGCACCCGGTGAGTACAACTCAAGGCGGTCGTCAAAGATGAAGAGCCGTATCTTCGCGTTCTCGATCGAGTAATCCCGGTGCACCACGGCGTTGACCAAGGCCTCGAATACTGCCCGCGGGCTGAATTCCGGGGTTTCTATCCTCCCAGGGGCCTTGCGCGCGGCCACCCGCGTGTTGAGCCTGACGAAGTTCACGGCGGCGCCGATCTGCCGGTCCAACGGGCCGGTGATGGAAGCGGCGTCGTGCTGACTCGCACGCCCGAGCACCGTGCCGCGATAGCGGACGGCTTCGATCATGGCGCCCGGGGAGAACTCATCCGGGCGCGTAGTGCAGAGCAGAACCCCGGCGACGGTTGCGCGGGTCACGCCGTTGTCATCCTCCCGCACCAACCCCAGCTTGGCGAGTTGGACGGTGGTGGGCTCGGTGGCGCGCGAACTCAGGAAACGATCCACCAGCGTAGCGTCCAGGGTGTTGGATCCAGTTCCGGCGACGATGGCTTCGTCCGGCCCCAGCAGCCCGGAACGGCCGCGCTGTTGAAACAGCCGATGCAACGCTTCTGAAGACAATTCACGCTTGGAGCTGCCCTGCCGCGAAAGGTATCCATTGGGGCTCTTGTGGACGAGCGCGCTCTGTTCGACTTCAACCACAAGCACAAACGAACGGTCCGACGAGGCCAGCCGTTGAGTCATGAAAGTCAGCGGAGGACGGATGCTGTCCGAACAGATCTCGCTGACAAAGGCCTCCAACGCATCCAACTGCTGCCGATTCATCGACTGTACAACACCGCCGTCAGACACGCTGAAGATCAATGTGCCGCCGATTGTATTGCCAAAAGCGGCCAACTCGTCCGCGATAGAGTCCCGATGAGGTTCGCGGACGCGACTCCCGGCGAACACCACTTCCTTGAACTCGACGCGGCTGTCTTCGCCGAGTTGAAGTTGTTGCAACAACCGGGCGTTATCCCAAGGCATGATCGCTTCCCTCTTGGATGTCTCGGCGCACAGGCAGCTCACATATGGGCTCGTCGAACCATGGCGCTTGTTCCGCACAACTGGTCCGCGAAGTATTTATAGCAAGTTTAACCCAGTTTATGAAAAATCGATAAACTGGCTAATTGCACTATAAGCTCCACCCTGTACTAACCAAACAGCCGCAACAACGCATCCACGGCAGTCCGGGTGTCGGAGAAGTCGGGCAGGAGGCCGTCGGGTTGCAGCGCCTGGAGCTCTTCCATGGGGTGGTAACGGCCGGTGGCCACGAGGAGGCATTTCATGCCGTTGGCCCTGGCGGCTTCGAGGTCTCGGGGGGTGTCGCCGACGATGACGCAGTGTTCGGGCCCCACCGGGAGGTTCAGGTGGCGGCGCCAGCGTTCCATGGCGATCCTGGGCAGATCGTTACGTTGGGCGGAGTCGCTGCCGAAGGCGCCGGGGCCGATGTGTTCGCCCACGCCGGCGGCCTGGAGCTTCAGCCGGCCGGTCACCTCCATGTTGCCGGTGACGACGCCCAGGCAGAGATCCGGCAGGCGGCTCAGCTCACGCACCAGCTCCGGGACGCCGGGTAGCGCCAGCACCCGGGTGAGGCCCTCGGAGATGGCGTGCTTGTAGCACTCTTCGAGATGTTGGCTGAAGGTCTGCCAGTCCGCCGGCCCCCACTCCACTTTCTGGCCGGCGGTATCGAAGATCTCCTGCAGTATCTGGGGATCGGTCTTGCCGTCGGGCCGGATGGTGCGAATGTCGCCGGGAAAGCCGAAGGTCTTGAGGATCGCCTGGTTGAAGGCGACGTGGCCGTCCTGGGAACGGAGCAGGGTTCCGTCGAGATCGAGGAAGACAATCTTGCGCGCCGTGTTCATGGGGATTTGGGAATTTATACGTTCACGCCGCGCATGGAAAGGGACGCTGGCCGCACCGCCCCTCGCCTCCTGGACCCCGGATCAAGTCCGGTGTGACGGTTTCGGCGGAATTGACAAAACCGCACGGTCAAGCTACGAATAAGTTTGCACAACTGGCGTGTACGTGGATTGAACCACGGGGGAGTGCTTACTGCTGGACGGCCGTACGCCTGGGTCTCTTAGCCGAAGAGGTTCAGGCTTTTTTGTGCGCAAATCCTGTTGACGGGACGACTCACGCGCCCTCGGATGGTGCCCCATGATCAAGCAATATCTCCTTTCTCCCGGGCCGACGCCCATTCCCAACGAAGTGCAGTTGGCCATGGCGCAGACCATGATCCATCACCGGACGCCGGAGTTCGCGGTGGTTCTGGAGGAGGCTCGACAGGGATTGAAGGCCCTGTTCGGCACGAAGACCGACGTGATCATTCTGGCCTCTTCCGGTACCGGGGCCATGGAGGCGGCGGTGGCCAACCTCTTCTCTCCGGAGGAGAAGGTCATCGTGGTCAACGGCGGCAAGTTCGGCGAACGGTGGCTGCGCATATGCCGGGCCTTCGGCCTCGACGTCGTGGAGATCAAGGTCGAATGGGGCACGGCCGTGGAGGTCCGCGCGGTGGAAGACGCGCTCCGGGAGCACCCCGACACCAAGGGTGTGCTCATCCAGGCCAGCGAGACCTCCACCACCACGCTCCACCCGGTGCGCGAGATCGCGGCTCTCACGCGCGACAACGGGCCGCTGCTCCTGGTGGACGGTGTGACCGCGGTGGGGGTGTTGTCGGTGCCCATGGACGAGTGGGGCATCGACGCTCTGGTGACGGGCTCCCAGAAAGCCCTCATGCTGCCGCCGGGGCTGGCCTTCATCGGTCTCAGCGATCGCGCTTGGCAACGCACTCGGGAACCCGGGGCCCCGCGCTTCTACTTCGATCTGGAGAGCGAACGGAAGGGGCAGGCCAAGGGTTCCACCGCCTATACGCCCGCGGTGTCGCTGGTGTTCGGGCTGTGCGCCGCCCTCAAGCTGATGCGCGAGGAGGGACTGGAGCGGGTCTATGCGCGGCACGATCGGATGGCCCGCGCCACCCGGGCCGCGGCCACGGCCATGGGGCTCCGGCTTTTATCCCCCGACAACCCCAGCCCCGCGGCCACGGGCTTCTACGTACCCGAGGGCACCGACAGTGACGCATTGCTCGACTACCTGCGGGCGCGCATGGGCATCACCTTTGCCGAGGGACAGGACCATCTGCAGGGGAAGGTCATCCGCATCGCCCACGTGGGCCACATGGGGGTTTTCGACGTGATCGTGGCGGTGAGCGCGCTGGAGATGGCGTTCCGGAAATTCGGGCTTGCCGTAACGCTGGGTCGGGCCGTGGCGGCGGCGCAGGAAATCCTGCTGGAGGCGCTGGATTAAGCCATGGACTTGATGGACCATCGCGACGCGTCGGGGAGGGGGACCCCGGCACAGACAACCACAACGGATAGCAGAGGTAATGGCGACATGATGAAGGTGCTGGTTTCGGACCCGCTTCCGGACGTGGGGCTCGAGGTGCTGAACGACGCGGCGCACGTCGACGTCGACGTGCGGACGGGGCTCAAGCCCGAAGAGCTCAAGGAGATCATCGGGGGCTACGACGGATTGATCCTTCGCAGCGGCACCAAGGTGACCGCCGACGTCATCGACGCCGCGGACAGGCTGAAGATCATCGGCCGGGCGGGCGTGGGCGTGGAGAATATCGACGTGGACGCCGCCAGCAAGAAGGGCATCGTGGTGATGAATACTCCGGGGGGCAACAACGTCACCACCGGCGAGCACACCATCTCGCTGATGCTGGCCCTGGCCCGGCACATTCCCCAGGCGGTGGCTTCCCTCAAGAGCGGCGAATGGAACCGGCAGAAGTTCACCGGCGTGGAGGTGTGCAACAAGACGCTGGGGGTCATCGGCCTTGGCAACGTGGGGCGCATCGTGGCCGAGCGGGCCCTGGGCCTCCGGATGAAGGTGCTCGGATACGATCCCTTCATCCCGGCGGAGTCCGCCGCGCGCATGGGCGTGGAATCGGTGAGCCTGGACGAGATCTACCGCCGATCGGACTTCATCACGGTCCACGTACCGTTGATCGAGGAAACGCGGGGGCTCATCAACCGCGACACCATCGCCAAGATGAAGACCGGCGTGCGCATCATCAACTGCGCCCGGGGCGGCATCGTGGACGAGAACGACCTGGCCGAGGCCTTGAAGGAGGGCAAGGTGGCGGGGGCGGCACTGGATGTCTACGTCGACGAGCCGCCGGCGCCGGATCATCCCCTGGTGCAACTGGACCAGGTGGTGAGCACCCCTCACCTCGGCGCCTCCACCGACGAGGCCCAGCTCAACGTCTCCATCGCGGTGGCGGAGCAGGTCCGGGATTTTCTCGTGGACGGCGTCATCCGCTATGCGGTCAACGCCCCCAGCGTAAGCCAGGACCTGCTGCGAGAGTTGCAACCGTACCTCACCTTGGGAGAGAAGCTCGGCAGCCTTCACGTGCAGTTGCTGGGCAAATTCCCGGACGAGATCCAAATCGAGGGCGGCGGCGAAGTGGCGCAATACGACATCGCACCCATCGCCCTGGCCGTCCTGAAGGGCGTTCTGAGCTTTGCCCTGGGCGAGACGGTCAACTACGTGAACGCCCCGTTCATCGCGCAAGAGCGCGGCATCCAGGTCATCCAATCCAAGAGCGAGAGCGCCAGGGACTTCGCCAGCTACATCAAGGTCCGCACCCGCGCGAAAGACCGGGAAACGGAGATCGAGGGGGCGCTCTTCGGCGCCAACAATCCCCGGATCGTTCGGATCAACGACTTCTACTTCGAGGCCGTCCCCGACGGCCACATCCTGGTCTCGTACAATCGCGACGTTCCGGGGGTGGTGGGAGCCCTGGGTTCACTGCTCGGCGAGAACGGGATCAACATCGCCGGGCTGGAACTGGGCCGGGAGAAAGTCGGCGGCACGGCGATATCCTTTATCCACGTGGACAACCCCGTTCCCAAAGAGGTGCTGGAGAAGTTCAGGGCACTGCCCGAGGTCATTTCCACCACGGCCGTGAGGCTCTGAGACGCGAGACGTGGCAAACGTTGCAGTCATAGGCGCCCAGTGGGGCGACGAGGGAAAAGGCAAGATCGTCGATCTTTTGGCCCAGCAGTCGGACGTGGTGGTGCGGTTTCAGGGCGGCAACAACGCCGGCCACACCCTGGTGGTCAACGGCCAGAAGACCATCCTGCACGTGATCCCGTCGGGAGCGCTTCACCCGGACAAGGTTTGCGTCATCGGCAACGGCGTGGTGCTGGACGCCGAGGTGCTGCTGCACGAGCTCCAGGAACTGCGGCAGCAGGGTCACCTGCAAGACGACGCCCAGCTCCGGATCAGCGAGCAGGCGCACCTGATCATGCCCTATCACAGAGCCATCGATCAGGCCCGTGAACGGATGCGCGGCGCCGGCAAGATCGGCACCACCGGCCGGGGCATCGGACCCACGTACGAGGACAAGGCCGCCAGGGTCGGGATACGAGTCGTCGACCTGCTGGAAGAAGACACCTTTCGCGCGAAACTCGAGCACAACATCGCGGAGAAAAACGTCTACCTCAGGGCGATTCTCAAGGAAAAGGCCCTGGACTTCGAGGAGATCCACCGCACCTACGGCGGCTACCGCGAGAAGCTCGCGCCGTACGTCTGCGACACCGGCGTGCTGCTCGATGAGATGTTCCGGGACGGAAAAAACGTGCTGTTCGAGGGCGCCCAGGGGACCCTGCTCGACCTCGACCACGGCACCTACCCCTTCGTCACCTCGTCCAACACGGTGATCGGCGGCGTGTGTTCCGGCGCGGGCATCGGGCCGCGCCACGTCCACGAGGTCATCGGCATCTCCAAGGCCTACACCACGCGGGTCGGCAGCGGGCCGTTTCCCACCGAGCTCACCGGCCCCGCGGGCGAAAAGCTGCGCCAGGACGGCGACGAGTACGGCGCCACCACCGGACGGCCGCGCCGTTGCGGATGGTTCGACGCCGTGGCGGTGCGGCACGCCGTGCGTCTCAACGGCTTGACCGGTATCGCGTTGACCAAGCTGGACGTGCTTACCGGCTTGCCGAAGATCCGCGTGTGCACGGCGTACCAGGCGGGAGCCAGGCTGCTGCGCCACTTTCCCGCAAGCCTGAAGGTGATGGAATCCCTGGAGCCCGTATGGGAGGAATTCGAGGGTTGGCAGGAGCCCGTCTCCGGCGCCCGAAACGTCGCAGATCTGCCCGCCAATGCCCGGCGTTACATGCAGCGGCTGGAAGAGCTGGTGGAAACGGAGATCGTCATCGCCTCGATCGGACCGGACCGCGACCAGACCATCCTCATCAAGAATCCCTTCGACGCCGCCTGAAAAGCGGCAAGACCCGGGATCTCGTTCAGGGCGCCGCGCCCGTCCCGCGCGGATCCGAGACTCCGGTGATGCTCTTGCCCTCCACGCGAATGGCTTGAACCGTACCCAGGTGCCGCCGGCGCCGAACCGTGTGACCCTTCCCTTCCAGCGCAACCACCGCGTCGTCGCTCACGGCCTGCTCCACCTCCACGACCTGCGGCATTTCCGCCGGAACGTGGATGCGCGCCGCGGCTACCGCCTCGGTCAGCGGCATGCGGAAATCCAGAACATTGAGGACAGTCTGGAGCGCCGTCTCCGGGCCTCCGGAAGCGCCGATGATCAGCACCGGCCGGTCATCCCGGAGGAGGATCGCCGGGGTCAGGCCGTTCACCGGACGCGTTCGCGGCTTGAGCATGTTGTAGGTGTTGCCGGCGGACTCCTCCGAACCGCTGGCGAGCGAGAATTTCCGCATCTGGTTGTTGAGGATGATGCCGGTTTCACGCACCAGCACCTTGGCGCCGAAGGGGCTACCGAGGGCGAGGCACATGGAGACCGCGTTACCGTCGCCATCCAGCACGCCGATATGGCTGAAGCCGCTTTTCTCTCCAGGAGGTGCCGCCGGGAGAACCGCGTTCCGGCGCGCCGCCACGTCCATGGAGATCTGCTTGCGCACCGCGGAAGCGCGCTCCCTGGAGGTTGTCCGCTGAACCGGGTTCTCGTTGGAATCGGGGGCTCCCAGAAGTTCCAACAAGTCCGCCGTGCCCGCTCTGGTCGTTTCCGCGACCAAGTGCAGGTAGGCCCCGGAGTTATGTTGAAACTGGTCGGGGCCGTAGCCCTCCATGACGTTGAGCAGCCCTACCAGGGCCACGCCCCCCAGGCTCGGCGGCGGCACCGTGATCACCTTCCTTTCCCGGTAGGTGCCGATGAGCGGGCGGCGCCACACGGGCTTGTAGCTGTTGAGGTCGTCCAGGGTCACGTTCTTGATCCGTGCGGCGATGGACTGACCGACGGCGCCCTCGTAAAAGCCCGCGGCGCCCTCCCTGGCAATGGTCTTCAGGGTTTCCGCCAGCTCCGGTTGGCGGATCATCTCTCCCACCTCATGGGGCGCCCCCGAAGCCTTCAGGAAGATACGCGAGAAATTGGCGCGTTGTCGTAGCGCGGGCAGGTTCTCCTCGATGACCCGGCGCAACCGCCGGGTAACCGGAAAACCCGCCACGGCATGGCGGATGGCCGGCGCCAGCACCGTTTCCAACGGCAAGCTCCCGAACCTTTTCAGGGCCTCGATCAATCCGCCGACGGTTCCGGGAACCGCCACGGCCTGGGCCCCGGCCTCCAGGAGATCCTGGCGAACCCCGTCTTCATTGCGATAGAGCCCCGGGCTCGCCGCCGCAGGCGACACTTCGGTGAAATCCAACGCGTGGGCCTTCTTTTCCCTCGACTGGTAGACCACCATGACCCCGCCCCCGCCCAGGCCCGACGATGCCGGCTCCACCACCGCCAGGGCAAACGCCGTCGCGACGGCGGCGTCAACGGCGTTGCCGCCCTGCTCCAGAATCCCCATGCCTGCCCTGATCGCTGCATCGTGATCCGAGACCACCACGCCGTCGAGGCGGGTCTGGGCGAAGGAAACCGACAAACCTGAAAGGAGTAAAAACCCGAAAACCAGGGTTGCGAACAAGCGATGGATTCGGACTGCAACGGTCATGACTCTAGTGTCCTGTCCGGTTAATTCGCATGATAAGATGCGCAGGATTTTTCGTCGTCGGCAAGGCGCGATGACGAGCAGTGGCGTGCACCACGCGAGGAAGAGCAACGCAGCCGACGGCGAAAAAGGCCAGCAGATTAACATGCGAATTAACCGGACAGGACACTAGTGTCCTGCGTTACCATGAATCCTACGCCTGTTTAGTTCTTTGCCGGCTGGTTTGCAACAACAAATCTTTGCGGGAAACGCGGGTTGTGTTAACCTTGTCCTGCTTCGGTAAACCGCCGGCGCCGGCAACCGGCGCAAACAGTCCGGCAACCATCCTGGATAAACCTGGAGAAACGTTTGGCGCGCAAATACGTCCTCAAGAACATCGACCCCGCTCCGTCCCCTCACACATCCCCCATCGCCTATGAGCAGGAGCTCAACGAGGCGCAGCGTGAAGCCGCGATGTTCCTGGAGGGTCCTTTGCTGGTGGTAGCCGGGGCCGGTACCGGGAAGACCCGGACGCTCGTGTATCGGGTCGCCCGTTTGATCGAGCGGGGCATCGATCCCCGAACCATCCTGCTGCTCACCTTCACCCGGCGCGCGGCGGAGGAGATGCTGCAGCGCGCAAGCCTGTTGACCGACTCCCGCTGCGAGCGCATCGCCGGCGGGACCTTCCACTCCTTCGGCAACATGGTGCTGCGGCAATACGGCCAGCTCATCGGACTGGCGCCGGGCTTCACCATCATGGACCGGTCCGACAGCGAGGACGTGATCCAGCTCTTGCGCACCGAGATGGGGCTCGACAAAAGGGAGAAGCGCTTTCCCAGGAAGCAGACCATCCTGGAGATCCAGAGCCTGGCGCGCAACAAGCAGGTGCCCCTCACCGAGCTGGTCGAACGCGAGTACTCGCACCTCGCGGATTTCCTGGAGGAGTTGTCGGTGATGGCGGAGCGTTACGGGGTCTACAAACGCGAGAAGTCGCTGCTGGACTACGACGATCTGCTCACCTGCCTCAAGGACCTGCTGGACTCGCAGGAGGATCTGCGGGGCCGGTTGTCCGAACGCTTTCACTTCATCATGGTGGACGAGTACCAGGATACCAACCGCCTGCAGTCCGACATCATCCGCCGGCTGGCCTTTACCCACGACAACGTCATGGCCGTAGGCGACGACGCCCAGAGCATCTACTCGTTCCGCGGCGCCAACTTCCGGAACATCATGGACTTTCCCAACCAGTTTCCGGGAACGACGATCATACCCCTGGAGGAGAACTACCGCAGCACCCAACCCATTCTGAGGCTCACCAACGAGATTATCACCCGGGCGGCGGAGCGCTACGAGAAGAACCTCCACAGCCGCAAGAGCGAAGGCGAGGTGCCGCTGCTGGTCCAGGCGGAGACGGAGCACGCCCAATCTCGCTTCGTGTGCCAGCGCGTGCTGGAGCTGCGGGAGGAGGGAGTTCCCCTGTGGGACATGGCGGTGCTGTTCCGCTCGAGCTTCCATTCGTTCGACCTGGAGATCGAGCTGACCCGGCACGACATCCCGTTCGTGAAGCGCGGCGGCTTCCAGTTCATGGAGACGGCCCATATCAAGGACGTGCTGGCGCATTTGCGGGTCATCAGCAATCCCAGGGACGCGGTATCCTGGAGCCGGGTGCTGATGCTGCTGGAGGGTGTCGGCCCCCAGATGAGCCGCAAGCTCATCGACCGTATCCTGGCAGAGGAGGATCCAAGCCAAAGCCTGAGGCGGATCGATTCACCCGGCCGGGCGAAACAGGGGCTCAAGACGCTGGGACAGGTTCTGGGTGAGTGTCTGGAGCGAACCCGGCCCGCGGATATGGCGCAGTACCTGATGCAGTACTATCTCCCCATTCTCAAGCGAAAACACTCCGACGACTACCCCAAACGGCTGCGGGACCTGGAACACTTCCAGGGTCTGACCGAACGATACCAGAGCATCGAGCGCCTGTTGAGCGACATGGCGCTGGATCCGCCCTCCGCCAGCGTCGACCAAGCCCTCCCGGTGGACCCCGACGAGGGTCCCCTGGTGCTGTCCACCGTTCATTCCGCCAAGGGCCTGGAATGGCATTCGGTGTTCATCATCTGGGCGCTGGAGGGGCGATTCCCTTCGTATTACAACACCAACAGCATCGAGGAGCTGGAAGAGGAACGGCGATTGTTGTACGTGGCCGCCACGCGTGCCAAGGAGAACCTGTTCTTTGCCTATCCCTCGCGCGTATACGATCGTTCCCTGGGAATGGTGTTCTCGCGGCCGTCGCAGTTCATCGACGGGATCTCCGAGGATCTGCTGGAACCCATGTCGCTGGTCAATGAAGACTGGTACTACAATCAACTGTAGCGACACCGGACACTAGACTTCCATGCGGCGTTGGGTAGCCTGGCTGGCAGACTGTGGCAGGCAATCATTGACGGTGTCACCGAAAGCCATCATGTCGGCAATGCTGGCCCCCCTGGGGCGCGGTTGGGCCAAGACCCTGTATGAGAAGGACACCGGTTATCACCGCATCCGGGTGGAAGAGACTCGGGAACGCCGATACCTCTACTTCGACGGAACGCTGCAGAGTTCCATGGATCGCCGAGACCCCACCTCGTTGGAGCTGCTCTATTCCCGCTTCACCTCCCTGGGACTGGTGCTCCGGCCGGACGCCGCCAGGGCCTTGATCATCGGATTGGGCGGCGGATCCATGGCCAAGAAGTACCACAAGGAGTTCCCGGAGATCGAGATCGACTCCATCGAGATCGACCCGGATGTGGTTGACGTGGCCCGCAAGTTCTTCCACTTTCAGGAGGACGCCCGTCAGCGGGTTCACGGCGGCGACGGCCGCAAGTTCCTCGCGCGAGCCGATGACCGTTTCGACCTGATCCTGCTGGACGCCTACTACGCCGACAACATGCCCTTCCACCTGGTCACCCGCGAGTTCTTCGACACCGCCCGGCAGAAGATGACGCCCGAAGGCGTGCTGGTGATCAATCTCATCGGATCGTTGCGGGGACCGGACAGCGCGATGATCCGGGCCGCCATCAAGACGGTGAGCAGCGTGTTCCCCCAAGTCTACACCTTTCCCACGTTCGGCAATCGCGGCCATGTGCTGAGCGAGGTCCAGAACGTCGTGGTCCTGGCCAGCAAGGCGTTGGAGCGCATGAGCATGAAGGAGATGGAGCGGCGGGCCGTTGATCTCGGCCGCGACCTTTTCCCCGACCCGGTCAGCAAGATTCGAAAGTCCTACTACACCGGCCCGCTGGAGCAGGACGACGTCGAGATTCTAACCGATGATGCTGCGCCTCTTGATAATCTGGTCCGTCTTTAACGGCCTCGTGCTGGTGGGTTGCAGCGCCGGCCACTGGGGCAAAACGTTCCGGCAGGCGCGGGTGGTGAGGGTCAAGCTCGTGGCCGACCCGGCACTGCGGCGGGCGGACCCGCGGTGGCGCGACACCGCCACGGACCTCTTGCGTGCGGCATCGGACTACTACGAGGACCGCTTCGGCATCCGGCTCGCATACCAGGCCGCCGAGCCCTGGCGCGTCGACGGCACCACGACGTCGTCCGTCATCTTGATGCAACGCCTCAAGCGCTCGTATCCGCGGGCAGGCGGCAAGGAGCCCCACGATGTCGTCATCGGGTTGACCCAACAGCCGCTCAATTTTTACAAGGGGGGCCGCGCGCGGGCAGACCGTTTCGGGAACTGCACGCAGGGACTGGGGAACTACATCGTGAGCCACGTGGGCGAGACCTTTACTTACGGAGAGGACGAGCTGACCCACGACGCGGTGGCGTTGATCCACGAAATGGGACACCTTCTTGGAGCCGTGCACACCGACGATCCCGAGTCGGTGATGCATCGGGATTTCGACCTGAGAATCGGTTTCGACGCGCCCAACCGGGCCATCGTCATGAAAAACCGCCTCTGCCCCTTCGCCGAGCCCAATGGCGTCGAACAACGAAACAAGCGGCGTGGATCCTGACTGGGGATGGCTCCCGGGAGGTGACGGATGACCCCGCTCTGGTCACCCACGGAACGGCAGATCCGTGAATCCCACCTGTATCGATTCCGGGAACGGCTACGTGCCGCCCATGAAATTCCCGGCGATTCCTTCTCCGCGCTGCACCACTGGAGCGTATCGCGACTGGAGGAATTCTGGGAAGCGGCATGGTTGGACGCCACCGGCCGGCCCCCGTCGGGGCCGGTGCTGGCGGATGACGCCATGCCCCCGGCCCGGCGCCTGGGCCGCGAGGTGTGGTTCCCCGGGACCGGCTTCAACTTCGCCCGCCAACTCCTGCGGCACCGCGACGACCACGTCGCCATCTTCGAGGAGAACGAGCTCGGGCAATGGCGCACGGCGACGTTCCGGGAGCTCCATGCGCTCACGGGCCGCTGCCAGGCGGCCCTTCGGCGCATGGGCGTCGGACCGGGCGACCGCGTGGCGGGGTATCTGCCCAACGTACTCGAAACCGTCGTGGCCATGCTGGCGACGGCTTCCCTGGGCGCCGTGTGGAGCGCCACCTCGCCGGACTTCGGGTTTCAAGGGGTATTCGACCGCTTCAGCCAGATCCACCCCAAGGTGCTGCTATCGTCCGACAGCTACTCCTACAACGGGAAGCGCCACGATTACATCGAAAAGACGCGGCGGCTGGTGGATTCGCTTCCCAGCGTGGAACGGTGGGTCATGGTGTCCGGCATGGAACAAGGCCTGCCCGGGGAGGCCACCGCGTGGGAGTCCTTTCTTGGCGCCGAGACCGCCGAGACGACGTTTGCCGATTTTCCCTTCGACCACCCGGTCTACATCCTCTACACGTCCGGGACCACGGGGCTGCCCAAGTGCATCGTGCACGGCGCCGGCGGCACGGCTCTCAAGCACCACGTGGAACACAAGCTCCATACCGATGTCGACCGTGAAGACACGCTGTTCTTCTTCACTACCTGCGGCTGGATGATGTGGCACTGGCTGGTGAGCGGACTGGCCCAGGGCGCGACGGTGGTCCTGTACGACGGCAGCCCCGCCTATCCACGCGAGGACAGGCTGTTTCGGCTTGCGGAGGACCACGGCATCACCGTCTTCGGCACCAGCCCGAAGCTCCTCGCCACCTGCGAGAAGGCCGGTTTTCGGGCCGCCGGGAAGTACCGGCTCGCCGGATTGCGGACCCTTCTTTCCACCGGGTCGCCGCTGGAGGCATCCCAGTTCAACTATGTTCACGAGGCCATCCAGCCGGACGCGCAGGTCTGCTCAATTTCAGGAGGCACCGACATCATCGGCTGCTTCGTGCTCGGCAACCCGATCTCGCCGGTGTACCCGGGCCAGATCCAGGGGCCGGCTCTGGGGGTGGACGTTGCCGTCTTCGACGAGCAGGGACGGCCGCTGGCGGGCGAAGAGGGTGAACTCGTCTGCCGAAAGCCGTTTCCCTCCATGCCCCTGGGCTTCTGGAACGATCCCGAGGACGCGAAGTACCGCGAGACCTACTTTGCCGACTATCCCGGCGTCTGGCGTCACGGCGACTACGTGGCCATCACCCCCGAGCAGGGCTTCGTGATCCACGGCCGCAGCGACACGACGCTGAACCCCGCGGGAATCCGGTTCGGCACCGCCGAGATCTATCGCATTGTCGAACGGCTGCCGTTCGTCCAGGACAGCATCGTCGCAGGCTACCGGCGCGAGGGCGAAACCAGGGTTGCGTTGTTCGTGGTGCTGAACGAGCCCCTGGACTCGGAGATGGCCGAGGCCATTCGCTCGACCATCCGCGCCCAGGCCACGCCCCGCCACGTCCCCGCCATCGTGCAACGGATCAGCCAGGTGCCGGTTACGCGAAACGGCAAGAAGGTGGAAAAGGCCGTGTCAGCCATCCTGAACGGTGAGCCCGTGCGAAACCGGGAGGCCCTGGCCAACCCGGAGGTCCTCGACGAGATCGCGGCCCTGGTCTAGCTCTAGCGTAGCGTGCCGCTGCGCGGCCACGTCACCGATGACAATGGTCGCGGGGGCCGCCAGTCCCGCGGCCCGCTGCACGATATCCGCCAGGGTTCCCGACGCCACCTCCTGGCGCGCCGTAGTGCCCCAGCGAATCACCGCCACGAGCAGCCAGCTTTCCTTCCACGAATGCGGCATGACTGGTCCTCTGTAGGTTACTTATCCAAGTAATTAAGTTTAGTAATCGTCTTTGTTTAATATTACAGTGGAGACTGGATGTCAACCGGTGCTAAAATGCAAGCATTGCGACGAGCAGCTATACGGCCGGCCATGCGCCGACAAGTCCAAAGGTAACCCCATGAAAATCAGCTCTCGCGGCACCTACGGAATTCTTGCTCTCGAGGAACTGGCGCGTCGGTGGGACGCGAAGACACCTATTCAAGTGAAGGAGATCGCTGAGAGAAAGGCGATTCCCGAGGAGTTCCTCGGCCAGATCATGATCTCCCTGAAACAGGCGAACATCTGCCGCGCCAACCGGGGCCCCGGCGGTGGATACTACCTCATGCGGCCGCCGGACCAGATTCCGCTAAGGGAAGTGTTGGAGGTCTTGAGCGGGCCGGTGACCGGGCCGGAAGAAAGCCTGCGGAAATACACGGCCGACTCGGTGGCGGCCCGAAGGGTACTGGAGACCTGGAGGCAGGCGACCGCCGCCATGGAGGAGGTCATCGACGGCGTCACCCTCGCCGACGTCTGCGAGCCGGACGAGCGGCCGCACATGTACTATATCTGACGAGTCCGAGGGCGGGGCGGCATCACCGCCACCTGCCCCGGCGTCTAATCGGCCTATAGGGTACGGGCGAACTCGCCAAGAAACTGCAGGGTCCGCTGCCGGCACGCATCCGGGTCCCTGCCCGCGGGCAGTACGCTGACCATGATCTCCCCGGCGCCGAAGGAGAACAACTCCCGCAGCCGCCGCTCCGCCTCCGCCTCGTCACCCGCCACCACCAGCGATTTCAGCATCGGAGTGCTCCATGCCCGCTCCACCGCTTCGGTGAAGCCGGCCATGCGGTACATCTCGACGTAAGGATCCCGCCGCATGTACGAGTCGAAGCGTTCTCTTGCCACCGTTTCGACTTCGTCCCAGTCCTCGTGGAGGCTCAGCGCCACGTGGGCGATGAGCGGCGGCGTGGGCTGCCCGGCCTTCTCCGCGCCGGCGGCCATGGCTGGCAACGCGAAGTCCCGCAGATAGGAACCGGGACACAGCCAGCTTATGGCGCCGTCGGTGCACGCTCCGGCCAGCTCGAAGGACTTCGGCCGCACGGCCGAGATCAGAACGGGAACGTCCACCAAGGGGTTGTCGGCGGTCTGTGCGCGGTAGTGACGTCCGGTGAAATCCACCGCGCCCTCCCGCAGCACCGCACGCACGATCTGCACATATTCGGTGAGGTGACCCAGCGGGCGCTCGAACGCGAACCCGTAGGTGCGCTCGATGGGGGCCTTGTTGCCCGGCCCCACGCCGAGACGGAACCGGCCGGGCGCGAGCTGCGCCATGGCCTCACAGTATTCGACAAAAGAAAGCGGGTGGCGGGGCCACGTCAGCACGATGGCCGTGCCCAGTTGTATGGTGCGGGTGCACATGGCCGCGGCCGCCAGGATGCTCGGAGTGTCCCGGCGAATGTTGTTGTCCGCGGTCCTGGGTCCGCCGGTGGTCAACCACACCGCTTGGATACCCAGATCCTCGGCCTGGCGTATATCGCTCAGCACCTCGTGGACGTCGGATCCGGGAACCTCAAGGCCCACTCGTCGTTCCGCCATCATGTATCTCGAGTCACCTGTCGACGGCCCCCCGCGACCATCGAGTAGCAAAAGGGATTGGTACCCATATGTAGGTTACAGGCCACTAGAACCCGACTACCATGCGGGCAGTGACCCCATGATCCGTCGCCGCGCGGCGCTCCCGGCGTTCGGCCTCCAGATTCAAGGTCGCCGACCGGCCGGTGGCCAAGCGCAGTCCCAACCTGTAGCCGCGCCCGTGTCCGCGGTCCAGGCTCATCACCCCGTAGGGGTCAGGACACCCCCGCCGCGGAGCGCTCCGAAGCCGTAGGCGAATCGCGCTTCAAGGGACCTCGCGGTCGTGTCATTCAAAATCGGATACGGCGCGTCGCGGTCCCACATCCGCTGCACACCACTTGCGGGGTCGCCCCAAATCGAACCCAGGCTCACCGACGGACCAAGGCCGCCGACTCCTGGAGCGAAACGCAACAGCGCACGGAACCCCCCCTCGCGTTCCAGCCCGCCCGCGTGCGTCGCAAGCCACCGGCCGTGCCCCTCCGCGGTCCACCCCGTCACTGAATTCCGATAGCGCAGGCCCCCGCCGAGTTCCACGCCGGCGCCGGTGTCTCCGTCGCCACCGTCGTGGCGTACGCCCAACTCGCCCCACGGAGTGAGCGAACCACCGGACGGGAACGCAATTTCGCGGCTGGCCTGGAGGCTCAACCGCAGACGTCCCAGATCTATCCCCGACCCGAACGCTCCTCCGCCGCGCCCCACATCCAGCCGTGCAAGCGCGGCCTCGCCCTTCAGGTTCAGTTTCGTCGCCCCGCGCGCGAGGAGCCGGGCACTGAGCCCCACCGCACCCGAGTCCAGCTTGGCGTCGTTCTTGCGGAGGTCCCCGATGACGTCGTCCGTGCGCCCAAGCTTGCCCCAGGCCGCTCCCACCGTCGCCCACACGTGAACGTCAGGCGAGATCGACCAGCCCAGGTAGGGATGCACCCCGGTCAGTTGCAGCTCGTACCGGCCGCTGTCACGGCCGCTGTTCCCGCCTCCCGCGTCGTAGTCGAAAGATGCCGTCGACTGGGATATGGACAATCCCGCCAATCCCCTTGAACCTAAAGAACCGCCCGATCGGGGTCCTGCCCATCCCGCCAGTCCCCTGGCATCCAGCCTCACCTCGACCCCGAACTGCCCGCTGAAGACCTCGCCATCCCACGCGACCGCCTGGTCTTTGCCGCCACCGGCAAGGCTGCGGTAATCGCCGCAACCCCACACCGTGACACCGTTCTTCGACGGCACCAGGAACGAAGCGCCGCCCAGCGCCTGCGCCAGCGGCAGGGGCTTGGCGCCAGCGGCGGTCCACCCCACAGAGGCTGGCACGGGTGATGCCGGCAATCTGACGAAGGGCTGGGCCGCACCGTTGGCAAGGTCCGAGAACGCCTGATCGATGCGACACCTGACGGAGGTGAAAGCCAGCGCCCGTCCCATCTCCGGGAGGAGGGACCGGTTGACCGGATCGAGGAACCGCTCCAGATCGGTAATCTTGCCTACTCCGGTACCGTCGCCTACGGTCGCCCCCACCGCCGCACTCAGCTCCACCGTGAATCGCTCGTCTCCCTCCACCCTTTCATCCGTCAGCGTCTCCACGCTCAACTTGCGGGTAGTCGTTCCCGCGTCGAATTGCAGCGTCCCCGATGCCGCCGTATAGTCCGTACCCGCCTCTGCCGTCCCGTCCACCGTCCGGTAGGATACGGTCACCGGGGTGGCGCTGCGGGCGCTCAAACGCACCACGAACCTTGCCGTACCCCCCTCGAGTACGGTCGTGTCCGGGATATCCAGTCGTGGCAGGGGGGGGAGAGCCTCCAGATCGTCGTCGATGATCGTGCCCTCGCCCTCGTCATCACCCAGTGTCGCCCCGCTCGCCGCAGTCAACTTCACCGTGAATGTCTCGTCGGGCTCCGCCAGGTTGTCCTGCTGCGTCCTGACGCTGACGACCTGTGCCCTTTGCCCCACCCTGAAAGCCAGAGTGCCCACGATCCGCGTGTAGTCCGAACGAGCCTGCGCGGTACCGTCCATCGTCCGGTACGATACCGTCACCGCGTCCTGACTCGCCCGGCTAAGCGTCACCCCCAGCCTCGCCGTACCGCCCTCTTCCACTGTCGCATCCGCTATCGATACCTCGATCGGCGTGTCCTTGGTCCCGGTCCCAGGAGTGGTCACGGTCCCAAGGTTGGTCTCGGTCCCAGGGTTGGCCTCGGTCCTAGGGTTGGTCCCGGTCCCAAGGTTGGTCTCGGTCCCAGGGTTGGTCTCGGTCCCAGGGTTGGTCTCGGTCCTAGGGTTGGTCTCGGTCCTAGGGTTGGTCTCGGTCCCAGGGTCGGTCCCCGTCCCAGGGTTCCCCACATTTACCGTCACGACGCCCACATCTTTTATGGGGCAGTCGTTGTTGTGGTCCCGCACTTCGTGGGTAAATCTCACCGACGTATCCGCGTTCTCGCCCGCGTATATTCTGACCTGACGCCATTGGTCCCAATTGCTCCCATCAAACTTCCAACCAACCGACGGAACCCAGTGGAGTCCTTCGTAGTCTGCATCATGAGCGCGGGCCAAGCCGTCGACATGTATCATGACCCACCATTTGCCTTGGGTCGGCGCCTCGGTCAGTCTCAAGCGATAGGTCAGACTCTTGCCCTGTTCGATGTTCAAGGTGCTCGGCGACACCTCGACGCTCCCTTCCCACGTAGTCTGTGGCTGCGCGATACCGGAAAGAAGGGCCGACAATCCGGCAAGAAGGGCTGAGAATGCGACGACCAAAACAACAAGACGCTTACGGCGGGATACGAGACGTAGAGAAAGCTTCTCGGCAGATAATGTCACTGCGCTCCCTCGATCGAATCGATCAGAAAAGCCGGGAACAGGCCGCGAGGAGCGGCGTGTTCCCGAAGGCCATTGGGCACGATGGAGCTAAACGCGTTGAAGGTTGGCTGATTGCCACGAAACGTGCGGCCGCGCCGCGTCGGGAGATGGGCGGAATCCAGTACGGCTGGTGAAGGATCGGCTCGCCGAGAGCCTTCCATGATGCCGGAATCCCTGGGGGCACACGTGGGTTTTACCTGCATAAATGCGATTCCACCCCTACATATATGCCAAACGGTTCCTTCCAGGCACTACATATACCACAAACGGCTAGTCATTGTCACATGGGGGGTGCTTCGTGGTCCTACGGGTGGTCTTCGGACGATCCATCAACCACTTTCTCCGCCGCAACGGTACGGCCACAGGTTTGACGCAAGCCAGCCATTCTAATACGACGTGGGAACCGGTCCGCCCCGTTTAGGTCACTCGGATAGAGTTTACGATGGAATCAAGAATGCGTCCCCTCGAAGAACTGAAGCCGGAGATCCTGCGGCGCGCCGGCCGCGCCAACCCCTTCGAGTGGGTCAAGCCGGAGGACGCGGAGGAAGTGGTGGGATGGCTCGTATCCACCGAGGACGACCACTGGGCAGAGGTTTGGAGCCGGATGGGGGAGCGCTACGAGGCGTTGGGGGACAGGCAGGAGCAGAACGGTGAGCCATGCGGCGAGTCGTTCTTTCTCGCCTACGACTACTACCGCATCGGCCGCTATCCGGTGGCCTCGACCCCGGGGAAAAAGGCCTGCTACGAGGCGTCTCTACGAAATTTCCTGAAGGCGGCCCCATATATGGATCCCCCGGTGGAGCGGGTGGAGGTCCCCTTCGAGGGGAAGTCGGTGATCTGCTACCTGCAGGTCCCGCGCGACGCGCACCGGCCTCCCGTGGTGCTCCACTGGGGCGGCGTTGACGGTTGGAAAGAGGACCGGCGCAGGCCCAGTGAGGCGCTCCACCAGATGGGCCTCGCGACCATGACCATCGACATGCCCGGGGTCGGAGAGAGTCCCGTTCTCGGGTCCGATCCCAAGGCCGAGCGGACCTTCTCCGCGGCCCTCGACTACCTGGAGACACGCGCGGACGTGGACGGCTCCCGTCTGGGTGTCATGGGCGGAAGCTTCGGCGGATACTGGGGGGCCAAAGTCGCCCACGTGGAAGCGAAGCGTCTGAAGGGGGCCGTGGACTGGGGCGGCGGCGTGCACCTGACCTTCCAGGAGGAATGGCTGCGGCCGGCCCTGACCACCCGGGCCGAGCAGTATCTCATGGGACCGGCCAGCCTGCTGGATGCGCGCGGCTACATCTTCCGCACCCGGGACCTGGAGGAGATCCTGAAGCTGGCGCCGCAACTCTCGCTCGTCACCCAGGGCCTCATCGATCAGCCGTGCGCCCCGCTGCTGCTGATCAACGGCAAGCTCGACGACCAGCATCCCATCGACGACTTCTATCTGCTGCTGGAGCACGGCGACCCCAAGGAGGTCTGCATCTTCCCGGACGGAGGCCACATGGGCCGGGTACCCGGCAAATCCAACGAGCCGGCCCTGAACGTGCTGGCGCAGTGGCTGCAGCGCAAGCTCACGGCCTAGCGTCGCGTCTGGTAGGGGCGCCGGCCGGTCGCCCCACGGGGCCGCTAGCGGCTAAAAAAAACCGTCCTTGACCGCCCACAGCCACAGGTGGGCGATCTTCTCGTTGTGGAGCTCGGCGTAGCCGACGTGGCCATAACGGGGAATCAGGACCACGTGGCATCCTCGGGTCGCCGCCGCGTACTTGGAGCCCATGAACATCTCGCGCTTGTCCTCCAGCCGGTCTCCCGAGATCCAGTGCCCCTTGTCGTTCTCGCCCACCACCAGCAGCACCCCGATGCCCTTCAGCCACTCGGCGTGCGGGTCCTGGAGATGGTCGTAGTACTCCTCCCGTGGCAGGCCCGTCCGTTCCACGTAACGGTCGAGGATCCCGACCGCCGCGTTGTGCTGGTTGTCGCACAGGCTGGTCTTCATCTGGGACCGCATCGGATTGGCCCACGCCATGTACTCGTCAGGGCCGCCCCACGGGGTCAGGTCCTCCGGGTCCTCATACCGGGCCGCACGGAAACTCTCGGGCGAGCGGCGGGAGATCTGCTCCACCGGCACCTCGCTGTATTCCTCCGCGCCGGTCCGGTCGCGCCATTCCTTGCGCCAGCCATCGGGTCCGCCGGAACCGAACCCCAGAAGCCCCGTCACGCGGGCGCGCTGCACGAAGCGATACAGGTGGGCGGCCATGGGTCCGCCGGTGGAATGGCCGAAGGCCAGCACGTCACGGTCCGCTAGGTGCTCGTCGGTGAGGAGGCCGGCTCCCTGCAGAATGGTGTTGAACGTGCACTTGAGATTCCGGTCCAGGATTTCCCTCACGGGCAGCTCCCGGTCGAGGAGGTACACCGGCATGCGCTCCGGCACCGGCGCGTTCCAGACGCCGCCCGGCGGGTAGTGCCCCGGGTAGGTGATCGAGAGCGTCGTGAATCCCTGCATCGCCAGCACGCGCGCCAAACCCGGACGGCCGTCGGGAGTCCGGTCCATGATGCGCTCGCTGCCGGCGCCGCCGTGTAACACCACCACGGCGCGGCCCGGTTCCGCCTCCCGGTCCGGCGTGTAGAGCGTGCCGTGAATGTCCCACTCGTAGCCGTTTCGCTCGTACCGCGCCGTCACCTCCCGGCTGCCGAGGCCCACTTCGCCATAGGGGGCCGGCATGGCCAGCCACCCGTCCCAGTCCATCTTCAGCAGGAGATCCGTGGACCTCAACCCCGCCAGCATCTCTTCAATCGTTCCGCTTCGCGTGCTCATGGGGTGCCGGGATACTACAGGATGACGCGCCGGGTCAACGGCGCATCTTGGCGTCGGGGGCCGGGATACGGCTCCAGCAACGCCGCAGTTCACGCCTGCGCTCTTTCGTAGTAGATTCGTCACCAAAGGAGTTGAGACATGCTGGATGCGGGAGCGAGGTTTCCAAGCGGGCAACTGGAAGATATCGACGGCAAGCTACCCCGCCAGCGCCTTTCCGCTGACCCTCATCAGCGATCCGGAGGGAACCCTGAGCGGCCCCGCGGGCGCTCGGCGCGAGGGGCATTGGAGCGGCCCCATGGTCTATGCCACGACGCTGGTGGTGGACCGGGAGGGTGTGGTCCGGTGGTCGTTCCGGTCGGCCATGGCGCAGCGGCGGCCGAGCCCGGTGCGACTCGCGGCCATTGCGGGTGCGGTAGCCAACGACACGCCCATCCCCGAATATCGAGAGGAGTAGCGACAGTGCTCGTGATCGGGTTCCAAGAGCTGTCCGGGGCGCGCCGATGCGTTCTTCCATGAAGGCCATCGCATTGAGGGGGTTCGGCGGCGCGGACGTGCTGCGGATGGAGGAGCTTCCTACACCTGCGCCCGAAGCCGGCGAGGTGTTGATCCGGGTTCATTCCGTTTCTGTCAACCAGACGCTGGACCTCAAGGTGCGGGAAGGAGGCTACCGCACCGACCTCAAGTTTCCGGTGGTGCTGGGAGCCGATCCCGCGGGAGTGATCGTGGACACCGGCGCGGGGGTGCCGGCGATGCGTTGCGGCGAGCGGGTGTCGGTGGTGGCGTCCATACGCTGCGGCGACTGCCGCTTCTGCCGCATGGGGCGGGAGGACTCGTGCCCCCGGAGCAAGCATCTGGGCCTCGACCGCTGGGGCGGTTACGCGGAGTACGTGACCGTGCCGGTGGAGAACGTCTTCACCATCCCGAACAACCTGTCCTTCGCCGAAGCGTCGGTGATTACGCGTCACTTTCCCACGGCCATCAACCTGCTGCTCAACCACGCGAAGCTCGAGAAGGGGGAGTGGGTGCTGATCATGGCGGCGGCGGGCGCCCTGGGCAGTTGCGGGGTGCAGATCGCCCGGCATCAGGGGGCCCGGGTAATCGCGGCCGCCGGCGCCGACTCGAGGGCGGAGGCCGCCAAGGGTTACGGCGCCGAGTTCACCGTCAACTACCGGCGGCAGGATCTGGAGCAGGAAGTGCTTCGACTCACTGACGGCCACGGCGCCGATGTCGTGTTCGAGAACATCGCCGACCCGTCGCTGTGGCCGGGAGCCTTCAACAGCCTCGCTTTCGCCGGCCGTCTGGTGACCGCCGGCGCCCACGGCGGCGGCACGGTGCCGTTGGACGTGAAGCGCCTCTACCTCAAGCGCATCCGCATCATCGGGCAGCCCGGAGCGAGCCGGCATGACGTGGAACTCGCCCTGTCACTGGCCGCACGGGGCTCGATTCGTGCCATCATCGACCGGACCATGCCACTTGGAGCCGTGAAGGAGGCGCATGGACTCCTGGAGCAGGGGCAGATCATCGGCAAGATCATCCTCGACCCCACCCTCGGCTAGGAGTCCGTAGCGGCCGACAGCACGGTGCGGATACGGGCGGGTTTGAAACCCGCCCCTACATCGGATGTCGGGTTCCTGCGGCACAGGCTCCTCTGCCCCGGCCGCGTTTCAGTCCGAATTGCCCACGAACACGGCGGGCTGTTAGTGTCCTGTATCTGCATTCTTCCGACGCCTCGGTGACGAGCCGGTATTCCAAACGAGAGGAAACGACCCATGGCGCAACTGGTCACCATGCTCGGCATCACCCACAACCCGTTCATGCCCAAGCTGTTCAAGCAGGCGCAGCAACCGCCGGGGGCGGCCAAGGTCCAGGAACGGATTGCGATGATGCGGGACAAGCTGGCGCGTCACAAGCCGGACGCGCTGATCACCATCGGCAACGACCATCTGCACCAGTTCTTCATGGACAACATGCCGGCTTTCATGATCGGCAAGATGGACCGGTTTCACGGCACCTTCTACGATGAGGTCCGGGAGTTCGGTCTGCCGGAGTGCGATCTGGCCGGCGACCTGGACCTCTGCAACCGGCTCCTGGAAGGCTCGTTCGAACGGGGCGTGGACTTCGCCTACTCCAGCGAGCTCACCGTCGACCACTCCATCGTGGTTCCCATGCTGTTCGTCCGGCCGGAGATGGATATCCCCATCGCCCCCATCCTGACCAACTGCATCGCGCCGCCGCTTCCCACCGCACGCCGCTTCTACGAGGTGGGCCAGGCCATCCGCTCGGTCATCGACAGCCTCCCGGACGGCAAACGCGTCGGCGTCCTGGTGAGCGGCCACCTGTCGCTGGAGGTGGGCGGACCCAGGCAGTTCGAGCGGCGCCTGACGGACCCGGATTTCGACGCCCGCGCCGTGGGATGGATCACCACCGGCGACATTGACGCGGCGGCGCGGCACTGCACCTTCGAGAAGATGATCCCGTCCGGCAACATGACGCTGGGTTTTCTCAACTTCCTGATGGCCATGGGCGTGGCCCGTGGGGCGTCTCCCACCCATGCCGAGGGGCTCGATGTGGGATTTCCCGCGGTACCGTTCTTCGCCTGGGAACGGGAGGAGGAAGGAGCGAGCCTGTGAGCAAGTATCTGGTGGACAAGTTCATGCACGTGGTGAACATGAACGAGAACGCGGAAGACGCCTACGTGGAGAACCCGCCGGGCTTCGTGGCTCAATGGGAAAAGGGGGAACGGCTCGAGTTCACGCCGGAAGAGCGGCGCGCCCTGGAGCGCCGCGACTACGGCAGCCTGTACGCCATGGGGGCGCACCCGTTCCTGTTGTGGAGCTTCACCGAGGCCATCTGGCGCAGAGAGATAGACCGCGAGGAGTTGGTGAAGGACTACAAGGCCAAGGCAGCCGCCGCGGGGTATCCGGACTTCGAGACATGACAGCCGCTCGAAACCCGGCGCCTATTCGGCCTTTTTCCGGAGCCGGCTGATCCACGACAGCCATGGGAACCATCGCCGGTAGCGGCGCACCAATTCCTTGCCTCCGATGGCACACCCGATCCAGAAGATCACCTGACCGATGAAGTAGATACCGCCCGCCACCACCACCCGGTTGTGCTCGATCTCCATGAAGGGCAACAGCAGGATGCTGGCGATGAACACCCATGAGCCGACCATCAACGTGACGGCGACCTTTTCGAGAAATGTCATGTCGTCAAGCGAGTGATGGATGCGAGTCTTACCGACCGCGGCGAATGCACCGGTAGGCCGGCGCCGGCGGCAATCCTCCACTGCTTCAGGGTCGAAACGAAATGATGCCCCGGAAGGTCCCTGGCCAGGGCCTCGCTCCGGGGAACTACCGGTGTCTGACGATCCTCACGTCCACAGCCGCCACGCCCGCGCCCGCCTCCTTGACGATCAGTGGATTGATCTCCAAGTCGCTCAGATGGCCTCGATGCGCAGCGAACAGACCGGACAGGCCGGTGATGGCCCGAACCAGCGCGTCGACGTCCCGGGGCTTCTGTCCCCGGACTCCCTCAAGGATCTTGTAGCCCTTGAGCTCCCGGAGCATGGCTTGCGCATCCTCGGTGGTGATGGGAATGAGGCGCAACGCCACGTCCTTCAGCACCTCCACGAAGATGCCGCCCAGACCCACCATGACGAAGGGGCCGTATTGCGGATCGACCCGGGCTCCGAGGATGACCTCGGTGCCGCCGACCATTTGTTGAACCAGCAGCTTCGACCCGGCCGGTCCCTTGGCCAATAGCTCCGCTCCGGCCTGCTCCACCCGGTCGGCCGAATCCAGCCCCAGCACCACGCCACCCACTTCGGTCTTGTGCACCACCTCCGGCGACTGGATCTTCAACACCACCGGGAACCCCATCTCCCCGGCCCTGGCGGCGGCGTCCGCCGGGGTGTCGGCCACGGCCTCCGCCGGCGGCGTCAGGCCGCACGCGGCCAACTGCTGCTGCCAGGCGGTTCCTTCCAGGTCTTCCGGCTTGCCGTCGGCCGCGGGGATCTCGGGAATGCCCACGCGCCGGCGATGCCCGTAGGCGCCCAGTCCATTGAGCGCCCGTAACGTGGCCTTGATACCCTGCAGATGCGGTATCTCCGAAGCCTCCTGGAAGACGCGGCTCTCCTCCATCAGGCTGTAGGTGGAACGGGCGTGGGCCACGACGGGTTTGTCGATGCTTCGAGAGATGTTCTTCAGGAGATCGGGATTGCGCTTCTCGCCGAAGCGGGGCAACTCGCCATGAATGGCCAGCAGGTCCACGCCGTCATCTTCCGCATGAATGCGCACGATCTCAGCGAAGGTGTTCTCGTTGCCGAAGCCGGCCACGCCGCACTCCAGCGGGTTCTCCACCATCAGGTCGTCAGGAATCAGGGGACGGAGCGCCTGGTTCGATGCGTCGCTCAGGGTGGCCAGTTCGATGCCCACCTCCTCGATGTGGTCCAGCAGGATCCCTTTCATGCCGCCGGAGTTGACCACGATGGCCGCGCGGCCGCCCCGGGGCCGCCGGCCCGGCAGGAACGCCAGGGTCATCTCCGTGAGGTCTTCCAGACTGTGGCAGCGCACCATGCCGTAGCGGTCGCACGCCGCCGAGAAGACCTCGTCGTCGCCCGCCAGCGAGCCGGTGTGCGAGATGGCTTGGCGCTTGCCCATCTCCGAGCGGCCGAGCTTCACCACGATGATGGGCTTGTCCTTCTCCAGCGCCCGTGCTGCCGTTTCCAGGAACAACTTCGGGCGCCGGATGCCCTCCACCATGAGCACGATGACTTTCGTATCGGCATCGTCGATCAGAAAGGACATGTAGTCGACCACGTCCAGACTGACCTCGTTGCCGCTGGAAATCGCGTAGCTGAAACCGACGCCGCGCTCCGCCGCGCCCTTCATCCAGTTGCCCAGGGAGCCGCCGCTCTGGAACACCGCGCCCACGGGACCGGACTTGAGCAACGGCTGGCGCTGTGCGTAGGTCATCATGCGCTGGTTCACGGACGCGGCGCCCATGCAGTTGGGGCCGCAGCAGACTATGCCGCTCTCCTCGCAGAACTCGGCCAGCTCCCGGCCCCGCTCGTGGCTCTTGGGATCGGTGCCCTCGCCGAAGCCCGCGCTGTAGATCGTCGCCGCCTTGGCCCCCAACGGCACGGCCTGCTTGAGGGTGGGGATCACCGCCCGGGTGGGCACCAGCATCAGCAGGTGATCAGCCGGCTCCGGCAGTGCCTCCAGGCTCGGATAGCAGGGCGCGCCCCAGATCTCCTCATAATTCGGATTGATCAGGAAGACGTTGCCGGGAAACTCCGCTTCCTTCAGGCTGTGAAAGAGAAGGTTGGGCCAGTTGCCCTTGGGCGAGGCGCCGACAATGGCCAAGCTCTTGGCGTGCAGCAGGTTGGCCGCGGGGCGAATGGTGGTTCTCTCCGTCGCTTCGGTCATGTCGTTTCTTCTTTCGATGACGGTGCCGGCGGCGGGTGGGGCCGGCCGCGCGGGTCACGTCTTGGTTGTATTGCGGAGTGTTCTTGGCGAGTGGTTTCTTTCTAGTGTGGTGTCTCACAAATACGGTTATGAAGATGCGAGGGCATTTTGGTCGTCGGCAAGGCGCGATGACGAGCAGTGGCCGTTACCACGCGAGGAAGAGCAACGCAGCCGACGGCCAAAAGGACCCGCAGATTCGTAAGCGTATTTGTGAGACACCACACTAAAACAGCTCGATGCCCAGGAAACGGAACAGCTCTCCCTCGTACCACGAGGCGTGGATGACCCGATCGAACACACCGTAAAGAAAAGCGATCACGCACGCGGTGAGCCCCAGGGACAGGAACCATCCTTCGTCCGATCCGACCTTCAGGTAAAGAAAGACGAACAACGGCATCGCGATGAGCTGTCCGAGAAGCCAGGTGCCCACGAATATTCCGATCAGCCAAAAGCAGATGATGAAGGTGCGTTTCAGAGCCTCGCCACTACGGAGGTTCACGTCGAGAAAAATGTCCGCCGCGCCCCCCGGACCGTCGGGAACCTTCTCCTCCCCGCCCCGGATCCCCGTCCACAGCGCAAGAATCGCGGCGATGACGCAGCCCGCAACCCCGATGAGCGTGGGGAACAGGGAGCTCTTCAAGGGCCACTCCCTGGCCGTGACCACACCGGCGGCGAACATGACCGCCAGGGCGAGTATGCAAAGGCTCTCGATGTAGTGCTCGCGGATCCGTCGTACCATCACAAACCTCGACCGGTTCTCGATTCGCCGATACTCATACGGTACCTGTCATGCTTGGCGGCGCGTCTGGGCTCGCATCGCGTAGTAGAGCGTCGCCAGGGTCATCAGGATCAGGACGATGGCGATGGGTCGCTCCCACAACCACGCCCAGCCGTACCGGCTGACGCTGATGTCGAGGTAGCGCTCCATGATGGGACCCAGGACGATGCCCAGGGCGATGGGCGGCCGCGGCCAGCCCCACCGCTTCATGAGATATCCCAGCGCGCCCAGGCCCATCAGCACGAGCCAGTCACCGAGTTCCTGCCTCGCCATCCAGGATCCCATGAACACCAGCACCAGGATGATCGGAATCAGCAGGCTGCCGCGTATGGTAGTGACCTTGGCCAACTGGTTGGTGCAACCCATCAGCAGGATCGCGGTCAGGACATTGGCGATCACCAGCGCCCAAATCACCGAGAACGTAACGTCGAGCCGCGTGCTGAGAAGCTCGGGGCCCGGGTAGATGCCGTGGATCAGGAAAGCGCCGAGCAGGATGGCCATGGTGGCGCTACCGGGAATGCCGAAGGCGATGGTTGGGATCAGAGAACCGCCCTTCATGGCGTTGTTGGCGGCCTCGGGGGCGATGACGCCGCGTATCTCGCCCTTGCCGAATTCCGCATTGGGATCCTTGTTGGATTGGACCGCGTGACCGTAGGCCACCCAGTCGACGATGCTGGCTCCGAGACCGGGGATGAAGCCGATGTAGGCGCCGATAACCGCGCACCGGAGTGCCAGCCACCAGTTTCGAATGGCGTCGCGCACCCCGTCCCCGAGGCCCTTGCCCATCTTCGGCACCTCCGACAGGGTGCCGCGGCGTACTGCGAGCTCCACGACCTCGGGAAGCGAGAACAGACCCAGGACGCAGGGGACGATGGGAAACCCATCCAAGAGATACGGCACGCCGAACCAGAAGCGCGGGATGCCGTCCTGCGGCGAATAGCCGATCATGGAAAACTGCAGGGCCAGCAGGCCCACCAGAATGCCCTTGGCCGGGGCGTTGCCGCTCAGGGCACCTACCATGGCCATGCCCAGGACCCCCAGCAGGAAGAACTCCGGGGCGCCGAAAGAAAGCACCAGCGGGCTCAGGATCGGGATCGAGCACACCAGCAGGATGGCGCCGACAACGCCGCCGAAACCCGACACCGTGTAAGCGGCGCCGAACGCCCGGGCCGCCTCGCCCTTCTTCGCCAGGGGGTAGCCGTCCATGATGGTGGCCTGGGAGCCGGCGGTTCCGGGGACGCCCAGCAGAACCGAAGAGATGGTGTCGGACGTCGAGGTGATGGCATACATGCCCATGAGCAGCGCCATGGCCTCGTAGGGTTGGAGATCGAATGTGAAAGGCAGCAGGATGGCCATCCCGGAGAGTCCGGAGAGGCCCGGGACCATACCGAAAAAGACGCCCAGAGTGATACCCAGCAGCAGATAGCCGAAGGCCGGCCACGCGAGGATACCCTGAAGTCCCACTTGGGCTGCTTCTAGCATTGTCGGGGAGGGGTCAGACCCTTACATTTGCGGAAACCCCGTTGCCGGCCCTTGAGGCTCGCGGCCGGCAACGGGACACGGTTGACGGCCTATCTCTTGGCCGCGAGCTTGCGCCCTTCGTCTATGTAATTTGCGCGGAACTGTCTCAGCTCCTCGCCCGCCGTCTTCCACGGCACCATGGCTTTCTGGATGTCCTTGGCCTCGGTCAACATCCCCGGCTCGACGCCGACGCCCTTCTTGTACTCGGCCCGAAACTCGGGGTCCTTGTTCATGGCAGCGAACGCCGTGCGAATCGCGTCCACGGCGGCCTGGGGCACCCCCGGCGGCGCGAGAATCTGGCGGTAGCTGGTGTGGACCTGAAAGAGCTGCCACAACGGCCCGGAAGGTTCCTTACCCGAAAGCAATTTGACGAAATCACGCGCGGGCACGCCCGGCGCGATGGCGGGAATCTGCTTGTCACCGCCGTGCCAGAGGGGAATGGCCGTCCCCTTGTCGACAGCGATGGGCTTCACCCGGGGAATGTAGAACGGCGTGCTCCCGTCGATGTAGTCGAGTTCGCCGCGGAGGAACGCCGACAGAAGATCCGACGACCCCTGGTATCCTGTTACGTACTTGAACTTCACCCCTGCCAGTTCGAACAACGTGCGGAACTTGAGGTCCTTGGCGCTGTCGGCGCGGAATCCGCCCACGTTGAAGCTCTTGACGTTCCTGAGGTCTCCCGGCTTCTTGAGCGGCGGGTCGAGGTCCGTCCTCGCCACCCCGACGCTATATACGGGCGTGAACATGACCGGAATGATCTCCGCCATGTTGGCCCGGAGACCCGCCTTCTTGGGGTCGCCCACGAACCATTCCGTGTAACGGCCGCTGGCGGTCTGGCAACCCATCACGGTACCGTTTCGGCGCGCCCGCTCGTAGATCCAGTTCATCGCCAGGTTGCCGCCGCCGCCCGCGCGGTTCTGGATGACGATGGTGGGGTCACCCTTCAGGTGCTTCTTCAGATGACGGGCGTAGATCCGGCACTCGATGTCCGTGGGTCCGCCCGCCGAATAGTCGACTATGAGCTTCAGCGTCTTCCCCTTGTAAAAGGGCTTCTCCGCGGCAGACGCCTGGGTGCCCAGTAAAAGCGCAAAAACCAGAATGGCACAGGTGGAAAGCACGGCTTTGTGTACTATAGACTTCATCGCTTGCTCCCTCCTTGGGTCAGTGATTGCCGTCATCCGGCCTTTGGGGCATCGATCCGGGACCGTCCGGACCGATGCCCCGCCACGTGACACTCGTCGTTATCCGGCTAGGAAGCCTTGTTGACCCGGGCCATGGGACCCAGACCCGGCTTGTACGTCTTGTCGTCGATGAACTGCTTGATCCCCTCGTCGTAGCCGCTCTCCCGGTCCTGTATCTTGATCTGGGCGCCCTTGGCGGCCAGATAGTCCTCGGCCTGGGAGTAGTCCATGTTGCGCACCAGCTTGTAGGCCTGCTTGGTGGCCCGCAATGCCCAGGGGTTCTTTTCCATGAGCTTCTTGGCCAGCTTCACGGTTTCCGCCCGGAGCTGATCCGCGGGCACCGCATAGTTGACGAGCCTCATCTCCGCCGCCCTCTTGCCGTCGAACGGATCGCCGGTCATGGCATAGTACAGACCGTCGCGCAGGCTCAGCATGTCGGTGACCACGCGGCTCACGAGACCGCCGGGGAGGATCCCCCAGTTGACTTCGGACAACCCGAAGACCGCGTCCTCGGAGGCAATGGCGAAGTCACAGGCCACCAGCGGGGTGAAGGCGCCGCCGAAGCAAAAGCCGTTCACCATGGCGATGGTGGGCTTGGGGAAGGTGAACAGCTTCCGCCAGCGCCACTCCTGGCTGCACCAGCTCGCCTGCCTGCGAAGCGCCTGATTCTTGTCGCCCTCGCGGAAATACTCCTTGAGATCCTGACCGGCGCACCAGCTACTGCCGGCGCCGGTAATGATCATGACCTGGGTTTCCGGGTCCCCCTCGCATTCCGTCACCGCGTCATACATGTCGAAGTGGAGCTGCGGACTCATGGCGTTCCGCTTTTCCGGACGGTTGAGGATGACCCAGGTGATGCCGTCCTCCTTCTCCACCAATACTGTCTTGTACTCTTTCGTTGCCATTAAAACGGTACCTCCTTGAAACGTTCACATGATTGAGAATCCTGCCAACTCTATGCAGTCGGGTTCCCGGAGTCAAGGCACAATCGCCTAGGAATCCTTGTTGACCCGGGCCATGGGACCCAGACCCGGCTTGTACGTCTTGTCGTCGATGAACTGCTTGATCCCTTCGTCGTAGCCGCTCTCCCGGTCCTGTATCTTGATCTGGGCGCCCTTGGCCGCCAGATAGTCCTCGGCCTGCGAGTAGTCCATGCCTCGCACCAGCTTGTAGGCCTGCTTGGTGGCCCGCAGCGCCCAGGGGTTCTTTTCCATGAGCTTCCTGGCCAGCTTCACGGTTTCCGCCCGGAGCTGGTCCGCGGGCACGGCGTAGTTGACGAGCCTCATCTCCGCCGCCTTCCTGCCGTCGAACGGATCACCGGTCATGGCATGGTACAGGCCGTCGCGCAGAGTCATCATGTCGGTGACCACCCGGCTCACGAGGCCGCCGGGGAGGATGCCCCAGTTGACCTCGGACAGGCCGAAGAGCGCGTCCTCGGCGGCGATGGCGAAGTCACAGGCGATCATCGGGGTGAAGGCGCCGCCGAAGCAGAAGCCGTTCACCATGGCGATGGTGGGCTTGGGAAAGGTGAAGAGCTTGCGCCAGCGCCACTCCTGACTGGCCCAGCCCACCTTCCGCTGAAACTCGGGGTTCTGGTCGCCCTCGCGGAAGAATTCCTTGAGATCCATGCCGGCGCACCAACTGCTGCCCGCTCCGGTGATGACCATCACCTGGGTTTCCGGGTCTCCCTCGGCTTCGGTCACCGCGTCGTACATGTCGAAGTGGAGCTGCGGGCTCATGGCGTTCCGCTTCTCCGGACGGTTGAAAATGACCCAGGTGATGCCGTCCTCCTTCTCCACCAGGACCGTCTTGTATTCTTTCGTTGCCATTGACGTGTACCTCCTTGAATCGCTTACGTGCTCGCCAAAACCAGGATGGGCCGTTCTTTACCCCTTCAGGTGCCTGCCCAGGAACGCCAGGGTCTTGGGCCAGACGTCCTTGGCCGACGCCTCGTGATAACTCGGACGGTCGTCGCAGAAGAACGCGTGGCCCGCGTCCTCGTAGACGTACCACTCGTGATCCACGCCGTTGGCCTTCAGCGTTCCCTCGATCGTATCCCGGGCCTCCTGTGGTATGCCCTGGTCCTGCCCGCCCCACACACACTGCATCGGTATCTTGATGTTGTTTCCCTGGATCACCGGCTCAACCGGGCTCTTCTCGCCCCGCTGACCGCCGGCGATCTGGCCGCCGTAGTACAGGCTGCTTGCCGCGAGACCCGGGCAGTTGCACGCCGCCATCCAGGACACCCTTCCGCCGAAGCAATAGCCGATGATGCCTACCCGGTCCGGATCCACGTCCGGCCGCCCCTTGGCGTACGCAATAGCGCGGTTCAGGTCTTCCACCACCTTGGTGTCGTAGAGCGTGCCGCGGGCCGCAAACGCACCATCGCGGTCGGTGTTCGGGATGATCCGCTCGTCGAGCCGATAGTAGAGATCCGGGGATATGGCCGCGTAGCCCTCGTTGGCGAAACGTTCGGTCACGTCCTTCATATGGGCGTTCACGCCGAAGATCTCCATGATCACCAGCAGCGCCGGCTTCTTGCCGTCGCCGTCCGGGACGGCCACGTATAGGCCCATGGACTTGCCGTCTTCGGCGGCGATATCCACCGTAGCGGTATTGATGCTCATCGCGTTCCTCCTGTTCGATGTTTCTCGATGAGTGTTCTCATTGACACGGGGTCCGCGAAGCTGTCAAGGACACTACGTTTTGCTCCCTTTCCGTGATGTGCTAGAAACGCGTTGGCCGACACCCAAGGTTCCGACAACCGGGAGCGGATGCTCGGAGCTGAACCGGGACGTACTGATATCATGCAAATCTGCTGCCTAGACCTGGAGGGCGTCCTCCTGCCGGAAATCTGGATCGCGGTCGCCGAGCACTTCCACAACGACGACCTCAGGCTGACCACTCGGGACATCTCCGACTACGACCAACTCATGCAGTACCGGCTGAAGGTCCTCCGGAAGAACCGTATCCGGTTGGCCGACATCCAAGGCGTCATCGCCGGAATGAAGCCGCTGCCCGGCGCCAATGCCTTCCTGGACGACCTCAATGCACATTTCCCGGTGGTGGTGCTGCTGTCGGATACCTACTACGAGTTCGCCATGCCGCTGATCCGGAAGCTGGGAAATCCGATGCTCCTCTGCAACTGGCTGACGGTTAGCCGAACCGGGTACATCTCAGGTTACGTGCTGCGCCAGCGGGACGGCAAACGCAAGGCTGTGAAGGCGTTCAAGGGCATCGGTTTCGGCGTGGTGGCGGCGGGAGACTCCTACAACGACCTGAGCATGCTGCGCGCCGCCGACCGGGGAGTGCTGTTCAATCCACCGGACGCCATCACCAAGCGCTACCCCGCCTTTCCGGTGGCGCGGGACTACCCGACGCTGGGTCGGCTGCTGAAACAATAGGGAAAAATTTTCAATGGCGTCCTTCGACTTCGCTTCGCTGACGCTCCGCTACGCTCAGGACGAACGGTGCAAAACGGTTCCACCACCGTTCGGTTCCACCACCGTTCGTCCTGAGCGTAGCGGAGCGTCAGCGAAGCGAAGTCGAAGGGCCGCAGAAAACCACCAAGGAGAATTTCCATGCTTGACGTGCTGATTTCCGATGTCGAGATTATCAACGCCAACGGCCGCTACAAAGGCTCCGTCGGCATCCAGGACGGCACCATCGCCGGAATCTATCAACCCGGCGCCGCGCCCGAGGCCGCCGAGGTGGTGGACGCGTCGAATCTGGCGCTGATCCCCGGCGCGGTGGACATGCATTCGCATCACCGCGAGGGCGGCGAGCCCGGCGGATACGACTACAAGGAGAACATCCACACGGCCACGATGCAGTGCGCCGCCGGCGGGGTCACCACCTCCGTGGCCATGCCCAACGTGGCGCCGCCGCCCAACACGGTGCCGCGCCTCGAGCAGTTGTTCGGGGTCTATGAGCGGGAGTCCATCATCGACTACAACGTCAACCCGGCCGGAACCATCCCCGACGAGATCCCCAAGCTGGCGGAGAAGGGCATCGCCGCGTTCAAGGTGTTCATGGTGGTGGACACGGGCCGGGACTACCCTCACATGCCGGGCATCGGCGTTCACGATCACGGCAAGCTCATGGAGATCATGGAGGCGTGCGCCGCGGCCAATGTGCCGCTGATGGTGCACCCCCATGACCAGGCGCTGATGGACCACATCGAGAAGAAGTTCTGGGACCGCGGGGAGCACGACTGCCTGGCCTACGCCAAGGCCTACGCCGCGAATGACGGGGTCATCTGGGAAACCGCCATCCAGCTCCTCATCCGCCTGCAAGCCGCCACCGGCGTCCACCTCCATCTGCTCCATATCCAGACCGAGGGCAGCGTCGAGATGATCCGCCGGGCCAAGGCCAACGGCCAGCGGGTGAGCGCGGAGATCAACCCGTGGGCGCTGTTCCTGGGACCGGACTGGAGCGAGATCGAGCGGCTCGGCTCCTATGCCCTTTCCTACTGGGTGCCGGAGAAGAACTCACCGGGCTTGTGGGGAGGCCTGGGCGACGGCACCATCGACATCGTCGCCACCGACCACGCCCCGCACACGCGCGAAGAGAAGGAGATCGGCTGGGAGGACGGCTGGAAGGCCCACACCGGGACGCCGTCGACACAGTATTACCTGAGCCTCCTGTTCGATGCCGCATCCAAGGGCAAGATCTCGCAGGAGCGCGTGGTGGAAGCCACCTCCACCGGACCCGCCCGGATCTTCGGAGTCCAGAACAAGGGCCGCATCGAGGTGGGCTACGACGCCGACCTGGTGCTGGTGGACCTCAACGCGGAAAAGGAGATTCGCGACGAAGACGTCCTCAGCCTCATCGGCTGGACGCCCTATGCCGGCCGCAAGGTGCGCGGCGTTCCCGTACGCACCTTCGTGCGCGGGACCACCGTGTACCGGGACGGCAAGGTAGTGGGACAGAAGGGACACGGCCGCCAAGCGCGGGCCAAGTACCCCGGCTAGGAGCCTGCGCCGCGGGAGCCCGACATCCGATGTAGGGGCGGGTTTCAAACCCGCCCGTGCCCGCACGGCGTTGCCGGCCGATAGCGGCCCGGCGTCCTTCGACTCCGCTACGCTACGCCTGTCCTGAGCCCTTCGACGAGCCTGTCCTGAGCTCGTCGAAGGGCTCAGGACGAACGGTCGATGGCGGTCACGCGATGAACACCCGGCCGCCGTCCACATTGATCACCTGCCCGCTGATCATGTCGCTGTCGTCCGAAGCCAGAAAGGCCACGACGCCGTCGAGGTCGGCGGGCAAGAGATGCCGCTCGATGCAGCGCTGGCGCAGCATGTGCTCCGACGGCGTCTCCGGCGCCTCTCGGGCCTGTGAGGTGTCGACCCCACCCGGCGTAATGGCGTTGACGTTGATGTTGAAGGGACCGAGATCCGCGGCCAGCGCCCGGGTCAGGCCGATGACCCCCATCTTGGATGACACGTACTGATGGCTCAGGGTGCGGCCGTGGAGCGCCACGCCGGAGCTGATGTTGATGATCTTCCCCTTGCTCGACCGCTTCATGTAGGGCACCACCGCCCGGGCGGCAAGAAACGTGCCGGTGAGGTTGACCGCGATGATCCGGTGCCAGTCGGCCACGCCGGTCTCCTCGATGGGAACCCGCGGCGTGTTGCGCACAATGCCGGCGTTGTTCACCAGGATGTCGATGCTGCCGAAGCAGTCGAAGGCCTTTCTCGCGCCCTCCAGGGTCTGCTCCTCCGAGGTCACGTCCATTTCCACCGCCAGCGCCTTCCTGCCCCGCTCCTCCACCAGACGAGCGGTCTCCTCGACGCCCGCAACGCTCACGTCCGCGGCGCACACGTGAGCGCCTTCCGCGGCCAATCGTAGCGCGTACACCCGGCCCAGACCCGTGGCCGCGCCGGTCACCAGGGCAACGCGATTTTCAAGTCTCATGGCTCTGCTCCGTTTCTTGGCCGGAGAGGACCGGCACCACCGCGGGCAACGACCCTCCCACCGGGAGAGCCGCCCTCTCGGCACCGTTCATGTGCCGACGTTCCAGCTCGATCAGGTACTGCTTGATATCCAACCCTCCGCCGTAACCCGTCAACGTCCCGTCGCCGCCAATGACCCGATGACAGGGAACGACGATGGCGATGGGGTTGCGCCCGTTGGCCGCCCCCACCGCGCGTACCGCCCGGGGCTGCCCCATGGCCCGCGCCTGCTCGCCGTAGGAGCGGGTGGCGCCGTAGGGGATCTCTTGAAGGGCTCGCCACGCTCGCAACTGGAACGGGGTACCGGACGGAGCCAGGGGCAGGTCGAACCGCCGCCGCCTTCCCTGGAAGTATTCGCTGAGCTGTCGCCTGGCCTCCGCCACCACCGGCCCGCCCTGCCGCCAGCCTTCGGCGATCCTGCCGGGATGCCGTCCCTCCCGGAAACCGATCATCGTGACCGCGTTTTCGTCGGCGGCGATCAAAAGCTCGCCCACCGGGCTCTCCATCCAACCGTAGTTCATGCTCTCCCCCTGGTCTCCCCAGTGAACCCTCGCGACTAAAGGTTTTAACTTGACTAAATTATGGCCTTGTGTCAACGCTCAATCTCTGCTATTTAATCAAACATGAAGGCCCCATCGGAACGACAGGCAATCCACCAGATCGCTGAACGTCTCGCCGAACTGGTCGATCCCGACTGCCAAGTGGTCCACATGCAAGAAAGTCACCCACGCATGCAAGTGGACGCCATATTGCAAGCCGGGTGCTTTCATTTCCTCGTTGTGTGGAAGAGTTTCGGGCCGGTCGCATCGGTTGGTGCCGTCATCAAACAAATTCGCCAAGAGGCGGAAAGCATCGAGCGAGCAGGAGCCGTCGATGGGCACGTGATCCCTCTGGTAGCCGTCCCCTTCATGGGGAAGTTCGGTCGCGAGCGTTGTGCGCAGTTCGGGGTAGCATGGTTGGATCTGTCTGGCAATGCGCGGATCGTCGCACCGGGACTCCGAGTCCTGATCGAGGGCAAGCCTAACCTGTACAAACGGCGAGGACGCCCGTCTACAGCGTTCGCTCCGATGAGTTCCCGGATCACCAGGTGGCTACTCATGCACCCTAACGAGCCCTGCACCCAACGCGAACTCGCCCGTGCCACCGGTACCGATGAGGGCCATACGAGCCGGGTAGTAAGCAAGCTAGAGGATGAAGAACTGATCGTCCGTGATGAAACCCGAGCGATCCGGCCCCGAGACCCCGATCTGCTGCTCGACGCATGGCTGGAGGTCTACGACTTCAAAAAGCACGACGTACTGCGCGGCCACGTTGCTGCGCGTTCCGGCGACGCATTGCTGCGGCAATTGAGCGACGGGTTGAATCGGGCAACCGTCCCGCATGCCGCCACCGGCCTCGGCGCGGCCTGGAGCCTCGGTCGTTTCGCCGGATTCAGGATTGCAAGCGTGTATCTCCGGCAGGAACCCTCATCCGACCTTCTCACCGCACTGTCGTTTCGAGAGGACGATCGTGGCGCCAACGTCTGGCTCATCGTCCCTAACGATGACGGAGTGTTTCACGGTTCATCGACGCAGAATGGAATTCACTGCGTCCACCCGGTGCAAGCGTATCTCGACCTCCACGCCCATCCCGAACGGGCTAAAGATGTGGCTCGTGAGCTTAGGAGCGAACATCTAAGCTGGAGGACCCGTGACTAACAAACCGACCACTGCCGATGGCTACGACCCGCAGTTCTCCCTTGAGGTCATTGCTGCGCAATGCGTCGGCCAAGAAGGCCATCGGGATCTTGGAACAACACTTCAGCGAGCACGACGGTGTCGGGCCACGTCGGGTGGCCGAGTTCCTCATGAAACGTCCCGACGACGAGATCCAAGCCGATGTCGTGGGTTTCGTAAGGCAACTTCTCGAACATTGTCACTGATCGGGAAAAACGCATGCCGCTAGCAACGGCGACTATTATTACCTTCATACCTTCGAACATTACCTTCAAACCAGCAACAAATTGACGCTTCGGGGACAGACCCCCTGCACCCGTCAATCCTCGACCGGCACCATCCAGCCATGCCGATCCGGCCGGCGGCCTCGCTGGATGTCCGAAAGATCATCATACAGGCGCTGTGCCAGCGGACCTACCTCGCCGTCGTGGACGCGGAGCCGCTCGTCCTTGTAGGCCAGCTCGCCGACCGGCGAGATGACCGCCGCGGTGCCGGTGCCGAAGACCTCGCGCAGCGTGCCGTTCCGCGCCGCGGTAATGACTTCGCTGATGGTCACCGGCCGCTCGGCGACCTGCATGCCCTGATCCCGCGCAAGCTGTAACACGGAGTCGCGCGTCACGCCCTCCAGCAACGTGCCGGTGAGCGGCGGCGTGACCAACTCGTCTCCGATCACGAACGCGATGTTCATCGAGCCGACTTCCTCGATGTATTCCTGGTGTATGCCGTCCAGCCACAGGACCTGGGCGAAGCCGGCCTGTTGGGCTTCTTCCCCGGCGAGCAGGCTGCCGGCGTAGTTCCCGGCCGTCTTGGCCGCGCCGGTGCCGCCTCGCACCGACCGGGCGTAACGGTCCTCGACGCGGATGCGTAGCGGTCTGAAGCCTTCGGCATAGTAGGCGGCCACCGGCGAGAGAATGATGAAGAACCGGTAGGTGCGCGAGGGCCGCACGTGCAGGTCGGGGTCGCTCGCGAAGGCCACCGGCCGGATGTACAACGACGTGCCCGGCGCCCGCGGCACCCAGTCCCGGTCCAGCGCCACGAGCTGTTTGAGAGCCGCCAGGAACACCTCCGGGTCGATGGGCGGCATGCACAGCCGCGCCGCCGATCGGTTGAATCGGGCGATGTTCCGGCCAGGCCGGAACAGCCGGACGGCGTCATCCTTTCCGCGATAGGCCTTGAGTCCTTCGAAAACGCATTGGGCGTAGTGCAGCGCCACCGTGGCCGGCTCCAGCGACAGCGGTCCGTAAGGCACGATGCGAGGATCGGACCAACCCGCATCCGCCGCCCCGTCCATGAGGAACATGTGATCGGTAAACACCTGGCCGAAGCCCAGTTGGGCGTCCGGCGGTTTGGGCTTTTTCCGCTGGACGCGGGTGACCGGAATCTCGATGCGCATTGTCGTCAACACCCCTTGCTCCGCCAAGTGAATCTACACACTCTGCCCGCTTCGGAAAAGTCCCGATGAACCACGACGCGAGATTGACACGGTAACATTTCCGCAACATAATCGGTGCGGGTTGGGCGCTGGTGTCCTGTCCGATCATGTCCATGCCAAGACGCGCCCGCAACTGCAAGCGTGCCAGAAACAGAACGAGGAGGAAAGAATACCATGGCTAACACGAGAAAGACTTTCGGCATCCTGGTCGCGGTCCTGTCGCTGGCCGTCGCAGCAGCACCGTTCAGCGCCGGCGCGGTGGAGGACAAGCTCGTCATCGTGACGTCCTACCCGCCGGACACGACCACCACCGTCAAGGCGGCCTTCGAAAAGAAGCATCCCGGGATCAAGGTCGAGATGCTGCGGAAGAAGACGACGGCCGGCATCAAGTATCTGCAGGAGACCGCCGGGAACAACCGGTCCGACATGTTCTGGGCCTCCGCCCCCGACGCCTTCGAGGTGTTGAAGGGGGACGGGCTGCTGCAGAAGTACGAGGTCAAGGTCAAGGGAATTCCCGAGAAGGTGGGTGCTTTCCCTATCAACGACCCCGAGGGCTACTACAAGGGTTTCGCGGCCTCCGGCTACGGCATCATGTGGAATACCCGATACCTCAAGGCCAAGAAGCTGCCGGTGCCGAAGACCTGGGCCGATCTGGCCAAGCCCATCTACCACGGTCACGTGGGCATGAGCGCGCCGTCGCGCTCGGGCACCACCCACCTGACCGTGGAGACCCTGCTTCAGGGCATGGGCTGGGCCGAGGGCTGGGCCATGTGGAAAGCCATCGCGGGCAACTTCAAGACCGTCACCGAGCGCAGCTTCGGCGTGCCCGACGGCGTCAACTCGGGCCAGTTCGGCATCGGCATCGTGATCGATTTCTTCGGCCTGTCGTCGGAGGCTTCGGGCTTCCCGGTCAAGTTCATCTACCCGCCGGTGACGACCCTGGTGCCGGCGAACATCGCCATCGTCAAGAGCGCGCCGCATCCGAAAGCGGCGGCGGCCTTCATCGAGTTTCTCCTGTCCTCCGACGGCCAGGAGGTCCTGCTCGACCCGAAGATCCGGCGCCTGCCCGTGAACCCCGCGACCTACGCCAAGGCGCCCGCCGGCTTCCCCAACCCGTTCGAGGACAAGTCCATCGGCGCGGCGGTCGAGTTCGACCTGCAGCTCTCCAAGAACCGCTACAACGTGATCAACTCGCTGTTCGACGTGATGGTCACCTACCGGCTCAAGGACCTGCGCGCGGCCACCAAGGCGATCCAGGATGCCGAGGCGAAGATGGCCGGCAAATCCAACGCCGCGGCACGAAAGCTGATCGACGAAGCCAAGGCGCTGGTGGCCGCGGTGCCCATCGAGGCCGCCCAGGCGAGCCAGCAGGATTTCAACAGGATTTTCAAGAAAAAGCGCAAGAAGGCGACCACCAAGGTAACCGGCCGCCAGGCCGAGGTCGAGCAGGGCTGGGACGCCCAGGTGAAGGCGAACTACACCAAGGCCAGGACTCTGGCCGAGAAGGCGGCGCCCGTGCTCTAACCGTCGTAGGGGTGTAGCCCGGCGGCTGAGCGGGACAGGTAAGCACGTCCGTGTACGCGGCAATACGCGGCCAGTGGGGACCGGCGGCGGTGGTGGTGGTCGTGAGTCTGTTCCTGTTGGTGTTCCTGGTGCTGCCCGTAGTGAACGTGATCTACGTGGCGTTCCAGGACCCCAACACGGGCGCCCTGACCCTGATCAACTTCGTCGACTTCTTCCGCACCAGCCTGTTCCAGGAATCCTCCCTCAACTCGCTCTACGTGGCGGGGATGGCGGTGGTGATGTCATCCTGCTTCGCCCTGCCGCTGGCCTATTTCACCACCCGCTTCAACTTCAAGGGCGCCATCCTGATTCAGACCCTGGGCATCATCCCGCTGATCATGCCCCCTTTCGTCGGCGCGGTGGCGATGTTGCTGCTGCTCGGGGAGAACGGCTCCGTCAACCTGCTGCTGGATGAGTGGTTCGGCTTCACCATTCCGTTCATGGAGGGGCTCAACGGCGTGATCCTGGTGGAGAGCATCCACTACTTCCCGTTCATCCTCATCAATCTCTCGGCCGCGCTCAACAACATCGACCGGTCGATGGAGGAGTCGGCGCAGAATCTGGGAGCCAGCGGCCTGCGGCTGTTCCGCCGCATCGTGTTCCCACTGGCCATGCCCGGATACGTGGCGGGGGCGTCGCTGGTGTTCCTCAAGGTGTTCGACGACATCGGCACGCCGTTGCTGCTGAACGTCAACAACATGCTGGCGCCCCAGGCCTACCTGCGCATCTCCTCCATCGGCATCGCCGACCCCATGGGCTACGTGATCTCGGTGATCCTGGTCATCTTTTCGCTGCTGGCGCTGTGGACCTCCTTTCTGGCGCTGCGCGGCAAGGACTACGCCACCTTGCAGAAGGGCGGCGGCGGGTTGATGAAACGCGACCTTCGACCGTGGGAGAAGACCGCCTGCTACGGCGTGGTCGTCTTCATCCTGCTGCTCGTGCTGTCGCCTCACTTCGGGCTCATGCTCCTGTCCTTCGGCACCATATGGTCGTTCAGCGTGCTGCCCGACGGCTACACCACCGCCCACTACCTGCAGGTGGTCTCTTCCTCGTTTCAATTCGTCACCAACACCCTGCTCTACGCCGGCCTCGCCGCCGCCATCGACGTCTGCTTCGGCACCGCCATCGCGTACGTCGTGTGGCGCACGAAGCTCATCGGCCGGCAATGGCTGGACTACATCGCCATGGGGGCAGTCGCCATCCCCGGCGTGGTGCTGGGGATCGGCTATCTACGCACCTTCTACGACTTCAACGTGCCCATCATCGACAAGCCCCTGGCGTCCTGGTGGGTCATCATCGTCGTCGCCCTGGCCATCCGGCGGATGCCCTACGCGCTCCGCGCCTGCACCGCTGCCCTGCAGCAGATCAGCGTCATGCTCGAGGAGGCGGCCGAGAACCTGGGGGCCACCAAGGCCCGCACGGTCCGCCGCATCGTCGTGCCGTTGATGTCGGGCGGCATCGTCGCCGGCTTCGTCACCAGCTTCGCCACCGCCGCGGTGGAGCTGTCGACGACCATCATGCTGGTGTCGCAGGAATCGGATGCGCCGCTGGCGTTCGGTATCTACGAGTTCATGCAGTCGGCGGCGGGCCGCGGCCCCGGGGCGGCCCTCGGCATCATTGCGGTGGTCATCGTCGGAGTCACGACCTACGTCGCGCACCGCATCATCCAGCGCAAGGAGACCCAGCGGACGCCCGGTGTGACGGTGGTCGCGGGAGTGTGAGCATGGCATCGAACAACGCCGACAGCGTCGTCATCGAGGGACTCAGCCTGGCCTACGATACCACCGACGTCTTGAAGGACATCGACCTGCGCATCGAACCGGGGGAGCTGTTCACCTTCCTGGGGCCGTCGGGGTCGGGCAAGTCGACGCTGCTGCGCTGCGTTGCCGGCTTCGGCCCGACGCCCCGCGGGCGCATCCTGATCGGCGAACACGAGGTGACGCATCTGCCGCCGTGGCGGCGAAACGTCGGCATGGTCTTTCAGTCGTATGCGCTGTGGCCCCACATGACCGTGTACCGAAACGTCGCCTTCGGGCTCGAGGAACGCAGGGTGCCGTCGGCCGAGGTCCCCAGACGGGTGGAGGCCGCGTTGGACATGGTGGGACTCTGGGAGCTGGCGGACCGGCGGCCCTCACAGCTTTCCGGCGGCCAGCAGCAGCGAGTGGCCCTTGCCCGCACCATCATCGTCGAGCCCCGGGTCCTGCTGCTGGACGAGCCGCTGTCCAATCTGGACGCCAACCTGCGCGTTCAGATGCGGCGTGAGATTCTCGAGCTGCAGCGAAAGCTGAAGCTGACCACCATCTTCGTGACTCACGACCAGGAGGAAGCCAACACCATCTCGGATCGGATCGCCGTGCTCGACGAGGGCATTCTGCAGCAGGTGGGATCGCCCATGGACCTTTACGACAGACCCGTCAACCGTTTCGTCGCCGACTTCCTCGGCACCGCCAACCTCCTGGATGGAGGCGTGGAGGTTACGGGTGAAGGCACACGCTTCGTCGCCGCCGGCGGCCTGATCCTGCCGTTGGGCGGTGAGGGTCATGCGCCCGGAGACGGCCGGATCGCGATGTTCCGTCCCCAGGACGCAAGCATCTCCGCGGCGGACCCTGCCGTGGCCGCAACGGCCTTCGCCGGCCGTGTCGGACATCGCGAGTTCCTCGGGAACCTGATCCGATATACCGTCGCGGTCGACGAAGACACGTCCCTGCTGGTGGACGACACGCACCAGCCCGGCCGCCGGGCCTTCTCCGTCGGCGACAAGGTGACCGTCAACGTTGACGTGGGACACGTGCAGATACTGAGCGGCTGAGGGGGCGCGAACACAGCGCCATGCGGACGCGGACGGGTTTGAAACCCGCCCCTACACGCCGGTTCTCGCGGGGCGCAGGCTTCTATCCCTTTGCGGCGGCCGCCTTCCGCGCCTCCAACTCCGCGGCCTCCGCCGCGGTCCTGCCCCAGAGGGGCGGGTCCTTGAGGTACTGTTCCTCTTCCGGGGTGTTCGGGCGTCCCATGACCGCGTTGCGGTGGGGGAAACGGCCGAAGCGCTTGATGGCGCCATGGTGCCCGACGGCGGCCCGCATGGAATCCTCGTTGCCGAGGCTGCGGTAGAGGACCAGCGCCCGCTCCTGGTCGGCCAGCCGCTCGCTGTGCTCGAACGGCAGGTAGATGAAGGTCCGCGGCCAGCGGGCAAAGCCCCGGTCGTAACCCGCCTCCAGGGCGTAGCCGGCAATCTCGCGGGCCTTGGGATCGGTGGCGAAAGCGCGAGGAGTGCCACGGTAGATGTTTCGCGGGAACTGGTCGAGGGCCATGATCAGGGTCAGGCAATCCTCCGGTGTTTCCTTGAAGTGGTCGAGTTCGCCGGCGGCCGCGCGCTCATGGACCTCGGTGTAGTGATCGACAAGATACCGGTCGAACTCCGGAGTCGCCCGAAACCACACTTGGCGCTTCTCCATCTCCACGCTCAGGTCCAAGGTCTCGAACCAGAAAGTCAAAATTTCTCTCGATAGAGGATCCACGTTCCCTCCGTCCATCCGGCCGCCACGACCAACCCGGAGACATCCGTGATGCGCGGCCGGCGCCCCGAATCCCGCTGCCTAGCCAAAGAAAATTCGTTGCAAGTCTTGACCAAGACAGGCCCAATTGCAACACTGCGCGAAACCCGTCCAAGCGAGCGGGTCAATTCGGTTCGCCGGGAGGTCGTCACGGTAAATTTTGACGATAAGGTCAGTGCGAGCGGTCGTTCCCTGCGCAAGCAGAAGCTGCAGGTGCTCCAGATCAACATGGGGAAATACTGCAACCAGTCGTGCTTTCACTGCCACGTGGAGGCCGGTCCGGGCCGCAAGGAAATGATGGAACGGACCACCGTGGACGACGTTTTGCGGTTCCTTGAGAACTCCGACATCCCCACGGTGGACATCACCGGTGGCGCGCCTGAACTGAATCCCCACTTCGACTACCTGGTGGAGTCCTGCAAGGGACTGGGACGTCACGTGATGGACCGTTGCAACCTGACGGTCTTCTACGAGGAAGGCAAGGAGTACCTGCCCGAGTTCTTCCAGCGTCACGGGGTCGAGGTGGTCTGCTCGCTGCCCTGCTACACCAAGGAGAACGTGGACAGCCAGCGCGGCAACGGCACCTTCGAGCTAAGTGTGCGCGGCCTGCAGGAGCTCAATCGTCTTGGCTACGGCCAGCCGGATTCGGGCCTGGATCTTAATCTCGTCTACAACCCCATGGGGAACTACCTGCCGCCACCGCAGGAAGAGCTCGAAGGCGACTATCGGCGCATGCTCGGCGAGGAGTTCGGCATCGTCTTCAACCATCTCTACTGCCTGTCCAACATGCCCATCACCCGGTTCAAGAAATTCCTCAAGCAGCGGGGACAATACGACGACTACCTGCAGCTCCTGGAAGACAACTTCAACGGCGAGACCGTGGACAAGGTCATGTGCCGGGACCTGCTGAGCGTGGCCTGGGACGGCTCGGTGTACGACTGCGACTTCAACCAGATGATCGACATGCCCCTGGGCCGGGTGAACGGAAAGAAACCTCACATCCGGGAGTTCGCGGTAGCCGATTTCACGGACCAGCCCATCCTTACGGGGAACCATTGCTTCGCCTGCACCGCCGGCACCGGTAGCAGTTGCGGCGGCGCGTTGATCTGACGGACGCGTTGCCGACGATAATCATTCCTGCGCATCTTTGCAAACCTATTTGTGAGACACAACACTAGCCCGCGGACAAACCGTCCATGCGGCTTTCCATCATCATTCCCGTCCTGAACGAAGAACGCACCATCGCCGGCGCCCTCGAAAACCTCGCGCGCGTCGAACCCTGCGAGATCATCGTCGTGGACGGCGGCAGCACGGACCGTACTGCGGAAGTCGTACGGGACGGCCCCGCCCGCCTGGTGGCCGCCGCCAGGGGCCGCGCCGCGCAGATGAACCAGGGCGCGCGGCACGCCGCCGGTGACGTGCTGCTGTTCCTCCACGCAGACACCCGGCTGCCCGCCACCGCGGGGGCCGACGTCGAAGGCTCCATGGCCGACCCCGGTTGCGTGGGCGGCCGGTTCGACATCCGTCTGGACAGCCCGCGCCCGCTGCTCCGGCTCGTCGGGCACATGATCAGCCTGCGTTCCCGCCTGACCCGCGTGGCCACCGGAGATCAGGCCATCTTCGTACGGCGAACCGTCTTCGAGAGCCTCGGTGGTTTTCCCGAAATGCCCATCATGGAGGATGTAGCGTTCTGCCGCGCGCTGAAGAGGCAGGGCCGTATCGCCTGCCTCCGCTCACGGGTGGTGAGCTCGGCCCGCCGGTGGGAGCAGAACGGTCCGGTACGGACCATTCTGCTCATGTGGGCCTTGAAGCTCCTCTACCTTGCAGGAGTCTCGCCGGCGAGGTTGAAGCGGCTGTACAGCGAGGCCCGCTAGGGGAGTCGGATTACGCTTCGCTAATCCGACCTACGGGACTCGGCGAGTAATCGAATTGTAGGGGCGACCGGCCGGTCGCCGCAAAACGGCCGCAACTTTGACCGTTTCGCCGGCTTTGTGCTAGGTTAGCGTTCCCGATGAGTCAAATGGAACCGACCAAACAGCAGGAGATTCTGGCCAAGCACAGGGAGTACCTGTTCTCGTGCGTCGCCAACTATTATGAAGAGCCCCTGGTGGTGGACCGGGCCAAGGACTCCCTGGTCTACGACGTGGAGGGACGGGAGTATCTGGACTTCTTCGGCGGCATCGTGACCATCAGCGTCGGCCACTGCAACGACAAGGTGGTGGCCGCCATCCAGGAACAGACGCGCAAGGTCCAGCACACCTCGACCCTGTACCCCAACGAGCCGCACGTCCGCTTGGCCGAGAAGCTCGCGGCCATCACGCCCGGAGCGCTGAAGCAATCCTTTTTCACCAACAGCGGCACCGAGGCCAATGAGACCGCGGTGCTGGTGGCGCAGCTCTACACCCGGTCCCAGGACATCATCGCCCTGCGCCACGGCTACAGCGGCCGGTCCCAACTGGCCATGAGCCTCACCGGGCACTATACGTGGCGGCTCAATCCCACCGCGAGCCCGAACATCCATCACATTCCCAATGCCTACTGCTACCGCTGCCCGTTCGGGCTCACCTATCCGAGTTGCGATCTCAAGTGCGCCAAGGACCTGGAAGGCGCGATCCAGACCGCTACGTCGGGGAAGATCGCCGCGTTCATCGCCGAGCCGATCCAGGGCGTGGGTGGGTTCATCACCCCGCCCAAGGAGTACTTCCGCGAGGTCGCCGACATCGTGCACAAGTACGGCGGGCTGTTCATCTGCGACGAGGTGCAGACGGGGTGGGGCCGGACCGGCGGCAAGATGTTCGGCATCGAACAGTGGGACGTGGAGCCGGACATCATGACCTTCGCCAAGGGGATGGCCAACGGCGTCCCCGTCGGAGGCACCATTACCCGGCCGGAGGTCGCCGACAGCGTCAAGGGTCTGTCCCTCTCCACCTTCGGCGGCAACCCGGTGACCTGCGCCGCGGCCCTCGCCACCCTGGAAGTCATCGAGAGCGAAGGGCTGGTGACCAACGCGGCCGATCGGGGACGACAACTGCGGGAGGGCCTGGTGTCCCTGAAGGACAAGTATCCCCTCATGGGCGATATCCGCGGCATGGGACTGATGCAGGCTGTCGAAATGGTCGGGCCGGACAAGATCCCCAGCCCGGAAGCCGTGGCGAGGCTGTTCGAGCTGACCAAACAAAACGGGCTCCTGATCGGAAAGGGCGGACTCATGGGCAACGTGATCCGCATCACCCCGGCGCTCACCGTGACCAGGGAGCAGGTAGACGAGGCGCTCGAGCGGCTTGACCGGTCGCTGGCGCAGATGGGACTGTAGCTTCATGATTCGGCGCAGGCTTATCGGGGCCATACCCGTACTGATCGGGATGTCCTTTCTGGTCTTCTTCCTGATGCAGCTCGCGCCGGGGGACCCGGTGACGCTTCTGCTCGGGGAGGACGCGGAGCCTCACGAAATCGAGGAGGTCACCCGCGAGTGGGGGCTCGACCAGCCCATCATCGTCCAGTACTGGCAGTTCGTGTCGAAGGCCGTCCAGGGAAACTTCGGCGAGTCCATGCGTTACGGAGAGCCGGTGACGGAACTCGTGATAGAGCGGTTGCCGGCCACCGTGGAGCTGGCGCTGGCGAGTCTCCTGGTGGCCATCGTCATCGCGCTTCCCATCGGCGTCTACTCCGCCATCAAGCACAATTCCCTGTGGGATCATTCGGGCATGACCGTGGCGCTGGTGGGCCTATCCGTGCCCAACTTCTGGCTCGGCATCATGCTCATCTTCTTCCTGGGCGGCCAGTGGAATCTGTTGCCGGTGGCGGGACGGCTGACCTATGGCGTGAACGTCACGCCGGTGACCCAACTCATGCTGGTGGACGCCTTGATCGCGGGCGACCTCCCGGCTTTCTGGGACGCCTTCAAGCACATCCTGCTGCCCGCCGTCACCCTGGGAACGAGCTTCGCCGCCATCATCACGCGCATCTCGCGTTCCAGCGTGCTGGAGGTCATCCGGCAGGACTACATCACCACCGCCCGGGCCAAGGGATTGAGTGAGCGCACGGTCATCTGGAAGCACACGCTCCGGAACGCCCTCATCACCATCATCACCATTCTCGGACTCCAGCTCGGCGCTCTCCTGAGCGGCTCGGTCATCACCGAGACGGTGTTCTCCTGGCCCGGCATCGGCAGCCTTCTCATCCAGGCCATCACCACCCGGGATTACAAGCTGGCCCAGGGCGTCATCTTCTTCTTCGCCATGGTCTATTTCTTCGTCAACCTGACGGTGGACCTGCTGTACACGTGGGTCGATCCGAGGATACGGCTGTGATCGGCTGGCGTCGCTACGCGAAGGTCATGACCGGCGGGGCCATCGTGCTCCTGCTGTGCATCTGCGGGCTGGGGGCCCCCTTGCTGGCGCCCTTCGATCCCCAGGAGCAGGCCCTGGAGCAACGGCTCCGCCCGCCCTCAATGGACCTGGCCGAGAACCCCCATGTCATGGGCACCGACAACCTCGGCCGGGACCTCCTGAGCCGGGTCATCTACGGCTCGCGCATCTCGCTGATGGTGGGAGCCGCCACGGTATTCCTGGCGGGCATCCTGGGCTGCTTTCTCGGAGCGGTGGCGGGATACTTCGGCGAGATGATCGACGAGGTCATCAACAAAACCACGGAGATCTTTCTCGCCTTCCCATTCCTGCTGCTGGCCATCGCCATCATGGCCTTCCTCGGACAGGGCTTGGTGAACCTCGTCATTGCCTTGGTGCTCAGCCGCTGGGTGCAGTATTGCAGGGTGGTCCGGGGGGAAGTGCTGTCACTCAAGGAACGCGAGTTCGTCCAGGCCGCCCGGGCGCTGGGGGCCAGCAACCGCTACATCATCCTGCGCCACGTGATTCCCAACACGCTGCCAAGCGTCATGGTCATCGCCACCTTCGCCATGGCCATAGTCATCATCACCGAGGCGAGCCTGAGCTTCCTGGGGCTGGGCGTTCCCCCAAGCATCCCCACCTGGGGCTCCATGCTGAGCGAGGGCCGCAGCTACATGTACCGCGCACCGTGGCTCACCATTTTCCCGGGCATCGCCATCTTCATCACCGTCCTCGGCATCAATCTGCTGGGAGACGGCCTGCGCGACATCATCGACCCGAAGCTCACGCGCAACCGATAAGACAAAAGACAAAAAAAGAACCCTTCTCCCACGGAGGGAGAGGGGTTCGCAGGGATGCAAAAGCGTCAGCGAAACGACGCCGTCACTTGGGATACATGCCCGGATCCTTCCGGCCCAGCAGAGCCTGCCCGACCTTGTTGACGTGCTTGGTCGTGGCCTCGTTCATGATCTTGGCCTTGCCCGAGCCCGCATCGTGCGCGCAGAAGGGGCTCGACGGATCCGCGGTGATGCCGTCACCCGCCGCCACCCGCATGAGCCGGCAGTCCAGGGACTCCCACCACGCGCCCACGCTGTCGAACCCGCCTTTTCCGTAAATGGTCTTCGCCGCGGCGTCGACGAGTTTCTTGGTGTCGGCGTCCAGGCCGGCGTGCATCTTCTTCGCCGTCATGGCCTGGGCTTCCGTGGCCTTGTCTCCATGCAGCGTCGCCACCATCTGCTCCGGGGTCGGCTTCCCCTGCACCCTTAACCCGAATCCGCGAGCGCGGTCTCAATAGCGGCCAGAAACGGCGTTGCGAAAGCCTTGAGCTTGGCGGCGCCCACCCCGTTTACCTCGGCGAACTCTTCCTCCGTCCGCGGCCGGCGGCGCACCATGTCAATCAAGGTGCGATCGGGGAACACGACATAGGCCGGCACCCCACGCTCCTTGGCGAGCCGGAGCCGCAGCGCCTTGAGCGCGTCCAAAAGCGTCGTATCGGGACCACTCAGCGGGCCGTCCTGGGGCTCCTTCCGGCGCCGCCCCCCTGGGTCACGCACCGGCTCGGATGAACGGGCCGGCGCCGTGTCCCGGCGATACAGGAACACGCTCTCGCCCTGCTGCAGACCGCGACCCTTGCCGGTGATGGAGAGGCCGCCATAGCCCCCGATGTCGAGCCGGAGCAACCCGGTGGCCACCATCTGGCGGATCAGGGACCGCCACTCGTTCTTGCCCCGGGCAGCGCCCATCCCGAAGGTGGGCAGCCGGTCATGGCCGGCGCGTTCGACCTTCTCCGTCGCGGTGCCGCGCAGGACGTCGATGACGTGCGCCGCGCCGAACCGTTCGCCGGTGCGATAGACCGCGGCAAGGATCTTTTGCGCATCCTCGGTGCCGTCGATGCGCTCGGCCGGGTCGAGGCAGACGTCGCAATTGCCGCAGGGCTCGTTCTGTTCCCCGAAATACTCCAGTAGCGTCACCCGCCGGCAAGCGGGAGCCTCACAGTAGCCGAGCAACGCGTCGAGGCGCTTGTGCTCGCGGCGCCGCCGCTCCGCCCCGGCGTCCTCCTCCTCGATGAACTGCCGCCGCATGCGGATGTCCGCCAGGCCATACAGCATGTGCGCTTCCGCCGCCTGGCCGTCACGGCCGGCCCGGCCGATCTCCTGGTAGTAGGCCTCGACGCTGCCGGGCAGATCCGTGTGCAGAACGTAACGCACGTCGGCCTTGTCGATGCCCATGCCGAAAGCGATGGTAGCCACCACCACCACCCCGGGATCGGTCATGAAGACGTTCTGGTGGGCCTCCCGGTCCTCCTTATCCATGCCCGCGTGGTAGGGAAGCGCCCTCACGCCGTCGGCCGCCAGGAGCGCGGCGGTCTCCTCCGTCTTCTTTCGCGACAGGCAATAGACGATGCCGCTTTCGCCTCGATGACGTGCGACGAAGCCCCGGCACTGGCGCTTCCAGTCGCGCTTCATTTCCACCGCCAGCCGGATGTTGGGGCGGTCGAAGCCCAGGACGAAGGAGTCCGCCTCGCCGCCGAACAACCGCTCGGCAATGTCCTCGCGGGTAATGGCATCCGCGGTGGCGGTGAGCGCCGCGATGGGGACGCCGGGGAACAGATGCCGCAGGCGGCACAGATCTTCGTATTCGGGGCGGAAGGACGGACCCCATTGCGAGATGCAGTGGGCCTCGTCGACGGCGAACAGACTCAGGGGCAGCCGGCCCAGGGCCTCGAGCATGCGCTCGGTCATGAGCCGTTCCGGCGCCATGTACAGAAGCCGCGTCTCGCCAGCGGCAACCCGGCGCCAGGCGGCGACGTTCTCCCCTCGCGTGTTGGCGGAGTTGATGGCGTCCGCGGCGACGCCGGCGAGCCTCAATGCCGCCACCTGGTCCTGCATCAGCGCCACCAGCGGGGACACCACTACCGTGAGGCCCCCCAGGGCCAGGGCCGGGACCTGGAAGCACAGCGACTTGCCCGACCCCGTGGGCATCACCGTAAGCACGTGCCGCCCGGCCAGCAACGTTTCCATGGCCGCCTCCTGGCCCGGACGGAATGAGTCGAACCCGAAGACGTCCTTCAGCACCCGGCGCGCGTCGGTCATCGGTAGTCGCTCCGATATTCCGCCCAACCGGTCCGACCGGCGGAAGTTCCGTCGGTCATGGCGAGTGTCCTGTCCGGTCGATTCGCATGATAATCTGCTGGTCTTTTTCGCCGTCGGCTGCGTTGCTCTTCCTCGCGTGGTGCCCGCCACTGAGGGGCGACCGCCGGTCGCCCCTACAAGTCATCGCGCCTTGCCGACGACCAAAATGCCCTCGCATCTTCATAAGCGTATTTGTGAGACACCACACTAGCCGCGCTGGACGCGGAGCGCCGACCGTTCGACACCGGTCAGGGTATTCATGGTGCAACACGAGCATGGCAAGCGCCAAAAGCGACAGGTTCCATCGGCATACGATGGACTCCGTCCAAAGGTGTACAACATTCAGCAATAAGCGGGCCAATCCGAAGCCGGCTCGGCCGCTATCGCGTCCACCGTAGCGCGCAATGGGAGGCAGACACGCCTCAGTGGATGAGGTCGCCCTTTCGCGCTTCCGCCACCATGTAATCGCAGACGCGGAAGGCGTTGGCCTCGATGGTGAGGGTGGGGTTGAGGCCGGCGGCGGTCACGAACACGCTGGCGTCGACGATGAAGAGGTTGGACACGTCGTGGGAACGGCACCACTTGTCCACCACCGACGACTCGGGGTCGTTGCCCATCCGGCAGCTCCCCATCTGGTGGTTGTGGAGCTTGCGGGTCTCGGGCTTGGGCACGATGATCCGGGTCGCTCCCGCGGCTTCGTAGATCTCGCGTGAACGCTCTCCGAGGTAGGTGGCCAGCCGGACGTCGTTCTCGTGGCTGGTATAGGTGATGCGCGCCACCGGCAGCCCGTAGCAGTCCGTCACCTCGGGGTCGAGGTCCACGGCGTTGCTCTCCACCGGAAGGCTCTCGCCGGTGCAGTGGCTGTGCAGGTAATGACTCCAGGTCTCGCGCATGGAGTCCTTGTGCTCCTTGCCCCAGCGCTTGCCGTGGATGGGCCGGAGCGCCAGCTCGATGGGGTCGCCGCCGTGAGCCCGCGGGTGCATGAAGCCGCCGCGGATGAATCCCCGCTTCGTGTCGGTCTTGTAAAAGTCCTGGAGCACCCGGGTGCTGGAGGTCCCCTTGTGGCCGTCCAGCGGCTCGGGGAACGTCGCCACCAGCGTCACGCCCGGGGAATGGAACATGAGGTTCTTGCCCACCAGGCCGCTGCGGTTGGACAGCCCCTGGGGGAACCGCGCGGACTCGGACATGAGCAGGAGCCGGGCCGTCTCCACGCCACCGGCCGCCATCACCACCAGGCGGGCCGGCTGGTGCTCCTCCTCGCCCTCGCCGTTGAAATAGGTGACGCCGGAGGCCCGGCCCTGCCGGTCGAGGGTGATCTCCCGCGCCAGGCAGAGGGGCCGGATCTCCATACGCCCGGTGGCCAGGGCCTTGGGCAGCAGCGACTCCAGGGTGCTGGACTTGGCCCCCACCGGGCATCCGTAGGAAGAGCACATCCCCTTGCCGATGCAGCCCGGACGGCCGTCGTAGTCGCCGGTGAGGATGGCCAGGGGGGTGGGAAAGGGATGCAGCCCGAGCTTGCGGGCGCCCTTTTCCAGGGCCGCTCCAGGGCTGTTGCGGGCCGCCGGCCTCACCGGGTAGTCACGCTTGCGCGGCGGATCGAAGGGGTTCGACCAGCCCTTCCCCGAGATGCCGACGGTCCACTCCGCCTTTTCATAGAAGGGCTCCATGTCGTCGTAGGAGATGGGCCAGTCCTCGATGGTGGTGCCCGCCACCGGACCGTCCTCGGACTTCACGCGGAAGTCCGACTCGTGGAAGCGCCAGGAAAGCCCGCTGTAGTGGATGGTCCCGCCGCCCACGCACATGGCGTTGGAGAAGGTCTGGGTCTTGGTGGACAGGATCTCGGTCGGCGTGTCGGCGTTGGGCCGCCACGTGCGCGGCTCGAGCTCCACCGTGGGCCAGAAGAAGTTGCGCCGCTTGTAGGTGAGCTCGTCCCCCAGGGCGAAGTCCTCGCGCTTGTACCAGGGGCCCCGCTCCAGCACGCACACGGTCATGCCCGCCTCGGTGAGCTCCTTGGCCGCCACCAGCCCCGAAGCCCCGCCCCCTATGATGCAGACGTCCACCGTCTCGTGCTTTGCCATTCGGTTCGTCTCCACTCTTCCGGGAGCGAGGGCGTCCCGCCCTCGCCGAGGGCAGGATGCCCTCGCTCCCTAACCGCCCTTTAACCGCCCTTCTTGTCCTTCGCAAACTCGTCGGGCTCGTTGGCGTCGTACCAGCCGTAAGGGGTTTCGTTGCCGTGCGGAAAGCTCGGGCCGGGGTATCCCAGGGCCTGCCAGCCCACCCCGTCCTTGTTGCCGCCGTGCCGCGGGTGCCCGTAGAACCCCTCCATGGTATGGGTGAGTAGAAGCTCGAAGAACGGGTCTTTCCGCTCATCCAGGACGGTCAGGACCTGGTCCCGCCCCCCATCGTCCAGCCCGCAAAAGTCCTTCCCCGACCCCAGTTCCGCGGCCAGCCGGTCCAGCTCCGCCACCCCGTCGCGGTAGGCCTGCCGGTGCCGGCTCCCCAGACCGTTGAGCTTGAACAGCGTTGCCTGCTGCTCCTCGGTGCGGCCCCCCATGCTTCCCAGCACAAAGTTGGCGTACTCCTTTTTCTCCCGGGGACTGATGTCCGTGTCCACGTCATCCGTCGCCAGGAGCCCCTCGATATAATCGATGACGCCCGCCTCGCGCGCGCCGGCGTCCTCGTCCGAGGGGACGATGCGCGCGGCCGCGGCCTCGATGGTGGCCCGCTCGTGGTCTGACAAGACACCGCTTGTTTCCGTATTGCTCATGACGAACCTGCTTCCATGGTGGATCGCCCCGCAGGAGCGTGGCGGGCCGTTGGGATGGGACATCATACAACAGAGACGGAGAAGTGAGAAGTTTGCCTGGCGTCCTGGACATGAGTAAACGTGAAGTGAGAAATTGAAGGTGTGAGAAGCGGATCTGCTTTCGCTCTTCGCCTTTCTTTCCCAGGACTACCGGGAAGAACTCCTAAGAAACCACGATATGGCCGAAAAGCCGCCATACACGATCACGCCGGATATCCTTTCCCGGGTTGAACAAATCGGCGAAATGATCGGCCGCGCGGAGACGGTGGGCGTCTCGCAGGATATGCGTCTGCGGCGAATCAATCGCATACGCACGATTCACGGCTCGCTGGCCATCGAAGGCAACCTCCTCAGCGAGGAGGAGATCGCTACGATCCTCGACGGCAAGCCCGTTGCCGCGCCGCCGAGAGACATTGAGGAAGCCCGCAATGCCATCCGGGCCTACGATCAATTCCAGCAGTGGGATCCGGCCAGCGAGCCCGACCTGTTGTTCGCTCACCAGATTCTGATGGCCAGCCTGCTGGATGCCCCGGGGCGCTATCGCCACGGTAGCCGGGGGCGCCGGCGGAGCGGGAAAGCGCACGACGACTCGCCGAATTGGGTGGCAGTCAACCTGACCTCCAAACCATTCCGCGGCGCAGACCCTGGAAGTTTGAAGTGTGACCCTTGACAGGGCATGGCTATTGTTTCAGACTTAGCGGGACTTAGCTAAGCCTGGAGGATGCCATGAAGGTCAATATGCACGAGGCCAAATCACAGCTCTCGCGACTCGGTAAGCTGGCCTGGGAGGGCGAGGAAATCGTGATCGCCAAGGCCGGCGAACCCTATCTGCGGCTGGAGCCGTTTCGGGAGCGTCTGGAAAAACGAAAACTCGGCGGTTTGGAAGGGCAAATCTGGATTGCTCCGGATTTTGACGAGACACCCCAGGAAGTGATCGATTCGTTCTATAACTCGAAACTGTTCCCGACTGACGAGAAGGATTAGTGCGCTTACTGCTGGACACCCATATTCTCTTATGGTCGCTCACTGAACCGCAGAGGTTGAGCGCGCTCGCTCGTAGAGCCCTGGAGGACGCGCGCAACGAAGTCTTCGTCAGCCCGGTCAGTGTTTGGGAGATCGCCATCAAGCGCGCACTGGGAAAGTTGAAGGCCCCGGACATACTGGAGACGGACGTCATGGAGCAGGGTTTCACGCCTTTATCCCTGACCTTCTTTCATGCGGAACAAGCGGGCAAACTGCCGCAGCACCACCGCGACCCGTTCGACCGAATGCTGGTGGCCCAAGCCCAAGCCGAGGGTCTTGTCCTCGTCACCAGAGACACCCGCATCCCGCTCTACGGCATCCGCACGATGGCGGGGTAAGGGAAGCAAGAGACCCACCCTGACCTCCATCGTATACACACCCGTGGGATGAACTGCCGGACAGAGTAACCTCCGATTCGATCGACGCGTTGCCGGCTGTCGATTGACATACATATGTTCTAACTATATGTTTTTATGTATGCGGACGACGATTCATATTGATGACCATCTGTTCGCCGAGTTGAAGGGAATTGCTGCCGACACCGGGAGGACCTTGGCAGCCGTCATTCAAGACGCTCTTCGCGAGTCTCTTTCGCGACGGTGCGCAACGGAGCGGCCCGCCGTCGAACTGCCTCTGTTCCATGGAACGGGCGTCATGCCCGGGGTGGACCTGAGTGACTCGGCCGCTCTGCTTGATCTCATGGAAGGGAGTCATGGTCCTGCCCGGCGTTAATGTCCTGGTGGCGGCGTATCGTGACGACGCTTCGGAACACGCCTCCTGCCGTCCCTGGCTCGAGGCCGTGCTTGGCGGGGACGAGGCCTTCGCCATCTCGGATCTGGTGTTGAGCGGATTTCTCCGCATCGTTACCCATCCTCGCATTTTCCGCCGACCGAGCCCGCCGGACGAGGCACTGAGTTTCGCGAACGTGATCAGGAAGCAGCCCCACTGTATTCCCGTCAGCCCAGGACCCCGGCATTGGGAGATATTCACCCGTCTTTATCGAGACGCCGACACACGGGGAAGCCTGATACCGGACGCGTATCTCGCCGCCTTGGCCATCGAGTTCGGTTGTGAATGGATCACTTTCGACGGTGATTTCGCGCGCTTCGAGGGCTTGCGATGGAGCCGCCCCAGGCCCAGTGCGCCAAACCCCGTTTCCTCGTAGAGCCGGATGAACAGGCCCGCATCCTCCGCGCCCGCACACCACGCCACGTCAACGGCCCAGTGGTCGCTCGTTCTCCATCGGGTCAGCCAGACTTCGGTGGAGGTTTGGGTCGGCACGTTGTTTCCCGCCTTGAAAATGCCGGAGCGTGCCCGCGTGCGGCTCTTCCAGGAAGGCCGCGAGTTCCGGTCGAGGGTCATTCGCAAACCGGACTGGCGGCGGCCTTTCAGGGGCATGAGACAGCGTTTTTTCAACGTGGTGACATTCCGGGGACTCAGGGCCGGGAGCGACTACCGCGTGGAGTTCGAACGCCGCGTCGAGGCGAATCCGGCGGCCGGCATTGCCCGCCGCTGGCAGCCGCTTCGTTCCGGCGCCTTTCGCACGCTGCCGCCGCGCCTGCCGCGCAAGGGCGGCGGCGCGTTCACCATTGGCCTCGGGAGCTGCTTCTACAACCATCGCGACGGCGGCTGCGCGGCGGCGTCCTACCGCGCGCTCTATGAGCGCGGCAACGAAACCGTTCGGCCGGACATCACCGCGCTGTCGGGGGACCAGGTCTATCTGGACATCGGCTTCGATTCGCTATCGCTGATACCGCACGAGATCCGCGAGCGCGTCGCCAGCGACTATGCGCTCCACTGGCAGGCCCTCGGCAGCATCTTGAGCAGAGGCGGAACGTGGATGTTGCCCGACGATCACGAGTACTGGAACGACTACCCCTTTTACGACTCCCTGATCCCGACCCTTCTGGCCCTGAAGCTCGCGCACGTGCGCGACTCCTGGCAGAGGGCGGCTCGGGACGCCGTAAGAAACATCCAGCGCTCTCCCGTGGTCGAGTCGTTTTCGCTCGGGAAGGACCTGTCCGTCTGCTTTGCCGACCTGCGCTCGTGCCGTTCAGCCGATGCGTTCCTCCCTGAGGCGCCGTTCGGGAAGCTCGTCGATTGGGCGCGGGGCCGTGACTGCCCCGGCGTTCTGGTCCTGCCGCAGCCGTTGATTGTGAAGCGGAACCGCGTGGAGCGGAACCTCCGCAGTTACCGGGAACAGTACGCGGACCTGCTGGACGCGCTGGGCTCCGTTCCTCACGATGTCGTCGTCCTTAGCGGCGACGTGCACTTCGGACGCATCGCCGGCGTCCCCATCGGAAACCAGGGAGCGCGGCTCATCGAGATCGTGTCGTCACCGATGTCGAACCTGACGGGCCTCTACGGACTGGCCACCGGCGTGGCAACGGACCGGCCCGAGAACTTTCCTCCCGTCACCGCCGCCCGTGACCTGCGCTGGCCGCGCCGAAAGGTAAACTATTACAAGGACGGCATGGGCCGGGGACGCTTCTTCGTTCCGTCCCGCAAGGGTCGATGGCTGTCCGCCTACCCCAGGGAGCGGACACGAGAGCACTTCATGACGGTAAGCTTCTGCCGCACGGATGCGGACGGCATCGAGTTGAAGGCGGACGCGTGGCTGGTGCGCGAGAGAAGAGGACCCAAAAACCTGCCGGCCAGGAGCTTCACCAGACCCTTCCGCGCCATCCTTCGATGACGGCGGTCAAAGCGGCTTGACCACCTTGCCCACCGTCGCCACCAGGGCGGTGGCGGCCTTCAGGTACGTCTTGATCCGGTAGAGTCTCTCCCCTGCCCGCTCAAGACCGCGGATACCCCGTTCAAGCTCCTTTTCGTTGTCGGCGAGTTGCCGCCGGATGGCGGCGACGCCCGCGTTCTCAAGCTGGCGGATGGCCATGCAAACGTCCAGCAGCGCCGTCGCCGCCGCCGTGCGATCGGCCTCCGGGAGGTCCTCTACCCCCGCAAGCCATTCGGCGGACATCATGTTCTTCCGCGCCTGGCGCAACTCCGACAGGGTCTTTCCGCGAGTCTCTCCCGTGGTCATCGGACCGCCCTCCTTGCTTCGGCACCGAGTCGCGACATCAGCTCAACGAAACCCTCAACGGTAGTGGCCAACTCGGCTGCACGGGCGTAGTCCAGGCGTCCCTCCATCGCCGCCACGTACGCCTTCCGCAAGGAACGGATAGCCTGTTCCGCAGCCCGCGCGGTTTCCACGTCGCCGGCGTCTCGAAGGCTCCTTAGCCGCCGCGCCGGCCAGGTCTTGGGCAACCGCGTCGCACTCACGTACGGCGTCGTCACCTCGTCGTTCCGATAGCGAGCGGACAGCGCCTCCCGGTCCGCGCGGACCTGCCGCCCCAGGGCGGTGACCAGGGCCTCCTGCACGGCCAGCTCGCGTTCGATGGTCGCGCCACGGGCTTCGAGCTCGCGGCGCAACACCGCGGACTTGAACGACGCCACCGCGATGCTCGCGGCCGGCTCGATGAGGCCGCTCACCGACACGTCGCCCATCCGCACGTTCTTGAGCCGTGGCGACAGCTTACCGAGCTCCGTCGTCAACCGTTTTGCGGCCTCGCCGACACCCTTCGGCCCGTCGGCTTTGAACAGAGTCCGTAGCGCCATGAAGTATGATCGCAACAGACCATTGTGGCGTTTGACCGCCACGTATAGCTTCAGGCGTTCCGTCATCACGGCGTCGAACTCCTGCAGCGTATCCCGACGCTGCTCTGCCGACAGGCCGCTACGTGCCGCCACCAACGCCCCCGAATCAACCGCCGCCGCCAGCTCGAACGCCCGATCCAGCAACGGCGGTACCTCGTCGGCATAAGCAATGCCCGCGCTTGCCACCAACTCGAGGCGGGCGGTATCCGTTGCCGCCGTGCAGCCCGCGGCCAACAACGCCAAGGCCAATGCCAGCCAAAGGTGGATACGGCGGGCCTCCGGGCACTCTTCATTCATGGTCGGTCTCCCCATGTCCGTGAACTTGGCGGGCGTCGAATGCCCTCCGATTCACGCTTATGGAATGAAGATTACACGATTGCACAACCCCATCCTAATGTCTAAGAGTCTCCATAGGTACGGAGCGACCGAGAACATGAAAACCGACCCGTCGCACGATTCCACGACACATACGGGTCCCCACCCCGGCCGAATCCGTGTGTGGCGGACCATAGGCCAGTCGTTGTGGGTGCTCCTACGGAACATCGTGCCGTTCGCGACGCTGATGGCCGCCGTCGCGTTTCCGGTGGGCTACGCCTTGGGCGTCGTGATGAGGTGGCTCGTCGATCCTGTCGAGACCACGCAGACAACCATTGCCGTCTATTATCAGCTCTCCGAAACGGTGTTGCATTCCATGTCGAGGATACCGTTGGAGGCCATCATCGCCCTGGTCGTGTCGCTCGACCTGAGCGGCCGCCGGCCGACGTTGGCAGGATCGGTGGTCTCCGTCGCGAGGTCGACTCCGGCCATCCTGCATCCTCAGTTCTACTTGCTCGCCTTGAGAATCTTCGTGGTTGCCGTCTTGCGCGCCGTTGTCAGCCTGCCGATGCGTTTGCCAGCCATCTTCGTCCTGACGTGGGAGCCGGGTTCATCCGAGATGAAGTTCGCCCTGTATGGCCTGGCAATGCTGAACATCCTGGTGAACATCGTCATCGATTGCCGGTTTCTTCCGTTGATCCCCGTCGTCGCGCTTGAACGCACGAGCGTGTCCGACACCCTGAGACGTTGCTGGAACCTGACTTCTCGTCACTGGCCCCGACTCCTCGGAGTCATGCTGTTAAACGGGGTACTCATCGCCGGCGTTCGATGGCCACTCAAGGGAATCACGCCGCACGGCGCCGTATGGCCACTGCTCGTGCGGAAGGGCTTCGAAAGAGTCCAGGCGGCCGTCCTGGTCGCGGTGTGCTATCACCGTGCGCGTGTCGCCAACGGAGAGATCGCCGAATGACAACTCTCCCCGCACCCCGATGGAACCGGCTTCCGCGCTTGAGCCCGACCGTCGTTGACCGCACGCCGGCACTTCCTGTAGTGTCACCTGTCAAAGCGTGAAGCCAGCCATTCAGACGCGTATGTTCGGCGCACCCGCCGACCGCGGGGACAAGGAGGAATGAAATGAAGGACGGCCTGCGTTTCGTGGACAGCGACATGCACATTCAGGAACCCGGGGATCTCCTCGATAAGTATCTGGATCCCGAGTTCAAGCACCGGGTTACCTGGGCGGTGGACGCCCGTGGGAAGATCAGCCGCCGGACCTGGACCATCGACGGCCTGCCTACCGGCGCGGATTCCGAGATGCAGCAGCACCGCAAGAAGGCGGCCTCGTCAAAGGCGACAGGGCCGATCATGGGGGCTGCCACCGGGGTGCTGTCGGCCTCCCGGATCGCGGACACGGGCCGCATGGACTTCGCCATCGAGCGGGGATACGACGAGGAAGCACAGGTCATGGGGATGGAGATGGAGGGCATCGACATCGCCGTGCTCTTCCCCACCGGCGGGCTGGGTCTGCTGGCCCGGGACAACATGGACCCGCATCTCTCCCTGGCCTTGAGCCAAGCCTACAACAACTGGATACACGACTTCTGCCAGCACTGCCCGGAGCGCATGAAGTTCGCCGCCATGCTGCCGCTGCACGACGTGAACCTGGCGTGCCATGAGCTGAAGCGGGCGGTGGAGGAGCTAGGGGCGGTGGCCTCGTTCATCCGGCCCAACCTCGTCGACGGACACTTCTGGCACTCAAACTACTGGGACCCGCTCTACAGCCTGCACGAGGAGCTGAACGTGTCCTGGTGCTTCCATGAGGGCACCGGCGCGTGGAACTCGCATATGAACGAACTGTACGGCGAGAACCGGTTCTACCGCCACGTGGCCAGCCACTGGATCGAGATGCAGCAGGCCCTCATCGCCATGATCATCGGCGGCGTCTTCGAGTTCCATCCCAAGCTGCGGGTGGGTTACCTGGAAGCGCAGAACTCCTGGGTGCCCGGCATCCTGACCCGAATCGAGTGGGACTACGCCAACTATCGCGATTCCCACGCGCCTTACCTGTCGCTGACGCCCAAGGAATACTTCCAGCGCAACTGCTGGGCCGCGGTGGAGGGCAGCGAGCCCGAGATCGCCGGCACGGCTGACCTCATCGGCGCGGACCGGATGTGCATCTCCACCGACTATCCGCACTTCGACTCGAACTTCCCCAACGTCTCCACCAACCTGCTCAACAACGTGTCCCGGGAAACCGCCGCGTCCATCTTCATGGGCGGCGCCGGGCTCTACAACTTCGACGAGGAAGACTTCCAGAAAGCCCACGCCAGCGCCGAGGCAAGCCAGAAGCGGCAGGCAGCCGGTTAACTTCTGGCGGGCGGTCACCGGCTGATCCGACCCGGTGACCGCTCAGCGTCGGAGGCAGGCATTGCGCTCCTACAGCCTGTGATTTACCCTTCAATGAAGGCGTCGAACGGGTACCCGCAAGCGTCTTCAGTAAGGGAGAGAAATGCATGAAGGCTGTACCTCATAGCGACCCCTTAGAAATTGAAGTGGCTGATTTTGGTCCGATCGTCCATGGGAAGGTGGATTTGCGCCCGCTGACCGTGTTCGTCGGGCCGAGCAACACCGGGAAATCCTATCTGGCGATCCTAGTCTATGCGCTGCACCGGTGTTTCAGTGCCGGTGCATGGCCTGGGCATTGGCGTTTCTCCCGAGGTCCCCACATGTTCCGGAACGAGAGACGCCGACAACTCCCTCGCAAGACCCTTAACGCTCTAGCGGTACTTGCACAACAGGGGTTGACGGATGAAAAGAAGTCGGCGGTTGGCAGGAGTATTGCTTTATCGGGTCCGGTCGCGGACGAGTGAGGCGCTGCGCCAACCGTGTTCCCGGTTGCTGTCATGCCATGCACTGCAATAGAGACAGATGTCGAGTTGATTTGAAAGGCGCACCAAGCGTACGGCTGTTGATCGATATGGACTGCAACGCGCTAAAGGTCCCGCGGGTCCCGCGCCGACAGAAGCGTTGCGACTTTCTGTTCATCGGCGACGAAGGGAACGCCACCTGGGTAGCGCCGATCGAGTTGAAGAGTGGCGGATTGAGAGCCACCGAGGTGTTGGACCAGCTTGAAGGAGGAGTGCGGGCGGTTGAGCCTTGGCTGCCAGAGGGAATTTCGTTCCAATTGGTCCCCGTCCTTGCCCATGGGAAAGCGATTCATCGGATCGAACTCAACAAGCTTCGCTCCAGGAAAACACAAGTCCGAGGGCAAAAGAAACTGACCGTCCTAATCAAATGCGGCGAAGCGTTGACGACTATACTCCGGGCCGACCCTTCTGGGCCCTGACTCTGCCCACGACAAACGGCGCCACGACGTCCTTCGTTCTTTTCCTACCTCCACACCTCACTTCGGCATCGGCCCCACGAGCAACTCGGGGTCGATGCGCCGGCCGAACAGGTTAATGCGCCAATCGAGATGCGGTCCTGTGACGCGACCGGTGGCTCCGACTTCTGCGATGGGCTGCCCCTGGGCGACCCGCTGACCCTTCTTGACCAGGATGCGTGACAGGTGAAGGAACGCCGACGAGAGCCCGTGGCCGTGGTCGACGATCAGGGTGCCGCCGGAAAAGAACATGTCCGGGTGTGCCAGCGTGACCACGCCGGCGGCGGGCGCGAGGGCCTTGGTGCCGGTGGGTACCGCGATGTCGACGCCGTAGTGCGGCTGGCGCGGCTCGCCGTTGAGGATGCGCTGTGAGCCGTAGACCCCGCTGATTGGGCCCTTGGTTGGCCAGCGGAAGCCGCCGAGAAAGTCGGTGCGGGCGTCGTCCATCAAGCGGGCTCGCTTGACCATGGCAACCTCTCTGCGAATGCGCGCGAGGTCTTCCTTGCTACGTGGCGTCACCTTGCCCGGAGGCAGCCCGTCGATGCGCTGGATGCGGTACTCGCGGGGCTTCACCGCGAGACCGTATCGCTGGCGGCGGCCGTCCGGAGAGACCACCGACAGCACGGCTTTGGGCGGCGCGTCGCGCCCGAACCCGATGAGGAACCAGCCGTCCCTGGAGACGCGCACCCGCTCCCCCTCGAATTCCACGGTGGAACCCGGCGCCACGCGCCCGCGCACCAGGCCGCCCTGCACTCGCGGGCCGTCGAGTTGAATGCCGGGCTCCGCCGCCAGAATAAAGGCCGACGGCAGCAACGCAAAGAACACCAAAAGGCAAAGAGCCGCCCTCGTAACCGCCCACAGACTCAGCAACTCCCGCGCAATCACAAAACGCATGGCAGCTTCCTCATATGTGCGGCAGGCCCCCCACCGCCGCCCCTGGATTCCCGCTTTCGCGGGAATGACGGGTTGGGGCTTTCGCCGCGTTGCTTCACGGCTTGGTGCCTACGGCCGAGTGGAACGGCTGTGAGACGAAGAACTGGTTGCCGGCGGCGGCGATGGCGTCGCGCCACTCGGCGGCTTCCTCGGGGGTCAACCGCGCGGCCATGCGTTCCTGCTGCTGTTGCAGCCGCTCCCCGGACCCGTAGGAGGCCCACTGCGGCAACATGACCACGTCCTTGAGTCCAGTCCGCTCCATACGCTCATACAGGCTCGCGTCCGCGCAGCCGCCCCGCACCACGTCGCCGTAGCCGGTCTGGGCCTTGTGCTTGAGATCGGGCCGCAACGGCAGATTAACCCACCAGGGCATGTCCAGGGAACGGACGATGACCGCGACCTTGCCGCCGGGCCGGGTGACCCGCGCGCACTGGGCCAGCATCGCGTCCGCGTCCCCCTCTTCCATGACCGTAAACGCCATTGTGGCGTCGAACCGGCCGTCGGCGAAGGGCAACTCCTCGCCGTTGCCGCTTTCCCACTCGATGACGTCGCCGAGGCCTTCGCTTACGGCCAGCCTCCCGGCCTCGCGCAGCAGGTAGGGATTGATATCCGCACCCACGATGGGATTGCGCTTGCGGGTGTAGCGGGCCAGCCAGCGCGCCACCGTGCCGGCACCGCAGCCCACCTCCAGCACACGCTGACCGGGCTCGAGCCCGACCTCGTCCACCACGCCCCGCACCACCCGGAGGTAGCCCGGGCCGCGGGTCTCCAGGAATGCCACCATGCCCAGATACGGGCCGCCCAGGGTAATCGTGGTGTAACGCTCGCTCAGGGCCGGCAGCAACGGCTCCCATTGCGACGCCGCAAGTCCCAGCGGAAACAGCAACAGCGGCGGCCCCGAGCCCCGTACCGTGTACGAGATGTCGGCCTCCTCCCCCTCCCCTTCCGGGATCTGCACAGGTGCCGGCGGACTCTCCTTTTCCCGCAACGAGAGAAACTCCATCATGGCCGACCGCACCTCGCCGGTGCGATCCGCCATGACGTCGGCCCACATGGGGCTGAAGTAGTCGCGCAGCATCGTCACCGTAGCACCCGGCAGGTCGTCGACCGCCCGCGCCAGATCCGCCACGGCATTGCCCCCGTCGCCCGACACGATCAGCAGGCGATCGGCATGGGGCCGGAGTACCTCGGTCTTCATACCCCGTGGGCAGATAAGCGTCAGGGACGCCACCGCCGACGGATGCCTCTCCAGCAGCCCACCCCAGTCGCCGGGCAGGTAGGCCGCCACATGGGCCTTCCCGATGCCGAGACGCCCGAGCAGCTCGACGATACGTTCCTCCACCGGATGAGCTTCCTGTGCAACCACCGCATTCCTCCTGTGCATGCTGAAAGGTCTCGTTAGTGGATTTGCCGCCGGGTATCAAGTCAGAGGCAGGAGTCCCCACCCCTCCTCTCCTGGATTCCCGCTTGCCAAGCTGTGTCAAAACCCATCCGAGCGAGGCACCGAGCCCCCGAAATCGTCATTCCGGCGAAAGCCGGAATCCAGGAGGGGTGGGGCGGGGGAAACGCTGCGTAGCGGCCCCGCCACCGCCCCTGGATTCCGGCTTTCGCCGGAATGACGGATTGGCCTTTCATACCCCGAAGTTGGCGTTTTGACACAGCCTGTTGCGCGGGAATGACGTTGCGGGGCCTTGATACCCTCTCGCGCGGCAACGACGGTGGGACTGCCATGACGATTCAGGCATTGTGGGTCGCCTTGACCCGTTTCCGCATTCACGCCACTATGAGCAGGCAACACCGGCTAGTATAGAACAGCACATCAGTTTCATTCAGGAGACCCCATGAGCGAGATCCGATTCATCGACACGACCCTGCGGGATGGCAACCAGAGCCTTTGGGCGCTCAACATGAAGACGGCGGCGATGGTGGAGATCGCCGAGCAGATGGACCAGGCGGGCTTCGAGTCCATGGAGTTCTTCGTCACCAACATGTTCAAGAAGTACGTGCGGGAGCACAAGGAGAACCCGTGGGACTGGCTGCGGGAGGGCACCAAGCGGCTGCGCAAGACGGAGCTGCGGCTTCACGGCGGCCTCAAGGGAGGGCTCGAGAAGAAGCCGTCGTCGATCCTCAAACTCATCATCCAGAAGGTGGTGGACAGCGGCATCACGCTGACGCGGACCTCGAACTCCTGGAACGACTACGACGTGTTCGGCGAGGAAGTGAAGGGGCTGCGCGAGCTGGGCATGGAGTGCGTCGTCAACCTGATCTACTCGGTGTCGCCAAGGCACACCGACGAGTACTACGCGCAGAAGGCCCGGGAGGCCGCGGCCATCAAGCCCTACGGCATCTGCTTCAAGGACGTGGGCGGACTGCTCACTCCCGAGCGCACCCGGACGCTGGTGCCCCTGGTGCTCGACAACATCGGCGATACGCCGGTGGAGTTCCACGCCCACTGCAACAACGGCCTGGCGCCGCTCAACTATCTGGAAGCCATCAAGCTCGGCATGACCACCATCCACACCAGCGTGCCGCCGCTGGCCAACGCGTCGGCCCAGCCGTCCATCTTCAACATGGTGCGGAACATCCGCGCCATGGGGCACACGCCGCTGGTGGACGAGGAGGTGCTACGGCCGGTGGAGGATCACTTCACGTTCGTCGCCAAGCGGGACGGGCTCCCCATCGGCAAGCCGGTGGAGTACAACCACTCGCTGTACCTGCACCAGGTACCCGGGGGAATGATCTCCAACTTCGTGCACCAGCTCCGTCTCGTGGGCATGGAGGACAAGCTGCCGGCGGCGCTGGAGGAGGCCGCCCGGGTGCGCGCCGAGTGGGGCTACCCCATCATGGTGACGCCGCTGTCCCAGTTCGTGGGCACCCAGGCCGCGTTCAACGTCATCCTGGGCGAGCGCTACAAGGAGGTGGCCGATCAGTCCATCCAGTACGCCCTGGGCATCTGGGGCCGGGAGGGCGCCGAACTCATGGATCCCGACGTCAAGGACAAGATCCTCGGCAGGCCCCGGGCCAAGGCGTGGACCGAGTGGGAGCAGCCGGAACCGTCGCTGGCGGAGCTCCGGTCGCAGCTCGGCGGACCCTCGGTGTCCGACGAGGAGCTGGTGCTGCGGGTCTACGCCGGCGTTGACGAGGTCAAGACCATGATGGAGGCCGGGCGGCCGCGGGAATACCTGAGCGCCAGCCAGCCGCTGGTGCGGCTCATCAACGAGCTGACGAAACAACAGGAATACACCCAGGTGTACATCCGCAAGCCGGGTTTCTCCCTCACCCTGGGGCGGAACGCCAACGGAGACGCGGCCAACGGAAACGAGTCCGACGAGACCGCGGCCCTGTAGGGGCGGGTTTCAAACCCGCCCGCGCCACCGGCAGATCGCTACCGACCGGCAGGTACAAGCCACTGAGGAGACCGATGAGCGACGTCACATTCGTGGACACCACGCTGCGCGACGGCAACCAGAGCCTGTGGGCCTACAACATGAAGACCGCGGCCATGCTCGAGGCTATCGAGCGCATGGACCAGGCGGGCTTCGAGTCCATGGAGTTCTTCAGCGCCACCATGATCAAGAAGTACGTGCGCGAGCACAAGGAGAACCCCTGGCACTGGCTGCGGGAGGGCGCCCGGCGCGCGCGGAAGACCCCGCTCAGGCTTCACGGAAGCATCCGGGGCGGGCTTGAGAAGAAGCCCACATCGGTAGCGAAGCTCGTGATCCGGCACGTGGTGGACAGCGGTATCCGCCTCACCCGCAACTCCAACCCCTGGAACGACTATACGGTGTTCAAGCAGGATGTGGACGAGCTGAGCGAACTCGGCATGGACACCGTGGTCAACCTGATCTACTCGGTGTCGCCGATGCACACCGACGAGTACTACGCGCAGAAGGCGCGCGAAGCCGCTGCCCTGAAGCCCTACCGCATCTGCTTCAAGGACGTGGGCGGCCTGCTCACTCCGGAGCGCACCCGCACGCTGGTGCCCATCGTGCTGGAGAACATCGGCGACACCCCGGTGGAGTTCCACGCCCACTGCAACAACGGCCTGGCGCCCCTCAACTACCTCGAGGCCATCAAGCTGGGCATGACCACCATCCACACCAGCGTGCCGCCGCTGGCCAACGGCTCGGCCCAGCCGTCGGTCTTCAACATGCTGAAGAACGTGCGCGCCATGGGCCACACGGTGTCGGTGGACGAGGATGCGTTGAAACCGGTGCGGGAGCATTTCACGTTCGTCGCCAAACGGGACCGGCTGCCGGTGGGCGCACCCAGGGCCTTCGACCAGTCCGTCTACAACCACCAGGTGCCCGGCGGCATGATCTCCAACTTCGTGCACCAGCTCCGCCTCGTGGGCATGGAGGACAAGCTGCCGGCGATGCTGGAGGAAGCCGCCCGGGTGCGTGCCGAGTGGGGCTATCCCATCATGGTCACGCCGCTGTCGCAGTTCGTGGGGACCCAGGCCGCCTTCAACATCATTCTCGGGGAACGCTACAAACAGGTCTCGGACCAGTCCATCCAGTACGCCCTGGGCTTCTGGGGCCGGCAAGGCGCCGAGTACATGGATCCCGATGTCAAGGACCGTATCCTCGGGCGGCCGCGCGCCAGGGCCTGGGAGGGCTGGGAGCAGCCGGACCCGTCGCTGAAGGAGGTCCGGGCGCAACTCGGCGGAGCCTCCCTGTCGGACGAGGAACTGGTCATGCGGGTCTACGCAGGGGACGAAGCGGTGGAGGCGCTGCAGAACGCCGGCCGCCCGCGGGAGTACCTGAGCGCAAGCCAACCGCTGGTGCGGCTCATCAACGAGCTCACCCGGCAGCAGGAATACACCCAGGTCTACATCCGCAAGCCGGGATTCTCCCTCACCCTGGGGCGGAACGCCAACGGAGACGAAGCCGGCGGAAACGGGGCCAACCGGGCCGCGGACCTGTAGGGGCGGGTTTCAAACCCGCCCGCGGCTCCAGGACATCGCCGGCCATCGGTAGGATACTAGTGTTGCGTTCCACAAATACGTTGACGAATATGCTGGTCCTTCTCGCCGTCGGCTGCGTTGCTCCTCCTCGCGTGGTATTGGCCACTGCTCGTCGTCGCGCCTTGCCGACGGCAAGAATTCCTGCGCATCTTCGTCAACGTATTTGTGGAACGCAACACTAGCCGCTGAGGAACACCCATGAGCGACGTAAAATTCGTGGACACCACGCTGCGTGACGGCAACCAGAGTCTGTGGGCCTTCAACATGAAGACCGCGGCCATGCTCGAAGCCATCGAGCGCATGGACGAGGCGGGCTTCGAGTCCATGGAGTTCTTCACCGCCACCATGTTCAAGAAGTACGTGCGCGAGCACAAGGAGAACCCCTGGCACTGGCTGCGGGAAGGCGCCCGGCGCGCGCGCAACACCCCGCTCCGTCTCCACGGCGGCATCAAGGGCGGACTGGAGAAGAAGCCAACGGCGGTGGCGCGGCTGGTGGTCCAGCACGTGATCGACAGCGGCATCACGCTGACCCGCACCTCCAACCCCTGGAACGACTACTCCGTGTTCAAGGAGGACGTGGAGGCGCTGCGCAAGGTGGGCATGAATTGCGTGGTGAACCTGATCTACTCGGTGTCGCCGAGGCACACCGACGAGTACTACGCTCAGAAGGCGCGGGAAGCCGCCGCCCTGAACCCCTACCGCATCTGCTTCAAGGACGTGGGCGGCCTGTTGACCCCCGAGCGCACCCGCACGCTGGTGCCCATCGTGCTGGACAACATCGGCGACACCCCTGTGGAGTTTCACGCCCACTGCAACAACGGCCTGGCGCCACTCAACTACCTGGAAGCCATCAAGCTCGGCATGACCACCATCCACACCAGCGTGCCGCCCCTGGCCAACGGCTCCGCCCAGCCGTCCATCTTCAACATGCTCAAGAACGTGCGCGCCATGGGCCATTCGGCGCCGGTCGACGAGGAGGTGTTGAAGCCGGTCCAGGAACACTTCGCCTTCGTCGCCAAGCGCGACGGTTTGCCCGTGGGCACGCCCGCGGCCTTCGACCAGTCCGTCTACAACCACCAGGTGCCCGGCGGCATGATCGCCAATTTCCGCCATCAACTGGGGCTCGTGGGCATGCTGGACAAGCTCCCGGCGGCGCTTGAGGAAGCCGCTCGGGTTCGGGCCGAGTGGGGCTATCCCATCATGGTGACGCCGCTGTCCCAGTTCGTGGGGACCCAGGCAGCCTTCAACATCATCCTCGGGGAACGCTACAAGCAGGTCTCGGACCAGTCCATTCAGTACGCCCATGGCATCTGGGGCCGCGAAGGCGCCGAGCTCATGGAACCCGACGTCAAGGACCGTATCCTCGGGCGGCCCCGCGCCAAGGCCTGGGAGGGCTGGGTGCAGCCGGACCCGTCACTGAAGGAGGTCCGGACGCAACTCGGCAACTCCTCCATATCCGACGAGGAGCTGATCTTGCGGGTCTTCGCGGGGGATGAAGCAGTGGAGGCGCTCCAGACCGCCGGCCGGCCGCGGGAGTACCTGAGCGCGAGCCAGCCCCTGGTGCGCCTCATCAACGAGCTCACCAAGCAGAAAGAGTACACCCAGGTGTATATCCGCAAGCCGGGATTCTCCCTCACCCTGGGGCGGAACTCCAACGGAGACGCGGCGGACGAGGCCGCCGCCTGAAAAGACCGCCATCCCTCTTCCATCTTCAGATCGGGACTTCTCTCACTTCACCGGGGCGTATTTCGTCAAGGACAGCGCGAATCTCTTCTATCCGCGGCTGGACATAGGGCCATGCCGTGGACAGCAGGACGACAATCGCCAGTCCCCTATCTGTGAGATGCTGCTGGTATCGCATATTCTGGTCAGTGGTGATGAGGACTTCGTAGCCTTCCTGCCCGGCCTCCTCAATCAGGTCTCCATTTCCGAGTCCTGACCATCCTTGCTCCGCTGCCGTATCCACCGAGTGTCCGTTCAGATGCCCTCGAAGCGGCCTAGGCGTTCCCTGGTCGAACAGGATCTTCACGGTTCTACGGAAACTTTGAGGGACCTCGCCGCGTGTGCGAGAACGGCTTTGACCTTCCACTCCTCCACGCCTTCGAACCAATCAAGAAACTGTTCTATCGTGGCGCCGCTCTCAAGGTTCTCAAAAAGAGCGGATACTGGCACTCTGGTTCCCGTGAACACCCAGGCCCCACTCAGCCTGCCGGGCACGCTTTCGACTGCCGGGCACTTCTCCCAGTCTGTCATGTGATAACCTCGCTCTCCATTGCCGGCTCTCCCACTGGCCCATCCCGGTTGTTCCCTGCCGGGATCGACGGGGGTGCCGGGACCGGGCACCCTCACCCCTACCCTCTCCCAGAGGGAGAGGGGGTCGGAGGGCACCTTCCCCGGAGAGAGACTCGGGAAGTACTAGACTTCCACGGCCATGGCCGCGGGCACCGGCATGTTGTACAGCCGGGCGACGTTGTCCCGCAGCAGCTTGGCGCGCACGTCATCCGGCAAATGGCCCAGATCCCGCGCCACCACGTCCCGCGAGTGGGGCCAGGTGGAGTTGGCGTGGGGGAAGTCGTTGGACCACATGCAGTTGTCGTGCCCCCACCAGGTCAGGTTGCGGGCGCCGACGGCGTCGTTGAAGAAGGTGGCGAAGACCTGCCGGTTGAAGTACTCGGTGGGCAGCTTGTCGATGGTCAGGGGGTCCGAGGGGCGGTGGCGGTCGAAGTAGTAGTCCCACTGCTCCAGCACGTAGGGCAGCCAGCCGATCTCGTTCTCCACCAGCACGATCTTGAGCCGCGGAAAGCGCTCCAGCACGCCCGAGAAGATGATGTCCATCAGGCTGTCGATGATCTCCGCCAGCTTGAGGTTGACGCTGCCCCGGTAGCGCTCCAGGCCCTTGCGGTCGTAGCGGGTCTTGACGTAGCCGAAGCCCGTGAGGATGTGGACGCTGACGGGCATCTCCATCTCCTGCGCCGCGGTCCAGAAACGCTCATAGTGGTCCGTAGCGAAGGACAACTCCTTCGGCGGCACCTGCCAGATCAGCGCGCCCCGCAACCCCGCCTTCTTGCAGCGTTCCAACTCCGCCACCGCGTGGCCCATGTCGTAGGTGGCGATCATCGGCACCCCCACCAGCCGGTCCAGGTCCACCTGGCAGTATTCGATGAGCCAGTCGTTGTAGGCCCGGCAGGACGCCTCATGAAGCGCGACGTCCTCATCCGAGAACAGGCTCAGCGCGTAGGTGGGATACAGCACCTCGGCACTGACCCCGTCCACCGCCATCTCCTTGAGCCGGGCGTTGGGATCGGACCCGCCGGGATGGGTCTGGAATCCCTCTCCTACCTTCAGCTCGGGAAAGCGCGGGGCGCGGTCCCGCATGGCCTGAGGCACGCGGCTCACGATGGTGTCCGCGGGCTCCATCACGTGGGAATCCGAGGAGAACAGCACTTCGTCCCTGAAGACTCCGCCCGTCGTCTCCCTGAAGGTGCGGCGATAAAGGCCCGTATCGATGCTCATGGTTTGACTCCTTTCTGCCAATACGTCATTTCGTCGCAAGCGTTGTTTTCCGCACGTCGCGGGCGCGGGCGGGTTTGAAACCCGCCCCTACATTTCTTTGCCACGGGCTCTTCGTTGCCGGCAAGGCGCTTTGACAAGGTGTAGGGGCGGGTTTCAAACCCGCCCGTGCCCGGACAACAAGCAGCCGCTACGATTTATATAACAAACGCCGCGGGTGGACTCACGCCCGGTCGCGGTTGGCGATCTCCAGGGCGGCGAACGCGTACATCCGCGCGGCGGCCAGAAGGTCGTCCACCTTCTGCATCTCGCTGGTGGCCGGCTTGGCGTCGGCGGCTTCCGGCGCCGGGCCGCACTTGATGGCCGGGATGCCTACCTCCGCGAACACCGTCAGGTCCGCGTAGGTGCTGGTGAAGGCGCTGCGGATGGGCTCCACCTTGCGGCCCCGCACGTACTCGTGGGCTTCCTCCATGGCCGCCACCAGGGGCTCGGCGCCCTTGGACTCATACCCGTTGACGGACAGGAACAGCGAGGACTTGGCCTCGATGTCCGTGTCCGCGAGGACCGCCTTGACCTCCCGAAGCACGTCGATGGCGCGCTGGTCCGGCGCCATGAAGGCCTCGACGTAGAGGTTGCAGATGGCCGGGGAGAAGTTGGGCTTGAACGGAGCGCCGCCGAAGATGGAGCCGATGTTGACCTTGGGCACCATCGTGCCGGCGCCGAACTCGTACCGGTGTTCCTGCTCGTACCGCCGCGCCCATTCCTCCAGCGCAGGGATGATGGAGGCCATGCGCACCACCGCGTTCTTGCTCTCCTTTGCGGACACCGGATGGTCCACGAACGGCCCGTACATAGGCTCGCCGTAGGTGCTGATCTTGATGAACACGGCGCCGCACTGCGCCCAGGTGATGCGGAACTGGGACGGCTCCACCACGATGCAGTAGTCCCCCACCACGCCGTGGGTCACCAGGTAACGCGCGCCGTGCCCCTTCCCCCGGTAGGCCGGGCCCTGGTAGTGGTCCACCGGCGAGCGGCCGATCTCCCCCGCCACCCCCGTGACGATGACGTCGCCCTTGAGCTTGACGCCGCTCTCCTTGAGCGCCTTGGCCATGGCCAGGGTGCAGGTGAGCGGCCCCTTGTCATTGACGATGCCGCTGCCGTAGATGACATCGTCCTCCCGACGCGCCAGCGCCTGCCACTCGGGCCGGGTGCTCCCGGTGATCCACAGATCCTCCTGGCCGCCCGACAGAGCGGTGTCCATGTGTCCGTTGAACAGCAGCGTCGGACCGCCGCCCGTGCCCGGGATCACTCCCACCACGTTGGCGCGGCCGGGCTCGGTGTGCTGAAGGAAGGTTTCAATGCCCTGCTTCTGCAACCAGTCGTGGATGAACCGCGCCACCTCTTCCTCGCTTCCGGTGGGCGTGGAAAAATTCACGACGTCCATGGCCAGCTTGGCCAGCTCCTCCCGGTCGATATGGGAAAAGACCTTTTCCATGGTCGCCTGATCAGTTTGCATGAGCGCAACTCCGTGTTTCGAACCCAGCCCGCGCTACCCGCGCGGGCCACGCCAGTCAAGCCAACGGATTCTGATGGAGGTTAGAGTGAAACCGAACACTCCAGGAACCGCTTTACCACCGGATGCCAAGCGTAAGAAATCCGCGAAGGATGCGGTATCGCCAGGACAACGCTCCGCCCTTCAGAACGGCGATAGTAGCCCAAAATGCTCTTCAGCGCCCAGCGTTCTTGGGGGAGACCGACAGGGTCGAACCAGCCAATCAGTTCGTCCGACGGCCGCGCCCAGACCCCCTCGGGCTCCGGCATGTTATCCCAAAGCTTCATTCCGCACACCAGTATGTGCGTTGGGTGCAACCATTCCAAGGATGCAAAAAGCGGAGCGGCTGCCTCGTCCCACATCTCTTTGGTCGGAGGTATGTCGGGAGCGTTGCCGACACTGCGCTGGACATAGTTGTAGAACGCAACGGACTTGAAGAAACGAGTCCTCTGTTCAGACGTGTCCGCAGGCGTGCCTGGTCCCAGAACCGTGCGTATGATCTTTGTGAAGAAAGGATACCCGCCTTCTTCACAGTATTCCCGGACTACGCCAACCGTGGGCTGGCGGTCCCAGCGGTCCCAGTCTTCAGGGCTCCCATAGTGGGATTCTCCGAGAATCAAGAGATTGGCCGGCAGGCCGAAGTCATTTACCTCACCATAGCCTTCTTCAGTCCAGGGACGGAATTTCGGTTGATGCCTCGCCAATAGCCACCTCATCAAAGAAGTCGTGCTCTCCCCGGATCGATTGCCCGCCAGCAGACCCTCAACACTTATGTCCTCGTCTATATCTTCCCAGTGAATTCCGTGACCTCCGCCGATGATTCTCCAGTTGGCCCTTTCTTGCCTGGTGGCATAGGCAAGCCTGGGGTACTGGTCCACAGGAATGGCGACCATCCTGCCATCGCTCAACTTGACGCTCAGCGCCTTCCCGGACACTTCTACACTGATGGCGTTCGGCATTTTCGTCTCAACTGCCGAAATACTCATTCCACGCCTCTACAAATTCCCTTCGATGGTCTTCGACAATACGCGCAAGACGCGCAAACCGGTACGGCCTCTGCTCAGTATTGTAGGCATCTACCGTCCCGTCATGGACCTATGCCGTCCACCCTACCGTTTTCGCCAAGTTCACTCAAGCCGCCTTATGAGGCTTGCAAAAATGGTGCCCGAACACTCGGCAGTTGTGCTATCCCGACCCTCGGGACACCGCCGACGCGGCCAATTTGACACGCCGGGACGCCATCAGGTATTTTCACTCTTCGCACGAGAGCCATCCGTTTCTTTCCGACAACCGCCTGGAGCCCCGATATCCGGGCTTGTGCCGCACGGGGTTACGGGAACTCACCGCGACATCTTTCGAGACATCGACTCAAACAGGAGGCAGGTAATGGGTTATGCAGACCTACACGAGCATCTGAGGCAGCTTGAAGAAGCGGGACACCTACGCCGCATCAACCAGACCATCAACAAGGACACCGAGCTGCATCCGCTGGTGCGCTGGCAGTACCGGGGCGGCATTTCCGATGAGGACCGCAAGGCGTGGTATTTCCCGAACGTCACCGACTCCCGGGGACGCCGTTTCAAGTTCCCGGTGGTGGTGGGCGCCCTGGCCGGCAGCAAGGCCATCTACTTTCTCGGCATGGGCTGCAACAGCGCCGAGGAAATGGACAAGAAGTGGAAGCACGCCCTCTCCAATCCCATCACCCCCGTGATGGTGGACAACCCGGTGTGCCAGGAAGAGAGCATCACCGGCGAAGCGCTGGAAAAGGAAGGCCTGGACGCGTTTCCGGTGCCTATTTCCACCCCCGGCTTCGACAACGGACCCTATACCACCTGTTCCCACTGGATCACCAAGGATCCGGAGACCGGCATCGCCAACATCGGCAACTACCGCGGCCAGATCAAGTCCCCCACCCGCGTCGGGGTGTTCCCGTCCGGGCTCGGTCAGGACATCTATCTTCACTGGAAAAACGCCCAGAAGCGCGGTGAGCCGCTTCCCGCGGCCCTGGTCATCGGCGCCCCGCCGGTGGTCTCCTACGTCTCCGTCCAGAAGCTCGACTACGGCGTGGACGAGATGGCCATCGCCGGCGGGTTCGTGGGCGAGCCCATCCGCATGGCCCAATGCAAGACCGTGGACCTGCAGGTGCCGGCCGAGTCCGAGATCGTCATCGAAGGGCACCTCAACACCGAGTTCGTGGAGCCCGAGGGGCCGTTCGGCGAATCCCACGGGTACATGCATCCGCGGCAGTTGAACCCGTTCATGGACGTCACGGCGATCACGCACCGGAAAGACGCCATCTACGTCTCCTGGCTCAGCCAGGTCACCCCAAGCGAGTCGTCGGTCATCCGCAAGATCGGCTACGACCGGCTCATGCTGGTGCACCTGAGGGACCACTGCCGCATCACCAGCGTCATCCGGGTGGAGATGCACGAGCCCCTGACCAATACCTACAAGCTCGTCATCGTGCAGATGAAGCGCCCCAAGGAGGCCGAGGTGTGGCGTGCGCTCCACGCCGCGTCGTCGTTCCACCCCGGCGTCGGGAAAATCGTCATCGCGGTGGACGAGGACATCGACCCGTCGGACGAGGCCGCGGTGTTCTGGGCCATGTGCTATCGCATGAAGCCGCACAAGGACGTACAGATCATCGGCGGGATGGAGAAGGGGCACGCGCCGCCGTTCCTCTACAAGGACGAGAACAAGGGCACGGACGTGGTTTCGTACCACTTGCCGGCGGACGAATCGGGAATGCTGTGCAATGCGATCCAGAAGGAGCCCTTCCCGCCGGTGTCATTGCCCAAGCGGGAATACATGGAGCACGCCCGGGAGATCTGGGAAGAGCTCATGCTGCCGCCCCTCAAGCCCAAGATGCCCTGGTACGGCTATTCCTTGGGCCAGTGGGACGACGAACTGGACGAGGAAGCCAGGTTGGCGGTGGAGGGCCGTCACTTCGAGACCGGCGAGAAGCTCAAGTCCCGGCGGGTCAAGGCCAGTGAGGTCGAGGAGGACGACCACTAGGAGCCTGTCCTAGAGGGCGTCGAGGACTTCCTTGACCTTGGGGCCCGGGTCCGTGCGGTCCTTGAACGGGGCCAGCCGGCGGTAGAGGTCGGCCGCGGCTTCGTGAAAGCCCGTGGGCAGTCCCGCGGCTCCGAAGCTGGCGGCGATCTCCTCCATCTCGCCTACGTAGCGCCAACCCTTGGGCGCGGCCACCTCGGCCGCGCGCTCGCTTTTGGGGCCGAGGTTGGGCTGGGACCGCGCCCATTCCGCCAGCAGCGCCTCGTCCACGCCTTCCCTGGCCGCCAATGCACGGATGGCGAGGATCAGCGCGTCGCTGCCCTTGGTCCAGGCGGCGTAGGTCATCTTGAGGGCGGAGGCCGCTCCCGGATCGCCCTCGATGACCTTGGCATCGAGCATGCCCCCCGAGAACAACTCCGCCACCACGTCGGCCCCGGCCCCGGAAAGATAGAGGCGCGTCCTTCCCGGCTTGGTCACGGGAGGTCCGATGATGGCGCCGTCGACAAAGGTCGCCCCGCCCTTGCGGACGGCCTCCCCCACGCGCTGGGCAGTGGCCCTGGAGACCGCGTTGGCATCGACGTACAACCCGGCGAAGCCCAGATCGGCTACGCCATGCGCCGCCTCTTCCGCGGCGTGCGGCGGGCAAACCGAAAGAACCGCGTCGCTCTCACCGATGGCCTCGGCCGGGGTCTCCACTTCGACCAACCCCGCCTTCCGGGCCCTTTGCCGGCTCTCTTCGCTTCGTCCGTCGGAAACCCACAGCACCCGGGCGCCGCTCACCGCGGCGCCGATGGTGGCGCCCATATTGCCAGGATGCAACAACGTAACGGTCTTGATCTTCATAGGCTCTTCGCTCCCCTTATCGTGGCACGAAAACGGCATAGAGCGCCCAGACCGCAATGACGGCCCAGATGACCATGGACGGCCAGGACTTGCCGAACCCCTCGCCCGCCATTTCCTTTCCGAGCTTGAGAATACTCCGGGAATAGGGTCCGAGTCCGATCCCCATCAGAAAAGACGTGAGCAACATCACCGATACCACTTCGATGATGTCCATTCGGGCGAAGACGTAGTATCCCACCACCGCCGCCAGCGCGGCGTAGACCGACGTGCAGACGCGGGGATACTGCAGCATGGCGCCGGCGGTATTCATCCATGACACCGGAGAGGCCAAAACGGCCGCGAGCTTCACGAGAACCACTACACCAAAAATGACCGCCAGCACCTCGAGCGCGTCCATGGTGTATCCCCTTTTTCAAGCGTCCGGTGCACCGAAGCTCGCCGGCGCATCTTTGTGAACCTGTGTGCGAGACACGTGTCCTGTCCGACCCATTCGCATGCCTAACACCAGCCAAAGCCACTGTCAAAGCTGCGGGTGGTGAGGCGGTCGGGAACGGGATATGATGACGCCCATGTCCACGCCAAAGGGCGCCGCCCTCGTCACCGGAGGCGCCAGACGCATCGGCGCCGCCATCGCCACGGCACTGGCGCGGGACGGTTACGACATCGCGCTTCACTACCTGACCTCCACGGAATCGGCCGAAAACACCGCCAGGGAGATCGAGGGACTGGGCCGCCGGTGCCGGCTGTTCCGTTGCGACCTCAACCACCACGAGGAGACGACGGCCCTGATCCCCAGCGTGCGGGAACATTTCTCCCATCTCAACGTCCTCATCAACAACGCATCCATCTTCGAGCGGGCCAGCCTGCGGGAAACCGGCCACGACCTGTTCGAGCGCCATTTCAACATCAACTTCAAGGCGCCTCTCTTTCTGACCCAGGCGTTTGCCGAGGGCTGCGCCCGCGGCCAGATCATCAACATCCTGGACACTCGCGTCAGCCGATCCGACCCGCACCACGCCGCCTACACGCTGTCGAAAAAGGCGCTTCTCGATCTCACGAAGCTGGCCGCGCGCGAGCTGGGACCCGCCATCCGGGTCAACGGGGTGTCCCCGGGCATGATACTGCCGCCGCCCGGCGGAGTGGTGGACGACCTCGAGCGGCGGAGCGCCGCCCTGCCCTTGAAACGCATCGGCAACACGGCTAACTTGGTCGCCGCGGTACTGTTCCTGTTGGAGAACCCTTTCGTCACGGGCGAATGCATCTACGTCGACGGCGGGGAGCACCTCTAGCACATCCAGGAGCCTGGCCGCACACAACACCAAGTCCCATCAAGTCCCATGATCCAGCGAAATCCGGTCAAGATCACCATCGAGAACCTGCGGCTCCGGACCATCATCGGCATCAACGACTGGGAGCGCGAAACGAAGCAGGACGTCGTCATCAACGTCGAGCTGGAGTTGACCGCCGGCACGGTCTTCACCCGCGACACCATCGACGAGACCGTGGACTACAAAAGGCTCAACAAACGTATCATTGCTGAAGTGGAGCAGTCGTCGTTCTTTCTCGTCGAGAAGCTTTGCGAGCACCTGCTGATGATGGTCATGGAAGACAGCCGGATCCAACGCGCGCGGGTCCGGGTGGCCAAGCCCACCGCGCTCCGCTTCACCGATTCCGTATCCGTGGAATGCTCGGCGGAAAGGACAGGTGGCACTGGGGCGGCTACGGCATGAACCGGGCCGTCATCGGCGTCGGCTCCAACATCGAGCCCGAGGTCCATGTTCCCAGGGCGCGGGAGTGGATCGCCGAACGGCACGTGATCGTCGCCGAATCGCCACTGGTGGAGACGAGCCCCGTCGGCTACGTCCACCAGCCGAATTTCACCAACGGCGTCTTGCTGGTGGAGACCCGCGTCGACAGGCAACGGCTAAGAGCGGACCTCAAGGCCATCGAGGCGCAGCTCGGACGTCAACCTCGAGAGAACCGCTACGGACCCCGGACCATCGATCTCGACATCGTCGTGTGGAACGGCGAGATCATCGACCAGGATCTCTACACCCGGGACTATCTGCGCGAGGCCGTGCTGGCGGTATGGCCGGACCTGAAGCTGTGATGCATCAAGGCCCGAACGCGCGGCGGTTTGGCCCGGCGTGCGCGTTGGCGTGTACGCTGGCGACGCTGTTGGCCCTGGCCGGCGGCGGCCATGCAGGCGAGATCGCGGTCAAGGCGATGCCGGTGGCGTGGAACCCGCAAAGCCCGGACGTCAAGACGGTCGGAAGGCTCGTGTTCATGCGCGGTTTCGAGCTAACCTCGGACCACCGGCGGTTCGGCGGACTCTCGGGCCTGTACGTCAGCTCTGACGGCAGGCGGTTACGGGCCATCTCCGACCGCGGCACCTGGTTCGCCGCGGCCCTCACCCACGACTCCAGGGGGCGCCTTGTCACCGTCAACTCGTGGCGCGACGCGCCCATGCTGACTCCCGCCGGCAAGCCGGTCCGGGGCCGCCAGCGGGACGCCGAAGGTCTGGCACGGAGTTCCGGCGGGACTTTTCTGGTTTCGTTCGAACGGCGTCACCGGATCTGGCGATATCCGATGGCCCTCGATGCTCCCCCACAACCGGCGGCGACACCACGCGACCTGAGTGATGCACCCGCCAACGGGGGCCTGGAAGGCATCACCGTGCTGTCCGACGGCGCGGTCCTGGGCGTCACCGAACGGCACGCCAACGAAGACGGCAGCCTCAAGGGATGGCTCATGAAGAACGGCACGGCCCATGAAATCGCTTACGTGCCCGCGGCCGGCTTCAGCCCAACGGGTCTGGCCACCCTGCCCAACGGCGAGGTGCTGCTGCTCGAACGGAGCTTCGAGCTGTTGGGAATGCGCGCGCGGATCGTCCGTCTGACCAGGGACCGTTTGCGGGAAGCCCGCCGGGGCGCCAAGACCAGGCTCCACGGAGAGACCCTGGCCCAGCTCGCGGATCCGCTGCCGGTGGACAACTTCGAAGGGCTGGCGCTCAGGCGGGACCGGGCGGGACGGACGTTGCTGTATGTCGTCTCCGACGACAACTTCCTCCCGTTCCAAAGGACCCTGTTGCTCCAGTTCCGAATGATTGATGATTTGTGATTTTGGATTTAGGATCTGCACTCCATCTTTAGGGGGAAACCATGAGCCTTCAACTGCTTGAACAGAAACCACTGGAGCATCTGAGCCTGGACGAGCTCTATACGCTGTTCCGCTACCGGGTCAGGCCCGAAGCCATCGAGCACGTCATGGGGGCGGCGGAAAGCGAGTCCACCTTGAAACGGAACCGTACCGCGTTGGACCGGCTGCTCTTCCGTCAGCGAATCTTCCACGACGTCACCGATCCGGATACCTCCATCGAGCTGTTCGGCCACAGGCTGCCGTCGCCGGCGCTGATCAGCCCGGTGGGCAGCTTCCGGCTGCTGCGCAAGAACGGCGAGCACGAGGTGGCGGAGGGCGGCAGCCTGTTCGGAACCATGGTGTTCATCAGCGGCGCCACCCAGTCCACCGTGGACCAGTGGGCGGAAGGGATTTCCTCGCCCCTGGTGTACATGGCCTATCTCAGCAAGGGACGGGACAAGGTGCTGAGCGCGGTCCGCCGGGCGGACGAGATCGGATACGCCGCGGTGGGGCTCACCATGGACACGTTGCAGTCCACGAAGCTGAGAGACCGGATACCCCTTTCCTCGGACGGGAAGCCCCGCACCGTGCACCTTTCCTCGCCGGATGACGTGACGTGGCTCAAGCGTGAAGTGTCTGTTCCCGTGGTGGTGAAGGGAATCATGAATCCCGACGACGCGCGCATCGCCATCGATGCCGGCGCCGACGCCCTGGTGGTATCCAATCACGGCGGCCGCATCCTCGACTTCAATCGCGCCGCCATCGAGGTGCTGCCGGAAATCGTGGACGCGGCCGACAACCGGGTTCCGGTGCTGCTCGACAGCGGCGCACGCAGGGGCGGAGACATCGCCAAGGCGCTGGCCCTGGGCGCCAAGGCAGTTCTGCTCGGCCGGCCCATTTGCTGGGGTCTCGGCGCCGCCGGACCCGAGGGCGTAGCCCGGGTACTGTCGATCTTCACGGACGAGTTGAAGCGCGTAATGATCATGACGGGCACTCCCGCCATAGCGGACATCACGCCGGCGCTTCTCAGCCTGGACCCGAGCAACGTCTGGTTCAGAGGGATGTAGGGGCGGGTTTCAAACCCGCCCGCGCCCTCACCGCGCCGTCGATCGGTACAGGCTCAGGGCGCACTAACTTTCTCAAGGAGGTCGACATGAGCGCGGAAGCACGTCTGAAAGAGTTGAATCTCAGCCTGCCGCCCCTGCCCAGGCCCATGGCCAACTATGTCAGTGCCGTGAGAACCGGCTCGCTGCTGTACCTTGCGGGACACGGCCCCCTGGGCGACGACGGAAAACCCATCTCACGCGGCAAGCTCGGCCGCGACCTGGCCGTGGAAGAAGGCTACCAGGCGGCGCGCCAGACGGCGCTGAACGCCCTGGTCACCCTGAAAGCGGAGCTCGGAAGCCTCGACCGCGTTCGCCGCATCGTCAAGGTGCTGGGCATGGTGAACGCCGACCCGGACTTCCAGAAAACCCCACAGGTCATCAACGGCTTTTCGGACCTGATGGTGGAAGTGTTCGGCGAGAGCATCGGCAAGCATGCCCGCTCCGCGGTGGGCATGGCGACGCTGCCCAACGCAATTCCGGTGGAGATCGAGTCCATCTTCGAAGTCGAATGACACGCCGCCCGCCCCTTGCCGGCCGACATCCGCCCATGACCGGTTCGACCGAATGGTCGACGGCGTTCGACCCTTTGGGCGTGACGGCTCCCGCGGAAGCCGGGCGAATGGCCGCATGTACCCAGAAATCGCGACGTTCTTGCCGCTATGGACGTTGGCACGGAACATGCGTCTCTAAGAGGTCATTGATTCTCACAAGGAGGTAACTCGATGCTCCGTAGACCATCTTCTTCGACCAGCATAAAGGCGTTGGGCGTCTGCGCCCTGCTGCTTGCTCTGTTCGCGCTTTTTTCGGGGTTCAACCAAAAGCCCCTCGATGCATCGACCGAGACCGCCGTTACCCCCGAACGACCGGTCAACGGCATCGTAAAACTCGTCAAGGCCGTCAGCCCGGCGGTGGTCAACATCACCACCAAGGGGGAAACCCAACCGGCGTCATCGTCTCAGCGGTTCGGCCATTCCCTGCCGGAGGCTTGGCGTAAATTCTTCGAAACACCGCCGTTCTCCTTGCCCGGACCCTTCGGAATGCCCGGTACGCCCCCCGGTCCCCGCAGGACCCGGTCATTCGGGTCCGGCGTGATCATCGATTCCAAAGGGCTTATCCTGACGAACCACCACGTGGTGGCAGGCCGCAAGAACGCCACCATTGCCGTCACCCTTTCCGACGAGAACGAGTTTGAGGGAACGATCATCGGCATGGACGAAAAGACCGACATCGCCCTGATCCAGATCAATGCCGGCTATCCACTTCCGACGGTCCCGTTGGGTGATTCCGACAGACTGGAGATCGGCGAAGGAGTGCTGGCCATCGGCAATCCGTTCGGTCTCGACCGCACGGTGACGTCCGGAATCGTCAGCGCCAAGGGACGCCGCATCGGCGCCGGGCCGTACGACAACTTCATCCAGACCGACGCATCCATCAACCCGGGCAATTCCGGCGGCCCGCTCATCAATCATCGGGGCGAGGTGGTGGGAGTGAACACCGCCATCTACAGCCGGGGCGGTGGCAACGTCGGCATCGGCTTCGCCATCCCCATCAACATCGTCAAGGAATTGCTGCCGCAGCTCCGGGACGACGGCCGGGTCACGCGCGGCTGGTTGGGGGTGGCCTTTCAAAAGATGACGCCGTTGCTGGCGGAATCTTTGGGCGTTGGCGAGCCGCGAGGCGCGCTGGTGGCCGAAGTGTTGCCCGACACCCCCGCACACCAGGGAGGGCTCAAGGCCGGAGACGTGATCGTCGAGTTCGACAAGAACCCGATAAAGGATTCCGGCGACCTCCCGATGATCGTGGCCCGAACCCCGATCGGAAAAGAAGTAGGTGTGAAAGTGTTGCGCGATGGCGGCGAACAAATGCTGACGGTGCGGATCGGCAAGCTCGATGAAGAGTCCGTGGCGGTGGCGGAGCAGGGCTCCGACCTTGGGCTCACCGTACAAGAACTCACCCCGGATACCGCCAAGAAGCTCTCCTTGAAGCGCACGCAAGGGGTTCTCGTGACGGGCGTGAAGCCGGGGAGCGCGGCGGAAGAGGCCGGGCTGCGCCGGGGGGACGTGATCCTGGAGGTCAACCGAACCCCGGTCGCGACGCTGGCGGCCTACAGCCAGGCGCTGAACCAGGTGGAGAAGGGCGGGAACACGTTGCTCCTGGTTCAGCGGGGCGAGAGGAAGCGGTTCTTCGTCGCCAAGCGTTAGCCGCGGCGGCTGCCGGTTCGGATTGCCGGCAGCCGCCGGATGGCCGGTGTCGGATTCTTGCCAAGTTCAAGCCCGCTTGTATAATGATCTGTATAACTTGATGCCAAGTTCCGACTTGCCATCGCAAGCGGTTCGAAACGGTCACCGATTGTCATGAAACGAGCTTCGCTGGTTCCCTACTTCCTCGCCTCGGTCCTGCTGCTTCTGGGCCTCTTCTCGCTCTATGTGTTCTACGAGAGCCGGTGGCTGGAAGAAGAGCTCGTGCACCAGGTGGAGGTCAAGGCGCGGGCCCTGACCAAGACCATGGAAACCAGCGCGAAGAAGTCCATCAAGGGGAACGCGCTGATCGAGGAGTTGGTCCGGCAACGCCTGCTGGACAACGCGCGGCTTATCGACCGGCTGCTGACCGGCAACCCGCCCGAGCGATTGGTGAAGCGCGTCAGCGCCATCAACGATCTCTACAAGGTCGAGCTCCTGGACCGTCAGGGGCGGCCCTGGGTCTCGCACACCGGGGCCGAGCCGGCCCAGGTAGGCGACCTCCTGGCCGAATTGCGGGAACGGTGGTCCGGCCGCAAGGCCGCGGTCCACATCTGGGGCAGGCTCTGGTCCCGGTTTCCGGGACAAGCACCGGTACTTCCCCAACACAAGTTCTGGGAAGACAGCGTCTTCGGCGTGGCCCTGGAAGCCCGAAGCTTCCCCGGGTACATCGCCGTCCACGCGGACGCGTCCTACATGCTCAAGTTGCAGCGCGAGATCGGCGTTCAGCGCCAGATCCAGGACCTGGGGCGACAGGATGACATTCACCACCTCGCGCTGCTGGACAACGACGCCACCGTGCTCGCCCACACCGACCCGGGACGCACCGGGGTCCGGATGCTGGACGACCTGACCACCAGGGCCCGGTCCACCGAACGCTCGGCGCACCGCATCGTGGAGACGGACAGCGGGGGCCGGCGCTACGAGTTGGTCATGCCCATCACACTGGATGACGATCCCATGGGTTTCCTGCGGATCGGCCTGTCCATGGACTCCGTGGACGCCGCGTGGTGGCGGAGCCTCTGGTCCATGGTGGGTCTCGGTTGCGGCATCCTGACCTTGGGCATGCTCGGGTTCGCCGCGATCCTCTACAACCAACGGTTCCACATGCAGGAGATCAAGGCCCTGGAAGCGGAAGTCGATCGTCGGGAGCACCTCTCGATGATGGGCAATCTCGCGGCCACGGTGGCCCATGAAGTCCGAAATCCGCTCAACGCCATCTCCATGGGATTGCAACGTCTCAAGGCGGAGTTCCAGCCGACCCAGGACGAGAGCGAGTACAGTCGCTTCATCGAGTTGATGCGCGGCGAGGTCCACCGCTTGAATGCCATCGTGGAGGAGTTCCTGACCCTGGCGCGGCCGTTGACCATGAAACCCGACCTGGTCAAGGTCGACCAGTTGCTGAACGAGCTGACGACCTTGACCAGCGGCGACGCAGCCGCATCCGGGGTCGAGATCAACGTGGTCAACCGCGGGCCTCGGTCGGTGGTGAAAGCCGACCCCGACTACCTCAAGCAAGTGTTGCTGAACCTCATTCTCAACGGTCTTCAGGCCATGCCCAAGGGAGGCACGCTGACCATCGAGACCGCGGCCCGGGACGGCAGGATGCGGCTCTCGGTCAGCGACACGGGGGTGGGCATTGAACCGGAGAATCTGGCGCGCATTTTCGAGCCCTACTTCACCACCAAGGCGGACGGTTCCGGACTGGGCCTCGCGATTGCGCGCAGGATCGTCGAGGGCCACGGCGGAACCATTGACGTGACCAGCACGGCAGGCAACGGCAGTCGATTCGACATCGTGCTCCCTTTGGACCACGCCCTCGCCTAGACCTGGCGTTTCGCGGGAGGGGACGCCGGCCGGAACCGCAGAGCCCGCGGGCAACGAACACGACATGGCGGAACAGGCATATCGAGAAGATCCCGGCACACGGCCGCCGAGCCACCTGGCAGCGACACGCGGCGACCGCTTCCACGTCATGGTGGTGGATGACGAACGCACCCAGCTCGAATTCGTCGGCGGTTTTCTGCGTAAGGCCGGCTTCGAGGTGGTGTTGATGGAGAGCGCTGCCCGGGCACTGGAGCGATTTCGCAAGGAACCCTTCGACCTGGTTCTGACCGACCAGCGCATGCCCGAAATGTCCGGCATCGATCTGCTGAAACAGTGCCGCGCGGTGGATCCCGAGGTGGCCGTCATCATCATGACCGCTTACGGGAGCATCGAGACCGCGGTATCCGCGATGAAGGAGGGGGCCACCGATTACCTCACCAAGCCGCTCAATCTGGAGGAACTCCTGCTGCGCATCGAGCGGGTCAAGCGCAGCCACCAGCTCGTCCGGGAGAACACCGAGCTCCGGGAGGCGCTGCAGGAACGCCATCGTATCGAAGGCGTCATCGGCGAGAGCGGCGAGATGCAGGAAGTCCTGGACCTCGTGCGGCGGGTGGCTCCCAGCGACGCCACTGTCCTGCTGCGCGGCGAGAGCGGTACCGGCAAGGAACTGATCGCCAAGGCCATCCACTACGCCAGCACCCGGAAAAACGGCCCCCTGGTCAAGGTGAACTGCGCCGCGTTGCCGGAAACGCTTTTGGAATCGGAGCTGTTCGGACACGAGAAAGGAGCCTTTACGGGCGCCTTCGCCATGCGCAAGGGCCGGTTCGAGATCGCCGACAAGGGCACCCTGTTCCTGGACGAGATCGGCGATCTGCCCGCCCACCTGCAGGCCAAGCTGCTGCGCGTGCTTCAGGAGAAGGAATTCGAGCGGGTGGGCTCCAATCGCACCATCAACAGCGACGTACGTATCATCACGGCAACCCACGGGGACCTCGAGCAGCTCATGCGGAACGGCAGCTTTCGCGAAGACCTTTACTATCGCCTCAACGTGGTCACCATCATCCTGCCCCCCTTGCGGGAGCGCCGGCCGGACCTGTCCGCGCTCATCGATCACTTCCTGCGGAAGTTTGCCGAGAAGAACGGCAAGACGATTCAAGGATTCTCCCGCGAGGCCCATGACGCACTGTTGCGCTACGACTATCCGGGGAATGTTCGCGAGTTGGAGAATCTCGTGGAGCGCGCCATCGTGCTGACCCGGGACGACGTGATCCGACTGGGTGAGTTACCACTCACCATCAAGGAAACGCGCACCAGCGCGGACGACCAGACCAATCTCTCGGCGGTGGTGGAAGGGATGGAGCGGCGCATGATCGTCGACGCCCTCGGCGCCGCCGGCGGCGTGCAGACGAAGGCGGCCGAAAGCCTCGGAATCAGCGAGCGGGCGCTCCGGTACAAACTCCGAAAATACGGCCTCCGGGACGACAAATGACACCGCGTCGAGCCCGTAACTTGGTGCTTGACAAGGGATAATTTCAGTGATACCGTAGGTTGTTGCTGAGTTTTCTGAAGGACCGCGGCTCAGTCTTGATGGGTCCACAGGACCTGTCCCAACGCACAACTACAGAATCGTGCCCGTTCCGCAACTCCTCCGGTAATGCTCCACGAGCGTCAACGGCTTTGCAAGGGTTGCGGATTTTTTCAGCTATCGGATTGTTGAATGGCCGGGTGGTTCAAGGGTGCTTCACCTTGAGCGACGGCGTGATGAATCATTGTGGAAGCCGAAACGATGGAGAGAGCCTTGAACATCGAAGACACCGAGGATGCGATGGACGACTCAATCGACGAGATTGACGATGTCGCCATAGGAGAAGTCGAGGACGAAGAGCAGACCGCATCCTTTTCGGAGGAGTCCCCGCCGAGTCAGGCCCCCGTGGAAAGCGAACGGGCGGACGAAAAGACCGACCCGGTGTCGCTGTATCTTCGTGACATCGGCTCGACTCCGCTGCTGACGAGGGAACGCGAGGTCCAACTCGGCATGCAGATGGAGCAGGGGCAGGCAGAGTACATCGACAGCGTCATCGCGTCGCCTTTTGCCTTTCGGAGGGTGCTCGATCTCGCCGAGGAGATCAAGGGGAACGAGACGCCGTTGGATCGCGTGCTGATGGCCGGCGATGATAAGGAAGCGTTCGACGAGACCATCGAACGGCGCCGGTTTCTCAAAGGAGTCACGGTACTGCGCGGCCTTGTCAAGGAACAGAAGCGCATACAGGGAGAGATCGCCCTCAAAAGGACCTCCCAGAAACGCCGGGGCACGCTGGAAGCCGATCTGATCAAGAAGCAGACGCGCATCATCGATGCGGTGAAGGCGCTGCACCTCTCAAAGGAGTGGATCGACGACATCGGGGAAAACCTCAAGGAGTCGCACCGCACCATCGGCAGGCTGCAGGCGCAAGCCCGCAGCCACACGCGCGGCAACCTGGCCAAGCAGATCGCAGCCGAGATGGAGGCCATCGAGGAAGCCCATGAATCTTCCGCCGCCGACATCGCGCGCCAGGTGGCGGCCATCACGGCGGCCGAGTACAAGGCCTCGTCGGCAAAGAAGATCCTGATCGAGGCGAACCTGCGCCTGGTGGTGAGCCTGGCGAAGAAGTACGGCAATCGCGGCCTGCAGTTCCTCGATCTGATTCAGGAAGGGAACGTCGGCCTCATGCGCGCGGCGGAAAAGTTTGACTATCGGCTGGGCTATCGGTTTTCGACCTACGCGGGCTGGTGGATTCGACAGAGCATCACCCGTGGCATCATCGACTCGGCGCCGACCATACGCATCCCGGTCCATATGATCGAAACCCGCAACAAGCTCATCCGCGCGCACCGCTCACTCCACCGCAAGCTCGGGAGAGACCCGCAGCCGGATGAAGTGGCCGCCGAGATGGGGTTGACCACGGATGAAATCCGCAGGCTGATGCGTATCGTGAAGGAGCCGGTTTCTCTGGAAACTCCCATGGGTGACGACGAGGAGAGCAGGCTTGGCGACTTCGTCGAGGACAAGCACATCCCCAAGCCCCTGGAGCAGACCATTCACGCCAACCTGCGCGACAAGGTCAAGAGGGTTCTGGCCACGCTGCCGCCGCGGGAAGAAGCCGTGTTGCGGTTCCGCTTTGGCATCGGAGAGGTGCGGGACTACACCCTGGAGGAACTGGGCGAGCGGTTCTCGCTCACAAGAGAACGCATTCGCCAAATCGAGCAGCGGGCCCTGAGGAAGCTCCGGACCGCAGTAGCGGGGCTGAACCTTCAGGACTAGCGCCCTTTACGCTGCCGACAAAGATGTCCACACATAAAAAGGGCCGTCCATGCGACGGCCCTTTTTTCATGCAGCCGATCCGTGCACCAGGCGCACCGTGCTGGCCTGAGGACCCTGCTGGCCCTCCTCTTCGGTGAAGTGAACCCGCATCCCCAGCGTCAACCGTTCAAACCCCTCCACGACACTGTTCTCGTGGAAATAGATCTCACGGCCGTCACCGGTTTCGATGAAACCGTAACCCTTGGCGGAGAACAGCTTGCTCACCCGCGCCGACGGCTCCGCCGCGTGGGTCTTCACCTCTCCGCGCCGCCGGCGCGCGTAGTCCTGCACCCGCCGCCTGGCGGCATCGAATGCGTCGCGGATGGCCACGTGGACGTCATGGTGCGCCGCGGCCTGGCTATTGTCACGGTTCACCACCAGCTCTGCGCCCGGCACCGTCAAGTCGATACGGACATTGTAGAGCCTGCCCTTTTGATGATGACGATGCGGCGCCGCCACCACCACCCGGCAACTCGTGATGCGATCATAGAACTGATCGAGCTTGGCGGCCTTCTCGCGAATGGCCTGCTCAATGCCGCGAGAGGGTTCCATGTCGCGGAAGGTCACTTGCAGTTCGAGTTTCATCGGTCCCCCCTTGTGATCCCTTTTTCTTTTTATAGTCTTCGGCGATACTGCGTCAATTACAAGCGTAATCATTCCCTGAAATCCCGTCTTCGCGGGCAAGACCTCTATGACGACTGGGCGTATTCTGACAGGATTCTCACCCTCCGAGCGACGCCGGCTGAAACGTCTGGCTCAATCGGCGCCGTCTCCCCATAGTGCCCTGGTGCAACTCGGCCGCCTCGTGGAAACCGGGGGCCGTAAGCCGTTGGCCGACCTCGCGCCCCGGGACGTGCGGATTCTGCTCCGACTCCTCGGCGGCAGCGCCTACCTGAGCGACATCCTGATCAGTCGTGGAGACGCGTGGGCGGACACCTTCATCCAGGCGATCCACACCGAGTCGAAGCCGCTCGCACGGCACGCCGCCGATTTCGGCGATTTCGTCCGCGAGGAAGCCTCGGAACAGTTTCACGCAAGACTGCGCGTCACAAACGGCGGGAGTTCCTGCGCATCGGCGCTCGAGACCTCGGTTCGCTGACTTCGGTGGAAGAGACCGTGGGTGAGCTGACGGTCCTTGCGGACTTCGCGCTGGAAGCGGCTTACCGGTTCTGCCGCGCGGACCTCGAACGGCAACACGGGCGCCTGCTGGTCCCCGGCACCTCCCGCGACAACCGTTTCGTCATTCTCGGCATGGGCAAGCTCGGTGGAAAGGAGCTCAACTTCAGCTCGGATATCGACCTCATCTACCTCTACGAAACCGATGAGCCGGCGAACCGCCGCGCCATCCCGCCGAGGGGATTCTTCAATCAGCTCGCGGAACGCCTGACCGACGCCATGGGCAAGATCACCGAGGACGGACTGGTGTTCCGCACCGACCTGCGGCTCCGGCCCATGGGGAGCCATGGGCCCAGCGCGCAACCCGTGGCCGGGGACGTGGACCTCGGCGAGGCGTTTCTCGGCGACGTCAGGCCGTTCGTCTACCGCCGCTACCTGGACTTCTCCACGGTGGAGGAGCTACGCGACATGAAGGCACGCATCGAACGGCAACAGCTACCCGGCGGCGACGCCAGGGAGCGGAATGTCAAGCTCGGGTACGGCGGCATCCTGGTGGAGGGTTATACGTTCCTCCGGCGCCTGGGGCACCGCCTGCGGCTCGAGCGCGACCACGACCCCCACGTTCTGGAACGTGAGCCCGGCCGGCTTCGGGCCGTGGCGCGGGCGCTGGGCTATGAGGAGAGGGGCCGCAAACCTCCCGGTGCGACCCTGCTACGGGACTACGAGAAACGCCGGGAGCGTATCCGCGCCTGCTATGAGAGATTTTTTTCGGAGGCCGAGTGACGGCCGTCACGGCCGTTGTTTCCGCGCGGTCACGGGCACGGGCGGGTTTGAAACCCGCCCCTACGGCTGCTACGGCCGGACAGACGCGTGGCATGAGATCATGGTCAACGAGCACCACGCCGCCCACGGGCGCGCAGGCGCCGGGGTTCCGGCGGCTATCTGTTGGATTTCGATGCGGGGCTTGCCGGAAACGGCCGATGAACCGATGTAGGGGCGGGTTTCAAACCCGCCCGCGCCCGACCGCGGCGCCGGGCCGCTACTCATCCAGCATCTCCGCCAGGTCGGCCACCACGATGTCGGCGCCGTTCTCGCGAAGGGACTCCGCGTCGCCGTGGCGGTCGACCCCTATCACCAGCCCGAAACCGCCTCGGCGGCCGGCCTGCACACCGGAGAGCGCATCTTCCACCACCACCGCTCTCTCGGGACTGACGCCCAGCTCCCGGGCGGCCTTGAGATAGGTGTCGGGCGCGGGCTTGCCGGGGATCTTCAGCCGCTGGGCGATCTCTCCGTCCACCCGCGTATCGAACAGGTCCTCGATGGCCGCGGCTTCCATGATGGTCTTGCAGTTCTTGCTCGACGACACCACCGCGGTCTTGATGCCCCGGCCGCGGAGATCCCTGGCCCAGCGGATGGTGCCATCGTACGCCTCCACCCCTTCCACCTTCAGCACCTCACTGAACAGCCGGTCCTTGCGGTTGCCCAGGCCACATGCGCTCAACGCTCCCGGAGGGTCGCCGGGATCGCCGTAGGGCAACTCGATTCCCCTGGACTCCAGGAAGCTACGGACCCCGTCGTAACGGGGCTTTCCGTCCACGTAGCGCTTGTAGTCGCCGTCTATGTCGAAGGGCACGAACGTCCCGCCGGTGTCCGCCGCGTGCCGCTCCAGAAACGCGTCGAACATCTTTTTCCAGCACACGGAGTGGACCCGGGCTGTCGAGGTCAGGACGCCGTCGAGATCGAACAGTACGGCATCGAAGTCGTCCGTGGTCACGCGGGGATGAGGGCTCATTGCGCGTCCTCCTTGAGCTTCGCCAGGATCGCGTCCCGCACCTCCTCCACCCGGCCCAGTCCCGACACCGTGATGTACCGCGGCGCCGCGGGGTCGGCCCGGGCCTGCCACTGAGCGTAGTAGTCCACCAGCGGAGCGGTCTGCTCGCGGTAGACCTCCAGCCGCCGGCGCACCGTCTCTTCCCTGTCATCGTCCCGCTGCACGAGCTCCTCGCCGGTGACGTCGTCCTTTCCCTCGGTTTTCGGCGGATTGAAAACCACGTGATAACTGCGCCCCGACGCCGGGTGCACCCGTCGGCCGCCGAGCCTCACGATCACTTCCTCGGGCGGCACATCGATCTCCACCACGTGGGTCACCGGGATGTCGTGATCCCGCAACGCCTCCGCCTGGGCCAGCGTTCTCGGGAAGCCGTCGAAGAGAAACCCGTCGCGGCAATCCCGGTCCTGTATCCGCTCCTTGATGATCTCCACGATGACGTCGTCGGACACGAGCCTGCCCGTTTCCATCACGGCCTTGACGCGCAGCCCCAGCGCCGTGCCTTCCTTGACCGCCGCCCGCAGCATGTCGCCCGTAGATATCTGCGGTATGCCGAAGGCATCAGCGATGGAACCCGCCTGCGTTCCCTTACCTGCTCCTGGAGGACCCAATACGATGATACGCATGAACGCGCTCTCCAATCACCGCTCGCATCGGGCGATTCCCTGACGCCCTCGACCGAACGGCCGCACACGGACGGAATTTCCGGAGGCTCTCGCTGGCGGGTGAAACCCTGCCAAAAGTGAAGAAAACCAGTAACATGAAACCCCTCAGCCATCAAGGCGAACGGGCTCCGAGCGCCCTTGGGAAGGGCCGGAAAGGGAAACTGGCAACCGCGCGGCGAATGGCGTAGACTTAAACCGGAGGTACGCTTCAAAGGCGACGAGCCGCTGCCCTTCATGGCGCCAGGGACATCGGGGAAATTCCATGCCCAACCCGGGAACCGACGACAATCCGCTCAGAGTGGCCATCATAGGTTCGGGGCCGGCGGGCTTCTACGTGGTCGAGCGATTGTTTCGCGAGCAGGGCTTGCACGTCGAGATCGACATGTTCGACGAGCTGGCGACCCCCTTCGGGCTCGTGCGGGGTGGCGTCGCTCCCGACCATCAGAAGATCAAGTCGGTGATACGGGTCTATGACCGGGCCGCCCGGCAACCCAACTTCCGTTTCTACGGCAACGTGCGTTACGGCCGGGACATCCACCTGAGCGACCTCAAGGCCCACTACCACCAGATCTGTTTCACCACCGGCGCCCAGACCGACCGCAGCCTCGGCATTCCCGGAGAGGAACTCCAGGGCAGCCACGCGGCCACCGAGTTCGTCGCGTGGTACAACGGCCACCCGGACTACCGGGACCGCCGATTCGACCTGTCCGGGGAATCCGCCGCGGTCATCGGCGTGGGCAACGTCGCCATCGACGTGGCCCGCATCCTGTGCCGGAGCTACGAAGAGCTGGCCGTAACCGATATCGCGGACTACGCGCTGGAGGCGCTGCGCCGGAGCAATATTCGGAACGTCTACCTCATCGGGCGCCGGGGCCCGGCCCAGGCCGCTTTCACCAACCCCGAGATCAAGGAAATGGGGGAGCTGGCCGACGCCGACGTGGAGGTGCTCCCCGAGGAGGCCCGCCTCGACGCCCTCAGCCAGGCCGACGTCGATGCCCACCCGGACAAGGGGCTGATCCGGAAGATCGAGATCCTCCAGAGCTACGCCGGCCGCCCGCCCACCGGCAAGCCGCGCCGGCTCAACATCCGTTTCCTGCTGTCGCCGACGGAGATCATCGGCGATGCTGAAGGCCGGGTGGGTGCAATCCGCCTGGCAAGGAACGAGCTCTATGCCGACAACGGCGCCTTGCGGCCCCGGTTCAACGGGGAGCACGAGACCATCCCCGCGGACATCGTCTTCCGCTCCGTGGGCTACCTCGGCGTGGCCCTTCCCGAGATCCCCTTCGACGAGCGCCGGGGCGTGATCCCCAACGACCGGGGCCGGGTGCTGGCCGGTGAGGGCCAAGAGCCGGTTGTCGGCCTCTACGCCGCCGGATGGATCAAGCGCGGACCCAGCGGCGTCATCGGCACCAATAAGCCCGACGCCGCGGAAACGGTCGGACGCATGCTGGAGGACCTGCAGTCCGGCGCGGTCGTGGACCCCGCCCACCCCGACGTGGCCGGCGCCGAGCAGCTCGTGCGAGAGCGCCAACCCGATTACGTGTCTTACGAAGACTGGCTCCGTCTCGACGACATCGAGACCACCCGCGGCAAGCAGAGCGGACGCCCGCGGGTCAAGCTCACGCGCACCGAGGACATGATCGCGGCGCTGAGGGATGAAGCGGACAAACGCGCCGCCGATTCGGCGTAGAGCCGGCACCGCCTTTCGGGCCTGCCCGATTCATTCGTACACCCATTTCCCGGTGATTTCTCCGGCGGCGATGTGGCCGCACACGGGCGGGTTTGAAACCCGCCCCTACATCGGAACGTGACAGCCGTAGGGGTGGGCCTGAGACCCGCCCTACATCGGAGCGTGACAGCCGTAGGGGTGGGTCTGAGACCCGCCCCTACATCGGAACGTGACAGCCGGAGGGGTGGGTTTGAAACCCGCCCCTACATCGGAGCGTGGCAGCCGGAGGGGTGGGTTTGAAACCCGCCCCTACATCGGAGCGTGACAGCCGGAGGGGTGGGTCTGAGACCCGCCCTACATCGGAGCGTGACAGCCGTAGGGGTGGGTCTGAGACCCGCCCTACATCGGAGCGTGACAGCCGTAGGGGTGGGTCTGAGACCCGCCCTACATCGGAGCGTGGCAGCCGTAGGGGTGGGTCTGAGACCCGCCCTACATCGGAGCGTGACAGCCGTAGGGGTGGGTCTGAGACCCGCCCCTACATCGGAACGTGGCAGCCGTAGGGGCGGGTTTCAAACCCGCCCGTCCCCCGCGGCCGCGCGGTCGGCCATCACCACGGCGGCGTGGGACGCGACCCGGCCGGCGGGAATGGCGGCATCGCCGTCGCGCAGCCGCACCAGCATCTCCCGCTTGTCGTCGCCGGTCACCACCCAGAGAATCTGCCGGGCGTTGTCGAGGACCGGGAAGGTCAGGGTCATGCGTCGCCGGGCCTGGTAGACGCGGGTGACGGCCACCGGCACATCGTGGACCTCCAGCGCCGGCGCGCCCGGGACCAACGACGCTGTGTGACCATCAGGCCCCAGGCCGAGGTGCACGAGATCCAGCCGGCCCGACGGCCCGGTCAACCGATGAAGCGTTTCAGCGTATTCCCGGGCCGCAGCGTCAAGATCCCTTGCCTCCACCGGCATCGCGTGGATCTGCCCGTGCTCGAGCGGCGCCCGCTCCAGACTCTCCCGCAAATGCGTGAGGTTCCGGTCCGGATGGCCCTCCGGGGCCACCCGCTCGTCCACCTGCGCGACATCCACCGACTGCCAGGGAACGTCTTCCTGCGCCAGGGCGCGCAGCATGACCCAGGGGGTGCGGCCGCCGCTTACGGCAAAGACGAACCGGCCACGGGCGCTGACTGCCGCACGCGCGGCATCGGCGATGAAACCCGCGGCACGCCGCGCCACGGCATCCGCATCGGGTAGCACTTCGACCTTCATGAAACGGCCCGCCCTCTAGTCTTTGTCCGGAAGCTCCTCGTGACCGCCGAACTGGAAGCGCATGGCCGAGAGCAGCTTGTCGGCGAAGTCCGCTTCCCCGCGGGAGCTGAACCGCTCGAACAGGGCCGCGGTGAGGACGTGCGCGGGCACCGCCTCGTCCACGGCGGCGTGAATGGTCCAGCGACCTTCTCCGGAATCGGACACCCGGCCGGCGAACCGCCCCAGCTCCGAGTCTTCCAGCAGGGCGTTGGCGGTGAGGTCCAGCAGCCATGAGGTGACCACGCTGCCGCGCCGCCACAGCTCGGCCACCTCTCCCAGATCGAAGTCGTACTGGTAGTGCTCGGGGTCTCTCAACGGGGTCTGTTCCGCGCTGGCCGCCCGTCCCTGCTTGCCGACGTTGGCGTGCTTCAGGATGTTGAAACCCTCGGCGTAGGCCGCCATGAGACCGTACTCGATGCCGTTATGAACCATCTTGACGAAGTGGCCGGCGCCGTTGGGGCCGCAGTGGAGGTAGCCGTGCTCCGCGGTGCCCTTGCCCGGCTGCCGGCCCGGCGTGGGCGGCGCCGTGTCGATGCTGGGAGCCAGGGTGGCGAAGATCGGATCGAGATGCTTGACCACACCCGGCTCGCCGCCGATCATCTGGCAGTAGCCCCGATCGAGGCCCCAGACCCCGCCGCTGGTGCCCACGTCCACGTAGTGGATGCCCCTGGGCTCAAGCTCGCGGGCCCGGCGGATGTCGTCGATATAGTTGGAGTTGCCGCCATCGATGAGAATGTCGCCCTCCTCCAGGTGCTCCACAAAGGCGCGGATGGTCTGATCCACGACGGCCGCGGGCACCATCATCCACACCGCCCGGGGTTTCTCGAGCTTCGCCACCATCTCCGCCAACGAAGCGCTCCCCACGGCGCCCTCCCCGGCGAGGCCCCGGACCGCGTCGGCATGCATGTCGAACACCACCACCTCGTGCCCGGCCTTGATCAGCCGCCTCGCCATGTTGCCGCCCATTCTTCCCAAACCGATTATGCCCAACTGCATACGAACCTCCCTGGATAAGGTGCTTTTCCCCGGTGGCACGCAAGGACCGGCAGATCACCAGCGCTTTGCATGGCGCAGGCCAACAGGTCCTTTTGCACCGGATCTGTCGTTCTCGACTCCGTTCTTATACCTTCGTGTGGTGTCCCACGTAATCGTATACAAATCTGCTGGTCTTTCTTGCCGTCGGCTGCGTTGCTCTTCCTCGCGTGGTGCACGCCACTTGGGGGGCGACCGCCGGTCGCCCCTACACGTCATCGCGCCTTGCCGACAACAAGAAATCCTGCGCATCTTTGTATACGATTACGTGGGACACCACACTGGTGAATCTTAGCACACGAACCCTCCCGACCGGACACGGGCGTGCCGTCCGGGTCCGATAGAATTACCGGTCAGGATACGATAGAGTGTCCGCGAAATGTACGCACCCATTGAAAATTACGGCGTCATCGGCGACCTCCACACGGTCGCCCTGGTCGGCAGCAACGGCTCCATCGACTGGTTCTGTTATCCGCGCTTCGACTCGCCCAGCGTGTTCGGCGCCGTGCTTGACGACGCGAAGGGCGGACGTTTCATTATCGGACCCGATGCCGGCAACGTCACCTGCCGGCAGTTGTACCTGCCGGACACGAACATCCTGATCACGCGCTTCATGACCGAGGAAGGCGTCAGTGAGGTGATGGACTTCATGCCCCTGGGACCTTCCGACGAGAACTACCACGGGCGCGTCATCCGCATCGCCAAGGTGGTCCGCGGCACCATGTCCCTCAAGCTGGAATGTACTCCGGCATTCGACTACGGCCGCGCGGACCACACGGTGGAGATCCGCGGCAACCGGGCGGTGTTTCACAGCGAGAAGCTCGGTTGCATGCTGAAGGTGTCCCAGAGCGGCCACCAGAACATCGTGGCCATCCGCCCCGACGGCAACGGCGGCGTCGTGGCCAGCGGAACCCTGCGGGAGAACAGCGTGCTGGCGGCTGTGTTCCAGGGCGTCGACGAGCGCGGCATCGACTGCGACTGCCCGGAGGTGGACGACTGCCTGGAGCTGCTGGAGCAGACCGAACGGTATTGGCACCAGTGGCTGCGCCAGTCCCGCTACAGCGGCCGCTGGCGCGAGCGGGTGGACCGCTCGGCGCTGATGCTGAAGCTCCTGTGCTACGCGCCCACTGGGGCCATCGTGGCCGCGCCCACCTGCAGCCTGCCGGAAGACATCGGCGGGATCCGCAACTGGGACTACCGCTACACCTGGATCCGTGACGCCAGCTTCAGCCTTTACGGACTCATGCGGCTGGGCTTCACCTACGAGGCCGCCCGGTTCATGGACTGGCTCAAGGAACGCTGCGGCGACCCGAAACCCGACGGCTCCCTGCAGATCATGTACGGCATCCGCGGGGAGAAGAACATTCCGGAGTCCACCCTCGACCACTGGGAGGGGTATCGGAAGTCCTCGCCCGTGCGCATCGGCAACGCCGCCGCCGACCAGCTCCAGCTCGACATCTACGGCGAGCTGATGGACTCCGTCTACCTCTTCAACAAGTACGGCACCCCCATCGACTCGGAGCTGTGGACCAACCTGTCGCGCCTGATGGAGTGGGTGTGCGACCACTGGGACCAGCCGGACGAGGGCATCTGGGAGGTGCGCGGCGACCGCCAGCACTTCGTCTACTCCAAGCTCATGTGCTGGGTGGCGCTGGACCGGGGGGTACGGCTGGCGGAGAAACGTTCCTTCCCGGCCAACCGCGAGCGCTGGCTCAGGACCCGGGACGCCATCTACCAGCGCATCATGGCCGAGGGCTTCAACACCAAGCGGAAGGCGTTCGTGCAGGCCTTCGGCAGCAACACCCTGGATGCCAGCAACCTGCTCATGCCGTTGGTTTTCTTCGTGTCCCCCACCGACCCCAAGATGCTCTCGACCCTGGAGGCCATCAACTGCCCGCCGCATCAGGGCGGGCTGGTATCGGACAGCCTGGTCTACCGCTACGACGTAGCCGAAACGGCCGACGGGCTCACGGGCGAGGAAGGCACCTTCAGCATGTGCACCTTCTGGCTCGTGGAAGCCCTCACCCGCGCCGGGCGGCTCCGGAACGCCCGCTTTATCTTCGAGAAGATGCTTAGCTACGCCAACCACCTGGGGCTCTACTCCGAGGAGACCGGCCCCCGCGGCGAAGCCTTGGGCAACTTCCCCCAGGCCTTCACCCACCTGGGCCTCATCAGCGCCGCCTTCAACCTCGACCGCAAGCTGGGAGCCGGCGACTGAGGACCGCGCGGCAGGGGGTGCGGCAGTCCGGTAATTCGCATAAACGGCACACCTGAATACGGCCCGGGTCGTCATCCCGGGCTTGACCCGGGATCCAGAGAAAGAGGCTGAACCGCACCGAATTCGGCAGGTAGGAAAGGACACCGCATGGCCTTGATCATCAGCGCGGAGCAGACCCGCGAGCTCATCGATATGGCGACGGCCATCCGGCTGCTCGACAGGATGTTTCAGGACCGGGCCGCGGGGAAGATGCGGGCCGTCCCACGCCGCAGGCTCAAAGGGAGCGGCAAGCAGCTCAACGTGATGGCGGCGTGGCACGAGAGCTCCGACCTGATCGCGCTGAGAAGCTATGTCGCCAAGGCCAACACCATCAGCCTTTACGACGGCGGTTCCGGCGGGCTCAAGGCCATCATGAGCGCGGCCTATCTCAGCAGCCTGCGGACCGGGGCCGCCACCGGGGTCGCGGCGAAATACCTGGCGCCGCCCAAGCCGTCGGTGCTGGGTCTCATCGGTCCCGGGTGGCAGGGCACGTTCCAGGTGGAAGCCGTGGTCAAGGCCTGCCGGCCGAAGCAGGTGCTGGTGTTCGGCCGCAACGCCGAGCGGCGGCAGGGCTTCATCGACACCATGAGCAAGGTGGTGCGGACGCCCTTCAAAGTGGCCGGCTCCCTGGACGAGGTCGAGAGCGAGTCGGACATCCTGGTGATATCCACCGATTCCACCACGCCCATCGTCGACGGCCGCCGGCTGAAGGACGACGTTCTCGTGGCCACCATCGGCGCGAATCAGGCGGTGAAGCACGAGGTGTCGGGAAGGCTCATCAAGTCCATGGACCTGGTGGTCACCGACGACGTCGCCACCGCGCAGACCGACAGCGGCGACTTGATCGATGCCTGCGCCAGCAGGCGGTTACGCTGGCGGGACGTGACGCCGCTGGAGACCATCGTGGCCGACGGGACCCAAGGCGAACTCCGCAAGGTCCTGTTCCAGTCCAACGGCATCCCGGACGAGGACTTGGCCGTGGGGGCCTACGTCCTGCGCCAGGCCCTGCGGAAGAAAATGCAGTTGCGGGAGATAACGGAGTTCTGAGGGGACCCCGGCCGGATACGGGGCCGGAATCCTTGGAGAGCGGAATCGGTTCTCCCGTAGGTCGGGTTAGCCGAAAGGCGTAATCCGACACGGTACAACGTGTCGGATTACGCTTCGCCAATCCGACCTACGGGTCACTCGGTCGGAGCTCCTAGCTCGTGACCCCGTACAGCCGCTTGGCCGAATCCGCCAACAGCCATTTCTTTTCCTCGGGGGACAGGTCCTCGCGTCTTCCCAAGTGGTCGATGTTCTCCGGGAACTCCATGTCCCAGTGCGGATAGTCGGACGCGTAGTAAAGCACGTCCGGGCTCAGGAACCTGGCGGTCTCGCCGATGAAGGGCTCATAGTCCTCGGCGTGGAAGTAGACGTTGCCGTTACGCACATACTCGCTGGGTTTCTTCTTGCACAGCGGCGCCTCGGCCGGACCGCGCTTCTCCCATTCCTCGTCCATGCGCCCGGCCCAATAGGGCGCCCATGAGCAACCCGCCTCCATGAACGCCACCCGAAGGTTCGGAAACCGGTCGAGCACGCCCCGGAAGATCATGCTGGTCATCTGCATCATCTGGGCAAAGGCGTGGGACAGGGTGTGGACCTCGATGAACTGGTCGAACCCGTCCGCACCGAAATACTGCGGCCCCCGCACCGTGGCGTGCACGCCCACCATGCAGTTGAGCTTTTCCGCCTCTTCATAGATGGGCCAGTAGTCCTGATGCCCCAGCGGCAAACGCAGCCCGACGGCCGGCAACATGAGTCCGGTGAGCTTGAGATCCTGGACCGCCCGGCGCAGTTCCTTGACCGCCTCGGGCACATCCTGAAAGGACACCAGCGCCACCCCCTTGAGTCTGGGGCTGACCTTCTGGAACTCCTCCGAAACGAAATCGTTCCAAGCCTTGCACAGGGCTACGGACAGGTCCGGCTCGCGGATCCAGCCGATGCCCAGGCCGCCGGTCGGATAGAGGTACGCGGTGGTGAGCCCGCCCTCGTCCATGGCGTTGAGCCACGTCTTCGCGTCACCCGCCGTGGTGCCCAGGGTCCCTCCGATTGAACGGTCCCAGTTGTCGATCGGGTAGAGGGTCGCGGTGCGGTCCACCCAGGGCGCCTCCATGTACTGCTTGAGCTGCTCGTCGCTCTCGGTGATGTGTCCGTCTGCATCGATGACTTCGATGTCTCTGGCCATGGTTTCCTCCTCGATTGGTTTGGTGGGTGACAAAGACGCCGGCGGCTCGGCGGAGCAAGACCTGGTGTGATATCCGGTCACGCCTCGGGGCACATCCCCTGTCACGTGGGCGGCCGCGTTCAACATGCCGACTCTAGGGCCATAGCCGGTGTGTTGTCAAGACAGGCGGCCATCCGTCCGAAACCCGTCGCGGGCCGGCACGCTCGGGCACGGCCGGCCTCCCCGTTTCGGCGCCGCCAGACACTCACACTCCGCTTGACACGCGCCCCGTGACTGAATAAACATGGCGGCCCTGAAACGGCGCGGGCATGCTTCCCCGCGCCCGAAGAATCGGCGGTTCTCGTCTTTCACGGAGGTGTACCCATGACTCATTCGCTACGCGTCGTGATGATCGGTTTTGCGGCACTGATGCTGCTCGGCACCGCGGCCCACGCGGAGTTCCCGGAGAAGAACATCAACAGCGTTGTGACCTTCTCGCCGGGCGGGGGCTTCGACACCATTTCCCGGGCCATCTCCCGCTTCGGCGGGAAGTATCTGCCCAAGGGCGTCAAGATGATCGTCAAGAACGTCACCGGCGCCGGCGGCATTACCGGCACCGTCTATCTGTACCGCTCCAAACCCGACGGCTACACCATAGGACAACTGCACGGCGGCATGATGCCCGTGCCCTTCCTCAGGGGCGTCGAGAATGTGGGCTACGACTACGAGAAGTTCACCTGGGTGGCGCGGGTAGGCGGCGAGCCCTACGCCCTGCTCATGCGCAAGGACTCCAAGTACAAGTCGCTGGGGCAGTTGCAGAAATCAAAACGCGTGACTTGGGGGCTCGAGGCCATCGGCGTTGGACGCTGGGTCGACGCCTTCATCGCGGCCGCCGAGTTGGGCATCAACTTCCAAGTCGTGTCCGGCTACCGCGGCACCGGCGAGAACCTTCCGGGGTTGCTGCGCGGCGACTACGATGTCTTTCTCCAGCCCATCGACCATCCCTCCGTGGTGCCGTACCTGAAAACGGGCGAAATCCGGCCGCTCCTGACCCTGGGACCCAAGCGAGCCATCAATGCGCCCGATGTCCGCACCGCCATCGAGGCGGGTTACAACATCACGGTGTCTTCAGCCCGCCACATAGCGGCCCCGCCGGGAACCCCGGCCAAGGTGGTGAAGGCCCTGGAGACGCTGCTGATGAAGGCCATGAACGACAAGGATTACAACGCGTTCATCAAGAAGTCGGGGCTGGTGCTGGACCCGGGCGGCACCAAGCGGGCCAACCAGGACATCGCGGACCTCGCGGCGCTCTACCGGAAGTACACGCCCGCGATGAAGAAGACCCTGAAGATGAAGTAGGGTGAACCCATTTCCTGCCGATCGCACCAGGAGATGGGGTTGACAAGGTAGCCACCAGTTGCTACCTTGTCAACCATGCGATCGGTGGGAATCAAAACACTCAACAACCGGCTCAGCGAATACATCCGGCTGGCGGCATCTGGCGAAACCGTCCTGGTAACGGACCGGGATCGCGTGGTAGCGGAAATCGGCCCTCCGAGAGAGACCAGGAGCCCGTTTCTCGCCGACGCCCTGCTGGCGCAGGCGGTACGTTCGGGTTGGTTGACACCGCCCGTGCTGCCGGCCGCCGGAGAACCTCCCCCATCAAAACCCGTGGCGCCGCTGAGCGATCTGCTCGGTGAGCTGGATGACGACAGAAGCGACCGGTGATCTACGTCGACACCTCCGTCGTGCTGGCCCAATTGCTGGCCGAAGACCGGCGCCCGCCTGCCACGCTGTGGAGTGAAACCCTGATAACCAGCCGGTTGATGGAATACGAGATCTGGACCCGGCTGCATGCCCGCCAGCTTGCCGACACCCACGGCGACGCGGCCCGCGGACTCATCGGACGCATCGCCATGCTGGAGCTTTCACCCCCGGTGCTCTCCCGCGCCCTGGAAGCGTTTCCCCTACCCGTACGCACGCTCGATGCGCTGCATCTGGCGTCATGCGAGTACTTGCGCAGCCAAGGCCAGCCGGTTGCGCTGGCCAGCTACGACCGCCGGATGACCACCGTTGCCCGTGCCATGGAGGTACCGGTTTTCGAGTTGTAACGGCTGCGCGCCCTCACTCTATCCGGCTTTGGCAATGCGGGCGCGGCTGGACCCGGACTCACGTCATGAGAGCATCGCGCAGCCGGCATCGGGGAGCATCTACTTCAGGGGATTGCGCCACTCCAAACCGTCGAAGCGGGCGAAGTCGCCGTCCGTAGAACACAGAACAAGACCGTGCTCGATGGCGAGTGCGGCAAGGTGAGCGTCCGGCACGAGATTCGCCCGGCCTTCCACGCTTGCCATGAGGGGTGCGAGCGCCTCATGATGGCGCTCGGTTGGCAGAGGAACCCAGACGGTTTCCGTGGCGAGCCATGACTCCACCTGCTGCCATGCGGCGGACACCCGGGCCGGTTGATCAAAGATGCGCGGATTGCTGACGATCCGCACGAAGGCCAGCAGGCTCGGCCATGGAATGCCTACCGGCGCGGTGGCGTTGATTTGTCTATCCAGCCACTCATGCGCCTTGGCATGCTGCGGAAAAGACTCGACGTAGGCGTAGACCAGCAGGTTGGCGTCCAGAAGGATCACCGAAACCCTTCGCCTTCAGCTACGGCAAGCACTTCGGCCACGTCGTCGAGGCTGCCGGTCAAACATCGCCCGAGGTCAACCGAAGGCGTCCTGTAGGTACCCGGCCGGCCGGATGGGGCCGCCATGGTGCGCAGACCTTGGCGCAAGGCCTCGTTGACAATCGCCTTGAAACTGCGTCCGTGTGTCCTCTGGATCCGCTGAGCCAAGGCCGCGACATCAGGATCGAGCGTCAATGTCGTTCTCATGCATCGAAACATAAGTTTATTGATGTGTTGATGTCAAGGTGGCTGTGGCGTTACCACGCGGAGCCCTGCGCCGCTCCGTCGCATGCTCTCAGCCACGTAGACCGCCGGCGGCTCAGGGAGCGAAAGCCGGCCGGGCCCGTACTTGATCGCGATCTCCCAGGCGATGCCAATCTTGACATCACCGAATTCTTTTAACTAGACAGAAAACTAGTTTATAAGGTTGACAAGTAATATGAGAGAAGTCGGCACATTTGAAGCGAAAACCCATCTCTCCGCACTTCTTGATGAGGTGGCTCGCGGTGAAACCATCATCATCACCAAACGCGGCCGCGCGGTGGCCCGACTGACACCGCCGGAAGCACCGGACCGTGGATCTGCTGTTGCCGCCGCCGGGGTGCTCCGCGACCTGCGCGAGCGGATCGGGTGGGCCACGACCCAGGACATTCTCCGGATGCGCGACGAAGGACGGCGTTGAAGGCCTCGGTTCTGGACAGTTCCGTCACCATCGCATGGGTGCTCGGGGATGAACGATCGACACAGGCCGACGCCATCCTGGAGCAGGTAACGGAAATCGGAGGTGTCGCTCCGACGCTGTGGTGGGTGGAAGTACGGAACGTGCTGGTCATCGCCGAGCGAAGAGGGCATTTGACGCGGGAAGATACCGCGACAGCGTTGCAGGCCATTGACGCTCTGGGCATTCAGTTGGACCATGCGCCCGACAATGCATCCCTTTTCAGGCTGGCCAGGACACACGGTCTGACGGCGTATGACGCGATGTATCTGGAACTGGCGGTCCGGCAACAACGGCCGCTGGCTACCCTCGACCGCAAGCTCAGCCTGGCCACGCGGGCCGAAGGCATCACACTGGCGGTGTGAGCAGTGCCCCCCAGCATCCGCTGGCTACAGCGGCCACCTGCCTGGATCCCGGGTCAAGCCCGGGATGACGGAGAGGGCGGCTCTCCCTCACACCCCGTTCCGCAACACCTTCCCCGCCCGCTCGCCGGTGGGCTCGCCGTCCTCCAGCGCCACCTGTCCGTTGACCAGGACGGTATGAATGCCGTCCGCGTATTGCGCCAGGCGGGCGGCGCCGCCGGGGAAGTCGTGCAACAGCTCGGGCTCCCGCGGCGCCACGGTGGCGGGGTCGAAGACGACCACGTCGGCGGCCATGCCGGGCTCGAGCCGGCCACGGTCGGTGATGCCGCAGATGTCGGCCTGCATGGAGGTGAGCTTGCGGACCCCCTCTTCGAGACTGAGGTCGCCGCGCTCCCTGACGTACTTGGCCAACAGCAGGGTGCAGTAGCCGAAGCCCGCGTCGATGGCCACGTGGGCGCCGGCGTCGGACTGCCCCAGCACGGTGTAGGGATTCGACACGATGGCCCCCACGGCATCGGCGTCGCCGTTCGTGTGGGCCGTCTGAAAGCCCGTCGCCAGGTCTTCCTCCAGGGACAGGTCCATGAACGCGTCGAAGACGTCCTTGCCCTGGGAGCGGGCGTAGTCGGCGACGTTGGCGCCCTTGAGATGGGCGTTCTTCTCGGTCGCCGGCTTGACGATGTAGACCAGCTCCCAGCGCCTGTGGAAGGCCGCGGGGGCGGAGTCCTCCACCACCTCCCAGCGGAGCTTCTTCCGCACCTCCGGGTCCTGAAAGGCCGCCCGGCGCTCCTCGATGGGACTGAACATGAGGCCGCGCCAGGTGGGGAACTCGTCGAACTCCTGCCCGTCGATGAGGTTGAAGCGGTTGTTGAAGGGCCGGACGTTGGTGTTGGCCCAGGCCCGGGCGCCGCGCTCGAACCCCTTCGCCGTGGCGTCCAGCAACTCACGCCACTCGTCGGGCTTGGCCCAGCGGTGCAGGATGGCGTTCCACACCACCGGACGGCCGGTACGCAGGGAGAAGTCCGCCAGGGACGCCACCCGCGCCGCGTTCTGGCCCGCCGAGCTCATCTGGATCACCCCTCGATCGAGGTCCGCGAGCACCTGCCCCAGGGCTTCCAGCTCCTCCCACTCCGCCAGCCGGCTGGGCAGCGGTTCGCCGTCCTCGCGGAAGTGGCGCTCGTTGCGGTTGGTGGAGAAGCCCAGCAGCCCGGAATTGAGGGCCTCGCGCAACAGCGCCTGCATCGCCGCGATCTCGTCCGCGGTGGCGGCGCGCTTGATGGCGTCCTCCCCCATCACGTACTGGCGCAGCGGGCAGTGACCCACCAGCATGCCGACGTTCAGCGCCGGCCGCATGGCCTCCACCGCGTTCATGTAACCGGCCATGTCGGTCCAGCTCCATTCCACCGCGCGCCGCAGCAGCTCGATGTCCATGCCCTCGACGTGGGAGAAGGTCTGGAGCAGGATGTCCCGGTCCTCGGGCTTGCACGGCGCCAGACTCAGCCCGCAGTTGCCCGTGACGATGCTGGTGACGCCATGGTAGCAGGAGCTGGTCACCTGGGGGTCCCACAGCAACTGGGCATCCATGTGCGTGTGGCCGTCGACGAAGCCGGGTGCCGCCACCAGGCCGTCGCCATCCACCTCGCGGCGGGCGGGGCCGGCCTTGCCGCCCACCTGCCTCAGCGTTCCTCCCTCGATGGCCACGTCCCCGGTGTGCCGGGGCTTTCCCGAGCCATCACAAATGGTCGCGCCCCGGATCACGATATCGTATGCCATGACGAATCCTCCTGACTGCGTTTAGGGAAACCTGGTTCTTGGTCACCGTGCAACATGGCGTCCTTCGACTTCGCTCGGCTGCGCCTCGCTACGCTCAGGACGAACGGTTTTTGGAAAGCTTTTGCCGTTCGTCCTGAGCACGTTGAGGGCTTCACCGCTAACGGCCGCCGTTAGTATCTGCCGAGACAACCTCCCTCCGTTCGTCCTGAGCGTAGCGAGTCCTGAGCCCGTCGAAGGGCGAGCGAAGTCGAAGGACGCCATTCAATTCCTCAGATCGCCTGTATGATCACATCCAGCAACGCCGGCTTGCGTTCTTCCTTGACCACCGCCAGCGCACGCCTGACCGCCGCCTGAATGTCCGCCGGGTCCTCGATGGGCCCCTCGCTGTAAACGCCGAAGGACTTGGCAAGGGTGGCGAAGTCCACCGGCGGGGTTTCCATGCGCATGCCGATGCCCTTGTTCTCCACCGGACGGCTGCGCGCCACCGCAACCCGTTCCTGGTGCTCCTCGTCGTTGTAGTAGGTGCGGTTGTTGGTCATGATCATGAGCAGCGGCACGCTGTAGCTGGCGGCGGTCCACAGGGCGCTGTTGGTGAACAGCAGGTCGCCGTCGCGCTGCAGGTCGATGCACACGGTGCCGGTGTCCTTGAGTCCCAGGGCCGCGCCGATGGAGGCTCCCGGGGCGTAGCCCAGCCCGCCGCCGCCGTAGCCGCCGAGAAACGCGTTGGGCTTCTCCCAGTTCCACAGCCGCCGCGGCCAGCCCCGGAAGGACCCGGCCACCAGGGTCCAGTCCTCGTCCTTGATGACCTCCCAGATCTCCTGCGACATGCGCGGCGGCGAGATCGGCCGCTCGTCCCAGCGCTTCCGCAGCATGGCCTGGCTCTCCTCGCGAATCTCCCGGTGGCGCGTCTCCAGCGCCCGGCAGCGATCGTCCTTCACGGCCTGCTCGGGTCCGCCCAGGCGCCGGACCGCCTCGGTGAGGGCGGGTACGAACACGCTGGTGTCGGCCAGGATCGGCAGGTCCACGGGCGACAGCTCCATGTACTCGGTGGACCAGCTCTTGATGGCGAAGTCCGCCAGCGTCACGTTGACGATGCGGCAGCCGGGCTGGAACGCGGGCGGCGACGTCTGGGTCTTGGCGTCGTGCCGGTGCAGTGCGCCGTAGAGGTCCATGACGTCCAGCCCCAGGATCACGTCGGCCTCGGCCACCAGCTCCTTCTCCCTGCCGCTCAAGTCCAGGGGATGGGTGTTGGGGAAGTTGTGGCGCGCGCCCCGGTCCACCACCGGCGCCCCCAGGGCTTCCGCCAGCTCCACCAGCGAGAGCATGGACTGGGGATTCCGGCCCATGTAGTCGGCGATGATCAGCGGGTTCTTCGCTCCGCACAACCAGGCCGCGGCCTCCTCAATGGCGCCCTGCTCGGCCTGGAGCGCCACCGGCGGGCGGAAGCGGTCCGGCGCCGGCACCCCCGCGGCCATGGCCTCCGGCAGCCGCGACTCCTGCAGGTCGAGATCGAAGCACAGATACACCGGCCCCTTGGGCTCGGTCATGGCCACCCGGTAGCCCCGCAGGATGGAGTTGGACAACGCCCCCAGGCTCATGGGCTGGTCGTCCAGCTTGACGATATCGCGCACGAAGTTGCCCTGCACCAGCGCCGTGTGGATCCAGTCGATCCAGGGCCGCCGCTTGGTCGTATCCATGGGCCCCGTCCCGCCCAGCACCAGCACCGGCGCCTTGTCGCACCAGGCATTGTAGATTGCCATGGAGGCGTGCTGGAGACCCACCACGTCATGCACGATGGCAGCCATGGGCTCGCCCGTGGCCTTGGCGTAGCCGTGGGCCACGGACACCGCGATCTCCTCGTGACAGCACACGATGATCTCCGGGTTCGTGTTGTGGTTGTAGTTCACCAGCGAGTCGTGGATACCGCGGAAGCTCGCCCCGGGGTTCAGGGCCGCGTACTTGATGCCCAGGCTCTTGAGCATGTCCACGATTAGATCCGAGCCGTATTCCGCCATGTCATCTCCTGTCGTTCAATCCGATGTCCGATTGCGCTTCGCTAATCCGACCTACGTCTCTACGTCTCCGGCACCTGTCCGGGCCAGGCAGGTGGCACGGGCACGGGCGGGTTTGAAACCCGCCCCTACATTTCCTCATCGGGCCTCGGAGGGTTTGCTCCCGTGAATTGGAGTCTCCCTGAATCGCAAATCCCGAAGGGCGGTCACTGTCCGCGCCACTGGGGCGGCCGCTTCTCGACGAACGCCCGCGCCCCTTCCTTGACGTCTTCGGTGGTCCTCAGCAGCGCCGAGAGGTCGGTCTCCAGGCGCAGGCCGTCGTCCAGGGACATCTCGTAGCCCTCGCGCACCGCCTCCTTGGCGAACACCACGGCCACCGGCGCCTTGGTGGCGATGGCCTGGGCGTACTCCTGGGCCGCGGCCATGAGCCCGTCCCTTGGCACCACCTTGTTCACGAGGCCGATGCGGCAGGCTTCCTCGGCGTCGATGACGCTGCCGGTAAGGATCAGTTCCAGCGCCTTGCCGAGACCCACCACCCGCGACAGGCGCTGGGTGCCGCCGCTCCCCGGGATCATCCCGCGGGAGACCTCCGGGAGCCCCACCTTGGCGCCTTCCACCGCCACCCGGATATCACAGGCCAGCGCCAGCTCGCAGCCGCCGCCCAGGGCGAAGCCGTTGATGGCCGCGATCACCGGCTTGTTGAGCCGGGCGATCATCTCGGTATCGCTGATCTCCATCTTCGCCTGCCGGGCCGCCACCACGCCGACCTTCTCCTGGGCCGCCTCCTTGAGATCCCTGCCCGCCGAAAAAGACCTCTCTCCCGCGCCGGTGAGGATCACCACCCGCACCTCCGGATCCGCCCGGATGGCCGTCACCGCGTCGATGAGCTCCTCGCGCATCTGGCGGTTGCGGGCGTTCAGCACTTCCGGCCGGTTCAGGGTCAGATATGCAATGCCGTCTTTGCGCTCGAATATGATCGCTCGATAGTCCATTCGCTTCCTTTACTCCTTTCGTTAACGTGAGAACAGCCCGCCGGTGCTCGGGGCGTCGCCCCGGACGGCCCGGTGTCACCCTGAACGACCAAATCGTCACCCCGGACTTGATCCGGGGTCCAGGCGGGATGGCTGAACCGTTCGGCCTGTCTCCCCCTCCCAGCCCCTGGATCCCGGGTCAAGCCCGGGATGACAGGAAGGGGCGCCCCGGATAACGGTTTCGGGGCCTCGCTGCCTGTTCCACGGTGTAACAGAGAGGCCGCCGCTGGACTCCGCATCAGCCCAGAACGACGGTAGGCGCGGTAGCACGTCTACGCCCTGTCAAAACGCCCCGGCGGCCTCCAGGCCGCGAATCTCCTCGTCAGTCAGTCCGAGCAACCCGTTCAGGACAGCGTGCGTGTCCTGACCCAGCAACGGGGCATGCCGGCGGATCTCCCCCGGCGTCTCGGAAAGCTTCATCACGATGCCCGGCAGGGTGAGCCGGCCCTGGCGCGGATGCTGGTGCTCGACGACGGAGCCGCGGGACCGTAGATGCGGGTCATTGACGAGAGTCGTGCCGTCGGACACCATCCCGGCGGTCACGCCGTGTGCTTGAAGCGTTTCCATGACCTCGCGGGGGCCCCGCTGGCGCGTCCACTCCGACACCAGCTCGTCCAGAGCCGCGGCGTTAGCAAGACGCCGCTCCAAGGTGGCGAACCGTTCGTCCCCGAGCGCCGCGTCATGGCCCGTGGCCGCGCAGAAACGCCGCCACTCCTCCTCGTCGCCCACCGATACGACACACCAGGCGTCGTCACCCCGGCAGGGGTAACAGCCGTGGGGCGCGCGCCGGCGGCTGCCGTTTCCCAAAGGCTTGGCAGTGCGTCCGTTGACCAACCCGTCCAGCAGCGCCGGCCCGATCAGCGATGCCGTAACCTCTCCCTGGGCAATGTCGATGAGCTGCCCTTCGCCCGTGTTGGCCCGGTGGTGCAGCGCCGCCATGAGCACGAAGGCCATGTGGACGGAGACGATGTAATCGGGATAGGAGGTCTGCGATCCCACCGGCGCGCCGCCGTCGGGATGGTTCCACAGCCAGCTCATGCCGGAAAACGGCATCAGGCTGGGTCCCCAGGTGACGTAGTCCTTCCGAGGGCCGGTGGTGCCGAGTCCCTGAAGCCGGATCATGACGATGTCCGGCTTCACCGCCTTGAGCTCCTCGTAGCCCAGACCCAGGCGGTCCATGACCCCGACGCTGAAGTTCTCCACTACGACGTCGCTCATGGCGATGATGCGACGGGCTACGTCCCTGCCCTCGCCGGTCTTGAGGTTGGCGGTCACCGACAGCTTGTTACGATTGTGGTCGGCAAAGGGCAGCGACGCTTCCACGTCCTTGTTGCCCTCGCGGATGCGCCAGGTGTCCGGCCGCGCCCGGGATTCGATCTTGATGACCTCGGCGCCGAAGTAGGCAAGCTGCATCGTGCCGTAAGGGCCGGCGACCATGTGGGTGAAGTCGGCCACGCGAATGCCCGTCAAAGGCAGGCCGCCTGGCGCCGCTCCGTTTCCCGCTGTACGCGCGGTCCGGGACCCCCGGGCCGGCGCGGGGTTGGTCACCGTAGCCGTATCCTGCGGCGACGGATCCGGCGTGGCCTCCGGACCCGCAGGCCCCGCTCGATGCAAATGGTCCGGCACCGAATCCTCTCCACCGAGCAACTCCCGGTCATGCTCTCCCACCGCCGGTGCGTGATGCCGGAACCGCCAGGACTCGGTCTTGTAGGCCCGGCCGGGAAACTCCATTGGACCAAGCCGCGGGTGCACCGTATCGACAACGAAGCCCCGTGACTGGATGTGGCGGTCCCGCACGAACTCGAGCGGCGTGTTCACCGGGGCGCACGGGACGTGACAGCCTTGCAGCTCCTCGTAGACCTTTTCCTTGGGAAGCTCCGCCAGGACCCCGGAAACCACCCGGTCCACATCCGCCACGTGGGCGCGGCGATAGACCGGGTCCGCGAACTCGTCGCCCGTCAGCGCCTCCGGCCGTCCCAGCCAGCCCACGAACCGGTCCCAAGCCCCCACCTGGGAGTTGGTTACGAAGATGTGCACGAAGCCGTCCCGGCAGCGGTAGATGGTGCCGGGGGTGGCGAAGCGATGCTGCGTGCCGTCCCGGCGCGGGTGCACCCCCGTGGAAGCGGAACGCGACACCATGTTCTCCATGGCCGCCAGGCAGTCCATCATCGAAATATCGATGTGCTGCCCCGCGCCGCCCTGCCGCACGTGCCACAGCGCTATGAGGATAGCCTGGGCGGCATGGGCCGAGCCCACCAGAAACGCCTGCGCGCCAGGCGCGTTCACCGGCGGGGAAGACGGCTTGCCGCTCACGTACATCAGCCCACCCATGGCGAAAGCAACGAGTTCGGACCAGCGGTACCCGCTGTAGGGTCCGGTCTGGCCGAATGCCGTGACGGACGCGTAGACGAGCCTCGGGTTGGCCGCCCGCAAGTCCGCCTGCCCCAGGCCCACGGCCGCCAGGGTCCCGGGCACGGCGCTCTCCACCACCACGTCCGCGGTCCGGGCCAGCCGCCGGACGCGCTCAAGCCCCGCCTCGGTATCGAGGTCCGCGGTGATGCTTTTCTTGTTGGCGTTGAAGTACAGGAAGGGAAGGCTCCGGTCGGGTCCCGGCCGGTCGTCCTTGAACGGTGGCTCGGCGCGGGAAGGGCTGCCTCCGGGCGGCTCCACCTTGATCACCTCGGCGCCGAAGTCCGCCAGGAGCTTGCCGCAGTACTCGCCCTCGGCGCCCGCCAGCTCCAGGACCCTCACGCCATCCAGCGCTTGCGGTGCGGTTTGCAACTCCGCCATGAGTCCGTGAGCCCCCTCCGGATCAGCCGCGCCGGTCCAGCGGCTCGAACGCGAGCCCCTCAGCGCCGACGTACCGGGAGTTGGGCCGGAACAGGCGGTTGTTGTCCATCTGCTCGATGACGTGCGCCGACCAACCCACGACCCGGCTCATGGCGAAGATGGGCGTGTTGAGGGTCACGGGAATCTTCATCATGTGGTAGATGGGCGCGGCGTAGAAATCCACGTTGGGGCAGAGGTTCTTTTCCCGGCGCATGACCTCCTCGACGGTCGTGCAGATGTCGCTCAGCCGGGTGTCGTCGAGTTGCTTGCCCAGCAGGGCGCCCCACTTCTTGGCCACCTCCACCCGGGAATCCGCGGTCTTGTAGATGCGATGGCCAAAGCCCATGACGCGCCTGTTCTGCCGCAGGCTCTCCTCCACCCATCCCTCGGCGCGGCCCGGTTCGCCAATTTCCAGGATGACCTCCATGGCCTTCTCGTTGGCGCCGCCGTGCAGCGGCCCCTTGAGGGCGGCGATGGCGCCCACCACCGCACCGTAAAGGTCCGACAGCGTGGACGCGATCACCCGGGCGGCGAACGTGGAGGCGTTGAACTCGTGCTCCAGGTACAGGATCAGCGTCACCTCCAGCACCCTGGCCTCGAACTCGTCCGGCCGCCGGCCGCGCAGCATGTGGAGAAAGTTCGCCGCGTGGTTGAGCTCGGGGTCCGGCGCCACCACGTCCAGCCCCTGGGAGAGCCGATGCTGGCCCGCCACCACGGTGGCCATGCGCGCCAGCAGCCGGGTAGCTTTCCTCAGGTTGGCGTCATGCGTGTCGTCCCCGGCGTCGGGGTCGTAGAGTGCCAACGTCGATACCGCGGTACGCAAGGCATCCATGGGGACGGCATCGGAAGGGAGCAGCTCAAGGCTCTCGATCGTCCCCGGCGGCAGTGCCCGGTTGGACCGGAGCTCCGCGTCGAAGGCCCCAAGCTCGGCTTTGGTCGGGAGCCGGCCGAAGAGCACGAGGTACGCCACCTCTTCGAAGGTCGCCTGCTCGGCCAGATCGTGCACGTCGTAGCCGCGGTAGATCAGCTCACCTTCCGGGCGCACCGAACAGATAGCCGTTTCACCGGCCACCACCCCTTCCAACCCTGGCTTTACCTCTGACATCGCGTGCTTCCTCCAACGGCGCCGTCACGGCGCCCTGAAAGCCCCTTGAAAGGGCTACCGGACAATTACTCCAATACAGGATGCTGTTCAACCGGCCATTCCACAGCTCGCGGCCACGTAGGTCGGATTAGCGAAGCGTAATCCGACAGGGCTGCCACGACCGTGTCGGGTTACGCCTGCGGCTAACCCCGGCTAACCCGGCCTACAAGGCCGCGTTCAACCGGGCGGCAGGACGGGAGGCGAGACCGCCAGTCAAATGGCCTTGGCCTTGCGCAGTTCGCGGATCTCGGCGGCGCTGTAGCCCAGCTCCTTGAGCACGACACCGGTGTGCTGGCCCACGCGGCAGATCCTCCCGCCGGGCTTCCGGGCGCCGGCGAACCAGAACGGCGGCGAGAACTCGACGGCGCCGGTGTCCTTGCGCCGGGCAAGCGTCTTCCGGAAACGCACGTGGGGATCCTCCAGCACCTCCTCGGGCTCGTACACCGGCGCCGCCGACAGGCCGTATTCGTTCCTGAGAAGCTGCACCCAGTGATCCCGGGGCCGGGTCTTGAAGGTACGCCGCATCGCCGCCTTGATGCGCGGCATCTTCTCCGGGTCGAAAGACGCGTCGGTGTATCGCTTCAGGCCCAGAGCCTTGCACAACAGACCCCACTGCTTCGGTCCCAGGGCCGCCAGCGATACAAAGCCTCCGTCCCCCGCCTCGTAGGTGTCGTAACAGGCCGCGGAGCCGGCCAGGGTGGCGTGCTCGCGCTTGACCACCGGCCGGGAGCGGCGGGGCGGCGGCTCCAACATCAGGTAGCGCGCCACCATGAGCAGGGTCCAGTCGAACATGGAGATGTCGATGTAGCGGCCCTCCCCGTCCCGCAGCACCGCGATGTAGGCGGCGAGGATCGCGCTCAAGGCCGGGTACCCGCCTCCGGCCACGTCGGCCACCTGGGCCGCCGGCGGCAGCGGTCTCCGGCCGGCCTCCCGGCCGATGGCCAGCATACCGCTCAGCGCCAGGAAGTTGATGTCGTGGGCCGAGTAGGAAACCGACGGACCGGTCTGTCCAAAGCTCGATATCGAGCAGTAGACCAGCTTGGGATTGAGTTGCCGGAGCGTCTCGTAGTCCACCCGGAGCCGGCGTGCCACGCCGGGCCTGAAGCCTTCGAGCACGATGTCCGACGCCTTCGCCAAGTCATGCAGGACCTTGAGTCCCGGGTCGGACTTGAGGTTCAGCGTGATGCTCTTCTTGCCCTGGTTGAGAAAAGGCGCCCCGGAGCGCACGGCCCCGGGCTCCTCCACCTTGAGGATCTCCGCGCCCAAGGCCGCCAGCAGCCAAGTGCACAGCGTGCCCGGGTACATGTGGCTCAGGTCCAGCACCTTGACGCCGTGTAGGATCGGTTTGGACATGGCACCTCCCAATGTTGTGCGTAAGGCTCTGCATAGGGTTCTGCATAAGGCTCCTGCAAACGGCCCCCGCGTTGGTGAAGATAAGCGGAATCGGCGACCCCCGGCAAGGCGCCGCGTGTGGACTCTCGCTCCTCTCCGTATCCCGGGCTTGACCCGGGACACGGGAGCGCCTCCCCGTCATCCCGGGCTTGACCTGGGATCCAGGGTGGGCGGGGCGGAGGAGGACAGACCGACCGGCTCCGCCACCTCGCCTGGATCCCGGATCAAGTCCGGGATGACAGTTCGGGGTCCGGGATGACGGTTCGGGGGTCCGGGATGACAATCTGGGCTCCGGGATAACGGGTTCGGCGCGCCGGCACGACAGGTTCGGAGCGTTTGAAATGCCCCGTCGGCTGGTTTATCGTAGCCTGGTGCGAATCAAGAGAGGGCTCTATACCCCAACAAGGAGAACTATCATGTTTCGACGAATGGCATGGATCGGACTCATTTCGGCGGTGCTCCTGGCTTGCGGAAGCGTTGCCGGAGCGAAATCGTTCTACGAAGGCAGGACGGTCAAGATCGTCTCGGTGCATGCACCGGGGGGCGGATACGACACCTACTCCCGCCTTTTCGCGCGTCACTTGGGTAAACACATACCTGGGAACCCCAAAGCGATCGTCATCAACATCCCCGGCGGCAGCGGCCTCATCGGCACGAACTACGTATACAACGTGACGAAGCCCGACGGCCTTTCCCTCGTCCAGCCGAGCTGGAATCTGGCGCAGGCGCAGTTCCTGAACTTCCCCGGGATCAAGTACGACATCAACAAGTTCATCTGGCTGGGACTGGCCAATTCCGGTGCCGTCACCGCGGTGGTGCGCAAAGGATCCCCGATCCAGAGCATGGACGATTGGCTGAATCCGAAGACCGAGACGCTGATCTTCGGCTGTACGTCACGCAACAGCCCGACCTGCAGTATCCCCTTGGCCATGAATGACATCTTCGGCCCGAAGACATCCAAGATCGTGTCAGGCTACAAGGGCACGGCGCCGATCCGGGCGGCGCTTCTGCAGAAGGAAGTGGACGCCCTTACCGGCTGGAGCTGGGACTCGGTGAAGTCCACCGGCATGTCCATGATCGACGACGGCGATGCCAAGATCATCGCCTACATCGGCGAGGAACGTAACCCGGAGCTGGAGGAGCGAAAGGTACCGTACCTGAACCCCAGGGTCACCAAGCCGGCCGACATTGCCTTCATGAAGGTCCTGATGCTGCCGGCGGCCATGTTGCGGCCCTGGGCCCTGCCCCCGGGTACCCCGAAGGACAAGGTCCAGATCCTGCAAAGCGCGTTCGACGCCACTCTCAAGGACCCGGCATTTCTGGCGGACGCCGCGCGGGTCCGGTTGGACATCAATCCCAAGAGCGGCAAGTACCTCGTGGATCTCATGAATGACATGAAAAAGCAGATGACGCCGGAGATCATCAGCCGCGCGCGGAAGATCATCGGCTTGGACAAGTAACCGGGCGGCGGACGGCGTTCGATCACGCCATTCAGTTTGGAAGCCAGTGGAGGTAGAACATGTTCCTGGCTCGGATGTTCTTCGTACTCGCCATGACAGTCATGTTGGCTTGTGGCGCCGCCGCCGCGGAGTCGCCGTACAAAGGAAAGACGATAAAGATCTTTAGCCTGTATCCGCCGGGCGGCGACTACGACACCCATGCCCGCCTCTTGGCGCGCCACATTGGGAAACACATCCCGGACAAGCCCAAAGTCCTCGTCATCAACATGCCCGGCGCCAGCGGCCTCATCGGGGCCAACTACGCCTACAACGTGCTCAGGCCGGACGGCTTCTCGGTGGTCCAACTGAGTTGGGACGTAATCTCGGCGCAGATGGAGAACCTTCCCGGCGTCGCGTACGACGTCGGAGAGTTCATCTGGATGGAGGTGGGCGACAACCCACCCGCACCCATGCATGTCTGGGCCTTGGCGCCGAAGACGCCCACGGACAAGGTGGCGATTCTGCGGAAAGCCTTCGAGGCCACGCTGAAAGACCCGGCGTTCCTGGCGGACGTCAAACGAAACGGCCTGAAGAGTGCCAAGGAGCAGTGGATGGCCCCGTTTCGCGGATTTAGGTACTGAACGCCCCGCCGTGCGGATCAAGCTGAACGGGTAGGATCCGAAACCGTCGGGACAAGGAGCACAATCATGTCTAATCTCTCGGGCAAATACGCCATCGTGGGCGTTGGCGAGACCAAGGTGGGCAAGCGGCCCGAAGCCACCACCAACTCGCTGCATCTGGAAGCGATCCGGGCCTGCCTGGAAGACGCCGGAATCGACGCGTCCCAGGTGGACGGGTTCCTCACCAACCAGCCGCTGACCGACGCTCACCGGAGCTACGCGGTGCGCCTGGCGCACATGGCGGGCATCGACCCCAACTATGCCACCGACCTGGCCTTGGGGGGCGCCACTCCCATCGCCATGATCCAGAACGCGGTGATGGCCATCGAGGCCGGCATGGCCAACTACGTGGTGTGCGTCCACGCGCGCAAGCGGGCGACGCCGGATCCCACGCCCGGCTATCCCATCCGCAGCGGCGACGAGCACTGGGAGCAGCCCTGGGGCCATTTCTCCGCCGTGGCCAACCACGCGTTCGCGGCTACGCGTCACATGCACGAGTTCGGCACCACCAGCGAAGACCTGGGCCAGATCGCGGTGTCTACGCGCAAGCACGCGTGCATGAACAAGAACGCCACCATGCAGAAGCCCATGACCCTGTCGGACCATCAGGCCTCGCGCCTGATCGTGGAGCCGCTGCACCTGTTCGACTGCTCGCTGGAGTCGGACGGCGGCGCCGCCCTGCTGGTGACCAGCATGGAGCGGGCCAGGGACCTGCCCAAGAAGCCCGTGCAGGTGTTGGGCATGGGGCAGCACCACCCGCACTCCAGCGTCATGGACGCGCCCACCCTCACCACCCTGGGGAGCCGGAAGTCGTCCGAGGCAGCTTACAAGATGGCCGGGCTCGGACCCAAGGACATGGCCTTCGCCCAGATATACGACTGCTTCACCATCACCACGATGATCACCATCGAGGACTACGGTTTCTGCGGCAAGGGCGAGGGCAAGGACTTCGTCAAGGACGGCCGCATCGAGGTGGGCGGCGAGATCCCCGTGAACACCCACGGCGGGCTGCTGTCCCAGGCGCATCTCGAGGGGATCATGCACGTCACCGAGGGCGTCAAACAGCTACGCGGCAACGAGGTGGAACCGGAGCGGCAGGTGCAGGGTGCCCGGGCGGGCATCATCAGCGGCCACGGCGGCAGCCTGTGCATGCACGCATCACTCGTATTGGGGGTACAATGAGCAAATCAGAGGCGCACGACAAACACGGGCGCGCGGCGCCGCGCAACCAACCTTTCCTGGCGGAAGTGGAGGCCAAGCCCTTCTGGGACAACCTCAAGGAGCACAAGCTCACGGTGCAGCGGTGCAACGCGTGCCAGGCGTACTTCACCTTCCCGCCCCAGGCGCTCTGCGCCAAGTGTCTCTCGTCGGACAACGAATGGGTCCCGGTGAGCGGCAAGGGCACCATCTACTCCTTCGTCACCTATCATCGGGCGTGGCATCCGGCCTACCAGGACCAGATCCCCTACAACGTCTCCCTGGTGGACCTCGACGAAGGGCCGCGGCTGGTGAGCAACGTCGTAGACATCCCGCCGGATGAGGTGAAGGTGGGGATGGCGGTGGAGGTGGTGTTCGAGGACCACGACGAGTACACGCTGCCGAAGTTCAAGCCGAGCGCATAGACGGCTGCCCGGACGCGCGAACCGTAGCCGCCTGTTGTTCTCGGAAAGATCCGGCCGTGGCGTGTAGGGGCGGGTTTCAAACCCGCCCGCGCACATACCGGCACGAGGAGTCGATCATGGCCTATTCGGCACAGGGGCGCACCAAGGACTTTCCGGTCTTCGACTGCGACAGTCACATCCACGAGCCCAAGGACGTCTGGGACGAGTACATACCGGAGAAGCAGCGGGCGTTCGCCAAGCAGCACTTCTACCGCGACATGGACCGGCTCGTGATGGTGGTGAACGGCCACGTGAGCTACGGTAATCCCAAGACCTACACGTACCCGGGACAGGGCTGGCACCCGGGGATGAACAAGAAGATCCTGGGCTCCATCCCGCCCAGCGATCCCCGATGGGACGAGGAGATCGGCCGCAACGCCAGCCAGCGCGACCCCCAGGTCCGCCTGAAGGACATGGACGCGTCGGGCATCGATCAGGTGATGGTGTTCCCGTCCACCTTCGTGCGCATGCCGCTGGTGAAGAACGCCGACGCCGCGCGGATCTGCGCCACCGCCTACAACGACTGGGTCAACGACTATTGCGCCGCCGACCGGAAGCGGCTCTATCCCTGCGCCGTGCTGCCGATCCAGGACGTGGACTATTCGGTGCAGGAGCTCCGGCGGGTGGCCAAGCTCGGCTTCAAATCCGCGGTGGTCCGTCCGGTCATCGTCAACGACCGCTACCCCACCTTCCCCGAGTTCGACCCCCTGTGGCGGGAGTTCGAGGAGCTGGGCATGGCCCTGGGCATGCACACCTTTCCCTCGGGCGGCGAGGCGGTGACCGAGGCCATGGCGGAACGGATGTCGACCGGCACCCAGGGCAAGAGCGGCGCCCAGCGTTCGCCCTTCACCGCCCACAACGTGTACGTGTACTCGCCGGGACAGTTCGTGGAGAACATCATGCGGAGCATGGGCTCGGTGCAGCCCGGCTCCGAGTCCCTGAGCTTCATCAGCGAGGCCCAGACCTGGACCATGGTCGTGCTGCTCACCGGCTGGCTCGAGAAGTTCCCCAAGCTCAGGGTCGCCATCCTGGAATCCAACTCGAGCTGGCTGCCGCTGATCCTGGAAAAGGCCGAGACCTATCTCGACCTCTACCGTTTCGTGCGGGAGCAGGCCAAGCCGCCGCAGAACGTCTCGGACCCGCGGGAGACCTTCGCCCGGCAGTGCTTCATCGCCTTCGAGAGCGACGAAGACATCACGTTACGGCTCTGGGACATCTTCGAAAACATCGCCCTGTGGTCGTCGGACATGCCGCACCACGACGCCTCGGACACCTGGGAAGCCGTGGACAACATGAACAAGTACGGTGTGCCCCGGGAGGTGCAGGAAAAGCTTCTCGGCGGCAACGCCCGGCGGCTGTACGGCATCGAGCCGGAGCTGTTCGTGACCGAGGCGCCGGCGGAGTACACGCCGGTCAACATCGTGCCGCGCTACGCGGGGTAGGAACCTGTGCCACAGGAACCCGACATCCGATGTAGGGGCGGGTTTCAAACCCGCCCGTGCCCGCACACCGCGCTGCCGATGGATACAGGGTCCTAGGAGCCTGTCCGGCGAAATGGGAGCTGTGATCATGACCGAACTGGACAGCGTCACGTCGTCGAGCGAGACCGAATACCTCGAGTGGCACCTGCGCAACTACGAGGACATGCCCCGGGAGGTGATACTCAAGATGGACCTCCTGCGGGTGGGCCATTGGTTTACGGACTCCGCCCTGGAGCTGGCCTCCGACGCCCTGGTCAAGTCCTACCGGCTGTTCTCCTATGATCTGATGTCCATGAAGGACATGAAGCGGAAGGAACACCGCAGGACGCCCGAGTGGTTCACCATCCGCGACGGCCACCTGGACCTTCGCCCCGTCATCGTCCAGACCACCCTGAACCCGGATTCACCTTACGTCATCGACATGGTCGACGGGGAGCCCCGGCTCCTGCTCGACGGACGCGAGCTCTGTGACGTCAGCTTTCCCAAGCCGCTCAAGTACTACACGCGATCCTTCGAGGACGGCACCAAGTACCACGAGATCATCGCCTTCGGCTATTTCGCCACGGTATTCCGCAACTGCCAGTACTGGGGGCCGGACGAGGAATGCCGCTTCTGCGACATCAACGTCAACGTGCGCCAGATGAAGGAGTCACGGGACTTCACCTTCAACACGCCGGTGAAGCCCGTGGCCTACGTGGCCGAGGTGGCCCGCTCCATCGAGCAGGACGCCATCGACGAAGTGGGTTATGCCCCCGCCATCGACTTCCTGATCTCGGGCGGCACCATCCTGAAGAAGCTCCACGGCAGGCAGGAGGACGACTTCTACCTGGAGTACGCCTCGGCCCTCAAGTGGGGCGGCCACCGCCGCTACATCAACATCCAGACCAACGCCAAGGACAAGGAGACCATGAAGCGCTACCGCGCCGAGGGGGTCGACTGCCATCACGCCAACATGGAGGTCTGGGACAAGCGGCTGTTCGAGTGGATCAACCCGGGCAAGAACCGCCGCATCGGCTGGGACAACTGGGTCCGGTGGATGATCGAGTCGGTGGAGGTGTTGGGCGAGGGCAACGCCCGGCCCAACTTCGTCTGCGGCGTGGAGCTGGCCCAGCCCCACGGCTTCGACAACATCGCCGACGCGGTCAAGTCCACCGGCGACGGCGTCGACTTCATGATGCGCCACGGCGTGTTCCCGCGCTTCAACCAGTGGCGCCGGGAGCCGGGCTCCGACCTCGTCTCACAACACGAGCAGCCGGCCATCCCCCTGGAGTTCTACATCCAGATCATGCGCCGCTACTACGAGAGCTGGAAGAAATACCGGCTCCCCTTCCCCCATCACGACTCGGTGCACCCCGAGCGCCGCTGGGGCTCCGGCCACGCCACCTACGACGACATGCTCTTCCTGAACGACTGGCCCGACTACGAAGAGGAATGGAGCCGGGGCTCGCAGGAAGGGCTGAAGGCCTGCGTCACCAGCGAGTAGGGGTTGTAACCAAGCTCGAATCCCGCCCTAGTCGACACTTGCCTTTCAATTGGTCGGTGCCCGACTTTCAATTGGTCGGCCATTGACTTTAAATCAGTCGGATCTTGACTTTAAATTGGTCGGATGCATATCCTTATACATCAATGGCTTGAAGAGATGTGGACGTGTATTCTCGTTTCATCGAAAACCGTATCAACGAAGCGTTGACCGACACAAGAGTCGTCCTGATATCCGGGCCCCGACAGGCCGGCAAGACGACGCTGGCAACGCAGATCGCTGCCGAAAAAACCCCGTTTTTGACGCTTGATGACAAGACCACGCTGGATGCGGCCCTGGCAGATCCGGTGGGGTTCATACGCGGCCTCGACCGGGCCGTAATCGACGAAATTCAGCGCGCACCCGACCTTCTTCTCGCCATCAAGACGACCGTGGATGCAGACCCACGGCCCGGACGCTTTCTCCTCGCCGGGTCCGCGAACCTCATGACCGTGCCGCGTGTGGCTGATTCGCTCGCTGGCCGAATGGAAGTGGTACGCCTCCTGCCTCTGGCCCAGGCGGAATTGAAAGGAACGCCATCCACCTTCCTGGCAACGGCCTTCGAGGGTCAGGTGCCGAAGCTCGGCGACATCGTGGTCGGAGACGACCTCATCGACAGGGTCCTGGCCGGCGGCTATCCGGAAGCTCTCACACGCTCCAGGTGGAACCGCCGCCAGGACTGGTACCTCGAATATATCGAAGCAATCGTTCAACGTGACGTTCGGGACACCGCCCAGTTCGAGAAGATACCGCTGATGCCGAAGCTATTGCGTGCTCTCGCGGAACACTCCGGACAACTCGTCAACCACTCCGGTTTCGGCGCGCCCTTGGGGATGAACCAACCCACCACGCAAAGATACACCGGCGTCTTCGAGAGTCTGTTTCTCGTTTGCAACCTTCAGCCTTGGTTCAGCAATACGCTCAAGCGGCTCACCAAGACACCGAAGCTGCACTTCCTCGACGCTGGGCTCCTTGCCGCCTTGAGGGACATCACCCCCGACCGTGTGAGGAAAGACAAAACGCTGTTCGGACCTGTCCTGGAAACTTTTGTTCTCGCCGAGCTACTGAAACTGGCCAGTTGGTCTGACGACCGGTACGGGTTCTCGCATTTCCGCGACAAGGAACGGAAAGAGGTCGATATCGTCATCGAGGATCGCCGCGGCCGAGTGGTCGGTATCGAGGTCAAGGCCTCCGCCACCGTGACCACCCGAGACTTCGCGGGCCTCCGCCGTCTCTCGGAAGCCTGCGGAGATAGGTTCGTGCTGGGACTGGTCCTCCACGACCACGAACACATCGTGCCCTTCGGCGAACGCCTGCTCGCCGCGCCGATCTCGGCGTTGTGGGCGTGACCATCAGATGATGTTGCTTTTCGATTCGATGACGTTTATACACCGTATATACATGCGGAGGTAGAATATGCTGACCAAGGTTCAGAAGTGGGGGAACAGCCAAGGGCTTCGGTTCACGAAAGCCCTCTTGACCGAAGCCGGAATTCACGTCGGCGACGAAGTGGATGTATCCGTCAAAGAGGGCCGGATTATCGTCGAACCCGTGTCCAGGGTCCGCGGCAGGTATGACTTGAAGGACCTGCTGTCCAGGATGCCCAAGGACTACGAACCTGAGGAAGTCGACTGGGGACCGCCAACCGGCAAGGAAGTGTGGTAGATGCCGCGATACGTCCCCCGGAAAGGGGACTTCGTGATCCTGAGCTTCGATCCCCAGGCCGGGCGGGAACAGCGGGGACGCCGCCCTGCTCTGGTGGTCAGCAACACGCCGTTCAACCGCCGTACCGGGCTTGCCATGGTGTGCCCCATCACCAACACGTTCAGAGACATTCCTTTCCACGTGCCGGTGCCGGACGAGTCGTCTCTCACCGGCTATGTCATGGTGGAGCAGATCAAGTCCGTTGACTGCGCCAGCCGAACCGTAAAGTTTGTCGAGAATGCCCCCGCGTCCGTCCTCGACGAGGTTCTCGGCATTCTGGACGCTTGCCTCTACTCGTCGCCCTGACACACACATGAAAAGACCAGAGCGCCGGAAAGCTCTTGTCGCCAAGGCGGTTCTTCCGTGCTTCGGGTGTGTATCCGAAACGCCGAAGGGCGTCCTGATCCAGCTTCCTAACACCCTGTTGCTAGCCGGTTTTACACTTTCTCATGTTAAGGCGGACGCCGACGGGAAGTGCACCGAAGGTGCTTTGGGTGTGCACTCGATTCCGATGATCAGAAATGGCGCACGCGCGCCAAAAGTTCTTCACCGGGACGGCCAGCCACCGTCGCTGGCCAGCCGACCAGGTCAGGACGAGCTCCGAACAGCGCAAAGACCTTGCCATCCCTGGCCGGACCGGGCTGGACACCTCCATCCACCTTCCAGCCGTGCGCACCGCCGTGTTGGAGCGCGGCCGAGGGCGCTGTAATCGCCTCCACACCTCTGTCCCGGATGCCGCTAGCCCACCGTTGGCAGGCCGACCAACTGCTCGGGCCTCCTGTCAAACTGTCCTGTGGCAGGTCAGGCGATACCAACGGTTCGTCTCCGATATCGACGGCCCAGAGAGCACGGCGAACGGTCGATAGATCCGCCGGATCGACGATCTCCTCGTGACGCAGGAACTCGGCCCAAGCGCCATCGGGCGTATCACTGAAATAGTGAGTCAATTGACCGGGAGCGTTCCACCTACCTGCGGGCTGTGGCACGTCTTCCCTCAAGAAAGGGAAGCGTGGGTCCGTGTGCCGAAACGCGATCATGTCGCCAGCGAGTATCCGAGCGTGCCGGCGAGATCCCGTACCCGAAGTGGACCGTCGTCGTCAGGCCACCAATTCTCACCCAGCAACTGGGCAGGTGTATTGCCGTCGAGCAGTGCGCGCGGTCGGCCGAACCAGCGCCGGACTCCAATGTCGTTGTATGCGCCCGCCAGATCACCGACAACGAAGGCCAGAAAGTGGAGACGAACGGCAACCGAATCGGGTGTCGTCCGGGTGCCGGAAAGATAGCGACGGGCACTGGACTCGGAGACTCCCAAGAGCCGGGCCAGCAATTCCAGCCCCAGCACCTCCTGCAATGCTCGCCACTCGTGCGCGGGAGCGGGAGATTCGTCGAGTGCGGCATTGATTTTCTTGAGCAGGGCGGAAAGCTCCGCAGGATCGGAACCCGACAGACGACGGATCTCCGCGAGAAACGTTTGGCCAATACCCGCCTCGGCCATGCCCGCCTCCAGGCTCAGCAGCGCAGCATCATCCAGGCAGGTGATTTCGCCAGAAAGCAGACCCATGGCGTCTGCCCGGTTCAACGCCGCCATGGCCGCCGGGGTAACGCTCGGATCGTCGAACGGACTCCGAACGGATTGGATTTGGATATTAGTCATGATCCGTATACTACCCGTTGAATGTCATTCGATCAACTCTCGGGTCTGGCTGATCTTCGACCCAGTATCCCTCGCTTTGGCAGACTTTCTCTCCCCGCTCGCCCAAAACCCTGCACGACCTTGCGTGACAGGGGTTCTGACGGCATCCGGATCAGTTGCGTATCAAGTGTCCGGGGCAGATACGACTTGGAGACGCTGTTGTCACAAATGCCCGAGGAGTATCAACCGGAGGAACTCGACTGGGGGCCACCGGCCGAAAAGGAAGTCTGGTAGACGCATTAGGAGTCTTTGGTGGCCAACTCTGCGGTGCGGGGACGGGCGGGTTTGAAACCCGCCCCTACACCCGTCTTCTTACGGCGGAGCATCCTACCGCTTACCAAGCTCGTTTGCCTACTCCGGGGCGTTGAACACCGCGGCCACGTCGGCGGTGAATCCTTCGAGCAGCGGCGACGTGGCGGCGGTGCCGCTGTGGAACACTCCGTGCTCGACGTATGCGTCGCCATTGAGGGCGAGCACCGTGATGGTGTCGTCGCGGGGGTCCACGATCCAGTACTCGGGGATGCCGCCCTCTGCGTAGTCGGCGCGCTTCTCCACCAAGTCCCGTTGCGGGTCGTCGGGGCTCACGACCTCGGCCACCAGATCGGCGCCCAGCCAGTAGCGGTCCTGGTGGCGCGGGTCCGAACGGTCGCGCAGGAGCAGGATATCCGGTTCGCGGAACTTGCCTTCGCGGATGCGCATGCGTAGCGCCGAGATCAATACGATGCCGCCGCGCGGCCTGAGGTAGTCGCGGAACAGTTCATAGAGAAAGGCGAGGATGGCTTGGTGCGTGGAGGTGGGTGCGGGCAGTTCCTCGATGTAGCCGTCGGTGAACTCGATCAGCCGGCGGCTGTAGTCCGTAAGCCACAGGTAGCCCTCGTCGTTCCAGGCGCCCTGTCGCGGCAGGGTCTCGCGCAGCAGGACATTCAGCGCTTCCTGTGATGCGTTCGCGGGTCCGGTCATCCGGGTCACGCCCTCATCCCTTCATGCTGCATGGGTCCACAAGGCAATCCTACTCCAGCACCCCCTCCTCTTTCCACTTCCCAATGGTGGCGTCGTCGTAGCCGAGCACCTCACGCAGGACCTCTTCTGTGTGCTCGCCTAGCGCCGGGGTCAGCGGGATGTCCCCTTCCGGCATGTCCTTGAAGAGCAGGCCGCCGCGGGGCACCTCGAAGGGGCCGATGGGAGAATCGTCGTACTTCTGGAAATAGTCCCGGTGCCGGAGTTGGGGGTCCTTGCAGAGGTCGGTGCCGTTCTGCACCACCCCGGCGGGGACTTTGGCGGCTTGCAGCCGGTGGGCGACGTCCTCGACGGTCTGTGTGGCCAGCCACTCGGCCATGATGGCGTCGAGCTCGTCCGAATGGCGGCGCCGCTCGACGCAGGTGGCGAAGCGGCTGTCGTCCGCCAGCGCCTTGTTGCCCATGACGCCGCACAGGCGCCGCCACTCCTCGTCGCTTCGGACCGACACCACGCACCAACGCTCCTCGCCCTGACAGCGATAGCAGCCGTGGGGCGCCGCCGTGAGGCTACGGTTGCCCTGGGGCTCGGGGTCCACGCCGTTGATGCTTGATTCCAGGTAGCTGGCCCCCAGGGTATAGGCGGTCACCTCGCCCTGGGACACGTCGATGGAGGCGCCCTTGCCGGTGAGGCGCTGCCGCAGCAACGCGGCCATCATGATGGTGGGGCCGCTGATGAAGCCGAGGTGGTCGGGGTAGACACCCTGGCTGCCGATGGGACGGTCCTGTCCGGGATGGTTCCACAGATAGGTCATGCCGCTGAAGGCGTTCAGGTTGAAGCCCCAGGTGCCGTACCAGTTCTTGGGACCGGTCTCGCCGAGCCCCGGCAGCTTGAGGATGATAATGGAGGGGTTGGCCTTCCGCAGCTCGTCGTCGCCGAGCCCGAGCCGGCCGAGCACCTGGGGCCGGAAGTTCACCAGCACCGCGTTGGACTTGGCCGCCAGCTCCTTGATGATGCGCTTCCCGGCGTCGTGCTTGACGTTGACGGTCATGGAGCGGATGGCCAGGTTGCACTCGATGAAGCGCGGCGCGGCATCGACGTCGTTTGCCTGGCCGTAGTGCCGGAAGGTGTCGAGGCCCCCAGGGGAGGACTCCACCTTGATGACCTCCGCGCCGTACTGCGCCAGCAGCCGGGCGGCGTATGGGCCCGCGTATCCCGTGGTGAACGAGATGATCCGGACGCCCTCGAGAATCTTGTAGGGACTGGCCATCAGATGACTCCCTCCGCGGTCAGCACCCCGAGGTCATCCTCGCTCAACCCGAGCTCGCCGCCGAGGACCTCCGCGTTGTGCTGGCCCAGCAAGGGCGCCGGGCGGGGACCGCGGCGCTCGCCATCCAGCAGAAAGGGCAGGCCCGGTTGCGAGAAGGTGCCGAGCACCGGGTGCGACACCGTGCCGAAGAAGCCCCGCTCCACGATGTGCGGGTCTTCCATGAAGTCCCGCGGCGAGTTCACCGGCAGCGCCGGCAGGCCGTGCTTCTGGAGCAGCACGGACAACTCCTCCTTGCCGTACCGGGAGGTGAACGACGCCACCATGGGGTTGAGCCAATCCGCGGCCGCGCGCCGATTGGCGTTGTCGAGCAGCGCCGGGTCGTCCAGCTCCGTCGGGTGCCCCTCCCACATGTCGAGGAAGATGGGCCAGTGCCGCTGGGTGGCGAAGAACGAGATCCAGCCGTCCTTGCACGGGAACAGGTTGGCCGGGGCCACGTGCTGGTGCTGGCTGCCGGCGCGCTTCATCATCCGCCCCTCGGACGACCAGGTGAAGGCCACGTGCTCGTGGAGCGCCATGCTGGCCTGCACCGAGGCGTCGATGTGGGCTCCCACGCCCTTGTCCTCGCGCTGCCAAAGGGCCAGCAGCGCGCCGAAGGCGGAGTAAAGGCAGGTGTAGACGTGGGACTGGCCGCCGGGGGGCACGCACGGCGCCATGCTGGGGTCGCCGCTGATGAACAGGAGCCCGCCCATGGCGTTGGTCACCAGGTCCGGACCCAGATAGTCGCGGTAGGGACCGTCCTGTCCGAAGCCCGATATGGACACCAGCACGAGCCTGGCGCGGCGCGCCACCATCTCGCCGTAGCCGAGCCCCATGTCCTCGAGGGTGCCGGGGTCATGACTGTCGATGACGACGTCCGCCTTTTCCACCAGATCCAGCAGGATGTTCCTGCCCACCTGCCGGCCGAGGTCCAGGGTAATGCCGCGCTTCCCGGAGTTGAAGTAGGCGAAACGGAGGCTGCCCTCGCGGTTGTTATTGCCTTTGGCGAACGGCGGCTCGGTCCTGAGGTCGTCCCCCGACGGCGGCTCGACCTTGACCACGTCCATGCCGAGATCCGCCAGCACCTTGCCGCAGAAGGCGCCCATGGAAGTGCTGAGGTCCAGCACCCTGAACCCGGAAAGCAAGGACTCCCCGCTCATTACTTGTTCTTGGCGCGGGCGCGCAGCAGGTTCTGGGCCATGCGCCAGCGCAGCACCTCGGTGGCGCCCTCGGTGATGCGGATGCTGCGCAACTGCCGGTACCACCACTCCAGCGGCAGCTCCTTGGTCAGGCCGATGCCGCCGTGGACCTGGATCGAGCGGTCCACCACCCGGCTGGCCATCTCCGTGCACACGCACTTGACCATGTAGGCCAGGTTGCGCACGTCCTCGCCGCGGTCGTGGCGCCAGGCGCATTCGTAGACCAGGTTGCGGGCCATGTGCAGCTCCATGACCGAGTCGGCGATCATGAACTGGACCGCCTGCCGTTCCGACAGCGGCTGGCCGAAGGTGATGCGGATCTGCGAGTAGTCCATCATCATGTCCAGGGCGCGCTCGGCGATGCCGATACAGCGGGCGCCGTGGCCCTTGACGCGTCCCTCCTGGAGCCAACCCTGGGCCAGCCTGAAGCCCTGCCCCACCTCGCCCACGACGTTGCCCGCCGGTATCCGGGCGTTCTCGAAGAGGATCTGGAACGGTGCGTCGCCCATCATGGTGGGCCAGCGGCGCTCGATGGTCACGCCGGGGTTGTCCATGTCCACCAGGAAGCAGCTAATTCCGCCCCGGGCGCGCTTCTCGGGATCGGTGACCGCCATGACCTGGGCGAAGTCGGAGAAGCCCGCGTTGCTGATAAAGCGCTTGGTGCCGTTCAGCACCCAATGGTCGCCGTCCAGAATTGCCCGGGTCTTCATGCCCGCGGGGTCGCCGCCGGCGTCGGGCTCGGTCTGGGCGAAGCACGCGGTCTTCTCGCCGCGGAGCACCGGGTAGAGATAGCGCTCCTTCTGCTCGTCGTTGAGTTCGAACAGGATGCCGCGCGCCTCCGGGCCAAAGATCGGGTTGTTGCGGAAGGGGATGGAGATGGTCCGGGATACCTCCTCCTGGATCACGCAGCGCGTCAACAGGTCGAGGTCGGCGCCGCCGTACTCTTCGGGCACGTCCAGCATCCAGAACCCCAGGGCCCGGGTCTTTTCCTGGAGCGGCTTGTACAGCTCCTCGGGCATCTCCTCGCCCTCCGGGCGGAATTCCCGCTCCAGCGGGATCAACTCCCGGTCGACAAAGTCGCGCATGGTGTTCTTGATAATCTTGATTTCTTCGGGAAGCTCGAAATCCATTTGCTATCCTCCTCGTCCAAGTGTGTGTCGCGATATGGGGTGCTGGAAAACCCTGACCCCAAAGTTCGCGTTGGGTGGGCATGGGACGCCAAAAGACCGGCCGGATGTCGTCGGCGCCGTACCGGATGATTGCCCGTAACATAAGCCCGACTCCGGCCGAACGTCAAGTCAACCCTGCCGACGCGAACGTCGCAACATACAAGCCTCCCCCGTAGAGAGTAAGCCGTATCCTCTCCCTTTCCGCTGCATCTTGACCCGGGGACTACCGCCCGGTACCTTGTCTTGAATAGTGCCATCCGGCATCCGTTCACACTCTATTGTCTCACATACCAGCCAATACAGTTTTGACTTGTATATGCACGGCATGTTATACTTGTCATTGTACAGCACGCAAAACTTCTGATTGCACGTGGAAATGAGATGGCCCAACCACACGAAAAACTCGCCGCATCGCTTGCGCGACTCGCGAAGCTCCAGGAGGCCGGCAGGCGCGTCTTCCGGTCCAGCGAGATAAACGCGCGTTCACCGCGAGCGCCTGGTTCGAAACGGCTTTCTCCGCGAGGTCATAAAAGGATGGCTGATTTCATCCACCCACGGGGCCGACTCTGGAGATACGGCTCCCTGGTTTGCCTCCTTCTGGGAATTCTGCAGCCGCTACTGTACCGCACGGTTCCAGGATCAGTGGCACGTCTCGCCGGAAGAATCGCTGCTCCAGCATGCTGAAAACACCGCCATCCCCAAGCAACTCGTCATCTATACGCCCAAGGGTACCAACAATACGGTCGAACTACTCTTCGGCACATCCCTTTACGACCTGAAACAAAAACAGTTGCCGCCTGATGGCGATCTTTGCGAAAGGGAGGGGCTCCGGCTGTTCACGCCGGAAGCGGCGTTGATCAAGGTTCCCGAAGCCTTCTTCGTTCGCAGCCCGGTGGAAGCGCAGGTGGCGCTGTCCGGCATTCGTGATGCGTCCAACCTGCTTCGCCGTCTTCTTGAGGGCGGCCATTCGGCCATCGCCGGGCGGCTTGCCGGCGCCTTCCGCCGAATCGGGCGGGGCGAACTGGCCGACGACCTTCTTCGGTCCATGAAAGCTGCGGAATACGACGTGCGTGAGAGCGACCCGTTCGCGCCGCAGCAGACATTTGGGGTACTGAGCCGTGTCGCGGCGCCAATCGTGGGGCGCCTGCACGCCATGTGGGAAAACTCACGAGAGCCTGTTATCGCAGCATTTCCGACTGCCCCCGGTTTGCCGCAAGACCGGAAAGCTTATCTGCAAGCCGTGGATGATATCTACCGGAGCGATGCATACCACTCCCTGTCGATCGAGGGCTATCGCGTTACGACCAGTCTGGTCGAACGGGTTCGCTTCGGTAATTGGGACCCGGACGACAATGAGGCGGACGGTCAGAGCCGTGACGCGCTGGCTGCGCGCGGCTACTGGCAGGCTTTCCAGCTTGTCAGGGAGGCAGTCAGCCAAGTTGTCGCCGGCGGCGACCCGGGCGACCTCGTCTGCGCGGGGCATCGCAACTGGTATCTTGAGTTGTTCCAGCCCTTTGTGTCCGCCGGTCTGATCACAGCCTCGGCCCTGGCAGGCTACCGGAGCAACGCCGTGTTTCTGCGCGGATCTTCCCACGTACCACCACGCTGGGAGACTGTGCGCGATGCCATGCCCACCCTGTTCGAGTTGCTGGAAAAGGAAGCTGAGCCATCAGTGCGGGCCGTACTGGGTCACTGCCTGTTCGGTTACATCCATCCCTATCCGGACGGCAACGGCCGCATGGCGCGCTTTCTCATGAACGTGATGCTGGCGTCGGGCGGCTATCCCTGGACGATCATCCGCGTCGAAGACCGGGACGGTTATCTCGCGGCGCTTGAAGCCGCCAGCATAGAGATGGATATAGCACCCTTCGCCGGCTTCGTAGCGAGGCGGGTCAAACGATCCGTTGAACAGGCGGCCTGACAAGAAATGGGAAGGACTGGCCAAGCACATTAGCGACAATCGTCCGGAAGAGGCCGCTCGTCGTCTTGTTTGACAACCGCATGGCCAGTGACTATGTTCTCGTTAACCTACCCGCGCGAGGCCAACGTATGCCGATTTACGAGTACAAGTGTCCGAAATGCGGTGTGTTCGAAGTGACCCAGAGGATCACGGAGGATGCGCTGGAGGACTGTCCGACCTGTCAGGGCAAAGTCCAGAAGCTTATCTCGAACACGTCATTTCAACTCAAAGGCACCGGTTGGTACGTCACCGATTACGGACGGGGAAAGGGTGCCAACGGAGACGAGCGGGAAACCAACGGCGGCAAGGATTCCTCCGATTCCGCCGATTCCGCCAAGTCCACCGAGGGCAAGTCCACCGAGGGCAAGTCCACCGAGAGCAAGTCCACCGAGAGCAAGTCCACCGAGAGCAAGTCCACCGAGAGCAAGTCCACCGAGAGCAAGTCCACCGAGAGCAAAAAGTCCGAGAAGTCATCGTCCGGCGACAATGCGACCAGCACAGCCTAGTGGCCTGTAAGACGCTCGCGTGTCTCCGACTTGTGCACCGCGTCCCGTGCGACTTCAAGGCGCGGCTTTCCTTCCGATACGCCGAATCCCCCCGGTACTCATGACAGGCACCCGATGAAGACGAAAACACTCGGCGGCACCCAAACACAGGTGCCCGAGATCGGCCTGGGGGTCTGGCAGTATCGGGGCGGCGTCGCCCCTCTCCAACACGGCGTCGAGTTGGGCGCGAACCTGATCGACACGGCCGAGATGTATCGGACCGAGGACGTGGTGGGCGAGGCGGTTCAGGGCATGCGCGACCGGGTCTTCATTGCCAGCAAGGTATCCGGCGACCACCTGGGATACGATCAGGTGCTCCGGGCCGCTGAGGCCAGCCTGCGGCGGCTGGGCGTCGACACCATCGACCTCTATCAGATTCACTGGCCGAGCCGCAGCACGCCCATCGAGGAGACCATGCGGGCCATGGAAGCCCTGGTGGACTCGGGCCGGGTCCGGTACATCGGCGTAAGCAACTTCTCCACCAAGGAGCTCACCGAGGCCCGGGCCGCCATGAAACACCACCCCATCGTATCGAATCAGGTCCTGTACAACCTCCGGCGACGCGAGATCGAGCGGACGCTGATGCCCTACTGCCAGCGCCACGCCGTCACCATCATCGCCTACACCCCGCTGGACAGCGGCCGGCTGACGGGGGGGCGCGGCCTGCTTTCGTCGCGGAGCACCAAGGTGCTCCATGAGATCGCCGAACAACACCGGAAGACACCCGCTCAGGTGGCACTGAACTGGTGTGTCTGCCACGACGACGTCATCGCCATCCCGAAATCCGACAGCGTCTCCCGGACGGCCGAGAACTGCGGCGCATCCGACTGGCGTCTGTCGGCTGAAGACATGGCCCGCCTGGACCAGGCCTTCGCCTGACCGCTTCATGCGGCAACGTGGGATGGGCGCGCGGCTTTCGGGCGCCGTTGAGAATTGAGGCAATCGATGGATTTCCCCGCACTGGCCCGAACCGGAGCCCTGGAGTTCTTCTCCGAGTTCGGGAAAACGATCTACAACCCGCAGGGCATCCTGTACTGGACCCGCAAGGCCAAGGCCAAGGCCCGGATCAATGCCACCATCGGGTCCGCCCGGGGGCCGGAGAAAGCGGTTTACCCCGAGGGCGGAGAGCGCGAGATCACGCTTTGCGCGCCCCTGGTGCACTCGTTCTTTCCGGATCTGGAGACCGAAGAGATCTTTCCGTACACGCCGGAAACGGGCACTCCCGCCTTCCGCTCGGCATGGCGGAAGTGGATCATGGCGCGCGCGGGCGATGAGGCCGAGCGGCTCGAAAGACAACTGCATCAGCCGTTCCTCACGCCGGGGATCACCGCGGCCATCAGCATTGCAGCGCGGATGTTCGTGGATCCCGGCCGGCCCATCATCGTGGCCGACCGGCGTTGGGAGAACTACGACCACGTGCTCGAGACGAACCTCGGTCTCCGTATCGCCGATTTCCCGCTTCTCGACGACGGCGACCTGAACGTGGCGGGGCTCGTCTCGGCGATCCAACGGGTGTGGTCGGAACAGGACAACGCCGTGGTGCTGCTCAACTTCCCCAACAACCCCACCGGCTTCTGTCCGTCCGCCGCCGCCGGGCGCCGGCTGGTGGCGTCGTTGGAGCAGCTCGCGGAAGGGACCGGCAAGCGGCTGGTGGTGATGTTCGACGACGCCTACGAGAGCTACGTCTACGATCCCGCCGCCGTGCAGTCGTCGCTGTTCTACCGGTGCCGCCCGCGGCCGAACCTTCTTCCGGTGAAGCTGGACGGCGTGACCAAGGAGCTTCTCTGGTACGGCGCGCGGGCGGGCACCATCACGCTCGCTTGTCCCGACGAGTGGCTCTCCTCGGACGACGCCGGAGCGCTGGCGTCGGAGCTCGACAACAAGTTCAGCGGCGTCAACCGGGGCCTGTTCTCCAGCAACTCGACGGTAACCCAATCCGTGGCAACCAGGGCCATGGCGCAGATGGAGCGGCTGATGGTCGAACGGCGCCGGACCTTCGAGCTCCTGAAACGGCGGTACCAGACCCTGAAGGACGAGCTCGGCAGGATGGATACCGAACTCGTTACCGTGGATCCGTTTCAGGGCGGCTTCTTCTGCTTCGTCAACCTGCGGCCGGAGTCGGGCCTCCGGGCATCGGACGTCGCCGACCGCCTGCTCGATGAGCACGGCATCGGCACCGTGCCGTTCGAGGGCGATACCATGAACGGGCTCCGGATCGCCTTCTGCAGCGTCGATAGCAAAGATCTCCCGGAGCTTTGCCGGAGACTGGCGCAGACCGTGAACGAGTTGGCCCGAGCGGGGAGCGAGGTACATGGGCAGGCTTGAAGGAAAGGTCGCCGTCATCACCGGCGCCAGCCGCGGCATTGGCCGGGCGGTGGCGCTGGCATACGCACGTGAGGGCGCGACCCTGGCCATCGTCGGCGTCCGCGACCAGGGCGCCCTCGATTCGGTACGGCACGAGCTTTCCGACCTCGGAACCGAAAGCCTCGCCCGGCTGGTGGACGTCGGCCGGCGGCCGGAGGTGGACCGGTTGGTGCGGGAAGTGGAGGAACGCTGGGGCCGGATCGACATTCTCGTCAACAACGCGGGGGTCCTCACACTCAAGCGGTTCGAGGACATCACCGAAGAGCAGTGGGACGAGACCATGAGGGTCCATCTCAAGGGCACCTTCAACGGCATGCAGGCGGTTCTGCCGATCATGAAGCGGCAACGGTCGGGGAAGATCATCAACCTGACCGGCCCGGCGGCGCTGCGGCCGTCCAACGGCGTATCCGACTACGCCAGCGCCAAGGGCGGCATCATCACCCTGACCTTCAACGTCGCCAACGAAATGAAGCCCCACAACATCCAGGTCAACTGCATCTCGCCGATAGCGGACACGCGGATGACCGACGCCATCGCCGAGTTCCGCGAGCGCGAGAGTATTCCCGACCCCCGGCCCGGCCCGGCCCCTGCCGAGTCGGTGGCGCCCGCGTTCGTGTTCTTCGCGTCCAGCGACAGCGACTACATTACCGGAGAGGTCCTCGGGTTCCACCGGAAATGAGCCCGGTAGCCTCCGGCACGGCAATCGTGGATAATGGAGACTCGGTAATCGTTGAAGCATGACGTGACAAGAAACGAGGTGAACCCATGCTCCGAAAATCAGCGACAGCGTGGCTGGCCGCCACGGTGCTGACGGCGCTCGCGGCGGCGACGGCCGCAGCTCAGCCCATCGGCTACCAGGCCGTGCCGCGGGACGCGTTTCCGGTCTTCGACGACCCCCAGATGCTGAGCGCCGCGGAAGCGGAAAAGCAGGAGGTCATCTTCGACCGGGACGTGATCATCGGCGTTGCCCACAACGGTGAAGCCAAGGCGTATCCCATCACCATCATGGGCGTGCACGAGCTCGGCAACGACACCATCGGAGGGGTGCCCATCGCCGTCTCCTGGTGACCCCTGTGCCAAACGTCTATCGTGTATAGACGCAAACTCGACGACAGGGTGTTGAGCTTCGGGCACGCGGGCATTCTCTACGAACAATCGTTCATCATGTACGACCGGCAAACGGAATCGCTTTGGGTCCACGTAACCGGCGAGGCGGTGCACGGACCGCTCAAGGGGAAGCGGCTGGAGTTCATACCGTCCACGGTAACGAACTGGGCCAACTGGAAGAAGAACTATCCCTTTACGCAGGTGCTGCCGGGGTACCGGCGCGGCGGGTTCATGGGAACCTACGTCGGCCCCTTCCGGAGCGACATCCTCGGACTCGCGGTGGTGGTCAAGCTCAAGGGCAAGCTCTACCCCTACCAAGTGCTTGAGCGGCAGAACGTGGTCAACGACGAGTTCAACGGGGCAAAGGTCGTGGTGTACTATTCCCCGGACGACGCAACGGCCACGGCCTGGCGACGGGAGCTCGACGACCGCGTTTTGACGTTCGGACAATCGGACCGCAAGGATGCGCAAGCCAACGTGCTGTTGCGCGACAAGGAGACGGGAAGCCTGTGGTCGTGGCTGCGCGGAGAAGCCGTGGAAGGTCCCCTCAAGGGGCGGAAGCTCCGTCAGCTCCTCTACAACCCGATCCTGAACGATCGTTTTGCGGCCTTTTATCCGGGCGCCCCGGTATTCGTAAACTAGTGTTCTGTACCCGAAATTCGTTATATGCGTTAGACGGGTCGGTCGATCGGGACGGTGAGACAGCAGAATGCAGGATGAGGTAACTCCAAGATCCGTGAGCGGGACTGCCGACTATATTCGAGAAGCGCGCGAGCAAAAGGGACTCACCCTGACACAGGTGGAGGAGGCCACGCGTATTCCGCGCTACTACCTCGAGATCCTGGAGGGTGGGGGAGACGACCGCCTCGTTTCGGATCGTCTCTACATGGTGCATTTCCTCCGCAACTATGCCGCTTTTCTGGAAGTCGAGCAGGACACGCTCGCGGCCCAGTTCGTTCGCGAGAACCGTAGACCGGAACACAAGGAAATCGTTCCCGTCCAGGCACACCGGTCTCGGAAAGCCATCGCCGTGGCCGCGCTGACCATTTTGCTGATGATCGGGGGCGGCGTCTATATCTACGACCCGACGCTCGTCGGAACCGTCGTCGGACCGGCGGAGCGAATCGTCGCGACATTCACTCCCGCCCCGACGCCGCCGGAAGCGCCTGTACAACCGCCGTCGCCGATTCCCGCTACGCCGCCCCGGGCTGACGACACCGGAAGTTCCGTGCTGCAACCCGAAGCCGATGAAACGGACCTGTCGAAACCCAGGCTGGTGGCGACGCCGCCCGCGCCGGAGCCGGAACCTGAACCGGTCACTGCCGTGAAGGACCCGCCCCTTTCCCCAGCCACACCGGATGTGGCTGTTTCAACGGCGGTGCAGCAGACACCTGACACCGGCGATCTTGATCCCTCGGCAACACCCGTGGTGGCCGCCGTATCGGATTCGCCGGAAACCGCCGCCGCCGACGCTCCGGCGCAACATAGCCTGACCATCACGGCCGACGAGGAGGCTTGGCTGCGGGTCTGGGTCGATGACGGGAAACCACGGGACATGCTACTGGCGGTCGGCGCAACCAGGACGCTGTCCGCGCAAACGGGTTTCGTCATCACGTTCGGCAACGCCGGGGGGGTGCGCCTCACGTTGAACGGCGAGGAGCTTCCCGCGGTTGGAAAATCCGGACAGGTGGTGCGGGGGTTCAATCTCCCAAGCGACCGGTAGAAACATGATCGATCTACGTTCCGACACCGTGACCACGCCGACGCCGGAGATGCTCCAGGCAATGACAGCGGCTGAAGTAGGCGATGACGTCTACGGCGAAGACCCCAGCATCAACCGGCTCGAGGAAGAGGTGGCCGGCTTGCTGGGCAAGGAAGCCGCGGTGTTCACCCCGTCCGGGTCCATGGCGAACCAGATCGCGATCGGGCTCCATACGAGGCCGGGCGACTCGGTGCTGTGCGAGGAGGGGTCCCACACCTTCGCCTACGAGGCCGGCGCCGGAGCCGCCCTCTCGGGAGTGCAATTCGACCTCATTCCGTTCAGCGAGAAACTGTCCGATGAAGCCATCCAGGGCCGGTTTCGGGCCGACGGCCTGCACGAATCGCCTTCCACCCTCATCCTGGTGGAGAACACCCACAATCGGGGCCGCGGGCGGGCTCTGACGCGACTGGATACTCAACGCATCGTTGCCACCGCGCGGAGCCTGGGGCTCAAGACGCACTGCGACGGCGCGAGGCTATGGAACGCCGCCGCCGCCACCGGCGACTCCGAACGCGATCTCGCCGCGGGGTTCGACACCGTGGCCGTATGTTTCTCGAAAGGTCTGGGGGCGCCGGTGGGCTCCGCCCTGGCCGGGAGCCGCGAGGACGCCGTGCAGGCGCGAAAGATCCGCAAGCGCCTGGGCGGCGGCATGCGTCAGGCGGGGTTCCTGGCCGCGGCGGCGCTCCATGGCCTGCGGCAACATCGCGGGCGCCTTTCGGAGGACCACCGGCGCGCGGTGGCACTGGCCCAGGGTCTGGCGGAACTCGTCCACGACGGACGTCCGCTGGAGGTGGACATTCCGGATCCGCCCACGAACATGGTCTACTGGCGCGTCACCAACGGACCGGAGGTGGTGGAACGGTTGCGGCGCAAGGGCGTGCTCATGAACCACGTGGGATACGGCTGGCTCCGGGCGGTCACCCACCTCCAGATCTCGGACCCGGATATCCACGACGCCGTCCTTCGGATCCGCGAGGTGCTGTTGGTGCCCGGAAACTGAAGTGGTTGGACAAATGAAGTTAGTAGACAACGTTCCCGGACACTGACATGCGACCCGAAGCGGCACGATACGCCATCATAGGCGCCGGGTTCGCCGGCGCCGCCACCGCCTGCCACCTGGCCCTCCAGGGCGCCCGTCAAATCGTGATCGTGGAGCAGGAAGCGGTGGCCGGGTTCCATTCCTCGGGCCGGAACGCGGGGTTCATACGCCAAGTCCTGGCCGAGCCCTCCGTAGCGGACCTGGCCGCGCAATCAGCCGAATTCTTTCGCAAGCCCCCGCCCGGCTGGCCTGTCCCCGTCTCTTACAACGCCATCGGCTGTCTGATACTCGGGCGCGGTAAACAGTGGGACAGCTTGCGGGAGGACGCGGAGCTCGCGCGGCGGCGGGGCCTCGAAGTCGAGTGCTGGTCGCCGGAAAAGACCCAGGCAGCCATGCCGCTCATCGAAGGCGCCGCCCTGGACGGCGCCGTGTGGTGCGCCTCGGACGGCGTCATCGACATCGCTGCGCTGCTGTCGGGCTACCTCAAGACGGCCCAGAGCGGCGGCGCCGCCATTCGATACGGCGCGACGGTGGAGGAAGTGCGGGTACGCAACGGGCGTGTGCAGGGCATTGTCACGAGTCAGGGCTTTTTCGAGGCCGACGTCGTCGTCAATGCCACCGGACCCTGGGTCGGACCCGTGGGGGCCATGGCGGGGGCCGCGCCCATCGCCTTTCATCCACGCCGCCGGCACCTGTTCGTGACCCCGCCGCTGGACTGGGTCAAGCCCGACTGGCCCTTCGTCCTCAACGTCTCCGACGAGGTCTATTTCCAGCCGAGCTCCGGCGGGCTGATGCTGTGCCCGTGCGACGAAGGCGATGTCCCGCCCGGCGACCCTCCGACGGACGGACGGGCCTTGGAGCTCCTGGCGGAGCGGCTGGCGGCGGCCTACCCCAATTTTCCCGACGTTCCCATCGCGCGTTACTGGGCCGGGATCCGAACGTTCACGGATGACAACCGGTTCGTCATCGGTTGGGATCCCGGGATCGAAGGGTTCTTCTGGGTCGCGGGACTCGGCGGCCACGGCGTCACCACCAGCGCCGCCGTGGGTTCTCTGGCCGCCCGGCTGCTCTTCGGAGCGGACGCGGACCCGAACTTCTCGCCCGCGCGTTTCGGCTGAACGCCACCCCTCCCCTACCGGCTCTCCGCCCGCGGCCCTCTGTCAGCCGGACTGCCGTTTCACCAGGATCTCGTCGATGATGTGATATTCCAGGGCCATGGGCGCGGTCATGAACCGGTCCCGCTGAGTGTCGTGTTCGATGGTCTCGATGGTCTGCCCGGTGTGCTTCACCAGAATGCCGTTGACCTCTTCGCGTACCCGAAGGATCTCCCTGGCATGGATGTCGATGTCCGCGGCCGACCCGCGATAACCCCCCAGGGGCTGGTGGATCATGACCCGCGCATGGGGTAACGCAAACCGCTTCCCCGACTGGCCCGCGGCCAGCAGCAAGGCCCCCATGCTGGCGGCCTCGCCGATGCACACCGTGGCAACCTCGGGCTGGATGTACTGCATGGTGTCGTAGACGGCCATGCCCGCGGTCACCGCTCCGCCCGGCGAGTTGATGTATAGATAAATGTCCCGCTCGGGGTCGTCGGACTCGAGGTAGAGAAGCTGGGCCGCGATGGTGTTTGCCATCGGGTCGTCGATCTCTCCCACCAGGAACACGATGCGGTCCCGCAACATGCGGGAAAACAGGTCATAGGTCCGCTCGCCGCGGCCACTCTCCTCGACTACCATGGGTATTTCCATGACTCCACAATACCTGTACGGCTTGCCACTTGTCCAGATTTGCAACTACACTGGCCCTTGGAGGGAACAGGCGATGCAAGAAGAACATGAACTGAACGGTTTGCCGGAAGCCATGCGCGAGCCGCTCCGGCGTTACGCCGAGACCCTCAAGGAACTTGCCGGCGACAATGCCCGATCGCTGACGCTGTTCGGCGCCATCGCCGCCGGCACCTTCAATCCCCGGTCCCACACGGCCCGGAGCGTCTTCGTGGTGGGGGCCGTGGACCTGGAGATGCTGCGACAGTTGGCAAAGCAGGGTCCAAGGCTTGGAAAGGCGCGCATCGCGGCGCCCCTGATCATGACGCCCGAGTACATCGACGCATCCCTGGATACCTTCCCGCTGGAGTTCCTCGAGATCGCCCAGCACCGCATCTGCGTGTTCGGGGAGGACTATTTCCAGGGGCTGTCCCTGGAGGCCGCCGACGTGCGACACCAATGCGAGCGCGAGATCAAGACCGTTCAGCTCGGCATGAGGCAGGCGCTGCTGGCCGCGGCGGGGCGGGACAAGACCCTCACCACGGTGGAGGTGGACGTGGGCGAGCGCCTGCTGCGATCGCTGCGGGGACTGCTGTGGCTCCACGGGGACACCGAGCCCAGAGCGGCGCTGGACACGGTGGCAGCCGTCGAGGACGGCATCCACCGTTCATTGCCCGGGGTTCGGAGCGCGGTCGACGACCGCAGCCATCACGGCTGGGAAGAGTTCAAGACCCTCTACGCGGACGTGGACGCTTTGAGGACCCATATCAATGCGTGGTAGCACGAGCCGAGTCCTTCCCGAGCTGACGTTGGTCCTGTCGCTTGCCGCGCTGGCTTTGCTCGCTCCGGCGGCCGGCGCCGACGTGACGGTCAAGGATCCGGGTACGTACGTCGTGGACACGGCCGGCCTCATCGACGCCGGCACCGAACGCAGGGTGGAGGGCTGGCTGCGCGAGCTGGAGCAGAAGACCACGGCCCAAGTCAAGATCCTCACCGTTCCCACCACGGAGGGGGAAGACATCGTCGGCTTCGCGCAGCGCCACGCGGAGGCCTGGAAGCTGGGCCGCAAGGGCAAGGACAACGGCGCCCTCATCGTCCTGACCCTGAAGGAGCGAAGGGTTCGTATCCACACGGGTTACGGCCTGGAGGGGGTGCTGCCCGACTCCTGGGCCGGCACGGCTTCCCGACGGGTGGCCACGGATTTCTTCAGAGCGGGGAAATACGCCGAGGGGTTGCTGGCCCTCACCGTCGCCACGGCCAACCGGGTGGCCGACGCCGCACGCGTGAAGCTTACCGGCGCTCCCGAATATCGGATCCGCGGCGGCCGGCGGCGCGTGACCGGCACCGGCATCGGCGGCTCGCTGGTACCGTTGCTGCTGGGGCTGTTCTTCCTGAGCTCGCTACGCCGCCGGCGTCACCGAACCGCCTGGGGCGGCCGGGGAGCGGCTTCCGGCTTGCTGATGGGAGCGGTTCTCGGGAGCCTCCTCGGAGGAGGCGGGAGGGCCTGGGGTGGCTCGGGTGGAGGTCTCGGGGGAGGCTTCGGTGGCGGCTTCGGTGGTTCCTTTGGCGGGGGCGGCGGCTTTGGCGGGGGCGGCGGCGGAGCCGGATGGTGACGGATGATCGTGAATACCTGATACGGGAAGGGAGAAATGGCGTGAGCGCATCAAAGATTCTGTTGATCTTCCTGGCGGGGGTTGTCGGCATGGTCCTGTTGGCGGGCGGCTGCGTCCTCAGCGGCTACAACCGCGCCATTTCCCTGGACGAGGGGGTCAAGAACCAGTGGGCGCAGGTGGAGAACCAGCTTCAGCGGCGCTTCGAGCTGATTCCCAACCTGCTGGCGACCGTCAAGGGCGTGGCCAAACAGGAGGAGAAGATCTTCCTGGGCGTGGCCAACGCCCGCAAGGCCTACTTCCAGGCCAACACGGTCAACCAGAAGGCGCAGGCCGCCGCCGGCTTCGAACGGGCGCTGTCCCGGCTGCTGGTGCTGCGGGAGCAGTACCCGCAACTCAAGTCCAACCAGTCCTTCCTGAAGCTCCAGGATCAGCTCGAAGGAACCGAGAACCGCCTGGCGGTGGAGCGAAAGCGGTTCAACGACCGCGTCACCGCGGTCAACACGTTCGTGCGTAAGCTGCCAGGGCGCTTTTACGCCGACCTTGCGGGGATCGAGAAGGCCGAGTACTTCCAGGTGGAGGAAGCAGCGAAAGCGACACCGAAGGTCAGTTTCTGAATGGTTGCGGATTCGCGACAATAAAATGATTCGGTAGTGGCTCAGTTTGAAATGTCAGAGCCTTGACAACGGTTAATTTAACCCTCCGCGTTACCTGCTATGCTTGCCGGACGGGGGGCACCAACATGAAACACCGACCAGCCGACGTGAACCAGCTTGGCAAGTTGATCACGGACATCGCCGTTGGGGATGTCGAGGACGCAGAGCCCAAGTCCAACCGGACACGCGGGGGACATGCCCGCGCCGCTGCCATGACCCCGGAGCAGCGCAAAGAGAATGCGATAAAGGCCGCCAGCGCCCGCTGGAAGCGCAAGGTTGCCGCCGATTCCTCCTATATGTAGTGTCGCCGCCCGCATGAGCGTTTATACCTACGGAGGTAGGAATAATGAATCAATCACACTTCCCACTCTTCTTCACCTACCGTGATCGTGTCTTTGGTAAGGGCTCTATGGCTGACGTGATCTCGCACGGGCGCGTGCTTGCGGCTATGGAAGCCGACGAGCACTGGATTTATGGTGTCCAGCCGGGGAGTTTCGCGGCGACCGGTGAGGACGCCGCAGATGCCCTCACGGCATACCGGCAATCCCTCCGTAACGTTGTGATCGACTTGGCTGAGGAGTCAGAGTCGTCACGGGAATTCGAGGAGGCTGTCAGTAAGATGTTTTCTTCGACGTCAACATCGTGCGGGAGCAGGAATGGAACTCGGCTGTGGACAAAGTCCGAGCGGGCATAGTCACACTGGACATCCAGCGGGAGAGCGCAGATTCTAAGAGCTACGTACGGGTTGAGTTCAAGGATCTGGCGCACGTCTCGCCGGCCGACAACTACCCTACACAAGTCGGCTCCGCGCTAGCTGCCTAACTGTTTGCCTACGCAGTTCATCCAGTTTGGCGCCATTTGGGACATGTTGGAGGCTTATTCCTTCGCGTTTCCGGTAGGTCGCCGGGTGGTTCGGCTTCGGCGCGCCGGCTTCTACCATGTCCACGATATCGCCAATTTCCCAAAGCCGGTCTGTCACGCCCGCTTCCATAGCCGGGGTAACGCGCAGCGTCTTGTGAATCCGGTAGAAGTTGTAGTGCATGAAGTGCAGCGCCACCGAACAGGACAGGAATTCCAGCCGCTTGCTGAAGGCGTTGGTCAGCCGGGTGAACCGGCGCATGGACATCCGCATGGTGAGGTTCTGCCGCTCCACGTAGGACGTGCTGACGTGCGCCTCTACCACTTCCATGCGGGTTCCTATGCACTCTGACGGGCTGTAGCGCGTCTCCGGGCTGGCTTCGCCTCCACCCTTCCCGTACAACTTCACCAGCATGGCGTAGTCTACGTCTGCCCCGAAAGCCTCCTCAACCGCCCCTTGAGATCGTCCATGAAAAACTGAGCCACTACCAATGATTCAATAAATTTGACTTATTAAACTTTTATTGTTAGATTATTCGTGAAAGGAGGTTAACTTGGAAGTCTGGCTCGTCATCGTTTTCTCCATCGCCGTCAGCCTCGCCATCGCCGCATTGCTGCAATACTAAGCCGTAGATCCGCATCACCGAGACCCACCCCACCAAGTGCGGCCGATGATCGCCGTCACAAGGCTTGCCTCAGCAGGAAGGCCCATCTGGAAGAACAGCAACGGGAGAACAGTATATGGTGCCCACGTTCAATTCGCTCCCAGAGGCCATCACGGCACCGCGCACGGACGCCATCTACAACTGTCACGCTTACCTCACGAAGGTACCAATTGCCGCCATACGGCCTTTCGTCGCGGCACTTTCCGCCCCCGAAGACACCGTCGTGGATTTCTTCGCCGGCTCGGGCATGACGGGGCTGGCTGCCCTGATGACGGGGCGCAAGGCTGTTCTGAGTGACATCTCCGTGCTCGGACAGCACATTGCCAAGGGCTATCTGGCCGAAGTCTCGCCGTCCGCGTACCGCCATGCAGCCGATTCGGTGACAAGGACGGCGCGCACCGCTCTGGGCGAGCTGTACAAGACGTGGCGCGCCACCGACGGCACCATTGCGGAAATCGTCCGTACCGTGTGGTCCTTCACTTATGTTTGCCCTGTATGCAGCAATGAACTTGTCTACTTTGAACACCTCTCCCCACTCGGCGCGGCCCCGGGCCAATGCCCGTCCTGTGACGGGCCGTTCAGGCGTCGAAACTGGTCTCGCGGCGAAGATGTGCCGGTTGATGTCGTGGTAGCCGGAGAAACGGGCAAGCTCGTCTCACAAAATGTCTCTGCCCTCGACAGGGAAACGATCGCGACAGCCGCCTCTGACCCCCGTCAAGAGGATGTGCCGTCACTGCCTATCCATGAGCATCGCGAAATGTACAGCCGGTCGGGCCTCGGAAAAGCGGGACTTACCGAAACAGCGCGGTTTTTCGCACCGCGAAATGCGATTGCGCTCCTTGAGTTGTGGCGTGCCATTAACGCCTGGGAAAGACGCGGATCTGAGACGGAAGCTCAGCTTCGCCTTTACCGCGATCCTCCCGCGGGCCTCCCGGCGCTATCAGTGGAGCGCTAAACGCCCGCTCAACGCTCAGAACCAGACCTACTACATCGCCCCGGTCTACTACGAATGGAACGTCTTCGAGCTATTCCACCGCAAAGTCGAGGCGGTCTTGCGTGCCGATCAGGTACTACTCGGCGGAGACGGGGAGCCGCTCTTCCGCCGCCCGAAGGTGGAGGACGTCTCGTACGACCTCACGTCAGCGGACCGGCTCTCACACTTGAGGGACCAGTCCGCGGATTACATCTTCACAGACCCACCCTTCGGCAGCAATATATTTTACAGCGATATGAGCCTGTTCCATGAGGCTTGGCTAGATCGCACCACGGACAACGAGGACGAAGCCGTCGTCCACACCACGGGCAAGCGCAAGAATGGAGCCGTTGAGCGCTACGAAAGGCTCCTGCGTGGCGCGTTTACCGAGGCTTTCCGCGTACTCAAACCCGGCCGGTACATGTCCGTGGTGTTCGGAAACAGTAGCGGGCGAATTTGGGGCCTCGTACAGCGAGCCCTGCGCGACGCCGGATTCAAGACAGCGCCCGTTCACGTCGCGATTCTGGACAAGGGCCAACGATCCGTGAAGGGCCTCAATTCCGGCTCCGAGAGCGTTGTCACCGTCGATCTTATCCTTACGGTCCAAAAGCCTGCTTGTGCCGAGTCGGCGGACAATGCCCGGCCCCTGTCAAACGGCGATACAGCCGCGCTGATCCGTGAATCGCTGGCCCATTTACCTGTCGAACAGGCCCGCAACCCGAGCTATGTCTACGTCCACATCTTGACCAAGGCGATCCAGCAGCACCGAATTCTTGACGACCTGCATCTTGGCGATGTGTTGGTCGCACTGCGGCGCGCAGGCTACGCGATTGACCGAAAGACCGGCATGCTGCACCGCGATGGTTCTAGGAGCCTGTATCGGCCGGCAGCGCCGTGCGGGCACGGGCGGGTTTGAAACCCGCCCCTACATCGGATGCCGGGTTCCTGCGGCGCAGGCTCCTAGGGTGGCTGCCGCGTGAACGGTTGCAGCAGTCACCCGAGCGACTGACCAGCCTATTCTCAATCGAAGGAGCCGCCCACCGTTCCGAAGTTGGTACAGTATATTTAAGGTTAACACCCAACGAGCGCGTTGGACCGAACTCTAGTCAGCGTCGAAGGTGAACCCAAGCTATGTATCCCGACGATTCGTCGCCAACAGACCCGAGCCATGTAGGAGACTTGATTGACAGACTCGACGGATGGGTAGACCAACTCGCCGCGCCACTGTTGCCGCCTCACATAGTCGACGACGATCAAGGTAGACGACTCGAGCTGAAGTTCCACAAACCACAGACAGTCATGATTGCAAAGTGCGTCCGGGCCGTGAGCGGCCTTCGCGCTTCACTGGTCCTTGCCAAACTCGGCCACGTGGCAGAGTGTGGCGCCCTGTTGAGAATCGTCTCTGACTTTTGCACGGAAATCATGGCAATCGGCGGAGCATTGGAGAGAGGGGGCGAGCTGCCACGTCTAGTGAAGGACTTTGTGGACCAGTTCTTTACGCCGAAACCGAAAACACCGGACGAACTCAAGGCAGCCGGTCCTCGCCGATACGTAACCCGTGAGGCATTGACGAAGGAAGTAGAACGCTTTCTAACCAAGAACGCGGACGTGGGAAGCGAGCAGTCGCGCCCGGTTCTCAAGTTCCTGAACATGACATACGATGCGTATGTGCATGGTACTTATGAAACCACTATGGAACTCTACCACCCTCGTACTGGTCGTTTCATGATGCGCGGCCATCCAGCACCGCCGAAGCGGCAAGAGTTTGTCGACGCCGTATATCGTATACTGCACGAAATTGTGTGTGCCGTTGAACTAACCGCAGCAGTGACCGCGCAGCCAGAAATCCGCCAAGCTGTGCGGAACCTGAAGCACACTATGGATAATTCCATGCCGTCCGGACGTTCTTGAAACGAGAAATACTGCTGACTAACCAGCCGAAGCGTGTGCGCCACGAAAAACGACGTTACGCTACGCCGTCAGGCTTGACGCCGACGACCCTCTCCACTCGCGCGGCGCAGAACTTGTACTCGGGGATCTTGCCATAGGGGTCCAGCGCCGGGTTGGTCAGCAGGTTGACCGCCGCCTCGGCAAAGCAGAACGGAATGAAAACGCATCCATCGGGGATCGCGCTGTCGACCCGCGACTTGATCTCGATGACGCCGCGTCGGGTGGACACGCGCACCAGTTCGCCCGCCGAGACGCCAAGCCGGCGTAACTCCTTGGGGGACAGGCTGGCCACCGCCTCGGGCTCGAGTTCGTCCAGCACTCCGGCACGGCGGGTGATGGCGCCCGTGTGCCAGTGCTCCAGTTGCCGGCCTGTGGTGAGAATCATGGGGAATGCCCCGTCCGGTTGCTCGTCGGGCGGGATGATGTCCACGGGCACGAGCCTGCCCCGTCCGGTCTCCGTCGGAAAACCGTCGCCGAACACCACGTCGGTACCCGGCACATCAGGGCCCGGGCACGGATAGGTCACCGAGCTTTCACGCTCCACCCGCTCCCAGGTGATATGGTCCAGGGACGGCATGACACGCTTCATCTCCGCGAAGACGTCGGCCGGCCCGGTGTAGTCCCAGTCGAGGCCCATGCGACGCGCCAGCTCCTGGATGATCCACCAGTCCTGCCGCACTCCGGCCGGGGGTTGTAAGGCGGCCCGCCCCATCTGCACCTGACGGTTGCTGTTGGTGACGGTGCCGGTCTTTTCCGGCCACGCCGAGGCCGGCAGCACCACGTCCGCGTGAAACGCCGTCTCGGTCAGGAAAATCTCCTGCACCACCAGATGCTCGAGCTTGGCCAGAGCCTCCCGCGCGTGCTGGACGTCGGGGTCCGACATGGCCGGGTTCTCGCCCATGATGTAAATGCCCTTGATCTGCCCGGCGTGCACCGCGTCCATGATCTCCATCACCGTGAGTCCCCGTCGCTCATCCAGGGCCATGTCCCATACATCCTCGAAACGCCGGCGCGTCTCGGTTTCTTCCACCGACCGGTAGTCGGGATAGAACATGGGAATGAGGCCGGCGTCGGAAGCGCCCTGGACGTTGTTCTGTCCTCGCAACGGGTGGAGGCCGGTGCCGGGACGCCCCACTTGCCCGGTGACGAGCGAGAGCGCGATGAGACAGCGCGCGTTGTCGGTTCCGTGGACGTGCTGGGAGATGCCCATACCCCAGAAGATCATGGCCGCCCTGGCGCCGGCGTAGAGACGCGCCACCGAGCGGATGGTCGCCGGGTCGATGCCGCAGATCTCTGCCATGGCCTCGGGCGTGAAGTCCGCCACGTGCCGTTTCAATTCCTCGAACCCCTCGGTGTGTGCGGTCACGTACGCGCGGTCGTACAGTTCCTCTCCGACGATGACGTTGAGGAGTGCGTTGAGCAGCGCCACGTCCGCACCGGGCTTGAACTGCAGCATCCGCGACGCGTGCCGCCTCAACGCCTGGCCCCGGGGATCCATGACGATGAGGTCGGCCCCGCGTTTCGCGGCCTGCTTGAAATAGGTGGCCGCCACCGGGTGGTTCTCCGTCGGGTTGGCGCCGATGACGATGATGACGTCCGAGTCCTCGCAGGCAGTAAAGGGCGCGGTCACGGCGGCGGAGCCGATGCCTTCCATCAGCGCCGCCACCGAGGACGCGTGGCAAAGCCGGGTGCAATGGTCCACGTTGTTGTTGCCGAAGCCCGTGCGCACGAGCTTCTGGACGAGGTAGGCCTCCTCGTTGGAACCCTTCGCGGAGCCGTAACCCGCCAGGGCGTCGTCGCCGTCGCGGTCTCGTATCTTCTGGAGTCCGGCGGCCGCCGCTGCCAACGCCTCCTCCCAGGTGGCCTCGCGGAAATGGCTGTAAGGATTGGCCGGATCGACATCGGCCGAGGCATCCTTGGGAGCGTCGTCGCGGCGTATGAGCGGCACGGTGAGCCGATGCGGGTGGCTGACGTAGTCGAAGCCGAACCGGCCCTTGACGCACAAGCGGCCGCGATTGGACGGCCCGTTGCGGCCCTGGACCGCCACGAGGGCGTTGTCCTTGACCTGATAGTCGATCTGGCAGCCCACTCCGCAATAGGGGCACACGCTGGGCACCTCGGTGAGGGCCTCACGCTTGTCCACGCCCGCGGCATCCACCAGCGACGCCGCCGTCAAGGCACCGGTGGGACAGGCCTGCACGCATTCGCCGCAAGCCACGCAAGTGCTGTCGCCCATGGGGTCGTCGAAGTCGAAGACGATCTTGGCGTCGCCGCCGCGGTAGGCCATGCCGATGACGTCGTTCACCTGCACCTCGCGGCAGGCCCGGACGCACAGGGTGCAGTGGATGCAGGCGTCGAGCGCCACCCGCATGGCCGGATGGCTGGAGTCGGGGCTCGGGGCCTCACGGGCCGGGAACCGGCTGTCCACCACCTTCATCTGCTCGGCCCAGTGCCACAGCCGCGACCGGGAATCGTGGGCAGCCTCCCGGGGGGGCTGATCCGCCATCAACAGCTCCAGCACCATCCGGCGTGCGCTCCGGGCTCGTTCGCTGCCCGTGCTCACCTTCATGCCGGGGGTCGGACGCCGGATGCACGAAGCGGCCAACACCCGCTCCCCCTCCACTTCCACCATGCATGCGCGGCAGTTGCCGTCCGGCCGGTAGCCGGGTTGCGGGTCGTAGCACAGGTGCGGGATCACCGTGCCCTGCCGCTCGGCCACCTGCCAGAGGGTCTCCCCGGCCGCCGCCTCCACCTCCCGGTCGTCGAGGGTGAAATGGACGGGCTCGCTCACGACAGATCCTCCCGGAAGTAACGGAACGCGCAACGCACCGAGTTGGGGGCCGCCTGTCCGAGGCCGCAGATGGAGGCGTCCACCATGGCGGCGCTGAGCTGCTCCAGCAACGGCTCATCCCACGAAGGCCGCTCCAGGAGCTCCACCGCCTTTTCCGTCCCCACGCGGCAGGGGGTGCATTGCCCGCAGCTCTCGTGCTTGAAGAAGCGCATCAGGTTGCGCACCACGGCCTTCACGTCGTCCTGGTCGCTCAACACCACCACCCCGTGGGAGCCGACGAGACAGCCGTGTTTCTCCAGGGACCCGAACTTGAGCGGAAGGTCGGCCAGGGCGGCCGGCAGCATGCCGCCTGATGCGCCGCCGGGAAGGTATCCCTTGAAGCGGTGGCCCGGCTGCATACCGCCGCAATGCTCGTCGATCAGCTCACGCGCGGTGATGCCGGTGGGGGCGATCTTCACTCCCGGCCGCGCCACCCGCCCCGATACCGAATAGGCGTGCAGGCCGGCGCCACCGTTGAGGCCTTGGCCCGTGAACCACTGCGGCCCCTTCTGAAGGATGTCCCGTATCCAGTAGAGGGTCTCGACGTTCTGCACCAGGGTGGGCCGGCCGAACAGGCCGGTCTCCGCGACATACGGCGGCCGGTGCCGCGGCAACCCGCGCTTGCCCTCGATGCTCTCGATCATGGCCGACTCTTCGCCGCAGATGTACGCCCCGGCGCCGCGGCGCAGGTGCACCTCCACGTGGGGGGGCAGGCCGGTTTCCCGGAGCCTGGGCAGCTCCCGTGACAGGATCTCCCGGACCTCGGCGTACTCGTCTCGCAGATAGATGTAGGCGGCCTCCGCCTCCACGGCCCAAGCCGCGACCAAGAGCCCTTCGAGGAACCGATGAGGGTCGGTCTCCATGAAGTGGCGGTCCTTGAAGGTGCCAGGCTCGCCCTCGTCCGCGTTCACGGCCATGAGCCGTGGGCCGGGATAGCCGCGCACGATCTGCCATTTGCGGCCGGTGGGAAAGCCCGCGCCGCCCAGGCCCTGGAGCCCCGACGCCGACACCTTCTCCACCACGTCCTCCCGGGTCAGGCCGCCCCCGAGGCACTCCTTCAGGAGCGCGTAGCCGCCGTCCGCGGCATACTCCCCGTAGTCCCTGTAGCGCGGCATGTCCGGCTCGATCTCCCGGCGCCGGACCGACGCCGACACCGTATCCACGGTGGCCCGGGCCACGGTGCGGCGCTCCACCTTGGCCACCGGGGCGTTGTCGCAACCGCCCATGCACGGCCCCGGCATCACTCGAACGCCGTTCCCCAGCGCCGCCGGCAGGTTCTCCAGGAGCCCCCGCGCGCCCATCATTTCACACACCAAGCCGTCGCACACCCGCACGGTGACGTCCGAGGGCGGAGCCGCCGCTTCCCTGACCACGTCGAAGTGGGCGTAAAAGGTCGCCACCTCATAGACCTCGGCCAGGGCCAGGCGCATCTCGTCGGCCAGCGCCGCAAGATGTGCCGCGGACAGGACACGGTAGCGATCCTGGATGCAATGCAGGTACTCGATCAGGAGATCCCGGCGCCGCGGCCGGTCCCCCAACAACGCCTGCACCTGCTCCAGCGCCTCCGGGTCCACATGCCGCCCACGGGGACGGTTCCGGCCACGGCCGCGCCCCGAGCCGGGGTGCCTGCGCTTCGGCGTCGTCGGCTGCCTCTCCGCCACGCTCTCAGGCCCCCCGGTCCAGGGTCCGCCAGGCGCGAACTCCGTTTGCGCTCACGCGCTTCCTCCCTCGAGACCTTCGATGAACGCCGTGACCTCGTCCAGGCGTTGCCGGGCCTCGGCCGCGGACCGGGCGACCTCGTCGACGGCAGCCCCTTCGCGCACCGCATCCTCCAGCGCGGTCACGGCCATCCCGAAAACCTTGAGCAAACGGCGCGCTTCATCGCTCGGCATCCCATCCCCTTTCATACGACAATATTGCGTTCATCCTGAGCCCTTCGACAAGCTCAGGACAGGCGTAGCGCCAGCGAAGTCGAAGGACGCCATCAACCAAGTTTCAAAGGGCCTGCCACGCGCCCCCCGACAATCCCAGCTCCCTCAGCCTGGCCTCGGGGACGCGGCCGTCCTCGTCCCACCGCCGGGCGCCGTAGTAGTCCCGGATCATCTCCCGGAGCTCCTCTCGGGTGAGGCGCGTGCCCTGGGCCACACCCGTGGCCAAGGACTCCGTGAGCACCCGGGGCGGCAAACCGTCATCCTCCGAGCGCCAGCCCTCGCGCTGGTTGAAGCAGCGCTTGAGGGTGTGAATCCGCTCCGCGGCGCGCCGCAGTTCGGCCGCGGTGTAGTCCCAGCCCGTGACCTTCGCCAGGAGGTCCGCGGCCTCAGCATAGAAGTCGTCGAAGCAGCGGCGCAGGAACTTGCACACGATGAGGGAATCCAGCGCGGCGGCAAAGTCTTCCGAGGCGGCCACCAGCGCGCCGCGGCCCGGCTCGGAGGTTAGACGGTCCACCTGACCAGAAAAGTCCGCCTCGTAGGCGCCGGAGCGATTGTGGCAGGCGCCCCGAGGGCTCACGGCCAAACCCAGGGCCATGGTCTTGAGGCTCCGGGGCTCGTATCCGGGCAGTTCCAGCCCCTTGACCTGCATGGCCCAGTCCAGGGAGCCGTGGCCCAGCGCCAACGCCGCGCGCCGGGAGCCCTCGGCCAGGAGATCGCCCACCCCCCGGCGCTCCGCGATGGCCGGTATGGCGGCCATCACCGCCTCTGCCGAGCCGAAGCGCAGATCACCCGCCGCCGGCAAGAGCCCCCGCTCCGCGCACTCCATGGCCCAGGCCAGGGTGCCGCCGGTGCTGATGCTGTCAAGCCCGTACGCGTCGCACAGCCGGGCGGCCTCCAGCACCGCCTCCGGGTCTTCGATGCCGCACAGGGGACCCAGGGCGAAGAGCGTCTCGTACTCCATGCGCTGCTCGTTCCCGGACTGCGACTTGAACAGCCTTTCGCAGCGGATGGTGCAGGAGGCGCACCCGTGCCGCCGGCTGAAGCTATTCTCGGTGAGGCTCTCGCCGCTGAGGCCGGCGGCGCCGGCAAAGGTCGGCTGTTGGAAATTGCGCGTGGGCAGCGCTCCGAGCCGGTCGAACACCGCCAGGTTCGCCACCGTGCCGACCTCCCGGTACTTGGCGGTGTGCTCGCCCAGGCTCCGCTGCCGCAGAGTCGCGGCAATCGCGGCCACCCCGTCGGCGTCCGCCACCGAGACCCTGGCGTTGCCGGACAACGCGATGGCCTTCAGATTCTTGGAGCCCATGACCGCGCCGACGCCGCCGCGGCCCGCGTGCCGGCCCTCGTTGCTGATGGTGGCGAAACGCACCCGGTTCTCCCCGGCCGTGCCCACCGAAGCCACCCTGGCCGCCGGATTGCCGAGCTCCGCGCGGACCGCGGTTTCGGTCTCCGCGGCGCTTCCTCCCCACAGATGGCGGGCGTCCCGCAGCTCCACGCTGCAATTGTCGATGAACAAATACACCGGGGCCGCGGCCCGGCCGGTGACCACCACCGCATCGACGCCCACCGCCTTGAGCTCCAGCGCAAAGAAGCTCGACGAAAGCGAGTCGGCGATGAAGCCGGTAAGGGGCGATTTCGTCACCACCGCGTACTTGGCGGTGGTGGTGAGTCCGGTGCCCGCCAACGGCGCACTGGCGAAGATCAGGGGATTCTCCGGCGCCAGGGGCTCGACCCCCGGCGGGGCGAAATCGTAGAGCAAGCTCGTGCCGAGGCCGATGCCCCCGAGAAAGGCCCGAAGGCGGTCCGCCCCCGTCTCTTGCCAACGGTGACGGCCGGTGCCCAGATCCACGTGCAGCAACCTGTTGTGAAACCCGTGCACGATCATCCCCCGGCATCGCTGGACATGATGAGAAGCCGGTCCCCGGGCCGGACCGGGCGGCTTGCATCCCGCACGAAGTCGCGTCCGTTAAAGTTGCACACGTTGCCCGCGGTGAGGCCGTCCCCCGCCGTCGTGATGACCGGACCCACCAGCGCCGGAAGCTTGAGGGCCAGCGCCGACAACACCTGCGCCAGCGTGGCCGACTCCGACAACTCCACCGAGATACGGCTCGTCCGCGCCCGCAGCCGGGCCACGCCGAAGAGCTCGACCTCGCAGCAGGCAGCCGGCGTGCTCATGGCGTCTCCTGCCAGCGGACCAGAGCGTCGGCGTAGTCTTCCGGAGTGTTCATGTTGAAGAAGCTCGACCCGTCCGGATCGACCGCGCGGATCTCGTCCTCCTCCACCTTCAAGGTACGCACCTTGTCGTAGAGAAAGACCGGGCGCAGCTCACCGCGCTGAAGCTGCTGTTCCAGCAAAGGCAACACCGAGCGGCGGTACACCGCGTGCAACGGCTGGAAGCGCCCTTCCCAATACGGCACCACCACGTCATGATCCGGCAGTCGGGAGGCTAGGTAGGAGACCAGGGGAAGACTGAGAAACGGGACGTCACAAGAGGTCACGAACCCGGCGGCGCTGTGGCATGCCCTGAGTCCGTAGCAGATTCCACCCACCGGACCCTGATAGGCCACCTCGTCGCGCACCAGCGTGGCGGACAACTCCGGCAACTCCTGGTCGGGGGCCGCCACCACCACGATGTCCGGGAACAGAGGCTCGAGCCTCCGGATCACCTGCACGATCAGGGGCTCGCCCCCGAAGGGAAGCATGGCCTTGGACCGACCCATGCGGCTGCTCCTGCCCCCCGCCAGAACGATGGCCGAGCCCACCCTGTCCGATTCACCGCTCATGCGTCATCTCGCCCCAAAGCCCGGCGGGCGCTTCCTGCCCCGCGACGCTAAACCTGAATGATCCCACAACGGTTGCATAAGCACAAGGAAGACTCTGATCAATCGTACCGGTGCCCTTCGACTTCGCTCCGAAGCAATTCACCGGAGTTTCCCAATAAGAAGAGTTTTCGACGACACATGAGCCGGAAGGGGGAGGTGGAATCAAGCTCAGCCTGTCCGAACCTGGCTGAGGCCGGCTCCGGCAAGGTAGCCGAGCCAGACGGCGATCAGGCACAACGCGACCGAAAGGACGATGTTGCCGAGGGCGTGCAACCACTGACCATCGCGCAGAAGTAGGAGTGTCTGCAAGCTGAAGGCCGAAAAGGTCGTGTAGCCGCCGCAGAAACCGACCATGATGAACGCGCGAGCCTCGGGTCCAGGGGCCCATGGATGGTCGAGGGATCCGCTCAACGGTGCAACCACGCCGATGACGAACGAGCCCACCACGTTGACGAGGAGCGTGCCCCAGGGGAATGCTTCGCCAAACTGCTCCGAAACCAAGCCCGTGCACCAATAACGTCCAACGCCGCCGATGGCGCTGCCGAGCGCAATCCACAGATAGGTCATTCCCGCGTTGGCTCCGATAGACAACCAAATGCCGCCGGATTGGCGACACCGGGATGCTGACGTCCCAATGAACCACCTGCCAAGCGGCCCGATATCGACAGGGGGTGCGGCGGCGATGGTTCGGCCTTTGCGCCAGGTCGGGATCGAGAGTCAGTGTCCGATCGCCCAAGGGCGGCGCGCGTGCTGGCGGCCACGACTGTGGCCGTGACCAGGCGGCTTTCCGGACACGACCTTGGGTTCATGTGCGCTTTTTTCGTTCCGCTGATGCGCGATGCGGTTTCTCGGGTCCATGTCGGCGATGAACGGGGCCGTGAGGGTGCGCTGAGCTGCATTCCCGCAGGTCGGGCAGGGCATTGGGTCCGACGATCGGCTCATGCTGCGCAATTCGGTAAATGGGCCGCAGTCCTCGCAGCTATAGTCATATAACGGCATGGGGGTTGTCCTTCCCCGCCGCTGCTACCGCAGCGACGGGATGCCGTCCGCCCCAAAGAGGGACGGACGGGGTTCCGTCGTCTATGCCAGAATGCCTTCCAGCAACAAATAACCCGGCAGCCAGCCGGTCAAGATGCCCTGTATCGAGGTTACTGCACCGGTCACCTTGGCGATCGGTTTCTGCATCGCGAGCAGCAGGAAGTACATGAACCACAATACGGCCCACGCCGCCCAGCATAGCCCGAACCAAACCCCCCACAGCGTGGTGGCATTGATCAAGGTATCCAACGCTACCGGAACGACGGTGATGGCAACGAAGAGGCTGTACCAGCCCAAGCCACGACCATCGACATCGTTGAATCTATTGTAGGCCACCCACAGGTAAGTGAAGGTGAAGAGAAGCGTCAGCGCCGCGGCCTTGATCGACGCCGCATCCGCATTCGGCCCGAAGGCAAAAAACAGTGCCACCAGCGCCGTGAGGCCGCCGACAAAGAAATTGATGATGGCGATCTCCCGATCAGCGATGCGGCCCATCAGCCAGATGCCGTTCAGGAAAAGAACCGACCCGACATACAACAGTGCAAGTCCCAAAAGCATTGTTTGCCCTCCGCTTGTCACAGGCTCCGCACTTGGCTTGTTCGGGAACGCCCGCTCGGTGTGAACACCGAGCAAGCGCTCCCCGTCTGTCATCCAAGGAAAGGGATGACGAGGCGGAGACGAGGCGAATACCGCCCCCTCTCCGCCATGCACTCATTAGCTGCAGATTGCCGCGTCCGCACCGCTGACCTGGACCGTCGGTCCGGAAGCACTCGGCCGGATATCGAAATCGAAGATTTCGGTTGGAACAGCAACCGTACAACAGGCGTTAGGAATATCGACGATTCCGCTGATCCGGCCCTCTACCGGAGCCGTACCGAGTATCATATAGGCCTGCTCGCCCGAATAGCCGAACTTCTTGAGGTATTCGACCGCGTTCAGGCAGGCCCGCCGGTATGCAACCGTTGCATCCAGGTACTTCTGGGAGCCGTCATGCTCATCAACGCAGACCCCTTCGAAGATCAGGTACTCGGAGAAGTGCGGCTCGACCGGGCTCGGCTTGAAGACCGGATTGGTGATCCCGTACTTCTCGATACCGCCCTTGATGACACTGACACCGATGTCGATCCACCCGGCCATCTCGATGGCGCCGCAGAAGGTGATTTCACCGTCCCCCTGCGACCAGTGGATATCACCCATCGACAGCCCACCGCCCGGCATGTAGACCGGGAAGTAGCAGGTGGAGCCACGCGACAGGTTCTTGATGTCGCAGTTGCCCCCGTGCTCACGCCCCGGAACCGTCCGCGCACCGTCCTGACCCGCGGCTTGGGCGGCTGCGCCGGTCATTTGCCCCATCAATGCCGTCGTCGTGCCGGCGAGGCCGTCCGGCAACGTGCACAACGGTGGCACGCGATCCGGATTCGTTCTGAACAGAGCCGATTCCCGGTCAGTCCATGTCTTCAACAACTCGGCCGAAGGCAGGGTGCCGATGAGCCCGGGATGAATAAGCCCGGGGAAACGTACGCCGGGAATGTGGCGAGAGGAAGTGTAGATTCCGTGGAAGTCCCAACAGGCTTTGCGCGCTTCGGGAAAATGCTTGTCGAGGAAGCCGCCGCCGTTTTCCAACGCAAAGATCCCTGTGAAGCCCCACTGTGAGTCTTCAAGCCAGCCGATGTCGTTGATGTCTACGACGAGAAGGTCTCCGGGCTCTGCCCCTTCGACGCCGAACGGGCCGCTCAGGTAATGCACCTTGGAAAGGTCGACATCGCGGATGTCGTTGGCCGACTCGTCGTTGTGAATCTGGCCCCCGGTCCAATCATAGCATTCGACGCGAAACTCGTCGCCGGGCTTGAACTGTTCAACTATCGGGATATCAGGGTGCCACCGATTGTGGGTTTTGACCGCCTGATCCTCGGGCCACTTATCCATTTCCGCCCGAAACACTGTCCTGGCCATGGTTCGTTCCTCCTTGCTCCGCCTTCCCTCGAGTTGAGGCACGCGTTCTATTAGCCTGTTACAGATCCACCATTCTATGTTACGGGAATTTGTCCTCCTTTCAGGTTAGAATGCATATCCCGCGTGTTCTGGGAGAGCCCGCCGAAAACGAGCGGTACGTTAGCACGCCCACGGGTCCAATACAAGAACCCCGATTTTTTTGAAGAAAACGTAGGATCCGGAGTATTGGAAACACCGGGGAGATCGCTCTCCTCTGCTCTCCCCTTGGCTATTCCCGCGCAAGCGGGTATCAGGAACACAGCCTGTGGCGCAGCTCCCGCAGGGCTCGATGGAACAGTTCGGGGTCTTTGGACAGGGCGGTCTTGTACAGGGCGTAGCGTTCGTGCCCGGCCCAGCGGCTCCATTCGGCGGGGGTCACGCGTACCCCCTCCGTTTCGCTTCGCACGGCTACCACCTCGGGTACGGCGGCGGCAGCCCATTCGTCCGCGTCCAACGCCGGACAACGCTCGACTTCGACGCCGGCCCGGGCCTGCGCCAGCGCCGCAAGGAACGAGGCGAACACTTCCCTCTCCTCGTCCGCGTCGGCCGGGAGATGGCACAGCGCCCGGCGCTCCTCCAGGGCGAACGCGCGCCAGGTGTTCAGGGACACCCGCACCCCGGTCAGGTCGAGCTTCATCCTGACGTGGAACGGCACCCGCTCCAGGGTCGGATAGAAGGCCGCCTCGAATTCGAACCGGTAAAACATCCGCGATCACCGCATGAGCAACGGCGTTTCCCCGCGTCCCCCGCCCCAGCTCATTTGAACGCGAGATCCCTGCTGCCTTTCAGAAACCGTATGCCCCACACCATCAGTATGGAGACCACGAAGTTCCCGAACGCGATCATGAACGGGATCGTATAGTTGCCGTAGACGTCATGGAGGAATCCGCCCAGCCATATCCCCACCGCGCCGCCGAATCCGATGCTCATGGTGAAGTAGCCATAGATCGCACCGAAGTTGCGGCCGAGGAAGACATCGGCGGAGATGGCGGACAGCACCAATGCCCTGGACCCCTGACCGAGGCCGTAACAGGCGGCATAGGTATAGAGCAGAATGGGGTAGTCCGTACTGTCGGCCGCCACCAGCGCCAGGATCCCCGCCGACGAGACCGCCTGGACCAGCGTATACACCATTTGATGGCTCAACACGTCCGTCAGGTAGCCGAAGAAAACCCGGCCGAAGATGCTGAACAACCCCATGAGGCCCAGCATGGTGGCGGCGAACAACGGCGTGTAGCCGATATCCACCGCGTGCGCCACCTGATGGTTGGTGATGATCTGATTGCCCATGCTGGCGACCACGCGCGAGACGAACAGCAGCCAGAACATGGTGCTGGTCAGCGCCTCCCAGACGCTCCACTCCCCCGCCGCCGAGGGCGTCTCCACGGCTTCGCGCGGCGCGGGCTTGTCGCGCGGCATGAGCACGCCCGAAGGCAGCACCACGAAGATAAAGGCCAGCAGCCCCAACCCCACGTAGGCCAGCCGCCAACCCCAGAGGTCCACCAAATACTGCGCCACCGGCAGCAGGACGGCGATGCCAAGGCCGCCGCCGGCCCAGGCCAGCCCCATGGCCAGGCCCCGGCGCCGGGTGAACTGCCGCGCGATGATGGCCACGTGGGGCACCATGCCCATGAGGCCGAGACCCAGCGCCGTGACCACCCCGAGCCAGAGGTAGACTTGCCACAGCGATGTAACCGTGCTGCTGAATGCCAGTCCCACCGCGAGCAGCAGGCCGCCCAGCACCAGGGTCTTGCGCGACCCCCAGCCATCCACCAGGGAGCCGGCAACAGGCATGGAAAGCCCTTCCACCAGCACCGAGATGGACAACGCCGTGGCGGTGACCCCACGGGACCATCCGAAGGTCCGGAACAGGGAGACGTAGAACACCGCGTAGGTGCCGCGAATGCCGCGATTGAAGCCCATGTGCAGAAAGCCCAGGGCGACCTGGCCGATACGCCCCGCCGTGGTGGGTGATGAATCTTGAATGTGGATTTACCTCCCGGCGAAAGGATTGGGGTGGTCCCCGCCTGCGACCTCCTCCGGTCGCCAGCCGTCTCGTTCTTTTGGGCGCAGTGGGACTTGTACCGCGTTACACGGCAACAGGCGTTAGACTAAACACACGAGAATACCTTGCAGCGGTCTTGAGGTCGCCGCGACGAAGAGCGTCTCGGACATCATCGAGACGATAAGCGTCTTCGAGAGAAAGGTAAGGCGACCACCCCTCAGGAGCCTCTAGTAACTCCACATCCACGGCGGCGACATAGTTCCCTTCGTGAACCAGTTTCGTGCGTGTTCGTTTGCTCATTGGCGTCTCCGCTTGAACCCGGCTTCCCATCTTTCGGGATCGGGTAGGTATGCTGTAATCAGTACCGCCGGACTTGTGTCGCCAACCGGGATTCCCCATAGCGCGTGGACCGGCCGTCCATCCCGCGTTCGCTGGAGCACCAGGACGCATGGTCCCTTGGGGTAGCTCGGATAGTCCTCAATCACCTCCGCTGCATTCGCACCTTCCACGACCTCTCGCACAAGCAACCCGTCGGCTGCAAGCTCGTCATACCCGTACTCCGAAATACGGATACTCCGCTCGGAGATAGAGCCCGAACTCTGTCGAAAGTACTGCCCACGATCGTCGTCGTCAGCGTGGAACCCTATCCGTGATCTCTACATCGCCATCAACTGATCCTCGTAAGTGACCTGACCACCTTTCCGGGAATTTGGAAAGTAAAACAACAAGAAGCAAACCGGGCCATACGAGGTGTTCACCAAACCCGCTTTCAGCATGAGTTTCGTCAACTTGATGCCCTCGAATTCCTTGACCTCGTTCCTCCGTTCAGTGATCAGCAATACAATTTCCTTGCCAACCTCATCATCCAGAAGAGCCGCAACAGGCTTGATCCCTGGGGCGGAGAGCAATATTGGCGCAAGTTCCGGCAACTCGAAATGCACCGTTCCCCGTTTCCACTTGTTATCCAGCATACTAGCTCCACATGAGGCGTATGACGGCCTGACTCTACCGACCAGAGAGGTCCCAGCCCTTCGGTAGAAGGAGATTATAGGAACTCGTCGGTCCAGGCATCGTATTGATCCCGGCCCAGCACGAGGTTCATCAGCTCCGTGGAAGCGGCCTGCTCCTTGAGCTCGGCGGGCGGGCGGCCCTCCCGCAGGTGCGCGTACGAGGCCTGGAGCGCGCGTACGGCGACCTGGAACGGCATGTGGCCCTGGAGGGCGATGCGGACACCGTGGGCGGCGAGGAACTCGCGGTCGTGGAGCTCCGGCGGGGTGGAGCCCAGCACCACCGGCAGGCGGGTCATGGCGTGAATGGTCCGGACCTGGTCCCGTGACTTCACTCCGGTGAAAAAGACGCCGTCGGCGCCGGCCCCCTCGCACGCCTTGACGCGTGCCGCCAGGGCGTCCATACCCTGGGTCGGAAGCACGCCGGTTCGGCCCAGAACCACGAGCTCGCCATCCGATCGCGCCGCCACGGCCGCTCTCACCTTCCCGGCGAACTCCTCCTCCGATATGAACTCGTCCCGGTCCTGCCCGAAGCCTCTCGGCAGACGGGTATCCTCGATGGTGAGCGCCGCGACCCCCGCCGCCTCCAATTCCGCCACGGTCCTCATGACGCTCAGGGCGTTGCCGTAACCGTGGTCCGCGTCGACCATCAGCGGCAGGCGGCCGGCCCGGGCGATGCGGCGCGCCTGTTCCGCAAACTCCGTCAGAGTCAGCACGACGATGTCCGGCGCCCCCAGCACCGTGGCCGAGGCAATGGAACCCGCCAGCATGCCGATCTCGAAACCCGCCGCTCCCGCGAGCCGGGCCGACACCGGATCGAAAATCGACGCCGGATACAAGCAACCCGTGCCCTGGAGGAATTGGCGGTACTGTCGGCGGCGTTCGGTAAAGGTCACGGTTTCTCCTCGAGGCGGCCGGGGTTCAGGTCGTCGGGCCGCTCAGCCGGACCCCGAAACACTGCCGCGGCTCAATGGCTTGGATTCAATCGCAGATAGTCGTAGCGGTCGCCGGACACGACGCGGATCTCGTCGACCCGAACGCCCTTGAGAATGTTGAGCGGTACGGTCGCTCCGGGGGCACCCAAGGCCCAGATCTTGCGGTACACGTCCGCGAGTCCTTCCACGGCAACTCCACCCACCCCCGCGACGAGGTCGCCCGCCTGCAGCCCGGAACGCGCCGCCGGCCCTCCCTTGGTTACACGACGAACCACGACGTGTCCACCCGCCTCTCCCATCTGGGCGCCGAGCCAGGGCCTCGGCTTGGCGCCGGACCTCCCCTTCAGGGTGAGGTCCGAGAGGATCGGCTTCAGCAGGTCGATGGGGACGAACATGTTGCCCGGCACGGGTTGGCCGGGTATCGCCTGCGGGACCTGAAGCGAGCCGATACCCAGCAGGCTGCCGCCCCGGTCGATCAACGCCGCCCCGCCGAACGAGGCGTGGTGCGGCGCGGTGAAGATCGCCCGGTCGAGCAGGTATTCCCAGTAGCCCGCGAACTCCCGGCGCGACACCACGTAAACCCCCTGCCCCGACGGCCCGTTCCCCGAGTAGCTCAAGATCAACACCTCGGAACCGCGGCTCAGGCTTTCCGACAGCCCCAGCGGCAGGGGCCGGGCGCCTCCCAGGTTGGACTGGGCCCGGAGCAGGCCGAAACCCGTGGCATGATCGTAACCCAGGATCCTGGCCGGCACCGTCTTTCCGGCGGAGTCGGCGATCTGCACATGCGACGCCTCGAGAATCAGGTAGCCAATGGTCAGAACCAGGCCGTTGGAGTCGATGACGACCCCGCTCCCCTCCCGTAGCGGCCCGAGGGAAGCCGCCGTGCGCGCGTCCGCCGGCACCTCCGCCCGGACCCTCACCACGGCGTCGAGGGTTTCGGCGGAAAATTCCTGGCTCCGGACGTGAGCGGGAGCCACCAGAACAAGAGCGAGAACGACGAGGAGACTGCTCTTTTTCACAAGACACCTCCAGGCCCTGACGTCGGGCTCGCGCCCCTGCGGCCGCCGCACAGGCTGCGCGGGCGCCAACCCTCTTCATCTTACCGCTTAATGGACTTGCTGCGAAGCGTGCATCGTTTCATCGGCGGCCTGCCGGGCTTCATCCCGTATCAGTCGTTGCACCGCGTGGAGGGTCCGGTTCAACTCGAGAGGCCGGCGCTCCGGCGCCGTATCGTAGGCCCGCTGCTCTTCCTCGACCATGGGCACGGTATTGCCGAGCACCTTCCCCAAGTCCTGTGGTAGGATACACGAGTGCGGGACGCCTTCCCATGAATCCGTACAGCACCTACGGCACAACGTAGTCGATCCGCCTGGCGGGAAGACCCGCGCGGCCGCGCGGCACTCTCCGGCGAACGGGAGACCAGGCCCATGACGCTGTTCCTGACCAACGAAGAAGTGGAGAAGCTGATCACCGTGGAGGACGCCATCGAGGTACTGGAGCCGGCCTTCGCCGATCTTGGCGCCGGCCGGCTGTCGAGCCGTCCGCGCACGCTCAACTATACCGGCCTTGGCGACGGCGAATTCTATCTCTTTTCCTGCATGGATTCCTCGGTGCCGCGCTACGGCGTGCAACTGATCCGGATGACTTCGGAACATCTGTCGCGCAAGGTCGTGAAGGGTTTTCCCCGGCGCTACCAGATCCCCAATCCGGCAGGCAAGTTTTCCGGCCTGATCATCATGTTCAGCATCGAAGACCACGCGCCCCTCGCCCTGTTTCAGGATTCGGTGCTCAACCGCACGATGATCGGGGCCACCAGCGGCATTGCCGCCAAGTATCTGAGCCGGGCCGACAGCGAGGTGATGGCGCTGCTCGGCGCGGGATGGCTGGCCCCGACCCAGGTGATCGGCCATTGCGCGGTGCGGCCGATCAAGGAGATCCGGGTCTACTGCCCGACGGAGGAACACAAGCTCGCGTTGTGTGAGGCCATGGAGGGGCGCGTCGACGCCGAACTGATCCCGGTGGACAGCACCGAAGACGCGGTGAAGCGTGCGGATATCATCGCCTGCGCCACCAACTCCTATGAGCCGGTGTTCGACGGCGCCATGCTGAAGCCCGGCCACTACGTCGGGTCGCTCCAGGTCGGGGAGCTCGACGACCTCACCCACGAGACCGCCGACACCATCACCGCCCGGGCCCGCGAACCGGCGACCATCTGGCACATGAAGACCGGGGAGACGCCGGCCGATCAGTTGTGGATGGACCGTTGGAAACCGCACTGGAACCAAAAGCTCAAGTTCCTCGGCGAGATCGTCGAAGGGCTGGACCAGGGGCGCGCCGGCGACGACGATATCACCCTCTTCGGAGGCATCGGCACCGGACCCTCGAGCGGGCTCGGCCTGCAATACATACCGGCCTGGGTCGCCTACCGGCGCGCCCGCGAACAGGGCATCGGCTTCGAGATCCCGGACGAGTTGTTCCTCCAGGACGTCCACCCGTAGAAACCGAGCCGGCGTCATACACGATGGAACAAAGCATTCGTTCCCGCAGGCTCCGTATTGGCGTGAGCAGTTGTCTCCTGGGTCATCCGGTCCGGTACGACGGCGGCCACAAACTCCATCGGAGCGTCACCGACACGCTGTCGCGCCTGTTCGAAATCGTCGCCGTCTGTCCCGAGATGGAGGTGGGGATGGGGGCGCCGCGGGAGCCCGTGAACCTCGTCGGAGACCCCCGGGCGCCCCGCATGCTCGCGCAGGGCTCCGGCAAGGACTGGAGCGCGATCATGCGGCGGTACGGGCGGCGGCGGGCAGCCGAAATCGAGGAGCTGGAGGTGTGCGGGTTCATCCTAAAGAAGAGTTCCCCGAGCTGCGGGCTCGACGGCGTTCCTGTTCACGCGCAGTCCGGGAAGGCGCACCACACGGGCAGCGGCCTGTTCGCCCGGGCGCTGGTGAACGCCCTGCCTCTGTTGCCCGTCGAAACGGAAGACCAGCTCGACGATGGGTCGCTGTGCGAGAACTTCGTCGAGCGCGTTCACGGGTATGGCGAATGGCGCGCCTGCACCCGGGAGGCGCCGTCGCTGTCGAGGCTCATGGACTTCCACGCATCCCAAAAGCTGACCCTTCTGGCCCACAGCGAGAGGCACCTGCGGCTACTCGGACGGCTGTTGGCGGAAGGCGGGAACGGCTCCCTGGAAACCGTGACAGATCGATACGGCAATGCTTTCATGGAGGCGTTGAAACAGCCGGCGACGCGGAAAACCAACACCAACGCACTCCAGCACCTGGCGGGATTCCTCTCCGCTTTACTGGACCCCGAAAGCCGACAACAACTCGCCGCACGAGTAGACGACTATCGCCTCGGACGGGTGCCCCTGTCCACACCCCTGGCCCTCGTACGCCGCCACGCCATCGAACATCAAGCCGAGTACGTGCTACGCCAGAGCTTCCTCCACGGACACCCGATGCCACGCCCCTCGCACTGCATGACCATTCCCCGCCCTCCGACCCCCTCTCCCTCTGGGAGAGGGTTGGGGTGAGGGTGCCCGCATGAAGGCAGCCCGTCGGTACGGCACGTAGAGGGATGAGCAGGGTTATTGGGCGCCCTCACCCGGCCTTCGGCCACCCTCTCCCGCAGGGAGAGGGGTTGGGTTTGGGCCGGAACGAGGCCACCCTCTCCCAGAGGGAGAGGGGTTGGTGTCGAGCGGCAACGCTTGTAGGTCCTCATACCTCCAGCGTACCACGCAAGGCACGTAGGCAAAGAAACGTCGTGGCGACCGGCTGTCAACGGACGAGCAGGACGGGACAGGCGACGGATTCGAGGACTTCCCCCCGGTGGGGTTCGTCGATGGCGGCGCAATCGGCCGCCATGACCAGTACGCCGGCACCGGATTCACTGGCGAGCCGGCACACCTCGTGGGCCAGCGGACGGGCGCCGTAGAGGAACCTGGGACGAACCCCCGAGGACGCCAGCCGGTCCTCCACCTGGTGGCGCAGCCTCTCGGCCGCGGGCACGTCATCGGCGAGGATGAGAACCGCGAGCCTGCCCTCGTGGACGCCGAAGATCCGGAGCCCGGCCTCGAGGGCGCGCGGGGAGCCGCCGCTCCCGTCGTAGCATATCAGCGGGACGCCGACGGGCCGCGCGCCAGGCTTCGATATGAGAACGGACCGGGGAGCGCGCTCGGCGGCGGCCCGGGCCGTGCGGCCGAGCCGGACCCCGCCCCACGGGGAGCGGTTCCCGGTGCCGAGAATCAGGAGATCGCCGTTGCCCGCCGCGCTGATGACCTCCACGTCCACCTGGCCGCGGGCGATGCGGAAGGCATAGGCCACGCTGGCGCGGGCCGCCGCCGCGGCGATGGCCCGACGGGCGGCGAACTCCTGTGCCCGGGTCTCGGCTTCCAGCGCGTCCGTGGTGAAATCCCGGCCCTCGCCGGTAAGGAAGCGAATCTCCCGGCCCACGGGCAGCCCGGCCAGACGCACCAGGTTGATGTCCTGGACATAGACCCCTTCCAGCTCCGCGTGAAGCCGCGCCGCCAGGCTCGCGGCCTCCTCCAGTGCGGCGTTGGCATCGGCTGAGCTGTCGATGGCCACCACGATCCGGCGGACGTCGAAGGCTGGTTCGAATCGGCTCATGACAACGGCTCCCGGTCTGGCTCGCCGCCCGCCGCGAAAGACCGGGCGTTTCGGGCAAACTCCAGCAGCGTCGCCTGCGCCAGGCCGTTGACGGTGTCGGCGGAAAAATTCCCCTGTGCGTCCGGCTCGCCCGCGGGCACGCCGGTGAGGAGCTCGATCCCCTGATCGACGGTCGCCACCGGATAGACGTGGAACTTCCCCTGGGCGGCGGCGTCCACCACGTCCCGGCGCAGCATCAGGTGCTTCACGTTGGACGAAGGGATCAGCACGCCCTGCCGCCCGGTGAGCCCCCGGGCCGCGCAGATATCGAAGAAACCCTCGATCTTCTCGTTGACGCCGCCGATGGCCTGGACCTGGCCGAGCTGGTTGACCGAACCGGTGACCGCCAGGGACTGGCGGATGGGAACCCCGGACAGGGCCGACAGGAGCGCATAGAGTTCGGTGGAGGACGCGCTGTCACCGTCCACCCCGCCGTAGGACTGCTCGAACACGAGGCTCGCCGACAACGCCAGTGGGTGGTGGCGGGCGAACTGCGCGCCCAGAAAGCCCGACAGGATCAGCACACCCTTGGAGTGAAGCGGCCCGCCCAGCTCGATCTCCCGCTCGATGTCGAGCACCTCGCCCCGCCCCATTCGCACCCGGGCGGTAATCCGGCTGGGCTTGCCGAAGGCGAACTCGCCGAGCTGCAGCACGGAGAGTCCGTTGACCTGTCCCACCATCTCGCCGTCGGTGTCGATGAGCATGGTTTCCCGCAGGATCTGCTCCTGGCTGCGTTCGCGGATGCGATCGGCCCGCCGGACCTGCGCGTCGATGGCCCGCTGCACGTGTTGCGCCGCGATTTCCCCGTTGCCGTCCACATCGGCCCAGTAGTCCGCCTCGTAAAGCAGGTCGTCGATGGAGCGCAGCCGGAGGGTCAGGCGCTCCGAGTCGGCGGCCAGCCGGGCCGCCTGCTCGATCACCCGCGCGATGGCGTCCCTGGAGAGCGGCCGCAGCCCCTCGCGGCGGGCCGTGTCCGCGATCATGTGAGCGTAGCGCGCGGTGTTGCCGTGGTTTCTCGGCACCTGATCGTCGAAGTCCGCGGCCACCTTGAAGAGCTCCGGGAAATCCGGGTCGGAACGGCTGAGCATATAGTAGATCGTGGGATCACCCAGCAGCACCACCTTTACGTCGAGGGGAATGGGCTGAGGTTGCAACGTCACCGTGTTGGCGAAACCCAGCGCCTCCGTCAGCCCGTGAATGCGGATCTCGTTGGACTGGAGCGCGCGCTTGATCTCCTCCCAGATGATGGGCTGCATGAACAGCTTGCGCGCATCCACCATCAGATAGCCGCCGTTGGCGGCATGGAGCGCGCCGGGCTTGATGAGGCTGAAGTCCGTGGTGAGGGCGCCGAACTGCGCCATCTGCTCGATACGGCCGATGACGTTGCCGTAGGTGGGCAGGTCCTCGTAGACCACCGGCGCGCCTTGCCTTCCGCCGTTGTCCACGATGACGTTCACCTGGTAGCGGCGAAACGACGGCTCCCGCGGCCCGCCCCGTGCGCCTTGCTGGGGCTCCGGCGTCTCGGGCGGCCGGAATTCCTCCCCGTTCTCCAGCAGGTCGGCGCGCACCTGTTCGATGTAGTCGATGACGTCGGGCAGGTCGTCGTAGTCCTTGCTCAGCTCCTCGATGAACTGTCCCACCGCGTGGCTGACCACCTCCTGGTTCAGGCCCCGCAACTGCTCGCGGCGCTCGCGGTCCCACTGCGGCACCTTCTTGAGGATCTCCTGCAGCTCCTTCTCCAGCTCCGCGATGTCGGAGCGGATCTTCTCCTGCATGTCGTCGGGCCACTGGCGAAAGGCCTCGGGGTTGACCACCTCGCTCTTGGAGGTGGGCGCCAGGGCCAGCCCCGACGGCGTGCGGATCAGGCCAACGTTCCGGGCCTTCGCGCGTTCCTGCAGGTCATTGAAGGCGGCTTCCTGCCGCTGGCTGAACTGGGACTGAAGGGACTGGGCCCGGGCCTGGTAGTCCTCGCTATCGAAGGCCGCGGGAATGGTGGCGCGGAGCTCCCGAATGATCGTCTCCATGTCGCCCCGCAGCCGGCAGCCCCGGCCGGCCGGGAGTTGCAGCGCCCGCGGCTTGTGGGTTTCCTGGAAGTTGTGGACGTAGCACCAGTCGGGCGGCGCCGGCATGGCGGCCGCCGCCTGCTCGATCTGCCGCCGGGCGAGGGGGTACTTGCCGGTGCCCGGGGTGCCGTAGACGAAGATGTTGTAGCCGTGGCGCCGGATGCCGACGCCGAACCGGACCGCGTCGAGAGCGCGCTCCTGGCCGAGGGCGTCCGACACCTCGTCGGTCTCGCCGGACGCCGGCAAGTCCCCGGGGTCACACCTCGTGTAGAGCTGGTCCGGCGGCAGCGGTTCCGGTATCCGCATCACGGATTCGGCAAGGTTCAATGGGGCGGACAAGGCTGGCTAGGACGCCCCGTGACTCATGATTCCGAAAAGGTAAAGCTTCAACTGGGGAATATCCGCCGGAAAGTCGGGCGCCACCTGCTTGCCAAAGTCCAGCAGGTTGCCGAACTCGACCGCCTTCAAGCCGGTGCGCTCCTCGACAACGGACAGATCGTCGAAACCAGTCAACCATTTCACCTGTAGAGTGTTTTGGAACGCGTCGGTGGTGGCGGTGATCTGCTCGTCGCCGGTGGTGCGGTCGATGATGCTCCTGGCAAAGAAATCGAAGGCAATCTTGAAAGACCGGATCCGATCGCGCAGACCGGAAAGGAAGCCGTAGATCAGCTCCTCCGGCAGGTACATGGTGTTGCCTTCCCAGATGAACAGGATCGGCGCCTCCAGATCGAACCCCACCTCCAGCAGCTTTTCGGGCAGATCCACATCGAGATAGTTGCACGGTATTCGGGCACCAGGGGTGACGCCATGACCTTCCAGGACCTGGCCCTTGAATGCCAACACGGCGGGTTGATCGATGTCGCAAAAACGGACGCCCTCGGTCTGATGCACCAAAGGCCGCATATCGAATCCGGAACCGAGAACAACGATCTGCCGCACGCCGTTGCCGATCTCGCGCTTTATGATCTCATCGAACAGACAGGAACGGTAACGGACCAGCTCCATCCCTTCCGGCATAGCCGCGAATACCTGGCGCACCTTCTCCCGGATCTCGTCGTTGACGAACCACTGCGCATAGGGGTCGTTGAACAGGGGATGTTCCCGGTCCTTTTCCTGCTCCCGGATCCCCGCGATGAAGAACGCGGTGGCGCCAACTTCATTGATGTCCGCCATGACGAACCCTCCTCACCCTGATAATAGACGGAAATCTCGACGGTGCAACCGTGGGCGCGGTTTGTGGAGAGCAGCCCCGGAAACCGTGCCGGGCAATTGCATCGCGGCGGGAGGCAGGTACCCGGTTACTCGCGGTTCTGCAGAGCCTCGGTGCCGAACCGCTCGTTGGCCTCCAGGGTCTCGCGTACCCCGTCCCAGGTGCTGTTGTGGTTGATGATACAGAGCCTGAGCGCAAACTTCCCGTAGACCATCGTTGACGACATGAACGCGCTGCCCCGTACTGGCGCTTCCCTTCCGATGTTCCTCCGTGCCGCTCCATTTTCAAGAAACCGGAATCAATAGCACCTACCGGCTTTGCGGAACAAATCGTCCACATCAGTCGTATCCCGGCGGCGAGACGAAGCTTCGATAGCCTTGCTCCAGCAACAGCGCAAAATGAATGCAGCTCAAGTCGCCGTACTGCGGGCCGATGATCTGGATGCCGACCGGAAGTCCCTCGCCGTTAAGTCCGATGGGTGCCACGGACGACGGCAGGTAAGCGAGGTTGGCGTAGCCCGGCAGGGAGACCTGGTTCATGAACGGCTGCATGGCGCCGTCCACCGGCACCGAGCGCGCATACGGCGGCGTGTGGTCGTGGCGCATGGCCGACGATACCGTGATGGGCGCCAGCAGGAGGTCGTAGCGCTGGAAGAACTCGTGCCACTTCCACCGGATCCGGTGCCGCGTCTCGTCGAGCCGGAGCCAGTCCCGGTGTGACAGCGTCACGCCGCGAAGCATGCGCGCCCGCTTGCTGTCGTCATCCGGAGCCAGCTTTCTCCGCGCCCTCGCGTTGGCGGCGAAGTCCTCGTCCGTCTGGCGGGCGGATGTCGCCGCCCGAAGCAGCACGTCGAACACGCGGTGCGAGTCGGCCGCGTCGAACCCGGGCCGGGCGCCGATACCCACCTTGACCCTGCCGCGGCGAAGAAACCGGGCGAGGGCCCCGTGCAGGGCGCGGATGTCGCGAGACGTGGGCACGGTCTCGTCATCCAGCAGTAACGATACCCGGTATTCCTCGAGCTTCTTCTTCCGCGGCCGGGGGAGCGTGGGCCGGAGTCCGGCGGCATCGATCTCGTCCGGCCCGGCGATCACTGACAGCAGAAGCGACAGATCAGCGGCGCTCCGCGCCAGCGGGCCGATGACAAGCATGTCCAGGGGCGCGCGGTTGCCGTCCAGCGCGTGGCCGTCGGTGGGACAGATGCCCATGGTCGGCTTATGGGCGAACAGGCCGCACCAGGCCGCCGGGTTGCGCACGGAGCCGGCGATGTCGCTCCCCAACTCCAGGCCCGTCATGCCCGCCGCCAGTGCTGCTGCCGCGCCGCCGGAAGAACCCCCGGGCGCCCGGTCCGGATCCCAGGGGTTCCGGGTGGTGCCGTAAATGTCGTTGAAGCTCTGGGCGTCGGCGAGCCAGATGGGCACGTTGGTCTTGCCGAAGATGACGGCGCCGGCCTCGCGCAGGCGTTTCACCGACAGCGCGTCGGCGCGGGCGATGTTATTCCGTTGCGCCGGCGCTCCCCAGGTGGTCGGTAGACCGGCCACGTCGAAGGAATCTTTCACGGTCATGGGCACGCCGTGCAACGGCCCCCAGCGGTCGCCCCGGGCCAGCGCCCGGTCCGCTTCCCGCGCCCGCCGACGCGCCCTCGGGATGTCGGTGGCGATGATCGCGTTCAGCTTCGGGTTGAAGCGCTCCACCCGCGCCAGAAAATGGTCCAGCAGCTCCAGACAGCCGACCTTGCGGCGGCGGACGAGACTCGCCAGACGTGTTGCCGAAAACCAGGCCGGGTCGGTCATGGGCCGCCTCCCGCTGCGTTCAAATTGCCGCCATCCACTGAACACCTCCCGGGTTCGCGCTTCACCCTGAACCGAATTGAAAACACCGTCTCATCTGTCAAACTTTAGTCAGGAAGAATTGGAATCATAACGAAACCGCTTGTCTTTGGACAGAAGGACGCAAAGGCGATTATGGAGAACGGACGGCTTGGTACCCCGGCGGTTCGAACGAAGTGTTCCGTCATCGCCGTCGCCGTGACCACGCTGTTTCTCGCTGCCAACGGCTCCGCGGCCGCGGCTTGCGAAAAGGGCAAGAGGATCCGCCACAATGACTCCGAGTGTCTGACCGCCTCGTGGACCAACAGAAGCTGGCCGTCCTTGAGCCGAGTCACCGTCAGGAACGAATGTCCGGGCTACGGCACGGTCGTGGCGAAAATTGATATCAAGAACGCCGCCGACCGGACATGGCACCTCCATGGCGGCGACGAGAGAACGGCAAGGGGTCAGTTTACCGTCCGTCAAGTCAGTTGTTGTTCCGACATGAGCGACCTCTGTTGACGCTGTCAATCGCCATCCCCCGCGGCGCCCAAGCCGCTTGTGAAATCAGCAAAAGGATAAGCCACCGCGATTCCAACTGTTTGACCGCGGCATGGACCAATCGCACCTGGCCGAACTCGACCGAGTTTCGCGTCAAGAGTGAGTGTGCATCCTACGGCAAAGTGGTTGTAAAAGTGATTTGAAAAACGCCACCGACCTGACCTGGCACCTCAATACCGACACCACGTTGCACCGAAAAGGCTACTTCAGGGTCCGGGAGATAAGCTGCTGTTTCGACCTGAGCGACTTCTGCGACGTTTCAGATCTCGTAACCGACGGCTCGTGTCTCCAGCGATTCCGGACAAGCCCGGCCAACGACACCTGCCCCGAGGCCACCGGCACCGATGTCAACCACCGCTGCCGGATCGTACCGGGCAAGGCACCCCTGGTCCGTAACGGCGTCCGTCCTGTTGCAGAGGTCGCTCAGGTCGGAGCAGCAGGTGACGTCGCGAACTCTGAAGAAGCCTTTCTTCGACCTCTCGCTGCCGTCCGCCAAGTGCCATGTAAAGTCGGCGGCGTCCTTGATGTCGATCTTGGCGACGACCTTGCCCCATTCCGGACACTCGTTGACGGCCTTGACGGTGCTCTTCTTCGGCCAGCTCCTGTTCTTCCACTGACCGCTCAGGCATTCGGCGTTATCGCGACTGATTCTCCTGCTCTTCTCGCAGTCGCCGGCGGCCGAACCGGCCGCGGCGAGGACCATCAAGACCACGACTACAACCATGCGAGTAGACGCCAACGGACCCTTCCCAATAGAACAGGTTAGTTAGCTCTGCGCCCCAGCGTCGGCCTAGGAGCCAGTATCGGCCGGCAGCGCCGTGCGGGCACGGGCGGGTTTGAAACCCGCCCCTACATCGGATGCCGGGTTCCTGCGGCGCAGGCTCCTAGTGTCCTGCGTCACAAATACGCTTATGAATCTGCGAGGGCATTTTGGTTGTCGGCAAGGCGTCCTTCGACTTCGCTGCGCTACGCTCAGGACGAGCAGTGGCGGGCACCACGCGAGGAAGAGCAACGCAGCCGACGGCCAAAAGGACCCGCAGATTCATAAGCGTATTTGTGACGCAGGACACTAGCTCAGCGCCTCGGCTCCGGCCTTTGCCACGACTTCGTCACCATCGGCGATGCCCGACACGCCAACGCCGCCGACGCACTGCCCTTGGTAGAACAGTGGCACGCCGCCGGTCACCGCGATGGCGTTGGGATAGGTCAGGAAGCCCGGCCTCTCCTTCACGCGGGCTTCGAGACTGGAACTCGGGCGTTCGCGAAAGGCTGCTGTTCGCGCTTTGCCGGTGGCCATGTCCACGCTGTTGGCGGGCTGATCGTCCGGCCGCTCCAGATACATGAGCACGCCGGAGCCGTCCACGACCGCGATGGTCGCGGCACGGGCGACCTTGTCGGCTTCGCGCCGGCATGCGGCGACGATCTTGTGCACGTCATCGAGTGTCAGGCTGAACTTGCTGCGCATATCCTCTGTCTTCCTTTCCGCAAGGCTTCACCGGGGAGCCTGCGCCGGGGAGAATGTCGGCCGGACGATCCGGTAGGGGCGACCGGCCGGTCGCCCCTACATGCCTCGTCCGGGCAGTCCAATGCCTCCACCTTCTCCACCGCGTTCCAGTCACTTGGGCGCGCATCCGTTACGGCGCGCTCGTTAACGTGGCTAGCTGTGCCCGCAGTTTCGCTTTCTCCACCTTGCCGTTGGGCAGCTTGGGCAGGGTGTCGACGAAGCGGATTTCCCTGGGCCTCTTGTAAGGGGCGATGATCCGGCGGCAGTGGTCGATCAATGACTCTTCCGTCACCTCGGCGGCGGCGCGCCGCACGACAAAGGCGAGCACCGATTCACCCCAGCGCGCATCCGGACGGCCGACGACCGCGGCCTCGATCACGCCGGGATGGCTCGCCAGCGCGTCCTCCACCTCGCGGGAGTAGATGTTCTCTCCTCCCGAGATGATCATGTCCTTGAGCCGGTCTATGACGAAGATGAACCCTTCGTCGTCCGCCGTACCGACGTCACCGGTATGAAGCCAGCCCTGGCGGATGGTCTCCGCCGTAGCCTGTGGGTTCCGCCAGTATCCCGTCATGACCGAGGGGCTCCGGATGACGATCTCGCCGGGCTCGCCCACCGGGCAGGGGATGCCGTCCGGATCAACCACCCGCACGTCACAGCCGATCATGGGCTGGCCCGCGGAGCGCAGCCGCCGCACGACATGCTCGGGGCCGTCGAGAATGTGCTGATGGGCGTGGAGGACGGTTCCCGGGCCGGCGGATTCGGTCATCCCGTAAAACTGCGTGAAGATCGGCCCGAACGCCTCCATGCCGCGGCGCAGCAGCGCTTCCGGCATCGGCGCCGCCGAATAGAACAGCCTGGCCAGCGCCGGCAGCGACTCCCGGTCGGCCGGCGTGTTTTCCAGCAGATCGCCGAGCATGGTCGGCGCCAGCAGCGTCCCGGTAACGTGGTTCGCCCGCAAGGACTCGAAGAACTCCTGCGGCCGGAAGTTCCGGTGAAGGACCATGGTGCAGCCGTGCAGCGCATACGACAGCGAGGTCAGCCGCCCGCCGATGTGATAGAGCGGCATGGCGAGCGCGAAGCGGTCGACCGGCTGGGTCAGCTTCTCCAGAGCGGTGATGCGCGCTGCCTCCATCATGCCGCGGTGGCTCAGCATCACGCCCTTGGGCCGCCCGGTGGTGCCGCTGGTGTAGATCAGGTAGGCGCAGTCGTCCGGTTCCGGCGCGGCCGGCGGCGGCTCGGGCTGTTCCGCCGTCAGCGCCGCCTCATATGACACATCGGACGATGCATCGCCGATGACGAGAACGTGATCGAGCCGGCCCGATGCCTCCGGGCTCAGCCGGTCGAGGAACTCGGCGCCGACGATGATCGCCTTGGGCGCGCTGTCGGAGAGGATGGTGTCGATCTCGGGAGCCGCCAGGCGGTAGTTGACGGTCACGCTCGTCCAGCCGCCGAGCTCACCCGCGGCGTAGGATTCGAGATACTCGGGGCAGTTCTCCGCCAGGATGGCAACCCGGTCGCCGCGTGTGACGCCCCGGCGCCGGAGCGCGGCGGCGAGCCGAAAGGCGCGTTCGGCGAAGGCGCGGTGCGTGATCGTCCGCCCCTCGAACAGGATAGCCGGGGCCTCGGGCCTCAGCCGCAAGTTCCGCAGGGTCAAGGTGCCGAGCATGATTCTCTGCTCCCGGCATTCAGCCGATGGTGCCCGCTACACGGGCGGGTTTGAAACCCGCCCCTACAAGTCAGCACGCCTTGCCGACGGCAACAATGCCCTCGCATCGCCAACCGCCGTTTACGGGACCGGACTCGGGTCCCGCGCCGGATGTTCACGTCAGACATCGAACGAGCGGGATTTCGGCCAGCGTCTGCGGCTGTGATGCAGGCCGAGATCCGCGAAGGTCGCGGCGATGCGAATGGGTGCGCCGATACCTTCCGATACGGGAACGCCAAGTTCCTTCATCAACCACTTGGGATCGATGTGGACGGGGCATTGGGTGATGCCGGTGGGGATGATCACATCGGCGCCGTCCTCGTCAATGAGCTTCCGCGCCGACGCGACGAAATTCTCGACCATGGCGTCGTGGTTGGCCGCGATATCCGGCAGGTCGAAGCCCGAGCCCGCCCAGCCGACGATCTTGTGCTCCATCCCGTAGCGCCGGACGAGGGCCTGCAGCACCGGGAAATGAATCTCGCTGTAGGCGATGCAGCCGAAGCGGTCGCCCATCAGCGCGGCGACGTGAAGCGCCGTCTCGAAGGGCGCGAGAATGGGAATGTCGACGGCGGACCGGCCGCCCTCCACTCCCAGATCGAGAAACCCCAGCGGCACCGCAGCATCATAGCCCTGCGCCTCGGCTTCCCGAAAGGCCTGAATCAGCGCAGGCGAGACCATGGTGATCTCGGCCGCGGTCATGCCGTGGAAATAGGGGGTGACCGGCGCCGACACGATGCCGACCTCCACCTCCGCCGTCGCGTAGGACAGCGCCACTTTCTCGCGCCGGCTGCGCTCCTCCGAAGGGTAGTCGCCAATAACGAAGGCAACACGGGCCATGGCTTATTCTCCTTTCCCGTCTTCCCGAGATGGCACGGACGCGCGGCCCGTGCCAGCGGCGCCCCAGGACCTGCGCCGCAGAAACGTCGGCGGGACGATCTCCCGTAGGGGCGACCGGCGGTCGCCCCTACATGTCTCATCCGGGCAATCCAGGGCCTCCACCCGCCGCGTTCCAGTCGCCCAGGAGGCGTGCCGCACGAACACAGGTGTAGGGGCGGGTTTCAAACCCGCCCGCGTCCGCATCGCGTCGCAGGCCGATAAAGGCTCCTGGCCGGCGCTACGGCTCACCCTGACGCCCAAGCCACGCCCGCGCTTCGGCGAGCAGCGCCTCCAGCGTCCGCTCCACCGGACCGGGCTGTGCCAGCTTTTCCTCCGCCGCGGCGACCTCGTTGCCAAACTCCGTCCACAGAGCCTTCAGCCCGTCAAAGTCGAACGTGGTCGGCCACAGCCGGCGGCCCAGCACGATGTCCATGATCTCGTCCTGGTCGACGTCGATATCGCGGCCGGTCTCCTCCAACAGCGCCTGCTTGAGGTCGATCTGCTCCTCGCCCAGATAGTGTGCCCGGACCATTGCGCCGAGGAGCCGGTGGCCGGTCCGGAACGGCACGCCGAAGTCGTACACCAGCCGGTCGTGCGCTTCGCTCGAGCCCGCGTAGTCGGTGGTGGATTTCCGCTTGAGCTCCTCCAGGTCGAACCGGCCGTGTTCGATCACCTCGGACATGTAGCCGGTCCGGGCGACGATATCCGCCGCGGCTTCGTACAGGCTTCCGGAATGGTAGATCGGCTCGGATCCTTCCGACGGCCCCCCGGCAGCCGCCGACATCTCGCCGGCAAGGCGATTCGCCGCCAGGATGGCGCCGCCGATGACCGCCTGGAAGCCGAACGGCACCTTGGCATGCGGCAAGGCGCTGCTTCCGCCCGAATGCTCGTCCGCGGGCACGAAGAAGCCGAACTCCGGCGTCATCCAGATGCGCATGTCCTGGGCCATGCGGGCGATGTCCACCGCCACCAGGGACAGCGCGAAGAACGGCTCCGTGAACTGGCTGTGGACCCAGATGCCGTCGCGACGCAGCCAGGCCCGGCGCGAAAAGCCCAGCCGTTGGCTCACTTTGTCATACAGCGCGTGCACCTCCTTGCGCGCACCGATGACCGACGGGCCGTAGTCCAGACGCTGCTCCACCTGCTCCAGCCGTTCCAGGTGGGGCAGGAACACCGGCACCCACGACAGCAGATACTCGCCAAGCGTGCCAAAGCCGGAATGTTGAAGATGATGGTAGTTGGGCGCCACCGCCTCGAGTACGGGCTCCGCCTTCTCGATCAGCACCCGCAGCATGCCCGCCACCGTGCGGCGTTGCTCATACAGCACGTGCCGGAAATAAAGCCGCGGCAAATAGGCCCGCAGACTTTCGCCGCGGTTGCGTCCCAGATGGAGCCAGGCCGCGTGCTGCGCGCCGACCTTCTCCCGCATCCACGCCTCGCGCTGCGCCACGATGTCGCCGGGCGGCGTCGTCGTGTCGATGGCGTCAAGGTCGTCAATCAGCGCCAGCAACGCTTCCAGCAACGGTTTTGCCGACTCCGCCGGAGTCAGGTTCATCTCCGCCGCCGTCAGCACGTAGGCGACATCGCTGGTCAGCATGTAGCGCGCCGTATAGCCGCTCGACCGCGCTTCAACTTCATTGACCGCCCGAACGTAGCTCGGCGCCTTGGCGCCAGCCAGACGCGCGCCCTGCGGAGTTGTTGCCACGTGGACCTCCCTGGAGCCGGGGGGCGGGTTGCCCCGTCATTCCCTTGCTGCCTGCCGACTGTACGTGAACCGCTGAAGGAATTTCAATAAATATTCGGGGCCGGTTCACCCTCGGCGGCTACGTGGCCACGAATTTACGCACCGCGATCTTTTCCCGGTGCTTCTGCGCCTGCCACAGATCGTACTGCATCTGCTGCTGCAACCAGCTTTCCGGGCTCCCCCCAAAAGCCTGCGAGAGACGGATAGCCATCTCCGGAGAAATCCCGAGGCGGCCGTTGAGCAGCATGGAAAGCGTGTTTCGCGACACCGCCAGACCCTTCGCGGCCTCGGTTACCGTCAATCCCAGGGGCTTGAGGCATTGCCGCCTGATGAACGCGCCGGGGTGTGGTGGATCGTGCATGAGCATGGTCTGCCCTTCCTTTCTAGTGTGGTGTCTCACAAATACGCTTATGAATCTGCGGGTCCTTTTGGCCGTCGGCTGCGTTGCTCTTCCTCGCGTGGTGCCCGCCACTGCTCGTCCTGAGCGTAGCGAAGCGGAGTCGAAGGACGCCTTGCCGACAACCAAAATGCCCTCGCAGATTCATAAGCGTATTTGTGAGACACCACACTAGTGGTAGTCCAGATAGTCGACATCGACGGCATGGCCGTCCTTGAAACGGAAAATCACGCGCCAGTTGGCTCGCACCGTCACGGCCCAGAAACCGGCATGATCCCCCTTTAGCCGGTGGAGCCGGAACCCGGGCAGATCCATATCTTCGGGGACGCTGGAGGCGTTCAGCCGCGCAAGGATGTCCCGCACGGTCTCGCGGTGATCGGCGTGGATACGCCGCTCGTCGCCCCGTTCCAGAAACCGCCTGAGCGCCCTGCTTCTGAAGTTCCGTATCATGACGGACCGTAATACGCATTATGGCACTTGTCAAATCGCCAAAAACACACCTGCTCTGAGGCGTCGGAGCCATTCGACGGATCATCTGACAACAAGTCTGTTGACAACAGAAACGTCGACACCTAGACTAACCTATACGACAATCTTGTTGAAGATGTGCGACTATGCAATCCTCCACCGGCCGCTGGGGCAGCGGCAACGACTTTTTCGATCGCGAGCCCGAAATGCAGATACTCGAAACGCGGGTTCGCAATGGCGACCACACCCTCTTGACTGAACAGCGGCGGATGGGAAAGACCAGCCACCACCGACCTCTTGTCGAACCCGAATCGAGGACAACCCGATGAACTCCTCACCCGAGCGCCAGATTCGCAAGTTCAATCCGGGGACCTTCCAGTCCGACAAGGAGGTGATCGCGCAATTTGTGGTTCGGAACCGCGAGCTTGGCGTCGTGCTCGAGGTTCTCCGCGGGAACATCGATTCGCCGTCGTGCCAGCACATCCTGGCTGTCGCCCCGCGTGGCCGGGGAAAATCCATGCTGCTGGCGCGTGTCGCCGCGGAACTGCGCGCCGACGCCGCGTTTACCGAAACGCTGTTGCCGGTCCGGTTCATGGAGGAGAGCCAGGAGGTCTTCAATCTGGCCGATTTCTGGCTCGAAACGCTATTCCACCTCGCCAGGGAATGCGCCGCAAGCCATCCCGAACTCACGCGGGAACTGCGGGCGACACATGCCGACCTGAGCGGCCGGTGGCGCGAACGGCAACTCGCGGATCACGCCCGCGCCGCCGTCCTCGACGCCGCGGACCGGCTGGGCAGGAAGCTCGTGCTCATGGTGGAGAACCTGCAATCCCTGTGCGGGGACGTGGAGGAAGGTTTCGGCTGGAAACTCCGTGGGGAGTTGCAAACGGAACCCCGGATCATGCTGCTCGCCACCGCCACCAGCCGGTTCGACCGTCTGGACGATGTAAACGAGCCATATTTCGAACTGTTCCGGATACTCAATCTGGAGCCGTTGGCGACCGACGACTGTCGCCGTCTGTGGGAGCAAGTCAGCGGCGACCAGATAAGCACACGCGAGGTGAGGCCGCTTGAAATCCTCACCGGCGGCAGCCCCCGCCTCCTCGTCATCGTCGCCGAATTCGCGCGGCACAGGTCCCTGCGCCAGTTGATGGAAGAGCTTGTCACGTTGGTCGACGAACACACCGAGTATTTTCGCGGTCATCTGGAAGCTCTGGCCAAAACCGAACGCCGTGTCTATCTCGCGGTGATCGACCTTTGGCAACCGTCGGCAGCCGGGGAGATCGCGGCGCGGTCCCGCCTGGATGTACGCACTGTCTCGACCATGCTCGGGCGACTCGCCGACCGGGGCGCGGTGATCGCCGAAGGAACCGGTCGGAAGCGCCGATACGCGGCGGCGGAGCGCCTCTACAGCATTTACTACAAGCTGCGCCGCGAACGCGACGAAGCGGCCGTCGTCCAGAATCTGATCCGTTTCATGGCGGCAATCTACAGCAAGGCCGAACTGGCCGGCATCATTTCAGAACTGCGTCTGGAGATGGAAGAGTCGCCGGTCATCCGCGAGGGGATTCTGCGGGCCATCGCCGAATCGCCGGATATCGGAAATGTCCTCTCCGGCCTGCTACCGCCGGGCATTGAGGGTCCGCAACTGGACGCCGCTACGCGCTTTGGCCAGGGCAAAGTGCCGACGATAGAGGGGCGGGTCGCGATGTTGTGGGTCGTCAAAGGCGTTGCACAACTTATGCGTGGCGATCACGAGGCGGCCATTGCGGCCTTCGAAGCGGTGGTCGCTCGCTTCGGCGACAGCGACGCGCCTGAGATACAAACCTGGGTCGCGTCGGCATTGAGTTGCAAGGGACTCGCTCAAACGGCACTTGGTTGGGCGGATGAGACCTTGCGGGTATGCGCGGAGTTGGACCGAAGACTTGCCACCTTGACGGGCGACGGGAGAACCATGTTCACGTGGCGGGCGAAGTGGCTGCGAGCGGCAGCGCTACTGATGCAGGGAAAACGTCCGGCAGCCATGGAAGCCTTTCGCTCCGGCTATGCCGAATTTGAACCTGAGAATGCAACGATGATGAGGGAAATAGCGGTCATGACCATACCCCGCTTGATCGCCGTCGGTGCTTCTGAGCACGACCTTGTCGACATCCTGTCGAACGACGAGACAAAATCCGATGCGTTGATGCCGCTCATTGTTGCCCTGCGCCAGCGCATGGGGGTGGCGGTACGCGCACCAACCGAGATGTTGGAAGTCGCGGAGGATATCCGCACCCTAATCGAGATGACAACGGCAAAGAGTCCGCCGGCGGCCCAAGTCTCACCTTCCTCGGGCAAGTAGCGATCAAGGATACCCCACTCTGCCGGCGTGGCGGCGAAGCAGTGCCCATGCCGTGAATCATTCACGAATGGCCACCGCTGGCCTGCCTTACTTGCCCCAATCCTCGTGCGTGAGCGGGCTGGTGTTGAGCAGTTCCCGATACTGCCGCCACTGCGGCATGAATTGATCCATCAGCGCGGTAAAGCGGTCGTTGTGTGTCTTTTCGAGTAGGTGCGTCAGCTCGTGCACCAGGATGTACTCAAGGTAAGGCGGCGGCTTCTTGGCCAAGTCCGTGTTGAGACGGATGCTACGTCTTTCGGGATTGCAAGTCCCCCACTTCGTTTTCATTTTTTGTACGAAAACGCGCTCAGCGTGTACGCCTAGGATGGGCTCCCACTTTGCGAGCAGGTCTGGAATAGCCGTCTTCAGTTGCTCGCGGTACCACTTGGAGACAGTGGCCCCTTTGGCGTCGACGCTCGCGTCCGGGCGTACCCTCAGAATCATGCTCCCGGCCTTCAGTTCCACCGCCGGCGCGCCGTCCACTTCGACAATCCTGAGCAGGTAGCGCTTTCCCCAAACACGGTGACTTTCCCGGTCGAGATATTCTCGACAAGTTTCGCGCTCCTGCTCTCGAAGTTTTTTCTGTTGTTTTTGGATCCAGGCAAGTTTGGAAACAGCGAACACGCGGATGGTGTCGAGGTTCATATGTTCAGGGGCAGCAATACGTACCCGGCCACTGGGAGGGTGAACACTGAGATGGACGTTCTTGATGTCCTTCAGGACCACATCCACCGCGATGTCACCCAGCTTGATCTGCGACACCATCAGTACTCGCTCTGCGCCTTGATGATCAGAAAGATCCGCTCCACTTCGGCCTGATCTTGCAGAATCCCATACAAGGCAGCCTTGATGACTTGCTCGCGGGCCTGGACTCCCCGCCATTCGTCCGGCCGGACCTGTTTCACCGCGGCGTCGATCCTTTTCGCCTTCTTCAGTACCGGGTCGCCGGAGGCATCGTACTCCTCTGGCGCCTCGGCCACACGATCCGCCCGCGCAGGCATCTCTCCGGCCTTCTTCAAGTTGTTGTATAGCGCCCGAAGCGCCGGACTTTTCTTCAACTCTTCCGGTGTATCCTCGGCAAGCCCTTCCTCTACCTGCCGCGCTAGTCTCGCGATGCGCCGGAGGTATTCTTCATACTCGATGGCCTCGGCTTTGCGCGCCGCGATGATCTCGTCGAGTAGTGTCGACATCTTTTCATAGTAGCTCGGGTCGACCAGGTGTTCCTTCAGGATCTTGCTCCGAACGTTGTTTTCTATGGTCTCGGCAACGGCGTTCTTGTCTTCCTTGAGCCCGCCGAGCTGCGTGTTGATCGCATTGTCGATACCGCTCTTCACGATCAGCTCCAGAAGACTCATGCCATCGAAGGGCGAAATCTTTCGCGGCTCGTCCGCCTCGATATAGGTGTCGATGAGGTGCCGCATGTCGGCCTCGTACGCCTTGAGGTCGAGCGTCTCGCCACTGGCTTTGCGGATAATCTCACGAACTTTCAGGTAGTGATCGACCTGACCCTTGATGCGGCTGACGTCAGCAATGCTGTAGCCGGCCGTGTCCAGTTCGTCGGCGATGTTGGCGTAGGCACGGACGAGGGCCACGGTGGCCTGATACAGCGCGGTCCGCTGCGGTTCCCGTTCCTTCAGGTCGGATGCGATCTCCGTGTTGCCGCAGAAATAGTGCATGTGCTGCAGTTCACCCTTGGGCGGCTCCACCGGCTCGCAAAGCAAGACAAGCTCTTCGATGGCCGTGTCGAGGCGTTCCTTGCCCTTTTTTAGGCGATCCTGCAGCAGCACCTCCGGGTCGCATCCGCCTGCGCTGCGGTCCAGCTCGGTGGTATATACCGCGATGGCATTCTCCACTTTCTTGAACAGGTCCTTGTAGTCGACGATGTAGCCGATATCCTTGTCCTCGCCGTCGAGGCGGTTCGTGCGGCAGATGGCCTGAAACAAACCGTGGTCCTGCATGGACTTGTCAATGTAGAGATAGGTGCAGGGCGGCGCATCGAAGCCGGTGAGCAGCTTGTCCACCACGACGAGCAGCTTCATGTTTGCCGGCTCTTTGGTGAACAGCGCCTTGGCCGACTCCTCGTAGGTCTCGGTCTTGGTCATGCCGGGCTTTGCGTCAACGTCCTCCAGCAAATCGGTATAGGTGTTGTAGATGAACTGCTTGTCGGTTTCGGTGTTCGCGCCGGTTTCCTCCAGCGTCACGTCCCCGGCCTGCGGGTTGTAGGACGTCACCACGGCGCACTGGCCTTTGAACGGGGTATCCTGGAACAGCGAGAAGTACTTGCATGCCTCGTAGATGCTGGAGGCCACAAGAATGGCGTTGCCGCGGAGGCCGGAGAGACGCGGTTTGACGCTGAAGTCGAAGACGATGTCGCTTACCACCCGCTCCGTGCGTGACCTGGAGCTGAGCACTATCTGCTTCGTACCCCATTGTTTCTTCAGCTCATCTTTCTGCCAGTCGTTCAGCCCCTTCGTCTTGGCCTCGAACCAGGCGTCGATCTTGTCTTCGGAGCCAAGGCGCTGGTCGATGTCCCGCGCCTCATAGACCAGGTCCAGCACCACCTTGTCCTCGACGCCCTCACTGAACTTGTAGGTGTGGATGTAACCGCCGAACACTTCCAGACTGGTCTGCGCGTCCTTCCTGAGCAGCGGCGTACCGGTGAAACCGACAAATACGGCGTTCGGCATCATCGCCTTCATCACGCGGTGCAGCTTGCCGCTCTGTGTACGGTGGCACTCGTCCACGAACACAAACACATCGCCCGCGGTCAGGCTGGGCTGGCCTTCCAACTCCTTGATATAGGCGTCGAAGTCATCCACGTCCTTGCGGCCGAACTTGTGCACCAGCGAGCACAACAGGCGTGGCGTCGCCTGACCGAGCTGGGTCATCAGGTTGCGGCCGCTTTTGCTTTTGGCGATGTCGATGCCGGCACTCGTGAACACGCCTTGGATCTGTTTGTCCAACTCGTCGCGGTCCGTGATGATGGCGACACGGCCGTTAGGGTTGTTTTCCAGAATCCACTTCGCCAGCAACACCATCACGATGCTCTTGCCGCTGCCCTGCGTGTGCCAAATGATTCCGCCCCTCTTTCGGCGCACCTCCGCCTGCGCTGCCTTGACGCCAAAATACTGGTGCGCCCGCGGCAACTTCTTCACCCCGCCGTCGAAGAGCACGAAGTCGTGCATCAACTCGATCAGCCGGTCCTTGCGGCACATCTTGAGCAGGTACTTGTCGAGCTTGAGGCGGCTGTTGTCGTCCTCGTCCTCCTTCCACTTGAGGAAGAACTTCTCCGGCGTCCCAATGGTGCCGTACCGCAAACCCTCGGAGTCGTTGCCGGCAAAGATGAACTGCACCGTGCTGAAGAACCAGGCGTTGAACTCCGGTTGCTGATTCGAGAGGTTCTGACGGATGCCGTCGCCGATGCTCACGCGGCTGTTCTTCAACTCCAAAACGGCGACGGCGATACCATTCACGTACAGCACGACATCGGGCCGCCGCTCCTGGTTCCCCTTGAGCGTCACCTCCTCGGCAATGGCGAAATCATTCTGCTCCGGCTCCTGCCAGTTGATGAGGTGGACGGTTTCCGTCACCTTGCCTGCCTCGGTCTTCACGGGCACGCCGTAGCGCAGCAGGTTGTAGACAGCGTGATTGTTGCCGTAAAGCGCGCGGCCGTGGTTATCCGCTTCGGTGCGGAGTTTGTGGAGAGCCGCACTGATCTGCGTTGGCGTGTAACCGCGTTTGGTCAGCCATGCGGAGAGCCGGCCGTCTTCGATGTTGCTGTTGCCGTCGCGGTCGGTCCAGTCGCCGGCATAGCGGTAGCCCAGTCGTTCGCGGAACAGGGCGATCACCCGATCCTGGGTGACGCGTTCGGGTTGGCCCAAGCTTGTCACTTCAGCACTTCCCAGTAGCCGCCTTTACGGGGACCGACACGGCGAAGCCACCCTTCATGGGTCAGTTTGGCGCTTGCTCGCTCAACAGTCCGGACTGACTTTCCGATTTGAGCGGCTACTTCAACCAGGGTCAGGTGCGGGTGTTCCCGAAGCAGTTCGACGATCCTGTCCAGCGTTTCTACCGACATTTCTACCGACATTTCTACCGACGATTTCTCTGAATGTTCCCCTTCCTTCATAGTATGAGGAGTAGCCGGCAGATGCGCAGGGTTCGCACGGAAGGTCAGCATCAGGCCGGACATGCTACTGTCATAAAGGGGTGGATCAATGCCATGCTCGCGGCACTCGCGATTGATCTTCTCGATGCCGCGACCCCAGGCTTCGATGTAACCGGCGCGAAAGAAGGCGCCGGCGATGAGTGGGTTGTAGGGAGCTGACGGATGTTTGCCCAGGAGTCGTTCAAGTGTCCAATCCTGCGGTAGCTGCCCGGAATTCCAAAGCACTATCTTGTCATCGTACACACTAATCTGGATCGGTATCCCGCTGCTGTAGTCTTTATGGACCACGGCATTGAGCAGCGCTTCACGCACGGCCGGATAAGGGAACAGGAACTTCTCCAGCCGCTGAAGACCTTCATAGCTGATGTACGCTTTCAGGTACTTGGAGAACATGAGATCGAGCGTTTTCTCAGCCTGCATGAAAAGGTTGCCGTGGATCTCGTCTTGATACCGCAAATCATCATCGGTTACGAAGAAGCCGATCTTGATGTAGGCGCCGCTGACATGGCGTTCCGGGTTCTCGGAGAAGAGCAAGGCCGCCGCCCGCTTGAAGTACTGCCCGTCTCTGAGTTGCAGGTTTTCCAGCAAGGACTCATTCTCGTCCCGCAGCGCCTCTTCACTCACGCGCCTGCTTTCCGTGGCCCTGGTCCTGAACAACTGGAATGCGTCCTGACTGCAATCCGCGGCGTCGAACCCAGGCACAGGCGCGTCATCCCAATGCCGCCCCTGCCTACGCATCAGGAAACGCTGGAGCGCTGCTCCCTTCAATACCTGCTTGGTGCTGCCGCTGCGATAATGGTATTCGCCTTTGTAACTGATCGGACTCGGATAGGGCTCGACACGGATTTCAACCAACTCCTTGCCCGCTTCCGTCACCAGGTTCACAGCGACCATGATGCCGAGAAGATCCCGTACCTTGTTGGGCAGTTCCTCCAGTAGTCTCCTGGCATCATTCACGCCGACGGCCACTCCCTTGTCATTGCGCCCAATGATCAGCACACCTCCCTCGGCATTGGCAAAGCCGCAGATCCAGCGCAGATACTCGTCGCGCCAACTCTGTTTCCATTCGGTGTGCTGGGCTTCTTTCATACAAGCCGAGTCCTTCCGGTGAGCAGTTCCTGCATCATGCCCTGCTTGATCTGCCGGGCCTTGGAGAGCCTGGCTTCCAGTGCGGCGATTTCTGCGTCCATGTCGGAGAGGATGGTGGCGATGGCGGTTTGTTCGGGTATGCATGGAAGCGCACACTGAATATCTGCCAATGCTGCTGCGCTTATGTGGACGACCGCATCACCCTGTCCTTTGCTTGCTTTCTGTCTATTGATCGGTCCCGTGTTCAAGTAGTAACCGAGGAACAGGGGATCAGCTTTTTTGCTTCGCAGGATGACGATGTCGCCGCCCGCATAAGCCTCGATATCGTCCACAAATGCGGCGCACTTGCCGATCTCATCCTTGGTCTCACCAGACCCCGCGAACAAGATGTCTCCTTGCTCTAAGCGTGTTGCAGTCGCAGCAACTTCTCGCGAAATCCATGAGTAGAAACTTTTGATACAATCGTTGTGTCTCGTGTAGAGTTCGCCATATCGCACACAAGCTAGGCTGCCACTGGCCGACTCGTCTCTAGTGACTCCGCTCCCTTTCAAGAAGCCACCCAACTTTCCGAGCCGTTTCACCTTCCACTTCCCGCTGAAGCCGGGCAGGCGCTTCTTACCGGCGAGCAATTCCTGCATGGCGCCTTTTCTGATCTGACGCTTCTTGGTGAGAAGTTGTTCCAGGGATTCGATGAGGGCATCCGCATCGCTCAACGCCTCGGCGATGGCCTCTTGTTCGGCTAGCGTGGGAACGGGAAGCAAGTACGGTTTGAGTTTTTCAAGGCTGATGTTTAGCTGCGCGTTGTGGGACGCCAGATTCTCAAACAATGGCTTACGCTTCCCCAATTCATGCGCTAGCCAGTGCTTGTCAATTCCTCTGACAGGTGTGATGCTAACAAGGCTATCGGGGCAAGCGGTAGCGAAACTTGCGAGCCCAACGTCACCTATATTCGCGGCGATCGTGAAAAAGAGGGTTCCTCGTGGGAAGAGTTTGCTTACCTTCAGTCCCTCTGGATTCAGTGTCTGTGAGTACGTTCTTATCCAACCACGAGAGTTAGTCACATCACCGGTCTGGATGAACGGAATCTCGCCACCGTAGTACTTCGGATCGTTGCGCGGGCGAGCCGTAAACTTTCCGCGTTCAATGTGCGCCAGAGACTGGAATGGCTTGACCCCCCAATCCTCCGGGATGACCCCCACCTCGGTCTGCTTGTAGCCCGGCCTTACGTCCATGCGAACCCCATCCGTTCCATGTGGCGGTTCACCTTGGCTTCAATCTCGGCCACACGGCCGAGCATCTGCGGCAGCGGAATCTCGTAGCGTTCGGCCAGATCCTTCACACGCTCGGCGAACTGCTGGCTCAACCGGCCCATCTCGCTGTGGATGGCAGTATCCAGAGAGGCGAGCCATTTATCATACACCACGAGCGTCTTGATCTCGGACTCGGTGAGCCTCGGATACAGGGCGTAGGCTTGACCATCAAGTGCGGCTTCGGCTTCCATGAGGCGCTTCTTGAGACCAGCCTCCTCGCTGTTGAGCTTCAACCAGTCGTTTAGCGCAGCGGCTTCGTCCTTCATATCCTTGTCGCCCTTGATCTCCTTCAATCGGGCGGCGACGTTGGCTTTGTTCACCTTGTCGAACTCCGCGAACGCCCCATCCTCACCACCGTGCTCTTCCTCCATCTCCCCGAGGCGAGCGGTGACGCTATCCAGATCAATGACAAGCCGGTCGATGACGGCCTGTTCCTCGGAGAAGTAGCGGGCGACGATGAGAGCCTTTGGTATGAGGTCGCACATCCAGCCCTTGTCCTTCTCCCTGCCCTTTTTGTCGGTCTCAATGACACGATAAGTCTCCGCCTTCCAGCCCTCCGAGGCGATCAAGTAGCAGTCGTCCTGCATGATGTCCGCCCAGTAATCCATCAGGTGCTGGTAGACATCGTAGGGGTCAATGAGCGGCTTACCAGCGTAGTGCGCGAGCAGGTTCTCGGAAAGCTGAGCGACAATCTCCCTGGGACGGCAGCCGGCCTGTAGTTCCTTGAGCGTCGCGGCGCTCGTGTCCCGCCACATCGCAAAGTGGGCGTTCATGTCCGCGATGAAGGAGGCGAACTCAGGGTGCTCGTAGATGACGGACTTGATCGTCGATTTCTCCACAGCGAGGTCGAGGTAGCCGGGGCGGTTCTCTTTGAAGAGACTGTGGCGCAACTCTGGACAGATGGCCTAGTATCGCTTCAGCGAATCGACATCCGAGGTAGGGATACCTCCCTGCAAATGGCCTGCGATGTCCTGCATGTCCTCGGACGTTTGACTATCGATGTATCGCGGCAGGTTGAGGTTGAACTCGTTCTGCTCGATCTCCGAGAAGGGAACCATGCGCGAGTACTTCGGAACGTCGAGGCGTTTGTTGAAGACGTCCACGATCTTGTGGATGTCCATGCTGCGCAGCCGGTTCTTGGGGCCATCCTTCATGAAACCGCCGCTGGCATCGATCATGAAGATGCCCTTGCGCGACCGGGCGTCTTCCTTATCGATCACCACGATGCACGCTGGGATACCAGTGCCGTAGAAGAGGTTGGCGGGCAGGCCGATGATGCCCTTGATGTAGCCCTTGCATACGAGCTTGCGGCGAATGTCCGCCTCGGCGTTGCCCCGGAACAGCACGCCGTGCGGCAGAACGCAGGCGCCTTTGCCGGTGCTCTTGAGGGACCGTACGATATGTAGCAGGTAGGCGTAGTCGCCCTGCTTGGCCGGCGGCGTGCCGAAGGATTCGAAGCGTTCGAAGGAATCGTTCAGCGGGTCCAGCCCCGTGGTCCAGCGCTTGTCCGAGAAAGGCGGATTGGCGACGACGAAGTCGAAAGTCTTGAGCGTGTCGCCGTCCTTGAACTTAGGGTCCGCCAGCGTGTTGCCCTGCACGATCAGCGCGGTCGGATTGTCGTGCAGGATCATGTTCATCCGAGCGAGACCGCTGGTGGCGGCGTCCTTCTCCTGCCCGTTGAGAGTGACAGCGGTGGCGGCCTCATCGCCAACCTTGAGCAGCAGGGACCCTGATCCGCAAGTGGGGTCGTAGACGGTAGTAGACGCGCTGGTCTTGGCGTCACGGATGCCGATGATCTGCGCAATGATGCGGCTGACTTCGGCGGGCGTGTAAAACTGGCCCTTGCTCTTGCCACTCTCAGTGGCGAAGTGACGCATCAGGTACTCGTAAGCGTCGCCGAGGATGTCGTCGCCCTCGGCACGGTTCTTGGAGAAATCGAGCGCCTTGTTCTCGAAGATGGCGATCAGGTTCGTTAGCCGGTCCACCATCTCCCGGCCGGTACCCAGCTTGGTGGCATCGTTGAAGTCCGGCATGTCGGACAGCTCGTTGGCCTTCGCTAGCGGGGCGATCACCTTCTTGTTGATCTGGTCGCCGATGTCACTTCTGCCCTTCAGCGCGACCATGTCAGAGAAGCTCGCGCCGTCCGGGATGGTGACCTCGGCGTAAGGCACGCCCGCGTATTTGTCGCTGACGTACTTGATGAACAGCAGAACGAGGACGTAGTCCTTGTACTGACTGGCGTCCATGCCGCCCCGCAGTTCATCGCAACTCGACCACAGCGACGAATAAAGCTCGGATTTCTTTAGGGCCATGTTACTTCACCAATTCTCGTTGACCGTGGGATTCGAGCCGCTGGAGCCCGACACAGGAGAAGTCATTCAGACACTGGAACGGAAGGATTTGAATGATGAAATCATCTTGTGGATCCCGTCAGCGCCACCGGCAAGTACGAGAGCGGTCAGAACGGTATCGACGGCACGGAATATCTCCAATTGAACGGCACCGGCTGAAGTCGCCATGAACCCGATAAGTTGCCCATCTGCGCCTATAGGTAGGAATTGACCAAGCACTCGCACGCCGGCAAATGAGGCCAATGCGCCAAAAGACAGCGCAAGCAGGTTGGCGGCAAATAGTTTACGAGTCCGGAACTTGGAGAGTGGAAGCCAAGTCTTTTCGTCGATTTCCTCCACCTTCTTTTGTGCGTCCTCGACAGCGTCAAGCAACTTGAGCATGTGTTCGTCGCGTTCGCGTTCCACCTGATTGGATGAGCCTTCACGACGTTCGCGCTCCTCTGAGAGAAGCTTCTCCGCCTTGGCGGCATTTGCCTGAGCGCGAACAACTGGACGACCGAGGCGAATTTTTTCCGCATCGTATCGCCGAGCTACATACACCTCGACTGCGCGCTCGATGACGATGGCGACGAGAGCAAGAGTGAGTAGAAGTACGCCAATGTTTTCAAGTGAAGCATTCGCGAACCTGACTTCTTGGAAATCAAAAAAGAATGCGAAGACCACCGCTCCGCCAACCAGAACGAGGCCGTAGGCAAGAGCGACTCTAGATTCCAGAGACATGAATACCTCCGACAGGTGGAAAGGGATGGCGGTTGACCGGTATGCGTTTAACAATCATCGACTGGTCCTTCTGAAATAACTGAGGCTAAACCCTAACCGTAGGGGGTTGTAGCCTTGCGGAGAACCGCACTCTGACCTACCAGTGTCCCAAGAAATTACGCAGACCTACCGTAACACGTTGATTGTTATTGGGAAAACCGGGTTTCGAGTTTGCAGAATTCCAGCCTGGAGAGCGTGACTTGGCATCCGAAACGCCGCGTGGGCACGTTCGATGAAAATCGCTCACCACCTCACTTCGAAGTTAGCTTTTAAAGATGGCTTTGAACCATGCAATCTAGTGATCTCCAAAATCTATCTTGACCTATTTTTGAGAGTATGCGATTTTAATGGTAATGGACCATCAAAGACAACCAAGGCTAAAACCGCTTCTGGATAAAGTCCCACCGGGCTTTATGGTCGACACATCGTGGCTCAAGGGTCGGGGTATCGACCCCAAGTCGATCCACGGCTACGTGGCCCGTGGTTGGCTGGAGCGCGTTGTCCGGGGGGTGTACCGACGCCCGATACCGGAAGGTGTGCGGGAGGATTCTCACGTAGCATGGCAGGTTCCTCTGCTCTCTTTACAGTGGATCATGAACCATGACGTCCATCTGGGTGGGGAGAGTGCGCTCGGACTAGCGGGTTTTTTCCATTACCTCCCCCTTGGCCATGAACCCCGTGTTCACGCCTATGGCGAAGTGCCGTCCTGGCTGAGGCGCCTCCCGACCCGCACACAATTCGTCGTGCATCGCCGGGCGCTGTTCGGCGATGACCTCACCGGGATCATTGACACGGATCGTGAGCCCCAATCCGAAAGTTCGGAGGGGACGGCGAGGCATGCAATGAGTGTCTGGCGCTGGCCAATCAAGGCATCGTCACCGGAGCGAGCGATCCTTGAGGCACTGGATGAATTGCCGAACCGCGCGAGCTTTCATAACCTCGACATGATATTCGAAGGCTTGGTCTCGCTACGGCCCAAGCAGCTAACCGCACTGCTGTCCACGTGTCGAAGCGTGAAGGTACGCCGGCTGTTCTTCGTCTTCGCGGACCGTCACCAACATGCATGGCGCAAGCACATAGACACATCACAGATCGATTTTGGCTCCGGTCCTCGGGCTCTCGTCGAAGGCGGTAAACTTCATCCGACCTACCGGATCTACGTGCCAAGGGACCTTGTCCTGACACCGGATGCGGGGGAAGACGCCGATGTTTGATCGCTATGTCGACCAGGTACGCCTGATTGTTGATGTGCTGCCACACATTGCGAAGGAGGACGTGTTCGCGTTGAAAGGCGGCACAGCGATTAACCTGTTCTATCGTGACATGCCCCGGCTCTCCGTCGACATTGACCTCACCTACCTGCCTGTGAAGGATCGTGACACCTCTCTCTACGGCACATTGATGAGACGTTTAGCCGAATCATGGAGACGATTTCCGGCCGAGGTCCGCGCTATCGGGTGGGGCGCATTGCCGGCGGTGGCCACAGCGACACCCGCATCACGGTCAGTGACGGCAGAGCCCAAACGAAGATCGAGACCTCGCCGGTCACTCGCGGCACGGTGCTTCCGCCTGTAAGAATGATGGCGTCCAACGCCGTGACTGATCGATTTGGGTTTGTAGAGATACAGGTCCTCGCTTTCGAGGACCTGTATGGTGGCAAGCTTCACGCAGCGCTTGATCGCCAGCATCCGCGGGACCTGTTTGGCGTGAAGCTTCTGTATGAGAACGAAGGCTTGACCGAGGACCTGTTCCGCGTGTTCATGGTCTATGTGGCGAGTTCCGGCCGGCCCATGCACGAACTCTTGGCACCGGCCATGCCACAGCGCGACGAATTGCACGACAAAGAGTTCGCGGGCATGACGCGTGACAGTGTAAGCACAGAGTCACTGGACGAAACGCGTATCCGCCTCCACGCGGATATCAGACAGCGCCTGACGGGTGACATCGCCACCTTCCTGTTGTCCCTTCACGATGCCGAACCGAACTTCAACCTGATCGGATTGCCCGAGGCAGCAACGCTGCCAGCCATACGCTGGAAATTGGTCAATCTGGAAAAGCTCAAGCGCAACAATCCCGAAAAGCATGCGGCACAGCGGAGTGCGCTCGAAGTCTTGTTTGGATAACCGAAGCCGCCAGCTATTTGAATGACCGCACTACGCAGTTCGTGCGAAAGCCACGGACCGGTTCTCGACGCCCCTCAGCTCAAATCGGCGGCCTGCTGTTCTCCCCGTATCCCGTAAGCTCCACGTACCCCTGCCCAATGCGCTCCCCGTTCATGGACTCGATCTCAACAGACCCTTCCCAGTAGTAGAGGTTCGGGATCAGCGCGCTCCTGTTTTCCTGATCCGCGAGCTTCGGGGTGATGACCGTTCGGATGCTGGCAGACGGGATATCGAGGGCCCATCCGGCGGGATAGGGCGCACCGGTTACAGGACTGGTCCATTCCCCGGTGGCGTTCAGCTCCCAATCACCCGCTTTCAGGTACCGGACCTCTCCTGCAGCGTCCACCAGGGTCGCGCCGGCGTGGTCCGTGTTGCCGTCGCGGCTGCGGAGCAGATAGAGCATGACCTCGCGGCCGTCGTCGAGTTGCAGGCTGAACCAGTCCCACCCCCTCTTGTCCTTGCCGAGCTGGTTGGAGCCGAACTCCTTGTCCATCCAGCTCACGCCGTTGACCTCCAGCTCCTTTCCCTCCAGGCGGACCGTGCCGGTGGTGGCCATGCGGGTGAAGCTGTAGTAGTGGCTGGCCTCGGTGGCGCCCTCCCCTTTCCGGCTCAGGCCGCCGGGGCCTTGGAACACCACGGGCTTTAGAGGACGGGTGGAAAGGCTGAAGCCGAAGGACTTGCCGGCGTCGCCCATGGTGAGGTCGAAGCCGTTGCCGTTCCAACGGAGTTCCCACGGCTCCGGCGTTCCCGGAGGACCGACGCTCCAGGCGAGCCGGGTATCCGGATGGCGGCCGAAGCCGGCCAGGAGCGGGGCGGCCCGCACCACCAGCTCACTGAAACGGTGGCGGCCGGTGTCCAGGTCTGTCAGGGCGGCGTGACCCATGATGAGATCCTTGGCGGCCCAGGCGGAACCGGACCGCGGTGCGTCTTGCGACACGCCGATCCTGAAGAACGTGAACTGGTAGCCGAAGCGCCGCACGGGCTCTTCAACGGTGCGCAGGTGGCCGGTGAAATACCACCATTCGGTTTTGTAGCCCTCCCGGGCCCAATGGTCCCGGGGGAAGGACCAGACGTAGCCGGGTTGAGCCAGTGTCCAGGCGTGGGCGGCCCAGCCGATGCCCGCCACGACCGCGACTGTCATGAGGACGCATGCCACCATGAGGTGTTGGCGCTGCCGCATGGCCCCTCCCCTGGCCGCGGACCCGATCCGGAGCCGCCGTCGCCCGGCATCGCTCTTCTCACGCATCCGCATGACACAGCTCGGTGGCCGGCGTGCGGCTGGCCTTGAACGCGGGGTAGAGGCTCGCGAGCACCGCCGCGCACACGATGGCAAGGGCTTCCCCGGCCAGCGTCAGCCATGGCCAGGTCCACTCGATGCTCCAGCCGAAGTAGCTCTTCTGAATGACGAAGATCAGGGTCACGCCCAGGCCGATGCCGCCGGCGAAGCCCAGTACAAGGCCCAGGAACGCCATGGCCGTCCCTTTGCTCACGAACAGCCGGAAGACCTGGCGGCGAAAGGCGCCCAGGGTGCGGTACAGGGCGATCTCGCTCGCCTTCTCCTGAGCCACCACCAACAGCGTCAGGGTGATGGCGCAGGCCGCGATGATCAGGCTCATGACCTGGAGAATCCGCGTGACCGCAAAGGTTTGATCGAAGACGTAGAGCACATCGTCCTTCAGGCCCCGGTTGCTGCGGACCCGCAACGAGCCTCTGGGGTGCCGGCTCTCGATGCCCGCCGCAACCGCTTCGGCGTCGGCGCCGGGCTTCAGGTGAAGCGCGACGCTGGTGAGGGTGCCGGCCCCGAGGGTTGCCGCCATGAGGCCGATGTCCATGGTCACCGAGCCGCCCTCCGTGTAGTCGCGGTAGATCCCCGACACCGGCAGACGGGCGGGGCCCTCCGGGCCCTCGATCTCCACCACGTCGCCCACCGCAAGCGAGGCGCTCCGGGACAAGGGTTCGCCGATGAGGACGCCGCGGTCCCGGACCGCCCGGGCCACCGCGTCACCGCCGGAGAGGAGCGCCAGGCGCCGCTGCTCCGCCGGACGGCTCAGGTCCACCGCCACCACCGCCACGCGCCGGCCGCCCACGCGCAGGAACAGACGGCGCAGGGGATCGACGCCTTCCACGTTTGGGACGTCCGCCAGCCGCTCCACGAGTTGGGCGCTCAGAGTGGCCTCCGGCCCGGGCCTTGCCCCGACGGTGGCGGTGACGTAGACGTCGGCGCGCAACGAGCGGTCCACCCAGCGCACCAGGGTCTCGCGGAAGCTCTCCACCAGCAAGGTGATGCCCACCAGCAGGCACACGGCCATGGCGAGGGACGATACCGAGAACGAGGTGTTGGCCAGGGTCGCCCCGAGGCTCCGAACACCGTACCGGAAACCGAAGTCCGGGACCCGGACCCGCCCGGTCAGTCGCTGTACCAGCCAGGGGGCGAGCAACGGCAGGCACAGCAACATGGCGGTGGCAAGGACGAATCCCGCCGGCCGCCAGCGCCAACCCCCAAGCCAGTACCAGGCCAGCACCCCGGCCAGCAGCACGAGGCCGAGACGAAAGAGATTAAGGGCGCCGGCGATGGCGGCGGCCGGTGCCGGCAAGTTGTCCAGCAGCGTCCGCGTGTCCCTGCGCCACACGTCCAGGGCCGGCAACAGCGTCCCGCTCAGGGCTCCCCCCAGGCCGGCGAAGACCGCCAGCGCCAGGGTGCCGCCCGAGACCTCCAGCGACTCGATCTCCCGGAGCATGTAGATGTTGGTCAGGGTCGAGCTCACGGCGTCCAGGTTCCAGATTGCGGTCCAGTAGCCCGCGAAGATGCCGATGACCACGCCCATGACCCCGAGCAACGCCGCCTCCCCCAGGATCAGCGCCAATACCTGCGCCGGAGTGCAGCCCAGGGACCGCAGCACCCCGAACTCCCTCCGCTGCCACACCAGGCAGGCGCGCATGCTGCTGAACACGAGGAACGTGCCCACCAGGAGGCTGACGAGGCTCAAGGCGGTGAGGTTCAACCGGAAGGCGCCGAGAAGCTGCTGCGCCTGCCCGGTTCGTTCCGTGGGCGTCACCGCGTCCGCCCGGCCGCCGAGCCCGCCTTCGATGCGGGCGGCCAGCGCCGCGAGGTCGGTGCCCTCGGCGGCCTTGACGCCGATGCGGTGCAGGGTCCCGGCGCCGCCGAACAGGGACTGGGCTTCGGCGATGTCCATCACCACGGCCCGGCGGCTGCCGGACGCCCCCCATCGTTGCAGGTCGATGAGCGCCCCCACCCGAAGTCCGCTCACGTCAGCGCCATAACGGACCTCGAAGCCGTCCCCAACCGCCCATCCCATGGCGGCGGCCAGCTCGGGAGTCACGGCCACCCACCCGGGCGCGCGCACGGCGTCCGCGGCATTCGCTCCCGCATCGAGGCCGGAAACCGCTCCCCAAAAGTCCTGGGCGGGCGCCAGCAGGTCCACGCCCAGCACCCGCACGAAGGTGTCCGGCCGTCCTTCCAACGCCACCGTGGTCTCGAACACGGGCCAGGCCGCGGCCACGCCCGCGGTGCCCAGGACCCGGGGGTAGGCTTCGTCCGGCAGCGTCCCGCCCTTGCCGGTGACGAGGACGTCGGCGGTGCCGCTGATGGTGCGCACGCCGGCAGCGAACGACGCGATGGCGCTCTGGTTGAGAATGCGGATGCTGATGACCGAGGCCACGCCCAGGGCCACGCCGAGGACGGTCAGGCCGTAGAGCACCGGGTTGGTGCGCCAGTGCGCCGACACGGTCCTGTAGAAGTAGCGAATCATCGTCCGGTGGCTACGTTGGACCGCCCGATTCCGGTTCCAGGATCCCGCTGTGGAGCCGCAGGGTGCCATCCGCCATGGCCGCCAGCTCACGGCTGTGGGTGGCGTAGACCAGCGTCGTCCCCTCCTCCGCCACCATTTGCAGCATGAGATCCATCACCACCTGGCCGCTGGCGTCGTCCAGGCTTCCGGTGGGCTCGTCCGCCAGCAACAGGCGGGGCCGCCGCAGCAAGGCCCGGCAGATGGCCACCCGCTGCATCTCGCCGCCGCTCAGCCGGGCCACCGGGTCATCGGCCCGGTCCGGCAGGTCCACCCGCTCCAACAGCGCCGCCACCCGCTCGCCGAAAGCGCGTTCCCGGGCGCCCGCGATGAGCTCGGGCAAGGCCACGTTGTCCCGCACCGTCAGGTGGGGCAGCAGGTGGAACAGTTGAAAGACGAACCCGATGTCGCGCCGGCGGAGCCGGGTCCGGCCGGTCTCGTTGAGACCTTCGAGGGGCGTCCCGTGCACCGCCACCGATCCACGGGACGGCACGTCGATGCCGGCCGCCAGGTGCAGCAGCGTGGACTTGCCGCTGCCGCTGCGGCCGACGATGGCCACGGTCCGGCCCGAGGCGATCTCGAAGGACACGTCGCGCAACGCGTAGCGCTCCGCGGAGCCCGCCGCATCGTACACCTTCGATACGTTGGCGAACGTGAGCGCGGCCCGGTCCATCACCGCGCGCCGAGGACGTGGCGCAAACCCTCTTCGAGGGACCCGTGGCGGAATGCGTACCCGGAGTCGAGCAGATTGGCCGGCCTCACCCGGGTGCTGGCCAGCAGCAGCGCGTCGGCCATCTCCCCGAACACGACGCGGGCGACGAAACCGGGGAGAGGGAACAAGGTGGGACGCCGCAGCACGCGGCCAAGGACGGTGGTGAACTCGCGGTTGGTCACGGGCGCCGGCGCCACCAGGTTCACCGGCCCGGACGCGGTTTCCATGGCCAGCAGGTGTCCGAGGGCCGCCACCGTATCGTCCAGGGTGATCCAGCTTATGTACTGCCGCCCGTTGCCGACGATGCCGCCGGCCCCGAGCCTGAAGGGGGTCAGCATCTTGGCCAGGGCGCCGCCGTCCTTGCTGAGCACCACACCCAGCCGCGCATGCACCACGCGGACGCCCTTCGCTTCGGCCGGCTTGGTGGCCTCCTCCCACTCACGGCACACCTCGGAAAGAAAGCCGGAGCCCGCCGGACTGCTCTCGGTGAGCTCCTCGTCGCCGCGGTCGCCGTAGAAACCGACGGCCGAGGCCGATACCAACACCCGCGGCGGCCGCTCCAGGCCCGCCAGGGTCTCGGCCAGCAACCGCGTGCCGCGCACGCGGCTCTCCTTGATGCGGCGTTTCTTGGCCGCGTTCCAGCGCCCGGTGGCGATGTTCTCGCCGGCCAGTTGGATCACCCCGTCGAATCCCTCCAGTGCCGCCGCCTCGAGCACGCCGGCGTCCGGGTCCCAGCGGATGTCGCCGGGCCCCGGCACGGACCGCACCAGCCGCGCGACCTCATGGCCGCCGCCAGCCAAGAGCGGGATCAATGCGCTGCCCACCAACCCCGTCGCTCCGGTCACGAGTATCCTCATCATCGGGCCGCCCTTTCGTTTACGACGATTTCGTCCACCGGGCCCAGGCCGCAAGTTCTCTTGTCATTGCCCATATAGTACACTATATAGCACCCGCGACTCCTTTGCCGACTCAATCGGGGGAGTCGGCGCTGAGCGTACGGGAAGTAGATGGCTGCTACCAAGGAAAACCTTTACCGGCTCCACTCGGTGAGCGTCGTGGTCACCGCAGAGTTCCACAATCCATCAGTTCTCAACCGAGATTTCCTGGTGTCGAAGAGAATAGTGCCCGAGGATTGGGAGGTCACCGAGGGGTTTACCACTCCAGGGTTATCCGTATTGAGCTACAACAATGGGATCCAATGGACTTTGGACCAGTCGAAACTGACGGTCACCGAGAGTTGCGACTCTTCCTTTCGGGATGAGTACCGCGTGTATTCGCTTGTAGCTGCATACTTGGAAGTGCTCCCGGTGGTCCCCTACCGAAGCCTCGGGCTCAACTATTCCATATCCAAGAAACAGGAGAATCCTGAACGATGGTTGACCCAGCGGTTCCTGAAGCCCGGCACTTGGCTTAGAGGTCAACCCAATATACTCCGCATGGTGCCAAATATTACGTTGGATGCAGGTGAAGCGGTGTGCAACATTTCTTTCAGTGCCGGTCAAGTTCCATCTCCGCAGAGCGAACCTCATAACGCCGTCATTGTGAACGGAAACATGCACCATGCGGGACCCCTGGATGCAAACGGTCTTCGGGCGGCCATTGGACGATGGCCCAGTCGGCAGGCCTTTGTGATTACTGCGCTGCACAAACTTCTGAGGAAACCGCAGAGATGAGTGGACTGACTGAGATCTCCGACACGGCTTCCGACTTCGCCCCGGACGTCCGGGGAGACTCTGAACCGCTGCCGACCACCATCACTACTCAGTCGTACATGGTCATGAGCGACTGGGCTTCCAGCCACAAGGAGACGTTGTGCCATTGGTTACAAGGTGAACCCGACGAACTGCAAAGGGCCGCCGGCTTCAACACCAATGCAAGTGCGTTTGATAACGCCTGGACAAAGCACGAGTTATGGCCTGGCGCCGTACAAAGGGCGGTCCGCCCCTGTTTCGCTTGGCCGGAGATCGATCCCCAGAGTGCACACGAGGCAATCATTGCCGTCCTTAGATGGTGGGGACGAGGGGCCGTCGCCGATCGCCTAGTCTATCTCCGCGGCTTGGCCAGGGAGGATCCCGAAGAGTCTCCCATAGATCTCGAGTCATTACGGGCGATGGCTCATCTCCTAATGAACGAACGACAATTGCCCGATCCGCGGACCAGCGTCACGTCAGATGGATTCGTCCATATTGAGTGGCGTTTCCCGTCCAACGGTATCCTTGCCATGGTGTTCCTACCCTCCGGCCTAATTCGGTTTGCAGCCGTCTCTGTCCCGGCTAGCAAGGAGATCGAGCAACTGACCGTGAATGGTACCCTGCCCAGGGACAAAGCTCTTGCAGCCGTCCGGCAGTTCACCTCGTACCTGTAGTTCCGATGCGAAACGAGCCGCTTCCCGATGAGCACCATGTCGCACGGTACTGTAAACCATCAAGTGTTGAGGACGGACTACCGTCGGCAGAGGCATTCACGCTGAAACAGGATGAGGAGTACCACTCGGTCAACTGGCTCGAATACTTCAACGCGTCGGACCTGACCGCCGCTGTGGAGCGCGTTCGAGAGGCTTTCCGCTACAAAAGCTACCAAGTGCGGCGGAATGCCCGGTTTGCAGTACTCAACGTCGAGGCCGCCAAGCACGCCGTCCACAAGGCCACGGAAGCCATGCCCGCGATCAAACATTTGCCCACTCGGAATGACCCGTCCCACACTGGTATTTTCGGAGGCACGGCAGAAAACTTTGCCATCGCCGTACAACTTGCGGCGCTAGTCACTCTCGAGAACATGCAGGCTGCAGTACTTGACGAAACCGGCACGAGATCAGAGTAAGTCTTCGGAAGCACCAAGATGATGGAATGAACTGGAAGTCACCCTCGAACAATGCTGGAAAGCCTACTCAAAAACGTAGAAGAGCGCACCGGCTACTTCGGCGCCTACGGCGGCGCGTTCATACCGGAGATCCTGCGCTCGACCCTGGACGAGTTGATCGCGGCCTTCGAGGAGGCGCGCAAGGACCCGTCGTTCTGGGAGGAGTTCCGGTCGGTGATGCAGTCCTATTCGTGCCGGCCGACCCCCATCACTCCTCTCCGAAACCTGAGCGACGCCCTGGGCGGCCCGCGGATCTATATGAAGCGGGAGGATCTCAACCAGACCGGCTCCCACAAGATCAACAACGTCATGGGTCAGGGATTGCTGGTGGCGCGCATGGGCAAGAAACGCGTCATCGCCGAGACCGGCGCCGGACAACACGGGGTCGCCACCGCCACCATGGCCGCTCGGCTCGGGCTCAAGTGCACCATCTACATGGGCGCGGTGGACGTGGAGCGGCAACGCCCCAACGTGTTCTGGATGGAGCAGCTCGGGGCGAAGGTGGTTTCGGTGGAGGACGGCTCCGCGACCCTCAAGGACGCCATCAACCAGTGCCTGCGGGACTGGGCCTTCTCCATGGACGACACCCACTACGTACTGGGGACCGCCTGCGGCCCGCACCCGTTTCCCCAGATGGTCGCCTCGTTCCAGCAGATCATCGGGCAGGAATGCCGCGAACAGATGATCGCCGACACCGGCCGCCTGCCGGATCGCGTGTACTGCTGCGTCGGCGGCGGCTCCAACGCCACCGGCACGTTCCTGGGCTTTCTCGATGACGCCGATGTGGAGCTCGTGGGGATCGAGGCCGGGGGCGAAGGGCTCGACTCGGGCCGCCACGCCGCCCGGCTGGCGGGCACCGACGGGAGTCCAGGGGTGGCCCAGGGTTACAAGACCTACTTTCTCCAGGACGAAGAAGGCCAGATGCGCCACACCCATTCGGTGGCGGCGGGCCTGGACTACATCGGGGTGAGCCCGATCCTGGCCTGCCTGCGGGAAAGCCAACGGGTCCGGTTCGAGGCGGCCACCGACGACGAAGTCCTGGAAGCGTTCCAGACGCTGCTGCGCCGGGAAGGCATCATCGCCGCGCTGGAAAGCGCCCACGCCGTGGCCGGCGCCATCCGCGAGGCGCCGCAGATGGGCCGGGACCAGACCATGCTGATCACCCTGTCCGGACGGGGCGACAAGGACATCTTCACCATCGCCGAGGCATTGAACGACCCTGGTTGGCAGCAATTCCTGCAGCGGAAAGCCGGCCGTTGAACCTCCAAACGCACATAGAAAGCCGCCTCGGCTCACGGAAGATCCTGCTGATGACCCACGTCATCGTAGGCTACCCGTCCCTGGACGCGAACTGGCGGATGCTGGAAGAGATGGAGCGGGCGGACGTGGACCTGGTGGAGCTGCAGATGCCCTTCAGCGAGCCCATCGCCGACGGCCCGGTCTTCGCCCGGGCCAATCAGGAAGCCCTCAAGCAGGGCCTTTCCACCCGCCAGTATTTCGACTTCATGGCGCGGGCCACCGAGCGGTTCAAGTTCCCCCACCTGATGATGGGGTACTACAACACCGTGTTCCGGCTCGGCCACACCGCCTTCTGCGAGCGGCTGAGCGCGGCCGGGGGCGCGGGATTCATCGTGCCCGACCTTCCCATCGAGGAGTACCACGACCTTTCTCCCTTGAGCGAGACGCACGGGCTCACTCCCATCGCGCTGATCACCCCCACCAACACCGACGCCCGGCTGGCGGAGATCGGCCGGCACGGACGCGGTTTCATCTACGGCGTGGCCCGGCGCGGGGTGACCGGCAAGCCCACGGACCTGAAGGCCGGCATCGACGCGCTGGTGGCGCGCTACCGCGCGGCCACCGACCTGCCTCTGGCCCTGGGCTTCGGCATCGCCGGCGGCAGCGATTTGCGGCAGCTCCACGGGAGCTGCGAGATCGCCGTGGTGGGCTCGGCGTTGCTGCAACACTGGGAGAACGGCGGCGAGGGAACCTATGCGGATTTTCTCCAGGAGCTTCAACAGGCGCGCTTCTGAGCAACTCTGATTCATTGGAATGGCGTCCTTCGACTTCGCTTCGCTACGCCTGTCCTGAGCCCTTCGACGAGATCAGGACAGGCTTGTCGAAGGGCTCAGGACGAACGGTTGTGGGTCCATTTCCCTGTTCGTTTTCTCCCACGAGGACACCGAAAACATGAAAGCGATCTTCATCCCTGAAACCGGTGGCCCCGCGGTCTTGACCTACGGCGACATGCCCGAGCCGGAGATCGGCGCCGGCGACCTGCTGGTACGTGTGAAGGCGGGGGCGCTCAACCGCCGGGACCTGTTCGCGCGTGAGGGAAGCCACGGGGTCAAGCCGGTGCTGCCGCACATCCCGGGCCTGGAGGTGGCGGGCGAGGTGGTGGAGGCCGGACCCGAGACCACCGGTTTCAAGGCCGGCGACCGGGTCCTGGGCCGCTGCCGGGGCGGCGGCTACGCGGAGCTCGCGCGGATGGAAGCCGCGGACGCCTACCCCTTCCCGGACTGGATGCCGTTCGAAGAAGCCGCGTGCATCGCCGTGCCCTTCGGCACTGCCTGGCGCATGCTGGTGCGCCGGGCCGCGCTCAAGTCCGGCGAGGACCTGCTGGTGATGGCGGCCGGCAGCGGCATCGGCAGCGGCGCCATCCAACTCGGCAAGCTTCTGGGCGCGCGGGTGATCACCACCGCCAGCTCGCAATGGAAGCTCGACAAGGCAGCGGAGCTGGGCGCCGACGCGGGCATCAACTACAAGGAGTTCCCGGAGTTCAGTCAAAAGGTTAAGGAGCTCACCGGCGGCGAGGGCGTCCACGTCATCTTCGAGCACGTGGGCGCGCCGGTGTGGCGTGAGTGCTTCGCCAGCCTCCGGCGTGGCGGCCGCTTCATCAACTCCGGAGTCACTGCCGGCCACCGGGTGGAGTTTCATCTGGGACAGCTCTGGACCCGTGAGCTGACCATCATGGGCACCACCATGCGGCCGCGTGAGGACATGCCCGAAGTCATGAAGCTCGTCCGCGAGAAGAAGCTGCGCGGCGTGGTGTCCGAGGTGCTGCCGCTGCGCGAGGCCGCCCGCGCCCACGAGCTCATGGAGCGGAGCGAGTTCTTCGGCAAGATCGTGCTGGTGCCGTAAGGACGGCCCATTGGTACCGAGCCTCCACGGGAGGAAAGAGGGCACCGGACTGGAATCCGTCGCTGAAAAGAAAATGGCAGTAAGGCCCCGAATACGTCATTCCCGCGAAAGCGGGAATCCAGGAGGGGTGGGGCGGGGGAGCACAGCCGTGTCGCCCCTCCTCCCACCCCTGGATTCCCGCTTTCGCGGGAATGACGTATTCGGGCCATTTGCGGGCTATTCTCATGGCAATGACGTTTGGGTGCGTCAGCGCCTATCACGGTAGATCATGCGGTTCGGCATCGTGGGGACTGGCGGGGTCGGGGGGTACTTCGGGGGGCTGCTGGCGCGGGCGGGGCTGCCGGTGTGCTTCATCGCCCGGGGACCTCATCTTGAGGCCATGAAGGAACACGGTCTGGCCGTGGATTCCGTGGAACCCGGCCGGTTCAAAGTCCGGGACGCGCTGTTCACCGGCGATCCGGCCGAAGCCGGGCCGTGCGACGTGATCCTGTACTGTGTCAAGACCCCTTCCAACGACGCGGCGATCCCCTTCATGAGGCCGATGGTGGGCCCCGATTCGGTGGTCATCTCGCTCCAGAACGGCGTCGACAACGGCGAGTTGCTGGCCCGCGAGTACGGCGGCGACCGCGTCATGGAGGGGGCCGCCTACGTCTTCAGCACCATGACGGCGCCGGGGAAGATCCATCAGACCGGCGGGCCGCGCCGGATCGTGTTCGGCCGCCTCGACGGCGGGCCAAGCTCACGGGGAGAGGTGATCGCGAGCGCGATGCGTCAGGGCCAGGTCACCGCGAACCTTTCCTCGGACATCCGCGTCGAGCTGTGGAACAAGTTCATTCTCATCTGCGCGGTGAGCGGCATGACCGCGCTGACCCGGCGACCGCTGGGTGACATCCTAGACTATGACGGAACCGCTCGCATGGCCCGAGAGGTCATGCGGGAAGTCTATCAATTGGCGCTGGCCATGGGGATTCCGCTGGAACCGGAGGCCGACGCCACGAACTACCGCTTCATGTCGCAACAGCACCCCTCCAGCAAGGGGAGCATGTGCCATGACGTGGAGGCCGGACGGCGTCTCGAGATCGACTCGTTGTGCGGTTACGTGTCGCGCATGGGCCGGGTCCACGGCGTGGCCACGCCGCTCAACGACTACCTCTACGACACGCTCAAGCTGGAGGATCTGCAGGCCGCGCGCCGACTCAGGGAGGAAACACCGTGACCGCTCTCCGCCAACACACCGAAAAGATCGCCGTGGACCGTGGCATGCAGGTGTCCGTGGTGGTTGCGGAGCCGGCGAAGTACAGCGCCGGTGAAACCGACGTCATCGTGCTCGCCCACGGCGCCGGCGCGGACATGAACCACCCCTTCATGACCTTCTTCCACGAGTCGTTGGCCCGAGCGGGCTGGCTCTCGGTGAAGTTCAACTTCCCCTACAAGGAACAGGGGCGGAAGGCGCCCGACCCCGCGGCTCGGCTGGAAGACGCGTTCGAGCGGGTGCTGGACCACGTGCGCGCCAACCTCCGCCCGGCTCCCGGCCGGCTCTTCGCCGGCGGGAAGTCCATGGGCGGCCGCATCGCCGCCAACGTGGCAGCCAAGGAGACGGCCGGGAGGGAATCAAGCTTGGCGGGACTCGTCTTCCTCGGCTATCCGCTGCACGCGCCCAAACGCCACGACAGGCTCCGGGCCGACAACCTCATGAAGATCACCGCGCCCATGCTGTTCGTGGAAGGCACCAATGGGCGCGAGTCTGTCAGGACACACTCAACCTCTTGAATCTTCTGCATTTTCTCTAGCAGTCTTTAGTAACCGTTTAACTCCGTAAGCAAATCGTAAGCGGTTTGAGCACAACAGCTGCGTCGATCAGCGCGTGCTCGTCCGTTTCTCAGTCCTCAGACGTGCCTCGGTCGCCCTACCCAACCAGCGGGTACACTTCGTCGGGGTTCCCGGGATGGATCACCATACTGCCGACTTAATGTGCATTGCAGTTTGAGAAACTCGGCTCGTACCCATACTGAACTCCCCGAGGAATCGCCATCGTGTCGTTATCGCGTACCCCTCCTTCAGTCGGTGGAATACACCTTAGCAACCTGTCCAATTTTCCGGGACCACCTCAGTGATGGACTGGCCCGAAACGCTGTGCTTGTGTGAAGGTTCATGCGTCAACCCAAGATCACTCCGTCGATCACCGATGCGATCGCCGCTGCATCCAGCCTCCCGCCCGGCTCGTCGCGGGTTTCGATCAGCGTTCCTTCCGGGCCTCCGCCGTCCTCGTGAAGCCCGATTCCACACTCCAGGTACTCGGCACGCTTCGCCTCCCATCGTGCTCTGTACCCGTGGTCGTCGAGCATGCCGAGATGCTCCCAGTAGAACGTCACGCCCCGCGCGTGATCCGCGATCGTGAAATCCGGGTAGCGGGTGCGACCATTGGACAGCACGAGAGGCTGCTCGTAAGCGTAGTCGATCCCGCGGGCGTGAAGCTTATCGGCAATCACCAGCTCGGACTTCGAGCGCACGAGGTCACCGCGCTCGGTTCGATGAATGAGCCCGTCCTCGAGGAAGCGTTGCTGGGCGTTGACGGTTACTTCGCGCGGCAGCGGATCCGCAAAGAGGTTCGTCATGCGCCGGGCGATCTCCGAGTGCTCGTTTCCTGCATAGCGGCGATACTCGACAAGCGGTCCCTCGTGCAGGATGACCAGCCGGTCCTTGTGGCGGGTTAGTGCCGTGTACAAGAGCTCGCGGGAGAGCAGCCAGCAGGGGTTGGTGAGCACGACAAAGGTGACACCGAACTCGCTGCCCTGGGTCTTGTGCACCGTCAGGCAGTAAGCCAGCTCGAGCGGGTTGCGGCCTTCGTCTCCGAACTCACCAGGGTAGAACCCGTACTTGGGGCCTAGTTGCCCGGCGAACTCGACCTCGAGCTTCCACGGCAGGCCCCTGAACTTCTTCGTCTTGTACTGCCCGACGACGATGCCGACGTCACCGTTGGCGAGGTAGGCCTCCGCAGCGGGCGTCGGCCAGACGTCGCGCCGGCGCTGGTTGATGACGTTGATGACCTTGTCGCCGTAGAGGAGCGTCTGCGGTCCGACGGGACGCGGCACCTTGCGGCCCCAGGCCTCCGTCCCGGCAAGTTCGCGCGCTTTCGCCCGGAACCGCGTCTGGAGCATGCGGTTCAGCGCGTCCACCCCGACGAGCCCGGCGCGCACGGGCGTGAGCATCTGCCAAGCCTCTGCCCGCGCGGCGGCTCCCGGGTTGTCGCCAAACCGGTTCCAGAAGAAGGCCCACGGGATGTCCCCGTGACGCGCGCCGCCCAGCGATTCCTCGAAGCCCAGTTCGTCGTCCGGCCCGGCGAGATCGAGCACCTCCACTAGCTCCGCGACGAGCTTCTCCTGAAGCTCCTGCGGGTGGTTCCACCGCACGAGCCGGAGGCGTCCGTCCATTCCTTCCTCACCCTCGTCCAGCACGGCGTCTGCGCCAGGATCGAGCGGACGTCCGCTGAAGTGCGATGCCAGGAGCATGTCGGCCCGGGCCTCGCCCTGCTGGCGTCGCGGGATCGTGAGCTCGGCATAGCCCGGCGCGCAGCGCGGAAAGATCGTCTCGACGTTCTCGGGCTCGAGCTCTCGAACGATGTCCACGAACGGGCGACCGGCCCCGATCGGCGGGAGTTGGCGCGGATCCCCGACGAGCACGAGCCGCTCGACGTTGCTGAGCGAGTCGATCAGCGCCGCGAGCTGCTCTTCGGTCATCATCGAGCACTCGTCCACGATCACGGTCCGGTAGTCGCCACAGCGAGGCGCCCTGGGCTTGGGAAAGTAGACGCCGGTCTCCCCGTCGTAGCGCAGTTGCCGGATCAGAAACTGCGCCAGCGTCTGACCGGAACCCTGCATGCCGGTCTGATCCTCCAGGCGCACGCGCGCCTTGCCCGTGGGCGCAAGAAGCAGCAGCCCCTTCTCCGCGAGCGTGGGAAGCGAGCATAGCATCCGAAGCAGCGTCGTCTTGCCCGTCCCCGCCGGGCCAACCAGCACGGAGAGCCGCGAGCGGAAGATCTGCTCGAGCGCCGCAGCCTTCTCGCGCCGCGCGCGCTCCTCCAGCCCGCGCTCGTCTGGATCCGCGGGCAGCGGCTCATCGAGCCCCGCGTCCACGAGCCTACGCCAATCGAGATCGGCCACGTGCGGCTTCCCCTTCTTCCGGCCGAGCACCTCGCGGCGGATGATCTTGCGGCACTCGACGAGCCGCTCCACTTGGTAGGCCGGCGCGCCCGCGCGCGTCCCGACGCGCGCAATGACCGGATCGAAGCTCTGCTCGCAGGCGTCGAGCACATTCTCCCCGAGCGGGCACGGCGGTTGGAGCGCGCGCTCCCGCGCCCTGCGGATGACCCAGCTCCGGGGAAGCAGCGTGTGCCCTTCGGCCGCAGCGTGCTCCAGGAGGTCCACGACCAGTGCGCGCACCCGCCGTTCGTCGGCCGGGTCTTTGATGCGGCTTGGCTCCGACAGGGGGAACTGCTCCCGCACTGCCTCGTCCGGGAAAAGGCCCCGGTCCACCGCGCCGAAGGCGATCGGTTCGGCGGCGCGCCGGTCGCACTCGAAGAGGAGGTACGGATTGCGCAGCAGCTCGGCGTCGCTGGCCTCGATGCCGGCCTCCGCTCGCACCGTGGTGTCGTACATGCGGAGCGCCTGATCCTCCGAGATGGCGCAGCGGCCGAGGAGTTGGAGCAGGGCTCGCCGCTCGTCGGCGAGGCGCTTCCAGCCCTTCCGCAGCCCGTCCGTGAGGAGCTTCGCCACGGGCCCGCCGAGCTTTGCGGGTTCTTCCATCACGGCGTCCACCAGCGCCCACGGATCGCCGCCGCCCTGGCGCTCCCGCAGCAACTCAATCTCGTAGGCGAGCAGGCTCCCGTGCTGGAAGCCCCACTCGTAGCCGAACGCGGCGAGCGCCGAGCCCAGGCCGGGGAACGCGCCGCGCGCCTTCCACAGCCGGTTGAGCTGCGTGTCGATCCAGGCGAGCGCCTGGTCCCACGGTCCCTCGATCCGGCCGCGGATCCGGTGCAGCGTCGCCGCGCAGGCCACGAGGGAGGCCACGGCGCCATCGTGGGTCAGGAGCTCCGAGCCGTAGGAGTAGGCGTCGAAGTGCTCGTCCGGGGCGAAGGCCACGAACTCCTCGGGGTCAACCCCCTCGCGCTCGGCGAGCGCCAGCGCCTCCTGGTAGGGAAAGAGAAAGCCGTCCGCGAAACCGGGCCGGACCGAGTGGTCTACGTTATGCTCCCAGAGCACGCAACGCAGGGGCGGGTTGTTCTCCTTGTAGGCGTACTCGGTGGCCTCGCTCACGGAGACCACCCGGCCGACGCCGACGATCACGCGCCGGGACTGCTCCGAGAGCGGGGTCCGCTTGGCATAGAAGAAGCAGAGCGACTCCGCCGGCCGGAGCGCGCCGAAGAAGGTGTCGAGCAGCGCGAGCTGGTTCTCGCGCTCCTGGACCCAGTCCGTCTCGACCTCCTTGCCGGCGCGGCTGCGGATGTCGGGCTCGCGGTCTGGCACCCAGCCGATCTTCAGGCGCTCGGCGATCCCGATCTCGTCGTCCTTCGCGTTCCCCTCGACCTTGTCGCGAAGCATCCAGCGGAACGGAACGCAGGCAGCGGAGTACGGCGGCTGAACGAAGCGGGTGGGCGCGAAGTGGCCGTGGGTCCCGGGGTAGAACTCCATGTACGGGTGCGTCATCGTCCGCGCGAGCGCGAAGGGGGCCATGAACGAGACGCGCTCGCCCACACAGGGCGGGAGATCGGCGCGGTCGAGTTCGTCGAGCCGCCGGCTGGCGCAACGCGCTTCTACTTCGTCGCGTCGGCCCTGGCCGATGCGGGGCAGGATGAGGCAGCTCGTGTTATCGAGCGGGCGGGCGCAAACACTTCCCGTCCAGCCTCCGTCGTGCCACGGGACGCGGATGGTGACGTGGTGGAGCGGCAGGCGGCGGGCGCCGACGGCAAAGCTTTTCACGACGAACCTCCTGGCAATCTCATGTTCAGTCCTGCGGGAGGAGGCTTCCAGTCTCCGGCGTTGGTTCCCGACACGTCGTGGCGCTCCAGGAATGCGCCGATATCGTCGATTTCGAGGAACGCGATCGAAGCCTGCGGCTGCCCGTGGGTGTGGAAGACCTGCCTGATGTGATCTTCTTTCCGGGGCCAGTAGGCGTTGCTCCCGCCGTACTGCCCGTTGTTGGCGACGATCACGAGCTGGAACATGTGGTAGTGCAGCGCCAGGGCCATCTGGTCGAACGTCTTGACGTCCTTGTTGAGCGCCGGGATCGCCAGGATATCCGACTTGTCCCTGAGATCCGCGACAAGGCCGAGGTCCGTCGCGTCATAGCAGACGGCCGCCGTCAGCCAGACGGGCCGCCTACCGTCCGCGTCAAACCACGGATAGCCGATCAACCACTGGCACGGCCGAAAGCCCTGCAAGATGCGTGCACCACCTCCGTTGAACGCCGGCTCAATCGGGGCGAGATGCGCCTTCCCCTGACGGCGAGTCCTGATCTGCAGCCCATAGGCGTCCGACCACTCCGGAATGACCCACAGGGCTGAGTTGACCAGCGGTTGCCCCGCTAGAACCTCTTCATAGGTCAGTCCGGTGAGGATCAGCGCCCTGTGAGCCCGTGCGAAAGGGACCAGATGAGTACTAACGTCATTCGGATGGACGGCAAGCTCGGGCAGAATCAGCCAATCGAGCCGCCCGATGCTCCCCTTGTGCGTCTCCCGCAGCGCCAACATGCGTTCCACGGCCGCGAGCGCTGCCGACAGGTGATTGCGGTGTCTTTGCCGAATTGCGGACTCGTTGAGCACCAAGTCTGTGTGCTGGAAGTCGTCGGCCCCCGGTATCACCGTCTGGACCACGCAGGCACGCAACGGCCTCTTCGCGTTCGTCGCAGTCGGTCGCTTGGCCAGCAGCGGCAGGATCAGCGCGCGGGTAGCGCTGCCGCGCCCCTGCTCGAGATCGGCAATCCTCTGGCCAATCTGCGTCATCGCCTCTTCGATGTCCTCTTCGACCCAACCGAACCCCTCCGGAGCACGGCACCCCGGCCAGCGCAGGAGGGCCAGGAGGAATCCTTCTACCCAGTCCGTGATCGGAAGCCAGTCGTCTCCGAAAGCCGGCTGCCCGCTGTAAAGGCCGTATAGCCGCTGGTACCAGTGGCTCTCGGCAGGGCGATAGCAAGACTCAGTCTCTCTCCAGCCTGTCCTGCGGACGGGACGCGTGAAGTCCGGCTGCCCCGACAAGATGAACCGCAACAGGAAACCGAGTTGGACGCGCCACCGCTCCTCAGCTTCGCACCACGAAGGTCGCCCGTACAGGGAACCCGATGCGTCGGCCCGACTCCCCAGGATCCGTAGGTTTTCTACGTCAGCGACGCCATGGTCCTCGGCGAGGCTCAGCTTGACCTGCCCTGGCGTGATCACCTCGGGCAGAGGCTCCTGCTGCCGCCACTGTTTGAGGAAAGCCCTCGCGAAGCGCAGAAGGGAGAGCTCGTTGCGAAGAGAACTGCTCGGGTGCGTGTTCAGGACCGCCTTGGCCAGCGTGTCGTGGTCGCCGTCAGCACTCTCCGAAGCCTTGCAGAGGTCCTCGCGGATGCGCGCCGGAAGGTCGTCGAAGAGGAGGGCATCCGTCTCGGTGTCGATGAGCTCGAGAAGAAACGACGGGTCCCTCTGAGCGAGCTGCCGCTTCCGCGACGGATTGAGGCCGGGTCGCGTCAACTCAACGGCCCGGATTCGATCCACGAACGCACGTCTGGCGAGAACCGCGAGCGTCGCGAAATCCGAACTCCGGAGGCGGTCACCTTCACCGCGCAGGAATCGGATCAGCTCCCGGTAATGCCGGGTCTCCGGTCCCGTTCCCGTGCGGGCGACCGGCGCCCCGGCGGGATCGCAGGCAGCGAGGAACAACAGCGCCTGCTGTCGGAGGTACCAGGGAATCGTCGGCCCGGGCAGGGCCACCAGGCGAGCGGCCTCCTTGCGAAGCTCTTCCCGGTAGGATTCAAGGTCGATCTCCGATGGAAGCGACTCGGTGTCCGCCACGAGGCCCGTCTCCGTGGCTCCCGCGCGCAGGACTTCAGCGAGGCAGTACCAAGCGACTCGCCTCGGCGCCTTTCGACGGCCCCCCTTTTCCGTGAAAGGGCGGAGCAGTGAGAGGACTTCCCGCAACAGCTCCACATCCGGCCAGAGATCGAGGCCGATCCGGAGCAGGCGGACGTTCGATGGGTCGTCGATCCACCGTTTAATCAGACCCAGCGCAAACGCCCTCGCATCCTCGTCCAGCTCGCGCCGGGTACGCGCCACGCGCAGTCGCCCGCCGGGCGGGCCATCGCCTCTTCCAACCTCAGACTCGTCCGGCGTGTCGTCGTCTTGGAGCAGCGGCCTGATGGAACGGAACGTAGTGCGATATCGAGCAGCGCCGAATCTGGCGACCGTCTCGTCCCGCACATCCGGGACCGGGGAAAGCCGCCAGCCACTGTCGTCCCCCACGCTCAGCGCTTCCTGCGCGCGCATCAGGCCTTGGATGGCATCGAGGATCTCCTCGCCCCCGAGTGCGTCGAATCCCCCCGACACCGCCGACTGGATGCGGTTCATCTTCGCGCTCTGCCGCACCAGCGGTCGTTCGTCGCCTCCGAGCGCTGCAATCTGGGTCTTCTCGGGGGAAAGCACGAGGCCGGTCGCAGTCTCTTCCAGTACCTGACTTAGCCATCTGGAGACGGTCTTCTCAAGGTCATTCGACGCGCCATCCCAGTTCGGATCGATCGCGATCAGGAACCGGAAGTCGTCGACGTACCGGCACGCATCCGCCAGCAGGATCCCGGAGACGATCTCGGTTCCGATCGCCGCGCGCAGCGCCTCATCGAACGAAAAGAGCACGACGTTCGCGAAGAAGCCGGAGGCGACGAGTCCCTGTGGCAGTGCCACCCGCGTGAAATCCTCCAGCTCCGCCTGCTCTGCGTAGATCCGGACGTCTCTTTCATCACGCGGATGCCAGCCCCAATTGAGCACCGACGCCACCAGAGAGTAGAACCCCGGATCATCGCCGTCGCGGCGGACCCGGTCGATCGCTTGGCCAAGCAGGTCCGGGCGCACGCGGTCGTAGAACTGCCGAAGGTCCGCATGGACGATGTAGACACGCTTTCCCTCGGCTGCCGAAATCGACTCCGCCGCGACTTCCGGACGGGACAGAAACGTCCGGTAGTCCTGGTAGTAGGCGCGGTAGAGCTTGGAGGATCCCCACCGATGGCGCAGTTCGTCACCGATGGCGTCGCAGAACAGGCGGTTGCCGTAGGAAACCACCTGCCCTCGCGACTCCTGATCACGTACCGGCCGCCGCGGATCCCCCTGCAGCGTCTCGACCCGGTCGGCGAGACAGAGCATCAGCGCCGTCGCTACCACCTGGTCGGCCAGGCTGACGTGGGCGAGCGGTCGAAGCCGTGCCGAGGTCGCCCCCTTCTCGACGGGCTCCCACACGCCTTCCCGCACTCTCCAGCGCCAGCTCTTGGGCGCCGGAACGATGCGCAGGGGGTCGTTCTCCCAGCTCTCTGAAGACTGCAGACGTTCACGGAGTTCACCGATAAACGCCGGCAGGTTCACGGCCAGGCGGTCGAGGGCAAGCGTGTCGGAGTACCAGTTGTGATAGCGGATGTAGGACGCGGTCTTCTTCCAGGCCTGAACGAGGACGTACTCCTCGCGGAGCAGCTCCAGGTGCGGTTCGAGATCCTCCGGAACCATGCCTCAGCCCCCCAGCACGTCGACCAGTTCCGCGATCACCCGCAGCTCGCCTTCGTCCGCGCCGGTGAGCACGATCGGCTCGAAGTCCGGGTTGAGGGGCTCGAGCGTGATCTTCTCGTGGCGCCAGGAGTCGCCCTCCTGCGCCTTCTCGCTCTTGTAGCGCTTGACAGTGTAGCGCTGTCCGGTCTCCGGGTCGGTGGCGTCGCGGAGCTGGACGAGGACGGTCTTGCCCTGGCGCGTGCCCTCGACCGGAGCGTGGAAGAGGCACCAGGCGCCGTCAGGGATGGCGGGCTCCATGGACTTGCCCAGGACCTGCGCGACGAACATGCCCTTTCGCAGACGACGGTGGGACTCGACAGCGACCCACTCGAAGTCGTCGTCTTCGATGTGCTGGGGATCGCTGAAGCCGCCGGCGGCCGCCTTAAGCGGGACGAGTGGCACGCAGGCGACGTAGCGGTCCTCGGGTGCGGGCTCGACCGCGCGCGGCCGAAACGGGACCACCTTCGCCGTCCCCTCCGATCCCGTATCCGCCTCCACCCCGGTCTGGAACGCGTCAGGCCAGCCGCCGTGTTGATCGATGACCTCGTCGATTTCCTTCATCAGTCGAATGGTCTCGGCGAGGGCGACGATGATCTTCTGATAATGTGCGACATCGTCGGCCGTGATTTTCCGGCCGGGGCGAGGATTCTTGCCCCCTTTCGCTCGGCGGTCCTTGAGCCACTTGGCGCAGACCTGATAACCGCCAATGTGGAAGTTCCACACGTCCTCGGGCACGCCGCGGAAACCTATGGTTTGCGCCTTATCAATCCATACATTGTTTTTCGACCGCGAGATTTTTTGAACCTTGGCGTCCTCATCGCCGACGAACTTCGTGATGGAGTTGGCGAGCTTGGGCGATTCCATCAGGTGTAAGGCAATGAGCTCCTCACCGAGTCGAGCGACCGCGCGAAACAACTCGAGGTTCGACGTAACGAGGACGACTGGAAATCCCTGCGCGAGCGTCGCGCGATAGCGGCGGCGATATTCTAGCGAATGGAAGAGCCCGAACAGCCAAAGAAATACATCTTCCGGTCCCGTCGTTCTCTCTTCGTCTCCTCGCCCTGTTGGGACGAACTTTGTTCGAGTTGCGGAGCTCCAGTACTCTACAAAATCCGCCGTCCAGTTATGAACTTTCTCGGTCTTGCCGCCGAGAACAGACTCGTAGCGATACAGCGGAAAGTATGTAGTTCCACGGTCGTGAGTACCTGTCTTCATCTCAACCATGACTCGCGACACACCCACGCTAAACCGCTCGGGTGTTGTCCATGTGCTGCAGCAAACGAGACCGATATTCGGTCCGGCAATGACGTGTTTCATCGTCGGCAGTGATCGACTCCCCACAACATCCTCATGGTAGAATATCTTCCGCACATCGAAAGGACGATAAAGAATCGATTGGATGTGATCTCGAGAGCCCTTCGTCGAGGACAGTCTGCCGTCAAACTCTCGCACCGTTTCGAGAAGGGAAGCTTCGTCAAAGGCAATAGCCACGGCATCACGGTTTGTCTTTACTCCGGCACCGAACTTCAAAAATACGGAGTCCAGGCGGCTGTTTGCCCCGTCTCTAGCTTCATCCTGCGGATTGAAGCCACAAGTCTCGGCGTCGGGGTTGATCTGTCGCCACTCCGTGTTTGCCATGGACTGTGACGCCAGTGCTGCATACTTCATTGAACGCCGACCAACTAAATCGGCGTAGTACAACTCAGATGCGCCTCCGGGTTTTGAACGGATATACGCGTGAATGGCGACTGACTGGACGATGTCGAACACATTTTGGTCGTCTTCAGCGTCAGCTATGATTTCGTTTGCGCCTCCGTGAAGATTCAGCTCGAACAATTGGCTAAACTGTCCGACAAGGTTTTCTCGCATCCCTCGCAGAGAAGTCGACCCAAGCATCGTCCCGTTTGTAATGTAGCTGAGCACACCGACTCCAGACGCGCTCAGAATGTCTTGCGCAATGGAAATGAACTTGACGAAGTCGTCTTGGATATTCCGTTCAAATTGAAGCTGGTTCCTCTCGCGGATTGGTGCACCGCGAAAGTTACGATATTTGTCGACTATTTTCCGGGCTTCGGGAGATAGGTTCGCCGAATAATTCGCGTACGGAGGATTTCCGATGACTAGGGTAAATCGATTCTCTCGCTTAACGGCGTTTACGGCTTGCGCTTCATGGGCCAACGCAGGAACAGCAAACTCAAACGTACCTGGGAAGTCGCGCGCGGGCTCCAGCGCATTCGTCAGGTACACGCGAGCCCGCTCGTCACTCTTGAACCGGTATCCCGTCTCGTAGAGCTTGAGGCCGATCTTGAGGTGAGCGATGGCGTAGGGCGCCATCAAGAGCTCGTAGCCGTGCAGCCGCGGCAGCAGCTCCTTCGGGACGTAGTCGTTCCAGAGCGCCTCGATCTTTTTCTCGCCGTGGCCTTGGGCCTTCCACTCTCCGACCATCGTCTTGTGGATGAGGTCAATCACCTCGACGAGGAAGGTGCCGGTGCCGGTAGCCGGGTCGAGGATCTGGACGAAGGCCTGCCCGGGCGGAGTGCCCTCCGGAATCTTCAGTTCCTTGTGGCGCGTCGCCATCTCGCCCCAGGTTGTGGTGTCCGCGAGGCCGTCGGCGAGGCCGAACTCGCTGCGCAACAGCTCGTCCACCGCGCGCACGATGAACGAGACCATGGGGCGCGGGGTGTAAAAGACGCCGCGGCTTACCTTCTGCTTCTTGTCGTAGGCCGCGAGGAAGTGCTCGTAGAAGTGGATGACCGGGTCTTCCTGGAGATTTCGGTCGCCGAAGTCGCGGACCACCACCTCCATGTTGGCCTGGTCGAGCAACTGCACGACCTCGGAGACACCTAGCTCGTCGAAGTCGATGCCTGGCCCGCCGGCCTTGCCGCGGCGCCCGCCCATGCGCAGAAAGGTCTCCATCAGCTCCCGGAGGAACGGGTTCGTCCGCATGTGGGCGGCGAAGTCATCGGCGGTGCGCCGCGCGGGGTCGGTGATGCGGGCCGAGAGCAGGCCGTAGGCGATGGTCTGGGCGTACATGTCGGCGAAGCCGGCCTCGTCCAGGTCGTGGAGGAGCGCGGTCTGAAACGCCTTCATGAGCTTGGTGAGCGGCCCGGACTCGGTCTCGATGGCCAGCGCCGTCCCGATGCGGTCCCGGATCGCGCGGGCCAGCTCGGCCAAGCGCTCGGAGAGCTGCTTCGAGGTGGTGATGACCTCGCGGTGGCGCAGCTTGAAGGCGGCGCGCCAGCGCTCGCGCCAGGCATCGGGGTCGTCCTTGTCGGCGGGCCAGGTGAGGTGGTCGGTCAGCTCGCGGGCGACGTGGTCGAGGTGGAGCGGCGTGTCGAGGTTGTCCCAGCCGAGCACCTTGAGCGTAGGCAGGTCGTGGCCGTCCTGGGCCTTCGAGAAGTGGGCGAAGGCGATACGGCGTTCCGCGCCCTCGCCGTAGTTGGAGACGAAGAGCAGGTCGTCGGCGGCCCAGGCCTAGCGCTCGGCCTTGTTGGCCGAGGCGCGTTTTTTAAGCGCCACCTGGCCGAGGATGCGACGCAGCGCCACCACGGGCAGGCGCTTCGGCTCGAACTTGACGAAGAAGATGCCCCAGGGCTGGCCCGTCACGAGCGGGCGCAGGCGCTTGATTTCCTGGATCTTGGCCGCGTTCTTCGCGTCGATCCCGAGCTCCTCGGGGGTGTATCCGAAGGTCAGCTCCTCGAAGTCGTCCGAGTCGATCGGCCAGCCGAGCTCGTCGCGCAGGTAGGCGACGAGCTGGTCGAAGCGGCGGATGCGGGCGAGGCGTTCGCGGTGGTCGGTCGGCATCGCGTTCAGCCCTCGTTTAGTTCCATCCAGCAGCGCAGCCGCGGCTTGACGCCGACGGGGGCGTCCACGCGCTTCAGGTAGCTGTTCTTGATGTGCATCTCGATCCGCTTGCGGATGTCGAGGAGCATCTTCTCGTCCGTGGTGCAACGCCGAGGCGTCTCGGGCTTCGCGCGGATGTTCGAGACGATCTCGCCCGGCTCCTGGAGGATGGTTTCGCGGTCGAGGTGGTAGAGGTACCAGCGGGTGGTACCGGCCTCCTCGGTGAACTCGTTCTTCTCCTTGTCGAGGGCGGGGAGCGCGTAGCAGAAGAAGACACCGCGCACGCCCTTCGCCGGGCGCTTGCGGCCGCTGAAGATCGCACCGGGGAAGCGAGCGAGGCGCGCCTCCAGCTCCGGGTCGGCCTGGAGCAGCGCCTGGTACTCGAGGTGCACGTCTTCCACGGCCGTGCGCGTTCCCTCGTAGGCGTGGTTGAACTCCTTCAACGCCTCGTAGTCGTCCTCCGGGGTGAGGAGCTTCTTGCCCTCGATGCCAAGGGTTTCGGAGATCAGGAGCGTCTTCTGCGTGACCTTCCTGTAGAGCGAGAGGATCTCGTTCAGCTCCTCGGGCGGGAGAAAGTTCCAGAACCAGACCTTGCCGCGCGAGGCGGCCGCCTCGGGATGGTCGGCGATGAGCCGTTTCTCGATCTCGGGACTCATGCGCCGGTCCACCCGGCCGATGCGCTGCATGAGGCGCACCGGGTTCCAGTGGATGTCGTAGTTGATCATCCGCGAGGCGTCCTGGAGGTTGAGACCCTCGGAGAGGACATCGGTGGAGATCAGCACGCGAATCTCCTCGCGGCGCTTCTCGGCAAGCTCCGGGGACGAGAGGCCGTTGTAGTAGGGCGCGAAGCGCTGGATGACGTCTGCACGGTTCTTTGTCGTGGCACTGTCCACCTGTTCGACACCCTCGATACCGGCCTCGTCCATGTGACGCTTGACATAGCGGGCCGTGTCAGCGAACTCGGTGAAGATCAAGATCTTCTGGTCGGCCAGCGCGTTTGACTTGAGCAGGCGGATGAGCTTCTGGAGCTTATCGTCGTGCTGCGGCTCGAACTTCCGGGCCTCGTCCAGGAACTGAACGATCTGGTCGATGTCGAGGAAGGTCTCGGACATCATCTCCTCGACGTCATACTCGGCCCGGTCAAGGCGCTCAACCGCGTCGAGCATCTCCTGGGGAACGACGTCTTCGTCGTCCGCCTCCTTGCCGTCTTCGCCCCAGAGCTCGAGCTGGCGCTGGAAGACGTGGCCCAGGACGTCGGCGTTCTGCGCCTTCCACCTCTCAAGGCGCTTCTTCTCGGCGTCGCTCTCGCTGTGGACCTCGACGAAGGCCAGCAGCTTCTGGAGCAGGCGGTCGCAGGACAGCTCGAAGGCGGCGACGGAGCTCTCGAAGCGTTTGAGAAAGTTGGTCCGGATCAGGCCGACCACCTGTCTCTGGCGGTTCTCCTCGAACGGGTCGATGTCCTTGTCCGGCCCCCTGTACCAATGCAGGGGGTAGTACATCGGCAGCGTGAAGAGCGGGTTTTCCTTCGCGAAGGCCTTCTCGACAAGGTGGAGCATCCGCCCGTAGGTCTTGCGGATCGAGTACGCCGCCACCTGAGGGTCGTTCCGCTCGGGGAAGGCGGCTGCTTTGCGGTACTCCCGAATCTGGCTCTCGCGGGCGTACGCACGGCTACGCTGGACGACGAGGTGGCGGAAGATCTCGTCGGTGAAGAGGATTTCCTGGACATCGGTCATGTGCTCCGCGGCATCCGCCTCGTCCTGCCCCACACGGCTGCGAAGCGTCTTTTCCATCTGGTTGAAGTGCGCCCTCAGGTTGTTCACACCGATCGTGCGCGCAAAGTAGGCCTCGTCGCGACGGGTGAAGAGCTCGGTCATGTGGCGGAAGTCGCTCAGGCGGTTGTTGATGGGTGTGGCCGTCAGCATGAACACGGTCTTGGGGCGTTCCGCGTTGTCGAGCAGCTCGAACAGGCGGTAGTAGCGCGACGGCTCGATTCCCCTGTCGGGGTCGCTCTGTCGGCCCGGATTGCGGAAGTGGTGCGCCTCGTCGATGACAACGACGTCGGCGAGTTCCGCAATGCGCTGGAAACGCTCCGGGAAATCCCCCGTGCGTCCGAGGTCGGTGTGGCTGAAGACGGCTAGGTTGCTGAAGTCGGCGCCACCGCCGACGCCGCCGATGTGCGGCAGCCACCGACTCAGGTGGGGCTCCCATACCCCCTCCTTGGTCGCCTTCGGTGCGAACAGCGCGACACGCTTGCCCTCGTGCAGGATGAGCCGTTCGATCAGCATCAGACCGACGAAAGTCTTGCCAAGACCCACTCCGTCACAGAGGAACGCACCGCCGTGCTGCCGGGCGATCTTCATGAGCGCCCAGTACGCCTCCTTCTGATAGCGATCGAGGTGCGGGAACATGCGCGACCGTGTCTCGTCCCACTCGGTCGCGGTCAACTCGTGCCCCCGGAAGAATTGTTGCAGGGCCTTCGCGTACACGTCGAATGGCGAATACAGGTGCGTATGGCGCGAGATCGTCTCAATGACGGCCTCGGTGACCTCGCTCGCTTCGTTCCAGTGTGTCTCGAACCACTCCTGTAGCTGCGCGACCTCGCGCGCGCTCTGGATCTGGACGTTCAGTTCGACGTTCTTCGTGAGACCCGGCTGCGTGAAGTTGCTGGAGCCCACCAGCGCTTGGGCGCCCACGACCTCAAGCTTTGCGTGGGTGATGTAGGCCTTGGCGTGGAATTTTTCCTTGTCGTAGATACGGCATTCGATCTGCCTGGAGCGAAGCGCGTCGAGGATCGCAGGGACCCCGTGCAGGAAGGGATTAGGCTCCTTGTCCTCTTCGATGCTCTCGTCGAGCCTGTCGAGCGCTTGCGCCCGGACCGCTTCGAGAATGGCCTTCCGAGTCCGATGGGTGGTCTCCGCGCCCATCAGGATCCGGATCTTGTCGAGCCCCTGCCATTTCCCATCAAGGGTGAGCAGGGCGGCGATCTCGAAGTAGCCGGTCGCGATGTCGAACGCCTTCGCGATGCTGGACCACTCCTCCAAGTACCGGAGCCCGGTCCAGCCGGAGACACTGTTGTCGACGATGAAGAGCTCGCGGCCCTTGGAGTCAACGGTCATCACGCTCCCGTTCGCACCTATCCCGCGGCGCGGGCGGGTCGAGTTCTTGGCTCACCTTTGCCTGTGCTTCCCGCGTGGGGGATTCGTCGAGCGGACGGGCGACGATTCGTCCCCGTTGCCCTCCCCCAGCCTCGACCCGGGCATCAACCTGCGAAAGTTTGAAGCGCAGCAGGCGCCCCACTTTGCGGGCCGGTAGGCCGCGGCTCTCGACCCAGCATTAGATGGAATCCTTGCCGACGCCGAGATGCGCGGCCATGTCGTCGACTCCTACCCAGCGCTCGATGGGGCTCACTCAGTCGCTCCTCGGGCAGCTCTGCGCACGAAACTCGATCATGGCAGATAAAAAGGACTTTACCCGGTTAACGTGCCAAAAATATGACCGACTGGCCGGTCAAAAAGGACACGAGATCTACGATGTTGTATGAACAAAACCTTAAGGAACAACCCGAGGGACGGAAGTCTCTTGTCGGCGACCCTCATCTTGAATCCGCTCTTGCCGAAGAGCGTCAACCATTTGGGGAAGCTTCACACCCTTCGGAGAATCAGGATGCCTTGTTATGGCCTCCCGAAAGTCCTCCATCTTTAGGGCCAACCGAGCAAGTGCTGCACCGAGCAATTGATCGACTTGGCTATGCTTCCAGGTTGATCCGAGATTCTCTGGAGGAACTGGGAGCTGAATTTCAAAGGCGTACCGGCCATCAAACAAAAACTTAGCCGTAACCTTTTTTTCCGAACAGACGATTTCTTCTACCTTAAGCTTTGTCACTACGCGTCTCCTTCTTGAAGAATAATAAAACAATTTTCCTCTGACCGGAAGGGGAAATCCCATCCCAGACGCTCCTTCATTAGGAAAGGAGTCAAAGGGATGGCAAAGGGACCAGGAAGAGCAAACAGAAAAGGACTGACCGTCATTGAACTTTTCGAGATGTTTCCGACAACATTTCCTCTGAGGCTTCCTTCTGAGCTACGGGCACATCACTCGTAAACGAATGAGCGCCACGTTTCCCCGGACGAATTGTGTTAAGATTCTGTTAACTTTCTGGCACGTTTACCGGGTAAAGCCCGATAAAAATAGACATCCACACGCCCTGGCGGTCAAGGGCCTCCCCGGCGAGCGCCGGCCTGAACAGCGCCGGGTTTCCCGGAGACTGTTTTCCTGCAACTGTTCGGCCAGGCCGTGATGGAGCAGACGGCGTTAGGCCCATTTCCACGTCAGGGTGAGCGCGTCCGCAAGGGGGCTGATAACGGGAGCCGGCATACGCTATTGTAGAGGCGCGAGACTGGCGGTGGCTGTACGAGGGGGCGCACGCCCGGGCGGAGAAGGAACGGGCGCGGGCGGAGGCGGCGGAAGCACGGGTGGAGGAGTTGCGCCGGGCGGACGTGGCCTCCCGTAGCCGAGCGGGTTCGCTCAAGTGGCAGCTCGACACGTGCCGGGGCAAGCTGAGAGCGGCCAGAAGCCCGGCGCCGCCGGTCACGGCTGCACGTAGCGGCCCACGCTGGAAGAGCGCACCGAAGAGTACAACCCACCTGGACGGGACTGACGGAGCCGCGTCTCAACTCGCCCCTTCGCACCGAGTCGTTTGCCGAGGTTATGGGAGCACGATGGAGAAGTTCGGCTCGCCGGGTCCTGGTCGTCCTCGAAGTCGCATTTGCCGAGAGTCGGCCAAGCACTTTTCGGTGGATGCGGTGGGGGTGAGAAGAGTTGACATATGCTCACCGTTCAGCCTCTGAGACCCCTTTCGGATACCCTGCGGGCAGTCTGGAGACGGGATCGTTCCATCCGCAATACCGGCCGGCTTCCGCCAAGCCGCATCCCTGCTCCCTCTCTGGTCATGCGATCCCCGGAGCGGCTCCCTTTCCCGGAATGCCGGCCCTCGTCGGAAGATGACGGATCTCGGCGCCGGTCTGCCTGTCGGCCTGAACCAAGTCGTACTGGGCCTGAAGGTTGAGCCAGAACTGAGGATCGCTGCCGAACCAGTGACCGAAGCGTAGCGCGGTGTCGCCGGTGACCGAACGCTTGCCGGCGATGATCTGGCTGACCCGGTTGGGCGGCACCTCGATCTGCCGCGCGAACTCCGTCGGGGTGATCCCCAACTCTTCCAACTCGCCTTTCAGGACCTCGCCGGGATGGACAGCTCTCATGAACATGCGGCCCTCCTCCTTGTCATCCGCGTGGTAGTCCACAATCTCAACGTTGTCCGGTCCCGCTTGGCCGTTCGGCCACTCGAAACACAGTCTCCACTGCCGATTGATGCGAATGGAGTACTGGCCCAGCCTGTCGTCTCGGAGCGCTTCCAGGTGGTTTCCCGGCAAGGACCGCAGGGTACCGAGCGAAGGCGCGGCGTTCAGGATGGTCCGGTAAATCAGGAAACACCGCTAACTTATAAGTGAGCACAATTCGGGGCGCAGGTCACTGTCCTTCCACCATCCAAGGATGTCTCCGAGGGCGGAAGTCTCTGTGTAAGGACGCGTATCGCTTCCAGGATTTGGGGACATTTGAACCTAGGCGGAAGAGCTGAGCTGATAGTATCCGTCGAGTATTGCCGTCGCATCCGCCAGTGTTAGGGGTAGCTTCAACGCCTTGTAGTCGAAGTTCGGATCGCTTGCGACCTGCTCGAGAAACGCGGCCAAGTCAGCCCGTATGGGCCCGGCGAGGGGGAGGTTGCCGGTGCCCGGCAACAGCTGGGCGAGCCGGAACACATCGGCGCGGTGCTTTCCTATGTGGCGGGCATCAACGTCTTCGCCATTCGCTTTGCGTTTGGAAAGATCGAGAAAAGCGTGTGCTTTTAACGGGATAAGGATCGTTTCGTCGATAAGGCTTATGTCGTCGATGACCCGCCGCGCTTTCTGGAGCGCTTCGAAATAGTCGTCATCCAGAAGGATGGCCGAAAGGCTGATCACATCCTCTTCAACAGGTATCGGAGAAAGCTCGGCGCCGTTAGGCAGCTTCAGTGTATCCGGTCGCCGGGCGAAGAGTTCGATCATTGCCGGGAACGTTTCGTCGGCAGGGCGATGAAAGCGGTAGAATTCCCGCCTGCCGGTCGAGCGCTCTCTGGCCCGATATCCGCCTGCTTCCAGGAAGTCTGCAAAGACTGTACCGAATTCGACACTGACCACCTCGACGCAGAGCACAATGTCGAAGTCTTTGGTGGCTCGAAACGGGAGTCCGGCCTCGCCGAAAAGGATATCGCAGGCAGCGCCGCCAATGAGCGCGTAGCCATCTTCGTGCCCGGCGAAATACTCCCGGAACCGGTCAAGTCCTTTCACCATGTCCATTGCTCCAGTAGTTGGTCGACAGCCATGGACAAGCGTTCGTCGGGGTCATCCCAGAACTGCGCGAAGAGAGAGAGCGGATCGACTATCTGGTTCCGAGCCAATATCCTCGGATCGTATCGCCAGGTCGCAAGCGCCCCATCCGGGTCATAGTCGGCTTCCCTCTGATCCGCCCACCCGGCCGCGAGCAAGTCGCGCATCTGTTCCGGCGTCACTGCGTAAACCGGTGGTGCCGCTGGCGGGCTGAGATCGCTGAATCGTGCGAGGGCATGCTCGCCAGCCAGCGGCAAATCAGGCGGTTGCTTCCGCCAACGGACATGGTCCAGCCGACGTTCAGGACGAATCAGGAGTGTCTTGGAAACGTCGATCAGCAAGCGGCCCTCGGAGCAGAACGACAAGAGCTTCCTGCGGCCACGCCGCTCTATCCGGGCAAGGCCGACGGCGGCAAGCTCATCAAAAGCTCGGCTCATGGTCATGATCGAATACCGAAGTGGTTCCGTCATCTCGGTTGGCGTCCACGGTCGCGCCTGGTCATCTTTGAGGAGGTGGAAAAACAGAACCAGTTGAGCCGATGGCGATAGTTTGTCAGGTCGCTCCGGTTTCGGTGCCCTGAAATGTTCGCGCAAGTCCGTTGCGAGCTCCGGAACAAAAAGCTGATTGCCGGGCACGGCGAAGGCGACGCCAGCCGCAATAAGCCGTGCGCGGAAGCCAGATGTAAGTCGTTCGGCTGAATACACGACGATTCCGTCGAACCCCGGCTTCGCCAGGTCAAGGTGCTTCCTGATTTCTGCTGGCGTCTGTTCCGCGGTTTGGCTGGCCGACATGAAGAGGAGTGGCGTTTGACCGATCCGCGTCTCAAAGAACTGGTAGAGGCGGGTCAGAAAGACAGGTAGCGCCTCATGCCCGTCCCAGTCTTTCAAAGAAACGTCGCGCTGTAGAATGGTTTCGAGATAGCCTTCGAGCCGGTCGCGATATTGGTCCCTATCTGAAGGGATATGACAGTTTTCTAACACCACTACTGAACACTACCATAACTCATGTTAGTGTTCAACTACAACGTTAGGGCAGGTCGGGTCTAGCGGCCGAATGCGCGGGCCTGGACCACGTAGACCTTTGCGCCCTGGATGCCGAAACCCGGCAGGTCCCGGTCCCAGAACACGTGTCCTTGTCATCGACCGAGAGACGGTCGATAATGCGTTTGGAGAGGGTGCGGTACTGTGCAGTAGCCATGCGATGGTCCTCCAGAAGACAATTGCCTACGGGCGGCAGAGCCGGGGCGGACCGTACGCATATCGAAAGCGACTGGGGTCAAATCAGAGGGTATTAAAGCGCATCGATGGCGGCGATGCAAGCCCTGGGACGGCTCAGGATTGGGATGCAACTAGCGGGAATACAACAGTTTATGATACATCTGCGCATCGTCGCGTGTGTGAGGCAGAGTTTTGAGATACAGTGATTACGAGTAAGGCACCAACGACCCCTTCTGCCGGATGGACCTGCTGGCCGAGGTGCTGGAGCAGGTCCAGGCCCCGACCCGAACCCACCTCATCGAAGGCGGCAACCACGACTTCCGCGTCCCGAAGCGCCTGGGACGCGAGCCCGACGCCATCTGGCAGGAGGCGGTGGAAGAGATCTGCCGGTGGCGCGAGGCGCGGCCGGGCCCCACCCCACCTGGATTCCCGCTTTCGCGGGAATGACGGAGGGGGGCGGGAAGGACAGTTCTGGTTACTGCTCCCTGACAGATCTGGTTACTGCTCCTTGCGGCGGGCGGTGGTGGTGACGACGGCCTCCTTCGGGACGTCGCTGTGGGGTCCACGGTTGCCGGTTTGCACGCCGGCGATCTTGTCCACCACGTCCATTCCCTCCACCACCCGGGCGAACACGGCGTAGCCGAAGTCCCGGGTGCCGTGGTCGAGGAACTCGTTGTCCTTCAGGTTGATGAAGAACTGGGTGGTGGCGCTGTTGATGTCCGACGTGCGCGCCATGGACAGCGTGCCCCGGGCGTTCTTGACGCCGTTGTCGGCCTCGTTCTTGATGGGCGCCTGTGTCGGCTTCTGGTTCATGTCTTCGGTAAAGCCGCCGCCCTGAATCATGAAACCGGAAATGACCCGATGAAAGATGGTGCCGTCAAAGAATCCGGCATCGACGTAGTCGAGAAAGTTCTTCGCCGTGATCGGGGCTTCCTCGGATAAGAGTTCGATCGTGATATCGCCCATCGACGTAGAAAAAATCACCACTGGCCTGTCTCCTCCCGCTGCTGTTGTGCTGAACGCCGCGGCGCTCAGGAATACAAAGATTACGGCTGTCAGGCACCGGAGTGCCGCTCGATAGTGTCGCAAGAAATACCTCCTGGCGTGCATTTTACCTCTATACCTCGCCCCCTGCGTGCCGGTCCACCGCGATGCGGCCGAGTATCCAGTCGACGACCCGGGGCTTCCCCAATATGACGTCGAACCGGCGCTCGCGAAGCTCCCTCCCGGCCCGTTGGAAGCACACGTACCGGCCGCCGGCCTCCTCCATCAACACCTTGCTGGCCATGGTGTCCCACAGCCGGAGATCGAAATCCACCATGGCGCCGACCGAGCCCTCGATGGCCAGAGCGTGGCCGAAACAGTCGGTGTAGGTCCGCACCCCGGGATGAGCTTGCATCAACCCGTCGAACACCTTCGTCCGGCCGGCGCTGACAAACTGGTGCCGGTCACCGATGCCGATGATCTCCTTCTCCATGGGCTCGTCGCCGGGGAGATCCTCCAGGGTCACGGGCCGGCCGTTGCAACGGGTCCCGAGCCCCCTTGCGGCGTTGTAGGTCCTGCCCAGACCCGGCAGGTCGATGACCCCGAGGATCGGGTCTTCACCGTGGAGCAGGGCCAACAGCGTGCCGTACAAGGGCACCCCGTGCCGGAAGCTCTTGGTGCCGTCGATGGGGTCGATGACCCACGTGAGAGCGTGGCCGCTGTCGATTTGGGGCAATTCCTCGCCGATGATGCCATGCATCGGAAAGCGCGACGCCAGCAGCGTCCGGGCCTTCTCCTCCACCGCGATATCGACGTCCGTCACGAAGCTTCCGTCGGCCTTGGACCGATGGGTGAACCCCGTTTCCAACGCGGTCTCGATCAGCGCCCGCGTCTGCCGAACGATATCGCAGGCCTCGGACAGCATCTCCCGCAACTCGGCCGCCGCCGGCACGCCGTTCACCGGGCACCTCTCCCTCGACTCGGGGCCACGGCCTCCCGGGTGGCAGTGTCGCTTTCCGCCATGCCCCCTTGGCTGACGGCCTTCTCTCTGACCATCGGCGGAGTATACACGGTGCCGTGGATACAGGAAAACCAGGGAGACTCTGGCTACTTGCCGTCGTTACCCTCGTCAACCCGGGATTCTGAGCGGCAACGTGCGCGGGCGGGTTTGAAACCCGCCCCTACGACAGCCACACCCTGACATGTCGGTGCACAAGGCCCGGTGGACGGGCGTGGGTGCGGCTGTTAGGCTAACCCGACTAACGGCCTGTAGCGGGGAGAACGTTGATGGACCATGCCATCTTTGCCATGACCGTGGGCATCGCGGAGAACTGGCGCCATTCGGGCATCATGCCGTGCATCCGTAGCGATGCGGAGCGGGACGAACCGGTTCCCTATATCATCTGGTGCATCGAGACCCCGGACGGTCCGGTGGTGGTGGATACCGCCTACCATCCGGACTATGTCACCGCGGAATGGGCCCAGGGGAATCAGTTCAGGGAACCGGCGCAACTTCTCGGCGAACTAGGCTTCCGCCCGGAAGACGTGGCCACCGTCATCGTGACCCACTTCCACGTGGACCACTTCACCGGCTTCGACTTCTTCCCCAAGGCCAACTTCGTCATCCAGAAGGACGAATACGACTTCTGGACCGGCCCGATGATGCGCTTCGACTACCTGAACAAGCTGGTCCGGCCCATGGTGCGCCCGGCGCTGCAACGGCTGGTGGACGACGGCCGGGTCACATTGGTGGACGGGGACCACGCGTTGGTTCCCGGGGTGGAACTGCTGAAGGCCGGCGGCCACACTCCCGGATCCCAGATGGTGGCGGTGGAGACGGCCCAGGGCAAGGCCGTCCTGTGCGGCGACATCGCCTACACCTACCGGAACCTCCAGGAACGCCTCCCGGTGGGCTGGTACTTCAACCTGCCGGACTCGGTGCTGGCCCTGGACCGGGCACTCGAGACGGCGTCCCGTCCGGACCTGTCGTTTCCCAACCACGACCCCAAGCTCATGCAAGGCAAACGGGTGATCCGGGTGGCTTGAACGGCGTGGCGACCCGGACCCACACCACGCCGTCGAGCCGTATCGGCGTGATCTCGGACACTCACGGCCTGGTGCGGCCCGAGGCTCTGGAGGCCCTGCGTGGGTCGGACCTGATCATCCACGCCGGCGACGTGGGCGCACCCGAGGTGCTGGAGCGCCTGAGCTCGCTGGCCACGGTGGCGGCGGTACGCGGCAACGTCGACGGAGGCGCCTGGGCTGACGAGCTGCCCGAGGAAAGGACCGTGGAGGTGGCGGGTGTCCGCATTCACGTGATCCACAACGTCAAGGCCCTGGACGCCGTTCCGGACGGCTGCCGCATGGTGATCAGCGGGCACTCGCACAAACCGTCCATGCAACGGCGCGACGGCGTCATCTACCTGAACCCCGGCAGCGCCGGACCCAGGCGCTTTACCCTGCCCGTAGCCGTGGCAACCATCCGGGTGAACGCCCGAAGCCTGCGACCGAAACTGGTGGAACTTGCGGTCTGACGGCCGCCTTGCCGGACATCCAAATCACGAACCTCGAGGAGACAACCTCATGGACCTCCGGCAAGCACTGACAACGGCACGAGAGGCGGCAAACAAGGCCGGAGAAACGCTCCTCTCCTATTACACGTCGCAATACACCATCCAACACAAGAGCGGCGGCAACCCCGTCACCACCGCCGACATCGAAGCCAACACCCTATTGCAGGAGACACTGCTGGGCGCGTTCCCCGAATCCGGCTGGCTGTCGGAGGAATCAGCGGATGACGGCGAACGGCTGCGAAAGGAGTGGGTGTGGATCGTGGACCCGCTGGACGGGACCAGGGAGTTCATCGAGGGGATCGACGAGTTCGCCGTGTCCGTGGCGCTGGTGCGGGGGACCGAACCGGTGCTGGCCGTGACCTGCAACCCCGCGGTCGCGCGCATCACCTATTGCAGCCGCGGCACCGGGACCTTCCTGAACGGGCAGCCGGTGCGGGTGACGGAGCGCTCGCAACTGAACGGCGCCAGCGTGGTGGCCAGCAGGCGCGAGACCCGGCGGGGCCTCTTCGCTGGGTTGGAGGAAATCCTGAAGGTCACGCCCACCGGCAGCATCGCCCACAAGCTCGCGGAGGTGGCCGGCGGACGCGCCGACCTGACCGTGAGCCTCGCGCCGAAGAATGAATGGGACGTGTGCGCGGGAGTGCTGCTGGCAGAGGAAGCCGGCGCCAAGGTCACGGACCTGGACGGACGGCCCTTCTCCTTCAATCAACCCGACACGCTACGCAACGGCATCATCGCCGCCAACCCGGACCTCTATCCCGAGCTGTTCCGCCTCGTGGCCGAGCGCAGGCGCTAGTGTCCTTTCCGGGCCATCTAATGTAGGGGCGACCGGCCGGTCGCCCCTACGGAGATCCACCGCAAGAGGAAGGGTCCTAGGAACCGTCCGGTTCGGCGACTTCGCCGAGAAGTTCCAGGGCGTCCTCGGCCTCTTCTTCCGGTACCTGTATGACCGCGGCGGTCCCGGCCGAGCCGAAACCGCCCCACAACGGCCCCACCGGCAGCAGCGTCAGGGCCGATTCGCCCTGGACCACGTAGGTGATGCCGGCACCGTCCAGGACGGACTTGACCACGGCCAGGGTGGAAACATCTACCGTCCGAAACACGTCGACGTAGTTCACGGATCCTCCGTAGGGGTTCGATGGCGGGCGGGTTTGAAACCCACCCCTACAAGTTTCGCATCCGGCGGGGCTGGAGAAAACCCGTTCCCGCCCCGTCCAATTCACACGAGCCGGGGTTCACCGACGGCCCGGCGATGTCCAGCACCAGCTTGGTCACGGCGATGCGGCCGCCCAGGCACACGTCCACGTCGCGACCGGGCTGCCGCGGACGGTTGTGATAGTCCCCCTTGTAGACGAACGCCCCCGCTTCTTTCCGATAGGCCACACCGAGAGGCCGGGTGTCCAGGGCGCAGGCCGCGACGCTCACGTCGGCGTCGGTGGCGGGATGCGGCAGGTTTACGTTCCAGAACTCGCCTTGGGCCAGCTCGCCGCTCAGGAGCTGCTTGAGCAGAGGCGCCGCCCTGCGATAGACGACTTCCCAATCAAGCGGCCGGGCCTTGACGATGTACTGGGAAATGGCCAGCGCGCGGCAGCCCAGCAGCGCGGCTTCCCGGGCCGCCGCCACCGTGCCCGAGATGTAGATGTCGGCACCGAGATTCGCGCCCCGATTCACCCCGGCCAGCACCCAGGACGCATCCGGACAGATCTCGGTGAGCCCGACCCGGACGCAATCCGCGGGGGTCCCCTGGACGCTGTGCCGTCCGGTGCCGATGCACTCCACCGTGATGGGACGGTCCGTGGTCACCTGATGGCCCACGCCCGACTGCCCTTCCGCCGGCGCCACCACCACGACCTCGCCCCACTCGCGCACGGCCCGTTCCAGCACCTCCAGGCCCGGCGCGTCGATGCCGTCGTCGTTGGTCAGCAATAGCTTCACGAACTACATCCGCTCCAGGGGTTGTATCCGGAGGATGGTCAGGCCGCTCCGGAGCACCTGCTTCACCGCGGTGAACAGCAGCAACCGGGCCTGCGCCCTGCCCGCTTCCTCGCCCTTGACCCGCAGGACCGTGTAGCTGGCGTGCAGGCCCCGGGCCAGCTCCAGCAGGTAGTTGGCCAGGACCGAAGGCTCGTACTGGCGCGCCGCCTCCCGGAGGGCCTCGGGGTAGCGGGCCACCAGGCTCACCAGCCGATGGGCCTCGGGCTCCACCAGCGGGCTCACGTCGGCATCGGGGTCCGGTTCGAGCCCGCAGTTGCGCAGGATGCCGGCGATGCGGGCGTGGGCGCTCATGAGGTAGGGGCCGGTGTCGCCCTCGAAGGAGATGGCCAGGTCCCAATCGAAACGATAGTCCTTGATCCGCTGCTTGGACAGGTCGGCGAAGAAGATGGCGGCGATGCCCACGGCCTCGGCCACGGTCTCCTCGTCCTCGAGCTCCAAGCGTTTCTCGATCTGGCCGCGCATGTACGCCAGCGCCCGGTCCCGGGCCTCGTCCAGCAACTCCTCCAGATAGATGACGTTACCCTTGCGGGTGGACATGCCCTGGACCAGCCCGAAGTTCACGTGGACACAGTCCTCGGACCAGGCGTGGCCGAGCATCTTCAACACCGTGAAGAGCTGCCGGAAATGCAGCGACTGGCCGCTGGCCACCACGTACACGATGCGGTCGCAGCCGTAGGTATCGTGGCGGTACCGGGCCGCGGCCACGTCCCGGGTCAGGTAGAGGGTGGTGCCGTCGGCCTTCTCCAGCAGCGCGGGCGTGTCGATGCCCTCCGCCGAGAGGTCGATGATGAGGGCGCCGTCGGAGACCGCGGCCAGGCCCTTGGCCCGGGCCTCCTCGATGACCGTGTCCATCTTGTCGTTGAAGAACGACTCTCCCGTATAGGAGTCGAAGCGCACGCCCAGCCGCTCGTAGATCCGCTTGAAGTAGTCGAGGCTGGTATCGCGAATGCGTCGCCACAGGGCCAGCGCCTCCTCGTCCCCCGTCTCCTGCCGGCGGAACCACTCCCGCGCCTCCTCCACCAGCTCGGGGTCGCTGTCGGCGACCTCGTGGAACTTGACGTACAGGCGGTTGAGGCTCATCAGGTCGTCGGCGTCCTCGGGCTTTCCGAACCGGTTGAGGCCGGCGATCTGCCGGCCGAACTGGGTGCCCCAGTCGCCCACGTGGTTGATGCCGATGACCTCGTAGCCGAGAGCTTCGAAGATCCGCACCAGGGCGCCGCCAATGATGGTGGAGCGCAGGTGACCCACGTGGAAGGGCTTGGCGATGTTCGGAGAGGAATAGTCGATAGCGATGGTCTGGCCGGCGCCGTCCTCGCAGCGGCCGTAGGCCTCGCCGGCCGCTGCCGCGCCGTGCAGCACCGCTTCGGCGAACCGAGCCCGGTCCACCGACAGGTTGACGTAGCCGCCCAGGGCCTTGGCGCCGCACAGCAGGTCGAGATCCGCGGACGCCTTATCGGCGATCTCTTGGGCGATGAGCGGCGGGGCCTTGCGCAGCTTCTTGGCCAGGGTGAAGCACGGGAAGGCGAAATCGCCCATGTCCGGCTTCGGCGGCACCGTCAGCATCCGCTCCACGGCCTCGCGGTCCAGCTCCGCGTGCCTGGCGATGACCCGAGTCGCCTCGCCGCGAAAATCATCCGGCGTCATGATGCAGTCGGTCCCGTCGGCTTCATGTTTGCCGTCACCATCATCCCACCGAGTCTAACACAAAGGCGCCGACCTTGTAGGGGCGGGTTTCAAACCCGCCCGCGCCCGGTCACGCGAAGAGGTCACGGCACCGGATGGCGGCGTTCATGCGCCAGGAGCCAGGATCGGCCAACAGTGCGATCCGGACACGGGCGGGTTTGAAACCCGCCCCTACATCGGATGTCGGGGTCCCGCGGCACCGGCCCTGGCGGCAAAGGCGCCGGCGCGTCAGAACGCCGGCGCCACGTGCCGGCTGAAACGCTCCATGGAGGCGAGCACTTTCTGGTGGCTCAGGCCGCCGAAGTGAAAGCAGAGTCCGATGTGGGTGGGGCCGACCACGTCGATGATGACCTTGAGGTGCTCGATGCAGGTCTCGGGGCCGCCGAACACGCCGCGGCTGTCCTGCACCATGGCGTCGTAGGCCAGGCGCTCGTAGATCTTGTCCACCATGGGCGCCCGGGCGGGGTCCAGGCGGACTTCGTCCAGCGCGAACTCGCGCCAGCGGTGCCAGGCGTCCTCCACGTCGGCACGGGTCTGGCGGTCGTCCTCGCCGACGTAGATCGGGTACATGACGAACACGTCGTGATCGTCTTCGGAGTACCCTGCTTCCCGCAGGCTCTCGAGATAGACCTCGATGCGCGGCCGTTGCTCGGTGTTGCTGCCGATCCACGGCAGTGTCATCAGGTGGTAGCCGTTGCGTCCGATCATGCGGAAGTTGTCCAGGTCCCTGTTGGCGGGCACGTAGATGGGCGGGTGTGGCTGCTGGACCGGCCTGGGCCGCACGGTCATGCCGTGGTAGCTGAAGTACTCGCCGTTCCACTCCACAGTCTCCTCGGTCCAGGCCATGCGGATCACGTCCAGAGCCTCCACCAAGCGCGGCTGCGCGGTGCTCCAATCATGCCCGTACACCTCGTACTCGTGGGGGCTCATGCCCCGGCCTGCTCCGAACAGCAGGCGCCCCTCACAGAGGAGGTCCAGCATGGCGTAGTCTTCGGCGATCTGCAGCGGGTGGTGCATGGGCACCAGCGACACCGCGGAACCGAGCCTGAGCCGCCGGGTCCGCTGGGAGGCGGCCGACAGCAGCATCTGGGGACTGGGCATCATGCCGCCGAAGAGGCGGAAGTGGTGCTCGGTGACCCAGAGGCTGTCGAACCGCATGTCTTCGGCGGCGTCGATCTGCTCCAGCCAATGGGAGTAGATCTCCCGCGAATCCCCGTCCAACTCGGGAACGTACGTATTGAGCAGATAGTATCCGAACTTCATGGCTATCCTTCGCTTTCCACGCGCCCTTCCGGCGCCTCACGCGACCGAGGCAATGACCCGGGCGCGGGCGGGTTTGAAACCCGCCCCTACACTTCGTCATTGAGCTTCGCGGGGCTCTCCTGCGCCAACCTTTCCCGCAGGGCGTCCAGGTCCGGCTCGATGGGCTGCAACCGCTCCGCCGATACGGCCACGCTCGCAACCTGCTTCAGGCCGTGGCGGTGACGCGCGGGCGGGTTTGAAACCCGCCCCTACATTTCGTCATTGAGCTTCGCGGGGCTCTCCTGCGCCAGCCTTTCCCGCAGCGCGTCCAGGTCCGGCTCGATGGGCTGCGACTGCTCCGCCGATACGGCCACGCTCGCAACCTGCTTCAGGCCGTGGCGGTGACGCGCGGGCGGGTTTGAAACCCGCCCCTACATTTCGTCATTGAGCTTCGCGGGGCTCTCCTGCGCCAGCCTTTCCCGCAGGGCGTCGAGGTCCGGCTCGATGGGCTGCAACTGCTCCGCCGATACGGCCACGCTCGCAACCTGCTTCAGGCCGTGGCCGGTGACGTTGCAGACCACCAGGTCACCGGCCCTGATGGCGCCCTGCCCGCGCAGCCGAATGGCCGCGGCCAGGGAGGTGGCGGCGGACGGCTCGGCGAAGATGCCGGCCATACGGCTCAAGAGGCCCTGGGCCTCGAGAATCTCCTGGTCCGCCAGCGCCACGCCGGTCCCGTTGCTGGCCCGCACCGCGCGCAACGCCCGCAGGCCCAGCGCCATGGGGTTGCCCACCTGGATGCTCTCGGCTACGGTCGCGCCCGCGGTGACCGGCTCCACGGTGGCGCTATTGTTTTCCAACGCCGCGACAATAGGCGCCGCGGCCTCGCTCTGGGCCGCCACCAACCTGGGGAATCGATGTGCCCAGCCGAGGCCGTGCAACTCCTGGTACCCCTTCCACATGGCCGCCAGCCCCGTGCCTCCGGCGGTGGGATGGATGATCCAATTGGGCACATGCTCGTCCAGTTGATCGAAGAACTCGAAGGCATAGGACTTCTTGCCCTCGTTTCGGTACGGGTTGGTGGACAGGCAGTCGTACCAGCCGAACTCCTTCACGGCCTCGCGGTAGAACGCGCCCATGCCGTCGAGACTCGCCGCCGCAACCACGACCACGGTCGCGCCGCAGGCATATGCCTGGGTCACCTTGGCCCAATCGGTGCCGGCCGGCACCATCACCACGCTGCGCAGGCCCGCGGCCGCGGCGTAGGCGGCCACCGACGCGGCCGCGTTGCCGGTGGACGACACGGACACGGTGTCGAAGCCCAGCTCCACCGCCCGGGAGATGCCCACGGTGTTGCTGCGGTCCTTGAGGGAACCCGAGGGTAGCAGCGTGTCGTTCTTGACGTGGAGCCGCCCCATCCCAAGGTGCTCACCCAGCCGCCGGCAATGGGTGAGCGGGGTGTAGCCCTCGCCCAGGGACACCACGGAGCGACGGCTCTTCACCGGGAAGAAATCGAACCAGCGCCAGAGGGTGGCGTCCTTGCTGTTGCGGATGACCCGCACGTCGGACCGGGTGAGGTGTCCGAGATCCATGCGGACGTCCAGCACGCTGTCGCAGGCCCCGCACGCGAAGGTGTCGTCGGTCACCGCCTCCCAGCCGCACTGCGGACAGCGCAACGCCGCGATCTTGCCCATGACTCAGGCCCCGGCTTCCCGGACGTCTTCCCACAGCACCTCCACGGGGTGGAGCGCCCGACGTCCCGTAAGATGTTCGATCTGCTGCCGGCAGGAGATCCCCGACGCCACCACGCGCGCGTCCTCCGGCGCGGCCTCCACCGCCGGCACCAGACGGCGGTTGGCGATGGACACGGACAGGTCGTAGTGCTCCTTCTCGAAGCCGAAGGAGCCGGCCATGCCGCAACAGCCGGAGTCCACCTCGCGAACCTCATGGCCCGCTTCCCGTAGCACCGAAACCGTGGGCGCCATGCCCACCAGCGCCTTCTGATGGCAATGGCCGTGCAGGAGCACGGGCGGCTTGGGGGCGTCGCTTTCCTTCAACGAGCCCACCACCTCCTCGTTCAGCAACAGCTCCTCGATCAGCAGCGTCCGGCCCGCCACCAGGCGAGCCGGCTCGCTACGCAGGAGATCCGGGTATTCGTCCCGCAGCGTGAGGATGCACGAAGGCTCCAGACCCACCACCGGCACCCCCTGCTCCACGTGGGGCAGCAGCCGGGCGACGTTCCAGGCGGCGTAGTCCTTGGCCTCCTGCAGCATGCCCTTGGAGATCAACGGCCGGCCGCAACACCGTCTGGGCACGGTCACCACCCGATAACCGAAATGCTCCAGCAGGCGCGTGGCCGCCACCGCAATTTCGGGGGTGTTGTAGGTATTGAAGGTGTCGTGGAACAGGATCACCGAGCCGCGGGCGCCGGTGCCGGCGGCGTCGTGCTTCTTCCACCATGCCTCGAAGTTGTTGCGGGCGAAGCTCGGCAGCGGCCGCCTGCGATCGATGCCCAGGAAACGGTCCATGATCCAGCGGTTGACGAAATTCCCGTTGACCCGGTTGGCAAGGGGCGCCAACAGTGAGCCCCAGCGGCTGAGGGCGCCGATGCGCCCGAACAGGCGGCTCCGGAGCGAGACCCCGTGGACCCGCTGGTAGTGGTACAGGAACTCGTACTTGAGCTTGGCCATGTCCACGTTGGAGGGGCATTCCGCCTTGCAGCCCTTGCATTCGAGGCAGAAGTCCAGCACCTCGTGGAGCCGTTCGCCGGTGAACTCGGAGCGCGGCACCTTGCCGGACAGCACCGCGCGAAAAGCGGTGGCGCGCCCGCGGGTGGAGTGCTCCTCCTCCAGGGTGGCCATGTAGGACGGACACATGGTGCCGCCCAGGGTCTTGCGGCACGCGCCGGTGCCGTTGCACATCTCCACCGCGGCCACGAAGCCCCCCTGGCCGCTGAAGTCCAGCATGGTCTCGGGTTGCCAGGTCTTGTAGGAGGTCCCGAAGCGGAGCGAGTCGGTCATCGGCGGCGCGTTCACGATCTTGCCTGGATTCAACAGATTCTGCGGGTCGAAGAGTTGCTTGACCTTGCGAAACTCCTTGTACAGCTCGGGTCCGAAGAGTTTCTCGTTCAGGTGGCTCCGGGCCAAGCCGTCGCCGTGCTCGCCGGACATGGCGCCGCCGAACTCCATCACCAGGTCGGAGATCTCGCGGGAGATCTGCGTCATCAGTTCGACCTCGCCGGCCTCCTTGAGGTTGATGAACGGGCGAATGTGCATGCAGCCCACGGAGCAGTGGCCGTAGTAGCCGGCCCGGACGCCGTGGCCGTCGAGGATCTGGCGGAACCGCTTGATGAATTCCGGCAGCTTCGCCGGATCCACCGCGGTGTCCTCGACGAACGCGATGGGCTTCTTCTCTCCCTTGACGCCCAGCAACAGCCCCAGGCCCGCCTTGCGCACCCCCCAGATCTGCTGTACCAACCGCGGCTCGTAGGCCAGCGACGCGGCATAACCCATGTGCTCGCGCTGCCGCAGCACCTCCAGCCTGTCGACCTTGTCCCGGACCTCCTCGGCGGTATCGCCCTCGTACTCCACCATGAGGATGGCGTCGGGATTACCCTGGACGAAGCCCAGCCGCTTGGACTGCTCGATGTTGTTGCGGGCCAGGTCCAGGATCGGCTTGTCGGTGAGCTCCATGGCGTAGGGGTTGGTCTCGAGTATGGCTTCGGACACCGCCAGCGCATCCTGGAGATCGTGGAAGTGGATCACATCCAGCGCGGTGTGCCTGGGCTTGGGCACGAGTCGCATCCTGGCTTCCACCACACAGGCGAGAGTGCCCTCGGAGCCCACCACCAGGCGCGAGAGATTGAACGGCTGGTCCTTGGTGAACTCGTCCAGGTTGTAGCCCGAGACCCGGCGCATGAGCTTGGGATAGCGTTCCGCGATGAGTCCCCTGGCCGACTCCACCATTGGCGGAAGTTGCTGGTAGATGCGGCTCTCAATCCCCTTCCCGGTCTGCTTGCCCGCCAGCTCGTCGGCCGAGAGATCACGCAGCACCGCCTCGCTGCCGTCCGCCAGCAGCACGGTCAGCTCCAGCACATGGTCCAGGGTCTTGCCGTACACGATGGAATGGGCGCCCGCGGAGTTGTTTCCGATCATGCCGCCGAGGGTGGCCCGGTTCGAGGTGGACGTGTCCGGGCCGAAGAGCATTCCCTGGGGCGCCACGTGGGTGTTCAGGGCGTCCTGCACGAGCCCGGGCTGGACGCGGCACCAGAGCTCCTCCGGGTTCACCTCCAGCACCCGGTTCATGTACTTGGAAAAGTCCACGACGATGGCGTGGCCCACGGTCTGGCCCGCCAGCGAGGTGCCGCCGCCCCGGGCCAGCACCGGCACCCGGTGCCGGTTGGCCACCTCGATGACCGCCTGGACGTCGCCCTTGTGGCGGGGAATGACCACGCCCACGGGCTCCACCTGGTAGATGGACGCGTCCGTGGCGTAGAGCAGCCGCGAGTAGGCATCGAACCGGACCTCGCCCTCCACACGCTTCCGGAGCTCCGCCTCGGTTTCCCGGTAATCCTGCAAGGCTTCACGCGCCATAGATTCTCCTTGGGGATTTCTCCCCGCGGCCACCATATCACGAAACCGGTGGCGGTACCTGAGTCTGCCGTCTTACCCCGTCTTCCTCCGCGTGTCACGTCGAGAACCGGAGCTTCACGCCGCATGCGGCGGACACTTTCGCGAGCGTGTCGAGCCGTGGATTTCTCTGGCCGGAGAGCGCCCGGGAGAGTGCCACCCGATCCAGCTTGGCCTCACGCGCAAGCGCAGATACGCCGCCTTGCGCCTCAGCCACGTTTCGAAACGCCTTCATGAGCAGGCGCGGGTCGTCACCCATCTCCTCGATCGCTGCATTCAGATAGGTCACGATATCCTCGGGCGTTTTCAGATAGTCGCTCGCCCTATGTTCTCTTACGGGCATTTCGTTTCTCCTGTTGGTACGCTTTCCAGCGGGTCTGCGCCATTGCGATATCGCGGGCCTGCCGATTCTTCGTTCCCCCGCCTAGTAAGATCACGAACTCATCACCATCACGACCGTAATACAATCTGAATCCAGCGCCGAAATCGATCCGAAGCTCGGAAACGCCTTCCCCTACACTCTTGTGGTCGCCGAAGTTGCCGATCTCTATCCGGTCGATGCGCGTTTGGACACGAGCACGCGTCTCGGACGACTGCTGGCGGAACCACCTATCGAAGTGATCAACGCCATCTTCCGAAACGTAATGCAGTGTGACCACAAAATTCACCTGTAGTCGATTGGCTACAATATGTCAAGCCCGGTAGCCTCCACCACAGATCGCCAACGACGTGGGGACTACCTTTCGTTGTCGGTAAGGCGTGACGACGAGGTGTAGCGGCGGGTTTCAAACCCGCCCGCGCTCGTCGTCCAGCAACGCCCGCGCCGCGCGGAAGACGCTGTGGAACATGGGCGTGGTCAGCTTTCCGGTGAAGGTGTTCTGCTGGCTGGGATGGTAGGACCCCAGCAGGGTCAGGCCGTCGCCGAGTTCGTGGCAGCTTCCGTGGCCGAACTTGGGGCGGGGCTTGGGGAGCGACTGGCCTGCGTCGGTGGCGGCCTTCAGGTAGGAGTCGAAGGCAATCTTTCCCAAGGCAAGGACCACCCGGAGACGCCGGAGCAGCGCGAGCTCGCGGACCAGGTATCCGCGGCAGTTGTGGAACTCGTCCACGGTGGGTTTGTTAGCGGGCGGCGCGCAGCGGACTGCGGCGGAGATGTAGCAGTCCGTGAGCTCCAGGCCGTCGTCGCGGTCCACCGACTCGGCCTGGTTGGCGAAGCCGTGCTCAAACAGTGCCCGGTACAGCCAGTCGCCGCTACGGTCTCCGGTGAACATCCGGCCGGTGCGGTTGCCGCCGTGGGCCGCCGGCGCCAGGCCCACGATGAGGAGGCGCGCGTCGTCCTCGCCGAAGCCGGGCAGGGGCCGGCCCCAATAGCTGTATCCGTGATAGCGCCGCGGCGGATTGGCCGCCGTCTCGGCCCGCCAGGCGACCAGTCGCGGGCACCTCCGGCACCGGACCGCCGCCCGGTTGACACGTGCCAGGGAGTCCCGTTCCATACGCCTCCCGGCATAGCGCATTGGTCGCCGGCGCGCCACCGGCCGGGGTGTACGGGAACTGCACGGGTCTGCGTGGCCGTGGCGCGGGCGGGTTTGAAACCCGCCCCTACATCTTGGGATCGGACGACGGCGGTACCCCCGTGTAGTCGACGGCCCAGGCGGGTTTGAAACCCCTCGCCAGCATCTCGCCGGGGGATGCCGGAGAGCGCCGGAAACCGACCTTGACGCGTCGGAGACGGTTTTGTTATACCCCTTGAAAAGCAGGGAATTTGCGTGCCACTCGTCGAAGAAAAGGGGATTGCCAGTGCCGGAATTTGATGTTCTCGTAATTGGTGGGGGGGCTTCCGGTCTACGCGCGGCCATCGCCGCCAAGCGCGCCGGCGCGTCGGTGGCGTTGCTGAGCAAGGTCCATCCGCTGCGAACGAACTCGGCGCTGTCGCCGGGCGGCCTGAACGCGCCGCTCGGACGCGACGACTCTCCCGAAAAGTTTGCTCAGGATATCCGGAACGCCGGTGACGGCCTCTGCGACAACGAGGCCGTGAACATACTGGCGGCGGACGCCGCCCGCGAGGTCATCTGGCTCGAGCGCGTCGGCGTACCGTTCAACCGCGATGCCGACGGGCGCATCGACCACCGCCCGTTGGGCTCCAGCAGTGTCGAGCGCGCCGCATACGCGGACGACCGCACCGGACACATGGTCCTGCACGTGCTGCACGAACAGTTTCAGAGAGAGGACATCCCGTGCTTCCGGGAGTGGTTCGTCACGTCGCTGATCCAGGACGGCGGGGCGTGCGCCGGCGCGGTGGCCCTGGGGCACCGAAGCGGCCAGCTCGAGACCTTCGGGGCGGGCGCGGTCATCCTCGCCACCGGCGGTGCCACCCAGTTGTACTCCCCGTGCACCGCGGCCGTGGGAACCACCGGCGACGGCCTGATGCTGGCTTACGAGTTGGGCGTCGGCCTGGTGGACCTGGAGATGGTGCAGTTCCATCCGACGGTGTACAGCGCCGCCCAAACGGTCCTGATCAGCGAGGCGGCCCTGGGCGAGGGCGCTAAGCTCGTGAACGCCGCCGGTGACACGCTGGTGGGCGCCGGGGCGCTCTCCAGGGCACAGCTCGCGGCGGAGGTCCACAAGGCCGGCCGAAACGGCGGCGGGCCGGTGTCACTGGACCTTCGGCCGGTAGAGAACCTGACGTCCCGCTTCCCCCAGGCGGTGGAGTTGGTCAAGGTCATGGCCGGGCTCGACGTCACCCAGGATCCGGTCCCGGTACAGCCGGTGGCGCACCGGCCCATGGGGGGCATCGAGACCACTGCCTCCGGGGAAACCTCGGTGGCCGGGCTCTTCGCCGTCGGCGAATGCGCCCACAACGGGCTCAACGGCGCCGGACGGCTCCCGGGCAACACCCTCACCGAAGCGGTTGTGTTCGGCAAGCGGGTGGGCGAAGCCGCGGCGGCCCACGCCAAGTCGGCGGGGGCCAAGGCCGGGGACGGCTCCGGGGCCTCCGCGGACGGCGAGCGGCTCGCCGAGATCACTTCGGGGGGCTCCTCCGGAGATACCATGGGCACCATCCATCGAGAGCTCGGGGAGTTGATGAACGCGAACCTGGGGGTGGCGCGCACGGACGCGGGGCTGGCCGAGGCCCGGGAAAAGATCCGCGCGCTGCAACAGCGCCATGCCGCGCTTCGCGTCAACAACAAGTCCCGAATCTACAACTACGCGCTCACGGGCTATGTCGAGTTGGGAAATCTGCTAAAGCTGGCCGAGGCCACCGCCCTGGCCGCCCGCAGCCGTGCCGAGAGCCGTGGCGCCCATTTGAGAAGCGATCATCCGGAAAAGGACGATTCAAACTGGAAAGCGCACACTGTGGTGCGTTCGCAGGACGGCTCACCGAAGCTCGATATCCGGGCGGTATCGGCATAAGAGCGGGCGCCGCGACCCGCCCGTCCGCGTGCGGTGTCCGCACGCGGTGCGGTGTCCGCACGCGGTGCGGACTCGGGCAGGAGGCGCCGGCCAAGGAGAACCCATGGAAGTCACCTACAAGGTTCATCGGAAGGACCCGGAAAACGGCGGCGAATCGAGCTACTCCACCTACAAGGTGGACCTGCCCGAGGACGCCACGGTCCTGGAAGGACTCCAGAAGATCCGGGATGAGCAGGATGACACCCTGGCCTTCCGGGCCTCCTGCTGTCAGGGCTACTGCGGCGAGTGCGCGGTGCGGCTAAACTACAGCGCCAAGCTCACCTGCGCCACCAAGATCGGCGCGGTCACCAAGAAGGCTCCGGAGATCCTGTGCGACCCGGTGCGCAACATCCCGGTGATCAAGGACCTGGTGTTCGACATGGACAAGTTCTCCTGGGACAAGATGGCCGCCATGAAGCCGTGGATGGAGCCGGACGACGAGTTCGCGCCGACGGAGAATCTGGTTCCCGAGTCGGAGATGGCGGAAGTGCGCAAGACCATGAGTTGCTACCAGTGCGGCCTGTGCGACGAAGGCTGCGCGGTGCTGCCGGTGAATTTCGACTTCCTCGGGCCCGCCGCCATGGTCAAGGGCTACCGCTTCGTGATGGACCCGCGGGAGACCGGAGCCAAGATGGAGGCCCGCATGAAGGTGGTGGAGCAGCCCCAGGGGCTGTGGGACTGCGTCCACTGCTACGAGGCCGACGGCAAGTGCCCGCGCGGACTGGCCCCCTCCACCAAGATCATGGAGATACGCGACGTGGCCTTCAAGGAAGGCATCAAGCACGAAAAGGTGGCCCGGCACCACGCGAGCTTCATCAACTCGGTGAAACAGACCGGCTGGCTCGATGAACGCAAGCTGGCCATGGAGACCGAGGGCCTGACCAACGTGACCGGACTCATGAAGCTCCTGCCCACCGCGGTGAGAGCGTTGCGGAGAGGGAAGATGCCCGGCCGTCACGAGAAACGCCCGGGGGCCGACCAGATCAAGCGCATTCTCGAGAAAGCGGAGGATTCCAAGTGAAATACGCGTTCTATCCTGGATGTGTGGCCAAGGGCGGCTGTCCCGAGCTCTACTCCGCGGCCGTCAAGGTCGCCGACAAGCTCGACCTCGAGCTCGAAGAGATGTCCGACGTGTCGTGCACCGGCGCCGGCTGCATGCCGACGCAGCTATCGGATCCCATCAACGCGCGCACCTTTGCCAAGGCGGAGCAGATGGGACTACCCATCATGACCATTTGCAGCACCTGCCAGGGCGTCTTCAGCCAAGCCAACGACCGGCTGCAAGACCCCGAGTACCGGGAAGAGATCAATCGCGAATACCTGTCCGAGGAAGGGCTGTCGTACAAGGGCACGGCGGAGGTCAAGCACATGCTGTGGGTGCTGTTCGAGGATTACGGCATGGAGAAGCTCAAACCGCTGATCCAGCGCCCCTTGAACGGCCTGAAGGTCTCGCCGTTCTACGGCTGCTTTCTGCGCCGCCCCGGCCCCATCATGGTGCCCACCAAGGAAGTGGGCGGTCGCCGGACCTATCTGGAAGATCTGATCGGCGCGCTGGGCGCCGAGAATGTCGACATCAGCGGCAAGACCAAGTGCTGCGGTTTCCCTGTCCTCGCCTCCAACGAGGAAACCTCCCTGGGCATGGTGGCCAAGCATACCGGCGAGTCGAAGCAGAACGGCGCCGACTGCATGGTAACCCCGTGTCCGCTGTGCCATCTGAACCTCGACGGCAACCAGCCGAGAGCCGAAGGCCAGAAGGGACAGAAGATCGACCTGCCGATCATCCATCTGCCGCAGCTCCTGGGTCTCGCCCTGGGCTTCGACACCGACGAGATGCAGCTTGCGCGGCACATCGTGTCCACGAAGGCGGTCAACGACAAAGTCGACATGCTCACCTAGCACTTGGGCGCTAGGGCGGACCCTCTTTGGGTCGCGCTTTTAAGACGCCATAACTCTCAGCACGATGAGTAAGCAAGAGCCAAAGTTCAATGCCGTCAAACTGGCACGGGAACTTTTCAAGTTTCGCAAGGGGAAGCCTCCCTTCGGCTTCTACTACGCCGTGAAGGTCCGGCTCGGCCATGCATGGATTGAGGATGAGACGGCACTGGCTGAAATCTTCTCTGCCATCGACGAGCTCGGCTACGAGGTCGTAAAGAAACGCTCCTAGGAAGAATATGGTTACACATGACATCATCATTGTCGGCGGCGGAGGAGCGGGGTTGCGCGCCGCCATTGCTGCGGCGGAGCTGTCTCCCGAACTCTCCATCGCGCTGGTATCGAAGGTGTATCCCATGCGAAGCCATACGGTTTCAGCGGAGGGAGGAGCCGCAGGGGTGCTTCGTGAGAACGATAGTCTCGATACCCACGCAAGAGACACTATTTTCGGGGCCGACTTCCTGGCGGATCAGGACGCCGTAGAGCTCTTTATCGAGGAGGCTCCGGGAGAACTGATCCAGCTCGAACACTGGGGTTGTCCGTGGAGCCGCGACCCGGATGGAAGGATCAGCGTGCGGGCCTTTGGCGGCATGAGCGTCGATCGTACGGTATTTGCCGCCGACAAGACCGGCTTCCACATGCTCCACAGTCTGTTTCAGACGTCCCTCAAATACGACAGCGTCGTACGTTATGACGAGTGCTTCGTAACCAAGCTCCTGGTCGATGACGGCAAGGTTGCGGGTATAACAGCCCTGAACCTCTATAACGGTCAACTGGAAGTGATCGGAGCAAAGGCCGTCATCATTTGCACCGGCGGCGGGGGGCGCATTTTCCCCTTTACGACCAACGCCGCCATCAAAACGGGTGATGGCATGGCCCTGGCCTACCGCGCCGGGGTCCCTCTCAAGGATATGGAGTTCGTGCAGTATCACCCCACCGGACTTCCCGGAACCGGTATCCTCATCACTGAGGCATCGCGCGGTGAAGGAGGCTGGCTCAAGAACAAGGACGGCTACCGGTATCTCCAGGATTACGGTCTCGGACCGCCGACAGACACGCCGGTCCATCGCAAGATGGAGTTGGGTCCACGGGATATCCTGTCGCGCTGCCATATGCAGGAATATGAAAAGGGGCGAACCTTCGAAGGCCCCCACGGCCATTACGTCCACCTGGATCTCCGGCATCTTGGCGAGGAGATGATCAACGCGAAGATACCCTTCGTCCGTGAGCTCGCGAGCAAATACGTCGGCATCGATCCGGTGTATGAACCCATTCCCGTCCGCCCGGTGGTCCACTACATGATGGGGGGGATCCACACCGACGTAACCGGGAAGACCTCCGTAGAGGGACTCTACGCTGCAGGAGAAACGGCCTGTGTGTCCATCAACGGCGCCAATCGGCTGGGCTCCAACTCGCTCACGGAGTGTCTGGTGTTCGGAGCACGGGCCGGTCGCGCTTCCGCCGAATATGCTCAAAGTCGGGTATCTCCTTCTTCCGATCCGGTGGCGGCGCTCGCCAGTGACGAGGAGCGACGACTGGACCGAGTGCTTCGAAACGACAGCGGGAAAGAGAAGATCGCCGCAATCCGTGAAGGGATGCAGAGCGCCATGGAACAAGGGACCGGCATCTACCGCGATGAAGCCGGGATGCAAAAAACCTGCGACGCCCTCGGGGAGCTCCGGGAGCGCTTCAAGGACGTTACGGTCGAAGACAAGGGCGACATCTTCAATACGGAAGTAACCGCGGCGTTGGAGCTGGATTGCATGCTGGACATAGCGGAAGCCGTGGCGCACTCCGCCGTCAACCGCAAGGAGTCGCGCGGTTCCCACACGCGAACCGACTTCCCCAAGCGCGATGATGAAAAATACCTGCAACACACGTTAGCAAGCCGTACACCCGATGGACCGAAAATCGAGTACTTGCCGGTAACCATTACTCGTTGGGCACCTGAGGAGCGGAAGTATTAAACGAGAGGAACGACATGAACAACGAGCCGACGGTTACACTCAACGTCACGCGCTACCAGCCTGGACAAGACCTCGCACCGAAGACTCAGGCCTACTCGGTCCCCTACAAGGAAGATTGGGTGGTTCTGGATGCGCTCAATTACATCAAGGACCAGCTTGACGGCACGTTGACTTATCGGTGGTCCTGCCGGATGGGTGTATGCGGAAGCTGCGGTATGATGGTCAATGGCGTGCCGAAGCTCACCTGCGCGGCATTCCTGCGTGACTATTATCCGCAGGAAATTCGTGTGGAACCGCTGGTCAACTTCCCGATCATTCGGGATCTTGTCATCGACATGAGTGACTTCCTGGATAAGCTCAAGAGTGTTCGGCCCTGGATTGTCCGGAAAGAGGAAAAACCGGTATCAGAGGGGGAGTACCGCCAGTCACCGGAAGAGTTGGCCGCGTACAAACAGTTCACTCAATGCATCAACTGTATGCTTTGCTACGCAGCTTGCCCGGTTTACGGCATGGAGCCGGAGTTTCTGGGTCCCGCGGCGATAGCGCTGGGCTACCGTTACAATATGGACTCGCGCGATCAGGGAAACGATTCGCGCCAGGAGACTCTGGGAAGTCACGAGGGGATCTGGCAATGCACCTTCGTGGGTGATTGCACTGAAGTGTGCCCCAAGGACGTGGACCCGGCTGCCGCCATCCAGCGTTCCAAGGTCGACACCACCCAAAACTGGTTCAAGTCCGTACTCCTCCCCTGGGGGCAACGATGAACGGAAACAGACCCGACAAGTCCAAGCTGTATTATCCGAAGATGTCGGCTACCTGGTGGCTCGAGAAGAAGAGCTACTTCATGTTCATGATGCGGGAACTCTCCTGTGTGTTCATCGCTATTTTTCTGGTCGTGCTTCTTGTCCAGATCTACCAGTTGAACCAGGGCCATGACGCGTATGCCGCGTTTCGTCAAAAGCTCGCGTCTCCCGGCTGGATCCTGTTCCATGTCGTAGCGCTCGTCTTTGCTCTGTACCACAGTATTACCTGGTTTTATTCGACCGCCGTGGTGGTGCAATTCGGTCGCATTCGTCGAGAACTGATGATCGGTTTGAATATCGGCGCCTGGATTGTTCTATCGCTGATCATTCTGGCGCTTTTCATCGCGCTGAGGAGTTGAACCGTGACGACAGGCAGGAATCTCGAGCCGCTTTGGTGGGGACTGTTCTCGGCTGGAGGCGTGGTGGCAGCCTTTCTGGTACCCGTCCATATCGTTATTACCGGCTTCGCGGAGCCGCTCGGATGGATCCCGCATACGGGTGTTCTCTACCAAAACTGGCTGGTCAAGATCTACGTCTTCGTCCTCATCGCTCTGCCACTCTACCATTGGGCACACCGCTTCTACTTCGCGTTGAAGGATGCCGGCTTGAAAGCCGTGCAAAAGCCTCTCGCTTGCCTGTGCTACGGCATCGCCGTGGCGGGTACCGCGGTTACCGCGTGGGTCCTTGTATTGGTATAGGGCCTGTGCCCGCTTCTCGCTCCTCGGGGGGTGAGAAAGTGAACAGTGAATGGCTCTTTCGGGAAGGGTAGCGCTGGTCACGGGCGGCGGCACCGGCATCGGCAAAGCCGTGGCGCGCGCCATGGCACAGCAGGGCGCCCGGATCGTCATCGCTGCGCGCAATGCGCCGCGGCTCGAGGCCGTGGCCGAAGAGTTGCGTGAAGAGGGCCATTCGGTGCTGCCGGTCTCCGTCGACGTGAGAGACACGGCCAGCATCCGGAGTTGCGTGGCCAGGATCCATGAGCAGTGGGGGCAGGTTCACATCCTGGTCAACAATGCCGGCGCCTCGGGGATGACCCCGATGGATGACGCGGACGAAAGTCTGTGGCACACCATCGTCGATACGAATCTCACGGGCGTCTATCGGGTAACGAAGGAAGTGCTCGGCATCATGAGCGATGAGGGCAACGGCCGCATCATCAACATGTCCTCGGTATTGGGGAAGTTCGGGGTTTCCGGATATGCAGCCTACTGCGCCAGCAAGCACGGGCTCATCGGTTTTACCAGAGCCCTGGCGCTGGAACTGGTGTCCCGCGGCATGACCGTCAACGCCCTGTGCCCCGGATGGGTGGACACGGAGATGTCCCGGGCCGGCATCGAGGAGATTGCCGGAAGACAAGGGATGGACCCCGAGTCCTTCAAGCAGCAGGCGCTTGCCGCGGTGCCGATCCGGCGGTTTCTGGATCCGGAGGAGATCGCCCGGTTCGCGGTCTATCTGGCGTCCGACAAGGCCTCCGGCATCACCGGTCAGGCCATCAACATCTGCGGCGGACAAGTGATGGTGTAACTCATGACAATCCCGGAACTTCAGGCCATTGCCAAGGAACTGAGAGTCGACGTGATCCGCATGCTGGTGGAGGCGGGCTCCGGCCACCCCGGCGGCTCGCTGTCCTGCACCGACATCGTCACGGCCTTGTACTTCCACCAGATGCGCCACCGGCCCGAGCAGCCGGACTGGCCGGACCGTGACCGTTTCGTGCTCTCCAAGGGCCATTGCGTGCCCGCGGTGTACGCCGCCCTGGCCAGGGCCGGCTATTTCCCGCGGGAGGAGCTGTTGAGCCTGCGCAAGCTCAACAGCCGGATACAGGGGCACCCCGACCGCCATCGCTTCCCCTATGTCGAGGCCTCCACCGGTTCTCTCGGACAGGGATTGTCGGTAGCGCTGGGAATGGCGCTGGCGGGCAAGACCGGCGGCAAGGACTACCGCACCTATTGCGTCATCAGCGACGGTGAATGCCAGGCCGGGCAGATATGGGAGGCGGCCATGGCCGCGCCCCGGTTCAAGCTCGACAACTTCTGCGTGCTCATGGACTACAACCACATCCAGTTGAGCGGCGGCGTGGACGACATCATGAGCCTGGAGCCGCTGCTGGACAAGTGGCGCGCCTTCAACTGGAACACCCTGGAGATCGACGGCCACAGCTTCCCCGCCATCCTCGAGGCGCTGGAGGCCGCGCAGCAGCATCACAACGGCCCCACCATCATCGTCTGCCAGACCGTCAAGGGCAAAGGCGTCAGCTTCATGGAGAACCGCTGGGAGTGGCACGGAAAGGCTCCCAGCCGCGAGGAAGGCGACCGCGCCATAGCCGAGATCGTCAACGGCTCCTAGGGGCAACGGGCTGGTCGCCCCGGCTGTTACGGCGACCCGCCCATTGGTCTACCGGCCCGCAGGGGCAACCTCGGTAGGGGCGACCGGCCGGTAGGGCCACCGGCCTTGCAGGGGCGGCCTCGGGTAGGGGCCGGTAAGGCCGGGGCAGCCTCGGGTAGGGGCGACCGGCGGTCGCCCCCGGGTTATCCGCAGCAAGGAAGAGCACATGAGCGCAACCGCAACACGAGTGACCTTCGGCGAGACCGTGACCCGGCTGGCCGACACCAATCCAGACATCGTCGTCCTCGACGCCGACCTCCGGAAGTCCACCATGACCGACGAGTTCTCCCGGAAGCACCCCGACCGGTTCTTCGACGTCGGCATCGCCGAGGGAAACATGGTGGGCATCGGCGCCGGCATGGCGCTGGCCGGCAAGATCCCCTTCATCTGCAGCTTCGCCTGCTTCGTGGTGGGCCGCTTCGAGCAGATCCGCATGGCCGTGGCCTACAACCGCGCCAACGTCAAGATCGTCGGCACCCACGCCGGCATCGGCATCGGCGAGGACGGCTACAGCCAGATGGCCACCGAAGACATGGGCCTCATGCGCACCCTGCCCAACATGGCCGTGGTGCAGCCCGCCGACGCCATCGAGACCCGCGGCGCGGTGGAATACATCGCGAGCCACGACGGCCCCGTGTTCCTGAGGCTCACCCGCCAGAAAGTGCCCGACATCAACGGCGAGGGCTATGAGTTCCAGTTCGGCAAGGCCGTGGTGCTGCGGGAAGGCGCCGACGTGTCGCTCCTGGGAACCGGCGGCGTGATGGAAAACGTCCTCAAGGCCGCCGACCTGCTGGCCGCCCAAGGCATCGCCGCCCAGGTAGTCAACATCCACACCATCAAGCCCATCGACACCGAGTTCATCGAGTCCATCGCCTCAAGCCACGGCAAGATCGTCACCGTGGAGGACCACGGCATCTCCGGAGGCCTCGGCAGCACGGTGGCCGAAGCCGTCGCCGAGCTCGGCCGCGGCCGGGTACGGCGCGTCGGCGTCACCGACTTCGCCGAATCCGGGGATAGCGAGGGACTCTACGACAAGTACGGACTGTCGGCCGAGCACATCAGTGCGGCGGCCGTGGGGTTGATGGATTAGCGTCCGCGCGGGATGCGCTTGGCACGTATCCGCCGAGTAGCGTAGCTCAGCGGGCGAGTTCTTCCTGAACGATAGATGGCCGCTTTCCGATCAGAGCAAGCAGCACACGTGCCGGCCCTTCCGGGTGCCGGCGGCCCTGCTCCCAATTCTTGAGCGTCCCAAGCGGAACCCCGATGCTCTTGGCAAACGCGGGCTGCGACAATCCCGTCTTGCCTCGGATCGCCGCGACGTCCGGTTCGGGTACCTCGACTTCGTGTACCTCGAAACCGACGCGCGCACCCCGCAGGTACGCCTCGGCATCCTCAAGCCCGGCCATGATCTTGTCGAATGCCTTGGTCATTTGCCCCTCCTGTATTCCTCCACCATCTTCTTGGCGGCAGCGATCAACGCAGTTCGTTCCCTGGCATTGAGGTCCGCCTTCTCGTTCTTGGCGAAGACGGTAAGCAAGAACACGGGAATGTCCTCCCCGGAGAACAGGAACAAGACACGCGCCCCGCCCCGTTTGCCACGTCCCGGAAGAGCGATCCGCACCTTCCGGATCCCACCGCCGAGCGACACACCCGCCTCTGGATTCTCGGCCACCATCGTCACAAGCTCCACCCTCTCGGTTTCGGCCAGAACACCCTTGGCCGCCGTCAGAAACGCGGGTGTCTCGACGACGGTTTGGAGACCGGTGCCCATGACGAAGCATAGGCGCCAATGGCGCCGGGGTCAATGCCTGCTTGGCGGGAGCGATCAATGCAGCCCGTTTGACCTGTTCGACGGTTGCGGCAAAACCCCGGCCTTGCCAAGTCCGCCGTTTGTTTGTATCGGCCGCGATGAGGGCACCTCTTCTGCCAATTAGACCCCGTTGCGCAGCCGCTCGACCGCCTCACTTCGGTCGCAGCAAACTCCAAACAGGGCGGTCACCTACTTGCTCGCGAGTGCGCTAGTGAGAAGAGTGTTTAGCGGTTCGTGGGCACCCCAACTTGCTTTTGCGGTAGACCGTTCGGCCTGCGGCCAGTAGTGCGAGGAAAAGTAGATAGCAGCTTGGACGTAGCTCGACACGGTTGGGTAGATGGATATCAACTCCCTGCGTCGAACCATATCGCCGTAACGTCCGACGTAAATCGCGGCAACTGCACGCAAGGCTTCGTGTCTGTTCGCTTCCTTTAGCAAATTCAATGCAATCTTGACGCCGAGATCATCGACCGGTTTTACCCGCATGAGCGCTGCGAGAACCCACATTTTCTGCCAGTCCATAAGGGAAGCATCCTCCAGAAGCGCGCGACAGAATTCCTGCACGCCGTCCTTGTCGAGGAATCTGGCAATATAGGATGTGTACATCTGTGACATTGCAGGCCGCTTCTTAAAGGTGTCCATAACATGTCCGATAGCATAGTCGGACCTCGCTTTGGCGAAGAGCGGTAGGCAGAAACGCTCAATGCTCTCCTCGTGTCCCGGGTATTCCTCCATCGAATTGAACAGGATTTCTGTTGCTCGAAGCTCTAACTCCTTGTCGTCAATTTCTTCAATCTCGTCTTCCTCGTCCCACTCCGACTGGATGCCATAGTCGGCATCAACATCTTTGTCGTCAACTTGGCCGGATATCTCCTCAACCGCGCTACTGAACAGCTCCTCAAGGTCGGGTTCCTCGGTGATGAGTGCTGTTTTGGGCATCACGACACACTTCGTCTCATTGAGCACTAAGTCGTAGCTTCGCAACAATGGAATCAGATCGCGGAGAAGCCGGTTAGCTGCGGCCACGGTCTTCACGAAGATATACGTGTCGTCTACGTATCTAGCGGAGGGCACGCCGCAATCATTGAGGAATTGGTCAACTGGAACCATATAGAAGTTTCCAAACAGGTCCGATGGATAGATGCCCTGAAGAATTCCGCGCGAACTACGTTCACCCGTGTAGCATGTAAGGATTGTTTCCAGCCGCTTTGATAGCGATGTTGAATAGCCCTGGTCGTTGAGAAAATTGATCAACGTGTGCTGGTTGATCGAGCCAAAGAAATTAGCTACGTCGATCTTTAGGATGTATCGGACGGACTTTGAAGCAGCATACTTGCCTAGCGCCTTCTGCAGGCGAGTCCAGCACGTTCGTGTCGGAAGGAACATGCTCGCACTCGTAGTTGGTGCCAATTGGTGACTAAATGATCGCTTGTGATCAGTCTTGGCATGGATTATCGGCCCCGCCTGGTCAGCTAGCACTTGATAAAGCAAGCGGTCGCGGGGTAGCAGGATGCTACCTGGTCGAGAGAAGCTAGGGCCCAATCTTTTGGAGGGGACAGCTACCCGAACACGAAAAGACTTCGGCACCTCTATCGTGATCGGGATCCCGGGAGCGAAGGTGCCCCCTTTGAGGTCAGCCTTCAACTGCGCGGCCACCTCATCCCCAGCCTTGTCGTAGATGAATGCCAAGTGTGGAGCGTAGACGAAATCCGAACGTAAATCGCGGGCAATACGCTTTAGCGCCAATGTCCAATCAAAGTTGGCCAGCGAGGCGGGGTCGATCCCGAACGGTATACTAGCCTTTACATTCGCCATTTGACACTTCTGGATCTGTCAAAAGTCAGCAGGGGGATGCCCCATCAGATGCTGAAATTCTTGGGTTAAGCTGGCGCTGCTCCCCCTCACCCATAGGCTCGGCGTGTTTAATCCAAGAGGAAGAAGCAAACTAGCCGCGCTTGAGGACGGGATCGAGATGAACGGCATGATTGACGCGGCGTGGGGAGAATATTGGCATGAGCTTCGGGCAGCCTGTGCCTGATGGCTACGATCGCATCCTGACGCTGGTGCTGGAGGAAGGTGCAGTACAAGCTGGACACTACGCATGGTGATCGGCAGTTTGCCTTCGGCCAGCCGGGAGTAGTGGTCCCTCGGCGGATGCAAATACAACCGCAACCGCGCAAGGCGCCGATCTGCCTTCAGAATTGAAGTGGCGGAACGGGCGTTCGCAGTCGTAGAGCGGGAACGGACCCCGAACATGCAACCACTTATCGGCGCCTCTGGAGGACACCACAAATGAGTCTAGCCTGACGTGGCTGGCGGCTCTGTAGGCGATTCTTCACCGGCACTGGCCGACGGCTCTTCACCTTCCCCTGAGGGTGCTTCACCGTCTACCGCAGCGGCCCCTTCGGCCTCGCCCTCGCCCGTCTCCGGTCCATCCTCCGACACCACCCGCACCTTGATGCTGGGCATCACCTCCGGGCGGAGGCGGATGGGGACCTCGTAGTCTCCGACCGCCTTGATGGGATCCTGCAGGACGATTCTTCGGCGTTCGACCTCGAAGCCCTTCTCCTTCAGGGCCTTTTCGATGTCCATGTTGGTCACGGAGCCGAAGAGCCGGCCCTCCTCGCCGACCTTGACGGCGAACTTGAGGGAGACCCGAGACAGCGTCTCGCTGATTCCCTGGGCTTCCTTGGTGAGGCGCTCCCGCCGCTGGGCGATCATGCGCTGCTCGTGCGCCAGGGCCTTGAGGCTCTTCTTGTCAGCCAGCACCACCAGCCCCCGGGGCAGGAGGTAGTTTCGGGCGTAACCATCCTTGACCTTCACCACCTCGCCCATGTGGCCCAGGTTTTCGATATCTTCCTTCAGAACGACTTCCATCGACTCTCCTTCAGGTCTGGCCCGCGGTGCGACGCTTGAGGCGACGGAAGTCGCCCCAGAGATCGAAGAACCCCAGACCGATGATCAGCACCGTGAGAACCTGCTCGAAGATGATGAGCAGATATCCCAGAACACGAAAAAACATCGGGACCTTCTTGTGATGAAAATAATACGCCACGATGGCAAGACCGTGGAAAAAATAGAACGCCGTGCAAGCGAAAACCACGTTCACGGCCACCGCGCGCACTGCCCACCCGAGGGGCAGAAAGAGCGCCAGACTCGGTACCAGCAGTAACCACACCATGTGGTCCGGTGACTTCCATTCCTTGAGGTCCGTGGCCTCGAAGAAAAACGAGCGATACTGCGGGAACTGCCACGACAACACCGCCAGATTGGCCAGGACCATGACCCCAAGGGCCAGGAAAATCATGCCGGGCAGCATCTGAACGAAGAGCGCCGCCATCTGGCCCGCATGCTCCCTGAGAAAGTCAATGGTTTCGCCTGACAGACCCATGCGCTCGTACACTTCCAGGGTCATGAGGACCTGGGCCTGAACGCCGGCCTGCAGCGTCGTCCACAGGGTGGAGAGCGAGCCCGCGAACGCCGCCGCCGTCACCAGCATGACCGCCACCGTACAGATGGCGCTGCCGCTCACGACCCTGGCAATGGACCATCCTCGCCCAAAAGAAAGGAACATCAGGAACGTGACCAGCGCGAGCACCAGGTAAGCCGCGGCGGCTTCCAACCCGGCCATCACGTAGAGGCATGCCACCACCACCGCCGGCAGCAGTTGTCCTACCTGTTTCCCCACCCGAACGCCGACGAACAGGGCCGGATAGATGACCAGTGGAAGCGCGGCCAGACCAAAGATCGGCACCCTCATGCCTGCAAAGAAAAGCAGCAGAGTGGCAGCCAATCCAAGCGCGAACCACTTGAGAGTGTCAAGCCCTATCATAAGCCGACCTGTGGTGGTCTGCGGACAGCAAAAAGGGCCGGCGATTTGCCGCGCATTTGCATGTTACAGGCCGCCTGACGGGAGACGCCGGATCAGAGCTTTACGGTGGTATAGGGGAGTAACGCTACCAGACGGGCCCGCTTGATCGCTTTGGACAAGCGTCGTTGACACCAGCAACAGGTCCCGGTGATGCGGCTCGGCGTGATCTTGCCCCGCTCCGTCATGAATCCACTCAGGAGCTTGGTATCCTTGTAGTCAAAGCGAAGGTCCTTGTTGGCACAGAAGCGACAAACCTTCCGGCGCGTCATACCGCCGCGCCGGCGAGGTGAATCATGGTCGTCCGAGCCTCTTCTCCCGCGATATTCTGCCATCTTTCCTCAGCCGTCCCGCTTTTGAATCCGTTCGTTTCCGCGCCGGGAAAACCCTTACGCTTCCGGGCCTTCCTGAACTTCCTTAACTTCTTCGACCGGCTCTTCCGCCGCAGGCTCCGGTGCCGCCGCAGGCTCCGGTGCCGGCGCAGGTTCCGGTGCCGACGCAGGTTCCGGTGCCGACGCAGGTTTCGGTGCCGGCGCAGGTTCCGGTGCCGACGCAGTTTCCGGTTCCGCCGCCGGCTCCGGTGCCGGCACAGGTTCCTCCGTTGGGGCCAGGGACCGTACGTCGTCATCCAGAACCACGGTCATGCATCGCATGACCTCATCACTCAAGCGCATCAGCCGCTCAAGCTCCTCGCTGGTCCCCGCCGAAGCCTTGTACTGAATCAGGTTGTAGAAACCCTTACCCTGCTTCTCGATGGCGTAGGCGAGATCGCGCATGCCCCATTCCTCGAAGTGGGTAACGGTCGCGCCCTGCCCTTCCAGAACCCCCCGGAATCTCTCACAGAGATCCTGGTTTCTGCCGCTGTGAACAGGGTTGACGATGAAAAGCGTCTCGTAATGGGTCGTTTCGTCAGTCATGGTCTATCGAGTCCGGAAACCTGGATTCCTTGTCTGATCGTTTGCCATTATCCGAAATGGCGTCCTTGAAGGACGCCATTTCACCCGATCAGAACTACCTTCCCTAACACAGGGTTTATCTGTTTACAACCTTCATGCTCACACCAGAAGCGGCGCGATGACCAGAGAAACCACGGACATGAGCTTAATGAGAATGTTCATGGACGGGCCGGAGGTATCCTTGAGCGGGTCGCCGACGGTGTCGCCGACCACGGCCGCCTTGTGCGCCTCGCCGCCCTTCTCCTCGTTCTCGAGATCGCCCCGCTCGATATACTTCTTGGCGTTGTCCCAGGCACCGCCGGCATTGGACATGAACAGCGCCAGCAGCACCCCCGATACCAAGGCCCCGGCCAGCATTCCACCCAGCGCCACCGGCCCCAGCACGAAACCCACCACCACCGGCGCGATGACCGCCACCAAGCCCGGCACGACCATCTCCTTGATGGCCGCACGGGTGGAGATGTCCACGCAACTCGCCGCGTCGGGCTTGACTCCCTCGCGACCCTCCAGCAGCCCGGGGATCTCGCGGAACTGCCGGCGGATCTCATCGATCATCTTTCCCGCGGCCCTTCCGACCGCGGTCATGGTCATGGCGCCGATCAGGTACGGAATCAGGCCGCCGATGAATAGCCCAACCACGACCTCGGGTGACGTCACCAGGATCTGCAACGGTTGCCGCCCCAGGGCCGCCAGCTCGGTATCCACCGTTCTCGTGTAGGCGGAGAACAGTGCCAGCGCGGTCAGCGCCGCCGACCCGATGGCGAAACCCTTGCCGATGGCCGCCGTGGTATTGCCCAGCGAATCGAGCCCGTCGGTGATCTTGCGCACCTCGGGGCCCAGGCCGCACATCTCGGAGATGCCGCCGGCGTTGTCGGCAATGGGGCCATAGGCGTCCACGCTCATGGTGATGCCCACCGTGGCCAGCATGGCCACCGCGGCCACGCCGATGCCATAGAGCTGGGCTGCTCCATGGGACACCCAGATGGCGACGGCGATGACCACGACGGGAAGCGCGACGCTCTCCAGTCCCACGGCCATTCCGTGGATGATGTTGGTGGCGTGGCCGGTGCGGCTGGCCTCGGCAATGCGCTCCACCGGCTTGGCGGAGGTGTAGTACTCGGTGATGAGGCCGATGAGGATGCCGCCCAGCGAACCCGCGAGCGCGGCCCAGAACACCCCGATGGTGACGCCGTAATAGAGAATGAAGGCCAGCGCCGCCACCAGGAACAGCACCGTGGTCAGGACGGTGGCGCCCCGCAGCGCCGACTGCGGATCGATCTTCTTGAACACCCGCATGGAATAGATGCCCACCACCGAGGCGATGAGCCCCAGCATCGCCAGAACCAGCGGCAGCGCCATCAACGTGGCCCTGGAGGCCTCGCCCTGAGCCGAAAACAGGCCGGCGAGCCCGCTCGCCGAGATGGTGCTGGCAATGGCGATGGACGCGATCACGGAGCCGACGTAGGATTCGAACAGATCGGCGCCCATGCCGGCGACGTCACCCACGTTGTCGCCGACGTTGTCCGCGATGACACCGGGATTGCGCGGATCGTCTTCCGGAATGCCCGCCTCGACCTTGCCCACCAGATCCGAGCCGACGTCCGCGGCCTTGGTATAGATGCCGCCGCCGACCCTGGAGAACAGGGCGATGGAGCTGGCGCCCATGGCGAACCCGGTGATGTACTTGGCGTTCTCCGGGTCACCGTAGACCAGGTAGAGAATGCCCACGCCCAGGAGCCCGAGGCTGGCCACCGAGAGTCCCATCACCGACCCGCCGTTGAAGGCCATGAGCAACGCTTCGGATTGGCCGCCCTCCGCGGCCGCCTGGGTTGTGCGCACGTTGGCGCGGGTGGCCGCCCTCATGCCGAGAAACCCGGCTATCACCGAGCAGATTGCGCCCGCGAAGAACGCCAACGCGGTGGCGACTCCAAGCTGCCAGGCCAACAGCAGTGCCACCACCACCACGAAGATCGAAAGAACGATGTACTCGCGCTTCAGGAAAGCCATGGCCCCTTCGTAGATGGAGTCGCTGACGGACTGCATTCCCGCATCCTTGACTCCGACCTTGATGATGCCGCGATAGGCCACATACGCGATGAGAAGTCCGGCCACGCCCAGTACCGGCGCCCAGACTACTAACCCTTCCATAACGCCTCCTATTGATAGGCCTGTCCGAGCAATCAGATTCCTCGGACAGGCCCCTGTCGATTGAAACTTTCCATGGCCCGGACCGGGCCGTCCAGCACGATGGCTTCCACCGCCTCCGCGGCCTTCGCCAACACACCCGCCAACGAGTCCTGCTCCTCGGGCGAGAACCGGCTCAGCACGTAGTCCACCGCATCGAAGCCCTCGGGCGGGCGGCCGATGCCGATGCGAAGCCGGACAAAATCACGGTCGGGGACGTGCTGCAGGATGGACCCCAAACCCCGGTGGCCGCCGGCGGACCCGCCGCAGCGAATCCTCAAGCGCCCGAAGGGCAGATCCAGGTCATCGTAGACCACCACCAGATCCGCGCCCCGGACCCGAAAGCGCCTCAACAGGGCCGCGACCGCCACGCCGCTGTTGTTCATGTAAGTCTGGGGCTTGGCGAGGACCAGGGACTCTCGCTCCCACTCGCCCCGACCGACGAGCGACTCGCACCGCTCGTCGCCAATTCGCATGTCCCTGGCTTCCGCGATCCGATCCAGCAACAGGAACCCGAGATTGTGCCGCGTGCGCACGTATCGCCGGCCCGGGTTGCCCAGGCCCACCACGAGCTTCACGCTAGTGTCCTGATATGGAAGCCCCCGCACACGCCGGACTCCGGGTTATTGTCGTAACGCGCGCGGGTATCACTCGTTGGTCTGTTCCGCGGGTGCCCCGGCCTCTGCCGCGGCTGCAGCGGCTTCCTCCGCCGCCTCGGCCTCCGCCTCTTCTTCTTCCTTCGTAGCGACCGTGGGCGCCAGCACCGATACCAGGGCTAGATCCGGAGTGTTGTTGATCACGTTGGGCGGCAGGGTGATATCGCTGGCCTTCAGCCCGTGACCAATCTGCAGCGGCGAGACGTCCACCTCCAACTGCGCCGGGATATCCATGGGCAGGCACTCGACCTCCAATTCCCGCGCGATGGGCTGTAACACCCCACCCTGAATGACCCCCTCCGGCCGCCCCACGTAATGAAGGCCCACCATCACGGTGATCTTTCGCGACAGGTCCACCTCATAGAAATCGATGTGGGCTATGGCGTGGGTCACCGGGTGATACTGTACCTCCTTGATGAGAACAATCCTGCCGTCCAGATTGTCGGCGTCAGACTTGAACTGGAGTACATGAGAGCCCTCCAGGGTGCCGACCCGGCTCCTGAGATCCCGGTCACTCACCTGCATGGCCACGCCGTCGGTTCCCCGGCCGTAAATGACCCCCGGAAGCTTTCCACTGCGGCGCAGGCGGCCGGCGTCGCGCTTGTTGCCGACCTGCCTCGCCTCTACCGAAACTTCTACCGTTTCCAAAACCTGAACCTCCTGCCGAAATGCTGAAATATGCCGATCAGAAAAGGGAGCTGATGGACCGCTCCAGGTGGGTCCTGCGGATGGCTTCCCCGATCAGGGGCGCCACCGACAAGGGTTTTATCTTTTCGCACACGGCCATCTTGGCGCTCAAGGGAATGGTATCGGTCACCACCATCTCCTCAATGGGCGAGTCATTGATCCTGTCCAGGGCCTTTCCCGAAAGGACGGCGTGGGTGCAGCAGCCGATGACCTTCTTCGCACCGGCCCCGACCAACGCTGCCGCGGCCATGGCGATGGTCCCGGCGGTGTCCACCATGTCGTCGATGAGGATGGTGGTCTTGCCTTCCACCTCGCCGATGATGTGCATCTCCTCCACCACGTTGGCGTCAGCCCGGCGCTTGTCGATGACCGCCATCGAGACGTTCAGCTTGGTGGCAAAGGCCCGCGCTCGCTGGGCTCCGCCCGCATCCGGCGACACCACGATCAATTCCTCCGGGCCGATCCGGCCCCCCATGTACTGGAGCAACACCGGCGACGCGTAAAGGTTGTCCACCGGTATGTTGAAGAAGCCCTGAATCTGGCCCGAATGGAGGTCCATGGTGAGCATGCGCGAGGCGCCCGCGGTGGTGATGAGATCCGCCACCAGCTTGGCGCTGATGGGCACCCTGGGAGCGACCTTCCGATCCTGCCGCGCGTAACCGTAGTACGGGATCACCGCGGTGACCCTCTTGGCCGACGCGCGCCTGAACGCGTCCAGCATGATGAGCAGCTCCATCAGGTTGTCGTTGCCCGGGGCGCATGTGGACTGGATCACGAAGACGTCGCAACCGCGCACGTTCTCCTTGATCTCCACCCTGATCTCGCCGTCGCTGAACGTCTCCACCAACGCTTCCCCCAGTGGGATCTCGAGATCGCGACTGATGTCACGCGCCAGCGGGGGATTGGAGTTACCCGCAAAGATCCTCATTTGATCGTGCAACGATTCCATGTCCTACCTGCTGGAAAAACGGCCGGTATGTCGTGCCGTGACGGCTACGGGCGGGGTTGAAACCCGCCCCTGCACCGGCCCATCGAAGGAGAGAGCTTGGCTGGGCGGGAAGGATTCGAACCTTCGTATACCGGAACCAAAATCCGGGGCCTTACCACTTGGCGACCGCCCATTCCTTCCATGATTGTAGGGGCGGGTTTCAAACCCGCCCGTGCCCGCATCGCGCTGCCGCCCGATACGCCCCTATTCCGAATCGCCCGATGTAACGTCCCTGTATGCCGCGATAATCCTTTCTTCGATCATCCTGCGGGTCTCGCTGTTCAGCGGGTGTGCCACGTCCTTGTAGGTTCCGTCCCGGCGTTTCTTGCTGGGCATGGAGATAAAAAGGCCCGAGGTGCCGCGAATGACCTTGAGGTCCCGGACCACGAAGCAGTCGTCCAGGGTGATGGTCACATAAGCCTTGAGCTTATCCTCCTCAACCGGAAAGACCTTGACCTCCGTGACCTCCACAGGGACCTCCTTTCCGTCCAGGGACGGATGGCCTGCCCTTATGTCAGCGAAAAAGCCAAATACGCACGAATGTCTTTTTCGCCCTCGAAGCCCGCGAATGCCTTCGCGGCATCCGCCTCGTCAGTGAACAGTCCAAAAACCGCGGAACCGCTACCGGACATGAGACTGCCGATTGCCCCCTCTTTATCAAGGCGGTCCTTGAGACGGGCAATGCGCGGATAGCGGCCGATGGTTACCGTTTCGAGGTCATTGACCATAACCTGAGCCACTTCGTGAGGAGTGTCCAATTTTTCGTTCAAGTTATTCTTGTTGGACGATTTTGTCAACTTGAACTGGACGTTGCGGTAGACCCACCCCGTGGACACCGGGAAGTTGGGAAACAGCACCACCATCCAGAGCCTTGGCAGCGGCCCGGCGGGACTCAGATCCTCCCCGATCCCCCTGGCGCGGGCGGCCTCGCCGCGGATGAAAAAGGGCACGTCGGCTCCCACCGACACCGCCAAGGCCACCAGGTCCTCGGTGGACAAGCCCGCCCCGAGCAGGTCGTTCATCGCCTTCAGGGTGGCGGCCGCGTCGGTGCTGCCGCCGCCGAGCCCCGCGCCGATGGGGATGCGTTTCCGGATATTCACGGCGACGGGCTCGTCGCGGCCGGTTCTCTCATAGAACGCCTGCGCCGCGCGACGGACGGTATTCTCTTCACCCAGAGGCACATCGGGGTCGTCTGCCTGGAGCGTCAACGTCCTCGGCGGCCCATCGACCCGGGAGACCTCGACCTCGTCACCCAGGCTGATGGGGACCATCAGGGAGTCCAGGAGATGGTAGCCGTCGTCACGCCGGCCGGTGATCCGGAGGTTGAGATTCACCTTGGCGGGCGCGAACAGTCTCATGGGAAAATGGCCCTGGAGGGGCCGCCGGCACGAGACCGGCGGGTGGGTGTCACCACGGCTTGATCAACGCCTTGGTGGGAAACATCTCGGGCACTTCTCCGCCCACGGCGCGAATGCAGTCCTCGGTTTCGTCCAGCGAGAAGACGTGACTCACCATCTGCTCCACCGGAAAGCCGGTGGTCTCCATCAGCCGGAGGGTGGCGTCTATGGCGTCGTTGTCGCCGGTGTACGCTCCCTGGACGCAGATCTCCCCCCACACAAGACGGTCCATGAGCATGGGCGTGACGGTCTTGTCGCCCGTCAGTCCGCCGAGCACCAGCTTCCCTTGCCGTCTGAGACAGTCCACCGAGGTGACGATGGCGGCCGGGTTGCCGGTGACGTCGACGGCCACGTCGACCATGGCGCCGTCGGTCTCCTCCCGGATCACGTCCACCACGTTCTCCTCTTCCACGTTGATGGTGCGATGCGCGCCGAACTGCTTGGCCACCTCCAGCCGGTTCTTGTCGCGGCCGATGCCGGTGACGAAGATGCGCGCGGCGCCGGCATGACTCGAGGCGAAGGTGCAGGCGAGCCCCTGCTGGCCGGGTCCCTGGATCAGCACGTAGTCGCCCATCTTGACGCCGCCGTGCCTCAGCGCCCACTGGAAGCCGTTTGCCATCACCGCCCCGATGAGGGCCGCGGCCTCCGGTGGAAGGTCATCGCTGATCCGGGTCAGCAAGGCGGTGGGTGTGATGTACAGGTACTCGGCGAAGCCGCCGAACAAATGCGGCGGGTCCGCCGAGGACATCCTCGAGCCGTAGGCCGCGCGCTGCTTGCAGAACCGGTCCCCGCCCCGCCGGCAGTCCGCGCAGCGGCCGCACCCGAGGGATCCCTTGATGATGACGCGATCGCCTTCCTTGACGCCGTGGATCTCCGCCGCCCGGGCGCCGAGCTTCTCCACCCGGCCGAGGATCTCGTGACCGAGGATGATGGGCATGGGCAGGTTCAGCTTGCCCGTGTAGTACTTGTAGTCCGTACCGCACACCCCGCCCATCTCCACCTTCAGCAGCCCGCCGTCGGGCGGTATGTCCGGGATCGGGTACTCGCGGATCTCGATCTTGGCGGGCGCCACCAGGGTCACCGCTCTACAGGTTTCACTCATAAAGTCTCTCCGCGCCTCGGTGCCCACCACACGGGCGGGTGTGAAACCCGCCCCTACAAGTCATCGCGCCTTGCCGACAACAAAAACAACCTGCTGAGAGCAGGGTGGGCGGCGTCCCGGAAATCTGTTGACGGCGGGCGGACGTGATTCGTGATCCCGTTCAACCACCCGTTTCGCGCAACGCAGAACAGCACGACCCCGGCAGGACCGTCTTCTGATTTCCGGGACGCCGCCCGCGCTGCTCGGTACCCGCAATATGCGCGCAGCGCGGGCTCCTAGGAGCCTGTATCGGCCGGCAGCGCCGTGCGGGCACGGGCGGGTTTGAAACCCGCCCCTACATCGGATGCCGGGTTCCTGCGGCGCGGGCTCCTAGGGCTTGATCAGCGCCTTGGTCGGGAACAACTCCGGGATCTCGCCGCCCACGGCCTGGATGCACTTCTCGGTCTCATCCAGCGAGAAGATGTGGCTGACCATCTCCTCCACCGGGAACCGGGTGGCCTCGATGAGCCGCATGGTGGCTTCCACCGCGTCGTTGTCGCCGGTGAAGCAGCCCTGGAGCTTGATCTCTCCCCAGACCAGCTTGTCCATGTGGACCTCGGTGACGGTCTTGTCGCCGGTAAGTCCGGCCAGCACCATGGTACCCTGGCGGCGCAGGCAATCGATGGAGGCCAGGATAGCCTTGGGGCTGCCGGATACGTCCACCACCACGTCGACCATGGCGCCGTCGGTTTCCTCGCGGACGACGTCCACCACGTTCTCTTCCTCGACGTTGATGATGCGGTCGGCGCCCCACTTCTTGGCCAGCTCCATCCGGGGGGCGTCCCGGCCGATGCCGGACACGAAGATCTTCGCCGCACCCGCGTGCTTCGAGGCGAAGGTACACGCCAGCCCCTGCTGCCCGGGGCCCTGGATGAGCACGTAGTCGCCCATCTTGACGCCGCCGCGGCGTAGCGCCCACTGAAAGCCGTTGGCCATGACGGAGCCGATGAGGGCCGCGGCCTCGGCGGGAAGGTCGTCGCTGATCTTGGTCATCAGCACGTCGGGTGCCAGGTAGAGGTAGTCCGCGAAGCCGCCGAACAGGTGCGGCGGATTGGCGGAGGTGGTGCGGCCGCCGTAGTTGGTGCGGTTCTTGCAAAACCGCTGCGCGTTGCGCCGGCATTCGGCGCAACGGCCGCAGCCGATGGCGCCCTTGAGGATCACCCGGTCGCCTTCCTTGACGCCGTGGATCTGCGCGGCCTTGGCGCCGAGCTTGTCCACCCGGCCCAGGATCTCGTGTCCCAGGATGATGGGCAGCGGCAGGTTGATCCGTCCGTGATAGTACTTCACGTCGGAGCCGCACACGCCTCCCATCTCCACCTTCAACAATCCGCCGTCGTCCGGAATGTCGGGTATCGGATATTCCCGGATTTCAAGCTTGTTCGGAGCAAGCAACGTTGCCGCCCTGCTGGTCTCTGCCATCATGTACCTCCTTGGTAACCCTTGTGATTCCTAAAATTCCACTCGACAGCCCCCACCCCGCATGGATTCCCGCTTTCGCGGGAATGACGGATCTAGTGTGGTGTCTCACAAATACGCTTATGAATCTGCGGGTCCTTTTGGCCGTCGGCTGCGTTGCTCTTCCTCGCGTGGTGCCCGCCACTGCTCATCATCGCGCCTTGCCGACAACCAAAATGCCCTCGCAGATTCATAAGCGTATTTGTGAGACACCACACTAGGGTATGAGTCCTTCCCGGTTCAGTCGATGTAATCCTCCAACCGGACCCGTTCGCGAACCTCCTTGGGCACGGCGAGCCGCGTAGGAAAGTCTTTCCGTTTCTTGGTCGCGTCGATGACCATCTTGGCCGTCATGCCCCCTTCGCCGCTCGACGGGTCGGTCTCCGACCCCTGGCAATGGGGAATGACCAGCGTATCGGTATCCGCCTGCACGCGATTGGCCACCGCCCACATCACGTCACGCTCGTTATACACGTCCACGTCCCCGTCCACCACGATCACGAGCTTGAGGTAGAGGTCCGTGGCCATGGCCGCCATCACCGCGTTCCGGACCTCGCCGTCGGAGCGCTTGTCCAGGGAGATGTAGCAGTGGAACCGGCAGTTGCCCGACGGCGGCATGTGCACGGCCCGGGTGCCGGCGGCCACCGCCTTCACCGCTCTGAAGATCGCCGCCTCCCGGGGAATGGAACCCATGAGCCGCTGCTCCGAGTGGCCGGTGAAAATATCCTGGTAAAGGGGCTTTTGCCGCAACGTCACGCCGGTGATCTCCGCCACGTGATTGTTTCGCACGCCCACCGCGTGGCCCGTGAACTCGCCGAAGGGACCTTCCTCCTCACGCACGTTGGGAAGGATCCGCCCCTCCAGGACCATCTCCGCATGGGCCGGCACTTCCACGGACACGGTCTCGCACGGCACCAGCGGCACCGGCTGCTCCATCATGCCGCCGATGACGTCGTACTCATCCACGTCGAAGGCCGCCAGCGACAGGGCGCCGATGGCGAAGGCGGGATGGACCCCCACGATGAACGCCACGTCCAGGGGCTCGTCCCGCTCCTCGGCGTTGCGTTGGCAGCGCCGAAGATGCATGCCCGGGGCCAGATGCATGCGCAGCCGGTTCCGCTCCACCATCATGGCGCGGTTGAAACTCAGGTTGCGTACGCCGCTCACGGGGTCCCTGGCAACGACGATGCCCGCGGTCACATAAGGTGCCGTGCTGATATCGAAGTGGGTCAGGAGGGGTATCTCGCCCAGGTCCACGTCCGCGCCCGTGCGCACCACTTCCTTGACCGGGCCGTCCTTGACGAGCTCCGGCGGCACGGGCTGGCTCTCCCGCCTGCGGTATTCCTCCACCAGGTCGTTGGCGTCCACCTCCAGCGACATGGCCAAACGCGAGCGGGTGGCGTGGAGGTTGGTGATCACGGGCATCGAGAAGCCCTGCACCTCGTGGACGTACAGGGTGGGGAACCGGCCGGAGGACTCCAGTTCCATGAGCAGGCTGGTGACGTCGTGCTCGGCACGCACCGGCTTGCGGATGTGCAGCAACTCGTCGGGGCCTTCGTTTTCCAGACGGTCCATGAATGACCGCAGGTCTTTCATGCGCTCTCTCCGTAATCAAGGCGGGCACGGGCGGGTTTGAAACCCGCGTGCCCTGCCGACTGCAAAGAAACTCCCGCATCTTCGCGTGCGAGCCATTCACTGGCTGCCGAACAGCCGCTCCGCGTTGCCGCCGAGGATCTTGTCCCGGTCCGTCCGGGTCAGGCGGATGTTGTCGACTAGCTCAATGGGGTTGGGATCGCCGATGCCGAAGGGACAGTCACTCCCCAGAAGCACGTGATCGGCACCCACTTCCGCCACCAGGAACTCCAGCACGTCCGGCTCGAACACGATGGTGTCGTAGTAGAACCAGCGCAGCACGTCCCGGCCCATGAGCGAGGTGTTCTTCTGAATCGCCGGCTGGATCTCCCGGCCCCGTGTCATGCGGCCGAACTGGTAGGGCAGGAAACCGCCGCCGTGGCACAGAATAATCTTGAGATCCGGGAAACGGTCCAGGACGCCGCCGAAGTAGAGGCACGCCACACCCACCGTGGTATCGGCCAGCAGGCCCACGATGTGGGTCAGGAAATAGGTACCCAGCCGTTCGATGCCGAGAGGGTTCAACGGGTGGATGATCAGCGGCACCTGCAGGCGCTCGGCGGTCTTCCAGAAGGGATCCAGCGACGGATTGTCCAGGTTGGCGCCGTCGATATTGGAGCCGATCATGGCGCCGTTGAGGCCGCATTCCTTGACCGCGAACTCAAGTTCCTCGGCGGCGCGGGCGCCGTCCTGCAGCGGCACCGTGGCGGTGGCCCGGAACAGGCCGTCACTATCGCCGTCGGCCAGCGCATCGCGCATGGACTCGTTCAGCATGCGGCTCCAGTTGACCGCCTGCTCCACCGGGAGCATGTAACCGACGATATCCATCCATGCGGACAGGATCTGCCGGTCCACGTGGGTCTCCCGCACGGTTTCCCGGCGCTTCGGCAGGTCCGTGGCCGGCGCCAGGATGGGCCGGGCCAACGGCCTCCCCCCAAGACGCAGGCGCGGCCCCTGCGGGGTCTCCTCCCCCACTTCCACACCGAAGGAGGAGCCGTCCTTGCGGAGCCGTTCCAGCACGGCCGGCGGTACATAGTGCGCGTGACAGTCGATTTTCATGATGCAGCCTCGATGATGCTTGGCGCGGCGTGGGCTGACCGAAAGTTCCACCGTAAACAGTCCCACGAGCAATCCCTTCACGCTTCCCAGTTGCCCGCGTGATACGAAGCAGAAGAACGCGCATCTGAATATCGCCCTTTGCGCGTTTCGCGTCAACCTGACCAAACTGAAGGTGATGTATGAGAACTTGTGTCAGGCGGGGGAGAGGTACTCCGGTGGGATAAGCCAAGACCACCAAGGAAGGAGCACCCACGATGCCACAGAGAGCAACGATCGAGAGTATACCGCAAGCGTTTTCGGTACTGAAGCAGATGCGAGCGCAAGAGATGGAATGGGGCCAGGACTACCGGGAGGCAGGGGCTTTGGCGCTCAGATTCCACGGAAATATACAATCGAGTCGCCCGCCATGACCCAGGACAATCCGAAGTACACGCTTTTCCAAACTCTCTTTCCGGCATCGCCCGCAACTTGGCTGTCGGCGACCTCTGACGAACCGGTCGCCATGGTGCGCCTCGACCGGGGTTCACCCGTCGAGCGTCGAGTGCAGCCTGCTGGGTACTGTAACAACGGAACACCGATCAAGCGCCGTTCCTCGAAGGGTACCGGCAAACGTAGAGGTCAGACCACGATCGCTTTAAGCTCGGCTGGGGTGGAGCCCCCCAAGGCAGAGTGTGGCCTCCCCCGATCATAAAAGGCGAACCAGCGAGCAACTAGCCGCTGGGCTTGGAAGCCGTCTGAGAGCTCGTGCAGGTAACCCTGGTGACGATTTAGAAACGGAATCAACGTTGCCTTGGTATCACCGCGCACATCTGGAAATGGCAATACTACAGTTGGTATTCCCGCGGGATCTGCATCCCGAAATCGCGTAGTTCTCGGCCAGACTCACTGAATCGCCCCAACCCGAACCAAAGCCATTTCTGTAGCCACGTCCGGTGCCGATGGCAAGGGCGCCACAGTTGTTGCGGAACCAAGCCACTTCGCCGCAACTGCGCCCACCCCTACCGAGGCATTCGTTGATCGCTCTATTCCTTGCCGAAGACCGGCTGTCGTAGCTCCATGCCATGCCCCAGGCGTAGCCCCCATCCGAATGCTGGCTGAAGACAATGGAGCCATAGCGGTTCTGGGCGGATGCAGAGTCCGCTACCAACGCGATGGCGGCAAGAACAAACAGAACACAAAGCCACTTCATGGAACACCTCCTTGCGTAACCGGACACCTTCATTCAACGCACCTTCACGATGATGCTGGCGCTGGAGCCGGCGCCGCCACGGTCGCGCCAGGATTGGGTCTCGTTGTTCATGCCCTCAACGCGAATTTCGCCGGTATTGGCGTCGGCGTACGAACAGTTGCCCTTGCGTCCGGTTCCGTTACTGGCGAAGAACTCGACGCGGTTGTTCCCTTCACGCCGGCGTCCAAACAGGGCCACGGACCTTTCGTGAACAGCGCGTCCACCAATCGACGGACGGAAACCCGGTAGAACGTCCGTCTTCACCGCCATTCGCACGATCTGTCAAATACGATCTAGTTCGCCCGTATCGCGTGTTGTAAAGCATGCCAACAACCTCCTGTGGCGTTACGAATCTCTTACGAAGCTGGCGGGCATGTGCATGCTGAGAATGTTCAGGCCCTCGGTCTGTTCCACGTGGCGGATGAACCGGTACTTGTTCTCCACCTCGTCCATGGGATACGGCGGGACCTCGCTACGGGCCGTCTCTACCTTGAGCCCGATGAAGGTGGCATCTCGGCCTTCCAGTGCCTCGGTGAAGAGTGTCCGCAGGTCGTCCGGACTCTCCGCCCAGGAGGCCCTGCGGATTCCGGCCGCCCGGGCCATGCCGACGAGGTCCGCACCCACGCCGGTGGCCGTATCTATCTCTCCGGAAGCCTCGTAGACTTGGTTGTCCAGCACCACGTGGGTCAGGTTGGGCGGGTTCTGTCTCGCGATGGTGGGCAGGCTGCAGAGGTTCATCAACAGCGAGCCGTCTCCGTCGATGGCAACCACCTGCCGGTGCGGCAGCCCCAGGGCCATGCCCAGGGCGATGGAGGAAACCAGGCCCATGGTGCGGACGCGGAAGTTGCCGTCGCCCGGCCGGCACGCGTACCACTCGACAGTGTTGCCGCCGGCACCGGTCACCACCAAGGCATTGTCCCCCGCCAACTCCGCCATGACCTTGAAACACTCGATGCGTTTCATGAACCCCTCCGCCGTCACCACCGCGCGTGACTCGGACCCGCTTCTCCGCTATTCCCCCGGACGCCGCCGGCCCAGCACGTCCTTGGTCAAGAGCACGGCCACCGGACGCTTGTAGTCCTGGGTTAGCACCTGCGTCCGCTTGATGAGCGCCTTGGCCTCGTTCGGATCCCGCAGAATGAAATGCTGGACGCCGAGGGCGCTCAGCACCGGCTGTGTCATGGCGCCGTTGGTGCTGAACGAACGGTCACCCACGTCCCCGGCGTAGTAGATCAACAGCAGCAGTGGCAGGTTGTATTGCAAAAGGGTGGAAACGATACCGTTGACGCTGTTGAACAGCCCGCCGTTCTGCATGATCATCGCGCACTTCTTGCCCACCAGATAACCGCCGGTGCAGATGCCGATGCCTTCCTCCTCACGACAGAGGGGCACATGGGTGATATCCGGATCCGCCGCCACCCGTTCCAGCAGCGCGTGCAGATTGATGTCCGGCAGGGTCGCGACAAGATCGACCCCCGCCTCCTTGAGTCCTTCGAGTATCAATGCGGGTCCGGGATGGTCCGCCACGCGATGCTCCTCGTTACGCTTCGAAGCTCGTTACGCTTCGAGGCTCGTTCAACTGCGAGCCTGAATATCACTTTTTGCACCAGCCGCGTCAACCGTTCGGGTGTCCCCGCCGCGGTTCCGGGAGCCGGTCCGAGTTGCGGGAACACCGGGTATTGGCTACGTTTTATTCAGGGGGGCGCATTCCCGCGCCACGCCGAACACCTCGAAGGGAGTCGACAAACATCGTGAAAATCGGCATCGGGCTACCATTCAAGACCTCCAGGGATAGCTGGCCGGCCGTCGAGGCGTTGGCCCGCAAGGCGGACCAGGGTCCCTACTCGAGCTTCGCAGTCATCGACCGGCTCGCCTACGACAACTACGAGCCGCTCGTCATGCTGGCCGCACTGGCTTCCGTCACCAAGCGCATACGGCTCATGACCGCGGTACTGGTGGGGCCGCTGCGGCGGGCGGGAGTGCTGGCCAAGCAGACCGCCACCATCGACGCCATCTCAGGCGGCCGGCTCAGCCTCGGCATCGCCGTGGGGAGCCGTGAAGACGACTCCCTGGTGGCTCCTTCCGGCTTTCACGACCGAGGCCGCCGCTTCAACCGTCAGCTCGAGCTCATGCGCCAAATCTGGCGCGGGGAAATCGTCAACGACGCCCAGCGGGCCGTGGGACCTGAGGCGGCCCAGCCCGGCGGTCCGGAGCTTCTCATCGGCGGCACCGCGCCGCGGGCGTTGGACCGGGTGGGCAAATACGCCGACGGCTACGTCATGGGAGGCGGGGCGCTGGACCCGGAGTGGGCCAAGGGCGTCCTCCAACAGGTGAATGACTCGTGGCAGCGCCACGGCCGCGGCGGCCGTCCGCGCATCGTCGCGTCGGTGCTGGCGGCGTTGGGACCGGGGGCGGAGGAAGCCCTGCGCGGAGCTTTCGGAGACTACTACGGCGGCGACACCGCGCGCCTCGAGGCCCGTCTGGCCCGCGCCAACCTCTCCACGCCCGAGGCCATCCGCAACGCCATCGCGCTGCACCAGGAGTTGGGCACCGACGAGCTGATCCTCAAACCCGCGACCCTGGCGCCGGACCAGTTCGATCGGTTGACCGAGGTTGTCGCAAAATCCTGATTACAAGGAGCGGTGATGCCGGCTAGCAGTCTCGTCCCGGAGGGGCATGAGGTGTATCTGGACCACGTAGGGCTCTTCGTCCCGGACTTCGACGCGTCGCCCCGGAGACTTGAGGAACTGGGCTTCTGCCTGACGCCGTTCGTGGCGCACATGGCCAGCACCGAGCCCGGCGTGCCGGCCACGCCCAGCGGCACCGGCAACCAGTGCGCCATCTTCGGCCAGGGCTATCTCGAGATGCTCGGGCCCACCGTGGACACGCCGCTGTCGAGGCAGCTGCGAGCGCAACTCGACCGTAACCCGGGATGGCACCTGATCGCCTTCGCGGCCAACCAGCCCGAGGAGAACCACGACCGCATCGGACGGGACGGCTTCAGGCCGTTGCCGCTGGTGCGGCTGGCCCGCCCGGTGCCCACCGACACCGGCGAGGAGACCTGCCGTTTCTCGGTCATCCGGGTGCCTCCGGAAGTCATGCCCGAGGGACGTATCCAGATTGTCACCCATCACACGCCGGAGCTGGTATGGCAGCCCCGCTACCAGCATCAGACCAACGGCGCCGCCGCCCTCACCGGCGTGCTGGTGTGCGTGGATGACCCGCGGGAGGCTGCCGAGCGGTTCAGCCGGTTCGTCGGGGTCGAGCCGGTGGAAAGGACCGACACCTGGGAGATGGGCCTCCATGAAGGCCGCGTGGTCTTCATCCAGACGCCACGCTTTCACGAACTTTACCCGGAGCGGGAGCTCCCCTGCACGCCCTACATCGCCGAGGTGTCCCTGCGCACCGACGACCTGGCGGCCACGCGCGGGTATTTCGACAAGGCCGGAATACGGTACGAGGTTCGGGACGGCGGCGCCCTGCGAGTATCTGGCGCCGAGGCCCTGGGGGCATCCTTTCTGTTTCACGAATCACCGGAGGGAGGCATCCTTTGAGCAAGGACACACGCTACGATTTCGATCTGTTCACCATCGGCGCGGGCTCGGGGGGCGTGCGCGCCAGCCGCATGTCGGCGGTCCACGGCGCGCGGGTGGCGGTGGCGGAAGAACGCTACCTGGGCGGAACCTGTGTCAACGTCGGCTGCATTCCCAAGAAGCTGCTGGTCTACGGCTCCCACTTCGCCGGCGACTTCGAAGACGCCGCCGGCTTCGGCTGGACCGTGGGCCAACGCGCCTTCGACTGGCCGGCGCTGATCCGGAACAAGGACCAGGAGATCGCGCGCCTCAACTCGATCTACCGCAGCCTGCTCCAGAGCCACGGGGTAGAGCTGTTCGAGTCCCGGGCCCGGGTGCTGGACCCCCATACCGTGGAGGTGGGGGACCGCAAGGTGACGGCCGCCAACATCCTCGTGGCCACCGGGGGCTGGCCCACGGTCCCGAACGTTCCCGGCAGGGAGCACGCCATCACCTCCAACGAGGCGTTTCACTTGGCGGAGATGCCCAGGCGTGTGGTCATCGTGGGCGGGGGCTACATCGCGGTGGAGTTCGCCGGCATCTTCAACGGCCTCGGCGCCGAGGTCACCCAGCTCTATCGCGGCCCGCTGTTCATGCGCGGCTTCGATATCGACGTCCGGAACACCCTTGCCGACGAAATGCGAAAGAAAGGCATCGACCTCCGGTTCGATGCCGACATCGCGGGCATCGAACGGAACGGGCAGGCCCTGACGGCCACCCTGAAGGACGGCCAGGAGCTGGAGACCGATGCGGTGATGTTCGCCACCGGCCGGCTGCCCAACACCCGCGGCCTGGGAATCGAGGAGACCGGCGTGGAACTCGCCCGCAACGGGGCGGTGGTGGTGAACGAGCGCTTTCAGACCAACGTCCCGTCCATCTACGCCCTGGGCGACGTCACCGACCGGGTCAAGCTCACCCCCGTGGCCCTTGCCGAGGCCATGATCCTGGCCCGGATACTGTTCAAGGGCGACGTGGGGCCGATGGACTACCGGAACATTCCGTCCACGGTCTTCAGCCAGCCGCCGGTGGGAACGGTGGGATACACCGAAGAAGCCGCCCGGGAACGCTGCGGCGAGGTGGACGTCTACCGGTCCGCCTTCAGGCCGCTCAAGCACACGCTGTCCGGACGGGACGAGCAGACCATGATGAAGCTCATCGTGGAGCGTGCCGGCGACCGGGTCGTGGGCTGCCACATGGTGGGGGCCGACGCCGGGGAGATCATTCAGGGTTTGGCCGTGGCGCTCACCTGCAACGCCACCAAGGCCGACTTCGACCGGACCATCGGGATACATCCCACCGCCGCCGAAGAGTTCGTCACCATGCGCGAACCCGTGAGCGGCGGAGATTAGCCGTGCGAGCACGGGCGGGTTTGAAACCCGCCCCTACATCACGTTCACAAAGATGCGCAGATTTGGATTGACTCTGGCGGTTTGCCTTGCGCTGGCGCTAACCAGCGCGTGTGGCGACAAGGGTGAGGATTCGCAGGCGGTGAAGGGACCGGACCCGGACCGAGGGAGGCGGCTCTACATCGCGACGTGCCTCGTCTGTCACAACATAGACCCGAGCAAGAGGGGCTCCCAAGGTCCGGCCATCAAGGGGGCTTCAGTGGAACTGCTGGAGGCCAAGGTCCTGCACAAACGCTATCCGCCCGACTACAAGCCCCAACGAACGACCAAGGCCATGCCCACGTACCCCCAACTGAGGAAAAGGATTCCGGATATCGCTGCCTTTCTGGCGCAGCCTTAGGCGGTCTACGCAATCTCCAGCAGAATCCAGTATATCGCGGTAAGGACCATGCCGCTCCAGATCGTGCCCGGAATGGTCGTCAGGAGTTTTTTGGTGCCTCCCCCGGCGGGACCCACCAGTGCGTTCAGCTCGACGATGGCGATGATCACAAAGCTGACGATCCAGAAGACCGCGGCACCGCCGCCGGACTCCCCGTGCGGATAGTGGCTCGCCGCGCCCATCAGGAACAGCATGGGAAAGGACAAGAGCGTGTTGGTACGCGACGCGAACCCGGCCCACTGACCCTTGCTGGCCGCGTCCGGAAGCGCCTCTCCCCCCTCGGCCACCTTGTTGGCGGAGGCGATGACCACCTGCTGATTGGGCCAGATCACCAGCCACACGTTGAGGAACATGATCGTTCCCATGGTGGCACCGATGGTGATGGCCATACCGTAACCGGTGCTGAAGAAGTCCCCGCCGAGCTGCGCCCACTTGATGAGATAGATGAGTAAGCCGGCCAGGAAGGTGAACATGGCGGCCCAGCGGAACCACCAGAGGGCCCGTGGCACGAGCTTCTGTATGGCGCCGGTGCGGGTCCCGGCCTCGGTTTCGGCGAAAAACGGCGTCTGAACGAAATTGAAATAGTAAAGCAGACCGATCCAGGTCACGCCGGCCAAGAAATGTACCCAACGCAATAGAAATTGGACAAGCTCCATCAAGCACCTCCTGTTTGCTCTTCCTCGAAAGATCGAACCGTTTCGTATTATATGCCGTAACGGCTCGCATGGTCAATGAAAAGTGCCGGGACCGCGGCCCGGACCGCGATTCACTCCTCCGAGAAGAAGGAACTGAACTGCTCGTAGAGGTCGCGGAGTCTGGCCTTGTAGTAGTCCACGTTCTCGTCCGGACTGGCGGGGTCCCAGTCCGCGACGTGCCGGCAGTTCGCGTTCACCATCACGTTGGCCCCTTCCCCTACGACGTAGTAGGAGATCTGATCTCCGGACAGGTGCTGCCGCTCCGATCGCAGCGCCACCTCATAGGCGCCGCGGGGGTGCTGTTTCCCGCCCTTGACCTTCATCTGGTAGTCGTCCAGCGATTCTCGCAGGGTCTCGGTCCGCTTCAGCACAGACAGGTCGAGGCGGTGATGGGTGATGGCCTGGCGATACCGCTCGTACAGCGCAGGAATCTCGCCCTTCCGGCCCTGGAGCAGGAGCCTGAGCATCTCCTCCAGCCACTGGCGCCGGTAACGCTCGTGCCCGCGTCCGCTCAAATCGGGACCGCTCACGAAGAGTTCGTCCCGCTCGGCCAGAAGCGCGTGATTCTCCGGCGCGTAGCAAAACATCGCTGGATATCGCGCCAGTGGGAGCTCGGCCTTCCACGGCAGCGACGCCGCCGCCTCGGCCACCAGCGCCTCCGTCGACGGGGCGCCGGCAAGCCCGGCCGGGGGAACGAAGTAGATGCCGCCGGCATCCACCGTGACCACCCGACCCTTGCGCTCCTCGATCTCCGCAGCCAAACCGCGAACAAGTTCGCCCCCGGCCCGGGTCACGCGATCCGCCGCGCCGAAGTCGTTGAAGTGGCCGGCGGGGAAGGCCAGGTAGTCGTGGAACGCGTCCAGCAGCACCTTGATGCCGGACCGAACCGTTGCGACGAAACGGTCGTCATCCCCGGCCGGAGCGGCGTCGGACAACTGCCCGGCCCGTACCCGGAGATCCCGGAAACCACCCAACAATTCGGCAAAGACCCCGAGCTCGTCCGCCTCCGGACGGCCGTCACCGGACAGCATGACGGCCGGGTACAGCGCCATGACATCGCAATGCACCACAGGCCGGGACACCCCCGGGACGTTCAGCGCCGTATACTTCCGCGCGACGGGCTCCGGGGTCATCGGCGCGGGAATCGAATGGCGCCGGGCGAGATATTCCCGGAGCATGAGCCAATCGATCTTCGTCGGGTCGTCCGCAAGCGCCGTCTCCTGGTAGCGGGACGGAAAGATCCGGGCCTGGACGTAGTAACCGGGCGAGAGGACGGCCGATATTTCCCGGGTTTCGCGGACATCGTCGAGCGCATAGCGAAAAAGCGTGTCCGGATCGTGATCGAAATACCAGCTTGCCTCGGCGCCCGGAATATAGGTGCGGTCCGCCGACGCCACGCCGAAATGGCGGGCCACATCCTTGAGGCCGTTTCGTCTGAGCTCACGGTCGGCTTCAGTGTAGCGTTGCGCGAGGAACCAGGTATCGATGACGTGGCGCCCGTGGATCGCGTAGTTCCGGTACGGAATAAAGCGGCCGTCGGCCTGAAACCGCGCCTGGCGGTGGCGAGGCACTCCGCCGTCCCTGCCCACCGTCAGGTCCACGCCGTACCGCCGGGCGCGCTCTTCCATGTACGGTAGGTCGAAGCGGAAAATGTTGTGCCCCTCGATCACGTCCGGGTCACGGGCACGAATCTCCCGGACCATCTCCGCCAGCATCTCCCCTTCGTCATGGTCCCTGCCGGAGATGAGCCGCTCCCAACCGCTACTGTCCGACATGGCGATGGCAGTGATGCGATCGCCTTCCCGGAGCGGATTGGGAAATTCGAAGCCGGCCGTGCGATAGACCTCCAGGTCGATCTGCATGCGTAGAAGGCGGTCGAAGCCCATGTCGAGAAAATGCGTTTTCCCGGACCACAGAAGGTATTGCTGCACGGGGTCGCGCAGGTACAGGTACGGCACACCAGGGGCGCCGAGGCTCTTGCCGCTCTTGCGCTGGAGATAGGACTTGGCCGACTCCAGGCTTCCGATATCCGGAAACCGAGCCAACCGGCGGAACCTGCCGGTTCCCGACAGCGGCTCGATCCGGCAGTGTCCCCCCCATCCCGCCATCTTGTCCTCGGACGTCAGCCAAAGGAACGGCTCGAACGGAACCGTATTGGACACCAACGAAGACGACCCACGGGAGAAGAGCCGGATATGGCGATCACCTTCCAGCTCCACGCCCACCACCTCCGGCGTCGCGTCGTGACCGTACAGCACCGGGGCGTATTGGGAAGTCGAATCGCACATGAATGATGGACCAGTCCGGAAGCGGCCGCATCCACGAACCGGCTTGTCGGGCTAGTGGACTGTGTAACAGATACGGGCTCCCATCGCGACGAAAATCCCAACACACCGGATCTTCGTTGCGGGCCTCCGTCCTGTGCATCTTGGTCTCGATTTGGACGTTACAGGCCACTAGTGTTTGGATGAACAGGTATGCTACACAAACCAGATGGTCTCCGACGCCGTCTCCCATATCCGCCAGCCCGATCTGCGAGAACCCTTCCTGATCCTGTCCTTCTCGGGTTGGAGCGACGCCGGGTCCGCAGCCACCTCCGCGGTCCGCTACCTCGTTGAGCAGCTCCTGGCCTCGGAGCTGGCCAAGATCGACCCGGAGGAGTACTACGACTTCTCGGTGCAACGGCCTCACGTACGCCTGGTGGACGGACAGCGCGAGATCGAGTGGCCGTCCTATGACTTTCACTACTACCGAACCGGCAACGAGATGGACCGGGACTTCATCTTCGCTTCGGGGGCGGAGCCGCATCTGCACTGGAAGGCGTTCTCCCGAACCGTTCTGGAGCTTGCGCAGGAGTGGGGCGTCACCCGCATCATTACCCTGGGAGCCCTTCTCGACGAGGTGCTCTACACCAAACCGGTGCCCTTGAACGGGTTCTCGTCGGATCCCGCGCTGATGAAGGAGTTGGACTTCACACCGTCGCGGTACCAGGGGCCCACCGGCATCGTCGGAATACTGAGCGACATGTTCCGTAAGGAAGGCGTGCCCCACGTGAGCCTATGGGCGGCCCTGCCGCACTATCTGGCGCCTTCTCCGAACCCGCGAGGAACCCTGGCCCTGGTGCTTCGACTGACCCAGTGGCTCGGGATCCGCATCGACACGGGCCCCTTGGAGCGCGCCGCCGGTGAATTCCAGAACAAGGTCAATGAGGTGGTCAACAGCGACCCCAACCTGACGGCTCTCATCCGGGAGCTTCAGAAGCACGAGTTCGAGCAATAGCGGAGGGAAGAAACATGCCGAAAGTACGGTGGGTATTGGTCTTGATGGCGGGAACGTTCCTGATGGCGGGAACGTTCCTGACCGCGGGTCTGAGTGTCGCCTCGGCGGCGCAGTTCGACAAGGTGATCGAAGCACGCAAGGAACTGATGAAGGGCATCGGCGGGGCCAGCAAGGCCATGCGATCCGCCACGGACGCGGCCGGGGTGGCCGCCAGTGCCGACAAACTGGCGGCATCGTTCGCCAAGATCAACGCCGACACCTTCCCCAAGGGAAGCTCCGACGGCTCGCGCGCCAAGCCGGAGATCTGGGAGCAGTGGGACAAGTTCGCGGCCGCGGCCAAGAACGCCGTAACCCTGTCCCAGGCCATCGCGACAACGGCACGGGCGGGCGGGAGCACCGCCGAGTTGGTCAAGGCCTTCGGCAAGAACGCCTGCGGGACCTGTCATCGGCCCTTCCGGAAGCCCAAGCCAAAGAGCTAGCCGCATGTCCGCATGATTACCGATCACGTCGGGGAGACGGCCCTTCCGGACATCGAGGCGTGGGCCAACGCCATCATCCGGTCCGAGGACGACACCGTGAAGGCGGTGGAGTCCTATCACGACGCTGACTCCAACACGTACGTCATCCGCCTTTGCCGGGACGCCCGGGTGCTGCTCTTCCGGCTCTCCGAAGCGCAGGTGCACACCCCCGAACGCGAGCCCGAGTGCGAGAAGACCCTCCGGAACAGGGTGAAAGAGGTGCGGCGGCTGCTGGGACGGACGGAATGAACCGCCGTATTCGCCCTGGAGTCTGGGCGAATCCAAAGTTGTGGTGAAATCAGCCCGCTTCACCTGCCAAGTCGAGAACCAGCCGGTAAGTCGCTGCTTTAAGCCGGAACCGTAGCCTTTGGAGGCGGTCCAAGGCAGGGCGAACCGAGTCCAGGAGGCGACGTTCCTTTGCCAACAACAAGATTCCTAACGTTCCCGTGACCTCCAGCCCTACCGCGATGGCGTGTCGGCGCGCGTACCGGTCGTCCAACACAAGCAGGTGATCCGACGCCTCCAAACCCAAGGCAAGAACCTCCTTCTCTCCGTTGCCCAAGCTAGTAACGAGAGGCAACAACTTGCGATCACGCACCGATCGCACTGCCACCCAGGGAAGTCCTGCCAATTCGGGCAAGTCGACGCCTCGCCTTTTGCCTTCGGCCAGTTCAGCCGCTACAGCCGATGGCACCTGCACTGCTTCAAACAAGGCCGGCAACAGGTGGAGCAGTTCCGTCTGATGCAGATACTGCAAGGGCGAGGTGTTACAGATGACGTCGCGCACCGCTCAAGTCGCGTTGAAGCTCTTCCGCGGGCAAGTCGAAGGTGTCTACACCGTAGTCGGCCAGCTTCGTCAAGAACAACGGCTTGGGCAGGTCCGCCAATGCAGCCGCCGCACCGGTTGAAAGGCGGCCCATCTCGTAGAGTTTTACGGCAATCAGGAGCTTGGCCTCCTCCCGAAACTCCTCAGGGGTTAAGCCCAACGCCAGCAGGACGTCATCGCCATAGTCGATGGTCAACGATCTTGTCATTGTAGACTCCCCGCCTTTCCCCGCCGTCTAGAATTGCATGCCTCCCCACCCGGTGTAACATTTTTCGTGAGATTTGGTGGAATTTTTGGGAGAGAGTTAAGGGGGCACATCTCACCATTTACATCCCCCCAAACCCTGTAGTTATCGCCGCATCCGGAGGTTTACCCTCCAAACGAATAATCTTCCAGCCAGCCCACGTCAGATCATCGAAATTGATCTCAGTTGCCGGCGTCGACGCTATAGTTTGAAATTTGCATGTGGAGATCCAAGGTCTTCTGCGTAACGTCTCAACCAATCAGTGTCCAGACGCCAAAAACCAGAATCGAGGATGAGCATCGTTGGCCCCATCGCCGACAGATTATTTGCGGCAATTATTCCAAGTTCCATCAACAGCCGCGCCCGTTCGGAGCCGGCCAACGACCAAAGCGGCATAGGTCCACCTCCAGTTGTCGTCCGAGTCTGCACATACATGTGAGGCCGCGCCGGAGGCTCGCTGGGAATATCACCTTCACAGGATCAACCGACACAACCGTTGACTCGCCATCTAGCTTATATCTCGGGTAGTCGTTAGCCTGAAAATCAACACTGATGCAGTGTGGCTCTGGATTGTAGAAATGCACTTCCGTCGACACTCGCCTCCCGTTTACGGGAATTTTCTCCCAGCGTTCCAAGTACATTGGGTTTGAGTTAGCTGCAATCCATTCACACAATGCTGTCTTTCCCCCAACCTCAACGCTTCGGTAACGCCATCAACTCATTTCGGCAATTTGGGTCTCTTCTTGCGGCCGTTGCCGGCTGATTCCGTTCCGTACGAAACCTCAAGAGCGGAAATCTAACAGCGGTCTGTAGGTTTTGACATATGGGTGGCTCCTTACAGAGCGCCAGCCATCTCCTTGGCGAAGTAGGTTAGGATCAGGTCGGCGCCAGCCCGTTTGATGGACAGCAGTACCTCCGGGACCACCGTGGTCTCGTCGATCCAGCCGTTTTGGGCGGCGGCCTTGATCATGGAGTATTCGCCGCTCACGTTGTACGCGGCCGTGGGATAGCGGAAACGCTGCTTGACCCGCGAGATGACGTCCAGGTACGACAGCGCCGGCTTCACCATGACGATGTCGGCGCCCTCGGCGATATCCGCCTCCACTTCCCGCAGCGCCTCGTCGCTGTTGCCCGGGTCCATCTGATACGAACGACGGTCGCCGAACTGCGGCGTCGATTCCGCGGCCTCGCGAAACGGTCCGTAGAACCCCGACGCATACTTGGCGGCGTAGGCCATGATGACCACGTTCTCCAGTCCCTCTCCGTCCAGCGCGGAGCGAATGGCTCCCACCCGGCCGTCCATCATGTCGGACGGAGCCACGATGTCAGCCCCGGCCCGGGCGTGGGACAACGCCTCTTCGGCCAGCAGTTCCAGGGAGCCGTCGTTGTCCACCTCACCGCCCTCGACGATGCCGCAGTGGCCGTGGTCGGTGTACTCGCACAGACAGACATCCGTGATCACCAGCAATTCGGGGACCTTGTCCTTGATGGCCCGTATCGCTTCCTGCACCACGCCGTGCTCGGCGTAGGCCTCCGAGCCCACCGCGTCCTTGGTCTCGGGAATGCCGAACAGGATCACGCCCGGAATACCCAGACGCCACACGGTCTCGGCCTCTTGGGCCGCGCGGTCCACCGAAAGCTGGGCAACGCCGGGCATGGAGGTGACGGGTTGGACCCGGTCACGCCCCGGACACACGAACAGGGGATAGATGAAGTCCCGGGGACTCAACCCGGTCTCGCGCACGAGGTCGCGCAACAGGGCGGTTCGTCGAAGTCGGCGTGGCCGGGTCACGGGGAATGCCATGGTTGCCTCCTGATAGCGCGTGCCGTGGTTCGTGGCACGGGCGGGTTTGAAACCCGCCCCTACAAGTTTTTGTCAAGGCCTGTAGCTGAGGATTCTGCCAGCGCATGGATCAGGCCCGGCACGGTATATTCCCGTGCGGCCACGTCCACTTCCAGGCCGCGCTCCCGGGAGGCATCCGCGGTGATGGGGCCGATGCAAGCCACCCGGACCCCGGCCCCCGGAGGTTCCGTGTTGGCCGCCTCCAGCAGATCCATGAAAGCGTTTACCGTGCTCGGGCTCGTGAACGTGACCCAGTCCACCTGCTCCAGAATCCGCGCCAGCCGTTGGGCGCCGTCGCGCACGGGTTCGGTCCGGTAGGCTTCCACCACGGTCACCGCCGCGCCCCATCGGCGGAGGGTCTCGGGGAGCACGTCCCGGGCTCCCGCCACCCGCGCGAGCAGGAAGCGGCGGCCCCGTACCCGGTCCGGGTCAAGGGCGGCGAGGATGCCCTCCGCGCGATACTCCTCGGGGATCAGGCTGACCGAAAGGCCGCGGTCCTCCAGCAAGCGGGCGGTTTGCGGACCGATGGCGGCGATGTCGAGCCGCTCAAGGCTGTCGATGCAACCCAGTGCCTCGCAACGCGCCAGGAAGTGCCGGACGCCGTTGGCGCTGGTGAAGACCAGCCAATCCTGTGCCGCCAGGCCGCGGACCGCCTCGTCCAGGACGGCGCCGTCCCGGAGCGGCAGGATCTCCACCGTGGGGAAGACCACGGTCCGGGCGCCGAGGGCTTCCAGGCTGCGCGCGAAGGCGTCGCTCTGCTCGCGCGGGCGCGTGATCAGGATCCGTTGTCCGGACAGCGGGGCATCACCGGATCTCGCCGGTGCCGGCGTCGCCGCTTCGCTCACGGCCGGGCCTCCCTCAGGACAGCGCCCGCCCCCTCATCCAGCAGTCTCTCCGCGAGCTGAACCCCCAAGGAGGCCGCATCCGCGCTCTCCCCCGAGATCTCACCCCGGAAGATCCGCCTGCCGGACACCTCCGCCACCATGCCGGCCAGCGCAACCCTGTCTTCCGCCACCACGGCCCGTGCGCCCACCGGCACCTGGCAGCCACCTTCCAGGCGGCCCAGGAACGCCCGCTCGGCCTCCACCTCCAGTGCCGACGCCTCATGGTTGAGGAAGCGGAGCCGATCCACCTCGTGGCTGCGGGTCTCCAGACCCAGCGCCCCCTGGGCAACGGCGCCCAACCAGGTCTCGGCAGGCAGCGGTTGTGTGGTCTCGCGCTCCCGGCCCAGGCGCTTCATCCCGGCCAGGGCCAGCACGAGGGCGTCCACCTCGCCGCGCCGGAGCTTGGCCAGCCGCGTATCCACGTTTCCCCGTATGGGCACCACGGTCAGGTCCGGCCGACAGTTCAGCACCTGCGCCCGCCGTCTGAGACTGCCGGTGCCGACCCGAGCCCCGGCCGGCAGCTCGGCGAGGCTCCCGGCAACATGGCTGATCAACACGTCTCTCGGGTCCTCGCGCTCCGGCACCGCGGCGATAGCCAGCCCCTCCGGCAGCTCCGTCGGCAGGTCTTTCATGGAGTGCACAGCCACGTCGATGGCACCTTCCAGAAGCGCCTCCTCGATCTCCTTGATGAACACCCCCTTGGCTCCGATCTTCTCGATGGGCACGTCCCGGAAGCGGTCGCCGCTGGTCCGGATGGGCACCACCTCCACCGTGGCTTGCGGGTGGTGTTCCCGGATGCGGCCTTGGACCCATTCCGCCTGGGCCAATGCCAGCGGGCTCCGCCGGGTGCCGATGCGGATCCTGTCCATGCTCATGGGTCGCCCCGGTCCGGCCCCGGCTCCTTGTCCAGGTCGAACAGCGCCCGGACCGTATCGTGGTAGGCGGCATCCTCGTCGGGCCGCTCCTTGAGCCGCGTGAGGGGTCCGTGAAGAATCTTGTTGATCATGGCCGCGGTCAGGTCCTCGATGGCCTTGCGCTCCCGCTCGGAAACGTCCTTGAGGTTCGACTCCAGCGACTTCCTGAGCTCTCCTTCCCGGATCTCCTCGAACTTCCGCTTCAGCGCAACGATGGTGGGAACCTGATCCAGGGAGGTGAACCACCGATAGAACGTCTCCACCTCCTGGTCGACGATCACCTCTCCCTTGTCCGCCTCGCTCTCTCTGCCTCGGAGATTCTCCCGCGCCACATCGGTCAAATCGTCGATGTGATAGAGGTACACGTTGTCCAGGCCGTTGATGAGGGGGTCGAAGTTCCTGGGCACCCCGAGGTCGATGAGGAACATGTTGTCCTGCTTTCTTTCCCGAAGCACCTCGGCCGCGGTCTCACGCGTGATGAGTGCCTCCTCCGACTCCACCGAGCCGATGACCACATCGGCCATCTTGAGGTAGCGGGCATAGTCCTCGAAACGAATCGGGCTCGCCTCGAAGCGGTCCGCCAGCTCCACCGCCTTCTCGAAGGTGCGGTTGGTGATCATCAGGCTCCGCACGCCGTTCTCCACCAGGTGGCGCACCAGCGACTCGCCCATGACGCCGGAACCGATGACCATCACGGTCTTTTCCTCCAGCCTGTCGAAGATCCGTTTCGCCAGGTCCACCGCCACCGAGCCCACCGAAACGGACCGGTTGGCGATGCCGGTTCCCTGTCTCACCCGTTTCGCCACGGAAAAGGAACGATGGAAGAGGCGGTGCAGGATGCTGCCGACGGTGCCGGCTTGCTGGGCGATGGCGTAGTACTCCTTAAGCTGCCCGAGGATCTGCGGCTCGCCCACCACCATGGAATCCAGGCTTGACGCCACCCGGAAGACATGCCGCACCGCGCTCTTGCGAACATGACGGTAGAGCTGTTCTTCGGTGGGGTCGACGCGGACGCCGGGCTGTTTCCTGAGAAAGTCCCCGATCTCGGCAAAGCCCGTCCCGCCGTCCCGGGCCACGGCCACCACCTCCACCCGGTTGCAGGTAGACAGGATCACGCCCTCGTCCACCGAAGGAAGCGTCACGAGTTCGTGGAGCGACCCGTTGAGGCGCTTGGGGGAGAACGCCAACTGCTCGCGGACCTCCACGGGCGCCGTCCGGTGGTTCAGGCCGACCACGAGGATCTGTCGTCCCGTCTCACTCAAAGCGGCCTCCGTGGCGGCTCAGGAAAAACGCGTCCCCCCAGAGGAAGTAGGCCAGGACGATCATGAAACCCGCGATGGTCCACACCGCCGCCTTCCGGCCGCGCCAGCCCGCGGTCAGCCGGCCGTGGAGGAGGATGCCGTACAGCAGCCAAGTCAAGGCGGAGGTGATCTGGCGCGGCTCCCAGGACCAGTAGGTGCCCCACTGCGCGTGCGCCCACACGCTGCCCGTGAGGATGCCCAGGGTCATGAACGGAAAGCCCCAGACCAGGAATATCTTGTTGAGGCGATCCAGGGTCTCGAGAGCCGGCAAGGAGCGGCTCAAGCCGGTCATCCGCTTGTTCTTGAGCTGGCGCCGGAGCAGCAGATAGACCACGCTCACGGCAAACGCCAGGGCGAAGACCGCGTTGCCCAACAACGCCAGGGTCACGTGCAGCGGCAGCCAATAGGTCAACAAGGCCGGCGGCGTTTCCAGACCGGGATCTCCCAGGGTGATGGACCGCAGGGACATGAGGAAGGCCAGCGGCGCGACGAACCCTCCCAGGATGGGAAGCCGATACTTGAGCTGCACCGTAAGGTACACGCCCACCATCAACCAACCGTAGAAGGACAGCGTGGCGGACGTCTGGGCGAAGGCGGGAAAGCCGGCCTCATGAAAGAGGAGCGTGAAGTTTACCGCGTGGCCGACGAAACCCGCCAGCAGGAGACCCTGGCCCGCGCGGGACAAGGATTCCCGCGGGGAAAACAGGTAGAGGATGAACGCGCCCGTCGCCAGAAGGTAGCATCCAGCCGTGGCCTGGAGAAGGCTCTGGTACATAAGCTACAGCCATTATATCGCATCGGCCGTGCAAGCCCTAGCGGGAGGGGGAGGGTTATTGTAGCGCCCTCACCCGGCCTTCGGCCACCCTCTCCCAGAGGGAGAGGGGTTGGGTTTGGGACGGATCGAGGCCACCCCTCTCCCGGGGGAGAGAGGGGTTTGGATTGCCTGTTTCCGGCAAGGCGTGTCGACGAGATGTAGGGGCGGGTTTCAAACCCGCCCGTGTTCCATCAGGATTGCGTCCCCGGTATTCTAAGGCGCTGCCCGGCCCGTATCCGGTGCCGGTTGCGGATGGAGTTGGCGCGTTGGAGGGCCGCCGGCGACACTCGGTAGCGGTCGGCAATGGTGGAAAGGGTTTCACCCCGGCGCACGCGGTGATAGATCCGCGGTTTCTTCACCACCCTTTTCAACGACCGGCTTGAGGACGGACCGCCAGGGATCGCGAGCCGCTGTCCCGGAAGCAGACGCCGGACGCTCACCAAGGCGTTCACCGACTGGATCGCCCGTGCCGACGTGCCATAGAATCTGGCAATGTCCCAAAGCGTATCGCCCCGACTGACCACATGGTGCGAACCACCATCGGTACGTGGTCGTTCCACCACCCTGACGGGTTGTCGATTGACTGACCGCTTGACCGACGGCCTGGCCAACGACTTGCTCGGAATCTCGAGCCGCTGTCCTACCCGCAATCGATGGACACTCCGCAAGCCGTTCATCGACTGGATCGCGCGCGCCGATGTGCCGTAGACTTTCGCAAGTTCGGAAAGCGTATCGCCTCGGCTGACGACGTGGTACGGGAACGACGGCATCGGCCCGATGCCCGCCAATGCCTTGCGAAGCCATTGGCTCTGCAGTTCCGGCGCCTTCAGCCGATAGCCCGCGGGCATCCACGCCGCGTGGCGACTCAAGGCCGGATTCCAGGTAAGCAACTCGGCCCGGGACACCCGGCTGTGGCGGAGCAACGACGACACCGCCACGCGCTTGGTGAGGCTGATCTCTTCGTGCCGCACGAGTTGATCGAACCGGACGTGGGGCAGGTGCCGCTCGAGGTCACGCATGACGTGCACGGCCGCGAGAAACTCCGCGTAGAAGTTCTTGGACGCGAACTTGAAGGTACGCCCGCGGTAGCGGCGGATGATGGTGACGATGTCCCGGGTGCCCAGTCTGCGCACCGCCCTTCGCATGCCGGCGCGCCCGTGGTTGTACGCGGTCACCGCCAGCGGCCAGGTCCCGAGCTCCCGGTAGTTGTCCTGCAACAGACGAGCCGCGGCCCGGGTCGCATCCAGCGGATCCCTGCGTTCATCCACAAGCCGCGTCACGCGCATGTATAGACGGCCGGTGCTCGGCATGAACTGCCACATACCCACGGCGCCGCGGAACGAGCGCGCGTCGTTCCTGAACGAGGACTCGACCAGCGGCAGGTAGGCCAACTCCACCGGGAGCCCGCGGGCGGAGAAGATCTTGCGCATATGCGCCATGTAACGCCCGGACCGCCGCACCCCGGCTGCGAAACGCTCGCTGATCCCCCGCTGCACCTTGATCCGGTGCGACGGGATGCCGCGCCGCGTGAGTCGCGCGCGCACGGAACGGACCACTTGCCGTGTCCTGGCACCCTGCTTGATCTCGACCACCTGGTGGATCTTCGACATGTTCTTGGGATCGAAGAACACGAGCTGGTCCGAGTCGTAATCGAGAAAGATCGCCTTCCAGAACTCGACGGCGGGCTTGAGCCCTGCGGGGATGACAAACGGATCGGTGGCGGTTGTAACGGGACCACGCGCCAACGCGGCTGGCGTGTAGGTCAAACCGCTGAAAAGGAGGAAAAGAAGACTCGCGAGGACCACGAAGCAGCGTGCCATGCAGAACTCCTTTAAAAGCATCGGCTTAGAGTACCCGGTGTGAACCTCTTTGTCAACTTTACCGGCAATAGGGTCGAAAAAACCGATGCGCGGGTCATTCACCGAAAAAATTCCGCGCATTTTCCTCGAGAATCCGGGCTTTCGCGGACTCCGACACCGTCGGCGTCGATGACCAACGAAAGCCCCGCCGCGTTCGCGCTATTCGAAGTCGTAGGGTATCTGGGTAGGCCCGTACCCCTGCCAATACTTGGAGGTTTCCGGGTCGTATCTGCCCTGGAGGAAACCGCCGGGCTTTTCGGCACGGACGATGATGGCGACGGTGCGCTCCTCGCCACTCTCCTCCGCGTGGATCTGCCACGGGCCCACGAGATCGATCTTGCCCGGTCCCACCTGAACGTTCTCGGATTTTCGGACTTCCGCATAGTCCGGCTTGGAGCCGTCGTCCAGCCGTTCATACCGTTCGACGGTCTCGTGCCCGTCCAAGACCCCGTACAGGGTCCAGTTGTGCGCGTGGTCGTGTATGCTGGTGCGGGTTCCCGGCGCCTTCACCAGTCCGTTGATGACGAACCCATGATCCGGATCCTCGTAGAGCAGCAGGTTCTGAGCCCGCTGTCCTCCCTCGGCGAGCCCCCCCTGATCACAGGACGGCCACTTCTCGGACTGTGACTGCACACTGGGGTCCGCCAGCAGCTCGCTCAGAAGAGGCCCCATCTTCTGCCAGCGTTTGTCGGCGTCCGGCTCGTCTACATGGAGTTGTCGGGCGGCCGCGATGAATCGCTTGGCGGCCGACTGCTCCGTTTCCTGGGTCGGCATGGGACGTGCACTCATGGTGTCTCCTCCCTCTTGTTCCTGGGTTTGTGGCTAGTGGACGGGTCGCCCAACTGATCGAAAGTATCCGAGGAACGGGCGACCTGTCAACCTGACACAACGCCCTTGACGACTTGCACCCGGCTCGCGCCGCGCAGCTTGTCGAACCGGTCCCGGTCCACCCTAAAGTAATGCGGCCGAGCGGAGCTCTTGAGGATGTAGTGGTCGCCCTCCTCCGGCGACACCACCATATACTTGACCGGTGATCCTTCCTTCGGCTCGATGGTGTACTCGAGGACCGGCCTTCCGGCGTCGAAGAGCGCCTTGCCGTCCTCGAAAAGGACGTCCTTGAAACCTACCTCCGCCACACCTTCCACGAGCTGTCGCACCGGCTCGGCATCGGTCTCTTCATTTTCCCGCAGCCCTTCGACCTGAAATCCCCCGTCCCCTGCCTTCAACGCATAAGCCCCGAGATCGATGCGGGCGATATCCTCCACCGCCGTCTTCAGGATCTCCGTGTCATACCACTGATCCGCGTCCACCGGCGCGTCGAAGGCATTGAAATCGATGGCGTAGGTTTGCTTGTCGCCTTCGAGGCGTGCGTGGACCTTGCGGAATCCGGGAGACGTACCGAGGAAGACGTCGCCCAGGACATCCGTCCCCCGGAGAAACTTCACCCGCCGCTCGAATTGATCGGGGACCACCTTGAACTGCCTGGCCGCAACCAGGGTCTTGCCCACCGGCCAGGAGCGCCTGACGCCGAGCAACTTCTCCGTAAACTCCTCGAACTTCGCGGACAGGACCGGAAAGTCGCCCTTCCCGGGCAGCACCCAGCCGGTGTCCTTGCGCACCATGCGCAACGGCGCCTCGCCCGGTTGCTCGATGGTCACTGTATCTACGCTCTCCGCTTCGACGGCCAGCAGCGGCTTGTCCGCCTCGAAAGCGCCGGAGTCGTCTCCCGGAAGGTTGACCCAGGCCACCAGGCCCGCCTGAAGGACCAACAACAGCAACAAGAGCTTAATCGATCGACTCACGAAGAAAACCTTTCCTATTTGGCGGCCTGTCCCTCTTCTTCTCTACGCCGTCTCTACGCCGCCAGCATCCTTTGGTAACGGTCCCGCAGGCGTTGCAGATGATAGCGGTGAGCCCCGTAGATCAACGCCAGACCCATCAGCACGAGGCCATAGTTCAGATACTCCCAGAACGCTTTTCGCTCGCGCGTCATGGGCACCAGCGTTCGCGCAAAGTGGGCACGGCTCCGAATGGAAAGCAGCGCCCGGTCCTCCAGTGCCCAGTCCACCACGTTCTCCAGGAACTGCAACGAGTTGACGAACCGGTCATTGGCCGCGGCGCGGGAGAGCTGCAGCGTCTGGTCGGTGAACGCTTCGTTGGAGCCGATGAGGATAATACGGGCCGATTCCGGCGACTTTTCGATCATTCCGGTCACCACCGGCTCGTCCTCTCCTTCCGTAGAACCCTGGGCCTCTTCACCGCCCGGCGCCGGCTTCTCTTCACCGTCGTCCTTGGCCAGCAGCGGCGATTCCTTGCCGGTGTAGTAGGAACGGAAGATCCCCTCCACGATCCCGGCCAGCACATGGCCCTTGGATTGGCCCTCTTTCTCGAACCCGAGTTTCGGGTGGATCTTGAAATCGGGATGCACCTTCAGGGAGCTCGACACCCAGGACGCGTCGGAGCTCGCAAGCAGCGGTGTGGTGCTGGTGCCGCCAACCTCATCGTCGGGAAGCGTCAACGGCGAAGCCCAGCTCATGGTCAACTGGGGCAGTCTGGCGGTAATCGGATTGTCCTGGTTGAGGCCGTCGCTCCTGACATCGACGAAATAGGGATACGGCACGAGTTCCAGCTCACGGACCGTGAAAGTGCCCGCCTTGCGGTTCACGAATACCGGGAATGGCTCGTTCTGTGGATCCAGCACCAGGGTCTTCTGGACGGTCAGCCCGTAATGCTCCAGCAGCGGCTCCAGACCGGAGGTGTACCGGCTGGCGGCCAGACCGGCCCGGGTGCGCGCCACGGTGTAGGGCGACGTCAACAAGACCACGGAGCCGCCCTTCATGAGGAATTGATCCACGGCAAACCGCTGCTTCGGCGTCAGTACCTTGGGAGCCGCGAGCAACAGCAAATCCACGTTTTCCGGCACCAGGCCGGACTTGAGGTCCACCTCCGCGATGCGATAGTTCTCCCGCAGCTTTTGCCCCAAAAACCGAAACTGCCTATCCGGCGGCCGGGGACGCGTTCCCGGTTGCTGCGGTTCCGGCGGCGGGGAATGAAAACCGATGGTCTTGATGAACCCCGGAGCGAACCTCCTGAGCGCGGCCTCGACGCTCCGCCGGGCGGCCTCCTGGTTCAACTTCACGGGCATGGGCACCTGCACCGTCGTGCCGTTGTTCTTCATGACCATGTAGAAGTAGAACCGCTTCGGATCGAAGGGGCCCGCGGCCATGGGCCGGAAGCCGTACTGTTCCGCGAGCTGCCTGGCCACCGCGGCGCCTTTGGCCTCGGGATCGATGATTTCGTACTTGAACTTTCCACCGGACTCCTTGCGGAGCTCTTTCAATGTGGCCATCAACTGCGATCTGAAGAGTGTAATGGACTTCGGCAGCTTGTCTTCCGAGGAGATGTACCCCCGAAAGTCCACCGGACGATCGATGCCGGCGAAGAGCGCTCCGATGCCCTGAAAGCCGTACAGCACCTTCTTGATGCTTCGGGCGAGGTCGTACTCGAGGTTCCGCAGGCGCACGTCCGTTCCCGTCCGCCCCGCCTTCATCTCGATCAGATCCGTGAACCGCAGCACTTCGTGCTTGTCACCGTACTGGAGCAGCAGATCGAAGTAGGAGTTGACCAGCGAGGTTTGATAACGGTCGGCGGTGCGGAACGGGATGGGACGGATGTTGTAGCGCTGGTTGGCCTCCTCCTCCAGATCGGGCTCCTCCCGTGGGTCCACGAACTCGGCGCGCACCCGGCCGCCGCTGATGGACTCGATCTCGCGAATGGTATCCCGGATCCGGGGTATCAACGGCGCCAGGACCGGATGGGTCCGGGCGCTGAAATAACCCCGGATGAGCAACGGCTCCTGCAACTGGCCGATGAGGTCGCGGGTCGCCTGGGAGATGGAGTAATCCCTTCCCTCGGTGAGGTCCGCGCGCGCGGTCACGCCGCGATGGAGCCAGAAGTTGCCCAGGACGAAGTTGAGTATGACCAGCGCCGTCACTGCCCGCCAAGCCCGGTGACCCGTCTTCTGCCCCTGCCTCGACCACCTGAGCCGTTCGAGGGAGAATACATTCAGGGCGAGAAAGACGCCGACGACACTCACGTAGTAGTAGATGTCCCGCAGGTCCAGAATGCCCCGTGTGATGGACTCGAAACGGACGCCCGTGGCCGCCAGGCCCAGGTATTCGGCCCAGGCATGACCCACCAGGGAACCAAACGTCAGGGAGCCCAGCAGATAGAACAGAAAGCCGATCACGGTGGTGAGAATGAGGCTCGCGATCTGACTCTCGTTCCTCGAGCTTATATAGAGGCCGATGGAGCAGTAGGCGGCCGCCAGCAGCAACGAGGCGGTGTAGGCCCCCAGCACCGGGCCCCAGTCGAGCCGGCCCATGAACGAGACCGTAACGGGTACCCCCACCGTCAGCACCAGCGCGATGGCCACCAGGCCCAGACAAGCCAGAAACTTGCCCAGCACCAGATGGAGCGTCTTGACCGGCATGGTGAAGAGAACCTCGAGGGTCTCCATGCGCCGTTCTTCGCTCCACATCTTCATGGTCAGGGCCGCGCTGAGAAAGATGAGCAGAATAGGCATCCAATCGAACAACGGCCTGGCGTCGACGATGTTGCGCGCAAAAAACTGCTCGACCCAGAAGAAAATGAACAGGCACACGGCCGAGAACGTCCCCAGGAAGATGAACGCCACCGGCGACGAGAAGTAGGTCGAAAATTCCTTCTTCGCGATGCTCCAGATGCTACCCGCCATGGCCACCCTTCTCTCCCACTTCCTTCGTGCCTACCTCGCGGAACACGGTCTCCAGGGTGCGCGCCTCCTCGCTCATACGATAGAGCTCCCAGCCCCCCTCGACGGCCGCCCTGGCAACGCCCGGCGCCACCGTCTCCGCGGGGGCCTCGAGCTCGAGACCGTAGCTCGTCCCGCGTGGCCCGTCCGCTGCCGTGACCAGGCCCACCCCCGGGACCTCCCGGAGCCGGTCGGCCGCGTCATCGGACGGACTCCCCAGCCCCACCACCAACCGATGGGACTGTTGCAACTCACTCAACCGGGCATCCACCGCAATGCGTCCCTGCACCATGATGATCACCCGTTCGCAGACCGCCTCCACCTCCTGGAGGATGTGCGTGGAAATGATGATGGTGGCTTTCTGACTCAAGTCGTTCACCAGCGAACGCATTTGAAAGATCTGCGTGGGGTCGAGGCCGTTTGTGGGCTCGTCCAGGATCAGGATCTCCGGCTCGTGCACAATGGCCTGGGCCACTCCCAGCCGCTGCTTGTAGCCCTTCGACAGCGTGCCCACCGGGTCCAGCGCCCGGTCCATCAGCCACGTCCGCTCCAGTGCCCGCTTGAGCACGGCCGGCCGGCCGGCGCGCGGAACCCCGCGCAGGTCGGCCACGTACTCGAGGTAGCCCACCACCGACATGTCCGGATAAAGCGGAGCGTTTTCGGACAGATAGCCCAGCTTGCGCTGGATGCTCAGGCGCGCTCCGGAGAGCGGCATGCCGTCGATGACCACCGACCCCGCGGTGGGCTCGATGTACCCCGTGAGCATCCGCATGATGGTGGTCTTGCCGGCGCCGTTGTGCCCCAGAAGGCCGACGACCTCCCCCTTTCCGATGGAAAAGGAGACACCGTCCACCGCCACCAAATCACCATACTTTCGGGTGAGACCCTCGACCTCGATCAAACGAAAACCTCCCGGCCCGGACTGTCCGTGGGTTCGTGGGTTCCGGAGCGCGATGGAAAATTTTTAGCAGATCGTGTGGCGGGGTGCGAACTGGACACGACAGGTGCCGATTAGACGGCTGTTCTATTGAACATGTACCTATAAATATGTACATGTAAATCTATCAGGTGCTCTACATATGGAAGGTGAATCTGATGGCAAACCTAATGGGAGCGGCCGAGTTCAAGGCGAGATGCCTCCGTGTCATCAACCAGATGAACAAGGATCGGAAGCCGGTGACGATCACCAAACGGGGACGGCCGGTGGCAGTGCTGTCTCCCTTGCAGCCTCCCGATGAAAGCCCATCCATCATCGGGGCGATGCGAGGTTCGGTGCTGGCCTACCACGATCCATTCCGGCCGGCGGCCGATCCCTCCGACTGGTCCGCCGCGGAATGATCGTACTCGATACCCATGCGTTGATCTGGGTCGTAAACGATGACCCGCGGCTCGGGAGCGCTGCCCGCGCCGCGATTGACGATACCGTACGGACCGACTTCGCGTTGGTCTCCGCCATAACCCCGTGGGAAATCGCACTGCTGGCCGAGAAGGGCCGCCTTCACCTCGGCCGAGAGGTTGGCTCCTGGATCAGAACGGCCCTCGCCCTGCCGGGAATCAAGCTCGCACCTGTCGAGCCGGAGATCGCCGTGGACAGCGTGCGGTTGCCCGGCTCCTTTCACGCCGACCCCGCCGACCGCCTCATTGTCGCCACCGCCCGCCATTGGGACGCGCCGCTCCTGACCGCTGACGACGCTATCCTCGACTACAGCGCTCGCGGACACGTCCGCACGGTTGACGCCGCGAAGTGACGTCGGCGGGGGTTTCGCTGCCAGTCGGGACTTGTTCGTGTCAGTCGGCCCGGGTGGGTCTAACAGTTGGCCCACCAACTCACCCCGAACCCAGGAGCGGCCGATCTACCGGGTCGCCGGCATTGCGCACCGTTGTTGGCCTACAGCCCCCAACGCAACCGCCTCTAAACCCGTCGCTCATTGTCAGTTCGGCTTGGTACTACTGATGCGTGAGGAACACGGGCATCCTGAATCGATGACGGGGCCGTCACGCACATTCTTGAATTTTCTTTTCCGCGATGTCATGCAGCTCGTTCAGAAATTCTCGCTGCCGAACACCGTCGTCGCCGCGGCGTTTCGATAACTCCATTGAATCGTTAAAGATTTCTGACATCTCTTGCTCGGTTACCAAATCTCTTGAGCCCGATTTCCTTTGTTTCGCAGGAACTGCCAGCTTCGCTTTCTCTAGGTAGAATTCCGCCAATTCCCTTGCTTCTTCGAAATTGGCAAGCGGCCCTAACTCAATCTGATTCTCCAACCTGCTCCGAAAGGCGGGAAGGGCGCTTGAATACCTGCGCATAGCGTCCGGCGTAACAGCTATGATCATAAACAGATACTTCGGAAGTGCATCCATGATTGCCCGTAAGCCCGACAGGTAGCGGACCACCGCTGTGGGACCGAGCACGCCCGCCTGCTTTTCTAACTCGTCAAGCAAGAGGAATATGCCCTTCAATAGTCCCAGTTCCGCACTGAGCATGATGTAGTCTCGTAATACAGCCGTGCGCGATTCCACTGTGTCCAGCCTAAAGTTGACACCGAGACCGTACCTGTGAGCGTTCAGAAGACGTGAGCCAAACAGCCACTGTTGGCAAAGCCGGAGAAGTTCGTCGTCGTCAGGATTTTTGGAAAGGATCGACAGGGCCTCTCTCAGATCGTAGGACCTAACAATAGACAACGCATCCTGTGAATTGGTTAACGATTCCGCGATTTTTTTGAGATGTGGAATCCCGAATTCCAAGAAAATCATGCGAACCGTCGCGTCGAAGGACGGTTCCGGATCGGCCATATATCGGACAATGTAGTAGCCGTCCAGTGTATCCTTTACCTCTCGGATTTGATCGTCTAGATAATTAAGGAAATTGGTTTTTCCAACCCCTTGGGTGCCGAGAACGACCAGCACTTCAGATTTCATCTCCCGCAGGAACGTAATGATTTTTTCTTCCGCCTCATCATCCTCCGGTACAGGATAATGAGGATTATCAAGAGTCTGATTCGCAGTCGGAAACGGGTTGGAAAGAACGCCGAAGGCCGACAGAAGAGAATCGCGGTCGGTTCCCCGCTTACTGCCCAATTTTACACGGAGGCTCATGTCTCAATCAATTCGATTTTTAAACTCGAACTGGCTTTCCCCGGGATGAGGAAGTCACCCCTGTAAAGATACTCCACCTTTACGTACGGAGCGCCGTCCTTCAATGCCAGCGTCCTCAGTGTGTGACGGTCATGCCCGGTTTCCGTCGTCGATCCTTCGGTAACGCGCTTGACCAAGCCACGGCTGGCGGCAGATTGGAGCCGCCGCCGCGCAACGACGGGGTGGATTCCATGCTCCACAATCAGTTCCTCAAGCCAGCGTCCCGTCGCGACCCAGCTGCCGCCTAGCTCTAGGCGATCATATGCGGAAACGGCGATCTTCGCGAACCCATCATCGCCGGGATCTCGTGGGGTTACGAAAAAGCCCGCCCCATGAACGGATGCGCCAATTTCTGCAAGCTCCGCCAAGGCCGTATACGTATACGCCGCCCGCCCGAAAGTTGTCGCATCGAACGCAACGCCGACGGCTTCCTGCGACAACACCCGCTCCAGTTCCACATATGACGGAAACAAGCGAAGCTCTTTTCGCAATTCGTCGACATCGGGGTTCCGGAGAACAACCGCCATACGACTCAGAGGCGGGGCCGCCGACCAGCTTCTTTCCTCCACGATTATCGCTTCGCCCGACTCCAGGAAACGGCGATAGTCGTCCAGTCCGCTCTCGGTGCGAACACCAAGCGATGTCATGACGTCGGTGAGAGGAAGCTGTTGACGGGTTTCCAATTTATCGATCAGAGCGAATAGACGATCAAGATTGACCTTGTAGAGGGCCGCCTTCGCGACCCCGCCCTCAGCCAATGGTCGCCGACGGGCGGGGGGACGGACTCGCCTTCCGGCGGGCGTTTCCGCAACGGCGTGGCTCTCGGCCTCCCGTGAGGGCTTCGCTTCGGCGCCTTGCGCCACCAGTCCGCGCGGAGTCGCTGGACCGTCGGAAAATTCAACCCAGAGAAGATCGTCTCGCGAATGATAGGGAGCCCATGCAAGCTCTTCGCCGATTGCATGAACCGTGAGGTTTCGTTCGGGATGTTCCGCGGACAGCCGCGCACAGCCGGAAATGGTGGCAAGTTCCCACAGAATTTCCGGAATACTCGTAGTGTGAAGCTCACCGGAAAATGGATGGAAATTCGCCCCCGTGAAGCGCTTGCCGAAAAACGCATCGGCTCTGGCGGCGCGGAAGTATATAGGGCTTATTCCCTCCGCCATGGCCATGCGCGCTAGACCTTGGTCGCCCGTGAGCAACATGACCCGATGATTGGAACCCATCTGTGACTGATGTTGCCGTGCGGCCTCCAGAATCAGTCGGTCTGCGTACGACTTGATCGGAATACTGAGATTCAGTTCGCTAAGTTCCTTGTCCTGATCACGTTGAAACGAACCCCTCAGAGGATCGCCTAACAAGAAAGTCCTTTCCAATTCGACGTCCGAACGCAGTTCAAGTTGCACAAGTACTCTCTGGCCGGCTTGGCTTTTTAGGTGATCCATCATGAGATCCGGCCGCTTCACGTTACTTGCACGTCTGTTTTTAAGAAATCTGTCGGTGAAATTGACAATCTCCATATGCGTCACGGCCGGCACCTTGATACGGCCGGCCGGATACAAATATCGCGATATGAAGCCGAGGCCGCCCTGCAAGACGCCCGACGTGTCACTTACGACCGTTACCGGTCGGCGAAACGGCATCTCCGCGAGAGCATGGGGATCGAAAATCGGATGACCCAGACCAAGACGGACCGGAAGGGCGCCGAACATGTCGAGAATTCTCCGGACCTTGTCCTCCCCCCGGATCTTTGCTGCTCCGTTCAGGTCGTTGATGCCGAGAACTTTCCGAATCCCTTCATTGACCGCCGTGAAATCGGGCGCGCGCCACTCGAACGCCCCGCGCCGGACGGCCCGAGCACGATGCTCTAAACCGTCATCCTCCGGAAAAAGTCTTATCGATCCGAGACAAAGAAACTCGGAGGGACCGAACGCGCGGTCTTCCCGTATGGATACGCTGCAAGTGGAGTTTGGCTCGAACAGGCCTGCAACCGCTTCGACGGTATCGGCGGGCGGGGTAAGACTCTTAGCCATCATCGAACACTGATCGATGTATTGGGCATGTCCTTGAACATACCGATCAGCCATGACAGGTGATTGACCAGCGCGAGCAACGGATTCAGGCGCTTTTCCTCGTCGTCGTCTCCAAAAGGGTTTCGGCTTCCAATCCATTCGACACGGTTCGCGTCAAGAATCTTGTTGGCCACATCAATAAAAGACTGGAGGGAATCGATTGGGCGCTCGTTCGGATCGATTTCGATTGCCATCTTGTCGAATAAAGCCGCTTTCAGTTTATCCCGGTCACCTTCGTCGGCGATTCCGGCAAAAAGATCTTCGGGCATGCGCCAGCCGAATACTTCCTTATGGAGGCCGGAACTTTGCTTGGCCACCATACGAACCGCCGGTTCATTTGCACCTGTATCCATGGCCAGATCAGTTTCGGGCGCAAAAGCACTCCAGACGGATATTTTGAAACTGAACGACTCACTCACTGGCCGAGCGTCCTCCACGGGATTGGTGTATGCCACAATCTGTATTCTCGATCAAACCGATACGGATCTCGATCAGCCTTCTCCTTATGGCACCGGCCTTCACTAATTCCTAGACATCGTTTCAGATGGACGCCTGAACCGGCGGACGGAGATACCTCCGGTCGGCGTTCCGACCGACGCCCGCTATCCCGTTATTAGAAGATGACAAAGACGAGAAGATGATGCACGTCCGGCCGGACGGGGCCATCGGGTCGAGGGGCTCATACGGGGACCTTCACCGGCCGAGGATCTCGATCCGGCGCTTGACGTCCTCCCAGGGTTCAAGCTCTACGGTTCCCGCCTCGATGGCCTCGATCCGGCGCTGAATTTCCGCAGCCCAAGCCGCTTCGGCATCTGGGTCCGCGGGACCATCCAGACTCTTCAGTAGCTCGGCGGCCAACTCAGCGCGCCCGTGGAGATCAAGACGCAGCGCCTCAGCGAGAACGGATTGGACGGCCTTGGCCATGCACTTCATTCTACACGTGAAGCGCGGATTGGCAAGAAGCTTGATCGGACCAATTCGTATTGCATACCAGACAAAAGTCTGGTATCGCATCCTCATGACACCTTTCACCCCACCGGGAGAGACCCGGGAAAAGGTTTACCGGTTCGTTCGCAGGCGGATCATCGAGGAGCTTCCTCCCACGGTGCGGGAGGTCCAGGAGGCGTTCCGGTTCAGGGCGGTGCAGACGGCCCGGCAGCATCTCGAACGCCTGGTGGCCGAGGGACGGCTGGTCAAGGCGCAGGGGAAATCCAGGGGTTATCGCCTGCCCCAGGAGCCCGGGACGCTGTTCGTTCCGCTGCTGGGGCGGGTGCAGGCGGGTGGGCTGCGGGCGGCCATCGAGGAGTGCGAGGGCTACATACCGGTCCAGTCACGGGGCTCGGAGGAGTTGTTCGGGCTCCGGGTCCAGGGGGAGAGCATGACCGGGGCGGGCATCCTTCCGGGCGATATCGTCGTCGTGCGGCAGCAGGGGGAAGCGGCCTCGGGAGACATCGTCGTGGCCCTGGTGGGCGACGAGGCCACCATCAAGAAGCTCCGCCTGCGCCGGAACCGGATCGAGCTGCACCCGGAGAATCCGGCTTTCGCACCGATCATCCCGAGGGCCGATGAATGTACGCTCCTGGGCAAGGTGGTGGAGGTGAGACGCTATCTGGAAGGGTGAGGAATCTCTCATGGACGTTTTCGCCGAAAAGAGCCGTGAGGGGATGCCGGTTCCGGTGGCCGCCCCCACGGCGCCGCGGCGCCGGCCTGTTCGTGACACCTCCAGGGTCTGGAATCTGTCCTCCCTGGCCGGGCGCCTCACCGAAGTATCGGACTCCGGCGCGGCGCCCTCGCTCACGGCCGCGGCCGCCCTGATCCTCCAGGCCCAGCAGCGGGGAGAGCCCGTGGCCTGGATCAGCTTCGGCAACTCGATCTTCTTCCCGCCGGACTTCGCCGAGTGGGGGATCGACCTCGAGGCATTGCCGGTGATCCGCGTTCCCGACGCCCTCGCCGCGTCCCGCGCCGCCGACCAACTGTTGCGCTCCGGGGCTTTCGGCCTGGTGGTGCTGGACCTGAAGTCCCAGGCGCAGATGCACATGGCGGTCCAGAGCCGTCTGGCGGCGCTGGCCCGAAGGCACCACGCGGTGCTCCTTTGCCTCACCCGCAAGAAGAGGGGCGCGCCCTCGCTGGGGCCACTGGTGTCGCTTCATGGCGAAGGGAAGATATCGAGGACCGCCTTCAGCCGCTTCGACTGGGAAATCCGCATGGTCAAGGACAAGCGGGGAGCTCCGGGATGGAGCCACACGGAGTCGTGCCGTGGAGCGGATGGCCTGTGTTGACGTTGCAGCTTTTCCCCTGCAACTGCTGCTGCGGGACCATCCGGACTGGAAGGACCATCCCGCCGCGGTGGTGGACCAGGACAAGGCCCAGGGAACCATCCTCTGGGTGAACAGCCGGGCGCGGTCCCTGCGCATCCTCCCGGGCATGCGCCATGGCGCGGGGCTCGCGCTTTCGCGCCATCTCCGGGCGGGGGTCATTTCCCATGCGGCCATCGAAAAAGCCGTGGACGCGTTGGTTCCACGACTGCGGCGTTTTGCCGCGGAGGTGGAGCCCTCCAGGGACGAGCCCGGGGTGTTCTGGCTCGGGGCCTCGGGCCTTTCCCTGCTCCATCCCCGCCTGGAGGAATGGGCCGTCCTCATCCACGGCGACCTTGCCGGCGCCGGCCTCCACAACACCGTGGCCGTGGGGTTCTCCCGTTTCGGCAGCTATGCCGCGGCCAAGGCCGGTGACCGGATCATGGTCTTCCACACGCCCGAAGAAGAGCATGACCATGTCCGCGGGGTCGTGCTCGAACGCCTCGATTTCGCTCCCAAGATCCGCGACCTCCTGGCCCGGCTCGGCATCCACACCCTGGGCGGCTTCCTGGACCTGCCCGCGTCCCAGGTTCGTTCGCGCCTGGGAAAGGAAGCCCACCGGCTCCACCGGCTGGCCGCGGGCGATCTCTGGAGCCCGCTCCACCCGGAGGTGCCGTCCGAGCCCGTGACCACGGCGGTTCTCCTGGACTATCCGGAAGCCGACCGCCAGCGGCTGGCGGTTCTGGTGGAAGAGTTGCTGGAACCGTTGCTTGGCATGCTGGACCAGCGGCACGAGGTGATGACCTCGCTCCTCCTCCACCTGCGCCTGGACGACAAATCAGACAGGACCGAGACCCTGCGGCCGGCCCGGCCCACCCTGGACCGGACGCAGATCCTGGACCTGCTACGGCTCCGCATGGAGGCCACGGCGCTGACCGCCGGGGTGACGGAAATCGTTATTGAAGTGCGGAGCGCCTCTCCCGACATTCGGCAAGGGGAGCTTTTCCACGGCGCCTCCGCCCGCGACCACGACGCGGCCAACCGCGCCCTGGCGCGGCTGCGTGCCCGGTTCGGCGACGGCGCGCTCTTGCGGGCGCGCTCGCGTCCCGGACATCTTCCCGAAGCTCGCTTTACCTGGGAGCCCATGGAAGAGGCCGTTCCGCCGCCAAGGCCGCGCAGGGTCCTGCTGCGCCCGCTGGTGCGGCGTTTCTTCCCGAAGCCCGTCAGGCTCTTGTACACCGAGGTGCCGGGAGATGCCGAGCCCAGGGTCCACGAACTTCAGTTCAAGGACCCTCAGGTCGCCGAAGCCCGAGCCGGCGACACCTCTCTCATCCGGGAGAGCGCCGGCCCCTACATCATCTCCGGGGGATGGTGGGGCTCCGGCGCCGAGGTGCACCGCGAGTACCGTTTCGTCCGCACCGGTGAGGGTCCCTGGCTGTGGATCTACTACGACCGCAAGCGGCGGGGCTGGTTTCTGCACGGGAAGGTGGAGTAGGCAACCATGGCCACCGGCAAGGGGCGTCCGCACGGGCGCTCGCCCCGCTCCCCTTCCTCCGGCGCGCCGTCCAGCGTGCCCCCCTCCCAGGCGCCGACCTTCCGGGCGCCAGCGGCCTATGCGCCCCTCTACTGCAAGAGCCACTACTCTTTCCTGGAGGGGGCGAGCCACCCCGAGGAACTGCTGGAGCGGGCGGCGGAACTCGGGCTCGGGTCGCTTTGCCTGACCGACCGGGACGGCGTCTACGGCATCGTGCGAGCCCATGTGAAGGCCCGGGAGCTGGACCTGCATCTCATCATCGGCGCCCGGATGACCGTCGCCGACGGCTCCTCCATCGTCCTGCTTGCCGCTGACGGAACCGGGTACGCCCATCTCTGCCGGCTGATCTCCGCCGGACGCCTCCGCTCTCCCAAGGGAAAGAGCGTCGTGGAATGGCGCGAGATCTGCGCCCACGCCGGCGGGCTCATGGCGCTGTGGGGCGGAGAGGACAGCCTGCTGGTGCGGGAGCCGGACCCCGCGTTCGTCGCCCGGGACCTTCGGGACGCCTTCGGCGACCGGCTCTACGCGCTGGTGACCCGCCACCGCCGGGCGGAAGAGGCCCGGCAGGAACGGCGCCTGCGGGAGCGGGCGCGGCGCTACGGCATCCCCACGGTGGCGGGCACCGAGGTGCTCTATCATCACGCCTCGCGGCGACAGCTCCAGGACGTGCTCACCTGCATCCGGCACGGGGTCCGGCTCGCCGCCGCCGGGCGTCTGATCAAGCCCAACGCGGAGCACGACCTGAAGTCCCTGCCCGCGTTCGCGTCCCTTTTCAAGGACGACCCGGACTCCGTCGTCCGCACCCTGGAGGTGGCGGCCCGCTGCGGGTTCTCCCTGGATGAGATCCACTATCGCTACCCTTCCGAGGAGCTTCCGGACGGGAAGAACTCCGGGGATTGGCTCCGGGAGCTCACCTTCCGGGGGGCCCGGGAGCGCTACGGCGGTACCGTCCCGCAGGACATCCGGACACAGCTCGAACGCGAGCTCCAGGTCATCGGCGAGCTCGCCTACGAGGGCTATTTCCTCACCATGTGGGACCTTGTCCAATTCTGCCGGAAGAACGGGATCCTCTGTCAGGGGCGTGGCTCCGCGGCCAATTCTGCGGTGTGCTACTGCCTCGGCATCACCGCCGTCGACCCGGTGCGCATGGACCTGTTGTTCGAGCGCTTCATCTCCCGGGAACGGGCCGAGCCGCCCGACATCGACCTCGACATCGAGCACAACCGCCGCGAGGAGGTCATCCAGTACCTCTACCGCAAGCACGGCCGCACCCACGCGGCCATGGTGGCCAACTTCATCCGCTACCGCGGGCGTTCCGCGGTCCGGGACGTGGGCAAGGTGCTGGGGCTGGCGGAGACCGCGGTCCACCGCGTCACCCGGCTGCTGGGCCACTACGAGCCGGTGGAGCCACAAGTGCTCCAAAGCGCCGGCCTCGATCCTCACGTGCATCGGGATCTGCTGCGGCTGGTGGCGGAGATCCAGGACTTTCCCCGTCATCTGTCCATTCACCCCGGCGGATTCCTGCTCGGCCACAAGCCGGTACGGGACCTTGTCCCCATCGAGAACGGCGCCATGCGCGACCGCACGGTCATCCAGTGGGACAAGGAGGACCTGGAAAGCCTCAAGCTCTTCAAGGTGGACCTGCTGGGGCTCGGCATGCTGACCGTGGTGGACCGGTCCTTCCGCCTCATCAAGAAACACTGGGGCCGGAGCTTCTCCCTGGCCACCCTTCCCAAGGATGATCCCGCGACCTACGCCATGATCCGCCGGGCTGATACCGTGGGGGTCTTCCAGATCGAGAGCCGCGCACAGATGTCCATGCTGCCCCGGCTCAAGCCCCGGGAATACTACGACCTCGTCATCGAGGTCAGCATCGTCCGGCCGGGGCCCATCGTGGGGGGCATGGTGCATCCCTACCTGCGCCGCCGGAACGGCGAGGAGACGGTCACCTACCCCCACCCTTCCCTGGAGCCCATCCTCAAGAAAACCCTGGGAGTCCCGCTGTTTCAGGAGCAGGTCATGCGGCTGGCCGTGGTGGCGGCGGACTATACCCCCGGGGAGGCGGATCAGCTCCGGCGCGACATGGCCGCCTGGAGAAGATCGGGAAGGATCGAGCGGCACCGGGAGCGGTTCATCTCGCGCATGCAGGCCAAGGGCATCGACAAGGAGTTCGCCACCCAGGTGTTCGAGCAGGTCCGGGGCTTCGGCGACTACGGCTTTCCCGAAAGCCACGCCGCCAGCTTCGCCCACATCGCCTACGCCTCGGCATGGCTCAAGCGCCACTACCCCACGGCCTTTGCCTGCGCGCTGCTCAACGCCCAACCCATGGGTTTCTACGCGCCCGCCACCATCGTGGACGACGCCAAGCGGCACGGGGTGCGGGTGCTGCAGGTGGATGTCCGGCATAGCGACTGGGACTGCACTCTGGAAAGGCAAGCGGGGGGTCAGGCCCGGTCCGGCGGACGAGCCGGCGCCGCCCCGTTCCACGCCCTGCGCATGGGCCTGCGCTACGTCAAAGGACTCGGGGAAGCCGACTGGCAGCGCATCGAGAACGCCCGGCGCGCCGGCCCGTTCCGCTCCCTGGCCGATCTCGCATCCCGCACCGGGCTGCGGCAGGGCATCCTCGACCGCCTGGCCCAAGCCGGGGCGCTGACCTCACGGACCTCCCGGCGGCGCCAGACCCTCTGGCAAGTCCAGGGACTCCAGGCGGCCGGAGGAGACGCACTCCCCCTGGAGACCCCCCAGGCGCCGGTCCCGTTCGAGCCCCTGAGCGATCTCGAGTCCATCGTCTGGGACTACCGCACCACCGACCACAGCCCCCGTGGCCATCCGCTGGCCCACCTGCGCCCGCAGATCACCGCCCAGGGCCTTCCCGACGCCGCCGCCGTGCAGCAAATGCCCCACGGCCGCCGAGTGCACTACGCCGGCATCGTCATCTGCCGCCAGCGGCCCAAGACCGCCAGGGGCGTCATCTTCATGACCCTCGAAGACGAAACCGGCTTCGTCAACGTCATCCTGTGGCAGGACGTCTATGAAAGGTTCCGCATCGCCGTCAAGACACTCTCGTTCATGGGCGTCAGCGGCCCCCTGCAGAACGAGTCCAACGTCGTCCACCTCGTGGTGGAGTCGGTATGGCAGCCGAAGCTCGATACCGAGCCGGTGCGGAGGAAGAGTAGGGATTTTCAGTAGGATCCGGGCCCCGAAGCCTTTCCGTATTCGCTGAAACTGACCGATTTAGTGAAGATAAAAGCGGTGCGCCAGACGAACAGTTGTCTGGCCGCTGTTCCCATCCGCCTACACGGTACTACGTCGCCACCACCCGTCGTGTCGCTTGGGGCGCGTCAAAGGGAAGCTAGCCTTCCGAGGGAACGGCCTTCGGCGTCACCGGACCGAACTATAACCTCAAGCTTTTGCCAGGTCAGTCGCTCGTTGATGTCGACTGCAGCACCGGCCAACGCGTCGATATCGGGACCAATCTGGGGAAGCTTCAGAGTTTGCATCCGTTTGGGCAACATACTTGCCACCGAATAGTCGCCGAGAACATAGTTTACCGCAAGGAGATTTGGATGATGTTTCGCCAAACCATTCGAGCACTTCTTCTTATTAACCGCCTCCTTCAACACAAGCTCAACGTAGGCTTTGGGATCACCGGTTTGATTCGGGACAACGCCCGGCATATAGTCATTTTCGCCATCCACATATATGTAAAGGGAGCTCTCTGGATCTTTGTAGAGGACCACAGGATGTCGGCTCTCTGCATCCTCCTTGGCCTTTGCAAGACTGCTGGGATCGAGGACTTGGGCCAATATCTGATCGAGGAATCCGTTCCGATTTGAAGCTTTTGGCAAATCAAACCGCAAACACCGATCATAGGAGACACGCACATCGCGTTTCAACAGAACTTCCTCAAGAAACCTGAGTAACCCAAACGACTTACGAGGAACATAGCACTCTACAAACCAGCATTCGCTGTCAACTTCTACGGACAAGTCTGGACTAGGCTGCCTTTGGCTAGCTTTACCCCAGCGCACGTTCTTGCCGACAGAGCTAAGATGTTCGGCGACCTGGAGTTGCCAAACTAGCGACCAAAATAGAGGGAAATCGGCGGAGTTGACGAATGATCTTCTCTCATGCTCCCAGTTGGGAAGAGCCTCGGCGCACAAGAGCAACTCTTCCAGTCGCCGGAAAGAGTCCTCAGTCTCCAAAGTTCCAAGACGCCAGGACATGTAGTGGCAATAGTAAGGCGAACTTTCGGAGCACCTCTTCATCGTCTCTAGCGGAAATGTTCGCCTAATCGCAGGATAGCACTTCAACCGACGTTGAATACGCTGCCAGTCGATTAGTTTCTGCACCAATATACGCTGAGCCGGTTCGTGTTGGAGGGTAGTCATCGGTCAAGTCGCAAAAGGCAGCCTCGTAATTTGTGACTGCTGAAGCCGGAGGGTTTCGACTTTGATTTGGTTTTCGTGCCGCTAACTAAGTCTTGGGAAAGTCGAACAGCAGCTCATCACCTCGGGCATACCCCACGACGGACCAAGTCTCCGTTTCAAACCTGAGATGCAGAACGCCGCAGGTAGGCAGATTGGGGATGGGCCGCGGCCCCAGGTGATTGGCGAGCTCCGTCAACCCGGGGTTGTGACCGAAAAGCATCAGGGTCGTGACCGACTCGTCCGTGTTGCGGATCACGTCGAGCAACTCGGCGACGCCGGCACCGTAGAGCCGGTCTTCCACCGCGATAGCCTTGCGCGGGTACCCGAGCTTCCTGGCGATGATGCGCGCCGTTTCCAGCGCCCGCACCGCCGGGCTCGACACGATCAAATTCGGCTTGTGCTTGCGCCGCACCAGCCGGGTGCCCATCTCGGGGGCATCTCGCTCACCCCGCTTGTTGAGCGGTCTTTCACGGTCGTCGAGACTGAAATCCTTCCAGCTAGATTTTGCGTGCCGTATGAGGATTAGCTCTTTCACTGGCGACCCACGTATAGCTTTATGAGATGTTGGTCTCGGTCAGCACGCTGGCACGCGACTGGTCGTGCCCGTATGCGCCACCCGCTTCTACGCCTGGATTCCGAGTCAAGACCGTGCGCTCAATGCCTGCCGATATTCGGTCAGCCACGTTGTCTCGTCGGGCGTCAGTTGCAATGTGTGCTTCATGCCTTCACCAGATATCGCCCTTCACGATGCCTTCCACGACCGGTCTTCGTGATGCCTATTCCTTGCCATTTCATCCCGCCTCGTCGATTTTTTTCAGGTACTCACTCCCTGCTGATGTCAGGCGGTAGCGCTGTTTGCGGCTGCGCGGCTTGTCCGGGATGGTCATCTCGATCAGACCTGCTTGCAAGGCGGGGAGTAGATATGCCCTGCGGAAGTGTTCGCCATCTTTGAGATCAAGGCTTTCCTGAAGGCGTTGTCTGGTCATCTCACCGGACATCGCCTTCAGGAGTCGAACTTCCGGGGTGACTTCCGGGGTGACTTCCGGGGTGACTTCCGGGGTGACTTCCGGGGTCGCCAGATTATCCCTTGAGGCAACCCGCACTTCGGGATTTGGCCGGAAGGTGACGGTGACGAAGCTGTTGGCCTCGAACTCCGGTTGGGGACAATTCTGCTCCCTGGCGTCGTCCTGGATACGCCGGATGCCCGTGCCCGCCTTCTCGATGAATCCGATCCGGTGGAGTAGGTCGGCTATGATGGCATTCCGCCGAATGCTCCTGTGGCCCAAGTCGCTCAGTGTCAGGCCCTTGGGCAGGCTGCCGGGGCTGCTTACCTCGATCCGGTCCGTGTAGACCTCGACGAAGACGTTGGCGCCGTCAAAGAACCAGTCCCGGTGCATGACTGCATTGGTGATGGCCTCGCGCAGGGCCTTCATAGGATACTCCGCAACATCCTGCCGACGGAGTCCTTCAATACGGTAGGCCGTACGGGTATTGCGCTCGACGAAAGCCAGGGCGTCCTCGATGTCGGCCACGACCCCACCGGCGAAGTCCTTGCGGTCCAGGATGTGGACCTTGTCCGTGCCTTTCGCCAGCAGGCAGGTGATGTACGCTTCCGTAAAGAAGCGCCGCACGTTCCTGGCGAAGAAGAGCACGCCGGCGTTTCGAAAAAGCAGCCCGTCACCTGCCCGCTCGGCTACGTCCATGTTGACCAGCATGTCTTCGACAGGCGGACGCCCGCTAATGCCGGATTGGCTGAGCCAGACGTCGAACTTCTCGTGATCGAAATCTTCCGGATACTTGAAGCGGGGACAGGGTGAAAGGTCGAACCGGATCACGCCTTCCACCCTGAAGAATTCACGGATTTCGTTACGGCTGAGTTTCTGTGTCGCCGCGCCCTGGCGCCAGAAAAAGCCATCGCTGCACTGCACCGGCTTGCCGTCGCTTTCCCGCACATGGACCACGAGCGCATCCCCCGCCGGCTCCACCAGCACCTTCACCGGGGGATCACAATTGCGGGCGATATCCTGGATGCGCGCGCGCAAGGCATTGGAATCTCTGATGCCGGTCACGGCGCCATCTTCTCTCACCCCTAGAAGAATCTTGCCTCCGACAGTGTTGGCCAAGGCTACAACCTCCCGTGCGAACGATGACGACAGGCTCTCCTTGAACTCAAGCGTGACGCCCTCGCCTTGCTGGATGAGAATATCGAGGTCGGCAGTTGTCATACGGGCAACTCTGTAAAGACCAAAATCGAGAGCATGGAACTTACGGTACCCAACGGTGGCACGGACGAGCCGGACGTGCCGTCCGGCCAGACTCAGGCAACCGACCGCCGGCCCGGCTCGGGCTGAGCCGGCTGGCTGAAGGGCCGGTCGTGTCGCAGGCTCGGCACGCGCCTGCGGACGCTTGCGACGCTCTCCATGTCCACGGTGGCGACGATGGTGCTGACGCCGTCGCCGCCCTCGGCCAGGACCTCGCCCCAAGGCGAGACGATGAGCGAGTGGCCGTAGACGGCACCGCCGCCGGGTACCGGGCCCACCGCGCAGGGGGCCACCACCACGGCACCGTTTTCGATGGCCCGGGCGCGGTTCAGCACGTGCCAGTGGGCCTGTCCGGTGACCTTCATGAATGCGGCCGGGACCGCCAGGATCTCGGCGCCGGCGTGGGCCAGCGAGCGGTAGAGGTGGGGGAAGCGCAGGTCGTAGCAAGTGCTCATGCCGAGGCGGCCCCAGGGGGTGTCCGTCACCACGGCCTGCCCGCCCGGGTTGATCACCGCGGACTCGCGGTAGCGCTCGGTTTCGGACAGGTCCACGTCGAAAAGGTGGATCTTGTCGTAACGGGCGCGGATCTCGCCTTTGTCATCCACCAGGAAGCCGCGGTTGATGAGCCGGCCTTCGGGCCCATCCACCGCCACCGAGCCGATGAGCGTCCACACGCCGGCATCGCGGCTGAAGCCGCGCAACGCGTCGAGCACGGGGTGGCTCGCCTCCGGCGCCGCCGGGGGCTTGAGCAGGCCGTTCTCGCTCATGAGGCCGCCGCAGTACTCGGGCAGGCACACCAGCTCGGCGCCCGCCGCCACCGCGTCGCCAGCCAAGCGGCAGGCTACCTCGATGGCCTCGTCGAAGGTCGGCAGAGCCGGCGTCTGGACACAGCCGATCCGTACTTCCCGCGTCGTCGTCATGGGTTTCTCTCCCTGTGGTGTGATTCTTTCAAGTTTAGCGCTTTGACAAGAAATTACGAAGCTCCCGGGCAGGTCGGATTGGCGGCGCGTCATGCGGCACGGGTTGCGGTGTCGGGTTACGCCTTCGGCTAACCCGACCTACTCGGAGGGTGTCAGCTCCTCAATGAGTTTTCTATGTTGCGGGTAGCGGCTGAGCAGCTCTTCCCTCGCGGGCAGCTCGAAATCGGCGAAGTCGAAGCCGGGGACGCAGGTGCAGCCCACGAGGGCGTAGCCCGCGCCACCGTCCACGGAAGCGCCAAAGAGGGAGCCACCGGCAACCACCGCCTGCAGGCACTGGCCCTCCTCCGGATCGGGGCCCAGGCTCACGGGCGTATAACGGCCGGCGGCGTCGATGACGTGAACGGTGAGGGCCGAGCCCGCGTAGAAATGCCAGAGCTCGTCCTGCTTTAGGTGGTGCAGCCCGGAGACCTCGTCGTGCCGCAGGAGGAAGTAGATGGAGGTGCCCAGGTTTCGGGGGCCGGAATAGCCGGGCAACACCTCGCCCGGAACCGTGGCCGGAGATCGATAGACTTCCTTGAAGTGGCCGCCTTCGGGATGCGGCTCAAGTCCGAGTTTTTCTATCCAGTAGGCGGCATTACGCATTCAGGTGTCTTTCCGAAGACGTTTCCCCACCACGCCACCCCTGGATTCCCGCTTTCGCGGGAATGACGGTTTTGGACTGCAATGCTGTGTACTAGCCGGCATCGCGCAAGGTCGGCCGCCATAGCGCGAGGTCTCCGCCGCCGTCGAAGTGGAAGCGTTGGAGCGCTTCGGGGTCGAGGGTGACGCCAAGGCCGGGGCCGTCGGGGGGGCGCATGAAGCCGTTGTCCGGCTCCAGGCGCTGCTGGAGCAGGTGGCTGCGGAGGGGGTTCTCGTTGTAGTCGAACTCCATCACCGAGCTGTTGTCCACGGCGGCGGCCAGATGCAGGCTGGCGGCCAGGGCGATACCGTCGCCGTAGGTGTGGAGCGAGACGGGGAGACCGCGTTCGGCGGCCAGCCCGGCGATGATACGAATTTCGCTGATGCCGCCGGCACGGGCAACGTCGGGCTGCAGCACGTCGATGGCGTCGCGGGCCATGAATGATTCGAAGGCGAAACGGGTGTGGAGGTTCTCGCCCAGGGCCACGGGGACGCCGGTGCGGGCCTTGAGCTGCGCGTGGCCGGCCACGTCCTCCATGAACAGGGGCTCCTCCAGCCAGCCGATGCCGAGCTTCTCGAAGGCCGCGGCGGCGGCCAGGGCCGTGTCCAGCCCGTAACCCATGTTGGCGTCGGTCATGAGCGGGAAGTCGGGTCCCAGCGCCGAACGCACGGCGCCCACGATCTCGATGTCCTGGGCGAGGTCGAAGCCCACCTTGATCTTGATGCCGTGGAAGCCCCGTTCCGCTAGCTTCTCGGCCTTCTCCACCGCGGCCGCGGTTGCCTCGGGATACAGCGCGGTGGCGTAGACCTCGACCGGGTCGCGGCGCTTGCCGCCCAGCAGCTCATACACCGGCACTCCCTTCACCTTGCCGGCAATGTCCCACAGGGCGATGTCCACGCCGCTGAGCGCCACCACCCCGACTCCTCTGGAGCCGAACGCGCGAACGCCGGCGCGGAAATAGCCCGTGTCCCAGATCTCCTCGATGGCGAGGGGGTCCATGCCCACGAGAAGGGGTTTGAGCACCTGGGTGACGATGATTTCCAGCACCATGCCGTTGCCGGAACAGGACCCGATGCCCGTGACCCCCTCGTCGGTATGGACCTCCACCAGAAACGCGTAACGGTGGGTCCGTACCCCTGTACGGCTTTGCACCTGACCCTGAGCGCCCATCGGCGCGCGCAGGCGGATGGTCCGGATGTCCGTGATCTTCATTCGTGTTCCCCGTCTTTCCGCAAAAGCGCCGTACAGTATCCGCCCGCTCGCCGCGGTCCAGGACTCTGTACCGACCGGCAGCGCGGTTGCGGGCGCGGGCGGGTTTGGAACCCGCCCCTACACCCTTGTCTTCCCGCGGCGCAGGCTCCGGCCGCCGGACCAGCCTTGACACCCTCTGTCCGGCGGAAGTAGATTCCCAACCGGACACCGCCTTGCAAGGAGCCTTAGCTTCGAAGCAGCCCTAGCTTCGAAGCAGCCCTAGCTTCGAAGGAAACTTAGCCTCGAAGGAAACTTAGCCTCGAAGGAAACTTAGCCTCGAAGGAGATTTATTGAGCAGACCAACCGTAGTCGATGCCGACGGGCACGTGCAAGAGAAGTATATTCGCTGGGAGGCCTACCTGGAAGAGCCCTACCGGTCCCAAGCGCCGCGAGTGGTGAAGGACAACCGCGGGGTCGACTTCCTGATGGTGGAAGGGAAGCTCTGGCCCAAGCCCTCCGGACCCGGCGTGGGCAACGTCGGCTCCGGCTACAGTCGCCGCCCCCAGGCCGCCACGGGCATGGAAGACCCGGTGCAGCGGCTCAAGGACATGGACCTGGAAGGCATCGATACCGCGGTGCTGTTCGGCACCAACGTCTTCCTGAGGGAGCTGGGCTTCGTGGCCGTGGGCACGCCGGCCCATTCGTCGGCGGGCGGGAACCTGGACAATCCCGAGCTGCGGCCGTTCTTCGCCGCGGCCGAGGAGCGGCGCCTCTATCGCCTGTAGGGGCGGGTTTCAAGCAAGTCGGCATCGGGAGTCACCATGCAAAGCAACAAGGTCTGTATCCCGGCACCGCACAAGCTTTCGGTGGGGCGGGACGTTTTGGAGGAGGCGGGCTGCGAGCTCGTGCTGGGTCTGGACCAGGACGAGTATCCCAAGCACCGTTACACCGAGGATGAGCTGGTGGAGCTCGTGGGCGACGGCGGCGCGGTGTGGGCGGCCCAGCGGGACGTCATTACCGGCGCGGTGCTGGCCCGGTGCCCGAAGCTCCGGGCGGTGATCAAGGCCGCCATCGGCTACGAAACCATCGACGTGGACGCCGCCACCGAGCTCGGCATCCTGGTGTGCAACAGCCCGGCCCGGGAGAACTTCACCGGCGTGGCGGAGGCCGCGGTCGGGCTCATCTCCATGCTGTTCAAGCGGCTGGTGCACAACCAGCAGCTCCTGCGCGAGGGCCGCTGGAAACGGAACGAGCACCGGGGCAACCTGATGGTGGGCCGCACCATCGGCATCATCGGCCTGGGACGGGTGGGCAAGGAGGTCGCCAAGAGGCTCGCGCCCTGGGAGATGCGGCTCATCGCCTGCGACCCCTACATCACCCAGGAATCGGTGCAGCACCTGGGCGTGGAGCTGGTCTCGCTGGACACGGTGCTCCGGCAGTCCGACCTCGTCACTTGCCACACGCCCCTGACCGACGAGACACGCCAGCATATCACCATGGCCGAGATCAAGAAGATGAAGCCCACCGCTTACCTGGTGAATACCTCCCGGGGCGGCGTGATCAAGCAGGAGGATCTGGTGCAGGCCCTGAACAAGGGAGTCATCGCCGGCGCCGCCCTGGACGTGTTCGAGGAAGAGCCGCTGCCCATGTCGGACCCTATTCGCCAGGTGGACCCGGAGCGGCTGATCATGACCCCGCATATCATCGGCACCAACCCGCAGTCCCAGGTCTCCGGGGAACGCATGGCCGCCCAGAGCATTCTCGCGGTGCTGGACGGGCAGGTTCCCGAGACCGTGGTGAACCCGGCCTGCGTGGACGTCTGGCGGGAACGCTTCGGCGCCCGCTGACGGAGAACCGGACCCTTGGGCGCCCCGCTCCCGGGGGGAACGAATGGTAGGGGCGACCGGCGGTCGCCCTGACGGACCGTTGAAACGATTGGAGGAAGCCCGTGTCGGACAAGGAAACCATCATCGAAGAGATCTCCGAGGAGACAGGCATCGCCTGGATCACCCTCAATCGCCCTGAGCGGAAGAACGCTTTGAGCCGGAAGCTGCTGGCGGAACTGGCCGACAGCCTCAAGACCCTGTCGGTGAACGACAACATCCGCTGCATCGTCACCACCGGGGCCGGCAACGCCTACAGCTCCGGACTGGACCTGTACGATCTGCGGGCGTCCTGGCAGGGCAAGCGCCGGCTCTACGAAGGCGGATCGGCGCGGGAGATCGTCACGCTGCTGCGCCAGGCCCCCCAGGTCACGGTAGCCGCGGTCAACGGCTGGGCCCTGGGGGGCGGGCTGGTGCTGGTGAACGGCCATGATCTGGCCATCGCCGCGGACACGGCGCAGTTCGGCATGCCGGAGATCATTCGCGGGAGCTACGGCGCCACCGCAACGCCGACCCTTTTCCGGAGCGGCATTCCCTTCAAGAAGGCGTTCTACATTCAGCTCACGGGCGAGAACATCGCCGGAGTCGAGGCCGAGCGCCTGGGGCTGGTGTCGAAGACAGTGCCGGAGAAGGAACTCATACCCTTTGTCCGGGAGTTCGCCGCCACCATCGCCAGCCGCCAGGCGGCTACCCTGGAGCACGCCAAGATCGCCGCCTACACCGCCATGGACCTGGACAACCACCGCGGGCTGCTGGTGGATGAGATCATATCCCACCGCATGCGCGTCTACACCAATCCACTGAACGACGTCGAAGGTTACCTGCAGTCGCAGAAGGGCGGCGGCAACGTGGCCTACACGAAGCCGGACGCGAAGAAGTCGTAACGACGGGAATCCGCGTGGCAAAGGACAAGTCAGAAGAGACGACAGAAACCCCCGCCGGCGCCCCTCGGCTGCTGGAGGGGTACCGGGCGCTGGACCTCACCGACCGCAAGGGCCAGATGTGCGGCCGCTTCCTGGCGGATCTGGGAGTGGAGGTACTGAAGATCGAGGCGCCCGGCGGCGACCCGGTGCGCGCGGCGCCACCCTTCGCCGGCGAAACCAGCGCGGTGTTCGCCCATCTCAACGCCAACAAGCGCACCCTCGAGCTGGATCTCCAAGTCCCGGAGGACCGGGACCGGCTGCGGGCGCTGGTTGCCGGCGCCGACATCCTGATCGAAAGTCATGCGCCCGGCTGGCTGGCCGGGCTGGAGCTGGACTACCCGCGTCTCAGGGAGATCAACCCGGCCCTGATCATGGCCTCCGTCACCGGGTTCGGCCAGTGGGGTCCCCATAGCAGGTTCGCGTACAACGACCTCGTGGTCTTCGCCATGTGCGGACTGATGTCCATCTCCGGCGATCCGGACGGGCCCCCGTGCGCGCCGCCCGAGACTCAAGCCTATTACTTCGGCAGCCTCATGGCCGCGCTGGGCATCGTGGCGGCGCTGCATCGGCGTGAACGCACCGGCGCCGGCGACTGGATCGACGTCTCCATGCAGGAGGCCCTGGCCACCCAGGAGCACATGATCCGGCTCTACGCCAACGAGAAGGAAATCCATATCCGCGCCGGAAGCCAGCACCAGCACGTGGCGCCCGCCAAGATTTTTCCCTGCCAAGACGGCTACGTGTACCTCTACGTCAGCCGGCAGCACTGGAAGAAGTTCCTGGAGATCTGGCCCGATCACCCCAAGGAGTTCGATGCGCCGGAATACCTCAGCAACCCCTTCCGGCGCGCCCAGGCCGACGTCATCAATCCGGCCGTCAGCGAGTTCACCCGGCGTCACTCGGCGGACGAACTGACCCGCCATCTGCAGTCCAATCATATCCCGTGCCTGCCGGTGAACCGCCCGCTGGGTTTCCTGCGGGACCCGCACGTGGAAGGACGGCACTTCGTTCAGGAGGTCGCCTACCCGGGCGGGACCTCGCTGACCCAGCCTGCCCTTCCCTGCCGGTTCGGTGGATCGAGACCGCGTGTGATGTCTCCGCAGCCTCTTCGAAAGGATGCGGAGGATGCCTGGTCCGCGACGAGAAATCTTGGCCAGGGCGCGGGAAACGGGAATGCGGGCGCCGCCGATGCCACGCGTGCCGACGGCGACGGCCAGGGCCTGCCGCTACAGGGCATGCGGGTGCTGAGCTTCGACCACGTGCTGGCCGGCCCCTTCGGCATGATGCTGCTGGCGGACCTGGGCGCCGAGGTCCTCAAGGTGGAATCCAGCAAGGGCGGGCTCGACCCCTTCCGTTTCTTCGGCACCGGGGATGATCCCAACGCGTCGGCGCGCTTCCTGGAGTTCAACCGGAACAAGCGCTCCGTCACGGTCAATCTCAAGCATCCCGAAGGACCCGGCCTGATCCGTGAGCTGGCGCAACACTGCGACCTGGTGGTGAACAACTTCGCGGTGCGCGTCCTGCCGGGCCTCGGACTCGACTACGCCCACCTCGTGGAGCACAAGCCGGACATCGTGACGCTCGGAATGCCCGGACTCGGCGCCACCGGCCCCAAGAAGGACTCCCTGACCCTGGGCACCGTCATCACCGCGTTCACCGGTTTCACCTCCCTGTGGAACGAGTCCGCGGACGTGGATCCGCCCGTGGGAGCCGGCACCGTGCTGCCGGACTACGTGTCCGGGGTCATGGGTGCGATCCTGTCCGTGGCGGCGACCCTCTACCGCCGGCGCACCGGTCAGGGCCTGGACATGGATCTGGCCCAGGCGGAAGCGGCGGCCTTCCTCATCGGCACCGCCATGATCCAGGGTGCCAACACCGACACCGAGCCGGTCCCGGTCGGCAACCGGTCCCCGTACCACTCCCCCTACGGGATCTACGCCTGCGAGGGGGAGGACCGCTGGTGCGTCATCGCCACCGCGGACGACGCCCAGTGGCGCAGCGTGGCCGCGGCCATCGGGCGCCCGGAACTGGTTGACGACGCGCGGTTCCGGAGCGTGACGGACCGGATCCGCCACCGCGATGAGTTGGATGCCGTCATCGAGGACTGGACACGGACGCGGGACTGCCACGAGGTGATGCGGCAGATGCAGGCGGAAGGAGTACCCTGCGGCGCGGTCCAGACCGGTGCCGACCTGGTGAACGACCCGCATCTCCAGGCCCGCGGCTTCCTCGGGACCCACGACAACCCGCGCTTCGGACGCCTCACCCTGCCCTGCCTCCCCATCCGCTTCACCCAGAGCGACATGGCCCAGGACTGGGTCTTCCCGGAACTCGGCCGTGACACCGACCGCACCCTGCGGGACGTGCTCGGCTACGACGACGCGCGCATCCGGCAACTCCGGGAGGACGGGGCGCTGGAGTGACCTGATCCGATATCCCTCTACGAACTTCAACCCCGGCTACCAGCCTGTATCGGCCGGTAGTGCGATGCGGGCACGGGCGGGTTTGAAACCCGCCCCTACATCGGGCGTCCGATTTCTACGGCGCAGGCTACCTGGCTGAACTTCCCTGGGGAAGTTCAGCCAGGTACTCTCCGCATCAACGTCGTGACCGGCGCCACCCCGCCGAGCGAGCCTCGGCCTCTGAACAGAACCAGCGCTCGCCTTTTGACGTACTGATATGGGTACGTTCGTAAAAATGCCCGCCGGGCACATGGTAAATACGTGCGCCGCGGCGACTGATGTTTCCCTTGATGCGGCATTCTCTGGTGTTCTGGCCCGTAACGCTCCCGGTATCCCGCCGAACCGACTGCCGGGACTCGTCTGCCCGCCATTTCCAAGGTGCAACAAAGTCGCCACGCCAGAGCCCTCGCCGCGACGCTTTCGCTGACGCCTCTTGGGCCACATAGTCCCTGGAGTATCGTTGATACGCGAGCGCCCATCCCTCGGACACCATCCAGGCGTTGAGGTCCCTGCCGCCGAGCCGGCACACCGCCACTGTGCGCCCATCCCAATCCCTTTCCTCGCAGGTAACCCTCCGGTTGGCGATCCGGTCGCGGAGTGCGCGAGTTGCGCGGCGGCCGCACTGCCAACTCTTGCCTCCGACAACACAAGTCTGCCCGTTCTCCGGCGCGTCAATGCCGTACAGGCGGATACGGATACCGCCCACTTCGATCGTGTCGCCGTCAATCACCACTGCCGGGCCCGACACATCCGCATGGGCGGGCCATGACAAGGCAACGACCGAGAGGGCGATACAAGCTGCGATGATACTGGGCATGACCTTGACCTCAATGACGTACTTTGAGAACCCACGCCGTGGTGGGCGTCACACCTGGAGGCTGTAGCGCCGGGTGAGGCGGTGGAACAGGACGGCCAGCACGACGGTGCCCGCGGTGACGCCGAGGCTGAAGGCGGCCAGGGTGCTGACGTTGCCGTTCTCCCACAGCTCCCAGATGATCACGGCGATGACCTGCGAGCCGGGGCTGTAGAGCAGCAGGGCCACGGACAGTTCCCGGATGGTGATGAGGAAGATGTAGATCCAGCCGGCGAAGAGGGCGGGCATCATCAACGGGACGACGATTTTCCACGCCACCGGGCCCCAGGTGGCGCCGCTGGTGGTGGCGCTCTCCTCCAGCTCCCGGTGAATGCCCAGGAGCCCGGCGTGGCTGAAGCGGATGGCGTAGGGCAGATAACGCGGCGTGAACGCCAGCACCATGATCCGGATAAAGCGAACTCCTTGCACGACCTGAAACACTCCAGTGGTATCGACCACGGGCGGGTTTGAAACCCACCCCTACATTCGTCGCGCCTCCCCCAGGGCCAGGAGCCTGTTTATGGCTCGTAGGACAAGGCCGAACGGATCAGGTTGCTGATGCGCCGGTGCATGGGGTTGCGCAGTTCCTCGCCGATATGGGCCATGGTGCCCAGGGTGCGGCCGATGAGAGCGAAGGCCTTGGCCATCTGCCACTGGAGCCCCATGTCCGAGGCGATGGCGGCGATGGCGCCGGTGACGTTGATGGGCAGGCGCCGGTTGTGGCGCGCTTCCGCGGCCTTGGCGACCTCCTCCAGGAGTTCGCAGTAGCGCCCGCGCACCCCCGTCTCCGCGGCGATCTCGTACAGCCTGTCCGCGCGGGGGTCGCCCTCGGAATGAGTGGCGTGGCCGATGCCGGCAACCCGCTGCTTCCGGGTGGCGAAGTCTTCTACCACGCCTTGGGCCACGGCGGCCAGATCGGCGTCGCCGCTGTCCGGGGGCAGCGCGTCCTGCAGCATCTTGGCGCAGTACTCGGACGAGCCCAGGTGGACGCTGCCGGCCCCCAGCAGGGCCGCGGCCACCGCCCCCTGGATCGCCTCCGGCGCCGTGGACACGGTGAGGCGCGCCGCCACCACGTTGCCCACCATGCCGTGCTCCACCAGCACGTTGAGCAACGCGTCGGTCATGCGGCCCTCGTCCTCGCTGGGGATGCGTCCCACCAGCATGAGAAACGTCATCTGGCCGAAGCTGAGCTTGCCGAGTATGTCCTTGGTCAGGTCGATGTTGCGCACCAGAACCCGGTGCAATTCGGCCTTGCCCAATCCCGTTACGATCTTGGTTTCGTCGCTCATTGAGGTCTCCCTGTGTTCCGGCGCCAAACCGGGCGCGGGCGGGTTTGAAACCCGCCCCTACATCTCGTCTTCACGTGCCGCCGGCAGTCAATCCGGTGCGGGCGGGTTTGAAACCTGCCCCTACATCTCGTCTTCACGTGCCGCCGGCAGTCAATCCGGCGCGGGCGGGTTTGAAACCCGCCCCTACATCTCGTCTTCACGTGCCGCCGGCAGTCAATCCGGCGCGGGCGGGTTTGAAACCCGCCCCTACATCTCGTCTTCACGTGCCGCCGGCAGTCAATCCGGTGCAGGCGGGTTTTTAAACCTGCCCCTACATCTCGTCTTCACGTGCCGCCGGCGGTCAATCCGGGCGCGGGCGGGTTTGAAACCCGCCCCTACATCTCGTCTTCACGTGCCGCCGGCAGTCAATCCGGTGCGGGCGGGTTTTAAACCTGCCCCTACATCTCGTCTTCACGTGCCGCCGGCGGTCAATCCGGGCGCGAGTGCGTTGACAACCCCGCCCGTGAGAATCCCTTGAACGGCCGCGGCGCAATACCGGCGGTCCGGCGTCAAACGTCGATGCGGGTATCCCACAGGATCGGATCGCCGCCCATGGAGGGACAGAACAGGTCCACCTGCAACTGCACCTGGCAGCCCGGACAACTGTACTCGTGGTACTCGCCGATGTAGGGCTCGCCGGACGGCAGCGCGTCCTCCATGTAGTCGTTCAGGTCCACGACGCGCCGTAGCGCGTAGTTCTTGTAGTTTTCGCCGGAGCTGCAGAACAGGTGGTTGCAGTGGACGCAGCGGATGGCGTGCTGGCCGTTCCGGCGGGCGATCTCCAGGCTCGCGTGGAAGCGCAGCACCGAGCCGTACTCGCCCGCCTGCGCCGGGTCCAGCGACGAGGTCTTGCCCGAAGGCGGAGCCCCGAGCTGTTTGCGCTCGGCCCGGACCCGCTCCCGCAGGCTCTGCGTCGCCGCCGCGTCCACGGATCCGCCGTCCTTGCTCAGGACCACGCCATACACCTCCTCGGCGATCGTGGGGCTCAGCCAGCCCCGGCCGAAATCCCGCACCACCAGCCAGGGGTCGCGTTCCAGGGGGTCCCCGAAACCGCCTCCGCCGGCCACGTAGTCGATCAGGAGGCTCCCTTCCGGCAACGCCACCCGCTCCGGAACGCCGTCGGGATGGACCACCCGGCCCCAGGTCCCGTCCCGCATGCCGGCTCCGTCCGGGTACTCGCCCGCCTTGACCCGGTCCAGCAGCTCCATGCCCGCCTGCACCATGTAACGCAGCACGCTCTTGCCGGTGGGATAGCCGCCGCACAGCCCGTAGCCTCCCTGGGCCACGCCGCCGTAAGGCTTGTAGTCGACGCTGCAGTCCTGGGAGCCGTAGATCCAGTAGACGCGGAAGCTGCCGAGGCCGCCGCGGTACTGGCCGAATCCGCTGCCGTCCGGGTTGTGTCCCCGGGTGAAGTAGAGGAACGGATACTGCATCTCGATGCGCTCGATGTCGCTGATGCCGGCGGAGGGGATGTTCATGTGGCCGCCGGTGTTGACGCCGTCTCGCAGAGGAGCGCCGCCCATGCCGGCGCCGTGGATGTCGTACAGGCCCTGGGCCACCCGGATGCCGTCCCGAGTATGGCCGCCATAGAAGTAACCGGGCCCGCCGGCGTAGGCGAGGTTGCCGGTGGTGGAGGCGTTGACGTCGTCCGCCCGGCCCGCCGCGTAGAGCATCTTGGAGACGCACTCGCAGATGGTGGAGACCAGCACGTTGCCCACCCGCGGCGCGGCGCCGCAGGCGGCCGGATAGGTGCAGTTGAGGATGGAGCCCTCCGGCACCTTGATGGTTACCGGCCTCATCTTGCCGTCGCTCCACGGCACGTCCCAGAACAGCGCGTTGGTGAGCGCCAGGGCGATATGCGCCGCGGTGCTGGGGAGGGTGGAATTGTGGTCCGTGTCGGTCTGCGGGCTGGTGCCTTCGAGGTCGAACTCCAGCTCGTCGCCCTTCTTGGTCATGGTGCAGTAGAGCTGCTGGGCCACGGCCGTGCGCGACTTGCGGTCCAGGGTGGTGACGTACTCCCGGGAAACCCAGGTGCCGTCCGGCAACGAGCGCAGCTTGGCCCGGGCCTTGGCCTCCGAATCCTCGATCATGCGCCGGCCGGCGGCCTCGACGAAATCGGCGCCGAACTTCTCCACCAGGCCCAGGTAGCGATCGGCGCAGACGTTGTTGCCCGCGATCATGGCCTTCATGTCGAGCCCCACGTACTGCGGGTCCCGGCACATGCCGGTGAGGGTGCGGAACACGTCCTCGCGGAACTCATCCTTCTCCACGATCTTGAGGCCGCTGATGCAGATGCCCTCGTGAAAGATCTCCAGCGCGCCTCCCCGCAGCACGCCGCCGGTGTCGGCGGTGTGGGTGCTGGTGGCGGTCCACGCGATCAGCTCGCCCTTGTAGAAGATGGGCTTGATGACCATCATGTCGTACGTGTGGGAGCCGGCCACGTAGGGATCGTTGAAGAAAAACTGGTCGCCGTCGTAGAACCCGGGCGACTCCGCGAAGTACTCCATCATGTTCTTGATGGCCTGCGAGGTGGCCGCCGCGAACCGCAGGTGGCCGGAGCACGCGAGCACCATGACGCCCTTGGCATCGTAGAACGAACTCATGCACTCCCCTCCCTGGGCCACGATGGGGGAAGCGGTGACGCGCTGGAGCGTCATGCGCCCTTCTTCCCCAATGGCCCAGAGCCGGTGGAAGTACATCTCGTAACGAATGGGATCAACCGCTGTCGGTTCCATCGAACTCTCCTGCTCCGGTGATTCTTATGGGTCCTTTGACCAGTTGAAACCACGTCCTTGGATTTTGCCTTGCCACGCCTGCCTGGAGCCTGGCGGTGGTCCGGGCACGGGCGGGTTTGAAACCCGCCCGTACAAGTCCTAATCCAGCCCCGGAGGGTGGACTCCCATTGAATCCGGTTTCCCTAGATCTCCATCACCAGGTTCAAGTACTGATCCACGGTCACGCGGGCACCGGGCGGCACCGGGATGGTGGTGAAGGGCAGCTCCAGAATCGCCGGACCCGCCACCTCGTTACCTGCCTTGAGCAGGGCGTTGTCGTACACCGGGGTCTCGATGAAACTGCGCTCCGGCCTGGTGAAGTAGACGTTTCGCTTGCCCTTGACGGCCTGGGCGCCGTCGCCCTTCTCGACGGGCTGCGGCTTCAGCTCCGGCTTGGTGACCAGACCCACCGCGTCGACCCGGATAGCGCTGATCTCGATGCCGGCCTTGGTGTAGCCCGCGCCCACGCCGTAGAGCTCTTCGTACTTCTTCTCGAACATCTCCAGCAGCTCCTGCAGCCGCGCGTCGGTCAGGCGGTCCCAGGACAGCGGGATCTCGACCCCGGCCGTCTGCCTGCGGTAGCGCATGGTGAAGAACCGGCGGTACTCCACCTGGTCGGCCTTGAAGCCCTCTGCGGTCATGGCCTCTCCGAGTTCGTTCTCGATGGTGTCGAGCCGCTCGTTCGGCCCGTCGGGTTGCGTCGGGAGGATGTACTGGCAGGTGATCACCCGGGTGTGGATGACGTCCGCCGAGGCCACGCCGAAAGCCGAGAACACCGGCGACGTGGGGAAGATGTAGATCTTGTTGATGCCGAGCTCGGCGGAAAAGCCTCCGGCGTGAACCGGTCCGGCGCCGCCGAAGGCGTAGATGATGAATTCCTCCGGCAGGTGTCCGGTGCGCACCACCTGCTGCCGGATGAGGTCCGACATCTTGCTGTTGACGATATCGTAGACCCCGGCGGCGGCTTCGACGGTGCTGAGCCCCAGCGGCTTGGCGATCTTCTCCTCCACCGCCTTCAGGGCCTTCTCTTTGTTCAGGGACTTGCGCCCGCCCAGGAAATACTCAGGATCGATGATCCCCAGCACCAGGTCACAGTCGGTGACCGTGACCTCCTCGCCGCCGGCGTCGTAGCACACCGGCCCGGGACTCGCGCCCGCGCTCTGGGGGCCCACCAGCAGCCGGCCGGTCTCTTCGTCGACCCGGGCGATGGTGCCGCCGCCGGCGCCGATGGACTGGATGTCGATGATCGGTTGCAGCATGCGGAAACGCTCGATGATGGGCTCCGCCGCGTAACGCCAGTAGCCCTCGGTAATGAGGCCCACGTCGAAGCTGGTGCCACCCATGTCCGCGGTGATGACGTTGGGATGACTCAGCAGGCCGGCCACGTAGGCCGACGCGATGGCGCCCCCCGCCGGCCCGGACTGGAGGTTCGACACCGGCGTGGCGTGGGTACGGTGCGCCACGCCGCCGTTCCCCTGCATGATCAGGAACGGCCCCTCCAGGCCGCCCTCTTCCAGCTTGGTCTGGAGGCCGCCGAGATAGCGGTCCACGGTGGGGCCGAGGAAGCTGTTGATAATGGCGGTGTTGGCGCGCGCGTATTCACCCGCCACCTGGGCCAGCTCACTGCCGAAGGACCAGAACACCTTGCGCGACGGATCGGCTTCCTGCACCAGGGCGCGCACGTCGTCCTCATGCTTGGCATTGGCCCACGCGTGGAGCAGGCTCACCGCGATGGCCTCGCATCCCTCTTCGTCCACGAGCTTGCGGATGGCCTCCATCACGTCCTCACGGGACAGCGGCACCACCACTTCGCCGCGGTAGTCGATGCGCTCGCGCACGCCCAGGACGCGCTCCCTCGGCACCAGGGGTTCGGGCTTGGTGACCCAGGTGGCGTGCCGGATCTCCTCCTCGGAGAGACCGTCCACGCGGCCAATGGCACGCATGATCTCGGTGGTGTCCTCGAATCCCCGGGTGGTGATGAAGCCGACCTTGACCCCGGTGCGGGTGATCAGCGCGTTGGTCGCCACGGTGCTGCCGTGCTTGAAGAGCACGGCCTGCTTCAGCAGGTCGGCGCGGTCCACGTCCACCACCAGCGCGGCTTCCGTCAGCGCATCCATGACGCCCCGGGAGAACTCATCCGGCGTCGTCGACGCCTTGGCGGTCCACACTTCCCCGCTCGGGGACATCACCACCACATCCGTGAACGTCCCGCCCGTGTCGATACCGATAATGTAGTCTTTCGCTTCGGCCATGCCTGTTCTTCCTCCTGATTCCAAACTTGATCTGGTTGCCTTCCCGGCCGCCGCTGGGACGGCGCCTTCCCCTCGTCGGAACGGCACCCTCCCTTGTAGGTCGGGTTAGCCGAAGGCGTAACCCGACAGGACATGGCAGTCCTGCGCCGGATTTCGCTCCGCTAATGCGACCTGCCTGGGACGGGAACCGTAGGGTGAAATGACCCTGGAACTTGCCGCAGCCGGATTGACAGCACCGAGAATATTAGCTAGCGCGTCTGGGGCCTGGATTCAAGGGATTGGGCGACGGGCACCGTGAGGGGACAGTCCGAAATCCCGAAGCAGCTCGGAGAGCGGTATCGTTTTACCTCCCGCCTCGACATCCTCGATGGATTGCCTCAACTTCTCTGCAACATCGCCGCGTAAAACCGGCCCTTGATCCAGGTCCGTCAGCAACCCCGCCAAGGACTCCGCAACGGTATCGTGAATCAACTCTTTGAGCTGTGACACTGTCAGATCAGCGATCTTCGGATTCGCCATGGCATGTCCTCCCAGTCGCGCGGGTTGGGGTCAACTTATCGCGATTCTGGCGAAATCCCAACCGCAGTCCACGTGTAGGGAACCTGGGAGCGTCGGACGGCATCGGGCAGGGCCAGATCCCGGACATCGGCCGACAAGGTCGAACCGGGGACTTGCCATGACAATCCTCGTTGCGCCCGAGGCTCGCTTAATTTCTTCCGGGTCCCCATGATACTGTGTTTTTCGGAGGTTCCCATGACTACAATCACCATTACCCTTCCTGAAGAGCGTCTCGCCAAATTGCAGGAGATCGCTACTCGCTTTCGTGTGAATACGGAAGATTTGGTACGGGTCGGCATCGAGGAACTCCTCACTCGCCCGGAAAACGACGTCTTCCGCAGTGCAGTTACGGATACCTTGAAGAAGAATGCCGAGCTGTACAGACGTCTAGCCTAGTGCATTCTCTGACGCTCAACGATGTACTGGAATTGCACCGCCAAGTTGGAATCCAGTCTGGTGGCGCTGTGGGAGTACTAGTGTGGTGTCTCACAAATACGCTTATGAATCTGCGAGGGCATTTTGGTTGTCGGCAAGGCGCGATGACGAGCAGTGGCGTGCACCACGCGAGGAAGAGCAACGCAGCCGACGGCCAAAAGGACCCGCAGATTCATAAGCGTATTTGTGAGACACCACACTAGCTTGCCGGCTTTGGAATCCGCTCTTGCACAACCATGGATGACATTCGCCGGTGCGGACCTGTATCCGACTCTGCTGGAGAAGGCTGCAGTGCTTGGCTATTCCTTGATCAGCAATCATCCATTCATCGACGGCAATAAACGTACCGGGCACGCGGCGATAGAAGTGTTCCTGATGTTGAATGGTTGGGAGATCCGAGCATCGGTAGACGAGCAAGAAAGAGTAATTCTCGGGGTGGCCTCTGGGGAGATCGACCGGAAACAGTTTTCAGACTGGCTACGTGTTCATGTCGTGGAAAGAGGATCATGGAAGCGGAACCGCTAGAGCGCTTTGACCTCCTACGTGCGGAGGGGATCCCAACGTCGAAATGTATCGCATCATGGGCTTGGCATGGGAGTTGATCTTCATGATTGTACTTTGTCGCGATGACTGAACGATGCCCTCGGTATAGCAGATCTCAAGGAAACACCATTGGTATCCTTCCAAACAAGCCATCCGTTGGCAGGATACCCGAGTATGGCCGCTGCCGCTTGGCTGGGAGATCCAAATTGCCAGTCAGAAGTAAATTTTGTACCTATGCTGCCCGTCATCTAGTCTAGTAATATACGGGTCGCAACCAGTTCGTTTCGCAGATTGCAAATATCTTCGTACCTGTCGTTCTTCCATCCTCCGGATCGTGTAGGTCAACCAATTCGGTCAGCATCCTGCGCGTCTGCGCGGCAAGTTCCTTGCGGTGGGTCAGCCAGACCGCCTTCCGTCCACTCTTGAACCGCTCTGTCAACAGTGCACCGGCGATGACGGTCTTACCGCCGCCGGTGGGCAGTTGCATCATCACCCTCGCTTTGGGGTCGGCGGCGAGCGCATCTTGTACCAGCCGCAACAAAGTCTCTTGATAGGACCGCAGTTGCACCATGGGTGTCAGAAGACTTCGGTCAAGTCGGTTGCCAAGCCGGGAGGCAACGACGTGGTAGATGTGTCCTTCCGGTTGTAATGCCGGTGTTGCAACGAAGCGCCGGTCTTTCGGTCGCAGCCTGTCTACGGTTTCGGCCAACTTACGGGCGACCAACGAGCATTGGTCCGGCCACGCCTGTATTCGAAGCAACAGTCCCTGCTTGGATTGAACGCCTTCCTGCGGCAATGCCCCGTTCAGTTCATCACCACGCCGCCGTTGACGTTGAGCGTGTACCCGGTGATGTAGGTGTTCTCGGGGCTCACGAGGAAATAGAAGCCTTCGGCGATGTCCTCCGGCTGGCCGGTCCGACCCAGGGGAATCAGCGGCTTCCACGCCTCACGCGATTCCGGGGTGGCTCGTGCCAGGACACGAGGCGTGTCCGTGGGGCCGGGGGCTACCGTATTGACGAGGACACCGTAAGGCGCCAGCTCTTGGGCGAGGGATTTGGTGAAGCCGATGACGCCGGCCTTGGCGGCCGAGTAGGGCGTGCGCAGGGCGCAACCCGTGATTCCGTAGTTGGACGCGGTGTTGACGATGCGGCCGCGCTGCTGCTCCATCATCAGCGGAGCCACCTCGCGGCAGAAGAGGAACGTCCCTTTCAGGTTGACGTCCAGGACCTCGCGCCACTCAGCCCAGGAAAGGTCCTCCACCGCTTTCGTGTGGATGGTGCCGCCCGCCAGGTTGGCAAGGACGTGGACGGCTCCGAAGTCCTCGCGCACGGCCGCCACCACGTCCTTGATCTCCGCTGCACGGGTCACGTTGACGGAGTAGGCCCGGGCCTGCGCTCCCGCGGCGGCCAACTCGCTCACGACCCTGTCGGCGCTCTCCCGATCCGCGTCAGCGATGGCGACGGCAATGCCCGCCCGGGCGAACCGCAATGCGACACAACGGCCGATGCCGTTGGCGCCGCCGGATATGATGGCTACGTCGCTCAACTGAGACTCCTTCCTTGGCAACGAACCGATATACCGTATTCGAATCACGGGCGGGTTTGAAACCCGCCCCTACATCTCTCGAAGCGTACGGGTTGCCCACGTCCCACGCCTCGGGCGGGTTTGAAACCCGTCTCTGCATCTCTCGGAGCGCACCAGTGGCCCACTTCCCATGCCTTGGGCGGGTTTGAAACCTGACCCGCGCAGGGACGGACATGGTGTCGAATCAGAGGAAATCCTCCAACCGCACCTGACCCGCGCCCATGGGTTGCAGACGCTCGAACTCGAAACGGCGCGCGGGGTCGCAGTCGGGCGGCTTGGTGGCGTCGATCATCACCTTGCCGCCGACGCGGTGCCAGCCCGGCGCCCCGGGCTTGCCCACCTCCCGGCACGAGGGGTCCATGGCGTGGACCTTGGCACCGGGTATGGTGATGATGTCGTCTTCGGGGTTCACCCTTGTGGAGATCGCCCAAAGGACGTCGGCGTAGTTGAAGATGTCCACGTCCTCGTCCACCGCAATGGCCACCTTGGGGTGCTGGTACTCGCTCGACAGGGCGGCCATGAGGACGTTTCTGGCCTCGCCGTAGTAGCGGGCGTTCATCTGCACGACGATGCCGAAGATGCCCGGCAGCGCCAGCACGTTCTTGACCTGGGCGCCTCCGCCGACGCTCCGTATGCGCCGGAGGATCTGGGCCGACATGGGCACCTTGTGGTAGACGCACCCCTCGACCTCGGCGCCGTTCTGGATGTTCTTGAAGATGGCGTCGCCCCGCATGGTCACGGCATTGATCTGGAACACGGGGTTCTGCCCCGCCCCCGCCAGATAGTAGTCCTGAAACTCGCTGAAGGGGCCTTCCTCCTCGCGCACGTGAGGGAGGATCTCACCCTCCAGCACCACTTCCGCCTGGGCCGGCACCTCCATGTCGATGGTCTCGCACTTGACCAGCTCCACCTCTTCCTGCAGCAGCCCCGAGGCGATGTCGAGCTCGTCCGTGCCGTAGTCCGTGGTGGTGGCGGCGGCGAAGTAATACATGGGATGGTGACCGATCATCACGGCCACGGGCATGCTCTCACCCTTGGATTCGTGCTTCTGATAGTTGGCCCAACTGTGGCGCGGGTACAGCAGGATGCCCGTCTTGCGGGGACCCTTCAACTGGAGCCGGTGAAAGCTCATGTTGCGATTGCCCGTGTCAGGGTCCTTGGAAATCATCAACCCCGCGGAAATGAAGGGGCCGCCGTCCCGGATGCCGCACTGGTGGATGGGCATTTTGGTGATATCCACCTCATCACCCGTGAACACGCGTTCCTTGACCGCACCCGAGGACACCAGGCGGGTAGCGCCGCCCTTTGCCGTGCGCCTGACGAACTCCGGCACCATCTCGTTGCGGTCGCAGCCGAAGGCGAGCGGCGCCAGCCGCACGTCGCCCGGCGCCTGCCCGAGACAGCGCCAACCCGGAAACCCCGCGAGGTTTTCGAACAAAAGCGCCCGTTCGCCGGACTGCCACAACAGCGCCCCCATCTGCGTCCGCGGATCCACCGGCTTGGAGATGGTGTCGAGCACACCGGCACCGCGCAACTGGCCGATCCAGGTGCGTATATCCTTCTTCATATTCTGTTTCGCGGTTCGGAGGTCATTGCCGCCCGGCGCGTGAGCCGCGCCGGACGGCAATGGGGTTGGGTTAGTTCTTGCGGGCCAGCAGCGCGGGGATGTACTCGTTCTTGAGGTAATCCCACCCCGGCGAGGGCTGGAGCAAGACCTTGACGAGCTTGTCCGCGTCCGCACCACGGATATAGTCCAGCTTGAGCCCGAAGATTCGCTCCCACACCTTTATGTAGGCGGGATCGGAGTACATCTTGTCGAAGGCGGCCCGGATAGTCGCCACACGGTCGGCCGGCGTGCCTGGAGGCACCACCAGGGTACGGTTGAGGGTCCGCATGGTGGGACCCGTAAGCTTGTACGCCTCCCACGCCGGACCCGAAGGCGCCTTGCCCTTCACCTGTTTGTAGATCTCCTCGAAGGTGGGTATGTCCGTACCCGGGGAACGGATGACCTTTCCCTCGGGGGTCAGCACGCCGCCCTGCCAGATGGCGATGGCCACACCCTCCTGGATAGGCTCGTAGTAACGTCCGCTGGACCCGAGCACGTGATGCAGCCCGGTGCCGCCGACGTAGGAGATCTCACCCGACAGGAAGGCCAAAGCCATCTGGGCGGTGCCGGGGTACCCCACCGCGTAGCTGTAGCCCTTGATGCCCAACAGGTCGAGGCCGATGACGTCGTTGAGGAAAGACGGTCCGTTGATGGAGCGCCCCGAAACCGCGATCTTCTTGGGATCGATCTTGGTCAGCTCGACCCCGGTCTTGACCTTGAGGAAGTCCCGGACGATGGCCGCGGCGGCGCCGCTGGTGCCGAAGATCGACGGCATCTTGGTCAAGTCAAAGTTGGGCTTGGGATCTCTCAGGGCTTGGTTGCCCAGGTGGGACGAGCCCATGATGGACCAGGTGAGGCCGTCCTTCTTGGCCTTGTGGGCGGTGTAGGTGCCGTGAATGAGGCCGGCCGCCCCGGGCATGTTGATCTTGATCACGTTCGTCGGTTTGCCGGGAAGGTACTTGCCGATCCAGCGGGCGATGAGCCGGCCCTCGGTATCATGCCCGCCGCCGGGCGAATAGCCCGAGAGTATCTTAATGCGCTTGCCTTCGGTGAAGGCCTGCACCCCCTGCGCCAGCATCAGCCACATCGCGCATAACGCCATAAACACAAACACGCTGCGTCTGGTCATGAGAATCCTCCCTTTCGAGACGGGCCGAGAACCCGCTCCGTTCGCTCCGTGCCTACTTGGCATTGGCGAAGTTCCGGAGATAGGACTGCCACTCCGCGGGCGCCATGGTGTCGTCGCGGATCTTGGTCGCATCTTCCGGCGTCACGAGCACCGGAGCGAGCTTCTGGCCGAAAACCCTCTCCCAATCCTTCACGAAGCCTGGGTCCTTGGCCATCTTCGCGATCGCTACCCGAAGCTCCGCGACCCTGGCCGCGGGAGTGCCCGGAGGCAGCACCAGGGTACGGGTCAGATTCGAGACGCCAAGTCCGATGGCGCGCCAAGACTCCCACTCAGGCCCCGAAGGTTCTTTCCCGTGGACCGACTTGTACACCTCGTAAAGCGTGGGGACGTCCCCCTTTACGGTGTCGGAGCGCGCAATGGTTCCGTCCCCCTTGAGGATGCCGCTCTGGTACATGGGGAACACCAGGCCGCGCTGGTGCAGGTCCACGAAGGCGCCGCCGCCCACCAGGTGGGCGTCACTGGCCACGAAGTAGCTCACCTCGCTCCGTTCCATGGCGGCCCTGATGGGCGACGTTCCCCCATAGGCGCACACCGGCGTGTACTTCTCGATACCCAGGAGCCGCAGGGCCAACTGCCCGCGCAGGCACGAGGAGCCCTGCTTGGAGCGGCCGGCCACGACGATCTTCGAGCGGTCGACCTTGTTCACCAGGTCGTCGGCCTTCCTGGCCCCGAGAAAGTCACGGGTCAGATGAACCTGAATGCCGGCGACGGACCAGATGATCGGCATCTTGGTGACGTCGAACTTGACCATATGCGGCGGAGCAACCAACGCCTGAAGTCCATGGCTGGAGCCGAACAGGCCAATGGTGAACCCGTCGGGCTTCGCCCGGTTGTAGGTGTGTGCGGCCATGATCATGCCGCCCGCCCCCGGCAAGTTCTGAACGATGATCTTCGGGTTGTCGGGAAAGTACTTGCTCAGGTGGCGCCCCATGACCCGCGCCTCGAGGTCGTGGCCGCCGCCCGGCGGATAACCGATCAAGATGGTGATGTTCTTCGCCTGCACCGTCGTCACCAGTCCGGCGAAGAGAAAAAGGAAAGCCAATATGCCCCAGCCCGCTAGTGTCGTCCGTCTCTTCATGATCCGTTACCTCCTCACGTCTGAGCCCCTGCCTCCGAGCGAATCCATCCCCGGAACGGAAACGGGCCGAGGACTCCAGTTCTTGCGAAATCCTCAGCCCGTTGTCAATTGACGGTCGCCCCTTCCGGAACCAACCGGCATGAGAGTGTCACCGGCATGGAGTCCGGTGACGCTCCCTGTGCCAAGCAAGCTATTTCTTCTTCTTCTTCGGGGGCTTCGCCACCGTCAGCATCGTCTTGGCGAGCGTGTTGCCGTCGGCGTCCACCAGCATGATCTCGTGGTCACCATTGGCCAAGAGCCTCAACTCCCGGTTAACGGTCCACTTCGCCGATACCATGCCCTTGTCGTCCGCCTTCTCGATGGCAGGCTTCGCCAGAAAGCTCACGTCGGACAAAACGCCGCCCATCATCATCCGCAAGCCAACTTCCTGTCCGGCCTTCAGTCCCGATGCGGTGACTGTGACCGGGGTCTTCTTGGCCACCGTGTTGGGCGCCAACATGAGCTTCATTTCCGCTATCGCCATGGACGACAACAGGAACAAGGCCCCCAAGACTACTGCCATACCCACAAGCCTTTTCTTCGCAACCATACGCTACCTCCCTTTTGGTTTTTTCCACTGATCCAGACAGACGGCCCTTTATAAGCAACCCTTGCAGCAAATGTCAAGGGTATCCTTGACCCCACGTTTTCGATCCCGCGCTCAGATGGGAATCAGACTCGACAGGTACCTCTCCACCAGCCCCAGAATGAACTCCTGCGGCGCGCTAATCAACCCCGGCGGCCACGGGATGTGCAACACCATCTCGAAGACCCCGACCATGAACACCAGCATCACCACCGTGTAGCTCACCGAGACCTTCCACGACTCGCCGGCCTGAACGGACAGGTAGAGAAGCAGATAGAGCGGGACGCTGAGGATGAACCCGATGATCCAGATGGAAAAAAAGAGGCCGAAGATCCATCCGAAGATATTCACCGCGCGCCTGATGACCACCGCCACCGGAACGCTACGGTCCACCGGCAGGTCCATCATGCCGGCCACGTCCTCGTTTTCGTTCTTGGTCCGGAACAGATCCATGCCCAGTTGCAGGAAGCACAGCAGCATGGTGGGAATGCCGATGGTCCACGGGAACAGCCGCGCCTGGTATTGCCACTGCTTGGCGGTCACCACCAGGCCCACCATCAGCAGCAGGATTATGACGGTGAACAACGCGCCCGGGTTGGCCTTAAGCTTCATCGGCTTCCCCACTTCGTTCGCGCTCGATTTGCGCTTCCCGCATCTGTTGCAGTTCCCGTTGCTTGCGCGAGTTGCGAACGCCGTAGTACAGGCTTGCGGCGATGAGCACCATCACGATCATCACGATGGGACGCATCATCCACGTGGCGCCGTAACGGCTGATGGAGATGAACAGATAGTTCTCGATGATGCCGCTGAGCACCAGTCCCAGGATCAGCGGCGGCCGCGGCCAACTGAACCGCTTCATCAACCAGCCCAGCAGCGAAAATGCCAGCAGGGACCAGAGGTCCCCATAGTGCCGGGTGGCTTGAAAGGATGCCAGGAACACGATCACCACCACCAGCGGGGTCAGCAGATTGATCCGGACCATGGCGATCTTCGCCAGCGTATTGGTCAGCAACATGCACAGGATGGTGCCGAAGATGTTGGCGATGGCCAGGCTCCAGATCATCGTGTAGGTAACCGCCAGGTCCTTGGTGAGCATGGCCGAGCCCGGGGTCAAGCCCTGGATGGTCATGGCCCCCAGCAACAGCGCCATGGACGCGCTGCCCGGAACGCCGAAGGCGATGGTGGGGATCAGGGCTCCGCCCTCCTTGGCGTTGTTGGCGGCTTCCGGCGCAAGCACGCCGCGCACGTCGCCCGTGCCAAAGGTCTCGTTGGCGCCCTTCTCCGTCTGTATCGCGTGACCATAGGCGAACCAGTCCACCACCGACGCGCCCAACCCCGGGATGGCGCCGACAAAAACCCCCACCACGCCGCAACGCAGCACCAGGAACCAGTTGCGGAAGGTATCCCGGATACCTGTCATGACCCCCTTCAACCGCTCCTTGGGCACATCCGCGATGCGCGTGCCCCTGATGGTCAGATCGACGATCTCGGGGATGGCGAAAATCCCCAGCGCCACCGGGACCAGGGGCACGCCGTCCCAGAGGTACAGTTCCCCGAACACCCAACGGAGCACACCCGTCTGGGGGTCCATGCCCACCATGCCCACGCACAGGCCGAGGGCGCCGACGATGAGCCCCTTCACCGGCGCGGTGCCGCTCAGCACGGCGACCATGGAAATGCCCAGGAGACCCAGCATGAAGAACTCGGGGGAGCCGAACGCGAGCACGATGGGGCGGAGCACCGGGATGGAAAGCGCCAGCACCAGCGACCCGAACACGCCGCCCAGGAGCGATGCCATATAGGCGGCGCCGAAGGCTCTGCCGGCCTCGCCTTTCTTGGCCATTGGGTGGCCGTCCAGAATGGTAGCCTGGGACGCCGAGGTGCCGGGTACGCCGAAGAGTACCGAGGGGATGGTGTCGGAGGTGCTCGTCACCGAGATCAGGCCGATCATGATGGCGAAGGCCTCGAAGGAGTCCATGTCGAAGGTGAAGGGCAGCAGGATGGCGAGGCCGACGAGACCTCCCAGCCCGGGGATCGCACCCAACGCCAAGCCCATCAGCACGCCGATGAACAGATACCCCAGCCGGGTTGGAACCAGGAGGTTCTCAAAGGCCACGGTGGCGGCTTCCAACATAGAAACTCCCTTCTGCCCGTAAAGAAATCCACAGGGGATATATCGAGGTCTGGGGAGACTGTCAAGCTGCGACGGGTGGCAAGGCACCCACTTGAACGGCCCCTTCCCCGGTAGGTCGGGTTAGCCGAAGGCGTAACCCGACACCGCGCAACCTCGCCCCTCGTCGGATTACGCTTCGCCAATCCGACCTGCGGGCGCCGGGCTCCCGTTGCGGGATTGCAGAAAACCGACTAATGTTCGAGGCATTGTGGGGTCCGCGGTGGCGAACCCCTGCGCCTCCGGAAAGGACCTTCACCATGGGAAATCTAGGAATCTGCTTCGTCAACCCGGCCCCGCAAATCGAACCGGGCTACGTCACGGCCATGGCGCGGAAATGCGACCAGGCGGGCCTTCATTCATTCTGGACCATCGACCGCATCGCCTATGACAATCTCGAGGCCCTGACCGTGCTGGCGGCCGTGGCGGGCGCCACCGAAAACATCCGGCTGGGAACGTCGGTGCTGCTGTCGGCGCTGCGGCATCCGGCGCTGCTGGCCAAGACCGTGGCCACCCTCGATTTCCTGTCCAACGGCAGGGTGACCCTGGGCATCGGCTTCGGCAGCCGGGAGAACGACTTCAGCTCCGTGGAGGTTCCCTGGGAACACCGGGGCACCCGGGCGGAAGAGTCTCTCGGCCTCATGAAGCGGCTCTGGACCGAAGAGGAGGTGGAACACCACGGAAGATACTTCGATCTCCACAGCACCCGCTTCGGCCCCAAGACCATCCAGTCGCCTCATCCCCCCGTTTGGATGGGCGGCACCGCCGACGCCGTTCTCAAGCGGGTCGGGCGGCTTGCGGACGGCTACATCTGCGGCAGCAACGCCGTGCACGACTTCAGCGCGGTGTGGGACAAGATCAGCGGCCACGCACGGGCAGCGGGAAGGGATCCGGACAGCATCGAAAAAGCCGGGCTCACCTTCATCGCCATCAACGACGACAAGAGCAAGGCGGTGGAGGCGTGCAGCAACTACCTCATCCGCTACTACGGCAAGGTGCGGATGGACGTGGAGAAGTACATGCTGGTGGGGAGCGCCAACGCGTGCGCCGACGGCATCAACCGGATCTTCGCCGGCGGACTCCAGACTCTGATCATCGGCCTGGCCATCGCCGACCTCGGGCAACTGGATACGTTTGTCGAGAAGGTGCTGCCGCAGGTGCAGGGGTAGGAGCCGTGTCAGCCGACAGCGCGATCCGCACACGGGCGGGTTTGAAACCGGCCCCTACATCGGATGTACGGTTCCTGCGGCGCAGGCTCGGGAGCCTACGCGACAGTGGACCCAGGGTAGGGGCGACCGGCCGGTCGCCCCTGCGAATGCGCTGGGGATTGGGCGCGGCACGCTACAGCGGCGCCGGTTCCTCGAAGTTCTTGGTGTAGGGCAGTTTCTCGGCGGTCTTGTCCACCTCGGCCATATTGTTGAGCAGCAGCGAGGTGGAGTCCCACGAGCCCGTGGTCAGGGCATTGCGGTGGCCTTCACTGATGTCGATGTCCATGTCCGTGCCATCGGGCAGGTGGATTTTCCGGGCGTCGAGGTCCACGGTGAGCTCGACCTCGGGGTCGGCCTCCACCATCGCCATGAGCTTTCCGATGTCCTCCGGCGAGACCATCACCGTGGGCAGGCCCAACAGCACGCTGCTGCCGGCGAAGATCGGACCGAAGGATTCCCCGACGACGACCTTGATGCCCCAGCGGTACAGGGCCTGCGGCGCGTGCTCACGTGACGACCCGCAGCCGAAGTTGCGGTTCACCAGCAGGACCTCGGCGCCCTGGAAGCGGGCCTCGTTGAACGGATGGTCCACCGTGTTGCCCTCGGCGTCGTACCGCTCGTCGAAGAACGGGTATTCGCCCATGCGATTGAAGGTGATCTCCTTGAGGTAGCGGGCCGGAACGATTCGATCGGTATCGATATCGTGCCCGCGCACCACCACCGCCCTGCCGCTTACCTGCTTGATCTCATTCATGCCGACCTCGATCAGTTTCAGTTGTATTCGCGCACGTCCACGACCTTGCCGTTCAGGGCGGCCGCGGCCACCATGGCGGGACTCATCAACAGGGTCCGCCCGCCCGGGCTCCCCTGGCGGCCGATGAAGTTGCGGTTCGACGAGGACGCGCACACCTCGCGGCCGTTGAGCTTGTCGGGGTTCATGGCCAGACACATGGAGCAGCCGGCTTCCCGCCATTGGAAGCCCGCTTCGGTGAAGACCCGGTCGAGCCCCGCCGCCTCCGCCTGTTTCTTGACCTCGACGGAACCGGGCACCACCAGCGCTCTCACGCCCGCGGAAACCTGTCTACCCTTGGCGACGCGCGCCGCGGCAACGAGATCCGATAACCGCGAGTTGGTGCAGGAACCGATGAACGCCACGTCAATGGCAGTTCCGAGAATCGGCGCACCTGGCGTCCAGCCCATGTGCTCGTAAGCCCTCTCCACGATCTGGGGGTCTTGCAGCTCTTCGGGGCGAGGAAGGTTCTCCAGCACTCCCACCGCCTGTCCAGGATTGATGCCCCAGGTGACCGTGGGCTCGATGGCCGAGCCGTCGAGGTCCACGACGTCGTCATGGCTCGCGTCCGGATCCGATGCCATGGAGCGCCAGTACGCCACCGCGCGGTCGAAGGCTTCGCCCTTGGGCGCGAACTGCCGTCCCAGCAGGTAGTCGAAGGTGGTCTGATCGGGATTGACGTAACCCACCAGCGCGCCGCCCTCGATGCTCATGTTGCAGACGGTCATGCGTTCTTCCATGTTCATGCGGTCCAGCACCTCCCCGCCGTACTCGTACGCGTACCCCTTGCCGCCGCCGACCCCGAGGGTCCGGATGATGGTCAGGATCACGTCCTTGGCATGCACCCCCAGGGGGAGGCTGCCGTTGACGTTGATGCGCCGCACATTGAGCCGGTCCATGGAAAGGGTCTGGGTCGCCAGCACGTCGCGAACCTGGGTGGTGCCGATGCCGAAGGCCAGGGTCCCGAAGGCCCCGTGGGTGCTCGTGTGGCTGTCGCCGCAGGCCAGCGTCATTCCCGGCTGGGTGAGGCCCAACTGCGGACCGATGACGTGCACGATGCCCTGCCGATCACTCTCCAGACCGTAGAACTCGATGCCGAAATCGCGGACGTTCTTCTCCAGTGCCGCCATCATCGCCTCGGCCTGTTCGTCTGCAAACGGCCGGGCATGGGTGTCCGTGGGGACAATGTGATCGGCAGTGGCAAAGGTCCGCTGGGGATAGGCAATCGAGAGCCCCCGCTCCCGCATCATGTCGAAAGCCTGCGGGGTGGTCACCTCGTGGACCAGATGCAATCCGATAAAGAGTTGGGTCTGCCCGGTGGAGAGCGTGGTCACCGCATGGGCGTCCCATACCTTGTCATAAAGTGTACGTTCGGACATGGATCCATTTTCTCCTTGCGGGGAATCATAACCAGCGGCCGGCGCTAATTCAAGCGAAGGCCGACGGCACCGGCGGCCTGTAGCCTGCGAATCGCCAGCGACAGGATTCTTGCCTGCCGGCAAGGCGCGAGACATGTAGGGGCGGGTTTCAAACCCGCCCGCGTACGAACCACGGCAGAATGCGCACGAAAACGACCATCAAACCGGCATGTGAACTAACCGGCAGCGACGAGGGGTTGGTCGTAGCACACCTCCACGAGAAACAGGCCCTGTGCGGGCGCGGTGGGGCCGGCCAGCGTACGGTCGCGGCTGTCGATCAATGCCGGAAGATTGCCGGCATCCCGCTCGCCCAGCCCGATCTGCACCAGCGTGCCGACGATGTTCCGCACCATGTGCCGGAGGTAGCCGGTGGCTTCGACGCGATAGACCCAGTGGTCTTCCCACCGGAACAGCTCGTTCCGGTAGATGCGCCGGACCGCGGTGGCGGCGCCGCACCCGGCGGCCCGGAAGCATGAGAAGTCGTGCTCCCCTTCCAACGCGGCCAACGCCTCGCGCATGGCGTCGACTCGCAACGGCCTGCGTACGTGCCACGAATACCGGTCGTTGAACACCGACCGCCAGGGGTGGTTCCACAGGCGGTACTCGTAGACGCGCATCCTCGCATCTCTGCGGGCATCGAACGAGGGGGATGCGGCTTCCACCGCCTTGACCGTGATATCGTCCGGTGTGAGGGCGTTGAGGCCGCGCTGGAGCCGTGTCAGGTCCCGGCCGTCGGGGCACACGAAATCCGCCACCTGGCCCAGCGCATGAACGCCGGCGTCGGTTCGTCCGGACCCCTGGACCCGGACCCTGTGCTTCAGCAGCACGGCCAGGGCCTCTTCCAGGATGCCCTGAATCGTCGGTCCGCCGGGCTGAACCTGCCATCCGCGGTAGTCGGCGCCGTCGTACTCGAGGGTCAGTCTGACGTTCATGCCGGTTTCCTGGGCAGACCCCCGCGGAATGGCCGCGAACCGTCAGCGGTAGTCCCGAATCAGGATCTCGGCGATCTGCACCGCGTTGAGGGCCGCGCCCTTGCGCAGGTTGTCGGCGACGACCCAGAGATTGATGCCGTTCTCGACGGAATCGTCCTCGCGGATGCGCCCGACATAGGTGGCGTCCTTGCCCGTGGCCTCGGTGGCGAGGGGGTAGTCGTTGCCCTGGGGGTCGTCCTGGAGCAGCACGCCCGGAGCCTCCCTGAGGATGGCGCGGACATCGCCCGCCGACAGCTTGGTCCGGGTTTCCACGTTGATGGATTCGGAGTGGCTGCAGAAGACGGGCACGCGCACGGCGGTGACGGTGATGCGGATTTCCGGGTCGTCCAGGATCTTGCGGGTCTCCTGGACCATCTTCACCTCTTCCTTGGTGTAACCGTCGGGCAGGAAGGTATCGATGTGCGGGATGCAGTTGAACGCGATCTGGTGCGGGAACTGCTCGCACTCCACCTCGCCGCTGTTGAACAGCGCCGCGGTCTGCTTGCCGAGCTCCTCCATGGCCCGGCGTCCGGCGCCGGAAACCGACTGGTAGGTGGACACCACGATGCGGGTGATGCCGGCGGCGTCGTACAAGGGCTTCAACGCCACCACCATCTGGATGGTGGAGCAGTTGGGGTTGGCGATGATGCCCCGGTCGGCGTGGTCGGCGATCCTGTCCGCGTTGACCTCCGGAACCACCAACGGGATCTCGTCGTCCATCCGGAAATGGCTGGTGTTGTCGATGACCACGGCGCCGGCGTCCACCGCCGCCTGGGCATACCGGGCACTGACCGACGAGCCCGCCGAGAACAGCGCGATGTCGACGTCTTCAAAAGAATCGTCGTCCAGCACCTCTACCCGAAGCTGCCGGCCGCAGAAATCCAGCCGCTGGCCGGCGGATCGCTCGGAGGCCAGCAAACGAAGCGTGTCCACGGGGAACAGACGCTCGGCGAGGATCTTCCGCACCTCTTCGCCCACCGCTCCGGTGGCTCCCACCACGGCGACGTTGTACTTCTCTTTTCTCATGGTTCTCACTAGGCTTCGAAGCTCACTAGGCTCCCCGGCTGGCGGCAATCTCCTGTCGCACCAGGGAGCCCATCTCCTTGCACCCCACCACCGGTGCCTTCCCCTCGGTGATGTCCGGAGTGCGGTGGCCGGCCTCGAGCACCCGCTCCACCGCCTGCTCGATGCAGTCGGCGGCGGCGCCCTGGTCAAAGGAGTGGCGCAGCATGAGCGCCACCGTCAGGATGGTGGCCAGCGGGTTGGCCTTGTCCTGCCCGGCGATGTCCGGAGCGCTGCCGTGCACCGGCTCGTACATGCCGACCTTGCCGCCGAGACTGGCCGACGGCAGCATGCCGATGGAACCCGTGAGCATGGCCGCCTCGTCGCTCAGAATGTCCCCGAACATGTTGGTGGTGACGATGACGTCGAACTGCCGCGGATCACGAATGAGCTGCATGGCGCAGTTGTCCACCAGCACGTGGTCGAGCTCGATGTCGCCGTAGCCTTCCTCGTCATGGACCCGGGTCACCACCTTGCGCCACAGCTCGGTGGACTCCAGCACGTTGGCCTTGTCCACCGAGGTCACCCGGTTCCGCCGCCTGCGGGCGGCGTCGAAGGCTACCCGAGCGATCCGTTCGATCTCCGGCGTCGTGTAGACCAGGGTGTTGACGCCCCGCTCGGTCCCGTCAGGCTCGGTGGTGACGCCCTTGGGCTGTCCGAAATAGATGCCGCCGGTCAGCTCCCGCACGACGATCAGGTCGGTTCCCTCCACCACCTCGGGCTTGAGGGTCGAAGCCTGCGCCAGTGGCGCGAACAGCTTCACCGGACGCAGGTTCGCGAACAGTCCCAGCTCCTGGCGCAACGCCAGCAACGCCCGCTCGGGGCGGATGGAGTAGTCCAGTCCATCCCACTTGGGTCCGCCCATGGCCCCCAGCACGACCGCGTCGCTGGACTTGGTCAGGGCCAGGACCTGGTCGGTCAGGGGCGTTCCGTGAGCGTCGATGGACGCGCCGCCCACCAACCCCTCCTCGACATCGACGGTGAAACCGAAGATCTCGCCCGCCTGGCGCAGCACCGTCATGGCCTCTGCCACCACTTCCGGACCGATGCCGTCGCCCGGAAGCACCGCTACCTTATGACTCATGGACCCCCCTCTACTGCAGCCCGGCGGTGACGCTTGCGATATTCCAGACGGTTCAGCGCGTTCACGTACGCCAGCGCACTCGCCATGATGATGTCCGTGTGGGAACCTTTCCCCGAGATGTTGACGTCCTTTTCCTGAAGCATGCACGACACCTCGCCCTGGGCGTCGGTGCCGCCGGTGACGCTCGAAACCGAGTAGCGCCGCAGCTTCGCCTCGCTGCCGGAGATCTTGGCGATGGCCTTATAACACGCATCCACCACCCCGTCACCCGTGTCGTGGGCCATCTTCTCCTCGCCGTCCACCCGCATCCGTATGGTGGCCGACGGCACCGCGGACGAGCTCGACGCGATGTTCATGTACACCAGTTCGTAACGGTCCGGCTCGCTCGGAATCCTCAGCACCTCGTCGGCCACCAAGGCCTCGATATCCTCGTCGAACACTTCCTTCTTCTTGTCGGCGAGCTGCTTGAACCGATCGAAGGCGCGGTTGGCGTCCTCCTTGTTGAGCGAAAACCCGAGATGGCGCAGCCTCTCGCCAAAGGCGTGGCGGCCGGAGTGCTTGCCCATCACCAGCCGGTTGCCCGGTATGCCGATGGTTTCGGGCTTCATGATCTCGTAGGTGAGCTTCTGCTTCAACACGCCGTCCTGATGGATCCCGGCCTCGTGGGCAAAGGCGTTGTCTCCCACGATGGGCTTGTTGAGCGGAACCGTGATGCCGGTGACCTGGGACAGCAGACGCGACGTGGGATAGATCTGCTCGGTGTGGATGCGCGTGTCGAGATTGAACACCGACCGCCGCGTCTTGAGCGCCATCACCACCTCTTCCAGCGAGGTATTGCCGGCCCGCTCACCGATGCCGTTCACCGTGCACTCCACTTGCCGCACCCCGTTGGCCACCGCCGCCAGGGAGTTGGCCACGGCCAGCCCCAGGTCGTTGTGGCAGTGGGCGCTCCAGGTGACCTTGTCCGAGCCCTCGGTGTTTTCGATCAGGTACCGCACCAGCTCGCCGAACTCCGACGGGATGGCGTAGCCCGTGGTATCCGGGACGTTCAGAGTCTTCGCGCCGGCCTTGATGGCCTCGCCAAAGACCTCCACCAGAAACTCCGGGTCGCTGCGCGAAGCGTCCTCCGCGGAGAACTCGACATAGTCCAGATATCTCCGCGCCTGCAACACGGCCGTGCCCACGGACTCCAGCACCTCTTCCCGGGACATCCGGAGCTTGTGCTTCAGATGGATATCGGAGGTGGCGATGAAGGTGTGGAGCCCGGGCTTTCGCGCCCCTTCCACCGCCTTGACGGCCTTCCGGATATCGCCCTGCTGCGCCCTCGCCAGACTCAGCACGATGGGGCGCTTGACGGCCTTGCATACCTGCACCACGGACTCGAAGTCCCCCGGCGACGATGCAGCGAAGCCGGCCTCGATGACGTCCACCCCCAGCTTGTCCAGTTGGCGGGCAATGAGGACCTTCTCTTCGATGTTCATGCTTGCCCCGGGCGACTGCTCGCCGTCCCTGAGCGTGGTATCGAAAATATTCACAGTGTCTTTGGCGCCCATGGTCTTCCTCCTCAAAAAAAACTCCCGCGGGGGTCCGGCGGGAGTTTGGATCATGCAAGCTGAGGTTCGCTTTTGGTCAGGCTTGTACGAGTGCCTGCTCTTCCCTCCGTCGCTTTCGCACGGCGAGCAGCCCTAATAGGGGTCCCGATAGGGTGTACAATAATAGCGCCGAGAACAACACGATCTGCCACATAGCGATGGTCAGTATAATGACTGCGAGCGCGGAAAGCAACAACCAAATGGTGCTGCGTTTCTTGAAATGGTGCTGTTTCACGCTGAGGTAGCGGAAATTGCTTACCATGAGGCCCGCCAGCGCACACGCGATGACCATAAAGACCAGGGGTTTGCTGTCGGTGTTCTCCAGCCCCAGCATGAAGTACATGAAGATGGTGGCGGCGATCATCGCCGCGGCCGCCGGGATCGGCAATCCGGTGAAGTAGCTCTTTTCCGTAGCCAGGGTCTGCACGTTGAAGCGCGCCAGTCGCAACGCCCCGCAAACGGCGAACAGTGCCGCCCCGAGACCGCCCCAGGTTCCCCACGGTTCAAGCGCGAAAATGTAGACCAGGACCGCCGGCGCCACACCGAACGAAACGACGTCGGCCAGGGAATCGAACTCGACTCCGAACTGGCTGGTGGTGTGGGTCAGCCTCGCCACGGCGCCATCGACGCCGTCCAGCAGGTGCGCCACCACGATCAACAGGGCCGCCTGATGGTACTCGCCATCGAACGCGAAGATCATGGCGAACATGCCGCAGAAGAGATTGCCCGCGGTGATCAGGCTGGGCAGAAGATAGATGCCCCGGCGCAGCCGGTTCGCCGCACCCTTGCGCTTGAGGCGCCGCCGGCTGACCTTGCCGCGCGGAATGAGCCGAACCTTTTTGAACGGCGAGTCGGACTTTTCGGTACTGTCCATCACGCTGGTCCCTGTTCGAGCCTGGCGACGATGGTTTCCCCGCCCCGGACCCGCTGGCCGGGGTGTACTTCGACAGTGGCGTCCCGCGGCAGGAAGAGGTCTACCCGGGATCCGAACATGATCATGCCAAAACGCTCGCCCCGCTTCAACGGATCACCGCGGCCGACGTAACAAACGATCCGGCGGGCGAGAAAGCCCGCGATCTGCACGATACGCAGCATCCTTCCCGCATCATCCACGAGCTCGATGGCGTTGCGTTCGTTCTCCTCCGACGCCTTGCCCTTGTACGCGGCCAGGAAGTGCCCCGTCTGATAGCGGACGTCCGCCACCCGTCCGTTCATGGGAGCCCGGTTGATGTGCACGTCCAGGGGCGAAAGAAAGATGCTGACCCTGCGGCCATCGGCATCCGAGACATCGTCGACGTCCACCACCTTGCCGTCCGCCGGAGACACGACGATGCCTTCCCCGTCCGGCGAAACGCGCTCCGGATCACGGAAAAACCCTGCCGCCGCCACCGCCGCCGCCACCAGTACCGCGCCGGCCACGATCCAGCCCACGGCCAGGGCAGCGGCCGCCAGCCCCAGCGCGGTGAAAACGAACCGATAACCTTCCTTCGCGATCTTGATGGGAATGTCCCCCAATGCGCCGTTGGCGGGTCTGTTTCAGCCCACGGGCGGTCGGGCGCGGGTTCGAAACCTCGCAGTGCGGGCGGGTTTGAAACCCCGCAGCGCGGGCGGGTTCGAAACCCCGCAGTGCGGGCGGGTTCGAAACCCGCAACGCGGGCGGGTTTGAAACCCGCCCCTACTAGTTCTTGCTCTTGTCCACCAGCCGGTTCTCGGCCAGCCACGGCATCATCGACCTGAGTTGCTCACCCACCTTCTCGATGGGATGGCTCCGGGAGGCCTGGCGCAGCTCGTTGAAATGCGGCGAGCCGGCGCGGTGCTCGTTCATCCACTCGTCAGCGAATTTTCCCGATTGAATGTCCGCCAGGATCTCTTTCATGATCTTGCGGGTGTCGTCCCCGACGATTCGTTTGCCACGGGTGAGATCGCCGTACTCCGCGGTGTTGCTCACCGAGTAGCGCATATTGGCCAGTCCGCCCTCATAGATCAGGTCGACGATCAGCTTGACCTCGTGACAGCACTCGAAGTAGGCCATTTCCGGCGGATAGCCGGCCTCCACCAGGGTTTCGTAGCCCGCCTGGATCAGCGACGTCAGGCCGCCGCACAGCACCGTCTGCTCGCCGAACAGGTCGGTTTCGGTCTCGTCCTTGAAGCTGGTCTCGATGACCGCGGCGCGGGCGCCGCCGATGGCCGCGGCATAGGCCAGGCCCACAGGCGTGGTGTCTCCGGAGGGATCCTGCTCGACGGCCAGAAGGCAAGGCACTCCCCTGCCCCGCTCGAACTCGCTTCGCACCAGGTGACCGGGCCCCTTGGGCGCAACCATGAAAACATTGACGTCCTCGGGAGGAACCACTCGCTTGAAGTGGATGTTGAAACCGTGCCCGAACGCCAGGTAGTCTCCCGGCTTGAGACCGGGCCGGATAGCCTCCTTGTAGACGTCGCCCTGAAGCTCGTCGGGCAGCAGCACCATGACCACGTCCCCCGCTTCGGTCGCCTCCGCCGTCTCCATCACCGTCAGGCCGGCATCCGCCGCCTTGGCCCAGGACGCGCTGTCGCGCTTCAAGCCGACCACCACGTCCACGCCGGAGTCTCGCAGATTGCTGGCGTGCGCGTGTCCCTGGCTGCCGTAACCGAGCACCGTGACCTTGCGGTCGCGGATCCGGCTCAGATCCGCGTCCTGGTCATAGTAGACCTGCATGATAAACCTCCCTGTGAAAAGCTGGCCGGCAGCGCATCGGAGGGTGGCAGAATGGACCCTCGCGATGAGGCAACGAAGTCTGAGAACGGAAACTCGTTACAGAGACTCCCGCGCGATGGCGATGCGGCCCGTGCGAACGATCTCCTTGATGCCCATGGGCTTCAACAAGTTGATGACCGCCTGGATCTTGCCGGCGTCCCCCGACACCTCGAGGGTATACGTCTGCGGGGTCGAGTCGACGATGTTGGCGCGGAAGATCTGCGCGATCCGCATGGCCTCGTCCCGGTGCGCCGGCTTGGCCAGGATCTTGATCAGCGCCGTTTCCCGGTCGATGTGATTCTCTTCGGTCAGGTCGACGACCTTGAGAACCTCGATGACCTTGTTGAGCTGTTTCATGATCTGCTCGATGATGTCCTCGTCACCCGAGGTTACCACCGTGATCATGGAAATACTGGAATCCGGGGTCGGGGCCACGGACAGACTCTCGATGTTGTAACCCCGTGCACTGAACAGGCCGGCCACCCGCGCGAGTACACCGGATTTGTTCTCAACCAGAACCGAAATAATGTGCTCCATCCGCCAAACCCTACGCCGGCAGCACGGCGTCCGCATCCTCTCCCGTTTTGCGTGAGCCCTTGCGCGCGGTCTTCAGTTGCGGCGGATCTTCCAGCACCATCTCGTGATGGGCGCCGCCGGCAGGGATCATCGGATAACAGTTCTCGAACCGGTCGATGGCGAAGTTCATCAACACCGGGCCCTTGTGATTGAGCCCCTCCTTCAACACCGCCTCCACGTTCGCCGGCCCTTCCGAGTGGAGCCCGAGAATCCCATAGGCTTCCGCGAGCTTGACGAAATCCGGGATGTTCCCCAGGTCGCTGGAGGCGTAGCGCCCCTCGTAGAACAGGTCCTGCCACTGCCGCACCATACCGTGGAACTGGTTGTTGAGCAGAATGATCTTGACCGGCAGCTTGTAGATGGCCGCCACCGCCAGTTCCTGGAGATTCATCTGGAAGCTGCCCTCGCTGGTGATGCAGAGCACGGTCTTGTTGGGATACGCCTTTTGCGCGCCCAGGGCCGCCGGGAATCCGAAACCCATGGTGCCGAGCCCGCCCGAGGTGAGAAACGTGCGCTGGGAGGCGCCCTTGAAGTACTGCGCCGCCCACATCTGATGCTGACCCACGTCGGTCACGACAATGGCCTTGTGCTTGGTCAGCTCGTAGGCCTTCTCGATGACGTACTGCGGCTTGGTCTCCTTCTTGCCTTCCTGCTGGTAGGACAGCGGATGCTCGGCGGCCCATTCGTTCACCTGCTTGAGCCACGGCCGGCGCTGTGCCTTGACGCTGGCGGGGTTGCCGTCCGTGGAGCTCAACACGCTCATCAGATCCTTCAGCACCACCTTCACGTCGCCGACGATGGGAATGTGGGCGTGGACGTTCTTCTTGATGGAAGTCGGGTCGATGTCGATGTGAATCACCCGGGCTCGGGGCGAGAACTCGGACAGCTTGCCGGTCACGCGGTCGTCGAACCGGGCGCCCACGGCGATGAGCAGGTCGGCCTCGTGCATGGCCATGTTGGCGCAGTAGGTGCCGTGCATGCCCAGCATGCCCATGCTCAGCGGATGGGTCCCGGGAAAGGAGCCGAGGCCCATCACCGTCATGGTCACGGGGATCTGCGTCAAGTCCGCGAACTCGCGGACCTCGTTGGCCGCGCCGGAAAAGACCGCTCCGCCGCCCACGTAGATGACCGGTTTCTTCGCCTTCAGGATCTCGCCGGCGGCCTGCTTGATCTGGTAGCGGTTGCCGGACACCGTCGGGCGGTATCCCCGAAGATTGACCTTGTCGGGATAGCGGAACTCGGCGGATTCGGTGCTCACGTCCTTGGGGATATCCACCAGCACCGGGCCCGGACGGCCCGTGTTGGCGATGTAAAAGGCCTCCTTGATGGTGGCCGCGAGGTCGGCGACATCCTTCACCAGGACGTTGTGCTTGGTGCAGGGACGGCTGATCCCGATGTTGTCGGCCTCCTGGAACGCGTCGTTGCCGATGAGGTTGGTGGGGACCTGTCCGGTGAACGCCACCAGCGGCACGGAGTCCATCATGGCGTCGGCCAGGCCCGTCACGATATTGGTCATCCCCGGGCCCGAGGTCACCAGGGCGACGCCGGCCTTGCCCGTGGCCTTGCCATAGCCCTCGGCCATGTGCACCGCGCCTTGCTCGTGCCGGGTCAGGATAACCTCGACGTCTTTCTGTTGGTGCAGGACATCAAACAGCTTGAGGACCACTCCGCCGGGAATTCCGAAAATGGTCTTTACTCCCTCGCGCTTGAGCGACTCCACAAATATTTCCGACCCGGTCAACTTCATCGTTCTCTCCCTGACTCGCCCTAGCTCGCGGACTTGTACTTGCCGAGAATTTCCATGATCTTGTCCTTGCCTACGAGCTTCAGTTTCTGGATGCGCTTCTTCTCCATCTCCTCTTCGGGTGACAGGTAGCCCTTGTCGTGGAGGTCCACCAAACGCTTCTCGTACGCGAGGTGTTCTTCATAATATTTGCGTAGTTCCGGGTCCTGATCCACGACAGAGGCAATCATCCGCTCCTCTCTCTCCTCCATTGGACGACCTCCTGATCGGTGATTTGGGGCAAGCCGTTAAACTTATCCAACAGCCGCATTTTTGTCAATGAGCGGCCGCTACGCGAACCGCGCCCGGCGTTAGTGTCCTGTCTCAACATAGACCTATTTGTGAGACAGGACACTGGCCACGGCATCCGGCGGGCGTATGTAGTGAGGGGTCAGGGACTCGGCCTTCGTAACCGGCGCGGTGCGGAACCTCTCTTCCGCAATGCTGGCAACAGCGAAGGCCGTGGAGGGAAAATCGGCTCCGACGGTGACCTGGCCGCAGCCCCCGGTACATCCGGCGATCACGTCCGCGTAAACCTGAGCCCCGGTTCCGACGAAGATACACGGGCCCGCCGCCATGGAAACCACTTGTCGCGCCAGGGGCTCCGGCGCCGAAAGGGAGTCTTCGACAAGGCACTCGAACGCCGTGGCCGTGCGGCGGTAGAGCGCGGCATAGACCTCGCCTTTTCGGGCGTCGATCATGGGGCAGATGAAAGTCATCCCGTCTCCCGCGGGCACCCGATACGCCGCGGCTTCCAGCGTGCGCACGCCCACCACCGGCGTATCCGAACCGTAGACCAGACCCTTGGCCGTGCTGATCCCGATCCTCAAACCGGTGAAGGAACCGGGCCCCACGGCGACCCCCACGAGCGACAGGCTCGAGAAGTCCGTCTCCGCGCGCCGGAGCACCTCGTCGATGACCGGGATCAGCCCCTCCGCATGGTTCGACCGGCCCGGCCGGCGCTCCTGCGTCGATTCCCGCACGCATTCGGCCACGAGTCTGCCGTCGTCCAGGACCGCGGCGCTCAGCAATGCCGTCGACGTGTCGATTCCCAGTACCTTCATGGCCCGTGTTCGTCGTCAACTTCCGAAGATCCGCGCCAGATCGTTATAGAACGCGTAGACCATCACGAAGAGCAGCATCATCAGGCCCATCTGCTGTGCCCGCTCCCGCTGCCGCGCTGCGAGGGGTCTTCCGCGCACGGCTTCGATCACGAAGAACAGCAGGTGTCCGCCGTCCAGCATGGGGATCGGGAGCAGGTTCAGGACGCCGAGGTTGATGCTCAGGAGGGCCACCAGGAACAGGTAGTCCGCCAGCCCCCTCTGGGCCTGCTGCCCGGCCAACTGGGCGATCATCAGGGGGCCGCCGAGATTCGACGAATCGACGCGCCCGACCACCATCTTGACCAGCACTTCCACCGTCAGCAGAGAGATCTCCACAGTACGGGTGACCGCCAGCCAGCCCGCCGTCAGGGGATTCCTTTTTTTTACCTCGACGGTTCCGGCGCTCTGAATGCCGATCAGCCAGGTCTCCTCGGGCTCGCCCAGAAGATTCTGCGTCTGTCCCCTTTCAGGGCTCAGCGTCACCGTAAGTTCCCTGTCGCCGCGGACCACGCCCAGATCCATCGGGCGGCCCTGGCTCGCCCGAACCTCGCCGGACAGTTCATCCCAGGAACGGATCGGGCGTTCGGCCACCATCACCACCCGGTCCCCGGCCTGGAGTCCCGCCCCGGCCGCGGGCGAGCCGGGCTGTACGCCACCGATCTCCGAGGTTCGGTAGGGCACGCCGAAGAACGTGAAAACGCAAAGGAACACCACGATGGCCAACAGGAAATTCGCGCCCGGCCCGGCCGCCACGATGGCGAAGCGGCTGACCAGACTCTGGTGCGCGAAAGACCTGTCCCGGTCCGCGGAGCTCACTTCCTCACGGGGATCCTCGCCCACCATCTTCACGTATCCGCCCAGGGGAACGGCGCTCACGCAGTATTCCGTTTCGCCGTATCGGCGGATCAGGACTTTCGGACCGAAGCCGATGGAGAAGGTCACGACGCCCACGCCGGCCCTCTTGGCCACCAGAAAGTGGCCCAGCTCGTGGAGAAACACCAGCACGCCAAAGGCGACGATGGCGGCGACCACCATGTAGGCGACGTCGATCACTTTGCCAATCCCTCCTGCTGCACGAGCTCTTGAGCGAACGCCCGAGCCCATTCATCGGCCTTGAGGATCTGCTGCAGGGTTCTCGGCTTGATGGACTTGTGGGACTCGATGGTTTTCTGACTGATCTCATGGATCTGCCGAAAACGGATGCGCCCGTCCAGGAAGGCGGCCACCGCTACCTCGTTGGCGGCGTTGAGAACGGGCGGGACCGTGCCGCCCTGGGCCAGGGCTCCGTAGGCGATGTCCAACGCGGGATAGCGCCGGCTCTCCACGTTCAGAAAGGTGAGCTCGCCCTGCTTTTGCAGGTCCAACGGCGCCAGCCCGACGTCGAGCCGTTCGGGATAAGAGAGCGCATAGGCAATGGGGATGCGCATGTCGGGAATGCCGAGTTGCGCCATGACCGCGCCGTCACGGTAGCGAACCATGGAGTGCACGATGCTCTGGGGGTGGATCGTCACCTCCACCCGCTCCGCGGGCACGCCGAACAACCAGCGAGCCTCGATCACCTCCAACCCCTTGTTCATCATGGTGGCCGAATCGATGGTGATCTTCGGCCCCATCTTCCAGGTGGGATGTCGCAGCGCCTGTTGGATGGTCACGCGGTGCAGCTCCCGAAGCGGCGTGCCCAGGAACGGTCCTCCGGACGCGGTCAGGATGATCTTGTCGACGTCCTCCCGGCGGTTGCCCTCGAGACACTGGAACACCGCGCTGTGCTCGCTGTCCACCGGCAGGAGTTGCACGCCCCGCTTCCTGGCCTCCCGCACGAAGAGCTCGCCGGACATGACCAGGGCTTCCTTGTTGGCGAGCCCCACATCCTTGCCCGCCTGCACCGCGGCGAAGGTCGGCACGAGCCCCGCACCGCCCACGATGGCCGCCAGCACGAAGTCCGCCGTGGGTTCGGTGGCCGTGGCTACCGCCCCCTCCTCGCCGTAGACGAGCTCGACCCTGCGCCGGCCGATGAGCTTGCGCAGGGCGTCGACGTCGTCCCGGTCCCTGACGCTGACGATGCTCGGGGCGAACTCGGCGACCTGACGGGCCAACAATTCCAGATTGCGCCCGGCCACCAGTCCGCTGACCTTGAACCGCCGTTTGAAGGTCCGGATGACGTCAAGCGCATTGACGCCGATGGTTCCGGTGGATCCCAGAATGACAATGGACTTCATGGTGACAACAACCGCAGGCAGTAAGTACTCAGGACTCCCGGGAAGATCAGGCTGTCAAGCCGGTCCATCAGACCGCCGTGGCCGGGGAGAATTCCGCCCGAGTCCTTGGCCGCGAAGCCCCGCTTGATCAACGATTCGAACAGGTCGCCGACCTGAGCGATCAGGACGATGGCCAGGGAAAAGCCCAACAACGGACCCGACGACAAGGCCAGCAGCCACCAACCCGTCAGCCCGCCGGCTGCCACGCCCACTACCGTGGCGGCCACGGACCCCTCAACGGTCTTCCCCGGACTGACGGAAGGATACAACTTTCTTCGGCCCAGAGCCACACCGGCAAAGTAGCCGGCGCTGTCAGTCGAGAACACGACGATCAGCAGCCACAGCACCCACTCGTACCCGCTACGGTACAGGACCGCGAAATGCGGGAACAGGTAGCCCAGGTACAAGGCCCCGGCCAGCGCCAGGGCGAGGTGGCGATAACGTTCCTCCACCGTGCCGCCGATGAAGATGAATACCATGAACAGGCCTGCCAGGATGACCGGGAAAAGCCCCGAAAACCCGGGCACCACGAGGGTCAGGGACAGCAGCATGCCCGCCGCGATCCCCGCCAGGCGCACCCACCCATGATCCGGGAAGGCCATGCGAAAGTATTCATGCAGGGCCACGAGGGTGAGGATCTCGATGAAGGACGTGAACAGCCAGATGTTGTCCAGGACGATGATCCCGAGGACGATGGGAATCCCGGCCAGGGCGGTCAGTACCCGGGTAAGCATCAGTGTCCTGTCGCTTCAACCCTGCCGGAGCTGCTCGTCCGTCTTGCCGAATCGACGCTTCCGCCGTTGAAATTCCAGCAGCGCCTTTACGTACTGTTGCTCGGAGAAATCAGGCCACAGCGTGGGCGTCATGTACAACTCGGTGTAGGGTATCTGCCAAAGGAAGAAGTTGCTGATGCGCATCTCCCCGCTGGTGCGAATCAGCAGGTCCGGATCGGGGATGGGTCCGGTTGCCGTATTGGCGGCGATCATGGACTCGTCGATCTCCGCCAGCTTGCACTGTCCGGCCTTCACTCTTCGGGCGATGTCCCGCACCGTCTTGACGATGTCGCTTCGGCCACTGTAACTGAGGGCCAGAATGACCGTAATGGCGGTGTTGTTGCGGGTGAGGCGGATGTTGCGATCGAGAACCCGGCGTACCGAGACAGGCAGGCGTTTACGGTCGCCGATGGCCATGAGACGGATCCCTTCGCGCATCATGCGCTCCTGCTCGTCCTGCAGGTAGTTCTCCAGGAGTCCCATCAACCCCTCGACCTCGTCGTGCGGCCGATTCCAGTTCTCGGATGAAAATGCGTACAGTGAGAGGTAACGAATACCGAGGGTGCGGCTCAACTCCACCGTGGCCCTGACCGACTCCGTCCCCTCCCGGTGACCTTCGATGCGACTCTTGCCCCGAAGCCTGGCCCAGCGTCCATTGCCGTCCATGATGATCGCGACATGAGTGGGCAAGCGACTCTTTTCTAGCCCGTAGAGCTCCATTCCGGAAAGATCAAAGGCGGCTGCTAGTGTTGCAGGCCACTAGACCTCCATGATCTCCTCTTCCTTGGCCTTGAGGAACCCGTCCACCTTGGTGACGAACTCGGCGGTGATCTTCTGGACGCGGTCCTGCCCCTGTTTTACCTCGTCCTCCGTGATCTCCTTGCCCTTCTGCATCTCCTTCAACCCGTCGATGGCCGCGCGCCGATGGTTTCGTACGGAGACGCGAAAATCTTCGGCGGACTTGCGTACCTGCTTCACCAGGTCCTTGCGCCGCTCTTCGCTGAGTTCCGGTATCGGTACCCGGATCAACTTGCCGTCATTGTTGGGTGTGAGGCCAAGGTCCGCCTTCAGGATGGACTTCTCTATGCTGGTGATGGCGTTCCGATCGTATGCCTGAATCGTCACCAGGCGTGGCTCGGGGATCGCGATGGTGGCGATCTGGTTCAGGGGTGTCTGGGTGCCGTAGTATTCCACCGTGACCCCTTCGAAAAGCGAGGCCGAAGCCCGTCCGGTCCGCACCCGTCCCAGCTCCCGGCGCATGGCCGCCAAGGTCTTGTCCAACTCTTCCTGAAAAGCGCTATAGAAGGCGTCGTCCATCTTTCACCTATGGGCTTGCGCGGCGGCGGGTGTCATCGGCCGCCGACACCTACCAGTGTCCCGATGGGCTGACCACTCACCACCTTGCGTATGTTACCCCGCTCCATGACGTTGAATACGATGATGGGGAGTTTGTTGTCCATGCAAAGTGAAATGGCGGTGGCGTCCATCACCTTGAGCTCTTTGCTCAGCACTTCCATATGGGTCAGCTCCCGGAAGAGCTTTGCCTCGTGGTTCTTCAACGGGTCGGTGTCGTAGACACCCCCGACCTTGGTTGCCTTGAGGATGACCTCGGCACCCACCTCCATGGCCCGCAGGCTCGCCGTGGTGTCCGTGGTGAAATAGGGATTGCCGGTGCCTCCGGCGAAGATGACGACGCGGCCCTTTTCCAGGTGCCGAACGGCCCGCCGGCGGATGTACAACTCGGCCACCTGTCGCATTTCAATGGCCGACATCACCCGGGTAGACACGCCGATCTTTTCCAGCGCATCCTGGAACGCAATGCTGTTGATGACCGTGGCCAGCATGCCCATGTAGTCGGCGCTGGCGCGGTCGATGCCGTGGTCGCTGGCTTCGGCGCCGCGCAGGATGTTGCCGCCCCCGATAACCAGGGCGATCTCACAGCCGAGCTCGTGAATCTCCCGGATCTCTTCCACGAACCGCGCGACAGTGGCCGGATCGATGCCGTACTGGCGTTCCCCCGCCAGGACCTCCCCGCTGATCTTCAGAATGATTCGCTTGTATCTTAGCTCCACGCCGGTCATTCGGTGGGACACTGATGCCCTACTCCTTCGTCCCCTCGCCCACGGTATAGCGAACGAAACGCCGGACCCGGATGTTCTCGCCCAGACGGGCGACGGCATCCTGTATCAGGTCCTTGACCCGGCGGGTGGGCTCCTTGATGAAGGCCTGCTCAATGAGACAGGTCTCCTCGTAGAAACGCTCCATCTTGCCGTCGACGATCTTGACCAGCACGGCCTCGGGCTTGTTCAATTCCGCGGCCTGTTGCCGGTAGATCGCCTTCTCCCGCTCCAGCTCGGCCTCGCCGACCTCCTCGCGCGCGACGTAGCTCGGGCTGGCTGCTGCGATCTGCATGGAAAGGTCCTTGACCAGGGCCTGGAATTCTTCGGTGCGGGCCACGAAGTCCGTCTCGCAATTCACCTCCAGAAGGACTCCGATCTTGTTGCCGCTGTGGATGTAAGCGCCGACCAGCCCTTCGCTCGCCTCACGCTCGGCCTTGCGCGCGGCCAGCGCCAATCCCTTCGCTCTCAGGTGATCCACGGACTTCTCGAAGTCACCCTCGCACTCCAGCAGGGCCTTCTTGCAGTCCATGAACCCCGCACCTGTTTTATCCCGTAGTTGTTTGACTAGACTCGCATCGATGGCCATGCTACCTCAACTCCCCGCCACGGTCGGTGCGTCCGTGGATTTCTCTGCCTCCGGATTCTCCTCAACGGGCTTCGCCGTTTCTGCCGGTTGCGCTGCTGCTGCCGGTTGCGCGGGTTGCGCCGTTGCCGGTTCTGCCGCTGCCTCCGGTTGCGCGGGTTCCGCTGCTGCGGCCGGTTGTGTGGATTCCGCCGGCGCCGCGGCTTCAGGCTGGACCGTTTCCGGCGCCGCTACCGCCGGTTCGTCCCCGGCTGCCTCCGCGGCTGCCGCCTCCGCTGCCGCAGCGGCCTCGGACCGCGCGAGTTCCGCCTCCAGCTTCGCCTGGTCCGATAGCGCCTTGCCTTCATTGACGGCCTCGGCCATGAGGCTGCAAAAAAGCCGGATGGCGCGAATCGCATCGTCGTTGCCGGGGATCTTGTAGTCCACCAGATCCGGGTCGCAGTCCGTGTCGATGATCGCGATCACCTTGATGCCGAGCTTGCGCGCCTCGCGCACCGCGATGCCTTCCTGCCCGGGATCGATGATGAATACCGCGTCCGGCAGCTTCTTGATCTCCTTGATCCCGCCGAGGGCGCGCTCCAGTTTGGCCCGCTCACGGCTATGCGAAAGCATTTCCTTCTTGGTCAGCGCCTCCACGACCTTGGGGTCGTTGGCCATTTCCTCAAGCTTCTTGAGGCGTTCGATGCTCTGACGAACGGTTTGGAAATTGGTCAGGGTTCCGCCCAGCCAACGGTGATGGACATAGGACATGCCGCAACGTTCCGCCTCTTCACGAACCGAATCCTGCGCCTGCTTCTTGGTCCCGACGAACAGGACGTGGCCACCGGCCACGATCAGGTCCCGAACCTGGGCACAGACGTCCTTGACCATTCTTACGGTCTGCTGGAGGTCGATGATATGAATCCCGTTCCGTGCCCCGAAGATGTAGGGTTTCATCTTGGGATTCCAGCGACTGGTCTGGTGGCCGAAGTGGACCCCCGCTTCCAGAAGCTGCTTCATGGATATATCCGTCATAACGCCAGAACCTCGAATTCTACGTAGCTCAACATCCTGTTGTCCTGTCTCACAAACCTGAAGGATGAACTGCCGGTGCCGACCTGCTGTGCGCTACCGGGAATGGGAGAAAGCAACGATGGGCTATTAACAAAATTGGCACTCCCACGCAAGAGAACGCCGGAGCCTCCGGTATCCGGTCAGGCGTTCATGGACTCCAGGAATTCCTTGTTGCTCTTGGTGCCGCGGAGCTTGTCAACGAGAAACTCCATGGCCTCGACCACGTTGAGCTGCGACAGCACCTTGCGGAGAATCCAGATCCGGTTGAGATCCTCTTTGGGGATCAACAGCTCTTCCTTGCGGGTGCCGGACTTGTTGATGTCCACGGCCGGGAACACACGCTTGTCCATCAGCCTGCGGTCCAGGTTGATCTCCATGTTGCCGGTTCCCTTGAACTCCTCGAAGATCACCTCGTCCATGCGGCTTCCCGTGTCGATCAGGGCCGTTGCGATGATCGTGAGGCTGCCGCCGTCCTCGATGTTCCGCGCGGCGCCGAAGAACTTCTTCGGCTTGTGCAACGCGTTGGAATCCACGCCGCCCGAGAGGATCTTGCCGCTCGGCGGAACCACGGTGTTGTAGGCCCGGGCCAGGCGGGTAATGCTGTCCAGCAGGATGATGACGTCCTTGCCGTGCTCCACCAGCCGTTTGGCCTTCTCGATGACCATCTCGGCCACCTGCACGTGGCGCGTCGCGGGCTCGTCGAAGGTAGAGCTGACCACTTCCCCGACCACCGACCGCTGCATGTCGGTCACCTCTTCCGGACGTTCGTCGATGAGCAGGACGATAAGCACGGCATCCGGGTGGTTGTGGGCAATGGCCTTGGCGATGTTCTGCAACATCATGGTCTTGCCCGTCCGCGGCGCCGCCACCACCAGCCCGCGTTGCCCCATTCCGATGGGCGTCAGCAAATCGATGAAACGCGTGGTGTATTCATCCGGCTCATGCTCCAGCGTGATGCGCTTTTCGGGATAGAGCGGCGTGAGGTTGTCGAAGAGAATCTTGTCCCGCACGTTGTCGGGGTCGCCGTTGTTGATGGTCTCGACCTTCAGCAGCGCAAAATACCGCTCACCATCCTTCGGAGGCCGGATCTGGCCGGAAATGATGTCACCGGTGCGCAGGCCGAAACGTCTGATCTGGCTGGGCGATACGTAGATGTCATCCGGGCCGGGCAGGTAGTTGTAGTCCGGCGCCCTCAGAAAGCCGAACCCGTCGGGCAGGGTTTCCAGGACGCCCTCTCCGTAAACGTACCCATTCTTCTCGGTTTGAGCCTGCAGGATGGCGAATATGAGGTCCTGCCGCCGCATGTTCGCGGCGCTCTCGATGCTGAAACCCTTGCCGATATTGGCCAACTCGGCGATCTTCTTGGACTTGAGCGAGCTCAGGTTCAAGCCGTTCTGGCGCACTGTGTTCTGGTGCACGGGCTCCGCTACCGACGCTGCACGGCCCCTGCGATGATTTGGAGCCGCTTCGACCTTGGACTCACTTTCTCCTGCGGAGCGCGTTCGTGCATTAGCCATAAAACTTCCTTTCAATCACGCTGTCGGCGGCCTGTCGAACTGGACAAGAAGCGACTGCGAAGCAGGAAACCGGATCGATTTGGAGTAATGATTGATAAAACGGATTGGATCAGAAATGATTGGTTATGGCGCCGTTAGACGCAAGCTTAAATACTAGGTGAAACAGGTGGCTTTGTCAAGCATGGCGTGGGGGCGCTCTCGGGACCATTCCGGCTCAGCACCCGGCGGGCGCAGACGATATCCTCCTCGATCTGTCTAACCAGTCCTTCGACCGACGGAAAATTTCGTTCCTCCCGAAGTCTTTCCACGAAAAATACCTGCAATCGGCGACCGTAAAGATCTTCCTTGAAATCCAGTATGTGGGTCTCGATGGTCCTGGGTCCCGACCCGAAGGTGGGGTTCACTCCTACGCTGGTGACGCTGTGCATCTGCCGTTCGCCCACCTGAACCAACGTCGCATAGATGCCGTTGGCCGGCACGACCTCGGTCCTGCTGCGCACGTTGGCGGTGGGGAAACCAAGCTCCCGGCCTCGTTGATGGCCCTTGACGACAGACCCTTCGATGAAATGGCAGCGACCGAGCTGCCGACGCGCGGTATCCACTCGACCTTCTTCCAGCAACGCGCGGATTCGACTGCTGCTGATGCCGCGGTCCGCGTCCGCCACCGCTGGAATGACCTCGACCTCCATTCCGGCGGCGGGGCCCCACGTCATGAGTTCCTTGACCGTACCGGCTCTGTCCTTGCCAAAACGAAAATCCTCTCCAACCCATAGTCTCTCCACCCCGAGCCGGACCAGATACCGACTTACGAAGTCATGCGGTGACAACGCGCAAAAGCTCGACGTAAAGCGCTGAATCACCACGAAGTCGATGCCGAAGCGCCGCAAGAGCGCCAGCTTGTCCTTGCGGGCAAGGATCAACCGCGGCGCGAAACTTGGGGCAAGAATCTTCAGCGGATGGGGTTCGAAGGTCAGCACCACGGCGGATCCCCCGCGTGATCGCGCATCTTCCATCACCCGGCCCAACAGGTCCTGGTGCCCCAGATGCACTCCATCGAAGTTTCCGATGGTCATGACGGGACGAACGAGGGGATGCTTGACGTGCCGAAGAATCTGCATGGTGTTCTTGGAAGGCTGCCCGTGCGAGCGTGGCGTGGGGCTCGGCTCAGGGACCCGTTGTTCGCCCTCGCGAAAAAACGATCGAAATCAGTTGTCCAGGGATTGAATCTTCCCTCGCGCCTTTTCGGCTTCCTCGGACCGTGGATACTGATTGATGAGTTCCTGGAGAACGAGCCTTGCGTCGACCCGATTCCCCAGCTCGACAAAAGCGTAGCCTATCTTGAGCCAGGCCGCGGGGACCTTGTCGCCCTTCGGATATTTCTTGCGGACCTCGTCGAATTCCCCAATGGCTTCGTCGAACTCCTGGAGCGCATAATAACTTTCGCCGATCCAGTACTGCGCGTTATCCGCAAGGTTACTGTCCGGATACTCTTCGACGAATTTCCTGAACTGTTTGATGGCGTCGTGATAGTCCCTTTCATGCAGACGCTTCCACGCGTCTTCGTAGTCCCGTTCGGATGCCGCCACGGCATCGGCACTCTGCGTCTCACCCACCGGTACGCCCGGCCCCTGACGCGCCGTTGCAGGAGCTCCAGCCTCCGGTTTCTTGGGCGCGGTATTCGCCGGGGCCTTGCCACTCTGCAAGACCGCGTCCCGCAGCAGGCGGAGCTCATCCTCACGTACCTTCAACAGTTCTCGCTGGGTCTTGACCTCCGCCTCGAGGGTGGCCAATCGGCGATCGAGGTCCTTGACATTGCCGGAAACGGCTCCGGGCGCCACTCCGCTTCGGATCTCCTGGACGGCTCCCTCCGCGGCGTTCAAGCGACCCCGCATGGCGGCAACCTCCGCGCGTGTATCGGCCAACTGCTTGCGGGTCTGGGCGAGTTGCTCCGACAACCCGTTCACTACCTCCCACTCGCGCTCCGTCAACGGCACCCGATCGGAAGGCGGGGGCGCCGCATGATAATCCACGGTGCAGCCCCAGACCGGGACCAACAAAATAAGGACTAACGCAAGCCGGACGATGATTCGCATCGAGATAAAACCTTCTCCGAATGGAGAACCAGCGGGCGGGCATGGCTGTGTCTCACAAACAGGTTAAACTTGTTTGTGAGACACAGCACTAATGACCTGTCCGAGCAAGCAAAACTCTACGAGGACGGCTTTTGAGCCCGGACGACGAAATGCGCACGCCGGTTCTTGCGCCAACACTCCTCTGAGTCCACCCCACAGACCAGGAGTTCCTCACCGTAACTGATGGTGGAAAGACGATCCGGAGCATTTCCCAACGTAACCAGATAGTCCTTGACCGCCTGCGCTCTACGGGCACCCAAGGCGAGATTGTATTCGTTGGTGCCCCGATTGTCCGCATGACCCTCGATCTCGACCGAGACGTCGGGATTCTGCTTGATCCAGTCGGAGTTGCCCTGCAGCAGATCACGAGCCTCGGCTTCCAGCTCGGAGCGGTCAAACGCGAAATAGATATCCGCCAGCATGCCCTCGTCCGGAGGTCTGCCCTGCTGATGGTCGGCCAAGCTCCCCTCCGGTTTCGTCTCTTCCGCGTTTCCCGAGACCAGCCGCTGTGACAGGTTGCCCTCGGAGATGGTGCTCAAACCGCCTTCAGTACCCGCTGCGGGCGGCTGATTCGCCGCTTGCTCATCCAACTCCGGCGGCGGCGTACAAGAAACAAGCATCTGTAAAAAAAGGGAACAAAACAGCAAGACAAGTGTTCTTCTCATCATCCGTTTACTTTCTTGCCTTCCCCGTGGCGGGTTGGAACAATGTTGGAACGACTACAGGGCGTGACAGGGTACGGGCCTAGGGAACCCGAGGCGACCACGACGGATTTGTATCATCGGCCGTGGACCCTGTCAATCTTCGTTGGCTCACCCCGTCGACGCGCATGGTATAGATTCGACGGCCACCGGTCCGGTCCGACGTAAAGGCAATGAATCGCCCGTCCGGGGCCCACGACGGGTCTTCGTCATTGTAACGGTTGGAGGTGATCATCCGCTGCTCTTTGCCGTCCGGTTCGATGGTGAAGATATTCATGACACCGTTGGACCTTCCCGCGAAGGCGATCCGCTTGCCCGTGGGCGACCAGTCCGGTGACTGATTGTAGGAGCCCTCGAAGGTCAGCCTCCGGACGGCGCCCGTGGCGACCGTCAGAATGTAGAGTTGCGGGGAGCCCTGCCGTTCGGACACGAATGCAATTCGGTCCCCCGTGGGCGACCAGGTGGGAGAGATGTCAATGCTTCGATGGCTGGTGAGGCGCTCCACGATGTGACCCGCCCGGTTCAACAGGTACAGATCCACATTCCCCTCCCGCTCCACTGGAATGGCGAGATACTTTCCGTCCGGTGACCACTGGCCGCGCAGATACAACGCCTCCGGAGTCGAGATCGGCGTCTCACGGTTGGTGAACAGATTGAATCCGAGAACCTGAGGCTTGCCCGTCTTGTACGATGTGTACACGAGCCTGTTACCGTCGGGCGCCCACGAAGGGAACAAATTGATGGTCCGGTTGTCGGTTACCTTCTTCTTCTCGGTGCCGTCAAGGTGCGAGACGTAGATCTCCTTGAACCGGTCCCCTCCGGTGGACACATAGGCGATCCGGGTATCGAAAACGCCACGGGTTCCGGTCAGTTTGAGGATGATCTCGTCCACGAACTTGTGCGCCATGCGCCGCGCGTCCCGGATATCGCCCGAATACGCCTTGCCGATGACCGCGGAACCCTGGTCTACATCGTACAGCCATAACTCGAACTTGATTTTCTTGTCATCAAGGATCCGAAAGCCGCCCTTGATCAGCACTTGGGCGCCGATGGTCTTCCAGTCACGGAAGTCGAAGCCGCCCAGGCGGATCCCGGTCTTCTGTGGGTGTTCGATGTAGGCGGATCGGTCAATGATCTTGAACCAGCCTGACCGATCGAGATCATCGGCGATGACGTCCGCGGTGGTTTCGGAAAACCGCCCGGCGTCCCGCTCGGAACCGAGATTCTTGAGCGGCGAAACCGCCAGCCGAAAATACTCGGCCCCCGGGCCCAAAATCAGAATCTTGACCTTCGCCTGGCTCACTCCCCCGAAGAACAGGCAAAGCACCAGGCCGGTCATGAGCCACCCGATTATCCGGCGTGGCCCGTTGCCGAAACCAGCTACCCGTCTACCGGCTCGATGTCCCGGCAGCAGTATGCTTCTTCCTCCCATGAACCAAGGGTCCTTTGCGCTCACGTCGGGTACCCCGTCTAACGATCCAGGTCATGCGGCCGGAAAGTCACCTCGACTTCCGCGAAATCGCGCGCATAAGTCGGCGGCGGCGGCGGCAAGGGGCTCGCCCGCAGCACCGCCCGCACCACCGACTCATTGTAGGACTTGTCGCCCGAGTCCTTTAGCAACTTGAGCCCGAAGATCTTTCCATCGGCCCCTACCCCGAAAACCACCGTTACCTCCAGGTCCTTGCGTTTGCCGAACCAGGCCCAACCATGCTTTATCCGGCTGAGCAAGTCGTTACGATAGACCAGGAACTCCACCCCTTTCACAACGCTGCCGCCGCTGCCCTTGCCGCCACCCGCCGGGCCCGCCACGGCGCTTCCCTCCTGTCCGACGCGGGCCTCGCGGCGCAACCGGGCCCGCTCCCTGGCCGTGGCCACGGCGGCGTCGATACGCCTCTGCTTCAGCCTCTTGACGAGCTGCGTATCCCGGCCGGCGCTGCGTTTCGGCTTCGGCGACTCGGGCGGTTTCTTGACAAGTTTCGCGGGACTCTTCGGGCTGCGCTTCTTGGGAACCTTCTTCTTGACAGCCACCTTGGGCGCCACGGGCCTCTTCCGCTTGACGACCTTCTTCGGCTTCGCCGTCTTCGTCTTGGGTTTGACGACCTTCTTCGGCTTTTCGGGCGGCGCCTTCTTGACCGATTCCACCGGCGGCGCCTTCTTTACCTTGGGCTCCGGCGGCTTCTTTGCCTGCTCCTTTTCCTTCGGGGGCGGCTTTGAAACCACCGGTTCGAGAAAAGCCTCATCCGACGCTTCCTCCAGCGGGGGAGGGAGCTCGACCTGCGCCGGTTTCGTCTCCTGCAGCGCGGGTTCTCGGGGTGCGGGCTTCGGCGCCGGCCCGCCGCCCGCCACAAGATCCACCGTGTATACGGGGATAGGAAGCTCCCGGCGCGCCGTGCTGGCCGGCACCACCAGCAGCAGCGTCAGGATCATCACCAGATGGAGAGCGCCCGAGAAACAGATCCACCACCTCAGGCGATTGGCACCCGAACCGGCACGGCCCCGCAAGCGGTCACCTTTTCCAGAAAGGAGGTCTCGCAACATGGCTGGTTTGGATCCCCTCGCGAATACCCCTCACTGATCGGCCAGCGGCAGGGCCATCATGCCCAGCCTTTCGATACCGGCCCCCTTGATCTCACCGATGGTGGCGATCACCGAACCGTACCGGACGTCACGATCCGCCCGCAGGTAAACGGGCTTTTGCGCATCCAGGTTCCTGATAGCCTGCAGCTTCGTCCGGAGCTCGGCCGGGGTCACCTCGTTATCGTTCAGATAGACCCGGCCTTCCCGCGAGATGGAGACGATCAAGGGCTCGGCCTCGCCCACGACGGGGCTGGCCTTGGCTTGCGGCAGATTCACCTCCACACCCTGTTGAATGATCGGCGCCGTCACCATGAAGATAACCAGCAACACCAACATGACGTCCACGAAAGGGGTGACGTTGATGTTCGACAACGGCAACTTGTCCTGCCCTCGGCTGACGTCAGCCGCCATGGCTCAGCCTTTCTCCGTAGAGACCGCCCTTGCGGTCACCGGCCCGTCCGTCTCCTGCTACCGGTCCGTTACAGGCCCCCCTACGACTTCTTGGTGAAATGACGCTCCGCGATGTTGAGGAACTCCTGTGTGAAATTCTCCATGTCGGCGGTCAGCACTCGGATCTCCTGAAGGAACTGGTTATAGGCGATCAGCGCGGGAATCGCCGCCACCAAGCCCGCGGCCGTGGCGATCAACGCTTCCGCTATTCCCGGCGCCACGGCCTGGATCGTCGACGACCGGGTAACGCTGAGGCCACGGAAAGCGTTCATGATGCCCCACACCGTACCAAAGAGGCCGATGAACGGCGTCGAGCCGGAGGTCGTCGCCAAAAAGGTCAACGTCTGCTCCAGCTTCGTCAACTCGACGTTGGCGGCGCGTTTCATGGCCCGCGCCACGTTGTCCACCCCGCTCAGGTCCGTGGTGAGGCCTTCCGTTTCCGCCGCGTTCCGGCGGGACACCCGGAGCAGTTCCTCGTATCCGGCGACGAACACCTGTGCGACCGGACTCGCCACAAGCTCCTGGCTGGCTTCGTGTATGGAAACCAGATTGCGGCTCTCCCAGAAGACCTCGATAAATCGGGCCGACTGGTTCTTCGCCTCACGCACATGCCTGAACTTGTAAAGGATAACACCCCAGCTCACCACCGAGAAGAGGATCAGCAGGTAGAGCACTATCTGGACCACCGGACCCGCTCCCGTGACCAGGTCGAGGATGCCCTGTTGCTGCAATCCCATATAGTCTGGCTGAACCGCTAGCTGGTAGATCGAGAAGTACGGCATCAAACCCCTGTCATCTTGAAAAGTTATTATAATCGCTGTACCTAGTCAATTGGCCTCGCCTCGACCCCGCGGATTTCCCAGGGTTCCAGGACATGGATTGACAGTGGTCCGTACCATAGACCGTCCGCTGGTCCGTTTTGCTGCCGATGTCCGTTATACAAGCTCCCAGAACGCACGAACTCATGCTCCGCAGCGTGTCAGAACTGGACGTGGAGGGGAAAACGGTGTTTCTCCGGGTGGACTTCAACGTGCCCCTCGCCGATGGGGTCATCACGGAGACGCACCGTATCGACAGTTCGCTGCCAACGATCCGGTTCCTGGCCGAGAAGGCCGCCCGGCTCGTGATCGGCTCCCATCTGGGCCGGCCCGGAGGGACTCCCGACCCACGATGGGGTCTCGCCCCCGTGCAACGTTACCTGGAGCAGAGCCTGTCCCTGCCGGTGCAACTCGGTCCCGACTGCGTCGGACCGGCGATCCGGCGATTGCTGGCGAACCCGGAAGGACCCAGGATTCTGCTGCTCGAGAACCTTCGGTTCCACCCGGGCGAGGAAGCCAACGACCCGGCGTTTGCCGCGTCGCTTGCGAGTCTGGCCGACGTCTACGTCAGTGACGCCTTCGGCGCGGCGCATCGAGCCCACGCGTCGACCGCAGGCATGGTCGAGCACTTCCGGGAAAAGGGGGCGGGCTTCCTGTTCTGCCAGGAAGTCGCCTACCTGTCGCGGATCCTGAGCGCGCCGGAGCGGCCCGTGGCCGCCATCCTGGGGGGCGCCAAGGTTTCGGACAAGATCGGGATCCTCAAGAACCTGATACCCCGGGTGGACCTGATCCTGGTGGGTGGCGCCATGGCGTACACGTTTCTGAGCGCCCGCGGCGTAGCCATCGGACGATCCCTGGTGGAAAGGGGTTCCATCACCGTGGCCAAGGAGATCATGAAAGAGGCGGAGCAATCCGGGGTCCCGTTCGTGCTTCCGGTTGACCACGTCGCCGCCGAGGACGCCGGCGCCGACGACCTCTCCGTAACCCCTGACGCAAGCATCCCGGGGGACCGGATGGGGCTTGATATCGGGCCGAAGACAGCCGCCCTGTTCGCCGAAAGGCTGGCGGACACGGCCCTGGCGCTCTGGAACGGTCCTCTCGGGCTGTTCGAGAGGGAACCTTTCCGCCGCGGAACCGTGTCGGTGGCCCGGGCTCTGTCGGCCTCGGGAGCCACCACCGTCATCGCCGGCGGAGACACGGTGGCGGCCGTGCGGCTTGCCGGAGCGGCTGAAGACATGACCCATCTGTCCACCGGAGGCGGTGCCGCGCTGGAGTTTCTCGAGGGCAAGACGCTTCCCGGAGTCCACGCCCTGGAGGTCGAGGAACCCGTCTGACCTGCCATGGAAAACCGCACGGTCATAGCCAACTGGAAGATGCACGGAAGCCAAGCCGAGGCCCTCGCCCTCGCGCGCGGCGTCAGGCGGCTGCTTGGCAACCGTTCTGCCACCGTCGAGGTGGTTCTGGCGCCGCCGTTCACCTCCCTTGAAACCGTACGCCGGGCCATCAAGGGAAGCCGGCTGCGCCTTTCCGCGCAAAACCTTTACTGGCAACCTCAGGGCGCGTTCACCGGGGAGGTGGGCGCGGACATGCTGCGCGACGCCGGCTGCAGCCACGTGATCGTGGGCCACTCGGAGAGACGCCGGCTCTTCGGTGAGACCAACAGCGACGTCGGCCGAAAGCTCGCCGCCGCCCTGGACGCGTCCTTGAAGCCTGTTCTCTGCATCGGTGAGACCCTGCAGGAACGCCGCGCCGGGCGCACGCCACGCACCCTCTCCGCGCAGCTCTCAGGCGCGTTGAAGGGCGTCTCGAAAAGTGTTAATGGTTTGCTCATAGTGGCGTATGAGCCGGTTTGGGCCATCGGCACGGGAAGAAACGCGACCCCGGCGCAGGTGATGGAAACCCACGGCTGGATCCGGCGAGCGCTCGTACGCAGGTTCGGAGCGGCGCAGGCGCGCCAAATCCCCATCCTCTACGGCGGCAGCGTGAACCCGGGCAACGCGCCCGAGTTGGCCATGGTTCCCGAAGTCGATGGAGTGCTGGTGGGAGGCGCAAGCCTGGATCATCGAAGCTTCGCGGAGATCGTAGGCGCGTTTTCGGGTCAACAGGCCCAACGGACGAAGGACGCATGATTATCCTGGTGACAACGGTTCATGTTCTCGTGTGCCTGGGACTGATCGTCGTGGTGCTGTTGCAAACCGGCAAGGGCACCGATATGGGCGCCGCTTTCGGCGGAGGCTCGAGCGCGACGGTCTTCGGCAGCAGCGGCGCGGGCAATTTTCTGACCCGCATGACCACCGGAATGGCCATCGTGTTCATGCTGACCTGTCTGACATTGGGTTACTTTGCCGAACAGGGACCGGTATCGAGCATTTTCGACAGCGTCACCCCGCAGACTCAAACCGGTGGCGCGGCCGCTCCGGCCAATGCACCGGCGGCGAATGTACCCGCCGCCGGGAGGCCGGAGAGGCCTGCGGAAGCACCGGCTTCTCCCTGAAACATGCCCACCGAAACGTGCGAGGATGGCGGAATAGGCAGACGCGCTAGCTTGAGGGGCTAGTGCCAGCAATGGCGTGGGGGTTCAAGTCCCCCTCCTCGCACCACAATCCTTTTATTTCTGCTGGAGACAACTGCCAGGGTTATTGAGTCGCCCTCACCCGGCCTTCGGCCACCCTCTCCCAGAGGGAGAGGGGTTGGATTTGGGACGGATCGTGCCGGCCTTCGGCCACCCTCTCCCAGAGGGAGAGGGGTTGGCACACGTTGCGACTAGTTGACGTTGCGAGCGAGGTCGTAGAGCGACGTCACGAGAAAGGCGCGCAAAAACCAGATGATGAAGATGGCCACGATCGGTGACATGTCGATGCCGCCGAAAGCTATGGGAATAGCCTGTCTGAGACGGTCCAGAACAGGGTCGGTCAGGTTGCGCAGCACGCGCACGATGGGGTTGTAGGGATCGGCGTTGACCCAGGAAATCACCGCACGGGCCACGATCATCCAAACGTAAAGGGTCAGGACGGTGTCGAGAAGTCCCGCCAGCGCCTCCATAAAATTGCCTGCGACAAACATATCCCGAGCCTTGATCCCGGGGCTACGCCGACGGGCTCCGGGGCCCGAACAATGCGGTCCCGACCCGCACCAGCGTCGACCCCTCGGCTACGGCCACTTGGTAATCGTGCGTCATTCCCATGGACAACTCCTCCAGAGCCAGGTTAGGGAGGCCAAGATCGTTCAACGAATCCCGGAGCTCCCGGAGCCTCCGGAAGTAGGGGCGGCTCGCTTCCGGGTCGTCGGCAAACGGCGGAACGATCATCAACCCCTTGACCCTGACGCGAGAAAGACCGGACACCTCCCGCAATAGCGGTACGAGCCCCTCCTCGGCCACGCCCGTCTTGGACCGCTCTCCGGCGAGGTTGACTTCCACCAACACATCGATGTCGCGGTTCTGTTCGCGGCCTTCCCGGTCCAATATCCGAGCCAACCCGGGATTATCCAACGACTGAATGACCGAAAACAGGCCTGCCGCGGCTCGTGCCTTGTTTCTCTGGAGGTGCCCGATCAGATGCCACTCGGCAATGTTGCCGACCAGCTCCTTCTTGGCCTGCGTTTCCTGGACGTAGTTCTCCCCCAGAAGACGCACGCCGGCTTCGACCGCGGCGCGTACAGCGTGTGCATCCTGGGTCTTGGTGGCGGCCAGCAGCTTGACCTGTTCCGGGTCCCGGCCGCTCCGCTCCGCGGCATCGGCGATTCCTTCCATGACCCGTTTGCAGTTACCCGCGATGTCGACCATGACCCCGCCACGCCCTTGAACCCTTTCTGACCGAACAGGCCTCCAACGGCCCCTTCCCGGATGCGTTGTTACTATACCACAGGACCGGGTGCCTGTCCGGTCCAAGTGTTGTCCATGCGACGCCGGTGGACCGCTGTTCGGCGCCGGCCGCGTCGCTCTCCGTCGCGTTCGACCTTTACCACGTGGCCCATGGCCTGTTACAATCCGACGCAGTTCCGTTCCCATGCAATCATGAAAACGCTGGCTTGTGCCGTCTGTATCCTTCTGATGTGGCTGGCCGGGGCTCCCGTTCACGCCGTGACGGGAGCCGAGGCGGACTTCGTTCGAGCCTTCCGATACTACTCCGAGGGCGACCCTTCCCGGGCAGAGGCGCTCTTCAAAAGCGCGCTGGCCGACTCCACGCTCGTCCTCGGAGACTACGCCCTCTACTATCTCGGTCGAATCGCCTCGGACACGGGGAAGCACGACGATGCGCGGGGTCATCTCAAGAGGCTGAAGAAGTCGTTCTCCAAGAGCATCTGGGCCACGGAATCCTCCTTCTTGCAGGTCGAGCTCGACCTGACCCAAAGGCGGTATCAGGCGGCCATTCGCCGCGCCGCCGCGTTGAAGAAGACGGTGTCCGGAAGAGAGGCCCGAGCCAGAGCCGCCTACTATCTCGGCCGCGCCCACGAAGCCGTAGGCAAGGACCGCAAGGCGCACGCCTTCCATCAGGAGGCGCGCCGGCGCGCGCCCCGCTCCACCTGGGGCAGCCGCGCCCGGGAACAAGTCCGGGAGCTTCGCCGAAAGAATCCGAAACGATTCGGCTTCCGCAACGCCGACGCCATGCTGCGGGAAGCCCGGCAGCTTCGCCGGGAGCGGGACTATCCCGCGGCCGCCGAGCTGTATCAACGCATCCTGCGGGAGACCAACTTCCGCCGGCTGTCCCTGGAAGGGCTCGCCGAAGTTTACCGGAAGATGCGCCTGCGGGACGAGGAAGAGCAGGTCCTCCGCCGGTACGTGCGACACTATCCGAAACGCGCCGAGGCCGGCACGGCGCTCACACGGATCGCCGCCATCCAGTGGAATCAGGACGACAACGCCGGGGCGTTGAAAACCATGCAGGAGTTCAGGAGGAAGTATCCCAGGCATCTCCGGAGGCGCTTCGCCACCTACATCATGGGCCGCATCCACGAATCCATGGGCCAACGGGAGGCGGCGATACGGACCTATCGGGAGCTCTTCGCGAAAGAGCACCGCTACAGCCGGTTCCGCAACGACGCGGCGTGGCGCCTGGCATGGATCCGCTACCGGCGGTCCGACCACTCGGCGGCCAGAGCCTTGTTTCACGACGTCGCCCGCAGGCGCGGCAACCTCAAGGCGGCTGCCACCTTCTGGGAAGCCCGCATCGCCGAGAAGCAGACGGAGTTCGTCACCGCCAAGCGACTGTACCGGCGGGTGGTCAAGACGGATCTGGAGTCCTACTACGCGGTGCTGGCATCCCGGCAACTCGCGGGGCTGGGCGTCACCCTCCCCGACCCCTTGTCTCCCAAGCGCCCCAGCCAAAAGGCCGGCGCCCCGCACCTGGACACCCGGGCCAGGTTCCACCTCGCCCGGGCGCGGGCGTTGGCGCGGCTCGGCCTGAACCAGCTCGCGCATCCCGAGCTCGACCGGGTCCGCAGGCACGCCAAGCGTTCCGCGGGCCTCAAGCTGCTGCTCATGCGCGAGTACGCTCGGACCCAGGCCTACCACCGCAGCCTCTCTCTGGCAGTGGAATCGCCACCGTCCCCCGAGACGCTGCGGCTTCGATATCCCCTGGCCCACTGGGATGCCGTGCGGCGGCACGCGGCCGAGAACGGGCTGGACCCCTACCTCGTGTTGTCGCTCATGCGCCAGGAGAGCATGTTCAAACCCGGGGCCGTGTCCTCCGCCAATGCGCTTGGGCTCATGCAACTGCTTCACGAGACCGCGCGCAACGAGGCGTCGCTGATGGGACTGCCGGAGCCCGAGGCGCGGCAACTTTTCGATCCGGAACTGAACATCAGGCTCGGCGTGCACCACCTCAAGGGCTTGCTCAAACACTACGCCCACAGTGAGGCCAAGGCGCTGGCCGCCTACAACGCCGGCAAGAAAGCGGTGGAACGCTGGGCCCGGAACCTCGGGTCCACGGAGGACGTGGAATTCATCGAGCGGATCTCCTACCGGGAGACGCGTCAGTACGTCAAGGCGGTGCTGCGGAACTACCACGCCTACCGGAAGCTCTACGGCGCAGTCCCGCCGAAAGAGGCCCCCGGCCCGGCGGGCTGCCCAAGGTGTAGCGAAGCGGGCTCCTAGGAGCCTGCGCCGCGGGAACCGGACATCCGATGTAGGGGCGGGTTTCAAACCCGCCCGTGTGCGTACCGCGCTGTCGGCCGAGGACAGGCTCGGGCGTGCTTTGGTGGACAAATCCCTGCCGTTCTCTATATTGACCGGATGACTCGTCAACCCGCAGAGACCCGAGAACACGCGGAGATCCTGTCCACCCATGACCGGGCGACATGGAGCGTCACGGCTCCGGCAATTCTGACCCCCAGAGAACGCTCCTCCGACGATGCCGCCGCCGGCATGGTCAAGACCCTGTTCGACCGTCCCCGGTGGCTCGAGCCCTGTCATCTCTACGACGAAAGAGGGTCGCTGCTGTTCGAGGAGATCTGCGAGTCGCCCGAGTACTACCCGACCCGCACCGAGTCGGCCATCCTCGAGCGCGAGGCCGGCACCCTCATGAGCCTGGCGCCGGTGGAATGCATCGTGGAGCTCGGCGCCGGTTTCTCGAAGAAGACCATCCACCTGCTCAAGGCGCTGACCCAAGCCCGGGGGCGCGGCACCTTTGCGCCGGTGGACGTCAGCGCGACCGCCCTCATGGCGTCCAAACGCATGGCCGACGAGTTGTTCCCGGAGCTCGCGTTCACCGGACTGGAAGCCCGCTTCGAGGACGCCATCACCAGCATCACCCCGGACATTCCGAAGCTCGTGGTGTTCCTCGGCAGCACCATCGGCAACTTCACCCCCACCGACATGCTGCACTTCTTCACACACCTGTGCGACCACATGGGACCGGACGACTACTTCCTGCTCGGGGTGGACCGGATCAAGGACCCGGAGATCATCGAGCGCGCCTACGACGACTCCCGCGGGGTAACCGCCGCCTTCATCCTCAATGCCTTCAGCAACGTCAACCGGGTCACCGGGGCCAACTTTCAGCCGGACAAGATCACCTACCGGAGCGGCTACAACCGCGAGCGGCAACAGGTGGAGATGTACGGGGTCAGCACGGAAACCCACCGCGTGGATTTTCCGCGGCAATCCGCTTCGTTCACCTGGGAGAAGGATGAAGGGATACTGGTGGAGACCAGCCGCAAGTTCGACCCCGACGACCTGCAAGTGCAGCTTCGGTGCTTCGGGCTCGAGAGCCTGGGGCACTGGACCGACGCGAACCAGTGGTTCTCGCTGCTGCTCTTCCGCCGGAGCACCCAATCCAGTGGCCTGGAGTCGCGATGAAAAAGATCCCCGACACGACCCCCGCGTACGATCTCACCGATGCCCGGTTCTGGGATGAGAAGGACCTGCGCTCCGAGGTCGAACGCGTCTTCCATCTGTGCTCCGAATGCCGGCTGTGCGTGAAGTTCTGCGGCAGCTTTCCGAAGCTCCTCGACGCCATCGACTCGTACTGCACCGAGGAGGAGTTCGCGGAAGTGGATTCCACCAAGCTCAAGCCGGATGACGTGGATGAGGTGGTTGACCTCTGCTTCCAGTGCAAGCTCTGCAACATCAATTGCCCCTACACGCCCGGGGATCACGGCTGGGCCATCGACTTCCCGCGCCTCATGGCGCGCGCCAAGGCCCAGCACGTGAAGAAGCACGGGGTCTCCATCACGGACCGGGTGCTGGGGAGCCCCGACCTGGTGGGCAAGCTCGGTTCCGCCACCGCGCCCATGGCCAACTGGGGCAACGAGAACCGCGTGCACCGGCTGTTCATGCAGGGGGCTTTGGGCATCCACAAGGACAAGAAGCTGCCGCCGTTCGCATGGAAGACCTTCGCCTCGCGGTTCCGGTCCGAGCGCCGGGAGCTCGAGGCCGAGCCGGTGGCCAAGGTCGCCTACTTCGCCACCTGTTTCGTCAACTACAACGAGCCGGGCATCGGGTTGGACACCCTGGAGGTCATGGCCCGGAACCGGGTAGACGTGGCCTTGGCATACCAGGAGTGCTGCGGCATGCCGTCCTGGCACAACGGCGACATGGAAAAGGCCAAGGCCCAGGCGCAGCGGAACGTCGACTTCCTGACGCCGTTCGTGGCCGAGGGCCGGACCATCGTCGCCACCAACCCCACCTGCTCGCTGACCCTGCGCGACGAATACCCACGTATGCTGGGGACCCAGGCGGCCCGGGACGTGGCCGAGCACACCACCGACCCCACGGCGTTCCTGGCCTCGCTTCATGCCGAAGGCAAGCTCAACCGGGACTTCAAGACCGGCCCGGGCAGGGTCGCCTACCACCAGCCGTGCCACCTGCGAGCCCAGCGGCTGGGTAACAAGACCAGCGCCCTGCTGTCGCTGCTGCCCGACACCGAAGTCACCATGATACAGGCCTGCTCGGGACACGACGGCACCTGGGCCATGAAGCGGGAGAACTTCGAGGCCTCCATGCGGTGGGGGCGGCAGGCGTTCAGGGGTATCGAGGGCGCGGAGGCCGAGGTCGCCTGCTCCGACTGTCCGCTGGCCGCCATCCAGATCGAGCAGGCCACCGGGAAACATCCGCTGAACCCGTTGCAGATCCTGGCCAAGAGCTATCGGGGAGAGAGCTTTCAGGAGTCCGGGAGCCATCCTTGACAGCCTCGCGCCTGTGTACTACTGGAGGCCTCCTACACCTGCGGCGCTTCCTTCCGCATGACCCTGAGGAAGGTCATCATGCCGATCCTGTTGCCGGCGCTGGTGAGCCTGTGGCTGTGGGTGGCGCTGCACAGCATCCGGGAGCTGTCGGCCGCGGTGCTCCTGGCGTCATCCAACAACACGGTCATCAGCACCCTGATCTGGACCCAGTACCACGAGGGAGAGGTAGGCGTGGCCTACGCGCTCTCGATGATCCTGATCGCGGTGTCGTTCGTCATCGCCTTTGCCGGGAGGCGTCTCCTGAGCTGGCACGACCACCTGCGCTGACCCGTGTCCGGCCTCGGAAATACGTTGGAGAAGATGCGGAGGATCTCTTGCCGTCGGCACGGCGCGCCGACTTGTAGGGGCGGGTTTCAAACCCGCCCGTGCTCGCATCGCGCTGTCGGCCGACAAAGGCTGCGAGGACGCTTATGAATGCCACCCTTATCATCGAGGAACGCGCGCCCTTTGCCGGAGGAGCCGACTTCGGTCCTGTCGGCGCCTACGAACGGATCAATGGACGGGTCCGGTTCGCCATCGACCCGCGCCAGCCCGCCAACCAGCACATCGTGGACCTGACGCTGGCGCCCGCGGACGGCCATGGCCTGGTGGAGTATTCCACGGAGTTCTTCATCATCAAGCCCGTGGACATGAACCGCGGCAACCGCCGGCTGCTCTACGACGTCAACAACCGCGGCAACAAGCGGGCGCTGCAGTTCTTCAACGACGCCCCGCCCAACAACGATCCGCGCACCGCGCAGGACGCCGGCCACGGCTTTCTGATGCGTCGGGGCTACACCGTGTTGTGGTGCGGGTGGCAGGGCGACCTGCTCCCGGGAGACGGGCGCCTGACCATGGCGCTGCCCACCGCGGCCGGACCGGACGGCGCCCTTACGGGACCCTTTCGGGCAGAGTTCATCATCGAACAACCCGGAGTGACGACCGTGTCCCTGGGCGGACACGACTACATCCGGCCCTGTCGATCCGTGGACCTGAACACCGAAGCAGCCACCCTCACCTGCCGGCGGCTGGAGCCGGACACCCGGCAGCCGGTCCCCGCAAGCGACTGGCAATTCGCCGCCGTCGACGCGGACGGCAGCGTCGTTCCATCGGCCACGAACTGCTACCTTCCCGGAGGTTTCCGGCCCGGCTGGATCTACGAGCTGATCTACACCGCGAAGGACCCGCCGGTGCTGGGGCTGGGCTTTGCCGGGGTACGTGACCTCATCGACTTCCTGCGCCATGCCGACGAGGATGCCACGGGCCGGGCCAACCCGCTGCGGGATGGTACGCCGGGCATCGAGAAAGCCTACGCCTGGGGGCGCTCCCAGAGCGGCCGCTTCCTGCGCGGGTTCGTCTACGAGGGGTTCAACGCCGCGGAAGGCGGCCAACGCATCTTCGACGGCGTGTTCTCCCACGTGGCCGGAGGCGGGCGGCTGCAGCTCAACTACCGCTTCGCACAGCCTGACCGCTATCCGCGCCAGCACGAAGACCACCTCTACCCGTCAGAAGAGTTCCCCTTCGCCTACGGCCGCACCGAGGACCCCTTCTCCGGAAAGCAGGACGCGGTCCTGAAACGCCCGGAAACCGATCCCTGGGTGATCCACACCCAGACCGCCACCGAGTACTGGCAGCGGCGTGGCTCCCTGGTGCACACCGACCCCCGCGGCAACGACCTCCCGGAGCACGACAACGTCCGCGTGTACCTGCTTGCGTCCCTGCAGCACAATGACGCGGCCGCGGCCCTCGAAGGCGGGGTGCCGCGATTTCCGCTGAATCCGCTGCCGGCCAACCCGGTCCTCCGCGCCCTGCTGAGCGCCCTGGACGAGTGGGTCACCGGCGGCGGCGCGCCCCCCGAGAGCCGCATCCCGACGCGGTCCGACGGCAGGCTGATCGCCGGCGGCACCTACCGGAACGACTTCCCGGCAGTGCCGGCCTTCGTCTGCCCCGAACCTCACGTGCTCCATCACATTCACCGCGGGGCGAGCTTCACCGAGGGGGTCATCACCCGCGAGCCACCGCTGGAAGACAAGACGCACGAATATGCGGTTCTGGTGCCCTCGGTGGACGCCGACGGCAACGAGAGCGCGGGCGTGCGGGTTCCGGAAGTGACCGCCCCCCTGGCCACCTACCTGGGCTGGAACGTGCGGCGGGACTCGGAGGTCATGGCGGGCATCGTCGGCAGCACCTTCCCCTTCGCCGAGACGGAGGAAGCGCGCGCCGCGGAACGGGACCCGCGTCCCTCCATCGAGGCGCGTTACCCGTCCCGAGAGTCATATCTGGACGCGGTCCGGGCGGCGGCCGTCACCCTCCAAGAGCAGCGGCTGTTCCTGGCCGAAGACGTGGAGCGTAGCGTGGCCGTGGCTGGAAAGCGCTGGGACGCCCGGATCGAACGAGGGTCCTTGTAGGGGCGGGTTTCAAACCCGCCCGTGCCCGCATCGCGCCGTCGGTGGAAACAAGCGCCCGGAGTCCCCCAGAGACCGGAAGCTACTTCATGAGCCCGTTGTCCCGCAGGAACTCCGTCACGAAGGCGTCGAAGCCAGCGGGATCCTCGATGCAGCAGGCGTGACCCGTCCCCGGCAGCACCTTGTGCACCGCTCCGGGGGTCAACGCCGCGGTCTTCCTGCCACCCTCCAGAGACATATCATGCTCGCCGTTGATGACCAGGGTCGGCACCTTCATCTCCGAAAGCCGCGGGGTCATGTCGGTGCCTGCGCGGGCGCGGAAGATCTGCGCGATGGATTTTCCCGACAGCCACGGGTTGCGCTCGATGAAGATGTCCAGCAGGTACTTGCCGAGCCGGGTGCTCTCGAAGCCGTGCGCCACGAGCTCCTTGATGTGGGTCTCATGGTACGTGGTCACGTCGTCCGTATAGCCGCGGACGCGGTCGTCGATACGTGCTCCCCCGCCGCTGCTCCCGCCCACGAGAATCACGCACCGGAACATCTCCGGATGGTCCAGCCCCAGCAGCAGCGCGATACCCGAGCCCACGCTGACGCCGCCGATAATGGCCTCCCGCACGCCTTCGGCCCCACACACCGCAAGCACGTCGCCGGCCATGTCCCCCAGGGAGAACGGCGTCTCCGGCTTGTCCGACCGGCCGTAGCCCCGGATGTCCAGCGAGATCACCTTGAAGTACGTCGAGAAGTGGGCCACCTGATACATCAGGAGATTGTGATCGAACGGGTTGGCGTGCACCCAGATGAAAGGCAAGCCCTCACCCGAGACCTCGTAGTAGATGCGGACCCCATCGGAATCGACGTATGGCATGGGACACCTCGGCGAACGGTTCAGCGACGCAGGGTCGAATGACGTGACGCAGCAGAGCAACGGCTGCATCGTTCCAAACACGAGACCGCGCTCACTGCGAACCTGGTGTCGTGTCCCGCATAACGGTTGACAAATCTGCTGTTCTTTTCGCCGTCGGCTGCGTACGTCACCCCGGGCTTGACCCGGGGTCTTCCTCGCGTGGTGCACGCCACGGAGGGCGACCGCCGGTCGCCCCTACCGGCCATCGCACCTTGCCGACAACGAGAAATTCTGCGCATCTTTGTCAATGGTCCTCCGGCTCTTGATACTCGGTCTAGCTCCCGCCATACTCGTTTATTGATACAAACAACCAGCGGAGGCAAGACCCGCTCTATGTTGCCCGGGTTTAACGAATTTGGAGACCTGCCTCCGGGCGTGTACAAGGAGTCGCTAGAAGTGTCTTCTGGTTGAGAAGCATCGCCGCCCTGGGTGGAGAAGAGACCGCAATTCAAGATTGGAAAATCAAACGCGATGGCGGGACACGTGGCTTGGTGGAAATCGAGGTGCCACGATCATGATCAGAAACGACAACGAGTACGAGGTCACGTTACAGCGCATCGCCAGGATGCAGGCGCAAATCGCTCACCTCAGGACCACGGAACCGAATCCCGCCAACTATCGCGCGGCGGCATCCGGTTATCTTGCAGAGGTCGACCGAATGCAGCTCGAGATTCGAGAGTACCTCAGTCTTCACCCGTCGGAAGTTGCGTAGTCCTGACCCAACCCAGCTTAAACCTTGGGCGTGGGTAAAATTGCCGCTGTTATAAAGACCCCATGACGAATACCGAGAGCGTTCGCCTGGACCAATGGCTGTGGGCGGCGCGGTTCTTCAAGACGCGCTCGCTCGCGGCCGCGGCGGCGCAAGGCGGCAAGGTCCACATTCGTGGTGACCGCGCCAAGCCGGCCCGGGCGGTCCGCGTCGGGGACCGGTTGCAAGTCCGGCGCGGCCCCTATGAATGGCAGGTCACGGTGAAGGGACTATCGACAAGACGCGGCCCCGCCAAGGAGGCCGTGCTGCTCTACGAAGAGACCGAGGAAAGTGCCCGGAACCGGGAAGCCGCACGCGCTGAGATCCAGGTCCAGGCCGCCCCCTTCCGGGAACGTGGCGGACGGCCCAGCAAGAAGGACCGCCGGGATCTGGTACGTTTCGTGCGTGATGATTGACCCTGGTCTCGCTATCGAACACGCTTCTCGGTCAGCGTTGTCCAGGAATGGGGTTCTGTCCGCAGGAGGTAAGGGGGTATGGCTTCTTTCGAGGTGAAGGTCTACCGGATTCAGGTTGAGGAACATCCGAATGCGGACGCCCTGGAGTTGGCTCGCGTGGGTGGGTACGTGAGCCTTATCAAGAAGGAGTCTTTTTCGACGGGAGATTTGGCAGCCTACATTCCCGAGGCGTCCATCGTTCCCGAGGACGTGATTCAGGAGCTTGGGCTTGAGGGCCGTCTTGCCGGGAAGGCGAAGAATCGGGTGAAAGCGATCAAGCTTCGCGGCATTTTGTCTCAAGGCCTGGTCTACCCCGTTGCGGGGAATCGCCTTCGCGGGATTTCCGTGAATGAGGGCGACGATGTGATGGAGGCTCTTGGTGTGGAGAAGTGGGAGCCTCCGATCCCGGTCCATTTGTCGGGCAAGGTGCAGAACTCGCGTGGGGCGACCCTTCATTTCGATATCGAGGACATCAAGAAGCACCCCGAGGTTTTCAAGGCCGAGGAAGAGGTGGCAGTCACCGAGAAGATTCACGGGACCTGGTGTTGTCTCGGCTGGAATCGGGAGCGTGGGCCGATCGTGTCGTCGAAGGGGCTGTCTTCCCAGGGGTTGTCCTTCAAGGTCGAGGATCCGGACAATGCGGACAATCTGTATGTCCGGATGTGGAATAAATACGGCGACGTTGTGAAGCAGCGGGCGGAGCATTGCGGACAGTCGGTGTATGTCCTGGGCGAGATTTTCGGGCGTTCGGTTCAGGATCTTCAGTATGGCGAGAAGGCACAGGCTTTCGCCGTTTTTGACGTGCACGTCGGAGACCCCGGTTCCGGCAGGTATCTGACCTGGTCCGAGGTGTTGGAGTTCGTTGGCGAGGATTTTCAGATGGTTCCAACCCTGTATCGGGGTCCATTTGATGAAAGTCTTCTTTCCGAATGGACCTCCGGCAAGACTCTGTGGGGCGAGGGGGTTGACCAGATGCGAGAAGGCGTTGTGATTCGGGATTGCGCGGAAGGGTCGGACATGGAGGTCGGGCGGCGAGTTCTCAAGAGCGTGTCCGAGGGTTATCTTCTCCGGAAGGGGGGAACGGAGTTCAACTAGTGTCGTGTCCCGACGTCGGTCCCTACGGACCTCCCGGCCCCCCTTCGGGGCACATGCCTCTTATGTGTAGGTAAAAATACCGCTATAATACCCACATGTATGAACGTGTACTTCTTTCCCGGTTGTCGAAGACACGCCGTAGCGTGTTGCTTCTGGGCCCGCGGCAGGTCGGGAAGTCCACCCTCCTGACCTCTCTCAAGCCCCACCTCTCCATCAACCTTGCGAGTCCAGCGGTCTTTCGCGACTATGTTGCGCAACCCGAGCGGCTGGACCTCGAATTGCGCGCGGCCGGGCCTCGCACCCGAACCATTCTGATCGACGAGGTGCAGCGGGTGCCGGCCCTGTTGGACGTCGTGCAGACCGTCGTCGACGAACAGCCGGGCCGCTTCCGCTTCCTGCTGTCGGGTTCGAGCGCCAGAAAGCTTCGGCGCGGGCAGGCGAATCTGCTGCCCGGGCGCGTGCATCTGCACTATCTGCACCCGCTGCTCCAACGTGAACTGGGCCGGGACTTCGATCTCCAGCGCGTGCTCGCCCATGGCAGCCTGCCCGGCATCTATGCCGAGCCGGATCAGACCGTGCGCGCCCAGGATCTAAGGGCTTACGTTGACGCCTACCTGCGCGAAGAGATCCAGGCCGAAGCGCTGGTCCGCAACCTTGGAGGTTATGCCCGTCTGCTGGACCTCACGGCCGCAGCCTCGGGGACCATTCTCAATCTGAATGCGCTGAGCCAGGACGCGGGCATCGGCTATGAAACGGCGCGGCGATACCTGGAGGTTCTCGAAGACACGCTCATCGTGTTCCGTATCCCGGCATGGAGCGGCTCGGACCGGGCGAGCCTGCTGAGCCACCCCAAGATTTTCTTCTTCGACCTTGGGGTACGGAATGCGCTGTTGAGACGGCCTCTCGACCGCTGCCTCGAAGACGAGCGGGGGCTCCTGCTGGAGCATTTCATCGCCCAGGAGTTGTACCGCCGGACGGGAACGCTATGGCCCGATCTCGCCCTGTATCATTACCGGACGAGGCACGGGGCGGAGGTGGACTTCGTGATGGAGGTGGGACGTGAGCTGTGGGCTGTCGAGGTCAAATCATCGCGGCGGGTATCCCGGAGCATGTTGCGTGGGCTGCGGTCTTTTTCGGAGAGGGCAGGCCGTGTCCGCCGTTCCATCGTGGTGTTTCTGGGACCGCGCAGGCAGCAATTGGAGGATATCGAGGTCCTGCCGGTGATGGACTTCCTGGGCGAGCTTCCGCGCTGATCAGGCCCGGTTCAGCTTGTCCTCTGGATCCCGGACCAAGTCCGGAATGACGGGTTCGGGCGTCGGCGGAAAGAACATCCGTCGTTTCACAAACCTTCCTGCGCAGCGCGGCGTTACATCCCCTCCAGCAGCACCGTGCGAATCAGCGAGATGGCGTTGAGGCTCATGCGGGTGCGATCCGGGCCGCCGCGGCCGCCGAGGTTGTAGGTGCGGGTGTTGAACTTCGTGCCGTCGGTGATGGAGATGTAGGTCTGGCCCCTGGCCAGATTGACGGCGGTGTCACCAGGCGCCTCCACCGCGTGCAACGCCAGGCCGAGGTCGCTGCCGGCCTGTTGCCGGATGGTCCAGGCCAGCTCCTCGGTGAGCTGCTCGGGCTGCTCCAACAACGCGTCGGCCTCGTCCGGCCGGCGCGAGTGCGCCAGCAGCCGGCGCGTCCCCCGCTCGCCCGGCGCCACCATGCCCTCCACGAAGTGCTCCTTGCTGGCCCGTTGCAGGCGGTCGGCCACGAGCCCCGCGGTCATGTCCTCGAACACCGCCACGCTCCGGTCCTTCTCCCGCAGGAGCCGGCCCACCTCATCCTCCATGGTCTCGTCGTCTACCGCGAAGATGTGGCTGGTGAGGAGGTCGCGGACCTGCGCCTCCACCGGCGCGATGAGCTTCATAGCCTCTTCGCGGCTCGACGCCTTGGCGGTGATGCGTACATCCACCTGGCCGGGGTGCGCGAGCACTCCCACGGTGGGGTTGCTGGAGTTGGCGATGAGGTGGCCGATCTCGTGGTCCACCGAGCTTTCGCCCATGTCGGTGACCTTGAGCACCCGGTAGGTGATGGTTTCGGAGAGATCGAACTTGCGCCGCGCGTAGGGGACTACCTCGTTCTCGAAGAGCCACTTCATCTCGTGGGGCACCCCCGGCAGCGCATAGACGATGCCCTTCTCGTGCTCGACAATGAATGACGGCGCGGTGCCGTTGGGATTCTCCACCGGAATCGCGCCCTCGGGGATGTCGGCCTGGCGCTCGTTGTTGGGGGTCATGATCATTCCACGGCGGCGGAAGCGCCGGTCGATCTGGTCCAGCAGGCCCGGGTCCCGCAACAGCCTGCGGCCGCACACCTCGGCGATGACCTCCCGCGTGAGATCGTCCTGGGTCGGGCCGAGCCCGCCGCTGGTGATGATGAGGTCGGCCCGGTCCAGGGCCCGGCCGATGACTTCCTTCATGCGGCCGGGGTTGTCGCCGACGATGGTCTTGAAGAAGAGGTTGATTCCGAGGTCGGAGAGACGCTGGGCCATCCACGCGGAATTGGTGTCCACGATCTGACCCAGCAGCAACTCCGATCCTATGGCAACGATTTCGGCGTTGGGCACGTTGTACTCCTATCTCTGGTGTCGAGGAAAACAGGGTCTCCCTGGGCACAAACAGCTTCCTCGTGCCTTCGTGCCAGAACCCGGCACGGGTTGGCAAGCGGTCCCGATGCTTTCGGAAAGAAGGCTTAAGTAGGTCGGATTAGCGAAGCGTAATCCGACGTGGGACCGAGCAGTGTCGGTTACGCCTTCGGCTAACCCGACCTACATCGGAGTTGGCAATGGTGCTTGGCACAGCGCGGCCGGCCGTCTCACTCGACGCCGGGCGCGGCCTCCGGAGCGGGCACGGGTTCCGCGGGGACCGCCTCGGGCGCCCGCCGCTGGACCCTCGCCAGCACGTCCAGCCACAGGGAATAGAGCGTCGGCGTGAGTACCAGCGTGAACAGTGTGGACACGGCCAAACCGCCCAGCACGGCGGAGCTCAGGCCGCGGTAGAGCTCGGAACCGGCGCCGCGGGACAGCACCAGCGGCAACATGCCGAACACCGTGGTGGCGGTGGTCATGAAGATGGGGCGGATGCGCGTGCGCACGCTGGCGAGCAGGGCCTCCTGCGGCGGCTCCCCCGCGCGGATGAAGTTGAGGGTCTGGTGCACGATGAGGATGGCGTTGTTCACCACAATGCCCGTCAGGATGATGAACCCTAGCATGGTAACGGTGTCCATCTTGATGGTGGGCTCGGTGGCGGTGAGGGCCACAACCAGGGACAGGGCCACGGCTACGGAGACGGCCAGGGCGATGTCCCGGAAAAGCTGGCCGGCCTCCTGCTGGATGAACAGCACGGGGACGAACACGGCCACGGTGGTGAGCGTCGACGCCGGGATTTGTCCAGGCGGTCGGATTTACGGAATAGTGCCCCGTATCATTCGACGATACGGAGTTCCCATTCAGTCCGGCCGGTTCGGAGCGCGCTCATTCGAGAATCGCGAATAGGGCTTTTACCGGGGAGGGGCAACCACCGCCCGCATCGCACCGCACATCTCTCGAATCGCTCACTTGACAGCCTTTCGGCGACAGCCTAGGATTCGGGCATTCCATACCGCAAGCCGCCCCGCCCCCGGGGCAATCTACGTCCGCGGAGGAGAAGACATGGCTAAACAAGGCTTCAAGGCAATGGATTCCGATATGCACGTGTTCGAGCCCCACGACCTCTGGGATCGCTACATCGACCCGGAGTTCAAGGACCGCGCACCCAAGGGCCTGCAACGGGATTTCCGGGACCTCGGCGTCGAGGTCGAGGGGAAGATCCTCCCCATCCCGAGGCGGCCGGAAAATCCGGGCCTCAGGGACTACCGCCTGAGCACCCTCAAGGAGAAATACGCCGACGTCGCCGCACGCGACTTCGACGGTGTCAGCCAAGTCATGGCCATGGAGAAGGAAGGCCTCGACGTGGCGTTCCTGTTTCCCACGCGGGGGCTCTTCGTGCTCGGCATCGACGGCCTCGATCCCGAGCTGGCCGCGGCCATCTCCCGTGCCTACAACGACTGGCTCTACGACTTCTCACAGACCGCGCCCGACCGCATGATCTGCGTCGCCATGGTGCCGCCCCAGAACGTCGAGGCGGCGGTGGCGGAGACCAAACGCACGGTGACCGAGAAGGGGTTCCGAGGCATCTTCATGCGCCCCAACCAGACCAACGGGCTGTGCTGGAGCGACCCCTACTACGATCCCCTGTGGGACGTGTGCCAGAGCCTGAACGTCCCGGTGGGCTTCCACGAGGCCGGGCGCGTCTATCAGCCCCAGCCGGCCATCTCCCAGTTCATTCCGTCCTTCTCCATGTTCAACACCCTGAGCTTCCCGATGGCCAACATGTTCGCCTGCGCCGACATGATCTACGGCGGCGTGATGGAGCGCTTCCCCAAGCTCCGCGTGGCCTTCCTGGAGGGCAACTGCTCCTGGCTCCCGTGGCTCCTGTACCGCATGGGGGATTACATGGAATCGGTGGGCAAGGCCGAGTACCCGGACCTCAAGCTCGAGCCGCTGGAGTATTTCCAGCGCCAGTGTTTCGGCGCCGTCGAATGCGACGAGATCACCGCCAAGCACATGCCCGAGTACGGCCTGGAGGACAACCTGGTGTTCTCCACCGACTATCCGCACCTGGATGTGAAGTATCCGCACTCGCTGGATACGTTCCTGGAGATGCCGTTCGCCGACGAGTCCAAGCGGAAGTACCTCTGGGACAACTGCGCCCGGCTGTACAATATGGGTCAGTGACATCCCGGGTTCCATAACGACATTCGAGCGGCGGGGGATCGTTGAAGGCTTCTTCGGTCCCCCGTGGAGCATGGCGCACCGCGCGGCGATGTTCGCGTTCGGCGCCGCGCGCGGCATGAACACCTACCTCTACGCGCCCAAGGACGACCCCTACCACCGCGAGCGCTGGCAACTGCCCTATCCCGAACCGCAGTGGCGCGAGCTTTGCGGGCTCATCGACACGGCCCGGGCCCACGGCATCGACTTCGTCTACGGCTTTCACCCCGGCAAGGACCTCTGCTTCGCCGCGGCGGAACCGGTGCGAATCCTGCTCGACAAGGCCGCGCGGCTTTACGACCGGGGCGTGCGCACCTTTGCGGTGCTGTTCGACGACATCCCGTCGCATCTGACCGACGCCGAAGACATCAGGAAATTCGACGGCAGCTTGGCCAAGGCGGAAGCCCTCTGGCTCGAGACCGTGCTGGAACGGCAGCCTACTCACTGGGACGTGGAGTGGTGGTTCTGTCCTTCGTACTATACCCCCGACCCGCTGCTGGCCCAGGTCTTCGGCGAATTCGAGCCGGGTTTCCCGGAGATCGTGGGCCGGTACCTGCCGGCTACCGTGGGCTGCTTCTGGACCGGGCCCAAGGTGGTACCCGAGAGCATCACCCTGGCCGACATGGAGGACATCGGCGAAAGGATGGGACACAGGCTGCTCCTCTGGGACAACTATCCGGTGAACGACCTCACCATGCAGGATGAAATGCACATCGGACCCCTCACCGGCCGGGACCCGCGGCTGCCGGAGCGGGTCCACGCACACCTGGCCAACCCGCTGCTGCAGGAAGAGCTCAGCTTCATTCCGCTGGCCACCTGCTTCGACTATGCCCGGGACCCCGCGGGATACGACCCGGAAAAGAGTTGGGACGAAGTCGCGGCCGAGCGGCACGGCGCGGCGGCCCTGGAACATTGGCGGTCACTCCGGCGATTCTGTGAAAGGGACGCGGGCGCTAACGCGCCGGCGACAGTGTCGGATTCGGAACGCGCCGCCCTCAAAGCCGCTCATGGCTATCTGCTGGCTCACCGGAGCGAACGGTGGTGCCGGGAGTTCGGGCCGTGGCAAGAAAGACTGGAACACACGCTCCGGTAGAATCATGGAAGATAAGACCCTATCCCGCCGTGAGGCGTTGGACACCCTGGACGAGGTCCGTTCCAGGACCCTGGGCCTGGTGGAGGATCTTTCCGACGAGCAGCTCACCGTGCCCATGCTGAACATCGTCAACCCGCCGCTCTGGGAGATCGGGCACATTTCCTGGTTTCACGAGCGATGGACGCTGCGGCAACTGCGCGGCCACGACCCCATCATGGACAATGGTGACGAGATGTACGACTCCGCCGCCGTGCACCATGACACCCGGTGGGTCCTGGGGTTGCCGCCGCTGAAAGAAACCCTCGCCTACATGGAGCTCGTTCTCCGCCGCATCGCCGAGGTACTGTCCGCTGAGCGCCTGAGCCCGGAGGAGACCTACTTCCACAAGCTGGGCATCTATCACGAGGACATGCACGCGGAGGCCATGACCTATACCCGCCAGACCCTCGGCTATCCCCGGCCCCCATTCGCCGGCGAGAGGACGGCGTTGGCCGGAGGCCCCTGCCCCGGCGACGTGGAGGTGACCGGCGGTGAGTTCGTTCTAGGCGCTACCCCGGACCTTCCCTTTGTCTTCGACAACGAAAAATGGGGGCACCCGGTGACGGTGGCGCCGTACCGCATCGCCCGCGCCCCGGTGACGAATGCCGAGTTCGCCGGGTTCGTGGACGACGGAGGCTATGAGGATCCGCGGTGGTGGAGCGACGACGGCTGGGGCTGGCTCAAGACCGAGGGAGGGCCGCATCCGGTATACTGGACGCCGGAGTCCCCCGGGCGGTGGCTGGAGCGGACCTTCGACCAATGTCAGCCGCTTCAGGCCGAGCTGCCGATGATCCACGTGAACTGGTACGAAGCCGAGGCCTACTGCCGTTGGGCCGGGCGCCGGCTGCCGACGGAGCCCGAGTGGGAGATGGCGGCGGCCGTCGACGCCGCCGACGGCGCGATCCCCGGGGCGTCCAAGCGCGGCTATCCCTGGGGCGACGCGCCCCCCGACGCCTCCCACGGAAACCTTGACTGGGCCGCGGGCGGACGGCTACCCGTGGATGCGCTTCCGGCCGGCGACAGCGCCGTGGGTTGCCGCCAGATGATCGGCAACGTATGGGAGTGGACGGCCGACGCCTTCCACCCCTACCCCGGCTTCGTCCGGGACCCCTACAAGGAATATTCGGAGCCCTGGTTCGGCGACCGCAAGGTGCTGCGCGGCGGCTGCTGGGCCACCCGCTCCCATCTGATACGGAACACGTGGCGGAACTTCTTCACACCGGAGCGGCGGGACGTGCTGGCGGGCTTTCGGACGTGTGCAAGGGACTAAGACGGAAGGTGAACAGCGTCCTTCGACTTCGCTCCGCTCGCGCTCCGCTACGCTCAGGACGAACGGGTGGCATTATTTCCGTTCGTCCTGAGCGTAGCGAAGCGAAGTCGAAGGACGCCATGCTGGACGACTGTATATGTCAAAAGAGAACACCGAAACGGCCAGAATCGCCCTCGTAACCCCGGCTGGACCGACGCGGCGCACGGGCAACCGCATCTCGGGAGGCAGGTGGGCGCGAATCCTCCGGGCGTCGGGACATCGGGTCACGGCCCTGGACCAGTACGACCGCCAGCGCTGTGATCTGCTGATCGCGCTACACGCCCGGCGCAGCCACCCGTCCATCAAGCAGTTCTGCCGGCTTCACCCCGACAAACCGTTGGTCGTGGTATTGACCGGGACCGACCTGTACCGCGACATCCACGTCGAGGAGGACGCCCGGGAATCCCTCCAACTGGCCACCCGTCTGGTGGTGCTCCAACGCAAGGGGCTGGACGAGCTCGCTCCGGAGTTGCACGAAAAGACGCGGGTGATCTACCAGTCCGCTTCCCCCTACCCCGGGCGCCCCGGCGACCGCAGCCGGCAGTTCACCGTTGCAGCCGTGGGCCACATGCGTCCCGAGAAGGATCCGTTCCGTACCGCCATGGCGGTGCGGTCCTTGCCGTCGTCGTCCCGAATCAGCCTGGTGCACATCGGGGCGGCCCTGGGCGATGGCTTCGTGCGCCGCGCGAAGCGGGAGACGGAGCGGAATGCGCGTTATCGGTGGCTGGGTGAACTGCCGCACTGGAAGACACGCCAACTCATGGCCCGCAGCCACATCCTGTCCATCACCTCGCGGATGGAGGGGAGCTGCAACGTCCTGTGCGAGGCGTTGGCTTCAGGTGTTCCCGTAGTGGCTTCGAGGATCTCCGGCCTGATGGGCACGCTGGGCGACGACTATCCCGGCTACTTCGAGCTCGGCGACACCGCCGGCCTCAAGCGCCTGCTGATCCGGGCCGAGAACGACCCCCCGTTCTACGAGAGTCTGTCGCGGCACTGCGCCGAGGTGGCGCCGCTGGTGAGCCCGGAACGGGAGATCCGGGCGTGGCGGCAACTGGTGCGCGAAGCCCGCTGATAGGAACGCGTCCCTCCCCTGCTCCGCCAGGAACCTATCTGAGTAGGTCGGATTAGCGAAGCGCAATCCGATCACACACTTCCGGACCGGACTGATTGCCATACGGCACCTTGCTCCACTATACACGATAGACAAGGTGGAACGTTGGTTCTGGTCGGGCATTCTTTCGGAATCTTACGGCGGCGCGGCAGAATCGCAGTATGCAGCATCCTCAAGAGAACCGGCACGGCTGGCCAAAAGAGGGTCCCGACCAGCCCATAGTTGACGACCTTCGATCTGTGAATTACGGTTCATAGATGATAGAGGTTCGCAAAACGGAGACATTCGCTACCTGGATACAGGCGCGAATTGATCGGATGGAAACAGGCAATTTCGGCGATGTGCAGCCCGTCGGTAAGGGAGTCAACGAGCTTCGTGTTCATTATGGCCCTGGCTACAGGGTTTATTTTGTGCGACGCGGCACGGTCGTGGTCGTACTTCTCTGCGGCGGCGATAAGAAGACACAACAGGCCGACATCTTCAAGGCTAAAGAATTGGCCGGGGAATTAGGAGATTGAACCATGACTCTTTCGACAACCCGCTGGGATTCGGCAGAATATCTCAAAACTGACGAAGATATTCAGCTTTACCTGGAAGCCTGCCTTGAGGAGGCGGGAGATGATCCTGCATTCATTGTACATGCATTGGGAGTTGTCGCCCGCGCTCATAGTATGAGCCAACTCGCCAGGGACACCGGCCTGACCCGTGAGAGCCTGTATAAGGCGTTGTCAAGTGAGGGAAACCCGACTTTTCTCACTGTTGCCAAGGTGGCAAGGGCGCTTGGATACAAATTGACTATCCAGCCTATTGGGTAGTTTGTCCTTGCGACGGGAACAGGCAAGACCTACTCCGCCTTTTAGATCATCTGACGGCTGTGGAAGCCAGGGCATGCTGACGCCATTGGACACAGACCGGCAGACACCGCACGTCAATCAGCCTTCAGATGGTCCGCCGCTTCCCGCGGTGGAGTCCGCGGACAGAACCTCGATGAGCTTCTCCGCCACGGTGTCGAGATCCGCGTGGCTGATGACCAGAGGCGGCAGCAGCCGGACCACGGTGGCCCCCGCGGGCAGCGCAAGCACACCCCTCTCCATCAGGCGCACGAGGTAGGGCTGGGACTTTTCCTTGAGCTCGATACCGATCATCAAACCGAGCTGCCGTATGTCCCTGACCCTGGGCAGCTCTGCCGCCTTCAGGCGCTCCATCAGATAGGCGCCCTTCTCCGCGGCGGCCTCGGCCAGCCGTTCCTCGATCATGGCGTCGATGGCGGCCAGGGAGGCGGCGCAGGCCAGCGGGTTGCCGCCGAAGGTGCTGCCGTGGCGGCCCACCGGGACTTCGATCTTGTCGGAGCAGACCACCGCGCCCATGGGGATGCCACCGGCCATGGCCTTGGCCAGGCACAGGATGTCGGGTTCCAGGCCGAAGTGCTCGCAGGCGAACATCTTGCCGGTGCGGCAGAAGCCGGTCTGGACCTCGTCGAGGATAAGGAGAATGCCCTTCTCCCGGCACAGCTCGCTGACCTGCGCGAAGAACTCGGCCTTGCCGACGTTCACGCCGCCTTCGCCCTGGACGATCTCCAGCATCACGGCGGCGGTATTATCATTCACCTTCTCCGCCAGCTTGGCGAAATTGTTGAAGGGCGCGAACTGGAAGCCTTCCACCACCGGCACGAAGGGCTCGCGGTACTCCTTCGTGAAGGTGGCGCTCAACGCCCCCATGGTGCGGCCGTGGAAACCGCGCATGGCGCACACCAGCTCCGGCTTTCCGGTGGTGAACCGGGCGAACTTGATGGCCGCCTCGATGGTTTCGGCGCCCGAGTTGCACAGGAACGCGCGGTTGAGGTTTCCGGGGGTGACGCCGGCCAGCCGCTCCAGCAGCCGCGCCTTGACGTCGTTGTAGAAGACCCCGGAGCAGCTCAGCAAGCGCTGCGCCTGCTCCGTCACCGCTTGCACCACCTTGGGGTGGCAATGGCCGAGGTTGGCGACGCCGTGGCCGGCGACGCAGTCGATGTACTCCCGGCCGGTGTCGTCCCACACCTTCGCGCCCTCGCCGCGCACCAGCACCACGTCGCGCTTGGGATAGACGTCGAACTCGTACTGTTGCTGCAACTCTATGAAGTCCGTCACTGAATCACCGTTCCTTTCCCCGCCAGGGCGTCACGGACCGGATGCTCCACTCGGCCGTCGCTCATGATGACCTTCTCGGCACCTTCTTCGAACAGCTTCCGAAGCGCCAGCATCTTGCGCTTCATGCGTCCCTCCACCTGGGCCTCCCGCTGCTCCAGCTCGCCAGCCCCGATCCGGGGCACCACCGTGCTCTCGTCGTCCTTGTCGGCCAGGAAGCCGGGAGCTTCGATAAGCTGCAGCACCACCTCGGCGTGAAAGGCGGTCTGGAGCACGTTGATGATGTCGTCGTTCTCGGAATTGATAGCGGTGTGGCGCTCGTCGATAATGGGGATGGAGAGCACCGGCGCGTAGCCGCCGTCGAGCAGCAATTGGAACAGCTCCTTGTTGGCGCTCCTGGGCTTGCCGGAGAAGTCCCGCACGATGAGCGTCTTGCCGTTCTCCCTCACCCGGATGCCCTTGTTGCGCTGTCCCTGGATCGCCCGGCCGTCGATGCCCGAGAGGCCGACGGCGTTGACCCCGTTTTGTTGCAGCAGCTCCACGATGCGCTTGTTCTGCACGCCCGCGTAGCCCATCAGGATGGCATCCAGGGCGGCCTTGTCCGACAAGACGCTGGTGTAGCCCGACACCGACGTAACCACCTGGGTGGGAGTGCCGAGCTTGGCCGCGATGGCGTCGCGCACCGCGTTGGCGCCGTGGACCACGATGAAAGGGGCAGACACGTCGGCCAGATCCTCGGCGATGCCCGGGAGGTTGATGTCGCTGCCGCCGCCGATCTTCACCAGGATCATCGAAGCTGCTCCACCGTGTCGTTGGGAATCGCTCGCCACTCCCGTGGCTCCGGCACGGTCTCGGAGCTCACCGTGAAACCGCGGGAGTCGTCTCGGGCGCGCAGCCTGAAATATTCCGGGTCCTCGTTGAAGAACGACCCCACGTAGACGTTCTCCCTGTCGGCGATGATCATGTTCATGGCCCTAACGTAACGTGTCCTGCGGACGATGATGTCCATCCCTTTTCTCATGGCCGCGGCCATGTCGCCCTTGTCGAAGCGCTTGATGTAGTTGAACACCTTCTCCGCGCCGATGCGACCCTCCGCGGTGATGCGAACGCCCCGGAGCTCGCCGTTGAATGCGAACACGTAACGGTCGTCGCAGAACGGCATGTTGTTCTCCACCACGATGTTCTCATCGCGGAACGCGCTGCGGGCGTGGGCCACCAACAGCGTCGTCGCGCCGAACTGCCCCAGGTCGTCCTCCCACACCGGCTTGATGTTTCGGTACACCCTCCATGCACCGTCCACCAGATAGGCGCAGCCCCAGCCGTGGCCCTGGTACTCCGGGCTGTTCCGGGCGATGTCGGACAGATGCGACAACCGCTCGCCGATGTCGAACGGTTCATGACTCTTGACGCACAACAGGCGGCACATGGCACCTCGACTATTTGCCGTTGAAATTTGGCGTCCTTCGACTTCGCTTCGCTACGCTCAGGACGAACGGAACGCTTCCATCCTCGCTCGTCCTGAGCGGAACGCTTCCATCCCCGTTCGCCCTGAGCGTAGCGAAGCGAAGTCGAAGGACGCCATTCCAATCGGTCACGGCCTTCTCCAACTCCATCTAGGGGTGCAACCCGGGAAATTCGAGGCCCAGGGTCTCCTCGAAGCCGTTCATGATGTTGAAGGCCTGGACGGCCTGTCCGGACGCGCCCTTCATGAGATTGTCCAGCGCGCTGAGCACCACCAGACGGTCGGAGCCCTTCTCCTTCTGGAAGCCGATGTCGCAGTAGTTGGTGCCGCTCAGCAGCTTGGGCTCGGGATACCGGTAGATGCCGTCGGCCTCCTTGACGATGCGAATGAACGGTTCGTTGCCGTAGGCCTCGCGGTAGATCTTCCAGACGTCCTTCTCTTCCAGCGGCTCACGCAGGAACAGGTGCGCGGTGGCCAGCACCCCCCGCACCATCTCGATGGAGGTGGCGGAGAAGTACACCCGGATCGGCTCGCCGAAAGCCAGCTCCTGGTAGATCTCCGCGCAGTGGCGGTGCAGGGTAGGCATGAACGAGCGCACCGCGCCGCTCCGCTCGGGATGGTGAGACGCGTCGCTGGCGGCGTTGCCGCCCTCGCTGGAACCCACCTTGACCTCCACCACCGTGCGGTCCCGGTCCACGAGTCCCTGCTTGAAGAAGGGGTAAACGCCGAGAATCGTCGCGGTGGCGTTGCACCCGGCGCCGGTGACGAAGCTGGCTCCCCGTATCTCCTCGCGGTGCAACTCGGGAACCCCGTACACGAAGTCCTTCATGAGCTCCGGCCGCGCGTGCGGCTTGCCGTACCAGCGTTGGTACTCGTTCGGGTCGTTGAGCCGGAAATCGGCGCTCAGGTCGATCAGCTTAGGCGCCAACCCGCGGAGGGACTCGAACCGCTCCATGGCCTGGCCGTGGGGCAGGCAGATGAACAGCACGTCGCACGGCTTCAGCTCGTCCATGCGGCGGAACCGGAGCTGCGTCCGCTTGCGCAGGTTGGGATGGGCCTTGAACACGAACTTGCCGGCGAAGCGCTCCGAGGTGATCTCGCACACCTCCACCCGGGGATGCCACAGTAGCAGGCGCAGGAGCTCGCCGCCGGTGTAGCCGGACGCCCCCACGATGGAGACCTTCAGCCTATCCGCCACGGTTGGTGTCCTGTCTCACGAACAAGTTTACGCATCTGCTTGTCCTTCTTGCCGTCGGCTGCGTTGCTCCTCCTCCCGTGGCAACGGTCAGGCGGGCGGGTTTGAAACCCGCCCCTACAAGTCGTCGCGCCGATCCACGTCGATGATCCGAATCATGTCCGCCAACCCGTCAGGCCGCACCCTTTCGCTCCTGTTCCGCCTGCCCCACCCGGAGCACGTGCTCGACGACCAAGCCGGGAATGTTCACGCCGGTGGTGTCGATGCTGTTCCGGAACTCCATGGTGTAGTTGACCTCGTTCACCAGCAGGCCCCCGGGGGTCTCGAAAAGATCCACGGCGACGATGCCGCCTCCCACCGCGCGGCACGCGCGAACCGAGAGGTCCCGCAGCTCGTCCGTCACCGGACAGTTCTCGGCGCGCCCGCCCCGTGCCGTGTTGGTGATCCAGTGGTCGCTGTACCGGTAGATGGCCGCCACGCATTCGTCGCCGATGACGAAACTCCGAATGTCGCGCCCGGTCTTCTCGACGTATTGCTGAATATAAAAAATGGAATGGTGGTAAGAGCCGAGGATGGCCTTGTGCTCGAGAATCGACTCCGCCGCGTCCCGGTCGTTGACCTTGGCCAGGAGCCGGCCCCAGGAGCCTACGGCGGGCTTGAGCACCACGGGATAGCCCATCTCCTCGATGGCCTCCAGGGTGGATTCCTCGGTAAAGGCGATGCGCACCTCGGGCTGGGGCACGCCGTGCTCCTGCAACTGCACCGAGGTGAGGATCTTGTCGCCGCATACGGCGGCGACTGATGACGAGTTGATGCAGCGCACGCCCGCGCTCTCGAACAGCCGCAGGCCGTGCAGCGCCCGGGAGTGGTTGATGCACCGCTCCAGCAGCACGTCCAGGTCGTATTGGTCCTTCCCCAGGTTGAACGAGAGCCGCCTGTCGTCGATCATCCGGAGCTCCACGCCGGGCCGTTGCCGGATCTCCTTGATCAGGAGCTTCTCCTCGGGCCGGACCAGTGAATGCAGCAAACCGATCTTCAAGCTCATTCTCCCCAGTCTTCCTCTTCCTTGGGCGCCTCGTCCACCGCCGGCGGATCGAGACCCGTCACCTCGAGCTCGGTGCCGCAGTCGGCGCAGGCGATCAGCTCACCCTCCACCGCGTCCTCTTCAAGCTCCAACTCTGCTCCACAAACGGGGCATTCAACCATCGACGGATACCTCCCTGGTGTTCTGCAACATTCAAATGGGTGACGACGTGCACCGAATGTCCGCGACACGGGCGGGTTTGAAACCCGCCCCTACAAGTCGTCATGCCTTCACGACGGTGAGATCCCGCGTAACCTGGCCTGCGAATCGGGACATTCTGGCGGATGCGGCCGACGTCGTCAGGAGCCTGCGCTGCAAGGGGCGTGTAGGGGCGGGTTTGAAACCCGCCCGCGCCCGCACCGCGTTGGCGGCCGATGCAAGCACCGCGCTGTCGGCCGATGCAAGCTCCTAGGACATTACGGCTTGTGCGACCGTGTCCACGGCGTTCCGCAGAATAGTAACGATGTCGTCGATCTGCTCTTTCGTGACCACCAGCGGCGGACACACGGCCAGTGCGTGGGTTCCGCACACGCGCAGCAGCAGCCCATTGGCCAAGCACTCGTCGTAGACCTGCCGGGGCACCTGCCGGTCCACCGCGAAGGACTCCCGGGTCTCCTTGTCCTTCACCAGCTCCACCGCGGCGATGAGCCCACGGCCGCGCACCTGGCCCACCATGGGCAGGTCCGACAGCGTTGCCAGCCGCTCCTGCATGTACGCGCCCAACTCCGCCGCCCGCTCCACCAGCCGCTCCCGCTCGATGATGTCGAGGTTGGCCAGGGCCGCGGCGCACACCACCGGATGTCCGGTGTAGGTGTAGCCGTGGTAGAACGCGTCGTCCGCCTTGGCCAGCAGGGTCTGGAAGATCTCTTCCCGGAACAGCATCGCACCAAGCGGCAGATATCCGCTGGTGATGCCCTTGGCGGTGACCAGCACATCCGGGGTCACGTTCTCGCCGGCGCACGCGAACAGGCTGCCGGTGCGCCCGAACCCCGTGATCACCTCGTCGCAGACCATCAGGATACCATACCGGTCGCAGATCTCCCGAATCCTGGCCAGCCATCCCTCGGGCGGCACGATGACCCCGCCGACACCCTGCACGGGCTCGGCCACGAAGGCCGCGATAGCGTCCGGACCCTCCCGCTCCACTATCCTCTCCAACTCGTCGGCGCAGGCAAGGCGACAGCTCGGCCAGGTCTTCCCCAACTCGCAACGATAGCAGTGGGGCCGCGCCATGTGGTGCACCCCGGGAAGCCCCGGCTCCATCTGCTGGTTGAACAGCGGGATCCCCGTCAGCATGGCGGCGCCGCTGGAGGAGCCGTGATAGCCCTGGTTCAGAGTGACGAACCGGGTCCGTTGGGGCTGCCCCCGGGCCTTCCAGTAGGCCCGCACCAGCCGGATCATGCTCTCGTTGGTCTCCGAGCCGCCGGAGGTGAACACCACGCGGGTAAGCCCTTCCGGGGCCATCTCCGCGAGCCGGGACGCCAGCCGGACGGTGGGTTCCGAGGTGGGCCCGATGAGCGTGGGCGCGTAGGCGAGCCGGTCCATCTGCTCCGCCACCGCCCGGGTGATCTCTGTTCGGCCGTGACCCACCTGGACGTTCCAGAGAGTGGAGAGGCCGTCGATGTAGCGCTTGCCCAACGAGTCCCAGAGGTAGACTCCCTCGGCCCGGACGAACACCGGCACGCCGTCCGCCTGATGCTTCGACAACGGCACGAAGCCGTGGACGAGATGGTCCCGGTCAGCGCGGCTCATGGCCGCGGCGCGTTCCAGATCAACGGTGTCGGAGGGGTTGGTCATCAGTTCCGGCAGATGTCGGCGGCAGGGCCTGGCTTGCGCCGCGGGAACGCGCCATCCGATGTAGGGGCGGGTTTCAAACCCGCCCGTGTCCGCACCGCGCTGCCATCCGATGTAGGGGCGGGTTTCAAACCCGCCCGTGCCCGCACCGCGCTGCCGCCCCAGACAGGCTCCTCGGACTCGTGGCCCTGCGCCGTGTCCCTGGTCATGGCTCTACAACCCGTAATAACGCTTGGGGTTGTCGCACAGGATCTTCTTCCGCAGCTCGGGGCTCAGGTCCTCCCGGGCAAAGAAGTCCGGCAGATCGTGGAAGAACTCCGAGCGCGCCCGCTCGTGAGGATAGTCCGAGGCCCACAGCACCTGATCCCCGCCCAGGCGGTCCAGCACGTAGGGCAGGCTCTTCTCGTCCACTTCGCAGGTGAAGAAGATGTTGCCGCCGCGGATGATGTCGCTGGGGCGCTGCTTGACCGCAAGCGCGTGTCCGCGACGCTCCCAGTTCTCGTCTAGCGCGTCCATCATGAACGGAACCCAGCCGGTGCCGCACTCCAGATAGGCCACCCGCAGGTTGGGGAAGCGGTCGTATACGCCGGCGTTGATCATGCTCATGATCTGCACCATCTGCGGCATGGCGTGCTCCAGCGGCCGCGCCTCGGCCAGACTCTCGAACATGTCCAGGCCCAGGCCCGTCACCGGACCGCCGTGAACCGCCAACGGGCAACCCAAGCGTTCCACCTCCGCGTAAAGCGGGTCGAACTGGCTGCCGCCCAGGCCCACCAGCGGCGCCATCACCGACGGGATCACGCCGGCCACCATGCCCAGCTCCTCGACGCACCGGCGCAACTCCTGCACCGCGGCGTCGATGTCCTGCACCGGCAGCAGCGCCACGCCTTTGAGCCGGTCCGACTGGCGCCCGAAAGAGTCGTACAGCCAGTCGTTGTACGCCTGAGCCACGGCCACCGCCCAGCCCTTGTGCCGGATCTGGCCGTGGAACAGCGCGTTGCTGGGATAGAGGATGGTCTGGTCGATCTTCGAATCGTCGAGGAAACTCAGCCAGTTGGCCGCGTCCGGGACCTCGGCCTTGTGGCGCGAGGACATGCCCCGCATCCAGCCGTCGGTGAGGGGAAACATATAGTACTCCCGGGTCCAGTCCTTCTCGTCCCAGGGAGCGGGCAGATACCGGCGCAGGTCCTTGTCCTGGTCCACCACGTGGCCGTCGGCGTCGATAATGTCGTGTTCAAATTCCATGTAAGCCTCCACTGCCGGATCGCCGGCGCATGCCAACGGCTTGCGTCAGCGTATCATCAGCCGGCCGGATTCACCCGAATAGTTGATAAAGACGGTCTTGAGCTCGGTAAAGAAGTTGACGCCTTCCTCGGACATTTCCCGCTCCCCCACCCCGGTGGCCTTGATGCCGCCGAAGGGAAGCTGGGCCTCGCCGCCGATGGTGGGCTCGTTCACATGGACCATGCCCGTCTCCACGTCTTCCACGAAACGCATCACCTTGTCTATGTCACGGGTGAAGATGGACGTGGTGAGGCCGAAGTCCACGGAGTTGGCGAACCGGATGGCTTCGTCCAGATCCGAGGCCGCGGCCACTGACAGCACCGGGCCGAAGATCTCCTCGCGGAAGATGCGCATGTCCGGCGTGACGTTGTCGAACACCGTGGGCTCCACGTAGAATCCGTGCTCCAGCCCCGCGGGCTGGTTGCCGCCCACCACCAGGCGGGCGCCTTCCTGCTTGCCCACCTCGATGTACTCCAGGTCGGTCTTCCACTGGCTCTCGTCCACCGCCGGCCCCATGTCCACGTCCGCGTCGAGGCCCGAGCCCACGCGCATCTTTCGGGCGTGCTCCTCCAGCCTGGCCACCAGCTCGTCCTTGGTGGAGCCGATGGCGATGACCCGGGAGGTGGCGGTGCAGCGCTGGCCGGTGGAGCCGAAGGCGCCGTCCCGTATGGCCACCGCCGCCTTTTCCAAATCGCAGTCGGGCATCACGATGACCGCGTTCTTGCCGCCCATCTCGCAGGTCACCTTGGCGCCTCGGGAGGCGGCCTTGACGTAGAGGTCGCTGCCGATCTCGTTGGATCCGGTAAACGAGACCACCGGGATCCGTGCGGACTTGACCATGGCTTCGCCGACCTCGGACCCGGAACCGACGATGACGTTGAAGACACCCTTGGGAAGGCCGGCTTCCTCGTAGACTTCCGCCAGGAGACCCGCTGTGGCCGGGGTCAGGGACGCCGGCTTAAGCAGCACCGCGTTGCCGGCCACCAGCGCCGGCGCCGACTTCCACACCGGGATCGCCCAAGGGAAGTTCCACGGCGCGATCAGCGCCACCACGCCCATGGGCTGCCGGATGGTGTAGGTGAAGGTGTCCCGGGCCTCGGACGGAAGCGTCTTGCCGCCGAGCCGGTAGCCGGCGCCGGCGTTGTACTCCAGGAGCGAAATCCCCTTGAGCACCTCGCCCCGCGCTTCCTTGAAGATCTTCCCTTCCTCGCGCGTCATAAGCTCGGCGATCTCGTCCACGCGCCGGCGCGCGATGTCCGCCGCCCGCCAGATCACCCGCCCGCGCTCCGGGCCCGGCGTCTTCCGCCATCCCTGGAAGGCGGTCGCGGCCGCGTCGATGGCCCGCTCCGTGTCCGCGGCCGTGGCCATGGGAAACTCCGCGATGACGTCGCGGGTGTCCGCTGGGTTGACGTTGCGTATCTGCCTCTTGGAGTTCGGCTGGACCCACTCTCCGTCGATGTAGGAACCGGTGTGCATGCGCTTCTCCTTGGGATTGGTGCCGTGCGTCACCAATGGGTCTGGGCACAGGGTTTGGGCGCGGGCGGGTTTGAAACCCGCCCCTACACCTTGTCGTCGCGTCTTGCCGACGGCAAGCATTCCCGCGCCGCTTCACGTGACGCGGGACACCACCGTTGGGGCGTGTGTGGATTAAAAAAGACATACGGTTTCGTGTCAAGCGTTCACCGGCGTTTGCAGCACCCGTCTGGTGGCCGGTAACATGATCCCCTGGCCAAACAACCATGAAACACGTGACCATCTATACCGACGGAGCGTGCCTCGGGAACCCCGGACCCGGGGGTTACGGCACCGTTCTACTCTACAACACGGCTACGCCTGCCCGCCGGGAGTTCAGCGGCGGATACCGCAGGACCACCAACAACCGCATGGAGATCATGGCCGCCCTGGTGGGGCTTCGCTCCCTGAAGGAACCGTGCCGGGTGACGCTCCACAGCGACTCCCGATACGTGGTGGACGCCATGTCGAAGGGATGGGCCGAGCGCTGGCGCGCCAAGGGATGGAAGAAAAGCGACAAGGCGCCTGCCCTGAATCCCGATCTCTGGGCCGAGATGCTTGATCTATCGGAACGGCACGAGGTCGAATACTGCTGGGTCAAGGGCCACGCGGGAGACCCGGAGAACGAGCGGTGCGACCAGCTTGCGGTGGCCGCAGCCCGCGGACCGGAACTGGCCCGGGATGAAGCCTACGAGAAGAAGCGTCGCTGACTTTGAACCGGACACATCTGTCACGTCCCACGCCCGCCTCTGCCCCATCTCTTGGGTCTGATATCCGTACTGGATACGCGGCGTGTACGACTTGGCCATATGCGGCGCTCACAATCTTTCACTCCAAACCTTGAAATCTGTGCGGTCATCGCTCATATTTCAGGCTTATGGAAGTCGCACGGGAAAGTCATCTGCAGCGCGTCGGCTTGTTGCTGAAGGAGTTCCCGGTGGTCACGCTGCTGGGCGCCCGCCAAGTGGGAAAGTCCACCCTCGCCCGGCAACTCGTGGCATCCCGCCGAGACCCGTCCACATGGTTCGACCTGGAGAACCCTGTCGATCTGACTCGCCTGGCCGATCCCGGCCTGGAGTTGCGGCCCTTGCGGGGACTCGTGGTCCTCGACGAAATACAACGACTCCCGGAAGTGTTTCCCCTGCTGCGAGTGCTCGCCGATCGGCCTGAAACCCCGGCCCGGTTCCTGGTGCTGGGCAGCGCCTCCCCCGAGCTGCTCCGCCAGACCTCGGAGACCCTTGCCGGGCGCGTGGCCTTCCATGAGCTCGACGGCTTCGGGCTGAACGAGGTGGATGACGTGGAGCGACTATGGCTGCGCGGCGGTTTCCCGCGTTCCTATCTGGCACCGTCAGCCCCCGCGAGCCGCCGTTGGCGCGACGGCTTCATCCGTACCTTCCTCGCTCGTGACGTACCGGAGCTCGGCAGCCTCGTACCCTCGACGACACTGCACCGGTTCTGGACGATGCTGGCCCACTGGCACGGCCAACTGTGGAACGGGGCTGAGTTGGGCCGGGCCTTCGGCGTTGCCCACACCACGGTGCGGCGCTACCTGGATCTTCTGACGTCGGTCTTCATGGTACGGCAGTTGCAGCCCTGGCACGAGAATATCGCCAAACGGCAAGTGCGGTCGCCCAAGGTCTTCATCAGCGATTCCGGCCTCCTCCACGCGCTGCTGGGCCTCACTACCCGCGAGGACGTGCTCTCCCACCCCACGGTCGGCGCTTCGTGGGAGGGATTCGTGGTCCAGCAGGTCATTCACCTGCTGGGCGCCCGTCCCGAGCAGTGCTACCACTGGTCGACGCACTCCGGGGCGGAGCTGGACCTGCTGATATCGGCCGGAAACCGGCGCTACGGCTTCGAGGTCAAACGGTCCGAGGCGCCCCGGCTGACAGCCTCCATGCGCACGGCCTTCGACACGCTGGGCCTGGAGCGGCTGGACGTCGTACATGCCGGAACGCAATGCTACCCGATGGCCCCCGGCATACGGGCGCTGCCGGCCGGCCGGCTGACCTCGACGCTGTCTCCCCTGCCCGACTGACGCACGCGACGGGCGCGACTATGAATAATCCCGCCCGATGCTAAATTGGAGGCCATGAAAGTCGGACTCACAGGATTCTCCAGAGCGGGCAAGACCACCCTGTACAACGCCCTCACGGGGCTCAGCGCTACGGTGGGCGGCTTCGAGACCCGCCGCGAGGCGGCCATGGCCGTGGTCAAGGTGCCGGACCCCCGCGTGGACGCGCTGAGCGAGATCGTCCATCCGAAGGAAAAGAAATACGCCGAGGTCACCTTCCTGGACTTCCCGCCGTCGCAGGAACGGAAGGCGGCTCTCGAAAACCAGTCCCTGGCGCAACTGCGTGAGGTGGATGCCCTGGTACAGGTAGTCCGGGCCTTCGACGACCCGCTCGCCGACGAGCCTCCCGCGCCCGTGCGGGACCTCAACGCCTTTCAGGCCGAGCTGATACTCGCCGACCTCGCGGTCATCGAGAAGCGCATGGAGCGGATCCGCAAGGAGGCCAGCAAGGATCGGGGACGGGAGTCGGATCTTCTGACGCGCTGCCAGAGCACCCTGGAAGAGGAACGCCCCTTGCGCGGCGTGGAGTTCCTGCCGGAAGAACAGACCCTGCTGTCGGGCTTCGCCTTTCTGAGCGCCAAGCCCCTTCTGGTGGTCTACAATTCCGACGAGACGGCGCTGCAGGAGCTCCTCCCCGCGGACGTCGCGGAGTACGCCCAAGCCGAGAACCTGACCCTGGTGCCGGTCTGCGGCAAGCTCGATATGGAAATCGCCCAGCTCGACGCCGACGAACGCGTCGAGTTTCTGTCGGAGCTCGGGCTTTCCGAGACCGCCCGAGACCGCTTCATCCGCCACGCCTACGACCACCTGCGCCTCATGAGCTTCTTCACCGCCGGACCCATGGAGGTGCGCGCCTGGACCATCACCCGTGACACCGCCGCGGTCCACGCCGCGGGCAAGATCCACTCCGACATCGAACGCGGCTTCATCCGCGCAGAGGTCATCTCCTACGACGACTACATTGAGCACTGCGGCGAGTCCGGCTGCCGCTCCGCCGGCAAACTGCGCCTGGAAGGCAAGGAGTACCGGGTGCAGGACGGGGACGTCATGCACATCAGGTTCAATGTGTGAGGGTGGAGAGTGTCAGCAAGGGCGGCCGGGCAGGGCTACGAGTGGCGCCAGAGCTGCAACGGAGCGTGGTCCGCGATCTGACTGAAATCACGGTCCGCGGATAGCATGATCAGATCATGCCGGATGCAGAGCTGAGCGAGCAGCGCGTCGATGGTACCGATCTGAATTCCGTGTCGGCGGCATTCGTTGCGCAGTTCGGCCGCGGCGATATAGTCGTCACGGACCGGTTCGACCATTGGAAGCACCGCGAAGCGCTCGATGATTTCCACCTTCGCTCTCGGCCCCTGATAACCCTGCAACAACTCCTGCAGTACGATTCCCGCCGAGTGAATAGCATCGCCCCCAGCGAGCGCATGGCGCAAATGCTCCACCTCGGGTGCAGCGAGTGGCGAATTCCGGCGCAAAGCGAGCGACCAGACACTCGTGTCCACGAACAGCCTCACGTGCGCGTCCGCTCACGCTTGTAGTCGTAATCGTCGTCCCAGTCGAACTGACCGAACAGGTCGAGCAACCGCTCCTGCTCACGCCGAGCAATGAACTCGCGCAGAGCCTTGTTGACCGTCGCCTTCTTCGTCTTTTCGCCTCCCACTTCCAAAGCCTTGTTCAATAAGTCGGCATCTATCGCCAAATTTGTAGCCATGCCCGTCTCCACACAATGTCTTACACACTAAATTTACACAATAGGCTACACATTGGACCAACTTGTTGGGCAATAGTCAAGCCGTGCCTGTCCAAAGACACACGCGCGTATGGGATTTGAGAACGGACTCGCGGGGACCGGATACGAAAATCATATCCGGTCCCCGCACTCCACCTTAAACTCTGGGAAACCCGGATACTCCGAGGAGTGGTCTCCCTGGTGGTTCGCCATGCCCGGCTGTGTGAGGACACCCCGTGGGGCGACGAAGCTGTCGATGCGCCGGCGAGGCCGCTCGTGCCACCGGAGATTGAACGCCGCGTATATGGGGAAGAACGTCATGTCGGAGTAAGGCAGGTGGTCGTGGATCCACCACGCCAGGGCCTGCCACGGCGTTCCCGCCTCATAGCGCTCCGCGAACCATGGGAGGACAATGCAGGCGGTGGCGCCCATGAACCCGTCCGCGTCCCGCCGGTCCCACACGTGGCGTGCATGACTCCAGGACGTTCGGCTGCAGTTGTAGCCCCGGCGGCCGCGCGCCGCGCCGTAGTCGTTCACCGCCACGGACCGGAACGCGGAACGGATCGACACGTGGCCGAAGGTGGCATGAAGCGGCTCCAGCAACTCCTCGCACAACCGCGTTCCCGCGGCGACCGCCAGATCGGGGTCGTCCGGGATGTTGGGAATGCCGTGAAAGCTCGCGACCTCGCTGTAGAGCATGTCCCGCATGAAGAAGTGCGCTGACAGCCGGACCCGGCCGAGCTTTTCCAGGGACTTCATGGAGGTTGGCTTACGCATGGGGTCTCACTTTCCCGAAGTTATAGTGGCTTGACCTTATCGCAAAGAAAAACTAGTCTCCAACTAGTTGGAAACTCGGAGGTATACACCATGCCTGAAATCGGCGCTTTCGAAGCTAAAACCCACCTCCCGGAGTTGCTGCGGCGCGTTCAGGAGGGAGAGCGATTCATCATCACCAAGCATAGCCGTCCGGTGGCCGAGTTGATTCCTTTTCAGCCGCACGATTCCGACAAAGTGCGTGGGGCGATTGCAAAGCTGAAGGCGTTTCAGGAGACCCACAGTCTCAGAGGACTGTCCGTCCGCGAAATGATCGAGGAAGGACGCAAGTACTGATGGCATTCGTTCTCGATTGCTCGGTCACTATGGCCTGGATCTTCCCCGACGAAGCGACGGGAGCCACCGACGGTTTCCGCGACTCGCTAGTGGAAGGCAGGGCCTTCGTCCCCTCTCTCTGGCCGGTGGAATTGGGCAACGTTCTGCTCGTCGCCACTCGACGGGGCCGCATCCGCGTTGACGAGTGGCCGGAGATTCGGGCGAGTCTCGAAGCATTGCCAATTGAAATCGAACCGGCCAGCACGTCGCGGGTGTGGGGCGAGTCGCTGGAACTGGCGAAGACACACCATATCTCCGTCTACGACGCGATGTACCTGGAACTCGCCGTCCGGTTGCAACTGCCGCTCGCTACTCTGGATCGCGCGCTCCTTGCCGCGGCGCCGGTCGTGGGCATTGAGGCGCTTACATCCAACTAGGCCTGGAGGTAGGCGTGGAGGTTTTTCAATGAAGCAGTTTGCCATACTCCAGCACCCCGCTTTGGGTCACGAAGTCGTCAAGAACGGCTGGAGCTGGCCTGCGTTCTTCTTCACTTGGCTTTGGGCCTTGGCAAAAAGACTCTGGATAGTCGGCGTGATCATACTGTTGGCCGGCATGGCTTTGAGTTCAGTCCCGGAGATCTGGCTGGTTGGCGAAGTGATCATTTCCATTGTGATGGGTGTCAATGGAAACAAACTGCGGGTCAACCGGCTACGCGATTCCGGATATGAACAGGTGGCAACCGTAGCTGCAAAGACACCCGACGGTGCACTGGCAGTACATCTCGCTTCGCCCGAGAATGACAATGCGCTCCCCCCGGAAGGCCTTGTGAGGTAGTTCGCACCGAGGTTTTCCCCGGACCGCCCCGACCACCTGCGACCTTCTTGCCCCCTTACCGAATCATCGTATTCGGCAGAAAAAGAGCGATGTCCGGAAACGCCACCAGGATGGCCAGGCATACCGCCATGGCGATCCAGAACGGCAGGATGCCGGCGAAGATCTTTGCCATGGGCACGTCTTCGGCGATGCCTTTGACCACGAAGACGTTGACGCCCACCGGCGGGCTGATGAGGCCCATTTCCAGCACGATGACCATGACCACGCCGAACCAGATGGGGTCGTATCCCAGGGTGAGGATGATGGGATGCACGATGGGGAGGGTGAGGACCAGCATGGCGAAGCCCTCCAGGAACATGCCCAGCACGATGTAGGCGGCCAGCAGGATGCCGAGCACGGCCAACCGGGGCAGCTCCAGTCCCACCAGCAGCTCGGCGAGATCCGAGGGGATGTGGGTCAACGCCAGGAACGGGTTGAAGATGTGAGCGCCCACCAGGATGAGGAAGACCAGGGAGGTGGTGCGCACACTCTCCAGCGCCAGCGAAGACAGCGACGACACAGACAGACGGCCCCGCACCAGCGCCAGCAGCATCGCCAGGAAAGCGCCCACGCCGGCTGCCTCGGTAGGGGTGAAGAGGCCGGCATAGATGCCGCCGATGGTGAGGGTGACCACGCCGATCATGGCGCTGGCCTGGCGGATGGCGCGGATGCGGTCCATGACGCTTGAGGCCGGGCCCGGCGGCCCCAGGTCCGGGTTGATGCGGGTCTGGACGAAGATGGACAGGATGAATAGCGCGGTCAGCAGCAACCCCGGAAACACCCCGGCCAGGAACAGGCGGCCGATGGATTCCTCGGTGAGGATGGCGTAGATCACGAAGCCCGTGCTGGGCGGGATGAGGATGCCCAGGGTGCCGCCGGCGGCAATGGCGCCGGTGGCCAGCCGCGGGTCGTAGCGGTAGGTGCGCATCTCCGGCAGGGCCACCTTGCCCATGGTCACGGCCGCGGCCACCGAAGAGCCCGACAGCGCCGCGAACCCGGCGCAGGCTGCGATGGTGGCGGACGCCAGCCCGCCGCGCCAGTGGCCGAACCAGGCGTAGGCCGCGGCATAGAGGTCGCGGCTCATGCCGGAAACCGTCGCGAAGTTTCCCATGAGCACGAACAGCGGGATAACGATGAGCTCGTAGTTGGTGGCGATGACGAAGGGCTCGCCGCCCAGCAGGGCCAGGGCCGGCCCCCAGCCGTGGAGGGTGCCGAACCCCAGCACCCCCACAAGCATCATGGCGATGCCCACGGGCATCCTGAGAGCGAGCAGCAGGAACAGCCCCGCCAATCCCAGAAGACCCGCGGTGGTGGGACTCATTCAGCTTTCTCTTGGTATCGGACGATGCCCACGGCCGCCTGGATCAGCAGCACCCCGGCAAACAGCAACCAACCGAAGCTCATCAGAAACATGAACGGATAGTGAGGGATGTCCACAAGGTTGGTGGCGTCGCCGTACTCCAGCGCGTCCAGCCCCTGCCGCATGGCCTGCCACGCGACGAAGCCGAACAACACCACGCCGGCCAGCCGCATGAGGGTGTCGGTGTAGCGCAGCCGGCTCTCGCCCACCACCGAGCTGATGAGATCCACGGCAACGTGGCCGCCGGTCCAGCCGCAGTAGGGTATGCCCAGGAATACGACCACGGCCAGACTGAGTTCGGAAATGTCCTGGGCGCCCAGGATGGGCGCGTTGAAGACGTAGCGCATCACCACCGCCACCACCGTCAGCAGCATGAGCCACAGGAGCGCGGCTCCGGCCGCGTAGGCCAGGAACCGGGTGGTCCAGGCGGCCACCGCGGTCCCCGGCAACGGGGCACGTGATTCGGCACCCATAAGGTACGTGAAGGACCAGCCTGCCGGCTTATCCGCCCATGGCCGCGAGGATCTTCTCGGCGTCGATGTTCTTGCCGGCGAGATCCTTGACGGTCTTGGCCCGGACCCCGCTCAAGGCATTGCGGAAACGCTTGTCCTCGGCGTCCGAGAGGGTGATGACCTCGCCCCGGCCGCTCTTCTTCTCGCCCGCCAGGGAGCCGGCGCCGGCCTTCTTGTAGATGCCGGCGGCCTTGACGCTCAGGGCCTCGCCCGAGGTCTCGTCGACGATCTTCTTGTGCTCCGCCGAAAGGCCGTCATAGGCTTTCTTGTTCATCACCAGGAAGAACGCCGTGTTGGCGAACGGCCCCACGGTGTAGTACTTGGCCACCTCGCCGATCTTGAAGCTCCGGATCACGCTCGGCGCCACCATCAGCCCGTCCACCACCCCGGTCTTGAGGGCGTTGTACATGCGCGTCACCGGCATCGCCACGGGGGTGGCTCCCAGGGCCTTGATGATGTCGCCCTGGAGCTTGGACGGGGTGCGGATCTTCATGCCCTTGACGTCGTCCAGGGTCCGCACCGCCTTGTTCCGGGTCATGATGACAGCCTTGTCATTGGTCCACAACGCCAGGATCTTGGTCCGGTCGTATTCTCCCTGAATGGAGCCGACGGCCTTCCACAGCATCTTGGTGGCCTCCACCGCGTCCGGGGCGATGCCCGGCAACTCCACCAGCAGCGTCCTCGGGAAGAGCGAGGAAGTGTATCCCTGCAATCCGAACGTGACGTCGGCGATGCCGTCCGCCGCCCGCTTGTACTGGGCCTGAGGCCCCTTGCCTAGCTCGCCGCCGGGATAGATCCGCACCGTCAGCGAGCCGTTGCTGCGTTTCGCTACCTCCGCGCCCCACGGCCGCATCACCAGCCGGTCCATCGGGTGCTTGGGAGAGGTGAAGTGGGCGAGCTTGAGCTCCCCCGCGTGTACCGACGCGGCAGCCGCCACGAACAGGCCGCAGAGCACGGATACGACCGCCAGCCTCCGGAAACAGGCTCTGAGCAATAGGGACATGGTCCGTTCTCCTTTCGAGAAATGTGCACGGTTGCAAGCGGCAGGCAGACTAGCCGAAGAGGCGGACGAGTGTCAACCGAAGACCAGCGCCGCAACCGTCATTGATACGAGAATTGCGCCGACGCCCGCAACCGTCATTCCCGCGAAAGCGACTGTGTCAAAATACCATCCCAGCGAGGCACAGCCCCCCGAAGTCGTCATTCCCGCGAAAGCGGGAATCCAGGCGGGGTGGGGCGGGGGTGCTCGTTCGCAACACCCCACAGCCGCCCCTGGATTCCCGCTTTCGCGGGAATGACGGAGGGGCGGGAATGACGTGCTTCGTACGTCGTTGCCTCGATTCTGTTCCGGAGTCGCGTCCGCTATAAACAATCCCTGAGGATGCGCAAGACTTCCGTCAACCCGTAAGGAGCCCCATGCAGAAGATGATCGAGTCACTGGCGGTGTACTGGGAGCGGCGCATGGCCCGCATTCTCCTGCTCGGGATCATCAGCGGGTTCCCCTGGGTGCTGATCGGCAGCAGCCTCAACTTGTGGCTCAAGGAAGACGGCCTCAGCCGGACCACCATCGGCTTTGCCGGCCTGATCTTCGGCGTCTATGCCATCAACTTTCTCTGGGCGCCCCTCATCGACCGTATCCGGATACCCTGGCTTACGGACCGGCTCGGCCAGCGGCGGGCCTGGATCGTCACGCTGCAGGTGGTGATCGTCGCATGCCTGGTGCTTTGGAGCACCGTGGACCCCACCGCCAACCTGGCCTGGGTGGTGGGTATCGGCTTGGCCATCGCCGTTGCCTCCGCCACCCAGGATATTGCCATCGACGCGCTCCGGATCGAACAGGTGGGCAAGGACGAGGGCGAGGCCATGGCCGCGGGTGCCGCCACCGCCGTGGTGGGCTGGTGGACCGGATACAAGCTCGGCGGCATCGTCGCGCTGGAGTCCGCGACGGCGTTCCAGAACGCCGGGGTGGAGGACTACTGGCAGGCGACCTTTCTCGTGCTCGGGATACTGGTGGTGCTGACCAACATCGGCCTGTTGTTCGTGCATGAACAAGGGACCGCTGAACGCATCGCTCAGCAGGACGCGGAGGAAGACCGGATCGCTTCCCGTCTCCAGGTCTCCGGCCGGCTCGGCCACATGGCCGCGTGGCTCGGCGGCACGGTGGTAAGCCCCTTGTTGAGCTTCTTTCGCCGGAACGGTTTCGCCATCGCCCTGACGGTGCTCGGGTTCATCTTCCTGTTCAAGATCGGCGAGGCCTTCATGGGGCGCATGTCCCTGCTGTTCTACCGGGAGATCGGCTTCTCCAAGTCCGAGATCGCGCTCTACTCCAAGGGACTCGGCTGGGTCACGACGGTGACCTTCACCGTGCTGGGCGGCTTCTTCGCCATCCGGATGGGTCTCGTGTGGGCCATGTTCCTGTCCGGCATCGCCATGGCCTCCACCAATCTCCTGTTCGCCGTGCTGTCATGGGTGGGCAAGTCGGAAGCCCTGTTCGCCACCGCGGTGGTGATGGACGACCTCACCAGCGCCTTCGCCACCGTCACCTTCGTCGCCTTCATCTCGATGCTGGTGGACCGGACCTATACCGCCACGCAATACGCGCTTCTGGCCTCCATCGGCACCGCCGGGCGCACCCTCTTCGCCGCGTCCTCCGGCGCCCTGGTGGACTGGCTGGACGGCGATTGGGGCACCTTCTTCGTCATCACCACTCTGATGGTGATCCCGTCGCTGATTTGCCTGTGGGCCATCCGCAAAAGGCTCCAGGACATGCTGGCCGGGGCGCAGGTGCGGCTCTTGGGCCGGCACGTGGAAGAGGAGGCGGAAGCAGAGAGGTGAAGCTGGGAGCCTGTATCGGCCCACGAGGCGATGCGAACGCGGGCGGGTTTGAAACCCGCCCCTACGGCCCTCGCCTTGTTGCGGCGCAGGCGCCCGGCCCGCAGAAAATAGGCGGGCAGACCGGACGGTCGCCGGGCTAGCCGGCCGTCTGGAGAGAACCCTCCGTCTGGCGAGCGCGGTATTTTCGTTCGTTCGGGTCGAGGTGGCGCTTCCGAAGCCGGAGATTACACGGCGTGACCTCGATCAGCTCGTCGTGGCGGATGAACTCGATGGCCTGCTCCAGGGACATGCGCACCGGAGGGACGATCTTTTCGATGCCCTTGAGGACGGAGGACCGCATGTTCGTCAGTTTCCTCTCCTTCGTGATGTTCACGTCCAGGTCCGTGTCGCGGCTGCTCTCGCCGACGAGCATGCCTCCGTATACCGTATCGGTGGGCCCGACGAAGAGCTCGCCCCGCTCCTGCAGGTTGACGATCGCATATCCCGTGACGCGGCCCCTGCGATCCGCCACCAGCGCGCCGGTGGACCGATGGACGATGTCCCCCGCCCATTGCCGGTATCCGATGAACATGTGCGTGAGGGTTCCCGTGCCTTTCGTGTCGGTGAGGAACTCGGTCCGGTATCCGATCAACCCGCGGCTGGGCACCTCGATCTCCAGGCGAACCCTCCCCGAGCCGCGGCTCGCCATCTTGACCATGACGCCCCGGCGCGCGCCGAGTTTCTGAACCACGATTCCCTGATACTCTTCATTCGTTTCGATGATGGCCAGTTCGTACGGTTCGTGGACGGTGTCTCCGACGGTGCGGGTCAACACCCGCGGCATGCCCACTGAAAACTCATACCCTTCCCGCCGCATCTGCTCGATCAGGACGGCGAGCTGCAGCTCGCCCCGGCCGTACACCAGGAAGTGATCGGAAGACTCGATGGACTCCACCCGGATCGCCAGGTTGTGCTCCGCCTCCTTGAGCAGTCGCGCTCGAAGGTGGCGCGAGGTCAGGTAGCGACCGTCCTTTCCGCTGAATGGGGAATCGTTGATGGAGAACTCCATCGACAACGTGGGTTCCTCGATGTCGAGCGTGGGCAGGGGCTTGGGATCCTCACCATCGGCGATGCTTTCGCCCAACCCGATGCCGGTCATCCCCGCCAGCGCCACGATCTCTCCGGGACCCGCCGACGGCACCGGGACCCGCCCGAGGCCCTGGTAGATGAACAGGTCCGCGACCGCGGCCGGGGTCTCAGACCCGTTACGCCGGCACAGGGTCACCGCCTGCCGGTTCCGAACCGTGCCGTCCACGACACGGCCGATGGCCAGCGGTCCGCGGTAGTCGTCGGGCGCGACGTTGGTCACCAGTATCTGTAGAGGATGGCTCGGCTCCCCGGAGGGAGGCGGAATGTGCTCGATGATGGTGTTGAACAACGGCCGAAGATCCGTAAGCGCCCCGCCGAGTGACGGCGTGCATCTTCCCTGGCGGCCGACGGAATATATCACCGGAAACTCGATCCGCTCCTCGGTGGCGCCCAGGTCGATGAACAGGTCGTAGATTTCGTTAAGGACTTCCGAGGGGCGCGCGTCCTGGCGGTCGATCTTGTTGATGACCACGATCGGCGGCAGTCCCAGCTCCAGCGCCTTGGCCAGCACGGCGCGGGTCTGGGGCATCGGCCCTTCGGCGGCGTCGACGAGCAGCATGACACCGTCGACCATCCGCAGGGTGCGTTCCACCTCGCCGCCGAAATCCACGTGACCCGGAGTGTCGGCGATGTTGATCTTGACGCCGCCGTAGGTCACGGAGGCGTTCTTCGCCATGATCGTGATGCCCTTCTCACGCTCGAGGTCCATGGAGTCCAGCACCCGCTCACGGACATCCTGGTTTGCGCGGAACGTCCCGCTCTGCCACAGCATCGCGTCCACCAGCGTGGTCTTGCCGTGGTCGACGTGTGCAATGATCGCGATGTTGCGAAGATTCACCGCCCCGCGGCAAGCGACGACGTTCATCAGTTGCCCTCCCCTTTCGCCCGCACCCTCAATTCAGCCCGGGTGTTGGCGGACCTGCGATCCGGACACGGTTGTTCGTGAGCGCCCTGGAAATGGCCGGAATTTCCGGACGGTTTCCGGCTCGAGAAACGGAGCTTCAACGGCGTGCGATCCGAAAGGATGATTCTAACAACTTTGTGAGGTTAGGCATAGGGGCTCTGCAAGCGACGGAGCCCGGCCCGTTGACCCGGCGCCATTGCGGACGCTACCGTGGGAGGCACCTGACGTTGGAGGTAACCTGATGGCAACCACAATCAAAATCGCCGTAACCATGAACATACGGGCCGGCGAGGCTTTTGAGATCGCTTTGGGGCTCGCGCAGCACAACCTGCCCGACGGGTCGGAGATCACGGTCTCGTATGGCGTCGGCAACAGCCGTCTCGGAGGGTTCGAGGCGCCAAGGCTGCTGGCCGAGGGGACGGTGGATCTGGCTTTCCTCAACCCGTCACCGGTGACCCATATGGCGTTGAACGGGTTGGCGCCCTATGCGCAGAAGATCGACATCCGAAACCTCGCGGTGTTCCCGTCCTGGGACAAAATTGCCTTCGCGGTCAAGAGAGACCTCGGCGTCAAGTCCCTTGAAGAAATCGGCGAGAAGAAGCTTCCGCTCAGGTTGTCGACCCGGGGACAGGGTCCCGAAGGAACCACCGAGTACACCATCCGGCGTATTCTGAATCTTTGTGGCTGGAACCTCGAGGACGTGGAGCGATGGGGCGGCAGCGTGGATCAAGTCTCAAACCCAACCCACCGCCGGCGCAGGGAAGGGATCGAGCAAGGGGCCTATGACTCGGTGTTCGACGAGGGCGTCACGAGTTGGACCGCCGAGGCCCTGGCCCAGGACATGATTCTCCTGCCGTTGCAGCCAGCCGTTTTCGCCGACATGGAGCGCTTGGGATTTCGGAAATCGACAATCCCCAAGTCAGTGTTTCCGAGCCTGGACGCGGACGTTCCCGCGCTGGAGTTCGGCGGCTGGCCGCTCTTTTGCCGGGCGGACTTCCCGGACGAGCTTGCCTACGCGGTGGTCCAGGCCATCGATGCGAGAAAGGATACGATGCCGGTGGACGGAGACCGTTTCGACATGACCCGGATATGCCGGAACACGGAAGAGGGGCCGATGTGCGCCCCCCTGCACCCCGGCGCCGAGCGCTACTATCGGGAAATGGGTTATTTGTAGTCCGCGGGGGTGATGATCCGGGTACGGGTCAGGCGCTCCGCTTCGCGATCAGGTCGATCTCCACCCGGCAGCCCCGGGCCAGCGCGGTGACACCCACGGTGGTACGGGCGGGGCGCTCGTCGGCGGGGAAATAGGTTTCATAGACCGCGTTCATCGCATCGTACTCTTCCTCGAACCGGGTCAGGAAGATGCGCACGCTGACCACGTGCTCCAACCCCGCGCCGCAGCCCGCGAGCACAGTCTTGAGGTTCGCCATGACCTTGTGCGTCTGGTCCTCGATGGACTCCGGAATCGGCTCCCCATCCCGGCCGGTGGCGATTTGCCCGGTGACGAAGATCCAGTCGCCGGTGGTGACGGCGTGACTGTACGGCGCCACCGGCGCGGGGCCGTCGGCGAAGAGGTGGAAGGTACGGTCATCCATGGAAAGGTCTCTCAAACACCAGTCTTGACATTGCGCCGAAGCCATGGCGCCAACGTGTCAAAACTGAACGTCCCGGCTTCGTACAGCCCTGCGATGAAAGCGTATGCCTCCTCCGAGCCCGCGGTCAGTTGTGCGCCGTTGATCGCCAGAAACGTGTGCGTCACAGCAAAAGCCGTGCGCTTGTTACCGTCAATGAACGGATGGTTCTGGGAGAGGCTTTCCCACAGCGCGGCGGCTTCCTCGACGAGATCGGCGTAGTAGCCGGTTTGCGGCCGATAGAGCGCCGCCTCCAGAAGACCTGCGTCCCGAACGCCTTCCGATCCGCCATACCGTTCAATCTGGTCCGCGTGAATGGCAAGGACTTCCACCAGCGTGACGTAGTCTGTCATTTAGCGAGCTTCTTGTAGAGCTCGCCGTACTTGTCATGACTGGCGAGGTAGGCAGCCATGACTTGCGGCCGGGGCCGGGCCTGTTTTCGTTTTTCGATCAGATCGGCAAGCGCCTCGTCCATGAGCGCCTGGAGTTGACGCCCTTCCTGCTCCGCGATCGCGCGGATTGCGGACAAAATCTCGGTATTGATCTGGGTAGCGAATTTTTCGCGGACCTGGGGCATGGTGCACGTCTCCTTGACTCAATTCCATCATGTCATGGCGAATCATGATTCGTCAAGAAGTCTCCGCTACCCGCCCAGGTACGCCTCTCTGACGTGGGGGATGTCCTTCAACTCGGCGCCGGTTCCCTGCAGGGCCACGGCGCCGGATTCGAGCAGGTAGGCGCGGTCGCAGATTTCCAGCGCCGCGTAGGCGTTCTGCTCGACCATCAGGACGGTGACGCCCTCGGCGCGGATCTCGGCGATGATCTCGAAGGTGGTCTCGACCAGGTTGGGCGCCAGGCCCAGTGAGGGCTCGTCGAAGAGCACCAGCTTTGGCCGCGACATCAGCGCCCGGCCGATGGCCAGCATTTGCTGCTCGCCGCCGGAGAGCGTCCCCGCGGTCTGGCGGCGGCGTCCTTCGAGGATCGGGAAACGCTCGAACACGCGCCGGAGGTCGGCCTCGATGCCGTCGGTGTCGCGGCGCACGTAACAGCCCATGTCGAGGTTTTCCTGGACGCTCATGTACGGGAAAATGCGCCGCCCCTCGGGGCAATGGGCGATCCCGAGAGAGAGGATTTTCTGCGCCGAAGCATGGGATATGTCCTCGCCGTCGAAAACGATGCGCCCGGCCGCCGGCGGGAGCAGTCCCGATATGGCCTTGAGCGTCGTCGACTTCCCGGCCCCGTTGGCGCCGATCAGGGTCACCAACTCGCCCTGATTGACGACCATGGACAGGTCGCGGACGGCGCTGACCTTGCCGTAACGGCATTCAAGTCCGGTGATCTCAAGCATCGGCCGCTGCTCCTCCAAGGTAGGCCCGAATGACCTCCGGGTGGCGACGGATCTCTTCCGGCGTTCCCTCGGCCAGGATCATTCCTTGATTGAGAACGATGATCCGGTCGGAGATGCCCATGACCATTCGCATGTCGTGCTCGACCAGGAAGATCGTCGTTCCCTGGTCGCGAATGGCCGATACCCTGTTCATGAAGTCCTGGGTTTCGGAGGGGTTCATCCCGGAGGACGGCTCGTCCAGCAACAGCAGCGACGGCCGCGCCGCCAGGGCGATGGCAACCTCCAACAGGCGTTGCTCGCCGTAGGGCAGGTCGGACGCCAGCACGCCGCCCCGGTGGGATAACCCGACCTGTTCCAGGATGGCGGCGGCCTGCGTCCGCAGGTCGCGTTCCTCGGCCCGAATGCGCGGCAGCGCAAGCAGGATCTCCCAGACGCGGCCCCGGCCGCGGCGGTGCAAGCCGATCAACATGTTGTCGATCACGCTCAGCCCGCTGAACAGACTGGTCTTCTGGAACGTGCGCACGACGCCGAGGTCGGCGACGTCATTGGGCCGCAGGCCGTCCAGGGAAGCGCCCCGGTAGCGGACGCTGCCGGCGGTGGCCCGCAGAAAACCCGTGATGACGTTGAAGGCGGTAGTCTTGCCGGCCCCGTTGGGACCGATGAGGCTGGCGATCTCTCCTTCGCGAACGACGAAATCGACGTTCGATACGGCCACCAATCCACCGAAGTGGACGGTCAGACCCTCCACGCTCAATGCGGTATCGGTCACCGCGCGCCCTCCGGGGTGCCAAGGCCGCGCTCGGGGGCGGCGAAACGCGCCTTCCACCACGACGTGACGGCCGGGACGATGCCTTGCGGCAGGAAAAACACGATGGCGATCATGAACGCGCCGTAGAGCACCCACTGCACCTCGGGGCTCGCGAACTCGCGCAGAACCTCGGGCAGGATACCGAAGATGAGGCCGCCCACCACCGGGCCGGCGGTGGTCCCCTTGCCGCCGGTGACGACCATGATCACCATGGTCACGGTGTAGATGAACAGGAAGATATCCGGATCGACGATACGAATGTAGTGGGTATAGAGCCCGCCCGCGGCCCCGGCCATGGCCGCCGAAACCACCGTCGCCAGTATCAGGTAGTGGGTGACGTCGACGCCGACGGAAGCTGCGAGGGCTTCGTTCTCGCGCAGGCCGATCATGGCCCGCCCGGCCCGCGACCGTACCAGCCGCCGGACGATGACGTAGCAAACGATGGCGATGACAAGGACCAGGTAATAGTTGGGCAGCTTCTGGTAGAAGGTCTGCTCCCAGAGCCCGGGAATGGCGACGCTGAACGGCGGTATGTTGTTGAGCGCCATGGGGCCTTCGGTGAGGTCGACCCAGTTGAGGGAGATGAGCCGCACGACTTCGGCGAAGCTGATGGTGACGATGACGAAATAGGCGCCGCGGACCTTGAAGGCGATCTTGCCGATCAACCAGCCGAACAGGGCGGCGGCGCCGATGCCGGCTATGAAGGCGACCCACACCGGCTGCGGCGCGAAGACGAACGTGTAGGTGTCGGTCAACTCGAGGTCGAAGCCCAGGGACACCAGGGCGCTGGCATAGGCGCCGATGCCGAAGAACGCCACGTGGCCGAGGCTCAGTTGTCCGGTATAGCCGAGCAGCAGGTTGAGGCTTATGGCGGCAACGGTGAAGATGCCGGCGCTCACCAGGATGTGGAGGAAGTAGAGGTCCGTCATCCACAACGGGATGGAGAACAGAAACACCACCCAGGCGGCTGTTGCGGCGTGCTTCACCCGATGCGCTCCTTGGCGGCGAACAGCCCCGTCGGCTTGAACACCAGCACCAGGATAATCAGCAGGAAGCCCATGGCGTCCCGATAGCCCGACGAGATGTAGCCCGCGCCCAACTCCTCCACCAGGCCCAGGATGAAGCCGCCGAGGGTGGCGCCGGGGATGCTGCCGAGCCCGCCGAGGATGACGATGGCGAAGGACTTCAGCGCCGCCAGATCGCCAATCGTCGGCGCCACCACGAAGACCGGGCCAAGCAGCGCGCCGGCCGCGGCCGCGAGACAGGAGCCGAAGGCAAACGTCAGCGTATGGATCCCCTTGACGTTGACGCCCATGAGCGCCGCGGTCTCACGGTCCTGGAAGGTGGCGCGCATGGCCTTGCCGAGGCGTGTGCGATGGATCAGGAAGTACGTGACGGCGATCAGCAGCACGGCGAAGGCGAAGACGAAAACCCGGACCCAGGAGACCGAGACCAGCCCGATGACCAGCGGGTCCAGGGGAAAGGGATGGTCGATGGATTTGGCGATGCCGCTCCAGGTGAACTGCTCCAGGTTCTGCATCGCGATCCAGGCGCCGATCATCACCAGCATGGTGGTATCGATGTCGGCGCCCCGGAGGGGGCGCAGCAGCACCAATTCGATCAGCGCGCCGAGCACCACGCCGAGGGCCATGGCCAGCAGAATGCCGGCGAAAAAATTCAGGCCCAGCAGCATGACGAAGAAATACACCATGTAGGCGCCGAACGTATAAAGCTCGCCGTGGGTGAAGTTGACCACCCGCATGATGCCGAAAATCAGGGTCAGGCCGATGCCCAGAAGGGCATAGGTGCCGCCGAGGATCAGGGCGTTGAGGAGGTGCTGGAGAAATTCAGCCACGGTGGCCTGCTCGTCGGGTCACGTGTCGTAAGGCCACATTCTGGCGGGTGGCGTTTCGGGAATGCCTCTTCGCCATCGGATGCCGAGGACAGGGAACCGGCCCCGACCAAGGCCCTTTCCGGGAGAACCCCGGAAAAGGCATTGATCAAATCAGGGCCGCACGGCTTTCGTCGGCCGCCCGTTAGGGCAGCGCGACCTTGCCACTCTTGATGGTGACCACGTAAACGTTCGGAATGTTCTGGGCGCTCTCCTTGCCAGCGGGGCCTTGCTTGATGAACGCGATGTTGCCGTTGACGCCCTTCACCTTGACCCCCCAGAGGGCCTTCTGAATGGCCTTGGGCTCGGCCTTGCCGGCAGCCTTGATGGCGGCGGCGATGGTCATGATGCCGTCATGGCCGCGAAAACCCTCGGTCAGGCCGGCGAAGTTGTGGCCGCGCTTGTTCCATTCATTGACGAACGCGGTGGCGACCTCCGGATTGGGCGCCGCGCCCGGGAACCAGGGGGCGAAGAACAGCAAGTGAAAACTGCCTTCCGCGGCCGCGCCGGCCTGCGCGATCAACTGATCCGGCGATGACGAACCGCCGGTGGTGATCACCCGTTGCGTGACCCGCTGCTCCTTCATCTGCTTCAGCACCAGGGTGATCTGCTCGACGCCGGTGGTGACGAACACCGTATCCCCGCCCGCCGACTTGATCTTCGCCAACTGCGCGCTCATATCCGTGGCCTTGGCATCCATGGTTTCCACGACGCCGACGGCGATGCCCTTGCCCTTGAGCATCTTCTGGAATTCCTTGGACGCGCCCAGACCCCAGTCGTTGTTGACCACCAGGAAGTTGGCCTTCTTGATGTTGAACTGACCGACCTTCGTGCCGAAGGACTGGGCCTCCATGGCCGAGGTCGGGCTGATGCGGAAGATCCAGGGATTGCCCGAGGTCGTGATCTTGCCCGAGGACGACGTCTCGACCACCATGGGCACGCCGTATTCCATGAGTTTCGGCATCACCGCCAGGGTATAGGTCGAACTCCACGCCCCCATCAGCGCCGGCACCTGGTCGCGCACGATCAGCTTCTCGGCCGTGGCCACGGCTTCCTTCGGATTGCTCTTGTTGTCCTCGATGACCAACTGGACCTTCTTACCCAACACACCGCCGGACGCGTTGAGAAACGATTCGGCGATCTTGGCGCCCTGCGCGACATAATTGCCGGACGCCGCCACCGCGCCGGTCAGAGGCTGGGTGACGCCGATCTTTATGGTCTCGGCCGACCCGGCGATGGGCGCGGCCGCTGCCAAAGCGGTTCCGGCCACGAACAGTGCGACTCGTTTGAACTTCGACATGGTTTCCTCCTGTCGTTTGGAACAGAAATGGGCAACAGATGGGCAACAGATTCTTTCAAGGCGGGCTATACTAGCACAAGTTAGGTTGAACGTCTCGCCCGACGGTCGCCCAGCCAGGGCGGATTTATCCTTCATGGTTTTTTCAATGCTGACAATGAGATACGGGCGGGGCTGGACATTCGTCGCGGGCTCTGATACAGGTGGAGCAACCCGGACGTGGGGGGATGGGAGCGTTGACGATTCTTTCGGAGGTGTCCGTCGGCCTTGTAGCGGCGGAAGACGAGGGGCGGTTTCGGGCCTTGATGCAGGCGTACCACTATCTGGGTGCGTTGCCGGGGATCGGCGAGACGTTGCGCTATGTGGCCCATCATCGCGGCCAATGGTTGGCGCTGGCGGTGTTCTCGGCGCCGGCGCTGAAGTGCGGCGCACGGGACCGCTGGATCGGCTGGGACTACGGCGTCCAGTTTGACCGGCTGCACCTTATCACCAACAACTCCCGGTTCCTGATCCTGCCGGGCGCTCCGCCAAACCTCGGGTCGCGGGTGCTGTCGCTGTGCACGCGCCGCCTTGTCCGCGACTGGCCGGTGCGCTTCGGCCATGCGCTGCTGCTGGTGGAGACCTTCGTCGATCCCAGGCGCTTCCACGGCACCGTCTACCGGGCCGCCAACTGGATCGAGGTGGGGCGCACCCGCGGCTTCCGCCGCCAGCGGCGGGGCTACAGCTACGGCCAACACGCGCTGCCGAAGCGAGTGTTCGTTCATCCCCTGTCGCGCACCGCGCGCGACCAACTCCGGGCGGATGCTCTCGATCCCCGCCTGCGACATGGAGTGCCCAAGATGATGCTCAACGCCGCACAGATGCGATCCCTTCCGGCCTTCTTCCACCCCATCGACGACCCCCGCCGCCGGCAGGGACGGCGCCATGCGCTGCCCACGGTGCTGGCCTTGGCCACCGCCGCGACCCTGTGCGGCATGCGCGGCTACAAGGCCATCAGCGAATGGGTCCAGGACCTCGGACCCAAGGCGCTGGAACGCTTCCGCGTGCGCCGCCGCCAAGGCCGCTGCCAGGCGCCGAGCCTGTCGGCCATCCGCAGCCTGCTCATCCGCGTCGACCCGGCCCAACTCGACCGGGCGTTGCGCGCATGGCACGAGGCTCATGGCGGCGGCGACAGCGCCCTGGCCATCGACGGCAAGACCCTGCGCGGCGCCATCGATGCCGATGGCAACCAGGCTCATGTGCTCGGCATCGTCGGCCACGACAGCAAGGCATCCTGGGCCCAAAAAAAGTCGGTCTGAGGCCGGATGCCACCGACGGGGAGAAGCGCACCAACGAGATCGGCACTGCCATTCCCCTGCTCGACACCCTGCCCGATATCGCCGGCCTCACCCTCACCGCCGATGCCCTGCTCACCCAGCGCGCCCTCGCCCATTATCTCCTCCACCGCAACGCCCACTATCTGTTCACCGTCAAGCGCAACCAGCCCAACCTGTATGACGATATCCACCTCCTGTTCCACCCGAGCATCGCCCGGCGCGCCCCCGACTTCGCCGCCGAAACCGCAAAGCCCGAACACGGCCGCCACGAGCGTCGTTCCATCTGGGTTTCCAGCGAACTCAACGACTACCTCGACTTCCCCGGCGTCGGTCAGGTGTTCGCCGTGCGGCGAGAAACCGTCGAGGTCAAGTCCGGCAAACGCCACTGCGAAACCTCCTACGGGATCACCAGCCTCGACCCCAAGGCCGCCTCGCCACAACGCCTCCTCACCCTCAATCGAGGACACTGGACCATCGAAGCTACACACCACATCCTCGACTGGAGCTTCGACGAAGACCGCAGCCGCATCCGTACCGGTCACGGCCCGGAGAACATCACATGCCTCCGGCGCTTCGCCATCGGCCTCATCAAAAAACGCGGCCTCGCCGTCGCCCAGACCATGCGCAACCTCGCCAGAAACCCGCGCCGGGTCCTCGACTTCCTCAAAATGACCGCCAACGCCTGCCCGCCAGCAGCACCCCGCTGACCTCCCCCCCAGCCGCATCCGTCGCCTCACCGTCAACCCTCGGCAAACCCCAGTCGCCCTGCCATGCCCGATTCCCCGCAATACACCTTGTTTCTGCCGCCTTCCTGTCCAACAAACCACCACCACCTCAGAAAATCGTCATCCCTCCGCCCGATCACGACCCCATCCAACAACATGCGCCTCCAATGCCAACCTCCAACTCCTGTGGCCAAATGCTCGATCTCCGCCACTCGGCCAAAAATCAGAACAAATTTACCGTGGTCGCCCAGCCAGGGCGGATTTATCCTTCATGGTTTTTTCAATGCTGACAATGAGATACGGGCGGGGCTGGACATTCGTCGCGGGCTCTGATACAGGTGGAGCAACCCGGACGTGGGGGGATGGGAGCGTTGACGATTCTTTCGGAGGTGTCCGTCGGCCTTGTAGCGGCGGAAGACGAGGGGCGGTTTCGGGCCTTGATGCAGGCGTACCACTATCTGGGTGCGTTGCCGGGGATCGGCGAGACGTTGCGCTATGTGGCCCATCATCGCGGCCAATGGTTGGCGCTGGCGGTGTTCTCGGCGCCGGCGCTGAAGTGCGGCGCACGGGACCGCTGGATCGGCTGGGACTACGGCGTCCAGTTTGACCGGCTGCACCTTATCACCAACAACTCCCGGTTCCTGATCCTGCCGGGCGCTCCGCCAAACCTCGGGTCGCGGGTGCTGTCGCTGTGCACGCGCCGCCTTGTCCGCGACTGGCCGGTGCGCTTCGGCCATGCGCTGCTGCTGGTGGAGACCTTCGTCGATCCCAGGCGCTTCCACGGCACCGTCTACCGGGCCGCCAACTGGATCGAGGTGGGGCGCACCCGCGGCTTCCGCCGCCAGCGGCGGGGCTACAGCTACGGCCAACACGCGCTGCCGAAGCGAGTGTTCGTTCATCCCCTGTCGCGCACCGCGCGCGACCAACTCCGGGCGGATGCTCTCGATCCCCGCCTGCGACATGGAGTGCCCAAGATGATGCTCAACGCCGCACAGATGCGATCCCTTCCGGCCTTCTTCCACCCCATCGACGACCCCCGCCGCCGGCAGGGACGGCGCCATGCGCTGCCCACGGTGCTGGCCTTGGCCACCGCCGCGACCCTGTGCGGCATGCGCGGCTACAAGGCCATCAGCGAATGGGTCCAGGACCTCGGACCCAAGGCGCTGGAACGCTTCCGCGTGCGCCGCCGCCAAGGCCGCTGCCAGGCGCCGAGCCTGTCGGCCATCCGCAGCCTGCTCATCCGCGTCGACCCGGCCCAACTCGACCGGGCGTTGCGCGCATGGCACGAGGCTCATGGCGGCGGCGACAGCGCCCTGGCCATCGACGGCAAGACCCTGCGCGGCGCCATCGATGCCGATGGCAACCAGGCTCATGTGCTCGGCATCGTCGGCCACGACAGCAAGGCATCCTGGGCCCAAAAAAAGTCGGTCTGAGGCCGGATGCCACCGACGGGGAGAAGCGCACCAACGAGATCGGCACTGCCATTCCCCTGCTCGACACCCTGCCCGATATCGCCGGCCTCACCCTCACCGCCGATGCCCTGCTCACCCAGCGCGCCCTCGCCCATTATCTCCTCCACCGCAACGCCCACTATCTGTTCACCGTCAAGCGCAACCAGCCCAACCTGTATGACGATATCCACCTCCTGTTCCACCCGAGCATCGCCCGGCGCGCCCCCGACTTCGCCGCCGAAACCGCAAAGCCCGAACACGGCCGCCACGAGCGTCGTTCCATCTGGGTTTCCAGCGAACTCAACGACTACCTCGACTTCCCCGGCGTCGGTCAGGTGTTCGCCGTGCGGCGAGAAACCGTCGAGGTCAAGTCCGGCAAACGCCACTGCGAAACCTCCTACGGGATCACCAGCCTCGACCCCAAGGCCGCCTCGCCACAACGCCTCCTCACCCTCAATCGAGGACACTGGACCATCGAAGCTACACACCACATCCTCGACTGGAGCTTCGACGAAGACCGCAGCCGCATCCGTACCGGTCACGGCCCGGAGAACATCACATGCCTCCGGCGCTTCGCCATCGGCCTCATCAAAAAACGCGGCCTCGCCGTCGCCCAGACCATGCGCAACCTCGCCAGAAACCCGCGCCGGGTCCTCGACTTCCTCAAAATGACCGCCAACGCCTGCCCGCCAGCAGCACCCCGCTGACCTCCCCCCCAGCCGCATCCGTCGCCTCACCGTCAACCCTCGGCAAACCCCAGTCGCCCTGCCATGCCCGATTCCCCGCAATACACCTTGTTTCTGCCGCCTTCCTGTCCAACAAACCACCACCACCTCAGAAAATCGTCATCCCTCCGCCCGATCACGACCCCATCCAACAACATGCGCCTCCAATGCCAACCTCCAACTCCTGTGGCCAAATGCTCGATCTCCGCCACTCGGCCAAAAATCAGAACAAATTTACCGTGGTCGCCCAGCCAGGGCGGATTTTTGTTTTGGCTGACTCTGCTGGAATTCAAGGCGGGACCTCTTTGGGGTGGACTTTCTGCTTGAGTTGCGATACAGAAGGTTGAACAGGGGCGGCATCGGACGGGGGATGGGATGGAACACGGGGGATGGGATGGAACTTTCGGAAGTGACGCTCGGGGCGGTGTTGCCGGAGGAGGAGACGCGGTTCCGTGCTCTGATGGCGACGCACCATTACCTCGGGGCGGCGCCGAAGGTGGGGGAGACGCTGTGGTATGGGGCGGTGTGGCGCGGCGAGTGGGTGGCGCTGGCGTCGTTTTCGGCGGCGGCGCTGAAGTGCCAAGCGCGTGATGCGTGGATTGGCTGGACGCTGCGGCACAAGTACGACCGGCTGCATCTGGTGGCCAACAACACCCGGTTCCTGCTCCTGCGCCCGGTTCCCAATCTCGGGTCCCGGGTGCTGGGGCTGTGCGCACGCCATCTGGTGCGGGACTGGCCGGCACGGTTTCATCATCCGCTGGTGCTGCTGGAGACCTTCGTGGACCCGTCGCGGTTCGTGGGCACGGTTTACCGTGCCGCGGGCTGGACCGAGGTCGGCATGACGCGCGGCTTCCGCCGTGCCCGGGGCGGGTACCACGCCGGGTCGACGCCGAAGAAGGTGCTGGTCCGTCCCCTGACCCGGCACGCCCGTCGCGTGCTTCGCCATCCCACCCTGGCGCCCCGCTACCGTCATGGGAGACCGAGGACTATGCTGAGCGCTGATCAGATGAAGAGCCTGCCCGATGTCTTCCGCACCCTCACCGACCCGCGCAGCCGCTACGGGCGCCGCTACCGCCTCGACACCCTGCTGGCGCTGGCCGCGGCGGCCACGCTGTGCGGCGCCCGGGGCTACAAGGCAATCCACGAGTGGGTCTGCGACCTCTCGCCGGCGATGCTGCGCCACTTCCGCTGCCGCCGTGTCAACGGCGCCTACGAGCGACCGAGCCGCTACTGTCTGCGCAACGCGATCGTGAAGGTGGCGCCCGAGGAGCTCGATGCCGCGCTGCGGGCTTGGTTCTCAGCCCACGGTCACAACGACGCGTCGCTGGCCATCGACGGCAAGACCCTGAAGGGAGCCGTCGACGAGGCCGGCCGTCAGGTCCATATCCTCGGGGCCTGCGGCCATGAGACGGCCATCCCCTGGGGTCAAAAAAAACCGTCGTGACCGGTGACGACGGTTCCGACAAGCGCACCAACGAGATCGGGGTCGCGATCCCGTTGCTCGACCAACTCGGCGACCTCGCCGGCAAGACCGTCACCGCCGATGCCCTGCTGACCCAGACCGCCATCGCCTCCTACCTGCGCAAGCATGACGCCCACTACATGTTCCTGGCCAAGGACAACCACAAGACTCTGCTCGAGGACATCCGGCGATGGTTCCACGACGACGCAAAACCGCCCCCCGACTTTGCCCAGACCACCGGCAAGCCCATCAACGGCAAGCTGCCGACCGCGCACGGACGCTGGGAACAGCGCGAGATCTGGACCACCACGGCGCTCAACGACTACCTCCGGTTCCCCGGCGTCGGCCAAGCCTTCCTCATTCGCCGCACCCGCTGCCAAGTGCGCAAGGGCCAAGTCACCCACACCACGGTGGACACCTGCTGGGGCGTGACCAGCCATACCCCGCACACCGCCGATGCCGAATCGTTGCTGCGCATCAACCGCGGCCACTGGACCATCGAAGGGTCCCTGCATCGCATTCTCGATGACGGCGACGCCTGGAACGAGGACAAGTGCCGCATCCGCACCGGCCATGGACCCGAGAACATGTCTCGGCTGCGCCGCTTCGCCATCGGCGTGATCAAGAGCCATGGCAAACCCGTCACCGCCACCCTGCGCAAGCTGCACCGCACCCCACGCCTGCTGCTCGACTATCTGAGGATGAGCGCCAACACCCGCCCCAAGCCCGCCATCGCCTGACACCGACGCCCCCGCGCACCACCACAATCCAAACCCTACCCGCCCGCCAAGCAAGCGTCTTGCGGGAACCATCCCCCAAGCCCCGAAAACCGCGCCACAAGCCCGAAACCCCCGCAAACCTCGCCCCACACGTCGCCCGCCAACACCCTCTCGCGTCATCCACGCTCAGCACCAACACCCGTCCCGTGCCTAGCTCCTCTCAGACGCCGCCCGCAGCAAAGCAAAAATCTGCCCTGGTCGCCCAGCCTTGGAGGTGCCTTCGTCGTGATTCAGGTTGAAGAGGCGCACGAGGCGACCCTTCTTCAACGCGGCTCACGGCGAAGCGGGTTAACGACCTCGACATCGGCGAAGTCCTTTTCGTTGTCGGTGACGGTGATACAGTCGTTTGCCTTCGCGGTAGCGGCGATGATGGTGTTAAGCGCATTGCGGGGACGGCCCTTCGCCTTACCGTCTGCCATCAGTCTTGCCCAAGCGACGCCCGCTTTCTGATCGAACGGGAGAACGCGGCCGGCGAACAAGGCAGGCGGACCCTCCGGGCCTGCGAACCAAGCTTCAAGCTGATCACGATTGCGGCCGGCAGGCTTCTCCAGCACACCGCGCCAAATCTCACCGATGGTGAGCGAGGAAATGAACAGGTCTTCGTCATCTTGTTCAGCCATCCACTCCAGCAAGGACCCGGAAGGCTTCGGTTTGGTGATGTTGCTGATGATGTTGGTGTCGAGAAGATATCGGGTCACAGATCGACCTTACGACCGGGTTCGAATGGACGGGGGGGAATGATGTCGGCCCCGACCAGCGGGGAGCGTCGCAGAGCTTGAAGGATTCCACCCTTCCGTGGCGATTCGCCTGCGATGCAACGGCTGACCGCAGTCCGAAGGCGATCCGCCTCCGGTCCTTCTTCCGTAAGGCACTTGGCAACCGAACGGATCAGCTCGCGGTCGGCTTTACGCCCGAGCACCTCAAAACGGGCCATGCCGCGTTCGGCCAGACGCTCGCGGTATCGATCGATGGCACGTCTCTGGGATGTGTTACTCAAATCGGACCTCCACAATTGTTGCCGGTAATATACCCGGTAATATTTAGGATGGCAAGCTGTCGCGGAGAAAGGACTAAAGCGTTGTTCTCAGGCTACAAGGCCCCACTGTCGCGCAGCGATCGGATGGCCCGCGCCGCCTCTTCCGCGGCGTCGATGAGGTCCTGTTTCGGCGCCTTGAACCACTCGTCCGGATGCAGTTCGCGCTTCTCTCTCACCAAGGCGATGGCGTCTTCGAGTTCCGGGAACCGAGTCGGGTCCTGCAGATGAAGATAAAGCGCCACCAAGGCAACGGAACGGCTGCGGCCGCCGCCACAGTGGACGAGGACGTTGCCCTGCTCCCGTATGGGATAGCTCTGCTTCTCCGGCAGGGTCTGATGGAGGGCGCCGTGCAGGATGTAGTACCCGCCGAGCATCATGCCACGCGGATTTTCGCCGTCCACCAGCCCCAGCTTGAAGACCCGAAACGGCGCGGTTCCGGAACGGCACAACGCGCTTGGATCCCCGTTCGCAGCGCCTTCGTCCGGCCCGGCGACATAGTTGACATCCAGATTGATCGTGCAGTTGACGACGGTCGATATGCCATGGCGGCGCAACAAGTCGATATCACGTGCCGCCGCGGTTCCGCCGATGAAAAGATCAGCGCCGTAGGGATCGAAGCCTTGGGCGATCAAACTGAGGAGAGGAAGGGGATAGTCCCCAGGGGTGGTCATGCGCCATCCTTCCATGATTTCGTTCGGCGGAGACTGCACTTTACCTGCCCGGCAAAAGGCAGCGGGGCGCCGGTGCATCGCCTTGCATGTAGGACATGCATTTGCGTAGTGTGGGATTCGATGACAGCGAACGAAGATACCCGTAACCCACGTTCTTGAATCGGGTGATTTCACCCCATAGGGAGACTAACATGAAACACCTTTTAACCCGTCTGTCCGCGGTGCTCATTGCCGGCCTGTTCGCCCTTTCCTTCACCACCGCCGCCAGCGCCGCCTCCAAACCGCCGCCCGAGATGGAGGCCTGGCTGAAGGCGGCCAAGCTCGGCCCCTATGACAAGGCGGAAAACTGGGACGACGTCATCGCCAAGGCGAAAGCCGAAGGCGAGGTCGTGGTCTACACGTCGTCGGGCCGCATCGCCAAGCTGGTGAAGCCGTTCAACGCGCTTCATCCGGAGATCAAGGTGACCGTGCACGACCTCGGGTCCGTCAAAGCGGTCGAGAAGACCATTCGCGAACAGGACGCGAATATCTTCAACGCCGACATCGTGACCACCGGCAATTCGGGTCAGGTGATCTACGAAATGCTGAACAAGAACCGTCTCGTCAACTACGTACCGCACCACTACGTCGACCGGATTCCAAAGGAAAACCGCGACCCGCTGCTGATCCGCGTCAACGAGGCCATGGTCTTTCTCTACAACAGGGAAGCCTACCCGGACGCGCCGCCCATCAAGAACGTGTGGGAGTTGACCGAGCCCAAGTTCAAGGGCCGGGTGGGCGTGAAGAACCCGCTGTCGTCGGGCTCCACCCTGATGGGCGTCATGACCCTTATGCAGCGTCCCGATGAAATGGCGGCCGCCTATCAGCGCCATGCCGGCAAGCCCATCCAATTGAGCGAAGGGGTCCCGGACGCCGGTTACGAGTTCTGGGCGCGGATGCTCGCCAACGACCTGGTGATCTTCAAGTCAGGCTCGAGGCTGGCTGGAGCCTCGGGCAAGAAGGGTCAGAAGAGACCCCTGATCGCGTTCACCTACATGACCTATATCGCGCGCAACGATTCGAAGGGCTACGTCAACAAGATCCTGGCCGAGGTGGATCCGGTCGGCAAGGTGGTCTACCCGACCTTTACCGCCATCGCGCGCCAGGCGCCCCACCCCAACGCGGCCAAGCTGTTTACCGCGTACCTGCTCGGCAGCCTCGAGCTGAACAAGAACTCGAAGATCGAGAAGCCCTACGACAAGGGCGCCAGCATGGCCCTGTTGCAGGGTCTGGCGCCCTATTTCGACCCGGGCACGGTGAGCCCGCGGAGCGACGTGCCGCTGCCGGCGGGCGGCGAGATCTGGGCCGACATGAAGGGCTGGAACGTCGATGCCGGATACATGTGGAAGCATGGCCCCAAGGTCCGCGACTTCTGGACGGTGCATTCGAGCAAATAGCCAGGCATGGAGGAAATCCATCTGACAGGGATCCGGAAGTCGTACGGCAAGGAAGTCGCCGTACGGCATCTGGACCTGACCGTGGCGCCGGGTGCGTTCCTGACCATTCTTGGGCCGTCCGGTTGCGGCAAGACGACGACGTTGCGCGTGATCGCCGGGCTGGAAGAACCCGAAACGGGGGAAATCCGGTTCGGCGACAGGCTCATCTTCTCCCGCCAAGAAGGCGTGATCGTTCCTCCCGAACGCCGCAACCTCGGGCTCATATTCCAAGGCTACGCGCTCTGGCCCCATATGACGGTGGAACGGAACATCACGCTCGGCCTGAAGCAAATGGGCTTGAGCGCGCGCGAGACTGATGAGCGCCTCAAGGCCGCGCTCGAGAAAGTGCAGATGAAGCCGTACCAGCTCCGCTACCCCTCGGAGCTGTCCGGCGGCCAGCAACAGCGGGTGGCCCTCGCGCGCATGATCGCCTCGCGCTCGTCCATCCTGCTGATGGATGAGCCGCTGTCCAACCTGGACGCCAAGCTGCGTACGGAAATGCGCGGCGAGCTCAAGCGGCTGCACCGCGACCTCGAAGCCACCACCGTTTACGTGACCCACGACCAGATCGAGGCTCTGACGCTCTCCGACATCGTCGTCGTCATGGACAAGGGCGTGGTCAAGCAACAGGGCACGCCCTATGAGATCTATCACAATCCGGCCAACCTGTTTGTTGCCGATTTCATCGGCGATCCCGGGATCAACCGGTTTACCGGCACCATCAGCCGAAAGAACGGAGGGGTGGGCCTCGATTGCGGCGACCTATGGCTGCCGATCCCCGGTGACCCGCCTCCGAACGCAAAGAACCTCATCGCTACCATTCGCCCGGAAAGCATCCATGTATCGACCGAGGCCAGGGAGGACTGGCTGAAGGTAGCCCTGGAATCGGTTCAGCCGAAGGGGGCCGACACCATCCTGCAAGCCCGGACCGAGAACTATTCCATCACGCTCCTGCAACCGGGCTTCATACGGATGGACCTCGGCGACCCCCTGTGGATCGACTTCGAAGCGGACTCGTTGAACTTCTTCGATGTCGAATCGGAGACCAATCTCTTCAATCAATGCCCGCCCGCCTGAGCAGAAGAAAACGGAAGTCCTGACACATGTCGTTGGATACGGCCTCTTCCGGCAGCAGGCCTCCGCTCCTTTCCCGGAGCAATCTCACGTACCACCTCTACCGGCTGGTGAACCAGCCGGAAAAGATCCTGGGTGTCCTGTGCCTCGCCGTCCTGTCCGTCCTGGTGTTGGGGCCGCTTTTCGAAATCATCCACGACGCCCTGGTCTACCAGAGCTACGACCTCGCCTACAGGCCGGAGGCGAAGGTCGGCACCTTTACCCTGTTCCATCTCGAACGCGTCTTCACCGGCCCGCTTTCCAAGGCGCTGTTCCTGAAGCCGCTGTTCAACAGCGTCGCCGTCGGCGTCTGCGTGACCGTTCTCGGCGTCGGCATCGGCAGCGGCCTGGCATGGCTGATGGTGCGCACCAACATCCGCTTCAAGGGCGTGTTCGGGGCGCTTGTGGTGGTGCCGTACATGATGCCGTCATGGGTGCTGGCGCTGGCATGGCTGAGCCTGTTCAAGAACGACCGGATCGGCGGCAACGAGGGCATGATCACCAGTTTCTTCGGCATACAGCCGCCCGACTGGGTGAGCTATGGCTTCTTTCCCATCGTCATCTGTCTGGCGCTGCACTACTACGCCTATGGCTATCTGCTGATGTCGGGCGCCTTGGCGACGGTCGATTCGGAGCTGGAGGAGGCGGGCGCCATCGCCGGCATGAACCGGCGCCAACGGCTATGGCGGATTACGTTTCCGTTGCTGCTGCCCGCGTTGGGCTCCGCCGTGGTGCTCACTTTCATCCGCATACTCGGCACCTTCGGGACACCGGCTCTGCTCGGACTGCCGGTCCGGTTCTTTACCTTTTCAACCCAGATCTACGCCTCGCTGAACGCCCGCAACAGCGGCGACGCCTTCGTTCTCGCCCTGGTCCTGATCGTCATGGCGATCACCTTCATCTGGATCAACAGCCGGGTGATCGGGATTCGGAGAAGCTTCGTGACCCTGACCGGCAAGGGCTTCCGGCAGCACGAAATCAGCCTCGGGGCCTGGCAATGGCCGGCCACCATCGGGGTCGCCGCCTTCCTCGCCGTGACGGTCGTACTGCCATTGCTGATCCTGCTTTGGGAATCCTTGATCATCACGCCGGGCGAGTATTCCCTGCAAGGTTTGACGGCGCACTTCTGGGTCGGCGAGAGCAACACCGACCTCGCCTATGGCGAACCCGGCATCATCCATTCCCCGGGCATCCTGACGGCGTTGTGGAACAGCATCAAACTGGGCGTGCTGGCGGCGGGATGCAACGGCCTGCTCGGGTTGCTGGTGGGCTATGCAGCGGTTCGCGGGCGCGGCACGCTGCTGGCGAGGTGGCTCGAGGGCGTTGCCTTCGCGCCCTACATTTTCCCCTCCATCGCCCTCGGCGCCATCTACATCGGCATGTTCTCGACTCCCTGGGGGCCGCTGCCGGCACTCTATGGCACATTCACGATCCTGGTCCTGATCACGGTGGTCAAGAACCTGCCGTTCACTTCGCGCACCGGCATCGCCGCCATACTGCAAATCGACAAGTCCCTGGAGGAAACCGCAAGAGTCCAGGGGATCGGCTGGTTCCGGCGCATGGCCAAGATCATAGTCCCCATGTCGTCAAGCGGCGTGATCGCGGGCATGCTGCTGACCTTCATCACCGCAACCCGCGAGCTGTCCCTGATCATCCTGCTGTTGTCGCCGGCCAACATGGTGCTCACCGGAGTGATCTTCAGCTACAACGAACAGGACATGACCCAGCACTCCGGCGCCGTGACCCTCTCCCTGGTCATGATCATCGTCGGCGCGAACGTGCTGGTGCGCCTGCTCACCGGCGGCGGCGGGCTGGCGGGGCTGCGGCATACGTGATTGGGGGCTTGGTGTCCTGTTCTGACGTTCAGCGGCCGAGGACGCCTCTCCCCTTCACCATCCAGCCCTCACGATTCATGAAGTTCCTGTTTCCAAGAGCAGCCGAAGCGGCACCGCGTAGAGCCCGTCACCGTGGCTGACACACATCTCCCCGTCGTACACCACCGCCCCTCCTGCAAAGCGGCTTCCCGCTGCCGCTTTCAGCTTGCGCAACCCGCGGAAGTCCGCCGCGGTCACGGTGGCTCCGGCCTTGACCTCCACGCCCGCAACCGCCCGGGTGCCGCGCTCGATGACGATATCCACCTCTGTCTTGTCCCTGTCGCGGTAGTGGAAGAACGTGAAGAAGTCCTCGTGCCAACTCGCCTGGCGCCTCAACTCCTGGAACACGAATGTTTCGAGAAGCTGACCCAGCAGGGTGCGGTCAGCCGCGAGGTCGGCGGCATCCACGCCGAGAAGTGCACAGGCGAGGCCCGTGTCGCCCATATGCAGTTTCGGTGTCTTGACCAACCGGCTGACACGATTGCTGTGCCATGGCGGCAGTCTCTCCAACAGGAAGACCCGCTCGAGCAGTACGATGTAGTCCCGGATGGTCGGTCTGCTGATCTGGAACGGCGCCGCCAACTCGCTCACGTTGAACAGGCCCGCCGTTTGCGCGGCCGACAGGGCAAGCAGTCTCGGAAGCTCCTCCAGCGTTCGGACACGGGCCAGATCGCGCACATCCCGCTGCGTCTGCGCGTCGAGGTAGTTCCGATACCAGTCGGCACGCCGACGTCCGGGCGGCCGCGCGAGAGCGGCCGGATATCCGCCGGCAGCGATGCGTTCGCACAACTCTCTTCCCAACCGCGCCGTCCGCCGGGTCTTGAATCCTCGGCCGAACAGTGCGTCGAGGAAATCAGGGAAGCTATCCGAAGCCGGGCCACGAGATCGCTCGCCCGCGATCTCACCTTGCGCCAGCGGATGCAGTCGGATCACCTCCAGACGACCTGCCAACGAGTCCTGGATCGTCGGAACCCGCAGCACGTCGGCCGACCCCGTCAACAAGAAACGACCCGGCACCCGTCTCCGATCCACCTCCATCTTCAGGGCCGTAAAGAGCGCGGGCACCCGCTGTACCTCGTCCAGGATGACCTTCTCCGGAAGGTCCCCAACGAAGCCCATCGGATCCGCTTCCGCGCCGACGCGCGCGACGTCGTCGTCAAAGCTGATGTAGGCGTAGTTCCGGCTCTCGGCAGTCAAGAAACCCGGTAAAGGCCCACCCGAGACCTTGAGAGCATCCCGCCGGTTCAAGCTCGCCGGAGCACACAGCATTTGCGCCAGCGTTGTCTTGCCGCACTGACGCGGACCCTGGATCAGGACTACCGGGGAATCCGCCAACGCCTCGGCCAGTCGCTGCCCGATATTGCGCGAATAGAAGAGAGCGTCAGCCATCGGCTGATTGTAACTTTATAGGACGGCTGATTGCAAGGTTAGATAGCGGCCATTTGAAAGGTTAGGTTTCGGCTGATTGAAAATACCCGGAAAGGTATGGGGACGATTGGGGATGACTGGGCACGATGCATAGGACGAGGTGACATTCTGTCACTCGCGTCAATAGGACACCCGACATAGAACCAAGGCCTCCGCCACGTCGGGGCTATCGACGCTCCCTTCTGTCGGATGACGCGGAACACCATGCCGTCCCTCCCAGTCATGTTTCCCGGCGTCCAGACTGATCTTCGCGATAGAGATCTGCTGCGGTGAAAGGTCATCGTAGCCGTCTTCGTAACCGTTCACGACTACTCGCAGGCCGGCGGGATACTCTTGGAGCAATTCAATCAGTTCACTGACCACCACGTTTACTCTCCTTGTTATGCACGGTTCTCTACCACTTCGCCCCGCGATAGCGGCGATAGTTGTGTCAAATGACCTCACGACTAGGTTCGAATGGACGGGGAGGAATGACGTCAGCCCCGACCAGCGGGGAACGTCGTAGAGCCTGAAGGACTCCACCCTTCCGTAGCGATTGGCCTGCGATGCAACGGACTACCACAGCCCGAAGGCGGTCTGCCTCCGGTCCTTCTTCGGCCAAGCACTTGGCAACCGAACGGATCAGCTCACGATCGGCCTTGCGCCCGATCACCTCAAAACGGGCCAAACCGCGTTCGGCGAGCCGCTCGCGGTATCGGTTGATGGGGCGTCTTTGGGATGCGTCACTCACAACTTAGACCTCCCCTGTATTGCCAGCAATATGTCCGGCGACACTCCGAATGGCAAGATTTCCCGGAGAAAGGACAAAAAGCCCGCTGCGAGCACGCGTCCCCGACCCGTTCCGTTCTTGACCTACCCCAAATCATTGTCCGCTTTGGTACGTGAAGTTCGATGGTCCAAAGCAGTGTACTTTCGCGTAGGATGGTGTTTGATCGCTGAAATGCTCGTAAACCGTACAGGCGCCGAAGGTGTTCAAGTTTTGTCCAATCAAGACAGCCAGACTCAGCGGGCAAGCGAGAAAGAGGTGCAGATTCGCCCGCTTCATACGGAGCTTCGTTTTTTCGCGGCGTGCAGCGTCGATCGCTTCATATGTGACCTTCAGCCCCTGTTGTGGCGAAAGGGCTTCCCCGCGTTTGAGCGGACCGTTCGCCAGCCCAACCGAGATAGTCGCTCGGGGCGAGAAACGCGCCGCCTCAAGATACTCCGCTGTAGCTTGATCTACATCAGCATTAATCGAAACCGCGAGAACCAAGTCTTCGGACCCCAGATCGCCTCTGGTGCTACGGACGGTCACCGCGACGTCCTCAACGCCACTCTTTAACGACCAATCCTCGTCCGGCGCGCCGGGTGCAGCCTGCTTCCAGACTAGGTCGAAAACAAAGGGCGAATATATCGCGCCAAAGAGAACACCGAGCGGCAACGCCGCATTACCGCGCGCTACCACAGAAATCTTCTCGCCTGTCTCAGCCAAGGTCGTGGCTGCATCGTAGAGCGCAGTCTCGATCTTCGCATACGCCCCAGCGGCTGCCGCACGTCCGTCGAAATAAGCCGTGACGTCGTGGCGAATCACGTACCCCTTCACACCCGGGGAACGCCGACTATAAAGCCCCACCGAAAACTCACCGCGCGGATCATTGCGGCGGATTGTCTCCAGGCGTTGTTTTAACACACCCTTTGCGATTCGACGCGCATCCTCCGCCTCAAGCGTCTCATTGGCGATCCTATCGATGTTGAAGTGCTTGACCTCTTGAAACGCCCCCGGTCGGCCAAGGACACCGTCAACCTCGTCATAGGCCAAATTGATCAAGACCACCTTCAGCAGGAATCCGTTGCCCCCACTGAACCGATCCAAGATGGCGGGCGCCTCAACTACACGCACCATGTTTGAGGTCGCGACCTCCGGCGTCACAAGCATGACGGCTCCTGCGATCTCTTCATCCCTCAGCGTCTCGATCAACTCGTCCTCGGTCGGGTCAGGACCGAGATCCTCAAGATCGCGCCAAGTGGGAACACCGCGATCCCGCAGTGCATCACGAATCAACACGGCCTCGGCATCGCCCGTCGCACGACCGGGCGAGCGCCTATAGGAAATGAACATGCGGCCTCTGAGGTCAGTCATCCTCGTCTTGCTCTCCAGGCTTGAACTCGATCTGGCAAGGCAGCCTATGTCCCGACGTAAGATATGTCCATGCCCCGATCTGCAGCTTAGCTAGCCCCGATAGACGTATGATCGCGAGAACGAGGAAGTTCACCGCGCCTGCTTGATCCAAGAGCATTTGACGCATTGTTATCTCGTCGCGAAGACTCGGTAGCACAGGTGCACCGGGATGTGAGTGCCACTCGCCGAGGTAGTTGAACTGTGTTGGATCTCCGCCGTAACGCTGATGAAATTCCAAAACTTGGTTACGAGCCTTGTTGGCTCGACGGTGGAAATGGCCCGCGCTCCCACGGCCCGAACGCTGAGGCTTTGCCTCCACAATCCGGAAGCAGCCTTCGCTGATTTGCTCACCAAAGAGCACCCCTCCTATCTCAAGTGGACCAGCGCATTTGAGCTCCTTCACCCACGCGTCAACTATCGGTTTCTCGACCTTGATTCTCATCAGCAAACTTATCGAAGAGGGTTTTCAAGAAATCGGAGTCTACCTCGTTTGGATTTGGAACCGACAAAGGCGTGCGGAGCGGCGCATCAACCGCCAATGGCCGCGTGTCGAATGGACCGTCGAAAAGCCAAGCGCGCTTCAAACCAATCAAATAAGCAGGTACCTCATAGACCGACGGCTCTTCACCGATAAGGGCGTCCATAGCGTACGCCGCCATATGCGCAGCAAACACCGAAACATCCGCGTCCGTCGCGATGAGAGGAGCATCCTCACCCACCGACCCATCATAGCCCCGCCCGGCGGGTAAGGGGGGCGCTTCCTCTGTGGTTTCGTAGAACTGAGTGATCACTTGGCGGATGTCGTAAGGTGAAGGGTCCTTATCCGGTCGTGATCGCGCGATCTCCCCGCCGATACCACCAGCGTACACCGCACCCCACACGAGTGCGTGGTTGCTCCGCATAGCCATAGAGGCGAGATGATTGAAGACATCAGGATTGGCCGTCGCGTCAATGAGAAGGTCACAAGCCGCAAGAGCCGCATTCACACTACCCGCTTCCTGCGACGAAACTTGTGCCCCGATCGCCGTTGTCCATGGATGCGCCTCGACGTGTGGATGGATTAGCTGCAAGCGGCTCGCCGTCAGTTGCGCCTTGTGGCGACCGACATCGCGCCAGTCGGCGTCGTGGCGCTCTAGGTTGCCCACGTGCAGAATGTCACCGTCAACAAGTTCGAACCGACCAACTCCAGCCCGTGCCAAAGCTACGGCGATCTTCGATCCAAGCGATCCGAGGCCAACAATTCCGACCCGTTTCTCTGCCAAGCCGGCATAGTTCTGGCCGGACCGGCGAGGCTCCAAGGGGCCGTGGATGGTCTCGTAAACGTACACGTCGTCACGGCCGCTACCGTGGGTTAGTAACACGAACCCATTGTCCGAGGTGCGGATCAAACAGGCCCAGTTGTCCTTTGGAGAGAGCGAGAACCCTTCACCGACAATGGCACGTAAATCATCAACCGTCTTTACCGAGCTGACAGCATCCCTCGGCGCGCCCACTACATGAAAAGAGCCTGGATAAACAATGCCTGCGTCACAGAGCATTTGAGGCACTTCTAGAGTCACCTGCTGACCGTCGTCCGAGCCGACCGTGAGGAGATGGGCAACGAAACAATTCCGGTTTCGATAGTCCACCGCAACTTCAATCGGCGCACCGTCAAGATCCCGTGTCGTGAGCAGGAGACACGACGAGTGTTCTAGGTAAAACCGCCCGAAGACATTGCGCAACGTGAACTCGTAAGCGACGTCGTGGGCCGACGGGGCAGGGGTCACTCTCCCTTCCTCATTCGGTGTCTCTAGCGCCAGAAGCGCATACGCGCTACGCACCATCTCGGACCCAGTTACGTCCGGGGTCCAATTGTCGTTTCGGATCGACAAGCAAAGGTCCCCGCCACGCCCGTATTGGTGTGACGACAGCCATTCTTCGCCGTCTACGGGTCGCACGCTCGGCGGGGAGGCCGGAAACGTGTTGTGGTAGACCATAGCGAGTCGGCACCGACCGCGTGGCAACACAATATCGAAGACAAGCCTCAAGCGGAGTTGGTCGTCTAGAGACAATGCCGCATTCTCGAACCAGTCTTCGTCAATCGCCTGGATCGCGACTCGCTCGGCGGATAGGCGTTGTGGATCGCTTAGCCACCACACGGTCATGCAAATTTCGCCGGGCGCCTCGAAGGCGCAGCCTGAACGTTTCCGAAGGTAAGGGGAGACATGTTAGTCGCCGACTTCAGGGTCGACGCAGTCGCGGACTTGGGTGCTGGGAAACGATTTCCGAAGATCCGTCGCCAATACGTCGTCGCCGTCTCCTGATCTTCCTCGGCGAGTGCCCTCCCCGCGTCGTCTCGATGCTTCTCAATCTTGTCGTAGTACGCGCAAAACGCGGCACCACTGACGCCCTCAAGAAGGTTCCCCCCGGGGACCGCCGGATCATCCAACCTCGGACACAACTCAAGCCGCCGGTGGGTCTCGTAGGTGTCGATGAACGTCTTACAGTAGTCATGGAAGAGCTTGCCGTAGTGGGTCTCGTGCTCATCCAAGTTCTGTGCCAAGAAGCCTTCGATAGCAAAGCTCTTGGGATGCTTGTAGGATGTCGGATTCTCCCGTCGCGCCCATTTCAAGAGCTTCGTCACCGGTTTGAAGCGGCCGGAAAAGCGAACGTTCTGGGCCGTAGACCAAGACGTATGCTCTTCCGGATCTGTCAAATACCACTCTCCGGTCTCGCGATTGCCGATCCGGTAAAGCCCGTCCCCTTGGCGCTCGATCAGTACCGAGACGTCTAGATCAGCTCGGTTCATCGACACCGAAAGGGCAACCCGGTCACGTGTCAGCCCAGTGATTCCGAGCAGTTTACGGGCTCGGTTCAACGCGGAGTACAGTGCGTCCATCTCCCCCGAAGGTGTCGTCTCGTATAGCGCCACATCGACGACCACGTAGAGATCCACGTCTGGTCGATCGAGGGAGTCGTTCTTTTGGCGCGGACGGATGGCCGTGTCGCGTCTGTAAGAACCGCCAAGAATGACCCGTTCCACGCGAGAACTGTATTCATCGTCTTCCTGAAGCGCCTCTCTGACGCTCGTGTGGGCGTTGACCGAGTTCGCCTTCGTCGTGGCACTCGGTTCAATATCAGCGAGAAGTTCGAGAAAGCGGCTGTTTGGTGTCATTTAATCCCCCTGGAAACAAGGTTGCCTTCGCAATATGTGTACGAGTTCTGCCGCTTTCAAGGGGTAGTGACACAATATATTGAAATTTTTTACGATCCTCGGCGAACCAAGGCAAGGCCCTTCTTGAGGTGATTAGGCCACCGAAACGGACGTACCCGGCATCGGAGGGGCAGGACGCCTGTTGTCGGGGGACTTACCCAGCTGATGATGTCGAAACGATTTGATGGACGAGTCAACGGGAATCGCGAGGGCTCAGCCAACTGCACACAAAATCAGGCAGTTACGAAACCGGGTTGGCGGAGTGACGAGACTCGATTTGCCCCGTAACTTACGAAATTTACTCGACCATTTTCCAGTGCTCCGGGAGATTCCCCACAGCCTTGCCCGTCCCGACTTCGCGTGACTGAAGGTCAGCCCTCACCGGGCTGCCGGTAGGCGAGATCAAACGACGCATCACTCATCCACCGCTTGAAGCCCTCGTTGTCCATGAACTGTTTGAAGAGCTGTGTGTCGTCCTTCATCAGGGAGGTCATGACCCGCACCAGGGCCTTGTCGTGCTCGATGCGGGCATTCTGCTTGTCCGAGTTCTGCAACGCGTTCTTGAAAGCGGTGTCCGCAGCCACACGGGCGGGAATGGTCTCCGTAATGAGCTGGCGCACGCGGTCAGCGTCTTCCCAGGCGATGTTGCCGAACTGCTCGTTGAAGATCCGGACAATCTTGGAGAGGCGGTCCATTTCGGGATCGGAAATATGCCCGCCACCAGTGGTGGGCACGGGGTCGATCTCGGCATCTTCGTCAGGGAGCATGATCTTCTGCATTGCCTGCTTCTCGGCCCGGTAGCTGTCCAGGTCGATGGCTTCAAGGATGCCCTTGGAGAGGTCGTCCTCTTCGGGGGCCGGCAGCTTCGGAACCAGGAAATTCAGAAAGATCGACCGCTTCTCCCAATCAGCGTTGGTATAAGGTAGGACGCAAGAGAGAAAGCTATACGTGCGGATGAAACCCTTGGCCTTGCCCTTGAACGCCACTTGGCTATCTTCGTTGAGGTCTCGCTTGTAAACCGCCACGCAGGTGTCGAGAATCGGGTCCAACTGATCGCGTTCGGCCCCGCCCAGGTAACGTCTAACGAAGTCATCGACTTGATCCTCGGAATACACCTGACCACTATCCAGGTCCGCCTGTAGGTCATGTAGCTTGTTGGGGTCGGTCTCGTCAGCCAGGATAGTCGCCCGATGGAAGTCCGCGAATGCGTCGCGGATGGTGTCGACGTCGTTCAGGAAATCCAGCACGAAGACATCGTGCTTCTTGGGGTGCGCCCGGTTGAGTCGCGACAAGGTCTGAACCGCCTTGATGCCGGAAAGCGTCTTGTCCACGTACATAGTGTGCAGCAGCGGTTCGTCATACCCGGTCTGGAACTTGTCCGCGCAGACCAGGAAGCGGTAGGCGTCCTCCCGGAACCGCTCGGCGATCCGGCCGGAGGGAAAGCCGTTCAACGACGCCTCGCTCACCTTCGCTCCGCTCAACTCGTGCTCGCCGGAAAAGGCAGCCAGAGGCTCGTACCGGCTCTTTCGCTCGTGCAGGTAGTCGCGGATAGCGTAGAAGTACTGAATCGCACGCGCGACGCCGTTGGTGACCACCATTGCCCGGGCTTGTCCGCCGACCTTGCCCTGGGCCAGAACCTGCTCGTGGAAGTGGTCGACCATGATCTCGGCCTTGAGGCGGATCGCGTGGTCGCTGCCCTCCACGAAACGTCGGAGCTTCTTCTGCGCCTTCCGTGTATCGAACTGCGGGTCGTCCTCCACTGTCTTGGCCAGCTTGTAATAGCTGTTCACCGGCGTGTAGTGCGCCAGCACGTCCAGAATGAAGCCCTCCTGGATGGCCTGCTTCATGGTGTAGGTGTGAAAGGCGTGATGCTGGACCGTGCCGTCGGCCTGGTGGTCGGGGTTGCCGAAGATTTCCAGGGTCTTGTTCTTAGGCGTGGCCGTAAAGGCGAAGTAGCTGGCGTTGGGGAGCAGCTTGTGCGACTCCATGAGGCGGTTGATCTGATCCTCATAAGTCTCTTCCTCGCCTTCCTCACCGGCCTGGGAGAGCGCTTGCGCCATGGCGGCGCTGGTGCGGCCGCCTTGGCTGGAGTGGGCCTCGTCGATGATGATGGCGAAACGCCGCCCGCGTTGTTCGTTGCCGATCTCGTCGAGGATGAAGGGAAACTTCTGTACGGTCGAGATGATGATCTTCTTGCCAACCTCGATGAACCGGCGCAGGTCGCCCGAATGCTCGGCAGGCCCAAGTGTCGCGCCGATCTGGGCGTACTGTTTGATGGTATCGCGAATCTGTTTGTCGAGAATCCGCCGGTCGGTGACCACGATGATCGAGTCGAAGACCGCTGTGTCATCCTTTACCAGTCCGATCAGTTGATGGGCCAACCAGGCAATGGAGTTGCTCTTGCCGCTGCCCGCCGAGTGCTGGATCAGATAGCGGTGACCCACTCCGCGCGTCCCGGCGTCCTCCAGCAACTGGCGTACGACGTCGAGTTGGTGGTAGCGCGGCCAGACCTGGGTTTTCTTCCTTTTGCCGGTCTTCTCGTCCTTTGACTCCACCACCTGGGCATAATTCTCCAGGATGTTCGTCAGGCTCTCGCGGGCCAGTACGACGCGCCACAGATAGTCGGTCTTGAGTCCGTTCGGGTTGGGCGGGTTGCCCGCGCCGTCGCCCCAACCCCGGTTGAAGGGCAGGAACCACGAGGACTTGCCCTGGAGGTGGGTGCAGAAGCGTACCTCGCTCTCGTCCACGGCAAGGTGGGCCACACAGCGGCCGAACTCGAATAGCTTCTCGCGTGGGTTGCGGTCCTTCTTGTATTGCCAGACCGCGTCGTCCACGGTCTGCTTGGTTAGGCTATTCTTGAGCTCGAAGGTGAAGACCGGCAGGCCGTTGATGAACAGGCCGATGTCCAGCGCCCGCTGGGTTTCATCGCGGCTGTAGTGCAACTGGCGCGTGACAGTAAAACGATTCTGATCGAAGCGTTCCTGGGCTTTTTCGTTCCTCAGCGACGGTTTGCCGTAAAACAGTTCCATATCATGCACTTGATGCTTGATACCGCGGCGCAGCACGTCGATGGTGCCCCGCTTGGATATCTCGCCCTGGAGCCGGGCCAGGAACTTGCGCCGTGTCGGGCCGTCTTCGAACAGTCCCAGCGATGCGGCGGCCTTGGGTTGGGTGGCATGCAGAAAGGCGGAGAGTTGGACCAGATCGACGCAGTGCTCGCGGTCGTAGTCGTGAAAGTTGCCGCGACTCCAGCCCACGCCGCCGTAGTCCGCCGGTGGTTCGGCTACCGTGCCCGCCGCAGGCGGCTCGCAGGGATGACCGGCCAGTACGGTGCAGATGAGGCGTTCGAGGCCGCGTTCGGAGGTGTCGGTAGTCATGCCTCAGCCTCTTCGACCGTGACGTTGGGTTCTTCGAGATCAGACTCGGGGGCGGTGTCTAGGGTGTCGTCCAGGGGGTCTCCCGTAGCGAGGGGATCGCCCTCGGGCAGCGCGGCCGCCGCCTCGCGCACGTCGAGCTTGCCGGTGACGACATCGGCGATCAAGCGAATGCGGTATTCGCGGAGAAGAGAGATTTCGTCATGCGTGAGTTCGATACTGCGCCGTGCATTCGTTGATTCTTTGCTTGCAAATTCGACAATTGCATGCTGCTCGTCTAGTGCCGGACATAACAGCTTGATACGGAGGAAGCCCTCTGGGTATAGCCTCAGTCGCGACGACCGGATACCCGTTGACCGGCGGATGTATTCATTCCTGTATGTCCTCGTCCGCAGCAAGAGGTCAGTGTACTCGCCAAAGAGTCTCGAAGAACCGTGCGGTCTGTAGACGGCATACGAGGGACTGACTAGCCCAACCTGCCTAGCAATTCCCAAGGCGGCCATCCAGGCCCACATCGTATTGATGATAAGGTCACCGGGTCTACACAACTTGTGCCCGACATTCGACTCCGCCTTAAACATTGTAACGTTCTTCTCACTTCGTGGCGTTACTCCGGTAATGTGGGATACCGATAGAAGTTCCTCCGAGCCAGTCTCGGAACGGTCATCCACTTCTCGGAAATACCATTTTGCTGGGCGTTGGTCCCAATGCGCCGGCACCTCCCCCAGCCACTCCACACCGGAGGGCTTGTACGCGGGGTAGGGCTGGCCGGTGCGAACGTCGATCTGGCCGGTGACGGCTTGGTGGATGACGGCCTGCTTCTGCTCCTCTAGCAGCGCAATCAGCTTCTTCTTGGCGCGGATGTAGCGCCGGATGCGCCGGTCAGCGTGGTCGAGAAAGCGGACGATGGCAGCTTGTTCGGAGACGGGAGGGACAGTGAGCGTGAACCCAGCTAGCTTCGCCCGAGCGAGTTCAGCGAAAGTGCTCCCTTGCCCAAGTGACTCCAGTTCGGGCCGAACGACTTCCAACGCATAGTAGAAGTATTCAGACTGAACGGCTTTAGATGGCACCAGAAGTCTACACCCTTGGTTAACACATGCTGTGGAAGACAGAATACCTATGTGTCCAATCGGTGCCCTTGTTGAGATAACCAGACTCCCTAGCGGGGCCAGGGTAGTTCCGCAAGCATGATAACCCTCGTTCGTTATCCTGCGCGCGCTCTTGTCAACATATCGACTTGTTAGCTGCCCTAGATCCTCCGGTGTGAGCCAAATAATGTCGCCCTCCCAATATTCGGCTCTGTTGCTTGCGGGCGTCGCTCCGTTGATTATCTGGGCTATTGACCGAACTCGTCGCACTTCCCAATGTGCCGGCACCTCCCCCAGCCATGACATACCGGAGTCCTTATAGGCAGGGTAAGGTTTGAGGTTGTGGATCATGACCCCTGCTCTCCCCCATGATCTCGCCGAGCAGTCCCTCGGTCTTCTTCTCCAGCGCTAGGATATCCGCCCGAATCTCGTCCAACGTACGCAGGCGCTGCGGCTTGTAGAAGTAGCGGGTAAAGCTGATCTCGTAACCGATCTTGACGCTGTCAGGCTGATACCAAGCGTCCGGAGCGTAGGGCTGGACCTCGCGCTTAAGAAAAGCCCCGATGCCACCCGCCTCTTGCAACGGAATCTGCTCAGTGTCGCGCAGGTCGGTGTCGGGTTCGTATTCTACTACCGTGGATCGGCCGTCAATGGTGGCCGCGAACAGCCCGCGTAACGGGTCGGCCTCGGTGCCCCGCTTGTGAATCTTCCTGATAACGGGCGGGGCGTCCTCGCTGCGCTCGCCGTCTTCTTTGAGCTTCTTGATCTCGGCGGCCTTGTAGGCACGGTTGGGGTCGATGCCTTGGATGCGTAGTGGCCGCTCGACCGTGACCTTCCAATAGCCGAAGGCGGCGTTGTCGAAAATCTTGCTCTGCTCGCTCTCCTTGAAGTCAAGAAAGGTGTCACAGATGCGGGTGATGTCCTCCTCGCCCAGCTCACAGTTCTTCTTGCCCAGGTTCTTACGCAGGGGCCGGTACCAGGTGGTGGCGTCGATCAACTGTACCTTGCCTTGGCGGTGTGCGGGCTTGCGGTTGGTCAGCACCCAGACGTAGGTGGCGATGCCGGTGTTGTAGAACATATTGAGAGGCAGGGTGACGATAGCCTCTAGCCAATCGTTCTCGATGATCCAGCGGCGGATATTGCTCTCACCTTGTCCGGCGTCGCCGGTGAACAGCGAGCTGCCGTTGTGCACCTCGGCGATGCGGCTGCCGAGCGGGGTGTCCTGCTTCATCTTGGAGAGCTTGTTGGCCAGGAACAGCATCTGGCCGTCGCTGGAGCGGGTGACCAGGGAATACTCGGAGTCGCCGGCATGTTCGATCACGAAGCGCGGGTCGCGCATGTCGCTCTTGCCGCCCATACGCTCCAGGTCGGTCTTCCAGCTCTTGCCGTAGGGCGGGTTGGACAGCATGAAGTCGAACTCCCGCGAGGGGAACGCGTCGTTGGCCAGAGTCGAGTGCTCCGGGCCGCCCACGATGTTGTCAGCGGCTTCTCCCTCGCCCTTGAGCAGAAGGTCGGCCTTGCAGATGGCGTAGGTCTCGGCGTTGATCTCCTGGCCATAGAGATGGGTGGACACGTCCTTGTCGTATTCGGTGGCGAGTTGTTGCAAGGTGTCCTCGGCCACGGTCAGCATGCCGCCGGTGCCGCAGGCGCCGTCGTAGAGCAGATAGGTGCCCGATTTGATCGCGCCTGCAACGGGCAGGAAGAGCAGCTTGGCCATGAGCGTGACGGCGTCGCGTGGAGTCCAGTGTTCGCCGGCCTCTTCGTTGTTCTCTTCGTTGAAGCGGCGCACCAGTTCCTCGAAGATCGAACCCATGCCGTGGTTGTCGAGGCCGGGGTGTTTGACCGAACCGTCGGTGTTGAGAACCGGGGTCGGGCTCAGGTTGATGTCGGGTGAGGTGAGCTTCTCGATCAGCGTGCCCAAGGCGTCGGCTTTGGACAGGCGCGGAATCTGGTTGCGGAACTCGAAGTTGTCGAGGATGTCCTGCACGTTGGGTGAGAACCCGTCCAGGTAGGCCTCAAAGTCGGCCGTCAATTGCTGCGATTGGCGCGGGCTCTGAGGTCGCGCAGGGTGAACTGCGAGGTATTGTAGAACGCCTGGCCTGCGGCCTGTCGCAGCGCCTGGTCCTGTTCAACAACCTCCGCAGCGTCGAGTGCCGCCTTCATCTCAAGGACCGCTTGCTTGCTGTGTTCCAGGACTGCATCGAACCGGCGCAGCACGGTCATGGGCAGAATCACGTCGCGGTACTTGCCGCGCACGTACAGGTCGCGTAGCACGTCGTCGGCAATACCCCAGATGTAGTTGGCAATCCAATTGACGTCGCTATTGCTCATTGTCCTCCCTGCACGACGGGAGCCAGCATAGGGCCACCGGTCATTCCTCAACGTCGTCCTGCACAAGCATCCATACGCGCTTGAACGGCAAGTCTGCCTGAATCTCGGGGGGAAGGCGTTCGTAGTTCCGATATATGACGTTAACCAAATCACCGCTGTCCCACAGGCGCACTATAAAGTGCCCCTGTTTCGATTCCTGCAGAACTGCCCTGTTGAACCCGCCCCAACAAACAAGCAGACCCTGTTCTACCTTGTACGTCTGCATGGTCCCTTGCAACGTCCGATACACCGTTACGTCCGCAGGACTGTCTTGCGACTTCACCTGCACACAAAGGCGTGGAGCATCCAGCCCAAGCATGCCTCGTCCCGCTAGGATATCCACACCTCCATCAGGACCAGGTGGGGAAACCGTAGTGACCCAACCATCGGCCCGCAGCACCGCATCCACCAGCCGTGTCAAGTCATGACCGACAAACCGCGACTGGATCTGCTTTACAATCTGATCGTGTGCGAATTGTGCCAGGTCTGGGAGAGTCTCGGTTGGATCATCCCCAGGCTCAGGGTCTTTCCCAGACGGCAACGAGACGGTCACGCCAGGATCCGGTTTCCCATCCAGAATAGCCTGGACACGGTGAACTGCGTCATTTCGGGAGATGTTACACACGGTCATGAATGCGCCAAACGAGTACAGTAGATCCTGTCCGAACGTGGAACGCGGCACCTCCGGCAGCAACCATTCCACGGTCCGCGTGTGCCGATTCTCCGCATTCACTTGGCGGTATTGATAAGGTCCGGTGACACGCCCGATTGCGATCTGCGAAGTGAGCTTGCGTGGCAGGACGACGATGTCGCCCACCTGGATCCCAATTGCAAAGGCCCATAGTTGCCCAGCGAAATTCCCCAGAGCACGAGGCTTGTTGCCGGCTAGTGCTTCGCCCACGAGCGCGAACACCGCGTCGTAGTCTTTTGCTCCATTCAGAGACGGGACATCCTGAAAGCCGATAATCGCCAGGTTTTGCGTCAGTGCGGAGTCTTCATCCTCCCCGTTTCGACCAGCCCTGACGAGATAAACCTTCGGTACGTCCGACATTGTGCAATCCCCAAAGTTCCTTCTATTCCGCCGATTAAGGTGGCGGAGGGAGCGAGATTCGAACTCGCGGTCCGCTGTTTAGGCGGACGCCTATTTTCAAGACCGGTGCCTTAAACCGCTCGGCCGCCCCTACGTGTTCGGGAAGACCCGGGGCGCCCCCGGTGCGGGGGACGCTAGTCGGGATTTTGCCACTTGGTGAAGGGATTTGCCACAAGGTTGGCGCTGTAGAAGCGTGGGGCGCGTGTGACTTCCTCGCCTACCCACGGGGGTTTGGTGAACGGGCGGCCTTCACGGTCCAGCTCGATTTCAGCGACGACGAGACCCTGGCTGTCGCCGAGGAACTTGTCTACTTCCCAGACGAGGCGGTCGTGCTCCAGGCGCCGGCGCACTTTCTCGATGAGGGGCGGCTCGCAGAGCCGAAGCAGCTCGGCGGCTTCCTCGGGCGGGATGTCGTACTCGCATTCGGACCGGGTGGCGCCGCAGGTGATTCCCTTGATGGTGAGGTAGCCTTGTCGCCCTCGATACGGACGCGCACGGTGCGCTCGGGTTGGGTGCTGAGGTGGCCCTGGCGCTGGACCGTTCCCTCGGCCTTGCGCCATTCGTCTCCGGTGACCAGGAACTTGCGCTCGACCTCAAGTGCCATGGGGTCCTCGGTTGCCGCTGCGGTTCGTCAGCGGTGCGGGCACGGGCGGGTTTGAAACTTTGTCGTCTAGGAGCCTGTCGGACTCACGCTCACAGATGTCGCTAACCTATTGATTTTATTGAACAGTTGATTTTCGGGCGAAAAGGGCCTCATGCGATGAACTTCAATGATTTCAGTTAGTTATAGATATCGGGTTCCGTGAGTCCGACAGGCTCCTAGCTTGCGTCCTACAATTCAAGGCCTGTAACTAACCGAAAACACGGGACAAAATCGTCTCCCGAAGAACCTCCTATTCTATGCCAGGAAAGTTCAACACAAAGACAACACCGCGCTTCCCTAAGTTCAAGCCGGCCGAAGTGCTGCGAGGTGGAGAGAATCCTTGTAGTGTTGTAACCTACAGGTTACATTGATGGCGATAGGTACGGGAGTGCACGCAGCGATGGCAGCGTCAATGAACCCGAGGCGGATCGTCGGAAATTGGATATCCGGCTATGCCTTGGACATTCACACAATCTTTAGCACCCACATGGGGATCAATGAGTTCGGCCATGACGTGTTTGATACCAAGCGTTCGGAGCTCGGCGAACTGCTGTACCGGATGAAGTATCGCGAGGACCGTTCGGCGGCATCCGCGATCATTGAAGCGGCAGTTTCCTTCCTGCAGCGGTCCCGGAACAAGTTTGATGTAATCATTCCAGTTCCTCCTTCCGGGAGTCGGCGCGTGCAGCCGGTACCGATTCTGGCCAACGGTATCGGAGAAGCACTGGAGTTGCCAGTTGCCGATTGCGTATTTGCCACAAGACCCACAACGCAGTTGAAAGGCGTCATGGATCCCGAGAAGCGAACGGAGCTGCTGGGAGGACTCTACAGTGTGGAAAGAGCGCACACGCAGAGAAAGAGTGTCCTGCTGTTTGATGACTTGTACCGTTCCGGCGCTACGATGAAGGCGATTACCGAGTTGCTCATGACCCAGGGAAGGGCCGAGGCCGTGCGCGTACTGACGATAACGAGAACACGGAGCATACAGTGACTGCGGTGTTCGTTGGCGGCTCCCGGCGGATAACGCGTCTGCCGATGGAAGCGAAGACCCGGATCGACAACGTCGTGGACAGGGGTTTCGCGATCCTGGTCGGGGATGCAAACGGGGCTGACAAGGCCGTGCAGAAGCACCTTGCAGAGGCGAAGTACGACAAGGTGACGGTGTACTGCTCGGGTGACACCAGTCGCAATAACGTCGGTCAATGGGAAACCCGTAACGTGAGCGTGGCGGAGAGTGAAAAGGAGACCTTTCAGTTCTATGCCGCCAAGGACCGTGAAATGGCCCAGCAAGCCGAATTCGGGCTGATGATTTGGGATGGCAGGAGCCCGGGAACGGTTCTGAACATTCTACGCCTGGTACGGGCGTCGAAAAAGGCGGTGCTGGTCAGCGTTGCTGAAAAGTCGGGAGTTGAATTCAAGAGCAAGGAGGATTGGGACACCTTTCTTTCGCGGTGCTCGTTGAAGCTGCGTCGAGATATGGAAAGACGGGCCATTCAGGACGAACTGTTCATGTTGAGGCCGGAGCAGGACCAGCTGAATTTGTCCGACACCGACGAACCGACTGGCGCGATGGCCTGGAGCGAGTTGAAATCGAAGATGGAGAAGGCTCTGGCTGTCGGGGATTCCAAGGCCTTCGTCGGCTTGTTGGGAGGAATGGCGAGACAAAGGGGGGTGAGCCGTGTTGCGCAGGAGACAGGTTTGGCACGGGAAGCGCTCTATCGAGCACTGAGTTCAGACGGGAATCCCGAGTTTGCCACCATCGTGAAGGTAACGATGGCTTTGGGGCTGCAATTGTCGGCGACAAGGAAGGCCGAAGAATCGGGCAATGCCAAATGAGCACAAGTGTATGCCTAGTTAAGGAGCACGACCTTGTTGCAAATCGCCTCGGGTAAACTCTTCACTGATGCACCTCAACAACGAAACGACCTTCGCGGTGTTCTTCACACAAATCTTCAACTCTTAACAACCGATCCGATAGAAACGGCCGCTGGAACGATTTTACCAACCAGTTCATTTTCCGATCGCCGTGGTCAATTGGTATATGAATTCACAGAGCTAATCGAAGACCCGCCCGCGTTAGGCGTAGTTGCCTCACATGGTATCGCACCTTATATAGCGGATTTTGCCGCTGTTTTCTCCATAGCCCTCAACGTCATTTGCGCCGTGACACCAGAAGGCGCATCTCGTCTCATCGGCGAGGAGCCTAGTACCCATGTCGGGTACAAAGCCAGCTCTTTCGTCCCAAGAGTGTTTGACCGACAAGTGGTGTGCGACCACGACGAGTTCCGCGCGCTCATTCCTTTCGTTCACGACCTCATCTCTTTAAGGCGCCGGAGTTTTCTTGCCGCGATGCGTGCCATTCGCACCTATGTTTCGGCTTTGCACAGAATCGTTGATGATCTGGCTTTAGCATATACTCTATTTGTCGCCGCAATCGAGTCTCTGGCTCAGCAGTTTGATAACTTTCAACCCGTCTGGGAGGACTATGACGTGAGTAAGCGGCTCAAGATTGACGCCGCCTTGGGAAATGCCCCAGAAGACACCGTCAGCCGAGTTAGAGCCGCTTTGTTAGAAACCGAAAAGGTTTCCTTGGGCCGACGTTTTCGTGAATTTGCTTTGTCCCACGTCGGCCCGGGATACTTTCGAGCCCAAGCTGCGGGTGTTGAAGCACCGGCCAGTCTATCCGATTTGCCAGACGCGCTTCGACAAGCATACGGACTCCGGTCGAGGTACCTACATACACTCACTGAACTACCTCGCCCACTCACGGTTGCCGCCATACCTGGCGAGGTGGTCCGCATCGACGCGTCCACACTATTCACCTTCCGCGGGATAGCACGCCTTGCCCGGCATGTAATCATGGAGTTCGTCGCTCGACAACCAAAGCTATCGAAGGAACCGTACGACTACCGATGGGAACGCTATGGAATTGTAAGATTACCAGTGGCTCCACGGTATTGGATCGGCACGGCAACGAATCTGAGTCTGTCGGACGGTGTTAAACGGTTCGAAGGGTTCCTCAACCAAGTTTCCGCGTGTTTCAATAGGGACAAGGACGCTGCGCTCACCGATCTTCAAACAATGCTTCTAGAAGCTGAACGGTTGGTCAGTTCGACCAGCGAAGAACGACGGCGGCCGTTCCTAGCGCTCTATTTCTTGTTCAACGCACTTCTGTCGCCAGACCGAAGGATGACTAACTTGACAACTATGGAGGGGCGGTATGGAGCGGAAATGGTGAAGCCCTCCATTGAAAGTATGTTTGTTCACTTGGTCCTTCGAGTTAGCCCAGATTGGCCCTTAGAGAGGTGTCGGGAACTATATAATAGTTATTTTAGCCAAAGAGGTACCAAACAAGGGCTACGGGCGCCCAGGACTTTGGAGGCCGGTATTTCCTTGGAACTTGCGGAACGGTACCGCCGTGACGGCGATCTGCGAAACGCGCGAGAACTGCTGGCAAGGGCCAAGGAACACTACCCAGAATACAAACCGCTTGGTGAACTAGAGGAAGAGTTTGTTGGGGACTCTGTGATTGACTGGTTCAGCATCATTTTCCCTGCGACGACGACGGACAACAACGAGTCGTCCGAGTCGTGACAACGGTGCGACCGTTTGGCGACAAGTGAGGGACGGCGTAGATTCTGAGGTGGTCCAACTTCGCAAATAAGGTGTATTCCGGATGATCGATCATACCTGTTTGACATGTCTTGCCGTTTCAATTGGGCGGGCAAGAGAGCAAGCGAGCTGCTATGCTTGGCGACGCTCCCGTCTCCATGCCGGCCAGAACCGTGAGCATATGTCAACTCCGTTCTTCAGCCTCCACCTTGTCCAAGGTAGGTGCGAGGTTTGAAACCCGCCCCTACATCGGACGTCTGCCCTCTGCCGGGCTCCGCGCGGGCTACTTCATCCGGTGCAGTATGTTCTCGGCCAGAGCCTGCGGGTATTCCTTCCGGCCGGAGAGGTCCTTGGGCATGTTGAGCAGGGTCATGCCCACGTACTCCACGCCGTCCTCCGCGAGCCGGCCGAGGTCTTGCAGGCAGTCGTCGCCGTTGCCGGTGACGGCACAGGCGCTGACTTCGGAGTCGGAGGTGTTGTTGATCTTGACCATGGTGTCTTCCTGCATGTTCCAACTGCTGTACATCTTGTAGGAAGACGCCGCGGACTCGCGTGCCTGGGCGATGGCGGTCTCGCGGTTGGGGGCGTAGGCCACGCCCCGGGAGATGGTGATGCGGCCGGGGTCCTGGCCGGTGACGCTGCGCTCGTCGCGGTAGATGGAGATGAGATGGGCGACGTCGTCGAAGCCCACCTGGGGAAGTCGATCAGCCATCGTCTGCGGACTCGATCATATCAGCTAGCGCCTTGGCGTCCGCGACGAGTGCCGACAGCCCCGCAGGGTCACTACGGCGGGGTCCTCGCCGTAGTCAATTCCGCGGTTGCCATGGACAGAGAACGTCTGGTTCACTACTTATTCTCGCTCGGCGGAGTAAACCCTGTGGGTAGCTTCGCCTCGCCTTCCGCTGGCGCCATGAGTTCGCGGATGGCCTCGAAGACCACCTTGAACTGGGCATCATATTTCGTTTCCAGAGCAGCGAGTTTCCGGGCGAGGTCGGCGTGGCTCGCAAGCATTCGTCGCAGATGCACGAATGCGCGCATGATCTCGATGTTGACCAGGATTGCCCGCTTGCTGCGCAGGACGCTGGACAACATCGAGACGCCCTGCTCGGTGAACGCGTAGGGCGGGTAGCGCCTGCCGCCCCAACTTGAGGTCACGAGTTGTGATCTCAAGTCGTCAAACTCCTGCTTCGTGAGCTGGAACATGAAGTCAGGTGGGAACCGGTCGCTGTTCCTCTTTACCGCCTGGACCAGGACCCTGGTATCGACGCCGTACAGCACGGCCAAGTCCGCATCCAATATAACCTTCTGGGTGCGGATGAACAGGATGGACTGCGTGATTCGTTCCACCGGCGTCAAGAGAACACCCGTGGACTCCTGCCTACGTTCCATACCCCAGGTCCTTCAGACTTGCGTCGATGGCCGCGTCCAGCCTCGCCCCTTCGGCCTGCTGTTCCCTCAACTGCGCCACAAGCCGCTTCATCTTGTCCTCGAACGGCTCGCCGTCGTCCTCCTGCGCCTCGGCACCGACGTATCGGCCGGGCGTCAACACGTGGCCGTGCTTGCGCACCTCCTCCAGTGCCGCGCTATTGCAGAAGCCGGGGACGTCGGCGTACTCGCCCGCTCCATCCTCCCCGCGCCAAGCGTGGTAGGTGTCCGCGATCCGGGCGATGTCCTCGTCGGGCAACTCGCGATGGGTGCGGTCCACCACGCCCCCCTTCTTGCCCTCGGCGCTGGCGAACTGTGACAGGAAGTATTCGTAGACGCGGCCGAGCACGTCCCTGGAACGAGCCTCCTCGTCGCCCACCCTGATGTTGCTGATCATGTCGATGAGCTGGCCGAGCCGTTGCTTGTCCAGGGCGGACCGGGCGTAGTCCTTGGGCAGCACGTCCTTGAGGCCGGGGTTGTCGCGTTCGATGCCGGCCATGGCCTCGTCCACGAGTTGGCCGATGGAGGATTGCCGCGCCTCGGCCTTGAGATGGGTCCAGCGAGCCTCGGGCGGCACCCAGAAGATGTTCGCGGCGCGGTATTCGTCCGGATCTTCCGGGTCAGCGCCCTCCGCCCGCTCGGCTTGGAGGCGGACGTGCATCTCCTCGAAGGCGTCCGAGATGTACTTGAGAAAGATGAGGCCGAGGACGACGTGCTTGTATTCGGCGGCGTCCATGCTGCCGCGCAAAGTGTCGGCCATGTGCCAAAGCTCAGCCTCGTAGCCGGTTGTGGCTCCGTCACCGTCCGGTTTGGTGCTTGACGTGGATTTCGGCCTGTTCTTACGCGCTCTCGCCATGGTGTTCCTTCTTGGGGACTATTGCCACAGCAATGAAACTTAACAGATTTCCTGGAACAACTCCTTCTGTGCCGCCTTACAGGTCAGCGCTTGGGGTTCTCACTCACTCTTCCCTTCCTAAACGACTGGCCAAGCGCCAGCTCTATGCGCAAAGTCAGCGGTCTATGCGCTAATCATCTTGTGCGTAACGATCGTTTTGGCGCATAGGGCACCGATCTTCAGCGTTTCGCGAACAGGATTTCGAGCAACCTCGCGGCCACAGTGAACACCGTGGAGTTCGTGGCGGATTCGAGAAGGGTCAGGTTGCCAAGGCGATAGATGGCCTCTTCCCACAACACCCGCGAAAAGACTCTTCCCAGGCGCCCACGGGATTCTCGGGCAGGATATATGTTCGATGGTACCGGGAACGCAGGCTCTGCTGGAACAGTCCATTCCCTGAAGAGGCTGGTTCAGCGGGAGGCCAGTTCTCTCTTCACGTCGACAAACGCTGCCTCTTCGAGATCAAGGCAGTCTCGAATGATCCGTTCGATCCACCCGTCCACACTCTTCTCCCGGTGGAGGCGAGCGAAAAAAGCGGCTCGCGTTGCAACCGGCGCAGGTAATGGGACGTTAGTGGGTTTGGCCTTCCCGGCGCGGACAGGTCTTCCCCAAGCCGCGTCATCGTCCGCCTGAGGAACAACGATGTCATCAATTTCTCTCTCGGTTAAGGGCTTCTTCTTTTTCCTCATAGTAGCCGGATGTTGGCGGAGGGGGCGAGATTCGAACTCGCGGTCCACCGTTAAGCGGACGCCGATTTTCAAGACCGGTGCCTTAAACCACTCGGCCACCCCTCCGTTTTCGGGAAAACCCGGCGCGCCCCGTGTCAGGAGCGCTTGTCGGGATTGTGCCACTTGGTGAAGGGATTTGCCACAAGGTTGGCGTTGTAGAAGCGGGGGTCGTGGGTGACTTCCTCCCCTACCCACGAGGGCTTGGTGAACTGGCGGTCTTCGCGGTCGAGCTCGACCTCGGCGATGACGAGGCCCTGGTTGTCGCCGAGGAACTCGTCCACTTCCCAGACGAGGCCGTCGTGCTCCAGCCGCCGGCGCACTTTCTCGATGAGGGGCGGCTCGCACAGCCGCAGAAGCTCGGCGGCGTCCTCGGGCGGGATGTCGTACTCGTACTCGGCGCGGGTGGCGCCGCGGGTGATGCCTTTGATGGTGAGTCTGGCTTTGTCGCCCTCGATGCGCACGCGCACGGTGCGTTCCGGGTGGGTGCTGAGGTAGCCCTGGCGGAGGGCGACGCCCTCGGCCTTGCGCCATTCGTCTCCGGTGACCAGGAACTTGCGCTCGATTTCCAGCGCCATGGGGTCCTCGCTCCCGCGCGCCTTCATGCGACGCGGCTGCTCTCGCGCCGCTACTGCTGCTATCGTGGCCGCGCCCCGCTCCCTCTGGGCCATGAGTCCGGTGCAAGTTTCGGCGAATACGGTCGAAAGGCTGCCTCTGCTTCATGGCAAGCAAGACCCGTCCTTGTCAACTTGTGGTCGCGCAGGGGAGCGGCCCCACCGCCCTCTCCTCCCCTGGATTCCTGCCCCATATCGAGTACGGGGCAGGCTCTTCGCCGGAATGACGGATTCGGGCATTGGCGGGCTGGTTTCATGGTCATGACAGGATTTCGGAAGTTGACCGAATCCGGTGCGTCTACTAACAGATAGCGTGATGGCTTCATCATCCACCGAAGGCGGTTCGGGAAATGCTCCCGAGGTCGACGTGCTCATCGCGGGCGGGGGGAACGCGGCGCTGTGCGCTGCCATCATGGCGCGTCGCGGGGGCGCCGGCGTGCTGGTGCTGGAGGCGGCGCCCCTGGCGTTTCGCGGCGGCAACAGCCGTCACACGCGCAACCTTCGCTACATGCACGAAGGCGAGAACGGATTCCTCACCGGCTCCTATCCCGAGGAAGAGTTCTGGGACGACCTCCTGCGCGTAACCGGCGGCGACACCAACGAAGAGCTCGCGCGCTTAACCATCCGCGAATCCCAGGACGCGGGCGAATGGATGTCGGCCCACGGGGTCCGCTGGCAGCCGTCGCTGCGCGGCACGCTGCAATTGTCGCGCACCAACGCCTTCTTCCTGGGCGGCGGCAAGGCCCTGGTCAACGCCTACTACGAGACCGCGGAGAAGATGGGCGTCCGGGTGGAGTACGAGACCGAGGTGCGGGACCTGAACATCGACGACGGCGTGTTCCGCTCCGCCGTCGTGGACTGCCACGGCCAGACGCGGGAGGTGGCGGCCAAGGCCTTCATCGGCGCTTCCGGCGGCTTCGAAGCCAATGTCCCGTGGCTCAAGGAGTACTGGGGCGAGGCCGCGGAGAACTTCATCATCCGCGGCACGCCCTACAACAAGGGCCGGGTGCTGCGCCAACTCCTGGACAGCGGCGCACGTCCCGTGGGGCACCCCAAGGGTTTCCACGCCATCGCGCTCGACGCGCGCGCACCCAAGTTCGACGGCGGTATCGTGACGCGGCTGGACAGCGTCCCCTTCGGCATCGTGGTCAACAAGCACGCCGAGCGCTTTTACGACGAAGGCGAAGACTTCTGGCCCAAGCGCTACGCCATCTGGGGAACGCTCATCGCCGGCCAGCCGGAGCAGGAGGCCTATTCCATCGTGGACGCCAAGTCCATCGAGTTGTTTCTTCCCTCGGTCTTCCCGCCCGTCGAGGCCGACTCCATCCGGCAACTGGGCCTGTCCCTGGACCTCGACCCTGCCAGGCTGGAGGAGACCGTGCGGGCCTTCAACCGCTCCATCAAGCCGGGAACCTTCGATGCCGCCGTTCTGGACGATTGCGCCACGGACGGTGTCGAGCCGCCCAAGAGCCACTGGGCGCGGCCCATCGACACCCCGCCGTTCTACGGTTATCCGCTACGGCCCGGGATCACCTTCACTTATCTCGGCGTCACCGTGAACAAGAAGGCACAGGTCCTGTTCGGCGAGGACCGGCCGTCTCCGAATATCTTCGCGGCCGGGGAGATGATGTCGGGAAACATTCTCGGCAAAGGCTATCTGGCAGGGTTCGGCATGACCATTGGAACGGTGTTCGGCCGCATTGCCGGAAGGGAGGCCGCGCGTGCCGTCGCCTGAGCACCTCAAGGAAGCCGATCGGGTCATGACCATCTGCAACGCCTGCCGGTACTGCGCGGGCTTCTGCGCGGTGTTCCCGGCCATGGAGCGCCGGCGCACTTTCGACACCAAGGATCTCGTCTATCTGTCCAACCTGTGCTTCGAGTGCCGCGCCTGCTACTACGCCTGTCCATACGCGCCGCCTCATGAGTTTGCGGTAAACGTGCCCAAGGCCCTGTCCGGGCTGCGGGCCGATACCTATGCGGACTACGCCTGGCCCCGGGTGCTGTCGGGCCTGTACCGCAACAACGCCTTCCTGGTCGGGCTCGTCACCACGGTCTGCGTCGCTCTGGCATTCGTCCTCACCCTGGTGTTTCAGGGAAGCTCGACCCTGTTCTCGGCCCATGAAGGCACCGGCGCGTTCTACGCCGTGGTGCCCTACGGCGCCATGGTGTTCCCGGCGACGGTGATGTTCTTCTACGCGATCTTTGCGCTACTGGCGGGATTCGTGAGCTTCTGGCGCCGGACCCGCGGGAGCGTCGCCGACCTCGTCAACCCCGCCGCCTTCGTGCGCGCCATGAAGGACGCCTTCGGCCTGGAATACATGAAGGGCGGCGGCGACGGATGCAACTACCCCGACGCCAAATTCTCCAAGAGCCGGATGTGGCACCACCATCTGGTGTTTTACGGCTTCTTGCTGGACTTCGCAGCCACCACCACGGCCGCCTTCTACCACCACTTTCTCCACTGGGAAGCCCCCTACCCTTACCTGAGCGTTCCCGTGGCGCTGGGAACCGTGGGCGGCATCATGATGTGCATCGGCACGGTGGGACTGCTCTATCTCAAGTCCAAGAGCGACCGGGAGCCTGCCGAGGAGAAGATGCTCAGCCTGGACAAGAGCTTCCTCGTCATGCTGTTCCTCACGAGCTTCACCGGATTGCTGCTGCTCGTGTTCCGGGAAACCTCCATCATGGGGACGCTGCTGGTGATCCACCTCGGCGTCGTAGCCGGGCTCTTCCTGACACTGCCCTACAGCAAGTTCGCCCACGCCGTCTACCGCTACGGGGCGCTGATCCAGAATGCCATCGAGGTCAGGGAAGAAGAGGGCCGGATCGTCCCGGGCTGACACGGGCCCGCGGCTGTAGTCCTGAGTGGGGAGAAATGCCGGCTCAATACGTGTCGAACATCCGTTGAATCGCATCCGGATCGTCGGTCACGCCGAGCGCAAGCGCCAACAGGACGCGGGCTTTCCAGGGCTGGAGATTGTCGGCGGCGACGAACCCCCTCCGGCGCAGCGACGGGCTGCGCACCACCCGGCCGGAACCGACCCGGCTGCAGAGACACATCATCACGCCCTTTTCACCGGCGCGGTCAAAGGCCTCATCCTGCGCCGGAGTGGGCCGGCCCGCTCCGGTGGCGGCGCAAACGATGCCTTTTGCTCCCGCGGCCACGCTGGCTTCGATCATGGCGCCGTCCGCTCCCGCGTATGACACGACCACGTCCACCCGCGGCAACGACTCCAACCCCGCCACGTCGAACTCGGTCTCGGTGGTGTGCCTCTTGTTGGAGCGGTGGTAGTAGCGCACGCGGCTGTCCGCGTCCGCAAAACCCAAAGGGCCCAGATCCCGCCCCTGAAACGCTTCCACGCGATACGTCGCCGTCTTGGTCAAATCCCGGGCGCCGTAGATCCGGTCATTCATGACCACCAGCACGCCATATCCCTGCGACTCCGGTTCCGCCGCCACCCGCACGGCATTGATCAGGTTGAGGTAGCCGTCCGCGCTGAGCGCCGAAGCAGGACGCATGGACCCCACCAGCACCACCGGCTTGTCCGTCTTGAGAACCAGGTTCAGGAAGTAGGCCGTCTCTTCGAGCGTGTTGGTTCCGTGAGTGATCACCACGCCGTCCGCGCCGTCGCCCTCGAGAGTCCCGTGCAGCAGCGCCACCATGTCGAGCCAGTCCCGATCCAACAGGGCGTGGCTCGGCAGCCGGCGAAACGGGACTTCCTCCACGGTCGCAATGTCACCGAGCTCCGGGAGGGAGCCTACGAGCTGTCCCTCATCGAGCCGCTTGCCGGCCTCGATGTACCAGGCGAGATCAAGGCGATCGGCTCCCAGGGAGTCGATGGTGCCACCCGTGACGATCAATGCAACTTTAGGAACAGCCATGTTATCGCTCGGAGTAAAGAAGCCCCGGAAACTTGTTTGAAGACAAAGGCATGGACACTTGAAATTTCCCTTCGGCGACGTTGGACAGACGACAGACCAAACATTCCGCCTGGCCCGAGATACTATCGGAAAAGGTGCAGTCTACCAACGGCAAGGGCTGATGTACAGCGCATACTCCGTGGGTGAATGAGATAGGCACAGTGAGCTCGTGCAGTTATTGAAAAATAGAAATGCTAAAGCTAAAATACGACCATGGAGTACAGGCAGCGTCATCTTGAAGATAGAATTTCGCGCCTCCGTCAAGCGGTGCCTGTGATCCTCGTATTGGGGGCGAGGCAGGCCGGCAAGAGTACGATGCTGTCTCACCTGGCGCCGGAAGCCGACCGTATCGTATTCGACCCGGTCATCGACGTCAACAATGCGCGGGAAGATCCCGAGTTGTTCCTGGACCAGTATCGGCCGCCGCTCATTCTCGACGAGGTTCAGTACGTCCCCAACCTGCTTGGGGTGATCAAACGGCGAGTCGACGAGGACCGCCGCCCCGGTCAGTATTTGCTCACCGGTTCCCAGAACCTCATGTTGCTCGGCTCCGTTAGCGAAAGCATGGCGGGGCGGGTGGCGGTGCTCGACCTTCCCTTTCTCTCGCTGGCGGAACGCTGCCGCGGGGCGGCCGCGAACCGCACATGGGTGGAGGATCTGTTCGCACCAGACCCAGTGGACCGGTTACGCAGCCGTGGAAGGCTGGCGCCCCGAGCCATGGAACCGACCCTGGCCAGCCGCCTGTGGCGCGGCGGGTTCCCCGGTCACCTGGACCACGATGACGCGATTCTGCCCGACCTGTTCGCATCTTATATGCGCACCTATATCGAACGCGATGTCCGGCGGGTGGCCGCGGTTGAAGATGCGGGTCTCTTCGCCCGATTCGTCGGCCTGTGCGCCGCCCACTCCGGCCAGGAGATCAATCATAGCCAGCTCGGGCGCGAGCTCGGTGTCACCTACCATACGGCGCAGCGCTGGCTGGCCATCCTTCAGGCCACCTACCAGTGGCTGGAAGTCCCGGCGTTTTCCGGAAACCCGACAAAACGGCTCTCCGGGCGCCCCAAGGGCTACTTCGCCGACACCGGACTGGCGGCGTGGACCCAGCGCATCTCCAGCCCGACTGCGCTGATGTCCAATCCGATCCAAGGCGCGTTGTTCGAGACCCATGTCGTCCTCGACCTGCTCAAGCAGACGCAGACCATGAGCCATCCGCCACGCGCCCATCACTGGCGCATGCACTCCGGTGCCGAGGTGGGTCTGGTGCTTGAACGGGATGGGGTCTTGATTGCCGTGGAGGCCAAGAGCAGCACCCGCGTAACGCGCGCCGACACCCGCGGGATACGGGCGTTTCGGGACAGCTACCCGCGTCTGGAGCACGGGATCGGAGTGGTGGTGGCCGCGGTGCGCGAGACCGCCCTGGTGGCAGACGACATTGTCACCATCCCCTACGACATCGCCTGACTCCACAAAACGGGAAACGTTACCAAACCGCAGTGTCAGGGCATCCGCCGAAGCGGGAGCTTCAGCCGGGCCAGTATCGGGTCGTGGTCGCTGGCTCGCGCCGCGGTTTCCGCGAACTCCGCGTTGACGTGCACGATGTCCACCTCGGCCGAGGCGCTCAGCGAGGGGCTGACCAGGACGTGATCCAGGGATTGCGCGTTGCCCTCGAAGATGTAGGTATAGCGTTCGCTCGGAGGCAGTTTCCGGGTGAGGTTGTGGAGGCTCCGTTCGAGAATCTTGAGCGGGGAGACAAACGCGAACTCGTTGAAGTCGCCCAGCACGACGATGTGAGCGTCGCCACGCGCCGCGAGCCTGTTGGCGACGAAATCGTGGACGGCGCGGGCTTGCCTCCGGCGGTGGTCCACTCCGCTGTTGACCCCAGGCGACTCCTGAAGCTCCGTGGAGGGCTGAATCCGCCCGACCAGCGGACTGCTGCCGCGCTTGGAGTTGAAATGGTTGTTGACCACGGTCACCAGAGCGTGGCCCGGAGCGTAGGTTCGAAAGCCGGCAATCAACGGCAGGCGGCCGTTGAAGAAAGGGTTTCTGGGATTGTTTCGCTGGCCGGCCGGGTCGGTGACAGTGGCAAGCGAGCCCGGAACCAGCTCCACGCGGCCCGGATTGTAGAGGAATGCCACGCGAATGTTCCCGCCGGGCTGGCCGCCATTGGTGTCGTCGCCGATGAACGGATGATCGATGAAACGGTAGCGGACCGGCCCCAGGGCGGCGATGCGCCCCACCAGCAATCGCAACGTGGCGTCGGCGGCCTTGACCCCGGTCCTGGCGGATCCGTCGTTGTCCTGTACTTCCTGGAGCGCCACGATGTCGGGATACCGCAGATTCTTGGCAATCACGGACGCCACCGCGTCGAAGCGGCCGCCTGCGACGTCCGTGTCCCCGTCGGCATCGTTGGGGTCGAGGTTGAGGACATTGAAGGATGCGATGGTCAGGTATCCGTCGCCGCTGCTCAGGTGCGTGGCCTCCGGTTTCAGCACACCTCGCGTGTGCGTAAATGTCTCGGTGAAACGCACCTCGTAGTTGCCGAACCCGTAGCTTACCACACCGGTGACATCGCCCAGTGAATCGCCCACCTTCACAACCGGCGGGGCCATCGGACTGAGTCCGAAGTCGTCGTCGATCTGAATGCGTTCCGGGTTGAAGTCGTCCGGGCGGATGGTGAGGGTGCCGCGTTTGCTCAAGCCTGAAGGGGACGTACCGCGGGCTCGTACGAAGATCTCGCCGAACCGGCTGGTGGGGCTGACGGCGACGGCATCCTTTACCGTGACCCGCATGCCTTCGAGGGCCTCATAGAAATCGATGCCGTCTTCTTCGGGGTCGAAGACGGCGAAGCCGTCGTTGTCGATGATCCGATCTGGCGGAATGCGCCCGCCCACCCCCAGCACCACCGGAGTGGGAAGCCGGTTGCGGCGGGACAGACGTGTGAGCATTGGGCGGGTGATCTGCGTGATCGTCAGGTTGTTGGTAGCCACGCCGCCCGGTTGGTATTCGGCCACCGGCCCGCGCACGCAGAGCCGGTCGCCCACGGCCGCCGCCGGCTTCTTTCCGGTGAAGACGAACAGGCCGTCGGAGGTACGGGTGTCACCGTCCCCCGCCGGGTCCTGCAGGTAGAAACCGTCCGTGTCGACAGCGGTTACGATACCCGTGGTGGCGACCGTCCGCCCGCGGAAAGGAGAGGTATGCGCCGCGCCCTGGATGGTCCCCACCGAGGTGATCGTGGAAGCGCCGGGCAGCCGCCCCAGACACGCCGACCCGGCACGACCGGAATGGCGGGAACCCTTTGCTGAACTCGCGAGCAGCAGACCGCAAAGCGCCGCGAGGCAGGCCCACGACATGACTGTTCGGATCAAGTTCCCTGCCATCGCCCATCCGACATAACACGGCCGGCGCGCCGCGACGACCTCGCGAGCGGCTGACGAGCGGCGTATCCCCGCCTCCCACCCCTGGATCCCGGATCAAGTCCGGGATGACGGGGTGGAAGGGCTGGGATGATGGGCCGGTGAGGCCGGGATGACGAGGCGGTGAGGTTGGGATGACGAGGTGAAAGGCCCGGATTCCCGTGTCGTCCGACCGCGTTCCCGCGCCGTACTGGCGCCGTTGCCGTGCCGTCCGGCCCATTGCCTATTCCCTGTCCTGTAGTATGCTCAAGATGTGTTGTGAGTCATGCTTGGCGTACCGTTCCCTACGGGAAGGAGGGCTTGTCATGTCTGTCGTTGTGATCTACGAGGGCATCGCCGGGGCTGAGGACGTCGCGAGAAGAGTTGCGCAGTCCCTGGATTATCAATGCGTCGGCCGGCAAGAGCTGGTGGCCACTCTCGAACACTATGGCATACCGCGAGCCGAGCTCGACGAGATCACGGAGAAGGAGCCCCACTGGTGGGAACAGTGGCTCCGGGACTTGCGGCCTTATCGACTAGCGCTTCAGGCCGCCATGTGCGAGTTGGCCCAGGCCGGGTCGATGGTCTACCACGGACACGTGGGACACGAGCTACTTCCCGGAGTAGGCCATGTCCTGAAAGTCTTCCTGACCGGCTCCATGGAGCTGCGCGTTGCCGAGCTCCGGTCGCGCCACGAGCTCGACGAGGGCGCCATCCGCAAGCAGATTGAGCACACCGACAGAGCCCGCAGCCGACGGCTCATGTCCCTGTTCGGCAACGACTGGCAGGACCCCACGCGGTATCACCTGGTGCTGAATCTCAACATGGGCGCCGAAGCCGCAAGCCAGGTGATCAGCACCACCGCCCGCCTCCCGGCGTTCACGGAGACGCCGGGATCCAAACAGTCGTTGGAAGACCTGGCTCTGGCCAGGAAGACGCAGACGACACTGCTCCGGTCCGAGCTGTACCGTAACCTGCCCATCGACGTGAAGGCTGACAACGGGATGGTTACCGTGTCCGGCATGGTCGCCACGCCGATAACGGTGGATGGGGTGGTGGCGGCCATCAAGGCCATTCCCGAAGTCTCGGAGGTAACGGCGAATCTCGTGGTTGTTCCACGGCACCATTCGGACGTCGATTAGACACGTTCGGGACTTCCACCCGCCCATATGCCGCCCTGCCGGCCGGGATCCCCGGTCATAGGGCGGCGCAAGAAAAGGCCGGGCCACCTCGGCCCGGCCACCGGCCCGGATGAAGGATCAACTGAATGCCCAAGAGCCTGAGCAGCTTTCTGGAAGACTGCCGCCGTGAGATCCCGGCGGAAGTGGTGCACGTGACGCCGGAAGTCGACCCCGCCAACTACGACGTGAGCGCCATCATCAAGCATCTGGGCGCCGCCAGGAAATTCCCGCTGCTCATCTTCGACCGGCCGCGCAACCTGCACGGACGCATCAGCGATTTCAAGCTCGTAATGAATTTCACCATCTCCCAGCGCAAGGCCCAGATCGCGCTGGGGCTGCCCAAGGAGATGACCCGGGCACAGATGGCCGACGCCTGCGTGGACATCGAGCGGAACCGCGTTGCGCCGGTCGTCGTGGAGAACCGCGAGGCGCCGGTCATGGAGAACGTCAGGAGCGGTGACGCCGTGGACCTCCACGAACTGCCCATCATGCGGCATCATTACATGGACGGCGGCCCGTACATCACCCTGTGCACCATCGCCAAGGACCGCCGTCAGGGAATCTACAACGCCTCCTACCACCGCATGGAGATCAAGTCGAAGAACACCGCCTCCCACTACCATTCACAGCACCATCAATGGATCATCTTCCGGGACTACGAGGACCAGGGCCTGGAATGTCCGGTGGCCACCGTGTTGGGGCACCACCCCGCGTTCTACATGGGCGCCTGCTACACCGGCCCCTTCGAGGTGAGCGAATACGACGTCATCGGCGCCTACCTGCGGGAACCGCTCCGGGTGACGCCGTCCACCACCTGGGGCGATGACCTGCTGATTCCGGCGGATGCGGAGATCGTCATCGAAGGGGCGTTGATCCCGGGGAAGCGCATCGTGGACGGACCCTTCGGCGAGGCGCCGGGCTATCTCGGCCCTCAGCGCTTCTTCTCGGCCTGCCGCTACGAGGTGCGGGCCATCAACTTCCGCAGCAACGGCATGTACCAGTCGGTCATCACGCCCGAGGGGGACAAGCCCTGGCTCGATCTGCCCCGGGAGGGCGCCTACCTGAGGCGGATCCGGGAAGCCGTGCCGGGCGTGACCGCCGTGTGCAAGGCCGGCCGCCACGCCCACTACAATATCTTCATCGCCATGAAGAAGATGTCCGAGGGAGACCCCGGCCGGGCGGCCGCCGCCGCCCTCACCGAGCTCCACGCCAAGCACGTCTTTGTCTTCGACGAAGACATCGACGTCTACAACCCCACCGAGATCCTTTGGGCCGTGGCCACCCGGGTGCAGCCGCACCGGCAGGTATCCATCCTCCAGCCCACCTTCACCGGCAACTACCTGGACCCCACGGTAGTGGACGAGACCAAGACCTCGGTGATGATCGTCGACGCCACCCGGCCGCTGGACCGTCCCTTCTCGCCGGTGTCCAAGGTCCCGGACGAGGCCATGGCCCGGATCAAGGTGGAAGACTACATCCCCGGCGAGGTGCTGCAGCACATTCCGGTGGACCGCACCACCTACTGGTCGTGAGCCGCCCCTAGGAGCCTGTATCGGCCGGCAGCGCCGTGCGGGCACGGGCGGGTTTGAAACCCGCCCCTACATCGGATGCCGGGTTCCTGCGGCGCAGGCTCCTAGCGGCTCTTTCCGCCTGCCACGGCCATCCTGTACTGCAGCTATGCCCCGGCCGGGCCGAACCGACTCCACTGCATCGAGGGCGCCGTCCAGGACCGTTTCTGGGAAAAATCGGGCGCAGACGACGCCCTCGCGATGTGCGCCATGGTCGAAAACGCGGCAGAGCGGGACGCCTGCTACAGGACCATCGTTGTGCGCGCCCGCGACCTCTTCACGACCAGGGAAGAGTCCGACGGCTTTTGCGCCCGGATCGGGACAAAATGGCGCAAAGGGTGCGCCGACGTGTTGTCCGGGCGTCCGGGATGACCAGACATCTCGCCGTCTTCCCGGCTTGACCCGGGATCCGGATGGTCTCCTTCTCGCGGCCCGCACGGCGATCTGCTACAGATGGACGAACCCGCCGCGAGACCGCGTGGAACATCCGCACCGAGGAACCCATGAACGAGATCGAGATTCAATTCGAGTTGAACGGACAGGCGCGCCGCGCCAGCGTGGCGCCGGAGTTGCTGCTAGCCGATTTCCTGCGCCAGTCCCTGGGGCTCAAGGGCACCAAGACGAGTTGCGAGGTGGAAGTCTGCGGCGCGTGCACTGTGCTGCTGGACGGCCGTCCGGTGACCGCCTGCGCGACTCTGACCCACGAGATCGACGGGCGCTCGCTGACAACCATCGAGGGTCTCGGCAACGACAACGCGCTGCACCCGGTGCAGGAAGCGTTCTGGGAGGAAGGCGGCTTCGAGTGCGGCTTCTGCACCCCGGGCATGATCCTCGCCGCCCGCGCGCTCCTGGACGAGAATCCGGACCCTTCGGAGGAAGACATCAAGGCCGCCCTGGACGGCAACATCTGCCGTTGCACCGGCTACGTCTCCATCATCCGGTCGGTGCGGCGGGCGGCAACGCTCCTGGGCGGGAAAGACGCGCCCGCGCCACGGCCCGCTGACGCGCGACGGGTCGACGGCGCCGCCAAGGTCCGCGGCGAGCCGGTGTACACGGCCGACCTGACGCGCCCGGGCATGCTCTACGCGCGGGTCCTGCGCAGCCCCCACGCCCACGCCCGCATCGTCGGCATCGACACTTCCGCGGCCGAGTCCCATCCCGAGGTCGTGACGGTGCTCACGGCCGCGGACCTCAAGGACATCTCGCCGTACCACGGCCCGCTGGTGAAGGACACTCCCGTGCTGGCCATGGACAAGGTCCGGTACGAAGGCGACTCCGTGGCGGCGGTGGCCGCCGAGACGCTCGAGGCGGCCACCGCCGCCCTCGCGCTCATTCGCGTGGAGTATGAGCCGCTGCCGGCGCTGCTGACCATGGATGACGCGCTGCATCCTGATGCCCCGCCCCTCCACGAGTACGTGAGCGAGGACAGCCCGAGCTTTCCGGGATATCCCGGCGTCGATGACGAGGCCAGGAAGTACGCCAACGTGAGCTTTCACTACGAGCGCGGCAAGGGCGACGTCGACGAAGGGTTCGCCGCCTCGGAGCGGACTTTCGAGCACACCTTCGAGTTCCCCAAGATCGCCCACTTCTCCATGGAGCCGCAACTCGCCGTCGCCGAGTGGCGCGAGGACGGCTTCACGGTGTGGTGTTCCACCCAGCATCCGTTCATCGTCCAGCGGGAGCTGGCCGAGATGTTCGGGGTCGCGCGGGAGCGCGCGCGGGTGGTGGTGCCGCTGGTGGGAGGCACCTACGGCAACAAGAACCACACCAAGCTCGAGCCCGTGGCGCTGGCGCTGGCGCGCAAGGCCGGACGGCCGGTGTTCCTGCACCTGTCCCTGGAAGAGGAGGCGCGCACGGTGAGCAAGCCGGCCATGCGCGTCAGGCTCCGCACCGGCGTGGACCGGGACGGCAGGCTGGTGGCGCGGGACTGCCTCGTGCACGTGGACGGCGGCGCCTACTCGGACTCGGGTCCCCGGGTCACCCAGAAGGCGGGCTATCGGGCGCCCGGCCCCTACCGCATCCCGCACCTCCGCTCCCACGCCTACACCGTGTACACCAACACGGTGCCGGCCGGAGCATTCCGCGGCATGGGCACGCCCCAGGTGGCGTGGGCCTACGAATCGCAGATGGACATGATCGCCCGGGAGATGGGCTGGGATCCGGTGGAGTTCCGGCTCAAGAACCTCCTGGACAAGGGCGAGGAGTTCGCCCCTGGGGAAACCCCCCTGGACACCGACCTGAAGGAGGGACTCCTGCGCGCCGCCAAGGAGATTGGCTGGGGGGAGGAGGAGTTGGAGCCGGACTGCGGCATCGGTGTCAGTTGCGGCTGCAAGGACGGCGGCGGCAACTACAAGATCTCTTGCGCGCGGGTGGAAGTCGACGATGCCGGAGAGATCACATTGCACGAGGGCACCGTGGAGATCGGCCAGGGCTCCCACACCGCCTTCTCGCGCATCACGGCGCAGGAGCTCGGGGTGTCGCCCACGGCCGTCCGGGTGGCGCCCCTGGACACCGACTCGACGCCGTTCGACATGGGCACCTACGCCAGCAGCGCCACCACGGTCATGGGTCTGGCGGTGCAGAAGGCCGCCCAAGCCGTCCGGGACCAGCTCACCGAGGCGGCCCGCTCACTGGGCAAGAGCCCCGACGCCGCCGCGACCCTCGCCAACGGCGAGGTCCGCCTGGGGGAGATCGCCTTCCCCTTCTCGGCGCTGGTCCAACACGTCAAGGGCGCCGGCGGCGTCATCACCGGAGAGGGCGTGCAGCAGAGCGAACGCGACCCCAACGCCCCCCTCGGCGCCCGGGCGCCGTTCTGGGAGGTGGGATGGGGCGCCGCCAAAGTCCACGTGGACCGGGACACGGGCGAGGTCCGGCTGCTCAAGTACATCGCCATCGCCGACGCGGGCAAGGCCATCAACCCCCAGCAGTGCCACACCCAGGAGGAGGGGGCGTTCCTCCAGGGGCTCGGACAGGCGCTGTTCGAGGAGACCGTCTACGAGAACGGCCTGATGCTCACCCCGGACGCCCTCACCTACCGGCTGCCGAAGATCTCCGACCTCCCGGACGATCTGGTCAACATCATCTTCGAGAACGGCAACGGCGCCGGCCCCTACGGCGCAAAGGGACTCGGCGAGAGCGGCATCATCCCCGTCCCCTCGGCCATCGCCAACGCCGTGGACCGGGCCGTGGGCGTCCGCATCACCGACCTGCCGGTGACCGGCGAGAAGATCTGGCGCGCGCTGAACAAGTGAGCGCGGTCCCCGGAGAGGCCGCCGGCGCTGCCGGCGTGGCAACGTGAACGAACCGGTACGCAAGGACAGTTTCTACTTCAAGCTCTTCGACCGGCTCGATGCGCCGGGCTGCCCCCTCTGCGGCATCGTCATCGACGACAGCCGCGCCTATCTGGACAGCGTCCTCTACGAACGCGTCACCGACGTGCCCACGCGCATGGGACTGCGGGACTCCTTCGGCCTCTGCAACCCGCACACGTGGCTGCTGCGCGACGTCCCGGCATCCAGCGCCCCGGACCTGGGCTTCGCCATCATCGCCAAGGATCTGCTGAGCCGCTTCCAGCGCATGGCCGGAGAGCCCCCCGCCGCGCAACGAGGCGCCCTCAAAGGCTGGCTCGCCGGCGCCGGCTCCCGCCTTCGCGCCAGGCTCAAAAAGACCCGCTGCCCCGCCTGCGTGCACGCGGCGCGGTCGGAGTCCGTCCATCTGCGACAACTGCTGGACCTACTCGGCGAAACAGCCTTCTCCGAGAAGTACCGTGATGACCCCGCCGGCATTTGCCTCCCCCACTTCCTCGTGGCCGAAGAAACCCATGCCTGCCACCGGCACTTCGAACAGCTTCGGGAAGTCCAGATCCGCAAGGCGCAATCCTTGCACGACACCCTCGATCGGTTCCACGAGAAACACGATCACCGCGCCAAAGACGAAATCACCCCGGCCGAAGCCAAGGCCTGGACCGACGCCATGGAGTTCCTCGGCGGGAAGCGCGGCGTCTTCGACAGCGAGCTGCACAATCCGTCGCCGCGGGGAGTGAACAGCCTCTTCAAACGGTAGGTGGCCCTCGACGCCGTTCGCCGTGATTCCGGCAGTCTACGTGCGCCTGATCGCCATCGGTCACCAGCTTGCCGCGAGTGCGACGACGTGGCATCTTGGCCTTCGAAAGGTGTTCTGAGGAGCCGAGTTGACCTCGTTGTTCCTGGTACGAAGGAACCATGTCCGCAATACGCACAATCACGATTCAAGGCTTCAGGAGCATAGCCGAACTGAAAGAGTTGGAGCTGCGGCCACTGAATATACTGATCGGCGCGAACGGATCAGGCAAGTCCAACTTTCTTGGGGCGCTGGATCTCTTGCAAACTGCCATTCGGAACGTGACTCAGTTGTCTGAGTATGTCAGTCGTGCCGGCGGAGCGGACAGTCTTCTCCACTTCGGCGCAAAGGTGACGCCAAGCATCAGATTCGTGGTGACTTTCCAGGATGGCGGAGATGATTTCAGCGTCGAGCTCCGCTTTGGCGCTGGCGACGGGCTTTCTCCTCGGTTCGCGGTTGCCACAACCCCGATACGCAAGCACATCGTTACGGATCTGAACCTGCAGCAGCCCATTGTTTCTACGGAACACCTCCAAGCCCGGTTAGAACGGTGGCTCCTGTACCACTTTCACGACACGGGCCTTGCTTCTCCATTGAAAAAGACCGCAGACGTGCACGACAATCATCATTCGCGACCAGACGGGTCAAATCTTGCGGCAGTCCTGTACTTACTGAGTAAGAGGCACGAGAGTTCCTACACGCAGATCCGACGGACCATCCGGCAGGCTGCCCCGTTCTTCGATGATTTCATCCTTGAGCCCCTGGCGCTGAACGAGGACAAGATACGCCTCGAGTGGCGGCACGTAGGCTCGGATGCCTATTTCGATGCCTCGTCCCTTTCCGACGGAACCCTCCGGTTCATCGCGCTGGCCACCCTCCTATTGCAGCCTGCATCGCTGCGGCCCACCCTCATTCTATTGGACGAGCCAGAACTGGGACTGCATCCGTATGCGATCACCCTGTTGGCCTCATTGCTGAAACAGGCCTCCATAGAGTGCAAAGTCATTGTCGCGACGCAATCGCCCATCCTCCTGGATCATTTCGATCCCGAAGACGTATTGGTGGCGGAACGCGTCGACGGCGCCACGGGACTCCGAAGGCTGGACGGCGAAATGCTCAAGGTCTGGTTGGTGGACTACTACGGTTTGCCACAGACTGGCCCCAGAGCGTGGCCTGGCCGGAAGGACGCATCCGATCTAGTAGGTCGGATTGGCTCAGCGTAATCCGACATGAGTGCCTCGGTACGTTGTCGGAGTAAGGTTCGGTATTCCCCGCGCCGTGGAAGTGCTGCATTTTCTTACATGAAATCAATCTGTTAGAGAGCATCTTGATCTGGAGTGCGGGAAGTGTTCAACGGCCAGGTACCAATTAGGCACCAATCAATTTCCGCGCCATGCGCACGAACGTGCTTCAATGACGGTAGCGATTCGGTCGTCCGCCGAGGAAGCCGCAGCATGTACGCTGCGCAGGCGCGGGCGGCGCTACAGCCGCTTGACCAGGGTGACGATCAGGCCGCCCTGGGCGATCAGCGCGCCGAACAGCCATTTCAGAAGATCCGCCTTCATTGCCTCGATGCTGGCTCTGGTTTCCTGTCGCAGTGTTTCGATGCTGGCCGTGGTTTCCTGTCGCAGGGCGTCGATGTCGGCCTTGACGGCGGCGATATCCGCCTTGGTCGCGAGGTTGGTGTTGAGGAGGGCGACATGCTCTTCGGCCAAGGTTTCGGCCTGCTTCTCGGTGAAGCCGCATTCGGTCAGGCGCTTGACGAAGCGATGGCTGTCGAAGGCGATGGCGGTGGTCATGCTCCGATCATAGCAACCCCCCCGACGCGGAACAAGGACTGTCGGTAGTGCGTCAGGTTGAAATTTTAGCGTCTTCCCGCCGGCCGAGGCCGAGCTGTATCCTTGATCGACAAGGAGGCAGCCTATGGCCCAAATCAAATTCGAGCGAAACACGCTCTACTTCACCGACCAGGCGTACACCGCGGTCCTCGGCGTGGTTGATAGCGAACGCACCCTCTGTATCCGCGACAACCCGGACGACGACTCGCTCTGGAACGAAGGTCGCTACGAGGGTCTCCGCTCCGAGAGGTTGTGAGGTCCACTGGCCGGCGGTGGGCCTGGGAGGTGAAGTTCAGGAGGGCGAGGGAGATGACGGCACCCCGCGCGCGCAGGTTGGCGGCCAGATCGACGTGGGAGGTGAAGTTCAGGAGGGCGAGGGAGATGACGGAGGGTTGCAAAACGAGGGGTCGCGTAATCCCAAAGAGCACACTGGCGTGCCGCTTTGCGTTTCTTGGCTGCTCCCGCCTCCTTCTCTCTCAGCTTCCGCTTCTGGTCCTCGGCCTCGAGCTGGGCACTCCTGAGCCTGAGTTTTGTGATTTCAGCATCCTTGGCCGCGACTTCAGCCTCCAACTCCTGAATCCTCCGATCCTTCGCACCAACGCCTGTGCGCACACCTGACATCTCGGCGGCAAGGTGAACCATGCCAACTCCTCCTCTCAGGGGGCACGGTAAATTTGTTCTGATTTTTGGCCGAGTGGCGGAGATCGAGCATTTGGCCACAGGAGTTGGAGGTTGGCATTGGAGGCGCATGTTGTTGGATGGGGTCGTGATCGGGCGGAGGGATGACGATTTTCTGAGGTGGTGGTGGTTTGTTGGACAGGAAGGCGGCAGAAACAAGGTGTATTGCGGGGAATCGGGCATGGCAGGGCGACTGGGGTTTGCCGAGGGTTGACGGTGAGGCGACGGATGCGGCTGGGGGGGAGGTCAGCGGGGTGCTGCTGGCGGGCAGGCGTTGGCGGTCATTTTGAGGAAGTCGAGGACCCGGCGCGGGTTTCTGGCGAGGTTGCGCATGGTCTGGGCGACGGCGAGGCCGCGTTTTTTGATGAGGCCGATGGCGAAGCGCCGGAGGCATGTGATGTTCTCCGGGCCGTGACCGGTACGGATGCGGCTGCGGTCTTCGTCGAAGCTCCAGTCGAGGATGTGGTGTGTAGCTTCGATGGTCCAGTGTCCTCGATTGAGGGTGAGGAGGCGTTGTGGCGAGGCGGCCTTGGGGTCGAGGCTGGTGATCCCGTAGGAGGTTTCGCAGTGGCGTTTGCCGGACTTGACCTCGACGGTTTCTCGCCGCACGGCGAACACCTGACCGACGCCGGGGAAGTCGAGGTAGTCGTTGAGTTCGCTGGAAACCCAGATGGAACGACGCTCGTGGCGGCCGTGTTCGGGCTTTGCGGTTTCGGCGGCGAAGTCGGGGGCGCGCCGGGCGATGCTCGGGTGGAACAGGAGGTGGATATCGTCATACAGGTTGGGCTGGTTGCGCTTGACGGTGAACAGATAGTGGGCGTTGCGGTGGAGGAGATAATGGGCGAGGGCGCGCTGGGTGAGCAGGGCATCGGCGGTGAGGGTGAGGCCGGCGATATCGGGCAGGGTGTCGAGCAGGGGAATGGCAGTGCCGATCTCGTTGGTGCGCTTCTCCCCGTCGGTGGCATCCGGCCTCAGACCGACTTTTTTTGGGCCCAGGATGCCTTGCTGTCGTGGCCGACGATGCCGAGCACATGAGCCTGGTTGCCATCGGCATCGATGGCGCCGCGCAGGGTCTTGCCGTCGATGGCCAGGGCGCTGTCGCCGCCGCCATGAGCCTCGTGCCATGCGCGCAACGCCCGGTCGAGTTGGGCCGGGTCGACGCGGATGAGCAGGCTGCGGATGGCCGACAGGCTCGGCGCCTGGCAGCGGCCTTGGCGGCGGCGCACGCGGAAGCGTTCCAGCGCCTTGGGTCCGAGGTCCTGGACCCATTCGCTGATGGCCTTGTAGCCGCGCATGCCGCACAGGGTCGCGGCGGTGGCCAAGGCCAGCACCGTGGGCAGCGCATGGCGCCGTCCCTGCCGGCGGCGGGGGTCGTCGATGGGGTGGAAGAAGGCCGGAAGGGATCGCATCTGTGCGGCGTTGAGCATCATCTTGGGCACTCCATGTCGCAGGCGGGGATCGAGAGCATCCGCCCGGAGTTGGTCGCGCGCGGTGCGCGACAGGGGATGAACGAACACTCGCTTCGGCAGCGCGTGTTGGCCGTAGCTGTAGCCCCGCCGCTGGCGGCGGAAGCCGCGGGTGCGCCCCACCTCGATCCAGTTGGCGGCCCGGTAGACGGTGCCGTGGAAGCGCCTGGGATCGACGAAGGTCTCCACCAGCAGCAGCGCATGGCCGAAGCGCACCGGCCAGTCGCGGACAAGGCGGCGCGTGCACAGCGACAGCACCCGCGACCCGAGGTTTGGCGGAGCGCCCGGCAGGATCAGGAACCGGGAGTTGTTGGTGATAAGGTGCAGCCGGTCAAACTGGACGCCGTAGTCCCAGCCGATCCAGCGGTCCCGTGCGCCGCACTTCAGCGCCGGCGCCGAGAACACCGCCAGCGCCAACCATTGGCCGCGATGATGGGCCACATAGCGCAACGTCTCGCCGATCCCCGGCAACGCACCCAGATAGTGGTACGCCTGCATCAAGGCCCGAAACCGCCCCTCGTCTTCCGCCGCTACAAGGCCGACGGACACCTCCGAAAGAATCGTCAACGCTCCCATCCCCCCACGTCCGGGTTGCTCCACCTGTATCAGAGCCCGCGACGAATGTCCAGCCCCGCCCGTATCTCATTGTCAGCATTGAAAAAACCATGAAGGATAAATCCGCCCTGGCTGGGCGACCACGGTAAATTTGTTCTGATTTTTGGCCGAGTGGCGGAGATCGAGCATTTGGCCACAGGAGTTGGAGGTTGGCATTGGAGGCGCATGTTGTTGGATGGGGTCGTGATCGGGCGGAGGGATGACGATTTTCTGAGGTGGTGGTGGTTTGTTGGACAGGAAGGCGGCAGAAACAAGGTGTATTGCGGGGAATCGGGCATGGCAGGGCGACTGGGGTTTGCCGAGGGTTGACGGTGAGGCGACGGATGCGGCTGGGGGGGAGGTCAGCGGGGTGCTGCTGGCGGGCAGGCGTTGGCGGTCATTTTGAGGAAGTCGAGGACCCGGCGCGGGTTTCTGGCGAGGTTGCGCATGGTCTGGGCGACGGCGAGGCCGCGTTTTTTGATGAGGCCGATGGCGAAGCGCCGGAGGCATGTGATGTTCTCCGGGCCGTGACCGGTACGGATGCGGCTGCGGTCTTCGTCGAAGCTCCAGTCGAGGATGTGGTGTGTAGCTTCGATGGTCCAGTGTCCTCGATTGAGGGTGAGGAGGCGTTGTGGCGAGGCGGCCTTGGGGTCGAGGCTGGTGATCCCGTAGGAGGTTTCGCAGTGGCGTTTGCCGGACTTGACCTCGACGGTTTCTCGCCGCACGGCGAACACCTGACCGACGCCGGGGAAGTCGAGGTAGTCGTTGAGTTCGCTGGAAACCCAGATGGAACGACGCTCGTGGCGGCCGTGTTCGGGCTTTGCGGTTTCGGCGGCGAAGTCGGGGGCGCGCCGGGCGATGCTCGGGTGGAACAGGAGGTGGATATCGTCATACAGGTTGGGCTGGTTGCGCTTGACGGTGAACAGATAGTGGGCGTTGCGGTGGAGGAGATAATGGGCGAGGGCGCGCTGGGTGAGCAGGGCATCGGCGGTGAGGGTGAGGCCGGCGATATCGGGCAGGGTGTCGAGCAGGGGAATGGCAGTGCCGATCTCGTTGGTGCGCTTCTCCCCGTCGGTGGCATCCGGCCTCAGACCGACTTTTTTTGGGCCCAGGATGCCTTGCTGTCGTGGCCGACGATGCCGAGCACATGAGCCTGGTTGCCATCGGCATCGATGGCGCCGCGCAGGGTCTTGCCGTCGATGGCCAGGGCGCTGTCGCCGCCGCCATGAGCCTCGTGCCATGCGCGCAACGCCCGGTCGAGTTGGGCCGGGTCGACGCGGATGAGCAGGCTGCGGATGGCCGACAGGCTCGGCGCCTGGCAGCGGCCTTGGCGGCGGCGCACGCGGAAGCGTTCCAGCGCCTTGGGTCCGAGGTCCTGGACCCATTCGCTGATGGCCTTGTAGCCGCGCATGCCGCACAGGGTCGCGGCGGTGGCCAAGGCCAGCACCGTGGGCAGCGCATGGCGCCGTCCCTGCCGGCGGCGGGGGTCGTCGATGGGGTGGAAGAAGGCCGGAAGGGATCGCATCTGTGCGGCGTTGAGCATCATCTTGGGCACTCCATGTCGCAGGCGGGGATCGAGAGCATCCGCCCGGAGTTGGTCGCGCGCGGTGCGCGACAGGGGATGAACGAACACTCGCTTCGGCAGCGCGTGTTGGCCGTAGCTGTAGCCCCGCCGCTGGCGGCGGAAGCCGCGGGTGCGCCCCACCTCGATCCAGTTGGCGGCCCGGTAGACGGTGCCGTGGAAGCGCCTGGGATCGACGAAGGTCTCCACCAGCAGCAGCGCATGGCCGAAGCGCACCGGCCAGTCGCGGACAAGGCGGCGCGTGCACAGCGACAGCACCCGCGACCCGAGGTTTGGCGGAGCGCCCGGCAGGATCAGGAACCGGGAGTTGTTGGTGATAAGGTGCAGCCGGTCAAACTGGACGCCGTAGTCCCAGCCGATCCAGCGGTCCCGTGCGCCGCACTTCAGCGCCGGCGCCGAGAACACCGCCAGCGCCAACCATTGGCCGCGATGATGGGCCACATAGCGCAACGTCTCGCCGATCCCCGGCAACGCACCCAGATAGTGGTACGCCTGCATCAAGGCCCGAAACCGCCCCTCGTCTTCCGCCGCTACAAGGCCGACGGACACCTCCGAAAGAATCGTCAACGCTCCCATCCCCCCACGTCCGGGTTGCTCCACCTGTATCAGAGCCCGCGACGAATGTCCAGCCCCGCCCGTATCTCATTGTCAGCATTGAAAAAACCATGAAGGATAAATCCGCCCTGCCAAACTCCCCTTTTCCTCTTGACATGTGCAAAACATTTAAAGATGCTTATTACATGTCCAAGATGATTCAGCTACGGAATGTTCCCGATGAGCTTCATCGGGTCCTCAAGTCCAGGGCTGCGTTGGCCGGGAGGTCGCTGTCCGACTATCTGATCGCGGAAATTCGACGTCACGCGGAGTATCCGACCCTGGAAGAGCTACGCCAGCGGCTCCGAACTCGAACGCCGTTTCACCCGACGGTTCCGCCGGCCCAAATGATCCGGGAGGAACGGGATAGCCGGTGATCGTTGCTGACGCTTCGGCGGTCTTGGAGTTGCTCTTGGAGAGTAGCGCCGGGTCCAATATTGAGAGGCGCCTTCTCGAAGCCGGAGAGCTCGTTCATGCACCGCATCTGCTCGACCTCGAGATAGCGCAAGTCCTGCGGCGGTGCGTGTCGGCTGGAGAACTGTCAGCACAACGGGGAATGCAGGCGCTGACCGACTTGGCGGATCTTCCGATTGTCCGGTACCCTCACGATCTCTTTCTGTCACGCATTTGGGCGCTTCGTCACAATGTCACCGCCTACGATGCCGCCTATCTGGCTCTGGCGGAGTCGCTTCCCGCCCCATTGATCACCTGTGACGCCCGATTGGCCGCTGTGCCCGGTCACCGGGCTACGATTGAACTTGTCCAGATCAACCCGGCATAAGCGGCGTCAGGTGTCCAAATACGGGGGGACCCGCTCGGATTGTCAAGGTGGTCGGTGACATTGGTCGTTGCACCAGCCATTGCGGGCTTGGACCGCTTCGTGGCCACCTACGAAGCGATCGGGCGACACCGACCCTTGAGCAACGATGCCTCCTTCTGGTAGACAGAACACACGCGCCCGTAGTGAAAAGGACATCACGAGGGTCTCCGGAACCCTAAGTCCAGGTTCGATTCCTGGCGGGCGCAGTACCCACCCCTCTTTCCCGTTCCCATACATTCCCAAAAACCCAACGAAAGCCCCTGTTTATAGGGGTTTCGTAGGGTTGCGTGTTCCGTTCGATTCCTGTAAATTCCCATCCCGAACTGTGAGTTGTTCTTAGAGGCAAGGGCAATCAAGGGGGTATTTCTATTGGGATCAGGAATCGAACCCGTCTGACAGCACAGAAAGTGAAGTCCATTTCGGAGCCGGGGTTGTACGGCGACGGTCAAACTCTATACCTGCACGTGTCTCCGGGCGGGTCAAAATCGTGGCTCCAGCGAATCGCCGTACGAGGCAAAGAAACCGATCTCGGCTTGGGCATTTTCCCGCTGGTGAGCTTGGCCGAGGCGAGGCACAAGGCTTACGAGAACCGGCGCCTTGCCCGGGCTGGTGGTGATCCGCTGGCCGAGAAGCGCAAGGCGGCGGTGCCGTCCTTCGCCGAGGCAGCGGAGAAAACCCTTGAGGGGAGGCGCCCCCGGTGGCGCAACGGCAAGACCGAGAAGATCTGGACGGGGATTCTCGGCAGGTACGTTTTCCCGGCCATCGGGGACACGCCGGTGGACACGATCACACGAGAAGATGTCCTGCGTATCCTCACACCGATATGGACGGTCACCCCGGAGTCAGGGAAGCGTTGCCGCCAGTTCATGCGGCTGACGTTCCAGTGGTGCACCGCTCACGGCTACATCGACATCAACCCCGCCGGCGAGGCCATCGACGGCGCCCTGCCCACCATGCCGGCCGTGAAGGCGCACTACCGCGCCCTGCCCTACCAGGAGGTTCCAGCGGCCCTGGAGACCGTAGAAGCGACCGGAGCCAGCCTCGCCGCCAAGGCATGTTTTCGGTTTCTCGTGCTGACGGCTGTTCGATCTGGAGAAGCACGCGGCGCGACGTGGGCCGAGATCGACATGGACGCGCGGACGTGGACGATTCCCGGCGAGCGCATGAAGATGGCCACGGCGCACGTGGTCCCGCTGTCGGACGCGGCCGTAGCCGTGTTGGAACAGGTGCGGCCGTTGCGGGACAATTCCGACTTGGTGTTCCCCTCTCCCATGAAGCGGGGCCGGCCGTTGTCCAGCATGACGTTGACCAAGTCGTTGAGAGACACCGGGCTCGCGGACAGATGCACCGTTCACGGGTTCCGTTCGTCGTTCAGGACGTGGGCGAGCGAGCGAACACAAGCCGACTTCGCCACTATGGAGCTGGCCCTTGCCCACGCGGTGGGGAGCGCCGTCGAACGCAGCTACGCGCGGTCGGACCTGCTCGACAAGCGCCGGCGGCTCATGGGCCAATGGAGCGCCTACGTGACGGCGACCCCGCTGATCGGCTCGGGATGTCGTACACCACCGTTCGCACAATCTGGCGCAATGGTCGCCGTCAGTTGCAGCGGGCACGAGAACAAGGACTGATCCCACCTGCCAAGAAACAACGCCGCCAGCGCGCCTTAAAACAACCAAATAGCCACCCCACCTGTTAGGGGTGGTCTCATTCAGGCTTGCATGGGCACCTCTAGCACATGGAGGTAAAGCCCATGACCGACACGCTCTTAACCCGCCAGCAAGTCGAGCAGCGAACCGGCCTCGCCAGGAGCTCGATTTACCGTTTGATGCGCCTTCAGAAGTTCCCTGAGCCCCGCCGAATCGGCGAACGCGCCGTCCGCTGGTCCTCAGAGGAGCTCGAGGACTGGCTGGAATCCCAGCCAAGGGCGACCGGCGCGGCGTAGCTTCCCATGCTCAGTATCAACCCGACGGCCGGAGACCGCTTCGGCGCGGAGACCACGGCAAGGGGATGGTCGGCATGGACGCCGCCCTACTCCCACCCGTCCGCGCGGCGCTGTAGGACCGGTCGGCTCAACCCCGTGCGAGACGCGCGCACGGCTGCCACGCGCCCTGGCGACCTGGGCAGACGATGGGCGGCTCCGAGGGCTCGCGACCCGAGGAAAATTCCGGGCAACGCTGAGAAACCGACCCTGACGGGAGTCGTGGCCCGTCAGACCTTGCGACCCGGTCCCGTATCGCCATAGGGCGAGCGGACGTTGCACAGAGTGGTGGTGGTTGTTGTGGACATCCCCGTGAGGGGAGGGGACCGGCGGCCGGGTGATGTCCAGCCGCCGGGGGCCTGATGGTCGACAGGTCCAGGTAACCGAGTACCCGAGCCGGTGACAGCCGGCTTGCCTTCAGCCAGGCCAGGCAACACGGACCGTGCGTGCCTCGGGGGAAAGGGTGACACGTTCGCCCGCTGCGCGTCAACCGGGAATGCTGCGACGATTCACCACCGAATTCCGGTCACGGCCGGGAACCAAACGCGAGTTGGTCGTAGCTCCAGACGACCGCGTGCTAAGCTGCTCATGCCCGGCATGGGCATTTCGCCGGCGATGCCGACACGCGGCCCGGCTGGCGGCGTTCCTCGACGAGTACAGGGAGACGACGGATGGAGACTACCGAGAACCTGGCGAAGGCGTTGATACTTACGCAACGCGTGCTGGCGTTGGCGCTGATGCAGGACAAGGACAAGGGCGAGGTTGATGAGCTGATCGATGCGGCGCTCGTGGTGGTGCAGCGTGCAGAGGAAGGCGATGAGCACGCCGTCGAGTTGGTGAACGCGGCATGTGCTGGTGTTGATGAAGTGATGGCCGCGATAGCGAACAGGAAGGCGAACTGAATATGAACGACGATAAGCGCGAGCTGCTGGTGAGCGACTACATGGGCCGGCCTGTTGACCGTCAACGGTTGCACGACGCAAGACAGGAGGTAGTCGAGACCATCATCGTCGCACCGAGGGTATCGACCGGGCCGTATTCCTGGGCGACGGCGGGGCGACCGGCACCGATGCCGATATCGTGGGGCTCACCACCGCGGCCGTCACCGAGACCACCTTGACCCAGGCCAACAAGGTCAAGGGTCCGGAGACCCTGACGGCGTTCTCAAACCTCGTTGACGGTATTCATGCGGGAGGTTACGGGGATCTCCGCGTAGTCGCGGCCATCGGTGCGTGGCGCTTGTGGGAGAACACGGTCGCCAACGCGGCCGCGGAGAATCAGACTATCGCGCAGTTCCTGCGCATGGCCGGGCTGTCGTGGAGTTCGAGGGGTGAAATCGAGGACGCCACGGCAAACGGCGACTTCGGGGCCTTCATCGGGAGGTCGCGGGGAATCGACGGCGCCGGCGTGGCGGCGGTGTGGGAGTCCGCCCAGCTCATCCGGGACCCCTACAGCGGCGCGGCGAAGGGCGAGATCGCGCTGACCCTCAACTACCTGTGGGACTTCGCGTTGCCGAGGCCGGCCAACTTCGCCCGCATCAAGTTCGTCAACTGAGCCATGGCCATCACGCCGGTTCTAGGGCCAGCTTCCGGGGGCAAGTCGCAATGGATAGCAGCGCGGCTTGTCCCTGGAATAGTGGTCATCGACTACACCCGGATCTATGTGGCGCTGTCCGGTGCAGAACGAGGCGACGATGGGCGCTATCCCGAACGTGTCGCCGGCGATCAACTTCTACCCCTGAGCAGTGCCGTCAAGGCGGTCACCCTGTCCATGGCCGTCGAACGCGGGTTCTCCGGGTTCGTGACGAGCTCCGCACGGGATGATCTTCCTACGTTGGAAAGGATCACGGGAACGCCGGCCGTCATCATCGACCCGGGCGAGGAGGTCATCCGGGCACGTCTCGCGGACCCGGTGACGGGCCAGCTTTCGAGCGAATGCGCCACGGCGTTGGCGCGGTGGTACTCGTCATGAATGAAATCCGATTCGCAGTCGAGCTCCGCGAAGATCAATCCCGGCTGAGTCCGGGCAGGTTGACGGGAGTGATACTCAACTACAACGAAATGGCGTCCGACAGACGCGAATTATTCGAGACCGATTCGTTGACCTGGCCGGCCGAGGGCATCGTCATCAACCGACAACATGAACGCCGGGCGCCCATCATGAGGGTGATCCCGGTGGTGAAGGACGGTGCGGTGCTGGTAGATGCACCCCTGCCTGATACACAAGCCGGAAGAGACGCAGCAACCGAGCTCCGGGCCGGTCTATTTCGTGGATTGTCGGTAGAATTTCGATCCATCCGGGAGAGCTATCAGGCGGGCGTCCGCCGAATTTCACAGGCTGCGCTCTTTGCTGCTGCACTTGTCGATTCGCCGTCCTATACCGGCTCCACGGCCGAGGTCCGGACCAAGCGGGTGCGAGTGTGGCTGTAACCGTCACTCAAGCCGAGCTGTCGGCGGCGCTCCGTCTCGGAGACAGCACCGAGGAAACGGCCGAAGTCACCCGGCTGTTGAGTTACGCCACGCTGGCCGTGGCCAAGTACGCAGACGCTCCAGACGCAATCGCCAACGAGGCCGCCATCCGGCTCGCCGGCTACCTGTACGACCAACCCAACGCCGGCCGCGGCGTGGCATTCGCCAATGCGCTACGGAACAGCGGCGCGGCGGGGATCCTCCTACCCTACAGGGTACACCGGGCCGGCAGCACGGAAGCTGCGGAAGCTGCGGAAGCTGCGCCGACTCCGGCCGTCGTCGAGGGCCTTGACGCGGCGGCTGTTCGGGCGCTGATCGGCCAGCACGCTGCGAAACCATCGGCCCATCATACGCCACCGGGTGCTGCGGACCTGACGGCTCACGCTGCGGACGCGAACGCGCATCACACCCCGCCAACATCCACCTACACGTTGCCGGCGGCGGCTGCCGGCGTGCGCGGTGGCGTCCAGAGCATCACGAACGATATCATCGACAACGACACGTCCACGGGCGTGTTCGGCTGGATGATCTCGCACGTCCGGCGGCTCATCACCCGGACGGTCCCGCATTGGGCGCGGATGGGAAACAACGGCGACACGACGTTACCCGCATCCGTCCTTGCAGACGACGTGCTCACGGCTCGTATGTTCGGATCGGGCTCGGTCGACCACAACGCCCTGGCGACGGAGTCGGTACGTCGCGCGGCCGTGCTTGCCGAGGCCATCGACGCCGGCAAGCTGGACCCGGCCGTGGTGGCGCGACTGCTGGCGGCCGTGACCATAGCGGACAACGACAAGGTGCTAACGGTGGTCAACGGCGCATGGGCGCCGGCCGTGGCGGCGAGCGGCGGCTCGGCCCGCTGGAGAGAAATGGCGCAGGATTTTTGTCGGCGAGTCCCGGATGGACCGTGGACACGGCCGTGGATGCAGTTCTTCGTCCTGAAGGTACGGCGGTGTTCGCGGACGCGGCGGCGCTGCGTGCCGCGATTGAGAACCATCGAATCACCACGTTCGCCATGCAAAGGTCTGACACCGAGGAAGTGGCCATCGGAATCAATGCGGCCAATTTCCGATCAAGCATGAACGCGAACTACCTGGTTTGTTTTCACTTCGACGGCGGGCAGATCGTAGAGGTCCGGTTTCCTACCGGGGGCGTGACGTTCACGCCCAAGTTCATGCAACCGAGCGGGACGCTTCGGCTTGACCTGGCGGTATTCGGATAATGCCCCTGGATCGCCGCATAACCGTTACCATGGGGGACGTGTCTCGCGACGTGTGGGCCGAGCTCTTGCAAGACCGAGTGGACCGTGGCGTTGAAATTCGCGGCGTATTCGGTCTGTCGCAACGAGTTTACCGCATACGGTGGTGGCCGGAGCTGCTAGCCGGGTTCACCACGGGAGAGACCATCCGCGTGGTCGATGGCATACCGAACATCACCCATGACGGCCAAGGGCCGGGCGCCGGGCAAGTTGTTTCGTCTATCGGAGAACCCGACAACGCGGGACGGCGCCGGTTTCTCGACTTGCTGATGGATTGAAGGTGACGCATGTGGTGGCCGTTTAACCGAGAGAAGCGCGAGGGCAGTTACACGGATACGCTGGTGCAGCAAATCTTGAGCTCCGCCACCGGGGCCAGTCTCGCCTTGCCTACCACCACCGGCGCCCTGGAATCGTGTTCCGGGCTGGTGGCTCGTGCCTTCGCCGCTGCTGAGGTTCAGGGTCCACCGTGGGCGCAACGGGCGCTCACGCCGGCGTGTCTCGCGCTCATTGGGAGGGCCCTGATTCGGCAAGGCGAAGTCGTGTTCGCCATCGACGGAGACGCTGACGGCCTGCGTTTGTGGCCGGCGGCCGATCACGACGTGTCGGGCGGATTCTCGCCGGCGAGCTGGCTATACCGTCTCAATCTCGCGGGACCGAGCTACATGGCAACCCGCGAGGACGTGGCGGCTGCCGGCGTGATTCACTGCATGTACATGCAGGACCCGGCGCAACCCTGGGCCGGCATTGGCCCTATCCAGTCGGCCCAGCTCGCCGGCCGGCTGAGTGCCGAGACCATGAAGGCGTTGTCAGATGAGGCTGCATCTCCCCGTGGCTCCTTGCTCCCCGTCCCCAACAAGGATGGTGAGGACGATACCGTGGCCAACCTCAAGGCCGACATCCGCAAGCTCAACGGCAACGTGGCGCTGGTGGAGTCCCAAGCCACCATGCAGCCGGACAGGCCGGCAGGTGAAGCCGGCTGGCAGTCGCGCCGGCTCGGCTTCAACGCTCCATCGTCCCTGGTGGAGCTCGCGTCACAAGCAAGCCGGGAGATCATGGCCGCGTGCGGTGTCAGTCCGGCGTTGTTCGACGCGACCGCGGCGGCTGCATCCAGGGAGGCTTACCGCCAGCTACTCCACAACACCATCGCACCCCTGGGCAAGATCGTCGCGTCCGAGGTCAGCGCCAAGCTCGAGGCTGACATCCGGTTCGATTGGATCGAACTCCGGGCCGGGGATATCGTCGGGCGAGCTCGAGCATTCCAGTCGATGGTGGGCGCGGGCATGGACACGTCGAAGCCGACGGGCTTGGCCGGGCTCATGTCTCCCGAGTGAACCGGAGGCGTTATGAGTACCACCGAAGAAACCCCCCGCGTATGCCCTTGCGGTCGTCCCACGGTGACCGCCTACCATGAACACTGCGCAGTATGCATCCGCACGGCGAAGCCATGCACGGCGTCGCACGCCGAGCTATTTCTCCAGCTGTAGCCTGCCCTCAGTTTGTAGGTTAACGGTGCCGCCTTTATCCTTCCTGGTGTACTTCGCCGTTGCACCACCTTCCCCGTCAAGGGTGTACTCCAGGGTAGTTCGTCTCCAAGGAGTTATGGCCTGCAACGTTTGGCCGGCCATAGACCCAAACAGGGCATAGCAGCGCTCGGCACGACCATTCCAAAACCGGAACGCGTATAGGAGCAGCAAGCGGCCACTTTTCGTGGTTTCAATCACAGCGAAGGCCGTTTCCGCGGAGTTGCTTTCGTTCGGGTATGTTCTCTTCCACTCGCCGCGATACACTTTCGTGTCCGGATTCTCCAATGCCGCGAAGTCTCCGCAAACTTTCTTCAGGTCCAACGCGTGTGCGCTGCCGGTCATGAACACCAGCATTCCCAGTGCCAAAAGGATTCGTCTCATCGTGCACCTCCCGTTTTGTTTCCGGCGAACTGATTGGATCAGCCAAAGTTTCTTGCCGCGTCATTACACCCGATTCGCTGCCGTCAGTGCAAGCAGAGGCTTCTTGGGGTTAAACGTAGGGCTACGCTCTATGGGCCAATCCTTGGATTGGCTACCTTTTATGCGTCTCTTGATCAAACGGATTTTGGATGCGGGATTCGTCGAAGTCTCCTCTGGAGGGGCGGTGGTGTTTTCGTGAACGGGATGCGAGTGAGCCCGGATCGCCTCTTTATCACTCACAAAGGGCGAGAGTTTCTCCAGGACATTGGCTCAAGGGAGATGTGAAGTGTTGTTGAGGAGCCATCCAGCCCTACTCACACAAAACCCGAAAGCCTCTAGCTAGGCCAAGGCGTAACGGGTACGCAGATCACGAGATCCTGATGCGATGTCGAGATGGTATGCGAATCGGCCTAACTGAATTGATGTGGCGGACGGCGTCTTGACCTTCTCCGTTCAGGTACAAGGGCCTCCGTGCGAGCCCCGGACGCAAGTAGCAGTTCCTTTAGATTCGGTCGACCCATCCTTTTCAGGTGGCGCCACTGATCAATGGCGACTAGTACTGCGGTTTCGACACCCTGCTTGGTTATGATTTGCGGTCCATTGACGAGGCACGCTTCAAGTATTTCGTTGAAGTGCACCTTGACGTGCTGCACCTGCCACCTGTTGCTCATGCCATCCCCTGATCTGACCCGAGCTGGATTGGAGACTACCTCCACGCCTTGAGGGCGCGACTGGATCCCGCAGTACCGCCTTCTACTTCGGCAGCTTGTCGTCGATCCCCTTGACGTACCAGTTCATGCCCAGCAGCGTGCCGTCGTCGAGGTTCTTGCCGGCGGGTACGGCCAGGGAGCCGTCCTGCTTGTGGATGGGGCCGGTGAAGACGTGCATCTTGCCTGAGCGGATCTTCTCCTCGGTGGCCTTGGCCATGGCGACGACGTCGGCGGGCATGTTGGTGTACGGGGCCATCCCGACCATGCCAGTCGACATGCCCCCCCAGATGTCCTCGGATTTCCACGATCCGTCGAGGACGGCCTTGGCGCGCCGGACGTAGTACGGTCTCCAGTCGTCGATGATGGCGGTGAGCTGTGTCTTGGGCCCGAACTTGATCATGTCCGATGCCTGTCCGAACGCGAGAGCACCCTTTTCAGCGGCGATCTGTATCGGAGTGGCGTGGTCAGTGTGCTGTGTAATGATGTCTGCCCCCTGGCCGATGAGTACCTTGGCGGCGTCGGCGTCCTTGCCGGGGTCGACCCAGGAATTCACCCACACGACCTTGAGCTTGAAGTCGGGATTGATGGACTGGGCGCCGAGCAGAAAGGCATTGATGCCGCGCACTACCTCGGGGATGGGAAAAGAGGCGATGTAACCGGCGATGCCGCTCTCGGACATTTTGGCGGCGATCTGACCGATGACGTAGCGACCTTCGTAGAAGCGCGCGGAGTAGGTCGCCACGTTTCCGGAACGCTTGTAGCCGGTGGCGTGTTCGAATTTGACCTTGGGGAAGCGCTTGGCCACCTTGAGAGTCGGGTCCATGAAGCCGAAGGAGGTAGTGAAGACTAGGCCGGTCCCTTCCCGGACCAGCCGGGTGATGACGCGCTCGGTATCCGGACCCTCGGTGACGTTCTCGACATAGACGGTCTTGACTCGGTCTCCCAGGGCCTTCTCGATGGCAACGCGCCCCTGGTCGTGCTGGTAGGTCCAGCCGTGGTCGCTGATGGGACCGACGTAGACGAAGCCGATCTTCAGGGGATTCGCGCCAAGGGCGGCGCTGGCAACCAGAGACAGGGCGACGGCGGCCGCCAGCACGATGAACTTTCGCATGTTTCCTCCTCTGGGTGGGTGACAGGCCAAGCGTTGTTCGTGACGCGGCACGCTACCGGTCCGGCACGAACGTTTGACCGATACAAGCAGGTGAATTCACTTTCGTCAAGATGCGGTTTCCGGAAATGGCCAGCAGCGCGGCGATGGTAACCAGATACGGCAGGGACGCCAGGAACTGGGGCGGCACGGAGACGCCGATCCCCTGGGCGTAGAGGCCCATGATCCACACGGCGCCGAACAGGTAGGCGCCGGCGGCCACGCGGCCCGGTGTCCAGGTGGCGAACACCACAAGCGCCAGCGCGATCCAGCCGCGTCCGGCGGTCATGTTCTCGATCCACTGCGGCGTGTAGACCAGGGACAGGTAACCCCCGGCGAGTCCGGCGCAGGCCCCGCCGAAGGCGATGCAGCCGTAACGCACGCCGGCCACGTCATAGCCCAGGGCGTGGGCGGAATGATGGTTGCTGCCGATGGCGCGGATCACGAGTCCCAGACGGGTATGGACGAAGACCCAGCCGACGAATACGGTGATGGCCAGGGAAGCGTACACCAGCACATCCTGGCCGAACAGTACGGGACCGATCAGCGGCAGCTCGCTCAGCCCCGGGATGTGCAGGCCCGCGATCTTGACGCCCGGGAGCCCGGTGAAGGGCTGGCCGATGAGCCCCGAGAGGCCGATTCCGAACAGTGTCAGGGCCAAGCCCGTGGCCATCTGATTGGCGGCCAGGGTCTGGGTCAGGAAGGCGAACAGGAGCGCCATGGCGATGCCGGTACCGATGGCCGCCGCCACGCCCACCGTGGCCGACCCGGTGGTGTAGGCGGCAGCGAAGCCGGCAACCGCGCCCATGATCATCATGCCCTCGACACCCAGGTTGAGCACGCCCGAGCGTTCCACCACCAACTCGCCCACCGCTGCCAGCAGCAACGGTGTCGATGCCGTGATTATGGTGAGCAGGACCGCTTCCAGGGCGCTCATTGTGAGGCTCCCTCGGCGTCGGCGGTGCGGGACGCCGTGTCCCGGAGCCCCATGGGCACACGCTCGCCTCGTTGCGAGGGGCTCCGCGTTGCCCATTCCAGCCGTACCTTGCACCGGATCAGCGTGTCGCAGGTCAGGATGAAGAAGAGCAGCATGCCCTGGAATACCTGCGCCGTCTTTTCGGAGATGGACAGTTCTACCTGTGCGGCCTCGCCGCCGAGGTAGCAGATGGCCAGCACCAGTCCCCCGAACAGCGCGCCCACCGGATTCAGCCGTCCGAGGAACGCCACGATGATGGCGGTGAAGCCGTAGCCCGGGGAGATGGTGGGCTGGAGCTGTCCGACCGGGCCCGCCACCTCGCAGATGCCCGCCAATCCGGCCAGGGCGCCGGAAAGCCCGAAGCAGAGCCACGTGGTTCCCGGCCGTGAGAAACCGCCGAACCCGCTCGCGCGCGGGGCCTCCCCTGTCACCCGTATCTCGAAGCCCTTGAGGGTGCGGGACATGAAGATGGCCAGGACGGTCACCACGATGACGGCGAACACCGCGCCCAGATGCACCCGCCCGTCGCCGAAGGTCGCCAGCAGATGCCAGTCGTTGAAGCTGATGGACTTGGGAAAGTTGAACCCGTGGGGGTCGCGCCACGGTCCCCGAACCAGCCAGTCCAGTAGATACCGCGCCACGTACACCAGCATCAGGCTGGTGAGGATCTCGTTGGCGCCGAAGCGGTTGCGCAGCAACGCGGGCACCGCCGCCCAGGCCATGCCGCCGAGCATGCCCAGGAGCAACATCGCGGGGATCGCCAGGGCCGAGTCCCACTGGGGCGCCAGGACGGGGATCGAGGCGCCGGCCAGGGCCCCCGCGATGAGCTGGCCTTCGGCGCCGATGTTCCACAGATCCGCGCGGAAGCATATGGCCAACCCGGCGCCTACGAGCACCAACGGGGTGGCCTTGACGATGAGCTCCTCTACCGACCACAGGGTGGTCAGCGGCCCGATGAAGTAGACGTAGATGGCATGCAGCGGGTCGAAGCCGCGGGCGGCGAAGAGGATGCTGCCGAAGAAGACGGTGAGGGCGACGGCTAAGAGCGGAGAGGCGACCTGCATCGCCCGGCTGCGCTCCGGACGCTTCTCCAGCACCAGTCTCACGCCCGTGCGTCCTCGTCCGGCGACGTGCCGGCTGCGTGCGCCCCGGCCATCAGCATGCCGATGCGCTCCCGATCGATCCCGCCGGAGGGATAGGCGTCGGACAGGGTGCCGCGGGAGATGACCGCGATGCGGTCGGCGATCTCGAAGATCTCGTCGAGGTCCTGGCTGATCACCAACACGGCGGCGCCCGCCCGTGCCCGATCCACCAGGGCCTGCCGGATGAGCGCGGCGGCGCCGGCGTCCACGCCCCAGGTGGGCTGGTTCACGACCAGCACCCACGGCTTGCGGTCCAGTTCGCGGCCCACGACGAATTTCTGGAGGTTGCCGCCGGAGAGGGCGTTGGCTTCCTGGTCGTGGCGTCCGGAGCGCACGTCGAAGCGTTTGGTGACCCGAGTCGCCAGGGCGCGGGTGCGGCCGCCGCTGATGAAGCCGGTGCGCACCAGATCGTCGCCGGAGGCATGGCGGGTGAGGAGCACGTTCTCCCACAAATTGAAGCCGGGCACGGCGCTGTGCCCGAGCCGCTCCTCGGGGACGAAGGCGGCGCCCAGGCGGCGGCGCTCGGTGATATCCCGGATGCCACACGGCCGTCCGGTGATGGTGACGGACTCGGGCGTGGGCGCCAGCCGTTCGCCGGACAGGATCTCGAACAACTCGGACTGGCCGTTGCCGGCGACTCCAGCCACGGCGGTCACCTCGCCGCTCCGAACCGCCAGGGAGACGTTGCGCAAGGGCACCCCAAAGGGCCCTACGGCCGGGAGGGACAGGTTACTGACCGTCAGCGCCGCGGGGCCCGACGATTCCCGCGCCTCGACGTTTACGGGCTGCACATCCGCGCCAACCATGAGCCGCGCCAGCGACGCCGCGGTCTCGACCCTGGGATCCACGCTGGCCACCACCCTGCCCTGGCGCAGGATGGTGGCGCGATGACAGAGTTGCCGCACCTCCTCCAGTCGATGGGAGATGTAGAGCACCGCGCAGCCTTCGTCCGCCAGCCGGCGCAGGGTGACGAAGAGCTGGCGCGCCTCCTGGGGCGTCAGGACCGCGGTGGGCTCGTCCATGATCAACAGGCGCGGCTCCTGGAGCAGGCAGCGCACCACCTCGATGCGCTGACGCACCCCCACCGGCAGGTCCGCCACCAGCGCGGTGGGTTCCAGCGGCAGTCCGTATTCTCCGGATACCCGGGCGACGCGTTCGGCGAGTGCGTTCGGATCGAAAGGACCAGGCACGGCCAGGGCGATGTTCTCCACGACCGTGAGCGCATCGAACAGCGAGAAATGCTGGAACACCATGCCGATGCCCAGGCGCCGCGCCACTCCCGGGTTCGGCACGGTAACGGTCTCGTCACGCCAGCGAAGCCGGCCCGCGGTGGGCTGCAGCGCGCCGTAGATGATCTTGACGAGGGTGGATTTACCGGCGCCGTTCTCTCCCAGCAGCGCGTGAATCTCACCGGGCCTGAGCCTGAGGGTCACGCGGTCGTTGGCCGTGAACTCGCCGAAACGTTTTACAATCTCCTCGGCTTCAAGAAGGTAGCCGCCGCCGTCAGTTGTTTCCATGAAGACAACCCGCCAAATACTACAATCTACGACTACAATATACGGTGCCAAAAGAACGACGACACACTATATATGGTGTCGTTCCGGGATGCAAGCCCTCTTTCAAGCCGTTACAGCCGCGGCATGAAAGGCGCAACTCCGAGCTTGTGCTTGATGATCTCGTCCCGCGTCAGGCCGTGAAGCTCGTGGGGGAAGACCAGCCAGTGGTCGGTCTGGTGTACGTAGTAGTCGGGTTCGCGCTTGGTGCGGTTGTTGCCTGGCTTGTAGTAGACGGTGGCCACGCGAGTATCCACGGGAGTGTTGCGGCGGGACTTGTCTTTCAGGTGTGAAAGCACGGCTTCGATGCTGAGGCCGGTGTCGAACACGTCGTCGACGATCAGCAGCCCCTGGTCGGCGTTGACGTTGTCGATGATGTACTGCATGCCGTGGATGCGGATCCGCGAACCTGTCTGGCCGATGCCCTTGTAGAAGGAGGTCCGGATGGCGATGTGATCGGTCTCGATGCCGAAGAAATCCAGCAGTTCCTGGACCGCGATGCCCACCGGCGTACCGCCCCGCCAGATGCCGACGATGAAACTCGGACGGAAGCCGCTTTCCAGGATCTGCATGCCGAGTCGGAACGAGTCCTCCAGCAGCGATTGTGCGCTGATGTAGGTCTTCTTCCTCGGCGCCGGCTCGGCGTGGGATACGGGCTCGACGGGATACTCGGCCATCTATGTTTCCTCTCGATAACCGTGCCGGTGTGCGGCGGAATGAGGCGTGGGTACGGTCGTTTCCCCTCTTTTATCGGAAATATGTCATAGTGCAAGTGGAGACAAATAGTCCAGGTTGAATCCATATCGAGTACGTCGACTCTTTTCTCGTGCCATGATCGCCAACCCGACCGAACCGCACAGGCACCCTCCTTCAACGCCCCGGTTCCATCAGATCCGACGCTTCGCCACGGAACCGCACGTTCTGCTGCATGAGATGCTGCAGGAGTATGGAGACTTCATGTGCTGGCGTGGATTCCACGACGTCTATCTCGTCAACCATCCGGATTTCATACGCCCGGTGCTGTCACAAGACTACCGGCATTTCTCCAAGCGCATCATCGACTATCGCGTGCTGGCCCGGGTCATGGGCAACGGCCTGGTATCCAACGACGGACCCCATTGGGTCCGGCAGCGCAGGCTCATGCAGCCCTTGTTCAGCAACCGCCACGTCAACAGCTTCGACGAGAGGATCAATGGCCTGACGTCCTCATTGATGCGGCAATGGGATACACGGGCCGGCCGCGACATTTTCTGGATGGACCGGGAGATGAGCGGGCTGACGTTCCGGATCGTCGGTGCGACCCTGTTCGGCAGCGATCTGGAAGGGCATGCCGGCGAGGTCGCGGAGATCCTGGAGGTGGTCAATCTGAACGCGCACGAGATCCGCGCGCTGATGACGCTCTGTTCCTGGATCCCGACACCCTACAACCTGAAATGGCGACGCGCGGTGAAGCGCCTGGACCGCATCGTCTACGGGATGATCGAAGCGCGCCGCGGCCGTGGCGTGGGTGACGACGACATCCTCGATCGTTTAATCCATGCGCTCGACGAGGAGACCGGTGAGGGAATGGATGAGAGACAGATGCGCGATGAGGTGGTGACCCTGATGCTGGCCGGGCATGAAACATCGGCCAACGCCCTGGCGTGGACCTTGTATCTGCTGGGGATGCATCCCCACATCGAAGCACAATTGACCGAGAGCCTCACGGCGGCCCTGAACGGCGCACCCGCCACGGCCGAGGACCTCCCAGGGATCCCTTACCTGAAGCAGGTCGTGCAGGAATCCATGCGCATCTACCCCCCGGTGTGGGGTTACGCGCGACGGTCGGAAGAGCAGGAGGAGTTCGGCGGCCACGTGCTGCCGGCGAAAGCCTATGTGGGGGTCATTCCCTATGCGCTTCACCGCCACCCGGACTTCTGGCCCGACCCGGAGCGCTTCGATCCGGACCGGTTTCAACCGAACCGCGGTGAAGGCCGCCATCCCTACTCCTATTTGCCTTTCGCCGCCGGACCCCGCACCTGCATCGGCGCCGGCATGGCCATGCTCGAGATCCAACTCGTGCTGGCGCAGATCCTTCAGCGCTTCAAAATCCACGTCGTTCCCGATCACCCCATCGAGACCATGGCCAAAGTCACGCTGAAGCCGCGTTACGGGATACCGGTGACGTTGAGCCGCCGGTAGCGTGTTCTCGCTAAAGAATACCCTTGAGACGGTGCCGAGTTCGCAACGAGGTAGGAATAGGTGCGACGGTCAGGCCAACAAGACGTGCCTGATAGTCGAGTGAAAATCCAAGAATTGGCCTTCGGTGTCCCTTGCCAAGAGCTGTCTGATCTCGGTAGTCGCCGAATTGTACAGCGCGTTTAATGCGGCAGCACGGAGCGCGCAAAGTTTGGGTAGATCCAGGCGGAGCCTGCGGATGGTCTCTTTGGCTCCAGCGTCATCGTCTCGACGAGGGAGTATCTCACCGTTAGCGGTGAACCTGAACCGGTCTTCGCAATCGGGAGCCAAAGGGGAAACGAGTAGTTCTGCATTGAACCAGCTCCCCTTTGCGTATCCACAATGACGCGGCTCTCCGGCTGATTGTTCTCTTTGGCAAGAGCAGTGGAGATTTGTGTAATCCAGTTGGAGCTCAGGGAAAATTTGTTTGGGGCGGAAATGTTCGATATGGCTGTTGTCCTTTGCAATGCGTACCTCGCAATAACAACAGATGAATCCCTGTTCCCTCATGAGCGCATCATGGACCCTCTCCTTTGTTGGCCTTGGCGGCCGGTCCCAATTGGGGTGATGTCTCATGCGGTCCTTTGCTTTCCATGCGGAGAAGTCCGCAGGTTCCGGAACCTTCAGGATCCGCTTCACTGTCCCAGGGCTTCCTTGCGTCGGATGAGGACACTTGCCTTGACGAGGTCGGGATCTGCGCCGACCTTGCGTTGCATGTCGCTCAATAGCCGCTTGGCTTCCATCATGTCTCCTCGCTCGATCGCACGAAACAGCTTGTTGAGTGTATTCTGAACTTCTTTCGGCCGTGGCGGAACACCCATGATGTCCTCGAGAATTCTGTCTGTTGTTTGTCCATAGGCGTCATCCGGGCGTTTCGCGCTGATACCAGATTTCGTCCTCTGCAAGATCCAGATGCTCTTGGAGTCCAAGTGGCCGAGAATCGGCGGGGAGTGCGTCGAGAGCAAGAACTGGCATTTGGGAAAAGTCTTGGTCAAGGCAGCAATGAGGCGACGCTGCCACCCTGGGTGCAGGTGGAGATCGATCTCGTCGATCAGAACAACGGCTTCGCCCTGAAGGGGGTCCACCATGGCTGGATTGGCAATGGCCATGCGGCGAGCCAGATCACCCGCCATCGCGAGGGTGCATTTCTCCCCGTCTGAGAGTTGGTTGACGATCAGTTCCTCTCCGTGTTTCTCCACGACCATACGCAATGGTGATCTTCTTACTTTGAGTCCCTTAAAACCCGCAAGGAACCTTTCGGTGGCGGTCCGTACGGCTTGGAGTTGCGAGTCGCGGAATTCGGGTTTGTCCAAGCGTTTCTCATTCTCCAGATCCTCGCGTTCCCTGAACCATTCGAAAAATACCCGAAAGCTGCTCCATTCTCCTGACAGCGCTTGGTCATACGCAGCCAGCCGGTCGGAGGGATGCCGCTTCCTTATTCGTAGTGGGATGTCAAGAACTGCACGATTGACAGGATAATAGACGGCAAGCGGGAGGCGTGCAGCTTCGTCCTCCGCCAGTTTGGAACGAAACAATTCCACGTCTCTCCTCAAGTCGACGAGTCCCGAGATACTTTGCTTTTGCCGGCCTCTCCTGGTTTTCACTACACTCCATCGAAGAGGCTTTCCCTGAAAGGCAATTTCGATCTCGTTCCTGGTCCACTGGCGACGATTGTTGATATCGGAGTGGGTGAAGTAACGCCCTGTGCCTGCGGATGAACGTATCCTTCCAATCAAACGCGACAGCATAATCGCCGTGCAATCCAGAACGGCGGACTTTCCAACACCATTGACGCCGACCAGCACGTTGACTTGCTTGTGAAACTCCAATTGCAGGTTCGGAATGCCCCTGAAGCCTTCAATATTTATCGAGTTTAGCCTCATTGCGAAAACTCCGCCGTGACCAGGCGCCATATTCCCGTGGCGGGTGTTAGGGGATGGTTCGTTCGGAAAGTAACTTGGTGATGCCATGTTTCTTGTGGACGGTCAATCGAGTCTTGGCGCGGGTCAAGACACCGTTCGGGCCAACGTGAGCACTTGAACCTCCCGTGCGCCGGTATGCAGCAGGACGCGTGTGCACTCGTTGACGGTGGCTCCGGAGGTGTAGATGTCGTCCACTAGCAGCAGGCGCAGCTTCTCGACAGTCCGGCGCGGAGCGATGGAAAAAGCGCCGCGTACGTTCGGCTGACGTTCCTTCAGGCTCAACGTGCTCTGAGGGGCTGTCTCGGTGCTTCTTGTCAGGACAAAGGGATCCAGCGGAATTCTCCACGCCCGTCCTACTTCCCGGCCCAGCAGCACGGACTGATTGAAGCCTCGCCAGCGGAGCCGCCGCGGATGCAGCGGAACCGGGATGATGAGATCGAGGGCGGAGGTTTGAAACCACGGCTGGCAGGCCCGCGCCATGAGTTGGCCGAGGGGTTGCCCGAGGGCCGCCTGCCGGCCGTACTTGAACCTGTGAATGACTTCACGCAGTGGATGCGACGCCGCCGAGTGCCCCGGATAGTACGCCCAACTCCGCGCCATGGAGAAGGACGGTGGCTGAAGCAGGCACCCGCCGCACAGGTGGTCGCCTTGCCACTCATGCGGATACGGTCGCCCGCAACGTTGGCAGAATGGCGGCCGGGCCAGTTGTATTTGTTCATCACACGATCGGCAGAAACAACCTGGCGCCCGGGATGGCAGCCAAGCGTCGCAGGCCATGCAACACGGCGGGAAGACGATATCCAATGCCGCTGCTAGCGCCTGGTGAACCGATCTTCCCAATGATCGAAGGTCGGGCGTATCCGGCTTGCTCACATAGCAAGTAATCGGCACCCAAATGGAAATCCTTAGTGTCGTAGACTTGGACCAATTATTCTGACCATGTTATACTCCACGAATGGAAGAGATACAGATCTCCAAATTCAAGGCCACCTGTCTTGCCGTGCTTGACCGGGTGGGTAAGACCCACAAACCGGTGTTGGTAACGCGGTTCGGCAAACCCGTGGCTCAAATCATTCCCCCTCCTCCCCCGGACCGGCGAGAGGGTTGGTTGGACTGCATGAAGGGCCGAGGTCGAATCGTTGGCGACATTGTTGCCCCGGTGGCGGAAGCTTCCGAGTGGGAAGTCCTTCAATCCGAGCCAGACGTTCGATGAAGCTGCTGCTCGATACCCATGTTTGGCTTTGGAGCATTCTAGATGCTGCACGGCTGTCGAATCGGACACGAGAGGCGCTCGCCACTCAAGAGAACGAGCTATGGCTCTCGCCAATAAGCCTTTGGGAAACACTTCTGCTGGCCGAGCGTGGACGCCTCAAGTTGGATGCGGAGCCTCATGCATGGGTCCGCCAAGCGCGAACCGCCGCTCCAGTCATGGAGGCGCCGCTGACTTTTGACGTAGCCCTCGCCAGTCGAAGCATCGTTCTGTCGCACGAGGACCCCGCCGACCGCTTCATAGCCGCGAGTGCCAAAGTCTATGGCCTTACGCTGGCCACAGCCGACAAACGCCTGTCCCAGTGTCCGGATATCGATATATTTCTGTGACGCCAGGCAAGACTCGAGATAGCCTACAGGAAGTCTTCCAGCTTGACGTCGTCCATGAAGGGATACTCCAACAACTCGTACTCGGCCGGGTCGACGTCGTCGGGGATGGTGGCGTCGATGCCCATCTTGGAGGTGGTGGGGAGCGAGCCCTTGGGTAGCCGTGAGGCTTTGAGGGTGGGGTCGAGGTGCTTGCCGCGGGCGCCGGAGACGATGATGACGTCCTCGTCGGGCTGGACCCGGAAGGCCATGGCACGCTCCACCGCCATGGGATCGGTGAGTTCCACGTCGCCGTCGGTGACCACCACGAGCTTGAGGGCGTGCAGCGACATGAGCGCCAGCAGGGCGTTCTTCCCTTCTCCGGGCCGTTTGTCGATGGCAGCGTAGAGGTGCCAGTAGCAGGCGCTTCCCGGGGTGGCGTAGACCGCCACGGTCTTGATGCTGGCCTCGCGTAGCGCGCGCCATCCCGCGGCCTCCAAGGGCGGCGCCTCCAGCCAGTCGTTCTCCCACGGCATCAGGATGGTCTGGAGGATCGGGTTCCTGCGGTGCGTCACCGCCTTGACCTTGAAGACCGGGTTCCAGCGGATCGAGCACTGATGTCCGGTGAAGTCGCCGTAGCGCCCTTCGTCGATGGTCCAGCCGTCGGTGGAGATTTCACCCTCCAGGACGATCTCCGCGTGGGCCGGCACTTCCAGGTCCACGGTCTTGCACTTCACCAGGGGCACCGGCCGGCCGTACAGCGAGCCGGCCACCGCGAACTCGTCGTAACCCGGCGGCGCCTTGTAGGCAGCGGCGATGAGCTCCGGCGTGCCGGTGCCGAAGGCGATGGCGATGGGCAGCGGCTCGCCCCGCTTGAGCGCCGCCTCGTAGCTGAAACGCATGTCGGACGGCGACACGAGGTCGATGCCGGTCTCCCGCGGGGTCCGGTACATGAGCCGGTAGCAGCCCGCGTTGCGCCGCCCGGCGGCATCCTTGGACACCGAGATGCCCGCCGAGAGATAGGGGCCGCCGTCCTTTCGATGCTGGAAGGGAATGGGCAGCTCGGTGAGGTCCACTTCGTCGCCGATCTTCACCACCTCCTGGGCCGGCCCATCGGCCACCACCTCCGCCTCCATCGGCTTGTCCAGGGCCGCCATGAACTTCTGTCCCAGGGTCTTCTGGTCGCACCCGAGCCCCAACGCGACCCGTTGGCGCGAACCTACCAGCCCGCCCACTACCGGGATGGAGTAGCCCTCGACGTTTTCCATCAGCAGCGCGGTGTCGGCCTGGGCCAGGAGCGTATGGAGATAGCGGGCCTCCACGGGCTTGGTGATGCGCCGGAGCTGGCCCTCGGCCTCCATCAGGGCCACGAGACCGCGCATGTCGTGGTACGGCAGTGTGTGCGAATCGCCCATGGTGTTCATCCTTTGTCTTGCCCCGCCGTGCCTGTCGTCTGGACGAGTGGAGGTCTTCTCCGTTCGTCCCGAGCGTAGCGTAGCGAAGTCGAAGGGCGCCAAGCTCAGTGCATGTAAGAGCCGCCGTCCACCAGGAGCGTCTGCCCGGTGATGAAACTCGAGGCATCGGAGAGGAAGAACATGACGGCGCCGACGATGTCCTCGGGATACTGGCTGCGCGGGATGGCGCGGCTCTGGATCTGCGGCACGTCGTCCTCGTCCACCAGGCCGCCGCGGACCTCCAGCAGGCTTTCGCTGCGGGTCAGCCCCGGCGCCACGGCGTTGACGCAGATGCCGTCCTTTCCGGTGGCCCGGGCCAGCACCCGCGTCAGCGCCACCACGGCGCCCTTGGACACCGTGTAGTGGGCGTAGACGGGAATGCCCTTGAAGGGCACACCGGAGGCGATGTTCACGATCTTTCCGGAACCCTGCTGCTTCATGTAGGGATAGACCGCCCGGGAGACCAGCCACACGCCTTTCACGTTTACGTCCATCACCGCGTCCCATTCGGCCACACTGATCTCGTCGAACGGCGCGTAGCGGATGTCGGCGAAGATCGCCGCGTTGTTCACCAGACCGTCGATGCGTCCGTAGCGGTCGTGTGCGGCCGCGGCCATGGCCTTGACGCTGTCCCCGTTGGTGACGTCGGCCTTGACGAAGAACGCCTCCCCTCCCTGTTCCCGTATCCCGGAAGCGCAGGGTTCCCCGTCCAGAATGTCCGACACCACCACCCTCGCTCCCGCCTTGGCCAGCTCCTGGGAGTACACCCGGCCGATGCCGCGGGCCCCGCCGGTTACGATGATCACCTTGCCGTCGAAACTTGGAGTCATGGATGAACCCCCGTTCACTTCTTTTGGGTGTCCTCGCCGGCGACGTAACGTCCCGTCTCGATCTCGCGCCCGAGAGCGCCGGCTTCCCGCAACCGCCCCCAGGCCTGGAGCACCACCCGGTAGGGCTCCTCCCTGAACTGCAACAGGACGTCCTCGAAATGGAGCGGACCGTCCTTGAGACGCTCCAGTATCTTGTCGGCGAGTGCCTCGGGGCTCATGCTGCATCCGTCAGAGGTTGAGGAACCGCCGGCCGTTGGTGCTCAGGATCTTCCACTTGAGCTCTTCCGAGAGGTCGTCCCGCTCCAGCAACTCCCCTTTGGCGCCTTCCCGGGCCTCCGCGTGGGGCATGTCGCCCTCGAACAGCAGCCGGTCTTCGCCCACATACTCGGCCACCTGGGGCAGGAAGATCTCGTCCGCCTCCGGTGTGAAGTAGACCTCGCTCTGCTTGAGGGTTTCGGACACGGGCTGCTTGACGGGGAGCGGCAGGCCCAGGGCGCCATCCGCGTAGTGGTAGTGATCGATGCGTTGCACCAGGTAGGGTACCCACTGGACGCCGATCTCCATGAAGGCCACCTTGATGCGCGGGTGCCGCTCCAGGATGCCACCGGCCAAGAAGCTGTAGAACCCCATCATGACCGGCAGCGTGAAGCCCAGGGCGCGGGACCCCGAGACGTCGTCCATGCTTCGGGTGATGCCCGGATGACTCCAGCCGGCGTGGATGGCCAGGGGCACGCCGAGGCGCTCCACCTCGGCGAAGAATTCATCGTAGTAGAGGTCGTGCAGCATGGTGTCGCCCACCGTGCCATAGATTCCGGCAACGGAGGCGCCCAGCTTCAGGCTGTGGTTGAGCTCGTCGAGGGCCAGACGCGGGTCCCGCATGGGCAGGATGGCGCCCCATTTGAGACGGTCCGGGCGTTGGGCGCAGGCCGAGGCCATCCAGGTATTGTAGCTGTGCATCAGCGCGGCCTCGAACAGGAGGTCGTCGGTGACCGGCTGGAGAAATACCGTGGAGAACACCACCTGCATGTCTATTCCCACCGCGTCCATGTCCTTGAGACGCGCGTCGATGTCCGTCATGGTCTGGGAGCCGATGGTGAATTCCTTCTGGGTGGCGAACCGCATCTCCGTCGGAGTGCCGTACACCAGGTTACCCCGGCCCACGGGCTTGGGGTAGACGGTACCGTCGATGTACCAGAAGGCGTTGATGCCGCCCAGGATGGGCAGGTCTCTGGCCACCACCGGAAAGGGCTTCCGATCCAAATACCTGGAGTCAAGATGTTCCCAGGTCTCCTGGGGCTCCTCGACGTGAGAGTCGATGTCGATGACCGGCATGGTATCAGTGCTCAATGGATCCTCCCGTTCGTTCAGGGCGCGCTTGAAGCTCGCCCAGACATCGCGCTTTGCGGGAACGGGCGGGTTTGAAACCCGCCCCTACATCTCGTGTTCCTGCGGCACAGCCTCACGGCTCGACGCTGCCGCGGTGCACATCCTATCGAGTGCTCGAAGCTCGCTGCGGGCTAGCGGAAAACCGAACTGTTCGTTGCGCATCCGGAGACGCTGGGACGAAACGTCGGCGATGATGCGGCGTGCGCGGTCGTGGTCTTTCCGGGTCTTGACCAGCGTGGCTAGCTCGTTGGCATCGCTGTGCCTGGTCTCGTCCCGGTGGATGCGTCCGAAAATGGACGCGATCCTCCGGTTGACGCGGTTGCCCTTCAGGTGGCGACAAACCTCGTAGAGCGCCCCGCCGCCGCCCTCGGTCACGGTGATGGCCGCGCGTTCCAGCATCTCGTCACGCCGCTGTATCTCACTGGTGGTGATGCGCTCGGAGCCGTGCAGCAGTCCGGCGTAGCTCCGGGAGTACCGCGCCCGGACCTCGGCGAGCTTGCGGTCCTCGGGCAGCCACGTCAGGTCCTTTTGCATCAGACGCCGTCCCGTCAGCTCCTCCAAAAAATCCATGATCAGCCTGGCGTGGCTCATCTCGTCACCGAGCTTGTGGCACAGCTCCTCGTAGTCGTGACGGTCCACCTGCCGGTCGAGCTGCGGGTAGAGCTTGTCGAGGGCGCGCACCAGGGGCTGGATCGCCGAGTACTCCTTGAACGCCTGGGCCTTGAGCCACGGGATGTGCTCGCCGGGCGTTCGCGGGGCATTGAAATAGGTCGCGACGACCTGCTCTTCAGCCTTGCCGTAGCCCTCGGCTAGCTGCTCCAAGGCTTGCGTGTAGTCGATCATCCGCCGGTCTTCCGCCGAGTCATTCCGGTGCTGGGATGACGCTGCCGCAGTCGCGGCAGGTCCTGAGTTTTTCGTCGCCGTAGAACTCCCTGTGGACCTGCCCAACGGGGTCGTCGCTGTAGTTGCCGACCGTGACGTCCACCTCATATACTTTCTTGCCGCAGTTCTCGCAAAACCACATGAACCGATCCTGCTCCTCTGGCCTGCGCACCCGCTCGAAGACCAGGAACCAGGTGTCGTCGGCAACCCGGGGGGAATGGGGCACGCCGCCCGGACACAGGGTCATTTGACCGGGTCCCATCACCACGACCTTTTCCTCCCCATCGCCGGTCAGGCAGTGAAGGCGCTGTTCCCCCTTGAGCACCAGCGTGACCTCATCGCTGGGGTCCACGTGGAAGTCCATGCGACGTTTCCGTCCGCGGCTCAGGAACGCGATGGACTCCGAGTCCTGCCACACCACCGCGCGCCCCTTGCCCGCGGCCCCGGTCTGCTCAATCAGCGCTTCGAGATCGATGGTTTCCATTGGTTTCATGACAACTCCTCCTGGATGCGCGTCGCGTGAATATCGAGGTAAATTGCGTTCATCCTTCGACGCCGCTTCGCTACGCTTCCAAGTAACTGCGAGCTTGCGCCCTTCGACTTCGCTCGGCTGCGCCTCACTACGCTCAGGGCGAACGGGTGGTTTGCAGCGCAGTTACTGCCATAGACCCTGGGCCGTGAGGCCCTTGATAGGCTCAGGACGAACGGGATTGAACAAGACCTCTTGCACCGTTCGTCCTGAGCGTAGCGAAGCGAAGTCGAAGGACCCCGCATTTCACTCGCCGGCTCGCGGCTACCCGAACAATTCGCCCTGGCCCGGCGCGCCGGCAGCGCGGCGTCCCGGTTTCGGGTCCCGATCTACTCCGGTCTTAAGAAACATCAGCAACACCTTGTTCAGCCGTAGGTAGTCACCCTGATAGGCTGTCCCCCTCCGCGGGTCATCGTAGGTGACCAAGCCTTCGTTTCGTTGCATCAACTTTCGCACGAACGGCATGGCCCCATCAAGGACGTCGCCGTCATCGAAGGGCGCATCGAAACCGAAGGTGCGGGGCGAGGCGGACAACTCCAGGCTGCCGTCATCCTGGTGGCGCCAGATCAGCAGCGCGCCCGTGCCCTGCCCGATGTTGAGGATGCGCCAGCCCGTGGCTTCGAGAGAGCACTGAAACCGCGTGGCCAAACGTCGAAAGGCGGACACGTCGAGATCGTTTGCCGCCGCATCGGAGATGAAGCGTGTGGGGATCAGCAACTCGGCGGCAACGCTGTTGCAGAGCTCTTCGGTGGGTCCGTCGCCGCAGCTCATGGACCCGTCCTCCACCGAGGCGACAAGGATGTGTGCAATCTCGTGGGCCAGGGTGAATCGTTGGCGGGTGTGAGGCGCGTGTCTGCTCAGGATGACCTCGTAGCCGCCGTCGCCCAGCTCCACGAGTTGGCCGTCCAGTCGAACGTCCAGCTCCCGTATGCGACGGATTCCCAAGTGGCGCGCGATGCCCACCAGATCCACCGGCGCGCGTTCGATACCGCATTGGTCCAGCAGGCGCCCGGCTTCCTCTATCACCCGGTGCCCCTTGCCTGTGCTCTCCCCTCGCATGTCGGTATGTCCAAGGCGAAAAGGCGGGTCCGTCCAACTCAGTAACGTTCCCAGTTCCGGCCTGTCAGGGGGATGCGGGCGGCCTTGAGCTTCTTCGGTGTGTCTCCGAACAGCTCGGGATCGGACCGGATCACCTCCAGGTCCTTGCGGAGATTCACGACCTTGCCGCGGACGTCGGCCGCGGCAAGCTTCTTGCGCTTCTTGAGGGAGGTCAGCCCGTTGTAGCTGCGCTTGAGCTCGGCCGCGGCCACCTCCAGGCCGGATTCGCCCACCGCCGCCTGGAACTCCTCGAAGCTCAACTCTGCTTCGAGGCCCATCTCGCCGTCCGGCGCGCTCGCGGCAGCAGACTTGGCCGCGCGCGGGGCCTTGGGCTTCGCCGCGCCGTCTTTCCGTTCCAGGCTGGCCTTGAGGGCTTCCATGAGGTCCACCACCTGGCTCTGGCGGACCTGAGGCTCCAGTGCCGTGACTTCCTTCCCCTCCACCTTCTGCTCCACCAGGTGGAGGACCCGTGTCTTGTATTCGTCGTGATAGTTCTCCGGATGGAACTCCTTGCGCACTAGCTCGTTGATGAGGCGGACGGCCAGGTCCATCTCACCGTCCTTGAGCTTGACGGTCTGGCCCCGGTCGATGTCGTCGAAATCACGGACTTCGTCGGCGTAGTACATGGTATGGAGCATGAGCCCGCCCTGGACCGCGCGGATCAGCACCAGCCCTTCCTTGCCCCGCATGACGTATTTGGCGAGACCGACCCGGTTGGACTCGGTCATGGCGTCCGCCAGCAGGCGATAGGCCTTGTCGCCGCCCTTGTCGGGGCCGAGGTAGTAGGTCTTCTCGAAGTACACCGGATCGACCTTTTCCAACGGTACGAACTCTTCGAGCTCGATGACCTTGGAGGTCTCCTCTTCAAGGGCCTTGAGCTCGTCGTTCTCGAAACGGACGTACTGGTTCTTGGCGAACTCGTAGCCACGGACGAGGTCCGACCGCTGCACGACCTCTTCGCACACGGGGCAGAACTGCTGCTGTTTCATGCGCGAGCCGCATCGGTTGTGCAGGAAATTGAACGCGATGCCGCCAGACGACGCCGCGGTGTAGAGCTTGATGGGGATGGAAACCAGTCCGAAAGAAATCGTCCCGGAACTGATGGCGCGTGCTGCCATAATGGTCCCTCCAGTTAGTCCCTCCAATTTCGAACCATTGCAGTCTACCACGAAATACCTTTAGAATTCTACAAGTTATGAGGTTACCCCCAATCGACCATGTCCTCCCCACTGGATGAATACCGGCGCAAGCGCGACCCCGAGCGCACTCCCGAGTCATTCGGCGGCCAAATCTCCTCGGCCGGCGGTCTGTTCGTGGTCCAGCAGCACGCCGCCCGGGCGCTGCACTATGACCTCCGTCTGGAGATGGGCGGAGTTCTCAAGAGCTGGGCGGTTCCCAAGGGACCGTCCGTCCGTTCCCACGAGAAGCGGTTGGCGGTGCACGTCGAGGATCACCCCATCGAGTACGCCGACTTCGAGGGCGTGATCCCCAAGGACAACTACGGCGCCGGCGCCGTCATCCTGTGGGACCAGGGCCGGTACCGGCTGCTTCACTCCTCGGACCCGCTCGGGCAGCTCGAGGAGGGCACGCTGGAAATCGAGTTTCAGGGTTACAAGCTGCGGGGCGTATGGATGCTCGTGCGCATGGGCGGCGGCGGCAAGGAGTGGCTGCTGTTCAGCAAAAACGAGTCGGAGGCGGGAGCGGAACCGGTGGATGCCTTTCCCGGCTCCATCCTGTCCGGCCTGACGGTGTCGGAGTGCGAGGATCCGGCCTCGCGGACCGCCCTGCTCGAGGAAACACTGGGCCGGTTCGGGGCGCCAGGCCGGGTGACTCCGCGGCGCAAGCCGAGCCCGATGCTGGCGTCAGCCGGAGGCCCCCCCTTCTCCGACCCGGACTGGCTCTTTGAGATCAAATACGACGGCATTCGCGTCCTCGCCCAGCGCCGCGACGACACCGTGACTCTCTTGGGCCGCAAGGGCGACGACGTCACGGTGCGATATCCGGAGATCGTTCACGCGTTAAGCACAACGGCTCCGGGACAGTTTCTCATCGATGGCGAGATCGTGGCCATGGACGACAGCGGCCGGCCAAGCTTCCAGCGACTCCAGCAACGGATGCACCTGACCAATCGTTTCGACATCGAGCGAGCGGCGCGGACGGTGCCGGTACGCGGAATGTTCTTCGATTGCCTGGAGGCCGGGGAACGGGATCTCCGCGCGCTGCCCTTGACGCAACGAAAAGAGTGTCTGGCCCTCTTTCTCCCGGACCGGGGCGTGGTCCAATACTCGGAACACGTTCTCGAACGCGGCGAGGACTTCTATCGCGCCGCCTGGGAGAATCGCCTGGAGGGCATCATCGGCAAGCGCGCGGACAGCCGTTACGTGGCCGGGCGCACTCGGGAGTGGTTGAAGTTCAAGTGTCAGCGGCATCAGGAGTTCGTGGTCGGCGGATACACGAAACCCGGGGGCTCCCGCCCTCACTTCGGGGCGCTTCATCTCGGACTCTACCATGACGGAGATCTGGTCTACGTGTCGAAGGTGGGCACAGGCTTCGACCGCGAGACCCTTCGGTCCATCCACGAACGGCTCGTCACCCTGGGGCGGAGGGATTCCCCTTTCGCGAAGGGGGCGCCCGCCGGGGCCGGCCACTGCTGGGTCGAGCCCCGACTCGTTTGCGAGGTGGAGTTCACCGAATGGACGGACGACGGCGGTTTGCGGCACCCGTCGTTTCTGGGCCTGCGAGACGACAAGGCGCCGGAGGACTGTTGCCGCGAGGAGACGGTGGAGGCGCCGGCACCGCCACTCCGGGGGGAGATGCCGAGGCTCACCGTCACCAATCCCGACAAGGTGTTCTGGCCCGACGACGGTTACACCAAGAGCGACCTCATCGCCTACTACGAGGGTGTCGCGCCGTTTTTGCTGCCCTATCTCCGGGACCGCCCGCTGGTGCTGACGCGCTTCCCCGACGGCATCCACGGCAAGGCTTTCTTTCAGAAGGACGCCCCGGACTACGTTCCCGACTGGGTGGCCACCCGGCGGATCTATTCTAAGGACGCCGACCGCGACATCGACTATTTCGTCGTCAACGACGTCGACAGCCTGCGCTACGTGGCGAATCTGGGCACGATCCCGTTGCACGTCTGGGCCAGCCGGTTGGACACTCTGGAGCGGCCCGATTGGCTGATAATGGACCTGGACCCCAAGGGGGCCCCCTTCGCCCACGTCGTACGCGTGGCCAGAACCCTCAAGAGCATCCTGGCGGAGTTGGATGTGACGGCCTACGTCAAGACCTCCGGCGCCACCGGGCTTCACATCCTGGTGCCCATGGGGCGGCAATACCTCTACGAGCAGTGCCGCACCTTCGCCCGTCTGCTGGCCCTGGCCACCGAGCAGACCGTGCCGGACATCGCCACGGTGGCGCGGCCGCTCCATGCCCGGGAGGGCAAGGTCTATATCGATTTCGGCCAGAACGGCTACGGCCGTACCATCGCCGCGCCCTTCTCGGTACGGCCCCTGCCCGGCGCGCCGGTGTCCTGCCCGCTACGCTGGTCCGAGGTCACGGCCAAGCTGAACCCCGGCCGCTATACGCTGAAGACCGCCATCAAGCGTTTCGAAAGGAACGCGGACCCCTTGCTGCCGTTGGTCGACGCGCCCGGCATCGACATGGCCGCCGCGCTCACCCGTATGGAGACCCTGTTCAAAGTGTAGGGACGGGTTTCAAACCCGCCCGTGCCCATACCACGCGAAGGTACGAAAGGGCTGTCGAAGACGCGTCCCTTCGTGAGTTTGCCCCCTACGGATAGTAGGCGTCCTTCCCCGGCATGTAGCCGCGCTGGGTCTGCCCGGCGTTCCGGTTGACCATGGTACGGCCGACCATGGGATGATAGAGGCTCCGGACTTCGTGTTCCAACTCGAAGGCCTTCTCGCCCGTGGCCGGATCCACGATGTCCCTGAACCGGTACTGGTGGGCGTTGCTTTCTTCCATGATCAAGTTGCGGCTCAACAGGAACTGGTGGGCGTGGGAAAAATTGGCGATGTACACAGCGATGTGGTGGCCGTCGTAGGCGGGGATCTTCTTGTCCGTCTCGGTGAAGATCAGGCTCTGGTTGCGTCCCACCTTCACCCTGGCGCTGTCGCCCTTGTAGGTCACCGGCGCCTGCAAAACGGATTTGTAGAATTTCCCGATGGTCCGGGCAGTGCCGGGGCGGGTCCAGAAATCCACGTACGGCATGCCGATGGTCATGTCGCCGAACTCGGGCCCGGCCGTGTGACAACGAAACTGATTGCCCCAGGGACCCGTGACCGCCACGTGGTCCCCGGCTTCGCGCCATTTGAACCGGGTTCCCTTGAGCTCGGGCTTTACCGCGGTCAGGCGCTCCTTCAAGGCTTCCAGGTCGGAAAGAACCAGGCCGATGTAACCCGGAATCTTCTGGACGCCCCGGCTCGGCAGATGGAACTGCTGGCCGCCCACGTTGATCCACATGTTGTTCAGGCCCACGTTCATGTACGGGTCCCGGGTCAACCCGAGTCCCAGGACGTAGAACACGACGGCCTTGGCCTGATCGGAGATCGTGATATTGACGTGCTCGAGGGCAACAACGTTGCCGAGGTCATCGGCCTTGCGATCGTAACCATTGGTTTCCATCTCTACCTCCCTGTCGGCAGCCCTGTCCGAGATCGAGCGCGATGCGGGCGCGGGCGGGTTTGAAACCCGCCCCTACACGTCCCATCGTGCGGCGCATATAGGGCAATAAATCACCTGAGCCCTGCATCTGCAATGCTTGGTGTTGCGTTCCACAAATACGTTGACGAATATGCTGGTCCTTCTCGCCGTCGGCTGCGTTGCTCCTCCTCGCGTGGTATGGGCCACTGGGGGCGACCGCCGGTCGCCCCTACAGGTCGTCGCGCCTTGCCGACGGCAAGAATTCCTGCGCATCTTCGTCAACGTATTTGTGGAACGCAACACTAGAAACCCCCGAGCGGCTACAGGGTCAAGGCGAAATCGTCTACGAGCGCTCCGGGCAGCCGCAGGCTGCGGGTGGAACGGGCGCCGTACGAGTTGGAGTCCGGCAGCAGCTCCACCTCCCGGGTCAGGCCCACGAGCTTGTCCCCAAGCATCCGGTAAAGCGTCTCGTCAAAGCGCATGACGTTGACGGGGGCCTGCACTTCGCCGTTCTCCACCCAAAAGGCGGCGAAGCGGGTCATGCCGGTCATGCGGCAGGCGTCCCGGTCGGAGTAGTTCAGGTACCAGAGATTGTTGATGAAGATGCCGGTGCCCAGGGTCGCGAGAACGTCCTGTCGCGGAATGACGCCGCCGGCCATGACCAACGAATCGGGAGACTCGCGCCGGCCGGCGCCGTTGGCGGGAACCCCGTATTCCTTGGCCGCCCGGGGCGATACCAGGGGCTCTCCGAACCGTCCCTGATCGATCAGGGTGACCTGGTCCGGCTTGATGAAGCCGGCGTCGTCGAAGTTGGCGGTCAGACCCGCACGGGTGTCTTCGACCATGCTTACCGACGGGTCCAGCACGGCGTCTCCCGTGATCATCCGCAGCAGCGGCGTCCGCCGTGTGCGTTGGGCAGTCAGGCCGAACCCGCCCCAACGGAGCAGTCCGACGACCTCCTCAAGGGCCTGCGGCGCCAGGTAGACGCGGTAGCGCCCGGGCTCCAGCGTTCGTGACGGGCGCCGCAGCGCCTCCAGTTCCATGGCTGCCCGCGCGACCCTCTCTTCAAACTCCAAGGGATTCCACAGGAACCCCGCATAGGCGCATTTCACCGCCTTGTCGGCGTCCAGATAGAAGCTCCAGTCGAAGTGGTGGCTGTAGGTGGAGAACCAGTTCCGCTGGCCCAGCGAGTTGGCGAAGCCCCGGTGTATGCCGCCGGCCATGTAGATACCCACGAGGTCACGCCCCTCCCCTGCCGCCACGATGGATTCCACCACCTGTCCCTCGTCCTCGGGCAATCGGTTGGGATGCCCGGATTCGGTGGAACGGTTCTCGGTCGCGTAATGGAGAAAGGGATCTTCGGGTACGATGCCCAGCCTTTCGCGCGCGGCTTCAATCGCCCTCCGGATACGGTCCCGGTCCAGCGAGGCATCGCCGGACGCGGTCACGTCGATGGTGACCCGGCGCCGGTCAGCGATCAGATGGAGGGCGAGACTGCGCTGCTCCACGGCACCGGCCTGACGCACGGCACTCCTGTTGAAGCGCACGAAGCTCGACTCCTCGCCGGTAAAGCCCAGCAGCAGCACCTCCCGCGCTTTCAGCAGGGACTCGCCGAAATCGGCCAGCTCGCAGAAATAGGTTTGCATGGGGCACGACGCTCCGTTGTAGGGGCGGGTTTCAAACCCGCCCGTGCCCGCACAGCGCCATTTACGGACGCGTTTCAAACCCGCCCGTGTAGCGTTTCCATCGCGTAGTCAAGGTTCTCCGCCGAACACCTGAACGCCGGCGAACACACACGCGGGCGCGGCGTGCCCCACTCGGATGACCTGATTCGGCTCACCCTTGCCGCAGAACGGCGTACCCAGCACCTCGCGGGTGTCGGTGTTGCCCACGTGGGTGAGACTGCGCCAGAAGGTGGCGGAGACGCCGCGATAGTTCGGCTTCTTGACTACCTCCTGGAGCTGGCCGTCCCGTATCACGGTGCCGCGCTCACAGCCGAACTGGAACTTGTTGCGCGAGTCGTCGATGGACCATGAGCAATTGGTCTGCATGAAGACGCCGCGCTCGATGGAGCGCACCATGTCGTCGAAGGTGGATTCCCCGGGTTCCAGGTTGAGGTTGGCCATGCGATCGATGGGCGGACGGTTCCAACGGGTGGCGCGGGAATTGGCCACCCCAGCGAGGCCGGTCCGCTGCTGGGACAGATGTCCGCCCAGGCCCCGCATGAGCACGCCGTCTTTGATGATGTGCTCCCGGCGCGCCGGCAGGCCTTCGTCGTCGAAGCCGTAGCTGGCGAACTGGCCCGGATCTGTGGGATCGAAGGTGACGTTCAAGAGCTCCGACCCGTAGCGGTAGCGGCCGAACATGTCGGGGGTAACGAAGCTCGTACCCGCGTAGTTGCGTTCGTCGCCCAGGATGCGGTCCAGCTCCAACGGGTGGCCGATGGACTCGTGGACTTGGAGAATGAGCTGGTCCGGGGCCAGCAACACATCCATGGTGCCGCTGGGGCAATTGGGCGCCGCCAGGAGCTCCAGGGCTTCCTGCGCCAACACCGGCGCCGCGTCCCGAAACCCGGTCTGGTCCAGCACTTCGAGGCCGCCCTGGCGGCAGAAGCCCCTCCCGCCGAAGGTACGGCTCACCGTCTCGGGACCGTCGTTGGCGGTACAGCCCAGGGTCGGCACCAACTGGCTCAACGTCTGGTGGACGCGGGTGCCGTCAGCGGTCAGATAAAGGGTCTCGGTCTCCGAGTGCCACAGCGACGCGTCCCAATCCACGATGCGCGGGTCCGTGTGCAAACGTTCGCTCTCGGCATGAAGGAGGTCGATCTTGTCGCGCAACGGTACCGAATCCCAGGGGATCGACACCGGGGTCCGGTAGTCACCCCGGCATGCTTCCTGGAGCGGCGTAGCCGAGAAGGCCATGCGCGCCGCGGTCCGGCGGGCCCAGTCCCGGGCGCGGCTCAAGGCCCGGCCGAGCCCCTCCGGGCTCAGGTCGCAGGTGCCCGCGTAACCGAGCCCGTCGCCGTCAATCACGGTAATCATGACACCGGCGTCATCCCCCGATGCAACGGGTTCCACCACGCCGCGTCGTACGCAGAGCTGTTCGGAGCGCTCACCGACGTAACGGAGGGAGCAGAAGCGGACCTCGGGAGCCGCTTCGCGAAACCATGCTTCAAGGCGTTCAGGGAATATGGACACGGCGCCTCCCCACGGGATGTGTACCGGCGACGATCGTGTGCCGGCACACGAAGGCCTGCGAACTTCATATCCGGGGGGCAGGGTCGAATCAAGCAGCACCACCCGCCAGCCCGCCCGTCGCCCCTGTTGATTGACCCGAAACAGGGATCACCCTATAGTATCCGCAGCCGAAAACCCGCGCAGGCGCGGTGAGGATGCGTCTGCCGATGGAACCGGCCGGAAGGTTGGGACATGAACTATTGTAGCGCCTGTGCCGCTCCTGTGGAATTCCGTATTCCGGAGGGCGACAACATGCCGCGGCACGTGTGCGGATCCTGCAACACCATCCACTACACGAATCCGAAAGTCGTGGTCGGTTGCATCCCGGAATGGGACGACACGATCCTTCTGTGCCGCCGCGCCATCGAGCCGCGCTATGGGTTCTGGACCCTGCCCGCCGGCTTTCTGGAGGATTACGAGACCACCATGGAAGGCGCCGCCAGGGAGACGCGCGAAGAGGCCCTGGCCGAGGTGGACATCTCGGAGCTCTACACACTCATCAACCTGCCCCAGATCAATCAGGTCTATGTGATGTTCCGCGGCACCATGCGGGACGGCGAGTTCGGCGCCGGTGAGGAGAGCCTCGAGGTGCGGTTGTGCCGCGAGGAAGACATCCCCTGGGATGAGATAGCCTTCCCGGTGGTGGAGCAAACCCTGAAGCTCTACTTTCGGGACCGGCGGCGCGGCCGTTTCGGCACCTATACCGGGGACATCACCCGTCCGGCCGACAAGTGGAAGGACTACCAGGTGCGCTTCCTCAACGGTGCGGGCCAATAATGCTTCGGGCCATCCAGCGGTTTTTCGAAAGCCGCATCGACCCCGGCCACCGCGACATCCGACCGGTGGATGGCCACCGCCTCCAGGTGGCCACGGGCGCATTGCTGATCGAGATGATGCGCACGGACGTCGAATCCACCGAGGGCGAGCGAGCGGTGGTACTGGCCGCATTGCAGCGCAAGTTCGATCTCACCCCGGAAGAGACCCAGGAGTTGGTGGAGCTGGCCGAAGCTGAAGCCGACGAGGCCATCGACCACTATCAGTTCACTTCTCTCATCAAGACCGGCTTTTCCCAAGAGCAGAAGCAGAAGGTGGTGGAGTACCTGTGGGCCGTGGCCTTCGCCGACGACGACCTCGACAAGCACGAGGAACACCTGGTCCGCAAGATCGCCAGCCTCATCGGCGTGTCACACAAGGAATTCATCGAGGCGAAGCTGCGCGTGCGGGACGGTATTGATAGCCTCTGTTAAGAAGGCCGCCCGATCACGTCGACGGTGACAACGGCGGAAGGTTTTCCAAACGCTTCAGCCATTGGTCGAAATGGCGACACTCGGTGCGCATGCGACTGAGGCCGATGCGCGCGGATACGGCTGTGCCGTGGCGCACCTTGCTGTACCGCGGATTGAGGAGACGTATCAGGCGGGCAGACGGATGGGTGTCTGGACCATCGTTGATGTGCTCCGGGCTGGCGGCAGCCCGGCGGACAGTTTCAAGCTGGCCGACGAACTTCCTCCACTCGGGCTCCGTTTCCACGAACCGCCCGGTATCCGAAAACAGCAGGGACTCGAACTCGTGGGGCTGAATGTGAGGCAGAAACCGTTTCGGGTTGCACCCGACCTCGTGGATGACCGCCGTATGGAACCCAGCTTCAACCGTTGCGGCCCGATTTAGCGGATCCGGCTGGACAGAGCCGCGGAAAGACCGGGGAAATCGGATGGCAACGCATACAGATCGAAAAACGTCGTCACATAGGTATCCTGTCGCTCTCGGAGGGTGTTACGAAAAAAACGCAGGACCCGTTGAGCTTTGAGGGAGCCTCCCTTCGAATTCGGGGAGGTGGCGATGAGTCTCGGGTGGACATAAATGTCGTTCTTTGCCAATGCCGGACCGAGGACTTCCTTGATGAAGACTTCCTCCGTCTGGCCTTCGCCGACGATGATCACCTCCGTCATGTTGCCGGTCTGCCACCGAGCACATTCATCTTCCACAGTTCGCCCAGAGCGTAATTTTCCAGCCAACCGCTCAGACGATCCCCTTCCAGTCTCGTGAACGCTGACGCGTCGTTCTTGCGGTCGACTACCACGACATCCTGGGGACCAAGCTCGCTGATAAGGTCCGCCGACTGTGTCGAGACGATTACCTGCCGCTCATCGCTCGCATGTTGGAGCATTTCGGCCAGCAGGGTCAGCGCGGCGGGATGCAGGCCAAGTTCCGGTTCGTCGATCAGGATCAGCCCTGGTTGGAAATCGGGAGGTTGCAGAAGTAAGGTAGCGAGGCAGATGAAGCGCAAGGTTCCGTCCGATAGCTGAAACGGCCCAAGCACGCTATCCGGGTCAGCCGCCTGACACCACTCCAACTCCATGTTTTCGCCTGTATTCTTGTCTTCGCGATGAACGAAATCCCCGAAGAATGGGGCCGCAAGCCGCACCGTCTCGACGATTCGCCGGTAATGTTCCAGGTGGTCTTTGCGAAGGCGTCGTATGAAGGGAGCGAGGTTTCCCGCGTCCCGTTTGAGCATGAGATTGTCGCGCACGGCCGATGACAAACGTACTTGAGCTACGCGACTCATGTCTTGAAAATGGAACACCCGCCAGCGTTGCATATCGGGAAGCACGCAGGATGCGAACTCGCCACGGCCAATACCCGCCAAACGCGCTTCTTCATGTCCACCCCGCCATTCTATACCGCCAGACACGCTTGGACGTATACCCGGGGCGAGGAGTTCAATGTAGTCTGCGACGCCGGGAGAAGCCATTCGCTGGCGAAGGCTACGGTGCCAGCCACCGGCTCAAGCGAAAATCGATACTGATAGCGGCCGCCATCAAAAGACAACGTCACGGAAAGACTTGAGGTGCGCCTGCGTCCGCCGAACAGCAAGGCGTCAGGACCGCCCTCGCCCCTGGTGAAGAGTTGCAGCCGTTTTGTCGAAAGCTGCTGCAACATCTCGAAGACATTGAGGAAATTACTCTTGCCTGCACCGTTGGGACCTATCAGGACATTCAAGCCTGGCAACTCGAAATTCTCAAGCGCACGAATCGACTTGAAACCTCGGACGGTGAAACGGTCAAGCTTGGCCATGGGTTGGACGGTACATCAATTCAGCTTGCCCAGCCTGAGCGGCAGCCGCGTGCCCAACCACAGCGAGCGGTCCTGGTGGTCGCCGACGTGCTCTCCGGTGCTGGGGTGGACCAGGACATCCAGATCTTCCCGGTTGAGCATCAACCACGGGACGACCTTGGCGAATTCATCGGGGGCGAAGGCAACCTGATACATAGCCTTGGGGTGCGGGCCCACGGGCACGTCGTGCCAGCGCCCCAGCACCACCTCGAAACGGGCGCCCAACCCCTCGCGCACGCGCCCCGCCGTCTCCTTGGTGCCGGGGTCGTAGTAGATGTGAGCGTGATAGCCGGTAATCTCCGATTGCTGTTTTGACATGGGTCTGCCTCGGTCAGGTCCGATAAAGAAAACGGGCTCCCCTCAGGAGGAGAGCCCGCTCCCGGCGTTCATCAACGCCGACTCACAGTTTCTCGTGTCTTCGTGGCGCCACGGTATCGCCTCGCCGCCAGCCGTCTTCCGGGATCAACGATCCTTTGCTGCCTGTCCCCTGACCTCTTGCGGCGTACCGCTGTGTTATCCAACACCCGAGTCGGGACGGTCAGCCGGGAAACCGCGTTTTGCGAAGCCCCGGGAACCAGTCTGCCCGCGTTTCACGGGCGCTCATTGTCCGGCGGACTGGAGTTCGTCATCTGACACCTCCTGAAGGCTTGATGACCGAGCCCGGGAAGCCATGTGCACGCCTGGCACGCGGCGCCTGGGCTCTTGCCCGTTCGCGAACGGGACAAAGCGAGTCTAGTTCCACCCCGAGCCGGTTGTCAAGAAAAAAACAGGCTTGTTGAACGGCAGCAACAGACTTGGTATGGGTACGCAGCAATCTGAAAACACACCCTACCACGAGTACGAGAGGATACCATGGCGAATGACTACGATGTGATTGTAGTGGGCGGCGGCTCGGCGGGCTGCGCGGCCGCGGCGCGTCTTTCCGAGGACCCGAACCGAAGGGTCCTGCTGTTGGAGGCAGGCCCCGACCCCCGGCCGATCCCCGAACTGGTGGCGGAGGCGGCCAAGCGCGAGCGCCTGCTGTTCGAAACTCCCTACATCAACATGTACCCGACGGAGCGGAAGCTCGACGGCAGCACCTTCTATTCTCTGGCCGGCAAGATCATGGGCGGCGGGTCTTCGGTGAACGTGATGTCGGTCATTCGCCCGATCAAGGCCGATATGGACGCGTGGTCAGCCGCCGGCAATCCCGGCTGGACGTGGGAGCAGGTGGTGCCGTTCCTCAAACGCGTCGAGAATGATCAGGACTCTCCCGACAGCCCCGACTACGGCCACGACGGGCCGCTCTACTTCGAGCGGCCGTACCGTTTCGGCCAGGAGGTCATCAGTCCGGTGAAGGCGTTCATGGAAGCGGCTCGGAGCCTCGGATTGCCGGAAAGTGATGTGAACGATCCCAACCCCTACGGCCTTTGCACGTCGCCCTTCAACATCAAGGACGGCATGCGGCAGTCCACCACCGTGGCCTATCTCGACCCCGCCCGGGGCCGGCCCAACCTGACGGTGGTGGCCGAAGCCCCGGTGGTGTCCCTGTCGTTGTCGGGAAACCGTGTCACGGGCGTCAACTACGAGAAGGACGGTCGACGGGAGAGCGCCACCGGAGCCGAGGTGGTGCTCACCGCCGGGGCCTTTCACAGCCCGCATATTCTGATGCTCTCCGGCATCGGCCCGGCGGCGGAACTGGAGCGGCACGGTATCGCAGTGCTCCACGAGCGCCCCGGCGTGGGTGAGAACTATCAGGATCACGCCATGCTGCACATGGGCTTCGAGGGCCGCGGCGCTTTCGAGGTGGACTGGGCGGTGCCGCCCTTCCGGTTGGTGACCAAGAGTGATCCGTCACGGGAGACCGGCGACTTCCATATCTTCATGCGCCCTGCCACTGTGCTGGAAGGCGTGGGCCGGACCATGACCATCTCCGCCGCGCTCCTGGAGCAGCGCAACCGCGGACGCGTGTTTCTCCAGAGCGCCGACCCGCACGAGTTGCCGGGGGTGGACGCCCGGATGCTTGAAGACCCCGCGGACATCGCGGCCATGGTGGCCACGATGGAGTTCCTGGATTTGTTGACCCAGACCGGAGACATGCCCGAGTTCTACGGACCGCCGCTCCAGCCCAAACGCGGCGAGGACTGGGCCAAATTCGCGCGCTCGGCCTTCGACAGCTACCACCACGCGGCCGGGACCTGCCTGATGGGGCCCTCGTCTAACGACATGACCGTGGTGGACGAGCAACTGCGGGTTCGCGGCATCGACAACCTGCGGGTGGCGGATGCGTCCATCATGCCGACGGTCACCCACGCCAATACCAACGTGACCTGCATGATGATCGGTGAGCGGGTGGCGGAGTTCATCAAGAGCGGCGGTTAGCGATCAAGAGAGATCGCATCACCGGAGCCTGTCCGTGACGGCGGACAGGCGCGCGGGGGGGTATTGGGGGCAGGCTCAGGACTTCAGCCGTTCGTCGAGCTGGCCGCTGGCATCCAGGGCCTGCAGATCGTCGTAGCCGCCGATGAGGTCCCCGTCGATGAAGATCTCCGGGACGGTCCATCTTCCCTCGGAGCGCTCCAGCATCTCGCGATACTTGTCGGCGTCCAGATCCACATCGAACTCGACGAACTCCTGCCCCTTTTCTTCCAGCAGCCGCTTGGCCATCCGGCAATACGGACACCAGCCCTTGCTATAGATTTCGACGGTTGCCATGAAACAGCGGATGGGTGCCCGGCTGCGGCACCCGCCTGGCCCGACCCCCGCTGGCGCGGGTCAAACCAGCTCGAACACCGGCAGCTTGATGTCGGGGTCCTCGGTGTCGATGAACGTCAGGGTCACGGGGGCGCCGAGGGTCACCTGGTCGCGGTTGTCTCCCACGATGCGCGTGACCATGCGTACGCCCTCATCCAGCTCCACCTCGGCGAAATAGATGGGAACCTCGTCCATGAACGCGCGGTTCCGGGGCACCCGGACCAGGGAGAAGGTATGCACCTTCCCTTTGCCGCTCACCGGGACCCATTCCATGTCGCTGCCGAGACAACCGGTGCAGACGGCCCGGGGAAAGAACTGGAGCACGCCGCAGTCCCGGCATTTCTGAAGGCGCAGTTCGCCTTTGGCGGCCCCTTCCCAGAACTCCCGATCCACGGGATTCACGACGGGTAGACTCTTGCCGGCCATTACGACCTCCTCTCCAGGATCAACGCGGCCGTGGTGTTGAGGTTCCGCGCGTACGACAGCCAGCCGATACCGGTCACCAGCGCGGTCTCGACCGCCTTGACCTGCCGGTCTCCGGCCTCGCCGCGCAACTGGCGCAGAGCCTCGACCACGTGCAGCATTCCCCCGGCCAGGCCCGCCTGCCCCACCGAGAGCTCACCACCCCCGGTGTTCACGGGGAAGTCGCCGCCGAAGGTCAGGTCGTGGTCGTCCACAAATGGGCCGCCCTGTCCCTTGGCGCAATACCCCAGATCTTCGAGTTGCATCATGACGGCAATGGGATAGTCGTCGTAGATGGCCAGCAGGTCGATGTTGTCCCGGCTCATTTCCGAGAACAGGTGCTCGCCCACCACGCTCATGCCGGTGACGGTCTTGTCCGGCAGCATGTTGGCCGCCTGGAAGCCGATCTTCTCGGCATCCGTCACCAGGTACACCGGCTTGTCCGTGATCTGCTTTGCGCGTTCTTCCGAAGCCACCACAATGCATTCGCCGCCGGAGCACGGCATCACGCAGTCGAAGAGCCGGATGGGGTCGGAGATCAGGCGCGAGTCCAGGTAGTCCTCCATGCTCATGGGCGCCCGCAGCAACGCCTGGGAGTTGGGGCCGGCGTTGTGCCGCTGGCTCGTGGCAATCTTTCCGATCTGCTCGAGAGTGGTGCCGTACTCTTCCATGTGGCGGCGTTGCACCAGCGCGAACAGGGTATTGGGGCCGCCGTAGCCGTAGACGTCGATGAAGTTGGACCGCTGGTACTCCAGCACCCGCTGGTGGGAGACGTTTTTGTCGAAAGCGTTGCCGGCCACGATGAACGCCACGTCCAGATAGCCCGCCTCGATGGCGTCCGCCGCGCGCCGTATGGCACACACCGCGCCGGCGCCTCCGCAGTCACCGTTCAACACCCAATCCAACTCCAGGCCCAACTGTTCGGCCACGTAGGGCGAATAGTCCGGGCTGGCCTGGGTCACCATGGAAAAGCCATGGATCTCCTTCTTGGTAAGGCCGGTCTGGGCCATGGCGTTCTGCATCGCCTCGGCATAGTAGGACAAGAGCGGCCGGTCGGACTTCCGCGAGTACTCCGTCGAGCCGTAGCCGACAAGGCATACCTTCTTTCTCAACATAGGGGCTTTCCTTCCAAGTAATGTGCCGGGGTTGTCTTGAACCTCAAACCATCAGATCCCCGCCCGTGACCAGCAGACATTGCCCGGTGACATAGGAGGCCCCGTCCCCGGCGAGAAAGACGGCCGTGTTGGCGATATCCTCGGGTTCGGCGATGCGCCCCAGGGGCACCTTGGCGCCCCGGTCGAGCAGCGACTCCTCGGAGCGGTGCTGCCGGGGCATGGCGGTGTTGGCGGTCCCAGGAGCGATGGAATTCACGGTGATCCCGTGAGGCCCCAACTCCCGCGCCAACCCGCGAACGAAGCCCAGCACAGCGGCCTTGGAGGCGGCGTAGTGGGCGTGGCCGGCGGCTCCCTTGTACCCAATGGCGGAGGCGGTGCAGATGATGCGGCCGCTCCCCTGCCGCTTCATCGCGGGCACGAAGGCCCGGGAACACAGAAACTGGCCGCCGATGTTGACGTCCAGAACCCGGTCCCAGTCTTCCTCCGACATATCCACCACCAGGGAGCGCGGATACAGGCCGGCGTTGTTGATCAGGATGTCCACCTGGTCCCACCGGCCCAGCGTGCGGTCCCGCAAGGCATTGACCGAGGCCTCGTCGGCCACGTCCACCTGTACCGGCAAGGCTTCTCCGCCCGTTTGCCCCACCTCTGCGGCCACGCTTTCGGCGGTGTCCAGGTTCATGTCCGCCACCACGACGCTCGCTCCCGCCCGCACCAGGGCCAGGGTGATGGCGCGGCCCAGGCCCTGCCCTCCCCCGGTGACCACCGCGACCTTTTTCTCAAGTGTCATGATCCCGTTCCCTCTCTACCCGAGTCCCGGCCGGTCGATCCGCATGACCACCCGCCGGCCGTTTTGTCGTCGGATACGGCGGTTTGAAACCCGCCCCTACAGGCGGTGATTAGCCCGCTTGGGAGGGCATGTCAAACCACCGAATCGGCGTCTCCGCCGGAATGAACCGCCGGCCAAGGTCTTGGCATGGAGGCCGTTATCACCTATACAGGTCACGGAAACATGCTCCCTGCACTGCCAAAAGACCAACTGCTGGCGCAATGCCGGAAGATGCTGCTCATCCGGCACTTCGAGGAACGGCTCATCGGCCTCCACTGGGAGGAGCGCTTTCGCGGACACTACCACGTCTACATCGGGCAGGAAGCCACCGGCGTCCCGGCAATCTCGTTGCTCCAGCCCGACGACATGCTCTTCTCCACCCACAGGAACCACGGCCACATCCTGGCCCGGGGCGGCGACCCCGGGCGTCTGCTGGCCGAGATCCTGGGGCGGCGGGACGGCTACAACCGTGGCAAGGGCGGATCCTTTCACACGAGCCCCCGGGAGTTGGGCTTTCTCCAGTGTTCCGGTGTGGTAGGCGGCATCCTGCCGTTGGGTACCGGCGCGGCCTACGCGGCCAAGAGCCGTGCCAGCGGACAGATCGCCGTGTGCCTGTTCGGCGACGGCGCGCTGGAGGAAGGGGCGATCCCGGAGGCCTTCAACCTGGCCTCCCTGTGGAAGCTGCCGGTGCTCTACCTGTGCGAGAACAACGGCAAGTACGGCTCCGGCAACGCCGTGGGGGCGGCGCAGTCGTCCACGATGGCGGTGTACCCGCTTACGGACCTTCCCAAGGCGTACAAGATTCCCGCGGTGCAGGTGGATGGCACCGATGCCGGCGCGGTCCACGACGCCCTGCGCGAAAGCATCGACGCCATCCGCTCGGGCGGCGGTCCGCGTTTCATCGAAACCCAGACGGTCCGCTGGCCGGGCAGCGCGACCAACTGGCCGGTGGTCGAGGCGCCCACCGCAGTGGAGCTGGCCTGGGACGTGTCCGGGGTACCCGAGGGCGTGCGGGACTGGTACCGGGACAGCGATCCGGTGCTGCGCTTCATGCGGGAACTGGTGGAATCGGGGAACGCGGACAGGGGTGAGCTCACGACCCTTAACCAGTCCGTGGTGGAGCAGATCGCCGCGGCCGTCGATTTCGGCTTCGATAGCCCCTATCCCGAGCTCAAGGAAGCGGAAGCCGACGTCTTCGCGGAGCCGCGGTCTCCGGTCCGCTGAACCAAGGTCCTTTTTCATGCGGCAACTGGCATACCACGAAGCAAAGCTCGAAGCCCTGCGCGAGCTCATGGAAGAGGACGAACGAGTCCACCTGATCGGTGGAACTTTTTTTAGCCTGAGTCCGCATCGCCTCGGCTTCGCTGCCATCGAGAAGGCCTACCCGGAGCGCGTGCAGGCGCCGCCGATATCCGAGCTTGGTTTCTGCGGGCTGGCCACGGGCGCGGCCATGGCGGGCTTGAGACCGGTGGTGGATCTGACCACCGGCAGCTTCCTGTTCGAGGCCTGGCCCCAGGTGTGCAACGAAGCGGCCAACGCCCTCTACATGTCCGGCGGGCAGGTCCGGGTGCCGGTGGTGTTCCACATGCTGCACGGGCTCAGGGGCGGGGGCGCGGCGCAGCATTCCGGCAGCCCCCAGGCGATGCTGTGGAACTGTCCGGGCCTGGAAATCGTGCTGCCCTCCTCCCCGCGCGACGTCAAGGGTCTCCTCAAGAGCGCGGTAGCCAGCGACAACCCCACCGTCTTCATCGACCATACGGGTCTCTTCGAAATCGAAGGGCCGGTGCCGGACGCAGACCACATCCCGCTCGGACAGGCCGACGTGAAACGCAGCGGCGCCGACGTCACCGTCATCGGCACCTCGTTCGCGCTCCAGCGTGCCCTCGGCGTGGCCGAGGCCCTGGCGTCCGAGGGCATCGACGTCGAGGTGGTGGATCCCCGCACGCTGGTGCCCTTCGACCTCGACACCATCATGGCCTCCGTGGAGAAGACCGGCCGCGTGGTCATCGTCGACGAGACCCATCAGAGCTGCGGCGTGGCGGCGGAGATCGCCGCGCGCATCGTCGAGACCGGATTCGACAAGCTCAAGTGCCCCATTCGCCGGGTGGCCACGCTGGACGTGCCGGTGCCCTACAGCCAGCCCCTCGAAGAATACATCGGTCCGTCCGAAGAGCGCATCACCCGGGCCATCCGCGAATCCATGAGGTAAACCAATGGCAGAGGGCCACGTACCCTGCGGCATCGAGATCCCGCAGGTATTCATCGGCGGACCCGTCGATACCGCACACATCAAGAAATTCGTCGCCCGGGCCGAGGAGCTCGATTACGACAGCCTCTGGACCCAGGAGCGAATCCTCAGTAACTTCTCCATGCTGGAACCCGTGACCCTCATGACCTACGTGGCGGCCGTCACCTCCCGGTTGAAGATCGGCAGCTCCGTGCTGCTGACGGTGCTTCGCAACCCGTTGCAGCTCGCCAAGAGCCTGGCCAGCCTGGACCAGTTGAGCGGCGGCCGGATCATAACCGGCGTGGGCCTGGGAGGCATCCTGGGGCGGCAATGGCCGGAGCCCGAGACGGTCTTCGGCTATCCCTCCGAGCACCGGGTGACTCGCTTCGTTGAGGGCATCAAGGTCATGCGGGCGCTGTGGCAAGGGGAAACCGTCAGCTTCGAGGGGCGTTTCTGGAATTTCACCGACGTCGCCATGGAGCCCAAGCCGCTGCAACGACCCTTCCCGCTATGGTTCGGCGGCCACGCCGAGCCGGCACTGCGGCGGGCGGTGACCTACGGCGATGGCTGGATGGGAGCGGGATCCTCCGACACCCAACGTTTCGTCAAGGAGTACGGCCGGATCACCCGCCTCCTGGAGGAGGCAGGAAGGGATCCGGCGACCTTCACCGTGTCCAAGCGTGTCTACCTCGCCGTGGACGACGACCGCGATCGGGCGGAACGGCGTCTGCGGGAGTTTTTCGCGGTACGTTACCGGAACGCCGACCTCGGTACGCAGGTGTGCATCTGGGGCGGCCGCCAGGAGGTCATCGACAAGTTGAACGAGGTGGTGCGCTTCGGCGCGCAGCACCTGCTGCTCAACCCCGCCTTCGACGAGACCGAGCATCTGGAGCTGCTGGCGCAGGACGTCGTGCCGCACCTCGGGTGAAAGCCGGGCGCGCTTCGTGAACGCACCGCGCCGCCGGCCGTTACCAACTCCTCGCACGACGCAGGGAAATACGCCCCTTTTCAGTCGGATTCGCCTACTGGGACAGGCTCCTGGTCCGCCTGGTCGCGCGTGTCCTGGAACGGCTTTGCAAGCACGGCCCAGAGCCCGAAGAGCAGTGCGGGCCCGGCCATACCCATGAACACCGGGAAGAAGCCGAAGGCGTCGAGACCGGCGGTGACCACCATGGGGCCCAGGAAGAGGCCGATGTCCCCCACCGCGCGCTGGAGAGCGACGGCCTGTCCGCGCGTGCCCGAGGGGAATATGGACAGGATGCCCACCTGGCCTGCGAGATTCACCATGCCGGCGCCGGCGCCAATGGCCATGTGCACGGCCAGAAGCGACCAGAAGCCGCCCGTCCAGGGAACCAGCGCATACCCCGCGGCCGAGATGAAGTAACCGCTGGCCAGGCACGCCACGACCCCCGAGCGATCGGCCCAGAGTCCACCGAAGAAGCGCCCGTTGATGTTGCCGAGCTGGCTGACTCCCCTCAAGACGCCGTAAGAGCTGATGGACAGGCCCAGGGACTCGGTGGCGTAGAAGGCCAGCGCCAGGGACCGGGCGGGTTGGTAAAACAGCGAGAAGAAGCTGGAGGCGCAGAACAGGCCCGCGCCCGGCGTCGAGAGGATCTCCCGCACGACCCGCAGGCGCAGCGAACCCCCCCCTCCCTCGGATTTCCTCCGGGGCGGCGAGAGCCGCACCAACAGCAGCGGCAGCCACAGGACCACGAGCGCGGCGACGGCGAACAGGCTGCGGTATCCGAAGTACTCGGAGATGAAGCCGCCGAAGAAGATGCCCACCATGGGACCCGAGCCGAGAAACAGACTCAGAATTCCCAAGGCAAGCCCGCGCCGTCCGGATTCCGCTCCTTCGAACACGATCTGCCGTAGCGCGATCTGCACCCATGCCACCCCGGCGCCGATGAAGAAAAAGGCCGCGGTGACGGGATAGGCACTCGGGAACAGTCCGCAAGCCAGCAGCGCCATTCCCGTGAAGGTGACCCCCAGGGCCAGGAGCGTCTGAGGCGGAACTCCGCGGCCGGCGATGATGATGGCCGCGGTATCGAACGTGAACCGCCCGACCGCGCGCACCCCCAGCGGCAAACCGCTCATGAAATATGACGAGCCAAGGCTCTTCATGTAGAGGGGCACGTAGGTGACCGCGGCGCTCATGGAGGTTGAGACGCAGGCGCCTGCCACATAGTTGAGCCTTCGGGCCCATCGTTCAGTGCGATTGGATTTCGGCGATTCCACTAGCGATGAAAGGGACTTGGCAACGGTTTGTCATGCAGGGCTTGCAATCTGCGAGGGGTCAACCCAGGAGCTCCCGGACCGATTGCGGAATCGGTACCGCCCGCATGGAACGCGGCGGGGCCGCGGCCCCCGCGGCCCAGGCACGGATCTCATGGCCTTCCACCGCCAGCTCGCCCTCACACTCGATCCGATGTTTCACCACGAACACCTTCTCACGCCAGGAATCCACCCAGCTTTCCAGGCGTACTCGTTCGCCGTGGCGGCAGGGGCGCAAATACTTCGCGCCGGTTTCCAGCAATGGCAGTCCGATGATGCCGTGCTGCTGTTCCATGGCGCGGTACGTCAGTCCGACGGACGTGAACAGGCGTTCGGTGGCGCGGTCGAACCAGACGTAGAAGTTCGGGTAGAAAACGATTCTTGCCGAGTCGCAGTCAGCAAACTCGACGTTGCGTTCGGACACGAATCGCTTCAAGGCAAAACCTCCATCTCGACGGGGAGTACAGCCAGGCTCCTTCGTCCCTTGTCACCACCGGCGGATCACCTTCAGTTCCCCTACACGATGGTGTAGATTCAATCGACAAGGAACCCGGACGCCTCCATGAGCAAACTCGTCATCGCGTTGTTGGTCCTTATTATAGTTGTTGCCGCATTGCTAGGATGGGCGCTCTACAATATCGACTCGGTCGTCGCTTCCTACAAGGACCGTATCATTGCCGCGGCGGAGCGGCACACCGGCCGTACGGTGGCCTTCGACCGTGTTGAGGTCAAGTTTCGAGGCGGCATCGGCGTCCGGATCCGGCAATTCTCCATCGCCGAGGACCCCGCCTTCGGCGCCGGTCATTTCCTTCAGGCCGCCGACATTCAGGTGAATCTCAGGATTCATCCCCTGCAACGCGAAATCTCCGTGACCCGGGTCGTGCTTGACCGGCCGGTGGTTCAGATCATCCGCAACCCACAAGGCGTCTACAACTTTACCGGGCTGAGCTTACCCGCGGCCGGCGACGTCCGTTCCGCGGCGCCGCACGGCATTCGCGCGGTGGCGGAAGCCTACGGCGCCGCCGACGGACAAGAGCCCGAGCCGCGGCGGCCAACGCCTGACGAGACATCCGGAGCCACCTTGGACTTGGCTGTTGCCCATGTAGAAGTCTCGGGGGGCATCGTCGACTATCGCGACGAGAAGGACCGGCACTACGTGAAGGTCAGGCAATGGGACCTGAACGTCGACGACTTCCGGATGGACCGTCCCTTCAAGGCGTCACTCGCCGCGGCCTTCCTGTCGGATCAGCGGAACGTCCGCTTTGACGGCCTCGTCGGGCCGGTCGGGCCTCGGCCGAGGTTGGCCGGCTTGCCGATCGACGGGTCCGTGGACATCACCACCCTGTCCTGGGACGCCCTGCGGCACGCCTTTCCACGGATGGAGAAGGCCTGGCCCGAAGCCCTCGCCCTTACGGGAACCCTGCGGAGCCGGGGACTCTCCCTCAAGGGGAAACTGGAGGAACTCGGGGTAACGGGGACCCTGAATCTCACGGACAGCGGCTTGAAATACGGCGACGCCCTGAACAAACCTCGGGGCACGGTGCTACGGTTCGAGGCCGACGCCCGTGCCATGCCCGAAAGCATCGTCGCGAGGCGTTTCGAGGTGACCTTGGACAGCTTGAGCGTCAAGGGCCAGGGTGAACTGGAACTCGGCGGTCCGGCGGCGCTGGATCTCAGCCTGGAGATGGCAAGCACGGAAACAGGCGGCTGGAACCGGTGGGTGCCGATGCTGACCGAATACGCGCTGTCCGGCCGCGCCGCGGTAACCGCCGAGGTTACGGCCAAACAGGGCGACGAAGCCTCTCCACGCATCCATGGCACGGCGACCCTCCTGAAGACATCCTTCAAGGTGCCGGCCTTGGAGGAGCCCCTGGAGGAGTTTTCGGCAGCCGTCGAGTTCTCCAACCATGGCGTGACGTTCCGGCAGTTGTCCTTCCGCATCGGCCAAACCCGGCTTGCCGGGAAAGCCGCCCTGGAGAGCCTTGCCCCGCTCATTCTGACCTATCGGCTCGCCTCCCCGTCCCTCCGTTTGGCGGACCTCCGGCTCCAGCCCGCCGACGCGGTGCTGGAAGATGCCCGCGGCGCGGGCCGCCTGGCGTGGCCGGACGGCCTCTCCCTGGAGGGCGACCTTACCTCGACCCGGGGAAGGCTATTGGGGCTCGATGTTACGGACGTGGCGGCACGGTTCGGCGTCACCGGGCCATGGCTGGCGATGGAGACTCTTCGACTGGGGACCCTCGGAGGGTCGGTGGACGCCAACGTCCGCTTGCAGCTTGGGAGAGCATCGCCCCGCTTTGATGTCGCCGCCCGCCTGAGAGATGTCGACATTCGCCAATACGTCGCCGGGATCGCCGGATTCCCCGACGTAGCGGGCACCATCAACGCCGATCTCAACGTGACCGGACAAGGCCGCACCTGGGAGGCCATCAAGCCCACGCTTGCAGGAACCGGAAAGGCTGAGGTGGTCGAAGGCCGGATTCTGGACTTCAACCTTGCCGGGCGGGCGCTTCAGGGCACCACAGGCGTCAAGGGACTGACGTCGCTGTTCAGCGGCCGGATCAAGGACCGATATCTGCATATCTTCAAGGACGAAACCACGGTGTTCGAGCAGCTCGATACGGAAGTCGAGGCGGTGGGTGACAGGATCGTAGTCAAGCGCGTCACATTGAAGGCCCGGGACTACGACATTACGGGAAGGGGTTCGGTGGGACTCAACGGAGCCACCGACCTCGACGGTATGCTAAGGTTGTCGGAGAACCTCTCTTCCAACCTGCTCCCGGGCTCGCGGTTGACCCCCATCACCAACGACAAGGGGCAGATCGAGGTGCCCTTCACACTCAGGGGAACCATTCCGGACCTGCGGCTGCAGTCGCGCTTCAAGCTCATCCAGACGCTGTTGGAGAAGAGCGTGGGCAGGGGCATGCAAGGGCTGTTGGACCTGCTCCCCGACGCGGACGCGGAGCGTGAAAAGGAGAGCGACAAGAAAACTCCGGAGGCGGCCAAGGATCCGATCCGGGAGCTCATCGACCGGGCGCTGAAACTGTTCGGCGGCGAGCCATGAGCGCGGGCTGAAAGACCGGCAGCTTCATTGACCGATTCATGAGACAGGACACCAGGCAGCCGGAGCTTTCGACGGAGCCCTTGCAGGGCCTCGTGGAACGGGTCACCTTCCACAGCGAGGACACGGGCTTTTGCGTCCTGCAGGTCAAGGTACGGGGCCAGCGGGATCTGGTGACGGTGGTGGGCAACGCCGCGGCGGTCAATCCCGGCGAACAGCTCGATTGTGGGGGCGCGTGGGTGAACGACGCCACCTACGGCCTCCAGTTCCGCGCCGCCACCTTGAGGGTCATCCCTCCGGCCACCCTCGAAGGCGTGGAGAAGTATCTCGGTTCCGGTTTGATCAAGGGCATCGGCCCGCATTTCGCGCACCAGCTTGTCAAGGCCTTCGGCGACGAGGTGTTCGACGTGATTGAACGGTCCCCGGAGCGCCTCCGCACGCTGGAGGGTATCGGCGCCAAACGCCAGGCCCGCGTCACCGAGGCGTGGCGCGAGCAGAAGGCCATCCGGGAGATCATGGTCTTCCTGCACTCTCACGGAATCGGCAGCGCCCGGGCAGCCCGCATCTACCGTGTTTACGGCACCGAGGCCATCGACCGCATCCGGGAAAACCCCTACCGCCTGGCCCTGGACATCACCGGCATCGGCTTCATGACGGCGGACGTCATTGCGCGGAAGCTCGGCATCCCGTCCGACTCGCTGATCCGGATAAGGGCCGCGCTGCACCACGTGCTCTGGGAACGCTCGTCGGAAGGGCATTGCGCCGCGGAGCGGAACGATCTGGTGGAGCGCACGGTTGAGCTCCTGGAGGTCTCACCCGCGGTGGTCGAGCAGGCCATCGGGCTCGAGGTGGCGTCCGAAAACCTGATGACCGAACCGCTGCGCGGCGAGCCGGCGCTCTTCCTGGCGCCGCTCTACCGGGCCGAGGTTGGCGTCGCCAGCCATCTCCGGCGGTTGCTCAAGGGCCCCCCGCCCTGGGGCATGATCGACGGCGACCGGGCCATACCGTGGGTTGAAGCCCTGACCGGCCTCAGCCTTTCCACCTCCCAGCGTGAAGCGGTGGATACCGTGCTGAAAAGCAAGGTTACGGTATTGACGGGAGGACCCGGGGTCGGCAAGACCACCATCGTCAACAGCATTCTCAAGCTGGTGGAGCGTCGCAGCGCCAAGGTGCTGCTGTGCGCACCCACCGGGCGCGCGGCCAAGCGGCTCTCGGAATCCGCTCACGCCGAGGCCAAAACCATCCACCGCCTGCTGGAGTTCGATCCCAGACAAGGAGGTTTTCGCAAGGACGAATCCGACCCTCTCGAGGTGGATCTTCTGATCGTCGATGAGGTGTCCATGGTGGACATCCTGCTGATGAATCAGCTTCTGAAGGCCGTGCCTTCCCACGCGGCGGTGCTGCTGGTGGGGGATGTGGACCAGCTCCCTTCCGTGGGCCCGGGGGCGGTGTTGCAGGACATCATCGAGTCCGGACGGGTGCCGACGGTGCGGCTCACGGAGATCTTCCGGCAGGCGGCGTCCTCCAGCATCGTGGTCAACGCTCACCGCATCAACGCGGGCCAGCCCATCGAGACCCCGGAAGGCGCCGGACTGCGGGACTTCTACTTCATCCCGGCGGAATCCCCCGAGGAGATCTACGACAAGCTCTTTCAGGTGGTCACCGAACGCATTCCCAGGCGATTCGGCATGAACCCCATCCGGGACATCCAGGTGCTGACGCCCATGAACCGCGGCAGCCTGGGGACACGCTCGCTGAACGTGGAGCTGCAGCAACGGCTCAATGCCGGCGCGGAACCACAAGTGAGCCGTCTCGGCTGGACCTACGCACCACGGGACAAAGTCATCCAGACAGTCAACGACTACGACAAGGACGTCTTCAACGGCGATATCGGGCAGGTGTCCCGGGTCGACCTGGACGAGGGACAGGTCCACGTCACCTTCGATGACCGGACCGTGCTCTACGAGTTCGGCGAGCTCGACGAGATCTCGCTGGCGTACGCCACCTCCGTGCACAAGAGCCAGGGATCCGAGTACCCGGCGGTGGTCATTCCCCTGGCCATGCAGCACTATCTGCTGCTGCAGCGCAACCTGCTCTACACCGCGGTGACCCGCGGCAAACGGCTGGTGGTCATCATCGGGCAAACCCGGGCACTGGCCATGGCGGTGAAAAACGTCCGGTCCACCCGCCGTCTGACCAACCTCGGCGCGCGGCTGGCCCAAGAGAACGGGTAGGGGCGACCGGCGGTCGCCCTCCGTGGCCGATGCCACGGGCGGGTTTGAAACCCGCCCCTACATTGCCTCATCGGCCTTCGGAGGGTTTGTCCCATTGATCGGTCGGAGCGTCGCGCGCAGGATGTCCTGTCGCCGACGGCGCGTAGCGAGTTGTAGGGGCGGGTTTCAAACCCGCCCGTGCCCGCATCGCGCCGTGGGCCGATACCTGCTCCCAGGTTTGACATCGCGCATATCTTTCAAGTACAGCACACCGGGACACATCACGAGGGAAGAGACATTATGAAGACACTCATTCAAGGCGGCTGGGTAGTGGGCCATGACGGCAGCGGCCATGAACTGCTGCCCGACGGCTTGGTGGTGTACGAGGACGACCGGATCGTGCACGTCGGATACGGCTTCGACGGGCCGGTGGACCGGACCATCGACGGCCGCGGCCGGCTGATCGGTCCGGGCCTGATCAACTGCCACATTCACGCCGGCACCAACGCCCGTCACGTCATGCTGAACGACGCCAGCAAGGCGGACTACCTTGGCATGAACTTCCTGTCCTACGGCGCCATGCGGCGCGGAGCCAAGGGTATGGGGCTCGCGCCGAGCGCGGACATCGAGGGCAAGTTCGGCGTGTGGGCGGCGATGCGGGGCGGCGCCACGACCATCCTGGACGTGGGCACCCGCGGCGCCATGATCGAGGGTTTCACCGAGATGATCGGCGGACTCGGCGTGCGGGCCTACCTCGGAGCGGGTTACCGCAGCGCCGTCTACGTGCTCGACGACCACGGACGCATCCAGTGGGACTGGGACGAGGAGGCCGGCGAAAAGGGACTGGTGCAGGCGGAGGCCTACGCGAAGAAGCATGACGGCGCCTTCAACGGCCGGATCCGCGCCATGCTCTATCCCGGCCAACTGGACACCTGCACTCCCGAGCTCCTCAAGGCCACGAAACGCACCGCACGGGAGCTCGGCATCGGCATCCAGCTCCATACGGCCATGAACATCGTGGAGTTCCAGGCCACCCTGCGGCAACGGGGCGTGACACCGATCCAGTACCTCCACGAACTGGGATTTCTGGGCGAGGAAGTGATCCTCGGACACTGTGTCTTTCACAACCGGCACTCCTGGTGCCACTATCCCTACACCGACGACCTGTCGATGCTGGCGGACAGCGGCGCCTCCGTGGCCCACGCCCCCTACAAGTACGCCAAGATGGGCATCGCGATGGAGTCCTTCGACCGGTACCGCCAGCAGGGCATCAACCTGGTGCTGGGCACGGACACGTTTCCCCAGGACATGGTGCACGAGATGCGCCTTGCCGGACTCGCCTGCCGGCTCGTGGAAGGCAGCTTCCGCGCCGGCAAGCCCTACGACGTGTACAATGCCGCCACCCTGGGCGGGGCCAGGGCCCTCGGACGAGACGACCTGGGACGGCTCGCACCCGGAGCCAAGGCCGACATGATCGTCGTCGACCTGCGGAAAACCCATTTCGGGGCCGTGCGTGACCCCATCAAGTCCCTGGTGGAGGGGGGCAGCGGCGGCGACGTCGAGACCATCATCGTTGACGGAGAGACCCTGCTGGAAGACGGGAGCGCCACCCGGTTCGACGAGGCGGAACTGCTGAACCAGATTCAGGAACGGGCTCAGCCGGTGTGGGAATCCGTCCCGGAATGGCGCGCCCTGGGCGAGACCATCGACGACATAGCGCCCCTGAGCTATCCGGTGCGAGAGCGTTGAAGTTTCCGTTCGTCCTGAGCCCTTCGACAAGCTCAGGACAGGCGTAGCGAAGCGAAGTTCGAAGGACGTCTCGAATGGCAAATAATCCGAACTTTCTTGCCGGGAGCAACTGACAGGCATGCCCTTCATCGATAGAGATGGAACCAGGCTCTACTACGAAACCCACGGCGCGGGGCGCCCGCTGTTGTTTCTCAGCGAGACGGCGTGCCATTGTGACGTCTGGAAGCTCCATCAGGTGCCGGCATTCTCGCGGGACCACCAGGTGATCCTGTGCGACTATCGCGGCACCGGCCGCTCGGACTGGCCGTCGGCACCCTACAGCGTCAAGGACTTTGCCGACGATGCGGCGGCCGTCCTGGAGCACCTGGGCGCCCGGGACGCCGTGGTCTGCGGCCATTCCATGGGCGGCTCGGTGGCCCAGATGATGGCGCTGGACCATTCCGACCGGGTCTGCGCCCTCATCTGCGCGTCGGGCCGCGGCTTCAATCCGCACCAGGGCATACCGCTGCGCATCGCCAAGAAGATGGTGGAGTGGGGGTACCAGCGCTACCTGCGGGACCACGGTATCCTCGTCGGATTCACCGAGGATTTCGTCAAACGCCATCCGGAGCGGGTGGAAGGCTACCTGGCGGTCCGGATGGCGCATCTCAATCCGGTGGAGCAGTATTTTCGCCACGTCATCGCGCGCCAGCAGCACGACGTCAAGGAACGGCTGAAGGAGATCCGCATGCCGACGCTGATCCTGGTGGGTGAGGAGGAGCACAACGTGACCAGCGACACCTCGCTGCGGCAGGCGGCGGACGTGCTGGCCGCCGAGATTCCCGGCGCGGCCTTTGTAGAACTCAAGGCAGAAAGGCACAGTTATTTCTTCGTGAATCCCGATGCGGCTCACGCCGCCATGCGAAAGTTCCTGGCTGCTTGAACGGGGCAGGACGCAGGACGGGTGTTTTAGGCCGCATTGCTTTCTTTTCGCATTGCAGCCGCCACACGGACGGGTTTGAAACCCGTCCCTACAAGAAAGGTCAGCCATGAACGCAATCTTTCAAACGGAGCCCAACCTGGCTTTCATCGTCCTGCGCCTGGGTCTGGCCGTCACCTTCTTTGCCCACGCCTCAATGCATTTGCCCGGATGGTTCGGGGGCCGAGGCCTCAAGGGTCAGGTCACCAACTGGAAGGGAAAGAACAACATTCCCGTTTGGATCGGAGTGGTCGGTGTCCTTACGGAAGCCTTCAGCGTCCCGGCGATGGCCCTGGGATTTCTCACCCGTCCGTTCGCCCTGGGTTTGATGATCTTCTTGGCCGTGGCCACCTGGAAGAGCCACTGTGAGTACGGATTCTTCCTGTCCGGCGGCGGCCGCAAGGGCATGGGCATCGAATACTGCCTGGCGCTTTTCCTCATGGCGTTTGCGCTGCTGGTGGGTGGCGGCGGAGCGCTGTCCATCGACTACATGCTTAGCCGCTAGTGTCCTGTCCGGTTAATTCGCATGATAAGATGCGCAGGATTTTTCGTCGTCGGCAAGGCGCGATGACGAGCAGTGTGGTGCACCACGCGAGGAAGAGCAACACAGCCGACGGCGAAAAAGACCAGCAGATTATTATGCGAATTAACCGGACAGGACACTAGAAACAGGGTCCTCCACCGGGGAGGAACTCGCTGCTTCGGGAACGCAGCATTACGTGGAACGTTTTCGCGGTTTGACCGCGCCCCGTTTTCTTGGCCGCGGCTTGGCACCCCCGCGCCGCCGCCGGGCCAGGCTGACGACCGTCCGATAGATGATCCAGGCCGCCCCCGAGGCGATCCACACGGGTAGACTCGCCTGAAAGATCAGCTCCCGGTCGCGGTAGAACAGGAAACAGAGCAGGGTCCAGAAAAGGCTGAGCCAGATGAGAGCGATGGCCGACCGCATGGAATGGCGACAGGGGGGCGGGAACCGAAGCTCAGAGGCTCACGAGCCCCCGCCATCAGCGGTTTTCAGCGCCCGCCAGACACGTTCCGGCGTCAGGGGGAGCTCCCGGATGCGGACACCGGTGGCCTGGGCCACGGCGTTGCAAACCGCGGGCGCGACCGGGATGATGCCGCCCTCGCCCATCCCCTTGGCCCCGTAGGGCCCGGGCCCGTCGCCGTTCTCCAGTAGGTATGACTCGAACGTCCGCGGAATGTCCCGGAAGCCCGGCACCCGATAGTCCACCAGATTGGGGTTGAGGGGCTGTCCGTCCGCATAGATCAGCGACTCGAACAGGGTGTGGCCCATGGCCATGACCGCGGCGCCCTCGTCCTGGCCCTCCGCCTGACGTGGATTGATGGCCCTGCCCACGTCCGCCACGCTGCTGTAGCTCTGCATCGTCACCTCACCGGTGTCGGCGTCGACGGACACCACCGCTCCGCCGATGCCCACTTCCCAGAAGATCGGCAGGATCGGCGAGATGCCCCCGCCGGCCCGGACATAGCCGCGTCCGATGAGCTCGCCGCCGGGCATGCCGAAGTATCCCGCCACCACCTCGGCGAAATCCCGCCGGGCCTCGCCGCACCATGCCGCTCCGCCCTTGAGGACCACGCGCTCCGGATCGACGCCGAACTGCTCCGCCGCAATGGCCTTGATCTGGTGGTGGACGTCGGCCGCCGCGAACTTCACTGCGGTCCCCATCACCGTGGTGGAACGGCTGGCGCCGGTGGAGCGGTCGAAGGGGGTGGTGTGGGTGTCGGTCCCGCGCAGCATCACGCGTTCGAACGGAACGCACAGCTCTTCGGCAACGATCTGGCTGAGCACCGTGCGAGTCCCCTGCCCCACTTCCGTGCTGCCGGCCATGACCACGACGTTGCCGTCGCTCAACAGGCGAACGATGGCGGTGGAGACGGGGTTGGCCTCGCTGTCGGTGATGCCCACGGCGAGACCCGTGCCGGCACCTGCCGCCGGAGGACCCGCCTCCTGGATCATCTCGGCCACCTTGGCGAGGCCTTGGCGCAGGTCGCCGTCGATGCCACGGGAGCCCGGCCGGATCTGTTCGTCGCGGCCGAGCAACTGCTCCAGACGGTAGCGCAGGGGATCCAGCCCCAGCGCCTCCGCGATGCGGTCCATCTGTGCTTCCACCGGCCATACGGACTGGGGCCCGCCGATGGAACGCATGGATCCCGCCGGAACCGAGTTGGTGTAGATGCCGTAGCTGTCGGAGCGAAAGTTCGCGCAGCGATAGGCGCCGTGCACCCGCAGCGCCGCCCGGGCCACCACCCGCGGGCCGTTGTCGGCGTAGGCGCCGGTGTCGAGATGGATCTGGACGTCACGCGCCAGGATGGTGCCGTCGCGCTTGACGCCGGTCTTGATCCGGCAGCGGGCGGAGTGGCGCCGGGCGGTCAGCATGGACTCGGTGACGGAGTGCTCCAGGCGCACCGGCAGCCCCTGCGTCTTACGCGCCAGCGCCACCACCAAAGGCTCGATCTTGAGATAGGACTTTCCCCCGAAGGCGCCGCCCACGTACGGCACCACCACCTGAACGTCGGTCATGGAGAGGCCGAACAGCCGCGCCAGCTCCGACCGGATGAGAAAGGGATGGGCCGACGCGGACCACAAGGTCACCTGACTGCCGTGAAAACGGGCCGTGGTGGTGTGGGGTTCCATGGAGTAGTGGCACACCATGGGAAAATGGAACACGTCCTCGAAAACCTCGTCCGCCTGGGCGAAACCCCGTTCCACGTCGCCGATCTCCATGTGTTCGTGGTGACAGATGTTCGGGTGTTCGCGGGCGTCCGAAAGGTTGACGTCGTGGAAGTCGCCCGAACCCGCCGCCTTTTCGTGCAGCACCGGCGCACCGTCGTCCAGCGCGCCATCGAGAGTGGTGACGTAGGGCAGTTCTTCGTACTCGACCCGGATGAGAGATACGGCCTCCTCCGCCGCCAGCCTGTCCCGGGCGGCCACCGCGGCCACGGGCTCGCCCACGTAGCGCACCCGGTCGATGGCCAGGATCGGTCGATCCCGGAGACAGTGGCCATAGTAGGGGTCCATGTCCTGGAGGTCGTCCCTGGAAAGCACGGCGACCACGCCCGGTACCCTCAACGCCGCCTCCAGGTCGATGGAATGAATACGCGCATGGGGATGGGTACTGTGCAGGACCCGGGCATCGAGGACCCCGGGGATGTCGAGATCGCCAGAAAACCTTGCCTCGCCGGTAACCTTCTCGATACCCTCGATGCGGTTCCGGCGTTTGCCGACGACTTCCATGCTCATTCGTGTCCTATCCGGCTGATCGCCCAGGAGCCTGTATCGGCCCACCAGGCGATGCGAGCAGGGGCGGGTTTGAAACCCGCCCCTGCACTCCCGTCTTCCTAGTCGTAGAGAATCACCGAGCGGATGCTCTTGCCCTCGTGCATGAGATCGAAAGCGCGGTTGATGTCCTCCAAAGGCATGGTGTGGGTGATCATGTCATCGAGATTGATCTCGCCGGCCGTGTACCGGTCGACGTAGCCGGGAAGCTGCGAGCGTCCTTTTACGCCGCCGAAGGCCGTGCCCCGCCAGACCCGGCCGGTGACGAGCTGGAACGGCCGGGTGCTGATCTCCTTCCCGGCGCCGGCGACGCCGATGATGGTGGACTGGCCCCACCCCTTGTGACAGCACTCCAGCGCGGCGCGCATGGTCTCGACGTTGCCGATGCATTCGAAGGAGTAGTCCACACCGCCGTCGGTCATGTCCACCAGCACCTCCTGGATCGGGTTGTCGGAGTCCTTGGGGTTCACCAGGTCGGTAGCGCCCAGGCGCCGGGCCATGTCGAACTTGGCGGGATTGGTGTCGACGCCGATGATGCGGCCGGCCTTGGCCATCACCGCGCCCTGTATCACGCTGAGCCCGATGCCGCCGAGGCCGAAGATTCCCACCGTGGAGCCGGGCTCCACCTTGGCGGTATTGAGGACGGCGCCGATGCCGGTCGTGACCCCGCAGGCCAACAGGCAGACCTTCTCCAACGGGGCCTTGGGATCGATCTTCGCCACCGACATCTCGGGGAGCACGGTGTACTGGCTGAAGGTGGACGTTCCCATGTAATGGTAGATGGGCTTTCCCTTCAACGTGAACCGTCCGGTGCCGTCCGGCATCACGCCCTGTCCCTGGGTGACGCGTATGCTCTGGCACAGGTTGGTCTTGCCCGACTGGCAGAACCTGCAGGTCCCGCATTCGGGGACGTAGAGGGGAATCACGTGGTCGCCCGCCTTGACGCTGGTAACGCCCGGCCCGACCTCTTCCACCACCGCGCCCCCTTCGTGCCCGAGAATGGACGGAAACAGACCCTCGGGGTCGCTGCCCGAGAGTGTGAATTCGTCGGTGTGGCAGACTCCGGTGGCGACGATCCGCATCAACACCTCGCCTTCCCTGGGTCCCCCTACGTCGACTTCCTCGATCTCCAGTGGCTTGCCCGCCTCAAAAGCAATGGCCGCGCGTGATTTCATTCTCGACTCCTTTCCGCGTGGATGCCTCGTCTTTCCCGGCTCCGGTGCCGGGTCTAGTGTGGTGTCTCACAAATACGCTTATGAATCTGCGGGTCCTTTTGGCCGTCGGCTGCGTTGCTCTTCCTCGCGTGGTGCACGCCACTGCTCGTCATCGCGCCTTGCCGACAACCAAAATGCCCTCGCAGATTCATAAGCGTATTTGTGAGACACCACACTAGCAACTATGGTGGTTTCCGGACCCGGGGACAAGTGTTGTGTCAAAACCCTAACTTCGGAGCGCGAAAGGTCAATCCGTCATTCCCGCGAAAGCGGGAATCCAGGGGTCCTGGAGGGGTCCCCACGCGGTGTTTCCCCACTCCACCCCGCCTGGATTCCCGCTTTCGCGGGAATGACGATCTCGGGGGCCGTTGCCTCTCTCGGATGGGTTTTGACACACCCTGCTAGGGTATTCTTCATCGGCCAAATCCGTCAACGCAAGCTGTCCCGAAGGGCGCACGGCCCGATCCACGGTGGCCGGAAGGGGACCTCCGTGCTTGCGGCGCCCATTTCCTTCAATCGCCTCGCCGCGGGAAAGAGGCGGCCGACCCGCTGCCTTTCCTGCCGGACCTCTTCCTGGCGCCCCGCGAGATCACGGGCCGCCGCGGTGTACCGGGACCTCATGGTCAGCCACGTCACGCCCGCGCCGGCGGCAACCGCCATGGCAAGATAGAGAAGTTCCATGGGAGTGGCGATCAGACCTGGTCGGGGGCGGGTTTGACACCCCCCGCTACGCGCGCCTTTCCTCCGGACAGAATGGAGAAGACCTCGCAGGCAATGCCGGTAGCCTCGTAGCCGTCCACCCCGTTGGCCTGCGCGATGGCGAACATCTGATAGACCAGGGAGCTGAAAGGCACCGGGATCTCCATGTCCCGGGCCACGTCGAGCCCGAAACCCACGTCCTTGGGCATCCACGACTTTCTGGGCTTGAAGTTCCCGCTCACGATGATCCGGGTCACGCGTTCCAGGGCATCGGAGTAGTTCTGCGAGCTTCGGATGAAGTTCTGGAAGTCGTCTTCGTTCAGGCCGCCCGCCTTCAACCAGTTGAAAACCTCCACCATACCCATGTGCATGATACCGCTCAACATGGCGTTGGCGGTCTTCACGAGCTTGGCGTTGCCCAGCTCTCCCATGTAGACGATCTTCTTGCCCATGGCTTCGAATGCCGCCATGTTCTCGTCGAAGAGCTTCTCGGGACCCGATGCCCAGATGGACAGTGCCGCGGCCGCCGCCTGCTCCTCCACGCCGCTGACCGAAGCGTCGAGAAGCTGCCAGCCGCGCGTCTTCAGGGCTTCATTCATCTCCACGACGGTGCTCTTGTCGATGCTGCTGAAGTCCACCCAGATCCGGCCGCCCCCCGTGGCCTCGCAGAGGCCGCCGTCCCCCAGAGCCACCTCGCGCACGGCCGCACTGTAGGGTAGCATGGAGAAAACGACGTCACAGGACTCGGCCACTGCTCTGGGGGTGTCGGCGAAAACCGCCCCTTTTTCCTCCAGCGGCCGCGCCACCTCCCGGCGGATGTCGTTGACCACCAAACCGAAACCGGCCTTCAGCAGGTTCGCGGCCATGCCGCTGCCCATGCCCCCTGTACCGATGAATCCGAGTTGTTTCACAGGTGCTCCTTGGTGATGGGGTGATGCCGGCTCAGGCCGTCACGCCCCGGGACTACGGTCACTACCGGCGCCCGCCTGCGGTCCTGCGAAGGATGCCCTGGATCTGCCGCAGCCTCCCGTTGTCGTGCCGTTCCAGACGGGCGCCCCCGGGCAGCGCTTCGATCATCCTTCGGGTGTTGGCGATGCGTGCCGACGTCGCCGGATGACTGGAGAGAAAACCCGGCATGGATCGCCCCCGCTTCTTCTTTAGGGTTTCGAAGAAGGTTGCCAGTCCACGGGGGTCGTATCCGGCCTTGAACATGAGCTGTACCGCGAACGCGTCCGCTTCGTGTTCAGCTTCCCGGCTGAAGGTATTGAGGTAGCCCATGGCGGCAACACCCCCGAGGGTCCGGGCCGCATTGCCCGCGCGGGGGCCGGCGGTTATCTCGGCCGCGACAATACCAACCTGGTGCAGGATGTTCGTGGCCAGCGCACGGCTGAAGTTGTTGGCAACATGGCGCTTGGCGACGTGTCCGATCTCGTGGGCCATGACCCCGGCGAGCTCGCTGGCGTTCCGCGCCTTGAGTATCGTGCCGGCATAGATGTAGATGTAGCCGGCGGGCCCGGCGAAAGCGTTGATCCCGCTTTTCGGGACGACATGGAAGCGGTAGGTGAAGGGTTGAGGTCCCGCGTGTTTCAACAGCCTCTCGCCGACGGCCGACACGTATCGGATGACGGCGGGGTCCTGGACGAGCGCGGTGCGACGGTTGAAGTCGCGGGAAAAGTCGGCCCCCAAACTACGTTCCTGGTCCACGCTCAGGGGCGCACACGCCGCCGCCGTGATCGCCAGGAGACCACAGATCATCAGCCGCATGGCCCGAGTGAAAGGCATGCCTAAGGTTAACCGCAGCGACTCGCCCTTTCAAGGGGTCCTATTGACTTGACTCCCTATGTTGGTAGGGGTATTCCCATAGGGTGCAGTGGTTCTGGAAATTATTGGATCGAACCGATGTGCTGGTGTCACTCGTTATGGCGGGCGTGGTTTGGGGCGCCGGCATGCTGACGGGTATTGTACAAAGTGGCATCTGGCTGCCTGTTGCGGGATTTTTCGCTATATGGCCGTTTGCGGCGTTGTTAGTGAAGATAGAGAAGGAGCATGAAACAGATCGGAAACAGAAGGCATCAGCGAATGCAGCGGATCGGCAAGCATTTCGTCAAAGGGTTGAAGGCTTTTGTCAGCGATTCAGGATGGTTCATGGTGATGAAATGGGGACGTTGTTCCGTGAGTGGAAGAACGATTTACCCGATCACACAAATGTTCTTCGTGCCGAGTTGATTGAGCGGGGATACGACGATGTGCCCAGCCGGTGCGAAGGGGCTTGGGAGTCCTTTGGAGAATGGTATTCTTATCTACAGGGGCTCCGGGAAAAACTACAGGCCGACGGAATAGGGTTAAGGCCGAAGGCGAAGGTTCCTACAACCACAGGCATACCTGTGGCACCTCCGGTAGCGCCCGCGACGGGTGGTATTGATGGATGGTCACAACCAGATATCACATGGGAAGAGGTTAGGCGCCTAATCGAAACCATTGACAGCATCCTATACAACATCAACGAAAAACAAATGCCGTATGTTGCCTTACAATATCTTCAGGCAAAGCTGGCCGACAAAGACATCTATTTCCAAATCCCGTCCAAGACGACCGTAGTGAATCTGGCGCAATTTTACGACAGTCTTCAATTGGTGAGGGCTTTCTTGGAAGACAGAGATCTAAGGAACATCAAGAAGGTGGTGGAGAATGAAACGCCCCGACAGTGAAACCCTGAAAACCCTGAAGCAGACGGCCGAGACGGACCCGATGAATGCCGTGGAGGATCTACTTTACCTCGTACTCAATCCGCCGTCAGATCGTCGAACGTCACCCGCTTGCCCTGAGCCCCACGAAGCATAGCGGCAATCCGGTTCATCGTATGGTTATCGCACGCGCCCTCGTTCAGCCGGAAAGCGTACTCGTCAACGTAGCGGCCCAGGTGCTTAACGCTGACGTGGTGGTAGATGCCCTTGAGCCCGCGCTTGAACACGGCCCACACGCTTTCGATGTTGTTGGTATGAACGTTGCCGTCCACATATTCACCGTCCCCGTGGTTCACGGTGTCGTGCTCGTAGCCTTCTTCGTCCAACCCGTCGTAGCTGCCGTGCTCGTCCGTGTAGATGGTGGTGTCTTCCTCGACGTGCTTGAAGATGATGTCCTGGATGGTGCCCTTGTCCGTCATCTTGATCGGCATCGCGATCACCTTGCCGCCACGCTGGCGCATACCCATGACAGCGGTTTTGCCTACGGCTCCGCGTCCGGCCTTCAATTTCTTGCTCTCGTGCTTGTTCCGTTCCTTCCCGCCGACGTAGGTCTCGTCAATCTCGACGATCCCGGAGAGCGGGCTGTTGTTGTCACGGCAAGCTTCACGGAGCCGGTGCAGCATGAACCAAGCGGACTTTTGGGTGATGGCGAGCTTGGTGTGCAGTTCGACGGACGAAACACCCTTCCTCGAAGTCACTAGCATGTACATGGCGTAAAGCCACTTCTGAAGCGGAATGTGCGAACGCTCCATGACGGTGCCCGTGCGGACGGTGAAGTCTTCCCGGCAGGCGTTGCAACGGTAGTAGCCACCCTTGCGATTGTGGATGCGCTCGGTTTCCTCGCAGTGTGGGCATACCGGACCTTCCGGCCAGCGCTGCGCTTCCATGTAGGTACGCGCGGACTCCTGATCCGGGAAGCGGTTGAACAGTTCGATGAGGCTGATGGTGGTGCGGTTCATGTCTCTCTCCCTTGGCTATGGAGAGAGTATGCCACAAAACGGTTAGGGAGTCAAGTAAATAAAACCCCTTTCAAGCGGTGGGCCGGCCGCCGGCGAACCGCCCGGCGGACTCGAATCGGCCATGAGCGGGTGGTTTCTCAAGAGCTATGCGGTACGCTACAATTGCGGTTGACTTCATCGACTGGGGAAAGCCATGACTTCGAATCCAAAACAGGCCGCTGGCGAGCGCGCGGCGGACTATGTGAACAACGACATGATCGTAGGGCTTGGTACGGGTTCGACGGCCTACTTCGCCATCGTCAGACTGGCGGAAAGAATCCGGGACGAAGGGCTCGGGATCCGTTGCATCGCGACCTCCGAGCGCTCCGCCACTCTCGCGCGGGAACTGGGTATTTCGTTGACGAGTTTTGCCGAGGTGCTTCACGTCGACGTCACCATCGACGGCGCCGATGAAGTGGACCCGGCGTTCAACCTCATCAAGGGGGGTGGAGGGGCGCTTCTGCGCGAAAAGTTCGTCGCCTCCGCCAGCGAATCCGAGTTGATCATCGTTGACGAAGGCAAGCTCAAGAAGCGCCTTGGGGCCTTCCCGTTACCGGTAGAGGTGGTGCCGTTCGGTTGGCAACTCACCCGGCAACGCCTGCAACAGCTTGGATGTGAGGCCAGGTTCCGTTCGTCGAACAACGGCGCCTTCGTCACCGACAACGGCAACTATATTCTGGATTGCTCCTTCGGCGCCATCGACGATCCTCCTGCGCTGGAGCGCGAGATCATCGGAACCTGCGGCGTCGTGGAGTGCGGCATCTTCACCGGACTCGCCACCCGAATCATTATCGGGAAGTCCGACGGAAGCCTGGAAGAACGAACCGAGCCCGGGGCACTCAGCTAAAGGGCCCGACTACCAGCGGTCCCTGCCTCCTCCTCCACCGCCGCCACCACCACCACCACCACCACCACCGCCGAACCCCCCACGGCGTTCCTGCGGACGCGCCTCGCTGACCGTCAGCTTGCGTCCCCCCAAATCGGAATCATGCAGGGCTTCGATGGCTCGTTGCGCCTCATCTCCGGACCCCATCTCCACGAAGCCAAACCCCCTGGAGCGGCCGGTGAACTTGTCGGTGATCACCCTGGCCGAAACCACGGTGCCGTGCGCTGCGAAGATATCCTGAAGCTGATCTTCCGTTGTCGAATACGGCAGGCCACCCACGTAAAGCTTCTCGTTCATGCTCTCCTCCATCATTCTTTTCAGCCCCGAGACAGGCACGGCGAAAGGAGCAGAGCACACGTGGGACGATCACGACACTCCGGCTTTGGTCTTACGCTGTCTCACACACGGCGAGGATCAAAACTTCTCGCCCGTCGATACGCAGTACCTTATATTGACCTGCGGTGCGCCTGTCAACACTGACTGTCGGGGTTTTTTCGCCGAAAGAGGGGCTCTCTATCCGGAGTGCTGAAAAATGCCGGTTGAGACCCCTAACGCAGAACCCGGTAAACAAGGGGAGTGGCGATGGCAATGAGCAGAAAGAAACACCCGGTGGCGAGGAACATCGCCCCGAACCCCCAGGCATCGGCGGCCCAACCGAGGAGCAACGGAAGGGCCATGGGTGCCATGTTCCAGCCGAGCCCGGTGCTCGCCATGACCGCGGCGCGGTCGCTGGCTCGACTGAGATCCACCGCCTGGACCTGATTGAGCAGGTCCGCGACTCCGCCCGCCATGCCAAGACCGGTAATACAAAGACCCAACAGCACCCATCCTCCCGTCCACGCGCTTGCGAGGATGCAAACACCGAGTCCTCCCATGCTGACGGCGTAGAACAGCTTCTCCCGCTGAATTGTGATGTCCGAGCCGAGGGCCAACCCGATCACCACCGGACCGATGGAACGTACCGCGATCACCACGCTGATCCAGCCCTCGGAGAAACTGAGACCGCTCATGTAGACGGGATAGATGGATTGGGTGATGCCGAGCGGCACCGCCGCGGCGCACGAGCTGGAGAGCAGTAGCCAAGTGCGCCTCTCGATCAACCGCCGGCTCATTCCCACCGTAATCTCCCAAACGGTGCGGCCTCTGGGATTCAACCGGATGGGCGGGAGCGCAAATCCGAGCAGCATGCCGATGACGGAGGCCAGGACCACCAGGATGAAGGTCGTTCCGTAACCCAGCCAACCCGCCAGAATTCCCCCAAGAGACAGTCCCAGCAGTTGGCCGGTGTAGTTGGCTGCCGAAAGTTGGCCCAGCATCTTTCCCGGCTCCCGGCTGGAGAGCTGGCTGGCCATGGATTGGGCGGGGACCCAGAACATGCTGCGGGAAAGATTCGCCAGCGCGCTGGACAACATCAGGGAGAAAAAACCGCCGGCCATGTAGAGGGCCGCCGCAGCCAGGACGTTGAGGGAGTAGCACACCTGGAGCATGCGGTGCTCGCCGTAGCGGTCCGCGAAGGCGCCGCCGACGAAACGCATCACGATGGTCAGCAGGTAGGGAAGCCCGACCAGCGAGCCGATGTCGAGTACGGACAGGCCCAGGCTCACACCGAAGAGCGGCGTGAGCACGAACAACATGCCGTTGCACATGTTCCACAGGAGCGCTCCCACGAAGAGCCTCCCGCGGACCGGCCGCCCCTCATCCATCCCGGTGTCGTGTCCCGTAGATTCGCACTAGTCCAGGGAATAGTAGGCCGCGCAGTTGTCCCAAAGGATCTTGTGCTTGTCTTCCTCGCTGATGATGGAGAGTTCCAGAAAGCTTTCCACCGCGTGGGGAAACTTCGAGTCGCCGTGCGGGTAGTCGGTGGAGAACACGATGTGGTCGTTCCCCAGGTAGTCGATGACATACTTGACAGGAGCCTCGTCCGGTTCCACGGAAACGAAGCATTGTTTCTTGAAGTATTCGCTGGGCGGCTTGGTCAGATACGGAGACCACACGTCGGCCTCCCTTTCGTACCCTTCGTCCATGCGCCAGAGCAGCCACGGCAGCCAACCGCAGTTGGCCTCGAGAAAGGCCACGCGCAGGTTCGGGTGACGGGCCAGCACGCCGCCCGCGCAGATGCTGCCCAGGGCCAGCATCTGTTCCACGGGTTGAGCGAACACGCGCCGGAGCATGAAGTTGGGCTCGAACTGGTCGCCCACCTGACGGACGCCGGAAGAAGAGGATTCGTGGAGCCCCAGAGGCATTCCAAGGTCCTCGAGCTCGCTCCACAGAGGCTCATAGTAGTCGTCGTGGAAGTTGCGGCCGTTGACCGGGTTCGAGCGCATGAAGATCCCCCGGAAACCGAGCTCCCGGGTGCACCTCCTGACCTCCGCCACGGCCTCGTCCACATCGAAGGGGGAGATCATTCCCGCCCCCAGCAACCGGACGGGATCGGTGCTGCAGAAGTCGTGAAGCCAGTTGTTGTACGCCCGCGCCAGGGCGGCGGCGAAAGCGGGATCCATATCCCCCTCGCTGAGCGCCTGAAGCCCTCGCGTGGGATAGAGCACGGCCACGTCGATGCCCTCGATGTCCATGGCTTCCAGTTGGCATTCGGCCACCCAGCCGCGCGCGGCGTGGGTGCCGTAGATGCCCTGGTTCTTCTTGAAGTTGTGGCCTTTGGTGACGTTGCCGGCATGCACGTCGGGCAAGCCCCACGGTCTTCCGTCGGGATGCCGCATGCGCAGATCGCGCACGTTCTCGCTGGTCACCCCGCGCGGCGCAAGGGATCGGAACTCGGGCTCCAGATACTGCTCCCACAAGTCCGGCGGCTCCATGATGTGCATGTCACTGTCGAGTATCCTGAATCCGTTCTTGGCCATCTTCGCGCTCCTGTGAAAACGGTTCTTTTACGCTAACCTTTCCAGGCGCCCCAAGCGATGCTGAGCCAGCCCAGGAGAAATGCGAGGCCCCCGATGGGGGTCACGGCGCCCAACCACCGGACGCCGGAAAGACTCAACGCGTAGAGGGTTCCGGAAAATACTACCGTACCGAACACGAAGCACCACCCGGCTACCGAGAACTCACCGCGAGGCCACCGGTCCGATGCCAACGCCACCGCGAGCAGCCCCAAGGCATGGTAGATCTGATAGCGGACCCCCACCTCGAAGACGTTCATCATCTCGTCGGTCAGTTGTCCCCGCAGGCCGTGGGCACCGAACGCGCCCAGCGCGACCCCGGTGAAGCCGGACAAGGCTCCCAGCAAGAGAAACAAACGACCCGCGCTCATGTGATGCTCCGAAGGGAATGCACGAAAAACCGGAAGAAAGCCTGCGTTCTGCCGGATACACTATCGTCGTCCATGGGCCCGACCCGAGTCCAATCCTCTCAACCGAGCCTCGCGTAGTCTTCCACACGGGGGAGTGGATTGCAATGAACTCAGCACCACGCGATCTGCCCCCGGACGGGGTCTGCCGCAATGGCACGGTAAATTTGTTCTGATTTTTGGCCGAGTGGCGGAGATCGAGCATTTGGCCACAGGAGTTGGAGGTTGGCATTGGAGGCGCATGTTGTTGGATGGGGTCGTGATCGGGCGGAGGGATGACGATTTTCTGAGGTGGTGGTGGTTTGTTGGACAGGAAGGCGGCAGAAACAAGGTGTATTGCGGGGAATCGGGCATGGCAGGGCGACTGGGGTTTGCCGAGGGTTGACGGTGAGGCGACGGATGCGGCTGGGGGGGAGGTCAGCGGGGTGCTGCTGGCGGGCAGGCGTTGGCGGTCATTTTGAGGAAGTCGAGGACCCGGCGCGGGTTTCTGGCGAGGTTGCGCATGGTCTGGGCGACGGCGAGGCCGCGTTTTTTGATGAGGCCGATGGCGAAGCGCCGGAGGCATGTGATGTTCTCCGGGCCGTGACCGGTACGGATGCGGCTGCGGTCTTCGTCGAAGCTCCAGTCGAGGATGTGGTGTGTAGCTTCGATGGTCCAGTGTCCTCGATTGAGGGTGAGGAGGCGTTGTGGCGAGGCGGCCTTGGGGTCGAGGCTGGTGATCCCGTAGGAGGTTTCGCAGTGGCGTTTGCCGGACTTGACCTCGACGGTTTCTCGCCGCACGGCGAACACCTGACCGACGCCGGGGAAGTCGAGGTAGTCGTTGAGTTCGCTGGAAACCCAGATGGAACGACGCTCGTGGCGGCCGTGTTCGGGCTTTGCGGTTTCGGCGGCGAAGTCGGGGGCGCGCCGGGCGATGCTCGGGTGGAACAGGAGGTGGATATCGTCATACAGGTTGGGCTGGTTGCGCTTGACGGTGAACAGATAGTGGGCGTTGCGGTGGAGGAGATAATGGGCGAGGGCGCGCTGGGTGAGCAGGGCATCGGCGGTGAGGGTGAGGCCGGCGATATCGGGCAGGGTGTCGAGCAGGGGAATGGCAGTGCCGATCTCGTTGGTGCGCTTCTCCCCGTCGGTGGCATCCGGCCTCAGACCGACTTTTTTTGGGCCCAGGATGCCTTGCTGTCGTGGCCGACGATGCCGAGCACATGAGCCTGGTTGCCATCGGCATCGATGGCGCCGCGCAGGGTCTTGCCGTCGATGGCCAGGGCGCTGTCGCCGCCGCCATGAGCCTCGTGCCATGCGCGCAACGCCCGGTCGAGTTGGGCCGGGTCGACGCGGATGAGCAGGCTGCGGATGGCCGACAGGCTCGGCGCCTGGCAGCGGCCTTGGCGGCGGCGCACGCGGAAGCGTTCCAGCGCCTTGGGTCCGAGGTCCTGGACCCATTCGCTGATGGCCTTGTAGCCGCGCATGCCGCACAGGGTCGCGGCGGTGGCCAAGGCCAGCACCGTGGGCAGCGCATGGCGCCGTCCCTGCCGGCGGCGGGGGTCGTCGATGGGGTGGAAGAAGGCCGGAAGGGATCGCATCTGTGCGGCGTTGAGCATCATCTTGGGCACTCCATGTCGCAGGCGGGGATCGAGAGCATCCGCCCGGAGTTGGTCGCGCGCGGTGCGCGACAGGGGATGAACGAACACTCGCTTCGGCAGCGCGTGTTGGCCGTAGCTGTAGCCCCGCCGCTGGCGGCGGAAGCCGCGGGTGCGCCCCACCTCGATCCAGTTGGCGGCCCGGTAGACGGTGCCGTGGAAGCGCCTGGGATCGACGAAGGTCTCCACCAGCAGCAGCGCATGGCCGAAGCGCACCGGCCAGTCGCGGACAAGGCGGCGCGTGCACAGCGACAGCACCCGCGACCCGAGGTTTGGCGGAGCGCCCGGCAGGATCAGGAACCGGGAGTTGTTGGTGATAAGGTGCAGCCGGTCAAACTGGACGCCGTAGTCCCAGCCGATCCAGCGGTCCCGTGCGCCGCACTTCAGCGCCGGCGCCGAGAACACCGCCAGCGCCAACCATTGGCCGCGATGATGGGCCACATAGCGCAACGTCTCGCCGATCCCCGGCAACGCACCCAGATAGTGGTACGCCTGCATCAAGGCCCGAAACCGCCCCTCGTCTTCCGCCGCTACAAGGCCGACGGACACCTCCGAAAGAATCGTCAACGCTCCCATCCCCCCACGTCCGGGTTGCTCCACCTGTATCAGAGCCCGCGACGAATGTCCAGCCCCGCCCGTATCTCATTGTCAGCATTGAAAAAACCATGAAGGATAAATCCGCCCTGGCCGCAATGGCGCCGGGGATGGACAATTCGGAGCGTGTGGGTTACTGTATGGCCTCATGAAACAGGGCACTTGAACGCTGCCGGGAAAGGAGGATCGGTGTATAAGGAGCACACGATATGAGCAAGCAGGATAATATAGAGGTTAGTGGCACGGTGATGGAGAGCCTTCCCAACGCCATGTTCAAAGTCGAGTTGGACAACAAGCACAACGTCCTCGCGTATACCGCGGGCAAGATGCGAAAATTCTACATCAAGATTCTACCCGGAGACCGGGTCACTCTCGAATTGTCGCCCTACGATCTGAGCCGCGGACGAATCACCTATCGGCATCGAAACTAGTCGGGTACCGTAGTCCGGTACCGCACCAACGGGGACTCGGCGAACGCCCCGCGTACTTGAGCGGCGCCAATCGGCCCGCGTTTACGCCGCGGCCATGCGCGCCATGAGATCGCCTTGTGCGACCTGGGCGCGCCGCAGGATCTCGTGTTCGTTCAGTGAGGCACACTGGCGATCACGCATAAGCACCCTTCCGTCGACTACCACCGTGTCCACGTCCGTGGCCTTGGCGCAGTGCACCAGTTGGCTGATCAGGTCATTGACGGGCTGGAAATGCGGCTTCCGTATATCCACCAGAATCAGGTCCGCACGCTTGCCGACTTCCACCGTACCGCAGACGGATGCCAGTCCCAGCGCATGGGCGCCATCGATGGTGGCCATGCGAAGCACGCTATAGGGATCGATGACGCCGGCGTCCTGATGCTTGACTTTCTGCAGCAATGAAGCGGCCTTCATGGTTTCGAACAGATCCTGACTGTGGTTGCTTGCTGCCCCGTCCGTGCCGAGCCCGACCCTGACCCCCGCGGCGAGCATCTCCACCACCGGCGCGATGCCGTCGCCCAGCATCATGTTGCTCACCGGGTTGTGTGACACGGAGGTCCCGGTCTCGGCCAGATGTTCGATCTCTTCGGGCGACAGATGGACGCTGTGGGCGAAGATGGCGTCTTTTCCGGGAATGCCGAAGTCCTTCAGGTGGGCGACCACGCCAGGCCGGCCAAGTTCCCGGCGGGTGACCTCCACCACCGATGCCGATTCGGCTACGTGGGCGCTGATCCCGATGGAATGGTGGTCGGCAAAACGTCGTATCTCCCGGAGCAGGTCGGGCGAAGCATTGATGGGCGGCGTGTTGGGGCCGGTACGAAAGGTGAGCCGGCGATTCTCCTGGGGGGAACCGTTCCCGCGCTGACGCGCCATCAACCCCTCGATCCTGTTGAAAGCCGTTTCCGGGGTCTCCTTGGTACAGTCCGGCACGATCTCCCCGGTGTCCATGATGGTGCGGGCGAAAACGCCTCGCAGACCCGACTGGGAAATGGCGTCGACGGCCGCCACGGCACACTCCGGCCCGGGGTTGAGGAAGTTGTGCTCACAGACAGTGGTGACCCCACCCTTGAGATTTTCCAGACACCCCAGCAGCGTCCCGGCCATCGCGTGTTCCGGGTTCAAGGATTCAGCCACACCATAGATGCGCTTCAGCCACGCCAGAAACGGCATGTCCTCCCAAACCGCTCGCAACAGCACCTGGTAGAGATGGGTGTGGGCGTTCACCAGGCCGGGCATCAGCACCATCCCTCGACCATCAATGAGCGTCTCTCCTTGCCCGGCGGACGGCTCGCCTGCCTGGACGACGGTGATGACGCCATCCGTGACGCTCACGTAGCCCGATTCGATGACGACTCCGGCGGCCGTCATGGGAAGAATCGTACAGCCGGTGATGGTAATCGTTTGCGCGTCCATTATCCGCTCCAAAAACGGAGGGGCGACGCATCCGCCGCCCCTCTCCGGTAACCTATCCCTCGAATCGTAATGTCAGGTCTCTCGGGTTGGCCGTTCATGCGCTTCGTTCACCTTCAGCATGCGCCCCTGGAGTTCCGTCCCGTTCAAGGCTTCCATGGCGGTTTGCGCCTCGGCCTCGGAGCCCATCTCGACGAATCCGAAGCCGCGGGACCGGCCCGAGAAGCGGTCGGTGACGATCCTGGCCGACGCCACGGTGCCGTGCTGCGCAAAAAGATCGTGTAACTCGGCTTCGGTTACAGCGTAGGGCAGTCCGCTGACATATAGTCTGTCACCCATAGGAGGCTCCTCATTCGAGATCCGAACCCGATGGTGGCGGCAAAACCGCGAATGGCGCAAATCTTATCTCCATGCATCCTGCAATGCAAACTTGCGGCTGCGCCCCTTTGCAAGATTTCCCGATGATGTGTCAACGGTGGGAGTCATAGGCTTCCAGAAGACAATCCCAGTCCCTGGGCCGAACCCTGGCACGCTCGCGATCGAGCTTGTTGACCGAGCGCAGCAGACGGCGAAGGTTCCGTCGCGCCCGCGCCGCCGGCAGCGGGCCCCGGTACAGACGTGCCTTGTCAAAGTCGATAATGTAGATCTCCGGACTGGGCGTTGTGTGGAGCACCAGGATGTTGCGTAGGTTGAGATCGGCATGGTCGATGCCCGACGCATGCATCATCCGCAACGCACGCCCAACCTGCCGCAGCAGTACCTGCTTCTCGTCGCCGGAACAGCGCTCCAGGAGCGCCGTCCAGAGGGTGTGGGTTCCCTTCAACTCCCGTGTGACCAGCCACCCCCGGTACCAGGGTCCGAAACCACGCGCCACCAGCGCGGCCAGCACCTCCGGCGTCGCCAGTCCCCTTTCCCGCGCGGCCGCCGTGACCGCCAGTTCCGCAAACGGCCGGGGAGGCCGGCTGACAAACCACTTGCCCGTGATCCCGCGCAACAGCCCCCCGTGCAGACAGGAACGGATCAGCGCGTCGCCGCCGTCCGCAAGCGCCACGGCGTGCAGGCCGGCACGCCCGACATGACGCGCCGGGGCATCCGCGACCGGGGTCAGGATTTGCGACGCGAGCTTGGCGCCGTCCAGGCCATGGGCCACCAGCATGGTCAGTCCGGGTCCGGGAACCACCCTTTCGAATCCCGCGGGAACCGTCTCGCCTGGCCTTCCGGAGATCATCCTGCTAACCGGTGCCGGTCGGTTGGTCGCGGCCGCGTCACGCGGAGGCGGCCCGATGAACAATCGCCGTGATGCGGTCCAGCAATGCCTCCGGCCTGTCGATGGACATCTCGACCCGCAAGGCCAAAAGCCTTCCGCTGGCGAAGGGGAACCGTGCCAGCTTCACATAATCCTTTTCCGTCGTCACGATCTTGTCGACCTCGTTTCGGGTACGGTTGATCTCGCGCCAGTCCCATTCGGAGTAAGGATGGTGATCGGGGAATTCCAGGGTTTCGACGATGATCGCTTCACACTCGCGGAGCATTTCGTAAAACCGGTCCGGTTTGGCAACGGCCGAAACCGCCAGGACCCGGGTCCCGGCCAGGCCGCCCAACGGGAGTTCCTTTGCCCCGTGGTCCGTACGGCCCAGGAGAGCCCGCGGCTCGAGGGAGGCGAAGAAGACCTTCGAGCTGTCGAAACGGCCTTGCAGGATCCCTCGCCATTGGTCGTGAGCGCTCGTCACCATGAGGATGTCCGCGCGCCGCAGAGCGCGCATGGACTCCCGGAAGGGGCCCGCGGGCAGCATCGAACCGCCGCAATCAGCGCCCAGCAGGACCAGGTCGAGATCCCGTTCCAGCCTCCGGTACTGGAATCCGTCGTCCAGCAGAAACAGATGCGTGTCGCGGGACGACTGGCTCAACTCCATGCCGGTACGGTAACGATCGGCGCCGACACCCACGGTCTGCCCGTAGAGTGCACTCAACATCACCGGTTCATCGCCGTAGCGCAGCAGTTCTCCGCCGGACTCGTCCAGCCAAGTCCCGGCATTCTCGGGGCCGATCGTTACCGGCGCCGCGTCCCTCCGGCCGCCGCCGTAGCCGCGGCTCAGGATCGCCGCATTGAGGCCGCGGCGCTGCAGGTTCTGCGCCAACCACAGCCCGGTGGGAGTCTTGCCCGTGCCTCCCACCGTCAGGTTCCCGACACTTACGACCGGCAGCGGAAGTCTCCGTGTCTTCAGCCACCGGACGTCGTACAGAAAATTCCGCACCTCGGTGATGACGCGAAAGGCCGCGCTCCACGGCAACAGCAGGCCCCACAGCATCCGGCCGGCTACGCCGCGGCGGTTCCACGCATCCAGTACCAGATTCGTCCATGCTCCGGCGGCCGCTGCCATGACAATCCATTCCAATCCGCGAGCACGCTTTCGCATGCCGAAGGCGGCTACTCCACCGCGCCGAGGGAGGGTGCGCCCCGGAGTTGCCGGCAAAGCAGCCTCATGCTTCGCGACACCACGTCCCTGTCGGCATCGGCCACGTGCCGCGCGCGGCGCCCCATGGCGGATGCGCGCGCTCCGTCCGACAGAAGGTCCAGGACCTCCCTGAGAAGCTCCTGCCGGTCGCGGACCTCGACCCCGCCACCCTGCTCCAACAGTTCCCGCGCGGTCTCCGCGATGTTGGAACGATGCGGCCCGACGAGCACGGGCTTGCCCCACCGCGCGGGCTCGATGAGATTGTGGCCCCCCGCCGGCACCAGGCTGCCGCCCACGAAGGCAACGTCGGCACATCCATAATACCGCGGCAAATCTCCCAGGGTATCCAGCAACAGGACCCCATGATCTCCGGATTGCAGGCCACTCGTCTCGCTACGCTTAAGGTAGCGCAGCTTCCGCTCCCGGAGCAGCCGCTCGACTTCTCCGAACCGCTCCGGGTGCCGCGGGGCCAGAATCATGAGAAGTCCCGGATACAGACGGCACAACTCGGGAAGAATGTCCAGAAAGATTTCTTCCTCGCCGCGGTGGGTGCTTCCCGCCACGACCACGGGGCTGCGTCCCTTGCCGAGGACCGGCGGTTCCGGAACCGGCCCGGGCTCCGGTGCGGCATACTTGAGAGACCCGGTCACGGTAACCTTGAGGGGGTCCACACCCAGGCGCAGCACACGGCCGGCATTCTCATCGTCTTGCATGCCAAAACCGGAAACCTCGTCCAGCACCGGCTTGAAGAGCTTCCGGAAACGCTCATACATCCGCGCGCCCCGGGGCGACAGGCGGCCGCTGAGGACCACGGTCGGAATCCCCAACCGGTGGGCCACGCGGATGAAGTTCGGCCAGATCTCCGTTTCCAGCAGAATGATGAGCTCGGGGTGGAGTCTGCGGAGACTTTGGGAAACGAGCCAGGGCAAGTCCAGAGGCAGATAGGTCACCCCGTCGACCTCGGGCAGGGCTTCCCGGACCGTCTGGCGCCCGGTAACGGTCACCGTCGACACCAATAGCTTGCGGTCCGGCCACTCCATCCTGATTCGCCTTACCAACGGGGCGGCGGATCTGACCTCGCCCACGGAGGCGGCATGGATCCAGATGGGGCGGGAACCGGCCAGGGTCGCCAGGAGTTCCGGCGGATAGGCGGTGAAGCGCTCTCGCAAACCGCCGTACCGGCCCCGGCGGAAGATGAGACCCAGAGGCCACGCCAGCAGCCCGAAGAGCAACCCCGCGTGCAAAACCGTATTGTAGAGGCTCAACACGGACTCACGGCTCCGTCGGAAGGCTGGGAGTCTGTTCTGAGAATGGAACCATTTTCGTGCCCCGCCGCGGGTTCTTGCTCAACCAGGCAGGCTGCCGGCAGCCTGGAGGCCGTAGAGACGGCTGTATTCTTTTTGTCGGGCCAGCAGTTCGCGATGGGTTCCCTCCTCCACGATGGTTCCCTTGGCCAGAACAACGATGCGCGTGGCGTTGGCGATGGTCGACAACCGGTGCGCTATGACCAGGCTTGTGCGATTTTTCATGAGGTCGTCCAGGGCATCCTGAACCAACCGCTCCGACTCGGAGTCGAGAGCCGAGGTGGCTTCATCGAGAATCAGGATCGGGGCGTTCTTGAGCACCGCCCGGGCGATGGCGATTCGTTGCCGTTGTCCGCCGGAAAGCTTCAGTCCCAGCTCGCCGATGACCGTATCGTACCCGTCCGGCAGTTCCATGATGAACTCATGCGCGTTGGCGGCCCTGGCGGCCGTGATGATGTCGTCCATGCCCTTGCCCGGATCGCCATAGGAAATATTGTTCTTGACGCTGTCGTTGAAGAGAAAGGTGTGCTGGGTCACGATGCCGATCTGGCGACGGAGAGAATCCAGCGCGACCTTGCGGATGTCCGCGCCGTCCATGGTGATGCTGCCCGAGGTCACGTCGTAAAACCGCGGCACCAGAGCCGAGAGTGTCGTCTTGCCGGCGCCGCTCATACCCACCACCGCCACCATCTCACCACGCCGGACCTCCAGGTCGATATCGGCCAACACGGGATCCGCCCGATAACCGAAACCGACGTTCCGGAACGCGATCCGATCCGAGAAAGGTGCGGCAGGGGTCGCGTCCGGTGCATCCGTGATATCCAAGGGCGCGTCCAGTACCTCGAAAATCCGCTCCCCTCCGGCGATGCCCTGATAGATCTCCGGAAACGCCCGGCTCAGGTGCTTGAGCGGCTCATAGGTGAGGAACATGGCCGTGAGAAAAGCAAAGAACTCGCCGGCGGTGCGGCCGCCGTCCACGACGGTGTTTCCGCCGTACCACACGACACCGGCGATGCCGACGCCCGCCAGCCATTCCATCGCGGAGGGCATGATCGCCCGGGCACGGCCCGCCTTCATCGAATAGCGGAGGATTTCCCGGTTCTCCCGGTTGAACCGGTCCAGCTCATACCGCTCCATGCCGAAAGCCTTCACGATGGAGCTCCCTTGAAGGCTTTCCTGAAGGATGGTGGTCAGGGTGCCGGTGCTCGCCTGGCTTCTCCTGGTGGCGCTCCGGACACGGTTGGTGAGGCGCCGGACGGGCAGCACCGAGCCGGGGAACGCCACGAAGGCGATGGCGGCCAGGAACCAGTCCATGTAGAAGGCGACCGCGGTCAACGCCACCACCGAAGTGCAGTTGCGGGCCACCGAGGCCACCGAACTGCTGAGCGCGGTCCGCACCAGCGTGACGTCGCTGGTGACCCTGGAAAGCAGCGTACCGGTAGGGTGCCGGTGGAGGTAGGCCAGGGAAAGCCATTGCAGCTTTTCGCACAGGGCCGAGCGCAGATCGCGAATGATCCGCTGGCCGACGTATTCCATCAGGTACACCTGGCCGAAGTTGCACAGGCCGCGACAGGCGAACACGATGACCACCGCCAGGGTCACGTATACCAGCATGTCACGGTCCTTGTTCACGAACACCTGGTCCATCATGTCCCGGACCACGAACGGCAGCATTGCGGATGTAGCACTGAACAGCAGCATGCAGAGCACGCCCCCGCAGAAGTGGGGCCACACGTAGGGCCCCAGGTATCGGAGCAGGCGCCGGTAGATCTTCATCGCGATGTCCGGGTGCCGGCGTGGGCCAGGAGAGCCATGGCCATGTCCGCCACGCGTCCGGGAGCTCCCGGGGGTCCCAACCGCTGTCGCACCGTCTCGAGTTTCCGGACCATGGCGGACTGGATCTCCGGTTGCAGCATGCGCCTGGTTTCGGCAAGGATACGTTCGGCCGTGGCCTCCTCCTGAATCAACTCCGGGACCACCCGTTCGCCGGCGATGATGTTGACCATGCCGATGTGATCTACCCGGACCAGCAACCGCCCGAGCCAATAGCTCAACGGCGACAAGCGATAGACGATCACCATGGGTTTCTTCAACAGCCCCGCCTCCAGGGTCGCTGTTCCCGAGGCCACCCATACCAGATCCGCCGCCGCCAGCATGTTGTACGTATCACCCTCGACGATGCGCACGTCGACGGGCGATCCCGCCACGGTCTGCTCCAGATCGCCCCGGTCGATGGTGCTGGCGCGGATCAACAGGAATTGCACATCCCGTTCCCGGGCCAGGTCCCGTGCCGCTTCGAGCATGGGGCCGATGAGCGAGGCAACCTCTTTTTCGCGACTCCCGGGCATGATGGCCACGGTGAGTTTCTTGTGATCCAGTCCCGCCGCGCGAAGGCTCGTCTCCCGGTCCTGGTCGGGTTTCACGGTGTCTATCAGGGGGTGTCCGACGAAGGATACCGTGCCGACGCCGAAAGCCTTGTAGATGTCTGCCTCAAAGGGAAAGACAACGGCCATGGCATCCACGTTCGACGCGATCTGCCGGATGCGGTACCGGCGCCACGCCCATACCTGCGGGCTGATGTAGTAAAGAACGGTTATGCCGTGGCGGCGCGCGATCCGCGCCAGCCGCATGTTGAATTCCGGAAAGTCGATCAGGATGAGCAACGCCGGCCTGGCGTCCAGTAACAGCCGGCGCAACAGCCTGTAGGCCAGCCAGATGTGACGAAGACTCCCAAACAGCTCCGAGAAACCCACTCCCGCCACTCTCGCATTGTCGTAAACGACCCGCATGCCGGCTTGCCGGAGGCTGGCCCCGCCCATGCCGAAAAACTCCACCGACGGGTCACGTTGCCGCAGGTTGCGTACCAACTCCGCCCCACGGGCATCTCCCGAGGCTTCTCCGGCCACCAGCATCACCTCCGGGGGACGCTGAGCCTGGGAAGAATGGGTCGTGTTGATGGCCATTACAGCCGTTCGCTGATCGCCGATGCAATCTCGAGCGCGTGCAACCCGTCCTCACCGCTCACCACCGGGCTCTTGCGGGTGGCCACCGACTCCAGGAAGGATTCGATCTGGTCCCGAAGAGCGTCGCCCTCCTGTATGGCGATCAACTGTCCCCGAATCCCGGCCCAACCCTGGCTGCGGTCCTCCATGCGGTAGACCTGGGCTGTCTTGGCGTCGTAGTCCAGGGAGATATACGCATCCGACTGAAAGAAGCGGATCTTGCGCTCGCGTTTCATCGATACCCGGCTCGCGGTCACGTTGGCCACGCAGCCGTCATCAAAGCGAATGCGCGCGTTGGCGATGTCCGGCTTGTCCGTGAGCACGGCGACGCCGGTGGCGTCAATGTCTGTCACGGATGCGTGCACCAGGCTGGAGATCACGTCGATGTCGTGGATCATCAAATCCAGCACCACGTCGACGTCCGTACCCCGGTCCATAAAGGGAGCCAAGCGGTGGCATTCGACGAACCTGGGCGCCGCGATGACATGGCTGAGCTCACGCACGACCGGGTTGAATCGCTCCAGGTGCCCAACCTGGAGGATGCAGGCGTTCTGCCGAGCCAAGTCCACCAGCTTCCGTCCGTCGGGTACCGTGGACGTGATCGGCTTCTCCACCAGCACGTCGATTCCGGCGGCCAGGAAATCGCGCGCTACCTGATAGTGCTGCAGCGTCGGAACCGCGATGCTGACGCAACGGACCTTGTCCAGGAGGTCGCGATAATCCGTGACCGCGGGCACTTGGTAGCGTTCACCCGCTTCCCGAGCCCGTCGACCATCGATATCGGCCACGGCCGCGAGCCGGGCCGACGACGACGCGGCATACTTGGTGGCATGAAGGCTCCCGGCATAGCCGACACCGACCACTCCAACCGCGATGGGGTCTCGCTCTCTCATTCGGGTTCCGGTTCCACCGCGACCACGGCGATGCCCGCATCATCGGCCGCGGCAAGCAGCGTTTCCTTGTCCAACAGGATCGAGCGCCGTCTCTCGACCGCCAGCACGCCTCCCCCCACCTCCTTCAGGACCTCGATGGTCCCGGGACCGATGGCAGGCACATCGAAGCGCAAGTCCTGCTGCGGCTTGCTCATCTTCACCACCACCACGGAGCCTTCCACGATCTCTCCACCGCGGCGAATGGCCGCGTCCGTACCTTCGATGGCCTCCACCGCCAGAATGACGCCCTCCTTCAATACCAGCGTCTGGCCGATCCCCATTCGACCCAGCCTCTTGACCATGGGGATACCCAGACGCACGTCCTTCCACTGTTCCGCACTGGGCTGGGTCCGGGTGAGCACTCCCGCCTCGGCCGGAATGATGCGCTCCAGGAAAAGCGTCGACTCCAGGATGTGAATCCCCTCGCGCTCGAGCTCGCCGGCCACACCCCGCAACAACTGATCATCGTCGCGGCTCCTCATTCGGGCCAAGAGCGCCAGACCTCTCGGATCGGGCCGGAAATTGGAAAACAGTCGTACTTTTCGAATGCCGCCCGCCATGACGGCGTTGCGGACGTCGGCCTTTCGGAAGGTACGGATGATCTTTCCCAACTGCCCTACCCGAATCCAGGTGACCTGCTCCACGAACTGTTCGATCTCTTCGGCGGTCTCCCCGCGAAGCGCCACCGCGATCACCCGGACCCCGACCTCGCGCGCGTTCTGGGCGAATATCAAAGGAAACCGGCCGCTGCCGGCGATCAGGCCGACCTTGTCGACGGGCATGTGGGGAACCGTGTCCATCAGCGGCAGATTCCTCGCTGGGAGCTCTCCACGAAGCGGATCATCTGTTCCACCTCACGGGTGCGGGGGACTTCCCGGCAGACCCTTTGCACGGCGTCCCTCAACCTCAACCTGGACTGAAAAAGGATGCGGTAGGTCTGCCGGATGGCCTCGACACGGGCCTTGTCGAAGCCCTGTCGCTTGAGCCCCTCGAGGTTCAGTCCCCGCAGCCGTACGCGATCGCCGGTGGCGTTGCAGTACGGCGGCACGTCCTTGGAGACCATGGACCCCGCGCCGATGATGGCGCCGCTGCCGATGGCGACGAACTGATGGACCCCCACCAGAGCTCCGATGATGACACGGTCTCCGACCACCACATGGCCGCCGAGCATGGCCCCGTTCGCCACGATGTTGTCGTCTCCGACGAGGCAGTCATGAGCGATGTGGGATTGCATCATCAGCAGGTTTCGCTGTCCTATCCGGGTGACCATGCCGCCTCCGGTGGTACCAGGATTGAGCGAGGCGAACTCGCGAATGGTGTTGCCGTCGCCGATGATCAATTGGCTGTCTTCACCTTTGTACTTCAGATCCTGAGGACTGGAGCCGACGGTGCTGAACTGATAGATGACGTTGTCGCTGCCTATGGAGGTGTTTCCTTCGATCACGACGTGAGACTTGATCCGGGTTCCCTTGCCGATCCTGACCCCGGGACCAATGATGGAGTAGGGGCCTACTTCCACCTGGTCGCCGAGTTCCGCCGCCGGATCCACCACGGCGGTGGGATGCTGCTGGACCATCCGCCCCAACCCCTCCCTCCTGACTAGATCGCCATCTCCATCGCCGACAACTCCGCTTCGGCCACCCGTTTGCCGTCCACCGTCGCGTGAGCCGCAAGGCGCCAATAGTGCTTGCGCCGCCTCGAAATCTCCAGCTCGATCCTTAGCTGATCGCCCGGCACCACCGGTTGCTTGAACTTCGCCCGGTCGAGACCGGTCAGGACGATGACCTTGTCCGAGTCATGCTCGCTGCACCCTGCGAGGATCGCGGCCACCTGGGCCATGGCCTCGCAGATCAGTACGCCCGGCATGATGGGTTTGTCGGGGAAGTGTCCCTGAAAGAAACTCTCGTTGATGGTGACGTTCTTGATGCCCACGATACGTTGGTTCGGCTCGACCTCCACGATTCGATCCACCAGGAGAAACGGATATCGATGCGGGATCAGCTTGTGTATCTCGGTTACGTCCATCATGTCCTTACGAAACTCCCAAGTGTTGCGTTCCACAAATACGCTTATGAATCTGCGGGTCCTTTTGGCCGTCGGCTGCGTTGCTCTTCCTCGCGTGGTGCACGCCACTGCTCGTCATCGCGCCTTGCCGACAACCAAAATGCCCTCGCAGATTCATAAGCGTATTTGTGAGACACCACACTAGTCCTCCCGCGACGTGCGCGTGCGGATGCTTCGCTCGATCTCGGAAACCCGCCGCCACAGCGCGGGCAGCTTGGGCAACAGCCGCATCACCCTGAGCCACTGCTTGTGGGGAGCGGCCGTGACCGCACCGGACAGCGTCGACCCGGGCGAAACCGACTGCAGGACGGTGCTCTTGGGTCCGATAACCGACCGCTGCCCGATCTCCAGGTGATCCTTGATGCCGGCCTGCCCGGCGATCACCACGTCATCGCCCACGACGGTGCTGCCCCCGATACCCGTCTGGGCGACGATCAGACAGCGCTCGCCAATGACCACATTGTGCCCGATCTGCACGAGATTATCGATCTTCGTCCCCGCACCGATCCGGGTGCTCCCGATGGTGGCTCGATCCACCGTGGTGTTGGCACCGATTTCCACGTCGTCCGCAACTTCCACGATACCGGCCTGGGGAACCTTGAGCCGTTGCCGGCCGTCACCGACGTATCCGAACCCGTCGCTTCCGATCACGACGCCCGCGTGGAGTATGACCCCGTCACCGATCCGGCAACGCTCCGCGACGGTCACGTTGGGATGGAGCACGCAACCCTTGCCGAGTTGCGCCCCCGCGCCGATGACGACGCCGGACATGAGTGCCGTCTTCTCTCCGACCCGGGCGTCCTTGCCCACGTAGCAGTTCGGATAGATGGCAACGTCCGCTCCAATGACGGCCGTTGGATCGATGACGGCACGGGGGCTGATGGCAGTGTCATGTACCGTCGGGGGATTGAACAGCCCGTGGATGCGGGCAAACGCGCGGTACGGGTCGTCGACTCGAAGGGAATTCAGGGTGGGCGGGATCACCGACTCGTCGGCCGCGATCACCGCGCTGGCCTTGCAGGAGGACAGGTGCCGGCGGTACCGCGGGTCTCCGAGAAAGGTGATGTCTCCCGGACCCGCTTCCTCGATGGAAGACACTCGTTCGATGGTCACGTCAGGGTCGCCGGTCACCCGTCCGCCGACCAGCTCGGCTAGGTCCGCGAGCGATTTGCCTGAGCTCGTCACCTCTTTTTGTCGACCGGCTTGTTGCTCTTGAAACGCTCGTTGTAGAGCACGATCACGTCGTCGGTGATGTCGGTCCCTTTGTCGGTATAAAGCAGTTGGCTCCGCTCGAGGATCATCGTGAACTTGCCCGTCTTGCCCACCTCCGCAATGATCTTCTGGAGGTCCTTCAGGATCTCGTCGGTGATCTCGCGTTCCTTGAGGCGCAGTTCGTCCTGCACGTCCCTCTTCTTGCGCTCGTGGTCGCGCACGCGGAGCTGGAACCGCCGCTGCGCCCTGGCCCGTTCGCTTTCCTTCATCAGGACGGCTTGTTTTTCCAGGTTCTGGCGCTGCTTCTGGATGGCACTCCGCTCCTTCGAGAGCGCGTCCTGCTTGTCCTTGAGGGCGACCTGAAACGATTTACGGGCACTCTTCCCGCGCTGCGACTCGCTGATGGCCTTCTGGAGGTTGACGAAGCCCACCTTGAGGTCCTGGCCCCACACCGGAGTCGTCAGCGTCATCAGCAGAACAACCAGCAAAACTCGAATCACCATAACCTCCTAACGTACCCCTGGTGCCTGCATGATTAAAGATCGCCCACTGCCCCGAAAGCGAATCCGAGAACTTCCTTGTGGTCGGACGGTTCGGCGTTCAGGGGAAATGCCCAGCTCAATTTGACCGGACCGATGGGCGATTGCCACTGCATCGCCAAGCCCAGCGACCGTTTGAGGTCCTCGAGGCGAATGTTCCGGGACGGTCCGAAGGCTTGCCCTTGGTCCAAAAACACGGAGCCCCTGAAGCCCCACTGGTCCAGGATCGGGAAATGCAGCTCTGTCTTCAGAATGAGCTGCTTGTTGCCGCCGATGACCTCGGGATCATCGCAATCCGGCGTGTCCTCGGAGCATTCCCGCGGCCCCAGGGTCCGGTATTCAAAACCACGCACGGAATTGATGCCGCCGGCGAAGTAGCGCTCAAACAACGGCAGGTCGCGGTCGGTCCAGGAAGCGCCGTAGCCGACCCGGCCACCGAGCATCACGGCGAATTTCTCGCCCCATTCGAAGTTCTTGAAAATGGGATAATACCAGCTCAAGGAGGCATCGCTCCGCATGAAGCGATTGTCTCCTCCCAGTCCGGCCAGCTTCAGGGACGTCACCGACCGGGTGCCTTCGGTGGGCACGAAGAAGTGATTGCGGGTGTCGTATGAAAGCCTGGGCGTAACGGCGCTGGTAAGGGATTTGCCCGCCTCGATGCTCGACGGAGCGTCATCGTCGACGTCGGTGACATTGGAGCGGAACAACGTATAACCGATACCACCGTGAAGATGGTCCAGAATGGAGAAACCCGGCTCGGTGTCGAGCCCCTCCGTACGATAAACATCCGCGCGACGACCGAAATAGGGCAAACGGACATACCGGATCGGCGCGCTGATCCGGGTGGCGAAGCCGCTTCGCCGATTGGTCCAGGTGGCAAATTCGGCGGTGGTATGAAAGACATCGAAGCCGAGGTCCGCGCGGCTGTCGAGGACACGGGGTTCCACCAAGCCGAAAACGATGTCCTGATCCGTCTTGCTGAGGACCAGGTTGGCCGATACCCGCCTCCCGGTTCCGAACAAGTTGCGCTCTTCGAGGGATGTCCGGAAGGAGAACGCGCTCGCCGTGCTGTAACCGGCGCCGACGCTGAACGTGCCGGTTGGGGCCTCCTCGACCTTGACCAGAAGGTCGACCCGGTCCTTCTTCTCGGACTTTTCGGTGGACACGGTAACGTCCTTGAAGAAACCGGTCCGCAACAGCGCGTTCCGACTCTCTCTGACCTTGGCCGAAGAGAACCGCCCCTTCTCCGCCACCTCCAGTTCGCGGCGGATCACCTTGTCCCGCGTCTTGACGTTCCCCGCGATCTTCACCTGATCGAAAAAGACCGGCGGCCCGCGCTTGATCATGTAGGTCACATCCACGAGGCGACCCGCGGGATCGAAGCTGGTAACCGGAGCGACATCCACGAACGCATAGCCACGGTCCGCGTACCGTTGTTGAAGCGCTGTCACGTCGTTGAGCAGTCGACTCCTGCGAAAGATCTGCCCCGAGGTCAGGGTCACATCGTCCAGCAGCCGTTTCGGGGGGCCGTCGAGGTCCCCGCCGACCTTCACCGCGCCGACCCGATAGCGTTGACCCTCCTGAATGCGGATGACGACTTCCAGCCCCTCGCCCCGGGTGAGAATGATCGGTTCGTCGATCTTGTGGTCGACGAAACCGTGATCATAGTAGACGGCGGACAACAGCGCGGTATCGTTGGTCAGGACGTCCGGGTCCAGGCGGCCGCGGCTGGTGAACGGAATGAGCCACGCCTCCTTGGTGTTCATGTTGTCTTTGAGCTCGTCGTCGGAGAACGCCCGGTTCCCTTCAAAGGTGATCTTCCTGACCAGCAGCGTCTTGCCTTCGACGATGGTCAGGGTGACGATCGTCTGGTTGTTCTCTTCCGGCGTCAGCGCATAGTCGACGCGGGTGTTGACATGTCCCGCCTCGTTGTAAAGCCTCAGAACTCTTTGCAGCCCTTCCTGGAGTCGGCCGGCGTCCAGAGCCGTTCGCGGCCTGATACCGAGAGCCGTGTCGATGTCCTCCGTCGAGACCTTGTCGTTGCCCAGTATTTCCACGTTCTTGACGTAGGGCCGTTCCTTGACCGTATAGGTCAAGGTTCCCTCGGCGGTGAAGTCCGCGCTCACGTCATCGAAAAAACCCATCCGGTAGATGGCCTTGACGTCACGGTCCACGACATCCTGATCGAAAGGGAGGCCCTGCTCCGCTTGAATGCTCAAGCGGATGGCGTCCTCTTCGACCCTCAGATTGCCTTGCACACGGACTTCATTGACCACGGAGGCGGCCAGCGCCAAACCGTTCCATGCCGCGAACCAAAACACGGCGGCGGCAAGCACCGCGGCAATTCTTTTGCTAGTGTTCCACACTTGCCAATACCCGGAAAAGACTTGGATTTCCCTGTGTTCTGCTAACAAGTTCCCGCCCCGTTGTAAAGCGTGAAAGGTCGGCCGAAGGCGCGGTTTCGGCGCCTTCCGCGGCTCCGGAAGCACCGTCAGAGCGTAACGGGAAAGAGCCGGCCCTCGCGAAGCTCCAGTTGCCGGTTCATGCGGCCGGCCAACTGGCGATTGTGCGTCGTCACGATCACACCCAGACCTCGCTCCTCGTTGAGTCCGCACAGGAGATCCTCGATCTCCCCGGCGGTCACCGGATCCAGATTGCCCGTGGGCTCATCGGCAAGCATGACCCGAGGTTCCAGAATTAGCGAACGCGCTATCGCCACCCGCTGCTGCTCGCCGCCGGACAGTTCGCCCGGCCGGTGCGTTAACCGGTGCGCCAGGCCCACGGTCTCCAGGAGCTCCTGGGCGGACTCGCGCGCCCTGGAGCGCTCCCAGCGCGCGACGAGGGCCGGCATCATGACGTTCTCAAGCGCGCTGAAGTCGGGCAACAGGTGATGGAACTGGAAAACAAAGCCGATGGTCCGGTTGCGCAATCGTGAAATTTCGTCGTCGTTCCAGAGCGTTACGTCACGCCCTTCGTAGTGCAACGAGCCCTGGTCCGGGCGTTCGAGGGTCCCGATAATGTACAACAGGGTGCTCTTGCCGACACCGGACTCACCGATAATGGCGAGTCGTTCACCTTGGCGGAGTGAGAGATCGAGATCCGCCAGCACGTCCACCCGTTTGCCGCCCCCGCTAAAGGACTTCGCGAGTCCTCGAACTTCAATCAAGAGGGTCAAGAGGGACATCTTACGCTACTCGTATCGAATGACGTCCACGGGATGCAGCTTGGCCGCCTGCCGCGCGGGATAAATGCTGGCCAGACAGCAGATGGCCAGGGAAGTGAGCGCCACCAGACCAAAATACAAGGGGGAGATGCTCACCGGGACGGTGGAGACGGGGAAGACGTCCTCGGGCAACTCGATAAATTGATAACGCTTGAGCAATAATGCGAGAACATAGCCAAGGACCACCCCGGACAGCGTCCCGATGGCTCCGATGACCCAGCCCTTCAAGAGAAAAATCAGCCGAATGCTGCCGCGGGATGCACCCATGGACCGCAGCACCGCGATGTCCTTGCGCTTTTCCATCACCACCATGATCAGGGTCGAGACGATATTGAATGCCGCGATCAACACCATCAGCAACAACACCAGGAAATACACGGTCTTCTCCAGCCGCAACGCCGCGAACAGGTTGGGCCAGAGACGTGTCCAATCCTCCACCAGGTACCTTTGCCCCACCATGCTCTGAATCTCCCCGGCGATGCCCTGGGCCTCCGCCACTTCCTCCACGGCAATCTCGATGCTGGTGGCGACCTTTCCGAACCCAAAGAACCCCTGCGCATCGGAAAGGTTCAGAAAGACCAGGCCGCTGTCGTACTCGCGCATGCCCGAGTCGAAGATACCCACCACCGCAAACCGCTTGATCCGTGGAATGATTCCCACCGCGGTGGGGCTCCCGATGGGCGAAACCGCCTGCAGCGCGTCGCCCTGGCCCACCCGAAGCTGGTTCGCGAGCCGATCGCCGATGATGATCCCGGGGAGGAGCAGGTTCCGGCCGTCCACCACTACCGGCGTGCGCGTCTTCAGATCGCTCAGGCGTCCCTGTTGCAGGAATGTCCCGAGGTCCTCGGGGGCGCGGTCCGGGTCGATACCGCGCACTATGGCGCCGGACACCCGACGCTCCGAGGTGAGAATGATCTGGCCGGTCAGTGCCGGGGCGGCCGTGGTCACGTCGTCCCGCTTCTCCAGCCGCTTGGCAAGCTCGTCGTATCCGGTCAGGTAGCTCGCCGGCTTGACCAGCACGACGTGGGCATTCAGGCTGAGCAGGCGGTCGCGGAACACTTCCTCGAATCCGGTCATCACCGAGATGGCCACGTTGAGGGTGACCACCGCGATCATGACCCCGAGGATGGAGATCAGGGTGAGCAGGGAAATGAACCGTTCGCTACGTCGGGCCCGGAGGTAGCGCAGCCCTACGAACAACTCGTACCGCATCGTCAGGTGCGCAGGAGCGGGAACAGGATCACGTCCCGAATCGACGGTGAATCGGTCAGCAGCATTACCAGCCGATCGATTCCGATACCCTCCCCCGCGGCCGGGGGCATGGCGTACTCCAGCGCACGCACGTAATCCTCATCCACCTCGCAGGCGGTGTCGTCCCCGGCGCGCCGGGCCTCGGCCTGCTCTTCGAACCGCCGTCGCTGGTCGTCCGGATCGTTCAACTCGGAAAAGGCGTTGGCCAGCTCCCTGCCGCCGATGAAGAGCTCGAAACGATCGACAAACTCCGGGTCGGTGTCATTCCGGCGTGCCAGGGGCGAGACCTCCAGGGGATAACCCGTCACGAAGGTGGGCTGGATCAGCCGCGGCTCCACGAGGTGCTCGAACAGCTCCACCAGCAGCTTGCCGCGCCCGAGATTCGGATCGAGCTTGAGGGAATACCGGTCGGCGAGCGTCCGCAGAGCTTCCGGTGTCGCCAGATCCGCCGGTTCCACACCGGCGTGCCGGGCCACACCGTCGACCAGCGAAAACCGCTCCCAGGGCCTTTCCAGGTTCACCTCGTGGTCCCCGCAAGGAATGCGCAGGCTCCCGCGAGTCTCTTCCGCGAGCATCACGAACAGCTCTTCGGTAAGCTCCATCATATCGTAGTAGTCGGCGTAGGCCTGATAGAACTCGACCATGGTGAACTCGGGATTGTGCCGGGTGGAAAGACCCTCGTTGCGGAAGTTCCGGTTCAGCTCGAACACCCGATCGAAGCCGCCCACCAGCAGCCGTTTGAGAAACAACTCCGGCGCCACCCGCAGATAGAGGTCCAGGTCCAGCGCGTTGTGGTGCGTCACGAAAGGCTTCGCCGCGGCGCCGCCCGCCATGGACTGCATCATCGGGGTCTCGACCTCCAGAAAGCCCCGCCGCTGCAGAAAGTCGCGTACCAGCCCGATGATTCGAGACCGGTTCCGGAACACTTCGCGGACCTCCGGATTGACCATCAGGTCCACGTAACGCTGCCGATAGCGGGTCTCCACGTCCTTCAGGCCGTGCCACTTCTCGGGCAAGGGCCGGATGCACTTGCTCAGCAGCCTTACCTCCGTGGCGTCGATGGTAAGCTCGTTGGTGCGGGTCCGAAACAGACGGCCGCGCACGCCGGCGATGTCGCCCACGTCCATGGAACGGACCCGTTCATACGCTTCCTCGCCCAGCCCGTCCTTGCGCGCGTAGACTTGCAGTCTCCCGGTTCCATCCTGGAGCTCGAAAAACGCCGCCTTGCCGTGCGGGCGATGCGCCCGTATGCGGCCCCCCAGCGCGAACTCTTCGGACAACGCTTCCAGCTCCGGTTGTGCAAGATCTCCGTGGCGGTCACGGATGGCCTGGGCGGTATGGGTGGGACGAAAGTCGTTGGGATACACAGGGAAACTCTGCGCGTCGAGTCTCGCCATCTTCTGGCGACGCACCGCCATCTGCTCGTTGACTTCGTCCATGATCTATTGAAACTCGGCTCGGAGCCTGTATCAACCGACAGTGTGATGCGGGGCGCGGGCGGGTTTGAAACCCGCCCCTACAAGCGGGAACGCAGGACACCAGGTTACAACATGCCAAGCTGCAGCTTGGCCGCGTCCGACATGAGGCTGGGGTCCCAGGGCGGCTCCCAGACGATCTCGACGTGCACATCCTTGACGCCGTCCACCGCCCTGACCTTCTCTTCCACCTCCGCCGGCAGCGACTGGGCGGCGGGGCAGTTCGGTGCGGTGAGGGTCATGGTGACGTTCACGGTGCCAAGGGGGTCCACGTCCACGCCGTAGATCAACCCCATTTCGTGGATGTTGACCGGGACCTCCGGGTCGTAGCACGTCTGCAACGCCTGGATCGTCCGCTCTTCGATGTCCTTCTGGTCCGCAACGCTTTCCACGAATTGTCTCTCCCTTGTGGCTACTCGGTGCTGATCGCCTTGCCCTCCAGGGCCGCGCGCAACGTGTGCCACGCCAGCGTAGCGCACTTCACCCGCGCGGGATAGTCCCGGACGCCCGCGAAGGCCTCCAGCTTGCCCATGCCGGGGGCACTGGATTCCGTGCCGTCACTCTCTGCCACCATCCGATGAAACCGTTCAAAGAGGCTCAGGACGTCCTCGCGCGTCTGCCGCTTCAGGCTTTCGGTCATGACCGACGCGGAGGCAATGGAAATGGCGCAACCCGTGCCCTCGAACCGGATATCCTTCACCAAGCCGTCTTCCACGTGCAGATGGACCGTGACCTTGTCGCCGCAGAGGGGGTTGACTCCCCTGGCTTGCCGATTGGCCTCCGCCAGCCGGCCGAAGTTGCGCGGCCGGCGGTTGTGATCCAGGATCAGCTCTTGATACAGGTCCGTCAGGTCAGACACGGTCGAATAGCCTCCGTACCTTTTCCAGACCCTCGGCCAGCACATCGACCTCCGCCTCGGTGTTGTAGCAGGCGAAGGAGGCGCGGACGGTGGCCGGCACCCCGAACCGCTCCATGACCGGCATGGCGCAGTGATGCCCGGTCCTCACCGCGATCCCTTCCTGGTCGAGGATGGTGCCGACGTCATGAGCGTGGACGTCGCCCAGAACGAACGACACCAGCGACGCCCGGTGCTCCGGCGTCCCCACCAGCCGCACGCCGGAAATCCGCGTGAGCCGCTCCACGGCGTAGGCCAGCACCCGGTCCTCATGGGCCGCCACCGCCTCGATTCCCAGGCCGGTGAGGTATTCCACCGCCGCCCCGAGGCCGATCACGCCGGCGATGTTGGGGGTCCCGGCCTCGAACTTGTAAGGCAGCACGTTGTATTCGGTCTCTTCGAAGCTGACCGAAAGAATCATGTCTCCGCCGCCCTGATAGGGCGGCATTTCCTCGAGCAGGCCGGCCTTTCCGTAAAGCACTCCCACGCCGGTGGGACCGTAGAGCTTGTGGCTGGAGAAGGCGTAGAAGTCACAGTCCAGGTCCTGGACGTCCACGCCGGCGTGGGGCGCCCCCTGGGCTCCGTCGATGAGCACCGGAACGCCGGCCCGGTGGGCATCCGCGATCATCTCCTTGATGGGGTTCACGGTGCCCAGCGCGTTGGAGACATGCGGCAGGGCCACCATGCGGGTCCTGGGACCCAGTAGCCGGTGGTACGCCTCCATCACGATATCGCCGCGGTCGTCCACCGGAACCACTCGCAGCGCAGCTCCCTTCTCCCGGCAGATGAGCTGCCAGGGGACGATGTTGGAGTGGTGCTCCATGGCCGAGATCACGACCTCGTCGCCGGCTTGCAAATGCGCGCCCCCGTAGCACCGGGCCACCAGATTGATGGCCTCGGTGGCGCCTCGCGTGAAGATGATCTCCCGCTCCTCCGCGGCGTTGAGAAATCCCCTGACCGCCGTCCTGGTGCCCTCATAGGCACGCGTGGCGATCTCGCTCAACCAATGGACGCCGCGGTGGATGTTGGAGTTCTCCATCTCGTAGTATTGCGCGATGCGCCGGATCACGGCCCGCGGCTTCTGGGCCGTCGCCGCGTTGTCGAGGTAGACCAGGGGCCTGTCGTGAACGGTCCGGCCGAGAATGGGGAAATCCCCGCGCACCCGCACCACGTCCAAGGCATCGTCCGGATTGTGCCATCCTGAGGTCTTGACCTGTTGCATCCTGTTGCGTCGATCTTTCTTGCCGGGTCGGGCGCGGGCGGGTTTGAAACCCGCCCCTACACATGGTCATCGCCTCGGTCGGCAACGCACGTTCTCGTCATACCTCCAGCTCGGAGAATACCTGAGCTGCCAAGTCGTTCTTCAGGTCCTCGATGGCGATGCCGTCGAGGACCTCGCCGGCGAACCCGTGAACCAGCAGCTTCCTGGCCAGGGTCTCGTTCAGTCCCCGCGAGCGCAGGTAGAAGAGTTCGTCTTCTTCCAGTTGTCCGATGGTGGTGCCGTGGGAGCAGCGAACGTCGTCGGCCAGTATCTCCAACTGTGGCTTGCTGTCGATCTCCGCGTCCCTGGACAGCATCAGGTTCTTGTTGGACTGTTGCGCGTCGGTCTTCTGGGCCGCCTTGCGCACCACGATCTTGCCGTTGAAAACCGCCCTCGCCTTCCCGCCAAGCACCCCCTTGTACAGCTCGCGGCTGGTGCCGTGGGGCTTCGCGTGCTCGATGGCCGTGCGGTTGTCCACGTGCTGGGCGCCCCCCGCCACGTAGAGCCCCTGAAGCAGGCAGTCGGCGCCCTCGCCGTCGAGCAGCGCGTTGATCTCGACCCGGGTCATGGCGCCGCCCGAGGTGACGGAACGCGACCGATATCGGCTGTTGCGCGCCTGGTGCACCTGCACCGTCCCGATATGGAACGCCCCCGTGCCCTCCCGTAGCAGCCGGTAGTGATCCAGCTCGGCGTTTTCCTCCAACACGATCTCGGTGACGGCATTGGTGCAGTAGACGTCGTCGCCCGTCCCCGCGTAGGTCTCCACCAGCGTGAGCCGGCTGTTGGCGCCCACCACGACCAGGTTTCGCGGATGCACGATGTGGTTCGGCGCCTGCCCCGGAGCCGCAAGGAAAGCCAGGTGGACGGGCCTGTCCAGGGTCCGGTCTGGGCCCAGGCAAATGGCGCCGCCGTCTTCCAGAAAGGCGGTATTGAGGGCTCGGAGGGCGTGGCGGTCGTAGTCGGCGTGTCGTCCCAGATGTGCTTCCACCCAAGACATCCGGCCCTCCATCGCATCGGCCAGACGTCCGACGAAAACGTCATCGCCGTCTGCCGCCGGGCCGCTGGTATCGTCGCCGGCCCACGGGAACACCAGCTCGCGACGCTCCCAACCGCCGGAGCCGAACGGGTCCCGGTCCCGCGCCAAGCCCCGGGCCGGTGCCCCCGCGGTCCGCAGGTGTGCCTTCCGCAACGAGTCCAGGCTCGTATATTTCCACTCCTCGTCCCGGGTCGAGGGGAAGCCCAGGGAGCAAAAGCATTCCATGGCGCGGCGGCGCAGGTCTCCGGCCCAGGCGCCGCCGTTGCGCGACGCCCGCGCGCTGAGCTTCTCGAAATCCTCGATGTAGCCCTGCTGTTCCGCCGCCATCTCCATCATGCCCCGGGCCTCTGGCCGGCCTCATCGTCCGCCCAGGAGTAACCGGTCTTCTCGAGCTCCCGAGCGAGCTCCTTGCCGCCGGACTTCACCAGGCGTCCATTGTGGATGACGTGAACCCTGTCGGGCACCACGTAGTTCAGCAGCCGCTGGTAGTGCGTCACCAGGATGATGGCCCGCTCGGGGCTCCGGAAGAGGTTGATACCGTGGGACACCACCTTGAGGGCGTCGATGTCCAGGCCGGAGTCGGTCTCGTCCAGGATCGCCAGGGTGGGCTCCAGCATGGTCATTTGGAAGATCTCGGCACGTTTCTTCTCCCCACCCGAGAAACCGGCGTTCACCGGACGCCGGAGGAGATCCTCGCCCATCTCCACCGTCTTCATCCTCTCCTTGGCCAGGGCCATGAAATCCACCGCGTCCAGCTCCTCCTCACCGCGGTGGGCGCGCGCCGCGTTGATCGCGGCCCGCAGGAAATAGAGGCTGTTCAGGCCGGGGATCTCCACGGGGTACTGAAAGCCGAGAAACACCCCTTCCACCGCCCGCAGCTCCGGCGCCATACCGAGCAGGTCCCGGCCCTTGTACAGGACTTCGCCTCCGGTCACCTCGTAGGTATCGCGTCCGGCCAACACCTGGGCCAGGGTGCTCTTGCCCGAGCCGTTGGGTCCCATGATGGCGTGGACCTCGCCGGCGGCCACCGTCAGGTCAATGCCGTGGAGGATCTCCTTGCCGTCCACGCGCGCATGCAGGTTTCGAACTTCAAGCATCTCTCGCACCGCTCCTCAGCCGACGCTGCCCTCGAGGCTCACGTCCAGCAACCGCTGGGCTTCGACGGCGAACTCCATGGGCAGCTCACGGAAAACCTCGCGGCAGAAGCCGTTGACGATCATGCCCACGGCGTCCTCTTCCTTGATGCCGCGCTGCCGGCAATAGAAGATCTGGTCCTCGCCGATCTTCGAGGTGGAGGCCTCGTGCTCGATATGGGCCGAGTTGTTCTTCACCTCCAGGTAGGGAAACGTGTGCGCGCCGCACTCGCTGCCCATGAGCAGGGAATCGCACTGGGAGTAGTTGCGGGCGTTGTCGGCGCCCTTGAGCACCTTCACGAGACCCCGGTAGCTGTTCTGGCCGTAGCCGGCCGAGATGCCCTTGGAGATGATCGTGCTGCGGGTGTTCTTGCCCATGTGGATCATCTTGGTGCCGGTATCCGCCTGCTGGTGGTTGTTGGTGACGGCCACGGAATAGAACTCGCCCACCGAGTCGTCCCCTTGCAGAATGCAGCTCGGATATTTCCAGGTGATGGCGGATCCGGTCTCCACCTGGGTCCAGGAGATCTTCGAGTTCCGGCCCGCGCACTTGCCCCGCTTGGTCACGAAGTTGTAAATGCCGCCCTTGCCGTCCTTGTCGCCGGGGTACCAGTTCTGCACCGTCGAGTACTTGATCCGGGCGTCATCGAGGGCGACCAACTCCACCACCGCGGCATGGAGCTGGTTCTCGTCGCGCATGGGCGCGGTGCAGCCCTCCAGGTAGCTCACGTGGCTGCCGGCGTCGGCGACGATCAGCGTGCGCTCGAACTGGCCGGTCTGGGCCGCGTTGATGCGGAAATAGGTCGACAGCTCCATCGGACAGCGCACGCCCTTGGGGATGTAGCAGAACGACCCGTCGCTGAAGACCGCCGAGTTGAGCGACGCGAAGAAGTTGTCGCTGTAGGGCACCACCGAGCCCAGGTACTGCCGCACGAGCTCCGGATGCTCCCGCACCGCCTCGGAAAACGAGCAGAAGATGATGCCGAGCTCCGCCAGCTTGTCCTTGAAGGTCGTCGCCACGGACACGCTATCAAACACCGCGTCCACGGCCACGCCGGCCAGCGCCTCGCGCTCGTGCAGCGGTATCCCCAGCTTCTCGTAGGTGGCCAGCAGTTCCGGGTCCACCTCCTCCAGGCTCTTGGGACCATCCTTTGTCTTGGGAGCCGAATAATAGATGATGTTCTGGTAGTCGATGGCCGGATAGTGCACGTTGGCCCACTTGGGCTCGGCCTCGGACTTCTCAAGCTTCGTCCAGTAGCGGTAGGCCTTGAGCCGCCAGTCCAGCAGCCACTGCGGCTCACCCTTCTTCTCGGAGATCAGTCGAACAACATCTTCGCTCAGGCCCGGAGGGACATCGTCCGCTTCGATATCGGTAACGAAGCCGTACTTGTACTCGCCGCCGACCAGCTCATTGTCCAGTTCCATGGTTCACCGTTCCTTGCGTTGAAGAAAGGACTCCAGGAGTCCGCCTTCAACGTACAAACTCAACTGTGCAGGCCGTTCAATCGGCCCTTGAGACCTTCCCGGTCGGCGATGCTGCCGATGGAAACCCCTGCCAGGTACTCCGCCAGCAGCCCCTGCGCCCTCTCCCATACGGAGATCTGCGTGCACACCGCGTCGTAGGGACAGCAGTGATGATCCTTTTCCAGGCACTCCATCAGACTCAAAGGCTTTTCCACCGCCTCGTAGACTTCCTTGACGCTGATGGACTCGGGATGCCTCGCCAGGCTGAAACCGCCCTTGCGACCCACGTGAGAGTGCACCAGCCCCGCCGCCGCCAGATCCTTCATGATCTTCGACATGTAATGTGTCGGAATGTCCTGTCGCCGGGCGATCTCCTTGCTGCCGACCACCCACAGGTGCGGTTGGGCCGCCAGAAAGGAAAGTGCCCGTACGGCATAGTCGACTTTCCTGCCGATGTTCATCAGCGAACTTCGGTCAGCCGCGGTCCGGACGGTATTCACAGCAGATGCTTGCATGCCGGATCCCCCAGTGGCCTGTGCCCTACTCGGTGCGCCAGTTTTCGAGCCATCCAGTTCGATAAATATAGACCTAATGCATCCACATTGTCAAACCGTTGACCTGGACAGGACAACGGCGCCTTGAAGCACCGGAAAACACTGTGCTACGAAGCCCGCATGGCCATTCTCAAGGTAGCCCGCCTGGGCAATCCGGTCTTGCGGACGCCCGCCGGGGAAGTTCTCGCGGCGGAGGTCGGCCAACCCGAGTTCCAGAGGTTTCTCGACGACATGGTGACGACCATGCGCGAGTACCAAGGCGTGGGCCTTGCCGCCGTGCAGGTCCACGAACCCATACAGGTGGCCGTGCTCGAGGTCTCCGACAATGCCCGTTATCCGGGAAAGGCAGCCGTGCCCCTTTCCGTCCTGATCAACCCGACGATCGTTCCTCTCGGCGAGGAGACCGAGGAGGACTGGGAAGGATGCCTGAGCATCCCCGAGATCCGCGGCAGGGTGCCCCGCTACACGTCCCTACGCGTGACCGCGCTGGACCGCGAGGGGAACGAACTGAATTTCGTCGCCGAGGGCTTCCATGCCCGGGTCATCCAGCACGAAGTCGATCACCTGCGCGGCCACGTCTACATGGACCGCATGCCCGACCTCTCGACGCTGACCTACCTGACCGAGCTGGCACGCTACTGGGCCAACCGATGAGACTCTCCAACCTCAGCTCCCCTACGAGGTTCCTCTTGACATTTCCGGACTGACAGGCGAACTTATGAGCGTCGGGTGCCCTTGATGGGCTCGATATGGTTCGCCCAGCCTGACATCATCCTTTCTCCGCCTTACAAGTTTCCTACTGAGCTTATACCCTCCTCGCTGCTCCAACTAGCGGTGAATCGTTTGGCCAAACTTTCAGGCCGGCAAGTTCTGACCCATCCCTTCGCCGGTAGAACTTCGGTAGTGCTCTCGCGAAGTATGGGTAAGTGAAATCTTCGTGCTTGAAAGCACGATACACATTGTAGGCTAGCAGGTCGGCGAGTTGAACGCCGTTAGAGAGTTCGCTGCGCGTGAAGAAGGAGTACTCGACAATTGACGGGAAGTTCATGTTTTGGTTGCCCGCCCGTTGAAATACGGCGTGTTTCATCGCAACGGCACGGTTCAGTAGCGTGCTTGTGTCGTCCATCACAATCAATGCTTGGTGCTTCGCGTGATATTCCCTCATGTAGTGCTGTATCCGCTCCAGCAAGAGCTCATAGGCCTTTTTGTGAAGTTGCTCATGATTCATGTATTCGCGAAGACAGCGCTTATCGATCACGACAGCCATGATCACCGTGTTCCGCTTAATGACTTGCTCGTAGTAGGCCTCGGTGAGGCGCATCAGATCCTTAGGACGGAGCCCATCAAGGAACGGGCTCCGCTTCGCGCGCTCGGCAGGTACTCGAACCCAGTTGGACTTTACCTCGCAATCCGCCAGTTCAAAGCTGCCCTTGCCGTCTCGCTTCAGAAAATGGGCAAGTTCAAGCTTCAAAAGCGAGATTTCAGAGTCGAATGGACTCCATTGCCGTTCGTACATTCCGACAGCCAAAAGAACATAGAGATGATCCTTCGGCTTCGCCACCGTGCCGACAGAGGGATCACGTGAACCCGATTCGTCGAAATAGAAGAAATACACCGACGTCGTGGAGGATGCGGGGCTAGTCGCCCGCCCTGCCCTTGATCGGAAAATCCATGGTATGGATGTGCAGTTCGGAAAGCTGCCGCGCGTCCACCGCGGTGGGCGCCTCTGTCAGCATGCATACGGCCCGCTGGCTCTTGGGGAACGCGATGGTGTCCCGGATGGCGGGTGAATCGCTCAGGAGCATGGCCAGGCGGTCGACGCCGAAGGCGATGCCGCCGTGGGGCGGCGCGCCCAGCTCCAGCGCTTCCAGGAGGAAGCCGAACTGCTCCTCCACCGTCTCGGGCTTGACGTCGAGCAGGGAGAGCACCTCCCGCTGGAGCTCCGGTGAATGGATACGGATGCTGCCGCCGCCCAGCTCCACGCCGTTCAGGACGAGGTCGTAGGCCCGGGATTTCACCCGGCCGGGATCCTCCGTCAGGAACGGCAGGTCCTCCTCCCGGGGCGCGGTGAAGGGGTGGTGCACGGCGGTGTAGCGGCTTTCCGTGTCCTTCCATTCCATCAACGGGAAATCGACGACCCAAGAGAAGGCATGGACGCCTTCCTCCACCAGTCCCAGCCTTCTGCCCATCTCCAGCCGCAGGTTGGCCAAACCCTCGTTGACGATTCGCGCGTTGTCGGCCAGCATGAAGATCACGTCGCCGGGCTGCGCCTGCGTGAGGGTCCGGAGCGCATCCTTCTCGCTGTCGCGCAGGAACTTCGTCAGCGGCGACTGCCATTCACCGTCCAGCACCTTGATCCAGGCCAAACCCTTGGCGCCGTAGCGGCCCACCAGCCCGGTGAGGTCGTCCAGCTCCTTGCGCGACAGATTGCCGGCCCCCGGCACCCTCAGACCCTTGACGATACCACCGGCCGCCAGTGCCCGGCTGAAGATGGCCACGTCGGAGTCCCGGAACAGTTCCGACAACTCGACCAGCTCCAGGCCGAAGCGGAGATCCGGCTTGTCCGTCCCGTAACGGGACATGGCCTCCTGATAGCTCAGACGGGGAAAGGGCGTCTCCAGCTCGATCCCCCGGACCTCATTGAATACGCGGGCCATCATGCCCTCGACCATGGCGAAGATGTCCTCGGGCCGCACGAACGACATCTCGATGTCGAGCTGGGTGAACTCGGGTTGCCGGTCCATCCGCAGGTCTTCATCCCGGAAGCAGCGCACCACCTGAAAATACCGGTCCACCCCTCCCACCATGAGGATCTGCTTGAAGAGCTGGGGCGACTGCGGCAGGGCGTAGAACTTGCCCGGGTGCATGCGGCTGGGAACCAGGTAGTCACGGGCGCCCTCCGGCGTGCTCTTGGTCAGGATCGGGGTTTCGACCTCCATGAACGACAGACCGTCCAGATGATCGCGGATGGTCGCCAGCATGCGATGGCGGATCTCGAGCGGACGCAAACTGCGCGGCCGCCTCAGGTCGAGATAGCGGTACCGGAAACGGCTGGTCTCGGTCGGCTCGACCTCGTCATCGACCGGGAACGGCGGCACCCGCGAGGGATTGAGCACCCGCAGCTCCTCCGCCATGAGCTCTACCGCGCCGGTGGCAAGGTTCGGGTTGACCGTTTCCTCGGAACGGCGGACCAGGGATCCGCGCACCGCGAGCACGTCCTCGGAGCGCACCCTTTTGGCCTTCTCGTGAGCCTCCGGCGTCACCTCGGGGTTCACCACCACCTGGACGACGCCGGTGCGGTCCCGGAGATCGATGAACAGCAGACCGCCGTGGTCCCTCAATGACTGGGTCCACCCCATCAGGGTGAGCTCATGGCCCACCTCACTCTCGCGCGCCTCGCCGCAGCGGCAACTCCGCTGCCAGTCGCCCATCAAATCCACATTCCGCTTGTTCACGTGTTCACCCGAGACTTTCATCGACGTCCGCGAAATCCACCTCGGTCTGTTCCTTGGTCGCCATGTGGCGCACGAGCGCCTTGCCATTGGCCATCTCGTCGGGGCCGACGATGAGCACCACGCTCGCCCCCAGCTTGTCGGCGCGCCGCATCTGGCTCTTGAGGCTCCGGGCCTCGCCTTCCAGGTCCACCCGGCGGCCGCGCCGGCGCAGCCGGTGAGCCAGGGCAAACGTCCACCGTTGGGCCTCCTCGCCCATCCAGGCGAGATACAGTAGCGCCGGCGCCCGCTCGTCCGCGTCGCCCTCCGACAACAGCAGCGCCAGGCGCTCCACCCCCAACGCAAAACCCACGCCGGCCACCGGCGGCCCCCCAAGGGACTGCACCAGCCCGTCGTAGCGGCCGCCCGCGGCCACGGTGTTCTGGCTCCCCAGGCCCGTGCCGGCCTTCCACTCGAACGTGGTCCGGCAATAGTAGTCCAGGCCGCGCACCAGCCGCGGGTTAACCACCGGCTCCGGCCGGAGATCCTGGAGCAGCTCCAGCACCGTGTCGAAGTGGCCCCGGCAGTCGGCGCACAGATGGGAGAGGATCGACGGCGCAGCGCTCACGATGCCGGCGCAGGACGGGCGCTTGCAGTCCAGCACCCGCAGCGGATTGTTGTCGAGCCGGCGGTCGCAGTCGGCGCACAACTCGTCCCGGCGTTCCTCCAGGAACGCCACCAACGCGGCGCGGTAGCCGGGGCGGCAATCGGCGCAGCCGATGGAGTTCACCTCCAGGACCGTGCCGGCCACCCCCAGATCCTCCCACAGGTCCCGCAGCAACAGCAGCAGCTCGGCGTCGATGAAGGGATCCGTCCGCCCGAAGACTTCCGCGCCGATCTGGTGGAACTGCCGCAGCCGCCCCTTCTGGGGCCGCTCGCGGCGGAACATGGGGCCGAGGTAGTAGAGCTTGCGCACCGGCTCCACCTGATGGAGCTTGCCTTCACCGTACGCCCGCACCACGCCCGCGGTGCCCTCGGGCCGGAGGCTCAGAAGCGTGGCCTTGGCATCCCGGTCGGCGAAGGTGTACATCTCCTTCTCGATGACGTCGGTGGACTCGCCCAGCGAACGCGAGAACAGCTCCGACTTCTCCAGCACGGGTATGCGAATCTCCTTGAAGTTATAGCTCGCAAATACCCGTTCCGCCGCCTTTTCGATCCGTTGCCACGTTTCCACATCCCCGGGCAGAACGTCGGCGAAACCCTTGATACGCGTCAGGTTCATATGCACCACCAAACGGGCGCCAAAGCCGCAGTCATCATTGTCACAAGGGGAGTCGGTTTCGATGGCAGGAGGATTCACGTACGTGCTGCCAGGATGGGTACGAGCTAACAGAGGCGTGGTGGAAAGTCAAACAAACCGCCGGTCGACAGGAGGTGGCGTTCTTCGTTTCGTTCACGGGTTGTCAGTCAGGCTCTCGGCCACGCGACAGACGGCCTTCGTCGTCGATCAGGGTCACACGGCTGGGCCGGTCGTTGCCCCAGCTCCAGAGTACGAGGTTGAACCCATCGACACCGGTCCCGGCAGCAAAGCTTCGGACCAGCATCCCAACGTAGCCGGCTTCGATCAGCCGGTCGGCCAGAGCCTGCGACGCAGGAACCCGGCCTTCCAGCATTTCCGTTTCCCACGCGGGGCAGGCGAGTTCTGACTCGGATACCTTCAGCGCCACCCGTTGCGAGTTGTCGCGCGTGTCGAACACCGGCTCGGCATCGACCTCGTAGGCGCACAGTGTGATGGGTTGCAGGGAACGGCCAAGCGGCTGTGCCTCACGGATGGCCGTCATAGGGGTGAGGGAGGTGTAGAGCGCGGGGATCCCGCGCTGATTGAAGCGTCCCCCGTGGCGGCGCGCACCCTCGCCGGACAACGGTGTCCAGGACCATTGGTGATTGTGCGCCCGATACACCACCCCTCGGAACCGCATGGGACGACGGAGAATCAGGCGTATCCGCCGGCCATGATCCGATTGAGATGGGCGTGCACCTGATCGGCCTTGCCTTGGCGCAATAACGAATCCGCGGTGGTGCCGCCGAAGCCCGGCAGCGGTTCGGAGCGGAACCAGGCATAGGCCGCGAGGGGTGAGCCGGTTTCGGCCTCGACGCGGTTGAGAATCTCCAGCATCTGGCGCAGGCGAACCTGCGTTTTTCGCGCTCGGATCCGTGAGGCCCGGGAGAACGCGTCTCTACCTAGTCCCAGAGTCCCCGCGATCTCCGACTTGGTAGTACGGAGCACCCCTGCGATGAGCACCGGGGAAAATACCTGATCCTTCACGAACTCCTGGAAGAGCATAATAACCTCGCTATTCGTTACGCAGTTTAGCGCGATTCTGTTTGAGAATCCAGTCAATGTCTCTCTTCTTTCAACCGAGGCCGCCCCTACCCGCAAATGTTCCAGCATCGAGCAGTCTCATGAACCAAGCCGCAATCTCATGATGTCCGCCGAAGGAAGCGGTGGGCGCAGGCGGCCGACGTCAGGATGAGGAAGTAGCTCACCCCCACCATTGCCCAGCCAGGCCGCGAGAGGGAGAACGCCGCCATGGGGAGGCCGGCCAGGACCTCGACAGCCCACAGAAAGAACGCCACCGGCGGCTCCACGACGCCCGCGAGCAGCGTCGAGGCCGCGGGGACGAACAGACAGAGGAAGCCGGTCAGGAGCCCCGCGGGCACGATGAAGAACCCCACCAGCGGCACCAGTAGCGGGTTGGCGACAAAGCCGGCCAGGGAGACGGTGCCAAAGTGGTGGGCGACCACCGGCCCGGTGCCGAGTGTGGCGAATACGGGGACCAGGACGGCCAGCAGGACGGCGGGCCGGTACCGTTGCAACATGCCGTCCCGCGGCGTCTCGGGCGTCTGCATGAACGAAGTCCCGCGGACAATCCGTATGCCCCCGGCGATGGACAGCACCGCCAGGAAGGAAAGCTGGAAGGAGGCCTCCATGACGGCGCCGGGCCAGACCAGCGCCGCGATGAAGGCGGCCAGCGCGAGGCTTCTGAAAAGGCTGGCATCGCGCCCGCTCAGCACGGCCAGTTGGTACAACCCTATCATGATGGCGGCCCTCACCGTGGGTATCCTTGCCCCGGCCACCGCGGTGTAGAGGAGCACCGGCGCCAAGGAGCCGAGCGCCGCCAGCTTGTGGACCGGGAAGCGCAGGAGCAGCCAGGTGCTGCGGGCGGCCAGCACCCGGCACAGGAGCCAAAGCGCGAAGCTCAGCATGCCGACGTGCAGTCCCGAAATGGACAGCACGTGGGACATGCCCACGGCGACGAAGCGGTCCCGCGCCTCGGGGGTGAGGCCGCCGCGGTCCCCCACGACCAGCGCCTTGAGCAGACCGCCGGTTTCCGGCTCGAACGCGCGCTCCAGGAACCGGCCTATGCGCCGCCGCCCGGTCTCGATCCAGCCCCGGACGCCGCCGCCGTCGCGCCGCACCAGCCGCACCTCCCAGTCGTTGTGCAGGTACGCGACATGGTAGATTTCGCGGCGCGCGAGGTAAGCCGTGTAGTCGAAGTGCGCGTCCCAATTCTTCGGCACCCGCAGGCGCAACGGCACCCTTATCACGTCCCCGTAGCGCCAGTGCCGGTAGGCGTTACGCACCGTCACCCGCACGTTGCCGGTGACGCTGCGCGCTCCTTCCGGCGTCCATTGCCGCTCCGCCGCGAGATGCCAGCGGCTGCGCCCGCCCTGCCCTTCCGGCTCGCGGTAGAGGCGCCCCTCGATGAGGGCCGTCCCGCTCTCCCCGGTGAGATGCTGAACGTGGTCGGAAGGCAGCCGCGGATGGAGCAATTCATGGTGCGCGGCGAAACCCCAGTGGAACGCGAGTGCGCAAACGAGCCCGAGCAGTCCCAAGCGGAGTGTCGCGAAGCTGAGAGCCAGGGAGGACGTGGCAACGATCGCTGTGAACAGCCACGCGCCGGCCGAATCGACCACAGCCGCCATGGCCTGCCCGCTGAGAAGGGCCAGCAGCGGAACGACCAAGACGCCTGTGGGATGCCTGTCCATGCCCCTAGTGTGGTGTCTCACAAATACGGTTATGAATCTGCGGGTCCTTTTGGCCGTCGGCTGCGTTGCTCTTCCTCGCGTGAAGTTGGCCACTGGGGGGCGACCGCCGGTCGCCCCTACAAGTCATCGCGCCTTGCCGACAACCAAAATGCCCTCGCATCTTCATAACCGTATTTGTGAGACACCACACTTGGAGGTCAACGGACCGTACACTATTCCGCGGCCTGAAACGATTCCAGAATGCGCTCGGCCACGGGCCGGCTCATGGACGGAACCTCCAGCAGCTCCTCCAGCGAGGCGTCCCGCAGGCGTTTCATGCTGCCAAAGCGCCGCAGCAGGGCCTTGCGGCGCGACGGCCCCACGCCGGGGATGCCGTCGAGGCCCGAACGCAGGGTCTCGCGCTTGCGGATGCTCCGATGGTAGGTGATGGCGAAGCGATGGGCCTCGTCCCGTAGACGTTGCAGGAGGAAAAGGGCGTTGGAGTTGCGCCGCAGCACCACCGGGTTGCTCCGGTAGGGCAGAAAAAGGCGCTCCTCCGACCGCTCGATCTCCGCCAGCCGGGGCGACGCGATGACCCGCATCTTGGCCATGGCCACGACGTCCACGTCTTTCACCCGGAGATCCGCCAGCGCCGTGAGCGCCACCTGCAACTGTCCCTTGCCGCCGTCCACCACCATGAGATCCGGCAGATCCAACTCCTGCAGGCCCCGCTGGAACCGGCGCTTGATGACCTCGTACATCATGGCGAAATCGTCTCCGCGAGTTTCGGGGCTGACGGTGCGCACACGGTACCGCCGGTAGTGCTGCTTGTCCGGCTGCCCGTCGAAGAACGACACCCGCGAGCCCACGGCGTGGGTCCCCTGGATCATCGAGATGTCGTAGCACTCGATCCGCTGCGGATACCGCCGCAGCCGGAGCTTCTCTTGCAGCTCGCGCAGCATCTTCTCCCGTTCGCGCTCCTGGTCGTGGCGTTCGCTGAAGCTCTGGCGGGCGTTGTTCATGGCCATCTCCAGCAGCTTCTGCTTCTCGCCCCGGCGCGGCTGGTGTAATGTCACCTTCCTGCCCTTTCGCTCCTCCAGGTAGTCCTCGCGAACGGTCCGGTCCTCCAGTTCCACCGGCACCAGGATCTCCTCGGGAACGAAGCGGTTCCCTTGGTAGAACTGGGTCAGCAAGGCGGCGACGATCTCCTCGTCATCGAATTGGTGGTCTTCGAAGGAATAGGCCTGATTGCCGGTGAGCTTGCCCTGGCGCACGAAGATCACCTGGGCCTCGATGAATCCTCCCTCCCGGTACAACCCGAAGATGTCCTGGTCCGCGCCCCAGTGGGACACCATGCGCTGCTTCTCCAGGGTCTTCTCCACCGCCCGGATGCGGTCCCGCAGCTTGGCCGCCTGCTCGAACTCCAGCGCATCGGCGCGCTCCTGCATGCGGATTCGAAGGTGCTTGAGCAGGTCGTCGCTCTTCCCTTCGATGAAAAGAACCGCCTGCTGCAGGTTGCCGGCGTACTCCTCCGGATCCACGGGATGAACGCAAGGGGCCGGGCAACGCTTGATCTGGTACTGCAGGCACGGGCGGTCCCGGTTGCGAAAGTTGTAGTCGGTGCAGGTCCGGAGCAGGAAGTGTTTCTCGATGACGTCCAGGGTCTCGCGCACGGCCACCGCCGAGGCGTAGGGGCCGAAGTAACGGCTGCCGTCCTTGACGATGCTGCGGGTGGCCAGCACACGGGCCCAGGGGCCGGCGGTCACTTTGATGCTCAGGTAGGACTTGTCGTCTTTCAGCCGTATGTTGTAGCGCGGCTTGTACTGCTTGATCAGGTTGTTCTCGAGGATCAGGGCTTCCTTCTCGTTGCCGGTGACCAGGGTCTCGATGTCCCCGGCCTGACGCATGAGGAAAACGATGTGCGGCCGCCCGTCGCCGCCCCGGAGGTACGCGCGGACCCGGGACCGCAGATCCTTGGCCTTGCCCACGTAGATCACCTTTCCGGCGGCATCCCGCATCAGGTAGACGCCGGGGCCGGTCGGTAGCGTTTCAAGTTTTTCCCTGAGTTCGGTGATCTTCATGACTTGTAGGGGCGGCTTCAAACCCGCCCGTTGCCAGGGCCACGCGAGAGGTAAGGGCCGGACAGCTCCTTTTCCTGCAGCCCGCGGATACGGTCCCTGATCTCCGCGGCCTTTTCGAACTCCAGGCGGTCGGAGGCCTGCTTCATTTCCTTCCTGAGCTTCTCCACCATTCGAGGTATCTCGTTGGGCGGCGGCCCGTCGTCGGCCACCAGGGGAACATCCACATAGTCCATGTCGTAGGCCTGGATCAACGGCTCGTCGATCTGCTTGACCACGCTCCGGGGAACGATGCCGTGCTCCTCATTGAAGGCCTCCTGGACCCGGCGGCGGCGTTCGGTCTCGCCGATGGCCAGCTTCATGGAATCGGTCATGATGTCGGCGTAGAGGATCACCGTGCCGTCCAGGTTGCGCGCGGCGCGGCCGATGGTCTGGATCAGCGACCGTTCCGAACGGAGGAACCCTTCCTTGTCCGCATCGAGAATGGCCACCAACGACACCTCCGGGAGGTCCAGGCCTTCCCGCAGAAGATTGATACCCACCAGCACGTCGAAGACTCCTTTCCGAAGATCCCGAATGATCTCCACCCGTTCGATGGCGTCGATATCCGAGTGCAGATAGCGGACCCTGACGTTGAGGTCCTGGTAGTAGTCGGTGAGATCCTCGGCCATGCGCTTGGTCAGGGTCGTCACCAGCACCCGGGCGTTGACCGCCGTGCGCTTGCGAATCTCCTCCAGCAGGTCGTCCACCTGCGTGGCCGCCGGCCGCACCATGATCTCCGGGTCGGTGAGGCCGGTGGGCCGGATCAACTGTTCCACCCGGATGTTGCCGCTCCTCATGATCTCATAGTCGGCAGGAGTCGCCGAAACATAAATCGTCTGGTTCACGCTGGCCTCGAACTCCTCGAAATTCAACGGCCGGTTGTCCAGTGCCGAGGGCAGCCGAAAGCCGAAGTCCACCAGGGTTTCCTTGCGGGAACGGTCGCCCCGATACATGCCGCCGATCTGCGGCACAGTCACGTGACTCTCGTCCACGAACAACACGAAATCGTCCGGGAAGTAGCTCAGCAGCGTGGGCGGAGGCTCTCCGGGGCGCCGTCCGGTGAGGTGCCGGGAATAGTTCTCCAGGCCCGGGCAATAGCCCATCTCCTCCAGCAACTCGAGGTCGTAGAGCGTCCGCTGCCGCAGGCGTTGCGCCTCCAGCAGCTTGTTTTCCTGCTTGAGCTCGGCCAGGCGTTCCTTGAGCTCCTCGCGGATCGCCGCTACCGCCTCCTTCATGCGTTCCGCGGTGGTGACATAGTGGCTCGCGGGATAGATCGTGGCCTTGTCCACGCGGCGGCGCACCTTGCCGCGTAGCGGGTCCACCTCGAACAGCGACTCCACCACGTCGTCAAAGAACTCGATGCGCAACGCCGACCTGTCCTCGTACGCCGGGAAGACCTCCACAGTATCCCCCCGGACGCGGAACGTGCCGCGATGGAAATCGTAGTCCACGCGCTCGTACTGGATGTCCACCAACTTGCGCAGCATCCGGTCCCGATCGATGCGCATCCCCTCTTCCAGGTAGACCATCAGGTCGAAGTAGGCTTCGGGCGAGCCGAGTCCGTAGATGCAGGAAACGCTGGCGACGATGACCGCGTCCTGGCGTTCCAGCAGCGCCATGGTGGCCGCGTGGCGCAGCTTGTCGATCTCGTCGTTGATGGAGGCGTCCTTGGCGATGTAGGTGTCGGTGGAGGGCACGTAGGCCTCGGGCTGGTAGTAGTCGTAGTAGCTGATGAAGTAGCGGACCGCGTTGTCCGGCAAGAGCAGCCGGAACTCGTTGTAGAGCTGTGCCGCCAGCGTCTTGTTGGGCGCCATCACCAGGGCGGGGCGGTTGATCCGGCTGATGACGTTGGCCATGGTGAAGGTCTTGCCGGAGCCCGTGACCCCCAGCAGCACCTGGTGCCGGCGCCCCTTGTCGAGCCCCTCCACCAGTTGCCCGATGGCCCGGGGCTGGTCGCCCTGGGGCTCGAAGTCCGCCACCAGACGAAACTGGCCTGCTTTTCGCTCTTTGAGCATGCCAAAGAAATAACACCACGAGCCAGGGGTGTGCAAAACAAGCGAGAGCCAAACGTCACTCTCCCGCCTCCTCCCGCCTCCCTGGACACGCGCGGGAGGAAGCTGTTAAGGTCTCCTGTCGCGGACGGCCACCTCAAGCGGCGCGCGGCGGTCTCTCTTTTCATCCCATGGAAACATTCGATCTGACGATCATTGGCGGCGGCATCGTAGGGTTGGCGACAGCCATGCGCATGGTACGGGACCATCCCGGGTTGCGGTGCGCGCTGTTGGAGAAGGAAGCGGAGCTCGGCACGCACCAGACCGGCCACAACAGCGGCGTGCTCCACTCCGGCATCTACTACCGGCCAGGGTCCGTGAAGGCACAAACCTGTGTTGCCGGGAAGAAGGCGCTGCTGGAGTTCTGCGACGAACACGGCATCCACTACGACCTTTGCGGCAAGGTGATTGTCGCCACGAGCCCCGAGGAGCTGCCCCGCCTGGAGGAACTGCATCGGCGCGCCCAGGCCAACGGCGTGGAGGGCGTGCGCGCCATCGGTCCCGAGGAGCTCCGGGAGATCGAGCCCCACTGCACCGGATTGCAGGCGCTCCATGCCCCCTTCACCGGGATCATCAACTTCGGCGACGTGGCCAGGGCCTACGCGCGGCTGTTCAAAGCCGGAGGCGGCTCCATCCGGACGTCGTGTGAGGTCACCGGCATGACGCGGTCACCCCGCGGGTTCGTCATCGAGACCTCGCAAGACACCCTGGAGACCCGCAGGCTGATCAACTGCGCGGGACTGTTCGTCGACCGGGTGGCCGCCATGACGCCCGGGTTCGCGGCCAGCGTGCGCGGCGGCATCGACGAACCCGTTCGGATCGTCCCGTTCCGGGGCGAGTACCATCGTCTCAAACCCGAGAAACAAGGGTTCGTAAAGGGGCTGGTGTATCCCGTGCCCGATCCCCAGTTTCCGTTTCTGGGAGTTCACTTCACGCCCACGGTTCACGGCCGCGTGGAGGTAGGACCCAACGCCGTGCTGGCGTTCGCGCGCCAGGGCTACCGGCAGACCGACGTCAACCTGCGGGACCTGTACGAGATCTTCACCTACGGCGGTTTCTGGGCCATGGCGCGAAAGCACTGGAAGACCTCGCTGCCGGAGCTTCGGCGCTCGTTCGACAGGCGGGCCTTCACCCGCGCGCTCCAGCGCCTCATCCCCGCGATTCAGTCGGAGGATCTGGTGTACAGCGGCGCCGGCGTGCGCGCCCAGGCGGTATCGGCCAGCGGGAGGCTCGTCGATGACTTCGTCATTGCCGAGTCCGAGGGCGCCATCCACGTTCTCAACGCGCCGTCCCCCGGTGCCACTTCGTCACTGGGAATCGCCGACACCATTTGCCGGACGGCAGCCCAACACCTGCTGTCCGGGAACTGAGGTGCCCTGATGCTTATCCAATACAAGGGGCAACGTCCCAAAGTCTCGCCGGAGGCCTTTGTCGCTCCCACCGCCGTGCTCATCGGCGACGTCACAGTGGAGGCCGGAGCGAGCATCTGGTTCGGCGCCGTGCTCCGTTCCGACGAGAACCAGAACCCGATCGTGATCGGCGCCAGGACCAGCATCCAGGACAATTGCGTGCTCCACTCCGGCGAGGGAGCGGTGATCATCGAAGAGGACGTGACCGTAGGACACGCCGCCATCATGGAAGGCACCACCATCCGCCGATCCGCCATCATCGGCATGAACTCGACGCTGCTGGAGGACACCGAGATCGGCGAGGAGTCTCTCATCGCCGCCGGCAGCGTGGTGGTGCCGCACACCCGAATTCCCGCGCGCTGCCTGGCGGCGGGCACTCCGGCGAAGGTCAAGAAGGAGATCAGCGGCGAGGCCCTCAACTGGATCAAGATGGGCTCTTCGACGTACCTCGAACTGTGCAGGAGCTATCTGGGGGGAGACTACAAGGTGGTGGGCTGATCCCGGGGGCACGCCCCCGGGAGCCCGTATCGCCCGACGGCGCGGTGAGGGCACGGGCGGGTTTGAAACCCGCCCCTACATCGGATGTCGGGCTCCTGCGGCGCTGATCCCAGCGGCCTGTCCTGCGGCACGACGCAGGTGTAGGGGCGGGCTTCAAACCCCGCCCGTGCATCGGATGTCGGGTTCCTGCGGCGCTGATCCCAGCGGCCTGTCCTGCGGCACGACGCAGGTGTAGGGGCCGGCTTCAAATCCCGCCCGTGCATCGGATGTCGGGTTCCTGCGGCGCTGATCCCAGCGGCCTGTCCTGCGGCACGACGCAGGTGTAGGGGCCGGCTTCAAATCCCGCCCGTGCATCGGATGTCGGGTTCCTGCGGCGCTGATCCCAGGGGCCTGTCCTGCGGCACGACGCAGGTGTAGGGGCCGGCTTCAAACCCCGCCCGTGCATCGGATGTCGGGTTCCTGCGGCGCTGATCCCAGGGGCCTGTCCTGCGGCACGACGCAGGTGTAGGGGCCGGCTTCAAACCCCGCCCGTGCATCGGATGTCGGGTTCCTGCGGCGCTGATCCCAGGGGGCCTGTCCTGCGGCACGACGCAGGTGTAGGGGCCGGCTTCAAACCCCGCCCGTGCATTGGATGTCGGGTTCCGCGGCGCTGATCCCAGCGGCCTGTCCTGCGGCACGACGCAGGTGTAGGGGCCGGCTTCAAACCCCGCCCGTGCATCGGATGTCGGGTTCCTGCGGCGCTGATCCCAGGGGTGTAGGGGCGGGTTTCAAACCCGCCGTGCCCGGATTCGCACTGTCGGCCGTTACAGGCCGCTAGCGCTGGCACCGGGGGCAATAGAAGACGCCGCGGTTGCCGAGGCTGATCCTCTTGATGGGGGTGCGGCATCCGTAGCAGGGCGCGCCCTTTCTGTCGTATACCCGGAGCCGCCATTGAAAGCCGCCGCGATGATCGTTGCCGTCGCGGTAGTCCGACACCGAGCTGCCGCGCCATCGAATGGCCTCGTGCAGCAGCGCGGAGATCTCGCGCACCAGTTCCGCGCACAACGCTCTCGACAGGCGGTGGCCCCGGCGGGTGGGACGAATCCCCGTGCGAAAAAGCACTTCGTTGACGTAGATGTTGCCGAGCCCGCAGACGATCTGCTGATCCAGCAGCAAATCCCGAATGCTCCTGCGGGACCGGTGCAGGAACGGATAGAGATAATCGCCGCTGAAGCGACGGTCCAGCGGATCCAACCCGAGTCTGGCAAACGGCGGCCACGCATTCAGCTCCACATCCGGCAAGACCACGCAGAGCCCGAACCGGCGCGGGTCGTGATAGCGAAGGTCACCGCCGTCGTCGAGTGTGAAAACGAGGTGATCGTGCTTTTCCATGGACGCGTCCCGCTCCCGAAACGTCAGCTTGCCTGACATTCCCAGATGCGAGACCCAGGTCCAGCCACCGTCCAGCTCCATCACGATGTACTTGCCGCGCCGGGTCACGGCGGCCACGGTCCTGCCCTCGAGCCGGGCAGCGAAATCCGCGGCCACGGGCTGCCGCAGGCGGCCTTCGATGACGCGAACCTCAAGGATTCTCACGCCCTGGAGGCGCTCCCGGAGGGTGCGGCACACGGTCTCGACCTCAGGCAACTCCGGCATTGTCGCCGCTCCCCTTCGCGCCGCCGGCCTCGCTGAACGCGCTCGCCAACCGGCCGAACTCTTGCAGGTCCAACGTTTGGGCCCTACGCCGAGGGTCGATGCCGGCCCGATCGAAGATCACTTCGGCCCGGGCCTCGAACAGGCCTGACAAGGCGTTGCCCAGCATCTTGCGCCGCTGGCCAAACCCCGCGCGCACCACCGCCCGCAGCATCGGAATTTCCTCGTCGGGGATGAGCGGTTCCTGGTGCAGCTCGATCCTCAAGAGCGTCGAGTGGACCTTGGGCCTGGGGGTGAACGCCTCCGGCGATACCGCGACCCTTCGGGTTATCCTCCCGTACAGCCGGGACCAGACCGAAAGCGCGCCATAGGCGGAGGTACCCGGTTCCGCTACGAGCCTTTGCGCCACTTCCTTCTGCAGCATGATGACGAGAACGGAGAAATGCCGGCCCGCCTCGAAAAGCCGCAGCAGCACCGGCGCGGCCACGCTGTAGGGAAGGTTCGCCACCACCTTGAACCTGTCTTCCGGCAGCAGGCGATCAAAATTCGTGACCATCACGTCCTCGTGGACGAGGTGAAACTCCGGGCACGAACCGAGCGGGCCGTTGCGAAGCCACTGCACGAGCAACGGATCCACCTCGATGGCCCAGACGCTCCGCCTCTCCCCCACCAGGCAGCGGGTGACGAAGCCCAGCCCGGGGCCGACTTCCAGGATCCGGTCGTCTTCACCCAAGTCCATGAGTTGAAGGATGGTATCGATGACACGCCGATGGACGAGAAAGTTCTGCCCTCGGGCCCGGCTCGGCGTAAAGCCGAGCTCGCGCCAGGCGCTCCGCGCCTCTTGATGAAGGGTCGCCATGAGAAAGTAACGTGCCTGCGTGCAAAGGGCGCCCTTCGACTTCGCTCCGCCTGTCCTGAGCCCTTCGACAAGGCTCAGGACAGGCGTAGCGGAGCGCTAGAAGCCTGCGCCGCAGGAACCCGGCATCCGATGTAGGGGCGGGTTTCAAACCCGCCCGTGCTCGCACGGCGCTGCCGGCCGATAAAGGCTCCTAGCGAAGCGAAGTCGAAGGGCGCCGTTTCAAGGATCGGATTTTCCTTAGAGGATCAGCGCGGGGTCGGCGTTCAGGCGGGGGCCGTTCCCAGCGCCTTCCTCCAGCCGGTGGCTCCCCACCAGGGCCACCATCGCGCCATTGTCGGTGCAGAAGCGCGGCGACGGGTAGTGGAGCTCCGCACCCACTTCGAGCGCCTTTTCGGACATCTTCCCGCGGAGACGGCTGTTGGCGGAGACTCCACCACCCAGGACGATCCGCTTGATGCCGAACTCCGCCACCGCCCTGAGAGTCGGGGCGATCAACATGTCCACCACCGCCTCCTGAAAGCTCGCCGCGATGTCCGCCATCTCGTCACGCCAACGGTCCTGCCGCTTTCGGGTGAGATAATGCCACACGGACGTCTTGAGGCCGCTGAAGCTGAAGTCGTAGGGGGTGCGCAGGCGCGCCCGGGGAAACGCCACGGCACGGGGATCCCCGTTCCTGGCCAGGTCGTCGATGACCCGCCCGCCGGGAAACCCCAGCCCCATCATCTTGGCGACCTTGTCGTAGGCTTCGCCGGCAGCGTCGTCGAGGGTGCCACCGAGGTGCTCGTAGTCGCCGACCGCCCGTACGATGTAGAGCAGCGTGTGCCCGCCGGAAGCCACCAGGGCGAGATACGGGAAGCTCACCTCCTCTTCCAGGAAGATGGACAACACGTGTGCTTCCAGGTGGTTGACGCCCACGTAGGGTATCCCGGACCGAAAGGACCATGCCTTTACGAAGGAGAGGCCCACCAGAAGCGATCCGGTCAGCCCGGGGCCGTAGGTGACCGCCAGTCCGTCAAGGTCCGTGGGGGCGACCCCCGCCTGCTCCAGCGCCCGATCCACCATGGGCTGGATCATGCGAATGTGCTGGCGTGAGGCCATCTCCGGGACGATACCGCCATAGGGCGCATGTACGGCGTCCTGGGAGGACACCAGGTTGGCCCGCACGGCCCTGCCGTCTTCAAGAACGGCGGCCGCGGTATCGTCACACGACGTCTCGACCCCTAAAACGATCACCTCTCACCTCCGTTGAATTCCGGCATCATGTCCCCGCACAGGATGGTTTCTCATGAGGCGCCTACCACGACTGGATCCTCGACCGCTGCCGGGTCCACAGCAACCCGCGATTCGCCGACGGGTTGGCGGGATCCATGGAGAGAGCCCTGCGGTAGGCCGCCCCCGCGGGCTTGAACCGTCCCAACGCCCGGAGGTTGTCCCCCCGCAGAACCAGGGTCTGCACGAGCCATGGACGATCGTGGCCCAGGACGGCCTCGGCCGCGCCCAGAAAGTCCAGGGAGGCCCTGAAGTTGCGCAACCGGTAGTGGCTCAACGCGATGTAGTAGTGGGCATACGGATTGGTGCCGTCGATGGCCAGGCTCTTCTCCAGCTCGGTCAAGGCTCGGGTGTATTGCCCGGACCGCAGCAGTCGTCTGGCCTGCTCGGTCATACGCACGGACGCAACACGTTGGGGCGACGACCCGCGTTGTATCCGAAGGCTGGGGTCCGGGGCCGTTCCGGACGCCCGGGGCGTTGGCCGCAAGTCCGGGACGGCGGGTCGAAGACTCGGAGACGCGGTCACGGACGGCCTGCGCGTCTCCCTCGCCACGCCGCCGCGTTCCGCCGGCAGCCCGCATGCCGACAGCATGGCGCCCGCCACCACCCACGCCAAGGCCCCGACCGGACCCTTGAACCGGACGGTACCGCGAAAGGTGCTTCCGGTGCTCACCCGCATGTTTCCATGGATGGCGCCAGCCTCGCCCCTTCGGTCCCAGGGCCTGTACGCCGGAGGCCATCGGGACACCTCGGAATGAAGGCGCGCGCGTCGATGGTCGATACCCCTGGCGGGGTCACGAAGTCCGTCACCGGAAGTCTGCTGGTGGCCCTTTTCATGAAATCCGTCCAGATGGGCAGGGCGGCACGAGACCCCGAAAGTCCCAGTTCCGACTGACGGTCGAAGCCGACCCAGACCAACGCCAACAGGTCAGGGGTATATCCCGCGAACCAGGCATCCCTGGCATCGTTGGTGGTGCCCGTCTTACCCGCCGCGGGGCGCGTGAAACCCAGTCGGCGGGCGCCACGCGCCGTGCCCCGGTCCACCACTCTCCGCAGCATATTGTTCATGTCGAAGGCCACTTGGGGCGAGATGACGCGTTTCACCCGGATGTTCCGTTTCTCCAGAACGGTCCCTTTGCGGTCCAGCACGTTCTTGATGGACAACAGACGGGTACGAACACCGTTGTTCGCCAACGCGGAAAAGGCACCGGCCATCTCGAGGGGGGTTACTTCGACGGCGCCCAGCGCCAGCGACGGCAGCAGCGGAAGGTGACTCTGGATACCCATTCGATAGGCCATCTCGCGCACCTTCCTGATACCCACGTCCTGGGCGATGCGCGCCGTCGCCGCGTTCAAGGACTTTTCCATGGCCTCACCCATGGTCACCCAGCCGTAGTACCGTTGCTTGTAGTTCTCCGGGGCCCAACTCTGACGGCCGAAGCTCCACGTGAACGGCGCATCTTCCACATACGTCGTGGTGTGATAGGCCTGATGACTCTGGGCCGAGCCGTGGGTCAAGGCGGCCAGATAGACGAAGGGCTTGAATACCGAGCCGGGCTGGCGTTTCGCCTGAGCCACGCGGTTGAACTGGGACTTGCGGTAGTCCCGCCCGCCCACCATGGCCGTAATCTCACCGGTCTGTGGTTTGATCACCACCAGGGCGCCCTCGAGATCGTCGGTCTTGGCGATGTTCCGCAGGTGACGGTAGTCCTTTTCCAGCCGCACAAGCCCCTTGGACAGGGCCGCCTCCGCGGCCTGCTGGAGCTCCAGGTCGAGGCTCGTGAAGATGCGCAGTCCCTCCGCCGTCAGCACATCGTTGGTGTAGTGGGCGGCCAGCTCCTTCTTCACATAGTCGGTGAAATACGGCGCGCCGTTGGTGACCCGTATGGGCTCCCGCTTTTCGAAGTCTTCCTGCAACGCCCGTTCATAGCCCCGTCGCGTGATGATGCCGTCGCCGGCCAGCTTGGCCAGGATGACATTACGCCGGCGCAAGGCCTGCTCAATGTTTCGATAGGGAGAGTATCGATTAGGCGCCCTGATAAGACCCGCCAGCATGGCCGTCTCGCCCACGGTCAACTGTTCCGGTTCCTTCACGAAGTAGAATCGCGCGGCCTCCCAGATACCGAAGATCCCCTGGGCGCCGTTCTGCCCAAGATAAATTTCATTCAGATAGTTCTCGAGAATTTCGTCCTTGGTGTACATCCACTCCGTCACCAGCGCCATGAGCGCTTCCTTGACCTTGCGCTCAAGGGTGCGATCACTTTCAAGGAAGAAATTCTTCATCAACTGCTGGGTCAGCGTACTGCCGCCCTGCACGACCCCTCCGCGCCGCAGGTTGGCCACGAAAGCCCGCAACACCGCCACCGGGTCCACGCCGCGGTGATAGTAGAAACGCTCATCCTCCACCGCCAGAATCGCCTTCTTCACCCTCGCCGGCACCTCGTCCAGCCGGACGATCCGCCGTTGTTCGCGGACTCGATCATAGAATCCGGTCACCACCTCGGGTTCCAGCTCGAGGGACGGCAGGACTTCCCCGCTGTCGAGCTGCTGTATGCGGTGGATGGCCCCTGACTTGAGAGAGATGCGCACGGGAAAGCCCCGGAAGTCTCGTAGCGGGTATTGAAAATCGTGCAGGAAGATCTCGATGACCGCGGACTTGCCGTAAACCCGGTATTCACCCTTGGTCCTCGGCTGGTTCCTGGAAGATCGATAGCCCAAACGCCGTAACTTCTCGCGGATGTGACTCGCGGAAAGGTTGATTCCCGGATAGATGATCTTGCTATCCGCGTAGATCTTCGAGGGAAATTCCCACTTGCGCCCCTCGAACTTCGTCTTCACCACGCCGCTCAGGTGCCATACGTACCAGCCCCCCAGGCTCAATCCCCCCACGACCAGCAAAAGAAGCAACGCCGCGGAAATCTTGACGAGCCGTATGAGTGTTCTCTTGAAGCCGGCTTTCATGGTTGGGCTCTTCAACGGGGAAGGCGCAATGCAAGGAAGATTGTCGTGTCTTCACGCCGTATCAGAAACAGAATACCGCTCCCTTTCGACAACCCTCCGACTATCTGCCGGAAATCCTTCAGTCCACCGATCCGTTTTCGATCTATTTCGAGAATCACATCCCCGGCCCGGATACCCGCCTGATCCGCCGGGCTGCCGGACTCCACCGCCGTCACCACCACGCCTTCCCGGTCCCGGGTCTGCGAACGCCTGGCGAACTCACGGTTCATCTCCCTGACGGTCATGCCGAGATCGCTGCCATCCTCGACCGCCACGGCCACCTCATCGTCACCGAGCCGTCCGATCTGCACCTCCACGGAGACTCGCCGCCCGTTGCGCACCACCGTGACATCGACAACTCTCCCTACGGGCGCCCGGGCCACGATCAGCGAGAGCTCGCTGGACTTTTTGACGGCGACACCTTCGAACCTGACGATGACGTCGCCCACCTGAACGCCGGCGTCCTCCGCCGGGCTCCCTTTCGCCACGTTCGCCACCAGCGCTCCCTGCGCCTCACCCATGCCCAGGGCCTCGGCGGTCTCGGCGTTGACGTCCTCGATAACGACTCCCAACCAGCCTCGGGTTACCTTGCCCTGGTCCTTGAGTTGTGACAGCAGTCCCTTCACCAGGTTGATGGGTATGGCGAAGCCGATCCCGATGTTACCGCCGCCCCGGCTGAAAATCGCGGTATTGACCCCCACCACCTCGCCTCGCAGATTGATCAGCGGTCCGCCCGAGTTTCCGGGATTGATGGAGGCATCGGTCTGGATGAAATTATCGTAGGGGCCGGCGCCGATGCGGCGCCCCTTGGCGCTGACGATGCCCGACGTCACCGTGTGCTCGAGACCGAACGGATTGCCGATGGCCAGGACCCACTCGCCTACTTCCAAAGCGGCCGAGTCACCCAGCATCACCACCGGCAACGTGCGCTCGATATCGATCTTGATCAGCGCGATGTCCGTCTTGGGATCCCGGCCGGCAACCCTGGCTCGATGCTCGGATCCGTCCGACAGCTTGACGATGAGGTCTTGTCCTTCCTCGACGACGTGGTCATTGGTGAGGATGTAGCCGTTGGGATCGACGATGAAACCCGAGCCGACACTCCGGCGCGGATTCGGCACGGGGCCGCGCGGGAAGCGCTCACCGAAAAAGCGCCGCCAGAAGTCGCTGAAGGGATCGTCATCACGGAAGGGACCCGGACCCCTTGACGACTGCGTGGAAGGCGTCGAAGAGATATGCACCACCAGCGGCCGAACCTGTTTCGAGAGCGTGACGAAATCAGGAAGGCTCATGCGTGGGGTCGTGCTTGCGTGGGACATGCCCGTGAGAATCACGGCCAGCCATGCCAGCGACCACACGCCCGTGCGGCTCCGTCCTTGGGACATTAGTGTCCTACCCCTGACCTCATGTCGTTCGAACCGCCTCCACGTACCTCATCCTGAGATTGTACAGGACTTCCCGTACGAGCTGTTCCTCGTTGTCGTCCAGATTTCCCTTGCTCTTCTCACTGAGCATTCCGATGAGATCAATGGTCTGCTTGGCCACGGCCACGTCCTTCTCCGCCGTGCCCGTAACCGGATTGTCCATCTCTCCGAGATGCATCAGTGCCTGCGTGCTCAAGCTGATGATGAAGGTGGAGAAATTGATGGACGGCCACTCTTCCCGGCGGCCCTGCGACTCCCGGCCCGGCTGCGCGTCCGGCTCGGGTTTGGGCTCGGATGCAGGCGCCTCCCCGGTCTCTTGCGTCTCCCCTGCTGCCTGCTCCTCACGCGTCTCACCCTCATCGGTGAACCGGCGTTTGTCGCGTACCTTGAACCCTTTTTGGGCGTCTGATTCCTCCGTCATGGGCTCTCCTTCGCGGTAAACGTCCCTCGTGGCGCCCCTACAAGCCGTCGCGCGTTGCCGACCACCAAAAATCGTGGGCATCTCGCTGGCGATCCGTATGCGAGTCGTCCCGTCACATCATTATTGATTCACCCAAACGGGGTGTCAAGGTGAGTGCGGCCATTGACTTTGATCCGGGCGGACTCTATCATAGCACGCGCAGTCAATTCTCACCTCCAACCCATGACGACAACCCCTACGTGTGCCAATGTCCTTCACCCAACGAATGCTTGCCAAGGTGCGCAGGACTTTTTGTTGTCGGCAAGGCGCGACGACGAGCAGGGGCCCCTACCGCGCGAGGAGGAGCAACGCTGCCGACGCCGAAAAGGACCCGTTTGGTGAGCATTCGTAGGGCGCAGGACACTCGATCCGTGCTTGACCTGATCGGCTCCACCCCCGTCGTACGCCTGATGAAGCTATCGGGCAAGGAGGACGCCGAGGTCTGGGGCAAGCTCGAGTCACTCAATCCGGGGGGCTCGATCAAGGACCGTATTTGCCGCAGCATGATCGAGGATGGTGAACGCAGGGGCCTGTTGAAACCCGGCGGCACCATCGTGGAGTCCACCAGCGGCAACACCGGCATCGGCCTCGCCCTGGTGGCCGCGGTCAAAGGGTATCGGTTGATCCTCACGATGCCCGACACCATGAGCGAGGAGCGGCGCAACCTGCTGGCCGCCTACGGCGCGCGGTTGATCCTGACCCCCGATACGAAGGGGATGGGAGGAGCTATTCGAAGAGCCGAGGAACTGGCCGCCGAGCATCCCGATTTCTTCATGCCGCAACAGTTCACCAATCCCGCCAACCCGGCGATCCACAGGAAGACCACCGCGGTGGAGTTGCTGAGCCAATTCGAACACATCGACGCGTTCGTCAGCGGTGTAGGAACCGGCGGCACCATCACCGGAGTGGGCGAGGTGCTCAGGGACAAGCTCCCTTCCATAAGGATATGCGCCGTCGAGCCGGCGGCTTCTCCCGTGCTGTCCAATGGCGAGCCCGGTTTCCACAAGATCCAGGGAATCGGCGCGGGTTTCATACCGCCTATTCTCAACACCCGGATCTATGACGAGGTCATCACGGTAAGCGACGAGGACGCCGCGGCCACGACACACCGGCTGGCCGTCGAGGAAGGCATCTTTGTCGGCATCTCGTCCGGCGCCAATTGCTTCGCCGCCATACAGGTGGCCAAGGCCATGGGTAAAGGCCATCGGGTCGTGACGATGCTGTGCGACAGCGGTGAACGGTACCTGAGCACCCGGATTTGATCCCGCTCCCACGCCCGAGCTTTTCAAGGACACGGTTTTCTGTTAACCGTTATGAAGATGCGTGCGCATCTTCGCCAGCCTCTGATTCAAACGGTCCCCGTCGTCTAGCCTGGCCCAGGACACCGGCCTTTCACGCCGGCAACACGGGTTCAAATCCCGTCGGGGACGCCAGCCCCGCGCCTTTCGCCTCAAACCACCCCACCAGTGACGAGAACTTCCGCGAACAGGATGTCCTCGGGATACGTGACCTTGATATTGACGGTGCTTCCCTCCACCACCCAAACCGGAACCCCCATGCGCTCCACAAGCATGGCATCATCGGTTGCTTCCACACCTTCCCGCTCAGCGAGTTCGTACGCATCCCGAAGCGTGCTCACCGGAAACGCCTGGGGGGTTTGTATCTCCCACAGATGGCTCCGGGGTAGCGTCTCGTTCACCTGTCCGTGAAACACGGTCTTGATGGTGTTGCGTGCCGGCACCGCCGCGGTCACCGAGCGGTTCCGGCAGGACTCCCCGACACAGCGGTCGATGAGGTCGGGCGCCGCAAAGGGCCGGGCCCCGTCATGGACGACCACGAACTCGCAGTCCGGGTCCAGCGCATCGAGCCCCGCTCGCACGGAATCCTGCCGGCGGGCTCCTCCCGACCGAACGCTCGTCTCCAGTCCGGTCGGCGGCGACGTCCGCAACAAGGATTCATACTCCTGTACGTCTTCCGGCGGCACCACCAGCACCACCCTGTGGACCTCCCGCGAGCGTCCAAAGCGGTCGAGGGTGTGCAGAATCAGCGGCCGTCCGGCCACCGGCAACAAAACCTTCGACCCATGGCCCTCCATTCTTGTGCCCCGGCCGGCAGCGAGGATGATGGCATTGACTCGCACGAAGGATCCTCCCGCGAAAAAAAAGAGCTGAAGGGATTCCCCTCAGCTCTTTTCGCCGCATCCGAAAGTCTCGGCTATTGCGTAAAGATGTGGCTCAGCTCCTCCATGATCTTTTCCTCGGTATGCGACCGAGCTATGGAAAGCTCCTTGACCAACAGGTTCCGTGCCGTGTCCAGCACCTTCCGCTCGCCGAAGGAAAGCTCCTTGTCGCCTTTCAGGAGGAACAGGTCCCTGAGCACGGCGGCAATTTCTATGACCGAGCCGGTCTTTATCTTCTCGGTGTACTCCCGATATCGCCGGTTCCATGTCTGCTGGTCAATCGGCGCCTTCTTCTTTTCCCGCAGGATCCGGTAGACGCGTGTGACGGTCGTCTTGTCGATGATCTTCCTCAGGCCGACGGCGATGGCATTGTCCACGGGCACCATGATCTTCATATCCGTGTCGAGGATACGCAGCATGTAGAACCTTTTCTCGCTCCCGGATATCGCCTGTACTCGTACCGCTTCGATTTCACCGACTCCATGCGCAGGATAGACGACCTTCTCTCCGACCTTGAACATTCATTCCTCCTTGAAAGTCAGAACCCGTGTGCGGAAGAGGGACAAGAGGAGATTGGCCGGCCAAGCCGGAGGAGGGTGAATGCAGGGGGAAGGGTCAGGACTAGAGATGCACGTTTCAAATGACGTTCTCTTTCATAACCGATGGCTCCCCTTTATATACACCCCCGGGGGAGAGGACGTCAAGAGATGAGGAAACAAAAATCAATCCTGTTAGTTCAGGCAACTAAATTAACCTAATGCAACAGATTAGTTTTGAGCGGGTCCGGTGTACGGCGGTCGAAGCTTTCGCTCCATGAGCCAGGCGTCCTCGCCGTTGTCGGAGTAGTATCCCTTGCGCATGCCGCAGACCTCGAAACTCAGCGAACGGTAGAGAGTCTGAGCGGCGTCGTTGGACTTTCTGACCTCCAGGGTGATCCGCCGAAAACCTTTTTTCGTGGCGCTCTCGATGATGTCGCCGAGCATGGCGCGCGCGACTCCCTGCCGCCGGTATCGGGGGTGAACGGCAACATTGTGGATGTCCAGCTCGCCGGCGAGTTCCCAGTAGATAACGTAGCCGATGGGCTTCCCTTCCCTTTGGCACAGAACGGACCTGGCGTGCGCCGCTCGCAATTCCTCAAGAAAGAATTGCCGGCTCCACGGACTGGCGAACGCCGCCGTCTCGATTGCCATGACGTCGTCGATATCCGCGACCGTCATGTTCCGGAGGTACCAATCTCCGCGGCCCTGTACGGACATGCCTACGTCATCCAACCCAGCCTGGCGGCACTCTCCTTCAGAAGGAGAACGTCCAGGACCTTGCTGCCCAGATGGTGAACGAAACCGAAGACCCGGTCTTGAAGCGGTATGACCGTGGTGAACTCGGGGGGAAAGGCGCCGATACTCGACGATACCTTCCGGACACGGGAGTCCAAAAGCTTGCCTCTGACGATCAACTGGCCTTCCTTCAACAGCAGATCGTAGTCGTAGTCCGGCATGCGCTCGGGCAGTTTGGGCGCCATGGCGATGCCCAGGCGCGGTACCTGGGTAGGGAATTCCAGCCGGAGATGATAGGCCGTGCCCAGGTCCTCCACCGTATAGGCGTGGCCATAGCGCCGCTCGCGCTCCAGTTTCTCGACAAACCGGGCATCGTAAAACCCCTCGACCGGCACCGGGACCCGCCGCAGCAACTTCCCTCGATGCAACAGCAACGGCCGCAGCAGGATCGCCAGCGGAACCCCGTACAGGGCCGCGCTCACCGTGACCTGTTCCACCGGTACGGCACGGAAGATACTCTGCCGCAGTCGGTACAGCACTTCTCCCAAGGCGATGACGAAGCCCGCGAGGATGTACAGATTCACGCCCTTGTCGAACGCCAGCCCCAGCCCTTCCACCGCGACACCCACGGCGACGAACACTATCGGGTAAAGGATCATGTTGAGGATCATATTGAGAGCGGTGGCCGCACCCCCCACGAAGTAGGGCCGGCCCGCCAACTCCGCCAGTTCGTCACGTGACGCCGCGGGCAAGGCGCCGAGCAGCGGCTGCAAAAGGAGCACGGTCACCCGCAGCAGGCTGGATTCACTGGTCTGGATCCGCTGCACCAACTCTTCGAAGCCCATGGGCAACTGGCCCGGAAAGACCTTGGGCTCCCGCGGCTCGGGCTCTTCCTCGGGCTCCTCCACCGGCGCCGGACTCGCCGCCACCACCGGTACCACGGGCGCCGCAGGCGCCGGCGCAGCGGCCGGCGGCGGTTCCGCGGCTCCATTGGTGACCTCCGCGACCGGGGCCGGCGGCGGTTCCGCAGCGTCCTCCCCGGAACGGAAACGGGACTCGAACTCGTTGCCGAAGTCGACGTCGTTGTGCAACACCCGAGCGCGATCGATCAGCACGCCCTCGGATTCGACGTTGTTGGGATCGGTCACACAGCAATCCACCGGACAAACCGCGGCGCACGCCTCGTAGTCGTGAAAACCGACACATTCGGTGCACAACACGGGATCGATGACGTAGAGGTCATCTTGCTGGGTGATGGCTTCGTTGGGACATTCCGGTTCGCAAGCGCCGCAGTTGATGCACTCGCTGGTTATCATCGTCGCCATGGAAGAAAGCTCCTGAATCGAATCCGGGCCGGTAAGGACGGGCGCGGAGGGCGCCCGAGCCCCCTGCACGATCCACCGCTCGCCACTGCCAACCTCTCGAAGGTCAAAATAGTTGATTTTTCATGTTTCTTCAACGTCCCGGCGCTGCTTGAAAAACCCCGGCCGGGTGTGTTAAACCATTCTCGGTTGGGCGGCGTACCCAAGTGGTTAAGGGAGAGGTCTGCAAAACCTCGATGCGGCGGTTCGAATCCGCCCGCCGCCTCCACGCGCCCCGGCCTTCCATTCAGCGCTGCTTCAGCATCTCGTCGAGCAGATTCGCGTGGCGCTCCATCACGATCCGCCGTTTCAGCTTCATGCTCGGGGTCAACTCGCCGGTGTCCGTGGAGAAATCCGCCGGCAGGATACGGAAGTCACGAACGGCTTCGTAGGGCGCCAACTCCTTGTTGCGCTCGCGGATTCGTTGCCTGATATGCGCAACCAGCCGGGAATCCGTGACCGCCCCTTCGAGGCCCTCCCACCGGAAACCTTCCTTCTCCGCCCAACGACGCACCTCGTTGGAGTCCAGGGTGATCAAGGCCACCAGGTGGCTGGTCTTGTCGCCCCAAACCATGGTCTGGCTGATGAGCGGTTCCTCGCGCAGGTGATTCTCGATCATCTGCGGCGCGATGTTCTTTCCGCCGGACGTGACGATGAGGTCCTTCTTGCGGTCGGTGATGCGCAGAAACCCGCCGTCCTCGATTTGCCCCACGTCGCCGGTGTGGAACCAGCCCTCTTCCCCAATCACCTCCCGAGTGGCGGCCGGATCCTTGAAGTAGCCCTTCATCACGTTGGCGCCCCGGATCAGGATCTCTCCGTCGTCGGCAATGCGGCACTCCACGCCGTCCAGAGGCAGGCCCACCGTGCCGACCCGATAGTGATTCAGCCGGTTCACGTGGGTCACCGTGGAGGTTTCCGTGAGGCCGTAGCCCTCCACGATCCACACCCCCACGCCCTGAAAGAAATCCGCGATAGGCTCCGACAGCGGCGCGCCACCCGAGATGGCCAGACGCAGCCGCCCCCCCATGCCTTGCCTGACTTTCGACAGCACCAGGGTGTCGGCCAGCCGGTGGCATAGCCGCAGCCACGGACCGCAACCATCGCCCTTCCTGGCCCCGCTGTTGTACCGCTTGCCGATGGTCACCGCCCATCGAAAAAGCCGTTGGCGGATGGCGCTGCCGCTCTCGACCCGGTTGTGAATGCGCCTGTAGGCGTTTTCGTAGACCCGTGGCACCGAGAACAGCAGCGTCGGCCGGATCGCCTGCAAATCCGCCGACAAGGTCTCGATGGAACGCGCAAAGGCGCACACGTACCCTCTTGCCGCCGCCACGAAGTGTTCCAGCCGGCCGAAGGAGTGCGCCAGAGGGAGAAACTGGAGCGCCACGTCGTCCTCACTGACGGGTATGGCGGCGAGGGACGAGGCTATCGTGACCAGGTAGTGGCCATGGGTGGTGAGCACGCCCTTGGGTTCGCCGGTGGTACCGGAGGTGTAGATGATGGTGAGGTCGTCCGCCGGCTCCAGCGCCTCGGCCAGCTCACGGAACAGCCCCGGATGCTCCCGCCCGTGAGCGCGCCCCAGCTCCTTCAGCCGATCCAGGGAAACCAGGTCCGGCTCCGTGCCGGAGTCCGGCGTATCCTCAGCCGAAGGCGTGTCCAGGAGCACGGTGGTCCTGACCGCCGTCATGGCCGGCGCCGATGTCCTGAGGCTGTCCAGCGATGCCCGTGACTCCACGACAAGGGCCACGGCCTCCGAATGCTCGACGATGTGATGGATTTGCGCCGGCGTGCTGGAAGTGTAGAGCGGCACGGTCAAGGCGCCGATGCAGATATTCGCCCAGTCCAGCAGGCACCACTCGACGCGGTTGGCGGTGTACAGGGCGACCCGATCGCCCTTCTTCACGCCCGCCGCCACCAGCCCCAGGGCGATGCTCTCGACCTCGGCGGCCGCCTCCGCCCAGGTTTGGCCGCACCACTCGCCGTCGCGCCAGAAACGGTACAAGAGACGGTCCCGCTGCGCGTCCGCCTGGGACAGGAAGAGATCCGCAAGGCTCCGATAAGCCATGTCGGCACTATAGCACAAAGGACTCATATCATCCCGCTCCGGGCCGGTCAGCCTTCACAGAACCGGCGAATCTGCGTGCAAACGTACTGCTGTTGCACCAACGTCAACTCCGGATAGATGGGCAAGGCCAGCGAGGATTGCGCGGCCGCCTCGGCTCCCGGAAAGTCCCCCCGGCTGTAGCCCAGGGATTCGAAGCATTCCTGCAAGTGCAGGGGCAACGGGTAGTAGATCTCCGTGGCGACGCCGCGGTCCTCCAGAAAGGAACGCATGCGGTCCCGCTCCGGCGAGCGGACGACGAACTGGTTGTAGGCGTGGCCGGGACAGTCCTCGGGAAGTACGAGACGTTCCGCCGGCACCGCCGCGGCGAGAAGCTCCCGGTACCGCCGGGCGTTTTCACGGCGAGCATCGGTCCACTCCCGAATATATCTGAGCTTCACACGGAGGACGGCGGCCTGAAGGCTGTCCAGCCGGAAGTTCCCGCCCACCAGCCGGTGATAGTACTTGGGCGCCTCACCGTGAACCCGGAGCAGCCGAATCCGCCGGGCCAGATCTTCGTCGTCGGTGATTATCATGCCACCGTCGCCGAACGCCCCGAGATTCTTGCTGGGGTAGAAGGAAAAGCAGCCTGCCGAGCCCAGGGTGCCGGCGTACCTGCCCTTGGCGTCGGTAGCGCCGAAGGACTGCGCCGCATCCTCGACCACGGCCACACCCCGTTTCCCGGCCATCTCCAGGAGCGGGTCGAGATCCATGCAACGGCCGAAGAGATGGACGGGCATGATCGCCCGGGTGCGGGGGCTTATGCGCGCCGCCACCGCCGCGGGATCCATATTGAAGGTGTCCGGCTCGATGTCGACGAAAACCGGCCGCGCCCCCACCCGTGCGATGACGCCGGCGGTGGCGAAAAACGAGTACGCGGTGGTGATCACCTCGTGGCCGGGGCCGATCTCGAGCGCCGTCAACGACGCCAGCAACGCGTCGGTGCCGGACGAGACGCCGATGGCGAAACGCGCCCCGGTATGGGCGGCAATTTCCTTCTCCAGCTCCGTGACCTCGGGACCCAGGATGAAACGCTGCGAGGAACAGACTCTCAGGATCGTTTCCTGAATCTCCTCCCGTATGGTTTCATACTGGGCCTTCAAGTCCAGCAAAGGCAATTTCATGGGCTTCATCCGCAGGGGGTCCTGTCTCATCCGATCACGGTTGTGCGGTTGATGCGATACCGGAGACTTGGTACGAGACGAGTGAAAGATCGGTCAATTTGCAATACTGTTTCCGAGACGACACTGGCCATGATGCCCCAAACAGACAATTTCCGCGAGTGTTGACATGATAAAGGCAGTCGGATTGACCGGCGGCATCGCCACCGGGAAGAGCACCGTCTCGACCATCCTGTGCGATCGGGCGGCCATCGTCGATGCCGACCGGTTGGCGCGGGAGATCGTCGAGCCGGGTCAGGAGGCGTGGCGCGAGATCGTCGAACTGTTCGGCCGTGAGGCCCTCAGGGAGGACGAAACCCTCGATCGCGCGTACCTGCGCCGCATCGTGTTCCAGGATCCGGCAAGCCGCAAACGCCTGGAGGCCATCACGCATCCCCGGATCCGGGCCCGGGCGAGGGAGCGCATCGTCGAAGGCTCCCGAAGCGCCGAGTTCATCATCTACGACGCACCGCTCCTGTTCGAAGCGAAAATACATCACTGGCTCCGTCCCGTCATGCTGGTGGCGTGTGCGCCGACCATCCAGGAGCAGCGGCTGCGTCAACGGGATGGGCTCGGCGAGGCCGACATCGAAAGGCATCTCAAGGCACAGATGCCCTTGACGGAGAAGCGCCGGCTGGCCGACTTCGTCATCGAGAACGACGGTACGCTCTCGGACCTCGAAAACGCCGTAGCCACGGTCTGGGAAGCCGTCGTGGCTACTTCGCCCGCTCGATATATTTTCCTTCTGACGGATCCACCCGAATCCGGTCACCGATCTGGATGAACGGGGGCACCTGGACGGTCACCCCGGTTTCCAGCCTGGCCGGCTTGTAGGACGCCGAGGCGGTGGCCCCTTTCATGGAAGGCTCGGTCTCCACCACTTCGAGCTCCACGGCCGAAGCGATGGCCACCCCCACGGGGCTGTCCTCGAACAGGTCCACGTTCACGACGTGCGTCGGCAGGAGATACGGCAGGATGTCGCCCACCTCCTCGGACGAGAACTCCGTCTGCTCGTAGCTCTCGGTGTCCATGAACGTATGGCGGTCATCCTCGGCGTAGAGATACTGCATTTCGCGGCTCTCCAGGGTTGCCCGGTCGACCTTGTCTTCCGAGCGGAACTTGTGCTCGGTGCCCACCCCGGTCCGCAGGTTCTTGAGCTTCGTCTGCATGAAACCGTGGCCCTTCCCGGGGGTGAGATGCTTGACCGCGGTAACTCGGTAGAGGCTTCCCTCGTAGATGATGATCATGCCGTTCCGAAGCTGTGTCGCGTTGATCATGTGCTGGCTTGTCCTTTCGTGAAACATCAGCCCGGGGGCCAACCCAGTGCCCTGCCGCCGAGCAGGTGGAGATGAATGTGATCGACGCTCTGGGCCGCGTCCGGGCCGGAGTTTACCACAAGGCGAAACCCGCTCTCGGACAGGCCGTTCTCCGTCGCGAGCTGCCGGGCCACCTCCATGGCGTGCCCCAGGGTCGCCCCATCCCCCGCCTCGAGCTCCATGACGCTGGCGATGTGCTTGCGGGGGATGATCAGGAGATGCACCGGAGCCTTGGGATCGATGTCCCTGAAAGCCAGCACCGATTCGTCACGGTAGACGATATCCCCGGGAATCGCTCCGCTCGCGATACCGCAGAACAGACATTCAGCCACTTTCCGGTTACCTCCCGTCAATCGTCTCGGGGACAGAAAGCCCTTACCGTATCCCCGTCCACCTTCAACGGGACCTTCCGAAGCCATGCCCCGAAGCAGGGACCCCAAAGACATTCACCCGTGGTGGGCTCGTAGAGCGCGCCATGGTTGGCGCACAACAGGTAACGTTCGTCTTCCGTGAAGAACTGGTTGTCCACCCAATCCAGCGGCAAGGCGACGTGACGGCAGCGGTTCACGTAGGCGAACAGCTCTCCTTCGAATCCGAGGACGAAGCCTTCGAGGCTCTCGCCGCCGCAGCGGAGGGTGAATTTCCGGCTCGTGCCGTCGGGAAAATCCTCCCTGCGGCCGATCCGCTTGCCTACAGGACGTCTTGCCATGGAATCGCTATGCCACTAGTCCGCCATTTCCCGCAGGAAGGACAGATCTCCCGCCGGACAACGTACAACGATCTCCCCGTGGTCCACAACCAAGGGGAGGGCGTGAAGCGCAAGCCCCTTGCATGGACCCTCCACGCACAGGCCGGTGTCGGGCTCGTAGACGGCGCCGTGGGTGGCGCACATCAGGTGGCTGCCGTCCTCGGTAAAGAACTGGTAGCGGACGAAATCCAGCGGCGTGACCATATGGCGGCAACTGTTGATGTATGCGTGGAACTGCCCGCGGTGGTTGATGACGAAACAGTCGATTCGGTGTTTCCCGCAGATAAGCCAGAACTTCTTGACTTCTCCCGACGGCACTTCGTCCACCCCGGCCACGACCTTGCCGCCGGAACACCCCTCGCGCCTCATGTGCGCCCGGTCCCGCCAGAAACGGAACCACCGCACCGCCAATGCCACGAGATACACTCCCAGGAACAGGGCCGACGCGTAGAGGGTCAGTTCCATGACGCAGGGTACGTACGCGCGGGTGTGTGCGTTGTGTTTCCTCGGATGGTTCCCGCAACACGGGTGGAGACCCGCAACAGGGGCGGGTTCGAGACCCGCCCCTACCTGGGAGGCTTCTCGCCGCTCTTGCGAATGCGTTCCACGTCGTCCGGCGTCTGCCGCTCGTTGATTCCCATGACCTTCAGCAAGTCATTGGTCATGTCCGCGGTCAGCCGATCCCGCACGCTGCCGCTGCCGTCCGGGTTGGCCTTGAGGAACCGCATGATCTTCTCCGGCCGCACCCCGGTTTCTTCCATGCGGTCCAGCAGCTCGCTGAAGCCCACCTGCCCACCGTAGGTCCGAGCCGTCTCTTCCAGTTTTCGACACTCCTTGCAGCTCCGGGCCCATATGCCCGCGCGTTCGCCACAGTACGTGCAGTTCGCCATGTTCCCCGCGACCCTGACTGTGCACTAGTCCGGCAGCCGGGCCAGCAGGGCCCGGATCCTCGTGTTGGACGCCTCGCTTCCGGCCAGCAATTGTTCAAGCACCGGCTCCCGCCGGTTGAACACGGGCCGCTCCCCGTCCCCGGTCATGGTACGGCCGCCGGCCTCCTCGACGATGACGATGCCGGCACACACGTCCCATTCCTTGACCCGGCGGAAAGTCAAGGTGGCATCCGCATCCCCCCGGGCCACCGCGGCCAGACGGTAGGCGATGCTGCCCATGGGCTCGAGCACGAACTCCCGGGCCAGCTCTTCCAGGCGCTTGCGCGGTTCGGCCCGGCTGATGAGCAGGCAGGGACGATCGCCGTTCCCGGGACGGCTGACCTGCACGGGCTCGCCGTTCAGCCGCGTTCCGCCTCCCCTCACCGCGACGAACAGTTCCTTCCGGAGCGGGTGATAGATCACCCCCAGCACCGGAGACCCGTTCACCGCGAGCCCGATGGAGACGCAGAACTCCGGTATCCCGTGAATGAACTCCCGGGTACCGTCCAGCGGATCCACGATCCACACACGGCTCCGGTCCAGCCTCTTGGCGTTGTCGGCGTCTTCCTCCGAGAGCCACGCGTCATCCGGAAATTGCCCGGCCAGAATCTCGCGGATGGCCCGGTTGGCATTGAGATCGGCGGTAGTGACCGGATTGCCGCGGGACTTCTCCTTGACCCGGTAGTCACCCCGGTAGAGGCCCGCGATGATGCCGCCCGCCTCCCTGGCCGCCCTCTCCGCCGCCCTCAGTTCCTCCGCAAAGGGCGCCGGTCCGCTGGACAAAGGCTGCTCCATGGGTTCATAATACATTCGTGCCATCCCTTTAAGTATAGCCGATACTCGGAAAATTCGCGAAAAGTGATACCTCCCGGACCCGTCACAAGGCCCAAGGCCGTCTTTCTGGACGCCGCCGGAACCCTCTTCCAATCCACCCGACCCGTTGCCGTCTCCTATGCGGAACTGGCCCAACGGCACGGCAAGAGCGTTTCCTCCGAAGAGGTCTCGGTGCGTTTCCGCCACTGCTTCGCCACCGCACCGCCCATGGCGTTTCCCGGGTCGGACGGCCAACGGCTGGAGGCACTGGAACGAGCCTGGTGGCACGACGTCGTGCGGCGCATCTTCGAGCCTGCCGGACCTTTCCCTCTTTTCGAGGACTACTTCGACGAACTCTTCGCCTACTTCGCCCGCAGCGACTCATGGGTGCTCTACGACGACGCACGGGCGACCCTGGACACCCTGAAGAGACGCGGCCTGATCCTGGTGATGATCTCCAACTTCGACTCGCGGGTGCTGAAGATCATCCGCGGGCTGGGTGTCGCGGACTACTTCGACTCGGTGTTCATCTCGAGCAGCGCGGGATTCGCCAAGCCCGAAGCGGGAATCTTCCATCTGGCTCTGGAGCGCCACGGCATCACCCCGGACGAGGCCATACACGTGGGCGACAGCCCGGAAACCGACGTCGAGGGGGCGCTGCGCGCCGGCGTCCGGCCCGTGCTACTGGACCGGGACGGCAACACCCGTCACGACGGCGCCGTCCGTATCGATGGACTCCACGAGTTGATGAGCCTGCTATAGTCGTCTAAATTGCTGGTAATTGCAGGTACTCGGTACTGAACTGTTCATCCGACTGGAGGTCATATCATGGCGGTCATCGACGCAGACGCGCACGTGCTGGAGACCAACCGGACATGGGAGTACATGGAGGGAGCGGAAAAGGCGTTCCGCCCCCAGATCGTGACTGCCAGCGACGGTGCCGGAGGCGCAGGCGAGTACTGGCTGGTGGACGGACGGCTCCACGCCAAGTCGGACAACGTCGGCCAGGATACTCCGGAGGAGTCCCGCCAGATGTCGGATGTGGCCTCTCGTCTGCGGCATATGGACGAGATGGACGTGTGGGTGCAGGTGCTCTATCCCACCATCTTCCTGCGCCCCGTCACGGACAAGCCCGAAGTGGAGATGGCTCTGTTCAAGAGCTACAACCGCTGGTTGTGCGACATCTGGAAGGCGGGGCAGAACCGGCTCAGGTGGGCCGCGGTGCTGCCGCTGATGAGCATGGAGGAGTCGCTGAAAGAGCTGGAGGAGGTTCTCCAGTACGGCGCCTGCGGGGTGTTCGTCCCCGGCCTCATCGGCAACCGGCGTCTCAGCGACCCTTACTTTACCCCCCTGTACGAGGCCTTGAGCGACGCCAACGTGCCCCTGTGCGTGCACTCGGCCACCGGCAGCTTCACGCAGCACGACCTGTTCTTCGACGAGCCCGGTTTCAACAAGTTCAAGCTCGCCGTGGTGGGCTCGTTCCACTCGGTGATCTGGGACCGTGTCCCGGAGCGGTTCCCGAGACTGCGGATCGGCTTCATCGAGGTCAGCGCACAGTGGGTCCCCTACGTGTTCCACGACCTCGCCAAACGCTTCAGGCAGAAGCGCGGCATCGAGCTGTCCCGCAGCTTGCTCAAGGACAATCGCATCTTCGTCGCCTGTCAGACCGACGATGACCTCGACTACGTGCTGGAATACACCGGTGACGACACCATCATCATCGGCACGGACTACGGCCACCGCGACACCTCCAGCGAGATCGAGGCGCTGCAGAAGCTCAAGGACGACGGCAAGGTGAGTCCGGCGTCGGTGGCCAAGATCCTGGACGACAATCCCCGGGCACTGTACGGCTTCTAACCCCAGGCTCCTGCGCCGCAGGAACCCGGCATCCGATGTAGGGGCGGGTTTCAAACCCGCCCGTGCCCGCACGGCGCTGCCGGCCGATACTGGCTCCTAGGCGCCGAAGAAGTCGAACATGGAGGTATGCGGAGTCGTGTAACCCCATGCCGGGTCCTTCGACTTCGCTCCGCTGACGCTCCGCTACGCCTGTCCTGAGCTTGTCGAAGGGCTCAGGACGAACGGTTGCGGAAACGGCGGTGGACAAGCATTCCGTTTGTCCTGAGCCCTTCGACAAGCTCAGGACAGGCGTAGCGGAGCGAAGTCGAAGGGCGGCTCGGTTTAGAGGCATCATCATGGCAAAACCTCAGTTGAAATACGTCGGCGCCAATACCCGCAGGGTCGATGGCTTCGACAAGGTCACGGGCCGGGCCAAGTACACCGGAGACCTGGAGATTCCCGGCATGCTGTACGGCTACGTCCTGCGCAGCCACCATGCCCACGCGCTCATCGAGAGCATCGACACCACCGCGGCCGAGAGCCTTCCGGGTGTGGCCGGCGTGCTCACCGGCCGCGACGTGGCCGACCTGGATCCGCACTACGGCGGCCGCCCGCTGATCGCGTTGGAACGGGCGCGTTACGCGGGCGAGCCGGTGGCGGTGGTGGCGGCCGAGGACCCCCTCACCGCGGAGCAGGCGGCGGGCGCCGTCGACGTGGTTTATCGGGAGCTGCCTTCCGCGGTGGGCCTCGACGACGCGTTGGCCCCGGATGCACCGCTGGTGCACGAAGACCGGAGCGGTAATATCTGCGGACACGAGCAGGTGAGGCGCGGCGATGCGGCCGAAGGCTTCGCGCAATCCGACCACGTTTTCGAGCACCACTTCACCTTCCCGATGATCTACCACTACACCATGGAGCCCCACGGGGTCATCGCCGACTACCGGCAGGACGGCATCACGCTGTGGTCGTCGGCGCAGCACCCGTTCCTGGTCCAGGCCGACCTGGCGCGGATCTTCGGGTTTCCCGCCAGCAAGGTCAGCCTGAACGTCCCCTACCTGGGCGGCGGCTTCGGCGGCAAGTCCTACGCCAAGATCGAGCCCCTGGTGGTGGCGGCCTCGCGCAAGGTCGGACGTCCGGTGCGGGTGTGCCTGTCGGTGCCGGAAGCCATGCTCACGGTACGGCGCCACAGCGCCAAGATACGCCTGAAGACCGGCGTCAAGCAGGACGGCACGGTCATGGCGCGGGAGGCGGAGATCTACCTGGATACCGGCGCCTACATGGACAACGGCCCCCAGGTGGCGGGCCGGGCCGCCACCCGGATACTCGGCCCCTACCGCATTCCCCACATCCACACCGACGCCTACGCGGTGTACACCCACGCCGGAGGCGCGGGATCGTTCCGCTCCATTGGCGGGCCCCAATCCATCTTCGCCGGCGAGAGCCAGATGAACATGATCGCGGCCGCCCTCGGCATGGACCCGGCGGAGCTCCGGCTCAAGAACCTGCTGAAGCGCGGCGAGGTGCTGCGTCCGGGGCTGCGCCCTCTGGACGTCAATCTGGCCGGAACCCTGAAGCGCCTGCTGGGTGCCAGCCAATGGAAGAAGCGGTCCGGCAAGGCCGGCGCGCCCGTGGGACTGGCCTGCGGCATGACCAACGCCGGCGGCCAGCCCATCACCGTGGCCATGGTGAGGCTCCAGGCGGACGGCGCCGCCACCATCATGGCCGGCAGCACCGAGATGGGACAGGGGGTCCGGACCGTGCTGTCGCAGTTCGTGGGCGAGGAGCTGCAACTGCCGCTGGAGCGGATTCGCATGTCCGGGGCCGACACCGCCGTCACCCCGTACGACCGCTCCACCGGCTCCAGCCGCTCCACCACCCTCATGGGCCGGGCGGTGCAGGCCGCGGCCAGGGACATCAAGCGCCAACTCCTGAAGATCGGTGCCGGGGTGTACGGCGTGAAGCCAAACCAGATCCGGCTGATGGACGGCGCGCTGGTGTGCGGCGAGGCCCGGATGTCCTTCGCCGAGGTGCTGGTGAAGCGGTTCGGGGCCGCCGCCGGCGAACTCATCGGCACCGGCACCGTGGGGCCCGAGATCATCAAGGACGTGCTGCCGGTGGTGTGGGAGGTGGGCATGGGCGCGGTGGAGCTGGACCTCGATCGGGAGACCGGCGCCATCTCGGTAGCCGACTACCTGTCCGTGGCCGACGTCGGCAAGGCCATCAATCCCATCCAGTGCGAGGGCCAGGAAGAAGGCGCCGCCATGATGGGCATCGGCCACGCCCTGTTCGAGCAGATGGTCTACGAAGGCGGGCAGCTCATCAACTCCACGCTGGTGGATTACCGGATCCCCTCCTTCTCGGACATGCCCCGGGGGTTCCACACGGTGCTGGTGGAGAACGGTGACGGACTCGGCCCCTACGGCAGCCGCGGCATGGGCGAAGGCGGCATCTTCTCGGTGGCCCCTGCCATTACCGGCGCCCTGGCCCATGCCACCGGGGCGGAGATCTGCGACCTTCCGCTGACGCCGGAGCGCGTCTGGCGCTCGTTGCGGGACCAGGACGGAAAGCGCGGCGAATGAAGATCAAGGATCGCTTCGGCCGGGAACAGCCGCTCTTCTCCTTCGAGTTCTTCCCGCCCAAGGATGACCGCGGCGTCGACGCGTTGTTCGAGACGGTGGCCAACCTCAAACCGCTGGGACCGGCTTTCGTCTCCGTCACGTATGGGGCCGGCGGCAGCACCCGCGAAAAGACGGTCGCCATCACTCAAAAGATCAAGCGCGAGGCCGGCATCGAGGCCATGGCCCACCTCACCTGCGTGGGACACAGCCGGGACGAGATCGGAGAGCTGCTGGATCAGTACGAGGCCGCCGGCATCGAGAACATCATGGCGCTGCGGGGCGACCCGCCCCGGGGAGACACGGAGTTCGTCCCCCATCCCCAGGGATTCTCGCACGCCAATGAGCTCATCGATTTCATCCGGCAGCGGAAGGACTTCTGCATCGGCGGCGCCGGCTATCCCGAGGTGCACCCCGAGGCGCCGAGCCCCGAGGACGACCTGCGCAATCTCAAGCGGAAGATCGACTCGGGCTGCGACTTCGTCGTGACCCAGCTCTTCTTCGATGAGCGCGACTACTTCGATTTCGTCTCACGCGTACGGGCGGAACACATCGATACGCCCATCATCCCCGGCGTGATGCCCGTTACCAACACCGCCCAGATCAAGCGCTTCACCCAGATGTGCGGCGCCCGGATCCCGGACGCCCTGCTGGCCAGGCTGGACGCCGTGGCCGGCGACCCGGAGGGGGTCGTCGAGGTGGGCATCGAGCACGCCACGCGACAGTGCCGCGCCCTACTCGAGGGGGGCGCGCCGGGCATCCACTTCTACACCCTCAACCGTTCCCTCTCCACGCGAACGATCGTCGCCAATCTCAGGTAAACCTGACCTGCCTAGTGTTGCGTTCCACAAATACGTTGACGAATATGCTGGTCCTTCTCGCCGTCGGCTGCGTTGCTCCTCCTCGCGTGGTATTGGCCCTGGGGCGACCGTAGGTCGCCCCTACTCGTCGTCGCGCCTTGCCGACGGCAAGAATTCCTGCGCATCTTCGTCAACGTATTTGTGGAACGCAACACTAGGAGCCAGTATCGGCCGGCAGCGCCGTGCGGCACGGGCGGGTTTGAAACCCGCCCCTACATCGGATGCCGGGTTCCTGCGGCGCAGGCTCCTAGCGGGCTGTCGGCGGTTCTACAGTTGGGTAGGCGGGGGTTTGCCGGTCTGTATAAACCCTTCGAGCAAACCCTCAAGGCGTGCCATCCGTTCGCGCAAGTTGGCGACGTCCCTGTGCAGATTCCACAAGAACGCCAAAATCGCGATACCGACGGCCAAGGCGGCAAAATCAAAAACTTCGTTCGTCATGGGGCTTCGCCGTTCCGGTCGTTTCCCGGCTTCATCCAGCAAGGATTGTTTACCATACATGCCAGAAAATTCAACCTCTCTCCGACCGTCCCGCGCCACAAAGGTGGCCTGATCCTTGAAGCAACCCGACACTCGTTTGAGCTGCCATCACCAAATCAAAGGGCCGGGAGCATGTACTCCCGGCCCTTTGATCCAAAACCGAAACGAAGGCTAGCCTTCGATCACGTGGCGCCACTTGTCGAACACTTTCTGCTTGAGCTCGGGTGTCGACTCGGCCACGGGCGGGAAGTCCTTCATCCATTCGAAGGGCCGGGTGGCGTCGATGATGGCGCGGGAGTTGAAGCCCTTCTTGCCGGGCTCGATGCGCGGATCCAGCGGTCCGCTCCAGCAACGCCGCAGGATGTCGATGGAGTCCACGGGATCGGAACGCGTGGCCAGAGCCCAGAGCACGTCAAAGGTCTTGGTGGGGTCGATATCGTCGTCCACCACGATGACGTAGCGTCCGAGGTAGGCGCCGGCGTGAACCTGTGAGGCCACCATGCCGGCTTGGCGCGCGTGACCCGGATAGCGCTGCTTGATGGAGATGATGTTCAGCAGACGGCCGCCGCCGGCTTCGTGGCACCAGACGCCCTTGACGTCGGGCACGCCGGCCTTCTCCACCTGATCCCAGATGAGGGCGGCCTTCACCATGCACTTCGCGATGGAGTAGTCCGAAGGCGGACGTCCGGGCCGGGCCGCGGTAAGAATCGGGTCGTTGCGGTGATAGATGCGCTGGACCCGGATCAACGGCTCCGGCCGGCTGTTGCTGGCGTAGTAGCCGGTCCACTCGCCGAACGGTCCTTCCGTTTTCCGCTCCTCGGGGTCCATGAAGCCCTCGATGACGATCTCGGCGTGGGCCGGGAACGGCAGCCCGGTCACCTGCCCCTGTATGACGTCGATGGGAACTCCTTTGAGCCCGCCGGCGTAGTCGTACTCGGATACGCCGTAGTCCACCTCGTTACCGGAAACCATGAACAGCACCGGATCCTGGCCGACGCACACGATGACGGGACACTTCTCACCCCGGTCGAACCACTTGTCGCGCTGGATGCGGCCGTGCTTTCCGGGCGAGATGTACACGTTCATGCTCTTCTCGTCCTGGACCATGCCGCGGTAGGTGCCGAAATTGACCCAGCCCTCGTCCGGGTCCTTGGTCACCACCAGGCAGCCGGTGCCGATGTAGCGGCCGCCGTCCAACTCGTGGATGAACGGAACCGGGAACTTCAGCAGGTTGATGTCGTCGCCGGTGAGCACGTTCTCCATCACCGGGCCCGTCTCTACCACCCGGTGGGGGATCGGATTGTGCTGGGAGATCTTTGTACGGGTGGCCCGCACCAGATCCAGGTCCGTGTAGTCGAGGGGCAGGCCCAGCGCCAGCGCCATGCGCTTGAACGAGGCGTTCTGGGCGAACAGAACCCGGAACCCCTCGGGGTAGTCCTTGATGTTGTCGTAAAGCACCGCGGGGACCGGACCCTTGCTCCCCTGGGCGATGAGCTCCGAGAGGGTTCCCATCTCCAGGTTCCAGTCCACTCCGTCGATCTTCTTCAGTTGCCCGAAGCTCTCCACGATCTCCAGCCACTCCCGCAAATCGGTGTAGCTGGGTGTTCCCTCGGCCCTGAACTCTTTCTCAGCGATCTTTGTTGCCTCTACTGCAGCCATAGAATACTGGCTCCTTCCTTCGATATTCTGTCGTCATTCCAAGGGGATATCTCAATGTTTATACCGGCCCGTGTCGAATATTGCCAGCCCGGCACTGGACACAGCACTAGTCCCCCAACATGGTGTCGTCCATGCCTTCCGTGTCGTCCGCGGGCAATCCGTTGCAGTTTTTCGGGTCAAGCGTCAGATAAATGTCGGTGCCCACGGGAACGGCGTTGGAGGGGTGCGTGTGCACGCGGATCAGTTGCTCCCGCACCTTGACCTGGCAGTGGTACGCGTCGCCCATGAAAACGGCGTCGTGAAGCTTCCCGTGCAGCACGTTCGCGTTCGTCGCCGGCGCCTCCGACGCCACCGTGATGTTCTCCGGACGAATCGAGATTGCGGCGCTGGCGCCTATTTCCATGGGCACCGCGGGAACGAACGCGAGCATGCCGAACTCGGTATCGAGCCGGCCGGGCTCGGAGTTGGCGCCGGTCTCCACCACCTTCCCATTGATCAGATTGGTCAGACCCAGAAACGTTGCGGTGAACTTGCGCTTGGGCCTGGCGTAGAGCTGATGGGGCTCCCCCACCTCGATCAGCTTGCCGCCGTGCATGACGGCGATCTGATCGGAGATGGCCAGGGCCTCGGCCTGATCGTGGGTGACGTAGATGGTCGTGATGTTGACGCGCCGTTGGAGCGCCTTGATCTCGTAGCGCATCTGCTCCCGGAGCTTGGCGTCGAGGTTGCTGAGGGGTTCGTCCAGCAGCATGACCTTGGGCTCGTTGATCAGCGCCCTGGCGAAGGCCACCCGCTGTTGCTGTCCGCCGGAAAGCTTGGGGGCCGGCCGGTCCCCCAACCCACCCAAGCCGACGACTTTCAGCACATCGTCCACGCGAGTCCGGATCTCCGATTTGGGGCGGCGCCGGATGGTCAGGGGATAGCCGACGTTCTCGGCAACGGTCATGTGCGGCCAGATGGCGTAGGACTGGAACACCATGCCGATGGGCCGGTGGTTGGGCGGCACGTAGGCCCCGCCGGCGGAGTTGAACACCGGCTTCTCGTCGATGTCGATGACCCCGCTCTCGGGCCGTTCCAGCCCGGCGACGCAGCGCAGGGTGGTGGTCTTGCCGCAGCCGCTGGGACCGAGGAAGGTGTAGAGCGAGCCCTCGGGGATGCTGAGCGAGACCCCCTTGAGTACGTGGACCCTCTCGGGCCCCTCCCCGAAGTATTTCTCGAGGCTATTGATCTCGACCATGACTCTGTCGTCGTTCACCGGTAACCTCCGTCACGAACCGCGCCCGCCGAGGATGGTCCCAGGGGGCCGGGTGCATGGGGTGTACACTCCCGGGCCGACACTGGAATGAGCCAGCTATCGCACACAAGTCGAGGGATTTCAACCTCACGCGGACGGCGTACACGAGCCCGGGACACCCGCGAGAACGGGGCGACGATGCGGCCGAGAGGGTTGCGACACCCGACGTTTGAGTTGAGTGGACCCCCGAGAATGATGAGGGTTGATTTTGCGCGTGATTTTTCATAAACAATGGCGTTCATGCTTCGCCACCGGGATCTACCCCGGTCTCGAATCAGGCCCAGGGAGGCCACGACCAAAGGCACGTTCATCAGACAGGCACCGATTGTCGATGAACCCGGAAGGGAGAATTCATGAAAGCAGACCTGGTAATCAAAAATGGCACGGTTGTAACACCCGAGACCACCTTCGACGGGGGTGTGGCCATTCACGACGAGAAGTTCGTGGCCATCGGTACGAACGATTCGCTTCCCGACGGTACCGAAGAAATCGACGCCAAGGGCAAACACATTCTGCCCGGGTTGATCGACGGCCACGTTCACTTCCGTGAGCCCGGTTTGACTCACAAGGAAGACTTCGGCACCGGGTCCCGCGCAGCCGTCTGCGGTGGAATCACCTTCGTGGTAGACATGCCGAATACGATCCCGCCGGTTACCCATCCGGAACAGGTGGAAGAGAAAAAAAAGCTGGCCGAGGAGAAGTCCCTGATCGATTTCGCGGTGCTGGGCGTCGTGGTGCAGACCAACGCGGATCAGATTCTACCCATGGCCCGGGTCGGGGCGGTAGGATACAAGATCTTCTTCGGCGAGACCATCGGCAACCTGCCCTTCCCGGATGACGGCGTGTGCCAGGACGTGTTTCAGAACATCACCGAATCCCGCCTGCCGTTGTCCATTCATGCCGAGAATCGCCAGATCATGTATCACCACCTGAACCGGCTCAAGGAAGAGGGCCAGACCGCGGCCGTCAATTGGGAAGCGACACGCCCGTACCTGTGCGAGGCCGAATCGGTGCACCACGCCATCTTTTTCGCCGAGACCTTCGGCACCAAACTCCACGTCCTGCACATGAGCTCCAAGCAGTCGGCTCAACTCGTACGCGACGCCAAAGCCCGGGGTCTCAGGGTCACCGCCGAGACGGGTCCCCACTATCTCTTGCGTGAACCGAACGACATGAATGAAGTGGGTTCGCTGCTCAAGATGAACCCTCCCGTACGAACCCGTGACCACGGCGAAGCGTTGTGGGACGGTCTGCTCAACGGATACGTGGACATGATCGCGACGGACCACTCGCCGCATACCCTGGAGGAGAAAGGCTCCGACGTCTACGGCAAGATGTTGAAGCCCGCCATATGGGACTGCATTTCCGGGTTTTGCGGCGTTGAGACCGGTGTTCCCTTGATGCTCACCGAAGTGAACAAGGGACGCATGAGCCTCAACCACTACGTGAAATTGGTGACGGAAAACCCGGCCAAGGTATGGCAGGTCTACCCCCGGAAAGGAGCCCTCCGAGTGGGATCCGACGGCGACGTGACCATCGTGGATATGGAAAAGGAGGGCGCCATCGACGTCAACAAGCTGCACAGCAAGAACAACCCCTCTCCGTGGCACGGTTGGAAAGTGAAAGGAATGCCCGTGACAACCATCGTGCGAGGCCATGTTCAGATGCAGGACGGCGAGCCCGTGGGCGAGCCCATCGGCCGCATGGTGGTTCCGACACCGGACTGACGCGCCGGCAGGGAGAAGCATGAAACGCACCGAGCCGCTGGAATTCCATCAGCCGACAACCCTCGCGGAAGCCACGAGGATCATGCTGGACGGCGGCTCGGGCGGTTACTTTCTGGCGGGTGGCACGGACCTCGTCATCGCCATGAAGGAAAAGGGGCTGGTGCCGAAATACGTGGTGGACCTCAAGCGGATACCGTCGCTGTCGGGGATTCGCGAAGGGGCCGACGGAGGCATTGCCATCGGCGCCCTGACCACCCTGCGGGAGGTGGAGACCTCCCCTCTCGTGGTCGGACGTTACCCGTTCCTGGCCCAGAGCGCCGCCGAGGTGGGCTCCATCCAGATCCGCAACCGCGCCACCATCGGAGGGAACATGGCGAATGCCACCCCTTCAGCGGACGTCGCACCCGCGCTGCTGGCGCTGGACGCCAAGGCCACCCTGGCGGGCGCCGGCGGCGAAAGGGTCATGGAGCTCAAGGACTTCTTTCGCGGGCCCGGCCAAACCGTTGCCGAGACCGGTGAAATCCTGACCGAGCTTTTGATTCCGCCCCAGGACCCGCGTCTCGTGGGCGAGTACATCAAGTTCTCGCCGCGGGACATGATGGACCTGGCCTACATCGGCGTGGCCGTGGCCCTGACGCTGGCCGAGGCCGACCGGCGGTGCGAGTCCGTGGCCATCGCCCTCGGCGCGGTCTCCCCCACTCCCATGCGGGCGCCCCAGGCCGAAGCCCTGCTCCGGGGCCAGGTGCTGACCGAGGAACTGGCGGAGCGCGCCGGCCGGAAGGCGGCCGAGGAATGCAGCCCCATCAGCGACGTGCGCTCTTCCGCCGATTACCGTCGGGCCATGGTACGCGTGAACACCAAGCGGGCGCTGCTCAACGCCGCCGCCGGAGGCGGCCCGGTGCCGTGGACCAGCCGGCGGGACCGGCGATACGGATAGGAGCCGGTATCGGCCGGCAGCGCGGTGCGGGCGGGTGTGAAACCCGCCCCCAAACCCTGTCGTCGCCACGACGTGACCACCGGTAGGGGCGACCGGCGGTCGCCCTCCGAGACCAAACACGACGCGGGGAAGGAGCCTGAGAATCCATGAGTCAAACCATCGAATTCACATTGAACGGCAAGGCCACGTCGGTGGCCGCCCCGGCGCACCGCCTCCTGTTGGACCTGCTCCGGGACGAGATCGGTCTCACCGGCACCAAGGAGGGCTGCGGCACCGGCGACTGCGGCGCGTGCACGGTCTACCTCGACGGCAAGCCGGTGAACTCTTGCCTGGTGCTGACCGGCGAGCTCAACGAGGCCGATATCGTGACCATCGAGGGGCTCAAGGACGGCGACGCCTACCACCCCATCCAGGCGGCCTTCATCGCCGACGGCGGCGCCCAGTGCGGCTACTGCACGCCGGGCATGCTGATGATGGCCAAGTCGTTCCTCGAAGAGAACCCCGACCCCACGGACGAGGAGATCCGCTTCGCCCTCTCGGGCAACCTGTGCCGCTGCACCGGATACGTGAAGATCGTGGAGGCGGTCCGGGACGCCGCGGCCGAGCTTCGGTAGCGCGCCGGCAAGGGACAGGACCATGAGTGAGCTCAAGGTAGTCGGCCATCCGGTCACCCGTGTCGACGTCGATGACAAGGTCACGGGCGCGGCCGCGTACGGATACGATCTGGTGCTGCCGGACATGCTGCACGGCAAGGTCCTGTTCAGCACACGGCCCCATGCGCGCATCGTCAGCATCGACCTGGAGAAGGCGCGACGGCATCCCGGGGTGGCGGCGGCCATTTCCGGCGCGGACGTACCGTGGACCCACGGCGAATCGATCAAGGACAAGCCGTTCCTGGCCCAGGGCAAGGTGCGCTACATCGGCGAGCCGGTGGCCGCGGTGGCGGCCGTGGACGAGGACACGGCCCAGGCGGCGCTGAAGCTCATCGAGGTGGAGTACGAAGACCTGCCCGCCTACTTCACGCCCGAAGAGGCCTGCCGGCCCGGCGCAGTGGCGATTCACGAGGAATTCGAGGGCTATCGCAAGGCCCCTTTCATCGTCGGCGCGCCCATGCCCAACGTGTGCCAGCACTTCAAGCTGCGCACCGGGGATACCGCCGAGGGATTCAGGCAGTCGGACCTGGTGCTGGAGGAAAGCTACTACGTGCCGGTCATCCAGCACGCCGCCATGGAGCCCCATTCGGCCCATGCACAGGTGGACGCCGAGACCGGCCGGGTCACCGTCTGGGTGGCCAACGACGCGCCGTTCCGGGCGCTGACCGAGGTGGCCGAGGCCCTGGGCTTGCCGCAGGAAAAGATCCGGCTCATCAACCCGCTCCAGGGCGGCGGCTTCGGTTCCAAGGGCGGCCTCAAGCTGGAGCCCATCGCCATGGGGCTGGCGTTCCACACGGGCGGGCGGCCGGTGCGCCTGAAGTTCAACCGCGAGGAGACCTTCATCTCGACCCTGGTGCGCCACGAAGCCACGGTAACCGTCAAGAGCGGCGTCAAGAACGACGGCACCCTGATGGCCCGGCACATGACCCTGTACTGGGGCGGCGGCGCCTACTCGGAGAAGAGTCCCACGGTGTGCATTCGCGGCAGCCTTCCGTCGCCCGGCCCCTACCGCATCCCCCACGTCCACGTAGACGGTTACGCGGTGTACACCAACAAGCCCGTGGCCGGCGCCTTCCGGGGCTACGGCATCCCCCAGGGCGCCTGGGCCACCGAGCAGCACATGGACGAGCTGGCCCGAAGGCTTGCCATGGACCCGCTGGAGTTCCGCCTCAAGAACGTCTTCGTGGACGGCGACACGGCCTACTGGGGCGAGCAACTGCACAGCGTGGGCCTCACCGAGACCCTGACCAGGGCGGCCGCCGCCATCGACTGGGACAAGCCCCGTCCCGCCGGGGTCGGACGCGGATTGGCCTGCATCTCCAAGCCCACGCGGTCGCCCACCACCTCCAAGGCCGGCGTGCTGCTGGACACGAACGGCCAGGTCACGGTGCTGGCCGGCACGGTGGAGATCGGCCAGGGATGCAGCACCATCCTTTCACAGGTCGCCGCGGAAGAGCTGCGCATCCCCATCGAGCAGATCCGGGTGGCGCCGCTGGACACCGACGTCATCCCTTTCGACGCGTCCACCACGTCCAGCCGCAGCACCTACCACATGGGCAACGCCGTGCGCGGGGCCGCCATCCACGCCCGCGAGCAGCTCCTGGAGATGGCCGGCCCGATGCTCGAAGGGAAGCAGGAAGAGCTGGTCCTTTCCGACGGCAGGGTACACCTCAAGGACCACGAGGACATGGCCCTGACCTTCGGCGAGATGATCCGGCGCAAGCTGGGGGCCGACGCCGTGTTGCGCGGCGACGCCTCCTACACCTACGAGATCGGCAAGGACCTGGATCTGGAGACGGGCCACAGCGACCACGCGTCAGCCTTCTACATGTACGCCACCCAGGCCGCCGAGGCTTCGGTGGACGAGGAGACCGGCCGGGTCCGGCTCCACCGGCTGTCCGCGGCCCACGACGTCGGCAAGGCCATCAACCCGCTCAACTGCGCGGCGCAGATCGAAGGCGGCGTGGCCATGGGCATCGGGGCCGCGCTCCACGAGAACCTGGTCATCGACGAGAACGGCAAGGTGCGGAACCCGTCGTTCCTGGACTATCATCTGGTGACGTCGCTGGACGTGCCCGAGATCATTCCCATCATCGTCGAGTGCGCCGAACCCGAGGGCCCCTACGGCGCCAAGGGACTGGGCGAGCCGGGTCTGGCGCCCACCCCCGCGGCCATCGGCAACGCGGTGGCGGACGCCATCAAGTCCCGTATCCGCGAGCTTCCGTTGACCCCGGAACGGGTGTTCTGGGCGCTGGAAGAGCGCGACGGGAAGTAGACCCACGAAAACGGACCTGGGGACCGGGCCGAACCGTTCGCGTCAGTGCCCCTTGGCACGAGTCCCCTCTCGGAATCGGAGCATGGCCAAAATACCCGTCGTCATCCTCACAGGTTTTCTCGGGGCCGGCAAGACCACGCTGCTGAACCGCATCCTCACCGCGCCTCACGGACACCGCATCGCCGTGGTCATCAACGAGTTCGGCGAGGTCGGTATCGACCACCACCTCATCGTGGCGTCGGAAGAAGAGATCTTCCAGATGAACAACGGCTGCATCTGCTGCACCGTCCAGGGCGACCTGTTGCGGGTGCTGCTGCAGCTCGTGGAACGGCGCGAGACCTTCGACTATCTGGTGGTGGAAACCTCCGGCCTCGCGGACCCCACGGTCATCGTGCAGACCCTGTTGCTGGACGAACGGATTCGCCTGGATTTCGAGCTCCAGGCCGTGGTGACGGTGGTGGACGGCATGCACGTTGAGCAGCAGCTCGGCTCCCACCACGAGGCCCGTGAACAAATCGCCTGCGCGGACGCCATCCTGCTGAACAAGACCGACCTCATCACGCCGGAGGAAGCCGATGCGCTGGCCGCCAGGCTTGGCGAACTGAACCCCACGGCCCGTGTGAACCCTACCCGGAACGCCGAGGTGGACATCGGCGAGTTGCTGGAGATGCGAGCCTTCGACCTGGAGGCCAGGCGGCACGCGGCCGGGAACGGCCATCACCACGAGCACAATCCCTCGGTCCAGACCGTCTCGTTCGTCCAGCCCGGAGACCTCAACAAGACCCGGTTGAGCCACTGGTTCCGGTCCATGCTGGCGGAGAAAGGGGCCGACATCCTGCGGATGAAGGGCATCCTCAACATGCACGGCGACTCCCACCAGTTCGTGTTCCACGGAGTCCACAGCATGTTCGAGGGGCGTTTGGGACGGGAATGGGAAGAGGACGAGGAACGGCTCAATCGGCTGGTGTTCATCGGCCGGGATCTCGACGGCGAGGCGCTGCAGAGCGGGCTCCAGACCTGCCTCCGCTCGGAGGACGAAGCCGCGACGGACGGCGAGATGGACATCTATCGCGACGTGTCTTCCTTCACCCTGGACCAGATCCGCATCTGGGTCCGGCAGACCCTGGAGTTCCCCTCCCGCACCCCCATCACCATCAAGGAGGTCCCCTGCGTCAAGCCGGGCTGCCCGCCCATCGAGACCGCCATCATGGTGTTCCTGGACGCCGAGCCCCCGCGTTTCTACAAGATCCAGAAGACCATCAACGAGGTCACCTTCGACAGCGTCTACAATCTGATCGAGAATCCGATGCCCTGTTGCTAGAAGCGCAGTCAGGTTGTGACGGTAGCCCCCGTGCGCTCCCGCAGGGCGCCTACTGCTTCTCGCAATTCGTTGACATCGCGCCGCACTTCGCGAATGTCCTCGCGCAACCCCGCGAAGCCTCCGTGCATATCCTCGCGTGATTCCGTGAAACGCCGGTTCGTATCCTCACGGAAGTCGGCAAAACGCTGGTCCCCGTACTCACGCGATTCACTGAAGTGCTGGTCCGTGTACTCGCGTGACTCGCTGAAGCGCTGGTCCATGTACCCATGCATTTCGCTGAAGCGTCGCTCCATGTCTTCACGTAGTTCGCCGAAACGCTGATCCGTGTACTCACGTGACTCGTCGAAGCGCTGGTCCATGTACTCGCGTGACTCGTCGAAGCGCTGGTCCATGTACTTACGTAGTTCGCCAAAACACTGGTCCGTGTACTTACGTGACTCGCTGAAGCGACTCTCCATGTCTTGACGCAATTGTCTGAACCCGGCCATGGTGAGAGCTCCGATGGCCACGCCGACGGTGACTACAGAGATGACAATACCGATGGTTTCCGCGTTCATTTCGTGGTCCGCTTTTCCTGCTTCAGCAACAGAACCTTCGCCCAATTACCTCTCAGTTATGTTTATCGGCCGTGTGACCACAAACTTTAACGAAGTTTCCAAAAAAGACAACAAAAAAAACCCCGAAGGCCCGCATCCGTTATGACTGCTACAGTTCGCGCCGTCCGTCGAGGGCTTCGCCGAGAGTCCCGGCGTCGGTGTACTCGATCTCTCCGCCCATGGGCAGGCCGCGGGCGATGCGGGTGATGCGGATGCCGAGGGGGTTGACGAGCTTGGCAAGGTAGAGAGCGGTGGCGTCCCCTGCCCTGGTGGCATTGGTGGCGACGATGATTTCGGCGGGCGGATTGGCGCGGAGGCGGGCCATGAGCTCCTTGATCTTCAGCGCGTCAGGGCCGACCCCGTTGAGCGGGAAGATGGCGCCGTGGAGCACGTGGTAGAGGCCCTTGTATTCCCCGGAACGCTCCACCGCCATGAGGTCCGACGGCTCCTCCACGACACAGATGGTAGCGTTGTCGCGGCCGGGATCGCGACACACCCCGCACGGAGCAACTTCCTCCGTTCCCGTGAGTATTTCACTCAGGCCGAAGCATTCGGGACAAAGGCCCATCTCTCGCTTCAGCCTCTCCATGCTTCCAGCCAGCGCCAGTACCGAATCCTTCCCTTCCTTCAGCATGTAGAAGGCCAGGCGGCCGGCGGTCTTCTCCCCGATGCCGGGGAGCTTGGAGAGCTGCTCGATGACCCGTGCCAGCGGCGCCGGATACCCGGTCATGGCGTCAGCCCGGGGATCTTGAATCCTCCCGTGAGCTTGCTCATCTCCTCCGAGGCCATCTCACGAGCGCGCCTGAGTCCCTCGTTGACGGCCGCGCGCACCAGATCCTCCAGCATCTCCACTTCTTCCGGATCGATGACGCTGGGGTCCACCTTGATGGAAGCAAGGATGAACTGGCCGTTGACGGTGACGCGGACCATGCCGCCGCCCGAGGTGGCTTCCACCGTCTTCTTCCCAAGCTCCTCCTGGATCTTGGCAAGCTTCGCCTGCATCTCCTGGGCCTGCTTCATGAGGCCGCCCATGTTGCCCAAACCCTCACTCATGAGATCACTCCCTTCAGCGGGTGCGCTACTTCAGCGAACCCCCGAAAATTCTCAACGCGTCGTCGATGATGTCCTCGGGACTCTCCTGGTCCGCATCCGACGGGTCTTCGGAGCCGCCCTCCCCTTCCGTCGGCGACACCACCGTCACGATCATCTTCCGCGCGAAGAAACGCGCAAGCAACCGTTCCAGGAGAGCCATGTTCTCCCTATCCTCAAGATAGCTCCGATACAGCCCCTCAAGGCCCAGTTTGACGCCGGCTTCGGAAATCTCCAGGAACCCGCCCTGCTGCAGATATGAGGCCAGGACCCGATCCTCGCCGGCAACGAACTCCAGGAACCGTTTCCATGCAGCGGGAGTTGGTTCCGGCACCTCGGGCTCTGCCTCCACCGCCGGAGCCGGATGCACCTCATCCGGAGCGGCATGGCCCGCTTCCTCGTTACCGTTCGGTGCGGGTTCTCGGGGCGGCGGCGCTTCCCGTGGCGGCTCGGCTTCCCGAGACGGTTCAGGTTCATGGACTGGCCGGGGCTGCTCCAGCTTTTGTTCGAGCCGCTGCAGCTCTTCGATGGCGTCGGCGATGTTCACCGTGCGAGGCAGGGTTGCCAGGCGCACCAGCGACATCTCCAGATCGAACCTCGGGTAAGGTGAACGAGCCACGATGTCATCGCCTTGGACCACGAATCGATAGTAACCGATGAGTGTCTCAGGGTCCACGGAGGCCACCTGGTCGCGCAGCAGGGAGATTTCCTCATCGGTCAGGTCCATCAGACGCCGGGACCCGGCTTCGCTTCCTGCATCGGACCCCGCGCGCGTCGCCCCCTCCATCAGGCGGACCACCAGGAGGTTGCGGAAATGCTCCACCAACTCCCGGGAAAGGGCGGCGAGATCCACCCCGTGAGTGGCCACCTCGGCGACCAACCGAAGACACTCCGCGGCATCCCCGGCGACCACCGCGGCGGAGACCTCGTAGAGCACCCGCCGCTCGGCCACGCCGAGTATGTCGCGCAACAGGGGCTCATCCACGGCGCCGCCCTCCGCCGCGGGCTCCACGAACGAAAGCACCTGCTCCAGCAGCGACTGCGCGTCGCGCATGCTGCCTTGGGCCGCCCGGCTGAGCAGCGTCAACGCACCGTCGGTGATGTTCAAGCCCTCCGCTTCCGCGATCCGCCGCAACCGCTCGTGGATGTCGTGGACCCCGATGCGGCGGAAGTCGAAGCGCTGACACCGCGACAGGATGGTTTCCGGGAGCCGGTGGACTTCGGTGGTGGCAAGGATGAACTTGGCGAACGGCGGCGGCTCCTCCAGCGTCTTGAGCAAAGCGTTGAAAGCGTCCTTGGTGACCTGATGGACCTCGTCGATGATGTACACCTTGAAGCGCGCCCCCGCGGGTTGGTAGCGCACGTTCTCGATGATCTGCCGCACCTCGTCGATGCCCCGATTCGAGGCGCCGTCGATCTCATAGACGTCGAGGGATCGGGCCTCGTTGATCTCCTTGCAACGGGCGCACTCGTTGCAAGGCGTGGGCGTGGGTCCGTCGAGGCAGTTCAGGGCCTTGGCCAGGATGCGCGCGGCGCTGGTCTTGCCTACGCCTCGGACCCCGGTGAACAGGTAGCAATGGGCGATGCGGCCGCTTTGGATGGCATTGGTGAGCACCCGGGCGATGTGCTGCTGCCCCACCATGTCCGCAAAACTTTGCGGGCGCCACTTACGGGCCAGAACGAGATAAGACATGACGTTAAGGGCCGCTCCGAGTGTCCCCCGCGGGCCTGCAAGCCGCCGTCAGGAAGTGGTTTTGCCGCCGCGATGCCGCTTTGAAAACCGCTCGCGCGACGGGATGCTCATTGCCGACAGCCAGGCTTCCCCGTGGCACAGGGGCGGTCCGCTACCGCTGCTTCCTTCCGGACCTGACGGGGTTCGCGGGACCCACTTGCACGGGACCCGACTGCCAGCAATCAACATCCAGCCGATCTCCGTAGCCTATCAGGCGGGAATTTGTCTCTAACAGATTTCCTTGCCTACAACCAGCAATGGAAAACCCATTTCCGGGTTCCTCACAACGGGATTCCCTCTTCCTCAATCGCTTCCAGGAGGGCGAAACCCTTGTGTCGGTGTAGAAATGCCACGGTAAATTTGTTCTGATTTTTGGCCGAGTGGCGGAGATCGAGCATTTGGCCACAGGAGTTGGAGGTTGGCATTGGAGGCGCATGTTGTTGGATGGGGTCGTGATCGGGCGGAGGGATGACGATTTTCTGAGGTGGTGGTGGTTTGTTGGACAGGAAGGCGGCAGAAACAAGGTGTATTGCGGGGAATCGGGCATGGCAGGGCGACTGGGGTTTGCCGAGGGTTGACGGTGAGGCGACGGATGCGGCTGGGGGGGAGGTCAGCGGGGTGCTGCTGGCGGGCAGGCGTTGGCGGTCATTTTGAGGAAGTCGAGGACCCGGCGCGGGTTTCTGGCGAGGTTGCGCATGGTCTGGGCGACGGCGAGGCCGCGTTTTTTGATGAGGCCGATGGCGAAGCGCCGGAGGCATGTGATGTTCTCCGGGCCGTGACCGGTACGGATGCGGCTGCGGTCTTCGTCGAAGCTCCAGTCGAGGATGTGGTGTGTAGCTTCGATGGTCCAGTGTCCTCGATTGAGGGTGAGGAGGCGTTGTGGCGAGGCGGCCTTGGGGTCGAGGCTGGTGATCCCGTAGGAGGTTTCGCAGTGGCGTTTGCCGGACTTGACCTCGACGGTTTCTCGCCGCACGGCGAACACCTGACCGACGCCGGGGAAGTCGAGGTAGTCGTTGAGTTCGCTGGAAACCCAGATGGAACGACGCTCGTGGCGGCCGTGTTCGGGCTTTGCGGTTTCGGCGGCGAAGTCGGGGGCGCGCCGGGCGATGCTCGGGTGGAACAGGAGGTGGATATCGTCATACAGGTTGGGCTGGTTGCGCTTGACGGTGAACAGATAGTGGGCGTTGCGGTGGAGGAGATAATGGGCGAGGGCGCGCTGGGTGAGCAGGGCATCGGCGGTGAGGGTGAGGCCGGCGATATCGGGCAGGGTGTCGAGCAGGGGAATGGCAGTGCCGATCTCGTTGGTGCGCTTCTCCCCGTCGGTGGCATCCGGCCTCAGACCGACTTTTTTTGGGCCCAGGATGCCTTGCTGTCGTGGCCGACGATGCCGAGCACATGAGCCTGGTTGCCATCGGCATCGATGGCGCCGCGCAGGGTCTTGCCGTCGATGGCCAGGGCGCTGTCGCCGCCGCCATGAGCCTCGTGCCATGCGCGCAACGCCCGGTCGAGTTGGGCCGGGTCGACGCGGATGAGCAGGCTGCGGATGGCCGACAGGCTCGGCGCCTGGCAGCGGCCTTGGCGGCGGCGCACGCGGAAGCGTTCCAGCGCCTTGGGTCCGAGGTCCTGGACCCATTCGCTGATGGCCTTGTAGCCGCGCATGCCGCACAGGGTCGCGGCGGTGGCCAAGGCCAGCACCGTGGGCAGCGCATGGCGCCGTCCCTGCCGGCGGCGGGGGTCGTCGATGGGGTGGAAGAAGGCCGGAAGGGATCGCATCTGTGCGGCGTTGAGCATCATCTTGGGCACTCCATGTCGCAGGCGGGGATCGAGAGCATCCGCCCGGAGTTGGTCGCGCGCGGTGCGCGACAGGGGATGAACGAACACTCGCTTCGGCAGCGCGTGTTGGCCGTAGCTGTAGCCCCGCCGCTGGCGGCGGAAGCCGCGGGTGCGCCCCACCTCGATCCAGTTGGCGGCCCGGTAGACGGTGCCGTGGAAGCGCCTGGGATCGACGAAGGTCTCCACCAGCAGCAGCGCATGGCCGAAGCGCACCGGCCAGTCGCGGACAAGGCGGCGCGTGCACAGCGACAGCACCCGCGACCCGAGGTTTGGCGGAGCGCCCGGCAGGATCAGGAACCGGGAGTTGTTGGTGATAAGGTGCAGCCGGTCAAACTGGACGCCGTAGTCCCAGCCGATCCAGCGGTCCCGTGCGCCGCACTTCAGCGCCGGCGCCGAGAACACCGCCAGCGCCAACCATTGGCCGCGATGATGGGCCACATAGCGCAACGTCTCGCCGATCCCCGGCAACGCACCCAGATAGTGGTACGCCTGCATCAAGGCCCGAAACCGCCCCTCGTCTTCCGCCGCTACAAGGCCGACGGACACCTCCGAAAGAATCGTCAACGCTCCCATCCCCCCACGTCCGGGTTGCTCCACCTGTATCAGAGCCCGCGACGAATGTCCAGCCCCGCCCGTATCTCATTGTCAGCATTGAAAAAACCATGAAGGATAAATCCGCCCTGGTAGAAATGCCTTGTCCGCTACCACGACCGCGATCAAAATCCCAGACTCAAGCGTCATCTCGCAGGCGATACCAAGAGCATGCTCCGCTACTTCCTTCCCAGGATCATCCCGATCTACGACGACAAACAGATCCAGGTCGGATTCCTCGTCAGCATCCCCCCTTGCTCGTGAACCGTACACGATAACCTGTACTGTAGCTCCGTCGACCGCAGTGGTTAAACGCCGGACAAACTGCTTGGCGAGAGCAAGGTCAGAGTCGAGGATGGAACAAGGAGGTTGCATGGAAGGTTCCATTCGCATCTTACCAGAGTCTGTGCCAAAACCAGAAGCGGCTGACGCGCAACATCGGCTCAGTCCCAAGACGACTCCAGGAGCGGAAAGGTGGTTTCTCGTAAGCGCGATATCGTTTTGGTGGCAGCTGCAAATTTCCCATTTATGCGAATCGAAAATTGGACAGATTGAAGACCGCTGGCGTAAGTGCGTGGGTCCACGGTGTTGGCGAAGCCGCCAGGAGTGGGCGCGCGGCCTCAACTGACGGAGGGGCCGACTTCTTTGGCCCCGTGACAACATCGGTTTGTCCGTCATGCGCCTGAAGCCCTACCGGAGCACGACAGGGATGGAAACCGGAGCCTCGTTACGTAGTACGACAGCCGCTCAGATTACCGGTGAGGCGCACACGGTCGGGTCCGTCCCTCCGGAAGCCTGAACCGGACCGATAGAAGAAACACACTGGAGGGCAGATGTACAACCTGTTCGTGTCGGCCGACGAGAACGCGTGGAACGGTGATCCGTTCGTCATCACGAGATCGCGCTGTATCTCGAAGGGCGAGTACACGGACGCGAACGTCGCCGCCCGCTTCGCGGCGTTGAGTTCGCGGCAAATTCGGGAACTCTGCTCGCTGCCCTGCGTGTTCGCCTACGAAGTGGGGTGTGGCAAGGATCCGAAGTTTGGCGTGTTGCGCGACGTAAAGCCCAGGACAGGCGGAAAACTCCAGATTGAGTACAAACTGATTCCTTGCGATCCGTTCGCGACGATCGACGACCTCCGGTCCCTTGGCGTCCTGTTGGACATCGGAGGCTGGGAACTAGGCCGCACGCATTGGGCAGTGAAGAATGTCGATCTCGCCGTGGAGCTGCGACGGAGGGGAATCGAGCTGCCCAGGTGGCCGACCGGAACCCCAAGAACGGTCGATATCAGGCAGCACCGGTTCGAAGTGGCCCTATCGTTTCCGGGAGAGCACAGAAGCTATGTTGAGCGGGTGGCAGGCGAACTGCAGAGGGAGCTTGGACGGGATGCGTGCTTCTACGACCGTTACTACGAGGCACAACTCGCGCAACCCAGCCTGGATATGCTCCTGCAGGACATCTACGGCGAACGTTCGGGCCTCGTCGTGGCGTTCATCTGCCGGGAATACGACGAGAAGGAATGGTGCGGGATCGAGTGGCAGAAGATACGGGAACGGAGGGTCTTCCGCGACGAACGGGAGATCATGTATGTGCGGCTGGACGACGGGGATGTCACTGGCATGACGAAGCTCGACGGCTACCTGGACGCTCGAGAACGCCAGCCCGAAGAAATCGCCCGCCTGATCGTAGAACGAGTTCAGTTGGCCAAGCAGGCCTAAAGAGCGGGGGATCTCTCAGCACAACCTTCGTGAACGGGACTATGGGTCGCGGTCAAGTAGCTTGGAATGCGGATGGTGTCCCAGTTGGAAGTGTCGGACCTTTGGACTATGGCCACAAGTTCCACCCGCAGTGCGAAATTTGCCGGATTGATGGAAGCAGAGTAACTGTCTGGAACAGAAAAACGAACGAAAAGTTAACCGATTTCATTCGAAAGAGATATTGGATGGAAATCGCGGATGAAATATCTGCGGCTGTAACTTCTCCTGCTTAGCGAGTTCTACGTACCTCGAGAAAGTAAGAGCGTTCTTCAGTTTGGAGATTCTTTCCCACGTAAGGACCTCCCGGCTCTGGTGTAGTCCGCCGGAAAGGGACAAGCCTAGGAACTCCTTCGGCTTCGGGGTAGCCCATACCACCGCCGGTGAAAGCTCAACTTGCTGACCAGCCTTTTTGGGTACAGGGTAGCAACAAACTAGGTCCCAAGACCAAGGTACTGTAGGAAGCGATCCACCAGCGATGCCGATCCACTCAAGCGATCTTTCAAGGACATGCGCATCAATCACGGCGCCACCGTAAATCAATTTCTCGTGCCAAGACACCTCACCATACGTGATTGCGCCTCGTATCGGAATGGATCCATCCATACCTCGTTCCAACAACAATTTCGAGAACTGGAAAAGGCGCTCGGGTCCGCGTTGAGGTACGGCTTCCTGCGCAAATACGGTGTCTGATACTAGCTGTACATCCTCGATACCCGTATCACGGCTAGTCTCTTCAACTATACCCACCCAATCCTCTATGCGCTGGGAGAGATTGGTGTGGGACAAATTAGTTACAATATTCGAGAAGCCAAGAACGTCGGCCACTAGGAGATAGGTTTGCACGGGGATTCTCCGCTGATGGTAGGCAAAGTGACAATCAAATTCTGACAGATCCGAAACTGGAGGAAAGAGGCTGGCGGAGAGGGAGGGATTCGAACCCCCGTTACCCGTAGGTAAACCTGATTTCGAGTCAGGCGCCTTCAACCGGACTCGGCCACCTCTCCCCAAGCGGTTGAGCCTCTAGATTAGCATGGCGTTCGGCGCTTTCAAACACGGTGTTTGCCTTGCGCCAACTCCGTCGCACTGCACAACTCCGTTTGCCTGTCCCCTCTCATAAGTGCTAGGCCGTGGACAACGGCTCGCCACACCTCCTCCATGCACATGAAACACCGGGTCATATACCTGCTCGGCCCCGAGCATATCGAAATACGGGAAGAGCCCGTGCCCACGCCCGGCGCGGGGGAGTTATTGGTGAGGATTCGGGCGGCTACGACCTGCGGTACGGATGTGAAGGTGTTCCGGCGGGGCGGGCATCCGCGCATGCTGAGGGTTCCGACGCCGTTCGGGCACGAATTCGCGGGTTCGGTCGAGGAACTGGGTCCTGGGGTAAGCGGGTACCAGCCGGGGGACCGCGTGGTGGTGGCCAACTCGGCGCCCTGCGGCCGGTGCGTGTACTGCACGGCAGGCCGCGAGAACCTGTGCCGGGACCTTGAGTATCTCAACGGCGCGTTTGCCCAGTACATCCGGATTCCTCAACGATTTGTCCAAACCAGCACGCATCGTTTCGACGCCGACCTTCCCTACGAGGTCGCCGCGCTGGTGGAGCCCTTGGCCTGCGTCGTGCACGGCGTGGACGCCTGCGGGCTCGGCGACGGTGCCGACGTCCTGGTCTACGGGGCCGGCCCCATCGGCCTGTTGCTGACGGCCGTGCTGGCGGTTCGAGGCCACGGCGTCGTGGCCGCGGATCCCAACCCCGGCAGGCTTGACGTGGCGCGGGTTCTCGGCGCCCGCGATACGGTGGAAGTGTCCCGGGGCGGTGGAGAGGCCGATCGCCTTCGATCCCGGTCGCGGGACGGAGACGGCTTCGACTGCGCCATTGACGCCACCGGCGTACCCGCGGTCTGGCAGGACGCCGTGGCGTGTGTTCGGCCCGGCGGGGTGGTGAACCTCTTCGGAGGCTGTCCGCCGGGAACGCGGATTTCCCTGGACACCGCACTCGTTCACTACAATGAGCTCACCATCAAGGGCGCCTATCATCATCGCCCGGCCACGGTTTCACAGGCCCTGGAGATGTTGAGGCGGAGGACCTTGGACCCGCGGCCTTTGCTGTCAGCCGAGGTGCCCCTGGACGACCTGGAGAAAGCGCTGCGGTCGATGATGGCCAAGGAGGCCTTGAAGGTGGTGGTCCGGCCCTGATTTGCCGACGTATGACTCGAGCAGGCTCCTAATCAGACCACCCGGCGCCGCAGGTACGCGCTCAGGTAATCCACCCCCGTCACCAGTACATAGAGTGCCAATAGCAGCGTCAGGAGCTGTTGCTCGAGGAACAGGCTCATGGCGATGTGGATCCGTTGACCCAGTCCGCCGGCGCCCACGAAGCCGAGCACCGCGGCCACGCGGATGTTCACCTCCCAGCGATACAGGGTGTAGGAGACGAACTGCGGCAGGACCTGCGGCAGGATGCCGTAGAACAGGATCTGGATCTTGCCTGCGCCGGTGGACTGCAGGGACTCGATGGGCTGCAGGTCCACGTCCTCCAGCACCTCCGCGAACAGCTTCCCCAGAACGCCGCCGGTGTGGACCCCGAGGGCCAGCACTCCGGGGAAGGGGCCGAGACCCACCAGGAAGACGAAGATCAGCGCCCACAGCATTTCGGGGATGGTGCGCAGGAAGTTCAGGATGGCCTTGGCGGTCAGATACGGGATGCGCCGCAGCAGCACCCGATGGCGCCGGGGCTCCATCTCGTAAAGCAACCCCGCGTACACCAGGTTGCGCGAGCCGAAGAAGGCCAGCGACAGCGCGATGACCACGGAAAGCAGGGTCCCGATCAACGAGATGGCGAGGGTCTCCCATGCACCGGCGGCCGCGTCGGCCACCACCTTGCCGGAGAGATCCGGGGGGAACAGGCGTTCGACGTACTCGACGATGGCACCGCCGCCTTGGGTGCTGAACAGCATGCCGAGGTCGATCTCCGACCCCTGATAGCTCCAGACGAAGAGCGCCCCCAGCAACGCCAACAACAGGTACGTAGTCAACCGCGAGCGGTCGCGTGCGCCATCCCTCAGCGCAACCAGGTCAACGGGAGTCGTAGCGGGGCGATTCATAGCAGCGACCGCACCTTGGCGCTCAGGTAGTCGGCGCCAGCCACCAGCGAGAAGAGAATCATCAGCAGAGTGGCCACCTCGTGGAAGTTGAACATCCGAATGGAAATCTCGATCTGCTGACCAATCCCGCCGGCGCCCACGAGGCCCAGGATGGCCGAGGTTCGCACCGCGCATTCCCACCGGTACAACGTGTAGGAGGTTATGTTGGGCAATACCTGGGGGAACCAACCGTAGAAGAAGATCTGCAGCCTTCCGGCGCCGGTGGACTGGATGGCCTCCAGCGGCCGTTCGTTCACCGACTCGAATATCTCGGAATAGACCTTTCCCAGCATGCCGCCGTAGGCGACCCCGATGGCCAGAACTCCCGGAAAGGGCCCCAGGCCCACGGCGCGCACGAACATGAAGGCCCAGACGAACTCCGGAATGCAGCGGAACAGGCTCAACAGGGCCCGGGCAAGGCCGTAGAGACCAACCTTGAGGCCGTGTCTCACGCCGAAGCCCGGGGACTCGCTCTCATGGAGGATGCCCTGGAAGCTGAAGGTACTGGTGGCCAGCAACCCCAGCGGGAAACCGATGAGCACCGCGATCAGCGTCCCCATCACCGAGATCTGGATGGTCTCCAGGGTAGGCCGGATCATGAGCTCCAGGAAGTCCCAGGACAGCTCGGGCGGGTACATGCCGGTGACGAACTTCCACATGTGCTCCCTGCCCCGGGCCTCGAAGAAAAGCCCAGGGGCCACCTCGGCACGTCGCCAGCTATCCACCAGCAAGAGAAAAAACAGCCCGCCGAATACGTAGGGGAAAATCGACCGCGACCCCAGCGTCCTGGGAGTGAGTTTCGGAGACACCGGATTAGATCGCGGCCCGCTGATGCTCCGGTTCATGGAAGGCGCCGTTAGCGCCGTCTTCCGGAGCATGGCCGGAGTAGAGCTCCCGCAGGAGTTCCGGGGTTACCCGGGCGGCGGCCGTGTCGAACAACTTGACCCCCGCCTTCATGCCCACGACCCTGGGGAAATACGACAGCGCCAGGTCGGTGCTGTGCAGGTTCACCAACAGCGTCTTGCGGGTGTCTTGGCTAATGGCAATGAGCAGCTTGATGATGTTCTCAGCCAGGGACGGATCCACCGACGACACCGGTTCGTCCGCCAGGATCACGTCGGGATCCTGCACCAGCACGCGGGCAATGGCCACGCGTTGCTGCTGGCCGCCGGAGAGTTCGTCCGTGCGGCTGAAGAGCTTCTCGCCGATGCCCACGTCGGCCAGCGCGCGGTAGGCGGTTTCCAGTTGGGACGGCCGCACCAGGGATGCCAGGGAACCAAGCAGGGACCAACTCCCCAACCGGCCGGACAGCACATTGTGAACCACCCGCAGGCGCGGCACCAGGTTGTGCTGCTGGTAGACGGTGCCGATGCGGCGCCGCATCTCCCGCAGCCGCCGGCCATACAGCTCCCCCACCTCCCGGCCGCCGATACGAAGATGCCCGGAAGTGGGACGAATCGTGCAGTTGAGCATGCGGAAGAGCGTGGTCTTGCCGGCGCCGCTGGGTCCGATGAGGGCCACCCGCTCGCCCTTGGCGACTTTCAGGTCGAACCCTTCCAGCGCCACCTGCCCGCGCCCGAATGCCTTGCGGACACTCTCCAGGTGATATTGTGGCGAGGGAGTCAATTGACCTTGAGCATCCCCGCGGCAATGGCCGCCTTCTTGATTCCGTCCCAATCCGAGTCCTTGGCCGGAATGAACTTCCTGGTCCGTTGAAGATCCATGATCTTCTTGTGCTCGGGGTTCGCGTAGTCCAGCTTCAGGAGCGCCTGCTTGAACTTCTTCCGGACCTCCTCGGGCACGCCGCCCCGAGCCACCCATACGTAATCGACGTACGGCGGTGTGGTCCAGAACACGTGGGTCTTCTTCGTATCGATCTTCTTCTTGTTTACCAGCTTCCTCCACACCAGGAAATTGACCGCGCCGGCATCCACGCGTCCGGCCTCCACCCATGCCGCGGTGGCGTCATGGGCGCGGCTGAAGCCGAACTTCTTGAAGTCCCTCTCCGGATCGACGCCCGCCGCCCTGAGGAAATGACGCGGCATGAGGTGTCCGGAAGTGGAGCTCACGCTGCCGAACGCGAACGTTTTGCCTCTGAGGTCCGCCAGGGTCTTGATGCCGGAATCGGTGCGCGTGATGAAAACGCTCTTGAAGCTGGCGTCCTCCTCGCGCATGGCCAGTCGCGTGGCGCCCTCGGCCCGTTCCGTGGCCTGAACCGACGTGAAGCCGCCGTACCAGACGATATCCAGCCGATCCGCGGCCAGACCCTCCACCGTGGCCGCATAGTCCACCACCGGAACGAACTTGACCCGGACTCCCACCTCCTTGGCGATGTAGTCGGCGAAGGGCTTGTACTTGCGCAACAGCTCCTGCGGATCCTCGTCGGGGATCGCGGAAACCCGTAACGGGTCCGCAACCGCGACCCCGTATAGCGAGGAAGCAGCCAACACCACCAGGCAAAGTAGCCAAGCCAGTCTACGTTTCATCGAACCCCCCGGAGCAGATTTCCAGGGAGTGGATATCAAAACAACCTATATGTCAAATAGGCTTCAGCTATAGCGCGTGCCTTGCCATAGATGTTGCTGCGGGGCGCGGCCCAGAAACTGCACGAACGCCCGAGGCACCGGCGCCAGGGGACGGTCGCGGTGGGTCACCCGATAGAAGGGCCGGATCAGGGCGAGCCCCTCGATCCGAAGCTCCTCGATCAAGCCGTGCTGGACCTCTCGCCTGATAGCGGCGCGGGAGAGGATGGAGAACCCAAGTCCCTCCATCAGCGCCTCCTTGACCGCGGCCGTGCTCCCGAGCTCCATCCCGACCTTGAGAAGCCGCTCCGGGTCGTGGCCGCCCTTGACCACGAGCTGCTGAAACGAACGCAGGGTGCCGGACCCGGCCTCCCGGGAGATGAAGGGGTGCTTGCCGAGGTCCTGGAGAGGCACGTGCTTCAGTCCCGCCCAGGGGTGGTTCGCGGGGACGGCGACGACCATCTCGTCCTGCCAGGTCTTGCGATAGCTGAGCCTGGCGTCATGGGTCCTGAAACCCGTGAAACCCAGCTCCAACGCGCCTTCGAGGATCGCGGACACGATGGCTGCGGAATCGCCGATGCGGAGCGCCGGCCGGACATCCGGGAACCGCGCCACGAAACCGCCCAGCATTCCGGGTAGAATGTATTCGCCCGGGACATTGCTGCCGCCCACGCGGAGCTCCCCCTCCACCTTTCCCTGGATACGGTCCAGCGCGGCCAGCGTCTGGTTCTTCAACTTCAGCACCGCGCCGGCCTGCTTGTACAGAATCCAACCCGAGGGCGTTAGATCGAATTTGCCCCCGAACCGGGCAAAGAGCCTGAAGCCCAATTGCTGCTCGAGCGTCCGAACGTGGGCGGTGACGGTGGGTTGCCGGAGGGAAAAGTGTTCCGCCGCGAGCGAGAAGCTGTGAAGTTCCGCCACCCAGTAGAAGATCTCGAGTTTGCGGAGGTCCAGGTCCCTTGAAGCCTTGGTCATGATTACTTCCCTCGTTCATTGCGGGCCGCGGCCGGGGCCATTGCCATGCTGCGCCAACCCGGATACGGTAATTCTGGACATGAAGATATCGCCCCTCGATGAGTTCCACAAAGGGAACCGTGCAGTATTTCTCGAACGAGCGGGATGGAGCCTGCCGGCCCATTTCGGCAATCCCGCCGCCGAATACGACGCCGTGCGTTCCGGCGCCGGCTGGCTCGACCTGGCGGACCGGGCCATTCTCTCCATCACCGGTCCGGACAGCACCGAGTGGCTCCAGGGAATGTTGTCCAACGACATCAAGGCCCTGGGCGCGGGCGACGGCGCACCGGCCGCGGTGTTGAACATCCAGGGCAAGATCCTGGCGGACGTGCGCGTGTTCCGTACCGACGACGCATTTCTCCTGGACTTGAACGAACCCCTCGTGCCGGGCATCCTGGAACACCTGGACCGCTACCTGATCGCGGATGAGGTGGAGATCTCCGACCTCTCCGGCGCCTTGGCCATGCTGTCCATCCAGGGACCGCGGGCGGAAACGGCCCTGTCCGCACTCTTGGACGCGGGCGCGCTGTCCGCGGAGAACCTGTCCCACGGGGACTTCGCTATCACCGGCGACCGAGTCCGGGTGATCCGGGCAACCCATACGGGAGAGCCGGGATTCGATCTGGTCGTGTCGCGGCGGAGGCTCCCGGCCATGGCCACCGATCCGGGCGGGCGGAACATCCCGTGGATCGGGCTCCATGCGCGGGAGATCCTGAGAATCGAGGCCGGGATCCCGAGATACGGGGCCGACATGGACGCCGACACGCTCCTGCTGGAGACCTCTCTGGACGACGCCGTGAGCTTCACCAAGGGATGTTATCTCGGGCAGGAAACGGTGGAGCGCATCCACTCCCGGGGCCACGTGAACCGCCGGCTGGTGGGGCTCAAGGCCGAGGGCGACGTGGTCCCGGACCCGAGCGACCCGGTGCTGGACGACGACCGGCACATCGGCCGCGTCACCAGCGCCGTCGCCTCACCGCGGACTCGATGTCCCATCGCACTCGGGTATGTCCATCGGGACTACATCGAGCCCGGCAGCGCCGTCACCATCGGACACGGAGACGTGAAGGTCCCGGCCACGGTGCATGCCCTGCCCTTTTGATTCGCCGCCGGACCGGGCAGCCCGGCAACACTCCCCAACACCTGCGAGCCGGAGCGTCCCCTGGCGGGGAAAAAGGGGGGCGGCGCATGCGCCGCCCCCTGATGCCCCACCCCATTCTCCGTGGTACGGATGACTACAGCTTGTCGAGCTCGGCCAGCAGGTCCTTGTTCTCCGGAATGCCGCCCTCATAGAGCTTCGCATACCGCACGGTTCCCTGCTTGTCCATGATGAAGACGGCTCTTTTGGGAAAGCCCTGGGGACGCAGGCAGTCGTACTGCTTGCAGACCTCGCCCTGGGGAAAGAAGTCCGACAACATCGGGAAGCTGATGCCGCCCATCTTCTCCGCAAACGCCTTGTGGGCGAAAACCGAATCAACACTCACGCTCAGAACCTGAGCGTCTTTGGCTTCGAAGCCGGCCTTGTCAGCCTCGAAGTTGCTTAATTCCTGCTGTCAACCGCCGGTGAAATCCAGCGGATAGAACGCCAGCACGACGTTCTTCTTGCCCGCGTAGTCGCTCAGGGACACCTTTTCGTCCCGGGACACCGGCAGGCTGAACTCGGGGGCCTTTTCCCCCACGTTTGGCATTGCCATCAAAGAATCTCCTTTCCGAAGTTTTCAACGAATGTGCCCTTAACTAACATATTTCCCCTTTGCCACAAAGACGGTCGTAATCCTTCAGAGCCTCCACGGTGCTCGGAAAGGCCAGCTCGTCCCAGGGAATCCGCGACGCGGGGAAGGTCCCGGCCTCGGTGCTCTCGTCCCCGGCCGTCAGCGTTCCTCCGACGATCTCCGCGACATAGACGATGATCACGTTAGGCGACTTGGGGTACGAATAGACTCCCAATAGCGACCGGGTCACCACCTCCAGGTGGCTTTCCTCCCGAGTCTCGCGCACCGCGGCCTCCATGGTGCTTTCGCCCCGATCCACGTAACCGCCCGGGAAAACCCACTTTCCCATGGCCGGCTCGATGCCGCGGCGAAGCAGCACCACGCCGCCGTCCAACGTGCAGATGGTGCCGGCCACGACCTTGGGATCCTGATAGAAAATGAAGGAGCATTTCTCACAAACCAGCCGCTTGGGCTCGTTGCTCTTGAGGGTGCGCGGCGCCAGCGGCCCGGCGCAACGGGGACAGAAGCGGTAGCCGCCGCCTCCGTGATGATGCGCGTGGTGGTGATGATCGTGGGTTGCCATGGACTGTTCTTTCCTGGGTCATGTGGGGGCCGGGAAACCGACGGTGGTGTTCCGGGTGTCGCCACGGCCGGGTTTGAAACCCGCCCCTACAGGGCCACGGCTCGTCTGAGGCGCTTCTCCTCCCCCTCGGTCAGCGGACGTATCTCACCCCGAGGCAGTTGACCGAGGGCGATGGGGCCAAAGTGGCTTCTAACCAGCCTTTCCACCGTGTGCCCTACCACTTCCACCATCCTGCGGATCTCCCGGTTTCGACCCTCGCGGAGCTCGACCCTGAGCCATACTTTCTGCTTCAATCGCCGCAGGACCTGGACCTCCGCCGGCGCGGTCACCCCGTCTTCCAGCTTCACGCCCCGGCGCAGCCGATCCAATTGTCCTTCCGAAGGCATCCCGCTCAGCTTGACCTCGTAGACCTTGTGGACACCGTAGCGGGGGTGGGTTAGCCGATACGCCAGGTCACCGTCGTTGGTAAGCAGCAACAGGCCGGAAGTGCCGTAGTCCAAACGACCCGTCGGAACGACACCGCGCGGATGACCGCCGGCACGCAGGTAGTCGGCCACCGAGGGCCGGCCTTCGGTATCCCGCATGGTCGTGATGACGCCGACGGGCTTGTGGAACGCGAGACAGACCCTGGACGCCGCGGGCCGCAGCACCCGGCCGTCCACGCAAATGCTGTCCAGGGCGGTATCCGCGCGGGTTCCCAACTCCCGAACCCGGCGGCCATTCACCGTGATACGGCCCGCGAGAATCCACTGTTCCGCCTGACGCCGGGAAGCCAATCCCGCGTGCGCGATGATCCGTTGAAGCCGTTCCGCTGGCACCGCCGTCTCCCTGTAGGTCGGGTTAGCCGAAGGCGTAACCCGACGCCGCACCCCGGGTCGGATTACGCTCCGCCAATCCGACCCAACGTCTACTGATGTCAATCCGTATTTTCTTCACCGTTGACGGCCCCGGACTGGCGCGGCGCGGCGTCCTCTCGACCCGCGTCCTCTGCCTCGGAGCTGGCGGCGTCGGGCTCCTGCAGCGCCTGCGTCATGTCCTCCATCTCCCGCAGGGTCGGCAGACTCGCGAGATCCTTGAGGTTGAACGCCTCGAGAAACTCTCGGGTGGTACCGTAGAGGAAGGGCTTGCCGGCCACGTCCTTGCGGGCCACGATTCGTATCAGGCGCCGCTCCAGCAGCGTGGAGACCACACCGTCGACGTTGACCCCGCGGATCTCTTCGATTTCCGCCCGGGTCACGGGCTGCCTGTACGCGATGATGGCCAGGGTTTCCAGATTTGCGCGGCTCATCCGCGCGGGCTTGACCGCCGTGAGCCTGCGGACGAAATCCGCGTGCTCCCTGGGCGTCCTCAACTGGTAACCGTTGGCCACTTCCGCGAGGCGCAGGCCCCTGCCCGTACGCTCGTACTCCTGCCGCAACTCGCCAAGGGCGTCCGTGATCTCCTTGCGCGGGATCTCGCCCACGGCGTCCCTCAAACGATCCGCGGACACCGGGCCGTCCGCGGCCAACAGAAGGCTCTCGAGGATCGCCTTGAGCCGCTCACTCTCCATAGTCGTCCTCCGGCACGTCCGTCTCGATGGCTGCACTGGCATCGGAGAAGGAGAGCATCGGCTCCATGACGATGGGGCCAAGCCGGTCCTTCTGTACCGCGTGCACGGCTCGAATCCGGATGAGCTCCAACAGCGCCAGAAACGTCACCACCACGTCCATTCTCGAGCGCGCCGATTCGAACAGCTCATGAAAGAGCACCGATGGCCTGTGGTGCAACTCATCGAGAATGTAGGTCATGCGTTCCCTCACGGAAACCGTCTCCTGCACCACCCTGTGCACGGACGGTCCCGGGAACCGCTCCAGCACCCGCTGAAGCGCCGACATCAGATCGAACACCGAGAGCTGCTCGAAGCTCACGTCGGTTACCCGCTCGGACCGATCCTGGCGGACGAACACGTCCCGGTTGAGGATCTCCCGCTCCTCGAGCTCTTTGGCAGCGTTCTTGAAGCGCTCGTATTCCAGCAGGCGGCGGATCAGCTCTTCCCGGGTATCGCCCGCCTCGTCGTCGTCATCCTCATCATCCTCGTCGGGCGGGAGCAGCGTCTTCGACTTGATGTGCAGCAGGGTCGCGGCCATGACGAGGTACTCCCCGGACACGTCGAGGTTGAGGCCCTGCATCAGCTCCAACGCCGCGAGATACTGCTCCGTGATGGATGCGATGGGAATGTCGGCGATGCTGAGTTCGTTCTTCTTGATGAGATGAAGCAACAGGTCCAACGGACCTTCGTAGATCTTCAGTTGAACATGCACCGCCATGACATCGGCTAAAGCGTCAACGCCGACCGGACCTCGCTCATGGTAGCCGCGGCCTGCTCGCCGGCAACCCGGTTGCCCTCGGCGATGACATCCCGGATGTCGTCCGGACGATTATCGTAGTAGGCCTTTTTCTCGCGGAAGGGGGCGAGGTCGTCGATCACGTGGCGAATCATCACCTTCTTGCAGTCCAGGCAGCCGATGCCGGCGGTGCGGCATCCGTCGGACACTTCCTGGATCTCCTCCGGAGTGCAGTAGATCTTGTGCAGGTTGAATGCCGGACACTTCTCCGGCTCACCGGGATCCGTCCGCCTGGCACGCGCGGTATCCGTCACCATGCGGCTCAGCTTCCGGTCGATGGTCTCGGGGGTATCCGACAGCAGGACCGAGTTGCCGTAGCTCTTGCTCATCTTGCGTCCGTCCGTTCCCGGCAATCGCTGGGTCTCCGTGAGCAACACCTCCGGTTCGGGGAACACCGGACCGTAAAAGCTGTTGAACCGCCGGACGATCTCCCGGGTCAGCTCCACGTGGGGCGCCTGATCCACCCCCACGGGAACCCGATGGGCCTTGTACATGATGATGTCGGCGGCCTGCAGCACCGGATAGCCGAGAAAACCGTAGGTGGACAGGTCACGCTCGCTGAGCTCCCGCAACTGTTCCTTGTAGGTCGGGTTCCGTTCCAGCCAGGAAACGGGCGTCAACATGGACAGCAGGAGATGGAGCTCGGCATGCTCCTTGATGTCGGATTGCCGGAAAATCGTGCATTTCGCCGGATCGAGGCCGACGCTGAGCCACTCCGCCACCATCGCCCGTGTACCGTCCATGATGCCGTCCGGTGCCTGGTAGTCGGTGGTCAGCGCGTGCCAGTCGGCGACGAAGAAGAAACAGCGATAATTTTCCTGCAGCCTCACCCAGTTGCGCAGGGCGCCGTGGAGATGTCCCAGATGAAGAAGTCCGGTGGGGCGCGCCCCGCTTACGATGGTTTCCATGAGCTTCAGCTTACACGACTCCGACGATGACGGCCAGAAACCAGATCACGAAGTCCATGATCGGCACCAAAGTGTAGGTCAGCGCTCCGGTCATCAGCAGAGCGACGACGATAATGAACCCGAAGGGCTCGATACGGGCCACCTGCATCGCTTGCGGCTCGGGCAGGAGACCCACCAGTACCCGGCCCCCGTCCAACGGCGGCACCGGCAGAGTGTTGAACACCGCCAGCATGACGTTGATGCGGACGCTGCTGAGGGCCATGTACCACATGTAGGAGGACACCGAGCCGGACACGGAACTGCCGCTGACCAGGATCAATTTCACGATCACCAGGCTCAACACCGCCAGGATGATATTGGCGCCGGGCCCTGCCAGAGCGACCCAGATCATGTCGCGCCTGGGATCCTTCAGGTTGTTGTAATCCACCGGAACAGGCTTGGCGTAGCCGAACACCGGCCCGCCGGCCCAGATCAGCAAAGCGGGGAGCAGCACCGTGCCAACGATGTCGATGTGGGAAAGGGGGTTCAGGGTCAGCCGACCCATGACGGCAGCCGTGGGATCTCCCAATCGATAGGCCACCCACCCGTGGGCCACTTCGTGAAAGACGATGGCCACCAGCACCGGGAAAGCCCAGATGGATAGCTGCCACAGGAAGTCTTGAGGCATTGGACCTTCTTAAGTGACGGGCTGCGAAAAAACAACACGGCTTCCAGGTGGCTCCCGCCACCACTACCGGCGCCCGTGAGCCCGTATCGACCCACGAGACGATGCGCACGCGGGCGGGTTTGAAACCCGCCCCTACATCCTCGTCCTGATGCAGCGCAGGGCTACCCCTTGCCGTCCGGCGCCTCCCGCGGATGGAATTGCTGGTGAACCTTCTTGATACGGCCCCGGCTGACGTGCGTGTAGATCTGGGTGGTGGCGATATCCGAATGACCCAACATCGACTGAACCGCGCGCAGGTCGGCGCCTCCCTCGAGCAGGTGGGTCGCGAACGAATGGCGCAGGGTATGGGGCGTGACCCGGTGGTCCAATCCGGCCCGGAGGGCGTATCCCCGGAGCAGCTTCCAGAACCCCTGGCGCGTGAGCGGCTTGCCGGAACGCGTGAGAAACACGTAGTCGCTGTACCCCCGCGTCAGAAAGCGCGGGCGAACCTCCTTCAGATATCGCTGAAGGCGATCCCGTGCCCAACCGCCGAAGGGTACCAGGCGGACCTTGGCTCCCTTTCCCTTGACGGTCAGGTAGTTGCCCTCCAGATTGACCTGCTGAAGCGTGAGCGAGACCAACTCCGAGACCCGGAGGCCGCTGCCGTAGAGCAACTCCAACATCGCGCGGTCCCTTGCGCCCAGGGGTTTGGCCTCGTCGGGCTGCTCAAGCAGCGTGCGCATGTCCGCGGTGCCCAGGGTCTCGGGCAGGCGGCCGGCCGCGCCACGCGCCGAGAAGTCGGGGAGCGGGTCGCTCGAGACCATCTCTTCCTTGAGCAGGAAGCGGTAGAAACGCCGCATGCTGCCCAACAGGCGCACGACGGACCGCTCACTCAAACGGTGCCTCCTGAGATCGGCGATGTACGCCCGCAGGTCCGACTTGGTCGCGTCGCCCCAGGCGTGGACATCCCGCCGGGAAAGGAACTCCGCCAGCCGGTTCAGATCACGGCTGTAGGCCTCCAGGGTGTTGACGGCCAGTCCGCGTTCCACGGCCGACACCTCGAGAAACATATCAACCGGCCGCGTGAGTTCGTCGGTCATCGTTCGAGTCCAGCTCGCGGTGGAGGGCGTCGCCCAAGGCTTGAAGACGTCCTTCCTCCAGAATCTTCCTGCCGTCCGCATCCGCGACGTAGAAGACGTCGGCCACGCGGTCGACGTCGGTGGAAATCTTGGCCAGATGAATGGAATAGTCCAGTTGTGAGAGCCAATAGGTAATGGTGAAGAGAACCCCCGGCCGATCCTGAGTGTAGACCTCGATCACGGTGAAATCATCCGACGCGGCATTGTCCCAGCAAACATGCGTGGGGACCTTCACCGCGGGTCGATGTAACAACGAAAACCGCGACCGTTCCACCAACTCGGCGACGTCGGCTTCGCCCTCCAAGACCCTGTTCAGCGCCAACTCCATGCGTGACCACTTCCCGGAGTCCATGACCACGTCGGCCTTGCCCTGATGGGAGATACGAAAAACGTCGAGAATCAGTCCGTCTCCACGGGTGCTGATGCGCGCGCTCAGCACGTTCAGCTCCATGGCGGCGAAAACGCCGGCAATGGAAGCGAACAAGCCGGGCTGGTCATGGGCGCAGATGGCGACCTCGCTGTGGCCGTGCTCGGGATGGTGAAACACGGCCGCCAGAAACGGCTCGTCGCCGAGTCGCCGTAACAGCCGGTAGTGAGAAGGCATGGCTTCCTCGGGAGTGGTGAGGAAGTAGCGCTTGGGCATGGCATCGATGAACTCCCGCTGAATCTCCTCGACCGGATGTTCCGCGCCGAGCTGGGCCATGAGCCGGCCCTGTATCCGCCGCACCTTGAGGTCCTGGTCCGGTCTCACGGACTCACCCTTTTCGCGCTCCTCCAGAACATCGAGAGTACGATTGAAGAGCTCCTCCAGCAGCGCGCCCTTCCAGTTGTTCCACACGTCCGGCCCCACCGCCTTCACATCCGAATACGTCAACACGTACAGGCACTTGAGATTTTCCACCGTGCCCATGGTGTCCGCCAGGTCCGCCACCGTCTTTTCGTCCTGGATATCGCGGCGAAAAGCGGTGCCGGTTAACAGGAGATGATGAAGCACGAGAAACCCCAGCAGCTCCTGCTCGTCCACGTTGAGACCCATGCGAGCGGCCACTTCCAGCGCCATGACGCGGCCCAGCTCCGAATGGCCGCCGCCCTGTCCCTTGCCGATATCGTGGAACAAAATACCCAGGATCAGGACCTCCGGCCTTTCCACCTCACGGGCGAGCTGTGACAAGCGGGGCAGCGAATCCTCGAACTCCCCCGACCGCAGCCGCTCGAACTCCTTGACCGCCCACATCAGGTGCTGATCCACGGTATAGATGTGATACAGATCGTGAAGCGCCATGCAACGGATCCGGCCGAACTCCGGGATCAAGGCGTCCAGCACCCCTGTACGATGCAGTTCCAGCAGGGTTTCGTAGATCCAGTCGTTGCCGCGCAGGATGTCGAGGAACCCGCGGTTGGCGGCCGCCGAGCCCGATAGTGTCCCTTCCATGGCCCCCACCCGGGCTCTGACGATCTCACGCGAATCCTGTCCCAGGGTCAGCCGGTATCCTTGCAGGTCCGCGAAAAGATCGAGCAACTCCTCGGGACGCCCGTGGCCGCCCTTTTGGGGCGCCACCGCCAGGGTTCGTCCCGCGATCCGCACGCCGGGACGCAATTCACGACCGGGCCGGAGCTTCCTGCGTTGAGTGGGATCATGGTCCACCGCGCGGTGAATGATCAGGGAAGTCAGCCGGCTGACCTCTTCGGCGTGCAGGTAGTAGGAGCGCATGAACGTCTCCACCTCGCTCAACTTCCCCTCCCGGCCGAAACCCAGCCCCTGGGCGACCTGCTCCTGGGACTCGAAGGTGAGCCGATCCTGATGCCGTCCCGCCAGGAAATGCAGCGCGTTTCGGGTACGCCAGAGAAAATCCCGTCCGCGCTCCAGAGCCGCCGCGTCACCGGGCTCCAACAAGCCCGTTCCCGGCAGATCGTGGAGCTTGACGGCGCCGCACTTGGCCCGGGCGATCCACATGGCGGTGTGGATGTCGCGCAGGCCCCCCTGGCCCTCCTTGATGTCCGGCTCCAACAGGAAGACCGACTCGCCGTGCCGCTGGTGCCGTTGGGCGTGTTCGCCCATCTTCGTTTCGACGAACCTGTCACAGGCGGCTCCGCCAAGTTGCCGCCAAGCCACTCGTTCCAGATCCTGATGCAACCGCACATCGCCGCAAATGTAACGTGCGTCCACCAGGGCCGTCTGAATCACGTGGTCGCGCCGGGCGTGGCGCGCGCACTCCGTCACCGTCCGGGTGGCGTGGCCCACGGTCAGACCGGCATCCCACAAGGGATAGAGCATCTTCTTGGTGACAAACTCCACGTAGGGGGCGGCGCGCCAACCGTAAAGGAAAAGGATGTCGATATCCGAATAGGGGTTCAATTCGTCTCGCCCGTATCCGCCCTGGGCCACTACCGTACAGCGCCCTTTCAACGCCGCGGCACCGTCCTCCTCCTCCGCCATCTCGAAGAGACGCTGTAACAGGCAATCGATCATCCCGCCGTGAGCCCGCACCACGTCCGCACCCGGGGTCCCGGCGCGATGAGACTCCAGCAAGCGCTGTCGTCCGAGGTCGACGTAGGCGCGCACGCCGGCGCCGGACCCGGGACGGGTGACCTGCTCGTCCAGCAGCCGACGCCAAGCTTCAAACGGCGCTTCCGATTTCTCCACTACACTGCCTCATCACCGACAACGAGTTTTCCGTAAACCGTCGGCGTAGTCCTTGACGCCCTCGAACAGTCCTTTGACGATGGCGGTCCGAACGTCACGCCGGCGCAACGCGCGAGCCTCGCGGCGATTGCTGACAAAGAACAACTCCACCAGCGCCGCCGGCATCTCACCCACGGTCAAAACATAGAAAGGGCCCTTTTTGACCCCAAGATCACGGACCTGACTATAACGGGGCCGTACGTTGCGCACCAGCGATGCCTGCAACTTGCCCGCGAGAAGCGGCGTGAAACAGGCGAATCGACCCAGCTTCATGTCGCTGAGAATATAGTCGCGGTCGGTGACGTTCCTGAGTGAAGTGCCGTTCTCCCTGGCCGCCAACTTGAGGATCGCCTTGTCCGTGATCCGGTGGTCCAGATAATACGTTTCGAGACCCGAGGCCGCCCGATTCCTGCTGGCATTGGAGTGAATCGAGACGAACAGGTCGGCAGCCTCGCGGGTCGCAATGTTCGTCCGCTCTTTCAGCGATACGAAGACGTCCCGGTCCCTGGTCAGGACCACGTCGACTCCCATCTCCTGTCGAAGTCTTCGCGCCAGCATCCTGGCCGTGCCCAGTGCGACGTTTTTCTCCTTGAGGCCGTTCACGCCCACCGCGCCCGGGTCCTTTCCTCCGTGTCCCGGGTCCAGCACGATCCTTTGGATCGATCTTCGAACCGCCCCTTCGGTCCGGACCGGAGAGCCTCGCTTCCGCTCGACATCCACCACGATCCTGTGCGGATTGGCCAGCAGCACGGCCTCGTGATTGCCGGGTCGCCTCAGGTCGAGCACCACCCGTACCACGTCCGCCTTGAACTGGCCCAACCGAACCCTGCGCACCAGCCGGTCCCCGACGTTGAAGCGCCGGCTGCTTCTCAAGCGGGTCCCGAACAGATCCAGATAGATGCGCGGAGGCAGCCCCTTCCTGGGAGACGCCGGCAGAGTCCGGATGGTGAACTTCGCCCCGCCCGTGAGATCGAGGATCACCCGCGTATAGTTGGATGAGGAGAGGTGACGCACCCCCGTCAGGTGTGCTTTCGCCACTGCGGCGCGGACCTCGGACGCCGGACCGAGGGCGCACAGTACCAGCAGCAGGGCCAACAAACGTGCCAATCAGCCTCCCCGCCTCGCCTCCGTCACGAGCCCGTCGAGCACGTTCAACGCCTCCAGCGGCGTGAGAACGCTGGTGTCGATGGCCTGAAGCTTCTCCCGCAACCGGTCCTGGCGGGACTCGTACAACATCAACTGGGCCCCTTCCGAGGCCGCCTCGGTCCCCGCCAAGCGCGGTTGTCCCCAGGCATTCAACTCCTCGCCTTCCAGGTTCTTCAGGATCTCCTTCGCCCGCTCGATGAGGGAAAGCGGCAATCCGGCAAGGCCGGCCACCTGGATACCGTAACTCCGACTGGCCGGACCCTCCTTCAGGGTGCGCAGGAAGATCACCTCCCCCTGCCATTCCTTGACCGCGAAGTTGAAGTTCTTCACGCGCTCCCGCGTGCGCGCCAGGCTCGTCAGCTCGTGGTAGTGGGTGGCGAACAGCGTTCGCGGCCGGTGCGGCGACTCGTGCAGGAACTCGGCAAGCGACCACGCGATGGAGATGCCGTCAAAGGTGCTCGTGCCGCGCCCCACCTCGTCCAGGAGGATCAGGCTGCGGGGCGTGGCCAGACGAAGGATGCGAGCCGTTTCCTTCATCTCCACCATGAACGTCGACTCTCCCGACGCCAGCGCGTCGGTGGCGCCAAAGCGGGTGAACAGGCGATCCACCAACCCCACGTGGGCGGTGTCCGCGGGCACGAAGCCGCCCATCTGGGCGAGTATGACCACCAGCGCCACCTGCCTCATGTAGGTGGATTTGCCCGCCATATTGGGGCCGGTCAACAGCTTGATCTGCGTGGTCTCGGAATCCAGTTCGCAATCGTTGGGGACGAAACCGCCGCGGCCCAACACGGCCTCCACCACCGGATGCCGCGCCGCGCGCATGGCGAGGGTCAGGCTGGAATCGACCCGCGGGCGAACGAAGTGCCGGGTCTCGGCTGTCTCCGCCAGCGCCAGCAGCGTATCCAGCCTGGCCAGGGCCAGACTCGACTGCCTGATGGCGGCGTAGTGGGCGCCGATACGGTCGAGCAGTTGCGCGAAGATCCGGCTTTCCAGCTTCACTATTTCCTCGTCCGAGCCCAACACCCTGGCCTCGTATTCCTTCAACTCCGGGGTGATGTAACGTTCGCCGTTGGCCAGGGTCTGCTTTCGAATATAGTTCTCCGGAACGTTGGCGAGGTTGGACCGGGTGACCTCGATGTAGTAGCCGAAGACCTTGTTGTAACGCACCTTCAGGGAGTTGATTCCGGTGCGCTGCCGCTCCTGGTGCTGCAGCTCCGAGATCCAGCCCTTGGCGTTGCCGCGGATGGCCGACAAGGCGTCCAGCTCGTCATCGAATCCGGCGCGCACGAAACCGCCGGCGCGTACGGTGGCCGGCGGCTCGTCCACCAGAGCCTGCTCCACCAGCTCCACCACTTCCGGCACCGAGCGCAAATCCGAACGAAGCTGTGCCAGCAAATCGCTGCCGCACCCTTCGAGCTGCTCGCGCACCACGTCCAGCGCGTGCAGTGTGTCCTTGATGGCCGTGAGGTCCCGGGGTGACGCGCTCCGCGAAGCAATGCGCCCGGACAACCGCTCCAGGTCCTGAACGCCATGGAGCAACTGCCTGAGCTTCCGGCGCGTCTCCGGATCGTCCAGCAGCTCTTCGATGGCGTCCTGCCGGCGACGAATCTGGTGTTCGTCCAGCAACGGATAGAGGATCCATTTGCGCAGTTCCCGTGCCCCCATGGCCGTGCGGGCAGGCTCCAGGACACCGAGCAACGAGCCGCGCCGGCCCCCATCGAAGCCACGCAGCAGCTCGAGATTGGCCTGCGTGTTCTCGTCGAGCATGAGAAACTGGGAGGCGCGATAGGGCTCCAGGGCGGTCAACACCTGCACGGCGCCGGGCGATCGATCCTCGATATAGGCCAGGATGGCGGCGGCGGCGCGGACCCCCAGCGGCCACTCGTCGTGCGGCCCCTGGTAGATGCCGGCGCTGTTGAGCTTCTGAATCGCGGCGCCGGAGAACCAGGAGTCCGGGCCCGGGGTGCAGTGCACGCCGGCATAGTCCTCGCGCAGGTTGCCGAGGGCGCCGGAATGGGAATCGGGGATCAGCATCTCGCGCGGCTGTATCCGCCCGAGCTCGTTGGTGAGGGCGGCGTAGCCCTTTATCTGGGTGAACCGGAACTCGCCCGTGGTGACGTCGGTGAAGGACAGGCCGTACTCGTCACGGCCCGCGGTAACCGCCACGAGGAAGTTGTTGACTTCGGCATCGAGCCCCTCTCCCTCCGTAAGGGTGCCGGGGCTGATGACCTTGATCACCTCGCGCCGCACCACACCCTTGGCGAGCTTGGGGTCCTCGGTCTGCTCGCAAACCGCCACCTTGAAACCGGCGGACAAGAGCTTGCCAATGTAGGGCGTGGCGGCGTGGTGCGGCACCCCGCACAGGGGTACCGGCGCACCGTCGGCGCGATTGCGGCTGGTCAGGGCAATGTCGAGGACCTTGGCCGCTTTCTCGGCGTCCTCGAAGAACATCTCGTAGAAATCACCGAGCCGGAAGAACAGGATGGCATCCTTGTGCCGATCCTTGATCTCCAGATACTGATGCATCATGGGCGTGAGCCGTGTCCGCTCCATCATGTCCCCTCTGGAATTCCGCCTTCCAGGGCTCGATGGATCTTGGCCGGCGCCTTGGGCTCAGCCCCCAGGCGCCGGACCTCGCCCTTCAAATCGTCGATCACGCTGCCGATTCCGAGCGAGATCATGAGAAATGAAGTTTCTGTACCTCACCGAGACCCCCGAGATGGACGGGCACTCGGTCGGGAAACGCTACGACAAGATCCAGACGTCCGCCCATGGCTTCAATATAGCTCCGCAAGGTCGAAATCAGGAGGTCACTACGCTTTTCCATCTGCGCTACAGTCGACTGGCGGATGCCGAGTGTTTCCGCAAGCTGGATCTGGGTCAAGGCCTTCGCCTTCCGTAGATCCTGGAGGGTCAGATACTCTTGATGCAAACGTTCAGTTTCCGCCTCGATCCGCTCGCGACGGTCGGGGGCGAGCTGTGACATCTTTTCTTTCAGTGTCGTTACCATCGTTCTTTCCTTTCATCGTCTCCAGATGCCGATTGAAGCGCTCATCGGTCGGCATGCAGCCGGCTGAGCCGTGGACCTTCTCGTTCGAGAAGACCAGCCTTGGCCAGGATCGCATCCTGGACAGCCGCCGGATACATGTCAAACTCAGCCTCGAAATCGTCAAAGAATACGACGATCCAGCTCATACAGCAATATAGCATACAGCCTATATTGTTTTCAAGCTATGTTTAGTTGGCCGGGGTGGTCAGTGGTGGCAAACGTCGCGGGCAGGTGGCGCCTTTGCTCGACGAAGAACTGTGAACGCTGCCTGAGCGTCCTTGGAAGCCCTGTGCGGGGTTCCCAATATTTGATGGAAACGCGACGCTACAGACGCTACACCTTGCGCCGTTGACCTAACAGGTAGTCTACCAAGAGGTATTGTCCCAGACGATCGGGACGGGTGTAGAAAGCGCGCCCCTTGTTGAGCCGGGTCATCTCGTCCACGAACCCCTTCAACACCGGACTGTCGTCCAGCATGAAGGTGTTGATGGTGATGCCTCGCTGGGTGACCCTTTTCGCCTCCTTCAGGGTCTCCTCGGCCGCGCGCTGACTGATGCCGCCGAAGCTCAGCGGCCATTCGCAATAGAGCCGTCCCTGGCGGCAGTACGCCGTGGGTTGGCCGTCGGTGATGACGATGATCTGTTGATTGCGGGTCGAGCTCCGCTTCTTCAACAGGTCGATGGCCAGATGGAGCCCGTCCTGGAGGTTGGTGAAAGGGTCTCCCATGTTCCACGTGGCTTCCGGCAGATCCTTGGCCTTCAACTCCACCGCCCGGGTAAAGAAGCCGACGATGCCGAAATAGTCCTGGGGGTACTTCGAACGGCACAGGGACTCCATGGCCAAGGCCACTTTCTTGGCCGCGGCGAACCTTCCGTCCCAGCTCATGGACCAGCTCATATCCAGCAGCAGAACCGTGGCGGCCCGGGTCGAGTACTGCGAATCGAAGACCATGAAATCTCTCGGATCAAGATTCAACGGCAGCTTCGCATCGCGGCGCAGGGCGCTCCTCAGCGTTTCGTTCAGATTCAGGTTCAGCGGATCGCCGGATACATACGGCTTGCTGCTCTCGGGCACCACCTCCTGGGATCCATGCCGGGCGATCTGATGCCGGCCGGCCGCATCCCGGCTGAGCTGCTTGTAGATGTCTCGCAAGGCGATCTGGCCGATGCGCCGGACCCCGCGCGGGGTCAGTTCGAAGTGGTCACCCTTGTCGACCACGTAGCCGCCGTCCTCCAGGGACGACTCCATCCGCATGACCCCCTCGTAATCCTCTTGAGCCTGGGCGCCAAGAAGGCTGTTCAAGAGATCCATGTCCACGTCTTTGGGTTGACTACCGGAAAGCTGGCCCTCCAGCTTCTGCAGCCCTTCCATGCGCTCCTGGAGCTCCGTGGCCTCCTCAAAGTTCAACGATTCCTGGCCCCTGAAGAGGTTTCCTTCACGTCGAATGTAGTTTTCAAGCCGGCGTATCTTCTCCAACTGAGAGAGGATCTCCTCGAAATCCTTCTTTGCCTCGGGGTTCTCGAAGTTGTAGCCCGCCAGACGCTCGATGGCGTCACTCAGCTTCGGCGGAAGGTGCTGTAGAAACTCGTCCTTCTCCTCGGCTTTCGCGCGGTCCTCTTGCTGCTGCAGGGTCTTGCGCTCGTTGGAGACGATGTCCTGCAACTTCTCCTGGATCTCGTCCAGAGCCGACCGGATCTGGTACTGCTCATACATCCGCCGCTTTTCCCGGGCCACCCGGGACAGCAGATCGTCGAGGCCGGAAACCTGATCATCCTCCTCGCCCATGCCGCGCTGCATCAGGCGGCGCATGGACTGTTGCAGATCACCGGTCTCGTCAAGGTGCTCGTTGAGTTCGTCGAACACCTCGTCTGGCCGGAGGGACCGGTCCTGGAGCCCGGCCCAGCGACTGTAGCGAGCGTGGATCATGATGCGTCAATTATCGTACGAACCGCTACTTCCCGTCGATTGATACGGAGCTTGCCGTGCGGCCTACTTCCCATAGGTGATTCGGCCGCCCGCCGCTTCTTTGTTGAGCTTCTGATGCAGGTGCAGGCCTTCCAGCACCAACTCCGTAGCCGACGCCAGGAAGCCGGGCGAGTCCACGTCGCCCAGGGCCCGGATCGCCTCTTGCAGACCCGGTATCTCCTTGATGCCTTCGAGGTAGTCTTCCGAGCGCATCTCATCGGAGACCTCTACTCCCCAACCGGAGTTGAAGTACTCGATGACGGTTTGCAGCGAATCGATGTCGAGCCGCGTATCGAACGTCTTGAGTATCGCCCGGTTCAACAGCCGCTCGATGAGCTCTTCCTCGTTCTTCTCCTCACCCACGTACTCTACCTCGATCTTTCCGCAGGTGGAGGGAAGCACGGCGTGCAGATCGCTAACCCGCGGCACGATGTCGGTCTCGCCCGACCGCAATGCCCGTTTCTCCGCGTTGCTGACCATGCTCTCGTAGTTGTTGATGGTGATTCGGACGCTGACGCCGGAAGACTGATTTATCTCGCTCGAGTTGCGCGCCTCGAAAGTCAGGTGCCCCAAAACCTCTTTCATGAAGTCGGGAATCACCACCGTATGGCTGCGATCGCCGAGCGGGGCGGATTCCTGCTCCATGATGTCGATCTCGTGCTCCACCTTACGCGGATAGTGGGTCCTTATCTGCACGTCGAAGCGGTCCTTCAAGGGCGTGATGATACGGCCGCGGCTCGTGTAGTCCTCGGGATTCGCGCTGGCCACGATGATCACGTCGAGGGGAAGGCGGATCTTGTACCCCTTGATCTGGACATCCTTCTCTTCCATCAGATTGAACAGCCCGACCTGTACCTTCTCCGTCAGATCCGGCAGTTCGTTGACCGCGAACACACCCCGGTTGGTGCGGGGGACGAGGCCGTAATGGATCGTCTCCTCGTCGGCCAGATAGCGCCCTTCCGCGACCTTGATGGGATCGATCTCGCCGATGAGATCGGCGATGGATACGTCCGGGGTCGCCAGCTTCTCGCCGTACCGATGTTCCCGGCCGATCCACTCCACCTCCAGCTCGTCGCCCTTCTCGGCCAGGCGACGTTTGCACGGAGCGCAAATCACGTCAAAGGGATTACAGTTGATCTCACAACCCTGGACCCTCGGAATCTCTTCGTCCAGCAACATCGTGAGGCCGCGAATAATGCGCGACTTCGCCTGACCCCGCTCGCCGAGAAACACCATGTGGTGGCCTGACAGTACCGCGTTCTCGATCTCCGGAATCACCGTCTCATCGTAGCCCACGATTCCCGGCAGGATACGCTCTCCGGACTTGAGAAAAGCCATGAGATTGTGGCGCATCTCATCGCGCACGGATCTTACGACGATTCCGTTGCGTTTCAAGTCGCCCAAGGTGTTGATCGATTTCACGCCAGTACCTCCTGCCATGCCTTTAATCCTGTTGGTATCGCTCTTGCATCCGGTTCAGCCATCCTCGGCGGCAGGGCTCTGGTTGACCCGCAGGCGAAGTTCCTTGCCAACCTTGAAGAACGGGACCCTCTTGGAAGATACGGATACGATATCCCCGGTCTTGGGGTTGCGCCCGTCTCGAGCCCTTCGGTGCTTGACGACAAAACTGCCGAAGCCCCGGATCTCAATGCGTTCTTCCCGCTGCAGAGCGGCGATCAGGGAATCGAAGACGGTGTTGATGATCACCTCCGCATCGAAACGCGAGAGGTGGGGAAACCGGTCGTTGATTTCTTCGATCAGGTCTCGCTTTGTCATGCCGTTCCCCGAAAGATGCGTCCGGCGGAAGCTAGCCCTTGTCTTTCTCGCTATCTTGCGTCTCTGCCCCCGGGCGACCTTCCCGGTCCAGCTTCAACTCCTCGTTCAGAATGGTCTCGAAAGAGAAACGTCCTGCCTCTTTCTCCCGCTTGAGATACGTCTCCAGCTCTTCCCTTTCCTCCGATCGCTTGAGCGCGCGGATGCTGAGCCCGATCTTGCGTTCCTGAAGGTCGACGTTGACCACTTCCGCCTCGACGACGTCGCCCACCTGGCAGAGGCTCGAAGGTTTTTCGACATGCTCGGTGCTGAGCTGAGAGACATGGATCAGTCCCTCCACGCCTTCGGCCACGCGCACGAACACTCCGAAGTCCAGCACCCTGACGATTGGGCCCTTGATCCGGGATCCCGGCGGATTTTCGTTCACCACGCGTTCCCAGGGGTCCATGGTCAACTGCTTCACACCGAGCGAGAACCGCTCTACCTGCGGGTCGACACCGAGCACCTTGGCTTCCACCATGTCACCCTTTTTGTAGAGCTCCGACGGATGCTTGATCTTCTTGGTCCAGTCCAGATCCGAGATGTGGATCAACCCATCGATTCCCTCTTCGACTCCGACAAAGACCCCGAAGTCCGTAATATTGCGTACCGGCCCGGTGATGACGCTGCCTTCGGGGTACTTTTCCTTGGCCAGGAACCACGGATTGGGCAGCACCTGACGCAGCCCCAGCGATATGCGTCTGCGGGCGGGGTCCACGTTCAGGACCATGGCCTCCACGGTTTCCCCCACCTGGACGACCTTCGAGGGATGCGAAAGCTTCTTGGCCCAGGACATCTCCGATACGTGGATCAGTCCCTCGACCCCTTTCTCCAGCTCCACGAACGCGCCATAATCCGTCAAACCCACGACCTTGCCGGTTATCCTCGAGTCGACAGGATACCGATCCGCCACCAACTCCCAGGGATCCGGAGTGATCTGTTTCATCCCCAGGGAGATCCGCTCTCTTTCCTTGTCGAACTTGAGCACCACGACACGGATGGTCTCCCCGAGACTCAACAGGTCGCTCGGGTGATTGACCCGACCCCACGACATGTCGGTGATATGCAGTATCCCGTCGATGCCGCCGACGTCGACGAAGGCACCGTAGTCCGTGATGTTTTTGACCACTCCCTCCAGGATCACGCCCTCGTCCAGAACCCCGAGGGTCTCCTTCTTGAGCACCTCCCGTTCCTTCTCGAGCAGGACCTTGCGCGACACCACCACGTTGTCACGCATTCTGTTGTACTTGAGAATCGCGAACCGATCGCGTTTGCCCACGAACTGGTCGAGATTGCGAGTCGGCCTAATGTCCACGTGGGAGCCAGGGAGAAAACCATCGACGCCGAGGTCCACCTTGAATCCGCCCTTGACCCGTGCAACGATGATGCCCTCGACGGGGGTCATCTCATCGTGCGCCTTCTCGATTCGGTCCCAGACCTTGATGCCCTCGGCCTTCTGACGGGAGAGCACGATCTCACCCCGATCTCCTTCAGGAGATTCGAAGAAGACGTCCACATCGTCGCCAACGCCCACCTGCAGCGTACCGTCGCGATTCTGGAACTCCTGAACCGAGATGCGGCCCTCGGTCTTGTAACCCACGTCAACCACCACGTGGGTCGGGTTGACGTCAACCACCTTGCCAGTGACCACCCCGCCCGGCTTCACCGCCTGCAGACTCTCTTCGAACATCAACCGAAAGTCGTCCTCGGGGGCCAGCGCTTCCTGGCCCTCCGAAACTTCCTGGCCCTCCGAAGACTCTTGGGCTTCCAAAGTCTCCTGACCTTCCAAAGTCTCCTGGCCCTGCGGAGTTCCCTGGCCCTCCGAAGTTCCCTGGCCCTCCGAAGTTCCCTGGCCCTCCGAAGTTCCCTGGCCCTCCGAAGTTTCCGGGCTCTTGTTAGCCTCACTTTCCGTCATTAAGCAGTTCTCCCATTCTCATTGGATTTCAAATTCACTTCTTCCAGTATCCTGTCGACGACGGCGGCCACCGGCAGCGCGGTCGAGTCAATGAACACCGCGTCATCCGCCTTGCGCAAGGGCGCCACCGTCCGCTCCTTGTCCCGCCGGTCCCTGCGCATGACGTCCGCCAGCGTCTGCTCCAGCGTCAGCGTCGAACCCTGTCCGGCCAACTCGTTGAAGCGCCGGCGGGCACGTGTCTCCGGCGAGGCATCCAGATAGACCTTCACCTCGGCCTCCGGGAATACCACGGTACCCATGTCACGGCCCTCGGCGACGATGCAACCGCTACGGCCCATGGAGCGCTGCAGGTCGGCCATGCGGTGCCGTACGATTTTCATGCCGGAAACCTGGGAAGCCATCTGCCCGACCTCCGGCGTACGGACCGCTCCGCTCACGTCCACACCGTCCAGCATCACCGTATGGTCGGCTCCAAGGTCGACGACGGTGCTTTCCAGAATCCTTCCCAAGGCGCTCTCGTCATCCGGATCCGCTCCGTGGCGCATGACTTTCCATGCCAATGCCCGATACATGGCTCCCGTATCCATATAACGATATCCGAGACGCTTCGCCACGGCCTTGGCAACCGTACTCTTGCCGGCGCCCGCCGGGCCGTCGATGGCCACGATCAACTATCCTATCCTCACTTCGCATCAGGCACAACCGGTCTTGCAACCGGCCACGCCGTTAAACGCTGATCTTCCCGAGACTTTCGAAGAAACCAGGGAACGATACCTTGACGCATTTCTCGTCCGACAGCACGATTCCGCCCCGGGTCGACAAGCCGGCAACCGCCAACGCCATGGCCACCCGATGGTCGCCATGACTTTCCACGGAGGCGCTCTTGAGCTCGCCGGCCCCCTCGACAGTCACATCATCACCCTGTACTTCCGTTCTTACGCCCATCTTGGAGAGCTCGAGGCTCATGGTCGCGATTCGGTCGGACTCCTTGAAACGCAGCTCGCCGACACCGCGAAACAGCGTGGACCCCTTGGCCAAGGCCGCGGCCACGAACAGCACCGGATATTCGTCGATGGTGCGGGGTGCGAGTTCGGGCTGGACCTCGGTACCCTGCAACACTCCGCCCCTCACCCGGCAGTCGGCCACCGGCTCGCCCGCCTCGTCCCAGGTGTGGGTCATCTCAATGTCCGCGCCCATGGCTTGCAGCACCTCGATCACGCCGCTACGCGTGGGATTGCAGCCCACCCGCCGGATGGATACGTCCGACCCGGGTATGGTGGCCGCGGCCACGGCGAGGAACGCGGCCGACGACACGTCTCCCGGAACCCTGAGATGCGTTCCCGAAAGCTCCTGCCCACCCTTGACCACCACCCTCCGGCCGGCGCTCTCCACCGAAGCGCCGAACCCGCGCGCCATGATTTCCGTATGATCCCGGGATCGATACGGCTCCTCGTACCGCGTCTCCCCACGCGCCTGCAAGCCGGCCAGCATGACAGCCGACTTCACCTGAGCGCTGGCCACCGGCGAGACGTACTCGATGCCGTGGAGCTGCTGGCCGTGAATCTCCAGGGGCGCACGGCCGTCCTGCCCGGCAACCTGGGCACCCATTCGCGTAAGCGGCTCGATTACCCGCTTCATCGGACGGCTGCGGAGCGAGCCGTCACCGTCGAGCCTGACGTCGAAAGGCCGCCCTGCCAGGAGTCCCGCCAGCAAACGCATGGTGGTGCCGGAATTCCCGCAGTCGATGGTTTCCGGCGGCGTCTTCAATCCATCCCAGCCCTTACCCTCGATGCACAAGGTGTCGCCCTCCCGCCGGAACTGCACGCCCATGCGCCTGAAGGCCGCCACCGTGCTGGAGTTGTCAGCCCCGCCGGACATGTTGGTGATGCGCGTCTCGCCCTGAGCCACGGCTCCCATGATCACGGCACGATGCCCGATGGACTTGTCCCCCGGCACCTCCAGCTCCCCCCTCAGGGGGCGCAAAACCTGTTCCACCCTGACGGTCACGATTACGACATCCTCTTGCGCGTCACCAACGCCTGATCGAATTCCCGCTCCAGTCCGGGCCCGTCGTCCCGGCGGATACAGTCCGCAATCCTCTCGAGCCCTCGAGCGTACTCCCGAAGCCCCTTGAGCACGGCCTCACGGTTAAGCAGGCAGATATCGCGCCACAACTCCGGACGGCTGGCGGCGATGCGGGTGGTGTCCTTGAAACCCGCCCCACAATATTCGGCAAGATCCAGCGACTCCACCTTGGTGCGGTCCAGTGCGTTCACCAGCGCGTAGGCCGCGACGTGCGGCAAGTGACTCACCACACCCAGAATCCGGTCGTGAAGCCTGACGTCCATCAACTCCACCTTGGCTCCCACCCGCCGCCAGAATGCCCGCAGCTTCTTCAACGCGCCGGGATCGGTCCTCCTGGTGGGCGTGAGGATGCAGCGGCGACGGACAAACAGATCCGCTCTCGCCGGATCGGGGCCCCATTGATCGCTACCGGCAATGGGATGGGCCCCGACGAAGGAGGGACCCCCCTTCAACAAACGCTCCATGTCCGCCACCACCCGGCGTTTCACGCTGCCTACGTCGCTGATGAGGCATTCCCGGTGGATGCGCGGCAGAAACGATCGGGTCACCGGCGCGATGGCGCTGACCGGCGTCGCCAAGACCAGAAAGTCGGTATCCGTGGGGAAATCCTCGGCGCGCAGAAAGTAGGCATCCAGGATACCGAGTTTCCGTGCCCGACGCAGCGTCTTCTCGTTGCGCCCGTATCCCACGACCCGCTCCACCAATCCGCGCTCCCTGGCGGCCAGCGCCAGGGAACCGCCGATCAGCCCCACGCCCGCTATCACCATGGTCCGAAACATCAGCACCCGCCCCCGGTTCCCTCAAGAATCCGCGAAAGGGATTCCAGGAACTTCCGGTTTTCGTCCGGGGTCCCCACGGTCACCCGCACATGCTCGGGAAACTCCGGGCCCACCGGCCGTACGATGACCCCCCGGCGCAACAGCTCTTCAAAGACGCGGCCCACCTGGCCGGTCCGCACCAGGATGAAATTGGCCTGGCTTGGGACCCATTCCACCCCCAGGGCCGCCAGCCCCTCCGCCAGCAAGGCCAGCCCCTGTCGGTTGACCTCGACGCTCCGGCGAAGGTGCTCGGTGTCGTCCACGGCCGCCGTGGCCGCCCACTGGGCGGCGGCATTGACGTTGAAGGGCTCCCGCACCTGATTCATCATCGCGACGGTCTCGGGGTGGGCGATGCCGTATCCGATACGCAGGCCCGCCAGCCCGTACACCTTGGAAAAGGTCCTGATGGTCAGAACGGCCCGATCCTCCCGGAAATCATCGAGGGAATCGGGGTAGTCCGGGTCGCTCACGTACTCGAAGTAGGCCTCGTCCGCCACCACGAGCACGTCCGGCCCTACCCGCTCGAGAAAGTCCTGCCACTCGGGCCGCCGGTAGATCGTGCCGGTGGGGTTGTTGGGGTTGGCCAGGAAGACGCAACGTGTCCTGGGCGTCAGCGCCCGGGCCATGGCTTCCAGGTCGTAGCCGTAGTCCTTCAGCGGTACGGTCCGCACGGCCGCGCCCATGGCGTCCAGCGAGAGGCCATACGCCACGAAGGTGCCCTGGGACAACAACGCCTCGTCTCCAGGGCGCAGGAAGGTGCGGACCGCGAGCTCGATGAGCTCGTTGGAGCCGTTGCCGAAGACCAGCCGTTCAGGTGCGACGCCCAGTTTGCCCGCGAGCGCGCGCCGGAGGTGGAAACAGCCGCCGTCCGGATAAAGATGCAGTTCCTCCAGCCGCTCCCGCAACGCGGCCACCGCCTTCGGCGACGGCCCCAGCGGATTCTCGTTGGACGCGAGCTTGGCCGATCCCTGAATCCCGTATTCCCGCTCCACCTCGTCGATGGGCTTGCCGGGCACGTAGGGCACGATGCGGCGAATATAGTCCGGGACCTTTTCGACGATGCTCATAGGCTGCGGGGATAGGAGCCGAGGACCTTCAGGAAAACGCAACTCTCGGAGAGCTGATCCAGGGCGCGTTTCACTCGGGACTCTTGTTGATGACCGCTGAAATCGATGAAGAAAACGTATTCCCATGCCTTCAGGCGCGAGGGACGCGACTCGATCTTGGTAAGGTTGATGCCGTGTTTCGCAAAGGGCGCCAGCAGGTCATGGAGCACGCCGACGCGGTCCTTGGCCGCGAAGACGATACTGGTCTTGTCCTCCCCCGTGGGCGACGGCGGATCGTCTCCGATGACAAAGAAACGCGTGATGTTGTCGTGGTTGTCGGCGATGTTGGCCTGGACGATCTTGAGCCCGTATACATCGCCCGCCATGCGACTGGAGACCGCGGCCACCTCCCGGTCCGAGCGCGCCTCCTTGGCGGCCTGCGCCGTGCTCGACACCTCCTCAACGGCGGCGTGGGCGTAATGCGCGGCCAGCCACCGGCGGCATTGGCCCAACGCATGCGAATGGGAAAGGATACGTCGTACGTCCTTTGCCCGGCCTGATCGGGACAGCAGGCAAAGCTCGATGTCGACGCTGACCTCGCCGCAGATCTGAACTTCCGACTCCTGCAGCAGATCCAGGGTGTGGGTCACCACCCCTTCGGTGGAGTTTTCGATGGGCACCACGCCGTAGTCGACGTTGCGCGCGCTCACCTCTCGGAAGACGTCGTCGATGGTGGGCTCTGGGAAGTAGCGTACGGTGCCGCCGAACTGCCGTTGCGCGGCCATGTGGGTGAAGGTCGCTTCGGGGCCGAAGAACGCCACGCTCATCTGGGCCTCGATGCCGCGGCAGGCCGACAAGACCTCCCGGAAGATGGCTCGAATGGACTTGGCCGGCAAGGGCCCCGCGTTGACGTCGGAGGCCTGCCGATACACGGCCCGTTCGCGGCTCGCCACGTAAACGGGTTTTCCTGTGCGATTCTTTTGATGCCCGATCTTCAGGGCAAGGGATGCTCTCTCGTTGAGAAGCGCTACAATCCGGGAATCAACTTGATCAATCTTATTTCGGAGGGCATCTACCGATTCTCTGCGGCTCAAATGAAAACCTCGAGGGGAAGGATTGCGACCGAAAGGGTACGTTAGCTGAACTCCCGGCCAATTGCAAATCCGCGTCGCCGCTGGTGTTTGCCTTCGCACCGATCCGTCGATGCCGGCCGGGAATCATGGTACCGTTCGCCGAGCGGAGACGGTCCATGCAAAAGCAGACTCAGGCCTATCTGTACGCCGGCGCCACCGTGCTGTTTTGGTCCACGGTGGCGACGGCGTTCAAGCTCTCCCTGCGCCATGTGAACGCCGACGCGCTGGTGTTCTACTCCTCGCTGGTATCCGTCGTCGTGCTGCTCTGCATCACTCTGGCCACCGGGAGGCTCGGACAGCTCCGGGAGTGGCGCATCGGGGATTTCCGCGCATCGCTTTGTCTGGGCTTCCTGAACCCCTTCCTCTACTACCTCGTCCTCTTCCGGGCTTATGATCTCCTGCCCGCGCAGGAGGCGCTGACGCTGAACTTCATCTGGCCCATGGTGCTGGCACTGTTCTCCATCCTCCTGCTCCGGCAGCCCATCGGCGTTCGCGCGGTCGTGGCCATGGCCATCAGCTTTTCCGGTGTGGCGGTCATCGCCACCCGGGGAGACCCGCTGGGGCTCAACCTGGCCAACCCGCAGGGGGTGGTTCTGGCGTTGGGAAGCACCCTCATATGGACCCTGTACTGGATCTACGGGGTGAAGGATGCGCGCGACCCGGTGGCGCGCCTGTTGGTGAACTTCGTGTTCGGATGCGGGCTCTCCGGTGGTTACCTGTGGTTCTCGGGCAGCCTGAAAGCACCCGAGCCCCTGGGCATGGCCGGCGCCGCCTATATTGGCACGTTCGAAATGGGCATCGCGTTCGTCACCTGGCTTCAAGCGCTCAAGCTCTCCCGTACCACGGCACAGGTAGGGCAACTGATCTACCTGACACCCTTCCTTTCTCTTCTGGTGATCTCGTTGTTCGTGGGAGAGCCCATCTACCCGAGCACGATGGCGGGACTGGCGTTGATTATCGGCGGCATCGCGCTGCAGCGCCGGAGCGGCTGAGCCGCTCGCCTGTTCCAACCGAGGCAACAGCCCGGGCGCGGGCGGGTTTGAAACCCGCCCCTACATGTTGTCTTCCAGCGGGACAGGGGGCGAACGGGTCATCCGGTCCGGCGCCGCAACACCCCGATCGATTGCCGTAGTCACTCCGAGGGCCGGATGGGGTAAATCGATCGATAGCCGTGGACACTCCGAAGGCCCGATGCGGCAAATGTAGGGGCGGGTTTCAAACCCGCCCGTGCCCGCACTGCGCCACCGGTCGATACCGGACGCCGGCCTCGGACCGGGAGCGCCGTTCACTACAACAATGGGAAGGACCACGGACTCATCTCCTCCGCGGTCCGGCCCAGCGCGTCCCAGTCCTGCAGATGATCCCAGGCGAACTGGGCCGCCTCCTGGGCCTGTTGCCGCAGGGATTCGAGGTCCACTCCCGGAATCCGCCCCTGCTCCATGCGCACTTCACCGTCGACGATGACCGTCCGGACGTCGTCGCCGATGCCGCATTCCACCAGGCTCTTGATGGGATCGCGCACAGGACCGTACCTGAGGGTGCCGCTTCCGGAAATGTCGACGATGATGATGTCCGCACGCGCACCCGGCGCCAGCCGCCCCAGGTCGTCGCGCCCCAGCGCCCGGGCGCCCCCCAGGGTGGCGGCCTCGAACACCTCCGCGGCCGTGGCCGCCCGCAGGTTGTGGCCGATGACCTTGCCGAAGTACGACGCGATGCGCATCTGCATCATGAAGTCCCGTGGATAGGTGTCGCTGCCCAGGGCGATGTTGACCCCGGCCTTGCGGTACCGTTCCCAGGAGTCGAGGCATCGCCCCCGCCGGGCGATGTTGACCGGGCAGTGGGAGATGGACACGCCGTATTCGCCCATGAGTTCCACGTCCCGGCCGCCCGAGAAGTTCATCTGCGGGTTCTCGGCCACGAGGTTCCCGTGACCGATGGTGAGGTCGGGACCCAGAAGCCCCACGGACTCCAACAGTTCCACCGGGGTCATGCGGTGCTCGACCACGAGCTCGTAGAACTCGATGACGTTGTAGGCCGCGTGGGTCGATATCGGCGCCTTGAGCTCGTCCGCCGCCTTCCGCGTGGCCCGCAACAGGTCCGGCGTGCAGCTCTCGGCTTCCCGGGGTATGAGGATTCCCCGCACCCGGTCGCCGCAACTGCCGTTCACGCGCTTGATGAAATCGACGGCGCCCTCGAACTCCCGCCAGCCCGCGGCCTCGTCCAGCGCGCGCTTGAGACGACCCTTGTCGTCCGCCACCCAGCGCCCGGAGTCAAAGCCGGGTCCCAGGTACGCCCGCGCCCCGAGCCGGTCCACCTCTACCAGCAGTCCTTCCTGGACCCGGAGCTGACTGCCGATCTCCATGAACGTGGTCACGCCGTTCCGCAGCAACTCCGCCACCGTGAAGGTCGCGTGCAGGTCCGTGCCTTCGTCCGCCCCGGCCTGATCCGGCCTCGTGTACCGGGGATCGCCCGCCGGCCGCGTGCCCTCCCGAGGCACGCTGATCTCCAGGAACGGCTGGCCGAAATAGTCCGGCCGGCCGATATCGGTGATCAGCCGGTGCGACGCCCGGTGGCCGCCGTGGACGTGCATGTCGATGAACCCCGGCGCCACCAGCATCCCGCGGGCGTCGATCTCACGGTCCACGCTCCCGTCGAAGCCGGCGCCCACGTGCAGGATGCGCCCGTCCTCGAAGACCACCACGCCGTCGCGAAGGAGTGCGTGGGTCTCACCCTGAAAGCCGACGATCCAACCGCCGCGAATCAACGTACGCATATCACTTCTCCGTCCAAGGGAACTCTGAATCGTCCTTCGACTTCGCTTCGCTACGCCTGTCCTGAGCCTTGTCGAAGGGCTCAGGACGAACGGTGAGAAACCGGCTCGGAGAACCTCATCCCCGTTCGTCCTGAGCGTAGCGAAGCGAAGTCGAAGGACGCCAAATAACGAGAGCTTCACTGGTATCCTACTTCGGTTCTTCTCCGAACGGCAGCTCCGTTCCCAGGCCCTTTTCCCGCGCCAGCCGGTAGACCCAGCTCGCGATGCCCACATCCAGAATGCCCATGCCCGGCGATTCGTAGAGAATAATCTCCTCTTCGCTCCGGCGTCCGGGCTTCTTCCCGGAGACCACATCGCAGAACTCGGCCTGGACGTCGTCCCTGGTGAACTTGCCGCTGGCCAGTAGCGCGGGAAAGGGCTTTCGGGGCGGGCTGTCGCCCAACACCTGGTCGGTGCCGGAGAGGAACACCCGCGAGCCTGCCACCGTGGCTTCGTCGAACTCGCCGGGGGCGAGGGACATGACCAGCGCCCCGGGCTCCAGCCACTCGCCCTCGAACACGACGGTATTCCCGGAGGTGGCCAGCAGCATGATGTCCGTGTTCTCGACTGCTTCCCGACCCGACTCCACCGCCACCACCTCGATGCCCAAAACCGCCCACATCTCCTCGGAGAAACGCCGCCGGTTCTCCGCGCTCCGGCTGTAGGCCTTGACGTGCCGGATGTCGCGTACCGCGCAGCACGCCTGCACGAAACCGCGGGCGTAGCGTCCGGTGCCGATGACCCCCAGAGTGTGGGCGTCCGCCCGGGCCAGATACTTCGCCGCCACGCCGTAGGGGGAGGCGGTGCGGATGGCGTGCAGATGGTAGTCCGAGATGATGGCCGCCATCTCCATGTCTTCCCAGTTGAAGAGGCAGATGACCTCGGAGCGGTTGGTCCCCTGGTACCCCGAGTAGACCCGCACCGCCGCAAAACCCAGTTCCGGCACCATGCCCGGCAGGATGCGGATGTTGTGCCAGAGATGGCCCGGGTGATCGGGGTGCTCCATGGTGAGGCGCTTGAGATGGAAGGTGCTGCCCTCGGACTGCTGGCGCAGCACCTCCTCGATGACCGCAACCGCCTCGCCGTAGGCGTTGCGGCCCGCGACGGCCTGAAGAACGTCTTCTTCCGTGAGAAAGAGCATAGTCGCTTCGTACCCGCTTCCTACTTTTTCTTCTTTCGCACGAGAAAGCCCAAGCCTTTCTTGGCCTCCGGCGACATGGAAAAGATCTTCTCCACGTGCTCATCGACCTGCTCGCCGGTAACCGGGTTGATGGCCAGCTTCGACCGCGCCGCATCGGCGAGGAACTGCTTGTCCTTGACCGTGGAAGCGAAGGCCTTCCGAAGCGTGGCTAGGCGCTCGCCGGGCGTGCCCGGGGGCACCGCGAGCGGGCGCATGAACTGGGTCGGCCCCAGGTAGGCCTGATAGATGGCCATAGCCTGAGCGCCGCCCTTCTGCATGAAAATCTCGGAGAAGGTCGGAAGGGCCTTGACCTCCGGTTCGTCCCAGCGTCGATGGATGACCACCGGAACGAGCTTGTCGTCGCCTTTGGCGTCCAGCATGGCCCGGGCGGTGCCGCGAATCGGCTCCCAACCGGAACAGAAGCCGTCCACCTCGCGCGACTGCATGGCCAGCCGGATGGGCGCCACCCCTCTGTAGCCGGAAATCACGTTGAAGTTGGTACCCAGGTACTTGTTCATGATGGTCGGGAGGTCCACCGTGTTGGAGCCGGCCCGGGTCGCCCCCATCTTGATGGGCTTCTTGGACCGCAACACGTCGTCGAAAGTGCGAACGCCGGTGAAGCCCATGAAGGCGCAGGTGAGCGTTTCCGTGCCGGGCGCGCCGACCCAGCCGACGTCCTGGTGCCGTATCTTCACGCCTCGATCCCCCAGCGCCTCCCGCAGCACCATGGAGCTGTTCCAGATGCCCACCGTCAGGCCGTCAGGCCTGGACTTCCCGGCCACGTAGTGCGCCGCAATGAGGGTGCCGGCACCGGGCCGGTTGATGACGACAACGGCAGGGTTGCCCGGCACATACTTCCCGATGTGGCGTGCCGTCAGACGCGTGTAGGCGTCGTAGCCGCCGCCGGGGGGCGCCCCCACCACCAACCGGATGGTCTTGCCCTTGTAGAACTCCTCGCCGTGGGCGACGGAGGCTGCCATGAAGGCCAGCGACAAGAATGCGAGAAGCCCTGTGAGAACCGAGACCTTGTACATTGGAATTCCTCCCTTGCGCCCGGTGGCGCCGGGTGGTCCTTCGACTTCGCTCCGCGCAGGACAGGCGTAGCCGAGCGAAGTCGAAGGACGCCATTCGTTCGAGTTGTCCTAGCCTGCGCCGCGGGAACCCGACATCCGATGTAGGGGCGGGTTTCAAACCCGCCCGTGCCCGCACGGCGCTGTCGGCCGATGCAGGCTCCTAGTCGACACGGTAGAGCCGCGCGGCGTTCCCCCCCAGCACCGCCTCCTTCTGCTCCCGGGTCAGATCGTTCCGCTGCCACAACTCGTCGATCTCGTGGCGGCACGACGCCGCGTCGAAGATCTCATGCGGAAAGTCGCTGGCAAACAGGAAGGGATCGGCTCCGGCCTGCTGTACCGCGAAGGCCAGCCCGGCGTCGTCGCAGTCGAAGCCGACGAAGATCCTGCCCTCCCGGACGTGGCGCTTGAAGTGCTCGCTGGCTTTCTCGTTGGGCCTGGGGCCGGGGACGGGATCTCCCGCGAGATCGATCTGCAGGTGCCCCTCATTGTAGGACCGATCCAGCCGGTCCATGAAGAACGGCACCCACGTCGCGCCCCCTTCCAGAAACGCCACCCGCAGGCGGGGGAAGCGCTCGAAAATACCGTGGCTCAACATCGCCGCCGCCTGCACCATGATCCCGAAAGGATGGCCGAGGGCGTGCACCGGATAGTAGACGCTGAAGCCGTCGAGACCGAGATGATGGTGCGCGCCCCCGTGCACCGTCAGGCAACAGCCCAGTTTCTCCGCCTCCTCGTAGATCGGCCAGTAGGCCTTGGCCCCCAGATGGCCCTTGATGGCCTCGCCGTTGGACGGCAGCATGGCGCCGACCATGCCGAGCTCCGTGATGCACCGCCGGAGTTCCGCCACCGCGGCCTCTTCATCCTGTATCGGGATGAGCCCGACGCCCTTGAGACGCGGCGTCGTGCTGGTGAAACGGTCGTGCAGCCAGTTGTTGTAGGCCCGGCAGGCGGCGATGGCCCACTCCACCGAGACGATGCGCCCGACCCCCAGGCCGGCGCTGGGATACAGCACGCTCCAGGCGATGCCGGTCTCTTCGATGAACTCCAGCCACTCCTCGGGGCCCGGCGCGGTCGTCATGCTCCCGCCCACGTGCTTGGGCGCGCGATTCTTCATCAGATAGCGGAAGTGGAGGTGGTCGAACACCGGGAACATCTGGCTGAACTGGTTCCCCTTGGGCATGTACTTCGCGATCTCGTCGCCGAAGAAGTAGTCGTTGACGTGGCCGTCGGCGTCGTTGATGGTCGGCATGAACGCGTCTCCTTTTGACCCAACAGGCTGTTATCGCAGGCCTTGAATGCTGTCAACTCTTGTTCCTGACTGATGAAAACGGAAACAGGGCGATCAGGCGAAATCGGGGAAGCAAAGATACTCCCTGGGGCGCAAGTTGTCGCGGGTTTGGTGAAGTCTGGCATGTTTGTAGAAGAGTTGATAGCCGATAGCCAGCGAACGCCGGGGCGGCTTGAGTGACGGCTGTTTCAGCGCCGCAGAGGTTCCACAACTAAGTACATGCGTTTGTATCCGGTCGTTGTTCCCATGTTGTTCTTATTTACTTGACAATCTCCATTTGGTGCGGTACAACACGGGAACAACAATCTAAGGAGACAACCATCATGGCGAACCAAACCTATTCTGCGAGCTTGAGCCGGACCCAAGGTCGGTCTGGTTACTCGATTATCTTCCGACATCCCGTAAGGCTGGACCCGGCCACGGGCAAGCCCGGGGTCCGGGTCCGTCGGGGACTGGGCACTCGGGACAGCGTTGAAGCCGAACCTTTGCGAGATCAGCTTAACGAGCTCCTCTCCGACACAAAATACCATCAACCCAGCGCTCGTACCGAAGCCGAGCGGCGTTTCGATCCGCGAATCGTCGACATCTTCTTCGACAACATGGTCCCGGAACCGACAGACTTCGAGGTGCTGCGCGAGGCGATGATTCGACTCCCTTCATCCGAACCCGACGGATATCGTCGAGTGCTCCTTCTCGGTACGACCGGAGCGGGAAAGACCACGCTGGTTCGCCAGCTCATCGGTACCGATCCTGAAGAGGAACGTTTTCCATCCACCTCGACGGCCAAGACTACGATCCACGATACCGAGATCGTGATCTGCGATGGTGCTTGGCGGGCGGTAGTGACGTTCGTCGGAATCGATGAAGTGCGCGAGCACCTGAGCGAGTGCATCTCGGCGGCAGTGCTAACGGCGGCCAGGGACTCGGACGATGCCGAGATACTCCGGCGGCTTCTAAATCACGTCGATCAGCGTTTCCGCTTCAACTATGTGCTTGGCAACGGGCCCAGGGTGTCCAAATCCGACCACATCCCCGACTTCGACGACGAACCGGATGAGGAGGGAAAGCTTCTTTTCGAAAACGGACTTGGCGACGTCGACTTGGCCGCCACGAATGAGATCTTGAACATGACTTTCGGGAAGTTGCGTGAGCTAGCGCACAAACATCGCGACCACGTGCGACAGATAGTGGACGCTCAGGAAGAGAAAGACAAACGTGTGGCCGATGAGATCTTCGAGGAGGAACTCGATAATCTGCTGCGAGACGACGAGGACTTCCACAAAGCGGTGGACGTGCTGATGGATCAGATTGCGAACCGCTTCGAAACGCTTCCTCAAGGAAAGGTTCGGAAGACGCGACAAGGCTGGCCCCTTTCGTGGAGCGGAGAGTGGCCTGTCGAGAATCGTGCCGAATTCCTCGCGGCGATTTCGCGCTTCTCCAGCAACTACGCCCCACTCTTCGGCCGACTCCTGACGCCTCTCGTGAACGGAGTCCGTGTGGCTGGTCCCTTCGTTCCCGAATGGAACACCGGTCAAACGCCAAAGTTGGTGCTGCTTGATGGCGAAGGACTGGGCCATACGCCGACATTCTCGTCTGCAGTGTCGACCTCGGTGAGTCGTAAGATCGACTCTTCCGATGCTGTACTTCTGGTGGACAACGCGACCCAGCCGATGCAGGCCGCACCGGTTGCCGCAATGCATGAAGTTGTGGCGACGGGTAACGCCCGCAAGCTTATTCTCGCATTCACGCACTTCGACAAGGTCAAGGGCGACAATCTCCCCAATGCCTCCGCAAAGGCTCAACATGTCCTGGCATCGGCGGAAAACGTGCTAGCCGCCTTCGGTGTAAAACTTGGCTCGTCTGGCGAGCGGGCCTTGCGTCAGCGTCTGGAAAACGCGCGCTTCTTCCTCGGCGGTCTTCAAGAGCCACTTGCTTCAAATGATAAGGAAGGGAAACGGACTATCGATCAGCTTCACAAGCTTCTCGCCGCTATCGATAGGGTCATCGAGCGACCGCAGCCCGCCGATGCACGGCCCGTCTACGACCGGCTGAATTTGGGGTTTGCAATTCAAGAGGCTACCGAGGAGTTCCACGCGGCATGGCGTTCGCTCCTCGGGCTCGAATCCGGGGCGTTGCCAAAGGAACACTGGACACGGATAAAGGCTCTGAATCGGCGCCTAGCGGAGGGCATGGCAGACGAGTATGGCAATCTGCGCCCAATCGCGGACTTACGAAAGGAATTAAGGGATAGAATCTATGTGTTCATACAGAATCCGCTAGAGTGGAATAGCGCAGATCGTACCAAGAAGGAACAGGTACCGACGGAGGAGGAAAAGCGAAACATCTACGACGCCTTTGCGGACGAAATGAGCCTGAAACTTCTCGAACTCTCGACCCGGCGTTTACGGGACGAATTCATCAGCGAGTGGCAGGATGCCTACCGCGAGCGGGGACCCGGGTCCACATTCTTGCGCGCCCGTATCATTGGAGATCAAATCTATCGACCAGCCGCGCCGGTTCCGGATGCGACACCGTCACCAGACCATAACCAATTCCTCCGGGAAGTCATCGACATGGTCGAAGCCGCCGCAAGGAAAGTCTGTGCGGAATTTCGGTAGGGCAATTACCCACCGCGGGAGGTTCTCCTCATGAGTTGGCTCCTTTTCCTTGACGAGAGCGGCCATGACCATATGACCACGCCCTATGAGGTGAGAGGTGGTGTGGCGCTTCATGTCACCGAGCTTTGGCAATTCGTTCAGAGCGTGCAACGTCTGGAGTTAGTGGTATTCGGGACGCCATTGAACCAGTTCCGAGCGGAGTTGAAGGGTTCCAAGCTGCTCGACAAGGATCGGTTCAAATGGGCTGCCCAAGGGCGCCGAATGTCCGACGAGGAGCGACGGAAACATTGCCGTGGCTTTCTCACCAAGGGATTGGAGAAGAAACCGCCATCCCGAGCCGAGTTCACAGCCTATGGCCAAGCGTGCCTGGAGATGGCGACGGGGATGTTCGAGTTGCTCCTGAATCACAAGGCTCGTCTCTTCGCGTCTGCTATTCCATGCAACGTCGCCAAGCCGGAGACGTTCGAGGCCGAGGAGTTTTTGAGGAAGGATCTAGTATTTCTGCTCGAACGCTACTTCTCTTTGCTGGAGCAGGAGAAAGAGTACGGCCTTCTGGTCATGGATGAGGTGGAGAAGACCGCCGACCGGCGATTCGTGCGCCAACTGGAAGCGTACTTCCGCAAGTCTCAAACAGGTCGATACCGCTCGACGTGGATCGTGCCGACGCCCTTTTTCGTATCCTCGGACATGACTTACCCCGTTCAAATGGCTGACTTGGCGATCTACTGCGTGAACTGGGGCTTCCGCGTGCCGACTCGGGGCATGAACGCCGAAGTGCGAAGGGAAATCGCCGACGGATTCGGCCGCTGGCTCGCCCGGCTTCAGTTCCGAGGACAAGCGTACAAGGACGGCTCAGTTCATGATCTCTACGGCATAGTGTTCGTACCGGATCCGTACACGGCGAGGCAGGATAACGAATAAAGAAAGGAGGCAACGCCGTCGGAGCCACCCGAAAGCAGCCCCTAGGCCGAGCCTCCAAGGAAAGTATTATCTATTAAGCTGCCCTAGGTCAAGTGTGCACTGACGTTGCTCGCGTTGCGTTACGGGACGCCAGCGGCGAGCCGGTAGCGCCCCTCTGCGTCCTGATCGATCTCCCCGGCCGCGTGCAGCTCGCCCATGGCCCGGGCGACGAACTGGAAACCGACTCCCGGAACGCTTTCCGCGATCTCGCTGAAGTACATGGACCGGTCGGCGAGCAATTCGCGTATGGCCGCCGCGGCATCCCCGATGCTTGCGCCCGCGGCCTCCGGGACCGCCTCGCCGGCCTCCGCTTCGCCCAGGTAGGCGCCGAGGTCCAACTCATTCGCGTGGGGATAGGTGATGCGCTGATACCGCGCCTTGGGGACGCCGTCGGGAATGGTGGCGTCGATGCCGCACTTGGCGGTGGTAGGGATTCCTTCCGACAGCGGAAGGCTCGGATCCAGGGGCTTCGAGCGGGCGTCCGAGAGGATGGTGATGTCGCGGTCGGCCTGCACCCGGGTGGCCATGGCCCATTCGACCTCCATGGCGTCGTAGACGTCGATCTCGTCATCCACGATCACGACGTGCTTGAGATCCGCCACCGACAGCGCCGCCATGATGGCGTTCTGGGGATCGCCCGGCTGTTTTCGGATGGCGATCACGGCGTGCCAGTGGCAACAGCCTCCCGGCGTGACGTTCACCGCGGTCACCGTCACCCCGGCCGCGTCGAGAACCCGCTTGAGCACCGCCTGGAAACCGTGCTCCTTGATCCAGATGTTCTCCCAGGGCATGTGCAGCGCGTAGTAGATGGCGTCCGCGCGGCGCGAGATCGCTTTCACCCGCACATGCGGGTTGTAGTGCACGTCCCCCATAAGGCGCGTCATTTCGCCGAACCGGCCTTCCTGGCGGGTCCAGCCCGTAGGCAGGATCTCCGCCTCCAGCACGATCTCGGCGTCCGCCAGGCACGGCGCGTCGACGGTCCGGCAGGCGCCCAATCGAACCGCCCGTCCCAGCATGCCGCCGGCAATGGCCAGCTCGTCGCGCCCCAGGGGCGCCTTGTAGAGCGACGCCATCAGCTCCAGTGGGTGTGTGCCGATGTTGATGGAAATGGGCAGCGGCACGTTGGCGGCAAGGGCTTTCTCAGCCAACCTCCGAAGGTTGTTCGGGGTGACGATGTCGATCCCCGTGAGATTCCTTTCCTTCACCTGGAAGCGATAGGTGCCGGCGTTGAGACCGTGTTCCGGATCGTGCACCAGAGTGACGCCCGCGGTGATGGTGGGACCGCCGTCGAACTCGGAGAAGACCGGTACCGGAAGGCTGAAAAGATCCACCGCGGCGCCTTCGCGGAACCAGCCCCGCTCGTCTCCATCGCCCACCTCGACAGGATCGATGGGATGATCGAGGGCGTGGCTGAGCCGCTGCTCCATCTCACCGTAGTCGCAGCCCGCCGACAGGGCGATGCGGCGCCTGTCGTTCAAGAGCCCCGAGACGACGGGCAGATCGTAACCGCGTACCCTGTGGAATAACAGCGCGGTGGACGCTTGATCCACCAGGGCGGCAATGTGGCGCACGTCAACGGCTTTGTGGATGTCCACGAGCTCGCCCGCGCTCCGCAGATCGTCCAGGAAAGTCCGAAAGCTCTCCATCCTGTCACCCAGTTAGCTTGCTCATGAGTTGCCGCGCCCGCTCCACCGCCCCCGGCTCGATGGAGAGGGTCGAGGCGAACTCGCCCAGGGGCTTGGTGGCGTCGATGCCCATCTTGGCGGTGATGGCATCGGTGGCGGAGGGGTCCAGCAGCGTTCCCATGGCCTGATCGACGATGAAGACGTCCCGGTTGGCCTGCATCCGGGTGGCGATGGCCCACAGCACCTGTTCCTCGTCGAAGATGTCGACGTCGTCGTCCACCACCACCACCAGCTTGACGTAGTGATCGGCGCCCAACACGCTGAAGATCGCCTGCTTTCCCTGTCCCTCGGCGGTCTTTCGCAGGGAGACGTAGCAGTGGAAGCTGCCGATGCCCGACCGCACCGGCACGTGCACCGCCTTGAGATTGGGAATGGTCTTCCCCAGCACGTTGGTGAACTCCACCTCCCGTGGCATGGAGAGGCAGCGGCAATGCTCCATGCTGTCGCCGCCGTTGATGTCCTGGTAGACGGCCCCGTTGCGGTAGTGCAGCGCGGTGGCCTCGAAGACGTTCTCGGTGCTCCGGCTCGAGGCGTAGCCGGTGAACTCCCCGAACGGCCCCTCCTTCTCACGAACCCCGGCAAGGATCCGTCCCTCGATGACGATCTCCGACCACCGGGGCACGTTGACGTCCACGGTAGCGCAGGGCGTCAACTCCAGCGGCTCGCCCAAGAGCCCTCCCTGGAGCGCGAACTTCTCGACTCCGGCCGGCGGCAACGTCAACGCTCCCAGGGAAATCAGCGGATGCACGCCGATGCATACCGCGGCCTCCAGGGATTCCCCCTTTTCCTCGGCGCGGCGGAAATACTCGAACATGCGCCGCCGGGAGTGCAGGCTGACCCCCAGCCGTCGCGGCCCCTTGAGCTGCATCCGATGAAACCCCACGGTGCTCATGTCCGACTGCGGATCCCGCGCCACCACCAGGCCCGCGGTCACGTAGGGGCCGCCGTCCTGCTCGAAGTGGGTCAGGATCGGAAGCTGCCGGAGATCCGCCGCCTCTTGGAGCAGGCTGTTCTCGTACCAGGGAGCGTCCTTCAACACCTTGGGAGGAATGGGCCGCTGAATCCGTTCCTTGAACTCGTGGACCAGCCGGTCCTCCGACGCCTCGAAAGCCCAGGCCAGGCGCGGACGATGCGCCAACACGTTCGCCGCCACGGTGAACTCGCTTCCGGCGATGTTCCGGAACATCACCGCCGGACAGGACGGCAGCCGTTCCGCCTCCATGACCAGGGCCGTGGCCTCGAACTCTTGAGACACCGGCTCATTGACCTCGAGCAGTTGCTCGGGGTGGTCGGCCTTCAATCGCTTCAAGAATGTCTGCAGATCCTGTGGCACTGGAATCTCCCCTTTATGATCTGGCCCTGAGGTTACCCCCAGTTCGTATGCAGTTCGCCAAGTATGGATCAGTGATCTGCGGCACCGCAAACCCCTCTCCCTCTGGGAGAGGGTGGCCTCGTTCCGTCCCAAACTTAACCCCTCTCCCTCTGGGAGAGGGTGGCCGAAGGCCGGGTGAGGGCGCCGCAACAACCCTGCCTCTCCCATTCCTGCCGTACCCGGCCAAGCGCTTGCTCTCGGGCTCCCTCACCCCAACCCTCTCCCAGAGGGAGAGGGAGTCGGAGTGCGGGGAAATGGTCCCTTGCGATACCTCATCGTAACGTCAAAACGCGACACAGATCACGGTCTACCAACTCTTTCCCGTACCGCGTCGATGGAGCAGTCGAGAGGCTCCGGCGCTTCGACCGCCCGCAACGCGGCATCGACATCCTTGAGCCCGTGTCCCGTGGACACCACGACGATGCGCTCCGTGGACGAGACCTCGCCCTGGACCACGAGCTTCACGAGCGCCGCCACGGCCGCCGCGGCGGCGGGCTCGCCGAAGAGCCCGGTGGTCTTGCCCAGCAGCGGCATGGCTTCGAGAATCTCACCATCGGATACACTGACCGCGCTGCCGCCGGAGGCGCGGAGATCCTGCACCGCCATGACCCCGTTGCGCGGCAAGGATACGCTGATGCTGTCGGCCAGGGTGTCCTCCGTCACGGGCCGAATGACCCCGTCGCCGTCGAAGGCCCGTTTGATGGACTGGGAGCCCTCGGCCTGGGCCGCCACCAGCCGCGGCAGCCGCGAAATCCAACCCAAACGGTGAAGATCCGTGAACCCCTTCCAGAGGCCGCTCAGGATGCAGCCGTCGCCGGTGGCGACGATGACGGTGTCGGGCGGCTCCCAGCCGAGCTGCTCGGCGATCTCCAGCGCGACGGTCTTCTTTCCCTCCACGGTGTAGGGATTGTAGCCGGTATTGCGGTTGTACCACTGGAAATGGTCGCTCGCCTCGACGCAGAGGCTGAAGGCCTCGGAATAGCTGCCCCGAATGGAAAGCACGTCCGCACCGAAAATGAGAAGCTGCGCCACCTTGGCCCTGGGCGCTGACTCGGGCACGAAGATGTGACAGGGCAGGCTTAGGGCAGCCGACAGACACGCCAGCGACGCCCCGGCGTTTCCCGTGGAGGCGGCGGCGAACTCACCCCGGCCCAGCTCCCGGCCCTTGAGCAGCACCACGGAACTGGCCCGGTCCTTCAATGAAGCGGAGGGATTGACGGTGTCGTCCTTGACCCAGAGCCGTTCCAGGCCCAGGGCCTTTCTCAGGCCGGGAACCGGATAGAGCGGGGTCCCCCCCACCGTCAACGGGAACTCGACCCGGTCGGCGGCCAGGGGGAGCAGGGGCAGATAGCGCCAGTGATCCCGGAACGGCAGCGCGGCCATGCCGGCGCGGCTCGCCGACGCCTTGATCCGGTCATAGTCGTAGGAAACCCGCAGGGTCCCCAGCTCACCGCACTTGGGGCAACTGTATTGGTTGGGACCTTCCCGGTAGGCGGCGCTGCACAAGACGCAGGTCAAGCGTTCGGGAAGAGGCATTGTCAGTGTCCTGTCCGGTTGATCCGTACACGGGCGGGTTTGAAACCCGCCCCTACAAATTCGTTTCCTGCGGCACCGGCTCCGAGTTGCCTGGTCACTGCCCGTCGACAAGGCTTGACGACTGTAGGGGCGGGTTTCAAACCCGCCCGCGCCCGCATCGCACTGCCGACCGATACAGGCACTAACGGACGATGTGAAGGTTCCGGCGCGCCAGGTTGGCCCGGTCTTCGTCCCGCACGGGATGCTCGCGGTCGGGTATCTCGACGGTCTCTTCGTTGCCGAAGAGCGGCGTGGAGAAGTAACGCATGCCGGTGTCGTTGATCATGGTCACGATCATCTTGGTGGACCGCAACGCCGCCGACAGCTTGTTGGCGGCGGCCACGTTGCAGCCGGACGAGATGCCGCACAGGACGCCCTCTTCCCGTGCCAGGCGCCGGGCCATGGCGATGGAGTCCTCGGAGGAAACCGTCACCACGCCGTCCACGTAGTCCAGGTCCAGGTTCTCCGGGATGAAGCCGTCGCCGATGCCCTCGATGGCGTGGGGTCCCCACGACCCGCCCGACAGGATCGGACATTCCGCGGGCTCCACGGCGTAGATCCTGGCGTCGGGGTTCTGCTCCTTCAGGTACTTGCCGACCCCGGACACGGTTCCGCCGCTGCCCTGGGACGCGACGAACACGTCCACTTGGCCATCGGTTTGCTGCCAGATCTCCGGAGCCGTGGTCTCGTAGTGCGCCGCGATGTTGTCCCGGTTGGAGAACTGGCCGGGTTCCCAGTAAAGCCCCGGATTGGCGCGCTTGAGCTCTTCCACCTTGTCCAGGCACAAGTCCACGTCGCTCTCCGCCCCGGGCGTCAGCACCAGCTCCGCGCCGTAGGCGCGCATGGAGGCCTTGCGCTCCTCGCTCATGCCCTCGGGCATCACCACCACCACCGGGTAGCCGCACACCGCGCCGATAAGCGAGGTGGCGATGCCGGTGCTTCCGGTAGAGGCTTCCAGGATGGTCATGCCGGGCTTGAGATCGCCCCGCTCCTCCGCGCTCCTCACCATGCGGCGCAGGATCCGGTCCTTGAGGCTCGACGACGGGTTCATGAACTCGAGCTTGCCGCACAGGACCTGAGGTCCCGCCGCCACCTTGCGGAGCCGCAGCAGCGGCGTCAGTCCCGCCGCCTCGGTGATGTCCTCCGCGATCCGTCCGCGGGATGACCAATCCGTCATAACCGTCCTTTCCAGTCGTCGCTTCGCCGATGTCCTGGCGGCCGGTATCGGCCGACAGCGTGATCCGCGCACGGGCGGGTTTAAAACCCGCCCCTACAGGCCCAGCATCGCCCTGGGGTTGTCGATGATGAGCTTCTCGACGTTCCTGGGCGAGACGCCCTTTTCGTAGAGGCCCTGGGCATAGAGCCACAGCGCCTCCGGCGGCAGCGGGTTGTGGGACTGGCCGGTATCGCTCATGACCACGCAGTTGTCGAAGCCCATGGAGTCCATGATACCCTTGGTGAATTCCAGGTTCACGTACGCCCACATGGGCGAGATGGTGCAGTAGCCGAACTCGCCGATTGCGCCGTAGCGCATCATCTGCTTCAGAAAATCGAGGTTCATGCCCGCGGGCACACGGAAGTAGGGATGGGTGATCAGGATCTTCTTCACCCCCCGCTCGTGGGCCGCCTTCACCAGCAGTTCGATCTCCGCGAGGGAGAGGTGCGCGGTTCCCAGGATGGCGTCGTACTTGGCGACGAGCTCCAGCACCACCAGGGCCTCCTCCACCACCTTGCCGTCCTTGACCGCGGAGATGGGGTCGCCCCAGACGAAGTCCGACCCGCTGGTCTGGGTGTCGTAGCTGCCCCGGGCGCCGTGGACCTCCACGTGATGCGCCGCGTCGATGGTGGGCATCCAGATCTCCTTGGCCCCGAGCCTCAGACCGACCTCCGCGGCGGCGGGATTGATGCCGCCGACGAACTGGTTCATCACGACGCCGCCGAATACCTTGATGTCCGGAAACTCCTTCTGAATGAGATAGGCACGGCTGACCGTGCTCTCGTGATGACACTTCAGCACGATGGCCGCCATGCCTGCCTCCGAGGCGGCCTGCACGGCCTCCCGGTCATCCACCCGCCGCTGGAACACGCACGGATACGAGTGTACGTGCAAGTCCACGGCGCCTTCGAGCTTCATGAATTCCATTGGGGTTCCTCCTATGGTGGGCTGGTTTTCGAACCCGCCCACGCCTCAGCCGCGTTCAAGACCCTGACAAACTACCCTGGCCCGGGATGGCGGTCCTTCGACTTCGCTACGCTACGCTCAGGACGAACGGAAAAGAGGCTTCCAAAACCGTTCGTCCTGAGCGTAGCGTAGCGAAGTCGAAGGACGCTCAACCCATGCCCACGAGCTCCAACTCCAGCGCCCGGCTCACGGCTTCGAGGGCGGCCTGATTGCTGGTGACGATGGGCAAGTCGTAGGTCTCCTTCAACCGCGGCAGCGTCGCCACCGCCTGGTAGTTGGTGCAGGAAATGAACAGCGCGTCCGCCGGCGGCCGGGGACCCAGCTTCTCCCGGGCGAAGGCCAGGATCTCCGGCGGCTCCACCAGGGCGAGATTGAAGTTGACGCTGATGCCCATGCCGTGAATCGAAACCACCTCGATGCCGTCGTCTTCCACGCTGGCCTTGATGCGGACGTTGAGGTCCTCGATATAGGGCGTCAGCACGGCCACACGCTGAACCTTCAGGCCCATCAGCTTGCGCCGCACCGACTCGATGACGCTGACCGTGGGCTTGCCGGTGACGTCCGAGATCCGGCGGCACAACTCGGCGTCGTAGGCGTTGCCCCGGAGCGCCCCGGCGCTGGTGCAGCCGAACACCACCAGGTCCGGCCTGGCGGTGGCCACGTCGCCGGCCGTGGGAAGGCAATACTCGTCGAGCATCTCTTCCTCGCCCTTGACCGTGGTGGCCTCCATGTACATCCGCCCGGGATGGACCGTGGCCGACGCGGGCAGGTGCCGGTAGAAGTCCACCTCCATGACGGTGTTCGATGAAGGGATGAGCAATCCTACCCGATGACCCACTCCACTTCGAAGATCCACTCCACTTCGAAGATCCAATTTGTAGTCTCCTCCCCGCGTCAGTCGTCGCTGAACTCGCCCCGGGCCTTGGCCTCCCGGATGGCGAAGAAGACCCGTTCCGGCGTGACGGGAGTCTCGGTGATGCGGATGCCGATGGCGTCGTAGATGGCATTCATGATGGCCGGCGTGGTGGGGATGGTGGCCGGCTCGGCCACGCCCTTGGCGCCGAACGGCCCCTTGGGATCGGGCACCTCCACGATCTCGCACTCGATGTCCGGCACGTCCATGGCGGTGGGCACGAGGTAGAACGCCAGCGACGACGTGCGCGGCACGCCGTTCTCCAGGATATGCTGCTCGTAAAGGCCGTAGCCCAGGCCCATGGTGGCGCCGCCCTCGATCTGCCCCTCCACCGCCGCCGGGTTGATGGCCTTGCCCGCGTCCGTGGCGGAAACCAGCTTGGTAAGGCGCACGCGGCCGGTCTCCGTATCCACCTCTACCTCGGCCAACTGGGTGGCCCAGCCATAGGTGGCGTAGGCGTCCCCCTGGGACGTCTCCGGGTCCACGTCATCCGTGGTGTTGTCGTGCCAACCCCAGGCGGCCGCCCGCCGGCCGTGGAAGTGAAGCTGTTGCGCCACCTTGCCCACGGACACCAGCGGCCGGTCGGTCGCGATCTCGCAGACCTGACCCCGGCTCACGTGGAGGTGCTCCTTCGGGCACTCCAGCATGCGCGAGGCCATGTCGAGGATCTCCCCCCGCAACTCCTGGGCCGCCCGCTGCACCGCCACGCCCTGGACGAAGGTGGCGCGGCTGCCCGAGGTGGGCCCGGCGTCCGGCGTGCTGCCGGTGTCGGCCGCCACCACGCGAATCTGCTCGGGCTCGATGCCGAGCTCTTCCGCGGCCACCTGGGTCACCACCGTCATGACGCCTTGGCCCATGTCGCAGGCGCCCGAGTAGACCGTGGTGGTGCCGTCCTCGGCCATCTCGATCTCGGCCGAGCCGATGTCGGCCCGGCTGAAACCGTAGCCGATGCCGTAGTACATGGAGCCGATGCCCAAACCTTTTCTTATTGCCATGGCTGTCTAGCCCACTAGCCTCACGAAGCCGCTTGAGGCCGTTTGAAGCGCAGGTCGCGAGCGCTCATGTAGTCCTTGATGCGCTGCAGCGTCGCCTCGATGCCGCAGCCCTCGTTCATCAACTGTCCGGTGGATGAGGCGAGCCCCGGCTTGAGACAGTTCTTCAGCCGAAAATCCAGCGGCGACATGCCCAGGCGATGGGCCAACTGGTCCATCTGGGACTCGTGGGCCACGGCGGCCTGCATCACCCCGAAGCCGCGCATGGCCCCGGAGACGAGATTGTTCGTATAGAGCGTGTAGGTGTCCACCCGAATGTTGGGCACATCGTAGGGGCCGGTGGCGTGAATACCCGCCTTCTTGATGACATAGGCCCCCAGGGAGACACCCGAGCCCGTGTCGCCGTAGATGTCCCCGTCCAGAAAGGTCAGCCGTCCGTCGGCACGGGCGCCGGTGCGGAACTTCATGGCCATGGGATGGCGCTTGGTGTTGGCGATGAGGGACTCTTCCCGGGTGTAGACCAGGCGCACGGGCCGGCGCGTCTTCAACGCCAGCAGACCCACGTGGATCTCGGCGGTGATGTCGTCCTTGCGGCCGAAGCCGCCGCCGATGGGCGCCTGGATCACCCGCACCTTGTTCATGGCCAGGGCCAGGGCGGGCGCGATCTGCCGGCGGTCCCGATAGGGATACTGGGTCCCCACCAGGATGTTCAGCACGCCGGAGGGATCGAGATAGGCCAGGCCTGCCTCCGGCTCCATAGGGACGTGATCCATCCGATGGGTATGGTAGGAGTTCTCCACGATCACGTCGGACTCCCCGATGCCCTTCTCCAGGTCGCCCTTGCGCACCGTCGTGTGCTGGAACACGTTGCCGCCCTCGTGAACCGAAGGCGCGCCGGGATCCAGGGCGTCCTCGTAGGTGAGAATGGGCCGCAACGGCTCGAGGTCCACCTTGATCTTCGATACCGCCTCCTCGGCTGTCTCCTCGTCCTCGGCCGCCACCAGCGCCAGCGCGTCGCCCGCGGACCGCACCTTGTCGTCCACCAGCACCCGCTGATCGAGCACGGCGAGTCCGAACCGGTTGGTCCCGGGTACGTCCGCGGCGGTCAGCACGGCCGCCACACCCGGCACCCGGGCGGCATCACGGGTGTCGATGTTCCGGACCACCGCGTGTGCCGTTCCCGCCCACAGGATCTTGGCGTGAAGCATGCCGGGCATCAGCATGTCGCCCACGTACTCGGTAGCGCCCAACGCCTTCTCCAGCGCGTCGGGCTTGGTGACGTTCTTTCCGATCCACTGATACGGGCGGCCGGTTTCCTGGGAGGTGTCTTCGCTCATGGCGCCGTCCCCTCGTTTCCGAGCTCAACCGCAGCCGCGCGCACGGCCTTGACGATCTTGCCGTATCCGGTACAGCGGCAGATGTTCCCGGAGATGGCGAAGCGGATCTCTTCGTCCGTGGGGTCCGGGTTTTCCCTAAGCAGCGCGTAGGCACTCATGATCATCCCCGGAGTGCAGTAGCCGCACTGGACGCCGCCCTGCTCCACCATCTGCCGCTGCACCGGATGAGGAACCCCGTCCTCGGCCAGCGCCTCGATGGTGACGATCTCCTGATTCACCGCATCGGGCACGAGCACCAAGCAGGAGACCACCGGCCGGCCGTCCATCAGCACCGTGCACGACCCACACTCGGCCTCGTTGCATCCCTTCTTGCTGCCGGTCAGCCGAAGGTTTTCCCGAAGCACGTCCAGCAGGGACTCGTAGGGCTCCGCTTCGGTTTCCCTGGTCCCGCCGTTCACCCGAAGAGCATACCGTTGTTTCATATCGTTTCCGTCCGGCCGGCCCGGGCCCGTTCCACCGCCTGCCGCAGCACGCGTTGCACGAGAATCCGTATCAGCTCCTTGCGGTAGGCCGCGGTCCCGCGGATGTCGTCAATCGGCCGGCACTCCTCCATCGCCGCGCCGCCGACCCACTCGAGAAGCTTCGGAGTCGGCTCCTTTTCCCGCACCATATCCTCGGCCCGGAGAGCCCGGATGGGCGTGGGCGCCACCGCGCCCAGGGCGATGCGCACCGCCCGCACCCTTTGGCCCGCCGCGTCCAGCGTCACCGCCGCCGCCGCGCTGGCGATGGCGATATCCATGGCCGACCGCGGGGTGAAACGCTCGAAGGCGTCACCGCTGAGCGGCTCCGGCTCCGGCACATCCACCGCCAGGAGCAAACCGCCGGTGCCCAGCACCGACGCTCCGGGTCCCGCGAAGAAATTCTCCACCGACACGGTCTCCCGCCGGGACTCATCGGTCCACAGGCTCGCCGTGGCCCCCAGGGCCATGAGCGGCGGCGCGGTGTCCGCCGACGGCGAGGCATTGCACAGGTTTCCGCCCACGCTGGCGAGGTTTCGCAACTGCAACGACCCCACCACTCGAAGCGCCTCATGGATCGAGGGAAAGCGCTCGCCCACCGCGGCCGACGTCTCCAGGTCCCGCATGGGCGTGCAGGCGCCGAGCCGGAGCCCCCGGCCGGGCTCGCAGGTCCAGCCGGAGAGCTCCGGTATCCGCTTGAGGTTCACCAGACCCTCGGTTCGGGCCACCCGACGGCGCAACTGTATGACGATATCGGTGCCACCGGCAAGGGGTTTGCGGGCGCCCTTCCCTTCCTGCAAGAGGCCGCTCGCCTCATCGAGCGACGTCGGCTCGAAATAGTCAAACCGCATATGCCGTGCCCCTGTTTGCTGCGCCGGTCGTGAGCCAGGCAATGGACCGGGCACGGGCGGGTTTGAAACCCGCCCCTACGTTTCCTCGTCCGAGCCTCGGAGGGGTTATTCTCATTTCCCCGGGTCTCTCAGTTTGGGAATCACATCCGAGGCGATCATCTCCAACTGCTCCGGCTCGTACCGGTAGGGGATCAGGATGATCCGGTGAACGCCGGTGTCCACGTGGGCCTGGAGCTGCTCCGCACATTGTTCGGCGGTACCGCGAATCGCGTGATCGATGGTGGAGTCGCTCCATTTGGCGATGTCCCATTCGGTGGAGAGCCAGTGCCGCATGGGTTCATCCGCCGCCTGCCTGGACGGTCCGACGTAGATCGCAAGCTGGTTGGTGGCGGTGAGCTTCGACGGATCCCGGCCGGCCTTTTCGGCGGCCTCCAGGACCTTGGCCCAGCTCTTGGTGAAGCCCTCGGGTGTGTAAAAATAGGTCAGCCAGCCGTCCCCCTTCCGGCCCGCGCGGCGCAGCACCCGATCGATGTAGCCCCCGATCAGGATCGGCGGATGCGGCTTCTGAACCGGCTTGGGCAGGAGCACCGCCGACCGCAGATTCAGCTCGTCCACCTGCTCGGTCACGGCGTCCTCGGTCCACAGCCGCACCAGCAGGTCGAGGTTGCGCTCGAAGATGCGGCCGCGGTCCTTGAAGGAGATGCCGACGGCGTCGAACTCCCGGGCGTACCAGCCGGAGGCCGCCCCCAGCAGCAGCCGGCCGTTGGAGATCTGGTCCAGGCTGGCCAGGACTTTCGCCGCCACCACCGGGTTGCGCAGCGGCAGCACCATGACCCCGGTGCCGAGCCGCACGCGCCGGGTCCGGACCGCGATGGCCGTGAGGATGGTCAGCGAGTCCAGCACCGGGAAGCTCGGGTCCACCCCCAGAAGGACGTGATCCCAGGCCCAGAGCGATTCGAAGCCCAGTTCCTCGGCGCGCTCTGCATAACGTAGCAACCCCTCCACGTCCGGGGTCTCCCCCGGGCCGACGAAATTGCGAATGGCGACTCCAAACTGTACCGGCATAAATTCAGGCTCCGTCAGTGTCTTTGTGGCACGGGCGGGTTTGAAACCCCCCTGTCATGCTTCTATCAATCGACCGCGTCCATGCTCACGCATGCGCTGCCATCGCCAACAATGCCAAATAGCGTATACTTTCCGGTGATGTAGGAGGCGCTGCAGCGCGCCAGATGGTGCCTCCCGCTTCACTCCGATGCGCTACGTTTCCCGTTGTCGTGTTGATTCTGGGGTTGACTCCTGGAAGGTCCATGCTATGATAACCTCAGTTTTCCTAACCTCATGGTTTTTCGCTCGGAACAGGAACAACACTCCGCGAAACTCACCGCCAGGGTCAAGCTCACCCTCACGAAGCGCACCGTAGACGCTCTTGAGCCCGACGGCAAGCCCTGGATCGCCTGGGACGACAAGCTCACAGGCTTCGGCGTGCGCGTCCACCCATCGGGCCGGAAGTCCTTCGTCGTAAACTACCGCGTCGGCAACGGCGGGCGCAAGGCGCCCAACAAGCGCGTGGTGGTGGGCCGTTTCGGCCGTGTCACCCCGGACGAGGCAAGGCGCCAGGCCCAGGAACTCCTAGGGCGCGTGGCCGCCGGAGACGACCCGGCGGGCGAGCGGGCGGAGGCGCGTGGATTGCCGAGACTGGGAGAGGTCTGCGAGGACTACATCAAGTCGGGCCACGGCCGCGCGGTTAGCACCGAGCGGGGCTATCGCCGCTACACTGCCCTTTATCTCGGCGACTGGCTTTCGCGGCCTCTCGATTCCATCACCCGCCGCGAAGTGGAGAGCCGATTCCGGCTTCTCACCGAGCGCCACGGAGAGATGCCCGCCAACCAGTGCCTGTCGTTCCTGCGCTCGGTGTACCGGAGGCCGTGCGTGGACCACGAGGGTCTGCGCAATCCGGTGGAGCAGTGGCTTGCTGCGGGAGGGCGCTACCACCGAAAGAGGAGGAAGCGGATCTCGTCTCCTGCCGAGGTGCTGCCGTGCTGGCGCAAGGGCATGGAGGCGGTGGTGGGGAACCCGGTGCACCGGGACGTGTTTCTGTTCGGGCTCTACACGGGGATGCGCCGGGGAGAGATCATGGCCCTTCGGTGGGAGGACGTGGACCTGGAGAAGGGGCTCTTCCGGGTAGAAGAGACGAAGACAGGCGTGCCGCTCGAGCTTCCGGTGACGCGCCAGCTCGGGGAGATCCTGGCGCGGCGTCGCGCCAACTGCGACGCCATGGCGGCGAAGCTTCGCGGCTGGGTGTTCCCGTCACGGGCGAGCGTCTCGGGGCATGTGGAGGAGTTGCAGGAGCACTACGAGGCCATCGGGCGGGCGGGGGGAGCGAAGTTCTGGTTCCACGGGTTGCGCAACTGTTTCATCACGGTGGCCGAACGGGAACTGATGCTGCCGCGCTCACTGACCAAGCGGTTGGTGAACCACGCGCGGCCCGGCGACGTGACCGAGGGCTACGCCGCGGACTGGACGGTGGAGCAGCTTCGGGAGCCCGCCCAGCGCATCGCCGACCGCATTGACCAGCTGATGGGACCCGAGGTGTCGGCGACAGAGGCTCGCCCGCCCGCAACGTGAGTTGCGGTGGGGTATCACCCAGCATAGGACGGACACCCGGTGACGACCCTACACGGGCGCCTTCCCGCCACAGATGACGGGTCATCTGGCGGCCGTCCCTGGAAGCGGTTTTGTCAGCACAAAACGCCGCCGGCGCTGCCTGCTTGCACGCATCGGGCGATGTCCCACGCCGCGCTGTATTCGACGGTGCCGTGACGCGGGCAACTTCACTGACTCTCTACCAGTGCACCTCCGGCGCCAAGCCGCTCACCGCTTCTGTAGCCGACCGCTATGTCTCCGCTAGTGATTGAAGCGTCCACGGAGCGGTAGAAACGTAACGTCGTGGAACCGGCGTCCTCATATAGGGTTGTTTCCCTAACGACAACTTCGCACTATCGCACGCTCACTGTCACGATGGCGCTGTGGGCGCCAGTCGACGAGAAGTCTACAGTGCCTGAACCCGCCTCATACGCCGTGACCTCAAAGCCCCCGCTCACCTCACGGGCGAACAATCCGCTTTGGTCTTACCCGGGTTTGGTGGACATCTGATATGAGGCGATGATGGCCTCGGAGGTGACGACCATGACTCGGAAGAGACGGAAGTTTTCGAAGGAGTTCAAGCTCGAAACGGTCAAACTGGTCAAGGAGGGACCGCGCTCGATCGGCGAGGTCGCGCGTGATCTGGACTTGACGGAATCGGCGGTTCGCAATTGGGTGCGCCAGTTCGACGTGGACGCTGGTGTGCGCGAGGGCGTGAGCACGGGCGAGCTCGAGGAGCTACGCCAGCTGCGGTCGGAGAACCGGCAGCTACGGATGGAGCGCGACATCCTAAAAAAAGCGACGGCCTTCTTCGCCAAGGAATCGATGTGAGGTTCGCGTTCATCGAGGCGGAGAAGGCCAGATTTCCCGTGACCATGATGTGCCGGCTGCTTGAGGTCTCTCGAAGCGGCTTCTACGCCTCGCGTGGGCGTCGTGAGAGCACGCGAGCAGGCGAGGACCGCCGCTTGCTGGTCAACATCAAGGCGAGCCACACGGCGTCGCGTGGGACCTACGGCAGCCCGCGGGTGCACCGGGACCTGGTCGAGGACGGGGAGGCAGTCGGACGGCACCGCGTAGCGCGTCTGATGCGCCAAGAGGGCCTTCGCTCCAAGCGCCGACGCCGCTACCGGGTGACTACCACCTCAGCATTCGGTGATTCCACTTCCCCTTTACTCTTACTGTCACGGCTACCGTTGAGGTTGGGCAAATGATGCTCCACTCATCGACGTCGAAAAAGAGCGTATCCTCATTGAATGGTGTCTCGACCCTAGTTCCTACTTGAGCAAGAACGAGTTCCTGTAGGGCGCTGATGTTTCTTCCTTCTCCAGCGAGAGAAAGCATCTGATAAATGGCCACTTCGCGTCTCCTTCTAAATCCCCTTCGCTGTACGGATTTGGTGCGAAAGGGCTTCGATCAATCGCTCCGCCCCTCGGATTGACTCTCGGTCGAATCTAGATGACGATGGGCCGGGCGGTCAAACGTCTGTGACACGGCGTGGGGACGGCGAGATATCCTTGCATTGGCATGCACCGGTGCTACAGGCCAAACCCCATTCGCCTGGACCGACCCTGCTTCGCCGTGCACCTCGGCGCCAACATTCCCGCCCTGCGTTCGGGTCGCCCAGGCTTGGACCTGCACGGCTTCGGGGTCCCCTTGAACACACCGGCTAAGGATCTGCGTATACCGTGGAACCGAGACTCCACACCATCCTTTCAGTCATCGCCGTCTCGGAGCGCTGTGCGTTGTCGCCCGCATGCTCGCGTTCGCTACGCAGCAGACTCCAAAACTTCTTCGGGCCGAAGACCTTGACAGGCTCCCCGTTCCAGTCGTACTCCAGTTCCAGCGAGTCCTTGGAGCGGTCCGCGATGACAAGCGCACCGCGAACGGGAATACCAGTGCCGAGATGGCGGCGAACCCGGCGTACATTCTCCCCCACCTGGCGCAAGGCCGCAGGAAACCTCCGCTTGCTCAGCCAGCACGCCTTGGTCTCCACCACCCAGATGCCCGCCGGTGTCATCACCACATGATCGACGTTGCCCCGCCCGCCCAGCGCTCCCTTGACGTCATGCGCGAATGCGCAGCCGCGCTGTGCCACGGCGTGTTCGATGAGATCGCCGACCTGACGCTCCGCCGTCAGTCCGCGACCCCATGTGGCGTCGAGGTGACGGCAGTACAAGTACAGCGCACTCAGCCCTGCAACCATCAGAGCCACGGTGACCCACTCCGTCAGAATTTCGGGCCACCCGTCGAACACGGCAAAGCCCCGAACCATGAATCCCAATCCGAAACCCGTTAAGGCCATGGAAAGCATGCCGATTGAAACCACACGGGAGAGGAGTTCTCCCCGCAGCCAATCACCGGCCGCATTCTTTCGCCCCGTCTTCTCCATGCTTCCTCCCCCGTTGACGATCAGCCTTGGGCAGCGCGTCCGAACACAAGACCCTAAACTAGGAAATTCCGTACCTCTGTATCATGCGTGCAATGCGCCCGCACGCCGTTCTGCCGCTGCCCGCTCCCGGCGCACCTGCGCAAGCTCGTAGCTCGCCTGCATCCGCATCCAGTGATCGGCGGTCCCCCAGCCGATATCCTCCAGCGCTAGCGCCATATTCGCGGACACGCCCGCCTTGCCGTGCAGTAGGCGCGACAGCGTTCCGCGCTCGCAGCCAAGACGCGCCGCTGTCTCGGTAACGTTCCAGCCCACACCGTCCATGCTCTCGCGGACCAGTTCGCCCAGGTGGGGCGGGTTGAGCATCGGGCCGACGCGATCACTTGCCATTTCGTTCATGGTCAGCTCTCCCTTCGGATCAGTGATAGTCGATCAGGTCCACGTCTACGACCTCGCCCTCCTCGAAACGGAACACCACGCGCCAGTTGCCCGAGACGTCAACGCTCCACTGACCCGCGCGGTCGCCCCTCAGGGGATGCAGCCGGAAGCCGGGCGCGTCGCGTCACGCGGATGTGCCGCCTCCTGCAGGCGGAACAGGATGCGCCGGAGCCGTGGCACCAGACCGGCAGGAAGCCGTGCGGCGTTGTCCCGTTCGTGCAGCGCCCGCAGTCCCTTGTGCCTGATCCTCATACATCACTGTAGCGCGCTGCGTTACGCGCCGCAACGAGGCCACCATTGGCTGAGCGCTCGGTCAACGAGTGTGGCTGTGATCGAAAGTGATTGCTTTGGTCGACATCCACCACAAGGACATGGATGACTCCGCTGCCGTCCTGAAGCAGCACTGCCTCCAGTGGGACCCTCGGCGTACCCGCCGCGCCCTGCAGAGCGCGTCCAAGGAAATCCCGGACGGTGTCGGCAACCGGAATGTTCCCTCCCGGCAGGCGTGCCTTCTTCCGTCAACGGCTCCGGACTACATCGGGTAGACGGTCCCGTTCCCGCACAGATGCCAGTACTGGAAGCCATAGGCCGTATAGCGGGCGAGCAGGTAGAGATCGTCGGGGGCTGTCTCCAAGCACTCGCCCATCATTCCCGCTAGCCACTCCACCACCGCCGGATCGTCCCGCCCGTTGCCGTCTTTCCAGATCATGCAGCGGACGCGGGCACGTCCCACCACGAGCTTGTGGAAGCCGTCCCGGATCCGTCCCGTATCGGCGCCCGCGCCTCCCCATTCGCACTCCAGTATCAGAACGACCTCGTTCAGGCAGTCGGGGTTTTCGCCATACCTGAGCCAGCAGACGTCGTACAGCCACTCCCCGTTGTCGGCCTCTTCGACCCCCGAAGCGCAAACGTGCAACGGCGGCTGTTGCGCCGCTCCGGCAAGACACAACTGCGTCTTGATCTCCCTGGTCCACTCCTCCACGCCGGCGCGCTTGCCGCGCAGGTTGGCGAAGGCTTCGTCCAGGCATTGGCGCACGACTTCGGAAACGCTCTCCCGGTCCACCCTAGCCTTCCTTCACCTTCGACCACCCGGCGCGGCATGCTCCGCCCGTGTCCGGCCCGGCGGCATGGAGAAAACCCGGACCATCACAAGGTCCCTCCCTGTCCGCCCGGTCCCCGGCGCAACCCGTCCCGAAGCGCCTTTCCCGCCTTGAACGCCGGGGCCCTGGACGCCGCGATGGCAACGCTCTCCCCGGTCCGGGGGTTTCGTCCCGTCCGCGCCGCCCGGCTCCTTGTCGCAAACGTGCCGAACCCTGACACGGTGACCTTGTCTCCCCTGGCGAGAGCGTCCCCGACGGCCTCGAAGACCGCGTTGACCGCGACCTCCGCCACGGCCTTCGACAGCGAGGCCTGACAGGCAACGCGGACCGCGATGTCGGACTTCTTCATGGTCTTCTCCTTCCGGGTTTCATCGCCGGCAGCGCGCCAGGTTCCTGTCCGCGCCCCGTGCCGGACTTCATCCCGACAAGCGCAGCGCCGTGCGCCATGCGTCGCAAACGAACCGCCATTTATGTCCGAACGCCTGAACGCCGACGTGCCCGTGACCGCTTCCATCAACCAGGCGTCGCGGCGTTTCGGCGACGCCCGTGTCGTCCTCGAAGACATCCTGCACCTCCACTCCGACGAGAGCGTGCCGGGCATGCTGTCGCGGCATGGCCGCACCTCTCTGTTCACCGACGACTTCTGGAATGTCCGGCACATCTGCGCCACCGCCGACAGTGACGGTTGAGTGAGTGTCGTAGCGCGTGTCGCCCCGGCGAGCGTCGCCTTGTTGCCTCCCGCTTCCTTGACGCCAGCCAGAAAGCCGCACGATGGTCCGGGAAGTGTTCCTGCAAGTGCGCAGCGGAACCCGACGCTCAAGCGCCGCTCGGAGTCTGTCGAGTTCCCCGGCGGTCGTGTTCCTCGCCCGAGGAAACAAGACACGGCTCTCTCAGGCTTGAGCCGCGGCACGGTAGGCAGCGAGCTTGTTGAGGTTGTGGGCGGTGCAGCCCTGGGCGCCCGCCGCGGCCGCCAATCCCCGTGTGCTCATGACGCGCGGCGGCCGGACGCGGAACGCGAGGGGACGTTCCGTGTGCTCTGGGTCATCGACGACTTTACACGGTAGCGTCTGCCCGTTGTGATGGGGCAACTCCATCACCGGACACCACAAGCCGTTAGCAGAAATACCGCCGAAAGTACTCCAGAGCAGCGCCATACAAGAACGCTGCGTTCGTTTGCCCAATCCGGCCCCAATTCCAGTCGCCCTTCAAATACAGGAATCCGAAATAGACAGGGGCATCTTGCTCCGGCAGGGGGATGGCGTTCAGGATCTCCTGTCTTGTCTCATCGCCCAACGGCCGCTCTAGGACCTTCACATACCTCAACATCAGCGGCGTCCACCGCGGGTTGTTGTTGCCGTCGTTCCACGTATAGGCGTATACGTTCCGCAGTTCTACCAGACCGATTCGCTGTGGACTACAAGGGGCAAAGTCGATGATTAAACGGCGGGTCGTAAGATTGTGCTCATTGTGGGTAAGAAGCCCAATCAGGTCTTCCTCCGAAACCTGCCATCCATCGTTAAGGGGGCTGTGCTTCTCCTGCCATGCATTATAGAGAAGGTTGTGACCAGCGAGACTGAAATGCTGCCGGACGTTCGGACGGATGACGTTCGGACGGATGACGTTCGGACGGATGAACTGTTGGCCCCCGTCCTCGTAACACTCGAACACAAGAAATGCCATTCCTGCGACCTCCCCTCTGTTCGCCTACATCCGTTGATTTGCCACGAGCCTGCGCCGTAGAAAAGCTGATGGCCTCGCAGTTAGCGTGATCGTCCCCCTCGCTTTTTGAGGTGGTCCTGGTTCATAGGACAGGGTGGCGCCGCGGTAACCGCCTTTCATGGGCTGGCGCGCCTTGCCGACCCGCCGCCGCGTCCGGCCCGCTACCACCGCAGGGTCAGGCGCAGCCCGATGCCGTCCTCGGGTTCGTCGTCGTTGGCGCGCACGCGGCGCCGAGCCGGCAGCCGAGCCGGCAGCCGAGGCGGCAGCCGAGGCGGTAGTCGCGCCCGCCCGCGTCGGTCACCCGAGCCCGAGATAGGGCGTGCCGGTGAACCGGCCGCCGAACGCGGCCACGCCCCGGCCACCGAACGTCGCCGCAACCGCGGCCCGCACGATACCCGCACCCGTCTCTTCCCTATATCCGATCGTCGCCATTCCCGAACTCCTCCAACTGCAATGCACTCGTATACGGGCTCCCGATCACCGTGACGCAGACCCGCCAATATCGCCCGATCATAGACGATTTATCGTGAAATAGGTGTGACATGTTTTGGGAATTCAGTGACACTACCGTGAATTCTCGACGAATATCAGCAAATCATCGCCCGCAGCCGCCACCGCCCGACTCCCGCACTACCGGCTGGCCCGATTGCGGCGTGCGGACGGCGATTCGCCAACCGTCCGGCGCGGCAGCGACGGGTGACGCGCGCTGGCCTCCCGCAGGGCAGCACATCGTCGACATGGGCGTGGATGGCCGTGAGGAGGCGCTTGCGGGGGCCGAGCAGGCGACCACGGTGTAACGGTCGACGCCGCTCGTCACGGCGTGGCTCGCCAGCGTGGAGCGGCACTCGTGGATGCCCACGCCGGCGAGCACGCGAAGCCTTGTGCCGGTGCGCGGCAGGGCGTTGAGCACCGCGCGGGCGCCGCGTATCCACCTGACCTCCGAGGACCGTGCCCCGGTGAACAGCAGGAGCCGGACTGTTACAGAACGGCAAACCGCCGTTGAAGGCTGGCCGGTCGGGACTCGCTCAGTGCATCAGCGATCGGTCGGAAGTGCAGCAACCAGCGCACCCGCAACCGCTCAGTGGTGATCACGGGCGACGCGCCGCTGCCGACAGTGCCGGTCAGTGAATGACCCGAACCGGTTGCAGTCTCTCAGGCATTGATTCGTTGCCTCGTGCCTCCCACACTGCCGCCCGCAAGCCGCACCGCCCATGCGGGAACTGCTTCGGCCGGTGCTGGCGCTCAGGCGCCGCTCGGGCTCACGGCCCAAGACACAGGGGTTGCAGCGCGCGTTGGCTTGAGGACACGGGAAGCGGGATAGCGACGCCATGCGGCGTTAGGAGGCCACACCCGACGCATCCCCGATGCTGGTTGTGCCATTGGTACGTTTGGCGTGCCCTTCGGGTACAGGCGTCGCCTTTGGGCGTCTTGCTCTTGTTGGACCTAGCGTATGTCGCATGGATATACGCTCCTTTCCGCATCCCCGTCGGCGCAAGGCTGCGCCTGTCTACCACCGATATACGTACCTGACAGGACCGGTATACGTCCGACTCTCTCTCGATGTCGTACCACTGACGCTTCCTGTCCATGACCGAAATACACCGAGGTCGAGGCGCTCCTTCATCCGCGGGGCGCCACAGGTCCCCGGCGCGTGGACGGTAGGCTGGGGACAGCACCTCCAGCGCCTCTCAATTCCTTCCTAGTTGTCGCCACCGTCCAAGCCGCCGGGTACCAAGATCACAGGCCAGGGGGTAGCCGTTCGGCGACAGCGATCCCCGCGTACCGTCCACCGCCATCGCATTCGCCGGCGCCATACAGACGGCGGCCACGGCGCCCGTAAACGACCGACGATTCGGCATGAGAGTCCTCCCGCGACGACGGCACCCCACAGCCCCTGCGATCTTCGTTTCGACCTGAACGGCAGACGCCGCTACCAACACCGCCCGAGACGCCGCCGCCCTTCGCCGTACGATGAATCCGTAAGGCCCGAAGGCGGCACATTGTCATCCAGACCGAGGACACGACAAGCGCGTGCAGTTTGCAGCAGTTTGCCTGGACGCAAAGATCGTGGCTATGGATGCCCCTGATAGCCGGTATGCTCGCCGTTGCCTCCACGGGTCTCGGGTTCATCCCCGGCATAGGCATCCAGTTCGATTACGTTCCGGTCCGGGTCACGGATGAAGATGGCTTGCAGGTCCTTGAAGGAGAACTGACCGCTTAGAGGGATATGGTTCTCTGCGAGGAACCGCCTGGCGGCGTCAATCGAGGCGACTTTGAACGAGACGTGGGTAATGCCCGGATACTTCTCGCCCACGTCCATGAGGATGTTCTTTTCGTTCGGCATGTCGGCCGGCCCGAGCAGGTTGAGAACGACGCCCGAGGGATGCTGCATGATGATCGGATGGCCCTTCTCGAAGCCCGTGTCGGAGAGGGTCCGGAAGCCCAGTCGTTCATAAAAGGTAATGGAGACCGACTTGTCGCTGACCCGGATGCCGACATGGTCTACTTTTTCGATACCGAGCATTTTTTGAACTCCTCTGCCTCCGGGCCGCTCGTCACCGTGTTGGTGTCCACTCCCGCATAGCGGCCCGTTTCGAGCTGTTTCCTTGCCTGCTCCCAGGCCGCAACCGCGCCAGGCAGCGGCAACGTCTCCGTCGGCAGAGCTTCCGCCTCATCTCTTCCGCTTTACGTCATGGAGTGCAACGCCACCCGGTTGCCCTCACAGTCTTCAAACTGGGCAATGAAACCATGCTCGCCGATATCGGTCTTGGGCAACAGCGCCTTCCCGCCGCCGCCGTTGATCTTGGCCAAGGCCGTCTCGATGCTGGGCACGGAAAAGTAGACCACGGTTCCGTCGCGAGACGGCGTGTAGCCATCGGCCTTCATGAGAGTGCCCATGGCTCCGGGAACCTTTTCGGTCATGGGAAACCAAGCCATCTTGACGTCCCCCATTTCGTTCAGGCTGAGCTCCACACCCAGCACCGTTTCGTAGAACCGCTTGGCCCGGTCCAGGTCGTTCACGGGGATCTCGAACCAATTCACGGGATTGCTCTGATCACTCATCGTTCTGTTTCCCTTCCTTTCTCGACTCTGTCGCTCATCACACCTCGCCCACATACTGAACCTTGAAACGGCCGGAAGTTCAGCAAACCTTTCCCACCACGACCACCGCCCACATCACCTCGCGGTTCACTTCACGTGCGCCATCCACTTCCGCGCCATCCGCTACGCCTCAGCAGTCTTGTGCGGGGTCATTTTAGCCGTCGTTTCGTCGCTTCTCTGCGCGCAAGATCATGTCCGTTGAAAGCAGTTTTCGATTGTACCGATTGTACCATATCTGGGCGCCGTTCTTACACAGTCTCCGACTTTCGTCAACACCACACACGGCTCGGCACCGATCCGTCCCTGCCGTCCCTGTTCTCCGCCGCATCGGCAACCTCCGGCCCATGCCCCTTGGTGTCAAGCTGAGCACGGACGATGCATGGAAGTTCTCCGATCAAGCGGAAAGAGCGACGGAGAAACGCATCTTGGCGCTCGACGCCTCCGAACTGCCCGCCCATCACCGGGATCCGTTCGACTGCGTGCTGGTCGCAGCCGTCCTCGGTTCCAACGCCACGATCCTGACGCCGGACGAAGCCATCCGCCAATACCCGGTCAGTTGTCGGTGGTGAGGCGCACTGTGCCTCACCACCGTATCCCGGAACGAGTCCGTGATGACGGGGATGAGTGGCCGAAGAAAATCGGGGTCAGAGCGGTCAGAGTCATGCCTTTCCCCTTCAGACCCCCGCGTCTTGCCCGCCCGTTTCTGCCGCACTTGCCGTCGATTCCGGGATCGTTTCAACGCGGATTTCCTTTGATTCTACAGGCCGTTGTGATGTAATTTCATCCACAGCAGCGATTTCAGGAAGGCGGGATCGCGTGCGAGGCGAGGGACAGCGCCGCCCTCCGGCTGGAGGAGCGGGGGCTGCCTCGTTCAGACCGGAGCCGTCGTGCGCGTCCGCTTTCATGTATGATCGCCGGGTTCCCGAGAACTCTCCGCCTCGGCGGGCTGTAACGAGATGGCCTGTCTGTAAGCAGGAGGGGAGGAGAAGATGATGCGACCCGTTTCGGGCACGGAAAGAATGATGAAGAGTTCCGGGATGATGCTGTTCGCCAGACCGTTCCTGGCGGGACTCTGCCTGTGGATCACTGCCTGGATGGGTGCAGTCGCTGCCGCGGGGGCGGAGGTCTCATGCGAGAACTGGAACACGAAGGCCTTTTTCGAGCGCGCCAGCGTGGCGGACGTGTCTCGTTGCCTGAAGGTGAAAGATCCGAACGCGCGCGGGCGCTTCAAGTTGACCCGTCTGCACGTCGCTGCGAGGAACAGCAAAACCGCAGCAGTGATAACGGTCCTCGTTAAGGCTGGGGCTGAGGTGAATGCACGGGACGACTGGGAGGAGACGCCCCTGCACGAAGCGGCGAGGAACAAGAACCCTGCGGTTGCCGCCACCCTGTTGAAGGCCGGGGCCGACCCCAAGGCGCTCGACAAGAGCGGCGAGACTTCCCTCGATGAGGCGTTCTTGGGATGGAACTTGGCCGTCGCCGCTCTACTGAAAGCGAGCGTCGGCACGGGCGCGCGGGAACAATACGGCGACACCCCTCTTCATTGGGCGGCTTGGAACAAGAAACCCGCGGTCATTGCAGCGTTGCTGAAAGGCGGGGCCGACCCCAACGCGCGAGACAAGTACGGTCGAACCTCCCTGCACTGGGCGACCTTGAACAAGAACCGCGTCGTCATGGCCGCCCTGCTGAGAGCCGGGGCCGAGGTAAACGCTCGGGACAAGCGGGAGAACACACCCCTGCACAGAGCGGCGGGGTCCAACGAAAACCCGGCAATCGTAGCAGCCCTCATGAAGGCCGGGGCCGAGATGAATGCGCGGGACGACTGGGAGGAGACGCCCCTGCACAAAGCGGCGAGGAACAAGAACCCTGCGGTTGCCGCCACCCTGTTGAAGGCCGGAGCCGAGGTGAACGCTCGGGACAAGTGGGAGAACACACCCCTGCACAGAGCGGCGGAGTTCAACGAAAACCCGGCAATCGTAACAGCCCTGGTGGCGGCCGGGGCCGACCCGAACGCGCGGGATGTATCCGGAGAGACACCCCTGCAAATGGCGAAGGAAAGGGAAAACCCGGCGATCGTGGCAGCCTTCGGGGAGAAAGCCGTAGCGGCCTTCAGGGAGAAGAAGGCCGCAGCGGCTGCCCGGAAGCAGCAGATCCAGCGGCGGCTTTGGGCGGCGCTGGTTTCCTGCGAGAAATGGAATAGCTCGGGATTCTTCAGGCATGCTGACGCGGCGGCCGTCTCCCGTTGCCTCAAGACGAAAGACCCCAACGTGCGGGACGAGAAAGGCCGCACGGCCCTGCATTTGGCGGCGCAGCACAGCAAGACCCCTGCGGTCGTGGCGCCCCTGGCGAAGGCCGGAGCCGATTTGAACGCGCGGGATGAGAAGGGCCGGACGCCCCTGCACCTGGCGGCGGTGTTCAGCAAAGCACCCGCAATCGTGGCGGCCCTGGCGAAGGCCGGGGCCGACCTGAACGCGCTGGACGAGAAGGGCCGGACCCCGCTGCAATTCGCGGAGAAGTTCAGCAAGACACGGGCAATCGTGAAAGCCCTGAAGAAGGCGCAGGCCAAGCCGGGCTCCCGCCCGGGCGTGAAGACAGGGGTTTCCTGCGAAAAATGGAACACGCCTGCTTTCTTCAAGCATGCCGGCGCGGCGGACCTCTCCCGCTGCCTCGAGACGAAGGACGCCAACGCGAGGAACAAGGACGGGCGGACGCCCCTGCACTATGCGGCGCAAGGCAAGGCCCCGGTGATCGTGGCAGCCCTGGCGAAGGCCGGGGCCAAGGTGAACGCGCGGGACGAGAAAGGCGGATGGACGCCCCTGCACCTGGCGGCGTGGTTCGGCAAGACGCCGGCGGTCGTGCGGGCGCTGCTGGATGCCGGGGCCGATCCGGCGGTGAAAGACCAGGCGGGCAAGACGCCGCGGGATTACGCGCGAGAGAACGCCGCGCTCAAGGGAGCGGACCTCTCTCTGCGGCGGGCGGGGGTTTCCTGCGGAGACTGGAACACGGCATCGTTTTTCGAGCGCGCCGGCCCCGCGGACGTCTCCCGTTGCCTGAAGACCGGGGCCAAGGTGATTGCGCGGGACGAAACAGGCCGGACACCCCTGCACACGGCGGCGTTCAAGAGTGAAACCCCGGCGGTCGTGGCGGCCCTGGCGAAGGCCGGGGCCAGGGTGAACGCACGGGACGAGCGCGGATGGACCCCCCTGCACTATGCGGCGCAAGGCGAGGCGCCTGCGGTCGTGGCGGCCTTGGCGAAGGCCGGGGCCAAGGTGAACGCGCGGGATGAGACGGGAGCGACGCCCCTGCACACCGCGGCGGAGAAGAGCGCAACCCCGGCAGTGGTGGCGGCCCTGCTTGCCGCCGGAGCCGATCCGGCGGTGAGAGACCAGGGGGACAAGACACCGTGGGATCATGCAAAGGCGAACCCTGCGCTCAAGGGGACGGACCTCTACCAGCGGCTGGCGGGGGTTTCGTGCGGAGACTGGAACACGAAGGCGTTTTTCGAGCACGCCCGCGCAGCGGACGTGTCCCGTTGCCTGAAGGCCGGAGCCAAGGTGAACGCACGGGACGGAGAAGGCCGGACGCCCCTGCACCTGGCCGCGGTCCGGAGTGAGGCGCCGGATGTCGTCACCGCCCTGCTCGCCGCCGGGGCCGATCCGGCCGGGAGAGACAAGACGGGCAAGACGCCGTGGGACTACGCGAAGGCGAGCGCCGCACTCAAGGGGACGGAGGTCTACTGGCAGCTTAACGAGGGGCGGTTCAAGTAACGCGCGGCCAAGGAGAACGGGGACAAGGATGCTCTCGCATCCGGCCCCCGTTCCTGACGGTATTCCACTCGGGCTCAGCCGCCCGCTTCGAGTGCCCGGCGGTTGATTCTCACCCGTACGGGTATATTGATATGGCGATTGGGAGGCAAGCGACACCAGTATCCTTCCCCATCGTCGCCCGATCTTCTCAGGGAAGACGCGCGCATGAACCTTGGAAATAGGACCAATTTCCCCGGCGACTCATATTTGTGTAAAAGCCGACGAATATCGACGTTGAATTTTAAGTGAGGAGGTATTTCACATGACGAAAATTCACGTGCGGCATCTCGTGTTGCTCTTGATATTCGGCCTGTCCGCTCTGTCCCTCATCCGGCCGCCGGTGGCGGAGGCGGAGAATGCAGTGAATGTGAAAGTCAGGATCGATCACTATACTCATAGTGGTTGCATGGTCGGCGGCGAGCGTCTCAAGCCGCCATTTGCGAGTGATGGGGGAGCGGCGTTCTTCTGGTTGCCCAGGCAGCGTCAGTCATGCCTGGACACCATCAAACGCTTTCTGCACTGGTGCAAACGAGCCACATCTTTCGCCACCAACACGGACGATGAAAAGTACCCTGGGTGTCTACCGGTATTTGCCGCTGAATCCGGGTCATGCATCTCGCATTACAACCTTGAAAAACAGAAGTGCGACCAAGGTCCGGAATCACATGCCGGTTCGGAAAAAGAACAACAAGAGTTGGAAGAAGAAAGAGAGCGGCTGGCCCTGGAAGAGGAGCGCGAGCGCCTGGCGCTGGAGGAAGAGCGGGAACGGCTGGCTCTGGAACAAGAACGGCAAAGGCTAGCAGAAGAGCAAAGGCTGGCGCAACGGCGGCAAGAACTGGAAGAACAGCAACGACGCCAAAGACTGGCGCAACAGCAAAGAGAACGGGAAGAAGGCCAGAGACTCCTCGCGCAACAGCAAAGAGACCGGGAAAGTCAGAGGCTCGCGAAAGAGATGCGAGAGACGGACCGCCGAAGTATCGCGCAACAGCAAGCAAGGCTGCGCGCGAAGAAGCGGCGCCAGGACAATGCACGGAATACGATAATGGGCTTGATGAAGGGCGTCGCCGGGGGCTTGGCAGAACTGAATGAGAGTGGGAACTCCGGAATGGCTATCCTTAAGGGACTCGCGGATGGTTTGAAGGCTTCGAGCAGCAAGGATCTGGCGGGGGTCTCCGGTGACGGCGGAGCGGTCAGCGGCTCCTGTGAGCAGGCCCAACGCCGGATCGAACAAAGGCTGGCGGCGCACAATCGAAACCTGCGCGTCGGTGGGATGGGGATGTGTGCTATCGCGCGATATTATGTGCGCATGCTGCAAGAGGTTCGAGGAGAGTTGGCCGGCGGCGGCTGTCCCGCCCACGCGATCAGAACGTACGACCGGTCAATCGCACAAGCAAGGCAGACCGCACGTGCAAGCTGCAACTGATTTCGAATGATGCGAACAACTCATCAGAACTCTCACCGCGGCCCTGTGGTCACGTGACGCACACGTCCCGCGGTACTTCCTACCTCGGACGCGCCGCAACCGTTCCGCCTTGACCGTCTGCTTGCGTCGCGGCTCCGGAACGACATCAGGGTGCACAGCGCTACGCGGAGACAAGACGGTGTGAGGCCGTAGGCGTGTGGAGGTCGGTCTGCATCTCTTCGGTGCTTTCGTAGAACCTGGTCCGACCCACGACGCGGAAGTGCTCATCAAGGAGGGTTCCTGTGCAGGCTCTCGATGAAACCGTTGGATTGAGGTCCGCGGACCTGGTCGTGCGGTGTTCGATTTCCCGGAGCTGGAGGAGCAGACGCTTGGTCAGTGACCGCGGCAGCATCAGCTTCCGTTCGGCCACGGTGATGAAGGCGATGCGCAACCCGCGAAACCAGAACTTCGCGCCGCCTGCACGCGATGCTCTCGTAGTGCGTGTGAAGCTCCTCCACATGCCCCGAGGCGCTCATCGGCGACGGGAACACCCACACGCGAAGCTCCGCCTGCATGGCCGCGCCCTCGGCCCGCCGCCGCGCCGGTATCGCCCTGAGCTGGCGCGTCACCGGCAACTCCGGCGCCACCCGGTCCTGGTCTCCTCCACCCGGAACAGCCCTGCCCCAAGTCCACCCGCTCCCACCGAAGCGGCAGGATCTCTCCCCGGCGCATCCCCGTGTAGAACCCAAACAGCAACAGGTCCCGGTGTACGGGGTTGTGCACCGCCGCCTCTATACCTGTCCGCCAGCACGGCAGCACCTCGGCCGGAGACGATATCCGCCGCCGTGTCTTGCGGTGGTAGCGCCCACCCGCCGCGAGCCACTGCTCCACCGGATTGCGCAGACCCTCGTAGTCCACGCCGGGCCTACGGTAGACCGAGTGCAGGAACGACAGGCACTGGTTTGCGGACATCGGGTCGTGGCGCTCGGTCAGGAGGCGGAAGCGGCTCTTGATGTTGCGGCGGGTGATGGCATCAAGAGGGCGGGCGAGCCAGTCGCCGAGATAGAGGCTAGCGTAGCGGCGATATCCCCGGTCGGTGCCGGCCGAGCGGCCGTGGCCCGAGATGATGTAGTCCTCGCAGGCCTCGCCCAATGTCGGCAGGGCACGCGCGTCGGCGCGCTCGCCCGCGGGGTCGTCGCCTGCGGCGACGACCCCCAAAAGCTCCTGGGCCAGGCGCCTTGCCCGGTCCGGGGTGACCCGTCCGACGCGGCCGACGACGACGCGCTTGTTGGGCGCCTTGCGCCCGCCGTTGCCGGCGCGGTAGTTGACAAGGAAGGACTTCGCACCCGAGGGATGGATGCGCACACCGAAGCCGGTAAGCTTGTCGTCCCAGGCGATCCAGGGCTTGTCTTCGGTCTTGAGAGCGTCTACGGTGCGCTTGGTCAGTGTGAGCTTGGGAATGCGTTTTGCGGCTTTTACGGGTATGCTTCCGCAAACTTGAGAGGCGGAGTCAGGCGGGTCGAGGTAATTCAGGGGAATTCTTGGAAAAGCGCGTTAGGACAGCGCGAAACAAGAATCCGCAGCGCCGGAAATCGCTGGAAATCTCATAGAAATTAGGCCGTGTAGCACAAGTATGACGGACGCGATGAGAGCGGCGGCCGCCACGGCGGCACTCCTCGCCGGGGCTCTGGCCGCGGCCGTGACGCATGGTGCGGAGCTCGCCAGCAACGTCAACGCGGTGCGGAGCAACGACGGGCTCGGGCACTGGATCTATGTGATCCCGGTCAAGAGCGCCGTCAAGCTCCCCGGCAGCTCGCGGGCCCGGGAGTATCCCGGCGATCGAGATCACGCGGACGCGATCCTGGGCTTGAGCTGCCGGGCCGGGGAGGGCCCGATCACGGCCTGGCTGAGGGTGGATATAGGCTCGGGAGAGCCCGATGCGCTGACGTTCTTCGACAACCCCGTGAAGGCGTTGTGGCTCGAGTGGAGGGATCGGGACTGGACGAGCCGCGAGGTACGAGTACGGATCGTAGGCACGGACGGAAGCGATGATGCGAGAAGCTCGATCCGGCGCCGGGTCGTGACCTACGACGACCCGCGTCCGGACTGGCAAGTCAGCCTGCAAGCGGCCCGGGTGCTGGAGGCCGTCGGGGCCGGCGGGCCGATCCGGATCGAGATCGAGGGGGAGCAGATCCGGATCGAAACCGAGTACGCGCCCGAGGCGGCGCTCGACGAAGCCGCACAGGCAATGAGGAAGGCATGCGCGGTGGACGAGTAATAGCCGCGGTCTTCGCGCTCGCCACCCTGCTGGTGACGAGTACGTCGGCAGCGCATGACATGAGGATCCTCGGATGGGCCGACGAGAACAAGGCACCATCGGGACGCCATCGGGAGCGGCATTTTCATACCGGGCCGTGACGCAACCCGAAGACCGCGATCGTTCACCTCCGCGATACCGGGGACGGGCGCGGCATCCGGGTTGGGGGATGAGATGACGGGCGGCGGATCGGTTGCTAGATTGGCCGGCATTGCAGGGTGGCTCCCGTGGGCGCTGATCGGCGCCGGCCGGGGAGGCGATTCGGGCCGGGAACGGGTGTCGGGAAATGATGGTGGGTGGATCGGTGTGGCTGGGTGGCCGCGGGCAGTTACCCACCCGCGGCCACTCAGCCCAAAAATGGGGCATTGTCCCTCTAACTAGCCAAGACGCGGGTGGCATGGAACTCGGACGCGGACTGGGAAACGGCCAGAATCAACGGTTGGAGTTGGTTCCCCGTGGGCATGGCGGCGACGATCCGGTCCACCGTCCTGCCCTGAAAGGCATGCACGGTGGCCGCCCAGGCCCGGTCGAAGCATGTAGGGCCGCCAGTCGACCAGGTTGCCGTTTCCGTCGCGAAGCCAGACCGTGTTGCGCTCGTAGTCGACCCTTGCCACCTCACGCTCGTCGCCCTTGTCCACCCCGAGCGTCTTGTACTGGCGATTGAAGATCACCGTATCGCCCGCCGAATAGTTCGAAGCGCGGGCCATCTCCGCCCGTGTCAGTCCTCGCGAGACCAGCTTCTCGCCCTGGCGCCGCGAACCTGAGACCACGCCTTCGGCGATCAGACGGTCGCGGATCCGCCCATTGATCTCGTCTCGCAGCGCCCGCGTAGGCGCGGTCACGTCTGTTGCAGAACGCTCTTCGGGAGACAGCGACAGCCGCCGTGCCGCCATCGCCGCCTCGATCTCTGCCCTCCGCGTCGAGAACCCCTCCACTACATCCCGTGATACTCCTGCGATCTCGAACCGCCCGTCCCCATGCGTCTTTTCGATCCCGTAACCCAAGTCTTCGAGACCTTGGGCCAGCTCAGCCCGGCAGACCGCACCGATCGCCATTTTGTGCAGATAGAGCCCGTCCTTGACCATCGTCCGCCACTTCCCGTCCTCGCCCTGGACCATGTTCGCCACCACCGCATGGGTGTGGAGTTGCGGGTCGAGGTTGCGGGAGGTGTCATGCAGGAACGTCGCCGCCACCATCTTCTGGCCGCCCACGCGGACCATCGCCCCCGTCTCCTTGTCCCGCATACGGGTCTCGACCGCGTTGCGCTCGACCCAGGCAAGGGTGCGGGTTACCGCCCGGTCGTGGGCGGCGACGATCCGCTCGTCGCCTCCCACCAGCGCCATCAGCGACACCGACTTCGGCGCCGACAGCGTCACGTCCCGGCCCGGGCGGTGCAGGACGTGGCCGTCCAGGTCCTTGCGCCCGAGCCGGCGTCCGGCGGCACGGCGAAAACCGTCACCCGCGCCAATGCCCATGGGCTGCGTTGCTCGCCCATGAACCTGGGGCGCGGGGGTCGTGTCTCAGGCTGAATAGGGAGGGAATTCATCTACAAAGCAGCGGACGGCGACGCTGCGGGCAACCGACCGCATCATCGACCGGTCGGATCCGGTGCTGGTGTTTTTCGACGCCAGACACCCCGAGCCCGGCCCGGGCGCGCTGCTCGTCGCGGTAGGTGCGGGCGTTGGCGATGGCGGTGGCCGCCTGCGAGGCGAACAGCACCAGGACCTCCTCGTCCTCGTCGGTGAACGCCGGTCCACGCGGGCGCTGTCCACGACCTCCTGCAGGACGGTGTCAACGTCGAGGCTCGCGCTGATGCGCAGGATCGCCGCGCTCAACCGGGAGATGCGTTCACGTAGCGCCGCTTCGGCGCCGACCATGGCACTCAAATTAGCGATAATCCATCAAATTATAGCCATAAATCACTAAACAATCACTCCACTAGCTCAATACTTCCCGGTAAATTCACCAAAATAGGTTATTAGATTCCGCTAGATTGATTCTGGGCATCACCTTGATGCAGGTCATGGACATGTTTCGTGACGAGGACGCGGCGCGGGAATGGGTCACCGCGCAGCGTTGGCCCGATGGTCCGTTCTGTCCGTACTGCGGAACCCTCAACGTCCAGTCCAATATCAAGCACAGGACGATGACGCATCGTTGCCGAGAGTGCGTGCACAAGGGAAGCAAGCGGATGTTTACCCTGAAGACCGGCACGATCATGGAAGCGTCGAACCTGAAGTACCGAGCCTGGGCCGTGGGCATCTACTTGTTCACCACGAACATCAAGGGCGTGTCCTCAATGAAGTTGCACCGTGACCTGGGCATCAGCCAGAAGGCCGCGTGGTTCATGTTGCACCGTCTCCGTAAGGCGTTCGAGGCTGAAGTCGGTCCGTTCAACGGCCCCATCGAAGTAGATGAAACCTATGTGGGCGGCAAGGAAAAGAACAAGCACAGTTCCAAGAAGCAGGGGAAGGGGCGTGGTCCAGTCGGGAAAGCGGCTGTCATTGGGATGAAGGACCGCAAGACGAATCAGGTTGTCGCCACCCCGATCAAGCGGACCGACGGCGAGACGCTTCGGGGTTTCGTCTCCTACTGCGTAGAGCCGGGAACGAAAGTCTACACGGATGACCACGGCGGCTACCACGGTCTGCCAAATCACGAAACCGTCAAGCACTCGGTCAGTGAGTATGTGGACGGGCAAGCCCACACCAACGGCATTGAGAGTTTCTGGTCAATGCTCAAGCGCGGATACAAGGGCACGTACCACCGCATGAGCGCCAAGCACCTGCCCAGGTACGTCAATGAATTCGCGGACAGGCACAACGTCCGCAAGTTGGACACCTTGGAGCAGATGAGAGAAATCGCACAGGGGTTTGTCGGGAAGCGACTGCGATACGCCGACCTGATCGCTTCCCCTACCTATGCCCTGCCGCAAGGCGGAAGCGACGTATTCTAAGGAGACTGACAAATGACTCTCGAAAAACGGATCGTATTTACTCCGGGTGATGTACAGGCGCTCTCCATTGTCTGTAAGGGTTGTGGCCATGACGTTGGCTTCGATATCAGCAAGGAAGCAAAAAATCTACCCACCAAGTGCCCGTGGTGCCATGAAGAATGGAACGAGCCACCCAATCCCCTACGCCAGCAGCAATGGACGTGGCTTGAGTCCTTTTTTCGGTTGGCTATCGAGAAGTCCGACGCCCACGAAATGGAAAGAAAGAGTAGCATAAAACAAAGGAGGTTCCTATGATTCCCCCGCAATCGTCCCCGACAAAACTCTACTTGGCGGTCATCGTTCTCTGCGCCGTGATCACAGCGATTGGCCAAATCCTTGCGGCCCAATGGCATTACCTGTCTCCGCCAGAACCACCAAAGGAAATAGCCGCGGCGGAACCACCACGGAAACTCGAAGACATCGGCCCTGTTGCCAAGGCGGACGCCGACTGGCAACCCCTCAAGCCTGACGTGGTGTACCAGGCCAAGTCTGCCGGGGTTGTCGCGGCTCTGTCCGCTGGCAGTAGCCGGTCGATGGGAACCGGTGTAATAAGCGTAGGCCGCAAGAAAAACGCCTTGCACTGGCGGACTCGATTCAATGAGTATGACGGGGCCGTACTGCCGGTTCCCAAAGGGCGATACTGGACGGTTCACACGAATAGCGGTGACCCGAAGAGTATTCGCGTACAATGGTTGCCGATGCGATGATTTCAGAGTCTGTTTACTAGACTAGACTGAAGTTCTGGGGTCATTCTCGCCTTGGCGGCGAGCAACTCATTGTAATTGATAGACATTCGAGCAATCAAGGGGCGATTTCGGGAATATGTAGTCACTAAAACTGCTTGACTCCATTGGTGTGTATGCTATAATACCCACATGCCTCGACGAAAACCTGCCGTCCACGTCGTCACTACCAAGCGCCGGTATAAAGACCGCGTCTACACCACCCACCTGCTGCGACGCTCCTACCGCGAAAACGGCAAGGTCAAAAATGAAACCGTCGGCAATCTCTCCCACCTGCCCGATTCGGTAGTGGAACTGGTGCGCCTCGCACTCGCCGGCAAGACCCTGGTGCCTGCCGAGACGGCGTTGCAGGTGCTGCGCTCCCGCCCCCATGGGCATGTGGCCGCAGTGCTGGGCATGGTCAAGGCGCTGGGTCTGGAGCGTGTGCTCGATCCTCGAAGCAGCGTCCAACGCCACCGCACTGTCGCCTTGATCGTGGCGCGGGTGCTGTGTCCGGACTCGAAGCTGGCCACCGCGCGCACTCTGGATTCCCAGAGTGCGACCTCCACCCTGGGCGAAGAGCTTGGGCTGGAGGCGGTGCAAGCCGAAGAACTGTACGAGGCCATGGACTGGCTGGGCGAGCGCCAGGGGCGCATCGAAACCGCCCTGGCCAAGCGTCATCTCCACCACGGCACTCTGGTGCTCTACGACGTCACGTCAAGCTACCTCGAAGGGCGGCACTGTCCGCTGGGGCGCATCGGCTACTCGCGTGACCGCAAGAAAGGCAAGTTGCAGATCGTCTACGGGTTGCTGTGCAACGCCGAGGGCTGTCCGGTGGCGGTGGAAGTCTATGAAGGCAACACCGCGGACCCGAGCACCCTCACAGACCAGATCCACAAGGTGCGCCAGCGCTTCGGGCTCGACCGCGTGGTGTTCGTCGGCGACCGGGGGATGTTGACCAGTGCGCGCATCGATGAGGAGTTGCGCCCGGTGGAGGGTCTGGACTGGATCAGTGCGCTGCGCAGCGATGCCATCGCCAAGCTCGCCACCGAGCACGGCCCCCTGCAGCCGTCCTTGTTCGACACCACCGACCTGGCTGAAATCCGTCATCCAGACTTTCCCGGCGAACGCCTCATCGCCTGCCTCAACCCCTTGCTGCGCCAGGAGCGTGCGCGCAAACGCGAGGCGCTGCTGCGCGCCACCGAGCACGAACTGGACAAGATCGTCCTGGCGACCCAACGCCCAAGACGGGCGCTGCGCGGCCAGAGCGCCATCGGACTACGCGTGGGGCGGGTCCTGGGGCGCTTCAAGATGGCCAAGCACTTCAACACCCGCATCACCGAAACCACCTTCCAATACCAACGCAAAACCCTCGCCATCGCTCAAGAGGCTCGCCTCGACGGCATCTACGTCATCCGCACTTCCGTGCCTGAGCCCTTGCTCGATGCCGCCGCCACCGTCAGCGCCTACAAACGCCTGGCCGCAGTCGAGCGCGCCTTCCGCTGCCTCAAAACCGTGGACCTGCACCTGCGCCCGATTCATCACCGATTGACCCAACGGGTGCGCGCCCACGTGTTCCTGTGCATGCTCGCTTACTATGTCGAGTGGCACATGCGACGCGCTTGGGCGCCGCTCTTGTTCGCCGAAGACGACCCCCAAAACGCCGCACTGAGACGCCCTTCGCCTGTGCCCCCCAGCGTGCCCTCTGACAGCGCCCAGCAAAAAGCCGCCACCCGCCGCACCGCACAGGGACACCCCGTACACCACTTCCGCGGCCTCCTCCACCACTTGGCCACTCTCACCCGCAATGGTCTTGGCCGGGTTTGGTGGACACCTGATATGAGGCGATGATGGCCTCGGAGGTGACGACCATGACTCGGAAGAGACGGAAGTTTTCGAAGGAGTTCAAGCTTGAAACGGTCAAGCTGGTCAAGGAAAGACCGCGCTCGGTGGGAGAGGTCGCGCGTGATCTGGACTTGACGGAATCGGCGGTACGCAACTGGGTGCGCCAGTTCGACGTAGACGCCGGCGTGCGTGAGGGCGTGAGCACGGGCGAGCTCGAGGAGCTACGCCGGCTGCGGTCGGAGAACCGGCAGCTACGGATGGAGCGCGACATCCTAAAAAAAGCGACGGCCTTCTTCGCCAAGGAATCGATGTGAGGTTCGCGTTCATCGAGGCGGAGAAGGCCAGATTTCCCGTGACCATGATGTGCCGGCTGCTTGAGGTCTCTCGAAGCGGCTTCTACGCCTCGCGTGGGCGTCGTGAGAGCACGCGAGCAGGCGAGGACCGCCGCTTGCTGGTCAACATCAAGGCGAGCCACACGGCGTCGCGTGAGACCTACGGCAGCCCGCGGGTGCACCGGGACCTGGTCGAGGACGGGGAGGCAGTCGGACGGCACCGCGTAGCGCGTCTGATGCGCCAAGAGGGCCTTCGCTCCAAGCGCCGACGCCGCTACCGGGTGACTACCCACTCGGACCATCACCACCCGGTGGCAGCCAATGTGCTGGAGCGCGACTTCACCGCCGATGCCGAGAACCGCAAGTGGGCAGCGGACATCACCTACGTGTGGACGCGCTGTGGCTGGTTGTACCTGGCGGTGGTGCTTGACCTGTACTCGCGCCGGGTGGTCGGATGGGCGATGTCGAATCGCATCACACGGGAACTCGCGTTGAACGCCTTGGGCATGGCTCTGACCCACCGGCCTCGGCCCGAGCTGCTGGTGCATCACTCTGACCGCGGCAGTCAATACGCTTCGGCCGACTACCGGCGCCTGCTCGATGCCCACGGCATCGAATGCTCCATGAGCCGGCGCGCCAACTGCTGGGACAACGCCGTCGTGGAGAGCTTCTTTGCTACGCTGAAGACCGAGCTCATCCACCACGCCGACTACCCGAGTCCAGCCGAGGCAAGGGCCGCGATCTTCGAGTTCATCGAGGTGTTTTACAATCGGCAACGTCGCCACTCGACCCTCGGCTACCACACACCAGCAGGCTTCGAGCGGATGGCACGGGCAGCTTAACCAACCTGTCCTCCAAACCCGGGCAAGGCCACAATACCGTTCAACTCCATGGCTCAGAGTTCCCCTTCCAACAGCTCACCGTGCCCTCCGAGCTTCAACGCACCGCCCTTGAGTTGCTCCAGGTCAAACTCCCCCTGTAGTCAGAATCCACTCACCCTCTTCAACCAATCCTCCATAATAACAACTACTTAGCTTCAACACGCCGCAGAACTTCAGTTTAACACGTCTTGCTGTTCCGATGGAACTGGCAGAGGGGCGGGCGGGGAGTGAGGCCCGGCCTGCCTCTGGAGTCCTCGTTCGTAGGTCTCGGCCGGGGTGGAGCCGGCGAGGGCAGAATGAGGTCTTTGGGTGTCATAGAAGTGGAGCCAGTTAGCGATGGTCCTTTGGGCGGCGAAGCCGTCGGACAACTCGTGCAGATACACGGCCTCGTATTTGAGCGAGCGCCAGAGGCGTTCGATGAAGATGTTGTCCATGCATCGGCCTCGGCCGTCCATGGAGATGGCGACGCCTGAGTCTTTGAGCACGGAGGTGAACTCCAGGCTGGTGAACTGGCTGCCCCTGGTCGGTGTTGAAGATCTCGGGGCGGCCGTAGCGTTCCAGAGCCTCGGTGAGGGCGTCTGTGCAGAAGCGGGCATCGAGGGTGTTGGAGAGCCGCCATGCGAGCACCCGGCGGGTGGCCCAGTCCATGACCGCCACCAGGTACAGGAAGCCCTTCTGGACGGGGATATAGGTGATGTCCGCGCACCAGACGTGATTGGGCCGCTCGATGGCGACTCCCTTGAGCAGGTAGGGGTAAACCCGGTGCTCAGGATGCGGTCGGGTGGCCCGGGGCGCCTGGTAGATGGCCTGTAGGCCCATCACCCGCATCAGACGCCGCACCCGGTGACGACCCACACCGACGCCTTCCCGCCACAGATGGCGGACCATCTGGCGGCTGCCGTAGAACGGGTACTTCAGAAACAGCTCATCGATCCGACGCATCAACCCAAGATTCTCTGCGCTCTCGCCCTTGGGCCTGTGGTACACAGAGGATCGGCTCACACGAAGCAGGTGGCATTGACGGCTCAAGCTGAGCTTGGGATGGCCGGGCGCGATCATCGCCCGGCGCTTCCCCCCGCTCACCACTTGAGCCCTTTGGCCAAAAAATCCCGCTCCACCGTCAACTCCCCGATCTTCGCGTGCAGGTCCCGGATCTCCCCCTCGTGGTCCCCTCGCAACCGCTCCGCCCCCTTGGAGAAGACCTCCTTCATCCCCTCCACCGCCCGCTGCTTCCAGGTGCTCACCTGGTTCGGATGGACCTTGTGCCGCGCCGCGATCTCCTGGATCGTCTTGTCCCCGCGTAGCGCCTCCAGCGCCACCTTCGCCTTGAAGTCCCCGCTGAATCGCCGTCGTATGCTCATTGCGTATCCCTCCTTCAGTGTCGGTGGAATACACCTTAGCAACCTGTCCGATTTTCCGGGACCACCTCAATTGTCAATGGGCCTCGGCCCGAAGAGCCTCCTTCGCAGACTCTGCAAGATGCTCAGCAAATCGCCAAGCGGTATTTGGATCAAGAAGATACCATCCTCCTGGAGTCTCGTCTAAAGTCTCAGGGACTTCGAGTTCGGACGTTTCGAGTGTTACAAAAAGACCTACGCCGCTACTCACGTCCGTCCGTGTGAGCACATGTCCCCCAATAACCAAATTCACCCTTGTCACTTGATCCCCTCCTTTCGGCCGCACGTTAGACTAGTGTTGCGTTTCCAAAATAAGTTGACTTATCATGTTGCCAGGGGGTTACCGGACTAAGTCCATTGAAAGGGACGAGCGTCGGAGTTGTAAGAGTCAATGAAGGACAAGAGGCGGTGGACGAGTTCTTGACGGGATTTGAAGATGCCGCGTCGGACGACTTTTCGAGTGAGAATGCCGAAGAAGATTTCGATCTGATTGAGCCAACTGGCATGGGTAGGGGTAAAGACCAAGTGCAAGCGGGGTTGTTTTTCCACCCAGGCACGGGTTTTTTTGCTGCGGTGGGAAGAGCCGTTGTCGAGGATCAGGTAAAGGTCCTGGTGAGGGTAATCCCTGAGAAGGCGACGCAGGAAGCGGATAAAGGTGTCGCTGTCATTGTGTTCAATGGGCTGGCCGCGGACCTTGCCGCTGTGCACTTCGAAGGCCGCGAGCAGCGATGCCGTGCCGTTGCGTTTGTATTCGTGGCTGAGTCTTTCCACCTGATGGGGTTTCAAGGGCAAGCGGGGTTGTGTACGGTCCAGAGCCTGGATGGAAGTTTTTTCGTCCACCGACAGCACCACCGCATTATCCGGCGGGTTGAGGTACAAACCGACGACACTCAGCATCTTCGGTTCAAACTCGGGGTCGTCGGAATGCTTCCAATAACGAACCCGGTGGGGCTGAATCGATTCGGCGGCCAAGACATCCTGCACCAAAGCAGCGCTCACCTCCAGATGCTTGGCCAAGCTGCGCACGCTCCAGTGACTCCCCACCGACTCCGGCGGGGTGCTGCATGCCGTTGCCGCGATGCGGTGGCGAATCACTGCATCATGCCGGCGCTTGCGCCCCCGTCCTCCTTGATCTGCCAAACCCTCCAGACCCGACCTCGCAAAGCGCCCCCGCCATTTAATCACCACCGGCTTCGAGACCCCCAGACTCGCTTGAATCTGGTCGTTCCGTTGCCCTTCCGCTGCCATCAGCACAATCCGCGCTCGCAACACATCCCGTTGTGCCGTGGTCGAAGCCCGTACCATTCCCTCCAAAGCCTTGCGCTCTTCCCAGGTCAACGTAATACTCGGTGCTGTTCGTGCCATGCACCACATACTACGTTGCCTTATCCATTAAGTCAACCTATTTTAGAAACGCAACACTAGGGTTGGGAGCAGTGTCAATGTCTACGTTCTCGCCACTGAGCGTCGTCGCGTTCGCTTTCTTCCTCGCGGGCTTGCTCCCGTTCCCCGCCGGTGGTTCGGAGACCGGCAGCGGTGAACTCACCACCGAGCAACGCGGAATCACGCTGTCCGTGTTCACGTACCGCCCCGGCGGGTGCGTACCACGGGGTGTGTTGCTGGTCTTTCACGGGAACTCTCGAAATGCCGACGATTACCGCGACCACGCGCGGCCGTTCGCCGACAGGTCTTGCTTGTCCGTCTATGCGCCGCGTTTCGATCGTGAACGATTCAGGAGTTGGCGATACCACCGCGGCGGCGTCATTCGCAGGAATGTCGTCCAGCCGCCCGATGAGTGGACCGTTTCCATCATCCAGGATCTGGCGCAATGGGCGCTCGCGCGGGAAGGCGGGACCGACCAGGCGCTGTACTTGTTCGGGCACTCCGCGGGCGGCCAGTTTCTTTCCCGCGTAGCCGCCTACGCACCGCCGACCGGGGCACGACGCTTCGTCGTCGCCAATCCCTCCAGCCACGTATGGCCAGAGCAGGGCGAGCTCATCCCCTACGGCTTCGGGTGGTTCCCGCAGGCGGCTCACGCGCTAAAAAGATATCTGAACCTGCCGCTGACCATCTACCTCGGTTCGGACGATACCGGCTCTCGGCTGCTCAGCCGGAAAGCGCCTGCCGTACGGCAGGGGGCGAACCGTCTGGAACGCGGTCGAAACGCGTTCAACGCCGGCCGCGCATTGGCCCGCCAAGAGGGATGGAAATTCAACTGGAAGATGGTGATCGCATCCGGGGTAGGCCATTCGGCCAGACGGATGTTCCGGGCGCCCGAGGCCAAGGCCGCGTTTGGCCTGAACGATTAATAGGAGGGATGCGGAGTGCGATGCGTAGAATTGCCCCTGAAGCCTCTTACGCCAGAAGAACTTATCAAGCCGCTCCTCACTTCAAAGGATGGCAAATGGCTCATCTGGACAGGTTCACCCGAGAGACCGCCACGGGGGAACAAGAAGGGGACGAGACAGAAAATAGTCGGGCGGGAGGGAAGGGGGAAAGCGGGATGAAAACCGAGAGCAAGAAGGTGCAGATTCCAAAGCGGCGCACCGTCACAATGCACCCGCACACCTACCAGCCGAGCAAAGCCGAGAAGGAAGAAGACATCCGGTGGGGCGGTATGTTGGTTGCGCTGTCGAATTGGATTTCAGCAATTGCGGGGCGCTGGCGGTCGGGTTCCAACATCCTATCATCAATAAGGGGTACGAAAGAGGGGAGTTCGGACGTGTGTATTTGGCACGGGCAGTGGGGGTTCAAAGTCCACCGTTGTCCACGAGACCGCCACCCGCTGGCCGAAATTCCGGCGCCCATCGGAAAGCCCTGACCACCGCCCCGACCGATCACCATGAATTGTCCTTGACGATTGTGGGCGCCACCTCATCAAGTACACTTTCGTCGACAAAGGCCCGCACCGCTTCGAAGGGGAGGATTGACATATCGTCCGCGATGTCGATCTTCCCGCTCAGCGATAGCCCGTGAAACAAAACTACATCGTATCCAATTATCCAATGTCGAGACCGCCCGGTACATCGGTTGTCCCGTTATCCCCTGCCCAATTCGAGAAAAGCGTGCAACTCGCTCGCGGCCGCCCTGAACCGACGCTCTGGCAACTCCGCGGCATGCGCCATTAGCCCTGCGATCAGATCCGTCGGGGAGGTCGAGCTGCCGCTGCCGAGGATCTGCACCCGGAATTCGTCCTTGTCGTTGATCCGACCCACGACCCGCGCCAGCGTGGGATGCGAATGCAGTGAATACCGTACGGGGTCCAGCACCGCGCGCAACGCCGCGTAGTGCTCCTCTTTGCCAAAGAGATGGCCGTGGCACGCCATGGCATACAGGTCGCGCAGATCGTCCGGCGGGAAGGCCGACCTATGGCCCTCCTGCCTTACGGATACGACATGCACACGCGGATTCTGTTCCCAATATTCCGCAGGTAGGGTTCCTGCGCTTCAGCCAGACCCTGAAGCACCAGCGCCAGCCGGTCTATCCAGTGGTCCGGCGCACGTCGCCCCGCTTTGCAGTTGGGCTATCGCCGGATTCAGGTTCGGTTCGGTCGGTTTTGGTCACGCTGTTACTCCTTCTCGTCTCCGGAATAGAGCCTGGGAGTGGCCGATCGGTGGGCATGCAACACATCGGCTCCTTACCGTGGTTACTACCAGATTGGCCGTGGCGAGGCGATTTCGGTTTTGTCTGAAGCACGGATGTGGTCGCTACGAGTCTTATGGACCAGGCAATACGGCGCCCGATCCGGAATCCCACGGCCCGGGATGTCGGCGAAGGCTCCTATATTGGGCATGCATGGGTCGGGGACGAACGCTGCCGCGGGCGCCGAGGCGACCATCATGCGCGCATGTCGGTTGTGTATCGGTCCGTGTTATCTGCAGCGACAAGCGTGTATCGTCCGTGTATCGGTGTAGGACAAGCGTAGCCTTGCAAGGCCAGGGAGAGGATGGACGGCGTGTATCGCTGCGACATACGCTCGATCCAACAAGACCGCGGCGTCGGAAGGCGCCGGGTGCGCAGAGAACCGCGCGCCATAGGTGCCAATGGCACCACCAGCATCAGCGATGCGTGGGGTGTGAGAACCAAAGCCCGCGCAGGCGGTCAGGAAGGATAAAACCAGGGGTACAAGCGAAGGGGAAACGGCGCCGGAGAACCCGGCGGAAGGGAGCCGCCACGGCGATTGAGTGGCGGTCAGTGCGGGAGGTGGTGACGGCAGTCGTGCGAAGCACGCTGCCGGAGGCTCGGGCAGTGGCGCGGACACTGGAGGACGGCGAAGTGCGGAAGCCGGTGACGGGCGAAGCCCGCACTGGCGACGCGGAGGTGAACGGCCGCGCCGACGACGAGTGTCAACGAGGCGGACGGCGTGAGCGGGGGCGATGTCGCCGGAGGCGGCGAGCCGTGCGGGTGTCTTGACGTTGCAGCCAGGCACGGCGTTGAAGCCTGACGCATGGGCCAGGTCGCGATGCCGGCAGACGAAGTGCGGAGGGAGCGTCAGCGACCAGACGCGCGAGGCGTTGGCGAAGCGACCATCGGCGCTGTCACAGGCAACATCGGAGTCGGACCGAGACCGGACGACGTGAAGGGGCGACCGCTGAAGGTGGGTGACGGCAGTCGTGCGAAGCAGGCTGTCGGAGGCGCGGGCATTGGCGTCCGCAGTGGCGCCGACGCCAATGCAGGGCGGAGTGCGGAAGGCGGTTTGGGACGGGGCCCGGACCGACGACGCGGAGGTGAACCGCGGTCCCGACGACGAGCGTGGCGAGGCGGACGGCGTGAGCGGGGGCGATGTCGCCGGAGGCGGCGAGCCGTGCGGGTGTCTTGACGTTGCTGTCAGGCACGGCGTTGAAGCCTGACGCATGGGCCAGGTCGCGATGCCGGCAGACGAAGCGCGGAGGGAGCGTCAGCGACTGGAAGCGCGAGGCGCTGACACCGCGACCATCGGCGTCGTCAGTGGCCGGATACCGAGCGCCGACGGGGTGCGGAAGCCGGTGACGGGCGAAGCCCGCACCGGGGACGCGAAGGTGGCACTGTGGACCGGTCCGAGGGAGGGGGGAGGCCCACGTCGCCGAGTGGCGCAGGGTAGGCGCGAAGCGGGTCCTCGGCGACGTGGGTCGTGGGGGGTGGTCGCAACGACGAGCGCAGTGAGGTGGACGGCTTGTGCGGGGCGATGTCGCCGGAGGCGGCGAGCCGTGTGCATGGCGGGATGTTGCGGCCAGGGTTGGCGTAAAGGCGGCGAGCCGACCAGCCCCACATACCAGTGCAGGAAATCCGCGACGCGGTCACCAAGGTAGGACTGTTGCCTTAGTTAGTCCTCGAAATCAGAGGCCACACAACGGAAATAGTGGCTCCCATCCAAGCAAGTATCGGAGGTCCCCATGCCCGGACGAAAGCCCCCCTGTTCCTCCTGGCTTCTAAACGATCTTCCCGCCGTCGCCGCTCAAGCTCAACAGCAGTCTCAAAGCACATCCCGGGTTGAATCTCGAAGAAATAGCAGTTGGTCCTTGGTTCCTTTAGAATTTCAGAGAGGCGCAGACTGTTGTCTATTCGTCTACTCCAAACGCCTTTCCAACATTCAGCCTCCCAACGATCCCTCTGAATCTCCCGATTGACGCGATCAGCGTCGGTCCATGGGTAAGTGTGCCCATTGCCTTGAACATCCACATGGGTTTTCGCCAAGAAGTAACATTCCGTACAATTGCTCATTCAACGCTCCCTGCAATGGACTATCATTCGAATCGGGGATTATAGCCTTTCTTGACATGTAATTCCGCAAGAAAAGGGGGTCGCGCCGCCGAAGAGACTGTGAAGGTCCAATACTTTCACAGTCTCCGAAACGACGCGACCCCGTGGAGTGCGGCTCATGCCGCGATCTTCTGGACCGGGATGCCGAGCTGCCGGGCCTTGTCGACGAGGTTCTCGGTGATGCCGCTGCCGGGGAAGGCGATGACGCCCTTGGGCAGGAGGTTGAGGAGCTCATCATTGCGCCGGAACGGAGCGGCCCGTCCGTGCCGGTCCCAGTCGGGCTTGCAGACGACCTGGTGGACGCCGCGCTGCTCGGCCCAGCTTGCGGCGATGCGCTCGACGCCGGGGCCGCCGCCGTGCACGAGCACCATGTCGGTGTACTTCGCACGGACCTTGTCGAGTCTGCTGAAGACCGCGGCGGGGTCGGTGACGTCCTTGCCTCCGGTTACGGCGACGAGGGTCCCTTCGGGCAGGTGGGCCTGGGTCTTGCGGTCTGAGCGTGCGCGCATGAAGTCGCGGGCGTCGATGGCGGCGGAGGTGAGCTTGCCGGTCTGGCTGGTGTGGGAGCCTGAGCGGGGCCGCCAGACGTTGCCGGTCTGGAGCTGGTAGTCCTGGGCCGCGGCGTCGCGCATCTTCTCGAAGGCGTCGCGGCGAGCGTTGAGGTTCTGGGCGCGGTCGGTGATGAGTTCGAGTTCGCGGGACTTGATCTCGGAGCCGTCCTGCTCGCGCTGGAGGTCGCGGAGGTCGGGCATGAGGCGGTCGGCAGAGCGGTCGAGGCGCTGTGTTTGAGCGTCGAGCATGTTGACGAAGCCCCAGAGCAGGCTCTCGCGCTCGTCAGCGAGCTGAGTGCCGTCGGGACCGATGCCGTCAGCGAGGATGCTGAAAGCAGCGTGGACGGCGTCGAGAGCGTCGTCCTCGTCCCAGACATCCCTGGTATCGAACTCATCGGTCCCCGGGGTAGCGCCGAAGAGCTGCGCGTTTTGGCAAAACGCTTCCATGATCGACTGACGCTGATCCGGGATGTTCTCTATGCTGTTCATGACTCCCTCCTTTACGGGTTAAGGACGCTGAGGTCCGTGACAGGGGCGCGAGTCCGCCCGAAGTGATGTCCCTTCTTTTCACGCGCGCGCAACGTAGCCACCGGGCGTAGCCCGGCCGGAACGAAGTGGAGGACCCCTTTAGGGGTTGGCGCAGGGAGCACGTGTGACAAGATGGGACAACACGTAGGAAGGACTTGTACGGAACAGCACCGTCCCCCTAGAAGCTCAAACTTCCCTTCTCGGATGCAAGGGCATCACACCGCTGTCCCGGGCTCAGAACAGCGGGTGGGAATCAAGGAGGGATTGGGCGACCTCGCGGATGCGATGGCGTTCGTGGACGCGCCTGGGTCCTCTGGGGTCGTCGTGAAGATGTACGACCCAGAACACTTGGCCTGGGGCGAGGATGTCGTCCTGGCGGTAGACGTCACCGACGTGGTCGCCGTCGCCGTCGTAGATGCGGGACTCGTGCGGGGTGAGCCGCTTGAAGGTCACGCTGCCCATCACTCACCCCTCCTTTCGGCCAGTGCGGACGCGGCCCAGGCGGCGGCCCGGGCGAGCACGTGTCCGTGACAAGGCTGAGGATCACACCAGCAGGCCAGCCGCATGCCGTCCATTCCGGCGAGTTCTTCCAGGGCGATCTCGCCGGTTCGGATTCGTCGCCAGAGATCGGAGCGGTAGCGCGCGATCACTTGCCCGCGCGTTCCGTCGCGCCCGATCCGGAACCTGTTGCCCCATTTCGTGCGGCGATCGATGAGGACGGTGTTGTTGTGCACGGGCGCGTGCGCGAGCTTGTCGCGGAGCGCGGGTTCGCGCCTGAGGTTGATGACGGCATCCATAACTCCCTCTCCTTCCGTCAAGGCTTTGCCCGCTCAGGCTCCTCCTCTCCGACTCCCGGGAAGCGGAAGAGCGGACCGAACCTCGCGGCGAGGACGTCGGCGCCGAGGGCGGCCAGATCGTCGTTGAAATCGCCGAGGTCGGGGACTATGACCGTGGCCGCGACGCCCGCCCGCGCGCAGCGCCGGGCGAGGCGTTCGGCGGCCTGTTCGCCTTCCGGGTCGTTGTCGCGGGCGATGACGAGGCCGGAGCAGCCGGGCGGGATGGAGAAGGAGCCGAGACTGCCGGCGGAGAGCGCGGCGGCCGCGGTGATGTCGGGCACGGCCGTGACCAGCGACAGCACGGTCTCGATGCCCTCGCCGACGAGGAGCGGAGCGACGGAGTCGGCGGGCAGACCGAAGCGCACGGCCAGGCCATAAATGCGGCCGAGGGCCTTGCGGGGTGAGGCGAGCTCCGCCTTGGCTGGGTGGCGCCGATCGAGCCAGGTGCGGTGCACGCCCCGGACCGCGCCGTCCTCGCCGGTGACGGCGGCGACAAGCGCGGGCAGGCGGCGGACCGAGGAGCCTTCGCGGTATCGAAGCTCGGGGTGGAAGCGGAGCGCCGGGAAGCGGCAGCGCACGAGACCCCGGGCGCGGAGATAGGCTTCCGCGTGGGTGCCGTCGACCGGGCGGCATCCCCGCCAAAGCCGCCGAGCCGCTTCGGTGGCGTCGTAGGCGCCTGTATCGCCCGCGGCCGGCGAAGCCGGCAGGGCGAGGAAGGCGCGGGCCTCGTCCAGCGCCGCGCGAAGCGTCGGCGCGCCCGTGCGATGGCGGATGAGGTCGAGCAGGTCTCCATGGCTTCCCACGGCGGCGTCGGTCCACTTCCCGGGAATGCCGGGACCGTGGACGCGGACGAAGAGGGAGCGTCCGCGGGCGCCGTCGAGGTCGCCGACGACCCAATAGCGGCCCTGGCGGCGGCCATGGGGAAGGTAGCGCCGGCAGACGTCTTCGGCGCGCGCGCCAAGCGCGGCGGCGATGGCGGCTGCTGGCGAGGGATGGTTGTACATGGCGGCACTCCTTCAGAAGACGGGACATCCGGCTGCGCCCGAGGGCGAGCGGGCCGAGCGAAGCGAGGCGCGACGCCCGGAGGGTGTTTGCTCGGGATCAACTCCAAAGAAAATGGGGCTGACGCGCGAAGCGCCAGCCCCAGGGTGGGAGGAAAGGAGGCGGAGGAGTATCAGAACGGGATCTCGCTGTCGTCCTGGTCCGCGGGCTGGGACGAGGTCCCGGCGTCCTGCATCGCGGCGTCGACCGCCGCCATCGACGGGTCCGCCGCGGCCTGCACGCCGTGGCCGTTCGGCCGCTCCAGGAACTGCACCCGGCCGCCCGGGACCAGCAGGATCTCGGTGGAGTACCGGTCGCTGTCCTCGCCGGGCTTGGACCAGCGGCGGGTCTGAAGCTTGCCGTCGATGTAGACCAGCCGGCCCTTGCGGGCGTGCTTCTGGAGCATGTCGACGAGACCGTCCTGGAACGTCACCACGCGGTGCCATTCGGTCTTGTCGACCTTCTCGCCGGTCCTGTTGATGTACGACTCGTCGGTGGCGATGCTCATGTTGGCGACGCGGCCGCCGCTGGAGAGGTGATTGACGGTGACGTCGGCGCCGAGGCGGCCGATCAGTTCCACGCGATTCAGTCCGAAGCTCATGGTAATTCCCCTTCCTGGTTAATGACGATGGTTGACGAGCGTCGAGAGGCCGGGGTCCTCCCTCCCCGATCCCCTTCCGTTCACTTCTCTCAGGCCCCCCTTTCACTCCGTTCCGACCGCCAGCGCGGCGGTGACGGTGAGAGGACCCCCGCCGGCCGCATCCCGGGGATCGGGACAGCGCCTAGCGCGGTCGTCGTCGATGACGTCCCGGACGGCGCCGGGGTGGAGCCCGATCTCGGCCAGCAGGTCGCTGCCGGTCAGGGTTTCTTCAAGGTCGTGATTGTTACCGAACATGGCCGTGCCTCCTTTGCTGCTTGCCGTGCCCGGCCTGCGCGAGGGAGACCATCTCCCCCTCTCTCCTCCCGGGCGTTCGCCCCGCGAACGCTATTCTCCAGCTCCAGGGAGAGGCTCCGGCCCCGGGGATTGCCCTCGGGCGCTCGGAGAACCGCACCCGGCGACGTGCGCCCGGATCGGCAGGAAGATGGGGTCGACGGCATGCGCATGGCCATGCAGGATGCGGGTTTGGAGGGCGACGGCACCCGGCAGTCCTGCCCCGCCTCCGGCCCTCACGGTCATGGCGGCCGGAAAGGAGGTTCGCGCGGCGCGGGCGGCGGCGAAGGCGGCGCTGAATGCGGCGGTTGGCGGCCCGGGCGCGCAGCAACGCGGGCCGCATCCGGTTCAGTGCCGGGAGTCGCTGTCGTTCTCCGTGCCCCCGGTGCGCATGGAACGGGCGGCCAGCGCGGTCCAGTCTTCTCTCGTGTGTCCGAGCCTGGCGTTAAGGCGGTCGCACAGCCGCTCTGCATCGGCGAGGCCCAAGGCGATGAGCGCCGTAGGCACGTAGCCCGGCATGCCCTCGAAGACGATGCGGATCTGTTGGGGCTCGTCGCCGAGTTCGTAGCTCGGGCAGAACGCGTAGTTCGGTTCGTCCGGCAGGGTCTGTGCAGTCATGCAATGCTCCCTTCAGTGAGTGAAACGCCCCGCCCCCGGTGGCCGCCTGGTGGCAGGTACGACGGCCGCCCGGCGGTACGTACCCGGCGGGCCGGGAGCGGGCGTGGATGAGGGGCCGCCGGCAGTACGGACAACGGCCATACGGATGACGTGATGGGGTCAGGCTGCGAGCGGCCAGCGTTGGATGACGCGTTCGAGGAGACCGGGGCCCGGAGCGAAGACACGCGTCCGCCACGAGACGATCTCGACCGTGCAGCCCATGCGCTTCAGGACCGCGGTGTCGGAATCGACGGGTCCCTCGATCTCCACCCGGTCGGCGCCCATGATGCGGCGCCTGGCGAGCCGCCAACCGTTGGCGAGGGTGAGCGCCGCGCCGCGTCCCATGATCGCGTCGAAGGCTTCGGCGCCGGTCATGGCGGGACCCCCGGCGAGACCGAAAGCCGCACGCACGGCGCGGACCTGCTCGAAGTCGAGCACGCGGCCGATCAGCGCTTCGCCGCCGTCCGTCCTGAGACGCCGCACCCGCATGTTCTCCGCGGGCAGACGGTCCCAGACCGGCAGCAAGAGCCCGGCCGCGAGCCAGAACCGCGACTCCCGGTGTGAGGGCAGGCCTGCGATCTCGTCCTCCCAGAGCGTCCTCCACTCGGCTTCGGCGGCCTTTCGCCAGTTCGAGGCGTCGAGCTCGGCCTTCGCCATCGAGTCCCGCGCGGCGGGACGCAGGAGCCGGACGCGCTCCTGCACGCCGCCGTCGTCGAACAGGCCGGACGGGGCCGGAAGCACGACCGCGGCGCGGTTCGACCTGGCGTTGACCATCAAGACGGGGCCACCGTCGGTCTGCTCTCCGATCCCGAGTGCCTCGTCGGCCGATGTCGGGTCCATCCTGTCGCGGCGCACGATCTCGACCAGTTCCGTGGCGGCTCCGCTGCCGGGATGCTCGTACAGCGTCTCCCGGCCGGCGGTGGCCAGGGAATCGGCCCGCACGGTCTCGACGCCGACCTCGTAGGTCCCGGCCTCCATGGCCTGTTCGATGCCGGCTGCGATGCGGTCCTCCAGTTCCGCGAAGAGCTGGTTCTGCTCGGCGATGGGAAGGGCAAGGAGCCTGTTCAGGAAGCGCGGCATGGGCGGCAGCTCCTCCTTGAGCGAACCCTCCCAGGTGAGTTTCAAGCCGGTGGCGTCCTCGAAGCGTCCCAGGGGCCAATCTGGGATGTCGCCGCGCCAGAGCGCCAGGTAGAACCGCCTCAGGGCCGCCTTCGCATAGAGGCTCTCCAGGTTGTCGCTCTCGCGGAACAGCGTGGCGTCGCTGCCGCCCATGGCGGTCTGGGAATCGCGCTGCCCGCGGGTGATGGCGCCGAGGCTGTCCAGCCGCCGCGCGATGGTGGCGATGAACCTCCTCTCGCCCTTCACGTCCGTAGTGACCGGCCGGAAGAGCGGCGCCGAGGCCTGGTGCGTGCGGTGGGTGCGTCCCAAGCCCTGAATCGCCTGGTCGGCGCGCCAGCCCGGTTCCAGCAGGTAGTGGACCCGGCGCTCGGTGTTCGGGCACGAGAGGTCCGCGTGGTAGCTCCGCCCGGTGCCCCCGGCCATGGAGAAGACCAGGATACGCTTCCGCCCTTCCATGAAGGCGGCGGTCTCCGCGAGATTGGCGGAGGCCGGCCGGCTGCGCAGTGCCAGGCGTTCGCCGCTAGCGTCCGAAATCCTCAGCACCCTGCGCGAACGCCCTGTCACTTCCGCCACGGCCTCGTGGCCGAAGTTCTGGACCACCTGATCCAGCGCCGAGGGCACCGGCGGCAGGGATGCGAGTTTCTCCAGGAGCGCGTCGCGCTGCGCAAGCGCCTCCTGGCACAGGACCGGATGGCCGTCGGAGTCTGTGGCCGGGCGGCTCATCAGGTTGCCGTCGGCATCGGTGAACGGTTCCTGGAGCTGTACGGGGAAGGCATGGGCCAGGAAGTCGAGGACATGCTCGCGTGGCGTCAGGTCGATGCCCAGGTCGTCCCATTCCGATGCCGGTATCTCGGCGATGCGCCGCTCCATCAGCGCCTCCCCGGTGGACACGAGCTGGACTACGGCCGAGCGTCCTGCGTCGAGGTCGGCCTCTATGGCGCGGATGAGCGAGGGGCACTTCATCGCCGTCAGGAGATGCCCGAAGAAGCGCTGCTTGGTGCTCTCGAAGGCGCTGAGCGCGGCCGACTTGGCGTTCCTGTTGAGGGTCGATTCCCCCTGCATGATGCCGGTGGCCTCGAGTGCGGCTTCGATGTTGGCGTGGATGACTTTGAACGCGCCCGCATAAGAGTCGTAGATGCGGCGCTGCTCGTCCGAGAGCGCATGCACCAGGATGTCCACCTCGACGCCGTGGTAGGCGAGCGCGCGCGCCTGGTAGAGCCCCAGGGCCTTGAGGTCCCTCGCCACCACTTCCATGGCGGCGACCCCGCCGGCTTCCATTGCCGACACGAAATCGGTCCGGGTCTCGAACGGCGTTTCGCCGGCGGCCCAAAGACCCAGACGGCCGACATAGGCCAGTCCGGGCACGGTCGTGGCGCCGGTGGCCGACACGTAGGTGATCCGGGCGTCGGGGAGCGCGTTCTGTAAACGCAGGCCGGCGCGGCCCTGTGCGGACGGCTTGACGTCGCCGCGCGCGCCCTTGCCTCCAGCGGCGTTCGCCATGGCATGGGCCTCGTCGAAGACGATTGCGCCGTCGAAAGCATGGCGCTGGTCCTCGTCGGGTCCACCAGCGAGCCATCTGACGATCTGGTCGAGCCGTGACGCGCGGCCCTGGCGGGACGGCGAGCGCAGCGTGGCATACGTCGTGAACAGGATTCCGGTCGCGTGCGGGATCTCGGCTCCCTGGCGGAAGTCGCCGAGCGGGACCACGTCGTCCGCGCGTCCGCCCAGGGCGGTCCAGTCGCGGCGGGCGTCTTCCAGGAGCTTGTCCGACTGGCTGAGCCACAGGGCGCGTTTCCGTCCGCGGAGCCAGCCGTCGAGGATGATCGCCGCGACCTGGCGTCCCTTGCCGCAGCCCGTGCCGTCGCCCAGCATCCAGCCCCGGCGGAAGCGTACCGGCGCAGACAGCGTCTCGCCGTCATCGGTTACGGTGACATCGCCCTGGTCGTCGTCCCCGGAGCGCTGGACGGTCTCCCAGCCGGAGCCGATCCGGTAGCTCGCCGCGAGGTGGCCCTCGTGGGCCTGGCCCGCCAGCACGACGCTTTCGAGCTGGGCGTCCGACAGGAGACCCTCCGCCACGATGCGTTCCGGCAGCATGGGGCGGTAGGACGGCGCCGGGTGCGGGACGGCGGCCATCGCCGCCGACTGCACCAGGGGTGTCGGATGCGCTACCGCTCCCGGAATCCGGAAGGCGCTGGGCCTCCAGGGCTCGTAGGGTCCGGAGACGGCGTTGCCGGCGTCCGCGGCCGATTCCACCGGGCCGGTCTCCACGGCCAGTTCAGACACGGGTCCCCAGTCATGGGCCGGTGTGGATACGGTCGACGCGGGCGCAGGAGTGGTCTGTGGCTTGGACGGACGTGGCGTGGCCGTGTTGCCGAAGAGGTCCCGACCAGGCACGACCTCAATGGTGCGTACTTCCACCGGAAGGTGGGGCGGAACCCCGGCGATGACGGCGTCGAGCAGCTCGGCGGCAGTCGCGGCGCAGGCGTCGGGATCGACATCGATGCCGGGCCGGTCGGCACGGTCGAGCACGGTGAGCCTCGTGTCGAAGCCCGTCCCCCGGCGCGCGTAGGCGCGGCCGTCTATGGCCATGGTGAAGACGACCCGGGCGGACGGGTCCAGGCGGCCGAAGGCGCCGTTCCAGTCCGAATCGCCCGGAATGCAGTTGGCCGAAGTGATGGCGGCGAGCCGGCCGCCCGGCGGCAGCATGCAGAAGGCCGAGCGCACGTGCCGGAGGTCGGCGTCTTGGCGGATGTGGTGGACGCCCGGAGTCGCCGAGAACGGCGGGTTCATGATGACGACGGTGGGCCGGGCGCCGGGCAGGCGGTCGGCGGCGTTCTCGGCGTTCACGCCGGTAACCAGGGTCTCGGGAAACAGCCGGCTAAGAAGCGCTCGGCGAGTGTCCGCGATCTCGTTCAGATGGAGGTTCCCGGCCCCGCTTCCGAGCGCGCATTCCGCCATCACCGCCAGCATGCCGGTGCCCGCGGACGGCTCCAGCACCATATCGTCCGGCCGGATCGCCGCTGCCCGAAGGGCTGCGTAGGCGAGCGGCAGGGGCGTCGAGAACTGTTGCAGGCGGATCTGCTCTTCGGAACGCTTCGTGTGGGAGGGTTCCAGGGCGGCCAGGGCCTCCAGCATCTTCAGCATGGCGCGGGGTCCGTCCGGACCGGCCCCGGCGTGGCGGCGCATGGCCCGGCCGTGGCGGCGCATGAAGAGCACGACCGCGGCCTCGGCGGCCTCGTAGGCGTCCTTCCAGACCCAGACGCCCTGGGTGTCGCTTCCGCCGAAGGCGCGCGTCATGGCGTCCCGCAGGGTCGCGGCGTCGAGCGGCCGGCCGGCCTCCAGGACCGGCAGGAGGCTTCCTGCTGCATTGAACAGCGCGTCATCGGAGGAAAGCCGCGAGCGCGGGGCGGCCGGGAGGACCGGAAGCGTCTGGGGAACCGGGAGGCGCGCGGATGTGTCCGGCGCCGGGCGGGTGTCGAGCATGTGTGTCTCCCTCCTGGAATGTCGTGAATGCGCGGGGCCGCTGGAGACGCTCATCAACCGGTCGGCGGCGTGCCGGCGGTACGTACATCTTCTCAGCCGTCCGGGTGGAACCTCCTGCTAGTCCGGCACCGGGTAGTCACAGCAGGCCCTCCCGATTGAAACTGAAGAATCGGCCGTGCCCGCAGACCACGTGGTCGTGGACCCGGACTCCCATCACCTCGCCCACCTGCCGGAGCCGGCGGGTGATCTCCACGTCCTCGCGCGAAGGCGAGGGGTCTCCGCTGGGATGTCCGTGCACGAATACGACCGAGGCGGCGCTCTCCCGGATGACGGGGCGGAATGCCTCGCGGGGGTGCACCACGGACGCTGACAGGCTGCCCGTGGAGACCCGGTGATGACCGATAAGCCTGTTCCGGTTGTCCATCATCAGCACGTCGAAGTGTTCCCGGTACTCGTTCACGTACCGGGGCCGCATGTAGCGGTAGGCTTCCTCGGGAGTGCTGAGCGTCGGAGCGTTGTCGTGCAGGCGGGCTTCGGCTTCGAGCAGTTGCCGGCCCATTTCGAACGCCGCCTTGACCCTGCGGGCCTGCGCCGCCGTGAGCCCGTTTCGCCGCAGTTCCCGGATCGTCATCGAATCGAGGTCGAGCAGGGAGAGGCCTGAGAGCCTGGCGGTCCTTTCCCTGCCGATCAGTTCCTCCATCGGGTTTGCGCTTTCCATGCACGGTCTCCTTGTGGTCGGGATGAATGCCGTGGCGGGCACGGCCGCTCCCGCGCCCCGGCCGCTCGCCGCCCGGGAACAGCCGGTCCCGGCTCCGGGCGGCGCGGGGCAGTCTTGCGGGGAAAGGGTGGAAAGCCGGCCGCCGAAAGCGCGTTGCGGCGGCCGGCAGGCTCAGGTTGCGGCTTCGGCGGGATCGCCCAGGGTTACCCGGACGTCGGGGCGGGTGATGGAAATCTCGACCTTGCGGCCGTGCGGAACGAGCCAGAACAACTCGCGCCGGACGGTCTCGGCGATGGAGATCTCCAGCGCGGAGTCCTCGCTGCACAGGAGCCTGGTGGCGATGTGGAGCGCCTCTTCGTCGAACCGAACGGCCTGGGTCTCCCGGCTGTCGGCCTCGGCATCGTCCGAGGCGGAGAAGAACGCGTGGCGCAGCAACTCCGCTAGCCGGTGCGGCTCCAGGGCACTGTCCCTGGTGACCAGCGGCAGCGCTTCGACGACCCAACTCCAGGCCTCGCCCGCGAAGGCGAGGTCGGAGGGGAGATCGATCGTGCGGCCCGGGCCGTCGGCGGTCTCGATTGCAAGCGTCATGCGAATCGCGTCGGGACGCGCCGGCAGCGGAGCGGCGGCTGCTGCCGTCCGCACGGGCGCGGGGAACTTCTCCAGCGGCCACGCCTTGCCGTTGGCGGTGACCTCGGTGTCGATGCCGGTGACGCGGTCGAGCCCGTCGTACCAGCCGTAGCCTTCGAGGCGGCTGTCGGCCTCGAAGAGCCTTTCCGCGATGCCCGCTCTCTCGGCGGCGCGCCACAGCGCCTGGGCCTCGGGCGGGTCGGGGTCGCAGGTCATCACCAGGGCGTCACTGCCAACCGGCGCGGGCTTCGGCGGCTCCCGCCAGTCGTCGATGTCAGCGATGCCGGGCCGCCAGGGACGGAGGATCCGGGGCGGCGGAGCAAGCTCGATTCCGGCGTCGCGCGCCCGCGTCCAGTCGGAAAAGGCGGGACGCGGGTCGGGGTCGGCGGCCATGGCGCGGTAGATCGCCAGGCGCGCCGCCTCGCGCATGCCGGCAAGAAAGGAATTTTCGACGGCTTCCTTGCGGGCGGGCAGCACCAGTTCGAGGCCGGGGCAGTCCCGGACGTCGGCGCGGACGGACCAGATGCCGCCATGAACGGTTTCCACCGTGGGCAGCCGCGCGGGCACGGTCAGACCGAAGAAGTTGAGGTCGGGGTCGAAGGAACCGCGCCAGCGGTCCCGGAAGACGCCCAGGACGAGGCCGTTCCAGCCCTCGGCATGGACAGCGCCGTCGAGGAAGGCGCGGCGTTCGAGCGTCACGCCGCCGGGTTCGGTCCCCGGAATGCCCTCGAGCACGACCGGCAAAGGGTAGTGGCGCGCCGCGTTGGCGACGGCTGTGTGGATCGCGTCGGCGGACTCCGTGGCGTGGAACTGGACGGCCGTGCCGGACGGATGCGGCCCGCTGTCGTCGCGCCGGACCTCGGCGTCGCTTTGGCCCGTGAAGTGTTCCGGGTCAAGGTCCACGGACCAGCCGCGCCCGGCATGGCCGTCGGGGGTGCGTGCCCTGGACGCGATCCCGCAACCCCGGTGCGCCAGGCTGAGGATCCCCATGCCGGCGGCGTCCTCGCGGGCCACCAGGTCGTCGGTCCACCCGTTCTCGCCGAAGCTGAGCAGGACGGCGGGGTCCGCGATGCCGTCGCCGTCGTCGGCGACGGTCACCGTCAGGGGTGTCTCGGACGGACCGGGAGCGTCGGCGGACTGGCCGGCGGGCGTGCCGACCGTGACGCGGACACGGGTGGCGCCGCTCCGGCGGGCGTTCTGAAGGGCCTCGACGAACGCGTCTGTGAGCGTCGATGAAAAAAATCTCGTGACGCGCTTGAGGGCGTTCTGGTGGATGCGGGCGCGGATCGTCGCGCCGGGAGGAATGGCGGTGTGTGTCATGCGCGGCCTCCATGATGGGATGGAAAATCAAAGCGCCCCGCCCGGCGGTGTGCGGGACGGGGCGCTTCCGGACCAAAGGGGGTTCAGACGCGGCGCAGGAACTCGGGGATGTCGAGCCCGTTGCCGTTGTCGTGGCCGTTGGCGGCGACGGGCGCGGCATGGTGTTCGGCCGCCTCCGGGACCTCGACGGTCTCGGCCGCGGAGAACGGCCGCGGCGGATCGGCGGGTTCGTCGGCGCCCTCCGGTTCCACCTGCTCCAGGGCGTCGGCGCTGTCCGGTTCCGACGGCGGTTCCAGGCCGGCTACGGAGTCTGGCGCCTCGGTTGCGGGTGCTGTCTCCGCACCGGCGTCCTCGACACCGGCACGGCCCGCGTCGAACGCCTTGAAGCCGGGAGGGGTCCATGCGAGCGCGGCCGCGTGAGCGTCGGCGGTCACCCCCAGCGGAGGGCTGCCGGCAGCGAAAGCCTCCTCCATCGCCTTGGCGAGCGCGGGCTTCTTGCTCTTGGCCCGCGCCGAGGCCCATGCCGGTCCCAGGGTCTCCCTGGCGATGTCCAGGATGCGGCCCTTGTTGATGCGCGACCAAAGCATGTCCGCGGTCGGGCGCACCCGGCCGGCGAAGTCGATGTCGAGCCGGGCGATGGTGGCTTCCAGCTCGGGACGCGCCTGTGGCTCGAAGGCCAGCTGCCCCTTGACGGTGCGCGCCACCGAGGCCGCGAAGAGCTGCTGCTTGTCGGCCTGTGGCAACGCCCGCAGCGCCGCGAAGGCTTCGCCGTCGTCCGTGATGGTCAGCCAGTCCAGCGGAAGGTTGGAGCGGTCGGCGAGCATTGCCTCTCCCGGGCTCCAGGACCCGAAATCCTCGTCGTTCATGCGCATCGTGGGACGGTCGGGGGTCTCCCGGATCGCAATGTCGAGCGCGTGATCCTGGTATCCGGGGGTGAACACGGCGCGGCCGACCTGGAACAGCATGAGATCGAAGGCCGCCTGGAAATCGTTCCCGAGGTGCGCCTTGACCAGTGCCGTGCGGATCGAGCGGAGATCGTCCGAAAGCCCGATCCCGACTCCGGCCTCCTTGCGCGCTTCGGCCCGCGGATCGGGAGGCGAGGCGATGGGCGCGGAGATCGCGGGTCTCCGAACCCGGTCGTCCTCGGCGGTGGCGCCGTCTCCATCGCCGTCACCGGCCTCACCGCCGGCGCTGTCGCCGGAAACCGCCGGCTTCGGCATGTCCTCGGGACGGACCAGGCCCGCGACGATCTGAAGGTCGCCGTTCCAGTCGATAGTGGCGATGCAGCCCGCGAGCGCGCAGTCCTCCGTGCGGTACGTTGCCCGGGCCTCGACCGCCACGTTGATCTCGCATGTCCGGGTCTCGATGGCCTCGGCCTCCTGTTCGAGCGCCTCCGTCCAATCTTCCTCGTCGAGATCGGAGAGCTCGTCCTCGCGGGTGCGCAGGCGCTCCAACTCGGCCGTCTCCTCTCTGGTCGGCGCGGCGGGCTCCGGAGAGATGCGCCCGTAGCGGGCGATCTCCGTCCAGTCCACCTCCGGCGCGGCTGTCGCCCAGCGCCAGCGGGTCTGGAGATCCTTCACGGTCTCGCCGAGCTTCGCCATGGCGAGCTTCTGCAGGAGCACCGGGTCCTCCAGCCAGATCCCGCTCTCGTCCTCGGCGGCGAAGAGATCCCGCAACACCGGTCCGCCCGCGGCTTCGTAGTCTTCGACGCCGACGAAGCGGGCCATGGCGGAGTTCGCCGGAATCCGCTCCTCGGTGAGCATACACTTCACCTGCCACGCGGCCGGACGGTAGCCCTGGTCCGCCACCTGCTCCCAGACCGCCATCTGCCGGGCGTGATCGGTGGTGACGGCGAAGGCCTTGAGCGTCTCCAGGTCGATCTCGCCGGCCCGGTAGGCATCGAGCAGTTCGGGCGCGGCGTTGCCGAGCCGAAGGCGCTGCTCGACCAGGCGCTCGGCCGTGCCGAACCGCGCCGCGATGGCCGCCACGGAGATGCCGGACTCGGCCAGCTTCCTGAATGCGATCACCTGGTCGGCCGGATGCATGGCGACGCGGACCACGTTCTCGGCAAGGGACAGCTCGGCGGGCGTTGCGTTGCCATCGATGATCAGACAGGGCACGGGATGGTCGGCGTCGAGAACGCCGTCCGAGGCGAGCCCCTTCAGTGCGGCAAGGCGGCGGCCGCCCGCGACCACGGCGTAGCCGCCTCCCGGGGCTTCGCTTTTGACGACGAGGTTCTCGAGAAGCCCGTGGTTCGCGATGGATGCCTTCAACTCGGCATCGGCAGTCGCATCGGGCGGCGTCCTGCGAACGTTTTCCGGTGCTACGGACAGCCGGTCGAGCGGGATCGTGCGGATGCCGGGTTCGTGGATGGGAGCGGTTTGGTTCATGTTGTGCCTCCTCCATGTGTAGGGGTTCGTGGGTGCGGGCGTAGGTGGTCTATTGCCCGGCGCCGCCTTCGTTGCGGAGCCGCTCGGACGGGCCGGGAGTTCCGGCGGCGGAATCGACCGGAATGCCGGTGAGAGCCGGAAGCGGAATACCAGACGGCGACAGCGTGTGGCCGATTCGCTTCTCCAGCCGTGAGTATGCCTCGTAGAGGTCGGGACGGAGTTCCGCGGCGCGGCGCAAATCCGAACGAGACGAAAATATGCAGAAAGAGCAAGAACACCGCGACACACCCTGCGCATACACCCAGTGCGGCGACTGCCCGGCTTCGCGGATGATCCGGAAGACGTCGTCGGCGGTGAGGTCGAAGATCGGCAGCCAGTCGAACCATTGCCGGCCGGCGCGGGAGTTGCGGTCGCTGCGGGCCCAGGGGATGCGTTTGGACCGTGCGCTGCTCTCGTCGCGGCGGATGCCGATTGCGCTCACGATGCGCCCGGCGAAGCGGGTGCGAGCCTTCAGGTAGCGGCGCAGCTCGCGCTCGATAGGCGAGACCTTCATGTCCGACGTGCAGAATCGGACCCCCACTCCAGGGAACTTGCCCCTTTCCTCGACGCGTTCGAGAAGCGACTTGCCGGACGCCGTGCGTGCGAGTATCAGCGGAACGCCGGCGGGAATCGTGTTTTCGATGTGCTCGATCGTGCCCGGCCACTCGACCTCTCCGAGCGGGGCGTGAACCACCAGCAGTTGGTCGCGGGGGACGATGCGGGCGAGCAGGATGGTCATGCATTGGCTGTCCTTGCCCCCTGAATGATTGACGGCGACGAGCGCGCCGCGGCGGATCATGTCGCGGCATTCGGGCGGGACGTGGATGTCGGCGGCGGGCCGGCCGCGTCGCGGGGTGGCGCTCATGCCTCCCTCCCGTCGTGGTCAGTCAGCGTCATCGCCGCGGTCGGGCAGATGAAGAGCGGGCTGATGAGATAGTGCGGTTCGCTCCCCTCTTCAGCGGAGGGGCCGGCGTTGACCGTGGCGATAGCCGCGGTTGGTTCGCCGTCGACGAAGCAACTGACGAGACAGAAGTTTTGGAACCGGCTGCTGGTCAGGGCCTCGAACGCGCGGCGGTGATCGGCGGTGATGTTGGTGTCGGGCATGGCGGCGACCTCCGTGGGGGGTGGCGTTGGGGGAGCCCGGCCTCGAGCCCCGGGACTCGCCCAGCCCCCGTTGGCCACCACCTCCTGGCGGCGGGCGGCGCGGCGGCGGAGGCCGAAGCGCCCGGGCCCGGCGGCGGGACGGTCGCCGCAAACGGATCAGCGAAGATGATCGTCGTCGTGGAGCAGCTCTTCTTCCATGTCGCAAAGCGAGGAATAGCGGCCTGTGCGGAACAGCCACTCGTCCATTTCGCCGTCGTCTTCCGGCAACTGGTAACGGGAGAAGGCGGACCAATCATGGTGACGGAACCCCCGCCACAGGGCGCCCGCCAGGCTTGAAATGAAAGTCCAGGCAATCGCCCCCATCCAGAGCGGGCCAATGTGCTTGGCGTCCGCGTCGAGCGCGAGGGTTGCGGCCGTGTACACGGCGGCGAGGGCGAGCCCGCCGAGCACGAAGGCGCGGTCGCGCCAGGTGGCGGTCGGGAACGCGACGCGGCCAAGGGTCGTGCTTCGTTCCTGCGCCGTACATGTTCTCTTCATGTTCATGGCCTCCACTCTGCCGGCGGGCTCGGCCCGTTCCGCTCCGGGCGCCGGCGTGTGGCTGTGGGCGCCGCATCGGCGTGGTTCCATCGCGGGCCGGCGGAGAAGGAGCGGGCGGCCCGCCTCTCTCCCGGACATCAGTCGCCGATGGCGATGCACTCGCCCCAGGGCTGGCGGTTCGCCGCCGATGACGACTTCGAATGGTCGACCCACAACACGGGGAATGGAGGCTCGGCCTCCGGGTAGCTCGAACACTCCATGTCCGTGAAGTAGAGGCACACCCGCGGCTGTATCCCCTGCTCGTCGAGCCACTCGAAGCCCGGGCGGAAGTCGGTGCCGCCCCGGCCCTTGAGCGCGATCTCGTCCGGGAGGTTGTCGGGCGCGTACTCGGCCGTGTCCTGCAATGCGGCGTCGACCTGGAGCACGAAGACCCTCTCTGGGCGGATCTCGTCAACGACCTCGCGCAGTTCCGCCCAGAACTCGCCCAGGGTCCGGGCCGGGACCGAGCCCGAAGTGTCGATGATGACCGCGATGGAGTCGATGCCCTCGGAGCGGATCGAGGGGAGGTAGAGGCCCGAGTCGATGAAGCGCCTGTTGGGCGCGCTCCAGCTGTAGTCGCGGCTGGCGGCGTCGGTCATGTAGCGGCGCAGGAGGGTCCGCCAGTCGAGCGTGCTCACATGGGCATTGCGGACCGTGTCCTCGACGCCGCCTGGCGCCTTGCCCTCGGCCCTGGCGATGCTGAGGGCCTGGTGCATGGCCTCGTCCCAGGCCTGCTCCTCGGCGGCGGTGTCCACGGGTGCCTCGCCGGAACCGGAGCCGTCGCTTGCGCGGCAGTCGGCGTCCATGACCTCGCCTGTACCGGAAGGATCATGGCTCGGCGGCGCACCGGATGCGCCGTCCCGATCCTGAGGGCTCTTCTCCTGGCCGTCACAGACGGGATCCGACGGATCGCTGGATTCATCGCCGTCCGCGCCGGGAGCCGGCTGGCCGCCCGCCCCGCCGGCATCCTGGGACGCGTTCCCTTCGTCACCCGAATCGCCGTCCGCGGTCTCGGGCAGGCGGTCGTATGCCTGCTCCACGCTGAGATCCTCCCAGGCTTCGGCTTCGGGCGGGAGCGTGAAGCCTGCGTCGCGCAAGAGCGCGTGGGTGACAAGCTGCGAGGCCGTCTGCCACCGTTCAGGGTCCCGTTCGCCCCGGCGGGTGTGGTGTTTCAAGGCGCACGCCATCACCACGCGCGCCATGGCTGTCTCGATCAGGTGCGCGTCGGTCTCCGCCACCCAGTCGGGCGAGTAGCGGATCTCCCGTCCGTCGCTCGCGAGCGTCTTCCGGGTAGGATCGGCGCGGAGCGGGAGCCTCAGCACCAGGCTCCCGAAGAAGGGCTGCTTCCGCAGGAGCTCGGTCACGCAGTCGCTCATGCGGAGCGCGGACTCGTCGAGCGCGTTCGCGGCCATCACGCCACCTCCCGTACCGGCGGCGTGAAGTAGCCGGCGAACTGCTCCATAAGGTCGTCCGCGTCGCGCTTCACCCGAGCCCGGACCACGGGGTCGAAGGTCCTGGACGGACGGAGCGATTCCGGCTCCACGCCCGCGATCCTGTCCTTCACCTGCTCGCAGAGGCCGGCCAGCCTGTGGTCGCCGAAGATGTTGAGCCGGGGAACCACGTCGACCAGGTCCCGGATGTTGGAGATCATGGTGTCCCGGAACACCAGAGGCTTGCCGTTGTCGTCCTCGTTCAGGCGCTCCGAGACCCGCTCCACCGCTTCGGCGAGGCGCCGGTAGAGGTCGCCCACGGCGTCGTGTAGCTGCTCCTCGATGTGGCTCTCGATGTCGCGCTTCACCCGCTCGGTGTCGTCCGAGGCAAGCCGGGCGATGAAGTGATCGGCGTCAGGCACCGGGGTGATGCGGTAGCGGATGGAGAACCTGTCCCGGAGTTGGTCCTTGGAGGGATAGTCCTCGATGCGGAAGAGTTTGCCCAAATCGAGTCTGGCCTGCTCCACGTAGTCGTCGTAGTCCTCGATGAACCGTGCCCGCTGGCGCACCAGGCGCTCCCGGAGGGCGTCCATGACCTCGGTGTAGCGTTCGTAGTTGGCCACCGTGAGGAGGCGCGAGCCCTTGTCGTCCCAGGGCAGCGATTGGGCGTAGTGCTGAGTACGGGTTTCGCTCATGGTGGCGTTGAGCGCGGCCAAGGCAGCCTTGGGTAAGAGTCGTTTATTGTATCGGCCTGCGCTTGAACTCGCGTCGTGGTGGGCGGCGACGTGGTCGCTCGCCTCGCGGTCGTAGAGCCGTCCGGCCCAGGCGCTGATGCGCAGGCTGACCAGCATGGCATCTCGGGTGAGGTCCATTGGAAATCCTCCTCTCGTGCTACCTGAGGGTCCACAGGGGGACCTGGATTGCGGTGGCGAGCTTCCGCCGTGCGGCCTCGCGGCTGCGCGCCCGCACCGTGTACTGGCGCGAGGGCGCGTCGCCTGCGGGATAGTGGATGATCCTCCAGCGCATGGCCTTCTCCCTCACTGCGTCCTGGCGGCGGCCCAGCGGATGAAGGCGGGGGAGCGCTGGAGCGCCGGGTCGCGGCGCACGCATGCGCCCACCAGCGATTCTCCCACCTCCCGCCGGAGCCGCTCCGCGAACGTGACGATGGCGTCCATGGTGACGTCCGTCGCAAGCCGGTAGAGCGAGCCGCAGAGCGCCATGAGCGCGCTTGCGTTCTCCGGGATCGCCGCGTTGCCGGGGTCGTTCAGGACCGCCCTCGGATGGGGCAGCTCGCGCCAGACGTTCAGGAAAGCGGAGAACTCCACCGCCGCGGCCTCGCCCACGGTCCCCCGGAAGAGCGCCCGCTCCGTTGCCGGATCGAGTCCGTTCCGGTGCTTGACGATGTTGCTGACTGCTTCCCAGGTGCGCGGACAGGGAAACGCTTTCTCGGTGGACTGCGGGTCGAACTGGTGAAGGAGGTCGGGCCGGTAGGCGACGAAATACAGCACTTCTGGAACTATTCCGTTGGACGCGCCCCAGCCCATCCAGTCTTCCGCGTCGACGCGGATCTCCAGGTGCACGAAGCGCGAGGCCAGGGGGGTCGGCATGCGGTGGACGACGCCGCGGTCCGTCTCCCGGTTGCCGCACGCAATGAGCGAGGCGCCCTCGGGGAGCTCGTACTCGCCGACCTTGCGGTCGAGCACCAGCTGGTACAGGGCCGCCTGGACCATGGGCAGGGCCGACGGCAGCTCTTCGAGGTTGACGAGCCAGCGGCCGGGATCGTCGGACGGCGGCAGGAAGGCGGGCGGCGCCCAGCGCGTGCGGTCGTCGGTGTCGCGCCAGGGGATGCCGCGGAGATCGACGGGGTCGAGCAGCAGAGCCCGGACGTCCACGTACTGCCGGTTCGCGGCTGAGGCTACCTGCTGAGCGATCTGGCTCTTGGCGGCTCCTGGCGGCCCCCAGACAATCGTCGGCTGGCGGGCCTCGACCAGGAGCGCGAGCACTTGGGACAGCTCGCTCGGGCGGAGCGTGTAGTCCGCGGAAATCTTCTCGGGTAGGGTCATGGGGGCAACCTCCGGTTAGCGCGGGATCGGGCGGCGCGGTCTCTCTCGGGACCGGCCGGACAACACCCGCCGGAGGCTTTCTCGGACTCCTCAGGCCGTCGGAGCACCCGGGCGCGGATCGTCGGAAGGTCGTGCGGCAAAGCGGGATCCGGTGCTCCTTCAGTGCATGCCGATTGCCTGGTACTCGCCGAATCCGATAGGTTGGAGTTCTCCCGGAGAATTCTGCGGGCGGGAAGAACGATTGCCCGAGACGCCGGACGCGCTCTTTGCCGCGCCAACGTTGCGGCTGTGGGCACATGAGAAAGGGGAGGAGAAATGGCTACGGACCTGAAAGTGAGCGTGACGCGAGAGATCGACCGGCTGACGAAGGAGTTAGCCGCGGCCACGGGGCGGGTTGCCGAGTTGCAGGAGCAGATCAAGAGGCACGAGCTGGTTTATGACATGCTCGACGGACAAAAGACCGGCAGAAGGACCCGGCAGGGCCGTTCCGGGGCCGGGGCGTTGAAACGGGGGCCGCGCGGCGCGATGATCGACTGGACGGGGTTCTCGCGACTCTGCCCGGCCGGTTCACGCTGGATTCCCTGCTCGCCCACAAGACGGCGGGCGAGAAGACCCGGGCACACCTCAGGCAGGTGGTCGCGCGGTGGTCCAAGGACGGCCGGATCAGGCGCACCGGCCGGGGCATGTACCAGAAGACCTGATTCCGAAGAAACCGGGCGGGACCGGCGGAGCCGCGCCTCGACCCGGCCATTCGCGCCGACTTGTTCTCAACTGTGTGAATCCCGTACATCGCCGCCGCCCGGACCATGGGCGGTCGGCTGATCGGGAACGATTCGGTTTTCAACGGTGAGTCGGCTACCCTCGGATAAAGCTCTCACGGTGGCCGCAAGGGACGGAAGGATAAATTGGATGGCGACAACCGCAAACCGCAAGAACGCGGCGCTCAAGGAGGCCATGACCAAGACCCGGCTCCTGGACGCCCTGGCCGAATCGACCGGGCTCCAGAAGAAGGACGTGGCCTCGGTGCTGGACGAGCTTGGAGTGGTCATCGAGCGTCACGTCAGGAGACGCGCGGTGGGAACGTTCACGCTTCCCGGCCTGCTGAAGATCAAGGTGGTGCGCAAGCCCGCGACGAAGGCGCGCAAGATGATCTCGCCCTTCACCCGCCAGGAGATCACGGTGGCCGCGAAGCCCGCCTCGCGGGCGGTGAAGGTTCAGCCCCTGAGCGGGCTCAAGCGCATGACGGAGTAGGCCTGGGCCAGCGGGAAGGGAGACGGTTGAGCTGTTCGGACAGAGGGCGCGATGGTTACCGCTCGCGCGATCGGAGGGCTGGAGAACCCGTTCGGGTGGTTTGGCGGGGTGCGCAGGAGGTGTTGTTCGATCACAAGCGATGTGTTTGAACGGCGGTTGGGAGGCCGCGCCAGAACGGGTGCGGGCGCCGGGAGCGCGGGTCGGCCGCGCATGGCCGTGTCGGCGCCGGGACCTGGGCGCGGCCCGGAACCTCAAGGTGTGGCGGAGACCGCAATGAGGACGGACCTTTCGAAGTGGCCCGGCGGGGTGGAGCCGGTGTGGAGGCTTCTTGAGCCGGCGAGCGTCGAAGCGCTTCGCGCCGAGCCGTCGGCCGCGAACCGGACGCTCAGACTCGCGGCCGACCTTCCGGACGAAGCTCTCGGCGAGTCGGCGTTCGTGCGCAATGCATTGATCGTGCTCGAGCGGTTGGACAGGGAGGGGTGGTTGCGGCTCACCGGCAAGGGGAACTTCAGGCGGGATGCCGTCGCGGCGATGCGCGAGTCGATGACCTGGCCCGGGATGGAGGCGACCGAGCATTTCCGCATCGGAAAGGCGTTTCGCGAGGGCGATGTGTGGGAGCTCCATCTGCTGCATCGGCTGCTGGACATGGCCGGGCTGGTGGAGGGGCGGGCGGGCTTGTGCCAGTTGACCGCCCTGGGGCAAGAGATGCTGGGGCCGGGGAGACGGGGCGCGCTTCAGGCGATCCTGTTCCGGCACGCGTTCTGGCACGCCGACCTCTCGCGCTTCATCGAGACGTTTCCTCGCGGGTTGCCGGGGAGATGGCCGCAGGACGACATGGGCGTGATCCTGTGGGGCCTCTCCCACATGGCCGGCGAGTGGCAGAGCGTGGACACGCTTGTCACCCTGTGCGCCGTTCGCAACGACTCGGTGGCGAGCATGCACTGGAATGCGGAGGGCACGATGTTTGCGGGGCGCGTTCTCGGACCGCTGCGTTGGTTCGGGCTGCTCGAATGGCGATTGCCGCAGGAGAGGTTCGATGCCCGATGCTGGCGAAAGACCGCGCTGTTCGACCGGTTCCTGTCGTTCGACGTCCGGCTCGCGGAACGCCCGGCAGATGGTCACTAGCCCGGCCGAAGGACAGTGGCGGCATGAACCGGAGCGCCCGACCGAGCCGGGGAGGCGGAGCGCTATGCTTGCCCGCCTCCGATGGACACGGGGACGACGCGATCAACTGTTTCCCGGGTGCAGTGTCCGTGCAACGTGAGTTTCCGAAAGGTCCGGGGCTTGCCTCCAGAAGGCGTCGAGGTTTTCACAGGCCCCTCGACCCCTCGGGCCAGCATTGGCGGCGCACCCTCAACCGGTGATATCATCACGCCGTGACCGAATGGGTCCACGGCTCACGGTACGACCGGAGGATTACTTCCAGCCGGTAACCGTTCCGGCAAGCCGTGCTGGACCAGTCGAGCGGAGGTCAATGCCCACATTGTGCAGACATATGCCGTCGCGACGCGCCAAACGTAACGGTGTCCCGATCGGTTCCACGGCTTGCCGGAACGGTTACTCCAGCCGCCGAGGCGCCGTGTTGACCATGTGTTGATTGTTTCAGCGCGAATCATCCGGTCCTTTCAAGAGGAGAATTTACTTATTTGTTTTCAGCTAGTTATGGGCGGCGGGCGGTAGGACAAACCCTACACGGCCAAGTTTGAAACCCGCCCCTACAAGTCATCGCCCCTTGCCGACGACGAAAATCCTGCGCATCTTACCATGCGCATTAAACGGACAGGACACTAGCCGAGAAAGTTCCTCTCCGGATCGATGCTCCGAAGGGTTTCCAGTTCTTCCTCGCTGGGCGGCTCGGTCACCGGCGGGTCGTCCGGCACGGGCAACTCGAACCCGGTATTGTCCTGCACCTCCTGAGCGGTGACACCCGGATGAAGGCTTTCCAGCCGGAGCCGCCGCGTCTCGGCGTCGAACACCAGCGTGCCCAGATGGGTCACGATGCGGCTGACGGTGCCGAACAGGAGTCCCGCCTTGCGGCGCGAGTCGCCGCCCTCCAGAAATCCCGGACTGGTCACGAAGTCCACCCGCGGCACGAACCGCCGCCGCTCGTGCATGGTCACCACCATGACCTTGCGGCACAGGGAGATGATGTCGTTGGCGCCCCCGCTGCCCGGCAGCCGGACCTTCGGGCGCTCATAGCTGCCGATGACGCTGGAGTTGAGGTTGCCGTAGCAGTCGATCTGCGCGCCGCCGACGAAACCCACGTCGAGGAAGCCCCGCTGGGCGAAGAGGAACGTATCGGTGATGCCCGGCAGCATCTGGGCTCTGGGCGCCGTACGCATCTCGTTGGTCGAGTACGGCAGCCGCCCCGGCACCATCTGCGGCCCCATGCTGCCGCCTTCCACAACGATGACGAGCTCAGGCGCGTGGGTCTTCTGCGCCAGCACGGCGGACACCAGCGGCACGCCCACACCGGCGAAGACGGAGGTCACGCCGGCTAGCTGGCGGGCGGCCACCACGGCCAGGAGCTCGGTGGCGGAGTAGCTCATCGCGGCCCCAGGAGTTCCTCGGCGCAACGCCGCTGCCGCGCCAGGGCCTCTTCGCCGAACAACTCCAGGTATTCTTCGTGACTCGTTACGCCGTAGACGTAGCGGTCGAGATAGTCGTTGATGGCGCCGGTTCCCTGGGCCTTGACGGCGTCGGTATAGGCCTCGAAGTGGGCGAAGTCGGCCTCGTACAAGCCGTAGCATTCGTGGGGAAAGGAACCGTGGGGCACCTCCACCACCGCGTCCACCACGAGCCCGGGAATCACCGTGCGGTCCGGCCGGCGGCGGACCTCCTCCTCGTCGATGATCTCCTCGGCGGTGACGATGACGGTGGCGGCGGCCTTGGCGATATCCACGTCCATGTGCGGGTAGCCGTCGATCTGGCAGTTGCCGAAGCGGTCGGCCCGGTGCACGTGGATCAGCGCCACCTCGGGGAAAAGGCCCGGCACGAGGCAAAGCGTCTCTCCCGTGAACGGGCACTGCATGGTCTTGGTGTCGGTCACGCCCATCAGATCCGACCCCAGCATGGTCAGGGTGGGCAGGAAGGGAATGCCCATGGCGCCGGCGCGGTAACGGAGCCCGAGCCCCAGGTGACTCCACTCCTCGAAACGGATGCGCCCGCCTTCCACTTCCTCACGGAGCTTGAGGGAGAGTCCCCAGGGCAGCGCGATGTCGAACCAACTCGTCATCAGCGCGTCCACCGCCTTGGCCGCCATGAACAGCTCGCCCTCGTAGCACATGAGGTTGCGCGAAAGGGTCAAGCCGCGTCTTCGCTGCCGCAGCACCTCCATCAACGCCGCCAGCGGACTGCGCGAGAAGAGACACCCTCCGATGGCGATATGGTCGCCGTCCTGAACCCTCTGCACGGCCTGTGCCAGGGTGGTGAGCTTTTCACCGGTGGATTGGGGCTTGGTTTCGAGGCGCCGCCGGGCCTCGACGAAATCGGCCGATTTCATCGGGACAGCGAGCCCCCTTCCGTGTCTGGCGGGCGGGCCGGACCATCGTCATAGGCGTACATCGTGGATCCCGTCATGTCCAAAGGCTGCTAACATCAAAGCCCGGTCCCGTCAACTCCGTTCCCGGTCCAGAAAGCGGCGGCACATTTCGCCGATGGCATCGACCCCGGCCGGGTGCATCCAATTCAGAGCCGGGTCGGCGCGAAACCAGGTGAGCTGGCGCTTGGCCAGCCGGCGGGTGGCCTGCTGCATCGACGACAGCGCGTCTCTGTGGCTCAGGCGGCCCATGAGGCATTGAACCGCCTGTCGATAGCCCACGCTCTGCATGCTGGGCAGACTGGGCGCGTAGCCTCTGTCGAGAAGGCCCCTGACCTCGTCCAGCAACCCTTCCGCCATCATCCGCTCGCAACGGCGGTCGATGCGCTCGTAGAGCTCCGGACGCGGCCGCTCCAGTCCCACGGCCAGCACGTCGAAGGGTCGGCCGCCGAACCCGTGCTCACGCTGCCATTGGCTCAGCGGCTTTCCGGTGCTGTGAAACACCTCCAACGCCCGGACAATACGGGTCCGGTCCCGGCAATGAATCCGGTCGGCGGCGTCCGGGTCCACGCGTCTCAGGCGCTCCGAGAGATGTGCCAACCCGTGTTCGACAATGGTTTGCTCGAGGTCGGACCGCAATGCCGCATCCCTTGGCGGACCGTCGAACAGGCCCCGGGTCAGCGCCTTCACGTACAGTCCGGTGCCGCCGGCCACCAGCACGTTGCGCGCCCGAGCCCGCACGCCCTTGATGGCTTCCAAGGCATGTTCCCGGAACAGCGCTGCATTGAAGTTTTCGTCCGGGTCCACCACGTCGAGCATATGGTGCGGACGCAGCCGTCGTTGGGCCGGCGTAGGCTTTGCCGTGCCGATGTCCATGTAGCGGTACACCTGCATGGAGTCGGCGCTCACGATCTCGGCGTCGAGCTGGTCCGCGAGGGCCAGCGCCACGTCGGTCTTGCCGACCCCGGTGGGGCCCGCGACCAACAGAATCCTGGGTTTGGCGTTCACGGGGAGGACGTCAGGTCATCAGGCGCGGTGGAACAGGCGCTCCAACTGGCCGCGGCTGAACTGGACCATGACGGGCCGGCCGTGGGGGCACTGGGTGGCGAACTCCGTCTCGTCGAGTTTGTGGAGAAGCGCCTCCATTTCCTCCATTTTCAGGATCCGGTTGGCCCGGATCACGCTGTGGCATGCGATGGTCATGAGGCGCTCCTGAAAGCCCTGGTGCAACTCTTCGGATCGGCCCGTCTCGGCGAATTCACTGATCATGGCCCGCACCGCGTCGCGGTAGTCGCCCTCGGCGAGGAGAGCCGGCACCGTCCTCAAGGAAAAAGTGTTCCGGCCGAAGGACTCCAGGGTGAACCCGGCACGTTCCAGGGCGCCGAGCTGTTCCTCGAGAACGATGGCTTCGGTGACGGGCAGCTCCAGGATCTGCGGCATCAGCAGTTCCTGCCTTTCGATACGACCCTGATCGAGGTCGTCGTGCATACGCTGAAACGCCACGCGCTCGTGCGCCGCGTGTTGATCGATGAGCACCATTCCCGGCTCGCCGTGGCAAAGGATGTAGCAGCCCAACACCTGCCCCACGACCGTCAGCGACGAGAATCGTCCCCTCTCCGTCTGTTCCCGCGCTTCCCGGGCCTGGAACCCGAGGCCGGGGGCAAGGGGGTGGCGGCGAGGCTCCAGGGGCAGGACCGGGCGACTGCCCGCGGCATCGTATGCCGGGCTCGGCTCCCGGACGTCGAGCCTGCCCGCAATCGGCCGGTGCGGCACGGCTTCGTCCGGCGTTCCAGGCGGTGGCGACAACGGGCCGTCCTGGGCCGCGGCCCTCAAGCCGCCGCGCACGGCGGACAAGACCGTCTCATAGAGTTCGGACTGACGGCGGAAACGCACCTCCGTCTTGGCCGGGTGAACATTCACGTCGACGTAACCGTGGGGCAACTCCAGATAGAGAAGGGTGGCGGGATAGCGTCCCTTCATGAGCAATGTGTCGTAAGCCTTCAGCATGGCGTGGGTCAGCAGCTTGTCCCGCACGAAACGGCGATTGACGAACGTGACCATGTACCGGGTATTGCCGAATGACTTCGGCGCCTGGCTGGCGAAACCCGTGCACCGCAGGTGCTCCCGGGTCAGCGAGAACGGCACCAGCTCGCTGCCGGCGTCGCCGAAGACCTGCCGCACGCGATCCTGGAGCCGTGCGGCGGCGGCGTAGTCCGCAAGCCTCTTGCCGCCGTGATGGAGGCGAAAATGCACCGACGGATGGGCCAACGCCATGCGGTTTACCACGTCGCTGACGTACTTGATCTCCGTACGGGGGGACTTCATGAACTTGAGCCGGGCAGGGACATGGTAGAACAGATCCCGTACCTCCACCGTAGTCCCCGCCGGACAACCCGCGGCCACCGGACTTCCCTTGCGTCCGTTCTCGACGCGATACCGGCATCCCAATTCCTGCGAAGCCGGCCGCGACACCATCTCCACGACGGCGACCGAGGCGATGCTGGGCAGAGCCTCTCCCCGGAAACCCATGGTGACGATCTCCGCCAGATCCGCCTCACTCCGGATTTTGCTGGTGGAGTGCCGCTCGAACGCCAGGGGGACATCCTCGAAGGCTACACCCGCGCCGTCGTCACTGACCCTGATGAGGGACGTGCCGTTACCGTCCACCAGGACGGATATCTCCGAGGCGCCGGCGTCGACTGCGTTGTCCACCAACTCCTTCACCACCGACGCCGGCCTCTCCACCACCTCGCCGGCGGCAATACGATCGACCAGATTTTCCGGCAGGACCGCAATTTTCATGTAATACCCCGCCACGGGTTCATACAGTTGATCAGATTTTCCGGCATCACCGGGATTTTCATGAGGTAGCCCGCCATGGGTCGCGACAATCCAGTGTTGTGTCTCACAAATGGTCCTGCGCATCTTGATACGCATTGGCACGGAAATAGGCAACGATGCCTTCATCGCTACGACCCCCCTGAGCGGCGCAAGTGTTGACACCCCGACTCCGCGGTGGATAAGGTCGGCCCCATGGAAGACCCGCGTCGGACGCTCTCGATCCCGGTACCGCGTCGCGGCTTCCAGGCCGCGCTGACGTCAGCCTTCCGGGGTTCGCTGTTCGGGGCCTGTCTCCTGCTGCCGTTGCAGGGCATCGCCGCCCCTGAACAGGCCGTTCTCATGGAGGTGAAACAGGTCGTCCTCGATCCCTCGAGCCAGACACCCGTGGTGCTCCTTGCCGGTGGCGGCCAACTGCTCCCCATCTGGATCGGCACGGCGGAGGCTGCCTCCATCTCCCGCGCCATCGAAGGACAGCAACCCGCCAGACCGAATACCCACGACTTGATTCGCAATCTGCTGGAAGGCCTGGACGCGACACCGGAACGAGTCACCATTACGGAACTGCGAGGCGGCACCTATTTCGCGGTCATGACCGTGAAGAAAGGCCGTCGGCGAATCCCCATCGATTCGCGTCCCAGTGATGCCATAGCCGTGGCGCTGCGAACCGGCACGCCCATCTACGCCACCCCGCAGGTGCTGGAACAAGGCCTCCGGCTCGGCGGTCCGGTGCTTCCCCAAGGGGAAAGCGCCGCACGGATGATGGGAATGCACATGCAGGACCTGACCGCCGAGTTGGCGGGCCTGTTTGGAACGGCATTGCAGGAGGGCATACTGGTCGCCCACGTGGAACGGGACAGCCCGGCCTCCAGGCTCGGTTTTCGGCGCGGCGACGTCATAACCGGAGTGGACGGCAGAACCGTTCGGAACACGCGTGAACTGGAGGTGCATCTCCACTCGTCCACGGAAGGACGACCTCGAACCATTCGCCTGGAAAGAAACGGCGGGCCCGTCACCATCGTGACAGGTCCGCCGTCTAAAGCGAAGCCGTGATGTTCAGCCTGCGGCTATGAGCCGGCACCATTCGTACTGAATAGCACCTTGCCCCACTTCTTCGCGGTGGCGTCCAGCACTTCCGGGCTCGACTCCGCCACCGGCGGGAACTCGCTCATCCACTCGTAAGGGCGACAAGCGTCGATAATGGCGCGGGAATTGAACCCTTTCTTCGTGGGATGCACGATCGGATCGAGGGGTCCGCTCCAGGCCCGCCGGATAATGTCGATATCGGAGTCCGGGTCCGACCGCGTGGCCATGGCCCAGATCACATCGTCGGTGTTGGAAGGGTCGATGTCGTCGTCCACCACGATGACGTAGCGCCCCAGGTACGCGCCCGCATGGCACTGGGAAGCCACCACCGCGGCCTGGCGTGCGTGTCCCGGATAGCGCTGCTTGATGGAGACCACCATGACCAGGCGGCTTCCTCCGGCCACCATCAACCAGACGCCCTTGACGTCGGGCACGCCGGCCTTTTCCATCTCATCCCAGATGAGCGCGGAACGCAGATACGACCGGTACCAACCAAGCTCGGCGGGGGGTCTTCCCGGAGGCGAGCCGAGGATGATGGGATCGTTCCGGTGGTACAACCGCTTGATCTTCACGATGGGCTCGTTCCGCTCCGCGCTGGCGTAGTAACCCGTCCACTCCCCGAACGGGCCTTCCACGCGATCCTCGCCGAAGATCACGTCGCCTTCCACGACGATCTCGGCGTTGGCCGGAACCATCAACCCCGAGTAAGGCGCCTTGAGGACCTCCAGGGGCTCTCCCCGAAGACCACCCAGGAAATCGTACTCGGGCACTCCGTAAGGTACCTCGATGCTGCCGCCCAGGAAGACCAGCGGGTCATGACCGAAGGACATGGCCATCTTGAAGGACTCTCCGGTAGCCTGGTACTTGTCCCGGTGGATCCGGCCGTGCTTGCCCGGAGAGATATAGAACCCCACGGTGTCGGAGTCGTGGATCATGACCCGATACGTGCCCCAGTTGGTCCAGCCTTCATCCCGGTCCGCGGTGACATCGATGCTTCCGGTGCCGATGTAGCGGCCGCCGTCCCGTTCGTGCCACCGGGGTGTGGGGAACTTGAGCAAATCGACCTTGCCCTCTTCGTAGACGTTCTCGAACAGCGGGCTGTCCTTCAGCACCCTGGCCGGAATCGGCTTGATCGTCTTGTAATGATCGCGCCACGTATTGACGAACTCCATCTTGCTGTCGCCGGGCGGCAGATTCAGCGTCAAACCAATACGTTTCCGCGAACTCAACGAGTTGGACAGGACACGGTAGCCCTTGGGGTAATCCTTGATCTCGTCGAACAGCACCGCCGGGCCATCTTCCCTGCGCATCACCATCTCGGTAATGGCGCCGATCTCAAGATCCCAGTCACACCCCTTCAGGGTCTTGAGCTCTCCCATCGCATCCGCTTTTTCGATCCACTCGCGACAATCATTGAATTGCATCGGTACCTCCACTCACTCCAATGTTTCGTCTGCTGCCAAAGTCCGTCCGGATCAAGGCTGCAAGGCAATCGGCCCGGGTCAGGTCTTCTGGTACATGCCTCGTCCAGTGCGTTTGATTCTACCCTCCTTGGACCACCGTACCACCACCTGCCTGAGGTAGGCCCGAGGCTTCTCACTCGCGGTCTTGTTCGCGCCTATGGTATCAAGGGTGAACTGGTTGGGCAGGGTCTCGAAAACCGCCTTCCAGTCGATCATCGAACCGCTCGGCCCGCGTTTCTGCGCCCCTCCCGAACCACGGGGCCTCCCGGGCCGCTTGCCCCCCTTTGTTTGCCCAGTTTTGCCATCCAGCATGTCATAGATCAGTTCGTGCCTCTTGATTTCATCCTGCAACGTGGCAAGCCGCGCCGTGGCCGCGGTCAGCTCTTTCCTCAACCGATCAATCTCTCTCTTGACGCTGACCTTCAGTTCCAGAGCCATTGCTCCCCCTTGTTCAAGAATGTGCCTATGGGTATGCCTATGAGTACCAATGGGATTCGCCTACGGGTACCATGAGTTGATGCAAAAGACAATTGCGTATGTCACGCATGTCACGAAGATGCCGGCCGCCTTGGCGATGGTGGGTTCCGTCACATGCTTCGCAAACACGGATCCATATGATATCATCTGCCAATTGAAATCTGGTTGAAAGGATTCGAGAAAGTAGCCATGGCAAGAAAATGTTCCATCTGCGGCAAGGGGCCATCGGTCGGCAACAACGTCAGCCACGCCAACAACAAGACCCGACGCCGCTGGCTTCCCAATCTTCAGCAGGTTCGGGCAAGGTTGAACGGTGCGGTTAAGCGCATCCGGGTTTGTACCCGATGTCTGCGCTCGGGCAAGGTCGAAAAGGTCGCCTGAAATCACATCAGGCCCGGACCAAAACCAGCGACCTATCCCTGGACCCGATTCGCCTTGTACACGCCCTTCACCCTGGAGATGTCCTGTAGCACCCGACGCAACTGATCGGAGCTTCCGATCATGATCTCGAACGTGTTGACGGCCTTGTCATCGAACGTCCGTATGTGAGCGCGGGCGATGTTCACTCCCGCTTCCGAGATGGCCGAGCTGATGGCGGCCAGGAGGCCGGGCTTGTCCGCGCAACTGACCTCGATCTTCACCCCACGAGGCATCTGCGCATCCTCCGACCAGTTCACTTCCACCCTTCTTTCAGGATCCGCTTCGAGTCCGGAGGGACAGCTCGCCACGTGCACGGTCACGCCCCGCCCGCGGGTAATGATCCCGGCGATCTCTTCGCCGGGTAGCGGATGGCAACAACGCGCGAAACGCACCAGCACATCCTCGATGTCCTTGACACGGACCCCCCGGTCCCGTGAACCCACCAGCCGGAAGAGCCGTTCGAGGCCGCCCTCGAGTTGCTTTTTGTCGCCCTGTAGCTGCTCCGCCGGGAGCAGCCTGGCCAGTACCTGGCGCGACATCACCTTTCCGTAGCCGACGCTGACCAGCAGTCCCTCCTCGTTCTTGACTCCAAGCTCTCTTCCCAGGGTATCGATGGTCCCCGCTGCCTGAATTTCCTGGTAGTCCAACCCGTGACGGTTGAAGTCTCCCTCCAGGATCTCGCGTCCGAGGGCCACGCTTCGTTCCCGCTGCTGCGAGGCCATCCATGCCCGGATACGGGACTTGGCCCGGGGCGTCTTCACCACCTTCAACCAATCGCGGCTCGGCGTCTGCTCCTGCGTCGTGATGATCTCCACCGTGTCGCCGCTCCTGAGGATATACTTGAACGGTACGAGCCGGCCGTTCACCCGTGCGCCCGAGCAGTGTTGCCCGATGTCGGAATGGATGCGGTAGGCGAAATCGACGATGGTCGCCCCTTTGGGAAAGCTTTGCAGGTCGCCATTGGGCGTGAACACGTAGACTTCGTCCGGGAACAGGTCCTCCTTGATGCTGTGGAGGAACTCCTGCGGGTCCGACAGATTCTGCTGCCATTCGAGGAGTTGCCGGAGCCATGCAAACCGCTGCATGTCCGTCACCTGCAGATCCTTGCCCTTCTTGTAACGCCAGTGGGAAGCAATGCCCTCCTCGGCCACCCTGTGCATCTCCTGGGTGCGGATCTGAATCTCGATGCGCTGAGCGTTGGGTCCGATGACGGTGGTGTGCAGCGACTGGTACATGTTGGGTTTGGCCAGCGCGATGTAGTCCTTGAACCGGCCCGGCACCGGCCGCCACTTGGCGTGGACGACGCCCATGGATTCGTAACACTCGCGCATCGTATCCACGACGATCCGGAACGCCACCAGGTCATAGACCTGGCCGAAGTCCAGACTCTGGTTCTCCATCTTCCTGAAGATGCTGTAGAAATGCTTGGGCCTTCCACTCACTTCCGCGTCGATGCCCTCTTCCGCCAACACCTTGCTCAGACGCGAGATGACGTCGTTTGTGTACTTCTCCCGGTGTTTCTTCTTCTGCGCCACGTCCCCCTTCAACTGGGCGTAGATCTCAGGACGGAGATGCTTGAGGGCCAGATCCTCGAGCTCGCTCTTGATCCAGTAGATCCCCAGCCTGTGGGCTATGGGAGCGTAAATGTCCAACGTCTCCTGGGCGATGCGCTGCTGCTTCTCGGGGGGGAGATACTCCAACGTGCGCATGTTGTGGGTGCGGTCGGCCAACTTGATCAGGACCACGCGTATGTCCTTGGCCATGGCCATGATCATCTTTCGGAAGTTCTCGGCCTGCTTCTCTTCGTGACTGGTGAAATTGACCCGGCTCAACTTGGTCACGCCGTCCACCAGGGCCGCCACCTCGTCACCGAACACCTTCTCGATCTCCGGCAGCGTGGCCAGGGTGTCCTCCACCGTGTCGTGGAGCAGGCCGCCGATGATGCTGGGGAGATCGAGCTTCAGGTCCGCCAACACGCCGGCCACAGCCACGGGATGGATCAGGTAGGGTTCACCGGAAAGGCGCTTCTGGCCACCGTGCACCGTCGACGTGAACTGGTATGCCTGGCGCAGCAGGTCGACGTCGGCGCCGGGCTGATACTGCAACACCTTCTCGACGAGATCATTGACGGGGCCATTGGTTCCGGCGCCCCTGGATCGGCGCCTGGGCCTTACCCCGGTTTCTGGATGTACCTGCAAACCTTGAGCCTTTCAGCCTCGATGATCGCGGCGAGCCGCTTTACCGCCTCGTCCACGTCGCGATTGATGATGAAGTAATCATACCCCTGAATCTCCTGGATTTCATGCTGCGCCTTGCGCCAGCGCTGCTCGATCGTCTTCCGCGCATCCGTGCCCCGGCCCGCCAGACGGCGGCGCAACTCGTCGAGGGACGGCGGCAGCACGAATATGGCCACGGCGCTCGCGAAATGCTCTTTGATCTGCCGAGCCCCCTGCACGTCGATATCCAGCAAGACGTCCCGGCCGCCCCGAAGCTGCCGTTCGAGAACTCGCCGCGGCGTGCCGTACAGGCTGCCGTGGACCTCCGCCCATTCGGCAAAGTCCCCCGCGGCAAGCATCCGTCTGAAGACCGCCTCCGACACGAAGCGATAGTCCTTGCCGGGCGTCTCCCCCGCCCGCGGAGCGCGCGTGGTGCAGGACACCGAGAGGCTCATCTCCGGATAGATACCCAGAACCTTCCGGGTCAAAGTCGTCTTGCCCGCGCCGGAGGGCGCCGAGACGATAAAGACGACGCCCGGGCGGCGTTTGGCAAAGCTGCGAATCGAGACCGTCATTCCACGTTCTGGACCTGTTCGCGGATCTTCTCCACGCTTTCCTTGCCCCCCAGGACCAGCCGCACCACCTCGAGCTGCGGCGCCTTGGCGCCGATGGTGGTGAGCTCGCGCTGCACCTCCTGAAGCAGGAAATCGATCTTCTTGCCCACCGGCTCACGCTCACGCATCAGACTCGAAAGCATCTCCACGTGGCTGCCCAACCGGACCACTTCCTCATTGATGCTGCCCTTGAAGGTCCCGCTACCGGCTTCGCCCCCGGCCGCCGCCCCCTGTTCCTGCAAGCGCTGATCGATGGCCCCGGCACACCGCCCCAGTTGCTTGGCCGCGCGACTCAACTGACGCCCCTCCGCAACCATGTCGCGCTTGAGATTACGCCCCTCGCGGTCCCGGGACCGGGTGAGGTTCTTCAAGGCCGCGTCCAGCGCTCGCAGCACCAGCCGCTTCTCACCTCCCTCAACATGCTCCGGCTCCTTGAACTGGAAGAGATCGGGAAGCCGCGGCACCAACTGAAGGTCGATTTCCCCCTGGAGCCGAAACCGTTTCTTGATACGCCGCAACGCTTCACAGTACTGCTCCATGAGGGTGTCATCCACCTCCAGCCGATAGCCGCGCCCCTTGAGCGGTGTCCGGTCGACAAAAACATCCGTGCGGCCGCGGTGGATCTTCATCCGCGCCTGTTCACGCAGCTCGTCTTCGAGGCTCATATAGAGCTTCGGCACCCGCAGGTGGATGTCCGCGTGCCGGTGATTGACGCTGCGGATCTGTACCGAAACCTTGACCTGCCTGTCCTGGAGGATGGCCTGACCAAAACCGGTCATGCTTCTCATAAGCCCCCTCGTTGGTTTCAACAGGGGCTTCAAGCCCCTTCTCCTTTCACCAGCCCGCGTACCTGGCGGCGGCTATGGCGCCTGCAAGGCCTGAAGCGATTGCTCGAGCTCGCGCAGCGCGTCGCCGAAGCCGGCCCAGTCGCCGGCCCGAAGGCGTTCCATGGAGCGCTGGTAATGTTCCATGGCCTGGGCCGCCGGACTGCCTCCCGCTTCCTGCGCTGCGGCCGTCTGCACCGCTTGTTCGGCCGTCACCGGACCCTCCGTCGCGTCTCCGAACAGTTCATGCAGGGCGTCCTCCAGGTTCTCCCTCATGGCGATGCGGTTGCCGAACACGGCCACCACCCGCTTGAGCTCGGGCAGCGATCCCTGCTCCGCGGCCAGATAGAGGGACTGCACGTAAAGGAGCGAATCCTTAATGGGAATCGCCAGCAGGCTGCCCCGGATCACCTGCGAGCCGCGCTGGCCCCACAGGCTCAACTGCTGTGAGATAAAGGCGTCCTGATCGATACGGGCATCGACCTGCTTGGGGCCGTAGACGAGCCTGGCCTTGGGGAAGTTGAGCGCCAGCAGCTTGCCGTAGTGCGAGCCGTCGCTTCGGGCGGCGAGCCATGCGCGCATGTTGTCGCGATTGTTGGGCGTGAAGGGCAGGAGCAGAACGAACTCCTCCTTGTCTTCTCCCGGCAGGCGCATGATGGTGTAGTAAGGCTCCATCTCCCGCTCTTGCTCGTCCACCACTCTGGTGGGAATGCTCAAAAGGTCCTCCTTGTTATAGAAGACCTGCGGATCCTGCATGTGATAGGTGGCATACGTCCGGGCCTGCACCTTGAACAGATCCTGCGGATAGCGGACATGCGAACGCAGCCCCTCGGGCATGGCCGTCATCGGTTTGAACAGTCCCGGAAACCCCTTGGAATAGGCCTGCACCACCGGATCGTCGGCGTCGCTGATGTAGAACTCCACGGTGCCGTTGTACGCGTCCACGACCGTCTTGACCGAATTGCGGATGTAGTTGCCGACCCCCTCCCTCGGCTCGGAGTAGGGGTACCGTTCGGAGGTGGTGTAGCCGTCGATGATCCAGAAGAGCCGTCCCTCCGGTGTGACCACAAGGTAGGGGTCTTCATCGAAATCGAGGAACGAAGCCAGCTTGCGAACCCGGTCCTGGATCTTGCGGTAGTAGAGAATGCGGCTCTCCGGCGAAATGTCGTTGGAGAGGGAGATCCTCAGGGTCGCGAAACGGGCCGAGAAGAGCAGCTTGCGCCAGAACGACTGCAGCGGCACCCCGCCCTTGCCGTCATAGGTCGTGTAGATGTTCTGGTCCCCGGCCGGGTAGTCGAGCTCCTTTGCCGCCGTTTTGACGAACACGTAGTCGTTGGCCACCTCGCCAAAGTAGATCTCCGGCCGGGTGACGTCGACGAAACCATTCGACACCGGCGGAATGTCCTTGACGAAGAACTCGGGCAGACCTTCCTTGCTGATCTGGTTCACCGGGCTGTACACCACCCCATAGCCGTGGGTGTACACCAGGTGCTCGTTGATCCAGATACGGCTCGGGAGCTGTTCGTGAGAGAGTTCGCGGGCCGAGAGCATCACCTGACGATAGGTGCCGTCGAGCTCGTAGCGATCGTTGTCCACGTCCACGAACTCGTAATAGGTGCGGATTTGCTGAAGCTGTGCGTAGGTCGCCAACAGCGGCTGATAGTTCCACAGCCGGATGTTCTTGACCGTGGCGTCGTTGTCCTTGAGGTCGTCGGCGGTCAGCACCTCGTCGACCGGGAACTCCTGGGCTTCCACCCGGTCGAGGCCGTAGGCGTGCCGCGTGGAGCGGATATTGCGCTGGATGTAAGGGGTCTCGGCCACCAGCTCGTTGGGCACCACGTGAAACTGCTGCAGGAAGGAGGGGTAGGCGAACATCCCGACGCCATGAACCACCGCCAGGGCGCCCAGCCCGATCAGGAGATGCTTCAGCCCGGGGCGGCGCATCTGCCACAGGCAGAGCAAGGCCACCACCACCGACACCACCGCCAGCACCCGCAACGCCGGAAGCCGTGCGTGTATGTCCGTGTAGCCGGCGCCGAACACCACCCCGGTGTGCGAGTAGAGCAGCTTGTAGGCGTCGAGCAGGTAGCCGCCGCTCTGGACCAGGAGCAGCAACGCCAGCAGCACGGACAGATGAGTCTTCGCGGCCGGGTGAACGGACAGCCCCTTCTCCGAGTATTGGACGCCGCCGTACAGCAGATGGACGAAAGCGCTGGCCACCAATATCAACCCCAGCGCCACCAGAAACCAACGGTAGAGCGCCTCCAGGGCGGGCAGACGGAAGATATAGAACCCGATGTCCTTGCCCATCAGCGGGTCCTCGAGGCCGAACGGAACGCCGTTGAAGAACAGCAGCGCGGATTTCCAGTGCATGGCTGCCTGGGGCGCGGCCAGGAATCCCAGGACCAGGGCCACCGGGAGCAGCAATCGCTTGATCAGCGGATCCAGCTCCTCGGGACCCGGGACCTCCGGGTTCTTGCTCTGGAGCGGCACCACGCCTTCACGGAGCCGGGCAGCGAGCTTGATGTTGACGTAGAAGAGCGCAAAGAACAGCACGCCCGAGATCACGCCCAGCAGCACCTTGATCCACAGGGTCTTGGTAAAGACCCCGGAATAGCCGATCTCGCGGAACCAGAGGAAATCGGTGTAGAGATAGACGGCCTCACCAAAGAGCGTGAACAGCAGAAACGCGCCAAGCGCGATAAAACCAATTGATTTTCGCATTCAATCCTCTTCGCGTGTGCGGGTGTACCGAAGCCAAGGCCCTCGGACACTCGAACGCGTTCGCGGAAACTAAAACGCACCCTTGTAGGAATAGTCGATCTCCGGGCCCGTGATGAACTCCAGCAATGCCGCCCGGCCCTCCTCGGTCGCCCGCCGGGCTCGTACGATGGCCGGGCCCACCTCGGCGGGATCCTCCACCCGTTCGGCCCACCCTCCCATGGCGCGAGCCATGTCGGCGTAGTTGCCGCCCAGGTCCCGGGTGCCGTAACGCTCGTGCGACGCGGCCATGTGGCGCGTCTCCACCGCCATGGTGGAGTTGTTCAGCACGACGGTCAGAATCGGTAGGGTCGACCGCACCGCGGTCTCGAAATCCAGGCCGGTCATGCCGAACGCGGCATCGCCCATGAAGTTCACGACGAACTTTTCCGGCGCGGCCAGCTTGGCACCCAGGTTCAATCCCAGACCCGTGCCCAGCCCGTGGGACTTGCCCCACCCCAGGTAGGACCTCGGCCCCGCCGAGCGATAGAACGGCATGATCTGATCCCGCGGGCTGCCGGAATCGTGGGTCACGATGGCCTCGGCCGGATCCACGGCGTTCATGAACTCCGAGATGACCCGGTAGGGATTGATCGGGACGTCGTCGGACGCCAACTTCGCATTCCACTCCTGGAGCCATGCCGCCCGCAACCCGGCGATCTCCGCCGCGGGCGAGCGTTCGCTCCGGGACGCCCCGTTCAACAGCTCCTTCACCGCCTCGACGAACTGCCTCAGTACGAGCCTGGCGTCACCGATGACAGGATAGTCCACGTCGTAGTTCTTGCCGATGTCGATGGGATCATCCGTTGCCTGTATCAACGTCTTGCCCCCTGGAATAGGCGTGGTCATGGGATGACGGGTCAGGCTCGTGCCCACCGCGAAGACCACGTCGGCCTTTTTCAGGAAGTGGTACACCGGCCGGTTCATGACACCCGAGGCGCTTCCCAGTGACAGCGGGTGCGACTCGGAAAACGCGCTCTTGCCCCCCATGGTGGTCATGACCGGGATGCAGGTGAGCTCCGCCAACTCCAGCAACTCGGCCGCCGCCTCGGCATAGAGCACGCCCTGGCCGGCATGGATCACGGGATCACGGGCCTCGATCAAGGCCTTGGCCGCCGCCATGACGTCCCCGGGGTCCGCCGCCGCCACGGCGGCCTTCACCGGCCGGTAGGATTCGACTATCGCCGGGTCGAGCTCCTCCCCCGCCACGTCGGCCGGTATCTCCACCATGACGGGACCGGGGCGGCCCATCTTGAGCCTCGCAAAGGCCCGCCTCATGGTATCGATGACCCGGTCCGCCGTGGTGATCTGCTCGACGAACTTGGTGATGGGAGCGTAGTTCTTCAACGAGCTGAACTGGGGAAAGACGCCGTCCCGTTCGCGGGTGTGCCCGAGGGGCAGCAGCAACATCGGCACGGCGTCGGAAAAGGCCGTGGCAACCCCCGCATAGGCGTTTTCGGCGCCGGGACCGAACTGCATGGCGAACACGCCCGGGGGCTTGCCGTTGTTGACCCGGCTGTAGCCATCGGCGATCCCCACGCCCACCCGCTCCTGACGGCAGATGATGGGACGAATGCCGGCCTCGGAGGCCGCCTCGATCAAGGTCGAGGTCGGAAACGCACTCAGATACGGGACTCCCTCACGTTTCAGAATATGGGCGATCACGTCCACCGTTCTCATGGTTTCGACTGCTCCCTCATGCCGCGTCCCGAAACGGGGCGGGTCAGTGAACTTCCTCGCGACTGCGGGCGCGGGCGGGTTTCAAACCCGCCCCTACACGGAACACAGGAGACAATGTAGGGGCGGGTTTCAAACCCGCCCGCGCCCGGATGCCACGCAAAAACGCGACCTTAGTGTCCTGTCTCACAAATAGGTTTATGAAACTGCTGGTCCTTTTCGCCGTCGGCTGCGTTGCTCTTCCTCGCGTGGTAACGGCCACTGCTCGTCATCGCGCCTTGCCGACAACGAAAAATCCTGCGCAGTTTCATAAACCTATTTGTGAGACAGGACACTAGGAAGGCCGCGCCGGCAACACGAAATCGCGACAAAGGGCCTCCCAGGTGCCGAGCTCGGCCAGGGTGCGCAGGGTCGCCAAGGTCGGCGGGATGATGGCCATGCGCCCCCGCTCGGCCCGCTTCAGCCCCTCCTCGGGAGTGATCCAAAGGCTCTCCGTCACTTCCTCCGATACGTTGAGCGGCACCTGCCCCTCCGGCAGCGGGGCCAGAAAGAACCGGGTATCGAACCGCATGGCATATCGTTCGGGCGTGATACGGTGGTAGAAGTACACGGGGCTGCCGACGTCGCAGAAAAGCCCCTCGGACGCCAACAGCTCCGGAAAGCTGGCGCTTCCGCTCAACAGGGACGGCCGTTTGGCGACCACGCGTTCCCATGTCTGCTCCGTCATCACGGCACCGCCGTGCCGGTCCACGCTCAGAAGCACGCCGACCTCTTCATACAGCTCCCGGATGGCGGCCACCCAATGTCCGATGGCGTCGCCGGCGCTGAGCTCGTCCCCCAGCCGCGCGCGGGCATCCTCGGGCGACAGGCCACGGCACAACTCCAGCATGGCGGGAGCGGCGTCGGAACGCTTGACGCTGCCCCCGGGGAAGACGAAGAATCCTCCCAGAAAACGCATTTCCTGGGGCCGGCGCGTCATGAAAATCTCGAAGGCGCCATCTCCCGCGGGGCGCACAAGGACGATGGTGGAGGCTTTTCTGGGAAGTCGCGTTTCCTGCATGTACCCTCAGCGCCACTCGTCTCGAAGCTTTGCCGCCAGCGCTTCGTAGGAGGTCCGGTTGATCACGCGGTTGAACTGCGCGCGATAGTTGTTGACCAGGCTGATGTCCTCGATGATGATGTCGTAAATGCGCCATCCACCCGGGTTGCTCACGCGGTGCACGCGGTAGTCGACGTCGAACCTGCGTCCTTCCTGATCCACGATCCTCGTATCGACCTGGGCGAAACGGCCATCGATCGCTTCACGGATGAAGTGCATCCGCTGGCCATTGTACGAGGCGATGCGCCTCGCATAGGTTCGTTCCAACAAGCGTGTGAAGAGCCTGGTGAACTCTTCACGCTGCTCCGAAGTGCGGCGACGCCAATGGGCACCCAGCGACCGCCGAGCCATCTCGGGAAAGTCGAACAGCGGCAAGACGGCCGTCCGAAGGCGTTCGAACCTGGCGTTGTCCCCCAGCTTCGAATCGTTGAGAATCGCGACGCCGAGCCGCAAAGCCTTCTCGATCTCTTGCCGGGGACCCTCCTCCGCTACTGCCGTCGACGCGAAGCAGCCCACCACCAGCAGGATCGTGCAGAGCCACGAGCGTATGGAGCTCCCGTGTCCACCCTTCTTCTCCCAGAATGTTTGCTCCATGACACCCCGACGCACCCAATTTACGCAATAATCCTCGGGAATCCAAACCTAGCACCGCCTGCACGCGGTTTCAGGCGAGCCGTACGGCCTTCGAGAAGTCGTAATCGAGCGGGACGTCGCCCTCGAACTCCCACGCCACCCGGACCTCGTTCCGGTCCTCGCCCAGATGTTCTTCGAGGAACCGGAGCAACAGCGTCCATGCCCCTTCGGCCGCTTCGGGCCGGTAGCGGCCGGGCATGGTGTCGTTGAGCCAGCCGTGGGGGGCGTCCCGGAAGATACGGATGGAGTAGCTTTTCCAGGAATCCTCGAGGGCGCGCCGAAAACGCAACACGTCATCCACCGAGATGATATGGTCGCTGTCGCCGAAGACCCCGAGCACCGGGCAGGACACCTGCTTGATGAACTCTCCGACCGAGGTCGGGCGTTCATCGTCGGGCTGCCAGTCCCGTTGGTAGATCCCGCCGTAGAACACCACGGCGCACCGGAGATCGTCGCGATGCGCCGCGGCCAGCAGCGGCTGCCGCCCGGTCTGGCACACGCCCATCACCGCGATGCGGTCGCCGTCCACGTAGTCCAGCCCTCGAAGGTAGCCCATGCATTCGTCCAGGTCGACCAGGGCCTCATCGTCCCGGATGCCGACGCCGACGTCTCCGAGGGCCAGCGCTTCCCGATCCCCGGTGAAGCGCGAGAACATATCGGGAGCCAGAGCCACGTATCCGTTCTCGGCCAGGCGCTCGGTTATGTCCGTCGTATGCTTCACGACGCCATAGCGTTCGTGGAGCTGAATCACCGCCGGCCACCGGCCGTTCCCCGCCGGTCTTGCCAAATAACCCTTCTTCCCTGGAGCGAACTCGACCTCCGCAATCATGTCCGACCTCCTTCATGCTGCGCACGCGCCTGAAACGTCTTGGCTGAAACGTACCAGATCGAACCGCATGAAGCGACGACGGCGCTACGCCCGGCTGGTCTGTTTCACGCATTTGCGCTAGTGTGGTGTCTCACAAATACGCTTGTGAATCTGCGAGGGCATTTTGGTTGTCGGCAAGGCGCGATGACGAGCAGTGGCGTGCACCACGCGAGGAAGAGCAACGCAGCCGACGGCCAAAAGGACCCGCAGATTCATAAGCGTATTTGTGAGACACCACACTAGTCTTGTGTCTCACGGCCCAGTACGGCATCCGTCGCCGGCATGTTTCCGGAAGCCACCCTTGTCGCAGATCACCCGCATCGAAGCACGCGTCCTGAACGCGTCCCTCAAGGCTCCGTTCACCATCGCCGGAACCCGACTGGACACGGTGCACAACGTCGCCGTCCGGCTCGAGCTCGCCCAGGGGGTCAGCGGTTGGGGCGAAATCCCGATCCTGCCCACGGTGACCCCCGAAGACCAGGCAACGGCGCTAGGGGCCGCACGGCAAGCCGCGCGGGTATGGACCGGCAGGGACGCCCTGCGGTGGCGTCCGCTGGTGGAGGACCTATCCCGCGCCATCCCGGGAGCGCCGACGGTACGGGCCGGGCTCGAGATGGCCCTTTTTGATGCCTTGGCCCGGAGTTGGGAGATTCCCCTCTTCAGCTTCTTCGGCGGCGCTGCGGACCGGATCGAGACCGATATCACGATCCCCATATGCGAACCGGAAGAAGCCTGCCGGCTCGCCGCCCAGTACCGAGGCGCCGGTTTCACAACCCTGAAGACCAAGGTCGGCGCCAATGCCGAGGGTGACATCGAGCGGGTCGGCGCCATCCGGCGCGGCCATCCGGACTGCCGCCTGATCATCGACGCCAACGAGGGCTATGACGTGGCGCAGACCCTGGCGGTACTGCGCACCCTTCGCCGAATGGGGCTCGAACCGGCCCTGCTGGAGCAACCGGTCCCGCGGGAAGACTGGGACGGCCAGGCCCGGCTGGTACGGGAAGCGGGCGTTCCGGTGGCCGCGGACGAATCCTGCCGCTCTTCCGAGGACGCCGCTCGCATCGCCCGCGACGGCCTCGCCCATGTGATCAACATCAAGCTGGCGAAATGCGGCGTGATACAGGCCCTGGAGATCATCGCCATCGCCCGGAGCTCGGGCCTCGGACTCATGATCGGCGGCATGGTGGAGACGCGCCTGGCCATGGGGTTCAGCGCACATCTGGCGGCAGGCACCGGCGCCTTCCAATGGATCGACCTCGACACGCCGATGCTGCTCGCCGAGGACCCCGTGCTCCACGGGTACACCGCGGACGGGCCGCGCTACGATCTCGGACACATCACCGCGGGGCACGGCGGCGAGCCGGCGGCATGGTGAGACATCAGCCCGCCATCATCGTACACGGCGGCGCCGGGCGCGCATCCGGGGAGTGGCGCGACGCGAGGCTCGCCGGATGCACGGCCGCGGCCCGGACCGGGTGGAAGGCCATCGAAAGCGGCGGTACTGCGCTGGAGGCGGTGGAAGAGGCGGTCGCCGCGCTGGAGGATGATCCGCTATTCAATGCCGGCACCGGCTCGTCGCTGAATCAGGCCGGCAAGGTGGAGACCGACGCGGCGCTGATGTCCGGCACACTCCAGGCCGGAGCGGTGGCCGCGGTTTCCGGCATCCGGAATCCCATCCGGCTGGCGCGAAAGGTTCTGGAGGACGGACGCCACGTGCTGCTGGCGGGCTCGGGAGCGTGCGATTTCGCACGGCAGGCCGGTATCCCTTCGGTGCCGCCCGAAAGCCTGGTGACCCGGACCCAGCACGAACGCTGGAAACAAGACCACGGCACCGTGGGCTGCGTGGCGGTGGACCGCGACGGCCGAGTCGCGGCCGGCACTTCCACTGGCGGCACGCTGCGCAAGCTCCCCGGCCGTGTCGGCGACACCCCTCTCATCGGCTGCGGCACCTACGCCAACCCCGCCGGGGCGGCTTCCTGCACGGGTCAGGGAGAAGCCATCATCAAGGTCGTGCTGGCCAAGACGTCGGTGGACCTGCTGGCCGCGGGAATGGCCCCCAAGGAGGCGGCGCAGCAAGCCGTCGCGCTCTTGGCGAAGCATACCGGCGGGCAGGCCGGCGTCATCCTGATGGACCGCCTCGGCGCCATCGGCTACGCCCACAACGCGGAGGAGATGCCCGTTTGCCACATCACCGCGGGGCGGGAACCGGTCACGGCCTTCTGATCCTGTTTCCATCCACTCGCTCGCCCCCGCCCCACAAACGTCACTACCGCGAAACAGGGTGTGTCAAAACACCATCCGACAGAGGTAGCGACCCCCGAATCGTCATTCCCGCGAAAGCGGCCAGGTGGCGTGAGGCGGGGAAACACCCCTGTAGCGCCCCTCCGCCGCCCTGGATTCCCGCTTTCCAGGCTGTGTCAAAATTCCAACTTCGGGGTACGAAAGGCCAATCCGTCATTCCGGCGAAAGCCGGAATCCAGGGGCGGTGGCGGGGCCGCTACGCAGCGTTTTCCCCGCCCCACCCCTCCTGGATTCCGGCTTTCGCCGGAATGACGATTTCGGGGGCTCGGTGCCTCGCTCGGATGGGTTTTGACACAGCCTGTTTCACGGGAATGACGGATTCGGGGCTCCGTGCCGAGATCCTACGTCTCCATCCGTACCAGCTCCGCGGGTTCGGACAGTACGCCAGGACGCGTTGAGGGCGGGACCCTACTCAGTCAACCGCCAGGACGAGTCAGGCCGAGGCGCCGCAGCTTCCCCATGAGAGACTCCGGCGCCGTCCGGGTGCGCAACAGCTCGCGCACCGTCTCCCCGGCCTCACCGGGCTCTGTCGCCCGGGCCAGGAGGGGCTCCAGTGGCACTTCCGTTTCCGCCCATTGCCGTATGGGATAGAGCGCGTCGATGGCCGCGGCACGGAGGTCGTACCGGTCTCGGAACGCGCCGGTGGCGGCGATGAAATCCCGCGCCACTTGAGAAAGCGCGTCCTCCCAGGGCGACCCGCCCTCGACGCCGTGCCGGACCGCGCTCGAGGACTGGTCCTTGAGGTGGGCGGCCAGCACCAACGGATGGACCCGGTGCCTGTAAGGTGCGTTCCGAGGCTGGTCCAGCAGCGCCTTCAGCTCGTCGCCGCCCCAATCCTCGCGATTGGCGGCAATGAGGCGCGCGTGGGCGAACAGCGCGTTCAGGGCTCGGTCCCGGTCATCGTAGTATCTGGGGTCGAAGATCTGGAGCACCTTGTCCATGCCGACGATGAACCAGAGGTCCGCCGCGCCGCCGAAATTCCCGCGAAACGCCGGCACCTGCTCGGAGTACAGGCCGCGGTTGACCACCGCCACCGCGGCCCAGGGGTGCTCCCGCACCATCAGGGAGAGCAGCAGCAGCCGGTCCTCGCGGCACAGGCCTTCCAGCCGCTCCTTGTCGACGATAACGCTGCTGAGAGAGAATACGACGTGGTCGAGGTCGAACCGGCGCTTGGCCGCCCCGGCCAGCTCCACGTGAGCGATGGTGGGAGGATTGAAGGAGCCCGGCAGTATGCCTACCCGGCCGCCGTCGATGCGGTCCGGCCCGCCCACCAGGACGGCCTCGGGCGCATCGGCGGCTTCAAGGTTTTCCAGCGCCTCCCGGAAACGGAAAAGGCGCCTGAGATCGGAAAAGTCGTGCGGCGACGAGCTCTCCTATTTCCAGATATTGGGGCTATCTTCCTCGGGAAAATACACGTCACAGAAGGGGCAATGAAACTCCATGCCGGAGCCCAGCATATGCGGGTTCACGACGAACTTTTCACTGCATTTCGGACACGTTATCTCGACAGCCTGACCCATGAAGCTTTCCTTTCACCAGTGGCCTGTAACTTACGAATCGACAACAACCTTACAGCCCACTAGGACCAATAAGTGGTGCGGTCTATGGGAATGTGCGAGAGGATCTCTCCCGGTATGAAATCCTCTATCTTGATCCGTTCCATGGCCTCGTCCGGCACCTTCGACACCGGCGAGAACGGACGGTCCAGCGGCCGCGTGGCATCCACGATCATGCCGGAGGTCTTGATCTCGTCCACCAGCGAGGGGTCCAGGAAGTTGCCGCGGAAGAGCGGCTTCAGGATCGACACCTGGAGGTGCGGCTGCACCCGTGTCGCCAGCGCCCACAGGATGTCCGTGGAGTTGTAAACGTTGATGTCCTCGTCGAAGACGAAGACGTTCTTGGTGTGGTCGAAAGACAGGGCCGCGGCCGCCGCCCGGCCGGGATCGCCTTCGGACATCTTCTTCATGGCGATGAACACGTTGTAGTGGGCATGCCGCCCCATCTTGCACACCGCCGTCACGCCCGGCACCGCCTCGCGGCAACGCCGCAGGTACGCGCCCTCCCGCGGCAGATCCATCCAGGGCTTGTCGCCTTCCGGCGTGATGATGGACTGGAACATGGCGCCCTTGCGCCAACTCATGGCCGTGACCTTGTAATCCACGCAAGTGGTATAGCGCTGCGGACCGAGATAGCCCGGGGCCTCGCCGAAGGGGCCTTCCACCACCCGCTTGTTGGGCTGGAGCAGGCCTTCGATGACCAACTCGGCATCCGCCGGGATGAGAAAGTTGTCACCCCAGGTGGTGGACGGCGTCAGCCGCAAGGGCTCCTGCATGTAGCCGCCGATGATCTCGAACTCGCTGGTCTCAAACGGGCCGCTGTAGCACGCCCCCATGTGGTAGGCCGGGTGGTGACCCAGCACGGTGGCCACGGGGGTCTCCAGGTTGTTGTCCTCGTAGTCCCTGAAGATCTTCCACAGGTGGCGGGGCGAAGCGTACAGCGCCGTGCTCTGCGGCGACTTGACCTCCATCCGATGGTACGAGCAGTTGTAGATTCCGGAGGTCCGTTCCTTGGTGACGGTCGACATGACGATGTAGGGGCCGCCGTCCATGTAGTGATGCCGCATGATGGGAATCTGATAGATATCCACGTCCTTGCCGCTCTGGACGTTCTGCATGACGGGCGCCTGGTCGCGTTCGATGACCACCGGGGCGATGCGGTGCTCCTCGAGCTCCAGACAGAGGTCGGTCATGGCCTCCCGGCTCATGTTCTTGTCCATCCCGAGAGCGACCTGGATCTTGCCCTGCGAGATCTCGCAGTTCATGGTCAACTTGATGTCGGACGGCTTGCCGTGGAGGTTCAACGGGTTGTCAAAGACCAGGATGGGGAATTTCCTCTGCTCATCGAGATGCTTGATGAGCGCGCTCACGTCGTAATGGGCCGGGTCCACCGGCTTGGTCACGTGGACCACCTCGTTGGGAATCTCCCGCCGGCAGTCTTCCAAAAACGATCCCAGGCTCTTGGGCATGTGTCACCTCTCTCGTAAAGTGTTCGGTTCTCAGTGTCGGATTCTCTGGGGATTCTGCGCTTCGAAGCCTACGGGTTCTTAACCGAAGCACCGGAGGTTGTCAAATCGGCACCCGGGAGGCATTTGCGGTTGACATGCGGAGTCCACCCGAAATACAAGGACACTGGACCAACCCAAAAAGGAGTACGCAATGAACCAACGTTCCGCATTTCTCGCAGCCGTAATCGCGGCCCTGTGCATCGTGTTCGGAACCTCGACTCACGGAGCCGAGGTCTCATTCAAAGGCAAGACCGTAGCTATTCTGATCCCCTACTCGGTCGGCGGAGCCGCCGACATCATGGCGCGGCAGATGCTTCCGTTCATCGGAAAGCAGATTCCGGGCAACCCCACCACCATCATCAGGAACATGCCCGGCGGCGGCGGCATCGTGGGCGAAAACTGGGTGTACAACTCGGCAACCGCCAACGGCACCATCATCGGACAGTTCTCCACCTCGGTGACGGACAGCATCTTCAAGCCGAAGAAGGTCAAGTTCGAGCTGAGCAAGCTGCGGTGGCTGGGCGGCGTGCGGGAGACCACCATCACCTTCGTCAGCAAGGACCTGGGCATCACCAAGGGCACTGAGCTGGCCGGGCTGAAGAAGAAAATCTTCTTCGGCACCACGTCGATCCAGAGCCCCCGCTCCATGCTGCCGAGGCTGCTCCTGAAGATCCTGGGCCAGGACCACAAGCTGGTCACGGGCTACGGCAGCAGCGGCGACATGCGCGCGGCCATCCGCCGGGGCGAGCTCAACATGACCAATGACAGCCAGAGCGGCTACTTCGCCGCGGTGCTGCCCATGGTGGAGGAAGGCGCGGTGGTGCCCCTCGCCCAGGAAGGGGCGGTCCAGGACGGCAAGATCATCCGCGACCCGCGCCTGCCGGACCTTCCCACCTATTACGAGATCGTCCGGGCGCTCAAGGGTGAATCCATCAGAAAGGACCCCAACTACCGGGCCATGGAGCTCTTGGCCTACCTGGGCGGCGTCCGCCGCGGCTGGGTCTACGCGGCACGGGTCCCCAAGGATGTCTTCAACACCATGGCGGCGAGCTTCGACCGGTTCCTGAACGACAAGGAGATGATCGCCCATTTCAAGAAGGCCATCGGCTTCGAGCTCGTATCCCTGAACGCGCCCGCGGCCCAGGCCATCATCGACAAGGTGGTGGAAATCCAGAAGCGCGACCCCGAAGCCTTGGAGATCCTGAAGGCCATGGCGCAGAAGCCCTAACACGCTTGCCGCGCGGCCTCCGGGCCGCCGCAACCGTATAGCTTTCTCGTGAACCTCAGACGAAGCCTGGGCTGGCTCGCCCTGCTCGCAGTCCTCGCGGCGTGGATCTACCTGGCCCAGGGCATGGCCGGGAAGATCGGCGCGGCCTCCCTGGAGGGCTTGGTCCGGGTGTTCTCCTGGCCCGCCTTCGGCTACCTGCTGCTGGGCAACGTCATCGGATTCGCCGTGGGCATGCTGCCAGGTCTCGGCGGACCCGTCACCATGGCCCTCATGCTCGGGTTCGCCTTCCAACTCAAGATGGACGCGGTGGAGGCGTTCTCCTTCCTGCTCGGCATGATGGCCGTCACCGCCACCACCGGCGACATCACCTCCATCCTCTTCGGCATCCCCGGGGAGGGGTCCACCGCCTCCACCATCGTGGAAGGGCACCCCATGGCCAAGAAGGGCGAAGCCGGACGCGCCCTGGGGGCCTCGCTCATGAGCTCGCTCATGGGAGCGCTCATCGGCGCCGGCGCCATCGCCGTGGCCATCCCCATCGTCACGCCGCTGGTGCTCGCCCTGGGCACCCCGGAGTTTTTCATGCTCACGGTGGCCGGAGTCACCTTCGTGGGCGCGCTGAGTGGCGGCAGCGTGGTCAAGGGGCTGGCCGCCGGGGGCCTGGGCTTCATCTTCTCGCTGGTGGGGCTGGACATGCAGACCGCCACCGAACGCTATACCTTCGGCACCATGTATCTTTGGGGCGGCGGCGAGACCGGCGGCGCCGGCATCGGACTGGTGCCGGCCACGGTGGGGCTTTTCGCCATCCCCGAGATCATCGATCTCGCCACCAAGGGCGGCAGCATCGCCCAGGCCCACGTGGGCCGCCTCGGCGGGGTGCTCCAGGGCGTCAAGGACGCGTTCCGGCACTGGTGGCTGGTGGTCCGCTGCAGCGCCATGGGCACCTACATCGGCATCATCCCGGGCATGGGCGGACCCGTGTCCCAGTGGGTGGCGTACGCCCATGCGATGCAGTCCTCGGGCAAGCAGGACCAGGTGGGGACCGGCGCCATCGAGGGCGTCCTGGGCCCCGGCGCGGCCAACAACTCGACCCTCGGGGGCGCGCTCATCCCCACCATCGCCTTCGGCATCCCCGGCAACGTCACCACCGCCATCCTGCTGGGAGCGTTCCTGATCCTGGGCCTCCGTCCCGGCACCTCCATGCTGACCAAACACCTGGACGTCACCTTCTCGCTGGTGTGGGTCCTGGTGGTGTCCAACGTCATCACGGTGTCGGTCTGTTTCCTCTTCCTGAACCAGTTGGCGCGGCTCACGCGCATCAAGGGCACGCTGCTGATACCGCCGCTGCTGCTGTTCATCTACCTGGGCTCCTACACCCACACCAACAGCTTCGGCGACATCATCATCACCCTGATCTTCGGCGGCCTGGGCTGGCTCATGGTGGTGTTCGGGTGGTCCCGGCCGGCGCTCCTGCTGGGCTTGGTGCTGGGGCGGCTGGCGGACAACTACCTGTGGATCACCTATTCGCGCTACGAATTCGGATTCCTCGCGCGGCCGGGCGTGCTGATCATCCTCGGCGTCATCGTGATGAGCATCGCCTATCCGGTGATCCGCGACCGCCGGCGCAAGCGGACAAGCGAGACGGCGCCATGAGCTCCCGACGACTCTCCATCGCCTTCACCGGCGGGTTGTTCCTGGTCGTGGCGTGGGCACTGTGGGAGGCCTTCGGCTGGGAGTTGCAGGCCAGCCTCATGGCCTGGCTCATCGGCCTGCCCACGGCGGCGCTGCTGGCGGTCCAGCTTGGGCGGGAGACCCTGGGGCGGCCGGAGCAGGCCGCTCCCGCCGGCGAAGACGAGCCGAGTCTCCGGGACCCCTCGCTGGCGGAGCAGGAGACCGAGCCCCTGGACCCGGCCGAGGAACGGCGCCGCACCGCCAACATCATCGGCTGGATCCTCGGCTTCGCCGCCGCCATCTGGCTGGTGGGCTTTCAGTTCGGCATCGGGCTGGCGACGCTCCTCTATCTCAAGAGCGCCGGCGAGAAGTGGCCCACGGTCATCGGCCTCACCGTAACCGTCCTGGCCGGGGTGGTGCTCGTGTTCGACTGCGGCATGCACATCTTCTTTGCCGAGGGGAAGCTGTTCACCTGGACCGGCCTGAGTACCGGCTCGCTCTTCAACGGCTTCTGCTACCAGGTCACGAGCCCGTTCAAGGGTTGATGGTGTTCGGAGTCATGCCCGTGGCCAACCCAACCTACGTGTGAGAGTAGGGGCCACCGGCCGGTCGCCCCAACAGGGTCCACCGCAGGGAAGGCCCTACAGGGCGTAGAGCGCCTTGGCGTTGTCGCTCAGAATCTTCCGCTTCTGTTCCGCCGAAATGGTGTCGTTCCCGTTGAAGATCGTGAACGCGTCCACCTCGCTGGAGGCGTCGGTGTGTCCGTAGTCCGTGCCGATGACGATGTTGTCGTCGCCCGCGTACTTGAGCACGTAGGGGAAATCGTCGTCGGTCTGGGCCGACACGTAGACGTTGAACGCATTCATGGGATTCTCGGGGTATTCCGCCGTACCCGACCTCCGGATGGTCTCGTTGACCACCCACGGCACCCACTGGGCGGAGGATTCGATGAATCCCCAGCGCAGGTCCGGGAACACCTTGGGCACCTCGCTCATCATCAGCGTGAAGCAGGTGGAGACCGTCGGGATGCGGAACACCGGCAGTCCGCCGCCGCTGTCGTAACGCGGCCGGAACTGGGTCGCCAGTCTGGGGCTGCCGTTGGCGATGTGGATGCCCATCATCATGCCGAGGCGCTGGGCCTCGTCGAAGATCGGGTAGAAGTACGGATCCACCAGGTGCCGGTCACCTTCGAAGGGACGGAGGCACACACCCACCGCGCCGTTCTCCCGGGCGAAGCGGATCTGCTCCAGGGCCTCGCTCATGGTCATGGCCGGCACCACGCAGACCCACCGAAGGCGTCCGCCTCCCTGCTTCCACACGTCCGCCATCCAACGGTTCCAGCTCGCGCACAGGGCGATCTCGGCGTCGGCTTGATCCGTCACCTGCTCGATCCACATGGTGTTGTACATGACCTGAACGTCGATGCCGAGTTGGTCCAGATGATCGACCCGCAGTTGCACGTCCCGCAGCTCCCTGGCCTCCTGGGGCGTCTGCATCTGCCTGCCGGCCTTGGCCGACACCTCGTCGAGTTGCTGCTCGCTCAGGCTCTGGAAACGGAATCCCAGCACCTTGCCGTCCAGCACCCAATACTGGGTGGTCAAGTCCTCGGGGGAACCGAAGAGCCGGGGCCGGTACTTCTTCTCCGAAGCATCCAGGTATTCCCACGTCGCCTCGGTCTCCACCACATGCGCGTCCGAGTCCACCACCATGGTCGTGCCGTTGCCGGACATGTTCGTTCTCCTTTTCTTCTACGCGATGCCGTAGAGCGCCATCGGATTGTCGCTCAATATTTTCCATCTGGCCTCGTCTTCCACCGTGGGGTCCGCCTTGAACTTGGTGATGGCGTCCACCTCGCTGGAGGAGTCGGTATGGCCGTAGTCGGTGCCGATGACGAGGTTGTCCTCGCCCGCGTACTTGAGCACGAAGGGGAAGTCGTCATCGGTCTGAGCCGTGACATAGACGTTGTATTCCTTCAGGGGATTGTCCGGATAGTCCGCGCTGCCGGAGCGGCGCTTGGCCTCGTTGACGATCCAGGGAACCCACTGGGCGGACGACTCGATGAAGCCCCAACGAAGGTTCGGGAAGACCCGCGGCACCTCGCTCATGATCAGCGAGAGGCAGGTGACCACCGTGGGAACCCGGAACGGCGCGAAGCCGCCGGTCTTGTCGTACCGGGGCCGGAAATGCGAGATCAGCCCGGCGCTGCCGTTGGCGATGTGCACGCCGATGGCCATGTCCAACTCCGAGGCGAGCTCGAACACCGGGTAGAAGTAGGGGTCCACAAGATGCCGGTCGCCTTCGAACGGCCGCATGCATACCGCCACCGCGCCGTGCTCTTGCGCGAAGCGTATCTGCTCCAGCGCCTCGTTCAGGGCCATGGCGGGTATGACACAGGACCACCGCAGCCTTCCCCGCCCGGCCTTCCAGACGTCGGCCATCCAGCGATTCCAGGCCAGGCACAGAGCCGTCTCGGCGTCCACGCGGTCCGCCACCCGCTCGATCCAGAGCGTGTTGTGCATGACCTGGACGTCCACCCCCAACTCGTCGAGCTGGGCCACGCGCAGATCCACGTCATCGAGCTCGCGGGAGGCCTGGGGCGTGGTGAGGCGGCGGCCGGCCTTGTCCGACAGCTCGTCGAGCTGCTGCTCGCTCAGGGTGGCGAAACGCGCTCCCCTTATCTTTCCGTCCAGCACCCAGTACTGCTTGTCCGCGTCCCCGGTGCCGAACAGCACGGGCCGGAATTTCTTGTCGGACCCTTCGAGGTAGTCCCAGGTTCGCTCCGTCTCGATGACGTGCGCATCCGCATCCACCACGAGAGGCCGCCCGTTCTGTGCCATGATTTGTCTCCTCGGCCGATTTCACCTAGACTCGTAAGTGGCTTTCAGTACCCCGCACACCAGCACTAGTTAACGAACCCTGGGATTAGGTGTCAAGAAGTGCGCGGGGTGGCGCCGCCGTCCGGTGGACGCGGCGCGCATGCGGCAACCATTGCGAAACATCCCAACCATCAACCTGGTCGTTCTGTTGCTGACGCTCGTCTCGGTGTTCATCGTCGGTGCTTCCGGAGCCTGGAACAAGGACTGGCGCACCGCCAGCCGGGAAAGTTCCGGCATCGCCCCGGATCCGGCGCGCACACCGGAGGCGGTGGTCCAGCTCTACGCCGCGCGGGCCTTCAACTGGCGCGGCATCTTCGGCGTGCATACCTGGCTCTCCGTAAAGGAGGCCGGGGCGCCGGCGTATGTCGTGTACCAGGTGGTGGGGTGGCGCGCCTACCGCGGCCTGCCGGTACTGGCGGTGCAGGAGGATATTCCCGACCGGCTGTGGTTCGACAGCCGCCCCAGGGTCATGGCTGACCTGCGCGGACCGGTGGCCGAACGCGCCATCCGGGGAATCCGGAAAGCCGCCGAGAGCTATCCGTATCCTGAAACCTACCGGCTGTGGCCCGGCCCCAACAGCAACACCTTCACGGCTTACGTGGCCCGCAACGTACCGGAGCTCACGGCCGCGCTTCCCTCCAACGCCCTCGGCAAGGACTATCTGGACCAGGGGCAGTTCCTTGCCCGGACCCCCAGCAGCACCGGCTGGCAGCTCTCCCTGCACGGCGTCCTGGGCGCGGCCCTGGCCGTGCAGGAGGGGCTTGAGATCAACCTTCTCGGACTGGTCTTCGGCGTCGACGTGGCGCGGCCGGCGCTCAAGCTTCCCTTCGTCGAGCGCATCGGGCTCAGCAGGGATCTGGCGGAGGGGTGAGAAGCCATGACGCCTCAATTTCTCGCCCTTGTGACCTCGTTCTTCTACGCCGGCTGCTTTCTGGCCACCCGGCGCGGACTGGTGTACTCCACGCCCACGACGGCCGCCTACGTGGCTCTGGCGGTCAACACCTCCATCCTGTGGGTGCTCGTCTTCCTGACCGGCGGCATCCCCGACGTCCCCTTCCTGGCGACGGCCTGTTTCATGGCTGGGGGTGTCATCCAACTGGGCACCCGCCTGTTCGCCTATCACGGGGTGGCCCGGCTCGGGGCCAGCGTCACCAGCACCGTCCAGGCCACCAACCCCCTTTTCGGCACCGCCCTCGCGGTGTTCTTCCTGCACGAGACCGTGACGCCGTTGCTGCTCTCCGGCACCGGCGCGGTGGTGCTGGGCATCGTTCTGCTGTCATGGAACCCGGGCCAGCAGAAGACCTACCGGACGTGGGAGCTGCTCTTCCCGGTCGCCGCCGCCCTCACGGCCGGCGTGAACCACCCGATTCGACGCTACGGCCTGACCCTGGCCAACGAGCCCCTGTTTCTGAGCGCGGTCATGGGCGCGGCCGCGCTGACCCCCCTGCTGCTCAACCTCGCCAACCCCCGTGCCAGGAAAAGCATCGCCTTCGACCGGCGGGCCATGCCCTACTTTCTGGTAACCGGAGTCTTCGAAGCGGTGGGGATCTGGTCGCTGGTGGCCGCGCTGGGCATCGGCAAGGTGGTGGTGGTGGGACCCATCGTGTGCATCGCGCCGCTGTGGGTGCTCCTGGGCACGCTGCTGTTCTCCCGGGACATCGAGCAGGTCAATCTCCGGACCGGCATCGCCACGCTGGTGGTGATCACCGGGATCATCGTCATCTATCTGGCCTAGAGTGGCGCCCTTCGACTTCTCTCGGCTGCGCCTCGCTACGCTCAGGACGAACGGGAGAATACTTCCAAAACCGTTCGTCCTGAGCGTAGCGAGGCGCAGCCGAGAGAAGTCGAAGGGCGCCATCCCGATACAGGCTCCTAGCCGGCGAGGACCTTCTCCTCAAGCCAGCCGGACAGATCCGCCAGGCTCCGGGAAGTGATCTCGTGTCCCATGTCGTACTCGCGGTACTCCACCGGGACGTGCAGCTTCTCCAGCAGCGCAATGGAGAGCTTCGCCCGCTCCAGCTCGATCACCTCGTCGCGCTTGCCGTGATGCACCACGGTCGCGAGCGAGTCCACCCGGTCGGCCACGCCGAGGGCCGTCAACGTACCCTCCCGCAGCCAGGAGCTCAGGATGCACATGCCGGCGAAGCGGTCCGGCTCGGACAACCCCAGGCTGTAGGCCATGCCGCCGCCCTGGCTGAAACCCAGGAGAGCAAGCTTGCGGGCTTCCAGCGGGTATCGCTCGGCGCACTGGTCCAGAAAGGTCCGGAGCCGGTCGCGGGCCGACAGGAAAGCGGCGGTATCGATATCGCCGCCCAGGGACATGGGGAACCAGGCGTAGCCCGTCATGCCCGGGCCCAGTTCCACCTCCAGCGGCGCCTGCGGGCAGATGACCCGAAACGCGCCGCCCGCGAGATGGGGCGCCAGCCCCAGCAGGTCCATGGCGTTGGCGCCCCGCCCGTGGAGCGCCAGGATCGTCGGATGGGGCCCCTCGCCCGGGGGCTCATAGACGCAGTGAAGCAGTTCCATTGACGTACCCGCCCCTCACTCCATGACCGCCCGGAGGTCCTTGACGTAGTCCTCGAACGCGGAGCTCATGGTGTGTTGCGGCTCCCAGCCCAGGTACTCCTTGGCTCGCGATATGTCCAGCGGCACACTGACGGCCACATCCGGCGGCCTTCCGGGCATCACTTCCACCTCCAGCTTGGGGAACAACCTCTCTACCTCGGCCACCAACTCCTCGAAGGTCGTCACCTGCCCCACGCCGATGTTGAAGATGTTCTTCTCGGGCATCGGCACGGTGGCCGCCAAGTCCACGGCCCGTCCCATGTCCTTGGCGTAGACGTACTCGAAGGTCATGGTCTGGGCCTGGGGAATCCTCGCCACCTCGCCGCGGATGCCGGCCTCCAGCAGCATCTGAACCTTCTCGCCGCCGCCCGAGCCGCCCCAGAAGTGCCCAAGCCCGTAGGCGTTGGCCAACCGCAGCGTCAGCAGCTCGAAGCCGTAGAGCCGCTGGTACGCCTCCGCCATCAGTTCCTTGGTGGCCTTGGAGTTGCCATAGCCGGCTCCCGGGCCCCGGGGCATATCCTCGTGGGTGGGTTGATTCGTAGCGCGACGCCGATCATAGGCGCCGAAGGTGCTGATCAGCACGAAACGCCTCACCCCTGTGAGCCGCGCGGCCTCGAGCACGTTGATGGTCCCCATCACGTTGATCTGGAGTCCGCTGTAAAGCGACTCCTCCACCCGCCCGCCGATGAGTCCAGCGGTGTGGACAACGGTCTCCGGCCGGTAGCGCTGCATCGCCTCCGTCAGGGCCGGCAGATCCCGGACGTCCTTCTGCACCACCTCCACGTCCGCCGTCCCGAGCTTCCGGTGCAGATACTCGGTCCGTGGCATGAAGTCATAGAAGACCAGCTTCTCGTTGCGCTTCAGTGCGCACTGCGCGAATGAGGTACCGACGAGACCCACTCCGGTCACAAGTGTTGTTCCCATAATTGTTTGTCTCCCCTTGGATGAACTCCCGGATTGTGCGGCTATCCGGCTACCCGTGGAGCTACGCGCCGCCTAAGTGCCCTGTTCCCTAAATACGATGATGAATCTGCTGGTCCTTTTTGCCGTCGGCTGCGTTGCTCTTCCTCGCGTGGTGCCCGCCACTGCTCGTCATCGCGCCTTGCCGACAACAAAAAGTCCTGCGCAGCTTCATCATCGTATTTAGGGAACAGGGCACTTAACCAGGAAACATCCATAGCCGACTTGGGTTTCATCGGCAACCGCGTCTCCCTGCCACATGTTGACTCGCTGAAACCCTACGCTGTATTGTCGAACGGTGCGGATCATCGAAGCGATACTCATCACGTTTCTGCTGACTTCACCGACGACGCCCATGGCCGATCAGACAGACCAACGGCTGGCCGACCTGTTCAGCCGCCTGCAGACCACCGACGACGCCAACGATGCGAACGTGGCGGCGAGTCTGATATGGACCATCTGGCATCAATCCGACGACGACCGCATCAACGAACTCATGCGCCAGGGCCTTGCGCAGATGTCCACCCGTCAATACACGGATGCCGTGGCCACCTTCAGCGAGATGATCGACCTCGACGCCAGGTTCGCCGAAGCCTGGAACAAGCGGGCCACGGTCCACTATCTCATGGGGGACTATGGAGCGTCGGTGAAGGACATCGACCGCACACTGGAGCTGGAGCCGCGGCACTTCGGCGCCCTCTCCGGTCTGGGCCTCATCATGGTGGCCATGGAGAACGAAGAGGCCGCCATCGCCGCATTCGAGGCCACCCTGGCCGTCAACCCCTTCGCCGCCGGCGCCGAGCAGAACCTCCAGGCCCTGCGGGCGCGGCAGCAGCGACGCACGTTCTAGTGTTGTGTCTCACAGACGAGTTACGTGAGGCGAACGTCCCCTACCCCCTCAACCGCGGCATCACGCTGTCCGCCAGCATGTTGATGGCCTCTTCGTAGTCCGGGCCGAGCTTGGCGAAGGCGATCTCGTCATACCCCAGGTCCCGTGCCTGTTCGGCAAGGTCGACGATCTGATCCGCGACCTCCGCCGGACGCCCCGCGACGTAATAGTTCAGCACCATCTCCTCGGTCACCAGCTCGGCGGCTTCCTCGATGGTGGCGCCCCGCGCGAACGCTTCCTTGAGCTCGAGCACCTTTTCCCGCTCCACCCCGAGCCGGGCGTATTCCTCCGGGGTAAACTTCAACGCCTCCCACTGCAGGATCGAATGGGACACCTGGCGCTTGGGAAACTCGATGGCCGCGTCACGGTCCCGCGACACCGACACGTTGAGCTCCACCATCTTGCGGAGTTTCTTCTTCGGATCCACGCTCCGGGCGCCGGCCTCGGCCATCTCGTGCATCCCCTTCAACCGGCCCGCGCGGAGCATGGGGATGAAGGTCCCGGAGCTGATGAGCCCGTCCATCACCTGACCTCCCATACGCAGCGACTGAGGCCCGTTGCCCCCGGAATAGATCACCACGGGGGACTTCGGCTTGAAGGCCAGCTCGAAGCTGCCGGCGGGATTCAGATGGAAGTATTCGCAGAGCACGGGGAAGTCGCCATAGGCAACGCGCCCGCCGGCGAGCGCTCGGGATGCGAATACCGCCAACTCCCGAACCAGCGAGATGGGCCTGTGCACCGTGACGTTCTGTGGGGTTTGCCCCAAATCGCCGCGAGCCAGCCCGAAACCGATCTCTCGCCCTTCGGCCAGCTCGGACAAGGTCGCCAGCGAATCCACGACCTCGATGGGATGGTGGAGGTAAGGGACGAGGATCGCGGTGCCGATACCGATGGGAACGCGGGCCGCGATGGCGGAAAGCACCACCACCTGGCTTCGATACCGTGCGTTGTCATTGACCCAGATGCGCTCGAATCCGCGCCGGTGAGCCAACTCGGCCAGCTCCACGAGCTGGTTCACCGTGTACTGATTCGCCAGGTGGATAACGAACTGAAGCCCGAGCTTACCGTCGAATGCTGCCATGGGGTTTCCTTCCCTCCGAAGTACCGGACAGCCGCGGCATCACGCTTTCCGCCAGCATTTCGATGGCTTCCTCGTAGTCGGGACCGAGCTTGGCGAAGGCGATCTCGTCGTAGCCCATCTCCTGGGCCTGCCCGGCCAGTTCCACGATCTGGTCGGCCACCTCGGCCGGACGCCCGGCGACGTAGTAGGACAGGACCATCCGTTCGGTCACGAGCTCCGCGGCCTCCTCGATGGTGGCGCCTTGGGCGAAGGCGTCCTTCAGATCGAGCACCTTCTGCCGTTCCACGCCGAGCCGGGCGTACTCCTCGGGGGTGAACCTGAGCGCCTCCCACTGAGGGATCGAGTGGGCAACCTGGCGCTTGGGAAACTCGAGGGCCGCGTCCCGGTCGCGGGAAACCGAGACGTTGAGCTCGACCACCTTACGCAGGGTCTTCCCAGGGTCGACGCTCCGGGCGCCGGCCTCGGCCATCTCGTGCATCCCCTTGAGCCGGCCCGCGCGCAGCATGGGGATGAAGGTCCCGGAGCTGATGAGCCCGTCCATCACCTGGCCGCCCATGCGCAGCGACCGGGGGCCGTTGCCGCCCGAATAGATCACCACGGGGGACTTGGGCGTGAACGCCAGCTCGAACTTGCCCGCGGGATTGAAGTGGAAGTACTCGCACAGCACCGGGAAGTCCCGATAGGCCACGCGCTCTCCGGCCAGTGCCCGAGACGCGAACACGGCCAGCTCCCGCACCAGCGCGATGGGTTTGTGCATGGTCACGTGCTGCGGGGTCTGGGTGATGGAGCCCCGCGCCAGCCCGAAGCCCACCTCACGCCCTTCGCTCAGCTCGGACAGGGCCGCCAGGGAGTCCACCACCTCGAGGGGGTGGTGAAAATAGGGCACCAGGACGGCCGTGCCGACCCCGATGGGTACGCGCGCGGCGATGGCCGAGAGCACCACCACCTGGCTCCGGTAGCGCGCGTTGTCGTTGAGCCAGATCCGCTGGAACCCGCGTTCGTGGGCCAGCGCGGCCAACTCCACGAACTGGTTGACGGTGTAGTGGTTCGCCAAGTGGGTGACGAACTGAAGGCCGAGCTTACCCTTGAATGCCGCCATAACCCTCCCTCGTGGCCTGTCACATGGTGTTCAAACCCGTCCATTGTCGTGCTTATTCACCGGGAACGTCAACCGGGTGTCTTGTCCGAGGTTCACGAACCGGGCAAACCCATGTAAACCCTTGTCAGAGACAGGAAACCAACGCGAAGCAGGCAGCGATTTCGTCGGCAACATCCCAAAATTGCGTTTGCGTTACACGAGGTTGAACGTCAAATTGAAGGAGCGTTCCAACGTTCGACTGAGAAGGGCAGATGAGGAATCGTGACCCCTACCCTGACTCTCGCGGCTCTCGGACTACTGCAGGGGCTCACCGAGTTTCTCCCGGTCAGCAGTTCCGGCCATCTGGTGATCCTTCAGTCCTGGCTTCCCGGGTTCCAGGAACCAGGCGTGCTGTTCCACGCCACCGTGCATCTGGCGACCCTCGGCGCCGTGCTCGTGTATTTCCGCCGGGACGTCGTCGCCCTCGGGGGCGCCGCGTTTCGGCCTTCGCGGGCAGACCCCGCCACGGTCCGTCTCCTCTGGCTTGTGGTCGTCGGCACGGTTCCCACGGCGCTGATCGGTTTGTTCCTGAAGGAGCTGCTGGAAGGCCTCTTCACCAGCGTTCCCACCGCGGCGAGCATGCTGCTGGTGACCGGAGCGCTGCTCTTCGCCACCGACCGCGCCAGGGAGCGAACCGGCGGCATCGAAAGCATGAGCATGACCCAGGCGGTCATCATCGGCATCGTCCAGGGTGCGGCCATCGTACCCGGCATCTCGCGTTCGGGGGCCACCGTGGCCGCCGGCGTCTTTTCGGGGCTGGAGCGCGGGCTCGCGTTGCGCTATTCCTTTCTGCTTTCGATACTCGCCATCCTCGGCGCTTTCGTGTTGCAGTTGGGGACTCACGGTTTCGACGGCGCGCTGGCGGTGAACAAGCTCGGCTACGGGTTGGCCTTCGTCGCTGCCTTTGCCGTGGGCTACGTCAGCATCGACCTGCTGTTGAAGGTGCTGCTCTCGCGGAGGCTCACGTGGTTCGCCTGCTATTGCTGGGGCGTGGGTCTGGCGGTGCTGGTGTGGACCGGCGTGTCGGGGTAGGCCGGACACGGGCGGGTTTGAAACCCGCCCCTACACGTTATCGCGCCGCCGGGCCGGAGGCTACCGAGTTACAGGTTGCCGGCCTGCTCCACGAAGGGCTCCAGCCGGCGGACGGCGGCGACTCCGTTTCCGGTGACCGCATCCAACCGCAGCACGATGCGCCGCATTCCCGCGGCGCGATACCGGCCCATGTCGTCCAGCGTGGGAAAGCCGTCGGTGTTCGGCGTCAGCACCACTGACAACTCGATCTCGTCGGGATTTCGTCCGGCTTCGCGCGCGGCCCGGCGCACGCTGGCCACGGCATCCGCGGCCTCGTCCGCCGGCAGATCGCCCGGACACCAGCCGTCGGCATAGCGGGCCACCCGCGCCGGCGCGTAGCGGGGATCGTGAACCCCGAGGTAAATGGGAGGATGGGGTTTCTGCACCGGTTTCGGAAAGACCCGCACCGGCGGGAAACGGATGAACTCGCCGTCGTAAGCGGCTTCATCCCGGCTCCACAGCACCTTCAGTGCCTCGACCCCCTCGCGCAGCATCCGCCAACGGCGCTTGAACGGAACGCCCAGGATCTCCGCTTCTTCCGGGAACCAGCCGGCGCCGACTCCCATGATCAACCGGCCATTGCTGTGCAGGTCCAGGGTGGCGGCCGCCTTGGCCGTGGCGATGACGTTGCGTTGCGGCAGGATGCAGATGCCGGTGGCCACCCGCAGGCGCTCGGTGGCCTGGGCCGCCATGGCTGCCGCGATGAACGGATCCGGCAGATGAGCGAACGATTCCGGGACGGTGCCGTCCGCGGTGCGCTTGTAACGGAACTGATAGTGCACCGGGATCAGCATGTGCTCCGGAAACCACAGGGACTCGAAGCCCAGACGTTCCGCCTCCCTGGCGATATCGCCGACGGGACCGGACTGCTCCGTCGAAAACAGGGAAAGACCCAACTCCATGATGCGTTCCACCTCCCTGCGCCGTACGTTGTCTTACGTTGCCGTACCCGCTATACGCTAGTTGTCTTGGCCGAAGTTGCAGAATCTGATCTCTCCGTAGGTCGGGTTAGCCGGGGTTAGCCGAAGGCGTAACCCGACATGGTACAGCGCGTCGGATTACGCCTTCGGCTAATCCGACCTACGGTTTACTCCGACACGACACCAGGAAGTTCTTCCTGCCGCAGGAGAATACCATGCCCGAACCATCGGCCGGAACCCAGGCATTCACCCACGCCCTCGACGAGGACGAAACACTCGTTCAAGTCGGTTGGGACGACTGGCTCGCCATGCCTCCGCCCTACGACGACAGCGCCTACACCGTCACAGAGGTAGTGGAGCGCTACCCGCGCAACGGCTACGAGTGGGACATGCACGGTTCCCTCTACATCCCGGCCAAGGAGCGGGATGATCGCCCGGCCTTCGTCGTCTTCCATGGCGGCGGAGCCAACGAGAAGGTCATGGACGTCACTCCCGACGGACGCCCGGGACTGGCCCGCAGACTGGCCGCGCAGGGCTTTGCGGTTCTTGCCGTGAGCTACCCGGGGCTGTGGCCGCGGGGTGGAGAATGGGACAAGCCCATCGCGGAGCGGGTGCCCGTCTATCTGCTCGACACGGAGACGGCCGAGGAGGAGCTCCAGGACCGGCTACTCAGGTGCACCTTCAACGTCATCCTCCAGGGCGCCGGACAGCTCACCGACCGGCATCTTCGCGGGCGGCGGCTCATCACCTTCGGGCATTCCACCGGCGGCCCCATGGCATCACATCTGACCCGGTTCATTCGGGAGGCGGAAGTGATCGGCATCGTCGGTTGGGGCAGCGGAGGTCCGGACGGCTGGCGCAAGGAATGGCGTGAGACCACCGGCATGGAGTCGCCCAAGCCCTACGGACTCACGCAAATCTCCCGGCGTACGGTGGAGGCGTATCGGAGGTCCCACTACGAAGACCTGCCGGAGCTGACCCCCTGGGGCCGCATGGAGGACTTCTTCCGGCTCACCGAAAAGACCCGGCCCCAGATCAAGATCGGACTGCGGGACAACCAGCACAACGTCTTTCCCGAACGGCTCGAGGAATACATCCGGGTCACCGGGCTGCCGCGAGAGGAGTACTTCGATCACCTGCAGGATCCGCCGTCGGAATGGCTCGCCAGCCTCAGGGTTCTGCTCATGGTCGGCGAGAACGACCACGGGCACTGGATCGGCGGCGAGAGTCTGGGCGACAAGAGAGAGATGTTCATGGCCGGGAAATACCGCGCCGCCGGCGCGGACATCCACGTGGGCCTGGTGCCGAAATATACCCATATGGGCCACTGGGCGCTGCACAACGAAAGGATCGCCTACGCCTGGCTCTGGGCCTTGAAGGCCGGGTACTTCGACTAGGAGCCGGTGTCGGCCGGCGGTGCGATCCGGACGCGGGCGGGTTTGAAACCCGCCCCTACAACGTCGGTTCCGCGGCGCAGGTTCCTGGCCGCGCTCGGGGGAGATTTCCGGGAGGTTCCATGCCATTGCTGCGTGTCGACGACACCCAACTGTACTACGAGGTCCACGGCCAGGGACGCCCGTTTCTGTTTCTCAGTGAGACCCATTGTGACGGGGAGGTCTGGAAGATCCACCAGGTGCCGGAGTTCTCCCGGGACCACCGGGTCATCATCATGGACTACCGCGGCACCGGCCAGTCCGGAAAACCGTCCCTCCCGTTTACCACGCAACTGTTCGCCGATGACGCGATGGCGTTGCTGGATCACCTGGAGGCTCCCGAGGCGATCATCTGCGGCCACTCCATGGGCGGCAGGGTGGCTCAGATCATGGCGCTGGACCATCCCTCACGGGTCAAGGCCCTCATCCTGGCATCGACGGGGGCCTCGTATCCCGATACCAAAGGCATTCCCCTCAAGATCGCCACGGAGATGGTGGAATGGGGCTATGAGAAATACGTCCGCGACCACTCGATCCTGGTGGGCTTCACCGATGAGTTCGCGGCGAGCCACCCGGACACAGTCGAGAACTACCTCCGCGTCCGCATGGCCAACATGGGACCGGTGGAGTTCTACTTCCGTCATCTGCTGGCTCGACAGGGGCACGACACCAGCGGCCGTCTCGGCGAAATTCGGACCCCCACCCTGATACTGGTCGGAGAAGACGACCGTAACGTCACCAGCGACATATCCCATCGCACCTCCTCGGAGATCCTCGAAAAAGGCATACCGGGGGCCGAGCTCGTGGTGCTGCCGGGAGAGCGCCACAGCTACTTCTTCGCCAATCCGGAAGCCGCCCACGCCGCGACGCGTGCTCTTCTGGCGCGAATTTGACCACGGTCCGCGAAGTGCTCGCCGGCCTCGGCTCCGTCGCATCCGCCGGACGCAAATGTCGATCGCGAATGATTTTCCCACGAAATTTTCACCGCGTCAGGACTTGACTCCGCTCGATCGGCACTATTGAATGCTTTACTTACCGATGAGAGCGCCATGGAACGAAGCGTACGACCGAGAATTCTGATAGCGGACAGCTACACGAGCCACGCGGGAACGCTGTCAGGGCATTTGAAGGAACTCTCGCCCGCCATCGAGGTGTTCAGCGCCACCGAGGGCCGGCAGGCCCTGTCCGAAACCGCGGCACGGGACATACACCTGTTTCTCGTGAACGGCTTTCTCAAGGGACCGCTGAACGGCTTCGAGCTCTGTCGAAACATTCGAAGGCTGGACGCACACCAGCACACCCCTATCATCCTGGTGCTCTCGGGTCATCTCATACGAGACCATCACAGAGGCTTGGCCGCGGGCGCCGACCTGTTTCTTCACGCCCCGGTGGAGAAAGAGGAACTGTGGCGGATGGTGGTGCTGTTGCTCAACGAATCTTCGCACGGACGGAAGCCGGACACGGCGGCCGCGGACACCACCGACATAGAGCTCATCGAGCTCAAGCCCTCCATCCGTGTCCTGCACTGAACCCACGCATCACATGCGCAGCAGCTCGTTGACCTCGTCCAGCTCCGAGGGCGTCAACTCCCATTCCGCCGCCTTTGCGTTGTCCAGCACCTGAGCCAAACGGGTGGCGCCGGAGATCACCGAGCACACCCGCGGCTGCGCCAGCAACCAGCACTGCGCAAGCTCGTTCATCCCCCGTCCCCGGGCCTCGGCCCATGCTTTCAGACGTTCCACGACATCGTAGTTGGCATCGGTCATGTACTTCTGCACATAGGGGGCGCTCTCGCCGCGGGAGCCGGGGGGCGGTTTGCGCCCTCTGGTGTACTTGCCCGTCAGGAAGCCTCCGGCCAGGGGAAAATAGGGCACGAAGCCCACGCCGTGTGCCCGGCAATACGGCAGCACCTCGCGCTCCACGTCTCTTTCCAGCATATGGTAGTGGGATTGAAGCACGGCGAAAGCCGTCCAGCCGCGGCACTCGGCCAGGACGTTGGCATGGGCCAGTTGCCACGACGCGAAATCGGACACGCCGATGTACCGCACCTTCCCCTGCCGAATCAGGTCGTCCAGCGCCCGCAGGGTCTCCTCGATGGGAGTCGCGTCGTCCCAGCGATGAATGTAGTAGACATCGATATGATCACTCCGGAGACGCCGGAGACTCCCCTCCAAGGCGTTCATGAGATGGTAGCGCGACGTTCCGCGGTCATTGGTACCCTCGCCCGTGGGGAAAAAGAACTTGGTGCCCACCACGAAACGGTCGTGACGGCCTTTCAAGGCGTTTCCCAGCGTCTCCTCCGAGCGGCCACCCTGGTAACTGTTGGACGAATCGATAAAGTTGATCCCGAGGTCCAGGGCCGCGTCGATGATGGAGGTTACGTGATCCTGCGGCAACGCCGCCGAGCCGAACCTGTTGGTACCCAGGCCGATGGCGGAAACGCGAACACCCGACGATCCAAGCTGACGATACTGCACCGAGAACCCTCCCGTTGAATTGGCCGCTTCCCGGGAGAAACGCGGCTTGAACCTCGTTCACTCCCCCACCCTGGCAACCGCAGACCTGTATCCCTCCGGAACACAGGCGGTGAGGTGATGTTTAACAGATCGGCCCGGGGGAGGCGACCGGAGCCGGGCCCGAATCCGTCACTCCCGCGCAAGCGGGAATCCAGGGGCCGTGGAGGGGCGTAGCAGCCACGAAGGCGTGCGGCAGGTTTGACCGGCTCCCGGCCGAGGTGCTACCTTCCACGCCTCGGGAACTTGAATCCGGAGGTGGTCATGCAGTGGGACATGGAACGCGATAGCGCATTCGTAACGGGCGGCGGTAGCGGCATCGGCCAAGCCATCGCACTCAAGCTCGGCGAGCAGGGGGTCAAGGTGGCCGTGGCCGACGTGGACGCGGCCAAGGCCGAAGGCACTGCCTCCCGCATCGCCGCGAACGGGGGCACCGCCCTGCCCCTGGCCCTGGATGTGACCCACTCGGATCAGGTCAACGCCGCCATCGCCAAGGCCCACGCGGAGTTCGGCAGCCTTGCCTACCTGATGAACGTGGCGGGTATTTCGCAGCAAAAACCGGTGCATGAGATCAGCGACCAGGACTGGGCCCGTATGATCGACGTGCACCTGAACGGAACCTTCTACTGCATCCGGGCGGCCGTGCCCCTGATGATGGAAGCCAAGTTCGGCGTCATCGCGAGCCTGTCCTCCATGCACGGCCTCAAGGGCCAGGAAATGGCGTCCCACTACTCGGCGGCCAAGGCCGGCATCGCGGCCCTCACCAAGGCGGTGGCGCGCGAGGTGTCCGAGCACGGCATACGCATCAACGCGTTGGCGCCGGGGCCCATCGACACGCCCATGTGGCGCCGGGGTCTCACCGGCGAAGCCCTGGAGCGGCGCAAATCGGAGCGTTCCAAGCTGGTGCCCATGGGGCGGCTGGGTGAGCCCGCGGAGGTGGCCAACCTCGCGGTCTTCCTGCTGAGCCCGGCCAGCAGCTACATGACCGGGCAGATCGTAGGAGTGAACGGCGGCGAATTGATGCCGTGAGCCCGGAGCCTGCGCCGTAGAGAGATGAGGGTGTAGGGGCGGGTTTTAAACCCGCCCGCGTCCGGGATCCATAGGGGCGACCGGCCGGTCCCTACGAGCCGCCGTCGAACAGTGAAAGTTGAGCGCTGGGGACCCGGAACGACGCCGTCGACAGATTCCAGGACCGGTGCGTCAACCCCAGCTTCCGGCAGGTGGCGTGAAACAACGCCTCCACCTGCTCGGCGAAGATCCCCTGCCCTTTCATCCGGGTCTTGAAGCCGGCGTCGTTGAGCCTGCCGCCGCGAATCTCCCGGATACGGTTCAGCACCTTCTCCTTGCGGTCGGGGAAGTTCTCTTCCAGCCATCCCTCGAACAAGTCCTTGACGCCGAACGGTAACCGCATGAGCGAGTAGCCGGCGCACACCGCGCCCGCTTCCGCGGCGGCGGCCAGGATTGCCGGCATCTCATGGTCGGTCAGGGCGGGGACCACCGGCGCCACCAGGACGCCCACGGAGATACCCGCCTGACTCAGGGCGCGAACGGCATCGAGCCGCAAATGAGGTTGGGAGGTCCGCGGCTCCATGCGCCCGCAAAGGTCGCCGTCCAGCGTGGTCACCGAGATGAACACCACGGCCGCGTCACGGGCCGCCAGCTCCTTCAAGACGTCCACGTCCCGCGTCACCAGATGGTTCTTGGTGACGATGGCCGCCGGGTTGCGGAACGCCGCGAGCACCTTCAGACAACCCCGGGTAAGCTCCAGACGGCGCTCCACCGGCTGATAAGGGTCGGTCACCCCGCACAGGGCAATGACCTGGGGCTTCCACCGGGGCGATGAGAGCTCCCGCTTCAGCAACTCCGGCGCCCGCTCCTTCACCAGGATCCTGGATTCGAAGTCAAGGCCGGCGGAGAATCCCAGGTATTCGTGAGTGGGCCGGGCGTAGCAGTAGATGCAGCCGTGCTCGCAGCCACGGTACGGATTGACACTGGCCTCGAAGCCGACGTCCGGGCTGTCATTGTACGAGATGATGGACCGGGAGGTGTCTTTGAGAAATCGGGTTGAGGGTCCCACGGGGACGCCGTCCGGCACGAAGGCAAGGGGCTCGAAACGGTTCCGGGGGTTGTGGCTGCTTCCTCGGCCGCCAATGCCGGCTGTCGGTTTGCTCATCATCCCTTGACGGCGCGCTCATTCGGCTTGGTTTTCTCGGGGCGGATACACATTGTTTTCGCTTTATATTCGCCTACGCGTTTCCCGTCAACCCCGGCCCCCATTGATGCGCCACCGCTTGCGTGCGGCATCGGTGGAAGCACACGGGGCAAGCTCGAGGCTTCGTGACATGAAAGGCCCAGCCTTCCTGCTTTCGGTGCCCACCACCAGACAGAGGTTGCGGTCGGCCCCGGGCCGGAACTCCATCGCGGCGACGTCGTAGTCGAAGATCTGGCCGGCGGACGCCCCGGAACAATCCAGCAATCCGAAAGAGACGCCGGCGGCCGCGGGCGCCTCGAGCGTCGCGCACTTGCCCGCGTAGGTCGCCGAAACGATACGTCTCGACGCCCGGTCGTAGTCAAACTGAACATCACCACCGCGCGGCTTGCACGAATGCGCGTGCAGTCTTTCGGCAAACCCTCTGCCGACGGTGTCGATGCAGAACCCCAGGTTATCCTGCTCGTCGAGGTTGTCCGCCAGGTAGATGACCGGAGCGGGAGTCTGCAAGTCCGGCGGCGCCGAATACGCCGCCATCGGGCTGCACAGCACCAACAGAAAAACCCCACGCAAATATACCTTGACGGACGATCCGGCAGCGTCAAGATGAGTGGTCACACGACTCGGTAGGCTGCGCATGGGATCACTCCACCAACCTAGGAGCCTGCGCCGCAGGAACCCGGCATCCGATGTAGGGGCGGGTTTCAAACCCGCCCGTGCCCGCACGGCGCTGCCGGCCGATACAGGCTCCTAGGGTCGTAGTCGAGGTCCGAATATTCCTCCGCCTCGAAAACAGGGGATTCGAGCGACCATTCCAGTCGCCGGGTACTCTTCGCCAGTTGTGGTGCGCTTACCACGTATCGCTCGTCGTAACGTCTATACAACATCTGGAAGAACCGCTTGAAGTTCACCGGACTACCGTCCGGCGGATAGTTTTCCATCAGTGCTCCGATTCGTTGTGGATGCATCTCTATCCTGGCCATGGCGACCGCCTCGTAACGGCTCAAATCGTTGCGGATGCCGGCTCTGTCGGTCATCGCGCTCAACGCATAATGGAAACGAACGATCGCCTCAACGGGCCGACTTTGATCGTCGATGGCGACATCCGTCGACGCGACCCCGTGGCCCAGTCGGTTCGCCCGCATCACGAACAAGTAGCCGAAGACCAACGCAGGATAGCTGATGTGTATATTCGTACACTCGCCAATAGTTTCCTCAAGGCGGTTAGTCAGGTTGCGGATCGCACCGGTCATTCCTTTGCACGAAACCGCGAGAACAGGGCCGATGCCGTCCTTGACCACGACGATGTCCACGGATGGAATCCACCCTCCAAAACCAACCGCGATGTCACGTAGTCATGGAGCGGCTTGATATGCTGCTGGCTTTGTGTCCGACCGTCGAACTCGGCAAAGTGCCTGAAGGCGTTGACCCTGTTCATCTATAATGCCTCCAGTACTGCATCGTCGAAATAGCCTCCTCGATTGCCGCCCGTGATAGCAGGGACTCCGTACGCGGCGACGGCAATACGATCTGGGCCGGTTCTCGGGGTTCAAGCTTGAGCATTCCCCCTCCAAGGGCGTGACCTTCGATTTCACAGCTAAGTTGAACGTAAGGAGATCGCCACCGGGCGAGGACATCATCCACTCTACGTCGATCTCGGACGCGGACCGCGTGCAGCGCGTTGCTGCATGTCACACCAGCCGCGTTTCGGACTAGATTCGGTGCCAACCCGGACATGTATGTTAGAAAGCAGTCGGGCACCCGCACGTCGGGCACGCTGTACCACGGTTCGCGATTGCGGCACTTGTACCGCTCGCGAGCACGGTAACCGGCCTCGGAATCAAGGTACTTTACGACACTCGCCGGCAGGTCCGCGTCCCTGGGAATACAAAGCAGCAGCATGGGATCGTCAGCTTGGCGCCAAGCGTCGACGACCCGAGCTGTCAACTCACAACTTGGCAAAACACGACTGGTTCGCACGGTGGGGAATAGGAACGCATCGGGGATGCTCCATTTGCGGGCGTCGGATGGTCGGAGATGGAAGAAATCATTGGCGCCGCTCACATAGCCGATACCAACCGAGGCCACCACGCCAAAACGCATTGCATCCGTACGAGCAGCGACTTCCCGGTAGAGTGACCGGATGCAGTCCTTCAGCAGATAAGGCCGCAGTCGCCGGTTCCACACGTGCCGCCACTCGCCAACCGGCACGTTGACGCACTTCCATCGGCGGGTGGGATGGTGTCGGAGACACCAAGACCCTCAACCGGCGTGAAGAGAATTTCACTCGTGGCGCCGCCGAAACCTTCGGCGAGCAACAGCCAACAGTCTTCGGAGAGTTGCGGAAACAGCTTGCTACGGATGGCGACGACGTGGATCGTATCGAAACGCCGAATCAAGTAGTCGAGCAACGGCGCGGCGTATGGTGCATGGCCAATAGACGCGGGCACCACAAACGCCATTCGACCCCCGGGACGCAAGCAACTGGCAGTCGCGACCAGGAACGGTGCCCAGGAAGCAGTCAAGCCGGAAAACCCAGCGCCGAGGTCGGCGCATAGGGCCAATGCGCGTTTACGCACGTTACCGTCGAGGGTTTGGTAACGAATGAATGGAGGGTTGCCTGCAGCACAGTCGAAGCGCTCCCGTGTACGGGCCGCCCAGTCGAAGAAATCGCCTTGGTGGAGACCCATCCAGGGTGCGCGGGCTTTGGCCGTAGCCGCAGCTTCGGCGTTTTGCTCAACGCCGAAGCTGTTTCGATGAGCAGCGACGAAGCGTCCGTCACCGCATGCAGGATCAAGCAACCGGTCCGAATCGCGGCGAACCGCCCAGCGAACCAGTTTCGCCACGACACTCTCGGGAGTGTAGTAGGCCCCATTCGCCTTCTGGGAAGGATAGGCATTCGCCGAAGGATGGGTCACGTCTTGCGCCTCCGCTTGAGTGGACGACTCCTGATGCCCTCAAAGGTTATCAAGAATAGTTCCTTTCCGCCAAGAAGGGATCTGTATGGGGCCACTTTCTTTGCTTTGAGACCCACACTCCTGCCTTTCCCTGTCTTCTTCCTAGCCGTCGACTGAATTGCATCACACGGGAAAAGGTGCCATGAATGGCTGCTGAAACCATGAGGGCGTTTCGATACTGCACTCCCCAAGGCCTCGACGAGGCCCTTGCACTACTGACACACAACGGCGCCGTTCCCCTGGCCGGCGGGACCGATCTGTTTCTCAGAATGGAGCGCCGGCAGACTCAGCCGGAGGCGGTGGTCGATCTGAAGCGGATTCCCGGCATGGATGGCATCGAGCCTACGGACCGCGGCCTTCGCATCGGGGCCCTTACCCTGATGGAGACACTCTCCGCCTCGCCCCTGATTCGGGACGGCTACCCTGCCCTGGGTGAGGCAGCCCGGGTAGTCGGCTCCACCCAAACCCGAAATCGCGCCACCATCGGCGGCAATCTCGCCAACGCTTCTCCGGCCGCGGATACCGCAACGCCGCTGATGGCCCTGGGCGCGGTGGTGGAGGCCACTGGAGCGGATGGCACACGGGAGCTGGCGGTCGATCAACTATTCCGGGGACCCGGCAAGACCACTTTGCGGGACGGAGAACTTTTGACAGCGGTCCTCGTTCCGCCTGCACCCGCCCTTTCCGGCAGCTCTTTTCAACGTTGCGTCCGTACGGCCATGGATATCGCCGTCGTGAATTGCGCGGCGTTCGTGCGGCTGGACGAGGACGGCGTCGTCTTGGACGCGTGCATCGCACTGGGCGCCGTGGGGCCCACTCCGCTCCGGGCGGCGTCCGCGGAGAGCTGTCTCAAGGGTCAACGCTTCAATGCCCGGGTTGCCGAAGAGGCGGCGGAATGCGCCGCGGCCGACGCCCGGCCCATCGACGACGTGCGCGCCGGCGCCGATTACCGGAGGGAGATGGTCCGGGTGCTTACCCGGCGGGCCATCGAGAGCGCATGTCAACGCGCGCGAGGCGACGCCTGATGGAGTCCGAACGCATCCGGATCACCGTGACCGTCAACGGCGAGCCGTGCCGGGAGGAAGTACCGGCCACGCGCTCGCTGCTCGACTTTCTGCGCGACGACCTGGGCCTCACCGGCACCAAGGAAGGCTGCAGCGAGGGGGAATGCGGCGCCTGTTCGGTGGTCCTGGACGGCCGGCTCGTGGATGCCTGCCTGATCTTCGCCGCGGAAGCGGACGGACGGCGCGTCGAGACCGTGGAAGGGTTGGCCCACGGCGAGGATCTCCACCCACTGCAGCGCACCTTCGCGGCCGCGGGAGCCGCGCAGTGCGGCTACTGCACGCCCGGCATGCTCATGGCCTGCAAGTCCCTGCTGGACCGCAACCCCACGCCCACGCGCGAGGAGATCGCCCAGGGCATTGCCGGCAACCTGTGCCGCTGCACCGGCTACGGCACCATCATCCATGCGGTCATGGAGGCAGCGAAGGAATCATGAAAGTCGTCGGTCAAGAGCTACCCCGGGTCGAAATTCTGGAGAAGGTCACCGGACAGTCCGTGTTCGGCGCGGACGTGTCGCCGGGAGGTCGTGTCCTCCACGGCAAGATGGTCCTGAGTCCGCATGCCCACGCGCGCATCACCGCCATCCGCACCGAGCGGGCCGAGCGGCAGCCGGGCGTCAAGGCCGTGGTCACCGCGTCCGACGTACCGCCCCTCCGCTACGGAAACTTTGTCCGCGACGAAGAGTACTTCGCCCGCACCAAGGTCCGCTACGTGGGCGACCGGATCGCAGCCGTGGCAGCGGTGGACGAGGAGACTGCGGAGGAGGCCGCGCGGCTCATCGAGGTGGACTACGAGGTGCTTCCCGCGGTCACCTCGGGGCCGGCGGCCATGGCGCCGGACGCACCGGTGCTTCACGAGGGCTATGCCGACTATTGGACACAACCGGGTGTGGAGGACCGGCGCGGCAACGTGTGCAGCCACAAGCAGATCACGCGCGGAGACGTGGAGCGCGGCTTCGCCGAGGCGGACCGGATCTTCGAGCACCGCTTTCATGCGCCCATGGTGCATCAGACCTACATAGAGCCCCACACGGCGCTGGCGCGCTTCGACGCTTCCGGCAAGGCCACCGTGTGGGTCCCCACCCAGGCCCAATTCCCGTTGCGCGCCGCCATCGCGCAGATCCTGCGAATGCCCATGACCAAGGTCCGGGTCATCCCCACCGAGATCGGCGGCGGCTTCGGCGGCAAGATCTCGCCCACCATCGAGCCGGCGGCGGTGGCGCTGGCGCGCAAGGCCCGGCAGCCGGTCCGCATCGTCATGACCCGCGGCGAGGACTTCCAGGGCACCAACCCCAGACACCCGTTCCACCTGCGCTACAAGACCGGCGTCAAGCTCGACGGCACCATCACCGCCCGGGAAATCGAGCTGGTGCTGGGTACGGGGTACTCGGCCGGTTCCGGCGTGATGATCAGCCAGGGTGCGGCGGTGCGAGCTCCAGGTCCCTACCGTATCGCCAATCTCAAGATCGACAGCTACTGCGTCTACACCAACACCCCCACGTGCGGCGCCTACCGGGGTCCGGCCGGACCACAGCTCACGTTCGCCTCCGAGTCGCAGATCGACATCATCGCCCGGGAGCTGGGCGTCGACCCCGTAGAGATGCGTCTCCGGAACGCGTTCGAGAACGGCGACGAGACGCCCGCCGGCGCCCGGCTCAAGGACGTGCACGCCAGGGAGACCCTCCGCAAGGCGGCGGCGGTCATGAATGAACGGCCCAAGCCGGCCGGAGAGAACATCGGGCGGGGGTTGGCCGTGGCCCACTGGCTCGTGGGCGGCATGGCGTCCAGCGCCGGCGTCAAATTGAACGAGGACGGCACCATCGGGATCCTCACGGGCGTGGTCGACCTGAGCGGGGCCAGCACTTCGCTGGCGCAGATCGCCGCGGAGGTGCTGGGCGTGTCGCTCAACGATGTCCACGTACGCACGGCGGATACCGATTTCGCGCCCCATTCCACCATCAGCGCCGGCAGCCAGGCTCTCAAGAGCATGGGCAGCGCGGTGTTGCTGGCTGCCCGGGAAGTACGGCGGCAGATCCAGCAAGTGGCAGCGGACAAGCTTGAAGCCGACCCCGGCGACCTGGAGCTCGACGACAACAAGGTGTTCGTCAAGGGCAGTCCGGAAGGCTCTGTTTCACTGCGCGAGGTAGGTCACCTGGCCCTGGAACACGAGCGCGGCCCCATCGTCAGCACCCAGTCCGTGTCGCGGCTCACGCCCCATCCGGCCGTGGCCGCCCATGCCGCCGAAGTGGCGGTGGACCCGGAGACGGGACACGTCCGGATCCTTCGCTACGTGGCGGTGCAGGACGTCGGAACGGCGATCAACCCGCTGTCGGTTCGGGGACAGGTGGAGGGAGGGGTCATGCAGGGGCTAGGCCAGGCGCTGAGCGAGGCCTGCACCTTCACGGACGGCCGAATGGACAACGCCAACCTGCTGGACTACAAGATCTTCAGCGCCCTCGACGCGCCGGCCGTGGAAGTGCACCTGATCCAGCACCCCTGCGACTCGGGCCCGTTGGGCGCCAAGGGCGTGGGCGAGCCGCCCATCATCCCGCCGCCCGCGGTCATGGCCAACGCCGTCTTCGACGCGGTGGGAGTCCGCATCCACGACCTACCCATCACGCCGGAGAAGATCGTCCACGCGCTGAAGGCCACGCGGGCGAGCCAACCGTAGCGGCAATCCGGCAGCGGTGCCGGAAGAAACTGCGTCTGTGGTTCGAAGGCCGCGGATGCGGCCTTCATGTCAGAGCCCAAGGAGAGAGTCGATCCGTTCCTGATCGAAGCCGACCACGGCCTCTCCGTCGATGATGACCACGGGTGTGCTCTGAAAACCGCGAGCCAGCAGGTCCTTCAGGGCCTCCTGGTCCTCACGAATATTCTTCTCCACGAAATCAACGCCTTTTTGAGAAAGATACTCCTTCTCTCGATGACAAGGCGGTCAACCGGGCTGGGTGAACAGGATGATGGATTCTGCCATGGGTACCTCCGAGACTATGCATAACACCGGATGACCGTTTTCTCAACGCGCGACTTGGCGCCGGATGAACTCACCAGCGGCCGAAGAAGTCAGGGCACTACAACGGAGTCACAGGTCCCGTCGGCGCGGCACGTTGGTGTTTCAGGCGCGCTCACAGGACTTGGTGTTGCCCGCGCCGGCCACGAGGGAACGGGGATGAACGACGACTGATCCTATTTTGACCCTTGAATAGCTTCCCGGATAAATTCGAGAAGGAAAGTGGTCATTTTGCCGCACTTACATATCGTGAGGGCACAAGGAGCAAAGGCCATATCGCCTTTGATTGTTGCTACCCGTACGGTATGTCGAGCCACCACCTGACCTTTGAATCCGCAAGCATCACATTGCTTGTCTTCGAGAAACGCGCTGATCGCGTCCCTCTCTTGTTCGCTCAGTTCCGTTTCAAGTGTGGCCATCCATACCGCCCACTATACTGAAAACCACCGGATATAGGCCAAAACGAGGCCGAGAATGCTTACCCCAGTTCCGATGATCCATTTGATGGTTTCGTTTTTGTATTTCTCCAACGAGGTAAAGACTCTCTCCAGATCTTGTCGTGTTGCGAGATATTCCATTCGCGTCTCTAATCTCGCGACCCTGTCCGGCAAGTCATCAAGAGGAACGGGCTTCACCCGAGGCTCAATTCCGCCGTTGTGTGCCATTACGGTCCCTGTACTAGAAAGCTAGCTTTCTGGTCAAGCTTGGGTGTCAATGAGCCGCGCCAGCCACTCCATTTCGTACACGGTGGCGGCGATGCCGGCTTCCATCTTTGACATGACGCGGAGAATCCCGACAATCTGTGTTTCGCTGAACCTGCCCCTGCGCCCCCTTCTTCGGTGTCACAGCAAGATCAACGGGAGCACGATCCAAGGGGCACGTCACTACCCATGTCCCTTCTTCTTTGTGCCGGGTGTTCCGTCGGAACACAAGAGCCCGTCGATGACTCGGGATCACTCCCCGAGTTGGGCGACTACACGCGAGGCGTCCGTTTGCCCTGTGATGAGATTTGCAAGGAGCCAGCCACGACGTATCGGGCGACGCTGCGTTGCTTCCTCCGTCTGCGAGATCGTTTTGAGTTGTGCTGAGACCTGCCCGCGCCTTGACATTGCCGCCTCACTTCTGTAGCCAAGGGGCTCGGTGCCAAAGCCACCGGCAACACAAGAAACGGAGGGACATCCATGACACGCAAGGGTTTACTTTGTTTGGCCGCGGCCATCATACTGGGAACCGCCGTGTTCGCGGGCACCGCGGCACACGCCGAGGACTTCTACAAGGACAAGACGTTCCGCTTCATCGTGGGCTACTCCCCCGGGGGCGGCTACGACACCTACACGCGCCTGCTCGCCCGCTACTTCGGCAAGTACGTGCCCGGCAACCCCAACATGCTGGTGCAGAACATGACCGGAGCCGGCAGCCTGATCTCGGCCAACTACATCGGCCGGCGGGCCAAGCCCGACGGCCTCGCCGGCGCGGTCTTCAACAACTCCCTCATCGTGCAGAAGGCTTTGGGCGACAAGAAGGCCGGCGCGGTACCTTTCGAGAACATGGAATGGGCGGGCGCCCCCAGCAGGGGCGAGATCGTGTGCATGATGATGGCCTTCTCCGGCAAGACGACCTGGAAGGATGTCATCAATTCCAAGGAGCCCATCAAGATAGGCGCCACCCGGGCCGGCTCCACCGGCCACGACATCCCGGCGATCCTGAACAAGGCCATGGGCACCAAGTTCAAGATCGTCACCGGGTACCGGGGAACGGCCACCATACGGCTGGCGCTTGAAAGCCGTGAAGTGGACGGTTTCTGCTCGCAATGGGAATCCATGAGGGTCACCGCCCGAGGCATGCTGGACGCCGAGGGCGGCCAGAAGCTGGTCCCCTTCGTCATCGACAGCCACAGCTATCCCGATCCGGAGATCCAGAGTTTGCCGCTGTTCAAGGATGTGCTGAACAAGGAAGCCCTCCAGCTCTACAACTCGTGGGCGTTCCAGATGGCGTTCCAGCGCATGCTTGCACTGCCGCCGGGCACCCCCAAGGACCGCCTGGAGATCCTGCAGACGGCCTATGCCAAGACCCTGAAGGACCCGCAGATGCTGGCCGAAGCCAAGAAGGCCAAGCTCGTGGTCACCCCTGTCTCGGGTCCGGAGGTCAAGAGGCTGGTGAGCGAGATCCTCAACATGCCCCAGCACGTCAAGGAGAGCCTGTCCTTTCTGGTCAGGAAGTAGCCGTCACAGAATAGTCACAGCCCAACCAGGGGAGGGAAGAGAGCCTACGGCTCTTCTCCCTCCTCTTTCCCGGATCGCCAACCGCGCAGAAGCTCCGCCTTCAAGACCTTTCCGGTAGGGCCCTTGGGCAGTTCGGGCACGAAGCGGATGTGTCGCGGGTATTTGAATCGGGCCAACCGGTTCTGACAGTAGCCGACGATGCCCTCCGCCACGGCGCTCGCCCCCGGCTTCAGCACGACAAACGCAGAGACCTCCTCGCCCAGGTCGACATGCGGCACTCCCACCACCGCGGCCTCCGAGATATCCGGGTGTCCCGCCAGCACCGCCTCCACTTCCTGCGGAAAGACCGAGTAGCCGCCCCGGAGAATGCGCTCTCTCAGGCGGCCGGTAATTTCCACGAAGCCGCCAACGGCGATCCGGGCTAGATCCCCAGTGCGGAACCAACCGTCCGTCAGCACGGGCGAGGAATCGTTCCAGTAACCCTGGAGCGCTGCCGGCGTCCTGATCCACAGCTCCCCTGCCCCGTCCTCGCCGGAACCGGCGCTTCCCTCCGTCACCACCTTCGCATCCACCCCCGGCACCGCCCGGCCGATGGACTCGGGACGGTCGTCCTCTTCCGCCGCCAGATAGGAGATGGGACGGAAGAGCTCGGTCATCCCGTAGCCCCGGAGGATGCGCCGGCCGGTCCGGCGCCGCCACTCCGCGGCCAGCTCCCAGGGGCACGGCGCCGCGCCCGACACCGCCAGGCGAAGGGAGGAGAGATCCATGCCGGGGAACTCCGGCGCGCCCAGGAGGCGCTGGAACATGGTGGCCACGCCCAGAAACAGGGTGACGCGGTGCGTCGCCAACGCCCCAAGAACCCGTTCCGGCGAAAAATTCCCGGAGAGCACTACGCGGGCGCCCATGAGCAACGGCGCCAGAAGAGATCCGTGCAGCCCGAAGGAATGGGGTAGCGGCAACACCGACAGCACGACGTCCTCCGGCGTCACCGCCATCATTTCCGCCCACGAACGATCCGCGAACGTCAGCGCCGCGTGGCTGAACACGGCGCCCTTGGGCCGCCCGGTGCTGCCGGAGCTGTAGCCGATGAGGGCCGGTGCGGCGCACTCCGCCGCCGTCACCCAGTCACCCGCGCGCGACTCCACGCGCCTGACGATGGCGGCCGGGTCCACGTCCGCGAGGATGGCTTCCTGCTCCTCCGGCTTGAGCAACGGACTCAGCGGCACGGCCGTGGCGCCGAGCTTCCAGATGCCCAGGATCGCCACCGCGAAGGTCCAATGGTTGGGGAGCACCACCGCGACCCGGGCGCCCGGCTCAACTCCGTCCTCCGCCAGATCCCGGGCGAAGCCCCCGGCCAAGGCGTGGAGCCGGCCATGGCTCAGAGTCGCGTCGTCGCAGAGGAGCGCGGGCCTTTCCGGATGCCGGCGCGCCGTCTCCTCCAGCAGACAGACAAAATTCCGCGTGGGGGATACCAATTCCGTCTCGTCCGTAAGGGTCAGCGTCCCGTCGTATCCATGCCCGTTGTGTACGAGTCTGCCGTCATTCGCCACGGGCGGGTTTGAAACCCGCCCCTACAAGTCAGCGCGCCTTGCCGGCGCCAAGAGTCCCGCGCATCTTCGACAACGCATTCGGGAGGCAAGGTGTCAGAGCCCCAGCGCATCCAGATCTATACGGTCCATGACCTCCCGCGGGATCCGATTGCGAGGCGTGTACTCGGCCAGGGAGGGTTTGGCCGTGGCGTCGACCCCCCACTTGGCGGTGTAGCCGTCGGAGTCCGTGGAGGGGTCCAGGTCCGAACCCCGGGTGTTGGAGATCACCGTGATGTCGCGGTCCGCCTGACACCGGGTGCCCAAAGCCCAGGCTACCTCCCGGTCATCGAAGATGTCGACGTCGTGGTCCACCACCACCACCCGCTTGATGTACATGTCGGCGCCCAGCACCGCCAGAATCGCATTCTTGGCCTGCCCCGCCACCCGTTGCTCGATGGCCACATAGCAGCTATAGGGCGCCGGCACCCGCACCGCCGTCACCGAGGGAACGATGGCGCGCACGGCCCGGTAGAGGTTCGCCTCCATCGGAATGGTGGACAACAACAAGTGGTCCACCTGGGCCACGGCGATGTCGTGAAACAGCGCGCCTTCCCGCATGGTCACGGCGTTGTAGCGCACCACTTCACGCTGGCGCTGGCCGAGGCTGTACCCGGTGAACTCGCTGAACGGCCCCTCCGGAGTCCTTTCGCCGGGCAGGATCTCGCCCTCCAGGATCAGCTCCGCATGGGCCGGCACCAGCAGGTCCGAGGTCTCGCAACGCACCAGCTCCAGGGGCTCCCCCAGGATCCCGCCCATGATCGCGCGCTCGTCCTCGTCGATGGAGCCGATGGCCAGGGCCCCCAGGCCGATGGCGGGATGAACGCCCACCGCAAACGCCACGGGCAGCGCCTCGCCCCGGGCCTCCGCCTTCTGGTAGAACTCCCACAGGTGCTTCGACGCGGTGATGTGGATGGAAGTCCGATCCCTCCCCATGATCATCAGGCGGTTGTAGGCACAGTTCCAGGTGCCGTCCTCCGGATCCCGGGCGAACGAGATGGCCGCGGTTATATACGGCCCGGCGTCCGCAGCATGGTGAACGATCTGCGGCAACGCCAACAGATCGACGTCCCCACCCGTTTGCACGACTTCCTTCACCGGTCCGGTGTCCACCACCACCGGCGCCACCGGACGCTCCATGGCCTTGAGGAACGCCCGCTGCACCCCACGAGGCTCGGCCTTCATGGCCAGCGCCATGCGCCGCCGGCCGGCATGGAGGTTGGTCACCACAGGCAGCGCGCTGCCCTTGACGTTCTCCAGCAGAAGAACCGGCCGGCGGCGCCGTTCCCGCGCCAGCTTGGCCACCAGCGCGCTCACCTCGTGAACCGGGTCCACGGGATCGGAGATCCGGACCAGATCATCCTTCGATTCCACCAGCTCGAGATAGCTTCTGAGGTCCTGCGACATGAATCACCCGTTCACGAAAGAGTGCTGCGGCACGCGATTCAGACCCTTCCTCGCGCCAAAGCCACAAGTTAATGAAAAACCGCTCGGATTTTAAGCGCCGCGGGCGCCATCCTGGGCTACCCTCTCACAATCTCCGCCTGATGACTCACTGGAAAGTTGACCGAGCGCGCGATGAAGCACATGGCGTGGGCCTTCTCGTGCAGGCCCGCCGCCGTCTCCGGGTCGCTCTCGTGGCTGATCGTAACACGCGGCTTGAGAAATACGCTCTTAAACTCGCCCGAGCCGTCGGGGTAGGTCCGCATCACGCCCTCGGCGGCATCCTCATAGGCCATGACGACGACCTTGTTGGCCGCGCACAGGTGCAGGTACCAGAGCATGTGGCAGGCCGAGAGTGCGGCCACGAGCAAATCTTCCGGGTTGTGGCGGCCCGCATCGCCCAGATAGGCGGGATCGGCCGAGCCCCTGATCGGCGGCTTGCCCGCACAGACGATTTCGTAATCACGCGTGTACGTCTTGTAGGTGGCCGTGCCCCCGCCCCGGTTTCCCGTCCAGGTCACGACCGCCGTGTAGGTATGTTCGTTCGCCATTTTTCCGCCCTCATATCAATATGATAGAAACATTTCATGGCCGAATGAATACGGCTTGATGTAACTGACTGGAGGGAATATGGCGACCACCGACGAAACCGACGACCCGGGCTGCTGCTCCATCGACTACACTCACCACAAGGCTGTCTTCGAACGCCGCCAGAAGATCTACCGGGAGGACCCCTCCAAGGCGGTGACGGTGCACGAGGCTCAAATCCGGCTGGTCAACGACCACCTGAAGGAAGCCAAGACCTCGGAGGGCTACACCATCCTCTGCGACGAGCCGCCGTCACGCGGCGGCACCGGCAAGGGAGCCGCCCCGCTCCAGTACTTCGTCGCCTCCATCGGCTTCTGAATGCTCAGCCAGGTGACGCAGTTGGCGTCATTCATGGATATCCGCATCGAGCGGGCCGAGATGTCGGTGCGGGGAGAGTTCGACCAGAAGGGCAAGTTCGGGTTGTCCGACATGCCGTCGGCCTGCACCCGCCTGGTCTACCGGCTGGACCTGCAAAGCCCGGACAGCCGGGACCGCATCGTCGAGTTCACCGAGGCCCTGGAACGGTCCTGCTACACCACCAACACCCTGCGGAACCCGGTGGAGGTGGTGCCGGAGCTCACCCTCAACGGCGTCGACGTACCTCTGGGCTAATGGCTCCGAGACATGGCGTCCTTCGACTTTGCTCGCCCTTCGACAAGCTCAGGACTCGCTACGCTCAGGACGAACGGTTCTGGAAGTCATTTCCGTTCGTCCTGAGCCCTTCGACAAGGCTCAGGACAGGCGTAGCGAAGCGAAGTCGAAGGACGCCATTCCAATTGATCACGATTTCCCTTACCCCTGCTCCAGCACCCACCGCGCCACTTCGTCGTGACGCGCGAACCAGACCCTGGAGAACCCCTTGATGTACCGGAGAATCTCCGTCAGCGCGGACGCCATCATCGGCCGTCCGCCGAAATGGGCGTGGACGGTCAGATTGATCATCTCCGGCACGTCCGATCGGTAGAGGAAGTCGAAGGTGTCCTTGTAGACGTTGAGGAAATCCCGCGGGCTGCCCCGCATGACCCGGTTGTCCGCAAAATCGCTGTGGGGAATGGCCACGATGTTTCCGGACTCGGTGGCCTTCGGGTAGGGGACATCCGTGTCGTTGTAGTCCCCGTGCCAGACACAGCCGGCTTCCGCCAGAAACCCCGCGGTATGCTCCGTGGGCGTCGCCCTGGGGCTGAGCCAGCCCACGGGCCTCGTTCCCACCGCGCCTTCGAGGAGATCGAAGCAGCGCCCGATTACTTCCTTCTCTTCGTCCGCCGAGAGGTCGGTGAGGAAAGTATCCTGGGTGTACGAGTGGCCGGCCAGCTCGTGTCCGTTCTCGTGCAAGGCCTTGACCGCGTCCGGGAAAAGCTCCACCGAGCGGCCGCTGACGCATACCGTGGCGGAAATCTCGAACTCCCGGAAGATCTTCATGAACCGCCAGACCCCCGTGCGTCCGCCGTATTCCGACCACGAGACCCCCAGCCGGTCCACCACGCCCGGTTTCAACGGTGAGGACATGGGCGAATAGGACGGTGCCTTTCCCGGAGACCAGGTCTCGAACATGGGGGTCACGAGGACCGCCACCTTGGCGTCATTGGGCCACTTCTCTATTGCTGACAATTTTCTCCCCTTCCCTTCGATTCAGGCCTCCGGCAAACCGGCCGCTTCCGCTTCTTTCATGAGCTCGATGAACCGCGCCGCGAGCTTCGGCCCCGTGGCCGCGTCCTCGTGCTTGAAGAACACGTAACCATGGGTCCACTTCTGCTCGCGCACCCTCTCGGCCCACGCCCCGATGGCCTCGTCGGTATAGTCCACCGCCCGCAACCGGAGATAGCCCCAATTCGCCGTGGACACGAACGGGACCTCGTCATCGAGCTCGCCGTCGGCCACGCACAGCGCCACGCCGTGCTCCCGGAGCACGTCGAACACCGCCTCATCGAACCAGGAGATGTGACGAAACTCCATGGCGACCCGCCGTTCCTGGGGTAGCACGCCGAGAAAGTCCCGCAGCCGCGACAGGTCCAGACGCAGGTTGGGGGGCAACTGAAACAGCACCGGGCCAAGCCGGTCCTCCAGGGACTCCAGCCGCTGGAAGAGAAAAGCGACGGCATCCCCCGCCTGCTTCAGCCGGGCGTGGTGGGTGATGGCGCGGGAGGCCTTGACGGAAAAGGAGAACCCCTCCGACACCTGCTCGCGCCAGTGCAAGAGCACCGAATCCGCGGGCATGCGGTAGAAGGTATGGTTTATCTCCACCGTGTCGAACCGGCGGGCATAGAACGGCAGCATTTCCTTGTCCGGCAGCCCGGCGGGATAGAAACGGCCCTTCCAGGGTTTGTAGGCGTAGCCGCTGGTGCCCACGAAGGTCTTCAAGGAAGATCGCTCCAGAGATGAGGATATTTGAGCCCGGATCCGGTGATCATCAGGACCACGCGCTCCTCCCTGCCCACCTCGCCGCGCTCCAACAGCCGCCGCAACGCCGCCAGGCACGCACCGGCCTCCGGCGCCACGAAGATCCCTTCGGCGGAACCGACTTCCCGCACGCTGTCCAGGATCTCGGCGTCGGACACGCTCAGAGCGGAGCCGCCGCTCTGGCGCAGGATGCGCAGAATCATGAAATCGCCGATGACAACGGGTACACGCAGACCAGCGGCCACGGTGACCGGTTGCTTCACCGCCTCCGCCGTATCGGCCCCGGCCTCGAACGCGTTGACGATGGGTGCGCAGCCTTCGGCCTGGACCGAGACCATGCGCGGCCGCTTCGAATCGATCCAGCCCAGCTCTTCCATCTCATCGAAGGCCTTCCACATGCCGATCAAGCCCGTCCCGCCGCCGGTGGGGTACACCAGCACGTCCGGCAGCGTCCAGTCCATCTGCTCGGCGAGCTCGTAGGCCATGGTCTTCTTGCCTTCGACCCGATAGGGCTCCTTCAGGGTCGATACGTCGAACCACCCCTCGCGTTCCTTCTTCTCCCCGATGATACGGCCACAATCGTTGATGAAGCCGTCCACCAGCACGACCTGGGCGCCGTACTGCATGCATTCGACGACACTCACCCGGGAAACGTCCCGCGGCATGTAGATGTGGGCTTCCAGGCCCGCTTTCGCCGCATAGGCGGCCAGCGCCCCGGAGGCATTTCCCGCCGAGGGAACCGCCAGGCGTTCCGCCCCCAGCTCCCCGGCCATGGATACCGCGGCGGTCATGCCGCGGGCCTTGAACGAACCGGTGGGATTGAGAGATTCATCCTTGAGGTGGAGCCGGGACATACCCAGCCGTTCACCCAGCCGGCGCGCGTGGACCAGGGGCGTCCATCCCTCCCCCAGCGTGACGATCGAAGCGTCGTCAACCACCGGAAGCACTTCGCGGTAGCGCCACAAGCTCGCCACCCGCCCCCGCAGGCTGTCGCGGGTCAGCGTCTCCGCCACCCGCGCCAGATCGTAGCGCACGAGCAGTGGCCGGCCGCATTCCCGGCACAGATTGTGGAGGATCCCCCGTTCATGACGCGCGCCGCAACGCGAACATTCCAGATACGTGACGTACATATCGCACCCCACAGCTCTTCAGTCGCCGCCTCGTTCCGTCCCAAACTCAACCCCTCTCCCTCTGGGAGAGGGTGGCCGAAGGCCGGGTGAGGGCGCCCGAACAACCCTCCCCTTCCCATTCGTCGCCGTTCACGACGGGCCGCTTGCAGCGGACGCCCTCACCCCGACCCTCTCCCAAAGGGAGAGGGAGTCGGACGGTCTGTGTCTGACAAATAGTTGCCGGCATGCGGCTCACATCCGTGGACTCCACACCCTGCCCGGCACAAAGATCTGGCCCTGAAACAGCTTGCGGGTGGTGCGAACCACTCCCGCCTTCTCCAGCGCGAAATCATCCCCGACTCCGCTCAGCTCGAACGCGACGGTGATGGAGCCGCTGGGGTGCTCGACCTCTACCAGCTCGGAGAACCCGCCCCCGGTTTCGGCGATGCCGTCAGCCACGGTCCCGGGCACCAGGGCGCAGCTCCCGACGCAGATGGCGCCGGTTACCGCATGGGCGGGATGACAGTCCGTGGGCACGAAGTAGCGGGAGGTCAGCGCGCCGCCCCGGCGCGGCCGGGAGAGGATGCCGAACTTGGGAATGACCTTGCCGCGGACATCGCCCAGCCCCATCTTCTCGCCGGCCACGACCCGCACCGCTTCCAGCCTCTCCAACAGCGCCTGGTCGGCGTCCAGCTCGGCCTTGCTCTCGTCACCCCGGATGCCCATGCTCTCGGCCGTCGTCAACACCATGGGCATGGCCACGTCCACGCAACTCACCTCGACGCCCTCGATGAGCTCCTTGCGGTGCCCTGTCGGGAATAACGCCCCGGTCTTGGAGCCGATGACCTCCATGAAGTTGAGCAGAATCGGCGACGCCTTGCCGGGAACCCCGTCAATGGCGGTGTCGCCGTCATACTCGATGTAGCCGCCGGGGGTCTCCACCACCGCCTCGATGAGCGAGTCCGTGTTCACGTTGCGGATCTGAACCACGGTTCTGGGATCGTCCGAGGGCACCAGGCCGCGGTCGATGGCGAAGGGGCCGACCCCCGCCAGCATGTTGCCGCAGGTGGGGCCGTAGTCCACGAACGCCCGGTCCACCGAGACCTGGGCAAACAGATAGTCCACGTCCGCCCAGGGGTGGTCCGACGGCGAGACGATGGCCACCTTGCTGGTCAGGGTAGTGGCGCCGCCGATACCGTCGATCTGCCGGTCATCGGGCGACCCCATGGCCGCCAAGAGGACCCGGTCGCGCGTCGCGTCGTCAGCCGGCAACTCGCCGGCCAGGAAGTACGGCCCTCGCGAGGTGCCGCCGCGCATCATGGTGCAGGGAATCGCGATCTGGTTCGCCATGATCAGTATATCCTTTCCCAAATGAGAGACGCCCGGCTGCCCGGTCCGCCCAGCACCGGCGGCGACGCCGTCAGCACCAGCCGGTCCCCCTCGAAGGAGACCTCGCGCCGGGTGGTGGTGCCGTCCAGCCGGGGATCGGCGCCGAATTCGATGTGGTGGAGCACCACGTCGCCCTGGAGCTCGAACTCGCCGAAGTAACTGAAGTAGGAACCGTCGGGCCGGCGGGTAGCCGTGGCCATGTGGCCGTCGGACGTGTACTCCATTCGCCCCACCGTCGGGGCGTCGTGATGGGACCCCGGGTTGCCGTCGGCGTCGGTGAAACGAAATTCGCTCAGGCGCCATGTTCCGATCAGACGGTCTTTGTGCATTTTCACCCCACTATTCTCAGGATAACGCTTAGCACGCGGACTTCAACTCCGCGAAACCGCCGGTCTCATCGCTCCCGCTCGACGGCCGTGGTCACGTTTTCGGTACCGCCGAAATCGTCCAGGATCGCGTAGAGAGCCGGCACCAGGAACAACACCTGGAAGGTCGCCGCGGCCAGGCCGAAGGCGAGGCTGGTTACCAGGGGCACCAGCACCTGGGCCTGAAGACTCGTTTCCGTGAGCAGCGGCAGCACCCCCGCCACCGTTGTCAACGAGGTCAGCAGGATCGGGCGGAAACGCTGCCGGGCCGCCCGGCACGCGGCCACGGCGGCCGTCTCGCCGCCGCGGCGGTGGATCTTGATGAAGGCCACCAGCACGATGGCATTGTTCACCACGACCCCGGCCAGGGAGACGAACCCCACCATGCTGGGCATGGACAGCTCAAGACCCAGGGCGAGGTGTCCGACAACGACACCGACGAGGCCCACGGGAATGGCGGCCATGACCACCAGGGGCTCGATGTAGCTGCGGAACTGAAAACTCAGCAAGATAAAGATGGCCCCCAGGCCGATGAGGAAATTGCGCTGCAGGGAGGCCCCGCTCGCCGCCAGCTCCTGGGTCTGGCCTTCGAGCTCCACGCTCATTCCCGGGTACCGGGCCAACAGCTCGGGCAGAAACCGGGACCGGGTATCGGCGATGATCTCTCCGGCATTGGCCACGGCCGAATCCACGTCGCCCTGAAGGGTCACGGCGCGGCGTCCGTCGATGCGGTGGATGCGGCCGTAGCCCCGGCCCGAGTCCAGCGTCGCCACCGTGTACAGCGGCACCTGTTCCCCGGTGGGCAGGGTGACGGCGAACCGGGCCAGATCCGCGAGGCTGTCCCGGTCCTGGCCGGACAGGCGGATGTCGATCTCGTAGTCCTCCGCACCGGCCTGGAACTCCCCTGCGTTGCGGCCGTGAAACGCCGCCCGCAGTTGCCGCGCCACCCGGGATGCGTTGAGTCCCAGGACCAGGGCGCCCTCGCGCAGGCGCACGCGCATCTCCGGCTTGCCGAGACGCAGATCGTCGGACAGATCGAACACCCCGCGATAGCCGCGGAGCCACTCCAGCAGATCGGTGGAGGCCGCCTTCAACGCATCCATGTCTCCCCCCTTGAGACGGATGTCGATGGGCTTTCCGCCCGGCCCGAGCTGGGGCTCCCCGAAGGTGAGCGCGATGACGTCCGGCAGCGCCCCCACCTCCGCCCGCCACCGGCCGATAACCCCGTCCAGCGATACATCGCGGGACTCGGAGTCCACCAGGTCGACGATGACGGTGGCAAGATGTTCCCCGGACTCGTGGGCGTCCTGATTGCGGCTGAGCTGAATCCCGATGTTCCGCACCATGTTCCGGCCGCCCGGCCGCGCGAGCTCTTGGTCCACGGCCCGGATGGCCGCCACCACCTGACCCACCACGGCCTCGGTGCGGGCCAGCGGCGTCCCTTGCGGCAGCAACAATCGCGCCTCGATCACGTTGCCCTCGATATCCGGGAAGGCCCGGAACTTGAGCACGCCGCCGGCCATCACGGCCACGGAGCCAAGCAGCAGGGCCGCGATCAGACCCACCGTCAAATAGCGCCAGGACACGGCCGCGTCCACCAGGCGCCCGACGTACGATTCCGTGAAGCGCTCCAGGCCGGTCTCGAATCGAGCCCGGAGTCCCCGGCGCTCTTGACCGCCGGCGGCATGCAGCGTTCCCATCAGGTGATGCGGAAGGATCAGGAACGCCTCCACCAGGCTGAACGACAACGTGAGGATCAGAATTACCGGCAAGACCTTCAGTATCGCCCCGATCTCCCCCCGGAGGAACGCCAGGGCGCCGAACACAGCCACCGTGGTGAGGAATGACGCGAGCACTCCCGGCGCCACCTCCTTCGTTCCTTCCACCGCCGCCTCCATGGCGGTGCGTCCGGCACGGCGCTGGCGCGCGATGTTCTCCGCGATGACGATGGCGTCGTCCATGATCAGACCGACGGCGATGAGCAGCGCCACCATGGTGATCATGTCGAAGGAATAGCCGATGGCCGCCATGCCGGCGATGGTCCCCATGAAGGCCACCGGCAGACCCGCCGCCACCCAGAACGAGTAGCGCAAACCGAAGAACAGCCACATGACCAGGAACACCAGCCCGAGGCCCTGGATGCCGTTGCGCAACAGCATGGTCAACCGGTCCCGGACGATGGAGGCCACGTCCCGCGTGATCTCGAACACCATGTCCGGCGGCGCCCGGCCGCGCTCCACGTCGAGATAGGCCCTGAGCGCATCGATGACGTCGAGGGTGTCGTCCTGCCGGCCCTTTTCCACCGCCAGATAGGCGGCCCGCTGCCCGTTGAAGAAGCTCTTGTCCTCTTCCCGCTCGAAGCGGTCGGTAATGGTGGCGATGTCGCCGAGCCGGATGACCGCGCCGCTTTCCGAGGCCACCACCACGAGTCCTTCCAACGCGCGAGGCGTCCGCCGTTCATCATCGAAGCGGATCAGTACCGTCGTGTCGCGGGTCTCCACCGCGCCCGCGGGCAGCGTCAGACTCTGGGCCGCCACCGCATCGGCCAGGTCGCCCACGCTGAGACCGAACTGGCGCATGGTGGGGGCCGGAACCTCGATGCGGATCTGGTGCTGGGAAAAACCCTGGACGCGGACCTGCGCGACTCCGGGAATCGCCAGCAGATCGTCCTTCATGCGTTCCGCATAGGCCTTCAAACCATCGGGCTGCAAGGGTCCCGCCACGGCGATGGAGGCGACGAAGTCCGCGCGCCCCAGTTGGCGCACCACCGGCGCCTCGGCCTCCTTCGGAAAGTCCTGGATGCCGTCGACCTCGGCCTTGACGTCGTTGAGGAAGCGGTCGATATCGCCTCCTTCCCGCATCACCAGCATGGCCACGGCCAACCCTTCCCGGGCCTCGCACCGGGTCTCCTCCCGATTGTCGATGCCGTCGGCAACATCCTGGATCCGCAGACAGATGGCCTCTTCCACCTCGGACGCCACGGCTCCCGGGAAAGGCACTCGAACCTCGATGGAATCGGCGGGAATGTCGGGAAACGTCTCGCGCTTGACGGTGCCGGTAAAGGCGAGCCCCACCATCAGAAACGCCAGCATCAGGAGGTTTGCGGCCGTCGGGTGGCCGGCGAAGAAACCGATCATGGGAGTTTCACTGAACGGCTGTCGCGCCGCCGGCCTCGGCCAGCAGGCTCGCCGCCGCCGCCCGGTCCACCACCGCTGCCAGACGCATGCCCTCGACGGCGAACGGCAGGTCCGAGATCACCACGGGCTCTTCCGGCGCCAGCCCCGACCGCAGGACCACGAAGTTGTTCTGGATGAAGTCCACCTGGACTTCGCGAAAGTGCAGCCGATGATCGGAACCCACCACGTATACCTGGCCGCCCCGAAGCGCGGCGCGGGGAATCACCACCGCTCCGGGCCGGGGCGGTCCCCGAAGCTCCACCTCGACGTACATGTTCTTGACCAGGGGGGGTCTCCGGCCCGCCTCGACCCGCCGATAGGGCTCGTCCACGATGACGATCACCCCCGCGGTGCGGGTGCGCGGGTCCACGGTATCGCTCAGCCGCGAGAAGCGCGCCGGCCACTCGATGTCGACATCGCCGGTGCGCAGGCGCACCACGGCCTGGATGTTCACAATCTCCCGCAGCCGCGGCACGACGGCCCCCAGGTCCCGGAGCAGTTCCACGCCCGGCGGCAACAGCGTCAGCGCCCTGCCGATGGGCACCTGGGCGATGATCTCGGCAACGTCAATGCTGTCGGCCTCCATCAGGACCTGACCCTTGGCGGCAAACTGGGCCTGCTCGACGTTCACCGCGGCGATGCGGCAGGTGAACGGCGCGACGATGGTGGTGCGGCGCAGGTTCCGCCGGGCCGTCTCCAACTGCGCCCTGAGCTGGTCCCGCGACGCTTCCTGTACCGCGCGCTCGGCGGGGAGCAGCTTGGCGGCGTTCCGCAGGTTCTGCACCACCTGCTCACCGGCCAGGACCGAACGCTCTTCCCGGTCCACCTCGGACTGGGGCACGGCGCCCCGGCGCATGAGCTCCCGGGTCCGGTCAAGCTGCCTGCGGCCAAGGGCGACACTGCGTTCCTCGATGGCCAGCGATCGTTGGGTATTGACGGCGCGCACCTCCAGCACCGCGATCTGGGCTTCCACCGCACGAATGTTGGCTTCGATCTGGGCCGCCGCCAGACGGTAGTCGGCCGGGTCGATGCGCAGCAGCTCCGTCCCGGCGGGCAGGATGGCACCCCGCTGGAGCTCCGTGTGCCGGAAGATCACGGTGCCGCTCACCTCCGCCACGGCCTCCCAGACCCGTCCTGGCTTGACGTTGCCGTAGCCCAGGGCCCGGGGCACGGCATCCACTACCGCCGCCGGCACGACGCGCACGGAAGTCGTGCGTTCCTCCGGCGGGATGCGCTGGGGACCCTGCCGCGCGTTCACCGCCCACAGCACTGCCGTCACGCCCAGGGCGATGGGCACCCAGATTAGAAGCTTCTTACCGCGACCGGCCATCAATCACCCTATCGTACTTCCCGTCACCGATCTCTCCCGACGGCATTCTGACCGATCACAGCCGCCATAACAACTGTTCGCTTCAAACCGGGGTCCGTAGCGTCCAGGGTGGACACTCGCGACGAAAAGCTGCTAGCACAAGGTTACTTCCAAGTCACTGGAGAACACGCATGCCGCTACTGATCGACAACCGCATCGCCGAGCAGGCGCTCGACATGAACGACGCCATCGATGCCATGGAGAGCGCGCTGAAGCAGCTCGCCGAGGGCGACGCCGTCTACCAGCCCCGGACGGACCTGTGGTCCCCCACCGCCACCGTGGGCGACTACTTTCGCTGGGGCTCGCTGCTGGGCGCCATCAAGGACCCGCCCATCCTGGCCTTTCGCTTCAAGCTGGACATCATGACCTGGCAGGAATACAGCGGCGCGGTCACGGAGCACTGGTTCAACGTCGAGCCCGGCAAGTACTGCGGCATTATCCTGCTGGTGGATACGCGTACGGGCGAGCTCTTGTGCATCATGAACGACGGCTATCTTCAGAGCTATCGCGTGGGCGCCACCGCCGGCGTCGGGGTGAAGCATCTCTCCCGGCCTGATTCCAAGGTGCTCGGGGTCCTGGGTTCCGGCGCCATGGCCCACACCTACGCGATGGCCGCCTGCGCCGTCCGCCCCATCGAACAGATCAAGATTTTCAGCCCTACCCAGGCCCACAGGGACGCCTACGCCAAAGAGATGGCGGAGTTCCTGAAGATCCCGGTCACCGCCGTGAACTCGGCCAGGGAGGCCATGAGCGGGGTCGACATCGGCGCCACCTGTACGGATTCGCGCATTCCCCTGTTCCAGTCGGACTGGCTGCAGACCGGCATGCACGTGGTGGACGTGCGCCCCGAAGAGTTGGAAGGCGACACCTACGAGAAGGCGGACGTGGTCATCGGCACTTCCAACCAGGCCGTCCTGAACTATGCCCTGGGCACTCAGGAAGAACGCGACCGGCGTCCCATCGACGACAACTACCGGCGGCGCTACACGAACCGGAACCACACCACCCTGTCCGAGGTGCTGGCCGGCGAGAAGACCGGCCGGGAGAACGACGCGCAGACTACGTTGCACCACAACTTCTCCGCCGGCATCCAGTTCGCCGCCGTCGGCTACCTCGTCTACCGCTACGCCAAGGAGAACGGCCTCGGCCGCGACCTCCCGCTGGAGTGGTTTCAGCAGGACATCCGCAATTAGCGCGACCATGCGCCCATGACGCAACTGCTGCCCCAGGCCATTGGTCTATTGACGGCGTGGACCTACGGCATCAGCATCATCTCCGCGCGCCGGGGCCTGCAGTACTCCAACGCCAGCACGGTCACCCTGCTCTCCCTGATCTCTCAGACCGTGATCCTGTGGACCATGGTCGGCGTCTTCACGGGCATCCCGGCCGTGGACAGGACCTTCCTGTGGGCGGCGATAGCGGTGGGATTCCTGATGCCCGTGCTGCGTTGGCTCACCTATACGGGGATTGCGAAGATCGGCGCGGCCCGGGGCACGGCGCTCCGCTCCACCCATCCGCTCTTCAGCGCGCTGCTGGCGATTACGTTCCTGGGCGAGACCGCCACCGCCCCCGTACTGACGGGAATCCTCCTGGTCGTGACGGGCATCACCCTCATCTCCTGGCGCGAGGAGGAAAGACGCGCCTCCGCGCGCTGGTGGCACGGTGCTTATTCGCTCTCCGGAGCCGTCACCGCGGCCGCCGTGCACAACATCGCCCGCTTCTCGCTGAAGTCGACCGGCCAGCCCATCCTGTTCGCAGCCATCGTCGGGGTGGTCTCGCTGGTAACCTTCGCGGGCTATCTGGCGCTGGCGGGCGCCCCCAACCGGCCCGTATGGAACCGGCAGGCCATGGGGCCGTTCCTGACGGCCGCGGTGCTGGAGAACATGGGATTCCTCCTGTTCAACACGGCCCTCAGCGTGGGGCCGGTGGTGCTCGTGACCCCCATGGTCGCCACCCAGCCCATGTGGGTGCTGGTCTTCACGGTGGTATTCCTTCGCAGCATCGAGATGGTGACGCTACGGACGGTGAGCGGCTGTCTCGCGGTGGTGACCGGGACGGTGGCCATTACCCTGGGGGGAGGGGCCTGGAAGTGAGCCGCGACGCGCTCATCTGCCCTCCGGCCCATGGAAGGGCTCTCTGACCGTGACCCCGACCGCCTGGCTCGGACCGCGCGTGCTGCGCAACTTTCTCCTGTTGTACGGGAGCTCCCTGTTCTCGGGACTCGCCTGGGGCATGGTGCTGCCCACCATCCCGGTATTGGCCGGATACTTCGATATCTCCATGGGCGCCGCGGCCCAGACGGTCACGGCCTGGGCCACTGGCCGCTTCTGCGGCACCCCGGTGAGCGGCATCATGCTCGACCGCGTCGGGCCGCGGTTGATGATGGTGGGTGGAGCCGCCGCCACCGGCGTGGCCGCGCTCGCGGCATTCCTGAGCCCCACCTTCTCCGGACTGCTGATCGCGCTGTTCGTCATCGGCGCCGCCGACGCGGTGTGGGCCATGGGGCGGGAGGTGACCGGCATCGACCTGACCGCCCAGAACCAGCGCGGCCGGGTCATGAGCGGCTTTCACGGCGTGCACCACAGCGGAGTTACCCTCGGGCCGCTGGTGGGCGGCTTCCTCACCGTGGCCGCGGGCTTCCGCACCGTGTTCCTCGCCGCCGCCCTCGTGTCCGTGCTTGCCACCCTGTGCGGTCTGACGGTGGACAAGCCAGCGGGCAGCGGCGCGACGCCGCGGACTCCCGTGAGGGCTGCGTCCAGGGGCTTCGGGCCACGCCACTGGGTCGGACGCATCGTCGCGCTCTACCGCGAAGTGGAGCCGTCGCTGCGCCCGACCTACGCGGTCCTGGTCGTCGCCACCGCCGCCAGCCTGATGTTCCGGCTCACGCTCCAGAGCATGCTGCCGCTCTACGCCGGCGCGTACCTGGGCTTCACTCCCGTGCAGGTGGGCGCGCTCTTCTCCATCTCCGGCGTGGTGGTCTTCTTCATGATCGTGCCCGCGGGCTTCGTGCTCGACAAGGTGGGCAGGAAATGGGCGACGGTCCCCAGCACCGTGATCCCGGCCGTGATCTTCCTGACCATCCCGCTGACCGACACCTTCCTGCAATTGGCAGTGCTGCTATCGGTCCTGGGGATTGCCAACGGCCTCTCCTTGGGCTGCCTTGCCACTTCCACCTACGACGTAGCGCCGCAACACGTCCGCGGCCGCCTTCAGGCCATGCGCCGCACCCTCGCCGACCTGGCGGGTCTGTGGGCGCCGCTGGCCGGAGGCATGCTCGCCAACGCGTTCAACCCCGGAGTCCCGTTTATCGCCCTGACCCCGGTACTGTGGCTATCGGCGCTGCTGCTGGCTTTCGTGGCAAAGGAGACGCTGGAGCGTTGAAGGGATTATGGTTGGCCGGACCCGCCGGCACCACCGTCGTCAGGCAGGCCGGCCTCTTCCAGTTGGTCGCGGAAGCGTTCGGTGGCGGCCCAGGCTGCCTCGAACTGACGCTCGTCGATACGGCCCCGCATCAGTTCCACCCGGAGCAGCAGGAAATAGGTCTGGATCACGTCCTGGCGGCAGTACTCGTGGATCTCCGCCAGCCGGCCCTCTTCCCATAACCCCTGGACCATGGAACCGTCGATGTCGCCCTTGCCGCGCAGGCCGATGAGCTTGCACAAGAGATCGAAGCCGCCGCGAATGCGGTTGACGCCGTGGTTGCCGACGAAATCGTAAAGGTCGTAGTGGCCTTCTTCCGAGTACCGGTATCGGTGCCCGAACCGCTGGTTGAAGTAGCGCGGCGCCTGACAGCGGTACTTCAGCGCGTGCAGCTCCAGGACCGGGAGGTCGAAGTTGCGCCCGTTGAACGAGACCAGCGTGCCATTGAACCGCTCCACTCGCCCCCAGAAGTCGCGGACGATGGCCTCCTCGCTGTAGTCGTTGGCGCACAGGGTCTCGACGTCCACCAGGACGGCGTCGTTGTTCACGACGCCCACCGCGATGGAAACGGGGACGTGGAAAGAGATGGGGAGAAAGTCGCTGCCGCTTTCCGCCACCCGCTCGGCGCGGAGCCGTTCATAGGCTTCCCCGTCCGAGATCCCCTCCTTGGGAGCGTAGACGGATTTGACCAGGCTCTTGTCGATGCGGGTCTCGATATCGAAGACGGCATAGGTCATGGCGTGATCAAGGAAACCCTGACGATTGGCCGTCGTCCACATGGCATCCTTCGACTTCGCTCCGCTGGCGCTCCGCTACGCTCAGGACGAACGGTGGTGGGACCGTTCGTCCTGAGCGTAGCGGAGCGCCAGCGGAGCGAAGTCGAAGGGCGCCATTTTCCTGCTACTCCGGCCTCACCAGCAGCACCCGGTCCGCCGGCAGCTCCAGGGGCAGCCGCTCCCAGGACTCGCCTTCATCCTCGGAGACCAGGATGTCGCCCTTGCCTTTCTGACTCGAATCACTGGAGCGTCCGCGGGAGACCGCGCCCAGTCCGGCATAGACGCGTCCGGGATCGTCGGGGCATTGGGTCAGCGCCCACACCATCTGCTGCATGTGGTCGGACAGGCCGCGGTCCACACCCACCCGCTCCCAGCTCGCGGCCAGGTCACGGCTGCGGAAGACCGCCCCCTGGGCCCGCTCGGGCCGGTCCCAGTAGCCCGGCGACTTGTCCGCGGTGGCCACCAGCACCACCGGCGGCGTCCCCGGCAGGAAGACGAAGTCGTGGAAGTAATCCCGGGTCATGCCGCTCTCCGCCCGCTGCCACCCGGTGCCCGGGTCTTCGCTCCGGAAGAACCCCCTGGCCGTGGCCACGAACATGGGGCCCGTTTCCCTGGGCGTGGTACTGATGTGATGGATGTCGAGATAGTCGATGCCTTCGCTCACGTCCTCGAAGGAGGCGCCGCGGTCGAAGGTCCGGACGATGCCGCCGTGCTCCAGGCAGACGTAGATCATCCGGGGGTCGTCGGGAGAGACGAAGATGTGCCGCACGTGCTCCCGATGGGGCGGACGCGGATAGGTCCACTTGGCGCGCACCTCGGACGGCAGGTCCTGCAAGGCCGACAGCTCTTCCCAGCTCTCGCCGCCGTCCTCGCTCCGATGGAGATGGATGGGTTCCGTGCCCACGTAGACCACGTCCGGGTCAGCGGGGTCGATGGTCACGGCCCGGACGTTGCCGGAGAAAACGGTGCGCCAGCGCTGCCCGCCGTCGTCGCTACGGCAGAGCCCCTCGCCCGCGACGCTGGCGTACACGGTCTCGGGCCTCTGCGCGGGGCCGTCGATGGCGTCCACCGTGGCGGAAGGGAGTTCCACCTCCAACTCCTCCCAGGCGTGCCCCTTGCCGCGCCAGACTTGCAGGCCTTCCTGCGTTCCCGCCAGTATTCGTTCAGCCATCGCCGTTCCTCCCGGTCGCCGTATCCGACGGGCTGCTCGCACCGGGGGCACCCTCACCCCTACCCTCTCCCAGAGGGAGAGGGGGTCGGAGGGGTTGCCCGCGTTGACCCTCGGCTTGAGTCATCGAAATATCAGAACGCAACGTCAAACCCTCGGTGACCGATCCCGCTTCGAGCCGTCAGGGCTTGGCGGTCAATTCCGCGATGGCCGCCATCACCTCCACGTAAGTGCCGCAGCGGCAGATATTACCCGAGAGATAGTCACGGACCTCGGACTCGTCGGGCTTCGGGTTCTCGTTCAGCAGCCCCTTGACCGCCATGATCATGCCGGGGGTGCAGAACCCGCACTGGAACGCCTGATGGTCCAGGAACGCCTGCTGCACCGGATCGAGGCTGCCGTCCCGAGTCAGCCCCTCGATGGTCAACACGTCTTTGCCCTCGGCGTTGCTGGCCAGCATCAGACAAGAGCTTACCGGCTTGCCGTCCACCAGCACGGTGCAGGAGCCGCACACCCCCACGCTGCAACCTTCCCGCGTGCCCTTGAGCCGGAGGTCGTCCCGCAGAACTTCCAGCAGCGTCTGGTTGGACTTGACCGACAGCTCGCGCTGGCGTCCGTTCACGTTGGCGGTAATGACGTGTCTCATGGCTTCTTTTCCCCGGATGGGCCGGCCTTGCGCTCGGCCAGGGCCGCCACGATCCGCTCCGGGCGGAGCGGCAGCTCGGTGATGTTGACGCCGCCCAGGGCGTTGGCCACGGCGTTGCCGATGGCGGGAGCCACCGCGGGGGTCACCGCCTCGCCCACCCCCTTGGCGCCGAACGGGCCGTCCGGATGGAGGGTCTCCACCAGCAGCGACTGGAACTGCTCGGGCTGGTCCTCCATGGACGGCAGCATGTACTCCAGCAGGCTGCCGTTCACGGGCTGGCCCTGCTCGAACACCATCTCCTCGAAGAACGCCGCTCCCAGGGCCCCCAGCATGGAGCCCTCGTTCTGAAGCGAGCATTGCAGCGGATTGATGGCCTTGCCCACGTCCGCCGACGTCGCCACATTGATGACCCGCACCTTGCCCGTGTCCACGTCCACCTCCACCTCCACGCCGCAGGCCGAGAAGAACCAGAAGGCCGCGGCCTTGCCCTTGCCTGTCCTGGGATCGAGCCCGCCCCGGACCTGGAAATTGCAGCTCCCGAAGACGCTGCCCACGGAATCGCCGTACTTGACCTTCAGCAACTGCGGCACCGTGAGGCCCCGGTCCGGAACGCCTCTGACGCGCACCCCGTCGGCGCCGAGCTCGAGGTCCCCCTTGTCCACCTCCAATGCCTGGGCCCCCGCGTCCAGCAACTGCTCCCGAACTTCCTCCGCGGCCCGGAGCGCGGCGTTGCCCATGTGGAAGGTGGTGCGGCTGGAGCTGGTGGACTTGTCGTAGGGGGTCACGTCGGTGTCCGGCGCGGACACGGTCACCCGCTCCACCGGCATGCCGAGCCGTTCCGCCACGATCTGCGCCAGGCAGGTGCGCACGCCCTGACCGATCTCGGTGCTGCTGGTCATGAGCATCACCGAACCGTCGCTGTTGAGCCGCACGCTGGCGGCCGACGCCGTGGGCGTGGTGGTGCTCTTCATGATGACCGCCAGGCCCTTGCCGCGCCTCAACCACCCTTCGCGGGCCCCGTCCTGCTGTTCCTCCCGCCCGCGCCAGCCGATGCCCGACGCCACCTGCCGGAGACAGTCCGAGATGCCCACCGACACCAGCGGCTCTCCGGTAACGAAGATATCGCCTTCCTGGACCAGATTCTTGAGCCGGAGCTCCATGGGGTCCATGCCGAGGTGCCGGGCGATGCGGTCCATCTCCGATTCGTAGGCCCAGGCCACGTGGGGCACGCCCACGCCGCGGTAGGGACCGGCCGGGGGAAGGTTCGTATAGACGGCGTAGGTGGTCAACCGGCGATTGGGCACCCGGTACGGCCCGCTGGCGACGTAGGATCCCGATTTCGCATTGGAGGGTCCGGAGAGGGCGTAAGCGCCGACGTCGTAGAAGGCCTCCATCTCGCGCGCCACCAAACGGCCGTCGCGCTTGAACCCGGTCTTGATCCTGACGAACCCGCCGTAGCGGCGTCCTGTGAGGAACACTTCCTCGCGGGTGAGCACCCACTGAACCGACCGGCCGGCCTTGCGCGCCAAGAGCGCCGTCACCGGCTCGAGCCGGGCGTGGGTCTTGCCGCCGTACCCGCCGCCCACGAACGGAACGATGACCCGAACGCCGCTCTCGGGCAGCTTGAAGATCCGCGCCAACTGCTCCTGGAGCCCCACCGCGTTCTGGCACGGCGTGTGCACCACCAGCCGGTTGGGCGATTCCCAAACCGCGGTGGCCACGTGGGGCTCGATATGGCCGTGCTGCACCGGCGGCGTGCGGTAGGTGTTCTCGAAGATCTCGTCGGACTCGGCGAAGCCGGCGTCCACGTCTCCGTCCCCGGCTCGATACACGCTGCAGATGTTGCCGCCGGCGTCGCGGTCGAGCTGCTCCCGGAAGCTGGCCGCCTGGGTCTCGAAGCGGGCCTCGTGGATGATCGGAGCCCCGGACTGCGCCGCCTCCACCACGTCGAAGACCGCGGGCAGGGGCTCGTATTCCGCCTCCATGAGCTCCACCGCCTCCTCCGCGATCTCGCGCTCTTCCGCGGCCACTGCGGCCACGATGTCGCCAACGCAGCGCACCCGGTCCATGGCCAGCACGGGCTGGTCCTCAATGGCGTGGCCGTAGTGCGGGTTCAAGCCTTCGAGGTCGTCCCGGGTGACGACGGCGATCACGCCGGGCAAGGCCGCCGCCCGACTTACGTCCACCTTGATCAGCCGGGCGTGTGGGTGGGGACTGCGCAGCGCCTTGGCATGGAGCATGCCCGGCAATTCGATATCCGCGGCATACTGCGCGGTTCCGGAGACCTTGGCGTTGCCGTCCACCCGTTGCGTGTTGGTCCCGACCACGTTCATTGGCAGGCTTCCTTCCACACTGCGGACAGGGCGCGCCGCCCGAGGACCGCCACCAGATGCCTCTTGTACGCCGCCGAGCCCCGCAGGTCCGGGATGGGATCGATCTCCCGGGCGGCCCGGTCGGCCATCTCCTCCAGGGCCGCCTCGGACGGATCGGCCTCGCACAGGAGCAGCGGCCGCGACGCCACCGCGCCCACCGCAAGCCGCGCCTCCACCGGACGGTCCCCCTCCAGCCGCACCAGCGCGGTGATCCCCGCGCAGGGCCGTTCCTCCGAGGAGCCGGTGGTGAACTTGAGGTAGTCACCTACCAGCCGCCCTTGCACCGGCGGCACCGTGACCGCCGTGACCATCTCGCCGGGTTCCAGCGCCGTTTCGTAGAGGCCCATCAGAAAGTCCGCCAGCTTCACGGTGCGCGTGCCGCGGGCGCCGGTCAATTCCACCGCCGCGTCCAGCGCCACCAGCACCCCCGGCGGGTCCGATTGATGGTCCCCGTGCGCAAGATTGCCGCCGATGGTGGCCAGATGGCGGATGCGGATGTTGGCCACCTGGTGGCAGGCCTGGGCCAGCACCGGAACATGCTCCCGCACCACCGGCGACGTCTCCACCTCGTGGATGGTGGCCATGGCCTCGATGCGGACAGCCCCGGCGGCATCCCGGGTGATAGCGTTGACGCCCTCAAGCTTCTTGAGGTTCACCAGGGTCCCGGGCCGCAGAAGCCCCTGTTTGACGAGAATGAGAAGCGCCGTCCCGCCGCTGATCGGCCGCACGTCCTCGCCGGCATCGAGCATCCGGCAGGCTTCGGCGACGGTCTTGGGTTCGAGGAGATCGAAGTTGCGCATGATTCGTTGGACTGTTCGTGGAGCCGACGGCTGTCCGGAAGCCTTGGAGTACGGCGCCCGCCGTACTCTTCAGGCCAAGGCCGCATGTCACCGTAGGCATGCATAACACCGCACGTGAGGGGTTGCAATGAATGAAAGCGTCCGCCCCAGGGCGGATTTATCCTTCATGGTTTTTTCAATGCTGACAATGAGATACGGGCGGGGCTGGACATTCGTCGCGGGCTCTGATACAGGTGGAGCAACCCGGACGTGGGGGGATGGGAGCGTTGACGATTCTTTCGGAGGTGTCCGTCGGCCTTGTAGCGGCGGAAGACGAGGGGCGGTTTCGGGCCTTGATGCAGGCGTACCACTATCTGGGTGCGTTGCCGGGGATCGGCGAGACGTTGCGCTATGTGGCCCATCATCGCGGCCAATGGTTGGCGCTGGCGGTGTTCTCGGCGCCGGCGCTGAAGTGCGGCGCACGGGACCGCTGGATCGGCTGGGACTACGGCGTCCAGTTTGACCGGCTGCACCTTATCACCAACAACTCCCGGTTCCTGATCCTGCCGGGCGCTCCGCCAAACCTCGGGTCGCGGGTGCTGTCGCTGTGCACGCGCCGCCTTGTCCGCGACTGGCCGGTGCGCTTCGGCCATGCGCTGCTGCTGGTGGAGACCTTCGTCGATCCCAGGCGCTTCCACGGCACCGTCTACCGGGCCGCCAACTGGATCGAGGTGGGGCGCACCCGCGGCTTCCGCCGCCAGCGGCGGGGCTACAGCTACGGCCAACACGCGCTGCCGAAGCGAGTGTTCGTTCATCCCCTGTCGCGCACCGCGCGCGACCAACTCCGGGCGGATGCTCTCGATCCCCGCCTGCGACATGGAGTGCCCAAGATGATGCTCAACGCCGCACAGATGCGATCCCTTCCGGCCTTCTTCCACCCCATCGACGACCCCCGCCGCCGGCAGGGACGGCGCCATGCGCTGCCCACGGTGCTGGCCTTGGCCACCGCCGCGACCCTGTGCGGCATGCGCGGCTACAAGGCCATCAGCGAATGGGTCCAGGACCTCGGACCCAAGGCGCTGGAACGCTTCCGCGTGCGCCGCCGCCAAGGCCGCTGCCAGGCGCCGAGCCTGTCGGCCATCCGCAGCCTGCTCATCCGCGTCGACCCGGCCCAACTCGACCGGGCGTTGCGCGCATGGCACGAGGCTCATGGCGGCGGCGACAGCGCCCTGGCCATCGACGGCAAGACCCTGCGCGGCGCCATCGATGCCGATGGCAACCAGGCTCATGTGCTCGGCATCGTCGGCCACGACAGCAAGGCATCCTGGGCCCAAAAAAAGTCGGTCTGAGGCCGGATGCCACCGACGGGGAGAAGCGCACCAACGAGATCGGCACTGCCATTCCCCTGCTCGACACCCTGCCCGATATCGCCGGCCTCACCCTCACCGCCGATGCCCTGCTCACCCAGCGCGCCCTCGCCCATTATCTCCTCCACCGCAACGCCCACTATCTGTTCACCGTCAAGCGCAACCAGCCCAACCTGTATGACGATATCCACCTCCTGTTCCACCCGAGCATCGCCCGGCGCGCCCCCGACTTCGCCGCCGAAACCGCAAAGCCCGAACACGGCCGCCACGAGCGTCGTTCCATCTGGGTTTCCAGCGAACTCAACGACTACCTCGACTTCCCCGGCGTCGGTCAGGTGTTCGCCGTGCGGCGAGAAACCGTCGAGGTCAAGTCCGGCAAACGCCACTGCGAAACCTCCTACGGGATCACCAGCCTCGACCCCAAGGCCGCCTCGCCACAACGCCTCCTCACCCTCAATCGAGGACACTGGACCATCGAAGCTACACACCACATCCTCGACTGGAGCTTCGACGAAGACCGCAGCCGCATCCGTACCGGTCACGGCCCGGAGAACATCACATGCCTCCGGCGCTTCGCCATCGGCCTCATCAAAAAACGCGGCCTCGCCGTCGCCCAGACCATGCGCAACCTCGCCAGAAACCCGCGCCGGGTCCTCGACTTCCTCAAAATGACCGCCAACGCCTGCCCGCCAGCAGCACCCCGCTGACCTCCCCCCCAGCCGCATCCGTCGCCTCACCGTCAACCCTCGGCAAACCCCAGTCGCCCTGCCATGCCCGATTCCCCGCAATACACCTTGTTTCTGCCGCCTTCCTGTCCAACAAACCACCACCACCTCAGAAAATCGTCATCCCTCCGCCCGATCACGACCCCATCCAACAACATGCGCCTCCAATGCCAACCTCCAACTCCTGTGGCCAAATGCTCGATCTCCGCCACTCGGCCAAAAATCAGAACAAATTTACCGTGGCGTCCGCCCCCCGTCCGGTATCCCGCATGTTTGACCTCACTAGTTGATGTGTATAATACATACTGTGCGGAGTTCGGAGATCATTCGAAGACTCAGGAATCGCCGATGCGATTTCCGATCGTCGTTCACAAAGACAAGAACAGCGGCTACGGCGTGACCGTCCCGGATCTTCCCGGCTGTTTCTCGGCCGGTGATCCCTTGAGGAGGCCATCGAGTCTGCTCACGAGGCCATCTCCTGCCATATCGAGGGACTGCTCGATGAAACAATAAGCCTCATGGCGTCCTGATCAAATCCTGACCTCCTTCATCCTCCCCTATCCAAGACCTCTTTCAACGTTCCCGTCCCAGACAATTCGTCTCCCTCGGCGACGAACTCCGGGGAATCAGACGTGTGTCAGGCATCCTTCCGATCCTGCGGCGCGGGGCTCGCAACCGTCTCTCTACTCAATGCCATCGGTTCGCGTTTCCTTCGTTTTTTCAGATCCCGCCGGATGTCCTGAGCGACTTCCTCGACCTCCCGCGCCACCCGGGGCTCAAGCCCAAGTTCCCGTTCCAGCGCTGTCGTGAGCGGCAACAGGAGATCCGCCGCGGGTGACGCCTGAATGAGTTCGCGCATACGCGCCGGCCCAAGCTCGACGCTGAAGTGAATCAATGTATCAAGCGCCTCATACGGGAGAGACCCGATCTCCCGCAAGAGCGTAAGACCGGCCTCGATGTCACACTCGAATACAGATCGGTTGCCACTAACAAGAGCCGCCTTCGCCCGGATCAGGTGACCCCGCGCCCGCCTCACTAGCGATTCCGGTCGGAGTCCGGCGAGAGCCCGACCAGCCGTCTCGATCGCCGCCTCGTACCGCAGACATTCGAACTCCATACCCGCTCTTCTAAGGAGCGCTTCCTCGATCCATTCACCGGGTACGACGGAGGCGTTTTTACCAAGTCGGTGTACCGCCTCGTCATAGGCGGTCAGCGCCTCCTCGGACCGGTCCATTTCGTCGAGTACTGCGCCTTTGACAACAAGGGCCTGTGCAACCCACCCAAGGACATCCGGGTTCTGACTCTCCCCAAAGCGACGCACTGCCTCGTCCCAGACGGTCAGTGCATCCTCGGGCCGGTTCATATCAACGAGTATGTCTCCCCTGTTGAAGAGAGCCTTCGCTACTACCTCGGCAACAGTTGGGTTCTGGCTTTCCCCGAAGCGGGAACTTACCTCCTCCCAACTGGCTAGGGCGTCCTGGGGCCTATGTAATTCGCGCAGTGCACATCCCTTGTTGAAGAGGGCCTTCGCTACCCATCCAACGATTTCCGAATTCTCGTTCTGGCCGAAGAGACGCAACATCTCGTCACAGGCGGCCAGTGCGTCCTGCGGCTGATTCAATCGAGCGAATAGAGCCCCTTTGTTGACGACGGCAATCGCTGCCTGCTCGAGAAGGGCCGAGCTTTCACTCTGTCCGAATCGAAGCAGCACGTCATCCCAGGCAGCCAATGCGTCCTGCGGCCGATTCAATCCGTCGAGTGCATCTCCCGTGTAGACGATGGCGTTCGCTACCGGCTCAAGAAGGGCCGGGTCAGTGCTCTGCCCAAAGCGACTTACCACCTCCTCCAGAGCACCTAGCGCATCTTGGACCCGATTTATTCCACCGAGTATCATCCCCTTGTTGAAAAGGGCCTTTGCGACCGACTCGAGAACGGCCGGATTCTTGCTCTTTCCAAAGCCGCGCACCATCTCTTCGTAGGCACCTAGCGCATCGTGGGGCCGGTTCATTCTGCCCAGGATGACCCCTTTGTTGAAAAGGGCCATCGCGACCGACTCAAGAACGGCCGGGTTCCTGCTTTGTCCAAATCGACGCACCACTTCTTCGTAGGCGCCTAGCGCATCCTGGGGCCGGTTCATTCTGCCGAGCGTGACCCCTTTGTTGAAGTGTGCCGTCGCAACCGGCTCAAGGAGGGCCGGGTTCTTGCTCTGTCCGAATCGACGCAGCAACTCGTCCCACAGAGCCAATGCGTCCCGCACTTGATTCTGATTGTTCAGATTAACTGCTTTAGCGAATAGCTTCATCGCCTCCCGCTGTGTTGCGTCGTCCGCACCGGCCTGAAGCTGGTCGCCTGTCTTCACGCTGGCTGCCGCCGTTCGCCCCGCATCGGAAACCGCACCGGAACCATCAGGCATCATTGTCAGCAATTCACCGCGGTGCTTGCCCAGCGCCGGTGACTCCAAAAACCGTGAGATGGCGGTCCGGTAAAGCGATTGCATCTCCGTGTTGAAGCTCCCCGCCTCGCGGATGAGGCGAGCAACGATGTCCTTCAGTTCGGCCGAGGAGTAGTATGACTCCATGAACTGGATCATGGCTTCGATCAGACTGTCCGGCCCGCGGGAGCGCCGCATCAGGTAATAGATATTGTATAAGCGCTCGGTCAGGTAGTACTGTTTGCGCCGGGCAGTGCCGCCCTCGACCTGGACGACGCCCCGTTCGATGAGGCGTGCGAGTTGAGCGCTGCACTTGTTCGTTTCCAGCCGGGATCGATCTGCGATTTCCCTCGTGGTCGCGGGTTTCCATAGATCGGCAAGCGCGAGATAGACCCGTCGTTCCTGCGCCGGAAGCGATTCGATATGGCCCTTGAAATACTCCGTATGGTCATCGACCAGATTGAGAAGGTCGGCCATGAGATCCCGAAAGGACAGCCCGGCACCGAAGCGGGCCACGATCGTCAGCAGTCGGGGACTTCCGCCGGTGAGGATCTCCAACGATCGGATCGTCTTGGGCACCGGAGATCGACCGGACACTGTCTCCCAAAGAGCAGCGCTTTCCGTCGTGTCGAGGGGGCGCAGCAGCAGCACTCGAAACTGGTCGTACAGGGCATGCTCCGGGTCATCGATCTCGTCGAAACGGCTGGTGGCGCTCGCAAGCATGACGATCCGAGATTCGGTCTGGAGCGTGTGCCGCAGCCGCCACCCCGCGTCCGGGTCCGCCATGTCTCGGAACATCATGTTCAGGTTCTCGACGACCAGAACGAGACGCTTGTTCTGTTGGTCGGCGAAATCCAGCAGGGCAGCAAGGCAACGATCACCAAGCGGCCTGTCTTCCCTGATGGTTCGCAACTCTTCCAGGGTTCGAGACAGGTCAAGATGGTCGTCGCTGTGACGCGACTGCGTAACCAAGCGGGAAAGGCATTCGAGCCAAAACTCCCCTAGGCTGGCCACCTCGTAACTCTCTTCCGCGAAGACTATTGGAAAGAACCGGCGCGACAGCGCCGGAACCCGGCGCACCTCGGTCGCAATACGAAGGAGCAGGGTCGTCTTTCCACTGCCACGCGGGCCGATAACAATCTGGTGGGCGTTGGCGCTCCCGGTGCATTCGCGCAGCATCTCCATCAAGGACTCGAACTCGTGCGTCCGAACGCAGAACGAGCCCACCAACTCGTCATCAGTCAGGAATCCCGGATTGTATTTCCTGACGGCGGCCCCCGTCATTGCTCCGCCCTCTGTCGCCGTCTATCGCCAGTTGCCAGATAACCGTACCGTTCGCGCCACCAGTCCTCCAACAGACCGGAAACAAAACGGTGACCGTCCCCGTGTTTCTCAAGATAGCCGTCATGTTCCAACACATTCAGGACATGCTCGGCCGGAACCGCCTCTGTATTGTGGAGGTCTCGGACGCGGCCTCGGTAACGGGCGATGGCATCCCGCGGCAACACACCTTTGACCGCGGCCTCGGTCAACATCTCAATTGAAGTTGCGTAACCTTCCTCACCAAGCACCAACTTAAGGCGGGTCTCGTAGTGATCCAGGTGCAACTGTCCTCTGACACCGAGCATTTCACCAAAGTAAGCCCGCTCAACGTCCTCCAGCGAAGCACGTCGGCGGTCATTTCGGCGCAGGTCCTCGTACAAACTGTTAAAGAAACCTTGCACATGATGCGGAACTTGGCACCGGAGGCGATGACACATTGCCAGACGTACGTCGCGCGGAAGGTCGACATCGTAGGTTACCGCCAACGCGGCCAAGCATGCCGCCGCGGTGTCTTCGTCCCAGGGTTTGAGATCGAAAGTGGAGAAGATGTTCATGCGGGCACCAAGCGCACCCTGTCGCAAGATCGGGCCCAGACCGACGCTCCCGGAGACGATCATGCATACGCGGCCCCAGTGCTCTTGGCCGTTCTTCCGAATCCACCCCAGCAATTCATCGACAGAGCCCTTGCGCTCTGGCGTAATATGGTAGTCGTGCCCTTTGAGCATTTGATTGACGAGTATCGCAAACTCGTCGATGGCCAGCACTACAGGCTGATCGTTCGCCGCCAAGGCCGCGAAGACCTCGTCGCCCTTCTGTCTCCAGCTACCTGTGTCGACCACGGCGCGCATTTTGGCGTGCAGTTCGACCATGGGTAGCTTCAGTGATGCTTCCTCCGGCACGAAATTGGCCAGCCAACCACTCATCCGCTGCCCAACCCCCTGTACCGACCTGCACCGGGTCGCGATTTCAGCGACTGCATCCGCCGGATCAGAGGCATTCTCGAGGTCCACGAAGACTGTCTTGAATCGGTTTTCCTCGTCCAGTCTACGCAAGGTCTCTCGAACCAAGCTGGTTTTCCCCATACGCCGTTGCGCGGTTAGGAGCGTATGGATACCATCCTCTATCCGAGTCTTGAGTTCACGAATGTCTGCTTCACGGTCAAAAAACTGCTCGCCCACCACCCAATTTGAACCAGCCCTCTTCAATTTCTCCATCCCATTCCTCCAACGGTTTCGTTGCCAACAGTATTCTTGGCAACAACTCCGTTGGAAGTCAAGAGGTAGCGTCTTGAAATTCTGGACGAAACGACGAACAATCGTTTGCTAATTGGCCTTTGGTTCCGGCTACGCCGGTTTGGGAGACAATCATGAGAATGCACAACCCGCCTCATCCCGGCGGTGTACTGTTGAGACAGTGGATTTCACCGTTGGGCATCTCTATTGCCCAGGCCGCCAGGCACCTCGGCGTTTCCCGTAAGGCACTTTCCAAGCTTGTTAACGGACATACCGGGGTCAGTCCCCAGATGGCAGTGCGGCTCTCCATAGCCTTGGGTACCGGTTCAGAGCTATGGATGAACATGCAGTCCAGTTATGACTTGTGGCACGCCGAGCAGCGCAGGAAGGAGCTAACCTAAGCGTAACGTCGATCGTTGCGGCGTGAGATACTCACCGCTTCGGCTCCGTCAGCAGCAACCGCAGCGCCGTCAGCACTCGGCGCGGTCGAGGATTCCGTAAAGCAGATATTCGCCGTCGCCCGGAAGAAGCCCGACGGGTAGTCTGACGCCATAATTCCGGCTGCCGCGACGCGTTCGGTCCGAACGCGCGTACCCACCACAACATTTCAGTGGCACCGGAAACGGACTGGTTATTCTCCCATCCTCCCGATTTCCCGGTCTGGGCCACGGGAGATACCGTTTTATCAGAGGACGGCGTTCAGAAAAGCCACGATTCTCTCGGCGATACGGTCATGCAGCACAGCGCGCTCGGTCTGGCCCCGTTCGCAGACCGCGACATCGTCGGGCTCTTCGGCCTTCAGGATGGCCAGCCCCCGCTTGGTGCACTCACCCAGGAAGTCGAAATGACCTGCTTCGGGCAAGGCCACATAGACCGATGTGGCCGGCAGAAGCTTCACGGCGACCTCAGCCTCGCGAGCCGGATCCAGGAGCTCGGGAGTGCGCCCGGCGCCGAACACCAGAACCGGAATCGTGATCCCGGCAAGGCTTTCCGGGATTAGCGCTTGCACGCCGCCCGGGTCCATCGCGACGACTCCCGCCAGGCGTGGATCGCGGACATCCCGCGCCAGTTCGGCGTCCGTGACCTCCGGATCGAAAAGACCAAGGGTCTGCAGGGCACCGCAGGCAACGGCCTCGGGCATCGTCTTGCAAAAGGAGACCGGCCGCGCCCGGTCGAACCGCGCGCCGGCCGCAGCAAGAACCGTGTATCCCCCGAGCGAATGGCCCGCCGCGTAGATGCGGCTCGGGTCGATGAGCCGAGCGGCCGCGGAGTCAGCCATCAGAGCATCGATCACGCGTCCGATATCCAACGGGCGTTCCCACAGCCGGCGCGACAACGTTCTGTCGCGGTTGAACGTCGTGGTGCCGGGGTGATCCACCGCGGCTGCGACAAATCCTGCTTGCGCAAGTCTGCGTGCAAGCCATAGCTGATTGAACCGGTGTCCGTACATGCCGTGCGAGAGAATCACCAGCGGCATGGGACCTGCCGATGCCGTAGCGCCGGGCCGCACCTGCTCGGCACGGAACACGGCATTGCCGCCAAAGGGTATGGCAGCGGGTCCGCCCGGCCTCGCCGGATAGATCACATACCCTTCAAGCGGCCTGCCGCCCGGGATGGCGAGAGGAACCATTCCAGGCGGTTCGGGGGCAGCGAAGGCCGCGGAAACCATCAGGACAACGGCGAGGACCCCAGTCAGCAACACTTTCAACGGAGTGTCTCCCGCTGCCTCCGGAACAACCCCGCCACTCCCCCGCCGATGACGAACGAGATCAGCCCCAGGGCGACGAATCCCCAGTGGAAGCCCAGGTCCGCCACCAGGAAGCCGGTGATGAGGGGGCCGAACATGCGGCCGAAGGAGGTGCCGCCGCGGATGAGCCCAAGGGCGACGCCCTTGCTGGAGTCGTCGGCGAGTTGCAGGGCCAGGGTGGTGGAGCCGACGTTGGACAGGCCGAAGCCGGCGGTCATGAGGCACAGGGGCAGGAGCAGTGCAATGTAGCTCTGGCCGAAGATCTGGAGGACGAAGGCGGGCACCGTCACGAAGACTCCCAGGAGGATCACCGTGCGGGTGCCGACGCGGTCGCAGAGCCAGCCGCCGCCCAGCCTTCCCGCGGTGTCGGCCAGGCGCGAGATGCTGACCATGGTGCCGATGATGTCGAGGGTCAGGCCCCGGCGCACCGCCAGGAACGGGAAGGCGATCCGGGTGACGCCGATGAGGCAGAGGAACGATTGAAAGATGGCCAGACAGGCGCCCAGGAAGGCCGTCTGTGCCAGGAGCCCCTTGCCCACCCGCCACAGCGGCAGCGAGCCGCGCTCCACCGGTTTCTCCGTCCGATGCCCCCGGGCCAGCAGGATGAAGAACAATCCGGCGGTCTGGGGAACGGCCACCAGGAGAAACAGCTTGTCGAGGCCCCACCACTCGCCGACGAACCCGCCCAGGGCCGGGCCCAGGGCGAAGCCAAGTCCCAGGGCCGCGGCCACCTGCCCCTGGGCCTTTCCCTGCTGTTCCGGCGTGGACTGCACGAACACAATGCGGCGGATGGCAAGACTGAACATGGCCTCGGTGAGGCCGAGGATGGTGAAGGCCACGAGAAACACCGTCAGACTTTCCTGAAAGGCGAATCCCAGAAGACTCGTGACCAGGGCGACGAGCGTCGACGCCAGCAGCAGGAAGCTCGAACGGAAATAGGACGCCAGCGTGCCCGAGACCACGTCGGAACAGAGGGCGCCGACGCCGTTGACCACCAGGGGTAAGCCCACCACGGACACGGAAAATCCTCTGGCGTTCATGTAGAATGGTGCCAGCATGGAGGCGCCGATGGCGCCCGAGGCCATGCAGACGGCGGCCAGCGAATAGAGCAGGTTGGATGAGATTCTGATCCGTAAGCGCATCGTTGCTTACCCGCGATTCCGCGCACGGACCAGGCCCGCACGACTAGTGCCCATATCCGGACCCCGCCGCCTTCCTGCCGACTCGTAGCCGCTCCATGCTGACAAGGCCCAGCGCAAGGAAGGGCAGCGGCAACAAAGACAGCATGGCGAGCCGTTGCGCCGCCACGAACCCGGCCGGCCCCGCCGCGGCCGCACCTTCCATGAGGGCCACGGCCAGACCGATCCCCAACGCCCCCGCGCCCGGCCCACACGCCGAGAGCATCCCTCCCGCGACGCCGTAGTTCTCCCGGGGAGCCAGGGCAAACACCGTTCTCTGGTTGGCGGGCAAGGCCACGCCCAGTCCGATTCCCACCAGCACCATCGCAAGCAACACCCTTACCGGGCTCGAGTCGGCTTGCAAGCCGGCATAGACAAGAATCCCGGCGGCCCCCGACAGGTGCCCGGCCGCCACCAAGAGCCAGGGCTCCGCACGGTCGGCTAGACGGCCGCTGATGGGCGAGCAGACCGCGGCGGCCACGGGCAGCGTCGTGAGGATCAGCCCGAGATGAAGCGGCGTCACGTGCAACACATTGCGCATGTACAGAGGCGACAGCATGAAGATCGGGAAATAGGCCGCGGAGAACAACATCAGGGTCAGAAACGAAATGATCAGAGGAACATTCGTCATGAGCGGCAGCGGTATCAACGGCCGCGACGCCCGGAGTTGGCGCAGCACGAAGGCCGCCACGCCGGTTGCGCCGAGCAGAAACCACCAGGCAATGAACGGTGAGCGCCAGCCGCTGTTGGCGCCGAGGCTGAGACCCACCAGAATCGACGGATAGCCCAGGATCAGGGCCGCGGCACCCGGGTAGTCGAAGGACTCGCCGCTCCGGCGCTCCCCGCCGCCCAGCATGAGCCACACGGCGATGCCCACTGCCAGGCCGATCACCGCGTTGGCGAGAAACACCGCGCGCCAACCCGCCAGGTGGATGAAGAAGCCGCCGAGGGCCGGGCCGGTGGCGCGCCCCACGCCCGCGGCTGACAGCAGGATACCCAGGCTCCGGCCGGTCCGTTCCGGCTGCGAGACCGCCGCGGTGATGGCCGACGACATGGGCATGGCCATGGCGAGGCCCACGGTCATGACCACTCGGCAGATGACCAGTTGCGGGAAGGTATGTGAAGCCGCGGCCAGCGCCGAACCTGCGCCATAGAGCGTGACCCCCACCTTGTAAAGCCGGTTGCGGCCCAGGATGTCGCCGGCCCGCCCCAGGCAAAGGGCCAGGCTGGAGGACAGCACGAGTCCCATGGTGGCGATCCACTGAACCGCCGAGAGGCTGCTGCCGAACTCGGCCTGGATGCTGGGAATGGCGACGTTGATGCTGCCGTAGCTGTTGAAGAACAGGAAGGTGCCAGCGGACAGGACGCCCAGCACCCGAATTTCACGAACTCGCGCTTGCGGAATGAGGGGGATGCGCACGAATGGTTCTCAACGGGAGTGAGCAACAGAACGCCGGCGCATCCATCAGTCTTCCTGGGTAACCCCCTTGACCAGGTAGTCGCCGGACTTCTCGTCCGCCTCGAGGTCCAGCAGCTTCAGGGACTGGGCTTCCTCGAGCAGCTTGCCGAAGGAGCGAAAGCCGTGGTAGCGCTCGTTGAAACCGGGCTTGCGGCGTTTCAGGGCCTGCTTGACCATCGAACCCCAGATCTTGTCCTTCTCCCCGCGTTCGTCGAAGAGGTGGGTGACGGTCTCCACCACCAGATCCAAGGCCTCCTGCGCCTCCTTTATCCCCTTTTCCTCTACCGGCGCCTTCTCCTCCACCGGGGCCTTGTCCTCCGCGGGCGCCTTGTCGTCCACCGACGCGGCCGCCGTCTTGCGCGGCGTCCGTGCCGCGGCCCTGGCGCGCTTCGCGCCGCCCCGGCGCTTGGAGTCGCGCGCCAAGTCGTCGTAGTAGATGAACTCGTCGCAGTTGGCGATGAGCAGGTCGGAAGTGGAATTCTTCACGCCGACGCCGATGACCACCTTGTTGTTCTCACGGAGCTTGCTGACCAGCGCGGAGAAATCGGAGTCGCCGCTGATGATCACGAAGGTGTCCACGTGGGACTTCGTGTAACAGAGGTCCAGCGCGTCCACGACCATGCGGATGTCCGCCGAGTTCTTGCCCGACTGCCGCACGTGGGGGATCTCGATCATCTCGAAGGAGGCCTCGTGCATGGCGGGCTTGAACTCGCGGTAGCGCTCCCAGTCGCAGTACGCCTTCTTCACCACGATCTTGCCCTTGACCAGCAGCCGGTCCAGGACCTTCCGCATGTCGAAATCGGCGTACCGTGCATCGCGGACGCCGATGGCAATGTTCTCGAAGTCGCAATAGAGCGCCAGGTTTTCGGTTGGTGTCATGTTCTCATTCAGTATTGGTGTCATGTTCTCATTCTGTGTTTGTGGTTGTGGTTAGTGCCTACCCCTTCACGACGTTCACCGGAGAGCCATCGAGATAGCCCCGTATAGCGGCAAGATAGCCGTCGAAGTAGGCGCCGTAGTTGGCCGCCTCCACGTACCCGAGATGCGGCGTGATAACGGTGTTGTCACAGCGCCGAAGCGGGTGATCGGGGGGCAACGGCTCGGTATCGAAGACGTCGAGGCCCGCCCCGGCCATGACGCCGCGCTCCAGCGCGTCCACCAATGCCGCCTCGTCCACGATGGGCCCCCTCGACGTGTTGATTAGCATCGCCGTTGGTTTCATCATCGCAAGGTCGGCGGCGCCGAAGAGTCCGCGGGAGCGGTCGCTCAGCACGAGGTGAATCGTAAGAACGTCCGACCGCGACAACAGTTCTTCCTTGGTGACCCTGGACACCCCAATCTCCCGGCAACGCTCCTCGGTCAGGTTCTGGCTCCACGCGATCACGTCCATCTCGAAAGCCAGCCCCACCCGGGCCACCCGTGCGCCCAGCTTGCCCAGGCCCGCCACCCCCAGGGTCTTGCCCAGCAGCCCTCCCCCTACGGTCTCCTGCCAGCCGCCTGCACGCGTGGCCCGGTCCTCTTGCGGGATATGCCGGAGCAGCCCGATGATCAGGCCCCAGGCCAGCTCGGCCGTGGGCCCGCCGACGCTGGGAGTGCCGCACACCGTCACGCCGCGTTCCCGGGCCGCGGTTATGTCGATGGACGCATTCCTCATGCCGCTCGTCACCAGCAGTCTCAGGTCCGGCAGGCGCTCCAGCAGACCACGCCGGAACGGCGTGCGTTCCCGCATGACGCAGACGACCTCGAACCCTTGCAACCGTTGGGCCAGGGCATCCTCGTTATCCAAGTGATCGTGAAAAACCGTAAGATCGAGGTTCTCCGGGACCTCCCTCGCGCCGGCCAAGGACTCGGCGACGTGTTGATAGTCATCCAGGATAGCGGCTTTGACCTTGCTCATCAGGCACCTTTCGCGACGGCACCTTCAGGTTCTTCTTCGTTGGCGGCGTTGCGCTTCTCCGCGTCGTGTACGCGGCACGGGCGGGTTTGAAACCCGCCCCTACAAGGCATCACAGCTTGCCGACGACCGGCAATCCCGCCCGATTCAACACGCGCGTCAATGGCACGGGACATCAGCTCCGGGAGGCCTGGTTGAGTTCCACGGGTGTTCAAGGGTCGAGGTCGCGGAGGACCGCGCGGCACGGAGCGCCGTCCGCGCCGGCGATGCATACGGGAAAACAGATCAACTCGTAAGGTCCGGGGGAAATCTCCGTGAGATCGACACCCTCCAACAGCGCCAGCCCATGATCGAGGAAGGCCCGGTGCACCGGCACCTGTTCGTCCGCGTGAGCAACCGAGAGATAGTCCAGCCCCACGAGCTTGTAACCCTTGGCCACGAGGCTCTCCGCCGCCTCCACCGAGAACGCCGTGAAGTCGGGATCGTACTCGGCACGCCGGAGGAGCTGGGAGTTGCGCGTCTTGAACAGGATCCGCTCTCCGGGCGGGATCGCCGACACGTGCTCGGCGGTAATGTAGCGATGGGCATCCACCTCATGCACCAGAACCGGACCGATGAAGCGCTCGAGCGGCAGTTGGTCGATGGCCGCCCCCCCGGGCACGAAATGGAACGGAGCATCCATGTGGGTGCCGCTATGGACGCTCATGTTGACGCTGGACGAGTTGTTGTGATCACCCCGCTGCATCCGCCTCCGATCCACGAGTTCGAACGGCGCGGCGGTTACCCAGCGCGCGGTGGTGGGGCTCAGCTTGAGTGAAATGTCGTAGTACCGCATGTGGGTCCCCGCAGCTAGTGTCCTGTCCGGTTAATTCGCATGATAAGATGCGCAGGATTTTTCGTCGTCGGCAAGGCGCGATGACTTGTAGGGGCGGGTTTCAAACCCGCCCGTGTGGCGTGCCCCACGCGAGGAAGAGCAACGCAGCCGACGGCGAAAAAGACCAGCAGATTATCATGCGTATTAACCGGACAGGACACTAGAGATCCTGGCAGAGGGCGGATTGTGGGACCTCGTCGCAAAACTCCAGCAGCTTTTCCCGGTCCGCTTGCGCATCCTGCCCTTTCTGGTCCGTTTGTCCCTGCTGCTTAGGCTGTGCCGCACTCGCCGGCTTCTGCACACCGCCCCGCTGTTCGTCCAGACGGGCCGCCAACTCGGCGTAGCGTTGCTGCGTCGCCTCCATGTTCTCCTGCAATGCCAGGAGCAATTCCTTCCAGCGTTTTTCGTCCCGTTGATCTCGCTGGGTCAAGGCCTGCTGGCCCTTTTCCGCCGTTTCCAGAACGGTCCCCAAACGCTTCTCCAGATTGGTCAGGGTCGCGCCCTGCTCCTTGAAGGCGCCGGAGGGGTCGGAGAGGCCGGAGCCCAACTCCTTCAACCGCGTCGTCAGGCTCCGCTGATTCTGCTGCACCAGCGCTTTCAACTCCCGCAAGCGCTCATCCCGTTCCTCGGCCTTGGCGGCGTTGCCGCTCAACTTCTGCTCCAGATCCTGGCGCAATGCGGCCAAGCCTTTTTTCCGCTGGTCCCGGAGTTGCCTGGTCCACTTGTTCAGTTCCTGCTGCAGGACTTCCCGCTGTGCCGCCGTCACGGTCGCAGTTATCTTTCCCTCCAGCCCGGTGGTGTCGGAGCCCTGCGCCGTTCCGTCGCCGGTGCCTCCAAGCAACTCCACCGTTTCCCGTATGGTTGCGACTTGCCCTTCCGTGTAGGCGAGCGAGTGCATCATCTCGTTGATTCTGGTTTCGTTGTGCACGGCCATCCCGTCAAGGGAAGCCCTGAGATTCCGGGTCTCCCATGCCGTGTATCCCACTGCCACGGTGGCCGCCGCCAGGGCCAGCATTACGAATGCTTTGCCGATCGATGATTTCATAGAGCTGCGTGCGCACTCGACCCGAATCGCCGTGTACTGGTTAGTTGGAGGCGGCTTCGAGTTGGTCGGCGGTTTCCGGACTGAGTTGAGGACGGATGAAGGCCTGATATATGGACTCGTTCTGGAGCCACATGATGTCCACGCGCGTCCTCACCGCGGCCCGCATTTCCTCCTGCAGTCCCCCGTCCATGATGTGTTCCTTGATCACCTCCACGATGAAGTCTCCGTGTCCCTCGTCATGGTACTCGTGAGCCCGGAAGAAGGCCAGAGAATCCGACGGAATCCAGGGATAACGCGTCTCCAGCACCTGCCGTTCCTCTCCCATGCGCTTCGGGCCCTCTCCTTCGAAAACGAGGCCGGTGCCGATGGCCACGGTCCAGTGGCTCTGCTGGACCAGTTGCACGTACATCTCCAGGGCTGCCTTGACGCCCGGCAGGGGCTCGTAGCCATGCAACTCGTCGCGCGGGATTCCCAACCCCTCGCTGAATCGTGTCCACAACTCCGCATGGCTGGGATACTTTCCGCCGAACAGGTCCTCGCCCTCCTCCTCCACCATGTTTTCCAGCAGCATCCGCCGCAATGCCTGGATGGGGCATTTCTGGTACCGGATGCCGAAGAATCGATGGATGTTGCGGAACTCGTGAAACTGATTCTTGGCCCAACCCTGCAACTGCTCCCGGGTGAGCTCTCCACCCAGGAGCAGCTTCCGCAACGGATGCACCGGATACCTGCCCCGCAGGATATTGCGGAGATCGTCGATCAGCGCTTCCGGTTCCAGGATCTCCATCCCTACCTCTTGTCCCCCGGCTCCAGGATCCTCGGCGCTACTGCCCCTGGACAAAGAGCTCCTGCCGCCTCACCTGACCGGGAAAGACGTCCTTGCACTCACCGTTCTCCAACACGATCTTGCCGTTGACCACCACCGCGCCGATGCCGGGCGGATGGCGGAAGATTTCGTTCTCGTCGAGCTTGGCCGGCAGGCGCTTACTCGCCAGATCGTCGATCTTGTCGGCATCGAACACCGTGATGTCGGCCGGCAGGCCGGTCTTGAGGAGTCCCCGGTTCATCCTCAGCTTGGCCGCGGGATGTCCGGTGACCTTGTGAACCGCCTCCTCGAGGTTGAAAAGCTTCTTGTCCCGGCGCCAGTAGCCCAGCACCCGGGTGGGGGCGCCGTGCCAGAAGAACCGGTCCAGGTGCGCGCCCGCGTCCGTGCCGATGAGCCCCTCGGTGCTCTTGATCATGTCGGCCAGAAGGTCCATGTGCCCGTTGGCAAAACCCTGGTAGTAGAGCTTCGACGCCAGCCCGTCCTCGAGCCAGGTATCGAAGAACGCATCCACCTCGGACTTGCCGCCGGCCGCGGCGATCTCGGAGACGTTCTGTCCTTCACGGGACTTGAGGTCCTCGCGCTGCATGATGTCGAAGTACGCGCCGCCCCAACCCAGCCACTCGATGTACGCGGGCTCGCCGGCGTTGGCCCGGCGCTGTTCATCCAACTTCCGGCGCACCTCCGGATCCCTGAGGGTGCGCGCCAACTCGTCGCGGTTCCCCTTGATCTCTTCCCAGAGGGGCAGCCCTTCCATGATGAAGCAGTCGTCGATGTCGAAGCGCCGGATGTGCGAGTAGGGAATGACCACGCCGTAGATGTCCTTGCCCCGTTCCCCGGCCTCCTTCATGAGATCGATGGCCCGCTCTCCGTCCGCCCTCTCGCCGGGCCTCACCCGGAACTCGTTGCCGATCATCGGCACGTGGATCTTTTCCACCAGCTCGGGGAACCCGCTCTCCGGCTTCAACAGGTTGCCGAAGCCGTTGAACTGGAAGCAGCCGCCGTACTCGCCTGCGATGTTGGCAAGGGCCGCCATCTCTTCCTGGGTGGCCAGGGTGCTGGGGGTGCCGGCATGGATCGCCGGACCGCCACGGGGACTCGACGAGAAGCCGATGCCGCCGGCCGCCATGCCCTCGCGCACCATCTGCTTCATGCTTTCCAACTCCTCCGGCGTCGCCTCGCGCTGGTAGGCTGCCTCGCCCATGACCACCAGCCGGACCGGGGAATGGGGCACCAGGGCCGCGACGTTCACGCCCACCCGTCCTTCGAGATAGTCCAGGTATTCGGGGAAGGTCGTCCATTTCCAATCGTCGTCGTTGACGTAGTCGTCGAGCACCCGGCGCAGGTAAGTAATCAGCACGTCCCGCGGCTCGCCCTTGGCCGGCACCGGCGCGATGGACGCGCCGCAGTCGCCGATGACGATGGAGGTCACGCCATAGTTGACCACGGGATTGCCGTGGGGATACTGGACGATGAAAAGGTCCATGTGGGTGTGGGAATCGATGAAGCCCGGCGCCACCACCTGCCCCCGGGCGTCGAACTCGGTCTCGCCCTGCCCCACGTCCTTCCCGATCGCCGCGATGGTTCCCCCGTCAATCGCCACGTCCGCCTCGAAGCCGGGGCTCCCGGTGCCGTCAACGACGAGCCCGTTCTTCACAACCAGATCATGCGCCATGTTTCTTCCCCCTTTGAGGTTTCTGGATTTAAGAGTGCTTTCCGATTCCCTTAGTTAGACCGAAAGTCTCCACTGCGTCAAGGAAAGCGCAGGCGGTGGAACCGGCCCCGTTCGGCCCATGCTGGACGGTATTCACTCTTTGGACTAGACTTTCGACGTGACTCATTTGTCGGCAGATGTTCTGGTGGTGGGAGCAGGCGGCGCCGGGATGTACGCGGCCATCGCCGCGGCCAGGAAGGATGCGTCCGTGCTGTTGCTGGACAAGTCCCTGGTAGGCCGCGGCGGCGCCACCATCATGGCGCAGATGACCGTTGCCGCCGCCATCGGCCACGAAGAGCCCGACCACTGGACCGACCACCTCCAGGACACGCTGGCCGCGGGCCGGGAACTGTGCGACGAGAGCCTGGCCCGGCTTCTGTGCGAAAACGGCCCCGCGAGGATCTTCGAGATGGACGGCTGGGGGGCCCACTGGGCGCGCGGAACCGACGATCGTATTCGCCAGGTCAAGGCGCCGGGACACGGCCGGGCCCGCTGCTGCTACGTGGACTTCCTGAACACGGGTCCGGGAGTGGCCGGCACCCTGAGGCGGCAGGTGAGCACCCTGGGCTCGGTGCGCCGCCTGAGCAACGTCGCGGTGACCGATGTCGTGGTGCACGGCGGCCGCGCCGTGGGAGCGGTCGGGACGGATATCGTGACCGGGGACATGGTCACCTTGGCCGCCAAGGCGGTCATCCTGGCGGCGGGCGGCCTCACCAAGATCTATCGCCGCAACAGCGCCTCCACCAACATGGGCGGCGAGGCCTACGCTCTGGCCCTGTGGGCCGGGGCCGAGCTCATCGACATGGAGTTCGTCCAGTTCTTCCCCATCGCCCATCTGGCTCCGCGCCTGGTGGGCATGGACCCGATCATGTGGGACCCGTTCCGCTACAAGCTGGGGGGACGGCTGCTGAACGGGCACTTCGAAGAGTTCATGCACCGCTACGGCGGCCAGGACAGCGGCACCTACAGCACGGTGCGCGACCAGGCCTCTTACGCGATCCTGAAGGAAGTCGAGGCCGGCCGTGGATCTCCTCACGGCGGCGTCTACCTGGACTTCCGGCACGTACCCGATGAGACCCTCCGGGCCGCCTTCGGTCCGGTCATCGACCGCCTAGCGCACAACGGCATCGACCTCACTCAGACGCCGGTGGAGGTGGCCCCCACGGCGCACTACCATATGGGGGGCATCCGTGTGGACGGCCGCATGGAGACACGGGTCCCCGGACTCTACGCCGCCGGCGAGGCCGTGGGCGGCGCCAACGGCGCCAATCGCCTGTCCGGAAACGCCATCACCGAGGCGCTGGTGTTCGGCGAATATGCCGGCCGGGAAGCGGCCGCCGCCGCGGCCGGCACCGCCTGCGGGTGGAATGCTGCCGTCGCCGGCGGCACGGTGGAGCGCCTGCGGAGCGACCTGAATGCGCATTCCGACGCCGGCGCCCCGGCCAATGTGTTGGAACGAAGGCTGCAGGACATCATGTGGGACCACGCCGGACCCTTCCGTACCGGAGACCAGCTCCGGCAGGCGCTCGACGGCATCCACGAGATCCGGGGGTCGCCGGTGGCCGTCCGACCGGCCGAGGCTTTCAATCTCGACCTCCAGGACCGGCTCGAGCTCAGGGCGATGCTGACCACCGCCGAGGCCGTGGTGCGGGCCGCCATCGGCCGCACGGAAAGCCGCGGCGCGCACCAGCGGCTGGACTTCCCGGACAGTGACCCGGGCCTGGTCCGGAACCAGGTGATCGAAATGAAGGACGAGGAGCTTACGGCCCGCTGGCCCGAGTAGGTCGGGTTAGCCGAAGGCGTAACCCGACACCGCACCGCTTGTCGGATTGCGCTTCGCTAATCCGTCCTACGTGCGAGATAACCGCGAGCAAGGGAGCGAAAAACCCCGGGGCAAAGCCCACCGCCGACGCGGCATGGCGATCGTAGGGGCGGGTTTCAAACCCGCCCGTGCCCGCACCGCGCGTAGGGTGAACAAGGACAGCGAAAATGGGTGATCCGACATCCCGGAGCGGCGAAAACACGACGGAGCTGCGCGTCTGGCGCGGACGCGCCCCGGACCAGGGTCGCTACGACGTGTATCGGGTCCCCTACGTAGAGGGCATGTCCGTTCTCGACGCGCTGGTATGGATCCGCGCTCACGTCGACTCCGGCCTCGCGTTCCGCTACGGTTGCGTGAACGCCAACGCCTGCAAGACGTGCATAGCCCTGGTGGACGGCCAGGTAACCTATATGTGCACCGCCCGCCTGACGCCCGCGGGGGGCAAGGTGGAGCCGTTGCCCAAACGGCCGCTGATCCGCGACCTGGTGACCGACACGGTGCCCGACGACGAGAAGCTGCCGTCGCCGCCGCAGCGGGACTGAAACATGGACGAGAAAGCCTTCGACCTGGTCGTCATCGGCAGCGGCCCTGCCGGCCAAAAGGGCGCCATCGCCGCCGCCAAGATGGGGAAGCGGGTCGCGGTCGTCGACAGGAACGACATGATCGGCGGCGTTTGCCTGCATGCCGGGACCATCCCCAGCAAGACCCTGCGTCTGGCGGTGCTCTACCTCACGGGCTTTCAGCAGAAGTCATTCTATGGCCAGGCGTACTCCGCGAAGGATCACGTGACGGTCGAGGACCTGATGTTTCGGGTCCGCACCGTGGTCGAGCGGGAGCAGGCCCAGGTGACGGATCAACTCAAGCGTAACGGGGTGACCCTGGTGAACGGCTGGGCCCGGTTCGTGGACACCCACACGCTCCAGACCGACAGCGACGAACAGGTCCGGGGCGAACACATCCTCATCGCCTGCGGCACACGCTCGGCGCGGAATCCGGAAATCCCGTACGACGGACGCAAGATCATGGTGGCGGAAGATCTCGGACGCGGCGACCGTGAGCAGATCCCCAAGAGCATGATCGTGGTGGGCGCCGGGGTCATCGGCCTCGAGTATGCCTCCATGCTCTCCGCCCTGGGCGTCCGCGTGACCATCATCGAACGGCGCCCCACCATGCTGGACTTCGTGGACCGGGAGATCATCGAGGCGCTCAGGTACCACATGCGCCGCCGCGACGCGATCTTCCGCCTGGGGGAACACGTGACCGGGGTGCGAGTGCAGGAAAACGGCCTGGTCCGAGCCGAGATGGAGAGCGGCAAGCGGGTCACCGGTGACGCCTTGCTCTACACCGTCGGAAGGCAATCCAACGCCGACCAGCTACAACTCGACAGGATCGGCATCGACACCGACCCCCGGGGCCGCATCCCGGTCAACGAGAACTTCCAGACCACGCAGCCGCACGTTTACGCGGCGGGCGATTGCATCGGGTTCCCAGCGCTCGCGTCCACATCCATGGAGCAGGGGCGGCTGGCCAGCACGCACATGTTCGACGGCCCGTCGCTCAAGTCGGCCCCCTTCTTCCCCTACGGCATCTACACGGTCCCGGAAATTTCCATGGTCGGAAAGACGGAGCAGGAACTCACCGCGGAGCGGGTGCCCTACGAAGTCGGCAAGGCCCTTTACGAAGACGTCACCAAGGCCCAGATGGTCGGTGACCGCGCCGGTATGCTGAAGTTGATCTTCGACCCCGACACTCTGAAGCTGCTCAGCGTACATGCCATCGGCGACGAAGCCACCGAGATCATCCACATCGGCCACGCCGTCATCGCCCTCGGCGGCACCATTGAGTACTTCCGCGACAACGTCTTCAACTACCCCACCTTCGCCGAAGCCTACAAGGTCGCGGCGTATGACGCATTCAACAAGATAGCAGGGGTGGGGTAGCGGGCAAGCTCAAGAGCGCCGACAAGCACAGTGTTCGTCAGGCGGAAGCGGAACAGGTTTTCTTCAACGAGCCGTTGTTGGTTGTAGAAGATAGTGGCCACAGCCGGTCCGAACCACGATTTCACGCATTGGGCGTAACGGATGTAGGACGGCCGCTACACGTGACCTTTACATTGCGGGAGAAGGACACATGGATCCGCATTATCTCGGCCCGAGACATGAGCCGCAAGGAACGCTCCCGATATGAGCAAGAGACGTAAACCCGTTCCCTCCTTTGCGAGTGAGGCGGAGGAACGGGCGTTCTGGGAAAGCCACGACTCCGCCGACTACGTGGATTGGAGCCGGGCCGAACGCGTCCGTTTCCCCAATCTCAAGCCCTCCAGCAAGGCTATTTCGTTGAAGTTGCCGGTAGACCTGCTGGAACGGATCAAGACCGCGGCCAACAAGCGGGACGTTCCCTATCAGTCGCTGATCAAGATCTGGCTGTCGGAGAAGGTGGACGCTCGATAGCGAAACCCTATCTGCTTTTCTTCCTCTAGGGCAAGACTGCGGCCATTCATCGCTTGAACTGCGTGGCACGCCGGACGCACTGCGTTTGACCGGAATTCACTCGATGCGCCAACTCGACCTTTTCCATAACAATCCCAAGACGGTCGCCCGGAACGAACTGAGGGAGGGGTTGTCGGCGCGTGACGCCGGCAGGAGCCGGGTCGCTCTCGAACGGCTAACCGTCCTGGATCCGCTCCACGGCCTGACGACCGACGTGCGGACGCTGATTGCAGTCATGGAGGCGCCGACTCCGGAAGGTCAGGAGCAGGGATTCGAACGAATCCACTCCCTGGAGCAGGAATGGCTCCCGGCCGCCGAGGCTCTGCTTGGCGCTGACGGCAGCCGGGATTTTCTAGCTCCCGTGTGGCGTTGCATCGGCCAAGCCATCGAATCGGCGCCTTTTGATCCGGCTTTTCCAAAGCGTCATGCAAGCTGGGCAAACCAGCAAGGCCGCGACTGGACCAACGTGCAGTGTTCCGTGCTGACCGTGCAGGGATATGAGACCATTCCCGTCCTCCTCGCGAGGCTGGCAGAGGCCGAGTGGCGGCTGGGCAACCGCACGCAGGCTGTCGATCATTGGTTCACGCTTTGCTGGCGGTCCGCCGCGGCTTTCGAGCAACTGGTCGGAGAACCGGACTTTCCCGACGAAGGGGTGGCCGCTGCCTGGCGTCGCGCACAGGATGCCGACCTGGAGCCGGAGCTGTCATCCGCGTGGTTCCCCGCATGGATGCTGCTCGAAGAGCCCATGCTCGCCCGCCAAGGGGCGGCTCGGGAGGGACAGGACACGCCGAGCCGCGCCTTCCAGGTCGTCCGTAAGTTACTGACCACTGGCCCTGAGGATCCGTTGACCCTATCACTGCGGCGCGACCTTCAGGGCACTTCATCCAGGCTTGCTGGCCAGTTTTCTGAAGAAATTCGCGCGACCCTAAGAGGCTTGATCTGATACCACTCAAGAGTCCAATTCTCGATGGTTACAGGATAAGGTAACTCCTCATAGTCTCGTCCAGGAATTGCCGTTCAGTACACGCGAGTGTGTGTGACGAGCCACGCCCAGCATCTTGGCTGCTTCAGTAACGTTCAGGCCGAGTGGATCCAGACAGTTCTCCTTGATGCTACGGCCGGGATGGGGCGGATTTTTCACAGCCATGGCCTCTCCCTCTTCCTAATGATAATCAACCAAATCGACGTCATAGACGTCACCCTGGTCAAAGCGAAAGATGATCCGCCAGTTGGCGGAAATCGAGATGCTCCAAAAACCCCTCAGACTTCCCTTCAAGGGGTGAAGCCGGTACCCCGGCAAGATCGAGGTCCGGGGGCTTCCGGGCGTCGTCCAGGTCAGAGGCAACTGGGTCCATTGAACGACATTCGCAAACTGCGCGCACGGGTCACATAAACCGCGGAATGACCTCGGTGCCGAGGCGCCGGAGCTGGTCGTGGATGGCCTCGGGCGGGCAGGCGGGGCGGGCGACAAACTTGGATGCGCCGGCGTCGATGAAGCGTTGGATGGCGGCGGCGATGTCCTGGGGCGTTCCCAGGGCGGAGGTTTCGACGAAGTCCACGTCGTGGCGATTACGGAGGGCGTAGGGGCGGGCCAGCCCCGCGGCTTCCGTGGCGTCATCGGCGAAGCAGAAGTTGAACAGCACGCCGAAATGGTCTTCGTCGATGCGGCGGCCGTAGTCGTCGGCGTATTTTCTAATACGGGTGATGGCGGTCGCCACTTCCGCTGGGGTCATCTGGGAGCCCATCCAGCCGTCGGCCAGGCGGGCGGTGCGCCGAAAGGCGGGGCCGCTTCTTCCCCCGACCCAGATGGGAGGGGCGGCCTGGGCCGGCTTGGGCGCGATGGAGACGTCCTGGAGCTGGTAGTACTTTCCTTGAGAGCTGACCCCGTTTCCCGACCACAGCGCCCGCAACAGATGAACCGCTTCCTCGGTGCGGCCGGCCCGCTCGGAGCGGTGGATGCCGCAGGCGTGGAGCTCGGTATCGTCGTCGCGTCCGAGACCCACGGCCAGCAGCAGGCGTCCGCCGGACAGGAAATCCAGGGTGGCAAGCTCCTTGGCCAGCACGGTGGGGTTCCTGAGCGGGAGGGCCAGCACGCTGGTGCCGAACTTCATCTTGCGGGTGCGCGCCGCCACACACGAAAGGGCCACCACGGGCTCGAGGCTCAGCGCGTCGGATACCACCCGGTCGCTGAGCCACAGCGAGTCGATGCCCAGGGTCTCCGCCAGATCCACGGCGCTCCAGAATGCTTCCGGGTTTGTGTCGCCGAAGGGCCAGCCGCTGAACCCGATTCCGATGCCGATTCCCATGGTCTCCTTCTCCTTTACGCGGTGGCGCGGTGCGAGCGCGGGCGGGTTTGAAACCCGCCCCTACGGGCGTTGCGCGTCGCCGGCCGCGCGAAATCCGCACGACACGAGCACGACACAGGACACTACCAGATGCGGCCGCGGGTATTCCACCATACCGCATACGCCGTGCAAGTCACCGTCACCCTTCCACGCTCTTCCGGACCTCTTCCGGCCCGCAGGATTGACGGATGGGGACAGGGATATTATTGAAGTGATCCTTTGGGCTCGTACGCCGCCCCGGTAACATACTCCACCATCGGAAAGATGCATTGACTATGGAACCCATCGCGTGGCTGACACTGATCATTTTCTCACTGGCGATCATCGCGGTCCTGACCAACGTCATCGAGCCCGCCGTGGCGGCGCTGCTCGGGGTGGGGGTCATGGTGTGGGCCGGGATCATGACCGAGACGGACGCGTTCCTGTTCGTGGACTGGAACGTGATGGCGATCCTCGTGAGCGTGTGGATCATCGCCGGCTACTTCGGCAAGTCCGGGGTGCCGGAACTCCTTTCGGCCAAGGCCATGCAATGGTCCGGGGGCCACTACGGGTTGCTCGTGATCATCCTCTCGCTCCTGGCGGGGATCCTGTCCATCGTGGTGGACAACGTGGTGGTGATCCTGATGCTGGCGCCGGTGGCGATACCGGTGGTGCGGCAGCTCGGGTTCCCGTTGACCCCGGTGGTGCTCATGATCGGCTTCAGCGCCAACTTCATGGGCACGGCGCTACTGCTGGGCGACCTGCCGCCTCAGATGCTGCACAGCGTATCCGGAGCGGAGTTCCTGGATTTCATCTGGCAGCACGGCCGGCCCTCGTCCTTTCCCATCCTGATGGTGACCTTCGCCCTGACGCTGAGCTTCATGTATTTCTACGGGTTCCGCGCACGGCCGGCCGGCGCGGGCGCCGCGTCCGAAACGGGCAGTGCCGCCGCGGGTGCGGACACGCCCGTGGCGGGCACGACGCTGCAGGATCCGCTGCTCGCGTGGCTGGTGATCGGAGGCTTCAGCGCCACCATCGTAGCCATGGCTTTTCGCGAGGTCCTCGACGTGAAGCTCGGCTTCATCGCCATGACCGGCGCGCTGCTGCTGATCGCGGTGGTGGAACTCCTGGGAGACCGGCTGAAGAAGAAGCCCGACTTCGGGGAGATCCTCCAGGAACTGGACTGGCGCGCGGTGTTCTTCTACATCGCGCTGTTCGCGCTGGTGGGCGGCCTTGAGAAGGTCGGCATCCTGCACGACCTCGCCGAGCTGCTTAAGCCGATCTTCGCATCCAGCGTCACGCTGGGAACCACGCTGCTCTACTGGGTCACCATCCCCATCGTCGGCGTGGTGGAGCATGACGCCTACATCCTCACCTTCCTCTACACCATCCGCGACCTCGCCGAGCAGGGCATCGACCCCTGGCCCCTGTGGTGGATGCTGGTCTGGTCCGGCACCCTCGGGAGCAACTTCACCGTGGCGGGCGCCCCGGCGCTCTACGTGGCCCTGAACATCTGCGAGCGGGAAGAGAATCGGAAGATTTCGCTACGGGAGTTCCTGGGCTGGAGCGTGCCCTTCACCCTGGTGGCGAGCGTCATCTGCTACGTCTTCGGGATGCTGATCTGGGTGTTGTAGGAATTAGCGCCCTTCGACTTCGCTCGGCTGCGCCTCGCTACGCTCAGGACGAACGGGTGGTTCTTCCGTTCGTCCTGAGCCTATCAAGGGCCTCACGGCCCAGGGTCTATGGCAGTAACTGCGCTGCAAACCACCCGTTCGCCCTGAGCGTAGCGAGGCGCAGCCGAGCGAAGTCGAAGGGCGCAAGCTCCTCGCGCCAACGGCTTGCTGCGTCTCACGAGTCGATGGACGAGCCGCGGTACTTGTCCTTGAGCTCGTCGATGACCGTGCCGTTCCAGAACTTCACGCCCACCTGATAGCCGGCGCGGCCGATCATGTGCGCCGACACGGGCGCCGTGAGGAAGACGAACAGGGTGATGGCCAGCACCCTGACGGTGACGCCGAGGTCTGGAAAATACAGCGCCACCGACACCATCAGGCAGAACACCCCCAGAGTCGGCGGCTTGGTGGCCGTCTGCATCCGGGTCAGCAGGTCCGGCATGCGCAGGATGCCCAGGCAGCCCAGGAACATGAAGGCCGTCCCGATGATCATGAACGCGCCGCAAATGATGTCAGTCACCATGGTGTGCCCATTTCTCGATGTAGCGGGAGAACGTGACCGTGCCCAGGAAGGCCACCAACGCGAGCACGATGGCGACATCCAGATAGACCGGCTCGTTGAAGGCCACCGCGTAGAGCGCGGCGATGCCGACGCCCACCGTGGTCAAGAGGTCCAGCGCCATCAGCCGGTCCGGGATGTTGGGACCGCGGAGGAGGCGGATAAAAGCCAGCACGATGCCGATACTCAGAACACCGAGCAGAACCATGGCCAGATTCGTCATCGCAACAACTCCATGACACGCTTCTCGAACCCGTCCTTGATGGACCGGCGCAGCTCCTCGACGTCGTCCACGTACATGGCGTGAATGTACAGGACCCGCCGGTCGTCCGACACGTCAAGGCTGAGGGTGCCGGGGGTCAAGGTGATGAGGTTCGCCAGCAGGGTGATCTCCGCGTCGGTCTCCGCGTCCAGGGGAATCGCCACCACCCCGGGCCTCATGTTGTGCGACGGAGTCACCACCTCGTAGGCGATACGCAGGTTCGCCACCATCAGCTCCCAGGCAAACAGCCCGGCCAGCCGGAGGCTCTGCCCCAGCTTCTCGAAATACCGCGACGGCCGCAGCAACCGGCGCACCGAATAGAGGATCAGGAACCCGAAGACGAAGCCGACGGTGAGGCTCAGGGCCGTCACCTCTCCGGTCAAAGCGGCCCAGCTCAGCGCCAGCATGATGTTCCACAGGAGAACGGTCATGATCCTCCCCTCACCCGGAGCACCTCCCGGATGTACGGCTCCGGGTTCATCAACTGCTCGCCTGCCTGCTGCGCCAAGTCGAAGAACGGTCCGGCGGCCACGCCCAGCACCACGGCCAGCACCGCCAGGGCCACGATGGGACCCAACATCAGCGCCATGCCGCCGCCCGGCGGGTTCACCGCGGTGTCCTCCGGCAGGGGCTTCCAGAACGCCTCCGCCCAGATCTTGGTCATGGAGAACAAGGTCAGAAGACTCACCCCCAACGCCGCCGCCACCAGCGCGAACTGCTCGATGCCGAGCCCTGCCTTGATCAGGACCAGCTTGCCGAAGAAGCCGGAGAGAGGCGGCACACCGGCGAGGGAGAACGCCGACAGCAGGAACAGCATGGCGAGCCACGGATGAGCGCGATAGAGTCCGCCCAGCTTCTTCAGGTCGTAGGTGCCGTGTAGCCGGTGCGAGACTCCGCTCACCAGAAACAGGTTGGTCTTGACGAAGATGTTGTGGACCATGAAGAACACCGTGCCCGCCAGGGCCAGGGGGGTGAAGAACCCGAGGCCCATGATCATGTAGCCGATCTGGCTGACGATGTGGAAGGACAGCAGCCGGCGGAACTCGTACTGGGCCACCGCGCCCAGCACGCCCGTAACCATGGTGATGCCCCCGGCCCAGAGGATGATCGTGTGTGTGTAGTCCACGTTGTTGAGGAACAGCAGCGTGAACACGCGGATCAGGGCGTACACGCCCACCTTGGTCAGCAGCCCGCCGAAGATGGCCGAGACCGCCACCGGCGGCGTGTGGTAGGAGGCCGGCAACCAGAAGAACAGTGGGAAGATGGCTCCCTTGATGCCGAAGGCCACAAGGAACAGCACGGCGAGGGTGGTCACCAGACCCGGATGACCCGCGCTCGCGAGCCTCACCGACAGGTCCGCCATGTTGAGGGAGCCGGCCATGGCGTAGAGAATGCCCACCGCCGCCAGGAAGAAGGCCGACGCCACCAGGTTGAGGGTGACGTACTTGATGGCGCCCTCGAGCTGGGCGCGCTCGCCCCCCAACGCGAGAAGGACGAAGGACGAGATCAACAGCACTTCGAACCAGACGAACAGATTGAAGATGTCACCGGTCAGGAAGGCGCCGGACACGCCCATGATCAGGATGTTGAACAGCGGATAGTAGCCGTAGGCCTCCCGGCCCCGGTCCATGGTCCCCAGCGAGTAGATGACGATGACCAGCGTCACCACACCGGTGGTGGCCACCATGATGGCACTGAACATGTCGGCCACCAGAGTGATGCCGAAAGGCGCGATCCAGTCCCCCTGCTGCACCGCCTGGATGCCCTGGTCGGCCACGCGTTCCAGGAGCACGACCGAGACCGTGAAGTAGACGATGCTGCCGGCGAGGGTGAGGATCCGCTGAGCGGCCACGTGTCGCCACACCACGACGCAACTCGCTCCGACCAGCAGCGGTATCAGGATGGGTAGGACGATGAGCGAGTTCACGTGTCCGTTGCCTTCATGTCGTCGAGGTCGTCCGTGCCCACGGTCTGATACGCGCGGTAGGCCAGCACCATGGCGAACGCCTGGACGCCGAAGCTGATGACGATGGCCGTCAGGATCAACGCCTGGGGCAACGGGTCCGCCACCACCCCGGTGATGGCCTTGGCTCCCTCGGGTATCACGGGAGGAATGGCGCGAATGAGACCCGCGGCGGTGAATACCAGGAGACTCGCGCCATGAGCCAGCAGCCCGAGCCCGATGATCAGCTTCACGATGCTCCGGCGCATGAGCATGTACACGCCGGAGGCGTAGAGGACGCCTATCACGATGGCCAGCAGGGCTTCCACTAGTTGTTCTCCTCCTCCACTTCCTCCGCCAGGCTCATGATGACGATGAGCACCACCCCCACCACCGTCAGGTAGACGCCGATGTCGAAGATCAGCGGCGTGCCCAGGTGAAGGTCCAGGCCCAGGAAATAGACGTGTGCCCATTGGCCGGTCATGAACGGCTGGCCCTTGAACAACGACCAGACACCGCTCAGGGCCGCCGCCAAAAGGCCCCAGGCGATGATGGTCTGCGCCCGGCAAGGCAGGACGCGGCGCATGGAGCGCACGTCGTAGGCAATGGCGTAGAGGGTCAGGGCCGCCGCCAGCACCAGACCGCCGACGAAACCACCTCCCGGGTCGTTGTGTCCCCGGAGGAGTAAAAAGATGGAAAACTGGAACAGCAGGATCAGCAGGAACCGGCTTGCCGTCCTTAGAATCAGCGAGTTCACGAGCCCCTCCCCTTGCCCAGTCTGAGCCGGATGAGCGAATACACGCCGATGCCGGCCACCGCCAGCACGGTGATCTCACCGAGCGTGTCGAAGCCCCTGATGTCCACCAGGATCACGTTGACGATGTTCCGCCCCTGCCCCATCAAATACGAGTTTGCCGAGAAGTAGGTGGAGATGGTGGGATGCCACTGCACCGAGGTCGCCACCAGCACGAGCAGCGTGAACAGCGCCCCCACCGCGGTGCCGATGGCCACGTGCCGCAGAATCACCGCGCGGGTGGAGAACCGCTTGAACGGGGGCATGTAGTAGAACACGAACACGAAAAGAATCAGCGAGAGGGTCTCGATGAGGAACTGCGTCATGGCGAGGTCGGGGGCGCCGTAGAGAACGAAGATCAGCGCCACGCTGTAACCCACGACGCCGAGCGCCATGACCGCGCGCAGGAAGGTCTGAGCCCGGACCGTGGCAATGGCAGCCACCAGCGCCACCAGGGCAATCACCCACTCGTGCACGCCGATGTCGCCCCAGTTCATTTTCACCACGCCGACGTCCGCTTCCGTGAGAAAGGTGTACCACGCCAGCACCGCGGTGACCGTCATGATGACGGCCAGGTAGAGCCTCAGGTATCCGTTCTGAAGCACGCGGGTCTGGCTCACCGCCGACCAGTTCAGGAAGCGGAGCCACAGGGCGTACCAGTGGGAAGGACCCAGGCGGGCCACGGGCAGCGCGAACTCTGTGACCTTCTGCAACGCGGCGCGCTTCAGATAGACCAGCACACCCAGGGCAAAGGTCACCAGACTCAGCAGCAGCAGCGGACTGAACCCGTGCCACAGGGCCAGGTGAAAGCTCACGTGCTCGCCCAGCACGGATCCCGCGGCCGCCGACAGCAGCGCCTCGGGAAGCACCGGCATCAGCCCGAACAGCACGCTCAGGCACCCCAGGAACACGGGCCCCAGCCACATGGGCCAGGGCGGGTCGTGGGGATGTTTGGGAGTGTCGGTTTCTTCCCCGGAAAACGGCCGGATCCCCGCCAGCCACGCCACCGCGAACAGCAGCATGCTGGTGAGGACGCCGACCACCGTCACCAGCACGTTGTCATGGGTCAGCGCCTCGTAGAGCGCTTCCTTGCCCACGAAGCCGAAGAACGGCGGCAGGCCGGCCATGGACAACGCCCCCACCGCGGCGCCGGCGCAGATGATGGGCATGGTCTTCCGGAGCCCCCCGAGTTGCCGGATATCCCGGGTGCCGGTCTCGTGGTCGATGGACCCCGCCACCAGGAAGAGCGCCGCCTTGTAAAGGACATGGGCCACGAGAAAGACCATGGCCGCCTGAATGGCCAGCTTGCTGCCCAGGCCGATGAGCAGGGTGAGGGTGCCCAGGACGCTCACCGTGGAATAAGCAAGGATCTTCTTGAGGTCGGTCTGGTGCAGCGCCTGGTATGCGCTCACCAGCATGGTCACCGCGCCGAAACTGGTGACGACGTAGAGCCACAGGTCGCTGCCGCCGAGGACCGGGCTGAGCCGCGCCAGCAGATAAATGCCGGCCTTCACCATGGTGGCCGAGTGTAGGTACGCGCTCACCGGCGTGGGCGCTTCCATGGCCGACGGCAGCCAGAAGTGGAACGGCACCTGGGCCGACTTGGTGAACGCGCCGGCGAAGACCAGCGCCAGCACCAGCGGATAGAGGCGGTGGCTCTGGAGCCCCGTGCTGTCCGCGGCCAGGGCCGATATCTCGAAGCTGCCGCCGATCTGTCCCATGAGCAAGGCGCCGGCCATGAGTGCCAGCCCGCCGATGCCCGTCACCAGCAGCGCCTGCAGCGCGGCGGCCCGGGCGGTATCCTTGTCGTGCTCGAAGCCGATGAGGAAGTAGGACGTGACGCTGGTGAGCTCCCAGAACACGAACAGCGCGATGAGGTTGTCGGACAGGACGACGCCCAGCATGGACGCCATGAACATCAGGATGAACAGATAGAAGCGGGGCAGCGAAGGATGGCCCTTGAGGTAGCTGCCGGCGTAGGTGATGATCAGCGTCCCGACCACCGTGATGGCCAGGGCGAACAGGAGCCCCAGGCCGTCCAGGTTGAAGGAAAGCTGGAGGCCCATGGCCGGGACCCAGGGATACGTGACCCGCACCCCTTCGCCGGCCACCACGCCGTCCATGTGGCTCAGGAAATAGAGCGCCAGCACCGCCGGGAAGGCCGCGAACACCCATCCCGCCCAGCGTGCGCTCACCCGGTAAAGGGACGGCGCCAGCAGGGCCAGGACGAAACCGGAAAGGACAGCAACGATCATCGGAGCATATCCAGGTGCATGGTCAACGGGTCATGACGTGGTCATGACTTGGTCACGACGTCCAGACGCCGGCCGGATCGTACTTTCTTACGGCCAGGAGCTCGTCCCGGGACGGCTCCGGAGTCTGGCTGACGCCGGGCGCCGCCTTGAGCGGCCAATCCGTCTGGTCCTTGATCTCCTGCACCGTCACCCCGGGATGATACGACTCGATCTGCATCTCGCGGCTCTCCGGGTCGAACGAGAAGATGCCGAGACTGCTGATGGTCCGGCTCGGCCCGCCCCCGGGCAAGCCGCGTTCTTCACGCCAACCGGCGCCGTCACCATAGCCCGGGGAGGTGATGTACTGGACCCGCGGCACGAAACGCCGCCGTTCATGGTTCATGATGATGACGCACCGTCCGGCCAGGGTGGCGATGTCCGCGGCCCCGCCGCTGCCCGGCAGCCGCAGCCGTCTCCCCTCATCCCCGACCCAATGGGTATTGAGGTTGCCGTGGCAGTCCACCTCGGCGCCGCCGATGAAGCCCATCTCCACGCGGCCGCTCTGAAGCAGGCTCATGACCTCGATGAGGCCACAGCAGAAGAGCGCGCCCGCGACGTTGGGCGGGTCGCTCATGGTGAAGATCGGCTCCAGCGCGGGCCAGTCCCGGACCACGCCGCTCTCGAAGATGCCGATGGCCTTGGGAGCGTGCAGCTCCTTGGCCACGGCGAACCCCAGGAGCGGAAGCCGCATCCCCACGAAAACGCGTTCGCCGTCGCGAATCTCGCGGGCCGCTGCAATGACCATGAGCTCTCGCCGTGTATAGTCCATGGGGTCCGTAACGGGCGGGCCGTCATTCCTCCACCGCCGCCGGTTCACTCCCGGTAGCATTCCCGGCGCCGCGATTCAATGGCGTCCTTCGACTTCGCTCCGCTGACGCTCCGCTACGCTCAGGACGAACGGAAGGGGTTTCCAAGAACACCGTTCGCCCTGAGACGGAAGGGGTTTCCAAGAACACCGTTCGCCCTGAGACGGAAGGGGTTTCCAAGAACACCGTTCGCCCTGAGACGGAAGGGGTTTCCAAGAACACCGTTCGTCCTGAGACGGAAGGGGTTTCCAAGAACACCGTTCGTCCTGAGCGTAGCGGAGCGTCAGCGGAGCGAAGTCGAAGGACGCCATTCCAGACGATGACAAAATCAGAGCTTCCTCGGAATGCCGCACTAGTACCCATAACTCACCGGCGCCGCCATGTGGCCGCCATCGGGCGTGAGGCGCGCCACCCGTTCGCTCCCGAGCCGCTCCATGTAGCCGTCGGGCCCGTCCACCCCCAGCACCCACTGGTTCAACCAGCCGTCGAACCCGGCCCGGTCCCGGGACTCAGCATGATAGGCGAAATAGAAGTCGTCGTCGCGGCGGCTGTAGCCCTGGGTGGGCGCGGGGTGGGAGCCAAACGGCACGCGGACCACGGCCGCCACGAGGAATCCGGGGATCAGCGTCCGGTTGGGATCGCTCAGGATCACCTCGTGTGGGACGATCTCCTCGCAGGTGAGCACCACCTTGCCCGCCGCCATGGCGGCATCCTGTGTGACGCCGAGATTGCCCCAGACGTGGGCGTTGCCCTCTTCATCCGCCCGCTGGACGTGCAGGATGGCCACGTCCGGCTTCACCGCCCGCACCGCCAGCAGTTTCTCTTCTGTGAACGGACAGACCACGCCGGCGAACGACTCCTCTTCCCGGAAGTCGCTGCCCATGAGCGTTCGCGTCGGCAGGAACGGCACGCCCATGGCCCCGGCCTTGAGGCCCAGGGCCATGGAGAAATTGGAATGGTTTTCCACCGCCAGCGGCCCCGGCTCCTGTCGCTCCACCGCGCGGCGGAAGTTGTGCCCCAGCCCGGCGGCCACGTTGCCGACCCACGCGCCGCACACCCGCCTGGCGCAGCCCGCGCCGATGAGCTGGTCGAACTGCATGTCGGAAATGGTGGTCATCAGCGTGAGGTCGCGCTTTCGCTGACGGATGAGCTCGTAACCGGCGGCAAAAGGGATCAGCGACTCAAGGGCCGCCCCCATGAAGACGGACATGCCGTCCTCGACCTCCTCGGCAATGGCCTCTCGAAGGCTGCGGAGCTTCGGCATGGCAGAACTATCTAACCGTTTGCCCCTGGTGAAGCAAGCTGCCGTTTGCGGGCGCGGGCGGGTTTGAAACCCGCCCCTACAACGGGCGCATCCGGCCGGCCGCCAAAAACCCACGTTCCCGACGAGAGCGCGACACTCGAGTGTCGGATTATGAGGCACAGGCCTCTCGTCGTCTGCAAGGCGCGATGAAGTGCCGGCACGGGCGGGTTTGAAACCCGCCCCTACTACGGACGCAGGCGGTCAGGGGCCAGGATAAACGCCGGGGCTCGTTCATGGGGTCGATTTCGTTGGTGTCGGTCGGATGCGGTAGTGTGGTGTCTCACAAATACGGTTATGAAGATGCGAGGGCATTTTGGTTGTCGGCAAGGCGCGATGACTTGTAGGGGCGACCGGCGGTCGCCCCTCAGTGGCGTGCACCACGCGAGGAAGAGCAACGCCGCCGACGGCCAAAAGGACCCGCAGATTCGTAAGCGTATTTGTGAGACACCACAGTAGTGTAGGGGCGGGTTTCAAACCCGCCCGTCCCCGTTTTGCCGGCGCGGCCGCAGTGATCCGGTTGGTCGGCGCAGTTTGACTGCCTGAAGCGGAGGTGAATATATAGCCGCTTGGAGGACTTCATGCGTTACGGATTTGTCATCGACCAGAACCGCTGCATCGGTTGTCACGCCTGTACGGTGGCCTGCAAGGACGAGCACGACGTGCCCCTGGGGGTCAACCGGACCTGGGTCAAGTACATCGAAAAGGGTGCGTTCCCGGCCACCAGCCGCCATTTCGCGGTGCTCCGGTGCAACCATTGCGACGACGCGCCGTGCATCGAGATCTGTCCCACGGTGGCGCTCTACCGGAGCCCCAACGGCATCGTCGACTTCGACAGCGAACGGTGCATCGGGTGCAAGTCGTGCATGCAGGCGTGCCCCTACGACGCCCTGTACATCGACCCCGACAACAATACCGCCGCCAAGTGCAACTTCTGCGCGCACCGGGTGGAGTTGGGGCTGCAGCCGGCCTGCGAGGTGGTTTGTCCCACCCAGGCCATTATGTCCGGCGACCTCGACGACCCGGACAGCCGCATCAGCCGCACCGTGGCCACCCAAAAGGTCTCCCTCAGAAAGCCCCACAAGGGCACCAACCCGAAACTTTTCTACGTCGGCGTCGAGGAAGACGCGCTCCAGCCCACCATGACGGAGACCTCCGACACCCACTTCTGGGCCGACAAGTACCCGGGTGAGGACCTCTACGCCCTCTCCGCTTCCAGGCACGGAAGCCCGGTGCCGGGCGGCGCGCGCGAGGTCTACGACGTGCCGCACCCGCGGCCCTGGGGGTCGAAGATCGCCGCCTATCTCTGGACCAAGTCCATCGGCTCCGGGGTGCTGATGGTGGCGGCGTTGCTCATGATGCTCGGCGCGAGCCGGGGCGGGCCGTTGCTGAACATCGTGAGCCCGATTCTGGCGCTTGTCTTTACCGGGCTCACCACCGGCATCCTGATCTACGATCTCAAGCGGCCCGACCGCTTCTACTACCTGCTGACCAAGCCCAACCTGCGCTCGTGGCTCGTGCTGGGCGGTTACATCCTGATGGCCTACTCCCTGGCCAGCGTCGTCTGGCTTGCCTACGGGACCGGGGCCGGCAGCGTGCCCGTGTGGGTTATCGCCGCCTGCGGCATCCTCGGCATCGGCTCCGCCGGCTATTCCGCGTTTCTGTTCGCCCAGGCCAAAGGGCGCGACCTGTGGCAGAGCCCGCTCTTTCTCTGGCATCTGCTGGCCCAGGCCGTCGCCGCCGGGGCCGCCACCCTGATGCTGTTCGGTCTCGTGACAGGCCTCGACGGCCAGGTCATGGCAACCATCGGCACCATCCTCATGGTGTCACTGATCGTCACCGCGGGTCTGGTGCTGGGAGAGGTGGCGCTGACCCCCGTCAGCGAGGACGTGCGGCGCGCCACGGAGCTGCTTATCCGCGGCGCGCTCCGGGAGAAGTTCTGGGGCCTTTTCATCGCCGTGGGCATCCTTCTGCCGGTGATCTTCCTGGTGTGGGCCGGGGCACAGGAACAGGCCTCCTGGTTGCTGCACCCCCTGTCCGCGTTGCTGGCCCTGGTCGGACTCTGGGCGTTCGAGTCGTTGTGGGTCGAGGCCGGGCAAGCCGTGCCGCTCAGTTAGTGATTCAGCGCCATGACGGGCGCGGGCGGGTTTGAAACCCGCCCCTACGGCCAGTACCCCCGGATGCAGCAAGAAGGGACCCTCCGCAATGAAAAATGAACCGCAACCCTTGAACCCCGACGCCGCCAACCTCGAGCCGCCGCAGGGAGGACTCCGGAGCTACCCTCCTTCCGACCGCTGGTCGGATTGGACCGAGTACGACGCGGCCGCGTGGCCCAGGCGGGTGGAGAAGCACTACGACCTCGTCCCCACCATCTGCTTCAACTGCGAGGCGGGCTGCGGCCTGCTGGCCTACGTGGACAAGGAGACGCTGAAGATACGCAAGTTCGAGGGCAATCCGGAACATCCGGGCAGCCGCGGCCGGAACTGCGCCAAGGGACCCGCCACCATCAACCAGGTCTACGACGCCGAGCGCATCCTCTACCCCATGAAGCGGGCAGGAAAGCGCGGCGGCGGCCAATGGGAACGCGTGACCTGGGACGAAGCGTTGGACGATCTGGCCGGAAGGATCCGGAAAGCCCTCGAAGAAGACCGCCGCAACGAGATCATGTACCACGTGGGACGCCCCGGGCATGAGCTCCTCTATCACCAGCGCATCATGCACGCCTGGGGCATCGACGCCCACAACAGCCACACCAACGTCTGCTCCGCGGGGGCCCGGGCGGGCTACGCGTTCTGGTGCGGCATCGACCGCCCCTCCCCCGATCATGCCAACGCGCGCTTCATGCTGATGCTGAGCTCGCACCTGGAGACGGGGCACTACTTCAACCCCCACGCCCAGCGCATCATCGAGGCCAAGGAGCGGGGCGCGAAGGTCTGCGTCATCGACACGCGGTTGTCCAACACCGCGTCCAAGGCCGACTACTGGATGCCCACCTGGCCCGGCACCGAAGCCGCGGTGCTGCTGGCCATGTGCAACGTGCTGCTCCAGGAAGGCCTCTACGACCGCGAGTTCGTGAGGAAGTGGGTCAACTGGGAGCAGTTCCTGCGCCAGGAACACCCGGACGAGGCCCAGACCTTCGAGCGGTTCGAGGAGATCCTCAAGACCATCTACGGTCAGTACACGCCCGAGTTCGCCGCGGCCGAGTCCGGGACGGACGCGGCCATGATCGTGGAGGTGGCCCACGAGGTGGCCCGGGCCGGCTCGGCCCTGGCTACCCACGTGTGGCGCAACGCCGCCGCCGGCAACCTGGGCGGCTGGGAAGTGGCCCGGGCGCTGGAGTTCCTGGTGGTGCTCATGGGCGCCGTGGGCACGCCCGGCGGCACCGCCCCCAACGCCTGGAACAAGTTCATCCCGGCGCCGCCCATGATGCCGCCCCCGGCCAAGGAGTGGAACACACTCATGTATCCGCCGGAATACCCGCTGGCGTTCTTCGAGATGAGCTTTCTGCTGCCGCACCTCATCAAGGAGGGCCGGGGCAAACTGGCCATGTATTTCACCCGGGTCTACAACCCGGTGTGGACCAACCCGGACGGCATGAGCTGGATCGAGATGCTGAGCGACGAGGCCAAGGTGGAGCGCCACGCCTGTCTCACCCCCACCTGGAGCGAGACCGCGTGGTTCGCGGACTACGTGCTCCCCATGGGGCTGGCGTCGGAGCGGCACGACCTCATGAGCCAGGAGACCCACTCGGCGCGCTGGATCGGCTTTCGCCAGCCGGTGCAGCGGGTTGCCATGGAACGGCAGGGCAAGACCTTCGACACCACCTGGGAGGCGCATCGGGAGGCCGGTCTGGGAGAGGTGTGGGAAGAGGACGAGTTCTGGATCGAGCTGTCCTGGCGCATCGATCCCGACGGCTCCCTGGGCATCCGGAAGTACTTCGAATCGCCGTACCGGCCGGGTGAGAAGCTCACGGTGTCGGAATACTACCAGTGGATGTTCGAGAACAGCGTGCCGGGCCTGCCGGAGGCCGCGGCCAAGGAAGACATCACGCCGCTGGAATACATGCGCAAGTACGGTGCCTTCCTGGTGGCCGAGAACATCTACAGCAGCCACGCCACCGAGCTCAAGGAGGCGGACGTGGCGGAGGCCGTGGTGGACCCGGTTACGAAGGTGGTCTCCAAGGGCGGCGCCGTGCTCGGCGTCGAAGTGGACGGCAAGGCCCAGGCCGGCTTCCCGACGCCCTCGCGGAAGCTCGAGTTCTATTCCGAGACCCTCAAGGACTGGAAGTGGCCCGAGCACCGGTTTCCCGGGTACATCAAGAGCCACGTGCACCCTTCCAACATCGACGTCACCAAGGGCGAGATGCTGCTGCTGCCCACCTTCCGGCTGCCCACCCTCATTCACAGCCGCTCGGGCAACGCCAAGTGGCTCTACGAGATCTCGCACAAGAATCCGGTGTGGCTGCATACCCGGGACGCCGAACGCCTCGGGGTCGTCACCGGGGATCTCGTCAAGGTCCACACCGAGATCGGCTATTTCGTGGACCGGGTCTGGGTCACCGAGGGGATCCGGCCCGGCGTGGTGGCGTGCTCGCATCACCTGGGGCGCTGGCGGCTCCAGGAGGAAACCGGCGGCGGCCATTTCGCCACGGCCCTGGTCAAGCTGGAGCAGGTGGAGCCCGGCCAGTGGATGATGCGCCAGCTCCACGGCGTCCAGCCCTTCGAAAGCGACGACAAGGACTCCGGACGGGTGTGGTGGCAGGAAGCCGGTGTGCACCAAAACCTCACCTTTCCGGTGCAGCCCGACAACATCAGCGGACAGCATTGCTGGCACCAGAAGGTCCGGGTGGAACGGCCCGGCGGCGACGACCGTTACGGCGACATCTTCGTGGACACCAACAAGTCCCACGAGGTGTACAAGCGCTGGCTCAAGCTGACCCGGCCGGCCCCGGGACCGGGTAATCTGCGCCGCCCCCTGTGGCTGCTGCGCGCCTACAAGCCGGCGCCGGAAGCCTATGAATTCAAGCCGTGAGCCCGGGGAACTCGGATCATTGGCGGCGTGCCAAACGGCGTCCTTCGACTTCGCTTCGCTACGCTCAGGACGAACGGGGATAGAGGGTTTCCCAACCGTTCGTCCTGAGCGTAGCGAAGCGAAGTCGAAGGACCCTGCTTCGATTGCTGAGAGTTTCCTCAAAGATATCAGCCCCTTCGCCTTGACAGACAACACGCTTAGCCGCTAAGAACCTCGGCTAATATCGGCTTTGGGGGTTATCGGCCGATTCCTTCCGATGGCACATTCGAAATCCACGTCAAACCACGAACCAGGAGCACCATGTGTTTGAAGCAATGGCCGATGGGCTGACCGCGCTGTTGAGCGTGGAACGGTTCTCTTTCATCACTTTCGGCGTCCTGGTGGGAATGGCGCTGGGGGCCATTCCCGGACTGGGGGGAGTCGTCGGCCTCGCCCTGCTGCTGCCGTTCACCTTCGACATGGATCCCACCGCGGCCATCGCGATGCTGGTGGCCTTGGCTGCCGTCCCGACGACCACCGACACCATACCTTCCGTGCTCTTTGCGGTGCCGGGAACCGTCGGTTCGCAGGCCACGATCCTGGACGGCCACCCCATGGCCCGGAAGGGTGAGGCGGGACGCGCCTTCGGCGCCGCCTATTTCTCCTCCCTGCTGGGCGGTGTCATCGGCGCCATCATTCTCGGCCTGCTCATTCCCGTCCTGAAACCGCTGGTGCTGCTGTTCGCAGCACCAGAGCTCTTCTCCCTGGGCATCATGGGCATCTCCATGGTGGCCATCCTCAGCGGCCGGGTCCCCCTCAAGGGCATCGTTGCCGGGGGCATGGGACTGCTGATTTCCATGATCGGCATCGACAAGCAGGAAGGGCTGCTGCGGTGGACCTTCGATACGCTCTACCTGTTCGACGGTCTCAACATCATCGTGGTGAGCCTGGGAGTCTTCGCGCTGCCCGAGCTCGCCGACATGGTGATCGAGGGCAAGCAGATCAGCAGCGTGCCCAAGCAGGCCATGAAAGGGGTGGGACACGGCATCCGGGACGTGTTCACCAACTGGTGGCTGATGCTCCGCTGCGCCTTTCTGGGGACCTGGGTCGGCATCATTCCGGGCCTGGGCTCGGCGGTGGTGGACTGGCTCGCCTACGGGCACGCCAAATCCACCTGCAAGGACGCCGCCTTCACCTTCGGCACCGGCGACGTGCGCGGCGTCATCGCTCCCGAGAGCGCCAACAACGCCAAGCAGGGCGGCGCGCTGGTGCCCACGCTGGCCTTCGGCATCCCCGGCAGCGCCTCCATGGCGCTCCTGATCGGCGCCTTCATGGTCCACGGCCTGCAACCGGGCCCCTCCATGCTGAACGAGCACCTGGATCTCACCTACTCCATCGTGTGGAGCACGGCCATCGCCAACATCATGGCCACGGTCATCGCGTTGTGCTTCACCAACCAGCTTGCCAAGATCTCGTCGGTGCGGATCAACATCCTGGCGCCGCTGGTGACGGTGGTGGTGTTCCTGGCCGCCTATCAGGCCACCGCCAACATCTTCGATCTGGTCACCGTGCTCCTGTTCGGGCTGCTGGGGTGGATCATGAAGCGGTGCGGCTGGCCGCGGCCGCCGCTGCTGCTGGGGTTCCTGCTGGGCGGGCTCATCGAGCGGTACCTCTTTATTTCCGTTCGCGCCTACGGCCCCGCTTTCCTCATCCGGCCGCTGGTGCTGGTGGTCCTGGCGGTCACCATCGCGACCATCTACTACAGCGTCAAGCAGGAACGGAAAGTCCGACAGCTCACGGGAGAATAGCCATGCGCATCACACCCTCGCTCGTGTTCACGCTGTTCATCGCCGTGATCGCCGCCGCCATGGTCTACACCTCCAGGGACTGGCCGCTGGGCACCGGCATGTTCCCCCGCTCCGTCGGCGTCCCGGTGCTGGTGATGTCGTTGATACAACTGATCATGGACGCCTACCGCACCATGAAAACGCCCGGCGGCCAAGAGCGGGAGACCGGCGACCTGCAGGTGGACTGGACCATGTCCGCGGCCGAGGTGGCGGCCCGGGGCCTGGCATTTGCCGGATGGCTCCTGGGCATGTTCTTCGGTATCCTGCTGCTCGGCTTCTTCATCACGGTGCCGGTATTCACCCTGCTGTATCTCAGATACCAGGCCAAGGAGGGATGGCGACTGACCCTGTGGCTCACCGCCGGCATGCTGGTGTTCTTCGTCGGCGTGTTCGACCAGATTCTGCATATCCACTGGCTCGAGCCGGTCATTTCCGGTCCCGAGAATTTCCTCAAGAGCCTGATGCCCTGGCTGGGGTGACGCCGGGTCCCGCAGACCTGTCAATCCGAAAAAAGAAGGGCGCCGGGGATATCCCCGGCGCCCTTCTTTTTACAACACCGTGCAATCTGAGTCAGCGCTACTTCTTCCCCTTGGGGTTGAAGATCTGCGTCACAATGGCCTTGTCCTCCGGCGAGGCGCCAATCGAGTCCTTCCACATCTTCTGCAGTTCCACGCCGTTGGTGGGGTCGACATCCCGGCCGAGCTTTTTGCCTTCCGCCAGGAACTTCGGGTCCTTCATGGTAGCGTCAAACGCCTTGCGCATGATCGCGACGCGCTCGGCGGGGACCCCCGGCGGCATGGCATAGGGGCGGCCGTAGCGCGAGAGCAGGAAGGTCGCCCGCACCAGGTTTTTCTGCTTCTCGGTCTTCGCCAGGGATTCGAGCAACGGAGCGTTCGGGAACTCCGGACTCTTCTTGCCCTTCACCGTACCGGTCTGGGCGAGCATGATGATGTCCCCCGCCCTCCACATGTCCCCGAGCTGGTCCATGAACGACGAGGTCACGTTGCCCGAGACGTCCACCTCGCCCTGCCGGAAGGCGAGGCTGTACTGGCGCGCGCCGGGATAGCCAAAGACATACTCGAACAGCGTTTCGCCGCGCAGCCTCTCGATAATGTTCCCGATCACGAACCCGCTGGACTGGTTTCCGCTGATGCCGACTGTGGCCGGCTTGCCCGACTCCTTGATATCGTCCAGCGATTTGAAGCGATCCTTGCGGCTGTAGATCAGACCGTTCTCGATGATGATGACGCCGATGGCGTGCATCTTGTTGAAGTCGAACTGGCCGCCACGAGCCTTGTCACCCACCACCTGCCAGTTCCACACTCCCCAGTTGATCTGCTCCATGACGGTGCCGTCCCGTCTGGCCTTGTTGTAGAGATAGCTGGCCGCCCGGACGCCGCCCGCCCCCGGCATGTTCTGCACGATGATCGTCGGGTTCCCGGGAATGTGCCTGCCTATATTGCGCGCCAGCAACCTTGAGTATGTGTCGTTGCCGCCGCCGGGCGAAGACGAGACGATCAGCCGGATTTTCTTGCCCTCGTAAAAGTCCGCCGCCCCTGCCGAGCCTGCTCCGAACAGGAACAGCGCGAGCACCACAAGACCCAATACAGCCTGCATTGTTACCTCCCAGGTTTTTGCCGATGTCCGGAACTCCTCCGACGAAGCCCCGCCCACCACGACGTTCCGCCTTGCAAAACGCTGCATCATCCAGGCTCACCGCCGTGAACCGCGCATTATAAGGAGCCGCCGGTCTCCGTGTCAACAACGACCCTTCGCTCAAACAAAAAGGCGCCGGAAGCTTCCCGCTCCCGGCGCCTTCGCTCGCTGCGTTCCGATCCGGTCCTACGATTCGCCGAATATATCCTTGAAGATGGCCAGGTTCTCGGGGGACGCGCTGAGCACATTCTTCCAGAGTTGCTGGAGTTGCGCGCCGGTGGACGGAACGATAATCCGCCTGATCCTCTTGGCCTCCGACAGGAACTTCGGGTCCTTCATGGTCGCGTCAAAGGCATCGCGCATGATCTGGACACGGTCCTTGGGCACACCAGGGGGAAGCGCATACGGACGGCCGTAGTGGGTGAGATCGAAGGTGACCTTTATCAACTCACGGTGCGTGTCGGTCTTGGCGTATTCCAGCAACGTGGGCGTATCGGGGAAGTCTTTGGTCCTGCCCCCTTCGGGCGTCGGGGCCTGCGCCAACATGGCGACCTTGCCGTCGTCCCACATATCGCCGAGCTGATCGGCGAACGAGCCCGGGGTGTTTCCGGACGACTGTACCTCGCCCTGGCGAAACGCGAGACTGTACTGCCGCGCGCCGGGGTAACCGAAGACATAGTCGAAGACCTTCTTCCCTGACAACTTTTCCATCACCTTGCCCATGGTATAGCCCAGGGATTGACGTCCGCTGTTTCCGCTGGTGAGGAGCTTCTTGGAAGCCAGCACCGACTTCCAATCGGGAAACTCAGCCTTGCGGGTAAAGAGGATGGCGCTCTCGATGGCGGCGACGCCGACGGCGTTGATCTTGTTGAAGTCGAATCGCGCACGCTTGGACCCGATGACCTGGTGGAACCACACGCCCCAGTTGATCTGCTCCAACACCGTGCCGTTCCGCTTGGCCTTCCGGTAAAGGTAGTCCGCGGCCATTATGCCGCCGGCGCCGGGCATGTTCTGCACGACAAACGTGGGGTTCCCCGGAATATGCCTGGGGATATGTCGCGCAATGAGCCGCGAGTATGTGTCGTTACCTCCGCCAGGGCTTGAGGAAACGATCAAACGCACTCTCTTGCCCTTGTAGAAGTCATCGGCGGCCTGGAGCGGTCCGGATATCATGACCGCCAGAAGCAAGGCGGTCATGGCCATGAATAGTCTCATCTGTACCTCCTGAGTTGGTTAGTTCGCTTACCGTCCGGCAAGCCTGCCTCGGGATATACCCAGGCCGTTTCCGAATCGCGAATTATAGGGGTGGCGCCCCGTGCCTGTCAAGCTTGGCTCGACGACGCTTGGCGTTGTTTGGTCGTCCGCCATGGTGATGCTTCTGCCTCTACGCTTCATTTCGCTGCACTCGATACCCGGTGGAGCCTGTGATATGACGGCAATCGCTACGCAACCATGGGAGGAGGTGCTTCAATGTCTTTCGGCCGACTGACCATCATCGTGTTCCTCATGGTGCTGTTGGCTTGCTCGGCGACTTCCGTCGCTGCTTCCGATGCGGACGCGCATCGCATCGAACGGGATCTCGCGGTCGCGAGCACACCGGGTCCGACGATTCCTGCCATTCCCTCCTCGGAGTTGCGTATCGTGCCCGGAAAGTTGTCTGTTTCGTTCGGCGGTTGGGAGCACGAACTTGAAATGATCACTGTCGAACCGCCTGGTCCGGGCCCGTTTCCGCTGGCGGTTGTCTCACATGGCAATCCGCGCAAGGCGGGAAGCATTCGTATCCGCTCTCTCCTGGCTGTGGCGAAGGACTTCGCACGCCGTGGCTACAAAGCCGTTGTCTTTGCCCGGCGGGGCTTTGGGTCGTCGACGGGAAACGTCGACGAGGGTTTGAGCCCCCATACGGCATGGTCATATGCGAGAGCAGGGCAAACGGCGGCGGAGGACTACGCCGCCGTAATCGAGGCGCTCGCGGCACGCCCGGAGGTCGACGGTTCGACCGTGATCGCCGCTGGCCAATCAGGCGGGGGATTTGCGGTGACTGCTCTGGCCTCGCAGCCGCCGGCCGGCCTCTTGGGGGTTGTCAACATTTCGGGGGGACGGGGGTCACCGGAGAGCTACCGTAACCACAACGAAGACGCTCTCGTCGGCGCCTTCGCAGAGTTTGGCAAGACGGCTCGGATTCCCTCACTTTGGCTGTATTCCATGACGGACCATTTCTTCTGGCCGGAACTCGTAGATCGGATGTTTGCTGCCTATACCAAAGATGGCGCACCCACACGCCTCGATCGAGTCGGCCCGCTCTGGTTCGCCCGAGACGGACACGCCCTCATTAGACCCGGCGGGCGGGAGCTCTGGCGTCCGCGCATCAGCGCGTTTCTGCGAGCCATTGGCGCTCCGAGTTGGGACGCCGACCCCGGCGATGCCGCCGTTGTCATTTCGAGGCCACCTGAAAGCCTGGACACGCGTAGACGCGGCTGGTGGTACAATTACCTTGGCCGTGGAAACCACAAGGCATTCGCTGTCGCAGCAAACGGCCGCCGCGCCCGCCATACGAGCAACCACGACAGTCCCGAGTCCGCCAAGAAGGCGGCGCTCAGAAACTGTGAGTCCAAGGGCGACACATGTCGCATCATCTCGGTAGATGGGAGGGTGGTGCCGTAGCGTCTCCTTCCAGTTCCTCGATTCCCAACTTGAATGAAGAGCACCATGGCAGAGATCGTTCTGGCGCTGGCCACTTCCCACACCCCTCAGTTGAGCGTCGCCGACTGGCGCCTGCTGCAGACCAAGGACGAGACCGACCCCCGGCTGGACTATCCCGCGCTGCTGTCGGCGGCGCGGGCGGACATCGGACGCGAGACGACCCCCGAAAGATTCCGCGAACGATTCGCGGCGTGCCAGCACGCGCTGGGAGTGCTGGGCGACACCCTACGGGAAGCCCACCCGGACGTCATCGTCACCTTGGGCGACGACCAGCACGAGCAGTTCCTGGACGACAACATGCCCACTTTCGCCATCTACCACGGGCCGGAGCTGGCCGTTCCCCCGCGCGCGGGCACCATGCCCGGGTGGAAGAAGGCCGAACAGCGGGGTTGGGCCGAGACGGCCCCGGTCTATCAAAACCACACGGAGCTGGCCGAGCATCTCATCGCCTGGCTTTCGGACCACGAGTTCGACATCGCGCGAACCAACCGGTTGCGAGAGGGCATCGGACACGCGTTCAGCTTTCTCTACCGCCGCATCCTGCCCGGCGGCACGCTGCCCATGGTCCCGGTGATGGTCAATACCTACTTTCCGCCCAACCAGCCCACGCCCGGGTGCTGCTACGACCTGGGACGGTGCATCCGGGAGGCCATCCAATACTGGGACTCCGACGCCCGTGTGGCCGTCATGGCCTCCGGCGGCCTGAGCCACTTCGTGGTCGACGAGGACATCGACCGGGCCACGCTGAAGGCGCTGGCCGAGAAGGACGCCGACGGACTCCGCTCGCTCCCACGGGAGAAACTCAGGAGCGGCACCTCCGAGATCCTCAACTGGATCGCGCTGGGAGGTGCCGCGGAGCCCATGGAGATGACCCTGGTGGACTACGTCCCTGGATACCGCACCGCCGCCGGCACGGGGTGCGGCATGGGCTTCGCCTACTGGCGCTAGCGCTTGGCACGAAGAGTGACACGAGGAATCCATGACCGGTGAACAGGACATCGTCCAACGACTTTCACGGCTCGACACCTGCGCGGTGGCGGCCGAGATCCGCAAGGGCCAATCCGTCAGCACCGTCATGGACCTGACCTACGAGTCCACGCTCAAGGACGGAGGCAAGACATAAGCCTCCCTCACGACCCCACCGATTCCTCCTTCCGTCAGCAGGCCCCCGCGATGCTGCTGATGGCGGTGATCTTCTTCCTGAACTTCACCGGGCGCGTCATACTGGCGCCCTTGCTGCCGATCGTGGAGGCGGACCTGGAGATCACTCACGCCCAGGCCGGCATGTTCTTCCTGTTCCTCTCCGCCGGATACCTCACCGCCATGTCCGGGGCCGGGTACGTATCGGCCCGGTTGACGCACCACCGCACCATCGTGCTGTCCTTTGCCCTCCTGGGCCTGTCCACCCTGGGGGTGGCCGGAGCGTCTTCCCTGTCGGGCATGCGTCTGGGAGTCTTCACCATGGGCCTCGGCGCCGGGCTCTACCTGCCGTCGGCCATCGCCACCATCACCTCCCTGGTCACCCGGCCGCACTGGGGCAAAGCCATCTCCATCCACGAGTTGGCACCCAACACCAGCTTCGTTGCGGTACCGTTGCTGGCGGAGCTCCTGCTTCGAAGCCTGTCGTGGCGTTCCATCCTCTTCCGTTTCGGGATCGTCACCTTCCTGGCCGGCGGGCTTTACGCCGTCCTCGGCCGCGGCGGCAAGTTTGCCGGCGAGCCTCCCGCCCTGGCCGTCATCCGGCGGCTTCTGAAAGACCCCATGCTGTGGATCGTTCTGCTGCTGTTCATCATGGGGGTCGCCATCACGCTGGCCGTCTTCACCATGCTGCCGCTCTACCTGGTCTCGGCCCGCGGCCTCGGGGAGAGTTGGGCCAACACCCTGGTGGGGCTCTCCCGGGGCGTCTGTCCGTTGCTGGCCCTGGCGGCGGGCTGGGCGGCGGACCGGTTCGGTGTGCGCCGCACCCTTTCGGTGACCCTGGCTCTCAGCGGGATCACCACGGCGCTGGTAGGCCTGGTGCCGGATCCCTGGCTCGCGGTGGCGGTCTTCATCCAGCCGTCGATGGCGGTGGGCTTCTTCCCCGCGGGATTCACCGCCCTCTCGAATCTGGGCGACGCACAGACCCGCGGCACGGCCGTATCCCTGGTGGTGCCCGTGGCGTTCGTCATCGGCGGCGGGGTGACTCCATGGTTGTTGGGTCTGAGCGGCGACCTGGGCGCCTTCGACCTCGGTTTCGTGGGGGTCGGCGTTTTCACGCTGACGGGGGCCGGAGTGGCATTGCTCTACAGGCCCCGACACGGGGCGTGAAACCGGGCGGCATTCCAGGTTTACCTGATGGCTTGAAGCATCTTGACATAATGGATATGTAGCATCATGATGACCCCATGAGGACGACGCTGACTATAGACGATGACATTGCGGACTACTTGAAGGCGCAAAGCCGGCTTCATGACAAGCCGTTCAAGCAAGTGGTAAACGACGTGTTGCGGCGCGGTATGGCGCCCCGCTCCCGAAGAACCGCACCGCCCCGATTCCGTGTCGTTCCCAACAACAGCGGACTGGCTCCCGGCATCGACCCACGGAGGCTCAATCAGCTCAACGACCAACTTCAAGCCGAGGAGTTCGCCGGCCGAGGCACGCGTTGATCATCCCGGACATCAACCTGCTGGTCTACGCCTACAACAAACGTGCGCCTGATCACGTCGCCGCCAGAGGCTGGTGGGAAGGTTTGGTCAATGGCTTGGAACCGATCGGCGTGCCTTGGGTGGTATCGACCGGGTTCGTGAGACTGATGACCAATCCAAGTGTACTTGCCTCCCCGGTCTCGCCCTCGGCGGCGATTGGGCATGTCAGGGGCTGGTTCCAATACCCACACGTCACGCCGGTCAACCCAAGCGCCGAGCACCTGGACCATTTGCAGCGAAATCTGGTTGCCGCTGGAGTCGGTGCCGCTCTCGTTTCCGACGCCCACATCGCGGCGTTGGCGATGGAGTATCAGGCGGAGGTGCATTCGAACGATTCGGACTTCGGCCGCTTTCCCGGCCTACGCTGGCGCAATCCGCTTTCATGAAGGGGCGACAACACCATGAACCAACACACCGGATACAAACGCGATGAAGCCGTGGAGCAGCCGCCCTACCTCCATCCGGAGTATCGCTCGACGGCGCTGAGGGCGCCCACGCGCCCGCTGTTGCCGTTGCCCCACACGCTGTCGGAGATCACTGGCCCCGTGTACGGGCATGAGAAGGTCGGACCCATGGACCACGATCTGACCCGGCAGCATGACGGGGAGCCGCTGGGAGAGCGGATCATCGTCCTCGGCCGGGTCATGGACTCCGACGGCAGGCCGTTGCCGGACGCGCTCATGGAGATCTGGCAGGCCAACTCGGCCGGACGGTACCGCCACGACATCGACAACCACCCTGCCCCGCTCGACCCCAACTTCAGCGGCGGCGGCCGGTGCACCACCGACGCGGACGGCCGGTACCGGTTCGTGACCATCAAGCCCGCCGCGTATCCCTGGGGCAACGACGCCAACGCGTGGCGGCCGGCGCACATTCACTTCTCGCTCTTCGGCACGGCCTTTGTCACGCGATTGATCACGCAGATGTATTTTCCGGGAGATCCGCTGCTTCACTGTGACCCGATCTTCAACTCCATTCCCGATGCAGGGGCAAGAGACCGGCTGGTGGCCAGGCTCGACCTGGACCACACCGAACCCGAATGGGCGCTGGCCTACGAGTTCGATATCGTCCTGCGCGGGCGGGACGCCACTCCGATTCAGAGGTAAGGAAATGTCGGCGCAACGAGGAACCACCCCTTCCCAGACCATCGGTCCGTTCCACCGCATCATGGTACCGTGGGAAGGCGGCGCCGAGCTGGTGTCGCCGGACGCCCCCGGCGCCATCCTCATCGAGGGACGGATCCTCGACGGCACCGGGGAGCCGGTGGATGACAGCGTCGTCGAGCTATGGCAGGCCAACGTCCACGGCCGTTACGCCCATGCCGAGGACACCCGGGAGGTGCCGCTGGTGACGGGATTCGACGGCTTCGGCCGGGCCATCACCGACAGGCAGGGCCGCTTCAGCATCGTCACGGTGAAGCCGGGATGCGTGCCCGGACCCGGCGAGAGCGCCCAGGCGCCGCATATCTCCCTGTCAGTGTTCGCTCGAGGGCTGCTGAAGCACTTGGTTACGCGCATCTATTTCGCGGACGAGGCCGTAGCCAACGAGAAGGACCCGGTCTTGCAATCCATCGAGGATGTTAGCCGGCGCGAAACGCTCGTGGCCGCCAGGCGGGAAGGTGAAGGGATGCCTCCCGTCTACGAGTTCGACATCCACCTTCAGGGACCGCGCGAAACGGTCTTCTTCGACGTCTAGCCCTGAAGTCCTCTGCCAAAGGACCGCGCGCGGGCAGGTTTGAAATCTGTTCGTCGAGCAGGCATACGACCGCCTGCCGGAGCCTGGGGACGACGATTCCGGTGACGGCGGCAACGCATCCCAAGATGCCGGCGGCGCGGGGGCCGGTGTCGCTGGCCAGCCGCCTCCCGGCGGCGATGAATCCGGCGATCCGTCCGATCCCGCCGGCGACGGCGACGGTCAGGAGGGGAACCGCCAAGGCCGGGACGGCGCATCCGATGCCCCGCCGAGCCACGATCCTTCCGGCGCCGGCGAGGTCATGTACGCCAACTCCTGCGCAGGCGACGGCTCCGATTCCGGCGAGGCGCCCGTGGACACCGCAGCGGAGGAGCAGGCGTGGGACGAGGCCATGCACCAAGCCTCAGCATCGCCAGGGCCGAGGGCAAGACCCCCGGACGCGTCGAGGAGACGGTCCGCAATGCCCGTGCGAGCACGCTCGACTGGCGGACCCTGCTGCGCCGCTACATGACCGACACCGCGAACCGCGACTACAGCTGGAGCGTGCCCAACAGGCGCTTCATCGACGGCGGCCTCTACCTGCCCTCAATCCGCTCCGAGGGCATCGACGCGATCGCAGTCATCATCGACACTTCGGGCTCGGTACCGGCCGAAACCCTCGCCGAGTTCTGGGCAGAGCTACGCGAGGTCGCCGCCGAGATCCGCCTCGGGAGCGTCATCGTGCTCCAAGTCGACGCCGCATTGCAGCACGCGGCCGAGTACGGGCCCCGACGACCTCCCCGACGGGATCGCCCTTCAGGGGCCGGGGCGGCACCGACTTCCGCCCGGGCTTCGAATGGCTCGACGAGCACGGTAGAAAGCCGGGGGTGTGCCTCTACTTCACGGACATCGAGTGCTTGAGCTACCCCGAGGCCCAGCCCGGGTTCCCCGTCGTATAGGTCCTACATCACCCGCGAGGCAAGACCCACTACCTGGCGAGGCGACCCATGTGGCGCGATCAGGAGTTGCATAGGAACAGGTTGGCCTGTTTCCAGAAAGCAGTAACGAGATGGGGTCGGCGTTGGATGCGGCGAAGGGCGCGACGGTCATGGCCGCTGAGTTGAACGAAGTCCTTGGGGCAGAAGTTGGGCAGTTCATGATGCTTCCAGTACCCACAGAGGTATTCCACGGGGTTCAGTTCCGGGGCATAAGCCGGCAACCGTTCCAGGACCAGTCCGCCTTCGGTGGCGGCCACGAACTCCCGGACCAACCGGCTCCGGTGGCTCGGCAACCCGTCCCAGACCACCAGCAGCGGCCCGGGATATGCCGCATCAAGTGCTTCAAAAATTCGATAATCTGGGGGCTCTTGATGGCCCCGGGAAACAGTCGAAAATAGAAGCGCCACCACGTGACTCCAGCGATGGCCGACAGACTCTTCCAATTGAAGTGATATTGCAGCACCGGCGTCTGTCCCCGGGGCGACCACGTACGATACCGATTCGGTCGTTCGGTCAACCCGCTCTCGTCCACGAACACTATGGTTCGACCCTCGTTGCGGGCTGGTGGTGGCGTTGCTGCTCTATGCAAAAATGGCTGACGCTCGGACGACATATCGCACACTAGACGACCTGCAACCGCTTATCAAAGGACCGTTGACCGATGGGGCGGTTTACTGGTTCTGGACGAAGGCGCGCGACATGGCCAGGATCGCGGCGGATGCGCGGCGGCTCCACGACCTGCGGCATGCCCACGCCTCGCACGCGGCCATGAACGTCGAGAGCCTGCATGTCGCCCGGACGCCTGCTTGGGCGGGCGTCCACGACCAACCGCTACGTCCATCTCGACGATGCAACCCTGAGCCAGGCCGTCGAAAGAGTGGCGATGAGAATTGGACGGAAATTAGGCGAAACAGAGTATCTTTTGGGAGCGGCATGACACGATTTTCGTGCACCCGCGAACCGGCACTACCTTCTATGTTGGTATGGGGCAGGGTAACCGGGTCTTTCAACAGCACGCCAAGCGTAAGTTTCAGCGGGACGCTGAATGCGGTCACAACTTGGCCCGAAGGATCCTGAGAGAGATCGAGGAAGCAGCTCTGGAGCCATTGCGCATCGTGCATCATAGCGGCACGACGAAAGATCAAGCCGGGCACGTGGAGAAAGCCCTTATCGCAGCCTATCCCGGCGTCACGAATCGCAAGCCCAAGGACGGGCCGAAGAACGCCCGCGAGTTGGTGCGACGTTTGGAGGGTGACTGATGGAGCGCATCCGCTCACTCATCGAGCACCGTAACACGGAACGTTGGAGTACGATACTGATCGTGCGCAACGCTGTAGTACTAGCTAGTCAAAGATCTTGCTCACCGGTACCCTGCCGCTCTCCCGACTCCATCGAGTCCCTCATTTTCCAAAGCGAGGCAGGGTCACCAAGGAGGTTCGATTGTTTCGCATGTACTTGCCACGAAGCACGTCGCCATCGCGACGGTATTCTACCTCTATTAGACCACCAGGCAGTTTGGTGGACCATGAAGCGGTCAGGACCTCGCCCTTGACTTGGGCCTTGCGTTCAGAATAGCCCGTGCGACTTCTTCGTGTAGTATGTTGACCCGTGGCGTACCAGATCGTGGTTTTGCCATCCGAGATTTCGACCGCCAGACAATGAGGCAGCTTGCCGCCAGCGAATTCAAAATACCCTTCCCCCCAGATTCCACACAAAGCGGCTTCCTGAGGGCTGAGGCTGGCAGGACAGTCTACCGACGCCACGGGCAGAAACTCGCACTCAGCCCAAGCGTCTTGTGCAAGAAGAGTTCCGGCGAACAACCCGACGACAAGAGCAACAGCGAAGCTCGACCCAAAGTTTCTCATGTTCCCTCCTCCGTGCGCATGCTTCAGCGTGCGCTTTCTTGGTTCACGATTCCCTTGGCGGAGAACACGGGCATCTGGACGGCCCCTACTTTCATGCCGGTCGCGGTGAGATCTGGATGATTGCCCGCTCTGTTCCGGCACGATGACAAGAGTGTATTCGCCATCGTCGCCACGGATGTGCCTGTCGGGATCCCCCCAACAGTGTGCCCCTTCATGACCCCGTGTTTGAACCCGCCTGTCCGTCCCCTGTGTCACCGCGCGGACGCGTCACTTCTTCTTGTCCATCGCCGCCCGCTGATCCACGCCGGTCTCGGCGTATCCAGGCTCCACCAGCGCGTTGATGACGTAGCGGCCGCCCTTGCCCACGACCTTTGCGCCGCGTTCCAGGGCGGCGGCCAGGTCCTCGGAGGTGGACACCGGTGCCTCGCCGTCGAAGCCCTGTGCCTTGCCCATGGCGATGAGGTCCACCGGCGGGTCATCGAGCCGCTGTCCGATCCAGCGGTTCTGCACCGGCCGCTTGCGCATCACCGCCACCCGTTCCTGGTGCATCTCGTCGTTGTAGTAGGAACGGTTGTCGGCGATGACCAGCAGCAGCGGCAGATCCATGTGGGTGGCGGTCCACAGCGCGTTGCAGCCCATCAGGTAGTCGCCGTCGCCCAGAACCCCCACCACCAGCCGGCCCTTGCCCTTGAGCGCCAGCGCCGTACCCACGGCGTGGCCGGGGCCGCTGCCCACGCCGCCGCCGCCGTCATTGCCCATGAAGGACAGCGGACCGGTGAACTCCGAGCCTTCGCCGGAGAAGCCGATGGGCAGACGCGCGAACGTCACGGGCTTGTCACGGGCGAACTCGCGCACGGTCAGCGCCATGTCCATGACCGTCATGGGGACGCCCTGCTTGGGCCGGGCCTTGCCGGTGGGCGTACGGGTCCAATGGGTGATGTTCTTCAAACCCGCCGCGGGGCGCTTGCGGCCGAAGCCGTCCAGCAGTTGTTCCACGAAAGTGTCCGGGGTCGACGCCACCGGGATGTCCACCGCCGGGAGGGCTTGGTGATCCATGCTCCAGCCGTTGGTACGGTAGGTGTCCATGGAACAATGGATGATGGTCTTGTCGGGCGGTGACTGGGTCTGCGACGCTCCCAGGCAACCCCGGAGATAGCCCGCCAGGTCCAGAAAGTCGAGGCTCAGGATGACGTCGGCCTTCTTGACCAGCGCCGTCGCCTGCTTGGACGGCCGCAATCCCGGCGGGGCCAGGTGCAACGGGTGCATGGTGGGGAAGGAAGACGGATCGTTGGAGCTGGTCAGCACCGGCGCGTTGAGAGCTTCCGCCAACTGAACCCGGCGTTCCCAGTCCGCCTTGCTCCGGGACACGCGTCCCATGAGGATTACCGGGAACTTGGCCTTCTTGAGCAGCGCCCGGACCCGCTTCACCGTAGCCGCCGACGCGCACGGCGGGTCTGCCGGAGCATACCGCGACGCGTCCGGGATCAGCACCTCCTCGGTGAGCGCCTCCTCCTGAAGGCCCACGTCGAGACAGACGTAGGTCGGGCCGCAGGGGGCGGTGCGGGCCATCTGGTTGGCCCGTAGCACGGATTCCACCGCCGCCTGCGGGGAGGCGGGCTGGTCGTCCCACTTGGTGTAGTTCCGGATGATCGCGCCCTGGTCGGCGGCAGTGTGGATCCAGTCGATCCACGGGCGCCGCTTGTGGGCGTCCACCGGGCCGGTGGCGCCGAATATCACCATGGGGGTCCGGTCGCACCAGGCATTGAAGATGGTCATGGTGGCGTGCATCAACCCCACGTTGGAGTGAAGCGCCACCGCCATGGGCTCATCCGTGGCCTTGGCGTATCCGTCGGCGATGGAGACCGAGTGCTCCTCGTGCAGACAAGTGACCATCTGCGGATTCTCGTTGCCCAGGTAGTTCACCAGACTGTCGTGGAACCCGCGGTAGCTCGCTCCCGGGACCAGCGCGATGTACTTGAGGTCCAGCTTCCGGGTCACCGCCGCCACCACGTCGCTGCCCCAGCGCATTTTCGGGCTGCCGAGATTCTTGGGTCGATGTTTTTGCGCAGTACTGTTCATGCTTTTTGCCACTGTGTGTTCCTTTCTGCTTACGGGATGGTTACGGCGCCGTTGCCTTGGGATGGTGCCATCATCATCCGTTGCGCGCTTCATTGTCAAGGCGCCGCAATGGCATCGCTTCCCCGTTCCGGGTACTCATGATCCGCGTTCCGCGGCTTGGCGATCCACCATGCCGGCGCACAGGCCTTCTTCCCGAAGGAGATTCTTCTGCACTTTGGAACTGGGCGTTTTCGGCAGTTCCTGCCGGTAGTCGAGGTAACGCGGGATCTTGAACGGTGCCAGGTGCTCGGCACAGAACGCCCAGACCTGCTCCGGCGGCAATGTCTCTCGGGAACCCCCGGGACCGAGCACGAGGCACGCCTTGACCTCTTCCTGACGGATGGGATCCGCCACCGCCACCACCGCGGACTCGGCAACAAGCGGATGGGAAGTCAAGACACGTTCCACCTCGGCGGAGGCGATGTTCTCTCCGCCGCGCTTGATCATGTCCTTCTTGCGGTCGACGAAATAGAGGAAGCCGTCCTCGTCCAGGTAGCCGAGATCGCCGGTGTGGAGCCATCCGTCCCGGAGGGCCGCGGCGGTGGCCTCCGGGTTCTTGTAGTAGCCCATCATCACCGCCGGGCTTTGCTTCACGATCTCACCGAGCTCCCCGGGCGCGCAGCTCTCCCCTTCCTCGTTACAGATGCGCAACCGGTGCACCCCCGGGGCGATGGCCACGCCGCAACTCCCGAGCTTCCGTCCGGACGCTTCCAGCGGACCGAGAACGCTCAGCAGATCCTCGGTGAGGCTGTACGACGGGACGGCGGTGACGCCGAAACGGCGCTCGAACTCCAAGTGGACGTTCGGCGGCAACAGCGCGATCACCTGCCTCAACGACGTGTCCGGGTCCGAGGGATCCGGCGGCAGGTTCAGCAGGATCCGCGGAATCGTTTGCATGATGCTCGACGTCGTGACGCCGTGCTCCTTGACGTCATCCCAGAAACGGGAGGCGCTGAACCGGTCCTTCAGCACCACCACCCCGCCCACCGACATCATGGCGATGGTCATGTGGCACAGGGCGTTCACGTGAAACAACGGCATCACCACCAGCACCCGGTCGTCCTCCGTCCATCCCAGCGCCCGGGCCCTGCGGCTCGGGGCGAAAGCGAAGGCGTGGTGCTTCAGCATGACGCCCTTGGGACGATCCGTCGTTCCGGACGTGTAAATGATGGAAGCCAGATCCTCGGGCGACACGTCCGCGAATTCCGGCCCGCCCCCCGCTGCGCCGATGAATTCGTCCCACCCCGTGGCGCCGTTTCCGCTGCCGGAATCGAGCGTGACCACACGCTCCAGCTCGAGACAGTCGTCCCGGATGGTGTCGATGACTGGCATGAAAGCACCGGTGGTCAACAGAAATCGCGCCTCGGAGTGGGCCAGCAGATACTTCAGCTCGTCCGCTGTCTGTGCCGGGTTCAGGGGAACGAACACTCCGCCGGTGCGGGCCATGGCGAACACCGTCCAGAGGAACTCCGGACAGTTGGGGAGCAGCAGCGCGACCTTCTGGCCCGGCCAAAGGCCAAGTGCTGTAAGGGCGCGCGCCACCCGGTCCACCTCCCCGGCAAACTCGGCATAGCTCCAGCACCGGTCGTCATGGACGAGACACGGCCGCTCCGGCCGCTCCGCGACCCGATAGGACAAAAGCTCGTGCAGGGTGGCATACGCGGTCATGACTGCGCCTGACCTTAGATCAAGGCCGCCGTTGTTGCAATTGTGCCTTGCCCATGGACCATGACCGCCTTACCGCCCCCCTGGATTCCCGCTTGCAAGGCTGTGTCGAGACGCCAACTTCGAGGCACGAAGGGCCAATCCGTCATTCCGGCGAAAGCCGGAATCCAGGGCGGTGGCGGGGCCGCTACGCAGCGTTTCCCCCGCCCCACCCCTCCTGGATTCCGGCTTTCGCCGGAATGACGATTTCGGGGGCTCGGTGCCTCGCTCGGATGGGTTTTGACACAGTCTGTTTCGCCGGAATGACGATTCGAGGGGTCGTTGCCTCTCTCGGATGGTGTTTTGACGCAGCCTGTTTCGCGGGAATGACGGGTTCGAGGGCTCGGTGCGATTTTCGCACCGATGACGGATTTTCGCAGGCGATCTTCACAGTAGTCACGGGTTGGGGGCACGGCAAGGCTACTTGACACTCCCCCGCTTACACGGTTTACACGTCTGCATGCGGCGACCGGCGGATTCGGCGGTCCGAAAGGATGATCCATGGATGAAGCTTTGAACAACCTCCGGCGCAAGATCGCGCTGGGCACTCGTATCCTCGCCAGCCAGGGATGCCTCGGCGACATACTGGGGCACCTGTCGGCGCGGATTCCAGGCACCGACCAGATGTTCATGCGCTTGCTCGGCGACGAAGAGAAGGGGTTGCTCTACTCCGACGTGCGCCACGTGCGCCGGCTGGGCTTCGACCGCACGGTGGAGCAGGTGGACGGGTACCGGGTGCCGTTGGAGTTGCCGATCCACGGCGAGCTCTACAAGGCGCGCCCGGACGCCCAGGTCGTGCTCCACGCCCATCCCTACCACTGCCTCGTGGCCACCATCGCCGGCCTGGAGCTGCGGCCCATCTACGGCTCCTACGACCCCCTGAGCCTCGGTGCCGCCATTCAGGGGATCCCCGTCTATCCGAGATCAGTGCTCATCGACAGCCCGGAGTTGGCGGCGGACTTCATGGCCGTCATGGGCGACCGGGACTGCTGTCTCATGCGCGGGCACGGCCTCACGGTCATCGGACCCACGGTGGAAGCCGTGACCCTGCTGGCCCTCCGCCTGGAGATGCTGGCGAAGATCACACTGGACGCCACCCGCGCCGGCGGCGGTCCGCCGGCGCCGCTTCCCCAGGCAGACCTCGACGCCTTCGCTTTCGTGTTGGAAGGGGGCCTCCAGGCCGCCGTGTTGAAAGTCTACGAGTGGACCTGGAACCACTACGCCCAACGCGTGGCCGATCTGGTGGGGCTGCCGGCCGAGGACCCGTAGCCTTTGTAAATGCACAAGACGCGTTGGAAGGCGCGACCGATGTAGGGGCGGGTTTCAAACCCGCCCGTGCCACAGCCACGAGAGGAAGAGCCGGTCACGACGCCGCCGTGTCTTCCAGAAGCAACAGCCCCATCCCCGTCAACATGGGCGCATAGTAGTTCTGGTGCACCAGCCTCACCTCGGGGGACAGGGCGCCGCGCATGCCCAGCCACATGATCATCTCCACCGCTTCGGCGCCTCCCTGCACCATGTACTCGTGGTGGGACAGGGCCACCAGCTCTTCCGGCCCGTTCACGATGCGCTCCATGAAGCGGCGGTCCCACTCCTCGTTGCGAAAACCGAAACGCTCGCCGTGGAGTTGGTGCGACAACCCGCCGGTACCGAGCACGGCCACGCGGATGTCCCGCGGGTAGCTCTCCACGGCCGTGCGCAGCGCCTGCCCGAGCTTCCACAACCGGCGCGCCGTGGGCAGCGGGTGTTGCAGCACATTAACCACCACCGGCAGCACCTTGATGTCCCACCGGGGCTCGTTGGACCACAGCAGCGGCAACGGCGTGAGCAGGCCGTGGTCCACGGACAGCTCCTGGCACACGGTCATGTCGAACTCGCTCTCCCGGATCAGCGACTCGGCCACGTGCCAGGAGAACTCGGGATCGCCGGGAACCGGTTCCAACGGGCGCGGGCCCCAGCCTTCATCGCCAGGCGGATAGCTGTCGGCCACGCCCATGGCGAAGGTGGGATACTTGTCGAAGAAGAAGTCCGTGCCGTGATCGTTGTAGATGAAGATGGCCACGTCGATGCGGGCCTCCCGGAGCCATTCCATGGCCGGCCGGTAGCCGTCGAACAGCGGCTTCCACTCGGGGGTGTCCTGCTTGCCCTGGTCGAACGCCGCACCCACCGCCGGCACGTGCGACGACCCGATTCCCGCGACGATCCTGCCCATGCTACCTGGCCCCCTGGACGTTTCTCGTGCTGAGAAACTCCTCAAGGCTCTGCCCGCGGAACGCCGCGCCGATGTGCTGCAGGCTGTCCCCGGTCACCGAGCCCATCTTGTACATGACGTAGATGTTGGCGCCGCCCTCGCGCGCCAACGCCAGCCAGTCCTTCTCGCGGATCTTCCGCTTCTCCCAATCGGAAAGGCCGAAGCGATCCATCAGCGCCCCGGCATCTTCCTTGAAGGCCGCGCGGTTCTCGGCCTTGTTGAGGGAGAAGAAGAACTTGTTCAGACGATAGCCCTTGCGCGACAAGGCGCCGTCGAACACGTACGTGCCCTCGATCGCCTCCGACTCCTCACGTGACTGACTCATGGCCGCTCCCTCCGGAAACAGTGTGAAACATAAAATGATTCGAATACCCGGTCAACTCCGTTTCTCTCGTCCGACCGTTGATTTGACACGCCGACGACACCGTTGTTAGTGTCCTGGCTGGCGCACCGGCTTACCCACCGGTGATGAACTCACCACGTCGGTGACCACCCCAAACACAGGGAGAACTCCAACATGCCGCGACCCCATTTCGAAGACGTGACCGTGGCCAACGGTGCCGAAGCCTTTCTGGCCCAGATCAACGCCAACCCCGACGTGGATTACATCTTCGCCAACACAGGCACGGACCACGGTCCGATCCTGGAGGCTCTGGCCAAGATGCATCGCAGCGAGTCCAAGGGGGCGGAGATCGTCGTGGTGCCGCACGAGCAGGCGGCGGTGTCCATGGCCCACGGCTACTACTGCGCCTCGGGCAAGCCGCAGGTGGTGCTGGTGCACACCCTGCCCGGCACCGCCAACGGCCTCGGCGGACTCATGAACGCCAAGGCGTGCCAGGTGCCCATGCTGTTCGTGGCGGGAAGGACTCCCGTGACCGAGGGCGAGGTGGCCGGGGGCAAGAGCCGCCACATCCACTGGCGCCAGGAATCCCGGGACCAGGGCGCCATTGTGCGCGAGTTTGTCAAGTGGGATTTCGAGAACCGCGCCAACGAGCAGCTCGGCACCATCGTGCCACGGGCCTTCAAGATCGCCATGGCGGAACCCCGGGGCCCGGTGTACCTGTCGCTGCCGCGGGAGTGGTTGTACGAGGCCATGGAAACCACCCGGGTGTCCGCGGACGTGTTCAAGCCGCCGACCAAGTACCAGACTCCGGTGGCCGACCTCGAGCAGGCGGCGGAAATCCTCATGAGCGCCGCCGACCCGGTAATCCTGACGCGCTACATCGGACGGAACCCCGCCGCGGTCAAGCCGCTGGTGGAGCTGGCCGGCCTGCTGGCCGTTCCGGTGGTCCAGCACCCGCAGTCGCCGTACATGAACTTCCCGTCGAGCCACCCGTGTCATGCCGGTCACGACATCGACGACCACATAAAACGGGCAGACGTGGTCTTTCTCATCGACATCGACGTCCCGTGGACGCCGGCCAACCGGGACAAGCTCCAGCCCGATGCCACCGTACTTCAACTGGAGGTGGACCCGCTGTTCTCCTCCATTCCGGTCTGGGGCTTTCCGGTGGACTACGCCATGACCGGGTCCGCCGACGTCACGCTGCCGGTACTCAACGACCTGCTCCGTCAGGGGCTCGATGGCTCGGACGCGCTCCGGAAGAGCGTGGAGGAGCGGCGGAAACGGGTCAGGGCCGCGCACGATCAGGGGCGGGCGGAGCTCGCCGCGCGGATCGACAAGGTAAAGGACGAGCGGCCCATCCATCCCCTGTGGGTGTCGCAGTGCATCGCGGACGTGATGGACGAGAAGACCATCGTCGTGGGAGAGGCCGTGACCTCGCCCCTTGGGCCGGTGCTGGGGCTGGAGCGGCCCGGATCGTTTTTCGATCAGGCGCCGGCCGGCCACCTGGGGTGGGGAATGGGAGCGGCCATCGGCGCCAAGCTGGCCGCGCCCGACCACACGGTCATCGCCGCCGAAGGGGACGGCTCCTACATGTTCTGCGTCCCCACGGCATGCCACTTCACCGCGCAGAAGTACCAGATCCCGTTCCTCACCGTGATCTACAACAACCAGGCATGGAACGCGACGTTGAGCACGGTCCGCGAGCTGTATCCCGACGGCATCGCCCACCAATCCGGGAACTTTCCGGGCACGGACCTGACGCCGTCGCCGCAGTTCGAGCTGACCGCCCAGGCGTGCGGCGCGCACGCGGAGCGCGTGGACAACCCCGAGGAGTTGCCGGCCGCCCTGGAGCGCGGCCTCAAGGCCGTGAAGGAAGAAGGACGCCAAGCCCTGGTCAACGTCATCTGCCGCAATCCGGCCGGCTGATCGAGACCCTCGGCGAAAGTTTGCGGACCCTCCGGTTTCGTCTACAATGAAGACGATAAGGCTGTCGGGAGTCGAGGAAAAGCCGAAACCGGGACCGGGAACAGGCCTCGCGCCCTTTGGGATGCCGGTCCGTCAGGAGGAAACCATGTTTTGCAGAATTTTATGGGGTAAGCTTCGACCCGGGAAATGGGACGAATACGAACGGTTCTACAACGAGGTGGTGGTTCCGGGCACGGCGAAAATGCCGGGGTTTCGCGGACGTCAACTGCTCCGAAGCTCCGAGAACCCGGACGAGGGAATCTCTCTCACCTTCTGGGAGACGACACAGGAAATGGAGCAATACGTCAAGAGCGAGACCCGGGCCAACATCGCCAAGGGAGCCGAGAACATGTACACCGGTGAGTACTGGGTCAAGGACTTCGAGGTGAAATCGCTGTCACTCCTGTCGCTGGGCAACGTGTGACCCACCTCCCCAGACCGTGACACGCGTTCCCCTGGGAAGTGTAGAAGAACATGAAACGCATCGGCCTGATATCACCCAATATGAGTGAAGAGGTGCTTGCCGACGTCTACCGGATCCTGCCGCCGGACATCACGGTGGAGGGCCGGGGACTTCGGGTGCGGGAATTCACGGACCAGGAGTTCGCCCGGGCGGAGAGTGAATTCTTCGGCCTGGTCAGGGAGCTGACCGAGTTTCCCCTCGACTTTCTCATGGTCACCGGCGAGCTGTTCCTGTCCTACAAAGGGCCCGGCTCGGACCGCCAGCTCCTTAAGGCCGTAGGCGAGATCACGCCGGTGCCCGCGTCCACGGTGCTGACGTCGGTCGTGGACGCCTGTCGTGAGTTGGGGCTGAAACGCGTGGTGATGGCGTCACCTTTCCCGGAGGACCAGGATGCCCGGCTGGCCCGTTTTCTCGAGCACGACGAGATCCACGTCGCTGCCTACCGGGGTTTGGCCTACGAGAACTCCCGGGTCATATGGACCTTGCCGCCGGAGTCAGGGCTGGAGGTGGCGCGTCCACTGTTGCAGGAAAACCCGGATGTGGACGGCCTCTACATGCCCTGCAACAAGTGGCGGATCACACCCGTCATCGACCAGTTGGAGCAGGAGTTCGGCAAGCCCGTGGTCACCAACACCCAGGCCTGGATCTGGACGGCGCTGAAGGCCATGGGGCTGAACCAGCCCATCGGGGGGTACGGCAGGCTGCTGACTCAGCTTTGACGTGGAGTCTCATACAAGAGTCCGGGCGGCCGTCGCACGGTGCGCAGGGGCGTAATAGAAAGAACCGCTTGGACCGATTGACATGCAAAACGGCATATTTTTAGACATATGCCAGCGGAGGTAACCATGATTCCGGAACGGCATGTCAAGTTATTCAAGAACGGGCGGAACCAAGCGATAAGAATCCCCCGAGAGTTCGAGCTTCCCGGTAACGAGGCCGTGATGCGGAAGGAAGGAGAACGATTGATCATCGAGCCTGTCGAGCCGAAGTCCCTGCTCGCCGTGCTCGCGACACTCCAGCCGCTTGACGAGGAATTTCCGCCAATCCCCGAACTGCCCGTCAAACCCGTCGAACTTTGATGGGTTACCTGCTGGATACCAAATTCGTCTCAGACTTGGTACGCAATCCGGGAGGCTGCGTTGCACAACGCATTCGCGAAGTCGGCGAAGCGCAGGTCTGTACCAGCATCATCGTCACCGCGGAACTCCGTTACGGAGCGGCGAAGAGGGGATCAGCCCGGCTTTCGGAACAGCTTGACACAATCTTTCGCAGCCTTGAGGTTCTCGCCTTCGAAGCGCCCGCGGACAGCGTCCATGGACTGTTGCGCGCACGTCTTGAACGAGCTGGTCAAGTGATAGGTGGCAATGATCTCCTCATCGCCGCTCAGGGGATTGCCCTGGGCCATACCATCGTCACCGCCAATGAACGCGGTTTGGCCGCATCCCGACCTGCGGATCGAAAACTGGCTAACGGGTTGAACCACGCCCTACCCAAGAAGGTCCCCTCCGTCTTATATCAACTCTATGGACAGAAGCCGGCCAAGTGACGCAGCCAAACTCCACGAATGCAGGAAGCTTGACAAAGGCCGACGATTTTCGTGCCCGCGCCATCGGGTTCCGTACGACGCCCAACGACCTTCAAACCGCTAGGCCATACAGTCGTCACCGCAAATGACGTGAGTTCGCCCGGATTGGCGATCTGCCGATTGAGACGGGTTAACCCAAGTTTAACATAGGTATTTGAGAGTCATTATAATTCAGGGGGTTAGCGGGTCGATTTTGTTCTTCTGGCACTACATTCTGGTGGTTCAACGATAACTTCAAGAGTTTAGACGGTCAACTTTTTGATACCACCGGGTGCGGGATTGAGCCCGAGAACATTATAGATTGTGAGCTGATGAGGCTCGGCCCGGGTGGCCTTGCGGACGTGGAGGGTGCGGCCGTCCTTGCGGCGGAAGGTGGCAGTGACCCGGTGCTGGCCCTGGAGGATGCGGCGCAAGGTGGTCCAGCTTGCGGTCTCACCGAACCCGGCGAGGCGTCGGCGGATGATTTGTACGAGTTGGTAGGCGAGGACGGTGATGAACAAGTGGCCGTCGGAACGATGCTGCTTTCGGTGGAAGATGGGACGCACGCCGAGTTCGGACTTGAGGGAGCGGAACACGGCTTCCAGATCGGTGAGCATGGTGTAGGTGCGCCAGAGGGTTTGCTGATCCCAGTCACTGAGATTGGTGCGCAGGCAGTAGACGCCCGGATGAGTGAGCAGGGTACCCGGGCGGGGCTGGCTCTCCCAGGTGACGGCCGTGGCCTTGCCGCTTTGCGGGTCGGCCACCACGTCAACATGGTAATGCTGCGCGGCCCCTCGGCTTTGTTCCTGGATGCGCCCGATGCGCTGCCAGACATGGGCGAGGCCCTTGCGGGTCCGGGGCCGGGAGAGGCCCTCATGGAGCTTTTGCAACGCGCCTTCGAAGCGTGCGGCGAAGCGTTTGGAGATGCCCTCTTCCTTCTTGGCTCGGGCCTCTGAGTAGCAGTACAGCCGCACCTCGCCCTGGTCCTCATCGACGACCCGGTGCAGGTGAACCTTCTGATGAGAGCGGGTCTCGATGGCAGTGGCCCGTTCAGGATCAAAAAGACGGGCGCGTTGGCGGCTGACCACCAGATAGCGGTAGCCGTGGTCCCGCAACCAAGCGATGTTCTTCTCGGTGGCAATGCCCGCATCCATCACCACCAGGGCATCCTGGGGCGCCTGGAGAGCCGCGAGCATGGGCGCCAGGGTCTTGTCTTCGTCGGCATTGCCGGCAAACACTTCGGAGCGGCGTACGAAGCCCGAGCCGTCGAGCACCAGCCCCAGGGTGAGCAGCGGGCAGTCGCTGCGCTGCTCTTTCGAGTGCCCCCGCCTGGCCTTGGGCTGGCCTTGGGCTTCGCCTTCGAAGAAGGTGTTGGTGAGATCATAGAGTGTCACGGTGTGCTTCAGGCTGAACAACTCCGTCACCCGCTCAAACAAGTGGTTCTCGATGGCCTCGCGATGGGCCATCAGCACATCCGAGACACGGTAGAGCCGCATCAGGCTCAGGCTCTCGAAGTCCACCCCCAACAACTCCCCCAGGCCGCTGCGTTGGCACAACCACCGCCAAGTCGCCCGTTCCGACCCGGGCTGTGCCATGCGCCCGATGATCAACGCCATGGCCACTGCCCGTTGCCGGCCGTTGAACCCCAGCCCCTCCAACAACTCCTCCAGGCCGGCCTGCTCCATGGCCCACAGCCCCACATGCTCCACCCCCACCGAGCGCGGACGCACCAACTCCAAGGAGTCCACATCCACCGCTTGCACATCACCGCCACCGCCCTCAACTGCGGGTGCCCGGCTTACCAGTTGCATGGCGATCCGTTGCGCTTCCCGCTCCACCTCTTCCGGACAGTACAACTCCACCAGCACCGCCTGCGGGGAGATCAACTGTTCGATGCGCGCACACAACACCGGCCAATGTTCCGGCGCCACCCCGAAGTCACTGCCGAGGTTGAGCAGGGTGCGTTGCCGTACCCGCTCGCCGCTGCGCTCGGAGCGGACCAAGCGGTAGGAGAAGTAGACTTGGCCCCGGTCGGCGCCCCGGGTCTTGGTGCGGCGGATGAACATGTGGGCAGGGTAGCAGAGCGGGGACCGGAATGCAAGCCAGAATGCATTAGTATGGCACTACATTTCATCCCTGGAAACCTGATCTTAATGAATTCACTAGGTTAGATGGTGTGCCCGCACCCAAATACCCCAAAATCCCCTCATTCATGTTAAAGATGGGTTAAGCCTTGCTAACGCCAACCACGGCTCAGGCCGTTCCTACAGCTTTCGCGCCTCTTCCCAAAGACGCTCTGCACCTACCGTTCGGTACCACTTCTCGAATTCCGAACGGTACCGCTGCCAAGGCTCGGAGAGTTGTGCCCGGGGATCTCGGCCAAGCGAGTAGGCCATCCCTTCCGTGAACCAGGCGGGGCTGCGCCACTGTCTGAAAACGCCCATGCGTTCGGCCTGCAGATGATGGATCATCTCGTGACGAACGTAGTAGTCCTTCCAACCGCGCGGACTGATGACAATGCCGAATTTGCCTACGGTGTGCGCGGCCGCCCGGTTGAATCCCGAAAGATTGAAAACAGGCTGCCGAAGCACAGAAGATGACCCGGGCTTTCCTGGCCATGGCGCCCATCGAGGAATTGACGAAGTCGAATGCTTCGTCATACAGCCTGGCCGCTTCCTCGTGACGCGACACGTCCTCGAGACAAATCACATCGCTGACGCATGTAACTCCGGCCAGTTCGGGTGCAAGAACCCGTGTCGGCTTGTAGAACGCCCACGCGGCCACGGGTATGAGACACAAACAGACACCGATGGCCAGCAAACGTTTCAGCATATGGCCCTCAAAGGCCTGCCGGACGCTAGGCGACGTTTTCCTTGAGCCAGCCGTCGAGGGCGTCGATCATGAAGGTCTCGCAGCCTGCGTAGAAGTGATTGGCGCCGGGGACGATGATGCAGGTGCAGTTCTCGGATCCCGCCGACTCGGTCAGTTCGCGGGCGTACTCACGGAAATAGGCGGCCTCGATCTCTCCCGCGGTGACCAGCAAGGGACAGCCCAGCGCCGCGGCGTGCGGGCGCACGTCGTTGGTCTCGTGGCGGCCGTACTTGCTGACGTAGGTTCTGTAGGTGAACAGTCCGGTGGCGCCGCTGGCGGGCGCCCACAGGAAGTCCTCCCCATGGCCTCCGGCCACCCGGCCCTCGGCGTCCGCCATACGCGCTTCGAACTCCGCGTCCTCGATGGCCCGGGCGGCGTAGAACTGCTTGGGCGCGGAGCACGAAATCACCCCGACGACGTCGTCGCGCCTGCGGGTGCCCTGGTAGTAGAGGGACTTGACCGAGCCCAGGCTGTGCCCCACCAGCACGAAGCGGGTGTAGCCCTCCTGCTTCAGCCGGTCGATGGCGGCGTCCAGGTCCAGCACGCACTCCTCGAAGTTCTCGTAGGTGGCGCCCCGGAAAGCCGTGAGGTCGCCGCCCCGGGAGATCCAGTCATGCCCGCGGCAGTTGATGGAGAAAGCATGGTGGCCGCGGGCGGCCAGGGCCTCGGCGAATACCGGCAACGGGCCGGTATAGAAGCTCATGGCCACCCCGTGAGTCATCACCAGCGCCACGTCGGGGTGCGCTGCCGCATCCGCGCGAAACAAGAGTCCGTGCAGTGTCTCCTGGTCCGAGGTCACGAATGAAAGCAACTCGGCATTTCCCGCCATGAATCTCCCCCTGTTTGACCGCGTCGCCTCCCAGCGGTGCAGCGACCCGGGCACGGGCGGGTTTGAAACCCGCCCCTACACATTCTCGGCGGGCCTCGGCGCAGACGTTTCGAGCCATTTTGCGATGGCCTCGCCGTCGCGCTCGAGCCACAGCGCGTTGGAGCGAATCCGCTCCAGGGACTGGCGCACCGTGCGTGTAGCGGCGGGCGCCGGATGCGACTCGAAGAAGGCCTCGACCTCCGCGGCCTTCTCCAGGGTGGTGAAGTCCTCGGTGGTGATGGATACGATGCGCGCGATGATGAAACCGCCCTGCCCGTACCGGCGATCGAACTCCGCCCATTTGTCCCGCAGAAAATCCCAGGCCAGATCCCGTCCCGAGGGATTCATGGCCACTCCGGCCACGGCCAGCGGCGTGTCCTGTCCGCGCACCTCCTCGGACAGCGCCAATTCCAGCGCCCGCCGCAGCACATCCGGGTCGGTACTGCGTCCCAGCGCCCGCAGGCAACGGTTCTTTTCCTCGTGAAGCTGGGCTTCACGGTAGACCTGCAGCACCGCCTCGTATCCCTCCACTCCCCGGCTCTCCACCACCTGGCCATACACCGCGGCCCGCAGGTCCGGCGCCACCGGCGTTCTGTCCCGGATCCCCTGATCGAACCGGTGCAAGGCTTCGGCGTTGACCCGCGGGTCGCCGTAGCGTCCCAGGAGACCGATCACCATGGGTCGAAGCAGCTTCGTGAGATGACTCTCCCCAGGCCGGGCGTCCCATCCCAGACTCTCGTAGATGGTCTGGTACAGGCTCCGGGCGAAAGCGCGAAACGACTCATGATAGGGCTGGCCGGACAATAGAATGTCGTAGGCCCGGAGATTCTCCGACAGGTCGGCCCACACCGTGTAGTCGGTCTCGTTGTCATAGGCCGGCGCCAGGGCCAGCGGCCGGGCCGCATCCAGATAGCCCGCCCGGGCCAGGGCAAAGGCGTCGTTCTCCAGCCCGAGTCGGTCCGTGGCCGCGGAAAGCTCTCCGGCTTCCACTGCGGCCGCCAGCCGGTCCCACAACTCGGCGCTGTAGTTACTCCGGTAGAAGCCGGTCTGGTCCGGGTTGAGCTTCAACCACCCGCCCCGGCCGCCGCCCACACCGATGCTCGCCTGCTCGTCTTCGACGAGACGGAACGTGTCCCGCGCGCCACCCTTTCGTATGCCCACGGGGACCGACCAGCGACTGGCATCGTCCCGCTCCGGCACGCCGCTCAGGAAGAACCGGGTCTGCTGCAACTCCACCTCTCCCCGGTTCATATCCACGGACATGAGCGGATAACCCGTCTGCTTGGTCCACGTGTCCATGATCTGCTTCACCGGCTGCCCCGACTCTTCCGCCAGGGCCTGCCACAGGTCCTCGGTAGTGGCGTTGGCGTATTGATGCCGCCCAAGGTAGCGCTGGAGCCCGAGGCGGAACGGCTCCGCGCCCACATATGCGGCCAGCATCCGGATCACCGAGGCGCCCTTGCTGTAGCTGATGCCGTCAAAGATCTCGCTGATCTGCTTGGGATCCCGCACCTCCACCTCGATGGGGTGGGAGCTCTTGAGTCCGTCCAGGGACAGCGCGCGGCCGAAGTCGGTGAAGACGAACTGCGTCCACATGTCCCATTCCGGGAACAGGTGGTCCACCGCCAGGAACTCGATCCACGAGGCAAACCCCTCATTGAGCCAGAGATGGGTCCACCACTCCATGGTAACCAGGTTGCCGAACCACTGGTGCGCCAGTTCGTGGGCGACGATGATGGCCACGCGCTGACGCGTGCTCGCCGAAGACTCCTCCGGGTCCACCAGTATGGCGGTCTCGCGGTAGGTCACCGCGCCCCAGTTCTCCATGGCCCCGGCGGCGAAGTCCGGGATGGCCAGCAGGTCCATCTTGGGCAACGGATAGGCGATGGCGAAATACTCGTGGAAGAACGACAGCGTCCGAGCGGCCACATCCAACGCGAACCGCCCCTGCTCCCGCCTGCCCACCGGGGTGTAGACCCGCACCGTCACGCCTTCCGTCGTCTGCGTCTCGACGTAGTCGAACTCGCCGACGATGAACGCCAGCAGATATGTGGACATCACCGGGGTCTCCGCGAATCGCACGGTCTTGAGACCGTCGTCTCCGGTCTCGATCTCACTCGGCGGCATGTTCGAGACCGCCACCCGGTCCTCCGGCACCACCAGCGTCACCGCGAACACGGCCTTTTGCGCCGGTTCGTCCCAGCACGGGAACGCGCGCCGGGCATCCGTGGCCTCGAACTGGGTCACGGCCATGATCCGCTCCTCGCCGTCCACGTTGTAAACGCTCCGGTAGAAGCCGTGCATCTTGTCGTTCAGTTGCCCGGTGAAGTCGATGGCCAGCCGCGCCGCTCCCGGCTCCAGCTCTTCGCTGAAAACGAACGCGACGGTATCTTCCTCCTCATTCGCCTCGATGCGCTCGGGCTCACGGGAAACCCCGCCCCGCTCCAGCACCACCGAGTGGAGCTCCAGCTCCGCCGCGTGCAGCACGACCCGGCGGGTGGCCGACTTCACCTCGACCTCCACCGATTCGCTGCCGCTGAAGGTAAAGCGTTCGAGGTCCGGCTTGAGGGTTATGTCATAACGCCTCGGGCAAACGTCCGCGGGCAACAGCACCCGTTCCTGTTCAGCCATACATGGTCTCCGTAGAATTCGAGAAAATTGGGACCCGTCAGGGATGGCGCCCTTGAGATGGCGTCCTTCGACTTCGCTTCGCTACGCCTGTCCTGAGCCTGTCGAAGGGCTCAGGACGAACGGTGTGGAAACAATCTCTCTCTCTCTCTCTCTCTCTCTCTCTCTCTCTCTCTCTCTCTCTCTCTCTCTCTCTCTCTCTCTGGCTCTGGCTCTGGCTCTCTGGCTCTCTGGCTCTCGCTCCGTTCGTCCTGAGCGTAGCGAAGCGAAGTCGAAGGACGCCAACAGCCCTGTCAGACCGGCCACCCGTGCTGTGACAGGTCAATGAGGTTGCCGTCCGGGTCTTGTACCCGGTACTCCGATTCACGGTTCGGCGGCCGCTTCCGGACGTCGTCGGCCGCGCCCATGCGTTCCGACAAGGGCTTCACGGCCTGGACGTCGTCCACCTCGAAGCCGATGTGGTTGAGTCCGCTGTCGAGCGGATGTCCCTCCACCTCCTCTTCCGGACCCTTGGGGATGATGGCGAGGTTGACGTGCCCGTCCGAAAGGTAGGTGGCGGTGCCGACGCCCTTGACGACCTTGAGCCCGAAGACGCTGGTGTAATACTCCACCAGCTTCTCCTTGTGGTCCGTGAGGATGGCGATGTGACGGATGCGAGCCATGTCAATCTCCTCCTTGACGCCGTGAGACATAGGGGCCCGCACCCGGGCGGGCGGGAAACCGCTACAGATGCTTCCCGAAGAAGTCCATGGTCCTCTTCCAGGCGGTCTCGGCCGCCTCATTGTCGTAGTTGCGGTTGTCGGCATTGGCGAAGCCGTGCCCGGCGTTGGGATAGATGAACACCATGTGGTCGCCCTTCAGGGTCTTGAGCTTCGCCTGGAACTCCCGGACGTTGTCCACCTTGATGCCCCGGTCCTTCTCGCCGAAGTGCCCCAGAATGGTCGCGCGCATCCGGCTGAGGTCGTCCTTGGGGTTGAACCGGCCGTAGTAGATCACCGACGCCTTGACGCCGAGATCGTTCTTGGCCATCTGGTAGGACCAGCCGCCGCCGAAGCACCAGCCCACCGACGCGATGCGGGCCGGATCCACCTCCCCCTTGAGCCCGGTCAGGTAGCTCACCGCCTGCTGCAGGTTGGCGAAGGCCGCCTTGGGATCCTTGCGCACGCCCCCGGCCAGCTTGCGGGCCCCGTCCCTGTCCGTCGCGAACTCGCCGTTGTAGAGATCCACCGCCAGGGCCACGTAGCCCAGCTCGGCGAACTGCCGCGCGTTCTCACGAATGTTGTCGTTCAGGCCCCACCACTCGTGGATCAGGATCAGAGCGGGCCGCGACTTCTTGTCCGCGGGCCTGGCCAGGTAACCCTTGACCTTGTCGTTGCCCTTGTCATAGGCCACGTCCCCGGCGGTGATCTTCATGGCCTGTGCGTAGACCGTGCCGGCGACGACGTGGAGCGCCAACACCAGGAACAACATCCGAAACAATACCATTCGGAGTTTCATGTCTCTTCTCCTTTGCGCAGTCCGCAAGGCATCAACCGTCCGACTCGCGCTTCCAACCAATGCTCCCGTTCACGATGACGCCTTCAACTCTAGTGGCCGCCTCGAACGGCGGTCCGGAGAGCACCACCACGTCCGCGTCCTTGCCCTTCTCCAGGCTACCCACCTGCCCATCGATGCCCATGATCCGGGCCGAATTGAGGGTCAGCGCCTTCAAGGCCTCCTCCGGGCTGACCCCGTGGTCCACCGCCGTCGTCCCCTGCATTCGGTGATTCTGAATGGGGATCACCGGGTGATCGGTGGAGAAGGCCGTGAGCACGCCGCTCTCGATGAGCATCCGGGGCGAATCCAGGCTACGCCCGGATTGCTCCAGGTTCCCGCGGGTCTTGAGCCAGGGCCCGTGAACGACACCTACCCCTGCTTGTGACAACTCGGTGGCCACCTTGTACCCGTCGGTGCCGTGCTCGATGACCAGATCGAGGTCGAACTCCTGAGCGATCCGTATGGCCGTGATGATGTCATCGGCGCGATGGGCGTGAGCTCGGAGCGGAATCTGCTTTTTCACCAACGGCACCATGGCCTCCAGCCGCAGGTTCCTCGATCCCTGGCCGTTGGAAGCATAGTGCTGGGCACTGACCAGTCCCTCCCGCAGGATGGCGGCGATGCCCATGCGCGTCATGGGGCTCTTCTTGAGGGCGCCGTACACGCCCTTGGGGCGCTCGCCGAATGCGATCTTCATGCCTACCGGCGCCCGCACCAGCATCTCTTCAACGGTCCGCCCCACCACCTTGACGGCCGCGGGCTGACCGCAGATGACATTGTAGCTTCCGGGCATGACACCCACCGTGGTAACGCCGGCCATCAGCGCGTCCCGGAAGGCAATGTCCTCGGGGTTGATGGCGTCCAGGGCGCGAAGGTGCGGGACCACGGGATCACCCACTTCGTCTTCGTCGCTTTGACTGGCCCCCACACCGTCCTGGCACAGGCCGAGGTGAGTGTGGGCGTCGATCATTCCCGGGATCAGAACCTTGCCCCGCGCATCCCAGACCTGGGCGTCCCCGGGCACCTCGACATCGGCGCCGACGGCTTCGATGGTCCGCCCGTCAGTCAGCAGCGTCCCGTTCTGTATCACGCCGTTCGACGCGGTCATGATGCAGGCGCCGGTCAGAGCAAGCCGCATGTCCCCTCCTTTCTATTCACTCCGGACAGCGTCCGAAAAACCTGGCCCGGAAACCTGCATCGGCCGGCAGCGCCGTTGCGGGCTCGGGCGGGTTTGAAACCCGCCCCTACACCGCCATCGTCCTCCGGTGCAGACTCCTGGAACAGTTCAGTGGGCACCGGAACTTGTCGATCCATTCCGTTCGTACACGAGGCGGCCGTCCACGTAGGTCCGGTCGACCTCGATGTCCCGTATCGCGGTGGGCGGCACCGCGAGAATGTCCTCCGAGAGGAGCGCCAGATCGGCCCGTTTGCCCTCCTCCAGGGAACCCGTGCGGGTCTCGTCAAACGACGTGTAGGCGCAGTTGTAGGTGTAGATCCGGATGGCCTGCAGCACGCTCACGCCCTCGTCGGCGTTGAGCACTTCGCCGCCCTCCTCGGGTCCGAAGCGGTGGTTCACCAGGATGTCGATTCCCTGCAACGGGTTGTACATGCCCACGGGCCAGTCGGAGCCGCCGGAGATGATCACGCCCCGGTCGGTCAGCGACTTGAAGGGAAACGCGTAGCGCGCCCGGTCGCCCCACTGGCCATGAATTCCTTCGCTCCCGATGCTCTCCAGGATCGGCGGCTGCGTGTTCCAGATGACGCCCAGCTCCGCCATGCGGTCCATGACCCGCGGGTTCCAGAGGTAGGCGTGCTCCAGCCGGTGGCGGAGGTCGTGCGCCGCCACCTGCTCGCGGCCGTGGGCGATGGCTTCCAGCGACCGGTGAATGCCGTGGTCGCCGTGGCATATGAGCCCGGCCTGCCAGTCGCTGGACTGACACTGCGCCATGAAGTCGTTGATCACCTCCTGGGTGAGCCGGAAGCTGCCGAGCTTCTTGCCCGCGGGGTCGTTGCTGTAGGGCTCGAACAGGGCGGCGGTCTGGCCGATGACGCCGCCGTCGATGCCGACCTGAAGCGCCCCCAGCTTGAGCCACTCGGTGCCGAAGTTGGTGGCGAACCCGGTTTCGAAGATCTTCCCGGCGGCGCCTTCGAGGTCCCAACCTTCGCCGTGCACCGGGTAGGGGCCCATGGCCACGCGCAGGGTCGGCGGCGCCTGGCGGTGGAACCGCTGCCACGCCACCGTGTCCTTGCGGTAGCGGATGGCCGCCTCGAACGCCGTGGTGACGCCGTAGCGATTCAACTCCTCGGCCATCCAGCCATAGCCGTCCGTCAGCTCGTTCACGTCCCACTTGGGCAGGGTCGGCATGATGAACACGGTGCGGGTGTTGTCCCACATGGGGCCCAGCGGACGGTCCTGGTCGTCCCGTTCCATGGGGCCGCCGGGGGGATCCGGTGTATCGTCCCGGACGCCCATTCGCCGCAACCCCATGGTGTTGAACGTCCACCCCATGGATTCCCGGTTGGAGATGCCCACCGGGTGGTCGGGCGACACCGGATCGAGGTCGAAACGGTTGGGGTTGCGCCGGTCGGTGAGGCGCGTCGCCTGGAAGCCCCGGCCCAGGATCCAGTCGCCCGGCTTGACCTGCGCGGCGCGCTCCTTGATCGCGGCCACGATATCGGCGATGGACGGACAGGCGGCGTAGCCGCAGTCCACCCAGTGGCGCTGGGGGCCGTTGGTCATGTGGATGTGGTTGTCGATGAACCCGGGGGTCAGAGCCCGCCCCTTGAGATCCACCACCTCCGTCTCCCGGTCGACGGTCTGCTCGACGTAGGCGCGGTCGCCCACCCGCAGGATGTTGCGCCCGCGAACCGCCAGGGCCTCGGCCACCTCGTCCCGGGAGTTGACCGTCACGATGGGACCGCCGACAAAGACGATGTCGGCAGTGGGAACCGGTGTCGACACGTTCGAGTCTGCCATGGAACACCCCCCTGGAAACGGTTGAAAGCCCCCTTCAGGCAACCCTGTTGGACAATAACGACTACCTGGTGGATGCGCAAGCTGACGGCCCCAATCCGTCATTCCCGCGAAAGCGGGAATCCGGGCGGGGTGGAGTGGGGGAAACACCGCGTAGGGGCCCCGCCAGGACCCCTGGATTCCCGCTTTCGCGGGAATGACGGAGGGGTGCAGGAATGACGGATTGGCCTTTCGTGCCCCGAAGTTGGGGTTTTGACACAGCCTGGAAAGCGGGAATCCGGGGGCGCTACCGGGCAGGTCCCTAGGAGCCTGCGCCGCAGGAACCCGGCATCCGATGTAGGGGCGGGTTTCAAACCCGCCCGTGCCCGCACGGCGCTGCCGGCCGATACAGGCTCCTAACGGCGGGTGGGGTCGAAGAAATCCCTCAGGCCGTCGCCCAGTATGTTGAAACCCAGGATGAGGAGCGTGATCGCCATTCCGGGAAAGAACGCCGCCCAGGGCGCCCGCTCCACGTAACCGTAGGCTCCGGTCAACATGGCGCCCCAGGAAGGCGCCGGAGGCGGGTGACCCACGCCGAGAAAGCTCAGGGAGGATTCCGCGAGGATGGCGTAGGAGAAGGACAGCGCGAACTGGACGAGAAGCGGCGCTACGACGTTGGGCAGGATGTGACTGCGGATGATCCGGCGGTGAGAACCTCCGAGTACCCGAGCCGCTTCCACATACGGCTGCGCTTTGACCGCCAGCGTGGCGCCGCGCACCACGCGCGCGAAGTGCGGCGCCTGCACCACGCACAAGGCGATGATGACCGGTACCGCCGGCGGCATCCCGCCGCCGGTGAGAAAAGCCGCCACCGCGACGGCGAGCAGGATCGTCGGAAACGCAAAGACGAGATCGATGAGCATGGTGGCGCCGCGATCCGTCAACCCGCCGAAATATCCCCCGAGCACCCCGACCATCATGCCCACCACCGCGGCGCCGCTGGCCGAAAGGACGCCAACGACGAAGGCGATCCGGGCGCCGTAGATCACTCGACTGAGCACGTCCCGGCCGAACTCGTCGGTGCCGAACCAGTGGGCCGCGTCCGGACCGGTCAGCCGCGACCCGGCCGACATGTCCAGCGGGTCATAGGGCGCCAGTACGTCGGCGAAGAGCGCCGCCAGCAGATACACCCCGATGACCGCCGCGCCGACCACCGCCGGGCGGTGCCGCGCGAGCCGGCGCCACGCCTGCCCGAGCCCTTCGCGGCGTCGCGGTGCAGGCTGCCACGCATCGGCGATGTTCGCGGACTCTGCCATGGAGTCAGTACCCTCTCGCACCCACGGCCATCTTCGCACGCGAGTTCATGGCGTCCCCCTAGTGGCCTGTAACGTCCAAATCGAGACCAATCTGCTGGTCTTTTTCGCTGTCGGCTGCGTTGCTCTTCCTCGCGTGGTGCCCGCCACTGCTCGTCATCACGCCTTGCCGACAACGAAAAATCCTGCGCATCTTGGTCTCGATTTGGACGTTACAGGCCACTAGTCGAACCTCACGCGCGGATCGAGCAGGCCGTAGCCGATATCCGCCAGCGTGTTGATGAACACATAGCTCCCGGCGATGACAATCATGGTTGCCTGAAGCACCGGGTAGTCTCTGCTGAGCACCGCCTCCACCGCATACTGGCCGATGCCCGGGATGGCGAAGATCTGCTCGATGATCAGCGAGCCGCCGAGCAGCTTGCCGGTCTCTGTGCCGATCAATGTGAGCACGGGGATGAATGCGTTCTTGAGAGCGTGCCTGGAGAACACCCGGCTTTCCCGCACTCCCTTTGCGCGCGCCGTTCGGATGTAGTCATGGGCGAGCACGTCGAGCATGGCCGAACGCGCCATCCGCATCACCGCGGCCGCCATGGTCGTGCCCAAGGCGATCGAGGGCAGCACAAGGGAGCGGGTGCTCTCGATGGGGTCCTCGAACAGGGAGACGTAGCCCACCGAGGGAAGAATGCCGAGGTAGACGGCGAAGACCAGCACCAGCAGGGTGGCCAGCCAGAAGTGCGGCGTCGCCAGCCCCAGTATCCCGGTGGTGGTGACCAGGCCGTCGATCTTGCCGTTGGGGAACCGTGAGGCAATGACGCCCAGGGTAATCCCGAAGATCACGCTCCACGTCCCCGCCATGAACGAAAGATGCAGCGTCACCGGAAGGCGCGAAAAAATTTCGTCCGCGATCGGGTAGCCTGAGACGATGGAACGCCCGAAGTCGAGCTGCAGCACGCGCCCCATCCATTCGAGGTACTGAACCACGAGCGGGCGGTCGAGGCCCCAAAGCGCGCGGATCTCATCGAGGCGGCCCGAGCCCATGTACAGTCCATAGATGTAGTCCACGGCGTCGCCGGGCACCAGGCGAATCATGTAGAAGACCACCACCGAGATGCCGAACTGCACCAGCAGGAGGGAAACCAGTTTCTGGGCGATGTATCGATGCACCGAAACCCCGTCAGGTAACCGTGGGAGAAACGCGATGACTTGTAGGGGCGGGTTTCAAACCCGCCCGTGTGCCCTGCGCTGCGACGGCCGTCCGCTGGAACGCTGGACGGCTGATCTCCGGCGAACCCTCACACCGGAAACCAGCCGCCGGCACGTGCCCTACCTGCCTACTTGTCCAGCCAGACCTCGCGTAGCGAGTGCTGGCTGGCGTTCGGGAAGGCGGTGTAACCCTTGACGTAAGTGCGCATGGCCTGGAACCGGTCGAAGGCCACCAGAAACACCCAGGGCTGCTGTTCGGCCAGACGCTTCATGGCGACCCGGTAGGCTTCCTTGCGGTCCGCGATGGTGGTGGCCAGCACGCCCTTGGCCAGCAGCTTGTCGAATTCCGGGTCACAGAACTGGCTGTTGTTGTAGCTTCCCTCGCAGGTGAACAGCGGCGACAAGGCGCCGTCTGGGTCGACGAAGTCCGAGCCCCACCAACGGATCGGATACATGTGGAAGTTGCCCGAACGCCAGTTGCGTTGGGAGGTGGCGCTGTCCGAAGCCTTGATCTGGACCCGGATGCCGACCTTCTTGAGCTCGGACTGCACCACCGCCGCGAACGGCGCGTGGTAGGAGGTGGTGCCGATGTCGATGGTGATATCGACCCCGTCGGGGTAGCCGGCCTCCGCCAGCAGCTTCTTCGCCTTCTCGCGGTCCAGTTTGTAGTACCGTTCCGAGTTGCCCGCCCAGTAGGGCGGAATCAAGGGCGGCCCCCAGAGCGGCTGCGCAAAACCGTCGAAGCCCTTCTCCACCATCTCGTTCCGGTCGATGGCGTAGGCCAGCGCCTGACGCACCCGCACGTCGTTCAGCGGTTTCTTGCTGACGTTGAGGGAGATGTTGACGAAGCTGATGTTGGGCCCGCCGGTCACGTTGATCTTGGAGTCGCGCTTGAGGGCGTTGACGTCCTTGGGGGGCAGCGGCTCGATGTAGTCCACCTGGCCCGCCCGCAGCGCGTTGGTGCGCGCGGTCTGATCGACGAGGGGAATGAAGTGGAGCTCGTCCAGCAACGGCACCGACTTGTCGTAGTAGTTCGGGTTCTTGACCAGCACCAGGCGCCGGCCCTTGATTTGCTCCTTGAACATGTAGGGACCGGTTCCCATCATCCCGTCCTTCAGGCCCACCGGCATCGGCTTCACCGTTTCCTTGGCCACCATGGCCATGGCCGGGAGCGACAGGTTCGTGACGATGGCGGCATCGGGCCGCTTCAGGTTCAGGACGAGCATGTACTTGGAGGGGGTCTCGATGGAGTCGATGGACGCGATCGTGCTCGCGTAACCCGCCGGGACTTTCGGATCCAGAATGCGCTCCAGCGAGTATTTGGCATCCGCGGACGTGAACTCACGGCCGTTGTGAAACTTCACGCCCTGGCGCAGCGTGAACTCCAGGCGGGTCGTCGTCTTGAAGTCCCAACTCGTCGCCAGATCCGGCCTGGGCTGGATGTCGGTGCCCGCCTTGACCAGCCCGGAGTAGACATTCTGCATGATGTTGATGTCCCAGCCCACGCGGGTGGTATGAGGATCGAGATCGTTGACGTCCCGCTCACCGCCGATGCGCAGGATGCCGCCGGGTTTCGCCATCGCGGCCTTGGCCTGGGCCAGCTTCACCGGCTGCACGGCGGCGTCCCCCTTGGGGCCGCCGTCGCCGGTCAAGGGGCGAGCGTGCGCGGCGGAGACCCAGGCGACGGCCAAGACCGCCCCCAGGGCAAGCGCTTGAGCCCACCGTCCCGGCGAGGAATCAGAAGAGCCCAACCTTTTCAACAAATGCGTCCGTTTCATCGAGGTTTTCTCCTTGGCGGGGTCCACTCCAGTATTGTACGGCACAGAGTGGAAACACCGCCCGTTACAACGGCGCCTCCAGTACGGCGCCGTCTTAAACCCACCGTCACAGTCCCTCACAACCCTGCTTCGGCTGAAATAGTGGCACAGGCTTTCCGGGAGTGTCAAGGTTGCACCGACCTCCCCAAAAATTGTATTGGCGAGGATGGATACTTGGTGGGGTTTTCCATAGCGGTCAGACACCCGCCGGCGCTTACGGCAGGCAACCCGCCGGAGGGAGGAGCATCATGGCTAACGACACGGGGCGCGACGCGGATCTGGCGTTCGTCAACGGACGCGTCATCACGGTGAACCAGGGGAACAACGTCGCCGAGGCGGTGGCGGTGGCGGGCAACCGCATCGTCCGGGTCGGCTCCAACGAATCCATCAAGGCGCTCGTCGGCAACGGCACCCGGGTCGTGGACCTGGCGGGGCGTGCCCTGACTCCGGGGTTCGTGGAAAACCACATGCACATCATCAACGCGGTCGAGGACCGCAAGTGGATCGACGTGACCCCCGAGGTCGCCTCCTCCATCGACGATATCGCCGCGGCCGTGAAGAAGCGGGTGGACGAGACCCCCGCCGGCGAACTGATCGTAGGATGGGGCTTCGACCACCATCGGCTGCCGGAGCGGCGCTATCCCACCCGCCGCGACCTCGACCCCGTCTCCCCCAACCACCCGGTGCTGCTGCGCCAGCGGGAGTCCATGAGCTGGACCGCCAATACCGCGGCACTGCGCCGCATGGGCATCCAGGACGACACCCCGGATCCTCCGGGCGGACCGATGCTCCGGGACGACCAGGGCGCGCCGCTGGGGCCCATGTGGGATAACTGCCGGGTGGTGTACATCTTCCCCGCCATTACGCCCCCGACGCTGGAAGAGCTGGCGGACGGCTACGGGTGGGCGTGCCAATACCTCAACGGGCTCGGGGTCACCAGCGTGGACGAGGCGTCCATCCGGAACGAGGCTGAGTCCCACGCGTGGCAGCTCCTGCGCAGCCGGGGCGGCCTCACCGCCCGGATCTACCTCAACATCTATCCGGTCTACGGCACCCAGTGGGACGTGGAGACCGCGGCCTACAATATCTTCCGCTCGGGCATGCGCACCGGCTTCGGCGACGACTGGCTCCGTCTCGGCCCCGCGGTCATCGGCATCGACGGCGGCGTGCAGGGACAGACCGCGGCGCTCTTCGAGCCCTATTCCAACGACCCCAACGGGACCTTTCGCGGCAGTTTCCGCTGCTCCCAGGAGATGGCGGACGAATTTTGCCTCGAGGCCCACAAGGCCGGCTTCCAGATCGCCGCCATCCCCCACGGCGACCACGGCATCACCGTCACCCTCGACGCCATCGAAAAGGCCCAGCGCGCCTACCCGCGGCCGGACCCGCGCCATCGCCTGGAGCACGCCTACCTGTGGAACGCCGAGCTGCTCGACCGGGCCGCCCGCCTGGGCGTGGTCTACAACGCCCAGCCGCCGATCCTGGAGGTACTGGGCGAGGCCTGCACGCTGGAGCCCTGGGGCGAGGAGCGCTCGCGGTACGCGTTCCCGGTCAAGTCGCTGCTGGACCGAGGCGTGCTTTCCTCCGGCGGATCCGACATGCCCATCGTGACTGCGAACCCCATGGTGGGCATCGACTGCCTGGTGAACCGGCGCCTGGACCCGAGTCCGGGCGGGAAGGTGCTGAATCCCGACGAGCGCCTGACGGTCGTGGAAGCCCTGCGGGTCTACACGTATAACGGCGCCTACGCGCACTTCGAGGAGACAAGCAAGGGCTCCATCGAGGAGGGCAAGCTGGCCGACCTGGCCGTGCTCTCCGGAGACATCCTGACGGCGCCGGTAGAGGAGATTCGGCACATCACGGCGGACATGACCGTGGTGGACGGCAAGGTCGTGCACGAGGCCGGGTAGCGCTGGTTTGGGAAAAATGGCGTCCTTCGACTTCGCTTCGCTACGCTCAGGACGAACGGGATCGGGGCCGTCCTTTCAACCGTTCGTCCTGAGCGTAGCGGAGCGTTAGCGTAGCGAAGTCGAAGGACGCCATCTCGAAGGCAATGGGGATGCCAATGGATGATCTTCAGAAAAAGGTGCTGGCCGAAATCCGCGAGGAAGAACTCGTGACCATGGCCATGGACCTGGTGAGCATATTCAGTCCACCGGGTGCGGAGGCACCCGCCGGCGACTATCTCGCCGGACGCCTGGCCGAGTTGGGCATGCGCGTGCAACTGCAGGAGGTGGAACCCGGACGCAACAACGTGGTGGGACGGTTGCCCGGCAGCAAGCGCTCGCCCACGCTGCTCTTCAGCGGCCACTTCGACACCAGCACCACCGGGCGCGAGGCCGAGGCGTGGGGTAGCGAGTATACGGCCGACATCGTGGGCGGCGGCGTGGCCCGCGCCACCACCGCCGACGGCTGGATCCACGGCCTCGGCGCCAGCAACATGAAGGGTGCGTTCGCCGCGTACTGGGGCGCGGTGCGAGCGCTTCAGCGAGCCGGCGTGGAGCTGGCCGGGGACATCCTCGTGACCGGCGTGGTGGGCGAGACCGAGAAGGCGCCGGTGGACCAGTACCAGGGGGCGGAGTTCCGCGGCGGCAAGGTGGGCTCGCGTTTTCTGGTGACCCACGGCGTCACCGCGGATTACGCCATCATCGGGGAGCCCACCGGCATGCGCCTGCAAATCGGCGAGACCGGTTACTGCTTCGTCAAAATAACAGTCTACGGCAGGTCCCAACACACTTGGTCCAAGGAACACGGCATCGACCCCATCGAAAAGATGATGCGTGTCTTCGCCGCCCTCCAGGCGTGGGAGCCCACGTACCGGGAACGTCATCCGCATCCGTTCATGGAGGCTCGCATCGGTATCGGCGCCATCCAGGGCGGTCATCCCTACAAGCCCTCCAAGTGCCCGGCGCCCTTTTGCAACCTCTACGTGGACGTGCGCGTGGTGCCGGGCCAGAGCTTCATGGAAGTGAAGCAGGAGATCGAGGCGGTGCTGGACGGGCTCAAGGCCGACGACCCCGACCTGCGCACCGAGGTGGACCTGTACCTGACCGGCAACGGCTTCGAGCTCGAGCGCAACGAACCCCTGGTACACGCCATGGAGCGGGCCCACCAGAACGTCTACGGCGAGCCCGTCCCCTTTGCCGCGCCCAACCGCTACGCCGTCTCCAGCGACGCCGGCCCCATGTTCGAATACGGCATCCGCGGCCTGACCTACGGTCCCGGGGGCATCTCCACCGGCGGCCAATTCGCCAATTACGACCCGGCCCATCAGCACAGCGAGGTGCTGAAGATCGAGCACCTGGTCAAGGCCGCGGCCGTGTACGCCCTGGCCGCCATGGAGTTGTGCGGCACCGCGCCGTAGCACGGCGTGTCGGAGACCTCGTCGGAGGAACGGAACATGGAACCCCTCATCGGGTATTCGGCCCTGATCGAGCGCCCTCCCCTGCGCTGGCCGGACGGTACGCGCGTGGCGTTGTGGGTGCAGATGAACCTGGAGCATTTCGAGATCGACGCCCCCGGAATGACCCTGCCGCCGAGCCGCTCGCCCGGCCCCATCCCTGATCCCAAGAATGCCGGCTGGCGGGACTACGGGGCGCGAGTGGGCATTTGGCGCCTCATGGAGATGCTGGACCGGCACCACCTCCGCACCACCGCGCCCACCAACGACCAGGTGTGCGACTACTATCCCGAGATCATCCGTGAAGCGGTGCGTCGCGACTGGGAGCTCATGGGCCACGGGTTCAACAACTCGCACACCCTGGGGGGCCTGTCGCGCGAGGACGAGCGCGCGGTGATCCAGGCCAGCGTAGCGAAGCTTTCCGCCGCGGCCGGACGGCCCACCAAGGGCTGGCTCGGCCCCGGCCTGGTGGAAACCTTCAACACACTGGAGCTCCTGGCCGAGGCCGGCATCGAATACGTCTCCGACTGGTGCAACGACGACCAGCCCTATCCCATCGAAGTGGGCAGCGGCCGGCTCATCGGCGTGCCCTACTGTATGGAGATCAACGACATCTACGCCTTCGTCGGCGCCGGCCTGGACGCCGAAGCCTTCTACCAGATGATGTGCGACCAGTTCGACGTGCTGTACGCCGAAGGTGAGCACACGGGACGTATTTACGGCCTCTGCCTGCATCCGTTCATCGGCGGACAGGCGCACCGCGCCAAGTGGATCGACAAGGGCCTGGAATACATCCTCGGCCACGAAGGCGTGTGGGCCGCAACCGCCGAGGAGATCTCCGACTGGTATTATCAGCACTACTACGAGGACGCGCTGGCGCAACTGCGGGCGCGGTCTGCCGCCGGCGAGCCGGGCGCACAGGATCAATGATCGAGACAATCGACAAAGGGGGCCAGGAGCCTGCGCCGCAAGACCCGACATCCGATGTAGGGGCGGGTTTCAAACCCGCCCGTGCCCGGATCGCGCTGTCTATCGATACGGCCGCCAGGAACGTCTCCGAGTAGTCGACAAAGGAGGAAACCGTGGCACTTCGAGAAATCAGTTCCGTTCAGGTTCCTGCGGGCCAGGGAGCCGCCTGCACCGTGCAGGCCGGCCAATACGTGCGCGTGGTCGACGTCGAGGGCGGGCAGGTAGCCGACTTCAACGCCTGGACCCTGCCCGACTACCAGGAACAATTCTGGTCCGGACGCACCCGGATCGTGGAGGGGGCGCACCTCTCCACCGGCAACCGCCTGTTTTCCTCGCCCAACATGGAGGTGCTGTTCACCATCACGGACGACACCGTGAAGCGCGTCGACTCGCCCTTGGGCGCCATCTCCCACGATCTCATCTACGCGCGCTGCAGCTCGGGACTGTGGAAGCTCCGCGGCGTCGACAACGCCCCCAACTGCCAGGACAACCTCGTGCGCGCCATCGAATCCCACGGGCTGACCGCGCACAACGTCCACGACGCCTTCAACATCTTCATGAAGACCGGCATCGGCAAGGACGACCGCCTGTTCGAGGAATCCGCCGAATCCGTGGCCGGAGACTACCTGGAACTGCGCGCCGAGGAGGACTGCCTGGTGGCCGTGTCATCGTGCCCGGGACGCGGCAACCGCTTTCCGGAATGGCAGAGTCGACCGCTGCGGCTGGACGTGCTGGTGGAGGAGTGAGGACGTGGCAGGACGGTTTCAGGATACGGGCCAGAGCGCGCGTGTGACTCCACGGCCTGGTGGGTGGAGGCGTGAGGGACGTAGGTGGGTACTATCCGGCGCGACAGAGACCCGGGCTATAACCCCAGGGCCTTCTCGAGATCGTGATGGACGAATGCCGAAGCCATGCGTTCGATCTCTCGTGAATGAATGTTCAATCGAGCCGCGGCGGCACGCCAGTCGGACACCGCCTTCGCAACCTCTACGGCGATCATTCTCGCGTCCGATGCCTTGATTCCATAGTACTGCGCCGTCTCCAGTGTGAGATCGAGCGACGCGGTCGCGTCTTCGATCTCGATGGCGGTGGAAAGCACGCGCGGCCGAACATCTACGGGCGTGGGATTCAGATCGTAGGCGGGAGCGAGGCGCCAACCGCTATTGCCCCCGTGAAGCAGGAAACCGTGATTGCGCAAGTGGTCATCCGTGTTGGAGATCATCACATTGAACACGACGCGTCGCCAGAGCTGTACCAGGTCCTCCCTTGCCGCCGCACCGTGCTGCCGCAAAGCGTCGGCGATTTCGAGATAGGAACGGACCTCATTGTCACGCGCCCCCAACATGCTCATGGCTGACAGAAACGGGATGCGCTGCCCGTCCACCCGGTCAAAGCGGCGAATGAGTGCAACCGGCTTGCCGGCAACCTCTTCGATCCGCCACTGTGGGACCGTGACGCCCGCCTTCAACGCCAGCGATAACGCTACTCCTTCCCACAAGACGATGCCGTAGTCGTCGCGTCGGTCCGGAAACTTGGCCAGCGCCAAATGCCCGTCTCGATCACGGACGGATGCCTTCGGCCGTGCGCCGCCGAGCGAGGATCCCGGTCCAATCAGGATGCGAAGGTCCTCATCGTCCTCCTCGTCATTCGCAACCCGCGTTGCCGCCGAAAGCAGCCGCGGCAACTCCACGAACGGAGGAATCCGCCAGCCGCTCGGCTCGGCCAGGAAAGGCCCGTCCGGCGTTTCGGCGAAACGCAACCCGCCCTGGCGCGCTTCGTCATCCACCAAGAGCAGATAATCGGCCTCGCCAAGCGTGCGCGGAGTCTGACCCGCTTTCTCGGCCCTTCTGCGCTCGGCGCGCCGCATCAGCACGCGCCCCCACCTGTCGGGCGCGGTGTCATCCATCGCACCGAAGAGAGCCTTGTCCACCGGCGTGTGGAACGGCCCGGGGGTCAGGGGGAGTGCCGGTTCCAGAGAGAACCTCCCGGGATGGGTCAGCCAACTCGCGTCATACTCGAATGTGGCGCTCTCCCGCGCCCCACGCGTACGTGACCAGAGACGCCCGACCAGGATGGACTCGCCGTGCAGATCCACGTAGACGAGAGACTCCCCATCCATCAACCGTCACCCTTGCGTTCTACCGCGCGAACCGGACGGATCCGGATCCGTTGCGGAAGCCTCTCTTCTTCCAGGCTCAATCCAACCGCGTCATGCCTGGCGTCCGCCAATTCGGCCAAACGGTCCGTCATCCCGAGGACGAAAAGCACGGTGGCGTAAATGCCCAGGGAGACGCCCGGGTCCCCCTTCTCCACCTTGTTGAGGGTCATGCGACTGATAAGGGCGCGCTCGGCCATGACCGCCGTCGGGATACGGCGGCGACGGCGTGCATCCCGGATGTCCGTACCGACTTTCCTCAGGGCACGCCGGACTGGGATCGGCAGTGTTGCTTGCGATTTACCTGCCATAATATCTTTAAACTTGTACCGTATATCCGTTAACGTACAGGATAAGGGACATTATGGCAACCAGCGGAAACCCGAAATTGGAAAGAGGAATAACGGGATATAGTCTACGACGGAGTAAAGTGGCGCGCCCGGAGGGAGTCGAACTGGTGATCTAACTGTCTCGAAATACTAATGTTTGTAGAACTAGGATCGCGGTTTCCCCAAAACGACCCCACAATTCGTTTCAGGAACTCAATAACTCGCAGTATTCCTCTCTACTCATCGGACAATTGGCGAGATCCTGAGCTTGGCGCATAGTCACACCGATCTGACGCGGGATGTAGTCGTGACTCTGCTGTCTGCTCCCGCGTTGAATGCCGAAGGTGCCGACGACACGACCATCACACTTGATGACGACAAGATCGTGTTTTCTCCCGCGATTGATACAAGCTGCGAGTTTGCGGGCGATTTTTCTCGCGTGCTCTTGGGTCAGCATCCCCTATCGTTTCTGAAGGATGTCCTTGAGCGTGGCCAATTGCTTTCTCGGACCCTCGGCCAGTTCTTCGGGAGGATAGCTGTTGAGTGTTTCGTAAACATCAAGAATGTGCACAGCCAGATTCTGCACGGCGTCTTCGATGGATTGGCCAGGCATCGCGATGTTGAGGGCCGGGCTGCTCGCCGTGAAATCCTCAAGGGTATGCTGGACGATCGACACTTGAATGGGAATCGTGGGGGCGTAGGGTTCATTTGGAAACTCCTGAATCAACCGGAGCGTCCGCCTTGGCCATTCTCGATCCAAAGATCCATCGCTACGCCGAGCATGATGACTCGAAACGTTTTCGGACGAGATGATCCTTTCCCCCGTTGTTCCTTTGGCGGGTTCCCTGAAATACAGTTCGGTCTTGGTAGCCGTAGCTCTACCCATCATCAGCTTGCTCCTCGCACACTATTCGCCTCGTCGACTTTCTCCAGTAACCACTCGGCGATGGATCGGGCTGTAGTAGGAGTCATGCAAAACCCAACCTCTAGTGTCCTCGTCACTGCGAACTGACCCATCTCCCTATCGACTTCTATGCCGCTGTCTTCACGCGTAATCGACTCTGGAAATGCCGCTCGATCAAAAAAGAAATTTGCGTGGATTTCCTGCGCTGAGGCGCTTCCCCACACCCCATTCACCGGAATATGCCGGTAGTTTGGGGATTTCTCGAATCCCACGTCATGTGTTTTGGACTTCCCGTTTTTGCCCCTAGAACTAGCCATCAAGTTTCCTTTCCTCTTGGGCTATTTGACCATCGCCGGATTAGATGTCCTGCTCTGAATAGATCATACCCGTTCCGCATGTCAACATTTCTCCGTAGTCAGTACGTAGTCAGTCGTCCTCCGGAGCCATGAGGCCCGCCAAGGCGGCCGCCCGCTTGATCGCCATGCCGCCACCCACCATCGACTGAAAAGATCGAGCCCGCCCGGCAAGGTCGGACGCCTGCAGTTCATCCCAGGTGAGCACGACGTCGACCTCGAGCTTTCGGTTCCATTCATCGGCCACGATCTGGCCCAAGGGTGCGACCACGCCGAACAGCGTTTGACGCCACGCCTCACGGCCCCGGTTTCGTGACGGATCGCAGAAAACCAATCGTCAGCTTTCCCATGATTGCCCCCCTTGGCCCACGCTCTTGCCCACGCAATGGTGAGAAGCTACCGGAAGCGCTGGAAACTACCAAGCATGAAACCCCCTGTTTATAGGGGTTCCGTGGGATTTTGAGCACTCTTGGGAAGTGCTGAAAAGGGGAAGTGGCGCGCCCGGAGGGAGTCGAACCCCCAACCTCCAGATCCGTAGTCTGGCGCTCTATCCAATTGAGCTACGGGCGCAAAACGTTGGGGAGAGTAAGGAGCAATTAACCATACCGACCGGGAAACCGCAATGCCTTCGAAGGCAAACGGGCACTGCTGGGCATACAGTTGCCAGGTAGTTGCGCGGACAAACATCTTGATTGAAACCGCTTCTCTTTTTTGGGATAACGTACAGTTCAGAATCCCACCGGGAGAATCCCTCATGGAAATGGCACCCTACGCCACGCGTGAAGACTTGGCACAATTGGAAACCCGGGTCGTGGAGCGAATCGGTGCGCTGGAAACTCGACTGGTGCGCGACATGCGCGAGTCGGAACACCGAGCAGCCAGCAGAGAACGGCGGATACTCGGCATAGAGGTCAGCATCGCAGCCGTACTGGTCACCGTCATGCGGTATTTCGGCTAGTCGACGGCCGTAAACCCAACACTCCAGGATACAACAGTGGGGACCCGCGTCGCAGACCACGGTCGTGCAGCGTACTCCGTCCCGCCGTCATATGACCGACAGCGTCCCAAGCCTGTGCCTACGATAAATTTCTCTGAGAATATGGCGGATTGTCCAAGCTACTTCGGGACCCGGAGATTCCGGCCGTGGTTCATGGGATGCGTTCGAGCTTCCGGGAGCGGCGACAGCGGCCAACCCCGCGAACTGGCCGAACATGCCATGGCGCATGTTGTCGGCGGTGTCGAGGGAGCCTACGCGCGAACCCTTGGATTCAACCCTTCTGGTATAGTGAGCAAGTTATTGTGGGTCTGGAGGGGGCGTTGCGCGGGGTGGCCCTGTGATTCCCCGCTCATTTGGTTTCTACTATGATGTATAGGGTCTTATCGTCTTTGATTGGGAGGGCGTCGTACTCGGATTGGCTCATGACCTTGATCTCTTTGATGTCGCCAAGAGGTTGATGCGCTGGTCCTTGGTAGATGTTGGTCACTTGGCTTACAACACTCCCGCGTTGTTGTTCCAGCCGCTTGATTCTATCCTTGTAATCCCGACCAAAGATGAATGCGCCAAGAGCGAATGCCCCTGCCATGACTACCAAGCCGATGAGCGTCACGAGCCAGTGAGATATTAGCGCCTCCACGACCCACAACAGGTTTTCCCTGAGCGACATGGTCTTTCCACAAACATGTCCGCTTGTGTCATGTCAAGGCGACGCGAATGCGGGCGGTTGATGGCACCGCTAGGTCACCCCTGGAGGGAGCATTTCGGAGGGAGGGGTCAGGAACCCCGGGGGCGCAAACCCGTGGTCCCTGGGGGCTGAATGAAAGGGCCGAGCCCCATGAGTAATCGCTGTAGGGACTGCCACTTCCTAGTCAAATCCAGGTATGTTCAAGACGGGTGGGGCAATTTCATGAATGCGAAAGAACGCGCCGATCCAACGATACTTGGGAAAGACTGGAAGCCCGAGTGTTTCAAGGGCGTATGGAGCAGTTTTGGCGCGCTCCCTTTCAACCTGGAAGATGAGCTCTCAAGAGACCGGGGAGAAGAATGTTTCTTCATCAAATGGCGTATGGGAATGTCCTTTGAAGGGGCGACTGAGCTTCATCGGCTGTGGTACGACAACCGCCAGTTGGCGAAGAGTCACCGCAGTACCCGAAGGACACTGTGGATCGCAATAGCCAGCTTGGTGGTGGCTACCCTTGCCGCGCTTCCCAACGTCTATCCATACCTCCGGGGCTTCTGCTCATACCTTCTGAATCTCTTTTGAGACACATCGCGATGCCTTACAAGGACAAGTCGAAGCGGGCCGAAGCCGTGAGGCGGCATCGGGCGAGACGGCGGGCAGCGTCTGCACCAGCACCGACGGTGATCCCACCGTTTCCGTCTGACCCTGCCGGCGCCTTAGCGACATGGAGCCGGGACGTGCTACGGGTACCGGCCGGCCATCCACGGGCCGACCCCTCCCCCGCCGTCCGAAGCCTTGCCGGCGGAGAACCTACCATCCGACACCTTGCCGACCGTCAGCCGGGCCAAGCCTGCGCGGGAGGCTGCGGAACGCCGCAGAGAGGCTGCGGCGGCCCTTCGGTGCAGGACATGCAACCTGCCCCTTGCCATAGAAGTCCGTCCAGGGCGCTACCCGGACCGTTGCGCGCCGTGCCGGAGGCGGTACCTTCGGGAGTATGATCGGGAGTTCAAGCGCCGGGCGCGGGCGGCGGAAGCGGGAGGCCGCCCTTGATGGCTTGTGATAGATTAAGTGATAACGTCTTTCCGACTATCGCGGAAACTTCAATAATTACGATGGGTTACAAGGAAGGTCTGGCGGAGAGAGAGGGATTCGAACCCTCGGTACCCTTTTGAGGTACACACGCTTAGCAGGCGTGCGCCTTCGACCGCTCGGCCATCTCTCCAATGACATGCGACGAACTGAAAACTATGGCATAGACGGCCGGCACGGTCAAACTTTTGTGCTCGGAAGGATCCCCAGCGCCGCGAATTGGTCCGACAGGAGAGGCCGCCGATGGGGAAATCCCTCTCCAAGTACGCAATTTGACAAGGCCGGAACGCGCCAGTAACAAGTAGACTCACAGACGGCGCGGAGACGGTCCCGCAATCGGTCGTGTGACCTCGCCCCACCCTGACAACCCGCTATTGGAAACCGAATCCCATGCTCGAAATCCGAACACGTTTCGCTCCCAGCCCCACCGGCTACCTGCACATCGGCGGCGCCCGTACGGCGCTGTTCAACTATCTGTATGCCCGGCACTGCGGCGGGAAGTTCGTCCTGCGCATCGAGGACACGGACCGCAAGCGGTCGACGCCGGAGGCCATCGACGCGATCCTCCGGAGCATGGAATGGCTGCAACTGGAGTGGGACGAGGGGCCGTTCTACCAGACCGAACGGATGGAGCTCTATCAGCAGCAGCTCCGCGCGCTCCTGAGCGCGGGGGACGCCTATCCCTGTGTATGCACGCCTGAGACTCTGGACGCCAAGCGGCAGGCGGCGCTGGAGGAAAAGCGCAAGCCGATGTACGACGGGACCTGCCGGCCGGGGGAACGAGCTGCCGTGCCGTTGCCGGAGGGCGTTCCGTTCACGATCCGTTTCCGGTCGCCGGAGAGCGGGAAGACGGTGGTGGACGACCAGGTCAAGGGGCGGGTGGAGTTCGACCACGCCGAGTTGGACGACCTGATCCTCGCCCGGTCGGACGGCAACCCCACCTACAACTTCTGCGTTGTGTGCGACGACATCGACATGGGCATCACCCACATCATCCGGGGCGACGACCACCTGTCCAACACGCCGCGGCAGATGCAACTCTACGAGGCCCTGGGCTCGGAGCCGCCGGTGTTCGCCCACGTGCCGCTGATCCTGGGAACGGACAAGAAGCGGCTCAGCAAGCGGCATGGCGCGACGTCGGTGATGGCTTACCGGGACATGGGCTACTTTCCCGAGGCGCTGAACAACTATCTGGTGCGGCTGGGGTGGTCCCACGGCGACCAGGAGATATTCGACAGCCGGGAGCTGGTGGAGATGTTCGACATCGACGCCGTGGGCAAGTCGTCTGCGGTCTTCAACCCCGAGAAGCTGCTGTGGCTCAACGCCCATTATCTCAAGGACCGGCCGTTGTCCCGCTTGGCGGAGGACGTGGGCCCCTACCTGACGGCCAAGGGCTACAGCGTCCCCGAAGACCGCGCGTGGCTGGAGAGGATGGTCGAGACTCTGAGGGAACGAGCCAAGTCCCTGGTGGAGCTGGTGGACATGGCGCACTACTTCCTGACGGAGACGGTCGAGATCGACGAGAAGGCCGGGCGCAAACACCTGGTCCCCGAGACCAAGAATCTCCTTCAAGAGGTGTCGGTAAGACTTGGAAATCTATCGGATTTCAACGAGGCCGGCATCGAGCAGGTCTTCGGCGACATCGTCGCGGAGCGGGACATCAAGCTGGGCAAGGTGGCCCAGCCGGTGCGGGTGGCGCTCACCGGCTCCACCGTGAGCCCGGGAATCTACGAGGTTATCGACGTGCTGGGGCGGGACGTGACCCTGGCGCGACTCGCGGCGGGAGTCCGCTACATCGATACCCACCTGTCCTGACGCTACTTCTCTCCGGTTCCCGGATACACCTCCGGGACGAAGGTCTGGTCGGTGATGGGTGGGCGGACGTACGAACCGGCCTCCGTGCGTTGGGGGAGCTCGATGGGCTCCTGCTCCAGATCCTGATACGGGATAGCGCTCAGCAGGTGGTGGATGCAGTTCAACCGCGCGTGCTTCTTCACGTCCGCATCGACCACGTACCAGGGAGCCTCCTTGGTGTCGGTGTAGGCGAACATCTCGTCCTTGGCCCTGGAGTAATCGATCCAGCGGCGTCGCGACTCCAGGTCCATGGGACTCAGCTTCCAGCGTTTGTGCTTGGCCTTGAGGCGGTTCTGGAAGCGCCTCTCCTGCTCTTCGTCGGATATGGAGAACCAGTACTTGATCAGGATGATGCCGGATCGGATGAGCATGCGCTCGAACTGCGGGCACGTACGCAGGAACTCGCGGTACTCTTCCTCGCTGCAGAAGTTCATGACCCTCTCGACACCGGCCCGGTTGTACCAGCTCCGATCGAACAGAACCATCTCTCCGGCCGCCGGCAGGTGCGGGACGTAGCGTTGGAAGTACCATTGGGTCTGCTCGCGCTCGGTGGGCGCCGGCAGGGCCACCACCCGGCAGATGCGAGGGCTCAGGTGCTGGGTAATGCGCTTGATGACGCCGCCCTTGCCCGCGGCGTCGCGGCCCTCGAACAACACCACCACCTTGAGCCCCTTGTCCTTGATCCACTCGAGCATAGTCACGAGCTCGATCTGGAGCCGGAGCAACTCCTTCTCGTAGCGCTTGTTGTCGATCTCCCTGCGCCGGTGCGCCGTCTCCTTGGCCGCCTTGTCCTTCCGCTTCTTCGGCTGCTTCTCCGTCTTGTCCATGTTCTTCTCCTCGGTAACGAGGTTGCCGGTAGGATAAACCATAGATCGTCCTGCTCGCAATTGGCTTACACGGCGGTGTCCCCGCGCCGGCGGCGGACCCTCTCGTGGTTCAGCACGTAGAGGCCGCCGCCGCAGACCAGCGCCATCCCGGCGTATGTCACCGCGTCCGGCCAGTCGCCGAAGAACAGCACCCCCCAGAACACCGACATGGGCAGCGCCACGTACTCGAACGGCGCCAGCGTCGAGGGCACCGAGATGCGGTATCCCTGGGACATGAGATAGCTGGCGGTTCCGTTGAGGGCGCCGATGCCGATGAACAGCGCGCCGTCCGCGGTTGACGGGACCGTCCAGGCCCGCAGCAGGAACGCAAGGGTCGCGCTGCCGCCGGGCGAGAACCGCCCGTCTCCCGCCACGAGCCCCATGGTGGCGCTGGCGACGATAAAGCCCGCCTGGGCGTAGAAGGAGATGGTGGAGGCGCGCTCGGTCGTCCCAAGGCGGCGGGTCATGATCTGCATTCCCGCATAGCAGCAAGCCGCGGCCAGGGGGAACAGCGCCACCAGCCGCAAGGTGCCATCACCGGGACGAAGCATCAGGATGACGCCCGCGAGGCCGACGCACACCGCGGCCCAGCGGCGGAGGCCCACTGGCTCATGCAGCACGAGCGACGACAGCGCGGTGATCAGCACCGGCGCGATGAAGAAGATCGACGTGGCCTCGGCGATGCTCATGGTGGCCAGGGCGAGGAAAAAGGCGCTGTTGGCGATGACCAGCAAGGTGGAACGGGCCAGATGCAGGCCGGCGCGGCGGGTGCGCCACAGCCGCAAACCGCCTTCGAGACGCATCGCGAACAACGTGACCGCCACCGCGCTGGTCGCGCGCACCAGGACGATCTCATGCAACGGATAGTCCGCGCTCAGCCACTTGATGGTGGCATCCTGGAGGATGAAGATGGTCACCGCGCCGACGACGCAGGCGATTCCGAGCATGCGCTGGTCCATGGCCCCGATTCCAATAGAGAACGACTTGCAGGCGCGACCGCGCGCCATGAGCTCAAGCCCGATCTTGAAGCCGATGGGACGAAACGCGGCTCGCCCCGGCAGGCGCTGCCGGTCCACCGCGAAGAACCCCGAAATGGGATGTCACACCGATTCCCACCACCTTGACGCCTGAGCCGGATTCTTTTATCCTTGAAAACCATTGAGGAGTCGGCTAATTGGTAAGCCACCTGACTCTGGATCAGGCGATTGTAGGTTCGAGTCCTACCTCCTCAGCCACGGTCCCATCGTCTAGCGGTTAGGACGCTGGCCTCTCACGCCAGAAACACGGGTTCGAGTCCCGTTGGGATCACCACCCTGCCCTTTTTGTCCTTAAAAGTCAACTAGTTACGCTCCCGATTTGTCCAACCTTCGGGCGCCTGCCTTTCGCAGTCCGTGAGCGCTGCAATGAGGCAAGCCCGCCACCGCGCACCAGTCACGAAACGCGTTGCCAAGTGCGCTGACTGCGTACGCTCTTCCGTCCTTTCCGTGGCCATCAACATCAGTTGCCGCGCCGGGATCTGTACCAACTCCGCCGCCAGTTCCGGCAAAATCGGCAAGTCTACTTCCTGCCCCGTCTTGCCCCGGCGATAGTGGAGTCTATCACCACCACGGATATTCCCGCGGGTCAGTGCCGCTGCGTCCTGTCGCGCCACACCGGTGCCGAGGAAGATCTCCAGGGCCAGCCGGGCCTTGCTTCCGGTGGGATGTGCGGCTCTGAAGACATCAATCTCCTCGTCGCTCCAGGTGTGGTGACCGCCGACAGGAGCCTTGTACCCGTCCGCCAACGCTGCCGCGTTTCTACCAGCGTAGCCGAACCGCTTCGCCGCGAACCTGAAAGGTTGGGCTAAGTCCTTCTTGAGCCGGTTCGCAGCATTCGGCCCGCCCTTCTTGGCCATCAAGCCTTTCACGTGGCGCGGCGCCATCCGCATAGCGGCCTTCCCCAACGGCTTCCCGTACCCAATCGAGTCGGGAACGCTTCGCCGTCCGCGTCGCCTCGGAGAGATTTCGAAACGCCGTCGAGTCGAGGTAGGCGGTGACCAAGAAACCGACCGTGCCGGGCTGGCTTCGGCGCATCGCCACGCGCGCGCCCTCGACCGCTTCGTCGTAGCCCGCCCGGAACGCTGGCGAGCCGTACGGCCCAGGCAAGTACACGTCCACGCTCCGGCCCTTGATGACGCGGCGCAGTGAGCAGTTCATGCCGGGCTCCATGCGCTTCGACGACGTGGTGTTGAATCGTCAGCACCAGCGCACCGCACCGCTGGCCCGGACCGGAGGCGGTGGGCTGGCGCTGACCGATACGCCTACCGAGTTGCGACTTGCCGCGACCCTGGCGGACACGCAGGACGGCCGCGACGTGGTGCTCTGATTCGGCAAGGCATTCTCCGAGGCTTGTCTGCCGAGTTTCGGGCCATCCGCGAGGAATGGAAGGGCAACCTTCGCACCATCCGCGAAGCGATGTTGACGGGAATCAGGTTGGTGGACTCGCCGGCATACGCAGGGGCCACCGTTGCCGAGATTCGCGCGAACTGCATCTATGAGGGGCCACCGACCGTAATGGCCTTTGACCTAGTGTGGTGTCCATCACGCCGTGCCGCTTTGGGTGCTGTCTTGAGGTGGCCCTTCGAGCGCCGGGCGGGGCGGCGATACCCGGACACCACCGGGGCCAACGACAGCACCAGCACCAACGCAACGGACCGGGCCATCGGGGAGCTGCTCGCACAGGCGTCGGGCAAGGTCGTAGACGCCACGTCCTTGGCCATTTCCGAGAGTTGCATCGGCCTGTGGGAACGGTGTCTCGCCAGCGCCACCGTGGAGCCCATGAGCAACCGCACGAGCGGGCTAACCCCGGCGGTGTTGGCCTTGATCGGGCGGGGCCTGGCCGTAAAGGGCAATCTCGTATGCCGAATCACGGTGGAGGGTGCGGCCGTGCGACTGTGGCCAGCGGCTGACTTCGACATCCAGGGAGAGACGGACCCTGCGACGTGGACGTATCGACCGAAGCTGCCGGGGCCGAGCAGCACCCATACCGTCATGGTTCCGGCCGATGGCGTGGTGCACTTCAGGACCGGGGCCTTGGCGTCGGCACCGTGGAGGGGCATTGCGCCCTTGAAGCAAGTACCGGCAACCGCAGCACTGGCGACGTTTGGGTTTGACCACCGACCGGCAGCGGCGAGATTACGATTTCGGACGGGGCGCCGGCGCCGACCCGGGGGGCGTAGCATGCCTACTGTCAGACTTGTCCGATGCGGCGGAGAATCGTCGCCTACGCACTGATGAGCGTGGGGGCCTGTAGGTAATGGAAGCCAATTTGTGTTGCCGGGAAACGGCCGCCTCAAACTGCGAAGAATGCGAGGCCTACAGACGCGAACGCCAATGCCTCTGCGGTGGGGCGAAGGCGTGGGGAACGTGGTCGTGCATCTCATGCCGCTATGCAATTGAGGACGACGCGGCCGAGCAACGACAGGAGCAACGCCGTCTGGACAACCGGGCGGCAATGGCGCGGGTGACGGCGGAGGACCTCGAGGCGATGGCGCGAATTACCGCACGGGAGCATATGAGGGTGGATGTTGAGCGGCTGGCCGAGCGGTGCCAGTCGCAATATGTGGTGGTGAGGTACTAGATGCGGTCTTGCCTACGCATCTCTTCGAAATATTCCTCTTTACTCATGGGGCAATTGGCGAGGTCTCGCGCTTGTCGCATGGTTACGAAAATTTGGCCAGGGATGTGACCGTGCCCCACTTCCTTGCTGGCTCGCCTGATTCCATACTCGCACAGCAAAACGCCATCGCTCCTAATGACGGCAACGTCATGTTCTCTCTTACGAACCACTTCGGCGGATAGTTTTTTTGCGATTTTTGTTGCGTGCTTCTTTGTCAACATCTATTTTTTCCGCTACGAATTTTCGGAGGATGGCCAACTGCTCCCTAGGACCGCGGGCGAGTTTCGTTGGTGCCTCCTCCTTGAGAATCTCATACACATCCAGGATATGTGTAGTGAGATTTCCATAAGCCTCTTCGACGGTCTCCCCTGGCATAGCGATGTTAGCCTCTCGAAAGCTGGCAATGTACTCTCGTGGCGCATTTCGCTGAACCGTCACCGGAATGGCTTTGATGACCACGTAGGGCTCGTTCGGAAACTCATTGATGACTCTACTGAATTGCGGCAAAGAGTCATCGCTCACGGAACAACTGGCGGCTACATCACAAAGGTACACACGGGAAACGTTGACACCGTGAGCGCGGGCAAGAATTTGTTGACCTATTACCCCGTCGCTTTTTATGCGTTCAAATCCACGGTAGTCGCCATCTGACGAACTAATGTCATTGCTGGACGACATTGGAAGCCTCCTGTGACCGCCCCTCGAACTCCTCAGCCTTGCCTAACAACCACTGTGCGATTGACCGCGCGTTTTGAGGACTCATCAAGACACCTACAAGCAGGTGCCTTGTGAATGTTGCGCCCCCAAGATCTCTTTGGGTTTCTGGGCCAAGTGTGTTTCCGCGAACTTCGTGTGCAACGGTGACCGGCGTAGCGGAGTATTCGGCAAAGAGTTGCATGTGTATATCGCCCCGAGCCGTCAGGCCTCCCCAAACCCCATTAACCGGAATATCACGGTAATCGGGAGCCTTCTCGTACTTAAACACCATTTTCTGTGACTTTCCATTTCCGGGTCGTGTCGCCATTCTACGCCTCTCGTGGAAAACGGTCGGTTGGTGGATGAGAAAAACAACCGTACATGGGGCCGCCATCGCTGTCAACGGTGCATGCCTAGTCCTCGCGGTCTAGCCGATTCGCGCCACCTTCGCGGGTGTTGCCGCTAGGTAGCCAGCCCACATCATGGGCGATTCCTTCTGTGGCCCGGGTGCCGAATAGCCGCTCAGCTTCGGCCACCACGTCGGATGATGCATCAAATGATGTATCATCACCCGTAAAAGCTGCCCTTTCCTCGCGCGCGGTACTGAAAAGAACATTCAAGGTGTGGAGGTTCTGCTTCTGGTGGCGTTCCCTCAGTAGCCATTGACCAAGGCCGCGAGGGTCCATCACTTGATGTACCCTTTACTGCTGCAAATGCAGCAGTTGACCAGGGAGGGGCTGGTTCGGGCGCTGGCCGGCCTTTTTCAAGTGGTAGAGGACACTGGCATGCGAGCGCCAGCCAAGCTCTTGGGCGATCTCCCTCGATGTCATGCCCTCGTCGCGAAGCCGCCACAACTGCTGAACCTTGGCGCGGAAGGCTGTTTCGATGTCCTTCCCGGCGCCTTTCCACCATCGCATCAACCCGCCATAGTGGCTACACTGGGCGCCGCGGTGTGGGGATTTGTGGGATATAGGGACATCATCAAGTTTCGGAATGTCCCAACTCTCAACCTTCTCGACAAAGGCGGCGAAGCTGTCTTCTGTTTGTCTCCCTGGACCGAGGAATTGGGATGATCCAGGGTTGGACAATCCGCGAGATTCTCTTTTGTTTTCAATACCCCGGTTTGGGGTGGTTGGACATTGTAAGTGATTGTTTTTATTGGAGAATTTAGGTCCCGTTGGGATCAATCCCAGACCCGCTTGACACGGTCAATCGTTCACTCTACAGAAACGCGCCGAGCCGTTTCGGAGTCCTTCCGCGAATGGAACACGGGGCGCGACGTGTTACCCGTGGCGCCGATCGCGGCTCTCAGCGAACCGGCTTGCCGGCGTAGCTTGACGGCGCGCCGCCGGTCCAGGGCTCCTGTCCGGCGCTCTCGCTGCTAAACTGTGTGACAAGAATGGCGTAGGGCTCGGGCAGCTCCACGGCGGCGGCGCGGGCCCAGAGCCCGTCGAGGTCATAGAACCCGCGCACGGGCTCGTAGAAGACGTGCACCAAGACGTCGGAGAAGTCCATCAGCACCCACTGGCCCCGCTCCATTCCCTCGCTGGAGATGGGACGCAGCCCGTGGGGGCGGCCATCCTCCTTGATGCCTTCCGCGATGCTCTGGACGTGACGGTCGGAACGACCCGAACAGATGATGAAGTACTCCGCGATGGTGGTGAGCGGGCCGACCTCCAACAAGGCAAGATCCTGGGCCTTCTTCTCAAGCGCAAAGCCGCAGAGCAAGAGCGCCCTCTCTCTGGCGTCAAGCGCCGGCGTTTCAGGCACTAGCACTCCTGCAGTTCATGATAGAGGTGATGATCCTTCACGTAGCGCCGCACCTCCGAAGGGACCAGGTCGCGAATTGATTTCCCCTTTCCGAGCAGCACCCGTATGGCCGAGGCGGACACGGAGACATCCGTCAAACGCTTGAACAGGATCTCCCTGCCGAGCTCGTTCCGGAAGCCGGATCGGACCGTGCCGTCGAAGTGGAGCGGACCTTCGAAGTCCAGCGGATCATAGCAAAACGCCTCCCGCACGACAACGGGAATCTTCTCGAAGGGCAGCTCGTCGCCGAACCCCGGCCGGGAGGTCACGATGACGTGGGTGAGGGCCAACAGCTCGCGCCAGTCCTTCCACAAGCCGATGAGCAGGAAGGCATCCAGGCCTAGGATCAGATACAACGCGTCCCCGGGGGTCAGCCGGGCCGAGAAGTGACGCACGGTGTCGATGGAGTAGGAGGCGCCCGGGCGCGTGACCTCCAGGTCGGAGACGCCGAGACCCGGGTTGTCCGCGACCGCGAGCCGCACCATCTCCAGGCGGTGATGCGCCGCCGCCCCGGGGGTGGCGTTTCGATGGGGAGGCACGCCGCACGGCACGAAGCAGACCTCGTCGAGCGCGTACGCCTCCCGCACCTCCTGGGCGCTCCTCAGGTGGCCGGAGTGGATGGGATCGAAGGTGCCGCCGAACAGGCCGAGTTTCATGGAATCAGTTGCGGACCTGTCCGTCGCCGAACACGAAGAACTTGGTGCTGGTGAGCTCTTCCAGTCCCATGGGGCCGAAGGCGTGAATCTTGCTCGTGCTGATGCCGATTTCAGCCCCCAGGCCGAGCTCGCCGCCGTCGTTGAAGCGCGTGGAGGCGTTGACCAGCACCGCGGAGGAATTGACCCGCGCGACGAAATCCTCGGCCTTGCCGCGGTCCCCGGTCACGATGGTCTCGGTGTGGTCCGAGCCGTACTTCCGGATGTGCTCGATGGCCTCGTCCATGTCGGCGACCACCCGCACCGCCAGCACCAGGTCCAGGTATTCCTCGTGCCAGTCCGCCTCGCTCGCCGAAGATACCCCGGCGACCAGCGCCCGGGTCTTCTCGCAGCCGCGCACCTCTACCCCGCTCTCCCTCAGCTTGTCGACGACCCCGGGCAGGAACCGCGGCGCCACCGCCTCATGAACCAGCAAGGTCTCCATGGCGTTGCACACCGACGGACGCTGGACCTTGGCATTGAGGGAGATGCGCTCCGCCATGTCCAGGTCCGCGTCGCTGTCCACGTAGACGTGACACACGCCTTTGTAGTGCTTGACCACGGGCACAAGGGAGTTGGCCGCGACGAACCGGATGAGCTCCTCGCCGCCCCGGGGTATGATCAGGTCCACGTACTCCTCGAGCTTGAGCAGCTCATGGATCATCGCCCGGTCGGTGGATGCAACCACCTGCACCGCATCCTCCGGCGCTCCCGCCCGGACACACGCCTCCCGCAGCACGTCGCCGATGGCCTGATTGGAGAACTTCGCCTCGCTGCCGCCCTTGAGGATGACGGCGTTGCCGGATTTGATGCACAGCGACGCGGCATCCGCGGTGACGTTGGGCCGGGCCTCGTAGATGATGGTGATGACCCCCAGTGGGATGCGCATCTTCCCCACTTCGAGGCCGTTGGGGCGTTCCCACCTGCGGGTGACCTGCCGCACCGGATCGGGCAGAGCGACAATGTCCCGCAGGCCCGAGGCCATGGCCGCGATCCGCTGGGGATCCAGCGTAAGGCGGTCGATCACCGCCTTCGAAAGCCGCTTTTCACCCGCGTGGCCGATGTCCTTGGCGTTCTCCGCCAGCAGGAAGTCCTGCCGGGCCTCGATGCCGTCGGCCATGGCCAGAAGAGTGCGGTTCTTCAAGTCGGTGGAAAGATTGGCCAGGGCCCCGGCCGCTTCCTTGGCCCGCCGCCCGATGGCGATCGCTTCCTCGGCTACTGCCATGATACGACTCCTCGTCCTGACGACCTCTGTTCCGGGAGGGTGTCGGATTACGCTTCGCTGATCCGACCTACGGGCCATGAGTTCCTGCGTTTTCGTAGGTCGGATTGGCGAAGCGTAATCCGTAATCCGATATCCCTTAGAGCACCACGAGATCATCCCGGTGGATGATCTCGTCATAGGCCTTGTACCCCAGGATGGCCTCGATCTTGCCCGAGTGCGATCCCTTGATCTTCCTGAGCTCCTGGGCGCTGTAGTTCACCAGCCCGCGGGCGAACTCGCGGCCGGTATCGTCCACGCAACGCACGCACTCGCCCGCGCCGAAAGAGCCGCGGATATCCCTCACCCCCGAGGGCAGCAGGCTCTTGCCCTTGACCGTCACGGCGGCGCAGGCGCCGTTGTCCACCATCACATCCCCCGAAGGCTTGAGGTTGTAGAGGATCCAGTGCTTGCGGCTGGTCAGGCGGTTTTCCTCGGGCAGCACCAGGGTACCCAACTCGTGGGTGCCGTCGAACAGGCCGCTTAGCACCCCCCGCTCTCGTCCGTTGGCGATGATGGTGGGAATCCCGGCGTGGCTCGCCTGCTCCGCGGCGCAGAGCTTCGAGAACATGCCTCCCCGGCCCAGATCCGACGGCCGCGTGTCCTGGGCCGCCTTCTTGGCCGCGGCGAGATCCGTGACCACGGGTATCAACCGGGCATCCTCACTGGACCTCGGATCCCGATCGAACACCCCGTCCACGTCGCTCAGTATCACCAGCAGGTCCATCTCCATCAGCGTGGCCACCAGCGCGGACAACTGGTCGTTGTCGCCGAACTTCATCTCGTCCACCGCCACCGTATCGTTCTCATTGACGATGGGAATGATGTTCCAGTCCAGCAACGTCTTGAGCGTGTGCTTGGCGTTGAGGTAGCGCGTGCGGTTGGCCAGGTCCTCGTGGGTCAGCAGCACCTGTGCCACCTGCTTCTGGTAGCCGGCGAAGGCGTTCTCGTAAAGCGCCATGAGACGGATCTGGCCGACGGCCGCCAGCGCCTGCTCCTGGGGCAGGTCCCGGGGGCGTTTGGTCAGCCCCAACCGGCTCATACCCGACGCGATGGCGCCGGAGCTGACGATCACGAGCTTCGTTCCCTGATCGTTCAGTCCGGCAAGCTCGCGCACCAGGCGTCCGATACGACGCGCGTGCAGGCCGCGCTCGGAGGACAGGATGCGACTCCCGATCTTGACCACCACCCGTTTCGCCGGGCGAACGTATTTGCGTCTCGGGTCAGCCATGAGACTCCACGTCCCTTGCGGATTCCCCACCGGCCGCGGCCAGCGCGTTCCGCTCCGCGAGGCCGTCCGCCAGCACGGCCTTGAAGCCGTCAAGCCCTTCTCCGGTGACGGCGGAGACGGCACAGAAGCGGTAGCCACGCGACTGGAAGAACGCCTCCAAGCTCCGCACCGGGCTTCGGTCGGGCAGCAGATCCACCTTGTTGGCCACAACGATCTGAGGCTTCCGCGCGAGCTCCTCGTCAAACAGCGCCAGCTCGCGGTTTACGATCTCGAAATCCGTTCTGGGGTCCCCTTCCCCGAGCTGGAAGACGTCCAGGATGTGGACCAGCAACCCGGTGCGGGTCACGTGTTTGAGAAACCGATGCCCCAGCCCCTCGCCGCGATGGGCCCCTTCGATGAGCCCTGGGATATCCGCCACCACGAAGCTGCCGTAGCCGTGGCGCACCACCCCCAGGTTCGGCACCAGCGTGGTAAAGGGATAGTCCGCGATCTTGGGGCGCGCCGCCGAGATGACCGATATCAGAGTCGACTTGCCGGCGTTGGGCAGGCCGATGAGGCCCACGTCGGCCAGCAGCCGCAGCTCCAGCCGAAGCTCTCGCTCTTCTCCGGGAAGTCCCGGCTGGGCGAAACGCGGCGCCTGACGCCTGGAGCTGGCGAAGCGGGCGTTGCCCTTGCCGCCCTGGCCGCCCCGTGCGACGATCACGTCGCCCGAAAGCGCGTCGATATCGGCGATCAGCTCGCCGGTGTCCAGGTCTCGAATCATGGTCCCCAGGGGCACCCGGATGATCCGGTCCGCTCCGTTCCTTCCGTGCTGGTCCTTGCCACGCCCGTGCTGACCGCGGTTGCCGCGATAGATCCTCTGGTAGCGCAAGTCCAGCAAGGTGGAAAGGTGCGGGTCCGGCACCACCCGGACGTCGCCGCCGTCGCCGCCGTCGCCGCCGTCCGGACCTCCCTTCGGGATGAACTTCTCGCGGCGAAAGCTCATGCAGCCGCGTCCGCCGTCGCCGGCCTGCACCGTGATCTCAACCTCGTCGACGAACTTCATGACGCGTGGGCTCCTGCCCTCATTACGCAGCCGCGGTCACTCTAAGGCAATACCGGTTACGACAACCGAGAAAAAGGGACCCAACGAAGGGATACGAGGAACGGATACGGGAATGGGATGGGGATGCGGCAAGGCCGCGATGTTTGAAGCCGCCCAAACAGGCGTTCATGCGCGAGGGCGCCCCTCAGGCAGGTACGATGGCAACCCGTTTGCGCGACCGGCCCCAGCGAGAGTACTCCACCGTGCCCTCGACCAGGGCGAACAGGGTGTAATCCCGCCCCATACCGACGTTCTTGCCCGGGTGGATCCGGGTGCCCAACTGGCGGACCAGGATGTTGCCTGCCTTGACGTGTTGTCCGCCATAACGCTTGACACCGCGCCTTTGTCCCTGGCTGTCACGACCGTTACGCGAGCTACCGCCTGATTTCTTGTGCGCCATCGGTTCTTCCGCCTTACGCCTGGATTTCGACGATTCTCAGGGTCGTCTGCTTTTGGCGGTGGCCCTGCTTCCGCTTGTAGCCCTTCCGCCTCTTCTTCTTGAAGACGATGATTTTCTTGTCGAGCCCCTGCTTGACGATCTCCGCGGTGACCTGAGCCTGCTCCACCACGGGAGTGCCGATGCGGGCCTGCTCGTCATCTTCGCCGCTGACCAGCAACACCTCTTCAAGGGTCACCGTGGCGCCGACATCCCCGCCCAGACGCTCCACATCCACCGTCTCGCCCTCGGCCACCCGGTATTGCTTCCCGCCCGTCTTTACAACTGCATAACGTCCCATAGTTGCATGACTTTGTAATGGAGAAGCGCGTTATTGTCAAATGCTCACGCAAGGTTCGGCCCGAAACCGCAGGCGGGCGGGTTTGAAACCCGCCCCTACATCGGATCCGCCGCCTCGTAGGTCACCGGGGCTGACGGCGCGGGCCGGTTTCAAACCCGCCCCTACATCGGATCCGTCGCCTCGTGGGTCACCGGGGCTGACGGCGCGGGCGGGTTTCAAACCCGCCCCTACATCGGATCCGTCGCCTCGTAGGTCACCGGGGCTGACGGCGCGGGCGGGTTTCAAACCCGCCCCTACATCGGATCCGTCGCCTCGTGGGTCACCGGGGCTGACGGCGCGGGCCGGTTTCAAACCGGCCCCCTACATCGGATCAGTCGCCTCGTGAGTCACCGGGGCTGACGGCGCGGGCCGGTTTCAAACCCGCCCCTACATCGGATCCGTCGCCTCGTGGGTCACCGGGGCTGACGGCGCGGGCGGGTTTGAAACCCGCCCCTACATCGGATCCGTCGCCTCGTGGGTCACCGGGGCTGACGGCGCGGGCGGGTTTCAAACCCGCCCCTACATCGGATCCGTCGCCTCGTGGGTCACCGGGGCTGACGGCGCGGGCGGGTTTCAAACCCGCCCCTACATCGGATCCGTCGCCTCGTGGGTCACCGGGGCTGACGGCGCGGGCCGGTTTCAAACCCGCCCCTACATCGGATCCGTCGCCTCGTAGGTCACCGGGGCTGACGGCGCGGGCCGGTTTGAAACCCGCCCCTACATCGGATCCGTCGCCTCGTGGGTCACCGGGGCTGACGGCGCGGGCCGGTTTCAAACCCGCCCCTACATCGGATCCGTCGCCTCGTGGGTCACCGGGGCTGACGGCGCGGGCCGGTTTGAAACCCGCCCCTACATCGGATCCGTCGCCTCGTGGGTCACCGGGGCTGACGGCGCGGGCGGGTTTCAAACCCGCCCCTACATCGGATCCGTCGCCTCGTAGGTCACCGGAACCGCCGCACGGGCGGGTTTTAAACCCGCCCGTACGACAACCACCTGCGGCCGTCCTCCGAAAACTCCGTTCCGTGTAGGGGCGGGTTTTAAACCCGCCCGCGCCGTTACACCCTTATGTCCAACAAACGCAGCTCCATGGAATAGGTGCCCTTCCATTCGTTCTCCCGGAGCCGGTAGGCGATGTCCACGTTGTCTTTCACCCGGACCGGAAGGTCCTCGGGAGGGCCGAACACCACCGCGGTCACGGAGTGCTCGTTGTGCCTCAGCCGAAAACGCGAGACCCTGTTGAAATCCCGGCGCTCGCATATCTCCACCCCCCGGGTCTGGAACACCGGTTCGGGATTGCCCACTCCAAAGGGGCCCAGGAGCCGCATCTGCCGCACCAAGCCGAGGCTCAACTGCCCGAAGTCCACCTCGGCGTCGACGTCGAGGTAGGGCTGGAGGTCTTCCTCGCTGAGCGACTCTCTGGCCACCTCATCGAAACGCTCGGCAAAGGGCTCGAGGTTTTCCTCCCGGATGCTCAGCCCCGCGGCGTACTCGTGGCCGCCGAAACGCTCCAGCAAATCCGCGCACCGCGTCATGCCCTGCACCATGTGAAAACCGCGGATGCTTCGTCCGGAACCCTTGCCTTCGCCGCCGTCGAGCCCGATCACGATGGTGGGACGGTGAAAACGTTCCACGATACGCGAGGCCACGATGCCGAGTACTCCGGGATGCCACCCCTGGCGGCCCACCACGATGGACCGGCGTTCATGGAGGCGTCCCTGCTCGATCCGCGACAGCGCCTCTTCCAGCACCTGCGCCTCGGTCTCCCGCCGTTCCCGGTTGTGGCCGTCCAGCTCCCGGGCGATCTCGTCCGCGGTCTCCCTGGAATCGGTGGTCAGCATCTCCACCACCTTGACCGCGGCGTCCATGCGGCCGGCGGCATTGATCCGAGGTCCGAGTTGAAACGCCACGGTGCCGGCGTCCACCGCGCCGGGCGGAACCCCCACGACCTCCCGCAGGGCCACGATGCCCGGACGCGTGGAGCTCTCCAGCTCCACCAGGCCGCGGCGGATCAACACACGGTTGGTGCCCCGAAGCGGCACCATGTCGGCGATGGTGCCCAGGGTGACGATGTCCAGGTGACGGCGGATGTCGGGCACGCCGCCCGGCTCGAACCAGCCGGAATCCCGGAGATTCGCCCGCAGCCCGATGACGAGATAGAACGCCAGCCCGGCGGCGCAGAGGCCCTTGTCCGGAAAGGCGCAGTCGGCCCTCTGGGGATTGATGACGGCGGACGCCGCGTCGGGCAGCCGCTCCGGCAACTGGTGGTGATCGACGATGACCACGTCCATGCCCAGGGTACGGGCGAACGCCACCTCGTCGGCGTTGGAGATACCGCAGTCCACGGTGATGATGAGCGTCACCTCACGGGAGTGGAGATACTCGATCCCCTGCCGGCTCATGCCGTAACCCTCGTCGATCCGGTGCGGGATGTAGAACATAGGCTCACGCCCGATCTCTCGCAGGAACGACACCAGGACAGCGCAGCCGGTGGTGCCGTCCACGTCGTAGTCGCCCCAGACGCAGACCTGCTCCCCGTCGCGCAACGCGCGGCAGATGCGCCGCACGGCGTCGTCCATTCCCGCCAGCAGATGGGGTGGCGGCAGGTCCGTGCTCAGGCTGGAGGAGAGAAAGCCACGCGCCGCAACAGGGTCCGCGAAACCGCGTTGCACCAGGATCCGGGCGAGCAACGGCGGGAGCTTGAGATCCTCGGACAGGAGGGCCGCGGCGGTGTGGTCAGCCTCCTTCAGGATCCAGCGCTTGGGAGCGTCGGGCATGCTTAGTCCTTGGAGGTGACTGCCAATAGCCCTTCGACTTCGCTCGGCTACGCCTCGCTACGCTCAGGGCGAACGGAAATAGGGTTTCACATCCGTTCGTCCTGAGCGTAGCGGAGCGAAGTCGAAGGACGCCAGACTTGGCGCCCGATGTCGACTTTACCGCCTTCGGCCTTTTTCGAACAGGAGAATCGTCGGGGTGGCCACGAAGATGGTGGAGTAGAGCCCGGCCAGAAAGCCGACGAAGAGCGTGAAGGCGAAGGGCCGGATCACGCCGCCGCCCAGGACCAGCAGCGCCGTCAACACCAGCAGCGTCGTCACCGTGGTCAGGATCGTCCGGCCCAGGGTTTCGTTGATACTGGTATTGATGATCTTTTCCATGGAGTCGCGGCGGTGCTTGCGCATGTTTTCGCGGATGCGGTCGCAGATCACCACCGTATCGTTAACCGAGTATCCGGCGATGGTCAGGAGCGCGGCGACGATGGGAAGATCGATCTCGTAGTTGGTCACCACCAGGGCTCCCACCGTGATCAGCACGTCGTGGATCAGCGCGATGATGGCGCCCAGCCCGAAGCGCAGCTCGAACCGGAGCCAGATATACGCGCCCATCATGATCGTGGCGAAGATGACCGACAGGATGCCCCTGCGCCGGAGGTCGTCACCGACCTTGGGGCCCACCGATTCCACCCGCAGCACTTCGTAAGCGCCCACGCCGAACGCGTTGTCGAGAATGTTCCGGATGTCCCTGCCGACGGTGCCGATCTGGGTGCCGGACTTCTCCATGCGGATCAGATACTCGCCCGCGTCGCCGCCACCGAAGTCCTGCACCACGCCGCCCAGCGGGGACTGCTCCAGGACGCTCCGCAGTTGTCCGATGGTCACGGTGTCCGCGAACTTCACGTGCACCATGGTGCCGCCTTCGAAATCGACGCCAAGATTCGGGCCCTTGGTGAACAGCAACAACACCACGCCGACGATGAGCACCGACGACAGAATAAAACCCCATCGGCGATAGCTCAAGAAAGGTATTTGGGTTCCCGGCTTGATGATTTCCATAGTCTTTGGACTTCGCTTTCCTGCGCCTATCCCGAGCCAGGCAGTGGATCGGGCGCGGGCGGGTTTGAAACCCGCCCCTACATTTCCTCATCGGGCCTCGGGGGGGTTGCTCCTGTCGAGCAGGGTCTTCCTACACGGAGAGCCTGACCAGATTCCGCCTGGCCAGACGATAGTCATAGTAGATACGAGTTCCGTACACCGCTGAAACCACCGTCGTGAGGATACCGACGCACAGGGTCACGGCGAAGCCGCGTACCGGGCCGGTGCCGAACTGAAACAGGATGACGCCCGCCAGGAAAGTGGTCACGTTCGAGTCGAGGATGGCCGGAATGGCGCGCTCGTAACCCGTGTCCACCGCCGATCGCGGGGACTTGCCGTTCCGCACCTCCTCACGAATCCGCTCGTTGATCAACACGTTGGCATCCACGGCCATGCCCATGGTCAGAATGATCCCGGCGATGCCGGGCAGGGTGAGCACGGCCTCGAAGCCGGCGAGGATGGCCATCATGAAGAAGATGTTCAGAACCAGCGCGACGTCCGCCAACACGCCGGCGCCGCGGTAGTACGCCACCATGAAGACCAGTACGAGGATGCTTCCGAGGATGAAGGAAAAGATTCCCTTCTGAACCGAGTCGCGCCCCAGGGACGGGCCGACGGTGCGCTCCTCGAGGATGTTCACCGGCGCGGGCAACGCCCCGGCCCGGAGCACGATGGCCAGGTCCCGGGCCTCCTGAAAGTCGTAGTTGCCGGTAATGGAGGCCACGCCTCCCGAGATTCGCTCGCGGATCTGCGGCGCCGAATAGACCCGGCCGTCCAGGACGATGGCCAGAAGCCGCCCGACGTTCTCCGCGGTGAGGCGGTCGAAGGCGGTGCTGCCCACGGAGTTCAGCGCCAGCTCGACGTACAGCCCCTCCAGTGTGTCGCCCCTGCGAACGTTGGCGTCGGCGATGGCGTCCCCGGTCATCAGCGTCCGTGCTTCCAGGAGGTAGGGGATCTTTTCCCGGCGCACCCCGGCCGAAGCCGTGCCCTCGTAACCGTACAGGATTTCGCGACCCGGCGGCGGACCGGAACGCATGGCCTGCTCCAGGTCGCCACGCTCGTCCACCAGCTTGAACTCCAGGAGCGCGGTCTTGCCGATGAGCGCCTTGGCCCGCTCCGGGTCCTGGATTCCGGGCAGTTGGACGAGTATGTCCCGCCGTCCCTGGCGCTGAATGGTGGGTTCCGTGACCCCGAACTGGTCGATGCGATTGCGGATGGTCTCCAACGTCTGGTCCACCGCGAAATTACGGATATTCTCCAGCTCCCGGGCGGCGAAGACCGCTCGCAACTCCGCTCCGCCGGCGCCGGCGCTGGAGGCCGACACCTCCAGTTGCGGAAACTCCGTGGACAGAAGATCCCGAACGCGCTCCATGTTGTCCGCGGGAGCCGCGATAACGAGCTCCCCGGAGCCGCTGATGTCGAGTCCGTTGAAGGCGATGTCGCGGTCGCGCAGCTCGTCACGGAGGCCGCTGCGTACCCTCCGCATGCGGTTCTCCACCGCTTTCTCCACCTCCACCTCCAGCACCAGATGCGACCCGCCCTGAAGATCCAGACCGAGACGTATTCCGTTCTCGGGCAGAAACCCCAAACCGGGGACGAAGCTGGGCGCGAGGTAGATCACCGCCACCACCAGGCAGACCGACAGCAAGACCAGACGAATGACTAGGCTTTGACGCATGCTCGTTTCCCCAACCGGAGCGCCCGGAAGCCGCCGGACGTGCCCCGACGGCCGCGGCCCCCTACTTGCCCTTGACCTCCTTGGCCCCGGTTGTCTTTTCTCCTCTGAAGAGCTGAGCGATATGGCTCCGACTCACCCTGATTTTCACGTTGGACGCCACTTCCAGGGTCACCTCGGTCTCCGTGAGTGCCAGCACCTTGCCCAACACCCCGCCCGTGGTCATGACGTCGTCGTTACGCTTGAGTTGCGCCAGCATGCTCCGGTGGTCCCTGGCCTTGCGCTGCTGCGGTCGAATCAGGAGAAAGTAGAAGACCGCGAAGATCAGCACCAGCGGCAGCATGCTGATGAAGGTGCTGGGGCCGCCTCCGGCCTGCGCATAGGCTACGTCCCACATATTTTCCTCCGATGCTTCGATACGAGTTTCAATGACGCCCGGCCCCCGCCGTAGGTCCTCTGCCGCGCACTCTCAACCGGCCGCCTCGCGGAGTTTCCAGATCCCGCCGGCGACGCTATCCAGACTCAACCGATCCCGAATGGCCCCGCGCAGTTCCGTCATCAACCGCTGATAATAGCAGACGTTGTGCAGCGTATTCAGATAGGCCGCCAGGATTTCGCCGGCCATGTAGAGGTGGCGAAGATAGGCACGCGAAAAATGCCGGCAACCGTAGCATGGGCAGCCTTCATCCACGGGACGCGGGTCCCTGGCATAGGCTGCGTTCTTGATGCTGAGCTTCCCCGTGGCAGTGTATAACGTACCGTTCCTGGCATTCCGCGTCGGCAGAACGCAATCGAACAGATCATAGCCGGACCGCACCCCATGAATCAAGTCTTCAGGCTTTCCCAGGCCCATGAGGTAACGCGGACGGTCGTCGGGCATCAACCCGGCCGTGAAGCTGCCGATCTCCGCCAGCAACGCCGGCCCCTCCCCGATCCCCAGGCCGCCGGCGGCGAAGCCGTCGAAGGGGAGATCCCGCAACGTGGCCGCGCACTCCTCGCGCAAATCCTTGAAGACGCCCCCTTGCACGATCCCGAACAGCGCGCAGTCACGGTTCCGGGGCGCCTCCAGGGACCGGCGCGCCCAGCGGACGGTACGGTCCGTGGACGCCTTGACGTAGTCGCGGCTCGACGGGTACGGGATGCACTCGTCCAGCACCATCGCCACGTCCACGCCCAGCTCCTGTTGAATGCCCACCACTTTCTCCGGGCTCAGGAAGTGGGACGAGCCGTCCAGATGGGAACGGAAGGAAACCCCCTCCTCGGTAATCTTGCGCATGGCGGCGAGGCTCAGCACCTGGTAGCCGCCGCTGTCGGTGAGGATGGGCCGGTCCCATCCCATGAAGGCGTGCAGGCCGCCGAGGTCGCGAATGAGCTCCTCACCGGGCCGCAGGTACAGGTGGTAGGTGTTGCAGAGAATGATCTGGCTCGAGACCTCCCGGAGGTCCCGGGGCGAGAGCGCCTTCACCGCGCCCCGGGTTCCCACCGGCATGAACGCAGGCGTCTCCACCGCACCGTGGGCGGTCTCCAGCAAGCCGGTTCTGGCCTGGCTGCCCGGGTGGTTGTCGGTAACCGTGAATTTCATGGTCGGCGGCCGGGTTATCACGGGGCCGGGGAAGGCGGACAAGGGGACGGTCGGCACCGGTCAATATGCGGAGCGGAGGGTGGACAGCGTTCAGGGCTGGGGACTTGACGTCGAAGCTGGCGACAAGGAAGATACGTCTGGCCTACGCCGTTAGACACAACTTTTTGTTTTCAGTGATTCCAGAAACAGCTTCCACGCCTCTGTTGTATCGTACGCAAGCGCCGCACCCTCATGTACCATCGTGCGATCGTGTTCCACTAAAGGCCGCGCCGCCCACCCAATATCCGTAATGGCAACGCACAGCACAAACAAACACCAGATCTTCGTCATAAGTCACCTCACAGCACGTCCATGGCCATCTTCGCAGAGGGTATGACCACCCTCCTGATCGCTGAATCCAACTTGTCTGTACCACCATACACGGCTCCATCTCTCGTGAGATAGCCGACTTTCTCCAGGAGTTCGACCACCGTCTGCGCCCGCTTTCGGCCGCGCCCCGTGTTGTATCCGTTTGGCCGGAGTTTTCTATCCAACTCCCCGAATGTCGCCTCACCCTTATTGAATAGACGGTACGCGACCAGCGCGCTGTCTTCATGTCGGAGAACCCGCTCCTCTTGCAAACTCAATGGCTGCTCGCCTACCCGCGGCGGCCAAAGATCATCGAACACCCCGCCCCAAGCCGTGCACAACCCATAGATGCATTGGACCACGCGTCCGCGCGGGGGCGCCTCGAACACCGGATGTTCTCGCCGCAGTTTCTCCAGGTACGGCTTCTCGACGTACTCCTCTAAACGCGGCGTTCCCTGGAATCGGTCATCGAGCCACTTGTTCGGCTCAAGGAATTGTCGGCTCTGTTTCGCGCAGTTTCCGGCATCTTTCCTAGCCCGATCCTTTTCCCGGCGGGACAAGTTGCACTCGTGAAACTCGTGTTTCACGAGTCCGAGATCGTGCAGAAGGCATAACTTACGTTGCGTCTTGTGTTCCACGGCCACGACCCTGCGCAGTCGCCTGCCCGTCGTTGCACGCGAATCCGCCTCGAAACGCCCCTCCCTGTCCAGGATCAGTATCAAGGCCATAATCAGAACGTCACAATCCCGCATCGCGCCACTTCGATAGTCGGGATAATGCGCCAATGTCGTCCAGAACCAGAGGACGTCGTCACACAGAGAAATGAACTGTTCGTCGGCCCACTGCATCTCACCCATTGGCGGAACATAGCAGAAGCCCACCTGCGTGTCAAAGCGTCTTACGCCTGTTTCACACGGGAAATTCCTCGGGAAATTATTTCGGAAATATTTCGGAATTTATTTCGGAATATGCGCACGACATTTATCTGATCGAAGAACATTCCCAATCGGCCACGGTTTCGATAGAACAAGACCGGCAAGGAGGTTCCTAATGACACGTGTTAGAACGTTCAATATCGTTGGACTCTCGATTGTCGTAATGAGCTTCGGTTTGTCGTCAATCCTTGCCTCGACTGACGATGAGGGTCGCACGACGACGGGGCACGGCATCGCCATGCACGGCGATCCCAAGGCCGGGCCGGAGTTCATTGCCGGTGTCTTCCCACGGGAAGTGTGATGCCAGCCTCGTAGAGGCGATAGTAACGCGACTGCAAGTAAGGACAATTCTATGTTCCACTGCTTCTTTCCCGAACCGCGCCCGCTGTTTGTTTCAGTCTCGTTGTGGACGTTTTTTGCCATTCTGTTTTGGCACCAGTTCGCCGCAGCGTGGAGTGCCCTGACCCTTTGGCCCTATGTTTACGGCGGGCTGTGCTTTTTGACCCCGGTCGTCGCGTGGCTTTGGCGTGGCGGGGCTCACAAATGGTCTTCGTGGTCGGTGGGTGGCTCGTCCGCGGTGATACTCATGACGTGGCTTCAGGTCAGAATTGACGTGGTGATCAATGGCTGGTTTGGTAGGTTCTACAACACCATTCAACGTGGCTTGGCCGAACCGGGGGCCGTCACGGTCGATGCCTACTACGGCCAACTCGCGACGTATTTGGGGCTTGCCATGATGTATATCGCTCTCGCCGTCTTCAATGCGTTTGTCACACACCATCTTGTGTTTCGTTGGCGTACCGCCATGACCGACCGTTACGTAACGCTTTGGCCACGTATTCGGCACATAGAAGGCGCCGCGCAGCGCGTGCAAGAGGACACGATGCGCTTTGCAACGATCATGGAAGCATTGGGTAGCAGGTTGCTCGATGCCGTGATGACACTGCTCGCCTTCCTTCCAATCCTCTGGACGCTGTCGAGCCACATCGGCGAGGTTCCCGTATTCGGGCGCATCGGTCAACCCCTCGTCTGGGTTGCCCTTCTCTGGTCCACATTCGGAACGGCACTGCTCGCCGCGGCCGGTTATCGGCTGCCAGGTCTTGAGTTCAGGAATCAACGGGTTGAAGCGGCCTTTCGGAAAGAACTGGTCATCGGTGAAGATCACGAAGACCGAGCCCAACCGCCGACGCTGACCGAACTCTACTCCCACGTGCGTACCAACTACTTCCGTATTTACGCCGCATACTTCCAGTTCAACGTGGTGCGGTACGGGTATCTTCGCGCCGGCGTTCTTCTCCCGTATGTGACCCTTGGACCGACAATCGTAGCGGCGGGTTTCAGTCTCGGGGTAATGCAGCAGATTATTCGCGCGTTTAGCCGTGTTGAAGACTCGTTCCAATTCCTGGTGTCGTCCTGGAATACCATCGTGGAGGTGGCCTCAATCTACAAGAGGCTTTTGGCATTTGAGCGCTTGATCGCGGGTGGCGAGTTGGACCCACTGGAGTGGGAGGACGGCGGTCCCACGGTTGAACAAACACGAGATGACGACCTCGCGTCGGCGGAACAAGACTCAGGGAAAGGAAGTGAAATATGATGACGAGGAACATCATCGTGGCACCTATGACACTGCTTGCCATTTTACTGTTTGCGGCCCCGGGCTGGAGCGACGCCAGGAACAAACCAGGTCGGGCTCTGCTCCCGATCTCGTTCTCAGTCAACGTCACAGTGTACGATCCCAAAATCGATGCCTTACGAGGATGGCCAATGTCGTACGCTTGCCGGTGCGAACCCGTGGATTGGCCGGCCGCTGACGGGCGGACGCGCTGGAGATGTCGCGACAGATTCGGAGCCATTCTGTATGAGGGGCCCGAGCCTGGTGCCTTTTGCAAGGCGTGGTTCGGGTGCGCCGCGTCGTACCAAGCCCGCGTAGACGGCCTTTGCTTCGGCGGCTACGACCAGCCAGCGTATCGAGCGTGCGAGGAAGAAAAGGCACGCTGGACGTGCGGGTTCAAGGCACCCGAGCCCCCGCCCGGTACCCGCAGGACTTATCACTGGGTGTGCATAGACCGGGATGGCAACGAACGTTACGTAGGAGAACGCCCTCTTTGGGAGGCCGACCTCTGCAGGCATCTTAGGTGCGGCGACAAACTCCTCCCGTAGGTCACGCCGGTGCGACATACTCTCGTACATCACGACCGACTTCTACTCCGGCGCATGGACTCAGCCACGAGGGCAGAGGGCATCCCCTCTCCCGGCGGGCTCTTTGGACGGAGTGATAGACGCAAGCACCTCAGCGCATCCCCGCTAAGCTAAAGAATCAGCATGGCGTCGCCGTAACTGTAAAATCGATAGCCCTGTTCGACGGCCTCCGCGTAGGCGCGGCGAACCAGATCCATTCCGGCCAGGGCCGCCACCATGGCAAGGGGCGTCGAGCGCGGCAGATGAAAGTTGGTGACAAGGGCATCGATGCCCCGGAACCGGTAGCCGCCGGTGATGAACAGGCGGGTGATGCCGGAATCGGCCGCCACCCTGCTCTTGCGCCGGACGATGCTCTCCAGTGTACGCGTGGTGGTGGATCCCACGGCCACCACCCGTCTCCCTTCCGCCCTTGCCCGGCAGATTCGTCCGGCCGCCGCCTCGGTCAACGTGTACCATTCGCCGTCCATGCGGTGGTTCTCCACCACTGGTTCCCGCACCGGCCGGAAGGTCCCCAGGCCGACGTGCAAGGTCACGTACACGCTGTCCACACCGCGCGCGGCAAGCTCGTCCAGCAACCGCCGGGTGAAGTGGAGGCCGGCGGTGGGAGCCGCCACCGAACCCGGCATCGAAGCGTAGACGGTCTGGTAGCTGTCGCGATCGCTTTCCTCCACGTCGCGCATTCGTTCGATGTAGTGGGGCAGCGGCGGCGCTCCGAGGGTGTCGAGCACTTCGCGAAAACGTTCCGCGGGCTCGAACCGAAGGCCGTACCGGCCCGAACCGAGATCCCCCAGCACGGTCGCCGTGATCTCCCTCGAAAACACGATCCGTCCACCCAGCCTCGGCTTCTTCGACGCGTCCACCAGCGCGAGCCAGAGTCCCTGTTCCACTTCGAAGGGCTCCACCAGCAGCACCGTCGCCCTGCCGCCGCTTTCCTTGCGCCCTTCGAGACGCGCCGGGATCACCCTGGAGTTGTTGAGCACCAGCAGGTCGCCCGGCGAAAGGAACTCTCCCAGGGAGGCGAAACGGGAATGGGTGATGGCGCCCGACCGGCGGTCCACCACCATGAGACGAGCCGACACCCGATCTTCCACCGGGTACGCGGAAATCAGCGCTTCAGGAAGGTCGTAGGCCAGTTCTTCCAGCAGCATGGCGGATGACCGGCATCGGCACGGCATCACGCCGGCCGTCGCCGGTCAATGGGTGCGGGTCAGGTGTCGTTCTCGTCCGCCTTCTTCAAGAAAGGCGTCAGGAGGTCTATCGGGACCGGGAAGATCATCGTGGAGTTCTTGTCGCCGGCCACTTCCTGCAGGCTTTGCAGGAATCGGAGCTGCATGGCCATGGGCTCCCTGGCAATGACCGTGGCCGCCTCCTGCAGCTTCTGGGAGGCCTGGAACTCGCCGTCGGCGAGGATGACCTTCGCCCGCCGCTCACGCTCCGCCGAGGCTTGCCGGGCCATGGCGCGCTGCATCTCCTCCGGCAGATCGATGTGCTTGAGCTCGGTCAGCACCACCTTGATCCCCCAGGGGTCGGTCTGCTCGTCGAGAATCTTCTGGAGGTCGGCGTTGATGCGGTCCCGCTCCGACAGGAGCTGGTCCAGTTCCGCCTGTCCGCAGATGCTTCTCAACGTCACCTGGGCCAGTTGCGACGTGGCGAACAGATAGTTGGCCACCTCCAGGATGGCCCGGTTGGGATCGAGGACCCGGAAATAAAGCACCGCATTGACCTTCACCGATACGTTGTCCCGGGTGATGACGTCCTGCGAAGGGACGTCCATGGTGACGGTCCGGAGCTCCACCCGTTCCATCTTTTCGATGAAGGGAATCAGGTAGATCAAGCCGGGCCCGCGGGAATTCACCATGCGGCCCAACCTGAAGACCACGCCGCGTTCGTATTCCTTGAGGATCTTGATGCCGCTGACGCCCAACCCGAGGACGATGATCAGCACGATGGCAATGGGTCCGATTTCGAGCATGTATTTCTCCTGCGCAGCGAGGCCGGCCTGTCGAACTGGTGGCCGGTCAAATCTCCGCGGCGCGTTTGACCTTGAGTCTCATCCCGTCGTATCCGACGACCTCGATCCGGTCGCCCGGCTCCAGCCGCTCCGCTCCCTCGGCATTCCACACCTCGCCGTGGACGAAGACCTTGCCTCTCAGATCCAGGCGCTCCCGCACCTCGCCGACCTCGCCGACGAGGCCCGCATACCCCAGGGTCGCCTTCCGCCGTTGCGACTTGACCACGAGAACCGTCACCACCAACACTAACGCGCTCAGGGTGCCCACCGCCGCCACGATGATGGACCCGTCCACCGACAGGTCCGATCCCTCGACGTCGAACAGGAGCAGCGAGCCCAAGCCGAGAGACACCACTCCGCTGATGCCGAGAAGCCCGAAACTCGGCAGGAACGCCTCCGCCACCAGAAGACACAGCCCGAGGCCGATCAGCAACAGCCCGGCGTAGTTGACCGGCAGCACCTGGAAGGACGCCAGCGCCAGCAACAGCGCGATGCCCCCGGCGATGCCCGGGAAGAGCGCGCCGGGATTCGAGAACTCCATGTACAGGCCCAGGATGCCGGCCATCATCAGCAGGTAGGCGATGTTGGGATGCGCCAGGATATTGATGACCTTCTGTTTCAGCCCCATCTCCATGCGCAGGACGGACACACCGTTGAAATCGAGGGTACTCTTGACCCCGCCCACGTCCACCTCGCGCCCGTTGGCCTGCTTGAGGAGATCGCTCACGTCCACCGCGATGAGGTCGATGACGCGCTTCTCCAGCGCCTCCTTGTCGGTGATGGAGACGCTCCGGCGCACTGCCTGGATGGCGAACTCGGTGTTGCGGCCACGCCGCTGGGCGATGGTCTCGCTGAACGAGGCGGTGAAGTTCTCGAGCTTCTCGCCCATGACGCCCTTGACTTCCTGGCCTCCACCCGCCACCGGATGGGCTGCCCCGATGTTGGTTCCCGGCGCCATCGCGGCGATGTTGGCCGCCATGGTGATAAAGACTCCGGCCGAGCCCGCCCCGGCCCCGCTGGGAGCCACGTAGACGATGATCGGCAAAGGCGCGCTCAGCAACTCCTTGACGATGGAACGGGTCGAGGACAAGAGCCCTCCCGGCGTGTCGAGCTGGATGATCAGGGCGCGGGCGTTGCCCGCGCGCGCTCGCTGAATGCTCTCGCGGATGTAGTCGTTGATGGCCGGATTGATGCCGCCGTCGATGACGATGAGGTTGACGTGGGACCCGGTGCCGGGCTGTTGTTGGACCGATCCGCCGGCGCTGAAAGCCCCCCACACGGTACCGAGGAGCAGCAGCACCCAACAGAGCCAAACGCCCGGTCTCGGCCGTCTACGCGTCATTCAACCACCGTTCCGAGCTCCCGCAGGACGCTCTTGATGTCTTCCCAGACAAGCCTCTTGTCTCCCGGATTCCGCAGCAGGTAAGCCGGATGAAAGGTCGGCATCAACCGAGTCCCGTGGTAGTCGTGCCACTGCCCCCGCAGCCGGGAAATCGGCGCCGCGGACCGCACCAGTGTCTGCGTAGCGAACTTCCCCAACGCGATGATTACCCTCGGCTTCACCAGCTCGATCTGACGGATCAGGAACGGTTCGCACGACGCCACCTCCTCGGGCTCCGGATCGCGATTCTGTGGCGGACGGCATTTGACCACGTTGGCGATGTAGACGTCCTCGCGCCGCAGCTTCATGCCCTTGGTGATGATGTCGGTGAGCAACTGTCCGGCGCGTCCCACGAAAGGCTCCCCCTGGAAATCTTCATCCCTTCCCGGCCCTTCTCCGACGAACATGACATCGGCGTCAGGGTCCCCCACGCCATAGACGATGTTCGTGCGACCCTGACAGAGCTTGCAACGGCGGCACTCGCCCAGTATCTCCCGAAGCTGCCGGAGGTTCGCGGCCGCCCCGGCCTCGTCGTTGCCGGCGTCCACGCCCGCATCCGGGGCATCGCCGGCCACCCCGCGCGCGGCCGCGGGCAGCACCTGGATCCCCGCGGCCTGATGCTGCTCCAGGCAGCTCCTGAGGGACGTGGCCGCCACAGCCAAATGCTGCCGTAGATCAAGCGTGTTCATGTCGGTCATACGAAGCCGTACCTGATTCCTGTTTACGCCAATACCGATGGCATGGCAACGCTCTCGCTCGGGCCAGCCGCCGGTGGCGCCATGCGGGCACGGGCGGGTTTGAAACCCGCCCGTACATCGGGCGTCCGATCTCTGCGACGCAGGTTCCCGGGGAGGCGGTTTCGCAGGCGGGCACGGGGTCAAGCGCCGCGGCGGTGCGAATGGTTCTTGTACTGGAGAAACCAGTCGTAGATGCGGTCGGCCACGGTGTCCTTGCTCATGACCGGCAGCGGCGTGACCGTACCGTCCCGGTCCAGCAGCGTGACCGCATTGGTATCCACGTCGAAACCGCTGCCCTCCTGCGTGACGTCGTTGGCCACCAGCAGGTCGAGGTTTTTGCGGTGCAGCTTTTTCCGGGCGTTCTCCAGCAGCGACTCGGTTTCCGCGGCAAACCCCACCACGATTTGATGCTGTTTCCGGGCGCCCAGCTCCGCCACGATATCCGGGTTGGGGGTGAATTCCAGGCGCAGGTTCTCGTCGCCCCGCTTCATCTTGTTGCCGGAGGCTGAACGTGGCCGGTAATCCGCTACCGCCGCGGCCATGAAGACCGCGGTAGCGGCGTCGAACTCCGCCAGCACCGCCGTGCGCATTTCCTCGGCCGTGACCACCGGCACCGTCTTGACGCCCTCGGGTGCAGCCAACGCCGTCGGGCCGCTCACCAGCGTCACCTGGGCGCCGCGCCGGGTCGCCGCCCTGGCCAGAGCGTAACCCATCTTCCCCGACGATCGGTTGGAGATGAAGCGGACCGGGTCCAACGGCTCCCGGCTCGGCCCGGCGGTGACGACGATCTTCTCGTCCGTCAGATCCTTGGGCCTGAGCAGCCGGCGGATTTCCTCGACGATGGCCGCCGGTTCCGGAAGACGCCCCTTGCCCTCGTAGCCGCAGGCCAGATAGCCGGCCGCCGCCTCCATGACGTGGTAGCCGGCGCTCCTCAACTTCGCCAAGTTCGCCTGTACCATGGGGTGAGCCAGCATGTGCACGTTCATGGACGGGACCACCAGCAAGGGCGCCTGTGTCGCCAGCGCCACCGTGGTGAGAAGGTCATCGGCAATCCCCGCGGCCAATTTGGCGACGACGTTGGCCGTGGCCGGTGCGATCACCAGCAGGTCGGCGGTGTCCGCGAGATTGATGTGGCCGATCTCGGATTCCTGGGTCAGGCTGAACAGATCGGTGGCTACCGGTGACCCGGAAAGGGTCTGGAAGCTGAGGGGCGTTACGAACTCGGCCGCGTGCCGTGTCATCACAACCCGGACGGAACAGGAGTCCAGCACGAGAAGCCGTACCAACTCCAACGCCTTGTAGCAGGCAATTCCCCCGGTTACGCCCAGGACCACGTTCGGCTTTTCCACGAACCGCTCTCCTTGACACGTTGCGGACAGAACGCCACGTCAAGGTATCCCATTGGTGGCGGGTTTTCAAACCCTTGATTTCAAAGGGACGTAGTGGTATTCGAGCGGAACTTCTGTCGCCTCGACGCCCATGCGAACCCTACGGCTCCCGCTCCTTGTCTTGCTACTCCACCTGAGCCTGGTCCACCCGGTCCATTCTCAGGGGAATGCCGACGCCACCGCTGCCGGTGCACCGGTTGGCGAAACGTCGCGCTCCGAGGAGTTGACGACACGGGACCAGCACTACGACCCATTGGAGCGATTCAACGACGACATCTTCGAGTTCAACCTTGGCTTCGACAGGCTGGTGCTCAAACCCGTGGCCGAGACCTATGCCGCGGCCGTCCCGTCGTCGGTTCAGACGGGCATAAGCAATGCTGTCAGCAACCTCGACGTGGTCAGGAAAGTCGTCAACAACGCTCTCCAGGGCAAACCCGTCACGGCCAGCCGCGAGTTGGCCCGTTTCATGCTCAACAGCACCGTGGGGATCGCGGGGATTTTCGACATGGCCAGCAAGTTGGGGCTGGAGCCAAGCGATCAGGACATGGGCATCACGCTGGGTCTCTACGGGTTCAGCCACGGCGCCTATCTGGTGCTGCCGTTGCTGCCGGTGACCACCGTGAGGGACGGAATCGGAACCGTGGCGGACTCGTTGATGAACCCGTTGGGGTGGTTGACGCCCTTCTATGTGCCTTTGGCCATCCGGGCCACCAGCACGGTCAACGACCGCGCCCTGAACACCGAGACCTTCAAGCAGTTGGAGCTCAGCATCGACCCCTACGGGGCGGCGCGAAACGCCTATCTGCAAGTCCGGCAGCACAAACTGAAGCAGGCCGGCGCCTCACCGACACCACCATGAGCAAACCCTCACTCCTTTCCGGCAGGAAAATCGACCCCAAGCCTATCGATGCCGCCACCACCGTCATCGAACTCATCGACGACAACTTCGTTTCCTACAACAGCGGGCGCCTGCGGGAAGCGTGCCAGCTCTTTACCGAGAAGATCCTCGCGGATGACGTCACCGTGGGACTCAGCATTACGGGCGCCCTTACCCCGGCCGGGCTCGGAATGAGCGCGTTCATTCCGCTCATCGAAAATGGCTTCGTGGACTGGATCGTCAGCACCGGCGCCAATCTCTACCACGACACCCACTTCGCCATCGGTCTGTCCATGCACCGGGGCACCTTCGACGCGGATGACGTTGATTTACGGGAACAGGGCGTCGTGCGCATCTATGACATCTTCTTCGACTACGACGTGCTCATCTCCACTGACGACTTCTTTCGCGAGATCCTGAAGGCCCCCGAGTTCCAGAAGGAGATGGGCACGGCGGAGATGCACTACCGCGTCGGCCGGTACCTCGACGAAAGAGAGCAGATCCTCGGGCTCGAAAGACGCTCGCTGTTGGCGGCCGCCTACCGGAGCGGCGTGCCGGTGTACACGTCCTCGCCCGGAGACAGCTCCATCGGTATGAACGTGGCGGCCCTTGCCCTGAAAGGGAACGGGCTCCGCTTCGACGTCTCGCGCGACGTCAACGAATCTGCGGCCCTGGTGCTCGAGGCCAAGCGCGCCGGGGGCCGAAGCGCCGCGGTGATCCTCGGCGGCGGGTCACCGAAGAACTTCCTGCTCCAGACGGAACCCCACATCCAGGAGGTGCTGGGGCTCGAGGAGAAGGGCTTCGACTACTTCATCCAGATCACCGACGCGCGGGTGGACACGGGCGGTCTTTCCGGGGCCACACCCGCGGAGGCCGTGAGCTGGGGCAAGGTGGATCCCGATCAACTGCCCGACTCCGTGGTCTGCTACGTGGACAGCACCATCGCCGTGCCGCTGATGACGGCCTACGCCATCGGCAAACACTCACCGCGAAAGTTGAAACGTCTCTACGAAAAGCGGGAGCAGGCCCTCGAGCACATTGCCGAAGAGATTCGTGAGAAGTTCGGCAACGTGCCGCTGGCCCAGCGCTGACCATACGGTGCCGGCGGTGTCCGCGGATACCCCCAAGGCCTTTTTCAAGGTCGTGACCCCGGCGGAAGCCCTGGAGCTTCTCTGCCAGGTGGCGGCCGTGGACTCCGAGGTCGTCGACACCGTCGAGGCCCGTGGCCGTGTGTTGGCCACAGACCTCCGCTCCCGTGTCGACCTGCCCCACTTCAACCGGGCCGCCATGGACGGCTACGCCGTCATGGCCCGGGATACCTTCGGAGCCAGCCCCGCGTTGCCCGCCTATCTGAAACTTGTGGGTACGGTGGAGATGGGCCAGGAAGTCACCCGCCGGATCGGATCACGCGAGGCCATGCGCATCTCCACCGGCGGCATGCTCCCGCCCGGCAGCGACGCCGTGGTGATGGTGGAGCACACCGACGAGACCGGCGACGGCACGGTGGAGATCCAGCGAAGCGCCTCACCCTGGCTCAACGCGATACAGGTCGGCGACGATATCCGCAGGGGCGACCCGGTCTTCCCCCGTGGCCGGCGGCTGAGGGCTCATGACCTCGGTGCGCTGACGGGCATCGGCGTCGCGTCGGTGCCGGTCTACCGGAAGCCCCGTGTGACCCTCATTTCCACCGGCGACGAGATCGTCCCCGTGGATCGGGAGCCTCGCCCCGGACAGGTGCGGAACATCAACCAGCATTCGCTGGCGGGGCTCATCGCCGAGTGCGGCGCCGAACTGAATGACCTCGGCGTGGTCCCCGATGACCGCGATGCCCTGCGCGGCGCGCTGGCAGGAGGCCTTGAATGGGGCGACATGGTGCTCCTGTCCGGCGGCAGCTCCATGGGCACTCGTGACATGGCGGTGGAGGTCATCCGTTCGTTGCCCGATGCCCGGATCTTCTTTCACGGCATCTCCGTCAGCCCGGGCAAGCCCACCATCTACGCCCTGGCCTCCGGGAAACCCGTGCTCGGGCTTCCCGGATATCCCGTATCCGCGCTGGTGATATTCGACCTGTTCGCGGAGCCCTTGATCCGCGCCTTGGGAGGCGAGCACCGGCCCGCCGCATCCCGTCCGCGCAGGACCGTCCGGGCCGTGCTCAACACCAACATCTCTTCACAGACCGGCCGGGAGGACTACGTACGCGTCACCCTCGAACGCGGTCAGCAGACACTCTACGCCTCCCCGTTGCCGAGCAAGTCCGGCGCCATCTTCACCCTGGTGAAGGCCGACGGCATGGTCCGTATCGATCTCAATCAGGAAGGGCTGGAGCAGGGTGAAGAGGTGGAGGTGCTGCTTTTCTGATAGGATAGCCTCGTTGTCCCTGGCACGAAGCGTGCCGGGGCAGCTTGCGAATTCCTTGCCGTTTGCGGGCCGGCAAGTTGTAGGGGCGGGTTTCAAACCCGCCCGTGTCCATAGCCCGCAAGAGCCCCAAAGAGGCAACCCCACACGCGCGGTGCCGGTTTCAAACCCGCCGCCGGCGAACGACGACATGTTGTAGGGGCGGGTTTCAAACCCGCCCGCGCCCGTACCAACTGCCATGGCCCGAAAACGGTACCTCAAGAAGACCCCGTTGGAGCACGCCCGCGAGCTTTTCCTGAGCCGTGTCGATGACACGCGCCTGGAGGACGAAACCGTGGACGTCGGCCAGGCCCTCCACCGGATCACTTCCGAGCCGGTGTTCGCCAGGATCTCCTCGCCCCACTACCACGGCTCCGCCATGGACGGCATCTGCGTGCGGGCGGAGGATACTTTCGGAGCCACGGAATTCGCACCCCGGCAACTCCGGCTGCTGACCGACGAGACCCGGCCCGGCGGGAGCTTCGCCTACCTGGACACCGGCCAGCCACTGCCGTCCTGGGCGGACGCGGTGATCATGATCGAGAAGGTGCGCGAGCTCGACCGAACCACCGTGTCCATCGACGAAGCGGCGAGCCCATGGCAGAACGTGCGTCTGGTGGGCGAGGACGTGGTGGCGACCGAGCTGTTGTTGCCGCGCAACCATCGTTTGAGACCCTATGACCTGGGGGCCATTCTGGCGGCGGGGCATACCACGGTTCGCGTCAACGCGCGGCCCAGGGTGGCCCTCATTCCCACCGGCGACGAGATCACCGCACCGGGAGACACGGCCCGGCCGGGACAGATCATCGATTTCAACTCCACCGTGCTGGGAGCCATGGCCACGGAGAGCGGCGGCACGCCAACGATATTTCCCGCGGTCGCCGACGATCCCGCTCTCCTGAAACGGGCGCTCCGGGACGCCGTGGCGGACCATCACCTGGTGGCCCTCATCGCCGGATCGTCAGCCGGCGAGCACGACTTCACCGCCGAGGTGATCGCGGCCGAGGGAGAGCTCCTGGTGCACGGCATCGAGGTCATGCCCGGGAAACCCGCCGTCCTCGGAGTGGTAGGCGGCAAACCCGTCATCGGCATTCCCGGTTACCCCGTGTCCGCCATCATCATCGCGCGCGAGATCCTTCAGCCGGCGTTGCAACGCATGCTCGGCACGGGCACTGCCTCGCCTGCGAAGGTTCGGGCCGTGGCGCCCCGAAAGATTCCCTCCCGGCTCGGTCTCGAGGAGTTCGTAAGGGTCACGCTGGGACGGGTCGAAGAAAGGCTTATGGCCATCCCGCTGGCACGAGGCGCCGGCGTCATCAGCACCATGGTGCGCGCCGACGGATTCCTGCGCATTCCGGGGATGGTGGAGGGGATCAACACCGGGGAGGAGGTTGAGGTCGAGCTCCTGCGATCGCCCGAGGAGATCGAGCACACGGTGGTGTGCACCGGCAGTCATGACCTGTCCATCGGCGTGCTGGAAGACCAGCTCAAGCGCCGGGACCCTCGGTTCAAGATCGCCGCGGCCAACGTGGGCAGTCTCGGCGGACTCCACTCTATCCGGCGCGGAGAGACGCACATGGCCGGCACCCATCTGCTGGACCCCGCCACCGGCGCCTACAATATCCCGGACATCAAGCGGGTCCTCCCGGACTTGCCCGTTGTGCTCGTCCACTGCGTCAACCGCCGGCAGGGCCTGCTGGTGCCCCGCGGAAACCCTCAAGGGCTGTCGGGCATCGCCGATCTGGGCAACCGGGGCCTCCGGTTCGTCAATCGCCAGGCCGGTTCCGGCACCCGTGTGCTGCTGGATTTCAAGCTGGCGCAACTCGGCATCGAAGCGAATACGGTCCGGGGCTACGAGCGCGAGGAGTTCACCCACATGGCGGTCGCCGTCGCCGTCGCCAGCGGCCTCGCGGACACGGGGCTGGGAATTCGTTCCGCGGCCGTGGCCCTGGGGCTGGACTTCATCCCGGTGGGCGACGAGCAATACGACCTGCTGATGCTGCGGTCGTTCTACGAATCGCCGACCGGCGCCACGCTGCTGGCGGTCATCCGCTCCGAGGAGTTCAAGCTGGCGATGGAGGCGCTCGGCGGCTACGACACCGACGTCACCGGCGAAGTCCTCTACGAGCAGGGGTAGGCGTCTGTCTCGGCCGGCAGCGCCGTGCGGGCTCGGGCGGGTTTGAAACCCGCCCCTACACCGTCATCGTCCTGCGGCGCAGACTTGTAGGGGCGGGTTTCAAACCCGCCCGCTTGGCGGCCACCACATGGCACGGAAATGGACCGGACAGGACACTGCGAGGAACCCGGGATGGAGTCTGGTGCCGGGAGCCGGACTTGAACCGGCACAGGCCTAAGCCCGCGGGATTTTAAGTCCCGTGTGTCTACCTATTCCACCATCCCGGCGCAACCCATTTCCATAACTCCCGGTTATCCCTTCGTCAACCGGCAATCGGCGCACACGGCGCTCAGGACTCCTGCCCCCGGTTCATGCGAGCCACCAGCCAGCGGCCGCCTACCGTCAGCACTCCCAGAGCAACGATGAGGAGCACTCCGAGGGCGGCGGTCTGTCCCGGATCCCCGTCTTCCCAGGTGTGCCACATGACGACGGACAACACCCAGTTTTCCCGCGTCGCCAGTATCAACGGGACGGAGAAGTTTCGCAGGGAATGGGACGCCACCCAGATCCAGCCGCCGATGAAAGCGGGCAACACAAGCGGAAGCACGATCCGCCGCATGAGGGTCAGCCATGTCGCGCCGGAGACATGGCTCGCCTCCTCCAGCTCCACGTGGACCTGGGCCAGCGCCCCGGTCATGTTGCGGCTGCCGAAGGCGATGTAGCTCACCGTAAGTCCCAGCATGATGATCCAGACCGTCCCATATAGGCCCAACTCGTTCAGCGGCGGTTGCAGATACAGGAACATGAACGCGATGGCGACGATGACTCCAGGGAGGGCGTGGGGAAGGAACGTGACGGCATCGAGCAGGGATCTTCCCCTGAACCGTTTCCGGATGACGACCCAGGCGACGATGAGGGAAAGGAACATGGTGAGTGTAGCGGCTCCCAGGGCCACCGCGAGGGTGTTGAAGGTGGCGTCGACAACGTCGCCGTCGGAAAGGACAGCCCGGTAGTGCTCCAGCGTCAAATCGGGCAGAAGCTCCCAGGAAGGAACCAGGTACACGGGGAGCAGGGAGCTCCAGAGCAGCACGAAGCCGGGCGCCGCGATGGTCAGGGCGAAGTACAGGAGAAAGACGGCCAACGCCGCGTAGCGCCATTTGCCCAGCGCCGTGAGCCGCGGCCGGTAACCCTTGCCCGTGATGGTGGCGAAGCGCCCTTCCTGCCTCATGGCGTAGCGGTACGCGTAGACCAGGAGAATGCTGACCAGCAGGAAGCTGGCGCCCAGGGCGGCGGACAGGCCGTACTCGGGAGGTGTGTATCGCTGGGTGGTGTAGAAGATATAAGTGGGAAAGACGTGAATCCCCGCCGGCAGGCCGATGACCAGCGGGATCTCCAGCGACTCGAGGTGTGTCATAAAGCTGTACATGGCGGCGCCGAAGATGGCCGGGGTCAGCAGCGGTATGAAGATGCCGAAGAACGTCCTGGGGCCGGAGGCGCCGGCGACCCGGGCCGCCTCCTCCAGGCTCGGGTCCATGGCCCTGAAAGCCCCCACCATGATCAGGAACGTCGTCGTGACGCCTCGCAAACCTTCCAGCAGGACCATGCCCCAAAGGCTGTAGATGTTCAGCGGACCGGTGGTGACATCGGCTCCGAACCATCCCAGGACACTCCGCAACCAGACGTTGAAGAGACCGATCTGCGGCGACAGCAGAAAGGTCCAGGACACCGCAAAGAGCAGTCCCGGCATGGCCATGGGGACGAGTATCAAGCCCCAGGCGACGTTCCGAAACGGCATGTCGGTGCGCTCGGTGAGAAAGGCGAAGAAGGTGGCCAGGGCCACGGAGATGGCCGTGCTGAACCCGGCCAGCATGGCCGTGTTGAAGAACATGGAGTAAGTTTGCGGGTTCGAATAGGCACTGGCGTAATGATCGAGCGTGAACCCGCCGGGGTCCCATGGGTTTCCGAGGCGAAAGCTGAAGATGATGAGGGTGGCCAGGGGTACCAGGACGAGCCAGAGGGTCAGCGCGATGACCAGGACCACCACCCAATGCTCTCGTGCCCATCTGAGACTGCCCCGTGTGCCGCCGGAAGCGGAGGGTCTTGAGATTTCCTCGTTCATCGCTGGTGTCCTGTCCTCCAAATCCGTATACGAATCTACGGGTCCTTTTGCCCTCGGGTGACACTATCGGGTGACACTAGTATGAGGGGAGAACCCGGTTCAAGAGGTCCGTGAGGAGAACAATCGGAGGAGTCGCCGTGGCGAATGAACACCGATACCTGGACGTCGACGGGCTCAGGACATTCTACCTGACCGCGGGACAGGGCCACCCCGTGCTACTGATCCACGGAGGATCGCCGGGGGCGTGTTCACTCATCAACTGGAAGTTGAACATGGAACCGCTCGCCGCTTCCGGCCTCTGCCTGTACGCGTTCGACCAAGCCGGGTTCGGCCACACCGACAAGCCCGCGGATTATTCGCTCGATTTCCGGGTGGCCCACGCGCGATCATTCATTGACGCGCTGGGATTGGAGCGCTTCCACCTCATCGGCAATTCCATGGGCGCCTACATCGCCGCGAGGATCGCGCTGGAGGACCCGCGGGCGAAGCGCCTGGTTCTCGTGTCGAGCAGCACGCTGGCGCCCCAGGGATCGGCCGAGGCCGCGGCTCTCGGCAAGAAGCATGCCCAGGAGTTGAGGGAATACACCCCCACCCTGGAGAACATGCGCGCCATGACGATGAAGACGTTGTTCAAGAGCGAACTCGTCACCGAGGAGCTCGTGGCGGAGCGTTACAACATGAGCGCGGGGCCTCACTTCGACGCCATCCTGAAACGCAGGGAGGCGCCTTCCTACAAGCCCATGGTGGAAGAGCTTCCGAAGCTCCGGAACCGGACCCTCATCCTTTGGGGAAAGAACGATCGCGGCGCCGCGCTGGAACGGGCGCTACTGCTGTTCCAGTCGCTTCCCGACGCGGAGCTCCATATCTTCAACGAGTGCGGCCACTGGGTCCAGTGGGATCAGGCGGAGGCGTTCAACCGGATCGTCGGTGACTTCCTGTCGCAGCCCGGCTGAGCGGTTTCTGCTAGGAGCGTGTGTCGGGCGGCAGCGCCGTGCGGGCTCGGGCGGGTTTGAAACCCGCCCCTACATCGGATGTCCGGTTCCTGCGGCGCAGGCTCCTAGGAGCCTCTATCAGCCGTGCGGGCTCGGGCGGGTTTGAAACCCGCCCCTACATCGGATGTCGGGTTCCTGCGGCGCGGGCTCCTAGGCACCTTCTGCCATCTGTCTTCTCTCGGCTTCGGAGACCCACCTTTCATAGCCGGGGATGACCAGCAGGCGGTTTTCCGCGGGGTCCCGGATGACTCCTTTGGGGTCGTGTCCGGCCTTGAGGGTTTCCATCGCCTCGAAGTACATGTCGCGCACCCTGACGACTCCTTCGTCTATCACCGAGAGATGCTCGTTCTCCCTGTCGGCAATGGCGGGGAGGCTGTCCAGCAATATCGCATCCTCGGTGACGGGGATCCGCGGTATCGGGTACCCCAGCGTCGGGTTGTCGGATTCCCGGTATTCCCTGTACGGCTCGATGGGAACCGGCTTCCAGTCCGCGGTCAGCGGCTTGCCTTTGTACCGGCCGGGGTTGTCGGCAGGCTTGAACCTCACCCTCACCTGCATGGTGTGGGTATCGTCGATGGGGACGCTCCACCGCGCCGACGTCTGCGGCGTACCGCTACCATCTTCGAGCAGGCGTCCGCCGGCTCCTCCCGAACTGATGCCGGGCATGAGGAGGTAGTGCTCACGGTAGTTGTACACGCCTTCCTTGGACGTGGGTCGAAAGCTCGTGTAGACCAGCCCGTGCTCCGTCTCCCTGAATCCCATCTCCGGCTCCGCGTTCAAGTCCGACCACGAGCCGCCGGAGCCGTGGAGAAAGCTCACATGAAACGGGTCGAGGCCGTTCTCGACGCACTGGAGCCAGTTGCAGTTGGCAAAGCCCTGGATGATCGCATAGTGCTCGCCGTCACCCGCCAGGAAGTCGAACCGCGGCAGCAGCGGCACGGGCTCAGGGCCCAGGTAGGTGAACACCAGGCCGCCCAGCTCTTCAACCGGATAGGAGGGATGGCGAATCGAGTCCGTGAGCCCGCTCTCCGCGGGCTCTCCGGGCGTCTGGAGAACACGGCCCTCGACGTCGTACAGCCATCCATGGTACCGGCACCGCAGCCCCGCGGCCTCCACGTCGCCGAGACACAGATTCGCGCGGCGGTGCGAACAGTACGCCCCGAGCACACCCGGCCGGCCCTCGCCGTCCCGGAAGAGAACGAAATCCTCGCCCAGCAGCCGGACGAAGGTAGGCTTGTCCTTCGCGTCGGCGGACATGCCCACGGGCCACCAGTAGCGCCGGAGCAGGTCCCCCATGGGAGTGCCGGCCCCGACGCGGGTAAGGGTTTCGTTCTCTTCTCGGGTCATCGCCAACGACCGCCGCCCACTACCCACTACTTCTTTTTCTTCTTGGCCGCCGGCAGTCCCAGCAATTCCTGAAACTCCCGGTTGTAGTCGTCCCACTTGCGCGCGCATTCCGCCCCGCAGATGGCGATGTACTTCCCCTTGGCCAAAGGATATTTCTTGGAGGAAGGATCCCAAGGGAACCCCCGGTAGGCGTAGTTCTCAAGCACGTCCTGCCCGCCCGTGGATATCCACAGCGCCCAAAGTTGTGTGGTCGCGGGCGTCTTGGACCACTTGGCCACGTAGAGCCGCGTCCCTATCTCCAGCGGAACCGGATCCGGCAACACGAACTTGAGGTTCTTCACACCCCGGTCGATCATTCGGTTGGCCGTGTGGTAGTTGACGGCGCAGGACAGCGGGTATTCCCCGGAGGCGATCTTGCGCAGGAGCGTCCCCTGTCCGCGGATCAGCACGGCGCCGTTGGCGACGATCCCCTTCACCCACGCGAGATGCTTCTCGCGGGTCTTGGGATCGTGCTGAAACGCCTGCAGCTTGTTCCGCGTGTCGATGAGGAACTTTCCCTTCCACATGGGGTCGAGGCACGCGTCCCAGCTCGTGGGCTCCTTGCCCTTGGGGACCAGCGTGGGATTATACGCGTTGCCTCTGGCATTGCCCGTGGTGGCCAGGAAGTTGCCCTCGGGGTCCATGCCCCTGGGATCCAGCCGGGGCCAGCCAGCGGGGACGAACTTGGCGAGCTCCTCGTAGCTGAAAGGAGGCTTGACGAAGGCGCCCTCCTTCCAGTACTGGGCCTGGAACTCGCTGGCGATGTGCATGATGTCGTAGGGCGGGTTCGTCCCCTGCTTGAACTGGATGAGAAACTGCCCGAAGGGTCCGATGCCCACCTCCCGCTTGTAGGATATCTCCTTGACAAACGGGTAGGCCTTGCTGAAGGCGGGCAACACGTTCTTGGTGTCCCGCTTGGGCCAGTCCAGGGACATCCTCAGCTTGCCGCCGGTCTTTTCCATCTCGGCCTTGGATGCCGCCACGAGCTGCTCATACGCGTTGCCGGCGCCATATGCCGAGTGCGCCACGAAGAGAAAGAGCCCGACCATCGTGAACGCACACAATCGTAGTTTGCGTATCCTCATTGTCGTTCCCCCTTTTTTCTACCAATATCCTGTCCGGTTCATTCGCATGCCCCGGCGCCTATGGTTTACCTGGGACCTGTAGGGGCGGGTTTCAAACCCGCCCGTGCACGGCCAACGCTCGATGCGAAATGATCGCTACGGCTGGTACGCCTCCGCGTATCTCAGCACCTTGACCCCCTTGGGCGCCCGCGTGGGACCGTAGGGTGTACCGCCTTCTATGAACACGCACGACCCCGCCGTGTACAAGGTATCGCCGATCTCCACTTCCCCCTCCAGCACGTAGAACATTTCGTTGAACGGGTGGCTGTGCACCGGAATGTCGGTGTCGGGCCCCCAGTGGCGGATCATGATCGACGGGCCCCCGCCCTTTTCGTTCCGGTAGAGGAATTTCGTCTCTCCCCGCGGGGTCTTGATCATCTCGACACCGTTCTCGTTCACGTGGTGGACGCCCATGTTCCCTCCCCTTCCCTTCAAGACGGCGCCGAGCCTTCCAACTCCTCGCGCTCGGCCTCGGAAACCCATCTCTCGTACGCCGTGATGACCACCGTCCGGTTCTTTTCGGGATCCCGGATGACATTCTTCGGGTCCCGCCCGAGCCGCACGTTCTCCATCTCCCTCAAGTACATGCTGCGCAAACGGATGATACCGTCGTCGATGGTGGACGAGAGGTTCTCCTTCTCCCGGTCCACCCGCGGGCCGAGGCTGTCCACCACCATGCCGTCCTCGATGAAATGAAGCGGCGGAATGTCGTAGCCGAGCACAGGGTTGTCCGAGTCCCGATACTCCTTGTACGGCTCGATGAAATTCTCCGGGGGCTTCCAGCGGGCGCTGAACGGATCGCCTTCGTACTTGCCGGGGTTGTCCGCGGGCTTGAACCTCACGCGCATGAGCAGCGTGTGGGTATCGTCGATGGGCACGCTCCACCGCGCCGCCGAGACCGGGGTGCCGCCGGAAGCACCCTTGAGATAGCGGCCGCCGCTGCCGCCGCAGCTTATGCCGGGCATCAGCAGGTGGTGCTCACGATAGTTGAACTCTCCCGGTTTGTCCGCCTTCCGGTAAGCCTTGTACACCAGCCCCCACTGCGTTTCCTCGAATCCCAGATCGGGCTCGCTGCTCCGGATGTCCGGCCAGGCGCCGCCGTGGGTAAAGCTCGGATGCACCGGATCGAGGCCGTTCTCCACGCACTGCAACCAGTTGCAGTCCTGCAGGCCCTGCACCGTCACGTAGAACTCCCCGTCGCCGACGAGAAAGTCGTACCGGGGCAGAAGCGGTGCCGGCTCGGGCCCGAGATACGCGAACACGAGCCCACCCAATTCCTCCACCGGGTAGGCGAGCTGGCGGATGCCGTCCTTGAGCTTGCTCTCCGGCGGCTCCCCGGGGGTTTGCAGAACGTGGCCTTCGGTATCGTACAACCAACCGTGGTACCGGCAGCGCAGGCCGCTCGCCTCCACGTCCCCGAGACACAGGTTCGCGCGCCGGTGTGCGCAGTAGGCTCCCAACACGCCCGCCTTGCCCTCGCCGTCCCGGAACAGCACCAGGTCTTCGCCCATGACCCGGATGAACGTGGGCTTGTCCTTCAGGTGCGCCGAGATCCCCACGGGCCACCAGTAACGCCGGAGCAGCTCGCCCATGGGCGTGCCGCGGCCCACCTGTGTGAGAATCGCGTTCTCCTGCTGCGTCGTCATCTCCATAATGAGCCACCTCCAGGGTCATCGTCGAGGTCACTCCCCTATAGGTCAGGTGGTCGCGGCGCGTCAAGGATTGTCACAAGCAAAGCGCGGTGATCCTGGCGGGCGTAAACATCGTTGGAACCGGGCCAACTATTGCCTGCCCCCGAAACCCGCGGTAAGGCCGTCGCGATCGATGACTCCGCCCATGCCGGCGTGGGAGCCGCCCAACAGCACGCCGGTGACCTCGCCGGCGTCGGCGCCAGTGACCACGAAGCTGTTTCCGCGCAGGACGACGCGATACGTCAAGTCGCCCTCCCCCCACGGCACCCCGGTACCGGCCGCGCCTGGCGGCTGCCCCCTCGGCCAGAATTCCAGCGCCGAAAAGCGGAGCGTACCGTCAAACGCAGCCAGTCGAATCGTGAGCTCGGCCACGCCCCCGACGACCTGGTCGTCCCGGGTGAACCCAAGAACGCGGCCCGACCAGGTGATACTCCCGGAGAGACTCCTGTTGGCCGCCGCGTGGGTGCGCGGCGCGGGCCCGCAAGCCCACGGCCGGGCCAACCCGTTCCGGAGCCCCACGCCGAATGCCATCGCTGCGCCCTTCGCGTCCAGGTCGCCCCGAACGTGGGTGGACGTGTTTTTCCACGACGCCAGGGTGTGGGAGATCCGGCCGCGCCTGGCGTACGGGCTGAGTACGCCGTAGACCGCGTGAAGAGCCTCCCTATCCAGTGGATCGAGTATCTCGCCCGGTCTCACCCATAGCACACGGGGACGCATGATCGATTGGGGGAACCGCTCGATGTCGGGGTGCTGACGCCCGAGCATGTGGAGTATCTCGTGGACCAGGACGTGCACCCGTTTCTCCCCGGTCGCTCGAACGGGGTCCACCGACACTAGACCTGCCCAATGCGAGATAGGCCTGTTATACATGGGCCGCATCATCATGGACCGTCTGCCCGGATTGAATGCGGCTTGGCCCAACACACGCGGTTTTTCTTTCGCTCTTTCGGCCCCCAGCCATATTTCCGCGGGAGCGAACTGGACAAGAATGTCCCCTACCGGAAGGTCAACCGTGTCGCAGACAAAACGTCTGCAAGTAACGCCCCGAAGCTTCTCGACGAACTCCCTTGGGACAAGAACGTCGTCGAAACTCAGCCGCTGCTCCCGTGGCAGAGCCGCGTTGATCAACTGGACGGCGCGCACCGTCTGATCGATCATCTCCCGGGTCGATCCCTCGACGACCCGGACCTTCAGCCTCGACCGGAAGGGTTTCCGAATACCCAAGGTCTGCTCCGCATCCGCCGCAAGATACTCGATCAACTCGTCCGCGCCCACACCATCGGCGACGCGGCCATACGCCACCCGAACGCCTCCACGCTCACGCACGACGGGCACGAGCCTCGCCGCCGGCGCCACACCCGGGTTCACATGCAGGGTTTCGCCAAGATACGTGCTGGGAGCGTTGGCCCAATCCGACGGGCGTTGCAGCGGCCGGGCAGCCAGGACGTGCGCCGGTTCCCGCGGAGCCTCGCGGCACTCGGCGCGGGGCACGGCCGCCCTCTCATCCGTAGCGCGTATCCCGAGGTTGTCTCCGCCGCAACCCCAGAGCCCGGCGGCGAACAAGGTAGCGGTCACCAACCGCGGTCTGCTGCTACCCTTCATGTTTTGTGCACGGGTGGACGGTGCCGACAAACGACATGGACGACATCGTGCCCGAAACCCGTGCATAACCTCCCTGAAGATGATATGGCACTTTTTGCAGGGGCAGTTCGTAATGTAAACCGTACTTGACGTTTCGGAAGGAGGCCCATCGTGAAACGCGTGGCACACGTCGTGAACCAGTTCTTTGCCGGAGTCGGGGGTGAGGACAAGGCGGACGTCGCCGTGGCAGCGCTCGACAGCCTTTCAGGGCCGTCACGTGGCCTTCAGAGGCTGCTGCGGGGCCAGGCGGAGGTGGCCTCCACGATCTACTTCGGCGACAACTATTTTCATGAACGGCCCGAGGAGGCCCGGGCGGCTCTTTTGAAGGAGCTTGCGGCCGTCGAGCCCGACGTCGTGGTGCTCGGGCCTGCGTTCAACGCCGGGCGATACGGCCTCGCCTGTGTCGAGACCGGCCACATGGTCGCAACCGAGCTCGGCCGCGTGTGCGTGACCGCCATGCACCCTGAAAATCCGGCCGTGGATACGTACCGGGAATTCCATGATCCCAGCCTGTTCCTCCTGCCCACGACGGAAACAGCCGGGGGCATGGGGCAGGCCCTGGACGATCTAAGCCGGTTCGTCGTCAAGCTGCTGGGCGGGGAGTCCATCGGCGCCGCGGCCGACGAGGGCTATCTGCCGCGGGGGATCCGGCTGCAGGAGGAGAGCGGCCGCACCGGAGCCGACCGCGCCCTGGACATGCTGTTCGACAAGCTCGAGGGCAAGGCGTTCACTACCGAGGTGCCCATGCAGACCTGGGACCGGGTGGCGCCCGCCGCCGCGGTGAAGGAGGTGGGCAAGGCCAAAATCGCGCTGGTCACCACCAGCGGCGTGGTGCCGTGGGGCAACCCCGACGGATTCAAGACCTTTCGCAATACGTTCTGGCGCAAGTACCCGGTGGCGGAGTTGAAGACCATGGAGCCCGGCATGTGGGAAGCCGTGCACGGCGGATACAACGTGGCCAACATGAACGCGAATCCGCTGTACGGCGTTCCCCTGGACGCCCTGCGAGAACTCCAGCAGGAGGGAAAGTACGAGGACCTCTATCCCGCCTACTACGTCATACCCGGCAACCAGGGCTCGCCCGCGGCCATGCAGCGCGTGGGGCAGGAGATCGCCGCGGAGCTCAAGGCCAACAGCGTGGACGCCGTGCTGTTGGTCAGCACGTGAGGAACCTGCAGTCGCAGCGGAGCTGTGATCAGCAAGGAATTGGACCGTGCCGGAGTTCCCGTGTCGATGGTCAGCGCGATGTTCCCCCTGGCGGAGCAGGTGGGCGCCAGCCGCATCGTCAAGGGTGTCAAGATTCCCCATCCCTGCGGCGACCCGAGCCTGCCGCCGGAGGTCGACGAGAAGCTGCGCAAGTCCATTGTGGAGACCGCTCTCAAGGCCCTCGGAGAAGAGATCGAAGAGAGCACCGTGTTCACACCGGACGCGGCGTCATGAGTCGCGGCCGACACGCCATGCCGCTGGAGCTGGCGGACTTTCCGGTGGACGAGCTTCGGTTCGGCGGCGCGCTGGAATATGCCGGCCGGACCCTGGACGTGGATGAGGCGGATCTCGTGGAGATCGCCTCACGGGATCCTCGGATTCTCTCCGCCGGGCTCGACACCGTGCGCCCCGGCGAGCGGGTGCGTGTGACCGGTATCCGCGACGTCGTAGAGCCCAGGGTGAAGGTGGACGGCGGCGGCCAGGTGTTTCCGGGCATCACCAACCCGGTGATTCCCGTGGGCGCCGGCCGCACCCACCGGCTTTCCGGCATGACGCTCATCACCACGGCCGAGTACGTGGGCACCATCCGCACCGGCACCACCGCCCAGCGAAGCGCCATCCTCGACATGTGGGGGCCGGGGGCCGATCTCACGGGCTTCAGCCGGCTCCCGGGCCTCGTCCTGAACCTCCAGCTCCCACCGGACCTGATCGAGGCCGAGGCCCACCAGGCGATACAGGCCGCCGAGTACCGCGTGGCCCAGAGACTGGCCGAGGCCACCGTCACCGCCGAACCCGCGGGCGTTGAGACGCACGGTGCGGCGCACGGGAATTCCGACTTGCCCAAGGCCGTGGTGATCGTGGGCTGCATCACCGAGTCGGAGCACTTGCCGTCCGGTTTGGGATACTACGGGCTGCCGGTGCGCGAGTCGTTGGCCACGGTGGTTCACCCCAACGAGTTGCTGGACGGCGCGGTCACCGGCAATGTCCTGAAGACCACCGCCTATTCCCCCACCACTTGGGACTGGCAGAACCATCCGCTGGCCCTGCGCCTGTCCCGGGAGCACGGCCACCGGCTCGACTTCGCCGGCGTGGTCCTCCAGCGCATACGCTTCGAGAGCTTCCAGGAAAAGGAGGTGGCGGCGCACAACGCGGCGCAAGTGGCCCGGGCCCTGGGAGCGGAAGCCGCCCTCATCACCTGGCTGGGCTCCGGCAACGCCTTCCTTGAGGTGATGCTGACCGTGCGCGCGTGCGAGGAGATGGGAATCAAGACGGTGCTGGTCACCTACGAATACGGCGGCAAGGACGGCACGGACTCGCCGCTCCTATTCTACGACACCAACGCGGACGCCGTGGTGAGCACCGGCACCCGAGACCGCGTCCTGGAACTGCCTGCCGCGGAACGGGTGGTGGGCGCCTACGAACGGCTCCAGGTCCTCAACTACCCCGGCGCCCCTGTCGTTTCGGCCTCCGACCCCATGAGCCTGGACGCCGCCGACGCCATCATCGGCGCCACCGACCTGTGGGGCGGCCGGGACTGGACCTGCCGCGCGCATTGAGGGCGGCGCCTGTTGGCGTCCGGTCCGGTTCATTTCCGCGACCCGCGCCGAAGCCGGGAAGGAAACACCATGCCCGTTGAAGTCATCTGTATCGACCACGTGTTCATCCCGGTCCGGGATCTTGCCGCGGCCGTAGCGTTCTACGACAACGTCATGCCGATCCTGGGCTTCCGGAAAGGCGCGGTCTCCGACAAGGTGTCGCCGCGAGCGCGTTACGACAACCGGCACCTCAGCTACTGGGTCGTGCTCCATGACGATTCGGATACGCCCGCGAAGTCGCACGCCGCCCCGGGGTCTCCGTCCCACCTGTGCTTTCGCGTGGTAGACGAAGAGGCCGTGGACCGGGCCTGCAAGGAACTTCGGGCGGCCGGCATCGAAGCCACCGAGCCGCAGGCTTACACCCAATACTCCCCCGACTACTACGCGACTTTCTTCTCGGATCCCGACGGCCTGCTGCTGGAGGTCATCAACTTCAACGCACGGCGCAGGCGGCGCATGTTCGATTGGGATGCGGAAACCGGCTCGTGACCCCTGCTGGGACAGCACCGGGTGCATCAACCTAACGCGGCGGAAATGAACGAGTAGCCATCATCAAATTGAAACAAGAGCCGACAGTTGTGACCGGCAAGTTCGTCGACGATGTTCTTGTCGTCGAAGTCTTTGGAGTTCCTGTTCAAGAAACAGTTCTCCGGTGTACGGACTCGCTTGAGGTGTGAAAGAACGGATGAATAGACGAGTGCGTCCTGCGGCGACAAGTCGTGGGCGCGCTGATATTGAGTTGAGGCAGCCAACACGGACTTGTCAAGGGGCACGATCTCGGCCGCCTCGATGAGTCGGGAGCGCACGTTCTCAAGACGCTCGGTTTCTTGTTGTGCAGCGCTGATCAGCACCGCTGTGAGATCCTTGAAGCCGCTAAGCCGCTCTGAGAGCGGTGCGGTTCGAGCAATTTGGCCGAATTCGGAATCCAACTCTTGCTTTATCTTTCTCCGTTGTTTGTGACGCCGCATTAGCGTTTCGTAGGGTTCAGCCAGAGAATAGGCGGGTATGACAAGCCTTACACGGTTCGCTTCGCACAGCCCCAGAATATCTTCACAGCTAGCGGATTGCTCTTGGATTAGAGCGAGTTCGAGCACAAAGTTGGACTCGACGTAGACGTTCACGCCACCGCTTCATATTCGATGCGACCGTCCCGCATGGCGGCGCGAAACCCTGACTTGGCCAGCCAACTTTGATCGTCGGAGAGTCTGTCGGCAATTCCCGGCGACCGGGTGATGTCACCTAGCCATGCCGCTACGAGCAATTCGAAAGCGTGACCGTTAACTTGCCGAGGGTCCACCTTGGCGCTTTCGAAATACGGCGCAAATTCTTGCCGTGTGTCCGCTTCAAAGGTTGGCGGAACTACTTGAGCAGAGTCCGTACCGGTGCCCTTCCAAAGATACAACCGGTCCGGGGTCACAAGGAGGAAAAAATCGGCATTGCATGGCCCACCGTGCGCAAGGATGTTGCGTCGCGTTTGGGCAGCCCATTCGCGTGAAGTTCCGAGCTTGTTCTTTATCTCCGCAACTGCGGTCAACCGGCCACTATGGTCGTAAAGAGCGAGATCCCAGCGATTGAACATCAGCTTGCACCAGTCGATGAGTGTTGGCTGAGAGTATGGTCTTGGATGGTCGAATTGTCAACGCTGCCTGCCGCGGGCGACTTGTGGCGTTGTGCGCTTCGATTGTGCCAAGGGCCCTGCCCCAACAGTGGCGTTCTACTATGCCAGAGCCTGGGTTGCCAGAGACGGAGCCCATGGGTTAGGGAAGTCTTATGAAAGCCGTGCGGATACACGAATTCGGTGGGCTCGACAGCCTGCGGGTCGAGGAAGCACCGACACCGGAGCCCCGGGAGGGCGAGGTGCTGGTGCGGATCCATGCCGCGGGCATCAACCCCGTGGACTGGAAGACCTGCGCGGGCGAGGGAGTCGCGCCGCGGCTGGAGGATCCGTTCCCGTTCATCCCGGGCTGGGACGTAGCGGGGGTGGTCGAGGCGCTGGGCGCCGGCGTCTCCGACTTCAAGGTCGGCGATGCGGTGTGCGGGATGGTGCGCTGGCACTGGGGAGGCGGCGGTTACGCGGAATACGTCGCCGCGCCGGCGGCGGATCTCGTGGCCAGACCCGGCACCATGGATGATTCGCAGGCTGCCGGGCTGCCGCTGGCGGCCCTGACGGCATGGCAGGCCCTGTTCGACGCCGCGGACCTCCAGGCCGGCCAGACGGTGCTGATTCATGCGGCCGCCGGAGGCGTGGGGCACGTCGCGGTCCAGCTCGCCAAGTGGAAGGGCGCCCACGTCATCGGCACGGCGTCGGCCCGCAACGAGGCGTTCCTGCGCGAACTGGACGCCGACCGCATCATCGACTACAACGAGACCCGCTTCGAGGACGTCGCCGGGGACGTGGACGTGGTGCTGGACGGCGTCGGCGGCGAGATCCAGGAAAGGTCCTGGGGCGTTCTCAAGCCCGGCGGCATGCTTGCGTCCATTCGCGGGAGACCCAGCGAAGAGCAGGCCGAGGCCCGTGGCGTGCGTGCGCGGCACGTTTCCGTGCGCGCCGAGCAGGCGCAGCTTCGCGCCATTGCAGACTTGGCGAACGAGGGGTGCCTCAGAGTCCACGTCGATGCGACGTTTCCGCTGGACCAGGTGCGGAAGGCGCACGAGATGAGCAAGACGGGCCATACCCGAGGCAAGCTGGTCCTACGGGCGGGTTGATCGTATCCGCGCACGGGCGGGTTTGAAACCCGCCCCTACGATCGTTGCGTCTTGCCGAAAACGCGAGATTGTGTTCATGGTTGTCCACGCACTTCGGCTCAACAGAAAACGATAACCGCATGAAAGGGAGGGAACAGCCATGAGTACGAAGATCAAGCACTTGGCCATCGTGAGTGAGAACTACGCCATCGAGGAGAAGTTCTATCAGGCCGTGTTCGGCATGGAGACCGCCGCGCGCGCCCGCATCGAGAGCGCCTCGGTGGTGAGCGACGGCTACGTGGGCATCAACATCAATCCGCGCCGGCCCGGACGCCAGGGAGGCTTCGACCACTTCGGCTTCGAGGTGGACGACATTGAGGGCGTGGCCGCGCGCATGCGCGAGAAATACCCGGACGTGCAGATTCTCAAGCGCCCGAGCAACCGCCCGTTCGCCGGTCTGAGCACCCACGACCCGGCGGGAAACGTCTTCGACCTTTCCCAGGAAGGAATGGAGAACCGCAGTGACGTTTACGTGGACGGCGACCGGCAGGCCGACCGCTACGTCAAGCACTTCGTCCTGCGCGCGGTGGAGCCGGAGCGCGTGGCCGGGTTCTACCGGGACGTCTTCGACCTCCTGGAGACGGAGAAACCCGCGGACGATCCCAACACCTACCTGACCGACGGCCGCGTCACCCTGATCATCGCCCCCTGGAAGATCTCCGACTACGCGGGCACCGGCATCGAGCGGCCGGCGCTGGACCACATCGGCTTCAAGGTGGAGAGCGTGCAGGCGGTCAAGGACCGGCTCGAAGAGCTGTCCAAGCGCAATCCCTACCTGAGCCCCGGTCCGGTGGGCGCGGGCTCGGAGGCGGAAGCGCGGCTGGACCTGTTCGCCAAGTGCAAGTTCGGGGAGTATCAGCTCGCGGATCCCGACGGCGTAATGATCGATATCAGCGAGAGCTAAGGAGACTCCGATCAATGGGCTCAAGACCCTCGGAGGTCCGATGAGGAGATGTAGGGGCGGGTTTCAAACCCGCCCGTGCCCAGGCCAGTGCCTCGCTCGGGACAGGCGAAGCAAATTCGCAGGAAGCCGCCTCAATGGATCAGGGAGCTTTTGGAAGGAGAAGTGACATGACACGCATTCTTTCGGGCGCGATCCTGGCATGCGCCCTGTGGGCGCTGGCGACGGCGCCGGCCCTGGCCGACGTATCCTTCGAGGGCAAGACCATCAAGGTGATCGTCGCCTCCAATGCCGGAGGCGGCACCGACCTCGCCGGCCGGCTCATCAACCGTTTCATGAAGAAGTACATGACTGGAAACCCGCGCTTCGTGTACCAGTACATGGGCGCCGGCGGCGGCAAGATCAAGGCAGCCAACTATCTCGCCAACCGCATCAAGCCGGACGGCCTTACCTTCATGAATACCGACTCGAGCCCGCTGCAACCCCACATCCTGCGCAGGAAGGTCATCAAGTACGACCCGCGCAAGTTCATTCCCATCGGCGGCGTCCATCGCGGCGGCAGCGTGCTGTTCGTTCGCAAGGACGCCCACAAGCGGTTGACCGACAAGAACGCCGCCAAGGTCAACGTCGGCGGCACCAGCGGAGCGCGGGCATGGCAGGCCATGAACGTGTGGGGCGCGGAGTTCCTGGGTTGGAACCTCAAGTGGATCGTGGGCTACCCGGGCACCGGCGCGCTGGTCAAGGCCATCAGCCAGGGAGAGATAGACGTCCTGGGCACGCAGAACGCCTACATCATCAGCGAGCTCAAGGATCAGGGCGTGATCGATCTCATCGCGCAGGAAGGGACGCGGCACGCCGAGGGCTACTCGCCGCGTTCATCCTTCAAGGAGGTCGCCATCTTCCCGGAGCTGATGGCGGAGAAGAACGTCAGCAAGCTGGCCATGGCGGGTTACGAGTCGTGGATGGGGCCCTCGACGGTGGACAAGTGGCAGACGCTGCCTCCGAAGACCCCGCCGGAGTACGTCAAGGCCTATCGCGAGGCCTTCGAGAAGGCCGTCCATGATCCCGAGTTCCTCAAGATCGCGCGCGCGCAGTTCAGCATCGACCTGACCTCCATGACCGGCAAGGCGCTGGAGAAGCGCATCGTGCAGATCGTGGATGCGCCCAAGGAAGCCCTCGACTACGCGTCGAAGCTGCGCAAGAAGTACGACGTTCCCGAGCGCTGATCCATTGATTGGCGCCCTTCGACTTCGCTCCGCTACGCTCAGGACGAACGGGTTGTTTCCAAGGCGGTTACTGCCATTGGCCAGGGCCGGGAGGCCCCTAACGGAACAGGAACAACGGGACAAAGTGTTCCCATCCGTTCGCCCTGAGCGTAGCGAGGCGCAGCCGAGCGAAGTCGAAGGGCGCAAGCGCCCCCGGATGCCGTGATGCTTGAGGCCGCGTATCAGGGCCTTATGGGCATCCTGGAGCCCCAAGCCATGATGTTGATGGTGGGGGGCGTCCTGCTGAGCAGCGTGTTCGCGGCGCTTCCCGGCGTCGGCGTGCTGCTCATCCTCACCGTCGTCCTGCCCTTCAGCCTGACCATGAGCCCCTACCACGCCATCGCCTTCCTGCTGGGCATGGGCGCGGTGTCCAACACGGCCAACACGTTCCCCTCGGTGCTTATCGCGGTGCCCGGCAGCGCGGGGTCCCAGGCCACGATCCTCGACGGCTACCCCATGGCCCGCAAGGGCGAGGCGAAGCGCGCCTTCGGCGCCGCGTTCATGGCGTCCGCCATAGGGGGCGTGCTGGGCGCCATCGTGCTGCTGGCGTCCCTGCCGATCCTGCGGCCGCTGGTGCTGAGCTTCGGCTCCCCGGAGTTCTTCGTGCTGGTGTTGTGGGGCCTGAGCGCCATCGGCGTCCTCAGCGGCAAGGCCCCGATCAAGGGGCTTCTGGCGGCCATCCTGGGTCTCCTCATCGCCACCGTCGGGGTGGACGAGAAGACCGCCATCGAGCGCTTCTCCCTGGACACCGCCTACCTGTGGGACGGGGTCAACGTCATTCTCATCGGCCTCGGGCTTTTCGCCGTGCCCGAGCTCATCGACCTCTCGGTGCGGCGCAGCAGCATCTCCGAGACCGAGGAGCTGGGCAGCGGCCTCGTCGAAGGCATCAAGGACGTGTTCCGCCACTGGTGGCTGGTGGTGCGTTGCAGCGCCATCGGCGTGTGGGTGGGCGTGCTTCCGGGCCTCGGCAGCAGCGTCGCCGACTGGTTCGCCTACGCTCACGCGGTCCAGACCGAAAAACACAGCGAACGCTTCGGCACCGGCGACGTGCGCGGCGTCATCGCGCCCGAAAGCTCCAACAACGCCAAGGAGGGCGGCGCGCTGATTCCCACCATTGCCTTCGGCATCCCGGGCAGCACGTCCCTGGCCATCATACTGGCGGCCTTCGTGTCCGTAGGCATCCACCCGGGCAGCCGCATGCTCACGGACCAACTGCACCTGACGCTGGCCATGGTGTGGGTGCTGGTGCTGTCCAATCTCATGGCCACCTCCCTGGCCATGGGCTTTGCCGGAACCTTTGCCCGTCTCTCGCTGCAGCCCTTCTACGTCATCGTGCCGGTCACCCTGATGCTGTGCGCCTCGGCGTCGTTCGCCGCCAGCTACGCCCACGAGGATTTGTACGCGTTCCTGATCTTCTCCGCGGTCGGCTACCTCATGAAGCTGTTCGACTGGCCCCGGCCCCCGGTGCTCGTGGCCGTGGTCCTGGGCTTCCAGATGGAGACCTACCTCTGGATCTCCATCGCCCGGTACGATTTCGCCTGGCTGCTGCGCCCTTCCGTGCTGCTGTTGCTGGCGCTGGTGGTCTTCACCCTTCTGCTGCCGGCGATCCGGAAGCGGCGGGAGAAGGCACGGGACAATGCCCCCGCCGAAGCAGCGGACGATCCCCGGCTGAGTATCGGCAACAGCCTGTTCACGCTGTGCTTCGTGGCGCTCCTGGCCTGGGCCGTGAGCCTGTCGCTGGAATGGCCTCTGCGGAGTGCGCTCATCGTCTACTCCATGGCGGGGGTCGGCATCCCGCTGGCGCTGCTGCAGATCGGCCTGGATCTCCTGCAAATCCGAAGGCACCGGACCCTCGCCGCCGCACACGAGGCCCCGGCCGGCGCCCCCGACGTCCTGCGCCGCACCGCGGAGGTCATGCTCTGGATCGCCGCGCTTGTGGGCGGCATCATCCTCGTCGGCTTCCACGTCACCCTGCCCCTGTTCACCGCCGGCTATGCGCTCGTCTACGGCGCCCGCTGGCACGTGGCCCTGCTTTTGGGTGCGTTGGCCGAAGGCTACCTGTATCTGGTATTTGATGAGCTGCTCCATGTCCTGTGGCCCGAGCCGCTCCTGCTGTCGAGCTGGAGCTGACAAGCGCTCGCAAGAGCCCTGAGCAGAGAAGAACGCCCGTCGGATGGCTGCCAAGAAAAGACGCACGAGCACGCGCAGAAGGAGAAAGCAGGGAGGCCGCGCCTGGCTTCTGCTGCCGGTCATCATTCTGGTCGTGTTGCTGGGATGGCTCTATCGAGACGAGATCGTGGATCTCGCGACCTTCCGGTTCACGGGAATCGACTTCTCCCGGCCTCCCGTAGAGAAGCCCGGGAGCGGCAAAGGCGGGGAAAAGATAACGGAGAAGGAAAGACAGGAGCTGGAGAAGATTCTCGAGAATCGATAAACCCCGAGACTCTCCTCCGCTCCGGAATCGCGCGGGCCGCTACAGGCCCTGCGGCAGGTTGTAGAAACGCTCGGCGTTGCGGGACAGCACCGCGGTCTTGTCCTCTTCGGTGAGCTCCTCGCTGTCCATCACCTCGCCCAGTTCTTCCTTGCAGAACTCGTTGTTCACCTCGTGGGGGAAGTCCGAGGAGTAGACCCATGGCTTGTTCCCCACCATCTTGATGGCATGCGCCAGGTCGGGCTCGTGGCCCTCGCAGCCCACGAAGATCCGGCCTTCCTCGATGTGCCGTTTGCAATACTGGCTGACGCTCTCGCCTTCCTTGAGCTGCAGGAACTCGCCCCGCGGGTCGTGCTGGATGTGGGTCTCGTAGGAACGATCGAAGCGCTCGAGGCACATCAGCAGCCAGGCGACGCCCCCTTCCAGAAAACCGATGCGCACGTTGGGGTACTTGTCAAAGATGCCGTTGAAGACGATGCCGCCGAAGGAGATCATCTGCCCGAAGGGATGACCCAGCGCGTGGACCGGGGCATACGGATGCAGGTCATCCATACCCAGGTTCTCGTGGGCGCCGCCGTGGATGCCCAGGCAGCAGCCCAGCCGGTTGGCCTCTTCGTAAATTGGCCAATAATACTTGTGGCCCAGGTGCAACTGGATTCCCGTGGACGGCAGCATGGCGCCGCACATGCCCAGCTCCTCCACCGCCCGGCGCAACTCCTTCACCGCCTCGTCCGGCTCCTGAAGCGGGATCAGCGCCACCGCCTGGAATCGCGGGCTCTTGTGGATGTAGTTCTCGGCGATCCAGTCGTTGTAGGACCGCGCCAAGTCGATGGCCCAGTCCTGGCTTATCACCTTGCCGTAGGACAGGCCGATGGTGGGATAGAGAACCGTCCGGTCGATGCCGACATCTTCCAGGAACTCCACCCAGCCGTCGAAGCCCACCTGCTGAAACGAGCCCTCCGGGAGCTTGTGGGCGTTGGCGGAATGCAGGTGATCCAGCGGCGGAAACGGGTTGGACCACCGCATCTGCTGTTGCACCGCCTCCGGAAACCGGCCGGTGATTGCCTCCATGTCCTCCACCACGTGCCCGTCGCCGTCAATGATCTGATACTTGTTTGCCATGGGTAACCTCCTGGTTGGCCCGTATTGTTATGTACGTGATGACGCCGGCGCGGCCGCGCCACTTCGCGTCGCGCCGGATGATTCGGGTATTAACCCGCTCCACGGAGCTTGTCAACAAAGCCGCTTTGGTTGCCGGCAAACCCGGCCGGTCCAGGACGCCCGAAAGCCCGCTGACGGCGTCTTTCCGGGCGTTGACTTGTCCCGGGTTGTATGCGTCAATTCGACCATCCTCGGAAGCCCTTCGCGGAACGCGCAACGAGACCATGAACTTCAGAAACCCCATCCTTCCCTTCCTATGGGTGGCATGTTCGGTGGCGCTCCTCACAGGCGTCGCCGTCGCGGACCCTGGCGGCAGCCCGCGCAGAGGTTTCACGAGCCGTTTGGTGACGGTCCTGAACGGCCTCCCAGAGCCCGCCCGGGCCCGAGTGGTCGAAGAGATGAGACGGGCGGCCGGCGGGAGACCCGTTTTCAACCGCCTCTCACGGGGTCCATGGAATGCCAGCGTGACCCAGTCCTCGAGGAACTGGCGCGGGCGCGGGAGACCCATCCGCGAGAACAGGGCCATCAGGGCGCGATACCAGGGCCCCCACTTGGTGTTCGACTACGGAAATCCCGTATCCAGGGTCGGGGGCAGCACGGCAAGACCTCCCGGGGTGCCGGGTTACCGTATCGCCGTTGCCTCGGTGCCGGGCTTGATCAACTGGAAGGGCGTCGAATCTTTCGTGATCAACCACGCCGGAGGATGGTACTATTCCGTTCTCCTTTCGGACATCAGGGACAGGGACGACACCGACTACATCACACTGGGTGTCTGGTTTTGGCTCGGCGACCTGGACAACCCCCACGACCGCCGGAGGCCACACGTCACGGCAGTGGCCGGCGGCAGCAATCCGTTCAATCCCCAGCGCATCGGCGCTCTCACGGCGAGGGTGACTTACCGAGGCCACGCCGCCGGCGTGTATGCCGCGGAGGAAGGGACACCCGCGTTCCGTTACTTCCGGGCCGAGGTGAGGCTGACGGGAGACTTCAAGAAGGGACTTGTCTCGGGCGTCCTCACAAACGGCACCGACACGGCCACCGGGCAGTCGCTGTTCGGAGAAGCCAAGTTGAAGGGTGTCCGCATACGGGACCCCGCCCGCTTCCAGGGCCCGGTGGACGGCACTACGGACGGAGTGCGTCTCCAAGGCAACTGGGGCGGCCGGTTCTTCAGCAATCTCGATGTCTCGACCGCCCCGCCGGGTTCCGTCGCCGGCACCATCGGAGCGCTGACCGGGAATGACGGAAAGACAGTCTTCAGCGGCTCCATCGCCGCGTACCGGCAGCAACTCGTGGCGTGGAGGGACCTCGCACGCTATGTCGTGTCCCGCTAGGAGCCTGTATCGGCCAACAGTGCGATTCGGGCACGGGCGGGTTTGAAACCCGCCCCTACACCTCGTCGCGACGTCGTACCGATCCTTTCCGGTTCGGCATGCGAATGAACCGGACGGGTCAAGTGTGGACCCGTCTGTTACAACGAACGGAGACCTGCGAATGACGGAACCCAACGGCGCCTGGTCGCCGCCCAAGACCATCCCCCGCTCCGAGGTCGTCAGGCTGTCCCGGGAGACCCTGGCCCTGCCCGACATACCGGTGGGGAACCGCGAGGACATCTTTCGAATCCAGGCCCTGGACATGGGTTGGGACATCGGCACCATGACCTATGCCCCCGAGGACCCTGCCCGGGTGCCGAAGGCCCCGGACGGGAGGCGCGCGGGCATCTTCCTGCTGCACGGCGGCACGTCGGACTACAAGTCGCTGGAGCCGGTGGCGCGGATGCTGGCCGCGAAGTTCGGATTCAAGGTCACGCTGATGACCTTTCCCGGACGCCTGTACCTGCTGGACCCCTCCCGGGACTGGCCCGGCGACACCCTCGAGCCCGACGGCACCGGCCGGACGCCGCTATGGAGCCGGGAGACCCGCATCACACCCGACCAGTACGATGTCGCCCGGGATGAGGCCCGCCGCACCGACTACGGCACGGTCATCTCGTTGGTGGCCCGTGAAGGAACCGAGTTCTACTATCGCATGGCGGCGTGGCCCGTGGCCTTCGAGGAAGCGCTGCGGGAAACCTGCCGTCGCGAGTTCCCCGAGTCCGAATACTCCCTTTACGTCCACGGCCATTCCACCGGCGGACCCTTCGCCATGATCACCGCCCAACGCGTGGCCAACGTGGCCGGGGTGCTGGGCTACGGCTCATCGACCTTCGCCTACATCTACACCGCGACCACCGGTGATCAGTGGGAGTTCCCCTTCAACCACCTGCGGCTGCGGACTTGGCGCGACACCGCCCGCTACCTCTACGAGGGCCTGAAGGACAAGGGCTACGGCCTGCCCATGCTGATGGAGCTGACGATGGAGAAGTGGGAGGTGGGCAGGAAACGCACCAACTTCAAGGCCGAGGACTTCGTCCACAAGAACGGCGCCGCCGCGCTGGAACAGGCCGCCCACGTCACCGCCCGGCGCCTCAAGATGGGAGCGGCTGAGAAGCAGCAACTCGTCAGCCGCTATCTCGGCTACCTGCAGGAACTCGCCGGCCCCGATGCCAAGCCGGTTCCGCCCGTGCTTTCGCTCCACGGCCTGGACGACGACACCGTGACCCTGCAACGGTGCCAGGGCTCCCTGTCCCTGTACGCGGCCATGGACCCCGCCCCGAAGGTCGCCTGCGTCTCCCTGGGCGCTGGAATCCATACATGGGGCCTCACGTACGACGATCTCCCGCGCGGCATCGTACCGCCGGTTTCCCGGCTCTGGCACGACGCTATCGTCGGAGGATTCTTCACGCCCTGAGCCCGCAGTGATCACGACCTGTTGGGTATTGGTTCCGCACCTGTCTCCGTCATTGGTACGGGAATAGTAGCCACGCCGCGAATACGGCGCTCCCGCGCCCCGAACCGTCATTCCCGGGAAACAGGCTGTGTCAAAACCCCATCCGGGAGAGGCAACGACCCCCGAAAACGTCATTCTCGCGAAAGCGGGAATCCAGGAGGGGTGAGGCGGGGAAACAACGCTGTAGGACCCCTCCACCACCCCTGGATTCCCGCTTTCGCGGGAATGACGTTTTCGGGTGCACTGCCTGCCACGGGAAGCCGGTGGCCTTTTCGGGAGACGTGGGCTAGTCTGGAAAATGATGACCGCCGCAGGCCCGCAAACCGCCCACAAGCCACCGTGGCTCAAGGTCCGACTGCCGTCGGGCGCCGGCTACAATCGCCTCAAGGACAGTTTCCGCGGGTTGAAGCTGCACACGGTGTGCGAAGAGGCGCGCTGCCCCAATCTGGCCGAGTGTTGGCAATCCGGCACCGCCACCATCATGATCCTCGGGGACGTCTGCACCCGCGGCTGCCGGTTCTGCGCCGTCAAGACCGCCAGGACCGGCACTCCCGTGGACCCGGACGAGCCCGAACGCGCGGCGGAAGCCCTGGCGCGGATGAACCTCCGCTACGTGGTCATCACCTCCGTCGATCGCGACGACCTGGAGGACGGCGGCGCCGGGATCTTCGCCGACACGATCCGTGAGACCCGACGCCGTTGCCCGGATCTGATCATCGAAACGCTGATCCCGGATTTTCGCGGCGACATCCACGCGCTCCGGAAGGTCGTCGACGCTGCCCCACAGGTCATCGGCCAGAACATGGAGACCGTCCAGCGCCTGACCCGCTACGCGCGGGACCGCCGCTCCGGTTATGAGCAGACTCTCGAGGTGCTGGCCAACATCAAGGCCCTGGACCCCGGCATCTACACCAAGAGCGCGATTCTATTGGGTCTCGGAGAAACGGCCGAGGAAGTCCTGACGACCATGCGGGATCTGCGCGCCCGGGACGTGGACATCCTCACCTTGGGCCAATACCTTCAGCCCACCAGGAAACACGTTCCCGTGGCCGAGTACCTGCACCCGGACCGCTTTCGGGAATACGAACAACAGGGCATGCAACTCGGCTTCCGCTACGTCGCCGCGGGTCCCATGGTACGGAGCTCCTACAAGGCGGCGGAATTCTTCGTGGAGAAGATGCTCGCCTCCCCCGCCAGCCCTGGGGCCTCGAAGACCCGTAGGTCGGATTAGCGAAGCGTAATCCGACGAATTCGTACCACCAAGTCTTTAGACGGTTAGGACTGTAAAAAAGCCTTCCTCATGACCGAAGCCTACGCCGGGCTCAATTCGGGCTCCATGGGATAGGTGGAGAGAATCTCGGCACCGTCGCCGGTGACCCGGAGCAGGTGCTCAAGCTTCACCGGATGGTGGTTGATCTCCAGGGCGACGATCATGTTCTCTTCCAGGGAGAGTTCGTACTCCGGGGGGTCGAAGCCCCGAAGCCAGGGCGCCTCGTAGATGCACATGCCGACGCCGTGAAAGCCGTCCAGGCCCGGGAGGCGGGAGGTGGATGTCTGGCCAAAGCGCTCGAACAGGGCGGTGCACGGACCGGGCCGGATGTAGCCGATGGCCTCCTGCAGCGTGGCATACGCCTCGGCGTAACGGTCCTTGTCCGCCTTGGAGGGGGTGCCGTGGCAAAAGGTCCGGGCAAAGTCGCTGTAGTACCCGCCGGGGCCGGACACGGTGGCGTCGCAGATGAGCAGATCCCCTTCGGTCATTACGAGGTCCATGCCCATGGGCTCGCGATGGGGCCGTATCGCCATCTGTGAGGAATCGAAGATCGAGATGAACTCGCTGCCGGCCTCGAAGCCCTGCTCCAGCAGGTACTCGAGCATCATGCGGCTCAGGCGTTCCTCCAGCACCGGCGGTTTCCGGATGGCCTCGCGCACCAGGTCGTAGCCGCCCTCCTTGGCCCGGCTGGTCCAACGGATGAGTTCCACCTCGTCCTGTGTCTTGACCACACGGGACTCGCCCAGCGCCGGAAGCCCGTCCACCATCCCAAAGCCCTTGTTTCGCAGGAGCTCCACGGCGGTCAGACACAGCGCATCGACCCCAACCCGCTCGCCGTTCAGACCCATCTCCCCCAGCCCGTCCGCCACGAGGTCGACGAAGTGCTCGGTGGCCACCGGCGGCCGCATGCCGAACATGTAGGCCCCGAAGCCCCGGATCGAACCCCCCTTCTTGAGCCCGGCGGCGCGCTCGCTGCCCATCAGGCGCTCGTACACCACCGGCTCGCCGTCGGCCGGCACGAGCGCGAAGCGCTGCACCCCGGTGGCCCGGAGATTGAGCCACAACACCGTGTTGGTAGCGTAGCGGATGTTCAACGGGTCGGTCAGCAGCAGCGCGCTCAGGTCCCGGGCGCGCATGATGCCCTGAAGCCGGGTCAGACGGTCGGTCTTGAGCCGCTCGACATCCACGCCGAACGGCGATAAGTCGACATGAAACATGGAACTCCCTCGCTACGGAACGGTGGGCAATGCGTCCATCACCCCGATCATGCTGTCCCGGGTCACCAGCTTCTCCAGTTCTTCGACACCGAGGTTCTCGGTGCCCGCCGGGCGCGCCGGGATCACCAGATAACGCATGTCCGCGGTGCTGTCGTGCACCCGGACCTCCACGTCGCCGTCCACCTCCAGCCCGAACTCCCGCATGACCCCTCTCGGATCGTTCACCGCCCGCTTGCGATAGTTGAAGCTCTTGTACCAGTCCGGCGGCCGCCCGAGGATCGGGCGCGGATAACACGAGCACAAGGTGCACACAACCATGTGCCGGACCCGGTCCGTGTTCTCCAGGATCACGAACTCGTTCAAGGTGCTGGCGTCGATACCCATCTCGGCGCACACCTTCTTGGGGTCGGCCATGAGCCGGGCCTTGAAGTCGAGGTCGGTCCAGGCCCGGGCCACCAGCCTCGCGCCGTTGGCGGGCGTCTTGGACTCGGTGAACTCCGCCTGTTGGCGGATGTCATCCTCGGTCACCACACCCTTCTCGATGAGGATGTCACGCAGGGCGTATGCCCGCTTGGCCCAATGGCTCAGCTCATGCCTGGGACCTGCTTCGTGCTCTTCTTCCGGACCATGCTCGTGTGCCATGCTTCCTCCCGGTAACCTCAAGCCCCCGCATTCGCGGCGGGCTCCAGCCAGTGCTCGAAAATATCGACGAAAACCTTGTCCTTGCTGACGGCGTCATAACCGTCCCACACGTCCTTCTGGTGAAAGCCCACCAGGTAGAGCCGAACCCGCGGCAAGCCGTCGCCTCCGTGCCCCAGGGATTCAGGGTTGCGAAACTCTCCGTAACACCGCTCCACCCATCCCGTCTTGCCCTTGATGTAGAACGGCGTGCGCACGTGGCCCGGCTTGAAATGGGACTTCACCCGGACGGCCTCGCCGTCGTTGAAACCCGCATCCCGGCTCAAGGCTCACCCCACTTTTCTTCGAGCTCCGCCACCTTCGCGTCGATCTCCTCCCGGGTCATGAAGCCCTTCTCCACCAGAATCATTTCGAGGCTGGCGATCCAGCGTTCGTAGTAACTCAATGAGAGGTACTGCTCCGAATCCATCTCCTCACGCGTGCGCCGGGTCTCATCGGTGCGCTTGATGCCCTTCACGCCCACGACCTGATTCAAGGCGTCGGCAAGAATCTCCCAGTCGTCCAACTGATGCTGCGAACGGTCAATGGGTCCCGCCTCGGGGTCCCCGCCCATGTCATGGGTGCTTCGCATGGTGTCCTCCGTGCGATTCAGCAATACGGAAATGGCGGAGGGGTGTCAAGAACGACTCCGGGGTGGGACCCAGCGCACTGTCACCGCCTCCCACTCCGCCCCTGGATTCCCGCTTTCGCAGGAATGACGATTTCGGGGGTCTGTGCCTCGCTGGGATGGCGTTTGACACAGCCTGTTTCGCGGGAATGACGGAAGGGGCGGAGATGACGATGGTGGGCGGCCGGATGACGAATACGAGCCTGAGTGCGGCATCCGCACCAACGACGCAGAAGCGCATGGCGCGTTTCTTCTTGGGCACTCCATGTGTAGGATGCAGGTCCCATGTTGGACGACCGTGCAATGACATTTCTGCCCGCCCATGACCTCCCGGCCCGGCCGGTGTGCCCGTGAACAAGACAGCACCATGCTCCGACGTGACTCTGGTGCTGGGCGGCGCCCGGGCAGGCAAGAGCGTCTTCGCCGAAGAGTTGGCGAAAGCCTGGGCGCAACGTGTCTACCTGGCCACCGCCGCCGCCACCGACGACGAGATGGCCCAACGCATCGCCATGCACCGGGCTCGACGCGGCGAGGGCTGGCGCACCGTCGAGGAACCCGTGGAGTTGGGCGCGGCAGTGCGGCGGGAGAGCGCTCCGGGCACGTGCCTTCTGGTGGATTGCCTCACCGTCTGGCTCGGCAACCTCATGCATCACGGCCGTGATATCGACGGCGCCCGCGAGGCGCTGCTGGAATCGCTTACCGTAGCCACCGGACCCGTGGTGCTGGTGGCTAATGAAGTGGGACTGGGGATCGTTCCGGACAACGCCATGGCGCGCGCCTTCCGGGACCATGCCGGACGGCTGAACCAGGCCGTGGCCCGTACGGCCAGCCGCGTGTACTTCGTGGCGGCCGGCATTCCCATGGCCCTCAAGGCTCCAGTTCCGGACTGATGGCGGCCCGTGCGCTCATGTTTCAGGGAACCGCCTCGGACGCCGGCAAGTCGCTGGTGACCGCCGGCCTTTGCCGCTTGCTGGCTCGCCGCGGCCATGCCGTGCGGCCGTTCAAGCCCCAAAACATGTCCAACAACGCCGCGGTGACTCCCGACGGCGGCGAGATCGGCCGTGCCCAGGCGCTGCAGGCAAGGGCCTGCGGGGTGCCGCCGTCGGTGGACATGAACCCGGTTCTGCTCAAACCGCAGTCCGACGTCGGCCCGCAGGTCGTGGTCCACGGCAGGGTTCGCGGCAACTACGACGCCGGCCGCTTCCAGGACGTCAAGCAGGAATTGATGCCGGCGGTCAGGGAGAGCTTCGAGCGGCTGAAGGCGGATGCGGATTTCGTCCTGGTGGAAGGCGCGGGCAGCGCCGCCGAGGTCAACCTGCGGGCCAACGACATCGCCAACATGGGCTTTGCCGCCGCTGCCGGGGTGCCGGTGGTGCTGGTGGCTGACATCGACCGGGGCGGCGTGATCGCAAACCTGGTGGGCACCTGGGAACTGCTGCCCGACGACGAGCGCGGGCTGTTGCGAGGCTATCTGATCAACCGGTTTCGCGGGGACGTCCGGCTGTTCGCCGACGGCCTGCGGACCATCACCACGCGCACCGGCCTGCCGTCCTTCGGCATCATCCCGTATCTGGCCGCCGCCCTGAGCTTGCCGCAAGAGTATCCACTGTCACTGGACAATCGCCGGAGGCCTCCCGGCGGGGGGGACCTCCGCATTGTCGTGCCCCGCCTGCCGCACATCGCCAACTTCGACGATTTCGATCCGTTGATGGCCGAGCCGGCGGTGCGGCTGGACATGGTGGCGCCCGGACATCCGCTGCCCGGCGATGCCGACCTGGTCATCCTGCCGGGCTCCAAGGCCACCGTTGCCGATCTGCGGGCATTCAAGCGCGAGGGGTGGGACATCGACCTGATGGCTCACCGGCGCCGGGGCGGCGCCATCCTGGGCATCTGCGCCGGCTATCAGATGCTCGGACGAACGGTATCGGACCCCCAGGGAATCGAAGGACCGCCGGGGGAGGAAGCGGGCCTGGGCCTCCTGGACCACGAGACCGTCCTCACCGCCGGCAAGACACTCGGACAGGTCGCCGGCGTGGGAAAGACCATAGACGCCTCCTTCACGGGCTACGAGATGCACGTGGGCGAAACCACGCGCCGCGGCGACCACCGGCCGTTCCTCCTGCCCGACGGGCGGGGCCACGATCCCGGCACCGTCTCCGAGGACGGTCGGCTCATGGGCTGTTACGTCCATGGGCTCTTGACCGGGGATGCGTTCCGCCGCGAGTTCCTGCGGTCATTGGGAGTCACCGGCACGTTCGGCCCGGCCTACGAAGCCGCCGTCGACGGGGCGCTCGACGCGGTAGCCGACGCGTTCGAGGAGGCCATCGACATCGACCGGCTATCGGCCACGGCCGCGTAGGGATCGGCATCGACAAGAACATCCCACCCGCGGGCGGGTTTGAAATTTGTTCGATGGCGTAGGGCCTGCAATTCAGAGTTAGTAACTAGTTCAATTAGTTCAATATAATCAATAAATTTGTCTTTCAGAGCAATGAGGTCAGGGTTGCCGCCTCCCGCCGAATCCTGCAAGCAAACTAACAGCCGCAGTCCTGTCGTCCAACACACCCGCCATCTCTTCATGAGCGGGGCCAAAGAATCCGCCGTGGATATGTCCGGCGGCGTCAGAGAAAGTGTTGCCGCTGACGTTGATGCCGTATTGCAACTCCGGGGCGCGGAACGCGTTGGAAACGCCGTCCACGTGCACTGTGAGGTCACTGAACTGGGCGAAACCCCCAAGGGTGGCCAGGTCCACGTCGAGCTGCGCGATGCCGAATACCGGCGGCAGCATCGGTTGGCCGATGTCTACACCTATGAGGGACCCGGACCAGGTAGCGCTGCCTTGGATGCTGTCGGTCAGCGGCGTGGTGGGAGCAGAGCCGAACGCATCTGCTGCGGCACGGAGGGTGTCCTGGGTATCGAGTTCCTTGAAACGGCCCCGGATCTCTGCATCATGGGTGAGGGTACGCTCTACGGAGGCGCTCCAGGCGCTGTACTGGCCCCAAGCCCCGTAAGCATAGAACTCCGGCTCTTCCGCCACACTCGGTTCAAGGACTTCGTAGCCGATGTCCTTGAGGAACGCGAAGTCCAACTCGGTGGGAGCATATATGTCGTATTGGCCCCTGTGACGGCAGTAGGACATGACGGAACCACATGGACCTATATGTCCCCAATCCACGCTCGCTCCCGGGGTATGTGGCGGGACCGAATTACGGTTGTTGTCCAGCCACTGGAACGGGACGGGCCCGCCATACTGTGCCACGGCGTTGGGCCCGATGAAGCTATATGCCGACTCGTCGACGTGCGTAGCGAAGGGGTCTCTCCTTAGGGTTGACCCGATTCCCATCACGTGCCCGATCTCATGCGCGAGAAGGCCGGTCAACCGGAGGTCGCCTCTCTCGGAAACTTCATCGAAACGGGGTGTCCCGATTCTTATACTACCGGCGTAGGGGTGAAAGTCGCCTCGCTCCCGAGCGCTCCTGCTCGAAATGCTGGGTCCGCCCTGGCTTCGCCGCGTGCCGTCGTGGAAGTCAACGAAGATCCTCAAGCCATCGGTTGTTACATCTTCGTTCACCTTTAGTTCTTCAACCGGGACCCCATCGATTGTCGTGCTGCCCGATATCACCCGATTAGCTTCGATCGTGTATCTCCGCGATTCGTCAGCCAGACGCCAGGACCAGGACTTGCCGGCCCGTTCTATCCGCGCCCGCTGCTCGGGAGTGGCCTCGGGAACGAATCTATAGTCAAACTCGATATTAAAGGTTCCGGCCGGACCACCTGTCCACCGCCCATACGTGATCCCGTTCCGCTCAAACAGGATCTCGATGCTGTCAGTTTCTACGTCCTCATCCAGGGCTGCAAAAGCCGCCAGCCGGGCAGGCTTGTTCTCTTCGCTGACCGGCGTGAGCCCCAGAGCCTGCCGTAGCTGTTCTGGCTGATTCCAGTGGTCCATGATGTCCTCGGCCGTGCGGTTGTTTCGCGTCAGCTCGCGAGAGAAATCGCCGGGTTGTCGTTGCTCCGGCTCGGGGGGGCCACCAACACCTGTGCCGGGACCGCCACCCCCGCCACCGCAGCCCGCCAATGCCAGGACCAAGAAAGCAATCAGTGTGTGGATCACGGCGAGCCTCCTTCCGGGTAGGATCAACTCCCGGTTTCGTCCATCCTGTTCGGGGCTATTCCGGGAGGCCGGTTCACGGGAATCTGCCGTCGGACCACCTTCGGTTTTTGACGACGTGCGCCCGAGCAGGATTGCGGAGGTCCGTGTGTCGGGCCTTCTGTCGAATACAAGAGCCCCATTCTGGCAAAGGGTACCTCCCCCAGAATAAACGGAAACATCGCTACCCTTCGGTGTGATGATCGCAGGGGCCCGGGTAATGATCGCAACCGCCACAATAGAGTAGAGAAGTTAGAGAAGTGACTGTGAGGTTGTCAAGGGAAGCTTCGGTATTGTCTCAGTTTGAAACCTTCTCGATTAAGCCTGAGATCCTTTCTACGTCGTGCGCTGTTGTGGCAAGCCCCGCTTCCATCGCGGGCGTCACTCGCAACACCGCGTTCCCGAATATAGCACGCGCGGCGGCGGTCACGGGTTCTTCCACGGCCAGGATCACGGACAATCATCGACAATCGCCGACACGTCTGCGGACCGTGCCGTTGATGCCTTGTTCCTGTCCCGGAATGAGCGTGTGGGCGGCATGGACATGCGAGAGACACCGAAAAGCACAGTCTGTGGGGAGCAGCCTGGATGGTGGCCTCGATCGGGAAGATCGCCTCTCCGTCGCAAGCGTGAGCTACTACGAAAAGGACGGCTACTACGCCAAGGACGATCCGGCACACAGGAAGCGAGTGCCTGGGTGGGCCAGGGCGCGGCGCCACTGGGGCTGTCGGGTCCGGTGGAGCCGGATGCGTTCCAGGCGGTGCTGGAAGGCCGTGTACGGGGCGGGCGCCAGCTCGGGCGGAAGGACCTGGACGGCAACATCCATCACCGGCCGGGCCGCGATGTCACTCTTTCAGCGACCTCCAGGACGTCCCTCGTGCGGCGGGCGCCCCGTTGGATACCCGATAAAACCCGCGACGCGCGCGGGCACCCAGTTGGCCACATTGTCCAGCCGCGCGGCGGCCCACCCGAACTCGCGGTAGCGGCGGTCGAGATGACCGATCATGCTGTCCGCTGTGTTCAGGGCCTTGTATGCAATGATACCCGGGAGGCCGAGGATCAGGCCCCACAAGACCGGCGCGGCCACGCCGTCGCCAAAGTTCTCGGCAAGGGATTCGACGGCGCTTCGGGCAACACCATGGGCGTCGAGGGATTCGGGATCACGCCCGACAATGTGGGCCACGGCACTCCGACCGGCTTCGACCCCGTCGCGCTCCAGCGCCCTCGCAACCTCGGCCACGTGGCGGTAAAGGCTGTTCTGCGCGATCAGAACGGAAACCAGAAAAGCCTCCACCCAGAAACCGCCCCGCCAACCATTTAGCCCCGCGCTGATGAACGCGCCCAGTGCACCGAACGATCCTACGATGGCCAATGTCGAAACCGCGCCCGCCACGCGGCGCCCATTGGCACTGGACTCGGGTCGATTGAAACGACCGTCGCAGAACGACAACGCCCGGCCCATGAATTCCGTGGGATGCGGGACGATCCGGTAAAGCCAACGGGGATCCCCGATGACCGCGTCCAATAGGATCGCCGCCAGCAGAAGGCCCGCCGTTCTCGCCGCGACCTCGGTCTGCGACGGGATGCCATAGGCGTCTCGCGGCGCGAGCAGCAACGCTTCCGTCTCATCTTGCTGCGGCAGGCGAGCGACGGCTTCCAAGCCCATCGTCGTGTCGGGATAGGGCCACGGGTTAATCCCCGTGGAAAGATCGATCCAGCCGGACGGCGGCGAGCCGAACCTCCGTCCGGCAGCCGAAAGATCACCGCCATGCTGTGGGTGGGTGGTTCTCAATCGCCGGACTCCTCTTCGCAGCACCCAAACGCGCCACGCTAGTGTGGTGTCTCACAAATACGCTTATGAATCTGCGAGGGCGTTTTGGTTGTCGGCAAGGCGCGATGACGAGCAGTGGCGTGCACCACGCGAGGAAGAGCAACGCAGCCGACGGCCAAAAGGACCCGCAGATTCATAAGCGTATTTGTGAGACACCACACTAGTGTGGTGTCCCACCAGCGAGATGCGGAGGACGGTGCTCCCGAGCCGCCGAGTCATCTTCACCCGCACCGATCTCCAGGGACACCGAACCGCCGAAATCGACAGTGGTCGTCCACGCGTCCGAGTGCCCGGCGTACGCCCGCGCGGCCTTGATGATACCGGCATGGGTTACCATCGCATGCGAGACACCGCTCCGCCGGTAGTCACCCAGCGCCGAAACGACGCGCGCCGACACCATCTCCACGCTCTCGCCGCCATGGGGGCGGGCGTGAAGGAAATCCGCTGCCCATGCGTCCAGTTCCACCCGTGAGACGTTCTTCCACGGCCCTCCCTCCCAACGGCCGAAATCCATCTCCCGAAGCCTCTCGTCCACAACGGGAGTGAGGCCGCGCGCCGCGCCGATTCGCTCCGCCAGCCGCAGGCAGCGGCGCAACGGGCTGGTGACGACCCGCTCCACCGCGGGTAGCGCCACGACCACGCGCGCCGCCTCCTGGTCGAAAGTCGGCGCCACATCCAGGTCCGTGACGCCGTAGCACACGTTCTCCGAGGCCAAGGGCCGCGTGTGGCGAACCAGAATCAGGCGCATGGTGTGGCCCGGCCTCGCCCCTCCTCCGCCCCTGGATTCCCGCTTTCGCGGGAATGACGGATTGGCGCAATGACTGAGAGACAGGACAGAGCGGAATCGTCAGCAGGTCGCATCGTTCCCTCCCTGGCTACAACAGCGCCACCGCGCCGAGGTAGAGCCCGAGCTCGCTGGTCTGCTGCACGGCGCCGAGACAATCGCCCGTGTAGCCGCCTAGCTTGCGCTCGTACACTCCGCGCATAACCAGATGGCCGGCCGTGAGCCCCGCGAGTCCGGCGGCCATCGCCGCCGGCGAGATGAGAAACCACAGCCCGCCGACGGCCGCGGCCCCGGTCGCCAGGGCCGGCGTCAGACCACCCCGGGCCACCCCTTCCGCCACCGGCTTGGCCGTGCCGGCCTCCCGGACGTAGTTGCTGGTGGCGAGGGCCAACACCGCGGAGGCGCGGCTACCGGCGTGAGCCGCCGCCAGCAGCCACGGGACGAACACTGCCGGCGCCGAGGCCAGGGCCAGCACCTTCGCCGCCAGCATCAGCCCAAGGCCGGCAGCGCCGTAGGCGCCGAGCCTGCTGTCGCGCATGATCTCCAGCGCCTGCTCGCGAGTGGCGCCGCCGCCAAGTCCGTCACAGGCGTCGGCGAACCCGTCCTCGTGAAAGGCCCCGGTGGCCAGCAGCGACGCGGCGGTGGCGAGCACCACTGCCAGCGTCATCGGAAAGACCAGGTGCGCAAGCCAGAACACCGCTCCCGCGGCCGCGCCGACAAGGGCACCCACCAACGGATAGTATCGGGTCGAGGCGGCAAGACGCGGCTCGGTGAAGAGATTCGGGAACGGCACCGGGCAGCGCGTGAGAAACTGCACCGCCAGGAGAAACACCGCGAGTTCTTCACGCGCCCGGCGCATCAAGCCGGACCGCTCACGCCGGCGCTCTCGAAGCTCGCCATCTCCGACATCATCGCCGCCGCGCATTTGAGCACAAGCCACGCCAGCAGTGCGCCGGTGCCTTCGCCCAGGCGCATGTCGAGGTCCAACAGCGGGTGCGCGTCAAGGGCTTCCAGCACCACGGCGTGGCCGTGCTCGGCGGAGCGATGGGCGAAGACGAGGTAATCCCGCAGCGCCGGCGCCATCCGCACCGCCGCCAGCGCGGCCGCGCCGGCGATGAAGCCGTCCACCAGCACCACGGCACCGGCGCGGGCAGCACCCATCATGGCTCCCGCCATCATCACGATCTCGAAGCCGCCGTATTCCTGTAGTGTGTTCGGGCCGTCGAGATGCCCCGCGGTGCGCCGGGCGGCACGTTGCAGGATCGTGTGCTTGCGTTCCAGACCGGGGTCGTCGAGCCCGGCGCCCCGCCCGACCAGGGAGTCAAGCCCCGCGCCGGTGAGCTTGTGGGCCACCAGGGTGGCGGAGGACGTGTTGCCGATGCCCATCTCGCCGAAGGCTGCAGCGTCCATCGCAACACCGCCGCCCAGAGCCTCGCCGGCACCCAGCGCGGCCTCGCATTGCTCCGCGGTCATGGCGGGTTCCACTGCACAGTTGCGCGTACCCGCGGCAATACGCCGCGAGATCAGCCCCGTGGCGTCCATGGGCTCGCCAGCGACGCCGGCATCCACCACCTGCAGGTCCACGCCTTTGGTCCGGGCGAACACGTTGGCGGCAGCGCCGCCGGCAAGAAAATTGGCCACCATCTGCCGGGTCACGGCCTGCGGGTAGGCGGAGACGCCTTCCGCCGCGATGCCGTGGTCCCCGGCGAAGAGCGTGAGACGGCAGCCCCGCAGCCTCGGCGTCAACGTGTTCTGGATGCGGGCGATCTGCTCGGCGACCGTCTCCAGCACTCCGAGAGCTCCCACGGGCTTGGTCTTGGCGTCGATGGCGCGCCGAATCGCCGCGTCGAGCGCGCGGGAGACAGGCGGGACGTGGAACACGCGCGTTGCCTGGGGCGAATCAGCCGAGCCGCTCGCCGGCCAGCTTCGCTCCCTCCACCCGCGCCCGGATCTTGGCGAAGGCGGTGTCGCGCGCCGTGGAAACGTCGTCGCCGAACGGCGAGAAGCCGCAGTCGTCGGTGCATCCGAGCCCGTCCATGCCCAGGTGGGCCGCCGCTTCCAGAATTCGCTCGCAGACTTCCTCAGCGCTCTCGATGCGGGGGTCGATGGGATCGGTCACGCCGACGAATACCGTCTGACCGGGACGCCGCTCCCGGGCGATGACATCGAGCACACGCGGACGGTCGGCTTCGCTGGCCATCTGGACAAAGAACCGCCCGGCATTGATGGCGAACAGATCGGGCAAAAGCTCGGCGTAGTCGACGTCCGCGGAGTGGGTGGAGTCCTGGTCGCCCCCGGGGCAGGTATGAACCCCGATGCGGCTCCTTTCCGTCTCGGAGAACCGCCCGAGCACCGCGTTGTTGAGCTCCACAAAGGCCCGCAGCAACCCCCGCGACGGATCCAGCTTGCAGCACAGCCGCCCCTCGGTGAAGTCGATCTGCACGCTGTCGGCGCCGGCCTCGAAGGCCGACCGGACGTCCTTCTCGCATTCGTTCACGAGATCGGCGATGAAGGCGTCGCGCGGATAGCCGTCGATGCCGTCCTGGGGGTAGATCAGGCTGATGGCCGAAGGAGCGATGACCGCCTGCTTCACCGGCCGGCTGGCATGCCTCTTGGCCGCCGTCACGTAGGCTCCGGAATAGGTCGTGTAGCGGAACGGACCGGCGGTGAGGCGCGGCAGTTGCCGCGTGTGCCCGTCCTCGAACGGGATCACCACGCCGTCCGGGGCGAGGGCGTCGAGACCCGCCAGCGGATAGGTGGCGAAGCTCGGTTTCGACTGCTCGCCGTCGGTGATGACCGGCGAACCCGTGGCTTCCATGGCCGCCACGGTCTCCGCCACCGCCCGCGCCATGGCCTGGCTCAGGCCCGCGTCGTCAAGCCGGCCGGCGCCGTGCGCGCCCATGGCGTCGATGAGGTAACCGGGGCGGGGAATGCTTCCGATGGGTTCGGTGGGAATGATCATGTCGTTGTGTCCTCTCCGGCAACGGGGAAAGCAAGCTCCGGCGCGGGACTACGAGTCGAGTCCTGCATCAATAGGAGCTCTCCGTGCCATCGGTTGAACCGCGCGAGTGTAACGAATGTCTTGGCCCAGGACAAACAGGTCTTCGAGACTCCAGGGATTTCATTCTCAACTCAAACGAGACGCCGTCGGAACCGGGCGCGTCACGCGAAGCCGCAGTCCAAGTGCTTGTAGTACTTTGAGGACAGTGGCGAGGCTGGGATTGCCGTTGGTTGACAAGGCCTTGTAGAGGCTCTCCCGGCCCAAACCCGATTTCAATGCAACCTTGGTCATTCCCCGAGACTTGGCGATGTCTCCAAGCGCAGCCGTGATGAGCTGTGGATCACCGTCCTCGAACGCTGCTTCGAGGTAGGCGACGACATCTTCCTCTTCTTCCAGGTAGTCGGCCGCATCCCAAGGTTGTGTATCGATCATGGTGGCCTCCTTAGGTCCCAAGGCTTCGTGCCAACTCGTGAGCTCTAGTGTGGTGTCTCACAAATACGCTTATGAATCTGCGGGTCCTTTTGGCCGTCGGCTGCGTTGCTCTTCCTCGCGTGGTGCACGCCACTGCTCGTCCTGAGCGTAGCGAAGCGGAGTCGAAGGACGCCTTGCCGACAACCAAAATGCCCTCGCAGATTCATAAGCGTATTTGTGAGACACCACACTAGTGTCAAAATCCAACGCTTCGTCGATCACTACAACGCCAAAGCCGTTCCCTTCTGCTGGACCGCTACCGCCGATTCCATCCTCGCTAAAATTCAAAGACTCTGCTCTTATATCTCTGCAACATCTCACCGTCACTAGGATAACTATTATTATGTTGCTTACTTTTGGGACATGTGTGGACCAAGTCCTTGACGTTGGAGAAGGAACCGCGCCGGATGGCGCGTTGGGTAATGAGGCCGAACCAGCGTTCGACTTGGTTGAGCCAGGAGGCATAGGTGGGGGTGTAGTGGATGTGGTATCGGGGGCGGTTGGCGAGCCAAGCTTTGACCTTGGGGTGCTTGTGGGTGGCGTAGTTGTCGGCGATGAGGTGAATGTCGAGGGATGGGGGGACGTTGGCATCGATATGGCGGAGAAAGTCGAGGAACTCCTAGTGTCGATGGCGCTTTTTGCACTGGGTCATGACTTGGCCGGTAGCGATGTCGAGGGCGGCGAACAGGGTCGTGGTGCCGTGACGGACGTAATCGTGGGTGACTCCTTCGACATAGCCCAATCCCATGGGCAGCAGCGGTTGGGTGCGGTCGAGGGCCTGGATTTGGGTCTTTTCGTCAACGCACAGCACTACGGCGTGGTCGGGCGGGTTGAGATAGAGCCCGACGATATCGCGCACCTTCTCGACGAAGAAGGGGTCGTTGGAGAGCTTGAAGTGACGCTGGCGGTGGGGCTGAATGCCGAACAGGTTGAACCAGCGTTGTACCATATTCCTGGAAACGCCGGTCTGATCGGCCATGGTGCGCACGCTCCAGTGAGTACAGCCTTCGGGTGGCTTGCTTTGCAGTGCCATGTTGATGACCTCGGCGACCCGTTCATCTTCATGGGTCCTGGGTCGCCCCGAACGCAACTCGTCGTGCAACCCCTCAAGCCCTTGCAGACGATAACGCTTGCGCCACTTCCCGACGGTGTGAGGGTTCAAGCGCAGACGCTGGGCGATGGAGGCGTTCGCTTCGCCCTCGCCACAGGCAAGAACGATTTGCGCCCGCCTCACCAAACCGTGGGGCAGCGCCCGGCTCGTAGCCAGGCTCAGAAGCTGGGTTCTCTCTTCATCCGTCAAAACCATCTGCTCAACCGGACGACCGCGTGGCATAGGTATCCTCCTGTTTATCGGATACCCTTATATATGTCATTTACTTTTGAGACACCACACTAGCGGTGTCCCGTTCTTGCGTACCCTTATCCCCACCGTTGAGAAGGACTACCGAAGCGTGCTCCCGTCGCACAAAATACACGCGATAGCCTGGCCCGTAGTCGATACGTAGTTCCGAAACGCCTCCACCAATTGGTTGGACATCCCCGGGGTTGCCTAGCGACAACCGCCTGATTCGAAGACTAATTCGTGCTTGGCTCCGGGATCACGTAGCTTTCTGAACCACCTGGTGAACACTTCGGTCCGGCGTATCGCAACCAATTGACCCTCGGTATTGTATCCTATGAGATACGGTTTGGCCAGCCACGTGGGTCGCTTGACGGCGGCAACCACCGGGCGTAGGTTCCACGGCTACAGAATCCTCCTTTCGGCAAGGGCCGAAGAAAATAGAGCGTAGAGAGAGAAAATGCGACGACGGTTAGTCCGACGGCTGGGGAGGCGGTTGGCGGCTTTGGCGAACTCCGCCGCGCTCGCGCTCGTGACGTGCGCCCTGCTCGCCGCCTGCGAGTCGCCACCGCCCCGCGCCGACTCGACCGCCCGCCGCATCGTGAGCCTGGACTATTGCGCCGACCAGTTCGTGCTCGGCTTGGCCGACCGCCGCGACATCCTCGCACTGTCGCCGGACGCCGGCGCGACCTTTTCCTACATGCGCGCCGTCGCCGCCGGGTTGCCGACGGTTCGCCCCCGGGCGGAGGACGTGCTGATCCTCGAGCCTGACCTGGTGGTCCGCGCCTACGGCGGCGGCCCCAACGCCCGGACGTTCTTCGAACGCGCCGGGGTGCCGGTGCTGGAGATCGCGTTCCCCGACGACATCGACGGCGCCCGGGCGGTGATCCGGCACGCCGCCCGAGAACTCGGAGTGGTGGAACGGGGCGAAACGCTGATCACCGAGATGGACGAGCGGCTCCGGAAGGCACGAGTCCACGCCCCGGGCACCCGCGCGCTGTACGTAACGCCGGCGGGTTACACTGCCGGACCGCGCACCCTCGTGCACGACCTGTTCGGGGCCGCAGGACTCGACAACTTCCAGTCCCGGGCCGGTTGGCATCCGATTCCCCTCGAACGTCTGGCCTACGAGGCGCCGGACGGAATTGCCAGGGCTACCTTCGGCGCGGGCACCGACCACGACGACGCCTGGACCGCGTTCCGACACCCCGTGACCCGGCGCGCCCTGCGGTCGGTTCCGGTGGCGGTGGTGGACGGCGCCACCACGTCGTGCGGCGGCTGGTTCGTGGCCGACGCGGTGGCGGCCCTCGCGGCGCTGAAGGCCAAGCTCCCGAAACAGGCGGCGCCGTGAACGACCGCGGCGTGTTCCTGGCGCTGACAGCCGCTGTCTTCGTGGCCCTGGTAGCAGCGTGCCTGGTGGGCTCCGCCCCGCTGGGCGTCGACCGCGTGGTGACAGCCCTGTTGGGAGGAGCATCGGCCGGCGACCGCGTGGTGGTGTGGGAGATCCGGTTGCCGAGGGCGGTGGCGGCACTGGTGGTGGGCGCGGCGCTGGGTGCGTCGGGCGCGGCGTTACAGGGGCTCTTGCGCAATCCCCTGGCCGAGCCGGGTGTCCTGGGCGTGTCCGCCACCGCCGCCCTCGGCGCCACCTTCGTCATCTACTACGGACTCGTGAGCACCGGCGCCTTCGCGTTGCCCATGGCCGCCATCGCCGGCGCCCTGGCCGCCACCACCTTTTTGACGGTCGCCGCCGCGCGCGTGGGCTCGGTGGTGACACTCATCCTGGTGGGAATCGGGCTGTCGAGCTTCGCCGCCGCCCTGATGGCCCTGCTGATGAATCTAGCGCCGCACCCGTTCTCGCTGTCCGACATGCTGAACTGGATGCTGGGCACGGTGGCCAACCGGAGCTTCGACGACCTCGTGCCCGCGGCGCCGTTCCTGCTGGCGGGTCTGGTGATCCTCTTCGCCGGACGGCGGGGCCTTTCGGCGTTGACCCTGGGCGAGGAGGCCGCGGCGGGCGTGGGGGTGGACCTGCCCCGCACCCGGCGGTGGGTGGTGGTGGGCGCGGGCCTGGCCACCGGAGCGGCGGTGGCCATCGCCGGCGCCATCGGCTTCGTCGGCATCGTGGCGCCGCATCTGGTGCGCCCGCTGGTGAACCACGACCCCGCCCGCGCGCTGGCGCCTTCGGCCTTGCTGGCGGGACTGATTCTCGTGGTGGCCGACATCGGCGTGCGGGTGGCGCCCACCGACACGGAGCTCAAGCTCGGGGTGGTGGCGGCATTGCTGGGAGCGCCGGTGTTCGTGTGGATCGCCGCGAGGAGGCGGGTTCCCGGTGGCTGAGCTCCGGGCGCAGGACATCGATGTGACCCTCGGGCAGCGTCAGGTGTTGCACGGCGCGTCGGTACGGGTGCGGCCGGGAGAAATGGTGGCGTTGCTCGGCCCCAACGGCGCGGGCAAGACCATGCTCCTTCGGGCCGTGCTGGGCCTCGTGAAACGCAGCCGAGGCAGTGTCCAGGCGGGCGACGACGACCCGGCCCGGCTGGCAGCGTCCGAGCGCGCCCGGCGGGTCGCCTACCTGCCGCAGTCCAGGCCGCTGGCGTGGCCCGTGCGGGTGCGCGATGTGGTGGCCCTCGGACGGTTCGCCCACGGCGCCTCGCCCGGGCGGTTGCGGGGCGAAGACGCCGCCGCGGTGGAACGCGCGCTTGCCGCCTGTGATCTCCACGCCCTCGCCGACCGCTCGTGCGACACCCTTTCGGGCGGGGAGTTGTCCCGCACCCACATGGCCCGGACCATGGCCACCGAAGCACCGACCCTGCTCGCCGATGAGCCCACCGAAGCCCTGGACCCGCTCCACCAGCACCAGGTCCTGAGCCTGATCCGCTCCTACGCCGACGCCGGCAACGGCGCGTTGGTGGTGCTGCACGAGGCCGCCCTGGCCGCGCGCTTCGCGGATCGGCTGGTGTGGATCCGCGCGGGGCGCATCGTCGCGGACGGACCGCCCGGGGAAACGCTCACGCCGGAACGCATGGCCGAGGTCTACGGCGTGCGGGCCACGGTTCGGCACATCGAGGACCACTGGGTCGTGGCCATCAGCGGGCCGGCCTAGTGTGGTGTCTCACAAATACGCTTATGAATCTGCGAGGGCATTTTGGTTGTCGGCAAGGCGCGATGACTTGTAGGGGCGGGTTTCAAACCCGCCCGTGTGGCGGGCACCACTCGAGGAAGAGCAACGCAGCCGACGGCCAAAAGGACCCGCAGATTCATAAGCGTATTTGTGAGACACCACACTAGAACCTTGTGTGGGCGGCAGCGCCGTGCGGGCGCGGGCGGGTTTGAACCCGCCCCTACATCGGATGTCCGGTTCCTGCGGCGCAGACTCCTGGAACCCGGGCCGACGAGGCCGCCCGGCGTCGCAGCCATCCCGATCCCGGTCCGCCGCCTTGACACGTCGCCGGGGTTCGGGCAGGTACTTGGACAACAAACTTCGACAACAAGACCCAACGAGAAGGGAGCTTTGATGAGCACTTTGATTACCGGCGTCGGCCTGGTGGGCACCGCCTTCGCACAACGCGCGCTGCAACGGGGAGAGAAGATCGTGTTCTTCGACATGGCACCCAAGATGGACTTCCTGGAACGGAAGCTGGGGAATGCCGACGTCACCGTTCTCAAGCGCGACATCCGGGACCTGCCGGCGCTGATCGACGCCATGCAGACCCACAAGGTGGATACCGTGCTGCACACCGCGGGCCTCATCGGAGGAGCCGTGGCCAACCCGGTGTACAGCGGCCTTCAGATCAACGTCATGGGCACCGTCAACGTGGCCGAGGCCGTGCGCCTCACCGGGGTCAAGCGCCTGATCCAGATCAGCACCATGGGCGTTTACAACCGCCGCATGGAAGGCGACGACCCCATCCAGGAAAGTTTTCCCCGCGGCGACGGCAATGCCTACGGCAACTCCAAGGTGGCCAAGGAGCTCATGGTGGAGGCCTACCAGCGGCTCTACGGCTTCGAACTCATCGTGCTGCGGCTGGCCAACGTGTTCGGCCTCGGGCACTTCGCCGGCGGGTCCGCCGGCGGCGAGATGCTCCAGAGTCTGGTGGAGGCGGGCATCAAGGGCAGCGTCGCCAACATCCCGCAGGAATCCACGCGGGACTTCGAGTACGTCTACTTCAAGGACGTGGGCCGGGCCATCGAGCTGGCCGCGACCATTCCGGCTCCGGCGGAGACCACCTTCAATATAGGCACCGGCGTGGTCATCGAGTTCGACGACCTGGTCGCGATGGTCCAAGGGCTTTTGCCGAAGCTGGAGGTGGAGATCCTCCCCGGCAAGCCGCCGCGCTCCTCCAAGCAGCCCATGGTGACCACCCGGGCCAAGGAAACGCTCGGCTGGGAACCCGAGTACAGCGTCGAAGCCGGGTTCAAGGACTACATCGAGGACATGAAGACGGCCTTGTCTTCTTGACAAGCCCGTCAGGCACGGATAGAACCGACGAGCAACGGGCGGCCATTCCGGCCGCCCGGTCTTCAGGTCCCTTACGGGATAACAGGGAAACCGGTTGAATTCCGGTGCGGTCCCGCCACTGTGAATGGGAATCCTTGCCCTGAAGCCACTGTTCCCCACCGGGAATGGGAAGGCGGCAAGGTGGTCACAGCGACCAGCCCATGAGCCAGGAGACCTACCTGAGGACCAAAAGCAACCATGCTCTCCGCGGAGAGAGGAGGTCTCGCCATCCATATTCGCCCCATAGACGCGTTCGTTCCCGTATCCATCCGGTCAAGCCACCGCTGACCGGTAGCGGATTGCCGAGGACGACATGCGCCGACTTCTGTATTGCCTGTTGGGCTCGACGCTGTTCCATGGCGTGCTCCTGTGGGTGCCCTTCCCCATGAGCGCCGGCGGCGCGGGAGCGCGCGCCGTCGAGCCTCTACGTGTACGGCTGTTGGCCGCGCAAGGCACGGAGGAGCGGAAGCGCACATCCGAACGGCCCGGACAACTTCGGCCGCCCGAGAAGACACGCCAGGCCAAAGCCGAGAACCCGCGTCCGCCAACGAAGCGGCCGCAAGGTATGTCTCCGGCCCGTACCAGGGTCGTGAAGGCACAATCCGTACGGCCGAAACCAGCGGACGATGCGGCGGTTCGGGCACGGCCAGTGGCGAAGCGGCCGCCAAAGTCCGCTCGACCCGAACACGGGAGACCACCGAGCCCGGCCACGGCAGCAATGCCCGCGGACAACATCCGCTCCGTGGACGGACCCGCTCCGGTGAAGATACCGCGAGGCGAGACCGGCAGCGACAGCAACGCGGCAACCACGGTAAAGCTCGCTCGCGGCGGCGGTCCGAAGACATCCGCCGGCGAGGACATCGAAGCCGCAGCCGGCTTCACCCCGGTCCGTTATGCGCGGACCGTGAAACCCCGATATCCCGGGAAGGCGCGGCGGGCCGGATGGGAGGGCACCACCGTGCTCAAGGTGCGGGTGGACCCCAACGGCGCCCCCGACCGCGTCACGGTGGACCGAACGTCAGGCTTCGACATTCTCGACGCCGCGGCCATGAAAGCGGTCCGGCGCTGGAGATTCCATCCCGCGCGTCGCGGCATCGACGCCTTGTCGAGCTGGGTCCGCGTCCCGGTGGCGTTCAGGCTGAAGGAGGACAAGCGACGAGACTTTAGCGACCCTACCTGAGTTACCACAACGGCCTGAAGACGGATGCGAGGGAAAGGGGTGAGAATCCCCTGCTGCCCCGCAACTGTAACGGCTACGAAAGCCGCAACTAAGCCACTGCCCGTCCGCGGGTGGGAAGGCGCGGCGAGTAGGCCGGCAGCCCCACGGACTGCCAGAAAGCCCCAGCCAGGAGACCTGTCCGTCTTCCGAAACAATCCGCCTTCGCGGGAAAGGAAGATTGCCATGAGATCTCTGATCCCGGGTGTCATCACCCTGTTCATTCTTTTGACCCTTCAACCCGTTGACGCCCAGTCTCAGACCGGCAACACCCCGGAGACGCCGGCCGCGACCACATCCACCGGCGAGAATGTCGAACTGCTCCCCGAAATCGTTGTGTCGGCGAGCCGGGTGCCGCTGGAAGCCAGAGCCGTGGGCAGCGCGGTCACCGTCATCACCGCCGAAGAAATCGAACGCAAACAGGCGCGTGTCGCGTCCGACCTGCTGCGGGAGATTCCTGGCGTCGCGGTGCACCGCTCCGGGACGTTGGGCACCTTGACCGCGGTACGCCTGCGCGGCTCCGAGCACGGACACACGCTCGTGATCATCGACGGCGTGAAGGTGAACGACCCCAGCAACGCCGGGGCCACGTTCGACTTCGGGGACCTGCTGGCCGCTGACATCGAGCGCATCGAGATTCTCCGCGGACCGCAGAGCGGGGTCTACGGCAGCGACGCCATCGGGGGCGTGATCAACATCATCACCAAGAGGGGCCGCGGGCCTGTGACCGCTCACCTGACTGCGGAAGGTGGCTCTTTCGGAACCGGCAACGTCTCGGCCGGCATCCGGGGCGGCGGCAGCAAGCACCATTTCTCCCTGGGTGGAACCACCCTCCGAACCTCCGGAATATCCATTGCCTCGGGAAACGAGAAGGACGGTTACGAGAACCAGACCTATAACGCCAAGCTCGGCGTACAACTCGTCAAGGATCTGGAGATCGAGTTGCTCGGCCGCTACGTCAAGGCGAACGTGGAAACGGACGACGTGCCGACGGACAACAACGATCAAACCGATTCGGACCACACCATGGGCCGGACCCGATTGAAATACAGCCTTTTCGATGGAGACTGGAAGCATGCCTTCGGCGCCGCAATGCACCGTAAGAGAAGCACCGTCGTCAGCCGGTGGGGAACAATCAAATACGATGGCAGAAAGTCCCGGTTTGATTACGAGACCAACGTCTTTTTCGAGACGTCGGCTGTAGCCGAGGCGACCCACGCCCTGACCTTCGTTACCGAGCGCGAGAAGGATTCCCAGACCTCTGGCGGCGCAGCCTCCAACGTCACCAGCCATGGCCATTCCGCGGAGTATCAACTCGGGCTTTGGGATCAACTTTTTCTCTCCGGCAGCCTTCGCTATGACGACAACGAGCGCTTCAAGGATACGACGACGTACCGGACCACGGCCGCTTACGTGCTTGACGGAAGTGGAACACGGTTCCACGGAAGCTACGGCACGGGGGTCAAGAACCCCACTCTGTCACAACTGTTTCAGCAATTCGGCCGCATCGGCCCGAATCCCGACGTGGAACCGGAGGAAAGCAAGGGTTGGGACATCGGCGTCGAGCAAAACCTTCTCGACGGTCGCCTCTCCCTGGATATGACGTTTTTCAACAACCGGCCGACGAAGCTGATCTACTGGAATGACGCGGGCACGCCTTACGACTGGCAGAATCCTGAAACCGGCGATGACGACTTCTACGACAACCTGGACGGCACTTCCAGTATCCGCGGCCTGGAGCTCACCGTCCGGGCCAAGCCGAGTGAAGGAATGGACCTGTCCGTCCAGTACACCTACACTGACGCAAAAGACCCGAACGGCAAACTGCTCCCACGCCGAGCCAAACACCTGGCCAGCGTCAACCTCGGCTACAGCTTCCTCGACGGCAAGGCCGTCGTCGACCTCGGCATCGACTACAACGGCAAACAACTCAACCGAACGGCGAATCCCGTGATGATGGACGACTTCGTACTGGCCAACGTCGCCATTGCCTACAAGCTAACCAAGCAAATCGAGCTCTTCGGGCGGATCGACAACCTGTTCGATAAGGACTACGAGGAAGTGCCCGGTTACCATACCACCGGCATCGGCTTCTTCGCGGGCATCCGTGGAATGTTTGAGTTGTTCTAACGTGGTCCGCGCTCGCGAGGTCGGCACCCGGCCGACCGTCACTCCGCCAACAGCGGCACGATGCGCCGTTCCTTGGCGCGCACCAGGCCGCGGCCGGTGATACGGAGTTCGGGGAGGGTAACGAAGGTGAGGAAACAGAGGGCGTAGAGGGGCTTCGGAAAGCCGCTGCCGCGCTCTCTCAGGGTCTGCTGCACGGCGGCAAGCTTCTGGCCGACATGGTTCCAGGGTTCCAGAGAGAAGAGGCCGCCGATGGGGAACGGGATCTCTTCGAGGACCCGGCCCTTGTCCACCAACGCGACGCCGCCGCCGGATTCCAGCAGCAGATTGGCGCAGTAGGCCATGTCGTAGTCGCTGGAGCCCACTACCAGGAGCGTGTATTCGTCGAGGTTGACGGTGGTGCCCACCGCGCCGATGTCGGCCTTGAGGCCCCGGACAAAGCCGAAGACGGGACTGAAGCCCTCCCGGCGGTCGAACACTGCCACTTTGAGGAGGTCGTTCTCAACGTCCGCCGGGATGACCCCGCCGGCGCAGGCGACCTCCACGATACGCTCCCGGGTGATGGTCTGGTTGATGAGGTCCATCACGCGGATGCGCGCGTGTGAGTCCTCGCAACGGATTCTCATGTCCTCGGCCGACACCGGCAGGCGGAAGGCGGTCTTGAGTCCCATGTCGCCCGGAAAGGACGGCGGAACCACGTCCACCCTCGACTCGCCCTCCTCGGCCATCAGCTCGCCGCCGATGAAGGTGGCGCCGACCCGCACGGTGTTCAGGTCGTCCAGCAGCGCGAAGTCGGCGAATCGCCCGGGCGCCAGGCCGCCGATGTCCTGATCGAGGCCGGAGTATGTAGCCGGGTGCAGCGTGACGGCTTGAATGGCCCGCACTGGGCTCAGGCCGCACTCGACGGCGCGGCGGATCACGTGGTCCATGTGGCCGTGTTCGGCCACGTCGTCGGGCGCCATGCCGTCGGTGACCAGGATCAACCGGCCGGTGTCCACGCCGGCGGCGAGCAGCGGCTTGAGGGTGGCTTCGAGGTCCTGCCGGAAAGAGCCCTCGCGCAGCATGGTCCAGTAGCCGAGCCGCAGGCGCTCCAGGGCGTCCCCTCCGCTGATGGGCTCGTGGCACGATGACACGGAGGCCGCGGCGATGGCATTGAGGCGGCGGTCCCGGGCGCCGGCGGTATGACCGTGGACGATCTTGCCCTGGCCCAGTGTCATTTCGATGCGCGCCAGCAGGTCCGGGTCGCCCTGCGTCAGCCGCAGCCATGAAACCACCTCGCCGAGCCCCAGAACATGGGGGTCGCGAAGGGCGTCGGCGACCTCCTGGTCCGACAGGGATTCGGTGCGGCACAACAACGGATCCTGCGGCGCCGCCATGGAGATCAGGGTGTAGACCCGAAGCGGGTGGGACGCGACCTCGTCCAGGAAGAGCCGCATGCCGGCGAGGCCGAAGGCCACGGTATGCTCGTCGCAGGAAGCCATGAGCGCGGTGGTGCCGTGGGGCGCGTAGGCCTGCAGCAGTTCGAAGGGGCGGCAGAAATGGCCGATGTGGGTGTGGGCGTCGATGAATCCGGGCGCGACCCACCGGCCGCGGGCGTCGATGACCCGGGTCTCGTCGCCGCGCGTGTGATCGGCGCTGGGGCCCACGTAACAGATTCGCCCCTGGCTCACGGCCAACTCCATGCCGTCCAGCACCTCGCCGGTGTAGACGTTGATCAGGCGCCCGCCCGTGACCACCAGGTCGGCCTTGTCCTCGCCCAGGCTGGCGCGTATCAGGCGTTGGATCGTTTCTTTGTCTTTACCCATGGGTCTCACTTCAGGCTACCGGCCCCGCCTCACCCCTCCTGGATTCCCGCTTCCGCGGGAATTACAGATACCGGGCCTCAGTGGCATTTTCGTACCAATGACGTTTCCGGGCGCATTGTAATTGCCCCTGCTGTTGCCGTACCATGGCCGCGTGAAGAATCTGGTGCTGCGCAACATCGGCAAGCGTTTCGGTTCGGTGACGGCCGTGGACGGCTTCGACCTTGCCGTGGACCAGGGCGAGTTTCTGGTCATCATCGGGGAGAGCGGCTGCGGCAAGACCACGCTGCTGCGGATCATCGCCGGGTTGGAGACCCCGGACACGGGCGAGGTTCTGATCGGTGGCGTGCCGGTGAATGACGTGCCGCCCGGGCGAAGAGACGTCCAGCTCATCTTCCAGAGCTACGCGCTGTGGCCGCACATGCGCGTCTTCGAAGACCGAAAGTACGCCAACCTGACGCTGCCGCTGCGCATCCGGAAGTGGTCGGTGGGCGCCATCCGCGAGCTCATCCGGCCCCTGGCCAAGGCCCTCAACATCGAGGAACGGCTGTTCGCCCGCAAGCCCCAGGAGTTGTCCGCGGGCCAGCAGCAGCGGGTGGCCCTGGCCCGGGCCATGACCACGTTCCCGCAGATCATGCTCATGGACGAGCCCCTCAGCAACCTGGACCCGCCCAACCGCCGCAGGGTCCGGGCCGAGATCCGCACGTTTCACAAAGAGCAGCGTCTCACCACCCTTCTCGTCACACACAACCTCGAGGACGCTCTGGAGCTGGCCGACCGCATCGCCCTCATGCACGAGGGTCGCATGGTGCAGGTAGGCACGGCCGAGAACCTCATGCGCCGTCCGGCCAACGAGTACGTCAGGGACTATTTTCGCGTCCGCCCCTCTTACGGCGTGCCGTTCCAATGACTCATGCGCCTGTATCAACCGGTAGCGCGATGCGGGCACGGGCGGGTTTGAAACCCGCCCCTACATCAGGCGTCGGATTGCTGCGGCGCAGACTCCTCGACGGTCAGATCTTGAAGGCCTCGCGGGTGTTGGGCGCGTACAGGCTGGCCACGTCCACGGGGTTCTTGATTACGCCCTGCTCCAGCAGATAGGAGTGGAAGGTCTCCAGGGTCTTGCGGTTGCTCTCGAAGCCGTAGGGCCAAAAGTCCTCGCCCATGAGATCAACCGTCTCCTCGTACTCGAACAACTGCCAGAGCTGGCTGGTGCGCAGCACGTTGGTGTCGTAGATCTGCCCTACGCAGAAGTCCTTGGCCTGGCAGAACGCCTTGTAGAGGTTCTGGGTCACCCACGGGTGGGCTTCGTAGATCTCCCGGCGCACCACCACGCAGTGCATGATGGGAAACAGCCCGGTGCGACGGAAGTAATCCATCTCCGCCGCGCGGCAGTCCTCGAACAGACGGGTGATGCCGGGTACGCGCCGCACGAAGCAGGCGGGCATGCGCGCCGACACCAGCGCGTCGATGTCGCCCGCCTCCAGCATGTCGTTCAGGGTCCGGTGCTCCTCGGTCTCGATCTCGACACCGTCCGGGGCGTCGAAAGGCACGCGGTCCTTGCGCCCGGGCTGCTCCACGCCGCCCTGGACCCAGTGAACGTCCTTGGCCTCCACCCCGAAGTCATGCTGCAACATGCCCCGCACCCACACCGACGCCGTCATGGTGTACTCGGGCACGCCCACGCGCCGGCCCTTGAAATCCTCGGGCTTCTTGATCCCGGAAGCCTCGTTGACGAAGATGCAACGGTGCCGGAACATGCGGGAGGGGAACACCGGGATGGCAATGAACGGCCGATGGCCGCGGGACGCGTCCACGTGATACGCCCCCATGGACATCTCGGCGGCGTCGAACTCCTGGAAGTGGAGCATGCGCCAGAAGATCTCCTCCACCGGCAGCGCCACGTAGTTGAGATCGATGCCTTCGGGCTTCACCAGGCCATCCTTCATGGCCCGGGTGCGGTCGTAGTCCTCACATGCCAGCGTCAGTTCGATGTTTGCCATAACTCCCCCGGAATCCGGTTTCCCCTGTGGCCTTTGACTTGCACGGCGCATGCCGCACACGGGCGGGTTTGAAACCCGCCCCTACAATCTTCTGAGGCTCGCCTCCATGCGGTCCATGGCTTCCTCGATGTTCTCGTAGGAGTTCGAGTACGCCAGCCGGATGTATCCCTCGCCGTACCGGCCGAAGGCGCTGCCGGGCACGGTGGCCACATAAGCGTCTTCCAGCAGGTGCATGGAGACGTCCTCCGACGACCGGCCCAGGGCGCTGATGGACGGGAAGGCATAGAAGGCGCCCTCGGGAACCGCGCACTCGATGCCTTTCATGGCCTGGAGGCGGCCCAGGATGAGCTCGCGGCGCCGGGCAAACTCCTGCCGCATCTCGCGCACGCAGTCCTGCGGCCCCTCGTAGGCCGCCACCGCGCCGTACTGGGCGAAGGACGTAGCGCACAAGACCGTATACTGATGCACGCGGATGAGAACGTCCATGAGCGTCCGGGGCGCGGCAATGTAGCCCAGGCGCCATCCGGTCATGGAGTAGCTCTTGGAAAAGCCGTTCACCAGCAACGTGCGCTCGCGCATGTTCGGCAGGGTTCCGATGCTGTGGTGGACGGCGCCGTCATACAGCAGCTTCTCGTAGATCTCGTCGGAAAGCACCAGCAGGTCGTGCTCCCGAGCGACGGCCGCTAGGGCCTCCAGATGCCCCCGGTCGAGCACAGCGCCCGTGGGGTTGTGGGGGCTCATCACCACCATCATGCGAGTGCGCGGCGTCACCAGCCGGGCCACGTCATCCGCATCCATGCGGAATTCCTTTTCCGCCCGGAGCGGCACGCTCACCGGCACGCCCCCGCCCAGGGTGATGCAATGGAAGTAGTTGAGCCACGAGGGATCCGGCACCAGCACCTCGTCGCCCTCGTTGATGAACGCCATGATCGCCATGAACACCGCTTCATTGGCGCCGATGGTGACGGCGATCTCCCCGTTCTCGTCGAAATCGAGTCCGTTGTCCGAACGCAGCTTCCCGGCGATGGCGCGGCGGATCTCAGGCACGCCGTAGTTGGAGGTGTAGTGGACCTTGCCCTCGTCGAGCGCTCTCTGGGCGGCGGCCTTGATATGGTCCGGCGTGTCGAAGTCGGGCCGGCCGATCTCCAGGTGGATCACCGGCTTGCCTTCTCCCTCGAGCTCCCCTGCCCGGCCCATCATCTTCCGGATGCCCGAGAACGGCACGCCCTTCATCCGCTGTGCTTCCCAAGTCGTCATGCTGCTGTTCCGCATCAAACCCCTCTCCCTCTGCGAGAGGGTGGCCTCGTTCCGTCCCAAACCCAACCCCTCTCCCTCTGGGAGAGGGTGGCCACGTTCCGTCCCAAACCCAACCCCTCTCCCTCTGGGAGAGGGTGGCCGAAGGCCGGGTGAGGGCGCCGCAATAGCCCTGGATCTCCCTTTGCCGTAGCTCATCCAACGGGCTGCCGGCACCCGAGCACCCTCACCCCGACCCTCTCCCAGAGGGAGAGGGGGTCGGAAGGGGCGGCCTCACGGAGATACGGGCCGTCGGGGTGGCGGCCAGGGCCTCGTCCACCAGTCCCACGAACTCCTTCGCCTGGGCCACGAGGCCGTCGTGACCCTCCCGGGCCAGCACGTCGGCCAGAAAGGCGCTGCCGAGAACGATGCCCGTGACTCCCAGGGTCGCGTACTCCGACACGTTCTCCTTGTTGACGCCACCCGAAACCATGAACCGCGCATCCGGGAAAGGACCCAGCATCTGCCGGATGAAATGCGGCCCGCCCACGCAGTCCGCCGGAAAGATCTTGACCAGGTCGGCGCCGCTGCGCAGCGCCCGGACCACTTCCGTCGGGGTCGCCCCCGCGGGGATGGACGCGACCCCGGCCTCGCGGCACATGGGCACCAGGTCCAGCTCCAGGCTCGGCGACACGATGAACCGCGCGCCCGCGTCGATGCCCGTGCGCGCCTGCTCCTCCGACAGCACGGTGCCGGCGCCCACGTGCACCTGACCCTCCCCGGCCAGCGTACGGATCACGTCCGCGGCTCCAGGGACGGTGAAGGTCACCTCCACGAACCGGACGCCGGCCTCGCCCACCGCCCTGGCGGTGGCCAGCGCCTCTTCCGCGGTCCTGGAACGAATCACCGCCACCAGGCGGTGAGCCTGCATGTCGGTCATCAATTCCGTCTTGGTCATGGAAGGTCCCTCTCTGGTGTCCTGTCGGTTCCCGCAACGCGGGCCGGTTTGAAACCCGCCCCTACAGGCTCAGGCCGCCGTCCACCAGCAGGGTCTGGCCGGTCACGAAGTCACCGCCGGTGATCAGGCCCAGGATGGCGCCTGCCACCTCCTCCGGCTTGGCCACCCGTTTGAGCGCGTAATTGGCGGATGCGCGGCTGATGACATCTTCGTAGTCCACGCCGTAGTGATCGCGCATCCACTGGGTGTCCGTGAACGCGGGTGCGACGGCGTTGACCCGGATCTCGGGTCCCAGCGCCACGGCAAGGCCGCGAGTGAGGTAGATGAGCCCAGCCTTGGCGGTGCCGTAGGCAAGAGACGACATGGTGGAGGGTGCGATGACGCCGGAGATGGACGACACGTTGACGATCATGCCCTTGTTGGCCGCAAGGTGCGGCGCCGCCGCCCGGGCGCATCGGAACGCGCCCTTCACGTTGACGTCCAGGGTCATGTCCCAGATCTCGTCGGTCAACGCCTCCATATCCGTTATCGGAACCCAGCGGGTAATGCCCGCGTTGTTCACCAGGATGTCCAGGCGCCCGAACCGCTCGACCGTCTGACTGACCATGTCGCGCACGTGGCCGTCGTCGCGCACGTCGCCGTGCACGCACAGGGCCTCGCCACCCAGCTCCCGTACCTCCGCCGCCAGGCTCTCCGCCGCCTCACGGGCCGATCGGTAGTTGATGGCCACCCCGGCCGCCCCGGCCCGGGCCAGTTCCAGCACCGTCGCACGGCCGATGCCGGTGGCCGCGCCGGTGACGAGTGCGATGCGTTCAGAAAGAATCATGATCCCACGCCACTTTCCCTACACCCCTCCTGGATTCCCGCTTTCGCGGGAATGACGATCCGGAGAGTCCCAGCCCCTCCGGAAAAACAAGCCGAGCTCAGGAAAACTCGGGTTAGGTGTGCTGACGCCCTCTAGAGTTAGCGCCCTTCGACTTCGCTTCGCTACGCTCAGGGCGAACGGTTAAGGGCGCCGAATCAAACCCGCTCGCCCTGAGAACGGTTAAGGGCGCCAATCAAACCCGTTCGCCCTGAGCGTAGCGAAGCGAAGTCGAAGGGCGCCATCTTTACTCGGTGGCAATTGATCAGAGTCATTGGAAACACAGCCTGGTTCGCGGGAATGACGGGAATCAAGACACCGCGTTTTCCCGCAACTCCTTGGTCGCGGCTTCGTCGATCACCCACTGCTCGGGCAGCCGCACCCTTTCGTCGTCACCGCCGGTGAAGCGCACGACCACGCCGTAGTCGCGGGCAGCGGCCTCCGGGGTGATGTAGCCGTAGACGACATCCGACAGCACGCGCTCCGGGTCCCGTTGGAAGGGCTCGCCGTAGCCGCCGCCGCCGGGGTGGTTCAGTTGGACGCTGCGGTCCCCGTCGAGATGGGTCTGCGCCTTGGGGTTGGGGCGCTCGCCGCCGTCGAGAATGAACTCGCCGGGGAGCCCCGGACCGCCGCCCATGATTCCCGGGGCCGCGTAACGGGTGCGGTCGAGGATGCCGTTGACGCTCCACTGGCCGTGAGCACGGTTGGCGAATTCGGTGAACTGGCCCAGGCCGCCGCGCCAGGTGCCGGCGCCGCCGGAATCCACCCGGAGCTCGCGCCGGCGCATGACCAGCGGCGACAGGCTTTCGATGACCTCCGCGGGCACGCCGGCCACGCCGCTGGGAAAACCCACCGCGCTGAGGCCGTCCTTGGTGGGCCGGGCGCCTGTGCCGCCCACCTGGAACACCGTGAGATTGAAGGCCGGGTCCTGGCCCCGCCACACGCTGAGCCAGATGGGGTCCGCGCTGGGCGCCATGAGCTTGCCCGGAAGCGCCTTGGCCAGGGCCGTGAACACCGCGGTGGGCACGAAGTGGCCCACGGTCTGCCGCGCCGCCACCGGCGCCGGTTCGTTGGCGTTCAGGATGCTGCCCGCGGGGGCGCTCACGTGCACCGGCCGGAAGCTCCCCTCGTTGTGCGGCACGTCGGGGTAGATGGCTGCCTTGGCGGCGAAGCTGGCATAGGCGTGGGTGTAATTCATCACCACATTGATGCCCCGTTGGCTCTGGGGCGAGGAGCCGGTGAAGTCGATGAAGATCTCGTCCCCCCGCACCTCCAGTTTGGTCTTGATGAGGATCGGCTCCTCGAAGCCGTCGCTCCAGGTCTCCCCTTCCCACTCGCCGTCCTCGAGCGCGGCAATGGCCGCGCGCACGGCCTTCTCCGAACGGCCGATGATCTCCTCGGCCACGGGATCGAAGGTGTCCAGCCCGAACTCGTCCATGGTCTCGATGAGCGCCCGGCCGCCGGCGTCGTTGCAGGCGGCCTGGGCGTAGAAGTCGCTCACCACCTCGTGGGGCAGCCGGACGTTGGCGCGGACCATCTTCAACAGGATGGGGTCGGGTTCGCCGGCGTGGAACAGCTTCATGATGGGGATCCGAAGCCCCTCCTCATAGACCTCCCGGGCCTCCGCGGAAAGGATGCGGCCGCCGATATCCGCGGCGTGGCAGGTGTTGGCGAAGAACGCCACAAGCCGCCCGGCCCTGAAGATCGGCGTGGTGATGGTGATGTCGTTGACGTGTCCGGCGGTCTGCCACGGGTCGTTGGTGATGAGCACGTCCCCGGGCGCCAGCGTCTCGGGGGGGAACTCCCGCAGGAAGTGCCCCATGGACGTGGCCATGGCGTTGATGTGGCCCGGCGTGCCGCTGACCGACTGGGCCACCATGCGGCCCTTGGTGTCGAAGAGACCGCAGGCCAGGTCCTGACTCTCCCGCACGATGGTGCTGAAGGCCGTGCGCATGAGCGCGTCCTGCTGCTCGTTGGCCACGGACAGGAGCCGGTTCCAGATGACCTCGAGGGTTACGGGATCGACGGCGGCATCATTCATAGTCGAACTCCACGATCACGTTGAGATGGTCGTCAACACGGGCGCGGCCGCGGGCGCTCACCACCAGCGTGGACTCCCGCTCTTCCACGATGGCGGGCCCCGGGAAGGTCATGCCCGCGGTCAGGGAGTAGCGGTCGTAGACAGTGGTCTCGACAAAGTCGCCCTGGGCCGGCGAGAAAACCGGGCGGGTGCCCTTTTCCGCCTTGGCCCCGGCCGCATTACCGCCGCGGGTCGAGAAGTTGAGCGGTTGCTCCGGTCCCCGCGCCACCACGCGCCAGTTGATCACCTCCACCACCACGTCCGGAACCGTCCGGCCGTACATGCGCTCGTAGGTGTGCTCGAAGGCCTCGGTGATCGGACCGAGATGAGCGGCGCCGAGCACACCCTCGGGGACAGGCACCGACACCTCGTGGCCCTGGCCGGTGTAGCGCATGTCGGCGGTGCGCTCGTAGATGATTTCGTTCGGGGCCAGTCCGGACTGCTCCAGGATGACGCGCCCCTCGGCGCACATGTCGTCGAACAGGCCGTTGACGAAGGACCAGTCCAGCTCGTCCAGGCGGCTGTAGGCGCTGCGCACGAAGTCGAAGGCCAGGGGCGCCGCCAGCAGGCCGAAGGTCGACCCCACGCCCGCCCCCATGGGAGAGATCATCGTGGGCAGGTGCAGCAACTCCGCCACGTTGCAGCCGTGCACCGGCCCGGCGCCGCCGAAGGCGTACATGGGCAGCTCCCGCGGGTCCTTGCCGCGTTCCCCCAGGTGGGCGCGGGCGGCGTTGGCCATGTTCTCGTTGACGATCTGATGGATGCCCCAGGCCACCTCCTCCACGCGCATGTCGAGCTCTGCGGCGACGCCGGCCAGGGCCTGCCGCGCCGCTTCCACGTCGAGCTTCATCTCGCCGCCGAGAAAGTAGTCGGGATCGAAGTAGCCGAGGATCAGATTCGCGTCGGTGACCGTGGGACGCGTGCCGCCGCGGCCGTAACAGGCCGGCCCCGGCTCGGCCCCGGCGCTCTCGGGACCCACCTTCAGGAGACCCAGGGCGTCCACCCGGGCGATGCTGCCGCCGCCGGCGCCGATCTCGATCATGTCGATGACCGGAATCTTGATGGGCAGGCCGCTGCCCTTGCGGAACCGGTAGACCCGGTCCACCTCGAACTCCCGGGCCTTGAGCGGATAGCCGTTCTCCACGGCGCACAGCTTGGCGGTGGTGCCGCCCATGTCGAAGGAGAGAAGGTCCGGGTAGCCCGCCCGCTGTCCCAGCGCGGCCGCGGCCAGCGCCCCCGCCGCCGGTCCCGATTCGAGCATGCGCACGGGGAACCGGGCGGCCGTCTCCGGGGTGCCGATACCGCCGCTGGAAAGCATCACGAAGAAGCTGCCGGTGAACTGCAAGCCGTTCAGCCGCTGCTGCAGTTCCTGGAGGTAGGCCGCCACCCGCTCCTGCACGTAGACGTTGACGGTGGTGGTGCTGGTGCGCTGGAACTCGCGGATCTCGGGTACGACGTCGGCACTCACCGACACGCGGATCTCGGGAGCCACCTCGGCGATGAGCTCCCGGGTCCGGCGCTCGTGGACGGCGTTGCGGAAGCTGTTGAGATAGCACACCGCCACCGCCCGTACCCCCTTGTCCCGGAGCTCCGCCACCAGACTCCGCACGAAGGCTTCGTCCAGCGGCTTGAGCACCGCGCCGTCCGCCGCCACGCGCTCCGGCACGTCGAATCGCAGGTAGCGCGGCACCAGGGGTCTGGGTAACTCGAGATCGAGATCGTAGAGCTCGTAGCGGTGCTCGCGGCCGATCTCCAGGGCGTCCCGGAACCCCTCGGTGGTGAGCAGCGCGGTGACCGCTCCCTTGCGCTCGATCAGGGCATTGGTGACCAGCGTGGTGCCGTGCACCACCGTACCCTGTTGGGCGCGGTCCACAATACCCGTCTCCAGCCCCTCCCGCATGGCCGTCTCCACGGCCACGCTCGGGTCTCCGTGGGTGGTCAGGGTCTTGCCGATGAAGGACGTCCCGTCATCCGCCACGAGGAGCAGATCCGTGAAGGTTCCGCCGATGTCAACGCCGACACGATACATGGGATACCATCGTTGTGTGTGATGCGATCGCCATGCCCTGGGTCCCTCTCTGCCAAGACCGGGGCGCGGGCGGGTTTGAAACCCGCCCCTACTGGGCGAACAGGTCCATCAGGGCATCGGTCTGGTCCGCCGCGGCCGGCCGCAGCAGCGGGATCTTGACGCCCGCGTCGCGGTACTGTTGCACCCTCGCCTTGACCTCGTCAGGGGTGCCGCTGGCCGTCATCCCCTCCACGTAGGAGTCGGGGATGGCCTTGATCAGCGCGTCCATACCGCCCTTGGCATGGGCCTCTTCGAAGATCGGAATGTCTTCTTCGTGGATGTAGGGCTCGCCCACGCGCATCTTGGGGCGGGCGATGAACGGAAGCTGGATGGGATCGAGCTTGGTGGCCACCTCCCAGCGGATAGCGTCCAGAGCCTTGGCGTGGTCGTCGGCGATGGAGCAGTTGATCAACTGGGCGACCTCGAAGTTCGAGAAGTCGCGCCCCGCTTCCTCGGCCCCTTCCTTGATGAGCTTGATGGCGTTGGCGGTGTACTCCGGCGAGCAGACCGCGTTGAGCACCACGCCGTCGCCGATCTGGCCGGCCAGCTTCAGGCCGGGTCGAGCCGTGGCCGGGACATAGAGCGGGATGTTGGTGCGCAGCGGCTTCCAGCCGATGCCGACATTGTCGAACTTGACGTACTCTCCCTGATAGCTGACCTTCTCGCCGGTGAAGAGCAGCCGCATGGACTCGATGTATTCCTTGAGGACTTGAACCGGGTTCTGGTGCTCGAGGGCGTGGACTCTGGCGTGGCTGCGGGTGCAGGAGCCCGGCGCCAGCGTGATGCGGCCGCCGGTCATCTCGTCCAGCGTCATCAACGATTGGGCCATGCAGATGGGGGTGCGCAGGCGAACGATCTGAGTGGCGCCCAGCGTCACCTTGGAGGTGGCCAGGCCCATGGCCGACATGGCGGAAACCGAGTCGCGCATGAGCTCGATGGTCTCGGAGAAGAAGCCCATCTCGAAGCCCCGCTCTTCCGCCCGCCGCATGAGATCGGCGATTTCCCGGACGTTGGTGAACTTCCCGTATCCAAGTGCGAAACCGACTCTGGCCATGACCTCTCCTGACTGGTTAAACGCAACCGCTCGCGATCATTCATACCCCGGTGAGCGCGCCCGTTCGCGGCAAAGGCAATGCCCCGCCACCGACGACCCGGTGGTCCTGCGCTTCAAGCTCCGGTTGATTCAGAGGAAAGCGGGCGGGTGTTGCAATGTGCCTGAAGAAAAGGCTTTTGTATCCGACCGGTTGCGGTTCGTCAAGGATTCGCCCCGCCCGGACGGCCTCGGCGCCGGGTATTGTCACCGTTTGGCCGCCAGTGGAGAGCCTTAATCCGCTTAACCCAGGAGGGCGCGGGTCAAATCGCACCCTGCGCACAATGGGCCTGTGCACAGCGATCTCAGCCTTGATCGTCTCTATCAACCATTCTGGATTCGAGCACCGCCGGCTGCACTGCCCGATGATCTCGTCCTCGTCTTCGCAGCTCATAGGAATGACGGCCCCCGTTTCGTAGTGAAGAGACGGGCTTGACGTTCCTGGCCTCAGTTTGAACCCTCCGCGCCGATCCGAGATCGACGCGGAGGGAAAGGGGAAGAAAGTTGTGACTATTCCGGCAAGGTCATTAAGTCAGATCAGACCGATCCTTCGTGGTGATCACGTGAATTCACACAATCTTCTTGGATCAACCCTGCGAGAACTATTTGCTAGGCGAGTACTGAGGAGATTCAATGCTATCTAACACGATGTAACCTTCACGATCTCGAAATCCAGTCACGACAACTTCCTCTAGCCAATACGGTTTTACGACATCATCGACTCCAGGTGGAATTCTAATCTTGTGTTTCTTGCCCTCGACATCGAGAAGCCAGACTGTTTCCGTGGCCTTTGTTGCGTCCGCATACCGCAACACACCTTCAACTGTAATTTCGTCCGCCGCTTCCCCGTCTCCACGGTCGACACGTACGGAAGGAGTCCGCGACATCGGCTTCAATTCGACATACCGATTTTCAGTGCCACGGAAAGAAGTTAAACCAACCCAACGAACCGAATTGCCATCCGGCCCGATCTTCCGGGCGAGAGCGACAAAATTCGCGTAGTAAGCGTCGTCTCCGATACGTTCTCGCAAAGACTTTCTATTGTCAGACTCAAACAAGTCGAAACAATCGAAAAGCTCCTGTACTACTACCCCCGCCCTGGTCATACCAGGGAGATTCATTTGTTCGGGTTCACCGATGTGCACGGATAGCGCGAAACTACCTGCCCGAGGCATCCCGAAGAAGAACTCAAGAGAACGTTGCGGTCGACCCCTAGTACGATACGCGACCCCGGAGACACGCTCGCCCGTGCGCAAGATCAAGCTCCTGAAGTTTTCCAGACGCGACATCACCGCCGCCCCGAGCGCGAATCCGGCAGTAATCGCAGGTCCAACAAACGACATCTGAAATTCTTCGGGGTGGAGTGTAACCCCTCTAGTGGAGAGATGTCTTTGAAACTCTTCCTCTTCGAGGATTTCATGAATCTCCCCGAAGATCTCTTGCGGAGGGTTACCAGCCAGCCCTTGATGGGCGAGCCTTCGCGCCTCTGCAAATTCGCCGCACTCCAGTGCCAAAGTTGCCGCGCTACGATACAAGACAGACCGTGTCGGCTCAACATCAAACGATTGCAGCAATAACTGGGCAGCTTCGCGCTCCAACTCGAAGGCTTGCCGGATCAGATTTGAAGCCTCGACATCATGCCCAGCCTGACTGGCAAGCTTAGCTTGTTCGGCGCAACGCATGGCCGCACGATGCGTATCGCGGACGTTACTCAACATCAGATCGCCGAATCACGGTTGACTGTGGGGCGCTAAACTCCACGACAACGACGTAAGCGGGAATGTTGAGGAAGTCAGATTGTTTAGTCCCAAGAGTGTCGGACCTGTTCGGGATTCGGCAGAGGATCCCAACACACTTCGGGGTCGGCCTGGAGGTCGCCGTCGACGACGAGGGTAACGCCACTCGCGTGGTTACTCTCTTCCAGGCAGATTATCGCGGCTTGCACTAAATACCCTCCGACCTCCGCCTCGACGCCGGGCATACGGCCTAGCCGTAGTTCATCTATGCTGATCAACACCTAGTTGGGCACTCCGGGTGCGCCATGCCCGCCGGGATAGACGCGTACCTGAGTATAACTCATTCTACCGAGTTTCACCGACGGCTACCAGGACTGATCGAGGGTTGTCAAGGCGGTCGGCCATTGCGGCGCACCCCTCGATTGCGTAAGCTTTGTGTCACGATGGTGGGGCTGGACATCGACGGCGTGGTGGCGGATTTCCTCTCTCCCTTCCTCCTTCGTCTGGAAAAGCGCATCGGCAAGGGGCCGATCCCGGCAAATTCGCTCCGGAGCGTACGGCTTTCGGCGCATCCCGTACTGACCGAGGAAGCGGTGAGAGATTGCGCGGACGCCGTGCGGCAGGACCCCGATTTCTGGGACGGGTTGGATTCGCTCCTTGGCCCCGAACAGTGGCAGCGGCTGGAACACTTCAGCCAAGGCGGGCAACTCTCGTTCATCACGCACCGGACGGGCCACGAAAGTTGGGATATTCACGCGGTGACGTCGGAATGGTTCCGGCGGCACGGCATCACCAACCCTGACGTGCACCTGGTCGAGAACGAGAAATCCGCGGTGGTGGAGAAGCTCGGAGTGGTGCTGTTCGTCGATGACAACTACGAGAACTGCCAGGACGTGGCCGAGCATACGAACGCCCGGGTGTTGATGCCGCACCACCCCTACAACCGGTCGTTCTCGCATCCCGGCGTGACGCGGATCATGCATTTCAACGAGGTGTTCACACAGATCGAGCGCGGCCTGGACCTGCGTGCGCCGACTTCGGTTTGAGGACACCAGAGAACTAAGGGAGGCTCATCATGTACGGTTGGCGAGCACGTGTAGGCCATGTGGCTCCGTCCCGCGGAGACACCCTCGTCTACGAATTCTATCGCATGCTGCCCGAGGGGTTCCAGTTGCTCAACAGCACCGGCACCATCCGGCAACTGGTTGACACCGACTTCGAGCGGCAGCTCGGGCGCATCGAGGAAGCCGCGCTGGACCTGGCGGACAACGGCTGCGACGTGATCATCCTCGGAGGCTCCCCGCTCTTCACCAAGCTGGGCCACGGCAGCGACATCGAGATGGGCCGGCGGCTCACCGAGAAGACCGGCGTCCCCATCACCGCCGGCATTACCGGCGAGGTCGAGGCCCTCAAGGCCATGGGACTCCACAGTCTGGTGGTGGCCACCCCCCACGAGGACGAGCTGAACGCCCGCATGAAGGCGTTTCTCGAGGCCTCCGGGTTCGAGGTTCTCCAGATCGAGGGCTATGGAGTGCGCAAGAACTCCGCCATCTCGGATCTCCCGGTGCACGCCTCCTACAAGATCGCCAAGCGCCTCTACGAAAAGGCTCCCGAAGCGGACGGCATCTTCATCCCCTGCCCGCGTTGGCCCACCATCGAGGACGTGGAGCTCCTGGAGCAGGAGATCGGCAAACCCGTGGTGACCAGTTGCCAGGCCTACATCTGGTATGCGCTGCACCTGATCCGCATCAAGGAGAAGGTGAGCGGCTACGGCAGCCTGATGGGCAGCCTGGCCGCCTGACCGCGGGTTCGGCCCGCCGTTCCGCCGTGGGGCACCGAAGCGCCAGTATCCCGTGCGGGCCGGAACTGTCACGGCGCCGCTTCCTCCTGGGTCTCGCAGCGTCAGGGCTGGTGGGAACGCTGGGTCCCGCTGTCCCCGAAGCCGCCACCATCCGCGACACCGCCATGGAACTCCTCGCTCATCACCCGTCCGTGGACATCCACGCCCACCCGGGCCGTTTCCACCGTGACGGAACCGGCCTGGACCGGCGCATTGAGGAAATGAACCGGGGCGGCCTCAGCGCCGGTTTCTTCTGCGTCAGCACGGACCGAGCGATCATCCGCCGCGACCGGGAAGCGGGCAGGATTCGGGCGCGACGTCCGTTCGAGCCCGGCGAATCGTACCGCGACACCTACGCGCGCTTCGCGGTGCTCGAACCGTGGTTTGCCGAGGGACACCTCCTGCGGGTGCTGGGTCCCGCCGATGTCTCGCGTGCCAAGCGAACGGGCCGGCCCGGCGCCCTCCTCGCCGCCGAGGGCGCCGACTTCCTCGAAGAACGTATCGACCGCGTCCAGGAGGCCCATGACCGGGGAATCCGCTCCATCCAGCTCGTCCACTACAACATCAACGCCGTCGCCGACATCCAGACCGAGGAGCCGCTACACCACGGTCTCACCCCTTTCGGCGCTCAGGTCATCCGGGAGATGAACCGTCTGGGCATGATCGTGGACGTGGCTCACGCCACCGAGCAGGTGACCCGGAACGTGGCGGACATCACCACCCGCCCCGTCGTGTTGAGCCACACGGCACTACGCCGGACACCACGCAAGTACACGCGTTTCATCTACGCCGATCACGCAAAGCTCGTGGCCGGGACCGGCGGCGTCATCGGCGTGTGGCCGGCCGGCCGTGGCGGCATGGAACGATGGGCTCGGCGTTTCAAGAAACTCGCCGACCTGGTCGGCCCGGAGCACCTCGCCATGGGAACCGACATGGACGGCTTGCGCAATACCGTCTTCGACGACTACAGCGAGTTGCCAGGGCTGGCGGCCGCGCTGCTGGCGGCGGGATTCTCCAAAGACGAAGCCGCGGGGATTCTGGGCGGGAATTTCATGCGGGTGTTCCGAGAGGTTACGACGGTCCCGTGACGCTGAGTAAGGCTGTCAAGTGTGTCGTCCGCCACTCTGACAGATGGGACGAAAAGGTATTTGCGCTCTTAAGAGATTGCATGGAGAACTTTCTGAATTTGCAATTAAGAGAATAGATGACCGCCAAGAAGTCTATGAAGACTGGCCAGGAACGGAACTGCGAGATCCCCCCATATCGTTTCAGCGAAAATGAGGGCAAGGGGCGGGCTAACGGTACCGCTACAAGTTTCTGAACCGCCGTTTCAACCAACATCGCGTTGAAACGAGGTATGCGGACTTCACAACTCAGGTCAACGTATCGGCCAGATCCGAATCCACAATCCTCCGGTCCTGCGTCAAAAGCGTCGCCCCAAGAACCCGGGCGGTTGCCACCAGAATCCTATCTGCCGGATCCCGGTGAAACGAATCGGGCAACGCCGCCACCTCTGCCGCAACCGCGGGGGAGATGCCCTGCCGGCGCACCAGCGGAGGCGCCACGGCCTTGTCCAGCCACTCTCGTAAGGGTGTCGCCAAACGGATGCGACCGAGGGAGTGCAATGTCGCCACCTCCCAAAGCGAGATTTCGGACACCAACAAGGGCGACTCCGTATCTGCCGACACGACCACCTCCCGCTGAGCGACGGAGAGTCGGCCCGGATCATCGAGCCACCAAAGCAACACGTGGGTATCGAGCAGCGCCCTCATCTCCGGAGGCTCTCCCAGTCTTCCTCTGGTAGTGCCGGTGCAATAACGTCACCAACGAAAGTGACGGTGCCGGCCAACTCTGACTGCGGATACTGAGTCTTGGCACGGCTCGCCGGCACAAGCTCGGCTACGGGGCGGCCACGTTTCAGAATGAGCACGCTCTCGCCCGTGACCTGTACCCGGTCGAGTATTGCCAGACATCGTGCCTTGAAATCGGATGCGTTGATGGTTTCCATATGACCAGGCTACATGACTAGTCATACGGAATCAAGAGGAGAACTTCAGCCTGCGGTTACAGATCCAGTTTGTAGAACCGCAGGGCATTGCCGCCGAGCAGCGCGTCTCTCTCTTCCTGGGTGAGCGAATCGTTTTTCTTGATGGCGTCTACCCGTCCCCAGTCCATGTCGCTGTGAGGGTAGTCGCTGGCGTACATCAGCGAACCGGCGCCAACCTGTTCGATGATGGCCCTCAGGTTCTCGTCGTCTTCGAAGCCCGAAAGGATCCGTCCGGCAAGGATATCTTCCATGGGCTCCCGGATGGTCTCCGGCAGGGTGTAGGGCTCTCTGCCCCAATTGCCCTCGTGCCGTCCGTCGCCCCGGGGTCCCCTGACGTGCTCGATGTGCTTGCCCACCCACCAGGCCCAGTACGGGAACCAAGTCGCGCCGATCTCCAGGAACGCGCAGCGGAGGTTGGGATAGCGGGCCAGGATGCCCATCCGCGCCACCGACATCATGCCCACCATCATGGAGAACGGCATGGCGGTGACGTGAGTGGAGAAGAAATCGGTGAAGCAGTCGGCCCACGGTGTGTCGTGCATGCCGGTGACCGCGTGGAAGCCGATGGGGGTGTCGAGCTCGTCGACGGCGGCAAAGAAAGGCTCGTATTCGGGAGCGTGCAACGGCCGGTTCCCGACCATTCCGGGCAGGAGCACTCCAGCCAGACCCAGCTCCCCTACCGCCCTTCTCGCCTCCTCGGCCGCCCCGGCCGGGTCCTGGACCGGCACCATGGCGATGGCGTTGAGCCGCTTGCTGGCCTTGGAGCACTGCTCCGCCACGTAGTTGTTGTAGGCGCGGCAGACGGCGCCCGCCAACTCCGCGTTGTCAAGGTCGAACACCCACACCAGCGCGGTGGGGAAGACCACCTGGTAGTCCACGCCCATCAGGTCCAGGTCGTCGAGGCGGCCGGTAACGTCATCCAGGGAGTTGTCGCGGGCCTTCATCTGCTTGTGCCGCGGCGTGGGATAGTTGAACCCGCCGCCGCCGACGCCCCTGGAGAACGGAATCCGCGGCACCACCCGCCCCTCGGCCACCCAACGGCCCTGATCCCGGGGCTCGCCGGGCATGTCGATGACCCGGGGCCGGAGCGGATGGAATTCTTTCTCGATGTAGCGGTCGAACAGATCGAAGGGCTCGTGCAGATGGCCGTCGGAGTCGATGGTCAGCATGGGTGCCTCCCGCGGACGTGTATGGGGCAACGAGTGAGAGTCTCCCGACGAGACTATGAAGGGCTACGGGGCGGCCGGGAAGCCTACGCGCCGTATTTCTTCCATTGCTCGGGCGAGAAGGTCTTCAACGATAGCGCATGGATCCGTTCGTCCCCGAGCTCGTCCTTGAGCGCGTCGTAGACCATCTTGTGCTGGTCGATGAGACCCTTGCCGGCGAAGGAATCGTGCACGATGACGACCTGGTAGTGGTCTCCCCCGCCGGTCAGGTCCTTGATCATCGGCACCAGACAACCCGGGAACACCCGTCCCAGCGTATCCTCTATCTCTTGTGGCTGAATCATACGCTTGGAACTAACACAAAACGGGGGTGCCGGCCACTGAACCCGGGGGGCGCGACACCATGCGGACGCCCCCCGGCCCGGTCTTCCGCCTGCTCACGCCTGCGTATCGTAGTCGCCCCGACACTGCTTTATCATGGCGCGCATGTCGGCCCGCAGTTCCTCGTTGGTGGGCCGGCCTACGTAATACCAGCCATTGTAGATTCGATGGACCGTAAGGTCCGGCATCAGCGAGAAGGCGTATGGAATCGCTATGGTCCCGTGCTTCTTGTCCGAGGTGTCGACGATGTCCAGGGCCTCGATGGCCTTGTGCTCATGGTCGCTGAGAATCGGGAACGTCGCCCCGAGACCGTTCCTGAGCGCCCCGTTGACTTGGGGCGGGTCGACGCTGACGACGGCGACACGGCAATAGGCAGAGGGAAGCTCCTCCTGCAGGGTGACCAAGTGGCGCAACTGCACCACGCACTTCCCTCACCAGTAGCCGCGATAGAACACCACGATGAGGGGGAATTTGCCCTCGGTGACATCCGACAGCTTCGCCTCCTGGCCGGTCTGGTCCTTGAGCGCCAGATCCGGAAATTTCGCGCCGACGGTTTGATTCATGATTTGCCTCCCCAGAGTGTACCGATACGGTATTGCTGAAACCGGGCAGGGGCGGGTTCGAAACCCGCCCCTGCGAGTCCTGTCCTCCTGAACCTACGGCGCCGGCATTGCCCAGCGCGCCAGCTCCGATGCCGCGAGCGCCGCGCCGAGCCCCGCGACGTCGGGAACCGGCACCCGCCCTCCTTGCAGGTCCAGCGGCTGCTCCACCACGTCACCGGCCATCTTGAGCGGCCCCACCGACTCGCAGCCGTCCATGATGTTGGCGCAGCTCGCGGCCACGTGAATCTCCGCCAGCGTGTTGATGGTGAGCCCGAACCCGTGGCCGATGACGCACCGGATCCCCGCGGCCTCGGCCATGTGGACCATGCGGACGGTGCGGGTGATGCCCCCCTGCTTCATCACCTTCACCTTGACGATGTCGGCAGCCTCTTTCCGGATGACCTCCACCAGGGTCTCCGGCCCGACGATGGCTTCGTCCGCCATCACCGGGATGTCGATGCCGCGGCGCACCCGGGCCAGGCCCGCGTAGTCGGCACGGGCCACCGGCTGCTCCAAGAGCGCCACGTCCAGCGGCGCCAGCGCCCTTCCCAGACGAATGGCGTCATCGACGCCGTACGCCTCGTTGGCATCCACCCGAAGTTTCAAACCACTCCCCACCGCAAGACGCACGGCCGCCACTCGGTCCCGATCGGACTCCACGCCCGAGCCCAGCTTGATCTTCACCGAGCCGAAGCCGGCATCGCGCCAGCCAAGGGCCTCCCGCGCCGCCTCGTCCGGCTCCAGCATGCCGATCCAGCCGTTGAGCCGCACTTCGTCCTTCAGCCGCCCGCCCAGCAGCGAGTGGACCGGCTGGTTCAGGGCCTTGCCCTTGAGATCGAAGAGCGCCATCTCCAGGGCGGCCTTGGCGTCCAGATGCCGCGGAAGGCAACGGTCCATGAGCTCCAGCGCCGCCGAGAGGTTCAGCGAGTCGCATCCGGTGAGACGCCGCGCCAGCGTCCGGATCGCCTTCAGCGTCTCGCCGAAGCTCTCCTCCGAGTGACCCGGATCCGGATCGACGTTGCCCAGACCCGTGATGCCTTCATCCGTTCTCACGAGCACCACGACGCTATCCTGCCGGGTCTTGGTGTCGTGGGCGTTACGGAAAACCCCCTTCAGCGGAATCCGCAAGGGATGGATGTCGATGCCGGCGATTCTCATCGGACCTTGGTATCCTGCCCGGGTCAACCCGCCTGGACCCTGCGCTTTGCCTTGCACGCGGAGGCGAGCTACTGAATCATACCCACAACCACTCCGGTTGAGCGAATGGTCAAGGAGGATCCACGAGATGACTACCGCCTCACGGTTGCGGGATGCAATGGCCGAGGACGGCTGCCTCACGGTGCCCGGCGTTCACGACGGCTTGACCGCGTTGCTCGCCGAACGCGCCGGCTTCCGAGTGGCCCTGCTCGGCGGCAACGCGGCCACGGCCAGTGTGCTGGGGCTTCCGGATCTGGGTTTCCTGTCCGCCGATGCCCTCATCGCGCACGCGCGGAACCTGTGCCACGTGCTTCGCATTCCCCTGCTGGTGGACGCGGACACCGGCTTCGGCGGCCCTTTGCAGGTGCACCGAACCGTGGCGGCGCTGGAACGAGCGGGCGCGGCGGCGATCCAGATCGAGGATCAGGTGCAGGCGAAGAGGTGCGGCCTCCTGCAGGGAGGGCACCCGCTGGTTACGGTACCGGAAATGGTGGAAAAGGTCCGCGCCGCCGCCGCGGCCAAAACGGACCCGGACACCGTCATCGTCGCGCGCACCCTGGCCTACTCCTCCGGCGGCCTCGACAAGGCCATCCGGCGCGGCTGCGCCTACCGCGAAGCCGGAGCCGATGCGGTCTTCGTGCAGGTTCCGGGCGCCCTTGAGGAACTCCGTGAGATCCGCCGTTCCATCCCGGGTCCCCTGGTGGTCAACATGGATGAAGCCATCCCGGCCTCCGCTCTGGCCGTGAACGAAGTGGCGGGCGAGGGTTACAAGCTGGCGCTCTTCCCGGGAACCATCCGCTACACCCTGGTGAAGGCCATAAGCGGCGCCCTTGCCGTCCTGGGGAGGGAAGGCACGACTCGAAGCCACAGGGACCGTATGGCGTCCCTGGCCGAATATCACGGCGTGTTGCGGATGGACGAGTTCCTGGAGCTGGAAGGTTCCCTGATGAAGCCTTCGTAGGCTTCTGCCGGCTCGGTCTCTGCTTGCGTGGCGCGGGCAGTGAGGCGCCACCGCCGCCGTCAAGCGCGTATGTCCTCCAGGAACAGGTCCGTGGGGATCTCGTGGCCGAGGCCGGCGTCGCGGGCGCGCTCGTACACGGCGCCGGTGATGGCGCTGAACTGGGGGCCGATGGCGCCGATGTTCATGAACCAGGTGGTCTGTTCCGGGCTGGTGCGGCCGGGAATCCGGCCGCTCATGAGATCCGGCAGCTTGGGAATGTCCACGATGTCGGGAGTGAGGTTCACCCGCGGCACCAGCGCCCGATCGTCCTCCTGACCCGCAACGTAGCCGAGATAGCCTCCCCTGGCGTAAAAGGCCTCCGGCGGCAGTTTGTCCAGGTAGGGGGTGGCGTCGCCGGGGCGCACCGCGACGTCCACGGCCTGAAGAAAACCCGGCTCCACCGAGTTCCGGTTGACGTCAATGACGTGCATGCCGGGCTCCAGCCAGTCGGCGAAGAACACTGGCTCGATGGCGGAGGCGCAACAGCACACAATGTCCGCCCCCCGCACCGCGCTCCGCGCGTCCGGAGCCACCACCACTTCGATCTCGTGCCGCGCCCTCATCTCTTCCGCGTACTGGCGGGCATTGGCCGGGTTGAGGCTGAAGACCGTGACCTTGTCGACGGGACGCACGCGGCAGAGCGCGTCGAGATAGCTCCGGGCCATGCCGCCGGAGCCGATCATCGCCACGGTACGGCTGTCCTCCCGGGCCAGATACTTGGCACCCAAGCCCGCTCCCGCGCCCACGCGGTCGTGCTGCAGCCTGCCGTCGTTCATCATGGCCACGGGCGTGGCATCGCGGGCGCTGAAGAGCAGCAGCAGGCCGCAGTAGGTGCCGGGCTCGCGGGCGTACTTGTTCTCGCGCCGGTGGCCGCGTTCCATGGGCCAGCTCACCATGTCGGAGATGATGCGGATGCAGGCGTAGCCGTCTTTCCGGCTGCCCCCGACCATGAGGGCGAGGCGGTGATACGGAGCCTCCTGGTCCGAAGGCACGTACATGTCCATGCGGCCCATGCCCACGGCGTCGCCCCGGGCCAGCTCCAGAAAGAGGGCCTCCAGAGAGTCCAGACAAAGCGGCATATCGATGACGCGGGCCACGTCATCGTTGTTCAGAAACAGCATCGTCTTCTCCTCGCGTTTCCCTATAGCGGGACGGTTTTCGGCCGATCATCAGTATAGTATGTTAGGATGACATGGCTCCGGGGAGGATTGAACACCGGGACGCTGGGCCGGCGTGACTTTCTCGAAAAATTGCGATAGACTATGTAGAATAGCTTAAAGTAGCTGGACACCTTATCCAGAGTGGTGGAGGGACAGGCCCGTTGAAGCCACAGCAACCGCATTCCCCTGGGAATGCAGGTGCTAATTCCGGCCCGCAAGGGACAGATAAGGTGAGGAGAAAACCTCTTCTCATCTTGGAAGAGGTTTTTTTTGTTTGTAGTGTCTTTGAAGTCTCGCTTGGAGCTAAGGGCCGATGCGTCTGACCCCTGATCAAATCGAGCGATACAGCCGCCAGATCATGATTCCCGACGTCGGGGGCGCCGGCCAGATCCGCCTGCGCCAAGCCAGCGTGCTGGTGGTGGGAGCCGGCGGCCTCGGCAGTCCGGCGGCGTTCTATCTCGCCGCCGCCGGCGTGGGACGGCTCGGTATCGTGGACGGCGACACGGTGGACCTTTCCAATCTGCAGCGGCAGATACTCCACACCACGGCGGACCGAGGGCACCGCAAGGTGGAGTCCGCCAGGTCCCGGCTGCTCGAGCTCAACGCGGAAGTGGACGTGGAGGTCCACGACGTGCGCCTCACCGAGGAGAATGCCGCCGAGCTCATGGAGCCCTACGATTTCGTCATCGACGGGAGCGACAACTTCGATACCAAATTCCTGGTCAACGATGTGGCCGTATCCCTGGGCAAACCGTTCTCCCACGCCGGGATCGTCCGGCTTCAGGGCCAGACCATGACGGTGGTGCCCCCCGACAGCGCCTGCTACCGCTGCCTGTTCGAGGAGCCCCCGGCACCGGGCGAAGTGTTGGGGTGCCAGCAGGCCGGCATCCTGGGCGCGGTGGCGGGAACCATCGGTTCCATCCAGGCCACCGAGGCCATCAAGTATATCGTCGGCCTCGAAGAGGACCTGCTGGTGAACCACCTGCTCACCTACGACGCCAAGACCATGGAAATACGCAAGGTGCCGGTGCCGCCGAACCCCCGCTGCAAGGCTTGCAGCCCATCCGCCGGCGTGCCGGCTTCCCAAAGGAGTCACGTATGAGTTTTGTCCAAGGACTGCAATGCCGGGAGTGCCAGCAGGAGTACCCCACGGTGCCTCTTCACGTATGTGAGAACTGCTTCGGTCCCCTCGAGGTGATGTACGACTATGACGGCATCCGCAGGAGCCTGAGCCGGGAGACCATCGCCTCTCGAGCGCGCAATCTGTGGCGTTACCGGGAGCTCCTGCCCATCGACGGAGAGCCCAGGGTGGGACTCTACTCCGGCTTTACACCGCTGATACGGGCTCACCGCCTGGGCGAGGTGTTGGGTGTCGATGAGCTCTACATCAAGGACGACTCGGTGAACCACCCGACCTTCTCTTACAAGGACCGGGTCGTATCCGTAGCGATCTCCAAGGCCATGGAGTTCGGCTACAACACCGTCTCGTGCGCCTCCACCGGGAACCTGGCCAACTCGGTCTCGGCCCACGCCGCCAGTGCCGGGCTCAACTGCTACGTCTTCATTCCCGAAGGGCTGGAAGAAGCCAAGATCGTCGGCTCCGCGATCTACGGTCCGCGAATCATCGCCATCAAGGGGACCTATGACGACGTCAACCGCCTGTGCAGCGAGATCGGCGACAAATACCAATGGGCGTTCGTCAACGTGAACCTGAGGCCCTACTATTCCGAGGGCGCCAAAACCCACGCCTTCGAGGTGGCCGAACAGTTGGGATGGAAACTGCCGCGCCACATCGTCGTGGGCTCGGCGGGTGGAACCATCCTGCCCAAGCTGGGCAAGGCGTTCAAGGAGCTCCGTGAAGTGGGGCTGGTGGATCCGGACGAATCGTGCAGCATCTACTCGGCCCAGGCGGCGGGCTGTTCCCCGATCATCGATGCGCTGAAGAAAGGCACGGATATCGTCGATCCGGTGAAGCCCAACACCATCGCCACTTCCATCGCCATCGGCAACCCGGCCGACGGGTACTACGTGATTCAGACCGTCAAGGAGTCCGGCGGTTGGGGAGAATGCGTCACCGACGACGAGATTCTCGACGGCATCAAGCTCTTGGCGTCCACCGAGGGCATCTTCACCGAGCCGGCCGGCGGCACGGAGATCGCGGTCACGCAGAAGCTCATCGAGCAGGGCCGGATTCCCCGGGACGAGTCCATCGTCATCTCCATCACGGGCAACGGCTACAAGACGGTGGAGACGGTGGCACCCATCATTGAGCGGCCTTACAGCATCGACGCGACCCTCGGCACTTTCGACGCCTTGTACGGCGAGTTGTCACAGGAACCACCGGACAGGGCCAAGGCAGGTTGATACAGGCGCTGACGGGTCAAGGAGGAGCGGCCTGCCACGCGGCGACCTCCGTGTTGAAAAGGCTGCATAGAGAGTTTATCCTACTTCTAGGGGAGGTCTTTTCATGAGTGTTCGTGTACGTGTTCCCACACCGCTGAGAAAATTCACCGAGGGATCGGATGAGGTGGATGCCAACGGCGATACCGTTATGGCCATGCTCGAGGATCTGGAGCAAAACCACCCTGGCATCAAAGAGCGCATCATGGACGATGCCGGCAAGGTTCGCCGGTTCGTAAACGTCTATGTCAACGGCGATGACATTCGCTTCCTCAAGAACGTGGACACCACGTTGAAGGACGGTGACAACATATCCATCGTGCCCGCTATCGCGGGAGGTATGTAACCTCGTGCCGCTTCCATGCTCGCCGCAATACCGAAACCCGCGCCGCCGCCAGCCCGGGAGCTCGTGACGGTCGACGCCGTAACCGAGCTCATCGGCAACACGCCGCTGGTGGAGATCAGGAGTGTCGCCCACGGACTGTCTCCAGGGGTGAGGATTCTGGCCAAGCTCGAGGGCTTCAATCCGGGCGGTTCGGTGAAGGACCGGCCCGCACTCAGGATGATCCGGGAGGCGGTGCGCACGGGCATGCTCAAACCGGGCCAGACCATCATCGAATCGACCTCGGGGAACACCGGCATCGCCATTGCCATGATCGGCGCGGCGTTGGGCTACCCGGTGCGTCTGGTGCTGCCGTCCAATGTCAGCGAAGAACGCAAGGGCATCATCCGGTTTTTTGGTGCGGACATCGTGTACAGCGATCCGATGGAAGGCTCCGATGGGGCCATTCGACTCTGCCGCGAGATCGTCGGTGAGGAACCGGGAGCCTATTTCAAGCCCGATCAGTACTTCAACCCCATGAACAGCCTGGCCCACTACGAGACCACGGGCCCGGAGATTTATCGTCAAACCGGCGGGAACGTCACCCACTTCGTCGCCGGCATCGGTACCGGCGGAACCGTCATGGGCACCGGGCGTTTCCTGAAGGAACAGAACCCTCGAATACGGGTGATGGCGGCAGAACCGGACGCCGCGTTACACGGACTCGAAGGGTTGAAACACATGGCCAGCTCCATCGTCCCCGGAATCTACCACGAAGAGGTTCTCGACCTGAAAATCCCCGTGTCGACCGAGGACGCGTACGAGATAGTCTACCGCCTGAGTCAGGAAGAAGGGCTGCTGGTGGGTCCGTCCTCCGGCGCCGCCTTGGATGCGGCATTACAGATTGCCCGTCAGTTGACCCACGGCACGGTGGTCACGGTGTTCCCTGACTTCGGCAGCCGGTACATGACAACCAATCTATGGACGACATGGAAGGAAAACCTGGATGTCGGCAACCTGGACTTCTCCATTTGAAAACGCCGTCATCCCGAGTGTGCTGAAACTCAACAAGGACGCCGGAGCCAACCCGCGTCGTGCGATTTTAGAACGGCCATGATCATCCGCTGTCCGAGCTGTTCCACGACGTACAAGGTGAGCGGCAGCGTTTTCGACGCGCCGAGACCCACCTTCCGTTGCACTCGCTGCAAGCACATCTTCACCTTTCAGGTCCGCCTGCAGCTCGATGACGAGGACCCGTCGGCGGCCGCCGCCACGACGAACGAGATGCCCGAGGCGGGTGCGGGCGGCGATGAACCCGTTGCTGCCAGCGAGCCCGCTACCGGCGAACAGCTCTACGCTGAAGGCCGTGTGGATACCCACGACAGCCAGGCATCCCAGGTCGCGCCCGCTGGGGCGCAGCCTGAAGCGTCGCAGGGCACTCTGGAGTTGCCGGGCACCTCGGCCGACGACGACGACGAGTCAGCAAACCAGGATTCCGGTGAGACGCAAGCCGACGACGACGACGATTCCGGCGAGACCCGGTTTGTGTACCCGGAGTTTGACCCGCCCGTGGAGGCGGACCAGCCTGATTTGCGGCAGCCGGAATCGTTCGAGCAGACCGCAGCCCTTGAAGACGACGACATCCCTGTCCAAAACGCGCGGAAGCCGGACTTCGAGATCGACGATGATTTCCTGATCCCGCCCAGGCGGGAGGCTGAGCCGCCCCCTCCCCTACCGCGCGCCAACACCAGGGGCTCCATCGTACCGTTGGTGAGCCTCGTCACTCTTGCGGTGTTCGCCTTCGTCCTGGTTGCGCTGATATATCAGGTCAATCCGCAGCCGCTGGACGCGTTGCTACGACGAATACCGTGGTACGGCAGTACCGTGTTCGAGAACCGGCACTTCAAGAGTACTCTGGTGTTTGAATCGCTGGTTTCGGGAGTGCAGCCGGTGCTGAATCAAACGGAGGTCTTCATCGTCTCCGGGAAGCTGCTCAACCGCAACGACCGGAGCGTCCACAAGGTCCGGATCGTGACTCAACTCTTTGATGCGGATGGTAAACAGGTCGGCCGGCAGGTCACGTTCGTGGGAAACGGGATTTCGGCCAAGACCATACAGGATATGCCGTTCCGGGAGATCTCAATGCTGCAGAGCCTCAAGCCCCTGAGCGCCTATCGAATTCCCGCCAATGAAACAGCGAACTTTACCGTGGTGTTTCCCAAGCCGGACGCGGCGGTGGAATCCTTCAGTTGCCGAGTGATTTCGGCGGACGCAGCCGCGTAGTGGCCTGCATCACTCCTTCTTGGAACCCTCGCCTTCGCCTTCCTTGTCGGTTACATCGATCTCGTCCGGCTCGTGGAGGGACTTGCGAAAGCTCTTGATCCCCTTGCCGAGGCCCTGGCCGATCTCCGGAAGCCTCCGGCTGAAGAGCACGAGGATGATCACCAGGATTATCAGCAGTTCCCATACGCCGAGGCCAAACATGACGTTACTCTAACCCAAAAGATACGATATTGACAGCCTTGGAACAGATCTACGCGTAGGCCGACACCGGCGCGCAAGTACAGACCAGATTCCTGTCACCGTAGGCATTGTCCACCCGGCCCACGGGCACCCAGAACTTGCGCTGCCGCACCCACTCCCGCGGGAACGCCGCCTTCTCGCGCGAATACGGGTGTTGCCAGTCTTCGGCCAACAGGTGAAAAGCGCTGTGAGGGGCGTTCTTCAGGACGTTGTCTTGAGGGTCCGCGGCACCCGTCTCGATCTCCCGGATCTCCTCGCGGATGGCGATCATGGCCTCACAGAAGCGGTCCAGCTCCTCCAGGGATTCGCTTTCCGTCGGTTCGATCATCAACGTGCCCGCCACCGGCCATGACATGGTCGGCGCATGAAAGCCGTAGTCCATGAGCCTCTTGGCCACGTCTTCCACCGTCACGTTGGCGGACGCCTTGAAGGGACGCACGTCGACGATGCATTCGTGGGCCACCATGCCGTGCTTGCCGCGGTAGAGAATCCGGTATGCGGACGAAAGCCGGTGCGCGATGTAATTCGCGTTCAGCACCGCCACCTGGGTGGCTCGGGTGAGGCCCGCGGCGCCCATCATGGCGATATAGGCCCAGGATATCGGCAGGATCCCCGCGCTGCCCCAGGGCGCCGAGGACACTGCGGTGATGCCCTCGGGCGGGCCGCATTCGGGCACCACCCCGTGCGAAGGGAGAAAGGTCTTGAGATGCTCTCCCACGGCCAGGGGCCCGACGCCCGGGCCGCCGCCTCCGTGCGGGATACAGAACGTCTTGTGGAGGTTCAGGTGGCACACGTCCGGTCCGATGCGTCCCGGTTGGCACAGGCCCACCAGCGCGTTCAGGTTGGCGCCGTCCAGGTAGACCTGGCCGCCCCGCTCGTGCACCGCCTGGCAGATGTCGATGATGGCTTCCTCGAACACCCCGTGGGTGGAGGGATAGGTGACCATCAGTGCCGCGAGACGGTCGCCGAACTTGTCCGCCTTGGCGCGCAAGTCGTCCAGGTCGATGTTCCCGTCATCATCACAATCCACCACCACCACGCTCATGCCCGCCAGCACCGCGCTGGCGGGATTGGTGCCGTGGGCGGAACTGGGAATGAGGCAGACGTCGCGCTGCTCCTGGCCGTTGGCTGCGTGATACTTCCGGATCACCAGCAGCCCCGAGTACTCGCCCTGGGAGCCGGCATTGGGTTGCACCGACACCGCGGCAAACCCGGTAATGGCGGCCAGCCACTCCTCGAGCCGGGCGATCAGCCGGCGGTATCCCCGGGTCTGGTCCGCCGGTGCGAAGGGATGCATCCGGGCGAACTCCGGCCACGTCACGGGAATCATCTCGGCGGTGGCGTTGAGCTTCATGGTGCAGGAACCCAGGGGAATCATGGACTGCACCAGGCTCAGGTCCTTGGCCTGAAGCTGGGCCATGTAACGCAGCATCCGGGTCTCGGAATGGTGCTGGTTGAACACCTCCGCTTCCAGGAACCCGCTTTGGCGGACGTAGCCCCGCGGCAGGTGCGCACCCTCCTCCCGCACCGGGGCGGCGACCGTATCCCCGTCCTCCACCGGGATGCCGAAGACCCGCAGAAGATCCCGGACGTCGTCGCCGCCGGTGGTCTCGTCCAGCGCGATGTGCAACTGGCCGCCGGACGGCCGTCCGAGGTTGATGCCGCGCTCCGCCGCCGACCGCTGGATCTCGTCGGCCCTGTCCGCGTCGACGGCCACGCGCAGGGTGTCGAAGAAGCCGTCGGCGGCCAGCGTGAAGCCGGCGCCGGTGAGTCGTTCCGCCAGGAAGGAGGCATGGCGGTGAACCCGCGCCGCGATGTTCTTGAGCCCCGCCGGGCCGTGGTAGACCGCGTACATGGAAGCCATCACCGCCAGCAGCACCTGCGCCGTACAGATGTTGCTGGTGGCCTTCTCCCGGCGGATATGCTGCTCGCGGGTCTGCAACGCCAGCCGTAACGCCGGCTGCCCGTGGGCGTCCCGGGAAACCCCCACCAGACGCCCGGGAATCATTCGTTTGTACTTCTCCCGGGTGGCGAGAAAGCCGGCGTGAGGGCCGCCGAAGCCCATGGGGACTCCAAAACGCTGAGCGCTGCCGACGACGATGTCCGCGCCCATCTCTCCGGGCGGCGTCAACAGACACAGACTGAGCAGATCGGTGGCGACGATGCTCACCATGCCGCGCTCCCGGCATTGGCGGACGAACCCCTCCAGATCCGGGATCGCCCCGCTCGCGGCCGGATACTGAATGAACCCGGCGAACGCGTCGGCCGGAGGCTCCCCGCCCGCCGCATCCGTGACCAACTCCACCCCGATGGGTGCCGCGCGGGTACCCATCACCTCCAGGGTCTGCGGGAAGGCGTCCTCGGAAACGAACAGCTTGCAGCGTCCCTGCTTCTCCACGTTGAAGGCCAGGAACACCGCTTCCGCGGCAGCGGTGCCCTCGTCCAGCAGCGAGGCGTTGGCGATGTCCATGGCCGTGAGGTCCGTGACCACGGTCTGGAAATTCAACAGCGCCTCCAGACGGCCCTGGGAGATCTCCGGCTGATAGGGCGTGTAGGCGGTATACCAGCCCGGGTTCTCGAGGATGTTTCTGAGGATGACGGCGGGCGTGTAGCAGTCGTAGTAGCCCATGCCGAGGTAGGACCGGGACGGCCGGTTGTCATTGGCGATGTCCCGGGCTTCGCGCAGAAGCTGCTCTTCGGTCAGAGGCTCGGGCAGGTCCAGGCGGCCCGAGAACCGGATGCTTTCCGGCACCGCCCGCTCCACCAGCGCTTCGAGGGAGTCCAGGCCCAGGACTCCGAGCATCCGTTGGACCTCCGCCGTGCCGGGGCCGATGTGCCGCGACGAAAACAGCTCCCGAAACGAATTCCTGTGATCTGTGTCTTCCACGGCTAGGCCTCAACCGAGTTCAAGCGCCGTCGTCGTCATCCTGACCCTCACAGTACGCTTCGTATTCCTCCGAGTTCATGAGATCATCCAGCTCGGCCACGTCCGACATGCTGACCTTGACGATCCAGCCTTCTCCGTAAGGGTCTTCGTTGATGAGCTCCGGCGTCTCCGGCAGGGTGTCGTTGACCTCGACCACGGTACCGCTGACCGGCGCATAGAGGTCCGACACGGCCTTCACCGATTCCACCGCGCCGAAGGGATCGTCCTTGCTGATCTTCTCCCCCAGCCCCGGCGCCTCCACGTACACCACGTCCCCCAGCTCGTTCTGGGCAAAGTCGGATATCCCGATGACGGCATGGTCGTCGTTCTCCACCAACACCCACTCGTGCTCCCGCGAATACCGTAGACCCTTGGGGTACTCCATCGGTTCCTCCTCCTCGGCGGCTAGTCAATTCGCATGTGCCGTCGTCATTCGACGTGGGCACCGGCGGGTTTGAAACCCGCCGCTACGCTACCGCACGAACGGGATGCGGACGATGCGGGCGCCTACCCGGCGGCGGCGGATCTCCACCCGGACCTCGGTGCCCAGGGCCGCTGTCTCGGGCGGGACATAACCCAGGGCGATGGCCTTGCCCAGGGTCGGAGAGCGCGTGCCGCTGGTGACTCGTCCGACCTCCCGTTCCTCGTGAAATATCGGATAGCCCTCCCGGGCGATACCCGCCTCCTCCATCTCCAGTCCCACCAGGCGCCGCCGCAACGGCTCTTTCCGCGACAGCACGTCGGACCCGATGAAGGGCCCCTTGTCGAGCTTGGTGACCCACCCGAGCCGGGCTTCCAGCGGTGTGGTGGTCTCGTCCAGCTCGTGCCCGTAGAGGCTGAACCCCTTCTCGAGACGGAGCGTGTCCCTGGCCCCCAGCCCCGCCGGTTCCACCTCGCCGGTGCCCACCAGCGCGTCCCACAGCCCCGCACCGCCGTCCGCCGGGCAATAGAGCTCAAAGCCGTCCTCGCCGGTATAGCCCGTGCGCGACACCAGGCAGCCGACCCCGTTCACCTCGCCGACAAGGAAGTTGAACGGCTTGAGGGCGGGCAGCTCCAACGCCGTGAACGGTTGCAGGATCGCCTCCGCCGCCGGTCCCTGAAGCGCCAGCAGCGCATAGGCGTCGCTCACGTCTCGCACGGTGACGTCATCGCCCGCGTGGCCCGCCAGCCACGCGAAGTCGACGGCGCTCCGGGCCGCATTGACACAGAGCAGATACCGGTCGTCCTCCAGCCGAAAGATAACCAGATCGTCAATGACCCCGCCCCGGTCGTTCAACAACAGCGTGTACTGGGCCTGCGACGGCTGCAGCCGTTCGACGTCGTTGGTGGTCACCCGCTGACAGAAACCCGATGCGCCGGGGCCCTGCACGTCGATCTCGCCCATGTGGCTCACGTCGAAGAGGCCGGCCCGCGACCGCACCGCCGCGTGCTCCGCCTGGATGCCCCGGTACTGCACCGGCATCTCCCAGCCCGCGAACTCCACCATGCGGGCCCCCAGGGCCTTGTGCCGGGCATGGAGGGGGCTCTTTCTGAGTTCTCGACCTTGCGCCATGACGGCCGACTCCTGAACTGTCCAGGCCTGCGGACACGGGCGGGTTTGAAACCCGCCCCTACGCGGATCGCTGCGGACACGGGCGGGTTTGAAACCCGCCCCTACACGGATCGTTGCGGACACGGGCGGGTTTGAAACCCGCCCCTACGCGGATCGTTGCGGGCACGGGCGGGTTTGAAACCCGCCCCTACGCGGATCGTTGCGCCGACAATAGCGTTCGTTGCGCCGACAAGAGCGTGTTGGACAGCAGCATGCAAATGGTCATGGGTCCGACGCCTCCCGGCACCGGAGAGATCCACGACGCGCGCACCCGGGCCGTATCGAACTCCACGTCGCCCGCGAGCTTTCCCGTCGGCAAACGATTGATGCCCACGTCGATGACCACGGCGCCGGGCTTGATCCACTCCCCGCGAACGGCGCCGGCCTTGCCCACCGCCGCCACCACCACGTCCGCCCGCGCCACCTCCCCGCCGAGGTCCGCGGTGCGCGAGTGACACAGGGTCACGGTGGCGTGCCGCGCCAGCAGCATGAGGGCGACGGGCTTGCCGACGATGTTGCTGCGACCCACCACGACGGCGTTCTTCCCCTTGAGATCACAGCCCACGGAATCCAGCATCCTCATGATTCCCAGAGGGGTGCAGGGTTGGAAGCCCGTGCCGCCGGAGAGGAGCAGTCCCTGGTTCACGGGATGGAAACCGTCCACGTCCTTCTCGGGCGCCACGGTTTGGAGGACCCGTTCCGACGGGATATGGCCGGGCAAAGGCAGTTGCACGAGAATGCCGTGAATGGACGGGTCCTCGTTGAGACCGCCGATCACCCCTACCAACTCGTGCTCGGACGCCGACGCCGAAAGAAGGTGCTCCACCGACCGGATACCCACCTCCGCGCACGCTTTCTCCTTGTTCCGGACGTAGATCCGAGACGCCGGGTCGTCTCCGACCAGCACCACTCCGAGCCCGGGAACCACACCGTGGTCTTGCCGGAGCCGCTCGGTCTCGATCCGCACCTCGTCCCGCACCTGTTTCGCCACGGCCTTGCCGTCAATAATCATCTTCCCGCCGCCTCGATCGTGTTTGTACGCGTTGGTAAAGGTCTCAAAATCCCCGTTAACATGCTCGGGGAACGAGGTCAATGAATAACCGCAAGCCGCGGCCGGGAGCGCTGTCTTGACACCCCATGGGCGCTCACGTACCAATAAATCAATGGTCGTAGGGGTACCGAAAGAGCTGAAAACCGAGGAAAACCGGGTCGCGCTGACACCCGCGGGAGCGGCGGCTTTCATCGCCCACGGCCACCAGGTGCTGGTGGAGCGCAACGCCGGCAGAGGCAGCCATATCGCCAACCGCGCCTATACCGCCACCGGCGCGACCGTGCTGGACCGGGCGCGGGACGTATGGAGCCGGGCCGATATGGTCATGAAGGTCAAGGAACCGATCGCCGAAGAGTTCGCCCACCTCAGGCCGGACTTGATGGTCTTCACCTATCTCCATCTGGCCGCGCAACCCGAGCTGGCGAAGACCCTGTGCGAGAGCGGGGCAACCGCCATCGGCTACGAGACCATCGAGCTGGAGGATGGCTCCCTGCCCCTTTTGACGCCCATGAGCGAGATCGCCGGGCGTCTGTCGCTGCAGGTGGGCGCGTGGTGCCTGCAGGCAGAGACCGGCGGCAGGGGCGTGCTTCTGGGGGGTGCCTCGGGGGTCCGGCCGGGCAAGGTAGTCGTGCTCGGAGCCGGCACGGTGGGCGCTTCCGCATGCCAGGTGGCCGCCGGCATGGGCGCCGACGTCAGCGTGCTGGACGTCAACCCCGCCCGCCTGCGCTACATCCACGACATTCTCGGCGGCCGGCTCACCACCCTCATGTCCAACCGGGCCAACCTGGAGGAAGAGATCCTCGACGCCGACCTGCTGATCGGCTCGGTGCTCATTACCGGAGACAGGACTCCGATGCTGCTGCCGAGGGACCGGATCCGGCAGATGAAGCGGGGCGCGGCCATCGTCGACGTGTCCATCGATCAGGGGGGATTCGCCGAGACGTCCCGGCCCACCACGCACCGCGATCCCGTTTATGTGGAGGAACGGGTGGTGCACTATTGCGTTACCAACATGCCGGCCCTGGTGCCGCATACCTCCACTTACGCCCTGACCAACGCCACGCTCTCCTACGGCCTCGCCATCGCCGACAAGGGCCTGCAGCGGGCGATGCAGGAAGACCGGCCGTTGGCCCGGGGACTCAATGTCCACGCCGGCAAAGTGACCCATGCTCGTGTCGCCGGCGCCCTGAGGATGCCCCTGGCTTCGGTGGAAGAGGTGCTTTGCGCATGAGGCTGGTAACCCGACCGGACTTCGACGGCATCGTCTGCGGCGCCCTCATCACCGCCCTCGAGGACATCGATTCCTACCTCTTCGTGGAACCCAAGTTCATGCAGGACGGCGCCGTCGACATCCGCGCCGGGGACATCATCGCCAACCTCCCCTACCACCAGGCCTGCAGCCTCTGGTTCGACCATCACTTCACCAACGGCGCGGCGGGCTTTGACCGGCCCGTCATCGCCGGGCGCGGCGCCTTCCGCATGGCGCCGAGCGCTGCCCGGGTGGTGTACGAGTATTATTCGCAGGTGCCCAGCGCGTCGCCGGAGCGCTACCGTTCCGGGCTCCCCATGATGGACACCGAGCGCGTGACCGAGCTGCTGCGGGACACGGACAAGATCGACGGCGGCACCCTGACCCGCGACGACGTGCTCCATCCGGCGGGCTACGTGCTGATCTCCATGACCATCTACGGCAAGGAGAGCGACGAGGAGCCCTACTGGCGCCGCCTGATCGACCTGCTCCGGGAGCGCCCCCTGGCGGAGATCCTGGACGACCCGGAGGTCCGGAGACGCTGCGACCACGTCCTCGGTTCGCAGGAAAAACTGCGCCGGCAACTGCTGGAGCGGGCCGAGCTCCGGGGAAACGCCATCGTTCTCGATCTGCGCGACACCGAGGACCTGACCGACGCCAACCGTTTTCTGCTCTATACGCTGTTCCCCGAGGGCAACATCTCCATGAAGATCGCCCGGGACTCGCAGCGTGTCCATACCACCGCCATTTCGGTGGGATACAATATCTTCAACACCACCTCCACGGTCAACGTCGGGGAGTTGCTCAGCCACTACGGCGGCGGCGGCCACCGGGTGGTTGGCTCGTGCAGGGTCCCGGATCGGGAAGCGGAACGGGCCATCGACGCGATCCTGCGCCACATTTCGGAACCGGCGGCGTAGGCGGAGTTCCCGTGTCCAACGCTGCACCCCACGGCACGAAGATCGTCAGCATCGACGAGGCCCTCGCCGAGCTCGCCGAGATCAACTCGGAGATCCGCCACAAGGGGTGTATCGAGGGCGACGGCTTCAACGTCGGCCTGGTTTCCTTCAGCGCCACCACGACCACGGACCCCAAGCAGATCGTCCATGACGACAAGGACGTGGTGTGCCACGTGCTCCGGGGGCGGGGCCGGCTGCGCGCGTCCGGCGAAGTGACCCGACTCCGGCCCGGTATGCTCTGCCACATTCCCAGGGGCGTGCCCCACGACTTCGCGGCCGAAGGGGACGAGCTGGTACTGTGCTATTCGCTCATCACCACCCAACGGTAGCCGCGGCGTCGCTGTGGGCCCTCGTGCTTCTCGGCGCCGCCGGGTGCACGCCCACCGAAGCGCCGGACCCGCGGTACGTGCAGCCGGCCAACCTGCTGGAGATCGTCAACGAGTTCCAACGGCTCTCGCGGGAGGATGTCTACCGGTTCGCCATACCCAAGGACGTGACCGGAACCAATATCCTGAAATCGACCCTGCTGCGGCTGGATGATTACCAGCGCAAGCACGGGAACGGCTACGGCGACATCGTGGAGTTCACCCGGGCCACCGCCTACGAGCGCCTCCGGGACTACCAGCGCGCCATCCGCCACTACCGGACCGTGGTCCGGGGGGGCGGTGAGCTGGCGGAACCGGCGAAGCGCCAACTCGAAGCCCTGGAAACCTTTCAACGCATCGCCGTCACGGTACTTCCCAAAGACGATCCGTTCGAGTACATCAAGGGCCTGGACGACGTGGTCCTGGCCTGGAACGCGTTGATCGAGAAACACGAGGGGACGCCGTTGGAGTATCTGGCCCGAGTGGAGTCGGAACGCATCGACCGCGCCAAGGTGGCGTTCGTGCAGCTCAACCGCCATCGGCTGAACCAGGGAAACGAGCTGGTGGTTCTGGGCTACAGCCAACTCCTTTCCCGGCACGTGCAGAGCAAGAACTACCACCGCCACCTGCTGGACTTCGGCGACTACTACGTGAGTCTGGCCAGGGAGTATGCGATTCGGAACGATCCCGAGGGCCTCGACTTCGATGTCGAGACCTTCGAAGGATTCACCCAGTCCGGCATGAAGCTTTATGGGGAAGTAGCCCAGCAGGATGGCGTGATCGAGAAGCTCGAGGCCAACGGCAAGCTCGAAGCACTGAAGGGCCTCATGGAGCAAACGAGGAGATTGAACCGATGAAGACCGGCGCGTTGCTGCTCTGCCTGTTGCTGGCGTCGCCGGTTTCCGCCGTGGCGCAGTCGGCCGGCGTTGCGTCCCAACGGATCCTGGACCCCCTGCGTGACTTCGAGCCCTTCGAGGCGCCGGTGACCCCCGAGCGATACTTTCCCGACGAACTTGAGCAACGCGCGCGGGTGGCCATGGTGGACGCCCTGACCCACCGTACCGAGCGACTCCGCGGACACGTCCGCTACTTCGAGGACAACGACAAGGAACGGCTCGCCGCAGGCGGCAACGTGAGCGGACTGACCCACCACGTGCGGGAGCTTCACCACGGCAACCTCTCCGACCGTGAAACGTATCGCGACGCGCAGCAGGAGGCCCTGGCGGCGGCACCGCCCGGCGCGCCGCAACGGTTGATTCGCGCCCGGCTGGGCCGGGACGAGTTGGAACAGGCCGAGTCCCTGGTCGCCGAGCACCGCATCGGGCGCTGGAACGCGCTCTTGAACCGGCTGCTCGCCTCCGTGGATCTGATAGCGCTGGTGTCGGGGTCGTATGTCACCGCCGCGGTGGAGACCGCTTTTGTCGAGATGCAGCGCACGCGGACGCCGCGCATGCCGGAGGCCGAGCGCAAGGCCCTGGCCCTGTACAAACGCTTTCTCGACCGTTTTCCGGATGATCCCAGAAGCACCGAGGTGGCGGAGAAGGTCACGGCCCTTGAAGCCGACCGAAAAGGCCTCTGGATTCACAAGCACCTGACCAGCGCCCGCGAGGCCCTGGATGAGGGCAGGATCGAGGACGCGGAGTTTCACGCGTATCTGGCGGCCCTGGTCGACCCCGAGGCGGCTGACGTCGAGGAACGATTCCGGGAGATCGCCGAAGCCAGGGCGACGCGCGAGGAGAGCCGGCGCCGGCAGCTCTCCGTGGCCGAAACCGACAGCCTTTCCGGCGCCGGTCCCCCACAATCGAAGGACGTCCGGGTGCTGCTCTACGCCTTGGTCAAAGGGGACGCCGCCTCGGCCGCGGAACGCGCGCGCAAGATGGAGCGGCGATACGCCGGTGAGCCCCTGGCGGCATTGGCCAAGGACGCCCGGGCGGTGGCCCAGGAGTTGAGCGGCCGGCACGAAGCGGCCAAGAGGACCCTCGACGAGATCGCCCGCAGCTCATCCTCCGGCCGCCAGCAGGAACGCGCCCGGATCCTGCTGGACAGCCCGGAGTACAATCTTCTGGGTGTCCTCGACCGCGCCCGTACACGGCACCGCCTGGAGCAGGTGCGCTTCGCGCTGCTGGGCCGGAACTTCCTCGAGAAGAACGTTCTGATCGGGGCGGCGCCGGTGATCACCCACGGCGTGGCCGGGGCCGCCACCCTCGGAACCGCCAATATCCTGATCGTCAGCAGCAACCTCTTGGAGATGCTCAGCGGCAATCCGGTATCGAACCAGGCGGTTATGGACGCCGCCGCGCGATATGTCCGTTTCCGTACGGACTCGGAAGAATCCGGCGACGTCTACGAGGTGCTGGGGAAAGCCTACGAAAGCAGGGGCCACCTCCACAAGGCGCTGTACTACCACAGGCTGTCCGGAAAGCTGTCGGCGGAACAAATCCGGGAACTGGAGGAGAAGGCCGGGCGCACGCTGCTGAAGGCGGCCGAAGAGAGTGCATCCGAAGCGCGGCAACGGACCCTGTATGCGGCGATTCTCCAGCATTACCCGGACACGCCGGCCGGAGAGAAGGCCAAGGGCCTGCTGGCGCGGCTGGTCTCCGTCAAGAGCCGAGGCCTGCGGCTCAGCAAGCAATTCCTCACCGAGAACCCGCGACTCTACGGACCTCACGGGCTCGGCCTCAAGACCGCCCTGTTCGACGGCCGAACCGACAACATGGAGCTGGCCGAGAGCGGCCTCAACATCCTCGGCCGCAACACGATCATGCTGCACTACGACACCCCATGGGGCGTTCGGACCCGCACCTATCCGATGTCGGAGGGGCGGATCGAGGGCCTGGAGAGCCTGCTGCGTGAAAAGCACTACGAGCTTGCACTGGAAGACGTCGATGAAAGGGACGGCAATAGCGCCGGCGGGCTCAAGGACTTTCCCGCACGGCTGATGCAGCTCGAGGCGGCGGAGCGCCGCCCCGACGACGCGGATCGGCAGTTCGTCCGCCGCACCGGCCGTGCCGCCGATCCGCGCTCGCCCATACTCGACCACCAACTGCTGAGTGCCAAGGAAACCGATCCCCAGCGGGCCCTCGGCCTACCCACGGTACAGGGCAGCGTCACCGCGTCAGGAGTCAGCGTGCGCGCGGACGCGCCGAAGTCGTTCCTGGCCGACGAGCTGATCGTCGGCAACGACTCCGTCAGCCCCTATGCCGGCGTGCGGCTGCCGATACCGTTGCTCAAGGACTTCATCCCGGTGGATTTCATGCTCCGTGCCCGGCCCGGCCTGCCGTCCCTCACGCCCCAGATCCGCAAGCCGAAGACCTCGCTGGACGACGCGCGCCTGTACCGGTAACCCGCACTCCGGCGCACCTGCCGGGCACCTGTCTTTCGTAGGTCGGGTTAGCCGAAGGCGTAACCCGACATGCCGTGCCGCGCCGTGTCGGTAGAGTCGAGGAGAGGCGCGCCAGCGGTAGGGGAAGGGAGTAGCTGTTACCGGCAGCTTTCGCCGTTGGCCGGTGCCTCAGTCCTCCCCGTGGCCGCGTTTCCTCTCCCCGCTCACCGAACCGAGCATGCGGCTTTCCCGCACTCGGCTCTCCAGTGGGATCATGCGTTTCGCACACGGAACACCCTGGCGGCCGCAGCGGCAGGGGATCGGGTACTCCGATACTCATTGCGGAAGCTGCACGGCTTCCGCCCTCCGTTCCGGGTCGCGTCCGGTGGGGGGTCGAGCCTGTTTACGCCTCGACGACCCCGAGCCTTCCCCATGGCGCTTGCACACGGCGTCTGGCTCGGCCCTTCACTTTTGCATGTGATGCCTCTGGGATTTCCGGACCACTATTCGGGGTTGTAGGCTTCGCCACTCCCGTGTCCCTGCTCCCTTCGGTCATCCCTCCTCACCTGAGGTCCCTTCCCTCCACAGGCATTACCCCGCTTCCCCGGTACTCCGAACCTCTCCGCCACCCTGCCAGCCCCCGGCCTGACCCTGCTGGATCTCCGGTTCCGTGCGTGCACACCCCTGACAGGGCTTCCCGTGTTGCTGCTGTCCCCCTCTTCCACGCATGCCGTCGCCACTACCCCGGCGGAACCGTCGGTGCTCCCGTCGCTCGCTTCCCGACCTGTGCCAGCCTTCCCCGTGTAATCGCCGGGTCGGCTTCCGCATCGCTATTTTCGAGGCCTGCTCGGCGTTCACTCTCGTTACCGCCTGCGTGTTCGCTGAGTCGCCTACACGACCCTTTTCCATCGAAGTGCTTCAGCCCAGGTCGTTACCTCCCCAAGCCGCTCCGATTGCTCCCGGCTGGAACGACAGTTGCCGGACGGGGTTCGCACCCGCTGGGTGACAGCGCCTTTCCACGGCGCACGATTACGCTTCGCTAATCCGACCTACGTGGGAAGATGCCAGGCCCGAATACCCTGCTGGCATTAGTATCGGATATTCCTTATGCTGGCCAAGGTTCCGTAACGCCCATTTGTCCTATCAGCCCAGGAGGAAATCATGAGAAAAGTGCTTCAACCCCAGAGCATTCCCGACCCGCGGCCGCGTTACTCGCAGGGCATTCTGGCGGAAGGCAAACGCCTGCTCTTCATCGCCGGCCAGACCGCGGTGGACGCCGACAACAACGTCGTCGGCAAAGGTGACGCCGCGGCCCAGGCGGAGCAGGTGCTCAAGAACATGAAGTCGGTCCTCGACGAGGCCGGTGCCAGCTTCGGCGACATCGTCAAGATCACCACCTACATCACCGACCCGCGGTACCGCGACGACCTGAGCCCCGCGCGGCTCAAGTACTTCGGCTCCGAGCCGCCCTCCAGCACCCTGGTGGTGGTGGCCGGCCTGGCCAACGCGGACTACCTGGTGGAGATCGAGGCGATCGCGGTGCTGCCGGATTGACAGTTGGGGTGACAGGAGGCTCGGTTGTGGAAAAGGCTTCACACCAGGACGACGGCACGCTACGCAAGACAATCTATAACTTGGTTGACATGCTGGCCCGGGTAACAGCCGAGAATATTCACTCCGAAACAGCCACCGGACCAGCCCAAGGCAACGAGGAATGGTAGAGGGCAATGGCCACCGCTCCCCGGCTGCCCACTAAAACTCGTCGAATCCGACAGATTGCTGACGCAAGACTTGCCGAGTTGCACGGTTTGGACCGTGCTGAGAGGGCATCAACAATCTGGCAGCGGAATTGCATGCTGTCCGAAGGGACACAACCATCCCACTCCACGGCGTCGGACCAGACGTCTCAAACGGGACGCAGATGAATACTTCAAGAGAGGAGCCCACTTCCCATGCGGAGCCGACCGTCGATCCTCGACGTCTCAGGGGAGCGTACTACACGCCAGCAGACCTCGCGGATGTCCTCGCGGAGTGGGCACTCACACCCGACCAAGGTACTGTTCTGGACCCAAGTTTTGGAGGGTGCGCGTTCTTGAATGCAGCAATACGGGTTCTCGCTCGCAAGGGTGTTCCCGAACCCGGTCGATTGGTTTTCGGCGTAGACGTAGACGAGTCGTGCTTGAAGCATGTGGTCGGTAGCGAGAATCTGTTCCAAGAAAACTGTATTGTGCGGGACTTCCTCACGTTGTCCCCCAAAGATCTGCACGGTACACCGTTTCAGGCCGTGGTGGGCAACCCGCCTTACGTGCGTCACCACTGGTTCAACGGCACGACCAGACAGGCAGGTCGAGCGGCCGTTGATGCCGCCGGTGTCAAGCTTCCCGCCACCGCAAGCGCTTGGGCGTATTTTCTGGTTCACGCACTTAGCTTTATCGGCGAGCACGGCAAGCTTGCCATGCTCGTTCCGGAAGCGATCCAACAGGCCGACTATGCCCAAAGCATCAGAGATACGCTCATCGGCCGTTTCGAACGCGTTTGCTTAGTGCATATCCGTGACCGCATGTTCGACCGCACGGACGAATCCGTGGTCGCGGTCGCAGCCTCAGGCTACGGCAAACCGGGAAGCTATCGGGTTGAGGCCGTCGAAAACTCCCAGGACTTGGCTGCCGTTCTGAATAGCGCCACAGGCAAGCGTTCTCGTTCCCGTTCAACTACTGTACAGGGTCGCCCTGTGGACTCTAAGGCTGTTCATTTGCTCAACGAGTTGGAGCAGCATTCGTCCGTCAAGAAATTCTCTGATATCGCAACTCTACAAATCGGTTTGGTCACGGGCGCCAACAGCCACTTCATACGAAGTGTCGAGGATCTGGAGAAACTGGATATTTCTCAAAAAGCTTGGCTTCAGGTGGTGTCTCGTACGCGTTGGCTGTCAGGCCTGGACTTTACTGAAAAGGATCTCCAAGATCGCGCCGACGCTAGGCAACGGACCGTGCTGGTACGGGCCACGCCGGGGAATAGAGACACTCCTGGAGTCCGACAGTGGATTGCAGAAGGAATCGAGACAGGTGTGCATCAACGGTTCAAGTGCACAATCCGCACCCCCTGGTTCTGTGTCCCGCTTTCTCCTGTTCCTGACGCGTTCGCTACGTGCACACGTTTGGGTGCTCCATTGCTCGTTCTCAACCGAGCGGATTGTCGATGCACCAATGCACTCCATGCGGTATACTGGAGCCAAACCGACGTTTCTCCGGAGACCGCGGTGGTCGGGTTCCTCACGAGTGCGGTCAGCACTTGGGCCGAACTCCACGGCCGTCGCTACGGCGGTGGGGTGTTAAAAATGGAACCCAGCACATGGAACCGGGTGCCGGTGCCGATGGTTCAGGGTACGAGAGGAAACTTCGAGGAGTTGAATCAACTCATGCGATCCGGACTAGAAGCTCAAGCCAGGGCACTAGCGGATGATCTCGTTCTCAGAGACGGATTGGGCCTGCAGAAGACAGACATCCGACGACTGCAGCGGGCGCACGCGGAGTTGAGTGCCCAACGCCGACCCGCGCGGAACGGAAGCGGTCATGGCTAAGTTCACTGTCGACACACACCTGTTCCGCGAGTTGGGCGAGTTGTTGGTCGGACGCGACTCGACCGCGCTGATAGAGTTGATCAAGAATGCCTATGACGCCGATGCGACAGAAGTCACCGTGCTTGGTGAAGCGCTGGACGATCCGAGTCGGGGAAATATCCTCGTGACCGACAACGGCGTCGGAATGAACGCGAAACAGTTCGAAAATGGGTTTTTGCGGGTCGCCTCCCGCCTGAAGGACCAGGGAGAGCGGCGATCCATGCTGTTCCAACGCCGCTATACCGGCGCCAAGGGAATCGGGCGTCTAGCCGCCCACAAACTTGCCAGAAAGCTCGAAGTAGATAGCGTATGGCGATCCCCCGGACAAGAGGAACGAGGGGAAGCCCTCTATGCTGCAATAGATTGGGACGAGATAGAGCGGTACGAAACCTTGGATCAAATTGAGTCCACCGACGCGATCGTTCTAAGTAACAAGAAGGCCCGCAAGAATGCTCCTCCTGGAACGACGCTCATTCTGTCGCGGCTGCGAAGAGCCTGGACTCCGGCCGAACGTGCGAGATTTTTTGCAGAGGTCCAATCCTTCGACCCCCCTGCATTTCTCTACAATCCGCTGCCGCCGTCTGTCATTGGAAAATCGCTCTTGTTCGATACGCCGTTTGTACGCGACCAGGGTACCAGTGGCTCGACCTCTCCCTTCCAGGTCAAACTTGAAGGCGACTTCGCCGTCGGCGAGAGCTACTGGGCACTCGTCGCGGAAATGGCGAACTGGGTGCTTGAAATCCGGGCGGCCCCCAACGACGAACGCGTAGCATTTGCGATCTCACCGACAAAGAAGACCCTAAGGGCCAATCGCCAAGCTAAGCCGGTCCATCAGACGATACCTCATCCCACACCTGAGCGGGGACCGCACTTCGACGCACGTATTCTGGTGAGAGAGGGCAGCATGAATCTCACCCGAGACCAACGGGTGTGGGCTACGCGCACCAGCGGCATCAGAGTCTACATGGAGGGGTTCCGAGTCTTACCCTACGGGGAAACAAGCGACGACTGGCTCTCGATCGATGCTGACTATACTCGGCGTCCGCGACAGCTCGAGATGCTTCGTGACTTCCCCCTCGGCGTTGAGGCCGTGGACGCCGACGAGGGTTTAATTCGGGTGCCGAACAACAACTACTTTGGAGCGGTTTTCTTGACCCAAGAGCGTTGTCCGTATTTGCGCGTCCTCGTGAATCGAGAGGGCTTTGTTCCAGAAGCCAGCTTCGACACATTGGCGTCGCTCATCCGGACGGGAATAGATCTCTGCACAAGAACGCGGGCGGCGGCGGCCTACGCGCGCCGTTTTGAAAGGAAGGAAGCTCGTAGCCGAGAGTCGAAGGTTGGCGAGTTCCAGACGGAACGGGCTCAAGACAGCGGCGTTGAGGAGCTTGCGTTGCCGGATCGGCTTCGAGGGGCTGTCCAACTCATGAAGAAGGCTCGCGAGAGTTTCAACGAGGGGAATGCAGCGAAAGCGGAGATCGAAGCCAGCGAAGCCTTGCGAGAGTTCGGCGAGACGACGGACCTTGTTGCAGACCTCTGGTCCGAACGATCGCTCTTGTTGGTCTTGGCGTCCGTGGGGACTCAGATGGCGGCTTTCGTGCACGAAATTAATGGCCTACTCGGTATGGCACAGGTCATCGAAAGCGCGTTGGAACAAATCGTCAAAACAGACTTATTTCCGCGTGAGGACCATCAACAGTTATTGCAGACATTGTCGGTCATCGGCAATCTGAAACAGGGATTGGAACGCCAAGCAACTTACTTGATGGAACTCGAAATACCGGATTCACGCCGTCGCCGTTCACGCCAACGTCTGAGCGACCGTTTCAATGCCGCTGTTGGTTTTATCCGTCACCAAGCTGAACGCCGCCACATCGACATCGAGAACAGAATTCCGTCCGACTTGAGGTCGGTCCCGATGTTTCCCGCTGAGATTACAGCCGTGTTCGCCAACCTGCTAACGAATGCAGTGAAGGCTATTGGAGAAGACGGACGTATTCGCGCTTCGGCATCTGTTAAGGGTGGTCAAACTCGAATCCTCATCCAGAATACGGGTGTCGCTGTAAACCTCGATGAGGCGGAGCGCTGGTTCAGGCCTTTTGAGTCGACGACGACGAAGATAGACCCGGTACTGGGCCAAGGAATGGGATTGGGGCTGACAATTACGCGCAACCTGTTGGACAACTATGGCGCAGCGGTCAGTTTCGTCCAGCCGAAGAGACCGTTCAAGACCGCTGTAGAAGTCTCCTTTCCAAGTGGGAATCACACCTCATGATGATGACGACCGAACGGCCCTCCATCCTGGTCATCGACGACAAGGAACAGGACTCTGAGACTGCGGCGTTGGGCCTTAGTGGTCGGGCGACAACGACCGTGGCCCATCCCCAAGATGTCGAAGTATCTCAACTCGAAAATGCTGACCTAGTCTTGGTGGACTATCAGTTGGACCATTGGTCCGAACGCGACGAACAACCGGTTTCACTCAGACCTACCACCGGCATGGCTCTTGCGAATGTGCTTCGGGAGCAGGCGGACCGATCCGAGAGTGCGCGGCTGACGGCTTTTGCGCTACTCACTGGTCGTATAAGTGATATCCAGGGGCGCCTGCCGTCCGAGACCGCACAACACGTTCTTGCCCGCATGAACAATCTGGAATGGGTCTTTACCAAGGTAGAGCGCGGCGGCTATGACAGAATGATGCTCCTCGCGCGGGGAGTACGCCAGTTACCCAGAAAATGGCCCTCAACTCGCCACAAGTCCGATTCGACAGTAAGGCGACTGCTTGGAATGAAGAAGAAAAACAAGTGGTTCGACCGCTGCTGGCTCGACGTTCAGGACTGTCGCGTACCGGCTAGCGAGTTGACTTCAGGCAGGCATGGCATTCTGTTCATTCGATGGCTGCTGCATCAAGTACTGCCCTATCCCTGTTTCTTGTGGGAGGAGCACTGGGTGGCGGCACGGCTGCGGATTACCGTGGACGCTCTACGTGAGGTACTCAAAGGGAACAGTGCCCTATCAAGGGATTTGGAATCGATGCGCTATTCCGGAATCTTGGCCGAATTCCTGGGAGGAAGGTGGTGGCGCGGCGCACTGGAGGACTTCGTTTGGAATTTGGGTGGCGGCCACCGAACTGGCAAGCAAGAGTTCCGAGACGCTTTGGCTGAGCGCGCGGGAATGGACCTGGAACCGATTGACTACAATCCCGCAGTGGTTTGTTTGGACAGGGACCTCACGCCCTCCGGCCGGTTCCTAACGCCGATGGACGCCGTTACACTACGCCCCGATCATTGGCCGGCATTCGCAGATTCACCCTGGATTGACATCAGCACAGTTAAAGAAGACCCCGATCTGCGCACGATGGTGAACCCTCTCGATCTGCACCGTGTCCGAAACAACCCCGAGTAAGGATCAAGATGGCTGGTTTTCGCTTCCTGTTCGTAGACCTACAGCAGGAAATCATGGCAATGAGGCAAATGGCCGAGCCGTTCTTTGATTCTCGAATGTCACTTGCATTGGATGCTTTCTCAAGAGACCTCAAATCCATCGAAAACCTGCCACCAGGCACGGTACGCCAACTGGATCTTGAGCCTCTCCAAACGATAGAGAGCGAGGGGGAATACGAGGCCGGCACCAAGAAAGGTGGCCGAAAGATATTTGCCGTGATTTCAGGCAGGTGGGAACTATGCCCTTTAGGTAAACGCTCGTCAAAACGCACAGTGGAATTCTGTGGAAAAGCGTCAACCAGGATAGCCTTGTACGAACCAACCGAGCCGAGAACACGTTTGGCGATGTGGCGCCTGGAGCTGGGAACCAAGGACAGCCCTGGATGTTACATCCATGCACAGATACTCGGCGACTGCGACGTCCCGCCGTTTCCCAAATCGGTCCCGATACCCAGATTGCCAAGCGTCTTCGTTACTCCCATGAGCGCAATCGAATTCGTCCTTAGTGAACTCTTCCAAGACCACTGGCGACAGAGAACCGAAAGAAGTGCTGGTGAAGTGCACAATTGGTACAGACTCCAGTTGAAGTGGTTGCAGTCGCAATTGTCGTGGTACCAACGCGAGTTGAAGAGTTCCGAATCCTCTTCCTCACCGTGGGTGACATTGAAGACAGCGAAGCCGGATGGGAAACTGTTTGTGTCTGACAAATGAGGCCGCACGCATCTACGGCTTGACGATCAGCGACGGCTCCTCCGCCGCTTGTTCCTTCTCCTGGGTCTTGTGGAGGCTGAGGCTGCGCATCACCAGGGTTTCCAGCAACGGGACCCCCAGGCTGCCGAGGTCGCCGCGGCGAATGGCCAGGGCGACACCGAGGATCGCCCTCGCCTTTTCTTCCTGACCCGAAACGTGGAGGTGGAGGGCGGCGTCCTCGAAACGCTGCTCGAAGGCCGGGGCCGTCTCCGCGCCGAGGAAGATTCCCTGGACGGCTTCCCGGACGATGGTGCGGAATCGTTCCTCTTTTTGCATCGGGTTGAGCACGATGCGACTGTGCTCGGTATCCTCGATGCGTTCCAGATAGGGCTCCAACAGGTCCTTTTCCACGAACCAGGTGCGGAGCTCCGGCTCGTCCAGGAGTTTGTCCGAAGTCTCGGACAACATCGTGGAATCGATGCCGTCGGTCACCACGAGATCGAAGACCGGGTGGGAGCGCTGCGCGGGCCTGGCGCCGGTCAGATGAGTCCGCAGCCGGGTATAGTCGGCCACCCCCTCGCCCGGCGACTCCGTCACTTTCTGGTAGGCTTCGTGGAGCAACCAGTCGGCGTACTCCCAGGGCACGGGGGTTATGGAGACTCCGAGTTGAGCCTTCATCTCGTCCATCATTTGCCGGAATTCCTTGCGGCGGATGACGTTGCCCGCGAGCCTTTCGAGTCCGCGGCGGTCATTGACGGCCGCTTGCATGGCCATCAGCCCCCCGCCGGGTTGCGGCCGCGTCAGGATCACCATTCGCGAGCCGCCGCCGGTCACCGATGACAGGTACCCCTCGATCTCGGGGGCGAGGCTGAAGTTGGCGCCGGCGGCCTCGGCCTGGGGCGCTTCCGGCTCGGCCGCCGCCAGCCCGCCCTGGGCCAGCTTGAACAGGGATCGGCGGATCTCCCGCCGGATCTCCTTGCTCCCGGCCCGTGCTTCGAGAGACTTGAGCGCCTCCACGGCGGCGGTGTCACGGATGCGGCCCAGGACGTACGCCACCGCCAGCGACGCGGCCGAATCGGCGCCGAACCTCTGGAGCAGCGGCTCCACCATGGTCGCATCCGGCGATTCCGTCTCCAAACCCTCGTTCCGGAGCCCCTTCAAACCGCTTCGAATGGTCATCTGTCGCGCGTTCTGCCTGGCCATCGTGTTACTCTTGCCATACAGGGCCTCTTTTTCCAACGGACCCGTGCTCAGGCGAGATCCCGTAGGGGCGGGTTTCAAACCCGCCCGTGGCCTTCCAAGGACCCGCGGATCGGACTCCATCCATGAGCCACAGGCCGCCAAGTATTGACTTGTCCGGCCCTGCCCGCTAATTCAGATGGATCGGCGAACAGGAAGCAGCCCCCCGTTACAGTGCCCTTCTTCCCGCTCGAATACGGCATCCCGGGATGCGAAAGTGGCTTTGCTGTGCGGCGAACCGCCGGCGCACGGCGATCCGGTCGGCGCTATATCCCGAGAAACGTATATTTCAAGAAGCGTTAATTCAGGAGGCAAACATGGCAGACGGCAGCATTGACCAAAAAACAGAAGACGGAATCTCGCTGATCGAGTTGAATCATGCGCCGGTCAACTCCTACACCCACGAGATGTTGCGGGAGCTCGATGACGCGCTGCTGAAGGCGCGTTTCGACGACGATACCCACGTGATTGTGATTACCGGCAAAGGAGAAAAGTTCTTCTCGGCCGGCGCCGACATCAACATGCTTGGGAGCCAGACCCTTTCCTACAAGGCCAACTTCGCGCTCCACGGCCACGAGGTGCTGATGCGCATGGAGAACACCCCCAAGCTGGTCATCGCGGCCATCAACGGTCACGCCGTCGGCGGCGGCCTCGAGATCTCCATGGCCGCGGACATCCGCATCGGCAAGAAGGACGGCGGCCGGATGGGCCTGGCGGAGGTGAACCTCGGGGTCATGCCGGGCATGGGCGGCACCCAGCGCCTTCCGCGCCTGGTGGGCCGGGCCAAGGCCCTGGAGCTCTGCGCCACGGGCAAGCAGGTGGCCTTCGAAGAGGCCCTCGACATGGGACTCCTTCACTACATCTATGAGCGCGAGACCTTCTTGCAGGACGTCATGGACTACGCCAAGCAGTTCGTACCGCCCAACAAGGCCAGCCTGGCCGTGGGCAAGATCAAGCGCGCCATCCACGCGGGGATCGAGACCTCGCTGCCGGAGGGCCTGGCGTTCGAGCGGGAGGTGCTGACCCAGACCTTTGCCAGTGATGACGGCAACGAGGGCGTGAAAGCCTACCTGGAGAAGCGAACGGCCAAGTTCAAGGGCCAGTAGACACAAGAGACAATTCAAGGCCTCGGCGGCCGCATCACGCGGCGCAACCGGGGCTTCATGCGAAACATCCCATCAATTTCAGAATCCGGAGGTATCGAATGTCCAAGCTGTTGATCGGCGGCGAACTCGTGGACGCCGTGAAGAAGGAAACCTACGAAGTGCGGAATCCGGCCACCGGACAGGTCGTGGACCACGCCGCCAAGGGCTCCGAAGAGGATGTCCGGCAAGCCGTGGACGCGGCGGAAACGGCTTTCAAGGAATGGTCCGACACCACCCCGGAGGACCGCGGCAAGGCGCTGGAGAGCGCCTGTGACCTCATCAAGGAGCGCAGCAAGGATATCGCGCAGTTGCTGACCCAGGAGCAGGGGAAAACCCTGTTCGAGGCCGGCCTCGAGATCCATCACCTGATCCACGGCCTGGAGTTCTACGCGGGTCTCGCCTCCAAGGTACGCGGCTCCCACGTGCCGCTGCCGCAGAAGAATGCCTACGGCATGGTGGTGCGCCAGCCCATCGGCGTGTGCGGCGCCATCGTGCCGTGGAACTTCCCGCTGACGCTCATGGGGACCAAGGTGGGTCCGGCGCTGGCGGCAGGCAACACCATCATCGTCAAGCCCGCCTCCACCACCCCGCTGGCCACGGCGCTGTGCATGGAGCTGATCTCGCAGGCCACCTACGCCGACGGCAAGAAGAGCCTGCCCAAGGGCGCGGTGAACTTCGTCAGCGGACCGGGCGGCTCGGTGGGCGAGGAGTTGCTCAGCAACCCTCGTGTCCGCCGCATCGCCTTCACCGGCTCCACCCCGGTCGGCCGTCACGTCATGGAGGTGGCCGGACGAGAGATCAAGCGCGTGACCCTGGAGCTCGGCGGCAGCGACCCCATGATCGTCATGGAAGACGCCAACGTCGACATGGCGGTGAAGATGGCGGACATCGGGCGGTACTTCAACTGCGGACAGATGTGTCTCGGAGTGAAACGGCTCTTCGTGCACGAATCCATCGCCGATGATTTCGTCGAAAAGCTCGCCGCGGGCCTCCAGAAGAAGGCGGTGGGAGACGGAATGGAGAAGGGAAGCCGCATGGGGCCGCTCCACGTCGATTACCAGCGCACGGAGGTGGAGGAGCAGGTGGAGGACGCCAAGGCCCGGGGGGCCAAGGTGGTGGCGGGCGGCGCCCGGCCGGAAGGCGACCAGTTCAAGAACGGCCATTTCTACCTGCCGACGCTGCTCACGGACGTGCCCGACGATGCCCGCATCTCCCGGGAGGAATGTTTCGGACCGGCCCTGCCGGTGTTCACCTTCAAGGACATCGACGAAGCCATCGAGCGGGCCAACGCTTCCGAGTTCGGCCTCGGCTCGTCCATCTGGACCAGCAACATGGGCTACGCCAACAAGGCTATCGACAAGCTCCAGGCGGGCAACGTGTGGGTGAACTCGCTGCACTACGGTTACGACGAGCTGCCCTTCGGCGGCGTCAAGTCCAGCGGCGTGGGGCGTGAGCACGGACCCGAGGCGCTGGACTACTACCTGGAACCCAAGGGCGTGGTGGTGGTCAACGTATAAGCGGTTTTTGGGAGTCCTGGGCGGCGGAGGGATGCGGCAGCCGTGCTGCCCGGCCCCGCCGCCCCTGGATTCCCGCTTCCGCGGGAATGACGGAGAAGGTGCGGGAAACACGGTTCCGGAGCATGGCTGCCTAATCGCGCGGGTTGATGCAAGCGCCAGCCAATCTTTCCGATTCGCGACCTGCCAGCCGTAACGTGCGCCCCCTGCGGCGGCTCGCCGCGTATCTGAAACCCTACCCGCTGCTGCTGACCCTGGCGGCCATGTCCCTGCTGGCGGCGGCCGGGGCCACGCTCGTCCTGCCCATCGCCGCCCGGGAGATACTGGAGACTGGTTTCACCGAAGCGAACCGCGCGTTGATCGGCGAGCGTTTCCAGTTGCTGCTGGGAGTCATCGCCGTCCTGGCCGTGGCATCCGCCAGCCGATTCTATTACGTCGCCACGATCGGGGAACGGGTGGTGGCCGACATCCGTAAAGAGATACACGGTCACGTGCTGCGCATGAACCCCACGTTCTTCGAGGTGACCCGCACCGGCGAGATCCTCTCGCGATTGACCACCGATACGACGCTGATCCAGACGGTGATCGGCTCGGGCGCCTCCATGGCGCTACGGAACCTGCTGATCTTCGCCGGCGGTTTCGTCATGCTGATCGTCACCAGCCCGCAGCTCATGGGCGCCATCCTGGTGCTGATCCCACTCGTGCTGCTACCGATCCTGATTCTGGGCCGAAGGGTGCGGCGCCTGTCCCGGCTGAGCCAGGACCGCGTGGCGGACACCAGCGCCCTCGCCGGAGAGAACCTCGACGCGGTCGAGACGGTGCAGGCGTTCACCCAGGAACGCAACGAGAGAAAGCGCTTCGGCGCGGCTATCGAGGCAGCCTACCACACCGCGCTGGTGAGGGTCCGTCACCGGGCGCTGCTCATCTTCCTCGTCATCACGCTGATGTTCGGCGGCGTCGTGGGAGTGCTGTGGCTGGGGGCGGACGCGGTGCTGAGCGGCCGGATGTCCGCCGGCGTCCTGATCCAGTTCGTGTTCTACGCGATTTTCGTGGCGGGCTCGGCCGCCACCCTGAGCCAGGTCTGGGGCGAGGTGCAGCGGGCCGCCGGGGCCACGGAGCGATTGATGGAGATCCTGGACGCGCGGCCGGCCATCACCGCGCCGGCGGCGGCCCGGCCCCTGCCCGAACCGCCGCGAGGCAGCGTCGTTCTCGACGCAGTGGAGTTCCAGTACCCTTCCCGCCCAGGCGAGCACGCGCTGCACGGATTCTCGCTCGCCATCGAACCGGGGGAAACCGTGGCGTTGGTGGGTCCTTCGGGAGCCGGCAAGAGCACCGTGTTCAAGCTGCTGCTGAGATTCTACGACCCGGGCAGCGGGTGCGTTCGCCTGGACGGCGTCGACCTTCGGGAAGCCGACCCCCAGGCCGTGCGGAGCCGCATCGGGTTGGTGCCACAGGAAACCGTCATCTTCGCCGCCAACGCCCGGGAAAACATCCGCTACGGCCGCCCCGAGGCTCTGGACGCCGAGGTAACGGCGGCTGCCCGCGCCGCATTCGCCGACGACTTCATTCAGGGCATGCCGGAGCGCTACGACAGCTTCCTCGGCGAGAAGGGCCTGAGGCTTTCCATCGGCCAACGCCAACGCATTGCCATCGCCCGGGCCATCCTCCGAGACCCGGCGGTCATGCTGCTGGACGAGGCCACCAGCTCCCTGGACGCGGAAAGCGAGCACTTAGTGCACGAAGCCCTGGAACGCCTCATGGCCGACCGCACCACCCTCATCATCGCCCACCGTCTCGCCACCGTGCTCAAGGCGGACCGCATCGTGGTCATCGACCAGGGCCGCATCGTCGCCACCGGCATCCACGAGGAACTGATGAGCGGCGGCGGCCTCTATGCCCGGCTGGCCTCGCTGCAGTTCGCACCGGAGGCCTAGCGTTGTGTGATTGACGGATCGTCCAACTGGCCGGCCAAGGAGGAGACTGTATGGAACAGCGTCTCAGCATCGTCACCCTGGGGGTAGACGATCTTCCGCGCGCACGCACATTTTACGAGGCGCTCGGCTGGCGTGTTGCGAGTGAAGAGCAGGCCGATTCCATCGTTTGCTTCACGCTCAACGGAATCGGGTTTGCCCTCTATCCCCGCACCAAACTCATCGAGGATATCGGGCCGCAGGGCGGCGACGGCGCGGCGACAGGTGCTGTTGCCCTGGCCTACAACGTCCGTGCACGCGAGAACGTTGCCACGGTGCTTGACGAGGCCGAACGTGCCGGCGGCACCATCGTCAAGCCGGCGCAGGATGTCTTCTGGGGCGGCCATTCGGGGTACTTCAAGGATCCCGACGGGCATTTGTGGGAAGTTGCCTGGAACCCCTTCTCGCCGCTCGATGACGAGGGAAACTTCGCCTGGTAGCCGGTGGGGTCCCGGGTCCTTCCACCGACGGCTGCTGGCCAGGCTAGTTGCGGTCCTCGATGGCGCGGAGCACCGCGTCACGGACCTTGTCGTAGTCCGCGGGCACGTCGATGGGGGTGTTGCGGTAGCGGGAGGCCACTTCCGGAAGTTGTCCCTCGTGATACTGGATCTTGAACTCCGGGAACTTGAGGCCGTTGGCGGTGGAGATGACCACGACGCGGTCCTGTTTGCGGATGACGCCCCGGTCCACCAGCTTGAAGAGCGCTGCCAGCGCAACGCCGGTGTGGGGGCAGTTGAACAGCCCGGTGCGGTCGGCGCGGGCGGCGGCATCGGCCAGCTCGGCCTCGGTGGACTGCTCCACCACGCCGTCGAAGTCCTTGAGCGTGCGGATGGCCTTCTCGATGCTCACGGGGTTGCCGATCTGGATGGCGCTGGCCAGGGTCGGCTGGGCCTGCACCGGCTCGAACTCCTCGAAGTCCTTCAGGTAGCTGCGATACAGCGGGTTCGCTCTCTGGGCCTGGGCGCAGGCGATGCGCGGCAGCTTGGAGATCATGCCGAGCTCGCGCATGAGCTGGAATCCCTTGCCCAGGGCGCTGACGTTGCCCAGGTTTCCCCCGGGGATGACCACCCAGTCGGGTACCTGCCAGTCGAATTGCTGCACCAGCTCGATGCTCACCGTCTTCTGGCCCTCCACCCGGAGCGAGTTCATGGAGTTGGCCAGGTAGATGTCGTGACGGGTGCAAAGCTCCCGCACCAGCGCCATGCAACCGTCGAAGTCGCTGTCGATGGCCAGCGTCACGGCGCCGTGGGCGATGGGTTGGATGAGCTGGGCCGTGGACACCTTGTTCTTGGGGAGGAACACGACGGCGCGGATGTTCGCCACCGCGCAATAGGCCGCCAGGGCCGCGGAGGTGTCTCCCGTGGATGCGCAGGCCACCGCGGGGATCTCGACCCCCTCCGAGATCATCTGGCGCACCATGGACACCAGCACCGTCATGCCCAGGTCCTTGAAGGACCCGGTGTGGCTGTTGCCGCACAGCTTGACCCAGAGCTCGGGCACGCCGATCTCCTTGCCCAGACGTTCCGCCCAGAAGAGGTTGCTGCCGCCTTCGAGGGTCGAGACCACGTTGGCGTCTTCCACCTCGGGACAGACCATCTCCCGCTTGCCCCAGACCGAGCTGCCGTAGGGCCACTGGGTCCGCATCAGCCGCTGGTCGAAGAGGTCCTTCCAGTATTCCGGCGTGTGCTTGCGAAGGAGGTCCATATCATGGCGCACCTCCAGGAGATTGCCGCACCGCGGACACTCGTAGATGATCTCCTTGAGGCTGTAGCGCCCCGGGCAGCCGGCGATGCACTGGAACCACGCCCGATAGGGGTCCGGTGGAGCTGCCTGGATTTCTTGCGCTTGCATGACTCGTCCTCTACGCCGCTTCGTAGGGGCGGGTTTCAAACCCGCCCGTGCTCGCATAGCACAATTTGCGGGCGGGTTTGAAACCCGCCCCTACATCTCCGTCTTAACGCGGCGCAGGTGCCTACTGCCGGATGGCCGCGTTCTGCTCCGCACCGGGAAACACCAGCGACTTGATGACGACGGGGACCGCGCCCGAAGACGGGATCAGGGCGCCGACGTCGATGTAGTCGAACTCCTGCAGCACGATGCCGTCCACCGAGATGATGGCCTTGTCGAGTCTTATCTCTTCCTTGAAGTGAAGCCCCAGGATGCCGCCGATGTCGCCGTCGTTCACCAGGATCAGCGGGTGCCCCTTGTCCAGGACCGGCTTGAGACCCTCCGCCACAGCCCCGCAAAAGGCCTGCAGCCGGGCGAAGGTCGCCGACCCCTGCCAGTGGAACGCCAGCGCCACCGGCTGGCGGCCGTCTTGCAGGTCGAGCCGCCGGAGCGCGTTGTCGATGGCGGCGATGACCTTGGCGGGATCGATGTCGTCGTCCCACTCGAAATCGACTCTCACCACCGGAACGTTCCTTACCGGCACGGCTTCGGGCGGCGAGATGAAGATGGTGCTGCCGCTCACCTGGATGGTGTACTGGGACGCGCCGATGACGGTGGCGCGGATGCGCGCCGAAGGCTCCAGAATGGGTATTCCCAAGCCTTCCACCCGCCGGCGAATCTCGCGGCCGAGCATCGGGCCCATGTCGCCGAAACCGTTGTCGGCCTGACCGTAGATGAACTCGGAAACCCCGCCCGAGAAGGTGACCGCGTCGACCTTGCCCCGGTACGAAAGAGGCGGCAGCCGGAGCAGCCCGCGGGTCTGTTCGGTGAGATCCTGTTGATTGACCACCTCGAACAGGCGGTCCGCCATCTCGGAAGCGATGGCCTCCAGCGTCTCCTCGTTCATGAGCTGGCCCAACTCCAGTTCGACGCCCACGGCGCCGCCGTGGCGCCGCCCCGCCTCCTCCACCCGCACCACCGTACTGGCCCCGTCCATGGCCAGGAGCCGGGCGCCCACGTCGATGGCGGTGACCTCGCGCACCCTGCCGCCCGCGCACACCGCGATCTTGCTGGTGCCGCCGCCCACGTCGATGTTCAGCACCACCGCGTCGTCCCGGCCGGAGCGGGCCACGGCTCCCGAGCCGTGGGCCGCCATGGTGGTCTCGAGGCCGTCCCCGGCGGTGACCGACACGAACCGGCCTGCCTCCGCGGCGAACAGCTCGGCAATGGCGCGGGAGTTGCGCCGCCGCACGGCCACGCCGGTGAGGATCAGCGCCCCGGTGTCGACGTCCTCCCTCTTGAGTTGGGCGTGTTCGTACTGCTCGTTGATGAAGCGGCCCAGACGGTCCACGTCAATGGTCAGGTCGTCGGTGTAGGGGGTGAGCAGAATCTCCGATTCGCTCAGCACCGTCCGCTTCTTGACGACGTACCGGGTGCCTTCCTGGCTGAGTTCGAGAAGCGAGAACACCAGGTGGGACGTGGACGAACCGATGTCCACGCCCACGCTGGTGAGCTTGATCTCGTCTTCTTCAACGATGTGTCGGCCGGAACCGGTGAAACCGAGAGGCCCTGGGGTCGCCATGTGTGAGTCCTAGGCTTCCGGCTTATAGATCTCGCCAGGCATCTTGGACTTCATCCCTTCCTTGGCCAGAGTCTCCTCGAACTCCTTGCGCAGGAACGGATCCTCGTCCCGATAGGCGATGGCAGTGCCGCCTTCCTTGATCTCGATGGCGCCGTAGTCGATGGCCTTCTCCCCCGGCCTGCCGCGCTCGCGTCCCGGCGCATTGGGGCCGAACCACGCGGAGAGGCGCAGCGGCTCGGAGCTCACGCCGAAGTGGGCATGGAACCAGTTGCCGCCCATGGGGGCCGCGCTCACCATGCCGACGGGCTCGTAGTCCTGCCGCCTCACCCCTTCCTCCTTGCCGTCCTTCCACGGCGTGGGACCCAGGGTGGCCGGCCAGGTGTAGGTGTAACCCTTGCCCTTGACGCAGATGAGCACCGCGGCGGAGCCGTGGGCGTGGGCCTTGGAGTACCGGCCGGTCTCGTGCTGGCCGATCCAGAGGTAGAAGCTGTTGCCCACCATGTGCGGCTCGATGCGGCGATAGCCGGGCGAGCGGCGGTTGTCCAGCGGCAACTCGCAGGTCACGATATCCGGGATGATGTTGGTCTGGCGCATGGCCAGCCCGCGCACCGGATCAGGCTCGATCTCTTCGTTGGGCTTGTAGTAGTCCTCGGTCTCCTTGTAGCGGTCGGTGAAGACATAGGGACAGTTGAAGATAAAGTCCGTGTTGTTGAACAGGTTCATGATGTTGGGGGCGGTGGTGCCCGCCAACAACAGCGCCGGGCTGGAGGTGGCATTGACGACCCGGTGCAACGCGTTCACCGGTATCGCGAACAGCGAGCCCGCTTGCCACTCGAAGGTGTGTTTCTTGTCGCTGCCTTCCGCCCACACTTCCGTGGTTCCGCGGCCCTCGACCACGAAATACTGCTCCTCGTACAGGTGCTTCTCGACATTCAACGCCCCCGCGCCGGGAACCTCGACCACGTACGAGCCCCAGAGCCCCTCCGTGCCCAGAAGCTGGATAAAAGTGCCATTTCCGCCCAGACGCTTCCACGGCTTCCTGGGCAGATTCTGGACCTTTTCCACGCCGATATCACGAAAGATGGGGATCCCCTCCCCTTCCATATAGCTATCATAGGGTGTGTTGGGCCGAAGAAACTTCCCGTAGCCCGCCTTCTGCATCTCGCCCGTCGGTTCCTGCCATTGCTCTTTTCCGTTGCCAGCCATAAATGCCTCCCTGAACTGTGTGTGGTGAGCCACTCAATATAGACAATAGGTGGCCGACCGTCCAGGGTCCGACCTGATCGGCGGTTGTAAGGTTCTTTGCGGCCCGAGTACTCCGAAGTTCTCAGGAATCAGGTGTCATCGTGACCGCGATGTTCCCGACGTGGCGTTTGGAGATAAACGCCTGCTGGGCGGCCACCAGTTCCTGCAAGGGGTAGGTCGCGGCCAGCACGGGCTCGATCTCGGCGCGTTCGATGTAGCCCACGAGGTCGGCGAAGACGCCAGGAGGGGGGACGGTGGCGCCTGTGAAACTGAGGTCACGCAGGTAGAACGCTCTTAGATCGAAGCGGACGACAGGTCCAGCAATGGCGCCGGCGCAGGTGTAGCGGCCACCGCGGGTCAGGGCAGCGATCATTTGCGGCCAGAGGGAGCCACCCACCACATCGGCAACAACAGTCACCTCCTCCTCGCCGGTGGCGGCCCCGAGGGCCGCCTTCAGGTCTTCGGGAGCACGTGGCAACACGTGATCGGTACCCAGCGCCCGGACCGCCTCGGCCTTGGCTTCGCTGCAGAGCCCGATGGTCTCGGCGCCGCGGCGCCGGGCCAGTTGGATCAGGGCCGAGCCTACACCGCCGGAGGCGCCCGAGATCAGGACTCGGTCGCCCGTCCCCACCTCGGCGCGGTTCAACATGTTCTCAGCGGTCACATAGGACGTTGCAAAAGTTGCCATCTCGGCATACGAGAGATCGCTGCCTACCGCATGAACGTTCCGGACGTCCGCGACCGTGTAGTCGCCGAAGCCACCATCGCACTCGGAGCCGAAGTAGCCGCATTTGTCTCGATCGAGCGGATCGCTCCAGTCGCGCAGCCAGGGGTCCACCAGCACCCGACGGCCCAGGAGCGAAGCGTCACATCCACGGCCCAGGGCGATCACCTGTCCGCAGACGTCCGCGCCCTGAATCCGGGGAAAGGCGATTGGCTTGCCGCCCCACGCCCCGTCCGTGTCGCCGACAGCCGCGAGCATCTGGCCGGTCGTGGAGTCTGAGACGCCGGCCGAATACCACGCGGTCCGTGTATTGACGTCGGTGTTGTTGAGCCCGCAGGCACCCACTCGAATGAGGGCGCTGGCATTGCGCCAAGACATAGAGTGCGTACAACTCGCCTTTATAGGCGGGGTCTCCCTCACGCTCCAGGCCACCTGATGCAAATCCGACGATGCGGCCCTCTTCGTCTTCCGCAACGTAGATGAAGCTCCTTCTGCTCGGGGCGGATAGAACTCTGCTCCAGGACTGTTCCCTCTTTTCGTATGAAAGCGATGCCAGGAAATCGGACGGCAGAATACCCGCGTAGGTGGTGCGCCAGCTATCGACATGGACTCTTGCGATGGCGGCGGCATCGACCGCGTGCGCCTCTCGAATGAGCATGACTCCGTGGAGAGTCCCGCCTCAGGATCAGTCGAAGCAGTCCAGCCCGGCGGCCGCGACTCCCACCCGGGCGATGTCCTCGTCTTCGTCGGAGGTGCCGCCGCTCACGCCCACGGCACCCACCACGTCGTCTCCGTCACGGATCAGCAATCCTCCGGCCGCCGGCACCACCTTGCCGTCGGCCAAGTCCGTAAGGGCGGCGAGGAATGACGGCCGGTCCTTGAGGCGGTCGGCGATGGAGCGGCTGGAGCCGCCCATGCCCAGGGAACCCCAGGCCTTGCCGATGGCGATCTGGGGGCGCAGGATTCCGGCGCCGTCTTCGCGCTTCAGAGCCTTGAGATGGCCGCCGTCGTCGAGCACGGCCACGCACATGGGCTGGAGTTTCAACGCCCGGGCTTGGGCCAGGGTGTCGTCTACGATGACCGCGGCCTTTTCAAGACTCAGTCTTGAGTTGTTTCGTGCCAAGAGTTCCCTCCTTCTCTTCCGTATCCGGCGTATCCGGCGCACCGGGCTCCGTCATTACCGTCCCGCGCCGGTTTTCTACCTGAAGCGGCTGCTGGCCTTTCCTGGTCTCGCCCCAGTACACGGTCCGGTGCGGGAACGGTATCTCGATGCCCCGCTCATCGAATACTTTCTTCAGGCGCCGGTTGAACTCGCGGCCGACGCGCCACTGCTTGATCGGCCGGGTCTTGAGCCGCCCGCGGACGATGACGGCGGAATCCTCGAACCGGTCCACCCCCAGGATCTCGATGGGCTCCAGCATGTCGTAACGAAAGTGCGGGTCCTGACGCATTTCCTCATCCACCTCCCTCATGATCGCCACCACCTCGTCGGTATCCTCTCCATAGCCGACCCCCACGTCCAGCAGATAGCGGGAATAGTCCTTGGTCATGTTCTCCACGTGGTCGATGGTGCTGTTGGGCACGAAGTGCACGTTGCCGCTCAGGTCACGGATGCGCACGGAGCGCAGGGTGACCTTCTCGACCACGCCGCTGACTCCGCCGACGTCCACGACGTCGCCGGCGCCCACGCTGCCTTCGGTGAGGATGAAGAGGCCGTTGATGATGTCCTTGATGAGCGACTGGGCGGCGAAGCCGACCGCCAAACCGAAGATTCCGACACCCGCCAGCAACGGCCCGGTCTCCACGCCCACGAGCTGCAGGATGAGAAGAGACCCCGCCAGCACCACCAGCAGCTTGACCGACGTCTGCACCAGCGGCGCAAGGGTCTGCAGCCTTCTCCCGGTCTCCCGGCTGCGTACCCGGTCGAGGATCCTGGGGCGCAGCAGCGACAGCACCGTGGCATTGCTCAGCCGTACCAGGACCAACCCCACCGCGATGACCAACGCGATCAACACCACCCTCGCGAGCACCGTCTCACCGGCCGGGGTGCTCAGAAAGTCCACCACGGAAACACCCCAGATCTCCAACAACACGACCGCGGCCAGAATCCACAGCGGCAGGTCCACCAGCGCCCGCAACAGGCCGCCGTGCCCGTTGCCAACAGGACCCTCTCCTGCTTCCGACCCGCCTCGCTTGGCCGTGGCCTTTTTCCACACCGCGCGAACCGCGCCCTTCACGTAAAAGGAGAGCAGCAGCGCAGCCAACGCCAGCAGTCCGGTCTCCACCACCCTTTGCCAGACGAACTGCGACGCGTACTGATAACCCGCCAGATTCAGGGTGATGATGCCGGCCAACACCGCCATGGCCAGCAGATGAACCAGGGGCCACACCGACCACAGAAACCCGTCCTGCGAACGGCTGTGGCGGAGGGCCGCCTCCATCACGCCGCTTCGCCGGCTGCCTCCGACCGCCGCCAGCACCAGCACGACCAAGGCAAAGGCGATCATCAGAAGGCGCGCCAGCGCGAGACTCGCGGCCACGTCGTCTCCTGGCGCATTCAACAGCACGTAACGCGGAATAAGCAACACGAATGCCGCGACACACCCCGCCCTGACCGCCGTCCGAAGCACTCGGCTGGCTTTCGGAGCCAACGCCCAGCGCCGTTCCCCGTGACCGTCGGGGCGGAACACAGCCTCCCCGAACAGTCCGATCCAGAGCACCAGCGCGGTAAGTTGCAACGCCCCTGCCAACTCCGGGCCGAGAGAATCGTTCTGGGACAGGCCAAACTGTGGCAGCCCCACCGTGACGAGGATGATGTAGACCGGCCATACCGCGACATGGAGCGCCAGCAGCACCGCCACGCGGTGCGCCGGCACGTCGTCCCCACGAGCCCTTTGATCGGCCAACCGCGCCCGAAGAAACCGGCCGGCTCTCACCGCCAGCCACGGCATCAGGCCGAACACCAGCACGGCCGCAACCCATGGCCACGATGACCCCGCGAAACGGCTCTGGGACATTTGCCGTTCCAGGGGGAGCAGCCCGTAGACGCGCCCGAACAGTGCGATGGCGCCGTCGACGGCCTGCCCGAAAAACGCCCAGTTGGGTGGAAACAACCCCAGCGGTTCCCGGTTTCGGAGCCACAGCATCCTGCCGAGGACAAACGTGTAGAGGGTCTCGAGCTGATCTTCCCGCTGACGCTTGAGGTCCGACAAGCTCGTGGCGCGCTCCGCCAGTTCGGTGAGCACGCGCTCCTGGACCTGCAGCGCGTCCTTGCGATCATTGATCAGGCCGTCGAGCCGGGAACTCACCCCCGCCGACGGCTGCCCCTCTGCCGCCAGCGCCCGTGCATAGTCCCTGGCGTCGGAGTCCACGCGGAACAGCAGCGTGCCCAACTCGAAAAGCGCTTGCCGGTACTCTCGAAGCCGTTGGCGCAGCGACTCTTCATCCGTGGAACGGGCGGTATTCCGTTGGCCCCGGTTGCGGAACTTCTCGAGCTCCACCTTGATATGGCGGGCCACCCAGTCGCCCGCGCCGTAACGCTCCACCAGATCGACAAGCCGTTGTTTGTTGCGCATGTCCTGGGCCGTGAGCCGCTCCTGCTCCGAAAGCTCAGCCCTTAGCCTCTTCAGCTCCCTGCGGCGCGCAAGGGTGTCTTTCTGTACCTTGAGCACCCCGAGCTCGAGTGTCATGAGGAGGCTGACAACCCGCGACCGCGTTTCCGTGAGGCGCTTCTCAATGAACGCAATGCGATCATCGAGTACCTCTTCTTCGAAATCGATGCTGACTGCCGTATCCGAGACGGGACGTGAGCCGGATTCCTCCGCGGGCCGGGGTTCCCCTCCAGGTTTGGACTCCTGCCGAGGCTGCGGTTCCTGCTCCAGAGGCTGGGTCGCCTGCGCAGACTCCGACACTTCCACGGTCCCGGGTGGCGTCTGGCCAACGCTCAACGACGGGACCGCCGCCGAGGCGGCCATCGCCGCGGATACTATCAGGGCCGCGGACAGCAATCTCATGCTCATTCCAACCTTCTCCGGCGCGTCCGATGGCAAGCAAAGGCCGAGGGAGGGACGCAACGTCTCAAACATGCTCCTCGCACCACAACCCGCGATCTGTTAGCTAGTGTGGTGCCCCACAAACCGAAGTTCCAGCACGTTCATATTCTATCTCTTACTTCACCGCTCGCCCACCATTCAAGATGACATCACGCGCCAACGCCCTGCTCCTCGGCACGATCCTGCTGGTTTCCTTCACCACGGGTACGGCCAGCCGCATCTTCGCCATCTCGCTGCCGTCCATCGCCGACGGCCTGCATACCGATATGGTGGGGATCTCGTGGGCGCTCATCTCCTTCCAGCTTGCCACGGCCTCCCTTTCGCTGATCTTCGGGCGTGTGGGGGACGTGTACGGCCGCCAGAACGTCTACATCTGGGGCATCGTGCTGTTCACCGTAAGCTCGCTTTTGTGCGGGCTCTCCGTCAGCATCGCGCAACTGATCCTCTACCGTGTGCTCCAGGGCGTCGGCGCCGCCATGATCCAGGCCCAGGGACGGGCGCTGGCCATGGACGCATCCACCGAGGAATCCAAGGGTCGCGCGCAAGGCCTCATGACCACGGCGCACCACAGCGGCTTCCTGCTCGGGCCGGGCCTGGGCGGTTTCATTATCCAGTACGTTCACTGGCGCGGCATCTTCTTCTTTCTCGTTCCGCTGGGGGTCGCCGCCACGGCCCTGGGGTTCGGCTACCGCCGGCGCCAGGAGAGCGCCGCCCCAAGTCCCCCGAAGACCGGTCGCCCCGCCACCGACTATCTCGGCGCGGCGCTCCTGGTGGCCACTACGTTGGCGTTGATGGGAATACTCGACCGCCAGGCCATGGAGTCCCTCACCCCGACGGGGCGTGCCGGGGCGGTCACGGCTTTTGTGGCGCTGGCCGCGGGCTTCCTCTTGCGTGAGAGCCGCGCGCCAAGCCCCATCCTGAGCCTGGCGCTGTTCCGGATCCGGATGTTCGCCTTCAGCACGTTGACCCTGCTGCTGGTCTCCATCGTCATGGCCCTGACCGTGTATCTGTTGCCGTTCTACCTGCAGGACGTGCTGCGGCTGAGCCCCTCGTTCATGGGCGTGCTGTTCCTCAGCGCGCCGATCTTCGCGGCGACGCTGTCGCCGGTGGGGGGCGCCATGTCGGACAAGTTGGGCCCGAGAATACCCGCCACTGCCGGCGCGGTACTGTTCGCCGTGTCATGCGTGCTAGGGGTCTTTTTCGAGGCCAACTCGCACTGGCTGCTGCCGACGCTGGTGCTGGCGTTGGGAGGACTGGGCACCGCGCTCTTCTTCCCTCCCAATCACACGGCGCTGATCTCCTCGGTGCCTCCCGAGCACCGGGGCGTAGCCACCGGTACCCTCTACACGATGTTCGGACTGGGGAACGTCTTCGGCGTTACCGTGGGCAACTTCCTCATGACCGTGTCCTTTCGGATGCACTCGGGCAATCCGGATGCGCTGCCTGCCGCCGCGGACCAGGCACACTTCGTGCTCGCGCTTCAGGACACGTTTCTGGTCACCACCGGCATCGCGCTTCTGGCCGTCACCTGCTCGGTTCTGCGCGGCAACTAACGAAACCCCTCTCCCTCTGGGAGAGGGTGGCCTCGTTCCGTCCCGAATCCAGCCCCTCTCCCTCTGGGAGAGGGTGGCCGAAGGCCGGGTGAGGGCCTCGCGATAGCCCTGCCCTTTCCAATCTTGCCGTGTGGAACGGGCTGCTTGCACCGGGCACCCTCACCCCAACCCTCTCCCAGAGGGAGAGGGGATCGGAGGGCGCCAAGGCGCAAGGCAAGGGATGGCTACAGCAGCCGTTGCGGCAGGTTGACGAAGGTGCTCATCTCGGTCGGCGGCGCGGCCGCGGGCGCCTTGCACACGTGGGCGGGGCCGAGCTGGTCTATCCGGGTCACGCCCAGGAGACCCATGGCGATGACGATCTCGTTCTCCAAAAGCTGTAGGGCGCGCACCAGACCTTCATGAGCCCCCGCTCCCAGGGCCCAGCCCTGGAGCTTGCCGATGGTCACGGCCTTGGCGCCCAGGGCCACCGCCTTGAGCACGTCCGTGCCTCTCAGGAAGCCGCCGTCGATGATGATCTCGGCCTTGCCGTCCACGGCCTGGACGATCTCCGGCAGCATGTCCATGGTCCCCTGCCCGTGGTCGAGCTGGCGGCCGCCGTGGTTGGAGATGTAGATGACGTCCACGCCGTGCTCCACGGCGATGGCGGCATCCTCCGCCGTAGCCACGCCCTTGAGGAGGAACGGCATTCCGCCGATCTCCTTGATGGCGTCCATGGTCTCCCAGGTGAGCTTGGCCTGCCACAGCCGATCCTGGTTGGCCGCCTCCCTACGCTTGCTGGGGGGCAGCCAGCGGTTCATCAACTGCCGCTCCCGGTTGCTGTAATGGGCGGAATCCACGGTCAGGCACAGGGCCTTGTACCCCGACTGCTTGACCCGTCCCAGGATCTCCTCGATCCAGTCCAGGCCTCCGCGGATGTAAAGCTGGAATATCTTGTCCGACGGGGTGGCGGCCGCGGTCTCTTCGAGGGCGGGCTGGGTCACGGAGCTGACGAAGTTGACGGTGCCGAACTCGTTGGCGGCCTTGGCGACGGCCACGGCACCCTCCGGGGTGATCTGCTGAAGGGATCCGATGGGGGCCAGCATGACGGGGATGCGCAGCTTGTGGCCGAGCACGCTGGTGGAGGTGTCCACCTCGGAGACGTCCACCAGCACCCGCGGACGAAAGGCCAGCGAGTCCAGGGCGAGCCGGTTGCGGCGCATGGTGGTCTCCGACTCGCTGCCGCCGCTCAGGTAATCCCACACGGGCTGGGGCAGGTTCCGCCGCGCCTGTACGACAATCTCCTGATTGCTGACGTATTCTTCACTCATTCTCATTTTCCTTCCAACGAACGGCGTAACGGCGCGATGGTGGGAGTCCGCCTCTGCGGCGGACTCCCACCCGTCTCTTCCATCAATGACCGGCGGCCCATCGGGCCGGTAGGACTCTACTTGGCGCGCTTCGGAAAGAGCTTCGGCAGAAACGCGTTGCTGTAAACGTCTTCCACCGCGGTCTTCTTCGGAAGCTTCATGTGCGTGGTGATGAGATTGTTGGTGAACACCATGCGGTCCTTGGTCATATGGCCGATACCTTCCTTCATGGCGTTGGCGGACAGCAGGGAGTCCACCGCGATGTCGAAATGCGCCCGCGCCAAGTCCGGGCTGATGGCGGGATTGTGCTTGATGAAGATGTCCACGGCCTTCTGCGGGTTCTCCACCGACCACGCGATACCCTTGTAGGTGGCGGCCAGGAACCGCTTCACCAGCTCCGGCTTTTCTTTGAGGGTCTTCTCGGATACGAGGATGCCGTTGCCGTAGGTGGCCATGCCGTAGTCGGCGTACAGCATGTAGTACGGTTCTTTGCCCACCTTCCCGGAGGCCTTATCCACCGTAGGCTTCTCCGTATAGAAGATCAGGATGGCGTCCACCCGGCCGGCCAGCAGGCTCGGCACGGTGGCAGGCACCGTCATGTTGACCCAAGTCACCTTCTTGTTATCGAACTTGTTGATGTTCGCGAAGGCCGGGAAAATGACCCGGGAGGCGTTGGCCTCCGGCGAGCCGATCTTCTTGCCTTCCAGATCCGATGGCTTGGCGATCTTGTTTCCCTTCAGCGTCGCCACCGTTTCCAGGGTCTTGTCGTGGATCATGCCGACGAGCCTGAGTTCGGCCCCTCGCGCCCTGGCTGCGATCATGTTCCCCACCGACGCAAAGCCGAAGTCCTCGGTGCCGGATGCCACCCGCTTCACGGTGTCGCCCGATCCGAAGCCGCGGGTCATGGCCACGTCGAGACCGGCGTCCTTCCAGAACCCCATGTCGATGCTCGCATAGAACATGGCGTGCTTCCCGTAGGGGATCCAGTCCAGCGCGAACTTGACCTTGTCCGCGGCCGATGCGCTGCCGAGGCCCATCACGTACAGCAGAAAGATCGCAAGCGCGATGTACAAGCGTTTCATATCGTGTACCTCCCGAGTTTGTTTGCAACTCGTTTATGACTCCATCACAGATATTGCAGCCCGATGGTCTTTCCCACCTGCCTCACGCATTCGGTGAACTCCGCCGACAACCGCATCTCCGGAGTCCGGGGCCGCGGCAGCCCGACGTCGATGATGTCGGCGATATGGCCCGGCCGGGGCGTCATCACCATGACCCGGTCCGCCAGGAAAACCGCTTCCGGTATGCTGTGGGTGATCAGCAGGCTGGTCTTCTTCATCTCGCTCCAGATGCGCTGAAGCTCCATATTCATCTCGCCCCGGGTCATGGCGTCCAGGGCGCCGAAGGGCTCGTCCAGCAACAGCAGCGAGGGCTCGTGCACCAGCGCCCGGCTGATGGAGGCGCGCTGCTGCATGCCCCCGGACAGCTCCCGCGGGTACTTGTCCTTGAACTCCGAGAGTCCTGTCAACTCCAGCATCGCCAGCGCCTTGGGATAGTATTCTTCCTTGGAGAGGCCCAGGATCTCCACCGGCAGCAGGACGTTGTCGATGACCGTGCGCCACTGAAACAGCACCGGCGTCTGGAACACGATGCCGGTGCTGGACTTGGGTCCCGTCACCGGAGCGCCGTTCACCAGCACCTCGCCGCGGGTCTTGTCGAGCAAGCCGGCGATGATCTTCATGATGGTGGTCTTGCCGCAGCCGCTGTGACCCACCAGGGAGACGAACTCCTGGTCGTAGACGTCGAAGGTGGCGTCCTCGAGCGCGACGATGGGCGCATCCTTGGAAGGATACACCTTGGTGAGCTGCTTGACCTCGATGGCCTTTATGGCTTCCGTCATCCAATAACCCGCCCGCTTGAAAGCCCGTCACATGCCGAAGCCGGGAGGCTGCTCTTCCTCGCCGATACTCCAGGGGATCAACCACATCTCCAGCACCACGAGGACACCGTAGAGGACCAGCCCCAGGGCCGACAGCACGACGAGGGCCGCGAACATGAGCGGCGTATTGATCTCGTAGTTGGCGACCATCACCAGGTAGCCGAGACCGCTGTTGCCGCCGACGAACTCGCCGATGATGGCGCCGATCACCGCAAGCGTGATGGCGATCTTGAGGCCGCCGAAGAATTGCGGCAGCGCGTTGGGCAGGCGGACCTTGGTGAAGATCTGCCAGTCCGAGGCCTGCAGCGACCTGACCAGATCCAGCATCTCGGGCTGTACCATGCGCATGCCCTGGACAGTAGTGACGATGATGGGGAACCACGAAACCAGAAACGCGATGAGCACCTTGGAGGCCTCGCCGTACCCCACCCACACCAGCAGCAGCGGTGCGATGGCGACCTTGGGGACGATCTGGGCAACGAGGATCAGCGGATAGAGCAGATTCTGGAGCGTCCGGGAGTAGACGATCAAGACGGCGGAGATCACCCCCAGCACGAGCCCCATCAGAAAGCCATAGATGGTTTCCCGGAAAGTGACGAAACAATGTTCCATCAGGGGACCGAATTTGAGAACGAGGGTGACGATCACCGCCGAGGGCGCGGGCAGCAGGAACTCGGATATGGAGAACAGCCGCACGGACAGCTCCCACAGCACCGTGAACAGCACGAGACTGAAGGTTATGGTGCCGAACTCCTTGACACGTTCAAACATGGGTTCCCCTCGCCTGGCCCATGGTGCGGGACAGTGGTTCAGCACGCTTCATACCACAAGTACCGGCACAAGAAACCCCCGTCTCGGAATTTCTGACCATTGCCATGAGTCGTGTTTGACGGTACAGCTTTCAATGGTGCTGGAACCACCCTGTTTGATGAGGGTCGGAACCCTCTTTGAGGGGATGAGGGTCGGAACCCTCTTTGAAAGGACGAGCCATGCCGGACAAGGTATTGATCTTCGGGCAGGACTATTGAGACTACACATCGAGTGCCCGTGCGGACTACTCGGACCGAAACATTCCCTTCGACTACATCAACGTGCTGGAGGACGAGGACGGCCTTCGGCGCATGATGGATCTGAACCACGGCAGCCGCGACATTCCGGTCATCGTGGAAGACGGCCGGGTCACCGTCGGCTTCGGCGGAAGCTGAGCGGTGTAGCGGCCGCGGTCGCGGCCGGGAAATTGACTTGCGCCACCGTCATCGGATATTCTCGCGATAGACCGTAGCGTAATTCCGCAAGGGGCAACCCCTGTTTGGAGGAGGCGATGATCAAGCATGTCGTTCTCGTTAAGCTCAAGCCTGACGCATCCCCGGAGCAGATCGACCGGATGCTGGCCGGTTACAACTCCATGACGGACACCATTCCGGATCTGCTGAGCTGGTCCATGGGAGCGAACCTGCGCCGCGACGGCGACTACGACTACGCCATGGTGGCCATCTGCGAGGACGCCGAGAGCCTCCAGCGCTACGTGGACCACCCGGTGCACCGGCAGGTGGCCCAGGAACTCGGACGGCCAATCTTCCAGAGCCGCGAGATCGCCGACTACGAGTTCGACCCGGAAGAGGAGATGTGGGAGCCCCAGGTGCAGGAGGTGTGGACCGAGCTTGGGGACACGGTGCGGACGGAGCATACGGCCCTGGTGGTCATCGACGTGCAGAACGACTTCTGCGCTCCCGGCGGCGCCCGCATGAAGGGGGACCTGAGCTTCGTCGAGGCCATGCGCGAACCCTTGAGGTTGATGGTGGAAGCGGCCCGGGCCGCGGGCGTGCCGGTGATCTACACCCAGACCTCGAACGATACCGAGCACGACAACGGCCCGATCCTGGCCCGGCGCGCGCGGGTGGGGTTGGCCAACGCCAAGTACACCGTCCCGGGAACCCCGGGGTGGGATGTCTGCGATTTCGTCGCGCCCGCCCCCGGCGACGTCAGGGTCAAGAAGTGGCACCACAGCGGCTTTACCAATCCCAAGATGGACGCCACCCTGGGACGCCTGGGCATCAAGACGCTGCTGTTCACCGGCGCCGCCACCAACGGCTGCGTCGAGGCCACCGTCCGGGACGCCTTCGCCCGGGGCTACTACAACGTTGTGCTGGAAGACTGCGTGGCAGCCTACGACGCCGACCTCCAGCGCTATTCACTCAAGAACATGGCAACCCACTTCGCACTCATCAGCTCGAGCCGCGAGGTGCAGCGCACGTGGGCGGAACAGGGAGTGCTGGCGGGATAAGGGCGCGTACCGTGGTTGATGTACATGAAACCGCGGACCGGTCGGTGAGGCCGGACACATGTAGGGGCGGGTTTCAAACCCGCCCGCGCTCGCATCACACGAATGCAGGGTCGGGTTTGAAACCCGCACGCGAGGGACCACGGCCCCAAAGGAGATCACCATGGCCACAGCCGTAGCGGAAACTCTCGATGACACCGTAGAAGCCAGCTTCAACTACATGGTCCACACCGGCCCCAGGCCCGTCACCACGTTCGACAAACCCAGCCTCGGGTACCCCCACGGCGAACGGAAGTACGAGACGCACCAAGCCCTGGTCCGGAACGGACGCCACTGCCCCGAACTGTCCATCGAGCGCAACGGCTTCGCCCTGAGGCCCCAGCCTACCATGATGACCGACTTCTTCGACGAGGACGAGATACGGGCGGTGTACTATCCCGAGATGGAGGCGCTGATCAAGGAACACACCGGCGCGTACCGGGTGCTGATCTTCGACCACACCCTGCGTTCCGGCTACGAGGAAAAAGGCGTCAAGGGGCCGGTCCAGAACGTGCACAACGACTACACCGAATGGTCCGGTCCGGAGCGGCTGCGGGACCTCCTACCCGACGAGGCGGAGGAGCTGCTCAAGCGCCGCTTCGCGGTAGTCCAGGTCTGGCGCGGTATGCTCAACCCGGTGCTGAGCTCGCCGCTGGCCATGTGCGACGCCCAGAGCATTGCCACGGAGGATCTCATCCCGACCGTGCGGCCGCATCCCAACCGGCTCGGCGAAACCTACCACCTCACCTACAACCCGGATCACCGCCTGTACTACTTCCCCGACATGCAGCCGGACGAGGCCATCGTTTTCAAGTGCTACGATTCGAAAACGGACGGCCGGGCGCGGTTTTCCGCACACTCGGCCTTCGACCACCCCGAAACCCCGGCGGACGCTCCGCCGCGGGAGAGCATCGAGATCCGCACCCTGGCCTTCTTCGACGACTGACCGGGACAGGCGGGTTCGAAACCTGGCTACATTGCGTGCGTCCCACAATTTGGGATCGGTAACCATTTGAAACTGGAGCTGATTCGGAGGCTTTGTGCGGCCTGCGAACAAGGGAGGTATGGTGGTGAAACGGTTGTTTTGGGCGTTGGTGTTGGCGTTTGTTGCAGCGGGATGCGGCGGTGGCGGTGGCGGCGGAGACGGACCGGGTGGCTCGGTGCCGTTACCGGCTCCGAGTGTGACCGGTGTCGGGACCCTTGACGTCAGTGCGCGGACATCCAACCAGGGGGATGGGATCGATCCGCGAGAGACGTGGGAGAACTCCAACGATTTCTTGGGGAGTCTGGAATCGGCTTCGGGTTCCCGGTCCATTGCGGGGTTGGAGTACACGGCGGTTGGTCAGAAGGATGGAATCACGTATGGGCAGGCGAAGGCCGGACCCACCGACACTCTGGACGTGGATTTTATCGGAGATCACTGGAGCCGGCTTCCACACGCTTTGCGCGCCGTCTTGGAACGCGGTGGAAAGGCGTGGTCCTATCGGCTTCTTCGAACTCCTGGCGGTCAGGATCGGATCACCCTCTCCACGGATTGGGTTCGGAATCGCTGCCCGAACTCCAATACCGCCTGTGGGCTTTCGAGCGTTTTGGCCTTGAAGGAGTCCAGGTGGATCAAAAACGGATCGTTGGTGACCGATTTGGACACGTGGTATCGGAACCCCACGCATGCGGCCTATCGGCAGGCAGGGATTACCGTGGAGAAGGATCAAGCCTATTTTGGTGCCCATGAGATGGGCCATGTTCTCGGTTTGAAACACGACGGCGCACCCGGCGGCAGTCCCTTGAGCCCGCTGTCTCCGTATCGGCTGATGGGCAAGGGGCTCAACGGTCACGCGATCGTGACGCCTCACGAGAGTGAACTTGCCGATCTGGCACGTAATGGGTACACGCGGGCCGGGGGTTATCCGGACGGTTCTTCCGAGAAGCCCTTCGAGACGTACAGCTATGCGGCGTGGGGGGATTGGGCTGAGTGGGGTGTGAAGGTCGTTCGCGAACTGAGTTTCAGCGAGAACAGCCCTCCTGATGATTCGCTGTTGTTCGGGGCTGTGGCGGAAGGCGCGCAGAGCACGGAGCCGCTGGGTGACGGCATGTATACGTGGACAGGAGCGCTGCTAGCCGTGGACACGCGGACGGCCGAGCCCGTCCGCGGGAATGCGCGTATCGAGTTGAGCGGATCTGCCGGCACCATTCGTTTCGGCGGTTTGAAGCGGGTTGAGGACACTCGCGGGCCAGGCGTGTCCTTGACCGGCTGGCGTGAAGCTTCGTTGGAGTATGGGGTTCAAATCGATCCTGACCGGATGGGGTTCACGGACAATGGCGGACAGACAGTGATCGGGAAGCTCTACGGCCCCAATCATGAGGAGGCGGCCGGGACGCTGAACGATCAGGTTAACCGGATTATGGGTGCGTTCGGCGCCAAGAGGTAGGAACGGAGCCTTGTCTTGTGTGGCCCGCCGCGACGGGGCCGCGGGATCACACCTCGTCGTCGAATCCGCGGTTGAAGCGCCGCCGCCAGTAGGCGTCCAACGCCTCGTACAGGCCCGGGTCGGCCTTCTTGTTCTTGACGAACCAGTCCCCCAGAATATCGATGCTGTGGTCCACGTCCAGCACCGGGTTGGACGCGAACAGCACCATCTGGGACAACGCCTTGCGGCTGGCGTTCTTCTCCAGCGCGTTCCCCAGCCCGACGAGAAACACCTCCCGCTGGTCTTCCCGCAGGCGGTTGTAGAGGCTCCACAAGACGGACGCGGCGCCGTAACTCTCCACGTCCTTAGCGGTGTCGGGGTCGAGTCCCAGGGTAATGCGGACGATGAGCCGCTCGTATCCCCTTATGTCGTAGTATTCATACCGCATCCGAATCGCGTCCTTCGACTTCGCTCGGCTCCGCCTCGCTACGCTCAGGACGAACGGTTGTGGAGACATCTTCCGTTCGTCCTGAGCCCTTCGACAAGGCTCAGGACAGGCGTAGCAAAGCGGAGTCGAAGGACGCCGTCTTGCGGTGAGGTCAACCCTGCCTTCACCGCCGCTGGGTGATCGTGTCCACCAGCGCCGGCTTCCCCTGCTTGACCTGCTCGATGGCGCGGTCGAGGGCGGGCCTCAAGTCGTCGGCGTTCTCGATGGGGCCCTCACCGTACCAGCCCATGGAGCGGGCCAGGGTCGCGAAGTCGGGGTCCGGTCCGCACAGGTCCATGCCGATATGCGCCCGGGACGGATCCGTGCCGCGGTTCCGCGCCATGACGATCTGATGGTTCCAGTCGTTGTAGTAGGCGCGGTTGTTGTACATGACGATGAGCATGGGGATCTCGTACTTGGCGGCTACCCACAGGCTGCCGGCGTCGAACATCAGGTCGCCGTCGGGCTGGAGGTCCACCACCAGCCGACCCTTCCCCTTGTGGGCCAGGGCCACGCCCAGGGACAGGCCGATCTGCGTGCCGGTGCCCAGCTCGCGGCCGCCGTGTCGGTAGGGCTTGTCGAAGTTCCACAGCCGGCGCGCCCAGTCGTGCAGCGTGCCGGAGGTCAGCACCCAATCCTCGTCCTTGATGGCCTCCCACACCTCCAGCGCCAGCCGCGGCACGGTCATGGGCACCGCGTCCCAGCGGTCTTCCTTCGCCTGCTTGAGCCATTGAGCCCGAATCTCGGCGTGGCGCTTGCCTACCTCGTCGGTCCGCTTGGAGACCTTGTCGGCCAGCCCCGGCGTCCGGTCGATGCGGTCCTTCAGCAGCTTGGTCAACGCCGGCGCCGTGGTCACCGGGTCCGCGGTCATGCGCTGGTGCGCGTAGAACGGCCGCGCGTAGGTCATGGCCCACTTGCTGATCTCCGTGTCGGTGTAGCCGATGTCGATCCAGGTGGCGTCTTCCGGCACCATGCTGACCACCGTGCGGGTGGCGATGTCGCGCACGTGGGTGGGCTTCTCGAAATCGGCGATGTCCAGCGTGAGCACCACGTCCGCGTCCTTGTAGCAGCCCTCGCTGTCCATGCTCAGGTTGAGGGGATGCTCGCTGGGAAAGTTGAGGCGCGAGTCGCAGTCCCACACCGCCGCGCCCAGGGTCTCCGCCAGTTCCACCACGTGGTCCCAGCCGTGGGGCGGGCGGGCCGCGAAGTCCGCCACGATCACCGGGCGCTTGGCCGCGGCCAGGGTGTCTGCCGCCTTCTCCAGCGCCGTCGGATCCGCCATCACCGGCGCCGGCACCTGCACGTTGTCCTCCGGCGGCATCACCACGTCGTGGTCAAGGGCCGCCTCCTGCAGACCGGCGTCGTAGCACATGTAGATGGGACCCTGTTTGCCGCTCATCATGACCGAATAGGCCCGGGCAAAGGCCCCGGGAACGGCGTCGATGGTGGTGGGCTGGGAATCCCACTTGACGTAGTGGCGGATGGCCTCGCCCTGGACGCTGGCCGAATGGATCCAGTCGATGAAGGGACGCCGCTTGGGCTCTTCCATGGGGCCGGTGGCGCCCATGATGAAGATGGGCGCCCGGTCGAGATAGGCGTAGTAGATTCCCATGGGCGCGTGCAGCAGCCCCACCAGGTTGTGGACGATGGCGATCATCGGCTTGCCGCTGGCACGGGCGTAGCCGTGGGCGATCTGGACCGCGATCTTCTCGTGGTTGCACAGCATCATGGGCGGGTCGTTCTCGCCGTAGTTTACCAGCGAGTCGTGAAGGCCCCGGTAGCTGGCCCCGGGATTGAGGGCGATGTACTCGAACCCGTAACGCTTGACCATGTCCACGATGACGTCCGACTGCCACTTGCGGTCCGACTTCTTGATCTCGGGCGCTTCGATCTTTTCCGCTTTGCTCATGTCTGATTCCTCTCCAATCGTCCTGTGCCATCGAGGTGTTTGCGGCACGGGCGGGTTTGAAACCCGCCCCTACACGTCGCGCCCGTCATCTCAGGCGTTGATGTCCCTGCGCCAGACGATGGGGTCCACCAGCGCGGGCTTGCCGGCCTTGACCTGTTCGATGGCGCGGCGGATCGCCGGTCCCACCTCGGCGGGATCCTCGATGGGGCCTTCGGCGTACCAGCCCATGCCCCGGGCGATGTGGGCGAAGTCGGGCGGCGGCGCCTCCAGGTCCATACCGATGTAGGCCCGGTCGGGATCGGTGCCGCGCTGGTGGGCCATGTGGATCTGATGCGCCCAGTCGTTGTAGTAGGCACGGTTGTTGTACATGATGACGAGCAGGGGGATGTCGTACTTGATGGGCATCCACAGCGCGCCGAGGTCGAACATGAGGTCGCCGTCGGGCTGGAGGTCCACCACCAGCCTTCCCTGCCCCTTGTGGGCCAGCGCCACACCGATGGACATGCCGATCTGTGTGCCGGTGCCCAGCTCGCGGCCCGGATGCCGGTAGGGCTGGTCGAAATCCCAGATCTTCTGGACCCAGTCCTTCAGGGTCCCCGCGGTCAACACCCAATCCTCGTCCTTGATCTCCTGCCACACTTCGTAGGCCAGCCGGGACTCGGTCATGGGCCTTTGGTCCATCTCCTTCTCGACCTGCTGCTGCCACTTCCGCCACTGGCTATCGTGCTTCTCCGCCAGCGCCTTCTTGCGCCCCTCGACGCGCTCCTTCAGGGCAGGGTCGGCGTCGATAAGGGCGCCGCACGCGCGGGTGAGCTCCGGGATGGTGATGGAGGTGTCCCCCATGACCCGCAAATCCCAGTTGTTGTGCTTGTTGTAGTCGGTAGCCCACTTGCTGATCTCGATGTCCGCGAAACCGGCGTCCACCCATTTGCAGTCCGGCGTCGTCACCACCGTGATCTCGCGGGTCTGGGTGTTGAGCTTGTGAGAGCCGCGGGTCCAGTCCACCACGTCCAGCGCCATCACCAGGTCCACCCCCGCGAACGCGTCCGGGTTGAAGCTCATGCTGAGGGGATGGCGGTTGGGGAACCCCAGCCGCTTGCAGACGTCGAATACCGACGCCCCCACCGTCTCCGCCAACTCTACCGTGGGCTCGTAGCCCTCCGGCATGCGCGCGGCGTACTCGGTGAGAAGCAACGGATTGTCCGCCTGGACCAACATCTCCGCGGCCTGGGCCACCACCGCCTGCTCCGGCGCGATGCGCGACGGCACCTTGACCGCGGACGCAGCCGGGATCGCTATTTCCTCGGTGAGCGGGCTTTCCTGAAGCGCCGAGTCATAGCAAATGTAGATGGGCCCCTGGGGCTCGCTCATCATGATGGAGTAGGCCCGGGCAAAGGAGTCCGGAACCCCGTGGATGCTGCCGGGCTGGTAGTCCCACTTGGTGAAGTTGCGCACCGCGTCGCCCTGGGCGAAGGCCGTGTGGATCCAGTCGATGAACGGGCGCCGGTACTTCTCGTCCATGGGACCGGTGGCGCCGATGACGAACACCGGACAGCGGTCGATATAGGCGTAATAGACACCCATGGGCGCGTGCAGCAGTCCCACCACGTCGTGCACGATGGCGATCATCGGCTTGCCCGAAGCCTTGGCGTAGCCGTGGGCGATCTGCACCGCGATCTTCTCGTGGTTGCACAACAGCATCTCGGGATCGTTCTCGCCGTAGTTCACCATGGAGTCGTGGAGACCCCGATAGCTGGCCCCGGGGTTCAGGGCAACATAGGGGATATCGTAGAGCTTCATGAGATCGACGATGACGTCCGACTGCCAGCGCTGTTCCGATTTCTTGATGTTCGACATGTTGAACCTTTCTTCCTTCTTTCCTTCTCCGTGTCATCCGTACGAAACCGTACTGAGGCTCCCAATACGTCATTCCCGCGAAACAGGGTGTGCCAAAACCCCGTCCCGAGAGAGGCAACGAGACCCCGATATCGTCATTCCCGCGAAAGCGGGAATCCAGGTGGGGCGGGCGGGGAAACTCCGCCGTAGCACCCCTCCACCACCCCTGGATTCCCGCTTTCGCGGGAAAGACGGTTCGGGGTCTCGTTGCCCTTTCGTACCAGTCACGGTGCGGGCATTGTGCCCTTTTCCTTACGGATGGAACCTAGTAGGCCATCGCCAGCGGCTTGTCAACGTGAACCGCAGCCGCAGCAACCTGCACTTGCGAAGCGTACCCGCCGTTGATAGGGTCTGCGTCACTTCAGCCAGCGTGGCCGGCGCGATCGAACCGGCTGCGGGCATGGCTCTCGGATGATTCACAGGCTCTTCAGCTAGAGCGGAAAGGAGTTCAGAATGAGCAGACTGGGAATTTGGCGGCTCTCCGCCGCGGTATTTCTGGGATTTGTGGCGCTTGCGGGTAGTGTGGAAGGAGCCGAGCCGGCAAAGCGCGTCTTTTTCGTCGAGCCGAAAGACGGGGCGGAAGTCACGAGCCCCGTGAAAGTCGTGATGGGCGTGGAGGGCATGACCATCAAGCCTTCCGGCGGGGTGGTCGCGGGGACCGGGCATCACCACATCCTCGTCAACCAGGGTCCCATGCGCGGTGGAAAGGTGGTTCCGACAGACGCCACCCACGTGCATTTCGGCAAGGGGCAGACGGAAGCCGCTATCGAGCTCGCTCCCGGGGACTATACGCTGACTATGCAGTTCGCCGACGGCCTCCATCGCTCCTTCGGCAAGAAGATGGCGCACACGATCAAAATCAAGGTGCTGCCCGCCAAGTGACCCCGGAGTTCCGGACGGTGCCCGCCCGGACGGCCGCGAAGCCTGTTTGACCACAAGGCGGCCGCCGGACCACACTGCCCCTTGTGGAACTCGGGATTGTCTACGCCCTGGCGGGGGGCATCGTGTGGGGGTTTGTGCCGCCCTTGGTGAAGCGAGGGCTGGTGCACTCCGACGTCGACGCCGCGGTGACCATCCAGCAGATTGCCATGGTGGCGTTCCTGGTGCTGGTATGGGTCGTGGGCTACGGCGCCGGAGGTTTCCCGATTCCCCTTCCCGCGGTGGCGACTTTCGTCCTGCTGGGAGCCGTGGGCGCCTTTTTCGGCCGGGTCTTCCTGCTCAGGGCCATCGACCAGCTCGGCGCCTCCCGAGCACAGTCCATCAAGAACGCGTCGCCGCTGCTCACCGCCGTGATCGGCGTCACCCTTCTGGGTGAAACCGCGACCGTCGGAATCTTCGGCGGGGTGATCCTGATCGTTGCCGGCATCGTTCTGATCACCCATGTCAAGGGATCCGCGGCAGAGCCCGCCGCGCCGCTGACGGGTCTTGGCAACGCCTTCTTGTCCTTGCTCTTCTACAGCCTGGGCCCGATCCTGAAACGGCTTGGCGTGTTGCAGGGCGGCGGTCCCATCGTGGGCGCGCTGATAACCCAGATCACCGGGTTGATCTTCATCGGCCTCCTGGGCAGGGTGCTGCACATCCGCATCGTCTATCGCGGCGTACCGCTGGCCAGTACCGCGTGCTTCGCCGCTTCCGGCGTCGTCCACGCCATCGGCACCATACTGACCTTCCTGGCCGTAGTCCACGCCCCGGCGGTGATCGTGGGGGCCATCTGGAACATTCAGCCCCTGGTCACCTTCGCGCTGGCACACTTCACCTTGAAAGGAATCGAGATCGTGCGCGTTCAGGATGGCGTGGGCGCCGCGCTGATCGTCGGCGGCGTGTTCGTGCTGGCGTGGATCTGACCCCGATGACCGTCTCCCACGGGGCTCCATTACTCGGCGTACGAGCGGGGCACGGACGGGTTTTACGACCCGCCCCTACGTCTATCTCCGTCTGAAGCGATTCTCGACGAATCGTTGCGGCGTGCGATTGTCAGCAAACACGCGCTCGCTCGCTGGTGACCACGTCCGCGGCGTCGCTATCGATCTGTTGCATAGTACAGACTTCGACGTGGTCGGTTCGACCGTTTATCGGGTGGGTTAGCGATAGCAAGTGCTGTTCATAGCCCGTCCTCTCGGGAATTAACTCAGATACCGTCAGTTTCCCTAGCGTTGCGTGCCACGTGAACACCGTAACTTTATCGGCTCCATTGAGCCTCCGGGCCCACCGCTTCAGAAAAAACACAGGCACAATGTGATGGTCGATCGCTTGCTGTGACATCTGTTAGCCCTTACGTGGCCTTCTCCAGCATACCGCTGCAAATACACAAAATCAGCGTCGACCTCTGAGACAGAAGGTCCACGGATAATCAACGAACTCGTTCAGTCGGTGCAAGTCCGCAAGGCCAGAGTGAACTACTTAGGCATTGACCTGGTTGATTTTCGAGGCAGGTCAGGGCAGGTCCGTGCTCCCCATGGGTAGCGGTCCACTTCCCGGGCGGCGCTACGCCGCACCCTCCGAAAGCCGGCGCGTCTGCTCATCCAGAGTGTGGATCGTGTCCTGGATGGTGTCGACCTCTCGCTCGTCGAAATAGGGTTCGCCGCACTGGCTGCAGACCCAGGCCGGTACTGCATCGAGCGCCAAGTGATAGCCGTTGCGCTCGATATGGAAGGACGCGGTCGAGCGTCTCATCGCTCCTTTGCAGTGAATGCAGTTCATGATTTCTTCCTCGTTCGCAAGTCGCTCTCCCACTCATCCGGCGAAGGAAGATACGCTGTGATGACCGCGAGATAGTCTTCTTTGGCTGAGCAGACCACATGGATGTCTCGCTGCCCGTTCCCGCGGCCATGGAACAGGCAACTGTGTCCCCGCGCATCGTCAGGATAGTCCTCGATCAGTTCACCCTGCTCGACAACTTCCCGGACCTCCCTGGTTGTGATCATCCTCTCCGGCCGCGTCATCTGCCGCACCGCGTGGGGCAGGAAAAGCAACCGCTTTGTGGCGGCGCGTCTGACCTGCTCAACGATCCCTCTCTGAGCCACTGGTATGATTGTCCGCCGAGCGAAGTCAAGAGCGACTCAGGGCAGATCGGTGCTGCCCATGAGGTAGCGGTCCACTTCCCGGGCGGCGCCGCGGCCTTCGTGGATGGCCCAGACCACCAGGCTCTGGCCGCGGCGGGCGTCGCCGGCGGCGAACACGTTGTCCACGTTGGTGGCGTACTTGCCGTACTCGGCCTGGGCGTTGGAGCGGGGGTCGCGCTCGACGCCGAGCTGCGTGAGCACCTCGTCCTCGGGGCCGGAGAATCCCATGGCCAGGAGGATCAGGTCCGCGGGCCACTCCTGCTCACTCCCCTCGACCGGGCTGAAGGGCGCGCCGTTTGCGGGTTTGCTCCAGTCGAGATCGATGGTCTTCAGGACCTTCACGCGCCCGTGGCCGTCGTCGATGAACTCGACCGTGTTGGTGTCGTAGCGCCTGGGGTCGTCGCCGAAGAGTGCCTTGCCCTCTTCCTGGCCGTAGTCCAGCTTGTAGACCACCGGCCATTGAGGCCACGGGTTGTTGGGCGCCCGCTCCGGCGGCGGTTTCGGTATCACGTCGAACTGCTGGAGGCTCGCGCATCCATGGCGAAGGGCCGTTCCCACGCAGTCCGTGCCGGTATCGCCGCCCCCCAGGACGATGGTGTGCTTGTCCTTGGCCGAGACGTAGTTGCCATCCGCATGGCCCGAGTCAAGCAGGCTCTTGGTGTTGGCCTTGAGGAAGTCCATGGCGAAGTAGACGCCCTCCAGGTCGCGGCCCGGGGCGTTGCGCACGAAGTCGTTGGGCTTGGTGGCGCCCGTACAGATCACCACCGCGTCGAAGTCTCGCTGAAGGTCGCCGGCGGGCACGTCCTTGCCGACCTCCACGCCGGTGACGAACTCGACCCCCTCGACCTCCATCTGATTCAGACGCCTCCCCACCACCTTCTCCTTGTCGAGCTTCATGTTGGGAATGCCGTACATCAACAGTCCGCCGGCCCGGTCCGACCGTTCGTACACCGTCACCTGGTGTCCGGCGCGGTTGAGCTGAGCCGCGCAGGCCAGACCGGAGGGTCCGGAGCCGATGACCGCTACCCGTTTCCCCGTTCGTACCGCGGGCGGTTCCGGTTTGATCCAACCTTCCTCGAAGCCCCGGTCGACGATGGCGCACTCGATGGTCTTGATGGTTACGGGATTGCTGTTGATCCCCAGGACACAGGATCCCTCGCAAGGGGCCGGGCACACCCGGCCGGTGAACTCGGGGAAGTTGTTGGTCTTGTGCAACTGCGCCAGGGCTTCTTTCCAGTGGTCCCGGTAAACCAGATCGTTCCAGTCCGGTATGAGATTGTTCAGCGGACAACCGGACGCACCTGGGCCCCGCCCCATGGGCACACCCGTATGGCAGAACGGAATGCCGCAATCCATGCAGCGGGCGCCCTGCTCCCGCAGCGATTCCGCCGGCATGGGCAGGACAAACTCGTTCCAGTCCTTCAAACGTTCGAGGGGGGCTCGGTACGCCTGTTTGCCCCGCTCAAATTCCATGAATCCTGTGATTTTTCCCATAGTAGTCCGGAGACGTCTCTTAAACTGTAGTCCTCAAGGTGCTGTCGCAAGCGAGGCAACGGCCCGGGCACGGGCGGGTTTGAAACCCGCCCCTACATCGTCCAATGGAGCCCCGCTGCCCTTGTCGGAGGTTCTCAATCCGGTCGAGCCCGGTTCACGCCGGGGCAGACGCCGCGGTCCCCGCGGCCTCGGCCAACTGTGCCTGGCGGGCGGCCATCTCCTGCAAGGCCCGGCGGTAGTCCACCGGCATGACCTTCACGAATGCTCCCTGCAGATCCGACCAGTGGTCCAGCACGTATTCACCGCGGTCACTACCGGTATGTCGCACGTGGGCTTCGATCAGGCGGCGGACCTGACCTATGTCCTCTTCACTGTCCAGCGGTTCCAGGTCCACCATCTGCTGGTTGCACAGTCCGGGAAAGACACCCTTCTCATCCAGCACATAGGCGACGCCGCCGCTCATCCCCGCGGCGAAGTTGCGGCCGACGGGCCCGATGACTACGACGCGGCCGCCGGTCATGTACTCGCAGCCGTGGTCGCCGACGCCCTCGATGACAGCCTCGGCGCCGCTGTTGCGCACGGCGAAACGCTCGCCGGCAAGGCCGCGGAAGAAGGCCTGGCCGCCGGTGGCGCCGTAGAGGGCCACGTTACCGATGATGACGGTCTCCGTCGGATTGAACGCCGCATTCTCCGGCGGGTACACCGCCATGAGTCCGCCGGACAGCCCCTTGCCGGTATAATCGTTCGACTCCCCTTCGAGGAAGAACGAGAGGCCCGGAGCCAGGAAGGCCCCAAAACTCTGACCCGCCGAACCGAAGAGGTTGACTCGAATGGTGTCTTGCGGCAATCCCTCCTCGCCGTAACGGCGCGACACCTCGGCGCTGAGCATGGCCCCGGCCGTGCGGTCGATATTGTTGATCTCGTGGCGGATCTCCACGGGCTTCCGCTCTTCGAGGGATTCCTTCGCCGATTCGATGAGGCGCTGGTCGAGTTTCTTGTCCAACCCGTGGTCCTGTGGCTGACAACAGTACCGGGCCACCGAGGACGGCGCTTCCACCAGCGTGAGCATCCGGGAGAAATCCAGTCCCTGGGCCTTCCAGTGGTCGACGGCCTGCCGTGTGTCGATGCAGTCCGTGCGCCCGACCATCTCGTTGACGGTGCGGAATCCCAGATCCGCCATGATCTCCCGCATTTGCTCGGCGATGAACATCATGAAGTTGATGACGTGCTCCGGCTCGCCGGTAAACATCTTCCGAAGCTCCGGGTCCTGGGTCGCCACGCCCACCGAGCATGTATTGAGGTGGCATTTGCGGAGCATGATGCAGCCGCTGACCACCAGGGCGGTGGTGGCGAATCCGAACTCCTCGGCACCCAGCAGGCAGGCGATGGCCACGTCCCTGCCGGTCTTGAGCTGCCCGTCCGTCTGCACGACGATACGGCCCCGCAGGTCGTTCTGCACCAGCACCTGCTGCGTCTCGGCCACGCCCAGCTCCCAGGGGATGCCGGCGTGTTTCATGGACGATTCCGGCGAGGCCCCGGTGCCGCCGTCGTAGCCGCTGATGAGCACCACGTCCGCCTTGCCCTTGGATACGCCGGCGGCCACCGTGCCGACGCCGACCTCGGCCACCAGCTTGACGTGGACGCGAGCCCGGTCGTTGGCGCACTTCAGATCGTGGATGAGCTGGGCCAGGTCCTCGATGGAGTAGATGTCGTGATGAGGCGGCGGCGAGATGAGCCCCACTCCCGGAGTGGACTTTCGCACCCGGGCAATGGCCTCGAACACCTTGTGGCCGGGCAACTGTCCGCCCTCGCCGGGCTTGGCCCCCTGGGCCATCTTGATCTGCAGGTCGGTGGCGTTGACCAGGTAATTGCTCGTGACCCCAAACCGGCCGGAAGCCACCTGCTTGATGGCGCTGTTACGCCAATCGCCGTTGGCATCGGGATAGTAGCGGTCCGGATCCTCGCCGCCCTCGCCCGAATTGCTCCTGCCGCCGATGCGGTTCATGGCGATGGCGAGGTTCTCGTGGGCCTCCTTGCTGATGGAGCCGTAGGACATGGCCCCGGTGGAGAACCGCTTGACGATGTCCAATGCCGGCTCGACCTCGTCGATGGGGATCGACGGCTGCATCGGCCTCAGCTCGAAGAGGCCCCGAAGCGTCCCGAGAAGCCGGGTCTGGTCGTCGATCTGCCTGGTATAGTCCCTGAAGAGATCATAATCCCCGGTGCGCGTGGAGGTCTGGAGCAGCGCGATGGTGTGGGGGTTGAACAGGTGGTGCTCGCCGTCCTTGCGCCACTGATAGTAACCGCCCACGTCCAGGGTACCGTCGCTGGCCACCGCCCGCTCCGGATAGCCGTGATGGTGGTGCTGGCGATACTCGGTCTCGATCTCGTCGAGGCCGATGCCTTCGATACGGGACGCCGTCCAGGTGAAGTACTTGTCGATGACCGACTGCTTCAGGCCGATGGCCTCGAAGATCTGTGCCCCGTGATAGGACTTGATGGTGCAGATGCCCATCTTGGACATGGTCTTCAACACACCCTTGCACAAGGCCTTGATCAGGTTGTTCCGGGCCTGCTCTCCGGCAAGGTCCGGACCGATCAGGCCGTCGCGGCACATCCACTCGACCGTCTCGAGGGTCAGGTAGGGATTCACCGCGTTGGCGCCGTAGCCGATGAGCAGGCAGCAGTGCATCACTTCCCTGGGCTCGCCCGACTCCACCACGATGGCGGCGCCGGTCCGGAGCCCCTCCCGGATGAGGTGGTGGTGGACGGCCGCCGTGGCCATCAGGCTGGGCATCTGAATCCAGTCCGGGCCGACGCCCCGGTCGGACAGGATCAGCACCGTGGCGCCCCGGTCCTTGATGGCCCGGCCGGCTTCCGCGCACAGCTCATCCACGGCCTCCGCCAGGGCGCCGACGGAAGAGCTCCGCGGAAACACGGCAGGCAGCGTCTCCGCTTTCAGTCCGGTTCGGTCCAGGGCCTTGATCCGGGCCAGCTCGTGGTTGGACAGCATCGGCCGCATCAGCCGGAGCTGGCGGCAATGTTCCGGCGTTTCGGCGAAGAGGTCCTGCTCCGAGCCGATGGACGTCCGCAAAGCGGTCACCAGCTCTTCGCGGAGGGCGTCCAGCGGAGGATTGGTCACCTGTGCGAAGAGCTGCTTGAAGTAGTGGAAAAGCAACTGGGGCCTGTCCGACAGCACTGCCAGCGGGGCGTCGTTGCCCATGGAGCCGATGGGTTCTTCTCCCCGGGCCGCCATGGGTGCGACGAGAATCTTCAGCTCTTCGCTGGTGTATCCGAAGGCCCGCTGGCGCTCCGCGAGCGTCTCCAGGTCGAGCCGCGGCACGTCCTCCGGCTCGGGCAGGTCCTCCAGCGTCACCATTTCTTCCGACAGCCACCGGCGATAGGGCCGGCGCGTGCTGATCTCGTGCTTGATCTCGTCGTCGGCGATGATGCGGCCCTCCAGCGTATCGATCAGGAACAGGCGTCCCGGCTGCAGCCGGCCCCGGGTGAGAATCCGTTCGGGCGGTATGTCGAGCACGCCGGCCTCCGAGGCGCCCACGATGAAGTCATCCTTCGTGACCACGTAGCGGAAGGGCCGCAGCCCGTTTCGGTCCAGCGTGGTGCACACGCGGTCGCCGTCACAGGCCGCAATGAGCGCGGGACCGTCCCACGGCTCCATGAGGCAGGCGTGATAGGCATAGAACGCCTTCTTCTCGTCGGACATGGTCTCGTGATTTTCCCAGGCCTCGGGAATCATCATCATCAAGGCGTGGGGCAACGAACGACCGGTGGCCACCAGCAACTCCAGCGCGTTGTCGAATCCCGCGGTATCGCTGGCCCCCTCACGGATGATCGGGCTCAGCTTGGCCATGTCGTCCCCGAACAGGGGCGACGAGAACAGCGCTTCTCGGGCGCGCATCCAGTTCTGGTTGCCCCGGATCGTGTTGATCTCGCCGTTGTGGCACAGCATGCGGTAGGGATGCGCCAGACGCCACGAGCCGAGGGTGTTGGTGCTATACCGGGAGTGAACCAGGGCCAGCGCCGAGATGATCGAATCATCGGAGAGGTCCCGGTAGAACGAATCCAGTTGATCGGCCCGCAACAGGCCTTTGTAGACGATAGTCTTGCTGGACAGACTGGAGATGTAGAAGTCGTCCCGATCCTCGGGGGCGAGTCCGGCATCCACGGCATTCTCGATGACCTTGCGGATAACGTACAGCTTCCGCTCGAACTGATCCTGGGTGGCCGTCGCCGGGCCGCGGCCGATGAAGAATTGCCGGATCAGCGGCGCTACCTGGCTGGCCACGTCTCCGGCCTGGGTGAAGTCCACCGGCACGTCACGCCACCCCAGGAGGTCCTGACCCTCGTCCCGGACGGTTTTCTCGATCACCCGCTCGCACCACCGATGCTGTTCCGTCTCCCGCGGCAGAAAGACCATGCCGACGCCGTACTTGCCCGGATCCGGCAGGGCCATGCCCGTCAGCTTGCAATGCCGGTGGAAGAAGGCATGGGGAATCTGGAACAGGATGCCGGCGCCGTCACCGGTATGAGGGTCGCATCCGCAAGCCCCGCGATGTTCGAGGTTGATCAGGACGTTGACGGCATTGCGGATGATGTCGTGCGACTTTCGGCCATCGAGGTTGGCGACCACGCCCACGCCGCAGGCGTCGTGTTCATACGCCGGGTCGTAGAGTCCTTGATAATTCTTCTTCATGTCGAACAGCCTTTGGCAAAACGGCTCGCGCCGATCTTGCCGGTATTCGGAACAAGCCGGAATACCACAAAATAGACCGGATTTCAGTAGCTAACACGTTTTTGTTAAGGAAACGATACGCGGTCAGCGGGGCCCGAAGACCACGCGAATCTCCTCGAACGCTGCACTGGCGGGCGGGCGGTTTGTTCCACCGATCCTGGATAGTCTACCAACGTCTTGGCATTTTCGCCACGTCTGCGGCCTCTCTTGTGGAACGCTCGATTTGCCCAGGACACCTTGGAATCCGGACAAGCCGGACAGGACACTGGTTCCGAAATGACGGCGGGTTCGGTATATAATTCGGTATACAAACATGACGCCTCAACTCAATCCTGGAGCACCACAATGAAATACGTGGGCCAATCGGTACGCAGCCTCGATGCGGATGAAAAAGTCACCGGAACCGCCGTCTACACGGCGGACCTCACGGTCCCGGGGATGAAGTTCGCCAAACTCATCTGCAGCCCTTACGCGCACGCGCGCATTGACGGGTTCGATCTCGACGCCGCCCGCGAGGTGGAGGGCGTGCACACCATCGTGACCCATGACAACCTGGATCTCAGCCGCCTCGGGTGCATTCGCGCCATCAAGCCCTACGGCCAGGCGGTGAAGGACCGTCCGGTGCTGGCGCACGAAAAGGTGCGTTTCCAGGGCGAGCCGGTGGTCATCGTGGTGGCGGACAGCGAGACCGCGGCCACGGAGGCCGTGGCCCGGATACAGGTGCGGTATACGCCGCTCCCCCAGGTGGCGGAGATACAGTCAGCCCTGGAAGGAGGCACCCTGGTCCACGACAAGGACGCCGCCTACGACCGGGAGGGCGCCGACGACTTCGAGTACGATTACGGCCACAATAGCTGTGGCGGCACCCACTTCGTCCAGGGCGACCCGGAGCGGGCCTTCCGGGAGAGCGCCCACGTCATCGAGGACCGCTTCTCCTTCCCGTCACTGTTCCACTATCCCATGGAGCCCCATTGCGCCGTCGCCATGGTGGACGACAAGTCCGTCACCGTGCACACCTCCTCGCAGGCTCCCTTTCCGGTACGGGACGAGCTGGCCCGCATGTTCGGCCTCGACAAGGACCAGGTCACGGTGAAGGTTCCCTACGTCGGCGGGGGCTTCGGCTCCAAGGGCCATATCGGCGTGGAGCATCTGGCGGTGCTGGCGGCCGCGGCTTCCGGAGCGCCGGTGCAGCTTCGCCTGTCCATGGAAGAGACGGCTTTCACCGCCCGGCGCCACCCGGCGGAGATCGAGATGCGGACCGGACTCCGCGAGGACGGCACGCTGCTCTGCCGCGAGACGAAGATCTATCTCGACACCGGCGCCTACGCCGACTTCGGCATCCAGGTAACCCGCAAGGCGGCTTTCCGCTCCGTAGGGCCCTACCGCGTGGCCCACGCCCGGGCGGACTGCTATTCAGTGTACACCAACAAAGTGCCGGCGGGTGCCTTCCGCGGCATCGGCAGCGTGCAGCTCGGGTGGGCCGGCGAAGCGCACACGGACCACATCTGCACCGAGCTCGGCTACGACCCCATCGAGTTTCGCCTCAAGAACCTGCTGCGCTCCGGTGAAAAATACGCCCTCGGCGGCCCGCCGCTGGACGGCGACCCGCACGCGACGCTGCAAGCCTGTCTCGATCGCTTCGAGCACACCCGGCGGACGCAGGCCCCCGAGTCCCTGGCCCGGGACGGAGAGAAGATCGGCACCGGCATCGCCTGCAGCATCAAGGACCTGTCCACTACCCAGTACAATGCCAGGATCGTTTTCAACGACGACGCCACCTTCACCGTCCACGCCAACGCCCCGGAGATCGGCGGCGGAGCCAAGACGGTACTGGCCCAGACGGCGGCGGAGGTCTTGGGCGTGGGCATCGACAGGATCACCATCGCGCCCTATGACACCAGCACCACGCCCGGGGCATCCGGTGTCTACGGCAGCCGCATCACCGTGCTCATGGGCAACGCGGTGATGCGGGCTTCGGAGGAACTGCGGGAGTTGCTGCTGGAGAAGGCCGCCGCGCTGTCCGACCGGGACCGCCAGAGCCTGTCCCTGGAGGACGGGACGTTCGCGAGCGAGGGGGACCCGGTGCTTAGCCTGGAGGAGCTGGCGGAGGGGACCACCGGCACGCTGGTGGGACGGGGCATGGACAAGGCGCTCACCCGGGACCGCATCGACATCCGCACCTGGGAGATCAATGCCGGGATCGCGATGATAGCGGTGGACCCCGAATCGGGCCGGGTACGGTGCCTGGGCTATGTCTCCGCGGCCGACGTCGGCCAGGCCATGCACCCGCTCCGATGCGAGGGACAGGAGCAGGGCTCGGTGATGTTCGGCATGGGCAACACCCTCACCGAAGAGCAGGTGTTCGACGGCGCCCTGCTACTCAACCCCAGCGCCATCGACTATGCACTGCCCCGGTTCAAGAACCTGCCGCCGGTGTTCGATTCGATCCTGATCGAGAACCGGGACGGCCCCGGCCCGTTCGGCAGCAAGGGGATGGCCGAGGGCGGCCTCGCCCCGGTGGCGCCGGCCATCGCCGCTGCGTTGCGGCAGGCCGTGGGAGTGGTGGTTCACGACCTGCCCATGAGCCCCGAGCGGGTGTACCGGCTGATGGAGTCCGGCGGTTGATGGACGCATCGACGGACATCGTGTCGCGGGTGGTATCCACGCTCGACGCCCTCGGCGTATCGTACGAACTCATCCGCATCGACCCGGACTTTGCGGATACCGCGGCGTTCTGCGAGAAGTACGGCTATCCGCTGGATACGAGCGGCAACACGATCATCGTGGCGTCCAAGCGCGGCGAGAAGAAGTACTGCGCATGCATCGTACAGGCTTCCGCGCGGCTCGACGTGAACCGGACGGTCAAAGGGTTGATGGGAGTATCGAGAGCGTCCTTCGCATCGGCCGAAGAGACAATGGAATTGACCGGGATGATGATCGGCGGCGTCACGGCGTTTGCGCTGCCTCGCGACCTCCCGGTGTACGCGGACCCGAATCTACGGGCCCAGGAGTACATCATCCTCGGTTCGGGCAGCCGCTCATCCAAGATAAAGGTCGAGCCCGAGGGTATCGGCAAGATACCCGGCGTCCAATTCATCGACGGTTTGTCGCTGTAGGGGCGGGTTCCAAACGCGCCCGCGGCCACACCGGCGAGGACGATCAACGCTGCCGGAGCCGCTACCGTTTGGCGTTCGCATGAAGACGCGGTAAACTATCGAAATGGCTCAACCACGAACCACGTTCGCCAAACGGCAGCGGGAACGCGCGAAACAGGAGAAGAAGGAGGAGAAGGCCAAACGGCGCGCCGAACGCCGGGAAGCCCGACAAGACCGGGAGCCGGACAGCGGTGATATCGATCCCGACATCGCTGACATCGTCCCTGGTCCGCAACCCCCTATCGAAGACCTGTAAGTCCTGCGTCAGCCATGTGACCTTTGGCTCACCTCGTCTCCGGTCCACTATCGCGTTATCGCCGGTAGCGGCCCGACGAGTCGTTGCGACCGGCGCCTACCTACCGGTTGACACAGGCGCCGTATACAGTTAGAGTCTCTACGGTCAAACTGTGTTCCAGCCTAATCTTCCCAGCGAAACCCTCGTCTCAAGCAAAAATCCAGCACATGCTGTGAAAGACGCGTGTTCTTGCCCGATGCGGCGATCCGATTCCCAGGGTCGAACAGACTGGTTTCTTTTGTTTCATCCATAGGAGAAAGAACATGAGCCAGAAATTGTACGTGGGCGGATTGCCGTATTCGGTGACCGACACACAACTTGAGGAAATATTCGCCGAGCACGGCACGGTAGAGTCCGCAAGAGTCATCTCGGACAAGTTTACCTCTCAGTCGCGGGGCTTCGGTTTCGTGGAAATGAGCTCGGGTGATGATGGCCAGAAGGCCATCGACGCCCTCAACGGGAAGGAACTTCAGGGCCGTACGCTGACCGTTAACGAGGCCCGCCCGCAAGAGAACAGGGGCGGCGGCGGCGGCTTCGGCAGGGGGCCCGGTGGTGGCGGCGGCGGTGGTGGTGGTGGTAACAGACGGTCAGGTGGAGGCGGCAGACCAAGCCGCTGGTAACGGAATCCATCCAAACACCAAGGATGCAACTTGGCGGTCCCGGTCCGGTGACGGGGCGGCGGCCGCCAAGTTCTCAAAAACCCGAAATCCAGGCTGAAGCCGTGCACCGTCATCAGTGAACGGTTCCTCCCGCAGGATCAACGTCCCACACAAAAAGAAATCCTCTATGTCAACATCAGACGTCCCATCTTTCGAAACATTCGGTTTGTCCGATCCCCTGCTCAAGGATCTCGCCAGGATCGGTTTCGCCACCCCCACACCCATACAGAAAAAGGCCCTGCCCCCGGCCCTCGGCGGCCGCGACATCCTCGGCTGCGCGCAGACCGGCACCGGCAAGACCGCTGCCTTCGTGATCCCCATGGTGGAGCGGCTCGCCGGCTCGCCCGAAGGCCCGCCACGAGGACTGATTCTGGCCCCCACCCGGGAGCTGGCGTACCAGATTCAGGAAACCATCGACGAGCTCGGCCGCTCGCTGCGGGTCTATGCCACCACGGTGGTGGGCGGCGCCGACGTGCAGGCACAGCTCCGCGGCCTCAAGCAACACCCGGAGATCATCGTGGCCACGCCGGGCCGGCTGCTGGACCTCATGTGGGACGGCCACATCGACCTGAGAGAGGTGGAGGTGGTGGTGCTGGACGAGGCCGACCGCATGCTCGACATGGGGTTCGCGGATCAACTGAACCAGATCATCGATGCGCTCCCGCCCGGGCGGCAGAGCTTCCTCTATTCGGCGTCCCTGCCCACGGACCTGGAGGAGCTGGCGCGCATGTCGCTGCAGGATCCGTTTCACGCGGTCGTGGCCAAGCCGGCCACACCGGCGGACGGCGTCACCCACATGCTCCACAACACCACGCCGGGGGCCAAGACGTCGCTCCTGCTTTCCCTCCTGCTCAAGGACGCCCATGAATCGGTGCTGGTCTTCACCCGCACCAAGAACCGCGCCGACCTCATCGGCGAGACTCTGCGGCGGAGCGGTCATCGGGCCGCGGCGATCCACGGCAACCTGTCGCTGGAGCGGCGCCGGGCCGCCCTGGAAGGATTCCGGCGGGGCCGCTACCGGATCCTCGTGGCCACGGACATCGCCGCCCGAGGCCTGGACATCGACAACATCGGCCACGTGATCAACTACGACCTCCCCTACACACCGGTGGACTACGTCCACCGCATCGGCCGTACCGCCCGGATGGCGGCGGTGGGCCGCGCCACCAGCTTCGCCACCGCGGCGGACAGTCAGTCGGTACGGGCCATCGAGACGATCCTGGGCCAGTCCATCCCGCGGCCGTCCGAGGGCCAGCCCAACCAGAAGCGGCCTGCCCGCAAGGGACGTCCGGAAGCCCCGGAAGCCAAGCGGACAGGTCCGGCCAGCAAGCGCCGGCGTCCCCGGAAACGCACCGGCCAGCCGGGCGCGGGGGTCCAGCACCATACGGAACCGGCCGCCATACAGGCCGCGCCCGTCACCGAACAGACCTGATGCCATGTCCTGAAGACAGGTCAAACCCCTTTCCCTCTGGGAGAGGGTGGCCTCGTTCCGTCCCAAATCCGACCCCTCTCCCTCTGGGAGAGGGTGGCCGAAGGCCGGGTGAGGGCGCCACAATAGCCTTGTCGCTCCCATTCCGTGCGTTGGCAACGGGCTGCCTGAACCGGGCGCCCTCACTCCGACCCTCTCCCAGAGGGAGAGGGGGGCGGAGGTTGTGAAACGAGCCTCCGCGATGAGCCATCATGGGAAACAACCGCACCACGAGCGAGGAAGACTCCATGGAACACTCCGCATTGCCCATCAACGTCACCGTAAACGGCAAGACGCGCGAAGCCCAGGTGGAGCCGCGATTGCTGCTGGTCCACTTCCTTCGCGAAAACCTCGGACTCACCGGCACCCACGTGGGCTGCGACACCAGCCAGTGCGGCGCCTGCACGGTGCACCTGAACGGCGTCGCGGTGAAGTCCTGCACGGTGCTGGCGGTGCAGGCCGACGGCGCGGACATCACGACCATCGAAGGGATGGCCGACGGTTCGAACCTGCATCCGGTGCAGGCGGCGTTCCAGGAACAGCACGGGCTCCAGTGCGGATACTGCACGCCCGGTATGGTCATGACCGCGGCGCACCTGCTGGAGACCAATCCCGATCCCGACGACGACGCCATCAAGGACGCCCTGGAAGGTAACCTGTGCCGCTGCACCGGTTACGTGAACATCGTGAAGGCCATCCGTTGGGCCGCCCAGCAAATGAGGGAACAGCATGCATCCAGCTAGCTTCGGATACCAGGCGCCGGGCTCCCTCGAGGAAGCGTTCGGCCTGCTGCAGCAACACGGCGAGGACGGCAAGCTGCTGGCCGGGGGGCACAGCCTCATCCCGGCCATGAAGCTCCGGCTGACCCAACCCGAGGTCCTCATCGACCTTCGCCGCATCCCCGGCCTGAGCGGCATCCGGGAGGACGGCGAGACCCTGGTCATCGGCGCCCTCACCACCCACACCGAGGTGGCCACGTCGGAGACCGTGCGCCGGTTGCTGCCGGGGCTGGCCGACACGGCCTCGGTCATCGGCGACTTGCAGGTACGAAACCGCGGCACCATGGGCGGCAGCGTTGCCCACGCCGATCCGGCCGCGGACCTGCCGGTGACCCTCACGGCCCTGAACGCGTCCTTTGTCCTGGCGTCGTCCGGGGGCGAACGCGCCGTCTCGGCCGACGACTTCTTCGTGGACTTCTTCACCACCGCCCTGGAGCCGCACGAGATCCTGACGGCTATACGGATCCCGTTGCCGCCCTCCCCTGCCCGGACGAGCTACGCCAAGCTGCCGCACCCCGCATCGGGCTATGTGGTGGTGAGCGCCGCGGCGGCGCTGTCGGTGGATGAAGCCGGCGCCTGCACCGCGGCACGGCTGGTCCTTGGCGGCGTGGCCGGAACACCCCACCGAGCCACGGGCGCGGAGACCGCCCTCGCGGGGCAGGAACTGACGCCGGACGTGATGGCGGCGGCGGCCGCACGGGCCGCGGACGGCATCGATCCGCACGCGGATTCCTACGCGGACGAAGAATACAAGCGCCACATGGCCGTGATCTACGCCCGGCGCGCCATCGAAGCCGCGGCGGCACGGGTATAGACCTTCCATAGCCGGCTTTCAGGAATCGCGATTGCGCGCGGTCCGAACCTTCGAGGACGATCCATGAGCACAGAGCAAAGCAGCCCCACGAACCTTATCGGCGCTTCCATCCGGCGGGTCGAGGACCCGCCCCTGCTCACCGGCCAGGGATGCTACGTGGACGACGTGAAGCTGCCGGGTATCCTGCACGTGGCGATTCACCGGAGCACGCACCCCCACGCCCGGCTCCTGTCCATCGATACCAGCGAAGCCGCGGCCATGCCCGGCGTGGAATGCGTGCTCACCGGCGGCGACATCGGGAGCCTGGCTTTGCAGACACCCATGGTGGCGCCGGGCATGAACATGCCGGATCATCCGGTGCTGGCCCAAGGCGCGGTCCACGCGGTTGGGGCGCCAATAGCGGCGGTGGTGGCCGAGAGCCGCGCCGTGGCCGAGGACGCGGCCGCGTCCATTCAGGTGACTTATGAACCCCTCCCCGTTGTCACCGACGCCGAGGCCGCCCTGGAAGACGGCGCGCCGCTGGCCCACGAAGAGCTCGGCACCAACCACTGCTATTCCATGAAGAGAGAGGGAGGCGACGTCGACAAGGCGTTCGCCGAGGCGGACCACATCTGCCGCCTGCACATGAAGAGCCCCCGGGTGGTGGCCATGTCGATGGAGGCACGGGGGGTGCTGGCGCAACCCGAGCCGGCCCGGAACGAGCTCACGGTATGGCTCTCGACCCAGGGACCGCACCGGGCCCGGTCCGACCTGGCCAACTCGCTGGGGTTCCCCGAGAACCGCATCCGGGTCATCGCGCCGGACGTGGGCGGAGGTTTCGGCAGCAAGGGTTGCGTCTACCGCGAGGACGTCCTGGTCTGCCACCTGGCGCAGAAGCTGGGGAGGCCCGTCAAGTGGATGGCCACCCGTAGCGAGGACTTTCTCACCACCTGTCAGGGACGCGACCAGGCCATGACCTCCGAGCTGGCCCTGAGCAAGGACGGCAGGATGCTCGGTCTGAAGGTGCGGGTGGTGGCCAACCTCGGCGCCTACCTGCACTCGGTCACGGCCGGACCGCCCCAGCGCATGCTGGTCATGGCCCCCGGCTGCTACCAGATTCAGGACGTACGGGTGGAGATCGTCGGGGCCTTCACCAACACCGTGCCCACCGGACCGTACCGCGGCGCCGGCCGGCCGGAATCGGTGCTCAACATCGAGCGGCTGGCGGACAAGGCCGCCCGGGACCTGGGCATGGACCCGCTGGAGCTTCGCCGCAAGAACTTCATCCAGCCGGACCAGTTCCCCTACCGCACCGGCGTGGGGGTGGAATACGACTCCGGCGATTACGAGAAATCCCTTGCCGAAGCCCTGAGGCTATCGGATTACGATCAGATCATTCGCGCCCGCGACGAGGCCCGTGCCCGGGGCGAGCTGGTGGGTGTGGGCATCTCCACCTTCACCGAGCCCAGCGGCGGCGCCGGCTTCGAAAGCGGCACCGTGCGGGTGGAACGGACCGGCGAGATCACGGTGCTGACGGGTGCCAGCTCCCACGGGCAGGGACACGAGACGGTATTCGCCCAGGTGGTGGCCGAGAAGCTCGGGGTGTCCATGGACCGCGTGGTGGTGCGCCACGGCGACACCACCGCCATCCAGCAGGGCACCGGCACCTTCGGCAGCCGCAGCGCCGTCATGGGCGGCGGCGCCCTGGGCATGGCCACCGAACGCCTCGTCAACAAGGCAAAGGCCATTGCCGCCAACCTTCTCGAAGCCTCGCCGGACGACGTCATCCAGACCGACGGTGGCTTCGCCGTGGCCGGCGTGCCGGAACGGAGCGTGGACTGGCGCCGGTTGGCCGGCGCGGCCTACGGCAAGGGAACCCCGGCCGGGATGGAACCCGGTCTTCAGGAAACCGCCTTCTTCGATCCCAACCGCGAAGCCTGGGGCTTCGGCGCCCACGTGGCGCTGGTAAGCATCGATGCCGAGACCGGCACGCTGACCCTGGAGAAGCTGGTGCTGGTGGACGACATCGGCGTCGTGCTGAACCCGATGATCGTCGAGGCCCAGGTCCACGGCGGCCTGGCCCAAGGCCTCGGCGAGGCATTGTGCGAGCACATGGTCTTCGACGAGAACGGCCAGCCCCGCACCGGCACCCTGATGGACTACGCCGTACCGCGCGCCAGCACCATGCCACCGCTGGTGGTGGGCGAAACCGAGACCCCGAACCCCTTCAACCCCTTGGGCGTCAAGGGCGTCGGCGAAGCCGGCACCAACGGCGCGCCCCCGGCCGTGGCCAACGCCGTCATGGACGCACTGTCTCCCCTGGGCATCGACCACGTCGACATGCCCTACACCGCGCCAAAGCTGTGGCGGGCGATCCGGGAAGCGCGAAAGGGCTAACGGCCGGGAGTCCCCGCTAAGGACACCGGACATCCGATGTAGGGGCGGGTTTCAAACCCGCCCGCGTCCGGATCGCGCTGTCGCGGACCTGAACCCGTCCGATCGCGCTAGTGTGGTGTCTCACAAATACGGTTATGAATCTGCGGGTCCTTTTGGCCGTCGGCTGCGTTGCTCTTCCTCGCGTGGTACACGCCACTGCTCGTCATCGCGCCTTGCCGACAACCAAAATGCCCTCGCAGATTCATAACCGTATTTGTGAGACACCGCACTAGGGCATCACAACCCGTCATCAGAAGGACGGCCGACGGTGGCCGTTGGTCAGAAGGCAGCGACGCATATAAGCACTTTCCCAAACGCTTGGGTTATGCTAACTTGAAGCCATGCCAACGGCGTTCCGTCTCGATGGCCTGCGCGTCGTCATCTATCCGAACGACCATCGGCCCGCGCATGTCCACGTGATCGGTTCCGGGAAAGAGACGATATTCACACTGCACTGTCCGCATGGCCCGCCGGAGTTGCGCGCCAGTTACGGGTTCGGACATCGGGAGGTAAATCTCATCAGCGAAGAACTGGCTGATGCCTTACAGATGCTGTGCGAGGAATGGAGGAATATCCATGGCCGTTACTGAAACGGAATTCGAACAGGCCAAGGCGCGGGCACTGGCAGAGCGTGGGACCGGCCATGTCCGGGCCGCGCGGTACAACCAGCGCAGGGGGCGCGTGATCGTGCAGTTAAGCACCGGTGTTGAAGTGACGTTTCCCGCAACCTTGGCGGAAGGGCTGGCCGGCGCCTCGGCCGAGGATCTGTCAGAGATCGAAATCAGCCCGACCGGCTTGGGGCTCCACTGGCCGCGACTCGATGCCGATCTCTATGTTCCGGCCCTGCTGCAGGGCGTCTTTGGATCAAGGAGTTGGATGGCTTCGCATATGGGCGCAGCCGGGGGCAAGAGCCGGTCGTCCGCCAAGACCACCGCCGCCAGAGAAAACGGCCGCAAGGGTGGGCGTCCACGCCGTACGGCCAACGGATGACTAGACCGACAGTCATTGTCGTCGTCGAGTATGCGCGATTGAGCCTTGTCGGATAGTCTCGGCAAATCGCGAATAGCCCACCACAGGACATGACTGTCGAGGAGCAGCTGCACGGAAATTCCTTGGAACCTACCGCTTGGCAATGCCGACAGCGTCCGTGAGCCCACCCTCCAGGGCGACCTGATCGGCTGGTGACAACGGCCTCTCGACTGCCTCCGTGAGCGCATTCAATTCCTCTTCGCTCATCATTTCCTTGAGGATGCCCGGTCTTCGCCGCCGTTTCGGGTGCAGCCCAACGAGCTTCGCCACCGGCTTCCGCCCGCGGGCTATAACGACTTCTTCGCCTCGTTCGGCGCGGCCGATCATCTCCGCGAGCCGCGCACGAAACTCGCCTATCTTGACGGGCTCACCAGTCCGTCCCACATCGCCGTGTCGTAGTTTGTCGCCACTCATGGTCGTACTTCACCAGGACAACTCCAATGTGAATTCCATCGAGGCTAGCCGACTCCCGGTGCGCCTCAGTTGTTCGCCCTCACCAAGCCTACGGTGAGCCGCATCCCGGTAGCTTCGGCGTAGCGGCGCAAGGTGGCAAAGGACGGCGACACGCCGCCGCCCTCCAGCCGCGCGATGGCGGACTGGGTGGTGCCGAGGCGCTGGGCAAGTTCCGCCTGCGTCAGCTTCGCCGCCGCGCGGGCGCGAACCAGTGCCTCGACCAGCGCGAATTCTTCATCGGCCTGCGCGTACTCCTCACGAAATGCGGGATCTTCCATGAAGCGCTTCTTCAGGTCCTTTAGTCTCGTCATGGCGTCACCTTCCTCATACGTTCCCTGGCGGTTAGGAGCGCCCGCTGCGGCGTCTTTTGTGACTTCTTCACGAAGACATGCAGGACCACGACCCGCCGTTGCGCTGCCGTTACATAGATCCCCCTGGCGATCCCGCCTTCTGCCCTGACCCGCAACTCCCAAAGCTTGCCCTCGAGATGTCTGACGTGCGGTTCGCGGAGCGCCTCCAAGCCGACGTTCTCCACCGTCTCCAAAAGCCGCACCAGCCGGGCGCGTAGCTTTACCGGCAGGGCCTCGATTTCTGCATCCGCAGCGGAGACGGTTTGGACTGTCCATCCCATGCCAGCCTAATATAGCGCATCCGCTATACGACTTCAAACAAACGGCGATGTACGGGCCTTACTGACTCGCGGGAATAACGGAGGGGTTTGACGCGGTCACACCCCGCCGAACCCCTGGTCCTGGGCTTCACCCACCAGCCACGGGTCGTTGATCTCGGTGGTGGGGGGCTCTCCCCGGAGCACCCGCGCCACCTCCCTGGCGGCGTGGGTCTGGCAGTCCACGTAGGACTCGTTGGAATTGGCCGCGGTGTGGCAGGTGACGATGACGTTGGACAGCGTTAGGATCGGGTGGTCGGCGGGCATGGGCTCGGGGTCGGTGACGTCGAGCGCGGCGCCGGCGATCTGGTTGGTGGTGAGAGCCTCGTAGAGGGCGTCGGTGTCCACCAGGCCGCCCCGGGCGCAGTTGATGAGATAGGCCGTCGTCTTCATGGCCGCGAACTGGTCCTTGCTGAACATGTGGCGGGTTGCCGGCACCAGCGGCGCGTGCAGGCTGATAACGTCCGAGGTGCGCACCAACTCGCCCAAAGAAACCAGCTTGACGTCCATGGCCTCGGCGATGACCGGAGCCACGTAGGGGTCCACGGCCTGGACGTTCATCTTCATGCCCTGGGCGCGGGGCGCCACCTGACGCCCCACGTGCCCCAGGCCCACGATGCCCAGAGTCTGTCCGGCAATGCGAGCCACCGGGCCGCGGTAGGTATGCAACTCGGCCGTGTGGCGGCGCCAGCGGCCCTCGCGCACGTACTGGTTCATGCGCACGAGCTTGCGGGATATCGCAATCATGAGGCCGATCATCTGCTCCGACACTTCGATGGAGTTGCAGCCGGCGGCGTTGCACACGGCAATACCGCGCTCCTTGGCCGCGGCCAGATCGAGCCGGTCCACGCCCACGCCGGTGCGGCACACCACCTTGCAGCAGTCGAGCTTCGAGATGATCTCGCGGGTGAGCGGAAGCGCGCCGTGAAAGATCATGCCGTCGGCGCCGCGCCCCGCCTCCGCCAGCTCCTCATCGTTGGTGGGCTTGGCGAGTACCAGCTCCGCGTCCGCCTCCTCAAGGATGGGCTTGATGAGGTCGACGGGAACGTCATTGCTGCCGCAGTAGACGACGCGGAACTTTGCCACCCCTACGCTCCCAACCCGAACATCTGCGCCGGGTTGTCCCACAGGATCTTGCGGCGGGTCTCCTCCGAGAGCTTGTCGTTGGCGCTCAGGGCGCCCACGGTGAGATCCGGCCACTTGTCGATGCAGTCGCTGTGGGGATAGTCCGTGGCCATGGTCAGGCGATCGTTGCCCAGGTGCTCGACGAAGCTCGGCACCAGCTCCTCGCCGGCCTCGCAACTCACCCAGCACTGGCGGTGGAAGTAGAAGCTGGGCTTTTCCGGCGTGGTCTTGGCGGAACCGTGGGACTCGTGCTCCCAGTGCTCGTCCATGCGCTCGAGCCAGAACGGCACCCAGCCGCAGCCGGACTCCAGGTAGGCGACTTTCAATGTGGGAAACCGCTCCAGCACGCCGTCGCCGCAGAAGCTCAGGCACGCCAGCATCTGTTCCAGCGGATGGCAGGCCACGTGGCGGCCGAACTCGCTGTAGCGGTCCCCGCCGGCCTGCTCCAGCACCGTGCGCGCGCCCTCGTGGACGCAGACCGTCACGCCCAGGTCCTGGGCCGCTTCGTAGATGGGGTAGTAGTCGGGGCTCGACAGCGTCCGGCCGCAAAGCTTGTTGGGGCGCCAGAAGATCCCCACCAGGCCGAGCTTCTCGCGGGCGTAACGCAGCTCCTCGACCGCCCGGGCGGGGTCCTGCAACGGCAGCAGCATGACGCCGCGGAGCCGCGAGTTGTCGTAGCCGCAGTATTCCGAGAGCCAGGTATTATAGGCCCGGCAGATGGCCGCGCTCAGCTCGGGATCGATGTCCGAGCGCCACATGACGTAGAGGCCCATGGTCGGGAACAGCACGCTCAGGTCGATGCCCTCGCGGTCCATGTCGCGGATGTTGGACGCGGGATCGAAACCCGTGGAGATGGCTTCGGCAAAGGTCTCACGCCAGGATTGGTTGCTGGCGAAGATGTAGCCGTAGTCGGTGACCTCGCGGTCGGGCCGCTTTTCGGAGTCCGAGACGGGCTTGCCGTCGACGTAGCGGCCGGACTGGTTCGGTCCGGTGATCTTCACCCGCCCGCGGAACTTCTCCGGCATGTACCGGTCATAAACATCCGAAGGCTCCATAATATGCCGATCCGAATCGATGACACGAAATCCGTCCTTCATGGCTCAACTCCTTCCTCGGGCAGGCGGCGTGCCGCCTCTTGACCTGTCATGACTCATGGAAAGCGCTTCGGCGACGGCCCGCCAAGCACTGCCACTATAGATCAAAGCCGGTACCCTATCAAATGCCGCAAGCTCCTGGATACACGCGCCGGAAGACGCACCGGACCCCGGTCCCGGGGGTACCTGCTTGACCGCACCGGAGGCCAAAGCTAACATCCCACGACACCGACCAAGGAGGCAATCATGGGAGTGGAACCCGGCGCGGAACTGTACGATTTCAACGAGCCTTCGCCCACCGGCAAGGCCGGTTTCGGCAAGTGGATGAACCCCAAATCGCCCTACGACCGCTTCATGGAAGACCAGGGAGTCCCCATCCACAGGGACATCGGGGTGCACAAGGTCCAGGACCTGCCCATGGCGCCCTGGAACCGCCTCGGCGGGCGCGGCACCGCCATCCAGCTTCTGGGGACGGAGCACCTCTGGGGCATGTACGTGGTGGAAGTCCCCGGTGCGGGCGCGCTCAACGCCGAGCGCCATCTCTATGAAGAGACCTACTACGTGGTGGAGGGACGCGGCACCACCGAGGTGTGGCACGAGAGCGAGAGCAAAAAGCAGACATTCGAGTGGGGCCCCGGATCGCTCTTCGGCATCCCGCTGAACGCTTGGCACCGGGTAGTCAACGCCACCTCGTCGCCGGCCATGCTGCTGGCCGCCACCACCGCCCCCAACATCCTGAACCTCGTCCGGGACGCCGAGTTCGTGATGAACTGTCCCTACGAGTTCAGCCGGCGCTTTTCCGGCGAGGACGACTACTTCAAGCCGGTGGAGGACATCCAGGCCGACCCCGTGCGCGGTCTGGCCATGAGGCTCACCAACGTCATCCCCGACATCGTTACCTGCGAGCTGCCGCGGGACAACCGCCGCTCCTTCAGCTACCGCCGGGTGGAGCCGCACATGGCCGGGGCCAACTTCTACATGAAGATCGCCGAGTACGAGACCGGCCAGTACTCCAAGGCCCACAAGCACAGCTCCGGCGCCATCCTGGTCTGCATCAAGGGCAAGGGCTTCAGTTGCACCTGGCCGGACACCCTGGGCATGAAGCCATGGCAGGAGGGGCGCGGCGAAGACGTGAAGCAGCAGACCTATGAGCCCGTGGGCATGATCAGCGCCGCGCCCATGCGCGGCGACTGGTTCCATCAGCACTTCGGCACCGACCCCGAAGGCCTGCGCCTGCTGATCTTCGACGGCCCCTACGGACCGGGCTTCCGGCGCGGCGGCGCCCCCGGCGCCCAGGCCAGAGACGTGGGCGCGGTGGACACCCGCGACGGCGGCAACGCCATCGCCTACATGGACGAGGACCCGCAGATCCGCGAGACCTACGAGGCCCAACTGGCCGCCAACGGCATGCAGAGCCGCATGCCGCAGTGGGCCTACGAGACCCGCACGCCGCCGGAAGGGGCGCTGGAGCCGGCGGCGGGGTTCTGAGCGGCGGAAGCAGTCGGGTCGGACAGCATCCTTCGACTTCGCTTCGCGATGCTCCGCGAAGCCTGTCCTGAGCCGTGACGAAGGGCTCAGGACGGACGGAGATGAATCTCCTACCACCGTTCGTCCTGAGCGTAGCGAGTCCTGAGCTTGTCGAAGGGCGAGCGAAGTCGAAGGGCGCCAGCTTGCTCCTCAACCCTCCCACAACTCGCGAAACTGCACCGCCGCCACCTGCTCGTACGCCACCGGCCCCGGCAGGTGGCCGACGGACTGCGCGAACGCGTTCAGCTTCGTGATCGCCTCCTCGGAGATGGCGGGCTCGTAGAACGCCACATCCCGTTCCACTATTCCCGTGATGAGCTCGGCCGCGTCCTTTGGGAATAGCCCTTCACCCACCTCCGCCGCCTTCGAGGGATCCGCGCGCAGCGCCTTCTGCGCCTTGACGATGGCCCGGATGGCGGCGGCCGCCTGCTCGGGCTCCCGTTCGATAAACGCGTCCGTGGTCCCCAGCCCCGCGAAGGTGCAGTAGCGGACTTCCGCGGGGTCGTCCCCGCGCCGCACGTCCACATGGACCTTGCCCACCCCGAGCGAAACCGCGGTGGCGCTACCCATGGCGTTGGACCAAAAGCCGTCGATCTGCCCGGACTCCAGGCCGCGCGCCGCATAGACGCCGAACGACACGTCCCGAGCCTCGGAGCCCGGAAGGTGCACGATGCTCACGTCACGTTGGGGATCCAGACCCCCGGCGGCCAGCAGCGTCTTGAACACCAGGTCCGGCCCCTCCGCCGCGGTCAGGCGCAAACCCTTGAGAGCGTCGAAGTCTCCCCTCTCCGCCGGGAGGTCCGCCCGTACGGTCAGGAGCCACGGCGTCCCCTGGGACAACGCCACCAGCAGCTTGGCCCCGTTCCACCCCGGGAACTCCCGCAGCAGGTCGTGCACCGACCCCGCGATCATGGCGTCCGCGGTCCCCTCCCGGAGCGCGCGCGTGGCGCCGATCTGCGAGACCAGCTCGATCTCCACGTCCGCGCCCTCTTCCCGATAGAACCCCAGCTCCTGGGCGGCCAGGGCCGGGAAACAGGTGTTGCTGACCAAGTCTACGGCTGCGATACGCATATTGGTACTACCTCGGCGTTCATACCGGTGCTTGCAAAAACTCGGCAGGCGTTAGGATCTTTACCCCTCGGAACGGGTTCAGCACGAGCAGGTCCGCATCACCGGTGACGATGTACGTCGCATTGCCGTTGACGGCCAATTCCAGGATATGGTCATCTTTGGGATCACGACACACGTTGACAGACTCTGTAATCTCAATCAGGTCCGCTTCTCGTATCAACGATTCGAGGAATACGTCACGCTCTTCGCGAGACAAGTATCGGTCGAACCTTTCCCGGCCGAGGACGCGGCTCAGCTCCCTCACCAGCGACCCGGAAACCAGAATGCTTCCATGATCCAAAGCCCGAGTGAATGCCTGACCGGGCACGGAGTCATTGAACAGCAATGCGCTGACGGTGACATTGGTGTCGAAGACGAAGCGATTCACTCTTCGTCCAGGATGGACTGCAAGATAGCCGGAGTCAGACCGCGTTGCTGAGCGTTGCGACTGACGTCATTCACGACTCCGCGAAGAGACCTCCCGGATTCTGCGGCATCCCGCAAACGCAGGTTGACAAGCAAATCCAGTTTGCGGCGCTCGTCGTCGGAAGCCGAACGGTACAGCTTGGCCACATCGGAATCCACCAATACCGTGATCTCCTCTGCCATGAGTGTTCCTCCGGGATAGGCTTCAACAAGCCGAGTGCCGCGGATCGTATTGTAGCTTCTTGCTTCCGCCACCGACAACTTGGCCATCAAACGGACATCCAGCAAATCACACCCGGTAAATTTTAGCAATAACAACAGGTTAGTGGAGGGAATCTCGATTTGCCAAGGTCTCGGGGGGCCTCCATCAAACAACCATCAAACAAAAAGAACCCTTTCCGCTAGAGCGGCCCCCTTGATCCCGTATCCTCGTACGCCTAGGCTTCCCCTAACGCGCACTGGACTTCGGCGACTGCGACTATCCGGGAGGGATACCGTGATGACGGAACGTGATTTGACTGAACTTACGATCAAGGACGCGGCAGCCGCAATCGAACGCAGGGAGCTATCCCCGGTGGAGCTGACCGAACTCATGCTGACGCGCATCGACCGCCTGAACCCGGAGTTGGTGGCCTACGTCACGGTGGCGCGGGAGGAGGCGCTGGCCGACGCCCGCGCGGCGGAGGCGGAGATACGCGACGGCAAGTTGCGCGGGCCGCTCCACGGGATTCCCCTGTCCATCAAGGACAACATCGCGACGCGCGGTATCCGCACCACCGCGGGCTCCAAGGTGCTGGAGGACTGCGTACCCGATTTCGACGCCACGGTGGTGGCGCGGCTGAGGGGGGCGGGCGCGGTGATCCTGGGCAAGACCAACATGCACGAGTGGGCCAACGGGGGCACCACCATCAACCCGTTCTACGGCACCACGCGCAACCCCTGGGACACGGAGAGGATCGCCGGGGGATCCAGTGGCGGGTCGGCGGCGGGCTTGGCCGCGAGCCTGTGCCTGGGCTCTTTGGGCACGGATAACGGCGGCTCGGTGAGGAATCCGGCTTCGCTTTGCGGCATGGTGGGGTTCAAGCCCACCTACGGACGCGTCAGCCGGTTCGGGCACGTGCCCGGGGACGGCGGCTTCAGCACCAACCACGTGGGGGTGTTCAGCAAAACGGTGCGGGACTGCGCGCTGATCCTGGGGGCCATCGCGGGCCAGGACCCGAAGGACCCCAACAGCGCGAACGAGCCGGTGCCGGACTACGAGAGCGGCCTCGATGCCGGCATCGAGGGCCTCCGGATAGGGATCGTCAAGGACTACTTCGATCGATACATGACCCGGACGGTCAGGGAGGCGTTCGTGGAGGCCCAGAGCCGGCTGGAATCGCTCGGGGGGAGGCTGGTGGAGGTGGAAGTTCCGCTGGTGGATGCCACGCGCGTGGCGTGGCCGTGCATCACGCGGCCGGAAAACGTGGTGGAGAACCTGCCCTACCTCACGGCCAGGCCACGGGACTACAGCACGCGCCTGCTGCATCAGAACATCGGCGCGATGCTGATCCCCGCCGACGCCTACGTCACGGCCCAGCGCATCCGGCGCGCCCTGTGCCGGGAGTTCGATGAAGCTTTCGAAAACGTGGACATCATCGCCGCGCCCACGGCGGCGGTGCCCGCCCCTACCATCGAGGAATCGAAGCGGGCAGTCATGGAAGTGGACGGAGAAGAGATCAAGCTGGAAGGCACCGGCGTGAACTTCCGTTCGCTCTTCACCACGCCCTTCAACCTCACCGGGCTTCCGGCCCTGAGCGTCAACTGCGGCTTCTCAGCCGGCGGCCTGCCCATCGGGCTGCAACTCGTAGGCCCGCGTTTCCGGGAGGAACGGGTGCTGCGCGCGGCCCACGCGTATGAACAGGCGGCCGGGTGGTACAGGCGCAAGCCGCCGGTGGAATGATTGGCTGCCACGGTCGATGCCGTGCCCGTTGTTGCGTTGAATCACCGGCCGCGGCCGCCAGTAGGATGATTGGCAGCCACAGTCGTTGACCACGTGCCAAGACGACCACGGGCGGGTTTGAAACCCGCCCCTACAACAGCCACACCGGAACGCGGGAATTGGCCGTCAGCGGCGTTCGGCCGCCCGCCGGCTCAAGCGACCGAACGCATCGTCGTGGCTACGGGTTCCGTCCCCAGCACCCGGTCTAGGAAGTTCGTCGCCAGGGGCCAGGTGAGCTTGGTCAGCGCCGGGTCGTAGGCATCGCCGTCGGCCAGGGCAAAGCCGTGGCCGGCGTGGGGGAAGAAATGCCACTCGACTTCGGGGGTGCCCTCCAGGAAACAGGCCCGGAGCTTCTCCTGCACCGGCACCGGCGCGACCCGGTCCTGGCCGCCGAACAAAATCAGGGACGGACAGTGAATCTCCCGGGCGGCCTCGTTGGGATGGCGCGGCCGCAACTCGCTGGGACCCTCTTCCTTCACGGACGGATAGTAGCCCAGGAACGCGGCAGCCTGGGGCGTCGCGGCGACGAAATGGATGCCGATGCGCCCGCCCATGCACAGGCCCATGACCGCAACTCGCTTCTCGTCCACGTCGTCGCGCCCCAGGAGATATCGCCATCCCTGGCCGATGACCTCGTTGAAGCGTCCGTCCGTGGTCTTCTTCTGGACGTCATGGTAGTCGGGGAAGCCCAGCATGTCGTAGAGCGCGGGCACCATGGTGGTGTACCCGGCCTCGGCAAACTCGCAGGCCATGTGCTTGATGTGGCCCGTGACCCCGTAGTGGTGATGGACGATGAGCATCGCCGGACCCGGCGCCGATCTCTCCGGCGAGGCGATGAAGCCAGGCACGCCATCCTGCTCCTGGGTGAGCGCACGAGTGATGATCTTCGACATAATGCCCTCCTGTTTGCGAAACTCTAACAACTTGCCCGCGGGAAATATGGTGTCCTTCGACTTGCCCTGTACGCCTGTCCTGAACTTGTCGAAGGGTTTCCGGACAAACGCCGGGTCTCCCACTCCCACGTAGGTCGGGTTAGCCGAAGGCGTAACCCGACGCCTGCCACCGTCCATGCTGGATTACGCTTCGCCAATCCGACCTACGGTCCTGCTCGCCGCAGCGTTCGAGCGGGCAGTTTCCCGCAACCTCCGGGTCGCGTCCATATCCGCGGCGCCCGTGTCCGGGTCCACCACCACGCCGTACTGCAGGCGCGCGTTCTCCGGCGACAGCAGCCCGGCGGCGACATCATCCAGAACCGTCTCCGCCGGCCGCTCGTACGGATCGCCGTATCCACCGCCGCCGGCGGAGCGGAACTCCGCCACATCGCCGCCGCGTGGGTGGTGCATGGCGGCCCGGTGAAACTCCACCTCCCCGCCGTCCTCCGAGCGCACCCGAACCGCCCCGGCGGCGGCGGCCCGGCCTCCGGCCAGCCCGAACGGCGTGGTCTCTTCCGCGCCGCTGCCGATCTGGACCGAAAGCGCGGTGCCGTCGTCGTTGAAGCGGAGCGAGAACAGCGCGCCGTAGCCGCCGCGCCACTTGCCCGCGCCGGCGCTGTCGGGGCGGAGTTCGTAATTCAGGATCCGGTGCGGGAAGGTCAACTCATACAGTTCGGGATCGGGCACCCGGGAGCCGCCCATGGACGACACCGGGCTGATGTGGTTCCAGCCGTCGAAGCCTTGAGTGGCTCCGCCGCCTCCCTTGGCGAAATGGAGGATGAAGGCCGCCGGCCGGCCGGTCCGCCGGTTCAAGGCGGTGCCGGCGCCCGCGTTGGTGCGCGCCCAGCCCGCCTGCACCCGTTCCGGCACGGCCTGGGACAACGCCATCCACACGGCCTCCACGATGGTGGCGCAGGTGGCGACGGTGCACTGGGTGGTGGGCGCGCCTTCCCGGGGATTCACCAGCGAGCCCTCCGGCGCCGAAACCTCCACCGGGCGCATGCAGCCCTCGTTCACGCTCACATCGGCGGCGATGGTGGAGAAGAGCCCGATGTAACAGGACGACACGGTGTTGGCATACGAGCTGTTGTAGTAGACCGGGATCTGGGCGTCGGAGCCGGTAAAGTCGAAGCGCAGGGTCTCCCCTTCCACCTCCAGCCGTACCCGGATGGCGGGCCGCACGGGGGGGTTGTCCTCCAGCACGTGATCGAGTTGCCGGGAGGCGTGGTACACGCCGTCGGGTACGGCGGCGATCCGCTCCCGCATCTGCGTCTCGCTCCGGTCCAGCACCTCCTCGATGGCGCCGTCGACACGGTCGCAGCCGTAGCGCTCGAGCATCTGCTCCAGCGCCTTCTCGCCCACGTTGCAGGCGCCCACCTGGCACTGGAGGTCGCCCTCCACCGAGTTGCGCAGGCGCACGTTCAGCAGGATGATCTCCCACACGTCCCGGTTGTACGCGCCGCGCCGGTAGAGCTTCGCCGGAGGTATCCGGAGACCTTCCTCCCAGGCCGTGGCGGCGTGGGGGTTCCGTCCCGCGGCTCCGCCGCCGCCGATGTCCGCGTGGTGGCCCCGGCTGAGGACCCAGAACCGCAGCCGCCCGCCGAAGAACACCGGCTTCATCACGGAGATGTCCGGCGCGTGGTTGTTGCCACGGTAGGGGTCGTTGAGGATCATCACGTCCCCGGGCTCCACGTCATCGCCGAAATGGTCGCTGATGGACTTGACGGCGAAGGGGCTTGCTCCCATCAGCACCGGGATATAGGCGGTCTGGGCAACGAGCCGGAGCCGGTGGTCGAACACCGCGGTCACGAAGTCCTTGTTCTCGGCGAAGATGGGCGAGCGGGAGCTGCGCAACATGCCGGCGCCCATCTCGCGGGTCACGCCTTCGAGACGGTTGGTGATGACGGTCATGAGAATGGGGTCCATGGTCCTACGCCCCTTCCTTCGCTACCGGCCCGGGTGTCACCCGCGCCATGCACTCGGCCAGGCCGCGCTCCTTCCGGTACACGAGATAGTTGCCATGGGCGTCGCAGGTGAGCCGATACTCCGGCGTTACCACCACCGTGGTGGTCTCCTGCTCGACGATGGCGGGGCCGGGAACCTCTTCTCCGGCAGCCAGCCGGTGACCGTCAAAGACCGGCACCTCGCGAAACCCGTCCTCGAAGAACGCCCTCCGGCGGCCCGTCATGGCCATGCCGTCGCCGCTTCGGGCAGGCATGGGCTCGGTGTCGACGAGCCCGCGCCCCACCACCCGCAGGTTGACGATTTCGGCGGGCGCGTCCGGCATGCTGTAGCCATTCAACGACTCGTGGATCCGATGAAACCCGCCCGCCAGTTTGGCCACCGCTGCCTCCGTCAGCACGGTATCCGCCACAGGCACCTCCACCTCGCTGAACTGCCCCACGTACCGCACGTCCGCCGCGCAGTTTATCGCAATTCGATGACGCGGAACACCCTCGGCCAGGAGCGCTTCCTCCGCCGCGCGCCGGAGCTCCCGCAGATGCCGCTCCACCGTGTCTCTGTCGAGCTGGTCCAGGGACATCACGCAGCTTCGCACGAAATCGTGGCGCAGGTCGGACAGGAGTTGTCCGGCGGCGCACATGACCGACGCCTCCCGGGGCACCAGGATCAGTCCAATGTCCAGCTCCCGGGCGATGGCGCAGGCGTGGATGGGACCCGCGCCGCCGGCTGCCACGAGCACGAACCCGCGCGGGTCGTGGCCGCGCCGCACCGAGACCTCCCGGATGGCGTCCACCATGTTGGCGTTCACCACCTGATGGGCGCCGTAGGCGGCGCGCACCACGTCTACCCCCAAGGGCTCCGCCACGTCCCGGCGGAACGCTTCCCGGGCGGCGCTTTCGTCGAGCCGGAGACGCCCGCCCCAGAACCGTTCCGCGTCCAGGTAGCCCACCAGCAGATCGGCGTCGGTCACCGTGGGCCGGGTTCCGCCCCGGCCGTAACAGACCGGGCCGGGGTCGGCGCCCGCGCTCTCGGGCCCCACCCGCAGGAGACCCCGGTCATCCACCGTCACGATGCTGCCGCCGCCGGCGCCGATGGTGTGCACCGCCACCATCGGCAGGGCGATCCGATGTTCGGCGATCTCCGTCTCCTTGGTGACCTCCACGGCGCCTTCATCGACCAGGCAGACGTCGAAGCTCGTTCCTCCCATGTCCGTGGTGATGGCATTGGCTATGCCGTGCAGGCCGGCGTACCACAGACCCGCCACCGGCCCCGCGGCGGGTCCGGAAAGGATGCTCCGGACCCCGAACCGGGTTGCCCAATCCAGGCCCATGACGCCGCCGCTGGACTGCATGATCAGCAACCGGCCGCGGAACCCGTTGTCCGCCAGCCGCCGGTCGAGGGATTCGAGGTAGGCCGCGAGCACCGGCGTCACGTAGGCATTCACGGCCGTGGTGCTGAGGCGCTCATAGAGCCTCACCTCGGGCAGCACCTCACTGGAAAGCGAAACGTGCACGTCCGGCAGGGCGTCCCCAAGCCGTGACGCCACGGCGCGTTCGTGGGCATCGTTGGTGAAGGCGAACATGAACCCCACCGCAACGCTTTCCACCCCCGCACGCCGGAGCCCGTCCACCGCCCGATCCACGGACTCTTCCCCCACCGCTTCCAGCACCGCGCCATCGCCGTCCACCCGCTCGGCGATGGGATGAATCCGTTGCCTGGGAATCAGCGGCTCGGGCGGCGCCTGCTTGGGCTCGTACAGATCCGAGCGCACCCCGCGCCGCATGTTGAGCACGTCCCGGAACCCGGCGGTGGTGAGCAGCGCCGTACGCGCCCCGCTGCGCGTCAGCAAGGCGTTGGTGGCGATGGTACTGCCGTGAACGATCCTTTCGGTGCGCCCCAGCAACTCGCCGAGCGTGAGGCCCAGATCCTCAGCCACCAGCGCGAGACCGGCCATGAGCGCGCCCGCACGGTCCTCCGGATCGGACAGGGCCTTCAAAATGCGGCGGTGGCCGCCGCCGGAGACCATCAGGTCGATGAAGGTGCCGCCGACGTCCACGCCGACCATGTATCGGCTTGGTGATTCACCCATAACTAGCTGATTATACTATGTTTTATAGAATATCAACGGCGGTTCCTTTAGCCATCCTAACTTTTGCGGTCAGCATACCGTAAGCGGATTTCTGCCGCACCCCCTCTACGAGCTCCCGATCGTCACACAGTTGTGGCACCTCACTATCATCAGGCTCACCTACCGGCTTCTTTCCGACTTCGTCCGTGGTACGAGGCAAGGATCATCGTGGATTTGGAGATCGTAGGGTCGGCTCTAACTGACAGGCATCTGGAGTGGGCCCCTGTGGCCCAAGTATGAGTTTGACCCTGTCAAGATCTACGAAGCAGGCGTCGAAGTTGTTCTGCTGCTTCTTCGAAACCCCTTTCGTCCAAATATTGGACAAATATCTTCCAAGGAGGAATATTGCTGCGATATCCATTTCCATTCGTCGGTCCCGTATACAAGCCACCGCCAGGACCCGTGTATAGACCTCCGCCCGGGCCCGTATACAGTCCGCCGCCCGGACCAGAATACAGCCCACCTCCGGGACCCGTATAGAGCCCACCTCCCGGACCCGTGTACAAGCCGCCGCCAGGGCCGGTGTATAGGCCGCCACCGGGGCCAGAGTACATTCCTCCCCCCGGACCAGTATAAGCGCCACCGCCGGGACCAGTGTAGAGCCCTCCGCCGGGGCCGGAATAGAGACCGCCCCCCGGACCCGTGTATTGGTCTCGCGGCCACGAGTTGGTTGCTGACATCACTTCTCCTCCATGTGATCTCGATACAATACGGTGCAATCGCTTTGAATTGACGCCGCAGATTAACGCCGAACAGAATCCTAACCTATTGATCTTGAAACGAATATTGTGCCGGCTCGGATTCCTGCGTCGTCACCACACCCCCCACCGATTTGTTTCTGCCCCCAGCATGCTTCTTCGGTCTTCGTCTAGCTCCCATTCGATAACACCAACGATCTCTTCTTCGCAGTAATATGCCTCGTGTTCGAAGAAACGTCCGATTAGTGAATCGCAACGTGCACAGGCGTTACTTGTGTAGCTTCCGCCAATCGTCTTGCTGTGCCTCTCGCGAATGGTGCCGATATCCCTTCTGTTCTCGGTGGCGCCTTGTATACGGTCGAGGAGATCCGGATTGCCATCTACAAAATCGAGCGTGACCCTAATTTCGTGCGGCCCCAGTTTTCCCTCAAAAGCGGTCACGATTCGCGTTACGAACCCGCACTTCCAGCACTCCATTACTCCCGTTCGGATGCCGAACGTAATCTCACTTACATGCTCTATGCCGAACAGCAACTGATTCTTAAATACGGCCGTCATGAACTGGTCCGGTTCAAGGATCTGCGACCAATAGCGATCCTCTTTTCTCTGATGTGCTGTACCCCCTTCCCATTTCGGAAGCAGGATACGCAGTCCATCATCAATAGATCCGCCAATACACACTGCAGGCAGGTCCGCAGATATGGGAAATCCCGGCTGCCGCAGCAGCCAAATCCCTTTGATCCCTGATTGGTGATACCGCCGCTGTCGTCGCCACGTTTCCTGGTTGGTCTGTCCGGACCACTGGACCTCGACAGCGACTCTCCCCTTTCCCTTCCAGGCGAGGACATCTGCCGTCCATTTCTCACCGTCAGGAGTTGAACCCCCAACCTCGGTCTGGGCCTCCCATCCCGCTTTGCGCGCTGCCTCCACCGCGAGCTTCTTTAGATAGAGGTGGACCTCTGTTTCCGGCTTCCCTATGCACGCTCCCCTCGCCTTGTGCGCGAAAAACCGGGTTCCGAGTTTCGATGTCTTTAGAACAGCACGACCCGGACAGCACGGCATCCTCAGCCGGCGCTCCTTACGTGCACGCTCGCGCAACAGCGACCATTCCTCGTCTGTGCATCCATCAGCCTCGATGGTGATCTCGTGTTCGTCGACGCACCGTAGTGGCATTTCTCTCCTCCTCAACCCGTTCGGTGATCATTTTCGGCGGTGCGAGCGATCTGCCTACCTGGACAAGTCGGTCTGCTTACCCATGCCCGGCGTTTGAACACTAAGCTACTCCAGTCTCTTGCCACCCTCGTGCCATCCCCACACCAACATGCCGATGGGACGGGGACTACGGCGTGCGATCGCGGCGAGCCCGGTTCCCGCTGTTCAATAAGGCAATACCGCGGTTGATCCGGGATTGAAGGGTGCCTCATCCACGGCACCTACAGCCGTCAGCTGCTTCAAATCCCGCAGGTGTCCATCGATTAGGTCGTAGCAGTGGGCGCCGTTGACCACGCGAAGGGCTTCCCCAATCACGACCGCAGCTGCGACGGCGCCGACAAACGGCGCCCCAACAGTGCGGCCAGCAAGTTGGGTAAGGCCGCACTGATCGAGCCCGGAGGCAGCAAGTTTCTCATAAGCCGGGCGGTCAGTTCGAACGACGCGGTTCGTTTCCACCGGCTTCCACACGTCCTTCGCTCTGCGCCCCCCTGGAAACACGTGCATCCTGAAACCAAGAAAATCGTCGGTCCCACCTCCCAGGCCGGCTTCAATCACCTTGGCGAAACCCACATCCTCGAGCGCACTGCGCGTCGGCTCGTTGTCGACCCCGCACAGCGCGAAGCTCGGTTCGTCGCGATGCACCAGGAAATCCGAATTGAACTTCCGCTCGACCATTGCCGTCTTGAACCCACGCTGTTCGGCCCAACTTGCCATCGCCCGTGTCTTCCTCATCCCGATCCGTTCAGAGCTCGTCAGCAACGAAGTGCTGTCGTTCGAGAGAGCAAGAAACTCGTCGTCCTGGAGGATGAGCTGCACATCGCCTGGTGCCGCGTAAGGCAGCATACCCAGCGTCCAAAGGTATGCCTGACCGAGGTTCCCTAGTCCGATCAGCCAAAGCGCGGACGGTAGTCTTTCGATGACCGGACCCCAAGCCGCGCCGTCCCGCCACGGCATTTCGGGACGCCAGAGCGAGAGTCCTACCTCGCGCCTCCCCGCGATAGGCTGGTTCCCGCGCAAGAATTGAAATGCCTCGGTAACCGCCAAGGCACCCGCCAGCACACCGGCCGGCGTAAACTCGCAGCTCTCGCCAAGCCGGATGTCGTCATGGACCAGAGGCACAACCCCGCCGGACCAACCTTCGAAGGTAACGCGGATGGCAAATTGGTGCCGATTTGTTGCCTTCGCGTTTCCAACCACCACTAGCGGCAGTTCCGGTCTTACCGACCGGACGACCCGGCCGCCGAACCCGGCAACCGCTTCTTCGAGCGACCGGTAGGGCGGCACCGGCACCAATAGGTTCATGTCCGCAGTGCCTTCAACCTCGATGCCGCCCAACAGGCACCGCCTGGCAGAGTTCACGATCGTTAAGAGCGCCGCCTGGTGGGTTTGCGAGTGCCCCACATCGTCGCCCACAGACACCCCGAGACGATAGCCCATGAAGAGCTTCTCGGCTTCTTCGAGGCTCTCCGCTTCGCCCGTGTCCATCGCAAGCTTCACCAGCCGATTGAGGCTGTCGGCAATCGCTGTGTGGTTCGTTTCGATCATGCCAATTCTCCGAGTCCCCCGATTCGCAGAAAACGCGAGATCTTCGACCCTCCCAGGGCTCGCCAACGATGGCTGCCGCGATACACAAAGAAACCGAACCTCTCCAGCACGACCGGTGGCCGCGCAAAATTTGGGACGATAAGTGCCAGGTGCCCGGTGGTCGCGATCATCGGGTTTTTTCTGTCAGCGCGACTCTGGAACGCGGCCCTTGGATGGACGTGGACGTCGGCAACCACCGACAGTCCGCTCGACCGGCACCGGTCCCAGAGCGCGCCGAAGCTCGACGCATGCAACACGACGATTCCGGTCCGATACGCATCTGGATCTAGGTCGTCGTAGAAGACCGCGTCGACTACCTGACGCCCCTGTTCACCAGGTTGACCCAATAGGAAGGCGCCGCTTTCGTGGCGCTCCTCCGTTCGGCGATGGAGCTCCCGGAGAAGCCCCTCCCACAACACGGACGGTACTGTGAGTTTCGGTTCACGATCCACGGCACCCCCCGTAGTCCGTGGAATTCAGCAACTCGTGGATGATCCCCAAATACTTGCAGATCCCCTTCCTCGGGTCCCACAGCAGAGCGGGATGTTCGTTCCTCCAGTTCTCATGCCCTTCGATCGATTGACGGTCGCACGGCAGATAGAGGCAAGTGCCCCCTTTCCAACCCGGATTGAAAGCGTACGAGACTCGCTCCTGGCCAGTTGGCCACTGCTCGTCCGGCAACCGTGAATTGTTCTCGATATCCCACGGCTGAGCGGTAACCGCCGTAGACGGGTAGTCAGCGCAATGGAATCGGAACCCGTATTCGATGCCGTCGCGGGCCTTGACCCCGATGACCACATAGGGCCAATCGAACGACACCAGCCTCCACCGCCCGGCGACGACCACGGCGCGGAAGCGCCCTGACTCCAGATGGACCCGGAGCATCTGCTGGTCAGGGGGCTGAAGGTCCTCGCTCACGTCCTAGCCCTCGACCCGCTTGTGCGGCACGAGGTCGAACGAAATGCGGCAATCGGGGCAGCTCACCAGCGCGCCGACGTGCATTTCCGGTTCCGGCCGCTCCGCACTGCCCGCGAACTGGAGCACATGCTCCGCCGCATCGGCAGGCTTCATCCCGAATTCCCGGATCGCTACGAACTTCTTCACGTCGGCCACGGTCGTCGCCGGAGAGAATCCGTGGCCCTTGCTCACGCCGTTGAACGTCGCTGTCACCAGAACCCGGCGGCAACGATGCACGTGAAGCGGCACCGGCTGCCGATCCTTGCTCTCGGGCAGCTTGTCTCCGTCCGCGATCGGTTCTGCACCGCCCTCGACGAACACCAGGAACTCACCTTCGATCGCTTCCGCACGGCACTTGGTCGCCACTTCAAGCAAATCCTTGACCGTGTAGTCGACGCCGAGCTCGACGACCTGAATGTCGGGGATGCATTCCCCCTGAAGCAAAACCTGGATTGTGTTCACTGCCTGTCTCCTTCCTACATTGTCGGGCATGACGGCCGGCCCTTCCGACCATGATTTGCCTTTCAATTCAGAAGTCGACGCGGAAACGAAAAACCGGAAAGCCGGGGATCAGTCGCCTGCTGCGGGAGGTATGACGGGGCAAATGAAGTATTGCGGGCAACGCGGGCATGTCCAGTCATCTGGCTTGGCGGGAAAGAGACCCTTGTGGATCTCGCTGATTGCCGCATCGTATTTTACTAGCCGATTGTCGATCTGCTTGTCAGTCATCGAAACCGGTACTGCTTCATCCGTCGTCAAGAACAAAGCTTCTACCTTCGCGTCGGCGAGTTCCTGCTTGGCGGCGCAAAGGTAGAGCGCGTAGATGTCGTCCTCGATCTTCTTCGGCGGCCGCCCGGTGCGCAACCGGCGCACAACGGGCCCGTCCACACCCCTCTCGACGTGATCGGGTCGCAACCTTATCTGCGCTCCCGGCCGGTCTATCAGCCAGTCAACATCTAGTATTTCCGCGCCGCCAGCGCGGCGAGCTACGGCACGTTTAACAATATCGTCCGCAGCATTCCGATAGACTGTCGCATATGGATGATCGACGGGGCCTATCTCTTCCCATGCGTCATCCAGCCGCGCAGCTGCTTCTTCTTGCGAAACCGCGGGTGCTGCGTCCACTTCCCCCATCCAACGCAGCACTGAATAGACCGCGCGATGGAACTGGACATAGGCGCTGTCGTGCCGTGCCCCGCTCAAATCCAAAATACGTTGATAGAGATATGTCCGCGGACACCTGATGTATTGATCTAGATCCTCGGCCTTGTGAACTTCGTGGTCGGCAGCAAGATGAAGCAGCGCACCTTCTTCCTGCTTCACCAACCCCGCATCGCGCCATTGGGGCGAACGATCCGGCGCACTTGGCAGATGAGCCACGAGACTCAACAAAAATGAAGACGCCTTGCGGGCTACCGAATAGCGCTCAGCTCTGGATAGGCATAGAACATCGCGTGCACGTGACATCGCCACAAAGAACAGACATTCCTCTTCCTCGGCGTGAGAGTCTTCCCGGTATTCGCCAAGCATTCCGTCTGGTGGCGGGCAAGGACTGTATTTCCGACTGGCCGGAAAGATCGATGTTCCTAGAGCGGGCAGATACACTGCGCCAAATTCCAGGCCCTTGCTGGCATGGACGGTCAACAACCGGACCGCATCGATTCCGCTGGCCGACGACGGCATCTGACGTAGCTGTCTTTCGTCACCGAAAGTCTCAAGACGACGGATCCACTGCAGCATTTGCTGTCGACGATTACCGTCACCGGCTGGCTGGTATTCAATCGCAAACTGCAAGAGTTGAAAGATCGCTACTCGTTTGCATGCGCCAGTAACCGTGTCATCGGCAAGCACAGTGTCCAGATATCGGCTTCGAGTGAAGAGATACTCGGACAACAGGGTCGCCGCTGGGGTACCCGGTTGGACAAAGCCTAAATGTGACCTCAGCAATGCCAACCCCCACCTACCGGCTTCGGTTACACCTACTATCTCGTCAATCCGCGCGATCGCCTCCAGCGGATAGATGTTTTCAGCCGCCGCAAATCCGAGCACGGCCCGCACATCTTGCAGCGGGATGCCGTACTCAGAGAACGCGGCGAGGCGCAACAAGCCTCCGCGTACCGGCTCACAGGTGAACGAAATCAGCGCAAGCAGGTCCCGGATCTCCGGGCGCTCGAAGAGATCACCGAGATAGAGGACGGGAATACCAAGGGCTTCGAGCCGCAATGCAAAACGTGCGAGATAGGTGTGGGACCGGCACAACACAGCTTGGTCCCGGTACGAGACGCCATCCTCGCACCGTCGCCTGATCTCGTCTGCCAACCCCGCGGCTTCCGCGTCGAGGTCGGTCGCGACTTCCATGAGGACTCCACCGCCTTCATCTCCGTGGTCCGATGTCCATGTCGCCGGAAGACCGCCGACGTTCGCCCTCATTTTCCGCGCAAAGGCCGTGAACAACCCAACTACCGGCGCTTGAGACCGGTAGTTGACGTCCAGGGAAAGCCGCTTTGCGCCTCGAAAGTCGTCCTCGAAGTTTCGGATGTTCACTGGAGAGGCGCCACGGAAGCGATAGATGGACTGCCGTGCATCGCCCACTGCCCAGACGTTCTTTCCTTCGCCGGCCAGAAGCTTAAGCAGGACACCGCTGGCGCGATTTACGTCCTGAAACTCGTCGACCAGAATCCATTTGTATTGCACGCAGAGGGCTTCCCCGACTTCGGGGTGATCCTGCAGCAGATGTACCGACTTGACGATCAGGTCGGCAAAGTCGACAACACCTCTGTCCTCAAGAAGACCTTCGTAGGCAGCGAAGACTTCCGCGACCTCGATCGCCCTTTCGGCACTCTCCACCGCATCCGTATCGCTTCCAGCTGCGGCGAGCATGTTTCTCCAAGCTCCCGATACCTCTCAGGCCCGATCAACTCATCCTTCGCGCGCGAGATCGCAGCCAGTATGTCCCGCAAGGCGAATGCCGGCTCGTACAATCGCAAATAGTGTTTCAACGGCAATGACGGGAGCCCTTCCTCCAGCAGGAGTAGGGCATGGCCAGGATCTGCAACACGTACAAGCGCATCCAACCCGAGACGATCGCCGAACTTGCGCAGGATTTCCAACCCGAATGCGTGAAATGTTCCTGCCCAAATCGCCGGCGCGGCATCGGGAGCAGAAGCCCCGACCCGCTCCCGCAATTCCTCTGCCGCCTTGTTAGAAAACGTCAACACGAGGATTGAGGTCGGATCCACACCCCGTTCAAGCAGCCATTCAATGCGTCCGATCAAGGTCCGCGTCTTGCCGGTGCCCGGACCCGCCTCTATCAAGTGCGGGCCGGCCTCCGCCTCGGCTGCAGCCTCTTGCGAAGCGTCCAGCGCAGGTATCTTGACCGCCGAATTTTCAAAGCTTTCGATTTCCGGCACGAGAAGCGCCTGCGCCAGTTGCTGATGCACCAGCCCAATCGGAACTCCCATACACTCTGCGATATCTGCCGCCGACAGCTTCTTTCCTGAGAACAGCCACCGTGCTTCACTGCACGGCAGAAGGAATTCTCTAGCAAAGACATTGGCCTGGCATTCCCGCCGTTCGCGGGGCCCGTAACCCTCTACCCGTTGGATGCCGAGCGGAATCCGCTCCTCTGGCATCATGACGTCGATCTCGGATCCGCCGCAGGCTCCGGTAGCGCTGTCGAGGAAGTGATGACCAAGCTCGTGTGCCTGGTAGAAAGCGGCCTGTTCTACGCTGACGCTCTCCTTATAGAAAATGCCGCAGACAGATGGGTCCAGAACAGCTTCGGCACCGCACAAGACAGGGTCGTCATCGGCAACAGCGATACGCTCAATGCCCGTGATCGCGGTCGCTCCATCCAGCAGATCGATTGCAGACTTCTTGCCACCAGCCGCGGCGCAGGCATCATCGTGCCTGCCCCGCGCCAGCGTACGGACGGTATCGAAACCTTCCATCTGTCAGCTCTCTTCAACCGTCCCTTGAATGAGCCAGCGTGCCTTTTCCTCGTCCGACAAGGACGACGCCCGCACCGCGTCGGCAAAGTCTTGTTGTCCCGTACTGGTTGGTTTGCCCCGAGAAAGAAAAGCCTTCCCGGTCGCTGCGAGAGGCGGCCCCGCGAAATATGCCTTGATCGCCGCAGCGGTCTTGTGCAGATGCTTCGCCAGAATACGGATCAGCTCGGCCGGAATCGTCCACGGCTGTATCTGCCTGTTGCTGAGTTTGCTGAGTACACCAAGGTCCAGCCCACATGCCCTGGCCAACTGCAAAGGCTTCATGCCTGCACGCTGAGCGTCCTGTGTCAGGCTGTCGACAGGATCGTCACTTGCAGCCTGCTCCTGAGTCTCCACGTCACGGCTGTAGGCCACATTGAGGATATGGCTCATCGCGCGGTCGACCAGATGCTTCTCGGCCTCCGCACCCATCTCCGCGGCGGGCGGCAACACGAGCTGCTCCGCCCAGACAGCGGCGAACTCAACCAAGTCTTCCCGGAATTGGGGATAACGGTTGACCCATTCTTGCAGGTTCTCGGCGGTCGGTCCGTCGTTTTCCTCGACATAAACTGCTCTGCGATCGTCGGTTCCCCGCCGTCAGCCTTGGCAAGATCGTCGGACCCGATCTTCACGCGAAAGTAGTGACGAAGCAGGAACACCTTCCGCAGCTGCGGGGGCAACCGGCGAAGTGCTTGCGCGATTGTGGCAAGGTCCTCGAGCGAGAGCCGCCGGTCCACTTCCTCTTCAAGTGTGCTCAGCCCCTGCACAACGCCTTCGCGGGTCCAGCGTGTCTCCGGGCTTTGCGAATCTTCTCTGTCCCGATCGGCATCCTCTCCCTTCCGATCGGTTTTTTTCTTCCGCCCGAATCTCGCCCGACTAGCATCGATGCACTTTCTTTCGAGATACTTCCAGAACCGCACCTGCATGAAATCGCTACGGTCACCCTGAGCGAACAAGTCCTCGATCATGCTCAATTGCACGTCGCCCTGCAGATCCTCACGGTCCTCTAGGCCAAAACCCCTGAATTTGCCACGGAAGTGCGGATTGCAGCGCGCCAGAAGTTCCCGAAACAGGTCGTTCCGAATCCTCTCGTCGCCGTTCCCGATAGCGCGACGGATGAAATAGACGAGAGCTTCGGGGGATAGGAAGTCGGCACCACCTTCCTCCCTCTGCCGTGCCCGCCCCACGAGTTCGCGGCCATCCAGCGCTCGCTGATCTGGCGCTCAACCTCTGCCAGCCGCTTGTGGCCATTTCGTGTCAGCGGCTCTACGACCGGCGGCTCGTCCGAACCTCTCCCGCCTGCCGAACCACCGGCGCTTGAGGACTCCGTTACGTCCATTGCAGATCCTTTCTCTACCCAACTAGTCGGCCAGTTTCGGAAAAACCGGAAATCGCCCCGGAACCCTCGCGCGGAACTCGGTGTCCGAACCGGCTTGTCTCCCGTGCCTCGCACATCGCCGGCCAGCACCCGGCCCCAAGCCAAGGTCGCGACGTCAGTTCAGATGATTACTCAGATGGCGAATGCCAACGTGCATAGGGGAGCAATTTCATCCGGCACCGTCTATCTATCAAATTCACCTACTCCATATCCCCAACGATTGGCCTCAATATCTGGTATCCTTTACCTCAATTTCACCGAGATATACCTCGACACCAATGGGTGTCGATTTTACTACAAGCACACAACCCATTGATTTTCTGACGTTTTCTCGAGTATCCTTTCAGCCGCGACTGTCACTGTCCTGCCCCCCGAATTGTCCTCACTTATAAGTTAGCGGTATTTCCTGATGTACCGCTCTGGACCGGGTTGCAAACTCCATGGGTGTCAGTCCGTAGAGGTTTGTCTGTGGTCTTCTAGTGGTGTAGTCGGTTCTCCAGTCTTCGATGATCTCCAGGGCATGGCGGTAGCTGGTGAACAGGTGTTCGTTGAGGCACTCATCACGGAGACGCCCGATGAAGCTCTACACCAAGCCGTTCTGCATGGGCTTGCCGGGAGCGACGTAGTGCCACTCCACCCACTGATCCTGCTGCCATCGCAGCATCACGTTGGCGGTGAACTCCGTACCGTTGTCGGAAACCACCAGCAAGGGAAACCCACGCCGTTGGGCGATGTTGTCCGGCTCTCTGGCCACCCGCTCGCCGGTGATGGAGTTGTCGACGTCGGTGGCCAGGCATTCCCGTGTGAAGTCGTCGATCACACAGAAGACGTGGAAGCGGCGGCTGTCGCTCAGGGTGTCGGAGGCGAAGTCCACCGACGAGCGCTGATTGGCCCCCTGCGGGGTCGTCATCGGCGCCCGTGTCCCAAGCGCCCGCTTGCGACCGCCCTTTTGGCGCACCGTCAACTTCTCCTCTTTGTAGAGCCTGTAGAGCTTCTTGCGGTTCACCACCCTGCCTTCCCGTAAAAGTAGAAGGTGCAGGCGCCGATACCCAAACCGCCGCCGTTCCGCCGCCAACTCCCGCGGCCTCTGCCGTATCGCCCCGTCGTCCGGCCGCGTCGGCCGATACCGGTAGACCCGCGGATCCATCCCCACCAGACCGCAAGCCCGCCGCTACGAGTGCACCCTTTCCTTTATCGCCCAGTCCACCGCTCCTCTCCGGGTCCTGGGCGTCAGAAGTTTTTTCCCGGCATCTCCTTGAGTGTCGACACGTCCGGCATCGCGTCCGCCAATGGACGTTTCAGCTTCGCGTTCTCCAACTCCAGGCTCCGAAGCGCTTCGCCTCCGATACCTCCAGCCCACCATACTTCGAACGCCACTTGTAGAACGTCGCGTCGCTGATGCCGTACTTCCGACACAACTCCGCCACCCCTCACCCCACCTAGTGCTCCTTCAGTATCCTGATGATCTGTTCCGGGCTGAATCGGCTCCTGCGCATGTGTCCTCTCCTCCTGGGTCAGACACTAATCTCCAGGTGAGGACATTCAAGGGGGGCAGGTCACAGGTCACCGCCTACAACACCAAACGGCCCCACCAGGGCTCCGGGATGAAAGGCAGAACTCCCAAAGATGTCCTCGTCCGCGATCTGCCCAAAACCAGAAAACCAAAGGAGAACAAAATGGGAAACGCCGCCTAGACTACTCTCGACCAGGAGCGGCGAGTATCAGGTGAATACCCTATCTGTACGACTAGTACTTCGTTTCAATAAAACATAGACAAATGGTAACAAATGCGCCATGATGTCTGTCCATCGAGCAGGGATGGAGGGCACGATGGCACGAAGGACGGGGAGAGCGCCTTTGGTTCTGGATGAGAAAGGGCGGGAGACGCTGGAGACGCTTTCGCGATCGCGGACCGCGCCGATGCGAGAGATCCAGCGTGCGAAGATCCTGCTTGGCTACGAGCGGGGCGACTCGTTGTCGCAGATTCGGCGGGAGGTGGAGGTGTCGCGTCCGACGATCTACAAGTGCGTGGACAAGGCGTTGGCGGCGGGAGTCCAGGCGGGGCTGAAGGACAAGTACCACCGGGCGCACGAGCCGGAGATCACTGCGGATGCGAAGGCGTGGGTGGTGAGCTTGGCGTGCCAGCAGCCGAAGACGCTGGGGATGGCGGCGGAGTTGTGGAGCGTTGCGGGGCTGGCGCGCCATGTTGGCGAACACGCGGTGGAGGCGGGATTCCCGCGGCTTGCGCAGGCCGGGAAGGCCACGGTCTGGCGCATCCTGAGCGCGCACGAACTCAAGCCGCACCGGGTGCGCTACTATCTGGAGCGTCGGGACGGGGAGTTTGAACGCAAGATGGCCGAAGTTCTGATGGTTTACAGAGAGGTGGGCTTGTATCAGGCGGGTGCGACGCCTGCGGGCCGGACAAGGCCTGTGTACAGCGTCAGCGTGGACGAGAAGCCCGGTGTCCAGGCCCTCGGCTCCACCGCGCCCGATCTGCCTCCCGCTCCCGGAAAACACCCTGGTGTCGGCCGCGACTACGAATACGTTCGCCATGGAACCCTGTCGATCCTGGCCGCCCTCGACCTGCACTCCGGTCAACTCATCGTCAACGTGGAGCCCCGGCACCGCAGCGTGGAGTTCATCGCCCTCCTGCGTCGCCTCGACGCCCACTACCCCCCAGAGGCTACCCTTCGTATAGTGCTCGACAACCACAGTTCCCACATCTCGAAGGAAACCATGCGCTACTTGGCCAGTCGCCCAGGTCGCTTCGAATACGTCCATACCCCCAAGCATGGCTCCTGGCTCAACCTCGTCGAAGTGGCCTTCTCCAAAATGGCCCGCACCTTCCTCCGCCACATCCGGGTCCATTCCCTCGACGAACTCAAACAGCGCATCCTTCAAGGCATCGACGAGTTCAATGCCTCTCCCGTACGCTTCCACTGGAAAAATTTCGACCGCCTGATGACCATTGAGATGTAAGTACTTTAGTGAAACGATCTACTAGTACTTCGTTTCAATAAAACATAGACAAATGGTAACAAATGCGCCATGATGTCTGTCCATCGAGCAGGGATGGAGGGCACGATGGCACGAAGGACGGGGAGAGCGCCTTTGGTTCTGGATGAGAAAGGGCGGGAGACGCTGGAGACGCTTTCGCGATCGCGGACCGCGCCGATGCGAGAGATCCAGCGTGCGAAGATCCTGCTTGGCTACGAGCGGGGCGACTCGTTGTCGCAGATTCGGCGGGAGGTGGAGGTGTCGCGTCCGACGATCTACAAGTGCGTGGACAAGGCGTTGGCGGCGGGAGTCCAGGCGGGGCTGAAGGACAAGTACCACCGGGCGCACGAGCCAGAGATCACTGCGGATGCGAAGGCGTGGGTGGTGAGCTTGGCGTGCCAGCAGCCGAAGACGCTGGGGATGGCGGCGGAGTTGTGGAGCGTTGCGGGGCTGGCGCGCCATGTTGGCGAACGGGCGGTGGAGGCGGGATTCCCGCGACTTGCGCAGGCCGGGAAGGCCACGGTCTGGCGCATCCTGAGCGCGCACGAACTCAAGCCGCACCGGGTGCGCTACTATCTGGAGCGTCGGGACGGGGAGTTTGAACGCAAGATGGCCGAAGTTCTGATGGTTTACAGAGAGGTGGGCTTGTATCAGGCGGGTGCGACGCCTGCGGGCCGGACAAGGCCTGTGTACAGCGTCAGCGTGGACGAGAAGCCCGGTGTCCAGGCCCTCGGCTCCACCGCGCCCGATCTGCCTCCCGCTCCCGGAAAACACCCTGGTGTCGGCCGCGACTACGAATACGTTCGCCATGGAACCCTGTCGATCCTGGCCGCCCTCGACCTGCACTCCGGTCAACTCATCGTCAACGTGGAGCCCCGGCACCGCAGCGTGGAGTTCATCGCCCTCCTGCGTCGCCTCGACGCCCACTACCCCCCAGAGGCTACCCTTCGTATAGTGCTCGACAACCACAGTTCCCACATCTCGAAGGAAACCATGCGCTACTTGGCCAGTCGCCCAAGTCGCTTCGAATACGTCCATACCCCCAAGCATGGCTCCTGGCTCAACCTCGTCGAAGTGGCCTTCTCCAAAATGGCCCGCACCTTCCTCCGCCACATCCGGGTCCATTCCCTCGACGAACTCAAACAGCGCATCCTTCAAGGCATCGACGAGTTCAATGCCTCTCCCGTACGCTTCCACTGGAAAAATTTCGACCGCCTGATGACCATTGAGATGTAAGTACTTTAGTGAAACGATCTACTAGATGTTTGATGCGTCAGCAACTAGCTTATGAATATGGATGTTAGGACAAACCCGCTTAGCGATATCACAAAGATGTTGATGGTGTGTCAGGTATATGACTTGCCCTCTCTCAGCCATCTCAGCAAATAGTTTCAACGCTTCCTCGGCTCTGAAATCATCAAAAGTTTCCATAATATCATCCGCGATAAAGGGAACCGATGGCCGCGATCGAGCAAACTCTAGATACCCTGCAACGCGAAGCGCTAGATATAGTTGAAATCGCGTTCCTCGCGACAATTCCGACGCAATCTTGGAACCTCCGTTCGCGCCCACAGCGACCAGCACTTCATTACTCCGGTCAGGCTGAGTCGTCAGTCCCTTATACGCTCCTCGGCTGATGACCTTGAACGCTTCGGAAGCACGCGCCATCATTGAGCTTCGATGTTCATCACGATAAATCCGCATCGCTTGTTCTGCTGCTGCGACGCCTAGCGTGAGGCGCAGATACCGCGTTGCACCTTCTTCGATCTCAAGCTTGGTCGTCCGACGCCGCTCCTCAATCCTCGCAACAGCGTTGTCTCCCCCAACGGCCTCAAGGCAATCCAAAGCCTTGCTATGTTCGGTGAACAACTCGCGCGACCGCTTGTCGTGATCTTCAAAGCGTCCCTGCAACTCGGCGATCTCAGATTCAGCCGCACTCCTATCCATCATGTCGAGTATCTGCTCCGCCTTATCAACGGACGCCACGTTAACCGCGGCCAGAATGTCCATTGTTGCCTCCACAGCCTGTTCTTGAAGCTCCTTTCTTCTCTCAAGTTCACGCAACTTCTTATCAACGTCTCTAAGAGAGCCAACCTTGAAATGGGTGAGCATCTCCGCCTTGCGGCAATCGTGAATCTCCTTTTCTTCTTCAATACCCTTCCTGCGCGCTTCTACCGCCAGTAGACGTTCTGTAGCGGCGTCCCTGGCCTTCTCGGCTACTCTCGCGTCCTCGAGTGCCCTTGCAATTTGTGAGGCCAAGTCGAGCGGTAGAGACGCCGTGCCCATGTTAAGCTGTTTGGCCAATGACTCCACCTCCGCCCCAAAACGACGTTGATCACTGCCCATCTTTTCGATTCGATCTGCCAAGCTGGCCCGCTTTTGGATCAACGGAGAAAGTTCATCCAGCGCTTTCAACGTCTCGCGGACTGTCGAAACAGCCGGTATTGAGCCGTCTTTTCCTAGCCAGTTATCGGAGCACTGTTCGGCCCAGGACTCATTCCATTTTTGTTCGACGTCCCTGGCTTTCTCCGCTCTACGTTTCCGTGCATTCACCTCCCGCTCACGCCCTGCTACATCGGACCGCAGCCTCCTCATCTCCTCCGCCCTGTCTATTGCCGTTTGCAAAAGGGAGATTAGCGTCTCCACGCTTGCATCGGTGGCGACATCGGTTCCGGTGGCGCTTGCAGCATCGGTCAGCTTGCGCCGGATTGTTTCCCCGTCTTGTTTCGCCTCACGTGCGTTCCGTTGGGCTTTCTCGGCAGAGGTAAGGGATTCGAGCGCTTTGCTCCTGGTCACCAGCCATGCTTCCAGTTTCGCGATGCTCCAGTCGCGAGGCAACAAAGGCGTCGTTTTGTGAACTATTTCCGCAATCTGTCCGTGTGTATCTTTTCTTTCCTTACCTGCCGCCAATCGTCCTTCCCGCGCCGCGAGCAGATCCGAATTCACAGTGGAGAGCCTTCTGCCTATCTGTTGGAGATTGGCTACCTCCGTGGCGTTGGTGATCCGGCTGTTCGTCACAATGTCATCGCGCCGAAGAGTTGCTTCGAAGGCCTCCGCAGAGGATACATCCAGAGTACGTTTGTGACCGGCCCAAGCCTCCTCCCGTTCGGCCCGAATGCTGGCTGCTTGCTGATCACTCACAACACCGGCTACCTCCCCAGCCGCCTCTACTTCGGCCTTCAACCGGGTTATTTCGACCGAGAGTCGACCGATCTCTTCTTGATGACGGTCAACGCGCCTCTCGACATCGTCTATTGCACCCTTACAACATGCTATATCCGCGATATCAGGCAAACAAAGGGTGCGTAATTCTTCCGGTTCGCCCGTCCACGGGCGAAGCGCGTGCATATGCTCCGCCAGTATGTCGAGGTGCTCAACGCACGCTCTCTCTTCAAGACGGCGCCGCGCAGCAGAGTCGTCACTACGTGCCAGCGAAACCGCCGACGCGAGCTGCGAAACTGTAGAGGGGGCCTCCGACTGCAACTGACCACCTGCTTCGGTCAAATTCGCCTGCGCTTCCGCCAGTTGCTGCTGCGCCTCTACCAATTCCTCTCCTGCCGTCTCCACCCCTGCTTCAATACCGGACCGCTCTTCCATCAGCACGCGAAGAGCACCCGTCGCCGTGGCTCCCAGTAGCAGACTATTGGGAGCTACATCCGTGCCGCAGTCCATACGCGCGAGAATCCCTGTAATAGCGACATCGACATCGCGCAGTTGGAGTTGTCGTTCCGGCAGGTCCTTTTCGGCGGTCACGAACCTCGCACGTGAATCCGCCGATAGATCAATCCTTTCGGCGAGACGCAAGAGACGATCATCAATAACAATTCCACTAAGCTCCTCGGAAAGCCCGTCGATATCCGATACGACCCCTTTCGCTCGTGTCGAGAGTTCTATCTCCTCCTTTTGAAGCTCAGGCAGGTCGTCGGCCCAACCAAGCGGTGCATCTGGAATCGGCGCAAGCGGCAGGACGCGTTCCCTTACCCCCCGCAGAGCCACTAGCCTCGGCAAAGCTGCGACTTGGCGTCGAAGCTCCTCCAACTTGGATTGAATACGACCTCGTCTCGCCATTTCCTCTTCATACTGGGCAAGCGTGCGATCACGCCCTTCAACCAGTTTAGCGTACTCCGAGGCGATGGTATCGATTTCCTCGCGCCGTCCCTTCAAATCTGTGAGTTTGGCCTTCAATTCTGACAATGTGCCCCCATGGGCTCGAAACTTGTAGAAGGCATCCGCCTCCGTTTTCAAATCCATGAGCTTCTGGCTCAGATCTGATAGTCCCGCACTAGCAGCGAACAGTAGTTGGCCGAGGTCGCCCTTGCTTGCCAGAATGCTTTCGCCACCCACTTCGAGTGTGTCATCGTCCAGTGAGAACATCGTGGTGTAGGACACCCGATCTATGCCACCAAGATCCGCGAGGATAGTCCCGTCGGAAATCGGCTTGTCTGAGCCATCCAGTAGGCTGTTCTGCAGTCGTTTTATTCGCCCGAACTTTCGAGTAGTGCCATTGTTCTCTATCTCTCCACCGATACGCATCGTCGGATAGGGATGACGAAAGCCGTACCTACTTCGGGTTTCGATACCGAACACTAAATCTAGGAATGCCGCTAGTGCGGTCGATTTACCGGCTTCATTAGGGCCGTAGATGATATGCAGATCAGGTTCGGTCGATGTTCGCTCGCCAAAGCAGATAGAGTGATCGGTGAAGATGCCGTAGCGCGTCAGGTCCAAACGGTTGATTCGCATCAGGCCCCTCCTTCACCCATGACAGCATAGAGGCGGGCAATGACGTCGTCCGCCCCCTCCGAAACCAGATCTGCAAGTACCTCGTGGAACGAAGTCTCATCGACGCCGAGGAAGTTTCGGCACTCGGACGGCAATTGGGTGACCAACTCCTGCGCTGTAGAGATGGCTACCTGTCGAAAACTATCAGACTGCCCGACGTTTGCCGCAATCAGGCGACGGAGTTCCTGAACTGGGTCATCGCCGCCACCATCTGCGGGGCTGGGAACGTGGCAGTCTGTTTCTAGCTTCTCGACCCAACAACTTGCAATCGCAGAAGCTCGTTGCTCAGCCTCGGCCTTGAGAAGATCGAGATCACGACGGATTCTCCAGGCAAGAGGAGTGGCGCCTGTCACTCGGACACGTGTCACAAGATGGCCGGTTAGTACCCTATCGCGTGTCCTCCGAAGGGCCGAAGCAATTTCAGCGACCAGGTTGCGCCATTCACCTACGTTCGTCGACTCGACTGAGATACGTTCGAATTGGGCAATACTTACGTCGCGTTCTTCGACGTGGATCAAGCCATCATCCCTCACGGTAACCATTGAGACAGATTTGGGACCCGCCTCGCCAATGTCCCGACCCTGTGGAATGCCCGGCATAACAATCGTGCACTCGCCCTCCGTGACTGTTCGTTTGTGGATATGACCAAGCGCCCAATACCTGAAGCCTGTGGCTTGAAGATCTGCGATAGTGCAGGGTGCATACTGATCGTGTCCCTGTGCGCCCCCTAGGCTGGTATGCATCATGCCGATATTGATCGCCCCTTCTACGGGCGGTTTGTATTTGGGGATTAGGCTCTCCGGTGCATGTGGCTTCGTAAAACTCAGTCCATGAATCACGACCGGCACTTCACTCTTCGCTCGATCAACTGTTATCGCTTCCGCGCGTCCACCAAATACCTTGACCGAGTCAGGCAAGATGAGTTCCTGGGTGATCTTAGATAACGCGTCGTGGTTTCCGCGAATAATAAAGACACGGATACCTGCTTCGTGCAGCTTGCCGAGTTGGGCTCCAAGGAACCGCGCCGTCTTCATTGACGTTTGTTCGCCATCGTAGAGATCGCCCGACAGCAAAAGGGCATCGACATCCTCTTCCAAGCAAAGACCTATGGTATTTACAAAGGCTTGGCGGGTTGCGTTTCCGATCATCTCAGCGAGCTCCGCGTCTCGCAAGGCCAATGATCGTAAGGGAGAATCCAGATGAATGTCTGAAGAATGAACAAATCGAAAAGACATATCCCTCGCCTTATGATTTTAGATCGGGACATCAACGACAATTTAACAAAGGTCTTCTAACCCTCGATAGTGACCGATTTCGCGTCACAAACCGAAGTGGTCCTGGTTTGTCGGACAGGTTGGCAGCTGAGTTAAGGTGTATTCTGCGGTAATCGATCATGCCGCCAAGGTCCTGTTTGAAACGGCTCGCGGGCGGTCGCCGCCTCGCGGCACTGGGGGCGCTCGCCGCGGACGGCGTGCTCGATGCCACCCATCCGGTGCCCTGCCTGATCGTCGACGGCAACGCGGCCTGGAGACGCTGAAGGCGTTCGCCGTCACGACCGATCATCGCCGCCAGATGGCGGTCTGGGCGCAGGTGGCGAACCAAGGCTACCGCCCGGCCCTGGCGGGCGAAACGCCTGCTGACCGACGAACGGATTCGGGCGACCTCCGCCATCGCCCGTTTCGTCGGCGGCGAAGCCTACGAGGCCGCGGGTGGAGCGGGATTGCGGAATCTGTTCGCCGCCGAGGACGAAAGCGGAATCTGGTTCGAGAACCCGGCGCTCCTGAACAACCTCGCCATGGCGAAGCTCGGCGAGACCGTGAAGGACCTCGCGACCCGCTGGCACTGGGCAACGGCGGCGCCGGAGCGCCCATCGCCTCGCCTGCCGCCCGATCCCGACACCGGCCGGACGCTGGCGGAGCCTGGGGACGATGTATTTCTCCGCGATCAGCCGATACATCAATGCCGTCTTCGGCTTGCAGCGCACAACGACATGTTCTTCCAGGTAACGCTCGGCTATCTCGGCGACCGTCGGGCCCTCGGCCAGCTTCACCGCCATCGGTTCCGGCACCGGTTCTTCGCGGGCCTTGATCCGGGCGATGATCATCCGCGCCCCGGCGGAGGGTGGCCTCCGGCACGCGCACCCCCAGCCATCCCTTGCTACCGCATTCCTTGTTTGCCACGTGACCGCTCACACCCCGCTCCGTCCGCATCGCCTACTCGGTGTGTTGTGATATGTCCGACTCCGGTTTCGTGCCACCCGTCATCCACGGGAGGCGCACGCGCACGGCGTCCCGCCCTTGCATGCTCCCGGCGAACACGGCTCCGGCCGCCCTCGTTCGCGAGCCGTAACGGGTGGAAAGTGGCCTCGCGCGACCGCGCGCCCCTCGGGGCGCCGCCGCCGTGAACTCACGATGCGTCGCATACTCACGCGCCACGCGGGTCACGTCCTCTCCTCCGTTGTCCGGGACCGCTGTCCCTTCTCTTCTTTTCAGTGAGCCGTCTCTGGCGGTTGCGAAGCCGCATCGCATTCACCCGGGACCGGCTCCCTTTCCTTCACTCTAAGGAGAACATGAAGTTTCCGAATATCTGTAAACGTTCAGATAACAGAATTTCTTTCACTGCGTCAAGCGCAAGTCGGAAGCCTAGAGGGGGGACCAGGCCCCTGTTTTGGCACTTTCCGGCGCTAAATCTGCCCAATGGCGAGGGTACCGGCACCCCGGTCGGGCTTTCGCAACCTCCGTTGCCAGTCATCGGCGAGCCACACGCCGATATTTGAACGGTTATCAGATTCTTAGAAATTTCGTGTTGTCCTTAGAGTGAAGGGAATCGTGTCTCAGCCAAAACAAGGTGCTAGCAGTCCGAAGCGCGATACCGCTGACCAACTGGCGGCCAATTTCCTGGATGTTTTCGAAATTGACCAGGAACACGGCCATGTCCCCGCGGCTACCCCCCAAGGGCGTCTGTGGACTTGGTGCGGGCGTCGATCGCCGAGAATACGCGCCGCGCGTACGAGACGGCGTTGCGACGGTTCGAGCAGTCGGAGTATCCGGAGACGGACGGCGGAATCGCGGCGTACCTCACCAGCCTGTACGAACAGGGGCGCTCCGCGGCCTGTGCCGCCATGGTAGTTGCAGCGTTGCGTTTCCGAGCCAGACTGCGTGGTTGTCCGTCTCCAGTGGGTGCGGCGGCAATGCGTATCCTGGCCGGATTCCGGCGTCTCGCCCACGGGCGGGGCCGCGGCAAAGTGACCGCGGTACGCTGGGAGCAGGCGGACCGGGCGGCAGCAATGGCCGAACAGCCGGGAAATATGGCCGGGTTGCGGGATGCCGCGATTGTCGCGGTAGCAAGTGACGCGCTGCTTAGGGTATCAGAGGTCGCGGCTCTGGACGTGTCGGACGTAAATCTGGCGGAGCAAACGGTGTTGATCCGCCACAGTAAGACAGATCAGGAGAGTAAGGGCACGGTGCAATTCCTGGGGAAGCCGACAACCGAACGTATTCAGGTCTGGCTGCTGAACTCCGGTCTAACCGAGGGGGCACTGTTCCGCGCTGTTAATTAACAAAGCGGGTCGAGCGCAGGGCAGGCGTCTGACGGACAGGAGCATCCGGAACATTATCACCCGGCTGGCCAGGGCCGCCGGGGTGGACGGCCGGGTTAGCGGTCACAGCCTGCGCGTGGGCAGCGCGCAGAGCCTCGCAAATGCCGGCGCCTCCCTGGTCGAGATGCAGATCGCCGGGCGCTGGCTTTCACCGACCATGCCGGGGCGTTACGCGCAAGGGCAACTGGCAAGGCAGGGAGCCGTGGCAAGGCTCCGGTATGGTGATGAGTTCGACCTCGTACAACACGGAGCGAAGAGCTCCCGTCGTCGACTCCGAGTCAAATCACGGCCACGTCGTTCGTAACGCCGCTGCGGGCGAGAACGGCACCAGCCGCGTCGCCGGCACCCCGGCAGCATCAGCAGGCGGATCGCTGCCGCCGGGTGAGGTGGTCCCGGAAAGTCGGACAGGTTGCTAAGGTGTATTCCACCGACTGAGGGAGGGATACGCGATATCAACGAGACGGCGATTCACGGGGGAGTTGAAGGCGAAGGTAGCGCTGGAAGCGCTGCGCGGGGACAAGACGATCCAGGAGATCGCTGTGCGGCACAAGGTCCATCCGAACTAGGTGAGCACCTGGAAGCAGCGGGCGGTGGAGGGGATGATGGAGGTCTTCTCGAAGGGGGCGGAGCGGAGTCGGGGGGAGCATGAGGGGGAGATCCGGGATCTGCACGCGAAGATCGGGGAGTTGACGGTGGAGCGGGATTTCTTGGCCAAAGGGCTCAAGTGGTGAGCCGGGAGAGGCGCAGGGCGATGATTCGTCGCGACCACCCGAGACCCAGCTCAAGCCGTCAATGTCGCTTGCTTTCGGTCAGCCGGTCCTCGCTGTAACACCGGCCCAAGGGTGAGAATGCGCAGAACCTGGGGTTGATGCGGCGGATCGATGAACTGTTTCTAGAGTACCCGTTCTACGGCAGCCGCCAGATGGTCCGTCATTTGTGGCGGGAAGGCATCTGTGTGGGTCGTCACCGGGTTCGGCGTCTGATGCGGTTGATGGGGCTACAGGCCATCTACCAGGCGCCGCGGACTACCACCCGGCATCCCGAGCACCGGGTTTATCCCTATCTTCTGAAGGGGCTCGCCATTGAGCGGCCCAATCAGGTCTGAAGCGCGGACATAACCTACATTCCCGTCCAGCGCGGCTTCCTGTACTTGGTGGCCATCATGGACTGGGCCACCCGCCGCGTGCTCTCCTGGAGGCTGTCTAACACCCTGGATGCCGGGTTCTGCGTCGAGGCGTTGGCTGAAGCCCTGGACTGCTACGGCCGGCCCGAGATCTTCAACACCGACCAGGGCAGCCAATTCACCAGCTTCGAGTTCACCGCCGTGCTCAAAAACGCCGGCGTCGCCATCTCCATGGACGGCAGGGGCCGCTGCATGGACAACATCTTCATCGAGCGCCTCTGGCGCTCGCTCAAGTACGAGGCCGTCTACCTGAACGAACTCCCCGACGGCTTCGCCGCCCAAAAGGCCATTGCCAAGTGGCTCAACTTCTATAACACCACGAGGCATCATTCTGCCCTCGCTGGCGCCACCCCAGCCGAGGCCTACGAAAAAGCACTGCCGCCGCAGTTGCAGCCCAAGCCCCACCGCTTGTCTGCCCCTCTGCCGGCTCAACCAGAACACAAAGTCATGATAAACAGGACTCTGGCGGCATGATCGGACGTCCGGAATACACCTTAACTCTGCCGCCCCCCTGTCCAAGAAACCAGGACCACCTCACACCCCACAAAAACACCTCAGCCTGTTCGGGTTACATCAACGTGTGCGTTAACTGTATAAATCCTTGCATCCGCGTCATATTCATCTTCACCAGAGATGTTTATGGCCATCCCGAATGGCAAAGTGAAATTGTCGGAGAATAGCAGTTCGTCTCGGTACACAATCTCAATGACCTCGCCATTGCTCCGAACGACGTGACGAACGCTGTGGCCTAAAGCGCGGCCAGTACCAGCTGGAATTATGTGCTCCGTGAAGGGACGTTCTTCTACAATATCCGTTGGGCCGTCAAAAGTACCCACTCGAGTTTGGTATAAATGCTGGTCCTCTGCATCCGGCCTATGAGTGATCGAAGTGGCCAGAATGATGCTATTTGGGTAGGGAAATTGGATGACGGTACGTTCCAGAATATTTCCCCCCTCATCAAGAAAGAGGGAAAGGGGATTATCCACGACGAACGGGGCGTCGCCAAGTGTTAATATCTTTTTTTTCTTATGGTTGCCACACTGCCAACTCTTGCCGTATTTTGGAGTAAACCGCACAAGCGGAGTGTTGAAACGAAGCTGTGACGTGGAGTCACCCTCATCACTCATCTCACCTTCACCGGAACATTCAAATGAGCTACCGTTGATGTATCCCGTAATACGGGTCGTCAATTTCATTCGTTCTGCCTCCTTCTGGTATCCTCTGACCGGCGGGGAATGGGAGTCGCGGCCACACTGCGACAGTTGCCGTGCGAATGTCAACTGACTTCTGCCACATTTTTCCGCCGAACTGCGAGGACGATCCGTCAGAGTGTTCCGGGCCTTCGAAAGCCAAGCGGCGAGACGGCTGGCCATCCTGAACGCCGCGCCTTCGCTTGATACCCTGCGGTCCTTGCCGGGAAACCACCTCGAAGCGCTCCGAGGCGACAGGATGGGCCAGTACTCCATTCGCATCAATCGGCAGTGGAGACTGTGTTTCGAGTGGCCGGACGGCCAGGCGGGACCGGACAACGTTGAGATCGTGGACCACCACAGATGACAAGGAGGAGGGCCGCATGTTCATGAGAGCTGTCCATCCCGGCGAGGTCCTGAAAGGCGAGTTGGAAGAGCTAGGAATCACCCCGACGGAGTTCGCGCGGCAGATTGACGTGCCCCCCAACCGGGTTAGCCAGATCATCGCCGGCAAGCGTTCGGTCACCGGCGACACCGCGCTACGCTTCGGTCACTGGTTCGGTAACGATCCTCAGTTCTGGCTCAACCTTCAGGCCCAGTACGACTTGGTTCAGGCCGACAGGGAGACCGGCGCCGAGATCCGTCATCTTCCGACGAGGGCCGGCATTCCGGGAAAGGGAGCCGTTCCGGGGATCGCATGACCAGAAAGGGGTAAGGGATGCGGTTTGGCGGAAGCCGGCACGGTATTGCGCGGCGTTTTCGTTGGGGCGGCACCGGTCCGGTGCCTGGCGAGCGGAAAGAACAACGTCTACTCGACACGGCGCCGGTTTGCGCCGAAAGACCCTACGATTTCGCTCCGTTCGAAGATGCCCACGACGCCAGCATGGCCCTCGCCAATGAAGCGGCCCTGAATGTAGTCGTTGCTTCCGGTCGGCTTTTCCCCAAATGCGCTGCCGTCGAGCGGAGTGTTCTCCCAAGGCGGGATGCTCCTGCCGTCCAGCCTGGCGCCGGTTTCCAGATCATGGAAATTGTCGAGAGCGACATCGACATCCGGATTGGCGAAGTCGTCGATGACGAGTGTCGCATCGCCTCGCACGAACTGGCCGCGGGTCACGAGATCGCTGACATCCACGCCGATCATCACCCCTTTCCAGCTTGCGGACATGCCCCGGGCGGCCGCCGGCGCCATGGCGTTGGCCACGCCGAGGGCGCTGGCATCGAAGACGGTGCCGAGTCCGGTGGGCTGGTCCTGCTCGTCCCTGACCGTCAGAATGGTCCGGTTGACGAAGAAAGCGCCGTCATTGAGCCAACCGCCGTAGAAGTCTGCCCTGAACGCGCTTTCATCGGTACGCAAGCCAAAGCCTTCCACGATCAAGACGCCGCGGACAGTCTCGGGCTGTGGCTTGACTGTCAGGGAATCCTTCAGGCGCTCCGCGAAGTGTTTGTTTCCGAAGTCCAATCGGGGATCGCTGAGGGCATGGACCAGCGCCTCTTCCAGACCCGCGGCAGTGCGGCTTACGCCACAGACCGTGCCATCGCACTTGGTAAAGGTTCGGGACGATGCTCCATCGAACCGGAACACATGCTGATCGCTTGCAAGCGCCGTGGTGGCGGATTCCACTCTTGCGACCGTGCCGAGCTTGACCTGTTCCGCCGACAGAGCGGTACCGGGTCCGGTCTCCATCGACGGCATTTTCTCCTGGTTCCCGGCACCGCACCCGGAAAGGACAAGTGTCACGACGATGGCGGTCAACGTGGTTGTGGTGCTTGCGGTGCACATCATCTGCCTCCTCCTCTGAATCGAGCCGCCTCGCGGCCGTTCCCCGTTCGCGGCTTCGGAACGCTTCGGCAAGACGGAACAACGCTTGCGCGCTTCGAGATGGCGCCCTTCGACTTCGCTTCGCGAAGCCTGTCCTGAGCTCGTCGAAGGGCTCAGGGCGAACGGGGAATGGCCCTACAACCGTTCGCCCTGAGAACGGGAAATCGCCCTGCAACCGTTCGTCCTGAGCCCTTCGACGAGCTCAGGACAGGCTTCGCGTAGCGAAGTCGAAGGGCGTCATCTTCCTCTCAGGCAATTCATCAGACTGCCCCTGAAGTCTATCATTTTTGGTGGGCATCACTCGCGCGTGCTTTGCGACCATTCGCGGATGACTTCAAGGCGCTGGAGAGACTGCGAGGCGACCAGACGATTCGGGAGATCGCGGCGTCCCTTTCACGCCATCGCAGGCTGCCCGACGACCACCCCGGCGCGCGGCAGCATCAGGGCCGCGGCGAAGATGCCGCTTGCCGCTACCACCATGACCGCGAAGAGGGCGCCGAAGCCCCAGGTCGCGTGAATGCCGGCGATGACCGGCAACACGGCGGCCGCGACCGAGAAGGTCACGATGTAGCGAAGGGAAAAGACACGGCTGCGCCACTCGCTGTTGGTGACCCGGCCGATGAGCACGTCGTTGATGGGGATCTGTCCGAATACGACGAGCATAAAGGCGATGGCGACGATCAGGGCAGGCACGCCGGTGAGCTGATACATGAACGCGAAGAGCACCGACTGCAGCGCCGCGACCAGCGCGAACACGGTGCGCACGGAGTAACGGTCGACGAGATACCCGACCACGAGCTGCGCGAGGGCGGCGATGGCGAACACCAGGAATGCATAGCCGCCCACCGCGGTGGCGGATCCGGCGAGCTCGTGGAGCCGCTCGTCGAATATCTTCGGCAGCGCGAAGGTGGTGCTCTGGAAGATCAGGCCGCCGATGGCGGTGGTGAACCCGATGATCGAGAGCACGCGCACGAACGTCGGACGCCCGATGGACGCCGCCCCCACCGTAGACGGCTCCTCGGGCCGGTGGCCCCTGGGCTCGACGGCCAGGCTCCCCCGTCCCACCCACACGAAGGCCGCGTAGGCGGCGCCGAGGCCGATGGAGACCGCGCCCGGCAAGACGAACGCGTTGCGCCAGCCTCCGGTGTCGATGAGATAGCCGGTGAGCAGCGCGGCGGCGGCAACCCCGAGGTTGCCGAACACGCCGTTGATGGCGATGGGAAGACCGGTCTTCCGCCGTCCCTCTATGACCATGGCGATTCCGACGGGGTGGTAGATGGCGGCGAACACACCCATGGTCAGCAGTCCCAACGCGATCTCCACCGGCGAGTCCGCCAGCGCCGTCAGGATCGAGCTCACGCCGATGCCGATGAAGAAGATGATGATCATGCCGGCCCGGCTCCACTTGTCCGCGATCCATCCGGCCGGGATCGCACAGACCCCGAACGCGACGAACCCCGGCGTGGCGTACGGGATGAGCGCCGCGTAGCTCATGTCCCACTCTTCGGCAAGCCGCAACGCCGCCACCGTGGCGAAGACCAGCATGAAGAGATGGTCGAGGAAATGCCCGAGGTTGAGGAAAAGGAAGTTCAGGCGGTGGCGTGACATGCCGGTCCCTGGTTGTCAATGCCGTTGCGCCCCACCGACGCCCACGCCGATCCGGTTATCGGCCGCCGCGCTGCATGGGCTGCATGACCTGTTCGGCGAAGGCGCGGATCATGCTGACACGGGGCAGCCCGTCCACCGCGTAGGGACGGATGGTGATCTGGTCGATGCCGCGGTCGAATATGCGGCGGGCGGTTTCGATGCACCGGGCGGGGGTACCCGCCAGGGCGAACTCCGGCACCACCTCGTCGGGCACGTCGGCGGCGTGGGGGGCGTTGGGGTTGAGATGCTGGTAGTTGTCGTAGCTCTCGGCCATGCGGTCCTTGGCCGCCGCCGCGGCCGGACTCAACCCCCAGAACGGCTTGAGGATGCTCCGGGCCACGTGGGGCCGCACCGCCGCCACCGCCTTGGACCCGTCCTCGGCCACGCTGGCTGATATCGAAAGGAACCGCTGGAAAGGCTCCGCGTCCCGCCCGCCTTCCCGCCGGCCGTCCTGGACGCACTCCAGCATGCGGGCCAGCATGTCCCCTTCCATGGCCACCCGCGCGAGGATCACCCCATCGGCGATGCGCCCCGCCAGCCGCAGCATCTTCGGTCCGCTGGCCGCCACCGCGATGGGCGGGCATTGGTCCGGCGCGGCGAACATCAGCCTCATGTCTCCGGACTCCAGCGGCACGCGCTGCCCCCCGCAGAGCGCCCGGATCTCGTCGACGGTTTGCTCCAGCCGCGCAAGCGTGGCGGGCTTCCGGCCCATGGTATTGACCGAGGTGAACCCGTTGCCGATGCCCAGCGTCAGACGGCCGCCGGAAAGCTCCTGCAGCGTCGCGGCGGCGCTCGCCGTGACCGCGGAGACCCGAGTCATGGGATTGGTGACGCCGCTTCCGAGAAAAATCCTGGACGTGGCCTGGGCCGCGGCGCCCAGGAGCACGTACATTTCCCGCCAGATGAGCTGGGAATCGCCGACCCAGACCTGATCATAGCCCAGCTCCTCCGCCAGCGTGATCTCGTGCATCAGGGTGGGGACATCGTAGTAGGGGTGGATCTCGACGCCGAAGGAACATGTGGACATGGATGGCCTCGTGTGGTGCGGTTGCCGTACGGGAGTCACGGTGTTCGAATCGTGGCGATGGTAGGGGCGACCGCCGGTCGCCCCTACGGGGGTCCACCGTAACGCCGGCTCCTAGAGGGCATAGAGCCGCCTGGGGTTGTCGCTCAGGATCTTGTCGGCCACGCCGGCCGCGAGCACGCCGTTCTGTGCCAGCTTGGTGATGGCCTCCATGTCGTTGGAGTAGTCCGCGTGTCCGTAGTCGGTGCCGACGATGATGCTGTCCTCGCCCGCGTACTCGAGGACATACGGCAGATCGTCCGTGGTCTGGCAGGCCACGTAGATGCGGTTGTCGCTGAGCAGGTTCTGGTCCGCCAGCTCCCGGGGCGTGCCGCGAACGCGCGCGAGATGGCTGTCGGCGTGTTTCTGGCGAAAGGCCATCTCGGCACGGGTGCGGATGAGGAGATCGTTCACCGCGTAAGGCACCCACTGTGAGGTGGTCTCCACGAAGCACCAGCGAAGGTCCGGGAACTTGTCCGGGATGCCTTTGTAGATGAGGTTGTTGAACGCGCCCACGGCCGGGAGCTTGAACCGCGAGAACACGTCCTGGGCGAACAGGTCGTAGTGGCCCAGGTTGCCGCCGCCGGCGTGGATGCAGATGGGCATGTCGAGATCGCTGGCCTCCCGGTAGATGGGGAAGAACGTGTCGTCCGAGAGCAGCCGCTCCCCTTCGAAGCCGTGCATGAACACCCCGCAGGCGCCGTTGTCCTTGCCGAAGTGGATCTCCTCGATGGCACGGTCCGGGGACCTCGCCGGCGCCAGCACCACCCACCGGATACGGCCGCCTCCCTGCTTCCAGATCTCCGCGAGCCATCGGTTGTAACCCCGGCAAAGCGCCCGCTCCACATCGGCACGGGCGGTCAGAGGACGCAGAAACAACGTCGGATAGATGACCTGGACGTCCACGGACAGCTCGTCCATGTGCGCAATGCGCGCCGCCACGTTGGCCAGCTCGCGGGACTCCGCAGTGGTGTTGAGGCCGAGGTTGGTGTTGGGCACCACCCGCTCGTCAATGCGCCAGTAGCGCAAGCCGCTATGCTGGGAGACCAGAAGGTCGGGCGCGAAGCGTTTGTCCTCTTCCTCCATGAACTCCCAGGTCTGTTCCGTCTCGATCACGTGGGCGTCTGCATCGATGAACATGGACATATCCTTCTCCCCCGCGCGCCCTGCGGTTCACCCGACGCGCTTCCGATAACGACATGACGGACACGCCCAAGGGTGCGTCCGTGGCCATGCCCCATTGTCGCCCAACCGACCGTCGCAATTCAACCGGATGAGGGAGTCCCTACCCCCCCTACCCTCTTCCCCCTGACACACAAACCTTTCGACGTTACCGGGAACCGGCGCGGTGTCGGGTTACGCCTTCGGCTAACCCGACCTACGGGGACATCGCGGAGAATCGGGGCGAGGGACATGGCCCGCCATGTACCCGCACCGCTCCGCTTCTCGCACGTTCGCGTGTGATCTGGTACAGATTCGACACGTTGACCGGCTTCCAAAGGCGCCGGACCGACACAACCTTGGGAGGTAGCGTCATGACACAGGCAGGTTATGCTCGCCCGGAACTCCTGGTGGAGACGGAATGGCTGGAGCAGCACCTCGATGATCCGGACATCCGCATCGTGGACTGCGATCCCTTCGACGTCTATCGTCGCGCCCACATCAAGGGCGCCGTCGGGATACGCGTGCATCACTATATCAAGCAGCCCGAGTACCCCACGGACAACCGGAAGTATCCCCTGGTGGCGCCCCCGGACACGGCCAAGGAAGTGATGGAAAGCCTGGGCATCGGCGCCGGCACGAAGGTAGTGGCCTACGACAGCAACGGCTCCCTGTGGGCCGCGCGCCTGTGGTGGGTGCTGAACTACTACGGCCATACCGATGTGACCGTGCTCAACGGCGGCTGGAAGAGGTGGTTCGACGAGGGACGGCCCGTGACCCTGGACGTGCCGAAACCGAAGGCCGCGGCCTTCGACCCCAAAACGAACGCGGATCTCGTGTGCACCCTGGAGTACGGGACCGCCAATGTCGGCAATCCGGACGTGGTGTACCTCGACGTTCGGTCCGACGGTGAGTGGACGGGCACCACCGACCGGGGCAACCAGCGGGTCGGGCGCATACCGAACGCGGTGCACCTGGAATGGCTCAACTTTCTCCAGGACAACTCGCACAAGACCTTCAAGGAAGCGGCGGAGCTGCGGAGCCTGCTGGAACAGGCCGGGGTTCCACCCGACCGGGAAGTAGTCACCTATTGACAGGGCGGCATCCGTGCGGCGCACGGAGTCTTCGTCCTGACACTGCTGGGTTACGCACGGGCGCGCAACTACGACGGCTCCATGGCCGAGTGGGCCAACCGCGACGACACGCCGCTTGTGCTGGAGTGACGCCCACGCTTCGCTCCTTCCGCATCCTTCGTTCCGCCGCGTCGCGCCATGATTCAGGGCCCCCGCCGGCCCCGCGCCACCCCCGATGCGCGGCCCCGGATCTCCCCGGGAAAGGGGCATGATGGGCCCCGAGTTTCTTGCCCTGGCGGCGGCGGTGGCCTGGGGCTCCGAAGCGATCCTCGTGCGCCGGGGCTCGCGCTACGCCAGCGTCGCGCTGGCCGCGCTCATGGGGTTCGTGCTGAGCACGGTGGTGCTTTGGGGCGCCATCTGGTGCTTCTTTCCCCTGAGCCTGCTGTATACCGACGCCACCTACTACTTCATCATCAGCGGGCTGATTCAGCCCGCCATCGTCCGCTTTCTCCACTATACCGGCATCGTTCGCCTGGGTGCGTCCCGCGCCGGTCCGGTTCGCAGCGTCACTCCCCTGTTCGCCATCGCCATCGCCTTCAGTTTCCTCGGCGAGCGGCCCGACATCGGGGTCTATATGGGATCGTTCCTGTGCGTCCTGGGGGTCTGGCTCACCTCGAGCCCACGGGAGGGAGAGAGCGAATGGAAGACCATTCACCTTGCATACCCGCTGGGCGCAGCCTTCCTTACGGCCATCTCGCAGAATTTCCGGAAGACCGGGCTGCTGATCATGCCCAACCCTTTCGTCGCCACCGCCGTCACCATCACCACCTCCCTGGTGGTCTTTTCGCTCAGCCTGGCGGCCACGGGCCAACTGCGGCCCACCTTCCAGGGCGACCGCAAGTGCCTGCCGTTCTACGGCAGCGCCGCGGTGGTGTCTGCCACGGCCCAACTGCTGGGCTACATCGCCCTGAGCAAGGGGGACGTGTCGGTGGTGGTCCCGCTCATCAACACCAACCCGCTCTTCATCGTGCTCTTCAGCGCCGTCTTTCTCAGGGACTTGGAGACCATCAACGCCCGGGTGGCGGCGGGCGCAGTGCTGATCGTCAGCGGCATCGCCCTCATCACCTATCGCTGAGGTCACCAGTGTGGTGTCTCACAAATACGGTTACGGAGATGCGAGGGCAGTTTGGTCGTCGGCAAGGCGTGATCACGTGTAGGGGCGACCGGCGGTCGCCCCCTAGTGGCCGTTACCACGCGAGGAAGAGCAACGCAGCCGACGGCCAAAAGGACCCGCAGATTCGTAAGCGTATTTGTGAGACACCACACTAGGGCGGGCAGTTGAAGCTGTTACTCGTGTCTTGTATCTACTTTCCGTGTATCTATATTCGCCGTTTTTGGTCATTGGCACGAGTATGGCAGTGAGCCCTCAAATCCCACATTCGGACTGAGTCGCCGCCATGATGCAGGCAGGAAGGGAAATCATCGTACGCAGGACGCGGGATCTCCGCCGGGCCGAGGAGTGGGCGCTGGTGCTGGAAGCGGAAGGGCTGGCTCCCCGGCTGTTGCACACGTCCGGCGGTTGGGTCGTTTCGGTTCAGTCCCAGCACCTGGAGCGGGCGGCGACGGAGCTCTGGGCCTACGAGAGCGAGAACCGGACCACGGTACCGGAAGAGCACCCTTGGCCCGGGCAGGCACCGTTCTACACGGGTGTGGGAGTCGCCGCGGCTCTCCTGGGGTTTTTCCTGGCCGCCGCCTGGACACAGGAGTCGATGCGCTGGGTCGAGCACGGCGGGGCGTCGGCCGAGTGGATCCTTCGCGGCGAGCTGTGGCGCACGGTCACCGCGCTGACCCTGCACGCCGATTTTCCCCACGTGGCCACCAACGCTGTGGCCATGGTGTTCTTCCTGAGCGCGGTGTGCCGGTCCCTGGGGCCGGGGCTCGGAGCGGCGATGGTGCTGGTCGCGGGGGCGCTGGGCAACTTGATCAATGCCTGGTTTCACGGCTTCGACCATGTCTCCGTGGGCGCCTCCACTGCTGTCTTCGGCGCCTTGGGCTTGCTGGGAGGCATGGGAGTCGTGCAACGCCAGCGTCTCGGAATGCAGGGACGGCGGGCCTGGATACCGTTGGCCGCCGGGCTGGGGATCCTGGCCATGCTCGGCACCGGCGGGCCGCGGGTGGACCTGTGGGCGCATCTCTGGGGGTTCGTCGCCGGCGGCGGCGCGGGGATCTGCGTGGCTCTCTTTGTGGAACGGCCGGAAACCGCGGGCGTCCAGCTCAGGATCGGCGTGGCGGCCGCGGCGGCGGTGGTACTGTGCTGGGTGGCGGCGCTGGCCTAGGAGCCGTATCGGGCGGCAGCGCCGTGCGGGCACGGGCGGGTTTGAAACCCGCCCCTACATCGGATGTTCGGTTCCCGTGGATGTTCGGTTCCCGTGGATGTTCGGTTCCCGTGGATAGCCGGTTCCCGTGGATAGCCGGTTCCCGTGGATAGCCGGTTCCCGTGGATAGCCGGTTCCCGTGGATAGCCGGTTCCTGCGGATAGCCGGTTCCTGCGGATAGCCGGTTCCTGCGGATAGCCGGTTCCTGCGGATAGCCGGTTCCTGCGGCGCGGGCTCCTGAGCTACAGCGACCGGTGCTCCACCATCAGGCAACGATCCTGCACCACCTTGATGCCCGCGCGCGCCAAGGTCTCGGCCACTTCTTGATGTCGGATGCCCGACTGGAACCAGACCGCGGCGGGTTTCGCGGCCAGCATGTCGTCGAGGTGGGCCTCGATGTCCCGCGGGGGCCGGAACACGTTCACCAGGTCCAGCGTGCCGGGAATGTCCGCCAGCCGGCGGTACACCGGCTTCCCTAGAATCTCCGTCACGTCCGGGTAGTACACGGGCACGGGAATCACGTCGAAACCGGCCCGGTCCAGGTACCGCGGCACGTAGAACGCCGGCTGGGAGCTCTGTTGCTCCGTCTTGATCCCGAGAACGGCGATCCGCCGGACCCCGGCGATCAGGTCCCGAATCTCAACGGTCCGTTCCAGCAGATTGACATGATCGTGCATAACCACACCCGAGTGTCCTGTCCTCCCCTAATTCGTAAACGTATCCGGGAGAGAGGACACTGGCAATCAAAAGGAGTTGTAAAGCGAAGGCGTCCCTTTGCGAGTGGAAGGGATAGCGGCACGAAAGAAACGCAATCCGTTGACAGCAAATCCGCGACTTGATAGGGCTGGGCGCGGATCGTGCTTGAGATGGCTAACAACTCCATCCACGGGAGGGACTCCGATGAAGAACCTGCGCTCCATGGTCATTTGTATCGCGGCACTGCTGGTACTGGCGGGCAGCACCTGGGCGGCGGAAGAGCCTTTTTACAAGGGCAAGACGATTCGCATTGTGGTCGGTTACAGTCCGGGAGGCGGATTCGATACGTTTTCCCGCCTTGTCGGCAGGAATCTCGGCGCACATCTTCCCGGGAACCCTTCGGTGATCGTGGTCAACATGCCCGGGGCGGCCAGCATGGTGGCGGCCAATCGAGTCTATGCCATGCAGCCGGGCGACGGCCTCACCATCGTTGTATTCAGCTTCGGCGTGATCACGGAAGCCGTGACCAGACCTGAAGCCGTCAACTTCGACGCGCGCAAGTTCATCTGGCTTGGAGACCCGACCCTCGGAGCCGTTCCGGAGGTGCTCTGGGTCCGCAGCGATCTCCCGATAAAGACCTTCGAGGATTTCAAGAACGCCAAGACGCCCCTGGCTTCCGGACTCACCGGTAGGGGGTCGCCGGCCACCGGCGCCAACCAGTTTCTGGCCAGTCTCGGCTATCCCATAAAGGGGGTCTTCGGCTACCGGGGTACGGCGAACGTCATGGCCGCCATGGAACGAGGCGAGGTGGACGCGCGCATCATGTCTCAGACGAACATGCAGACCGTTTACAGACGCTACATCGATAGCGGTCTCGTGCGGCCGGTGCTGGCCATGGGAGAGGACCCTCGGGTGAGGCCCATCCCCGGCGTCGCTACGTTCAAGGATCTGAACCTCGATCCGCAGCAGCAGCGAATGGCGGACTTTCTGGTGGGGACGTGGAAGCTGCTGCGCCTCTTCGCCATCCCCCCGGGGACTCCACCCGACCGCGTGGCGACCCTGCGCAAGGCGTTCATGGAGACCCTCAACAGTCCGAAGGTCCTGGAGCAGGCCAAACGGCAGAAGGTCATTGTCTCTCCGGCCTCCCACGAGACCATAGAGAAAACCATTGCCGCCCTCTACGAGGCTCCCCCGGATCTCCTCGCCCGGTACAAGGAGCTTTTGGGAAGGAAGTAGCGGGAAGAAAGGAAGGACCATGGGTCTGCTGGACCAGAAGGTGGTCATCGTGACCGGAGGGGGAAACGGCATCGGCCGGGCCTATTGCCTCGGCATCGCCCGGGAGGGCGGCATCCCCGTGGCCGCGGATATCGACGGCGCGGCGGCCGAGTCCGTGGCCGCGGAGATTGCCGCCAACGGCGGCCAGGCCCTCGGCGTCGAGGCCGATGTCGCGGACTTGTCGAGCTGCCAGGCCATGGCGCAGGCCGCCCTGCAATCCTTCGGAAGGATCGACGGGCTCATCAACAACGCCGCGGTGTTCATGAGCGTGCCCGTGACCCGGTCGGGTTTCCAGGACATCGGGGAAGAGGAATGGGACCGGGTGATGACCGTGAACGTCAAGGGGCTGTGGCTCTGCAGCCGAGCCGTGGCGCCCGCCATGCAGGAGCGCCGGCAGGGAAGCATCGTCAACATCGCCTCCAACATGGCCTACAACGGCGGCGCCGGCATGATGCACTACGTGGTGTCCAAGGCTGCGGTGGTGGGCTTCACGCGGGTGCTCGCCCGTGAGCTGGGCTCCGACAACATCCGCGTGAACACGCTGGCGCCGGGCTCCACCGCCAGCGAGCCCGAGCCCACGGAGGCCGCCCTCAAGGCGTACGAGCGGTCCGCGGCCAACCGCATCCTGCAACGCATCGAACAGCCGGACGACGTGGTAGGAACCGCGCTGTACCTGCTTTCGGAGCTGAGCGCCTTCGTTACCGGGCAGTCCATTCTCGTGAACGGCGGCGCCAACCTGCATTGACAGGCCACTAGTGCAAAGGTCTCGTCAACCCATCGACCGGTCCAAACGGTTGACAAACGAGGCCCGTTGGTCGAATTAAACAATTGCGCACGCACCGCCATTCCATCGGGCGCCGGTAATTACCATAACGGCCCGGAACGTCCCCGGACCACGTACCAAGGAGTCGCGCCATGTCCAGTCAAGAAACGTACCCGGTCATCGATGCGGATGCCCATGTGATCGAAACGGAACGCACGTGGGACTTTCTGGAGCCGTCGGAGGAGAAGTTCCGCCCTACGCTCTTCACGTCGCCCCAGTCGCCCACCAAGCAATACTGGGTCATCGACGAGAAGATCCGCGGGTTCCGCTTCCCCACCTACAGCGAACAGCAACTGCGGGAGCTGTCGGACCAGTTCGGCAGAAACGTCGAGTCGCCCCAGGCCGCGCGGGAGCTGGACGACGTCCAACTCCGCCTCGACCACATGGGGAAGCTCGGAGTCGACGTGCAGGTGCTCCACAACACCTTCTGGATCGAGCAGATCACCACCAAGCCGGACGCGGAGGCCGCCCTGTGCCGGAGCTGGAACCGCTGGCTCGGAGACATCTACCGGCAGAGCCAAGGCCGGCTGCGCTGGTCCTGCGTGCTGCCCGTGCTGGCGCTGGACGAGGCCGCGGCGCAGATGAAGCAGGCCAAGGAAGACGGTGCGGTAGCCGTGTGCATGCGGCCCCTGGAGGGGGACCGGGACATGTGCGACCCGTACTTCTACCCCATCTACCAGCAGGCCAGCGACCTGGACCTGTCCATCGCGGTGCACATCGCCAACGGCAACCCGGCCAACTGCGACACCTACCGCCCCACCACGGCGGGCCGCTTCGCGATGTTCCGGGCGCCCACGGTCACCTCGTGCCTGGGCCTCCTCATGAGCGAGATTCCCCAGGTCTTCCCGGACCTCCGCTGGGGTTTCATCGAAGCCTCCTCCCAGTGGGTGCCGTGGATCTACCTGGAGGCGGAGAACCGCTACGCGGCGGCGGGGCGCGAGTTCCCCAAGGACCTTTTCACCGAGTACGGCATCTTCGTCACCTGCCAGACCAACGACGATATCCCCTACGTCCTCAAGTACTCGGGCGAGGCCGGTCTGGTCATCGGCACCGACTACGGTCACACGGATCCGTCCAGCGAGATGGACGCCATCCTCGACTTCAAGAAGATGGACGACATCAGCCAGGAGCGAAAGGACAACATCCTGTACCACAACCCCAAGGCCCTCTACGGCCTTTAGGAATTCCGCTCATGGCCACCAAGCGCCGATACAACGCGGCGGTTCAACGGGTAAAAGGCATGCTTGAGTTGGCCTCGGGACTGTACGAGACCTCTCTCTCCCACCAGACCCGGCGGGCGGCGGAAGGTGTGCTACAGACCGACGCCCGTCTGGGCTACTACCTCCAGTTGTCCCTGTTGCCACGGGGGAACCAGGACGACTGCATTTCCCTGTCCTTCGCCGCCGACAGCTTCCGGGAGCTCAAGATGCTCGCCGACGGCAAGATCTCCATGGCCTGGATCAATCCGTCGGCGTCCGTCACTCTCGCCTACAAGGGGAAGGGGCCGCTGGAGGGGCGCATGCCGTTGCGCACCATCGCGGTGTTCCCGTCCTGGGACGTCATGGGCTTCGCGGTTCACGAGTCCACCGGCATCACCTCGTTGGAGCAGATCAGCAAGGACCGCATTCCCTTGCACCTTTCCACCGGCCCCACCGGCAAACGGAGCCTGGTGGATACCCCGGTGGCCTTTACCGTCGCCTCCATCCTCAAGGCCGCCGGCATGACGGTTGCCGACATCCGCAAGTGGGGCGGCACCATCCAGTCCGTCACCCGGCCGAGCCACCCGGACCGGCGCTCGGCCATCGAGAAGGGCACGGTCAACGCGGTCTTCGACGAAGGGATCAAGAGTTGGGGTCAGACCGCAGTGGACAAGGGCTTCCGCTACCTGCCCATCGACGGCCCGGTGCTGCGCCGGCTCAAGGCCATGGGGTACCGCGGCGCGGTGTTGCCCAAGACGCACTTCAAGGGCATGACCGAGGACGTTCCCACCGTCGATTTCAGCGGCTGGCCCATGGTGGTGCGCGCGGACATGCACAACGACGTGGCCTACGCCCTCTGCGAGGCCCTCGAACTGCGGCGCAAGACCATCCCCACCGACAACTTCAAGCCCCTGAACATCGCGCAACTCTGCGCCAATGACGAGGAGGCGCCCTACGACGTGCCCCTTCATCCCGGCGCCAGGCGATTCTACAGGGAGCGCGGGTACCTTGCATGAGTGACGGGCGGATCCCCGTGCTCGTGCCGCCGGAAGCCGCGCGCCCTGCACCCCTCCGGGCGGCGGGCGGCATTTCCTGAAATAGAGATGCGTCTCCCCCGTATCGCCATCGTCATCATGTCCTCCGCGGTCGTGGTCATCACGTCCATCAGCATGAACGCGTTCAGCCTGTTCCTGACACCCATCGAGGAGACGTTCGGCTGGTCGCGCACCACCGCGACGATTCCCTACGTTTTCGCCATGCTGGGCTGGGGCATCGGCGGCGTACTGTTCGGCAAGAAAGCGGACGACCTCGGCACCCGCCCGGTGATCCTGGGCGGCATCCTCCTCATGGCCGCCGGCTTCATCGGCATGGGCCTGTCCCAGAACCTCTGGCAGCTAAGCCTCACCTTCGGCCTCATGACCGGTATGGCCAAGGGCGCCTGCGGGCTGGTCATCATCTCGCTGCTGGTGGCGAAGCACTACGAAGCCGACAAACGCGGTCTGGCGGTGAGCATCGTGCAGACGGCGTCGCCCCTGAGCCCGTTCTTCCTGGGGCCGCTGCTGTACTTCCTCATCGTGAGCTACGACTGGCGCTGGGCCGCCATGGCGTGCGGGTTGCTGCTCCTGCTGGTAGCTTTCCCGTTCGGGTGGATCGGCGCCCGCGACCCGGACCCCACTTCCGCCCGCCGGCGTGAGCCCGCGAGCTGGGGAAGCTGCCTCCCCTACCTGCGGGACCGTACCATGCTGCTGCTGTTCGCGGCGCGATTCTCCTGCGGCGTGGCCCTGTTCCAGAGCGTGCATCTGGTGGGAATCGCGTTGAGCAAGGACTTCGACCAGGCCACCGGAGCCATCGCCGTGTCCGTCTTCGGGATCGCCGCCGCGGTCTCCGCGATCACTTTCGGCTGGCTGTCCGACCGCTACGGCCGCGCCCCGGTGCTGGCCCTCACCTACCTCTTCCGCGGCGTCGGCACCCTGGCCATGTCCTTCGACATGCCGAACCCGATCGTCTTCTTCATCGTGGTGGCGCTGGCCATGGGGCCGACCTTCGGCACCATTGCGATACAGAACGTCATGTTCTTCGAGATGGTCGGACCGCGACTCGCCGGACTCATGTTGGGCCTGAGCTTCATCGTGCACCAGGTCGGCTCCGCCAGCGGACCCATACTGGCCAGCGTCGCCTTCGACGTGTACGGCAGCTACGACGGCTTCATGCAGATCATGAGCCTGATCCTGCTCTCGTCGGCCGTGATGATCTACATCGCCATCCGTTCGGATGACGCCCCGCTCCCCGAGCCCGCGGGGGCGTGACGTAGACCCTTACCCCGGTTCATCCTAAGCCCTTCGTCACGGCTCAGGACAGGCTTCGCGGAGCGCCAGCGAAGCGAAGTCGAAGGACGCCATCCCGACCCACGGGGCGTGTTCCGCCCGAAGACCGGAAATCAGGCGTAGTCCTGTGTGAGCAACTCCAGCAGGTGGCCGTTGGGGTCCCGGAAGTAGACGCCGCGTCCGCCGTTCCACGTATTGGTTTCCATGTCCGTGGAAGCCCGCGGCCCGCTTCCGTACTCCAGCCCGGCTTCCTTGATGCGGCCGAAGATCTCGTCGAACTCCCGCTCGCTCACCTTGAAGGCGTAGTGATGGTGCTCCACCTCCTTGCGGTCGTCGAAGTCCAGCGTCAGGGACTGGGATGCGACTCGAACCGGCTGGAAATGCCCCAAGGGCTCCTGGTGCTCAAACCCGAAGATCTTCTCCCAGAAACGGGCCGACTCTTCCTTGTCCCGCACAGGCACGATCGTATGGTTCAGTTCGATAGCCATGAGAACCTCCTTGGCCGTTGGAAACCTAGTGCGGGCGAAGGTATCACGAGTTCGGTGGGTGGGCCAAGCAGCCTCTACTTCGCCCCTTCCGAACGCGAGAGGGTCGTCTGGGACGACGACATCAAGGGCTTTGGCGTTCGTGTCCACCCCACAGCCCGAAAGGTCTACATCGTCAAGTACCGCCACGAGGGACGCGCGGTCAAAGTCACCATCGGACCGCATGGCCCCATCACCCCGGCGGCAGCCCGTGGGTGATCCCCAGCTACAAACGCGGCGCCCATTTCGCGTTCCTGCACGGCCCGTGGCGTCTCCTTCTGGAACGGGCCGGCATCGGGAATGCATCCACGACTTGCGGCACTCCTTCGCCAGCGGCGGGTTGCTGGTGGGCGAGGGCCTTCCCATGATCGGCAAGCTCCTCGGGCACAACAAGGTGCAGACCACCGCCCGCTACGCGCATCTCGCCAACGATCCCGTCAAGTCCGCCGCCAACCGCATTGCAAGCAGGATCGCCGAGGTCGTAGGTTGATAGACGCTGCTGAGCGCGCCGGCCGGCGGCGCCATCTGCAAGCCCAACTAGGTGCGGACCCTCGATCCGGGCTCACGTCTGGCGCGTGCACTGCACGCCCGATGTTGTGGCCTTGAGGCTTCATCGGGACGGCCCTAAGGAAGTCATCGACTACCAAGCCCGGAGTCGCCGCCCACCTTGACCTTGGTTCGTCTTTCAGTAAAAACTATTGCGACTAGAATGAACAATTTCTTTCAGTGAAAACGATTGCGACAGAAGTTGCAATTGGGCGTTGTGAGCCTACCACATCCCATGTGAAGGATGCTCAAATGAAATGCGTCAGGACTGCGATCTTCCACTTTTGCATGAGTCTGTCGCTCGTCGGTTGCAGCGGTGGCCATCTTTCTGTCGACCTTCCTGAGGGGAAGCAGACGCTCGATCTCTATTTTCCTCCCGAGCAAGCGGTTGAGCATCGGCTTCCGCGCATCTCTGGCGGGATTCGTCCTTACGAATCGAGTATCGACGGCTGTCCTGACTGGGTGACGCTCTTCCCGGACCAAGGAATACTTGCGGGGACTGGACCCGCAGTTGATAGCGGCAAGACCTTCTTCTGCACCTTCCGGGTCACCGAATCCGACCCCGGTCTTCGGCCGGCGCGTAGCGTTTCGTATGGGCTCAGGCTAACGGTCAGTCCTCCCCTCGCGGGACCGCTGAAACTCACCCAGATATTCGAGGATAGAACCGGCGATGAACTCAAACCCCCTCTCAAAATCGGAAGACGCAGTCGGATAAAATTCCAAGCGGCCTCGGGCGGCGTAGCACCGTACACCTACGAGGTGGTCGACTGTGTGCTACCCGCCGGGCTCGCATTTCACTCCAACACCCGGGTTCTGTCGGGGACACCCAACGCGGAGTACCGTGGGCCGAACTGTACCTATCGGGTGACGGACAATTCGTCTGCGTCCGTCTCCCTGTCGTTCGTCCTTGTCGTCGAACCTCTCGAAGCGAGAGACTGGCGCTTCAGGACCAGGACGGTCGAGCCTGCGGGGCCATGCGTACTGCCCGACAGCGGACCGATAGAGGTCGCGACATTTCCCCGTGCGCACGGTGGAGAAGGCTCGGAAAGGTACGAACTGCCTGGAGCGCCCTATCCGCTTGCCTCTCCCAACTTGTTGTCTTTCGATCCGGGCAACCGAGTACTTACGTTCGCCAACCCAAGTGCGCCACCGGTCCTCGGTACTCCCAACACGTACCGTTATCTGGTCGGCACCGAGACTAGTGTCGACGCGACGAATGCGGACGACGCTCTTTGCGTGGATGTCCAATATGATCACGGCGCCGATGTTTGTCCCAGCGACGACAGTGTCGACCCTCCCCTCAGACCCGAGCAGTTCATTCACATACACCTTCGACTGCGTGACGACGCGTTCTGGGACGGCAATGCGGAGGAGTACCGGTGCCCCGACACCACCGCCCCACCGCCGCGGCCCGGTGCGCGAGGAGTCTCCAACCCGGTTCACGAGGCGCTGGGACCGGTGCATGCAAGGCGTGCCGCCGCAGTGGCCTCCGCCGCCGTTCGCGATCGCGTCCGCAGGTGGTCGCCCGGCTCGGAACAGGCGTCGTTCGCAGTTGCGCCCGAGGTCGGCCTTGCTTCGCTGTCAGGGCAGCGTGACGGCTTCGACTACACCGGCGTCAGCGAGTCGGCGACCTTCGGAGCGGAGACGGGAGGCAGCGCCTGGCAGGCGGGATTGGTCGCCTCGTTCACCCGCACTGAGCTTCACTACCGGGCCGAGGCGGCCCTCGCCGAACTCGGCTACCGCACCGGCGAGCACGACACCGAAATTCTGTCGCTGCATCCCTTCGCCGCGTGGCACGCGCCGACCGGCGGACACCTCTGGGCGTCGCTGGGCGCAGGAAGCGGCCGCCTGCGCCACCGTGACGACCTGGGCTTCCCGTCATGGTCCGCCTCCGACATAAGCCTTCGCGCTCACGCCGTAGGCGCCTCGGTTCCCCTGGCCGAGGTGCTGTCCGGAGAGCTTCAAGCCGAAGCCGGCATTGACTCGTTCGCCTTCGACATCAAGGGAGGCGACCGGATTTCGTCCTCGCTGCCCACGATGCGCGGCCTCGACTATCGCGCTGGCTTGGCGTGGAGTGCGCCGGTTCGTGGCTCACCTTCGGTTTCCTTGGGCTACAGGCATGCGACCGGGGATGGGCCCGAGGGCGGTCAGTTGGAGGCAAGAGGCTCGGTGTCCATGGAGGGCATACTCCATCCCCGCCTTGCGCTGATCGGGAACGCCGAGGGCTCGGTTGGCCTCGGGGACTATGAGCACAAATACTGGCGCCTTGGCGGCGGAGTCCGGTTCGCTCCTGGCAGTCTCGGTCGCGGATTCGGGCTGGACCTCGACGCAGGGCTTATGTCCCTCGCCGATGGAGGTCCGATCGGCGTAGGTATACGAAGCGAGGCCGGATACGGTCTTTGGAGTGACTCCTTCTTTGGAATGATTCGGCCGTACGTCGGCTTGATTCGTTACTCGGGGGATCATTCCGTGCGGCGAATCTTGGGTCTCGACCTTCGTGACACGTCGAACTGGTCGGTCAAGATCGAAGTCCACGACAATTCCAGCGATCAATCACTCACGCCCAAGTTTTCTCTTCGTCACCGCTTCTGACTCCGTATACCTGCTGTCCAGGACCGCCGAGATGCGCGCAGCGTATGTGTCGATGCTCCAAAACGCAGTGCCGATCAGTTGGAGCAGGCCACTGACGAGCACATCCCCGCGCCTGACCGAATCGCCAAACAGGCCCCGTACGAGACCGTGTTTGGCGTCCGCGGTCTCGTGACCGCGACCACAACGAACACTGCCTGAGCGTGAGGACGAATCGATCCCCATCCGGCTTTAGGCAGTTGAGTTCGCTTGCGATGACGTTGATTTGGGTAGTGATCGAATTGTCCTTCAGGCGTGGACTGACGGTTTTGATATGGCTCTTCAGGTCTTCACGCGTCGCTCCATCGCGGCAGAATTCAAGGATGTTCAGCAACGCCTGACGACCATCGGTAACACCCGTGAGTCCTTTTCTTCTTCTGGCAGCCGGCAATGGTACGAGTCTTTCCTCGCCCGGCACGCCTTTCGGGTATTCTGTTCTCTCTTCGCCTGACGGTGCAACGTAGTGCGTGAACAACAGCCAGGGAAGCCGCATACGATCGACGACAGCGTCGGAGTCATCGCCTACCGGTCCTATTGTTTCGAGCAGTCTCCGAAGGATATTGGCGTGGCAAGTCGGCCCCTTGCCTCCTCGGTTTCCGAACATGACCGTATGGAGCTGCCGGAGCTTGCTGAGGTGTGACACGGTCGTGAAGTCGGACGGAAAGAAGCTGGCCAACACCCTATATATCTTCAGGCGAGGCGTGCGGCTCGTGTAGCGGCCTAGCCGCACCTCCAACTCGTCGAACAATTCGTCCAACGCCACCGCCCGCGCTTCGGATGCATCGGGTAACCGCGCCAGGGATCGCTCCGCAAGCCAACTGCGGAAGTCCGTATCCGCGATGGCCGCATCAACCGAAACCTGTCCCATCCCCACGCCCGTCACGGGGTTGTCGGTCCAGATCTTGCGTTGGAACTCCTCGCTCGCACGCTTCTGAAGGCCGGCAGCGCGAACCTCGGCCAAAACTCCCGCAGATCGTTGCCCCACCGTGCGTAGTCCGGGTCCGCCTGTTCGGCCTTCACGGCATCCGCGCACGCCTTCCGCAATTCGTCGGTATTCCTCAGGTCAGTCAATGTCACCATCTCCCCGTCCAATATGGCGTCCTTCCAAACTGACGCCCCCGTTTCCCTCCTTGCGTCCACCCTTCACGGGACCAGACGGAAACCACCACACGTTGAAATGCACGACCACGAAGCGGTGGTTTCCCTGTCCGGACTGGTCATCCAGAACTGTCTAGGGGAGATCGCGTATGGTGGTCTTCCCAGACCCTCAAGGGCTAGCAATCGAACAGACTCAACCGCTGTCCGTCAGATGTTTCGGATCGACCGTGCCAGTTCCTTCTGCAAGCGGCCATCGGTTGAGACGATCCTGTCCGCCATCCTCCAGCGGACGATCTGCACTAAGCATTGAAACGCCGGCGTTCATTGGTCTGTTGAAGCGGTAGTCTTTGACTACAATCCGAGTACAGCCAAGAACCGGGGAGCATTGAGTACCCACACACCCTGATGTTCCTCAAGGGGCAATAGGTGCTTTCGGTCGCCGGTTACCAGGTATTCGGCGGAGGCTTCCATCGCACACTCGAGGATGCGGTTGTCCGCTTCGTTAGCGGCGATCACATCCGGGAGCCGTCGGGGTTCAATGACAGTGGCAGCCTTTTCCAGGGTACGACGAGCCTCGGATACGCGGTCTTCATCCCAACCAAATTTGCGGCCCAATACACCGCCTACTTCTTCCAAGATGAAGGGAGAAAGGTACAATTCGAACCGCCCTCGGAGGGCCAGTTCGAGGACCAAACGCTCGTTCCCAGGAAAATTCAGACCGGACACAACGACGTTGGTGTCCAGGACGACCCTCATGTCCGAGAGGAACCGACTTCGGCCCGGTACTCTTCCACTAGGGGCAATACGTCTTCAGGGCCGATGCCCAAGGCCCTCGCGCGCTGTTCTCCGTATTGGAAGAGTTGTCGCCACTCACACTCCTCGATGTAACGGAGCAGAGCTTCCCGAACCAACTCGCTCCTGCTGCATCCCTGCTGTTTCATCACCTGTTCGACCCGGTCAGCCATTGCCGGGGGGAGGGAGAAGGTGATGGTCTTGGTCGATCGGGGCATAGTCACCGCCTATTACCGAGTCTTACTCAAAGGTTGAACCAACAGGGGACTTTAGTCAAGTGCCCTATCGCTCGGGTGTGGGGGCGGGTTTGAAAACCCACCCGTATATTTCCTGACCAGCCCATGTTGTGAAACAGCTGCCCCGCGTCGATGTTCCGAATGTTCGTGAACGAGACGTGGACCACGCTTCTCGCCTCGTACTGGACAGTCGCATCGCCCCGAAGCGCCTCGGGCCGGTTGTTGATGTCCGTTCCTCCGACATGGCCCCGTGCCATGTGGCGCTGCCCGTGGGCCTCGATCCCGTGTTGTTCCCGTTTGATGTAGCCGCAGATCCCTGAGCCCCGGCAAAGGGGCCGGAGCCGATCTGCACGACGAAGAATTGAAGGAAATCATCAAGATGGCAGCAGAGGGGCGCGGTCAGAAAGACTGCGGAAATGACTGCGGAAATGGTTGTCAAGAAAGCCGCTGGGCTCGCTGCTACCACCTTATTGGAAGAGATGGGACGCCGTTCGCTTCTCAATCTCAACACACCTGAGTACGAGAGACTTCGCCAAGCTTTTGTTGCTTGGAACTAGTTAGAATGGCTGAATGGAGCGTTGAACACTGGGGTGTGCTGGGGACATGGTTCTCCGGCATGGCCACTACAGCCATTAGAAGCATCTTGCGACCCTGCGCTTTCGCTTACATACATCTGAAAAAACTCGGAAGTTTCATCTCGGAGATGAGTTGATACAAGCCATCCGGACAAGCCCCAGTGCCCGAAGAGATCTCCGGGAATTGCTGGAATCTTGACTTACCATCCAATCCCGATTTCAAACTGACACAGTACCCGGATTCTTGATGTCGAGGCTCATGGGCATGTATATGGTAGATGACGTTGCGTCAATTCCACCTCTCAGAGACCAGATTGTGCCGCCTGACAACTTCGAGCACCGATTACGAACGCCCGCGATGACGCTCTCGGCGAGCTTCCCGATGTACGACTTTGAGGAGGTGCGCGGCGCCCACGAGGTCCTCTGGAACAGTGTCGCGCGGAAGCTGGAAAGGGCGGGAGTGGAAGGGGTTCCCGCGGCTCTCGATCGATCCCGGAGCGTCCACGAGCTCTGGACCGATCCGGGGCTGCTGCTCAGCCAGTGCTGCGGGGCCGACCTCGTCGGCCGCTATGCCGGAACCCTCGCCCTGGTCGCCACGCCGCACTACCGCGCGCCTGGTTGCGACGGTTGCTGCTACTCGAGCGTGGTCCTCGTCGCGGAGGATTCGCCCGCCACGGAGCTCTCGGACCTGCGCAATGCAGTGTGCGTGGTCAACAGCCGCGAGTCCCACTCGGGGGCGAACGCGCTGCGAGCGATGGTCGCCCCGTTGAGTCGGCGGGGCCGCTTTTTCTCGCGGATCGTCACCAGCGGCTCCCACCCCGCAAGCGTCGCCACGGTCGCGCGGGGCGAGGCCGACGTCGCCGCGATCGACTGCGTCACGTATGCCTGTCTCGATCGCTACCGCCCTTCCCTGCTCAAAGGGACCCGCCGGCTCTGCGACACGGGGCGTGCCCCCGGAATTCCCTTCGTGACGCGGGCGGGGAGCGATTCGAATCGAATCCGGCACTTGCAGAGCGCGCTCCTGGACGCCTTCGAGGAGCCGGAGGTCCGCGCCGCCGGCGCTGCGGTGTTCATCGACGGCGTGGAGATCCTGCCGCTTTCCGCGTACGAACGGATTGTCGAGTTCGAACGCCTCGCCGCCGCCCAGGGCTACCCCGAACTGCGCTGAGCGTCGCGGTCCACCTGATATGTCGTAATGTAGAATACGTTGTGTTGACGTCCTGGGAGCCTCTATCAGCCGGTAACGCTGTGCGGGCACGGGCGGGTTTGAAACCCGCCCCTACACGGTCGTCTACCGTGATCGTCCTGCGGCGCGGACTGCCAGCCTCTAGTCTAGTGTTGTGTCTCACAAATAGGTTTGCAAAGACGCGCAGGATTTTTCGTCGTCGGCAAGGCGCGATGACGAGCAGTGGCGGGCACCACGCGAGGAAGAGCAACGCAGCCGACGGCGAAAAAGACCAGCAGATTTGTAAACCTATTTGTGAGACACAACACTAACCACCCGCCCGGCTTCGATACGCACGCCGTAATCACTTGCTGCGCTCTCGGCGGTGATGTAGCCGCGGTCCAGATCTCGCTGGATCTGCTCGATGGCACGCTCGTTGGGCTGGCCCCAGCCGCCGCCGCCGCCGGTTTCGAGGATGGCGCGGTCGCCGGGCTGGAGGCGATAGTTCCGGGCCTTGCCCATGGTCTCCGTCTCGCCCGATGCCTTGATGATCGTTACGCAACCGGGCTTGGCGGCCTTGCCGCCGCGTACGCCCCAGGGCGGACATTTCCTGCGGTCGACGTTGGTGTTGAGCGTGCAGGGATAGAGGATCTCGTACTCCTTGCGAAAGCCGAGCCCGCCCCGGAACTTGCCCGGGCCGCCCGAATCCTCGCGTAGCGAGAGCGAGCGCACGCGGAACGGCAGAAGCGATTCCTGCAACTCCATCGGAATCAGCCGCGTGTCGCCGTGCGCCATGGTTCGAAACGGCCCCGCGCCGTCGTGCCCGTCGCCCGCGCCCCAGCCGCCGTGACCGCTGTCATGGCCGTGAAAGCGCCTTCCATCGGCCCAGTTGCCGTAGACCTGGAAGCCCGAATGGGTTCCGAAATGGGCGCCGGTGGCAAGGTGCGGCACGGCGTCCCCGAGACAGCGGATCACCGTATCGATGACGGTCGGCAACGGGAACGGATAGCCGGCCATCGGCGCGTCGGGCCGCGCGCTCAGGATCTTGCCCTCCGGCAGGATCAGTTTGAGCGGCCGGTAAACGCCTTCGTTGGCGGGCTCCCTCGGCGCGATCAGGTACTTGAAGGCGACCCGCGCCGCGGTGACGCCGCCGCCGAAATAGCCTGAGTTCAGCGGGCCCGGCACCTGATCGGCGAGCCCGGAAAAATCGACGGTCAACTCCTCGCCCTCGACGATGACCTTGACGCCGATGGGCACGGGCTCGGTGCCGAGGGAATCGTCGTCGAGGAACGCCTCGCTTTCATAGACGCCGTCGGGGATGTCGCGAATTCGCGCGCGCGACGACGCCTCGCCCTGTTCCAGTATCCTCTCGACCACGGCGAAGAAGGTGTCGATGCCATATTTGTTGGCAAGCGCGAGCGTAAGATCGCGGCCCAGGAAGCATCCCGCAAGCTGCGCCGAGATGTCACCCATCAGATCCACGGGCATCCGCGTGTTGTTCTCGATGATGCGGTAGATCTCCTCGATCGGCTCGCCTTTCGACCATAGCTTGATCGAACGGAGCTGCAGCCCCTCCATGAAGATGTCGGTGGATCCGTGCATCACACCGCCGATATCGATCCAGTGGACGTTGATGGCGAAGAAGCCGAGCAAGGTGGCACGGTCGGGCCCGCCGTAGATCGGCGTGTACATGACGGTGTTGTTCAGGTGCTGCCCCTGCACGGCGGCATGATTGCAGACCACGACATCGCCGTCATGGAACCGGCCGTAGGTCTTCAGCCCGTCACGGACCGCGGTCCCGACCGCATCGGCGACGAAGGGCGGCATGCCGCCCGTCGACTGGGCGACGAGTTGCCCGTCTACGTCCACCAACCCGACCGCGAAGTCCTTGTATTCGTAGACGTAGGGGCTGAACGCCGTGCGCGTGATGTTGGCGTCGATCTGGTTGGTGATGGAAACGACGCCGCACCGGATGACCTCGAGCGTGATCGGATCGATCTTCACGGCGGCGTCCGGGGCTTGCATGGCTCTATTCATCGTCTTTCTCCACTCTCTGTCCGCGCTTCGAGCGCTCGGATAAACCTAGGAGCCTGTGTCGGGCGGCAGCGCCGTGCGGGCGCGGGCGGGTTTGAAACCCGCCCCTACATCGGATGTCCGATTCCTGCGGCGCAGGCTCCTAGTGTCCTGCGTCACAAATACCTTATGAAGATGCGAGGGCATTTTGGTTGTGGGCAAGGCGTCCTTCGACTTCGCTGCGCTACGCTCAGGACGAGCAGTGGCGGGTACCACGCGAGGAAGAGCAACGCAGCCGACGGCCAAAAGGACCCGCAGATTCATAAGCATATTTGTGACGCAGGACACTAGCTCATTCCCGGCGGCGCTGCCTGCCGCCGTTTCATTCGCCGCCGCACTCGATGCGGATCTCGCCCATGCCGCCGATTTCGAAGCGGTCGCCCGGCCAGATCAGCGTGGTGGAGCCGTACTCTTCGATGACGGCAGGGCCATCCGCTGCGAATCCCGGCTCCAGCACGTCGCGGTCATGGATCGCCGTATCCACGGTTCCGCCGGCACTGCCGAAATAGACCTGGCGGGTCTGGGGCGCCGGTGTCGTGGCCGATGACGCCTTGCGCCGCAGGTTCGCGATGTCCGGGTGCCGCAACCGGGCGAAGGCCGACAGATGCAGGGCCTGAAGCTCGGTCGGGGCCTTCGAGTCGGCGTGCCCGTAGCGGCGTTCGTAGTCGCGCTCGAAGGCCTGCCTGATTTCGGCCACGCTGCGCAGCCCCGTGAGCGGCACGTGGATGTTGTTCCGCTGGCCGCGATAGCGCATCTCCGCCTTGCGCTCGAAAAACACGTCGTCGGTGGCGAAATCCCGGCGAAGGGCTGCCGCGGCCTCGGCCTCCATCCCGCGGAAGGCGGCATCCATCCTGCCCACCAGCGCGTCATCGAGCAGCCCGGTGAACGTCTCCGACGCGTCGATCTGCGCGTCCGCAAGCAGCATGCCGATGGCCGAGAAATTGCCGGGTTCCGGCGGAATGACGACGGTGGGGACGGACAGCTCGCGTGCCAGCGCGGAGGCGTGCAGCGGCCCGCCCCCGCCATAGGCGAACAGGACGAAATCGCGGGGGTCGAGCCCGTGCTCCACCGAGACCTGGCGGATCGCGCCGGCCATCAGCACCGTCGCAATCGAGACGATGCCGTCCGCCGTCCGGATCAGCCCCTCTTCACCCTGGTAGTTGAGCGGCCCGGCGATCTTCTCGGCGATGGCGCGGCGCGTCGATTCGAGCCCCAGGCTCAACTCGCCGCCTAGGAAGCGATCGGGGTTGAGCCGGCCAAGCACGAGATTCGCGTCGGTGACGGTGGGCTCGGTCCCGCCGCGGTCGTAGCACACCGGCCCGGGTGTCGAACCGGCGCTGTGCGGTCCGACATGCAGGCGGTTCTGATCGTCCAGCCACGCGATGGAGCCGCCGCCCGAACCGACCTCGACGACATCGATGACCGGCCATTTGATGGGAAAGCCCTGAACGTAGCCGTTCACGTAGTAGATGGACTCGACGGTGAACCGGCCGTTTTCCACCAGTGCACATTTCGCGGTGGTGCCGCCCATGTCGAAGGCGACGACATTGGCGATGCCGAGCGCTTCGGCATAGGCGCCGGCGCCGATGCAGCCCCCGATGGGCCCCGATTCGACGAGGCCGACCGGCTGGCGGCACGTGCGCTCGACCGACAACAGTCCGCCGTTCGAGCCCATCATGAACAGCGTGCCGTCATAACCCTGGGAACGGAAATCGCTCTCCAGACGGCGCACATAGGTATTCACCTGCGGCCCGACAAAGGCGTTGGCCGCAACGGTCGAGGTACGCTCGTACTCGTACCACTGGCGCGTCAGCTCGGTGCTGTAGGTGACATAGACACCGGGCAGCAGGCGTTTCAGGATTTCGGCGGCCTGTTCTTCGTGCGTGGGATCGAGGAAGGAGCTCATGAAAAAAACGGCCACCGCCTCGATTTCCAGGCGCTTCAGCTCATCCGCCAGGATTTCGAGGGCACCGGTATCGAGCGGCACCAGCACTTCGCCCTTCGCGTCGATCCGCTCGGGCACCTCGAAGCGCAGCTCGCGCGGGATCAGCGGCTCGTCCCGCTGGTAGTGCAGGTCGAACGGGTCGGGCCGGTTGGCGCGGGCGATCTCCAGCACGTCGCGGAAGCCTTCCGTGGTGACCAGGGCGCATTTCGCTCCACGCCGCTGGATCAGCGAGTTGATGACCAGCGTGGTCCCGTGATTGAGGAAGTTGGCCTCGGCGGGCTTGAGGTCTCCCTTCCTGAAGCAGTCGAGGATCCCCTCGACAAAATTCCCGTACGTCGTCGGGCTCTTGGTATAGATCGCGTTGCCAGTATCGTGATCGAACGCGACAAGGTCGGTGAAGGTGCCTCCGATATCCACGGCGACGACATGCGGCATCAATTTCTCCAGTGCGTCCGGTGTGCTGTCCCATGTATTTGTCGAGCGCGCGCATGACCCGGTCGCGCATCTCCCGGCTCGAAGGGCGTGGGCGCATCTGCTTCAGTGGGAAGGCCACGTTCCTGTAAACCGACATATGCGGCCAGATGGCGTAGGACTGGAACACCATGCCGATATTGCGGTCATGCGACGGCTTGGCGATGCCCTGGCGGCATTGAAGACGATGTCGTTGCCCACCGTGATCCGTCCGCTGGAGGGGGTCTCCAGTCCGGCGACGCAACGTAGCGTCGTGGTCTTGCCGCAGCCCGACGGCCCCAGCAGCGTATAGAAGTGGCCGCTCTGCACCTCGATGTTGACGCCACGGACGGCATGAACGGTGCTGTCCGCCGAATGGTAGGTCAGGTGGAGATCTTCGATCCTTATCATCGGGAATTAACGCGTGCCGGTTCCGTCCGGCAGGATGCGCACGCCGTAATCGCGCAGCGCACTCTCCTCTGAGACGTAGCCACGACGGACGTCGAGCGCGACCTCGCCGGCCGGCCGATCCGTGGGCGGACCGTAGCCGCCGCCTCCACCCGCCTCCACCAATACCAGATCGCCGGGTTCAACCGGTACCCCTTCCGTTTTGTAATAGATCTCGGGCTCGGTGGCGCCGTTGCGATAGACCGAGACCTGTCCCGACTTGCCTGCCATGCCGCCGAGTACGCCCCAGGGCGGGCAGTGGATCCGGTCGAAATTGGTCCAAAGCTGACACGGGGCGAGGATGCGGTATTGCTTGCGGAACCCGAACCCGCCGCGATGCCGGCCCGGCCCGGAGGAATCCTCGCGCAGCGAGAGTTCCTCGTAGCGGTAGGGATAGATCGTTTCCTGGAGTTCCATCGGGATGATCCGCGTGTCCCCATGCGCCATCGAGCGAAACGGGCCGGCGCCGTCGTGGGTCGCGCACGCGCCCCAGCCGCCGTGCGCCGAATCATGGCAATTGAAAAGCGCGCCGTTGGGCCGGTGGCCGAAGAATCCCACCGACGAATAGGTGCCGAAATGGGCCCCCGTCGCCTGTTCGGGCATGGCCGTCTGCAGCGCCTTGATGATCGTGTCGATGATCGTCGGGAAGGGAAACCCGTAGTGCTGCATCGGCGCCGTCGGTCCGGCGCTGACCAGCTTGCCGTCGGGCAGGATCAGCTTGAGTGGGCGAAACGTGCCCTCGTTTGCCGGCTCGCCTCGGGCAATCAGATACATGAAGGCGACGCGGGCCGTGGTGACGCCGCCCCCCTGGCGGCCGGAGTTGAGGCGGCCCTCCACCTCTTCCGGCATGTCGGTATAATCCACCGTCACTTCCGTTCCCTCGACCACCACCTGCACCTTGATCGGGAGATGCCGGTCGTTCACGCCGTCATTGTCGAGGAACGACTCGGCCTCGTAGGTCCCGTCCGGAATGGCGGCAATGCGCTCGCGAATGGCCGTCTCGCACTGGTCGAGCATGACCTCCAGCGCATTGTGATAGGTGTCGAGCCCAAACCGCTCGGCGAGCTTCACCGTGAGATCGCGGCCGAGCAGGCAGCCGCCGAGCTGGGCCTCGATGTCGCCCAGGAGTTCTATCGGAAAGCGCGTGTTGTTCTCGATGACTCGATAGACCTCCTGGATCGGCTCGCCCTTCGACCACAGCTTCACGGTACGGAGCTGCAGCCCTTCGGAGAAGATGTCACCGCCGCCCAACGAGCGGAAATTGCCGCCGATGTCGATCCAGTGGCAGTTGATGGCCATGAAACCGATGAGCTCGCCGGTGCCGTCCGGTCCGGCAAAGATCGGCGTGTACATGACCGTGTTGTTCAGGTGCTGGCCCTGCACGGCGGCGTGGTTGCAAAGCACCACGTCTCCGTGGTGCAAACGCTCTTTGCCGTAGATCTGCAAGCCGTCGCGCACGGCGGCGCCCACCGCATCGGCGACGAAGATCGGCATACCGCCGTTGCACTGGGCGATGAGCCGCCCGTCCGCGTCGGTCATGCCGACGGCGTAGTCCTTGTATTCATAGATGTACGGGCTGAAGGCCGTGCGCGTCATGTTCGCGTCGATCTGATCGTTGATCGACACGATGCCGTGCCGGATCACCTCCAGGGTGATGGGGTCGACCGCGTGACCATCGACCGCGTGACCATCGGCCACGCTTTTGGCCTGTCGGGCGGCAACCATCGATGACTCCGTGCCGCTGCACCGGATGCGAATCTCCCGGTAGAGACCGATCTCGAAGCTGTCGCCGGGCCAGACCACGGTGGTCGCTCCGTATTCCTCGATGATCGCGGGCCCTTCGCCCTTGAAGCCGGGTGCAAGCTCGTAGCGCTCGTATATATTCGCGTCGGTCCAGCCGCCGGCCGTGGAAAAATAGACGGGCCGCGTACCGCGGTTGCCGTCCGTTCCGCCCGGGCTGCGGTAGAGCCCCGCAAGGTCCGGCCGGCGAAGCTTGGCGAATGCCGACAGATGGAGGGCCTGGATCTCGGCCGCGGCGCGGGTGTCGGCGTGGCCGTAGCGGCGCTCGTAGTCGCGATCGAAAATCGCGCGTATCTCCGCCGGACCCTCGAGCGCGGGCAGCGTGACCTTGATGTTATGGCGCTGGCCTCGGTAGCGCATCTCGGCGGCGCGCTCGAACATGACCTCGCCGACGCCGATCTCCTCGCGGAGATCCTCCGCGGCCTTGGCCTCCATGGCTTGGAACCTCTCGCCCATCGCCGCGACGGTGCCCTCATCGAGAACGCCGGCGAAGGTCTCCGACGTATCGAGCCGTGCATCGGCAAGCAACATGCCGGTGGCCGAGAAATTGCCGGGCTCGGGCGGGATGACGACGGTCGGGATCGAAAGCTCGTGGGCGAGCGCGACGGCGTGCAGCGGACCGCCGCCGCCATAGCTGAACAGCACAAAGTCGCGCGGGTCGCGGCCGTGCTCGATGGTCTGGCGGCGGATGGCGCCGGCCATGACCACGGTGGCGATGGCGAGAATGCCCTCGGCGAGCTCCACCGCGCCCTCGTCGCCGGTATAGCCGAGGGACGGCGCGATGTCCTCGAGCAGGGCGGCCTTTGCCGTCTCGACCTGGAGCATGAGCTCGCCGCCGAGGAAGCGGTCGGGCGCGAGACGGCCGAGCAGAAGGTTTGCGTCGGTCACCGTCGGCTCTTTGCCGCCGCGGCCGTAGCACACCGGTCCGGGCGTCGATCCGGCCGAACGCGGCCCGACGTGCAGCCGGTTCTGCTCGTCGAGCCAGGCGATGGAGCCGCCGCCCGAGCCCACCTCGATGACGTCGATGACCGGCGCCTTGATGGGGAAGCCCTGGATGTAGCCGCCCGCGTAATAGACCGAATCGACCGAGAACCGTCCGTTTTCCACCAGCGCGCATTTCGCGGTGGTGCCGCCCATGTCGAAAGAGATGACGTTGTCGTACCCCAGCGCCTCGGCATAGGCCGCCGCGCCGATGCAGCCGCCGATGGGGCCCGATTCCACCAGCGAGATCGGCTGGCGGCAGGAGCGATCGGCCGAGAGCACGCCGCCGTTGGAGCCCATCATGAACAGCGTGCCGGAAAATCCGCCCGTACGCAGTTCGTCGTCGAGCCGGCGGACATAGGTCGAGACCTGCGGCCCGACATAGGCGTTGGCGGCCACCGTGGCGGTGCGCTCGTACTCGTACCACTCGCGGCAGAGCTCGGTGCCGCCGGTCACGTAGACGCCGGGCAGCAGCTCGGCGAGCTCGGCGACCGCGCGCTCCTCGTGTTGGGGATTGGCATAGGCGTTCATGAAGGAAACCGCGACGGCTTCGATGCCTTGCGCCTTCAGCTCCCGCGCGAGACCGCGCAGCTCGCCGGTATCCAGCGCGGTGACCACCGAGCCGTCGGCGCCGATGCGCTCGGACACCTCGTACCGCCGTTCGCGCGGGATCAGCGGTTCGTCGCGCTGATAGTGCAGATCGAATGGGTCGGGGCGGTTGCCGCGCGCGATCTCCAGCACGTCGCGGAAGCCGCGGGTGGTGACGAGGGCCGCGCGGTTGCCGCGGCGCTGGATGATGGCGTTGATCACCAGCGTCGTACCATGGTTGACGAACCGCGCGTCCGCCGGCGCGACGCGGGCCTTGCGCAGGCATTCCAGGATCCCGTCGACGAAATTATCGTAGGTCGTCGGGCTCTTGGCGAACAGGACGCTCGCCGTCTCGTGGTCGAAGGCGACAAGGTCGGTAAAGGTGCCGCCGATGTCGACGCCGATAACGTAGGCCATGGCTAGTGTCCTGTCCGGTTCATTCGCATGATGATCTGCGGGTCTTTTTCGCCGTCGGCTGCGTATGTCACCCCGGGCTTGACCCGGGGTCTTCCTCGCGTGGTGCCCGCCACTGAGGGCGAGCGCCGGTCGCCCCTACACGTCCTGAGCGTAGCGAAGCGAAGTCGAAGGACGCCTGCCGACGACCAAAAATCCTCCGCATCTTATCATGCGAATGAACCGGACAGGACACGGGTGCCCCGGTTCAGCGTCTACAACATTCCAACGGTCGTGCGGCGCGCGCGGCCGGGTTCCAATTCAGGACATGCCGGCAGGCCTCGGACGGACAGTGCCGGATTCATGCGTCGCCTCGGGCCGAAAGCAGCCCGTAGCGCCCGGTCACGAACCAGTACAGCACGACGAGCGGGATCATCAGCGCCAGCATGACGACGACCAACGCCGAGGACTGTCCCAGCCCGCCGCCGAGCCACGTGGTCCAGATCACGACGGGCAGCGTCATGTTGCGCGGCGTGGTGAGAATGACGGCAAGGGTCAGCTCCCGGAAGACGAGCAACGCGATCCAGAGCCAGGCATAGATCAGCGTGGGCGTGAGCAGCGGCACTACGACTTCTCGGAAGGTCGCGAACGTCGTGGCCCCGCTCACCCGCGCCGATTCCTCCAGCTCGCTGTGGATCTGGATCATCCCGCTGTTGGTCATGCGGGTCCCGTAGCTGACCCGGGCGACGATGAAGACGAGCAGCAGAACCCAGATTGTGCCGTAGATCGGCAGGACGGTCTGCAGCACGTAGAGTGTAAGCAGGATAACGCCGACACCGAACACGATGTTGGGCACCGCATGCGGCAGGAAGGCGATGAAATCGTACAACGAGCGGCCGGTAATGCGCGAGCGCAGCACGACCCAGGAGAAGCAGATGCTGAGCAGGAGCGTGATGGTCGGCGTCAATACCATCAGGATCGCCGTGTTGGTCAACCCATTGAGCGCGAGGCGCCAGGGCAGCGTCAGGTACTGCTCGAAGCTCATCTGGGCGAAGGCGAACTTGCCGGGGAACATGAAGTACGGCAGCAGCGAGGCCCAGATCACCAGCAGGATCGGGACCAGCTTGGAGAGCACGAAGTAGGTGGCGAGAAAGCTCCAGGCGATCCAGGTCCAGCGACCGAGGTCGGTCATGCGCGGACGGTAGGACGGATTCCGTAGATACGAGTCGTTGCGCTCAGCCGAAGCGAGAACAGCTCCGACACGTCGTCCTGACTTATCTCCGCAAGCCGCTGCTTGGCTTGCTTAGTCAATCTTTCGACCTGCACGAAGTGGCTGTTGTTGCCTCTCGCTCGTCCGCCGGCGGCCTGCATGATCTCGGACCACGTCATCGATTCGAAGTCCTGAAGCTTAGGCAGGATCTCTCCCCACCACGCCGGAGCGGCCGCGGTACGCCACCCCCAAGGTCCGTCCTGGTCCACGATGCTGAACGCCCACACGATCGTCTCGCGGTCATGCAGCGCGGGACCGCCGCCCTGGGCCGTGCGGGGCTGCTTCTGATCGGAAGGAAGTGCGCGCGCATCCGGCCGCTTCCCAGGACTGCGGGCCATGGCCGCCGCTACAAGCTGCCGTAGTACTCGGCGAGATCTTCCTTCGGAATGATGGCGTCGCCGCGCACTCCCTCGGGAACGTGTCGGCGAGCCGACTGCCAAGGCGCTTCCATGTGTGTGAGATCGCTCAGCCACTGCGGCGACTTGTCGCCGTAGAAGTCCAGCACGGCGTCCACGGTCTCGCGTTGCCCCTCGGTCAACGAGGCTGCGTTCCCTTTCCTAAGGCATGAGACGCGGTACTTCCCGCGGTGGGCATGGTAGAGTTCACGCACCACCGGTCCGTTCGCCCAAGCCTTGATCTCTTCGGGGAAAAGCACGTCATCGTCCCACACGAGCGACCACGCTTGGCTGTAGTACACCAGCTTCTGCAGCTTCCAGGTGGTCATCGCACCCTGCTTCTCAAGGATGTAGGCGGCGACGTCGTAAACGCTGGCCATCGTTGTGCCCTCTCAATTGTGCCGATCCGCAGACGTTAGACAGTAAGACAAAAACTTGCCTCAATGCGTGACAATGTCAATCATCGAAAATCTCAGGTGCCCAGGCCACCCGGCCCGCCGCTCACGAGTTCAGCCTCAGTATCCTCGCCGCGTTCCCGCCCAATACCGCATCGACATCGCGCTCGGTGAACGTGTAGCCGTGCTGCTTTGCCAGGGAAGGGAGTCCCCGGTAGATCTCCACGGTGTCCTTGAGGGACATTTGCTGGCGCATGTGCGGGAAGTCGGTGCCCCAGAGGATCCGTTCGATCCCCAGGTAGTTGCGCATGTGGTCCGGGGCGGCGAGGGTCTCCCGGGGGTTGTCCCGCAGCTTGGTCTGCCACACCGACAGGTCCACTACCACGTTCTCATGGGTGCGGGGCGATGACGGCGCAGTCGGCCCACCAATGGCCGCCGGCGTGAACCATGAGGAAGATCCCCCAAGAGAGGCTCACACCGGTATCACGCAAACCGAGTCGCGCTCACCCTCGCCGACAAGCCGCGCGAGGCCACCGTCGAGGGTGGCGAGGGTTCCGCCGCGTTGTATGGCGGCGGCCAGCAGCACCGCGTCCGTGATCTGACGATATCCCTGTAGGCGGGCGACGATCTCGCGCGGAAGCGCGGCGATGGAGCGGTCCAGGGGCCAAAACGAATGCGACTCCAGCCGCTTGAGCCTTAGGAGCAATGCGATGGCATCATTTGGGGTTATGGAGTGCTGCACCGCAGAAGGGTTGCAGGAGACGCGGACGAATCCCGCTTCGGTCAGAGGACAGGTGGCCCATCCATCCCCTCGATGCTCCGTGAACCACCGTCGTGTTGCATCGTGATGCACGTGGTTGGGCCAGGCGAGAGCGATGAGCACATTGACATCGAGCAACGCCGTCACGGCCACTCGCTGAGCACCCTGTAGACATCATCGCTGGTGATCGGCCCGGCATCCGCGGGCACGCGAAACACCGGGATACCGTCATCGCCCTCACCCGCCAGGGCGGTGCCTTTGAATCCGCGCCGGGCAAGTTCCGACAGGGCGCGCCCGAGGCTGCCGCCGCTCTGTTCAGCCAGCGCCCTTGCGACTGCCAGGACGTCGTCATCTATCGTGAGGGTCGTCCGCATAGCGACATCCTCGCATCAGCACATCACCATGTCAAACCGGCTTTGCCTTGAACGTGCCCCGTCACGCGTTCAGCTTCAGTATCCTCGCGGCGTTCCCGCCCAATACCGCATCGACATCGCGTTCGGTGAACGTGTAGCCGTGCTGCTTTGCCAGGGAAGGGAGTCCCCGGTATATCTCCACGGTGTCCTTGAGGGACATTTGCTGACGCATGTGCGGAAAGTCGGTGCCCCACAGTATCCGTTCGATCCCCAGGAAGTTGCGCATGTGGTCCAGGGCGGCAAGCGTCTCGCGGGGGTGGTCGCGCAGTTTCGTCTGCCACTCGGACAGGTCCACCACCACGTTCTCATGGGTGCGCGCAATGATGGCGCAGTCGCCCCACCAATGGCCGCCGGCATGGCCCATGATCATCTTCAGGCGCGGGAAGTCCACGGCCACCTGGTCGAACTCCAGGGGATGGGAGAAACGGCTGTACAGCAGCGGATGGAAGCGCTCCCCGGAGTGAAGCAGCGCGGGCACGTCGTACTTGATGCAGATCTCATAGATCGGGTAGCAGGCGCGGTCGTGCGGGAAGTAGCCGACGGTGGGGTGAAGCTTGATGCCGGCCACGCCCCATTCCTGGATGGCGCGCTCGTACTTCTCGGGCGCTCCCGGACGGCGCGGATCGATGCCGTAGAAGGCGACGATCCGTTGCGGGTGGCGCTTCGCGGCCTGTGCCAGGATCCAGTTCTCCTGGTCGATGGTGAAATGCGGCGTGCCCAGGCGGTCTCCGTAGTCGGCCACGAGGAGCGCCGACGCGTCCACGCCGGCGGCTTCCATCTCTGCGGCATGCTCTTGCGCGGTCGTTTCCCAGTCGGGCTTCTCGGGCACCGCGCCATCCGCGGCTGCCTGCGCGTCGTAGTAGCGCTGATTCCCGCGCCAGAAATGCCGGTGCACGTCAATGACCATCATGCCCCCTTGGTTGTATGCTACTGGAATTCGTATGCTACTATGCGGCTCTTTTCTGTTACGGACAAGGCGCGACGACGATGCAGCCGGCGACGAACCGTAGTGAACGGAGGACACGATGCCAGACTGGAAGATGTTTTCCGCCGACGACCATGTGGACCTGCCGTACCTGCCGGGTGACTTGTGGGTAAAGAGGGTGCCGCAGAAATACCGGGACCGGGTCCCCCGGTTGGTCGAGACCCAGGAAGGGTGGCATTGGCAGGCTGAGGGCAAACTCTTCGGTGCACGTTACCGGTACGACAATTACACCAGCATAAGGTTCGGGAAATCCACGACTCCCGTGATCCAGGAGCCAGGCCGGTGGCGGCCCACGACACCCGAGTTCCGTCTCCAGGACATGGACCGGGATGGGGTCGAATGCCAGGTGATGTACGGTGGGCTGATTGCAGGGTTTCAGTTGGAGGAACCCGAACTGAACTCCGTGAGCATACGGGCATACAACGAGTGGATCGCGGAGTTTTGCAGCGCTTCACCCGCACGGCTGATCGGACTGGGGTTCCTCCCGGTCCACGGGGTGGAGGCGGCGGTGGAGGAACTGCACCACTGCGCGAGGCTGGGGCTCAAGGGGGTGCAGTTCCAGGCGTTCGACGCGACCCGACGAGTCTGGGACGAGGCGTGGGAACCGCTGTGGAGCGCGGCGGAGGACACGGGACTCCCGGTATCGTTCCACCAGGGAGCCGGCTTCTGGAGCACCAGCAGGACCAACGTCCCTCCCGGACGCGGAGTCGATCTGATCCGGATAACGGTGGTGGCGGCCCAGCTTGACGAGGTGCTGGCGGCGCTGGTTCTTTCCGGGGTCCTCGAGCGGCACCCGAAGTTCAGGGCGGTGCTCGGCGAGAGCTCCCTCGGCTGGATCCCGTACATCCTCCAGAAGATGGACCAGGAATACGAGATTCGGCCGCGCATGCGGCCGACCGGTGCCGGAAGGCTCAAGATGAAACCGTCGGAATACTACCAGCGGCAGATGTACGCGACGTTCCAGGAAGACCCGGTGGGGTTGAAGCTCTTGGAGGAGCTAGGGGCGGACACGGTGTTGTGGGCTTCGGACTATCCCCACGGTGATTCGGTGTGGCCGCATTCACACGAGACCGTTGAGCGGGAGATGGCCGGGATGGACGAGGCGGTCGTGCGGAAGATCACCCGTGACAACGCCAGGAAGCTCTACCTTGGAGAGGCGTGATGGCGAGCTAAGCGGGAATCCAGGCAGGGTGGAGCCGGAAATCACGCGCGTTCCGCCGCTCCCCACCCCTGGATTCCCGCTTTCGCGGGAATGACGGAGGGGTGCGGGAATGACGGAGGGGTGCGGGAATGACGGATTGGCCTTTCGTGCTCCGAAGTTAGGGTTTTGACACACCCTGTTTCGCGGGAATGACGGTACCGGCCGCGGGCGTCAGGCGAACGCCATCGGCGTGTTCACCGTCATCGAGTCGGCCATTCCCGAGACATTCACGGCGCTATGGACATCCGGGTCGTCCCAGATGGTCAGCCTGCCCTCGTCGTAGACCACCCGGCCGTCGATCTCGATGGTCTGGTGAAAGCACGCGACGTCCACGGGGGCATGGGAGCGCCCCACGTGGAAGTGCACGATCATGGGGCTGCAGTGGGAATAGCTGTACCATGCCGCGGGATTCTCGGCCCGGGCCGGCGGTACGATGGTCTTGGGATTGACGCCTGCGTGCCACGAGTCGATGAAACCATCCGTGCGTTTCAGCGATTCGTGCATCGACCCATCCGCGTCGCCCCCCTGCAAAGAGACCACGCGTCCCTCCTTCAGCTCCAATCGCATGGATTCGGGCATGTCGCCGAAACCCGCGATATGGTCCGCCACGATCACGCCTTCCGTGGCCACCGCCACCACCGGGCTGTGCACGCCGCCGGGGAAGTTGCGGCGGGCTCGGCCACTTTCGTCTTCAACGAAGTACGCTTGCGCCACCGTGCTCTCGCGCGAGCCGAATCTGCCCCTGACATCCGTGCCGCTGGGACTGGTGATGCGCCACGATTTCCCCGGGGCCGACAGCGTATCGAGGGTCGTCGCAAGGGCCCGTTGCACGGAGTAAGGAAAGCCCGCCCAGTCCGAGGACATGAGTGAAACGGTTCGCGCCCGGTTCGGCACCCGTACCCTCGCTTCTCCTGGGAACCGCGGATGCAGGGCCTCCCGCTTGAGTGAGGGATAGTGGGCGAACAACACGTCCGCTCGACCGTAGGCGTCCAGGACGGCGGGCGGAATGTCGTCAGACCGGTCCTTCGGGATGGCAGGGCCCCACACCACATGAACATCCGCACCCCGATCCCGAGCCGATGCGGTCAACGCCTCCACCACCGGCGGGTCGGCGGCCTTTTCCTCGGTGACGATGTAAACGGTCTGACCCGGCTCGACCCTGGCGCAGGTCGCGACACAGTTCTCGATGCCTGCCTCGAAGTCCTCGGTCATGACGGTGCCTCCTGTACTTGCTGTCCCTTTCGGAACCGTGCGTTGGCGCTCGGCCACTGGAAGGCATGGTGGGCCCACCTGGACTCGAACCAGGGACCTACCGGTTATGAGCCGGTGGCTCTAACCAACTGAGCTATGGGCCCGGAGCTGCGCGGGAAACCCGCCGATGAGATGTGGACTCTATCCTTCCATGAAACTTTTGAGCCTCTTGCTTCTACTAGGATGGCGCAGCTTGCGCAAGGCCTTGGCCTCGATCTGGCGGATACGTTCCCGGGTGACGGAGAATTCGTGCCCTACCTCCTCCAGCGTATGGTCCGACTTCTCGCCGATGCCGAATCGCATCCGGAGAACCTGCTCCTCGCGGGGCGTCAAGGTGGCCAGTACCTTCTTCGTCTGTTCCGCGAGGTTGAGATTGGACACCGCATCGGACGGTGTCGCCACCCGCTTGTCCTCGATGAAATCACACAGATGGCTGTCTTCGTCCTCCCCCACCGGCGTCTCGAGGGATATCGGCTCCTTGGCGATCTTCAGTACCTTGCAGACCTTGTCCAGGGGGATCTCCATCTTGGTGGCGATCTCCTCCGGTGTGGGCTCACGTCCGATCTCTTGGACGAGATACCGCGAGGTCCGGATCAACTTGTTGATGGTCTCGATCATGTGCACCGGGATGCGAATGGTGCGCGCCTGATCGGCGATGGCCCGGGTGATGGCCTGACGGATCCACCACGTGGCATAGGTGGAGAACTTGTACCCGCGCTGATACTCGAATTTCTCCACGGCCTTCATGAGACCGATATTGCCTTCCTGGATGAGGTCGAGAAACTGGAGGCCCCGGTTGGTGTACTTCTTGGCGATGCTCACCACCAGGCGCAGATTGGCCTCGATTAACTGTTTCTTGGCCAGATCAGCGTGGATCTCCCCCTGGCGGATGGACCGGACCCGCTGTCGAATTTCCTCGCCCGACATCTCCAGCCGTCGCTCGGTCTCCTCTACCTCATCCTTGGCCTTCCGGATGTTGTCCTGCATCTCCCGGAAGGCGCTCAGGCTCATGCGAAAGGTGCCGACCGTCCTTTGCCACGTCTCCTTGCCACCACTCCCCGGCGCCAGCTCAAGGATCTGCTGGGCGGTTTTGCCGGTTTCTCTTTCGTAACGCTTCACCCGGGATTTGGCCAACTCGATTCGGCGCAGGTCTCCCTTCAGCCTTTTCACCACGGCGTCAATCTGAGGACGGTTGAGCCGTAATTCCGTCATGCCATTGAGGATCTTCGTCCCACACCGGTCCAACTGGCGTTCCACGCCGAGCCTGACCTCCGTGGGGATACGCTTGCGAATCTTCTGCTTGAGTCCATCCCGCTGCCGCACCAAGCTCCGCAACTTGTCGATCTGGTCCAGGAGGCGCCCCTCGTGCGCATCCTCCTCCACGCAGTCGCCCTCCGCCTCCGGGTCCACTCCCTTGATCACCTCGTGCGCCCGGATTTCGCCGCGCTCAATCCTTTCGCCAAGCTCGAGCACGTGCTGGACCGCGACGGAACACGAAAGCGCGTAGCCCGTCACCACGCCCTCACCCTCCTCGATCTTCTTGGCGATCTCTACCTCCCCGTCGCGGCTGAGGAGCGACACGTTGCCCATCTCGCGAAGGTACATGCGCACCGGATCACCGGTCTTGCCGGCAAGGTCCGCCTCCGCATCGTACCCGACTTCGGCGTCCTCCGGCTCGTCGCCGACGACCTCCTCCGCCTGGGCGCTTAGCGCCACCCGCTGGTTGGCGTCCACGACCTCGATGTCCATCTCACCGAATATGGACATGACGTCATCGAGCTGCTCCGGCGAGACGGCATCGGGCGACAACATGTCATTGACCTGTTCGTAGGTCACATAGCCCTTTTCCTTGCCGAGATCGATCAGCCGTTTGACATCCTGTTCTCGCTTCATCAGGCGAGTTCGGGATGTCTCGCGGGCGGTTCTGACTGGCGTGCCGTTTACAAACTCGGCCTCTCGCGCTCCAAGCGGAGTTTCCTTTGCATGACCTCCTGCCATTGCCGCATCCTCTCTTTCTTGACCTCATCATCACGGGTCTCTTCCGCGACACGGATCGCTCTGCACAACTCCTGATCGAGCCGCCTCAGGTATCGCCGTTGCAAAAAAAAGAGACAGTCCGCGGACATTCGATCGCGCTCTTCCTCGGCGATCTCCTGCCCTCTCAACACGAGCTCACTGATCTCCGACGCGAGTTCCGCCGGCAGTCCCTCGGTGACCACGCCGAGTGCTACCTCCCCGCCGGGTTCGGGACCCGCAAGGATCCGCCGGATCACCTCGCGCCACTTCTCGGTCACGAGCTTGTCCATCGGTTCCTTGCGTAACGTCCGCACCACCGACGGAAACCGCAGCATCAGGGCTACCAGCGCGGACTCCGCACGGTCTTCACCCAGGGACCAACGGTTCACGGCGCCTTGTTCGCGGCGGCGGGCGGCGTCGGTGCTCCGGCTGCCGGACGTCTCGGCACCCGCGGTCGCGGCATGCCGGCGCAACGACTCCTCACGGATGCCCAACAGATCCGCTGACCGCCGCGCGAGCAACTCGCGATCCAAAGGATTGGTTACCTTGGCGAGCATCTGGCTGACTTCGTTGGCGAGACGGCTCTTGCCCCCGAGGTCGGTGCCGTGGCGCGCCCGTAGCGAGTTGAGATAGAAGTCCACGATGGGGACCGCGCTTTCCAGCACACGGTCCAGCGCAGCCTTTCCTTGAGTCCTGACGAACGTGTCCGGGTCGGAGCCCTCCGGGAGGAAAGCCGCATGACCCCAAAGGCCGGCCTGCTGGAACACCTCGAAACTGCGGGCCGCGGCATTGCGCCCCGCGGCGTCACCGTCGAACAGCGCCGTGACGTTGCGGGTGTAACGTCCCAGAAGCCGCAGATGATCGACCGTCAGGGCCGTGCCCAGGGTGGCCACCACGTGGGTCGCGTCGAATTGTGCCAACGCCAGCACGTCCAGGTACCCCTCCACCACCACCACGCGGTCATTGGAACGGATTCCGTCTCTTGCCTGACTCAGACCGTAGACCTGCGCGCCCTTGTGAAAGAGCGGCGTCTCCGGCGAATTGAGGTACTTGGGTTTACCGTCGTCGATGACCCGGCCGCCGAAGCCGGTGATCTTGCCGCCCGGTTCGGCAATAGGAAAGATGATCCGGTCGAAAAACCGATCGCGGTAGTGGTCCGGTTCCCGCTCCACCACCAGGCCCGCCTCCGCCGCCTCCTTCAACGCAACGCCTTCACGCCGGAACCGGCCGACGACGACATCGCCCCGCGGCGCGAAGCCGAGACGGAAACGCCGCCAAAGGGATTCTTCCACGCCGCGCCGTGTCAGGTAGGCCCGTGCCCGGGAGCCTTGGGAGGGATCCAACAGCAGCGCGTGGAACAGCTCCGACGCCTGCTCGTTCAACCGGAACAAGTCGCCGCGCCGGTTGCCGCCCGATTGGGAAACCTCGATGGCGATGCCGTACCGATCCGCCAGCCGCTCGATGGACTCGGGAAACGTGAGCCCGTCGTAGAGCATGAGGAACTTGAAGATGTCGCCACCGGCCTGACAACCGAAGCAGTAGAAAACGCCCTTTTCCTCGTTGACGGTAAAGGATGGGGTCTTCTCGGAATGAAAAGGGCACAGCCCCGAGTAGTTTTGGCCGGCCTTCTTGAGTGTGACGTAGTCGGAAACAACCTCCACGATGGAGGCGCGTGTGCGAACCTCTTGAGTGGTTTGGCTCGAGATCATGCGCCGTGCCGCGAATCGCTCGCGGTCGAGTCCGTTCCCGAGGCACCGGGCCACGTCATCGCGGCACCCTTTGACGCCGCCCACGCCCCGAAGCCGAAGAGAGGACGGACCAAGGCCGCCCTACCGAACTGCTGCTGATAACTTGGCGGAACCCACGACTGGGAGATGGCGAAGAAAAGCCCCACGCCGAGAAACAGGGCACCCTTGGAGCCCCCCACCAGCAAGCCCCCGAGCCGGTTGAACCCGCCCAGGAACAAGAGGCTGGCCGACCTGTGGAGCATGAGCCCCACCCAGTTGAATGCGATGTAGACCAGGAAGAAGAGAACGACAAAAACGATGCCTTGAAGGATGAGCGGCGAGTAAGGCCAGAAATCGACCCAGAGGGAAACCTGTTCGTAGTATCGTACGGACACGATAAAGCCAACCGAAAGGCCTAGCAAGGCGAATACCTCCCGGAACAGCCCTTTGACGTAGCCCCTTACGGCAAACACGCACAGGACTGCTGCCAACACTGCGTCGACGATGTTCACAACGGCCTATTGGGAGTTGTCGATCTCCGGGACAAAGAAAAGATTCCAAGCGAATCTTCCTAGCCCTTCTCCGATCAAAACTCAGCCAGTCACTGCCATTGTGTTGTCCCGAGTTCCCAGTCGCGGTTGACCAGTCCCGCTGGACTAGTACCACTGACTACTTCGGGCACGCTTCATGGCACGCTTCTTGGCTGCGATGGCCTTCCTCTTACGCTTGACGCTCGGCTTTTCGTAGTGTTCCCGCTTGCGCAGTTCCGCCAGGATTCCGGCTTTCTCACACTGCTTCTTGAACCGCCGGATGGCGCTCTCGATGGACTCGTTGTCCTTAATTCGAACCCCTGTCATATGGTGTGTTCTCTCCTTGGGTCAGTCGAACTATAGCCAATCAGCCATCCAAGTCAACCCCGCCAACTGCATTGCCCGGCGGCATGAAAACCTCCGGGATCACCAGGGTGCCAGACCGTCGGCACTAGGCTGCCAGACCGTCGGCGAGACACAGTGAATGAAGAACTCCCTGTTGCCCTTGGGTCCGCGCAACGGCGATTCGAAAACCGGACGACGCTTCAGCCCCAGGGCCTCCACCGCGTCCTCGATCTCGCCGATCACCCGCAAGTGCTCATCCTCCGACCGCACCACTCCGCCCTTGCCGACCCTGCCTTTGCCCACCTCGAACTGCGGCTTGATGAGAGCCATGATCTCGAACGGCCGGGCCAAGAGACGGCATACCGGCGGCAGCACCAGCCGAAGCGATATGAAGGAAACGTCCACCACGGCCAAATCCGGGATCCCCTGGAGCTTGCCGGGCTCAAGGTAACGGATATTGGTGCGCTCCAACACGACAACCCGCGGGTCCTGGCGGAGCCGCCAGTCAAACTGCCCGTAGCCCACGTCCACCGCGTGGACCCGCGCCGCGCCATGGGCCAGGAGGCAGTCGGTAAACCCTCCCGTGGAGGCGCCGACGTCAAGCGCCACCCGGCCCTCCGGCTCCAACCCGAAGTGTTGCAGGGCCGCTTCGAGCTTTTCTCCTCCACGGCTCACGTAACGGGAAGAGGCCTTGACCCGCACCCGCGAGTCGCGTTTCACCAAGGCCCCCGCCTTGGTGACGGGCTGATCGTCCACCAGAACCGCGCCGGCCAGAATATACCGCTGAGCTTCCTCGCGGCTCCTGACCAGCGACGCCTCCAGCAGGACCCGATCGAGCCGTTCCTTCCCCGGCGTATTTCGCGTCATGGGTTCTTCAACTCCCGTCATGACGGCGCCCGGCGTTTCGCGTTCCGCGGCCGGTCAATCCGGAGGTTCCACTTCCGTCAACTCCTGCAGCCGGGCCCGGCCGTCCGAGTCCTTCGTCAGCACCTCGATTCGCCGCTCCACGTCGCTTAGCTTTCGATTGCAGGACTGCACCAGCCGCACACCCTCTTCGAAGGTCGCCAGCGAGTCCTCGAGACTCAATTCGCCGCTCTCGATGCGTTCCACGACCTTCTCCAGGGACTGAAGACACTCCTCGAAGCTCCTGTCATCCTGCGTCTTGTCCTGCCCCGTCTTGTCTTCCTGAGACATTCTGCATCCCCCCTCGGCTACCCGCCAGTCCTTCTTGTTGCCGGACACGGGCGGGTTTGAAACCCGCCCCTACAAGTCCCGCGCCTCGTGCCGGCTATATCTCCCTTGCGCCCCTACGACTCCTCCACCTCTTCCACCCGGCATACCGCCCGCCCGGCGGCGAAATTCACGCGCACCTGATGACCCTTTTGGAGTGACGAAGCATCCTTGACGATGGCGCCGTCGGACACCCGGTACACGATGCTGTAACCGCGCCTCAAAACCGCCAGTGGATCCACGCCGCCCAATCGCCCGGCGAAATGGCCCAGACGCTCCCTCAGCCGCAATACCGAATCCTCCTGACGGCGCCACAACCGTAGCGACAGATCGTCGAGACGCAACTGTCCTTGGCGAAGACGCTGGCTGGGATCCGCCAGACGACGTACCCAATGCCGCAGGTTCTCCCGCCGGCGTTCCAACCGGCTTTCCGTGCCGCGCCGCAGCCGGCGCGCCAGCACCGCCACCCGGTCCACCAGCTCGCGCCTTATGGGAAGGATCATCTCGGCCGCGGCCGTGGGGGTGGCGGCCCGCTGGTCCGCCACGAAGTCGGCGATGGTCACGTCGATCTCGTGTCCGACGGCGGATACGACGGGAACCCGCGCCGAGGCCATGGCCCGCGCCACCACTTCTTCGTTGAAGGCCCATAGATCCTCCAACGAGCCGCCGCCCCGGCCGACGATCAGGACGTCCGGCAGGCCGGTTCCGTCGAGCTCCCGGATCCCCTGCGCGATCTCCTCGGCGGCGCCCTCACCCTGCACCCGCACCGGCCGGATCACCACCCGGCGGTCGGGAAACCGTTCGTGAATGATGCTCAACATGTCGCGCACGGCCGCGCCGTGAAGCGACGTGACGATGCCGATGGTCCGCGGAAGAAACGGCAGCGGCTTCTTGCGGTCGCCGTCGAACAACCCTTCCTGCGACAGCCGCTTCTTCAACTGCTCGAAGGCAACGGCCAACGCTCCCTTGCCGCGGGTCTCAACCTCCACCGCGTAGAACTGCAGCGCGCCGCGAACCGTGTACAAACCCACCCGCCCCGAGCAAACCACCTCCATCCCGTCCTCCATCCGGAAACGCAGGTTTTCGGCATGGCGGCGGAACAGCACGGCCGAGATCTGTGACTGCTGATCCTTGAGGGTGAAATAGACATGTCCCGATGGGGGAAGACTCACGTTGGAGAGCTCGCCCGCCACCCACAAGGCGTCAAGACCGGTCTCCAACCGATCCCTGATGATCTCGTTGAGCTCGCTGACCGTGAGGACCGCGGACGGCTGCGGAACCGGGTGGCGGGTGAAAGGACGGGACATCGCGCTCGGCCGCATCATGTAGCCTTGCCCGATCCCGCGAGTCCCCGGAACATCTCCCAACCCTTGAGCAGCTCCAGTGCCCGTTCCACCTGAGGGTCGCTCTTCAACCGTTGCGCCATACTGTCCGGGTCGACGGGGCCCTTGCCGGGGCTCTGGCTTGCCGGACTGGTCTCGGAACTCTTCGCCTGCGGCCCTTCCACCGTACCGGACGGCGAAGGCCGAGTGCTTCGATCCATGACGATATCCGGCTGGATCCCGGTTTCGTGTATCGAACGACCGTTGGGCGTAAAGTACTCGGCGGTGGTCAAGCGCAGGGCCGAACGGCCGTCCAGTGGAAGGATGGTCTGCACCGACCCTTTGCCGAAGGTCTTGGTGCCCAGGATCAGCGCCCGCTTGTGGTCCTGGAGAGCCCCGGCCACGATCTCCGAGGCGCTGGCGCTCCCGCCGTTCACCAGGACGACCATGGGGAACCCGGTTCGGGAGTTTTCAGGGCTGGCGGAGAACTTCTGCTTCTGCTGATTCAGGCGCCCGTCCGTATAGACGATCAAACCGGAGTCGAGGAACAGATCGGAAACCCCTACCGCCTGGTTCAAAAGCCCGCCCGGGTTGTTCCGCAGGTCGAGGACGAAGCCCTTGATGGCTTCGCTTCCGGGCCGCTCCTTCGCCAGGGCCGCCCTCAGATTCTCGCTCGTGCGGTCCTGGAACTGCGCGATGCGGGCGTAAAGGAACCCCGACTCCAAAACGTGGGTGCGCACGCTGCTGATCTCGATGACGTCCCGGACGATGGTGAACTTCAGGAGCTTCTCTTGACCCTCCCTGCGGACCGAAATCGTGACGCTGGAACCCTTGGGTCCCCGGAGCCGCTTGACGGCGTCGGCGAGCCCCATTTCCTCGGTGGACCGATCATCGATTCCGACGACCTGATCGCCCGGCTCCACCCCGGCCCGGGCCGCGGGGGTGTCCTCGATGGGCGAGATCACCGTGAGAACGCCGTTGCGTACGGTGATCTCCAGCCCCAGTCCGCCGAAACGCCCCTCCGTCTCGGTCTGAAGCTCCCGGTACGCATCCTCGGTCAGATAGCTGCTATGGGGATCCAGAGAACCCAGCATCCCCTTGATGGCCCCGGTGACGAGTTTCTCTGTTTCCACTTCCTTGACGTAGTTCCTCTGAACGATGGCAAGGACATTCGCGAAGGTCTCCAGGCTTTGGTAACCGCCGGGACCGACGGCAGCGACCCGCGGCACCAGCAGCCCGGCAACGAACAGGACCCAGCCCAGGGCGAGAAACGCGCCAAGCAGGTGGCGCTTGCGATTGCACAGTTTCATCGTGTGGTCTCCTCGGCTTGATTCTAGTGTCCTGGAACCTGCACCGCAAACCCGGGGTCAACGCCTGCGCGCGGCTGATCGGCGGAACCAGCGAACCGGGTCCACCGGCTTGCCGTTCTTGCGCACCTCGAAGTAGAGCCGGGACCGGCCGGAGGCCGCGCCGTCCCCGACCCAGGCGATCCGCTCGCGTCGCTCCACCCGGTCGCCCACCGCCTTGTCGAGCTTCGACAGATGCCCGTACACCGTATAGTAGCGCTTGCCGTGGTCGATGATGATCATTTTCCCGTAACCCGCCAACCGATCCGCGTAGAGCACCCGGCCGCCCGCCACGGTTTGGACCTCGGCCCCCGCCGGCGCGACGATGTCGATCCCCGGACGGTGGACGTCCACGTTGAGATCCGGGTGCTTGTGGACGCCGAATCCACTGACGATCCTGCCTGCCACCGGCAGCTCCAGGCTGCCGCCGGCCGCGGCAAAGGCCGGCAATCGTTCCGATGCCGGCTGGCGGCTCTTCTCCGAAACAGTGATGATGCCCTGGAGACGGGCAGCGGCCTGCTCCAACTCCTCCAAGGCCCGTGCCCGAAGAGCCCGCTCGCGCTGCAGGCTGTGGAGGGTCCGCTGCCTGCGCGCGCGCTCCCCGGTCAGTTCGTCCCGCAACACCGCAACGGCGTCGCGCTCCTCCGACAGCTCGCGCCGCCGGGCTTCCACGGTCACCCGAAGGTTCCGGCTCCGGCGAACGTCTCGTGAAAGCCTCCTGATGAGCACGCGGTCCCGGTCCAGCACCGTGTCCAGATGCCGCTTCCGCCGCATCAGATCAAGCACCGAGAACTCGCCGTTGAGCAGCACGAAGGGCGTTCCGGCCCGCTGCCACTTGTAGAGCGCCCGCGCCCGGCCGGCCAGGGCGTTCCGGCTCTCTTCGAAAGCGGTGGAGGCTTCGGCGGCGGCCCGCACCGCCTTGTCCACGTCGCTTTCGCGTCGTCGCAGCCGCGCATTCAACGTGTCCAATCGTTTCCTCTTGAGCTCCAGTGTAATTTCGATCCCTTCCAGCACCTCCAGCACCGACGACTCTCCACGCCGGACCCTGTCGAGAGCCGCCCTTTCCTGCAGGATGCGTTGCTTCAGCTCCGCAAGCTCGCCGGCCTCTTCCGCCGCGGCCGGGCCCGGGCAGGCCAGGAAGAGGGAAAGAGCCGCCGTGGCAACAGCGCGGCAAATGACTTGCACGGCCCTCATGACGCCATGCGAGGGGACCCGCGCCAACGCGCCCCTGGTGGCCCGTACCATGGAAAAGCCTCCCCCCGCTCACTCCAGGAATCGCTTCACGGACAGCAGGCTTCCGGCGGTACCCAGCAGCCATCCCATCAAGACCAGGAACACGCACTGCCGCATGCCGAGGAAGGAGATCTGTTCCCCGGCCATCAGCGAACCGAACGGAGCCAGCAACTCCGCGGTCAGCAGCGAGAACGCCACCTGAAGCAACCCCAGGGCAAGGGCGGCCCCCGCCAGTCCCTGAATCATTCCCTCGATGACGAAAGGGGCCTTGATCAATCCGTCCGCCGCCCCGGCAAGTTGCATGACTTCGATCTCGTCCTGCCGCGCCACGATGGCGAGCTTGATGGTGCTGCCGACAATCAGGAATGCCACCAGGAAGAGGAACCCGCCCAGCACCCATTTCAGCCATTCGATTCCGATCACCAAGAGTCGTATCTTCTCCAGCCAGGTCTCCGGGTACTCTACGTCCTCGACCCCGTCCAGGGCCGCCAGACGGCGCACCAGGTGCAGCACGGCGTCGCGTGAACGGTAGGCGGACCGCAACTCCACGTCCAGGGACGCCGGGAGCACGTTCGGATTCAGGCCATCGAGAATCCCCGACTGCGATCCCAGGGTCTTCTTGAACTCGTCCCAGGCGTGCTCCTTGGAGACGTAGCTCGCGACCTTCACCTCCGGGTAGGCAGCCACCCGCGCTCGCATGGCTTCCGCCGCCGCGGCGTCGACGCCGTCCTTGAGGTAGACGAATACCTGGATCTCGTCGCCCCAGCCCTTCACCAGCCGGCCGACGTTCTCCTGAATGATCAAGAACCCGCCGAACACGGACACCGTCATGGCCATGATTCCGGCGGTCAGGAGGTGCGTCCAGAAAAGCTCCCGCAGACTCCTGGCCACGCGGCCGGCCACGAACAGGACGTAGGCGGAGTTCATGGCGCCGAAGCCGCCCGGACCGTGCCGTGGACACTGGTCAGACGTCCCTGGCGCATCATCAGGACACGGCCGTCAAAGCGCCGCAGGAACCGGTGATCATGGGTGGCGATGAGCACGGTGGTCCCCTGCCGGTGGATCCGTGCGAACAGCCGCATGGTCTCCTCGGCCATCTCCGGATCGAGATTGCCCGTGGGTTCGTCGGCCAACACCAGCTCCGGATCGTTGACCAGCGCCCTGGCGATGGCAACCCGTTGTTGTTCTCCGCCGGAAAGAGCCGGCGGCAACGCGCCGTACTTGTCCTTCAACCCGAGTTCGGCCAACAGCCTGAAGGCCTTGCGCCGGCTCTCACGCCAGGAGACACCGGTCACGTCCGCGGCCAGCGACACGTTCTCCAGCGCCGTCATGCGGGGAATCAGCTTGAAGTCCTGAAAAACCAGCCCCAGCCTCCGTCTGAACGCCGTCAGGTCCTTGCCCTTCAAGCGTGTGATATTCCGCCCGCTCACGACAATCTGGCCTTCGGTGGCCTGCTCGGCCCGAAAAAGCAGCCGCAGCAGCGTGGTTTTGCCGGCCCCGCTGGGTCCGCACAAGAACAGAAACTCTCCATCCTCCACCTCAAACGTGATGTCCTTGACCCCGGTGCCGTCCGGAGGGTAGACCCTGGAAACCTTGTGAAGTTGAATCATGGACATCGACGTTCACGGAGAATCGGAAAAATCGTTGACAGCATACCGGGCGGCTGTTAACGTGGCGTAATAACGGTGTATTGTCGGCATTGTAGCCATTCTCGGCGCATAATCACTAAACCATCCCGGAAACAAAAAGGGAAACCACACATCAGGGGCACTGACTTGATGAGGAGTTTCACGCCATGAAGATTCTGTTTATCAATCCGCGCTTCCCGAACTCCCTCTGGCGCCTGACCGGGATAACCGACATCCTGCCGCAGCGTTGCGCGCAGACGCCGCTGGGGCTCCTCACCGTGGCTGCCCTGACGCCGCCGGACTTCGACGTCGAGCTTCAGGACGAAAACGTCAGGCCGCTGACCTTCGATACCGATGCCGACGTGGTGGCCATCGCGTGCTGGAGCATCCAGTACGGCCGCGCCCGGCATATTGCAGAGGCGTTCCGCAAACGCGGGAAGATGGTGGTGGCGGGAGGCCCGTATCCTTCCCTGTGCCCCGAGCGCTTCACCGACGGGCTCTTCGACGTGGTCTTCAACGGCGAGGTGGAGATCACGTGGCCGCAGTTCTGCGAAGACCTGCGGTCGGGCAGCCACAAGCCCCTCTACAAGCAGGAAGGCAACGTCGACATTTCGCTCTCGCCGGTGCCGCGGCTCGACCTGGCGTCCCGGGACGACTACCTCTACTACTTCCTGCAGACCACCCGGGGCTGTCCCTTCAAGTGCGAGTTCTGCGACATCATCATTACCGACGGGCGGGTGCCGCGGACCAAGAACGTGGATCAGGTGATCAAGGAGATCGAGGCCGTGGCGTCCGTCGGCGGCATACACATCAGCTTTTCCGACGCCAACCTCATCGGCAACATGCGCTACGCCGAGGAGATGCTGACCGCGGTGGCGGAGTACGGCCGCGCCAACAACTATCCCATCAACTTCTCGGCGGAGATGACCATCAACGTGGCGGAGAAGCCGCGGCTGCTCCAGTTGCTGCACGACGCCAACTTCACGAGCATGTTCCTGGGCATCGAGTCGCCCCGGATGGCGAGCCTCACGGAGACCCAGAAACGGCAGAACACCCACCGTCCGCTGCTGGAAAGCATCCGCGCGATCCAATCCCACAACATGGCGATCCTGGCGGGCATGATCGTCGGCTTCGACAACGACGACACGGACATCTTCAAGGAGCAGTTCGAGTTTCTCCAGGAGGCCGGCATCGCCTTTACCACCAGCGGCGTGCTCACGGCCATCGAGAAGACGCCCCTCTACGAGCGCCTGGAAAAGGAAGGCCGGCTGATCCCCTACGACTCCGCGCAGATGAAGGGGCACGGCTCCGCCGACCTGAACTTCGTTCCCAAGCTGATGACCGTCGAAGAGGTCCAGCAAGGCTACAACTGGCTGATCCGGAACCTCTACAAATACGAAAACTACGGCGCGCGGCTGGCCACCGGGGCGAAGCCGTTCCGGCCGGAATATGTTCGTCGAGGCAGGGGCAAAATCAATCGGGAAATCCTGGGAATACTGGCCAACACCGCCCGGCACTACGTCTTCACCACCGACAGCGTACGACGCCGATTCTTCCTGAAGACCCTGTGGCAGACCCTGTGGCCCCACCCCAACTTCGAGAAGCTGGACTACGCCATCAGCTACATGATCTCCGAAAAGCACTTCCACGATTACGTCACGAACGCCCACGGAGATCCCGAAACGGTGGGCGCCGCGCCCTTTACCAAGAGCGCCGAGGTGGAGCACTCCTGGGGTGACTTGAGCAAGGAATACCTGAGGAAGTTGAGACGGGAAGTCTATCCCCCGGCCAAGCCTTGGCGATGGATGAGGCGGCGCCTGCGCAACGCCGTAGCAGTGCCGGAAGCGTTCCTGAAGGACCAGGTAGGGCAGCGGTTGAGCCACTTCCTGTCGGACCTCGGCGTCACCGTCGTGCCGGTGGCGAGCGCGGCCCTGTCACGCATGCAGGACAAGGCCGACGTGCTGGTGCTCCCCATCATCAACAAGATGCTCAAGGGCCGCGAGGAGTTGCAACAGGCGGTGGACCACCTCAACGAGGACTCTCAGGAGGAAGTAAAGCGGTTCCCCGAAGTCATCCACTTTCCCGTGGACCAGGGAGACCGGGCGGCGCTGGAAGCGTTCGCCCGCATAGGCCTGTTGTACACCAGCCGCGTGGAGCGGCTGCAACGCGCGTACGTCAGGGCCTTGCAATAACAAGGCCAGGCGGTTGTCGGTCGGTCACACCACGTGTAGGGGCGGGTTTCAAACCCGCCCACGATTCGGTTCTCCTGCGAAGCAGGCCGTTAGTGCAGCGCCCGTGAGTGTTTCCTGATCCTTTCGATCTGGTCTCTCACCGTGGCCGCGCTGCCGGAGTCGGGCGCCAACTCCAGAAATCTCTCGAGATCGGTCAGCGCGCCCGCGCCGTCCTCCAACCGCAGCCGAAGCAGGCCACGGTCCCGTACCTGCTCGGGGTCGTCCGGGTTCAGGATCACCAGTTGCTCCACGACCCGCAGGCATCGTTTCGGATCCTGGCGATTGGCGTAAATCAGCTTGATGTTGTTCAGCATGCGCTGGACGATCTGGCTGTTGGACACCGCGAGCAGGTACTCCGGCTGAACCTCGAGCCGCCCGCCGTACAACTTGTCCAGCAACCCCTGGAGGTCCGGCGGCGACAGGATACTCCCGCCGTGGAAGGGATCCACGAAGATCTCCTCGCCATCGCACACGGTCTTCACCAGGAAATGCCCGGGGAAACCGACTCCCCGGACCTCCAGACCCACCCGTCGGGCCACCTCCATGTAGAGCACGGACAGCGTGATGGGTATCCCTGTCTTGCGCGCCATGACCCGGTTCAGGAAGCTGTTCTCGGGATCGTAGTAGTCGTCGCCGTTGCCCTTGAAGCCCTGCTGCTTGAACAGGACGTAGTCCACGCACGCCAACCGGCGGTAGGGATCTTCCGCGTCGCCGGCCGCCTCGCTCACGCTCTCGGCCATACGTTCCAGGCTGGCCAGATGTTGCGGGACATCGAGTTCCGGATACTCGGGCAGCGCGATGGTCAGGGCCACCCGGGCGAGGTCCATCTCCGGCCCGGAGACCGCCTCGGCAAAGGCACGGTACTGGGCACTCTCGTCCATTTCCCCTCCAGAGTGACACCGTGGCGGCCCCTCCACGGGTAAATCCACGGGCTCGTGGCACGAGCCCGTGGATGTCCGCCCCGGATCGGGCCGGTTCAACGCGGGTCGGAGACCACGTCCACCACCGCCGGGAGCCGTTTCTCCTTCACCACTTTGTAGGCCCGCTCGAGCGCGGGACCCAGCTCCGCCGGCGTACGGATCGGCCCTTCGCCCCACACCCCGAAACACTCGGCCATCTTGGCGTAGTCCACCAGCGGATCGCTCACGTGGGTGCCGATGCCGGCATTCTCCACGGGCCGGTTGCGGAACTCCGCCAGCTTGATGCCATGTTCTTCCGAGTTGTAGAAGGACTGATTGTTGTGGATCACGATCAGCAACGGGATCTTGTGGTGCGCCGCGGTCCACAGCGCACTGGAGGTCATCAGCAGGTCGCCGTCCGACTGGATGTCGACACAGAACTTGTCGCTTCCCATGTGGCCCAGGGCCACGCCGAGGGCCGCGCTCATGCCGTAGCCCACGCCCGCGCCGCCGCTTCGACCCAGGTACTGGCCGGGCTTGGTCCAGTCCCACAACTTCCTCGCCCAGCCGTTGGCACTGCCGTTGGCCAGCACCCAGTCCTCAGGCTTGATGACCTCGCCCAGCTCGTACGCGAGGCAGGCGGTGGAGATATCGTTCCGGGTCAGGGTCTGCCGTGCTTCCTCCTGCCAGCGGGAGTGGGCCGCGTCGTGCACCGCCTTCACTTCCTTCGCACGGGCCTCGATGCCCGAGGCCGTACCCGCGCCCATCAACTCGCGGCACAAGCGGGTCAGCTCGGGAAGGGCGATGGCGGTATCGGCGGTGATGGGCACGTCCACCGCCTGCAGCGGCTGGACGTCCGTGGCCCAACTGTGCACCAGCATGTCGTTGAGGTTGATGTGGATGACCCGCGTGCCGGGCTGGATGACGTAGCCCATCTCGCGGGTGGTGCGATCCACGGTCGTCAGCGAGCCGTAGAGATCCTGGACATCCAGCCCCAGCACCACGTCGGCCTTCTTCAGGAAGTCGTCGGCGATGCCGCTGACGTCCAGCGGATGGGTGTTGGCGATGTTGTGGCGATTGCCCTTGTCGATGACCGGAATCGCCAGCAACTCGGCCAGCTCGGCCAGGGCCGCCACCGCCGCGGGCTTGCGTCCCATGAAGTCCGCGATGATCAACGGGGCCTTGGCTTCCACCAGAAGCTGCGCCGCCCGGCGCATGGCCTCCGGATCCCCTTGAATGGGGGCCTGGGGAGCGAACCGGCTCACGTCAGGAATCTCGATCTGTTTGGACATGGCCATTTCCTGGAGGCCGGCATCATAGTTGATATACACCGGCGCCGTCGGCTCGGTGACGGCCAGCCGGTAGCCGCGAATGAAGGATTGCGGAATGCTCTCCAACGTGGCCGGCTGGTCGTCCCACTTGGTGTAGTCCCGCACCTGGTTGCCCTGCACCAGCGCCGTATGGATCCAGTCGATCCAGGGGCGGCGGATGGTGGTATCCAAAGGACCTGTACCGCCCAGGCAGATCACCGGAACCCGGTCGCACCACGCGTTGAAGATCCCCATGCTGCCGTGCTGGAGGCCCACCACGTCGTGCAGGATGGCCACCATGGGCTTGCCCGTGGCCTTGGCGTAGCCGTGGGATATGGCCACCGAGATCTCCTCGTGGCAACAGAAGATCACCTCCGGGTGATGGTTGCCGCCGTAGTTCACGATGGAATCATGGATGCCGCGAAAGCTCGCGCCGGGATTGAAGGCCGTGTACTCGATGTCGAACGCCTTGAGCATATCGACGACCACGTCCGACCCGTACTCTGCCTGCTTCTTCTCCGTCCTGCTGGCCTTTGCCATATGGTGGTTCTCCCTTTTGTGTGTGTTTCGTGCGCCCCGTCCGCGTCGAGGGCCGGCCAAGCCGGGGCCGCTGCCGCACCGAGCCCAGCAAAGCCATAGCTGCTTTGCACCGCCCGCGTCAACCTCGGCTGGTTTGACACCCTCGTGATTGTTCGGCTAGTACTGCAACCACTGACCGCATTCCTTCGAACGGAGCCACACCACGAAAACCGGAGTTTTCCTGCCGATTTCGGGACGCGCCGCCACTCCCGAGACCCTGCGACAGGCGGCCGAGAGCGCGGAGGCCTGGGGTTTCGACTCCGTCTGGGCGGCGGACCGCATCATCATCCCGTGGCGCATCGATACGCCCTACCCCTACGGCAAGGACGGCGCCTTCATCGTGCCGCCGGACCGCCCCTTCCTCGATTCCCTGACCTGCCTGACGTTTCTCGCCGCGTGCACCAGCCGCGTCGATCTGGGCATCAGCGTCCTGGTCCTGCCCTACCGCCAGCCCCTGGTCTGGGCCAAGATCGCCGCCACCCTGGACCATCTCTCCAAGGGGCGGTTCATACTGGGCGTCGGCGTCGGGTGGATGGAAGAGGAGTTCCGGGCGCTGCAGGCGCCGTTCGAGGATCGGGGCCGCCGGACCGACGAGCAACTCCAAGTGCTGAAGGAGGTCTGGAGCACCGAGCATTCGAGCTTCTCCGGCGAGTTCTACCGGTTCGAGGACATCGCTTTCCTGCCCAAACCCAAGGGTCCGCGGAGCATCCCCGTCTGGATCGGCGGCGAGGGGCGGCGGGCCCAGCGGCGTGCCGGGCGCTACGGCGACGCCTGGTTTCCCTACTTCGTGCGCATCGAGCCCGATGAACTGGCGGCGCGGTTCGACAACGCCCGGCGCCACGCCGAAGAAGCCGGACGTTCACCGGAGAGCCTGCGACTCAACTGCTGCCTGCCCATCGAGGTGACGCGGGAGCCGGCGCAGCAGGAGCCGGACCGCCTGGCCGGCACCCCCGCCCAGCTCGTGGAAGCCATCGGCCGGTACCGCGAGGCGGGAGTGGAGCACCTGGCGCTTCAATTCATGGTGCCGCGCTGGCCCGACCGGCTGGAACAGATGCAGCGGTTCGCCGAAGAGACGCTGCCGCACATCTGAACCATAATCCCATGTCCCGCCGCTCTTTCTTCTACGGCTACGTCATCGTCGCCCTCTGCCTGTTCAACATGGTGCTGTTGCGGGGGATCCTGGCCTCGTTCGCCGTCTTCAACATCGCGTTGCTGGAGACGTTCCGGTGGTCCCGGGCCGCCACCGGCACCATCGCTTCGGTGAACGGCATTTTCTACAGCTTTTCCTCGCCGCTGGTGGGCTGGGCCTACGACCGCCTGGGACCGCGCATCATCATGCCCCTCGGCGGCGCCCTCATCGGCGCCGGCCTGCTGGTGTCGGGCGTTAGCGCGACCCTGTGGCACTTCTACCTCGGCTGGGGCCTGCTCGTGGGGCTCGGCATCGGCTGCATCGGCTTCGTCAGCAACACGGCCCTTCTGTCCCACTGGTTCCGGCGGCGGCGGGGCGCGGCCATCGGCGTCGCCACCATGGGACTGGGCTTCGGCATCCTGGTCGTGCCCGTGGTGCAGGCGGTGATCACCCGCTACGGCTGGCGCACCGCCATGGTGTTGCTGGGGGTGGTGGTGCTGGCAACGATCGTGCCTCTGAACGCCCTGTTCCAGAGACGCCGGCCCGAGGACATCGGCCAGCTTCCGGACGGCGATTCGCTGGGCGCCGAGGCCGAGCCCCCGGCGCCGGCGGAGGCCGCTGCCGAAGAGGTTGTGCGGGAGGTCGTGCCGGAGCGGGACTGGACGCTGATGGACGCGTTCTACTCGTTTCCGTTCTGGGCCATCGCCGTGGGCCACCTGGGGCTCGGCACCGGCCTTGCGCTCATGTACACCCACGCGGTCGCGCATCTCGTTCATGTCGGGCTGGCGAAGCAGTTGGCCGCCAACGCCTTCAGCCTGGTGGGGGTGGCGCGGATTCCGAGCACCGCCATCTGGGGGTTCATCTCGGACCGGCTGGGGCGCGACCGCGCCTACCTCCTCGGCACCCTTTTCACGCTCGGGGGGATCGGGGTGCTCATGGTCCTGAGCGCCGATGCGCCGGCGTGGTGGTTCGTGGCCTTCGCCGTCCTCTACGGCGTCGGCCACAGCTCCGGCAACCCGACCTTCGGCTCCACCATCGCGGACATTTTCGGCGGAAAGAACGTCGGGACCATCTTCGGGTGGCTGGAGATCACCTTCGGCCTCGGAGTGGCGGCCGGCTCGTGGTTCGGCGGCCACGCGTTCGATTGGACCGGCTCCTACCAGTACGCCTGGGTGCTGGGAATGGTATCTTTCACGGTGGCCTACCTGAGCATCCAGGTGTGCATCATGTGGAAGCGGCGCTCCCGCCACGAGACGCGGTGAGCATGAGACAGCACGCTCCCCGCCTTTTCTTCTACGGACACGTCATCCTCTCCCTCTGCTTCCTCAACCTGGTTCTGGTGGGGGGCTTCATGGCGTCGTTCGGGGTGTTCAACGTCGCGCTGCTGGAGGCGTTCCGGTGGTCTCGCGCCGCCACCGCCGCCATTGCCTCCGTAAACGGTATCGCGGTGATCGCCTTGGCGCCGCTGGTGGGGTGGGCCTACGACCGGTTGGGGCCGCGCATCATCATGCCCCTCGGCGGGCTCCTGATCGGCGCGGGGCTCGTGCTGTCGGGGAGGAGCACGGCGCTGTGGCAGTTCTACCTCTGGTACGGCCTCCTGGCGGGCGTCGGCATCATCTGCCTCGACTTCGTCGGCACCACCACCCTGCTTTCCCACTGGTTCCGCCGCCGCCGGGCCACGGCCCTCGGTTTCGCCGCCATGGGCCTGGGCGTCGGCATCGTGATCGTGCCCGGCGTTCAGTTCCTGGTCACCCACTACGGCTGGCGCGCCGCGATGGTGCTGCTGGGGCTCGCCGTGCTGGCGTCGCAGGTGCCGCTGAACGCATTGCTCCAGCGGCGCCGGCCCGAGGATATCGGGCAGCTCCCGGACGGCGCGTCGTTCGAAGCCACGGCACCGGGCACGGCAACCGCGGGGACCCCGGCGCCTTCGAGGACCCCCGCGGCAACGCCACCGGCCGTCCGGGACTGGACGCCGGCAACGGCACTGTCCTCGTTCCCGTTCTGGTCCATGGCGCTGGGCCACCTGGCGGGCGGCACCGGCATGTCTCTCATGAATACCCACACCGTCGCCCACCTGGTCCATATCGGCCTGGACAAGCTCGGCGCCGCCACGGTCTTCGGCCTGGCCGGGGTGGTGCGGATTCCCGGAACGGCTCTCTGGGGTTTCGCCTCGGACCGCATCGGGCGTGACCGTGCCTATGGCATCGCCACCGTCATGGCTCTCGGCGGCATCGGCCTGCTCATGGCCGCGGGTCCCGAGTCCCCCGCGTGGTGGTTCGTGGCGTTCGCCGTCCTCTACGGCGTCGGTCACAGCGCCGCCAACGCCACCTTCGGCGCCACCCTCACGGACATTTTCTGGGGCAGGCACGTCGCCACCATCATCGGACTGCTGGAGATCTTTTACGGGTTCGGGATCGCTTTCGGACCCTGGTTCGGCGGGTTCGTGTACGATGTCACGGGCTCGTACCAATACGCCTGGATGCTGGGGCTGCTGTCGTATACGCTGGCCTACGTGAGCATTCAGTTGAGCATCACGTGGAAGCGGCGGTTCCACCCCGAGACCCGGTGAGGCGGTGGGAGACCCGAAGACCCGCTACGCGACCCCTACGGCCGCCACGCCTCGACGGCCCTTCTTCTACGGCTACGTCATCGTCGCCATGTGCTTCCTCAACCTGGTGCTGGTGGGCGGCCTCATGGCCGGCTTCAGCGTGTTCAACGTCGCCCTGCTGGAGGCGTTCCGGTGGTCGCGCGCGGGCACGGCCACCATCGCCTCGGTGAACGGACTCGCGTACAGCGTGCTGGCGCCGGTGGCCGGATGGACTTACGACCGTTTCGGGCCGCGCATCCTCATGCCCCTGGGCTGCGCGCTCGTCGGCCTCGGGCTCGTGCTGGCGAGCCGCAGCGACTCCCTGTGGCAGTTCTACCTCTGCTACGGCGTGCTGGCGGGGTTCGGCACCGGCTGCATCGACTTCGTCGGCACCACCGCCGTGCTGTCCCACTGGTTCCGCCGGCGCCGGGCCACGGCCATCGGCTTCGCCGCCATGGGACTGGGCGTCGGCATCGTGATCGTGCCGGGCGTGCAGATCCTCATCACCGTTTACGGCTGGCGCGACGCCATGGCGCTTCTGGGAGCGGGCGTGCTGGTGTCGCTGGTGCCGCTGAACGCGCTGTTCCAGCGCCGCCGGCCCGAGGACATCGGGCAGCTCCCGGACGGCGATCTCATGGAGTCCTCGGATATCCCGGACACCAGCACGGAGACCGTGAAGTCCTCCCCGGCAAGGCCCGCCACCCGCCACGACTGGACGCTGGCACAGGTCCTGTCCTCGTTTCCGTTCTGGGCCATCGCCACGGGGCACTTGGCGGTGGGCATGAGCGTGTCGCTCATGTTCACCCACACCGTGGCCCACCTGATCCACGTCGGGTTGGACAAGCTCGCCGCGGCGTCGGTCTTCAGCCTCGTGGGGGTGGCACGGATCCCCGGCACGGCCATGTGGGGTTTTGCCTCGGATCGCCTCGGCCGCGGCCGAGCCTATCGCATGGGTATCCTCATGGCCCTGGGCGGCGTCGGTTTGCTCATGGCCCTGGGCCCCGAGTCACCCCCGTGGTGGTTCGTGGCGTTCGCCCTCCTTTACGGGCTCGGTCACAGCGCCAGCGCCCCCACCTACGCCTCCACCATCGCGGATATCTTCTGGGGCAGGAACGTTGCCACCATCGTCGGACTTCTGGAGGTTACCTTCGGCCTCGGCTTCGCCTTCGGGACCTGGTTCGGCGGCTTCGCCTACGACGTCACGGGCTCCTACCGGTACGCCTGGATCCTGGTGCTGCTGTCATTGGCGCTGACCTACGCGGGCATCCACGCAAGCCTGATCTGGCAACGGCGGTTCCGGCCCCACCCTCCCTGAAGATCCGAAAGGAGCCGCGGAAAGGTTGACACCGCGCGTTCCTTTGACTAATCTGGACGGACTCCGCTCGTGAATGCAACGCCCCGTCCGACGACCTCCTCGACGAGTTCCTTTGTAGACTTGAGGAAGCGTTTTTCGTCATCGGCAAGTGACGATGACCACCGGGGGCCACCCCCACGCGGGGAGCCGCGAGCACATCAACCGAAATCACACAAGAGGAGTAGGAAATGGCCAAAGCAGCAAAGAAACTCGGCGCCCCGGCTGAGCAGATTCACGATCTGCGCAATACGCTGGAGTGGCTCAAGTCCGAGGGAGACCTGATCGAAACGGACAAGGAGGTCGATCCCGACCTGGAGATCATCGCGATCCAGAAGAATCTCGACGGCGGTTGTCCGATTCTGTTCAACAACGTCAAGGGCAAGCCGTATCACCGGGCGGTGACGAACCTGTTCGGCGACATGGGCGTGATCAACAAGATGTTCGGTTGGGAGAACCACACCGACCGCACGCGCAAGCTCGCGGACGCCATCAACCACCAGATTCCGCCGGTGGAGGTAAGCTCCGAAGAGGCGCCCGTGCACGAAGAGGTCATCAAGGACCCCAAGGACGTCAACGAGTACATGATCCCCGTCCGCCATACCGAGTACGAGCCCGAATTGACCGTAGGCTCGGGCAACCGGCTCATCTCCGGCGAGCATTTCGACGGCGGCACCGACCTCGGCTACAACCGGATGAATTTCCGTTGGGGCAACGTGGCCACGTTCCAGATCTCGCCCGGATCGCACATGTGGCAGGTGGTGTCCAAGTACTACAAGGCCGACAAGCCCGTTCCCATCACCATGTGCTTCGGGGTTCCGCCTTCCTGCACGCTGCTGGCGGGGGCCGGCTTCGACTACGTGGTGCTGCCCCAGGGCTGTAACGAGCTGGGCGTGGCCGGCGCCGTACAGGGGTCGCCGGTGCGCGTGGTCAAGGCCAAGACCGTGGACGCCCTGGCCCTGGCCGACTGCGAGGTGGTGCTGGAGGGTTACGTGAACCCGCGGGACCGTCGCTACGAGACCGAGGAATCCGAGAAGGCCGACGTCCAGGGCCGTTACCACTTCCATCCGGAGTGGGCCGGCTACATGGGCAAGGCCTACAAGGCACCTACGTTCCACGTCACCGCGGTGACCACGCGCAAGCGCGAGGGCAAGCCGATCATCTTTCCGCTGGGCGTGCACACCCTGGACGACCACAACATCGACACCACCGTGCGCGAGGCCTGCATGTATCTGCTGTGCGAGCGCATGCAGCCCGGCATCATCCAGGACGTGAACATTCCCTACTGCATGACCGACTGGGGGGGCGCCATCATCCAGGTGAAAAAGCGCAACCGCATCGAGGAAGGCTGGCAGCGGAACTTCATGTCCGCCATCCTGTCCACCTCCCAGGGCTCCCGCCTGGTGGTGGCCGCCAGCGAGGACACCGACATCTACGACATGGACGACATCATGTGGTGTCTCACCACCCGGGTGAATCCCAAGACCGACATCCTCAATCCGATTCCCGGCGGGCGCGGACAGACCTTCATGCCGGCCGAGCGCATGACCGCCGGCAACCAGCAGTGGACGGCTTCCAACACCGTGTTCGAGGGCGGCATGGGCATCGACGCGACGGTGCCGTTCGGCTACGAGAGCGACTTCATGCGTCCGGTGTACGCGGTGGACAAGGTGGACCTCAAGGACTTCTTCAGCGACAAGGACATCGCCAACGCGAAGTCCCGGATGCAGGGCTGGGTCCACAGCCTGGCACGCACCGGCCGATAACTACACCAAAAGGGCGGCCTTTCTGGCCGCCCTTTTTTTGCCCGGCACACGCCACGGCCGGTGATTCCGTGCGACAACGGGCACGGGCGGGTTTGAAACCCGCCCCTACAACAGCCCCCTCCGAACGGGCGTGGCGAAGCCGAAGGACATCTCCCGAACACGGACTGCACAAGATGACCGATCCCGCGCGACTGGAACGGATCTCTGCGCTGCTGGAGGAGCGCTACGGTGAGGCCGGACACGAAGCGGCCGGGCGCCTGCGCCGCTGGATGAGCGGTGAGATTCCCTATGCCGAGCCGGAGATCATCGACCGGCACCTCGAAGCCGGGCGCCTGGCGCTGGTGTTCGACGCCTTCCGGCAGGTGCTGCCCTTCGGCACCGGCGGCCGGCGGGGTCCGGTGGGCTACGGCCCCAACCGGATGAACCCGTCGACGGTCGCCATGACCGCCCAAGGGCACTCCAACTACCTGAACGGAAGTTCCCAAGGGAACTTCCGTCCCGAAGGCAAGCTGCCCAATCAAGCCCTGAACGGAAGTTCCCTTGGGAACTTCCGCCCCAAGGGCAACTCGCCCGGCGAGGCGCTGAGCGTGGTGGTGGCCAACGACGTGCGCGTCTTCGCCGACAATGCCGGGGCGTACACTTTCCTGGGCCCGCGGCATCCCATGCTGGGAGTGTCCTCGCGTTCCCTGGCGAGACTGGCGTGCGAGATCTACGCCGCCAACGGCATCGTCTCCTACCTGGCGGCACCCGGAGACGACCGCGCGGTGACCAGCACCCCGGAGCTCTCGTTCTTCATCGTCCAACTGGGCGCCGCGGGCGGCATCAACGTGTCGGCGTCCCACAACCCCCCGGACGACAACGGCATCAAGGTCTACGACGCCTATGGCAGCCAGCCCGTCGCACCCGAGGACCAGCGGCTGGTGGACACCATGGAGAGGGCCACGGCGGTGCGCACCGTCCCCTTCGAGGAGGGCCTTCGGTCGGGAATGATCCGCCCGTTGTCCCCGGACCTCCCGGCCGCCTACGTCGATACCTACGTCAACCTCTACGGGAACCTCTACCCGCCCAGGGCCGAAGCGCCGGTGGTCTATACCCCCCTGTGCGGCTGCGGCGTGAACACGGTGAAGGAGGTGCTGGAACGGCTCGGCTTTTCCCTGCTGATCCCCCCCGACCAGGGCCTGGACGGCAGTTTTGCCGCCATTCCCTTCAAGGCGCCCAATCCGGAGGTGCCCCACGCCACCGCCCCGGCCCGGGAGTTCGCCGACCGGCACGGCGTCGGCATCGTCCTGTCCAGTGATCCTGACGCCGACCGCATCGGCATGGAAGCGCGCCTTCCCGACGGCTCCTGGTACCACTTCGACGGCAACCAGATCGCCGCCATTCTTTGCCACCATCTCATGCTCGACCCCCAGGGACCGCGCCGCCGGGGTCTGGTCATGGAAACCCTGGTGACGAGCAGACTGCTTGGAAAGATCGTCGCGGAAGCGGGAGACTCGTGGCTCATCGACGACCTGCTGGTAGGGTTCAAATACGTGGCCGACGTGCTCAAGACCCTGGAGCGGACCGGCCGCTACAAGGACGTCGCCTGCTCGCCGAAAGACCTCGTCCTCGCCGCGGAGGAGAGCCACGGCGTGGTCATGGCCCCCGGAATCCGGGACAAGGACGCCACCCCTGCATGCATGGTGCTGGCAGCCCTCTACCAGCGGCTGCTGGATGAGGACCGGACCATGCTGGACTACTACGTCGCCATGCTCCGGGAGCTGGGGGGCTACGACAACGTCAACCGCAGCATCACCCTGGCGGGAGCGGAGGGGAGCCGGAAGAAGGACCGCATCATGGCCAGCCTCCGGGAAGCGCTTCCCCGGGAGCTGGGCGGGCACCCGGTGCGCCGCTTCGTCGACTATTGGGACGCGGAGCGTTTCGGCCCCATCGCCAGCGAGACCGATCGGTTGCCGCGGAACGTGCTGCAGGCCTACACCGACCATTTCATCATCACCGTCCGGCCATCGGGCACCGAGCCCAAGCTGAAGCTGTATTGCCAACTGCTTCCGGACGGAGAAACCCTTGACGCCGCCGGAACAGACCTGCTTGAACAGGTACGCGCCAAGGCGAACCGGGTGGCGCGGACCCTCTACAACGAGCTGCTGTCGTGCATCGACGTCTCGCTGGACGAGGCCGCACTGCTGCTCCCGGACATCATCGACCTGGAAAACAAGCAACGTTTCGTCACCGAGACGGTACCGCGCCTGCGGGACGCAATGGGGAGCGGCCGATTCTCCAGCCTCGACGACCTGCTTCAGTGGCTGCGCCGGGAAACCGCGGCCATGACGCCCGCGGCCGACCCCTTGCCCGCCCTCAAGCGTTCCCTGGCCGGTCTTTGCAGTGACTGGCGCGATGAACCCGGCATGACGCTGTTGGAAGAGCTCGGCCGTTGGGCGCAAAGTGGCCGGTAACGTACGAATCGGCCGCAACAAGACTCTCTGTCGTCGACAGGGGTATCGTCTTTGTAGGGGCGGGTTTCAAACCCGCCCGCGCGGCGGCACCACAAAAGGAAGAGCAACATAGTGTGGTGTCCCACGTAATCGTTTACAAAGATGCGCAGGATTTCTTGTTGTCGGCAAGGCGCGATGACCTGTAGGGGCGGGTTTCAAACCCGCCCGCGTGGCGGGCACCACGCGAGGAAGAGCAACGCAGCCGACGGCAAGAAAGACCAGCAGATTTGTAAACGATTACGTGGGACACCACACTAGTGTTGCGTCCCGTAAGTTCCTGCCATAAGTTGCTGGTCTTTTTCGCCGTCGGCGGCGTTGCTCTTCCTCGCGTGGTGCACGCCACTGCTCGTCATCGCGCCTTGCCGACGACAAAAAATCCTGCGCAACTTATGGCAGGAACTTACGGGACGCAACACTAGCAGCAAGGAGCATCGAATGAAGGACAAGATCAACGCGAGCCTGGAGATCGAACGGGCGCAACAGGATTGGCTGGAGGCCATGGCCAAGAAGTACGAACTTCCCGACCCGTCCAAGGCGCTTCGCGTGGTGCTGGAGCACGCCCGCACCAACGCCGACGAGAAGGTCCTCTTCGAGACCATCCGCTGTCTCGGCTGCGATTGAGCGGGGAGCGCGGGGCCGACGGCGCCGGATACGGCCTCCGTACGCGTCAGCGCGTCGCGGGGCGCGGGCCGGCCGGCGCCTCCCTTCGGATGGCTTCGATGTCGTCGACTTCCTTGGGAATCGCGGCGGACAGTACCTCGTACCCGGTTTCGGTGACCAGCACGTCGTCCTCGATGCGGACGCCGATGCCACGGTAGTCGCGGCTCACATCCTCCAGGTCTTCGGCGATGTAGAGGCCCGGCTCCACCGTCAGGACCATTCCGGGCTCCAGCGGGCGTGATGCCCCGCCGACACGGTATTGACCCACGTCGTGCACGTCCAGGCCCAGCCAATGGCTGGTCCGGTGCATGTAGAAACGGGCGTGCTCGCCCTTCTCGATGAGGTCGCCAGCCTCCCCAGACAGAAGACCGATATCGAGCAGGCCGTCCACCAGCACTTCGGTGGCCCGCCGGTGGATGTCCTCCATGGATGCGCCGGGACGGACCGTGGCGATCCCTTCCTTTTGCGCCCGGAGGACGATTTCATAGATCCTCCGCTGAGGCGGCGAGTAGCCTTGTCCCACCGGAAAGGTGCGCGTCACGTCCGAACAGTAGCCGTCGAACTCCGCGCCCGCGTCGATGAGCACGAGGTCGCCGTCGCGCATGCGGCGGTCATTCTGGATGTAGTGGAGGATCGTCGCATTGGCGCCGGAGGCGACGATGGACGGATAGGCCCAACCGGACCCGCCGGCCGAGCGGAAATGGTACTCCAGCAACGCCTCCAGCTCGTACTCGAAGGTCCCGTCCCGGACTTCGCTCATGGCCGCCACGTGCGCGCTAGCGGACGCGGCCACGGCCTTGCGCATGAGCTCCAGTTCCCCGGCTGACTTGAAGAGGCGCATTTCGTGAAGAATCGCTCCCGGGTCCACCAGGGACACCACGCCCCGGCCGGTCCGGGCGCGCCCGGACCGGCTGTCGTCGATGAGCTCCTGTAGCAAGGCCGTCATACGCTCGTCCCGGCCCGGCGCGAAGTAGACCCTGTCCGTCTGCGCCAAATGTTCGGGCAGGATATCCCGCACCTGGTCGATGGTATAGGCGGCATCCGCGCCGAACACCTCCCGGGCCCCGTCGACGCCGTACCGCTTTCCGGTCCACGTCTCCTTCGCTCGGTCCCGCGGCTGCACGAAAAGGATAAAACGCTCCCGCTCGTGCTGCGGCGACAGCACGCAAAGGCAGTTGGGTTCCGGGAACCCGGTCAGATAGAGCAGATCATTGTCCTGCCGGTACCGGTACTCCACGTCGTTCGACCGGGTCGATTGGGGCGCGGCCGGGATGATCGCCACACCCTCCCCCATCTGTTCCGTGAAGGCTTGACGCCGTTCGGCAAAGCTCGTCGTTTCCATTCCCCTTTCCCTTACGGCAAGTTTTCTCGCGGGGCAAGGGGTGCGGTTCTTCACTTGGTCTTTCGGTCGCAAGAGCATTCCGTTGACGCACGGCGACCACGCATTATCGACACTCCACACCAAAAACACCCCCCGGTCGTTGGCACTCACGTATTACTGACCCAAGTACACGTATCGTCATTGACATTATGGAGTCGTTTGCGTATAAATTCGCCAAATTGCTCGTTTTGGTGGCCACTGACGAAGGAGGAAGTGATGCGATTCGCGGCAATTCCAACTCATCGATATTTGATCGTGATCTTGTGTCTTGCACTTTCAGCTTGCGGCGGCGGCTCCGGCGGCGGTTCGAGGCCCGAAGTCACAGGTCCTTTACCCCTGCCTTTGCCCCCCGGCCACGGACTCACCGCCGGCGAAATTACCGTCGCACCAGGCCAGTCCATGGAACACGGAAATGTCGTGGTCTCTTGCCCCCATGGCGTTCAATCCTGTGTCCTTAACGTCGCCGATGACGGCTCTGCCTCCTACGCTAGAGCGGGCGGCATGCCTGCCCTGCAGATATTGCCGTTGATGGCAGGCCCGGGACTAATTGTGAGCGATGCGAGTCCCGTTTTCGCAAAAGGCGAAACGAGCACACTGAAGGCAATGCTTGCGGACCCCGCCAACGTCTTTCCCGTGCTGTCGACGAATCTGAACCGTCACCGCGAACCGTCACCGGGGAGCGTCGAACTGTCGACGGACATCTTTGTCAAGAGCATCCGCAGGGATGCGAGTGGCGCATATGTCATAGACTACGTGCTCGATGGCGCGGACCAACAGGTCGCCATTCCTTTGGACAATTGTCCCAGGGGCTGCCGGACCACCGTGAACGGACGGACTTTTGGCCTCTATGGAGATACGCGTGACGACGACGATATGGCGACCACCGAGGATGGACTCGGCGAATTCGACTATGTGGCAGCCCACTTCGCATTTTACCAACCAGATGACACACAGCGCCGCGTGCGTTGGGTGTTCGGCGTGACAAACGAAACGCTCCCCGTGGGAACCGCAACCTATCATGGCCGGCTTTACAGCGACACTTGGCTCACGACTGATTCGAATTCCGATTGGGAGCAGCGTATTTCCGGAACCGTGCGTATAGTAGCGAATTTCGACATGCGGGCCCTGGAAGGCCGAATCTACCGGATCCGCGGCAGCGAGCCCGGTGACAGCGCGCGAACTGTCTGGCCGACCAGCAGCTTCACCCTGACCAATGGCCGGATCGTGAACGGCCAGTTCACCGCCACCCTGACCGGCGTGGACAGCGATCCCAACACTCCCCTTGACGAGAGCGTGAGGGGCTTTATGGGGCACGTGCTCGGGGAGTTCTACGGCCCGAATGCGGAGGAAGTCGGCGGCGTGGTGAGCGCGACCCGGGATGTGGCCGGCACGGCGGACGATCGCGTGCTTAACGGGTTCATCGGCGGGGAGAAAACGGAGAGGCTCACCGCCATCCACGACTCCGCCTTTGTCACGGGTGTCTATCGGGACAACGATACGAACTCAACCATCCCTACAGACGTTGAGACGCCTACCGTGGAGTCCACCAGCGATGGGTTCAGGATAACCTACGTGGTGGACGGCCAACCACAAACCGTCGAGCTCGGGGAAGGCGACTTCGGCGCAAATCCGAGTCGTAACACGTCGTATAGCAAGACAACGAACGGAACAGAATTCCGGCTCTGGTCTCATACGGGTTCGTTCACAGGGACCCGTTTTTTTGAACATTTGGACATCAACGGTTGGGGAATTTACCCCCACCTCGATTCGATTCGGTTCAGTGATACGGGCTTTATGGTCTATGGCGCCCGAACGACAGATATGCCGACCACCGGAACAGCCGGCTATGCCGGGAGAATCCTAGGAGTGGAATGGCCGGGTGACGCGGCCGTTGGCACCAGCAGTTCGCAGGTGAGGTGGTACCGGGGCGACCTTGGCTTGACGGCGGATTTCGGAGGTTCGACGGTAACAGGCAACGTCACGAACTTACGAAGTCGCCCCGGCGGCAGCAGCTTCAGCGACTATGCAACCGCACCGGGTGGACTGAACTTCAACGCCACGATTAGCGGCAATGAACTGTCAGCCACGGACCTGTCAGGCTCGGGCGCTCTGGCCCATTACAGCAACGGTTCGGTGGATGGCGCGTTCTATGGTCCTGGCGCCGCAGAGGTTGGCGGCATCTTCGAAGCGGAAGACGCAGCCAACAACAAGTTGCTGAGCGGAACTTTCGCAGCCGAGAAACAACAATAGCACGTCAATGCTGACAAGCGCGCCGGCGGAATAGGACCCTTGAAACCGGGCTTTCTCGCCATCACCGGGATTGTGGCCGCAACGCTACTCGCCGCCGGTGCGCAGTCCAGCCATGCTGCGGACACGGACCGCAAGCGTATCGAAATCTCGGACGTACAGGCCGGACAGCTTCTATTCAAGGCCGGTCGGTTGCGGGATGCGCGAAGGCTCCTGGAACGGGCGCAACCCGAAGATGAAGACGAGGGTGTCGAGCGTTTGTTCCTGCTCGGCCTTATCGAGGCGCGCCTCGGCCTTCTGCGAGAAGCGGCCCGGCGGTTCGAGACGATCCTGGCGCAAAGGCCTGGGTTGACCAGAGTCCGGTTGGAACTGGCGCGGGTTTATCACGCTCTCGGGCGGGACGTTCAGGCCCGTCTTCACCTTGAGGCATCCCTCGCGGATGAGTTGCCCTTGTCGGTGGAAAAGGCCGTAGAGGGCTTCCTCAACCGAATCGACGCACGGAAGAAACGGTCGTTCTCCGTATCCGTGGCGATCGTGCCGGAATCCAATCCCATCAAACGTACAGGTAGACGAGAGGTCATGATCGGCGGCGTCCCCTTCCGGCTGAACGAGGATGCACGAGCGTCGTCGGGAGTTGGGGGACTGGTCTCCGCGGGCGCCTCCGTCTCGCCAGTGATCACAGAAGAGTTGCGCGCCGTCATCGCAACCTCGGCCGCCGCGAAACTCTATAGGGAGCCGGACTGGAACGATGTCTCGCTCCAGGGAGAGATCGGGTTGACGCGGCTCTTCGCCAGGGGAACCGCCTCCGCGGGTTTGCGTCTGGGCCACCGGTGGCTGGGGGGAAACCGCTATAGTAGCGAAACCGGTCCGTGGATGCGCGCACGTGTGCGCGCATCTGCCGCAAGCCGCCTTGAAGTGAACGCGAACGCCGGGTACCGGGACCATCACACGCGCAAGGGACAAAATGGCTGGCGCTTCAATGCGAACCCGGCGTGGATATACGCGATCCGCGCGCAGACTTCCGTGCATACGAACCTGGACCTCGAACTCGTCGACGCCCGTGAACAACACCATGGAAGTCGTACGGCCGGTATCGGGGTTACTTTGTCACATGCATTCGAGGGAGGCCTCTCCATCTCGCCCAGCGTGTCCGCCCTGGTGCGACGACATGCCGGCCCGGATCCGCTCTTCCAGAAGATCCGTAGCGACAGCCAGGTTCGTCTCGCGGTGAACGTGCTCCACCGTGCTCTTCAATACGAGGGCTTCGCTCCGTATGTCGGATATTCCTTCGAGTGGAACCGGTCCAACATTCCCGTAAACACGTACCACAATCACGGCGCCGTGTTCGGGATCTCCAAGAAGTTCTGAAAGGGGGAGCGGCCTTGCGGCCTCGGCTGGCGAACGCGACGCTTTGCCCGCCCGTCCACGAATCCGCCGGAAGGCCGGCAAACTTCTTCTCGATTCGCGGGGCCGGATCTGGTACACACTTCTAGTTCAGTCGTTGGTTCCGGCATCATTCCGGCGGGCACCCTTGCGGGGGTTCGAGGCCCGCGCCGAGGTCAAGGAGGAGATCGCATGGCGGAGACGGTATACAAGGACTTCAAACGCGAGGAAATGGAGTATCAGTTCAATCCTCGCACCACGGTGACCGAATATCCGCAGTTGCAGGTCGAAAGAGAGAAGGCCAGCGAAGCCACCCGCGCGAAGTTGAAGCATTCCCGCGACGTGCGCTACGGCAGCGGGCCGCAGATGCTGCTGGATATCTTCCCGGCGGAGCACGCCGGTGCTCCGGTGCATGTCTACATCCACGGCGGCTACTGGCGCGGCGGCAGCAAGGACGCCTACAGCTTCATCGCCGAACCGTTCGTCGAGGCGGGCGCCACCATGGTGCTGCTGGAATACGACCTCTGCCCCCAGGTCACGGTGCCTGACATCATGCGCGAGACCCGTGAAGGGATCGCGTGGGTCTACCGCCACATCGCGGAGTACGGCGGGGACCCGCAGCGGCTCTACCTGTCGGGATCCTCGGCCGGCGGACACCTGACCGCCAGGGCCTTGAGCCACCGCTGGGAGGAGGACGGCCTGCCCATGGACATCATAAAGGGCGCGGTGGCAATCACCGGAGTGTACGACTCGGCGCCCGTTTTCTACGTCTCCTCCAATGAGGACATCCGCCTGACGCCCGATTCCGCTCGGGAAATCAGCGCCATGCTGCACCCCCCTCTGGACCGGACCCCCCTGGTGGTGGCGGTAGGCGGGGCGGAGACTCGCGGATGGATTGGCATGTCCAGAGACTTTTTCGCCCTTTGTCAGGAGCGTGGCGTCGACTGCAGTTATCTGGAAGTTCCCGGAACGCACCACTTCTCCGTCTCCGGTCAACTGGGTGAAAGGGACAGTCTCTTGGGGCGCACCGTGCTGTCGCAGATGGGGTGCCTGCCGGATGCCCCCGGCAACCGGCCCGATGCCGGTGCCGCAAGAGAAGAATAATCAATGCAAGGCGCCGTTTCGGTTGCTCGTACGTATGCTCATGAACCAGGAACACGACAGGTTGAGGCGAACCCGTAGCGCGGTCCGGCCGGTATGGCTCATTGGCCTGATATTGCTCTTGTCCGGCGCGTTCTCCCACGCGGAGACGCTCTACGTCAGCGGCTATCGCGAGATCATGCTTCGCACGGGACCGAGCGTCGGGCACAGGATCATCGCCGTGCTGAAGACCGGCAACGACGTGGAAGCCGTGGGAGCGGAAGGCGACTACCATCTCGTGTCGCTCCCGGACGGGCGTCAGGGCTACGTGCTCAAGAGCTTCCTGACGAACGAGGCGCCGCCCCAGCGCCAGATAGAAGAGTTGACCGCCAAGGTCGAAGCCCAGGCAGCGGAGCTCGATCAGCTTCGGGGCGAGCACCTGCAGGTCATGGCCGAGAACGACAAGTTGAACAAGGACAATCAGAGCGACCGGCGCCAGCTCCGGCGGCTCCAACAGGAAAGCACCGACCTTGAGCGCGACATGCGGCTGGCGTGGTTCGTCGCCGGTGCGGGAGTCCTGCTCATTGGCTGGTTGTTGGGGTGGACCCGAGTTCGCCTGAGGAGAAGGGCGCGAGCCCGGAGCTTCACCTGACTAACAGCCCATACACCATGGGCTGTTTTTTCGGCCGGAACGGTTTTCGCGGACCGGCCGCCGCTACCGTCTCACGTTGGGAGGGAACATGCACCCAGTACAGCTCTTCTGTTGGCATTTCATGGCCTATCCCCATCTGCCCAAGGACTTCGACGAGAAGTACGATACGGGCTGGGTCACGGTCCCCAACAGTCTCTGGGACTCGGAAAAATCCCGCGGCCTGTTCCAGGAATACATCGACCAACTCGCCTACGCCGACGAGCTGGGTTTCGACGGGCTGGTGCTGAACGAACATCACCAGAACATCTACGGCCTGATGCCGTCGCCCAACATCATCGCGGCGGCGTTGACGCAACGCTCCAGCAGGGCCAAGATCGTCGTGCTGGGCAACCTCCTGCCGCTTCACATCAACCCGCTACGGGTGGCCGAAGAGTACGCCATGCTCGACAACATGAGCAACGGGCGCATCATCGCCGGATTCGCGCCCGGCGGCGGCCCTGAGAACTACAACTACGACATCCCGTCGGTGACCTCCCGGGAACGCTTCTGGGAGGCCATGGACCTGGTCGTGCGGGCCTGGACGGACGACGGCCCGTTCAACCACGAGGGCCACTACTATCCGCTGCGCTACGTCAACCCCTGGCCCAAGCCGACCCAGAAGCCTCACCCGCCCATATGGGTTCCCGGCTCCCGAAGCGCGTCGACGCTGACGGAGGTAGCCAAGCGCGGCTATTGTTATTTCCTGTCGTCCCGGAGCCACGGCGGCGAGACCTACAAGGCCCGCGAGCAGTTCTCCAAGGTGCTGGAAGACCACGGTGACACCTACCAGCCGTACCGTATGGGCATCCTGATGTCGGCCTACGTGAGCGAGACCGACGCCCAGGCCAAGGAAGAGTGTGAGGAAGGCGTCTGGTATTTCCTGCGCAACTGCCTCAAGGGCCATCTCCGGAAGGAAGGCCGCCAGCTCACGTTCGGCGCCGGCGTGCCCTACATTCCCGCGCCCGCCTGGAAGGAGTTCCTGAAACACTCCGACCCCGAGCGCTCCATGCTGGGAGACGTGCAGGACTGGGACGAGCTGGAGAAGGCCCAGTCCATCGTCGTGGGGAGTCCCGAGACGGTGCACCGAAAGATCCTGGACCTCATCGAGAAGTCGCAGGTCGGCAACCTGTTGATCCAGTTCCACCTCGGCAACATGCCCGGGGAGCTGGCGCTCAAGAGCCAGCGCCTGTTTGCCACCCAGGTGGCGCCGGCCCTGAGGGAGGACTCCGCAAGGGTCTTCGCCAAGGCCTACCCCAGGATGGAAGAGACCATCGCGGCGGGAGCGGGGGCGGTGGCATGAGCATGAGGACCCTTGAGATCAACGGCCGCAAGGTCTCGGTGCTGGAAGACGGTTCCGGCGATGCCACTCTCTACCTTCACGGATTCACGGACGTTCACGGCGTCACCGAAGGCTGGATGCCGTTCCACGAGAAGCTCCTGGGGACCTGCCGGCTGTACGCCCCGGCGCACCCGGGATGCGCGGCCTCCGACGAGATCGAGTATCTGGAGTCCGTCGAGGATCTGGTGTTCCACTACCTGGAGGTCATCGACGTCCTGGGGCTCGAGCGGTTCGACGTGGTGGGCACCTGTGTCGGGGGTTGGGTGGCGGCGGAGCTTGCGGCACGGCACCCGGAGAAGGTCCGCCGGCTCGTGCTCATCGACGCCTCGGGCCTGTTCGTGCCCGGAGCCCCCATCGGCGACATCTTCATGATGTCCCACCCGGTGCGCGGCACCGACTTCTCCGAGCTGCGGGCCATGCTGTTCGAAAGCGACCGGACGCCGGTGGGTCACGCGCTGTTCCCCGACGGCCGGGCCGAGAACATCGAGGACGAGTTGCGGCGTTACCAGATGATACGCTTCACCAACCGGTTCGGCTTCAGCCCGCCCTACTTCTACAACCGCTCGCTGCGCGGCCGGCTGCGCCGCATCGGGGCGCCGACGCTGGTGGTGTGGGGGGAAGCGGACCAGATGGTGCCGGTCGCCCACGGCGAAGCCTACGCTGAAGGCATCTCCGGTTCCAACGGAGTCAAACTGGTGCAGGGCGCCGGGCACAGTCCCCAGGCGGAAAGCCCGGAGGCTACGGCTGCCCTGGTGACGGCTTTTCTGAAGGGTTGACCGCAGCGCCCCCAGCTTCGGGGAAACTCTGATTATTTACCATCAATTGAAACGTCCTTCGACTTCGCTTCGCTACGCTCAGGACGGACGGTTGTGGAAACTTTCTCCCCGTCCGTCCTGAGCGTAGCGAAGCGAAGTCGAAGGACGTTTCAATTGATCAGAGTTTCCTTCGTTCCTGAATCTTGTACGTCATTCCTTGCCGGGATCGTAACCCAGCACCGGCCCCAGCCACCGTTCCACCTCGCCCACCGTCATGCCCTTGCGCTCGGCGTAGGCCGCTACCTGGTCCTTGCCCACGGCGCTCACCGCGAAGTAGCGGGCCGCCGGGTTGGGGACGTATAGGCCGCAGACCGAGGCCACGGGCCACATGGCGAAGTTTTCCGTGAGCTCGATACCGGTGGCTTGGCGCGCGTCCAGCAGCTTGAACAGAGTGGGCTTCTCGGTGTGATCCGGGGTGGCCGGGTAGCCGGGCGCGGGGCGGATGCCGCGGTAGCGCTCCCGGACCAGGTCTTCCTGGCTCAACTGCTCGTCCCTGCCGTACCCCCACTCGCGCCGGACCCGGGCGTGCAGGCATTCGGCGAAGGCCTCGGCCAGACGGTCGGCCAGGGCCTTGGCCATGATGGCGTTGTAATCGTCATTCTCGGTCTCGAACCGCTTGGCGAGGTCGTCCGCGCCGTGGCCCGTGGTCACCGCGAAACCGCCGATGAAATCCTCCCGGCCGGAATCCCGGGGCGCCACGAAATCCGCCAGCGCGTACTGGGGCGTACCCTTGCGCGCCTCCTTCTGCTGGCGCAGGGTGTGGAGCCGGGTGAGCTCCACGGTCCGGGTTTCGTCCGTGAACAGGATGATGTCGTCGCCGTCGCTGTTGGCCGGATAAATGCCGTAGACGCCATGGGCCGCCAGCAACCCCTGGTCCACGATCCGTTCGAGCAGCTCGCGGGCATTGGCCAGGAGCTCGCGCGCCGCGGGGCCGCGCACGGGATCGTCCAGCAGATCCGGATAGCGCCCGCGGATCTCCCAGGTGTGGAAGAAGGGCGACCAGTCGATGTACGGGACCAACTCGGCCAGCGGAAAGTCCCGCAGCACCCGGCTGCCGGTGAACTCGGGCGTGTCCACCTCGCAGGTGTCCCAGTCGATGCGGCAGCGCCGCTCCAGCGCGTCGGCATAGCTCAATAGCCGGGTGCCCGCCCGGCTCTCGTACTCCTCCCGCATGCGTTCCTGGTCGACCCGGTTGGCGGCATCCAGCGCGGCCCGGGCCTCGGGGTCCATGAGGTCCTGCACCACCGGCACGGCCCGGGACGCGTCCAGCACGTGGACCGTTTCCCGGCCGTAGGACGGGGCGATCTTCACCGCGGTGTGGCGCTTGCTGGTGGTGGCGCCGCCGATGAGGAGCGGCAGCTTGAGACCTCTGCGCTCCATCTCCCCGGCCACGTGAACCATCTCGTCTAGGGACGGCGTGATCAGGCCGCTGAGCCCCACGGCGTCGGCGTTCTCCGTGACCGCGGTGTCGATGATCCGGTCCGCCGGCACCATGACGCCGAGATCGATGACCTCGTAGTTGTTGCAGCGGAGCACCACGCCCACGATATTCTTGCCGATGTCGTGCACGTCGCCCTTGACGGTGGCGAACACGAGCTTGGCCCGCTTCATGACCCCGCCCGACTCCCGGCTCTCGGCCTCCATGAGCGGGGTCAGGCGGGCCACGGCCTTTTTCATGACCCGGGCGCTCTTGACCACCTGGGGCAAGAACATCTTGCCCGCGCCGAAGAGATCGCCGACCACGCTCATGCCGGCCATGAGCGGCCCCTCGATGATATGGAGGGGGCGGTCGTAACACGTCAGGGCCTCGTCGACGTCGTCGTCGATGTAGTCCACGATGCCCTTCACCAGAGCGTGGGAGAGCCTGCTCTCCACCGATTCCTCGCGCCAGGCCTGCTCCTCCACCGCCGAGGGGACGGAGCCCTTGACCTGTTCCGCAAACGTCACCAGCCGCTCGGTGGCGTCGGCGCGCCGGTTGAACAGCACGTCTTCCACCAGCTCCCGCAGCTCCGCCGGTATCTCCTCGTACACGGCGAGCTGCCCGGCGTTGACGATGCCCATGTCCATGCCGGCCTGGATCGCGTGGTAGAGGAACACCGAGTGCATGGCCTCGCGGATCCGGTCGTTGCCGCGAAAGGAGAACGAGATGTTGCTGACCCCGCCCGAGAGGTGGCAGCGGGGAAAGAGCGCCTTGAGTTGCCGGGCCGTCTCGATGAAGTTGATGGCGTACTCCGCGTGCTCCTCGATGCCCGTGGCCACGGTGAGGATGTTGGTGTCGAAGATGATGTCGGCCTCGTCGAAGCCGATCTCCTCGGTGAGGATGCGATGGGCGCGCCGGCACACCGTCACCCGTTCTTCGACGGTGGTGGCCTGCCTTTCCTCGTTGAAGGCCATGACGATGACCGCGGCGCCGTAGCGCTTCACCAGACGGGCGTATCTCCTGAACTCCTCTTCACCCTCCTTGAGCGAGATGGAGTTCACCACCGCCTTGCCCTGGACGCACTTGAGCCCCGCCTCGATGACCGAGAAGTTCGAGCTGTCGATCATGATGGGCACGCGGACGATCTCGGGCTCGGCGGCCACGTGGTTCAGGAACACCGACATGGCCTCGACGGAATCCAGCATGCCCTCGTCCATGTTGATGTCGATGATGTTGGCGCCCCCTTCCACCTGTTCCCGGGCAATGGCCACCGCCTCCTCGTACTCGCCTTCCCGGATCAGCCGGGCGAATTTGCGGGACCCGGCGACGTTGGTGCGCTCGCCCACCATGATGAAGTTCGTGTCCGGCCGGATCACCAGCCGTTCCAGTCCGCTCAGGTGCGTGAAGCCGTCGGGCTCCGGGGCCCGCCTCGGACGAAGACCCTTGACCCGCGCCGCAAGCGCCGCGATGTGCTCCGGGGTGGTGCCGCAGCAGCCGCCCACGAGGTTCAGCCAGCCTTCCCGGGCCCACTCGTCCAGCGCCCCGGCGAGCTCGTCCGGGCCCATGTCGTAGCCGCCGAACTCGTTGGGCAGGCCCGCGTTGGGATAGGCGAACACCGGCAGTCCCGAGAGCCGCGACAGCTCCTCCACGAACGGGGTCATCTGATGCGGGCCGAAAGCGCAGTTGATGCCCACTCCGGCCAGGTCCGCGTGGCTGATGGAGGTCAGGAACGCCTCCAGGGTCTGGCCGGAGAGCGTACGCCCGCTCTGGTCCGTGATGGTCACCGACGCCAGCACCGGCAGCCGCAGCCCGCGTTCCTCCAGGAGCTGCCCGATGGCGAACAGGCACGCCTTCAGGTTGAGGGTATCGAAGGTGGTTTCCGGCAGCAGGAGATCGACCCCGCCGTCCACCAGGCCCCGGCCCTGGTCGTAGTACGCCGCCACCAGTTGTTCAAAGGTGACGGCCCGGAACCCCGGGTCGTTGACATCCGGGGACATGGAAGCCGTACGGTTGGTAGGCCCCAGGGACCCGGCCACCAGCCGCGACCCGCCGTCCCGGGCGTTGAATATGTCCACGGCCTTCCGCGCCGCTACGCCGGCGGCCCGGTTGATGTCATAGGCCAGGTCCTCGAGACCGTAGTCCAGCATCGAGATGGCGTTGGCATTGAAGGTGTTGGTCTCGACGATGTCGGCGCCGGCCTCCAGGTACTCCTCGTGGATCTTCTCGATGGCCTGGGGCTGGGTCAGGCACAGGACGTCGTTGCACCCCTTCAACGGCTTCGGGTGCTCGGCGAAGCGGGACCCGCGAAAGTCTGCCTCGTCGAGACGGAGGGCCTGGATCCGCGTTCCCATGGCTCCGTCGAACAGGAGGATTCGGTCCGCCAGGAGGCCTTCCAGCGGCTGCGCCGGCATGTTCTTCCTCACCTCTCCCCTATCCCTTCCCTTTACTCGGCCGCGCCGGCTCCGGCGTGACGTAAGCCGCGGTGATGCCGCCGTCCACCACGAACTCGGTCCCGGTGACGAAAGACGCCTCGTCACTGGCCAGAAACAGCGCCGCCCGGGCGATCTCCCGGGCCTCGCCGAACCGTCCCATGGGAATGTGCATCAGGCGCCGTTGCTGCTTCCGCGGGGTGTTGAGCACCTTCATCAATAACTCCGTGCGCAGCGGTCCAGGGCACAGCGCGTTGACCCGGATGTTCTCACGGGCGTGGATCACCGCCAACTCCCGGGTGAGCGCCACCACGCCCCCCTTGCTGGCGGTGTAGGCAAGCTGTGGCGTCGCGGCGCCCATGAGGGCCACGAACGAGGCCGTGTTGATGACGGAGCCGCCACCGGCCCGGCGCAAGGCCGGTATTCCGTATTTGCAGCCCAGAAAAACCCCCTTCAGATTCACGGCCAGCGTCGCTTCCCAGACTTCCTCCGAGGTCTCCACCGCATCGCCGTCATCGGCCAGCATAATGCCGGCGTTGTTGAACAGGACGTGGAGCGCGCCGAAGGCCGCCTCCGCGGCCTCCACCATGCCGGCGCAGTCGCCGTCTTGGGAGACGTCCGCGTGGCAGTACACCGCCTCGCCGTCACCCCGGTTGATGCGGGCGGCCAGGCGCTTGCCGCCGCGGTCATCGACATCGGCGATGACAACCCGCGCGCCCTCGCGCGCGAACAGCAGCGCCGTTTCCCGGCCGATGCCGCCGGCACCGCCGGTGATGAGTGCCACCTTGTTCTTCAGACGCATGAGAACAATAACCCGGATGGGACCGTGTTCCCGTCATTCCCGCTTTCCAGGCTGTGTCAAAACCCCATCCGAGAGAGGCGACGGCCCCCGAAATCGTCATTCCCGCGAAAGCGGGAATCCAGGCGGGGTGGGGCGGGGGAAACACCGCTGTAGCACCCTCCACCACCCCTGGATTCCCGCTTTCGCGGGAATGACGGATTGGCCTTTCGCACGTCGAAGTTGACCTTTTGACACACCCTGTTTCGCGGGAATGACGGTTTCGGGGTGCCGTCGGCTCCCTCGTGGCCGGCGTTTTGACACGGCCTGTTTCGCAGGAATGACGGTTTCGGGCCCTCGTTGCCATCCGCACGCGAGTTGCAATTGCCATCCTCAACGCGCGCCCGCGGCCTCCACCAGCGCGTCGAACAGGCGCTGTTGTATGGGGTCTTCCGCCGCCGTCAGCTCGGGGTGCCACTGGACCGCGATGAGCCACGGATGCGACGGCATCTCCAGGCCCTCGATGGTGCCGTCCGGGGCATGAGCCACCACCTCGAAGCCCGGCGCCACTCGGCGAATACCCTGATGGTGCCAGGACATGCACGAAAAGTCGGTGGCGCCCAGGACACCGGCCAACCGCGAACGCTGCTCCACTCGCACCGGATGGGCGATGGGCTCCCGCGGCGGCGCTCGATGGATCACCGTCTCCCCCATGACATCCGGCAGATGCTCGATGAGGGTTCCTCCCTTGGATACGTTCAGGAGTTGCGCCCCGCGGCAGATGGCCAGGGTAGGAACACCCAGATCGAATACGCGCTGCGCCCATTCCACTTCGGTCCGGTCCCGCTCCGGCTCCACCATGTAGATGGACTCGTGGTGGCTGCCGCCGTAGAGGTCCGGATCGATGTCGCCGCCGCCCGTGAACACCACGGCCTTCAACAGCGGCAGGATGGCATCCAGGCGCTCTTCCCCGGGGGGCAACAGCAGCGGAATCCCTCCGGCACGGCGCACGCAGTCCACGTACTCCGCGGGCAGGATAAACCGGTTGTGCAGACCGCGGCCGTAGGTGGTGACCCCGATGAACGATGCGCTACTGTCAGATCCTCTCGAAATAGCGTTTCCTTTCCCAGTCGGTCACCGCCTCGCGGTACTTCCGCACTTCGGTGCGAAAGAAATGGGCGTAGTGCTCCACCACGTCCGCGCCGAAGCTCTCGCGGCAGAACTCGCTGGCCTCGAACAGGTTAACCGCGTCAGCCAGGGCCCCCGGCACCTGCAACAGGTCGGCGGCGGCGTACAGGTTGCCATCGAACGCGGGCGGCGGCTCGATCCGTCGCCGGATGCCGTCCATGCCGGAGGCCAGCGCCGCGGCATAGGCGAGGTAGGGATTGCAGTCCGCCCCGGGCACGCGGCACTCGATGCGGCAGCCCTTTCCCTGCCCCACCACCCGAAATCCGGCAGTGCGGTTATCGTGACTCCAGGCCATGCTCGTGGGCGCCCAGGACTCCGCCCTGTAGCGTTTGTAGGAGTTGATGGTAGGCGCGTAGAACACCATGGTCTCGGCCAGATGCGTGAGCCAACCTCCGAGGAACCAGCGGAACACCTCGGAGAACCCGCCCTGGCCGCCGTTTCCGGCGAAGGCATTGCCGCCGTCGCGCCACAGGCTCAGGTGCACGTGGCAGCTCGACCCCGCCAGCTCCGAAGCGTACTTGGCCATGAAGGTCACGCTCAGCCCCATCTGCTCCGCCACTTCCTTGAGGCACTCCTTGTAGACGCAGTGGCGATCGGCCATGGTCAGGATGTCGCTATAGCGCACGTTGAGCTCGTGCTGGCCCGGTCCCCACTCGCCCTTGGAGCCCTCCACCGGCACACCCGAGTCCCGCAGATGGCGCCGCACGGCGCCGTGGAAGCCTTCCTCCCTGAAGCCCTGGAGCACGTGGTAGTCCTCGATATACCCGCCGGCGGGGGCCAGGTCTTGGTAGTGCTTTTCCGCCGCCTGCCGGTACGTGTCCTCGAACAGATAGTACTCCAGCTCCGACGCCGCCATGGCCTCGAACCCCAGGGTGCGGGCCCGCTGCAGTTGGCCCAGCAGCACCGACCGGGGCGCCTCCGCCACCAGCTCGTGGGAGACGTTCTCCTTGACGTCGCAAAGGACCAGCCCGGTCTTCTCCTGCCAGCTCAGGCGCCTCAGGGTGCTCAGGTCGGGCACCAGATGGAAGTCGCCGTACCCTCGCTTCCAATTGGCCAGCCGGTATCCCTGAACCGGCTCCATCTCCATGTCCACGGTCAGGAGATAGTCGCAGGCGTGGGTACCCTCCGACACCGCCGTGTCGAGAAAGAATCCCGCATCCAGGCGTTTGCCCATGAACCGGCCATAGAGGTCGGTGAAGGCCACTATCACGGTGTCCACCTGACCCGCGGCCACGGCTTCCTCAAGTCCGGCGATGTCGAGCATGCCGGGGACTTCAGCCACTCCGTCTTCCTTCATCTGGACTTTCCTAGACGTCACTACGGTGAAACATCTCCGGGCTAGGTGCCCGGACCCCTGAGGCTTTCATAGATTTCTATCCCAGGATGTAGGAAATATCCAACAAAGCATCCACGGACAGGTACCGCGTCCCAACCCCGCGTCGCCGGATTCCCCTTACATGACCAAGGGTTGCGGCGCATCCCGCGGTCGGTCCCGAGACACGGCAGATTCGTGAAAGCCCCGTTCTGAAAGGGGTCCTGTTGCATTGACGCACCCGTTGTGGCATGGACACGGCTGTTGGTTCAAAGCCGTCTGACGACTGTTACCTAACGTCCAAAGGAGGACACCATGAAGCGTTTACTCGTATTTATGCTCGGTCTCGCGCTGTGCGGCACCCTGACCCTGGGGGCCAAGGATGCGACCGCACAGAACTTTCTGGTGGTCGGAGGTGGCTCCACGACCGGAGTCTACTACCAGGTGGCCCTCAACGTCTGCAAGATCATCAACGACAAGATCGGATCCAAGGGTTACAACTGCATCGGACGGCCGGCCCTCGGATCGGTCTTCAACATCAACGCCATCAAGAGAGGCCTCTTGAACTACGGCGTGGCCCAGTCCGACCGCGTCTGGCAGGCCGCCAATGGAAAGAGGGACTGGGACGGCAAACCCCAAAAGGGACTGCGCACGGTCTTCAGCGCCCATCCCGAGACCGTGATGCTGGTCACCCGCAAGGACACGGGGATCACCTCCATCGCGGGACTCAAGGGCAAACGCGTAAACATCGGCAACCCCGGATCGGGGCAGCGTGGCAACGCGGAGGAGGTACTGCGCCTCTCGGGTATCGACAAGGACAAGGACATCAAGGCTGAAGGGTTGCAGCAGCACGAGGCCAACCGGGCGCTGGTGGACAAGAAGATCGACGCGTTCTTCTACACCGTGGGCAACCCCTGGGGCGGCGGCCTGGAGATCGCCAACAGCACCGCCATCACCATGATTCCCGTGAACACGCCGGCGATCCAGAAGCTGGTAGCGGAGAAGCCCTACTATGCCATGACGGCGATTCCGGGCGGCATCTACAAGGGTGTGGCCAAGGACGTTCCGACCTACGCGGTGAAGGCGACCTTCGTGACGGGTGAGAAGGAGCCGGCAGACCAGGTTTATACGGTGGTCAAGACCGTCTTCGAGAATCTTGACACGCTCCGCAACCTTCACCCCGCGTTCAAGATCCTGACCCCGAAGGAGATGCTCAAGGGCCTCGCGGCTCCGATGCATCCGGGAGCGACCAAGTATTACAAGGAAAAGGGCTGGATGTAGTCCGTCATACCCGCTTGTGGGACATGACACTCGGCTCGGGGTCGGCGCAGTGGCGGCCGGCCCCGAGCCAATCCGCTTATCGAAACCACGAATGACCGGCCACTAGTCAGGGGCGCCGTGAATTCCTCCGATCGTGAACAGACCGGCGGCGAAGCCGTCGACCTCGAAGCGTTGGCCGAACTTGGCGAGGCCGAGGGAAAGACCCGCTCCCCGGGCGGCACCATCGGAGGGTTCCTCTGGCTGCTGGCGCTTTGCTGGTCTCTGTTCCAGCTCTACATCGCCTACCGGCCCATCAACTCCATCATCGCCCGCAGCTTTCATCTGACCTTCGCCGTCTTGCTGGTCTATCTGGCCTTCCCGGCCATACGGCGGGCCGCGACGCTGGAGCGCTTCACTGTCCTGATGCAGCAGTGGTTTCCGGGACACCGTAAACGGGATCCGGTAAAGATTCCGTGGTACGACTTCATCATCGCGGCTCTAGCCGGCTGCGGCACCATTTACCTGGCCTGGGACTACGTGGGGATCATTCAGCGTTCCGGTCTGCCACTGGCGCGGGACGTCTACATCGGCGCGGCGTTCATCCTGTTGCTGCTGGAGTCGGCGCGGCGCTCCCTGGGACTGGCGCTGCCGGCACTGGCCTCGGTCTTTCTCCTCTACTGCTTCATCGGCCGGATGATGCCGAGGTTTCTGGCACACCCCGGCATCCCCCTCGATTTCGTCGTGGACCACATGTATCTCTCGGACAGCGGCATCTGGGGCGTGCCGCTGGGGGTCTCCACGGACTTCGTCTTCCTGTTCGTCCTGTTCGGCGCGCTGCTGGATAAGGCGGGTGCCGCGGAATACTTCGTACAGGTGGCTTTCGCCATGCTTGGACGCTTCCGCGGCGGACCAGCCAAGGCGGCGGTGCTGGCGTCGGGCCTGACCGGCATGGTGTCCGGATCGTCCATCGCCAACGTGGCCACCACCGGCACGTTCACCATTCCGCTCATGAAGCGGGTGGGTCTGCCGGACTACAAAGCCGGTGCGGTAGAGGTGGCCGCGAGCACCAACGGGCAGCTCCTGCCTCCGGTCATGGGGGCCGCGGCCTTCATCATGGCCGAGTTCCTCGGCCTGCCGTACATCGACATCGTCACCGCGGCGGCGATTCCGGCGGTGCTGTCGTATATCGCGCTGCTCTACGTGGTCCACCTGGAAGCGCTCAAGCTGGATCTCGCGGCCCTGCCGGAAGAGGATCTGCCGCGATTCTGGCCCACGTTCCTCAAGGGAATTCACTTCCTCATTCCCATTCTGGCGCTGATCTACACACTGGTCATTCTCAGGTTCTCCGCGGTCTCCGCCGCGTTCAACGCCATTATGCTGACCTTGGCCATCATGGTCATCCAGAGGGTCGTGCAGAGCTGCGTGGCGGTCCTTCGACCCGCATCCGGCGAGCCGGAGTCCGGCTCACTCGGGAATGCGGCATTGCAGGGTCTGGTCCTGAGCGTCCGCGAGATACTGCAAGGCTTCGTATCCGGCGCCAGGAACATGGCACCCATCGCCGTGGCCACCGCGGCCGCGGGCATCATCGTGGGCACCGTCACCCTCACCGGACTCAGCAGCCGGTTCATCGAGGCCATCGAGATCATCTCCCTGGGCAACGTGGTGCTCATGCTGATTCTGACCGCGGCCACGAGCCTGATCCTGGGCATGGGGCTCCCCACCACCGCCAACTACATCGTCATGGCCACCCTGACGGCGCCGGTGATCGTCACCCTGGGCGGGCAGGCAGGCCTGGTGATCCCGGTGCTGGCGGCCCATCTGTTCGTCTTCTACTTCGGCATTCTCGCCGATGACACGCCGCCGGTGGGGCTCGCGGCCTTCGCCGCGTCCGCCATCGCCGGTTCGGAGCCCATCAAGACCGGCATCCAGGGGTTCACCTACGACCTGCGTACCGCCGTTCTGCCGTTCGTGTTCATCTTCAACCTTGAGCTCCTGTTGATCGCCGGTGTCGGCCCCGACGGCCAGATCATCTGGCTGACCGACCTGTTCAGCGTCGTCTGGGTGATCGTCAACGGTCTCGTGGCCATGATGGCCTTTGCCGCGGCCATGCAGGGTTTCTTCGCCGACCGTTGCAGTTGGCCGGAGCGAGCCCTTCTGGCGGTGGTCTGCATCGCCGCCTTCCGGCCCGGCTTGGTGGCAGGCGACACGGATTCCCTGCGCATGACCATCCAGTTCGGCGCCGCGGTGCTGTTCGCCGGGCTGTATCTGGTGCAGAGGAGAAGGCGGGGGTCGCAGTTGGCGGCGGCGTAGTGGCCAAGGACCAGCGTCGATTAAGTTGAAACCGGCACTCACACCAAGGAGGAGTTCCAGATATGGCAGATACCATACCCTATCTCGTCGATGAGAATGATCCCGAACTCGAATCGGGGATGGTCGAATACGGGAGCTGCACGGGCTACCTGTCGCGGCCCAAGGGCGGCGCCAGCCTGGGCTCCGTCGTCGTCATTCACGAGAACGTCGGTCTGGTGGACCACATCAAGGACGTGGCGCGGCACTTCGCCAAGGAAGGCTTCGCCGCGCTGGCCCCGGACATGCTCCAACGCACCGGCGGCACCGCGCAGTACCAGACGTCGGAAGACGCCATTGCCGCCATCCGGAGCCTGGATCCCGACGGTTGCGTGGAAGACCTGACCAGCGCCGTCGAGTACCTTAAGAGCCAGGGCTTCGCCAACGGCAAGGTCGGCGTCGTGGGCTACTGCTGGGGCGGCGGCCAGTCCCTCAACTTCGCCACCCGGTGCAACCAGCTCAACGCCGCCGTGGTCTACTACGGCCGCAACCCCAATCCGCTGGAGCAGGTGGCCAACATCCCCTGCCCGCTCATGGGCAACTACGCCGAGGACGACCCCAACATCATGCCCGGCATCGAGCCCCTGAAGGAGGAGCTGGCCAAGTCCGGCAAGACCATCGACCTCAAGATCTACGGCGACGGCGCCAAACACGCCTTCAACAACAACACCAACGCCGACCGCTACCACCCGGACGCCGCCAAGGACGCCTGGCAACGGACGGTGGATTTCTACAAGGCCAACCTGTCGGGCTAGCGGGCCGTCGATCCCGGCAACGCGAAAGGCGTTGTCCGGGCTCTTACGGCGTTTCGTACGATACAGGGGAGACCGATCCGGTCGCCCCTGTACGTATGGTCCGGATTTTGCTTGTGATGGGTTGGGGAAGTCGGATTACGCTTCGCTAATCCGACCTACGTTTCATGAGAAGGCTAGAGCAAATGACCCCCATAAGACCCATCGGAGTCCGTAGGTCGGATTAGCGAAGCGCAATCCGACTTCCCCCAACCCGACCATGCACTACCGACGCTCCTTCATACCCGGTGGCGCGTACTTCTTCACCGTCGTCACCGCCGGCAGACATCCCGTTTTCCGGAACGACGAGGCCGTCAACGTCCTACGTCAGGCCTTTCGGCGCTTGAACGAGAAACGGCCGTTTACAGTTAATGCAATGGTCGTATTGCCCAACCATTTACACTGCATCTGGACCATGCCCTCCAGCGACGACGACTATCCGGGGCGGTGGCGGTTGATCAAAACGTGGGTAACCCAACATGAGGTCTTTGCCCGTGGCCGTGGCGTCGGACGGCGACAACCGGTCTGGCAGCCCCGGTACTGGGAACACACTATCAGGAATGAGAGGGACTACCGGCAGCATGTCGAGTACATTCACTACAACCCGGTGAAACACGGGTATGTCCGCAGGGCCGCGGACTGGGCCCATTCGAGTTTCCGGCGGTATGTGAAGGACGGTCTCTATCCCGAGGATTGGGGGACCGTTGAACCCGTCTTGGACGACGGGGTAGGCCATGAATAAGCAGAATGCCGGATTGCGCTTCGCTAATCCGACCTACCTTTCATGAGACGGTTAGAGCAAATGACCCCATAAGACCCATCGGAGTTACGCGGCCCCGTAGGTCGGATTAGCGAAGCGTAATCCGACTCTCACATGGTGCATGAATAGCCGAAGGCGTGGCCCTCAGCAGTCGTCCGGGTCGAAATAGGCCAGGAGTTGGCGGCGGACGTTGTTGTGGCTGGGGTCGTCGTAGTGGCGGATGCCGAAGTAGTAGCAGCAACCCTCGTTGTCGAGGTCGTTGTGGAAGACGCGGAGGCGGCCGTCCTGGAAGCGGATGCGGGCGAGGCAGGTGCCGCCGGGGACGTTGGAGGTCATGATTTCCTCCACCACGCCCACTCCCCACTGGAGATTCCGGTTGTGCTTGACCTCATCTCCTGCCTTCAGGAATAGTCTCACGTCACTTCGCACGATCACTCTCCCTGGCTTGCACGGTAGCAATATTGGGTAGGCATTTCAAACTTGACTTCGGCAACTCGGGGCGCCGGCGCGCTGTCAAACTCAAGCGAGAAACGGCGCCAGGGTGCGGGCCAGCCCTTCCGGGTTGTCCTGGTGGACCATGTGGCCGGCTTCGGGAAGGGTCACCAGGGTCGCGGCGGGCAGCAACCCGTAGCGAGCTTCGATGTCGCCGCGTGCGCGGTGGCCGCTCTCGGCGCCCTGGACCACCAGGCTCGGGCATGTGACCCGGCGCAGGAACTCGAGGAACTGCTCCAGGTAGAAGGGTTGCGGCGAGGTGGTGCGGTGAAGCGGATCGAACTTCCATTGCCAGACGCCCGCTTCCGTCCGGCGCGTGCCGTGATGCGCAAGGTGGCGGACACGCTCCTCGGTCAACCTGGGGTGGCTGCGCCGCAAGCGGTCCGCGGCCGCCTCCGGGCTCGCGTAACCGGCGCCCTCCCCCACGGCCGGGACTTGCTCCAGCCATCGCGCCGCGCGACGGGGCGCATCGGCGAATGCCATGCGCTCCGGCCCCAACCCTTCCACCAGGGCGAGCTTCGATACCCGCATGGGATAGGTCCCGGCGTAGAGGCAGGTGATGGTGCCGCCCATGGAGTGGCCTACCAGCCGGACCGCGGGCGCGCCCAGATGTTGAATGAGTTGGTCGAGATCCAGGAGATAGTCGAAAAAATGATAGTAGCCGCCGGCGCCGACCCAGCCGCTGTCGCCGTGGCCGCGGCAGTCCGGCGCCACTACCCACAGGTCCGGCATGATTGCCCGCAGCTCGCCCACGAAGAAGTCCCAGGTCCGACAATGATCGCGGAAGCCGTGGACGAGAATGACGGGCTGGGTCCCAGGCTTGCCCCACTCCACCCAGTGGATCCGGAGACCGCGCACGTCGAGGTGATGATGCTGCGGTGTCAACGGCCCGGGACCCGCTCCATGGTGGTCTCGACGAAGTCCTCGACATCGGGGTTCCAGGCGTAGACCGCCACCCGCCCTACGCTGCCGCTCATGACCGAGATCACGATCTGGGCCGTGTCCGGGTAGGTGGGCTCGCCGAAAGGCGTGGCGCACGCCTTGTCCTCGTCGGAGAAGTAGGCGTCGTGGTCGGGGTGGGAGTGATAGACGGCTTTGAACGCCATACCGCTGCTCTCTACCTGCTGCAGGACCGCCTCCAGCTCCTTCGGGTCCATGGTGTAGGCGGTGCGGGCGTCCCTGGGAAAGGTCTCGGGGTCCTTGGCGTGAAGCATGTTCTGGATGTTGACGAGGCGATGGACCTCATCGCCGCCGCCACCACCGAGAATGACCCCGCAGCACTCTTCCGGATATGCTTCCTTCGCGTGTTCGGCAATGGTTCCGAAGACGGTTTCGCTCAGCACAAACACCAGACCCCTCCCCGCCCCTCCTGGATTCCCGCTTTCGCGGGAATGACGAAATGTGGCTTCAGCGCCACTCTCGTGACATGTGACTTGCCATCTTCATGGCAATAACGGAGTGCACGCCGGACTAGTCAATGACTCCCGCTTGCGTGAGCGTCTCGAACTCCTCCTCGCCGAGCCCCAGCAGCTCGCGGTAGAAGTAGACGTTGTGTTCGCCCAGCAACGGGTCTCTGCGGTCCGGGCCGCCGTCGCTCTCGGACAGGGTAAACGGCGCGCGCTGGTACGACATGGTGCCGATCTCCGGGTGGTCCATGCGGTTCCACTGGTCCCGGTGCACGAGCTGCGGGTCGTCGTAGATCTGCTCCATGCCGTTCACGATACCCGAAGGGACGCCGACCGCCTGGAGCTTTTCCACCAGCTCGCGGGCGTCGAACTGACGGGTCCACTCGCCGACCCGCGCTTCCAACTCGTCCGCCCGGGTACGCCTTCGCTCGGCGGTGGCGTACTCGTCCCGGCCGCCCCACTCGGGACGGTTCATGGCCTGGCACAGCGCCCGCCACTGCTCATCCGACGCAACGCTGAGAACACACCAGTTGTCGTCTCCGGCGCAGGGGAACGCGCCGTGGGGCGCCGCCTCCGGATGCCGGTTGCCGTCGCGCATGGCGACGTTGCCGTTGACCGTGTAGTCCAGCAGCAGCGGCCCGAGGTACTGGAGCCCGGTCTCGTACTGAGCCAGGTCGATGTGCTGCCCGCGGCCGGTGGCATCGCGATACTCCAACGCCGCCAGCACGGCCACCACACCGTAGCCCACCGCAATGTAGTCGATGTAGGGGCCGTAGAGGATCTGGGGCGAGCCGTCCCGGTATCCGGTGAGATTGGTGAAGCCGGCCAGGGACGAAAGCTGGGAGCCGAAACCGGGATGGTGCGCGTGGGGTCCGCTTTGTCCCAGGTTCGAGCTGCTCAGCATGATCAGCCTCGGATTGACCTCGCGGAGGTTCTCGTACCCCAGGCCCAACCGACCCATGGTGCCGGGACTGAAGTTCTCCACCACAACATCCGCCCAGCCGGCAATGCGTCTGGCCAGCGCCGTGGCCTCCGGCCCCTTCTTCAGGTTCAGGGTGATGCCCAGCTTCTCGCTGTTGCACAGCGCGAACAGGCCCGACCGGTTGAGCCCGTGGATATTGTCCTTGTACGGTGGATAGTGCGTGCGGAAGCCGTCGGGACGCACTCGCGACTCCAGGTGCACGACGGTGGCGCCCTGGTCCACCAGATGCTTTCCCACAACCGGCCCCGCCGCGTACGCGGCGAACTCCACCACCTTGAGACCTTCCAATGCCTTCATGACGCTTCCATCCCCATGAATTCGTTGACGGCGCCCGCCACACGGGAGGGTTTGAAACCCGCCGCTACATTGTCTCCTGTGTTCCGTGTAGGGGGCGGGTTTCAAACCCGCCCGCGCCCAGATACCACGCAAAAACACAACCCTAGTGTGGTGTCTCACAAATACGCTTATGAATCTGCGAGGGCATTTTGGTTGTCGGCAAGGCGCGATGACTTGTAGGGGCGGGTTTCAAACCCGCCCGTGTGGCGTGTACCACGCGAGGAAGAGCAACGCAGCCGACGGCCAAAAGGACCCGCAGATTCATAAGCGTATTTGTGAGACACCACACTAGATCACGCCCTCGTTCTCCAGCCGGCTCAACTCGCCGGCCTCCAGGCCCAGCTCCGCGTAGACCTCCCGGTTGTGCTCGCCGATGAGCGGCGCCCGGCGACTGATCCGGCAAGGGAACTCCGAGAAGCGGGCGAACCCTCCCGGGTATGTGAGGGAGCGGTTGAGCTCGGGATGCTCCACTTCCTGCCAGAACTCCCGTGCCTTGAGCTGCGGATCCGCCAGGACCTCCTGGGCCGTAGACACGGGATAGCCCAGCATGCCGCGCCCGGTCACCGCCTCGAAGAACTCCTGCTTGGTGACCCCGGTGAAGAACTCGGCGATGGGTTCCTCCATGATGTCGATCTCGTCCTGGGTCACCTGCTCGATGTTGAACGTGCGCCAGTCCTTTTCCAGCAGAAACGCGGGCGCCTCCCCCTTCTCGGCCATCCACTCCACCAGCGCCTGGTTGGTCTTCCGGCCGGCCTCGCCGCCGTAGATGATGAAGTTCAGGTAACCGTCCTTGCAGGGCCAGAACACCCGCATCTTGGCGCCCGTGATGGTGCGCCCGGTCATGAAGGAGCCGGCCCGCTTCTCCACGGACCTGTTGAGGTCCCAGAAGGTATGGGCGTGGGAAAAGCCCCAGAGCATGCACGCCTGGGCCGACACGTCCACGTGCTCGCCCCGGCCGGTGCGCCTGCGCTGGGTGTGGGCCACCAGCGCCGCCATGGCGGCGTAGGAGCCGGTCCACTGGTAGGACTGGGAAAAAGTCACCCGGAGCGGCGGCTTGTCCGGATCGCCGGTGAGCGACATGCAACCGCTCATGCCCATGATCTCGATGTCCGTGGCCCGGTAGCGGCTGTAGGGGCCGGTGAGGCCGAAGGGCGTGATGGACACCAGCACCGTGTCGGGGTTGGCGGCCCGGATGACGTCGCGGCCGAGACCGATCCCTTCCAGATAGCCCGGCCGGAACGTCTCCAGGACGAAGTCCGCCTTCTCGACCAGGCGCTTGAACAACACCTGCCCCTCGGGCGCCTCCAGGTTCAGCGTGATCCCGCGCTTGTTGTTGTTGAAGGCAAACCAGTAAAGGCTTTTCTCCGGATCGCGCTCGCCGTCGAGATACGGGCCGATGCACCGGGCGGCGTCCCCGCCCGGACGCTCCACCTTGATGACGTCGGCGCCCAGATCACCCAGGGTCTTGCCGCATAGAAAGCCCAGCTCATCGGTCAAGTCCAGAATACGGTAGGGCGACAGAGGCCCTTGTTCACTCGAAGTCATAGCTCAACCACGGTTTCCTGTTGTCAATCCCTAACGGGGTTCTTTGGGGTATGCCGCCCCGCTCCACCCCTCCTGGATTCCCGCTTTCGCGGGAATGACGGAGAGGGCGCCGTATTTTCATAGCAACTGCCGCGTCAGTATTCCATGTAGTTGGACACCCGCCAGCCCGCCTCCTCCTTGCGCACCCGGATCATGAGGGTCCGGGAAAATTCGCCGGCGCCTTCCGGCCGGATGGTGAGCCGGTAGACGAACGCGGTGCGCCCGCCAGCGTCCCGCCGTTCCAACAGCTTGTAGTAGACCCGGGGCTTGCGCGTGCCCGCGTCGATGGCGTGTCCCGAGGTCAGCCGGATCTGGTCGTCCACCTTGCTCCGGGCCAGCCCGACCGTGTACTCCCGGGATCTCGGTAGATCGATCTCGACATAGTGCCGGTCCAGGAATACCTCCGCCACTCCCTGGGGCGTGGTGTCGCCGCCACTCTTGCAGCCAACGCACGCCATCAACAGCGCCGCGCACAACACGCCGCGACGGGTCACGCCTCGGGACTCCTCAAGTGCCGCACCATCCAGTCCTCCGCCCGGCTCAGCGCCACATCGCGATCCTCCTCACGGGTGAAGCGGTGGTCGGCGTCCGGGAGGATACACTGTTCCTTCTCGCCCGCCAGCGCGCCGTAGAGGGCTCGCCCCTGTTCCACCGGCACGGTCGCGTCCGCGTCCCCGTGGATCACCAGCACCGGACAGGTGATCCGCGCCACCGCCTCGGCGACGGCGATGGTCATGGCCTCTTCCAGGAAATCCGTGTTGAGCCGGTGGCCGTCGAACTCGATGAAACCCTGGGCGCGCCATAGAGCGATGGCCTTGGGGGGAAAGTCCCGTTCGATCAGTTCGCGTGGATCGATGGGCGCGGCCAGGGTCACCAGCGCCGCCACGCCCTCCGCGCCGCCGGCGTACATCAGCGCCGTGGTTCCGCCCATGCTGGACCCGATGACGCCCACCTGCCCCAGTCCGCGTTCCTTCAACAGCCCATGGGCGGCCTCGAGATCTTCCACGTGGCGTGTGCACGTGATGCACTCGAACTCGCCGGAGGATTCACCGGCTCCGGTGAAGTCGAACCGCAGCGCGGTGAACCCCGCCCGACTCAGGGAATCGCCAAGGCGTATGAGCTTGAGGCTCTCCTTGCTCGATTCCATGCCGTGGCACAGGATCACGCCGAAGCCGTTGGCGGTCTCCGGCGGCAGATGGAGCACTCCCGCCAGACTCTCGCCCCGGCCATTGCCGAACGTAACGTGTTGTTCCATGAGCGGGGTCATTCGCCGGCCCGGGCGGGGGAGAACGGGTCCCTCCCTCGGGTCCGCATGAGGCCATAGAGGCACAGCACCGCGCCGACGGTAATGAAGCTGTCGGCCACGTTGAACGCCGGCCAGTGGTAGGCGTTCCAGTAGACGTCGACGAAATCGATCACCTCGCCGTAGAACAGGCGGTCCAGCAGATTGCCCGACGCCCCTCCCAGAATGAACGTCAACGAAAGAATGAGCCCGGTGTCCGTTTCCGAAAGCCGGCGCAACAGGTGAACGACGAAGACGATGGCGACCAGCGCGAAAAGGATCAGGACGTAGGAACCCAGGGCCCGGCGCTGACCGGCCAGCAGCCCGAACGCCGCGCCGGTGTTACGGACGTGGGTCAGGTCCACCAGGCCTTCGATGACGGGAATCGAGTGATGCAACGGAATGGTCTGGTCGACCAGCAGCTTGGTGCCCTGGTCCAGCAGCAGGATCACGGCCAGCAGCAGGACTATGCGTGCGCGTTTTCGGCCTGCGGTAAAGATCGTAACACCTCCGCGCAACGGGGACAGACCCCCGGGCAAGCCGCATGCGATCCGACGCCCGGGTGATACTTCCAGCACCGCTCGCACTTGCCGCCGTCGGCCGGGTAAACGCCGATGGCGCCGCCCAGCAGGACGCTGTCGTAGCCCATGGCGCGTCCCGGCGCCGAAGCCCCGTCCGCGGCGTCCTCGTGGTTCTCCCCGGCGCCGGCCCTGGACTCCGGGTACACGAGCTCGCCCGACGGCGCCCCCGACACCACCGCGACCTGCGAGACGATGAACACGTCCTCCCACGGCATCACCGCGCCGGCACGCAGCAGCTCCTGAATGCCCGGGGCCTTCTCGTAGACATCCGGATACAGCACCACCCGGGCGTCCAGGGAATGGCCGATGGCGCCGCACTGACGCGCCACCTCCAGGGCCTTCAATACCTCGCCGCGCAAGTCCAGCCGGAGATCCCATTCCGCAGCCAGCGTCGGATCCGACAACGTCTCGTCGGGCGCCGGCATGGGCGAGAGCAGGATGCTGTCCCGGCGGGACGCCGTCCGGGGCGTATGCTCCCAGATCTCTTCGGCGGTGAATGAGATGATGGGCGCCATCAAGTGGACCAGGGTTTGCAGGATGCCGTGGAGCGCGGTCTGCGCCGATCTCCGCGCCGCGGAATCGGGTGCCTCGCAGTAGAGCCGGTCCTTGACGATGTCCAGGTAGAGGGAGCTCAGGTCCACGCTGCAGTAGTTGTTCAACGCGTGATAGACGGCGTGGAACTCGAACTTGTCGAAGCCTTCGAGACACCGTCCCAGCAGCCGCTGGGTGCGATCGAGGATCCAGCGGTCCAGGGGCTCCAGGGCGTCGAGGCCCACCGCGTCGGCCGAGGGATCGAAGTCGTGGAGGTTCCCGATGAGGAACCGGGCGGTGTTGCGCAGCCGCCGGTACGACTCCACGAGACGCTTCAGGATCTCGTCGGAGATGCGCACGTCGTCACGGTAGTCCTCGGCCGCCACCCAGAGCCGGATGATGTCGGCGCCGAACTTCTTGATGATCTCCTGCGGCGCGGTGACGTTGCCCTGGGACTTGGACATCTTGTAGCCCTTGCCGTCCAGAACGAAACCATGGGTGAGGACGCCGTCGTAGGGAGCCCGGCCGCGGTTTGCCACGGAGGTCAAGAGCGAGGTGTGGAACCAGCCCCGGTGCTGGTCGCTGCCTTCAAGGTAGAGGTCCGCCCGGCCGCCCAGCTCGGGATTGCGTTCCACCACCGCGGCATGGCTCACGCCGGAGTCGAACCAGACGTCCAGAATATCCTCTTCCTTGGAGAACCGGGTGGAGCCGCAAGCCTTGCAGGCGAAACCCGGCGGCGCCAACTCCTCCGGCGGCCTCAGGAACCACGCGTCCGACCCCTCCTGCTCGAATAACTTCGCCACGTGCTCGCACAGCGCCTCGCTCAAATGCGTCTCGCCACAGTCCCCGCAGTACAGCACCGGGATGGGCACGCCCCAGGAACGCTGCCGGGAGATGCACCAGTCCGGACGGTTGGCCAGCATTCCGGTAATGCGGTCCTGTCCCCAGGGCGGGATCCACTGGACCTGCTCGATGGCGTCCAGGGAGCCTTGCCGCAAACCGTCGTGAGCCATGGAGATGAACCACTGCTCGGTGGCGCGGAACAGGACGGGCTTCTTGCACCGCCAGCAGTGCGGATAGCTGTGGTTGATGTCCTGGGATTTGAGGAGCCGCCCCTCTCCGTCCAGCCTGGCGATGATCCGCGGGTTGGCCCTGAAGACCATCTCCCCCTGGAACTCCCCCGCCTCCGCGGTGAACTTTCCGTGCGCATCCACCGGCGCATAGGCCTCGAGTCCGTACCGCCGGCCCACCTCATAGTCCTCGTGGCCGTGTCCCGGCGCCACGTGGACGCATCCGGTGCCCTGCTCCGCGGTGACGAACTCCCCCAGGATGACGATGACGTCCCGATCCAGCCACGGGTGCGAGCAGACGATGCCCTCCAGCTCGGCCCCGGACCAGGAGCCCTCCAGCACCTCGAACTCCCCTGCCCCATAACCGAAGACTTCCATCAGCGACGACAACAGCTCGCCCGCCACCACCAGCACCCCCGCCGGGGTGCGGACGCGCCGGTACTGCATCTGCGGATGCAGCGCGATGGCTTGGTTCGCCGGCAGCGTCCAGGGCGTGGTGGTCCAGATGGCGAAGGCGCCGTCCGCGTCGTCCGGCAGCTTCCCCTTGGCGTCCTTGACCGGGAACTTCACGTAGACCGAAGGGGTCTCCTGGTTGTCGTACTCCACCTCGGCCTCGGCCAGCGCGGTGGCGCAGGAAGCGCACCAGTAGACCGGCTTCTTGCTCCGGTACATGGAACCGGTGGCCATGAACTTGCCGAGCTCGCGGACCTCCGTGGCCTCGTACTCGAAGTCGATGGTCCGGTAGGGCTCCGCCCAACGGCCCAGCACCCCCAGCCGCTTGAATTCCTCGCGCTGAACCCCGATGAACTTCTCCGCGTGGGCGCGGCATAGCTTGCGCACCTCCACCTTGCTGAGCCGGTTCTTCTTCTCCCGGCCCAGGCTCTTCTCCACCTGGAGCTCGATGGGGAGCCCATGACAGTCCCAGCCGGGGACGTAGGGCGCGCAATAGCCCCTCATGCTCTTGTACTTGATGATGATGTCCTTGAGGATCTTGTTGAGCGCGTGCCCGATGTGGATACGCTCGTTGGCGTACGGCGGCCCGTCGTGCAGGATGTATTTGGGACGCTCGCGGTTGGCCTCCACCATCCTCTCGTGGATGTCCTCACGCTCCCACTTCTCCACCTGCACGGGCTCCCTCTGGGGCAGGTTGCCGCGCATGGGGAACGTGGTCTTGGGGAGGTTGAGCGTGTCTTTATAGTCCATGAACTTCGTCCCTCACTTGCGGGCAAGCGACTTCCGGAGCACCGAAACAACCATGTAGGAGAATGGGTCCGGGCCGATGAGGCCGGAATCAGGAGGACCGTCCCTTCTTGAATCCCTCCCGGAGCATTTTTAACACAAAGCCGCGCCGGGAGTCTACGGGAACGACTCGCCTCCCAGGCATATTCAAAAGTCGTCTCCATCTCTCCGTCATTCCCGCGCAAGCGGGAATCCAGGCGGAGTGGAGGGGTCTGGCGCCGGTGCTAACCGCCCCACGACCCCTGGATTCCCGCTTGCGCGGGAATGACGGAGGGTCGGCCTGACTTTTGAAGAGCCCTGACTCGCCTCCCGGCCCGCTGGATTCACGGGCCCCCCTGTGATAAGAAATCCCGAATTCCGACGGGCTTTCCGCTCGTCCCCATTCCCGCTGAAAGAAGCGTTCCGCCTTTCCGTTCATCCGTATGAGCAACGAATCCCGGCGCGGGGCTCGGTTCGGCGTTACCGAGGAGGAACCTCCATGGCCAAATCGCAAAAAGGCAAACCCAGCGCGCGTGAGCTCGGGCGGCTCAAGAAGACCGTGGCCCTGGCCACGCGCATGCTGTTCCACCAGGGCCTTGCCGACTACCACGGCCACGTAAGCGCCAGGATTCCCGGCACCAACCGGCTGCTGATCAAGCCGGTGCTGGCGCCGCTGGGCTCCATCAAGAGCAAGGACATCATGGAAGTGGACATCGACGACTACAAAAAGAACTGCGAGGCCAACTGGGCCAAGGCCGGCGACCAGAAGGCCGTGATCAACCTCAAGATCCCGCCCCGGGAGACCATGATCCATGCGGCCATCCTGGAGGCCCGGCCGGACATCAACTCGGTGGTTCACACGCACCAGCCGCTGGCCACGGCCTTCGCCATCGCCGGCGTTCCCATCCGGCCCATCTACAATCAGGCCGCATCCTTCGCCCCCGAGACGCCCATCTTCCACAGCCCCCGGCTGATCTATACGGTTCAGGACGGCATCGAGGTGGCGACGACGCTGGGCGACCGCATGGCCATGCTGATGCAGGGGCACGGCATCACCACCGTGGGCGACAGCGTGGAGCAGGCCGCCTGCCACGCCGTCTACCTGGAGCGGACCGCCTACATGCAGTGGGTGGCCAGCAGTGTGGGCCAGGCTGCGTCCATGCCCGGCCGCAACACCGCCATCATGGCGGCGACCAACAGCGGGCGGGCGCATCACGCGTTCGCCTATTTCACCGGCCTCATGCCGGAAGACATGCAAGATTAGGCCCTGTCACGGGCACGGGTACCATCGACAAGAAACATCGCACGACAAGGAAGGTGAAGCATGGCTGAGGCGAACAGGCCCGAGTCGGCCCCAGGCCGCCCGATTCAAGATCTCCGCGAGTGGTTGGATCGCGCGGAAGGCATCAACGAGCTGATTCAGATCGACAAGCCAGTGGACCGGGACGAGGAGATGAGCGCCATCACCTATCTGGTGGCCAAGCAGGACCCGTCCCCGGCCATCCTGTTCGATAACCCCAAGGGTTACGAAGACAGCCCCATTGGCGCCCGGATGCTATGGAACATCCTGGGTCCCAGCTCGAAACGCATCGCCCTTACCATCGAGGAGCCACCGGAGACGCCGACGCTGGAGCTCATCCGCCGACTCAAGGAGAAGATGAAGGATCGGATACCGCCGCGGGAGGTTCCGGCGACGGAGGCCCCGGTCTTCGAGAACACCCTGAGCGGGGCGGACATCGACCTGGAGCAGCTCCCCATCCCCAGGCATTGGCCGCTGGACGGCGGGCGTTACGCGGGCACCGCGGATGCGGTCTTCACCCGCGACCCGGATTCCGGATACCTGAACGTCGGTACCTACCGGATGATGCTTCAGGGCAAGGACCAGGTCGGGCTCTACCTGTCCCCGGGAAAGGACGCGCGGCTTCACATCACCCGCTCTTGGGAACAAGGCAAGCCCGTGGCCGTGGCCGCGGCCTGGGGTATCGATCCGCTGTTCATGCTGGTGGGCTCCCAGACCTTTCCCAAGAACGTGTCGGAGTACGAGTTCGCCGGCGGCATCAAGGGCGAGGCGATTCCGGTGGTGCGGGCCCAGACCAGCGACCTGCTGCTGCCGGCCAACGCCGAGCTGGTGGTGGAAGGGGTCATCAATCTCAACTCGGTGAAGACCGAAGGTCCGTTCGGAGAGTTTCCCGGATACTACGGCAGGCCGGAGGCTGGCTGCCCGCTGGTGGACATCACGCGAGTGCACTACCGCACCCATCCCGTGCTTACCAACGCCATCATGGCGGACTACCCGTCCTGCGAGCAAAGCGGCTTTTTCGCCGTCATCCGGTCGGCGCGCATCTGGGACGACCTGGACAAGCTCGGCATCCCGGGCGTTCAGGGAGTCTACGCCCACCCGGCCGGAGCCGGCGGCTTCGGCATGACCGTCATCAGCCTGGAACAGCGCTACGCCGGCCATGCGGCCCAGTGTCTGGCCCTGGCGGCCCAGGTACCCGGCGGCGCCTACTTCACCAAGTGGATCATCGCCGTGGACGAGGACATCGACCCGACGGACATGGACCAGGTGATCTGGGCCATGAGCAGCCGCTGCCATCCCATCGAGGACATCGACATCCTGCGGAACACCTGGAGCACGTGGCTGGACCCCACCCAGAACCCGCCGGAAAAGCGCCCTTACGGCTCCAAGGCGCTGATCAACGCGTGCAAGGAGCACCGCTACCTGCCGGTCTTCTCCAAGCGCACCACGTTGACCCGGCAAATGTACGACCAGGTCGCCGGCCGGTGGAAAGAGCTGGGTCTGCGGGGAACGATTCCCACCGTCCGGGCCTTCGAGGAAGAGAAGAAGGTGGTCTACCACGAGCAGGGCGGATTCGAGCCCGGGAAGAAGTAAAGGCATTGCCGCGGCGCAGTCCTTTCACGGCTCGCGAAAGCACGATTCGTCAACGGATTCACTGCCATACGGCCCCACGGTAAATTTGTTCTGATTTTTGGCCGAGTGGCGGAGATCGAGCATTTGGCCACAGGAGTTGGAGGTTGGCATTGGAGGCGCATGTTGTTGGATGGGGTCGTGATCGGGCGGAGGGATGACGATTTTCTGAGGTGGTGGTGGTTTGTTGGACAGGAAGGCGGCAGAAACAAGGTGTATTGCGGGGAATCGGGCATGGCAGGGCGACTGGGGTTTGCCGAGGGTTGACGGTGAGGCGACGGATGCGGCTGGGGGGGAGGTCAGCGGGGTGCTGCTGGCGGGCAGGCGTTGGCGGTCATTTTGAGGAAGTCGAGGACCCGGCGCGGGTTTCTGGCGAGGTTGCGCATGGTCTGGGCGACGGCGAGGCCGCGTTTTTTGATGAGGCCGATGGCGAAGCGCCGGAGGCATGTGATGTTCTCCGGGCCGTGACCGGTACGGATGCGGCTGCGGTCTTCGTCGAAGCTCCAGTCGAGGATGTGGTGTGTAGCTTCGATGGTCCAGTGTCCTCGATTGAGGGTGAGGAGGCGTTGTGGCGAGGCGGCCTTGGGGTCGAGGCTGGTGATCCCGTAGGAGGTTTCGCAGTGGCGTTTGCCGGACTTGACCTCGACGGTTTCTCGCCGCACGGCGAACACCTGACCGACGCCGGGGAAGTCGAGGTAGTCGTTGAGTTCGCTGGAAACCCAGATGGAACGACGCTCGTGGCGGCCGTGTTCGGGCTTTGCGGTTTCGGCGGCGAAGTCGGGGGCGCGCCGGGCGATGCTCGGGTGGAACAGGAGGTGGATATCGTCATACAGGTTGGGCTGGTTGCGCTTGACGGTGAACAGATAGTGGGCGTTGCGGTGGAGGAGATAATGGGCGAGGGCGCGCTGGGTGAGCAGGGCATCGGCGGTGAGGGTGAGGCCGGCGATATCGGGCAGGGTGTCGAGCAGGGGAATGGCAGTGCCGATCTCGTTGGTGCGCTTCTCCCCGTCGGTGGCATCCGGCCTCAGACCGACTTTTTTTGGGCCCAGGATGCCTTGCTGTCGTGGCCGACGATGCCGAGCACATGAGCCTGGTTGCCATCGGCATCGATGGCGCCGCGCAGGGTCTTGCCGTCGATGGCCAGGGCGCTGTCGCCGCCGCCATGAGCCTCGTGCCATGCGCGCAACGCCCGGTCGAGTTGGGCCGGGTCGACGCGGATGAGCAGGCTGCGGATGGCCGACAGGCTCGGCGCCTGGCAGCGGCCTTGGCGGCGGCGCACGCGGAAGCGTTCCAGCGCCTTGGGTCCGAGGTCCTGGACCCATTCGCTGATGGCCTTGTAGCCGCGCATGCCGCACAGGGTCGCGGCGGTGGCCAAGGCCAGCACCGTGGGCAGCGCATGGCGCCGTCCCTGCCGGCGGCGGGGGTCGTCGATGGGGTGGAAGAAGGCCGGAAGGGATCGCATCTGTGCGGCGTTGAGCATCATCTTGGGCACTCCATGTCGCAGGCGGGGATCGAGAGCATCCGCCCGGAGTTGGTCGCGCGCGGTGCGCGACAGGGGATGAACGAACACTCGCTTCGGCAGCGCGTGTTGGCCGTAGCTGTAGCCCCGCCGCTGGCGGCGGAAGCCGCGGGTGCGCCCCACCTCGATCCAGTTGGCGGCCCGGTAGACGGTGCCGTGGAAGCGCCTGGGATCGACGAAGGTCTCCACCAGCAGCAGCGCATGGCCGAAGCGCACCGGCCAGTCGCGGACAAGGCGGCGCGTGCACAGCGACAGCACCCGCGACCCGAGGTTTGGCGGAGCGCCCGGCAGGATCAGGAACCGGGAGTTGTTGGTGATAAGGTGCAGCCGGTCAAACTGGACGCCGTAGTCCCAGCCGATCCAGCGGTCCCGTGCGCCGCACTTCAGCGCCGGCGCCGAGAACACCGCCAGCGCCAACCATTGGCCGCGATGATGGGCCACATAGCGCAACGTCTCGCCGATCCCCGGCAACGCACCCAGATAGTGGTACGCCTGCATCAAGGCCCGAAACCGCCCCTCGTCTTCCGCCGCTACAAGGCCGACGGACACCTCCGAAAGAATCGTCAACGCTCCCATCCCCCCACGTCCGGGTTGCTCCACCTGTATCAGAGCCCGCGACGAATGTCCAGCCCCGCCCGTATCTCATTGTCAGCATTGAAAAAACCATGAAGGATAAATCCGCCCTGCATACGGCCCACAGGCTTGTTGCCCATGGTTTGCCGTTGTGATATTCTTGAGCCGCTTTGGGCGGATCAGTTGACGGTCGCGGCGTGCCTCGACGCATGTTGTAGTCTTTAGAACAGGGTCTTTCGAAACCGGAAGAAAAGGTGTCGGATGGACATTCAAGAGGAAAACAAAGGATCGCTTGTCGTGGTGGCGCCCAGCGGGCGCGTCGACGGTTTCACCAGCCCGGAGCTTGAGAAAAAGATCTCCGAGATCATCGAACGCGGCGACCATCGCGTGCTGCTGGACTGCGGGAACATGGAGTACATCAGCAGCGCCGGCCTGCGGGTGGTCCTGGTCAGCGCCAAGAAGTGCCAAAAGGAAGGCGGCAAGCTGGCGGTGTGCGCGCTGCAACCTTCGTGCAAATCGGTCATGGAGGTCAGCGGGTTCCTCAACATGCTCGAATACCACGACACTCGCGATGCCGCCCTCGCGGCAGAATAGGTCAGGCGGCGCCATGGTTACATTCACTGAAGAAATCATGCTGTTGATGCTGGACGACGACGGTCTGTTCCTGCCGATCCGCGGCGGGGCCGTGGAGCACGTTCTGGTAGGCGCCATATTGATGGATCTGGCCTTCGCCAACCGCATCGACACCGACCCCGAGAAACTTCTGGTGATCGACTCGACCCCCACGGGCAACCCGCTCCTGGACGGGCCCCTGGAGCGCATTGTCAGCGCCCCCGACACCATGAATACCAAGGGGTGGGTGGAGGTGCTGGCCCGGGAGCAGGCCGCCGGCCTCCGCCAGCAGGCCATGAACGGCCTCATCGAGCGCGGCATTCTCGAGGCCAAGGACGAGAAGTTCCTGTGGGTCTTCCGTTCCCGGCGCTATCCCACCATCGACGGGCGCGTCGAACGCGAGGTCAAGCTGCGCATGGAGGACGTGCTGCTATCGGATGATATGCCCGACCCGCGGGACGTCGCCTTGATCTGTCTTGTGGACGCCTGCGACATCCTCGGCGACATATTCTCGGAACGGGAGATGGAACGGGCTCGCCCCCGCATCGAACAGCTCCGAATGATGGACCTCATCGGCCGTGAGGTGGGCAGCGTCATCGCCGACATCGAAGAGTCCATCACCATGGCCATGGCCCAGGTGGCGCACTAGGGGCTGCCCGGCCGGTCGGCGCCGGCCGACATCAGGGCGCGTCTCAGCCGGACGCGTCGACGCCCAGTATCTTGCGCGCCTTCCCCTCGAACTCGGAATCGAGGGAGTGCGGCGTCGTGTCCACGCCGTCCGCCAGCCTCTCCAGAACCGCTTTCATGGCAACAAGACGCCCGTACCTCTTGTCGTCCCCGGGGACGGCCGTCCAGGGCTGAGGAACCGTCGAGGTCTTGCGGAACATCTCGTCGATGGCCGCCTCGTATTCCGCCCAGCGACCCCGGTTGCGGAGATCCTCGGGAGAGAGCTTCCACTGCTTCAGCGGATCGTTCAGACGTTCCCGAAACCGCAGAAAATAGTTGCCCCTCGAAAGTATCGTTAAAGTTCGACGCCGCCCGGCCGATTGGAATCTACGTGGGCGGTTGTATGGCAGCCCTGAAGTCATTTCCGAGGGTACGACTATGAAGAGCGAGATCATGGGAGTGTTTCGAAACAGGGTCCGGGATCCAGACAGACTCGAGCGGAACGGCTGCGGGAGCTTGGGGTGAACAGCCCGCGCCGCGCCGATATCATCCTGCTCGTTTCGCTCTGCGTTTTTCTCGTCGCGACCCTCGCCTGGGCATCCATCGCGGAGGTCGAGGTGGCCGCGGTGGCGCCCGGACGCATTGTTCCCACCGGGCAGGTGAAGATCATCCGGTCCTTCGAGCTGGGCAAGGTCAGGCGCATCGCCGTCGAGGAAGGAAGCCTCGTCGAGCGCGACGGCGTCCTGATCGAGTTCGACACCACCCTGGTGGACGCCGAGATCTCCAAGCTCACGGCCGAGCTCCAAATCAAGTCCGTGGAGGCCACCCGCCTCGAGGCGGCCCTGGCCTGGCGCAAGCCCCGGCCCTTCCGTCCGCCCGCCGGCGCCCCGCCGGAGATCGTCTCGGTCAACAAAGCTCTCCTGGCGGATCAGATCGCGGCACACCGGGCGCACCTCCACGAGTTGGACGGCATGATGGCGGAACGGCGGGCGCAGTTCCACACCATCGAGGCCGTGCTTGCCAAGCACAGGAGGTTGTTGCCCATTCTGCGCGAGAGGACCGCCATGCGCGAGACTCTTTACCGCAGGAACCACGGCTCCAGGCTGGCACTGTTCGAAGAGCAGGAGCGGCTGGTGGAGCTCGAGGGAAACATCGCGCTCCGTCAAAAAGAACTTGCCGAGGCCAAGGCCTCTCTGGCGGCGATCCGGGCAAAGAAGGAACGCGCCGTCTCCGAGTTCTACCGGGAGCGCCGCACCCTGCTGGCATCCGTTCGGGGGCGGATGATCGTCCTGCGGGAGGACATCCGCCAGGCCCAGGAGTACCGCGCCCGGCACACCCTGGTCTCCCCGGTTGACGGGGTGGTCCAGGACCTCGCCGTGCACACGGAAAACGGCATGGTGGAGCCCGGCGCCCGGCTCATGGTGATCGTGCCTCGGAACGCCGGGATTCGCGTGGAGGCGTTCGTGGCGAATACCGACATCGGCTTTGTGAAGCCGGGCCAACGGGTCACCCTCAAGGTCACGACCTTCGACTTCCGCCGCTACGGCGCCATCGGGGGAACCGTGAGCCACATTGGCAAGGATGCCGTGAACGCGGGAGCCCAGTCCGGCGCGCCGGCCTTCGCAAGCGTTGCGGGCAGCGCCGCCCCGCAGCCAAGCGCCGAACCGGCAGGCCCCGTGTTCAAGGCACTCATCGAGCTCGATCAAACCTACATGGAGATCGAGGGGCAGAAAATCGAGCTGTTGCCCGGAATGTCTTCGGAGGCCGCCCTCATCCTCGGAAGACAACGGCTCATCGAATACCTCCTGCAACCCCTCCGCGGCTACCGGCAGGATGCCTTCCGGGAGAAGTGACGCACCCCAATAAGGAACCAACGGCCATGGCAGGCAATACCGTAGACTTCCCGAAAACGACAGACCCCGCGGCATGGGAGCCCGACGACCTGGGGCGGTCGAAAACCTGGCTTCTTGACTTCTCCGGCAGCGAGTTGTCGGAATTGCCGGTATTGGCGAGGGAGGGCGTCAAAAGCAGCCCGCGTCAAGCGCCGGACCTGCCCCTGCTGGCTTCACAGATGGCCAGGACGGCCCGGGAGCTCAAATCGGGTTTCGGGTTTCGAATCCTGCGCGGCATGCCCTCGGGAGACATGGACCAGCAAGAGGTGGCCCGAGCCTTCTCGGCCTTGAACCGGCGGCTAGGCAACGCGGTGGAGCAACCGGGGGGCGTAAAGCTTGCCCACGTACGGGCGGAACCCGAGGACAACGGGCGGCTGGGCTTTCGCGCCACGGGTGAGCTTCCCTTCCACGCCGACCCGGAGGACGTCATCGGATTCCTGTGCTTGCGGCCCGCCCTCAAAGGCGGGATCCGCAGATTTGCCAGCGCCGCCACCGTCTACAATATCCTGGCGACGGAGCATCCCGATCTATTGCGCGTACTCACCCGGCCGTTTCACGTAGCGCTGACACATCCGCATCCGGATCAAGGGCACCCGTGGACCCGGCTGCCCTTCTTGGACATTCGAGACGGCGTGTTCAACGCCTGCGCGTTTCCCGTCCATATCAGGCGGGCGCAGAAACTGGCCGGTGTTCCCGAGTTGACCACGGCACAGAACCGCGCCCTCGATGTCTTCAATACCGTGGCCGAGGAGGTGGCGGTTTCCCTGGAACTCGAGCCGGGCGACGTCGAGTACTTCAACAATCACGTGATCCTGCACACGCGGACCCGGTTCGCCGGCGACGGACCCGGCCGCCATCTCTTGAGAGTGTGGCTGTCTATCGCCGACTTCAGGCCGCTGCACCCGGAACATCCGATATGCCTCAGACGCAGAAGCTCACAGCCGGGGATTCCGCACGATGGCCGGCACGGGCGGGTTTGAAACCCGCCCCTACAACAGCCTCGCCCGGCAGGCCGAAGTGGACGTTTGCTTCGGCGAATCCCGGCCTTGCAGCGCCCGGGATTCGTTGCCAACCATCAGTCATTCGCCAGCAAACGCCCCCTGCCCCATTCCGCGTGACGAAAGATCAGCGACTTGATCACCACCGGCACCGCCTTGGCGTCCGCCAGCTCTTCGCCGATGTCGACGAAGTCGAAATCCTTGAGGTCGATGCCGTCGATGGAGATGACGCCGGCCCCGGGAAGGATTTCCTTGTCGATGATGTTGCCTACCAGCTTGGCGATGTCGGCATCGAACACCAGCACCAGATTCTGCCCCTGGCGGAGATGCTCCTTCATCCCCTCCACCACGCCGGTAGCCAGCGTCCGGATGAGCGGATACGAAGGTCCCAGGTCCCAGTGAAGCGCCAGCGCCGCCGCGCGGTCGCCCTCGGTCATGTCGAAACGCTGCAGCGCGCTCTCGATGGAGCTCCGGACATCTTCCGTGGTCAACGGCTCGGTCTGGCGGAAGTGCGGCGTAATCACCTGGAGGTTCCTCAGCGGCAGCACGGACTGGTCGGAGAGGAAGATGGTGTTGCCACTCACCTGCACGGTGTACTGCGATGCGCCGATGACGGTGGCGCGGATACGCACGTCGGGTTCCTTGAACTCCCACGATTCGCGGGTGGCCAACTCCACCGCCCCGGCGCGGATCTTCCGTCCGACGTGGTTGCCCAGATCCCCCTTGTCCGCGGTCTCGTAGCCGTAGATGTATTCCGAGACCCCGCCGGAGAACTGGATGGTATGAATGGGTTCCTTATAGGACAGCGCCGGCGTGAGCATGACCTCCTGGGTCAGCGGCGACAACGGACCGCGTCCCAGCACCTCCAGGAGGCAGCCGCTCAGCGTGTCGGCCATCCGCTCCTTGTCGGCCTCCCCCAGCGTCTGGCCCACGGCCAACGACACACCGCTGGCGTCACCGATGCGGGCCCCCGCATCCTCGAGCCGGTTGATCTTCTGGCTCCCGTCCAGGGCCACCAGCCGGGCCCCCACCTCCAGCACCGCCGTGTCCACCACCTGTCCGCCGCGCGTGATGGCGATCTTGCTGGTGCCGCCGCCGACGTCCACGTTCATGCACGCGACGTTGTCGTCGCGGGTCGACACCTCCACCGCGCCGGAACCGAAGGCGGCCAGGATCGCCTCGAGGTTATGTCCGGCGGTGGCGCACACGAACTTGCCGGCCTCCTCGGCGAACAACGCCGCGATAGCCTCGGCGTTCTCTTTCTTGGCGGCCTCGCCGGTGACGATCAGGGCACCGGTGTCGATGTCGCCCCGGGTGAGGCCGGCGCGGGCGTATGCTTGGTGGATGAACTCGTTCAGCTTCTCCGTATCGATGGTCTGCTTGTCCACGTAGGGCGTCAGCAGGATCGGCGACTCGTGGACGATCTCCCGCTTGACCACCACGAAACGGCTGGACAGGGAGATGCCTTGCCGGCGAAGGACCAGCCGGGAGAAGATGAGATGGGACGTGGACGAGCCGATATCGATGCCGACCGAGGTCAGCGAGATGCGCTCGGACCGCCACATGGGGTGGTCTTCATCGGGGAGAGGCGCATCATCGTGGTCGTGGTCTTCATGTCCTTCGTGGCAGACGAGCGGCAGTTCCGTGGAATCGCGGTCCATTCAATGGGGTCCTTTCGATGGGGTCTTTTCGGGGAATGCAGGTGAACATCCCTCATAACACAAGCACTTGCCGGTTGCCAGATTGGCCGCCGCCCGGTGCCGGCCACGGTGGCGGGGAAGGGTTTCGGCTCATCCGCAAAACGGCTCGGCGCCCTTGTGAATCCGGAAAAAAGTTCTAGAATGGGTCATGCGAGGCGACCTCTGAACACGTGTTCCAGAAACATTCGGTCCATACATATGTGTTCCATAGTGGCCGCAGCGGCGAGGACCCTGGAATGCACGAGGAAGACTACCGCCCAATAGGCGATTTCCTGCAGCGGTTCGTGGACCGGCTCCGAAGGACTCAAGGCCTGGAGGCGTTGTGCCTTGCCGGCACCGCGCTGGCGGTACTGGCGGCCCTGGGAATGGGCATTGACGCCGTCAAGGAGTTGCTGCCCTACTCCCCGTTGGCCTTCAGCCTGCTTTCCGTCGCCACGCTGCTGGCGGTCGCCGGGTTCACCCTGCTGCGTTTCCTGCGGTCCCGCAGCCTGTCCTGGGCGGCCCGGGCCATCGAGAGGCAGCGGCCGGAGCTCCGCAACAACCTCATCAACTCGCTGCAACTCTACCCGCAGCTCGCGGACCCGGCCCGGCCGGCCGGAGCTTCCGCCCCCATGATCCTTGCGCTGATCCGCCAGACCCGCGAGCAGATTCGCGGCATTCAAACGGAAGCGCTGGTGGATATGCGGCCTTTGCGGACCAAGGCTCGGTTGCTGGCGCTGGCGGCCGCGCCGGTGCTGGCCCTGGCCGTATGGCTTCCGGACTTTCCCGGCCGGACCCTTGCGCTGGTGACGCATCCGCTGGAACACCTGCCGCCGGCGGACATCTTCATTCACGTGGTGACCGGGGACGTGCGGGTGATTCGCGGCAGCGCGATTTCCGTCGAGGCGGTCACCTCCGGAGCCCGTCCCGATAGCGTCGAGATGGTATTCAAACCCGCGCGTTCCGGAGAGGCGACCGAGGGGCCGCAGACCGTCGCCATGGACCAGGCTGAGACCGGCCGGTACGCGGCGGTGCTTCCCGAGGTCACCGAAGACCTGGACTACCGCGTCGTCACCGGACCGTTCGAATCTCCGTGGTACAGCATCACGGCGGTGGAGCGTCCATCCGTCACCGGGCTGAAGGTGACGCTCTACCCGCCCCACTACACCGGCCTTCCCGACCAGACCTTCACCGGCGGCAACGTTCGCGGCGTCAAGGGTTCAACCCTGAACTTCTCCGCCACCACGAACAAGGGCATGGCTCAAGCCGTCGTCGCCCTCGACGATGGCCGGGAAATCCCGCTGAAGATCACCGGCGACACCGCTCAGGGCAGCGTCGTGCTGTTCCGCTCGCAGGGGTACCGCATTCGTCTCGAGGATCCCTTCGGCTTCGAGAACCTGCCCATTCCCTATGAGATGGTTGCCGTGCCCGACAGCTTCCCGCTGGTGGAGTTGCTCAAGCCGACGGAAGACCTGGAAGTGAACGGTGACGAGAGGCTGGCCTTGGAATACCGCGCCAGCGACGACTACGGGATTCAGCAGATCACCCTGGTGGCGGCCGTCGGGGAACGGGAAGAGCGCATCCCGGTGTGGCGCGAAGAGCTTGCGCGGACCCTCCAGGAGACCTTCATCTGGGACCTGGATACCATTCGCCTGGAGGAAGGCGACGTCGTGGTCTACCATCTGGAGGTGCTGGACAACGACACCATCTCGGGTCCCAAGCTGGTCAAGTCCAGGCCCCTGAGCCTTCGCCTCAAGAACCTCAAGGCCGAGCACCGTCAAGTGACCGAGATGATCCGCGATATCTCGGACAAGATGGTCGATCTTCTGGGTGATCACCTCGAAGCCCCCCCTGACGAACAAACGCCGGGCGACCCGGGTCAGCGGCTGGCGGAGGGGCTCGACCGGATGATGCAGCGCGTGGACGACGCCATGCAGCGCACCCGCGTCGACCGCATCAGCGATTTCGCCACATGGTCCGACCTCGAGACCCTGAAGCGCAACCTCGAACATGCACGGAACGATCTCGTGGAGAGGATGCGCCAGGCTGCTTCGCCGGCCGAGCAGGAGCAAGCCCACGACGCCATGGCCACGGAGCTGGAAAGGCTGTCGATGCTCAGCGAGGACGTGAGCCGGCGCCTCGCGGGCCAGGACATGGCAGCCAACGCCAGGGACATGGTCAAGGACCAGGAGCGCTTCCTGGACTCGCTGGAGAAGCTGAGAAGCGGCAACAAGGAGCTCGACGAGGTGCTGAAGGAGCTGTCGAAGCTCTCCAGGCAGCTCCAGGAACTGCAGGCCTCGCTCATGCAGTTCGCGAGACAGGTTCCCAACGAATTCATCAACCCGGCGAACATGCGCAACATGCCGTTCGCCGACATGCGCTCCATGATGGACCAGATCCGCCAGAAGCTCAGGGAAGGCGACATCCAGGGCGCCATGCAACTGGCGCGGGAGCTGTTCAACCAGATGGCGCAACTGGCCGCTTCGCTCCGAAGCGGGCAGCAGCAGGCCCAGGGCTCCATGATGTCCCGCATGCAGGGGGCCATGAACCGGTCCAGCAACGAGTTGCAGCAGATCCTCCAGGAACAGCAGGAAATCCTGCTGGGAACCGAGAGCACCCACAAGGAGGCCACGGGCGAGATCGACGCCCGGCGCGAGGAGGCCGTTCTGAATCTTGCGGCAAGCGCGCAGGCCGACCTGGCGGTGTTGGCCCATCTGCTCGCCCCTCCCGACCTGGAAAGCGACCGGGGCCGGCCCGCGGCGGAACGCGAGCGGGACGCCGCCATCCGCGGGCTGCTGTCAGGGCTGCGGGACATGTTCGAGAACCGGGACTTCGACGCGTTCGCCAAACAATTCGGGCCGGTGACCGAAGAGCTCGCCGGAATGGGCCCCCTTGGCGAGGCGCGGCAAGCGGCCCTGGCAATGCTGGCGGCGCTCGCGAGGGAATACCAGGCCATCGCGAGCCTCCCGGACCCGGAGCTGACCCCGCCCCAGAAGAGCGCGGTCCGTGGGCTTGCCACCCGGGAGGACGTGCTCAAGAAAAGGACCACCGACCTCGTCGAAAGGCTCCGGTACCTGTTCCAACTCTTCCCGTCACTGGACCCGAAGATCGTCAACAACCTCGCGGAGGCCGGCCAATTCATGGGCGAGGCGACCCACGAGCTGGGCTCGCTTCGGCCGGGACCAGCCATCCCGCCGGAACAGGAGGCCATCAACCGTCTCTCCGAATCGAGCCAGCAGATGCAGCAGGCGATGCAACGAATGGCGCAGCGGGGGCAGTTCGGACGCGTGCCGCTGGTCCATGTGTTTCGCCGGGGCCGGTTCCTGCCTACCGGGCAGTTCCTGCCGCCCACCGGCACCCCGCAGTTTCCGGATCACGACATCGATGAGAACCTGACCGGCCTCGATACGGAGAAGTTCGAGCTTCCCGGCAAGGACGACTACAAGCCCGAGAAGTTTCGCGAGGAGGTCCTCGAGTCGTTGAAGCAGGGAGTGCCGGACCGGTACAAGGAACAGATCGAGCGTTACTTCAGGGAGTTGTCGCAATAGTCGAAAGCGGCCGCCGCGCACCAACGCGCTGATTCCGGCGGCGCCGATTCCATGAAGAGATTTCCGACATTCTTCGAACGCCTGAGCCGAGTCCTGTGGCTCGCCGCGCTCCTCGCCCTTGGCGGCGCGGCTCTCGGACACGCCGCGGATCCGGCGCCGGAAGGTTCCGACGTCGATACGGCACGAGAGTTCCTGGGGGCCTGGCGGGTCGAGGATGCCCGGCCGGTTGTCGCACGGCTCATGGAAGCCCGGCCGGAATCCGCGGACGCGCTGGATCTGGCTGCGCTTCTGGCCTACTACGAGGGTGCCTACGGCAAGGCCCTCGCTACGGTCGAGAAGGCCCTGGCCATGGATTCCGAGAACGACCAGCGCCAGGGCCTGCGGCTGCTGCTCCAGCAGACCCACGACGTCGTCCGGCACTTCAAGCGCCATGAGAGCGACCACTTCGTGATCCACCTCCGCGAAGAGAGCGACGGCATCCTGGCGGAACCCGCGCTGGAGGCTTTGGAGCGGGCGCACCAGGAGGTGGGGCGCGCGCTGGGCTACTGGCCGCGGAGCAAGGTGCGGATCGAGATCGCCCCGGACGTGCAGGCCTTCACCGCCATCACGACCTTCACGCTCCGGGACATCGAAGAGACCGGCGCCATCGGATTGTGCAAGTTCAACAAGGTCATGATCATCTCGCCGCGGGTCATGGCCCACGGATTCCGCTGGCTCGATTCCCTCGTCCACGAGTACATTCACCTGGCCATCGTCAACCTGACCCGGAACAAGGCGCCGATCTGGCTGCACGAAGGGATTGCCCGCTACTACGAAACCGTGTGGCGAAAACCCGTGCAGGGGCCAAGGCCGGACTACCTGACCCCGGCCAACGAGACCCTGCTGGCCACGGCCATCGAGCGGCAGGAGTTCGTGAGCTTCAAGGACATGGAGCCCTCCCTCATCCGCCTCGATACCCCGGAGCAGGTCCAACTCGCCTACGCCGAGGTGGCCTCGGCCGTGGACTACATCCGGCAGGCCAAGGGCCCCTCCGGAATACCGGAGGTGCTCGCCCAGGTGAACCGCCTGTCCACCGCCGAAGCCATCGAGGCGGTCATGGGTGTGCCGCTGGACGGCTTCGAGGCCGATTGGCGCCGGTTCGTCCAGGGACAGGGGCTCGCGGTGATCCAGGGCAGCCGCATCCGCAGCTACAAGGTGGCGCAGGAGGGCGGACAGCCGGCATCCGTGGAGTTGAACGAGATCCAGTCGGAGATTGCCAGGAACCGGACCCATCTGGGCGACCGCCTGCGCCAACGCGGCCGCCTTCGGGCCGCCGGCGCCGAGTATCGCCGGGCGCTCCGGGCCGGACCCAACTCCACCGTCATTCTCAACCGGCTGGGCGAGACCCTGATTCAGTCACAGCGCTATGACGAAGCGCTGCCGCACCTGGAGAAGGCCCTGCATCTCGACCCCGACCTGGTGCATACCTATTACCTGATGGGGCGGCTTCACCACGAGGCCGGCGACCATGCTCGGGCACGCAGCGCCCTGCTGGAAGCGCTCCAGATCAACCCGTTCCACCCCGGCGTGTATCAAGTCCTCGGCGGCGTCTACGAGGCGGTGGGCGACGACGAGGGCTTGCGCCGGACCCGGGAGGTCGTGAGGAAGCTGCGCGGCTAGGGCAACCGGACCTTGTTGCCGACCAGGGGCGGCGAAGAGATGTAGGGGCGGGTTTCAAACCCGCCCGTCCCCGCACCGCGCTGTCGCCCGATACCAGTAACCGGAAACCGGAAACCGGAAGGAAACCACCACATGGACGAGACACAACTCCTGGATCAGGAACTCGCGGCCATCGAGGAGTTCGGACAAAAGCGCCGGACCATGCTCGCAGAGATCCGCAAGGTCATCGTCGGTCAGGACAAGGTTATCGAGGAGGTCCTCATCGCCCTTTTTTCCAAGGGCCACTGCCTGCTGGTAGGAGTTCCGGGTCTGGCCAAGACCATGCTCATCAGCACGCTGGCGGAAGTGCTGGACCTGGAATTCAACCGGATTCAGTTCACCCCGGACCTGATGCCCTCCGACATCACCGGCACCGACATCCTCCAGGAGGACGCCGCCACCGGCCGGCGCCAGTTCCAGTTCCTGAGGGGTCCGATCTTCACCAACATCCTGCTCGCGGACGAAATCAACCGTACGCCGCCCAAGACCCAGGCGGCGCTGCTCCAGTCCATGCAGGAGTACCGGGTCACGGCCAGCGGCACCACCTACCCGCTGGACCTGCCGTTCTTCGTTCTGGCGACCCAGAATCCCATCGAGCAGGAAGGCACCTATCCGCTGCCGGAAGCACAGCTCGACCGCTTCATGCTGAACATCGAGGTGTCCTATCCGCCGTTGGAAGACGAGGTCCAGATCGTCCTTCAGACCACTTCCACCGACAAACCCTCGCCGGCCAAGGTCATGGACGGGCCGGCCATTCTCACCTACCAGGAGCTGGTGCGGCGAGTGCCGGTGTCGCCCTTCGTGGTGAACTACGCCGTGTCCCTGGCCCAGGCCACCCGTCCCAACAACCCCCTGGCGCCCGAGGTGGTGAAGAACTACGTCGAGTGGGGAGCGGGTCCGCGTGCGTCGCAGTTCCTGGTGCTGGGAAGCAAGGCCAGGACCATCCTGGACGGGCGCTTCGCGGTGTCCGTGGAAGACGTGCAGGCCATGGCGCCCTCGGTGATGCGCCACCGCATCATCCCCAACTTCAAGGCCCAGGCCGAGGGAATCTCATCGCTGGACATCATCGCGCGGCTGATGGAAGAGGTCCGGCCCGCTGCGGAGGGCAGCGCCGCGGCGTGAACACGGCGCCTCGCCGGAGCGCGGCAGTTGCACGCGGGTTGACCACCCCAAGCCCAGCCGCGAGCGCGGGCTCCCTGTATGCTGCTCCACTTCGACTACGACGGCGTCCTCGTCGACTCCTTCGACCAACTCCTGACCGCGTTCCAGCGGACGGCCGTGGACACCGGACTGGGCCGGCCTCCGACCCCGGACGATTTCGAAACCATCGAAGACCTGAGCGCCACCGGCATCGCCACGCTGCTGGGGGTACCGGAGAGCCACATCGAACGCTACACCGAGCGAATGCATGCCCTGCTCGAAGCCGGTGGCTACGCACCGGCCATGTTTCCGGGCATCCCCGATCTTCTGAAGACCCTGTCCGGGCAACACACCATCGTCATCGTGACCTCCAACTATGACCACCTGGTCAGGCGGGGACTCTCCCAGAACGGCGTGGCCGAGTGCGTCTCCCTGGTGCTTGACGCCCGGCAGCCGGGCACCAAAAGCGACAAGCTCCGACACGCGCTGGAGCGCTTCGGCTGTCCCCCTGACGAGAGCTTCATGATCGGCGACACCCGGGGCGACATCCGCCACGGCAAGCGCGCGGGCGTGCGAACCGCCGGAGTCACCTGGGGCTACCAGACACGCGAAACCCTCGAACAGGAATCCCCCGACTTCATGGTGGATACCCCCCACGAGCTGCAGCAACTACTGTGCAACGACGAATGAGACCCATCTCAACGAGATATGGACGATACACGGGGATCCAAAGGCACCCGGCCCCGAACTCGTCATTCCCGCGAAAGCGGGAATCCAGGAGTGGTGGAGCGGGGAAACACCGCTGCAGCACCCCTCCACCACCCCTGGATTCCCGCTTTCGCGGGAATGACGGTGTGTGGGGCATCGTAGCCGAGCGGTTTACAGACGGGCACCGAACATCCTACCATGTGGAGTGAGACCAAACCTGGAAGGGAGTTTCCCCATGGCTGAACGCACTGCATACGTCAACGGCGAGTTCTTGCCCGAGAGTCGGGCGAGCGTTTCCATCTACGACCGAGGGTTCCTGTCCGGGCTCGGCGTGTTCGAGCGGACGCGAACCTTCCGTGGCGAGATCTTTCATCTCGACCGGCACATCGCCCGGCTCTACCGTTCGCTCAAGGCGATACGGCTGGACTCCGGCCTGACCGCCGACGAGATGCACGAGACCACCATGGAGCTGGTGAGACAGAACCGCGAACTGCTGGGACCCGACGAGGACTACTTCGTGGGCCACTACATCACCCGCGGACCGGACGCCGCCGGCCATGCCACGGTGGTGATCCTGTGCGAGCCCATCGGCTTCCACAAGTTCGCCCACCACTACATCTACGGCGGCCACGTGATCACGACCCACATTCGCGCCATCCCAACCCAAGTGTGGGACCCGAAGATCAAGAGCACCAGCCGCATGCATCTGTGGCTGGCGGAACAGCAGGCCCAGTTGGTGGACCCGGAGGCCTATGCCCTGCTGCTGAGCCTGGAGGGGAACGTCACCGAGCTCACCGCGGCGAATTTCTGGATCGTGCGCAACGGCACGCTGGTCACGGCGCCGGTCCAGACCATTCTGTCGGGCGTGACCCGGGGCGCGGTGCTGGAAATCGCCCAAAACCTCGACATCCCGGTGGAGGAGACGAACTTTCAACTGTACGACATCATGAACGCCGACGAAGCATTCATGACCACCACCTCCCGCTGCGTGCTGCCGCTCACCCGCATCAACGGCAATGCCATCGGAGACGGCAAGCCCGGACCCGTGGTCGGCCGCCTGCAAAAAGGCTGGACCGAGATGTTCGGGCACGACTTCGTCTATCAGGCGCTGAAGCACCTCGACAAGGACAAGGTGCCGGAGGGCGAGGCCGTGCCGCTGTAGGGCGGCCATGGGAGGACGCCCGCTTTGGGCAGACGGTATCGGCCGGCGGCGCCGTGCGGGCGCGGGCGGGTTTGAAACCCGCCCCTACACGTGCCCCGGGGGTGGCGGTGGGCGTACCCGCTAGCCGGCCACCTGGCTCCCCAGCGCCTTCAGCGCAAATTCCCGGTCCCGGCCGTAGACGTTGATGATGAGCTGGCTCAGCCCGTCAACGCTCCTCAGTTCCGCGATCTTCCGCGCGCAGTCGTCGGGCGTGCCCGCCATCGTCATCTCCCTGAACAGATCGTCGCCCAGGACGGAACGAAGGGTCCGTGCGAGATCGTATTCGTGGTCCTGCCGCGTGGCCTCGGCGAGGACATGGGCGCGCATTTCCGTGGATAACAACGGCTCGGACGCGCCCAAGACCTCAGGGGGAATATGCACGGCGGCCTTTACCAGGGTCCGGCCCACCTCCGGCGCCAGCGCGTCCATGGCCTGCTGCGTGGTCTCCCCCACGACACAGTGGGTCCAGGCGCAGATGTGGAGCGCTTCCGGATCGCGTCCGGCCCGCACCGCTCCCTCGCGGATCTTTCCGATGGCGTAGCGCAGGAAGCGCGGAGACCCGCCCGGGCTGATGATGGCGCCGTCCGCGGCCGCGCCGGCGAACGCGAAGGTCCGCGGCCCTTCCGCCGCCAGCAGCAGCGGCGGCTTCACCTCGGGCACCGCGGGGAGCTTCAGCCGCCGGCCGTTGTAGGGCACGGTTTCGCCCCGCAGAAGCCCCTGCACGACGTCGACCCCTTCGCGGAAGGCGTCGAAACGGGACGGCCTCTTGCCGATGAACTTCACCGCGCTGTCGCCGAGCCCGAGGCCGAACTTGACTCGGCCCCCGGTGAGGATGGCAAGGGTCGCGAAGCCGTTGGCCACCACCGTGGGGTCACGGGTCTGCGTGTTGGTCACCGCCATGCCGACCACGGCGCGAGAGGTGGCCATGACGCAATACGGCAGGGAAACGTAGGGCTCGGCGCACCGCGGCGAATCGTACAGCCAGATGTGGCTGAATCCCGCGTCCTCCGCCTGACGCGAATACTCCGCAAGCATGGCCGGGTGCCGCGCGCGCAACCCCAGGCCGAACTCCAGTCCGCTACGTTCCATCAACAAGTTGACCTTGAAGTCGTTCCTACGTCTCCACCCGCTTCCGGGCCAGCGACGAATAATAACCCTCTCCCTCTGGGAGAGGGTGGCCGAAGGCCGGTGCGTCCCGTCCCAAACCCAACCCCTCTCCCTCTGGGAGAGGGTGGCCGAAGGCCGGGTGAGGGCGCCCCAACAACCCTGCCTGCCTCATTCCGTGCCGTACCCGGCGGGGCGGTTGATTTGGGCACCCTCACCCCAACCCTCTCCCAGAGGGAGAGGGGGTCGGAGGCTGCGAAACCGGCCCCGCGATTAAGGCTAGGGTCCATGGTGGGTGGCCAGGGGACTCGTGTCGGTGAGGGCCATCATCTTGCGGGCCAGCTCCTCGGCGAGCTCGGCTCGCCGAGAGCCCGGCTCGTCCCACAGGTTGCGCATCTCGTCCGGGTCGTTGGCGAGATCGTAGACCTCGCCCCAGCCCGCGCCCTTGTAGAGGGTCAGGCGGCGATCCGGCGTGATCAGGGTGCGAGCCCGGAAATTGTTGTCGAAGCCCATGTAGCCCCGGCGCTGGTGCTCTTCGATGAGCAGCGACTCGTACCCCGTGTCGCCACCGCCCATGGCCGGAAGCAGGCTCACCCCCTGCATCCCGTTGTGCCCTTCGAGGCCGGCCCGGTGCAGGATGGTGCTGGGCAGATCCAGGGTGCCGCACAGCCCGGGGTTGACCACGCCCCTCACCGCGGCCGACGGATCGGCCCAGATGCACGGTACCCGCACCAGCCCGCGATAGTGCAGCGCACCCTTGAGCAGGAGCTGGTGATCGCCCATGAAATCCCCGTGATCGCTGGTGAAGACGATGACCGTGTCGTCCGCCAGCCCCAGGGCCTCGATCTGCGCCCGGATGCGGCCGATGGCGTCGTCTATCATGGTGATCATGCCGTAGGTCAGGGCGATGGCTTCGCGCGCTTCCCGTTCGGTGATGGCGAAGCCCCGCTGGCCGTCGCGGTTGGCCTCGCCCCGGTCGCGCTCCTCGTAAAGCCGCGCCAGATGCGGCTGCACCGGATGCTCGCCTTGGTGGAACGAGGCAGGCAGCGCGATCTGCTCCGGATCGTAGAGGTCCCAGTACCGGCCGGGCGGCGTGAACGCGTGATGCGGATCCGGAAACGAGCACTGGAGGAAGAAGGGCCGCTCCCGCCCCGAGCGCGCGTGCTCCTCCAGGAACGCCATGGTGCGCTCGGCCACGTAGCTGGTGGGATAAAGTTCTTCGGGCACGCGGGTGCGCCAGGCCTGGGGCGCCTGGTAGTCGTTGCCGGGAAGCTGGTGCGCCGCCCCGCGCAGAGAGTCGGGGTCCGGATGGCGCGCCCGGAGCCACCGCTCGTAGTGTCCCACCACCTGATCCGCGTGCTTGATGCACAGCTCCACGTGCTGGAAACCATAGTAGGGAAACACCGGCTCGAACTCCGGCTCCCGCGCCCAGGTGGACGGCAGCTCCTGGTCGTAACGCCCGCCGGTGCTCTTCCGCGCCTCGCGGAGCAGCTCGGGCGGCCGGACGCGCTGCGGATCCGGCTCCGGCATCCCGATCACCGGAGGATCGTCCTTGATGCTCTGGAGGTGGCACTTGCCGATAAGCGCCGTGTGGTACCCGGCCGCGGCCATGACGTCGGTGAACGTCGTAGCCTCCAGGGAGAGCGGGATGCCGTTGTGCCGGACGCCGTGGAGAGAAGGCATCCGGCCCGTCATCAACGTCGCCCGATTGGGCATGCAGATGGGCGTGGCCGTGTAGAACCGCTCGAAGCGGGTGCCCGACGACGCCAGCCCGTCGATGTGCGGCGTTTGCACCACCGGATTGCCGTAGCAACCCAGATGGTCCGCCCGGTGTTGATCGGTGATGATGAAGAGGAAATTGGGTCTGTCGCTCATTTCGGTCCGTCCGTGTCTTCCGTCCGCTTGTGAAACATCCTCGTGTCTTCTCGCCGACAACTATATCTAACATACGGATATACTTATACACATGGTCGTGTTCCCCGGGTCACTCGTAGGGCTTGCAATCCGGGAGGTAATCGGCATATATTCGTCCCTATAAAGGAACGAATATATGCCGATTACAGCCGATTTGACTATTCGCGAGACCGCAGCCCTTTCCGGAGTGCCCAAGGCAACTATCGAAAAGGCCGTCGAAGCCCGCGTCTTGCAAGCCGTCTCGGCGCCGGCCCGCTTGCGCGGCGGCGCGACACGATACCTCCCGGTCCGGGCCGTTGCCTATTTTCGGGCCCTGAAGGCGGCCAATCTCACGGACCTCCCTCTACGCCACAAACGGGCGATCTGGGAGCATTTGGTTCGGCTTGAGCCCATGCGGCTCGAAACGATTGAATTCACGCCCGGTGCAATGATCGACTTGGAGCGCCTTTCAGCGGACACGCTGCGTAACGCCACACAATACCGGGAAGCCCGGGATCGGTACATTGCATCGGACCCAGACATTCTGGGCGGTACGCCGACTATTGCCGGAACGCGATTGACCGTCTATGCCGTCCTGGGGCGACTGCAGGATGGCGATAGCCTCGATGAGCTCGCGGAAGACTACCCCGAGTTGTCACGCGAGGCGTTCAAGGCAGCAGAGCTTTTCGCCAGAGCCCACCCGCTTCGAGGCCGCCCGTCCGGTAGGCCGTGGCACAATGCGGCCTGAGTTGCTGCGGCAACACCGTGCGGTTATTTCTCGACGAGTGTCTGTCCCCCGCCATCGCGCGATCTCTGAATACGGAAGGCGCCCATGTCGCCCTTCATCCGCGCGACTTTGGCGGGCTGGGAGCACCGGACCATGAGGTCTTGGCCCGATGCGTTGAACGGGACCTTGTGCTTGTAACCGAAAACGCGCAGGATTTTCGCGCGCTTGTTGCGGCGGAGGACGTTCACCCCGGTCTCATCATCCTGCCGTGCGTGGGCCGGACGCGCTCGGACAAGCTGCTGCGAGCCGCGATCCGATTTCTGTCCGAACGCGGTGATCCGATGGACGTCATGATCAACCGTGTTCTTGAAGTATCCACAGAGACGGAAATGACACTGTATTTGCTGCCAAGGGAGGAGCAGTGAGCGACCAACAGAAAACGTCGTCCAACGACATGCTCTTCCAATGCTCGGAAGTCTTGCCAAGTGGAGCCCTGCCGCCCCCTGAAGCCTGTCAAGGCGGTCACAACGTTGTGATCCTACACGCCAGCCCAATGCGGCCCACTAATGTAACGAGGTCAGTTGCCTCTCACGTTGCACCTACGATATCACTATGAATCCAGCGGCTTCTCGCCCTCCGCGGGCTCCACCTCCATGGAGTTGAGGACGCAGGCAAGCAGCACATAGTATCCGATGAAGGCCGAAAGCTCCACGCACCCCGCGGCTCCCAAGGTCTTCTCCACGGCGGCGAAGGTCGGCTCACTCACGCGATGGGAGCGCAGCAGCTCCTGCGCGAAACGGCGGAGGTCCGCCTCCTCCTGCGTGAGCCCCGACGGCTCCCGGCGCTCTCGCACGGCCTCGATGCAATCGTCCGAAATACCCGCCGCCCTCGCGTGTCCGGCGTGCACCGACCATTCGAACCGGCAATCCACCTCCCGCGCCACGGTGAGGATCACCATCTCCTTCAGCTTCTGGGGAAGCTCCATCTCGAAACGCACGAGGCTGCCGAGGTGGGCCACGCGGTCGGCCAGCTCCGGACTGTGCAGCAGCATGGTAAACGGCCCCTGCACTTTGCCCCGGCTCTGCGCGATGGCATCGAACACCGCATGGTGCTCCGGGCTCAGGTCTTCCTTTTTCTCGATCTTCGCAATACGCGCCATGTCACTCTCCCTTCCGATTGTCGACTTGTCTCCGATTCCGAGCCAGACTTCGGCACGGGCGGGTTTGAAACCCGCCCTATACTTCCTGTCTGTCCGTCAAAGAGTCTACCCCTGTTGTCGGAAGTCTCCGAAAATCAGATCAGGCCGTCATCGGGGTAGTCCCAGCACCTGAGTTGCCATCCCTCGCCTTCCACCGCAAGCGCGGCCTTGTAGCCCGCGCCGGCGTCCAATGCACGCATGGACCAACGCGCCACCTCCGCCGCGTCTCCCTCGAATCGCAGCAGGGCCGCGGGCTCGCCCGGCCGCGAGGTCACGTCGAACCGACTGAGACCCAGCGCGATTCCCTCGCCGTGAGCCTTGATGAACGCCTCCTTGCGGGTCCAGCACTCGAAGAACGCTTCGCGCCGTTTTTCTACCGAAGGCTCGTCAAGGCGTTCACCTCCGCCAGCGAAAAGGAATGCCGGGCGACCCCCATCACGTCCGTACTCGGACGCATGTGGTCGACATCGACGCCGACCTCGCGGCCGATGACGAATACATGCAGCGCCAACCCGTGTGAATGGGACAGATTGAAGCGCACGTCCAGCGCGGCGCCGGTTTCCGTGAGTGACGGCTTGCTATAGGCACCGTAGCGGAACTCGATGGTGGCGGGCTCCACCCCCAGGTAACGCGCCAGGATGCTTCGCGAAACGCCCCGGGCCACCGTGTACCGCCGCCGGTCCTCCTCGTAGAGGAACCGGCCCGCCCGGGCGCGCTCGTCGGGCGCCAGGAACTCATACAGGGGAGCCTGCCGTGAGGCCGGAACGTCGGTCGCCGTGCGCCACACGTGAACCTCGTCGGGCCGCAGCACCAGATTCCGCGGTGGAGGTGACCAGCGGGTCATGACCGGCTCCCGTCGCCGATCATCCTGAGCATGTCAAAGCCCCAAGGCCAGCGGCAATAACTGGTGAGAAGCCCTTCTCCGTTCACCCTGAGCGTAGCGAGGCGAAGCCGAGCGAAGTCGAAGGGCCTGTCCTGAGCCCGTGGATGGCTCACCGTCCCGACCCCCGGTACAGCCGGAGCGGAACGATCACCACCCTGCCGCCGCCAGCGCGTACAGGTAACCGGAGGCGAGGCCGAAAGTGATGTACGCCACCCCCAGCGCGAGCACGGCCGAAGAAAGGATCGCCGTGCGATAGCGCGCCAGACGGTCCGCCACAAGCCCCGCCGGGAAGTTCATGAGCCCGGTGGTGAGCTCCCGCATGGTGGTCAGACTCCCCACCTGGACGTGACTGACCCGCAGACCGACCCCGATGGGCGGCAGGATCAGCTGAAAGAGCTGGATGAACCAGTGCACGGCGAAATGCCCGCCGGTGACATGCGCCAGGAGTACCACCGGATCCCTGCCGATGGCTCGAAGTCCGCGGTTCCATTTCACGGCTACATCTTCCAATCCGACGGTCCGTCTTGCGGAGCTCTTTCACGTGAGGTGCTGGCCGCCACTCGTCGTCAGGGTTCAAATGTAACCCATCGATACCATATTATCCAAAACTCAAGCCCCCTGGACAGAAGTTCCCGCTCCACTGGCACTCCTCTATGTTCGCGCGTAGCTCCCGGATCTCCACCTCATGGTCGCCGGCTCCGCTCCCTTAATGAACATCTCCTTCGGCCCCTTCTCTGGTCTCGCTGTTTCCAGATGACTACCTGGTTCGGATGAACCAACATAGAGCTGAGAGCGTTGGGGCAAGCGATCCTCGAATACATAAATAAAATTTAGAATATGTAAATAAAATTCTTCTCGATACTATTGACATTCGTCGCAAGGTTCCAACGGCCAAGATGATAACGCTCAAGATTTCGACCGTAGTTTCTACGATCAGAATGCAGAGCAGGTCCGCAACGCTTCTCCGGCTTTCAGGGCACAAACGGAACACAATCGCGATCAAATCGGAGCTGCCCTTAACAACGCTGCCGACGACCTGAGGGACAGTGCGCAACAGAATTTCGATGAGGCCCAGGAAAACATCGAGAACTTTATCCCGTTGGTCCTGGAAACAACCCCTGGCGACATTGTGGGTGGTGTATTGCAAGGGGCGGTTGAGGAAGGGCTAAACCTGCCAGAAAGCGTGAAAGGCAACCTTCCGCTCGATGACCATCTCCAAAACGTGAATTCAACCATCGATACGGCCGAAACTGAATCTATCAAGGGGGTTGTGAAGAGTGCCGCAGCGGAAGCGCTTGACATGATCGGGAACTCCATGCGGACCGATCACGAGAATCACCTTGACGTTGAGGACGGCGAGCACGGTGACGCTCTTGCCGAAGCAGCGGAGACAGCCGACAATCCTGGCGAGAATCACGTCGATCAGGAGGACGCCGATTTCTTTGATGACTCCAACGACGACGGGAGTGATACCGAGAGTGGTGATAGCGAAAGTGGTGATAGCGGTGATGAGGCCGGCGAGAATGAAGGGGACAACTTCTAACGGGAACGGTGGGCACTCCAACGGTGTATACGCCCAATCAAACGAGAGAAGGCTTCAGTATTTTGCCCTCACGCTCATCACCCCTGATCGGCATCGGCTTCCGGGTTCCCATTTCCAAGTGGACCCTAGCCAACCTGCACCGCTTCGACGTGATGGAAGTGACGGTGGACCACTACATCCGGGGAGGCGATTATACCCGCCGGGCGATCCGGAACCTGGTGGACCGGATTCCTTTAGTGTTGCACGGGGTGGGCCTTTCCATCGGCACGGACGTGCCACTTGACGACGAGTATCTGGACGGTGTGTGCGAAGCCATCGAGAACCTGAAGGTCCCGTCCTACAGCGAGCACCTGGCCTGGACCAAGGTGCCGGGCATCGACCTAGCCAACCTGCTGCCGGTACCCAAGACCCGTGCGGTAGCGGACATACTGATCCCGAAGATTCAGCAGGTCCAGGCCCGTCTGCCGGTGCCGTTCTCGCTTGAGAACATCTCCTACGTGTTCGACTTTCCGGACGGGGAGATGACCGACGCGGAGTTCTTCAACCTGCTGTTCCGGGAGACCGGGGCGGGGATGCTGCTGGACGTGGAGAACCTGTTCGTGAACTCCCACAACCACGGGGTCGACCCGCGGGCGTTTCTGGACGAATTGCCGGAGGGGGTGGTTACAGGAGTCCATGCGGCCGGCGGGCCTCTGGTTCGCCGGCCGTATCTGGACAAGCCGTTCTACGCGGACAACCACAGCCGGCAGGTGCCGGAGCAGGCGCTGGACATTCTGGGGTACGCGCTTGGGCGGCAGCACCCGCAGACCATCATCCTGGAGCGTGACAACGACTACGAGAAGGGGGACGAGCTTCTGGCGGACGTGGTCCGGCTACGGGAGCAGGTGACAAGGGCGGCTGCCTTGGAGGAAGTATCCACAACCCATGCAACGGCTCATTGACAGGCAGACGATGCTGCTGCGCCACATGACGAGTGCGGCGTTCATCTTCGGGACGGAGGAGTTAGAGTCCGCGGCGCGGGATGCTCAACTCGACGGCATGGACATCGGGCGTCTTCGACTGGAGGCGGAGTTCTCCTACAACAAGCGAATCAGCAAGATCGGCCAGACCTTCGAGCGGACGGCCGACCTGCTCGGTCAGCAGTTTTCCGGGATTATGCGGGAGTACGCGTCGACGCATCGGCCCGAGACCCATCAGCGGTATACGGACGCCGAGAGTTTCTTCGACTATTTCCTCAAGAACTGGACTCGCAAGCCGCCCACACCAGCGTGGGCGGCTGACGTAGCGGCCGTCGAGCTGACGCTGGCCAGGGCGCGGACGCTACGTCCCGCGGCGATGGAGGGCGAGGCGCTGGCGGAGTGTCCGGAAGAGCCTGGCTCTACATGGTACCTCGCCCATCCGTGCGCGTTGCTGGTAAACTGCGGACACGACGTGCGGCCCTTGTTCGAGCCGACCCGGAGCGGAGAAGCAGTTACACAGAGACAGGTTTACGTTGCCGTGCTGGCGGCGCGGCGGCGGCGGCGTCCCTTAGTGATGGAGGTGGCGGCGGAGGCCTCCGCGTTGATGGAAGGGGCCGCAGAGTGGACCCGGCTGCCGCCGGAGCCGGTTTCGAACGCGGACAAGGCCCTGGTCGGACACTTGGCGGGCCATGGCCTCGTGTTGGTGCGCACGAATGACACCCACAACGAAACCCACGGGTGAGGGCAACGGACCCGAAGGCCCTTCCGAAACGCCGGCAGGCAAGCTTGGTGGATCGGCGCAGCCGCTGGAAGCGGCCGCCGATCCGTCGGTATCGGCCGCGGCATGTCTTCTGTTCCTGTGCCGGCAGGAGAGTCTTCGCGCCAACCGTGAAGCCATCCTGAGCGATCTCGGCAAGGAATTCCCCTTAGACCTCAAGGCCGCGGTGCGCTGCGCCGAGCGCGCCGGCCTGTCCCTGGAGTTCAAGTCCATGGCTCCCGGGACTGGCGCCACTTGTCCGCGCCGGCGCTCGTGCAGCGGCGGGACGGGCGGTTCGGTCTGGCGGTGGCCGCGGACGACGACAGCGTCTATCTGATCGAGCACCGCACGGGCAACACCCACACGGTTCGGCGCTCGGTGTTCATGGAGGAATGGGCCAGCGAGGCCGCGGCGCGGGCGAAGACGCCGGACTCCGAGGACCGGGCGTTCACGCTCCGGTCCATAGCCGAGCACGGCTTCAACAACAAGGGCGTGTTCGGCCTTCTTATGGCGGCGTCCTTTTTCATCAACCTCCTGGGCTACCTCTACCCGTTCGGCTTCCTGATCATCATCGACAAGGTGATCTCCAACCGGGGCGCCGCCACCCTCGACGTGATCATCGTGAGCCTGCTGCTGTTTCTTGCCTTCGAGGCGATCCTGCGAGGCGCGAGGCACAGGGCCCTGCGCAATGCGGTGCGAGACATGGACCGCTCGCTGCTCTCCAGGCTCATCCGCCACTCCCTGGAGCTGCCCGCCTCCTTCTACCTACGGAACACCCCGGTGGAGACGCTGTCGCGGATCGAGGAGCTGAAGCACCTGCGCCGGTTTCTCACCAACGCCGTGGTGTTCGTATTCGTGGATGTCATCTTCGTGCTGGTGTTCCTGGCCCTGATGCTGAACTTCAGCTTCACCCTCTGATCATCCTGGCATCCCTGCCCTTCTACATCGCCCCGGCCTTCGCGGTCCTGCCCACGCTCCGGAAGTGGACCCGGCAGACCAAGGAAAGCCGGCGGGAGAGCAACGAGGCGGTGCTCGACACCGTGGGGGGCATCGAGACCGTGAAGGGCATGCACGAGGAGCAGGCCCAGGAGGCTTTCCTCACCGAGCGGGTGGACGCGGCCATGTCGTCCGAGGAGGACACCCAGACGCTTCGGGAGTCCACCACCCAGTACAACCAGTTCGTGAACCGCTTTGCCAACGCGGGGCTCTTGTGGTTCGGCGCCTCCATGGTCCTGAACGGGCAGCTCACGCTGGGTCAGTTGGTGGCCATCAATCTCGTGAACATGCGGTTCTCACAACCCATGATGAGGCTTTGCATGTTCATCTATGATTTCTCCCGGCTCCGGGGCCTCATCAAGGAGGTGGGTACGGCGCTCAACGAGGCCACGGAGCGGGAGGGCGACCACCTGGTCAAGCTTGCGACCTTGAAGGGCATCATCCGCTTCGAGCACGTGCGGTTCCAGTATCCGGACAGCGACCGGTACGCCCTGGACGGCGTGACCTTCGAGGTGAGGCCCGGCGAGACCTTGGGGATCGTGGGTCCGTCGGGCTCGGGCAAGAGCACTATCACCCGGCTTATCCAGAGACTTTATCTCGCCACTGAGGGACGGGTGCTGCTGGACGGCGCCGATGCGGTCATCATCGACCCGGCGTGGCTCCGGAGCCACATCGGTGCCGTGGAGCAAGACTATCCGATCTTCCGTCGGAGCATTGCGGAGAACATCGCGCTGAAGCCCGGGAAGCACCACATGGCTCAGGTGATCGGCGCGGCCCAGGCCGCGTGCGCCCACGAGTTCATCTCGCGCACGGCCAAGGGGTACGCCACCCGCATCGGCGCCCGGGGCGCGCTTCTCTCCGGGGGGGAGCGCCAGCGCATCGCACTAGCCCGGGCGCTGTTTCACTTCCGAAGCGTGCTGATCCTGGACGAGGCCACGAGTTCCGTCGACAAGGAATACGAAGCGCAAATACATCAGAACATCCACACTCTGGCCCGGGACCGTACGGTTGTCGTCATCGCTCACCGGCTATCCGCCCTTCGCAATGTGGACCGGATCATCTGTCTCGACCGGGGAAGAGTCGTGGAGCAGGGCACGCCCGCAGAGTTGGCCAGAGGCACCGGGTACTTTGCCAGACTGGTGTACCGGGAAACGGAAAACATCAGCCACCTGATCGCATTGCCGGAGGAGGACTCGGGCTCGGCGGCTGGACAGAGCACCCTGAAGGCACAGGATGGATAGACCCAAGCGCCGCGCGGACATCGTACTTTTGGTGGCGCTCTGCGTCTTCCTGGTGGCCATGCTCACGTGGGCCTCCATGGCCGAAGTGGAGTTGTCCGCCGTGGCTCCCGGCCGTATCGTTCCCAGGGGGCAGGTGAAGACCATCCGGTCCTTCGAGCAGGGGAAAATCATGCGGATCGCAGTGGAGGAAGGGAGCGCGGTCAGGAAGGGCGACGTGCTGATCGAGTTCGATACCACACTGGTGGACGCGGATATCGCCAAGCACACCTCTGCGCTGAGCATCAAGGCGGTGGAAGCCGCCCGCCTGGAAGCGCTCCTGGGTTGGCGCGAAGCCAAACCCTTCCGGCCCCCTCCGGAAGCGCCAGCGGAGATCGTGGCCATCAACCGGAAGCTGTTGAAGGACCAGATCGCGGCCCACCTTGCCCGGCTTCGTGAGATGGACGGCCTGCTCAGGGAACGCCGGGCACGGTTCCGCACCCTGGGGGCGGGCATCGCCAAGTACGAGAAACTGCTGCCCATCCTGCGCGAGCGCACCGCCATGCAGGAGACGCTCTACCGCAAGAACCACAGTTCCAGGATCGACCTGTTCGAGGAAAAGGAGCGGCTGGTGGAACTCGAAGGCAATCTCGCGCTGCGTAAGGAAGAACTGGCACAGGCCAGGGCCTCCCTGGCCGCGCTCGTGGCACAGAAGGAAGGAACGGTGTCGGAGTTCTACCGGGAGCGTCGCTCCATCCTCGCTACCGTTCGGGAGAGGATGATGGTGTTGCGCCAGGACATCCGCCAAGTCCGCGAGCACCGCGCCCGCCATACCCTGCTCTCCCCGGTGGATGGTGTGGTGCAGGATCTCGCCGTCCATACCGAGGGCGGCATGGTGGAGCCCGGCGCCCGCCTCATGGTCATCGTGCCCCGGGACGCTCGCCTGCGGGTAGAGGCTTTCGTTGCCAACGCCGACATCGGCTTCATCAAGCCCGGCCAGCGGGTGACTCTGAAGGTCGCCACCTTCGACTTCCGGCGATACGGAGCCATTGAGGGAACCGTAAGCCACATCGGCAGGGATGCCGTGAACGCCGGCGCCCAGGCCGGCGGTCAGGGGCCTCCAGCCGCCATGGGCGGAACCCCGCCCGCTCCCCCGCCCAGCGGCGGGGCCATGACGGGACCCATGTTCAAGGCCCTCATCGACCTCGACCAGACCTACATGGAGATCGAAGGCCGGAAGGTCGACCTTTTGCCCGGCATGTCCGCAGAAGCTGCGGTAATCCTCGGCAAGCAGCGCCTTATCGAGTACGTCCTGCAGCCGTTGCGCGGCTACCGCCAGGACGCGTTCCGGGAGAAGTAGGACTACGAACTAATCGGGGCAATCCCAACAGGAGAGGTATTATGGAAGAACTGCCCGAAGCATTGGACCCCGCCGCCTGGAAGCCCGACAACCTCGCGCATTCCGAAGCTTGGCGCCACACTTTCACCGGACACGAGTTGGCAGAACTGCTTGCCGTAGTAAGGGAGACCGCTGATGCCGAAGGGCCACCGGATACACCTTCCCTGCCGGTCCTCGCACCTGAGATCGAAAAGACCGCGCATGAGCTCAAATTGGGCCTGGGCTTCCGTATTCTGCGCGGCCTGCCCGTCGAGGAACTGGGCAACGAAGGGATTGCCCCGGCCTTCCTGGCCCTGAGCCGCCTGCTCGGCCGTCCCATAGAACAGCCCGGAGGCGTGAAACTCGCTCACGTCCGCGCCGAGCCCCAGGAAGGGGGCAAGGGCCGGTTCGGCTTTCGCGCCAACGCCGAGCTTCCCTTCCACGCCGACATCGGGGATGTCATCGGCTTCCTGTGCGTAAGGCCCGCTTCCAAAGGCGGAACGCGCAAGTTCGCGAGTGCCGCCACCGTATACAATGTCATGAGGGAAGAGTACCCTAACCAGTTGCGGGTTCTCACCCAACCCTTTCACATGGCGCTGCAAAGGCCGCATCCCGACCACGGCCGCCAGTGGACTCTGCTGCCCTTCCTCCGCGTCAAGGACGGCCTATTCAACGCCTGCGCCTACAGAGTCCATATCAAACAGGCTCAGGGCCTTCCGGGGGTTCCGGAGTTGACCCCGGCGCAAAACAATGCGCTGGCGGCTTTCAACGACGTGGCCCACCGCGTGGCCGTTTCCGTCGACCTAAATCCCGGCGACATCGAGTACTTCAACAACCATGTCGTCCTGCATACCCGGACGCAGTTCTCTGCGGACAACACCGGACCCGGCCGCCACCTCTTGAGGGTGTGGCTTTCGATGACCGGCTTCCGAAAACTCAACCCGGAGCACCCCATAAGCCTGAGGGCCAGGAGGATAGCCGGTGAGGCACCATTGATGTGCCACAACATACAAGGCCAGCCTGCGCATTCCTGAATCATGGACCTCGGCATCAAGAGCAGGCATGCGCTTATATTCGGGGGCTCCCGCGGCATCGGCCGCGCCGTCGCCGGGGCGTTGGCGGCCGAAGGCACAGACGTGGCGGTCTGCGCCCGCAAGGAGTGGGCGGCGCAAAAAGTAGCTACCGAGGTGGCGAAAAACAACGGCGTCAGGGCTGCGGGCTACAAGATCGATGCCTGGGACGAGCCATCGACCAATACCCTCATAAGCCGCATCGTCGAAGATTTCGGCGCCATCGACATCTTGTTCGGCGTCGCCCGACGCGCGGCGTTGGAGAATAGGAACGTATTGCCCGAAGGTGGCTGGCAGCCGCAACTCGACAGGGGATTCCTTCGCTTCAAGGCGGCGACCGAAACACTTCTCCCCGGCATGCGGGAACGGCAATGGGGGCGCATCCTCTGGATGATTCCTTGGCCGACCGCCGGAACCAGCATCGAAAGACAGCTCTATTCCGTCATGACAGCCTCGCTGTCCGCGTGGCTTGAGTCCATCGCCGTAGACCTTGCCAAGGACAATGTCAACGTAAACCTGTTGAGGCCTGCGCCGGTGTCGAAAATCACCGGTCGAGAGTTCGAGGGCGGTTCCGGACACACCAAGCCTCAGCGGAGTTTCATGCCCATGCCTGCGGACGACACCCTTTCGGTCCAGCAAGTCGCCGCTACGGCGGCCTTCCTGCTCAGCGAACCCGCCAGCGGAGTGTATGGCCGGGCCATAGAACTCGGTAGAACTCGTGAAGGGACTCCGACCAGGCTTGATGGGCGAGGTCGACAACCATGAAACACACTACTGCTTTCTTCCTCATGTTTTTGTGTGTCACAGCCCTCCATAGGGGCAGTCAAGCGGAAACTTCGGCGACTCACGCGTCTCTTCGCGAGGCCGACCTGCCGCGATTGATACCTGCGAAGGAATTCTACGCGCCTCGCTACAAGAGTTGGGGGCACCAACTCTCACCCGACGGGGAGAAACTCGCCTGGACAGAACGGGTCAAGGGCAAGCCCACACTGCGCGTTCGGGTGCTGAAAAGCGGTTACACGGTTACAATGAATCAGCCTGCACGAGTCATCCGGTTCTACTGGGCAATCGATAGCAGGCACCTGCTATTACTTGCGTACGTGGGCCGCCCTGGGAACACACACCTGTTCCTAGCGGACACTGACTCCCCCAAAAGGCACCCTCACGACCTCTTCCCACTCGAAGGGGCAAACGTCTGGTCGATTCTCACTCCGCCGGCCAAACCCGGCTCGGTGTTGGTCATGGCGAGTCTACACACCGGCCGCTTCCCTCATTTGTACGAGATCGACCTCAAGACCGGCGTCCACAAGTTGCGGGCGACCAATCCCGGAAATACCCGGCGTTGGATTCTCGACCATGAGGGTGACGTCGTGGGTCGGCTCCAACGTAACGCCGATGGCGGATGGAGCGTCCAGGCGGCCACTAGGCCGGCCGGTTGGACGACGATGCTGAAAGGCGAATTTACAGACGTGATTGTCATAGGACGATACGTCCCCAACGGAAGCCCCGAGGTCTACCTGTTAACGAACGGCGAACGAGACAAACGCGCGCTTGTGACGCTGGATCTGAAAACGGGGGCACAGGAGCTTATTTTCCAGCGGCCGGACGTGGACGTGTCCAGCTTTTTGCTGAACTTTGTAGCCCATCGGCTGCTGGCAGTTCTGTATCACGATGATCTTCCACGTTATCACTACTTTGACCGGAAGCTGCAACAGGATGTGGAAAAACTTCTGGGGCCCGGACCGATGCGCTATCAGTTCCTGAGCGGCGGCATGGATCTTATGCGCCTTACGATCCGCACGGAAACAGACCGGGCAGGCAAATCGACCTACCTCATCGATCGGCGGCATGGAACGAAGGAACTCCTGGCCGTCCATCCGCTCAAAGGACACGAGGAAATCCTTTCGCCTACACGCCCCATACGTTTCGAAGCGAGGGACGGGCTTTCAATCAGCGGTTACCTGACGATACCGAAGGGTACGGACGGCACGCACTTGCCGATGGTCCTCAAGGTCCACGGCGGTCCTTGGGCACGCGACTATTGGGCATTCGATCCCGAGACACAGTTTCTCGCCAACCGGGGTTACGCCGTGCTCGCGGTGAACTTCAGGGGCTCCCGCGGTTTCGGCAGATCCTTCATGGAGAAAGGGCACAGGGAGCTGGGAGGCAGGATGCAGGATGACTTGATCGACGCGGTGGATTGGGCAGTTGCCGAGGGGTATGCGGATCCCGGGAAGGTCGCCATCTACGGCAACAGTTACGGTGGTTACGCGGCACTCGTCGGTCTGACCAAGACACCCATGAAGTTCGCGGCTGGCGTCAGTCTGGTGGGTTTTTCCGATCTGGCCTCTCTCGTGAGCACCTTCTCCCGTCGTAGGATATTGACAAGGACTTGGTGGACCCTATTCGCTGGCGACCCGGCAGAACCCGAAGTGCGCAAGGAGCTCGCGGAGCGATCTCCCATCACTTACGCTCATCGGGTCGAACGGCCGTTGTTGATCGTCCACGGCGCCAAGGACACGACGGTCTCCAAGGACGACCCGGACCGATTCGTCGGGAAGCTCCGTGCGAAGGACATCCCGGTCGAATATCTGGTGTTCTCGGACGAGGGGCACGTCATCCGTAAGAGCAAGAACCGCCTCGTATTCGCACGGCGGCTGGAGACTTTCCTCGCCGCACACTTGGGCGGGCGCGCAGGACCGAAAAACTAGGTCTCCAGCCGCCTCGCTCAATCCGTCCGCCCCCAACTGCATACTGTCTCGCCAGCGGTTTTGCAGCACTGAACCGCCCCGGGTTTACCGGAGACTCTACTCTTTGAGAGGATGGCGTCATGAACAAGTCGACGAGGTACTCCCGGAGGTTCGGGAGGGAGCGCTGCGCATGGTGTTTGAGCATCAGGCGGGACACGATTCGCAGTGGGCGGCGATGGAATCGGTGGCGTCAAAGCTTGGCTGCTCGGCGGAGACGTTGCGCAAGTGGGTACGCCGGGCGTAGCGCGATGCGGGTCTTCGGCCGGGATTGAAGAGCGAAGAGAGTGAGCGGCTCAAGGCGCTGGAACGGGAGAACCGAGAGCTTCGTCGGGCGAACGAGATTTTGCGCAAGGCCGCGGCTTTTCTCGCCCAGGCGGACCTCGACCGTTGCGGGATGTAATGGTGTCCGAATCGTTCGGAGCCGTTGGAGTTCCTGGGAGATATGCGGATCGGATTTCGTCGTTACAAGATCAAATTTGAAACCCGCCCCTACATTTCCTCATCGGGCCTCGGAGCGTTTACTCCCACCAATCACGGCCTCCTCAAGCGCGGATCAAGCCGTCATCGGGGTAATCCCAGCACCCAAGATGCCATCCCTTGCCTTCCACCACCAACGCCGCCTTGTATCCCTCGCCCGCGTCCAGGGCGCGCATGGACCATCTCGAAACCTCCGCGGGATTCCCTTCGAGGCGTAACAAGGCCGCGGGCTGCCCGGGTCCCAGCGTCACATCGAAGCGGTCCAGGCCCAGGGAGATCCCTTCACCTCGCGCCTTTACGTACGCCTCCTTCCGGGTCCAGCAGTCGAAGAACGCTTCCCGCTGCTGCGTGGCCGGGAGAGCCGCGAGGGCGCGCGCCTCGGCGGGCGAGAAGGAGCGCCCGGCCAGCCCCGCGATGTCGACGTTCGGGCGCATATACTCGACGTCGACGCCCACCTTCCGGTCGAACGCGAAGGCGTACAAAACCAGGCCGTGCGAATGGGACAAATTGAAGCGCACTCCGCGCGGATCCCCGGTTCCCGCAAGTGACGGCTTGCCGTGGACGCCGTAACGGAACGCGATGGCAGCAGGCTCCACCGCCAGGTAGCGCCCCAGGATCGTTCGCAGCACGCCACGGGACACCACGAACCGCCGCCGGTCTTCCTCGAAGTGGAACCGATCCGCCCGGGCCCGTTCGTCGGGCGCCAGGAGATCGTACAGGGGCGCCAGCCGCGACGCCGGCACCTCCGTACCGGCACGCCACACATGCACCGCCTCGCGCGGCAGCGTCATGTCTCCCGTGGCAGGCGACCAGCAGATCATGATCCGCTCCGCACCCCGTCATCCGTTTCGAACAACGGCCGACTCCCCGAATCCGTCGTTCCCGCGAAACAGGCCGCGTGAAAACGCCATCCTTGGGTACGACTGGGGCGCTGACGCCTCAAATCCGTCATTCCCGCGCCCCCTCCGTCATTCCCGCGAAAGCGGGAATCCAGGTGGGGCGGGGGCGAGGCAGCATGCCGCCGCACCCCTCCTCCACCCCTGGATTCCCGCTTTCGCGGGAATGACGGATTGGCCTTCCGTACCCCGAAGTTGGCCTTTTGACACAGCCGCTTTCGCGGGAATGACGTTTTCGGGCGGCGTTGCCTCTCCCGGATGGAGTTTTGACACACCCTGTTTCGCGGGAATGACGATTTCCGAGGCTCCGTGCCATTTCCCCACCGACGCGATGCCGGAATTCGCGGACTACTTCCATGGTGATGACGGGAGCGGCCACTCTCACCGTCCCGAGCCCCGGTAGAGCCGCAACGGGATGATCACGACCGCGGCCGCCAGCAGCGCACCCCCGGACAAGTAGAACACCGAGCCCATGCCGTAGAGCCCGATCAAGTATCCGGCGATGACCGGGCCGGGCAGCGTGAACAGGCTGTTGGACAGGAACGTGATGCCCAGCGAGGTGGCCTGGATGCGCGAGCCGGCCACGTCCACGATGGCGGCGGCGGTGATGTTGGTCAGGGTGTAGAAGAACAGGCTGATGAGGGTCACCACCACTCCCAGGGGAATTCCCGGCCGCACCAGCGGGATCAGGGTGTAGAGCACGCCCAGCGCCACGAACGCCGGCAACAGCACCCCCTTCCGGCCCAGACGGTCGGACAGGTAACCGAGGATCGGCTGCGACACCGTGCCCATCACGTGAAGCAGCATGTAGTAGTAGCCCAGTCCCGTGGAGTCGTAGCCCAGGGTCTCCTGCACGTAGATCGGGAAAAAGGTGATGACCAGGACGCGCCCGGTGTTCATGAAGCCGTTGGCCAGTGCCATGCCGAGGAAGTTGGGATTTCGCAGGAACTCTCCCAGGCCCGACGACTGTGCGCCGGCGGCCCCGGTGGCTGGTGCCGGCCCGCCGAAGATGCCCCGCAATCCCCGCCACAGAGGGATGCCCAAGAGCACCGCGAGGAGAAGCTGCAATGCCATGAGTTGGCGCCAGGGATACAGGCCGAACAGGATCCCCACCACCAGCGGCGTGAGCGTGTCGCTCACGGTCGCGCCCATGCCATGGATGGCGAATGCCGTGGCGCGGTGCTCCGGGAAGCGGGCGGACAGCGACGCCATGGCCGTGGGATGCCAGAGCGCAATGCCGACTCCCACCAGCCCCGCCGCGGCCAGCGCGTACAGGTAGCCGGGGGCCAGTCCGAAGGTGAGGTATGCTACCCCGAAGGCAAGCAGGGCCGAGGACAGGATCGCGGGTCGATGACGCGCCAAGCGGTCTCCCAGAAACCCCGCGGGCAGGTTCATGAGCCCGGTGGTAAGCTCCCGCATGGTGCTCAGAAACCCCACCTGGACGTGGCTGAGATGCAACGCCACCTTCACGGGTGGCAGGATCATGGGAAAGAGCTGGCCGAACCAGTGCACGGCGAAATGCCCGCCGGTGATATAGCCCAACAGCACCAATCGATCCCTGCCGATGGCGCGAAGTCTGCTGTTTGGTTTCACGAATTGATACGCCCCGTGTGCCCATGCCTCGATGCCGTGCCCTCGTCCCTTCCCCAAGTCCCCGTAGGTCGGATTAGCGAAGCGTAATCCGACACCGGGCCGCGGTGTGGTGTCGGGTTACGCCTTCGGCTAACCCGACCTACGTGGACACTGCCGCGCATCTTAGCATACGGATCCCGAAGCAGGACACCGGCAAGAGAGAAGTGCCAGGATCATTTCACGCTACGTTCCGGTCCCGGATAGGTCGGATTAGCGACGCGTAATCCGACACAGGGCCGCAGTGCGGTGTCGGGTTACGCCTTCGGCTAACCCGACCTACGTGGAACAAAAACGTGGGTCATCGGCCTCATCGGCCGCCTTGAGTTCACCCTGATAAGGTGGTTAACTGACGCCGTATTCCATTACCGCTTCGGCGCTCATGGCGACCCCTGAACAAAGCTACTTCGACCCGGTGGTGCTGGCTAGGCTCTCGAACCTGCACCTGAAGGCGCGTTGGGTCGTGGAAGGGGTCATGGCGGGCCTCCACCGGAGCCGCGCCAAGGGCTTCAGCGTGGAGTTCGAGCAGCACCGCGAATACTCCCCCGGCGACGAGATCCGCCGCATCGACTGGAAAGCTCTCGGCAAGCTGGACCGCTACTTCATCAAGGAATTCGAGGACGAGAGCAACCTCAAGACCCACCTGCTGCTGGACGTCAGCGGCTCCATGGACTACGCGTCGGGCGACGTCACCAAGTTCCACTACGGCTGCATCCTGGTGGCGTCGCTGGCCTACCTCATCCTCAGGCAGCAGGACGCCGCGGGCCTGACCACCTTCTCGGACCGCATCGATTCGCAACTGCCGCCCAGGGCGACCCGCGGCTACATGGTGGAGCTGCTGCAGCGCCTCGAATCCGAGACCACCCGGGGCGACACCGACGTGGGCAAGATCCTGCGGGAGGTGGCCGGCGGCATCCGGCGGCGGGGCCTGGTGGTGCTGGTTTCGGACCTGCTGGACGACGCCGAGTCGGTGCTTCAGGGGCTGCGCATGTTCCGCTACAAGGGCAACGACGTGCTGGTCTTCCACCTGATGGACGAGGCGGAGCTCACCCTCCCCTTCTCCGGCAACACCCGGTTCGAGGACATCGAAGACCCGGGCCTCCGGGTCACGGCGGACCCCAAGGCCATCCAGGCCGAGTATCGACGGGTGGTGACCGACCACATCGATACCCTCAGGTCGGGCTGTCATGAGTACGCCATCGACTATCAACTGGTCTCCACGGCCACGCCGCTGGACCAGGCCCTGGTCAGCTACTTGAGCTGGAGGAAGTAGCCCTGGGATTCCTCTATCCCCTGTACCTCGCAGCCCTGATCACCGCGGTGATACCGCTGGTGATCCACCTGCTGAACCGGCGGCAGCAGAAACGCCTGCGCTTCCCCGCGGTGCGTTTCGTGCTCATCTCGCAACGGCGCGTGGCTCGCACCTACAACCTGCGAAACTGGCTTCTTTTGGCGGTCCGGACCTTGGCGATCATCTTTCTCGTGTTGCTCATGGCTCATCCGTTGCGGGAGACCGGAGTAGGGCTCTCGGCCCGGGGGGCGCCGCTTTCCACTGCCATCATCGTGGACAATTCGCTCAGCATGCAGGTGCGCGACGACGGTGCGCCGTTCAAGGAAGCCAAGCAGGCCGCGGCCCTTATCCTGGAGGCGTTGGAAGATAGCGACCGGGCGGCCCTCATCGCCACCAATCCGGCCGGCCGCGGGGAGCCGCGTTTCAAGGATCCCCGGGAGGCCGCCCTCAAGGATCTGGCGCCCCTGGTAGTCACTGCCGGCAGCGCCGACCTCACGGGCGCGCTTCGCACCGGCTACGGACTGCTGCGGCACGCCGGCGGGCAGAAGGCGATATGGGTGGTCACCGACCTGGGATTGCCGGGTTGGGACCGCCTTTCGCTCCCGGCCGTGGGCGAGTACGATCCCACCGTCCCCGTCAAGATCGTCACCGTGGGCTCGTCCGAAACCTCCCCCAGCGCCACCATCAAGAGCCTTGAGCCCCGCACCTCCCATGTCGCTCCGGGACTGGACCTCGGGATCGCGGCGAAGCTGGTGAACTTCACGGCCATTGCCATCCCGGACGTGGCCGCCCGCCTCACCCTCGACGGCAAGGTGCGGGATGAGAAGCAAGTGACCCTGCCGGCCGATTCGGAGTTGACGGTCGATTTCCGGTTCAGTCTGGATCGGCCGGGGAGCCATACCGGTTACGTTTCGCTCCACGGCGACGGATTCGCCGGCAACCGCCGGCACCACTTCACCCTTCACACCCGGGACCGGTTGAACATCCTGCTGGTGGACGGAGACCCCCAAAGGTCGCTGGTGGCCAGCGAGACGTTCTTCCTGAGCCGGGCACTGAACCCCACCGGCGACGTCGCGAGCTCGGTGCTGCTGCCGCAGGTCATCCTGCCCGGCGCGGTGGGCCGGGTGGACCCGGAAGGCTATCAGGTCATGGTGCTGGCCAATGTCACTACCCTGCCGCCGGCCCTGGTTGCCAGGCTCGCGGCGTTCGTCGAGAGAGGCGGCGGCCTGCTGCTGTCCCTGGGAGACCGCATCATCGCGGAAGACTACAACCGCACGCTGTGGCGCGGCGCCTCTCCCCTCCTTCCTGGCCCTCTCGGGCAACGGCAGCGGGTGCCCCTGGACCGGAACGTCACCGTGGGCGAGGTGGATCTCACGCACCCCGCCCTGGAGCCCTTCGGTGACCAGCGCCTGCTGGACTCGTTACGGTCGGCACGGGTATCGTCCTATTTCGAGGTGACGCCCACCGGCGGGCGCACCTTGATGCGGCTGAGCAACGGCGCCCCGCTGCTGGTGGAGAAGAAGCTCGGCAAGGGCCGCGTTCTCCTGCTCACCTCCACCGCGGACAGTGCCTGGAACAACCTGCCGCTGAAGACCGGCTACGTGCCGCTGGTTCAGTCCCTGGTGACCCACATCGCCGGCGGCGACACCGGCTCCATGGACGCCGGCATCACGGCGGGCACGGCGAAACGGTGGTCTGCCGCCGCGGCCCACGCGGGCAAGCGAGTCAGGGTGGTGGATCCGAACCTGACGGAGAGAGAGGTCACGCTGGCGCCCGTCGACGGCAAGGCTTCCGGGACCTTTGACGGCAATCACTTCGCGGGGGTTTACCGGGTCGTATCTCCCGGCGGAGACCTGGAACTGCCCGCCCTGTACGCGGTGAATCCTCCGCCCGCGGAATCGCGCCTGGAGCGCATGACCGCGGACGAGTTGCAACAAAAACTCGGGCCCGTGAACCATGAGGTGCTGTCCGCCGGCGCGCTGGCCGGCGGCGGGACGCGAACCGATCTCGCGCTGGCGCTGGTGGTGGTGTTGATCCTGACGCTGCTGTTCGAGAGCTGGCTGGGGCAACGAAACTATGAATAGGCGAAGGTTCCTGCAAGGTCTCGTGGGAACCGCCGCCACCGCCGCCTGGGGGCTGCCCGCGGCGCTGCCAGCGGCGGAACCCGCGCAGCGGATCCAGTTCGTCTTCGCGCAGGTGCGCTACCGCGGCGGCGACTGGGACCCGCGGCCCCGGGCCGCGACCCCGTTGATGGAGGAGCTGATGCGCCGCACCAGCGTGGTGGCGGCCCCGGAACGCCGGGTGGTGGGGCTGACGGACCCCGAGCTGTTCTCGTTCCCGTTTCTTTACATGGCCGGCAAGTACGATTTTCAGCCGTTCTCCGAGGATGAAATCTCGAACTTGAGGCGGTTCCTCTCTTTCGGCGGGTTCCTGCTGGCCGACAATACCCTGGGGCAACTGGGATACGGCTTCGACCGGCGTTTCCGCGCGGAGATGAGGCGGGTGCTCCCCGGCCGGGAGATGCGGAAGATCCCCCTGACCCACGCGCTGCTGCGGAGCTACTACCTGCTCCGCCGGGTGGGCGGCCGCGTGGACACCAGCTCCTACCTCGAGGGCATCCAGCTCGGCGAGACCACGCCGGTGGTGTATTGCCATAACGATCTGGCGGGTGCCTGGGAACGGGACGGGCTCGGTCGCTGGAGCCACCCGTGTATTCCCAACGGCGAAGAGCAGCGGCGCGACGCCTTCCACCTCGGCGTCAACCTGATCCTCTACGCCATGACCGGCAACTACAAGCAGGATCTGATCCACGTGCCGTTCATCCGCCGGCGGCTCACGCAGTAGAAGAAAATGGCAGGGTTATCGGACATCGTTCTGGGCGGCGGGGTTCCGTGGTGGCTGGCGGCCGTGCTGGCGCTGGCCGCGGCGGGTTTCCTGGTGCATCAGTTCCGGTTCCTGCACAGGAGCCTGGGGGCCCGCAAGGCGTCGCTGCTGACACTGCTGCGGGCCGTGGTCTACGCCCTGCTGCTGCTGTTTCTCCTGGGTCCGGCGCGTACGGTGGAGGAACCCACGTCGCTCCGCCGCCCGCTGGTGGTGCTGCTGGACACGTCCGAGAGCATGGGGCTGTCCTCCGGCCGCGGCGACGCCAGCCGGCTGGATGCCGCCAAGGCGGTGCTCGCGGCCACGGGACTGACCCAGGGACTGGCGGGGAAATACGACCTCAAGCTCTACGCCTTCGGCCGCGAAACCACCCCCCGTGAGCTGGATGCGCTCGCGGACGCGGCCCCGGAGGGCGATGCCAGCCGGCTTTTCCGCGCCTTGGAGCAGGTGACCGAAAACGAGCCGGACGCGGCCGGCGTCATCGTCCTGTCCGACGGCATCGTCAACCCCGCCGGTGCGCTGGACAAGTTCTCCGGCCACCCGACGCCGGTATTCGCCATCGCGGTGGGGCAGGCCGAAGGCTTCAAGGACCTGCGCATCGCCGGCCTCCGGGCGCCGGAGCTGGCCTTTCGCGGACGTGCCATCGCCATCGACTTCACCATTCAGGCGTACGGCATGGCCGGCGTCGAGGTGCCGCTCTACTTCAACCTCGGCCGGAACCTCATCTCCACCCATCCCATCACCATCGACCGCGACGCCTACGAGAACCGCGTGACCCTCAACTACACGCCGCGGGAGCTGGGCGCCCACGGCTTCACCGTGACGCTGCCCGAGCAGGGGGGCGAGAGCATTGCCGGAAACAACCGGAAGGCGTTCCGGATGCAGGTGCGCCGGGACAAGATCCGGGTGCTGACCCTATCGGGGTCGCCCTCGTGGAACTACCGGTTCCTCCGGTTCGCGCTCAAGCAGGACCCGTTTCTGGAGCTGGTCTCGTTCGTCTTCCTGCGCACCCCCAGCGACGTGGTGGACGTGCACGAGAACGAGTTGAGCCTGATTCCCTTCCCCATCGACGAGATCTTCGTCGAGGAGCTCAAGAACTTCGACGTGCTGATTCTTGACGACTTCTCGCACCGCACCTACTTCAACCCGATCTACTTCGAGAACATGCGGGACTTCGTACGTGACGGCGGCGGCATCGCCATGTTCGGCGGCGCCCGCGCCTTCGATCCGGGCGGATACCATGAGACGGCGCTGACCCCGGTGCTGCCGGTGAAGCTCGACGGCCGCGGGGTCTTCCAGACCGGCATCGCCGCGCGCGCCGCCCTGACGCCCGCGGGCAAGGCCCACCCCCTGACGCGGGTCTTCGCCGACCCCGTTGCCAACGAGGAAGCCTGGCGTGCGTTGCCGCCGCTGACCACCCTCAACGAGGTGGCGCGAGCCAGCGGCGAGGTGCTGCTTTCGGCCCAGGTCCGCGGGCGCGAGGCGCCCCTGCTGTCGGTGGGCAGGTACGGTCAGGGACGAACGCTGGCGTTCACCAGCGACGACCTCTGGCGCTGGAACTTCGACGCGGTGGGCCGTAACCAGAACCCCCAGATTCATCTGAAGCTGATTCGGAACGGCGTACGCTGGCTGGCACGGGAACCCGCCTTCGACCAGGTGCAGATCCTGGCGGTGGGGGGCTCCCGCCGGCCCGGCGAGAAGCTGGAGTTCCACATCCGGGTGTTGCAGGACGACCATGCCCCGGCCAGGGACCCAACCCTCCAGGTGGTGGTCACCGGACCGGAGGGTGAGCAGTCGCCGCTGGAGGCCGCGGTCACCGAGCAGTCCGGCGAGTATCGGTCCGAGTTCACGCCGCGTCTCGAAGGATCCCACCGCATCGAGGTTCGGGCAGCGTCGGCCGGCAAACCCCTGGGCAACGCCGCCGCCAACTTCCTCGTGGCGCTACCGTCGGAGGAGAACGATGACGGGCGGCCGAGACCGGAGCTGCTGGAAGCCGTCGCCGGGCGCAGCCAAGGCATGTTCGCCACCCATGGCGCCCTGACGGACGCCCACTGGTCGGAGTTTGAACAGAGGATGGAGCGGGCCGCGCCGTCGAGCATCGTGGCGAGAAGCCGGGTGGCGCTTTGGAACGAGCCGCTCCTGTTTACCCTCGCGGTCCTGCTGCTGGCGGCGGAATGGTGGTTGCGGCGGACCTGGGGACTCGTATAGATGAGGTGTCCCGCAACATGCAAAACCCGATTTGGATGTTGCAGGACACTGGAGATTCGAGCATGACGACACACGTTTTTTCCGGCAATCCCCTGGACCGGGGCGACGTGCAGCGCCGGGATGAAGACTGGCTCACGCGGGCGGCCCGGGACCCCCGTTCCCGCTTCCTGCCGCTGTGGCAGCTCGACCTCCTGTTGCGGAACGGCTCCAACGCTGAGCTTGGATGGGTGGAGCCCGCGGACATCGAAAGGCTGGGCCTCGACGGCCCGCCGGTCTTTCTCGGCCTCATGGACGGCGCCGCCCACTTCGCGGTGGACGTCTCCGCGCTCTCCGAGCCGCTCCAGGAGCTGAACCTGGAAGAGCCCTGGAGCTTCGTCGAGGCCCGGGCCGCGGCCGCGCAGCTAACGCCCCAGGACGTGGGCATCCTGGCCCAGAGCAAGGCCCAGGTGGATTGGCACCGCCGGCACCGGTTCTGCGGCCTGTGCGGCGGCCCCACCGAGCAGGGGCGCGGCGGCCAGGTGCGGAAGTGCACCGCCTGCAATACCGAGCACTTTCCCCGCACCGACCCGGTGGCCATCATGGTCATCACCGACGGCGAGCGCGCCTTGCTGGGCCAGTCCCGCGGACGGCTGGCCCGATCCGGACGCTACTCCGCCCTGGCCGGCTTCATCGACCAGGCCGAGTGCATTGAGGAAGCCGTCCGGCGGGAGGTGAAGGAGGAAGCCGGAATACAGGTAGGCGAGGTGCGCTATCACTCCTCCCAACCCTGGCCCTTCCCCTCGTCCTTGATGATCGGCTGCCACGGCAAGGCCCTCACCACCGACATCGCCAAGGACGACGAGGAGATGACCGACGTGCAATGGTTCACCCGGGACGAGGTGGTGTCCGCCTTGGCCGGGGGAAACCCGAACCTGCGCGTCCCGGACCCGGTGGCCATCGCCCACCACCTGATTCGGGCGTGGGCGGAGGGGCGGGTGGCGTTCTAGCAGCCTGTATCACCGACAGCGCGGTGCGAGCGCGGGCGGGTTTGAAACCCGCCCCTACACGCTCGTTTTCCCGCGGCGCAGGATCCTGGTGTCCCCTCCCTCAGTACATTTGTGAAGGTGCGAAAGACGTTGTGTCGTCGGCCAAACGCGATGGTTTGTAGGGGCGGGTTTCAAACCCGCCCGCGTGCCGGGCGCTACGTAGAAGCGCGGCCTCTTCTCCCGTCTTCACTGACTTGATCCGGGATCGGGAACGGCGGCTGATCAAGCCAAGAGCCGCCAGTTCTCCTCACCGTAGACGAGCCAGGCATCCACCCGTCGGCCGTCCCAGCGGTAGCACAGATGCCGGGCCTGGATCGGAATTCCGACCACATCGGGCCAGAACGCGGCCACGGCTTGACCACGAGGGTAGCGGACGTTCGGGTAGACAATGCCGTTGCTTGCATGGTTTTCGCGCAGTGCCACGGCCAGTGGCTGTCCGGCGGTGTAGTCGTCGGGGTCGAGCGCGGTACGGAATTCTCCCTCGCCGCGCAGGTCGTGCAGTTCCGCGTCGATGCGACCGACGAGTTCCCGGTAGTCCGCGGTGGCCGGTTCCTCGTCCGTCGCCGCCATGAAACGCCCGAAGTGGTACACTGTTTCGGCCAGCGCCACCTCGAAGCGGCTGCCGGCGTAGTAAACGCCGTAGCTGCCGTCGCTGAACCGGCTCGGCCGATCACGTGAGACGTGACAGAACGGCGCCATCACCCAACCGGCACCGGGGCCGGAAACCCGGCGCGCGGGAGGGACCAGATGGATGGCTCCGATCTCATCTCTCACTCTTGGGTTGGTCTTGGCTTCGGCCTCGGCCAACAGTTGCCAATCGGCCGGGTCTGCGATGTCCTCGAAAAGGTCCACGGGCGGGTAAACGGTCCGGATCAGACGGTACGTCCGCCGCCAGCGAACCCGGCTCAGGCGTGGGATCACCAACCGCCGCGTTCCGCGTCAAGATACGCCCGCACCGCCGCCAGATCCGGGATGGACCCTGCCAGCAACCGGTCCAGCGCGGATGCGCCGCCAAACACCTGGTTGGGCTTGCGCAGCCATTCGTAGCCCCGCGACGGATCACGGAACAGATGGCGCAGGCTCTTGTGAATGCCCATCAGCATGGATAGGCGCTCGCGCGTGTCCCGCGAGACACGGGACGGTTCCAGCTTTCCGGCTTTCCAGCGCGCGTAGGTCCGCGCCGCGGGATCTCCCAACAGAATTCGCGCCTGGCGGTCATTGAGCTGCCAACGCTCCGTCAGATTGAAGAAAGCGCGGAGCATGGCACCCATTTCAGCGTCGCTGATCTCCGCGGGACTAGGAGGTATGCTGTGCGAGACAAATACCGCTTGCGCCATATGGCGAATGATATCCAAGTTCTTGTCGCTTGGCAAGACCGTAATCACTTACCGCCACGCCGGTCTCCACGGTTTGTCCTTGTCCGCCAACGTTGCGGCCACTATAGTTGCCGAGTAGGAGGTGAACCATGACCAGGACGCTCCAAGACCGGCACTGCTGGTGGCCGTGACAGGGCATGTTCACCGCCGCCGCATCGTTGACGGGCGCGCACTGGTCGGAATTCATAGAGGAGATGATTCGATGTCCAAGCCACGCATAGCGGTGTTCTCGGGACCGCGCGCCACCATCGCCAATACACCCGCGCTGGTGACGAGCAACAAGGGGCGAGCAGCAGGCGAACAACTGGACGGGCGGTTTGACCACCTCGTTCCGCAGCGCCTGCACGAACCCGTACGGGTGCGTATCGAGAAGTTCAGCGCGCACCCGTTGGAGTCCGACGCCGCCGAGGTCTACCACGACGACGGGAAGCCCTACTACGAGGTGGAGTTGCGCCCGGAGGATGGCGCGTTTCTGCTGCCCTACATGGCGCGCCGCGCCGACGGCTCCGAGGACGGCACGCCCTTCGAGGCTGCCGACCTGCGGAACCCGGACATCGGCTACGGCGGGAGACAAACATTCTTCCCCGATGCGTCGCGGCTGTTCGAAGAGATCGACCGCGGGTTGAGTGGGCGCGGCCACGACGGTGCGGCGAGCGAGCTGGACCGGCTCGCGGAGTACGATTTCGTGCGCGTGCTTCCTCCGGCGGGTTACACAAAGCAGGGTGAGGCGGGAGGGCGCGACTTCTTCCCGTACAGCCCCCGGCCCCTCGGCAAGTTCCCGCCCAATACCGCCATGGCCCGCGCGGTCAACATCGTCCAGCAGACCATCGACTCGGGGCGCTACGACGGCTTCATCTGGCTGGAAGGCAGCCCGCACGTGGAGGAGACGCTCTACTGGTTAAGCCTGGTATTGGACACCGCCCTGCCCTTCGTGGGCATCTCGTCGCAACGTCCGCACGGGGCGCTCGCCAACGACGGCGACCGCAACCTCGTTGACGCGGCGCGCTATATCGCCTCCGGCCTCGGGACGGGGCTGGGCGCGGTCGGGATCGTGGACGAGCAGATATTCGCGGCGCGCACGTTCAAGAAGGGCGATGCCCGTCCGGGCGGTTACCGCGCCACCGGCGGCCACGGCGGCGTCCTCGGCAGCGCGTGCGATGAGGTACGCGTGTGGTTCCGTCCCGCGTACCGGACGACGGGCACGTCCGAACTTGCGGTGGGGCACCTGCCCGCCGAGGTCACCTTTCAGGAGTACGGCGACAGCCCCGACGCGGCGAGCATCCGCATCAAGGATGACGATGGCTCGCTACGCGGGGAGGCCATTGCGCCGGTCCACGTCGTGAAGTACGGCCACTACATGGCGGAGGAAGACACGGCGGACCCGGAGGTGGAAGTCGACATCATGGCGCGCATCGAACGCGGGCTGGCACAGGAAGGGTCGGCGGAACCGGGCGCGCCCCGGTTTCACGGGTTCGTGCTGGAGGGCGCCGCGGGCACCGGCTCAGCACTCCATAGTCAGATGGCCGCGCTCGCCATTGCCGCCTACAACGGCATGCCGGTGGTGCGGGTGAGCCGGGGCGATCCGGAGGGCGCCCTGCCCTCCAATCCCAACGACTTGACCATCGAAGGGAGCAACCTGGACGCGACCAAAGCGCGCGTGCTGCTGCGCGCGGCCATGCTGCGCCTGGGGCGCTTGCCCAAGGCGCGCGACCCCCGCAACCCGACGGCGCAGGAGCGTGAGGCATCGGTCGCGGCGATTGCGCGGTACCAGGAGATATTCTACACGCACTGATTTGTTTGTGATGGGCCCTTCGACAACCTCAGGACAGGCCCTTCGACTTCGCTCGGCCGGGCCGAGCTACGCTCAGGGCGAACGGTTGTGGGGCCATCTTTCCGTTCGTCCTGAGCGGAGCGAAATCGAAGGAAGCGGAGCGAAGTCGAAGGACGTCCGTTGGCCTTGTCTGCGAGCTTCCGGGCCTCTATAGTTGGCGTGCAGGAGGTGTACCATGAGCAGCACACTTCGCTTCAGCGGCGCCATCCCGGCCAATCTGCTGCCGTTCAACGAGGACCTGTCATTCGACGAGGTCAACTACCGGAGGCACCTGTCCTGGCTGGCCGCCGTGGACGGCGTCAGCGCCATCGTGTGCAACGGCCATGCCGGTGAAGTGTCGTCCCTGGATCGGGAGGAACGGCGCCGGGCGCTGGCCCTGGCCGCGGACGAGGTCGGCGACCGCGTGGAACTCATCGCCGGCATCTACACCGACAACACCCTCGAAGCCGCCGAGCTTGCCAAGGACGCCAAGGCCGAGGGCGCGTCCGGGCTCCTGATCTTTCCGCCGACGCTCTTCATGTGGGGCGCCCAGCTCCGGCCGGAGATGGCCGTCACCCACTTCGAGACCATCGCCGACGCCACCGACCTGCCGCTGATCGTGTTCGAGTACCCTCCGGCAAGCGGCATCGGCTACGCTCCCGAGACTCTGGCGCGGCTGACCGAAATCGCTCACGTGGTGGGAGTCAAGGACTGGAGCAACGACATGGTGGCCCTGGAGGCCAACCTCCGGGCACTGCGCGGCACCGGCCGGCCCGTGGCCATGCTGAGCAGCTACACCATGTCCCTGTTCGCGAGCTACGTGCTGGGCGCGGACGGCTCCATCTCTGGAATGGGAAGCGTCACCGCCGATCTGCACGCCGAACTCTTCCGGGCGGTCCAGGCCGAAGACCTGGAAGCCTGCCGCCGCCTCAACGACCGCCTGGCCCCGTTGGTAGAGGTGTTCTACGCGCCGCCCTTCGTGGATATGCACAACCGCATGAAAGAGGCCCTGGCGCTCCTGGGACGCATCAAAAAGGCCGTCGTGCGCCCGCCCCTCAAACGCATCAGCGACGACGAGCGCGAACGCATCCGCCGGGCGCTGCTGCAGTCCGGGCTGCTACTGCCTTAGTGGTCTGTCGGATCTCGGATTGTCGGATTACGCTTCGCCAATCCGACCTACTGCCGGGCGCTCAAGCCCGCCGCCCGCAACCCCCTACGACCAGGACTCCCGTCCGCAACGCGTAGGTCGGATTAGCGAAGCGTAATCCGACAATCCGCAGTCTCGGGTTGAAGCCGGGATGGGCTTCGGCCGCCAACTACAACCAGCTATCCTGGTACACCCAGCGGTCGAGATTGTCGAAGTACTGGCGCCGGAGCATGAGGCTCATCTCCACGGCCCGCACGACGCGGTCCTGGATCTCGGCAGTGGTGGCGTACTTGACGAGCAGATCGAAGGGATAGTTGCCGTGCTCTTCCTCGTCTTCGTGGATCTTCTGGTAGGGGCCGGTGACCCACTCGGGCACGGTGCCGGCCTGGAGGCTCTTGCCGATGAGGTAGTCGGCCACGCCCTCGCCGGCGAACGGGAACGCGGCGATGCGCTCACAGGTGTCCGTCAGCGCCTCGAACCCGTTGAACATCGCCATCTGGGCGGGTACCGGCTTGTAGTCGTAGGGAACGGCCCCTTTGCTCTTCAAGGCTTCCGAGAGATACTCCGCGTGGACGAACTCCTCGTAGATGGCCTCCGCAAGAATGGCCTTGATCTCAACCTGCGGCGTGGTCTTGAGCCAAGTGCCGAAGACCTCGGCGGCGCGCACTTCGTTGAAAAGACGGCTCTGCATCACCTTGATGCGCATCTCGTCGGTGGTGAGCGGTATATAGCTGTAGGCAGGGAGCCTGTCGTCCAGCCCCTTGCAGAACTCGGCCACCCGCTGTTGAACCTTCTTGGCAAATTCGCGACTGTCCATGAGAGCTCCCTGTCCGGAACGTTCCGGCTCGGATTGGTTGCCGCAATTTGATAGCAACCTACGCGGCCAGCGTCAACCAAACCCTCATGGGCAGGGCGTCCCGGACAAGGTTCGCGGCGTTCTCCGGGTTTGCTCCTATCGCTTCAGGCCAAGGAACTGCTTGTATTGGTCCACGATCTTCGGTGGAGCCTCGGTCATGAGCCTGATGATCCGGGCGACATCCTTCCCCGAGCGTGGGGCGACTCTGATGCCCTGGCGCTTGGCTTCGCTGATGAACTTGGGGCTGGCCAGGGCCTTGAGGAAGGCTTCCTGCAAGACGTTGAATCGATCCTGCGGCGTCCCCGGCGGAACCGCGTACAGGCGGAGGGTGCTCCAACTCTGGATCAGGAAATCGGCAAGCTTCTGCTGGTCGGAGCTGAGGGTCAAGTCCTTCAACGTCGCCACTCCCGGCGGTGCTGGCGCCTGTGGACTATCCCCTATAGCCAGGAACGGCCGGATGGTACCGTTCTCGATGAAGTGACCGTAACGGTCCTGAACGAAATGGAGGGACAGGTTCATGCCCTCCAGCTCTTTCCGTTCCAACGCCGCCAGGATGCCGGTGGAGCCCCTGTACCCGACGACCACCTTGACGTTGAGGCCAAGAGAACGCTCGAACTCACCCATGATGGCGGCGGACTGGCCGACACCCGTTGCCCCCACGGCAAGGGGTTCTTTCCTGTTTTTCAGGTCCGCGAGCGTATGGATCGGCAGGTCGCCCCGGACCCACAGCACCCTTGGCAGGGCCGGAAGGGAGGGATCACCCAAAAACATGTACTTCATGGGGTCGAACTTGACCACCGGATCTCCCATCAAGGCCTGCAGTATAATTCCTGTGGCGAAGTTGACGATGGTAAGCCCGTCGCCCGGTTGTTCCGCGTAGACTCGGTTGGCTGCTACCAGGCTGCCTGCGCCAGGCATGTTCTGCACGATGAACCTGGGCTTGCCCGGTATGTACTGCGGCAGATGCCGGGCCAGGATACGCGCGAAGGTGTCGAAGCCGCCTCCCGGGTTGAGGCCGACGACGATCTTGATCGTCTTGCCTTCGTAGAACGGGGCCGTTGCCCCTTGCGCCGTTGTCCCGAGGTGAAGCCCTACGCAGAGGGCGACTGCAAGAGTGAAAAGGGCTACTCTGGTTGGTGCTCCAGATTTGCCGTTCATAGACACCTCCCTTGGCACGTGTTCGAGAAACACGGAACCCGTTGAATTTCCGGACACTACGATGGCGCCAGAACCATTGTCAACCGCAACGCATGCGCCGCTGCCCGCGGTCCAAGCGCCATTCGGGGATCGGATTCGTCTCTGTTGACACGCCTGAAGGGTTCGAAGTAAGGCAGTTACCATGACAAACGAAGCCTTCGTCGACTCGATCGCCGACGAGATCATCGAGCCCGGAATCCAGCGACTGATGGAGAGTCGCTATTTCTCCGAGCTTAGGGAAGGGCAACTCTCGGTGCGGAGACTCCAGGGGTGGTCGCTGCAGCACTACCTGCACAACATTGTCCTGTTGAAGGGCTTTGCCCTGTGCATGGTCAAGAACGCCCACGACGACCGACTCTACAACCACTTTTCGTACCAGTTCGAGGAAGAGCGGACTCATCCCGATCTGGCCAAACGCTTCGGGCTGGCGCTGGGGCTCAGCGAAGAGGACTTCACGACGGCCACACCGGTCTTTGGCTGCCTGATACACACGAGCCGCATGATCCACGGCATGCTGTTGGGCTCACCGGCGGAAAACCGTGTCGGAGCCCTGGTGGACGAGAGCATGGTCCGCCGCTATTCGGAGGAGTTCAACAACCACGCGCGGAAGCATTACGGCCTTGGAGACGAAGCCTGCGAGTTTTTCACGGTTCACATGGTGGCGGATGAGGAGCACACCGCGATGGCCTCCGAAGTGATCGCTCGCATGGCCGAGACACCCCGGGAACAGCAGTTGGTGCGTGAAGCCGCGGCGCATACGGTGCGTCTGAAACTGGGCAAATTCGACAGCATCTACGAGAGCTATGCGTAGTGCCTTGTAATGTACACGCTCATATACAAATGGATAGCCACTAGTAGTGGTTCCAATCCGCTTTGTTGAAACGGGGACCGATGAAGATATACAACTTCGACCTTCTCGCCTATCCGCATGTGCCTATGGACATCCCGGGCACACCGCTGCCGAGCAATCTGTTCGATCCGGCCGAGGGCAGTCGCAATTACGAAGAACACTTCTACGAGATGGAGCATTGCGAACAGCTCGGCTTCGAAGGGGTTCTCTTCAACGAGCACCACTACAGCGCCTATGGCACCATGCCGTCGCCCAACCTGGTTGCCGCGGCACTCAGCCAGAGAACCAGTACGATCAAGATCGGCGTACTTGGTAACGTCTTGCCGCTTCGTCACCACCCGGTTCGGGTGGCGGAGGAGTACGCCATGGTCGACTGCATGTCCGGAGGCCGGCTGATCGCGGGTTTCGTGCGGGGCATCCCTCCCGAATACCTCTGGTACAACATCGACCCGAAGGAGTCGCGCGGGCGTTTCGAAGAGGCCTTTGAATTGATCATGACGGCCTGGACCGAGCCCACCTGGAGCTACCGCGGCAAGTTCTTCCATCTGGAGAACTGCGCCACGTGGCCCCGCCCCGTCCAGCAGCCCCACCCGCCCATTTGGATCGCCGCCCGGAGCGCCGAGTCCGTCGAGTGGTGCGCGGGACGCCGTCTCCCGATTGCCCAGGTGTACCAGACCACCAGCCAGATCGAGGATACCTTCAACTACTATCGCAAAGTGGCCCAAGACGGGGGTTGGGAAGCCGATCCCGAACAATTCATTCTGTGCCGGCACATCTATGTGGGCGAAACGGACGAGAAGGCGCGCGAAGCGGCGGAACCGGCGCTACGCTATTTCTTCACTCTCCTCAATCGCGGGTTCAAGCAGACAGCCAGTGCGGAGGGCGCGCGGGTCAGGGAAGCCCTCTACACCGACAAGTCGTTCAACTATTTCCGCGAGGAGAATCGCGAACGGTACGACTTCTCGACGCTTAGCTGGGAGGACCTGGGCAAGGTAGGATATATTTTGGCTGGAAGCCCGGAAACGGTCGCCCGGCAACTCAACGAACAAATGAGCGACGTGGGCGCCGATCACTTCATGGGAATGTTCCACATCGGCAACCTTCCTCACGACAAGGTCATGGCGTCCCTGAACCTCTTCCACAAAGAGGTGATGCCGCAGTTGCAGTGACGGGGACCGGTCCGATCTCGGGAAAGCTCGAATGGCGAACACCGGACAGATAACCGACCTGAAGACGCTGGACGACCTGCTTGAAAGCGAATCGATGCAGGGGTTGTGGGTCGGTGAAGACAGGCACTTCGTCGAGCCTCGACCTTTCGGCGCGCCCAAGCTCTGGAAATGGTCCAAGATCCGTGAGGGACTGGACGCGGCGGCAAGGCTCGTGCCCACGAATTTCAAGGGGTCACGAAGAGCCATCACACTGGTCCATCCGGATACCGCCGGGCGGACGAGCAACACGCTGGTCATGGCGGTGCAGTTGGTCAAGGCCGGCGAGGCGGTCTACGCCCATCGGCACACCGCGGCGGCCATGCGTTTCATTCTCGAAGGCGGGGAGGATACCTACACCATCACCGATGCCGAGAAGTGCGTCATGGAACGAGGCGACCTGGTTGTTCAGCCGAACTGGAGCTGGCACAACCACATCAACGAATCCGATCGGGATGCGGTCTGGATCGACGCCCTCGACGTGGGTGTGATGGCGATGCTCCGCACGATGTTCCAGGAGCCGCACCCCGCCGAAGACGTCAAACTCTTCAACAGCGCCACGGACACCACCGTTCGCAATCCAGGGAACCTCGCGCCTCCGGGCAGGAGCCCCAAACGGATGGTGTACAAGTGGCGAGAGACCCTGCCCGCTCTCCAAGAGATGCTTGCCGAGGACAAGAGCCCTTACGACGGGCGCTGCCTCGAATACCGCGACCCGGCCACGGGGGGGCCGACATTCCCCACGTTCTCGTGCTGGATCCAGATGCTCGACCCCGGAGAACGCACCTTGCCCCACCGCCACACCGCCAACCACCTGTGCCATGGTTTCAGCGGCTCGGGGGTCGTCGAAGTGGAGGGTACGGAGATGGCGTGGGAAGAGGGAGACTTCATGGTCGTCCCCAACTGGAGCTGGCACCGCCACATCAACAGTTCGGACAGCGAACCCGCGATCCTATTCTCCACCACGGACCGTCCCCTCCTGGAAATGCTCGGGCTCTATCGCGAAAAAGCCGACAACGGCAAGAACTCACGCTGATTCGACGCGGCCAGCGACCACGGCTCACAACCACTCAGGCGTGCGTGGTAGCGGGTACGCGGGCGGGTTTGAAACCCGCCCCTACAAGGTCGTCACACGACAACAAAAGTCCCGTTGCTAGTGTGGTGTCCCACGTAAGCGTTTACAAAGATGCGCAGGATTTCTTGTTGTCGGCAAGGCGCGATGACTTGTAGGGGCGGGTTTCAAACCCGCCCGTGTGGCGGGCACCACGCGAGGAAGAGTAACGCAGCCGACGGCAAGAACGACCAGCAGATTTGTAAACGATTACGTGGGACACCACACTAGCGACTCCTCTGCTACAGACCACGCGTCACGGCCACAAAGATCTGCGACTGCGGCCGGATCTGGACCGTTGAGACCAGGGAGAAGCCGGCTTCCGCGAGCAGCCACTTCCAGTCGGCCACGGTGTACTTGTTGTGGATGGGGAAGAGGCGGAGCCAACGCCTGCGGCTCTTGTCCACTGTCTCGTCCCGGTCGCGCGGCCGGGTGCGGATGTACTCCGCCAAGGGCATGCGGACCCAGTCGTCGAGCAGGAACAGGCCCCCGGGGCGAAGCACCCGCCGCACCTCCGACAACACGGCGAACGGGTCATCCAGAAAATGGAGCAGCGCGGTCATGGACACCAAGTCCACGCTGCCGGGGTCCAGCGGCAACGGCTCCTCTTCCACGTCCTGCACCGCCAGCGTGGGCGCCGCGCCCTGGTAGCGCAACTGCCGGGCGTGGTCGATCATGGCCGGCGTGGCGTCGAATCCGTACAACCGGCTGCCACGGTGGCGTTCGGAGAGGTCGCGCAGATACAGTCCCGGGCCACAGCCCAGATCCACGATGCTGGGCTCGGCGGGAAGATGCCGTCCCACGTTGGCCTTGAAGACGGACCAGTATTCGTCGTTGAAGCGGCGGGGATAGCGCGCCACCATGCGCTCGACGAACTCCTGATCGGAAACGCCGCCGATCTCCTGATGTGTCGCCATGGGTTATCGACTGGATGGGGTCGCCGCGGAGTGCGGCCTGTGTCGCAGACGCCGGCGGTACCCCGGCATGGGGCCGCGCCGACGCCTGATCATCTCACGAGTCGAGGGTCGATTCGACGAACAGCTCCTCCACCGTCACGGTCTTGTCCATGAGCGCCTGGTCCTGGGAGTAGCCCATGAAGCGCTCCAGGTTGGCGCGGTTGCGCTTGAGCCCGTAGGGCCAATAGTCTTCGCCCAGCAGGTCCTTCTCTTCCTCGTAGAGGTGCCTGGTCCAGGCTAGGCTGGACCAGTTGGGATCCGCATAGTACTCACGGCAGGCCACCTTGGCCTTCTCGAAAGCGTTCATGACGCTCTCCACGGCAAAGGGATGCTGCTCCAGCACCTCGTTCTTGAACGCTACGACGTGCATGATGGGATAGAAGCCGTTCTTGCGGAAGTACTTGAGCTCCTCGCCGCGGGCGTCACGGAACAGGCGCCGGATCTTGTCCGAGCCGTTCACCACCTCGTCCGGCGGATGCGGCATCATCAACGCGTCGATCTCGCCCCGCTCCAGAATGCCGCCGATGCTTTCGCCCTTTTCGAGGTAGCGGATGCTCACCCCTTCCGCCTTGATGGGCAGGGCCTCGGGCCGGTCGATGACCCAGTTGATCTCGCGCCACGGCACGTCGTACTCCGATTGCAGGTCTCCCTTGGCGAGCACGGAAAGAGTGGTCTGAAAAGTGCTGAGCCCCACGTTCCTGCCGATGAGGTCCCTGGGCGACTCGATGCCGGCGTCGACGTTGACCCACATCTGCGACAGGCTGAACAGGCGGCGCGGGAACACGGGTATGGCCTTGATGGGCATGCCGCGGCTCTGTGAGATGAGGTAGGACGACAACGAAAGCTCGGCGATGTCGAACTCGCCGTCCCGAAGCATGCGCTCGTGGCGCCTGTCGCCGTGCCTGAGCGGGTGCGACTGGCCTACCTCCAACACCTCCAGGTCCAATCCCTCCGCGGTTACGCTTCCATCGAACAGCGGCACGTGCCTGTCATAGTGGGACAGGGCTATGCTCAATCTGGGATCCGGCATGATGTCTCTTGCCTCCTTCGTACGTAGTGGCCTGCAACGGGTTGCAGCGTGATACGGATCGAGACTATACACTAACGATCTCCGCAGAGCCAAACATGATGGACGCCGATCACGGTCCAACGGAGGGAAGGACATGGCCATAATTCGCTACGTCGCCGCCATGAGCCGCGACCCGGACGCGCTGGCGGGCTTCTACACCGAGTACCTCGAGATGAAGGAACTGGGACGTTCTGCGGAGGGAGACGTCTCCCTCACCGACGGCCTCTACAACCTCACCCTGTTCCGCAAGCGGCAGGCCCTCGGTGAATTCCACACGCGGCGCGGCCTGCACCACATCGGTTTGCAGGTGGACAATCTCGGCGAGGTGCGGGCGCGCTATCAGAAGTTCAACCCCAGAGGGGTGGTGGTGACCGAACCAAAGGACGTTCACCACGGCGCCATCCGCATCTTCGATCCGGAATGCAACCCGGTGACGCTCTCGGAGGGAAGCTTCGGGGTCGAGGAGGAACGCGGGTTTCCGCGGGTGGCCCACGTCGCCTTCAATGCCCTGGACCCGGAGATGATGCTCAACTTCTACGTCCAGGTGCTGGGGCTCCGGGAGGTGGAAAGCAGCTACGTAAGGCGGCGCGAGGGCAAGCTCAACCGCTTTGCCGGCGACGGCTCCACCAACCTCGCCATCCACCCGTTCTTCAGCTCCACCGAAGGCCACGAGCGCCGCTTCGGCGTCAACCACATGGGATTTCTGGTCAGCGATCTGGCCAAGACGCTGGACGAGCTGGGCCCCGTGGTGGCGGTCAAGGCCCGGCCGGCCAACCGCCCCTACGCGGAGTTCCGCTTCCGCGACCCCGAAGACAACGCCCTGGACCTGTCCCAGACCAAGGGCTGGGAGGTGGACGTCGACAAGTGGGAACGGGCCGCCTGAGGGACGGTGCTACAGGTTTGATGCGCTGAACGGCAAGCACGGTTGAAACTGGTTTTTTTGGAAGGGAGAACGACATGGCCATACAAGTCATGGATCTGATCGAGAAGGCGCACAAGGACAAGAAGCGCGAAGTCGTCATGAACACCAAGCGGTTCCACAGTTGGGTGCACGTCTATCCCGAGCCCGGCAACAGGGACGACATGCACTGCCACAACGCGGACCAGAGCTTCTACGTCATCGAAGGCGAGTGCACCATGCACTTTCCCGACGGCGGCAAGGCGGTCATGAAGCCGGGCATGGCGGCGCTCATTCACGGCGGCGACTTCTACCAGCTCGAGAACACCGGCACTGGCCCCATGATCCTCATGGGCAACCGCTCGGGTCCGTCCGAGGACATCAAGCACATCAACTACGAGCTCCGGAAAGACCTCAAGGAGCTGCCCCGGGAAGACCGCGAGCGCATCGGCAAGGGCGGACCGGTGTACGTGACCCAGAACGGACAAGGCGGCTGAAGCAAGGCTGCGAAGTTGCCGCGAGGCGTTCCACGTAGCGGCTCCGGTCCGGGGTTGCTCCGGTTCGGTCCGCGGTTGCTTCGCTCCCTGTAGGTCGGATTAGCGAAGCGTAATCCGACACGGGGGGCGGGGGGAGTCGGGTTACGCCTTCGGCTAACCCGACCTACGTGAAGAGGCGCGAGAGAAACATGCACGGGTGAAAGGTCCGCGGGGGAGGAACCGCCATGGCTCTTGACTATCTGCCTATCCTTGCACAGCACGCGGCCCCGGGTCCGGCGCGCAAGCTCCGGCGCACGCCGAAGATCGCGTGGCAGCCGCTGGCCAAGCCGTTGCGCGAGATGCGGGTGAGCCTCCTCACCAGCGCTGCCATCCGCCAACCGAACCAGCGCGCCTTCCCCACCCTGGGCGACGCCAGCTACCGCCGCATCGTCTCCGATCCGGAAGTTGAGTTGTGCGTGGACCATCGATCTCCGGTGGGCGCCGACGCGCGCAGGGATGCGGAAGTGGTCTTGCCCAGGCGGGCGCTGCGGGAACTGGCGCAAAAGGGCGTCATCGGCAGCGCGGCTCGCGCCCACTTCTCGATCTACGGCGGCATCACCGACCACGAGGCCATCACCGAACGCCTGGCGCCCGAGTTGGCAAGCAAGCTCACGGCCATGCACGTGGACCTCGCCGTCATGGTCCCCTACTGACCCTACTGCCACGAGACCGTGAGTCTCGTCGCCAACGTAGTCGAGAGCCTGGGCGTACCGACGCTGTTGATCGGTACCGTGCGGGACTTGGTGGAGCGGGTCAAGCCCCCCAGGGCCGTGTGTGTGGACAACCCGGTGGGCCGCACCTTCGGCCGGCCTCGCGCGAGCCGCCTGCACGAGTCGCTGCTGGCCGACGCCTTGGGCCGCGCCCACGCCTTCAAGCAGAAAGGACAGATCATCGACCTGCCCGGCAACTGGACCGACCGCCCCGGCGCGTCCTGGCAGGAGATGGTCCGGCGGGAGATCCTGCGGCTGAAGCGGCGGTGAGGGAACGGGCGGGTTTGAAACCCGCCCCTACATCGGATGTCAGGTTCCTGTGGCGCAGGCTCCTAGTGTTGCGTTCTACAAATACGAAGATGCGCAGGATTTTCGTCGTCGCAAGGCGCGATGACTTGTAGGGGCGGGTTTCAAACCCGCCCGTGTGGCCGGCACCACGCGAGGAAGAGCAACGCCGCCGGCGGCGAAAAGACCGGCAGATTTGTCAACTTCAATGTGGGACAGGACACTAGATCCGCTGCACCGAAGCCGAGTCCTTCAACGCCTCGTACGCCCGCAACCCCAACGCAAGGTCCATGATCCCCAGCCCCTGAAGCTTGAACAGCGTGATCTCGTCCGGCGCGGTGCGGCCGGGGGCGTTTCCGAGGATCACGTCTCCCAGTTCGCACACGCCGTCCCAGGTGAGCACGCCGTCCCGAACCGCGCGGAATATGTCGCTCTCGTTGGTTTGCACGGTCGCCTTCGAGGTGATGCAGACCCTGGCTGCCCGCCTCATGGTGTCCCGGTCGATCTCCTCGCGCATGCGGGTCTTGTCGCCGTTGGCGATGGAGGTGACGTGCATCCCGGGCCGAAGGCCGCTGCCTTCGAAGACCGGGCTTTGGGCGTTGGTGGCGGTGATGACGATGTCCGAGCCCTCCAGCGCGGCCTCGGCGCTGTCCGTGGCCGTAGCCTCCAGGCCCAGACCGGCGCGAACGCGGTCAGCGAACCGACTTCGGTGCGCCGGCGCGGGGCTGAAGACCCTGACGGTATCGATGGGGCGCACCGCGCACACCGCCTGGAGTTGGGTGAAGGCGTGTTTCTCGCTACCGATGACCGCCACCCGGCGGGCGTCCGGCGGGGCCAGGTGCTTGGCACCGACGCCGCCCGCCGCGCCGGTCCGAAGCTCGTTGATGGAGCAGTCCTGGAACAGCATCAACGGCTCGCCGGTCTCGACGCTGTAGAGGATCACGGTCTCGTGATGGATGGCGCGGTCCCGGTCGGTCTGAAGATACGCTCCCATGGCCCCCTTGAAGGAGCCCGGCAGCACGCCGAACAACATCCGGTTGCCGTGATGGATGCGCCGGCGCGGCAGCACCACGGCGTTGCCGCGGGAGGCCTCCGCCAGGGCCTCCTCCACCGCCTCGATGGCCTGAGGCATGGGGATGATGGTCTCCACCGGCGTCTCTTTGAGAAAAAGCATGGATGGCCTCCGGTCATGATCGGGGCGTGGCGAGTCGTTCGCCGGCCGCGGGAACAGGCCCCGGAGCCTGTCCGGGGCAGTCTGCCATCCCTTGAACTGCCCGTCCAGGAGAGCTATGGAACATTAGCGGCCTGTCCCGCGGAATCGGGCCACCATGACCCGTGTTGTTCTCGGCTCACCGCCCATTTCGGCTAAATTGCACCGGTCCGGCCCCAGGCCGAGCCCGTGCGGCTACCATTCAAACAGGAGGAATACCATGGCCATCAACGGTACCAAGGTCATCGACCTAGACAGCCATCTGGTGGGAGACGTGGGCAACTGGAAGCACTGCATCGAGGAGGAGTGGAGGGATCAATTACCCCGCCCGCTTCCGACGAAACCCGACGAAAGGCGCAAGACCCTGGTGGGCTCGCGGATCATGGTGGGCTCGGAGGTCACCCGGCAGAGCGGCGAGAAGCCCGAATGGCACAAGGCGGAAGACCTCGTGGCCGGGGGCCGCGTGCGGAACCTCGACAAGGACGGCATCGACGTGGCCGTGCTCTCGCCCAACTCGCCGGCGCTGGACCTGGTGTGGTTTCCCGAAGACCCCGAGCTGGCGGCGGCCTATTGCCGTGCCCAGAACAACTACATGCGGCAGTACGCCGGCGAGTTTCCGGAGCGCCTGCAATGGGCCGGCGTGGTCCCGCTGCAGGACGTGGACCTGGCGGTGAAGGAGCTACATCGCATGGCTGAGATGGGCAACACGGCCCTCAACATGAAAGCGGTGCCGGTGGCGGGCCGCCAGTGGTGGGACCCGTACTACGACCCCATCTACGCCGAGTTGGAGAACCTGCACTGGCCCATTATCATCCACGACACCAAGCACGAGTCCATGGGCCAGGAACGGTTCGCCGACAACTTCTTTTTCTCCCACATGGTCGGGCGCGTCTTCGAGTCCATGGTGTGCATGATGACGTTCATCTGCGGCGGCGTACTGGAACGGTTTCCCAAGCTGAACCTGGTATGCCTGGAAACCGGCGCCTCGCAGATGCCGTGGTGGCTGGGGCGCATGGACGAGCACCACGAGAAGCTGCCCCACCTGGTGCCCTGGCTCAAGATGAAGCCGAGCGAGTACTTCATGCGGCAGGTGTACGTCGGCTGCGAGCCGTTCGAGGACGAGCACTTCGAAGTGGCGGTGGAGATGCTCGGCGACGACAACCTCGTGCTGGCCACGGACACGCCGCACTGGGACTCCTCCCCTCCCGGTGAGGTGACCCGGCCCATCCTTGAGAGTGACAAGCTGACCGAAGAGAACAAGCGCAAGATCCTGGGCGAGAACGCGGCCGGGATACTGAACTAGTAGGGGCGGGTTTCAAACCCGCCCGCGCTCGCATGGCGCTAACTGCGGGCGGGTTTGAAACCCGCCCCTACACCCTCGTCGCCCTGTGGCGCAGGCTCCTGCATCCGTAGAATAGGCGAACCGGAGGTGAACGTTGTCCTATCAAACAATCGGAATGCCCATGCCCCGCATCGAGGGCGCGGAGAAAGTCACCGGCGCCACGCGCTACGCCGCGGATTTGCCGATACCCGAATCTCTCTATGCCAAGGTCCTTCGCAGCCCGTTGGCCCATGCGCGAATTCGCAAGATCGATACCGCCGCGGCCAAGGCGCTGCCGGGCGTCCACGCCGTTCTTACCGGCTCTGACCTGCCCGAGGTGTACGTCGGACTGCGCATGAAGGACATGCCGGTGCTGGCGACGGACAAGGTCCGGTTCGTGGGCGATCCGGTGGCCGCGGTGGCCGCGGACACGCCCGAGATCGCCGATGCGGCGCTACGCCTCATCGACGTGGACTACGAGGAGCTTCCCGGTGTCTACGACCCGCTGGAGGCGGTCAAGCCCGGCACAGCGGCGCTCCACGACGCGCCGCGGGACTACAAGAACGCGCCGCCGCTGGCCGAGGGCGTGGACCCGGACCGGCCCAACGTCCAGTCCCACAGCATCTGGCAGAACGGCGACGTCGACGGCGGATTCGCGAACGCTGACCGCGTGTTCGAGAACACCTTCGCCACGCAACTGGCGCACCACGGCTACCTGGAGCCCCACTCCTGCACCGTGGCGGTGGACTCGTCAGGCAACGTGGAGGTGTGGGCCTCCAACAAGGGGCCGTTCGCGCTCAAGAACCGGCTGGCCCAGGACCTCGAGATCGAGCCCGAGAAGGTCAACGTCCACATCCTTTCGGTGGGTGGGGACTTCGGCGGCAAGGCTTCCATGATAGACACCCCGGTGTGCTACTTCCTGGCCAAGGAAACGGGCCGGCCGGTGCGCATGGTCCTCACCTACACCGAGGAGATCGCCACCGCCGCCCACCGGCATCCGGCCATCGTGACCCTGCGCGTCGGGGTCACGAACGACGGTACCCTCACGGCCGTCGACGGCAAGGTCACGTTCGCGGGCGGCGCCTACGCCGCCTGGAAGGCCAACCCGGAGATCACGGTGCTGGGCGCCAAGCGGCTCGCCAGCTACTACCGGGTGCCGGCTATCCGCATCGAGACCGTGTGCGCCTACACCAATCAGGTCCCGTGCACCCAGACCCGCACCCCAGGAAGCCCGCAGATCGTCTTCGCCGTGGAGTCGCAGATGGGCCACATCGCCAGGGAGATGGGCATCGATCCCGTGGACTTCCGGCTACACAACCTGCTGGACCCCGGCGACACCTCGCCGCTGGGCGCCAAGTGGGACGGCATCCTGGCCAAGGAAACCCTGGAAAAGGCCGTGGAGGCGTCGGGATGGCGCAAGAGTACGCCCGGACCCAACCGCGGCCGCGGCATCGCCCTCTATGAGCGCGGCGCCGGCGGCGGCAACGCCAACGCCGGCATCGATCTCGATGAAGACGGCACGGTGACGGTCCTCGTCGGCGTGCCCGACGTGGGGCCCGGAATCCACACCGCCATCGTGCAGATCGTCAGCGAGACCCTGGGCACCGCGCCCGAGACCATTCGCATCCGGGTCGAGGACACCGACAACTCGCCCTGGGATCCCGGCACCGGCGGCAGCAAGTCCACCAACACCACCGGCCACGCCGCCCACAAGGCCGCCCGGGAGGTCCATGAGAAACTCGTGGAGTGCGCCGCCCGGAAACTGGGTTGCCAGCCCGACAAGATAGGCCGGGTGGACGGCCGCTTCGCCGCCCCCGAGGGTGGCGAGCTGTCGTTCGCGGAGGTGGCCCAGGCGGCCATCGCCGAGGCGGGCGGGTCGTTTCACCACGACACGATCTTCGCGCCCGAAGGCCAGCCGCCCATCACGTCGTTCGCTGCCCAGATCGCCGAGGTGGAAGTGGATCCGGAAACCGGCCAGGTGCGGGTCACCCGGATGACCACCGCCCACGACTCCGGCAGGATCCTGAACCACCTGACCTACCAGGGCCAGATCGACGGCGGCGTGGTCAACGGCGTGGGCTTCGCGCTGATGGAAGACAACCCCATGTCCGACGGCAAGATCACCACCCTGAACCTCGGTGACTTCAAACTGCCCTGCGCCAAGGACATCCCCAGGCTCGACACCGTGTTCGTCGAGCAGGGCGAAGGCCCCGTCCCCTTCCAGGGCAAGGCCATCGGCGAGCTCCCCAACGTGCCCACCGCCGCCGCCATCGCCAACGCCGTGGCCGACGCCGTGGGCGCCCGCGTCTACGACCTGCCGCTCACCGCGGAGAAGGTGTACGCGGCGCTGCACGAATCTTAGGAGCCTGCCCGAGCAGTCGAATTGTAGCGAGCGTAGGGGCGGCCGGCCGGTCGCCCCTACGGGATCTGACGTCGCGTAGACTGCCAGAGCGGCCTGTACGCCTACAAGTCAGTTCACGCCTTTGGCCAGTTCGGCCTGCGCCGATACCATTTTCTCATACGGTTGGATATAGTGTAGTGAGGTTTCCTGATATCTCGCTTCTAAAGGCGTCGGAGGTCCCGCATGAGAAAAACCAGCGTTGACATTGATGACTATCTGATCGAACAGGTGCGTGGCGTGCTCGGAACGTCGTCCATCAAAGAAACCATCGACTCCGCGTTGCGTGAAGTCCTGCGCGTTGACGCTCGTCGACAGGAAATCCGGGCACTCGCGAAAATGGACGGGATGGACCTTACCAACAGGGACGTCATGGCCAAGGCCTGGCGCTCGTGAACGCGTCCCTGTCCGATGCCCTACCTGATCGACAAGAGCGCGCTGGCGCGCATGGAACATCCAAGAGTCTGGGCGAGAATCGCGCCCATCATCGAATCGGGCGAGGCCGCCACCTGCGCGATCATTGATCTTGAGGTTCTTTACTCTACGCGGAATTACGCCGAGCACGTGCGCACTCGCGCTCGACGCGAATTCGCGTATCAAAGAGTCGTATTGACGGACGGAACCTTCCGGCGGGCGGTCGAGGTCCAGGGGTTACTCGCCCAGAGGGGCCGGCACCGGCTGCCGATACCAGACCTGATCATCGCTGCCGCGGCAGAGACGGCCGGCATGACGGTTCTCCACTACGACTCGGACTTCGACACCATAGCAACAGTCACCACCCAGGACGTGGAGTGGGTTGCCCGCCGGGGCTCCCTATGACCTCTGCCGACTGCAGGACGCCACCGCGACTGCCAGCACCCCGTAGGTCGGATTAGCGAAGCGTAATCCGACACGCCGCCAGTATACCGAGTCGGATTACGCCTTCGGCTAATCCGACCTACATTGACATCGATGACGATCTGATCGAACAGGCGCGCCGCGTGCTGGGAACGTCTTCCGTCGAAGAGACTATCGCCGCCGCGTTACGTGAAGTCCTGTGTGGTGACGCCCGACGGCAGGAAACCAAGACACTCTCGGAAATGGACAGGATGGATTTCGCCAACAAGGAGGTCATGGCGACTACGTGGAGTGTCCTACGCGAACCCAAAGCCCTGTTCGGCAAAGTGCCGGTCGAATGCAAACGCCGAGACGATTCCACGCTGACGCATCACGGCAAAGCTCGCGCAGTCGACCAGACTGAGATCCCGTCTATTGGCTCCCAGCAGGGTCGCGACAGCATTCGTGTGAACCGTCTCGTCAACGGTCACCACCGTCACCATCGGCAGGACATCGTGGAACAGGGCGCGGACGGCGTCCATCCCGAGGCGTGCCTGAACGAGAGCGCTCGTCTCCACGCACACGTAGTTCGAAGTGACCAGCGACCGCCGGCCATCAATCAATCCATGCCACTCCGTGCTTGCCTGGGCATGCGCCTCGTCGTCCGCGTCCAGTACGGCGTAGAACGCGGATGTGTCAACAAAGACCTCGTCATTCTTTGGATTCGTCATTCCTCGGATGTTTCATAGGCAGTGACGAGATAATCATCATGACGACGAGCGACATCGCTCCGCCCGGAATGGAATCGCCCGGCCGCGGCAATTGCACGCTGCGCCCTCTGGCTCTGTGCTCCCTGTTCGATCTGGGCAAGAACGTTGTCCACTCCGTCGCGCACAAGCTGCGAGATAGACAATCCCCGCTCCGCCGCAAGCGCTCGCAAGCGCAAGTGTTGCTGCTCCGTCAACTGTACTTGGGTGCGTATCATTCCAGCATGATGGCATAGGCTCACCATCACGACAACACTGAATGATCGAGGTGCAAGGAGCGGATAGGAAGGCGTTGATCCTCCCTGCGCGAGTCAGGTCAGATTGGCCAAGATAACGTCATCCGCCTGGGTCAGATCGACCGGCTTGCGAAACGGCTGCGGCCAGTCGATGCCGGTGGGCCAGTACACTTCGACGGTGTTGCCGTCGGGATCGGCGAAATAGATGCCGACGGCATTGCCGTGGCTGGCGACGCGCTCGATGGGGACGCCGCGCTCCAGGAAATCGCGGTGGAACGCCTTCAACTCGGCCAGGCTTTCGCACCGGAAGGATATCTGCTGGATGAGGTTCCCGCCGTCTTCCCGGCCCGGGCGCAACTGGAGCTCGTGGTGCTCCTGATGGCGCTCCTGGGCGGTCATGAAGACCGTGCCGGTGTCGCTTTCGTCGCTGACGGTCAGCCCAAGCACGTCCCGGTAGAAGGCCTTGGAGCGCTCGATGTCGTGGACCGTCAGGCCGATATGACCCAATGAAGAAACCTTCGGCATGATGGAATTCCTCCTCCTGTCGGCTTCTACCCTCGGCCGCCTTCCTCAACCGTTGTAGAACCGCTCGGCGTTGGCGTAGAGCACCTTGTGCTTGTGCGCGTCCGAGAGGTCCTCCCGGGCGTTCAGCTCGTCGATGTCGCCGTAGAACTCGCCCTTGTGGCGCTCGTGGGGATAGTCCGAGGCGAAGAAGATCCGGTCCTCGCCTACGAGTTGCAGCGCGGTGGGCAGGGTCTTCTCCTCCACCTCGCAACTGACGTAGACGTTCCCGGAACGCACGTACTCGCTGGGCCGTTTGGTCAACACCGGGCACCAGCGCTTGCCGCGCCGCTCGTAGTTCTCGTCCATGCGGTCCATCATGTAGGGGACCCAGCCGGCGCCCGCTTCCAGGAAGGCGAAGCGGAGGTCGGGGAAGCGCTCGAAGACCCCCTCCGTCATCATGTCGGTGAACTGGATGAGCTGCGACACCGGGTGCTCCAGCGTGATGGTCTTGAAGAGGTTGTCGGAGTTGTCGATGCCGATATGCTGGCTCACGGCGCCGTGGATGGCCAGGCAGCAGCCCAGGCGCTGGGCCTCCTCGTAGAGCGGGTCATAGTCGCGGTGGCCGTAGTGCTTGCCGGCTGCCGTCACCGACGGCAACATCGCCCCCGGCATGCCCAACTCCGTCACCGCGGCGCGAAGCTCCGTGACCGCCTCGGGCAGGTTCTGGACCGGCAGCAACGCCACGGCGCGCAGGCGCTCGCTGGCCTGCATGAACTTGGAATGGATCCAGCGATTGTAGGCGCGCGAGATGACCGCGGCATAGTCCCGGTCCTGGATCAGGCCCACGGTCAGGCCCACCGACGGATACAGGTAGGAGGTCTCGATGCCGCAGCGGTCGAGAAACTCCAGCCATCGGCCGGCATCCGGATCGTCGTCGTCGGTGAGGCGCGAGAAGCCGCGGACGAAGCCGTCCACGCTGGGGAACAAGGAGTAGACGGTCCAGGGCAGGCGGTCGTACGGCGGCTCCAGGAACTCCTTGATCTCCCCGGGATGCTCCATTACGTGGCCGTCGGCATCGATGGCGCGGTATTTCGTCACCTTCCGTTCCCTCCTTCGTTAGTGGCTGCCGCATCGGGCTTCGGCTCATCCTATTACCCCGCCCGAACCTTGACAAGGACCGGCTCATATGGGCATGTTGGGGCGGGTTTCCGACCCGCCCTGGTGGGATAGACCCCTGATTCCCACAGCCACCAAAGGAGGTTTCTTACATGGCACCACGGTACGCATCCAAGCTCACGTACGGCAACGAGATATCGGATTGGCAGGAACGGCTGAACACGGACCGCTTGCGCCGCGAGCGCGCCGAGCGGGCCAAGCGGATCATGCGCGAGCACGGGATCCCGGTGCTGCTGGAAGCCAACTCGGCGAACATCCGCTACCTCACCGGCCTCAAGGGCTTCAACTACCCCATGTGCCGTTACACGCTTTTCTTCGCCGACCACGACCCGATCATGTACGAGCACAGCGGCCACTTCCACCAGATGCCGGATCAGGCGCCCTGGATCAAGGAATGGCGCCCGGCACGGGCCTGGCTGACCGCCGCCTGCGGCATCGAGGCGGCCAAGGACGAGGCCCGGCAGTTCGCCGCCGACATCCACGACGAACTCAAGAGCCGGGGCCTGCTGAACGAGAAGATCGGCTTCAGCGCCTTCGACGGCATCGCGCGCGAAGCCCTCACCAACGCCGGCGTCAAGAACCTCGTGGACTTCAGCCTGGTGATGAAGGAGATCCGCAAGATCAAGACATACGACGAGATCGAATGCCTCAAGACCGCGGCGGCCATCGTGGAAGGCGTCTGGTACCGCATCTGGGAGACCGCCAAGCCGGGCGTGCGCGATACCGACCTCTCGGGCGTGGCCACCAAGGCCGGCTACGACATGGGCGCGGAGTCGGCCCCGCCCGGAGGCTGGCGCTCCGGACCCACGACCTTCGACCGCGGCTTCCATCAGTCCAGCCGGCTTTTGCAGACCGGCGACCTGTTGTACGGCTCGCTCTGCGGCCTGACCTACCAGGGTTACGCCACGTGCACCTACCGGACTTTCATCGTCGGCAGGAAACCCAACGCCAAGGAGCAGGACTGGTACAAGCGCGTGCGGGACAGCATCGACGGCGTCATCGACGCCATCAAGCCGGGCAACACCACGGCCGACGCCGCCAAGCATTTTCCGCCCGCGACGAGTTGGGGCTACGAGGAAGAGTGCGAGGTGCTCGCCAGCGAGATCGCCCACGGCATCGGCCTCACCCAGGGAAGCACCAACTACGACATCCCGATCATCAACCGCCAGTGGTCCCTGAAGTACCCGCAGGAGTTCGAGGAGGGCATGACCATCGCCATCGAGAGCCGCGAGGGCGAAACCCGCGTGGGCGGCGTGCGGCTGGAGAACATGGTGGTGGTGACCAAGGACGGCGCCGAGATCATGGACCACTTTCCACGGGAAGAGATTCTGGTGGCGCCGCGCTAGGGGGATGGCGTCCTTCGACTTCGCTCCGCTGGCGCTCCGCTACGCTCAGGACGAACGGTTGAGGGGCATTTTCCCGTTCGTCCCAACGGCTGAAGGACATTCTACCGTTCGTCCTGAGCGTAGCGGAGCGTGAGCGAAGCGGAGTCGAAGGGCGCCGATTGAATCAGAGAAACGAGGAGGACAAACCGATGCGCGATTCACTCCGCTTCTACGTGGCGTTCAATGGTGGGCTCACCGTGTATGAGAACCGGGGCGGTGGGTTGGAGGCGTGCGCCGAGCATTTTCCGGGACAGACCGTGGACGGCCTGGCAGGCTGCAAGACCCGGCCCGAGCGCGTCTTCGCCGCCGTGCCCTTCGACGGCGGCTACCGCACGGACGACGGCGGCAAGAGCTGGAAGAAGGTCTTCGAAGGTGACACCCGCTGCTTCGCGGTGGATCCTCACGACGACCGCGTGGTCTATGCCGGACTTGGGCCGGTGCAGCTCATGCGCAGCGAGGACGGCGGGGACACCTGGGAGAACCTCGAAAGCCTGCAACAGATGCCCGAGGAGGTCCAGAACCAATGGTGCGTCCCGGGACCGTACGTCGGCGTGCAGTTCCCGCACATCTGCAACATCTTCATCCATCCGGATGACACCGATCTCATACTGATGCCGCTGGAGCACGGCGGCGTGGTACGCACCGAGGATCGCGGCAAGACCTGGGAAGACGCCAGCGCGGGCATCGACTACCTCGACATGCACCAACTCTGCAACTATCCGGGCAGCAAGGACCGCTACTACGTGTCCTGCGCACGGGGTTTCTTCCGCAGCGACGACCGCGGACGCCAGTGGCGCCGGGTCGAGGACGGCATGCCGTGGGGCTACACCGAGAAGTACAGCTACACCCACGACTGGTTCTTCCTGCCGGGCGGACGGATGATGGTGTGCGGCGGGCGCGGTTCCCCGGGAGTCTGGCGCGGCGAGAGCACCAACCCCCACGGCGTGATCATGCTGAGCGATGACGACGGCGTAACCTGGCGCAACGCCACCAACGGCATGGCCGAGATGATGCCGTACATGCCATGGACGCTGCAGCGTCACCCTGAAGACCCGAATACGGTCTTCGCCGCCATGGGGGACGGCTCCCGCGGCTTCGGGTTCGATCCCAAGGCTCGAGGTACGGGCGCCCTCTACGTCACCCGCGACCGCGGCGACTCCTGGGAACCGGTGCTGCCGGAGCTTCCGTCCGTGCTGACCACCTGTGTAACGCCCCAGTAACGGGTCTTGCTCCGACAATGGCCTCCGACCCCCTCTCCCTCCGGGAGAGGGTTGGGGTGAGGGTATCCGTTGCAAGCGGCCCGTTGAATTGGGGAACAATGGGCGGGACAGGGTTGTTGGGGCGCCCTCACCCGGCCTTCGGCCACCCTCTCCCAGAGGGAGAGGGATCTGTATCGTAGCGACGGCGTCCGACCATGAAGAAACTCGAACTCAGCCTGATCTCCGGCAGCTACGAACGCATCGCCGCGCTCCTCGACGGCACCATCCCGGTGGAGGGGGTGGACCTCGTATGGAGCCACTCGCACCCGTCGGAGACGTTCTGGCGGCAACTCAAGTTCGGCGAGTTCCACATCGCCGAGATGTCCATGTCGTCTCTGCTCATCGCCAAGTCCCGTGGCCACGACATGGTGGCCATCCCCGTGTTCCCGTCCCGGCGCTTCATGCACATGGCGCTGTACGTCCACACGGATTCCGGCATCGGGGATGCCGGGGAGCTGGCGGGCAAGCGCATCGGCGTGGGCGAGTACCAGCAGACCGCGGCGCTGTGGACCCGCGGCACCCTGGAACACGACTTCGGCGTGTCCCAGTACGGCGTCGACTGGTACATGGAGCGCAGCGAGGAGCTGAGCCACGGCGGCGCCACCGGGTTCACCCCGCCGGAAGGGATCCGCTTCCACCGCATCCCGAAGGACAAGAGCCTGATCTCCATGCTGGTCGACCGGGAGCTCGACGCGGCCATGGTGCTGAGCGCCTTCCACGCCGAGCGGAACGTCATCGACCGGTCCACCCACGACCGCCGGGAGGGCGACGCCGACGCGGTGCGGCCGCTTTTCCCGGACATGCCGGCCGAGGGCCGGCGCTACGTGCAGGCCCACGGGTTCGTCCCCATCAACCACTGCTACGTGATCCGCGGGGACGTCCACGAGAAGCACCCCTGGCTCGCCTTCAACCTGTTCGCGGCCTTCGCCAAGGCCAAGGAGCACTGGTACGAGCGGCTGGCGGCCGCCATCCCGTCGGACCTCTTCTTCGGCCCGGCGTACCTGGAACAGACCCGTTCCATCGTCGGCCGGGACCCTTTCCCCTACGGCATCCGGGACAACGCCGCCATGCTCCAGACCCTCATCGACTACTCCTTCGAGCAGATGCTCACCCCGCGCAAGCTCGCGCTGGAAGAGGTTTTCGCACCGAGTACCCTGGATCTCTGAACGGACCAGTGCCAGACACGCCTCAGGGAGCGTTCCGGCCATGAATGTCCAAACTGAAGTAGAGGACACCCATGCTGCACAGGATGATTTCGAGTATCGTGTGCATTACGTGGTTCGTACTCTTCTCCACCCTGGCACACGGTCAGTCGGTCCGGTTCGTCGTCGACGGATTCGACGGACGGGAGTTTTCCGGCGAGTTGAACCTGCCGGAAAAGGGCACCCGGCCCGCACCGGTGGTGGTCATGCTGCCGGGGACCGACGGCGTCGACCAGCGTCAGGGATTTTACCGCTCTCGCCTTTTACCGGCCGGGATCGGCACCTTTGTCGTCGACACCAAGAGCGGCGTTTACACCAGCCGCCGCAACCGGCCGAAGATGGACCGCTTCATACCGGTAGGATACGAGGCAATGCGGCTGCTTCGACAACGCCCCGACGTGGACGGAGAGCGTATCGGAGTCATGGGATGGTCCTTTGGCGCCGGGATGGCGCTGCGTCTGGCCCGCCTCAGTTCTCAGCAACGCTGGCTGGAAAGCGATGAGCGAGCCTTCGCGGCCTATGTTGGGATCTATGGCGGCTGCACACGGAGCCGCAGAGTGAACTTGCCCAATGTTCCGATACTGATACTCTTCGGCACAGCGGACGAGTTTACGGATCCGGACAGGTGCGACGTTTTTCGGGAATTGCATACGAACGTGACCGTCGTCTACTTCAAGGGGGCACATCACGGATTCGACAAGGAATTGGTGAACAAGAGCCCCGGCGGTCGAATCATGCGGTGGGATCGTAAGGCCGCGGAGAAATCCCGCGAACACGTAATCGAGTTCTTCAAAAAGGTCCTGCTATCCGCGGACCGATAGGATCCATCCCATGGAAAGCGCCATCTTCGGCAATACCGGCGAGAAGCTGTCGCGCATCGGGCTCGGCTGTTTTTCCATGTCGGGGGCGTACGGTGCGGGCGACGATGGGGAATCCATCGCCACCATCCACCGCGCCATCGAACTCGGCGTGACGCTGCTGGATACATCTGCCAGCTATGGCCAGGGGCATAACCACCGGCTCATCGGCGAGGCGCTGAAGGGCGGAAAGCGCGGGAAGGTCTTCATCCACTCCAAGACCGGCACCGTCCGCGCGAACGACGGCTCGTCCTTGGCTCAAGGGAGCGGCACACCGGACCGGCTGCGCCTGATCTGTGAAACCAGCCTCAAGAATCTCGACATCGAGACGCTCGATGCGCTCTGCATGTCGCGGGTGGATCCCACCGTACCGATCGAAGAATCGGTCGGCGCCATGGCCCGGCTCGTGGAGGAAGGCAAGACCCGATTCATCGGCCTCTCGGAAGCCGCGCCCGGGACCCTGCGCCGGGCGATGAAGGCCCATCCGCTGGTATCGCTGCAGTTCGAGTTCTCGCTCTGGACCCGCGACGTCGAAGGCGGACATCTCGAGGCGTGCGACGAACTAGGCCTCGGGCTGATGGCCTACGCACCGCTGGGCTACGGGTTCCTGGCCGGTACCGTCGGCGGACGCGACGCGCTGCCGGAGGGCGACCTGCGGCACAAGTTTCCACGCTTTTCGGACGAGAACGCCGCCGCCAACCGCGAACGCGTTGCCGCGATCCGGAAGATCGCCGACGCGCACGGAGCGACGCCGGCGCAGATCGCCATCGCCTGGGTGCTGGCCCAGGGCGGCAACGTGTTTCCCATTCCCGGCTGCAAGCGGCGCACCCACCTCGAAGAGAACCTCAAGGCCATCGACATCGCCCTGACGGCGGAAGACATGGCCGCGCTGGATGCCGCGTTCCCGCCGGGCGCGGCGGCGGGCGACCGCTATCCGCCCGACGGCATGGCGCGAGTCAATCTTTAGGAGCCTGTCCCGAGCGGGGCAGTGGGTCCGGGAACGGGCGGGTTTGAAACCCGCCCCTACACTGGCTCATCGGGCCTCGTAGGCCTCCGCATCCGACATCCGATGTAGGGGCGGGTTTCAAACCCGCCCGTTCCCGGACCGCGCTATGGCCGATACAAGAGCCTAGTGTGGTGTCTCACAAATACGCTTATGAATCTGCGGGTCCTTTTGGCCGTCGGCTGCGTTGCTCTTCCTCGCGTGGTGCACGCCACTGCTCGTCCTGAGCGTAGCGAAGCGGAGTCGAAGGACGCCTTGCCGACAACCAAAATGCCCTCGCAGATTCATAAGCGTATTTGTGAGACACCACACTAGCGGAACGCGGGCATGACTTCCCGCGCGAAGAGGCGCATGGACTTCTTGACATCCTCGTGCGGCAGGCCGCCGAAGTTGAAGTTGTGGGTCAGGGTGTCGAAGTCGTAGTGGCGGCGGGCGTTGTTGATGATCTCGATGCACTGATCCGGGTCGCCGTAGAGGTTGCGTCCGGTTTCCAGCATCCCCTTCCAGTCGTACACGTAGCCCGGCGGCAGCGGCGCCTTGCGCTGGATCCGTGAGATCGCCTCGTAGCGTGAGATCGCCTGCTGTCCGATCTCCTGCGCCGTCGCGGCTTTCTCGTGGACGTAGGTGCGCAGGTGGTACTGGCAGTGGTAGTCCTTGGGGTCGCGTCCCGTGGCCACGAGTCCTTCCCGCCAAGCCTCCACGCCCGCGCGCACCTTGTCCGGCGGATGGGGATGGCCCACGGTCATGATGTGATAGCCCTTGCGGCCGGCCCATCCGAGTCCCTCGGGCGAGGTGCCTGCCACCCACATCACCGGCAACGGCTGCTGCACGGGCCGCGGATAGAGGGTGATCTCCTCGAACTTCCAGAACTCCCCCTCGTGGCTGAAGCGGTCGTGGGTCCATGCCTTGACGATGACGTCGTGGGCCTCCTGATACCGCGCGCGTCCTTCTGCTTGCGGCGTCTCGAAAACCCGGTAGTCCAGCGCCGTGTTGCCGAGCCCGATGCCAAACTCCAGCCGTCCGCCCGAGACGGCATCCACCATGGCGTAGTCCTCGGCCACCTGAAGGGGGTGCCGCACGCTCAGAATGGCGATGCAGGGGCCCAGGCGGATCCTGGATGTCCTGGCAGCCGCCGCGGCCAGCATCACCGCCGGGTTGGCGATGAGGCCGCCATAACCCAGGAAGTGGTGCTCGTTGAACATGAAACATTCGAAACCCAACTCCTCGGCCAGCTCGATCTGTTCCAGCATCTGCCGGTAGTAGACCCCGTAGGGCGGGTCGAGGTCGGGGTAGTAGGTGGAAAGGATGTTTACGTAGAATCGCATGGACCGGCTTCCCTTCGGGCTCGACAAAAGCCTACCCTTCTCCCTCACGTCCGAAACTCCAGCGAACCGAGGCAGGCAATGCATATCGCCCATCACCTGGGCGAATATCGCTCACGGCGTGGGCGATTTCCACCGGGACGGCGCTAACCCCGAAACTCCGGCATCACTTCCCTGGCCAGCGCCTCCACCGTCTCCTCGTAAACGGCCCGGGCGGGGGTCAGCATCACCCGCCCGACGCCGGCGTCCGACAGTTCCTCCAGCCGCGCGATGCACTCCTTGGCCGTGCCGGCAATGGCGAAGCGCCGCACGAGATAGTCGGTGATCAACGCCGGGTCGGAGCGTTCCTCCATGGGCTTGGACTGGTCGAAGGCGTCCATGAACTTCTTGACGGCGGCAAGCTCCTCCTCGGGCACGGTTTCCACGGTGGCCTGGAAGTTGTGGTGCGCGCGGTTGGCCAGGCGGCGGCGCACGATCTGGCGCGCCTCGTCCCCGTCTTCCTTGATGCACACCATGCCGGCGGCGAGAGTAGTGATCTCGTCCGGCGAGCGCCCGGCCTCGGCCGCTCCCTCCGCGATACGCGCCAGCGCCCAGCCCACGGCCCGGGGCTCCACCCCGCTGCCCAGAAACACGCCGTCGGCTACCCGCCCCGCCAGCCGCAGCCCCCGTGGGCCTTCCATGGACAGGTACACCGGCACCGGCACCAGCCGGTAGTTCACCCGCACGCGGCTCGTGGGGGTCTCCAGCACGCCGCCCTGCAGCAACATGCGGATGGTACGGATGCCTTCCTCGAACTCCTTCAGCCGGGTGGCCTTCCGGCCCATGGCGTACACCGGGCCGTCGCCGGTGCCGAGTCCGAGCACCGCCCGGCCGTCGGAGATCTCGCTCAAGGTCGCGGCCGAGCCGGCCAGAACCGTGGGCTCCTGGTAAACCATGTTGGTTACGGCCGTGCCGAGCTTTATGCGGCTCGTGGCCACGGCGCAGCAGGCCAGCACCTGAAAAGGCTCCGGGGTGCTGAGCTGACTTGAGCCCAAGTACACACCCTCGAAGCCGAGCTGCTCCGCTCGCACCACCCGTTCCCGGATCCGGGACACTTCCTTCATGCCGCCGTTGGGACTGTGAACACTGAATTCCATATGCCTGCAAGACCTCCCGATGGGCGCCGGGGTTGAAGCTTGCAGTTTCAACCCGACTTTGAAAAGCTGCCTCGAACTCCACGGGCCGTTGCCGCCCGTGGTCCTACCGCATGTGCGCCGCATCATATCGGCTGCACGGGGCCGATGCAAAATGAGGGCTGCCAATGGGAAATGAGCCTGAAGGCCGCGATTGAGGGGTCACGGGAGGATCATCGCGAGATTGCGGACGGAAAGGCAAGCCACGAATACAACGATGCCGCCCTCACGCTGCCCCGCGCAGAACGGCGGCGGTCGTCGCCCGCGTCGCGGCAACATAGCCGTTTGCGGTGACGGTCAGATGGTCGCGAAGGACGTCGTGGAACGCGGGCAGCTTGTGGAACGGCACGGCCGGATAGGTGTGGTGCTCGACATGGTAGGGCATGTTCCAGGCGAGAAAACGCACCAGCCGAGTGGTGAGAGTCGTGCGCGTGTTCTCCAGCATGTTGGATACATGAGGGCAGCCGGTGTGCTCGGCGAGCAGATAGAGGCGCAGGAAGGGCTGGCCCAGAAGCGCCGGCAGCAGCCAGAGCCACAACAGGGCCGCGGTGCCGAAGAAGATCGAAACCGCCGCGGCAGCGAGGTAGATAACGAGGAACAAACGGGCTTCCCGCGCCACCGCGGCCCGCGCCGGCTGCGGGATGAAAGCGTCGCGGTTCAGACCGGCGGCGTTGACCAGCAGCGTGCGCATCTGGCCGCACCAGTAAGGGCCGCCGGCAAGATACCAGGCGAGGCCGGCCTTCGACCGCGGCAACGGCCGGGCCAGCTCCGGGTCACGCGCCGGATCGTGGGTGTAGCGGTGATGATCCATGTGGAAATGTTGAAACCAGACCGGCGGCAACACACTGACAAGCCCGGCGCCCCAGGCCGCCGCCGCATTGAGCCCGGCGCTGCGGAACGGCGTTTTGTGCACCGCCTCATGCTGCAGGCAGAACAGGAAGACCAGCAGGATGCCGTGGAACGGCAGCAGCACCGGCCAGCCGGGCGCCTTGAGCGCGATGAGGGAGCCGGTGACCCCGAGCGCCGCCAGATGGGCGGCAAGGTGGAGAAGGCCCTTGAGATCGGAGCGCTGCAGCAGGCCGCGCCGCTGCTCGCGGCCCAGCCCGTCAACAATATCGCAATGATCCGGCACCCGGCGCGACGATCCGTATACGTCCATCGATCCCTGTCCGATTCGCCGGCGGGTCTTGAGGCACCCGTCGGCTGCAGGAAACCTATATCACGGAGGAAACAATCTTGGGAAATCTGTCATTGACCCTGGCCACCGGGCCGTATGACCGGGTCGAAGCCATCGCCAAAGGCGTCGTCCAGCCGGAGGGCATCGACGTCACCTGCCTGCAGATCCAGTCGCCGCCGGAGATCTTCTCCCGAATGGTCAAGACGAAAGCTTTCGACCTGTGCGAGATGTCACTTTCCACCTACCTGACCCGGCGGTCCCGGGGCTCGTTCCCGTTCATCGCGCTGCCGGTGTTTCCGTCGCGGCTCTTCCGCCACGCCTACATATACGTGAACCGGGACCAGGGTATCGCCGAGCCCAAGGACCTCAACGGCAAACGCGTCGGGGTTCAAGAGTACGGCCAGACCGCGGCCGTGCTGATCCGCGGCATCCTGCAGCACCGGCACGGCGTAGACCTCTCCTCCATTCGCTGGGTGGAGGGCGGCGTCAACACGCCGCGGCCGCCGGACGACGAGATGGACCTGCGGCCCGCCGGCACCGTGGACATCGAGCCGGCGCCGGCGGACAAGTCCATCAACGACCTGCTGGTGGAAGGCGACATCGCCGCCTACCTCGGCGCCCGGCAACCGGACGCCCTGGGCAGCCATCCGGCCATCGGCAGGCTCTTCCCCTACTACCGGCGTGTTGAACGGGACTACTTCCGGGAAACCGGCATCTTTCCCATCATGCACACCATCGTGATGCGGGAGGAGTTGCACGTCCGGCATCCGTGGATCGCCGAGAGCATGTTCAAGGCCTTCCAGGCGGCCAAGGCATGGGCACTGGACCACATGAGCTTCACGGGTGCCATGGCGTACATGGTTCCGTGGCTGAACGCGGAGCTGGACGAAATCCGCGAGCTGTTCGGCGGCGACCCCTACCCCTACGGGGTGGAAGCCAACCGCGCCAGCCTGGACACGTTCATGCAGTATCTCGTGGAGCAGGCGTTCGTGGCGGAACCACGGCCGCCGCTGGAAAGCCTGTTCACGCCCATCGTGGGGTGGGCGGAGTAGGAGGGGTTCCCGGTCCCGGACCGCCCGCCCCACCCCGCCTGGATTCCCGCTTTCGCGGGAATGACGATTTCGGGGGCCGTTGCCTCTCTCGAATTGAGTTTTCACACACACGTTTTCGCGGGAATGACGGGTGCAGGGGAAGTTGAGCCTCGGCTTGACACTCTCGCGGGGGAAGGCGTAGAAGGGTTGCATCCACAAGTTTCCTCGGGACCGTATGGATGGCCCCGAGTTAGGTTTGAAGGAGTCGTATCATGAGCCGAACGTTGGAGCAGTTCGCTACGGATTGTCATCGTATTCTCAAGGCGGAGCCCGGACCCGAAGGGCGCCAGAAGGTGGTTTCGCTGGTCGAGAAGATGTGCCGGGACGAGGAGTTCGTCAATACGCACATCGAAGAGGACCAACCCGAACGCAAGGTGATCTACGAGGATCCCGAACTGGGTTTCTGCATCCTGGCCCACCACAACAAAGGCGCCAAGGGGAGCAACCCCCACGACCACGGTCCCGCCTGGGCCATCTACGGCCAGGCTGCGGGCGAGACCGAGATGACCGACTGGGAGAAGGTCGAGCCCGCGGACGACGGGAAGAAAGGCAAGGCCCGCAAGCTGCGCACGTACACCCTCAAGCCGGGCATGGCGCATCTCTACAACGAGGGAGACCTGCACTCGCCCTATCGCACCGACACCACCAAGCTGATTCGGATCGAGGGCAAGAACATGGCGAAGGTGAAGCGCTATCCCTACGAGGCGATCTGAACGGAGCATAACCGGAGGTACAAGATGCGTATGAAACCCTGTCTGAGAGTCTCTCTGCTCGCCCTCCTGCTGGCCGTCCCCCTGTGGACCCTGACCGCCGCCGCGCCAGCCCATGCGAAGCCTGTGGTGATCCGCGCCATCGCGGCCTGGCCCCTGAGTTGCAACTGCGACCTCATGTACAAGAAGTACATCGAACGTGTGAACAAGAACGGCAAGGACGTGGTGCATATCCGCCTCCTCGGCGGGCCCGAGGTGGCCCCGGCGTTCGAGCAGCTTCAGGCGCTGCGCACGGGCATCGCGGACATGACCCACTCCGCGGGCGCCTACTACGTGGGCGAGACCATTGAAGCCGCGGCCATGTATCTCATCGCCCCCACCAACCTGAAGCGTTACCTGGAGGCCCTGCGCAACAGCGGCGCCCTGGAGATCATCAATGAGGCCTACGCCAAGAAATCGGGCGTGCGCTTCGTCGGCATCACGGTGGGCGGAACCGGGTTCCGTTTCCTGATGGCCAAGCCCATCACCAGCCTCGACGGTCTCAAGGGCAAGCGGATCCGCGCATCCGGCGCCCAGGACGCGAAAGCCATCCAGTTTCTCGGGGGCTCTCCCCAGACCATCCCGGCCAACGAGCTCTACACGGCGTTGCAGCGCGGTGTCGTGGACGGAGCCTACCGGGCGCCGGACGATGCCTGGAGCTTCGGTGAACGGGACGTCTACAAGGCCATGATCTCCACGCCCATCCAGCTTTCGCCCGGCGGCATCTACGTCGCCACGCGGGCCTGGGACAAGTGGCCGGATGCGGTGAAGAAGGTGCTCACGGAGACGTCTCTGGCGATGGAGGCGGAGGTCCTCAACTACTACCATCAGTCCGATCAGAACTCGATCAAGAAGCTGCAGGCCAACGGCATGAAGCTCATCGAGGTCGACGACGCCGCCAAGAAGCGGCTCACCGACGCCCGCAACGCCTACTGGGCCGACCTGCTCAAGCAATCGCCCGACTTCGGAGCGCGGCTCCAGAAGGCCCTGGCGCCCTACAACTGATCCGGGCCGTCCGGACGTGAAGCGCGGCTGCCGGTCTGTGTGATATGGCCGGCCGGCAGCCGCCGCCCACGACTCCCCCAATGTTCAAGACCCTGAACCTCGCCTTTGACAAGGCGAACCACGTGCTGAGCTACGTCTCCGCCGCCTTCGTCGTGGTGATGGTTGTCTCCATTCTCTATGACGTCTTCGCGCGCCTGCTCTTCCACGCCCCCACCATCTGGGTCATCGACATGAACGAATACCTGCTGGTGTATCTCACCTTCGTTCCTGCCGCGTGGATCCTCATGAACGACCACCACGTGAAGGTCGAGCTTGTGACCGTGCGGCTCAAGCCGGCGCCGCAACGTCGGCTGCGGGTGGTGACCGACGTCCTCGGCCTCATTTACTGCGTCGTCCTGACGTGGCAGGCCTGGGCGGTGGCGTGGCATGCGTTCGAGAACGGGTACAGGTTTTCCACCGCGCTCAACTTCCCGAAGTTCCCGGTGCTGGTCATCATCCCCATCGGGGCCGCATGGCTGGGCCTCGCCTTCGTGTTCAGGATCCTTGCCGGGTCGCGCGCGCCCGCGGCGCTCACGCCCGGGGAAGGGGGCCTCTGATTATCATCGAGTGGTGGATCGTTCTGATCGTTATGTTCGGCGCCCTCATCCTGCTGATGGCGTCGGGCATCCCCATCGCGTTCGCGTTCGGTGTCCTGAACCTCGTGTTCCTCTACGTGCTGGTAGGTACGGGCGCGCTCCAGGCCGTGGCCTTGAGCAGCTTCACGAGCGTCGGGACCTTCTCCTTCATCGCCCTGCCGCTGTTCATCCTCATGGGTGAGCTGGTGCTCCACTCGGGCCTCGCCGCCCTAGCCATCAACTCCATCGGCAAGTGGTTGGGCGCGGTTCCCGGGCGCCTCGCGGTGCTGGCGGTGCTGGCGGGAACGGCTTTCGGCGCCGGCAGCGGCTCCAGCATGGCCAGCTCCGCCACCCTGGGCACGATCCTGATCCCCGAGATGCGCAAGCAAGGCTACGACACCGGTTTGGCCGTGGGCACCCTGGCCACCTCCGGCGGCCTCGCCGTGCTGATCCCGCCCAGCGCGCTCATGGTCATCTTCGGCGGCATCAGTCAGCTCTCGGTGGGCGACCTGCTGATCGGCGGGATCCTGCCGGGGCTCCTGCTGGCAACACTCCTTTTCGGCTACATCGTCGTCGCCTGCACCATCTGGCCGCAACTCGCCCCGGCGGTGGAGATCGAAAAGGTCACCTGGAGCGAGCGCCTGGCCGCGCTCAAGTACTTCCTGCCGCTGGTGGTGCTGGTGCTGGTGGTCCTGGGATCGATCTTCTTCGGCATCGCCACCCCCAGCGAATCCGCCGCCATGGGCGTGGCCGGAGCCTTCTTCCTGGGTGTGGCCTACCGGCGCCTGTCGTGGGAGATCCTTCGGAAAGCACTGGTGGGAACCGTGGAGGTCTCCGGTTTCGCCCTGCTTATCGTCACCAGCGCCACCGCCTTCAGCCAGATCCTGGCCCACTCCGGCGCCGCCATGGGCCTCTCGACGTTCGCCACCGAGATGGCCGTGTCACCGTGGCTCATCATCGCCAGCATGCAGATCGTCATCCTCATCATGGGGGCATTCATGGAGCCCATCTCCATCATGCTCATCACCGTGCCGATCTTCTTCCCCGTGATCCGCTCCCTGGGCCTCGACCCCCTGTGGTTCGCCATCGTCACCATGGTGAACATCGAGCTGTCGCTCATCACCCCGCCCTTCGGCATGAACCTCTTCGTCCTCAAGGGAGTCTCGCCGCCCGATGTCACCCTGGGCGCCATCTACCGCGGCGTCATCCCCTTCGTGCTCATCAACATCATCGCCCTCGCCCTGGTCATGCTGTTCCCGCCCATCGCCATCTGGCTGCCGGGGCTGATGCGCTGACGGCCCTCCCAGGGTTGTAAAAAAGGGGAGGGACGCGCTAAGCGTAACTTATAAGGCTGCCGTTTTAGCCGTCGCCACGCAGGTTGTAGGATAAAACCTATTTCTCCCTATTGTCCTTGACCTCCAGTTTAGTTATATATAAACAATGTAGTCCTTGGTGTGAAGATTCCGTTTGCAGCATCAGGTGCGTGGGGTGAAGTTCTATGGGCGGTCGACAAGCCGGGAAAGAGCTCCGCCCAAGAATTCTTCTTGCAACTGGACAATCGTGAGCGCGCCAGAGTCCAAGCAACCTTCAATCGATTGGCTGACTTTGGCCGGATCGAGTCTCAGGAGCAATTCAAAAAGCTTGACGTGCGGCAGGGAATTGCACTGTGGGAGATCAAGAGGTTTCAGATCCGGTTTATCGGGGCATTTTCGCCGACACGAGAGTTCGTGGTTGCTAGCGGCCTCAAAAAGAAACGCGACCAACATAAGAGTCGTGATCTAGACCGCGCGGCGAACATCCTCAATAGCCATTTCCGGGAGTAGCACCCATGGCCATATACGCAAACGACAATGAAGACTTTGACCGTCTAGTTCGGCAGGAAGAACTGATCTTGGATGTGACCGAGACACTCACACGGGTCCTTGATGATGCTGGGGTGACTCGAGCGGAATTGGCCCGGCGTCTGGGTCGTACACCGGGCTACGTGTCCCAGATACTTGGGGGCGGCCGGAACCTGACCCTCAGGACGGTTGCGGATGTCGCTACCGCATTGTCGATGCGTCCTGTTTTCTGGTTGACACCCGAAAATCGGCTTGAGTCGGAATTTTTGTGGACGCCCGGAACTCGTCCCCGGTCCACCGTCATGCTGACCCAAGACTTCGGGGACAGTGCCTTAGACCAAGAACAAGCCTTGGCGGCGTGAATCCTGAATGGCTAATCTGTCAAGGTTGGTTTCGGTCGTAGAGATCGACGACGTGAGGCTCTGCGAAGGGAGTTTTCGCTCCTTCGTGCGACCATCCGAATCCGAAGAAAACGTCAAAGTGAAGACCTCGTATACCACGGCCGTCACACAACAGGACAACTTACTGTTGGTCAAGGCGGACTTCAAACTCAGCGGACACAACGAAACCGACGAAGAGAAAACGCTGGTAGAAATTCGCGGAGCCTTTGAATTGTCATATCAACTTCCGAGCGACGAGAGTTTCTCGACTGAGGAGTTGGAAGAGTTTGGCCAAGTAAACGCCGTATTCAACGCCTGGCCCTATTGGCGCGAATATGTCCAGGCGTCGATGGCCCGGATGTCTATGCCGGTTCTGACAATACCTGTTTATCGGGTTCTGCCTCGTAGTGCCCCAAAGTCCCAAGATTCCTAAGTCGCCCACGTCAAGGGAGCCACCGCCAAGAGCGTGTTGGGCGTGTCCTACTTCCGCGCGGCAACCTTCGGCAGCACCTCCTCCGCCATCATCGCCATGGACTCCAGAATGCTCTTCTGTTCCAGGCCGGCGAAGTTCATGGAGAAGATGATGTAGTTGGTGCCGGTGTCGGCGATTTCCTCGATCTGTTCCAAGCAGCGCGCGGGGCCGCCGACCATCAGCATGCGTGCCCGGTCGAGTTCGTCGTAGCTCCGGGGCCGTACGCTCTTGCGCATTTCGTAGTAGCGGCTCATGGCGGGGCGGGCGCGGCGGCGGGCGGCCTCGTCGGACTCGGCCACATGGGTGTGGATGCACTGGGCCACGTCCAGCGCGTCGGGGGCGTGGCCGGATCGGCTCAGCGTTTCCTTGTAGAAGGCCACCTTGCGCTTGACCTCGGCCATGTCCTTGCAGCTCGCGAAAGGGATGCCCATGATGGGATAGCCCTTCTCCCCCGCCACCTGGTAGGAGCCCTGGCTCAGGGCGGCGAAGTACACCGGCGGCAAGGGCCGCTGGACCGGGAGCACGTTCAGGGACACGTCGTCGATGTGGTGGAACTGTCCCTGATAGGACACTCGCCCTTCCCGCCAGGCCATCTCGACGACTTCGAGGCTCTCCACAAGCCGGTCCCGGTTGTCCTCCTTGACGCCGAAGCCGACCAGTTCCGGTGGGGTGCCCCGCCCGACTCCGAAGTCGAGCCGGCCGCCGCTCAGCACGTCGACCATGGCGTACTCCTCGGCCGTGAGCACGGGGTCCCGGTAGGGTAGCAGCGCCACGGCCACGCCCAGTCGGATGGAGTCGGTGCACGCGGCCGCGGCAGACATGAGCACCGTGGGCGACGGAATGATGCCGTGGAAGTCGAAGTGGTGCTCGCCGAACCAGAAGCACTCGTAGCCCAGGGACTCTCCCCAGCGGACCTGCTCGAGCATCCGCTCGTAGTAGCCCTTGAGGTCGTGCCCGAGCTCCGGGTCGCTGTCTCCGATGATGAACAGGCCGAATTTCACGATTACCCCTCTTTCGTTTCGGAATTCGAGAGTCTACCATTAGAAGGGATCGGGGCGCGCGGCAAGCAGGGAGGGGCTCCGGCCGATGGACCCCTTCCGTGCCTCATGGTAGTTTTTTTTGGTGACGAACATGGACCTTACCCGCAGGGACATACTTGCTTTCGCCGGCGCGACGCTTGCGGCGTCCGCAGCCGCGTTCCTTCCCGTCCGCCTCGTCCGGGCATCCACCGACACCTCGCGGGCCATCGCGGCGTTCACCAAGGGAGCGGTGCCGGTCGAGGGCGGTGTCCGCATCGAAGCCCCGGAGATCGCCGACAACGGCGGCGCCGTGCCGGTCCGGGTCTCCGCCGAAGGCGCCCGGCGCATCGCCGTTTTCGCGGACAGCAATCCGAGTCCCGGCGTCGCCGTCTTTACCTTTGGAAAGTGGATCACGCCCGCGGCGTCGACCCGTATCCGGCTGGCCCGGAGCCAGAGGCTGATCGCCGTTGCGGAAATGGCCGACGGCACGTTTCGGGTGACCTCCCGCTCGATCAAGGTGACGGCGGGCGGTTGCTAGGTGAATGGAATGGCGAAACCCAGGCCGCGCGTGAAACTGCCGAAGTCGGTGTCCGTGGGCGTTCCCTTCACGGTCAGGACCCGGATCACCCATCCCATGCATACCGGGCTCCGCCTCGACCGTGAGGGGAAACGAATTCCTCGCCGGATCATCAACCGGTTCGTGGCCCGCTACAATGGGGAGGAGACGATATCCGTGGATCTCGAGCGGGCGGTGTCCGCCGACCCGTACTTCAGTTTCGAGATGGCCGTCCAGGAGTCGGGCGAGATGGAATTCGAATGGGTGGATGACGATGGCTCCGTATACCGTCTCAGCAGGCGGGTCGAGGTCAGATCCTGACGTTCCCGAATCCCGAGGCCGAATGAGGCGCATCACGAAACCCGCGGGTTTCGCGATGCTTGCCTCGGCTCTTCTCGCGGTTCTCGTCGCCACCGGAGCCCCAGGCGCGGACCCGCGGCGCGGCAACGCGCTCTACCAGCAATGCAAGCGCTGCCATCAGGCGGGCCAAGGCGCGCAGCACCGGATCGGTCCGCACCTGAACGACGTATTCGGCCGCCGGGCCGGTTCGCTCCGGGACTTCCGCTACTCTCCGGCGATGAGGAAGGCCGGCGCCGGCGGGCTGGTCTGGACCGAGAAGACGCTGGACCCCTTTTTGGCGAACCCGCGGAAGATGGTGCCACGGTCGCGCATGAGCTATGACGGCATGGCCGCGCCCGGCGACAGGGCGGATCTGGTGGCGTGGCTGCGTACCCTTTCCGGCGCCCGGCCCGGGCTTCCGGCGGCGGAACCGACCATGACCGCGGCCGAATACGAACTCGACCCGCAACTCCTCGCGATCCGGGGAGACCCCGAATACGGCGCCTATCTCGCGAGCGAGTGCACCACTTGTCACCGGGCGGACGGCGTCGACGAAGGCATTCCCTCCATAACGGGTTGGCCGGTCGATGACTTCGTGATAACGCTACAGGCGTACAAACACGGCAACCGGCGGCACGCGGCGATGCAGACCATCGCCAGGCGTTTGTCAGACGAGGAGATCGCCGCGCTCGCGACGTATTTTGGCCGATCGCTCGGCGTTCCATGAGAAGGAGGGGCATCGTGAAAGAGCAGAACAAAAAAACAGGCATGACCCGGCGGCGTTTCCTTGCGTCAACCATCGGGGTTTCCACCGCGCTGTGGGCGGGTCCCGTGCTCGGGCAGAGCCGCCCGCGGGTGGTGGTGATCGGCGGCGGCGCCGGCGGCGCGACCGCCGCGCGCTACATCGCGAAGGATTCGAAAGGCGCCATCGATGTGACCCTGGTGGAACCCACCCGGCACTATTACTCGTGCTTCTTCTCGAACCTCTACCTTGGCGGTTTCCGTGAGTTCGCGTCCCTCGGGCACAGCTACGGGACCCTTGCGGCGACCTACGGCATCAATGTGGTTCACGACTGGGCCGTCTCCATCGACCACGACCGCCGGACGGTAGGGCTCGCGGGCGGCGGCAGCCTCCCCTTCGACCGGCTCGTCCTGTCGCCGGGCATCGACTTCCGCCCCGGCTCGGTTCGCGGCTGGGACCTGTCGCAGCAGAACCGGATGCCGCACGCCTACAAGGCGGGCTCGCAAACGCAGCTCCTCAAGGCGCAGGTAGCGGCCATGCGGAAGGGCGGGGTCTATTGCATGGTGGCGCCGCCCAACCCGTTCCGCTGCCCGCCGGGACCCTACGAACGGATCTCGATGGTCGCCCACGCGCTGAAACAGACCAATCCCACGGCGAAGATCCTGATCGTCGACCCGAAGGCGAAGTTCTCCAAGCAAGGGCTCTTCGAGGACGGCTGGCAGCGCCACTATCCCAGCATGATCGAGCGGGTCGGCCCGGACTTCGGCGGCGACAAGGTCGAAGTGCGCCCGGGGTCCATGGAGGTGGTGATCGACGGCGAGGTGACCAAGGTGGACGTCTGCAACGTGATTCCGGCGCAACAGGCGGGGCGCATCGCCGCGGTTGCCGGGCTCACGAACAAGGCCGGCTGGGTCCCGGTGGTGCCGCATACCATGCAAAGCCGGGCGGATGACAACATCCACGTCCTCGGCGATGCCTCCCAGCAGGGCGACATGCCCAAGTCCGGGTTTTCCGCCAACAGCCAGGCCAAGGTGTGCGCCATGGCGGTGCGAGGGGCGCTGACCGGCTCGAAGGTGTTTCCGGCGCGCTTCTCGAACACCTGCTGGTCGCTTATCGAAACCGATGACGGGGTCAAGGTCGGCGCCTCCTACAAGGCCACCGACGAGAAGATCGCCAAGACGGACGGCTTCATATCGAAGACCGGAGAGAGCGCAGAGTTGCGCAAGGCGACCTACAAGGAATCGCTCGGCTGGTACGCGGGCTTTTCCAAGGACATTTTCGGTTGATGGTGAGGGAGCGGACAGGCTCTTAGAGGCCCTACGCCACGGCGGAATCCCGTGGGGGCGACCGGCCGGTCGCCCCTACATGCCTCGTCCGGGCAGTCCGCGTTCCAGTCGCCTAGGAGCCTGTATCGGCCGGCAGCGCCGTGCGGGCACGGGCGGGTTTGAAACCCGCCCCTACATCGGATGCCGGGTTCCTGCGGCGCAGGCTCCTAGTGTCCTGCGTCACAAATACGCTTATGAATCTGCGAGGGCATTTTGGTTGTCGGCAAGGCGTCCTTCGACTCCGCTTCGCTACGCTCAGGACGAGCAGTGGCGTGCACCACGCGAGGAAGAGCAACGCAGCCGACGGCCAAAAGGACCCGCAGATTCATAAGCGTATTTGTGACGCAGGCTCCTAGGCCACTGTCCGCGTCGGCTCCTGGGCTAGAAATCTTCCCGCGATCCTTGCCGACGTCACCATCGCCGTGAGCGCCAGGATCGCGGCAATGCTCGCGGTCGACACACCGGACAGTCCGGCCCCCACCGTACAACCACCCGCCAGGACACCGCCCGTTCCCATCAACGCGGCGCCCGCAAGGTACCGGCCGGTCTGCCGCGGCCCTTCCAGGCTGACCCAGCGAAACTCGCCCGCGGAAACCGCAGCGGCAACGCTTCCGGCCACCACGCCGGCTGCAAGACCGGTTCCGAATCCCGCGGGAATGGCGGTGGCCGCCATGGTCCAGAACAGGGTGTCGGCCGTGGGCCCGGTAAATCCCAGGGACTGCAGCGGCAAGGGGTCGAAGCCGTCCTGGAGGACAAAACCGGTCCCGACCCATCCCAGCGGCACGAGGAGCCCGATCAGCGCAGCCATCACCAGGTGGCGACGCGACGCGCCGGAACGCAACGCCAGGACCGCGGCGGCGAGCGCCAGACTCCAGGCCCAGACGGCCCCGCCGGGCAGTGCGGTCAGCGCAACCACGCCACCGGGGTCAACGGTTATCCCGGCGAGTGCCGAGCGCAACGGCGCCAGCACTCCCTTCATCGCCGCGTGGGCGACAATCGCGAAGACCACCAGGACAAGGACCGCCCGCAGGTTGCCGGCGCCGGAAAGAACCGCGAGACGTGAGACGCAGCCGCCGCTGAGCACCATCCCGGCGCCGAACAGCGCGCCGCCCACCAGGACCGCAACGACGGGAAGGTCGGGCGCGAGGAACCGGTGCGCGTCGAAGGAGACCACTCCCGCGGCCACCGCCCCCTGGGTCCCGGCAATCGCCATCGCCGATGCCATGGCCCAGACGCCGAGCGCCGGAAGGCATTCGTTCCGGTCTCCGACCAGACTGCGGCGGAGGCAGAACCCGGTGCGCTGCGCCAGCGCGCCGTACACGGCGCCGAGCACAAGGCCCAGCACCACGGACGCCTGGAGCGGAGTGACGTGCTGGAATCCGAGCGTCTCGAACATGGGGACGGTACTCTCCTCTTTCGTTTCGAGTTTCGAGGGTCTACTATGGCCATGTTATCACAATGCACGGCCAGCCGTATCCGACGCGGTCCCCGTCGTCCGATCCCGGCCCGTGATGAAGGGAGATCAACGATGAGCGAGAACGTTGTTTCGACGCGGACCCAGGAACGGTGTGTCACCTCCTACGCGGCGCGCACGCAATACAAGCCGGGCGTGGTCCACCCCGACCACATCAAGGTCAAGGACGCCATCGACATCCACTGTCACGCCCACGCGGGCCAGCAGGACGCCATGGACTTGGTGAAGAAGGCCTCCCGGGCCGAGATGAAGGGCATCCTGTTCAAGTCCATCATCGGAAACGCCGGCCGCGCGGCCCGCGAGCTCCAGCAGCAGCTCGACGGCTGGGCCGAGCCGGAGGGCGTAACGCCGGTACGCCTGTTCGCCGGTTTCGTGTGCGGCAGGCAGGAGGAGCCGGTGTCCGCCAGTCTGGCGGAGCAGGCCCTCGACGAAGGGGTCATCGCCCTGTGGCTTCCGGTGTTCAACCACGCCAACACGATTCATACGGTGGGGAGCCGGCGCTCCCTCCTCGAGCACGACATGGATGCGAAGGGCTGGGTGGGCCCCATGTCCTGGGAAAAGGCGCTGGAGTACGGCCACTACAATGTCGACGAATCGGGTGAGCTCAAGCCCGAGGTGCGGGACGTCATCCGCCTGTGCGCGGAGCGCGACGTGGCGCTGTTCTTCGGCCATCCCACCCACGAGGAGATCTTCAAGATCGCCGAGGAGGGAGCCAGGCTCGGCCTCACCCGGATGGTCATCGACCACCCCTACAGCCCCTTTCTCGACGTGTCGGTGGAACAGATGAAGGAACTGGCCCCACTGGGGGTGCTGTTCAACTTCACCTTCGACGAGCTGTCGCCGCTGCTGGGGGTCGATCCTCAGATCATGTACAACACCATCCGCGAGGTGGGGGTGGAGCACTTCGCCCTGTCCAGCGACGCCGGCGAGCCGCTGTTCCCCGACTCCGTGGAAGCCATGCGCCTCATCCGGGGGTACATGGAGGCCTTCGGCCTGACCCAGGACGAGCTCCACACCGTCTGCACCCGGAACCCCGCAAGGGTCGTGGGCATGGACCTCGATAGCTGACCGCCGCCGCCGTTCGACCCAAGGTCCGCCCCGGCTTCCCCAATCTCAACCCCTCTCCCCCTGGGAGAGGGTGGCCGAAGGCCGGGTGAGGGCCCCCAACAACCCTGCCCCTCCCATCCCCTGCCGTTAACCCCAGCCGGCGTGCCACGAGGTTCCCTCACCCCAACCCTCTCCCAAAGGGAGAGGGAGTCGGAGGGCGGTGCCACAAAGAAAACACAAACACCAGCCTGCCGCAAAATTGTGCCTCCCACCCCGTCGGACGCTAAAGTTCAGGGCCGCCCGAACGATTAGTATCTGTGTAAGGCGTCGCAGTTCGAACCACGAACGCGACGCCCGCGGAGGCTCGACGCGTACAACCGAACCACGGGTAGCACCCGTCGAGACAACAATCCTGCTTTGGCACGGGAGGCTTCATGGACACTTCGTTCTCATCCCCGTCACCCCTGATCGGCATCGGTTTCCGCGTTCCCATCGCCAAGTGGACGCTGGCCAACCTGCATCGGTTCGACGTGCTCGAGATTACCGTGGACCACTACATCAAGGGCGGCGAATACGCGCGCAAGGCGATCCTCAACCTGGTGGACAGAATTCCGCTGGTGTTGCACGGAGTGGGACTTTCCATCGGCACGGACGCGCCCCTTGACGAAACGTACCTGGACGGTGTGGCCGAGGCCATCGAGGATCTCAAGATCCCGTCCTACAGCGAGCACCTGGCATGGACCAAGGTGCCCGGCATCGACATCGCCAACCTGCTGCCGTTGCCCAAGACCCGCGCCGCCGCGGACATGCTGATCCCCAAGATCGAGCGGATCCAGGCCCGTCTGCCGGTACCGTTCTCCATCGAGAACATCTCCTACGTCTTCGATTTCCCGGACGGGGAGATGAGCGACGCGGAGTTCTTCAACTTGCTGTTCCAGGAGACCGGGGTGGGCATGCTGCTGGACGTGGAGAACCTGTTCGTCAACTCCAAGAACCACGGCATCGACCCGCACGGGTTTCTGGACCAACTGCCTGCCGGTGTGGTGACCGGTGTTCACGCGGCCGGCGGACCGTTGATTCACCGGCCCTATCTCGACGCGCCGTTCCACGCCGACAACCACAGCCACCCGGTGCCGGAGCAGGCACTGGAGCTGTTGGAACGCACCCTTCACCGGCAGCGGCCGGAAACGGTGATCCTGGAGCGCGACAACGACTTCGAACAGGGCGACGATCTCTTGGCGGACGTGGCGCGTCTCCGCCGGCAAACACAGAAAGCCACCATGAAAGAGAGGTCCGCAAGCCATGCGCAGACTCATTGACACCCAGACCAGCCTACTGCGTCATCTGACCAGCCATGCCTTCATCTTCGGCACCCGGGACCTCGGGTCGGCCGGCCTTGATTCGGACCTCGAGGGCATGGACATCCGACGGCTTTGGCTGGAAGCGGAGTTCTCCTACAGCAAGAGAATGAACCGAATCCGCCAGACCTTCGAACGCACCGCGACCCTGCTCGGTCACGGCTTCACGGCCCTCACACGCGACTTCGCGTCCGCATGTCCGCCCAGGACCTATGAACGCTACCCGGACGCCAAGGGCTTCTTCGGCCATTTTCTGAAACGCGCCGCCCAGAAACCGCCGACGCCGGCATGGGCCGTCGACGTCGCGGGTATCGAGCTGGCTATGGCAGGGGCGCGGACACTTCGCCCCACGGCCATGGAAAGCGAGGCCCTGGCGGCGCGCCCGCAACCCTCGGTTGACTTGTGGTACCGCACCCACCCTTGTGCCGTTCTGGTGCGTTGCAGGTACGATGTGCGGCCCTTGTTCGAGCCCGGCCGGTCCGGCGAGCCGGTGGCCCAACGACCCGTGTGCCTCGCCGTCCTGGCCTCGCGCGGGCGGCGCCAACCCATGGTGCTGGAGCTCGCGCCGGAGGCCTTCGCACTGCTGGAACGCTCCATGGAATGGTCACCGCTGGCGTCGGAGGAAGCCGGACCCGACGACAACGTCCGCGTCGCCCTCATCAAACGCCTTGCGACCCAGGGCCTCGTACTGGTGAACGGCAATGATCTCCGGGACGAGAGCCGTGGCTGACGGCAACAGGTTGGCGGGCGGCCTCGCCGGCCGGGCAGGCAATCCCGATCCCCCGAAGCAACCGCCGGCCGGCGTCGGGGACCCTGCCGCATCCGCCGTGGCATGCCTCTTGTTCCTGTGCGCCGGACAGGGACTCCGAACGAGCCGGGGCGAGATCCTGCACCATCTCACCGAGGCAAAAACCCTCGATCTGAACGCCGCGGTGAAGTGCGGCGCTCGTGCCGGCCTCGCTCTCGAGGTCAAGACTCTGAGCCCGGAGGACTGGCGCCACCTGTCCGCACCGGTCCTGGTGCGGCGCGGGGACGGCCGGTTCGCCCTTGTCGCGGGCGCCGACGACGACAACGTCTACCTGATAGATCCGCGCTCCGGCAACGCCGGGGCCGCGCGGCGCGCGGCCTTCGTGGAGGACTGCGGCAGCGCGGCCGCAATCCCCACAAAGACGGCGGACGCCGAGCACCAGACCTTCACGGTGCGGTCCATCGCCGGGCATCTCCTGAACAACAAAGCGCTTTTCGGGCCGTTGGTGGCGGCGTCCTTCTTCGTCAACCTCCTGGGCTACATCTACCCCTTCGCCTTCCTCATCATCATCGACAAGGTCATATCCAATCGCGGCGCCGCCACCCTCGACGTGATCATCGTGAGTCTGCTATTCTTTCTGGCCTTCGAGGCCGTCCTCCGCGTTGCCCGCCATAAAGCCCTGCGTCACGCGGTGCGGGCCATGGACCGCACGTTGCTCTCAAGGCTCATCCGCCACTCCCTGGAGCTTCCCGCGGCCTTCTACCTCCAGAACACCGCGGTCGAGACCCTTTCCCGCATCGAAGAGCTTCAGCACCTGCGCCGGTTCCTCACCAACGCCGTGGTGTTCGTGTTCGTGGACATCTTCTTCGTGCTGGTGTTCCTGGGGTTGATGCTGAACTTCAGCTTCACCCTGTCCATGGTCATTCTGGCCTGCCTGCCCCTTTACGTCGCCCCGGCGTTCCTGGTGATGCCGACCTTCCAGCGATGGAGCCGGCGAACCAAGGGCAGCCGGCGGGAGAGCAACGAAGCCGTGCTCGATACCTTCAACGGCATCGAGACCGTGAAGGGCATGCATGAGGAGCATGCCCAGGAAGCCTTCCTCACCCAACGGGTGGATGAGACGGTGTCGTCCGAAGAGGACACCCAGAATCTGCGGGAGTCCATGACTCAGTACAACCAGTTCGTGAACCGGTTGGGCACCGCGGGCCTGCTGTGGTTTGGAGCCTCCATGGTGCTGGACGGGCAACTCACCCTGGGGCAGCTCGTGGCGGTCAACCTGGTGAACATGCGCTTCTCCCAGCCCATGATGCGTCTGTGCCTGTTCGCCTATGACTTTTCCCGGCTGCGCGGCCTGGTGAAGGAGCTGGGAACCGTGCTCAACGAACCCACGGAACGCCAGAGCGGACATCTCGTCCGGCTTCCTTCCTTCAAGGGCGCCGTCCGTTTCGAGGACGTGCGTTTCCGCTACCCGGACGGAAGCCGAAACGCTCTGGACGGCGTCACGTTCGAGATCAAACCCGGCGAGACCGTAGGCATCGTCGGTCCATCGGGTTCGGGGAAGAGCACCGTCGGCCGCCTGATCCAGAGACTCTACCTCGCCACCGAAGGGCGCATCCTCCTGGACGGCGCGGACGCCGCGGTCGTCGACCCCGACTGGATCCGCAGTCACATCGGCACGGTAGAGCAGGACTATCCCATCTTTCGGCGCAGCATTGCCGACAACATCGCCCTGGCACCGGGTCAGCACCACATGGCCCGGGTCACGGCCGCGGCCAAGGCGGCGTGCGCCCACGAGTTCACCACGCAGACGCCCAAGGGCTATGCCACCCGGGTCGGCGCCCGCGGGACACTTCTCTCGGGCGGCGAGCGACAGCGTCTGGCACTGGCCCGGGCGCTGTTCCATTGGCGAAGCGTGTTGATTCTGGACGAAGCCACCAGCTCGGTGGACAAGCAGGACGAGGCTCGGATCCAGGAAAACATTCGCGCGCTGGCCCAGGGGCGGACGATCATCGTCATCGCCCACCGGTTGTCCGCGCTGCGTTACGCGGACCGCGTCATCTGCATGCAGCGCGGGAAGATCGAGGAGCAAGGCACGCCCGCGGAGCTTGGCCGGGGCGACGGTTACTTTGCAGACATGGTGCGCAGGGATGTGGAGCTGGCCCAGGACCTGGCGGGCGAACATCCGCCGGTGCTCACCGGGCAACAGCAGATGGAGGCGCGTAATGGATAGGTCACTGGACAAGTCGCAACGCGGCCGCGGGATCATCCCTTTGGCGGGACGGTGCCTGTGGTTGCTGACCCGCTACGCACTGTTGCTGGCGCACTACGCGCTGTTGGTGGCGCTGGAAGGCCTCTTGCGGCTCACGCGTTCTTGACGGCCATGGATCTCGGCATCAAGGGAAAAAGCGCACTGGTCTTCGGGGGGTCCCGGGGAATCGGCCGAGCCGTAGCAGGGGCGTTGGCGGCCGAGGGCGCCAACGTGGCGGTGTGCGCCCGCAAGGAATGGGCGGCGCGAAAGGTCGCGGCCGAGGCCGCGGCGGCGGGCCGCGTCAAGGCCGTGGGGTACCGGTTGGACGCATGGGACGAACCGTCGGCCGCCGCCCTGATGGACCGTGTCATCGCCGATTTCGGCGCCATCGACATACTGTTCGGCATCGCCCGGCGCACGTTGCAGGAGGACCAGCCCACGCTGTCCTGGAGAGCCCGGCTCGACAACGGCTTCCTGCGCTTCAAGGCCGCAACGGAAGCGCTCCTGCCCGGCATGCAGCGCCGGCAGTGGGGCCGGGTGCTCTGGATGGTGCCCTGGCCGATCCCGGGGACCGCCGCCGAAAGACACTTCGACTCGGTCGCCAGCGCCGCACTGCCAGCGTGGCTTCAATCCGTCGCGACGGAGGTGGTCGGGGAAAACGTGACCCTGAACGTACTGAAACCCGCGCCGGTGTTGCGGACCACCGGTGACAAGGACCCGCCGCGCGCGGACTCCAGGCCGGCGCGCGGCGGCGAAACCCTTTCGGTCTCGGAAGTGGCCGCGGTGGCGGCCTTCCTTCTCAGCGACCCCGCGCGCGGGTTGTACGGCAAGACCATCGAGTTCGGCAGCCACAGCGCCGTTTCGCTTCAGCAGCGCCCGCAGGACCTGAAGTCTTGACGAGCAGGGGTATCAGTAGCCCTGCTCCAGGATCCAGTTGGCGATCTCGATCCTCCTGGCGAACCAGACGTCGGAAAAGCCCTTGGCGTACTTGATGAACTCGTCCACGATCCTGGTCCGGTACGGCACGCCGGAAACGAACGGATGGAGGTTGAACGCGAAAAACTTCGGCGACCCCTGCTCGCCCTCCCAGTAGAGGTAGTCGAACTGGTCTTTCATGATCTGAAGCAGGTCTCTGGGCGTACGTCCGCCGCCGTAGGTGGAGTAGTCGTTGCACCCCGGCACGTTGTAGGGCACCACGGCGACCTTCCGGCCTCCGGCCTCGACCGTATAGGGAACGTCCGAGTTGAGTGGGTCGGCCCACCACACGAAACCCGCTTCCGCCACCAGATCCAGGGTGTTGTTGGTGGAGGCGTGACCGGGTGACAGATAGCCCGTCGGAGGCGCCCCGAGCACGTTTTTGAAGGCGGCAACCGTGTCCTGAATCGACTTCCGCTCTTCCTCTCGGGTGTACATGAACGCGTATTCGTGCTCGTAGCACTCCGAGGAAAACTCGTGCCCCTGGGCCTGGAACTCTTTCACCTCGTCCGGGAACTGCTCCACCTTCTTGCCGTTCATCAGGAAGGTAACCTTGAGGTTGTGGCGCTCGAACATGTCCATGATGCGCCAGATGCCCACCCGGTCACCGTACTCGCGCTCGGTGACGGCGGCCATGTTCTGCTTGAAGACGGCGTTGTCCGGCGGCAGCGGATGGCTGACCCGTTGCAGCGAGCCCCGGGTGGCGTAGTTGTCCGGCCACACCTCCCACGGAATGATGAAAGTGACGCATATCTTGGCGTTGTCCGGCCACTGGATGGGGCGCGGTCTGGGCATGGTGAATTCTCCTCTCGTATGTTGTGGCGAAGTCTATGGCACTGAGTTAAGGCGCTGAGCCGGCGGAAGGTAACGCAGCCCCAAATATAGCCAGTGCGGTTTCGTTGGGCAAACAGGTGGCGACGGGCACGATGTCACGAGGTTCTGTTGATTTTCACGGCAACAGCGGTCAAAGTGACCGCCAGGAGACACGGCATGGCAAACGGCGTGGAGGAACGCATGACCCGGTTGGAGACGGCCTTTGAAACGACTCTGCCGCATCTCGCGACCAAGGCTGACATATCCAAGCTGGAAAGCAAGATGGCGTGGGGCGCTCTTACCATTCTGGGGGGCCTGATCGCCATCATCGTCAAGCTGTTCACCTAGTCCGGAAATACGGTGTCCGCCATGGGCAGGGGAATGAAGATCGGCACGGGTTTGGCGGCGGCCTTCTTCCTGGCCGGCGTGATCGCCGGTGAGGTGGCGAGCGCTTCCGCGGCGCAACCGCTGACGTCCGATCAGGCGGCCTATCGGAAGTTCGTCGAGGAGTTCCGTACGGTGGCGCGCCGGCGCGGCATTCCGGTGGCCCTCTACGACCGGGCGTTCCACGGCCTCACCCCCGACCCCGAAGTCATCGAGAGAAACAACCGCCAGCCCGAGTTCGTGCTGCCGGCATCCCATTATCTGGCCTTGGTGATCACCGATACGCGGGTGAAGGAAGGGCGCCGCAAGCTGTCCGAGTTTGCGGCGGACCTGGAGGGCATCGAGCGGCGGTACGGCGTGGACCGTCACGTGCTGGCGGCCATCTGGGGCATGGAAACGCTGTATGGAAAGCTGCGCGGCAAGCGCAAAGTGATTCGCTCGCTCTCCACCCTCGCCTACAAGGGACGCCGGGCCGAATTCGGACGCTCCCAACTGCTGGCGGCCCTCGACATCCTGAAGGCGGGCGACATCACCCTCGACCGTATGACCGGCTCGTGGGCGGGGGCCATGGGGCACACCCAGTTCATCCCCACCAGCTACGCCGCCTATGCGGTGGACTACACCGGCGACGGCCGCCGCGACATCTGGGACACGCCGCAGGATGCGTTGGCGTCCGCCGCCAACTATCTGCGCGGGAACAAGTGGATATCGGGCCGGCCGTGGGGCCATCAGGTCCTTCTCCCGGAACGCTTCGACGCGGGGCTGGCGGGCCGCAAGCACGAGAGGGCCATCCGTGAATGGCAGCGGCTGGGCCTGCGGCGCACGGACGGCGAGACCTTCCCGCACGCGGGTGATCGCGCCTACCTCGACCTGCCGGCGGGCGCCGACGGGCCGGCCTTCCTGCTGCGCCGGAACTTCCGCTCGATCCTGCGCTACAACCCGGCCCACAAGTACGCTCTTGCCGTGGGACACCTTTCGGACCGGTTGCGGGGAGAGGAACAAGCCCTCGCCTGGCCCGGCGGCATCGACCCCATCACCGAGCCGGAGCGCAAGGAGCTGCAGCGCCTTCTGGCGGCGCGCGGGTATGACATCGGCGAGATAGACGGGATCATCGGCCCCAAGACCCGCGCCGCCATACGAGACTATCAGAATAATAAGCAGCGTCGCGTGGACGGGTTTCCACGGAAGGAGATCCTCGAGCTCCTGCGCTCCGACGCGCCCGCCGCCGGCAAGCGTCGCAATTAGGCTTGCGAACGCGCCCATAGGTGCCTATCCTCGGGACAGCGTGACAAAGGCAGGGCGGGTTTCGGACGCGCCCGTGTGACCGTCCCGAGGCGGAGAGGAACGACGGAGACCTGAAAATGCCCATGGCGAAACTGGACGAACTGGAAATCTACTACGAGCGGCAAGGAGCCGGAGAGCCCGTGCTGTTCGTGCCCGCGTCGTGGTGGCCGTTGGATCCGTGGAAGCTCCAGGTGGTGCCCACCCTGAGCCCAACCTGGGAGACCCTCATCATGGACTGCCGCGGCACCGGCCGCAGCAGCCAACCCGAGGACGGCTACACCGTCAGCCAGTTCGCCGAAGACTGCGCCGCGTTGTTGGCGCATCTCGGCATCTCGCGCTGCCACGTGGTGGGCTTCGCCATGGGGAGCCAGATCCTCCAGTGCCTGGCCATCCAGCGGCCTGACCTCGTGGCCACGCTCACCATGTCTGCCAGCGGCCCCGGGTCCAGGACCCTCGGCGGCGACCCACGGGAACTGTCTTCCGATGCACACCGGGAGATCCAGGAAATGGGCTTCGAGCAATACATACGATCCCACGTGGACAACGACGGCATGGCGTTCAACCCGTCGTTCTATCACGCCAACCGCGAAGCCGCCGCGGCCCTGTCGAATTCCCTGTGGTCGGGACAGTCCACGGTGGAGATGTTTCGCCGCCACGAGCTCGCCCGTCTGACCTGGGATGCCCTGGCCACGGCCCCGGAGGTCAAGGTGCCGACACTGGTGCTTTGCGGCGAGGACGACGAGGTCGAGCGGCGCGGCAGCACCCCGGTGGGCACCGCGCGGTTACTGGGACAGGCCATACCCGGGGCCGAGCTGGCGCTCATACCCGGGGTCCGGCACATGACCTTCTGGGACGGCACCGGCGCCCTGACGGCACTGCAGGACTTCCTGGCGCGCCATCCGATCCGGTAGAGACTCGTTCCGGAGACCTTCATGCTTGAAGTCAAGAATCTGCGCAAAGTCTTCAGAGTCGGCGGCAACGAGGTAGAGGCCCTCGGCAGCGTCACACAGGGAGTCGCCGAAGGCGAGTTCTTCGTGCTCCTGGGCCCGAGCGGCTCCGGGAAGACGACGCTGCTGCGCTGTGTGGCCGGCCTGGAAATGCCGGATGCCGGAGAGATCGAGATCGACGGCGCCACGGTTTTTTCCGGACACCGGGGAATCTGCGCGCCGCCCGAGGACCGGAAGATCGGCATGGTGTTCCAGTCCTACGCCATCTGGCCCCATATGACCGTCTTCCAGAACGTGGCATTGCCGCTGACGCGCGGGCGGAAGAAGATCGCCAAATCCCTGGTGCGGGAACGGGTCTACGAGTCCCTGAAGCTGGTGCAACTGGAAGACTACGCCGACCGGCCGTCGCCGCTGCTGAGCGGCGGCCAGCAGCAGCGAGTGGCTTTGGCGCGGGCGCTGGCGGTGAATCCCAAACTGTTGCTCATGGACGAGCCCCTCAGCAACCTGGACGCGCGGCTGAGAGAAGATATGCGGGGCCAGATCCGCGACCTGGCCAAACGCCTCAACATCACCGTGCTGTACGTGACCCATGATCAGGTCGAAGCCATGGTGGTGGCGGACCGCATCGCGGTCATGAGCCTGGGCGCCATCGTCTCCGTCGGCGCGCCCGAAGAACTCTACGAAGGGCCGACGAATCGGGTGGTGGCCGAGTTCTTCGGCTCCATCAACTGGCTGGATGCGGAGACGGCCGCGGGCGGGACCATCGCGACAACGATGGGCAGCCTCAAGACCCTACGAGCGGATCAGCCGGGCCTCACCGGCACCTTGGGCATCCGGCCCGAAGAGCTGGAGGTAAGCTCCACGCCTACCGGGCGCGACAACGAGTTCGAGGGGGAACTGGTGTCCCGTACGTTCCTCGGCGATCAGTTCGTTCACGAGGTGCGCGTTGCCGGGGTCGTGTTGCAGCTCAAGACCATGAACAAGGCGCCGATGGAAGACCGCGTGTACGTCACCTTGCCGAAAGAACGGATCAAATTCTTTCCCCGGTCACCCTAGGGTTGACGGAACGAAGAGCTCTTCCACGCTTAACCGGCGGGTGGTCACCGCCTGTTCCGCCGCGTACAGCAGCATGGTGTCGAGGGTGTGCCGCTGAGCCGCGACGGAGTACGGGAAGGGGTCGCGTCCCAGCACCTTCTCTTCTTCCTCAATGGCTTCGCCGTACCAGGCCAGGTAGGATCGCCTCGGGTCCCTCATGTGCTCCAGTCCGAGCGTCTTCGCTTCCTCGAACGCCCGTAACAGGCTCGATGCGACCCAGGGATGCCGTTCGAGGACCTCGTCCTTGATGACCACCGTGTGCCGGATCGGGTAGATTCCCGTGCGCCGGTAGTAGTCCGCCTCCACCTCCCGGTAGTTGGGCCAGAGCCGGCGTCCTACACTCTTTCCGGCGCGGAACGACGACCCCAGGGTCGGCAGCATGTAGGCGTCGATCTCGCCGGCTTCGAGCATCTCCGGGACGCGGCGACCCGCCGGCGCCTTCTCGGTGTGAAGCCACTCCGGAGGCTCCCACGGCGACACCTGCTCATCGGAATTGGTCACCCAACGCATCTCGTCCGGGGACACCCCGTGCTCGTGCTGGAGCACGCCGCGCATCCACACGGCGATGGGGTTGAAATGGGCCTGGAGCCCCACGCGCTTGCCGCGAAGATCCCCGGGGGACTCGATGCCGGAGCCGGAGTGGACCACCACCGCGCCGTGACAGAACTTCACGTGCGGGAACACCGGTATTGCCGTCACCGGCACGCCACGGCTCTTCCAACCCAGGTAGACACCCATCTGGAGCTCGCACACGTCGAACTCGAGGTTGCGCGAAAAGCGGGCATGCCGCTCCTGGGAAACCAGCGGTATCACGTCCAGGTCGAGCCCGGGCGTCGCCACCTTGCCGTCGATCAGGAAGCGGGTGCGGTCGTAGTCGCCGCACGAGAGCGTCAAGCGGAGATTCGCCATAACGGCCCTGATACAACACGCATCCGCCATTCACAAACCATCCCGCGCCGCCTCGCCGGCGGTGGCGAAGGACCCGGGGCGCGGTTGACTGCCGGCAACCGTTGTTGCTAGTGCTGTCCCCTGAATACGCTCGAAGATGCGCAGGAATGCTTGCCCTCGGCAAGGCGCAACGATTCTTCTAACGAACGGCTCGAAGCGGCGGCCGGAGGGCGCATCCCCGCGCTGGAGGCGGTGGAACCGGAGCGGGCGAAGGGCCGGAGCGCGGGCTGCGAGGGCGACGCCTCTGAATCGCGGGACCGGCAACGGTCGTCGGAGCCGGAAATGGAGAAAGCGCGGGAGCTGAAAGGCGTCGATCGCGATCTGTGTCTGTCAGGGCCTCGCGCCGGGAACGGTGGCGCCGTCTCATGGTTCGCTGTATGATCCAGTTATTCCGCGATGTTAAAATCCCCTTCGGCGGCCCATATAAAGTGTTCAAACACCGATTAGGCGCCGATAATGAATGCGTCTATCGATAGACGGCAAGGTGGGACGGTTCGATGGGTACGGTTCTCGAAGATGTCACAAGCGAAACAATCGACGCGGAGCACATCACGCGGCGTGTGGAGGACTGGGCGAGGCGTGTGAAGGGCCTCTACGCCACGATCGGTGGCTGGTTGCCGGACGGTTGGCAGACCCGCGAGGGTAGGCGCGTGTTCATGCATGAGGAACTCATGCGCAAGTTCGGCATCGAACGAAGAGAGTTGCCGACGCTCATGCTGGTTGGGCAGGGAGACAGTGTGGCCAGGCTGGAGCCGCGCGGACTATGGATCATCGGCGGCAATGGCCGTATCGATCTGAAGCGAGACGGTCGACGCTACCTCATCGTCGATGTGGCAGAGAATTTCGAATCGCCGGATTGGCACGCTGCTCCTGCCGAACGGCGATGCGACCGAGAGGCGGTCACCGAAGACTGGCTGAGGCGCGTCCTTCAGTGAGCGATCTCGAGGCCATTGCGGCCTTGTACCAACAGGTCGACAACTATCTTGAAGACTTGCGCGACCGGTACGATGCAGCCGGTGAGGCCGAGGAGCGCGACCGCATCGCACGCCAACAGAGGCTCAACGAACAAGCTTACTTCGTCCTGGCCTGGGGACAGTTGGAGGCGAAGATAAGCGATGTCTGCCAGGATGCCATCCGCCTGGGGCAGTCGCACCAGGAATGGCGGCATCGCCGAGCGTGGAGCTTGTACGATTCGGAAAATCCCAGACTGAGTTTCAGGAATCGTCTGACGCTTGTTCTGGATCGGAGCAGCAACGAGTGGAAGAGGACTCTGGAGCTTTACGAGGTCCGCAACCAGATTGCGCATGGCGATCTGCGCTCCGAAGGCATAGACATCCCTACCGTGATCGAGGATTTCTTCCGCATCCAGTCCTCGTTGACGCCGGAATGAGGGGTTGCAGATTGTCTGGACGAACCGTGGTGGCACCCTTCCAGAAAGAAACATCGGCGAGCGCCGTTCCCGTGTGTTACGCCATTGACGCTATTCTAACCCGATGATCGATCTGAAGAACTTGTCCTCCGGCAGTCTTCTGGGCCTGCATGCGGGCATCATGGAGGAACTACGCCGCCGCTGTGTGGTGCGAAGCGCGAACAATCCGACAGGGGACCTCGCCGAATTCCTCTTCTGCCGGGCCTTCTCGTGGGAACGGATGCCGAATTCGGAAAAAGGGTTCGACGCCAGGGACAGCCGGTGCACTCGCTATCAAATCAAGGGGCGGCGCCTCCATCGTCGCAACAAGTCTCGGCAACTCTCCGCAATACGCGATTTCGACGGATTCGATACGTTGGCGGCAGTCTTGTTCGATGACAAGTTACCGGGTGTCGCGCGCCGCTCTGATTCCCAACGCGGTGGTCCGCGAGCGGTGCAAGTTCGTCCCGCACACGAACAGCCACAAGTTCATGCTGACCGACGACGTGTGGGATGACAAGCGTGTGACGGACGTCACCGAGAAGTTGCGGACGGCGGAATCGGAAGTTTGAGGCATTGCGGGCGCTCATTGAATCGGCCATGCCGTCGCGCCGTTGCCTTCGCCCATCTCGTCCCCAATGGGAACGGCCTGTGACCTCGGCAGGTACATTGAAAATAAGGCGGTCGAGCGCAAACTCGGGGCCGTCGCACCAGCCTAGTGTCGTCCCAGGCGATCCAGGGCTTGTCTTCGGGCTGGAGACCCTCTACGGTGCGCTTGGTCAGGGTGAGTTCGACCCTAGTGTGGTGTCTCACAAATACACTTATGAAGCTGCGAGGGCATTTTGGTCGTCGGCAAGGCGCGATGACTTGTAGGGGCGACCGGCGGTCGCCCCCCAGTGGCCGTTACCACGCGAGGAAGAGCAACGCAGCCGACGGCCAAAAGGACCCGCAGATTCGTAAGCGTATTTGTGAGACACCACACTAGGCGGCCAGAACGCGTGTCTGCGTATCAGTCCCGTCGATCACAGGGAGGTTTCAAACCCGCCCGTGCCCCGGCCACTCGAGCAGCAGCCGCCGACAACAAGACGGACCCGCACCGCACAGATGTCTTCGCCGCAACCAGGAAAGGCCTCTTCTTATGGGCAAACAGTTGTTCGAATTCATGACTCACTGGGACTCACCCCGGCCTATCTGGTTCAAGCGGGACGAAGAGGCGCTGATCGGCACGCAACGTAGCGGCGGACGGCCCATGCCCCGGATCAAACCCTTCGATCTGGTCAAGGGACCCACAAGCCTGCAGGGGGTCCGGCCGCCGGTGTTGTGGCAGGGACAGGACGGCGTCATCGAGGCCCATACCCTCGACGGCCCGGAGCCGGTCTTTCACCGCCCGGCCGATTACGACGTGCTGGTGTTCCAGTTCACCGGAAACGCGGCCGCGGAGACGGAGTACGGCGAGTACCACCTGTCGCCCGGCCATTCCATACACGTGCCCGCAGGCGTGGCGTACCGCATGCTCGGCGCGCCGGGCTGCCGGCAACTGGTGGTCAAGGTCCACAAGCCTGTCAGAACGACCCTGGACCCGAACAATCCATTAACGGAAACAGAGTTCCGCGCCCGCGCCGAGGGCGAACCGTCCGACCCGCCAGCGGTGACGATTCCGCCGCGCGAGGGCCGGATACTCGAGGTGACCGATTTCTGGGACTCGGCGCTGGAGCCCATCGTCATCGAGCGCGACCACGCCAAGCTCGTGGGCTGCGTCACCTTCGAGCGGGGCAAAGGCCGCGAGGTCACGGTGATGCGCGTGTTCGACTACTTCACCGGGATGACCGGCAAGGGCGGAGGACCGGGTCCTCAACAATACGAGAGCGAAGACTTCCGCACCGATACGTACAATACCGAGGGACAGCAGAACGGCTTTCACCGGGGCATGGACGACGACGAGATCTGGTTCCAGTACCGCGGACATGCCACCAACGACACCGAATGGGGGGTACACGAACTCGACGCGGGCGAGATGGGTTACGTGCCCCGCGGCATCGCCCACCGCATTACCGGCGACCCGGGTTTTCTCCGTTACGTCTTCTACTTCCGCCATCCCATGTACCCCCAGGCGGACTCCTCCGGTCCCGGGGAAGGCACGACGTTCGAGGTGGAGGCGGTTTCCTTCGAGGAGCTGCCCGCGCTTGCCGAGGCCAAGGCCAGGGAGGCCGCGAACCCGAGACGGGGCGGCGCGGTGAGCGGAAGCTGATGCTGCCGCGGTCGCTGACCAACCGTCTGGTCAACCACGCGCGGCCCGGCGACGTGTCCGAGGGCTACGCCGCGGATTGGACGTAGAGCAGCTTCGGGGAGCCCGCGTAGCGGCTCGCCGACCGTTTTGACGAGCTGGTGGAGCCGTACGTGTCGGAGGCTCACGCGCCTGCAAGGCGAGGTGCGGGGGTGGCTGAAACGAACGCGGCGGAGTCCCCCTACGGACTACGCTGCCCACACGCCACACTTGATGTGACAGGACCGGAAAGCGGATACTGAAGCACATGTGCAGTAGCTTCACCAAGGAGTGACTCTCGTGGACGCGTTTGAGAGCGTTGTTGTCGAAGTCCTGTGGCGGGACGGTTACTGGGTTCAGAATGCCGTCAAAGTCGACCTCACCAAGGACGACAAGTCGAAGATCAACCGACCGTCTTCGCCGCGATGGGAGTTGGACGTTGTTGGGTACAGCAGTCGGCAGAGGGAGATTCTGATCGTAGAGTGTAAGAGCTACCTGGACTCTCGTGGAGTCACATTCGGAGCGTTCAACGGTAGCGATCAGAGGAATGCGAGACGAGTCAAGCTGTTCAACGACGACGTGCTCCGAGGTGTCGTGTTGGATCGCCTAAGCTGTCAGATGGTCGAAGCAGGACTCGTTCCCAAGCGGCACAAGACGAAGCTCGCTCTCGTATGCGGAAACATCGCGAGCGATCAGGACAGGCAGCTGTTGCACCAGCATTTCCACACTCGCGGGTGGCTCCTGTGGGACAACGTATGGCTTCGCGAAAAACTGACCTCGATCTCGAAGTCGGGCTACGAAAACAGCCCGGTGGCGGTGGTGTCGAAGCTCTTGCTCAGGGGGCCACACTCTCAACCTGACTGAGCCTCCAATCCATCAGTCACGGGTCGGCGACGGACCACTTCGACTCAAAGATTGAAGGACGGCGAAGTTCGGCAATTTGCCCTGCTTGGCCTGAGAAAGGCGGTGCAGGACTATGGAGCTATACGAGCGCGATACGTGAGAAACTCGCTAGTACCAAAGGTGCTCGTGGGTCATGCTTGCGACGGCGAGCTCAGACGCATGGGAAGGTCTCCACGGTTCGAGGTCCAACTCGACGGAATTCTGTTTCGGTTGGGGCTCCTTTTCCTGTCCGGTGGCGCCTTCCAGCGGGCGGAACCGCCGCTAGGTCCTTCAGTGCCGCACGCCTCTAGGCACAACATGATCGCGCCACTAGTTTGAGATTCTTGCAAGCCTTGTTCTGTCACTTTCACTTGAGGATCTAGCGGGGGTGTTTGATCCGGTGTGACAATCGACGGCGGTCGCGATTGGCCAGCCTGAAGGCCGATGGTATATGGTTTGCTCATCAAATAGAACGGAGCCAGAGCTAAATGACAATCAAGGCGGAAGAAAAGCAACTAGGACGGATATTCAGCGACGACTTTCTGTTCGCGATTCCCGACTACCAACGCCCCTATGCTTGGACGACGGATCAATGCGGTGAACTGCTTGAGGACCTGCGGACTGCGGCGTCAGAAGATGCAACCTCCTCATATTTCCTGGGAAGTATTGTCCTCATAAAGGACCCAAACGAAGCGCCTGCGGAGGTAGTCGATGGGCAACAAAGGCTGACCACTTTGACGATCCTGTTCTGTGTGTTGCGTGAACTGGCGGGAGCGGACGGGCATGGCGATGAGCTGGACACCTATGTTCGGGCCCGAGGGAAGCCACTCGCCGGCATTGAGGATCGGTTCCGTCTGATTCTCAGGGACCGGGATCGGGACCTTTTTAGGGAGAATGTGCAGCACATCGGCAGGCTCGAACCGTTTGTCAATGGGCATGTGTATTTGCCGGATAGTCAGCGACGCATTCGCGAAAACGCCGGTTACCTCTGGGACGAGCTCGTGAGAGCGGATCAGACAGAGTGCGAGCGGTTAGCAAAGTTCTTGATTCGGAACTGCTATCTCGTCGTGGTCTCGGCCTCCGACCAGGAGTCAGCATACCGAATATTCTCGGTGATGAACGACCGGGGCCTCAATCTTTCACCGACTGACATCCTCAAGGCGGAAGTGATTGGAGGTATCGCTACTGATCGGCGATCGGCCTACACAAATGAGTGGGAAGCAATTGAGGAAGACCTTGGCCGAGAGGACTTCAGGGATTTATTCGCGCATATCCGGATGATCCACGTTAAGAGTAAGGCGCGAGGAAACCTCACACGTGAATTCCGGGAGGGTGTTCTGCAAACGCTGAGTGGTGCCGAGTTCATCGACGGTACGCTTACACCAATGGCAAACGCATACCGGATTGTCTCCAGAGCAGCATATGAGAGTACCGCGAACCCAGGGCGCGTTAACCATCATCTCAGACATCTTGGGAGGATCGACAACTTTGATTGGATTCCCCCGGCGATGACGTTCTTCTGTCAGCACCCGCACGACCACGAGATGTTGGTTGCGTTCGCCCGGGACCTCGAGCGGCTTGCGTATTCGATGTTCATTCTGCGATGGAACATCAACAGTCGCATCGGACGCTATTCGGGGCTCCTCCAGGAAATCGAACAGCACGCGGACCTGTACGCGGAGGCGTCCCGACTTCAGCTTTCGGAGGAAGAGAAACATGCAGTTCGCGAAGCGCTTGACGGCCCGATCTACTTGCAGACCCGCGTATGTCTTCCGCTGCTTCTTCGACTGGACAGTCTGCTAGCCGAACCCGGTGCGACCTATGAACAAAACGTACTGAGCGTAGAGCATGTCCTCCCGCAGACACCGCGGGAACATTCGGTCTGGCTAGATTGGTTCCCCGATCCCGAGCATAGGGAAATATGGACGCATCGACTCGCCAATCTTGTTCTTCTTTCACGGAGAAAGAATTCACAGGCTCAAAACTTCGACTTCGAGCGCAAGAAAAACGAGTATTTTCGGCGCAATGGCGTGGCGACATTCGCGGTCACTTCGCAGGTTTTGGACAGACAAGTTTGGACGCCGGAGGTGCTTGCGCAGCGCCAGGAAGAATTGACGGACCGTCTTGCAGAGGAGTGGCGTCTTTGAGGAAGACATCGCCAGATCCAAACTACGATGCGGCAGCCGCGCTCGCGGCGAATGCAACGGCCGAAGAAATGCGCGAGATCAGAGGCTTGGTTTCGCGTCAGACGGGTCTAGTCAGACGTCTCAAGAAGTTCAGTTTTCCTCTGGTAGCTCAGCGTCTGGCCGGACTCCTGATACGGCCCGAGCATCAGACCGCCACCGTCCGCATTGAGGCTTTGATCCATGTGGCAGCGTTCGCTTGCCGCGGCAAGCAGGAGCCAGCGCTGCGGCAGTTGCGCGAGTGGCTCAACGTCCTGATCTTCAAGGATCCTATTGCGAAGCTTGAGGGCCCCATCGAGGATGTCTTCGTTTCTAATGTTGTCACCCACTTTGGGAACGCCCGGTTATTTGAGGGGCGCTGGCAGAACAACGGGGACTACGTTCAGGTCTGCGTTGAGGCCCTGCTAAGGATGGCCGAACAAGCGTGGGCAGCCGAAACGTTGAGGCAGGTCACGGCCATGCTGCAAGTCAGTGATGCTGTTGCTGAACGTGGCAAGGTAGCTCGGAATTCGCGCACGGAGAGCAGTCCGAGAGACAGGATCACAATCAATGTCTCGACGGTCACGGAATCCATTGGCCATGTCAGTTTCAGCAACGACGAGTTGATCGCCATCGGCGTCGATCCTGGAGATCTCGATCCCTTTGTTTTTCAGGAGGAGTATGCGGATCTGCTCGTGAGACAGTCCATCGGGTATACGGCGTTGGAACGACGACCCTTGGTGCGATTCGAGGGCCGGACGATGGCCGTGCTTCCGACTGCAATCGGCGCGGCAATCAGGCGATTTGTCATTGAACGTGCCGCGGCGACAGGCAACCTCGGAATGTTTCAGTCAATATGCCACCAAGCGCAATTTGGCGAAGTCTTTCTGTTGGGGCGCGCGGCTTGGGAAATCAAATACATCGAGGCACTGAAGCACGATCCTGACGACGATCTGAGAGAATTTGTCGGAACTTTCGATGACGGCGGGTATGTCCATTTGGTCTTCGTTCCAGATGATTTCGAAGAAATCGTCCAGGAGGGATTTGTAAGCATTCACAAGGTCAAGGGCATGATCCAGGACAGAATCCATGATCGGGCAACTTGCTTGGCGGCCGAGCCAGACTATCGCCGGGGATTGACAGTGCTGGTCCATGGCGGCATTGGTCGCGAGTTTTCCCCGCTTTGGGGGGATCTTCCATCCGGTTGGCATCAGTTGTGTCTATCTGCACCCGACTTCATGCTCTTGGGAAACGAATCTGAATTCACGGCCATGAGGGCCTGGAAACTGCTGCAACAGGTGGACGATCTGGAAAGGAAAGGCGTCGTCTTTCCCAACCTGCGCGGATTCTTGAATTTGGCAGCCTTCGCCTACTACGGCGATTTTGAACTCGTGCCGGTGAACATGAACCTCGCCCCAATCTATCTCCACAGCGACTTCATTTTGCCTCTGCGCCACAGGGTGCGGGCTGCTCTCGACCGTCACGCGGCGGTCGCTCCCGATAGTGTGTCATGGGCCAACGTCCAGCGCGAGACGACGGGTGGCTTCCTCGGTGAACCGCAAGGACGACCGGTCTTCATCAGTCCTGCACATATGACTCAGCGCGAGCTTCTGGCCTGCGTCGAAGCGACCGGACGTCCGTGGTGGATTCGTTGCAGTGATCCTCCGGAATCCGGCTGGCACCATAGCGTCGTGTTCAACATTTTGGAGATGGTTCTCGGCTGGCTAGTCCGTCTAGCCCCGTTGCTCGAAGCGCGGTTGCCCGTGCTACCGTCGGAACCCGTTGCCTATCGGTTCCGGTTTCCGGACATTGGGACTCTCAGCCAAGACGATCCGGAGACGGCGGTGATGCCCGCGGCGTTACCCGTTGCGGTTGAAGAGGGAGAAGTCGTGATCGACTGCACCCCGGCCTATCTGCGTAATTTCCTGAGCGATGACAATCTGGGCGACCGACTGATGATTGCAGCGATGCTGCGAGGCGCTCATGTACTTGGCGGCAACAGACCACCCGCTGACAGAGAAATGGACGAGTTGGTACACATCGTGGTGGGTTCGAATGACGCACGGTTCTTCCAGATGACTCCCAGCGGAGCACCCCAGGACATGATCTATGACGTCGCCGCGCTTCCGTCCCCGCGTCTGTTGATGCCGGAAGATCAAGCATGGAGTCGCCTCGACCTCGTACGTCGGGCAGGGTACAAATCCGCGCCAGGCCCCATTCCAGCACACGAAGCCGGTAGTATTCTCGGAAAGGCAGTGGACACCGCATGGGGCCGCATCAGATCGCGGTTGACCAATCTGTCCCGAGAGAGTGTGATTGAATGTTCCCTTCTGAATTTCGTGACCCTCCAGAAGGAGCATAGGGATTGGTACCGGACAGCGGCGGCGCAGCTTGCGCTCTACGACAACGCAGAGGTGGTAGCGGCCGCGAACGACCGTGCCTTTCGACGAGACACTGCCGGTCTCGCTTGCCGCGTCATTGCAGAGATGGCGCTGTGCACATCGCCGTATCGGGGCCGCTCGGCCTGCACGGGAACGGACCTGGACTTTCTGATTGCCGAGGTTGCGACGCTTTTGGAGTGTGCCCACGAGAGCGATGCGTTGCACTACAGTTTGGCCGCACGGCCACCAGTCATGCACGCCAACGGTTCGTTCGGTTTCCACCCGTCGACGGCTAAGGCAATAAGCCCCCTTCTGGAGGAACACGGGACACGAATATTTTTGGATGCAGCGGTTAATCAGGGCAATGGTTTGGGAGGTGGAGTCAAAGGGGAAATCGCGGATCCACATTTCGAAGAGGCTTTCGTCGACGAGTTTGGGCTGAGTATTGAAGACTACGGGAAGTTCGTCTATCACCTTACTCTAGAAACCTTGGAGCGGCCAAGAGCGTTTTTGCGACTTCGAAAAAGTGAAGTAGTCCAGCGACTCGGAGAGGCCGGCGGTATGAATCCGAAGGAGGTTTTTGATGCGTTTGTGCTCACGCCCAGGGCACGATGGGATGAGAAGAGTCCGGCAAAAGCAAGAGCAAAAGACTGGTATCCCTGGCGGTACAATAGACGTCTATCGATAATGCGCCGCCCTCTGGTCCAATACTCGACGGAAGACGACCCGGAAGTGCTCGTCATGCCGTCGATTCTTGCAGGGACATTGGATTACTTGCAAGAAGCGTCATTCGGCCGGTTGCCCGAAGGACTCTTCGACGGCCCGGAAATGATTTCGTGCATCGGGCGAGCGGCCGACAGAAACGGACACGATTTCAACCGCAGGGTTGCTCTGCGAATCGGCGAACTCGGGTGGAAGACAGAGCAGGAAGTAAGTCTCACCCAACTCGGCGGTGAGGCGGAACTTGGCGATATTGACGTCCTGGCGTGGCAGCCCGACAGAAGTTTGGTATACGCGATCGAGTGCAAGAGCCTCCGGTTCGACCGCACCTGGGGCGAGATCGGGGAACGTCTGGCGGAGTACTCCACCGGCACCGTTGACGGTAAGCGCACCCCGTTGCAAAAGCATCTGGACCGTATTTCATACCTCGGAGGCAATCGAGAATGGCTCTCGCATCATACGGACATCCCTATCGAGCGATTGCAATTGCGCTCTGCGCTAGTTACCGAGAAGCTTGTTCCTATGCAGTTTGCTGGAAAAGCGCGACAGATGTTGAACCTAGTGACAGATTACGAATTGCTTGAAGAAGCGTTTGGAGATGGGTGATTGTTGTAGGCCAGAGTTAGAAGCAGTGGTCGTACGGGCAACACGATTGCCGACGGGGTGCAGGGCTTCTACATATCGGCCGCAACGCTCTCTGCGACCATCTATGCCGATTTCTTCACCGACTCTCTTGCAGGGTAGCTAGCCATCGTCTGCACTTAGCGGTGACCGAGGAACTTGCCGAACCGCTCGAACGGATCCCGGCGCCGCCATCAGACGGCTAGGCGATGCTGGGTTTGCAATCGCTGCCCGCGACTTGTCTTGGTTGACAGTCAGTTTGAGGAGCCTATAAGTACTCGCTTTATTGAAACGCGTGATGGCCCGTAGCGCCATCCAGTATGCGCAGCCTACATAGACAGCCTATATTGAAAGAGTGAACCATGCCGGAAACTGACCTCATTCCTCAGATCTCCCTTGCCGAACGAGACCGTCGATACAAGCTCGTGCGGGAAAAGATGGCCGCGGAGGGACTGGATATTCTCCTGTTGCCGGCCAACACCAGCCGCTGGGAGCAGACCATGGCGGACTCCCGCTACGTCACCGGCATCGGCGGATTCGCCACCGAGGTGCTTACGATTTTTCCCGCCGAGGGACCGGTGACCGCCTATGTCTTCAACCGGGCTAACTGGTGGAAGCAGGTTCAGGACTGGGTCGTAGACGTCCGGGACGGCCGCAACCGCTGGGCCGAGAACGCGGTGGCGCGGCTGCGGGAGCTGGGCTTCAAGAAAGGTCGCCTGGGACTCTCGGGACTCTCCGGGCTGATCCGCACCCCGGACGGCATCGTGCCGCACACCACCGTGGAGCTGCTCCGGGAAGCGTTTCCCGAGGCCGAGCTGGTGAATGCCACGGGTCTCATGCAGGAAGTCCGGGCCATCAAGAGCGCCGAGGAGATCACCTGCATGGAACGGTCCATGGAGATCGTCGAGCAGATGATCGAGACCATGACCGCCGGCGCCCGGGAGGGCGTGTCGGAGAAGGAGCTCTATGCCGACATGGCCCACGTGATGCTCCGCAACGGCGGCGAACTGCCGACGCTCTTCTTCCTGGGCTCGGGGCCTCGGGCCACCCAGAGCTCCTTCGTGCCCACCAGCCGGGTGATCCAGCGCGGCGACCGGATCGTCAACGAGATCGAGGCCAAGTACGCAGGCTACGCCGCCCAGGCCGTGAGCCCCATGCTGCTGGGCGAACCCGACGCCACCTTCGGTGAGCTCATGGACATCTCCTGCGCCTGTTTCAACGCCATCCTCGCCGCCATGAAACCGGGAGTCACCTTCGGCACGCTGTTCGACACGTACATGAAGACGGTGGAGGACCTGGGCGACGGCAAGTACCAGTGGAGCCACCCGATGATGCACGCCCGCGGGCTGGGCGACGACGGACCCGCGCTCATGGGCGACGCCGACGTCGAGCGCTTCCAGAAGATCCAGCTCGCCTCCGGCATGGTGTTCATCCTCAAACCGCGCATTCGCATGACCGAGGGCAAGGACCACGCGAGCATCGGCGACACGGTGGTGGTGACTGACGACGGCGCCCGGCGGCTGGGGTCCCGCAAACTGGAGCTGATCACCGTACCCTCCTAGGGGCCGGCATCACGAGTTCTCATGGAGTTCGGCCTGCTGCTGCATACGCGGGACCTTGTCCGGGACGAAGGGCCTACCTCCTTCGACGCGCTTTGGGCACAGGCCGCCGGGGCTGAAGAGGCCGGTTTTGACCATATTTGGCTGGGCGACAGCGTCACGATCCTGAACAGGGCTCGGGGCGACTGCCTCACCACCATGGCCGCCCTGGCCTGCAAGACCGAGCGGGTGAAACTTGGCGCGGTGCCGTTCCTGGGGGCGTTGCGAAACCCCGTGCTTCTCGCGCACACCCTGGCCACGGTGGACGTCATCTCCCAGGGCCGCGTCATACTGGCGGTCAGCGTGGGGCCCACCCGCGACTATATCCTGCGCCAGTTCGAAGCGTGCGGCGTGCCGGCCGGCCAGAAGGCGGGACGCCTGAGCGAAACCATCGAGCTCATGCGACGGCTATGGACGGAAGAGTCTTTCGCCTACGAAGGCAAATACTTCCGGTTCGAGGAGATCGGCGTGCTGCCCAAGCCGGTGCAACGGCCCGGGATACCCATCTGGATCGCGGCCGACCGGAACGAGACCGGCTTCAGGCGCGTCGGCCGGCTCGGGGACGGTTGGGTGACGTTGGTCTCGTCGCTGGAGCAGTTCACCGCCAACCGTTGCAAGATCGACCAGCACGCCGCGTCATACGGCCGTGCGGGCGCCGTGCCCGTGTCCGCCCTGTACGCGACATTGCGCATGGACCGGAACGGCGACGCCGCGCGCGAGCAGGGCTGGGCCTGGATGGAAACGTTCTTCCGCCAGCCGAGGGCCAGGCTGGAGTACCACTTCACCATCTTCGGGACGCCGGACGAGTGCGCCGACCGGCTTCGAGGCTACGCGCAGTCCGGGCTCACCGCGGTGATCGTACGGTTCGCGTCCGACGACCCGGCGGAGCAGTCCCGGCTGTTGTTCGAGGAGCTGCGGCCGCGGCTGGCCTGAAGGAGCGGGACGGAGATGCCACGGGACATCGGCTCGACGAACGGATCAGCACGCGGCGGGCGCGAAGGCTGCGGACAGCCATGACGGTTTTGTTGAGGAGCGCCGAAGTGGAGGATCTGCTGGACCTCAAGACGGGCATGGCGGTTCTCGAAGAGATCTACGTCGATCAGGCCGGCGGGCAGGTGAAGGCCATTCCGCCCCTGCGGCTCATGGACCGGGGCATTCGTCTGGTGGCGGGGGGCCTCGACCGGCCCGACCGCGTGGGGCTCCGGGTGAGTGCCACCGGCGGGGACGCCCTGGCGCTGGTCTACGAAATGAGCTCGGGCAAGCTCCTCTCCATCATGAATTATCCCTTCAGCTCGCTGAGGATCGCCGCCACGGTCGGGCTGGCGCTGGACCGCCTGGCCGCACCGGAGGTCCGGTCGGCGGCGCTCATCGGCAGCGGCCGGCTGGCCCCTGCCCTGCTCCAGGCCGCCACGGGCTTGCGGCCCATCGAGCGCGTCAGCGTCTACAGCCGCAGTGCCCAGAGGCGGGAAGCGTTCGCAGGGCAGGCATCGAGGGAGTTCGGCGTCGAGGTCACGGCCGTGTCCGATCCGCGCGAGGCCCTGGACCGGACGGAACTCGTTCTGGTGAGCACCAATTCCCCGGAGCCTGCCCTGCGGGGCGAGTGGCTGCGGCCGGGCCTGGCCGTCCTTGGCTGCGGCCGTCCCAACGAGTTCGACGACGACACCTACCTGCGGGCGGCGTTGATCGTCGTATCGAGCAAGGCCCACGAGTTGGGCTACTACGACACCGAGCTCGACCGGCCGCTCATCCGGCTGTCAGGGGAGCAGCGAATCGCGTGGGAGGATGTGGTAGAGCTGGGCGAGCTGGTGGCCCGGGACGAACCCCCGCCGGGGCTGCAAGACGGCATCGCCGTATTCCGGGAGTCCCAGGGAGGCTACAGCGACGTGGCGCTTGCCAGCTACGCCTACGAGGAAGCCGTGCGGAAGGGTCGGGGGCAAACGATCGTACTGGATTGAATGTTGAACGGAACTCACATCGGCCTTGACCCCGCGAATGGAGGGTACGGGCCGCGACCAAAGGAGGAAACGATGAAAAACTTGCGACAAGGAACAAAGAGAGCGCTGCTGGTTGCCGCGGTGCTTTGTTTCGTCACATCCGAGCCGGCCATGGCGGCCGACAGGACCGCCGCCCTCGACGAATTGATCAAGGCGTCCAAGGCCGAGGGCGCGACCCTCATCGCCCATGCCATCGTCGACGACGTCCGGGGAAGAGCGGAAGTCCTGGCCGCGATGGAGAAGATGTACGGCATCAAGGTGAAGTGGGAGTACGTCGACTTCCCCAACCAGAACCGCTTCGCGGCGCGGCTGATGAAGGAGGCCAAGGCGGGCCGGCAGCCTTCGACGGACGTCTTCAACGGCACCCAGTCCACCATCCCGCGCCTGCTCAAGGCGAACATGCTGGCGGAGGTGCCTGACTGGCAGAAGCTCTATCCGCGGATTCCGGCCGATGCCATCGTTCCGGGAGGCGGCGCCATTCCCGAGCACACCCGCATCGGCGGCTTCGCCTACAACACCCGGCTCGTGCCCAAGGACAAGGTTCCCCGGAAGCTCGATGACCTGCTGGATCCCTTCTGGAAAGGGAAACTGGCCTCCACCACCTACGCCGCGGTGTGGGATCGCGCGAGCGTGACCGAGCAGGGCACCTTCGACACCGAGAAGGCAACGCGTATCCGGAATCTCTTGTCGGCCCTGGTCAAGAAGAAGCACATCGTCGGGCTGATCGGCTGCGGCGACGAGAACCGCATCGCCAGCGGCGAGTTCGTCGGGCTGGCGCTCATGTGCAGCGCCAACAACGTCTGGAAAGGCCAGGCCAAGGGGGCTCCCCTGGAGATCGCCTACCTTGAGGAGACCAGCAACCTCTCCCATTCGTACATGGGGGTGCTGAAGCAGGCGAAGTATCCCAACACGTCGAAGCTGTTCATGGTGTTCATGCAGACGCCGGAAGGACAGGCGCTGAACCGCAAGTGGGAACTGGCGGATACGAGCTACTATCCCGAGAACACCATGTACAAGATCGCCAAGGACCTGCGAGATCGAGGAGTGGCGCCCCCCTACATCAGCATTCCGACCTACAACAAGGTGAGACCCCAGGTCGAGAAGTGGAAGAGGACCTACAAGCAGATCCTCGTCGGGCAGAAGAAATAGCGTCGCGCGGGACGTGTGGAATCGCCATTGGGGGCCGAACGGCCTCCAATGGCGCCGCGGGTAAAGGCCCAGGTCGGATTCGCACAGCGTAGTCCGACATGGGCCGCGCGGGTGTCGGGTTACGCCTTCGGCTAACCCGACCTACGGCAGCGTTCGACAGAAGCGGCGGAGCCCGAGCATAGCGAAGTACCCGGGTGGAGACTTGAGGCCAGCGTTGTGGAAAACACCGTAACAGCCGACAGGGCCGCGCTTCCGGGAATGCGCATGGGCCGTCTGATGAGCGCGCGCACCGCGCTCATCGCCTTCACGGCAGTGGTGCTCTCGGTGGTCCTGGTGCTTCTGGCGGTGATCCTGGACATCGCCTTTCAGGATCCGCTGGATTCTTCCGTCTATACCCTGCAGAACTTCCGCGATCTCTACCTGGACCCCTTCGTCTACGGCGCCCTGTACAACACGGCCGTCTTCACCGCCGTTACCGTTTTCGTCGCGCTGTTCTTTGCCGTGCCGATCGCGTGGCTCGCCGAGCGCACCGATCTGCCGGGGCGGAGCCTGGTCTTCCCAATGATGACCGCGAGCGCGGTCATCCCCGGCACCTTCGGCGCCCTGGGCTGGCTGTTCATGTTCCATCCCAGGATCGGCACCATCAACCACTGGCTGATGGACCTGCTGCCGTTCATCGACTCCGCGCCCATCAACATCGTCTCGGTGTCGGGCATGGGGTTCATCTCGGGACTGGGGCTTTCATCGCTGGCGTTCATCATGCTTGCGGCCACGTTCCGGGCCATGGATCCCGCGCTGGAGGAGAGCGCGCAGATCCACGGCCTGACCTTCTTTCAGCGGATCACGCACGTAACGATGCCGCTCATGTGGCCGGGCATCCTGGCCGCCGGCATCTACATCGGGACCATCGGCCTCGCCTCCTTCGACGTTCCCGCCATCATCGGCATGGCGAACCGTATCTTCACGTTCAGCACGTTCATCTTCAACGAGGCGGATCCGCAGGAAGGGCCGCCGAACTTCAGCATCGTCGGGGCCGCCAGCGTGCTGATGATCGTGGTGGGGCTCTTGTTGAGCTGGTGGTATCTGAAGGTGATCGGGCGCTCCCACCGCTACACGGTGGTCACGGGCAAGAGCTACCGCCCGAACATCATTCCGCTGGGGCGGTGGTGGATCGCGGGCTGGGCGTTCATCGGCATCAAGCTGGCGCTGGGCGTGGTGTTCCCGTTTCTGGCTTTGGTGTGGGCGTCGCTGATGCCCTACTTTCAGCCTTTCTCCATGCAGGCCCTGGCCACCGTATCGCTGGAGAATTTCCGGCAGATCCCCTGGGACATCTTCTGGAACGCCACCTGGAACACGGCGATCCTGACGTTGACCGTGCCCACCATCCTGCTCTTCGTCGGCCTGGCCATCTCCTGGGTGGTGATCCGGTCCGGGTTCCGCTACGCGTGGCTGGTGGACATGGTGGCGTTCCTGCCCCACGCGGTCCCCAACCTGATTTTCTCCGTCGCCATCCTGGTCATCGCACTCTTCTGGATCCCGGAGTACATCCCCTTCTACAACACCATCTACATCCTCCTCGTCGTGTTCGTCATCGCGCGCATCAGCTTTCCCACGCGGGTCTACAACAACGCCCTGCTACAGATCCACAAGGAGCTCGACGAGGCCGCCTATGTCTCGGGACTCGGACCCTTCGGGGTGCTGCGGAGCATCCTGGCGCCGCTGCTGGCGCCGGCGACGCTCTATGCCTGGATATGGATCGCGCTCTTGTCGTACCGGGAGCTGACGCTGGCGGCCTTCCTGACCGCCAAGGACAACCAGACCCTGCCCACGCTGGTGCTGGGCTTCGTCGCCCGCGGCGAGGCCACGGTCGCAGCAGCGATATCGCTGCTGCTCCTGGCTTTCATGATTCCGCTGGTGGCGCTGTACTTCTTTTTCGGCCGCCGGACGCTTCAGTTCGGCAGCGCGTGAGACGGCGCGAGGTCGCGTCGAGCGGGGCAGTGGTGCGGGCACGGGCGGGTTTGAAACCCGCCCCTACATTTCCTCAGCGGACCTCGGAGAGATGCGCGGGCTTCAATCCCGTCCCTGTACGGCCATCGTCCTGTGGCGTGGCCCCTACAGGCCTCCCGCTTCCACGTAGGTCGGGCTAGCCGAAGGCGTAACCCGACGCACGCTCCGTCCCTTGTCGGATTACGCTTCCCTAATCCGACCTACACCTTGCTGGGGCGAAACCGCGGAGACTCGATGAGAAACTTGTAGGGGCGGGTTTCAAACCCGCCCGTCCCCGCACGGCATTGTCGGCCGATACAACCTCCCCCGAGACCTACGCGGCGCCGGACGCGGCCTGGGCCACGTGCTCCTCCCGGCTGCTGTACTCCTGCGACAGCGCGAGCGGGTTCCGGGTGTACAGGATGATACGCTTGGTCAGCATCTCGCCCATGTTCCGGTGGGAGCATCCCGGCGGTATCCACAGCATATCACCGGTTTCCAGCATGAACTCGCCCTGGGTCGTACGCGTGGGCCGCCGTCCCGTAAGCTGAAACGCCACCTCGTCCTGATTGAAACCCCGGTGGTAGATCCGTTGGGAGTCCGATCGAACGGTCATCTCGATCATGATGTCCTCGTTCTCGATGAGTTCGAAATGCTTTCCCCCCGACGGCCCCTCCTCCACCTGGTCGAGCACCTCCCCGGGCTTCAGCAGCACACACCCCGCGGCGGTGGTGCGGTCATCCTTGACCGGGTAACCCTTGGCCACGTGCAGGGCTTTCTTGGCGCGCACCACCAGCCGGGTGCCGCCCTCGGGATTGGGCCGCTCCACGCCGGGTGGAAGCGCCAACAGGTCTCCTTGCGAGAGATCAAAGTCGCCCTGCGAGGTCGGCACGGTACCCGCGTCACCGATCTGGACGCTCACTTCGTGGTTCTCCCGGGAAGCCGGAGCCGGGTCGGCAAAAGCGCCGGTCACGAGCTCGATGCTCACGTCATCGTTGGACAGCACCGGAAGCCGCCGGCCTTCGCCGTTCTCCCCTTGGAGCGAGGCGGTCAACACGCTCAAGGGCTTCAGCAAAAGGCAGGGCCGTTCGAACGTCTCCGTACAATGGAGCACATCCCTTTCCTCGTCGATCTCCTTCCACTCCCGCTCCGGCTCCTGGCTCCCGAGATTCCCGATAAAGGTATAGGTATTGATTTCCTTGATCGTCATGCTCTTGCCCTCCTCCGGCTAATGCCTCTACCCCGTGGCCGCCGTTTGCCACCAGTCGGCTTCCTTGTGAACCGTCGTCTCCACCGTGAAGGTGCTGTTGAACACGTGGCGCGTAGGGTCGATGGGGACGCGCCAGCGGAGCTTGCTGTAGAAGTTCAGGCGCAGGAAGTCCCCGCCGTCCGGGGGCACGCTGATGACACTGTGGGAGATGCCCAGAGGGATGATGGTGATCTCGCCGGGCGACACCGCCACGTTCTCGAACTCCGACAGGTCGAGGGCATCGCCGCGGAACTGGATGCGAACTTCCTCGCTCTGCAGCGCGCGGTGAAAGGCGAACTGCTCGTCCTGCATGTTGTAGGTGCGTACCCGCATGCTCGCGGATTCCATCAGCGCCAGGAGCCCTGCCTCGCCGCCGGCCTTTCCCAGCACCATGGTGAAGTGGTCGAACGCGCGCAGCTTGCGGATGCCGCTTTCCTGCTGTTTCGGCTTGAGGGTGGACACGCCCACGAGCGAGTCGTAGTCGCGCTCCACCACCGTGAGATCGTCGGGGCCGTCGTCCCAGAAGTGCATCTTCTCGGTGACCCGCCCCTTGACGTCCCCGTTGGGAGCCTCCAGTCCCCTCCAGTTGGGGCCGCCGTGGCGCGTCATCACGAAGCTCTGGTGGCTGGTGTACTTGTCCTCGTCCAGGACGTAGTCGACGGCCTCGCGGTTCAGGCAGAAATAGCGCAGGCTCTCGTTCCGCCCGATGGAGCGGTGGGAAATGCCTCCGGGAACCAGCACCACCTCGCCGGGTCCCATCTCGTAGACGCCGAACTCCGTCTCAAGCGTGGTGTTGCCGCAGAACTGGAAGTAGACCATGTCGCAATCCACGTAGCGGTGGAACGCGTCCTGGACTCCGACGACGCACTCCGCGCCGATCCGGTGGTTCTCATTTTCCAGGACCACCAGGGACTGGTTGGGCACGCTCAGCATGTCGAAGGGACGGAACTTCGGGGTGTAGCGGGTGCTCGTGGCCGTACTCATGAGGCCGGCCTTGCTCCGCTCCGACCACGCGGCCAATCCGGGTCTGGGAAAGTCTTTCCACGTGGTCATGAACTCACCGATCTGCTGCTGCGAGTAGACCTTCTTCTCAGCGGCGTCAATCTGTTCCTTGGTGGCCATGTTGTCGTCCTCCCGGGCAGGAGTTGCCGCAGCGGTCTACGGACGGTCTGCCTTCCTGTTGCCTGTTTGGGGTCGCGGGCAGCGAATGCCCGGGCCTTCATCCGCATGGACGATACACCACGAAATACGCGGTTGGCAACACGGTGCGGAGGCGGGAAATGGCGCGGACAACCGCATCGTCATTCCCGCACAAGCGGGAATCCAGGAGGGGTGAGGCGGGGAAACACGCTCGTTGTGCCCCTCTCCACCCCTGGATTCTCGCTTGCGCGGGAATGACGTATTCCGGGCGTCGGGAAACCCAACGCAAGGGTGGTGGAAGCGCATCAGAGCTGCCCGGGAGTGCCAGGGCCGACGCAAGGGAGCCGCGTTCAGGGGTTTGACCGGCAGCGTGCAACGCAGTATGTGCTGAGTATCCGCAACTGGACGACCCGCTTCCGCGCCTGTTACCGCGAGAGTGGCCGTGACACTGACTGGTTTTTGAAGACCTTCCAGGAGACCCATATGCGCCTGCAAGACAAGATCGCCATCGTAACCGGGGCCAACGCGGAGTTCGGCAGCGTCATCAGCCAGGCGTTCGCTGCCGAAGGGGCCGACGTCGTATGCGCCGACTGGAAGCAGGAGGACGCGGACATCGCGGCGGAACGGGTGCGGTCGGCCGGCCGCAATGCCCTGGCCCTGGGGGTGGACCTGCGCGAGAAGGAGGAAGTCGAAGCCCTCGTGCGGCGCACGGTGGAGACCTTCGGCCGGCTCGACATCCTGGTCAACGCCACGGCGCGGCCGCACCATCAGGAGTTCCTGCACTTCAAGGAGGAAGACTTCGACGACACCCTGGCACGCGGGGTGAAGCCCTATTTCCTCACGGGCCAGGCCGCGGCCAACGAGATGGTCAAGCGGCGCTACGGCAAGATCGTGAATCTGACCTCCATCGTGGCCAAGCTGGGTCCGGGACAGGCGGTGGACTGGGCGGCCGACCGCGGCGCGGTGGACGGGTTGACGCGTTCCATGGCCCACGCCCTGGGCTTCTGGGGCATCACCGTGAACGGCGTGGCGCGGGGCAACACGCAACGCCCGCCCTATTCCGAAGGGGTGCTGGAGCGGCTGCGCCGCCTCCCCCTGGGGCGCACGGAACATCCGGAGGACATGGGTGCGCCCACGGTGTTCCTGGCCTCCGACGACGCCGCCTACATCACCGGCACGGTGCTCTACGTGGACGGCGGCTATACCGTGGCCGCGGTGACCGACGACCGCTTTCGGCCGGGGTGGGCGAAGGCCGGCGCGCAGGGATGGGACCCGAGCACGGCCTGACCGGCCGGTCGAGAGACGAACTGCGGAGCGGGCCGCCCGCCGGTGTTGGCTCGGAACCCGTGTCGCATTGACGCCCTCGGGCCGTTTACATGAGACGTTTTGGCAAGGAGCAACATGATGAGGCTTGAAGACAAGATAGCGGTGGTGACCGGCGTCGGCGGCCGTATCGGCGGCATCGTGGCCCTGGCCTACGCCAGGGAAGGCGCGCACGTCGTGGCGGTGGACGAGGACCAGGACAAGGCCGAGGCCATAGCGGCTCAGGTGAAAGACGTAGGGCGGAAGGCACTGGCGCTGGAGGTGGACGTCACCGACAAGGCAGCGGTGGTGGAGATGGTCCGCCGGGCGGTGGGAGAGTTCGGCGGCGTCGACATCCTCTTCAACGGCACCGGGGTGTCGCACAACCAGGCCTTCCTCACTTTCAAGGAAGCCGACTTCGACCACGCCATGGCGGTGGGACTCAAGGCGTTCTTCCTCACCTGTCAGGCCGTGGGCCGGCAGATGGCCGAACAGGGCCGCGGCGGCAAGATCGTCAACCTCTCCTCCATCGTGGGCCGGCTGGGCTCCGGAGAGGCTGCGGCCTGGTGCACCACGCGCTCGGGCGTGGACGCCATGACCCGGGCCATTGCCCAGGCGCTGGGCTACTACGGCGTCAACGTGAACTGCCTGGTGCACGGCGGCATGGAGTCCATCCCCTACCCCCACGAGGTAGAACGGGGCGAGCGGCGCCGGCGCATCCCCTTCGGGCGGCTGGGCAAGCCCGAGGACCTGGTGGGCGGCGCGATCTTCCTGGCCAGCGACGAATCCGATTTCGTCACCGGCGAGCAGTTGTACGTGGACGGCGGCTACACCACCGCCGCGGTCACCGAGGACGGCTACCGCCCGGAATGGGCGCGCGCGGCGCACACCGCCGAGGGACCGCGCAAGGACAAGTACGCGCGGCCGTAGCGAACTGGCCGTACACGGCGCCCTTCGACTTCGCCCGGCTGCGCCGGGCTACGCTCAGGACGAACGGAGATCCGTTTCACGGCGGCAACCAAGAGAGGTTCACCCGGGCGGTGACGCACTGACCCAAGGAGAATGGAACCATGAGCACGAACAGCCCTCCCGTTGTCCGACTCGATCACGGCGTGGTGCCCACCAACGACCTGGGCGAGTCCATCGTCTTCCTCACCCAGGTGCTGGGCGCCGACTTCCGGCGGCTGGTGAACGCCAACCTGCGGGGACTCAACCGCGAGGTTCCGGAGATGGCGTTCTTCAAGCTGGCCAACCACCACGGCTTCGGCTTCGCGCTGCAAGGTCAGTCCATTCCCAAGCCCATCCGCGCCATGGAAGCGCAGGTGTGGGGACTGGAGCTTAATGAACGGAGCCTTGACGAGGCGGCGGAACTCCTGCGCAGCCGGAACGTGCAATTCGAGGGACCCGTGGAATATCCCGCGTCGAGCCCGATCGCGGGATCGCTCTGGGTCACCGATCCCGGCGAGTTCGCCTACGAGTTGTCCGTGCGCCGGGACGACCAGCGCTGCCAGGATCCGGGGCAAGGCTACCTCGGCCTGTGCCGCATCAGCCACGTGCGCCTGGAGGTGACCGACCTGGCGGCGGCCGCGGACTGGTACCGGAACACCCTTGGGCTCGTGGACGGCGATCAGGTGCCGGGCGACGCACAGTTGACGCTGGCGATTCCGGAAACCCGGCAGCTCTTCATCCTGCGCGAGGTTCCCGAGATGACACAGCGGAGCCTCTACCCGCGGGGTCCCCACGTAGACATCAAGGTGGCCATTGGCGCATACGACGATTTCGTTTCTCGTTTGACCAACATCGAGCGTTACTGGAGCCCCTTCGGTGACCGGATTCCCTGGCACGAACCGGACACGCAGACCGTTTACTTCTACGATCCGTTCGGCAACCGCCTGCAAGTGGGAGAGAACAGAGGCCTCCCGCACTAGGCGCCTGTGCCGCAGGAACCCGACATCCGATGTAGGGGCGGGTTTGAAACCCGCCCGTGCCCGGACCACCGCCCGGCGCGGGACCCGGCACCAGGCGCGCGTGCCGCGGGCACGCGAAAGGAAACAGCATGATCGAATACGACATCGCGGACATGATGGACGGCGTCAAGAACATGATCGAGGCCTCCGACATCCGGGCCGGAGACCAGGTCCTGCTGCTGGCGGATCGCCGCAGCGACGCCGCCTCCCTGGAGGCCATCACTGCCGGGCTCAAGTTCATGGGCGCCGAACCCATGTCGCTGGTCACGGAGCCCATCTCGCGTTACGGGCGGGTGCCCCAGGCAGTGCTGCAGGCCATGCACGCGTGCGACGTGGTGATCTGGGTGTGGCCGGTCTTCATCACCTTCACGCCGGACCACCGGGCCATGGGCCGGAAGCGCGAGGAGAGCGGCACGCAGCTCAAGGAACAACGGATGAAGCCCTACTTCATCTACTTCGAGGGAACCCCCGGCCTGCTGGCCCGCGACTACGCCCGGTTCCCGAACCCGGTGCTGTGGAAGCTGGCGGAAAAGGTCCGGGAGGTCGTGGCCGCGGGCAAGGTGGTGCGGATCGAGGACGACCTCGGCAGCCATCTGACCGCCACCTATGACGGCACCCGCCTTTACGGCATGCAGTTCCGGGCCGGAGACCCGCCCGGGCGCTGCCACTTCCCGTGGGGCCGTTGCGGCGTGTTCAACGGCAGCGGCAAGGCCGACGGCGAGGTCTACCTGAGCTGCGTCCAGGGCGTGGCCGGCGCGCTGCCCGCGCCCATGAAGTGGGTGGTCAAGGACAGCGAGGTGGTGGAAGCCGAGGGCGGCGAGCTGGCGGAGGAATGCCGGCAGCTCTTCAAGAACGTACCCGGCTCGAACCGCATGGTGGAGATCATGTTCGGCTATCACCCCAAGGCGTCCATCCGCCACGGCATCGACGACCCCATGCACTGGGAGCTCATCAGCAAGATGCCGTGGGTAGGCCTGGGCACGGACCGCAAGCACCCGGACTTCCGGCACGTGGACGGCTCGGTAATGAACGCCCGGCTCTACATCGACGACCGCATCATGGTTCACGAGCAGGGCATGCTGGACCGCTCGCTCCTGCACCATCCCGAAGTGTTGGAAGCGGCGTCCGCCTACGGCGACCCCTACCAGGTGCTCGCTCCTGTGTCCCACAACGCCCATGGCTCCGGCACCCTGTGGTGACGGTCACAGAGAGGAACGAAGAAAACCATGGCTAGTATCCAAACATTCGATCACTGCGGCTTCGTCGTGGAAGACATTCCCCGGGCACACCGGTTTTACGAAGACCTGTTGGGCGCCAAGCCGCTTCGTATCCAGAATCTCAATACCCGCCGGCTTTACGGGGGAGGCTTCCCGGTGATGTCGTTCGTGGAAATGGGGTCCCATCGGTTCGAACTGTGCCTGGCGCAGGAACCCTTGGCCCCACAGGGCAAGGCCGGGATGCCTCGCATCGGCTTCGCGCTCACGGAAGCCGCCATGGACGAATTGCTGGAGCAGTTGCGCCGGAGCGAGATTCCCTACGAGGGCCCCGTGACCTACCCGCCGGAAGTACCCCTCGATCGAACCATCCGGGTACGGGATGCGGACGACAACATCCTCGAGTTCTCGGTCCGCAAACAGGGGGAAGCATCGTGATCGCGTACGAAGACATCAGCCACCTCGCCATGGAGGTCACCGATCTCGACGCCGCGGAACGCTTCTATGCGGGGGCCCTCGGCATGGAACTGATCTGCCGCGATTCCGGCGAACTCGGCAATGGACGGCTCATCCTCAAGAACGGCTCCGGACAACTCCTGTTCCTGGAAAAGGTAGACGAGATGTCCCAGCGCTCCCGCTTCTCGGGCCCCGACTCCAACAACGTTCCGGATCCCGGCGGTAACCTCCGCTACAAAGGCGCCCACCTCGCCATGAGCATCGGCTCCGTGGCGGACTACGACGAGATCTACGACAAACTCGAAGCCCACGGCGCCTACCTCGAGGGCGACCTTCGCGCCGCGCAGCGCGCCCCAGGAGAGAAGAGCGTCTACCTCTACGATCCCGCGGGAAATCGGCTGCAGCTCATCATCCTGCCCACGCCGGAGTGAACCCTCGGCAGGACACCCGTGAGTTCATCGCGGGGCAGTCCCTCGATACCCCCGCGCTCGAAGCCGTGGCGGAAACCTGAAGCGGCTCGCGATCGAGGCAGTAGCGGTCTTTTTCATGAGTTCCTATTTCGGATTGGAGAAGCGTAATCCGACACGCTGCACCATGTCGGGGTAAAGCTTGGGATTCCCCGAGTCGCAGAAACACCTTGTTTTCCTGCATGAAATCAGTATGTTAGGGGGTATCGTGATCTGGGGCGCGGGGTGTCCAGCGGCCAGGTACCAACTAGGCACCAACTCGTTTCCGGGCCATGCGCACGAACATGCTTCAATGACGGCACCCTGTTAGTGGCAGGGGTGAATGTCCCAGTAACCGTTCCGTGAGACCGTGGAATATCTCGGCAGGAGGAGAAGTCGGTGCCTGGGACCAACAAATTCCTCGACTTCCCGCGATGGCCAACATGGTGGTCGAGACGCTGATGTACATGTACGAGCTCGCGAAGGGCTGGGACATGGTCCCCGAGGACCATGTCGATCCCTGCCGGTCGATCCCGATGAACCCCAAGCGCAAGCGCGAACGCTTCCTGACCGACGCCGAGTTCACCCGTCTCGGGCAGGTGCTGGACGAGGTCTCGGGCAATGGCAGTCAGGTATCGGCCGGGGCGATCACGACAATTCGCCTGCTGATGCTGACGGGCTGAAACCGGCTTCGAGGGCCATCTTCCTGCCCTCCCGCCAGCTCGCCGGATCGACGACCTTCGACCCGCGGGACGAGAGAATCTTCTTCGCGATCTTGTCGGCGACGGAACCCATGGTGTGCTTTCGCTGGTATCCTGTCGGGAACGCCATTTCCGACCGCTTCCGGCCCGGCCGCGGCCGGGTTATGACGACAGACCCCTGATCCATTCCAGAGCGCCGTCGAAATGAAACCGTTCGTCGGGGATATCGCCGAGCACCGATCGGCAGCGTCTGCGCGTCAATTCGGCCTCTGAATCATCACGGCTCAGATTGACGACGTTGATGTCCTCTCGCGGGAGGTCCTTCAGCGCTTCGGAGAACAACGTCCGCGCGGCCATGTCCGTCGTCGGGAACGAATAGCCGACGAACGTGACTTCGTGGGCCGTCGCCAGGCTGTCGAACGCGTGCGACCACACAAGCCGAAGGACCGGTTGCTCGACGAGGCTGGATTTCGACAGAACGGGCGGGACCATCACGGGTTCGGGTTCAAGGTGACCGCCGACCTGCGGTTGGCGGAGACTGATGCCGGCCCAGTCGTGATGGTGCGTGATGGTGTCGATCGCCACCGGGCTCGCGTAACCCAGTTTCGGCCGCCAGTTGATCGACCCGTGCAGCTTCAGCAGCAGGAGAATCGAATCCGTTTCCAGTTCGTCGAAACTGGCGATGGTGTCCAGTGAGGACGGGCAGAAGAACCCGTATCCCCAATACGGGTTCCAGCTGCCGGTCTGCGCCAGCGCCTCGTCGAGGAAGTCGTCGTAGTTGAAAGTGACGCAGCAACAGCCATTGGCTTCGCAGTAGTTCGCGAACCGTTTCAGTTCCTCGCGATGGACATCCCCCTTCCGGGCTTCATGGAGCCGGTCGAGGAACGCTCTCTTCAGTTCCGAAAGGAGGAAGCCGTATTCGTTCGCCGCGTTGCCCGCACTCTCGGCGTAGTCGTAGGGCATCAGGGCATCGAGACGCGTCATCAGGCGCTCGATGTCGATGTGACCTCTCGGATGGAGACTTCGTTCCCAATCCAGCAATCGACTCGCGTAGGGCAATCCGCGGACCTTGTCCTCAAGGACATCGTTGTTGAAATCGTCGACGAGCAGCGGCGCGCCGGGAACTAGAGCGCGGGTGAACCCGGCGCCCGTAACCACCACATGATTGCGGGAGAGGGTCTGCGCGGTGTCCGCATCCCCCCGGGACGGTTCATGCGAAGACATCAGGAAACGGAGTTGAACCGCTGCTCGGCCTGCTGCCTTTCCCAATGCCACGCTTCTTCGCGCGTGGTCGCAGGCCCCACCTGTTCAATGCGTCCTGTCGGCCACCGGCGGCGGTGTTCGCGCTCGCGGCGCACCAAGTCGGCCGTGATGCCGCAATGCACGACCTTTCCGTCCACCTTGAAGCGATATTTGTAGGTAGTTCTTGCGGCCATGACGCGTCCTTCAGTAGCGAGCACTATACTTGAGGCAACTCTATCCGGTCAACGCCGCTCTCGCCGAAAAGTCCGCTCCCGATCGTCCTGCCCGGAGAGCCTGACGGTGTCGAATACCCCCGGGCGCCGCCCCGGCGGACTCCGGAACGCTCTGCATCCCGGCCGCCCGGACACCCTTAGCTCCGCAGACGGCCGTCGAAGTCCGGCGCAGTTGGAGCGCGCTCCGAATCGCATCCCCGAGGTCCATCGCCACGTCCGGACGAACAAGCAGAAGAAGCTCCCCGGGCACATCGTTCACCAAGGTAATACGCGAAAACACGGAATGTATTCTCTGAGGAACCCGACGATTCCCGAGAGAACGGCCCCGGTTCCCCAGGGAATTGCCGGGTTCTCCCGGGAATCATCGCCGCCAGACCCGCGGTCGCGTTGCCCTGGCTGCTTCCTTGTATGGACGCCCTGAAAAACCGCCTGCGATCCACGGATTCGGCCTTGTATGCTCCGACCTGTCCCTCCCGCTCAAGCGCCGCTCGGGCTAACCAGCTGATATCACGCGTCTTTTGTCCCCCTTCGCCGATGTCTCGCCATGCGGCTCCGTCTCTACGGCGGAGCCGGTATTCCTTCACACCCGACACATCCGCGATGCGCCACAGGGAGTCCACGAGGCTCCAACTGCGAGAGAGAGAACCCCGTGAAATCAAGTCGATATGCGAGGTGATCCCTAGCCGCTCCGTTCCCGTCCTACTCCGATGCTGTTATTCCATCAGGACACGTTTCTACTTCAGTGGGTTCAGGCTCCAAATTTTCTTAGCGACTTGTTTATCGAGCAACGGCTCCTCCCCCGCTTCACATCCCATCTTCTTATAGAGAGACTTCGTGTCATGTACAGTGATTGTCTGGCCGTCAGCCTTAAACTTCTTCTTCCCTGGCCACCAACCAACAGCGAGAACGAGACAACCCTGCACCGGCGTCCCGGCGGGGAGCCATTCACGTACCGCGCGCGTATTCGCCGCTATACGACTCAGCACTTCGGGAAAAACACTCGGCGGCACTTTCTTGTACTTCGTTTCGATCACCCAGACCGCTTTCGGTGTGGCGACGATGTGATCGATGTCGCCAACTTTCGCGATTTTGGTGACCGTATGCGCAACCGCACAGTATTCGGCGGTGATTGCCCGTTCAATAACCTGTCCTACGCGGGTCTCCGCAGTCACGCCTTTCGCCAAGTTTTCAACGTTCCACGGGTTGGAAGGACTTTCCGTGTACCGCACGGCGATCCACACTGCTGTCGCCGTGGCTCCGTAAGCGACAACTCCCCAACCGAAGCCGATCCATTGTGAAAAGACAACGTAGAACGCCATCCCGATTCCGAGACCGATGACTATCCCGCCACCGGCTGTGCCGTACATGGCCGTTCGGACCAGTCTTTGTCGAAGGAACTCGCCCGCAATCATTGTATGGCTCCTGTAGTGGGCGGCGTGACGCCGGTCCCGAGGGTCTTCGACGAATCCACTTTGGGCCGCCCATTGGATGGTTTGCAGTTTCCATTCGATTGCTGCCGCTACCCGCTCAGCAGCTCGGCCAAGGGTCGCACCGTCGAGATGGACGTAGCGGTTGGTGGTGCTGGCGCTCCGGTGTCCGAGCAGGCGTCCGGCCACATGCAGGCTCTCGCCGTTCATCACCGCGTGGGAGGCGTGCGCATGACGCAGGTCGTGAAGCCGCGCATTCGCCACGATCTCCGAGCCTCCAGACCCTCGTTGCACTCAGGACACGCTGATAGTCCTAAACGCCTTTGATGGACGACCTCCCGTACCGTGCGCGCTAGCCCGACTTCCGCAACTCGGCGCGAAAACGGTCGTAAATGATTGATAATTGGACGACAGAGGCCATAGGTCGGCACTACAAGGCACGGTTTGGGAGGTGTCTTGGCGGAGGGCTACGCGGAGATGCGCGGCAGCGGCTGTTCGGGCAATCGCAGCTTGAGTTGATGCAGCAACAGTTGGTGGTCGCGTGTGGGGTGGGTGTGGCGCGGCAACGTCAGATGCCTGCCGTCGGCGGTCGGCAGATGGACATCGACCATCTGCAGGGTGGAGAACTTCTCCAGGATGGCCCGCGGCGTCAGTCCCGGCGCACACGGTCGCGCCAAGTGTTTCAAGGTCACATACAGGCAGTAGGCGATGAAGGCGACGAAGATGTGCGCCTCGATTCGGTCCTCGCGTTGATGGAAGACCGGCCGGATAGCCAAGTCGTGCTTGAGTTCCTTGAACGCCTGCTCGATCTCGGTCAGTTGCATGTAGTAGCGCCACAGCGTCGCCGGATCCTCGCCGGTCAGATTGGAGCGCAGCAGGTACCGACCCTCGCGGCGCCGGGCTTGGCGCAGCCGGTCGCGGCGCAGCTTGAAGGTGAAGGTGTCCGCGGTGACGGCCTCGCCGGCCTGGGGCAGGCGGATGTCCACCAGATGGTAAGCGCGTCCGGCTTCCTTTTTGGCCGCGCCAAGCTTGAGCAACAGCTCGTCGCGGCTCAGCGATTGCCCCCGTAGCTCGTGCAGGCGCCGCCACAGCTTCCTCAGCCGGCGCTGGCGCATGCCGCGCTCCTTCAAGATGCGCGCCCGGCTCTGGGCCAGGATGTACAGCTCGCCGTCCTCGGCCAACAGCTTCACCTCGACCGACTCGCGAACCGCGCGCCAGGGCAGACCCACGAACGATTGCTCCAGCCGCGTCAAACGCCCCTTGGGGGTGCCGACCAGGTAGTGCACCGGCGCCTCCCCCCCGCGCATCGCCGCCAACGTCTCCTCGGTCGGAATACCCCGGTCCATGATCCAGACCCGATCGGACCGCCCGTATTGCGCCTCGATCTTCGCCAGGAACCGCGCCAGCGTCGTCTTGTCGCTGGTGTTGCCCGCCATCACCTCGTAGGCCAGCGGAAACCCTTCAGGGGTCACCACCAGGTCAACGCACGCGCTGATCTCCTTGGCAAATTTGATCCCAAAGAAAATCACCATCGCCATTTGTTTCTTCTCGATGCGTCCCTGCTGATGCAGCTTCCTCAGCTCCACAGCCAGTCTTTTCTCGGACCTCACACCTTTCGGATCACGCTCTTGTCCCTTCTCGGAGTCAGCCATAACAACGGCTCCTTTCGGTCAAGGGAGATAGAAAAGGGCGGCCGGATGGACTCCGGCCACCCCACCTTTCCAGGCACCGTATTAGCTACCTTCTAGACGGTCGCGGACGGTGATCCAACGCCGCCCGTCCACGCCATACAGGGTCTTCACGGGTCTCCGCTACGATCGGCGGCTTGCGGACGTTGCTGAGGGTGCACTTCCTGACCGGCATGTCCCCTTGTATGCGCATGTCGGTTTGTAATAGAGCTTCTCAATAGATTGATCCGACGGATCATGAATTCGGCTGTCGATGGTCGGTTCCTGCGTGACCATAAGAGGCAGGCTGTGCCCACCATAACTGCCGTGCTCGCCGGCGGCTGATCCCAGGCATCACACTCCAGACTGCCAAGCAGGTTCGATGCACCACACCGATGATCGGTACGCAATTCTGCAGGTTGACGCCGCCGCTGAGCCGGAGGTTGTCGAGGCCGCATACAAGCGTCTGGCTCAAAAGTACCACCCGGATGTGAATGCTGATCCCGACGCCACGGCGATCATGCAGCGACTGAACGAGGCGTATGAGGTCCTGAGCGATCCAAAAAAACGATCCGCCTACGATCGGCAGCGGCGGCGCGAGGCGCCGCAGGCTCAACAGCAACGGCAAGCGCGAACGGGACCCTCCAATCCGGAGTCCGCGCTGACCACTTCTGGATCAGGCCCCAATGGGTTGCCAGCAGGCCATGGCGGGGTGTGGGCGGAGGGTTTGCCGGTGAATGCCGCGCCCGCCGCCCCGGAGTTGCGGGAGATGCTGTCCGAGGATGCTGTTTCAAGAAATACCTCCTGGCGTGTGTTTCGGAGCCCCCCCGATCCCCGCCTTGGGCGGCGATGCGGTCGAGGATCCATTCCACGACCCGGGATTTGCCCAGTATGACGTCGAAACGGCTGTCCCTCAGTTCCTTTCCGACCCGTTGGAAGCACACGTAACGGCCGCCGGCCTCCTCCATCAGCACCTTGCTGGCCATGGTATCCCAGAGCCGCAGGTCGAAGTCCACCATGGCCCCCACCGCACCCTGGAGGGCCAGCGCGTGGCCGAAGCAGTCGGTGTAGATCCGCACGGCGGGATGAGCCCGCATCAACGCATCGAAGACGTCCGGACGGCCGGCGCTGACGAACTGCTGGCGGTCGCCGATGCCGATGATCTCCTTCTCCAGCGCCCCGTCTCCGGGCAGGTCTTCCAGCGTCACATCCCGGCCGTTGCACCGGGCGCCGAGTGCAAGTTCACCATTCCTCCGGCTAACCCGACCTACCGGGTGAACGGGTGCTGATTGCTCGAACAGGCTGCCGGCGTTACGCGTCCGCCCACACGTCGTGGGCGACTTCCACCATCCGGGCGAGCTTGGCTTCCTGGTCGGCTTCGGTGAGGGGGTTGCCCTTGACGGAGCTGGCGAAGCCGCACTGGGGGGCGAGGGCGAGGCGTTCCAAGGGGGCGTGACGGCCGGCCTCGTCGATGCGGCGCTTGAGGTGGTCGGCGGATTCGAGGGTCGGGCCCTTGGTGGAGACGATGCCGAGGGCGACGACCTTGCCGGCGGGCAGGAAGCGGAGGGGCTCGAAGGTGCCGGCCCGGGGCGTGTCGTATTCCAGGAAGTAGCCCTGGACGTTGATCTCGTTGAACAGGGTCTCGGCCACGGGGTCGTAGCCGCCGGCGGCGGCCCACAATCCTTCGCGGTTGCCGCGGCACTGGTGCATGGTGACGGTGACATCGTCGGGCAGGCCTTCGAGGGCCTGGTTGATGCGCCGCGCGTACTCCGCGAGCACGGCTTGGGGGCCGGAGCCCCAGGAGCGGAAGACGTCATCGTAGGTTGGATCGCAGAGAAACGGGATGGCGACGTCGTCCAACTGGATGTAGCGCGCGCCGGCGGCCACCAGGGCGGCCAGCTCCTGGCGGTAGGCGGCCACCAAGTCTTCCCAGAAGGCGTCGACGTCGTCGTAGACGGAACCCAGAACCCCTGGGTCGCCGCCGGCGAAGCAGTAGACCACTGGCGGCGCGGGGATGGTGACCTTGGGCACGGCCTCGGTGTTGGCCTCGAGGAACTCGAAGGCGCGCACCACGGCGCTGGGGCGCCAGCCGATCCGGCCGTTGACCCACACCACGGTGAAGTCCTGCCGCTGGTTCTCCTCGTTGCGCCAACTGAAGGGCGATGCGGCGCCCTGGCGCGTGGCGGAGAAGCCGTCCCAGGTCATCATCAGCTCGCTGAACCAGCTACGGCGGCGGAACTCCCCGTCGGTGGCGGAGCGCAGGCCGACGCGTTCCTGCAGCGCGATGACGTCGCGGACGAAGCCGTCTTCGATCCGTGCCAGCTCCTCGTTGCCGTGGGGTCCCAGGTTGGTGTCCGCGGTGTCCGGTCCCAGGAGGCGCACCCTAGCCTCCTTGAGGCCGGCGGGGCGCAGGAGGCTGCCGACGTGGTCGGCGCGGAACGGCGGCGTGGTTCTCGTCGGCATATCAGAAATCTCGAGGGCTACGAGCCTAAGCCGCAGAAAGCGTCGGCGGGACGATCTTCGGCTGGGGCGACCGCCGGTCGCCCCTACATGCTTCGTCCGGACAGAACACTAGCGGACGTCCAACCCGTGGCGGCGGCTGAGCTTGTAGAACAGGATGGCCATAAGAACGGTGCCGACGCTGATGCTCAGGGCGAAGGCTGACAGGCTCCCCACATGGCCGTTGTCCCAAAGCTCCCAGATAACCACGGAGATCACCTCGGAACCTGGGCTGTAGAGCAGCAGGGCGACGGACAGCTCCCGGATGGTGATCAGGAAGATGTAGATCCACCCGGCGAACAGGGCCGGCATCATCAGCGGGATCATGATCTTCCGCGCCACGTTGCCCCAGCTCGCGCCGCTGGCGGTGGCGCTCTCCTCCAGCTCCTTGTGGATGCCGATGAGGCCGGCGTGGCTGAAGCGCATGGCGTATGGCAGATAGCGCGCCGAGAAGGCAATGACCAGGATCCAGATGGTGCCGTACACGGGAATCGGAACCGTGAGGTAGGTCTGCAGGACCGCTACCCCCATGACGATGCCCGGAAACACCAGCGGCACCATGGTCAACCGGTCCAGGTACCAGCGCAGCTTGATGTTGGTGCGCGTCACCAGCCAGGCGGTGACGAACGCCACGCCCACGCAGGCGGTGGCGGACACCATGCTGATGGTGATGTTGTTCGTGACGGAGCGCAGGATCTTGTCGTCGCTGAACGCCTCCACGTAGTTGTTCAGGGTAAACATGGAGAGCGCCTCCCATGAGGGCGCCACGAGGTAGGGCATGAAGCTCGCCCAGACGAGTGCGGTGAGCGGCAGAAGCTGGAGCGCCGGCAGACCCAGCAGCGCCAACCCGCCCACCCAGCGCCACCGTCCCAGGTCCTTGCGCCGAGGCTGAAACCCCTTGCCGGTGATGGTGGCGAACCGGTGCGCGTGCTGGGTGACGCGATAGTAGGGAATCAGACACAACCCGACCAGACCGATGAGAAGCACGGAGTAGGCGCTGGCGTAGCCGTACTCGGGCACGAACCCCTCGATCAACTGAAGGTAGATCTGGGTCGTCATGACCTCGATGCCCGCGGGAAGACCCACCAGCGCGGGGATCTCGAAGGCCTCCATGCTGCGGATGAAGGTGAGGATCAGCACCGAGAGAAGGCTGGGCATGGCCATAGGCAGGGTCACCTTCCAGAACACCTGCCAGTCGTTGCTGCCGGCCACCACCGCGGCTTCCTCCAGTGACGGGTCCATGGACCGGAACGGCGTCGCCATGAGCAGGAACACGATGGGGGTCCACAGAAACCCTTCCACCAGTATCATGCCGCTCATGGAGAAAAGGTTGAAGATGGGCATGATGCCGGTAACGGATTTCACGGCCATGTTGATGAAACCCGCCTCCGGCCCCAGCAGCAGGATCCAGCCGATGACCTTGACCAGCCCGGGGACGGCGAACGACACGAAAGCCGCCACGTAGGCAACCGCGCGGAACGGCGCGTTGCTGCGCTCCGCCAGCCACGCCATGGCGGTGCCGAAGACCAGCGCCCAGGCCGCGCTGCCCACGGAAAACACGACGGAGTTCCAAACCAGGTTCTGGAAATCCGACAGGCCCTCAAAAATCTCGAAGAAATTCTGAAACGTCAGGCCGACGATGTCCGAGTCTTCGGAAGGAACGAAACTCGAATAGATGATGAAAACCAGCGGCGGGATGACGAGGTACAGGAGCACGAGCGCACACGGTATGAACAACCACAGCGGGTAGTCACGGCCCTGCCTGCTGGGACGGAAGACGTCAAGGAATGCCGAGACCCCGCCCTTGGGCGAACCGGACTCCTTCAGCGCTGCTTCGTCTCTGCTCAACTGTAGCAATTCCTGGTGGCGGCTCGTCCCGGGCGCAAGCAACTACCGGAAACCCGAGGGAGGGCTCGCGTCCTGCCCTCGGGTTCCGCGGTCGCCCGGATAGGCCGCAACGGAAGGTCGCGCGTGAAGTCCGTCACCTGCGGGCGATTTTACGCAACAGCTTGTTCAGTCTCTTGGATTCCTTGTTGTACGCCCTCGAGCTCAGTCCCCGTTCGGGGTACACCCTTTTGAACGGATAGTCCAACCACGCCATGCCGTAGTGGAACTTCTGCAGGAGCTTCTGTCCGTCGGTCAGCACGAAATTGGTGAGCAGCAGCGCGGCATGGGGATGCGGCGAATTGGTGAACACCGCGGAGCCTCCGGCGTTGGTCGGAACTTCATCCAAGGCGTTCCATCCCAGCGGCGCTCCCTCGTGGATCTTCACCAGCGCGTGATTGCGGAACACCGAGGGCGACACCACGAACTCGCCGGCGATGATCAGGTCCCGAGTGGCCGTGCCCGAGATCTTGACGAGCTTTATTTGCTGCTTCTTGAGCTTCTCGACGTATTCCATGCCCTTGACCTTGATCATGCGTCCCAGCATCCGGTCGCCGGTGCTTTGAACGCTCATGACGATCTTGCCCTTGAGAGCCGGGTTCAGGAGGTCGTCGAAGCTCTTGGGTGACTGGTCCTTGGGCATCTTGTCGGTGTTGTACCCCAGGCCGATGAAGGACTCGCGGTCGGTGACCCACCACACCCCGCCGCTCTTGGCCTTGGTCTGGTGCTCAGCCGGCCATCTCTTGTGCTCCGGGCTGGTGTAGGGGTTGATGATCTTCCTCTCACGGAACAACTGCAGGACGCCCGGGGTGCTCTCGATCCCGTCCACGAGGTATTTCTTGGCCTTGTGCTCGGCGAGGACCTTGGCCGAAATATCCTTGCTCCCCGCCCGATAGACCTCGATCTTCACGTCCGGATATTTCTTGGCAAAATTCGACTGTATGGTCTTGTAGGACTTGCCGCTGAGCGAGGTGTACCAGACCACCTTGCCTTCCTTCTTGGCCCCCTCATGCAACATCTTCTCGTAGTCCGCCGCGGGTCCGCTGTAGTTGGCGAGTTTCTTGAGGGTCGCGCTCTGGCCCCACGCAACGGTCACGCACAGAAAGAGTAGCGCGACGGTCAGGTATAGTGCCTTCATAGGGATGTCCTCCTCTTGGGTTTGTCCTCTGCGGAAGCTTGGTCCGTGCGCACGGACGGGCACCCTGCCCGCTCGTACATGCAATGCCCCTTCTAGGGCACCCGCAAGCGGCTTGTCAAACGGAAAGTTTTTCGGGATGATGGCGGCGCCGGGGAAGTTGGTCGGGATTCTCGGCACGTCGACGCGGACGTCCTGTCTCTCACGAGGGCTGGAGAACATGAGCTGCGCGTACCTGATCGCATTACCGTTCACCTTCCTCTCCTTGCTGTTCTGCCATGGCCAGCTCTTGGGCGCCTGCAAGGAGGAGAGCTTCGCCGGCCTTCTGTTCCGGCCGGCGTACGCCGCGGCTCCCGACGCCACCCTCCACTACTTCGGCCACAGCTTCTTCCAACTCGTCACCAGCCGGGGCACGCGCATCGTCATGGACCCCCTGGCGCCGGGCTGGTACCCGACGCCCGAGGTTTCGGCGGACGTCGTCACCATCGGCAGAGAGCATCAGAACCACAACTGGTTTCCCATCGTGCGGGGCCGGCCGCTGCTCCTCCGGGGTCTCGGAGAAACGCAGTTGGGGTACGAGTGGAACCCGGTGAGAACCACGGTGAAGGACGTCCTGGTATACAGTGTGCCCATTTACGTGAGCCGTCCCGACGGCGACCTCTTCAAGGGAGCGGCGTTCGTTTTCGACATCGGCCGGCTGTGCGTCGCGCACCTGGGTGACCTGAGCCACAAGCTCACGCCCAAGCAACTGAAGCAGTTCGGCAAGGTCGACGTGGCGCTGGTGCCCATCGGCGGCCGCACCACCATGGGTGCCTATACCGCCCGTGACGTGGTGCGGCAGCTCAAGCCGAAGATCGCGATCCCCATGCACTACCGCGACAACCTGGAGCGGGTGCGGATTTTCACGGAAGGGTTCCCCACCAGGACCGTCCCGGACGGCTCCCTGGCCATCAGCAAGGCGGCGCTGCCCCGGAAGACGGAGATCGTGGTGCTGGGTTACCGTGGCGGGCCTTTTTGAGTCTTTTGGGTTGACTGACGAATGCATCCATCCTATTTTGCGGACTCGTCGGGCGGCGTTTTTTTGACGCCGACCCGTCACGAATCAACCAAGGCAGGAGGTATTTCATGAGAAGTCCGAGACTCAAGGTGTTGCTGGCTGCGGTCGCGGTAGCGGCCATGACATGGGCGTCCGGCCCCCAGCGGGCGACCGCGGCGGAGATGCCGTCGAGCCTGGAGGTCGGAGGGGCCAGCATCGGCGGCGCCTTCTACGTGGTGGCAGGCGGCGTGGCCAAGTTGCTGGAAGAGAAGTTGAAGATTCCCGTTACGGCGGCGGTTACGGAGGGCTCGCGCGAGAACGTCCGTCTCATCGACCGCAAGCAGATCTTCATGGGTGTCATCGCCTCCAACAACTCCTATCCGGCGTACCACGGGGTGTTGACTTACAAGAGAAAGTATCCCGTGGCCCTCGTCATGGGTCTTTATCCCAACGCCTTCACGCTCCACAGCCTGCCCACCAGCCCCGTCAACTCCTTCAACGAACTCAGAGGAAAACGCGTGGGCGTGGGCACCGGCCGGACCTGGGACACGTTCATGGTACCCCTGATGAAGGCCCACGGCCTGACCTACAAGAAAGACTTCAAGCCGGTGTACGCGGGAATGAGCGACCTGTACACGCAACTCGGCGACGGCAACATCGTGGCGATGCCGACCATGGTCTCCGGGCTGAGCCCGATCCCAGCGGCGCTGCGCCTGCATGCCGAGAAGGGCGCGCACTACCTGCCCCCCGAGCCCCAGGCGGTCGAAAAGATGGTCAAGCAGTTCCCGTACATGACGCGGCAAACTATTCCGGCGAACACGCCCACCTTCGATAAGGCCGTGGAGACCTTCGACATCGGCGGCCCCCTCCTCACGGTCCGCGCGGATGCGGACGAGGAGCTGGTCTATCGGATTGTCAAGCTGATTCATCAGAACCTGCAGCAACTCGCCGCTGACGTGCGCTACTTCAAGTACGCAGAGCTCAATCCGGCGGTGCTGACCACCCAGATCGGTGTTCCCTACCATCCGGGGGCCGTGCGCTACTGGAAGGAAGCCGGTCTCTGGAAGAAATAGGCTTCTGTGCCGGCCGGCAGCGGGGGTGCGTGCGCGGGCGGGTTTGAAACCCGCCCCTACACCCTCGCCGGCCTGTGGCGCAGACTGCCAAGCCCCATCGTCATCCGAATACCGGCGGGAGGTGTTTCATGAAGCGTGCAATACCCAGGACACTACTGGCGGCAGCCGTGGTCGCCGTCATGGCGTGGGCCCCCACCGCAACCGCTCAGAAATTGCCGGCCGGCATGGAGGTGGGCGGGGCCAGCATCGGCGGCGGTTTTTACGTCATGGCCGGTGGCATCGCCAAACTGCTGGAGGCGGAGCTCAAGATTCCGGTGACCGCGGCGGTGACCGAGGGCTCCCGCGAGAACATCCGTCTGCTCGACCGCGACCAGGTCTTCATGGCCATCGTATCATCGAGCAACGGCTATCCGGGGTACCACGGGATCATGGGCTTCAAGAAGAAGCACCCCATCGCGCCGATCTTCGGCTTGTACCCGCACTCCTTCGCCTACATGACCCTGCCCAACAGTCCGGTTCGCAAGTTTGCCGACCTCAAGGGCAAACGGGTGGGCGTGGGTTCCGGACGGACCTGGGACGCGTTCATGAAGCCCCTGTACAAGGCCCACGGCCTCACCTACAAGGATATCAAGCCCGTGTACGCGGGCATGAGCGACCTGTACACGCAGCTCGGTGACGGCATCATCGCCGCGACACCGGGCATCGTGGCCGGCCTGAGCCCGATCCCCGGAGCGCTGCGACTCCACGCCGAAAAGGGCGCGGCCTACTTCGGGCCAGAGCCCGAGGCCGTCGAGAAAGTCTTGAAGGAACTGCCGTACATGGCGCGGATCCGTATTACCAAGGGGACTCCGACCTTCGACAAGGACATCGACACCGTCGACATCGGCGGCCCGCACGTCTACGTCCGGGCCGACGCCGACGCGGAGCTGGTCTACAAGGTTACCAAGCTCCTCCACAAGAACCTCGATAACCTGGCCGGTGAGGTGCGATACTTCAAGTATGCCCAGGCCAACCCCGCGGTGCTGACCAAGGACATCAACGTGCCCTTTCATCCCGGCGCCATGCGCTACTGGAAGGAGGCCGGGCTCTGGAAGCCATAGGCCGGACCCTCACCCGGTTGCTGGCCATCGGACTGTCGGTTTACGCCGTCTGGAACGCCTTCAGTCCGTTGCCGCCCCTTCAGGAACGCAGCCTGTTCCTGCTGGTGCTGTTCGCGCTGGTGTTCCTCACCCAGGCGGTGGAACACGAGCGGCCCGCCCAGGTGGCGGTGGATCTCTTCTGGCTGGCCCTCAGCCTGGCGACCTTCGGCTACGTGTTCATCAACCACGAGGAGATCGCCTTCAAGTCGGGAATCGTCACCCCGACCGACATGGTGCTGGGGATCGTGTGCGTGTTCGTCGTGCTCGAGGCCACCCGCCGCATCGTGGGCTGGGCGCTGGTGATGACGGCGCTGGTGTTCATGCTCTACGTCTTCTACGGCCAGCACCTGCCGCGGTGGGTCGGGGGCCACGGCGGCTTCGACCTGGACCGGGTGATCACCACCATCTATCTCTCGGGTAACGGCGTCTTCGGCGTCGCCACCTACATCACCTTCAAGTTCGTTTTCCTGTTCGTCATGTTCGGCAAGCTGCTGGAAGCCACCGGGGCGCTGGCGTTCATCATGGAGTTCACCCGCGCCCTGGTGGGGAAATACCGCGGCGGCCCGGCGATGATGGCCGTGGTGTCCAGCGGCATGATGGGCTCGGTCAGCGGCAGCGCCGTGGCCAACGTCATGGTCACGGGCTCCATCACCATCCCGCTCATGAAACGCGTCGGCTTCCAGCCGCACGTGGCCGGGGCGGTGGAGGCGGCGGCTTCCACCGGAGGACAGTTCATGCCGCCGGTCATGGGCGCGGCGGCCTTCCTGATGATGCAGTTCCTGGCCGTCGACTATCTCCAGATCGTCAAGGCCGCCTTCATTCCGGCCGTGCTCTATTTCATCGGCGTCCTGGCGGGCGTCTACTTCTACGCGCTACGCTCCGGGCTTACCGGCTTGCCCCCGTCCGAGCTGCCCAGCTTTCGGACCGTGATACGCGAGCCTCAGGGACTGACCTTCATCGCAGGAATAGGCCTCCTCATCGCGTTGTTGCTGTTACGGTGGTCGCCGGTCCAGGCAGTGTTGCGGGCCATGGCCGTCATCGCGGTGCTGGGCGTGGGCATCGCCGCGGTCTCCATGTTTTTCCGGGACCGCGGCCGCTTCGCCGCGGCGGCCCCCGCCGGGGCCCTGACCGCTCTCAAGAAGGGTATCCAGGTGTTCGAGGGCACCGGCAGGGATTTCGTGATGCTGGGCACGGCGGTGGCATGCGTCGGCATCATCATGGGAACCATCCTGATGACCGGGCTCGCCACCCGCTTCGCGACTCTCGTCATCGGCATCGCCGGCGGCAATTTCACGATCATCCTGCTGCTGACCATGTTCGCCTCCATGATCCTGGGCATGGGATTGCCCACCAGCATCGCCTATATCATCCTCGCTCTGATGGTGGCGCCGGTATTGGTGAAGGTGGGGGTGCTCCCCATCGCCGCCCACCTGTTCATCTTCTTCTCCGGCATGCTGTCCATGGTCACGCCGCCCGTGGCCCTGGCGGCGTACGCGGGTGCCACCGTGGCGGGCAGCGACTTCTGGCGCACCAGTTTGTTCGCGGGCCTCATATCGCTGCCCGTGTACATCCTTCCCTACGCGTTCGTCTACGGCAACGCGCTGCTCATGAGAGGCCACCCCTTGGACATCATCCTGACCACGGCCACGGCTGCCGCGGGGGTGATCCTGACGGCCTACGCGATGGTGGGCGCCCTCAAGGACCGGACCGAGATAGGGGAGCGGGTGGTCGTGTTCGCGGCCGCCATCATGCTCATCGCCCCGGGCACGTTCAGCGACGTCATCGGCCTGGTCCTGGCCCTCGCCGGCTTGGCCCGTCCGCTGATGCGGCGCGTCTCCGTGGCCAACGCCGCGGGTTGACCGAGGGGTCTTTCCGGGTCGGCGAATCGTGGCGAGAGGCACAGGCTCCTGAACCCGACGCTCTCTAGGTAACCCCCATGGCCCCCGCGCCCCGACTGAACTTCGGTCTCTACGCCAACAACCGCGCGTCGGTGTTCCTGCCGGACTTCTCCATGGAGCGGCTCCTGGACCTGGCCGTGGAAGCCGAAGAGCTCGGCTACCACTCCCTGTGGGTCGGCGACAGCCTCCTGGCCAAACCCCGCTACGATCCCATCGTGACCCTCACGGCCATCGCCGCGCGGACGAAGAACATCATGCTGGCCACCGGGATACTCCAACCACATATGAGAAATCCTGTGGTGCTGGCGCTGGAATGGGCCACCCTGGACATCATCTCCAAGGGTCGTACGATCATGGGCGTGGGTCCCGGCGCCGGGTCGCCGGAGCTGCTTTCCAAGGAATGCGAGGTGGCCGGTTTCCAGCGCAAGGTCCGCGGCAAGGTCTTCGAGGAATGCCTGGAGGTGCTGAAGGCGCTGTGGACGCGGGACTCCGTCGACTTCGAAGGACGCCACTACCGGTACCGGGACGTATCGCTGGGATACAAGCCGGTGCAGGAGCCTCATCCGCCCATCTGGATTGCCGCCGGCCACTACAATCCGGTGGACGTCAAGAATTACCGCTACGGTCATTTCGTGGAGGCCAACGCCGGTAAGCACACCGGGCCGTTCGACCGGGTGGCCCGGCTGGCGGACGGCTGGTTGACCAACCACATCAGTCCCCGGGAGTACACGGAACGGTACTCCGAGATCTCCTCCGGCGCCGTGCGGCAGTACGGCCGCCCGCCCGGAGCCGTCCACCCGGCCATGAACTGCTGGATCAACGTCGGACGCGACCGCCAGACCGCTCGTGACGAGGCCCGGTGGATGCTGGAAGCCTACCACCGCATGCCCTTCGACGACGAGAGCGTGGACCGGTGGGTCATCTGCGGCACGGCGCGGGAGTGCACCGACCGCCTGGAGGAGTTCGTGGCAGCCGGTGTCCGCACCATGCAATTCGTGCTCGCCTCCAAGGACCAGCCGGAGCAGATGCGCCGCATCGCGCACGACGTGCTCCCCGCCTTCCGCCCGTGAACCGGGAACCGGTTTGCGTCTAACTAAGTGTGGCCGTTCACGGATACGTTGACGAATCTGTGAACCAGGTAGGCAATTCATGCGAGTGAGGTAACCGATTGAGGATGACGGAAGCTCTGCCGTGTCCCCTCACCCTGGAAGATTCGGAGAGGGATGTGGTGCGGCGGGTCCGGGAAGGCGATTCCGGCGCCTACCGGCTCCTGGTGGAACGCTATCAGGCGCGCATTCACCGGCTCGTCGGCAGAGTTCTCGGCCCGGATCACGGAGAAGTGGATGACGTGGTCCAGGAGGTGTTCGTCAAGGCGTTCTTCTCGCTCGGCAAATTCCGGGAAGACGCGATGTTCAGCACCTGGATCACACGCATCGCCATCAACCGCGCCCGGGACGAGCTCAAGAAACAGTCGGGCCGGGTATCCCTGGACGCGGAGCCCGGCGAGGAGGCGGTCCGGGGCCTTCGCGACCTTCTTTCGACCCAGGATTCCCCCGGCCACGAGCAGGACGAGGCGTCCGAGACCGCCGTCAGCGGCCTGGTGGCCCGGGCCGTGGCCGGCCTACCCGAGAGATTCCGCGTCGTAATTACCCTGAAGGACATGGAGGGGCACTCCTATCAGGAAGTCGGCCAGATCCTGAACTGTTCCGTAGGGACCGTTAAATCGCGCCACGCCCGGGCACGCCAACGCCTGCGGAAGATGCTTGCCCCTCATGTTTCGGAGTTCACTCGGAGGTGAAGCGTGAACTGTGATGATTTCAGAGAATGGCTGGAGACGGCCGGCGCGAAGCGGACGGAGGAGATCCCCGCCTCGTACCGGGCTCACTCCGGTTCGTGTGCGACCTGCCGGGCACTGCTCGAGGAAGAACAGCTCTGGCGGCGCTTCTTCTCCGCCGCGCCGGAACCGTCCCCCCAACGGCCCGCGTGGCCCGGGGTCCTCGCCAGTATCCGCGAGGCCGAGGACCGGCGCGCGTCGCTCAGCGATGCGCTGCTGCTCTTCAGCCGCCGGCTCGCTCCCGCGTTCGCGCTGGTGGTGTTATTGCTGGGCGGCGTCGGCGTGTGGCGCGACATGTTGCCCCAGCCTCAGGAGCAGATCCCCGTAACCATCGCCATGCTGGAGAACGCGTCGGGACTGGAAACGCCGGCCGCGGATGAGCCCGACGCCGTTCTGATGGCATGGGTAGGAGCTAAAAATCCATGAAACGGAAAGCCTTGATCGCAGTGGTGGGCGTGTTCCTGCTGGGGCTGGTGGGCGGCGCCCTTGTGGGGCAGGTCTACCCCGTGCGGCACTTGTGGGGCGGGCTGTCGAGCCACTTCGGAGACGGCGGGGAACGCCGGCATGGCGGGAGGCGTGGTTCAAGCGGGCGGTACATCCGCGCGCTGCAACGGGAGCTCGACCTGTCCGAGCGGCAGATGGCCGAGATCGGTCCGCTGCTGAACCAGACCCGCCGGGACCTGTACCAGGCGCGAATCCAATCTCTCAAAGACGCCGACCGGATCATCCTGGAGTTTCACGGCAAGATCACGCCAACCCTCGACGAGGCGCAGGCGCGCAAGCTGGAGGAACTCACCGGCGACTTCCGGGAACGGCGGAGGAAGAGGCGCGAGCGCATGATGTCGCGGCTCGGGTCACTACGCGACGGCGGCCCCAATTGATTTACCTCCCCGCGGAGCTGCCCTTTCTCGGATGGCATGGGCACGGGCGGGTTGAAACCCGCCCGTGTAGGGCCGCTCCCGTCCATATAATGGCGTCCTTCGACTTCGCTACGCTACGCTCAGGACGAACGGGAAGACGCTTCCAGAACCGTTCGTCCTGAGCGTAGCGTAGCGAAGTCGAAGGACGCCATATAAGGAGCGATGTGTCGCGCCACCCCTGTGGGCGGAAGGTACAGGGGGAACCACCGCGCGTCTAATCTTTGACACAGCGATCCGGATCCAACCACTCACAACCAACAAGGAGAAGCGCAAATGAAGAATCGTAAACGTACAGTATTGATCCTCGTGCCCGTGTTCCTGGTGGGCCTTGCCGGCGGCATCGCCTGGAGCCAGCAGGGCGAAGGGCGGCGGGGCGAGGGCGCCCGCATCGCCCGCGCCGAGGGCGGTGAGGAACGAGGGGGACGGCACTGGCGCGGGCGCCAAGACCGGCGCGGGCAGGAAGGTCGGCGTGGCCGGCGCGGCCATGAAGGACTGGTCAAGCGCATGACCAGGAAGCTGGAGCTGACCGACGAGCAGGTCAAGAATGTCAAGGGCCTTCTCACCGACGCGCGAAAGAAGCAGATCGGTCTGCGCGCCGACGCCCGCGTGGCCGGCATCGAGCTTCGGGAGATGGTTTCGCAGGAGACCGTGGACAAGGCCAAGGTCGGCGCCAAGGTCGACCAGATCGCCAAGATACGGGGAGAACTGCTGCGGGCGCGGACCGATGCCGCGCTGGCGGTACGGGAGGTCCTGACGCCCGAGCAGATGGCGAAAGCCGACGGCATGCTGAAGCGCCTGCTGGGAGGCCGCAAGGGCCGCCGCGGCCGGTAGAGGTCACTTCCGTCAGCCATGAAAGAGGGCAGCCTTTCCCGGCTGCCCTCTTTTTTTGTTGCTCGTCGGCCTTCCCTTTTCCAGCATCCTCACCCACGCGCCACGACATGCTTCGCGGCATCCCGACAAGTTGTCAAAACGTTGACAACCTGTCTAAAGTGAGGTGTATCGTACGCGCGTCCGACGACTTCGACACCCGATGAGCACCCCTTCACCCCCACCCGCCCAGGCCCCGCCCGCGTTCGCCGCGCTCCGGAATCGGGATTTCGCATGGTTCTTCGTCGGCAACATGTTGTCGATGATGGCCGACAACATCGAGCACGTCATCAGCTACTGGGTCATCTACGACCTGTTCCGGTCCGAGACCCTGCAGGGCTTCGCCGTCGTCAGCCACTGGCTGCCGTTCCTGGTGTGCTCGTGGTACTTCGGCGCGCTGGCGGACCGCTTCGATTGCCGCAAGGTCATACAGTGGGCCCAGGCGCTGTTCATCTCGGTGAGCCTCACCTGGGCCATTCTCTTGTTCACGGGGCGCCTCGAGATGTGGCACTCGGTCATCCTGCTGATCCTGCACGGGCTGGCCGGGGCCATTTGGAACCCGGCGCGCCAGCTCATAATCTACGAGGTGGTGGGGCCGGAGACGCTCCAGAGCGGCATCCGGCTGCTGGCCACGGGACGGCAAGTAGGTATCCTGTTCGGCCCTACGGTGGGGAGCGGCATCATGTTGTTGCTGCGGCCCACCCTGGCGCTGTGCGTCAACGCCCTCATCTACGTGCCGCTGGTGATATGGTGCCGGCTGGTGCCCTACACCGGTCACGGTACCGGGCGGGAAAGCAGGAAGGGCGGTTGGGCGGAAGCGCTGTCCGCGCTGTGGGGCGCCTCGAGCAACCGGATCCTGCTGGCCATGATCCTGCTTCCGGGATTCTACGCCTTCTTCGTGGGCAATGCGTTTCAGGCCCAGATGCCCGGCTTCGCCCTGGCGCTCGGCACCGATGAAATGGGCTTTGGCTACGCCGCGCTGCTCACCGCCAACGGCGCGGGCGCGGTGACGGGCGGGCTGCTGCTGGAAACGTTCGGATTCCTCAAGGCGCGCGCAGCCACGGCGATGGGGCTGACGATGCTGTGGTGTCTGGCGATGCTCGCCTTTGCCGCCTCCACCGAGTACCGGCTGGCGCTCGTCTTCCTGTTCTTCGCCGGGATGCTGAACCTCGCGTTCCTCTCCATGGCGCAGACGCTGGTGCAGCTCGAGGCCCCCGTCGATCTGCGGGGCCGCCTCATCGGGCTCTACAACATGTCCGCCCAGGGTCTGCGAAGCTTCAGCGGCATCACCGTCGGTTTTTTCGGAGCCGTGGTCGGCATCCACACGTCTTTGGGGCTGAGCACGGCGGTGGTGCTGTTCATCGCCATCGTGCTCTTCCTGGTGACGGCAAAGTCGCTGCGAAGGGCGGAGGCCGCCCCCAGATAGCTAGTGTTGTTCCCGCGGGTGACCATAGGAGGTTCACACCCATGTCAAAACGAGTGAGTATCGAGCTGCCGGGCGTGCCCCATAACGCTCCCATCCCCATGGGCGCCAAGATCGGCAACGTGGTCTATTCCTCCGGCATCTCGGGACGAGACGCCGCGACCGGCGAAATGCCCGCGGACCCGGACAGGCAGGCCGAGGTGCTGTTCGAGAACCTCCGCAAGTTCATGGAGCTGGCCGGCGGCAGCCCCGACGATATCGTGCGGATGACGGTCTACCTGAAAGAGGAAGAGTACCGCGACTCCATCAACAAGGCCTGGCTCAAGATGTTTCCCGACGAGCATGACCGGCCGGCCCGCCATGCCATCAAGTCCCCCGTCCGCGGCAACATGCTGTTCCAGATAGAGGTGGTGGCGGTGCTGTAGCCCGCAGGTTCCAGTGGCCTGTGCTCAGGCCGGCGCCGCTACGGCAGACCCCCGGGAGAGCGCGAACCACAGGATGGCCAGGGCCGCAACCACCAGCAGCGGGATGCTGCTCAGGTTCACCCACTCCCAGCCGAAGAAGTGCAGCAGCGCCCCGGATGACAGCGACACCACGGCCACGAAGGCGTAGTTGATGACGCTCATGGCTCCCTGGGTCTTGGCCCGCTCCGCCGGGTTGTGGGCCGTGGTCAGGAGCGACGTGCCGCCGGTGAAAGCGAAGTTCCAGCCCACGCCGAGGAGCAGCATGGCCAGCCAGAACTCCATCACGCCCTCGCCCGAAAGCGCCACTCCGATGCACACGATCTGCAACACCACGCCGGTCAGGATGATCCGCACCTCGCCGAAGCGCTTGATGAGGGATCCGGTGACGAACCCCGGTCCGAACATGCCGAAGCTGTGCCAGCTTATGACGAAGGCGGTGTCGGTGAACTGGAAATCGGCCTCGAGCATGGCGATGGGGATGGCCGTCATCAACAGGTTCATCACCCCTTGCCCCATGGTGGCCGCCAGGGTCGCGGCGATGAACACCGGCTGCATCATGATCCGGCTCAGGGGACGCTGGGCGGCGGCGCGCTCGCTCGGGGTGAGGTTGGGAATGTCCAGGAAGATCAGCACCAGGGCGGTCAGCACGGTGAGGCCGATCAGGAAGAGATAGGAACCCATGAACTCGGCGGTGACGAGGTTCTGCCCGCTCTTGGCGAGGTAGGGCCCGACGAAGGCCGCCACCACGCCCCCGGTCAGCACCAGCGAGATCGCCTTGCTCTTGAAGTCCTGGGGCGCGGTATCGGCCGCGGCAAAGCGGTAATACTGCCCAAAGGCCGCGTAGACGCCGTAAGTGAGAGTTGCGGCGCACAACAGCCAGAAGTCGGACCGGACGATGGCAAGGAGAACCATGACGCCGGAGAGCGCGCCGATACAGGCCCCGATCATGAATCCGAGACGCCGTCCGGTGACGCGCATGAGCATCGAGGCCGGCATGGTCGCCATCGCGGTGCCGACGATCACCAGCGCCGCCGGCATCGTGGCCAGGGCCTTGTGGCCCATACCCCAGGCGATGACCGACGTGGTGGCGATGAGGAGCAGCCGCGACGACCCGAAGAGCATCTGACACGTGGCCAGGATGAAGACGTTCCTGCGGACAGAGGACTCGGTGGCCATACGGACCCTACACTACAGCAATTCGTCACCACGCGCCATCACCGGCCGACTGCCGGTACTGCGGGAATGCGGGCCAGGATGCGCGGCACCCATGTTGCCTGACCAGGTGTAGGAGCCCCCGCCCGCGCCCCGTGTCCCGCCGCCAAGGTACGATGAGCCGATGTAGGGGCGGGTTTCAAACCCGCCCGCGCCCGCAACGCAACCTCCCTTGAACACCGCGCTGCAAATGGAGTATGTGTGCATGCAAGTGACCCCGTGCCGCACCGGCTCCGATCCTTGCCTTACGCGAAGGGACAGATGGCGCAACCACGACAGACTCCTGAGATCTACCGCGACCTGATGTATCCAGTAGTGGCCATCAGCGTCTTCCTGGCGAGCTGGGAAGCCTACGTTCGCATCAGCGGCATCCCCAACTATATCCTGCCCGGACCGTCGGAGATTGTTCGCAGCCTCTTTGAATACGCCGGGACGCTCTACGAGCACAGTCTGGTCACCGGGTACGAGGTGCTCCTGGGATACGCTTGCAGCATCGTGCTGGGCGGCCTGTTCGCCGTCATGGTGGTGTGGTCGTCCACCCTCGACAAGTCGCTGATGCCGCTGTTCCTGTTCTCGCAGACCGTCTCCAAGATCGCCGTGGCGCCCCTGTTCGTGGTGTGGCTGGGCTTCGGCCTGGCTCCGAAGGTCCTCGTGGCCTTTCTGATCTCGTTCTTTCCCGTGTTCATCTCCACGACGGCGGGACTCAAGTCCGTCGAGACCGAGATGCTGGAGCTGATCCACTCCATGTCCCCGAGCACCTTGCAGGTGTTCCGCAAGGTCCGGATCCCCACGGCCCTGCCCCACTTCTTCGCCGGCGCCAAGGTGGCGGTTCCCTTTGCCACGGTGGGAGCCATCGTCGGCGAGTGGATGGCGTCGGACAGCGGGCTCGGGTACCACCTGCTGCTCATGCAGGGAGAGCTCGACACGGCCGGGCTCTTCGCCACGCTGTTGACCTTGTCGTTCGTCAGCATCGTTCTCTACGTCGTGGTCATGCGGCTGGAACGCCTGGCCATACCCTGGCACGTGTCCGTCCGGCAGGAAACCAGCGTGAACATGACCTGGTGAGACATGGCGGCCCGCACGCAAACGTCATCCAGGAGCCTCGGCGACCGGCTCCAAGCCGGCTTCAGGCGGTTCCTGACTGCCGAAGTCCTGTATCCTACCGTGGCCGTCGCCGCGCTCCTGGCGATCTGGCACCTGACCGTGGTGCTGCTGGACTTGCGCACGACCCTCCTGCCCTCGCCCGCCATGGCCTTCAGCAAGGTGTTCCGGTCTTTCGACACCTTCCTCACCCACGCGCCGGTGACCATATTCGAAATCGTCGGCGGGTATACCCTGAGCATCGTGCTGGGGGTGGCCACGGCCTTCGTCATGGTCTGGTCCCGGGTGATGGAGAAGATCGTTTCGCCGATCCTGGTCTTCCTTCAGACGATCCCTTACATATCGGTGGCGCCGCTCCTGATCATCTGGTTCGGCTTCAACATCGCGCCCAAGATCGTGGTGAGCTTTCTCATGAGCTATTTCCCCATCGTCGTGGCCACCGCCGCGGGTATGAATGCGGTGGAAAACGACATGGTCGAAATGGTCCGCTCCATGTCGGCGAGCAAGTGGCAGGTGTTCTGGAAGAGCCGCTTTCCGAACTCCCTGCCCTATTTCTTCAGCGGCGCAAAGATCGCGGTGGCCTTCGCCACCAGCGGCGCCATCGTGGGCGAGTACGTGGGAGCGGACTATGGTCTGGGCTATCTGATCGTCCTCTCCAACAGCGACACCAACTCGGAGCTGCTGTTCGCCACCATTATCGTGGTATCGGCCATTGGCGTGGGCTTCTTTTGGCTCATCCACTGGGTGGAGAAACTGTGCATTCCGTGGCACGTGGCCTTTCGCGAGGAAGAGTCCCATGGCAGGACCCTGTAAACTACGGGATCCCATAGACGATTTCCGGGCAGGAAAGGAGGAAGCGATGAAGATGGGGACAGGGCATATCAAGAGGTATGGCATCTGGTTGTCGGTGCTGGTGCTGGTGTTGCCGCTGCTGGCATCCACCGCGTCGGCCCAGGAGCTCCGGAAGATCACCTTCCGCTATAGCTGGATCCTGTACGGTCACGCCCCCGCCTACTACTACGCCAAGGATCTTGGCCTGTGGGAGAAGGAAGGGCTCGACGTGACGATCCTGACGGGCAAGGGCTCAGGCACCAGCGTCAAGCTCATGGGGGCCGAACAGGACCACTTCGGCACCGCGGACTACGGCACGATGATGAAGGGTGTCGTCCGCGGCATTCCCGTCAAGGGGGTTTTCGGCGAGCTCCAGATCCACCCGATGGCGGTGGCGATTCCCGCCAAACATGGCGTCACGACGCCGGCGGGCCTTGTCGGGAAGTCCGTTGCCGTCACCGCGGGCGGGGGTGACCAGGCGATGCTGCCGGCATTCCTGAACGCCAACGGCCTGAAAGGGAAGGTCAGGGTGGTGCAGCTCTCCTCCGGAGGCGCCAAGCGGGAGGCGCTGCTGCAGGGCAAGGTGGACGGCATCGTCGCCTACGTGAACGAGCAGGTGCCGCAGATCGAAGCCGCGGGCGTAAAGCTCAATGTACTGAAGTTTGCCGAACACGGCGCCCCGGTCCTGGGCGTGGGCATCATCATCAACACCAAGACGCTGGAGGACGGGGAGCTCATCCGAAAGTTCCTGCGCGGCCTGAGCGCCGGCATCCGGGCGGCCATGAAGAACCCCGATGCCGCGGTCGATTCGGCGTTGAAGGTGTTCAAGGAGCGCAAGCGGGATACCGTCATGAAGGAGATGCTCGCGAGCTTTCCGCTGTTCCACACCAAGAACTCCAAGGGCAAGCCGCTGGGCTGGACGGCCAAGGCCGACTGGGAGAGCGCGCAGGAGATCCTGTTCAAGTACGCCGGTCTGAAGAAGAAGATCGACGTCAGCCGTTACTACACCAACGACTTCATTTCGCAGTAGAGAAGAGGCGGGCATGGCCGAAACCACCATCCTGGTCGAAGACGTTTCGATGGTATTCAGCACCCGTGACGGTGACGTCCATGCCCTGGACAAGGTGAACTTCGGGGCCAGGGAGGGAGAGTTCTTCTCCATCCTTGGCCCCAGCGGCTGCGGCAAGAGCACGCTGCTACGGATCATCGGCGGCCTGCTGCGTCCCACGGACGGGCAGGTGGCCGTCAACGGCTCGCGGGTCGTGGGACCCACCCCGGACGTGGGCATCGTGTTCCAGAGCCCGGTGCTGATGAACTGGCGCACGGTGCTGGAGAACGTGATGCTTCAGGCCGAAGTCCGGGGTCTGAACATCAAGGAGTACCGGAAGCGGGCCATGGGCCTTCTGGAAATGGTAGGGCTGGGGGGCTTCGAGGACAAGTATCCGTACCAGCTCTCCGGCGGGATGCAGCAGCGGGCCTCCATCTGCCGCGCGCTGATCCACGACCCCCCGTTGCTGCTGATGGACGAGCCCTTCGGGGCCCTGGATGCATTGACTCGGGAACGCATGAACCTGGAGCTCCTGCGGATCTGGGAGGCGAGCAGGAAGACGGTCCTCTTCATCACCCACAGCATTCCGGAGGCCGTCTTCCTGTCGGACCGGGTGGCGATCATGTCGCCCCGCCCGGGGCACCTCGATGAGATCGCCAACACCCGCCTGCCGCGGCCGCGCACCATGGCGACCATGGAAGAGGACACGTTCGTGAAGACCGTCGGCACCATCCGGCGGTCGCTGAAGCAGGAGGGGAGCATCGACTGACAGGCGCCCCGTGCCTTCCGGCGCCCCTCTCCGTCGCACCTGGTGCCCCTCTCCGTAACGACCATGACCTAGCCCGGGAATTCCAGTATCTCGTGGTGGGGAATGGCAGCGAGTCCCCTCTCCGTCATTCCCGCGAAAGCGGGAATCCAGGGGTGGTGGAGGGGTGTGGCGGCGTGCTCGCCCCGGCCCCACCGCCCCTGGATTCCCGCTTTCGCGGGAATGACGGAGGGGGCCGAATGACGGTTTAAAGGCTCGCCGTTTTCGCATCCATGTGCGGGGGTGTCGGGTAATCAGTCGAAGACCGTCACGGAGTACGGTTCGACGTCGATGAAGGCCTCGATGACACTGGGGCCGCCGAGGTCGAGGCCCCAGCGGATGGCGGCCGTGAGCTCTTCGAGGTTTTCGGCGCTGCGGCACGGGACGCTGAAGTAGTGCGGCGGAGAATCCACCCGCGTGCCCAGCTCGACGCCCGAGAGCGGGAATTCCTTGCGCTCCTGCTTGACCTTCATGAGGCCCAGCCAGCCGTCGTTGAGGACGATGATGGGGACCGCCAGGTTGCGCCGCCGGGCCACGGCCAGTTCTCCCGCGGTCATCTGGAAGCCGCCGTCGCCCACCACGCCGGCCACCGCTCGGTCGGGGTGGACCATCTTGGCGGCATAGGCGGCGGGCATGCCGAAACCCATGGACGACCAGCCGTTGGTGGCCAGCAGCGTGCGCGGCAGGTCCGTGCGCCACTGGGTGGCGATCTGGTGGGTGTGCGCGCCTACGTCGTAGGCCAGGATGCCGTCCGGCGGCAGCGCCGCGCGCAGGGCATCGAGCACGTGGTGGGCCGCGAACCGGCTTCCTTCGGGACGGAGCTCCCGCTCCAGTCCGTTTCGGTGCGCTTCCCACTCCTCCGGGATCCAGTCATTGGCCGCCGGCGCAAGGTCCTCCCACCGCCGCAGAGCCTGATCGAGGTCACCGCCACGGTTGAAGACGAAGCGGACGCGAGGGTCCGTTTCCGCGGCGGTGGTGCTCAAATGGAACACCGGGGTCTCCCCCACCCATTCCTCGTAGTTGATCTCGATGGGGTCGTAGCCGACGGCAACGATCAGGTCGGCCTGGTCGAGGATCCGCTGGACATCGGTGCGTCGGGCCCGCCCGATGACCCCGGCCCAGTTGGGGTGACTCTCCGGCAGGAAGCCCTTGGCGTGCAGGGTGGAGACGAACGGCAGGCGGTGTTGCTCGATGAAGCGCAGCAGCGAGTCGGCGGCGGCGCAGCGGGTGAAGGTCAGGCCGGTGATCACCAGCGGCCGCCGGCTTCGGGACAGCGCCGCCGCGAGCGCGGTCCGGGCTTCTTCCGCCCTGTCCTCTAGCGGGGGCGCGGAGGCGCGCGCCGGTCCCTCGCCCGTCGATGGCGCCACCCCTACGTCCTCGGGCAGGTCGAGATGCACCGGGCCGGGCACCTCCGCCGTGGCCAGGGCCAGGGCCTCCGCCATCCGGTCCGCTACGTTGTCCGCGCGCAAGGCGAAGGTGCCCTTGGTGAGGGGCCGGAAGAGCGTGTTGTGGTCGATGCGCATCTGAATCCGGCGCTGGAGCCAGGGGCTGGGCACGTTGCAGGTGATGGCCAGCACAGGCGCGCAGTCGAGCCAGGCGCAGCCCACGCCGGTGGTGAGGTTCGTGGCTCCCGGCCCCAGGGTGGCGGCGCAGGCCCCCGGGGTGCCGGTGAGCTGGCCCACCGTGGTGGCCATGAACCCCGCGGAGGTCTCGTTGGCGGTCAGCACGAACTCGACCGGGCTCCGGCCCAAGGCCTCGATGAGCGGCAGCACCGGACCGCTCGGGATACCGAACACCCAGCGTACTCCGGCCTGTTCCAGCATGCGGACAATGGTCTCGACGTTGGTCATAACATTGAAAGGTTAGGGGAAACGCTGATCAATTGAAACAGCGTCCTTCGACTTCGCTACGCTACGCCTGTCCTGAGCCTGTCGAAGGGCTCAGGACGAACGGGAAAGTCGTTCCCAGACCGTTCGTCCTGAGCGTAGCGTAGCGAAGTCGAAGGACGCCGTTTCGGACGATCGCAAATAGTCGGATTTCCTCGAACCCCTCCCCCCTTCCGCAGGTCGTCAAGTGCCCACCCGCACCGGATCCAGCGCATCCTGAAGGGAGCGGATCATGGACAGCACGGTCAGCCGGCCGGTCCGCGGGTTCTCGGTGGGGACGTTCTCGATATGCATGGTCAGGCGGCCGAACTCGCCCTCGGCCTCCACGTCGTGACAGTTCCGCTCGAGGCCGGGCACCGCAAGAATACGTATCCGGGTGCGGTCCGGTCCCAGACCGGCCAGACTCACCGCGGCGGACACGTTGACGTTGGCCGGAAACGCCCGGCAGGCCTCCCGCGCGGTGCCCAAAAAGATTTCCCTGGGCTCGGTCAAGCCGGCAAGGGAGATGTCATTCTCTACCAGATACGGAGCGCCTTCGAGACCGTGAGGCGGCTTTCGGGTGGTGATGGTCACGTGGGCCACTTCGCCGGCGCATGCTGACTTGATGCCGTCGAGGGCGGCGATGGCGCCGGAGGGCAGCAGCAGACGGCAACCGGTCTGCCGCGCCCGCTCGATGATCTCGGGGTGATCCAGCAACGCGCCCACGCTGATGACCATTAGGTCCTTGCCGGCGTCGAACACCTGACGTGCCAGTTCGGGCACCACCGCGCCCCCGGCGGCCTCCACCACGATGTCGGATCGGGCGATGAGCTCGTCGAGGGCGAGGAAGGGCACGGGCGTGCCCAGCGTCTGCAGGAAGTCCCTGCATGAACTCTCCGTACGGCTGGTGACGCACGCATCGGCGGCCACGGCCCTCGAATCGAAGGCCTTCAACAGGCCCTTGCCGATTGCGCCGCAACCCACGATACCGATGGTCTTCATAAGGTGACTCCCTGATGGACGATGTCCGTCCATGCGACTGCCTGCCCTATAGCAGCCCCGTGGGCACGGTTTCAACACGGCGCTCCCGCCGCGTCCTCTTTCCCCACCCCACCCCTGGATCCCGGATCAAGTCCGGGATGACGGAGAGGAGGGTCCCCTGGACTCCAGATCAAGTCCGGATGGCGAAGAGGATGGCTCCTGGCTTCCGGGCCAGGCCCGGTACCGGTGACAAGGACACTACAGTAATATGACGAAAACATTACCAAGGCCGTGCGTGGTGTGGTACCGTACCCCACGGATGTTGTGACTTTAAAGTGCCAACAAAAACCCTGCGCTCGGGATATCGCGCCAGCAGGCAACCAGGGAGGATAGCATTATGAACCGTCTCGGCTTGTCAATAGCAGCCTTCGCCATCTTCGGCCTCGTGGCGGCAACGGCCAACACGGCATTTGCCGCCGGCAAGTTGACCTATTATTGCAGCGCGGAGATCGAGTGGTGCCAGCTCATGGCCAAGGAGTTCGAGAAAGCCACCGGCATCAAGGTTGCCATGACGCGTAAGAGCTCCGGCGAAACCTTCGCCCAGATCAGGGCGGAAAGACGAAATCCCAAGGGCGACGTCTGGTGGGGCGGCACCGGTGATCCGCACCTGCAGGCAGCCGAGGAGGGCATGACCCAGGTGTACAAATCGCCGCGACTGGGCGAGTTGCAGGATTGGGCGCGGCGCCAAGCCGAGCAGGCCGGTCACCGCACGGTCGGCATCTATGCCGGCGCTATCGGCATCGGCTACAACAGCGAGCTCTTGAAGAAGCACAAGCTGGCGGCACCGAAATGCTGGCAGGACCTGACCAAGCCCGCCTACAAGGGCCACGTTCAGATGGCCAATCCCAACTCCTCCGGCACCGCCTATACCACGCTGGCCACCATCGTTCAGGTGTTTGGCGAGGACAAGGGCTTCGACTTCATGAAGGGCCTGCATAAGAACATCAACCAGTACACCAAATCGGGCTCGGCCCCGATCAAGGCGTCGGCCCGGGGCGAGACCACATTGGCCATCGTGTTCCAGCACGACGCAGTGAAACAGGCGGTCAAGGGCTTCCCCATCCAGATCGTATCGCCCTGCGAGGGCACCGGCTACGAGATCGGCTCGGCGAGCGTCATCAAGGGCGCCCGAAATCTGGACAGCGCCAAGAAATTCATTGATTTTGCGCTCGATCCGAAGGTCCAGACCATGGCGGCGCAGACCAAGTCCTATCAGGTGCCGTCGAATGCCAGCGCCTCGCCACCGCCACAGGCGCCGGACCTGAGCCAGATCAAGCTCATCAACTACGATTTCAAGAAGTACGGCTCGTCCGCCGAGCGGCGGCGGCTGTTGAAGAAGTGGGACGACGAGGTCTCTACGCTGCCGCGTTGAGCTTTGACCGACAGACATCATGAATCGGCCCGCCGCGCTTTGGCTTGCCGTGGGGTGGGGCGGATTTGCGCTCCTCCCCTGGTATGGCGTGGAGGACGGGTTCTGGCTCTTCGCTTGGCTCACTGAGTACCCGGCCGGGGCCGATGCCGCTCCCGGCCTGCTGCAGATCCTCCTGATCGGCCGCTGGTGGCTGGCGCCGCTGGTGCTGGCGCTGGCGGCCCCTCTGGCAGTGCTTTGGCGCCGGCGCACGGATCCGCTCTTCGCCATAGTCCTGCTCACGGCGGGCAGTTTCGGCACGGTCTGTCTCCTCGCCCAGGGTTTCGCCATCAGCATCGGCGGCTGGGAATATGCCTCTCTGGAGAGGTTCTTCGGCCCCCTGGGCGACCGTCAGTTCGGCATGGGCTACGGCGCCCTGCTGGTAGCGGCCTCCTTCCTCTTCCTGTTTGCACAGGGAATCGCCGCGCGTGGGGTGATCAACGGCGATGGTTTCGTCGTGGGCTCCATCGCCCTGGTGATCGCGCTCGTTGCCGCGTTCATCTTCTTCCCCGTCGTCCGCATCCTGGCCAGCGCCTTCCAGGACAACGACTACAACTTCGTGCCTTTCCTCTTTGTCGAGAAGCTGTTCAGCCGCGACATCTGGGGCCTGGCCTGTCTGACCGCCAACGTCAACTGCGGCGTGGCCTGGAACTCGCTGCTGATGGCCATCGCGGTCGGCGCCAGCACGACGATTCTGGGCCTGGCCTTCGCCTTGCTGGCGACTCGGACCGGCTTCCGAGCCAAGAAGTTGCTGCGTGCCCTGACCGTCTTGCCGGTCATCACTCCGCCCTTCGTCATCGGCCTCGCCATCATCCTGCTGTTCGGCGCGTCCGGCACGGTCACCCTGGCCATTGAAGAGATCACCGGCGCCACGCCGGGGCGCTACATTTACGGCCTGCCCGGCATCTGGCTCGCGCAGACCCTGGCCTTTACACCCATCGCCTTCCTGGTGCTGATCGGTGTGGTGGAAGGCGTCAGCCCCTCGATGGAAGAGGCCGCACAGACCCTGCGCGCCAGCAACTGGCGCACCTTCACCACCGTCTCGCTGCCGCTCATGCGCCCGGGCCTGGCCAATGCCTTCCTCGTCGGTTTCATCGAAAGCCTGGCCGACTTCGGCAATCCGCTCGTCCTGGGCGGGAACTTCGACGTCCTCTCGACGTCGATCTTCTTCGCCATCGTCGGGGCCCAGAACGACCAGGGCCGGGCCGCGGTGCTGGCCATCCTTCTCCTGGCCTTTACCCTGGCCGCGTTCTGGGCCCAGCAGCGTTGGCTGGGACGGAAGTCCTACGCCACCGTCACCGGCAAGGGCGATGCCGGACTGCATGTGTCACTGCCCAGGCGCGTGACCTGGCTGACCTACGGTTCGGCCCTGCCCTGGGCCGGTCTGACCGCGGTCATCTACTGCACGATCCTGTTCGGCGGTTTCGTCGAGCTTTGGGGCCGGGATCACAGCTTCACCCTGCGTCACTACATCGACGCCTTTTCCGTCACCACCGGGGCCGGCGGGCTGGTCTGGTCGGGCGCCGCGTGGAATTCCTTCTGGACCACCATCACGATCTCCGCCATCGCCGCCCCCCTGACCGCGGCGGTGGGGCTCCTCACCGCCTATCTGCTGATCCGGCAGAAATTCGCCGGGCAGGAGGCTTTCGAGTTCGGCACCATGTTGAGCTTCGCGATACCCGGCACCGTCATCGGGGTCGGTTACATCCTGGCTTTCAACGTGCCGCCCATCGAGCTCACCGGCACCGGCGTCATCCTGGTCGTTTGTTTCATCTTCCGAAACATGCCGGTGGGCGTCCGCGCCGGCATCGCCGCCATGACCCAGATCGACAAGAGCCTGGACGAGGCCTCGTTGACCCTGGGCGCCAGTTCCTTCGCCACCGTCCGCAGAGTGGTCCTGCCGCTGCTGCGCCCGGCCGTCGTGGCCGCCCTGGTCTTCAGCTTCGTCCGCGCGATGACGGCCATCAGCGCGGTGATCTTCCTGGTCAGCGCGAACTACGACATGGCCACGTCCTATATCATCGGCCGGGTGGAGAACGGCGACTACGGACTGGCCATTGCCTATAGTTCGGTTCTGATCGTCGTCATGCTGGTGGTGATCTGGCTGATTCAGTTGATCGTAGGCGAACGGCGCATCGGACGCCGGACGGAATCCATGAACGTAACCGCTCTCGGAGCGGGAGGAGCCGGGGCATGAGTATCAAGGGCCAGGCCGCTGCGGTCCGATTCGACACCGTCAGCAAGCACTACGGACCGGTCGTCGCCGTCGACCGGGTCTCCTTCGAGGTTCAGGCCGGCGCCCTGGTGACTCTGCTGGGGCCGAGCGGCTGCGGCAAGACCACCACACTCCGCCTCATTGCGGGCCTGGAAATGCCCACCTCGGGGAGCGTTTTCATCGACGGCGATGACGTCTCCCGCCTGCCGGCCAGCGCGCGGGACGTCTCCATGGTGTTTCAATCCTATGCCCTGTTTCCGCATATGACCGTGTTCGAAAACGTATCCTATGGCCTCTCGGTCAGCGGTGTCGCCAAGAAGGAGATGCGGGATCGGTCGGAAGAAGGCTTGAAGCTGGTGGGTCTCTCCGGCTACGGCGAGCGGCTGCCGAGCGAGCTTTCCGGCGGCCAGCAACAGCGGGTCGCCGTGGCCCGCGCCCTGGTCCTCGAACCGACGGTGCTGTTGTTCGACGAGCCGCTCTCCAACCTCGACGCCAAGCTGCGCCGCCGGGTGCGCGAGGAGATCAGGGAGCTCCAGCAGACCCTCGGCCTGACCACGGTCTACGTCACCCACGACCAGGAGGAGGCACTGGCGGTCTCGGACCGGATCATCGTGATGCGCAACGCGGAGATCGCGCAGGAAGGCGCGCCGGGCGAGCTTTACGAAGGTCCCCGTGACCGCTTCGTCGCCGACTTCATCGGCGATGCCAACGTCGTCGACGGCGAGCTCATCGGCCGCGACGGCGACCGCGCAATGGTTCGCGTAGGCGATCGGGTCGAACTCCGCCTGCCGGACCGGGATCTGCCCGCCGGCCCCGTGAAGCTCGCCGTCCGCCCGGAGGCGGTGATCCTGGAGGCGAGTGAACAGGAGGTCGGACTCACGGGAACCGTATTGAAGGCCACCTACCTCGGCAGCCATATCGAATACACTCTCGACACCGACCTCGGTGAGATCTTCGTCGCCGACTATCAGTTCGATGCGCTGATTTCAGCGGGATCCCGTGTCCGGATCGCATTTCGCAATCGCGGCGTTACGCTGCTTGAGAAACAGACCTAGTGTCGTGTCTCGGACGGCAGCGCCGTGCGGGCGCGGGCGGGTTTGAAACCCGCCCCTACACCGTCATTGTCCTGCGGCGCAGGCTCCTGGATTCGGAAGCCGTGGGCCGCGAGTGGGAGTTCACCGATGGATGATCAGGCGCTGGCCGATCGCCTTCGAACGGCGAAGGACATAGCGCACGAAGCGGGCCGGGCGGCGCTGGCATTTTTTCGCAATCCGGATGCACTGGAAGTTGTCTCCAAAGGTCGCCAGGACTTCGTCAGCCAGGCCGACGGCGCCGTTGAGACGCTCATCCGGGACCGGCTTCACCCAATCTTTCCAGACGATGGGTTTCTCGGTGAAGAGGGTGGCGCCGCAATCGATGGCCGCGATGCGAGCGGCATATGGGTCGTCGATCCCATCGATGGAACGTCGAACTTTATCAATCAGGTGCCGGTCTGGTGCGTCTCGATGGCCTATGTGCGACAGGGTCAAATCGAAATCGGCGTGATCTACGACCCCAACGCGGAGGAGCTTTTCGCGGCACGCCGTGGCCACGGCGCCTTCTGTGGCGAGACACGGTTGTCGTGCAGCTCGGCCGGCAGCCTGACCCAGGGCACCGTCGGCATCGGCTACTCGACCCGGACGTCGGTCAGGCCGGCCGTGGACAGCATCCGTCGACTCCTGGAGGCGGGCGGTATATACCAGCGCAGTGGTTCCGGCGCGTTGATGTTGGCCTACGTTGGCGCAGGCCGGTTGCTCGGCTACATGGAGGCGCACATCAACGCCTGGGATTGCCTGGCCGGGATACTATTGGTTAGAGAAGCCGGCGGCTGGACCAACGATTTTCTCGCCAATGACGGTTTGCTGCATGGCAACCCGATCATCGCCGCGGCACCGGGGGTCGCGGACGCCGTGCGCGCCGTCGCCGCCTTTGACCTGGAGAGGGATCGCCTCGCCCCGCATTGATTGGGAAGACTCTGACCAGTTGGGAACGTCCTTCGACTTCGCTCCGCTACGCTCAGGACGAACGGGGCAATCGTTCCCAAACCGTTCGTCCTGAGCGTAGCGAAGTCGAAGGACGTGCTGGACCACGTCAAATCACCACCGTGTTCTTGGATCAGAGTCGTCGCCGCTAAAAGTCCATCTGGTACAACATCCAGTACACGGCGACGCCGGTCATCGACACGTAGACCCACAAAGGCAGGGTCCAGCGCGCGATGGCACGGTGCTTGTCGAACCGCTCGCCAAACGCCCGCACGACCGTGACGAGGACCAGTGGCACGATGGCCGTGGCGAGGACCGTATGGGATACCAGCACCGCAAAGTAGACCAGCCGGATCCAACCCTGGCCCTCGAAACGGACGGAGCCCACGCTGAAGTGGTAGACGAGATAGGAAATCAGGAACAGCCCGGAGCTCCCTAGCGCGGCCAGCATGCACCGTCTGTGCGCCGCAATGTCGCGCTGCCGTATGAAGTAGTAGCCGGTCAGAAGCAGGACCGCGCTGACCGTGTTGAGCAGCGCGTTCAAGTGAGGGAGTGACGTAACCGGTATCAATGGAACCGTAGGGGTGACCAAGACGGTGTTTTCGCGTGCTCAGGTCCGTATGCGAGCAGACGCGGGAATGGTTGTTGTCGGCAAGCGCGACGGCCGGGGGCGGACGTCAAGCCCCTCCTCACCCGGCCTTCGCGCTGCCAAGGGTCACACCAGCTCCGGAATGAGCATGAGGATCAGGAAGACGCAGAGGATGGCCGGGATCACGGCGATCCACCAGATCACGACCTTCTCGAACTTCAGATGCATGAAGTAGATGGCCACCAGCGCAGCCTTCACCGACGCCATCAACACCAGTGCGACGGCGATCAGGAGCTTGGCTACCGGCAGGTAGATGACCGCTACCTCCACCACCGTAAGGGCGAAAAGCCAACCGAATACGGCCAGATAGTTGGGGTTTTCGTGAGTTTCCTTATGGGCTGCTGTCTCTGCCATGGCTGGTTCTCCCGTATCCTACAAAAGGTAGACGAAGGTAAAGATCAGAATCCACACGAGGTCGACGAAATGCCAGTAAAGACCGGCAATCTCCACCACCGAGGCGTTGTCCTGGTTGATGCGGCCCGTCAGACCGCCCACCAGGATGATCGTGAGGTAAACGACACCGCCGAACACGTGCATCCCGTGGAAGCCGGTCATGATGTAGAACGTGTCGCCGAAAACGGGTGAGCCGTACTTGTTCGCCGAGATCGTCACGCCTTCATGGATGAGATGGGTCCATTCGTAGGCCTGGCACGCGAGGAAAGCGGCCCCGCCGAGGATCGTGAGCAACAGGAACTTTGCAAACTCCTTCTGGTTCCCGCGCTTGATGCCGGCCAGGCCCAACACCATGGTCACGCTACTGCAGATGAGCAGAAACGTCATGAACGCGGTCAGGTTGATGCCAAGCACCTCCGACGGCACGGGCCAGTTGCTGGCGGCGATGCGCATGATGCCGAAGGTCACGATGAGGGTCCCGAAGGTCATCGCGTCGCCGCAGAGAAAGACCCACATCCCCAGCTTGCCCCAGCTTTCCGGGGTGAGGGGCGACTCCGCGGGGTCCCGATGTAACGTCGCTGCTTCGCTCATCTAACGTTCTCCTTTTTTGACAATATGTAGCTGCCCCTGCCCGTCATCACGCGCCCTATGGGAGCGCGTATAACGATAGACGATCCAACCCACGCAACAGGCCAGGGTGGCGTAAGGCATGGCTATAAGGAACACGACGGTCCAGTTGAAGGCCTCCACGATTCGCTCGCTCTCCGCCGCAAGCGCGTGTTGGGGCCATGGTCCGGCACTGGTTGCCGCCGCGCCCGTGGTCCCCAAGGCCCAGGTCATGAACCGGTTGTCGGTTGAAGCCTTTCCCATGCGCCACCCTTGCGTTCCGTCAGTAGAGGTACACGAGGCCGTAGAGCACCGGCCACAGCGCCACCACGAACGTCCAGTACATGGTGCACGTTTCGACGCCTACCGTCTGGCCCGACGCGTAGCGCCCCTGCCGTGCCAGGATCCACACCACGCCCACCCACACCAGCGCTCCGAGGACGTGAAGCCCGTGCAACCCGATGAGGGCGTAAAAGGTTGAGCCGTAAAGGCCGCTCCGCATGGTCAAGCCGAACCCGATCAACCGTACCCACTCGTAGCCCTGGATACAGAGAAAGAGCGCACCCAGGAAACCGGTCGCGAGCAGCCAGCCGGACAGCCGGACCTGGTGCCGCAGCCGCGCCGCCAGCGACGCCCGTTGCATGGCGACGCCGCTGCAGAGCAGCACCAGCGTGTTGAACCCCGTGATCCAGACCGGCAACCGCGGCTGCGACGGCGGCGGCCAGACCTCACTGCTCAACCGTAATACCAGAAACGCGCCGATCAACCCGGCGAAGAACATCACCTCCGCGCCGATGAACATCATCAGCCCCAGTCTCGCGTTGCTGATGGGGGGCTCCGCACGGGACGGCGGCGGCGGGCCTCCGCCAAAGGCCGACCTGGGCGCCGGCGTCTCCGCGCCCCCGCCGCTCAGCGTCCTTGCCGTTGCCTCCCTTGCCATCCGTGCCTTCCGTACCGTCCGTCAGTAGACCACGAGAAAAACGACGGTCGCCACGATGTAGCTCACCGCCACGGCGGCGATCACCAGTCCCAGGCGGCTGTTTCTCCTTCGACTCCGAGTGTCCGCGGTCGATTCCATATCAAATGGGTATCCTGTCCAGGGCCATGGCGACGAACAGCAGCGGCAGATAGAACAATGAGGCGAAGAGCAAATGCCGCGCGCTGGTCACCGACCTCAAGGCCGCAAGCCTCACCGCATAGACCAGAAATCCGACTCCCAGAAGGATGGCCGCGAGATAGTATATCTCACCCGCAAGACCCGTGAGCGTCGGCATGAGGCTCACCACCAGCAACGCCAGGCAGTGGCTTACGGCTTGCCGGCCCGTGCTCCTCCCCTCCTCGTCCACCACCGGAAGGAACCGGATGCCGGCGCACAGGAAGTCGTCGCGATAGAGCCGGGCAATGGCCAGGTTGTGGGGAATCTGCCAGAGGTAGAGTATCCCGAACAGGATCCCGGCTTCGAGGCCGAGGGTGCCTTGCGCGGCGGTCCAGCCGACCACCGGCGGCAGCGCCCCGGGCACCGCGCCGATGAGGCTGCACACGGATGACTTCTGCTTGAACGGCGTATACAGGAACAGGTAGGTGACCGAGATGATGGCGGTCAGGAGCGCGCTGAGGACGTTCACGGCCACCACCAGCAGTAACAGCCCGGAGGCCACCAGCACGCTGCCGAACAAAATGCACTCCACGGGCTGGACCCTGCCCTCGGGGATCGGGCGGTGCCGGGTCCGCTTCATGGTAGCGTCGATGTCGCTCTCCAGGGATTGATTCAGAGCCAGGGTCCCACCCGCGGCCAGGGCGGTGCCAAGCACCGCGTGCAACAGCACGAGGTAATCCGGGAGCGACTCCGATCCCATGTAGAAACCCACCAGCGTGGTCATCAGGACCATCAGCACGAGCCTTGGCTTGGTGAGCTCCAGATAATCCAGCAGCTTCCGTCCGTGGGTCGTGCTGACCGCATATGTCTCGGTTCTCAGCGTCACGCCGTAGCCCTCTCGGAGATCACCTCGTCCAGCACGGGGAGCCGGCCCGGAAAACCAAGGATGCGGAACGCCCACAAGGTCGTCACCACGCTCAACGCGAACATGAGCGCGCCGGTCACCACGTGGCCGGTGGTCACGGCTACGATCACACTCGGCTGCCAGACCGCTCCGAATGACAGGAAACGGGCCGCGTATGCCCCGGTGCCCAACGCGACCTGCACCGCCAGGAGCAGTCCCAGGGAGAGTGAAAGGGTCCTGAACACGGGCACCTCGTCACCGAGATGGTGTGCCTTCACCACCAACAGGCCGATCTGGACGGCGACCACCAACGCCATCAGGACATGCAGGGCCACGGCCGTACCGGTGTGGCGGATGACGGCTCCCAGCAGGCTCTGCGCGTAGATCAGCAGCGTGGTGGCGAGACAGAACCACTGGAACATCGTCGAGCCCCCCGAGGACGGCCTTGGTGTCCTGGGCCGCACCTCCGACCATGGCCGGGAGGTAAACAGCGCCATGGCTACCATGAGGCCGAAAAACGCTTGGGCGAGGGCCGCGTGGATGATGGCGAAATCCTGTTCCAGCCACACTACCCGAAGGCCCCCCACGACACCCTGAACCGTCACCAGCAACAACGCCGCGGCGCCCAGCCAGCGGACCCACGCCCGGGGCTCCCTCAGCCAGAGGCACACCGCCAGCACCAGCGTCAGGAACCCGACGCCGGAAGCCACCAGGCGGTGGCTGTGCTCGTAGAACACGCCGCCCACCATCCGCGCCCAAGGGAACAGGAACATGTTGTGGCCGAAGGTGGTGGGCCAGTCCGGCACCGCGAGGCCCGCGCCCTTGCTCGTGACCAGGGCGCCCACGAACAACAGGAACAGGGTGGTCCCGGCGGTGGTCAGCGCCAACCGATGGAGCCAGGCGTTGGCCATCCCCTTACGCCTCAGTGTCCGGTCGCAGCCGTCGCCCCGAGCGCCCGATCCTGGGGCAGCCAGTCTTCCTGGACTTCCGGAGAGCTGTATTCATACGGGCCGCGGTAAACCTGCGGGATGGCCGCGAAGTTGCCGTGGGGCGGCGGCGAGGGCGCCGACCACTCCAGCGTGTTGGCCTCCCAGGGATTGTCGGATGCCTTCTCACCGGCAAAGAGGCTCCACACGAAGTTGACGACAAAGGGTATCTGGGACACGGCGAGACAGAACGCGCTGATGGTGATGAAGACGTTCATGTCCCCGAACTGCTCCAGGAACTCGTACTGCATGGGGTTGTAGATCCGGCGCATGTGTCCGCCCACTCCCAGAAAATGCATGGGAAAGAACGTGAGGTTGAAGAAGATGTAGGTGCCGATGAAGTGCACGATGCCCCACGTCTTGCTCATCATGCGTCCGAACATCTTCGGGAACCAGAAGTAGATGGCGGCGAACATGGCGAAGATGATACCCGCCACCACGTAGTGGAAGTGCGCCACGATGAAGTAGGTGTCGTGGATGAAGATGTCCACCGGGGTGGATGCCATGAAGACGCCGCTGAGGCCGCCGATGACGAAGTTGGAGACGAAACCGACGGCGAAGAGCAGGGGCACCGAGAAGCGGATGGAGCCGCCCCACAGCGTACCCAGCCAGTTGAACGTCTTGATGGCCGAGGGAACGGCGATCACCATGGTGGTGAGCATGAACGCGGTTCCCAGCAGCGGGTTCATGCCGCTGAGGAACATGTGATGGCCCCAGACGATCCACGACAGAAACGCGATGGCGATCATGGAATAAGCCATGGCCCGGTACCCGAAGATCGGCTTGCGCGAGAACACCGACAGGATATCGGAGGTCACTCCCATGGCCGGAAGCACGAGGATGTAGACCTCGGGATGGCCGAAGAACCAGAACAGGTGCTGCCACAGGATCGGCATGCCGCCCGCGGGCAGGAAAAAGTTGGTGTCGAAGACGCGGTCGAAAAAGAGCATGCCCAGGGCCGCGGTGAGGACCGGCAGCGCCAGCAACAGCAGAATAGCCGTGACGAACAGGGACCAGATGGAGAGCGGCATGCGGAAATAGGTCATGCCGGGCGCTCTCATGTTGATGATGGTGGTGATGTAGTTGATGGAGCCCATCAGCGACGAGAAAGCCAGCACGAACAGGCTGAGGACCCATAAGTGGATGCCCCAGTCGACCCCGGTGTACACGGCCTCGGCGGAAAGCGGGGTATAAGCCGTCCATCCCCCGGCGGCGGCGCCGCCGACGACGAAGAAGCTCGCCACCATGAGCACGCCGGCCACCGCTCCCACCCAGAACGACAGCATGTTGAGCAACGGAAACGCCATGTCCTTGGCGCCGATCATGATGGGGATCAGGAAGTTGCCGAAGCCGCCGACCATGACGGGCATCACCACGAAGAAGATCATGATGGTGGCGTGCATGGTGAACAACATGTTGTAGGTCTGCGGCGGGATGATCCCTTCATACATGGTCGGCTCGGGCACCCATCCGAGTCCGGGCACCTCGGTCTCCGGCCAGGCGAGCTGCCAGCGAATCAGCATGGCGAGAGTACCGCCGATGATCAGCATGAACAGCCCCAGAAAGAGGAACTGCCGCCCGATCATCTTGTGATCGGTCGAAAAGACGTAGTGAGACCAGAAGCTCGCAGGCTCATGGGCTCCGTGATCGGCGTGTGCCGATTCCGCTGCTTCGCTCATCCTTGATGTCCTCCTCCGCCTTCAGGGACGGGCTCCGTTCGGGAGACCACGTCCGCGGGTGGGCGGGGTCAGCTCTGATTCTGGTTTTCCTTGAGGAATTTGTCGTAGTCTTCCGGCGTGTGGACGAACACCCATCCAAGCATGCCCGAGTGACCAAAGCCGCACAGCTCCGCGCAGGGGAGCTCGTACTGGCCCGGTTTGGTGACTTCGAACCACACCAGGATGTCGCGTCCGGGGACGGCGTCCTGCTTGACCCGGAAATTGGGCACGAAGAAGCTGTGAATGACGTCCGACGCCGTGAGCTGGACATGCACGACCTTGTCCACGGGGACATGCAGCTCGTTTTCGATCTTGATGTCGTCCTTGGTGCCCAGCTTGCCGTCGGGGCCGGGATGGAACACCTCCCAGTTGAACTGCTTACCCACCACCCTCACCTCATACTCGGCAGGCGGGGCATAGATCTTGATCTCACCCCAGGTGGAGATGCTCATGAAGGAGAGCATGATGAGGATCACCGCCGGGACCACCGTCCAGGTGACCTCAAGGGCGGTGTTGCCGTGCGAGTAGACGGCTTTGCGACCTTCCTTCTGGCGATACATGATGAGGAAGGCCACCATTACGACGGTGACGATGATCAGGGCGGCACCGGTGATGTAGTAGATGAGATAGAACAGGTAGTCGATCTGACCACCGTAGGTCGACACATTCTCTGGCAACCAGCGCATCATGGCAAGTTCAAGCCCCTCCTGGTGGAATAGGCTCTTTGCTAACACAAGTGCCTTGGCGTATCAAGGGTGAGTCGGCGGGCCGGGAAACCCTGCAAGATTCATCGAGTAGCGGCTGCCCGCGCGGTCGGATATAAACCCGGATAGGCACCGTAGCGAGTCGATGCCGGGAAGGGAAAGCCGTTGCAGATCTTCGTGCCGTGGGTGCATATCTTCTCCTTCAGCGTCTGGCTGGGCGCCAACCTGTTCGTTCTGGGCATGCTGTTGCCGGTTGGCCGCTCGCTGCCGCCCGGAGAGCGCCTGAAAGTCATGCGGCGGGCTGCCGGCGGATTGAATGCCGTGGTCGCGGCAGCGGCTCCCCTGGCCGTGCTGTCGGGCGTTGGCGGGTTCTTCCTGCAGGGAACGGCGGCCCAGCTCTCGCCGGGCTCCGGCGCTTTCCTCGTCCTGGCTGCGAAAACCGGACTGACGGCCGTGATGGCGGTGACCCACGGGCTCCAGGCGTTCCGGTACGACCTGTCCCCGGAGCATCCGCTCGACGGCCGCAACCCATGGATGCGTTTGCTGGTGGTCAACGTGGCCTTGGGGATCATCGTGCTGCTCCTGGGCCTGAGCCTGCGGCGGGTGGCCATGTGATCGTTTGACCCGTGTAGCGCGGCCACGAATCCACCCACCTCGTGATCCCTAGTTCAAGAGTTGAGAAGCGATAAAACACCGGCCTACGGCCCGGCCTAACTAAGCCATAGCGGTTTGGGTATCCTCGACAAACGCAGCAAAACTAATCGGGCAGCGAGAACGCAACGCTTCGACACTTGCGAAATCCGCCAGCTGAACGCGAGTCTCTCGGGAGTCGGGCACCTTTGCCTCAATGCATACACGGCGAAATAACTGGTGTGGGTGGTTGCTTCGCGGCTCATTTCGCGCACCCCATATACTCTCCGGCCTCTTGGGCAGGATGGCGAGTTTCCCCAGCCCCATTCTCCGCCACGCGTCTTGATCCGCCAGCAACCAACTCTCCGAGGTGCTCATCGGGACACAGGGCACGCCCTCCACGCCTTGAACACGAGTAAAGCCATCGGAAATCTCGTCACGTATCCGGCACCAATCTGCGCGTTTGCGTGAATCAGCGTCGGCCATGAAAACCACGAGGTCGTATCTTCCCGACCTTGCCATGAGCTTACACATCAAGGCCTTGGCACCATGGCCGTCAGGTAAGGGCCGGAAGCGTTTTTGATCCCTTCTTTGCAACACAACGCGCTTGCGCCTGACGGGCACCACTTCAATTTCGCTGTCAACCAGCTTGCGCAGGATCGATTGGAGCCACCCTTCCTCTTCCCTTGCATGCTGTCCGTTTGACGGCTTGTTCGAAGTGCCGATATCGTGGCTGCCCTCTCCACAAACCAACGCCCTAGTCATCGTATTCGCGTCTTTCGGTCATAAATGCGCACGCTCGGTCCGCCGAGAAGCGATTCGGTCCATCTCCCTTGGGATGGCCGGAAGACTGTGATTCCCCAACGAATTCTTGTTGGATGGCCCTCTTTTCGGCCATGCTCCAAAGCTCGCCTGGGCCGAAAAATTCAAGGCCTTCGCTCCAGGATTCCAAGTCGGAAAACCGTGAGGTCGCCACTGCACCGTCCGTGCGCCTCGCCAGAATATGAATATCCGCCGGTTCGAAAAAATTAACCAGTAGAGGGGAGTGTGAAGTAAAGACAAATTGACTATCGGAGTCTGACACTATTCTTTGTATTATCTCAGGTAAAATGTGTGGTTCTATGCCATTTTCAATCTCATCCAACATCACCAAGGCTGCATTTCTCCCGAATTCGGGAATTGCGCAGAGTGCCAAGAGCCGAAGCAGGCCGTCGCTTGCGTGGGACGGACCTATTGCACCAACACCGCCAAGGTTCTCCGCGATCTGCATATCCACCCATCCAGCCCGTTTCTTCGTCGTTTCAATATTTCGAATAGGGTAAAATTCACTGAGCCGCGCGACCAACTTAGCCCTGGATCCGGCGCTCAAGCTGGCCAGGAAGCTGGCCAGTCTTTCACCTCTTGTACCAATGTCATCCGTCGGTCCCCTTGCGCCCCCCCTCATCGCAGTAGGGCTGAGTAACTCGAGCGACGTGATCTTTTGTGCCCATTTGGAGATTTCGTGCAGCCTAGATTCAGTTCCACCGTTCGAGCCAAACTCAACAAACGCCATCACGGACCCGCGCATTCGAAGGCCCGAGAATACTAGCTCTTTATTGAGGTAGAATATCGTTCTCTTGCGGCTATGATCCATCTTCTTCGCGGGATGGGCGGCATCAGGGGGAAGGTGCCAAATCACTTCGCGAAGATTATACCCAGTCCGAAGCCCCAGGTTGAATTGCCACAAGTACCGGCCGTCGGCCTCGGTTTCGAACACGAGATCAGCTCTAAATGTCCCTGAGGCTTCGAACCGAGACTTGACACCAGCGGGGTACCAAGCCCGATCATCAAAGAATTTGGACGCATTTCCTTGCGCAAATTCACGAACCAGCCCCAACGCCTGCAATGTGGAGGACTTTCCTGATCCGTTACCGCCGATCAATGCCAGCTTGCGGTGTGGGAAGTGGAAAGTCGTCTCATTGAGGGCCTTGAACCCAGAGATACAGAATTTTCGTAGTCTAAGAATTTAGGTCTCCCTGAACTTGGCCTAGAGGGGGCCTGACGGCCCTCCATCTCTCAGGCAGACTCTCGCAGACCTCGTGCAACACTGCAAGTGGCTCTCCTCTTAAGGCGACCCACCCGCGAGCATGGCTCTGGAGCTGGAATTGGGTTGGACTCTAGTGTGGTGTCTCACAAATACGCTTATGAATCTGCGGGTCCTTTTGGCCGTCGGCTGCGTTGCTCTTCCTCGCGTGGTACACGCCACTGCTCGTCATCGCGCCTTGCCGACAACCAAAATGCCCTCGCAGATTCATAACCGTATTTGTGAGACACCACACTAGCAACCATCCGCCCGCTTCCCTTGCGCATGGCAACGCGCTCTGCGACAAAACGAAGTGATCGGTCGTCCGACCCGGATGGCAAAAAGTAGGTCCCAAATACGAGAAGAAACAGATCGGAAAGGCGGTTGCCATGAAACAACTGATCGAACACGCGCTTGTCGTCACCATGAACGAGCGTGACGAGGTGATCGAGGACGGATCCCTGGTGGTTGACGGCAATCGCCTGGAGTACGTCGGACCGGCATCCGGCTGTCCAAGGGACGGCTGGGACCGGGTCATTGATGGAAGCCGCTTTCTCGCCATTCCCGGCCTCATCGACGCCCACAATCATTCGCCGGCCAACATCTTTCGCGGCCTGATGCCCACCCGCCCGTTGGAGATATGGCGCGCGTACTGGCGCGCCGCTCTGCGGGCCTGCGGCGATGAGATGTTCTATATCAGCGCCCTTCTGGGCGGCATGGAGATGCTCAAGACCGGATGTACCACCAACCTGGACCATTTCTTCGGCAACCAGAACAGCCGCTATACGGGCGCCGGCGAGGCGATTCGGGCCATGCGGGACCTGGGGTTGCGGCACGTGGTGGCCCTCACCGTCACCGACCGGCCCTACGAAGCCACTATTCCCTTGGATGCGCCCAAGGGAGAGACCGGCGACGAGGTGAGCCGAATGACTCAGGCCGAGACCAAGGACACCCGGGGCTGGCTGGACGAGATCGAGGCGTTCATGAGCGAGCTGCACGACCCGGACCGGTTGACCACCTGCTGTCCCGGACCCTCCGCGGTACAGCGCTGCACCGATGAGCTGCTTCAGGGCGCGGCCGCCATCTCGGACCGATGGGGCGTCCCGCTGCACATCCATCTCGCCGAGACCAAATCCCAGGGACTCATGGGCCCGAAGCTCTACGGCACCTCGCTCTTGAAGCACCTGGATGACCTGGGCGTGGTGAAACCCAACCTGTCCACGGCCCACAACGTATGGATCGAGCCGGGAGACGTGGAAATCATCGTGGAGCGGGGCGCGACGCCGGTGCATAACCCCGCCAGCAACCTCCGGCTGGGCAGCGGCATGGCGCCGATAACGGATTTCCTGGCGGCGGGCGGCCGGGTGGCACTGGGAGCCGACGGCGCCTGCTCCAACGACTCCCAGAACATGTTCGACGCCATGCGGCTGGCGGCATTGATCCACAATACCCGCGACCACGACTTCAACCACTGGATCACGGCCCGGCAAGCCATGTCCATGACCACCCGATGGGGCGCCCGGGCCTTCGGCCTCGACTGCGGCGTGCTGGAACCGGGCCGTCTCGCCGACATCGCGCTGTTGAAGCGCGACACACCCGCATTCACGCCGCTGAACGACGTCATCACCCAACTCGTCTTCTGCGAGAACGGCAGCTCCGTGGACACCGTGCTGGTGAACGGGGAGGTGGTGGTCGCCGGGGGACGGCTTACGAAGATGGACGAATCCGAGGTCTTGGCCCAGGTAAACCGGCTCTACGAGCCGCTACGGCCGGCGATCCGCAAGGAAATGCAGGACGCCGCGGTCATGGAGCCGTCACTTTCCGAGATGTACTTCCAGGTGTTCGGGTGATGTGTACGGTACGGGTCGAGAGCGGCGAGGGGGGCGTCCCGGAAATCTGTTGACGGTGGGCGGACGTAGCACCGATCAACGCCCAGGTTCGTGCGAGTTCGAAAGGCCCAAGCCCGGCAAAAACCGTCTTCTGATTTCCGGGACGCCCTCCTCGCCGCTCTCTCGCGGCCGCCGGGGAGCCTGTCCGAGAAGCCTGTATCGCCCGACAGCGCGATGCGGGCACGGGCGGGTTTGAAACCCGCCCCTACATCGGATGTCGCGTTCCAGCCGCGCAGTTTCCCAGGTCACTCGTCCTCGTACTGTTCCTTCAGCTTGGCCACCACCGTCGGATCGGCCAGGGTCGTGGTATCACCCATCGCCTTGCCGTCAGCGATGTCCCGCAACAACCGGCGCATGATCTTGCCGCTCCGGGTCTTGGGCAGCTCGGCGGCGTAGTAGAGCTCGTCGGGCCGGGCGATGGCGCCGATCTTCTTGGCCACGTGGGCGCGCAACTCCTCCACCAGCTCCGGGGTGTTCTCCACCCCGGCTATGAGCGACACGAACGCGCAGATAGCCTGACCCTTCACCTCGTGCTGCTTGCCGATGACCGCCGCCTCCGCCACCGCCTGATGATCCACCAGGGCGCTCTCCACCTCCATGGTGCTGAGCCGGTGCCCGGAAACATTCATGACGTCGTCCACGCGGCCCAGCAGCCAGAAGTAGCCGTCCTTGTCGCGCTTGGCGCCGTCACCCGCGAAGTACATGCCGGGGAAACGGCTCCAGTAGGTTTCCACGTACCGATCCGGATCGTTGAACACGGTTCGCAGCATGGCCGGCCACGGCCGCTTGAGCACCAGGTAGCCGCCGCCGCCCAGCGGCACCGACTTTCCCTGCTCGTCTACGACGTCTGCCTCGATGCCCGGGAACGGCTTGGTGGCCGAGGCGGGCTTCAGGGTGGTGACCGCGGGGAACGGTGTGATCAGCGGGTGTCCGGTCTCGGTCTGCCACCAGGTGTCCATGATGGGGCATTTCCCGTGGCCGATGTGCTCGTGGTACCACATCCACGCCTCGGGATTGATGGGCTCTCCCACGGAGCCCAGGAGTCTCAGGCTGCTCAGGTCATGCGCGTCCGGAAACTGGGTTCCCCAGCGCATGAAAGTGCGGATGGCCGTGGGCGCGGTATGGAAAATGGTCACCCCATACTTCTCCACCATGCGCCACAGCCGGTCCTTGTCCGGCCAGTCCGGCGATCCCTCATACATGACCTGTGTCACCCCGTTGGCCATGGGGCCGTAGACGATGTGGGTATGACCAGTGACCCAGCCGATGTCGGCGGCGCACCAGAAGACGTCGTCCTCTTTCATGTCGAAGACCCACTTGTTGGCGAGGTAGACGCCCAGCAGGTAACCCGCGGTGGTGTGAACGATGCCCTTGGGCTTGCCGGTGGTGCCGCTGGTGTAGAGGCTGAAGAGCATGTCCTCACTGTCCATGTGCTCGGGCTCGCACCACAGCGGCGCATCGGCCATCAACTCGTGCCACCAGTGGTCCCTGCCGTCCTTCATGACCGCGCCGGATTCGCTGCCCACCCGCTGCACCACCACCACGTTCTCGATGGAGGGCGAGCTTTCGACGGCCTCGTCCGCGTTCTTCTTCAACGGGACGATCGTGCCGCGCCGGTAGCCGCCGTCGCCGGTGACCAGCACCTTGGCCGAGGCGTCGTTGATGCGGTCGCTAAGCGACTCGGCGCTGAAGCCTCCGAACACGACGCTGTGCACCGCGCCGATACGGTTGCACGCGTGCATGGCGATCAGAAGCTCCGGCACCATGCCGAGGTAGAGCGCCACGCGATCACCCTTCTGCACTCCCAGCTTCTTGAGCACGTTGGCGAACTTGTTCACCTCGCGCCAGACGTCGCGGTAGGTCAGCACCCGCTCGTCTCCGGGTTCCCCCTCCCAGATGATGGCGGCCTTGTTCTTGCGCGCGGTCTTGACGTGCCGGTCGAGACAGTTATAGGAAACGTTGATCTTCCCGCCGATGAACCACTTGGCCCAGGGGCAGTCCCACTCCAGCACCTTGTCCCAGGGTTTGAACCAGTCCAGCTCCTGAGCCATCTCCGCCCAGAATCCCTCGGGATCCTTGTCAGCCCGCTCGAACACCTCGGGGTCGTTCAGGTTTCCCGATTGCTTGAACTCATCCGGGGGCGGAAAGGTCCTTCCCTCTTCCAACAAGACTTCGATTGCGTCGTCTGCCATGATCCCTCCTTAACGAACGCCGCTGGTGCCCACGACCTTGTGTCCGGGAA
>OZ244869.1:0-2500000 GCA_965221155.1 uncultured Binatia bacterium (SeqCode) | reverse complement strand
AACGAGCCGCCGGGACTCCGCCTCCTTCTCATCAAGTGCGTGCTCTTTCTTTTCGATGGCTCCTTCCCGGTTGGAAAGGCTGGTTTCACGGTTCTCCAGGCCTTCCAGACGTTTGTCCAGGACCTCCTCCCTGGCCAGCAACCTCCTCTCCAGCGACTGGAGGTCCCTGCGCGCCTCCCGCATCTCGTTCTCGAACTTGGAGCGCGCCTGCAAAACCTCATCCTTGCCGTCGATCTCCGCTTCCTTCCGGATCGCATCCGCCTCCTTCCGGATCGCATCGGCATCCCTCCGCGCCTCGTCCAAAATACGCGCGGCGGTGTTCCGATCGAGCTCCCGCTGGAGCTGGCGCTGCTTCCTTCGGATCAGAAGTACAACGACGGTCAGCAAGCTACCCAGGACAAGACCCAGAACTAAAGAAGACCATGTAACCAAAACAAGCTACCTCCCGGAAGCATGGGAACGATATGAAGGTTTATCCGCCAGCCGCATCCACGCCATCCTCCATGCTACCGCATGCGATGACCCTCTTCTCCGTCACGATGGTGTGGACCGGCAGATCTCCCCGTTCCACGGGCACTTCCTCCAGCAACTGGAATTCATAGGCCAAAGCGATCCTCGGCACACGAGCATCCAAACCGGCCAACAAACGGTCGTACCAGCCTTTCCCCCGACCCAGGCGGTTTCCGTTGCAGTCAAAGGCGACGCCCGGAACGAACACCGCAAGTCCGCCATCGCCGCAATGAGGCAACGGCTGATCTCCCACCGGCTCGCGAATCCCGTACCGGCCGGGAACGAGATCGGCCCCCGACCACACCTGTACGATACGTGAACAACCGCCCGTGGCCTTCGGATAATACAGCCGCTTCCCTGTCGCGAAGGCGCCGCGGCGTATCTCCGATGTCTCGACTTCGTTCCCCACCGGGCTGTAAAGCGCAATGGCTTCCGCGGCCCGGTAAGCCGGGAGTGCGAGTACGAAGCTCTGAATCGTCTCTCCCCAAGCGCGAACCAGGGTGGACGAAAGAGAATCTCTTTTCGCTAGAATCGCACCCCTGAGTGCCCGTTTCTTGTCCCCCATCAAGGAACTCATGATCAAGTCCTATGCAAGGGCGCCCAGGGCGAGGTGTGCTCAGGCCCGCGCGGTTCGACTAGAAGCGCAGGCGTAACGGCAGGAAGGCTCTTTGATCACACGCCGGCGAAGAGTCTCCTCGGGGATGACGGATGCCTGTGAGGTGACGGTGAATCGCCCCCTATTGAAACCCACTGTCTGGAAACGGATTCTCTTCGCCGGACGCGATAGATCACTTCAACGAACTCCAAGAAATGTCTGTGCCTGTTGCCGAAAACATCCTGCCTGCACTCCTCGACCCTTGGCTCAGTATCCCACACAAATGCATGGGAATGAAATAGACCTTGTCCGACAAAGTTCTGCGTCAGTCGTCCTCGGACAAAGCCGTTGCCAGCCTCTCGATCAATCCATCGACTCGATTCGTCACCGCTTCGTGGCTGTCTTTGAGGCGGTGATATTCGTCAGCAATATTGAGAGCCACGAGCATGGCCACACTGTACTTGCCCCTTGGACTCGTCGACTTGCTGACCTCGTGCATCTTTCCGTCGACATATTCCGCCACCCTCCGGATGTGTTGCTCCTCGTCATCACTTCGGAGAGTGACCTTCTGCCCCATGATCTTGACTTCGACAGCTTTTTGCATAACGCCTCTGCGCCGTCAGGAAAGGTCAAGATGCTCGAACCGCCCAATGATCTTCGTCAGCCGTTCCCGCAACGCAGCCCGTTCGCGCTCGTACCGTTGGATCCGGTCGCTCAGGCTCTTGCACTGCGCGTCACGCTCCTGAAGGCGCGTTTCCGCTCGGGCCTTGGCCTTCTTCATCCTCTGATTCTGCTCGACGAGACGCTCCACCTGGAGCTCCAACTGTTCAAGTTTGTCAAGGTCCATGAGACAAATACTGAGCAAATCTTAAATAGTTAGTTTAAGATTCGCCGGGGGCCGATGTCAAGCAGCCAACGACTCGCGGACCTACTCGAAAAACGCCTGCACGAAAGCGTCCGGATCGAACTCCTGCAGGTCGTCGATCCCTTCCCCTACGCCGACGTACTCCATCGGGATGGCCAACTCCTGCTGGATTCTGAGCACCACACCCCCCTTGGCCGTGCCGTCCAGCTTGGTCAAGACGATGCCGCTGACACCCACTGCCTCCTGGAAGATCCTGGCCTGCGCGACGGCGTTCTGACCCGTGTTCGCATCAATCACCAACAAGGTCTCGTGGGGCGCCCCTTCCTGCACCTTGCCGAGAACACGGCGCATCTTCTTGAGCTCCTCCACCAGGTTGACCTTGTTGTGAAGCCTGCCGGCCGTGTCGATGAGGAGAACGTCCGCCTTCCGTTTCTGCGCTGCATGGACAGCATCGAACACGACTCCCGAGGGGTCCTGTCCCGGACCGTGCTTGATGACCTCGGTCCCGGCCCGGCCTCCCCATATCTCGAGTTGCTCGATGGCCCCTGCCCGGAACGTGTCACCGGCGGCCAGAAGCACCTTCTTCCCGCTCCGCTCCAATTGATGGGCCAGCTTCCCGATGGTCGTGGTCTTGCCGACCCCGTTGACTCCCACCACCAGAACCACCCAGGGAGACTCCGAATAGCGGCAGGACTCCATGCCCTGATTCTCCTCCAACAGGCTGGTGAGCGCCCGCCGCAACAGCACGGTCCCGTCGCCGTTTTCGGCCCGACTCGAACCACGCACGGAAGCCAGCAGCCTCTGTGTCGCATGGACGCCGAAATCGGCGCCGAGGAGCAGTTCCTCCAACGCATCCCAGTCGGCCTCCGACGGGCCGGCCTCCGCGAAGACCCGCTCCAGACGGCCAGCCCATGCCGCCCTTGTCCGGGACAAGCCCCGCCTGAGACGTGCAAGGAACCCTTCTCTCTGATCCATGGGCCGATGACCTCACACTAGACCATCTCTACGGATACGATCTTGGAGACCCCAGGATCTTCCATGGTGATACCGTAGAGCACATCGGCCGCCAGCATCGTCTTTTTGTTGTGGGTGATGATCATGAACTGCGACAGGCGGGTCATTTCCTTCACGATATCGATGAACCGCTCGAGGTTCACGTCGTCAAGCGGCGCATCCACCTCGTCGAGGAAACAGAACGGACTCGGCTTGGTCAGGAAGATCGCGAAGAGAAGGCTCACCGCCGTCAGAGCCTTCTCGCCTCCGGAGAGCAGGCTGATGGATTGGAGTTTCTTGCCGGGCGGCTGCGCCAAGATGTCGACCCCGGTTTCCAGATAGTTGTTCTCATCGGTCAGCGTCAGCGACGCCTTCCCGCCGTCGAACAGTCTGGGAAAGATCGCCTGAAACTCCTGGTTGATCTTTTCGAAGCTCTCCTTGAACCGCAGCCGGCAGACTCGGTTCAGCTTGGTAATGGTCTGTTGCAGATCCGCCATGGACCGCTCCAGGTCCTCTCGTTGCCCGGTCAGGTACTGGTTCCGTTCCGTGAGTTCTTCGAACTCGCCGATGGCCGCGAGATTCACTTCACCCATCCGCTGCAGCCGGGCCCGCAACTCCGCCACCTCTTCGGAAAGGCCGCCCGCGAACGGGGTTTCGTCGTTGGCGTCCGGTGCGAACTCCGCCAACACCACCGCGTACTTTTCCCGGATGTCGTCGCACAGGTAACGAAGTTCCGTAGCCCTCTCGTTCTGCACCGCCTGAAGCCGCATCTTGTCCTGCTGCCTGGCGTCGATGTCGGAACGAATGAGGTGAACGGCCTCTTCCACCTCCCGGATCCGGTTCGAGAGCCCACGATACTCCTGCTGCCGCGAGGCCACCTCACCCTCTGCATCCTGGAGCTGCACCCGCAACGTCCCGACCCGCGCTTCCGACTGCTCACGGGCCACCTTCATCTCGTGAGTCCTGCGGGTCATTTGCCCGATCCGGGCCTCTCGCTCCTGGAGTTGCGATACGAGCTCGGCTTGCAGGCTCACCCGATTATCGAGATTCGACCTGGAGTTCTCCTCCTTCTCTTTCGCCGCCACCGCCCGTATGCGGGAGTCGGTAAGCCGTGAGTCCGCGGTCCGCAACTCCTCCTCGGTCTTTCGGCCGGAGCCCTGGAGCTCCCGTACGCGCGACTCCAGCGCCACCCGTTCGCGCTCGCTCTCGACGATGGCCGTATCACACGCCGCAATGGAGTCGGTCAGGGAGCCCATCTCTTCCGACAGGGTGCCCAACTCCTGGCCGATGGTCGCCAGGTCTTGGTGCGAACGGGCAATGGCCTGATCCGTCCCCAATAGTTGGTGCTCGAGTTGCACCTTGGCGACCGCCAAGTCCCGGGCCTCGTCCGTCAACCGCTGGCGTTGGGATTCCATTCGCTGCAACTCGGACCTTGTCTCGACGACGCGTTCTTCCTGGCCTCGGACCCGTTCCTCGCCGGTCACGACCTGCTGCTCCAACTCCTTGATCCTGCGGCGCCGCGAGATCGGATTGCCTTCCAGGCTTTCCGCGCTCCCTCCGGTGACCACCCCCATGGGATCGATGACCTCGCCGTCCAGAGTCACCAACGAATGGCTGAATCCATTGGAGCGCCAAAGCCCCAGCCCCGACTCCAGATCCCGGACCACGGCCACGTCCCCCAACAGATAGTCGGCCACTTCAGCGTAACCTTCCTTCACCTCCACGAGCCCAAGCAGAGGGGCGATGACGTCCGGACCCGCCAGCGTAACCGGCCGGGTGCCGCACCGGCGTTCAAAACGGCGCGGAATGAATCCGCTCCGGCCCGCCGATTCGCGCTTCAGGTAGTCAATGGCCTCCACCCCCTCCTTGTGTCCCTGAACGATCACGTACTGAAGCCGTTCGCCCAGCACCGCGGTCAAAGCCTTCTCCACGTCTTCGGGGGCTTCGATAAAATCGGCAACCACGCCGAAAATCCCGTCCGACTGGCCGTTGCTTTGATGCTTGAACATGACGGCACGGACACCTTCCTGATAGCCCTCGAAATTCTTTTGCAGCGTCTCGAGGGAGTCCAGGCCGGAACGCGCCTCCTGCAACTCTTCCTTGATTCGGGCCAGCACTTCGTCATGCTCGGCCAAGGCCGCCTTGGCTCTCTCCAATTCCGCGTCGGCCCGACGCAGACGCTCATCCGTCTCGGACGCGCGCCTCCCGCACTGATCGAGTTCCATGGACTCCCGGGCACGCCGGCCGTCCAACGCTTCAAGCGTCTCTTCGACGCCCCGCCGCTCACTCTCCTTGTCCACCGACCCGGCTCTCAACCGCTCCAGGCGCCCCTCATCGGCTCGTCGGGTATTCGTAAGTTGCGAGTGGGCTCCGACACGATCCACCAGCAGCTCCCTTTCACGCTCGACCATCGCCTGAAGCGTCTCGATACGAGTCCGCAAACCGGCCACGTCCACTTCGATGCGCGTCACACGTTCGCCCTCGAACAGAGAGAGCTGCGCGAAGTCTTCGCTCGCCTTGCCCAAATCCGCGATCTCACTCGCCACCGTCTCCAGTCGCGCGCGGGTGTTGACGGCATCGGCCTTGGCCCTTGCGACAGAATCCTGCAACTCCCGCTCTTCGCGTTCGAAGAACCCTATCCTCTGCTCCTCCCCCTTGACCTCCAGCTTGAGCTGGTAGAGCCGCTCCTGCGACGATCCGATCTCGCCGTCCATCTCCAGCAACGTCACACGGCTGCGTTCGCACTCCGCCTCCCTCGCCCGCACCGTGGCCGTAAGCGAAATAATCCGGTCTTCGACGGCATCCACCTCGGCGCCGCGCTCGCCGATCTCCCGCTCCAACCCCTGCATGCGGATGGCCGCCCAACGAAGCTCCTTGTCCTTCAACTGTTCCTGGAGGTTCCGGTACCTTTCGGCCTTCCTTGCCTGCAACTCGATCTTGTGAAGCTGCCGCTCCACCTCGCGGACGATGTCGTTGACGCGCAGGAGGTTCTGCCGCGTTCGCTCCATCTTCCTTTCCGCCGCCTGCCTGCGGCTCTTGAACCGGCTCGTGCCCGCCGCCTCTTCAATGATGCGGCGCCGGTCTTCGGGCTTCGAGTTCACCAACTCCTCGACCCGCCCCTGCCCGATGATGGAGTAGGATTTGTTGCCGACCCCTGTCCCCAGAAAGAGCTCGACAATATCGCGCAACCGGCAAGGCGCCCGGTTGATGGAATACTCGGACTCGCCCGAGCGAAAGAGCCGCCGGGTCACCGCGATTTCGCCGAAGGCGCCGTAGTCGGCGGGGGCGCTGCCATCGGAATTGTCCAGCAGCGCGGTCACCTCCGCCATGCCGATGGGCGGGAGTTGCTCGCTGCCGTTGAAAATCACGTCCTCCATGGTCTGGCCACGGAGGGAACGGGCACTCTGCTCGCCCATGGCCCATCGCAGCGCATCCACGACGTTGGACTTGCCGCAACCGTTGGGCCCCACGATCGCCGTGACATCGGCGGTGAAATGCACGACGGTCTTTTCCGCAAAAGACTTGAACCCGGAAATTTCCAGTGCCTTTAAAAGCATACGATGTATCCCGCACTCTGCGTGACGCCCGGCCGACGCGGGATCTCCATCCTATTTTTATTTCACACGAAAGGGACTGGTGTCAAGGCAAAGTCACAACATGAGGGGATGAAACGGACGCTGCACCACAACATGTTGAAGCGGGGAAACCGCTATTCCTGCAGCAGGGTGGAGTTCCAGTAGGAGGCGTCAACGGTGGAGAGGAACGGCAGCCACTCGCGATAGCGGACGTTCCCGTCGCCCTCGTGGATGAAAGGGGTCCACGTGGGCTTGTAGGGCTCGTGCAACAGCTTCATCCGGGCTTCCCGGGGAGTGCGCCCGCCCTTCCTCCGGTTGCATGGGACACAAGAGCAGACCACGTTCTCCCACATGGAGGTGCCACCCAGGGAACGGGGAATCACGTGATCGAGGTTGAGCCGGTGCCGCGGCAGCTTGCGGCCGCAGTACTGGCAGGTGGACTTGTCACGGGCATAGATATTGTAGCGGCTGAATCGGACCTGCCGCTTTGGCACGCGGTCGTACCGGACCAGGAGTATGACCCGTGGCACGCGCACCACATGGTTGACCAGCCCCACGGTTTCCTCGTGGACCGAAACCGTAAGGTCGCTCCACCCCTTGAAGTCGAAGGTCTGGTATCTTTCGTTGACGACCCTGGCGATGCCCAGGTAAAGCAGAGTGAAGGCGCGGCGTACCGACGTGACGTGTATCGGGAGATACGAACGATTCAACATCAGCACCTTTGTGTGCATTGAAGAACAGTCCACGGCGACGCTCCCTGGACTCCCTGCCTGAAGTGTACCGGTATCCACAAAGGCCCCAGATTGAATCAAGAGGAATCTATCGTCCGCCGAGCGCCTTGTCAAACACACGGCGCCCGGGGGGGCCCGGCGGACCTCAACTTGCCATTTCGCATCAACTGGCCTATCCTCAACATTATCGGCGTTTCGGACCGCATACTACCAAGTACCATTTGAACCGGGTACCGTTTGAACCGGGGTGCTGACCCCCTTCTCCTTTTCAGCGAGTCCGCAACGACCTGACGCATGAGACGGATCCTCATCAACACCACCCCCCCGGAAACCCGCATCGCCGTGATGGAGGACAACGGCCTGACCGAGTTCCTCATCGAGCGCAACCAGGAAAAGGGTTCCGTCGGAAACATCTACAAGGGCCGGGTGGGACGCGTGCTCCCCGGAATGCAGGCCGCCTTCGTCAATATCGGATTGGAGAAAGCGGCGTTTCTCCATGCCTCGGACATCTTTTCCCCGGCGGCGTTGCCTGCGACGGTCAACGGGAACGACGACGAGTCGCTGTTCGAGCCCGCTCCCGAGCAGGGCCGGCCCCGCATCGAGCAACAGCTCAGCCCGGATCAGGAGATCCTCGTACAGGTCTCCAAGGATCCGCTGGGGATGAAGGGCGCCCGCATCACCACCCACGTATCCCTGCCCGGCCGATTCCTGGTGTTCATGCCCAACACCCGCCACGTGGCCGTTTCCCGCAAGATCGAGGACGAGAAGGAACGAAAGCGGCTGAAGGATATCGTCCAGGAGCTGGCAGGGGACGATGAAGGCTTCATCATCCGGACCGCGTGCGAGGGACGCAACAAGAAGGACATCCAGAGCGACGTGCGGTTTCTCACGAAGCTCTGGGGCCAAATCCGCAGCCGGCTGGAGACCGCGGCAACCCCCGAGTTGATCCATCAGGATCTGGATCTGGTGCCGCGCACCATTCGCGACTTCTTCAATGCCAACACCGAGGTGGTGGTGGTCGATCAGGCCAGGGAATACCGGCGCGTGGTGGAGTTCGTGGATCAGTTCATGCCGCGCCTGAAGCGGCGCGTGGTGCTGTACGACGAACCCGAGCCGCTGCTCGACCGGTACCAGATCGAGCGCAAGATCCGCAAGGCGCTGGAGCCGAAGATCTGGCTGAATTCCGGTGGACACATCAACATCGAACAGACCGAAGCGCTGACGGCGGTGGACGTGAACACCGGGCGTTACGTCGGGAAGAAGGATCTGGAAGCCACCGTTTTCAAGATCAACCTGGAGGCCGCGCGCGAGGTCGTGCATCAGCTACGCCTGCGCAACGTCGGCGGCATCATCATCATCGACTTCATCGACATGGAACAGGCCGCCAACCGGAAGAAGATCTACGACGCTTTGAAAGAAGCGGTGAAGGAGGACAAGGCCAAGACCAGCGTGCTCCCCATCTCCAGGCTCGGGCTCGTGGAGATGACCCGGCAGCGCACCCGGGAGAACCTCGGCAACGTCCTGTTGAGTCCATGCCCCTACTGCGTGGGACGCGGCCGTATCAAGTCCCAACCCACCATTGCATACGAGATCCTCCGCGACATCAAACGAGAGAGCGCCCAACTCGACAACGGCACCCGCATCACCCTGCACGTCCACCCCGGTATCGCCAACTTTCTCTACGACGATGCCAATGAAGGCCTGGAGGCGCTGGAGCGCGAGATCGACCGTCAGGTGATCATCAAGGCGAATGCCGAACTGCACCAGGAAGCCTACCAGATCGAAACCGGCTAGTGTTGTGTCTCACAAATAGGTTTACAAAGATGCGCAGGATTTTTAATGTAGACGTAACACGAACCGTCGACATTGAATGGCGGCATGTATCGTAACAATTGGCGTTGCCATACCTGCGAGGTCGCCTATGCGCCCTGAACACACCGATCGGAAATACGAAGAAGAACTCAAGTCACTCCGTGACAGGATCATCCAGATGGGCGGCTTGGTGGAAGATCAGATCGACCGATCCATCAAGGCGCTGGTGGAACGTGAAGCCGCGCTCGCGGAAGCCGTCATCGAAAGAGACGCCGAGGTCAACCAGATGGACGCCGACATCGACGAGTTGTGCGTGCGCCTGATCGCCCTGCACCAGCCGGCGGGCAAGGACCTCCGGTTCGTGACGACGGCGCTCAAGATCACCACCGACCTGGAACGCATCGGCGACATGTCGGTGAATATATCCGAGCGTTCTCTCGAATTGATCCGCGAGCCCCCGCTCAAACCCTACATCGATATTCCGCGCATGGCCGAAATCTCTCGGCGAATGATATCGGAAAGCCTGAACGCCTTCGTGCACGAGGACACCTCGTTGGCGCTCAAGGTATGCCAGGACGACCAGGAGATCGACGACCTGAACGAGCAGATCTTCCGCGAGACGGTCTCGTACATGATCTCCGACCCCAGGACCATCAACCGCGCCATGAAGATCACGTTCGTTTCCAAATACCTGGAACGAATCGCGGACCATGCCACCAACATCGCGGAGATGGTCGTTTTCCTGGTCAAGGGGACCAGCATTCGCCACGTCAAGGAAGTGCCTCGTTTCATCTGAACGAAGCACGGAAGTCGGCACGGTAGCCTCATGGCGGACAAAATACTCGTCGTCGAAGACGAGGCGGACATACGCAAGCTGATCTCCTACCATCTGAATGAGGAGCGTTTTCGGGTGCTGGAAGCCGAGAACGGTGAAGACGCCCTGGACTTGGTGCGGAAGGAGACGCCGCGCCTGATCGTGCTGGACCTGATGTTGCCCAGCCTCTCCGGCCTCGAGTTCTGCAAAATCATCCGGCAATCCCCTGAGACCGCCCAGACGCCGATCCTCATGCTCACCGCAAAGGCAGGGGAAGCCGACCGCGTGGTGGGCCTGGAACTGGGGGCCGACGACTACATCACGAAACCCTTCAGCCCCAGGGAGATGGTGGCGCGGGTCAAGGCGGTGCTTCGGCGAACCGAGGCTCCGGCTTCGCCCGACCTGGCCGAAATCTACGAGAAGGGTCCCCTCAAGGTCAACTTCACGACGTACGAGGTGCAGGTCGCGGGGAGGCCGGTCAGGCTTACCCTCAAAGGGTTTGAAGTTCTGCGGTTTCTGATTCAGAATCGCAACCGGGTGCTGAGCCGCGACCAGATTCTCGATGGGGTATGGCGCTCTGATGTGTATGTGACGCCTCGTACCGTAGACGTCCACATCCGAAGGATCCGGGAAGCGCTGGAACACGACGACCACAATCCCGATTGGATCGTCACCGTGCGTGGCGTAGGCTACAAGTTGGATGAGAGATCCCTCGAGACATAGCGCGCTGGCCAAGTGGTGTCTTGGCTACATCCCGCTCACTCTCCTGGTCCTGGCCTTCATTTATTCTCAATACGCAAGCTCGCCGCCGCCCGAAACCTCCCGGAATGCCGCCGCGGCCTGGTTGTCCACCGCCTTCTGGCTGGTCTTTCCGGTCGGACTCCTGGCGGCCGTCGTGTGGCTCCGGCGGGGACGGAACCGCCTGGCCGACATGGTAGCCTTCTGCCGGAAAGCCGGCCATGGGACCCCGCCCGGCAAGGTCCTTCCGGTGCGACGGCGGGATGAGCTGGGGGCGTTGGAGGCGAGCCTCAACGAACTGGCGCACAAGCTGACCGGCCGCCTTCAAGACATGACGGCGGAGCGGGAGAAGCTCCAGTCCATCCTGAGTTGCATGATGGAGGGGGTGATCGTGCTGGACACCAACGGCAAGGTCATCCTCGTGAACCAGATGGCTCAGACGATGTTCAATCTGCCGGCGGACACCAGCGTCCGGCGCATGTCCACCGTCGAGGTATCACGCCATCCGGAAATGCAGGCCCTCATTCACGACGTGGTGGAAGGCGACAGCGACGACCATGCGCTCCATCGGGAGCTGACCCTCGGGGACAACCGCTGGTTCGCGGTCAACGCCGCGCGACTGGAGCACTCGCAGCAAGACCTTCTGGGTTACGTGCTGGTGTTCCACGAGGTCACCGAGCTGAAGCGGCTGGAGCAGATCCGCGTCGATTTCGTCGCCAACGTCTCCCATGAGATGCGTACACCTCTGACCGCCATACAGGGCTACGCCGAGACACTGTTGCACAACCCGCCCAGCGACCCGAGGATGGCGCGTCAGTTCCTCAACGTCGTCAAGCGCCACTCCGAGCGCCTGGGCCGGCTCATCGACGATCTGCTCGCCTTGTCGGACCTGGAGATGGGCAACGTCAACGTGAGGATGCAGCAGGTGGCTACGAGGCCGCTGTTGGAAAGGGTCCTGGAGCTGTTTCGCGATCACGCCGACAAGAAACGCATCCATATCCGCGCCGACGCCGGCCCCGACACGCCGGACATCCTGGGAGACGAAGACCGCTTGCAGCAGTTGCTCATCAACCTGGTCGACAACGCCCTCAAGTACACCCCGGACCGCGGCGAGGTGCTGGTCCATGCCGGCTTCGAGCCGGAGTCCAACGGCGGCGACCCGCCCCGGGTGGCGGTAACCGTATCCGACACGGGCTGCGGCATTCCGGAAAAGGACCTGCCCCGGCTCACCGAGCGGTTCTACCGCGTGGACAAGGCGCGTTCCCGGGAGCTCGGCGGAACCGGTCTCGGTCTCGCCATCGTCAAGCACATCACCCAGGCCCATGGCGGCGATCTGAAGATCGAGAGCCAATTGGGGAAAGGCACCCGCGTCTCCATCTACCTGCAATGCGCCTCCGCCACCGAACCTCTGCCGATCCAGGCCCCTCCGGCAAAGAGCGAGGTCGCCTGACGCACGGCCGCCGTTTCAGCCCGAAAGCCACGCACAAGCGCGATTTTGCTTGCTAAAGCAATTGGGATGCCCTATTCTGTCGCGTTAATATCGTCGCGCTCCGATTACCGTCACCATTCGCAAATTGGGAGAGTTGATGGAAGGCAAGAAAGTCGGGATAACTGAAACCGTGCTCAGGGACGCACACCAGTCGCTGCTGGCGACGCGCATGCGCACCGAGGACATGTTGCCCATCGCCGGGGATCTCGACAAGATCGGCTTCTGGTCGGTCGAGATGTGGGGCGGCGCCACGTTCGACGCGTGCCTCCGGTACCTGAACGAAGACCCCTGGGAGCGCTTGAGGCTGATCCGGAAGGCCATGCCCAATTCCCGGCTGCAGATGTTGCTGCGGGGCCAGAACATCGTGGGATACCACAACTACCCGGACGACACCGTCGAGTCCTTCATCGAAAAGTCTGCGGAGAACGGCATCGACGTCTTCAGGGTGTTCGACGCCATGAACGACATCCGCAACATGAAGACGTCCATGGACGCGGTGAAGCGTACCGGGAAGACCCTGGAAGCCGCGCTGTCCTACACCATCAGCCCGGTCCACTCGCTGCAATACTTCGTCGACTTCGCCGACAGGCTCGTGGACGCCGGCACCGACGTGCTGGCGGTGAAGGACATGGCGGGGCTGCTGTCGCCGTACGTGACCTACGAACTCATCGGCGCATTGAAGAAGCGTTTCGACATTCCCATCCACCTGCACTCCCACTGCACCACCGGCATGGCCCAGATGGCCTACATCATGGCCGTGGAAGCGGGAGTGGACATCGTCGACACCGCCATCTCCACGCTGTCCCACGGCACCTCGCAGCCGGCCACGGAGGCCTTGGTCGTCGCCCTCAAGGGCACCCCGTACGACACCGGCCTCGACCTGCAGCAGCTTGGCCGGATCGCCGAGTACTTCACCGAGGTGCGCGGCAAGTACAGCGAGTTCGAGAGCGCCATCAGCAACCGCGTCAACGCCGACATCGTGGAGTCGCAGATCCCCGGCGGTATGCTGTCGAACCTGGTGACCCAGTTGCGCCAGCAGAACGCCGAGAACCGGCTGGACGAAGTGCTCCAGGAGGTCCAGGCAGTGCGGAAGGACCTCGGCTATCCGCCGCTGGTGACCCCCACCAGCCAGATCGTGGGCTCTCAGGCGACGCTGAACGTCCTCACCGGCAAGCGCTACGGCGTGGTGACCATGGAAGTGCGCAACTACGTCATGGGCCACTACGGCGAGCCGCCGGGCCGGGTGAGCGACGAGATGAAGGCCATGGTCCTGGGCAAGAAAGACCCCATCCATTGCCGCCCGGCCGACCTGCTGAAGCCTCGAATGGAGGAGGCCCGCAAGGAGATCGGCGACCTCGCGGCCAGCGAGGAAGACCTGCTCTCCTACACGCTGTTCCCCGAAATCGCCAAGGACTATTTCGCGCGCCGAGGTCGGCAGGAGGCCGCGGTCGCCGGGGCGTCCGCGTAACCGGGGCCCCGAGCGCCCGCGTCAGCGCGAATCACACCGCCTCAGGGCGAATCACAGATAGCCCGCATCCCGGTAGGCCCGCAGGGCCCCGGGATGCAACGGCACCCCATCCACTTCCAACGCTTCCGCGCCCTCGCTCCGTAGGGGCTCGTACAGGTCAGCGAGACCCTCGAACAGGGGGTTGAGCCGCTCCAGGGCCCCGGTGTTCCGTACCAGCGTGGAGACCAATTCGTACACCAGACCCTCATCCACGCGCTCGTGGGTCACCAGTACGTTCAGCACCGCGAGTTGCGGCGTGTCCGCGTCCACCCCCCGGAAGGCGCCCCGCCGCATCACCACCCGGCGATAGTAGAACACCTTGGACAGCACGTCCCGGATCTGCTCTTCCGTGTAGCCGACGACCTTGACCCGCGCGCGCTGACTCAGGTCCGTCATTACCGTGTTGGGAATGGGACACTGGAACTGGACGTCCACCTCTCCCGCCACCAGCGCGTCGGCCCCCTCGGGGAACCCCAGGTAGACAGGGGTGAAGCTCGAGAAGGGAATGCCCAGGGCGTCGCAGAGGGTGTGGACGTGCTGGGTCATGCCGCTGTCCCTGGCGCCCACCGCCACCCGCTTCCTCGCGATGTCCGCAATGTACTGCACCGGTGTATCGGCCAGGGCGACAAAGAAGATAGGGCCGGCGTTGGCCGGGGACACCATGCGCAGCCCGATGGGGTGATCGAACGGCGCCGCCCCCCGCGCCGCCCTGGGGACCCAGTTGGAGGCCATGAAGCCGAACTCGATCTCCCCCCGGTCCAGCCGGTTGGCGTTGTCGATGCTGGCGGAGCTCCGGGTCAGCTCACACCGTTCCGCCGGCGGTCGGGATTCGTTGAAAACCTGGGCCACCGCCATGCCCTGGGTGTCGAACGTGCCGCCGGTATCCGCTGTGCCGATCCTGAAAACCATCGCAAACCTCCCCGATTGGTTGTTGCCGCCGTAGGCTGTCGAGCCTTTATGCCCCATGCGCCTGCCCGTGTCATCCCCGCCGCAAAGACGCCTTGACTCCATTGCCCGCACCCTCTAAGACTCATCACACTCATGCAACAATCCTGGCGCACCCCCGTCGTGGTGCTGATCTGCGGCACCCTGGTGATGATGCTGGCCTTCGGCATCCGCCAGACCTACGGCCTCTTCCTGACCCCCATCAGCGAGACCCTGGGCTGGCCCCGGGGCATCTTCTCCTTCGCCATCGCGCTCCAGAGCCTCATCTGGGGGCTGGCGCAGCCGCTTCTGGGGGGATTGGCCGACCGTTACGGCTCCGCCAAGGTCGTGGCCCTCAGCGCCCTGGCCTACATGGCCGGCCTCTATCTCATGTCCGTGTCCACGGACCCCTGGAGCATGACCTTCAGCACCGCCTTTCTCACCGGCGTGGCCATGAGCGGCACCAGCTTCTCCCTGGTCCTCGCCGTCATCGGCCGCAGCGCGCCGCCCGAAAGGCGCGGCCTCTACCTCGGCATCGGCAGCGCCGGCGGTTCGTCCGGACAGTTCCTGGTGGTCCCCTTCAGTCAGGTCCTTCTCTCGTCCTACGGCTGGGCGGGCACGCTGGTGATGCTGGCGGGGGTGGCCGCACTCATCGTGCCGCTGTCCGCGGCGCTGGTGGAGAACAAGCCGGCCGCGGTCCAGCGCGCCCAGACCCTGTGGCAGGCCCTGGGCGAGGCCCGGCACCACACCGGCTATCTGCTGCTCACCGCAGGGTTCTTCGTATGCGGCTTTCAGACCCTGTTCATCGCCGCGCACCTGCCCGCGCTGCTGGTGGACAACGGCCTGTCCCCTGCCCTGGGCGCCACCGCCATCTCGCTCCTCGGACTGTTCAACGTCGCCGGCTGTCTGGGCGCCGGCGTCCTGGGCAACCGCTACAGCAAGAAGAACCTGCTGAGCCTCATCTATTTCCTGCGCGCCGTGGTCATGTCCGGCTTCTACCTGGTGCCCATGACCAACGTGACCGTAGTGGTGTTCTCGTCGCTCATGGGCGTGCTGTTCCTGAGCACCATCCCCCTCACCAGCGGCATCGTGGCACAGGTCTTCGGCACCCGCTACATGGCCATGCTCTACGGCATCGTGTTCCTGGACCACCAGATCGGCAGCTTCATCGGCATCTGGCTGGGCGGGCTGCTGTTCGACTATACCGGCTCCTACGACATCATCTGGTGGACCGGCGCCGGCCTCGGCATCGTGGCCGCTATCCTCCACTGGCCCATCGACGAACGGGCCATCCCCAGGACGGTTCCAGCCACGGCAGCCGGGGCGTAGCAGGATGTGTCCAAACTCCGCCTGGGTACGAAATGGCGCCGACGCCCCGTATCGTCATTCCCGCGAAAGCGGGAATCCACGGGTCCTGGAGGGGCGCTACGCGGTGTTTCCCCACTCCACCCCGCCTGGATTCCCGCTTTCGCGGGAATGACGATCTCAGGGGCCGTTGCCTCGCTCGGATGGCGTTTTGACACAGCCTGCTAGGACTGTGTCCGAGTAAGCGAATCCTGATTCCCCGTAACAACGCACACTCCCGCGCAGTAACCATCGAAAGGACTGGAAGAACGTGGCGCTACTAATTCGAGCGGAAGACGCACCCGACATCATCACCATGGAAGAAGCCATCGACGCGGTGGAGGCCGGGTTCCGGGAGCTTGGCGACAACGCCGAGCTCAACGCCCCGCGCCGCAGGGTCATGACCCGGGAGGGCGCGCGGGTCAGCGTGCATCCCGGCGGCGTGCCCAGCCTGGGCGGCATCGGAGTGCTGGCCCATTCGGAGTTCGTGGCCACGTCCACGGACAACCAGACCTACGACCACATGGGCCGTCCGTGCGTCGTCCTCTTCGATACCGCCGACGCCTCCCTCAAAGGCGTTCTGGCGGGCCGTTTCGGCGTCAAGGGCGTGCCGGCCACCCGCGCCACGCAACTGCGCACCTCCGCCACCAGCGCGGTGGGCACCCGCCACCTGGCGCGGGAGGACGCCGCCGTGCTGGGCCTCCTTGGCGCGGGCGCCGAAGCCCAGTACCACCTGCTGGCCTTCGCCGCCATACGCCCCTTCAAGAAGGTGAAGCTCTTCTGCCGCACCCCCGAGACCCGCACGGCCTTCTGTGAAGAAATGCAGCCCCTGGTGTCCTGCGAGCTGGTGCCGGTGGAAAGCGCCCGGGAGGCCGTCCGGGGCGCCGACGTGGTCCTCACCGCCACCAACTCCAACGTCCCGGTGTTCGACGGCTCCTGGCTGGAGCCCGGCGTCCACGTCACCTCCATCGTCGGCGGCAACGTCGGCCTCATGAACGCCGGCCTCATCAAACAAAGACGCCGGGAGATCGACGACGCCACCGTGCGCCGAGCCGACGTCATCGTCGCCAACTCCCGCGAGCAGGCCATCCAGGACCAGCAAGGGGACTTCTACGAGCCCGTGGAGAAGGGCCTCCTCCAGTGGGACCAGGTCGGCAACTTGAGCGACCTCCTCACCGGCCGGATACGCGGCCGCACCGCCCTCGACCAGATCACCCTGTTCAAGAACAACGCCGGACAGGGCGTCGCCGACATCGCCATCGCCAGCCGGATCTTTGCCTTGGCCAGCGCGAAGGGGATTGGGATGGAGTTTTGAGCTACGATGTATTCATCCTCGGTGCGGGTTTCTCCAAAGCGATCCATCACCGCATGCCCACTATGGATGAGTTGAACACCGAGGTGATGAGCCGCCTGAACAAGCTCGACCGACCCGTACCCCCGACGTTGAGAAAGCTCGGAAACAACATCGAGCTGTGGATGACCTATTTGTCCCAACCACAGCCGTGGTTGGAGAAACACCAAGCGTACTACAACCAGTCGTTCGTTGGTCACATCCGGCAATTGATTGCAGCAATAATCGACGACCGCGTATCGACCGCAGCCACGGATAGCCCGCCGAAGTGGTTGGACAGTCTAGTTCACGTGTGGCACGAGCGTCGCGCTAAGATCATTACCTTGAACTATGACACGCTGATCGAAAGGGCCGCAGGCAGACTAAAGATCGCTGACGGGCTGATGCCGCTCTTTCCCGAGCTGATTTATCCGCCGTACTTCTCCAACATACAATCACGATCGCCCACCGGCGCGCGTCGGTTGGTAAAACCCCAAGATACTTTCTCCTATCTCAAGCTGCACGGCTCAACGAACTGGTACTATTCCGGCCGGGAGGACTTCTACGGCGAAACAATATTCTATACGGACGTACCGCCTCTCGGCGAAGATTCGGCAGAAGTGGAGGACTCTCTGCGGCTACTATCCAGAGACAAAGAAGCCTTAGTCATTCCTCCCGTCACCGAGAAAACTACCTACTTCAACAACGAAACGGTACGGCGGCTGTGGCGGGACGCCGGTTCGGCTCTGGCGCAAGCCACGAGAGTTTTTGTCCTCGGGTACTCACTCCCTGTTTCCGACCTCGGAATGAGATTCTTTCTGACTGCAAACCAGCCAACTCCCTCGACTCCTACTTTTGTCGTAGATATCAACAAGGAACTGCCAACCCACTACGACAAGCTGTTGCCCGATCTTGAAGTGAGGACGGAATTTGTTGGTCAAACAAATGCCGTGGAAGACTTCGCAAAGCAATATGGCAATATGGCCGGGTGATGGTCGGGCGGCGGACAACCGAAGTGAGCAGGTCACCAATTTGCTAACCCACTTGTGTCGTGAGCGCTATGTACGCTCGCGTAGGTGGCAGCCGACAGCGAACGGCCCGCCGCGTGGTTGGCGTCGTGAGTTACGGCCGTCGGAGCGCCAATACGGATCGGTCCGTCCCCTCGCAGGTCAACCACACCAAGAGGCTCGGTCGAGCGGATCGCTACGACAAGTCGGGACTCAACATCCAAGCGCGGAATTTCGCGGCGCCTGCGCCGTGTGAACCGATTGCGAGCGAGGGCTTCCCAAAACCACAGACGACAGCGTCGGTTGTATAAAGGATGGAATAGCGCCCGGCCGGATCGCTGAAGCGGCTCGGCGTAGCGACGGCATCAAGCGGACGCGAGCGGTGGCTGCGATGGATCAGGCGGTACACCCGGCCGAGCCGCACCGCACGAAGGCGCTCGCGAATGTGATCGGGATCGTACTCGGCGGTCACGCAAAGTCGCCCTGAGCATCTCCTTCGACAGCAGCCGCCACGCGGTCGCTCTCTCCCCTGCCCAGGAGAACAATTGGTTTCGCTCCGTTGAGCGACGGCCGCGGCGTCGTCAGCCAGATCCAAGCCGTGTAGCCGTCGCTGAAGTGAGGAACGATCCGCTCAAGTCCGTCCAACGGCCTGCCGCGCCGATCAAACTGACCCGCCGGGAAGATGTACCCCCGTTTAGCGCCTTGCCAGCCGACGATCCTCCCCCTTTTCCGCCAGTCATGGACGGACTGGCGGGTCTTGAGCCCTACCCGCTCCGCCAACTCGTGGGAGGTGAGCAGTTCTTCCTTTCCGCCCGGTCGTAGTCGGCTTGACATCTGTCTGTCCGATTCCCGGGCGTCAACCCGCTGCGCCTCCACGCCCCCGATCGTTTCGATATCCGACTCTTCCCCAAAGGCTGTACACGCGCGTTCTGACGACAGCACATCCGCCACCACGGCTAACGCCGAGCGAACGGCTTCCGGATGTTCAACCAGAACCGCGACATGGGCAAGGCTGAGATCACCGGCAGCGGCGTGCAATACGCTTTCCAATTCCTGGATATTCCGGCCTTTAGTCTGGTTCATGGATTCTCACGCCAGTGGTGGACCGTACAAAGAATTTATTGTCTATTTTGTCAAGATCGCCGTAGACTTCCGGATTCCTCTACCATGCCCTAACTTCGTCGGGACAGGCGGGTTATTTCAACCACAGTCCACCAGATGCGCGAAGGCCCGCGCCGGAGCGCGGGCCTCGGAAAGAGGGCAATACAAGATTGCGTCTCAATCAGCGAAATACGTCAGCGTCTTTGTTGTGTCAAGGGTCCTTCCCAATTGAGGCGTGCGTCGGTTTGACGTCGGAACAGGATGCGGCCCCTTGCTTGTCAGCCCTTACCGATACCGCTATCCGCCCCCCGGAAACCCCGGCGTCCTGCCTTCCAGCAGCGCGCCCAGCGTGCTCCATGGGCCTTCGGCGCGGGTACCCGCTTCGTCCACGGACATGCTGGCGCGACGTCGGGGCCACGCCTTCCATTCCGGACACGCGTCACCTCCGTTCCTTGCCACACCATCCCTGCCGCCGCCCGCCATCGTAGGGCCGTCCGTGTTTGGCTTGTATCAGGAGCTCCGTCAAGTCGGATCCGTCCACCAATCTGATCCGCGCCACGACGCGCCCGGCGTACTTCCCCCTCTTGACGTTCACCAACGCTATCCGTCCGCTGACGCGTTCCCTGACGAAGTCTCTTGCGGCCACGGCCTTCCGCTTTTCGCCCTCGCACTTGCCCCGGATTTCCGGGGTATCCACCCCTTCGACACGGACGCTTCCCGTCCAGGTCAGACCGGGCCACATGGCCGCTTCGACCTTCACAGTGTCGCCGTCGTAGACGGACAACACGCGGGCCGGGGTCTGGATACCCACGGCACCGGTGCCGGATACGGCTTTCGGCGCGCTCTTGTCGCCGAACGGCGACGTATGTACCGCATCACTGGCTGCTGCCGGGAAATGACCGGGACCCAGAAGGCAGAAAGAAATGAAGGTGATGGCGACACCCCGATACCTTGCCATCGCGCACCTCCTTGCAAGAAGTAGGCAATATGGGGCGGACGGCCGAATACCCGGGAATGGGTAGTCGGGTCCTTGCAAGCATCACCAGGGGTATGTTGATGTTCCGCGTATTCGCCTGGGCCCGGGTAATTACTCCGAGCCCGTCACAGGCTGTTGTATTCCGACGGAAGACCCGACACAGGAGAGTGACTGTCCCCGACGACGCTCGCAGATTTAATGACTAACCGATCCGGAATTGGTTGTCAAAGGAAAGGGGGCCTACGCGGAAGGTTCTGCTCCGAACTGCGGCGTCCGCCCCTCCAGCAGCGCCCCCAGCTCCTCCGCCCGGAACTGGAGCCCCATGTAGAACGGCCCGAACAGGCCGTAGAGGGCGCTGGCCTCGTCGAAGCGCATCTCGTAGACCAGTTTCTTGAACACCACGGGATCGTCGGCAAAGAGATCGACGCCCCACTCCCAGTCGTCGAAGCCGATGGAGCCGGAGATGATCTGGGTCACCCGGCCGGCGTAGCCCCGGCCGATGAAGCCGTGGTCCTGCATCATCCGCTGCCGCTCCGCGAACGGGGCGGCGTACCAGTTCTTCTCCTCGCCGCGCTTCTTGTCCATGGGATAGAAGCAGACGTAGCGCCGGGCGGGTATGTCGGGCCGGAGCCGGCCTTCCATGGTCTTCCGGGCCTGGGCCAGATACGCCGCCACCTGCTCCTTCCACTCCGGCGTGTTGGGGACGATACCCTTCTCTTGCAGGGAACGGTAGAGCTGGCCCGACCCGCTGTAGAGCCCCAGCTCCACCACCGAGAGATAGGACGTGGTCTGTTCCAGGAAGGGCGCCAGCTTGAGCTGGGCCAGCGCCAGCTCGGCTTCGTTCAGCGCGTCGAAGGATTCGCGGAAATGGATGAGCATCAGATCACCCTTGTGGCCCAAGAGCGAGGCGAGGCCGCTACGGCCGTTGGGGGTGTGCTCCATCGCCTTCAGCGCGGATACGGCTTCGTCGACGGCCCTCTGACGCGGCGCCGGCGCCATCGCGTTCCATTCCGGCCACCGGATGCGGAACATCTGGTGCAGGACGCTCCAGCCCTCGAGGGTCAGGGGAACGGGGGGGAGATGGGCGTCGCCGGTGGGGTTTCTGCTGCTCTTCGGATCGCCGTCGGACACGATCTCTCCAATTAACTTCCTTCAGCGATCATTTTCAAGTTGCGGGCGTTTGGACACGAGGGTGTACCGACACCGCAGGCACCCGATGTCGGGCCGGAATTGCCAGTATATTGACAGTTGTGTGTCATATTTCTGACGCCCTCCAACTGTGGGAAACAGCATGTCAGGTCATTGAAGTGGCGGCGAAGAAGCCGACCCCCATGTCAATTTGCTGACAGCTTCCGTGCCGGTTCACTGTCATCCTCCGCCCCTTCTTCATGTTGCACGCCAAATTTGACCGGAAATTCATTGTAGTTGCCAATGAGCCAATGGCCCTACTCTTGCTTATTAGAAATTATATTACGGACAGTAAAGAAGACTTCAGGAGGTATCGAATGGGGCAGTTAAAGAATCGTCCAATGGATGAACCGGATTGCGAAACCTTTGGCTCCATGATCGGGAAGAGCGAGGCCATGCGGAATGTCTTCGAGCTCACGCTCAGGATCGCGGCAAGCGACTCGACTGTCCTCATAACCGGCGAGAGCGGCACAGGGAAAGAACTCATCGCACGGTCCATCCACGACCGCAGCCGACGTGCGGAGCAGCCATTCGTTGCCGTGAACTGTGGAGCCATACCCGAGGAGCTCCTCGAGAACGAGCTGTTCGGGCACGTCAGGGGAGCGTTCACCGGGGCGCAACAGTCCCGATCGGGACGGTTCATGGCCGCCAAGGAAGGGACCATATTTCTGGATGAAATCAGTGAGACAACCCCCAGGTTGCAGGCAAAATTGCTGCGGGTGCTCCAGGAGCGTGAATTCAACCCGTTGGGAAGCGATGTCACCACCCACACCAAAGCCCGTTTCATCGCGGCCACCAATCGCGATCTGCGGGAAGCCATACCCGCCGGACAGTTTCGTGAAGACCTCTACTACCGTCTCGCCATCCTCTCCCTGGAGCTGCCCCCGCTACGGGCGCGACGGGAAGACATCCCTCCTCTGATAGAGCATTTCCTGGAACGCTTAAGCGGAGACACTCGACGCACCGTCGATGAAGCGGCCATGAAACGGCTGCAAGCCTATGACTGGCCCGGTAACGTAAGGGAAATGGAAAACCTCGTCGAGCGCATGGTGACGCTGACCGATCACCAGGAGTTTCACGTGGACGACCTGCCGGAGCTCGCAGGCCACATGAGGCCAGACCCTCATGACACCCATCTGAACGAGTTCACGCTGCCGAGCGACGGCATCGACATCGACAGATGCACCCAGCGTTTCCAGCGCGACATGATGCTACAGGCGCTGGAACGCACCCACGGGAACAAGACCGCGGCCGCCAACCTGCTGCACTTGAACCGCACCACCTTTATCGAACGGATGCGACGCCACGGGCTGGGCTCGCTCGTGCCGCGCCGGCTGGTAACACCCAACGGCCACTGATGGCGACGGACGCCTGCCGCGGCGTGGACAGTACGAACGGTCTCTCAAGAAGGGGCGTCGAACCCTATTGCGCTTGGACAATCTGGCCGATATCTTCAAACTTATGGACTGGACACATCGCCTCGCCGGTTTGATGCTGGTCACCCTGCTTCCGGCCGTTGCCGGAGCATCGGCACCCAAGGGTATGGTGGAGGTCCGGGAGGAGATCCTGGACAACGGCCTCAAGGTGCTGCTGCTGGAGAACCACCGGAGCCCCGCGGTCACCTTCCAGGTCTGGTACCGGGTGGGCTCCCGGAACGAGGTGGACGGTAAGAGCGGCATCGCGCACTTCCTCGAGCACATGCTGTTCAAGGGCACCGACAAGGTGGCTCCGGAGGAATATTCGCGCATCATCCGGAAGCACGGCGGCCGCTCCAACGCGTTCACCTCCCACGACGCCACGGTCTACCACGCCACCATGAGCCGTGAGACCATCGGCGTGGCCATCGAGATGGAAGCCGACCGCATGGTGAACACCCGCTTCGAGGACGTCTACTTCACGCCCGAGAAGAAGGTGGTGCAGGAAGAACGGCGCATGCGCACCGACGACCGCCCGCGGGCGGCGCTGGGCGAGATCACCAACGCGGTGACCTACGCCGTGCACCCTTACCGCCGCCCCATCATCGGCTGGCCGGAAGACGTCCGCCGGATGACCCTGTCGGACCTCCAGGAATTCTACCGGACCTACTACTCGCCCAACAACGCCTTCATCGTGGTGGCCGGAGACTTCGACAGCGAGGAGATCCTGACACAGGTCCGCGAAACCTTCGGCAAGATCCCCCGGGGACCCGAGCCTCCTTTGGTGGGGCTCACCGAGCCGCCGCAGCGGGGCGAGCGGCGGGTGTCGCTCAAGAAAGAGGCCGAGCTCCCGGTGCTGATCATGAACTACCACGCGCCCGCTGTGGGCCACGAAGACAGCTATGCGCTGGACGTGCTGGAGATGGTCCTGTCCCGGGGACGCACCTCGCGGCTCTACCGGGATCTGGTCTATGACCGGCGCATCGCCCGCTACGCCTACGCCGGCTACCACCGGGTGTCCATCGACCCCACCACCTTCACCGTCGGCGCCCAGGCCATGCCGGGCAAGGAGACCGCCGAACTGGAGGCCGCCATCGAAGAAGTGATCGCCGGGGTCCGGGAGAAGGGCGTCACCAAGGCGGAGCTCGACAAGGCCAAAAATCAGGTGGCCGCGGCCTTCATCTTCGCCCAGGAGTCCAATCGTGGACAGGCCATGCGCATCGGCTTCTATGAGCTGACCGGAGGTTGGCGCCGAATGAACGAATACCTGCAAGGAATCCAGGGCGTCACCGCCGACGACGTCCACCGGGTGGCCCGGCAGTACCTCGACCCGGACCGGCGCACCGTGGGCATCCTCGTTCCCCAGGCGAGAAAGAGATCATGAAACGCTGGCTGCCGCTGCTGCTGTGCCTGCTCCTGGGCCCCCACGCCGCCGCCCTCGCCGCCATGAACGCCCAACGCGCGACACTACCCAACGGACTGGTGCTGGTGACATCGGAGCAGCCCGCGCTGCCCATTGTCTCCGTGCGACTGCTGGTCCGGGCCGGGTCGCGCTATGACCCCGGCGACCGGCACGGCGTGGCCAACCTCACCTCGCGCCTCCTGACCCTCGGCACCCCGACGCGGGATGCCATGGGCATCAGCGCGCTCATCGAGGGCATGGGCGCCCACTTCTCGGCCGACTGCGGCCGGGAGCAGGCCACCCTGGACCTGAACATCCTCAAGAAGGACCTGGACACCGGCCTGGCCCTCATGAGCGAGGTGCTGACGGCCGCATCGTTCCCGGAGAAGGAGGTGAGCCGCACGAAGCAGTCGCTGACGGCCTCCATCCGGGCCAAACAGGACCGTCCCCGGGCCCTCGCGCGGGACGCGTTCCGTGCCGCGCTCTACCCCGACAGCTTCTACGGACGCCCGGTGGAGGGCTCCGAGGACACGGTCCGGGGCCTGGATCGGAACGCCGTCGTCGACTTCCACCGGCGCTACTACCGGCCCGACCGGGCCCTCCTCGTGGTCGTGGGCGACATTACCCACGAGGAGATCAAGCAAAAGCTCACCGAGGCCCTGGCGGGCTGGAAGAAGAGCGACGGCAAGGCGGACGGGCCGGTGGCACTGCAGCCGCCCAAGCGGGACGCGGTCAAGCTGAACCGGAACCTCGTCCAGTCGAACATCATCATGGGGCACGAGGGTCCGCTCCGGACCAACCCGGACCACTACGCCATCCGGGTGATGAGCCAGATCCTCGGCGGCGGCGACCTTTCGTCCCGGCTTGGGGACAGCATCCGGAACCAGCGCGGGCTGGCCTACTCCGTCTACAGCTATTTCGTCGCGGGCAAGAATGCCGGGCGTTTCCAGTTGGCCATGCAGACCCGCAACGAGAGCGCCCGTGAAGCCATCGAGGTGGCCAAAGCCGAGATCGAGCGGATCCGGCGCGACGGCGTCACCGCCGAGGAGCTTCAGGACGCCAAGAGCTACCTCACCGGGAGCTTCGCCCTGGGGCTCGATACCAACGACGACGTCGCCGGCTTCCTGGGGCAAGTGGAGTATCTCGGGCTCGGGTTCGACTACGTCGACCGGTACCCCGACCTGATCCGACAGGTGACCGCGGAAGACGTTCTCAGGGTCGCCCGGAAATACCTGCAGCCGGAGAAGCTCATCCTCGTGGTGGTCGGGAATCTGGAAAAAGCCGGCCTCGCGAACTAAGCGGACCGGGACCGGTGTCTCCCGGAACAGGATCGGTCCCGTGTCACAGCACGACAAGGCTCTCCATATCATCCAGCGTCTCCGCGAGGCCGGGCACGAGGCTTACCTCGCCGGCGGATGCGTGCGCGACCGGCTCCTGGGCCGGCCGCCCAAAGACTACGACATCGCCACCGGCGCCACCCCCCAGGCCGTACAGGCCGTCTTTCCGGACACCGTACCCATCGGGTCGAAATTCGGCTCGGTGATCGTAGTGGTGGACGGCGATCCGTTCGAGGTCACCACCTTCCGGTGCGACGGACCCTACAGCGACGGCCGTCATCCCGTCCATGTCCGCTACGGCACCCTGGAGGAAGACGTCCAACGGCGGGACTTCACCATCAACGCCATGATGTACGACCCCGCGGGCGACCGGATCATCGACCTCGTGGACGGCCGGGAAGACCTGCAGCGGGGTCTGATCCGGGCCATCGGCGATCCGCACGAGCGGTTCGCCGAAGACCGGTTGCGGATGGTCCGGGCCGTGCGTCTGGCCTGCGGACTCGACTTCGCCATCGACGGCCCGACGCTCCAGGCCATCCGGAGCCACGCTTCCGCCGTCACCCAGGTGGCCTGGGAGCGCATCGGCGCGGAGATCACCCGGACCCTCATGGAAGGCGGCGCCCGGCGGGGGTTCGAGCTGCTGGACGAGTCCGGGCTCCTGGAGGTGATCCTGCCCGAGATCGCCGCCATGAAGGGGTGCGAGCAGACCCCGGACTACCATCCCGAGGGGGACGTCTTCGTGCACACGCTGACGCTGCTCCAACACCTGGACGGCCCGACGGAGACCCTGGCCTACGGCTGCCTGCTGCACGACGTGGCCAAGCCGTCGTGCCGGCAGCCGGCGGGAGAGCGGGTGACCTTCTACGGACACCCGGAGCTCGGCGCGGAGATGGCCACTGACATCCTCCGCCGCCTCAAACGCAGCCGCGCGGTGGCCGAGAAGGTCGCCTGGCTGGTGCGGTACCACCTCCGCTATACACAGGCCCCGAAGATGCGGCTCAGCACCCTGAAACGGTTTCTCGGGGAGAACGGCATCGATGAGCTGCTGGAGCTCTGCCGCATCGATGCGCTTTCATCCAACGGTGATCTGGGTTACTACGAATTCTGTCGGCAAAAGCTCGCCGAGCTGGGCGAGGAGGAAGTGAGGCCGGAACCGCTCCTGCGCGGGCGGGACCTGATCCGGCTCGGATACGCGCCGGGGCCAGCGTTCTCGGCGATGCTGGGAGCCGTCGAAGAGGCCCAGCTCGAGGGGGAGTTGCAGACACGGGAACAGGCCCTGGCATGGGTGCGGCGGAACTACCCCGGGGATGGGCACGTGTAGGGGCGGGTTTCAAACCCGCCCGTGCCTGCGTCACCGGACGGGCGGCGTGACCGCTCCCGCCGCCCGGCGACCACACGGAGGCAACGACGAACCATGAGCAAAGCGGCGAAACACCAGGTCATCGGCAAGTCCCAGCAACGGGTGGACGGCATGGTCAAGGCAACCGGCCAGGCCGTCTACGCCATGGACCTGGAGCTGCCGGGCATGCTCCACGCAAGGGTCCTGCGCAGCCCCTTTCCCCACGCGCGGCTGGTGCGCATCGACGCCGGCAAGGCCGAGGCGCTGCCCGGGGTGGTCACGGTGCTAACCCGCGAGACCCTGGACGGCATGAACCCCTACTTCGGCTCCGCCTACAAGGACCAGACCATCGTCGCCCTGGACAAGGTCCGCTACGACGGCGATCCGGTGGCGGCGGTGGCGGCGGACGACGAGGCCACCGCGGCCGAGGCGCTGGAGCTCATCGAGACGGAATACCAGGAACTCCCGGCGGTCATCGACATCGCCGACGCCATCGCGCCGGACGCGCCGCTGGTGCACGAGCAGGTGGCGGACGCCGACGAGCTTCACGGCCACGCCTACCGCGTGCCCGACGAGTTTCGCGGCACCAACATCTGTTACGCGTACGACTACGCCCGGGGCGACGTGGACAAGGGTTTCGCGGAGGCCGACGAGATCTTCGAGGACACCTTCACCTTCCCGCAGATCCAGCACTACCCGCTGGAGCCGCACATCACCATCGCCCGGGTGGAGGACGGACACGTGACCCTGTGGGCCTCGACCCAGGACCCGTTCACGCTCCAGCGCCACATCGCCGAGTTCTTCTCCATCGCCATCAACAAGGTACGGGTCATCGTGCCCCACGTGGGCGGCGCCTACGGCGGCAAGCTCTCGGTGAAGAACGAGCCGCTGGTGGCGGCGCTGGCCTGGAAGACCGGCCGGACGGTGAAGATCACCCACACGTCGGAGGAGACCTTCCGCACCATCACCCGGCACCCCTCGCGGTTCCGCATCAAGACCGGCGTCACCCGGGACGGGCGGCTGGTGGCGCGGGAATGCGAGGTCCACATGGGCACCGGCGCCTACGCCGACTACGGGCCGCGGGTTTCGCAGAAGGCCGGCTACCGGGCGCCGGGTCCGTACCGCATCCCCAACGTCAAGGTGGACGCCTACACGGTCTACACCAACGCCGTGCCCGCGGGGGCGTTCCGGGGCTTCGGCACGCTGCAGGTGACCTGGGCCTACGAGTCCCAGATGGACATGATCGCCCGCAAGCTCGGCATCGATCCGGTGGAGTTCCGGGTCCGGAACCTGCTGAAGAAAGGTGACGCCTTCACCAAGGGCGACACCCCCGTGGACTGCGACCTGGAAGCGGGTCTGCGGCGCACCGCCAAGGCCCTGGGTTGGGGCAAGCCGAAGAAGGCGCTGAACCGCGGCATGGGTCTGAGCTGCTGCATGAAGGACGGCGGCGGCACCTACAAGGTGGCGTCCGCGGCCATCAAGCTCAACTCCGACGGCAGCGCCGTGCTGTTCACCGGCACCGTGGAGATCGGCCAGGGCTGCCGCACCGCCTTGGCCCAGGTGGCGGCCGAAGAGCTTTGCCTGCCCTACGAGGCGGTCACCGTGGCCCAGCTCGATACCGATTCCACCCCCTACGACGCGGCCACCAATGCCAGCAGCTCCATGGTCATCATGGGCCTGTGCGTGGAGCGGGCGGCGGCCGAGTTGAAACGGCAGTTACGCCAGGCCGCGGCCAAGCTGCTCAAGTGCAAGGCCGACAAGATCACGTTCAAGAACGGCCACGTAAGCGCCGGCAAAGGCAAGCGCCTGAGCTATGAGCAGGTGCTCAACCGCAAGTTCGGCGCCAAGGGCGGCGAACTGCTAGCCACGGGAACCTACCAGGACGTCCACAGCAAAAAGGCGGTGTTGGGGTCGCCCACGACCTTCTGGGAGACGAGTTGGGGCGGCGCCGAAGTGGAGGTGGATCGGGATACCGGCGTGGTCAAGCTACTGAAATACGTCTCCACCGCGGACGTGGGCAAGGCTATCCACCCGCTTCAATGCGAAGGCCAGGACGAGGGCGCGGTGATGTTCGCCATCGGCCACTCCCTCATGGAAGAGATGCAGTACGACAACGGCCACCTGCTCAACCCGAACCTCATCGACTACAGGCTGCCGTCCTTCAAGGACATTCCCGAGACCTTCCAGACCATCATGGTGGAAGACGCCAACGGCCCGGGCCCCTACGGCTCCAAGGGCCTGGGCGAAGGCGGCCTCATGCCCGTCTCCCCCGCCATCGGCAACGCCATCGAAGACGCCGTCGGCGTACGCGTGCGCGAACTGCCGGTCACGCCTGAGCGGATGTGGCGGGCGATGCGGGGGAACCAATAATCGACAACCCAGCGCCCATGCCCGCGCAGAGCACACCGACGCGCAACACCGAATGTTCCACCGCTACACCCCCACAAATCCCAAAGTTTGGTGCCACGCTGTGCTGCCGCGGATCAGCTTCGGGAATAGGTTTTCCAGATACGCTCCGCTGCATCATTTCACACACTGCGCCCACTCCTCGTGGATATGGCTGAACTCTTCCAAACGTCTGACCGGAACTCACTACGCGACAAGATTTCTTTACTTGTCATCGACAAACTAATCATTGGCGCATTGATCGGCCTCGCTTTCTTCGCGTATGACCGTCAAAAAACGAAAGACCTTCGAGAATACAACGAGAGCCGCGAAGCAATTCAACTCACCTTTAAACGCGCCGAGTATATTGAACAACTCCTGCCCATCGCAGCCGACAACAAAAGGGACCCTTTCTTTCGCGCCCATGTCCTCGCCACACTCATCGACACCGAATCTATCGACCCAAGCAGTGCTGTCAACTTGGCCGGCGACATATTCGCAGCTGATCAGGCGGGGCTGCTCACCGAAACGTCTGGCTTCTTATTGAATAAGCTTATAGACGTCATGCCAGCTGGCCTTCCGAACGTTATCGCCCAGTTTCGGCTCAATAATACGAAGATGGCCCAGGGCGACCGGCTGTGGCAAGACCACGCGCGAATCCAGGCTATTTGGCGGACGTTGGTTCTGGAAACTATAAGACGACATGATGATTTCAGCCTCACGCTTCTTGATTCCCCGGTTTTTCTATCCTCCAATTTCTCAGCTCTTTCCTCCATAATTGTTATCGAGGAGACCGAAGCATTTCAATGGATGTCGCGTAGAATCAAGGGCCTCCGTATGTTCGGAAGCCTCGCTACGCTAGATCTCGCGTCAAATGCACTTGCTGGGAACACTCCCCCTTTGACGCGGCAAGCGGTCACGTATCTCCTGTTTTTGATCGACCCACCGGAACGCAGCCGCGATCAATTGCTCTTGGCCGTTGACATCATCAAACACCTCATCGATCACGGTTTAGCATTGCCTCAAATTGGCCGTCATCTGCTCGCTATGCTCGATCGCTCGGACATTCGCAATGCAGCCCAACTATCGCCACTCGATCGAGGCTTCAACGCAACCGCTTTTGCGGCCAGGCGGCAGTTTGACTTGGCCGCGCGATATCTGAAGGAATCAGTACGTTATTCTGCCGTTGCTGATGCACTTTTGTCCATCGTCATAGGTAACGTTGACCGTCTAGATCGACAAATTGCAAAGATTGATCTGACAAAGATCCGCGACAGCCAAGCTCACAAGGCAGATCATGTCTCTGTTCGAGTCCTAATGATGATTTATTTTACGTCGACAAAGCACGGCTCACGTGCTGAGCGGGTGCTTGCGAGGCTGTTTTCAAGGGAACAAGGCAAACTGAAAAGCACCGGACTTTGGCATTTGGCAAAGGATTGGGAACAGCGAGATCAGAACAGGGTTCGGAACAAGTGGACACATGAGCACGAGTAACTCTGGAACCAATTCGTCGTAGGGTTGACGGAGAATTCAAGTTGATCGACCTGCGCAACCGGTATGCCTAGCAATGAGACAACAAGCGCAGACACACAATCACCCAGTAGCGTCCCTCTAAGTCTCTTGCACTCGTGCCGACGATGATACGAATCGACTATCCCGGGAGCCGTCGCCTCGGGCGCTTGCTTCCATGTCGGCAATTGGAGGCCCTTGACGAGAGTTTCAACGGTGATAGATAGGCGGACTTAGCTAAACCGGAGTCCAACATGAAACAGGGCAACATGCATGAAGCGAAGTCACAGCTTCCGCGACTAGGCCGGCTCGCCTGGGAGGGAGAGGAAGTCGTGATTGCCAAAGCCGGCGAACCGTACTTGCGGCTGGAACCATATCGGAAACGCATGGCGGAACGGCTGCCCCGAGGGCTGGAAGGAAAGGTCTGGATGTCTCCGAAGTTCGACGAGCCCGACGAAGAGTTGATGGACCTTATCGAGAACTCAAAAATTTCTCCGGACGAGAGCTGACGCCTTTCAGACGTAGATGCAGCAAGCCTCTCTTCGACCGTCGCGGACAGATTGTCCGGCGCGGTCATCGTCCCCTTCCCCCGCTTGACTGCGACTTTCCAACGGTAACGGCGCTGACGAAGACGTCGTTGCCTGGATTGGCGATTGCTTCATCAGCCAGTCTCGCGACATCCGTGAGCCACCATAGGAAGACGTGGTTGTCCAGCAATGGACCTTCCATCACGCGGAGGGGGCGGATAGGCTACTAATGTACCACCGCGATCCGATCGGCCGATTTTCTGCTCGCTAAGCTAACTAACTAAAGCGCAAGTCAAAAGGGCTCAACCTCGTCACGAGAGACAGCCACATCCCGCGTTACGGCATTGGCACAATGACCGCTTCGCGAGCGGGTTCCCGAAACTCAATACTCGAGCTTAAGCGCCAGGGCCTTGGGCCCGGCGCCGTGCCGGGCATAGGAGCCCAGCAGCATGGTGTGCACCTGAAAGCCTTCCTTCTCTAGCCGCGTGACGGTAGTCCGGCAGCCATCCGGCAGGACCACGTTCCGGCCCGCAACCAGGGCGTTGCCGCCGAGACGCCGCGCATCGTCCCGGTCCATAGGCAGGAGTAGCGGCACGTTGTCATCGAGAATCCTGCGCGAGGCGGAGCCGAAGGCGTCCGGGAAAAACATGGTGCTGTCGCCCCTCAGCGGACACAGGCAGGTGTCCAGAGGGAAAGGCCAGCCGTCCGACAGCCGAAGTGAGCGAATCTCTCGCCCGAGGACTCCCTCGAGCGCCTCGTGCGCGGCCAGATCCTCGGCGCAACGATACCCTGCGAACAGTGTTTCCCCCGCAACGACCAGATCTCGTTCGCCTTCGAAGCGGCAGCCTTCGGGCAGCGAGCGCATGGCGTAGCCGCGCACCAGAAAAAAATTGGCCACGGCCTCGCTCTCGGGTCGCCTTTCAGCCTCCCCAAGGCCGCTGCCGATGAACGAGTCCTGCCAAACGAAACCGCCGCTCGCCGCCAGCACGAGCTTAGGCAATCCTGGTCGCGGCTCCAGCAGGTCCACCTCCACGTCCAATTCCTCGCGCAGGAGTCGGTAGAGCCCGCGCCACTCGGCCATGACGGCCGCTGCATCCTCCCCGGGCGCGGGCTCGTAGTGGAGCGGCGGGCACATCAGCACTTTCATGGGGCGCTCCCCTGACCTATTCCTCGGCGGCCGTCCCGGGCAACAGCCTGGCCACGTTCCCGCCCAGCAGCTTGCGCTTGGCGCCAGCGCTTGCTTTGACCGCCTTCACGATGGCGACCGCGTCGCCGAGCCGGTCGATGGTGGGGAAGTCGCTGCCCATGAGCACCTGGTCCTCGCCCACCATGTCCATGGCGAAGCGGATCTCCAGCGGGCGCCAGAAAGGGGGCGCGGTGTCGATGAAGATCCGCTCCCGGAACTTGTCGAAGTAGCCTTGTTCCCGCTTGTCCCAGAACGAGGGGTTGAGGCGGTTCCGGAGCGCGAACCAGGCGCCCCCAAGGTGGGTGAAAACGAAGCGCAGCCTGGGGAACTTCTCCAGCGTGCCGCTCAGCATCAGCCGCACGATGTTGATGGTGTTGTCCATGGCGCGTCCGAGGTTGCGGGTGAGGTTGAACTGCTCCATGCCGTGTGGGTGCGCCACGGGGAGCTCCGAGGAGGGGTGCACGAAGATCGGGATGTCCAGGTCGGACACCAGCCGGTAGAACGGGTGGTAGCGCTTGTCGTCCAGCAGCGCGCCGCGAATGTGGGTGTTGATGCCCACGCCCCGGAAGCCGAGCTTCAGCACCGCGCGCTTGAGCTCCCGCCGCCCGCCGGCCTCCAGCGCCGGCACATGCGCCAGCGGGATGATCCGGCCGGGAAACCGTTGGGTGACCTCGGCCATCTCGTCGTTGATGAAGCGCGCCGCCGGGACGTCGATCCAGTCTAGCCAGCAGCCCACGTGAAGCACCGCCTGATGGACTCCCAGCCGATCCATCTCCACCATCTGCGCGTCCATGTCCGCGGTCATCGCGGGCGGGCCGAAGAGCTGCACGCCTTCCCTTCGGATGGCGAGCCGGTCGGGTTGCCGCACTACCGTCTCGCCGGCCCGGATGAGGGGATCCGGGTTTCGGTAGTGTTCTTCGGGCATCCAGTGATGGTGCGCGTCGATGATGAGTGTCTTGGCCATGGCTTCTCCAGGTATTCAAAAGGACCTCGTTGGTCCTTGACTGCGCCTGTCCCGAGCTGGGCAGTGGCCCGGACACGGGCGGGTTTGAAACCCGCCCCTAGATGGGATCCGGCCCCTTGCTTGGCGACGTGGCCCAGAAACACACCAACGATAGCACACACATGACGATGGCGGTCCAGCATGAGCTGGCGTAGCTTCCGGAAAGGTCAAAGAGGTATCCCGCGAGCCACGGTCCCACACCCGCGCCGGTACCGATGCAGACCGCCAGCGCGCCGATGATGGAACCGAAATGGGCGCCATGGAAGATATCGGCCGCCACGGTCGGGTAGAGGGACTGGCGCGACCCGAAACCCACGGCGAAAAGCGGCGGATACACGGCGATCAGCACAAACCGCGGCATCCCGTCGAGAAAGAGGATGAGCAGAATGCCGCCCACCAGGGCAGCGGTCCCAATGGTGTAAGCCCACTCCCGGCCGATACGGTCCGACAACGTCCCCATGCCGATCATGGTGAAGATGGTGAAGAACCCGGTGAGGCCCAATACCCAGGCTCCCAACTCTCGTGAAAAACCCGCATCCACCATGGCGGCCACCTGGTGCACCAGCACCATGTGCACGGGGAGCGCGCCCAGCACGAAGGCCAGCGCCAGCGCCCAGAAGCGGAAGTTGCGCAGTGCCTCGGCGAGCGTCATGCCGCCGCCGCCCCGCATCCGGAGTGAACCCGCGCTTCCCGGCGCCTCCGTGGCGCCGAAATCCGGGAGCAGTCCCAGGTCCTGCGGCCGGCGGCGCTGAAAAAACAGGTTGAGCGGCACCACCGCCGCCACCATCACGCCGGCCAGCACCAAATAGGCGTTACGCCAACCGAACCCGACGATCAACCACTCGGTAGCCGGCACCACCAGGAAGATGCCGGCGCCTATGCCCGCGGCCGCGAGGCCCATGGCCATGCCGCGCTTGCGGACGAACCAGTTGCTGATGACCGTGGCCTGCGAGGTCATCGGCAGCGCGGCGAAACCGAGACCCACCAGAAGTCCCATCCCCAGATAGTACTGCCAGACATTCTGGGTCATGGCGCTGACGATGAAGCCCGCGGCCATGAGGCCCGCCCCCGCGGGGAACACGACCCTGGGTCCGAACCGGTCCAGCATGTGCCCCCACACCGGCGCCGAAAGGGTCCACGCCACCGAGCCCGCGGTCAGCGCGCCCGCCGCCAATCCGCGGCTCCACTGGAACTCCTCGATGACCGCCACGAAGAACAGCGCGAACGCGCCGCGGCACCCGAAGGCCGCCGCCACGGTCATGAACGAGATGCCCAGCACCACCCATGGATAGACGCGGTTGAGCCGGGCCGTGGGAACGGACGTGGTGTCGGGGACTGATGTATCCAAAGGACGGTACCCGATGTGTGACCCGGACGCCGCCTCTACGACAGCCTGGGGACGATCTCGTCGCTCAGGTACCGGATCACCGAAGCGTAGTCCCGGCCGAGCTTGGCAAAGGAGATCTGCTGAAACCCCAGGCGTTCGGCCTCCGCTGCCAGTTCCAGGATGGGTTCCACGCAGTCCGACGGGGTGCCGGCGACGAAGCAGGCGCGCGGCATGGCGTCGGTCACCAGCTCCCGTGAGGCCTGCTCGATGGTCATGCCCGAATGAAGCGCCTCCCGGATGCGGTTGACCTGCTCATAGTCGATGCCGATGCGCGCGAACTCCTCGGGGCTGTATCCCAGGGCCTGGAGGCTCACCATGTGGTGGGCCGAGTACTTCTTGGCCTCGGCCAGCGCCTCCTCCGGCTCCTCCGATATCGCGAGGTTGATCTCACAGACCTTCCGCAGCTTTTTATCCGGGTCCACCGCTCGCGCGGCGCTGTCGGCGCCCGCCATGGCCTGCTCCAGCCGGCCGAGCTTGTGCATCGAGATGAAGTAGCCGCCCATGAGCACGCCTTCCATGGTCTCACCGGCGATGGCCAGGAACCGGGGCCCCACGCCGCCGCCGTAGAAACGCACCGGCGCCGCGGGTGGACGCACCAACTCGATGTGTCCGCGGGGATTCATGTGGAAGTACTCGCACAGGGTGGGATACTCCTCGAATGTCACCCGCTCTCCGCGAAACAGTGTCCCGAGAAAACCCACCGTCTCCCGGACGACGCGGAACGGCTTGACCATTTCCAGGTACTGCGGCACCTGTCCCTTGCTGCCCTTGGCGATGCCGAGGCTGATCTCACGCCCTTCGGTGAGCTCCGAGATGGCCAGCACGGCGTCGGCCACGTCGATGGGATTACGGAAGTAGGGCACCAGGATGGCGGTGCCGACCTTCAGGGGAGCGCGGGCGGCGATGGCCGTGGCCACGCTCAGCACCTGGCGGTAGCGTAGCGAGTCGCTCAGCCAGACCTGTTTGAAGCCCCTCTCCGCGCCAAGTTCGGCCAACTCCACGAGCTCCCGCGTGGTGTAGTAGGACGCCGCCTGCAGCACGAACTGGAGTCCGAACTCCCCCGAGAATATTGCCATCCCGTCCCCCTTGTCGCTGTTCGTTTCAATTGGGGGATGTATCGGGATTCCGCTACAGCGGCAAGGCACACCGTTGGAAAATCGCTCGGCCACCACCCTCCGACCCCCTCTCCCTCGGGGAGAGGGTTGGGGTGAGGGCCACACCCACGGCCCCGGGCCGCCATCGACCCCCTCTCCCTTTGGGAGAGGGCTGGGGTGAGGGTATCACAGAGCAAGCAGCCCGCTGAGTCAGGAGCCTATCCTGGAACAAGAATGGGAGGGGCAGGGTTATTTGGGGGGCCCTCACCCGGCCTTCGGCCACCCTCTCCCAGAGGGAGAGGGGTTGGATTTGGGACGGGTCAATCCGGCCTTCGGCCACCCTCTCCCAGAGGGAGAGGGGTTGGATTTGGGACGGGTCAATCCAGCCTTCGGCCACCCTCTCCCGGAGGGAGAGGGGGTCATATCCTACGAGCCGGCGACGTGGCGTCCTTCCCGGAGCGCGGCGATCCGGTCTTCCATGGGGGGATGGCTGGCGAAGAGCATCCGCAGGCCGCCCTTGCGCACACCGGAGATCCCCAGCGCCGCCACCTGTTCCGGCATGTGCTCGGGCTCCACGCTCCGCTGGAGCGCCTCAAGGGCGCCGATCATGTTGGCCTTGCCCGCCAGATACGCGCCGCCGGCGTCCGCCCGGTACTCGCGACGGCGCGAGAACCAATAGACCACCGTGCTGGCCAGGATGCCGAGAAGGATCTGCGTGACGATCACCGTGACGAAGTAGCCGATGCCGTAGCCGCCGCCTTCGCCGTCCCGGTGAAGCGCACGGTCGACGATGTATCCGATTACCCGGGAGAGGAAGATCACGAAGGTGTTGAGAACGCCCTGGATCAGCGTCAGCGTCACCATGTCGCCGTTGGCCACGTGGCTCACCTCGTGGCCGAGCACGGCCGAGGCCTGGTCCGCGTTCATGGCCCGCAACAGCCCGGTGCTCACCGCCACCAACGAATTGTTGCGGCTCGGGCCCGTGGCAAAGGCGTTGGGCTCGGGGGAATCGTAGATCGCCACCTCGGGCGTGGCAATGTTCGCCGCCTGAGCGTGTTTGTGCACGGTATTGAGGAGCCATCTCTCGGTGTCGTTCCGGGGCTTCTCGATGACCGTCGCCCCCACCGCCATCTTCGCCATCCACTTGGAGATGGCCAGCGAGATGAAGGCGCCGCCCATGCCGAAGATGAACGAGAATCCCAGCAGCGCCCCGAGATTGAGGCCGTTCTGGTATAGCGCCCTGTCGAGGCCGAGCACGCTGACGACGATGCTCAAGACGACGAGGATCGCGATGTTGGTAAGCAAGAACAATAACACGCGTTTCATGGACCTGTTCCCTTTCTCTCGCGAGTATGAGCCCCCAAGAAGAATCTACAATGCGGACGGCGCCGAATCAATTTCACCGGGCACCCCACACCTCCAAGAATTTAATCATCCGTGCCGCGGTGTAAAGAGGTCTTTCCCCGTGACCTATTCGATATCCCGCACCGTGGGCAGCCGCACCATGCCATAGAAGCCCATCACCGTCACCAGGAACCCGCCCAGAGCCACGGCCACGGGCGCTCCGGCGTACTCGGCCACGGCTCCCGCAACCGCGCCCCCCAGCGGCATGAGGTCCCAGGTGAGACCGAACAGCCCCAGCACCCGGCCGCGAAGCTCGTTGGGAAGGTTCAGTTGCAGGATCGTGTTGATGGAGGTCAGATAGATCTGGTTGAACAGCCCGAGAAAGAAGATCAGTCCCAGGGACAAGGGAAACGACGACGAGTACGCAAACAGCATGAGCAGCGTCCCGAAAGTCGCCGCCCCCACCAGCACCTGCCACCCCCTGCGCCCGGCCTGGGCCAGATAGGCCACCGTCAACGTGCCCAGCAGCGCGCCCACGCCGGAGGACGACTGGAGCAGCCCGAACCCGCGGGAGTCCACCAGCAGTATATCCCGGGCAAAGACCGGCATCAGGATCACGAAAGACATGCCGAAGACGCTGTTGAAGCACGTGAGCCCCAGCAGACTGTAGAAGAGCTGGTTTCTGCGGACGAAGTCGAGCCCGGCAAGGATGTTGCGCCACATGCCGCCCTGCGGCTGCCCGACGATGGGGCGGCTTCGGATAAACGCCCACAGAGCCACCGCCACCGCCGAGCTCACGAAACAGGCGATAAAGGTATGGCCGACGCCGAACCAGTGAATCAGCAAGCCGGCGAGCCCGGGGCCCACGAGACGGCACGCCTGCCACACCGAGCTTCCCAGGGCAACCGCGTTGGCGATCTCCTCCCGCGGCACCATCTCGGGCAGCAGCGCGTACCGGCTGGGCCGATCGAAGGAGCGCAGAAGACCCGAGTTGAACGCAAACACGAGCACGTGCCAGAAGGCGATGCGCTCGGTAAGAACCAGCAACCCCAGCACGAGGTACGCCAGGGCCAGCAGGGACTGGGTGAGCACCATGATGCGCCGCTTGTCGGCCCGGTCCGCGATGGCCCCGCCCACGAGCACCAGGGAAACCCGCGGCACGGCGTAGGCGATCCCGGCCACCCCCAGCATCAGGGGGGAATCCGTCAGCAGGAACACCAGCCAGGCCTGGGCCGCCAGCTCCATGTTGAGCGCCAGCACCGAGGAGAGCTGCCCCAACCAGTAGAAGCGGTAGTTCCTGTGGCGCAGGCCGGCGAACAGCCGGCGAAGCATGGATTCGGATTTCATGGGCGGCTTTGTTTCCAGGGGCCGTTTGGGTATAGAACTCGATGGGCTCGCCGTCCACCGCGGGCCGCTCGATGGAGAACGGATCGATGAAGGTGAGCCTTTTTACCGAGGTGCAGTGCCCGTCGGGAAGCGTGCCCGGGGAATTGCTGAATCAATGCCTCGACCAGGCCGAGCTGGCCGACAACCTGGGCTACGACGGCTACTGGGTAGCCGAGATCCACTTCACTCCCAGCTTCTCTCTCTTGTCCGCCCCCTACGTGGTGCTGGGAGCCGCCAGCCAGCGGACCCGGAACCTTCGCCTCGGGGTCGCGGTCAACACCCTTCCGGTCCACCACCCCATGCAGCTTGCCGAGCAGGCCGCCACCCTGGACGTGCTGAGCAATGGCAGGATGTGCTTCGCCGCCGGCGGCGGGCATCCTCACACCCGGGCCTACGAGTGCTTCGGCGTGGAGCACGAGCACGTGCGGGACATCATGGCGGAGAGCATCGAGGTGATCCGGCTGGCGTGGACCGAGGAGGCCGTGGACTACCAGGGACGGTTTTTCCAGATCCCCAACATCGTCGCCAACCCCAAACCCGTGCAGCAGCCCCATCCACCCATCTACACGGCCGCGAGCTCTCTCGACGGGGTGAACTTCGCGGCGCGCATGGGACTGAACCTTTTCATCCCCGTGCACGTGCGCACCGCGGAAGAACTGCGCGAATTCGCCGCCACCTACTGGGAGGCCCTGGCGGTCCACGGCCACGACCCGGAAGAGCATGAGCTCGGCCTGCTGTTGCCCATGCACGTGGGGCGCTCCGCGGAAGAGGCCCGGGCCCGATCCGAGGCCGGCGTCATGAGCTACTACGACGTCATCCGGGAGACCCGCGGGAACTACGCCCAATGGCTCATTGCCCAGGGGCGGCCTCTACCCGAACGGCTGCGCAAGAACGCCGCCGCGGAGAGCCTGACCTTCGATCACGTGTGCAGCGAGTTCGCCGCCATCGGCACCGCGGATCAGGTAGTGGACAGGGTCGCCGACTTGGCCCGTGACACCGGCGCGGGCCAAGTGCTGGCGTGGATGAACATCGGCAGCGTCTCCCACGACCACATCAAGGAGTCCATGCAGCGCTTCGCCGAAGACGCCCTGCCCGCGGTGCGGGGGATCTAGTGGCGTCCTTCGACTTCGCTTCGCTACGCTCAGGACGAACGGTTATGGGAAGCCTATCCCCGTTCGTCCTGAGCGTAGCGAAGCGAAGTCGAAGGACGCTGCTTCAATTGCTCTGTATCTCCCTAGCACCCTATCCACCTTCAATCCCGCCTTCTTCCCGCGCCGGGCCCTCCGGGGGCCGCAGGACACGCCCGAGACGACCCACCACCAGCACCAGGAAGCCGGCGCTGACGGACACCGTGGCGATCAACAATGCGACGCCCGCCTGTGTGGCGTGGAAGGTGCTTTGAGCAGCCAGGGCGGCAGACGCCGCATAAGCGCCGTAGCCGGCCGCCACCGCGCCCCAGGCGAACAGGAGCCATGCCGCGAACCCCACCATTGAACCGAACCTCACATATGGCCAATTGCAAGTCAATTAGCGTATGTGGACCCGGCCACGCAAAGTTGCTAGGTATTCGATGACGTGCCGGGCGGCCCATTCAGCAAGCTCCCCGGCATCCTCGCACTCTGATTACAGGAAAGGCGAGAGTCAGCCATGAGCCAGGACAGCCCGTCACCCGAAACCGCGCACGACATCGATCCGATCCGCTACGAGATGTTCCTCCACCGTCTCTGGGCCATCGGCGAGGAAGGCCGGATGACCCTCCAGCGGGTTACCGCCTCCCCCATCGTCGCCCAGGGCGGCGAGTGCATGAGCTCGTTCTACAACGCCGAGGGCATCATGGTGCTGGCTTGCTCCGGGCACCTGCGTTTCGCCCATGCGACATCGGACGCCATCAAGAATCTCATCGAATGCTTCGGCGAGTCGCCGGGATTCTTCGACGGCGACCAGTTCTTCTTCAACGACCCCTACGTGGCCGGAGCGCACACCTATGACATGATGATCATCAAGCCGATCTTCCATGAGGACCGGCTCATCGGCTGGGTAGCCACCAGCACCCATACCGCGGACACCGGCGGCATGCTGCGGGGGGCGGCCACCGAGATCTTCCACGAGGGCATCCGCATCATGGGCCTCAAGGTGGTGGAGCGCGACATCTTCCGCGAGGATGTGTTCAAGTCCCTCACCGAGCAGTGCCGGGACCCACAATACGTCGGGCTGGACCTCAAGGCCATGATCGCCGGCAACAACGTGTGCGCCCGGCGCTATCTCGGCCTGGTGGACAAGTTCGGACTGGAGTTCGTTCAGGCCGCGGGCGCCCGGATCATCAGCGACACCGAGGCAGCGGCCCGGGCCAAGCTCAGATCCCTGCCGGACGGCCGCTGGACCGGACGCACCTACTTCACCTCGCTGGATACCAAGACTCGCAAGGCCATACCGCTGCAGATCCTCTGCACGCTCACCAAGAAGGCGGACCAGCTCACGCTTGACGTCACCGGCACGAGCCCGCAGACCAACAGCGACGTCAACTCGACCTTTCCAAGCACGAGAGCCCTCATCGGCGTCGCCATCACCAACACCCTCTTCTGGGACGTGCCCTGGAGCGACGGCAAGTTCGCTCCGATGAAACTGGTGGTTCCGGAGGGTTCGGTGCTGAACTGCAGGTTCCCGGCGGCCTGCGCCGCGGCCCCGGTGGTGGGCGGCATCCTGGTGGCGGCGGTGTGCGAGGCCGCCGGCAAGATGCTGTTCGCCGCGGGCCGGTACCAGGACGTGCCGGCGTCGTGGTACTCCATCTGGTACGAAGGCGGCCCCGGCTACATACCCGCCGGCCACAACCGTGAGGGGGTCCGCACGGCCATGGGCATCTACGACATCCACGGCAGCGGCCTCGGGGCATCACCGTTGCGGGACGGCGTCAATACCGGCGGCCACATGAATATCCCCTCGGGCGGCATCAGCGACGTCGAACGCACCGAGATGCAGTACCCGATGCTGTACTTCTCGCGCAATCACAACACCGACGGCCCCGGCTTCGGAAAGTACCGCGGCGGCGCCGGCACCTATCGGATCTTCATGGTCTACGGCTCGCAGGACTTCTCCGTGGACTTCAAGCCCTACGGGTGGATCCCCCAGGGGGCCTACGGACTGTTCGGCGGGCATCCCGCGGGCCCCGGCGGCATCCGCGCCATCTTCCTGACGGACGGCGACGTCATCGAGCGCCTGACCGGCGGCCACTACCCCGCCGAGCTCGACGACATCGATGCCGAGGACTGGGGCAAGGCGCTGGTGCCCGAGGGCGCGCCGGGACGGGTGTCGCTGCCGGAGTTCACCCTCCTGAGCGACTATGTCCCCAGCGGCGGCGGCTACGGCGATCCGCTGGACCGGGACCCGGCCGCGGTGGCGCGGGATGTCCGGGTGGGCGTGTCCACGGAAGAGACGGCGCGGCGATTCTACGGCGTGGTGCTGCGCGGGGAAGGCGGAGAGGTCGACGAAGCCCGGACCGAGGCGGAACGGCGCGCGATACGGACGGCACGGCTCGAACAGGCCACGCCGGTGACCCCGGGCCTGGAGCAGAATGGGAAGGCCGCGGATTGGCAACCGCTGGTGCGTATCCACGAAACGCTCGAGGTAGGCCGCAACGGCAACGGGAAACAGATCCGCTGCATGCGTTGCGGCTTCGTTTTCGGCAGTCCCGACGAAAACTACAAGAAGCGCTGTCTCAAACGCGTCGTCGAGCTGGACCAGATCGGCGGCCAGCGTCCGGCGTCCGGTGAGCCCTATCTGGGAAGGTACCACGAATACATCTGTCCCGGCTGCGCCACCCTGCTCCAGGTGGATCTCTACTGTCCGGAGCTCGGCGGCGAGGAAGACCTCTGGGACATCCACATCGAGGCTTGACACATGGCGGGAACACTCGAAGGCATCAAGATCCTGGAGCTGTCCAGTTTCGTCACCGGCCCGTTCGCTTCCATGCTCCTGGCCGACCTGGGCGCGGAGGTCATCAAGGTCGAGGACCGGGAACAGGGCGATCCGTTTCGCGGCTGGGGCGAGCGGCTCTACTCGGCCACCTTCTGCAGTCTTAACCGGAACAAAAAGAGCATCACGCTGGACATCCGCAACGAGGAGGGCCGTGACATCTGCCGCCGGCTGGCGGCCGAGGCGGACGTGCTCATCGAGAACCACCGCCCGGGCGTCATGGCCCGCCGGGGGTTGGACTACGACACGATTCGCTCCTTGAACCCCAAGATCGTCTACTGCTCTATCTCCGGCTTCGGCCAGGAAGGACCCTATCGAGACCGGCCCGGGTTCGATACCGTCGGCCAGGGGATGAGCGGGCTGCTGAGCCTGCTCACGGATCCGGACAATCCCAAGGGCATGGGCATATCCCTGTCCGACCACCTCACCGGAGTCTATGCCTGCTACGGCGTGCTGGCGGCGCTGGTGAACCGGATGATGACCGGAGAGGGACAGATCATCGAGACGTCCCTGTTGCGGGCGTCCGTGTCGTTCACCGCGGAGAACTGCGCCCGCTTCTTCGAAACCGGCGTGGTGCCCAGCAGGGCCGACCGCACCCACACCGCCGGCGTCTTTGCATTCGTGGACCGGGACGGCAAACCCTTCGTCGTCCACCTGTCCTCGCCCAACAAGTTCTGGCTCGGCCTGGTGGAAGTGGTGGAGCGACCCGAGTGGGCCGAGGACCCCCGCTTCGCCGACAAGAAGGGCCGCACCGAGAACCACGACCTGCTGGAAGAGGAGCTCCAGACCATCTTCGGCCGGGACTCGCGCGACGTATGGCTGCGCAAGCTCGAAGAGCACGACGTGCCCTCGACCCCGTTGAACAACCTCGAGGACATGTTCAACGACCCGCAGGTGCAGCAGTACGGCTTTCCCATCGAGGTGGAACACCCGAAGATGGGAAAGGTGAAGCTGGTGGGCAGCGGCGTCAACATGAGCCGCACGCCGCCGGAAACCCCGACCCCTCCGCCAATGCTCGGCGAGAACACCGAAGAAATCCTGCAGGGCCTGGGTTACCGCGCGGAAGCCATTGAGGGGCTGCGCAGTCGGCAGGTCATCTAGCGGAAATCACGTGGTTTCCGCGGACGGATGAGGCCCATTCGGGGGCGCTTGAAAATCCGTCCCTGCCGTATGGAAACGCGTCAATTTTCATCTCACTTTTGCATTGCTTGTTGCCGTGCAAGTCTGGTAGGTAACTTAACTCCTGAGTAACATTGGCGTACGTACGGCGCTTCCTACGACGAATCACGACCCGCGCGGATGCGGCGCGCAACGCCCAAACATGAACACGGATGACAGGTATGATGTACAACGCCAAAACCCTTTGCTTTCTGGTCGCACTATTTATTTCCCTGGCCTCATGCGTCTCTACCGAGGAACACGAGCAACTGAACCGCGAGAAGCAACGCGTAGAGGCAGACAACTCCACGCTGACGCAAGACCTGGAGCAGCGAGGCCAGCAAGTCTCCGCTCTGACGCAAGACCTGGAGCAGCGGGGCCAGCAAGTCACCGTTCTGACACAAGACCTGGAGCAGCGGGGCCAGCAAGTCTCCGCTCTGACGCAAGACCTGGAGCAGCGAGGCCAGCAAGTCTCCGCTCTGACGCAAGACCTGGAGCAGCGGGGCCAGCAAGTCTCCGTTCTGACACAAGACCTGGAGCAGCGGGGCCAGCAAGTCTCCGTTCTGACACAAGACCTGGAGCAGCAGGGCCAGCAAGTCTCCGTTCTGACACAAGACCTGGAGCAGCAGGGCCAGCAAGTCTCCGTTCTGACACAAGACCTGGAGCAGCGGGGCCAGCAAGTCTCCGTTCTGACGCAAAATCTGGAGCAGCGGGGCCAGCAAGTCTCCGCTCTGACGCAAAATCTGGAGCAACGGGGCCAGCAAGTCTCCGCTCTGACGCAAGACCTGGAGCAGCGGGGCCAGCAAGTCTCCGCTCTGACGCAAGACCTGGAGCAGCGAGGCCAGCAAGTCTCCGCTCTGACGCAAGACCTGGAGCAGCGGGGCCAGCAAGTCTCCGCTCTGGAGGCGCGAGTCGACCAGCTTACCCAAGACGTAACCCGGTCCGAGGGGACGGTCGAACGAAGGGAACGGGAACTGGCAGACGCCCAACGACAGGTCAACGAACTGACGGTGACCTTGGCTCAGGTCCGACAGGAGTTGAACACGGTTGTAGGAGAACGAAGCAGAACCGTGGAACGATACCGGCGGCGAGTGGCCGCTCTGACGGCTGAAAGGGACAACACGCTCAAGACCGTCGACGACCTTACGTTGCAGCTCGATCAAAGAGCCGCTGCGGTGCAGGGCCTGGACGCCAGGACTAGGGAATTGGCCGGTCTCAGAGACTCCTTGGTACAGCAGAACGCGCTTCTCAATGCGGCCAAGGTCGAACTGGAAGAGAACTTCGCCGCGCTCGTACGCAAGCGGGATGAATTGAACACGCAAGTGGAAGGGCTCGGGGAACAGGTGGCGCAGCAGGGTCAGGCCATCGGCAGGATGAGTACCGAAACCGATCGGCTGAACGCCGTGAAGCAGTCCCTGGAGGCGGAGGTCGCCAGCCAGAAGGCGAGCCTGACACAGTTGCAGGAGCAACTGTCATTGGTGACACGCTCACTGGACCAGACCCGCGCCGACAAGGACAAGGCCCTGGCCAACCTCACCGCAAAGGAAAAGGAAGCCGGCGAAAAACTCGCGTCCCTTACCGCCGCCCATGAACAGGCCGCCGAACAACACCGGCAGCAACTGGCTCAAACCACTCGCTCCCTGGAACAAACCCGCACCGACAAGGACAAAGCCCTGGCCAACCTCACCGCAAAGGAAAAGGAAGCCGGCGAAAAACTCGCGTCCCTTACCGCCGCCCATGAACAGGCCGCCGAACAACACCGGCAGCAACTGGCTCAAACCACTCGCTCCCTGGAACAAACCCGCACCGACAAGGACAAGGCCCTGGCCAACCTCGCCGCAAAGGAAAAGGAAGCCGGCGAGAAAACCGCGTCCCTTACCGCCGCCCATGAACAGGCCGTCCAACAACACCGGCAGCAACTGGCTCAAACCACTCGCTCCCTGGAACAGACCCGCGCCGACAAGGACAAGGCCCTGGCCAACCTCGCCGCAAAGGAAAAGGAAGCCGGCGAAAAACTCGCGTCCCTCACGGCCGCCCATGAACAGGCCGCCCAACAGCTCCGGCAGCAACTGGCTCAAACCACTCGCTCCCTGGAACAGACCCGCGCCGACAAGGACAAGGCCCTGGCCAACCTCGCCGCCAGGGAAAAGGAAGCCGGCGAGAAACTCGCGTCCCTCACCGCCGCCCATGAACAGGCCGTCCAACAGTTACAACAGCAATTGGCTCAAACCACTCGCTCCCTGGAACAGACCCGCGCCGACGAGGAAAAGGCCTTGGCCGACCTCGCCGCCAGGGAACGGGCAACCACCGAGAGCCTGGCCTCACTCACGACCACCCATGAACAGGCCGTCCAACAGTTACAGCAGCAATTGGCACAAACCACGCGCTCCCTGGAACAGACCCGCGCCGAAAGCGAACAGGCCCTGGACGACTTGGCGGCCAGGGAAAAGCAAGCCACGCAAAACCTGACGTCCCTCACCACCGCCCATGATGAGGCCGTCCAACAGTTACAGCAACAACTGGCTCAAGCCACGGGTTCTCTGGAACAGGTCCGGACGCAAAAGGACCGGGAACTCGCTGCCCTCACCGCCAGTCAACGGGACCTCACAAGACAGTTGGCCGAGTTGAAGGCCGGCCATCAACAAGCCGTCCAACAGTTACAGCAACAACTGGACCAAACCACACGTTCTCTGGAACAAACCCGGGCCGAAAAAGAACAGGCACTCGCTACGCTGACCGCGGACCAACGGGACCTCACAAAACAGTTGACCGAGTTGAAGGCCGGCCATCAACAAGCCGTCCAACAGTTACAGCAACAACTGGACCAAACCACAGAATCGCTGGAGAAGGTCAGGACTGAAAAGGAACAGGCCCAGGCCGAACTTGCCGCCCTCAAGCAGAAGGTGGCGGCGCAAGACCCTGAAGACGATGCAGCCAAGCGCCAACTGGAGCAGCAACTCGCCGAAACGGAACGTTCCCTGAAGAAGGCGGAAACGGAGCGGCAACAGGCGATGGGCGCATTGACCGCGGACAAGCAATATTTGGCATTGCAAATGGGCACGTTGGCGTCCGCGCATCAAACCGCCATAGAACAGCTTGAGAAGCGTCTGGCTGACGTGGCCCGCTCACTTGAACAAAACCGATCCGAAAAGGAAACGGCCACGGACGACTTGGCCGCCAAAGAGCGGGCGGCCGGGGACAAACTCGTCTCCCTCACCGTCTCTCACGACCAGGCCGCCGCCCAGCTACAGCAGCAACTGGATGAGACCAACCGCGCACTCGAACAAACCCGCGCTGAAAAGGGAAAGGCCACGGCCGACTTGGCCGCCAAGGAGCAGCAGGCCGAGAAAAAACTCGCCTCCCTCACCGCCGCCCATGCCCAGGCCGCCGCGCAACTCCGGCAGCAACTGGATGAAACCAACCGCGCACTCGAACAAACCCGCGCCGAAAGGGAACAGGCCATAGCGGATCTGGCCGCCAAAGAACAGGAAGCCGAGAAAAAACTCGCTTCCCTCACCGCCACCCACGACCAGGCCGCCGCACAACTCCGGCAGCAACTGGACGAAACCAGCGGCGCACTCGAACAAACCCGCGCCGAAAAGGAACAGGCCATAGCGGATCTGGCCGCCAAAGAACAGGAAGCCGAGAAAAAACTCGCTTCCCTCACCGCCACCCACGACCAGGCCGCCGCACAACTCCGGCAGCAACTGGACGAAACCAGCGGCGCACTCGAACAAACCCGCGCCGAAAAGGAACAGGCCATAGCGGATCTGGCCGCCAAAGAACAGGAAGCCGAGAAAAAACTCGCTTCCCTCACCGCCACCCACGACCAGGCCGCCGCACAACTCCGGCAGCAACTGGACGAAACCAGCGGCGCACTCGAACAAACCCGCGCCGAAAAGGAACAGGCCATAGCGGATCTGGCCGCCAAAGAACAGGAAGCCGAGAAAAAACTCGCTTCCCTCACCGCCACCCACGACCAGGCCGCCGCACGACTCCGGCAGCAACTGGACGAAACCAGCGGCGCACTCGAACAAACCCGCGCCGAAAAGGAACAGGCCATAGCGGATCTGGCCGCCAAAGAGCAGCAGGCCGAGGAAAAACTCGCCTCCCTCACCGCCACCCACGACCAGGCCGCCGCACGACTCCGGCAGCAACTGGATGCAACCAACCGCTCCCTGAAACAAACTCGCACCGAAAAGGAACAGGTGGTAGCGGCCCTGGGCGCCGACAAGCAGGAACTCGCCCTGCAGATGACCAGGGCGTCGGCCGAGCGCGACGCCCTCAAGCAGCAGATCGAGGGAAAGCTCGTGCTGGAACCCTACTGGCAGTGGATCTTCGGTGCGATCGTGGGCCTCGGGGCCCTCGGCTGGGGTTCCAGATGGTTCCGGGCGTAACGGGCGGACTCTCAGCCCTTGATGTCAGGCCAATCCCGAAGCAGTTTCCCGTAGCCGGAAATGCTGCATGAAAACCCTACGATCGAGAGCATGAACCAGAGCATGGCGGGATTGCTGGCGACCACCGGCCGCGAGAGGTCCTGCTCAATCCGTTCCAAGACCATCAGCGGATCCAGCACCGCCCCCTGGAAGTAGATCGCATCCACCTCCGGGTTCCCCTTGAGCGCCTTCTCCGTGAGCGCGTACACGTCCTCGGGCTCGACGGTCATGGCGTCGCGATAGTCGTCGAAGGTATCCGCGGGTGAGATTGCCTCGATGCCGCAGTCGGCGAGATAGTCGCGGATCAGCCTGTTCATGGACTCGACGAACGGGGTCAGCAACAGCACCTTGGGAGTCGACAGAGACTTCAGCGCCTCGACGCAGGATTCCAGGGCCGTCGTCACCGGCACGTCCACGGCATCCTTCAACCGCCCCAACAACCCGGGATTGAGCACCTCCACCGGCGCCCCGCTGACGATCACGCCCTGCCACCCGCGCTCCCGCGCCAGCCGGGCCGATGTCTCCACCACCATGTCGCCCGTACCCCTGAGGCTCTCCAGAGACCCGCGGACGATGCCCAGCCCTTCGAACTCCATCTCCACTTCCCCGGGAATGAACGCCCGGAACGGCTCGAAGTGGGGACTCGAGCTCGATGTGGGTGTGACGAAGCCAATCTTTACATTTGCCGATTCTGCCATGGTCTCCTCCTTTGAAGAAGTGATATTCCTAGTGTTGTGTCTCACAAATAGGTTTGCAAAGATGCGCAGGATTTTTCGTTGTCGGCAAGGCGCGATGACCTGTAGGGGCGACCGGCGGTCGCCCTCCTGTGGCGGGCACCACGCGAGGAAGAGCAACGCAGCCAACGGCCAAAAGGACCCGCAGATTCATAAGCGTATTGGTGAGACACCAGACTAGAATGAACGTGCAGCGATCCAACTGCCGCCGATGAAAGTTCCCAAGGTGCTTCCCAGGTTGGAGAACACCACGACAAGAAGGATGCGGGAGACGGAGTTTCGCCAAAGCCCCTTGGGAAACGATGTCACCACCTCGGGCATGGCCTCGAGGTCCGCCACCGTCGGCTTCTTGATCCAGGCCTGAACCAGTCCCGAAACCCAACCGGCGGCGATGGTGGGGTTGAGGCTGGTTATCGGAGCGGCCACGAACGCGGCCAGCACCGTGACCGGATGGCCCAGGGCCAGAGCCGCCCCCACGGCGGCCAGCAGGCCGTTCACCAGCACCCAAATGGAGATGGACTCCAGGGAGTGGGCGGCGCCGGTGCGATAGAAACCGTACGCGATGATGGCCAGGATCAGCGAAGGCACCAGCCACTTGATGCTCCGGGCCAAGAACGAACGCTCGGGCACCGTTTCGAGGGACCCGAGTGAGTGGTCCTGGTGAATCGCGCTCGCGATTCCCGGCACGTGGCCCGCGCCGACGACCGCCACGACCGTCTCCCCCTCCGCCTCCCTGATCTTCTGCGCCAGATAGATGTCCCGCTCGTCGATGATGGCTTCCTTCACCGCCGGGAAGGCCCGGGCGAACTCGACCAGGACATCCTCCAGCCGGTCCTGCCGCTTGAGGTCGTCCACCGCCTCCTTGTCGATCTCCGGCTCCACCAGTGTGTTGGTGAGCAGGAGGAACAGCAGCTTCAGCTTGTTCCAGAGGCCGAGGCGCCGCCAGGTTCTCTTGAGCGTCACCTGGACGTCGCGGTCGGCCAGCACCAGCTCCACGTCTCGCTCTTGGGCCAGCTTGATGCCCTCCAGCATATCCGCCCCGGGCCGAACGCCGAGCCGATCGCCCATGCGCTTGTAAAACGCCGACATGATCAACTGGCTCAACAGGAGGGTCGCCTTGCCCTCCTTGATGACCTTGAAGACGTCCATCTTCTGCCATACATCGGGCCGGGTGAATGCCTCGTACCGGGCCTGGCACAACTCCACGCAAATGGCGTCGGGCTCCACGAGCTCGACGGTCTTGCGCACGTCCTCGATGCTCTCCAACGAAACGTGTGCCGTGCCGACGAGATAGATATCCCGGCCCTGGGCGCGCAGGCGCCGCGTATGCGCCGGAAGCCCGGTGACGGCCGGGCCTTGTGCAGCGTCCGCGTCCACGCGCATCAAACCCGGGCCACGGGGCCCTTGTAGTCCCGCAGCCAGCCGATGAACTGCACGATCTGATCGACCATGTAGTCGTGGTACGCCTTGCCCTTCTCGGGCGAGGCCTTGATGGAAGGGCTGAAGGAGCCGGTGGGTACGATCCGGCGTTGCTCCGCGCTTGTCCAGGGTATATCGATGACCTCGTGCGGCGCGGAGAAGAGGTCCCCATGGGACCACGGTGAGAAATTCTCCTCGAAGTCGACCTGCGACGTCGTCAGCTTCTCCTGCTTGATCAGGTGGGGGTATTTGTACCAGCACTCCGAGATCTCAAGCTCGCCGCTGTGATGCTCCTTGGCCTCCTTGATCTCGTTGGCGATCTTCTTGGCGATCTTGACCGGGTCGATGACCGCGAAGAAGACCTCGGGCATCTCGTACTCCCGCAGGTTCTTGGTGGCCGCCAGCAGGCCGGGGAGATTGGCGCCTTTGTGTCCGTTGATGATGAGGATCTTCCGGAACCCGTGTTTCGCCAGGCTGCGGCTCATGTCCTGAATCACCGCCATAAGGGTCTCGGTACGGAGCGAGATGGTTCCCGGGAACCCCAAGTGGTGCGGCGAGTCGCCGAACCACAGCGGCGGCGTGCACAGCGTCCCGGTGGCCCGGGCCACGTCTTCCGCCAGAGCGATGGCGATGAGGCAGTCCAGTCCGAGAGGTCCGGCCGGCCCGTGCTCTTCCGTGCTGCCCACCGGACAGATGATGATGTCGGAGTCCTCGAGATAGGCTCCGACATCCTCCCAGGTCAGTTCCTGAAGCCATACCGAGCCGAGTTGCGCAGCCATTTCGTCTCCTCCAGTCTGGTAGGGGCGGGTTTCAGGCCCGCCCACCATCCAGGCCCGCCCACCATCGTGCCGTGCGAGCACGGGCGGGTTTGAAACCCGCCCCTACATACAATCCCATCATTTGATGGCCAGGGGATTCGTCGGGGAACCTACCGCACCGGTCACCGGCAGCGCGGGGGCCACGAACATGAACTCGTAACGCCCGTCCTCGGCACAGTCCTCGGCGAGCTCTTCGAGATGGAAGATCTCACCCACGGTGAGGCCCATGTTCGGGATGCTGACCCAGTGCCACGGCTGGTTCGCCTCCCGTGTCTGGTTGGGCCGGACTTCCACCCCCCAGGTGTCGGTGGCCACCGCGGCCACCTCCTTGGCGTGGAGCCAATCCAGGGTCTCGAAACCCAGTCCCGGGGCGTCCCCGCCCGGATAACCATCCCAGGACCCGGCGTCCAGCTTGGCCTTCATCTGCCCCGTCCGCACCAGCAGATAGTCGCCCCGGCCCACCTCCACGTCCTGGGCCTTCATGGCGCGGTCGAGGTCGCGGTTGGTGATGGCGTAGCCGTCCTTCAGCCACTCGGCGCCCTTTGCCCGGGCCACGTCCAGCAGCACGCCACGCCCGACCATCTTGTCCCGGGTCTTCTCGATGCCGTTCTTGGCCGCGCCGCCCGTGGTCACCAGGCGGCAGTCGTAGCCGTTATACATGCGGTCTTCGTAGAAGATGTGCGCCAAGCCGTCCCACTGGGTGCCGGCCTGAAGCGGCATGATGATCACGTCGTCGGCGCCCCGGATGCCTCGGTGGTCGAGCACCCCCGAGTAGGCGTCCGTCCCGGTGCGAAGCATAAGGTGTATGGGATTGAAACGGCCCATGGTGGGATAGTTGCTCTTGCCGCCTTGCGGGCCCGCGTCGTCGAAATCGAGGGCCAGGGAGAACACCCGGCCTTTGCGCACGAGTTGCGCGGCGGCGACGATGTCCTCGGGCGTGGTGAAGTTGAGCGTGCCGACCTCGTCGTTATCACCCCATCGGCCCCAGTTGCGAAGCCGTTTCGCCGCCTCCCGGATTCCTTCCATGGTAAGTTTCGGACGTCTTCGAGTCGCCAAGCCTGCCTCCTTCGAGCCTGTATCCGCCCACCGAGCGGTGCGAGCGCGGGCGGGTTTGAAACCCGCCCCTACACCCTGTTGTCCCGGCGGTGCAGGTCACTGTGACCGTGAGCCGGTTGAAACTCTTGGCGGGATCGCCTAAGAACTTCCGTTATGTCGTCCGGCGCTGACAACGGCAGGGGTGAGAAAGTGATGCTCGGCTTCGTGGTGCGACGTTGCGCCAGGGAACTCGGCCACGCCCCTACCCCTCAGGAATTCGCCGTCTGGGCCAACAACCAGAGCCTGGACGGAGAGCGCTACAATATCTTCGGGCAAGCCATCTCGACCGAAGCCGCGAAAGTGATGTTGCGCCGACTCGACCGTCTCGTGACCGTCCGCTCGCGTGAAATCATCGTCGGCCAACCGGATGCCCCCTAGGAACCTGCGCCGCGGAAAGACGAGAGTGTAGGGGCGGGTTTCAAACCCGCCCGTGTCCGCATCGCCTTCTGGGCCGGTACGGCTCCTAGGAAGCCTTCCTCACGGCGTCGCTGATGTCCAGGTTGTAGAGCTTGGCGCCGTTATCCTGCAGGATCTTGGTCTTGACGGTTTCGCTGAGGTCTTCCCGCTGCTTCAGGTAGTCGCTGGACAGAACCTCCCGATCGCCGTGGGGCATATCCGAGCCGTAGACCACCTGGCCCTCACCCACGAGTTCCACCACCTCCGGCAAAAGCCTGTCTTCGACCTCCGTGCTGAGATAGAGATTACCCTTCTGGACGTATTCCATGGGCGCCAGCTTGGCGTTGGGGATCGTGGCCGGAAGGATATCGGCGAGAAAGTTCCCCGAATGGCCGAAGCGGTGATCCAGACGGTCGATCATGAAATGGACCCACTGGCAGCCGGCTTCCAGAAATCCCACGCGCAGGGTGGGGAAACGGTCGAGGAGACCGCTGTTGATCATGGCAGAGAAGCCCAGCAGAAGCGGCATGAGAAAAGCATTGACCGAAGACGGATAGATGTGGGTGAAGAGACCGTTCAAGGCCGGTGTAGCCCAGCCCACATGGATCGCCAGCGTCAGATCCTTCTCGACCAGCGCCTCATAGAACGGCAGGAAAGCGGGGTCGTCGAGCATCCGGTCTCCGATGGTGCCCAGCACCATGACGGCCACGGCCCCGAGGCTGTGGGCCTCGTGGACCTGCTTCACCGCGCCCTCCACGTCATCCAGATTCACCACCGCGGCCCACTTGAGCCGCTCGTGGGCGCCGATCTGATCGCCCAGGAAGCGGTTGTACGCGGAGCCCATGGCGGTTACGAGCGCCGGGTTCGCCGCCAGCGGATACGCGAGGAACAGCGTGGGATAGAGGACCTGCAGCGAGATCGCTTCCTTGTCCATGGCCTCGATCCGCTCCGTGACCCCATGGATCTCCATGCTGCCGATGGTGTCGGATTTCTTCTGCGCGTGGAGCGTCTTCTCACCCTTGTAGCTGGCCGGGGTTCCGAGATTGTGAGCGCCGCGGCCGACCCGGCGCGGGTACATCTGCTCCTCGATCATCCAGTAGACCATCCGGTCGATGGCCACCACTCGCGGCCGCTGGGCTCGAAATGCCGGATCCAGATATTTATCGCTGAATGTGGGTTCGCTCTCTTCGACGTGTCCGTCCGCGTCAACCAGGTACATGCTTCACCTCCGTGTGTTGGACCGAGCCCCTCCATCGCCCACGGGCTCGACCCCTCTGGATTTAACCTAACCGATGTGGCAGTTCAAGACTGGTGCACGTTTGTTGGGGCCTCGCGTTGACACGGCGGCCAAAAATTCCTAGGGTTCAGGACTCTACGGATAGACCTTCAGTTCATTGGTAACACCCGTCACAAGGAGGGCAAGTCATGGTTCGACTCATTTCGAGCTTCCTGATAGCGGTGGTCGCGTTGGCCGGTGCGGCGCCGGTCTTGGCTCAAGGGCTGACCAAGGTACAGATCTCATCGTTCGACAAGCCGTCTTTCGGTCATACGACGGCTTCGCTGATCGAGGCCAACGGCTTCGACAAGAAACACGGCATCGATCTCGAGTGGGCGTTCAAGCCGGGGCGCGCGGCCAACACGGACTTCGCCACCGGCAGGGACCAGCTCACCATCGCCTCGGCGCTCTTGTCGGAAGCCAATCGCCGGATCAAGGGCGTCAAATCGGTATATCTGTTCAACGTCTTGAACGGGCATGGCGCGCTGCTGACGTCGAATCCTGAAGTCAACAGCATCAACGACCTCGAAGGGAAGACTCTGGCGGCGTTTACGGTGACGACGAACTACGCCATGTTCCGCTACTTCGCCCACAAGGCGGGCGTCGACCTCAGCAAGGTTGCGATCCAGTCCACCAGCGTGCCCGGCCTGGCCACCTACCTGATGGCCAAACGGGCTGACGCCGTTCACTTCTGGGAACCGAACTACTCCAAGATACTGGTGGAAAACCCCGGCAAGTTCAAGATGATCGAGTACTTTCACCAGTGGGAAGCCATACACGGGGCGCCCCAGCGCGGCTTCCTGGGCGTGGCCGCGCACGAGAGCTGGATCAACGCCAACAAGGAGCTGATCCCGAAGATTTATGCGGCCTTTGCCGAGCTCGCCACGTGGTTGCCGACCCACCATGACGAGGCGGCCACCATCATCGAGAAGGCGGCCGGCGTGCCCAAGCAGGCGTTCCTGATGGCGCTGAGCGCGGCCCGCTATCCTCTGGACGTGGTCCCGGCAGCGGAGATCGAGGGAAACATCAAGGCGCTGTTCCAGGCCGGTATCGAGGGCGGCTACATGAAGAAGATGCCGGATGACGGCATCATCTACCGGGGCAAAGTCCGCTAGCCAAGCGCCGCTTCCGGTATGGAATCCGACGCACCCCCCGCCGCGTTGTCTCCGACGCAGCCCCAGGCGTGGCATTCACGCCTCCTGGGGCTCATGGCCGCCCGGAAGGAGCCAATCATCTCCTTCGCCGTGATTCTGGCGGCGTGGCAGATCGCGTCCTTCTTTCTGCCGCCGTACCTGATTCCCGGCGTCGGCGTCATCTTCGCCGCTTTCATCGAGATCGTCGCGAGCCTCACCTTGTTGGGCGACGTGTTCACCACCATGGGGAGGATCTTCCTGGGGCTCATCCTGGCGTTTATCAGCGGCACCATCCTGGGCGTGTTCATGGGCTTCACGGAAACAGTGGAGAAGCACACCCTGCCGGTGCTCCACTTCATCATGGGCATCCCGGCGCTCTCGTGGGTGGTCTTCGCCATCATCTGGTTCGGCCACGTGGAGACCCGCATCGCCTTCATCCTGCTGGCCGGCTGCCTGCCCAACTATGCCCTCATCATCCACGACGGCATCAAGAGCATCTCCAAGGAATACCTGGATATGCTAAGGGCCATGCGCCCCACGAGAAAGCAGCTATTCACGAAGCTGATCCTGCCGGGGATGATCCCTGCGGTGCTCACCGCGTGGAAAGTGAATCTCGGGCTGGCTGCCCGCGTGGTCATCGTCGCCGAACTGGTGGGCGCGACCCGGGGGGTGGGCAACAAGCTGCTGCTGGCACAGGAGTTGTTCGAGATGCCCAAGGCCATCGCCTGGACCCTGGTGCTGGTCACCTTCCTGCTGATCACCCAGCTCGTCATTCTCACGTTGGAGAACAAGCTGCTGCGCTGGCGTCCGGCGAAACAGGGAGGTATGGCCACGTGAGCGCTGATGCCGTCATCCGGATGCAGGACGTAAGCATGGTCTTCACCTCGGTAGACGGCGACCATTTCACCGCGGTAGAGGAACTGAACCTGGAGGTGGGCAGCGGGGACATCGTCGCCATCGTGGGCAAGACCGGATGCGGCAAGTCAACCACGTTCAACCTGCTGCTGGGACTCGATCCGCCCACCTCCGGATCGGTGACGCTCCTGGGCCATGATCCCCACAAGGAGTTCGACTACTTCCGTTCGAAGCTGGGTGTCATCTTTCAGACCGACCGCCTGCTCCCCTGGCGCACCGCCCTGGAGAACGCCCGTGTCGGCCTGGAGATCCTCGGATACAGCGACAAGGAACAGAACGACATCGCCCTCGAATGGCTGCACAAGCTGGAGCTGGAGGGTTTCGAGGACGCCTATCCCCACGAGTTGTCGGGCGGCATGCGCCAGCGGGTGGGCATGGCCCGAGCCTTCTGCCTCTCGCCGGAGATCTTCTTTGCCGACGAGGCATTCGGCCACCTGGACCAGTCCACCGCCAGACGCCTGCGCGAAGTGTTCCTCGATCTCGTCACCGAAAGCCGAAAGACCTGCCTGCTCATCACCCACAACATCCACGAAGCCCTGGAGATCGGCTCACGCCTGGTGGTCCTGGGCAAGCCCGGAAGGGTCCTCGCCGACATGGAGACGCCCACCAACGCCACCCGGGCGGAAATGGCCGAGTTCGAGGACCGGGTGCTCGACATCATCGAGAATAACGAAGTCGTTGGCAGTCTCTAGGGAAACCCTTGCGACCGGCGCGACAACGGGCACGGGCGGGTTTGAAACCCGCCCCTACAACAGCCTACCCGAACGCAGCAAACAATTAGAATGTCCTTGGATTCAGGGACACGCCTATCAATGGGAACAAAACCACCCCAGGCCGGGCGAGGAAAATGCAGGGGCAGGTTTCAAACCCGCCCGTGCAACAGCCTCGCCCGGACGCTGCAAGTAGTCACAATGTCCTTGGATTTGAGGAAACGCCGATCAGTGGGAATAGACCCGCCCCAGGCCGGATGAAGTAATGTAGGGGCGGGTTTCAAACCCGCCCGTGCCCAAGCCACTGCCCTGCTGTTTCAAACCCACCCTACCCCAGCATCTGGCTCGGCAGCCACAGGGAGATCTGCGGGAAGGTCACCAGGATGATGAGGGTCACGACGTCCATCAGGAAGAAGGGCAGGATGCCCCTGAAGATCTCCTCCAGGCGCACCATCCCATGGGCGGCGGCGTTCACGGTGTAGACGTTCATTCCCACCGGCGGAGTGATGAGGCCGATCTCGGAGGTCTTGATCACCAGCACGCCGAACCAGATGCCGCTGAAACCCATCTCGATAATGATGGGGAAGACGATGGGCAGGGTGATGGCCATCATGGCGGCCGGGTCCATGAACATGCCCAGGAATACGTAAAGCAAAAGGAATCCGGCCAGGACCACGTAACGCGACAGGCCGGAGCTCACCAGATAGTCCGCCAACTCCGGGCCGACGTTGGTGACGGCCAGGAACCGGCTGAAGATGTAGGCGCCGATGATGATGGTGAACAGCATCGTGGTGGAGGTGGCGGTGTCGAGAACCGTGTTCCGCAACCTCTCGCGCGTGAAGCTGCCCTTGACGATCATGATGATGAACGCGCCGAAGGCGCCGAAGGCCCCCGCCTCGGTGGGCGTGGCGATGCCCAGGTAGATGGCGCCCATGACGATGGCGGAGAGCGTGACGATGCCCCACACCCGATACAAGGAAAGGAGCTTCTCCCTCAACGGCGGCCGTTCCTCGATGAGAGGCGCTATTTCGGGCTGGAGCTTTACCCAAAATGAGATCATGCCCATGTAGATCAAGGCGGAGATGATCCCCGGAATGAAGCCTGCGATCAGCAGTTTTCCGATGGACTGCTCGGTGATGATGCCGTAGATGATCATGAGGCCGCTGGGAGGGATCAGCGCTCCCAGGGTCCCCGAGGCCGCGATGGCGCCGGTGGCGAGCCGCTTGTCGTAGCCATACTTCAGCATCTCCGGCAAAGCCACCTGGGTGAACGTGGCGGCGGTGGCCACGCTGGAGCCGCAGGCCGCGGCAAAGGCGGCGCAACTCGCCGTGGTGGCCATGGCGAGGCCGCCCCGGACTCGCCCCATCCATTTTTGAACCACCGAGTAGATGTCCGAGCTCAGACCGCCGTGGTTGGCGAACTGGCCCATCAGAATGAAGACGGGGATGGCGAAGAACGTGAAGTTGGCGACGACCTTGTACGGGGTCGTCCGCAACAGGCCGATCCCGGCGGGCCAACTATCGGTAATCATGACGAAGCCCAACACCCCGACCAGCCCCAGCGACACGGCCACGTGAAGGCCGCACAGAAGCAGGAAGATCAGAACAAAGATGCTGACGATCGCTAGGAAGGTTGGGTCCATGTAGAGCCTACCCCGGGGTTATGAGACTCTGAAACCGTTTCCAGGCGTCTCGCAACATTTGGAGGCCGATAAGCGCCGAGCCGAAAGGGATGGCAAACTTCGGTGGGTAGACGGGAATCTGTACCAGTCCGTCGGACGCCTCAAGGTATTCCAGAGAGGAAACCGCGGAATTCCACGACTGCCAGCATACCAACGCGAAGAAAACCGCCGCGATCACGAGCACGACCACGGCAAGGCCGTCCGCGGCCCTCCGCGGCAGCCTCTGCGTCACCAGCTCCACACAGATGTGCCGCTTGGTAAGCTGGACATACGCGATGCTGAAGAAGACCACGAACACGATGAGGAACTCGGTGAGCTCCAGCGTCCCGGGGATGGGGCTCGAGAACACGTAGCGCCCGGTGACGTCCACCGTGATCAGCAGCATCATGAAGAACAGGATGTACCCGCTGATTGCATTCAGGAAGGTCAGGACCCGGCCGGCCCAGGTTCGGTCCTCCGGCGGCGGGGTGAACTCCGGGATTACGGCGACTCCAGCAGGATCGTTCGATTGATTCAAGATGTGCCAGCCCCTTCGTTGACGAGGCGGGGACGGCTAAAGCCGCCCCCGCATGCTTGCGCGCCCATGTCGAGGGGATGAACCCCCCCGCTTCTCTGACGGGACTACTCACCCCGGTAAAGGGCGAGCACCTTCCTGCCGGGCAGGCCCAGCTTCTCCATGCCCGCTACCCAGTCATCGGCGATTTTCTTGACGCCCGGTTTGTTCTTCCACTTCTCTCTGTCCTTCGCCGAGAACTCGATGATCTCGACACCCTTGTCCTGGAGGTACTTCTTGAACTTGCCTTCGTCATCCTTCATCGCCTGGGCTTCCCACACTCCGACCTTTTCGCCCTCCTCCAGGAGAATCTTCTGGTGTTCCTTCGACAGGGAGTCCCATTTCCTCTTGTTGATGGTGAACGTGTTGACGCCCGCGATAGCTCCAATATCGATCGTGCTCACGTACTTGGCCACCTCGTAGGTTTTGAACCGCACGTGGGCCTCATAGGAGATGATCCGCTGGTCGATGGTCTTGCGCTGGAGGGCCTCGTACATCTCTCCGCCCGTGGTGCTGACCGAAACACCTCCTCCTGCCTGGATGACCTTGGGCGCGATGCGGCCGAAGGTGCCGACCTTCTTGCCCTTGAGGTCCGCCAGTGTCCGGATGGGTTGGTGGCCCACGATATGGTAGGTGGAGGTGGAGGTCACCGCCACCACCTTGTGACCGAACTTGTGGAGCTCGGCAAGAGCCTCCGGAACCTGTGTCAGCACGCGCAGGCCGCCGTCCCGCGCCCGTACCGGATCACTCACGGCAAAGGGCAGCCCCCCAACCTGCATCAGCCGGATCTTGTCGGTGAAATAGCCGAGGGCGAGGTCGGCCATGTCGGCCGTGCCCAACTGGACTGCCTCCAGAGCCTCCTTGGCGTGCACGAGCGAGTTGGCCCAGTAGATCTGGACCTCGATCTCGCCCTTGGTCCTTTCCGCGACGGCCTTCTTGAAATGCACCATATAGTCGGCGCGCGGCGTTCCGGGGCGCGAGGAATGTGTCGCTACCTTGAGGATGATCTTCGATTGTGCATCTTCCGGAACCACGAACCCGGCGGCGCACAGCACGCCTGCCATCAGGAAGACCGCGAACGTTTTGGATATTGCCTTCATGTTTTCCCCCTTCTGATGATACTCGCCTTGCCGTGACGCTGACGCGTCACGGCCCAACGTCGTCCGGGTCCATGACCCGGCGGATTCACAGGTTGAAGAACCGCTTCGCATTGTCGCCCAGCACCGCCTGCTTGTCCTCCCGGGACATATCATCCCGTTCCACGACTTCCTCGATCTCGTGTTTCGCCGCCGGCAGATCCACCTCATGGGGATAGTCGGACGCGTAGGCGAAGGCCTCGATGCCCACCCTGCTCGCGACGTACGCCAGGGTCTCCTCGCTGCCCTCGCATCCGAGCAGAATGCGGCCGCCCTTGAGATACTCCACCGGCCGCATCTTGGGCTGGTCCGCGGCGTCGAAGTAGTTCTCGTCACGAACCATGCGGTCGATGAGAAAATCGAGCCAGCCGCAGCCACCCTCCATGAACGCGGCCCGGAGCTTCGGGTGTGCATCGAACACGCCGTGGTAGATGAACGACACGAGCGCGATCATCAAGGGGACCGAATGATGCAGGACGTGAGAACCCGTGAAGTTCGTAAACGTGTCCATGCCGACGCCCAGGTTGGAGCCGCCGTGAATGGCGATCGGCACGCCCAGGCGCTCGGCTTCGGCATAGACCGGCCAGTAGCTCTGGTGGCCCAGGTGGAGCGGCAGTCCCGTGGACGGCAGCGTGCCGCCGACAAAGCCGAGCTTTTCCACCGCGCGCCGGAGTTCCTTGGCGGCCTCCGGAACGTCCTGCATGGGCAGCAGCGCCACCGGCCGCAGCCGGTCGCTCACCTTGGCAAATTTTTCGTAGATGTAGTCGTTGTAGGCTTGGCAGACCTCAACCGCATACCGGGGTATCTGGATGAAGCCCACGGAGAGTCCTTCGGTGCTGAACAGGACGGATTTGTCGATGCCGGCTTGCTCGAGAAAAGCGACCCAGTCCTCGCCGCTGCCCGGCATATACTCGCTGGCGGTGACCCTCTCGCTGTCCACGGTTCCCGCCCGCAAGGCGAAATGCATTCCGTCAATGGAAGGGAAGACCCCCTGGCGATTTCGGGCCGGATTGAGGGCCTGGCCCTTGATCCGGTCGCTCATGTACTCGGCCATGTCGGGGATCCACTCCACCACATGGCCGTCACAATCCACTACGGAATAGTCGTCATACGACATAGCATCCTCCCGAACCGCTTGCGTGACCCGCACCCAAAGCTGCTGCTCCCCCGTCCAGACCACATCCTCGCGGGTCTCACGGCGTGACAAAGGACACTAGTCGAAGCCCTGAACCGATGTCAAGGGGCTTGCCGGGATGCTGAAGAGAACACTGCGCATGCACGGGGAAGGGGGCCCGCAACCCGGGCCCCCGACCGGACTACTCGCTCAGGAAAACGTCGAGGGCCTTCTTGCCGGGCAGACCCGCCTTTTCCACGCTCGCCACCCAGTCCGCGTTGATCTTCTTGACGCCCGGGGTGTTCTTCCACTTCTCCCGGTCAGAGCGTGAGAACTCGATGATCTTGACGCCCTGGCCCTTGAGGAAGTTCTGGAACTTGACGTCGCCGTCCCTCATCGCCTTGGCCTCCCACGCTCCCACCCGCTCGCCTTCCTCCAGGAGGATCTTCTGGTGCTCCTTCGACAGGGAGTCCCACTTATCTTTGTTGATGGTGAACACCGAGACACCCGCGATGCATCCCATGGCGATGGTGTTCACGTACTTGGCCACCTCGTAGGTCTTGAACCGCTGGACGGTCTCGAAAGACATGATGCGCGCGTCAATGGTCTTGCGCTGGAGGGCCTCGTACACCTCACCGCCGGTAGTGCTGACGGAGACCGCTCCCGCCGCCTGGATGGCCTTGGGCGCGATGCGGCCGAAGGTGCCGACCTTCTTGCCCTTGAGCGCCGCCAGGTCCGGGATGGGCCCGCGAGAATTGAGGTGATACTCCGCCGTCGCGGTCATGCCCACGAACACATGACCGAACTTTGTGATCTCCCCCAGCGCCTCCGGGACCTCCCTGAGTAGGCGCATGCCGCCGTTCCACGCCACTACCGGATCGCTCACGGAAAAGGGCAGACCCGCCACCTGAAGCAGCTTGATCTTGTCGGAGAAATACCCGATGGCCAGATCGGCCATGTCCGCCGTGCCCAACTGCACCGCTTCCAGAGCCTCCTTGGCGTGCACGAGCGAGTTGGCCCAGTAGATCTGGACCTCGATCTCGCCATTCGTCCGCTTCGCCACCCCGTTCTTGAAGTGCACCAGATAGTCGGCGCGCGGTGTTCCAGGGCGGGACGACTGGGTCGCCACCTTCAGGATAATCTTCGCCTGCGCGTCGTCCGGGACCGCCACGCCGGCCACGCACATCAGGCCTGCCGTCAGGAAGACCGCCAATGTTCTCGGTAATGCCTTCATGCTATCCCCTTTCTGATCTCACTTTCCTTTGGCGTGACGCCACGCGTCATGGCGCCAATGTCATAGGCCGGTCTATGCGGAAGCAAGCTATTCGCCCCGGTAGGCCGCGAGCGCCTTCTTGCCGGGCAGGCCCGCCTTTTCCATTTCCGCCACCCAATCCCCAAGTATCCTCTTGACGCCCGGGGTGTTCTTCCACTTCTCCCTGTCCTCAGCGGAGAATTCGACGATCTGCATGCCCTTGCCCTGCAGGTACTTCTGGAATTCGGCGTCGCCATCCCTCATCGCCTGGGCTTCCCATTTTCCGACCCTCTCGCCCTCCTCGAGCAGGATTTTCTGGTGCTCCTTGGACAGGGAGTCCCATTTTCTCTTGTTGATTGTGAACATGTTGACGCCCGCTATCGCTCCCATACTGATCGTGCTGATGTATTTGGCGACCTCATAGAGCTTGAAACGCTTGGTTCCCTCGTAGGAATTGATCCGCGCGTCGATGGTTTTGCGTTGCAGAGCCTCGTACATCTCTCCGCCGGTGGTGCTGACCGGGATCGCTCCCCCCGCCTGGAGGACCTTGGGCGCAATCCGGCCGAAGGTGCCCACTTTCTTACCCTTGAGGTCGGCCAGGTTTCGAATGGGATCGTGGGTCACGACATGATAGTCCGCCGTGGCGGTCATGGCCACCAACACGTGACCGAACTTGGTGAACTCGGCGAGCGCCTCCGGGATCTGCGCAAGCACGCGCAAACCGCCTTCCCGCGCCTTCACCGGGTCACTGACGGCAAAGGGCAGCCCCCCTACCTGCAACAGCCTGATCTTGTCGGAGAAATACCCGACGGCCAGATCGGCCATGTCCGTCGTGCCCAACTGCACCGCTTCCAGAGCCTCCTTGGCGTGCACGAGCGAGTTGGCCCAGTAGATCTGGACCTCGATCTCGCCATTCGTCCGTTTCGCCACCCCGTTCTTGAAGTGCACCAGATAGTCGGCGCGCGGCGTTCCCGGGCGGGACGACTGGGTCGCCACCTTCAGGATAATCTTCGCCTGCGCGTCGTCCGGGACCGCCACGCCGGCCACGCACATCAACCCTGCCAGTACAAGGCCCACCAACGATTTGGATAGCGCTGCCATTGCGTCCCCCTTTCTGCTGTCAGACGTCTGACACTAGTCAAAGCCTTGAACCGCTGTCAAGGGCACTGCAACGAGTGACCCGCGCGATACGAACGCGCACCCGTCCCGAATCGGACAAGCGGGGACGGATGTGCAACCCCGCCCCCGCACCTGCGCCCTGGCGTCACCCGGCACGAGCACGTAGTGACGCTGTTTCGGCAATCCGTTCAGTTGGCCGGCAACCGCTCCTTGGGAAAGTTCGAGGCCGCGGTAACGCCGCCGTCGCAGATGAGGTTTTCACCCCACACGAAGCCCGAGTCGTCGCTGGCCAGGAACAGCATGGCCTTGGCCTGGTCCTCGGCCGTGCCCAGCCGTCCCGCCAGGTTCTTGAACTCCCGGCCCTCGGCGCCCTCGTCCTGGCCCACCGGAGAGCCCGAGCGGTTGGGGGTCAGGCAGTTGACCCGGATGTTGTACTGGGAGAGCTGCACCGCCATGCCCCGGGACAGGTTGACCACCCCACCCTTGGCCGCCATGTAGGCGATGGCGTCGGTGCGGCCGGAGAGGCCCGAGGTCGAGGCCACGTTGACGATGGCGCCGCCCCTGCCCTGCTTGACCATCTGCTCCGCCACATACCGCCCCACCAGAAACGGTCCCTTGAGGGTCACATCGATGACCAGGTTCCACTCTTCTTCCGAGATGCTGAATATCGTGTCGTGGTCCGTGACGGCGGCGTTGTTGACGAGGATGTCGATGCCGCCGAAGGCGTCCACCGTAGCCTGGACCATGGCCTTCACCTCTTCGGTGTTGGAGACGTCGCACTTGGCGTAGATGGCCTCATGGCCGTCGGCCTTGAGGTCGCTGACGACCTTCTCGCCGCGCCCCGGATCCATGTCCACTATGCAGATCTTGGCGCCTTCCGAGGCGAACAGCTTGGCGGCTGCCTCACCGATGTTGCGGCCCGATCCGGTGATAATCGCCACACGGTCTTTGAGCTTCATGCTGGTTCCTCCTTGCCCCACTACGATTGTTCGTTTCAGGGTCAGTTAATTTGCCGAACGGCTCGGTCCTCTCTCCGTTCGTCCTGAGCGTAGCGAGGCGGAGCCGAGCGAAGTCGAAGGGCGCCCTTCAGGACTTGTCGAGCATCCCCAGAAATATTTTCTCCGCGGTCACGGGCAGATCCTTGATACGCACGTCCACGGCGTCGTCCACCGCATTGGCGATGGAGGGCGCCACCGGTATCAGCGACGTCTCGCCGATGCCCTTGGCGCCGAAGGGGCCGTTCTTGTGCGGCACTTCCACCGTAATGGGCGTGATCACGTCGGGCATGTCACCGAGGGCCGGCAGCACGTAGTCCACGAGATTGGGATTCACCAGCACGCCGTTGTCGAACACCATCTGCTCGAACAACGCCTGGCCCAGGCCGGTGATGGCCCCGCCCACGAGCTGCTGCTGGCAGCCCAGGGGCGTGATGACCCTGCCCACGTCCACCGCGGTGACATGCTTCAGCACCCGGAGCCTGCCGGTGTCCTTGTCGATCTCCACCTCGCTGCCGCCGGCGCCCACGAACCAGAACGAGGAGGTGGTCTTGTCGCCGGTGTCCGGGTCCGTGGTGCTGGTCTTCACCTCGCCCCGGCCCACCAGCGTACCCCCCTGCATGCCGAAATGGTTGAACAGCACCTCGCGGAAATCCAGGGCGTTCTCCCGGAAGAGCACCTTGCCGCCCTCGGCGCGGGTCTCGTCGAACGGCACGTCGTATTCCTCGGACACGAACTTGCGGAGCTGCTCGCACAGGTCCAGGGACGCCAGCTCCAGGGCCTTGCCCATGTGGAACGTGGAACGGCTCGACGAGGTGGTGAGATCGTAGGGCACGACGTCCGTGTCCACCCCCAGCACCGACACCTGATCCAGGGTTATCCCCAGAGTATCCGCCACGATGGCAGCCATGGCCGTGTCCGACCCCTGGCCCATCTCCACCGTGCTGGTGAACACGTTCACGCTGCCGTCCTCGTTGAGCTTGATGGCGGCACACGAGATGGACGGGGTGATGGTGGCCTTGATCAGCGCCGCAAGCCCCCTGCCCCGCACCTTGGAAGGATCCTCCGATACCGGCGCGGGCTCGCTCCACTTCATCTCCTGGGCGACCTTCTCCAGGCATCCCTTGACCCCGATGCTCCAGAGCTTCTCGCCGGTGACGAACTCGTCGCCTTCGTCATAGATGTTCTGCATGCGCAGTTCGTAGGGATCCCGCCCCAGCGCCTTGGCGATGATGTCGGTCTGCGACTCGCTGGCCCAGGCCGACTGGGACACGCCGAAGCCGCGAAACGCACCCGCCGGCGGCTTGTTGGTGTAGACGGACTTGGCGTCGATCTTCACATGGCTGAACTTGTAGGGCCCGGCCGCGGTATACGCGGACTTCTTGGCCACCCGCGGGCCGATCTCCGCGAAGGCGCCGGTGTCCAGCAACACCTCGGCCTCCCGGGCGTGGAACGTGCCGTCGGCCTTGACCCCGGTCTTCATGCGGATCACCGCGGCGTGCTTGGTGACCGTGTAGAAAACCTCTTCCCGGCTCAGCAGAATGCGCACCGGGCGCCTGGCCTTCCGCGCCAGGGCCACCGTCAGCGGCTCGATCTTGGGATAGACCTTGCTGCCGTAGCCGCCCCCGAGATACGGCACCATGATGCGGATCTTCGACACCGGCAGCTTGAAGATGTTGGCGAGCTGGGTGCGAACCACAAAGGGGTTCTGGGTCGTGGACCAGAGATGGACGCGCCCGTCGGGCTCAAACGACGCGACGCACCCGTGGGGCTCCAGCGCGACGTGCTGCGTCGTGGGCAGGATGAAGGTGTCCTCGAAGATGTGCGCGCACTCCGCGAAACCCTGCTCGATGTCCCCCTTGCGCAGCTTGAAGTGGGTGCAGACGTTGGTGCCCTCGATGGGTTTGAGCTCCGCCAGGTCGGCAAAGCCGTGCTCCGGTATGCGCACGGTCTCGTGCACCAGCGTGGCGTCCTCCTTCACCGAGTCCAGCACGTCCATGACCGGCGGCAAGTCCTCGTACTCCACCACGATGAGTTTCGCAGCCTCCTCGGCAGCCTCCCGGGTCTCCGCCGCCACCGCCGCCACCGGATCCCCCACGTGCCGGACCTTGTCCGCCGCGACGATGGTCTGGTCCTTGAAGACCGGCCCGTAATAGGGCTCGATGCCGGTGCCCTGAACCACGTCGTCCTTGGTGTAGACCGTCACCACTCCCGGCACCTTGAGGGCTTCCGACGCGTCCACGTAGCGGATCCACGCGTGGGCCACCGGGCTACGGAGAATGACGCCCTCCAAGACCCCCGGCATCTTCATGTCCGCCAGGTACGCGGCGCGGCCCGTGAGCTTGGCCTGGTAATCCAGACGTTGTCCGTCCTGTGCACTCCGCGGCCTATCGACTATCGCCATGACACGCTCCTTTGGAACATCATCACCCTGTGCCGGGACACGCTTCTATGCCTAGGCCACGCTTCGGAGGGCCTGCATGATCTCCTGGTAGCAGCCGCAGCGGCAGAAGCTGCCGCCCATGTAGCTCTTGATCTGTTCGTCGTCGGGGTGCGGGTTTTCGTCCAGCATGGCCTTGGCCGTGAGCAGGAAGCCCGAGGTGCAATAGCCGCACTGCAACGCCCCGTATTTCATGAACGATTCCTGCAACGGGTGCAGCCGGTCTCCGTCGGCCAGGCCTTCCACGGTGGTGACCTGCCGGCCGTCGGCGTCCACCGCCAGCACCGAGCAGGCGCTCACCGGCTTGCCGTCCACCAGCAGCGTGCAAGCGCCGCACACCTGGATGTCGCAGCCCAGCTTGGCGCCGGTGAGCCCCAGCTCTTCCCGGACTACATCCAGCAGCGTGCGCCAGGGCTCCACCTCCACTTGGCGGGCCACGCCGTTGACCTCCATGGTGATGGCTTTCTTCATGCTGCAAATCCTCTCTGAGACCTCTGCACAAAGCGTCAGCGGTACGATATAGGCACCGACGCCTCGAATCCGTCATTCCCGCGAACAGGCTGTGTCAAAACTCCATCCGGGAGAGGCAACGCCGCCCGAAATCGTCATTCCCGCGAAAGCGGGAATCCAGGGGTCCTGGAGGGGCCCCCACGCGGTGTTTCCCCACTCCACCCCGCCTGGATTCCCGCTTTCGCGGGAATGACGATTTCGGGCGGCGTTGCCCCTCTCGATGGGGTTTTGACACAGCCTGTTTCGCGGGAATGACGGATTCGCAAGCATGGGCTACCGCGCTCAACTCCGGCCGTCTCTGGCGTATCCGTAAACTCTGGTTGCGAGACGCCGCACCAACGCTGCCACCATCTCGCGCTTGTAACGCTCCGAGCCCCGCAGATCGTCCATCGGGTCGCACTCTTCGGCCGCGGCGCGGGCGGCCTCTTGGAGATTCCCGTCGTCCAGCGGCTTGCCCTCCAGCGCTGCCTCGGCCCTGCGCGCCCGCATGGGCGTCGGGGCGACGCAGCCCAGACCGATGCGAACCTCGCTGCAAACGCCGTCGTCCGGGTTCACCGACATGCGCACGGCCACGCCGATGCAGGGCTTGTCCACCACCGAGCTGCTGGAGAACCGGACGTAGTCGACGGCGGTGTGAGCCGGCAACGGCGGGATCACCACGTGAGTGAGCACCTCATCTTCCTGCAACTGGGTCTCGTAATAGTCCACGAAGACGTCTTCCAGCGGCAGGGTGCGTCCGCCCGAGGTATTGGCGATGCGCACGGTCGCATCCATCGTGATGAAGACGCAGGGTAGGTCGGTCAACGGCTCCCCCGAGGCGATGTTGCCGCCCACCGTAGCCATGTTGCGGACCCGGATGTTGGCCACGTCGTGCTCGAGCTCGCACAACACCGGCAGCCGCTCCGCCAGCAGGCTCGAAGTCTCGATGTCGTGATGGGTAACGAGCGCGCCGATGACCAGGTCGTCACCGGATTCCTCGATACGCCGCAGCTCGTCGATCTTCTTGATGTTGATCAACGCCTCCGGCTGGAGGAAACCCTGCTTGAGCAGGATCGTGAGGGAGCTGCCGCCGGCGAACACGCGTGCTTCGCCGGCGTACTGCTTCAGAAGGCCGCAGGCTTCGGCCACCGTGCGGGGTTCCAGGTATTCGAAGTGCTTCATGATCACCAGCAAACTTTATGAGCCGCGTGTGGCGCGCACGCACCGTAGCGAGCGCAACAACGGGCGCGGGCGGGTTTGAAACCCGCCCCTACAACAGCCTTCTCCAGACATACGGCGCCGTTGATCACGGATTCCTTAGATGTAGTCCACCTTGTCGACGCCGGGCACCTGGACCTTCCGGTAGTACTCGTTATCCTTGAGCGGCATGGTGGCGTCGATGCCCCACACGGCCGTGGTGCGCGGCGCCGGCGCCGAAGGATCCAGCGTGGACATTGCCAGGTTGGGAACGATGATGACGTCCTTGTCCGGCTGAACCCGGGTGTTGATGGCCCATTCCACGTCCACCGGATCGTGCACGTCGATGTCCTCGTCCACCACAACGACCCGCTTGAAGCCCGCGCCCGTGGCCAGCAGCGCCAGGATGACGTTGCGCGCCTCGGCGTCGTGCCGCTTGCGCATGGATACCACCGCGTGGTGCCGGTAGGTGCCGCCGGCGGTGACGCTGAAGTCCTTGACCTCCGGGGTGATGGTGGACACCGTGCGGTAGACCAGCGCCGCGTTGGCGCACTCGATGAGGGTATGGTTCTCGGTCACCGGCATGCCCGTGAGGCAGGTCTGGTAGATGGGGTTCTGCCGCATGGTGACCGCGGTGACCTGCACCACCGGCGACTGCTTGCTCTCGCTGTAGGTGCCCGGGTACTCGCCGTAGGGACCGTCTGGCACCCGCTCGCCGGGGATCGTCACGCCCTCGATCACCACCTCCGCGTGGGCCGGCACTTCCACGTCGATGGTGTCACACTTGGTCAACTGTATCGGCGCCCCGCGCAACCCGCCGGACACCGCGAATTCATCCACGCCGTAGGGCACACGCGCCTGGGAGCCGATGATGATGGCCGGGTCCACGCCGATGGCAGTGGCCACTTCCAGCCCCTCGCCCCGGTCCTCGGCCTTGAGGATCATACGCCCCAGGTGATGATCCGGGGGCGCCCACAGGGACAGCCGGTCCTTGCCCAGCCGCAACATGCGGTGGATGGACACGTTGGGGATGCGAGTGTCCGGGTCCTTGCCGATCTGGACGGCGATGGTGACGTAGGGGCCGCAGTCCTTTTCGGAATGCACCGCGATGGGAATCTTTTCGAGGTCGATGTCGTCGCCGGTCCAGCGGACCTCCTTGACAGGACCCGTGGGCACCATCTCGGAGGGAATGCGCTTGTCCTCCAGCGTGAGATAGCGCTCCAGGAGCTTGTCCTCGGTAACTCCGAGCCCCAAGGCCACCAGCCGGCGGGTGGCGTACAGCGCCCCGAGCACGCGCCAGCCGGGATGGCCCTTGACGTTCTCGAACAACAGCGCCGGGCCGCCGATGTCCGAGCTCTTGCGGATGCCCGCGGCGATCTCGAAGCGCGTGTCCACCTCCCGCTCCACCGTGAGCAACTGGTCCTCGCGCTCCAGCACGTCAAGAAATTCTCTCAGGTCTTGATGCAACGTCAATCTCCTGGTTACCGCTCCTCTCCGTCGTTCCCGCGATGCTTGTCCCCGACTACGATCGCGGGCGGGAATCCAGGGGCAGGGAGGGGGCCGACGGCTGTGATCCCTCGACCCTACCCCGCCTGGATTCCCGCTTTCGCGGAAGTGACGGATTCAGGGTGGCGCTACCTGTCTTCGTACCCATGGCGCGTATGCCGAAGTCTCTAATAACAAAAGGCTCCAGGGGAGTCTACTGGTTTGACACCGTCGATTCAGGACGTTAGGGAACAGTGCACGGGCCTCCGGTTCTCAGCGGGGTCCATCCCATTTTCGAAAGGCAGCGCGCGGGAATCCAGATGATCACCATCAGGGAACTACGCAAGGAGTTCATCGTCACCGACGGCAAGGTCGCCGCCATCAAGCGGCTGGACCTCGACGTGGCCGAGGGCGAGTTTTTCGTCATCGTCGGCGCCAGCGGCTCGGGCAAAACCACGCTGCTCCGGTGCGTGGCCGGGCTGGAGAACCCGAACGGCGGCGAGATCCGTATCGCGGATCGCACCGTGTTCGGAGACGACCCGCCGGTATGGGTGCCGCCCCAGGACCGGAACTTCGGCATGGTGTTCCAGTCCTATGCCGTGTGGCCGCACCTGACGGTCTACGACAACGTCGCGCTACCGTTGCGGGAAGGCGCGCAGAAGATCCCCCGCCGGCAGGTCGACCACCGCGTGCGGGAAGCCTTGCACATGGTCCAGCTCGACGAGCAGACCGACCGTCCGTCCACGCTGTTGAGCGGCGGCCAGCAGCAGCGGGTGGCGCTGGCCCGGGCCATCGCCGTCAACCCCAGCGTGCTGCTCATGGACGAACCCCTGAGCAACCTGGACGCGCGCCTGCGCGAGGACGTGCGCGGCCGCATCCGCGACCTGGCCAAGCAGCTCGGCGCCACCGTGCTCTACGTCACCCACGACCAGGTCGAGGCCATGGCCATGGCCGACAAGATCGCGCTCATGAGCCTGGGCGAGCTGCTCCAGTACGGCGCGCCGATGGATCTCTACCGCAACCCCAACTGCGCCGAGGTGGCGGAGTTCTTCGGCTCGGTCAACTGGCTCCCGGGCCGGCGCACCGGCGCCAACCGGGTGGAAACCAGGATCGGCGACTTCGAAGTCCCCGGCGACGCCGGTTCCGAACCCGAGGTTTTCGTGGGATTCAGGCCCGAGGCCATCCAGTTCGCCGCGCTGTCCGATGATGCGGCCGACAACACCTTCGAGGCGCACCTGACCTCCAGCGTGTTCCTGGGCGACCAGTTCGTCTACGACGTCACGGCGGAGGACACGCCGCTTACGGGCAAAAGCCGCGCCGTCCCGACGACCCACGACGATAGGCTCCTGCTGCGGGTGGCGCCCGCCGACGTCATGGTGTTCGCTGCCGACGAGAAGAACACGGCCTTCGTCAACTCGGTCCGCGACTGAACCGGCGGGCTTGCAATGATTCGGCGGAGAGTATAAGGACTTCCGGCGAAGAGAATCAGTGTGTCAAAATCGTAGCACCGAAGGAGAAACGATGCTTGACCTCAAACACAGTTCAAGGTGGGCCTTCGCCCTAAGTACGGCTCTCTGTTCCCTGTTCCTGGTCGCGGCAGCCTACGCGGCCGACGCCCCCAAGAACCTGAAGGAACTCGTGGAGGCCGCGAAGAAGGAAACCACCATTAGGGCCATGTGGTCGGCGTCCAGCCTGAACGGCGGCAAGGGCTTTGCACAGGTCATCGCCAGCATGAACAAGATGTATGGCACCAACCTCAAGCCGAAGTTCACGCCGGGCCCCAGCATGACCCGCATGATCGGGAACCTGACTCGTGAGCTGAAGGCCGGGCAGCCCGCCAGCACCGACGTGTTGTGGGGCAACTCCGGCGGCGTGCTGCAAGCCAGCAAGGTGGGGCTGACAGGCTCCTTTCCCTGGATGGCCTACCTCCAGCGGCCGATGCTGAAGGCGGAGCCCGGGTTCGATCCCGTGGGCCCCAACGGCATCGCGCTGGCCTCGGCGTCCACGCTGGTGGGCATCACCTACAACTCCGACGTGGTGAAAGGCGACGACATCCCCAAGAGCATGCTGGACGTCCTGCACCCCAAGTGGAAGGGCAAGATCGCTTCCACCCCGTATGCCGCGGGCCTGCGTGAGTTCGCCATGGACGACCTCCTGGGCGTGGAAGTCATGACGGAATACACGAAGAAGCTCTCCAAGCACATCGGCGGGCTGTTCCGGTGCGGCTCGATGGACAAGCTCACCAGCGGCGAGTTCGCCATGCTGGTGTTCAGTTGCGGCGACCAGTACGTCAACCAGGCCAAACGTACCGGAATACCGCTGGGCTACGCGTTGGTTAAGGAAGCGGTGGTCTCCCACACCCGTTACGGCTCCGTGCCGGTACATTCCCAGGCACCCGCCGCCGCCGCCCTCTTCGTCGCTTACCTGCACACGCCGGAAGGCCAGAAGTGGATGTGGGAACAGAACGGCCTCGACTTCCACCTCTATCCGGAGTCCAACCAGCGCAAGGCGCTGGATGTCCCAAAGACCCAGGGCGCCAAGGTGGTGATCAACTCGCCGCAGTGGCTGGCAAGCCAGACCACCTACAGCAAGACCCGCAAGGGACTCGAGAAGATCCTGGCGGAAGGCCAGACTAAGTAACCATACAGAGGAAGAGCACGCGGGCGGGCCCACGGCCCGCCCGCACCGACCATGGAACAAGTCGCAGGCTGGCCGCGGCTGCGCGGCCTCCGGCCCAAGGTGTCGCTGCTCTTCACGGGGCTCGCCAGCCTCCCGTTGCTGGTGATCTTCGCGCTGGTGGCGGTGCTGGTCTGGATCAGCTTCCAGACCGGTATCCTGGGCAGCTTCGAGGCCGACTACAGCCTCACCAACTACGGCGAGCTCCTGGGCGACGCTTTCGTCGCCCGGGTCACTGTCAACACTCTGGTTTTCACCGTCGTCACCACGCTGGTGGCGCTGATCATCGGACTGCCCATCGCCTGGCTCACCGAGCGTACCAACATCCCCGGCAAAGGGCTGGTGTACGCCACCATGACCCTTGGGCTGCTGATTCCGGGCATCTACACCGCCATGGGGTGGACCTTCATCGCGCACCAGCGCATCGGCTTCCTCAACCGCTGGCTCGTGAGCACGTTCGGGCTCGAGCAGGGCCCCATCAACATCGCCACGCCCGTGGGCATGGGCTTCGTGCAGGGGCTCAGCCTTGCGGCACTGGCGTTCATCCTTACGGCGCAGATGTTCCGCGCCATGAACCCGTCGCTGGAGGAGGCCGCCAAGATCCACGGCATGAACTTCTTCTCCACCCTGCGCCGTGTGACTCTGCCGCTGGCCTTCCCCGCCATCCTGGCCGCGGTCATCTACATCGCCACCATCGCCATCGCCACCTTCGACATCCCGGCCATCATCGGCCTCGGCAACCGCGTGTACATGCTCAGCACCTTCGTCTTTCTCAAGACCAACCCCGGCGACGACGAGTTCCCCCAGCATGGGGTCACCGCGGCCCTGGGTGTGCTGATGATCGGCGTGGCGGTGCTGCTCACCTGGTGGTACAGCCAGGTGCTGCGCCAGGGCCACCGCTACCAAGTCGTCACCGGCAAGGGCTATCGCCCTACGCTTCTGGACCTGGGCCGCTTTGGCTGGGTGGGTTGGGCCTTCATCGGCCTCTACGTCGTCGCCTCCAAGCTGCTGCCGCTGCTGCTGATCGCCTACGTCGCCCTGACCCCGTACGTGGCGCCGCCCTCCTGGGCAATGCTGGGCCGCATGTCCTTCATGGCCTTCGAGAGGGTCGACTGGGATCTGGTATTCCGGGGGCTCGGCAACACCGTGCTGCTGGTGGCTGTGGTGCCCACCGTGACCCTGGTGATCGCGTTCTGCATGTCGTGGCTCATCGTGCGCTCCCGTAGCCGCTACCGCTACGTGCTGGAGTTCGGCGCGTTCCTGCCCCACGCCCTGCCGGAGGTGATCCTGGCCGTCGCCGCGCTGCTGCTGTCACTGTTCGTGCTCAAGGGATGGCTACCACTCTACGGCACGGTGTGGCTCATCGCCATCGTCTACGTGGTATCGCGGCTGGCCTTCGCCACCCGCGCCCTGAACAGCTCCCTGCTGCAGATCCACAAGGAACTGGAGGAAGCGGCCTACACCGCGGGTCTGTCCCCGGTGCGGACTTCCTGGCGTATCCTCGTGCCGCTGCTGCGCCCTACCATCATGTCGGTGTGGATCTGGTCCGCGATCCTGGTGTACCGGGAGCTCACCGTGGCGGTGTTCCTCATCAGCCACGACAACATCACGCTGCCGGCGGTGATCTGGAGCTACTGGAACTCGAACGCCACCAACCTGGCGGCCGCGGTCACCCTGGTAATGACCGGCGTGCTGACGCCGCTTATCCTGGTGTTCTGGTGGTTCGGGCGGCGCTCGCTCATGCAGGAATCGTGACGCCACCCCGGCTGTCGGAGCCCGTGGCGCAGTACCAAACCAGCCAGCGCGCGTGTGAGGAAACGATCATGACGGACACCAAAATCGTCGGCACCCCGGTGCCGCGGGCCGAGGGGCCGGACAAGGTCACCGGGCGCACCCGGTATGCCGCCGACGTCCCGCGCGAAGGGCTGCTCTGGGGCAAGATCCTCCGGAGCCCCCATCCCCACGCCCGCATCCGCCGCATCGACGCCGACCGCGCCCGGAGCGCTCCCGGGGTCAAGGCCGTGGTGACGGGCCAGGACGTCCCCAACCGTTTCATGGGCAAGCAGATCCTCGACATGCCGGTGCTGTGCTGGGACCGCGTAAGGTACATCGGCGACCGGGTGGCCGCGGTGGCGGCGGAGACCCCCGAGGCCGCGGAAGCGGCGCTTTGCCTCATCGAGGTGGACTATGAGGTTCTGCCGGCGGTGTTCGATCCGCTGGCGGCCACCGAGCCCGGAGCGCCGCTGATCCACGACGATGTCGCGGGCTACGACGGGGCGCCCCACGAGCGCCTGGCGACCGACGTCCACAACGGCCTTACCCGGCTGTTCTGGAGCAAGGGCGAGGTGGAGCAGGGTTTCCGCGAGGCGGACGTCACCCTGGAGCACACCTTCCGCGTCCCCGGCCGGCACCAGGGCTACCTGGAGCCCCACGCGGGACTGGTGGCCATCGACCCGGACGGCCGCCTCCAGGTCTGGGCATGCACCAAGGATACCTTCCGGACGCGCCGGATGCTGGCCGGCGCCATCGGGGTGGAGCCGGCCCGCATCCGCGTGCACCCCGTGAACGTGGGCGGCGAGTTCGGCGGCAAGGGGGACGCCCGGGACCTGCCCATCGCGTTCTTCCTCGCCCGGGAATCGGGCCGTCCGGTGAAAATCGTGATGACCTACGCCGAGGAGCTAACGGCCAGCAACCCCGACGAGGCCACGGTCCTGACCGTCCGTAGCGGCGTGAAGCGCGACGGCCGTATCGTGGCGCGCCGCGTGAAGGCGTGGCACGCCGGCGGCGCCTACGGCGCCCTCAAGGCCAGCGCCTCCTTCGCCACCTGGCACTACGCCGGCGGCCTCTACCGGGTGGAGAACGCCACGTTCGAGTTTCTCCAGATCTACACCAACACCACTCCGGGCGGCTATTACCGGAGTCCCGGATCCATCCCCACCTTCTTCGCGCTGGAGTCCCACACCGACCTCATCGCCCGGGAGCTGGGCATGGACCCCGGCGAGTTCCGGCTGCAAAACGTGCTGCGCGACAACGAGGAGGACGCCATCGGCAAGCGGCTCCCGGGCCTGCAGATCCATTCGGTACTGTCCCGGGCGCTGGAGGCGGCGGGCTGGAGCGGTCCCCGGTCGGGGCCCAACCGCGGCCGCGGCGTCTCGATCTACGGACGCCACATCTCCGGCGGCGAGACCGGCATCACCCTCACGGCCGAGGCCGACGGGACGCTGACGGTGCTGAGCCCCACGGTGGACCAGGGCACCGGCACCCATACGATCCTGCGACAGCTTGTGGCCGAGCGCATGCAGGTGGGCCTGGAACAGGTCCGGGTGGTCATCGGCGACACCGACACGGCTCCTTACGACACCGGCGCCCGGGCAAGCCGGGTCACCTACACGGCGGGTTTGGCCACGGAACAGGCCTGTGACGGGTTGCGCGAAAAACTCACCGCCCACGCCGCCCGCATGCTGGAATGCCATGCCTCGGACGTGGTCTACGGCGTCGGCGCATTCTCGCTCCTGACGGAGCCGGGCCAGAGCCTCTCCCTGGCCCAGGTGGCGGCCCGGCACCCGGACGACCGCGCCGTGACCGTGGAGGAAGATTTCCGCTACCCGGACGAGACCACCTACGTATGCGCCCAGGTGGCGGAGGTGGAGGTAGACCCCGAGACCGGCGCCACCCGCGTCGAACGCATCATCACCGCCCACGACGTGGGCACGGTCATCAATCCCGTCACCCACCAGGGCCAGATCGACGGCGGCGTCGTCATGGGCCTCGGCCAGGCGGTCATGGAAGAGCTCACGCTGGACAACGGCAAGGTGGCCAACGCCAACCTGGGCGACTACAAGCTGCCCACCATTCGGGACATTCCGCGCCTGGATACGGTGCTGGTGGAGTCCGAGGGCGGACTGGCGCCCCACGGCGGCAAGGCCATCGGGGAATTCGCCAACAACAATCCCCCCGCGGCCATCGCCAACGCCGTGGCCGACGCCGTCGGCGTACGCCTCTTCGAGATTCCGGTGACCGCGGAGAAAGTATACAGTGGGCTCCGGGTCAAGCCGGAATGACGATTCGGGCATGGCGGCCATACGGATGTTGGCCACAGGATCGGGCCAGGACTAGGGAAAACCAACTCCCAAGGGAGGATCGACATGCTGGAAGACAAAGTGGTGGTGGTAACGGGCGGCGGCAAGGGCATCGGACGCCATGCCGCGCTGACATTCGCACGGGAGAAGGCCAAGGTCGTCATCATCGACGTGAGCCAGGAATGGCTGGACAAGACCGGCCCTGAGTTGGGAGAGATGACCGACGCCCTCGGCATCAACGCGGACATCCGCGATGAGAAAGCAGTCCGGCGGGCGTTCGAAGAGGTGGTCCACCGGTTCGGACAGATCGACGTGCTGGTGAACGACGCCGCCATCGTGCCGCACTTCGCCTGGGGCATCCCCCGTTGGCCGCTGATCCGGGACATGGACGTGGACTTCTGGGACAAGGTGATCCAGACCAACCTGGGCGGCACCTTCCTGTGCTCGAAACACGCCCTGGCCCACATGGAGCCGCGCCGCTCCGGACACATCATCAATCTCTACGGCGGCGGTGGAATCTCGCCCGGCGGTGCCTGCGCCTACGTGGTCACCAAGGACGCCATCTGGACCTTCAGCCGTTACCTGGCCGAGGAGGTGCGGGAGTCCAACATCTGCGTGGTGACCTTCTCCCCCCGGGTCCCCATCGTCACCGAGGGGGCGCCCGAGGACGCCTTTACGCGGCTCCCGACCCCGGAGGTCCTGGGGCAGGGGTTCGTGCTGGCCGCCCAGGTGCCCATGGACGATTCGGGGAAATGTTTCTACTACGAAGACGGCAAGCTCGTCCCCACCAAGGACGGGAGGTACGACGAGTAGCGGGGAGGTCTTCGAGCTCGTGAAAGGCAAGTTCCAGCGGCATCGTGTTGCCGGGAATCCGGCCAGCGAGAGACGATGAGAAAATCCGAACAGAAGAAACGTGCCGAAACCTTCGCAGCGATGCACGAAGGCAATGAACTCCTCGTCCTGCCCAATGCGTGGGATGCGATCAGTGCGTGTGTCCTGGTGGAAGCAGGTTTCGCCGCCGTGGCGACCACCAGCGGCGGCTGTGCGTTCGCACTCGGATATCGCGACGGCGAGAACATCTCCTTGCGGGAGATGGCTGGTGCAGTGCGCCGTATCGCCAACGCCGTGCCCGTTCCGGTCTCGGCGGATATGGAAGCGGGTTACGGTCCCGCGCCGGAGAACGTAGCGGAAACGACACGCCGGACCCTCGGAGCCGGCGCGGTCGGGATAAACATCGAGGACGGCGACAAGCGGAACCCGGGACATCTTATCGAGTTCGCGGTCGCGGTGGAACGCATCCGCGCGGCCCGCGCGGTCGCCGATTCGGCGGGCATTCCCATGGTCATCAACGCCCGCACCGACGGATTTCACCATGGTGACGGCGAGGACGTGTTTTTCGAGACGGTCCGCCGCGCCAACGCCTACCTGCAGGCCGGCGCCCGTTGTGCGTTCGTGCCGTTCATCAGCGACGACGCGCTGATCGGCCGGCTGGCCGCCGCGATCGACGGGCCGATGAATGTGCTGGCCGGCGCGAACACTCCGCCGGTTCCGAAGCTTCGCGATCTGGGCGTCAGGCGGGTGACCGTCGGCAGCAACCTTGCCAAGGCGGCGATGTCGCTGGTGCGGCAGGCTGCCGATGAGTTGCGTGGACCGGGCACCTTCGAATTTGCCCGCGAGGTTTACACGCAAGCCGACATGCACCGAATCCTGACCAGCCCAGGCGGCCACGGAAAGCATTGAAAGCAGAGGGGGCATCAGGAAGGTAGGGAGGCGCGAATGGCGCTCCCTAAGGAGACTCTGATCAATTTGTGCGGGCGCCCTTCGACTTCGCTCGCCTGCGGCTCGCTACGCTCAGGGCGAACGGGAAAAGAGTCCCAAAACCGTTCGTCCTGAGCGTAGCGAGCCGCAGGCGAGCGAAGTCGAAGGGCGCCATCTTGCTCGGCGGCAGTTGATCAGAGCTTCCCTAACCAATGGCCAGCGAGCCGTCGGCGGGGCCGAGGGCGGCCACCATCTCGGAGTAGGAAGCGAGCCCGAAACGGCTCTCCATCGCCTCGCGCCAGATGCCGTCCAGGGCTGCCCGCACGTCCATCGGCAGCCTGTCCACGTGGTCGCCCACCCGGCCGCTCCTCAACTTGGACGATGCGCCTCCGGGCGGCAGGCCGTTGGCGGCATTTCGCGCGGCGCGCAACACGTGGTCGTCGAACTGAGTTCCGTGCGCCTTCATGAATCCAATGGAGGATTGGCGGACCACGACCTCCAACAGCTCGTCATCCAGAGGACAGCCGATGAAGCGGGCGACGCGCCGTACCGTGCCCGGCACGTCTGCCAGCGCGGCCTCGAAACTGAGCATCAGCACGTCTTCACGCCCTCGTTGCGGCCACCACGAAGCCACGTGTTTCCAGTAACCCCGATCCCGCTCCGGCGCCAGGAAGAAGTTCCGGGCGTAGTCCTCCAGGGTGATGGCGCCGGCCTCGAAACGCCAGCCTTCGTGGAAGTGGTACATGGACACCAACACGTCCCCGGGGTCCCGGACCATGGAGATGTAACGGCCCCCCTTGGGGACGTCGTGCCAGCTCAGGTGGCTCTTGAAGGCCCGTGGCTCGGCCGCCTGTGGCGCATCCGGGTCGATGCCGAGGTCCACGGCCAATTCGAGCCACGGTACCACCAGCGTAATTTCATCGAAGTCCATGGACCCGCGCGTCCGGAGCCCGTGCACGATCTGCTGCAGCCAAGTGGTTCCGCACTTGGGAAAGGTGGCAATGAGGACATCGGCGGGCCGCGGGCGGAACGCCAGCGCCGCGGCCCGGCTGGCCATGCTGCCGATTCCCCCCCGAAAGGTGTGCATCTCGGCCACTGAGCGGGCGCGCCTGAGAACAGGTGCCACTGGGTCGTGTTTCACCGCGTGTCGAACGGCGTTCCCGCCGCCGGCCGCGTCACCAGTCCTTGTTGATGAAGGCCAGCAGCCGGTCGGCGCCGTCGCGTTCCTTGAACTGCGCGTAGGCGCGCCGCCGCTGGTTGTCCGGGTCGCCGCTCTGAAGACGCTCGTAGAGTTGTCCGCGTTTGCCGAAGGGCGTCATGACCAGATCGGCCGCCACCGCCAGCAGCCTCAGGTGCTCCCGGGTGCTGGGGGCGCAGCCGCGAAAGTAGCGGTCCACCAGCGGCCCCAGCTCCCCGCTGGCCAGGTCCGAGCCGCCGCCGGTGAGCACCAGCGAGCTGGTCAGCAGGCTCTCCATGTTGCCCTCGGCCCGGTCCGACGCCTCGATGCTGTGCACCCGGTAGGCCGGGGTGAGACGCGGCGCCCAGAAGCCGCCGCCGGTGCGGAAGGCCCGGCCCTCTCCCATCTCCACGCAGTCGCGCAGGATCTCCAGGTCCTGCACGAACGCCGCCAGCCGGAGTTGCGAGTTGGGGTTCTTGTGCCGGCCGGACCATTCCGTCAGGAGCTGGGCCACTGCCAGGAACGTCTCGAGCTTGATGATGAGGCGGACCAGGGTGGCGTAGGCGGCCCAGGTCTGGATGCTCCGGTGAAAGCCGGCCACGAGCTCGGGCTTGCGGTAGGCGAAGACCCGGTTCCAGGGCACCAGGACGTCGTCGAAGATCAGCGTGGCGTCCACCTCGTCGAAGCGCGCGGTAAGCGGAAAGCGCTCCGGGTCGGCGTGCTCGGCGTACAGGTCCCGGCAGATGATCTTCAGTCCGGGGGCGTTCATGGGGACGGCGAAGGCCAGGGCGTAGTCCGGCTCGTCCGGGTCCCGCGGCCGGTTGGGATACACCAGGGCCTCGTCGGACAGGGGCGCCAGGGTCGCGAGGTTCCGGAGGCCGCGGACCACCGGCCCCTCCGAGGTCTCCCGGACCACGTGGAGGACCAGGTCCGGATCGGGCTGCTCGCTCACCCGCTTCGAGTGGTCGTAGAATTGGTCCTGCAGGGCATGGGTCAGGCACAGATCGCCGGCGATGCAGTGACGGTAGTACGCCCGAGCGTTGTCGCCCCAGCGCGGGTCGTGGGCCGCCAATGTGTCGGCGACGTCCAGCAGGCCCACCACCAACTCCGCGCAGAACTCCGGATACCGGCCCATCTGGCCGAAGGTCTCCCGGGACCAAAGCTCGATGTTGCCGCGCTTGGCCTGAAGCTCTTCCGCGTTCACCGGCGGCAGGTAGCTGTAGGAGATGCGCCCGCCGTCCCGCTCGACACTCATAGTGTCGCCGTCTTCCGCCGACGCCTGGCGGTCGTACAGGTCCGCCAGGGTCTTGATGGTGCCGGTAAAACCGGGGTGGGTGGTCACGTCGTCGATGCGTTTCCCCGCGTGCCACACCTCGCGGCCGTCGTGCAGCGATTCGATGTAATTCTTGCCGGATCGAATGGCCATACCCCTGATCTCCTGCCGGGACCCCGCCAGGAACGCATCGCGCCCGCGAATCCCTCCAATCGTTTTCACCCCGTGCCGGAAGCCGCTAAGAAGGGTGGGACGAACTCACGTCCGTTACCCGACCACTCATGACACCCTGGCTCAGAGACTTCATCGACAACCGCATCTTCGGCCCCAACCACCGGTGGTGGGCCCTCTGGGTGGTCGTGGTCTCCGTCTTCATCGCCACCACGGATGTCGGGATGCTTACCATAAGCCTGCCGGTGATCATAACCGAGTTCCGCACGGATATCACTTTCGCCGGCTGGATCGTCTTCGTCTACGCTCTGGTGACCGGAGCCCTCTACCTGCCCTGCGGCAGGCTCTCGGATCTCCTCGGGCGCAAGCTCACCTTCTCCGCGGGCTTTCTGGTCTACGGCGTGGCCTCAATGCTTGCCGGACTGTCCCAGGGGCCCACGCACCTGATGGCCTGCCGCGTGGGGCAAGCCGTGGGTGCCGCCCTGATGATGACCAATACTTTCGCCCTGACCGGCTCACTTTTCACCGGCCCGGACCGCGGCCGCGCCATGGGCCTGTCCGGCGGCCTGGTCTCCGCCATCGGCTTCACCCTGGGACCCGTGGTGGGCGGATTCATCACCTACACCTTAGGATGGCGCTACATTTTCTTCATCTCCGGCACACTGTCGTTCATCGGCTTCGCCGCCGCGCGTTTCCTCCTGCTGGACGACCGGGGGTCCTGCGGACAAGCGAAGCGGCAGCCCTTCGACTTCGCCGGGTCCGGCCTGTTCGCGGTTGCCCTGACGTTCCTGCTGCTGGGCATTACGCGCGGCGGTTTGGGTTACTGGGGTTTCCTGTTGAGCGCCCTCTTCATGGGCTTTTTCATCTGGCGGGAAGCCACCTGCCCCTACCCCATCCTTGATCTCAAGCTGTTCCGGATCGTGCCCTTCGCCGCGGGGAACATCGCGCGCCTGTCCACCTTCGTCGCCCTGAGCACTAACGAGCTGATGATGCCGTTCCTGCTCCAGCTCGTGCTGCGCATGGACCCGCTGGAGGCGGGCAGCCTGATGACCGCGTCGGCGTTGGTGCTGATGGTGGTGTCGCCTTCGGCCGGCTGGCTCACCGACCGCGTCGGCTCCACCCTGCCCGCCGCCGCCGGAGCGGCGGTGGTGGCCGTAGCCATGTACGCCATAAGCCAACTGGGTCCGGATTCCGGCCCGGCCGAGATCGTACCACGGCTGGCCCTCCTCGGCGTGGGTCTCGGCCTCTTCCAGACCCCCAACAACCACGGCCTCATCAGCTCGGTACCTCACGAGCGGCTGGGCATCGCTTCCTCCGTCATCTCCATCATCCGAAGCGTGGGCCGTTCCGTGGGCACCGCCACCGCCACCGCCTTCGTCAGCATCCGGCTCGCAGCGGCCACCAATGATTCCGCGCCCCAGGACCTGGCCGCCCTGAATCTGGCGGACAGCCCTCGGCTGCTGGCAGCTTTCATGGAAGGGTACGGATCCGCGTACACCACGGCGGCATGCCTGGGCGTTACCGCGCTGGCGTTCTCGCTGATCGCGGGGGCGCGGAGGGGTCGCCGCGTGGGAGATCCGGGCTGAGGGCGTAACTCCTTTCGGTGTCATACCTCTTTGCCCGCAGGCGCCATGGCGGCCCGCCCCCTGTCCGTCAGCCGGTATTTCTCTGTCTCGCTGGCGGCGGCATTCCCGGCGGCCAACGCGTTGGTGCGCGTCAGGTTTCCGACAAGACTGGACATGGCGTTTCTCGTATTCGTGCTGCTGGTCAAGCTGACGCCGCCCATCTCGCTGGCCATCCCTCTCCATCAGGTGCTTCGTGCGCTTTCGCTGCCCGACACCCTGCCGGGCCTCATCATCGTCCATCAGGTCTACACGCTTCCGTTCGCCATCTGGATGCTGCTGGGATTCATCAGGGACGTACCGGTGGAGTACGAGGAGGCGGCGCTTGTCGACGGCGGCTCGCTGCCTTCTGGGGCAAGCTTTCAGCCATCGGGTTCCTGGCCTCGCTGCCGATACTGTTGCTGGTGGGATTCGTCCAGAAGGGATTGACGAGAGGGTTTGGCGGCGGGTTGAAGTAGACAGATCCCCGTCGCGCTGAATGAGTCAGCCCAAGGCCAGTGCGAATCGAACCGCCCTTGCCACCCGTTCCATCTTTTCGGCCGGCAGACTCGTGACCAGCGCGCCCAGTCTCCCGCGTGGAACCGTCTGCAAATGATCGCAGTTCACCGCGCATTCGCGAGGCAATCCGTCCCCCACGGACAATGCTACCTCGCTGGGGATACCACGAATGGTGGTGGTGACCGGAGCAACCGTCACCTCGCCGAGGCTCGCAATGATCGAGTCACGCGTCAGGACGAGTACGGGGCGACGCTTGTCCGGGCGAGCGAATTGGTACCACCGGATCTCACCACGACGCATCACTCGTCTTTCCATGAGCCGTCACCCCATGCGTGGTCCCCTTCCGGGATGCCGAACTCCTGTTTCGTGGGAGGGGTCTTGCGGTATCCAACTCTGTGGCGCTCCTCCGATTCCGCTTCGTCGTAGCGCTCCAAAGCGGTTCTCAACGCTTCGCGCGTAAACCCGGAGCGCGTGGTGCCAAGGCGCTTCGCCCTTTTGTCCACTCTCTCGACAAGTCCGGCGTCCATCGTCAGTTGTATGGTTCTCATAGCTATAGATTAACCTATTAGAGTCCCTATACAAAGCCCTATCTGGTCTGGAAGCCTGACCGGGTCGCTTTCGATCACCCGGCTGGTTCAGTCCACTCGTGAAAATCCCGTCGGGCGCTTGCGCTCTGAACAGCGACGTGAGAATACTGATATACAAGTTATATCGGTTTTCTCACGGAGATCTACATGAGCGACCCGGTGGTCATTCCCCGAAACGTCGTCGCGCGGATGCCGAAGGCACTGCGCATGGAGTTGGGGGTCGAACACGGCGGTGCCGAGGAAATCGTCGCGGTGACCGTGCCGGCCGGTGATGCGGCGGAGGCGGTCCGGATGATGCGGTTGCTTGCGTTGAGCCTCACACCGGAGCAAAAACGGATTCGGAGCGAAGAACGCACGCAAAAGTTGCTCGCCGCCATGGCCGATCTCGATCGGCCCTCCGATCCGGAGGCGGATCTTGAAATCGACAACGCGGTGCTGCGAAAGCAGTATCTCGACCAACAAAGAACCTTTACCAGCAGCCAGATCAGGGACGTTTCGGGGCTGAAGGCCCGAAATCCATCCGAGCCCGCATCGCGTTGGAAAAGGCATGGCAAGATCCTCGGCGTGCCCGTAGGCAGGGCTGATCGCTATCCCGCGTTCCAGTTTGCCGACGGACGGCCGCGACCTGAGATCGCAAGAGTCCTCGCCGCACTTCCCGTGTCCATGTCGCCCTGGCAGATCGCGTTCTGGTTCGCCTCCGGGAACGGATGGATCGAGGACGACGCCGCGCCCCAGGACGCTTTGCACGATATTGACGGCGTGCTCGCCGCCGCGGCCGACCTGGCATCCGACGACCTCGGCTGAGTCGTGGAGTTCTCCGTTCCGGATCCACCAGGTGCGCTCTCGCCGACCCCACCCCTCGAACGGTTGCCCGCGGGTTCACAGTTGCACCGTATTCATGGGGCCGGTTGGCGCGGCGCACAGTTCAACGCCGGCGGCCGCGTGTCCCGTTTCGCTCCCATCGCCGACTCCGAAGGTCACCGCGTACCCGTCCTTTACGCCGGCCAGACATTCGACGTCGCCGTCTACGAATCGCCCCACGGCTTCGGACCCTCGCGATAGGTCCATGTCTCGATGGCGGAGACACCGTCGGGCAGATGTTTGTTGACTGTCTCCAGAACAAAACGATAAGAACGCGCGACGTCATCCTTAGGCCCGTGGGATCCGAAACAAACAGCGGCGCGAATACGCCCTGTAAGCGGAGCGTTCGGCTTAGGCGCCAGCTTGACGCAAACCCGCGAGTCGAGCAGCGCCTGTACGTCTTCCAACAAATTAGGCCAATTTTTAAGCGCACTATACCACTCCCAAACATATTGCAGAAGTTGGAATGGTGCGTAGTAAATTTCTTCGCGCTTGCCTTCGTTGCTTTTCAATTCGGTCAACACTAAATTTCCATCGGAATCTACAGAAAGTCGATCGAGCTTCTCGGCATTTGTTGGCGGGTCTACTGTCAGCCCATACTCCTCGCGACGACTATCCTTCAAATCATCGCGAGCTCCTTCTACTCCACCAAATTGCTTGATCTCCTCTCGATAGGCCCTGGATTCGTATTCAAGCCTAGCTTCGCGATCGAAAGTTATCCAAGGTTCGGAGTCTGAGACTCCTCCCGACCATTTCAATTGAACAGAACCCTCTTTTAGAATATGGCGTCCGTCGACTTCTACATCTCTCAGATAGGTCTGCAGCTTTTTACGAAACTCATTGCCAGGAACCCATTCACGGAAGAGTTCTTCTACACCTTTCTCTCCATGCCTCTCTCTATACTTGAGTCTGTGAGTCTTATAAGCGAGGACCCTTAGCATTCGTTTTCTCGCGAGCCACTTTAATGTGGTCAATGTTGTTAACCCGAAATAAAAGTCGACCTTATTCCCGCGACGAAACTGTACGTCCAATTTCACGTCTCGCCCGTTCCAGTTTTTTTTGAAGCAGAGCAATGGCGAAAGAACGCCTTCTGGTTTGAAAAGATCCCGAAGTGCCTCCGAGGGTACCCGGTGGAAAAAGATTTTCGCTCTTGGCAACGCTATAACTCCTTTCCTCTTCCCGTGTTGAGTGGCATCATACCTGCCACCACTCGCCATCTTGCCTCTGGACAACACTGTCGAAGAATTCCCCGAACCGGCCCGTCTCGAAGGAATGAATCGGAACCAATGTACGGGGCCCAAGCGCGCCGGCTAAGCGCTTGAGGTCAGCGACAGACGCGTGGCCGGAGGTGTGGATGGTCTGTCGGGGGATCCCGTGCCCCTCAAGCCATTTCAAAACCCTGACCGAACCTTCCTGCTTCAGGTATCCCTCCCACATCGAATAGGTCAACGCGGCGCCGTCCAGCACCTTCTGGACACCCTTGTCGCTCATCATCAGGGGGCGGAACAGCATGACCGCCCGGCTGGCCAGATCCGGTAGGTCCTCCGGGAAGACACGGTTCGCCTTGTGTCGCTCGAGGTCGTGGAACAAGCCCTTCTCCTTGATGGTCACCCTCTGGCGCTGCGGAGTGTAGAGCCTCACCTCGTCCCAGTTCGATTGGGGGATGCTGTCCCGGCCCGTGGCCTCCAACACGACCGCGGTGTAGAGGTCGATGATCAGCACACGGCCCGTCCTCTTCGCGGCACGGAAGATCGTGACGAGGCGATCGATGTTCTGCGACGAGGTCCAGACGAAGTGGAGGCCCTTGGTCTCCTTGAAGGCCTGTGCGAATTCCATCTCAAGGTCGTCCTCGGTGGCGAACCCTTCGTCGCTTCCGGTCCGGCCGATCGTTGTCCCCTCCATCAAGAGGACATCGATGTTCTTCGGTGGACGCTTGACCATCGCCTCGAAGAGCTTTTTCTTGCGGCCGTGTCCGCGGAAGTCGCCGGAGTAGAACACGCGCTTGCCGTCAGCCTCCACCAGCAGGGAGTAGGCGTCGAATGCGCTGTGGTCCACGAGGTACGGCGTAACGCGGAACGGACCCATCTCGACCGGTGTCCGGTTCGCGAAGAAGTGCGGGGCGGTGAAGGCGCTCCCGTTCGGAACGTAGGCACTCGCGGCCTTCATGACGCTGTGCGCGCTCTCGCCGATGTAGACGGGAACTTCCGGGCGAATGTACCTGGCCAGGCCGTAGTGGTCCATGTGGGGATGCGAGATCAGTACGCCGAGAAGGCTGGGGTCCGGCTCCCGGAACCCCGGAACCTGCGGCAGCAGGCTTTCGTGTTCGCCGGCGTCGTCCGGCGCGTCGAGCGGCAGGCCGACGTCGAGGGCGATACGCTTCCCCTGCGCCTCCATCTCGATACAGGTGCCGCCGATTTCCTTCGTACCCCGATGAATTCGGATTTTCATGACGTCCCATTCCGCCCATTACAACACGCCAGTCGAGGCCAGGACGGAGTATGCCTTGGTCCTACCTGACCGCTCACCACTTCCATACAACCCATTCCAGTCTCCGTCTTGGCCCTTCTGCGCCCAGTGCTGGGTGACCTTCGCGCCCTATTGGATGCGGACGACCGTGCCTCCTCGGCCCGGATGCACCGACACACACCTCTATTCGCTTCAAGTCGCGAGAAGTTTACCAAACAGCCGTTAGTTGACCGATCGGTGAGTGTTTTCTTCTTTGGGAAAGATCAGGCTGAGACTTGCGCCCGTTGGCCCACGGCCAAGCCGTAGAACTGCTCGGCGTTGCGGTGCAGCACGCCGTGCTTGTCGTCGTCGGTGAGGCGGTCGTTTTCGACGATTTCGCGGATTTCGGACTTGCAGTAGTCGTTGTTGACCTCGTGGGGGAAGTCGCTGGAGAACATGAAGGGCTTGTTGCCCAGGGCCTCGATGGCGTTGTGCAGGGTGGGTTCGGTGCCTTCGCAGCCGACGAAGATGCGTCCTTCGGCAGCGTGGCAGCGGATGTAGTCGCTGACGCGCTCGTCCGGCTTGAGCTGGATGAACTCGCCGCGGGGATCGTACTGGACGTGGGTCTCCCAGCCCCGGTCGAAGCGTTCGAGGCAGGTGTGGAGCCAGGCCACGCCCCCTTCCATGAAACCCACGCGCATGTTCGGGTAGCGGTCGAACAACCCGTTGAAAACGAAGCCCGCGAAGCACACCATCTGGCCGAACGGATGACCGAGGCCGTTGATGGGCGCGTAGGGCGTCAGGTAGTCCATGCCCAGGCCCTCGTGGGCGCCGCCGTGGACCGCGATACAGCAGCCGAGCCGGTGGGCCTCGGCATAAACCGGCCAGTATTCCTTGGAGCCCAAGTGGCCCTTAAGGCCCATGGAGGGCAGCATGGCGCCGCAGAAACCCAGCTCCTCCACGATGCGGCGCAGCTCCTTGACCGCTTCCGCCGGCTCCTGCATGGGGATCAGGCCGAGCCCCTGAAACTTCCCGCTCGTCTTCAGATAGGTGTCGTGGAACCAATTGTTGTAGGCTTGGCAGATCTCGATGGCGAAGTCGCCGTTGATGACCTTGCCCACCGCCAGCCCGCCGGTCGGGTAGAGAACCGCGCGCTCGATGCCCACGTCCTCCATGAATTCCAACCAGCCCGCCGGCCCCACCTGCCGGAACGCGCCGGGGACGAGGTCGTAGAGGGTGGCGCTGTGCAGGTGATCCAGGGGCGGGAAGAGCCGTCCCTTGCCCCGGAAGCGGTCATGGTAGGCGGCCGGCATGTACTCCAGCAGCGCTTCCCAGTCCTCCATGACGTGCCCGTCGCCGTCGATGACCTCCATGCGATTTCCGGCCATGTTCGTCCCTCCCCATTTTCTCGGAACCTACGCTACAGCGACGCCCTTATTAAGGGGCGACCGCCGGTCGCCCCTACCGTCGGTTGCCCGGACAGGCTCCTTTCCCGGCCGGGTTATGCCGCCCGCGCTACAGCCCGTAGAGCCTGCGCGCGTTGTCGCTCAGGATCTTGTGTTTGACGTCCTCGGAGATGTCGGTGCGATTCCGGAAGACCTTGATGGCGTCCACGTCGCTGGACACGTCGGTGTGCCCGTAGTCGGTGCCGATGACGAGGCCGTCCTCACCGCTCTCCTGCACCACGTACGCGAGGTCGTCGCTGTTCTCGCAGGTGACGAATATGCCGAACTGCCCCATGGGGTTGTCCGGCCACTCCCGGCCCAGCACACGGTAGCGGTGGTGGACCTCGCGCAGCATCCAGGGCACCCACTGGGAGCTGGTCTCGACGAAACCCCAGCGCAACTTCGGAAACACCTCCGGGATCTCGCTCAGCAAGAGGTCGCCGAAGGCTCCCACGGTGGGTATCCTGAAGCTGTGGAAGTTTGCCGCCGTGGTTACCGGATGGTGGCAGAGGTCGCTGAACCAGGGACTACCGTTGGCGATGTGGATGGCGATGGCCATGTCCAGGCGCGTGGCTTCCTCATAGATGGGGTAGAAGTACGGGTCCACCAGGAGGCGGTTGCCCTCGAACGGCCGCATCAGCACGGCGCAGGCGCCGTGCTCCTTGCCGAAGCGGATCTGGTCCAGGGCATCGGACATACTGAGCGTGGGCGCCAGGCACGACCACCGCAGCCGCCCGTCCGACTGGGACCAGATGTCCGCGAGCCACCGGTTCCAGCTTCCGCACAGCGCCACCTCCACCGGGGCACGGTCCGTCACCTGCTCGATGAACATGGTGTTGTGCAACACCTGGACGTCGACTCCGGTATCGTCCATGTGCTCCAGCCGGAGCCCCACGTTGCCGAGCTCCACGGACTCGTCGGCGTCGGCGAACTTGCGGCCCACCTGCCGCTCACGCCGCTGCAGCGCTTCCTCCGAGAACGCCGGGAAGCGGAAGCCCCGTACCTTGCCGTCCACCACCCAGAACTGCTGCTTGATGCCCGCCTCCTCCGGTGACGCCAGCGGCACCGGACGGTACTGCCGCTCCGAGGCTTCAAGGTAGTCCCAGGTGCGGTCGCATTCCACCACGTGGGCGTCCGAGTCCACGATCAAGGGCTTTCCGTTGGTGTCTCCACTCATGGCCTTGCTCCTTTGCCCGACTTACCGAGCCAGACAGTCGCTCGGGGCACGGGCGGGTTTGACACCCGGCGCTACAGCGCGTAGAGCCGGCGCGCGTTGTCACTCAGAATCTTTCGCTTCACGCCCTCCGCCAAATCGGTGCGATCCCGGAAGATCCTGATGGCATCGACGTCGCTCGACGTATCCGTGTGGCCGTAGTCGGTGCCGATGACCAGGCCGTCCTCGCCGCTCTCCTGCACGATGTACGGCAGGTCGTCGCTGTTCTCGCAGGTCACGAACATCCGGAACGCTTCCATGGGGTTGTCCGGCCATTCCCGGCCCCTGGTCCTGAACCGGTTCCGGGTCTCGTGAAGGATCCACGGCAGCCATTGGGCGCTGGCCTCGATGAATCCCCAGCGCAGATTCGGGAACAGCTCCGGGACCTCGCTGAAAAGCACGTGGGCGAAGCCGCCCACGGTGGGGATGCGGAAGCGGTGGAAAAAGGCTCCCAGCCTGACCGGATGGCGGTAGAGGTCGTTGAGCCAGGCGTTGCCGTTGGCGATGTGCACGGCAATGGCCATGTCCAGGCGGCTGGCCTCCTCGTAGATGGGATAGAAATACGGGTCCACCAGCAGGCGGTTGCCCTCGACGGGCCGCATCAGCACCGCGCAGGCGCCGTGCTCCCTGGAGAAGCGGATCTGGTCCAGCGCGTCCGGCATGCTCAGGGTAGGCGCAAGACACGACCAGCGCAGCCGTCCGTCCGACTGGGACCAGATGTCCGCGAGCCACCGGTTCCAGCTCCCGCACAACGCCACCTCCACCGGAGCGCGCTCCGTCACCTCCTCGATGAACATGGTGTTGTGCAGCACCTGAACGTCCACCCCGGTGGCGTCCATGTGCTCCAGCCGGAGCCCGACGTTGCCCAACTCCCGGGCCTCCCTGGCCTCGGCGAACTTGCGGCCCACCTGCTCCTGCCGCCGCCGCAACTCCTCCTCCGAGAACGCCGGGAAGCGGTTGCCCCGCACCTTGCCGTCCACGAGCCAGAATTGCAGCGTGACGCCTCCGTCTTCGGGCGCCGCCAGCGGCACCGGGCGGAATTGCTGCTCGGAGGGATCGAGATAGTCCCAGGTGCGGTCACATTCCACGACGTGGGCGTCCGCGTCGACGATCAAGAGCTTTCCGTTGGCGTCTGCGCTCATTGACGTGCTCCTTGGACGGATCCCGGGCCAAACCGTGGCCCGGGCGCGGGCGGGTTTGAACCCCCCCTACATCTCGTCATCGGGCCGAGGCCCGGCGCTACAGCGCGTAGAGCCGGCGCGCGTTGTCGCTGAGGATCTTGCGCTTGACGTCCTCGGACAGGTCGGTGCGCTTCCGGAAGACCTTGATGGCGTCCAGGTCGCTGGACGTGTCCGTGTGGCCGTAGTCCGTCCCGATGACCAGGCCGTCCTCGCCGGTCTCTTGCACAATGTACGGCAGGTCGTCGGTGTTCTCGCAGGTCACGAACATCCCGAAGTGGTCCATGGGGTTGTCCGGCCATTCCCGGCCCATGGTCCTGAACCGGTTGCGGACCTCGTGAAGGATCCAGGGCAGCCACTGGGCACTGGCCTCGATGAAACCCCAACGCAATTTCGGGAACAGCTCCGGAACTTCGCTGAAGAGCACGTCGGCGAAGCCTCCCACGGTGGGGATGCGGAACCGGTGGAAGGTAGCTCCGAGCCGGACCGGATGGCTGTAGAGGTCGTTGAGCCAGGCGCTGCCGTTGGCGATGTGGATGGCAATGGGCATGTCCAGGCGGCTGGCCTCCTCGTAGATGGGGTAGAAGTAGGGGTCCGCCAGGAGCCGGTTACCCTCCACCGGCCGCAGCAGCACCGCGCAGGCGCCGTGCTCCTTGGAGAAACGGATCTGGTCCAGCGCGTCCGACATGCTCAGGGTCGGCGCCATGCACGACCACCGGAGCCGCCCGTCCGACTGCGACCAGATGTCCGCTAGCCAGCGGTTCCAGCTCCCGCACAGCGCCACCTCCACCGGCGGCCGCTCCGTCACCTGTTCGATGAACATGGTGTTGTGCAGCACCTGCACGTCCACGCCGGTGTCGTCCATGTGCTCCAGCCGGAGCCCCACGTTGCCCAGCTCCCGGGCCTCCTTGGCCTCGGCGAACTTGCGGCCCACCTGCTGCTGGCGACGCTGAAGCTCCTCCTCCGAGAATGCCGGAAAGCGGAACCCCCGCACCTTGCCGTCCACCAGCCAGAACTGGAGCGAGGCGCCGTTCTCCTCCGGCGACGCCAGCGGCACCGGACGGAACTGACGCTCCGACGCTTCGAGGTAGTCCCAGGTACGGTCGCATTCCACCACGTGGGCGTCCGAATCGACGATCAATGGGTTTCCGTTGGCCTCTTTACTCATGACGTGCTCCTTTTCATGGGTCGTGTTGGTTCGCCTGTCCTGGGCGGCGGCACCGGGCACGGGCGGGTTTGAAACCCGCCCCTACAATTTCGGGCGGGTCCCGGGACCCGCACTTCGGGGGCTTGCGCCCCCTTTCCTTCTACTGCAACTCGGCGAAAAAGTCGTTGCCTTTGTCGTCGACGATGATGAACGCCGGGAAGTTCTCGACGTCGATCTTCCACACCGCTTCCATGCCCAGCTCGGGATAGTCGAGCACCTCCACGTGTTTGATGTTGTCCTTGGCCAGTATCGCCGCCGGGCCGCCGATGGAGCCCAGGTAGAAACCGCCATGCTTCTTGCACGCCTCGGTGACCTCACGCGACCGGTTGCCCTTGGCCAAGGAGATCAGGCTGCCGCCGTGGGACTGGAACAGATCCACGTAGGAATCCATGCGTCCGGCGGTGGTGGGACCGAAGGAGCCGGAGGCGTAGCCCTCGGGGGTCTTGGCCGGCCCGGCGTAGTAGACGACGTGGTCCTTGAAATAATCCGGCAACGGTTCGCCCGCGTCGAGGCGCTCCTTGAGCCTGGCGTGGGCCAGGTCCCGGGCCACCACGATGGTGCCGTTCAGGGACAGCCGGGTCTTCACCGGGTGCTTGGAAAGCGTGCTCCGGATCTCGTCCATGGGCCGGCTCAGGTCGACGCTCACCACGGTGTCCGCGTCTTCCTCCTCGTAGATGTCCGGCAGGTATTTGGCGGGATCGGTCTCCAGCCGCTCGAGGAACACCCCGTCCCGGGTGATCCTGGCCTTGGCCTGCCGGTCCGCGGAGCACGAAACGCCGATGCCCACGGGGCAGGAAGCGCCGTGCCGGGGCAGGCGGATCACCCGCACCTCGTGAGTGAAATACTTGCCGCCGAACTGCGCGCCCACGCCCATCTTGTGGCTGATAGCCTGGACTTTGGCCTCCAGGTCCAGGTCCCGGAACGCCCGGCCGTGCTCGTTGCCGGTGGTGGGAAGCCCGTCCAGGTAGCGCGTGCTGGCCAGTTTCACGGTCTTGAGGTTGAACTCCGCGGACAGGCCGCCCACGACGATGACCAGATAGTACGGCGGGCAGGCCGCGGTGCCGATGGTCTTGAGCTGCTTTTCCAGAAACGCCACCATCGACGCCTCGTTCAGCAGCGCCGGGGTCTGTTGGTACAGGACCGTCTTGTTGGCGGACCCGCCGCCCTTGGTGATGAACAGGAGCTCGTAGGCGTCGCCCGGCGTCGCATAGATCTCCACCTGGGCCGGCAGGTTGGTGCGGGTGTTCTGTTCCTCGTACAGGGTTAGCGGCGCGAGCTGCGAATAGCGCAGGTTGGTGCCGGTGTAGACGTCGTAGACACCGGCGGAGAATGCTTCCTCGTCGTTGGCGCCGGTGAAGACATTCTCCCCTTTCTTCCCGATGACGATGGCGGTGCCGGTGTCCTGGCACGCCGGCAGCACGCCGCCTGCCGAGATGTTGGCGTTCTTGAGCTGCTGGATGGCCACGAAGCGGTCGTTCTTCGAGGCCTCGGGATCCTCGAGAATGGCCCGCAGCTTGGCCAGGTGGCTCGGCCGGAACAGATGGGAAATGTCGTGGATGGCCTCGGCCGTGAGTTCCCGCAGCACAGCCGGGTCCACCTTCAGGATCGTGCGGCCGTCCACGGCGATCTCCGACACTCCCTCGTTGCCCAGGCTGCGGTATTCGGTGGTGTCCTCGCCGAGCTCGAAAATGGGCTGAAACCTGAACTCTGACATGATGCGGAATCTCCTTGATGGTTAGTCGGGCATGCAGCTTCGCCGGAATGACGGATTCCGGGCGTCGTTGCTTCTCGTAACATCAAATTATACCCGAACACTTGACGCTAACGCAAAGTCACGTATTATTCGATTCCAGCATTCAAGGGACAGCGAGGGAGTCCTTCATCCATGAGCATTCGCGGGAACACGGCTATCGTTGGCATCGGCGAGACCCCGGTGGACCGTCTGGGGCGGCGCCCGGGCGAAAGACGCCGGACCATCCCGGAGTACCTGACCTGGGCTGCGCGCCTGGCCATGGAGGACGCGGGCCTCGAAAGAAAGGACTTCGACGGCCAGGGGCTCGCCGCCATCTACACCACCAACTATCTGCAACCCTTCTGGCCCGAGGAGACAGCGTCCATCCTGGGCATCACGCCGGGCCTTTCCCTGGCCTCGGCCAACGGCGGCGCCGCCACGGTGTCGGCGCTCGGACAGGCGGCCGCGGCCATTCAGAGCGGGCTGGTGGAGCGGGTGCTGTGCGTGGCCGCATCGGCCACGTTCGTGGAAAACCACAACGGGGTCGAACCCCGCGACGTACGAGATTTCGAGGTGCCCTACGGCCTGATGGGCGCCAACAGCGGCATCGCCCTGGTGATGCGGCGGCACATGCACGAGTACGGCACCACCCTGGACGCGCTCGGGAACATCGCGGTCACCGCCCGCTACCACGCGTCGCTGAACCCCAACGCCTATCTCAAGAAGCCGCTCACCCTGGAGGACTACAAGACCTCCCGGCTGGTGGCCGACCCGGTCCGGCTGCTGGACTGCGTCATGCCGGCCAACGGCGGCAAGGCCTTCATCCTGACCTCGGCCGAGAAGGCCGCCTCGATGCAACGGAAGCCGGTCTACCTCATGGGCTACGGCGAGCGGGACAATCCCAGCTACGGCCCCCGCACCCACTCCGACGCGGTGACGATGGGGATCAAGGACGCCGGCGCCCGGGCCTTCGACATGGCCGGAGCCACCCCGGGCGACATGGACTTCGCCGAGCTGTACGACGACTACGTGATCATCGAGATGATGCAGATCGAGGACCTGGGATTCTGTGACAAGGGCGACACGAAATACTTCGAGTCCACCGACTTCTCCTTCAAGGGGACGCTGCCGATCCAGACCGGCGGCGGCATGATCAACTGCGGACAGCCGTCCACCGCCGGCGGCATGATCCATATCCTGGAGGCCGTCACCCAACTGCGTGGCGACGGCGGCGAGCGGCAGGTGGCCAACGCGCGCACCGGCGTCGTCACCGGCCTCGGCGGCCTCCCCTATGGCAAGAACCTCGGCTCCACCGCCGTGGCCATCCTGAGCAACGAGACAGGACACTCCAATGGCTGAAGCTTCACAGGAACCCCGACGCCCGCTCCCCGAGATCACCGAGCTCACCGCGCCTTTCTGGCAAGCCACCAAGGAAGGCCGGCTGGTGATGCAGCGCTGCCGCGCCTGCGGCGAGTTGGTGTGGTGCCCCCGTCCGTCGTGCGTGGAGTGCGGCGGCGAGGAGCTGGAATGGGACCAGCTCAGCGGACGCGGCACCGTCTACTCCTTCACCATCATCCGCCAGTTGGCGGGCCGCGGCGCCCGCGCCTTCGAGAAGGACATCCCCTACGTCATCGCCTGGGTGGACCTGGAGGAAGGCCCCCGCTACTACACCAACATCGTGCAGTGCCCGGTGGACGACGTGGAGATCGGGATGGAGGTGGAGGTGGTGTTCGATCCGGCCGGCGACGACATCAGCCTGCCCAAGTTCAAGCCCCGCTGAAACGGCGCACGTTGACACAGCCACCGACGATTGCTAAGGTTCAGGGTGGGTAAAGGAGAACTTATCCGATGCGCAAGGGACCCATCGTACCCATCGTTTAGCTCTTAGCCGTACCTCCAGCGGGAAGCCTTGAGCTTCTCCGGCATGAGTGACTGCTCGTCACGTATCTACCGTATTTGCGGCTCAAGAAGCCGTGTGCGACGCAGTTCCCGCCTCAAACGTACGGGGGCTCCAAGTTCTGGACTTCATTGTCCAAATCCTAGAGTTCGTTGAGCGTATTTTAAAGTCGATTCTGCCGATCCTGGTGGCTGGTTTGGTCATCGGTTCGGCAGCCTTGGCTTACTACCGCGATCGGCGACTGCGTCAACTCGGTTTGGCCGAAGCCCTACTTGCCGAGATCAAGGGAAACAACGAGACAACAGCGGAGTCGTTCCATCAAGGTTGGACCGGGAGACTGAGGGAACTCGTCCGGTCGGGCAACGTTCCGTACCCAAGCGTCGAAGACACCGTGAACCGTGTATTCGACAGTCTAAAAAGTGAACTGCATCTTCTTCCAGGGGGACTGAACGAGGTTCTGGTACTCTACTATAGACTGGACAAGCACGTCTCGACACTCTTGGGTCGGCTTGAATCGAGTAACTTCAATGCGATGGACCAAGACCGAAAGTTAGCTCACATCGGCCACCTGGAACATCTATCGGAAAAATACGCTAACAAAGGGACACACGCCCAGCAGGCATTGGAGTGCTACGTAACGCGACGCCGTGAAATTCCTGCCCGCCGCGACATACTAAAGGACCAGTGGTCTTCCTGGCAACCGCCGGAACCTCCAAATGACGGCGCCAAGACCACGGAAGCAACCGCGCAACAGAAAAGCTAGCCTGCTGGTCAAGCCTTCCCAGTTTTGGTAATCCACTAGTAGTAATCCACTCGTATCACGTTCGACCCGGAGGTTGTCATGCCAGTCATTGATTCCGATACCCATATAGACGAGACCGAGGACACCTGGGCGTTCCTGCGCGACGGTGACGAGGCCTTAAGGCCCACCACCGCCTATCCCAGAAACCAGGACGCCAGCAACGCGACCATGCGCTACTGGATGATCGACGGCAAGCGGCAGATCCGCTTCGTGCGCACGGACGAGGAGACCCTCACCACCGAGGGCGCCCGCGAACTCAAGGACGTGAAGAGCCGTCTGGCGGACATGGACCGCATGGGTGTGGACTACCAGGTCATGTACCCCACCCTGTTCCTGGTGGAGTTCACGGACAAGCCGGAGATCGAGCTGGCGCTCCGGCGCAGCTACAACCGCTGGATGGCCGAACGCTGGGCCGAGTCCGAGGGCCGGTTGCGCTGGGTCATGCTCCCACCCACCCAGAACGTGGATGCGATGCCGGACGAACTGCGCTTCGCCAAGGAACACGGCGCCTGCGGCGTGCTCAAGAAGGGCGATAGGGAGGCCGGGGTGTGGGCCAACGACCCCTACTTTTTCCCGATGTATGAGGAAGCCCAGAAGCTCGACATGCCCATCTGCTTTCATACGGGCTCGGGTGTGCCGGATTTCACCCCGGCGCGGGAGTTCACCTTCAGCCGCTTCTACCGAATCCTGCTGCCGGTGGTGCACGCGTTCCAATCCCTGATCGTCCACGGCGTGCCGGATCGGTTCCCCACCCTGCGTTTCGGCTTCATCGAGGCCACCGCCTCCTGGGTGCCCTTCGTGCTGTACGAGATCCGCCGCCGGCTGGAGAAGAACAAGGAACGACCCACCAGCGTGCTGCGCTCCACCATGGAGATCGAGGACATGCCGGAGGACATCCTGCAACGGAACCGCATGTACGTATCGTTCCAGGTGGACGAGGACCTCGGCTACGTCATTCACCACGCGGGCGAAGACAATCTCCTCGTCGGCTCGGACTACACTCACAACGATTCCGCCCAGGAGATGGACTTCCTGGGTCTCCTCAAGCAGCGAGCCGACAAGGGCGACATCTCCCATTCGGCGGTCGCCAAGATCACCCAGGACAACCCGAAGACCTTCTACGGCATCTGAACCACAAGGCGGAGACGGGTGGCGGAATCCGGCGAAGGCAACCGCTCGAACCCGGCCGCGCTCTCAGGAGCGATCGGATGAAGGAATCCCCGGACCGGGCGCCGGCCAACGAAGTGATCGAGAAGCGCCTCTTTCCCGCACCGGGACTTCCCGGCGGGGGCCAGCTTGAGGTACGCATGGAGGCGCCCCTGCTGCACCCGGACCCGGACGTCCGGGAAGTGGCGCGCCGCTACAAGCCGTACAACCTGAACAGTTGGCATACCGAGTGGACCCGCATGGCCGAGAAGAACGAGGCGCTGGCCGCGGGGTTCGAGGACGAGGGCCGCCACGTCACCGCCCACGACTTCTACCGGCGGGCGGCGGAGTTCTACCGCCGGGCGCTGGTGTACATGCCGGACGCCGACCCCCGCATGATCCAGAGCCACGACAAGCTCAAGGAGACCTTCGACCAGGCCTGGAGCCTGGTGACGCCGCCCTTCGAGCGCGTCGGAATCCCCTACGAGGGCCACCGGCTGGACGCTTTGTTCTATCCGGCCCGTGGCAACTCCGGCACCCGCTTTCCCACCGTGTACAACTACGGCGGCGCCGACGGCATCCTGTTACGGGGGCTGGACGGAGACGCCGGGCAGTACGTGCGCCGGGGCATGTCCTTCATCGACGTGGACGGGCCGGGGCACGGCGCCACGCTACGGGAGAAGAAGCTCTACGCGCCGCCGGACTCGGAGCGCGTGGCCAAGGCCGTCATCGACTACCTGGTGGCGCGCACGGACGTGGACCCGGACCGCATCGGCCTCCACGGCTCCAGCATGGGCGGTTATTCCGGACCCCGGTGCGCCACCGAGGAGAAACGCATCAAGGCCGTGGCCGTGTGGAGCGGCGCCTACCACCTGGTGGATGACATCTTCGACTACTACCCGCCGATCCAGGACCGCCTGCGCTGGCTGATGGGCGCCAAGGACCTCAAGGAGGCCCGGGAACGGATCCAGGAATTCACCCTGGTGGGCCGGGCGCACAAGATCGAGTGCCCGCTGCTGGTGGGCTACAATCACGATGACCGGGTCATGGACCCGAGGGGCGCCATCCGGCTGTACGAGAACGCCGTCAACGCCCCGCGGGAGCTCCTGGACGGCGTAGGACACCACGAGAAGCGGTTCGACCGGCGGAGCTTCATCGTGGACTGGTTCGCCAAGCAGTTGGGGGCTTAGGTTTTCTTGCTTCCTTCGACTTCGCTTCGCTACGCTCAGGACGAACGGAGATAGGGGATCCACAACCGTTCGTCCTGAGCGTAGCGAAGCGGAGTCGAAGGAAGCGTAGCGAAGCGAAGTCGAAGGACGCAAGCAGAGCATTCGGAGCACAGCATGTTGACCATCGATGCGGACGCGCACGTGATCGAGAACGAGGCCACGTGGGACTACCTGGAGGGCTCGGACCGGCGTTTCAGGCCCGTTCCGGTCACCGTCGACACGCCCTCGGGGACGCAACAGAATTTCTGGGTCATCGACGGGCGCCTCATCGGCGGTCGCGACAACGTCGGCGCCGAGACGCCCCGGGAAGCGCGGGAGATGACCGACATCGACCGGCGGCTGCGGCACATGGACGAGATCGGCACCGGTGTCCAGGTGCTCTACCCCACCGTGCTGCTGCGGCCCTTCACCGAGCGGCCGGACGTGGAGCTGGTCCTTTGCCGCGCCTACAACCGCTGGCTCGCTGACATCTGGAAGAAGGCCCCGGAGCGGCTCCGCTGGGCCGTGCAACTCCCGGTGCTGAGCATGGAGGCGTCGCTGGAAGAGCTGCGCTGGGCCGGGGAGAACGGCGCCTGCGCGGTATCGTTGCGGGGTGTGGAAACCCATCAGCCGCTGCACCATCCGTACTTCTTCCCGCTCTACGAGGAAGCCCAGCGGCTGGACATGGCGATCGGCATCCACGCCGGGGTGGGCAGCTTCTCGGTGCTGGACACCTTCGGCACCGACAACACCTTCACCACCGCCAAGCTTACCGTGGTGGGGGCGTTCCACGCGCTGGTGATGCACGGCATTCCAGAACGGTTTCCTCAACTGCGCATCGGCGCCATCGAGGTCACGGCCCAGTGGTTGCCCTACGTGCTGCACGACATGCGTCTGCGCTACAAGAAGCAGGGCCGGCGCCTGGACGACGACCTGATGCGAACGCACCGGCTGTTCGTGGCCTGCCAGACCGATGACGACCTGCCCTACGTGCTTGGCTACGGCACCGAGGACAACCTCATGATCGGCTCGGACTACGGCCACGCGGACAACGCCAGCGAACTGCTGGCGCTCAAGGGGATCCGGGACAAGGGCGAGATCGCGCCCGCGGTCATCGACAAGATCCTCGCCCACAACCCTGCCCGCTTCTACGGGCTGGCAGCGGGTGACTCCCGCAACACCAATGGGTAGTAAGCTGCCAGTCCCTTTCGCCGCCGACGCCCCTTCGCGGGCGGGTTTGAAACCCGCCCCTACACGGAGGGTCGGTGCGGGCTCGGACAGCGCCAACTGACAGGAGGTCTACGAAATGCCGGCCATCGACGCTGACGCCCACGTCATCGAGACGGAACACACCTGGGACTACCTGGAGGGCCGCGACAAGCGGTTCCGCCCCGTACCCGTGTCCGTGGACATGCCGGAGGGCGGGACGAGCAACTTCTGGGTCATCAACGGCAAGCTCATCGGCGGACGGGACAACATCGGCCTGGACACGCCCAAGGAGTCCCGGGACATGGCCGACATCGACGCGCGCCTGAAGCACATGGACGAGATCGGCACCGACGTGCAGGTGCTCTACCCTACCCTTTTCCTGCGGCCCGTCACCGACCGCACCGACGTGGAGCTGGCCCTGTGCCGCTCCTACAACCGCTGGCTCGCGGACGTCTGGGCCGCGGGCAAGGGCCGGCTTCGCTGGGCCGTGCAACTGCCGCTGTCGAGCATGGACGAAGCCCTGGACGAGCTGCGCTGGGCCACGGAACACGGCGCCTGCGCGGTATTCATGCGCGGCCTGGAGACCAACCACCCGCTGCACCACCCGTACTTCTTTCCCCTGTACGAGGAGGCCGCCCGCCTGAACGTGCCCATCGGCGTCCACTCGGGCATCGGCAATGCCGCGGTTGCGGAAGCCTTCGGCAACGACCCGTTCCGCACCGCCAAGCTGACCGTCATCGGCGCCGTCCACGCCATGATCATGCGCGGCATCCCGCAGCGTTTCCCGGAGCTCCGCATCGGCGCCATCGAGGTGGCCGCCCAATGGATTCCCCACGTGGTGAAGGACATCACGCTGCGGAACCGCAAGCGCGGCGTGGAATCCGACGGTGCCCTGCTTGAGGCGAACCGCCTCTACGTCGCCTGCCAGACCGACGACGACCTGCCCTACATAGTCGAGCACGCCGGTGAGGACATGATCATGGTCGGGTCCGACTACGGCCACGCCGACAACGCCAGCGAGTTGCTGGCGTTGAGGGGCCTGCGGGAAAAGGGCGAGGTGGCGCCCCACGTCATCGACAAGATCCTGGACCAGAACCCCACCCGGTTCTACGGCCTGTCGGGGGACTAGGGAGACTCTGATGATGGCGCCCTTCGACTTCGCTCGGCTGCGCCTCGCTACGCTCAGGACGAACGGGAGAATGGATCGACAACCGTTCGTCCTGAGCGTAGCGGAGCGTTAGCGAAGCGAAGTCGAAGGACGCCATCCCGATTGACCGGCGCAAGCGAAAACCGGCTTGAAAGGAGATCTGCCGTGAGCGACGCATTCGACCTGCTTCTCGTCAACGGAACCGTGATCAACCCGGCCACGGGGCCGCGGCAGGAGTTGGACGTGGGCATCGCCGGGGGCCGCATCACCGCCATGCAGGCGGGGCTGCCCCGGGACGGCGCCAAACGGATCCTCGATGTTCAGGGCTGCTTCGTGGCTCCGGGCCTCATCGACTTCCACGTCCACAGCTACTGGGGCGTGAACCCCTATGGCTGCGACCTCGATGCCGTCTGCGGCGCCAGCGGCGTCACCACCGCCGCGGACGCCGGCTCCGCCGGCCCGGTAAACTTCGTGGGCTTCAAGCACCTCGTATACGAACGCGCACGCACCCGCATGCTGTCCTTCGTGGCCGTGGCCCAGCACGGCGTGCTCAACGTCCCTGGAGAACTCGAGAACATCGGGTTCGCCGACCCCCAGAGCGCCGCGCGCACGGTGCGGGAGAACCCGGATATCGCGGTGGGCATCAAGATCCGGCTACACGTCAAATCGGTGGGGCAGAACGGCCGGGAGGCCCTGGGGATGGCGGTCGGGGCCGGAGACGCCTGCGACTCGCCGGTGATGGTGCACGTGGGTGACACCGGCATTCCCATGGAGGAGATCGTCGAGACGCTGCGCCCGGGGGACATCGTCACCCACTGCTACACGCCGAAACAGCCGGCCATCGTGGACCCGTCCGGCCGTCTTCGCCCAGCCGTTCTGGAGGCCCAGCGGCGTGGGGTGATCTTCGACGTCGCCCACGCCAACGGGCACTTCGATTTCGACCTGGTGAGCCGGGCCATGGACCAGGGGCTCCGTCCCGACATCATCAGCACCGACCTTCACAGAATGAGCGGCTCCGGCCCCGTGGTGGATCTCCCCACCACCCTGACCAAGTTCCTGATGCTGGGACTGAGCCTCGACGAGATCATTGCCGACTGCACCCTCAACGCCGCCCGGGCCATCGGCTGGGAAGACCGGCTCGGCGTCCTCGAGGTGGGCCGGGAGGCCGACGTGGCCGTACTCGCGGTGATGGATGAGGAGACCGCCCTGGAGGACAGCGTCGGCAACCGCCGGACCACCGGACAACGCATCGTCGCCCGCCACACGATCCGCGCCGGGGTCCTGTAGGCACCGGTTTGGCTCCCCGCCGTTCGGCTGACACGGAATCCTCAATCCCGTCATTCCCGCGAAAGCGGGAATCCAGGAGGGGTGGAGCGGGAGACACCGCGTAGCGCCCCTCCAGGACCCCTGGATTCCCGCTTTCGCGGGAATGACGGTACCAATGGATGTTGAGGCCATTGGCCCGCGGTTCGAGCGCTGCTAAGGCAGGGGAAGAGTTGGAATTTGAATCATGAGCGAGTGGATTTCATGAGTGAATGGATTTTCGCCCACGGCGGCTTTGACCCGGCCAAACAAGGCTTGCGCGAGGCCCTGTGCACCCTCGGCAACGGCTACCTGGCCACCCGCGGCGCCGCGGAAGAGGCCGAAGCCGGCTCGGTCCACTACCCGGGAACCTATCTCGCCGGGTGCTACAACCGCCTGGAAACCACCGTCGGCGACCGTGTGGTGGTCAACGAGGACCTCGTCAACCTGCCCAACTGGCTCTGCCTCAACTTTCGCCTGGAGGACGGTCCGTGGTTCGACCTCTCGGCGGTCGAGATTCTGGCGTACCAACAGGAGCTTGATCTCAAGAACGGCTTGTTCACGCGGCGGGTGCGTTTCAGCGACTCGGAAGGGCGCATCAGCTTCATCCGGAGCCGGCGCCTCGTGCACATGAGCCAGCCGCACCTGGCGGTCCTGCGATGGACCCTCTTGCCGGAAAACTGGTCCGGAAGGGCCACCATCCGGTCGTCCCTGGACAGCGCGGTTATCAACGGCGGCGTCGCGCGCTACCGCCAGCTCAACTCCAGGCACTTGGAGACCCTGGAGAAGGGGCGCGCGGGCGAGGACGGCGTGTACCTGGTGGTCCAGACCAGCCAGTCACGCACACGCGTGGCGCTGGCGGCCCGCACGCTGCTCTTTCAGCAGGATGAGCGGCAGGAGGTCGAATGCCGCATCATCGAGGAACCCGAGGCCATTGCGCAGGAGCTCACCGTCACGGTGCGGGAGAAGCAGGCCGTCACGGTGGAAAAGACGGTGGCGCTGTACTCGTCCCGGGACCGCGCCATCTCGGAATGCGGCAACGCCGCCCGCATTGCCGTATCCGAATCCGGCCGTTTCGTGGAGTTGCTGGAGTCCCACGCGAGGGCCTGGCATTCACTGTGGCGCCGTTGCGACGTGGAGATCCCTTCGCGGCCGGAGGAGGAAAGGATCCTGCGCCTGCATGCCTTCCACCTGCTGCAAACCGCATCCCTGAACTCCGTCGACCTCGACTTCGGGGTGGCTGCCCGGGGCCTGCACGGCGAAGCCTACCGCGGCCACATCTTCTGGGACGAGCTGTACTTTCTGTTCTTCTACATCGCGCGGATTCCGGAGGTCGCCCGGACGCTGCTGTTGTACCGGTACCACCGGCTGGATGCCGCGCGAAGGGCCGCCCGTGAGGAAGGCTACGACGGCGCCATGTACCCTTGGCAGAGCGGGAGCGACGGCACCGAGGAGACCCAGAAGCTGCACCTGAACCCCAACTCGGGACGCTGGCTGGAGGACAACAGCCATCGCCAGCGGCACGTCAACATCGCCATCGTCTACAACGTCTGGCGCTACTACAAGACCACCGGGGACCGGGAATTCCTGTCCCGCTACGGCGCCGAGATGATCCTGGAGATCGCGCGCTTCTGGGCCAGTCTCGCGGAGTGGAACGAAACCACCGGGCGCTACGAGATCCACGGCGTCATGGGTCCGGACGAATACCACGACATGTACCCGGACGCCGAACACGGCGGCCTCCGGAACAACGCCTACACCAACGTGATGGTGGTCTGGTTGCTGGAGCGTGCCTTCGAGATGCTGGATCTGCTGGGCGAAAGCCGCGGCACGGAACTCGCCGAAGAGATCGGTCTCGGGCCGGAAGAAGAGCGGAAGTGGCGCGACATGACCCGCAAGATGACCGTGCCGTTCCACGCAGACGGGGTCATCAGCCAGTTCGAAGGGTATGACGCGCTGGAAGAATTCGACTGGGCCGGCTACCGGGAGAAGTACGGCAACATCGAACGGCTGGACCGCATCCTCGAAGCGGAGGGCGACTCCACCAACCGCTACAAGGTCTCGAAGCAGGCGGACCTGCTCATGCTGTTCTACCTGTTGCGGACCGACAAGCTCCAGGCCATCTTCCGGCAGCTCGGATATGATCTCGACGACGAAACGATACGAATGACCCTCGACTACTACACCGCCCGCACCTCCCACGGCTCGACCCTGAGCCGCGTCGTGCACGCCGCGGTATCCGCGCATTCCGATCCGGCTGCCTCATGGCGCTATTTCAAAGAGGCGCTACAGAGCGACGTCGCCGACATCCAGGGCGGCACCACGCCCGAGGGCGTGCACATCGGCGCCATGGGCGGCCTCGACGACGTCCTGCTGACCCGCTACGCCGGCATCGACACGCTGGGCGAGACCCTGAGCCTGGACCCGTGCCTGCCCGAGGAACTGCCCGCCTTGCGGCTGGCGATTGTCTACCGGGGCCGCCGGGTGGCACTGGATCTGACCCGCGAGCGCGTGCGCATTTCACTGGACGGGGAGTCTGAGACGCCGTTGGAAGTGATGGTGCAGGGCATCAAACACACCCTGCTCAAGGGCGACAGCGAAATCCGGCTGAAGACCGACACTTGAGGGAACCCTGGTCAATCAGCGTCTTCGGATTCGCATTGCTGCGCCTGTTCCGACCCGGGCGGTGGCTTGGGCACGGGCGGGTTTGAAACCCGCCCCTACATCGCCTCGTTGGCCCTCAGAGGGTTCGCTGCCATTGAGCAGAATCCGGGCGCTCATGCCTGGTACTTGATGGCGCCGCCCACCACCGTCATCTCCACCTTCACGTCCTTGATGCGTTCGGCCGGCACCTCGAAGGGATCCTCGGCCAGCACCGCGATGTCCGCCAGCTTGCCGACCTCCAGGGTTCCCTTGAGGTCTTCCTCGAAACCGGCGAAGGCGGCGTGGGTGGTGTGCAGCTCGAAGGCCTGCTGCACGCTCAAGGCCTCCTCGGGGGCCAGGGTCTCGCCCCACAGCATCCGGCGCGAGACATAGGCGCCGATGTCGCGCAACGGGTCCACGGGCCAGTAGCCCGGCGAGTCGGAGCCGCCGGCCATCTTCACCCCCGCTTCCAGCAGCGTCTTCAGCGGAAACGCCCGCGCCATGCGCTTGGCCCCGATGGCCTCGCGGATGGAATCGCCGACGAAGTAGCCGAGCGAGATGTTGGGAATGGCCACGATGCCCATGCGCACCAGCTTCTCGATGCGCTGCGGCGACATCAGCCAGTTGCCCATGTGCTCGATGCGGTGGCGGTGGTCGTCCCGGGGAAGCGCGGCCAGCGCCTTCTCGTAGGCCTCCAGCGACATGTCGAAGGCGCGGTCGCCGATGGCGTGCACGCAGCAACGAAGACCCGCCCGGTGACACCGCAGCACGGTCTCGTCCAGCTCGTCCTGCTGGATACGGATGAGGCCGTGATAGTCCGGGACGTCCAGGTAGGGATCGTAGAAGAGCGCGTTCCGGCCGGTGATACCGCCGTCGATGCTCATCTTCACGCCCCCTACCCGTAACCACTCGTCCCCGAATCCGGTCTGCAGGCCCGTCTCCAGCACGCTGTCCGTGCTCATCTCGGACTCGATGATGCGCAGCAGCAGGCTCGACCGCATGTGCAGGCCGCCCTCGGCCTTGAGCTCCTGATAGGCGCGCACCGCGGACGGGTCCTTCACGATGTCGTGAATCGTAGTGACGCCGCGCTCAAGACTCTGCTGCACCGCGTAGGCGATTCCCAGCTTGCGCTGGGTGGCGTCGAAGGCCGGAATCACGCCGGTCACGATGTGCTGAGCCCGTTCGTTCAGGATACCGGTGGGCTCGCCGCTGTCGGGATCCCGCTCGATGGAGCCTCCGGCGGGATCCGGCGTGTCCCGGTTGATTCCCGCCAGCCCCAGACCGTCGCTGTTTGCCACCGTCACGTGGGCACCGAAGGAGACCGAGACCGGGTGCTCGGGAACCGCGGAGTCGAGATCCTTGCGGTCCGGAAAGCGTTTGTCCTTCATGCGGAAGTCCTGCATCGGGCTCCCCTGCCCCACCACCCAGTGGCCCGCGGGGGTCTCCGCGGCCTTCTTGGACAAGCGCAGCAGGACGGCATCGACGGTGGACACCGGGCCGTAAAAGTCCCGGCAATCCACCAGCTCCCGCTCCGCCAAGCCCTTGTCCGCCAAGTGGACGTGGGCATCGGTGAGTCCCGGGATCACCGTGCGGCCCTTGAGGTTCACGTCGCGGGTATCGGCGCCGCACAGGCGCAACACCTCGTCCGAAGTTCCGACGGCGACGATCCGGCCGCCGGAGCAGGCCACCGCCTGAGCGGTGGGCGCGCCGGGCGCGAACGTGCGCACCTTGCCGTTGAAGAACACCGTGTCGGGATAGGGCAAATAACTTCCGGCCATTGAGAAACCTCCACTGGTGGATACCGGTTTGAGCTGCCGGGGGGCAGGCCCCTATGAATATAGCTCCGGCTTGGCAACGTCAATGCGCGAATCAGGGTTGACTTTCGACACGACATTTACCTATGTATCGCGGGTACGGTTCGCAACCAGGCCGCATTCCCAAAAGGAGGATTTCTCTATGAAACTTCAAACACGTTTTCGCGGAAGTTTGTGGAAGCAGGCATGGACGCTGGCGGCGGGTCTGGCGCTCGTCCTGGGCGTACTCGTAGCCGGATCGGCGTCGGCCGCTTCCAAGGACACGGTGATAGTTTACAACGCCGGCAGCATCGATTCGCTTCATCCGTACAACCACAGCTTGGGCCCGGCCTACTCCATCTGGGAGCACATCATGGAGCCGCTGGTGCAGTTGGACGAGGAGCGTACGGAATACGTGCCCAAGCTGGCCGAGTCCTGGGAGTTGAAGGGCAAGGAGTGGGTGTTCAAGCTGCGCAAGGGAATCAAGTTCCACGACGGCACGCCGCTGACGGCGCACGACGTCGAGTTTTCGTTCAACCGCATCAAGACGGACAGGAAGAGCCTGCAGCGGCGCCAACTGAAGGAACTGGTGGAGATGCGGGTCGTGGACGACCACACCATCGTCCTGGTGACCGACAAGCCCAACGTCGTGTTTCTCGACAAGCTCAAGACCCGCTTCGTCATGAGCAAGGCTGCCGCGGCGAAGTATGGCAAGGACGTGGACAAGCACCCCATCGGCACCGGACCCTACAAGTTCAAGAGCTTCAAGCGCGACGGCGACCTGGTGCTGGAGCGTAACGACGCCTACTGGGGCTCCCCGAAGCCGCAGATCAAGACCATGGTGTGGCGGAAGGTCACCGAGGAGGCCGCCCGGGTCGCGGCTCTGGAGGCCGGACAGGCTGACGTGATCAACGCGGTGCCGGCCCACGACGTGGAGCGCCTGAGGAAGAACCCCAGGATCAACATCAAGACGGTGCCCGGGGGGCGCATCTACTTCCTGGCCCTCAACCCGGGTTTCAAGCCCTGGGACAACAAGCTCGTGCGGCAGGCGGCCAACTATTCGGTGGACGCCTACCCCATCATCAAGAACATCTTCGATGGCCTCGGTTTCGTGGTGGAGGGCGCCGCCGGGAAGCAACACATCGGCTTCGACCCCAACGCCAAGCGCTATCTCTACGACCCCAAGAAGTCCCGTGAGCTGCTGGCCAAGGCGGGATACCCGGACGGCGTCTCCGTGAAGATGTACTACTCCGCGGGACGGTATCCCAAGGACACCGAGGTGGTCCAGGCCGTCGCGGCCCAGATGAAAAAGGGCGGTTTCAACATCGAGCTGATCAGCCAGGAATGGGTGGTGTTCTGGGGCAAGTCCGGAGTCAACGGCGGCAAGCTGCCCTTCTACCACGTCAGCCGGGGCAGCGTCGTCGACGCGCACACGCACCTCGAGCAGTACTTCAAGTCCGGCGCGAGCGTCCGTATCGCCTACAGCAATCCCGAGTTCGACAAGATCATGGACATGGAACAGGCAGAAGCCGATCCCGTGAAACGTGACAAGCTGCTGCACCAGTTGGGCCGGATCGTGAAGGAGGACTCGCCGTGGGTGCCGTTGTGGAATCTGGCGGACATCTACGGCGCCGCTAGCAACATCGAGTGGAAACCTCGTTCGGACGAGAGAATCCGTGTCTGGGAGATGACGATCAAGTAGTACCCATCTCCCTTTGAGGCCGAACCGCGTTGGAACGTAGAAAGAACGGCGAAGGGGAGCGAACGTTCGGAGGCCGGTGAGCGGCGCGGCCGTGACGCCGCGGCGCTCACCGGATGTCGCATTCGAACGAACGTTGCCGGTTCAACCGACGTTGACCTGGATCTGCCGCGGGCGCGCCTCGTCCGCGGTGGGGAGATCGAGCGTCAGCACTCCGTGCTTCAGCGTGGCGCCGATGCGCGCCTGATCGACTTTCTCACTCAGCTCGAACTTCCAATAAGCCATCTGCGAGTCCTCCCTTCACCGAGCTGACCCGAAGAAAAGCACGAATTCCGACGTGTCAATGGGTATCCACCGGCCGGCAGGGCGGATTTATCCTTCATGGTTTTTTCAATGCTGACAATGAGATACGGGCGGGGCTGGACATTCGTCGCGGGCTCTGATACAGGTGGAGCAACCCGGACGTGGGGGGATGGGAGCGTTGACGATTCTTTCGGAGGTGTCCGTCGGCCTTGTAGCGGCGGAAGACGAGGGGCGGTTTCGGGCCTTGATGCAGGCGTACCACTATCTGGGTGCGTTGCCGGGGATCGGCGAGACGTTGCGCTATGTGGCCCATCATCGCGGCCAATGGTTGGCGCTGGCGGTGTTCTCGGCGCCGGCGCTGAAGTGCGGCGCACGGGACCGCTGGATCGGCTGGGACTACGGCGTCCAGTTTGACCGGCTGCACCTTATCACCAACAACTCCCGGTTCCTGATCCTGCCGGGCGCTCCGCCAAACCTCGGGTCGCGGGTGCTGTCGCTGTGCACGCGCCGCCTTGTCCGCGACTGGCCGGTGCGCTTCGGCCATGCGCTGCTGCTGGTGGAGACCTTCGTCGATCCCAGGCGCTTCCACGGCACCGTCTACCGGGCCGCCAACTGGATCGAGGTGGGGCGCACCCGCGGCTTCCGCCGCCAGCGGCGGGGCTACAGCTACGGCCAACACGCGCTGCCGAAGCGAGTGTTCGTTCATCCCCTGTCGCGCACCGCGCGCGACCAACTCCGGGCGGATGCTCTCGATCCCCGCCTGCGACATGGAGTGCCCAAGATGATGCTCAACGCCGCACAGATGCGATCCCTTCCGGCCTTCTTCCACCCCATCGACGACCCCCGCCGCCGGCAGGGACGGCGCCATGCGCTGCCCACGGTGCTGGCCTTGGCCACCGCCGCGACCCTGTGCGGCATGCGCGGCTACAAGGCCATCAGCGAATGGGTCCAGGACCTCGGACCCAAGGCGCTGGAACGCTTCCGCGTGCGCCGCCGCCAAGGCCGCTGCCAGGCGCCGAGCCTGTCGGCCATCCGCAGCCTGCTCATCCGCGTCGACCCGGCCCAACTCGACCGGGCGTTGCGCGCATGGCACGAGGCTCATGGCGGCGGCGACAGCGCCCTGGCCATCGACGGCAAGACCCTGCGCGGCGCCATCGATGCCGATGGCAACCAGGCTCATGTGCTCGGCATCGTCGGCCACGACAGCAAGGCATCCTGGGCCCAAAAAAAGTCGGTCTGAGGCCGGATGCCACCGACGGGGAGAAGCGCACCAACGAGATCGGCACTGCCATTCCCCTGCTCGACACCCTGCCCGATATCGCCGGCCTCACCCTCACCGCCGATGCCCTGCTCACCCAGCGCGCCCTCGCCCATTATCTCCTCCACCGCAACGCCCACTATCTGTTCACCGTCAAGCGCAACCAGCCCAACCTGTATGACGATATCCACCTCCTGTTCCACCCGAGCATCGCCCGGCGCGCCCCCGACTTCGCCGCCGAAACCGCAAAGCCCGAACACGGCCGCCACGAGCGTCGTTCCATCTGGGTTTCCAGCGAACTCAACGACTACCTCGACTTCCCCGGCGTCGGTCAGGTGTTCGCCGTGCGGCGAGAAACCGTCGAGGTCAAGTCCGGCAAACGCCACTGCGAAACCTCCTACGGGATCACCAGCCTCGACCCCAAGGCCGCCTCGCCACAACGCCTCCTCACCCTCAATCGAGGACACTGGACCATCGAAGCTACACACCACATCCTCGACTGGAGCTTCGACGAAGACCGCAGCCGCATCCGTACCGGTCACGGCCCGGAGAACATCACATGCCTCCGGCGCTTCGCCATCGGCCTCATCAAAAAACGCGGCCTCGCCGTCGCCCAGACCATGCGCAACCTCGCCAGAAACCCGCGCCGGGTCCTCGACTTCCTCAAAATGACCGCCAACGCCTGCCCGCCAGCAGCACCCCGCTGACCTCCCCCCCAGCCGCATCCGTCGCCTCACCGTCAACCCTCGGCAAACCCCAGTCGCCCTGCCATGCCCGATTCCCCGCAATACACCTTGTTTCTGCCGCCTTCCTGTCCAACAAACCACCACCACCTCAGAAAATCGTCATCCCTCCGCCCGATCACGACCCCATCCAACAACATGCGCCTCCAATGCCAACCTCCAACTCCTGTGGCCAAATGCTCGATCTCCGCCACTCGGCCAAAAATCAGAACAAATTTACCGTGACCGGCCGGGCCCTGTCCTCCTGGATTGCCTGCCTACAAGGTGTATCGAAACCCCGCTCGGAAAAAAGATTGTACGAACGCCCCGAATCGTCATTCCCACGCAAGCGGGAATGACGATTCGTAGGGTCCCCGTCTCACGAGTTTTTTCACAGCCTGTTTCGCGGCAAGAACGATTCGGGGCAGTGCGAGGCTGTTCAGGGTTGACTTCGGACACGACAATTTCATATGTATCGCGAGACACGGACCGCAAGGGGTCCGCATTCAGAAAGGGGGAACGGCTCAATGAAACTCGATTCACGTATTCGCGGAACTTTGTGGAAGCAAGCAGGGGCGCTGGTCGCAGGTGCGGCACTCCTTCTGGGCGTACTGGTCTGCGGCTCCGCCTGGGCCGCCTCCAAGGACAAGGTGGCGGTCTACCACGCGGGCGGCATCGACTCGCTCCACCCGTACAACCACAGCCTGAGCCCGGCCTACGGCATCTGGGAGCACATCATGGAGCCGCTGGTGCAGGTGGACCAGAAGGCCAACCAGTACGTCCCGAAGCTCGCCGAGTCCTGGGAGTTCAAGGGCAAGGAGTGGGTCTTCAAGCTCAAGAAGGGCATCAAGTTCCACGACGGCTCGCCCTTGACCGCGCACGACGTGGCGTTTTCGTTCAACCGCATCAAGACGGACAAGAAAAGCCTGCAGCGGCGGCAACTGAGGGAGTTGGTGGAGACGCGCGTGGTCGACGACCATACCATCGTCCTGGTGACCGACGCGCCCAACGTCGTGTTTCTCGACAAGCTTCAGAGCCGCTTCGTCATGAGCAAGGCGGCCGCCGACAAGTACGGCAAGGACGTGGACAAGCATCCCATCGGTACCGGCCCGTACAAGTTCGTAAGCTTCAAGCGCGACGGCGACTTGGTGATGGAGCGCAACGACGACTACTGGGGCTCCCCCAAGCCGCAAGTCAAGACCATGGTGTGGCGCAAGGTGACCGAGGAGGCGGCCAGAGTCGCGGCCCTGGAGTCCGGGCAGGTGGACGTCATCAACGCCGTGCCGCCCCACGAGGTGGAACGGCTGAAGAAGAACCCCAAGATCACGATCAAGTCCGTTCCCGGATCGCGCATCTACTTCCTGGCCATCAACCCGGGGTTCAAGCCCTGGGACAACAAGCTGGTGCGGCAGGCGGCCAACTACTCGGTGGACGCCAACTCCATCGTCAAGAACATCTTTGACAACCTCGGCTTCGTGGTGGAAGGTGCCGGCGCGAAAACGTACATCGGCCACGACCCCAACGCCAAGCGCTATCCCTACGACCCGGCAAAGTCCCGTGAGCTGCTCGCCAAGGCCGGCTACCCGGACGGCGTCTCGGTGAAGCTCTACTACTCGCAGGGCCGCTACCCCAAGGACAACGAAGTGCTCCAGGCCATCGCCGCCCAAATGAAGAAGGGCGGATTCAACGTCGAGCTCATCTCTCAGGAGTGGGTGGTGTTCTGGGGCAGATCCGGCGTCAACGGGGGCAAGATGCCCTTCTACTATATCGGCCGGGGCAGCGTCATCGACGTCCACACGCATGTCGAGCAATACTTCAAGACCGGCGCAAGCCCTCGAATCGATTACAGCAACCCCGAGTTGGACAAGCTCATCGAAGCGGAGATGGCGGAAGCCAATCCCGAGAAGCGCGCCAAGATTCTGCACCAGATCGGCCGTATCCTGAAAGAGGATTCCCCGTGGGTGCCGCTGTGGAACCTGGCGGACATTTACGGGTTCGCCAGCAACATCGACTGGCAGCCTCGTTCCGACGAGAGGATCCGTACCTGGGAGATGACGACCAAGTAGCAGCCCAATCCCTAGTGTCCTGTCTCACAAATAGCGTTATGAAGATGCGAGGGCATTTTTGTCGTCGGCAAGGCGCGATGACGAGCAGTGGCGGGCACCACGCGAGGAAGAGCAACGCAGCCGACGGCAAAAAGGACCCGCAGATTCATAACGCTATTTGTGAGACAGGACACTAACGTCGTCGCCCACGCGGGTGCCCGACAGTCTTGTGATGGAGGTGCAGGAATGAAGGCCGCGGTGCTACTGGAGCAGAACACCCCTCTGGTGGTGGAAGATGTCGACATCGAGGGTCCCAAGGCACAGGAGGTGCAGGTCCGGATCGGGGCCACGGGCATCTGCCACAGCGACCTGCACAACATCAAGGGCGAGTGGGACAACCAGACGCCGGTGATCCTGGGCCATGAGGGCGCCGGCGTGGTGGAAGCGGTGGGCCCGGGCGTCAGCCACGTCAAGCCCGGCGACAACGTCATCCTCTCCTTTCGGGCCAACTGCGGCCGTTGCGAGAACTGCGTGCGCGGCATCCCGGTTCTCTGCAACGGCCACAACTCCCCGCGCCAGATGATGCACGACGGCACCACGCGGGTGAGTCTCAACGGCCAACCCCTGTTCATTTCGGCGCGGCTCGGCACCTGGGCCGAGCAGGTAGTCTGCCCGGCGGAGCAGGCCATTCCGGTCACCGGAGAAATCCCTCCCGAAGTAGCCGCCCTGATCGGCTGCTGCGTCACCACCGGCGTGTGCTCCGTCACCAACGCCGCCCGGGTGGAAGCCGGGGACACCGTCGCGGTCATCGGCTGCGGCGGGGTGGGGCTGAGCGTCATCCAGGGGGCTCGGCTGGTGGGAGCCGGCACCATCATCGCCATCGACATCCTCGACGGAAAACTGGAATACGCCCAGGAATTCGGCGCTACCCACAAGATCAACGGCTCACGGGAAGAGGTCGCCAAGCGAGTGCACGAGATCACCGGCGGCGGCGTTGATTATGTCTTCGAGGCCATCGGCCTCGGCCCCACCGTGGAGCAGGCGCTGGACTGCGCGCGGGTGGGCGGGACCGTCGTGGTGGTGGGAATGGCTCCCATGGACCACCGGGCAACCATCGATCCCCTGCGCTTCGTAAGGGAGATGAAGACCCTCACGGGCACCGGATACGGCAACGCGCGCCAGCTCATCGACATCCCTAGAATGGTGCAGCACTATCAGGCCGGACGGCTGGACCTGGACCGGCTGGTGTCCCACCGCTACAAGCTCGAAGAGATCAACGAAGGAGTCGAGCGCCTGCGGCAGGGAGAGGCGGCCCGCGGCGTCGTGGTGTTCTGAACCATGCCCATCGCCAACGTCAGCGGCCTGAATTTCCACTACGAGTTCCACGGCAGCGGCGAACCGCTGGTGCTGGTGAGCGGCACCGGCATGTCCGGCGACCACTGGAAGGTCTTCCAGGTGCCCGAACTGGAGCAACACTTCAGGGTGCTGACCTGGGACCACCGGGGCACGGGCCGCAGCGACAAACCCGACGTCCACTACTCGACCCGGATGTTCGCCGACGACTGCGTCAACCTGATGGAGGCGCTGGGGCTCGCCCGGGCCCACTTCATGGGCCACTCCATGGGCGGACGGGTGTGCCAATGGATCGCCATCGACCATCCCGACGTGGTCCACAGCGTCATCCTTTCGGGCTCCGGACCCGGCACTTCCTACGACGGCCAGTACTATGAGCGCGGGGTTCCCTACGACACGGCCGTGGAGATGGCCGAGAAGGGCCACACGCAATACATGGAAGACCACTTCGGCGGCAGCTTCATGTTCCCGCCCGAGTTCGTCCGTGACCACCCGGACAAGGTGCAACAGTTCCGGGAAGTCAACATGACGCATCTCACGCCGCTGAAACCCTATCTCCGGCACGTGGTGGCCCGCCAGGAACACGAGACCCGTGACCTGCTGGACCGCATCCGGTGCCCGACGCTGGTCATCTGCGGCGCGGGTGATACTGTGGACGCGGCCACGGGCAGTCATGTGGAGTCGTCGAAGGTGCTGGCGGAGGGCATCGCCGGCGCCGAGTTCAAGCTGGTGGAAGGCGGCAATCACGGCTACCTGCGCCAGATGCCCGAGGTGGCCAACGCCCACTTCCTGGAATTCCTGAAGCGGCATCTCATGGATACGGGTAACGGAGATCCAAGGATATAAAACAGAAAGGGGTTCGACATGAGTGACAGAAGAAGACTGCTAAGCCGGCGGGACGTGCTCAAGGGCAGCGCCGCGCTGGGGGCTGCTGCCCTGATGCATCCGTCCCTCGGCCAATTCGCGTGGGCGGCGTCCAAGGACCAGGTCATCGTGTACAACGCCAGCGCCATGGATAACCTTCATCCGTACGACCACAGTAGCGGCGCCATTTACGGCTTGTGGCAGCACATGATGGAGCCGCTGGTGGAGTTCAACTACCAACAAGCGAAGTTCATCGGACGACTGGCGGAGTCCTGGGAGTTCCGGGGCAAGGAGTGGGAGTTCAAGCTGCGCAAGGGCATCAAGTTCCACGACGGCAGCCCCCTCACCTCCGAAGACGTGGCGTTCTCCATCGACCGGATGAAGAACGACAGGAGGAGCCTGCAACGGCGGTCGTTCCGGAACGTCCAGGAGGTCAGAGCGGTGGACGAGCACACGGTGGTGGTGGTGACCAAGAAGCCCTCGGTTACGTTCCTGGGCCGCGGCGTGCGCAACCGCTTCATCATGAGCAAGACCGTGGCGGACAAATACGGGGAGGACGTGGACAAGCACCCGACGGGTACCGGCCCGTACAAATTCAAGAGCTTCAAGCGTGACGGCGACCTGGTGCTGACGCGTAACGACGACTACTGGGGTCCGAAGCCTACGATCAGGGATCTCGTGTGGCGCAAGGTCGTGGAGGTCAACTCACGCCTTGCCGGCCTGGAGGCGGGACAGTGCGACGTGATGGACAGGGTGCCGGTACACGAGGTGGCGCGGATCAACCGCAACCCCCGTGTCTCCGTGCGCAGCGTGCCGGGGCTGCGGATCTACTTCTTCGCGTTGAACGTCAACTTCAAGCCCTGGGACAACAAGCTCGTGCGCCAGGCCGCGAACTACTGCGTGGACGCGGATTCCATCGTCAAGAACATCTTCGACGGCAACGGCGAGGTGCTTCAGGGACCCGTGGGACCCCGCGTCATCGGGTACAATCCCAACCTCAAGCGTTATCCCTACGATCCCAAGAAGGCCAGGGAACTGCTGAAGAAGGCCGGGCATCCCAACGGCGTGGACGTCAAGCTGCACTTCTCGCCGGGCAAGTACGAGAAGGACACGGAACTGGTGCAGGTGGTGGCCAGCCAGATGTCCAAGGGCGGGTTCCGGGTAGAGATCGTCCCACAGGAATGGGTGGTCTTCTGGGGCCGCGGCGGCGTCAACGGCGGCAAGGTGCCCTTCTACTACATCGGCAGGGGCAGCGTCATCGACGCCGATACCCCGCTGTACCAGTATTTCCGGACGGGCGGCTCCAAGCGCACCAACTTCAGCAATCCCGAGTTCGACCAGCTCGTGGATGCCGAGCAGGCCGAGTCTAACGACGCCAAGCGGTTGCAGATCCTCCGGAAGATGAGCGAGGTCATCATGGAGGAAGCGCCGATGATCCCGTTGTACCAGCTCTTCGACCACTACGGAGCGGCCCGGAACATCGAGTGGACGCCGCGTCCGGACGAGAAGATCATGCTGGAAGAGATGAAGATCAAGGCCTGAACGAAGAGTTACGGGTTGTCCTCACGGGCAACCCGTAACTCCGATTTCCGTCATTCCGGGCTTGACCCGGAATCCAGGGGTGGCCGTGGGGAGGCCTGGGTCTGCCGCCCACCCCCTCCTGGATTCCGGGTCAAGCCCGGAATGACGGATTCGGGCATCGGCGGCCTGTTCATGGCAATGCTCGGCTAGTGGTCTCTCGAATCAGCCATCACCGTACACCACCTCTCCCCCCACGATGGTCTGCTCCACCGGGATGTTGCGTATCTCCCACGGGTCCGCCGTCAGGGGATTGTCCCCCAGCACCACCAAATCCGCCAGTTTCCCCGCCGTAATGGAGCCCTTAATGCCTTCCTCGAAGGCCGCATACGCGGCGTTGATGGTGTAGGCGCGCAGGCCCTCCATGGGGGTGATGCGCTCGTCTTCGCCCAGCACCACGCCCGCCCGGGTCTTGCGGTTGACCGCGCACCAGATGCCGAACAGCGGATCGGTGGCGAAGAGCGGGTCCTTGGGCAGCGCGATGGGCGTATCGGAGTGGGCCACCGTGACCACGCCCAGATCGATGGCGGTGCGCATGGGGTCCAGCCGTTGCGCCCGTTCCATGCCCAGGAAGTCGGCGATGTGGCGGTCGCCCCAGTACCAGAGGTGGTGCGGGTAGAACGACGCGATGACCCCCAGGCGGCTCATGCGCTGCAGCGCCTCCCGTGTGACCCCCTGGCAGTGCTCGATGCGGTGGCGCGGGTTGGGCCGCGGCACCTCGGTCATGGCGTTCTCCACGGCGTCCAGCGCCACGTCGACGCCGCGGTCGCCCTGGGCGTGGATGGCCACCTGATAGCCCTTGCCGTGGGCCTCCAGCACGAGCTTCTTCTGGTCCTCGGGCGAGTACTGGAGGACGCCCCGGGGGTCCTTGGTGGGATCGTCGGTGTCGCTGCTGATGTACGGGTCGTAGAAGGCGCAGGTGTGCACCTGGATGGAGCCGTCGCTGCAGGTCTTGACCGCGCCCAGCCGCAGCCAGTCGCTGCCGAAGCCGGTGCGGAGCCCCAGGTCCCGCTCCAGGTAGAAGCGCTTGTAGGGCAGGTCGTGGATCATCAGGTACACCCGAACCTTGAGCCGGCCCTCGTCGATGGTCTCCTGGTACGCCCGGTAGTAGTCCGGCGTGTCGCCGGTGCCGGCGTCGTGGGTGGAGGTGATGCCCACGGAGTTGTACTCCCGGCCTGCCAACTCCACGCCGTCCTTGAGCTCCTGCAGGGTCGGGTGCGGCACCAGACTGGTGATCGGCCGGCTGGCGGCCTTCTCCCGCAGCACCCCGTTCAGCCTGCCGGTGCGCGGGTCCCGATCCATATGGCCGCCCTCGGGCTGGGGCGTGTCGTCGTCGATGCCGGCGAGCTTCAACGCCGCGCTGTTGACCATCCACACGTGGGACGAGCGGTAGGTGATGACCAGCGGGTTGTCGGGCGCCGCGGCGTCGAGCTCGGCCCGGGTGGGCCAGCGCTTCTCCGCGATGGCGGTGTGCTCGTAGCCCTGGGCCTCGATCCACTGCCCCTTGGGGGTCACGGCCGCGCGCTCGCGGATCCGCGCCAACACGTCGTCGATGGAGTGGTTGGGCGGGGTCCGCACGTTCACCATCCCCAGCCGAATGCCGAAGGACATGAAGTGGGTGTGGGGCTCGATGAACCCGGGCAGCACCGTCTTGCCGCCACAGTCGATGACCCGTGTGGCTTTGCCGGCGCACTGCCGCACCTCGTCGTTGCCTCCCACGTGCAGGATCCGGTCGCCCTTGAGCGCCACGGCCTCGGCCGTGGGACGGGCGTCGTCCACCGTGATCACGGTGCCGTTGACGAGGATCGTGTCCGCGTAGAGACTCTCCGGCAGCGCCATCCTCACCCCTCCTTCTTGCCCGGGCCGTAGACCACCCGCCGGGCCGCTCACGTCCTGTTTCTCCAATAGTCAGGCTCCCGATGCAGATGCATCACAGCAAGCACAAAGATCCCATCCATCGCCTCTGAGTACAGAATTGCGTACGGAAACCTTCGGACCAAAGACCTCCTGATGTCCTGTTTCAGGATTGGCCACGCCTTTGGCTGAGCAAGTATTCTTTCAATCGTCGAATAGATCTCTACCGCGAGATCGTACCCCAAACCTTTCTCACCTCACGTTCTTCGTAGTATTCGACGGCCTTGACGAATTCGATCTCGGCTTCGGGATGAAATGCGTACCTCACGAGGAGAATCTCTTCCAGACCTGTCGAAACACATCATCTCCCGGGATAGCTTCAACCTCGCCTGACCTCAGTTCTTTCAATCGTTGCGTTGCAACGGCAGTCCATTTCTCGTCCATATCCGATTCTGGCGGGTTAAGGCTCTTGAGGATCGAATCGACCACCAACGCCCTATCCTCCACCGGAAGATCCATCGCTTCCGCAATCAAGTCTTTCGTCTTCATGGCGCCTCCATCGACGCTTTGGAAGTCCCCAAACCTAGCCGCTACAACTTGTTACATCTCGCCCATGACTAAAACGGGCTCGCCGACCCACTCCAGGCCACAGGTAAGGCCCCAAGAACACCGAAGGAATCCCCGATAACCAAGGGGCCAAGAGCAATCTGAAACGATTCGGGCCACTTACCCCACAGCATTTGTCTGATGTCGGTGCGCCCATGGGTATCACAATGGTTTTGTCTGCTTCACTCACGCATCCATGTGATGCAATACCGAGGGAGCGGGCATCGGCCTCGGCACCCCAGATGGACTCGTGCTCCTCGGGAGCGGCTTCGGTCCATTCAACGACACTCAAGCGAGCGCCGTAAGCGACATCGGAAACTGTCGCCATCGCTTCTTGGGCGGCAACCCGGACAGGCTTCCGAATCTCAGCCGCGCGCTTGGGCCATGTGCTCGTGCAACTGGCGGCAGCCAGCGCTCGAAAACCCGACAGGACTATGGCCCGCCGCCGTCGCGAGTCCGCGTCTTCGCACAACGCGTTGCCTAGCACAGGCGCCACCCGCAGCGCTGTGCGCGCTGCAAGGATACATGCAAGTTCCGGCGGCTTGCCCTCGAACCAAGCCGCGAGTCCAATACAATCCGCGATGTCCACCATTGTGGAGCGCTTTCCCAGCCTCTCACGCGACCTAACGCGACGCCGCGGTCAACAAGATCACGAGGCTTACCTGATCGTATGGCACCCGCGGGATTAATGTGCCGCGTTGCCCCTTCTTCAATTCCACCATCCCTACCCCTCTTTCTTGCCGGGACCGTAGACCACCCGTCCGGGCCGGGCGCCGGTATGGTCGCCGTTCTCGATCACCATGTCGCCGTTCACGAACACGTACTCGACGCCTTTGGGATACTGCTTGGGGTTCTCGAAGGTGGCCTGGTCCGCCACCGTGTCGGGATCGAAGACCACCACGTCGGCCCAGTACCCTTCCCGGAGAAGCCCCCGGTCCTTGAGGCCCAGCACCTGGGCCGGCAGCGAGGTCATCTTGCGCACCGCGTCGGGCAGCGTCAGCACTTTCTCGTCCCGCACGTACCGGCCCAGCACACGGGGGTTGGTGCCGAAGCTGCGGGGGTGGGGCATGCCGGGGGATTGCAGGTTGAGGGCGCTGCCGTCGGAGCCCACGGAGATCCAGGGTACCTTCATCACGTCCTGCACGTCCTGTTCCCGCAGGGTGTGGTGGATGCCGTGGATGAAGATGCCCTCGCCGTAGATCAGGTCGAAGCAGGTGCTGGCGGGGTCCTGGCCGCGTATCTCCGCGATCTGCGCGATGGTCTTGCCCTCCCACGCGTGGTGCTCGGGCTTGTCCAGACGCGCCGCCACGATGCCCTCCCAGCCGCCGTGTTCGCTGACGTACTGCGTGAACTCGGGATCGTCCATGACCCGCTGGCGAAAGCTCGGGCTCATGAACTCGCCGATGGTCTCCTGCACCGGCGCGTCCTGCACCCAGCGCGGGAACAGCCGCCGCCACGGGTGCTGCATGGCGGTATAGGGATACTGGTTGGCGGTGACGTCCAGGCCCTCGCGCCGGGCCTCCTCGATCTGCTCCACCACCTGCATCACCCGGCCCCAGTTCTCCTTGGAGCGCATCTTCAGATGGTACACGTGGATGGGGATGTCGGCTTCGCGTCCCACCTTCAAGGCCTTCTCCAGCTCCTCCATGATGTCGAAGCCTTCGCTGCCCAGGTGCACACCGTAGTATCCGCCGTACTTCCGCACCACCCGGGCCATGGAAACCACCTCGTCCGGGCACTCGGGGCCCTTGGCGTGCCAGGCTGCCGTGAGGCCCAAGGCCCCCTGCTCCATGGCCTGGGCCACGTAGCCGTTCATCCGCTCCTGCTCCTCCGCGCTGGCGGGACGTTCCTGGAACCCTACCACCACCCGCTTGACCTGCTGCGGGGACACGCCGGAAGCCACGTTCATGGAGATCCTGCCCGCCATCAACCGGTCGAAGTACTCGCTGAAGGTGGTCCAGTCCGCCTCGATACCGCTCCGGTGGCGGTGCTCGGCCACGTATTCCTCGAACACCGGCCCCACCAGCGGCGCCACCGTCTGGCTCTCCCCGATGATGTCCAGGGTCACGCCCTGGCGGATCTTGCTCTCGCCGTTGCCGTCCTTGATCAGCGGCTGGTCGCTGTGGGTGTGCATATCGATGTATCCCGGGGTCACCATCTTGCCCCGGACGTCGATGGAGCGCGTCCCCGAGCCTGGGTCCAGCCTGCCGATGGCCGCGATCCTGCCGTCCTTGATGGCCAGGTCGCCGTAAAACCACGGGTTGCCGGCGCCGTCGATGATCCCCCCGCCGTGAAGCACGGTATCGAATATCGCCATGTGAAGGTTCCTCTCTGTGTGGATGAGTTCTGGGACAATGAGTGTTCCGGGGTGCGCGCCTTATAGCATTCCTCCGGTCGAGACACAACGCGGCGGGGAGTTCACGCCCGTGACACCCGGCCGGTCAGAAGGGGTGGGGTTGACTTTGTTCGGTCAATTTTGGGAGACTGACGGGGTTTCTTACCTTTCTTCCTGCCTTTTTCGCGTTCAGTGAATCGATGCATGCGCGAACCGGCGCTTTGAGGCCCGCAATCAAAGGAGGTCCGACCATGGCCGAGGAACAGTTATACGGCGACAATCCCATTGCCCAGCGGCAAACCGACCAGTACAAGCGGGAATACGTCCACAGCTTCGTCCGGAAGTGGGACGAGCTCATCGACTGGGACGCCCGGGCCGCCAGCGAAGGGGACTTCTTTATCAACATCCTGAAGGAGCGCGGCGTCGAGCGGGTGCTGGACGTGGCCACCGGAACCGGGTTCCACTCCGTTAGGCTTCTGAAGGCCGGCTTCGACGTCACCAGCGTCGACGGCAGCCCCGAAATGCTGGCTCAAGCCTTCGAGAACGCCAAACGGCAAGGCTTCATCATGAAGACCCTTCATGCCGACTGGCGGTGGTTGAGCAGGGATGTTCACACCCAGTATGACGCGGTCATCTGCCTGGGAAACTCGCTGACCCATCTGTTCTCGGAGCAGGATCGCCGCAAGGCGCTCGCCGAGTTCTACTCGGTGCTGCACCACGACGGCGTCCTGGTCCTGGATCAAAGGAACTACGACGACATCCTCGATGATGGGTTCACCTCGAAGCACATCTTCTACTACTGCGGCGACAACGTCAGCGCCGCGCCTGAATACGTCGATGAAGGACTGGCCCGCTTCCGGTACGAGTTTCCGGACAGCTCGGTATTTCATCTGAACATGTTTCCTCTGCGCAAGGATTACGTCCGCAAGCTCATGGGCGAAGTCGGGTTCCAGCAAGTGAAAACCTTTGCGGATTTCCAGGAATCGCACCGCGTCGACGACCCGGACTTTTTCATCCACGTGGCCGAGAAGCTCTACAAGAACGAGGAACGGCCTGCCAAGTTGGTCGTGGGGGCCAGCTACTCCCAGGCCGTAGAGACGGCACGGGACTATTACAACAGCAATGACGCCGACCGGTTCTACGCCACCGTGTGGGGCGGCGAGGACATCCATGTCGGCCTCTACGAAAGCGACGGGGACACGATATTCGACGCCAGCCGGCGGACGGTAAAGAAGATGGCCTCGATGATCGACCAACTGGAACCGACCACCCGCGTGCTGGACATCGGCTCAGGCTACGGCGGATCCGCCCGGTACCTCGTCGAGGACTATGGCTGCCAGGTCGGATGTCTGAACTTGAGCGAGGTCCAGAACGCCCGAAACCGTGACCTCAACGCCAGGAGAAAGTGCTCCCTCGCGATCAACGTGGTGGACGGAAGTTTTGAAGAGATTCCCATGCCGGATGACAGCGTTGACGTGGTTTGGTCCCAGGATGCCATCCTGCACAGCGGCAATCGACGGCAGGTCTTCGAAGAAGTCAGCCGGGTGCTGTCGAAGGGCGGACAGTTCATCTTCACCGACCCCATGCAGCGTGACGATTGCCCGGTGGAGGTGCTTCAACCCATCCTGGACCGCATTCACCTGGATTCCCTGGGGTCCATTCCGCGATACCGGGAGATGCTGTCGGACCTGGGCTTTGAGGAGCTGGAGATCGTCGACCTCACGCCGAACCTCACCGCCCACTATGCACGGGTGCTCGACGAAGTGCGGGCCAATCAGTGGGAGCTGCTGAAAGTGTGCGGCGCGGAGTATATCGAACGGATGCAGACCGGCCTGCAACACTGGGTGGACGGCGGCAGAGCGGGCCATCTCCAGTGGGGCATTCTCCACTTCCGGAAGGTCTGATGGCTGAACGTGAGCGGCCGGCCGGGGCTCCCCCAGGGGTCCGCTATTCCGAGGCCGTGGAAGCGGTCAGAAGCTATTACAACAGCGATGACGCGCGCCGGGTCTACGAATCCGCGTACGGCGACGAACACCTGCATCTCGGTATCTACGAAGAAGACGACGACACGATTGACGAAGCCGGCCGGCGGACCATGGAGAGAATGGCCTCCATGGTCCGCCAACTGGGACCGAGCACCCGCGTGCTGGATATCGGCTCAGGCCACGGCGGGTCGGCCCGATACCTGTTCCATCACTACGGCTGCCACGTGGCATGTCTCAACTTGAGCGACGTCCAGAACGCCCGGAATCGGGACTTCAATGCCAGCGGCAAGTGTTCCCTCGCCATCAATGTGGTGGACGGGAGTTTCGAAGACATTCCCGTCACGGACGACAGCTTCGACGTGGTGTGGTCGCAGGACGCCATCTTGCACAGCAACAGGCGGCAACAGGTATTCGCGGAAGTCGGCCGGGTCCTGGCCAAAGGCGGACAGTTCATCTTCACCGACCCCATGCAAGGTGAACTTTGCCCCGCGGAAGCCCTGCAACCCATCCTCGACCGCGTCAACCTCGACTCCCTGGGATCCCTTCGGGAATACCGGGCCATGCTGTCGGAGCTGGGTTTTCAGGAGCTTGAATTCATCGACCTCACGCCGCATCTCACCACCCACTATGGACGGGTTCTCGACGAAGTGCGCGCCAATGAGCAGGATCTGCTGAAGCAGTGCGGCGCGGAGTATATCCACCGGATCAAGACCGGCCTGGGGCACTGGGTGGACGGCGGCGGACGGGGCTATCTCCAGTGGGGGATCCTGCACTTCCGGAAGGCCTGAGCGCGATCGCGAGGCTGACACATACAGTGAAATCCGGCGACAGGCACAAAACCTTCCTGTCGCCTCCGGAACCCTCCCCGAATCAACGACGGGTCGCGCTCTTCTCCCCGAGCAAACTCTCAGCGGCGTCGCCACAACCCCAGAACTTCGAGAAGCCTTCGTAGATGTTCGTCGTGCTCGGCTGCCCGCAGCACATCGGACAAGCCGAAGTGCTGGTCCAACTGATCCGCCGTTGGAGGCTTATCGTACTCCGGCCAAACTCTCTTCAACTCCCGCATCGCGTCCTGTGGCTGCAGTCGTCGACGCTCATGCCCAGGATGGAGTCTAAGCAGAAGCCCCTCCAGATTCGGCCTCTGCAAGATCACTTCCAATCGAGTTGCGGACGCGACGGCCCAAGGGTCACGCTGGGCCTTCTGGTCTCGATCGATGCGATCCTGATCGATCAAAACGAGCCTTGGGCTATGCCTCGGAAGCCTTGACGCGCTACGCGCGGCCGCTTCGACAACAGCAACCGAGTCACCTCCGTTTGCCGCCCTCACATCTATGTGCAAGTGCAGCTCCTCTCGATCGCAGCATTTTCCGAGAAACCGCACAAAAGCGCGTTCGCTCCGACCTTCGACGCCAACAAAAACGGTGCGCCTGCGCTCAACGGGACGGCGACGACGCACGGTATCTCAACCGATCTTTGGAAGCCCGCCGAGCACGCCGGCACGATATTTTGGATAGAGTCTGGTCTCCCGTCTCAGGCCGCGTACATCCTGTGCCGCATGCACGCGGGTCCCACCGTCTCCACCCTTCTCCACTATGAAAAGCTCCTCCTTTTCCAGGTCGTCTAGCAAACCAACATTGTGGGAAGTAACGAAGAGTTGCGCGTTGTATGGGTTCGTTTCCTGGGACTGGAACCAGTGGACAATTTCACGGACGATGTCCACGTGGAGATCCCCGTCAATCTCATCGATGGCGACAGGGGTCCCTGACTTCAGAGCCAAATAGATCTGAGGCAAGAGGTGAAACAGACGGCTGGTCCCAGCAGATTCGAAGGACAGCGGAACCGCTTTGTCGAGACCATGGTGGTTGAAGTCTACCTGCTTTCCCCCAGCGTGATGGTTGACGACGACATCCCGAATCGCCAGGTCAGTGCGTTGAATTTCCCTATCCACCCACGTTCTCATATCGGGATCGGCCTCCAATAACTCAACGACAGTATCGGTCGACAAACCCCAATCCCCGTACTCGTGGAGGTTGCTCGCTCCAAGAAAGCTCCGCACGTCGTCCGTGATTCTTCTGGCCACTGGCAAGTTGAGCAGGGCGAGAGTAGCAATCACCGAGGCATCTTCGCGTACTGCCTTCAGGCGATCATCCCTGGAAGTGATGCCGAACTCTTGGGAAACATGGATGGACGTTCCCAACGGACCTCGCTCGAAGAGGCGTCGCAAACGATTCTTTGGAAAGTGGAACAGCGCTTCGTGAACTATTTGTGACCCGAGGACAGACAACTCATAGCGAAAGTACTCCGGGCTGTCCTTCAACCAACTTGCGGTCAGCTCCACACAAAAACCGATGGGCTCATTCACGGACGCGTCGGATAGAAAGGGGAAACCCCTCAGCGTGGAGTTGCTAGTGCCTGCAGCAATGCCGGCCACGTGTTGTGCTACGTAGGCCAGTGCACGGAGCAGCGTCGTCTTGCCAGACCCGTTCGGACCCATGAGGACGATAGCCGTAGGAAGCCGGACATCCGGTTTCGCCTCGCTCTGTCGAAACCGTGGCAAGTCGGGAGCAGTTCCCGGAATACGCAGGTCAAGCGTGGTTTCTTGACGGATTGATCGGTAGTTTGACACGGAGAATGAATGGATCATGAGTCATTTTTAACATTTTTCTGTCGAGTTTACCATGAGACCCCCAAATACTCTGCATCTTTGGTCTGGATGTTGAGAACCAACCCGGATGTCTCAACCCCTGCCCCAAATACGTCGACGAAGGCATGAAAAGAAAAAGACCAACGTGCGTCCGTCGCGAGGCGAGGTGGTGGACACGTTCTCAAGTGAGCCTGCTCCGCCCTCGGAGTAAGCGTGCCCAACGGCGTCGGCCCTGAACCATGAAAATTCGGTGGTGGACACCGAGATTTCATGGTTCGACGGAACGGACCGCACCGCACTTAGTGAATAGTCGGCTCCGGGTGACGGAGCTGTCAAAACTTCGAAACCGCTACCAGGCCACCGGGCTCGCCAGCCGGCCGGCGATCTCCGGCGAGTCCGCGGCGTAGCGGTAGACCCGGAACATGCTGTTGGCCGGGCCACGGCCCTCGTAGTCGGCGAAGAACGGGCAGACGTACTCCCAGACGATCTCGCCGGCCTGGGTGACCTCGAAGGCGCGGCCCATCTGGCCCTCGCAGACGAGCGTGTTGCCGTTGTCGAAGCGCTGGGCGCCGCTTATGTTCGGGCTGTAGAACGTCCAGATGGGCGAGCCCTTGTAGTGCCAGACGGTTTCGCCCGACTTCGGATCGAGCTCGATGACCCGGGAGTGCGGGTTGTCCATGCAGTGGATGCCGTTGGCGAACAGCAGGACGTTGCCGTTGGGCAGCACCGTGCAGTCGTGCTGATGGCCCCAACTCACGTCCTGATGCGACCAGCGCGTCTTGCAGGTCTCGCGGTCGATCATCATGATGGCGTTGAGGCGCCGGAAACTGAGCATCACTCCGCCGTCGTCAAGCGGGAAGCAGGCGTTGGCGTGGGCGAACTCGTCCCTGCCGCAGCAGTGGCAAATCTCCCACCGGTCCAAATCCAGGTCACGCCAGGCGTGCCATTCCCACACCGTGTCACCCGCGGGCGAGATCTCCCTCACGTAGTCGCCGTAGGTGAGGCCTTCGTGCTCGCTACCGGGCTGCCCTCCCTTGATCCGGGGCTGCACATCCGCCGGCACCGGCTCCCAGCCGATGTAGATGGTGTTGCCGTCCGGGCGCCTGCGGAAGTCGTGGTGCTGGGCCGGGTCGCAGTACTCCCACACCACTTCGCCGTCCCACGTGTATTCCCTCAGCAGTCCTCCCTTGCCGCGCCGAAGCGGCGGCCCCTCCTCCATGCGGCCTGCCCAAAGCAGGTTGCCGTTGGGCAGGAGGTAGGCATAGTTCCCCGGACACAGGGGGAACGACCATTCGTGAAGCACCTCGCCGCGCATCCCGATGATGTACGCCTTCCGTGACGACTGCGGCACGATCAGCGTGTACCCCGGCGTCGCCTTTGCCCTGTCGTAAACCAGCACGCCCAAGTCTCGGTATCTCATGGAACCTCCTGACCGTCATGAACGGGGTGTTGTAAGGGTCTTACAGCGGCGCGACGTAGCATCCACGTTCGGTGAATCCGCGGAACAACGGGCACGGGCGGTTTTGAAACCCGCCCCTACAACAGCCGCGTACGTACGGTTGCCTCTCCGTTCGTCCTGAGCGTAGCGAAGCGAAGTCGAAGGACCGCAAGCGGCTGGGACAATACGATCGGGAGCCGGGCGCCACAAACCGGCCCTACCCTAGTGGCGGCCTTCGGGCATGCCATCCTGCCGCCTGCTCGTAGGCATGCGCCACCTGCAGCAGCACCGGCTCCCGGAAATGCGGCGCGGCGATCTGCAGCCCGATGGGGAGGCCCTGGGCGGAAAACCCGCCGGGCACGCTGACGGCGGGTGCGCCGGTGACGTTGAACGGGATGGTGCAAAGGGTTCCGCGGGTGCCGCGGGGATCCTGCAACGGGATCCTCCCCCCTGGTGATTCCACGTAGCCCTGCTGGCACTCCTCGATGGTCTCCGCCGGCATGCTTACCGCCGGGCTCACGATCACGTCCACCTGCTCGAAGGCCCGGTCGAAGGCGTCACAGATGCGGCGACGGACTCTTTGCGCTGTGACGTACGCGTGGGCGGGAAGCGCCAGCGCGCGCACCTGCCGGTACAACAGCTCCGGGCTGTAGTCCCGCGGGCGGGTACGCAGAAACGGCTCGGCCGGGGACAGGTTCTCCGCCCGGGCGGTGACCAGTTGTACCATGGGGATGTGCTCTACGTACGGAATCGACAGCTCCTGCACCGACATTCCCAGGGACTCCAACAGATCCACCGCCTTCGCCGTTGCCTCCTTGACCTCGTCAACCGCCAGGTCGTCGAAGTAGTCGCGGACGATCCCGATTCTGAGGCCCGCCACCCCCTGGCCGATGAGCGCGCCGAAGTCCGGCACGGGAGCGTCGCTCGACAGCGCATCCTTCGGGTCGGAGCCGGCGATGGCCTGCAACATCAGCGCACTATCTTGCACCGTCCGGGTGAGGATGCCGAAATGGTCCGTGGAATAGCCGCCGGTGCCGGCGACGCCGCCGAAGCGGCTGACCCGGCCGTAGGTGGCCTTGACCCCCACCACGCCGCACAGGGACGCCGGGTTGCGCACGGAGCCGGCGTTGTCGGTGCCGATGGCACCCAGCGACAGGCCCGCGGCCACGGCGGCGGCGGAACCGCCGCTGGAGCCGCCGGAGACCCGGTTCCGGTCCCAGGGATTGCGGGTGGTGCCGTAGTAGGGATTGATGGTGGTGCAGCCGGCGGCCCACTCGTGCATGTTGGTCTTGCCCAGGATCACCGCTCCGGCCTGCTTGAGCCGGGCCACCACCGTCGCGTCTTCGTCGGGGACCCAGTCGGACAGATGCTTCGAACCCGCGGTGGTGCGTACGCCGGCGGTTGCAAGGTTGTCCTTGATGGAAACCGGGATGCCGTGCAACGCGCCGCGGTAGCGGCCCGCGGCCAGGTCGGCCTCGGCCTGGGCGGCATCCGCCAGCGCCTGCTCCCGTGTCAGGGTGACGAAGGTATTGAGCTCGGGATCCAGCCGGTCGATGCGTTCGAGAAACGAACGGGTCAGCTCAACCGGCGAGAGCTCACGCGCCTCGATCCGGCGCGCGGCCTCGGCGAGGGTGAGGTCCTGGGGGTCCATCACAGGTAACCCTGCTCCTTGCACCACTTCTCCGCGCCGGGGTGCAGCGGCACGTCGAGGGGCGTGGCCTCGGTATCCTTCCACAACTGGTCGATGCCCGTGAACGAACTCTCCCAGAGGATCTCGTTCTGGCGCTCCTGCAGCGCCGCGCACACCTTGTAGACGTCTTCGTCGGGCAGGGAGGCACGGGTGTAAAGGGGCCAGCCGCCGTAGTCCAGGCAAGCGTGGTCCGCCTTGAGGTGGGGGTAGCATCCGGCCGGCATGGTCACCGTGCGCCAACCCAGCGCATTGAGCTGTTCCATGGCGAAATCGTCCGGTGTCACCGGCTCCATGCCGCGCGCCAGGGCTTCGTCGAACCACAGCACCAAGCCTTCGTCAAAGACGGCGTCGATGGTCCCGTCCTTGAGCGCGGCCATGCGCCGCTCGTCTCCGGGCCCGCCGTTGAGCTGCAGGCTTCCGCCCCAGGATTCGAGGTCCGCCAAGGTAAACCCGTATATCTCCAGGGTCTGGTCCAGCAGCACCCGGGTGGAGTGGGTGGCGTCCTCACGGATCGAGATCCGCAGTGGGTACTTTTGCTCCTTGATCTGCGACAGCGACGTCAACCCGGTACGCGTATGGATCATGAACACGAAGCGGTCCCACGACGGGTAGCACGCCACCACCCGTAGCGGCAGGGGCTCCTTGAAGAACCCCGTACCCCGGTACGCCTGGGTGAGGAAAGCCGATGGGTTGACCATGGACATCTCCAGGTCACCACGGGCCACCCCGTGGGCGATGACGGGCGAGCCCGTGGACATGCGCAGCCAGGGCCGGAAGTTGTCCGCCGACCCGCTCCCCACCGAGATGCACATGTCCCGGTTGCCGTAATACGGCATGTTCGGGTCACCCGCGACGTGCAGCCCGATTTGCCACAACATCAGGCTGCGCTGAAAGTTCGCCCCTCGCGGTAGTCGTTCCATGATGAACCTCCAATTTTAGGGAAACTCTGACTATTTGCGTCGTCCGGCATGGCGTCCTTCGACTTCGCTCCGCTCACGCTCCGCTACGCTCAGGACGAACGGTTTGGGAGCCTTTCCCGTTCGTCCTGAGCGTAGCGGAGCGTGAGCGGAGCGAAGTCGAAGGATGCCGTCGCGATTGATCAGAGTCTCCTTATTTGGTTTGAAAAACTATCCCAGCAGCCCCGCTCCCCGAGCCCACTGGTACTTGGCCCCAAGGACTGCCACCGGCAGCTCGGTGGTGTAGGGACAGGCCACGATGCCCCTTTCGTAGAGGTACTCCGAGGCCTCCTCCACCTGCACGTCGCCCACCAGCGACACCACCACCGGCTTGTCGATGCCCTTGTCGCGGCCTTCCTGCACCACCCGGGCGCAAAGTTCCGCGAACACCATGGGCGGGGTGATGATGGTGTGCCAGTAGCCCAGGATCAGGGCGTGGATGCGGTCGTCTTCCAGGCCGAAGCGGATGGTGCGCTCGTAGGTGGTGGGGGGCTCCCCGCCGGTGATGTCCACGGGATTGCCCGAGGCGCCGAAGGGCGGAATGAACTGCTTGAAGCCCTCGTCCAGATCCTTGGGAAACTTCATCAGCGAGAGTCCGTTGGCCACAACCGCGTCCGACAGCAACACCCCCGATCCGCCGGCGCCGGTGATGATGACGATCTCATCGCCCTTGGGCGTGGGCAGCACGGACAAGCCCCGGGCGAACTGAAGCATGTCGTTGAGCGAGTAGGCGCGTACCACGCCGCAAGCCCGCAACAGGTCGTCGTAAACCTTGTCGTCGCCGGCCAGGGCGCCCGTGTGGGAGGCCGCGGCCCGGGCGCCGAGTTGGGTCCGCCCCGCCTTCAACATCACCACGGGCTTCTTCTTCGACACCCGCTGGGCCACCTCGTAGAAACTGCGCCCGTCCTTGAGGTCTTCGGCGTGCATGGCCACCACCTGGGTGTTGTCGTCCTGCTCGAAGTAGGTGAGCAGGTCGTCCTCGTCCAGGTCCGATTTGTTCCCCAGGCCGACGATGGCCGAGACCCCCAGCCGGGTGGAGCGGCTGAAGCCGATGATGGACATGCCCACGCCGCCGCTTTGGGACGACAGCGCCACCGGGCCCTTGACGTCGTAGGGCGTGCAGAAGGTGGCGCAGAGGTTGGCCGGCGTATAGTAGAAGCCGTAGATGTTGGGTCCCATGACGCGCACGTTGTACTTGCGCGCCTCGGCCAGCAGCTCTTCCTGCATTTCCTTCTCGCCCACCTCGGCAAAGCCCGACGGGATCATCACCGCGCCCGGGATGCCCTTCTCCCCCACCTCGGTCATGGCGGCGGCGCAGAACTTGGCCGGCACCGCGAAGATGGCCACGTCCACGTCCTCCGGGATGTCCTTGACGCTCTTGTAGCACTTCTTCCCCAGGATCTCGTCGGCCCGGGGATTGATGGGGTAGAGGGCGCCGGCATAGCCGCCGTTGATGATGTTCTTCATCACCGAGTTGCCGATCTTCCCTTCCCCGTCCGAAGCGCCGATGACCGCCACCGCCTTCGGGTTCATGATGCGCTGCATGGCCGAGACGATCTCGCCTTGGGACGGCCGGTAGGGCTCCGCTTGCGGCGTGAAGTCCACGGTCATGACGCTGTCCACTGCGGTGGCGCCGCCGGCGTCCGCCAGCACCGGGTTGAGGTCCACCTCGCAGATCTCGGGGAAGTCGCTCACCAGCGCCGAGACGTTGACGATGATGTCCGCCAAAGCTTCCCGGTGCACCGGGGCCGCGCCCCGAACCCCCCGGAGGATCTCCGCCGCGGCCACGCCGTCCAGCATGGACAGGGCCTCGTCGCGGCCGGCCGGCGCCAGCCGGAAGGTCACGTCACGCAGCACCTCCACAAGGATGCCGCCCAGCCCGAAGGCCACCACCTTGCCGAAGCTCGGATCGGTCACCGCGCCGACGATGACCTCCACGCCCCTGCGGGAAACCTGTTCCTGGACCTGGACGCCGGCCAGCGCGGCGTCGGCCTTGTAGGCCCGGGCGTTGTCCATCAGGGTCTGGTACGCCCGCTCCGCCTGCTCCCGGTCGGCCACGCCGACGAGCACCCCGCCGGCCTCGGTCTTGTGCAGGATGTCTTCCGAGACGATCTTCATCACCACCGGGAAGCCGATGTCCGCGGCCAGATCCGCGGCCTCCGAGGGCGACTGGGCCACGCCTTCCCGGGGCAGGGGCACACCGTAGGCGCGCAGCACCTCACCGCATTCCAGAGGTGACAGCGCCGTCCGTCCCTCGGACTCGGCTCGCCGCAAGACGGTACGGACTTCTTCCTGTCGTTTGGTTCCTGCCTGCATTGCCTGAGGCCTCCTTGTCTTTAGTGGGACCGGGCCGGTGGCCTGTACCGTCCGGACGCCCGACCATCCCCGGGTCATTGGGGCGCGGGCGGGTTTGAAACCCGCCCCTACAATTCGTGGTCGCGCCTGCCGGCGACAGCCCGTCAGGCCGTGCCGATCATCCGCCGGCCGGCGGTTCTCGGGTGAACGCCCCGGCACGCCTTAGCTGCGCGATCTCGTCCGCGCCGTAGCCCAGGATCTCGCTCAGGACCTCGTCCGTATGCTCGCCCAGCAACGGCGAACGCTCGATCTCCACCGGCGAATCCGAGAGCTTGATGGGGCAGCCCACGTTGTACCACGAGCCCCGCTCGGGATGATCCACTTCCACCATCATTTCCCGGAGCTTGACGTGCTCGTCGCCGGCCAGATCCTTGGTGCTCATGATCGGACCGCAGGGAACGTCGAGACCGTTCAGGATGTCCATGAGCTCCCACTTGGTGTAGTCCCGGGCGAACTCCGCCAGCAGGCGCCATATCTCGCCCTGGTTGGCCCGCCGCGCGTCGATGGTGGCGAAGCGCGGGTCCGCCGCCAGCGAATCGCCGCCGATGCGGGCGGCGAGCGCGTTCCAGACGTGCTCCTGCACCACCACGTAGAGGTAGTCGTTGGCGCCGCCGGGCTTGCACGGGACCGCGTTGCCCAGTTGACCGCCGCCGGAGTCGTTGCCGGCCCGGGGCGTGAAGTCCTCGAACACCTGCACCGAGTACTCGGCGAGGGGGCCGCGCTCGATGCGTTGATGGTCCCGAAACTTCACGCGGCAGAGGTTCATAACGCAGTCCATCATGGCGGTCTCGACGTACTGGCCGCGCCCGGTCCGCTCCCGCTGGAGCAGGGCCGCCAGGATTCCGGCCAAGAGATGCACGCCGGTGCCGGAGTCGCCGATCTGCGCACCGGTCACCACCGGAGGCCCGTCGAACATGCCGCTGGTGCTCATGGCCCCGCCCATGGCCTGGGCCACGTTCTCGTAGGCCTTGAAGGCGGCGTAGGGCCCCTCGGTGCCGAACCCCTTGATGGAGCCCATGATGATCCGGGGGTTCAGCTCGTGGACCTTCTCCCAGCCGAACCCGAGGCGTTCCAGCACGCCGGGACCGAAGTTCTCCAGCAGCACGTCGCAGGTCTTCACCAGTCGGGTGAACACTTCCTTGCCCTGGACGTTCTTCAGGTTCACCGTGATGGAGCGCTTGTTGCAGTTCAGCATGGTGAAGTAGAGGCTGTCCACGTCCGGAATGTCCTGGAGCTGCTTGCGCGTGGCGTCCCCCGCGGGGGACTCGAGCTTGATCACGTCCGCGCCCAGAAACGCCATGAGCTGGCTCGAGGTGGGCCCTGCCTGGACGTGGGTCATGTCCAGGATGCGAATGCCGGAGAGTGCCTTGTCCATGAGGTTCCCTTGACTACTTGTACATGGTCTGACGTTTGGTGCCGGGGGCCCATTCACCGGCGTCCACCCAGATGTTGACGACCGCCGATTTGCCGGAGGTTCGCACCGATTCCCGTGCCCGGCGCAGCGCCGGCTGGATCTCATGGCAGTCGGTGACCTCCTCGCCGTATCCGCCCAGCATCTCGGCAAATTTGGAGAACGGCACGTCGCCCAGCAGGTTGCCGACGTTGCCGCGTTCGTCGCCGTATTTGGAGAGCTGGCCGTAGCGGATCTGGTTCATGGCGGAGTTGTTGCCGATGACGGCGATGTAGGGGGAGCCGAAGCGGTTGGCGGTTTCCATGTCGAACGCGGTCATGCCGAAGGAGCCGTCACCGTAGTAGCACAGGACTTCCTTGTCCGGGTTCACCAGCTTGGAGGCGAGCGCGAAGCCCGTGCCCACGCCCAATGCCCCGAGGGCGCCGGGGTCCATCCAGTTGCCGGGAGCCCGGGGCTCCACCGCCTGGGCGCTGATGGTCACGACGTCGCCGCCGTCGCCGATATAGATGGTGTCCTCGGTGAGGAACTCGTTGAGCTCCCAGGCCACACGGTAGGGATGGATGGGGTTGGCGTCGGATTGGAACAAGGGCATGAGCTTGGCCGCCCGCTCGCCTTCCAGACCCCGGAGATGGGCGAGCCAGCGGGCGCGTCCCTCGGCGCCGTTGTCCGGGCGCTCCCCCACCGCCGCATGCACCGCCCTCAAAATGGCCCCGGGATCGCCTACCAGGCCCAGGCCGACGTCGCGGTTCTTGGCCACGGTACGGTAGTCCATATCTATATGGACCACGGTGGCGTCGGCGCGCAGCCGCCGGCCGTAACCCATGCGGAAGTCGAAGGGCGTGCCCACGATGACAATGACGTCGGCCTCGTTGAAGGCGTCGGCGCGGGTGCGGTTGAAATAATGGGGGTCGCCGGGTGGCAACACTCCACGAGCGGCCCCGTTCATGTAACAGGGGACATTGAGGGCCTTGAACAACGCCGTCGCCGCCTCGTGCCCGCGGCAGGTCCATACCTGGGTGCCCAGCAACACCGCGGGGCGCTCGGACCGCACCAGCAACTCGGCCAGCTTCTCCACGTCCGCGGGGTCACCGATGGACTTGGTCGACGCACGGGAGCGGCCGCGCTCCGGCACGACGGCCTTGTCCGCCGGCACCTCGCGGTCGAGCACGTCCCGGGGAATCTCCAGGTAGCTCGGACCCGGCGCTCCGGCAAAGCACTCCCGCGCGGCCATGGCCACCATGTCGGCGATACGCTCCGTGGAACGCACGCTCGCCGAGAACTTGGTAATGGGGGCGGCGATGTCCACGTGCGGCAGGTCCTGCAGCGAGCCCATCTTGTGCTGCGTGAGAGCGCCCTGCCCGCCGATGTGAAGCACCGGGCTCTCCGACCGGAACGCCGTGGCGATGCCGGTCAGCGCGTTGGTGAAGCCCGGCCCGGCGGTGGTCACCACGCAGCCCAGCCGCCCCGTCTGCCGGGCGTATCCGTCCGCCGCATGGGCCGCCACCTGCTCGTGGCGCACGTCGACGACACGAATGCCGTGGTCGATGCAGCCGTCGTAGATGTCGATGATATGGCCGCCGCACAGGGTGAAGATGGTGTCCACGCCCTCGTTCTTGAGCGCGGCGGCCACCAAGTGCCCGCCCGAGACGACGCTCTGATCCCGGCTCTTGCGTGCCAAGGTGTCGTCGGCCGTATTCGACGTTCGTTTGTCCGCTGAAACCCTTGCCATGTACGCGTTTCCTTCGCAGAGGCGTGGATCGCCTGCTTCGTGGGACTCGGCGCTCTCCCGGTAAAATGAAGTTAGTTAAACTCTGTCCGTCACATCTGTCAATGAGGCTTGCCAGGCCCACGTTTGTAGTGATATGCCTACATTTCTAGGAGGGCTCGCCACATGGGTATCACGGTCATGACCAGCAGAGCGTTCAACCAACAGGTAAGCAAAGCCAAGAGGGACGCCGAGAAGGGGCCTGTCTTCATTACCGACCGCGGTCGGCCCGCACACGTCCTTCTTTCGATCGAGGACTATCAAAGGATCGCCGAAAAGGGAGTGAGCATCGTTGAGTCGCTGGCGATGCCCGAGGCAACCGGTGTCGAATTCGAACCGCCTCGCTTGGCCGACAAGGTGGTCCGGCTCCCGGACCTGTCCTGCTGATGTATGTGCTCGATACGAACGGGGTCGGTTTATTCGTAACACATGCAACTCCATGATTTTGACGGCCCTCGACCGCTCCGCTGGTCCTGAGGGAATGGATATTCCGGGCTTTCGACTGCACCCTCTCAAGGGTCGCATGCGGAGACACCACGCGGTGTCCGTCTCGGGTCACTGGCGGGTGACGTTTCGGTTCGATGATGGCCACGCCGTGGACGTCGATTATCTGGACTACCATTAGGAGGTGCTCCCTTGGCAATGAACAATCCTGTACATCCCGGCGCCATCGTGCGTGAAGACTGCCTGAAAGCACTGGGTTTGTCCGTGACCGAAGGCGCAAAGCGGCTCGGTATCGGACGTCAGACTCTTTCCAATTTGGTCAACGAAAAGGCGTCCGTCTCGATTGAAATGGCCTACCGTCTGTCGAAGGCGTTTGGCTCAACGCCCGAAACCTGGCTCGCCATGCAGTTGGCCTTCGACCTTGCACGGTCGCGGTACCTGGAACAGAAATAAAGGTGGAAAGAATCGCTGCCGCGTAGGCCTTCATCGCTGCTTGGCAAATACCTCTGCTCCGTCGGTCTCCTCCAAGCTCGGGCTGTTTCTCTACCTAGCGCGACCTACAGACCACGCGGCGGACGGCACTGTAGCAGCGCTCGATTTTGAGGGGGTCATGGCTGACAAGACTGAAAACCAGGGGATATTGAAGCGCATTGGAGGCGGCGATGCAGGGCGTGAGAAGGCGGAGAATGCGAGAACAACTATCTGAAATACAACGATTTATTGTCTATCTGCGTACGGCTAGGTACATAAGGCTAGCCGGGGCGATTCAATAGTGTATCTAATCGATACCAACGTCGTCTCGGAATTGCGGAAAGCGAGGTCCCAACGGGCCGAACCAAGAGTCCTTGCATGGGCCGACAGCGTCTCCGCCGCGAGTCTCTTTTTGTCGGTCATCACCGTCCTCGAACTTGAAACAGGCATCCTCTTGATGGAGCGTCGCGATCCGGCACAGGGCACGATGCTCCGTCACTGGCTGGACGACCAGGTATTGACCGCTTTCCAGGACCGCATCTTGCCGGTGGACGGACCCGCTGCGAAATCTTGCGCCAGGCTCCACGTCCCTGACCGCCGCTCGGATCGGGACGCGCTCATCGGTGCCACCGCGCTGGTCCACGGGATGACCGTGGTTACCCGCAACGTGGACGACTTCGCCGCCATGGGCGTCCCGCTTCTGAACCCATGGGAGTATTCGGCAGCACGCAACCCGGAGTAGTCGGAGATGCCCCTGACGATCACACAAGTCGACGCGTTCACCAGTGAGCCCTTCGGCGGCAACCCGGCCGCCGTGTGCCTGTTGCCCGCTCCGGCCGACGCTGTATGGATGCAAAAAGTGGCCGGCGAGATGAACCTCTCGGAGACCGCCTTCCTGGTTCGCCGCGAAGCCGACGGTTTTGACCTGCGCTGGTTCACGCCCGCGGTGGAGGTGGACCTCTGCGGCCACGCCACGCTGGCAAGCGCCCACGTGCTTTGGGAGGAAGGACATCTGCCACCGGATGCGCCAGCCGTCTTCCACACCCGCTCCGGCCGCTTGTCGGCGGTACTGCGCGGCGGTTGGATCGAAATGGACTTTCCGGCGGAACCGGCCGAGCCGGCGCCCGCTCCCGAGGGTCTGGCCGCCGCCTTGGGTGCCGATCCGACCCACATCGGCCGGAACCGCTTCGACTACCTGGTCGAATTGGACGCGAAAGCGACGGTGGAACGGCTCGCCCCGGACATGCGGCGTCTCCGGGAACTCGACACACGCGGCATCATCGTCACCGCGCAAACGGAAGAGGTAGGCCTCGACTTCGTGTCGCGCTTCTTCGCCCCCGGCACCGGCGTCGACGAGGATCCGGTCACCGGATCAGCGCACTGCTGCCTGGGCCCCTACTGGCAACACCGGCTCGGCCGGGACACCTTGACGGCACGACAGGTGTCCGAGCGCGGCGGCTCAGTCAAGGTGACCGTGCGCGGGGAACGCGTCACACTGTCGGGTCAGGCGGTTACGGTGCTGCGGGGCGAGTTGCTGGTCTGACACACATGGCTTGCCCCGGTTCCGGACCACCAAAGAGGCTATGATGGTCCTGACATCGTGCCAAGGGACACAATCCATGCGAACACACATCACGACAATGATGCGGGTCCTCATCCTCGGTGCGTTTGCCCTCTGGATCGCCCCGGTCGTCGCGACAGGGGAAGTGGACGATACGCCAGCCGGGCCGCCGCCGGCCAGCGCAACCAAGGTGGCGACCGTCGAAGGTATCACCGAGTACCGACTCGACAACGGCCTTCGGTTCCTGCTTTCTCCCGACCGGAGCCAGCAGCAGATCACCGTCAACATCACCTACCGGGTGGGTTCGCGGCACGAAGGCTACGGCGAAACCGGCATGGCGCACCTGCTCGAACACCTGGTTTTCAAAGGCACGCCGAACCATCCCAGTGGCCCCAGCGAACTCACCGAGCGTGGCGCGTCTTACAACGCGACAACGTTCTTCGACCGCACCAGCTACTACGAGACGTTCCCGGCCGACGAAGACAACCTCGCCAGGGCACTCGACATCGAAGCGGACCGCATGGTCAATTCGTACATCTCCGCCGAAGACCTCAAGTCCGAGATGACCGTGGTCCGCAACGAGTGGGAGCGCGGCGAAAACAGTCCCCTTACGATTCTGAAGGAGCGCGTCCTGTCCACGGCCTTCCTGTGGCACAACTACGGCAACTCGACCATCGGCGCCCGAGCCGACATCGAGAACGTGCCCATCGAACGCCTGCAGGCGTTCTACCGAAAATACTACCAGCCCGACAACGCGGTCCTCGTGGTCACGGGCCGTTTCAACCCTGAGCGGGCGGTGGATCTCATCGAGGAGAAGTTCGGCCCGATCGCGCGCCCGGATCGCAGCGGCGCCAACCGGCTGTTCGAGACCTACACCGCCGAGCCCGCCCAGGACGGTGAGCGCACGGTGACGCTGCGGCGGGTGGGCGGCGTTCAGCACGCCATGGCCGCCTATCACGTGCCGAGCGGTTCCCACGAACAATTCGCCGCGGTCGAGGTGCTGGCGCATCTGTTGGGCACGGAGCCCGCGGGGCGACTCTACGAGAACGTGGTCGAGACCGGCCTCGCCGCCGATACGTTGATTTTGGCCTATCGGCTGAAGGAACCCGGCGTGCTGCTTGCCGCTGCCGAAGTGCGCCGGGAAGGCGACCTGAGCGAAGCCGTCGAGGCGATGCTGGCAACCTTGCAGGGCCTCGCCGATGAGCCTCCGACGGCAGAGGAGGTGGACCGCGCCAAGACGGCACTCGCGGCAGGTTTCGAGCGCGCGTTCAACGACCCGGGCGCCATCGGCGGGAACTTGAGCCTTTGGGCGTCGATGGGCGACTGGCGGGAACGAGAAGCTGACGCTCACCGCATCGCCACGGCTTTCTTTCGGCAAGAGCGCCACCTCGACGCCGACCAGGGCGATCCGCTTGCCGGCGAGGTCGGCCAGCGTGGTAGCGGACACCAGAAAGCCCTCCCCGAGTTGTTAAACCGCAACAAGCACCGACGATACCTTGTCCTTGCGAATCTCCAACATTGGTGCTTCTGCCGTGATCATCGTGCAGATTTCCCCGTGGGCCCGGAGCCGCACTGGGCGTCACTCTGGCGATTCAGCCTATCGCCTTTCGCCGAAGGTCCTCAACCACAACCCCTACCTATGCAACGGTGTAGCAATGGACAGCGCCCGCATTTGATTGAAGAGAATCTCGGGTCGCAGAAGGCAACAGATGTTGCAGCCTTTCCATATCGGCCGCAATGCACTATGCGGGGCATCCCGTGGTCGGAAACCCGTCGCGCCTCAGGCCAAGCTTCCGATGGCGGCCTGGATGACGTCCAGGAGCGGGCCCGGGTAGACGCCGAACCAGATGAGCAGCACCGTCAGGCCGGCGAGCACCAGTCCCTCCGGGAGGGAGAAGCGTCGCGTGGCGGGCAGCGGCGAGGATGGGTCCTCGGGCGCCGGCAGGTACATCGTGATGATGATTCGCAGGTAGTAGTAGAGGCCGATGACGCTGCTGACCACCAGCAGGATCACCAGGGTCCACAGGTCGGACAGCACGCCGGCGGTGAGGACGTAGAACTTGCCCACGAATCCGGCGGTGAGGGGGATCCCTGCGAGGGAGAACAGCATCAGCGACATCGCGCCGCTGACCCAGGGGCGGCGCCAGAACAGGCCGCGGTAGTCGCTGACCTCGTCGGCTTCCTTGCGCTCGTCCGAGAGCGCGGTGATGATGCCGAAGATGCCCAGCGAGGTGATGAAATAGGCCACCAGGTAGAACGTCACCGCATGGGAGCCCTCTCGGGAGGCGGCGATCACCGCCACCAGCAAATAACCGAGATGCGCGATGGAGGAATAGGCCAGCAGGCGCTTGATGTTCTCCTGCAGCAGCGCCAGGAGATTGCCGAGGAACATGGAGGCCACGGCGATGATGCCCAGCACCGTCACTACCGAGTCGTAGTCCAGGAGACCGCCGTACCGGCCGTAACGCAGCAGCAGCGCCACCATGGCGCCCTTGGAGACCGTGGTCAGGTAGGCGGTCACCGGGGTGGGGGCACCCTGGTAGACGTCCGGCGCCCACATGTGGAACGGCACCACCGCCAGCTTGAAACCGGCTCCGATCACCACCATGCCGAAGCCGCCGAGCAGGAGCAGGGTCGGCTCCCGTGTCTTGCCGGCCAGCATCGAGGCCATTGCGGCGAAATCCATGGTGCCGAGATCCGCGTAGATGAGCGCCATGCCGAAGAGCAGAAAGGCCGCGGAGGCCGCCGCCAGGATCAGGTACTTGACGCCGGATTCCAGCGCCGTCCGGGTGGTGCGGAGATAGGCCACCAGGCCGTAGAGGGAGACGCTCAGGATCTCCAGCCCGAGGAAAAACGAAACGAAGTGATTGCTGGCGGTCAACACGGCGCAGCCGAAAGTGGCCAGCGTGAGCAACAGGTAGAACTCTTCCCGATTCCCCGGCATGCGCTCCAGGTAGCCGTACGACAGCACCACGACCACCATGGTCGCCGCCGAGAGCAGTCCGATGTAGAAGAACGCATACGCGTCCATGGCCAACAGCGGAGCCACCGGCGGCCCCACGTTCCCCACCGCGCCGGGCAGCACCGCGAGCGTCAGCGCCAAGCCGGCCAGGGAAAGCAGCACGGTAAGCCCGTGACTGCGCCGGAACGAGATCACCAGCATGAGCACCAGCGGTGTCACGCCCAGGACGACGATGGGCGTCAGTGCGCCGAACAGATTCACGGCCGGCTACCTCCAACCGAGGATACGGATCCGACGGCGCCGGGCTCGCGCCTTTCCCCCGCCTCGGACCGCGACGCCGTGGTCCGGGCCTCGTCGGCATATTGGCGCATCGGGGCCAACGCGTTCCCGGACGTGGTCAACACCGGTTGCGGATAGAGACCCAACCAGAGCGTCGCGCCGATCAGGGACGCCATGATCGCCATCTCCCGGCCGCTGGTGTCGTCGAGCCGCCGGTCCTCCGCGTTGTTGCCGTAGTAGACCTTCTGCATCATCCACAACGAATAAATGGTGGCGGCCACGAGACCGACCGAGGCCAGCACCGTCAGCGGGACATTGACCTGAAACGCGCCCATCAACACCAGGAATTCTCCCACGAAGCTGGCAAGCCCGGGCAGCCCCAGGGACGCCATGGCAAAGAACAGGCCCACGCCGCCCATCCGGGGCATGGTGGCCCACAAGCCCCCGAAGCGGCCCAGATCACGCGTATGCGCGCGGTGCTGCAGGTCGCCCACCATGATGAACAACGCGCCGGCGCTGAACCCGTGGGACAGCATGATGATCACCGCCCCCTGGAGCGCGAGCTCGTTCCACGCGAAGATTCCCAGCAGGACGAAGCCCATGTGGCTGATGCTGGTGTATGCCACCATGCGCTTGAGGTCGGTCTGGCCGAGGGCCAGCAACGCACCGTAGAGAATGCCCACCACCGCCAGGATCATGGCGACCAGCGTAAAGTCCTGGGCCGCCTGCGGGAAGAGCGGAACCACGAACCGCAGCATGCCGTAGGCCCCGATCTTGAGCACGAGGCCCGCCAGGGCGACGCTGCCCGCGGTGGGGGCCTGCGTATGGGCATCCGGCAACCACGTGTGGAACGGCACCACCGGCAGCTTGACGGCAAAGGCGATGAAGAAGCCCAGCATCAGCCAAAACGCGGTGGCCTCCGACATGGACGTCCCTATCAGTTCTAGGTAGTCGAAGGTCAGCACGCCGGTGGACTGCCAGTGCACCACCACCAGCCCCAGGATGGCCAGCAGCATCAGCAGCCCGCTGCCCTGGGTGATGATGAAGAACTTGGTGGTGGCGTAGACCCGGTTCTCGTATCCCCAGATGCCGATGAGGAAGTACAGCGGCAGGAGGGAAATCTCCCAGAAGGCGAAGAACAGGAACAGGTCGAAGGCGATGAACACGCCCGAGAGCGCGGTCAGGATGAGCAGCAGGTTGAAGTGGAAGAACCCCACCGAGCGCGTCACCGAGTTCCAGGAGGTCAGCACCGCCAGCACGGTCAAGAAGCTTGTCAGCAACAGCAACAACAGGCTGAGACCGTCCACTGCCAGGTGGAAGCTGATGCCCAACTGGGGTATCCAGGGCTGCTTGTAGGCCATCAGCCAGGCACCCTCTCCGGTCTCGATGCCGGCGAAGAAGACACCCCAGGTGACCAGCAGCAGCAGCATGTGAAGCAGCGCCGTCCCCAGCGAGATCCAGCGCGGCCACAAATCACTCCAGCGGCCGGAGATCCAGGCCGCCAGTCCGCCCAAGAGGGGCATGAGCAGTATCCAGGTCAGGCTCATAGGAAGATCACCAGTCCCACGGTCACCACCGCCCCTACGGCAATGCCGGTGGCGTACCAGCGCACCGCACCCGTCTGGGTCATGGCGGCGACGAAGTGCAGCATCTCCGTGACGAAGGCCACGCCGCGGTAGAAGCCGTCGATGAAGTCGCCCTTGTTGACCCGGGCGCACCACAGATAGGGTTGAACGAAGAGCGTGTCATAGAGCCGGTCGAACCCCCAACCGGAAAGCCACAGCCGCTCCAGGTCGGGCGCCCACGGCAGCGCGGCAATGCGCTCCATGTAACGGGGCGGCCCCATCACCAGGACCCACACCAGGTACACGCCGCCGACGGAGACGACGGCGGCCAGAAGCTCGAACAGGAACTCCGTGCCGTAGCTGGCGTGGGCGCCGCCAAACGCGGGCAACGCCGTGTTCAGGAAATCCGAGAACAGCGTGAGCTTCCCCATGGTGTGGGGCAACTCGATAAACCCAGCGGCGACGGACAGAACCGCCAGCACCCCCAGCGGGATGTGGACACAGGGTCCGGGTTGGTGGATGGGCAAGAGCTTCTTCACCCACCCGGTGGCCTCCCGATAGAAGGTCAGGAACACCATGCGGAAAGTGTAGATGGAGGTCAGCAGCGCCCCCGCCAGGGCGCCGGCCCAGAGCCAGACGCCGCCGATCTGGGAATTGTAGGCGTTCCAGATGATCAGGTCCTTGCTGTAGAAACCCGCGGTGACCACCGGGATGGCCGCCAGCGCTCCGGCGCCGACGATAAAGCACCGGAAGGTAAACGGCATCAACCGGCGCAGACCGCCCATGCGGTACATGTCCTGCTCGTGGTGCAGACACATGATGACCGCGCCCGCGCCCAGAAACAGCAGCGCCTTGAAGAAGGCATGGATCGTGAAGTGGAACAGCGCCGCAGACCACGCGCCCACTCCCAGGGCCAGGAACATGTAGCCGATCTGGCTGATGGTGGAGTAGGCCAGCACGCGCTTGATGTCGGTTTGCACCAGCGCCGCGAAACCCGCCATCAACAGGGTCAGGGTGCCGATGACCGCCACCAGCGTCAGCACCGCCGGAGCCAGCGTGAACAATACGTGGGTTCGTGCGATGAGATAGACCCCGGCGGTCACCATGGTTGCCGCGTGGATGAGGGCGCTCACCGGGGTCGGGCCGGCCATGGCGTCGGGAAGCCAGGTCTGGAGCGGGAGCTGCGCGGACTTGCCCACGGCCCCTCCCAGCAGCAGCAGGGCCACCGCCACCGCCAGACCCGAACCGGGCTCGAACTGCTGGCCGGCGCGCTGCAGCAACTCCTGAATGTCCAGGGTTGCGAGCTCGGCGAAGAGCAAAAGGAGCGCCATGAGCATGGCGGTGTCGCCCACGCGGGTGACGATGAACGCCTTGCTCGCGGCCTGGCCGTTGGCTTCCTCCGTGTAGAAAAAGCCGATGAGCAGGTAGCTGCAAAGGCCCACGCCCTCCCAACCGAGCAGCAGCAGCATCAGGTTGTCCGCCAGCAGCAGCGTGAGCATGGCGCAGACGAACAGGTTCATGTAGGCGAAGAAGCGGCTGTAGCCTTCTTCCTCCTCCATCATGTACTCGACCGAGTAGAGGTGGATGAGGAAGCCGACGAACGTCACCACGAAGATCATCGTCAGCGACAAGGCGTCCAGATAGAAGGCGAAGGCAGGCCGGAAGCCGGCCACGTCCAGCCATACCCACAGCGTCTGGGTGAAGCTGGCGCCGGCGGGCGGTGCGGCCATGAAGCTCAGTCCCACGAGCAGCGTGACCACGGCGGACAGGCCGACGGAGCCCGCGCCCACGAAGGCTACCTCGGTGCGCGAGAGACGCGAGCCCACCAGCATGAGGGCAAGAAAGCCGAGAAGAGGAAAGGTGGGTATCAGCCACAGCAGCTCGAGCATGTCATCCCCTCATGCGACTCACGGCGTCCACGTCCAGGGTGTTGAATCGATAGTAGATCTGCACCACCAGCGCCAACCCCACCGCCACCTCGGCCGCGGCCATGGCCAGGATGAAGAAGAACATGACCTGGCCGTCCGCCTGGCCCCAGTGAGCGCCCGCCACCACGAACGCCAGGCCCGCGGCGTTGAGCATGATCTCCAGGGACAGGAGGACGAAGATGATGTTGCGGCGCACCAGGACGCCCGTCAGCCCCAGCCCGAACAGCACCGCCGCCAGCGCGAGGCCGTGTTCCATGGGGACGGCGGCCATCACGATTCACCCTCCTCGTCGTCCGGCGACACCCGGCGGCCCAGGTGGAAGGCTCCCACCAGGCCCGCCAGCAGCAGCATGGCGGCCAACTCCACCCCCAGCACGTAGGGGCCGTAGAGCGCGGCACCCACGCGTTTCACGCCGACCGCGGCCGGAGCACCCGCCTGGCCGGGCACGGTGGCCAGCAACACCAGGAACTCGACGAACAGGACCGCCGAGAGGATCGCCGGGCCGCGCCACCCCTTGGGATCGAGCCATTGACGCTCCCGGGCGGTGGCCTCGGCTCCAAGATTGAGCATCATGATGACGAACACGAACAGCACCACGATGGCCCCGGCATAGATGATCACCTCCAGCGCCGCCACGAAGGGTGCCCCCAGGGTGAAGAAGACCAACGCCAGTGACAGCAGCGACACGATCATGTACAGCAACGCGTGCACCGCGTTGGACCGGGTGATCACCATGGCCGTCGCAATGACCGCGACAGCAGCCGCCATATAATAGATAAAGGTCATGATGCTATGAATACGCTCTTCGGACCCGGGTTCCGGGCCGGGTCCTCGTTCTTGCCGGTCACGGGAGCAGACTCTTCACGTCCACGGGCTTGTCCTCGTTCTCCGACGCCCCTTTGTCCTTGCCGCTGATGGCCAGGCCGGCGACTCGGTAAAAGTTGTACTCCGGATATTTCCCGGGGCCGTTGATCAGCAAATCCTCCTTTTCGTAAACCAGACTCTGGCGGTCGTAGTCGCACAGCTCGAAATCCGGCGTCAGTTGAATAGCGTAGGTGGGGCACGCCTCCTCGCACAGGCCGCAGAAGATGCAGCGCGAGAAATTGATGCGGAAAAATTCCGGATAACGCCGGCCGTCCTCTCGCTCCCCGGCCTGGAGGGCAATGCAATCCACCGGGCAGGCGGCGGAGCAGAGGTAACAACCCACGCACCGCTCGTCGCCGTCCGGGTCCCGGGACAGAATGATCCGGCCGCGATAACGGGGCGGCAGATACGGCTTCTCCTCCGGATACTGCACCGTGACGCGCTTTCTGAACATGTGCAGCAACACCGTCCAGATGGTCCGTAGCATGCTTACCATCGGCGACTCCTGTAGGGGCGGGTTTCCAACCCGCCCGCATCCGCTACCACGGGCGGGTTTGAAACCCGCCCCTACGACATCGGTGACTGCTCAACCGTTCCAAAGCAGCAAAGCCCCGGCCGTCACCACCAGGTTCAGCAGCGACAGCGGCAACAGCACCTTCCAGCCGAAAGCCATCAACTGGTCGAACCGCGGCCGCGGCAATGCCGCCCGCAACAAGATGAACACCAGAACGAAGAACAGCAGCTTCAGCGCGAACCACACGATACCCGGAAGCACCGGCCCCAGCCACCCGCCGAAGAACAGCGTTACGATCATGGCCGAGATCACGGTCACGCCGATGTACTCGCCGACGAAGAACATGCCGAACTTCATCCCCGAGTACTCGGAGTGGAACCCCGCCACCAGCTCGGCCTCGGCCTCGGGAAGATCAAAGGGCAGGCGATGGGTCTCGGCCAGTCCCGCGATGAAGAAGATGATGAAGCCGAGGAGCTGCGGCACGATGAACCAGACGGTCCGTTGCGCCTCCACGATCTCCCGCAGGCTGAAGGAGCCCGCCATCAGCACCACCCCCATCAGCGAGAGGCCCATGAAGACTTCGTAGCTAACCATCTGCGCCGTCGCCCGGAGCGCCCCCAGCAGAGCGTACTTGTTGTTGGAAGCCCAACCCGCCAGCACCACGCTGTAAACGCCCATGGACGACATGGCGAGAAAGAACAGCAGTCCGATATTGAGGTCGGTCACCCCGATGGTCTCGGTGATGGGGATCACGGCCACGGACATGAGCCCGGTGATGACGATCACCGCCGGCGCCAGGGTGAACACGGCCCGATCCGCGAAGGGCGGGACCCAGTCCTCCTTGGTGAAGATCTTGATCATGTCGGCCAGCACAATGCCGAGCCCGAACGGCCCCACCCGGTTGGGGCCGTAGCGATCCTGCAACAGGGCCAGGAACCGCCGTTCCAGCCAGATGAGCAGCGCGGCCAGAATCAGGGGCGCGTTGAGAACCCCCAGAACCACCAGGATCTGTAAGACCACGTCCGTCACGTCATACCCTGCGGCACGGGCTCCAGGCCGGGACGTCGACGCCCTGAATGCTGCCGACTCCCATGGGCACTCCCAGAACACCCGCCGTCATGCCTGCCGTCAGACGCGCCGGCAACTGATGCGCGGCCCCGTCCAACTCAATCTCCACGTATTCTCCCTCTTGCACGCCCACGTTCCGTGCATCCTCGGGATTCAGCGCGGCATACGGCCCGGGGCTCCGTTGGGCCACCGCCGGTGCGGCCGCGCTCAGCTCTTCCGAGCCGAATATGTGATACAGCGGCACCACCAGAACTTGGCCGTCACGCCGCTGAAACGGCGCCGGTATGTCGGCCGTGTAGGCCGCGTCACCGTCGGAGTCGGGCTCCATCAGCCGTTTCCCGGGGTCACCCCCCGTCAACGCCCCGCCCACTTCGGATTGAAACTTGTTCAGGGACTGCACCGAGTTCCATCCGGGCGCCCAGAATCGCGTGATGAGCGGCGACGGCGGCTGCTGGGAATAGCCCTCCATGGAAAACGCCAGCGGCGAATCCGGATCCCCCGGCGGCTTCGGCTCGTGGACGCTGATATCCGCCTGCATGGCCGTGCGGCCGCTGGCGCGCGGCGACTGGCGCGGCACCTTCTCCCCGTTCACCCGGAACGACGCGGTGGGTAGGCTCCCCGGCAACGGAGCGAACACCGGCACCGCCCGGGCCAGCGCGGCCAAGAGGTCGTCCGGCGACCCGAGGGCGGCAAGCTCGTTGCGCCCGGCCTTCCGGGCCAGCTCCCGCAGCCAGCTCCAGCCGGGCCTCTCCTCCCCTTCGGGAACGAACACCTGGTAGAAACGCTGCGCCCGGCCTTCGTTGCTCACCAGGGTTCCCTCGGTCTCGGCGAAGGAGCCGGCCGGCAGCGCCACCTCGGCGCCCCCGGTGGTGCCATGGTTGGAGTGATCGACCGCCACCACGTGGGCCGACGCCAGCATGGCGTCCACCGCGGCCCGGGGCGCCCGCCGATAGAGGTCGTTCTCCAGCACCACGACCGTGTCCACGTGTCCGTCGGCCACCCTCTGGAAGGCTTCCGACGTATTGATGGCGTTCAGCAGCCCGAGGCCGAAGCTGTTGCACTCGGAGGCCGTGAAGCACAGGTCCGCGGGCCGTTCCCGGCCCAGGGCACGCGCCACCTGCGCGGCGGCATCGATGACGGCCTCGCTGCCGCTGCCCGACCCGGACATCACCACCGGCCTCTCGGCCTCCCGCAGCGCACCGGCTATCGCCTCGGCCAACGCGCGGTCACCGTCCGACAACCCCTCCACCTCCGGGGCGCTCTCGTCCAGCGCCCGGGCCACGGCGAACCCCAGCCGCGCCAGATCGTCCGGCGCCCCGCGGCAACTCGCGGTGGCTACCTCGTCCAGGCGGGTATCGCCGGTGGTCGCGACATACAGCGGCCCTTTCTCCTGCTGCATCACGCCGCGCAGGGCCGCGTCGTCCCACCTGGGAATGCGGAGCTGCATGGCCTTCTTTCGGGGCGCCTGCTTCACCGCCTGGCGCACCGCCAACGCCAGCAGCGGAGCGGTCTGGGTGACGTCTTCCCCGAGAATGAAGACCGCGTCGGAAGACTCCACCTCGCGCAGCGACGGTGTCCGGACGCGGCCGCCGCGCAGCACCCGGAGCATGCGGGCCACCAGGTGATCCTCCCCGGAAGCCATGCCGCTGAAGAAGTTCCTGGCCCCCACCAGGGTGCGCAGCGCGAAGTTGGCCTCCAGCGACGCCCTCGGCGAGCCGATGCCGATGACCCGGGACTGCCGGCCCAGCAGCGAGGCCGCCCGGGTCAGGGCCGCCGACGCGCTGGCCGGCCGGCTGTCGCCGTCCGCGCGCACCAGCGGCTGCCGCAGGCGCTTTTCGCCGTTGACGAAATCGTAGCCGAACCGCCCCCGGTCGCAGAGGAAGTAACCGTTGACCTCGGCGTTGTAGCGGTTGAGGATGCGGCGAAGCTGGCCGTAGCGCTCGCCCGCGATGGTGTTGCACCCGAGGCTGCAATGGGCGCACACGGACGGGGCGGTCTGCAGGTCCCATTTGCGCGTGTAGTGCTCCTTCAGCGTCTTGTCGGTAAAGACGCCGGTGGGGCAGACCTCCACCAGGTTGCCGCTGAACTCGTTCTCCAGGGTGCCGTCCTCGTGACGGCCGAAATAGACGTGGTTGTGGGACGCGAAGGCGTCCAGGTCCTTGCCGCCCGCGTAGTCCCGGTAGTAGCGTACGCAGCGGTAGCAGGTGATGCACCGGTTCATCTCATGATTGATGAACGGGCCCAGTTTCTGGTTGGTGAAGGTGCGCTTGCCGAACCGGTATCCGCGGTAGTTGTGGCCGGTCATCACCGTCATGTCCTGCAGGTGGCACTCGCCGCCCTCGTCACACACCGGACAGTCGTGGGGATGGTTGCTCATGAGGAGCTCGACGATTCCCGCACGGAACCCGGCCGCGTCCTTGTCGCGGATGGAGATGCGGGTGCCGTCGAGGGCCGGAGTCATGCACGCCATGACGATGCGGCCGCGCTGGTCGTTCTCGTCCCGGTACTGCTTGACCGCGCACTGGCGGCAGGCGCCCACCGACCCCAGTGCCGGATGCCAGCAGAAGTACGGCAGGTCCAGGCCCTTTGAAAGGCACTCCTCCAGCAGATTCTTGCCGGGGTCTACTTCATAGGATCGGTCGTCGACTTGGATTGTGGCCATGATCGTTACGCTGCGTCGCTTCTAGTGTCCTGTCCCATGAGATCGCACGCCAATTTGCTGGTCTTTTTTGCCGTCGGCTGCGTTGCTCTTCCTCGCGTGGTGCCCGCCACTGAGGGCGACCGCCGGTCGCCCCTACAAGTCATCGCGCCTTGCCGACGACAAAAAATCCTGCGCAACTTAGCATGCGATCTCATGGGACAGGACACTGGGAATGAGCTTCTCGAAGTCCTCACGAAAATACTTGAGCGCGCTCTGCAACGGCTCCATGGCGCCCGGCGCCAGCGCGCAGAAGGTATTGCCGGGGCCCATCATCCGGGTCTGCATCTCCAGCCGCTCCAGGTCCCCGGGCCGCCCCCGGCCCTCCAACAGCCCCTGAAGGATCCGCGCGGTCCAGGGGAGACCGTCCCGGCACGGCGTGCACCAGCCGCAGGACTCCTGAGCGAAGAAGCGCTCCAGGTTGAGCACCATGCCCACCACCGAGGTCTTGTCGTCCAGGACGACCATCAGGCCCGTGCCCAGACGGCTGCCGGCCGCCTGCACCGAGCCATAGTCCATCTTGGTGTCCAGATGCTCTTCCACCAGGAAGTCGGTGGAGGCGCCGCCGGGTAGAAGGCCACGAAACTTGTGGCCCTCGCGCATGCCGCGCGCCCGCCGCTCGAGGATCTCCCGGATGGTGGTGCCCAGCGGCAGCTCCCAGGCCCCGGGCCGTCTCACCTTGCCGCTCACGCCGTAGAGCTTGGTGCCGCCATCCTCGCTGCGGCTGAGTTCCAGGTACCACTGGGCGCCGTTGCGGAGGATTGGAGCGATATTGCACAGGGTCTCGACGTTCTGGACGATGGTGGGTTTGCCCCACAGGCCGCTCACCTGGGGAAACGGCGGCTTGGCCCGGGGAGTGGCGCGCTTGCCCTCCAACGCGTTGAGCAACCCGGTCTCCTCGCCGCACATGTAACGTCCGGCGCTGATGTGCAGATGCAGATCGAAGCTGAAGTCGGAGCCGAGGATGTTCTTGCCCAGATAGCCCTTGTCCTGGGCCTCGTCCAACGCCCGGGTGATGCGCTCGGCCGCCAGCTTGTAGGCCCAGCGCAGGAAGATGTACCCGTTCGTCGCCTGGATGGTGTAGGCCGCGAGAATCATCCCCTCGATGAGAAGATGCGGGTTCCCCTCGAGCAGCATGCGGTCCTTGAAGGTACCCGGCTCCATCTCGTCGGCGTTGGCCACGAGATACTTGGGCTGCGGCGCGTTGTCGCCCATGGGAACGAAGCTCCACTTCGAGCCCGTGGGGAATCCCGCACCCCCCCGGCCCCGGAGCCTGGAGTCCGTCACTTCCTTGAGGACGTCGGCCGGGGTCATCTCCTTGAGCACCTTGCGCAGCGCCTCGTACCCGCCGACCTTCTCGTAGGCCGCCAGGTCCAGCACGCCGCCGTCCGTTCTCAAGTCCCCGGTCAGGGGCTTATCCATGGATGATCCGTTCGCCATAAGTCCGCCTGTAGGGGCGGGTTTCAAACCCGCCCGCGCGCGTATCCGCCTCAGGCCTCCGGCGGTTGCCGGTGGCGGCTGAGAATCTCGTCCACCTTCTCGTCGTCGAGGTTCCGGTAAAGGTCGTTCCCCACCATCATGGCCGGACCGCGGTCGCAGGTGCCGAGGCAGGCCATGGGAAGCAGCGTGAACTTGCCGTCCGCGGTGGTCTCGCCCAACTCCACACCGAGACGCGCCTTGAGATGGGCGCAGATGTTCTCGTAACCCAGTATCCAGCAACTGACGCTGTCGCACAGGAGGATGACGTTCTCCCCCACCGGCCTGCGGAAAATCAGGTTGTAGAAGGTGGCGACGCTGTCCAGCGCCTCCGGGCTCATGTCCAGCAGCGCGGCGATCTCCTTCAGATGCTCGTCCGACACCCAGCGGTTCCGCTCCTGGACGATCTTCAACGCCTCCACGCACGCGGCCTGCGGGTTGTCGTAGTGGGCGGCCTCCGCCTTGATTCTCTCGCGCTCCTGTTCCGTCAGCATGGGAACCTCGTCATCCTTCGACTTCGCTTCCTTCGACTCCGCTACGCTTCCTTCGACTTCGCTTCGCTACGCTCAGGACGAACGGTTGTGGAACACCTCTCCCCGTTCGTCCTGAGCGTAGCGAAGCGAAGTCGAAGGAAGCGTAGCGGAGTCGAAGGACCGCATTTTTCACCGGTCGATATCCGCCAGCACGAAGTCGATGCTCCCCAGTATCGCCAGCAGGTCGGGCACCATGACGCCCCGGCTCATGAGCGGAATCATCTGCATGTGGGCGAAGGACGGCGTCCGGATGCGCACCCGGTAAGGAATGGTGCCGCCGTCGCTCACCAGGCGATAGCCGTTGTTGCCCTTGGTGGCCTCGATGCCCATGAAGGATTCGCCGGCGGGGATCACCGGTCCCCAGCTCACGCTCAGGAAATGGTTGATGAGCGTCTCGATGTCGTGCATCGTGCGATCCTTCCGCGGCGGCGTGGTCAGCGGATGATCCGACTTGTAGTGTCCGGGGGGCATGTTCTTGAGGCACTGGTCGATGATCCGGAGACTCTGGCGCATCTCTTCGATGCGTACCACCGCGCGGTCGTAGCAGTCACCGTTCTGGGCGGTGGGCACGTCGAAATCGAACTGGTCGTATCCCGAGTAGGGCCGCTTCTTGCGGAAGTCCCAGTCGAAGCCGCAGGCCCGGAGCCCCGGGCCGGTGACGCCCCAGTCGATGGCCTCCTCCGCGGTGTAGGCGCCGATACCCTGGGTACGCGCCTTGAAGATGCGGTTCTGCATCACGATCTTGTCGTATTCATCGAGCCGGTCCGGGAGGTAGTCGACGAAGTCCCGCACCATCCCCTGCCAGCCCTTGGGCAGGTCCTGAGCCACGCCGCCGATGCGGAACCAGCTCGGATGCATGCGACCGCCGCACACCGCCTGCACGATGTCGAAGATCCGTTCGCGGTCGTTGAAGGTGTAGAACACCGCGGAGAGGGAGCCCACGTCCTGGGCAAACGTGCCGTACCACACCAAGTGGCTGGCGATGCGGAAGAACTCGGCCATCATCACGCGGATGACCTGGGCGCGGTCGGGCACGTCGATGCCGGCCAACTGCTCCACCGAGAGGACGTAGGGCAGGTTGTTCATCACACCGCCCAGGTAGTCGATGCGGTCGGTGTAAGGGATAAACGAGTGCCAGGACTGCCGCTCGCCCATCTTCTCCGCGCCGCGGTGATGGAAGCCGATCTCGGGCAGGCAGTCGACGATCTCCTCGCCGTCGAGCTGCAGGATGATGCGGATGACGCCGTGGGTGCCGGGATGCTGGGGTCCCACATTAAGGAACATGAAGTCCGTCCCGTCGCGGCCGCGCTTCATGCCCCAGTCCTCGGGCCGGAAGCGCAACGCCTCCTGCTCCCGGTCCTGCCGGTCGTCGGGAAGCTCGAACGGACCCATCTCCGTGGCCCGGGCCGGGTGCTCCTTGCGCAGCGGGTGACCTTCCCAGGTCAGCGGCATCAGGATGCGGCGTAGCAAAGGATGCCCGTCGAAGCGGACGCCGAACATGTCCCAGACCTCGCGCTCATACCAGTTGGCCGAGGGCCAGAGACCGGTCGCCGTCGGCAACGAGGCGTCGCCGTCGGCCAGAGCCACCTTGAGGCACAGGTCCTCGTTCCGCCCGTAGGAGAGCAGGTGGTAAAGGACGGTGAAATCGCTGTCGGGCTGGCCGTACCGCTGCTTGCGGAAGCGCTCGTCGATGGCGGTGAGGTCGTATAGCGTGCCGAAGGGCCGGTCCACCTCGGTCTTGAGGAATTTCAGGACCGCGGGCAGGCGCTCCCGTGACGTCCACAGGGTCGGAAAACCACAACGGGTCTCCTGGGCCGTGAAGGCGTCGGCGCCGAAGCGGCCTTCGAGCTCGTTCACCACCGCGGGCGCATCACTCATAGGTCGGACCCACCGCCCTGTTCCTGTCGAACGGGCGCCGCGCTGAGGCCATGATCCGTGCTGGAAAACGAGACAGAACCATTCATCGGCACACTAGGCTGACACTAGACTTCGTCCGGGGAGCGCAGACTGGTGGCGCGGATGCGGTCGGGCCGCTTCAGATCGCGCATCACCGGCCGCGGGCCCTTGTCCACGCCCTGGGGCCCCACCATCCAGCTCAACGGCCGGCGCTCGTTGCCCACGGCCGTCTGCAACAACGTCAACGCTTCCAGAAATGCGAAGGGACTGGGCGGACACCCGGGTACGTACACGTCCACCGGCAAAATCTTGTCCACCCCCTGTACCACGCTGTAGATGTCATACATGCCGCCGGAGTTCGCGCACGCGCCCATGGAGATGACCCAGCGGGGCTCCATCATCTGCTCGTACAGCCGCCGCACGATGGGCGCCATCTTGATGAAGCAGGTACCCGCAATGACGATGACGTCCGCCTCACGGGGCGTTCCGCGGATGACCTCGGCGCCGAACCGGGCCACGTCGAACTTGCTCGTGAGGCTCGTGGCCATCTCCACGAAACAGCAGGACAGCCCGAAATGGAACGGCCAGATGGAGTTCTTGCGCCCCCAGGAGATCAGGTCCTCCATGCGGGCCATGACCAGAAGCCGGCGTATGGCTTCGTCGAAGCCGCCCTTCTCCGGCTCGGCCGGCGTGGGCTTGGACAACGACCATTGCATGGGATCCCTCTATCCTTTCTCCCGAGCGGCCTTGACCATCCGGAGTCGCGCCGGTTCCCAGTCCAACGCGCCCATGCGGAGCTCGTAGATCAGCGCCACTACCAGCACCGCCACGAACACCAACAAGCCCGCGTAACCGGCCCAGCCCACCTCCTCGTACGCCACGGCGTAGGCGAAGATGAAGACGGCTTCGAGATCGAAGATCACGAACAGCATCGCGACGATGTAGAACTTGACGGACAACCGCACCCGGGCCGTGCCGGTGGAGACGATGCCGGACTCGTAGGGCTGCCCGGTTGCACGATCCGAATGCCGCTCCCCGAGGACGAACGACAGTCCGATCATGCTCCCCGCCACCACGAGAGCAATCAGAAAATACAAGCCTAGCGGCCAGAGTGTCTCGCTACCCATGATGCATCGCCGCGCACGGTCTTTCTTGCCGGGAGAGTCATGCTGAGGCTGGAAAGAAAGGTAGTACACGGGCCATGGGGATGTCAACTATCCACGGGAGGACAGGACGGAAACGGCGTTCCAGGCCATGTCGCGACGGGAACAGACGCCTGGGTGTCGGCCACTCTAGTCACAACAGGGCGCTGACCGCCCGCCACATCTTGTCGAACGACGGTGAACGACGGCGTGCAGTTGCCATGTCGAAGCGAGCGGTCAATGCGGCCTGGTCCGCGGTTGGACTGTAAGGGAATCCCATCCGGCGGCGTAACCATTCCTTCGCGCCGCGAATCGACTCTGGATCTTGGGGCACTTCCGCGTCAGCAGAGACGCCCGTAACACCTCGTAGCGAATCTACCGCGGCAATGAACCATGACTCATACTCGCAATTCGCCACAACGACTTCGATACGACAATCGGAACGCGCCGCGCGGGCACGCTGCAAGAGGGCCGGTCCCAACTCGGCCGGGCAGTCGTTGTCAGCATCGAGCAGGACCAATATTCGTGCCTCGGCAGCGCCAAGCCTCGCGGCCAGCTCAACATAGCGTTCGAGTTCACCGGGTATCAAAATTCCCTGGCGACGCACGCGAATCGGCCTTGAGACGTCCAACAAGGCTTGCGGGCGCACGTCCAGCCCAATCCGCCGGACCAACACGGGTACGGCCTCCACCTCGCCGTCCCCCTCGACAATGGCAACGATTCTCGCCACAGATCACGCCTCCTTACGGAAGAGGTCCAACTGGACCGGAGTCGCCTGTTCCGGATCTGGCGTGAGCTGATTCATGCGAAGCATTTCTCCAGCCGTGAACAAACCTTCACGGAGCGTGCTGCGGCCTGCCTCGTCCAACCGGGCGATCTTCGTTTCACCATTGTCGGAGACCACGGCCAGGATTGACTCGGATGGGATCACCTCGCGGTCCAGCAAATCGGCGCTGTGGCTAGTGACAATGACCTGCACTCGCTCGCTGGTCTCCCGCAACACATCCGTCAGGACTCCGGCCGCTGCCGGATGAAGAGCCCCTTCCGGCTCCTCGATACCTACGAGTCTGGCGTTACTGGATTCGCCGCCGACACCCTGATAGAGTGCCACGAGTACGCCAAGCACCCGTAACGTACCGTCGGATACGTTGTTGGCAAGGAAGCGCCAAGGGTACGGGTCGCCACGCACCTCCTGGCGAAACTCCAGGGTCAACTTGGGTCCCACCGTCTTCGATTCCATGCCCACGGTTCCTGGAACGACCTTGGAGAGGTACCGACTCACACGCGACACACTCTCCGGCGACCGCAGTTTCATGTTCGCGAACACGCTGGCGATATTGCTGCCATCCTGTTTGAGGAGGTCGCCAGGATCCGGCGACTGGAGCTCCCGGATCTGCTCCGGATTGAGGTTGTAGAACCCCATTCCTGCCAACGTATCGTAGACGGGCCGGAACGCCGGGTATCCCGATGCCGGCAAGAGATAGAGCCGGTCGCTGCCGCCCGTGGGGGGTGGATGCGAAATGGAACCGCGCAGGAGCCGGCCGTTTTCTATCCTGAAAAACTCAGCCTGTTCGCGTTCTCCCGATTGAACAATGCATTCTTCCCGTCGGATGACGTACCGCCCTTTCGGGCGGGCGCCGATTTCGAAAGCGTACCAAGCCGTCGCCCCGCTCAACCGGAGGTCGAGCCGGATCCCGAAATGGTTGGGGTGGCCGCGGGAGCGCCGTCGAACCTCGTTGATCCCACCTCGTTCGTGCAACGCGTGGCCCGGGGAGAAACGCAAAGCCTGCGCCGTGAAGCGTAGAGCGTCAAGGAAGTTGCTCTTGCCGGAACCGTTGGGACCGACGAGAAAGGTGAGCGGCGTCAACTTGACATCGCAGGCCGCAATGCTCTTGTAGTTGCGCAAAGCCACCCGTGTTATCGTTGTGGGATCAGTTTCAGTCATCAAAGACGGTCTCTTTCCCGAGTCCCAGCGCCTGACTCTCGCGCTCTCGTAGGAACAATATGGGCTTACGTCGCCAAGGCTGGATTTTCAACTTCTCAGCGGCGCAGCGAGCCGTCTAGCTCTGCGCAATGAAGTGGAGTATAAGATGAAGGGCTGCCCATGAGCGGCAGGCACAGGCGCCACGATGGGCGGAAATTACATTCCACATCACAGGAGAAACTCCGCATGGCCTTGGCATATGATGATCTGATCGAGCCGGTGATCGTCCGGCAGGAATCCAAGAGCCGTTTCTACTGCATGTGCGGCCGGACCAAGAACTTCCCGTTCTGCGACGGGTCCCACAAGGTGACCTCCATCACGCCCCATGAGATCACCGTGGACGAACCGCGTACCATGGCCATTTGCTCGTGCTGGCGGTCGAAGACGCGGCCGTACTGCGACGGGACTCACGGAAAGCTGGTCACGCCCAAATAGCTGTAGACATTGGCCGTAGACATCCCAGCGAGGAGGAGGACACGCAATGGCCGAGGTGAAGAACCCCATTACAGAGGCCAAGGCTAACCCGGATATTCGCCACCTTTCCTTGTGGCGCACCGATCTTGCCTATTTCTGGACCATCAACTGCGAGGAGAACACCCAGGACGACATGCACTACCACGAGAACGACGACCACATCTTCATGGTCCTCGAGGGCGAGTGCACGGTTCGGACGCCGGAGAACGAGCATATCCTGAAGCCCCACGACACGATCCTGCTGGAATCGGGCAAGCCCTACCAGCTCTGCAACACGGGCAAGGGGCGGATGTTGCTTCTCGGCGCGGGCAATTCCGGAGTTGACGGGAACCCGCGGACCCGGGTGCCCCGGCGCCCCAGCCACACGCCGGTCCGGGAGCCAATCATCGCCTAGAGCCCTGCCCCGCGAACCCTTGCTTGAAGGTGCACCGCGCTTACCGGCGCGGCGCATCGACGAACGGACGAAGAGTTGAAGGAGGACGACATGCTGCGCTTACTGTCTTACGGCCCTTGACCGTACGCCCACAGGACAAGGCTTGTCCTGGCAGAGAAAGACATCCCGTACGAGCTGGTGGAGTGCGATCTCCAAAACAAGTCCGAGGAGCTTCGCCGGCTCAATCCCTACGCCAAGGTGCCGGTGCTGGTGGACGGGGATACGGTGATCTACGAATCCGCCGTCATCAACGAGTACCTGGACGAGAAGTTCCCCGAGGTGCCGCTGATGCCCAAGGACCTGGCACAGCGCGCGCAGGTGCGGATCTGGGTCGACTTCTGCAATACCCGGCTTCAGGCCGCCGCAGGCAACATCCGTCACGACCATGAGGTCGAGAAGAACAAGAAGCGCCTTGCCGAGCACCTGGAGACGCTGGACAAAGAGATGGACGGCAAGGAGTTCATCGTCGACGACTATTCGCTGGCGGACATCACCTACATCCCGTTCTTTACGCGGGGAGACCACTACAAGGTATCCATCGGCGATGAGTTCCCGAACGTGAAGCGCTGGCGCGACAGGCTGCTGGAGCGGCCCAAGGTCCAGTCGACGCCGTAAGACGCGGGCGTCCGCGGGCAAGGTCGATGAAATCCGTTGCCTTTGGTTTGTGTCCTGGGGGATGACCGTGGCACACGACCGTCTCACACCCTCGTTCCCGGGAAATGCAACCACGACTCGGGGCGCCCCACTCCGTCATTCCCGCGAAAGCGGGAATCCAGGGGCGGCGGAGGGGTGCGACGACGGTGCCGGCCCCGCCCCTCCCCTCCTGGATTCCCGCCCCCGATCGGAGTCGGGGACAAGCTTTCGCGGGAATGACGAAGTGAGAGGCGGGAATGACGAAAGTAGGGCTGGGAATGACGGCTCTGGCGCCACGGAGCTGGCGCGAAAGGTGGGCGGGCTTCAAACGCTGCTCCGGGAGATGGAGCAGGTGGTGGTCTGTTTCTCCGGCGGCGTCGACTCCAGCTACCTGCTGGCCGAGGCCGTGGACGCCCTCGGTGACAATGCCCTGGCGCTGACCGCGGTCTCCCCCAGCCTCGCGCCGGAAGAGGGGGCGGACGCCCGGTGCCTGGCCGAAAGCATCGGCGCCCGGCATCTGCTCGTCGACACCTACGAGCTCGACGACCCCCGCTACGCGGCCAATCCCGTCAACCGGTGCTACTTCTGCAAGACCGAGCTCTACGGCAAGGCCATCGAGGAGGCCGCGTCCCTGGGCATCGCCAACGTGCTGGACGGCTTCAACGTGGACGACCGCGGCGACCACCGCCCGGGACGCAAGGCGGCGCGCGAGCGAGGCGTCCGCTCGCCGCTGGATGAGCTGGACTTCGCCAAGGCCGACATACGCGAGGCCGCCCGGCGCATGGGTCTCCGGGTGTGGGACAAACCCGCCCTCGCCTGCCTCTCCAGCCGCTTCCCCTACGGCACCGCCATCACCCCGGAGAAGCTCACCCAGGTCAACCGTTGCGAGCGCGTGCTGCGGGAGCTCGGCTTCCGCGTGTACCGGGTGCGCTACCACGACGAGCTGGCGCGCATCGAGGTGGCGCCCGACGAGTTCGACAAGCTGTTTCGGCCGGATGTCCGCGATCACATTCTGCGACGTTTCAAGGACGCCGGGTTCACCTACGTCAGCATCGATCTGCAAGGCTACCGCACCGGCTCTCTCAACGAGACCGTGAAGAAACTTTAGGGGCGGGTTTCAAACCCGCCCTATCGGCGGCAGCGGCACGGGCAGGTTTGAAACCCACCCCTACACCGTCATCAGTCTCCTCCGAGGTCGAGCCCGACTGCCTTACCGCGCCTCGAGAATGGCGGAAAGGAACTGCTGGGTGCGCTCGTTCCTGGGGTTCTCGAAGATCTCGTCGGGGGTGCCCTGATCGGCGAAATTTGACCCCTCCTGGCATTCCCCGTTGGGCAGACGGCGACGTGATCGCACCTCGACCCGCCAGAGGTATCCGCAGACGTATCCTGTTGGCCCAAACCCAGTGAATGGCTGGCTGTGGCCAGTGCAAGCGCGCTACACTTCCATAAGCTGGAGGAAAATGAACAGTGCGAGCCCCACGACACAGGCGTACCCGAAGGCGGGCGATCCATGTTCCGCCCGAAATCGACCTGGACGGCTTGTCCAACCAAGTGGTCTACGAAGGAAGTGCGGAACACAAAGACATTCCAAGCTTTGCCGGCCAGCCTCGCCTGCGTGCGGACGCCTCTTGCTGTCCGCGGGAGATCACGGACCGGGAAATGGTCTCCGGATGGCTGCGGTTGGCGATTCGCCGAGGCGCTGTCGGCTCTCCTTGGGAGGGAGAATTCCCGCGCTATGTGTGGTACATGCACGGCAACACTGTCTTTGAGGCCCGGCTGGTGAACCGTGAGAGCGGTTCCTACAAGGGGTATCCGCTGGACAGTGACGAATGGCCCAAGGGCATCGAGTCACTTTATGCCACAGCTCGAATTCGAAATTGATTGGGTGGACGCAGAAGGGGTCAGGGGACCGGAGTTGTCCGCGACCTGGGCATCACTGCATATAACGGCCGGCGACTCAGTCGTGACCCGTGTACTAGACACCCGGGCAAGAACCGTCCGCGACTTTGTCTATGTCCCGATGTATCCCCTCGCCGAGTGGTTGGCCACCCACTGGTGGTTTCTTAGTCACGAGCTCGGCAGTCCCGCCAAGGAAGGATGCCGTGACTTCCATCGGCGCCATTCGCTCGGCGCCAACCGGGAAGGATATGCATTTCCCAACCTGGAGGTGATTTCCTCTGGCTCGTGGACCCACCTCACCTGGAAGCGGGATCGGAGTCCTTGGACCAAGGTAGAGTTCCTGGAACAGGGCGAGATGTGGATAGACAGCGACGAGTTTCGCGAGCATTGCGCCGATCTCATTGATAGGGTGATCCGACGGCTTGTATCTCTGGGTGTCGACGACACCTTCCTCCAGAAAGAATGGGAGGCGATCCAGACGGCCGACGAGGACGAGATACAGTTCTGCGAAACAGCGGCCGGGCTGGGCTGGGACCCCTATGCTCTGGACGACGGCCAACGCGACTGGGTCGTTCTGTTTGCAGACAGGCTGGGCGAGTTGCTCAGCGAAGCGGTTCCGGCCGTCAATGCGGAAGGCCCACACGAAGAATGGTTCGCTATTGTAGACGCGTTATTCAAGACGAAGAAATCCCGGAGCCTTCCTCTACACCGCATTCGATCCTTCCGCGATGAAGCCTATCCCGAGGCAATCACAGAACCATATTCCCGGGATATTTATCACGAGCATCTTGTACTTCTCGGTCACGCACAGCCCTGGGATGTCGGGTACCCTTGGCACATCGGGTACAACTGCGCGCAGCGGCTGCGCCAACACCTGAATCTGAACGGCCAACTGCTACCCACCATGCAGCGATTGGCGGAAGCTCTTGGGGAAGATGCCGGTTCGATCAGGAAAGTAACCAGACCGCCCGTGACCGCTAGCGGCTGGCCGGCGTTGGTGGACGGCATCATCACCCGTACCGACGACGGGAGCCCGGCCTTTGCCTTGCGGGGACTTCGTGGCGACAGCCAACGGTTCCACTTTTGCCGCGCCCTTGGGGAAGTCTTGCTGTCACCTGGCTCCGACACGCTGCTCACGAGAACCTACTCGGAGCGACAACAGCGCAACCGTGCCTTCGCAGCCGAGTTTCTCGCACCTGCGTCCGGGCTACGGGACAGAATCTCGCGCCCCGTCATCGACGCCGACGACATCGACGAGTTGGCCGCGGAATTCGGTGTTTCGCCGTACGTGATTGAGCACCAGATCAAGAATCACCGGATCGCTCACGTGGCGCAGGTTGTGGATTCACCGGGGTGACGCAAACACACTCCCATTCACAGTCCGACTACGGCCCGCGGCCGCGATATTCTCGCCTGACTTAACGATGCGTTTCCTTCCGGACGGTTTGAACATCCCCGACGAGTTGCTCGATGAGCGCGACAAAGGAAACGTCGTGTTCCTGTGCGGCGCGGGGGTTTCCTACCCCGCCGGCATGCCCACTTTTCTCGGATTGGCGAAGTATGTGGTTGACGAGTTGGGCACGCCAGGCGACGCCCCGTCGCGTACCATGCTGTCCATATGGGACGACCCAAAAATCCCAACGGAAGCACGTCCGACACTCGATGAGATATTCAACCTGCTTCAGCAGGAGTACGCACCGGAGGAGATCGATCACCTGATCGCGAAACGACTGAGAACCAAACCCCGAGGTAATCTGTCAGCGCACGAGACGGTTCTGCGTTTGTCGAGAAGCGCTGAGGGCAAACCTCGGATCGTCACCACGAACTTCGATGTTCTCTTCGAGACAGCCTCCCATCGAAAGTTGAAAGCCTATACTGCACCAGCATTGCCTGACCTCGCCCGCGGGCAGTTACTTGACGGGGTCGTCTATCTGCACGGCCGGATTAACTCGAAAGCGAAACGCGGGGAGGGCCGACAAGGACTTGTAGTCAGCAGCTCGGATTTCGGGCGCGCCTACTTGGCTGAAGGCTGGGCTACGCGTTTCTTTCGGGAACTTCTCGACCGATACATCGTCGTATTGCTTGGATATTCCGCAAGTGACCCGCCTGTCAGGTACCTGCTCCAGGGGCTGCACACTCTGGGCAGGGGGCATGCCGCAAGGCTTTTGCTTTCGACAACGGGATAGACGAAGAAGTCAAGCAACGCTGGCGCGACAAAGGGGTTGATGTCCTTGCCTATCCCTCTGTGAACCACGATCACTCTGCGTTGTGGAACACCCTGTCGGCCTGGGCAGGGCGCGCCGACCACTTGGCTTGGCGGCGCAAAGTGGTTGATTTGGCCAGGAGAAGCCCGAGATCTCTCGCACCGCACGAAAGGGGTCAAGTCGCGTCGCTCGTAAGAACCGACATCGGCGCGAGGCTGTTCGCAGATGCCGACCCACCCCCTCCGGGTGAATGGCTATGCGTGTTCGACTACCGCGTCCGATACGGTGATATCGGTCGTGACTTGACCGGCTCCGAGCCCGCCTTCGATCCTTTGGAGGCAAAGCTCAACATCGCCTACGTCTCCCCCCAGGACATCGCGGATGCGTTGCACTCCATCAACAACATGCCGCCGAAAATCAAGGAATATCTTCAGATCCTGACGGGCTTCAAGAAACCGAAGGCCTGAGCCGCGTAGCGGTACCGCTGCTGAAGCTGGATCCCGCTGTGGGCATGTAGGGGCCACCGACCGGTCGCCCCTACCGGAGTTCGTCCCGCCGGCATTTTCTGCGGCGCCGGCCGCTAGTCCGGGGCCATCCCTTTCTTCGTCAGCTCCGCAACGGCGTCCGGCGTCTTCTCGAGCCCCCCAAGGCCCATGCCGTTGAGCACGTTTGGCGACTTGGAGAACTGGACGTCGTCGTAGGGCACCACCTCGATGCGGTTGCCCCAGGGGTCGCGGAAGTTGAGCCGCTGATCCAGGGTCTTGACGCCCAACCGATCCAGGGCGGCCCGCACCGGCGTCCGGTCGTCCACGACGAAGCCGAAGTGGCGCTTGCCGTCGGCCTCCTGGGTCTTCCCGAGGCTCAACTGGATGAATTGGTCGCCGAGGTCGACGAAAGCATTGTGATCGCTGCGGCCGCGCAGGCTGAAGTCGAAGATGGCGCCGTAGAACTCCAGCGCCTGATCCAGGTCCCCCACCTCCAGCACCACGTGATTGATGCCCATGGCCCGGGCCTTCCGGGGTGCGTTCTCGCTCATGGCTGCTCCTTTCGCCTTTCCCAAGCCGGGCGGTGGCCCGGGCACGGGCGGGTTTGAAACCCGCCCCTACATGTCATCCCGCCTTGCCGACGACATAAAGCCCCGTTGCTCGCGGTGTGCAGGTTAAAGGCCATTCGCGTAGTTCTCGAGGATCCACTGCGCGATCTCGTCGCGTCGCGCGAACCATACGTCCGGGAACGACTTGGCGTACCGGATGGCCTCGTCGTAGAGCTTACCGGTGGCCGGGAAAGCCATTTGGCAGTGCATGGCCAGTGTCAGCATCTTGGGATGGGTGGCCGACTCCTCGTAGAGGATGTCGACCTCGTCGCGAAAGGCCTGCAAGAGGTCGCTGGCGCTCTTGCCCCGGCGGTACATGCCGGTGTCGTTCAATCCGCTGATGGCGTTCTTGTAAGGGATCACCACCATCGTCTTCCCGCCCGCCTCCACCAAATAGGGAACGTCGTCGTTGACCGCGTCACCGTGCCAGGTGAAACCCTCCTCCGCCAGGAGCTCCAGGGTGTATTCCGTATGCCGCATCCCCGACGACAGCCAGCCGGACGGGCGAACGCCCACGAGGTCCTGGAACGTCTTGACGCAGGCGCGGATCTCCTCCCGTTCGTCGTCCCTGGAGAGGAGCACCAGTTGCACGTCCTCGGCGTAGCTGTGGGCCACCAGCTCATGGCCGTCCTCGTGGACCTTCTTCACCGCTTCCGGGTAACGCAGGGCGCAGAGCGCGTTGATGTTGAAGGACGCCTTCACGCCATACTTTTCGAGAATGCGCAGAATGCGCCACACACCGGTCCGGCCGCCGTAGTCGTTCTCGCTGGCGGTGCGGAAGTCGTACTGGCATCGAACCTCGTCCGCGGTAAGGGGGTTGGAGCCGCCGACGTGGCGCGTGCGCCGCATCCTTGGGTCCGGGGTCTCGGTCCAGGCCTCCAGGTTGCCGGCGAGCGCCACCGCAAGGCGCGCATCGTTGGGCCAGCGGATGTCGAGCTTCGCGGCCTTGGAGAACACGTCGTAAAAGGAATCGTGTTGCGGAATCATGGATTCAGACCTCCGTCGATCACCAACCTGCGCCGTCTCTCTCCGCGGTCACATCTGCGCGGTCACGCCGCTACGCGCGCACTCGTCCTCGTACATCTGCCGCAATACCTTGTCCTCGTCCTCGAACTCGATCTGCTCCACGCCGCGCTCCTCTCCCTGCACCGCGGTGGACGCGTGGAGCGCCACGAACCGGCAGGGCTCGGCGCCGGTGTTGTAGTGCTGGTGCCAGCTTCCCGCCGGCGGCGAGATGACGGTGCCCTCCTGCCAGTCGAAGCGCTCGGGCTTCTCGCCCTCCTGCCACATGAGGGAATAGCCGGTGGAGTCGAGCATGTAGATGTGGGCGCCGGGGCCGTGGCGGTGCGCCTTCTTGTAGGTCCCCACCGGGAACTGGGAGACGTGGGCCAGCATGGTGCTGCCGGCCATATGGATGTACATGTTGCGGTTGCCCTTGCCTCGCTTCTCCCGGGGCACGAGTTTGATGTCGCGGATGTTGCTGATGAAGTTGTTCTCCAGAATGCCACCGTAATAGTCGGTGTTGTACTTTCCCGGCCGGCTGAAGAAGTCCTCCTGGGCCGGGTCGAAGCGGTCCTTGAAGGCGTGATCGGTGTTGAAGATGAAATCGGGGTCCCGGTAGAGTTCGAACACCACAGGGGCGCTGGTGAGGGCGAAATAGCGGGCGTGATCCGTGCCGCTGGCGTTGAAATGCTGGTGCCAGGCGTTGAGCGGTATGGCGAAGACACTGCCGGCTTCCCACTCGAAGGTTCTCTTCCGGGCCTCGTCGTACCACACGGTGGTAGCGCCCCGGCCCCTCGTGATGAGCACGATCTCCTCGAACAGGTGGCGCTGGGGCTCGAGGCTGGACCCGGCGGCGATCTCGCACACGTAGCCGTCGGCCACCCGCTGGTCCGAGAAGGACAGGTAGGCGCCCTTGCCGCCCCGGCGCGGCCACTCCCCCAGTTCCATCGTGCGGACGTCCTGGACGTGGGAGCCGCTCACCACCGGCAGTCCCTCCGATTCGAGCCACCGGTCATAGGCGCCGAACCGGTCGCTCATGAACTGCACGTACGGGTGGACCTCGAACTCCTTGGCTGCCTTCGTTGCCATTGCGGACTCCTTTCGGACGAGGAATGGGAACAGGCTATCGACTTTGAGGGAAGAATGCGAGCCGGGTATGGGCGCGGGCGGGTTTGAAGCCCGCCGCGGCCCCTCGTCGTCGCGCCTTGCGGCGAAAGAGTCCCGCGGGGAGCCTGCGGCCGATACGGGCCACCCGGGTTGATTTCTGGTAAGGTGACCCGATGGAGAAAACGCAAAAACCCGCGGCGGCCACGGTCATCCCACACGAACTCGGGCACGGCGGCCACGTTCGCATCGACAACTACTACTGGCTACGGGAAAGAGACAACCCTGAAACCGTGGCCTACCTCGAAGCGGAGAATCAGCACACCAAGGAGGCCATGGCCCACGTCCAGCCGCTGGAAGAGGCGCTGTTCGAAGAAATCAAGGGGCGCATCAAGCAGACCGACATGTCCGTGCCCTACAGGCGGGACGACTACTATTACTACACCCGCTACCAGGAAGGACAGGAATACCCGCTCTACGCCCGCAAACGCCAGTCCCTGGAGAACCCGGAAGAGCTCATGCTCGATGTGAACGTCCTGGCCGAGGGCCATGAGTTCTTCTCCGTGGGGCGACTCGCGGTGAGCTTCGGGCAGGATCTCGTGGCCTACGCGGAGGACGCGCAGGGCAGGCGCATCTACACCATCCGGTTCAAGAATCTCGCCACCGGCGAGACGTTGCCCGACGTCATCCCGGAGGTGACGAGCAACATGACGTGGGCCAACGACAACCGGACCCTCTTTTACGCCAAGCAGGACCCCGAGACCCTGCGATCCGACCGCATCTACCGCCATTTGCTGGGAACGGATCCGGCGGAGGATATGCTCGTCTACGAGGAGACCGACGATACCTTCTCGGCCCACGTGTTCAAGACGAAGTCCAAACGATACATCATGATCGTCTCCTCCCAGACCCTGAGTAACGAGTACCGTTATCTCGACGCCGACGATCCCACCGGCGCGTTCACGAGCTTCCTTCCACGAGAACGGGGACACGAATATGCCGTGGACCACTTCGAGAACCGCTTCTTCATCCACACCAACCACGAGGCCAAGAACTTCCGGCTCATGTCGACGCCGCTGGACCGCACCGGCAAGGAGCACTGGGAGGAGGTCATACCGCACCGTCCCGACGTGCTGCTGGAGGGCTTCGAGGTGTTCCGCGACCACCTGGTGCTGGAAGAGCGGCGAGACGGGCTGGTGCAGATCCGGGTGATCCCGTGGGACGGCTCGCAAGAACACTACCTGGAGTTCGGCGAGCCCGCCTACCTCGCCGGCACGAGCGTCAACCTGGAGTTCGACACCACGGTGCTGCGATACGGCTATACCTCCATGACCACGCCGAGCTCCATCTACGACTACGACATGGGGACCCGGGAGAAGACGCTGCTCAAGCAGGAAGAGGTGCTGGGCGGGTTCGACGCCGCCGGCTATCGCACGGAACGGCTGCACGCGAAGGCCGAGGACGGTGTTCAGGTCCCCATCTCGCTGGTGTATCGCAAGGGAATGGAACGCGACGGCCGAAGCCCCCTATTGCTGTACGGCTACGGCTCCTACGGCCACAGTTTGGATGCCGGCTTCGGTTCCGCGCGCCTGAGCCTGCTGGACCGCGGCTTCGTGTTCGCCATCGCCCATGTTCGGGGCGGCGAGGAGATGGGGCGGGCGTGGTACGAGGACGGCAAGCTGCTCAAGAAAAAGAACACCTTCACCGACTTCATCGCCTGCGGCGAGCATCTGATCGAGGAACGCTACACCTCGCGGGACCGGCTCTTCGCCATGGGCGGGAGCGCCGGCGGCCTGTTGATGGGCGCGGTGGTGAACCTGCGCCCGGAGCTGTTCAAGGGCGTGGTGGCGCAGGTTCCGTTCGTCGACATCGTCACCACCATGCTCGACCCGGACATTCCCCTCACCACCGGCGAGTACGACGAGTGGGGCAATCCCAACGACAAGGAGTTCTACGACTACATGCTGTCGTATTCACCCTACGACAACGTCGAGGCCAGGGACTACCCCCACATGCTGGTGACCACCGGCCTGCACGATTCCCAGGTGCAGTACTGGGAGCCGGCCAAGTGGGTCGCCAAGCTGCGGGCCACCAAGACCGACCACAACCGGTTGCTGCTGAAGACCAATATGGAAGCGGGGCACGGAGGCGCGTCCGGGCGCTTCAAACGCTATCGCGAGATCGCCCTGGAATACGCCTTTCTGCTGGATCTGGCCGGGATTGGGGAGTAGCCGTCCGCGCCACGACGCGATGGACGGGGGGCCGCGTCGACACCGGGCACGGGCGGGTTTGAAACCCGCCCCTACAAGTCTTCGTTGTCCTCGTCCATGGACATCGCCTTCAGGTGCTTGTCAATGGTGGTGTACCCCTTCCACTGATCCACCAGCCAGTAGCGGATGCCGAACTCGAACCGGAGTTCCCGGCTCTCGCCGTCGCTGGGGTTGAAGTGCTGGTGGTGCATCATGCCCGGAGGGACGTGGACCGCGTCGCCCTGCTCCCAGGTGTACTGCTTGCCGCCTATCTCCGAGTAACCCGCGCCCTGAAGCGCGTAGAGGTAGGCCTCCGGATGGGCGTGGCTGTGGCTCTTGGAGCGGGGCAGCTCCACGAAGATGGAGCTGATGGCCGCGGCCGTGGCCTTGAAACCGTTGCGGTTGCCGCTGCGGCCCATGAGGAAATAGGTGGCGCCGTGCTTGGACTCGGCCGAGAGCTCGTGCTGATCCTGATGCATGGAGATACGCCGGCCGTCCTCCGGCCAGTTCTGGGACTCCTCCGGCCCGATGGCGGCCATCGCCGCAGGGTCGTTGGCGCCGCAGTCCTCGAACTGAACCATGCGGCCCATGTACACCGACGCCTCCAGGTGCCAGGCCAGCCCGGAAAGATAGCCCACGGGGACATCCCCGGTGTTGAACAACTGATGCCCGGACCGATAGGGCACGTGCAGAACCGTACCCGGACCGAAGTTATACCGTTTGCCGTCCAGCGCCATGAAGCCCGTGCCGCTCTCCACGTAGATGGCTTCCTCGCCGTGGCTGTGACGCCCGGTATGCCATCCCAGGGGGATCTCGGCCCGCATCATCATGCTGCCGCCGGTGGGGAAACCGCGTTCGGGCGCTATCATCAACGCCGCCTTGGCATCCTGGCGCGTCTTGACCCACTCGAGCTCCTTGTGGCTTGCCACCCGGGGCGCGTTTTCGACGAAGTCCTCGTTCCGTTCGGTGGTCTTTAGCCACTCGCTGTAGAAATCGCTCATTGGTTGGTTCCTCCCCGAGAGGCCGCCCGGCGCAGCCGACATGCTCCGGGATTCTTAGACCAATTCCGGCCCCACCACAAGCAACGTTCTGACGCCGACAGGCCGCAGGATACAGGACACAGTGTTGACATCGGACTCGATCTCGATTATTCAACGAAGAAGTATTGGACCGTTCATTTTTACAGAAGTCACAAACCGTTCAGAGGTTCTCCTTGTCGCACCCGTATTTTCTTGACCCCCTCGGTTAGCGCTCCTGCGCTCTGCGCGAATGATGAACAAATACAGCGACGGTACAGTTTCTTCTTCCGTGCAGGGCGATGAGACTGCCCTTGGCGTTGCGGCACGGCAGTGGCAATTCGCCTATCGTGAAGCGGTCGGCCCGCACATACTCGGGACGGTCCTGATCTCGATCGCCGTGTTTCTGACAACATTCACCCTGGCAAGCCCCATGGGGACCGACGACCTCGACTGGATGCAGCGCTTGGCCTATTTCGGCGTGTCCACATTCCTGTGTGCGCCCCTGTGCTATTCCCAATACGTCGTGGTGCTCTATATCACGCGCTTCTGGCCGCCGGTCCAAATCACTTTGGCCGTCGCCGTCGGTATGTTGATGGCATCGCTGCCCTCGACCACCATCGTCTACGCCGTGGATACCCTGATTCGCGCGGACGTCCCCACCTACGGTTTGCCGAAAATGTACTTCTTTGTTGCCTCGTCGATGCTGTTGTGCAGTTTCGCCACCCATTACATGATTTGCCAACGCATCAAGAGCCCAACGGCAGCCTCTCCTTCCACGGCACCCGCGGATGAACGCGAACAGCCGGGAGGCGCCGACGGCGAGGCATTTTCGCCGGCTGCCGTAGACCGCACCGTGGTGGAACCACCATCCAAGTTCCTCGACCGCCTGCCCCCGGAGGTGGGCCGGGACATCATCTATCTCAAGATGAACGACCACTACGTGGACGTCGTCACCACCGTGGGCCGTTGCACGATTTTGATGCGCTTGGCCGATGCCGTCGCCGAGTTGGGCGATCAGGGCGTTCGCGTACACCGCTCCTACTGGGTTGCTTCTCCTCACGTCGAAGGTAGGACCAAACGCAACCAACGCACGTTGTTGCGGCTCACCGGCGGCCACACGGTTCCGGTAAGCCGCACCTACCTCAGTGACGTACGGGCCGCCGTAGAGCGTCACCCTATCCGCGCCGACGCTCCGGACACCACGCCCACCGAAGACGGTTAGCCGATATCACGAAGTCGGCGCAATCATCACGTCCCTTCATGCAATATGCAGGTTCGGGCACGCTTGACAGCCGTCGCGGGCGGAGTCTATAAATGAGGCTCGCTCGGAAACTCATGCGGAACGTCAATGTCGCAGTGCGGTCCAACAATGCTCCCGTCTGGCCGCATTGTTCATGGTCCTCAGCAACGACAGCATCCGTTCATGAAGTCCCACGGAAAATGACGCCCAGCGGCGTCATTTCTATGTTACAGGCCACTAGCGGTTGGAGCAGGTGAGCCACGCTCCCGCACGGGGCGGGCAATTCTTTTCAAGTCAACACCACAAAGAAAACGCAAGGAGGGTTGAGCATGGCGACAAAGTTGAAGTTTGGACTGCTGTTGCCCCATTTTGGGGATCATGGATCGGTTGAGAGGTGCATCGAGGGATCGAAGCTGGCCGAGTCGTTGGGATTCGACGCCGTCTGGGTCCGCGATCACCTGGTTTTCGAGCCCCACGGCATGGAAGGCACGGACAACACGCATATCGAGTGCGTCGCCGTCCTGTCGGCGATTTCATCGGTGTGCAAGAAGCTGATCCTGGGCACCGGCACGATGATCTCGCACAGACACCCGATCCACCTGGCCCAGTGCATGGCGGCCCTGAGCGTCCTGTCCGAAGGCAAGGTCATCATGGGCATCGGCGCCGGGACGTTCCAGCACGAGTTCGCCGCGGCCGGACTGAAAAACGAGAGAGAGGACCGCTTCAATCTCGCCAAGGTCAACTCCAACATCGTGCGGCGCCTCTGGGCCGGCGAGAAGGTGGACTACGAGGACGAGTACTTCTCCTTCAAGGATGTCGAGCTCAAGCCCACGCCCCTGGCGCCCATCCCCATCTGGTACGGCGGCGGCACTCCGGCTTCGTGCCGGCGCGCGGTGGACTACTGCGACGGGTGGATGCCCGGACGGATCCCGCTGCGGACCTTCCACAAGTGCATCAAGTACCTGCACAGCCTGTGCGACAAGGCCGGCAAGCCCATGGTCACCACCGGCGCCATCCCCATCACCAGCATCGCCAAGGACAAGGACACCGCGGTGAGCATGGTCAACGCTCCCGGGCTCATCAACGAAGGCAACAAGAAGCCCACCTGGGTCAAACCGGAATCCGGGACCTTCTCCAAGCTCGAAGACATTGAGGGGCTCTTGCTGGCCGGTACGCCGGAGGACGTCGTTCGCGATACGCAGCGTTACGAGGAGGGCGGCCTCAACCATATCGTCTACGACCTCCGGTTCCGTTACGCCGACTGGTACGAGCAGATCGAGCTGTTGGGCAAGGAAGTCCTGCCGGCGGTGCGCGCCTAGGCGACGAGGAATGCAGGGGCGACCGGCCGGTCGCCCCTGCCGGAGATCGCCTCGCCGACATTTCCTGCGGCGCAGACCGGCCGACGACTTTGGGAGAACCACATGCAAACAGAGGACGTCACTTTCTATAGCGAGGGCTACAAGGTCCACGGGACCCTCTACCTGCCGGACGGCGACAAGGGAAAACCCTGGCCGGGCATCGTCCAGGGTCCGGGCTTTCTGGGGCTCAAGGACGCCAAGCATTACATCCTGATGTTCGAGCGGCTGTGCGAGGCCGGATACGCCTGCCTGTGCTTCGACTACCGGGGCTGGGGCGACAGCGAGGGGCCGCAAAAGGGCTGGGTCATGCCCACCTGGCAGGCGGAGGACATCCGCAACGCCATCAGTTACATGGAGACCCGCGACGACGTGGATTCCGACCGCATTGCCACCTACGGTTCCGGCGGCACGGGCGGCGGCAACGCCGTGCTGGTGGGCGCCGCCGACAGCCGGGTGAAATGCGTGGTGTGCTACCTCGGCGTGTGCAACGGCCGCGACTGGCTTCATTCCATGCGCCGGGAGTACGAGTGGATCGACTACCTCAAGCGCATCGAGGAAGACCGCCGGCAGCGGGCGCTGACCGGCTCCGGCGAATTGGTGGCGGCGCGCGAGGAGATCATGGTCCAGACCCCAGAGCGCAAGACCACCACCATCAAGAAGGAAGTGGCCTCCAAGATCCCCAACCAGATGCCGCTGCAATGCGCCGATGCGATCCTGGACTACGCGCCGGAGGACGTGGTGGACAAGATCTCTCCCCGCGGCGTGCTGTTCATCGCGGTGGAGAACGACGCCACCACGCCCGAGGAACACTCCATCCGCATGTACGAGAAGGCGGGAGAGCCCAAGAAGCTCGTCATGCTGAAGAAGACCACCCACTACGGGGTCTACGCCGACTACTTCGATCAGATCGCCGGCGAGGTGGTGGACTGGTACAACCGCCACCTGAAATACGACCGCATCGGTATCACCGAGCCCTAGCGCGGGCAGGCAAGGCGTGACGACCAGGCACGGATCGGCCAGACAACCGCGCACGGATTGGCGTGACAACCGGGGCGGATCGACGAGGCAACGACCGTAGGGGCGACCGCCGGTCGCCCTCCGTACCGAAACCACGCTAATGTAGGGGCGGGTTTCAAACCCGCCCGTGTCCATACCACCGGCGAGGAGCATGAAGCATGGGTAAATTCGAATTCGGTATCCGGGTGCCCAACTCGGGGCCGCTCTCCAGCAAGGAGAACATCGTCAAGGCCGCGCAGAACTCCGAGGAGTTGGGCTTCGACACCGTCTGGCTCCACGACCACGTGGTGTGGAGCTCGGAAATGCACCGGCACCATATCTCGTCCGGCGCCACCGAGGCCATCACCGACGCCCAGGAGGCGAACTTCTTCGAGTGCATGACCACCATGTCGTACCTGGCCGCCAAGACGAAGGATATCCAGATCGGCGTGGCCTGTCTCGTGATGCCGCTCCGCAACCCCATCTACGCCGCCAAGCAGTGCGCCACCCTGGACCACCTGTGCGACGGGCGCCTGCTGGTGGGCGTGGGGCTCGGTTCCAAGGCCACGCGGGAATCCAGCGAGTTCGACGTCTTCGAGGTGCCCATCAAGGGCCGGGGCAACCGCACGGACGAGTACATCGAAGCCATGAAGGCCGTCTGGACCCAGCCCATGGCCTCCTACGAAGGCAAGTACCTCAAATTCGACAACGCGGAGGTCTACCCCAAGCCGGTGCAGAAGCCCCATCCGCCGGTCTGGGTGGGGGGCTGGATGGACCAGGCCGCGGTGCGCGCCGGACGTTACGGCGAGGGCTGGATTCCCGGATGGCTTTCGCCCAAGGAGATGGCGCGGGGCTGCGAAATCCTCCGGAACACGGCCGAGGACGCGGGCCGGGACCCCGCGGGCATCAAGATCGCGGTGGAAAAGCTGGCCGCCATCGCCCGGACCCGTGACGAGGCCATGACCCTGGCGCTGCCCACCATCCGCGAAAGCTCCCACACCTACGAGCGTGACGTGGACAACATCCAGTTCGCCCTGGACCGCCACATCATCGGCTCGGTGGACGATGTCCGCCGACGCATCGACGAATTCATCGAAGCCGGCGTGCAGCACTTCGAGCTCAAGCTCATCTACCCGGACATGGACACCATGTACAAGGAAATGCTGCTCTGGTCGGAGGAGATCATTCCGCACTATGTCTAGTGTGGTGTCTCACAAATACGCTTATGAATCTGCGAGGGCATTTTGGTTGTCGGCAAGGCGCGATGACGAGCAGTGGCGGGCACCACGCGAGGAAGAGCAACGCAGCCGACGGCCAAAAGGACCCGCAGATTCATAAGCGTATTTGTGAGACACCACACTAGGGTTGCGTTCGCGAGGAGGAGCAACCCAGCCGACGGCGGAAAGGACCAGCAGATTCATGAACGTATTGGCGAGACAGGACACTAAACCAGCGCGAGCCCTTGTGGAACTGCGCTTCAAGCTCAACGGCAAGGACACGGCCGTGGAGTGCGAGGCGCAGCAGACCCTTTCCGAGGTGCTTCGGAACCGCCTGAACCTCACCGGCACCAAGATCTCGTGCGAGGTGCAGGTCTGCGGGGCGTGCACGGTGCTGGTGGACGGCCTGCCGGTGAGCGCCTGCACTTACCTGGCCTACGAGGCCCAGGGACGCAGCGTCACCTCCATCGAGGGGCTGGAAAACGCCGACCGCACGCTGCATCCCATCCAGCAGTGCTTCATCGACGAGTTCGCGTTCCAGTGCGGCTTCTGCACTCCGGGCATGATCCTGTCCGCCAAGGCGCTGCTCGACGACAACCCGGACCCCTCCGACGACGAGATCATTCACCACATGGACGGCAACCTCTGCCGCTGCACCGGATACGTTTCCATCGTGAAGGCCATCCGCAAAGCGGCGGCGGTGATGAAGGAGGCTCGGGGATGAGCGACGACAAGAGCCGCGAGTTCGAGGTGGTCAACCACTCAGTGCCGCGCCGCGACGGCCGCGCCAAGGTATCGGGCCGGGCGTTGTACGTGAGCGACGTCAGGCTCGCGGGCATGGCCTACGCCAAGGTGCTGCGAAGCCCTTACGCCCACGCCAGGATCGTCTCCATGGACACGTCCAGGGCCGAAGCCCATGCCGGCGTCTACAACGTGCTGCGGGGCGACGACCTGGAGGGCTTGAACCCCTACTTCGGCCACGCCGTCAAGGACCACCCGCTCATCGCCATCGACAAGGTGCGCTACGCCGGGGAGCCCGTGGCCGCGGTCATCGCCGAGGACGAGCTCACCGCCTACGAGGCGCTGGAGCTCATCCACGTCGAGTACGAGGAGCTGCCGGCGGTGATGGAACCCCAGGAGTCTCTGGCAAACGCCGCGCCCCTGCTGCACGAGCGCCAGTTCGAGGCCGGCGCCCTGCGCGGCTTCGAGGGCGAGGTCACCGCGGGCCGGGGCTCCAATCTGTGTCAGGAGCACCACGTCAAGTGGGGCGACGTGGACGAGGCCTTTGCCAAGGCCGCGGCGGTGGTGGAGAACGAATACTACTTTCCCATGGCCTACGCCTACGCCATGGAGCCCTACGTGGCCATTGCCGAGGTGGGCGACGACGGCGTCACCATCTACTCATCGGCCCAGCACCCCTTCATGGTGCGGCACGACCTCAAGACCATCTTCGATATGCCGGTGAGCCAGATCCGCCTCATCGTACCGTTCGTGGGCGGCGGCTACGGCAGCAAATCGTACACCAAGGTCGAGCCGCTGGCGTCGGCCTGCGCGTGGAAGGCGCGGCGGCCGGTAAAGCTCCAGCTCAGCGTGGAAGAGGCCATGCTCACCACCCGCGGCGATGACGCGTTGACCTGGATGCGCACCGCGGTGGACGCCGACGGCAAGATCATCGCGCGCCAGGCCAAGATCTACATGAACACCGGCGCCTACGCGGAGAACAGCCCGCTGGTGTGCGAGAAGTCGTCCAACCGCTGCGTCGGCCCCTATGCCATCCCCAACGTCCAGATCGACAACTACTCGGTCTACACCAACACGGTTCCGGCCAGCTCCTTCCGGGGCTTCGGCTGCGCCCAGGTGACCATGGCCGGCGAGTCCCAGATCGACGAACTCGCGGCCAAGATCGGCATGGACTCCTACGAGTTCCGCCTGCACAACGTGGCCCGCCCGAAGCAGGAGTTCTTCCCGGGCATGCGCCCGTTCGACGGCACTCTCACCCAGGACCTCAAGATCGTCGCCGACAACATCGGCTGGAAGGAGCCGCTGCCCGATGGTCACGGACGCAGCATCGGCTGCTCCGCCAGCGACGCCGGCGCCTATCCGCTCACCTCCACCGCCGTGCGCGTGCATGCCGACGGCTCGGTGTCGCTGATGATCGGCAGCACGGAGCTGGGCCAGGGCAGCCACACGGTGTTGCCACAGATCGCAGCGGAGGAACTCGGGGTTCCCTTCGACGTGGTGCGGGTGGTGTCGTCGGATACCGCCATCACCCCCTACGACCGCTCCACCGGCGCCAGCCGCACCACCACCCTCATGGGGCGCGCCGTGCAGGAGGCGAGCCAGGAGGCCAAGGAGCAGATGATCCGCATGGCCGCCGACGTGCTGGGGGTCCAGGAGTCGGAGATCCAGCCGGTCCGCGGCGGCATCACCTGCGGTGAGGCACGGCTCAACTGGTCCGAGGTGCTGACCCGCTACTACAAGCTCCCGGACGGCGAGGTCATCGGCCGCGCCTACATCCGCAAGGACAAGGACTTCGCACAGTTGCCGGTGTTCTGGGAAGCCGCCTCCACCGGCATCGAGGTCTCGGTGGACGAGGAAACCGGCAAGGTCACCATGGAGAAGCTCGGCACCTGCGGCGACGTGGGCTTGGCCATCAACCCGGCCCTGGCCGAGGGCCAGGACATCGGCGCCGCCACCACCGGCATGGGCATCGGCATGTTCGAGGAACTGGAGTTCGACCGCAACCAGCTCCTCAACGGCAACCTGCTGGAGTACCGCCTGCCGCGGTTCTCTGACATGCCGCGGACAGTGAAGCTGGCGCTGGTGGAGAACCGCGACGGGGTCGGCCCCTACGGGGCCAAGGGCGGCGGCGAGGCATCGCTCAACTCGTTGCCGGCCAACATCGCCAACGCCGTGTACAACGCCACCGGCGCCCGGGTGCGCCGGGCTCCCCTGACACCGGAAAAGGTCTGGCGCGCCATCCGCGAGGCGCGCGCCGCCCGTGGAGACAACAAGTCATGATGCCGCTGCGACGCTTCGCCATCCATAGGCCCACCAATCTGCGGGAGGCCGCGGAAATGCTCGATCACTACGGTGAGAACGGCAGCCTCTACGCCGGCGGCACCGAGCTCCTGCTGGCCATGCGCCACGACCTGCTGCGCTACGAAAACCTCATCGACATCAAGGCCGTCGCGGGTCTGGACGGTATCGAGCGCCGCGATGGGCATCTGCACATCGGCGCCGCCGCCACCCATCGGATGATCGAGCGCTCCGCCGCGGTTCGGGAGTCGCTGCCGGTCATGGCCGAGATGGCGGCCAACGTGGCCAACGTACGCGTGCGGGCCACCGGCACGCTGGGGGGCAATCTCTGCTTCGCCGAGCCCCACTCCGATCCCGCCACGCTGCTGATGGCACTGGGCGGCACCGCCAGTGCGCAGGGAAGCTCGGGCGAACGGACGTTGTCCATGGACGAGCTTCTCGCCGGCGCCTATGAAAACTCCCTAAGCCAGGACGAAGTCCTCACCGGTGTGGACGTGCCGCTGCCCGGGCCGTCGCAACGCGCCGCCTACCTCAAGTTCCAGGTCCACGAACGGCCGCTGCTCGGGCTGGCGTTGGTGCTCGAAACGGACGATGACGGCGGAGAGATACGCGAAGCCCGTTGCGCCGTGGGCTGCGTGAGCCCCACGCCGTGCCGCTCGGCAGCCGCCGAGGGACTCATCGCCGGTCCGGTGGATGGAGCCGAACAGCGGCTTCAGGACGCCGCCGACACCCTTGCCGACGAAGCTTCGCTGACGGACGACCGCGAAGGCAGCGCGGAATACAAGCGCCACCTCATCGGCGTGCTGCTGTGCCGCGCCGCCAAAAGATGCCTCAATGGCAACGGATAACGGTAAACAGCCGAAACCCGTACGGGTAGCATGGTGCTGATACCGTGCCCGGGCGGGTTTGAAACCCGCCCCTACATCGGATCTCCGGTTCCAGCGGCACAGGCGCCCAGCACGGCGTGGTCAGTGATTGGCGGCACAGCCAACCCCTCTCCCTCCGGGAGAGGGTGGCCGAAGGCCGGGTGAGGGAGCCGCAACAGCCCTGCCTCTCCCATTCGTGCCGTACCCGATCAACCGCTCGCTCCGGGGCACCCTCACCCCAGCCCTCTCCCAGAGGGAGAGGGGGTCGGAGGGGCTGGCCGTGCATTTTCTACTCCCGACTGGTGTAAGGCGGCATTCGCCATGCGTTTTCCTGCCCCGCTGATTCGAGGAACTCTCGTCCAACGCTACAAGCGGTTTCTGGCCGACGTCCGTCTCGACGACGGCACGCTGGTCACCGCGCACTGCACCAACACCGGCAGCATGCTGGGCTGCAGTACCCCCGGCAGCCAAGTCTATCTCTCGGAACAGGGCGGCAAGAACCGCAAGCTTCTTTTCACCTGGGAGTCGATCCGAATCGGCCGCACCCTCGTGGGGATCAACACCCTGGCGGCCAACCGGCTGGCACGGGAGGGGATCGAAACCGGGATCATCAAGGAGTTGCAGGGTTACGAGCGCCTCCGGGCGGAGGTGCCGACGCGCCCGGGGTCCCGGCTGGATTTTCTCCTGGAGAGCACCGACGAGCAGTGCTACGTGGAGGTCAAGAATGTCACGCTGGTGGTGGACCGGGTCGCCGCTTTTCCGGACGCCGTCAGCGAACGCGGGACCAAGCACCTGAAGGAACTGATCCGGCTACGGCGGCGCGGACACCGCGCGGTGCTGCTGTTCATCATTCAAAGGGGGGACTGTGCCTCCCTGAGACCGGCGGACGAGATCGACGTGGAATACGGGCGTTGGCTGCGGCGCGCGGCCAAAGCCGGGGTCGAGATCTATCCTTACGGGGCCAGGGTAGCCGTACGTGGGATTTCTCTCAAGGAGGCCGTTGCGTTACAGCTCTAGCGGCCTGTATCGGCCGACAGCGCGATGCGCACACGGGCGGGTTTGAAACCCGCCCCTACATCGGATGTCCGGTTACGGCGCAGACTCACCGACGGTGAATCCGACGCAAACCGTCTTACGCCCCTACATCGGATGTCCGGCGCAGACTCCCAGGACCCGATTCAAGGCCCTTCGCTCTCCCCCGGCTCCACGGCCGCTTGTGTCAGGGTAGCGAATATGCCCACGAAACGCCCGCCGCTACCGTCTGTTTCGCCAAACTCGGCATCACTGAAGCCTGCGACCAGGCGTGGATTGCCGTCCGCGTCCGGGACGTTGGAGAACTGTCCGGCCCACAACCCCGTCGACTGGGTAATCTTTCTTTGGGGATGCGTAACCCTTATGTCGGTGTTCTCGAAAGTTCCGTCCGGGTTGAAGGGCGTGGGGCCGAGGTGCACCTCGAAGTCGGTGGGCGGTGAATCAAGTGGCCCCCTCCGCCATCCCAAGAGGGGATACAGGTAGAGGCGTTGGGTATCGATGTCTCCTATGCACCCGATGCAGCCCTGGATCGTGTTGTCGGAAAAGTTCGCCGTAAGCTGGATGAAGGCCTCGAACTCAGCGTCCTCCCTCTCGCCTTGCAGCGGGCCCCATCCACTGCCGAACTGATACTGATAGAGACCTCCCACGGTACCAGCATAGGTGGCTTCACCGCCTGGCGGCATTTGGAGAGGATTCGACAGGTCGAGTTCCGGGCCGTCCAGGAACAGGCCGTCGTCGGCCTCATTCCGGTCCCGGAACGAGATCCCCGGGGGGAAATGGAGCCACCACCCCGCCGCAAGATAATCGGTCGGGTCGTCCTCGTTCCAACTGACGAGTGTGTAAAGAAGAGTTTTCCCTGCGTACGCGTCCTCCGACATCAACCAGACGCGGCTCGAAAAACCGGGGATGGCTGGCCTCGGCAAAAACAATGACGACGTGTCCTCGTAGTTCCGGATACTATCCAAGGTCGTGGTGCTCCCATCGTGGCGCCCTACCTCGACACTGACAACCCCGTCCTTGAACGTGGTCTTGGCCTTGAACCGTTGCTGGGCTTCGGTCAGTTGGATTTCCTCCATCCTCGGCCCGTCACCGCCGATGCAGCCGGCCTCCATCAATGGCAGAACGATGCCGAACAGGAATACAATCACTTTCATGATGCTGTTTCTCCGTGTGTCTTGCCGCGCAAATGTGTCCATGAATACGCGCGGACCTCTCCGTCGCCGGCAAGGTGCGGCGACTTTGTAGGGGCGGGTTTCAAACCCGCCCGCATGGCCGATACCCTCAGTCGAGGCTCTTGATGAAGGCCGTGACGGCCTGATTGAACTGCTCCGGCTGCTCCCGGTAACAGAAGTGGCCCGCCTTGTTGATCACGTGCATCTGCGCGTTCTCGGTGCTGCCGGCGACGAACTCGAACAGCGAAAGGCCCCTCTTGTACTGGGCCGTGGGGTCGTTGTAGCCCCACACCACCAGGGTGGGGGTCTTGAGCCGCCCTTCCATCATCCACTGGAGGCACTCCTCCTTATCGAGGGTGAGGTTGGGCATGAACAGTTTGTCCTTCAATCCCTCGCCGCTCATCTTGCGTACGGATTCCTGATACTTGGGCAACTCGGAGATCTCCACGGCCGCGTCGATCCAGCGGTCCGTGATGTGCCCGGTGCCGTAGGAGTAGTGCTCCACGACCCACCGCTGGCTCTCCCGGCTGAGGTACGGCTCCGGTCTCGCCGCCATCACCAACTCGGTTAGCGAAGGACCCGGCGAAAGGCTGCCGCTGTCGACGATGATGCAGGACTTGACGATGTCCGGATACAGCAGGGTCAGCCGTGCCACCACGTATCCGCCACGGGAGTGGCCGCACACGTGAACGTCGTGGAGCCCCATGGCCTTGAGGAATCCATGGGCGTGCTCCACCACGGCGGCGGAGGTATAGTCCTCGTCCCTTTTGGGGTTGTCGGTGAATCCCTGACCGAGCTTGTCCACCGCGATCACCCGGAACGACTCGGCCAGCCCGTCGAAGTTGGGCTCCCAGTCAAGCGCGCTGTCGCAGGCATCCGTGGTGCCGAAGTGGCTGCCGTGCCACAGCACCAGCGGCTCACCCGTCCCTTGTTCGAAGTAGCGCGTGCGGACCCCGTTCACGTCGATGAATTTTGCATCGGTCATTGGCATGCTGTCATCTCCTCGGAAACTACCGGAACCGTCTCGAACGTCAGCGGTGCAGCGCCATGAACATGAACACCTTGGCCGCCTCGACCACGCTCTTGAGGGGGACGAGGTCGTTGTCCGTGTGCTGAAAACGGACGGCGCGGGAGCCGTAGTTGACGGTCTCGATCCCCCGGACGTTGAGCAGTCCGGTGTCGTTGGCCGCGGTGGAGAAGCTGAATTCCGGCTCCCGTCCCAGCATCGTCCGGATGGCGCCGCCCAGGGCCACCACCACGCCTGCGCCCTTTCCCACCTCGCAGGGATACATGAACTCTTCCTTTTCCAGCCTCACCTCGTACGGGTCCATGCTCCCGATAGCCTCGGCGAGCTGTTGCACCGCGCCGTCAGCATCGTCCCCCGGCAGCAGCCGGCGGTCCATCTTGATGTGGCATTCGCTCGGAATGGTGTGGGTCGACTTGGGGTAGCTCTCGATGGCCGTGGGCGTGAGGGAGACCCGGCCCAACTCGGGGTGGCTCTTGTCCTCGGGATAAGGCATCAGCGGCGCGAGTTTCTCCAGCACCTTGACGGCGCCGTCCACGGCATTGATGCCGTCCCAGGGGCGGCTGCTGTGGGCCTGGCGGCCGCGCACCACGATGCGCACGTCGATGCGGCCCTTGTTGCCCAACTGAATCTCGGGCGGGCCGTCGATGAGGCCCCAGCCGGCGTCGATGGCGCCGCTCGACAGGACGTAGTCGAGGGATTCGTGCTTGCCGCTCTCACCCGCGGTGCTGGTGACGAAGTAGAGGTCGCCGGGCATTTCCCATCCGCCGCGGGCAATGAGCTTCACCGCGCTCAGCATGGCCGCCAGGCTGCCCTTCTGCTCGCATGCGCCACGGCCCCAGCCGCAGGGACCATCGAGCCCGTAGGGTGCGCCGTCGACGATCTCCCCGGAATAGGGGTTGGGCATGGTGCTGGGCGCCGCGTTCATGGCGTAAGACACCAGCACCAAACCCGGCGCCGTTCCCTTGCCCTGCAGCCGCGCCGTGAGGTTGCCCATGTCGTCGATGGCGGCACGGATGCCTTCGGCCTCGAGCTCGGGCCGCACCACGTCGCGGATCAGCGCCAGCACCTGCGGCTCCTTCTCGAGCAGCTCGGTCTGGGGGCTGGGGGTTCGCAGCAGCTTCACCAGAAGACGCCGGATCTCGGCCCCGTCCAGTCCTTCCTCGATGCGTTGTCTGGCTTCGTTCGCGTCCATGAAAGTTTCCCTGATGGAATGGCGTCCTTCGACTTCGCTTCGCTACGCTCAGGACGAACGGTTTTTCCCCCGCTCGTCCTGAGCGTAGCGAAGCGAAGTCGAAGGACGCCATTCCAGACGAGGGCGATTGATCAGAGTCTCCCTACAACTCCACCTCGGTGCCCACCCCCTGCTCCAGCGCCCGCCGATAGACCAGGCTGGCGGCGGCCACGTCCTGCGCGGCAATGCCCACCGACTTGTACATGGTGATCTCGTCGTCGCTGGTCCGTCCCGGCTTGGTGCCGGACAGCACCTCGCCGATCTCGCCGCGCAGGTGGTCCGGCGTGATGGCGCCCTCCTTGAGAGCCAGCAGGATGTCCCCGCACTCGTTGTTGATGGCGTCCAGGGAGTCCACCACCACCGTCGCCCGCTTCACCGTATCACTGCCCATCTCACGGGTCTCGGGCCTGTGAGAGCCGACGGCATTGATATGAACGCCGGGCTTCAGCCACTCGGCCTTGAGGACGGGCTCGGCCGCGTCCGTCACCGTTGTCAGGAGATCCGCCTCGCGCACCACCGCCTCGGCCGAGTCCTGCGGGTAGATCCCGATGCCGAGTGCTCTCTCCAGCTCTTCCTTCACGTATATCGCGCTGGTGCGCGTTGGGCTCCAGATGAGCACCTGTTCGATGGAGCGGACTCTGCTCAGCGCCCGGATGTGGGTCCGGGCCTGGGTGCCGGCGCCCAGGATTCCCAGCACCGGCGTTTTCGGCCGCGCCAGCGCCTTGGTGGCCATGGCCGACGCGCACGCGGTGCGGATGGCCGTGATGTAGACTCCATCCATCAACACCAGCAGCTTGCCGGTCTCGGCACTGTACATCGAGATGGTGGCCAGGATCGGCGGCAGGTCCTGTTTCGGGTTGTCCCGAAAATACGAGATGATCTTGATTCCCAACGCCCGCCCCTCGCTCATGAACGCGGGCATGCTGGTGATGCGGCCCTGGATCTCCGGGAGCGGAACCACCAGACGCACCGGCATCACCACCTTGCCCGCGGAGAACTGAACGTGAGCCTGCTCCAGCGCGGAGATCAGCTCATCGAGATCGAGCAGACCGTGTACCTGATTTTCGGAGATGACCAACATGCTGATTCCTCGCGTTGCGTGTTCGGGAGAAGAAATGCGCGTGACGAACTGATGATATATCGGGCTATGGGGGGCAATTGCAACGATGGTGACCGGAAACGCGATCATTCGGAAGTTCGCCTTCGGCTCACCCCGAATAGGCCTGGTTTGAGACCACACAGTATCATTTTACTTGCCCCGTCAGTCGTGTATTCTACCCGCTTGGGCCATCGTTGACGGGCGCAAGGAGACGACCATGAAACAGGAGCGCATCCCCGACTCGATTGAGCAGCTAAACCGCGACATGACCGAGAAGGGCCTCGAAGGCCACTGGAGCCTGGGGCTGGAGGACCTGCCCCCCTACCCTGTCACCACCGTGCAGCCCCACCTGTGGCGCTGGGAGGACGTCCACGAGAGCATGACCCGGGCCGGGGAGGTGGTGAATCTCGCGGACGCCGAACGCCGTACCATACGGCTCCTGAATCCGGGCATCCCCGGGGGCCACGGCACCACCCACACCATCCACGTATCGTTTCAGTACGTGAAGGACGGGGAATACGCCCGCACCCACCGCCACACGGCCGCGGCTTTCCGTTTCGTACTGGAGGGCCGGGACGCCTACACCACCGTCAACGGCCAGCAGTGCGTGATGGAAGAGGGCGATCTCATCCTCACGCCCCAGCTCACGTGGCACGACCACGTCAACGACTCGGGCAAGCCCATCATCTGGCTCGACGGCCTGGACATCCCGTTGACGCAGGCGTTGCATCAGCTCTTCTTCGAGCCCTACCACCAGGAGCAGCAGACCGTGGAGGCGACCAGCGAGGAGATGGCGGGGTTCTACAGCCACGCCCGCCCCGTAGTGGCGCCGCCCAGGCGGTTCTTCCACTACAAATGGGCCGATACGGAGCGGAGCCTGGAGCGCCTCAGGCGCAACGGTTCGGGCCGGGATCCCTTCGACGGCTACCTCCTCGAGTTCTTGAACCCCGTCACCGGCGGACCCACCATGCCCACCATCCAGTGCGCCGTCCAGCTTCTGGAACCCGGGCACGAGACCCTGGCCCACCGGCACACCAGCACCGTCATCTACCACGTATACCGGGGCTCCGGCTCCTCCATCATCGGAGGCCGGGTGTTCCAGTGGCGGCAGGGCGACTCCTTCGTGGTGCCGCTGTGGCAGCAGCACGCCCACGCCAACTCCTCCTCGGACGCCGACGCTATCCTCCTGTCCGTGAGCGACGCCCCGGTGGTCAAGGCGCTCGACCTGTATCGGGAGGCGAGTTGAGGGGGAGTGAAAAGCGCGTTTACCACGTGCTGGAGTAGCTCGCTAACCCGTTGAATGGACACCGAATCACCTGCTGTATTTCCGCCGAATCACCCGTTAGATGCAAGCCGAATCACCTGCTCGCGGAGTGACTGACTACGACCAACCGTCAGCGCTCGCGGTCATCGTACCGAACCGATACGGTTACATGGGAACCGAGGAGGTGGGCGTCATCCCCATCGGCGCACCGGGACCCTTATCTTTCGCGTGAGACCGCTCGCGTCCGTGCGATGGAAATCCCGTGTGTCCGCGTTGACGATCCGTCGCCTCAAGAGGTACGATGCCTGAATTCATGTAAGAAGGAGGGCTTGCAGTTGCGTAAGTGGATGATTGGTTTAGTTGCAATTTTCTTGGTAGCCGCGCCGGCTACGCTGGCGGCGCAGGTAAAGATCGGCATGATCACGACCCTTTCGGGCGGCGGCAGCGCTCTCGGCGTTGCGGTCCGGGACGGCTTCAAGCTGGCCCTTGAGCAGGAAGGCCGCAAGCTCGGCGGGACGGCCGTGGAGCTTTTGGTGGAAGACGACGCGCGCAAGTCGGGGAAGGCGCTGCAGGTGGCCAACCGCTTCATGAAGCGCGACAAGGTTGACATCATGACCGGGATCATCTGGTCCAACCTCGCCATCGCCGTGGTGCCGAAGGTGGTGGAGGCCGGCGTGTTCTATATCAGCCCCAACGCCGGACCGTCGAAACTGGCGGGCAAGGGTTGCCACAAGAACTACTTCAACGTGGCGTGGCAGAACGACAACCTGCACGAGGCCATGGGCCAGCACGTGGCGGAAAAGGGTTACAAGAACGCCTACATCCTGGCGCCCAACTACCCGGCCGGGAAAGATGCGCTGCGCGGATTCAAACGCTTCTACAAGGGCAAGGTTGCAGGAGAAGTCTACACCAAGCTCGGACAGAAGGACTACGCGGCCGAGATCGCGGCGCTGCGCGGGGCCAACCCCGACGCGGTGTTCTTCTTCCTGCCCGGCGGCATGGGCATCAGCTTCATCAAGCAGTACCACCAGGCAGGTCTCACCGGGAAGATACCCCTGTTCGGTCCGGCGTTCTCGTTCGACCAGACCATTCTCGGGGCGGTGGGCGACGCAGCCCTGGGCGTGATCAACTCCTCCCAGTGGAACAAGGATATCGACAACCCGGCCAACAAGGCCTTTGTGGCCGGCTTCCAGAAGGCCTACAAACGCCTCCCCTCGCTCTACGCGAGCCAGGGCTACGACGCGGCGCGGCTGATCGCGGGGGCGCTCAGGGACACGGGCGGCAAGGTCTCCGACAAGGACGCCTTTCGCGCGGCGCTGCGTAAGGCCAACTTCGAGTCGGTGCGAGGGAGCTTCAAGTTCGGCCCGAACCATCACCCGGTTCAGGACGTCCACGTTCGCGAGGTGGTGCGCGAGGACAAGGTGCTGACCAACAAGATCGTCGGCAAGGCCTTCTCGAACCACGCGGATGCCTACGCCGGCCAGTGCAAGATGTAGCGGCCTGCCACCGAACGAGTGTCCCGCCCCACGGAACCAGCCTCCCGGCTCGCGGGCCGTCGAGGCGGGACACTCGCGGCCTTTGTACCGAAGCCCAAACCCGTCATTCCGGGCTTGACCCGGAATCCAGGATGGGGGAGGGGCGAAACCGGGCTCGCGACCCATGTCCATACTGTTGGTGCTCGAGCAGGTCCTGAACGGCCTGCAGTTCGGGGTGATGCTTTTCCTCATGGCCGCCGGCCTGACCCTGGTGTTCGGCATCATGGGGATGATCAACCTCGCCCACGGCTCGCTGTACATGGTGGGGGCCTACGTGTGCGCCACCGTGTACCAGCTCACGGGCTCCTTCGTCCTGGCCCTGGTGGCGACCCTGTGCGCCTCGGCGCTGGTGGGCATCGCGGTGGAGATGGCGGCGCTGCGGACCCTCTACAGCCGGGACCACCTGGATCAGGTGCTGGCCACCTTCGGCCTCATCCTGTTCTTCAACGAACTGACGAAGATCATCTGGGGTCCCCGCGCGCTGTTCCTGGACGTCCCGGCGGCGCTGTCGGGCTCAGTGCAGATCATCCCGGGCGTGGACTACCCGCTGTACCGGCTGGCCATCATCGCGGTGGGCATCCTGGTGGCGTTCTCGCTCTACTGGCTCATCGTCCGTACCCGCATGGGCATGATGATCCGGGCCAGCGCCAGCAACCGGGAGATCATCGGCGCGCTGGGGGTGAACGTCCCCCTGCTCTACACCCTGGTGTTCGGATTGGGTGCGATGCTGGCCGGGCTGGCCGGCGCCATGGCCGGGCCGGTGTGGTCGGTGGAGGTGGGGATGGGCGAGGACATCCTGATCCTCACCTTCGTGGTGATCGTCATCGGCGGCATCGGCTCCGTGCGCGGCGCGCTCCTGGGGTCGACTCTGGTAGGGTTCATCGACACCATGGGCCGGGCCTTCCTGCCGGTCTCCCTGGGGCTCTTCCTCGACCCCGCCACCGCCAACGGCGTCGGCGCCTCCCTGGCGTCCATGTCCATCTACATCTTCATGGCAGCCATCCTGGTGTGGCGGCCCCGCGGGCTGCTTCCGGTCCATGCCAGGTCGTGATCGGCAGGACGGCGGTTTCCGGTCCGGATGGAGAGGCGCGCTCATGGCGTGCGCCGTGGCCGCGCTGGCGGTACTGCCGCCCGTGGCCGAGGCGCTCGACGAGTCTTTTCTCATCGGGCTCTTCACCCGCATTTTCATATTCGCTCTGGCCGCGGTGAGCCTAGACCTCATCCTCGGCTTCGGCGGCATGGTGAGCTTCGGCCACTCGGCCTACTTCGGTGCGGGCGCCTACGTGGTCGGCATCGTTTCGTTTCACGCGGCCGGCGGCGAGGCCCCGGCCTGGCCGTTTTCCCTCCCCGGCCTGGAGAGCGCCCTGGCCGTCTGGCCCCTGGCGGTGGCGGGCGCGGCGCTGCTCGCCCTTTTGGTGGGCGCCGTCAGCCTTCGGACCAGCGGGATGTACTTCATCATGATCACGCTTGCGTTCGCGCAGATGCTCTACTACTTCTTCGTCTCCCTGGAGGTGTACGGCGGCGACGACGGACTGAGCATCGCGCAAAAGAACCGGCTCCCGGTTCTCGATCTCGAAAACGAGGCGGCCTTCTACTACACCTGCCTCCTCATCCTGGCGGCCTTCCTGCTGATCGGCCGGCGGCTGGTGCGTTCCCGCTTCGGCATGGTGCTGCAGGGCTGCAAGGAGAACGAAGAACGGATGCTGGCCCTCGGCTTCCCCGTATACCGCTACAAGCTGGCGGCCTTCGTCATGGCCGGGGCGACGGCGGGCCTCGCGGGCGCCTTGATGGCCAACTACATGGGCTTCGTGAGCCCGGGGCTCATGCACTGGACCGTGTCCGGCGAGATCATGGTCATGGTGATCCTGGGCGGCATGGGCACGCTGGCGGGTCCGGTGATCGGAGCCGCGGTGCTGCTGCTCCTGGAGGAGATTCTATCGGCGTATATGGAACACTGGATGATCATCCTCGGGCCGACGCTGGTCCTCGTGGTGCTGTTCGCCCGCCGCGGCATCTGGGGCTGGTTTCAAGGAGGGAGGGGCCCCCATGGCTGAACCGCTGCTCACGGCGCGCGGCCTCACCAAAACGTACGGCGCCCTCAAAGCTACGGATACCCTCTCCCTCGACGTGGTCCACGGAGAGATTCACGCCGTCATCGGCCCCAACGGCGCGGGCAAGACCACGGCCATCGGGCAACTGTCCGGCGAGGTGGCGTCGGATCAGGGCAGCATCCACCTGGGCGGCCGGGACATCACCCACAAGCCCGTCCACGAGCGCGCCCGGCTCGGGCTGGCCCGCTCGTTTCAGATCACGTCGGTATTCGGCGGGTTAACCGCCGAGGACAACGTGGCCATGGCGGTACAGGCCCACGACGGCCATTCCTTCCGGTTCTGGCGCGGGGCGCGCTCGGACCCGTCGTTGCGGATTCCCGCGCGCCGGACTCTGGAGCAGGTGGGCCTGGGCCCACGAGCCGACGTCATCGCCCGCAACCTGGCCCACGGCGAGCAGCGCCAGCTAGAGATCGCCATGGCCCTGGCCACGGACCCCTCGCTGCTGTTGCTGGACGAGCCCATGGCCGGCATGGGTCCCGACGAGGCCAACCGCATGGTGGCGCTGCTCGGCGGGCTCAAGGGAAAGGTGGCCATCCTGCTGGTGGAGCACGACATGGACGCCGTGTTCGCGCTGGCCGATCGGGTCACCGTGCTCGTGTCCGGGCGCGAAGTGGCCACCGGCACGCCGGACGCCATCCGGGCCGACCCGGTGGTACGGGAGGCGTATCTGGGGGAGGATGCTTGATGTTGGAGCTCGACGGCATCCAAACCTTCTACGGTCCGAGCCAGATCCTCTTCGACGTCAGCCTCCGGGTCGACGCCGGCGAGATGGTGACCCTCATGGGCCGGAACGGCATGGGCAAGACCACCACGGTGAAGTCCATCATGGGACTGGTGCAGCCGCGAGCGGGAACGATCCGGTTCCGGGACACCGAGATCCAGGGTTGGCCAAGTTATGCCGTAGCCCGGGCCGGCATCGGGCTGGTGCCGGAGGGCCGGCAGGTCTTTCCGAACCTCACGGTTAGGGAGAACCTGCTGGTGGCCGCCGGATACGGCTCCGATCCGGACGAGGCCGGGGGAGAACCCTGGACCCTGGACCGCATCTACGAGATGTTTCCCGCGCTGGAGTCGCGGAAGAACCTGAATGGCCGCAACCTGTCGGGCGGCGAGCAGCAGATGCTCGCCATCGGCCGGGCGCTCATGACCAACGCCCCCCTGATCCTGCTGGACGAGGCCACCGAGGGTCTGGCCCCGCTCGTGTGCGCCGAGATCTGGCGCTGCCTGGAACGGCTCAAGGCCGTGGGACAGGCCATTCTCCTCATCGACAGCAACCACGGCGCCCTCATGCAGATCGCCGACCGCCACTACATCATGGAGAAAGGCCGCATCACCTGGACCGGCGACTCCGCCGCCTTGGCCGCAGCGGAGGAGGTCAGGCACCGGTATCTGGGGGTCTGAGCGACTCTGGTCGTTCGCCAACGCGGGAAATGGCGTCCTTCGACTTCGCTTCGCTACGCTCAGGACGAACGGGAAGGTTCGTCGTCGGTTACTGTCACAGGCCCCAGGCCTGAGGCTCTGACATGCTCAGGACCAACGGAAAGACGCTTGCCAAGACTTGTCCCACTCCCGTTCGTCCTGAGCGTAGCGTAGCGAAGTCGAAGGACGCCATTGATCAGGGGCCTCACGACCGCCGGTCCCGGCTCGTGCGTATGAAGGAACGGAGCCGGGCCGTGGCCGACCCTTTCCGATACCGTCCCTTGACGGCATGGCGGATCTGGCAGACGCCCGGAATGTCGAGGGGCGTACCATCCGTGCCCAGAAGCCACCGGAACGCCCGGTCCTCATATGCCTTGCGCCAGCGCGGTGCGGGTCGCTGGTAGAGACCAATGGTTTCGCAATAGCCAAAGGCCCGCGCCACGTCGCCGTGGGTGATTTGGTACGGCCCCTTGGCTCTGTCATGTATCCCGCCATAGGGCCGAAATTCGTCGATGGGGATATCACGAACGGCTGGGGCGGCGCGGCCTTGCCTCAGTATTTCGTGGTTCTCCAGTAGTAGTGACGTACCCAGCACCGTTCTGGGATGCACAAGGGCATCGTCCCGCCCCTGCAACAGGTCCGCCAGGGCATCTAGGCAGCCCTCGTGGAACACCACGTCCGCGTCGGTGAACCAGAGCCAGTTGGCCCGAGTGGCCCTAGCGGCCAGATTTCGGCCGATGCTGCGGCGGAAGAGCCGCTTTTCGGGTAGCGGCTGCCAGCACCAGGAGACGCCGGGAACGTCAATTCCCTCGAAGAAACGCAGCACCCGCAGCACCGACTCGTCGTCGGGCGCGTGGTACACGGTCATGGTGACGTCAAGCTTGTCGGTGGGGTGGTTCACTAGCGAGCTCAGCTGATAGGTGAGGAAGTGGCCGTACCGCCAGCAGTGGCTCACGATCTCGAGGGACAGTCTTCCCGTGTGCCTAGCCCTTGCAACTCCGGCGGGGTCAAGATCCCGAAACCACGAAGCCGGCAACGCTCCGGTCGCGGCAAGGCGATAGAACAACCCTGAGGCCATGTCCAGGAATTCAGACACTACTGGAAACTGTCCTCCGCGCTGGAACGCACCGGCTGTTGCCACAGTTCAACCACACCAAAATCACCGGAGCGACATAGGCTTGGCATTCCGTCCACCACCGGAACCAAGGGTCCCGATCAGCCCTTCATAAGCGGAAGCGGCACTGTCTATTGAAAAGTCCTCTGCCCGTCGTCGCAACGTCCCGCTATCCGGCGGCTGATCGAGCACCCGATCCATCGCCTCGGCCAATCTCACCTCGTCGCCAACCGGTACCAATGGTCCGACTCTGCCATCTTGAAGTATCTCCGCAGGACCGACTGGGCAATCCGTGCTGACGCAAGGACAGCCGCACGCCAACGCCTCTACAAGAACCATCGAAAGGCCCTCATAGGTTGACGAAACAACGAACAGCGCCGCGCGAGACATGTACGCGAATGGATCATTTACCCATCCAGGGAGCGAGACAAGATCGTTGAGTTTGAGTTTCTGAATGAGTCCTTCGAGTCTTTTCCTCTCCTTTCCTTCGCCGAGAATGATTAGACGGCACGGACGACGCGACACAAGCCGGGCGAAAGCCTTGATGAGCGTCGAATAGTCCTTGACCCGAGACAGTCCTCCCGCCGCCAGAACAACCGGCACTTCGCCATCCTGGAGCCAGGGATGGCTCGGACGCTCCGTCATCCCGGGATGAAAGGCCTCCCTGACCACCGGGTTATATATGGTCGTGATTCTGTTGCTGGGGACTCCAATGGTGGCTGTCAGCATGTCGGAAACACCTTCAGATACGGCGACGAAATGCGCCGCGTCTCCGGCTAGACGCTGCAATCTGTACTTGTCTCTGGTGCGCCGACGTTCATAGTTGCTATGAATGATGGGTATGATTGGCGGATGTTCGACGAGGAAACGACCGGCCAGCAGAGTCGCGACCTTCGCACGGGGGAGACTCGGCAAAACACAATCTGGAGCCTCACGTGCCATGTAGGAAGCCATTGCCCGGGTTCGCTGTAGCAATTTCGTATCAGGCCGGCAATGAAGCAGATCCCATTTGAAAGCGCTTGCTACGTGCCACCAATTGAATCCTCCCCGAGGCGCGGGCAGTCGTGTCACTCGACCGAGTACGCGGGCCGCGTTTTCCTCCGAGATTCGATCCCGAACCTTCTCGACGGCGAATAACCTGACGTCTATGGGGACTTCATTGACGTAGTGAAACCGAGGCCGTGTCAACACAATATCGACCTGGTGGCCACGGTGGATCAAACCCCGAGCGAGATTGAGAACCATCCGCTCGGCGCCGCCGCCTTTGAGATTCGGAATGACCAAGGCGATATGCATTGGGTTTTCTTTTTATTGGCTCCATTTCATGGAGACCGCGTTTGGAGCACGGCTTCGTCAGACAGTCTCCGGGCCTAAGTACAGACCCGTGTGGGTGCGCGCGGGATCGTCAGGGTCTTACAAACGGCAGCGATGCGTTGCGCCGATCGTCGCGAAGAAGTTTGCGGAAGGCGATGTACTTTTGAACGCCACGCGAAACTCTCGTCAAGTTCCGTCGCCAAAAACCCACCGTGTAATTCGCATCGGCCCCAAGGAGCCTCGACACCGGATCGCCTTTGATCAAGGAACCTTCATATCCACCATGTCGGACCACCGGTGGATCAACGTAGAACACGTTGAGGCCATTAGCCCAATAACGTAACACCGCTTGGTCCACCGGTAAGACCATTCTGGGGGTAGTGTCCAACAAATGCCGGGCGGCCGTCCGCGTAATGACATATCCCTCGGAACCGCTGTCCGAGAACCGTACTCGGCCAGCCCTGTGACGATCTGTCAACAAAATGCAGGGGGAAAACCGTCTTCTCGGATGTCTTCTGTTCAGCGCGACGACGTCGAAGTTGAACGGCCTTCGCTCAAGGGCCTCCAAGACACCAGGGAGGCCGGGCTCCAGACGCGCGTCATCCTCGAAGATCGCCATCATGTCGGGTCCGTTTTCCACGAGGTCCCGCATGACTTCCCGTTGGGTCAACCAATTGGCGATGCCACCGCCGGGAGGGGGACGAACCCCTAGGCGCCGTCTGGTTTCCCAGTCGACCTGGGAGAGCTGGTCGTCGGACAGAAGCCGGCCGTCAATCGCTTCCTTAACTTCGTAAGGCAGGCCGACCGCAGCGAACTCCTGCGCTATTCGTGCGCGCCGCTCCGAGGCACGCTTGAGATTGACTACGACGATACGCATTGTGCAATCCGGTCTTGAGACGCGGCAACCGACCTCTGGAAAGGGAGAGGCTTGGATGATCTTGTACATCCATCCGACGACTCATTGTGGAGTCGTTCCCAGCGTATCATGGCAAACAGCAAGCATGTTGTCCACCAACAGTCAGCACGCCGACGGGGCGACGCGGCACCCTTCGTCGCTCGCTTCCCGAACCTCCTCCGTCCTCTCAGCGTCGGGGACGGGACCCCCGGTGAAATGAACCCGCCCTGCCTAGCCACGTCCCTTGTCACCCCACCGCCATTGTAGTAGTTTCGAGGCCGATGGAACCCTATATCCGATCAACCGATATCACGCTGACGTTCACGCCCAAGAACCGGGATCCCGTTACCGCCCTCAGGGACTTCCGCATCGAGTTGAACAGCGGCGAGTTCGTCTCCATCGTGGGGCCGTCGGGCTGCGGCAAGAGCACGTTCTTGAACGTGCTGCTGGGCCTGCTCAAGCCCGACGCCGGCGAGATGGAGATCGGCGGCAAGAAGATCACCGGTCCGGGAGTCGAGCGCGCCATGGTCTTTCAGGAGTTCGGTCTGCTGCCCTGGCGGACGGTCACGGCCAACGTGGAGCTCGGCCCGGAGCTCAAGGGAGAGCCGGTGGCTACGCGCCGCCCCCGGGCCCAGGAGCTCATCAACCTAGTGGGGCTCACGGGGTTCGAGGGCCACTATCCTCACGAGTTGTCGGGAGGAATGAAGCAGCGGGTGGGCCTTGCACGGGCGCTGGCCACGGACCCCGAGGTACTGCTCATGGACGAGCCCTTTGCGGCGCTGGACGCCCAGACCCGGGACCTCATGCAGGCCGAGCTGCTGCAGATCTGGGACAAGCACAAGAAGACCGTGCTGTTCGTGACCCACAGCATCGAGGAAGCGGCCTATCTGTCGGACCGTGTCATCGTGATGACCAAGAGGCCCGGAAGGACCAAGAAGATCATCAAGATCAACCTGCCGAGGCCGCGAGGTTACGAGATGCGGCTGTCGCCGGAGTTCAACGACATCAAGCTCGACATCTGGAACAACCTCAAGGACGAGCTGAACGCGAGAGAGTAATATGGGATTCAGGGGACTGTCGGAAGGCAGCGTGCGGTTCCTGCTCGGGGCCGGCGCCGTGGTGGGCTTCTTCCTCGCGTGGGAGTTCGCGCTGACCTACGTCTTCACGTTCAACCCGTTCTTCATCACCAAGCCGTCCATCATGGCCGCGGCCACCGGGGACCTGATCCTGAGCGGCGAGATCTGGAAAGACCTTTACGTCAGCGGCAAGCCGTTCGTCTTCGGGTTCACGGCCGCGGTGGTCGTCGGCGTCCCCGTGGGGGTGGTCATGGGCTGGAGGCGGCGGGTGGCGTTCACCCTGGACCCGTTCCTTACCGCCATGTACGCCAGCCCGCTGGTGGCCCTGGCGCCGCTCCTCATCGTCATGTTCGGCGTGGGGGTCAAGGGCAAGGCCATCCTGATCTTCCTGCTGGCGGTGTTCCCGTTCATCTTCAACGCCTTCGCCGGCGTACGCTCGGTCGACAACCTGCTCATCAACGTGGTCAAGTCCCTGGGCGGCAAGGAGCGCGACCTCTACTTCAAGGTGATCCTGCCGAGCACCCTCCCCTACCTCGTGGCGGGAGCGCGGATCGCCATCGGCCGGGGCATCGTCGGCATCATCGTCGGAGAGTTCTACGCCGCCTCCGAGGGCATCGGCCACGCCCTGCTCTGGTACAGCGACATGTACCAACTGGGGGAGATGTTCGTGTGCATTCTCGTGCTGATGATCATCGCCGTCATCTTCACCCAGGGCCTGCGCAAGGCCGAGCTCGCCATCGCGCCCTGGCGCATCAAGGAAACACGATGAACCGCTACCTCGAACAGTACCGCGAGAACGAGGAACCCATCCTGGGATGGGGCTTTATCGTGCTGTTCCTGGCGGTGTGGGAATTCATCCCTCACGTAGTGACACTGCCCAAGGGATTGGCGCTTTTCTTCACCACCCCGTACCACATCGCCCTCAGGCTCTTCGAGATGGTCACCTCGGGCGAGATGGCCTTCCACTTCTACGTCAGCGCCAGCGAGTTCGTCATCGGGCTGGGGCTTTCCATCGCCGTGGGCTTGCCCGTGGGTCTGGTCATGGGGCGCTTCAACACGCTGAACGCCATGTTCGACCCCTTCGTCACCGCGTTCAACGCCACCCCGCGGCTGGTGTTTCTGCCTCTGGTGGTGCTCTGGTTCGGCTTCGGGATCTGGCCCACGGTGGTGATCGTCTTCATCGGCGCCCTCTTCCCGCTCCTCATCAACACCTACGAGGGCGTCAAGAACGTCGACCGCGTGCTGGTCAACGTGGTCCGCTCCTTCGGCGCCAACGAATGGCAGCTCATGAAGATCGTGGTGCTGCCCAACGCCATGCCCTACGTCATCGCGGGCCTGCGGCTCTCCATCGGCCGCGCCATCCTGGGCGTGGTGGTGGGTGAGTTCTTCGGCTCCGACCAAGGCGTCGGCTACCTCATGGCCTCGGCCGCCGGCAACTACATCGTGGACGTGGTCTTCGCCGGTCTGATCCTGTTCATGAGCATCTCCCTGGTGATGACCCTGGCGGTCAAGAAGTTGGAGAACCGGCTGAGCCGGTGGCGGCCGGAGCAGGTGAAGACGTTCTGAGGCTTCGGGCTTCGCGGAAAAGAATCAGCGTTGCGGGGGACACGGCCATTGGTCGTGTCCCCCGCTTGGCATATAGGGCCGGACTACAGCGGCTTCGGCTGCAGGTAGTAGCCCCGCTCTCTGAGTGTCTCGTTCAGGAGATCCCTGGCAACGAACTTCTCGACGTCGGGGAGGGGCTTGTCCTTGGGCCAGAGGTTCTTCGCCATCATGCGCTTGACGCGGGACTCGAAGAGGCTCCTGACCAGGGCCTCGGGCATGTCCGGGCCGTACTGGTCGAACACTTCCTCCCAGACGCCTTCGGCTTCCCTGCGGTCCTTCATGACGAAGTACTTCTGGATGACGTCGACGGACCCTTCCTTGTTGTTCTGCATGTACTCGGCGGCCTCGGCCATGGCGTGGATGAAGGCCTTGGCCGTTGCCCGATTGGCCTTGAGGAAATCGTTGTGGACCCAGAAGCTGCCGCCGATGCGGGGCAGGTACTTGCCGGTCTTCAGGATGACCTTGAAACCGGCCAGCTTCGCCTTGGCGGCGTGGGGGAACGTGAGGAGGCCGGCGTGGATGCCGCCGTTGATCATGGCGGCGATTCTTTCGGCCTCGCCCTGGAAGCTGATGACCTTGTAGTCGCGTCCGGGCTCCATGCCGAAGTTCTTGGACAGCACGATGTCGGCCTCATCGTAGTCGGCGCTGCCGGGCCGCCCCAGACCGATGATCTTGCCCTTGAGGTCCTGCACCGTCTTGATGCTCGCGTCGGCGGTAATGGTCCACTGGGAGATCAGGGACTGGCCTACCAGGTAGGTGATCGGCGCGCCCTTGAGCGCGGCCTGGGAGCCGCCGCCGGGTATCGGCACGAAGTCGATCTGCTTGGCGATGCCGGCGTTGAGCAGGGCCTTGCCGCTCATGCTGCGGTACTTGGCTTCCAGCCCGTACTTCTTGAAGATGCCCTGCTCCATGGCGATATAGGAGGGGATGTGGAATCCGCTCGCCGAGGTCGTCCGGCCCACGCTGATGGGCGTGTCCGCGGCGCTTGCGGCCGAAGCCGCCAGGGTTGCGATACCGAACGCCAACAGCGCTGCCAGGGCTAGCCATTTGTTCCTGGATTGCATCATTTCGACACTCCTTGTTTTTTGCTTCATCGCAAGCCGATGAGCGACCGCACTCTATGACAGAGTGGTGGCGGTTTGCAAGGGGTATTGGGCTTCTGCCCAGGGCGGATTTATCCTTCATGGTTTTTTCAATGCTGACAATGAGATACGGGCGGGGCTGGACATTCGTCGCGGGCTCTGATACAGGTGGAGCAACCCGGACGTGGGGGGATGGGAGCGTTGACGATTCTTTCGGAGGTGTCCGTCGGCCTTGTAGCGGCGGAAGACGAGGGGCGGTTTCGGGCCTTGATGCAGGCGTACCACTATCTGGGTGCGTTGCCGGGGATCGGCGAGACGTTGCGCTATGTGGCCCATCATCGCGGCCAATGGTTGGCGCTGGCGGTGTTCTCGGCGCCGGCGCTGAAGTGCGGCGCACGGGACCGCTGGATCGGCTGGGACTACGGCGTCCAGTTTGACCGGCTGCACCTTATCACCAACAACTCCCGGTTCCTGATCCTGCCGGGCGCTCCGCCAAACCTCGGGTCGCGGGTGCTGTCGCTGTGCACGCGCCGCCTTGTCCGCGACTGGCCGGTGCGCTTCGGCCATGCGCTGCTGCTGGTGGAGACCTTCGTCGATCCCAGGCGCTTCCACGGCACCGTCTACCGGGCCGCCAACTGGATCGAGGTGGGGCGCACCCGCGGCTTCCGCCGCCAGCGGCGGGGCTACAGCTACGGCCAACACGCGCTGCCGAAGCGAGTGTTCGTTCATCCCCTGTCGCGCACCGCGCGCGACCAACTCCGGGCGGATGCTCTCGATCCCCGCCTGCGACATGGAGTGCCCAAGATGATGCTCAACGTCGCACAGATGCGATCCCTTCCGGCCTTCTTCCACCCCATCGACGACCCCCGCCGCCGGCAGGGACGGCGCCATGCGCTGCCCACGGTGCTGGCCTTGGCCACCGCCGCGACCCTGTGCGGCATGCGCGGCTACAAGGCCATCAGCGAATGGGTCCAGGACCTCGGACCCAAGGCGCTGGAACGCTTCCGCGTGCGCCGCCGCCAAGGCCGCTGCCAGGCGCCGAGCCTGTCGGCCATCCGCAGCCTGCTCATCCGCGTCGACCCGGCCCAACTCGACCGGGCGTTGCGCGCATGGCACGAGGCTCATGGCGGCGGCGACAGCGCCCTGGCCATCGACGGCAAGACCCTGCGCGGCGCCATCGATGCCGATGGCAACCAGGCTCATGTGCTCGGCATCGTCGGCCACGACAGCAAGGCATCCTGGGCCCAAAAAAAGTCGGTCTGAGGCCGGATGCCACCGACGGGGAGAAGCGCACCAACGAGATCGGCACTGCCATTCCCCTGCTCGACACCCTGCCCGATATCGCCGGCCTCACCCTCACCGCCGATGCCCTGCTCACCCAGCGCGCCCTCGCCCATTATCTCCTCCACCGCAACGCCCACTATCTGTTCACCGTCAAGCGCAACCAGCCCAACCTGTATGACGATATCCACCTCCTGTTCCACCCGAGCATCGCCCGGCGCGCCCCCGACTTCGCCGCCGAAACCGCAAAGCCCGAACACGGCCGCCACGAGCGTCGTTCCATCTGGGTTTCCAGCGAACTCAACGACTACCTCGACTTCCCCGGCGTCGGTCAGGTGTTCGCCGTGCGGCGAGAAACCGTCGAGGTCAAGTCCGGCAAACGCCACTGCGAAACCTCCTACGGGATCACCAGCCTCGACCCCAAGGCCGCCTCGCCACAACGCCTCCTCACCCTCAATCGAGGACACTGGACCATCGAAGCTACACACCACATCCTCGACTGGAGCTTCGACGAAGACCGCAGCCGCATCCGTACCGGTCACGGCCCGGAGAACATCACATGCCTCCGGCGCTTCGCCATCGGCCTCATCAAAAAACGCGGCCTCGCCGTCGCCCAGACCATGCGCAACCTCGCCAGAAACCCGCGCCGGGTCCTCGACTTCCTCAAAATGACCGCCAACGCCTGCCCGCCAGCAGCACCCCGCTGACCTCCCCCCCAGCCGCATCCGTCGCCTCACCGTCAACCCTCGGCAAACCCCAGTCGCCCTGCCATGCCCGATTCCCCGCAATACACCTTGTTTCTGCCGCCTTCCTGTCCAACAAACCACCACCACCTCAGAAAATCGTCATCCCTCCGCCCGATCACGACCCCATCCAACAACATGCGCCTCCAATGCCAACCTCCAACTCCTGTGGCCAAATGCTCGATCTCCGCCACTCGGCCAAAAATCAGAACAAATTTACCGTGGGCTTCTGCCGCGGCACGGCTCCTGGATTCCCGCTTCCAGGCTGTGTCAAAAGGCCAACTTCGAGGTGCGAAAGGCCAATCCGTCATTCCCGCACCCTTCTCCGTCATTCCCGCGAAAGCGGGAATCCAGGGGTGGTGGAGGGGTCCTACAGCGGCGTTTCCCCGCTCCACCCCGCCTGGATTCCCGCTTTCGCGGGAATGACGGAGGGGTGCGGGAATGACGATTTCGGGGGTCTGTGCCTCGCTGGGATGGCGTTTTGACACAGCCTGTAAAGCGGGAATGACGGTTGGTGGGCGTTGCGGACGGTCAGCGGCACAACGGCCAAACCTGGTACCAGGCGTCGCAGCGGAAGCGCGACTCGCACTGCGCGAGCTGGGAGCGGTACTGGCCGGCGGTGGCGGCTACGCTTCTGGCAATGCGTTGGAGCTTCGGCTTCTTTTTCCAGGTGCCGCGTCGATAGCCGCCGCGCCCCTCGTGGTAGGCGAGATAGAGCTTTTCAGCGTCGGTGCGGGCAATGCCGAGCTGGCGCCACGTCTTGTCGTTGTACCAGCCGATGAAGTCGAGGGCGTCCTCCATGTCCGAGCGGCTGCGAAAGAGGCTGCCCCGCTCCGCCTGGTACTCGCTCCAGACCGGATTCTGGGCCTGGGCATATCCCTGGGCCGACGACGGGCGCCCCAGCGGAATGAACCAGAGCCACCGCCGGGGCGGCTTGGCATTGCTGCGGAAGCTGGACTCGTGGCGCACGAAGGCCATGAGAATGTGCACCGGCGTCCCCCACTTGCTTTGGGATTTGCGGGCGTAGTCGTACCAGTCCGGATACTGCGCGAAGACCTGGCAGACGTCCCGCTGTTGCTTCGGCGGCGGCGCATACGAGCAGCCCGACACCCCGGCGAGCAGGAGGACGACAAGCACTGTTCGCGCGAGAACCAACTCCTCTACTCCTCACACTCCGGGAACGGACACGTTGGTGATCTTCTCCTGCGGCACGGCGATGGTCCTTTCATGGTGGGGTCAAGTCCTCCGAGTCGTTCCCAGTGGCCCGTAGGTCGGATTAGCGAAGCGTAATCCGACACACCGCACCGCGTCGGGTTACGCCTTCGGCTAACCCGACCTACGGGGAGAACGGTTCACTGCGAGGATAGTGCTTGGGAAATTTTGCGTCAAGAAGACGCGGGATCGCTGACGGGCCGTACGACCCTCACCCTCACCAGGTGCGCCACGATGGCCAGGATCACGGCCGCGGCGCCGAGGCTGAGGGTTACGGCACTCGGGAAGACCATCGTGAAACCGCCGGCCACCAGGAGCAGGCGCTCCCAAACGGCGGTTTCCTTCGAGATCCAGCCCTCGAAACCCGCGGCCAGGGCGAACAGCGCAAGCGCGGCCGTGCCCGTGGCGAACAGAATCTCGACGACGCTTCCGTCCATCAGGAGGCCGGAGTTGAAAACGAACATGAAGGGCAGCACGAACGCACCGATGGCCAGACGTATGCCGATGAGCCCCACGATCATGGGGTTGGCTCCGGCCAGACCTCCGGCAAGGAACATGGCCGGCCCCGCGGGCGGCGACATGGGGGCGATGACGGCGAAGTAGATCGCGAACAGGTGCGCGGCCAGCGGCGGCACGCCCAGGGACACGGTCACGGGGACAATCATGATCGCCGTGAGGATGTACGTGGCCGCCACCGACAGCGGCGCGCCGAGCACCAGAGAGGCGATCATGGCGATCACCAGGGCGGGAAACAGATAGCCGCCGGAGAAAAGCATGATCATAGAGCCGAACTTGCCGCCGAAGCCGGTGGCGTTGATCGCGGTGACCATGATGGCGCCCGCGGCGATGGGCAACGCCACGATGATGGTGGTCCTGGCACCGGTCTCCAGTCCCTTCAACACGTTCTTGACGAAGTCCTTGCGCCCCTTCTTCCTCAGCGCCGTCACCGCCAGCAAGGTCGCCATGGCCACCAACGCGGCCCGGATGGGCGTGTAGCCTTCCAGCAGGACCCAGACGATGACCACCAGCGGCGCGATGAAGTGGCCGTCCTCCTTGAGCACGTTCCACGCCGTGCGCCGGCCCTCGGTGGGGGAGATGATCCCCATCTTCACGCTCTCCATGTGCACCTGCCAGAAGACCGTGAAGAAATAGAGACAGGCGGGGATGAACGCCGCCACGATGATCTCGACGTAGGGGATGCCGCTGATGTCGCTCATCAGGAACACGGTGGAGGCCATCACCGGCGGCATGAACATCCCGCCCATGGACGCCGACAACTCCACCGCGCCGGCGAACTCCGGCCGGAACCCGACGCGCTTCATCATCGGGATGGTGAAGGAGCCGCTGGTGGCGACGTTGGCGATCTGGCTCCCGGAGATGGTGCCGAAAAGGCCGCTGCCCACCACCGCCACCTTGGCCGGGCCCCCCCGGGCGCGTCCGGCCATGGCATCGGCCAGGTCCACGAAGAACGCGGCGCCGCCGCAGTGCAGCAGCAACTGGCCGAAGAGCACGAACAGGATGATGTAGGTGGCGGAGATGTTCATCAGCGAGCCCCACAGGCCCTGGGGGCTCAGAAACAGCACGTCGATGACAAGGTCAAAGGTCAAGCCCGAGTGCCACCAGATCCCGCCGAGAAGATTGCCCCAGAACATGTAGAGCAGGAAAACCACGGTGACCAGCACCAGCGGCATCCTCGACACCCGCCGTACCCCTTCGAGCACCAGCAGGATCAGCAGGCTGCCGAAGACGAGGTCCAGCAGAGGGGGCTCGTCGATTTGGCTCAGCCACAGGGTGATGCGGTCCAGGTTGAGCATCATGTAGACCCAGATGGCCAGCGACAGGACCGCCGGGACCACGTCCCACACCCCCACCCGGGTTTTCTTGGCCCCCGGCGCGTAGACGATGAAGGAGAAGGCCAGCAGCCACAGGAGGTGCGTCGCCCGGTGCTGAAACACGTTCAGCTTACCGACGCCCATGATGAAGACGTACAGGTGGTAGAGCGAGTACAGGATGGCGAAGCCGGTGACGAGCTTGCCGGTGACACCCGTGAACTCCCTGCGGCTGCCCTCGGCGTACTCCTCGTACACCCGGCCCAGTGCGGTCAGGAATGGCATGTGGTGATGACTCTAGGTCAAGGCTGGCAGGTCACGCGGCAAGGGTGTGCCGCGCGACGAGGCGTCGGGCGCCGGCGCGGACGTCAACGTCCCGCACCGGCGCCCGACTCGTACTCGTACGCGCCGCTACTTCATGGCGCCCACTTCGCGGAAATACTTCTTGGTGCCCTCGTGGAGATTCAGCGCGTCCGACGCCTTGTCCAGGGCGACCGTGTTCTCCGCGGTCAGCGCCTTGAAGGACGTGTGCACATTCACCAGGTAGTCCTTGCTGCCGAAGACGGCCTTGGTGATGGTGTATGCCTGATCCACGGACAGGTCCGACCGGATGGCGACAATGTCGGCCATGCGCACGGTATGCAGGGGCTCCTTGTTGACGAACTTGTAGCCGTATCCGAAGTCCCCCGGGCTGTCGAGCTTCACGTACTCGTACCCGAACTCCGCGCCGAGCTTGTCGATGGCGGCCTGGTCGAGGCCCACCCAAACCATCTTCCGGTTGTTGGTGAGATCGACGATCCGGGCGCTCGGCTGCCCCCACAGACCACCCAGGCCCTCGATCTGGCCGTCCTGGAGCAGCTCCAGGGAGGGAGCGGAGTACTGATAGTGAATTTTCGCGCCCCAGGCCTCCATATCCTTGAAGTTCGTGCCGTGCACCTTGGCGACGTCGTCAAAGACCATGTAGGAGCCGCTTCCCTTGGGACCCACCGAAATGCCGTCCTTGGCCTTGCGGGACACGTAGTCGCCGAAAGTATTGAGGCCGGCCTTGGGGGTGGCCACGAACATGAAGAGGTCCGCGCCCCAGAACGCCAGCAGATTGAATTTGTACTTCTTCTTGAACGGCGCCTGGCCGCGCTGGGCGCTGACCGCCATGCGCGCCGAGGAGCCCACGGCCACATCCGCCTTGCCGGTGCCGATCAGCGCCAGACCCGCCGCGGGACTGGATGTCGGGACGGCGACGTTCGAGTTGGGGATGGCTCGCCGCAAGGCTTCACCGATCCCTTCCGCCTTCACCTGGAGCGTGCCGCCCGCCGGCGACCCCGCGACCGAGATGTTCCACGACTGTGCGAATGCATTCACGCCCAGCAGTACGACCGCCAGGACCAAGCTCAAAGACAGGGCTTTTCGTTTCATTCGAATACCTCCTAGGTTTTGTCGATTCGGCCTACTTATCCCATTTGCCATGCAACATCAACAACAAGTTGGGTTGGGGGGAGGACGGGCGGAACAGCAGACTGATCCCCATCTTGACCTGGTTGGACAAATGGCTGTAGTTCAGATATCAGACTGTAGCTCAACATCCATTCGTCAGGAGGACAATCATATGAGACGAACCCGTTTTCTGGCACGCTTCGGCGTGGTTGCCATCGTAGCGGCCGCACTGGTGCTGGGCGTATCGAACTCCGTTCCGGCAGCCGACAAGTTGGTCGACAAGATTCACTTCCTCATTCCCGGCGGCGCCGGCGGCGGCTGGGACGGCACCGCGCGCGGAACCGGCGAGGCGTTGACCAAGTCCGGCATCGTCGGCTCGGCCTCGTACGAGAACATGTCCGGCGGCGGCGGCGGCAAGGCCATCGGCTTCCTCATCGAGAACGCCGCCTCCAACCATGGCACGTTGATGGTCAACTCGACCCCCATCGTCATTCGCTCGCTGGTGGGGCGTTTCCCCCACAACTTCCGCGATCTGACGATGGTGGCCGGCACCATCGGCGACTACGCGGCGATCATCACGGGCAAGAACAGCCCCTACAAGAACTTCTCGGACGTGGTTGCGGCCTACAAGAAGAATCCGCGCAAGGTATCGGTGGGGGGCGGTTCGGTACCGGGTGGAATGGACCATCTGGTTGCCGCGTTGGCCTTCCAGGCAGCAGGCGCCGATCCGACCAAGGTCAAGTACATTCCCTATGATGCCGGCGGCAAGCTGAATGCAGCGATCCTGTCCGGCGAAGTGGCTGCAGGTTCAACCGGCTTCTCCGAGGCGGTAGGGCTCGCAAAGGCCGGGGAGATGCGCATTCTCGCGGTAACCTCCGCAAAGCGTGTCCCGGCGTTCAAGGACGCGCCGACCCTCAAGGAGCAGGGATACGACGCGACGTTCGTCAACTGGCGCGGCTTCTTCGCCGCTCCCGGATTGCCGAAGGACAAGGCGGACATGTACCGCAAGGCCCTCGCCGCGATGTATGCCACCCCCGAGTGGAAGGCCGTACGCGACCGCAACGGCTGGGTCGACATTCACAATTCCGGGAAGGATTTCACCGCATTCCTGGAGAACCAGGAAAAGGTCATCAAGACCCTGATGCAGAAGCTCGGCTTCCTGAAGTAGCAACCGGGAGCCTTCCCTTGTAGGGGCGGGTTTCAAACCCGCCCGCAAACGGCGCTGTGCGAGCGCGGGCGGGTTTGAAACCCGCCCCTACACGGACTCTTCTGGACGCGCAGGAGTGGATTCGTGAACCTCGAACGCGCCATAGCCGGGATATTCGTCGTCGTTTGCCTGGTCTATGGATACACGGCCTTTGTGGTCATGGAGGCCGGGCTCCTTCCGTTCGAGCTCAACATGACGTTTCTGCCCAACGTCCTGCCGAAGTGGTTGAGCGTACTTGGTGTGCTGGTGGGGTTGGCGGTGCTGATCCAGTCCGGCCCCAAGGCCAATCGGGAGGCCGACCCTGACGGCATCGATGTCCGGAACCTAGGGCAGTACAAGCTCGGCCAGGCGATCCTGCTGCTGGTCCTCATGATCGCCTATGCGCTATTGCTTCGACCCATCGGCTTCGTAACCGCAACCACACTCTTCCTGGTCCTGGGAGCCGTGACTCTCGGCGAGCGGCGCTACGTCGTCCTCGTTCCGGTCGCCGTGCTCTCGGCGTTCCTGATCTGGTATCTGGTGCAGGAAGTGCTCGGCATCTTCCTGCGCCCCTGGCCCTGGTTCTTCTGATGCTTGAAGGAATCCTCACCGGTCTGTCGACCGCCCTGAGTTTTCAGAACCTCTTCATGGTCATCGCCGGGTGCCTGATCGGTACCTTCATCGGCATGCTGCCGGGCCTCGGCCCCATGTCGATCATCGCCATCATGATCCCCATCGCCATACAGATCGGCGATCCGGCGGCAGCGCTGATTCTCTTGGCGGGTGTGTATTACGGAGCGATCTTCGGCGGTTCCACCTCGTCCATCCTGATCAATGCGCCGGGCGTGGCCGGCACGGTCGCCACGGCGTTCGACGGCTATCCGCTGGCGCGCCAGGGACAGGCCGGGAAGGCTCTGACCATTGCCGCCATCGCCTCCTTCTCCGGGGGCACCATCGGCGCCATCCTGCTGATGGGGTTCGCGCCCGGTCTGGCCACCGTCGCCCTGTTGTTCCACTCCGCGGAGTATTTCGCGCTGATGGTCGTGGGTCTGGCAGCCATTGCCGCCTTTGCCGGCGAGGGTCAGGTTGCCAAGGCGCTGATGATGACCGTCCTCGGCGTGATGCTGGCGACCGTTGGCGAAAGCGCGTTGTTCAACGCCCCGCGCTTTACCTTCGGCATTCTGGACCTGCAAAGCGGAATCAGCTTCATTACCCTGGCCATGGCGCTTTTCGCCTTGCCGGAGGCCTTGTATCTGGTCCTCAACCCCAAGCGTTCGGAACGAGACGGCGCGGATGGCGGCAGGATCTCAAACCTGCGGATCACCCGCAGCGAAGCGAAGGAGATCGCTCCCGTTATCGGCCGCCAGTCGCTCCAGGGTTTCTTCATCGGGGTGATGCCGGGCGCGGGAGCGACCATTGCATCGTTCCTTGGCTACGCCGTCGAACGCAACATCGCCAAAGGCGAGGATCGGGCCAGGTTCGGAAAGGGGTCGATCAAGGGTCTGGCCGCGCCGGAAACCGCCAACAACGCGGCCTGCACGGGTTCCTTCGTGCCGCTGCTGACACTGGGTATTCCCGGATCCGGGACCACCGCGATCCTGTTGGGCGCGTTGATCGCGCTGAACGTACAACCCGGCCCACGCCTGATGGTCGACAATCCCTCCATCTTCTGGGCCGTGATCATCTCCATGTACATCGGCAACATCGTGCTGCTGGTCCTCAACCTGCCGCTGATCCCCTATATCGCCAAGCTGCTGGAGATCCCTCGGACCTACCTCATCCCGTTCATCCTGTTCTTCACCATGATGGGCAGCTACATCGGCCAGAACAATGCCACCGAGCTGCTGATGCTCACCGGCATGGGAATCGCGGCCACGATCATGCGCATGGCGGGTTTCCCGCTGGCGCCGATGCTGATCGGGTTCATTCTCGGACCGCTGCTGGAGGACAACTTCGCCCGCGCCATGAATCTCACCGACGGCATCAGCTTCATGTGGGAACGGCCGATGACCGGGGGATTGCTGGTCTTCGCCATCGTTCTGATCTTCCTGCCTTCCATCCGGGCGGGTCTGGGAAGGCTCCGAGGAGGTGAGGCCGCTCAAGGTGACTGACGGGCGCCGTTCGCCGCCAACGACCCCCTCCACGGGAGAAGCCGTAGGTCGGATTAGCGAAGCGTAATCCGACATCTCACCGACCGGTGTGTCGGGTTACGCCTTCGGCTAACCCGACCTACGCGGGAGTCAAAGGTTTGGCAGTTACCTGGAAGCGCAGCGAAGTCGAAGGACGGCGTGGCAACTTGAGCATAGCCTCCGCGAGGAAGATCCTTGAGCACTGAAACGGAATTGCGCGAGCTACGGGCGGAGCACATCGGCAGTCTGGTGCACCCCGACCGGCTGCGGGACGTCTTCGTGCGGTACGACCGCGGCGAAGCCGCGGAAGAGGAGCTGCGTCGAGCCCAGGACGAAGCCATTCGGGAGGTCCTCCGAAAGCAGGAAGCCATGGGGCTGCCGGTCGTGGGGGACGGGGAACTGCGGCGGCACAACTTCCAGGAGAGTTTCTCCGCTTGCGTCTCGGGCTTCGACGTTCCCCGGGAGGCCACCCGTTTCTACCGCCATGAGAACGTGAACAAGACGCCTCTCGAACGCGCCGAGCAGGACTTCGACGCCGCCGGGCCGGCCATCATCACCCGTCGCAAGACCGTGGCAAGACTTCACCGCGTCCGCAATCTGCCGCTGGAAGAGTACCGGTTCGCAAACGAGGCGGCCACCCGGCCGGTCAAGCCCACCCTCATCGGGCCGGACCGCATCGCGCAACGGTTCAAATGGGAAGACTCCCGGTCCGTGTACCCCGGCGGCCTGGACGAGTTCGTCGACGACGTGGTGCGCATCGAGCGGAGCATGATCGCCGACCTGGTGGCGGCGGGCTGCCGTTATATCCAGATTGACGCGCCCGGCTATACGGCCTACGTGGATCAAGTTTCTCTGGATCGAATGCGCTCCCGCGGCGAGGACCCCGACGAGAACCTGGAGCGATCCATCCGGGCGGACAACGCCTTGATCGACGGTTTCCCGGGGATGACCTTCGGCATCCACCTCTGCCGGGGAAACGCCCGCACCCTCGATCCCGGGACGGGCGAGCTGGTGCCCCAGTGGCATCGCGAGGGACACTACGATGCCATCGCCGAACGCCTCTTTACCGGCCTGCGGCACCATCGCTTCCTGTTGGAGTACGACAGTGACCGTGCGGGCTCCTTCGAGTCGCTCCGTTTCGTGCCCGCCGACAAGACCGTAGTACTCGGGCTGGTCACGACCAAGAGCGCCCGCGTCGAAAGCGTTGACGAACTGAGGAACCGCGTGGACGAAGCGAGCCGGTACTGCCCGCTGGAACAACTGGCGTTGAGCCCGCAATGCGGCTTCGGGGGCCTCTACAGCGAACGGCTGAGCGAGGACGACCAGTGGCGCAAGCTCGACCGCATCGTTGAGACGGCCTCGGCCATCTGGGGCAATCGCTAGTGTGGTGTCTCACAAATACGCTTATGAATCTGCGGGTCCTTTTGGCCGTCGGCTGCGTTGCTCTTCCTCGCGTGGTGCCCGCCACTGCTCGTCATCGCGCCTTGCCGACAACCAAAATGCCCTCGCAGATTCATAAGCGTATTTGTGAGACACCACACTAGCAGTCCGTGTCAAAACCCCATCCGCGAGAGGCACCGGCCCCCGAAATCGTCATTCCCGCGAAAGCGGGATCCAGGCGGGGTGGAGTGGGGAAACGCCGCGTAGGGACCCCTCCAGGACCCCTGGATTCCCGCTTTCGCGGGAATGACGGATTGGCCTTTCGTGCTCCGAAGTTAGGGTTTTGACACGGCCTGCCAGGGGCCTGTATCGGCCTGCAGTGCCGTGCGGACGCGGGCGGGTTTGAAACCCGCCCCTACACCGTCATCGCCTTGCGGCGCAGGCTCCTGGCGCCCGGCCGCAACCGCCGACGCCGGCCCTACCGCCCCGGCGCGATGGCGGCCTGCCCCGCCTGCGGCCACGCGCAGGGCGCGCTGGCCTTGGACAAACGCTCTTCCAGCGGCAGGCTCTCGTCCCAGTGATAGGCGATGAAGCGCCGGCCGTTGATGCCGTTGGACGCCTCCGAGGCGAGCCACACCACCGGCTTCTCCATGACCGGCGGTTGGATGAGCTGGTCCCGTGGATATGGAGCGTCCTGGGGTATGAGGTTGGTGTTGGCCGGCCCGCCCGGCACCAGCACGTTGGCGGTGACACCGGTGCCTTCCAGCTCCTTGCACAAAGTCGCCATGAAGGCTTCGTGCCCCGCCTTGGACGGCCCGTAGGGCGATCCGTACTCCCGGTACATGGTGTCCAGGCTGGTGGTGACGCCGATGATGCGGCCCCACCCCTTCTCGATCATGTGCCCCACCGCTGCGCGTACGGTGAAGAAAGGTCCGTTGCAGTTCACCGCGAAGACCCGCACCCAGGCCTCGGGCGAGACCTCCCAGCACTTCTCGCGGAACTCGGTAGTCAGGCCGACGTTGCGCGGGTTGGTTCCGGCATTGTTGACGAGGATGTCCAGGCCGCCCAGGTCGGAGATGGCGGTCCCCACCGCCCTTGCCGCACTCTCCCAACTGCCCACGCTTTCCACGACGGGCAATACGCTGTCCTTACCGGCCACGGCCCGCACCTCGTCCGCGGTCTGGTTGAGCCACTCCTCACTGATGTCCACCATGGCCACGCGCGCTCCCGCCGCGGTCAGGGCGAACGTCATGCGCCGGCCGAATCCGATGGGGCTGCCGGCCCCGGTCACCAACGCCACTTTACCTTCCAACGGTCTGTCAGCCATCAGCAGTGCCTCCTCTTGGGTGAGCTGTCACGAATGAACCGTATGCGTCCTTGCGCATTCATGACACTACAACAGGCTTCCCGAATCACGCAAGGTAAGGCCAGCCGCGTCGTGGCAAGAGGGCACGGATTTGTACATTCCGACCCCCTCTCCCTCTGGGAGAGGGTTGGGGTGAGGGTGCCCGATGCAAGCAGCCCGTCGCCGGCGGGCCCTAGCAGGCTGTGTCAAAAGGCCAGCTTCGGGGTACGGAAGGCCAATCCGTCATTCCCGCGAAAGCGGGAATCCAGGGGTCCTGGAGGGGCGCTGCGCGGTGTTTCCCCGCCCCACCCCGCCTGGATTCCCGCTTTCGCGGGAATGACGATTTCGGGGGTCTGTGCCTCGCTGGGATGCGTTTTGACAGAGCCTGCTAGTGTCGTATCCCAAAAGTAAGCAACATAATAATAGTTATCCTAGTGACGGTGAGATGTTGCAGAGATATAAGAGCAGAGTCTTTGAATTTTAGCGAGGATGGAATCGGCGGTAGCGGTCCAGCAGAAGGGAACGGCTTTGGCGTTGTAGTGATCGACGAAGCGTTGGATTTTGTGGACCAAGTCCTTGACGTTGGAGAAGGAACCGCGCCGGATGGCGCGTTGGGTAATGAGGCCGAACCAGCGTTCGACTTGGTTGAGCCAGGAGGCATAGGTGGGGGTGTAGTGGATATGGTATCGGGGGCGGTTGGCGAGCCAAGCTTTGACCTTGGGGTGCTTGTGGGTGGCGTAGTTGTCGGCGATGAGGTGAATGTCGAGGGATGGGGGGACGTTGGCATCGATATGGCGGAGAAAGTCGAGGAACCCCTGGTGTCGATGGCGCTTTTTGCACTGGGTCACGACTTGGCCGGTAGCGATGTCGAGGGCGGCGAACAGGGTAGTGGTGCCGTGACGGACGTAATCGTGGGTGACTCCTTCGACATAGCCCAATCCCATGGGCAGCAGCGGTTGGGTGCGGTCGAGGGCCTGGATTTGGGTTTTTTCGTCAACGCACAGCACTACGGCGTGGTCGGGCGGGTTGAGATAGAGCCCAACGATATCGCGCACCTTCTCGACGAAGAAGGGGTCGTTGGAGAGCTTGAAGTGACGCTGGCGGTGGGGCTGAATGCCGAACAGGTTGAACCAGCGTTGTACCATATTCCTGGAAACGCCGGTCTGATCGGCCATGGTGCGCACGCTCCAGTGAGTACAGCCTTCGGGTGGCTTGCTATGCAGTGCCATGTTGATGACCTCGGCGACCCGTTCATCTTCATGGGTCCTGGGTCGCCCCGAACGCAACTCGTCGTGCAACCCCTCAAGCCCTTGCAGACGATAACGCTTGCGCCACTTCCCGACGGTGTGAGGGTTCAAGCGCAGACGCTGGGCGATGGAGGCGTTCGCTTCGCCCTCGCCACAGGCAAGAACGATTTGCGCCCGCCTCACCAAACCGTGGGGCAGCGCCCGGCTCGTAGCCAGGCTCAGAAGCTGGGTTCTCTCTTCATCCGTCAAAACCATCTGCTCAACCGGACGACCGCGTGGCATAGGTATCCTCCTGTTTATCGGATACCCTTATATATGTCATTTACTTTTGGGACGCACACTAGTGTCCTGTCCGGTTAATTCGCATGATAATATGCGGAGGATTTTTTGTTGTCGGCAAGGCGCGATGACTTGTAGGGGCGGGTTTCAAACCCGCCCGTGTGGCGGGCACCACGCGAGGAAGAGCAACGCAGCCGACGGCAAAAAAGACCCGCAGATTATCATGCGAATTAACCGGACAGGACACTAGCGCGGCGTTTCCAGCCGTGCCTCCATGAATGCGGGAGGCGGCGCCCCGCCGGGGCGCAGGGGTCGCGCGCCGCCCGCATCGAGCAGCCCCCGGAGGAAGGCGTTCTGGCGTTCCCGAGCGGTCCATAGCGGCACGCCCCGGATCATGACCGCGAAGAACGTTCGACCGAACTTCCGGGTGTACGCGACGCCGGCCAGGGTCGAAATGCGAAGCACGCGCACGGTCCCGCTCTTGCCCACCACCGCTCCCCGATAGCGCGGCCCCGCGAGCCGGTTCTCAAACGTGCCCGCATCCACCCCGGCAACGGGCAGCACGTCGGAAAAGGACAGACCGCGTCTCTTGAGGGTCCGTTCCAGTGCTTCGAGCATGGCCACCGCGGCCCTGGGGCTCAGTTGGTTCGTCCTGCCGTCACCCGCGGCATTGTCAATGACCATGGACGACCGAGGCACCCCGGTCACGCTTTCCCGAAGGATGCGTTGAACCGTTTCCGGACCGCCGATCCGGTAAGAGAATTCGTGGAAGTTGTCGTTCGAGTGGCTGTTGAAATCCTTGAGGTGGCGGAGCAGGGGCGGTGAGGCGTGCACGGCCAGGACACGCGGTAGGCGGGACTCGCGCGCAACGCCGCGCCCGAACCCGAGGGTGAAGTCTTTCAGCGGCATCAATTTGCCGGGGAAAAGAGCTCCGGTCACCACCGGCCAGCGTTCAGTGCCCAAGCGGCCCGTCCAGGCACGTTTCAGCCGGCGCCCTTCGAGGTCGGGGGTCCAGTCGAAGAAGAACGGCCCTTCGACCCGAATCGCACCGTTGACTCGGCGGACCCCCTTGGTACGGAGTCTCAACAGGACCAGGAACGCGTTCTCGAACAGGAAGTACGGATCACCCTCCGCCTGTACGACGAGGTCTCCGTGAAGCGTCCCGTCCGCTATGGGACCCGCGGCCAGCATCTTCGTACGAAAACGGCGGTCGGGGCGCATCCTGGAGAGGAAGGCCAGCGTCGTGGCCACCTTCGTAACCGAGGCGGGATGGTACGGACGCGTCGAGTTCAACGCGGCCAGCACCGCGCCGTTCTCCGCCTGCACGAAAACCCCGTGGTCGTTGCCCACCCGCGCCCGGGCCAGCGCCTGCAACGGAAGCTCGGCCGCCGAGGCCAGCGCAGTCAGCAAGTGAACGGCCAGGAGTGCAAGCCCGAGCGACCTGTACATGGTTTCAAGAAAGAGTGTTGGAACGGCGTGATGCCAGCCCGAGGATAGCCGCGCCCCGCAAAACTCACAAGACCCTACGGAAACGATTTCCTTCAGTTCGGCGCTGTCGGGCCATGGGTTCCCGCCGGGCGTCTCGATGCGGCTCTTGCACGGGCGGGTTTGAAACCCGCCCCTACACCTGGTTCAGGACCGCATCCAGGTTCGGGCACAACGTCTCCTGTCTCCTTGTAGGGGCGGGTTTCAAACCCGCCCGTGCCCGCTTCGCAGGAATCTTCAACCGAAGCGCCTTGCGGCGGCGAACCGCGAGGCGTATTCAGAGTTGGATACCTATACGGACGGGCCGGAAAGGGACCATCCGGGCACCAGGAGGACCACGCATGGGTGTTTTGATCGACGGGGAATGGCACGAGGACGGGCAGGTGCAGACGGACTCCCGCGGCAGCTTCGTCCGCGACGATTCCATATTTCGCAACTGGATCACCGAAGACGGCGCACCCGGCACCACCGGCGAGGGCGGCTTCGGCGCGGAGCCCGGACGCTACCACCTGTTCGTTTCGCCGTCCTGCCCGTGGGCGCACCGGGCCATGATCCTGCGCAGGCTGAAACACCTGGAAGACGTGGTCTCCATGTCCAGCGCGGACCGGCCCAAGACCGCGGGCTGGTCCTATTCCCGTGGCATCGACGACCTGGAGGCCGGTGACGACGGCATCTTCCGGCTCCACCAGGTCTACACCGCGGCCAAGTCCGGCTACACCGGCAAGGTCACGGTCCCGACGTTGTGGGATCGCCAACGCCGCACCATCGTCAACAACGAATCGTCGGAGATCATCCGCATGTTCAACTCGGCCTTCGACGGCTTGACCGGAGTGCGGTACGACTATTGTCCGGATGACTTGCGCGAGGAGATCGACCGCATCAACAACTTCGTCTACGAGCACGTGAACAACGGCGTGTACCGGGCCGGCTTCGCCAAGTCGCAGGAGGCTTACGAAGACGCCGTGAAGAGAGTCTTCCACGGCCTCGATACCATGGAGGGATGGCTGGCCGAGCGCCGCTACCTCGTCGGCGACCGCGTCACCGAGGCCGACTGGCGCGCGTTCCCGACGCTGCTTCGCTTCGATCTGGTCTACCACGGCCATTTCAAGTGCAACATCCAGCGCGTGCAGGACTACCCCCACCTCTGCGGCTACCTCCGGGAACTCTACCAGTGGCCCGGTGTCCGGGAGACCTGCGATCTCGACAAGATCAAGGCCGGCTACTACGGCAGCCAGTCCCACGTGAATCCCACCGGCATCGTGCCCGTGGGCCCGTCCATGGATCACCTGGCGCTGCCGCACGGGCGTGAGGGACTGCCGGCCGCGGGGTAACGCCGGCGACGCCATCGATTGGCCGGGGCGCCACTGTTGGAGCGCCGAGCCCGAACTTGCCCCTCTCCCTCTGGGAGAGGGTGGCCGCGTTCCGTCCCAAATCCAACCCCTCTCCCTCTGGGAGAGGGTGGCCGAAGGCCGGGTGAGGGCGCCGCAATAGCCCTCCCCGTCTCATTGACTGCCCCACCCAACAGGCTGCTCGCACCAGGGACCCTCACCCCAACCCTCTCCCGGAGGGAGAGGGGGACAATGGCCGCGACGCGGAACCAATGCCTCGCGTTTGACTGGGTCGGCGGGAAAATCCATAAAGAGAATTCACCAATGGGACACGTAACCGTTTCCGGGCGGCCGTCCGGCACGACGCGAACGAAACAAGGAGACTGATCATGAGCGAACGCGTATGGGATCGTTTTCTGACGGAACAGGACAAGGCTCACGTCGCGATGAAGGCGACCACGCCCATCGGGTTCGGCAAGAAACCCGCCCTGCTTCTCATCGACCTTTACCGGTGGGTTTTCGGCGACAAGCCCGAATCCGTGCTGGATGCCACCAAGGAATGGCCGGGAAGCTGCGGCATGGCGGGCTGGAACGCAATCCCTCACATTCAGACGTTGCTGCAAACAGCGCGAGAGGCGGGGATTCCCATTATTCACATTTCGGGTCTGCCCGGAGCGGGTGTCGACGAATGGTCCTTCCGGCGTGACAGCTCGTCAACCAACTTGTCGGCCGAAGCCCAGGAGCGGCGGCGCAACAAGTTCGACATCATCGACGAGGTGCAGCCGCTTCCCGGAGAAGCCGTGCTACGCAAATTATCACCGAGCGCTTTCTGGGGCACGCCCCTCATGGCGCACCTGAACCAGCTCGGCATAGATACGATCATCGCCTGCGGCGAAAGCACCAGCGGTTGCGTGCGCGCCAGCGTCGTGGACGGCTGCACCTACCGCTTCCGCATGGTGGTGGCCGAAGAATGCGTGTTCGACCGCCACGAGGCGTGCCACGCCATCAACCTCTTCGACATGAACCAGAAGTACGCCGACGTGCTGCCGCTGGACGACATCGTGCAGTACCTCCACGCCTGGCGGGCGGAGCGGCCGGCGGAGGCGTAGTTCACGCCGATGGACCATGCTGGGGCGCCCCGGACAGGCGCCCCTGCCGCGACGTTCACCCTTCCCTTTTCCGTTCGCAACACCCACCCGCCCCCCTCCCCGTCATCCCGGGCTTGACCCGGGATCCAGGAGGGGTGGAGCGGGGAAACGGGTACGCCCAAACGCCGCTAGCCGTTGGCCAGATTGCTGCGACGGCCGTTCTCGGGCAGCTTCACCCCACCGTCGCCAGCGGCTTGGCGCAGCCGGTCCCACTCGTCTCGGAAACCCCAGGTATGGCCGCGGAAATGCGGCACGACGTAGCGGGCGAAAAGCTCCAGCGAGCGGCGCAGGTTTTGGCTGCCGGTCCACTCGTGGGTGGTGAGCATCAGGCCGCCGAATCCGCCGGTCTCCTGCTGCATGCGCTCGATGTGGCGGATGGCGTCGTCCGGGGTGCCGATGATCCAGTCGCGCCGGTCCGCGGCGGAACGGGGCGTGATCTCCAACGCCGGCTGGTCGGGATAGGACTCGTAGGGCCTCTTGAAGGCCGATGGCGAAAAAGTACTGCATGTCCCGGGCAATGCCCGCCTCCACGTCGGCCCAGGCCTGCTCGCGCGTCTCGGCCAGGTACACGCTGGTGGCGATGCGCCAGTTGTCCCGTTTTGCGGTCTTGCCGTACTTGGCGGCGGCGGCCTCCACGGTCTTCCACTGCTCGGAGTGGGCCGGGTTGCGCCAGCGGTTCTTGCCCGCGGGGGACAGCAGCATCATATCGTGCTTGCCGACCATCTCGAGGCTCCCGGAGGTTCCCGAGGAGGCGACGGCCAGGGGCATGCGCGGCTGCTGATAAGAACGAAGCTGCAGCCGCATGCCCTCGAAGCTCCAGAACTCGCCGTGGTGGTCGATGGGCTCGGGGGACTCCAGCAGGCGCACGATGACGTCTACGGACTCGTTCAGCATGGCATGGAGCTTCTCGTTGTCGAGGCCGAACAGCTTCTTGTCGGTGACCAGCGCGCTCGGTCCCACCCCCAGGATGGCGCGCCCGCGTGTCAGGTGGTCGAGGAAGGCCATGCGCTCGGCCACGTGGAACGGATGGTGGAACGGCGTGTTGATGACCGAGGTGCCGAGGCGTATGCGCTTGGCGTGGGCCGCGGCCTTGGCCAGCGCCAGCTCCGGCGCCGGCATGTTCTCCCAGCCGCCCGAATGGTGCTCGCCGATAAAGAACTCGTCGAAGTCGAGCTCCTCGGCGTAGTGGATGAGCGAGATGTCCCGGTCAAACGCCAGCGCCGGATTCTCCGACGGGAGGTGTATCGGCATCATGAAAAAGGAAAACTTCATCATAGGACCTCGTGTGGCAAGTGTTTCCGGATATGGGCGGGTTTGAAACCCGCCCCTACATCTCGCGTGGTATGGGCCCCGGAGGGCGACCGCCGGTCGCCCCTACGGTCGTTGCGACGGGACACTAGGCCTCTCGGGCCGCGGCGAAGTAGCCGCCCGCGATGGCGTCGTTCCACAGCTTGATGGCGGCCGGCGCAACGCCCTGCGGCAAGCCCTCCTCGGCCTTCCAGAAGCTGTGCACTCCCGCGCCCAAGTGCGTCAGATGGGTCTTCGGGGCGGGCCGCATGGCCGCGAACGCGGGCAGGATCACTTCCTTGTACACCTCCGGGCTGTGGTCCCGGCTGTCCTTGGTGATGATGAACAGGAACGGGGGCACCGGCGGCGCGTCCGGCCCCGACAGCTCACGCGGATAGCCCAGGTAACGCTCGATGAGCGCCTCGGTTTCGTCGCGGTTCATGCCGAGGCGCCGGGCGCTGACCTTCGCGGCCTCGGTCAGCGAGGCGGCAATGTTGTGGGTAACGACGTACTCCGCCTTGAACTGCGGCCGGGACCTGCCACGGTCCCAGTTGTCCAGGATCTCTTCCATCAGCATGGGCAGTTGCATCAACGCCCCGGGCCCCTGCTGTCCCAGGGCCTCCGGACCAGCGTAGCGCGCCAGGTCGCGCCAGGTGCGGATGTACAGCTCGTTGAACGGGTCGCTACGGGCGGCGTCGTCGGTGCTCACGCGCTCGAAACCGGAAATCTTGCCCATGGAGCCGCTCCAGTTGTCCCGCATGGCGCCCACGTGGCCGAACGGTGTGTGCTCGGTGGCGACCACCCCGGCGAAATTGGGCACCCGCTGGGACAGCATGGAAACGAAAGGTCCTCCGGTGGAGTGGCCTTCGCCGTAAATGGAAAACGTCCCCTCGGGCAGGTGCCTGCGCATGGCCTCTTTCATGCCTTCTTCGAAGGCCACGGGCCAGGCCGCCATGCGGTAGTAGAAGTTGGTGCCGGGCTTGGCCCTGGCAACGGTCCGGGTGCCGTAGCGCGGCCGCATGGAGACGTCCCGCGCGACCTCGTATTCATCCCGCGCGATCGGCTCACCCTGTTTCCAGATGGGCGTCCGGACGCTGCCATCCGGGTGAATCGTATCCTCCGGCCAGTCCCGGCTCTGTTCCGGGAAATAGAACCGGCCGGGAAACGTCCCGCTCAGAACCTTGAAGCCGAATTTGCCCGCCGCCAGCGACGCCACCCGCTCCATGGTCTTGTAGTCCCCCGAGCCGCCGTGGAGCAGGAAGATTCCCACCTTCTTGCCGTCGGCGCCGCGGAGGATCCGGCTCTCGTCCCGCGGCTGGTAGACCACCATGCCGATGTCCCAGTCCATGCCCAGGGCCTGTATCCGGATAATGTCTTCCTCGACGCTGACCGGGATATCCGGCATGGCCAGCACCGCTTCGGAGTCGCGGATGATCTGTTCGCGCGATATCGTCGCGGGTAATTCGGCTTGAGAAACGGTCATGGGAATCCTTTCGTCCAGTCTACAGGCCTCTGTCTACTACAGACTCCGGCCGGCCGCCACACGCCCCGCGCGCACGGAGTGGAATGCACTTGTACCTCGAAAATCCTGTAGGTCGGATTAGCCGAAGGCGTAATCCGACATGGGGCGCGGCGTCGGATTACGCCTTCGGCTAATCCGACCTACGGGACTACAGACGCCCGGCGCCCGTTACAGGCTCTCGGGGGTCGCCGAGCCTTGCCGACAACAACGAATCCTGCGCATATTGTCCACGAACGTCGGTCCCAGGACACTCATGTTCCGCTTCTCCCCCAACCCCAACAGCGCCCATCGCATTCACTGGATCGATTGGGGTCAGGCCGCCTTTGATCGCGCGCGCTCCGAGAAAAAGCCGGTGATGCTCTGCCTGAGCGCGTTCTGGTGCGGCATCTGCCAGCGCATGGATGAGACCACCTTCTCCGACACCGAGACCATCGCGCTTTTGAACGCATACTTCGTCCCGGTCCGTGTGGAGGACGCCCAGCGGCCGGACATCGACGTGCGCTACAACCGGAACGGCTGGCCCACCCTCGTGTTCCTGAGCGCCGAGGGCGACTACCTGGCGAGCGTCAACTACCTGTCTCCAAGGGACTTCAACGACGTGCTGGTGCGGGTCCACGTAGGTTACCAGGAACGCGCGCCCGCCACGGCGCCGGCTTCTCCGGCCTCTCCCCCGTCCGGCGCAGCCACCGTTCGGCCGGAGGCCGCGGACGAAATACTCGAGGTCATCTGGAGCCTGGCCGATCCCGTGCACGGCGGATACGAAACCGACCGAAAGTTTCCCCACTGCGGGGCCAACGAGTTCCTGTTGCGGCATCATGCGGGCACCGGCGACGCGCGTTACCTCAACCATGTGCGGCTCACCCTCTACCGCATGCACCAGAGCAAGACCCATGACCCGGAAGGCGGTTTCTTTCGCTACTCATCGAAACCGGATTGGAGCGAGCCGCACCACGAGAAACTCCTGTCCGACCACGCCGGCCTGCTGGACAACGCCCTGCACGTGTTCGAGCTTACCCGGGAATCCTTCTTCAAGGAGTTCGCGGAAGAGATCCTGGACTACCTGGACCGCGGGTTTCGCGACCCGGCCCAGCCGTACTTCCACGGCTGCCGCGACTACATCCGGATCACACCCGGCCGGGACACGCCCACGGGCTCCGTGCTGCACAAGAACCGGGGCATGTTCTCCATCACCGATCCCTGGATGTACACCGACGCCAATGCCCGCACGGTTTCCGCCTGCCTGAGAGCCGCCGGAACCCTTGAGCGCGAGGACTGCAAGGAACGCGCTTTGGAGACGCTGCGGTTCCTGCTGGACCATTGCTGGGACGGTTCCCGCGGCATGGCCCACTACCTGGACGGCGCGCCCCGGCTGCGCGGGCTCCTCACGGATCAGGTCCTCATGGGACGCGCCCTGACGGGCGGGTTCGACGCCACCGGCGAACCGGCCCTCCTCGCCCATGCCGAAGCCCTGGCGGGATTCATCCGGGCCAACTTGAACAATCCGGCAGGCGGCTTTTTCGACATTGCCGAGAAGGGACCCGCATTCCTCAACTATCCCCTGACCCTGGTCACCGAAAACGGCGCCGCCGCGCGCTTCTTCCTGAAGCTGCACGACCTCACCGGGAAGCCGGAATACCACGACGCCGCCCTGTGGGCGCTCAAGTGCCATCACGGAGACCTGACGGACCACGGGGTCCACGCGGCGGAGTACGGCACCGCGCTGGCCACCTACGGTGGAGCGGCAAAGTCCAATGAATGAAGGCCCGCCAACGTTGCCCTGTTCTCGGTAAAGCGCGACCTCGCCGGATCAAGTCCGGGTTGACGCTTCGGGGCCCCTGCGGCGCTGCCGCTTTGCCATTGCCGCGGGAATGTGGGATCATTTGCCCGACTGTGTCCAGATGGAGGCCACCGCGTGAATCTGACACTGGCGTACCACCCGGTGCGAACCCTTCGTTTCGGCGCTTCTACCCGACTCGACGGAACCACCCTCGACATCGACTCGGATGAGCTTCGCGGGTTGCTGTTCGAAGACGAGGCCCTCAGCGACGTAACCTTCGAGCTCGTCGCGCCCGGTGAGGACTGCCGGGCCGGACCGGTGTTCGACATCATCGAGCCCAGGGCCAAGGCGTCCGGATCGAGTCCCGACTTCCCGGGGATCCTGGGACCTCCCTTGACGGCGGGCATGGGCACCACCCACGTGCTGTCGGGCATGACGGTCACGGTCCTGGACGAGCACGCCGCGGGCGGATCCAGAGGCTCCATCGGCCGGGTCCTGGAGATGACGGGACCGGCGGCGGAGGGATCGTCGTACTCCGGGCTGCACCACCTCGTCGTCATCCCCCGCATGGCCCCGGACAAGGACGGCCCCGCCGCCCAGAGGGCCAAGCGGGTAGCCGGACTCAAGACCGCGGTCTATCTCGCTCAGGCGGCGGCTTCGCAGCCGCCCTCCGAAAGCCGCCCTCTCGGGCCTGTGAATCCCGGACCGCCGGGCCGCCCGGATCTGCCCCGGGTGGCCTACGTGGGACAGATCTTCTCCCGCCAGCGGCAGGCCGAGCTGAACGAGCCGGTGCTCTACGGGCTGAACACCGCCGGGATGCTGCCGGTGCTGCTGCATCCGGACGAGTGGCTGGACGGCGCGGTGGTGACATCCTACTACACCTCCATGGGGGGCGCGGAGACCTACCTCTACCAGAACCATCCCATCATCACCGAGCTTTACCGGAGACACCACGCCGGTGAGCTGAACTTCGTCGGCACGGTGGCGAGCATTGCAGGGTCGGACAACGCGGACCGCGACCGGAACTGCCGCACCGCCGCCTCCCTGGTGCAATGGGCGCTGAATGCCGATGCCGCCGTGCTCACCAAGTACGGCGGCGGCGTGCCTCACGCCGATCTGGCGGAGACCGCACGGCTGCTGGAGACCCAGGGCATTCGCACGTCGGTCATGGTTTCGGACGTGTCGCGCGACCGCCGGGTGGAGTCGGCGTTGCTGTTCAACTTCCCGGAGGTGAACGCCATCGTCTACGGCGGGGGCAACGACACGCGGTGGCAGGTGCCGCCGGCCGGACGGGTGATCGCCGCGACGCCGGCCATCGGCGAGTTGCTGGCCGGGGTCCGGGAACTGGGCGCCATGAACGTGGCGGGCGTCACCAACCAGCAAGGCGCGTCGAGGCTGCGAGCGGTGGTCTACTGACGGGGCCGTGCGAAGCCGTGGACACGCCACCGCGCACGGAATGACAGGGCAACGAACATCTCGAACAGGGAGGCCGTAACCATGAGGATCGTTCACTACCTCAACCAGTTCTTCGGGGGGATCGGCGGCGAGGAGCAGGCCGGGAGCGCGCTTCGGGAAACGGAAAGCGCCGTCGGTCCGGGCCGTCTTCTCGAGCAGACCCTCGCCGACGGGGCCACCGTCGTCAAGACCTTGATCTGCGGCGACAACTACGCCGTAGAGCACCAGGAGGAGCTGACGGCCGCGGTCCTGGAACACGTCCGGAACGCCCGTGCGGATCTGTTCGTGGCTGGCCCGTGCTTTGACGCCGGCCGCTACGGCATGGCCGCCGGCGCCCTGTGCAGCGCGGTACAGAAGGAGATCGGCATCCCCGTCCTTACCGCCATGCACGAGGAGAACCCGGGGGTGGACCTCTATCGGGAGGGCCTCTACATCGTCGACTCCGGGCGGAATGCGGCCAACATGAAACAGGTCGTCCAACGCATGGCCGGGCTGGCCCGGAAGCTGTCGGCCGAAGAGGCCATCGGCCTGCCGCGGGACGAGGGCTACCTGACCCGGGGGCTGATACGGGATCAGTTCGTGGACAAGTCCTCGGCCGAGCGGCTGGTGGACATGGTGCTGGCCAAGGTCCGGGAGCAGCCGTTCGACACCGAGATGCCGGTCACCTCCTTCCAGCCGGTGGCCAAGCCCAGGGGCGTGGACGACCTGTCCAAGGCCACCGTGATGCTCATCACCGACGGCGGCCTGGTTCCCAAGGGCAATCCGGACGGTATCGAAGGCATGGCGGCCACCAAGTGGGGCGCCTACGACATCTCCAGTGCCGACGACCTCGCGGGCGAGGACTACGAGATCTCCCACGGCGGTTACGACCCCCGCTTCGTTCAGGCCGACCCGGACCGCCTGGTGCCCCTCGACGCCTTGAGGCAACTGGAGAAGGAAGGCGCGGTGGGCAAGATCCACGGCGAGTTCCTCTCCACCTCCGGCCTGTCCAACCCCCTCTCCAATACCCGCCGGCTGGGCCGGGAGATGGCGGAGAAGGTGAAACGCGAGGGGGTCGACGCCGTCATCCTCACCTCCACGTGAGGCACCAGCACTCGCAGCGGCGCTGCGATCACCACCGAGCTCGAAAAGGCCGGCGTCCCCGTCGTGCAAATGACCTCCGCCCTCCCCATCGCCAAGATGGTGGGCTCCAACCGCGTCGTGCTGGGGCACGGCATCGTCCACGTGACCGGAGACGCAAGCCTCCCCGCGGATGAAGAAAAGGCGCTACGGCGGAGGCTGGTTCAGGAGGCGCTGGATTCGCTGAGGGCGCGGAGCGCCCCTGCTCGTACAGGCTTCTGAGGTACGCCGCGATTCCGGCGTCTGTCTCCGGATATTCCGACTGCTCGAACCGTCGCAACGCCGTGTCGTACGCGCGTGTATTGTCGGCAATCGACGCCCGCACCAAGTCCGCCGACGCCCTTGGGCGAGCCCCGGTGACATGGCCGTGTTCCTAGTCTGGTTCGAAAACACCCGGGAAAGGGTCGTCAGTTTGTCAGCGGTATTGCGCGTCGGACTGCTAGCACCTTGTCTTGGGCTGAGACACGGTTCCCTTCACACTAACGATAACACGGAAATTCCAAGAACTTGATAACTGTTGTTATCGCGAGTCAATCTCCGGGCCGTGTTCCATGGACTCGGAGGCTGATTCATGCGGGTAGACACCGGGACAACGCCGGCGGCGCGAACGACGACTCAGTGGCCGCCTGCTCGGCGGCGGCGCTCTGTGCCAATACCGAGCGGGCGATGCGCTCGGACCTCGCCATCTTCACCGCCTGGTGCGCCGAGCGCGGGGTGCGGGCGCTGCCCGCGAGCGCCGAGACCATCGCCGCGCTCGTCGAGGCGATGGCGCGCGAGCGCGCACCGGCGACGGTGCGCCGCTACGTGGCGTCCATCGCGGCCGCACACCGGGCGATGGGCCTGGGGAAGGCGGCGAAGTGCGAGGCGGTGCGCCGGGCGCTCGCGCGCATGCACCGGCGACGGGGCCGGCCCTCGGCAGGGGGCCGGCTCCGGTCGGAGGACGGGGTCGGCGGCGCGCAGCGGCGCTCCGGGGCGCGGAAAACGCGCGCAGAACCAGGAGGTTGCACTGCGTTCCGGCTGTTGGTGGCAATCTAAATCTAAAATGTCCCATTTCTGTCAACCGAAAATGGCACACATCGAAGTTGCTGAAGGAGGTGCGGCGTTCCACGCTGTTGGCGAAGTCAACAGGAATGGAGCGGCGTACAGATGCACGGATGGGAGACGAGGATGCTGCTTAAGCACTATCTGGAACAGGGTGTATCGAAGACGGAGTTGTCGCGGCGGTTCGGAGTGGGTCGTCGGTCGATCCACCGGTGGGTTGAGACGGGGTAGTTGGACAGGGACCTTGAGGGAGGCGCGGCGCATTACAGGCCGAGGCCGGCAATGGGGCACAAGCTGGACCCGTACAAGGGGATCATCGAAGCGCGACTGGAGGAGTTTCCCCGGCTGTCGGCGAAGCGGCTGTACGACGAGGTTCAGGCGGCGGGCTACACGGGCGGGTATGGCCGTGTGCAGCCGGTCGATGGTGGAGGCGCTGACGCTGACCAAAGCCTGGCGTACCTCGCCGCTCACCGCCAACTCCCCGTGCCGCTCCAGCGCCTCCAGCACCCTGGGAAGCGCCGCCGCCAGACGCTTGCCGCACACATAGTCCAGCATCCGCCACAGCTTCATGAGTTCCCCCTTTCGGGTACTTTTCTCTTTTGAGGCAACGAATCCTTTTCGGGTACTTTTATTTTCGGTTGACACCGATACCGGCGCCGTCTATCTAGGATTCGTGGAGCGCGACCGGCGGCGGAAAGGACGAAATCAGCAAATTGACTCGCGATAACGCCAGTTATCGAACGCAGACCGGTGCGGGCGCCCCGTTGGGCGGCGAGGCGGATTCGGGCGGGGGGTCCGGTGGCGGCATGGCGACGGGCGGCGGTGCACGGGCATGGCGGTTCCTCAAGCGCAATGACGCGCACGCGCGCCGGGCGCATGCGGACGGTGCGCCGGAGCACGGGGACGCCCGCGACTCTCCTGCTGCCGGGGCAACCCGATGCGGTACATCGCACCGTAATCCCCCGAACATGAGACCTGCCGATCGCCATGCAACTCCGAGCATGCCGCGTCGGGTCGCATTGATCGGCCTGGCCTTCGCATGCTCGCTCACGACGCTCGTCCCCGATGCTTCAGCCCAGACGACCCTCGTCAGCAATACCGGGCAATCAACGCTCAGTAATGACGGGATCAGCCATGTTGGCTTCGAGCTCCCGAATTCACAAAGCCTACGGGCCCAGCAATTCAGCACGGGAAGCAGCCCTGACGGGTATACGCTCTCTTCAGTCAGCTTCCATATCAACAATTGGAGCAGCGATGATTCCGTAGCGGTAGCGATCTACAGTGATTCGAACGGCAGCCCAAGCTCCGAAGTCCATGCTCTGACCAACCCGACAACCGTCAGCGACGGTCTCACCTCCTTTGGAGCGCCAGCGGGTTCGACACTGGCCGCACAAACCGATTACTTCGTGCGCATAGGTGCACCTGCGGGGAGCTTCGGTGGAAGTGCAACACTGTCGCACAGAGAGGATTCCGGCAGTGCGACGGGCTGGAGTATCGACGACTCCAGTCTGAGCAGTACCGACAATGGAGCAAATTGGAGCGGCCCAAATTCTCCGGTGGTTCGAATGAGAATCAGTGGAACGGTCAGGGTTGCCAACAACGCCGCCACGGGTTTGCCGACGATTTCCGGGACCGCCTCGGTCGGGGAAACCCTGACCGCGTCCAAGGGGACGATTGCCGACGTTGACGGTCTGAGCAAGGCGGACCACGGCGATGCGGGCTACGCCTACCGCTACCAGTGGGTGCGTGTGGACGCGGACGGGACGTCGAACCCGACCGACGTCGGCGGCGCGACGTCGCGCACGTACACGCTGGTGGCGGCGGACATGGGCAAGCGGGTGAAGGTCAAGGTGAGCTTCACCGATGATGCGGGCAACGACGAGGAGGTGAGCAGCGACGCCTATCCTGCGCGGGCACTGGCCGACACCACGCCACCGACGCTTGGCGCCACCACTGGAGGTGTCACCACATACGGCTCCGTCATCGGCAAGGACATACATCTCTACTTCAGCGAGCCCATCGATCAGCATCCCGACAGCCTGCCTGCCGCCAGGCCCCCCGACCCCACAGTCGACGCCTTCTTCATCATGGTCGACGGCGTGAGCTTTGTTGTCAGGCCGGTCAGCGTGAGAGGGGGAACCGCCCCGAACGAGCTGGTGCTGGGCGATCTCACCTCGCCCATCGTCAGGGGGCAGAGAGTCCGCGTCGGCTACCTGGACCCCACCTACGGTGTCGACGACGCGGCGGCGATTCAGGACCTCGCCGGCAACGACGCGCGGACGTTCGACTTCATGGCGATCGACAACGGCGTGGAGAACACCACGGGTCCACGTCCCATCATGAAGTTCGTGTTGGCCACGAGTGGGCCCGGCAACACCATCGAGTCCCGTTGGGGGCTGTATCCGACCAGCCACGGCGCCGACAACTACGACGTGCAGTACGCCAAGTGGCCCGGACTGCCGGTCCCCGACTCGGAATGGATCGACGGTCCGCAAGGCATGAGCGGAACGCCCGGCGGTCACGCATACGCGGGAGAGGGTACTGCGACAATCGAGAACCTCGACTACGCCACCGTCTACTGGATACGGGTACGAGGCACGAACTCGCATGGCGCCGGTGAATGGTACGGACCCGTGCGGGCGTGGACCCCGCTTGCCTGGCCTCGCAGGCCGACGCTGGTTACGGCGCTGGTCCGGGTAAGTTACAACGGAGCGGTTCTGAAACTGCCCTTTTACCGGGATTTGGACCGCACGCCCGGGCGAATCCCCTCCAAGGACCTGTTCACGGTGACCGCCGACAATGCCCCGGTCGGCGTCGGCGACGTCCTGTTCAACGCCCGTGCGCCACGGTTTGTTTATCTGTCGGGGCTTTCTCCCGCCATCCGGCAGGGCCAGACCGTCACGGTCAGCTACCGCGATCCGACTCCCGGCGACGGCACCGCCGTTCTGCAGGGCCTGAACGGCGCCGACGTCCATGGTTTTTCGAATGCGAGAGTGGACAATCTCTCAGCCCTCGACGCGTCCGATCCGGGTGTCGGGCCGGCGCCGGAGTCCGCAAGGGTCCATCCGGACGGCGCCTCGGTCTTCGTGTCGTTCGACGAGGACGTGGACGGCAATTCCATTCCGGGCCCGGACGCTTTCACCGTGACGGTCGGGGGAGCCGAGGCCACCGTGTCCGGGGTCGTTTCCGGCGACAGGGCGAACGAGCTGCGGATTGAGGTGAGCGGCGCCATCGGCCGTGACGACACCGTCAAGGTGAGCTACACCCCGCCCGCGAGCGGCAACGTCATCCAGGACGCGGACGGCAACCCGGCCGGATCCTTCACCGACTACCCGGTGGACGCGACGCGGGTGCCCCAGAGTGCGCCGCCGGCGCCGCTGACCGCGGAGCTCCGGGACCTGCCGTCGGTGCACCGCGGCGAGGCCTTCACCTTCGGGCTGCGGTTCAGCGAAGAGTTCCCGGTGAGCGCCGCGACCCTTCGCGGCTCGGCCTTCACGGTGACGAACGGCTCGGTGACGGCCGTGGCGCAAACGGAAGACGGCCGGAACCGGGACTGGCAAATCACCGTCACCCCGGCCTCGTCACGCGATGCGGTCACCATCGCGCTCACCCCGAAGGCGAGCTGCGAGACCGAAGGCGCCATTTGCACCGCGGACGGACGGAGCATCTCGCAGGCCGTCGAGGCCGAGGTGCCTGCCCGCGAGCCGACCCGCGTCGTCGGCGCGGCGGTGACTTCGCAACCGGGTGAGAACGGCACCTGGGACGCGGACGAAACGGTGGAGGCGCAGGTCCGGTTCAGCCGCGTCGTCAACGTGATCGGGGCGCCGGGAGGCGGCCCGCGGCTCGCCATCCTCCTCGACGGCGCACGACGGGAGGCGGCCTACACCGGCGGCAACGGCACCGACATCGTGTCATTCAGCCACACGGTGACGCAGGCCGACGGCGGCGCCTTCACCGCACGCATCGTGCCGGACGGCGTGTCTCTCAACGGCTACATCCTGGCCGACAGCGAGGGGTCCTACGCCGAGACCGGCTTTGCCACCGGGCCCTGGGTGACGGAGGTCACCCTCGCTCCGGACGGCTCGGGAGACCGTCAGTGGACTGCGGACGAGAGCATCGAGGTGAGCGTCGCCTTCAGCGAGGCGGTGACGGTGGCGGACGGCACGCCCGGGATCGGGGTGAGCACCGGCGGCACGGCCGGAACGCTCGACTACGCCTCCGGATCGGAGAGCGCCACCCTGGTCTTCTCCAGGGCGGTGACGGAGACCGACGGCACCGTGTCGCGGATCGCGGTGACGGCCAACAGCCTGAGCCTCGACGGCGCGCGCATCGTGGGACAGGCGAGCGGGCTGGCGGCGCAGCTCGCCCACCCGGGCACGGAGCCGACCGAGGCGGGCGCCGCGCAGGCGCTGACGGCGCAGTTCAACGAGGTGCCGGCACAGCATGGCAACGAGGTGTTCAGCTTCGAGCTCGCGTTCAGCGAGACGCTGGAGAGCGGCTTCAGCTACCAGACGCTCGCAGGTTCGTCCGACGACGCGAGCGTGCTCTCGGTGACGAACGGGAGCGTGACCAGGGCCAGACGGGTGAACCCGAGCGGGGACGACCGCAACAGGGTGTGGGCGATCACCATCGAGCCCGACGACAGCGGAGACATCACGATCGCCCTGCCGGCGGGTCCTGCGTGCGGCGAGACGGGGGCGATGTGCACCGCGCAGGGGGGGCGGCTTGCGGCGGCGGTCTCGGCCACGGTGCCGGCGACGGCGCCGGCGCAATCGGGGACGCCGCCGGAGCCGTTCCGGGTGGAGTTCCGGAGCGCGCCGGACGAGCATGACGGGTCGACGGCCTTCCACTTCGAGGTCAGGTTCAACAAGAATCCGGTGAGCTACAGCTACGCAACGCTACGGGACCGCACGCTCAAGATCCGCCAGGGGGGCCAGAGCCTCACCGCGACGAGGGTCGCGCGGCTCCTGCAGGGGGAGAACAGGAACAAGAAGTGGCGGGTGACCGTCACGCCGGTCTCGAACGAGGACCTGACGGTGTCGGTCGGTCCAGAGGAGTCGTGCTCGGTGACGGGGGCGGTGTGCGCAGCGGACGATGAACGGCTCTCGAACACGGCCTCGAAGACCATCCTGGGCCCACCGGGGCTCTCGGTGGCGGATGCGCGGGTGGACGAGGGGCGGGACGTGACGCTGGACTTCGCGGTGACGCTCGCGCGGGCGTCGAAGGCGACGGTCACGGTGGACTACGCCACCAGCGACGCAACGGCGACGGCCGGAGCGGACTACACCGCCACCTCCGGCGCGCTCACGTTCGCGCCGGGGGAGACGGCGAAGACGGTGTCGGTGCCGGTGCTCGACGACAGCCACGACGAGGGCGAGGAGACGCTGACGCTGACGCTCTCGAACCCGGCGGGCGGCAACGCGTGGCTCGCCGGCGCGACGGCGACCGGCACCATCGTCAACTCGGACGCGATGCCTCGGGCGTGGCTCGCGCGCTTCGGGCGCACCGTCGCCGAGCAGGTGCTCGATGCGGTGGAGGGGCGGCTCTCGGCGTTGCGCGCGCCCGGGGTCGCGGTGAGCGTCGCCGGGCAGACGCTCAGCGGCGCATCGGCCGAGGGGGTGGCGGCGCTCGAGGAGCGCGAGGCCGAGAAGCGGCTCGATGCGCTCTCGAGCTGGCTCGAGGGGGAGACGGAGGAAGATGCGCAGGCTGGACGCTCGCGCGCGCTCACCGGGCGGGACTTCCTCACCGGGAGCGCGTTCGCGCTGACGGGCGGGACGGCGCAGCGCGGCTACGCGTCCGTCTGGGGCCGGGGCGCGGTGTCGCGCTTCGACGGGCGTGAGGGCGAGCTCACCCTCGACGGCGAGGTGACGAGCGCGATGCTGGGCGCGGACTTCTCACGCGAGCGGGGCACGGTGGGGCTGATGCTCGGGCACTCGCGCGGCGCGGGCGGGTACCGGGGCCGGGGCGAGGGCACGGTGACGTCGAGCGTGACCGGGCTCTACCCCTACGGGCGCTACATGGTGAACCCGCGGGTGGCGCTCTGGGGGGTGGCGGGCTACGGCGAGGGCACGCTGGTGCTGACGCCGAAGAACCCGGAGACGGACGAGACGGACAGCCCGATCCGGACCGACATGGACCTGACGATGGCGGCGGCGGGCCTGCGCGGGGTGGCGGTCGAGGCGCCGGCCGAGGGCGGCGTCGAGCTTGCGGTGACTTCGGACGCGATGGTCGTGCGCACCTCCTCGGAGAAGGCCGCGGGGCTCGCGGCGGCGGAGGCCGAGGTGACCCGGTTCCGGCTCGGTCTCGAGGGCAGCCGGCGCGGCCTCGCGCTCGGCGGCGGCGAACTGACGCCGCGTCTCGAGGTCGGCGTGCGCCATGACGGCGGCGATGCCGAGACCGGCTTCGGCCTGGATCTCGGCGGCGGGCTTGCCTGGACGCATCCGGAGAGCGGGCTCTCGGCGGAGCTGCGCGCGCGCGGCCTGCTGACCCACGAGGCGGGCGGCTTCCGGGAGCGCGGCCTCTCGGGCTCGTTCGCCTGGGATCCGGGCCGGGGCACGGGCCGGGGTCCGAAGCTGACGCTGACCCAGACCGTGGGGGCGCAGGCCTCGGGCGGCATGGACGCGCTGCTCGGGCACCGGCACCTCGAGGGGCTGGCGGCGAACGACGACGGCGAGGACCTGGCGAACCGCCGGCTGGAGCTCCGGTTCGGCTACGGCTTCGGCGTGTTCGGAGACCGGTTCACGGCGACGCCGGAGGCGGGGCTCGGGCTCTCGGGCGGGCACCGGGAGCTGAGCCTCGGCTGGCGGTTGGGGCTTGCGCGCCCCGGCCCGGTGTCGATGGAGCTCGGGCTCGAGGCGACGCGGCGCGAGGCCGCGAACGACGACGGTGCGCCGGCGCACGCGCTGATGATGCGCGCAAGGGTGCGCTGGTAGGCGGCAGGGCCATTTCACGCTACGGCGCAAGGAGCCAACTTCGATGCTCCGGTGCGGGAGCACACGGCGCCGCTGCCGGGCAGGTCTTGAAGAGCGGCAAACACGCACGCAACGATGGAAGGAGGTGACCGATGAACGTGCAAACGGCAACGACGTTGGAGACGAAACGCAAGGGGACCCATCCGGCGGCGGAGCCGGGCGTTTCGGGGCCGGCCGCCGGTCGTGCATTGCGTCGCCCCCCCCCCCCAGCTTTGGGAGTGGGCGGCCGGCGGGCCGCTCCGCCCTCCGCCCGGTCTCCGGGCCGGTCGCTTCCGCCTGGCGGCGCTCGCTAGGGGCCTCGCCGCCGCGATGCTGTGCCTGTGCGCTTCCGGGGCCTTCTCCACCGCCGCGTGGGCGCAGGACACCACGCCGCCGGTACTGAGCGCGGCAAACGCCGACCAAGATATCCGGCTTGTCTTTTCCGAAGAACTCGATGAGGGCGTCACGATTCCCGCCGACAGATTCGCGGTGACCGCCGACGGATCCACCCTCACTGTAGACTCGGTTGTCACGGATTATAAGACTGTAGTTTTGTCGCTATCTCCGGCACTCGAGTTCGGCCAGACGATCGTCGTCACCTAAACCGACCCGAACCCCGGCAGCGACGATACCGACGGCGTCATCCAGGACGAGGCCGGCAACGACGCGGCGAGCTTCACCACCGGCGAGAACGGGGTCCCCGCGGTCCAGAACGAGGTGCCCCGGCCGCCGAATGCCCCCGCGACGGGCCTGCCGGTGGTGATCGGCTCGGCCCGGGTGGGCGAGACGGTGACGGCGTCGACGGCGGGGATCCGGGACGCGAACGGGCTCACCAACGTCTCGTACGAATACCAGTGGATCCGGGACGACTCCGGCACGGAGACGGATATTACCGGGGCGACGTCGAGCACCTACGAGCTCGTTGCCGACGACGCGGGCAAGCAGGTGAAGGTGAAGGTCTCCTTCACCGACGACCTCGGATACGACGAGGAACTCACGAGCGCGGCCTTCCCGCGCAGCGGCACCGTCGCCGCGGTGCTGCCGCCCATGATGGGTCCGAGCGACCTGCTGTCGGCGACGCTGACGGTGAAGAACCGCGGCACCTGGCGCGGCTGCGACGCGGTCGATGCGAGCCTCGATCACTCCTGCGCCAACGCCGCGGCGCTCACGGACAACGACTTCACCGTCGACTCGACGAACCGGACCATCACGCGGATCCGTCTCATAACGGGCTCCGGATCGCTCCGCGTGCTGTTCAACGGGTCCTTCACCGACGCGCAGAAAGCCGCGCTGGCGATGGAGTTCGGCACCAGCACGTTCAGGTTCTCCGATGCCACATTTTCCGGCAACGAGGCCCAGCGGACGAATTCCGGGCTCAGTTGGTCGGTCGGCGACAGCGTCACCGTGAAGGTCGTCAGCGACCCGCCCGACACCACGCCGCCGGGGCTGGAGTCGGCGACGGTATACACGCTTGGCGATGAATTGAAGCTGGTGTTCGACGAGGACGTTGATGGAAGCTCGGGCGGCAGGCCCCCGGACACCGCCTTCACGGTGACCGCCGACGGCGCCCCGGTTCGGGCTACCTACGTTCGTGCAGTCGACGCCGAATATTACTTGGCCCTCACCCCCCTCATCCTCCAGGGCCAGACGGTCGTCGTCACCTACACCGATCCGACCTCCGGCAACGATGCCGGCGCCCTGCAGGACGCGGCCGGCAACGACGCGGCGAGCTTCACCGCATCGGTCGTGAACGGTTCCACCGTCACCGGCCTCCCGGGCGCGCCGGGGAACCTGACGGCGACCAGGGACGCCACGAACCCCGGCACGCAGATCGACCTTTCCTGGGAGGCGCCGTCGGACACCGGCCTCTCGGAAATCACCGGCTACCGGATCGAGCGGTCGGCCGACGGCAACGCTCCCTGGATGGAGCTGGTGGCGGACACCGGCTCGACGGACCTGACGTACGAGGACGCCGGCCTGCCCTCGCCGACCACGCGCCACTACCGGGTTTCGGCGATCAACGAGCACGGCGCCGGCCCCGCCTCCGACAGCGCCCACGCCACCACCGACGACGTCGCGGCGCCGATGGTGGCGTCGGCGAATGTCCCGGCGAACGGCAGATCGGTCGCGGTCGTCTTCGACCAGGCGCTCGACGGTTCGCTCGCAGGCTTGGCGCCAGCGTCGCTCTTTACGGTGACGGCTGAGGATGGGGCGCGGTTCAGGCCCGGTAGTCTCGGCGTGAACGGCTCGACCGGAACCGTGACCCTGCGACTGACCACGGACTCCCCCACCGTGCGGCAGGGCCAGGCCATCACGGTCGCCTACGTCGCGCCCAGTTTGGGCCAAAGGCTCCAGGATACAGTCGGCAACGACGCGGCGAGCTTCACCACCGGCGAGAACGACGTCCCGGCGGTGACCAACGGTTCCACCGTCCAGCCCGTCGTCCCCGGCGCGCCGGAGAACCCCGCGGCCGAGCCCGGCGGCGACACCAGCATCGTGGTGACCTGGGACCCGCCGGCGGACAATGGCGGGCGGGTCGTCGCGAGCTACCGGATCGAGGTCTCGGAGGACGACGACCCCCTCGACTGGGAGGCGCTGGTCGAGGAACACACCACGGTGAAGGACGGCGCGATCGACACGTCCTACGAGCACACCGGGCTGGAGCCGGCGACGGTGCGCCACTACCGGGTGCGGGCGAAGAACTCGGTAGGCGACGGCGCCTGGTCGGACTCGGTGGATGCCGAGACCACCTCCGGCGCGCCCGGCCCGCCGATGAATCCGAGGGGGACGGGGAGTGCGTTGACCTCCAGTCTGGGTCCAACGCGGATCATCCTCGGATGGGAGGCGCCCGCGGACTGGAGTTGACCCGATTTGGTGGACACCTAAACTGTGCGCAGGAGGTCCAGCGCTGCATGGACTAGCTCGCCGGCGACGGCCCGTGGCCGCTCGCGGCCACCGCCGAGATCGCAGCGGCGCATCAGTACCGGCGAGTCCACCAGGCAACGCCACTTTCGTCATTGCGCGGGGCACTCGCGCAGCATGAGCTTTGCAGCGATGCGGGCCGTTTCGGGGGCTTCGATCCAGCCGTGAAGCACGATGTCCGGCCCTGCGGCGGAAAATGCGACGCGCTCTCCGCTGGCGAAGACTTTCAGCACCGGGACTCCGGGGACGTCCGCGTGCAGGTCCGGCCGCGTGGTGATGTGGTGGATGCGCGGGCGCACCAGCGTGGTGTCGATCGGCGCTTGGTCGCCTATCCGCACTTCCATCGGGTACCGGTGCTCGGTCCTTCCGGTCAGCTCCATGAACGCGAACACCGGAAACCAGGTCCACGCGCCGGGCGCGTCCGGGTGGTCATCGAGTATGATCTCGCCGGCGGCGGCGAAGGGCTTTGCTCCGTTCGGGTCCGGATTTCCCGCCGCTCTGCAGTCCGCCGCCACGATCATGACGTGCTCGGCGCCCTGGAGTGTGTCCCGGTGCCCCGGAACCCGCGCCGCGTGCTCGGTGATGCGCACTGCCACGGTGGCCGTCCATCCGTTGCGCGACGTCGTCACGTTCCGGCTCCACCCAAGCGCTGCGAACGGTCCGAGCGTTCGTGCCCCCTGATCCTCTCCGTGTGCTTGGCCCATCGCGAGGAGCAGTATTGCGAGCGCTCTCCAGGGGTGTGCGGCGCCACTTGGCTTCATGGTCAAGGCGTTTCTTGGGTGCAGCTCTCACACTGGTGTTGCGAGCTGTTCGGTCGCGCGGGCGCTGTCCGGCGGGCGACGTTGCGGGATCTCCGCGCGGGTCCGTCCCGGCGTCGTGTCCGGCACTGTAGCACCGGCACTTGTCTCCACTTCCTCCGTGCGCGTTTCGACGCGACACCGTCGCGCCGTTGTCGTTCCCTCATTGCCGTAGTGTACGCCGTCAGGCGTTGCCGCGCGGCTTGCTGCGCGACGCGCGCGGCGGTGTCGCCGGCGTGACCGGCGTGTGCGCAGTTGTGTGTGGATCAACACGAATTGTGTCCGGACGGACAGATTTCCTGTGGATCCGGAGAAGGACAGAATTCGTGCTGAATTCCGTCTCCCGTCTCGTGCTGACTCCGGAGCCTGGGGCGCTCCCGCCTCGCAAGGGGCGTGTGGACCCCTTGGCTCGCCGGCGGCACCGGGCACTGCCGGGCGGGGCGTTGCCCCCCGGCCGGGCTGAGATCTCCCGGCTGTGGCCGCCCGGCACGGCCCCGTCGCCAGTGGCTCTTGCAAGGGCGTTCGCTGCGGCGTTGCGGTCCCGGTTCCCGGCGTGGCTGTCAATGGCAACCGAAAACTGTTGTTATCGCGAGTCAATTTGCTGATTTCGTCCTTTCCGCCGCCGGTCGCGCTCCACGAATCCTAGACTGAACTCCGAGCTACAGTCGATACTAACTCATTGTTTTTGAAGAGGAAAGGAGGGAAGCGGGTATTGGCTACTGAGTACGTTCCAGGCGAACTCCCAGGAGTTTGAAGATTTCGTCTTGGAGGGCCGTGGGGCGGGTAATGATGTCGAAGGGTTGTGCGTGGTTGAGTTGGGAGGTGACGACGCGGTTTTTGGCGATGGTGGCCAGGTCGTTGAGCAGGGAGCGGAAGCTGTGCACGGGCCAGCCTGCGGCGGTGATTTTGTGCGCCGCCTTGTTCTTGGCGGAGGGGGAGACCTGAGCGGGGGCCACCACGGAGGCGCGCAGGGCTTCAGCGGCTTGGGGGTCGTGGTCGTCGAACAGCAGGGGCTTGAGGCGTTGGCGCATGTGCCACTCGACATAGTAGGCGAGCATGCACAGGAAGACGTGGGCACGGACCCTATGGGCGGCGTAGTGGAAGATGGGGCGTACTTTGAGGTCCACGGTCTTGTAGCTGCGGAAGGCGCGTTCCACCACGCTCAGGCCCTTGTAGGCGCCCACCGTCTCCTGGGTATTCAGCACGGTCTCGCCCGTCTTGATGCGGGCGATGATCCGGGCGGCTTCCTTGCGGGCCTGGTCGGCGGAAAGCTTGCCGTGGCGGCCCACGGTGACGCGCTTGGAGCGGCCGAAGACGCGGGTCTGCACGACGTAGACCTTGGCGCCCGATGGGTAGACCCGGATGCCGAATCCGGGAAGGTCCCGGTCCCAGAACATGTCCGCAGCACGCTTCGAAGAAGTAGATCCGGGGAATTGTCCCGTTTTCGGCCGCGAACACCATGCTCAAGTATCCCAAGACTCTCTACTGGCCCTACTCGCCAGCAAGGGCCGCGGACGACGACAGCCAAGCGGACCCTACGCGGTTCACCGCAACGCCGCTCGAGTTGCGGAAGTCGGGCTAGTGAAATACGCCGAGGAACACGAAATCCCGGTGGTCCCAGTTCTTTACGAGGGTGTGTTCCAGTCAGTGGAAGAACTTCAGGATTTCGTCAGACTTGCCCACACAGAGCCATCTGCGCTGGGTGGCGCAAGGGAGGGCGTGGTGATCAGATTGGCGCGGGCGTTTCAGGGGATAATACCCCTCAGCCGCCAGCGGGCTCGAGCCGTGCAATCACCCCGTTCCGTTCGTCGCTCAGCAGATAGATGTATCCGTCCGGCCCGACCCGCACGTCCCGGATGCGGCCGATGACCCCCTTGAGCATCCGCTCTTCGCGCACGACTCGCTCTCCATCGAGCTCGAGCCGCACCAGCAAACGGAACTTGAGCGCACCCACCAGCAGGTTGCCGCGCCAGCCGGGGAACCGATCCCCTTTGTAGAACGCCATGCCCGAGGGCGCGATGGACGGCGTCCACTGGTGCAGCGGCTGGGCCATGCCCTGCTTGTGGGTCCCTTCGCCGATCCGCGTGCCGGTGCCGTAGTTCCTGCCGTAGGTGATCACCGGCCAGCCATAGTTCACACCGGCGCGGATGACGTTGACCTCGTCACCACCCTGCGGGCCGTGCTCGTGGGTCCAGAGCTCGCCGGTCCACGGATTCATCGCCGCGCCCTGCACGTTGCGGTTGCCAAGAGTGTAGATCTCGGGTCTCGCGCCGACCAACGATCGGTAGGGATTGTCCCGCGGTATGCCGCCGTCCTCGGTGAGGCGGATGACGGAGCCGGCATGGTCGCCAGGATCCTGTGCGCGCGGCCCGTCTCCCCGATCCCCAAGGGTGAGGAACACCCGCCCGTTGCCATCGAACACCACGCGCCCGCCGAAGTGACGGCCTCCCCACGACTTCGGCAACGCCCTGAACAGGATCTCCACGCCGGTAAGCCGGTAGCCGTCAAGCCGGCCCCGGGCGAGTTCGGTGCCGTGGCCGCCCGCGCCCTTACCGGCATAGGCGAAGTAGACGAGGCGGTTCTGCGAGAACCGTGGATGCAGCACCACATCATGCAACCCGCCCTGTCGCCTGGCTGAAAGGGCTTCGGGAAGACCGGAGATGGGAGTGGGATCCAACGTGCCGTCGGCCGCGACGTAGCGGAGCCGGCCGGCCCGCTCGGTGACCAGCAACCGTCCGTCGGGCAGAAATGCCAGCGACCACGGGTGCTCGAGCCCGCGGGTCAGGAGTTGGACGCGCACGGCGTGGCGGTTGGTCTGTTCGACGACGTCCGCGTACCCGGCTCCGGGCCAGCCGAGGGTCAGGACGATGACGGCGGCGGCGAGGCAGCGCCACAGAAGATGACGCATCGTACCGTCACCGACCGTCAGCGTCATAGATCTCGTCCCGACTCCACGATGATGCATGGCCGGACTTGTCCGGAAGGGAGCCGACGAAGTCCGCGGCCCTGTCCACCCATCTCGTCAGATCATGCTCTGATTCGATGCCCGCGGGCTCCACGAGAGCCCACCCCTTCATGACTCTACCGGTGATGTTGGCGGGCTTCGTATGGGGCTCCGCTAGCGTCTCCTCGTGTCTCGTCTTGTCCAACCGTACGACCAGCGAGCCCTTCCAGGTTCCGACGCACATGTTGCCGTTGATCATGAAACAGACTCCGCCGAACATGTTCCGCTCGGAGTATCCCTTCCGCCGCGAGAAGATGCGCCGTATCCGTTCAATGAGCACTTCGTCGTTGGCCATGCCCAGCTCCCCCCGCTCCCGCTTACGGCATGACCATGCCGCCGTTGACGTGCAGCGTGGCGCCGGTGACGTAGTCGCTCTCGTCGCCGGCGAGGAAGAAGATGCCGTCGGCGATCTCCTCGGGCATGGCGGCGCGGCCCATGGGCAGGGTGCCCGACAGCGCGGCCCATTCATCCGCGTCGTACTTGCCCCGTACCCGTTCGGTTCCGGTGAGTCCGGGGGCGATGGTGTTGACGCGGATGCCGTGGGGCGCCAGCTCCGTGGCCAGGGACTTGGAGAAGGCGATGATGGCGGCCTTGGAGGCGGCATAGTGGGTCCGCTCCGCGCCGCCCGTCACGCCGAAGTTGGATGCGGTGTTGACGATGGTCCCCTGCCCCGCCCGCTTCATGGGTGCGATGACCGCTTGAGCGCACAGGAACGTGGTCTTGAGGTTGAGGTCGAGGCACTCTTTCCACTGGGCCGGGGTGACGTCCTGGATGGCGTTCTTGTGGAACGTGCCCCCGGCGAGGTTCACCAGCACGTCGATGCGGCCGGTGGCGGACAGGATGCGCTCGAAGGCTGCCGTCACATCCGGTTTCCGGGTCAGGTCTGCCTGGATGAATTGGCCTTCCACCTTCCCTGCCTCGAGGCGCGACAAGGTCGCCGCCCCTGCCTCCGCGTCCCGGTCCAGAAGCACGGGCCTGTAGCCCTCTTCACTGAAGCGCAGCACCGTGGCGCGGCCGATGCCGCTGGCGCCGCCGGTCACGACAACCACCTTGGTTTCCATCACGAGTCCTTCGTTTTCGATTGCATGCCGGGGCCCCCCCATCGGGAGCCCTACACCATGATCGCCCCGCCGTTCACCACCAGGGTCTGCCCGGTGACGAACCGTGCCCGGTCGCTGGCGAGGAAGACCGCTGCCTTGGCCATGTCCCGCGGCTGTCCGATTCGTCCCAGCGGGATTCTGGCCGCGTTGGCGTAAAGCTCCTCTTCGGTCCGGTGGCCCCGGGGCTGCGCCGTATCCGACACGCCCGGACAGATGCAGTTCACGGCGATGCCCGCGGGCGCCAGCTCCCGCGCCAGACTCTTGGTGAAGCCGATGATCCCGCCCTTGGAGGCGGCGTAGTGGGCGCCGTTCCCGGCCCCCTGAAGCCCCCGGCCGGAGGTGATGCTGATGATGCGGCCGCTTCGCTGTTGCAGCATCTGCGGCGTCACCGCGCGGCTGCACAGGAACGTCCCGAACAGGTTGGTGCCGATGACCCGCTCCCATTCGCTCTCGGGCATGTCCTCCACCGTATTGGTGGGGTAGATGCCGGCGTTGTTGACCAGGATGTCGACCTTGCCGAAACGGTCGAGGCAGGCCTGCACCATGGCGTCAACAGAGTCCTCCTGCGACACGTCGGTGGGGTGGCACAAGGCCGTGCCGCCGCCCTGCTCGATCTTTCGCTGCACGGCCCTGGCATTGTCTTCCTGCAACTCCGCCACCACCACGGCGGCACCCTCTTCGGCCATCGCGACGGCGATGGCTTCACCGATTCCCTGGCCGCTCCCGGTCACGATGGCCGTCCGCCCTTCGAGTCTACGCATAGGAATGCTATTTAGAACCTTCGCTCTGCGTTGGCAAGACGGTCTGCGGTATTGCCGCGCCCCAACCCCTCCTGGATTCCCGCTTTCGCGGGAATGACGGGAGGGGCAGAGAATGACGGGAGGGGCGGAGAAAGGCAGAGGGGCGGGAGTGACGGCAGAGGGGCGGGGATGCCGGGACGATATGGATGGCATGGAGCGATAGGACGACGTTTCATCCGAGGAGATACAGGGAGAAATGAACACCGCAGTCCCACTGGACATCCGCAACGTCTCGTACGCGGCGGCGCGACACACGATTCTCGACTCCATCGACTGGACTGTCGGCCAGGGCGAGCACTGGGTGATCCTGGGACCCAACGGTTCGGGCAAGACCACCCTGCTGAAGATGGCCTGCGGCTATCTGTGGCCCAACCAGGGCGGCGTCATCTACCGCAACGGCAACCGGCGGGTGGACCTCCGGGAGCTGCGCAAGGGGATCGGCTGGGTCACGACGTCGTTGACTTCGCAGATCCCCGGCCGGGAGCCGGCCTTGCGGACGGTGGTGTCGGGAAAGTTCGCCCAGATCGGCCTGCTCGAGATGTCCACGGTCCGCCCCGGCGAGGAAGACTACGCACGGGCCGAGGCGATCATGGAGCGCATGGGATGCCGCGGCCTGAAGGACCAGGCGTTCGGCACGCTGTCCCAGGGCGAGCAGCAGAAGGTCCTGATCAGCAGGGCGCTGATGACCCGTCCCTACCTGATGTTCCTCGACGAGCCGTGCGCGGGCCTGGACCCCGGCGCCAGGGAGGGCCTGCTGGCGGCGCTCCAGGAGCTCGGGCGCACCAGCGACGCCACCGCGTTGGTCTATGTCACGCATCACATCGAGGAGATCCTGCCCGCCTTCGAAAAGATCCTGGTGCTCAAGGGCGGCCGGGTCTTCCGCTCGGGCGACACGGCCAAGGTCATCACCGAGAGCCTGCTGCAGGAGCTCTACGAGACCCCGCTCGGCCTGAGGCGAAGCGACGGACGCTATTGGTCGATGGGGGCGTGAACCATGTCAGTAGCTACACGCCTCCGCCGCCCCTGGATTCCCGCTTTCGCGGGAATGACGGTTTTGGAACGTCACTGGCGTTTCCGTATTGACGACGGAGGGAGGAGGCAAACTTGAAGGTTGTCACGTGGAATCTGAATTCGATCCGTGCGCGGGAGGAGCGTTTGTTGAGCTGGCTGTCACGACAGGCCCCCGACGTAGTTTGTCTACAGGAGACCAAGGTCACCGACGACCAGTTTCCCCACGATGCGGTGAAAGAGCAGGGCTATCACGCCGCGGTGCACGGCCAGAAGACCTACAACGGGGTGGCGATCCTGTCGCGGGAGCCCATCGAGGACGTGAGGGTCGGGTTCGTTGACGGCGTCGACGACCCGCAGGCGCGCTGTATCTGCGGCATGGTCCGGGGCATCCGGTTCGTATCGGTTTACGTCCCCAATGGGGACAAGGTCGAGTCGGACAAATACGTCTACAAGCAGGCATGGCTCGAGCGCCTGTTCGTCTATCTGGACAAGACTCACGTCCCGGAAACGCCGCTCCTGATCTCGGGTGATTTCAACATCGCGCCAGACGTGGCGGACGTGGCGGATCCGGACGCGTGGCGGGGCAGCGTGCTGTTCAATCCCGACATGACCGGCGTGATCACGCGGCTACTGGACTGGGGCCTCCAGGACGTGGTCCGGAAGCACAATCCGGAGCCTGGGCTCTATTCGTGGTGGGACTACCGGCAGCTCGGGTTCCCGCGCAACCAGGGGCTGCGCATCGATCACATCCTGACCACGCCGGAGCTGGCTTTGCGCACGACGTCCGCCGGCGTCGACAGAGATGAACGGAAAGGCTCGAAGCCGTCGGATCACGCGCCGGTGATGGCGGAGCTGGATTGGCCGTAGGGCTCGTCCGTTACGGTGCGATCTCGGGAGTTGTCTGAAGAAAGCTGATCTGACGGACCAAGCCTGGAAGCCTGTAGGGGCGACCGGCCGGTCGCCCCTATAACGTTTGCAGCAAAGACTCCTAACGAGGGCAGGACGCCCTCGCCCCCAGGAACCCGTGTCACGCGTTCAGCCGGTTACTACTTGCGCGGCACGGCCGCCCATGCCTCGATCTCGATGAGCATGTCCTGCAGATCGATGCCCACGCCGCGCAGCAAGGTGGCGGGGCGTGGATGGGCCCGCAGATCGGGCTCGTGCTCCTCGAAGAACGCGTACATCGCGTCGCGCATGTCGAACACGTCCTCTCTCCGCGTGAGGAAGTAGCGCACCATGACGATGTGCTTCAACTCGCCGCCCATCATCTCGAGATTGTCCTTGATGTCCTGCCAGGCCTGACGCGTCTGCTCCTTGATGCCGCCGACGACCTTGCCGCGGCCGGTCCGCTCCTCGTTGGGTTCCCGGCAGGGTGCGTCCTCGAACGGATCGCGTCCGGTGGAACCCGAAAGGAACAGAATGTCCACGTCACCCCGTGTGCGGAAACCCGTGGCCCAGTTCATCCTCTCCTTGTGATAGTGCGGCCACAGCGTGCCCCAGTCGTATTCGGTTTTTTCGGCTTCCTGCCGTTTGACCGCTTCATCGTTCGTTGCCATTGTGAATCGCCTCCTTGTGGTTTGAGTTGATACTTCAGAATTCGCGAATCCGGGATGGGGCGGAGCCCTATCCCAGGCCGACGAAGGGAATAGTCTTGCCCTCGGTGCGCTCGATATAGCGCACGAACCGGTACTTGTACTCCGCCAGATCGACGCTGGGGCGCGGGATCTCGCGGTGCCAGAGGCTCTCTTCGACCTTGCACACCACGTAGTGGAGTCCCTCTCCGGTCACACCCGGCAGGCCGTGCTCCTTGAAGCCGTCGAGGTCGTCCACGGTGACGGCGTTTTCGATTCCCGAGGCCCGGGCGACGGCGGCCAGGTCGGTCTTGCCAGACGTTGCCGTAGGCTCGCTCATGGTGCTGCCGCTGTAGACCTCGTTGTCGAACACGAAGACCGTAAGGTTGGACAGATTGAGGTTGCCCAGGGTCGGAAGGTTGAACAGCGACAGCAGGACGCTGCCGTCCGATTCCAGCACGATGACGCGGCGGTGGGGCAGCGCCAGCGCCAGTCCCATGCCCACGCCCGTGGCGCACCCCATCATTCCCACCAGCAGGTTGCCCTCGTGCTGCGACAGGTGGAACCATTCGATGCGCTGCCCGCTCTGGGAGCTGAGCACCAGTTGATCGGTCATCAACGGCGCCATGAGCTCGAGACAATCGCGCCGGATCATCGGGCAAACTCCCCGGAGAAGATCAAGGCGGCCGGCGCCCGCATGGAATCGCTGACCCGCTGGGCGTCCCTGATGTGCCGCTCGAGATTCTCCCCGTTCTCGATCACGCGGTATTCGAGACCCAGCCCCTCGAGGGTGGGGATCATCCGCATGCCGATGGTCACGTAGAGGAAGCTGTTCCGTTGATCGGCAAAACTGCCCAGAAAACCGATGAGCAGCAGGATCGGCACGCCCATCTGCTTTCCCACGGTCAGCAGCGAGTAGGCGGAGACGTAGGGCCCCGTGCTCTCCATGTAACAGGCCACCCGCTTGCCCCCGAGAGCCGCGCCCGCGGCGATGGTGATGGCCTCCTGCTCGCTGGCGGCCGCCACCATCTGTACCGTGCCGTCCTCCCGCAACAGCGGCAGGATCTGGCTCAGCCGGCTTTCGGGCAGGTAGGTGATGAAATCGATGCCCGCCGCCTTCAAGCCGTGGACAATCTTCTCAGCCAATACTGGTTCCATGAGAGGTTCCTGGTCCGACCGCTATCGGTTCCAATTGCAGATGGTCGCGGCCGACAGGGCATAGATCTTCGACGCGCGCACGATCTCGTCAATGTCGATCTGCTCCGACCGGGTGGTAAAGCGGCCGCCGCCGAGGCCGAACTTGCAGGCGGGGATGCCCATCTCGTTGTAGATATTGGTATCGGTCCAGATGCTGGAGCGGAAGGTGTTGGCCGGGGTGGTCTTCTCGCTGAAGAGCTCCTGGTGCGTCTCCTCGATGACCTCCACCACCGACTCGATGCCCTTGGCCTCGTAGCCCATCTTCGACGTGTACATCTCGATGTCGTACTCGTAGCCCGTCGCGTCCATGACCGCGCGCAACTGCCGCTGCACCTCGATGGGCCGAAGCTCCGGCGGGATGCGCACGTCCACGTACAGAGAGCAGATACCCGGGTAGTAGTTGGGCCGGTAGGGAGCGCCTCCCTGAACCGAGCCGATGTTGACCTTGGGGATGATCGGGCCGTTGGCCGACTGATAGACGTGGTTGGCCTCGAACCCTTCCGCCCAGGCGTCCACCGCCTGCACCACCTTGGCCATCTTGAGTACCGCGCTGTGTTCCTCGGGCGGCTCCTGCTCCCGGGTGACGCCCCAGGCCGCGTGGGGATTGCCGAAGGTGTCGATCTTGAACTGGGCCACGCCGGCCTGGGTCCAGATGATGGACAAGGCCGAGCGGTCGGCCACGATGGCGTAGTCGGACTGGACGCCGTAGGTCAGCAGGTGGCGGGTGCCGGTGCCCTCGCCGCGGTACAGTCCAGACTGGTACGGCCCGATGGGGGTGCGGGAGATCTCGCCGGCCACGGCCGCGAGTATCAGGTCTCCCTTGATGACCATGCCGCTCTGCTTGAGCGCCTTGCCGGCCACCATGAAGGCCGCGAGCCCCGACTTCATGTTGGACGCCGCCAGACCGAACACCTTGCCGTCCCGGATGGCTCCCCGGAGCTCGCTCTGGGGCTCGAGCTCCCGGCACAGCATGAGGTCGTCATCCTGCCCGGTGAAGCTCGTGTCCATGTGGCCGTTGATCATCAACGACACCCCGCCGCCGCTGCCCTGGAGCACGCCCACCGCGTTCACGCGGTTGGGATCGATCTCCTGGCGGATAGGCTTGAGGCCGTTGCGCCGGTACCAGTCGAGAATGAACTCGCCGATCTCCTTCTCGGACCCGGTGGGACTCAGGATGTCGACGAGGTCCCGCGTGAGCTCGGCCAACTCCCGGCTGTCGATGTGCTGGAGGATCTGTTCCTTGGTGCTGTTGTCCATGACGTGGGGTGTGTTAGGGGTGGCTAGCTCTTCCGTTGCTTGTCGATCTTCATGATGGGCATGACCCCGGCGACGTCGACCTTGTAGAGGTCCTGCAACAGCCGGTGCGTTTCCTCAGCCTGCTTCGCGATGGATTCGACCTCATCCTCGGTGAGATTAAAGCCGTACTCCTTGTCGATCTGTCGAATTTGATCCTTCATGTGCGGCTCCTCCGATCTGCGAACGTCTTTCAGGGGGATTGCGCGGTGCATATGGCAAATGGTTCTTGCACCGCACGTAACACGCAGGCCCCAACGTGTCAACGCGACCCTGGTTGCCCCCGGAATCTGCCGCAACCGGAACACAAGGGTGTAGGGGCGGGTTTCAAACCCGCCCGCGCCCGCATCGCACCGCGGGGCTGGTAAGCGTCTGGGCTGTCGGAACAGGGTTTACAGGTTCAGCAACTGCTCGGCGTTCTCGCCGAGAATCTTGGCCTTCTGGCTGTCGGTGATATCGGCTCTTTTCTCGATGCCCGAGACCGTGTGCGGGTATTCCGAATCGAAATGCGGGTAGTCCGTGGCCAGAAAGATGCAGTCCTCCCCCAGCTCCCGGATGGGCGTCGCCAGGTCGCGCTCGTCCGCCTCGCAGGTGACGTAGCAGTTGCGCTTGATGTACTCCGAGGGCGCCATGGTCAAATGGCCCGTGAGGTGAGAGAAGTCCTTGGCCCAGACGTAGTCGTCGTCCATCCGGTGCATCCAAAAGAGAATCCATTCCGCGCTGCACTCGAAGAACACCACCTTGAGACGCGGAAACTTCTCGAACACACCGCCCAGCACCAGGGCGATGAGCGCGGCCGTGCAGTTCATCACGCGTCCCATGACGTGGGTCTTGTAGAAGTTGTCGAACCGGTCCGTGAGGTCGCCGTTGCTGTTGGGGTGACAGAAGAGCGGAACGCCGAGATCCTGAACCGTTTCATAGTACGGATAGAAGATCGGATCGTCCATGTTCCTCGAACCCACGTACGGAACCAGATGAGTGGCCTTGAAGCCCAGCTCCCTGACGCAACGGGTCAACTCGTCCGGCATGGCTTCCGGACAACCCGCGGGGGCCATGGCCGCCGGCAGGAACGTGTCCTCGTAGCCCTTGACGAGGTTCGCCACCCAGTCGTTGAACGCCCGGGCCACCGCGGCTCCGAGACGGCCCTGATTCTGCGTCGCGATGCTGATGCCGGTGGGAAAGAGGATCTCCTTGTCGATCCTTTCCTTGCGGATGTCATCCATCCGGCGCGCCATGTCGTAGCCGCCCACCTGCCGCTCGGCGATCTCCCCCGCGCGCCAGTTCACCGTCGGATCGTAGATGTACGGATGCTTGTGGGTGGCGAGCCCCTGGGGATTGAGCGGCTCGAGGGAGTGGATGAAGCGCGACCCGTGGTGCTTGCCCTCATTGGCCCGCCTCGGCGTGAACTGAGCGAACGGCTCATCGAGCTTGTACACCTCGTCCAGGAAATAGCCTTCGCGCAAATGCGAATCGAGGTCGATGATCATGGCTGTTCCTCCGTTTCAGCAGTCGTCAGGGTCGCAGACTAACACTCGCGCGGAGGGCCAGCAAGACGAAGGGCGCCGAGGGAGGGCACACTCCCAGGTTCACGCTTGGGTCATGCGCATCGGCTGCAAGGTTCGGTTGAAGGGATTGAGCACCAGCCCCAGGATTTCCAGCGTAACGACGCCTAGCAGGGCGGCGTCATCTTCCTCCCCCAGGATGACCGGGCTGTGGGACTGGCCCTGAGGAAGAATCAGGTAACACTCGGACACGCCCCGCTCCACCGTGGCGCCGTCGGCCAGAACAAAGGTCATTTCCCGGCTTGGCCTCAATCCCAGAGACTCCCAGACCGACTTGGGCAACAGCGAGTACCTGGCCCCGCTGTCGACCAGAAACCGGACCGCCTGCTCTTGTCCTCCCGCACCCCGAGCGACACCGTCAATGTAGGTCATGCCCATCTCTTCATCCTCCCGCACATTGGATTTTACAGTCTCGGCTTCCAAAAACGCAAATCCGAGGCCAACGCCGCGCTGCGCCCGTGGCTAACCAAGCGGTCTCAGCCGCGCGGGGACGCGCCCGGGGGATCATGACTGGACTCGCGCGAACATCTTCCCTAAACGCGACACCTTGACAGGGCATCACGTTCTAGTCATATTGTTAGCTAACTCAGTTCATCTCAAGGAGACCAAATCATGCCCGTGGTCAACGTCCATCAAGCCAAGACTCAGCTTTCCCGCCTGTTGGCGCAGGTCGAGGCGGGCGAGGAGGTAGTTATCGCCCGGCGGGGTGAGCCGGTCGCGCGGCTTGTTCGCTGCAAGTCGCGGGGTAAGCGGCAATTTGGTGCCATGAGGGGACAAATCGTTGTAGACGACAGCATCCTCGATCCGCTACCGGAGGACGAATTGGCAGCCTGGGAAGGCTGAACTGAAGTGAAGCTCCTTCTGGATACCCACGCTTTCCTTTGGTGGCTCGCAGGCAACAGGCGGCTCTCGCCGGCGGCCCGTCGCGCAGTGGAAGACACATCAAATGGCGTGGTCGTCAGCGCGGCAACGGCTTGGGAGATCACTACCAAGCATCGCGTCGGCAAACTACCGGGGGCGGATGCCGTCGCTCTCGATGTAACCGGCAGCATCGCAAGCCAAGGCTTCGACGAACTTGCGATCACGGTTGAAGACGCGGAACGTGCCGGGCGATTATCCGGCACTCACCGCGACCCGTTCGACCGCATGCTGATCGCTCAGGCATTGGCGCACAATTTGACCGTTATCTCAGTCGACGCCGTGTTCGACGGATACGGCGTCTCTCGTCTATGGTGATCCGCCCGCCACGAATCCGGTGTAACTGGAACTGTTTCGCCAACGCAGGTGATCAACTTACGTCCATTCAAAGTCCAAGGACGACGGCCCCACGACGCTCGCCTTGACACCCCAGGAACCGAAGCCCACAATGCACAATGGAATGCAGCGCAACGCCACCCGGACGCTACCCGTCTCCGGGCGAGCCGGGCGACCGAACCTTGACTCATGATGGAATTTCTCGTGACCTATCCGGGTCTCGTCTTTATCGGGCTGTCGCTATTGGTGATTCTCGATACGGTGAGCGGGAACCTGCCTCCGGCGGCGTTGGTTCCTTTTGCCCTTGGTACGGTGCTGGCGGTGATATTGCTGTGATACCCTTGTCGAAGAACGCTCCGGACGCAGCCTTGGCGGTACCGGCTGATACCCGCGGTGAGGCCCGGGAACCGAAGGCGCCGCCAACGCGGGCAATCGCGGGGGCGGTATTTCTCACTGCTCTCCTTGTCTGCGGAACCGGCTTTTCCCAGAACCCGCCCACCACCCCTGTCTCACCGCTCTTGCGCCAGGGGACGATTCATGAAGAGGAGTTGTCGAGCCCCGGGCGGGAACCGTCGCCGACGGTCCGGGAAACAGCGCCTGAAACAAACCCGGAACCCGCGCCGCCACCCGAGTCTTCCACGGAGGCGGCACCCGTGCCCACGGCACCGGCCGCGGACCCGGTTATCGATGCTGGCCGCGTGGCCCTCGGCGAACCCAAGGGCTCGTACGCACTACCACCGCTCACCCCGGTTACCGGTGCGGCCCTGCCGCAGCGAAGGGCGTCCATGAAGCTGTTGCAGCAGGGCCAGTCGCTTCTGAGGGAGGAAAAGTACAAGGCCGCACTAGGCAGGTTCGAGCAGGCCGTCGGCCTGGACGCGGCCAATCCGTACAGCCACTACTTCATTGCCCGGGCACACTATTTGCTGGGCAACTACCGCGAATCCCTGAGCTTTCTCGGAGTGGCGGAGTCGAAGCTTGGGGCCGATGCCCGCTGGCTCGCCGAAGTCCTTGTCTTGGGAGGGCGCAACGCGGCCGCCCTTGGATTTTACGGACGAGCCGACAACGACTATATCCGTGCGCTCAGCCTCGATCCCCATCACGAATTCGCGCTGGCGCAACTCACCAGCATCGATACCATCGCCGACGCACGTCGGAACCGGTAAGGACCGCCGGTCTCCGCGTCACCGTGCGCCGTCGGGCGCACCCGGCAGCTTGTAACTGAATGTCAGACGAACGGCCAAAGGGCCCGTGTCGGCCCTGGCGGGCGCGGGTCCGAACGGCGCGGACTCCCTGACGTTCCGGAGAGCTTCCACATCGAGGACGATGAAGCCGGACGACTTCAGCAACTTGACGTTTTCGACATCACCGTTCTCCTGGACGGCGAAGACCAGGTCGACGGTTCCCTCTTGACCCGTTCGCCGGGCGTATTCGGGATATCTCGAATTGCCGCCGATCTTCCTTGTGAGAGCTTCGACATAAGCTCCCTCGCCGGGAGTGTCCACCGTGGTTGGAGGCTCGGCCCGAGTGACCTGGACGGGCCCGGACGGCGCGACCGAGCGCCCGTCCTGACCACGCGACAGTATCCGTTGCCGGACTCGTTCCACGGCCTGATCCACGAGCGAAAGCCGGTCTTGGGCCTCGACCGGCGCGACCGGTTTCACCTCGGAAGCCGGCGGTCTCCCGGTTCTACTGAGAAGCCGCGACAGGGTCCTGATGCGCCTTTGCACCAAGCCGACGCCGGACTCGTGTCTCAACTCGGTATAGACACCCAGGACCCGGTAGTACGCGTTCAACGCATCCCGGGGGGCGCCCCTGAGGAGCTGGATCTCCGCGATGTTGTGGAGCGCCAACGCCAACGGCAGCCGGTCCTCCATTCGCTCGGCGAGCGAGACGGCATCGTCGAGTTGATTCAAGGCATCGAGATAGTGCCTGGCCCGCGCGCGGCCTCGTGCCTCCACGATCTTCTCGAATGCCTGTTCTCTTAACTCGTGAGGCGACGGGGCATGTTGGCTGGCATAGCCCGGCTCGGCCATGAGCCACACCAGCATCAGGGTGAAACACCACGCGAGGCGCCCGGAGAACGGATGGCGGTGGGTCATATCGCCTGTCTCGTGCTTAGTGTTGTGTCTCACAAATAGGTTTACAAATCTGTGTGAGACACAACACTGGGAGCCTGTCCGAGTAGCCGGCTGGGCTCCTGACCGTCACTAATGCTCTCCCCTCCCCAGGGCTTCCGAGCGCTCGGTTGCCTGCACCACGGCTTCCATGACGGTGGCGCGAAAGGCACCTTGTTCCAGGGCGAAAAGACCCGCTGCCGTGGTTCCGGCCGGAGACGTGACGGCGTCTCGCAACTCCGCCAAGTGATCTTTTGAGTCGCGGGCCATCACGGCGGATCCGTAGACGGTTTGGATCGCCAGCTTCAGGGCGACGTCCCGGCTGAGCCCCATCTGGACGCCGCCCGCGGCCAGTGACTCGATGAAGAGAAAAACGTAGGCTGGGCCGCTGCCGCTCAAAGCCGTCACCGCGTCCAGATGATGTTCCTCGACGGAAACCGCGAGTCCGACGCTCGAAAGGATCTTGCCCACCTTGTCGAGGTCCTCCGCCCTTGCCCACCGGCCGCCGGAATACGCGGAGGCCGCCTGGCCCACCAGGCAAGGCGTGTTGGGCATGACCCGGACGACCCGCGTACCCTCCGGGAGAAGCGCCTCTATCCGGCTGATCGGCACCCCGGCCGCGATGGAGACCCATAACCTGTCCCCCAGCGACGCACCGGCGAGACCCTGCAGCATGTCGTCCATGACCTGGGGCTTGACCGCCAGAAACACGATGTCCGACGCTTCCACGAGACCGGCGTTGTCCTGGGTGAAGCGAACGCCGGTCTCTTCGACCAGCGCCTTTCCCAGAGCCTCCACCGGATCGCTGGCGGCCAACTGGCTCCGGTCCACCAGTTCCGCCCTCAGGATCCCCTTGATGATGGCGCTACCCATCCTCCCGGCGCCGATGAAGCCAATCTTGTCGTCGAGCATAGGGCCTCCTTCCGGCCATGCGCGCACCCTCACGGACCGGCGTCTTTTGATCGCATTCGGAAAAGTGTGCCGGCGACCGTCCCTTGAGCCCCGCCGGCCGGAGGGTGTCCGTTTGGGCTAAACGGTCTTGAGTTGCACGGTACCTTGAGCCACACCGCGGATGTAGCCCTCAAAGCCCTGGGGTGAGAAGGTCCACGTCAGCCACAGCGGCTCATCTCCGTTGTTGACGAACCCGTGGTTGGTTCGGGGCGGTATGAACACGACGGAGCCGGGCACGATCTCCGAGGTTTCGTCTCCCACCGTGGCCATCGCCCGGCCGCCGATTACAAAGAGAATCTCTTCGGCTTCGTCGTGCGAGTGCAGGGGAATCTCGCTGTGAGGATCGACCTCCTGCAGGCCCATGGAGAAGTGGCGGGTTCCCGTCGTGCTTGGCTCGACGCACGGGTAAAGCGTACGCGGCGCCTCGCCATCGATGCGCACGACTTCGGCTTCTTCCTTGGAAAAGAAGTACTTCATGGCATCCTCCTCGGGTTGTGGCCGGCGTCGCGTCCTCTAACGGCGGGTAAAAAGATGCGATCTAATAGCTTTCCTCTTCCGTATCCGTCGTCGGGAGCCGGCGAAGTGTCCGGTCATCGTCGAAACTCTTCATCATGCGAGTCTCTTTCTCGAGCTCTTCCTGGCAGCGCACGCACAAGCGCGTAAACGGCATCACCTTGAGTCGACCGACGCCGATCTCCTCGCCGCATTCATCGCAGATGCCGTAGGAACCCTCGCCGAGTCGAAGCAGCGCGTCCTCGATGGCCATCAGTTTCGTTCTCTCGCGATCATTGAGGATCATGTTGATCTCACGATCCCGCTCGTCGCTGGCCAAATCGTAGGTATCGCGTCCCTCGTCCTTGGAACTCTCCACCTCGTGCTTGAGGCGATCCGGGAGGTCCTCCAGAAGCTGTACCTTCATTCCGAGGAGGGTCTCCCGAAACTTCTTTAAAACGTCTTTCCTCATGTTGTTCTCTCCTGGAAGGGACTCAATTCATCACTAATCGATGGCGGAGTCAACCACCCGATGGGGAACCCTCTCTCCGGCAGCCGCCGGTTCGCTGCCGGGACAGCGGACTAGGAACCAAACTCAACGATATCAACGCCTTGCGGAACTTTCAACCGGAAGAGGGAGGGATCAAACCCGACCCCACGCCGGATGTTGTCGAAGCGGAAAGTCCAGCGGTTGCCCCCTCCATCCTCAATGAGCACCTGGCGAATATCGTGGTTGCCGGGATCGACCGTCAGATGAACCTCGCGAACACCCGTGTTCGCCTTCTTGGGGAAAAGCTTCAGCCGGTGTCCGTCGTCGGTGGAACCCATCGACTCGGGCCGGAAATCGCGTTCCAGATCGCCGATGCCCAGCAGGAAGGAAAGTGGCAGGTCCGAGCGAAACACCGACCCGAACGCGGTCTTGATGACCTGCCGTTCGGCGGGTTGGTAGAAATAGAGATGCTTGCCGTCGGACAGCACGAACTGGCCGGTGGGCTCCTGGTAGCGCCACAGCATCTTAGCCGGTTTGCTGAAGAAAACGCGCCCCTCGCCGTCAACGCGCCGGTTCAGCGTCCGGTACTCGGTGGTCTGGCGAAAATCCGCGCTGTATTCTTTGGTGTCGTCGTAGCGTCGCTGTACTGCCCTGACGAGGTCGTGGGCATCCTGGGCGCGCGGGGCCCGCACCGGCAACACCAGAGCCGCCACGCAACAGACCACACCCAGCAGAACGGCGTGGGCGCGCCTCATTCGGAGCCGGCCCTGACTGCCACCGGGCGCTTCAACGTTGTCGTCTCCATAGCCGGGTCTACTCCTCTATCTTCTGCGCCAGGACCTCGCGCGGCTTGGCCCCGTCCGCCGGCCCCACCACGCCATCCCGTTCCATCTTCTCGATCATCCGCGCCGCCCGATTGTAACCGACCCTCAAGCGCCGCTGTACCATGGATATGGACGCCTGCCGCGTCTCGGTGACCACCGTGACGGCCTGATCATACATCTCGTCGTAATCGTCGTCCGGGCCATCGAGTCCCCCGTTCGCCGCACCGCCGGCCTCGAGAATCTCCGGACGGTATTGGGGCCGGCCCTGTTGCTTGATGAAGTCGGTCACCTTGCGAACTTCCTTGTCCGAGACAAAGGGACCGTGGAGCCGTATCAACCGGGCCGTGCCGGGGGGCAGGAAGAGCAGGTCCCCGTTACCCAGGAGCCGCTCGGCCCCCATGCCGTCCAGAATCGTGCGTGAATCAACCCGGGAAGTCACCTGGAAGGAGATGCGCGCGGGAAAATTCGCCTTGATCAATCCCGTGATCACGTCCACCGACGGCCGCTGGGTCGCCAGCACCATGTGGATTCCCGCGGCCCGGGCCTTCTGGGCCAGACGCGTGATGTGCTCCTCGATATCCCGACCCACGGACATCATCAGGTCCGCCAACTCGTCGATGAGGATCACCACCCGCGGCAACCGTCCGTGCTCCAGTTCCTGGGCGCCGTCGAGCCTGCCGCCCGCCGCCAACTCCTCCGAAGAAGCGCCGTCCTCTCCCTCACCGGTCCGCGTCTTGTCCGGGGGCGGTTCCCGTTCCAGGATCCGGTTGTAGTTGTCGATGTTGCGCGCGCCCTTGTCGCGCATGAGCCGGTAGCGGCGATCCATCTCCTCCACCGCCCAGAACAGCGCTGCCCGGGCCTCCTTGGGATCGGTCACCACCGGGGTCAACAGATGCGGCAGTCCCTCGAAGGGAGTCAGCTCGAGCATCTTGGGGTCGATCATGATGAAGCGAACATCGTCAGGGCTGGCCTTGTACAGGATGCTCAGAATCATCGAGTTGAGGGATACGGACTTGCCCGTCCCGGTGGCGCCGGCCACCAGCAAGTGAGGCATGCGGGCCAGATCCGCGGCGAAAGGCGCCCCGGAGATGTCCTTGCCCAAGGCCAGACACACGCTCGAATCGGCGTCGGTGTAGACCGCGTGTTCAAGGATTTCCCTCAGATAGACCGTTTCACGCCGGGTGTTGGGCACCTCGATCCCGACCACGGCCTCCCCCGGGATCGGCGCCAGGATGCGGATGCTGACGGCGCTGAGGGCCATGGCGAGATCGTCCGCCACCCCCACGATCCGGCGCACCATGACACCGGGAGCCGGCCGGAACTCGTACACCGTGATGACCGGCCCGGGCCTCACCGCCAGCACTTCGCCCTCGATGCCGAAGTCCTGAAGCTTGCGCTGCAGCATCAGAGAATTGGCTTCCAGAGTGGCTTTGTCGATGCCGGCCTTCTCCTTCGGCGGGGAATCGAGAAAGGCCAGCAACGGCAGCGTGTAGCCGTCGGTGATCTCGGGAAAGACGAACTGCTCGGCCGCGGGCTTGGCCTTGGCTCTGGCCTTCTTCCGGAGCGCCTTGGGGGTTTCCTTCGGAACCTCGTCCTCCAGGATAATGGGCGGCGCCTTGAACTCCCGCTCCTTCTTGGGGTTGGCGGGCGGCTTCCGCTCGACCCTGGTCCGCCACACGGATGTCATGCCCTCTCCCAGCGTCGAACGAACCTGTCTGTGCGCTCCCGCGAGTCGGGTCCACCAGCTCAGCATGGAGGTCTGGGACATCAGCATGGCCGCCATCAGCAACAGGAAGACCGTGATGACGCAGGTTCCCGCGTAGCCGAACATGTCGGTCAGGAACTCCCTGGAGAACCCGCCGAGGATGCCGCCGCTGTCCCGCGCCAACTCCATTTCGTGCACGAGACTCACCAGGATCGCCAAGCCCCACAACAACACGCCGTACCCGAGGACCTTGAGGACCCTGAGTCTTGCGGGGTCGCGACGGAACAGGCGAAAGGCAAGCAGCAGCAGAATGACGGGAAGGAGGTAGGCGATCAGACCCAATCCTTGCAGCAACGCGTCCGCGAGATAAGCCCCCACCAGTCCGCCCAGGTTGAGGGGGTCCCGGGAACCCGAAGGGACGTTGAAGGAGCGGTCCAGGGGGCTGTAGGAAACCAGGCTGAGCACGGCGAAACAGGTGGTGACCAATACCACCGAGCCCCAGAGTTCACGATTGAGTCGAGAGCCTTTCTGCATGGGCGCGGACCTACATCTCCATGATATAAGGCACGATCACCGGCCGACGGTGCAGCCTCTTCTCGAAGAACTTTCGCAGCGACCGCCGTATGCCTTCCTTGAGCTCGGCGGAGTCGGTACGCATCGCCACACCGCAGCCGTCGATGTACTCCCGCAATAAATCCCTGGCCGTGCCGAGAACGTCGTCCTCTTCCTCCGAACGCATCAGCCCCCGGGCCAGCAAATCCGGGCCGGCAGCCACCTCGCCGGTTCGCTGATGCACCGCCATGGCCACCACCACCAGCCCGTCCTCGCTCAGATGCCGGCGGTCCCGTATGACGATGTCTTCCACGTCACCGATCCCCTTGCCGTCGACGAAGACCTTGCCGCTTGCAACCGGATCCACGCGCACGGCGTCCTGCCCGTTGACCTCCAGCACGTCGCCGTTCTCCATGAGAAAACAGTGGTCGGCGGGTATGCCCACGGCGCGCGCCAGCTCGATGTGCTTGCAGAGCTGGCGGAACTCCCCGTGCAAGGGCACGAAGTAGCGCGGACGGGTGAGCTGGATCATGGTCTTCAACTCTTCCTGGCTGGCATGCCCCGAGACGTGGATCTCCGACGTGCGCTCGTAGTGGACGTGAGCACCCCGCCGGTAAAGGTGATTGATGAGGTTGCTGATGATCTTCTCGTTTCCCGGAATGAACCTCGCCGACATCACCACCGTGTCCCCGGGTTGAATCCTGATGGATCGATGCTCGTCGAAGGCCACCCGATGCAGAACGGAGAGGGGTTCCCCCTGGCTTCCGGTGGTGAGGAAGCAGAGTTGGTCATCGTCCATGTCCTGCCAGCCCTGGCTGTCGGTCATGACGTCATCGGGCAGGCGGAGATAGCCCAAATCCGCCGCGATACCCGTGTTGTTGATGATGCTCCGCCCGCTGAGAACCAGCTTGCGCCTGAAGTCGGTGGCCAGCTCCGCGACCTGCTGAATGCGCGGGATGTGGGAGGCGAACGTCGCGATGAAGATTCGTCCCGGACTGGAGCTGAAGATCCCCCGGAGCCCCTCTCCGACCGCGCGTTCCGAGGGCGTGCTGCCCTTGCGCTCGACGTTGGTGGAGTCCGAAAGCAGCAGCAGGACACCCTTGTCACCGTAGGCCGCAAAGCGGTGAAAGTCGAACCTCTGGCCGGCCATGGGGGTGTTGTCGATCTTGAAGTCCCCGGTGTGAACGATGGTGCCGATGGGCGTCTCGATGGCCAGGGCGATGCAGTCAACCAGGCTGTGGGTCACGGGAATCCCCTCGAACGCGAAAGGACCCACCGAAAAACGCTCGCCAGGGACGATCTCCACCAGTTCCGTCGACTGTTCGAGCCTGTGCTCCCGCAACTTGTGGCGCACGAAGCCCAGGGTCAGGCGCGTGCCGTACACCGGAACCTGGCAACGCTTGAGAATGTAGGGTAACGCGCCGATGTGATCCTCGTGGGCATGGGTCAGGATAATCGCCTGAGGAATCTTCCCCTGGTCCACCAGATAGCTGATGTCGGGGATCACCAGATCGATGCCCAGGAGCTCGGGGCTGGGGAACATGACGCCGCAGTCCACGGCGATCACGGCGTCGCCCCACTCCACCGCCAGCATGTTGCTGCCGAACTCTCCCAAGCCTCCGAGGGGTACGATCCTCAAGGAATCCATCTAGTGTCCTGCCTCACGTCCCGATACCGGCGGCAACCCCTCCGCGGGCCGGCTCCCGCGGCTATCGCCGGGCGCCGTGTCGTGCCGCGCCAGGCCCGATCCGATGGCCTCCCGAACGCGATGCATCTGCCCGCGGGAACGATCCCGCGCGTCGTCCGGGGGGATCGCCTCACCGATGACGACTTCGACTTCCCCGGGCTTGAGACGCCAATCCCCCCGCTTCATCAGCGCGCCCGAGCCATTGACGGTGACGGGTACGATGGAAAACCCGGTCTTCTCGGCCAGACGGAACCCGCCGCGCTTGAACGGGAGCAGTTGCCCGTCCGTGCTGCGGGTGCCCTCGGGAAAGACCACCACGGAAATTCCCCGCGTCAGCTTTTTACCGGCGGCGTCTATGGCCGCCGCCACCGCCTTGGACCGCGAACGCTTGACGATGATGTGCTTGGAGGCCCACAGCGCCCAGCCGAAGAACGGGACACGCAGCAGTTCCCGCTTGGCGATCCAGCGCAGTTGAAGGGGCGCAAGTGCCTGCACGAGCACCGGAGTGTCGATATTGCTCTGGTGATTGGCCATGAAAATGTAGGCCTGATTCGGATCCAGATGCCCGGTATGCCGAATCCGCAACCCCACGCCGCCGATCTTGAGAACGCACCAGGACCAGAAGCGAAACATCGGATAGACCCGCTCGCCGTGGGGATCCAGGAGCCCGAGGGCAATCATGGGGATACTCTGGACAATGCTTCCAAGGACGATCAGGGCCAGTTTTAACGTGTACATGCCGTTGAAGACGTGTCTGCCCGGGCGCATCGGGAGCATGAAACCCGAGATGATCTCATTCTAGGGGATATGGGCGGTGAATGCAATTTTGCCGGGCGGGCGAGCCCCGCGAAGGGAGCCGGACATCCGACGTAGGGGCGGGTTTCAAACCCGCCCGTGTGCGGATCGCGCTGTCGGCCGATACAGGCTCCTGGAAGGCTCCCAGGAGCCTGCGCCGCAGGAATCGGACATCCGATGTAGGGGCGGGTTTCAAACCCGCCCGCGCCCGCACGGCGCTGCCGCCCGACACAGGCTCCTAGAGCTTGATCTTCTCCGAGTACAGTCCTTTGACGAAGCCGGCTTTCTCCAGCCGCCTCAGGAATTCCAGCTCCAGGAGTTGATGGGGTTTCAGCAGCCTCGCGCGCGGATCCGTGACCGAAACCGCGTCGATCAGGGCCTGGACCGCCTCGGGATGGGGCAGGGGCAGTGGATCCAGCCGGTGCGCGAGGGAGCCATAGGCCCCCGCCATGGACACTCCCCCGGCCAGGGTCACGTACTTCTTCATGATTCGCATGCTGCCGGCGCGTTCGGTGAGAAAATACTGGATGCCGTTGAGATAGGCCATCAAGAAACGTCGCAGCAGTTTGGGATTCCGTTTGGCAAAGGAACGCGTGGCGACCAGCAAGTCGGTGACCAGATTGACCTCGCCGACGTCGAGCACCTTGATGCCCACCCGCTGCGCTTCTGCCGCCACCTGCGCGACCAGCGGCGCCCCCTGGACGATGTTGCGATAGATGGCAGCCGCTCTTTGGGGCGAAAAGCCGATGGGGACCATCTCCACGTCTTCGACCGGATTCAGTCCCGCGCGTCGCAGCACCACGCGTGCGATGAGGTCCGACTTTCTGCCGAGACTCGACACTCCCACCTTCTTGCCCTTGAGCTGGGCGAGGTGGTCCACGTACGAAGCCACTCCGAAACGGTAGTTTTCGGTGCTCACGTGGCCCCCGAAGAACACCAGGTCGGCGCCGCTGCCGGCGGCCTCCAGCGGAGGCAACACATCCTGGGAGGCCACGAAGATGTCAGCCCCCAGCAGGGACTGCACTCCGCCGGCGGCGGCTCCGTCGAGGTAGACGGCGTCGATGTCGAGACCGTACTTGGCGAACAGGTCCGTGTCCCTGGCGATCCAGGTAACGACGGTCCCCACGCCGAAGCCGGCGAAGGCGACCCGGACCGGCGCCTTGGCTTCGGATGCCGGAGAGACGGAGACGAACGTGAATACCGCAAGGACCGCTACCGCGAGCGAACTCAGGAATCTGGAGAGCATGATCCCCCCTCCCTTGCGCGATGGACGTGAGCGGGACAACCGGACAACCCCTGCCCGCATCAGCAATCCTATAGTGAGGACCCACCGGGGTCAATACGGCCAGGGGATCGAATGCGGCTTGGGGATCAGGCCCCTGAGACGAGGTCGGCGAGCATCCGGATGAACAAGGGGTGGTCGTTCACGGCGGGCGCCCGGTAGAAGTGCATTCCCAAGCCGCGGGCCCGCTGCCGGGCCTCGACATCGAGATCGTAGAGGACCTCCACGTGGTCGGAAACGAAACCGATGGGTACCACGATGACCGCCTTCTCGCCGGCGCCCGCCAACTGTTCGATCACGTCGCTCACGTCGGGCTCGAGCCAGGGGTCACGGGGGTTGCCGCTGCGGCTCTGGTAGGCCAGGGACCCGTTGGTCCGCCCCAGCCGTTCGGCCACCGCTTGCGACGCATCCCGAAACTGATCCGCGTAGGGTGAATCATCCGCCATGGACCGTGGAATGCTGTGGGCGGTGAAGATCAGCGGGGCATTCCGTAACGCGTGCGGCATCCCCTCGATGGTGGTGGCAACGCGATCCGCCACAGCCTGGATGAACAGCGGGTCGTACGACCAGGACTCGGCGTAGTCCACGACAGGGGCCGGGCCCATCATGGCCTTGCGGGCAGCTTCCACCCCGCTGATGTACCGGCTCCAGGACGCCTCGGCCTGGAACGCGGAGAGAATGATCCCCAGCACACGCCCGCAACCATCCGCTGCCAGCTCCGCCAGGGTTTCGTCCAGAAACGGGCGCGAGTTGCGCATACCCACGTAAACGGGGATGGGGACCCCGGCCCGAGCCAGCCTGCGCCGCAAGGCATCCGCCTGCCCGCGCGTGAGCTCGTTCAGCGGGGAACGGCCGCCGATGAGCTCGTAGTGGTGCGCCACCGTTTCAAGACGCGCGGGAGGGATACCCCGCCCAGCGGTCACGCGGTCGAGAAAAGGCCGGATTTCATCCCGATTTTCGGGTCCGCCGAACGCTATCAGCAAGATCGCGTCATACCGGTCCATAGTGGCTTCGAGCCCCCCGGCCTTCCCTTCGGCAATGGATCATGAGTCATGGAACTGATAAAACAATGACGTGCTTACCACTCGCGTCCTGTTGCGTCGACCGTTGGGAAGCCCCGGAAACTCCTGCGCCCCAGTTCCGATCCGCCGGTCGCGTCACCGGCTCGTGGGGCTCTTCCTGCTTGTGCTGCTCATTGGCCAAGGCGCGCCCGTCCTCCAACCACCGGCCGGCGCGGCCGGAGCCGGTGACAACGGAGCAGCCCGGCAACCCGCCGGCGAGGTAGCCGAGACGATTGCGCGGGCCACAGTCCTCTACCGGCAGTTCAGATCCCGGGAAGCGTTGACCGAGCTCAAGAAAGCCCTGGCCCTGGCCCCCAACGACCCTGAAGTCCTCGTCTGGGCCGCCAGGACGTACATCGATGTGGGAGACCTCATCCCCGAGACGGTCCCCGACTGGGAAGAGAAACGCATTGAACGGTACCGCGCCGCCGAGCAATACGCGCGCGCCGCGGTGGAGGGCCAGCACGGATCGACCTGGCCCCATTTCTTTCTGGCCGTGGCATTGGCGAAGCTGGCCGAGTTTTCCAGCATCAAGACGCAAATAGCCATGGCGAGGGAGATCCGCAAGGAGACGGACAAGGCCATCGCCCTCGATCCGGACAACGGTTTCGCCTACCACGTTCTTGGCGTGTGGCACCGGCGCCTGGCCGAGATCAACAAGCTGGAACGCCTCCTGGCACGGTTGTTCCTACAGGAATCCGTCCCGGCCGGGCGCCTGGATGATTCCGTCCGCTATATCGAGAAGGCGATCCGGCACAACCCGGACATCATCACCCATCATTTGGAGTTGGCGAAGACCTACCAGACCCTTGGCAAGATGGAGCTGGCGAGGGAACACCTGATCACCGTGGACAAGCTACCGGTCCAGTTTTCGGACGACGGCCTACACAAGCGGAACGCCAAGAAGCTGCTGGAGGATATCGAACGGAACGGCAGCGGTTGTCACGAGCGCTGCTGACTGCGGTACGGCGGGACTACCACTCGATACGGATACAGACCTCTTCCCCTCTCTCCTCCACCGGCAGCACCGTCAGCGGGTCACCCCCTTTGGGCAGCACGCATTCTCCGGTGTCGAGATCGAAGCAATAGCCGTGATTGTCGCAACGGACCTTCCCCGCCACGATGGGGCCGTTCATGAGATCCGCGCTCTCGTGCGGGCAGAAGCGGGAGAACGCGAAGTAGCCGTTGTCCCCGCGGGTCACGACAACGGGCCGCCCGTTCAAATCGACGGCTTTCCTTTGTCCGAGCTCCAGCTCACCGGTGTGCGCCACCGGAATGTAAGTCACTCCCACACGGCCTCCTGAAACCGATTCAGGGCTAAACGGGCACGGGCGGGTTTAAAACCCGCCCCTACACGGACAGGCTCCCCGGGAGCCTGCGCCACAGGAACCGAACATCCGACGTAGGGGCGGGTTTCAAACCCGCCCGTACACGGACAGGCCCCCCCGTGACCCTGCGCCGCAGGAACCGAACATCCGACGTACGGGCGGGTTTAAAACCCGCCCGTACACGGACAGGCTCTCCCGTGACCCTGCGCCACAGGAACCGAACATCCGACGTAGGGGCGGGTTTCAAACCCGCCCGTACACGGACAGGCCCCCCCGTGACCCTGCGCCGCAGGAACCCAACATCCGACGTAGGGGCGGGTTTAAAACCCGCCCGTGCCCGGACAGGCTCCCCGTGACCCTGCGCCGCAGGAACCGAACATCCGATGTAGGGGCGGGTTTAAAACCCGCCCGTGCCCGGACAGGCTCCCCGTGACCCTGCGCCGCAGGAACCGAACATCCGACGTAGGGGCGGGTTTCAAACCCGCCCGTACACGGACAGGCCCCCCCGTGACCCTGCGCCGCAGGAACCCAACATCCGACGTAGGGGCGGGTTTAAAACCCGCCCGTGCCCGGACAGGCTCCCCGTGACCCTGCGCCGCAGGAACCCAACATCCGACGTAGGGGCGGGTTTAAAACCCGCCCGTGCCCGGACAGGCTCCCGGTGACCCTGCGCCGCAGGAACCCAACATCCGACGTAGGGGCGGGTTTCAAACCCGCCCGTGCCCGGACAGGCTCCCCGTGACCCTGCGCCGCAGGAACCCAACATCCGACGTAGGGGGCGGGTTTAAAACCCGCCCGTGCCCGGACAGGCTCCCCGTGACCCTGCGCCGCAGGAACCGGACATCCGATGTAGGGGCGGGTTTAAAACCCGCCCGTGCCCGCACGGCGCTGCCGCCCGATACAGGCTCCTAAGCTGCGGCCGCGCGGCTTGGGACGTAGGCGGAGCCGCGCAACACCTGGCCCGGAAGATCTCCGGTCAAACGGCCGTCCTCGCAGATCACGCCGCCGTTCACGATGGTGTAATGAATACCCTCGGATCGCTGGATCAGCCGCTTGGTGCCGGCCGGGTAGTCCGCCGCCCACTCGGGTTCGTAAGCCCGCACGGTCTCGGGGTCGAACAGCGTCAGATCCGCCGCGTACCCGGGCCGGATCAGCCCCCTGCCCTCGAGTCCGTAGACCGACGCCACGTGGAAGGTGAGCTTGTGAACCGCCTCTTCCAGCGTCATCAGGCCCCGCTCGCGCACCCACAGTCCCAGCAACGTCGTGCCGTAACCGAAGTCGGCCCCGTACAACACGTGGGCGCCGGCATCCGAAGTGCCCACCAACACATAGGGGCTACGCAAGATCTCTCCCATGGCATCCGCATCCCCGCCCGTGTTGGCGTTCTGGAAGGTGGTCAACAGACCCTCGTCCAATGACAGATCCAGCAGAGCGTCCACGGGGTGCTGGTTCCGCATGGCCGCCATCTCCGCCACGCTCTTGCCCTCGTAGCGCTTGTTCTCTTCCTTGACGACCTTTTCCACCTGCACGAGGTCCCAGCGCCTGTGGAAATTGGTCATGCGCTCTGTCGCCAGATCCTCGCGCAGCTTCTCACGCGTGGCCGGGTCGGCAAAAGCCTGCTGGCGCACCTCCACCGGCAGGAACATGAGATTCTTCCAGTTGGGGAACTCATCGAAAAGCTGGGCGTTCTGCAGGTTGAAGTGACGGACCAGGGGAACCGTCTGGGTGAGGCCGTAGGCGCGGTAGCCGTCACGGAAAATCCGCGACACCGCGTCCAGTTGTTGCTGCCACAGCGTCGGCTCGGCCCAGCGATGGTGCACACTCTGCCAGATGATCGGCCGCTGCGTCCGGCTGGCCAGATCGTAGTAGGCGTCGAAGTGCTCCATCTTGTTGCGGCCGAGGATGGTCTCGATGATGCCGCTGTTGAGGTCGCCGAGCACGTCGCACAGAGCGTACAGCTCATCGTCGTCGGCCAGCCGGCTGGCCACGGGCTTGCCGTCCTCCCGCATGTGCCGCTCGTTCCGGTTGGTGGAGAAGCCCAGGGCGCCCGCATCCATGGCGTCCCGCACCAGGCCCTTCATCTTCTGCACCTCGCCGGGGGTGGCTTTGCGCTCCACCGACTCCTCGCCCATGACGTTTTGGCGCACGGCGATGTGGCCCACCAGGCCGCCGGCATTGATGCCCAGCCTGCCTTCCAACGCGTCGAGATACTCGCCGTAGGTGTGCCAGCCCCAGGGCACTCCCTTCTCCAGCGCGAAGCGGGGAATCGCCTCCACCCGCACGAAGCTCTTGACCAGGGCGTCCTCACCGCCGTCGTCCACGGGCGCCAGGGCCAGGCCGCAGTTCCCCATGACGACGGAAGTGATGCCGTGCTGTGGCTCGGAGGTGCCGTAGGGATCCCAGAGGATCTGTGCATCCATGTGGGTGTGGTGATCGATGAATCCCGGAGCCACCACCAGGCCGGCAGCGTCGATGGTCCGGCTCGCCGACCCCGTGAGACGGCCCACCTCGGCGATCTTGCCATCCTTCACGCCGACATCAGCCGTATGGGACGGCAGTCCGGAACCGTCGGCGACACGGCCGCCACGTATCAGCAGATCATATTCCATAACCCAGTCCTCCTTGGTCTCAACGCGCGGAGTTTATCGAGTACCGAGCGACCGGGTTCTCCCGGCGGTCCACTACTCGCGCAAAGCAGCATATTGAATCGAGCGCGGTTGTGCAACACGTTTGTCCCGCGCAACCAGGTAACGCCGGGCTGATTCATCACCCCTTGATCATTCCCGCGAAACAGGCCGTGTCAAAAGGCCAGCTTCGGGGTACGAAGGCCAATCCGTCATTCCCGCGCCCCTCCCGTCATTCCCGCGAAAGCGGGAATCCAGGGGTGGTGGAGGGGCGCTACAGCGGTGTTTCCCCGCTCCACTCCGCCTGGATTCCCGCTTTCGCGGGAATGACGATTTCGGGGGTCATTGCCTCGCTCGGATGGCCTTTTGACACACCCTGGAAAGCAGGAATCCAGGTGGGGTGGGGCCGGGGAGCACCGCCGTGGCGCCCAGCCGCCACCCCTGGATTCCCGCTTTCGCCGGGAATGACGGATTCGGGATCACGTTGCCCTTTCCCTGTCAATCAGCCAAACTGCCGGATGTAGTGTTCTGTCCCCCAAATGCTGTCCTGTCCCCCAAATGCGTCCATGAAGATGCGCAGGACTTTTGTCGTCGGCTGCGCGATGACTTGTAGGGGCGGGTTTCAAACCCGCCCGTGGCCGATACCACGCGAGGAAAAGCAACACAGCCGACGGCAAAAAGGACCAGCAGATTCGTGAGCGCATTTGGGGGGCAGGACACCAGGTCATCGAACCAGGCAACAGGAGAAAACATGGAGCTCAAAGTCGTAGGGCATCCGGTTGGACGCGTGGAGGGTCCGGAGAAGGTTTCGGGCAAGATGGAGTACACGGCCGACGTGCAGGTACCCGAAGCGCTTTGGGGCAAGTGCCTGCGCAGCACCATGGCGCACGCCCGGTTGAAGCGCGTGGACGCGTCACGGGCGCGGCAGGTGCCGGGAGTCCACGCCGTGCTGACGGGAGCGGACGTGCCGGATGTGCAGGTGGGGGTCAGTCTTCGGGACCTGCCGGTGCTGGCCCGGGACAAAGTGCGTTTCATCGGGGACAAGATTGCCGCGGTGGCGGCCGAAACGATGGATGCCGCCGAGGAGGCGCTGTCGTTGATCGAGGTGGAGTACGAGGAACTGCCCGCCGTGGCCGACATCCGGGAGGCGCTGGCGGCGGGGGCTCCGGTGATCCACGAGCAGCTCGGCAGCTATCCCGGCGTGCCCGCGCGCCCGGACGGCCAACCCAACGTCCTGTCGCTCAAGGAGCACGCCGGCGGCGACGTGGAGCAGGGCTTCGCGGACGCGGACGTCATCGTCGAGCACACCTTCCGCACGCCGCAGGTCCACCAGGTTTACCTCGAGCCCCACGCCACCGTGGTGGCGGCCAACGATGCCGCGCGCATCGACGTCTGGGCGTCGTGCAAGGCGCCCTTCCGGCTCAAGAAGATGCTGGCCGCGCAACTGGGGCTCGACGAAGAGAGCATCCGCGTCCACGGGGTCGCCCTGGGCGGCGACTTCGGCGGCAAGGGCTCCCAGATGGACGTGCCGGTCTGCTACTACCTGTCCAAGACCGCCGGCCGCCCGGTGAAGATGGTGATGAACTATACCGAGGAGCTCATGGCCGGGGACCCCCGACACCCGGCGGTGATGCGGCTCAAGCTCGGCGCCAGGAAGGACGGGAGCCTGGTGGCCCTGGACACCGACATCTACTTCGACAGCGGCGCCTATTCGGGCTTCAAGCCGTCGGAGATCGACGGCTCGTACGTCACCAACGCCTACCGGATTCCCAACTACGCCATCCGGACCTACAACGTCTACACCAACGGCGTGCCCGGCGGTTACATGAAGTCGCCGGGACAGCCGCAGGCCGTCTTCGCCATCGAGTCGCTGCTGGACATGCTGGCCCGGAAGCTGGATCTGGATCCGGTGGCGATACGGCTCAAGAATCTGTTGCAGGACGGCGACGTGCTGCCCAACAAGCGGGCGATGGAAAAGATCCGCTGCCGGGAAACCATTGACGCGGCCCTGGAGGCCGCGGGATGGGACAGAGAGAAGCCGGGCCAGGACACCGGCAGGGGCATGGCCCTGGGCTTTCGGCACACGGGCGGCAGCGGCACCGTGAACCTGGAGCTTTCCTGCAACGCCGACGGCGAGGTCACGGTCCTCACGGCCATCCCGGATATCGGCACCGGCACCCACACGCTGCTGCGCCAGATCACGGCGGAGGTGCTGACCCTGCCGGCGGAACGGGTCGCGGTCGCTAGAGGCGATACCGACACCTTCGACACCGATGCCGAGCCCGGCGGCAGCAAGATCACCGCGATGGTGGGGCGCGGCTTGGTGGAAGCCGTGGAGGAACTGCGCGACAGGATAACGGAGGCGGCGGCCCAGGCCCTCGGCTGCAAGCCGGACGCGGTCACCCTGGCGGACGGCCGCTTCAGCGCCAACGGCGCGGCCCTGGCGTTCGCCGACGTCGCCGGAAAGCTCATCGCCGAGGAGACGGTCCTGTCGGTGCGCAAATCCTACCAGCCCCAGCGCTCTCCGGTGCCGTGCTTCTTCGTCCAGGTGGCCGAAGTGGCGGTGGACCGGGAGACCGGCACCGTGGAGGTCAAGAAGGTCGTGACCGCCCACGACGTCGGCACGATCATCAATCCCGTAACGCACCAGGGACAGATCGACGGCGGCTTCGTGCAGGGCTTGGGTTATGCGGTGATGGAGGAGATGGTCAAGGACGGCCCGCGGGTCACGACCCTCAATCTCGGCGACTACTGCGTCCCCTGCGTCAAGGACCTTCCGCCGCTGGAGACCGTGCTGGTGGAGGACCAGACCGGACCCGGGCCGTACAACGCCAAGTCCATTGGGGAAAACAGCATCGTGCCTACGGCACCGGCCATCGCCAATGCCGTGGAGGCGGCGGTGGGTGTACGCATCGCCGATCTCCCCATCACCGCGGAGAAGGTCTACAACGCCTTGCGGGAGGGCTGACCCGTCCGTGCTGCATGGCCGGCCTGCCGCCGGCCCGCGGTCCCGTCTACGACTTGGGCCACGCCTTGATCCGGGATTCCGGGCGCAGTTTGCCCTTATCGTAGGTTTCCCAGTGGACGAAGTCGGCCACCGGACGACGCGGCTTCGACTTGGGCCAGGCCCGCGCCCGGCCCACGGGAACCACCCAGAGGAGCCGGAGGGACCTCGGAACGTTGAACAGTGCTCGCAGCTCCGGCTCCACCTCCTTCCGTACCGAGACCCAGACCGTGCCGAAGTCCATGCTCGCCGCCGCCAGCATCATGTGCTCCACCGCATTGGCCACGTTGGCCTGAAACAGCTTCTCCCGGTCGGCCGGCTGGCGCGTGGTGAGATACACCCGTTTCGTGCGCGCGTCCCCGCACGCCAGGATCAGCGCGCTCACGTCGCCCACGTAGTCCTTCCTGAGTCCCTTGTAGTGCACCGGATCTTCCAGCTTGCGCTGGGTCCACTCGTTGGCGTAGATCTGCCGGACTTTCTTCATCTTCGCCCGGTCCCGCGTCACCACGAACTCCCAGGGCTGGCTGTTGGCGCCGGAGGGGGCCAGCCGCGCGGCCTCGAACATGAACTGGAGTTGCTCATCGGTTATCCGCCCGCTCTTGTAGACGCGCACGCTGCGCCGGGTCGCCATCACCTCCAGTAGTTTTTCTGCCTCCACGGTATTCTCCTTACATCCGGTGGCCGTTGATCGGTCCACCCAAGATGGCATCCTTTTCCACCCTGTGGTAGTTCTCGGCAGACAAATGGTCAACGTGGTCGGAATCGTCGCCAAGTACGGTGAAGAAAAAGCCGAGACGCTCATGAGGACCACCATACCGTGGCTTGAGGGCCGTGGGATGGAGGTCCTGGTGGAGGCCGAGTTCGGCACCACCGGCGGCCGGGTCGCGCAAAAATCGGAAATGGCCGAACGGGCTGACCTCGTCATCGTCCTGGGGGGAGACGGCACGCTCCTGAGCATCGCCCGTCTCGTGGAACGACCCGAGGTACCCATCGTCGGCGTGAATCTGGGAGGTCTGGGCTTCATCACCGAGATCGCCGCGGACGAGCTCGAGGAGGTTCTTGCCAGCACGATTTCGGACAACTACACCATCGAAAAGCGTATGACCCTCAACGTGAGCATCTCCGGCAAGGACGGCACACACAACCTGAGGATACTGAACGACGCGGTCATCACCAAAGGCGCCCGATCCAAGATCATCGACCTGGAGACCTATGTCGGCAGCGATTACCTGTGCACGTACAGGGCCGACGGCCTGATCATCTCCACGCCCACGGGATCGACGGCGTACTCGCTTGCGGCCGGCGGCCCGATCCTCCATCCGGCCATGGGGGCCATCATCCTTTGTCCCATCTGTCCTCACACGCTCACCACCAACCGCCCCATCGTCATCGCCAGCGACGCCAGGATCCGGTCGACTCTGCGGTCCGCCGGAGACACCGTGGTGCTGATTCCGGACGGCCAGGAAGGAATTCTGCTCAACAACGGCGATCGGGTGGAGGTGCGCCGCCACAAGTCACCGGTATCGCTGGTGCGGATACCGACGCGATCCTACTTCGACGTACTTCGCAGTAAGCTCAAGTGGGGTGAGCGCTAGTGTGCTGACGTTCCAATAGGTTGGCATCCATGCTGCAGCAGCTCCGGATCAACAACGTTGCCGTGATCGATCACGTCGAGCTGGAGCTCGGACCCGGCCTCAACGTCATGACCGGAGAGACCGGCGCCGGGAAGACCATCGTTCTCGCCTCCCTGGGCCTCCTCCTGGGAGCTCGGGGCTCCTCCGACCTGATACGCGAAGGAGCGAACGAGGCCACCGTGGAGGCTTTATTCACGGATCTGCCGGCGGCCACTCGTGACGCCCTGGAGACGGCCGGGTGCGAGACCGAGGACGAACTGGTGCTGAAGCGGATCGTCAGCCGTGGCGGCCGCAACCGGATCTACATCAACGGCAGTCTGAGCCCGCTGTCCCTTTTGTCCGACATCGGCGGCGGCCTCATTCACATCTACGGACAGCACGAACAGCACACCTTGCGCCGCGCCGAGACCCATCTTGCGCTGCTGGACGCGCACGGGGGCCTCGAAGCCAAGGCCGCCGCCATGAAGGAACGGTTCGGCGCATTCGCCGGCGCCTGGAAACGGATGTGCGAGCTCAAGGAAAGGCTCGCGGACAAGACTCGGGAGGAAGCGTTTCTGCGCGTCCAGGTGGAGGAGATCGAGGAGGCGGGACTCGAGCCCGGGGAAGAAGAAGCGCTGCAACACAGACGGGGGATATTCTCCCATTCCGAAAAGCTCTACCAAACCTGCAAGGAAGGCGAGTTGATGCTCTACGAGGGCGACAACGCGGTTGTCGGCGCGCTGGGCCGGTTCATCCCGCGCCTTCGGGACATGGCGGAGATAGACGAAACGCTGGCGGAAACCGTCACGCTGCTGGAAGGATCGGCGGCGCAGCTGGATGAGGCAACCACCCGGATTCGGCAATACACCGACAAGCTGTCCTTCGACCCGCGGGAGCTGGAACGGATCGAGGATCGCCTTGCCGACATCAACCGACTGAGGCGAAAATACCGGTCCTCCGTGGAGGAGATCCTGGTGCTCGCCGAACGGGCGAAGGAGGAACTGGCGGCGCTCGAAACCGGCGAGGAAGAGCTCACCGTCCTGGCTCGGCAATTCGAAGCGGCGCGGGACGCGGCCTGGAAAATGGCCGGCGAACTTTCCCGGACGCGGCAACGTGCCGCCAGAAGCCTGAAGATCGGGATGGAACGGGAAGTGAGCCAGTTGGGGCTTGCGCACACCACGTTCGAGGTACGGTTCCACGATCGCGGCGTGGACCGGGACGACCCGCCGTTCGTCATGGGCGGAGTCAGAATCGGAGACGACGGGATCGACGACCCCGAGTTCCACTTCTCGCCGAATCCCGGCGAGTCCGTCAGGCCGCTGGCCAGGGTCGCCTCCGGCGGGGAGCTCTCGCGCCTGATGCTTGCACTCAAATCGCTGGTATTGACCCAAACCGAGATTCCGACCCTGCTGTTCGACGAGGTGGACGCCGGGATCGGCGGCAGGGTGGCGGAAATGGTGGGCAAGAAGCTGGCCAACGTGGCAGAGTCCCATCAAGTGATCTGTGTCACTCACCTGGCGCCCATTGCCGCACTGGCGGAGTTCCACCACGTGGTGGAGAAGCAGGTGTTGAACGGCAGGACCTTTACGACGGTCCGAAGGCTCGACGAAACCGAGCGAGTGCGGGAACTGGCGCGCATGCTGGGGGGGGTCGAGATCACCGCCCAGGCGGAACGTCATGCGGCCGAAATGCTGAAGGCGCATGGGCCCGGCCGCCCGGCCTAGTGTGGTGTCCCGCCTGGCCTGCCCTTGCCACTCGACCGGTTGATCCGCTATGCTTTGGAACAGCCCGAGCGGTTGCGTTTGCGTCACGAACCTGCAACCGCTCCGATGTCCGCGTGTGGGGCCGTAGCTCAGCTGGGAGAGCGCTTGAATGGCATTCAAGAGGTCGCCGGTTCGATCCCGGTCGGCTCCACCATGATTCCGGGTTCGGAGGCGGTGTGTCCCAACTTCGTAGAGCAGGGGGTGGAGTCTTTTCCGACTACGAACTGGACCCGGACTACTACGATGAAATGTTCAATCCGGACGGCAGCCCCCAGGAGGCATCCAGCCGCATCAACGCGGCGCTGGCGGAACTTTCATCCGAAGACCTGGCGAAACTGCAGGACGGTGTCTATCGGCATTTCCTGCACGAAGGCATCACCTTCACCGTACTCGACGCGGACAGAGCCACCGAGCAAATCATTCCCATCGACTGTGTGCCCAGGCTCCTGACCGGGGCCGAGTGGGACCACATCGAGCGCGGCCTCAAACAACGCCTGACAGCGCTCAACCTGTTCCTCAAAGACGTGTACAACGAGGGCACGTGCCTGCGAGACAAGATCGTACCCATCGATCTGGTGCTCGGCTGCCCGCAATACCTCATGGAAATGCGCGGCCTGAAGGTCCCGCACGATGTCTACGTGGCCGTTTGCGGCACCGACATCGTGCGCACCCACGAAGGTTTTGCCGTCCTCGAGGACAATCTGCGGGTCCCCTCCGGGGTGTCCTATATGCTCGCCTGCCGCGACGCCATCAAGGGGGCCTTCCCAAGACTCTACCGGGCGCACCGGGTACGCGAGGTGTCCGACTACGCCGAACGTCTCTATTCCATCCTCGCCTCCCTCTGCCCCTCGTCCCAGAATCCCTGTGTGGCGATACTGACCCCGGGCATGCACAACTCCGCGTATTACGAGCACGCCTTTCTCGCCGGCGAAATGGGCGTCGATCTGGTGGAGGGGCAGGACCTGGTCATGCGCGACGCCGCATTGCACATGCGCACGACAGCGGGGCTGCGCCGCGTCGACGTACTGTACCGGCGGATCGACGATGGCTATCTCGATCCGGTGACGTTTCGGGGCGAATCGATCCTCGGAGCAGCAGGACTGTTTCACGCGTACCGCTCGGGTAACCTGGTGCTCGCCAACGCACCCGGCACGGGCGTGGCCGATGACAAGGGTCTGTACTCCTACGTCCCGCGAATCATCCGCTACTTCCTCGGCGAAGAACCGATACTGGCCAACGTCGAAACGCATCTTTGCCGGGAACCCGATGGGTTGGCCTATACGCTGGAGCACCTCGACGAGTTGGTGATCAAGGAAGTCGGCGGTTCCGGCGGCTACGGAATGCTGGTGGGCTCCCACGCATCCGCCGACCAGCGTGCGGAGTACGCCGAGCGGTTGCGCGCCGATCCGGCCAATTTCATTTCACAACCGGTACTGGCCCTGTCCCGCGCCCCGTGCTTCATCGGCGGGAACATCGAGCCGCGCCACGTGGATCTCCGCCCCTTCGTGTTGCAAGGGCGCGACGAGCAGCATGTGGTTCCGGGCGGGTTGTGCCGGGTTGCGCTCCGTCGCGGCAGCCTGGTGGTCAATTCCAGCCAGGGCGGCGGGTGCAAGGATCTGTGGGTTCTGGACGGTTGAGGATCGGATCATGTTGGCACGGGTAGCCGCCGAGTTCTACTGGCTCGGGCGCCATGTCGAGCGCATCGAGCACACCGCGCGTCTTCTCCAGTTCCAGCTCAACCGACTCGCCGACCGGCCGGCCGACGAGCTGACCCGTGGTTGGCAGGCGGTGTACCGCATCCTGGGACAGCCCGCGGTGTGGAGCACGACGAACGGTGACGAGGCGGAAACCGTCGTCATACCCGATGCCTACACGCTTGCCGGGAACGTGGTGGAAGAGCGAGCGAATCCGGACTCCCTGCTTTCGTGTTGGGCGCGCGGACGCGAGAACGGCAACAGCGTGCGGGCCCAACTGCCGTTGCCGGTGTGGACGTGCCTCAACCAGGGCTACCTTTGGATACGGGACAGCGACTTCAGCGATGCATGGTCGAAGGCGCCGGCCGGTCTGGTGAACGAAGCCATCGACCGGTTGCGGCTGTTCGCCGGCGTCGTGGAAGCGGCCATGCCCCGTGACGAAACGTGGCGCTTTCTCGAGCTGGGCCGTTTCATCGAGCGGGTGCAGCATCAGGCCGTGCTGCTCGCCTCCTGGGTGGAGTTCAACGGCGAGGACCAGGCCGCGAGCGGACTCTCGTGGGCTGATCTGCTGCGGGTGTGCGGGGCCTATGAAGTGTACTGCCGGCGCCACTCGACGAACGTCGACCGGATCGAAGCCCTCGGCCTGCTCATCCAGGACCCGGAGCTCCCCCGCTCGTTGCGCTTCTCGGTCCAACACATCGAAGATCTGCTGGCAGGTATCGATCCGGTGGGCGCCCGTTACCCGCTGGCGCCACCCCACCGGATGGCGTTGCGCATGACTGCCGCCGTCGAAATGGAACCCACCGGATTGTCGGAAGAGAGGGAGGGGGGCGACTTCTTCCGCTCGCTGGGCAATGACGGCCGGACGCTCCACCACCTGACCATGGCCGCCTACGTAACCCATTCTCCGCCCGAAGGGCTTGCGACGTGATTGCCACCTATACCATCGAGCACCACATGCGTTTCGAATACACCGAGCCGGCACGAGACTCGGTGATGACGCTGTATGTGTGTCCGATCCGCGACCGTAGGCAGTTGCTCCGGGAGTTCTCCATCGACACCGATCCGGATGGTCCACTGTACGAATTCACCGATTCCTTCGGCAACACCGGTCATTTCCTGGACCGCCCGCGTAGTCACCAGCGTCTCCGCGTTGCCGCCCACTCCATCGTGGAGGTGGGACCATTGGTATCAGCGCCGGAGCGGTTGAACCCCGGAGCATCGGACGTGCTTCAGCGCGCCGTGGAGACCCTCGATCTTTGGCCGATGGTGCACCCCAGCCACTTCGCTGGTTGGACGCCGGCTCTGGCGAAGTTCAAGACCATGCACGATCTCGCGCCGGGCGATGATCCGCTGGTGGGCACAAGGCACCTTTGCGGCGAGCTTCACCGGTTGCTGGAGTACGCTCCGGGCGAAACCCGGTACGATTCACCCATCGACCGGATTCTCGAGACCGGCCGCGGCGTTTGCCAGGACTACGCCCATGTCATGGCCGCCATCATGCGCGGCTGGGGGATCCCGTGCCGTTATGTGTCGGGTTACCTCGGACCACCCGCCGGAGAAGTGGCGAAATGTGAGAGCCACGCGTGGGTGGAGTGCTGGTTTCCGGACATCGGCTGGATCGGGTTCGACCCTACCAACGACACCGAAGGAGACGAGCGTCACATCCGGGTAGGGGTCGGGAGGGACTATGCCGACGTCCCGCCAAGCCGGGGTATCTTTCGCGGCGCCGCGGGTTCGATTCTCGATACCGAGGTGGTTATCGAGCGAATCCGAGAGACGAATTCGCCTGCGGAAGGAACTCGGTACTGAAGATTGAACCCTGCCCCGTCATCAACCTGAGCCGCCACCTTTCCAACCGGGAAACGCGCCATCACCGGTGCTCCTCGTTACCATACCCGAATTGTGCTATGTGCTAACAAACTAACAAACAAACGCCGCCGACCAATCGAGACAGCACCTCGGAGCAACGAGTTCAAGGAGAAGCACCATGACGCTTGCGGATGTACAGAAACTCATATCGGATAACAACGTACGGCGTGTCGACCTTCTCGTCACCGACCTGATTGGCCGGTGGCAACACTTCTCGATACCCCCTTCCAACGTCAAGGAGAGTCTGGTCGAGCGCGGCCAGGGCTTCGACGGCTCCAGCCTGCGCGGCTTCCAGTCCATCGACCAGTCCGACATGCTGCTGGTGCCGGACCTCGACTCCGCCCGGATCGATCCGGTGGAATCGGAACCCTCGCTCAAGCTCATCTGCGACGTCGTCGATCCGCTAAACGGCGATCGCTACACTCGTGATCCGCGCTACGTGGCCACCAAGGCCGAGGCCTATCTTACCGCCTCCGGCATCGCCGACAAGGCTTTCTTTGGCCCGGAGCTCGAGTTCTTCGTGTTGGACAACGTGCGCTTCGGCCTCAAGGCCAACTCGTCGTTCCACATCGTCGACTCCGACGAGGCCGACTGGAACTCGGGCCGGAAGGAAGACGGCCGCAACCTCGGCTACAAGATCCCGCCCAAGCAGGGCTATTCCCCCGTCCCGCCGTTCGACCAGCTCGCGGACCTGCGCTGGGAGATGGCGGAGAAGATGGGGCAGGTGGGCCTCGACTTCGAGGTCCATCACCACGAGGTGGCCACGGGCGGCCAGGGCGAGATCGCGACCCGCTTCCAGACCCTGCGCCGGAAGGCCGACGAGAACCAATGGTACAAGCACATCGTGCGCAACGTGGCCAAGGCCCACGGCAAGTCGGCGACGTTCATGCCCAAGCCGCTCTTCGGGGACAACGGCAGCGGCATGCACGTACATCAGTCGCTCTGGCTCGGCGATACGCCGCTCTTCTACGAGGCCGGCGGTTACGCCGAGTTGTCGGAGCTGGCGCGATTCTACATCGGCGGCCTGCTCAAGCACAGCCCGTCATTGCTCGCCTTTTGCGCCCCCACGACCAATTCCTACAAGCGTCTTGTGCCCGGCTTCGAGGCGCCGGTCTACCTGGCCTACTCGGCGCGCAACCGCTCCGCCGCGGTCCGCATCCCCACGTACGAGACTTCGGCCGCCAGCAAGCGCATCGAGTTCCGTCCGCCCGATCCCTCCGCCAACGCGTATCTGGCCTTCTCCGCCATGTTGATGGCGGGGCTTGACGGCATCCGGAACCGCATCGATCCGGGCGACCCTACCGACACGGATATCTACGAGCTCTCCGACGAGGAAGCGGCCAAAATCCCTTCCGTTCCCGGTTCCATGGAGGAAGCGGTGGCCGCCCTCGGCGAGGACCACGACTACCTGCTCGAGGGCGGGGTCTTCACACAGGACGTCATCGACCACTACATCGCGTTCAAGGAGCAGGAATCAAAGGACGTATTTCTCCACCCGGTCCCGGCGGAGTTCTTCCACTATTTCCACATCTAGGAGCGGCCGGGTTCCATGACCAAGGGGCTTGCTGACGCAGTCAGTCAAACTGGAGGTACCGCGCACATGAGCACGTTCGGCTTTTCGACCAAGGTTTCCGGTCTCGGCGGGCACTTCGGCCGTTTGGCCGCGGCAGGTGGACTCGTTGCGGCGTTGGGCTTTTTCTGGTTAGCCGCCGCCGCGGATGCAGCCGTCGACAAAGAGCTGCAATTCGTCCTGAACACCTTCTCTTTCCTCATCTGGGGCGCCCTCGTCATGTGGATGTGCGCGGGCTTCACGATGCTCGAGGCGGGTTCGGTGCGGACGAAGAACGTCTCCATGATCTGTCTCAAGAACGTCGGCCTCTACTCCATCGCCGGGATCATGTATTTCTTCATCGGCTACAACCTGATGTACGTGGACGTGGGGAGCTGGGTCGGCACGCTCACCTTCTTCTATGGACCTTCAGCCGATGAAATCGCCTTGCTGGCCGCCGGGGACCAGGCGAAGGCCGCGGCGACGGAGGCGGTCATCAAAGCCGACTATTCCCTCATGTCGGACTGGTTCTTCCAGATGGTGTTCGTGGCCACCACCGCGTCCATCGTTTCCGGAACTCTGGCCGAGCGGGTGAAGCTCTGGACCTTCTTTGTCTTCATCCTCCTTCTGACGGGTATCATCTATCCCATCGTCGGCGCCTGGACCTGGGGCGGCGGATGGTTGAGTGCCATGGGCTTCAAGGACTTCGCCGGCTCCACCATCGTCCATTCCACCGGAGGGTGGGCGGCCCTGGCGGGCGCTCTCGTGGTGGGAGCCAGGCGCGGCAAGTTCCGTCCTGGCGGCAGAGTCAAGGCCACACCACCTTCCAACATTCCCATCGTGACCCTGGGCGTCTTCATCCTGTGGTTCGGGTGGTTCGGCTTCAACGGCGGGTCGCAACTGGCCCTGGGCAGCGCCGCGGATGCAGTGGCCATCAGCCACCTGCTGGTCAACACCAACCTTGCCGGGGCCGCCGGGTTTCTCGTTGCCCTCGTGATCGAACGGCCCCTGCTCGGACGGATCGACCTGATGGCGGGCCTCAACGGCGCCTTGGCGGGACTCGTGGCCATTACCGCGGGACCGGACTTCGTCACTCACTACTGGGCGGTGATCATCGGCGCGGTCGGCGGGGGCGTTTGCGTGGCGGGCTTGAGGCTGCTGGAACTGCTCAAGGTGGACGACGTCGTGGGGGCGATCCCGGTCCACCTGTTCGCGGGCATCTGGGGCACCCTGGCGACGTGCATCGTGGCCGGCGGCCACTTCGGCGTGCAACTCCTGGGAGTCGTTGCCGTAGGCGTGTTCGTGTTCGCGGTCTCGTGGCTCTTGTGGATGGGGTTGAAGCAGATCATGGGCGCGCGCGTCTCGCTATCGGTCGAAGAGCTCGGTCAGGACGCCGGAGAACTCGGCATCGAGGCTTACCCCGAGTTCGTGGTCATGCCCGATCCCGACGACGTCGACGCGCTCCGCAACAACGGCTGAGTCAATACGGCGGGCTTTAACCGGCCAGCGCGCCGGACCGGGTGATCAGCCGTTCTGCCAGGAGCCCGACGGCGCGGTGCGGGCGCGGGCGGGTTTCAAACCCGCCCCTACACGCTGGTTTGCAACGGTCCGGCGGTGGGGATGGTGATCCAGAACTCCGTGAACGATCCGGGTTCCGACTCGACGCCCATGACGCCGCCGTGCTGGGCCACGATGTCCTGGGACAGGGACAGGCCGAGTCCGGTGCCTTCCCCCGTGGGCTTGGTGGTGACGAAAGGCTCGAAGATCTTCTTGATCATGTCCTCCGGAATGCCGGGACCGTTGTCCCTGATGCGGAACTCGGCCTGCTGTTCTTCGCGCTTGCTCCACAACCGTATCCGCGGCTGATAATCGCCATCGGAGTTCCTGGCCCGCTCGAAGGTCGCCTGACAGGCGTTGGTTATCAGGTTGAGGAAGACACGGCTCAAGTCCTGGGGTACCACCTCGATCGCTCCCATCTCGCCGTCGAGGTCCTCTTCCCACGTCACGTTGAACCGCTGGTCCTTGGCGCGCATGGCGTGGTAAGCGAGATCGGCGTACTGTTTGAGCAGCGCGTTCAGATCCACCGCGCGGCGTTCGCCGGACTGGCCGCGTGAGTGCTCCAGCATGCTGTGGACGATGCCGTCGGCGCGCTTGCCGTGCTGGTTGATCTTCTGGAGATTGGCGGTCAAATCGTCGAGGATCCCCTCGATTTCGTCACGCGCATCCTCGGGAACCTGCTCGCGGACCTCACCGAGCACCTCCCGCACCTCCCCGATCAGTTCGCTGGAAACCTCGGAGAAGTTGTTCACGAAGTTGAGAGGGTTCTTGATCTCGTGGGCGATGCCGGCGGTGAGCTGTCCCAGGGAGGCCAGCTTCTCCTGCATGATGACCTGGTGCTGAGCCGTCTTCAGGTCCTTGAGCGTCTGTTCCAGCTCGACGTTCTTCCCCTTGAGCTCGTCCGCGAGTTTCTCCACGAGATTGAGCCGCTGCACTTCCAGGGCGTGGCGCCGGAACACCTCCAGCGCATCCGCCATGTCGGTCACCTCGTCGTTGCCCCGGACTTCCACCGGAACCTCGAGGTTGCCCTCGGCCATGGAACGCATGGACCCGGCCAACCCGGTGAGGCGCCGGATCAGATAGCGGCCGACAAAGATCCACCCGAGCGCCACCGCGCCGATGATGTTGAACGCGTTGAGCACCACCAGCACCACCATGCCGGTGTTGACCGCTGACGTGGAGGCCTGGCTGGCCTCATCCGCCTGGCGGTCTGCCACAGCCACCACCCGATCCATGGTCGCCAGCAGCCTGGCCGCGGTGACCCGGTTCTCTTCGATGTAGCGGGTCTCCATCTCCTTTTCTCTCAGGATGGCTTCCTGAAGGCCGAAAATCCCCTCGGAACCGTGTCCCAACGATTTGAGCCGTTCGAACTCGAAGTCGAGCATCCGGGTGGGGGCAGCGTGGGTCTCGGAAGACCGAAACGCGCGCTCGAAGGAGCCCAGGGCCGCATTGTAACGCTCCCGGAGGGGCTGAATCAGGGTCCGGTCGTTCAGCACCGCGGCTTCCGCGAGCAGCCTTGCGGCGAGGTTGGCCTGGGTGTGCAATGTCAGCAGGTCCCGATAAAGCACCAACTCCGAGTAGGACGTGCGCTCCGCGGGGGGCACGGGGTGGTCGCCGATCTCCCTCAGACCGGTGGCGAGAAAGAATGCCTGATTGTCGATCTCGGGGACCAGGATACGATCGACCTGCCGGGTCATCACCGGTATTTCGGCCTCCCGGGCATCCAGGCGGCGTTGGGTCTCGCGCCGTTGCGAGGACGATTTCTCGATCTTGTCCAACGTCGTCGTAAGGGCATCGGAAAGGGACCGAAGCGTGCTCGCCTGTTCCCGATTCTCCAGCGACTCGTGCACCCGGAGCTCCTCGATCAGCTTGTTGAGCAACTCCTTGTCCTTGCCGATGGCCTCCTTGACCTCAACGAGTTCCGCTTCGGACGTGGCGGAGACGAGGCGAGGCGCCGCGTTGACGAGAGCCGAGCTCTGCTGCGCGGCCCGGATCGCCGCCACCAGACTGGGGACGCTCTGCTCGGTGATGTGGCGCTGCGATTGGCTCACGACCCCGAAAGACACCAAGGCCACCGCGCTGGCCGCAAGCATCAGCAGCACTCCCGCGCCGAAAGCGACGTACATCTTGACGCCGAGGCCGATCCGCCAGCTCTCGATTCGTTTGAGAAGGTTCGGGAGGCTCAAGGCCGCTCCAAGCGCCGGACTGAACGAAACCGCGCGGAGTCGTCGATCACGGTCAGGTACACCCGATCGGAACCCTGGTTGTCGGAATCCCCGTAGAGCAGCAGGAAGCCCCCGAGATCCATGGTACCGGCCTTTTGAAGGGCGGCAATGAACCCCTTGCGGGTGGGGTCGGGTCCCGTACGACGTAGCGCCTCCACGGCCACGCGTCCCGTCAGGTATCCCTCAAGGGAGACGAAGCCGGGCTCCGCGTCGGCAGCGACGGTGCGAAGCGCCTCATGGTATCGGGCGACGACGGGTATCCACCTGTCGTGGGGAAAGGGCACCACCTGGGTGACGATGACGTCTTTGCCCGTGGGGCCCAGGGCCTTCGCCAGCGCCGAGCTGCCGACGAAGGAGATGTTCACGAAGATGGGATTGAAGTCGAGGCGCCGGCACCACTTGATGAACGTGGCCACGGGTTGGTAGGCGCCCACGATGATGACCGCCTCGGGGTTGCCTAGCTTCAAGTCCAGCACCGCGGTCTTGACCGCACGCGTGTTGCGTGGATAGGTGGCTTCCGCGGCCAGTGTCATGCCGCGCCGGTGAAGCGCCTGAAGCGTGCCCGAAAGTCCCGCACGGCCGTAGGAGTCGTCCTGATAGAGGATGCCGATGCGCTTCACCCCCAGGTCCAGGGTGAGCCGCTCGACCATCTCTTCGGTCTCCTGATAGTAGGAGGCGCGAACGTTGATGACGGTGGGGCGCTTCCGCGCGTCGCGCAGGAACTCCGCGCCGGTGAAGGCGCCCACATACGGTACGCCCGCTTCGGTCGCGATGGGCTCCGCAGCCTTCGAGGTCGGCGTGCCCACTGCGCCGATCAGGGCGAAAACCTGCTTCTCGCCGATCAGCCGGTTGGTGTTGGCGATGGCCGCCTCGGGCTCATAACGGTCGTCCAGTGTCGCCAGGCTCAACCGCCGGCCATGGATGCCGCCGGCGCGATTCACCTCCTTGAACGCCGCCGTGATACCCAGCCGCATCCCCTCGCCCAGGGCCTTGGCAGGCCCGCTCAGGGCACAGGACTGGCCGAACTCGACGGCGTCCGGGCCGACTCCCGGCGTTCCATTCGCCGCCGTGTCCGTCGTCGACTCCACGGCGCCAGCCAACGAAGTCATCGTCACAAGCAACGCTACCGCGGCGAGTCGCGCAAAGCCGTACACGGATTTCAACTCCAGACCACTAGTGGTCTGCACCATACGAATGTGAGGACACTAGCTTCCGTTATAGCGGAGAACCACGCAGGTAATGTCGTCCGACTGCGGATTTTCGCCGGCGAATCCCCGCACATGATCGAGTATAAGCGAGGTCACGGCTTCGCACTCGGCCTGCTCAATCCTGGCAAGTAACGAGTCGAGACGTTCTTCACCGAACTCCTCCGACCCCGGGCCCTCGGCCTCGGTGACGCCGTCGGTGTACAAGAACAGCGTGTCGTCGGCCTGAAGCTGGAGGGTGTCGTGGTTGAACTCATGACCGGGAAGGACGCCCAGCGCCACGTCACGCGTGGTGGGCAGGGGGAGGACCTGGCCATCCCTGTGAACGACCCGCGGCGGATTGTGTCCCCCGTTGCAATAGTCGAAGGCGCCGCTCTGGGTGTCGAGGACACCATAAAAGAGAGTCACGAACATGCAGTTTTCGTTGTCTTCGGATAGCTGGTCGTTGACATAGCCCAGGCACTGCTGGGGCGCTCCACCCTCCAGGGCGCGGCTCCTGAGCAGGGTGCGGCAAGCCATCATGAAAAGCGCGGCGGCGATGCCTTTTCCCGACACGTCGCCGATGGCCACGCCGAACCTGTCTTCCCCCAGGGCGAAGAAATCGTAAAAGTCGCCGCCCACTTCCTTGGCCGGGATCATGAATCCGTGGGTCTTGTAACGGTCGGTGGAGGGAAAGCTGCGGGGCAGTACCGACGCCTGCATGTCCCGGGCGACGTCCAGTTCGTGGCTGAGAGCCACCAACTGGTCCCGGTTGGACAACGCCTCACGCACCAGCGCCAGATGCTTGAGGGTCTTGTCGATGGTGATCTCGAGGTCGTTGAAATCGACGGGTTTGGTGACGAAATCGAACGCCCCCCGGTTCATCGCCGTCCGGATGTTGTTCATGTCGCCATAGGCGGACACGATGACGGAGCGGATGTTGGGCTTGGTCTCATTGAGTTGCTTGAGCAACGCGAGTCCATCCATCACCGGCATGTTGATGTCCGAGATCACCATCGAAATATCGTCATCCTCATTGAGCTTGTTCATGGCCTCTTGACCGTTGTGCGCAAAATCGAACACCAGCTCATTCTTGCGGATGCGCCGGCGAAACTTCTGCAACACCAAGGCCTCGAGGTCCACCTCATCGTCCACCACCAGTATCTTGATAGGTGGAACGTTCGAAGAGGACAGGACTGCGGAAACCGTTTCTTCCATATCAACCTGCGTTGATCGCGTCCTGGCGCGTGGGGTGAATCGCCAGGATCTCACTGAAACCGCTGATCTTGAACACCTCGGCAATGTGGTCCCGCATGGTGCAAAGCACGATCTTTCTGCCGCCCGCCTGAAGCCGCTTGGCCGCCAGCAGCAGAACCCGGAGCCCGGCGCTGCTGATGTACTCGATATTCTCGAAGTCCACCACCAGCGAGCCCTTGCCTTCCTCTATCAGCTTGAGAAGAGCCTCCTGGAACGGGCTGGCCGTGCTGCCGTCGATGCGGCCTGTGGGGATGACCACGGTGGTATCGCCCTCCATCTCCGTATTGAAATCCAAAACGCTTCCGTTTGCCATCAACTGTCTCCTTCCACAGGCGCGCGCAGAGTAATACGGTTGTATCCGTCGGTCCGTTCGTAGTCAGAATTCGGGAACAGGGTCTTGGTCAGGAAAACGCCGAGACCGCCGATGGGACGGTCGGCAAGAGCGGCGTGCACATCGGGCGCGGCGGCTTCCTCGAACGGATTGAAAGGTATCCCGGTGTCATCCAGTTGCGCAACGACTTCGTCATCCTCGATCCGCAACTCCACCCGGAGTTCCTGCCGCTCCACCTCGGCGAAACCGTACGATATCGTGTTGGTCGCCAACTCGTCCAAGGCAAGGCTCAAATGGTGGATCCGCGCCTGCGAAAGCCCATTGGCCTCTCCGAAGCGCGCCACGGCCTCGGCCAACTTCTTGAGGGCCGACGAAAGCTCGGGCTCGAGTTCAAGCGAAAGCCGAGGAAGTGGCTTCATAACGGCCGTCCCAGACGACTGGAGTCGATCAACCTGGCACGCGACATGGATTTGACCGATTGGTGAGAAAGGCTCCCAAACAAATGCCCCAACTACGTGTCGAATGATAGTCGATCCCCCGACGCCGTGTCAACAACCGCTGGAGGCCGCACGATCAAGGCAGTGTCCCGTCGTTGATCCATCGCGCCAGGGCCTTGTCAGGGTCGGCGATCTCCTCCACCGAGCCGTACCAATAGTCCTTCCATCCGGACTCCGGAAGGCCGGTGAACACCATAAGATTCAGAGGATATGCCTCGCTGTCGGTGCAGCGACGGAAGTCGTCCCGGAACAGAAACACCGGCTTCTCCCAGGCGATGGCCATGCCCAGCTCGACCATGACGCCCTCGTCCGGAGGGCAGCCGTTGACCACCGCGAACAAACCATCCGCGGCTCGCACGTCACCGAGGTCGGCCTGTCCGATACGGTAGGCCCAGCCGGACGCGGCCCTGTCCACCTGGTTGTTGCGTGCGAACGGCTCCCACACCTCCACACCCAGCGCTTCCAACGCCGCGGTCAGCGCCGCCAGCGGCCCCTCGCGCTGTTGCAACGAGAAGCCGTACGGATTCGCCAAATACAGGGTTTTCTTCGAAGCCATGTTCACATTGGCCTTCCCGTCTCGGACCGACCCCCTCAGCGCAACGGAATGCGGATGACCACGCCGCCCATGACGTCTCCCTCCTTGAAGTCGGTCCGCGGGCTGTCCTTGTGATCATTGTGGCACGTCACACACGCGGGCGAGACGGCTACGTCGGCATACACGGCGGTGAAGTACTCGACATCGCCGAGGGTCTCCCGGCCATAGAAGGGCTTTGACGGGTCCTTGGCGACGCTGTCCAGCCCGGCGGCCTCCACCTCGTTCCTGGGCGCGTTCTTCTTGTTGAGGGGCCACTTGGACAGCAGCGCGTAGCTGAAAGCGTCGGTCTTCTTGGCGACCGCTTCCGCGCCCATGCGAAACATCTGGGCCGGCAGCGGCAAGGCCTTCTCGTCCTGCCAATGCTCGCTGGCTTGGATCACCTCTTCCTCGTCCTGCAAGCGGTAGACCACTTTGTCCGCGTACACGGTGCGATCGGATTGCATGACGGCGTGCAGCGCGTCCGCCATGATTTTCGGGGAGATCCCCGTCGATTGGTCCGGCCCGCCGGAAGGCTTGCTGTCGCAGCCGGCAAGACCTATAGCGAAGGCCGCGACAACGACGAGGATAAGGCGCTTTTTGGCAAGCGGGTGTTTCATGGCTCGGTTCCCTCCTTCCGGTCAATCGGAACGATTACTCTTCCGCGACAATGCCATTTCAATGCTCCGGACGCGGCGCGACGGAGAACCCGTGAAGTTGCGCCGGACCAGCTCCGCATCGGCCAACGCATCGATGGACAACGCGAGCGAGTGACAGTTGAGGCAGACTTCGCGGATCATCTTCTCGCTGGGCCGAAGATTGGCGTTCTGGTTGTGCTGCACGACGATTCGTTCCGCCCGGGCGACGCGGCGCGGTTCACGCGGCAGGTGGCAGGTGGCGCAGCTTACACCGCTTCCCGGCTCGCCCTGGCCGGAGGTTCCCAACCGCCACAGCCGAAAATGAGGCGACTCGGCATACGCCTCGGAATGCTGGTCGGCGTGGCATGAAAGACAGGCATCCACCGCGGCGTGGCGGACGTCCACCGCGTGCACGCGGTGACAGGCGCCGCAGTCCAGCGTTTTGGCAAGCGCATCCGGCTTCATCGGCAGGCGTGCTTGTGAGGGCGACATGGAATCGAGACCGGCGGACCAGCGCATGCCGTGCTTACCCCCTGTAAACCCCTGAAACTCCAGCTCGTGGCACGAGCGACAGACCTGACGCCGCGGATGGTCGGTCCAGGAACCCTCATCGCTTCGGTGGCAGGTCGAGCACGAGACCCCGGCAGCGGCATGCGCGGAGCCGGCCCAGGCGTCGACGAGCTCGGGAGCGGAGGATGCCGGCCCATCGGCATCGGCGGCCCCAAGCGGCGTGCCCTCGAAGCCCTTCCGGGAGATCCAGGCCTTGCGCTCCGGCAGTGCGGCCGGGCGCGTCTCCGGTTCGGCGCCGCCGTGCTGCACCAGGAAGTCTTCGTAGAGCGCACGGTTGTCGTGGTAGTTGTGGCACCCTGACGACGCGCAGGTTTCGAATGAAAGCCCCCGATGCGTGGGCCGTTCCCCGGCCACGTCGGTATGACAGTGGTGGCAGAAGTCACCGGGAACGGTGACGCCCATCACCGTGGTGATCTCCGGCAGATGCTCGGTGTGGCAGGTGATGCACCGGCGCGCGTCCAACCGGGCGAGGTAGCCGGCATTGCGCGGATCGGTGAACTTGTTCTCGGGATGCGAGTCCCGGGCGACCTCGAGCTCGGTCCGGTGACAGTCGAGACAGGCCTCCTGCCGCACCCCGCCGAACGGCGTGTGGCAACTGTTGCAGGCGAGCTCGATCTGGTAGTGGCCGTCCGTCGTCATACCGGGCAGGAACACGCTGCGGTCCTCGCCGGTCATGTGGAACGCCAGGAAACCGGCAAACCCGAGAGCCGTCACGAGCCACACGAGGGCGATGCGGCCGGGGCTCATGGCCTCAGAAATAATACGACGCCAGGACATGAAAAGCGACCAGCACGGGTAGGGGCCAGACCGCGAGAACGTGGAGCCAGAAGGTCAGGCGGGCGTGCCGCCGGCCCAGACCCGCGGCCGTGGCGCCGCCGAGAACGCCGGCGGCGAGAAAACAGATCATCAAGACCTGATTGAGTCCGGATCCCAGCCGCAAGCCGGTATGCAAAAGCAGCGCCATCAACGCCAGCGCCCCCAGGGCGCCGTGGCCCACGCGCCACCAGTCGAGCCCGCCCCATGCGACGCGCCGCCATCGCTTGCGCAGGGAAAACCCGGCGGCGGCCAAGGCACAGCCCAGCAGTCCGAATCCCGTGGCCTGCCTCCACCAACCCTCCCGGTAGAGGATGTCCCAGACATGGTCCGCCTGAACGCTGGCGGGGAGCGGAAGCGGTGAGCCGCCCGCGATCGCCAATGCCAGCAGCACGGCCACCCCGGCCGCCGTCAGCAGCCACGCGCCTTCCCGGCTCAAGGCCGAAGACGGCACGCCGCCGGCCAGCTCCGCCACCAGCGGACGGCAGACACCGCAGACGGTGGATGCACCGGTGCTTTCGGCAAGCGCCTCCACGGATGAGCCACCCTCCGCGATCGCGGAGCTCAGAGCGCCACGGGTGATCTCCAGGCAGTTGCACACCATGGCCGACGCCGGCCACTCCGCCACCGGGCGCCGGACGGCCGCTTCCGAGAACATGCCGGTCTGAAGAAACCGTTGCAGTTCCTCCGGCCGGATGCGGCGCCGTTGGCGGATGGCGTCCTGCGTGAAGCTGATTTCCTCCCAGGGGCCGACGACCGCCGCGGCCAACAGGCGCCGCCCCAGCGTCGTGATCCGGCGATACGAACCGTTGCCGCTCCAACTGAGGCGGGTGCCCATTGGGCCTGATTGCCCAAAGACCAGACGTCGATGCCCGAGAGTCTCAACCGTATTGCCGGCGTGTATCCGCGAAACAGGCTTCCCCCGCCGGCGAGAATCTCGGCCAGAGTCTCGGCCATGCGGAATCCCGGCGCCACCAGGCCGTAAACCACGCCGTCGTGCGCGGCGCACTCGCCGATGGCGTGGATCGCCGGGTCCGTGGTGCGCAACTGATCGTCGACGACGATGCCGCCGCGGCCCGAGGCGACGGCAAGCCCGCAGGCCCTCGCGAGCTCGTCCCTCGGGCGGATGCCGGCGGTCATCACGATCATGTCCGCCACCAGCGGCTCCCCGCCGCCGTCCATGACCAGGACCAGCCGGCGGTCCCGGGGCTCGATCCGGCGGGCACGGGCGCCGCACACGATGCCGACCCCCAGCTCCCGGACCCGGGCTTCAAGGAGCGCCGCCGCCTCCGGACCGATCTGACGGGTCATCAGACGGAACCCTGCTTCCAGCACCGTCACCCCGAGCCCCAACCGGCGCAGGGCAGCGGCCGCCTCGATTCCGAGCACTCCTCCGCCCACCACGATGGCGCTGCGTGCTTTCGCCGCGCATGTGGCAATGCGCTGCAGATCGTCGATGGTGCGGTAGGTGAAGACGCCTTCGCAGCCCGCTCCCTCAATGGGTGGGACGAAAGCCACCGAGCCCGTGGCCAGCACCAGCCGATGGTAGGGAATCCGCTCCCCATCCGCGGTGTGGACCGTGCGGTTCTCGCGGTCGATGGAGGTCACCGGATTGCCGGTGACGGCACGGATACCCAACTCCCGGCTCCAGCCCGGCCGCCCCAGGGCGAGCCGTCGCGAGTCGCGGTGGCCGAGCCACCCGCTGAGATGGATCCGGTCGTAGGCCGGATGGGGCTCCTCGCCGATCACGGTGACGTCGTAGCGCCCCAGCGCCTCGAGGGCCGCCAGCCGCTCCACCAGCTTGTACGCCACCATGCCGAACCCGGCGACCACCAGCCGCGGGCGCCCCTCGGCTTCCGAGAGCGTATCTTGTTCTCCAGTCAGAGCCATCGAGCCGTTCACCGGAGCATCATGAAAGTCGACAGCGGCAAGCTGACGATACGCGGATCATCCACCGTTCCGGTATTGTCCTGGCTCACGAGGATCCCGAATGGCGCATTATTTACGGACTTTTCCAGGAACGAGCGTATACCTAACGTGTCCCTGAATGGATCGATGCGTCTCTGATATTTGATCTCCACCGGTATGCGTGTCCCGCCGACCGTCAACACAAAGTCAACTTCACGGTCCGTCCCTCTTTCCGGGAAGTGGGCAACGTCAAGACCATGAATCGTCGATGCGACCGAGCCAAAGATACTCTCCGCCAGATGACCGGCCAGCGTGGTCAACTCGGGGCGTTGCGCCAAGTCGTCCGGCACCAGCGGGATGTGTTCCTGAAGCCAACTGGCCCGGAGTCCGTGGTCCACAAGGCAAAGCTTCGGACTGCCTCGCCTCCGCTTGAGGCGAATTTCCAGAGGCGGAATCAGGCGCAACAGGAGCGTATCGCCCAGGAATTTCAGGTAGTGGCCAACCCGTTGGGAGCCAATGTTCGCGCCCAGCGAGAATCGGGCCTCTTCCGCCAGAGTGGCTGTCCGGGGGGTCTGACCGGCATAGCGACAAACCAGCCGGAACAACTCCTCCAGGAGATTCTCGTCCCGCTTCCGCCCCCGCTCCCCGATTCTCAGATCATGCTGAATGACCCTCTTGATGACCGTCTCGTTGAGATGATCGGCCAGTTGAGAAAATTCCACGTCTTTCTCACGATGGACGACGGGATAGCCCCCGCGATCCGAGAAATGCCGAAAAGCCTCGTCGCGAAATTCGCCATATTCAATCCCGTACTCGCGCAAGGCGGCCCAAAAAGCCTTGTCCAACAGATCCGCTAAACCATTGTCCCTGAGAAAGGGCTCGGGCGTCGCATAGCCGCGTAGCGCACCGATCTCGGTGAGCGAAAGAACCCCCGCTTCAATGGTATTGATCCGTCGGGCGAGACTGTCCCGCCCCGATTCGATGCGCAGCGCCGAACTGCCGGTGACCACCACTTTGACGGACGCGTTGTCGATCAATGACTTGAGTTGCACATCCCAGCGATCCAGGTTCTGAACCTCGTCAAAGAACAGGTAGGCCGTCGCACCGACTTGAGCCAACGTATTGAACCGCTTCGGAGCAATGCGCAGTTCGAACCAGTCCGAGATACGCAGGATGGGTTCCTGCAACTTGGTCAAGGTGCCGAGATCGTCGAACTGAACGCGAAGGATCCGTCTCGGATCCACGCCCTCCTCAAGCAGATCTTGAATGAGCTGAAACTGCGCCGTGGTCTTGCCGATTTGCCGTGGCCCCCGAACCACCACAATCGGTGCGATATTGGCGTCCAAACGCCGGCGCATCTGAGCCACCAAGTGCCGCCGCGTCCGCGGCTGGGCCGGCATCGCCTGGTTCTCCCACCAAGGATTGAACCGCCGCAAGTTATCGACCAAGCCGGGCGGGAGGCCGGAGTCGGCGAAAATGGCGGGTTCAGTCACGACGTCCACGCTTCTTTTTGAAACCGAATACACCTCGTGCCCAGCGCCGGTCGATAGTTCTGGATCCTTCCCCGATCCGAGCATCTCCTCATGGATGTGGCCTTTCAAGGTTTGTCATACGGGGAACGTTCCCGCGGACCCGCTCCGAGCGGCGAGCCGTGGCCATCGTCTCGTCAGGATTTCGGCTCAGGCGCTCGCTTCGTCACCCCGAGCCCGGGCGGTGACCACGAGCAACAGCAGCATGATGGCCAGCAGCGCCGCGCAACTAAGGCCCAGGGACCACTGGATGCCGATGGCGCCGCCCACGATCCCCACGGTAATGCCGCTGAAGGTCCGGAGCCCGAGGCCGGACATGATGAAGAGGCCGATCAACTGGCCCCGCAGGTGGGCCGGCGAGATGAGCTGGACCAGGGTTTGCGACATGGTGAGAAAGGCGAGGTTCAGGAAGCCGGCGGCGAACAGGAGGCCGACCGCCATATAGTAGTATCGCGTGAACGCGAACATGCCGAGCGCGGCGCACCAGAGAATGGCCAGGACGATGGCGGTGCGCGCCCGGGCCTGGAGGAATCCCTTGCTCTCCAGCAGGACGCCGCTCACGAAGGCGCCGGCCCCGTTGGCGGCAAGCAGAATGCTGTAACCCACCTCGCCCTTGCCCAGGCTGGCGGCGAACCCGGGCATCTGCGCCTGGAAGGCGTTGCCCACCAGCAACGACGAGAGGCCCACGAGGCACAACATAGAGACGATGACGTGGTTGGAGCGGGCCTCCCGAAGGGCCTCCAGCGCCCGGGCCCAGGTGACCCGGCGCCGCTGCACCACGTTGGGGCCGTGTCCGGTATAGGGGACCGTTGAAAGCCACAGGGTCAGCGGAAGATAGAAGAGGGCATTCACCACCAGACCCCATCCGGGGCCCAACGTCAGCATCATGTAGCCGCCCAGCGCCGGACCCATCAGAATCCCCAACTGCCGGCCCGTGGCGCTGAGCCGGACCGCGCTCTGAAGGTATTCCGGGCCTACCATGTCGTGCAGGATGAGCTGGCTTCCGGGGCTCCACAACACCCCCGCGACCCCGTGCACCACCAGCAGCGCGCACGCGTGCCAGACCGTAAGGGTTCCGGTCATGATGTAGTAGGCCCAGGCGACAGTCAGGATGAAGTACAGGATCATCGCCCACTGGATCACCCGGCGGCAATCGAAACGGTCCGAGAGCAGACCCACGTACCACGACAGCAGCAGGAACGGCGACCAGTGGCTGATGACGGCAAACCCTTGCAGCTCCGGCCACTGGAACAGCTCGTAGATGACCCAGTAGCTGATGACGTGCTCGATGTTGTCGGCCATCATGGCCAACATGGTAAAGCAGAAGTAGGCGCGGAAGTGACCTTGCCGGAGCGCGCCGAAGGACACGCTGGACTGGGCCACGTCCTTGAGGGACCGGCTTTCCCCGACGTCACTCCCGGGGGCACCCGGCTGGGGAGTTGAAGATTGCGGCACGGTCGTGCAATGTGGCACGAAGCCGGCCCGGAGACAAGATCCGGTTCTCCGGAAGCCCGGCTAGAACCAAGGAAAACCCGTTGCGATCCGGCTCACTCTTGTGGTAAGCCATCCTGGAATGGGCAGCTGTTCTACGCAGCCCGCAAATACGTTCACATAAGGGGAGAGAACGATGAAGAAGCTGGTTCTTGAGAGCACCGCGCCGTTTCAGGGCCTGTGTGAGCTGGTGGCATACAAAGAGGGCCTGTTCGAGAAGGAAGGGCTGGCCATCGAGTTCGCCGACCGGGGAACGGGAGACAAGAACACCCACACCGACGTCACCGATCACAAGGACGCGAACCCTCATGCGAGTCACGGCATGCTCTTCGAGCAGGGCAAGGCCGACATGTACAACGCATGCGAATGGGGGAACTATTGCCGGGTGCAGGACTCCAGCGTCGACACCGGCAGGCAGATCGGCAGGCGTTCCATCATCGCCTACGCCGGACTCGTGGTACGGCCCGATTCGCCCGTTTATACGGCTCAGCAGCTCGCCAACCGGCTGGTGGGAGTCCCGTTCTTCTTCGGCACCCACTACCTGACGCTCCACATGCTGGAGGGCTTCCTCACCCGTGACGCGATCAATCTCTGCCAGGCTCCGCGCGGTTCCCGCCACCGTCTCGAATCGGTGATGAAGGGGGAGATCGAAGCCACGCCGCTGACCGAGCCCTACCTCACGCTGGCCGAGAAGAAGGGTTGCCGCATCGTCGTCTCCGCTTCTCTCCACGGCACCGAGGTCGCATCCAACAACGTGGACGCGGAGACCTACGGAATGTTCAACCGCGCGGTGCGCGAGGCCGTGCGCCGCGTCAACGCCGACAAGAAGAAGTACATGCAGTACTTCATCGACTACCACAAGGACGATCCGGAGATCGCCGCCCTGAGCGCGGACGAGCTTCGCGAGAGCCGCATCGTGGTCGTGGACCCGGCGCCGATCCCCGCGGACGAGCTGGAGCGTACCGCCGCCTGGATCAAGAGTTGGGGCATGCTCGCGGAGAACGCGGCCCCCACGGAGCTGGTGAATCTGGACGTCCAGTCGTCAGCCCACTAGGGATCGTCGGCGCTTGCGCCGCTCCCCGGCCACCCTCCTCGAAGACTGCCCGGGGAGGCACGAATCCGGCAATGAAAATCAACGAAATCGGGAAGACCTATCCGGGCCTTCCCGATTTTCAATTTCCACGTTCCCTATCTCCAGGTCTTCTTTTTCCAGGTTCTGGTTCGGCAAGGAGCCGTCCCGGCGCTTCGAGGGTGTATCGACTCTGCGTCAGGTCCTAACCGCCACCGTGATCATGGCCGCGGTCTGGTCTGCCACGGGGAATGCCATGGAAGGGCCCGGAGCCCATGTCTCCACCGCGCAACGCTATTCGAAGGAAACCGGCGCCGTCGCCGGAACCGTGATCTTCCCCGGCACGCCGCCACCGCCCGCAATCTTGAGCGTCTACAAGGAGCAGGCCTTCTGCGGCTCCAGCGTGCCCGACCCGAGCCTCCTGGTGACGCCGGACGGCGGCCTGAAAAACGTCGTGGTCACCCTGCGCGGGCCGGGTCTCGAACAGCCAGCGGGAACACCCGAGACCATCCAGCTCGACAACATCGGCTGCCGTTTCGCGCCCCACGTGCAGGCGGCCCGGGTTGGCAGCACCGTGCTGCTCCTGAACAGTGACCGCATACTCCACGACGCCCACGCGCGCATGGGGCCCCGGACCCTGTTCAACGACGGCCTGCCGCGGTGGCGGCGCGTCACAAGGACACTCGGCCGGCCCGGGGTCATCAAGATCATATGTGAACTTCACCACGCCTGGATGAGCGCGTATGTCGTGGTGGCGCCCAACCGATTCTTCGCGGTGACCGACTCACGCGGCCGCTACACCATCGACGGCATCCCACCGGGAGTCTACGAGGCACGCTTCTGGCACGAAAGATTGGGCGAGGCATCACGGCGGGTGGTGGTCGGTCACGGAGAGACGCGGCGGCTCGACCTGGTGTTGGGCCGGCGGTGAACCCAAGGGCGAGGCCCGGCGCCGCCACGGTAAATTTGTTCTGATTTTTGGCCGAGTGGCGGAGATCGAGCATTTGGCCACAGGAGTTGGAGGTTGGCATTGGAGGCGCATGTTGTTGGATGGGGTCGTGATCGGGCGGAGGGATGACGATTTTCTGAGGTGGTGGTGGTTTGTTGGACAGGAAGGCGGCAGAAACAAGGTGTATTGCGGGGAATCGGGCATGGCAGGGCGACTGGGGTTTGCCGAGGGTTGACGGTGAGGCGACGGATGCGGCTGGGGGGGAGGTCAGCGGGGTGCTGCTGGCGGGCAGGCGTTGGCGGTCATTTTGAGGAAGTCGAGGACCCGGCGCGGGTTTCTGGCGAGGTTGCGCATGGTCTGGGCGACGGCGAGGCCGCGTTTTTTGATGAGGCCGATGGCGAAGCGCCGGAGGCATGTGATGTTCTCCGGGCCGTGACCGGTACGGATGCGGCTGCGGTCTTCGTCGAAGCTCCAGTCGAGGATGTGGTGTGTAGCTTCGATGGTCCAGTGTCCTCGATTGAGGGTGAGGAGGCGTTGTGGCGAGGCGGCCTTGGGGTCGAGGCTGGTGATCCCGTAGGAGGTTTCGCAGTGGCGTTTGCCGGACTTGACCTCGACGGTTTCTCGCCGCACGGCGAACACCTGACCGACGCCGGGGAAGTCGAGGTAGTCGTTGAGTTCGCTGGAAACCCAGATGGAACGACGCTCGTGGCGGCCGTGTTCGGGCTTTGCGGTTTCGGCGGCGAAGTCGGGGGCGCGCCGGGCGATGCTCGGGTGGAACAGGAGGTGGATATCGTCATACAGGTTGGGCTGGTTGCGCTTGACGGTGAACAGATAGTGGGCGTTGCGGTGGAGGAGATAATGGGCGAGGGCGCGCTGGGTGAGCAGGGCATCGGCGGTGAGGGTGAGGCCGGCGATATCGGGCAGGGTGTCGAGCAGGGGAATGGCAGTGCCGATCTCGTTGGTGCGCTTCTCCCCGTCGGTGGCATCCGGCCTCAGACCGACTTTTTTTGGGCCCAGGATGCCTTGCTGTCGTGGCCGACGATGCCGAGCACATGAGCCTGGTTGCCATCGGCATCGATGGCGCCGCGCAGGGTCTTGCCGTCGATGGCCAGGGCGCTGTCGCCGCCGCCATGAGCCTCGTGCCATGCGCGCAACGCCCGGTCGAGTTGGGCCGGGTCGACGCGGATGAGCAGGCTGCGGATGGCCGACAGGCTCGGCGCCTGGCAGCGGCCTTGGCGGCGGCGCACGCGGAAGCGTTCCAGCGCCTTGGGTCCGAGGTCCTGGACCCATTCGCTGATGGCCTTGTAGCCGCGCATGCCGCACAGGGTCGCGGCGGTGGCCAAGGCCAGCACCGTGGGCAGCGCATGGCGCCGTCCCTGCCGGCGGCGGGGGTCGTCGATGGGGTGGAAGAAGGCCGGAAGGGATCGCATCTGTGCGGCGTTGAGCATCATCTTGGGCACTCCATGTCGCAGGCGGGGATCGAGAGCATCCGCCCGGAGTTGGTCGCGCGCGGTGCGCGACAGGGGATGAACGAACACTCGCTTCGGCAGCGCGTGTTGGCCGTAGCTGTAGCCCCGCCGCTGGCGGCGGAAGCCGCGGGTGCGCCCCACCTCGATCCAGTTGGCGGCCCGGTAGACGGTGCCGTGGAAGCGCCTGGGATCGACGAAGGTCTCCACCAGCAGCAGCGCATGGCCGAAGCGCACCGGCCAGTCGCGGACAAGGCGGCGCGTGCACAGCGACAGCACCCGCGACCCGAGGTTTGGCGGAGCGCCCGGCAGGATCAGGAACCGGGAGTTGTTGGTGATAAGGTGCAGCCGGTCAAACTGGACGCCGTAGTCCCAGCCGATCCAGCGGTCCCGTGCGCCGCACTTCAGCGCCGGCGCCGAGAACACCGCCAGCGCCAACCATTGGCCGCGATGATGGGCCACATAGCGCAACGTCTCGCCGATCCCCGGCAACGCACCCAGATAGTGGTACGCCTGCATCAAGGCCCGAAACCGCCCCTCGTCTTCCGCCGCTACAAGGCCGACGGACACCTCCGAAAGAATCGTCAACGCTCCCATCCCCCCACGTCCGGGTTGCTCCACCTGTATCAGAGCCCGCGACGAATGTCCAGCCCCGCCCGTATCTCATTGTCAGCATTGAAAAAACCATGAAGGATAAATCCGCCCTGCCGGCGCCGCCCCGATCACTTGAAGTCATATAACGGACGCACTATATTGCTGGCATGGGATGGACGGATTCAAGGGTGGACGTTCCTCTCACCTCTCGGACAAATAATTCCAAAAGGTCGACGAAAGTTAGCGTTTCAGTACGCATAGACGCACCACCTGAGGCCCTATGAGCACGATGAACAGCGAAGTCTACGATGCGCTCATTGACGCCGGTGCCGACAAGAACAAGGCGCGTGAAGCAGCGAAGTCCGTTGCCCCATACGACACTGACATCGCCGAGATCAAGGCGAGCCTGCTCGTGCTCAAGTGGATGGCTGGCTTCATCCTGGCATTCGTGGTGGCACCCACCTGGCGGGTGTTCCAATAGCGGACTGGATGTGGCTGATTCGCTGCCTTTTGCTCGCGTGGGCGAGTGCCTCGTAAAACACGGGGTTTGGCCACGCTACGCGACCAAGTTTGAAACCCGCCCCTACATCCTCTTCGTGCGGCCGGCGTGCCGGAACCGGGGCATTGGGAGCCGCCTCTACGGAGCGGAGGGGACGCTGGCCCGCAGTTGGCGGACCCCTTCGGCGGCACCCCCCGGCGCCTTGTAGACCGAAGAGCCGGCTACCAGCAGCGTGGCGCCCGCGGCCACGACCTGACCCGCGTTGTCCGGGCCGACACCCCCGTCGATCTCGATGGCGGTTTCCAGACCCCGCTCATCGAGCATGCGCTTCAAGCGGCGCACCTTTTCCACGCTGCTCTCGATAAAGCTCTGGCCGCCGAACCCGGGGTTCACGCTCATGATGAGGATTTGGTCGAGATCCGGCAGGATCTCCTCCAGGGTCGCCAGGGGTGTGGCGGGATTGAGCACCACCCCGGCCTTGCTGCCCAGCGACTTGATCTGCTGCACCGTGCGATGGAGGTGAGGGCAGGCCTCCTGGTGGACCAGAAGCGTGTCGGCGCCCGCCTTGGCGAAGTCCTCCAGGTAGCGCTCCGGCTCGACGATCATCAGGTGCACGTCCAGCGGCAGCCGGGTGCTGCGCCGGGCCGCCTCCACCATCAGCGGGCCGATGGTGATGTTGGGCACGAAACGGCCATCCATCACGTCCACGTGGATGCCGTCCGCTCCCGCCTCGTCCACCTCGGCGATCTGCTGTCCGAGAATGCAGAAGTCCGCGGAGAGAATGGACGGAAGAATCTCGACTCGACCCGGGCTCACCTTGACCGTCCCTTCCTGTCGTGTGCCGCGCCCATGAGCCGGTCCGTCCGGCGCTCAGGATCGATCTTGCCCATGGTCCGCTGCCTTCCGGCATTCCTCCTCCACGGCCGCGAGGAGCTTGTCGAAGGCCTCGGAGAAGAGCCGGACCCCGTCCTCCAGCAGCTTGTCGGTCGCTTCCTTCATCGACACGCCCGCCCGCTCCAGGGCATCCATGGTCTCGGCCGCGGATTCGACGTCCTCCCCGAGGCTCTTCCGGATCTTCCCGTGATCACGGAACGCATCCAGCGTTGCCGGGGGAATGGTGTTCACCGTGTCCTCGCCGATGAGCTCGTCGACATACAGGACGTCGGGGTAGTTCGGGTTCTTGGTGCTGGTGCTGGCCCACAGGAGCCGCTGCGGCCGGGCTCCCCTGGCGGCCAAGGCCTGCCAACCCTCGCCCTGCATGATTTCCTTGTACCGCTTGTAGGTGAGCTTGGCGTTGGCGATGGCGACCTTGCCCAGCAGGGCCTGGAGGCGTTCCTTTTGGGTTCCGTCCGCGGCCTCGATCCTCTTCTGGATGGTATCGTCCACCAGCGAGTCGATGCGCGAGATGAAAAAGCTCGCCACGCTGGCGATGCGGCCCACGTCCAATCCGTCGGCGGCCGCCTTGGCCAGACCCCGGAGGTAGGCCTGGGCCACCTGCTCGTAGGCTTCCCGTGCGAACAGCAGGGTCACGTTGACGCTGATGCCCTCGCCGATCAACTGCTGGATGGCCGGCACTCCCTCGGGCGTGCCGGGCACCTTGATCAGGAGATTGTCCCGCGACACCGTGTTCCAAAGCCGCCGTGCCTCGGCGACGGTTCCCTCGGTGTCGTGCGCCAGGTATGGCGACACCTCCAGGCTGACGTAACCGTCCCGGGCTCCGGTCTCGTCGTAAACCGGCCGCAACACGTCCGCCGCGTCCTGGATGTCGCGGGTGGCGATGGCTTCGTAAACCGCCTTGGGGTCCGCCGATCCATCCCCGCCCAGGCGCGAGATCACGTCATCATAGTCGTCGCTGTCCGCGATGGCCTTCTCGAAGATCGCCGGGTTGGAGGTGACGCCCTTGAGTCCGTCCTCTTCCACCAGGCGCTTCAGCTCACCGCCGGTTAGGAGCTTGCGCTGAATGTAGTCCAGCCAGACGGACTGGCCAAATTCGCTCAACTCTTTCAATGGGTTCATGTTTCCTCCAGGCCCGCCGGCGGGTTTGAAACCCGGCCCCACCATCGCGCGGTGACCGTCCACGGGCGGGTTTGAAACCCGCCCCTACAATTGCCACACCTTGCAGACGACAAATATGCCACGGGGCTCACCGCGCCCGGACGATCTGATCCCTGGCCGCGGCGACCACGTCGTCCGCGGTGAAGCCGAATTTTTTCTGCAGGTCCTTGAGAGGCGCCGATGCCCCGAAGGACCGCATGCCGATCTGGTGTCCCCTGATGCCGGTGTACTTCGTCCAGCCGAAAACCGACCCCTGCTCCACTGAGACCCGCGCCGTCACCTCCGGGGGAATGACGCTGTCCCGGTAACTCTCGTCCTGGTCATCGAACAGCTCCCAGCACGGCATGCTCACCACCCGGGCCTTGGCTCCCTCCGCCGTCAGGGCCTCGTAGGCCTCCACGCACAACGAAACCTCGCTGCCGGTGGCCAGCAGCAGCACCTCGGGTTTCCCGTCCGGCGCGTCGGCCAGCACGTAGGCGCCCCGGGCAACGCCCTCGGCCGACCCGTATCGCCCGCGGTCCAGGGTCGGCAGCGCCTGCCGCGTCAACACCAGCACCACCGGCTCATGGTGCAGCTCCATGATGACCTTCCAGGCGGCGATGACCTCGTTGGCGTCCCCCGGCCGGATCACCATCAAGCCCGGCACCGCCCGGAGCGAGGCCAGGTGCTCCACCGGCTGGTGCGTCGGCCCGTCTTCCCCCACGCCGATGGAGTCGTGGGTGAAGAGGTGGATCACCGGCAGCTCCATGAGCGCGCTCAGGCGGATGGCGCCCCGTGCGTAGTCGCTGAAGATCAGGAAGCCCGACCCGTAGGGCCGCACCTTCACCAGGGCCATGCCGTTCACGATGGACGCCATGGCGTGCTCCCGGACGCCGAAATGCAGGTTGCGCCCGGCAGGGTTGTCGGCCGAGAAATCCCCGGCGCCGTCAAACGTCAGGCGGGTCTTGGTGGACGGCGCCAGATCGGCCGCGCCGCCCATGAGCCACGGGACGTTCTGCGCCAGCGCGTTCAGCACCTTGCCCGAGGCGTCACGGCCTGACACTCCCTTGGGGTCCGCAGGGAAATCCGGCAGCTCCCGGTCCCAGCCCTCGGGAAGCTGGCGGTGCTGCATACGGTAGAGCTCGTCCGCCAGTTTCGGGTGCCGGGTCCGATAGTCCCGGAGGCGGTCGAACCATGCGTCACGCAGGGACTTGCCACGGTTCCCCATACCCTCCCGGAAATGCTCCCGCACCCCGTCCGGGACGTGGAACTGCGCGTCCTCGGGCCAGCCGTAGCGCTTCTTGGTGAGCTTGACCTCCTCCACCCCCAGAGGCTCGCCGTGGGCGCCGCTGGTGTCCTGCTTGTTGGGCGAGCCGTAGCCGATGTGGCTGTCCACGATCACCAGGGTCGGCCGGTCCGTGGTGTCGTCAAACGTGCCGAATGCCCGCTCCAGCATCTCCAGATCGTTGGCGTCACCCACCCGGACCACGTTCCATCCATAGCCCAGGAAACGGGTGGCGACGTCGTCGGAGAAGGCCAGCGCGGTGTGGCCCTCGATGGTGATGCGGTTGTTGTCGTAGATCCAGCACAGCTTGGACAGCCTCAGGTGCCCGGCCAGCGAGGCCGCCTCGTTGGTCACGCCTTCCATCATGCAGCCGTCGCCGCACAGAGCGTAGACGTCGAAGTCGATGAGGTCGTCGAAGCCGGGCCGGTTGTAGCGGCTGGCCATCCAGCGCCCGGCGAGGGCCATGCCCACGCTGGTGGCGACGCCCTGTCCCAGGGGTCCGGTGGTGGTTTCCACGCCCGAGGTCCAGCGGTACTCCGGGTGGCCGGGACAGCGGCTGTCCAACTGGCGGAACTGCTTCAGGGCCTCGAGCGGAACGGACAGGGAACCCAGGGTCTCGTAGTCCTTGCTGACGGCCTTGACCCCGGTGAGGTGGAGCATCGAGTACAGCAGCATGGACGCGTGCCCCGCCGACAGCACGAACCGGTCCCGGTTGGGCCAGATGGGGTCGTCGGGGTCGAACCGCAGGAAACGTTGCCAAAGGCAGTAGGCCACCGGAGCCATGGCCATGGGCGTGCCCGGGTGTCCGGAGTTGGCCTGCTGGACCCCGTCGATGGAAAGGGTACGGATCGTGTTGATGCAAAGCTCGTCGACATTGGCGTCGCTCATGGACGATGAACTCCTTGAAACGGTTCTCTCTGAATAAGTTTGCCAGATGATTCAGGCCGCACACAATGCGTCTCGCCGCATTTGGTTGGATTTTCTCACCGCAACCGATATTCTCCCCAAGTCTCCATGGAAAACTTCACTCCGGGCGAGCGCGAGCGACTCGCCCCATTCTTCACCAACGTGGACCGGCCGGTCTTCGGCCTGCGGCTGCCACAGGAGGTAGCCGGGGCGCTCTTCTCCCGCTACAGCCGCTCGGCCAAGGATCTTCGGCGCACGTTTCTGGACGAGTTTCTCGGCGACGCCGACCTCTCCTCGGTGCTCGGCGCGCCCGGACCGGCCGGCGGCGACGATCCCGCCGTGCGCCGGGCCCGCGCCTTCTACGACCGCGTGCTCATCGGATACGGCGATGATTCGGTGGCCCAGCTCGGGGGCGCCCACCTCGCCTGCGAGGAGATCTCCAACGTCGCCGCCAAGTACCTCGAGGACGCGCGCATCGGCATCGCCCCGCTTGAAAAATCCACCCGCTACGTGCGTTTCGACCGGAAGGATACCACCGGCCGGCACCTTTTCTTCATCGAGCCCGCCATCGCCGAATCAAAACACCGGCGGGACTACCTGGCGCTCATGGAGCTCTTGTTCGAAACCTACTCGCGGCAGATGGAGCCGATGATCGAGCACGTCCGAAGGGCCGTTCCGCTGGAGCGGACGGAGCTCCGGCACCCGCGGACCGGCGACACCGTCACCTACGCCGAGGCCCGGCGTGACGAGACCCTCGCCCGGTGGGCGGAGACCGCCTATCGCTCCACCGTACGAGCCCATGCCTGCGATATCCTGCGCGGGTACCTGCCGGCGGCAACCCGGACCAACGTCGGTCTCTTCGGAGTGGGACAGGCCTTCGAATACCTGCTGTCCAAATTCTATTCGAGCGATCTCGCGGAGCTGCGAAACCTCGGCGCCGCCATGCACGGGGAGCTCGACACCCTGATTCCCTCGTTCGTGAAGCGGGCGCAGCCGAGCGCCTACCTCTCGGAGACCTTCAGCCAAACCCGCGCCCTGGCCCAGGAGCTGATGACCGAACCGGTGCGGGAAGGGCCGGCCGTGACGTTGGTGGATTACGACGGACAGGCCGAAGAGAGGATTATCGCCGCCATCCTGTATCCCCACGCCACGCACCCGCTGTCCCAGTTGAGGGAGCTGGCGGCACGGCTGCCGGACGAGCGGAAGCAGGCGGTGCTCGACGTCTACATGAAAGGGCGGCGGCACCGGCGCGAGAAGCCGGGACGTGCGCTGGAGCAGGTCTATTATACCTTCGACGTCATCGGCAACCTCGGTGCCTACCGCGACCTTCAGCGACATCGCCTGTTGAGCCAGGAACGGCAGGACTTCACCACCGCGCACGGCTACGACACGCCGCCCGAGATCACCGAGGCGGGCTTCGACGATGACTTTCGGCGCTGCATGGACCGCGCGGCCGAGGTCCACGAACGGATCCGGACGGACCATCCGCGTGAGGCCCAGTACGTGGTCCCGTTCGCCTATCGCACGCGTTGGTATATGAAGATGAATCTGCGGGAGGCGGTGCACATCGGCGAGCTGCGGACCATGCCGCAAGGGCATCCGGACTATCGGTCCATCACTCAGGAGATGTGGCGCCAGATCGGCGCGGTGCACCCGAGGCTGGCGGGCTACGCCAGGTTCATCGACTGGAAAACCTACCGTCTGGGGCGGCTCGCCGCAGAACTCCGCACCGAGTTCAAGCGCTCGGGGCAATAGCGTGGCGGGAAAGACCTTGTAGGGGCGGGTTTCAAACCCGCCCGCGTCTGCGCCGCACCGCCGGCCAATGCCGGCACGCTAGGCCGCTTCGGCCGGGGCGTTGGCCCGGGCCTTGACCTTTCGGCTCTTCCACTCCAGCAGGCCCCGGCGCAGGTAGCTGGGCTCGATCCCCAGCACCCCGCAAACGGACTCGAAGCTGAGGAAACGCTCGTCGTCCGTGGCGAGGATCCATTCCTCTGCGTCCCGAAAGGCTGCCTGCTTCTTGGCAGTCCGGGCAAAGACGTTCTTTCTGTAACAGGAGAGGGCATCCTCGAGGATGGCGAGCAGCAAGTGCTTCTCGGGCTCGAGTGGTGTCTTCCGCTTCACCGTGTCCGTATACTGGGACGCGTCGACCCCATCGGCGTCGAACAATGTCACAGCATCAAAGGCGTCGGCCATTGTGCGCTCCTCGACCGGGCTGCCGTTGCCGGCCTCCCGGGCCTTGGGAGTGAACTCTGTGACTTTCGTGTGTTCCCTCATCGCTGGTTCCGTCCGTTCTATTAGACCGCGACCGGTTCCCGTTCCAACCTTTCTTCCTCTGACAAAAAATTTAAGGTTCCGGCCCTACCCTGTCAAGCATCTTTTGAGGTCACGGAGCGAAATCGTGGCACGCGGAGGCCCTTTGCGGCCCACACCGGCGGTTTTCCGTTCCAGGAGCCCCGGCGGTGGTTGCCATTCGCACGGCGCACCAGTAAAGGAAACCCTGATAGCAACCAGAGTTTCCCCAAACCAACTGGATATCGTGACCCGAAAGATCTTCTACGGCTGGTACATCGTCGGCGTCGGCTTCATCTGCTACCTGGGCTCGTCATTTGCGCTATCCAGCACCCTCAGCATCTTTCTGAAACCCCTCACCGCGGAGTTCGGCATTTCCCGCGGGGTCTTCTCGTTCATCCGAAGCGGCGAGGTCATGCTGTCCTCGGTGATAGCGGCCCTGGTAGGCCCCCTCATCGATCGGTACGGGGCCCGCTGGCTCATCCTGACGGGAGCCCTGGTGGGAGGAACCGGTTTCATCCTGCTCAGTCAGATCCAGGAGTTCTGGCAGTTCATGGTCATACGATGGCTCCCTGTCACCGTGGGCGACACGCTCATGAGCTACATGGTGGTCAACGTCATGATCTCGCGCTGGTTCATCCGCAAGCGGGGCCGCGCCATCTCCATCGCCAACACCGGAAACGGCCTCGCCAAGGCGGTCATGCCCCTGCTCGCCGTGTCGCTCTTCGCGCTGGTGGGATGGCGCAACACCTGGATGGTGTTCGGCCTGCTGACATTGGCCATGGTAGTGCTCCCGGCGTTCCTGGTGGTCCGGCGCAGTCCGGAAGACATGGGCCTGCAACCCGACGGTGCCCTGGCGCCCCATCAACCGTCCCCCGGCAAGACTCCGGAACAGAAAGCCCTCCAGGCACCCGCGGCCGATATCACATGGACGCGAGGGGAGGCCATCCGGACCAGCAGTTTCTGGCTGTTGGTCGTCACCTACGGCACCGTCACGTTCGGGATCATCGGGTTGAACCTGCACATCTACCCTTACATTACGGACATCGGCTATTCACCCGAGGTCGCCGCCACGGTAATGGGGATGATGTCCCTGACGCAGATGGCCGGAAACCTCATCTGGGGGGTGGTCGGCGAGCATATCGACGTGCGCAAGGCGGCCGCCGCCCAGTTTCTCTTGCAGGTGTGCGGCCTGGGGCTGGCGCTGGCGCCCCTGGGGCTGACCTCTGTTTACCTGGGATTCGTCATCTACGGATTCGGCCTGGGCGGGATCCTGGTGATTCGCGAGCTGCTCTGGGCCGACTACTTCGGCCGCGTCTCCCTGGGCCGCGTGCGCAATCTGGGCATCATGATCACACGGGTATTCACGACCGTCGGCCCGCCCTTCTTCGGCTTCTTCCACGACTACACCGGCAGCTATTCCCTGTCGTTCGGCGTCTTCATCGGCGCCCTGCTGCTCTCGGCGTTCCTGGTCCTGCTTCTCCGTCCCCCGCACAAGGCGGGTCCCGGGGCCGGCGGAGCGGCTCACTAGTGTCGCGCATCTCCGACCAGCCGTGGGTGGTCGCCGGGGCCGCTTCGTTCACGTTCGCCTTCGTTCGTGGGCTCCATACCTCCTTCGGGGTCTTCTTCGTGGCGCTCCTCGAAACCTTCCACTGGAGCCGGGGGGTCACCGCCGGAGTCCAATCCGCAAGCCTGCTGATGGATGCACTGGTGTCTCCCTTCATCGGACGGCTCACCGACCGCCTGGGACCACGGCGGGTGGTCGCCGCGGGCAGCGTCCTTCTGGCCATCGGCCTGCTCCTGTGCAGCCAGGTGAGCACCGCGTGGGAGCTCTATCTCTACTTCGGGGCGGTGGTGTCGCTTGGAATCGCGGCCGGGGGCGTCGTGCCCCACGTCGTGCTGGTGTCGGACTGGTTCCCCTCCCGCCGGGGTCTCGTCCTGGGCATCGTCTACGGCGCCGTGGGGGTGGGGACCCTGATCCTTTCACCCTTGAGTCAAGGGTTGATCTCCTTGTGGGGCTGGCCGCGGGTGTTCCAGGCGCTGGCGGCGGCGATCATCCTCATCATTCTGCCGCTGGTATTGACCACGTACCGGCGCAGCCCGCGCAACCCGGGAGCAAACACGGGGACACCGGCGGGCACGACGGCCGGCGAGTGGTCGGTTGCCCTGGCATTGAGAAGCCTGCAGTTCTGGGGCCTGTTCTTCTCGCGGATGGTGGGCTCGGTGGGCACCATGCTGATCGTCACCCACCAGGTGGCTCACGTGGTGGATATCGGCTACAGCCCCATTCGGGCCGCGATCGTCTTCGGCGTCATGGCGATGGTGAGCGCCGGGGGCCGGGTCGCCTTCGGCCAAATCGCCGACGTGCTCGGCAAGACCACGGCCTATACCCTCAACATCGCCTGCGCGGCCGTTGGCGTCGTGGCTCTCACCCTGTCTACGGATACTTCGCAGCCCTGGCTGCTCTACGTCTACATCGGCGGCTTCGGCATCGCCTTCGGCTCCCGCGCCGTCATCCTCTCGGCCATCACCGCCGACATCTTCTCGGGCAGAGGCTTCGGGACCATCTTCGGCTTCTCGGTGGTAAGCGTGGGCGCCGGCGGGGCCCTCGGCGCCTGGATGGGAGGCGCGTTGCACGATCTCACCGGCAGCTACTTCGTGTCGTTCACCGTGGCCAATTCGCTGCTCCTCTTCTCGGTGGTGCTGGTGTGGGTCACCGGGCTCGACTGGATGCGCCGCTTCGACACGCGGCTGTGGCCGTCTTCGGGCAGGGCCCTGTCCGAGTAAAGCAAATCTACTAAGACTAAGTGAGACGTGACCGGCTGCGGCCCAATGATTGACTCCGACGAGGCGATTGCCTAGTTTTATTCAACCCCCTGAACGACCCGAGCCCGCGCTCACCGCACCCCGCTCGCGGAGGAAAGAAACATGAGCCAACTGCCCGTCATCGACGCCGACTCCCATGTGGAGGAATGCGAGGCCACCTGGTCGCACCTGGAACCCCGGTTCCGGGACCGGCGGCCCATCCACCTGAACCTCGCGGGCACCCCGGGCCTGCCGCGAAACGATAGCTACTGGCTCATCGACGGCCGCATCCATGCCCGCCCGGGCATGCCCGGCAGCACCCAGAGCGGCAGTCCGGTCTCGTCGACGCTGGCCAGGGCAAAGGACTTTTCGCCCGGCAGCCAGACCCTCGACGACGTGCCCGAACGCCTGCGGGACATGGACAAGCTGGGCATCGACATCTCCGTACTCTTCCCCACCGCGGTTCTGACGCACCTGACGCCCGACCTGGACTTCGAGGCCGCGCTCATGCGCAGCTACAACACCTGGCTCGCGGAGCGCTGCGGCGAGGCCCCGGACCGCCTGAAGTGGGGCGCCCTGATCCCGTTCCGTCACGTTCCCGAAGCCGTGGCCGAGGTACGCCGGGCCAAGGAGCTGGGAGCCCAGTGCGCCTTCACCCTCGGCACCGCGGGCGACAAGCTGCTGCATCAGTCGAGCCACGACCCCATCTACGCCGCTCTGGTGGAGCACGATCTGCCGCTCTGCGTCCACGTGGGCTGGAGCCACCCCGGCCTGATGGAAAGCTGCAACGACGTCTACGAGTCCTTCATGCTCAGCTTCACCATGCCGGTGATGATGGGGTTCTTCAGCATGACCGGCGGCGGGGTGCTGGACCGTTTCCCGGACCTGAAGGCGGCCTTCCTGGAGGCCGGCGGCGACTGGGTACCCTATGTCACGGACCGCATGCGCCGCTACTACGACGTCGCCATCGTCAACGGCCGGCCGGTGCCGGAGCGCCACGCCACCGACTACATCAAGGACGGCAATCTCTACCTGACCGCCGAGGGCGACGAACGGCTGCTGACCACCGTCATCGAGGTCATGGGCGAGGATCAGGTCTGCGTATCCGCGGACGTCCCGCATCCCGAAGCGCGCGAGAACTGCATGGCCGAGATCGCGGAGCGCGACGACATCCCCGACGCGGTGAAGGAGAAGATCCTGTCCCACAACCCCGCGCGCCTCTTCGGCATCGACCTTGCGGGTTACCAGCAACGGCTCGCGCGAGCCACGGCCTGATGTGCCGTGACTCCTGATTCCCCACACGCCGCGGGAAGGCCGCCGCTCTTCTATGGCTGGTACATCGTCGGCGCCGCCTTCCTGGCCAACATCTCCTGCGCTTTCTTCCTCTCCAGCACCCTGAGCGTTCTTCTGAAGCCCGTCACCGCCGATCTCGGCGTGTCCAGGGGCATCTTCTCGCTGCTACGCTCGGGCGAGCACCTCCTGTACGCCGCCATGGCGCCCTGGGTGGGCTCCAAGCTGGATCGTTACGGCCCGCGCGGGATGATGGTTGTCGGCGCCGTCCTTTCGGCCATCGGCTTTCTGCTCTTGGGACAGGTGCAGTCTTTCTTGCAGTTCGCCTCCGTGCGCATGACCCTGATGGCCGTGGGCCATGCGCTGGTGTGCTACTTCGTGGTGAACGTCACGGTGGCCCGGTGGTTCGTCCGGATGCGAGGACGGGCGGTGGCCATCTCCCATATGGGCCACGGCGTCGCGAAGGTGACCATCTCCCTGGTGGTGGCCTGGTTGCTGACGTCCATCGAATGGCGTCAGGTGTGGACACTGTTCAGCGGGCTGGTGGTGGTGCTGGCGGTGGTGCCGGTGGCCATTTTCATGCGGCGAAGCCCGGAAGACATGGGGCTTCATCCCGACGGCGAGGCCGAGCCCGAGCGGCTGGACGCGAAGGTCCACGGGCAGGGGCAGACGGTGAGGACCGGCGGGGAGCCGGAGCCGGACATCCGCTGGACCCGAAAAGAGGTGCGGCGCACGTCCACCTTCTGGCTCATCATTCTGGTGTTCGGCATGGTGGACATGGGCATCACCGGCCTCAATCTCCACGTCGTCGCCCACGTGTCGGACCTGGGATACACCTACTATCAGGCCGCCATGGCCATGACCGTCATCGCCGGGACGCAACTGGCCTCGGGTTTGCTCTGGGGCTTCGCCAGCGAGCGTATCAGCGTCCGCAAGGTCATCTCGTTCCTGTTCGTGGTGGAGGCCATCGGGCTTTCAGTGGCGACCACCGCGCAGGACCTGTGGACCATCTATCTCGGCTTCTTCCTTTACGGCCTGGGGCTCGGCGGCGTCCAGGTGCTGGAGGAGGTCATGTGGGCCGACTATTTCGGGCGGCTCTCCCTCGGCACCGTTCGGGGCGCCGCCTTGCAGATCGTCCTGCTGTTCGGCGTCTGCGGCCCGCCGTTCTTCGGTTTTCTGAATGACTACACCGGCAGCTACAGGACTTCGCTCTTCCTGTTCATCGCGGTGTTGCTGGTATCATCGGCGCTGACCCTGACGATACGGCGACCCCGGCGGCGTGGAGAGTCCGACCCGGCCCCGTGATCATCCCGCAAAGTCAAAGGGATGCAAAAGTCCACCAGACCCAGGCTGTTCTACGGCTGGTACATCGTCGGCGTCGGCTTTCTCGTACAGTTCGCCTGCGCCTTCTACCTCTCCAGCACCCTCGGGGTGCTGCTGAAATCCATTACCGCCGATCTCCGCGTCTCACGGGGCACCTTCTCGCTGATGCGCTCGCTGGAGCTGGTGGCCTACGCCGGCGTGACGCCTTGGGTGGGCTCTCTGCTGGATCGCTACGGCGCGCGCTGGCTCATGGTCATCGGCGCGGTCATCTCCGTGGCGGGCTTCGTGCTGCTGGGTTACGCGCAGACCTTCTGGCAGTTCACGGCGATACGGGTGGCGCTGGTGTCCATCGGACACGCGCTGGTGTGCTACTTCGTCGTCAACGTCGCGATCTCCCGCTGGTTCGTGAAGCAACGGGGCAGGACGCTGGCCATCGCTCATGTAGGGCAAGGCATCTCCAAGACCGCGATATCCCTCGTCGCGGCGTACCTTCTCGTCGTCATCGGCTGGCGTTACGTGTGGATCCTGTTCGGCGGCCTGGTGGTCTTCCTCATCCTGATCCCGGCGGCGGTGTGGATGCGGCGAAGCCCCGAGGACATGGGGCTTCACCCCGACGGCGCGCCGGAACCCTACGAGTCCCAGGACACGGGCCATTCGGTCCTTTCCGACGGCGGCCCGGTGCTTATCGACGTCACCTGGACCCGGCGGGAGGCGGCGCGCACCTCGACGTTCTGGCTCATCACGTTCATCTTCAGCACCGTTGACATCGGCATCGCCGGGTTCAATCTCCACCTGGTCCCTTACATATCGGACATGGGCCATTCCCTGCCCTGGGCAGCGTCGGTAGCTACGGTCACCGCCGGAACGCAGCTCGGCTCGGGTCTTCTGTGGGGCTTCATCAGCGAACGGGTGAGCGTCCGCAAGGCCACGGCGCTGATGTTCGTCATTCAGGCGGCAGGACTCGTCATCGCCATGCAGACGGTCGAGCTGCCGTGGCTGTACGCGGCCTTCTTTCTCTACGGCTCCGGCCTCGGCGGCGCGCAGGTGCTCCAGGAAGTCATCTGGGCCGACTACTTCGGCCGGATATCCCTTGGCACCGTCCGGGGTCTCAGCCTGCCCATCCTCCTGCTCTGCGCCGCCATGGGCGCGCCCTTCTTCGGTTACATGTACGACTACACCGGCAGCTACGACCTGTCGCTGATCCTCTTCATCGCCGTACAGATCCTGTGCGCGGGGCTCACCCTGCTCATCGGGCGGCCGGTAAAGCCCAGCCCATCCCGAGCCGTTTCATGAAACGGATTCACACAATTCGCCGGAAAATCGCGATCTCCTCCTAAAGTCCGGGGCCGACCCGCCGATACTATCTGTGCAGGCGGCTACATTCGCGTGCGAATCTTACACACACCCCGCTCATGAAACAGCGACAGACAAACTCGAAGGAGATTTTCATGTGGTTTGAATTGATGGGCGCCTGTCAGAGGCTGGACAGCGACCAGGACGGGCTCGACAAGTACGTACGGACCGCCCGAGCGGTTTTCGCCACGGCTTTGGTCACGTCCAGTAAGTGGATCGCAGGATCCGTGCAGGACATCCTGTTTCAGGGACAGACCTACAACGACTCTCTGTTCGATGTCCTGTTTTTCCCAGGTTTGCTGTTCGTTCTGTTGGCCTCCATCAACGGGGGGGAGTTGCCGGCAAAGGCGTTGCGGAAACGGTATGTCTGGCTCCCTGCGCTGGCTTTGGTGGTGTTCCTGGGCGAAACCGCGACGCTGTCCGGGTGGTGGGACCTTGGCCCGACCCTTGGGTGGTGGCGTTCGGGACTTCTCACAGTCGCGGCAGCGACCCTCGTGATGTGGGCTACCGAAAGAACGGTACGGTCCCTCCGCTCAGATCGAAGTGACGTCCGGTCGTAAATTTCAACATCCAGGTCCTGTCCTGATTCTCGGTCCGGGACTCGCCGTAAATAAAATCGCCCGGCACTCCCTCCAGGCCTAAAGTTCGGTCCCCGACTCACGATCTTTATTAATGTAGGCGCTTACAGGCACGAAACGAAACAACCAACCAAAGGAGGACACAACGATGCAGGCCATTGAATCTGCTTTCCAGAACAACGTACTTGCCATCCCTTGGATGCTCGACGCCGAAGACGAAGGCCTCGACCTGGAGATCCACGGATGCGGATGTGGCTGCGGCTGCGGATGCGGATGCGGATGTAGTTGCAGCTGTTCCTGCTCTTGCGACACCACCGGGGACGACTCCGACGACTCCAGTGCCGACGAGGGGGATTCGGCCAACTGGGGGTTCGACGACATTAACGCGGTTGCCGCCAGCGCCGACGAGTGCGTCGATGACATGGCCAAGGGCGTCACCGATGACACCTTCGAAACGGCATTCGCAACAGCAGTCGGAGGAGCAGTCGGTGGGGTACCCGGAGCCGCGGGGGCCGCGGCGGTTTCCGCAGTCGACGATGCGGCAGATGCCGCGAAGGAGAGCCCTGCCTGCGCGGAAACCGTTGACGCGTTTTCGCAGAACGAATCCTTCCAGCAGGCGATGAACACGTACTTTGCCGTGGGCAACTGATTGACAGCTATCGGCTTCGTCTTGCGGCAAGGCTCCGGACTATCCCGAGCTGGCACTGTCCGGTTTGGCACGGGCCAGTGATCGAAAGAGGATCGGAGGGAGACGCCGGTAATCACACCAGCGTTTCCCTCCTCGGGAAACACCCTCAATGGCTCGAACGCAACAACCTTCGGGTAGAGTAGCCTCGGCTACGGGCAGTTGGGCCGGTCCGGATTTGCCTGGTCCGACCCCCAGGCCACCGTCTCTCCAGGACCTACGGCGAGTAGGTCTTGCCCTTGCGGTCGGTGACGAACAGCTCGGAGGGGAGCTCGGTGCCGATGCCCTTCTTGCGCGCGGCCTCGTAGAGGACCCGGGCGGTGGCGGCGAACTGGATCCCCATGCCGGTGTTGTTCTTGAAGATGATGATCTCGTCGTCGTTCTCGCGGCCCCGGCACTGCCCGGTCAAGAGCTCGCCCAGCTCGTGCAGGTCCTCTTCCTTGATGAGTTCGCGTTGTATCCGCGGGTAGATCTCGGCCTGCTGGTCGAGAAAGATCTGCTTCCGGAAGCCCACCACGATCAGATCGGCTCGCTCGATAACGGCGTCGTCCAGCTCGTAGCGGGCCATGTAGCTGTCGCCGCCGACGATGCTGTTGACGAAAGCGCCCTGCTCGAGCCATTCGCCCTTGATGACGGGATCCACCGTGTTGGTGGCGGCGGTGACGATGTCGCTGCCGCGCACGGCCTCCTCCGCGGAGTGCACCGGCACGATCTCCACCCCGGCCTGCTCGGTCATCTCCTCCGCGAATCGCTCCCGGTTGGCCCGGGTGGGGCTGAACACCTTGACCTTGTCGAGCTGGCGCACGGCGCAAGCCGCCAGGAGCTGCGTCTTGGCCTGCTCACCGGACCCCACCAGTCCCATCACCCGGGCGTCCTCGCGCGCGAGGTGCTTTGCCGCCACGCCGCTGGTAGCGCCGACGCGGAAGATGGAGATGTAGTGATCGTCCATGATGGACAAGAGCGTGCAGTCGTCCATGTCGAACAGGAAGACCAGGCCCACATAGTCACCTGGGTAGATCCTTCTCTTGGTGCCCGCTACTTCCTCTTCGTCGGAAAAGGTCGAGTCGATCCGGAGGCCCATGGACTTCATCCCGGGCACAAGCCCCATGATGTTGTTGAAGTAGTACTGGAAGCCAGGCTTCTTGCCCGGGGCCTGCACCCGGATCCGGGCGCGAGGGGAGTTCACCGCGCTGCCCTCGCCCATTTCCCGATAGGCCTGTTCGATGGCGTCGATCTCGTCCGCCATCGGCACCAGATCCTCCAACTGTTCATTCTTCAGTACCAGAACCATTCATTCTCCTCCGGGAATACGCGCAGGGTAATCTTTCGGGAATCCTGCCGGCGACGTGGCGCGGGCGGGTTTGAAACCCGCCCCTACAACGTCGATGTCGGAAACAAACAGCCCGCGCATCTTGTTGATGATTCGTCGGGTGCAGGGCCTTAGCCTTCGGCCGGACGTACCCGGCACAGGGATGACCGGTGCGGCAACGAACCGCTGATGGGGTCCCGGTGCTCGGCGTCCACCAGCCCGTTGGGATTGGCTCCGATCGCCGAAAAGGGATCGTGGCCCGGAAGCTCGAGCTCCCGGCAGGGTTGCCACCAGCCGTGCTGCACGCAGACCACGCCGGGGATGATCCGGGCGGTGAGGTTCGCCCGCACCTTGACAGCGCCCTTCGGGCTTTCCACGATCATCCATTGCTTCTGCTCGATGCCGTGCGCCCCGGCCGTATCCGGGTGAAGCTCGGCGGTGGGCTCCGGCGCCGCCTTGCGGAGACTGGGCAGGGCCCGCTGCTGGCTGTGAATGAACGTCGTGAACTTGGCGTTGGTCAGGACCAGAGGATACTCCGCGGCAATATCCGGCCTGCTCGTGGGGCTCAGGGCCGGCTCCTCGTATTCCGGCAGCGGCGGGAAGCCGTGTTGCGCAAGCCGGTGGGAGTAGATCTCCACCCTGCCGGACGGGTTGTTGAAGCCCTTCCGCAGGCCCGCCTCGTCGGTTTCCGCGTACTTCCGGTAACGCCGCGGGCTCTTCAGGGTCACACCGCCCGGATGCGCCCGGAGTTCGTCCAGGGTCATGCCGGTCGGCTCCAACTGACAGGCATACGCCGCCTCCACGTCGCCGCCCCAGAAATCGTCGCCAAAGCCCATGCGCTTGGCGAGCTCGAACACCACCCACGTATCCGAACGCCGCTCCGCCAGCGGCTCCACCGCCCGCCGCCGGTACTGGACGTGGGAGCGGGCATCCACCCGGTGCCGGAAGCCGCCGGCGAGGTGGTCCATCTCCAGGAAGCTGGTGGCGGGCAGCACGTAGTCGCAGAGTTGGGCGGTGGGGGTCATGAACAGTTCGGTGGCGACTCCCAGCTCCAGGGCGGAAAGCGCGTCGCGGCCCCGCCCGGGGTCGCCGTTGGAGATAACCGTATTGGAGCCCAGGTTGATCAGGGCACGGACCGGATACGGACGGTCCTCGAGGATGGCGGCGTAGACGTCGTGGGCCGCGACCGCACCCGCGGTCGCCGGCGGGCCCAGCGGTTTCTCGTCCCGGCCGATACGCCGTGCGGCTACTTCGGCGGGAAGGAACTCCTTGCCGTCCACCCCGCGAAACGGCGCCATGGGCAGCATCAGGTTGCCGCCCGGCGCATCGATGTCCCCCAGCAGCGCGTACAGGATGGATATGGCCCGGCTCGTCTGAGTCGCGTTGGTGTGCTGCCCGACGCCGTTCCACATGAACATGCTCACGGGCCGGTTGTCGCTGAGGACACGGGCCGCTTCGCGGACCTTGTCCGCGGGGACACGGGTGACGCTCTCGGACCGTTCCGGCGCATGGGACGCGGCCAGCCGGGCCAAGGCGGCGAACGCCGGCTCGCACGACACCGCGGCACCGTCCTTGGCCGGCACGCTGACGCTTCCGAGCACCGCCGGCCGCACGCCGTCTTCCATGCAGGACCGCGCACGCGGATCGTAAACCACCGCCCGCTCCGAGGCTTCGTCCCAGATCATGTAGCGATCCGAATCGCCTCCGGCCGCCACGTCCGCCTCGGTCAACGCCTCTCCGGTGTCCGTGCGCAGTAGGAACGGGCCGTTGGTCCAGTCGCCGACGAAGTCCGCGTCGTACCGCCCCTCCTCGATCATGACATGGACGAGGGCAAGGGCCAGCGCCCCGTCGGCGCCCGGACGCACCTGAAGCAGCACATCCGCCTGACTGCCGAGGCCGATCCTTCGCGGGTCCACCACCACGGTCTTCATGCCGCGCTTGCGCGCCGTGACGACGTCCTGGGCCAGCATCAACTGCGTGGAGCTCGGGTTGTGGCCCCACAGGAGGAAGGCGCCGCTGTGAAGCACATCCGGCGACGGCTGCGGCACTCCGAAGGTGTAACTGAATACCGTGTCCCGGTGCCAGTTGCAGACGTGGGTGGTGGATACCGAATTGGGGCTTCCGATGCGGTTGAGAAGACGCGACGACCACTGATTGACGTCGTCCGTCGAGGTGCCGCTGGCGGTTCCACGGGCCATGGCGATGGCCTCGGCGCCGTAGCGTTCCCGGATGCCGAGCAGACGCGCCGCGATGTCGTCGAGCGCCTCGTCCCAGCCGACCCGCTCCCAACCCGGATCCTCGGCGCCCTTGGGGTTCGTACGGCGCAACGGGTAGTTCAGGCGCTCGCCGTTGTAGACCAGCTCCGGCGCAGCCTTGCCCTTGACGCAGATGGCGCCGCCGTTGGGATGATCGTGGTCCGCGTCGAGCCGCGTCACCCGCCCATCCTCCACCGTGGCGACGGTGGCGCAGTGGGCGGTGCACAGCACGCAGTAACCCCGTACCTTCTCGACCTGTGGTTCCGTCATCATGCTGGTGACCTGCCGATCCTGTCTTGCCGTGGATTGCGTTCACGGGCGGGTTTGAAACCCTCCTGTCATTCGTCACCACTGACGCTCAGAGATGCGCCCCTATGGCCGATACCGACGTATTTTCAGTTGCTTATGCAAGTCTCTCGGCGCCAAGTATGACCGCTGCCCGCACTCCGATGCGCTCCATTTGCCTTTGCCGTGTTGACTACCGGGTTGACTCTTGCGAGAACCATGCTATGATAACTCCATGGAACAAATGGAACAGGAAAACGTCGAGAACGGAACAACATCGCAGCACCCCAAAAACGCAAAACTCCTCGCCAGGGTCAAGCTCACGCTGACCAAGCGCACGGTAGACGTTCTTGAGCCCGAAGACAAGCCCTGGATCGCCTGGGACGACAAGCTCACGGGCTTCGGCGTGCGCGTCCACCCCTCGGGCGCGAAGTCATATCTTGTAAACTACCGCGCCGGCAACGGCGGGCGCAAGGCGCCCAACAAGCGCGTGGTGGTGGGCCGCGCCGGGCGGATCACCCCGGAGCAGGCAAGGCGCGTGGCCCAGGAGCTTCTGGGGCGCGTCGCCGCGGGCGACGACCCGGCGGGCGAACGTGCGGAGGCGCGTTCGCTGCCGAGGCTCGGAGACGCCTGCGAGGACTACATCTCTTCGGGCCACGGCCGCGCGGCCAGCACCGAGCGGGGCTATCACCGGTATGCGGCCCTGTATCTCGGCGACTGGCTCTCCCGCCCTCTGGATTCCATCACCCGCCGCGACGTCGAGGGCCGCTTCCGGCTTCTCACGGAGCGGCACGGAGAGATGCCCGCCAACCAGTGCCTGTCGTTCCTGCGCTCGGTCTACCGAAGGCCGTGCGTGGACCACGAGGGTCTTCGCAACCCGGTGGAGCGGTGGCTTGCGGCCGGGGGACGCTACCACCGGAAGACCCGGAAGCGGATACCGTCTCCGGCCGAGGTGCTGCCGTGCTGGCGAAGAGGGATGGAGGCGGCGGTGAGCAATCCGGTACACCGGGACGTGTTACTGTTCGGGCTCTACACGGGGATGAGGCGGGGAGAGGTCATGGGGCTTCGCTGGGAGCGGGTGGACCTGGGGAAGGCGCTGTTCCGGGTGGAGGAGACCAAGACCGGGGCGCCTCTGGAGTTGCCGGTGACCCGCCAACTCGGGGAGATACTGGCGCGGCGGCGGGCCGAAGGGGAAGCCGTGCCGGAGGAGCTTTGCGGGTGGGTGTTCCCGTCACGGTCGAGCGAGTCGGGGCACGTGAAGGAGCTTCAGGCGCACTACGGCGCCATCGGGCGGAGGGGCGGCGCCAGATTCTGGTTTCACGGCTTGCGCAACGCCTTCATCACCGTGGCCGAGCGGGAACTGATGCTGCCGCGGTCTTTGACCAAGCGGCTTGTGAACCACGCGCGGCCCGGCGACGTCACCGAGGGCTACGCCGCGGACTGGACCGTGGAGCAGCTTCGCGACCCCGCTCAGCGAATTGCCGACCGGATCGACGCGCTCATCGAGGCCGGCCAGGAAATGGCCGCCGCGAGCTGAAGGGTCGCGCCTCAGACCAGAACGCGCGGGCTGTTTTTCGTGCGCCTTGTCGAGGATACCGAGCAAGGTTCTGGTCTGAGGGGCAGGCCCACGGTGGCGAACCGGGCGGTGGGCATCCTTGTAGAGCTGTTCGACCCGGGTCAGGCAATTGGCCTTTCGGCAACCAGCAGGCACTGTTTCATCCCCGGGGCCTGAGCGGTCCACCATCACTGCTGGTGCGCGGCCCGATCCCATATTGACGGTTGAGCTCGGAGATTCGATCCGCCCAGTACTGTCGCCTGGAGTCCAGGCTCTGCCTCTCGCCGGCAACGTCGATTCGGTGCGCGAACCGGTACCGCGACAGAAGGTCCTCGGTCGTCTTGGCCCGGCGGTCGACCCAACACCTGATCCCACAGGGTCCGCCGAACGAGCGCAGGCGGTAGCTGCTGCCCTGTATGTTCAGGTGTACGAACGAGTCTTCACAAATTTCCGCGCAATAGATCAACAACTTCCGCGAGCCCTTCCGCGATGACGAGTGCGCTGGAGACAGGGACCTTGACTGAACTGGCCGCCACCATGCCGGCGCGGAGGGATGATCTCGCGCATCCCGCATGGCCCGTGGCCACTGCGAGTCGAAGTTGCCGTGCAGATCCAAAACGAACCAGACGAACTGAGGCGGAGTCAACACGCAAAACGCGAAGCTCAGGGAATGATTGGCGGCATCCACGTGCTTCCGCTCGGTCAGAAATGCGTTGCTGATCCTTTCCTCCATTGTCGACCACGTGCCCGAGTCTGCATGTTCGAGCGTATGGAACCACAATCCGTCTGTTCGTTCGCGAAGCAGCTTCTCGAAGTCCTTTCGAAACGCCTCGTCGTTCGCCGTGCCCTGCTTGAGTTCCACGTTCAGAATCCGGTCGCTGGGGTTCCGGCTGTGGTAGACGGTGACGTCGGTGCGCGCGCTCTGCGGCGACTCGCCTTTCTGTCGATACCTTCCCACGGTCGGCGTCTCAATTGAGTACGGCATACCCTCGCGTTCGAGCCAGTGCGACAGCAATATCTTCGACTCCTGTTCGCTCACGCGGATCGCGCCGTCCCGAGTTGTAGGTAGGATCAATGACGCCGCGTCGGCGCGACGATGGTAGATGGCCCAGAGCGACTCCGCGACGCCTGCCGCGATTTCACGGACATCCAAACGATGTGATCTCTTCTCCATGTGCAGACACACTCCGCGCCGAGTTTCCGATGCCTCTGGCCATCCGCCCACTGAGCCATCGCTGAATTCCGAAAGCGATACAGTCACTTCCTCACCGAGCACGGTCCAAGCGATTCGCATTTCCTCACGGGCGTTGCTCGATTTGCTGGCGGGAAAAATCGACCCGTCAAAGTTTACCGAAGATCATTGGCCCGCTCGAGATTATCCGGGCACAGGTACCCTCGCCACGGGCGCGGGAGAGCGCCACGCCCCCAGGAGGGGGCCTTTCTCGTAGTCCACGCCCAGCAGGCCCGACGTGACCTCGCCGTCGACCGACACGACCGTCTTCGCCCTCGAAATTCGACCGCGCCCCGCGCGCCCAGATCGACCATTGGCCGGCAGCCCGGACTCGAGAAGCGCACGGAAGAGCACAACCCGCCGAAGGAAGCGCGCTCGTACCCGTGTGGCGGGAAGGCTTCTCTCGCGAACGGCGTCGACGAATCCACCCTCGTCGAGATCGAGGTCCGGGCCCACAAGCGTGTGATCCGCCGGTCCCGCCGCGATCACAGACCGTCCTCCACCGACAGCGTGTAGGTTCCGCTATCGGAGCCGTAGGCGCCGGCCGCGACGTAGTAGGTCCCGGCCGCGTCCGGCGTGAACGCCAGGCGGCTGTTGAGGCTCCAACCGCCGTCGTCGTCCAGCGTGCCCGAAATCAGGTTCCCGTCGGCGTCATGCACCCCGCGCAGATAGGGGTCATCCAAGGTGCCGTCCTCGGTCCGCGAGCCCTTCAGGTCGATCCGGTAGGTCCTTCCCGCTTCCAGGGTCACCGCGAACCAGTCGTGGTCGCCAGCGGTGTCGATCTCGCCCGCGGCCGATCCCCCGACCGCGACGGCGCCCGTCGTCGTCGTGTCGGCCGCAAGGTCGGCCGACTCCCCGGCCACCGGCTCTTCGGTCACAGGCGGTGCGGACGCTGGCTCCTCGGTCACCGACAGCGTGTAGGTTCCGCTACCGGAGCCGTAGGCGCCGGCCGCGACGTAGTAGGTCCCGGCCGCGTCCGGCGTGAACGCCAGGCGGCTGTTGAGGCTCCAACCGCCGTCGTCGTCCAGCGTGCCCGAAATCAGGTTCCCGGCCGCGTCATGCACCCCGCGCAGATAGGGGTCATCCAAGGTGCCGTCCTCGGTCCGCAAGCCCTTCAGGTCGATCCGGTAGGTCCTTCCCGCTTCCAGGGTCACCGCGAACCAGTCGTGGTCGCCAGCGGTGTCGACCTCGCCCGCGGCCGATCCCCCGACCGCGACGGCGCCCGTCGTCGTCGTGTCGGCCGCAAGGTCGGCCGACTCCCCGGCCACCGGCTCTTCGGTCACCTGCGGTGCGGACGCCAACTCCTCGGTCACCGACAGCGTGTAGGTTCCGCTACCGGAGCCGTAGGCGCCGGCCGCGATGTAGTAGGTCCCGGCTTCGTCCGGCGTGAACGCCACGCGGCTGTTGAGGGACTGACCGCCGTCGTCGTCCAGCGTGCCCGGGACCAGGTTCCCGTCGGCGTCATACACCCCGCGCAGATAGGGGTCGCTCAAGGTGCCGTCGCCGGTCGGGCTGCCCTCGAGATCGATCCGGTAGGTCCGGCCCGCCTCCAGGGTCACCGCGAACCAGTCGTGGTCGCCAGCGGTGTCGACCTCGCCCGCGGCCGATCCCCCGACCGCGACGGCGCCCGTCGTCGTCGTGTCGGCCGCAAGGTCGGCCGACTCCCCGGGCACCGGCTCTTCGTTCACCGGCGGCGGGACTACCGGCTCTTCGGCCACCGGCTCTTCCGCCACCGGCGGTGCGGACGCCGGCTCCTCGGTCACCGACACCGTGTAGGTTCCGTTACCGGAGCCGTAGGCGCCGGCCGCGATGTAGTAGGTCCCGGCCGCGTCCGGCGTGAACGCCAGACGGCTGTTGAGGCTCCAACCGCCGTCGTCGTCCAGCGTGCCCGAAATCAGGTTCCCGTCCGCGTCGTAAATACCCCGCAGATAGGGGTTATCCAAGGTGCCGTCCTCGGTCCGGAAGCCCTTCAGGTCGATCCGGTAGGTCCTGCCCGCTTCCAGGGTCACCGCGTACCAGTCCCGGTCGCCCCCGGGTCCGATCCGGCCTATGGCCGAGCCGCCGACCGCGACGGCGCCCGTCGTCGTCGTGTCGGCCGCAAGGTCGGCCGACTCCCCGGCCACCGACTCCCCGGCCGTCAGCTCCTCGGTCACCGACAGCGTGTAGGTCCCGAGATGCGATCGGTCGGCGCCGGCGGCGATGTAGTAGGTTCCGTCCGCGTCCGGCGTGAACGCCAGGCGGCTGTTGAGGGCCTGACCGCTGTCGTCGTCCGGCGTGCCCGAAATCAGGTTCCCCTCCGCGTCATACACCCCGCGCACATAGGTGTCGGAAAGCGTGCCGCGGCGGGTCGCCCAGCCCTCGAGATCGATCCGGTAGGTCTTGCCCGCTTCCAGGGCCACCGCGAACCAATCGCGGTCGCCAGCGACCTCGACCTCGCCCGCGGCCGAGCCGCCGACCGCCACCGCGCCGGTCGTGCCGGTATCGGCCGTGAAGTCGTCCGGGGGACCGACCGTGACATCGGCGACCGACACCGTGTAGGTTCCGCTACCGGAGCGGTAGGCGCCGGCCGCGATGTAATAGGTCCCGTCCTCCTCCGGCGTGAACGTCGCCCGACTGTTGCGGCCTACACCGCCGTCGTCGCTCGGCGTACCCGAAATCAGGTTCCCGTCGGCGTCATGCACCCCGCGCAGATACGGGTTACTCAGGGTGCCGGCGCCGCTCCGCGAGCCCTCGAGATCGATCCGGTAGGTCCTGCCCGCCTCCAGGGTCACCGCGAACCAGTCGCGGTCGCCAGCGGTCTCGACCTCGCCCGTGGCCGACCCGCCGACCGCCACCGTCCCGGTCGTGCCGGTACCGGTCGGGTGATCGTCCTGGAATTCGTCCGTGATATCCGTCACCGACAGCCTGTAGGTGCCTTGCCAACCTCTCCAGGCGCCGGCCGCCACATAGTAGGTCCCGTCCGCGTCCGGCGTGAACGTCACCAGGCTGTTGTAGTCCTCGCCGCCGTCGTCGTTCTGCGTGCCCGGGACCAGGTTCCCCTCCGCGTCGTGGATGCCGCGCAGATGTGTGTACCGTAAGGTGCCGGCGCCGGTCCGCGAGCCCTCCAGGTCGATCCGGTAGGTCCTGCCCGCTTCCAGGATCACCGCGAACCAGTCGCGGTCGCCCCCGGTCTCGACCTCGCCCGTCGTCGACCCGCCGACCGCGACCGTCCCGGTCGTGCCGGCACCGGCCGCAAGGTCGGTCGACGTCACCGACAGCGTGTAGGTGCCGACATGGGAGCCGTAGCCCCCGGCCGCCACATAGTAGGTCCCGTCCTCCGCCGCCGTGAACGTCACCCGACTGTTGTGGCCCTCGCCGCGGTCGTCGTCCGGCGTGCCCGAAATCAGGTTCCCCTCCGCGTCGTGGACCCCGTACAGATACGGGTCCTCCAAGGTGCCGTCGTCGTTCCAGGAACCCTCGAGATCGATCCGGTAGATCCTGCCCGCTTCCAGGGTCACCGCGAACCAGTCGCGGTCGCCAGCGACCTCGATCTCTCCCGTGGCCCACCCGCCTACCGCGACCGTTCCAGTCGTGCCGACACCGGCCGCAAAATCGTCCGCGACGCCTTCCGAGACATCCGTCACCGACAGCGTGTAGGTGCCTTCGTAGTCGAAAGCGGCGCCCGTCGCCACATAGTAGGTCCCGTCCTCCTCCGGCGTGAACGTCACCGGGCTGTTGCGGCTCCAACCGCCGCCGTGGTCCGACGTGCCGGCGAGAAGGACGCCCTCCGCGTCGTGGACGCCGGACAGATATGGGCCATAGAAGAGGCCGGCCCCGGTATGCGAGCCCTCCAGGTCGATCCGGTAGGTCTTGCCCGCCTCCAGGGTCACCGCGAACCAGTCGCGGTCGCCCGAGGTCTCGACCTCACCCTTCGTCGAGCCGCCGACCGCCACCGTGCCGGTGGTGCCCGTCCCGGCCGTAAAATCGTCCGCGACGCCTTGCGAGACATCCGTCACCGCCAGCGTGTAGGTGCCTTCTGTATCACCGCCAATAGCGCCGACCGCGCCGACGCCGGCCGCCACATAGTAGGTCCCGTCCTCCTCCGGCGTGAACTCCATGCGGCTGTTGAGCCACACACCGTCGTTGTCGTTCGTCGTGCCGGCGAGGAGGACGCCGTCCGCGTCGTGGACCCCGTACAGATACGGGTCATTCAGGGTGCCGGCCCCGGTAGGCGAGCCCTCCAGGTCGATCCGGTAGGTCTTGCCCGCCTCCAGGGTCACCGCGAACCAGTCGCGGTCGTTTTCGTACTCGATATCGCCCGTGGCCCACCCGCCGACCGCGACCGTGCCGGTGGTGCCCGTCCCGGCCGCAAAATCGTCCGGGCCGCCTTCCGTGACATCCGTCACCGACAGCGTGTAGGTGCCTTCCCGGTATCTATAGGCGCCGGCCGCCACATAGTAGGTGGCGGTCTCGTCGGCCGTGAAGGTCACCCGACTGTTGCGGCCCACGCCGTCGTCGTCGTCCGTCGTGCCGGCGAGGAGGACGCCGTCCGCGTCGTACATGCCGCGCAGATTGGGGTCCCGTAAGGTGCCGCCGCCGGTACGCGAGCCTTCCAGGTCGATGCGGTAGGTCCGCCCCGCCACCAGCTCGACCGCGAACCAGTCCTCGTCGCCCCCGGTCCAGATCTCGCCCGTCGTCGAGCCGCCGACCGCCACCGTGCCTGTGGTGGATATGTTTGCCGAGTAGTCGTCAACCATGATGCGTCTCTCCTATAAATGAAATAAGCCAAAAACAACTCGCCTCAAGAGGTTCGATGGAACAGGATCGGTAGCTCGCCCGGGGCGGGCTGGATCCAGGCGCTCTTGAGGCGGTAGCGACCTCGTCGCCGTGCAGCGTGTAGATCGCGTAGCAGAAGGCATCTCCCTGATTGACGGCCCGGTAGACGAGATACTCGCCGTCCGCGTCGGCGTGGCGGAAATCCGGCTCGCCCAGGCCCGACGTGACCTCGCCGTCGACCGACACGACCGTCTTCGCCCTCGAAATTCGACCGCGCCCCGCGCGCCCAGATCGACCATTGGCCGGCAGCCCGGACTCGAGAAGCGCACGGAAGAGCACAACCCGCCGAAGGAAGCGCGCTCGTACCCGTGTGGCGGGAAGGCTTCTCTCGCGAACGGCGTCGACGAATCCACCCTCGTCGAGATCGAGGTCCGGGCCCACAAGCGTGTGATCCGCCGGTCCCGCCGCGATCACAGACCGTCCTCCACCGACAGCGTGTAGGTTCCGCTATCGGAGCCGTAGGCGCCGGCCGCGACGTAGTAGGTCCCGGCCGCGTCCGGCGTGAACGCCAGGCGGCTGTTGAGGCTCCAACCGCCGTCGTCGTCCAGCGTGCCCGAAATCAGGTTCCCGTCGGCGTCATGCACCCCGCGCAGATAGGGGTCATCCAAGGTGCCGTCCTCGGTCCGCGAGCCCTTCAGGTCGATCCGGTAGGTCCTTCCCGCTTCCAGGGTCACCGCGAACCAGTCGTGGTCGCCAGCGGTGTCGATCTCGCCCGCGGCCGATCCCCCGACCGCGACGGCGCCCGTCGTCGTCGTGTCGGCCGCAAGGTCGGCCGACTCCCCGGCCACCGGCTCTTCGGTCACAGGCGGTGCGGACGCTGGCTCCTCGGTCACCGACAGCGTGTAGGTTCCGCTACCGGAGCCGTAGGCGCCGGCCGCGACGTAGTAGGTCCCGGCCGCGTCCGGCGTGAACGCCAGGCGGCTGTTGAGGCTCCAACCGCCGTCGTCGTCCAGCGTGCCCGAAATCAGGTTCCCGGCCGCGTCATGCACCCCGCGCAGATAGGGGTCATCCAAGGTGCCGTCCTCGGTCCGCAAGCCCTTCAGGTCGATCCGGTAGGTCCTTCCCGCTTCCAGGGTCACCGCGAACCAGTCGTGGTCGCCAGCGGTGTCGACCTCGCCCGCGGCCGATCCCCCGACCGCGACGGCGCCCGTCGTCGTCGTGTCGGCCGCAAGGTCGGCCGACTCCCCGGCCACCGGCTCTTCGGTCACCTGCGGTGCGGACGCCAACTCCTCGGTCACCGACAGCGTGTAGGTTCCGCTACCGGAGCCGTAGGCGCCGGCCGCGATGTAGTAGGTCCCGGCTTCGTCCGGCGTGAACGCCACGCGGCTGTTGAGGGACTGACCGCCGTCGTCGTCCAGCGTGCCCGGGACCAGGTTCCCGTCGGCGTCATACACCCCGCGCAGATAGGGGTCGCTCAAGGTGCCGTCGCCGGTCGGGCTGCCCTCGAGATCGATCCGGTAGGTCCGGCCCGCCTCCAGGGTCACCGCGAACCAGTCGTGGTCGCCAGCGGTGTCGACCTCGCCCGCGGCCGATCCCCCGACCGCGACGGCGCCCGTCGTCGTCGTGTCGGCCGCAAGGTCGGCCGACTCCCCGGGCACCGGCTCTTCGTTCACCGGCGGCGGGACTACCGGCTCTTCGGCCACCGACTCCTCGGTCACCGACAGCGTATAGGTTCCGCTACCGGAGCGGCGGGCGCCGGCCGCGATGTAATAGGTCCCGGCCGCGTCCGGCGTGAACGCCAGGCGGCTGTTGAGGACCGAGCCGCCGTCGTCGTCCAGCGTGCCCGGGATCAGGTTCCCCTCCGCGTCATGCACCCCGTGCAGATAGGGGTCGGAAAGCGTGCCGGCGTCGGTCCAGGAACCCTCGAGATCGATCCGGTAGGTCCTGCCCGCTTCCAGGGTCACCGCGAACCAGTCGTGGTCGCCCGCGGTCTCGACCTCGCCTGCGGCCGACCCCCCGACCGCGACGGCGCCCGTCGTCCTCGTGTCGGCCACGAGGTCGGTCGACGTCACCGACAGCGTGTAGGTTCCGACATGGGAGCGGTAGGCGCCGGCCGCGATGTAATAGGTCCCGGCCGCGTCCGGCGTGAACGCCAGGCGGCTGTTGAGGCTCCGACCGTCGTCGTCGCTCGTCGTCCCCGAGATGAGGTTCCCGTCCGCGTCGTGGACCCCGTACAGATGGGGGTCGGAAAGCGTGCCGCCGCCGGTCGGGCTGCCCTCGAGATCGATCCGGTAGGTCCTGCCCGCCTCCAGGGTCACCGCGAACCAGTCGTGGTCGCCCGCGGTCTCGACCTCGCCCGCGGCCGACCCCCCGACCGCGACGGCGCCCGTCGTCGTCGTGTCGGCCGCAAGGTCGGCCAGCGGTGCGGTCACCGACAGCGTATAGGTTCCGCTACCGGAGCCGTAGGCGCCGGCCGCGATGTAATAGGGCCCGTCCGCGTCCGGCGTGAACGTCGCCCGACTGTTGCGGCTCACGCCGCCGTTGTCGTTTGTCGTCCCCGAGATGAGGTTCCCGTCCGCGTCGTGGACCCCGTACAGATACGGGTTGAACAGCGTGCCGGCCCCGGTATGCGAGCCCTCGATGTCGATCCGGTAGGTCCTGCCCGCTTCCAGGGTCACCGCGAACCAGTCGCGGTCGCCAGCGGTCTCGACCTCGCCCGTCGTCGAGCCGCCGACCGCCACCGTGCCGGTGGTGCCCGTCCCGGCCGCAAAATCGTCCGCGACGGGCACGACCGCAAAATCGTCCGGGGGACCGACCGTGACATCCCTCACCGACAGCGTGTAGGTGCCTTCCCCGTCGGCATGGGCGCCCGCCGCCACATAGTAGGTCCCGTCCTCCTGCGCCGTGAACGTCACCCGACTGTTGAACCGCACACCGCTGTCGCCGTTCGTCGTGCCGGCGAGAAGGACGCCGTCCGCGTCGTGGACCCCGTACAGATACGGGTCACGAAGCGTGCCGGCCCCGGTATCCAAGCCCTCCAGGTCGATCCGGTAGGTCCTGCCCGCCTCCAGGGTCACCGCGAACCAGTCGCGGTCGTTTTCGTACTCGATGTCGCCCGTGACCGACCCCCCGACCGCGACCGTCCCGGTCGTGCCGGTACCGGACGGGTGATCGTCCTGGAATCCGTCCGTGATATCCGTCACCGACAGCGTGTAGGTGCCTTCCAGGTTGCCATGGGCACCCGCCGCCACATAGTAGGTCCCGTCCTCCTCCGGCGTGAACGTCACCGGGCTGTTGCGCCACCACACACCGCCGTAGTCCAGCGTGCCCGGGACCAGGTTCCCCTCCGCGTCGTGGACCCCGTACAGATACGGGCTGAACAGCGTGCCGGCCTCGGTCCGCGAGCCCTCCAGGTCGATCCGGTAGGTCTTGCCCGCTTCCAGGGTCACCGCGAACCAGTCGCGGTCGCCAGAGACCTCGATGTCGCCCGTCGTCGAGCCGCCGACCGCGACCGTCCCGGTCGTGCCGGTACCGGCCGGGAGATGGTCGGCCCGGACACGGTCCGTGATATCCCTCACCGCCAGCGTGTAGGTGCCTTCCCGGTCGTAAAAGGCGCCCGCCGCCACATAGTAGGTGGCGGTCTCGCCGGCCGTGAAGGTCACCCGGCTGTTTTTGCCCGCGCCGCCGTCGTCGTCCGACGTGCCGGCGAGGAGGGCGCCCTCCGCGTCGTGGACCCCGTACAGATACGGGTCCCGTAAGGTGCCGGCGCCGGTCCGCGAGCCCTCCAGGTTGATCCGGTAGGTCCTGCCCGCCTCCAGGGACACCGCGAACCAGTCGCGGTCGTTTTCGTACTCGATGTCGCCCGTGGCCCACCCGCCGACCGCGACCGTCCCGGTCGTGCCGGTCCCGGCCATGAAATCGTCCGGGGGAACATCCGTGGTATCCGTCACCTCCAGCGTGTAGGTGCCTACGTAGGTGACGAGGCCGGAATGGGCGCTGACCGCGATGTAGTGGGTGCCGCTCCCGGTCGCCGTGAAGGTCACCCGGCTGTTGTGGTGCTCAGCCCCGTTGTCGTCCGACGTGCCGGAAATCAGGTCCCCGTCGGCGTCGTGGATGCCGCGCAGATAGGTGTCGAACAGCGTACCGTCGCCCGTGGGGCTGCCGCGCAGATCGATGGTGTAGGTCCGGCCCGCCACCAGCTCGACCGCGAACCAGTCGCGGTCGCCGTAGTTCTCGATGTCGCCCGTCGTCGAGCCGCCGACCGCCACCGTCCCGGTGGTGCCGGTCCCGGCCGCGAAATCGTCCGGGGGAACATCCGTGATATCCGTCACCTCCAGCTCGTAGGTGCCCTCTGGGTAAGTAAGTTGGCTTCCTTCATGGGCGCCCGCCGCCACATAGTAGGTGGCCGTCTCGCCGGCCGTGAAGGTAACCCGGCTGTTGTAGCTGTTGCGCCCACCCCCGTTGTTGTCCGTCGTGCCGGAAATCAGGTCCCCGTCGGCGTCGTGGACCCCGTACAGATACGGGTCTTGCAGCGTGCCGCCCCTGGAGCGGCCCCTCAGATCGATCGTGTAGGTCCGCCCCGCCACCAGCTCGACCGCGAACCAGTCGCGGTCGCCGACGGTCTCGACGTTGCCCGTAGCCGAGCCGCCGACCGCCACCGTGCCGGTGGTGCCCGTCCCGGCCGCAAAATCGTCCGGGACGCCTTCCGTGACATCCGTCACCTCCAGCTCGTAGGTGCCGCGGCCTAAACCATAAGCGCCGGCCGCCACATAGTAGGTGGCGGTCTCGTCGGCCGTGAACGTCACCCGACTGTTGCGGCGCACGCCGCCGTTGTTGTCCGTCGTGCCGGCGAGGAGGACGCCGTCCGCGTCGTGGATGCCGCGCAGATACGGGTCGATCGGCGGGGCGTCCCCGGTCCGCGAGCCCCCCAGGTCGATGCGGTAGGTCCGCCCCGCCACCAGTTCGACCGCGAACCAGTCCTCGTCTCCGACGGTCTCGATCTCGCCCGTAGCCGAACCGCCGACCGCCACCGTGCCCGTGGTGGATATGCTTGTCGGGTAGTCGTCAGTCATGATGTGCGTCTCTCCTATGAATGAAAAAAAGAAACAACAGCTTGTATCAAGAAGTTCGATGGAACAGGATCGGTGTCCTGGAGGAGTTCGCCCGGGGCGGGCGGGATCCAGGCGCTATCGAGGCGCGCTCCCCCGGGAGGGGGCGTTTTCCTAGCGGGTGTGCGTACGCTATCATCAAAGCGGGTTCCTCTCGTCGCCTACTTTCCATAACGCTTCCTCCGTGCTCCACTACAACGCGTCCCACTACAGCCACGCGCGCCGGTCGGCGCGCGGGCGCAATCCCCGCGCTTCGAGGCCGACACCCGGGCCCGGACGCATCGACAGTCCGACCTTCGGACCGCCCTGCAATTTCCTACCATACAATCTACAAAACTTGTGTGTCTTGTGCGGTCTTTTATCATCGGATATAGTGTTATCTTAGTGACTATCGGGGTAATTTCGCTTTCGACGACCGAATCCGGCGCCGGCGCATCACCCCGAGCCGGCGCCTCGCCGAATCACGGCGGGGGTCCTCGGCGGGGCGAGGCCGGACCGGGTCCCGCAACAGGGAAGGACGATCCGATGACGAAACGTGACGAGACGGGGCAACAGATCAAGGCGTTGCGCGCGCGCATCTCGCGCCTGAGCGCGGCGATCCTGCGCATCAGCGCGAGCCTCGACCCGGGCACCGTGCTGCAGGAGGTCGTCGACAGCGCCCGGGCGCTCACCGGCGCCGGCTACGGCATCATCACCACCGTCGACGGGGCGGGCCAGCCGCAGGAACTCGTCACCTCGGGCCTCACCGCGGACGAGCACGCCCAGTTCGCGGCCTGGCCCGACGGGCCGCGGCTGTTCGAACACTTCCGCGACCTCGAGGCGCCGCTCCGGGTGGCGGACCTTCCGGCCTACGTGCGCGCGCTCGGCTTCTCGCCCGAGCTGATGCGCGCGAAGAGCTTCCAGGGAACCCCGATGCGCCATCGCGGCGTGCATGTCGGCATTTTCTTTCTCGCCGGCAAACAGGGCGACGGGGAGTTCACCGCCGAGGACGAGGAGATGCTGGTGCTGTTCGCCTCGCAGGCCGCGACCGCCATCGCCAACGCGCGCACCCACCGCGACGAGCAGCGGGCCCGGGCCGACCTGGAGGCCCTGGTCGAGACCTCGCCGGTCGGGGTCGTGGTCTTCGATGCCGCGATGGGCAGCCCGGTGTCGTTCAATCGCGAGGCGCGGCGCATCGTCGAGGGGCTGCGCCTGCCGGGCCGGCCCCCGGAGGCGCTGCTGGAGGTGTTGACCTGCCGGCGCGCCGAGGGGCGCGAGGTCGCGCTGAACGAGATTCCGCTGGAAGACACGCTCGTCAGCGGCGAGACGGTGCGCGCCGAGGAGATGGTGCTCTCGGTCCCCGACGGGCGCAGCGTCACGGCGCTCATCAACGCCACCCCGATCCGCTCCGGCGACGGCGCGGTGGTCTCGGTGGTGGTCACCCTGCAGGACCTGGCGCCGCTCGAGGAGTTGGAGCGTTCGCGGGCGGAGTTCCTGGGGCTGGTGAGCCACGAACTGCGCGCCCCGCTCGCCGCCATCAAGGGCTCGGCGGCCACCGTGCGCGGCGCCTCGCGGGTCCTGGACCCGGCCGAGGTGCGCCAGTTCTTCCGCATCATCGAGGAGCACGCCGACCAGATGGACGGCCTCATCGGCGATCTGCTGGACGCCGGGCGCATCGAGGCGGGCGCGCTCACCGTCGACCCGGAGCCCACCGAGGTGGCCGCCCTGGTGGACCGGGCGCGCAACACCTTCCTGAACGGCCACGGGAGGCACGCCATCGTCATCGACCTGCCTCCGGACCTGCCCCGGGTCACCGCCGACCGCGAGCGCGTGGTCCAGGTGCTGAACAACCTGTTCTCCAACGCCGCCCGGCACGCGCCCGAATCGTCTCCCATCCGGGTCGACGCGGTGCGTGACGGCGTCCATGTCGCGATCTCGGTCTCCGACCAGGGCCCGGGGATCCCGCCCGACCGCCTGCCGCACCTGTTCCGCAAGCACGCCGGCCTCCTTGGCGGCGAGCGCGGCGCCGCGGGCGCAGGCCTCGGCCTTGCCATCTGCAAGGGGCTGGTGGAGGCGCACGGCGGCCGCATCCGCGCCGAGGGCGGCGGCGCGGGCCGGGGCGCGCGCTTCACCTTCACCCTGCCGGTGGCCGCCGCGGCCGCCCTGCCGCGGCCGAGCGCGCCCCCGCCGGGGAAGGGCCGCGAGCCGGCCCGCATCCTGGTGGTGGACGACGACCCGCAGACCCTGCGCTACGTGCGCGACGCGCTCGCGGCCACGGGCTACGCGCCACTCGTGACGGGCGACCCCGAGGAACTGCCCCGGCTCATCCGGGCGGAGAAGCCCGCGCTGGTCCTGCTCGACCTGATGCTGCCCGGCGCCGACGGCATCGAGCTCATGGGGACCGTCCCCGAGCTCGCCGACCTGCCGGTCATCTTCATCTCCGCCTACGGGCGCGACGAGACCGTCGCGCGGGCGCTCGCGGCCGGCGCCGCCGACTACGTCGTCAAGCCCTTCTCACCGACCGAGCTCACCGCACGGGTCGGCGCGGCGCTGCGAAAGCGCGCCGAGCCCGAGCCGTTCATGCTGGGCGATCTCGTCATCGACTACGAGCGCCGCCGGGTGAGCGTGGCCGGCCGGCCGGTATCGCTCACGGCCAAGGAGTACGATCTGCTCCGCCTGCTCTCGGTCAATGCCGGACGGGTCATCACCAGCGAGTCGCTGCTGCGCCAGATCTGGGGGAAGCGCAACGGGGACCACACCGAGCCCGTGCGCAGCTTCGTGCGCAAGCTCCGCGGCAAGCTCGGCGACAGCCCAACCAACCCCGCCTACATCTTCAACGAGCGCGGCGTCGGCTACCGCATGGCCCGGCCGGACAAGGCGTGAGGGCTTGATCACCCCTGCAACGCGGCCACCGGATCGAGCCTTGCGGCTTGGTGGGCCGGATAGAGGCCGAAGAGAATTCCCGCACCGCCTGCAACGACAGTGCCCAGCACAGTGCCGTCCACCGAGACGGTAAACACCCACCCGGTGAATCGGCAGATACCGTAGGTTGTCAGGATCGCCAGAACGGCGCCAGCGACGCCCCCGAGCAACGACAGGATCATCGCCTCGCTCAGAAACTGCGCTTGTATGTCCCGGCGCCTTGCACCCAGAGCCCGGCGGATGCCGATTTCGGCCTTGCGCTCGGCCACCGAGACGAGCATCACGTTCATCACACCGATTCCCCCGACGAGAAGCGCGATTCCGCCCACTGTGCCAAGCAACAGGGTGTAGAGGCGCATTTGACGATGCAGGTGCTCGATCAGCTCCTCGGCACTTCTCACCGCTACCTTTGCGGCCGGCGCTCGGTATCGGAACCAGTTCTGGATCTGCTTCGTAGCGTCCCGGTAGTCGGTGTTTGGACTCATTCGCGCCATGATGTCGCGCAAGGCGATGATGGAAACTCCTTGGAAACCGGCAGGTGCAGGCCGCGGCTCGGTACGCCCACCTTGAGTCCGTGAAGACCTTGACCGCCAAGTTTGAGGAGAGCATAGCGACCTATATTGAGAAGCCCCGCACGGCATCCGCTGCTGTATGTCCCCAGTTCTCCTCTGAGTGGCGAAAGTTGTGTGGCTGGGAAAGTCCGTTCGGTTGCTCATGTCGATTTCCTCGATTGACGCTTTCCCACTATGCCGGGCGAACCCGTTGGAACTCTATAACCTATTGATTTATTGTAGAAAGATTGATCGCAGACGGGCCGGTGACAGGCTTGGAGATTCAGAGCAAACGCGTCGATTCAACACTGTTGCAACACCGATGCCGGGACTCATAACCCGGCGCAACCGTGTCGCTCCACGGCGCGGAATCGTGAAACTCGATGCCTTTGGCAATCACTCCTTAAGGGGCTTTCAAACTTTCCAACCAGGACGTTGCAGGCACTTGGTAGAGTAGGAGGACTTCTCCACGAGCACTATCATGGTAAGGAAGCTGTGTGGGAGGACTTTCCAAGGCACTGGCTCCTCCCAGGCCAGCGAGTCGTGTTCGTCTTCGGTCAGCGGCTCCGGTCTACATCGGATAGACCGTTCCGTTCCCGCACAGATGCCAGTACTGGAAACCATAGGCCGTAAAGCGGGCGAGCAGGTAGAGATCGTCCGGGGCTGTCTCCACGCACTCGCCCATCATTCCCGCCAGCCACTCCACCACCGCCGGATCGTCCCGCCCGTTGCCGTCTTTCCAGATCATGCAGCGGACGCGGGCCCGTCCCGCCACGAGCTTGTGGAAGTTGTCCCGGATCCGTCCCGAATCGGCGCCCGCGCTTCCCCATTCGCACTCCAGTATCAGAACAACCTCGTTCAGACAGTCGGGGTCTTCGCCATACCTGAGCCAGCAAACGTCGTGCAACCACTCCCCGTTGTGGGCGTCTTCGACCCCCGAAGCGCAAACGTGCAACGGCGGCTGTTACGCCGCTCCGGCAAGGCACAGCTGCGTCTTGATCTCCCTGGTCCACTCCTCCGCGCCGGCCCTCTTGCCGCGCAGGTTGGCGAAGGCCTCGTCGAGGCATTGGCGCACGACTTCAGAAATGCTCTCCCGGTCCACCCTGGCCTTCCTTCACCTTCGAACACCCGGCGCGGCATGCCCCGCCCGTGTCCAGCCCGGCGGCATGGAGAAAACCCGGACCATCACAAGGTCCCTCCCTGTCCGCCCGGTCCCCGGCGCAACCCGTCCCGAAGCGCCTTTCCCGCCTTGAACGCCGGGGCCCTGGACGCCGCGATGGCAACGCTCTCCCCGGTCCGGGGGTTTCGTCCCGTCCGCGCCGCCCGGCTCCTTGTCGCAAACGTGCCGAACCCTGACACGGTGACCTTGTCTCCCCTGGCGAGAGCGTCCCCGACGGCCTCGAAGACCGCGTTGACCGCGACCTCCGCCACGGCCTTCGACAGCGAAGCATGACAGGCAACGCGGACCGCGATGTCGGACTTCTTCATGGTCTTCTCCTCCCGGGTTTCATCGCCGGCGGCGCGCCAGGTTCCCGTCCGCGCCCTGTGCCGGACTTCATCCCGACAAGCGTAGCGCCGGACGCCATGCCCCGCAAACGAACCGCCGTCATGTCCGAACGCCTGAAAGCCCACGTGCCCGTGACCGCCGCCGCTTCCGCCAACCGGGCGTCGCTACGTTTCGGCGACGCCGGTGTCGTCCTCGAAGACATCCTGCACCTCGACTCCGACGAGAGCGTGCCGGGCATGCCGTCGCGGCATGGCCGCACCGCTCCGTTCACCGACGACTTCTGGAATGTCCGACACATCTACACCACCGCCGGCAGTAACGATCGAGTGAGTGTCGTAGCGCGTGTCGCCACGCCGGGCATCGCCTTGTTCTCTCCTGCTTCCTTGACGTCAGCCGGGAAGCCGCACGACGGTCCGGGAAGTGTTCCTGCAAGTGCCCAGCGGAACCCGACGCTCAAGCGTCGCCCGGAGTCTGTCGAGTTTCCGGGTGGCCGTGTTCCTCGCCGGAGAAAGCAGGACACGGCTCTCTCAGGCTTGAGCCCCGGCAGGGTGGGCAGCGAGCTTGTTGAGGTTGTGGGCGGTGCAGCCCTGGCGCCTGCCGCGGCCGCCAATCTCCGTGTGCTCATGACGCCCGCCGGCCACATGGACCCGAATGCCTTGCGTCCGCTTCGCCGCCAGCTCCGGTCGCCCACGGCCATGGCCCTGTCCGGGTTGCTGTAAGTGGATCGTAAGCTGGTGTACGCGGATTGTAGGGCCTCCATAACACAGCGTCGCACGTAAGCCGCCGAAAAAACACAGGATGTATTCTCCGGGGAACCCGGCGATTCTCCAGAGACTCGCCCCGGTTCCCTAGAAAATCGCCTCGATTCCCCAGAGAATCTTCGTCGCCAAACCCGCGCTCGCGCCGCCACGGCTGCTTCCTTGTATTGACGCCGGCAAACTGCCCGATGGTCGCCGCTTCGACCCTGTGCAACACTTCCTGTTCCTCCCGCTCAAACGCTGCTCGGGCTAACCCGCTGATATTGCTTGTCTTTTGTCTCCCTTCGTCGATGACTCGCCATGCTGCTCCGTCTCTACGGCGGAGCCGGTATTCTTCTCACACGTGCCGCACCGTGGTGCCTGCCGTGCCCTGTCTGCGTCCGGGTGCGCTCCTCTGCCCAGTTCGAGCCCCTCACCCCCGGGAAACACCTTGGGAAAGGCGATATCGTTTCGGTATACGGCCCGTGTGACAAACAAACACAGGGAGCGATTTCAACGGCTTGCCCAGACGCCTGTCCCATACCTGGCGGGAATCCTCTAGCGCATTTCCTACGGGCTGGCCGGGCGATCATGCGCCGCCACCGATCATGGGGCGGCTTTTCCAAGATCGTTCCGGCGCCCCCAGGCTGCGCGGACGAGGTCCGGTCCCGGCCATTCACGTCAGGACGCGCGCGGCATGCGCACGACAGGCAGCGCGCGGGAATGACACCGGAGGGCCGGGAAGCCCGTCGGTTGGAGGGCGCGGCTGGGAAGCCCCGGCCCGGTCCTGTGGCGGTGCCGAGTTTTTCAGGGTTCGTTTTCGCGAAGGGATTTTTGCCGGCGGCGGTCGCGAGATCGGCCGGAAGGAGGTGGGGGTTCCTACATCCCGAGATCCAAATCGAGGGACTTCTGCTTCAGGTCCGAGGTGTTTTCCTGTCCGGAATCGCGTTGCGGCCCGCTCAAGCGGCCGTCCCCGTGGTCGAGGTCGCGGGGCGGCTCGACACCCAACACGGCCTCGTACGCGGCCTGTTCGGCGACTCCGTCGAGTGCCGCGACGCGTTCTCCGGTGGCCTTCTCCAACTGATCGGAAAGCTTCGAGGCATCGTCGGTGACCAACTCGGCTCGGTCCCGCGCGCGGCTGATGGCGACGTAGAAGGACTGCTGGTTGGTGAGTTGCGGGTTCCCGGACGGCATCGCGGCGATGATCGGGTCCACCGTCCTGCCCTGAAACGAGTGCACCGTGGCCGCCCAGGCCCGGTCCAGGTGCCGGAGCTGGGAGTCGCCCTCTGCGAGCCTGGCCGCGGATCTGTCCTCGAGACGGAAGCGAACGCCGTCCTTTCCGATCGATTCTGCCACCGCCGTCTCGCCGTTGGATGGCGAGGCGATCTTGCCGATGGACGCTACCATCGCCGCCGCCTCCCGCCGGGTGGGTGGTTACACCGGTCCTGCGGGTCCATGAAGCCCGGATACGCGCTTTCAAGACCGGGAACAAGGGGTGAACGGCCCCTGTCACAGTCGTGTCGGCGAATGACGGTGATCGTGTCTCAGGCTAAACAGGGAGGGAATTCATCTACAAAGCAGCGGACGGCGACGCTGCGGGCAACCGACCGCATCATCGACCGGTCGGATCCGGTGCTGGTGTTTTTCGACGCCAGACGCCCGAGCCCGGCCCGGGCGCGCTGCTCGTCGCGGTAGGTGCGGGCGTTGGCGATGGCGGCGGGCGCCTGCGAGGCGAACAGCACCAGGACCTCCTCGTCCTCCTCGGTGAACGCCGGTCCGCGCGCGGGCGCTGTCCGCGATCTCCTGCAGGACGGTGTCAACCTCGAGGCTCGCGCTGATGCGCAGGATCGCCGCGCTCAGCCGGGAGATGCATTCGCGTAGCGCCGCTTCGGCGCCGACCATTGCACTTTATTGCGATAATTCATCAACTTATAACTTATAGCCATAGATCACTAAACAATCACTCTAATTGCTTCGGTACTCCACGGTAAATTCACGGAAATAGGTTACTAGTCTCGCTAGATTGATTTTCTTTCTGCGTTATGCCGTTGCGCAAGCGACTGGAGTTGCCCCGTTTCGGTGGACAGTTGCGAGCAGTCGCCACCAGCACTGACGTGAGCGACAGCCGGTGGAAGCCCGGAGGGTAGTCGGCACGCCGATCGGACAAGCCTCAAGGTCGGTTTGTTCGTGGAGGGCCACCGTTCCCTTGGCGACGCAGCGCGCTCGAAGGCGAGGGGTCTATGAATCTGAACGTTGTTACGGGGAAGAGAGAAGACGCGCGCCTGACACCGACCGACCGACTTTTTCACGTTAGCACATTTCCCGTTACATTTCCTCGCTTGGCGGCGCGGTGGTTTGCACGCCGGTCTGCGGACCGTGGCGGCCTTCCCCCGCGCCGGCCGGAGCCGGGAGGCGTAAGCCCGGTGTCCCGTTGCATCCGCTCGCTTGCCGGGCCGGCGCGCAATGCTTTCTGGTCTCTCGTAACGGTCGCCGGTAGAGCGGCCACAATATCTTGTTCTCTGGACAGGGGCCGTCGGATCTTGTTCTTTCCGGACTTCGTGCCGGGACCGGGGTCGTCCGCGGCCCGGCGTCTGATCAGGTCGGGCCTTGTCGGCCTGGCCGCTCTCCTGATCTCCGGGCTGGTGGTTGCGGAGGTTGCGGCCCAGCAGTCATCCGTCACGCTGACGGTAGCCCCGGGCAGTCTGATGGAGAATGCCGGCAGTACCGACGTCACGGTGACGGCCACCCTCTCCGGGCCCCAGGCCACGCCGACGACCGTTGTCCTGTCGCTGGCCGGCGCGGCGAACCGGGGCACGGACTACACGGTGCCGGCCGTGCCGCCTTCCATCACCATTCCGGCTGGCAGTACCGCCAAAACGGCGAACCTGGTCGTCTCGCCCGTGGATGACAACTTCTGGGAGGGCGACGAATCCATTGAAGTGAACGGCAGCGCCGGCGGCCTGGTGGTGACCGGCGCCTCTTTAACCCTGGAGGACAATGAAGAGCGCCCGGATATCCGGTTGAGATTGATATCCTGGGACGGAAACGGGAACATCAGATACGATGGCGGCAATCACATCCGCCCAGCATCCGGGACGGTGACATTCACCGTTGCCGTACAACTGGATGGCGGTGCGACGCTGGAGACGCCGCTGGAGATAGCGCTTTCTTTGAGCGGCTCTGCGACGGAGGGAACGGACTACACGGCCGAGTTTCCGGCTACTGTCACCCTGCCTGCCGGGAGCGTATCGACAAACGTGGAAGTGAAGATCACGAACCTGAACAATACAGTACCGGATAGGTTTAATCTAGGTGTCAATTTAAAAGCAACGGCACGTCATCTGGATGAAGAACTCACTGTTATACCCGGGGATTTGCTGATAGCTATCATTCCCCCTCAAATCTCGTTGAGACGATCCATAGAGTTGCAGATCCCTAGTGATGGCGTACGCCATATCCATGAAACCGCCGGGGATACCGTGCTGACCTTCAATCTGGTTTTAGGCGGGCCGTTTCCGCTTGGAGAGGACGTCACTTTCGACCTTGTAATGGACAGCAATAGTTACATCGAAGTTGTCGGCGAGCTCCCCAGCGTCGTAGTCGATGGGGCAGCCACCATCGATGGGCCAGGCAACCGTTTGACGGTTCCGATGACGGTGACCGTAAGACCCAAGACGGGTCTCGATATCACTTATGCACAGAGGGTGAGGTTCTATTCCTCCGTTCGTGCGCCCCATACTGATCGTTTTTCTTTCTCAGCCAGTACGATAAGTATCCTACCCGTTGACGACGCGAGCGTTGAGAGAATCGACCGATTTAGCCGCAGCCATTATTATCCTGCAAGCGTCTACAATCAGGGAGAGACTGTATTCATCTCGATTAGCTTCAATCGACCAATGCGATTTCCCGGTCCTCCGGAACTTGATTTCTACCTGGACGATGGTTCAATGCGGACTGCAACGTGTAGGCCTTCCACAGGTTCCGGTATCGGTCTTGTTTGTCGATACATCGTAGCGAACGGCGATTCAGATCTTGATGGCATCGAGATCAGGCGGGACTCGTTAAGGGTTCCGGCAGGGGACGTGGTTGATTATCACGACGGAACGATAGTCGTTCCGCTGGATACAGCGATTCCGGCCGGCTCTGTCAGGAAGTACCCGGACATAAAACTTCATGGCGGCATAGCCGGCTACGAGCTTTCCACCGACAGGGAGAGACTGCAGGAAGGGGTTGGCCGGACCATGATGAGAGTGACGGCCATTCATCGTTCGGGACCGGTGGCGGCGGAGCGAATTGTGATTCCACTCGCCATCGCCGGCGGCACGGCGACCAGTGCCGACTATGTGGTGAGCGGGGACCAGAGCATCACGGTTCGCGCCGGGGAATTGTCGGGCAGCACGACGCTGTACGTGACGCCGGTTCAGGATTCCGTCAAGGAGGCGCGCACCGAGAGCGTGCGGATAGCAGGCGGGGAATCGGTTTTCTATGTGCAGGGAACCGAATTCCATATCATCGATGCGCCGAGCATCGTGCTGTCGGTGTCGGGAGCGACGCTGACCGAGCAGGGCGGCGCCCAGGTGGTCACGGTCACGGCGGCGCTTGGAGACCCGTCCGACGCGACGCGCCCACGGGCCATACCGGTCAGGCTGGCGTTTGGCGGCACGGCGGGCGGTGACGATTACGTGGTGTCCGGGGGTCCGGAGCTCACGATTCCGGCGAATGCGCGCTCGGTCAGCAAGACGCTGACCTTCACGCCGACGGATGACCGGCTGCTGGAGGGTGACGAGACGATTGTGCTGCGCGGGTCGACGCCGGGGCTGACGGTGTCCGGTACGGAACTGACGATCAAGGACGACGAGATTGTTCCGGAGGTCCGGCTGATGGTCAGCAACGATACGATCCAGGAGAGCGGGACGGGCGCGTCCGCGGTGGAAGTGACGGCGATGCTGGAGCCGGACGTGACGGTAGGCGGCGATACGGTGGTGACGCTGTCGCTGTCCGGGACTGCGGCGGCGGGGTCGGACTACACGGCGGCATGGTCACCGACGACGCGTCAGATCACGATTCCGTCCGGGCAGCGTAGGGGCGGTCCGGTGACGCTGTTGCTGACGCCGGTGCAGGACGAGGCGGCCGAGGGTGACGAGACCGTTGTGGTGCAGGGTCGGGCGGTGGTGCAGGATATGGCGATGGGTGATCTTGTGGTCAAGGTGGTGTCGATCACGCTGAAGGACGACGACGTGGCGGGTGTGGAGGTGACGCCGACGGCGCTGTCGGTGCCGGAAGGCGCCAGCCGGACGTACACGGTGAAGCTGGCCTCGCGTCCGGCGGGAGACGTGACGGTGTCGGTGGGCGGGTATTCGGGCACGGACGTATCGGTGAGTCCGGATCATCTGACGTTCACGCCGGGCGCCTGGAACGTGCCGCAAATGGTGACGGTGAGGGCCGCGGGTGACGCGGACGCGATCATGGACGAGTTGGTGGTGCTTGCACACACGGTGGGCGGTGCGGACTATGCGGGGTTGACGGCGCCGGACGTGACGGTGTCGATCGAAGAAACGACGGTACCGACACTGACGATTGAAGACGCGGTGGTCCTTGAATCCGCCGGCAGCGCGGCGTTCACGGTTCGGCTGTCGGCGGTCAGCAGTCGGGACGTGACGGTTGACTATGCGACGGCGGACGTGACGGCGACGGCGGGTTCGGACTACACGGCGGCGGCAGAAGACGCGACGCTGACGATTGCGGCGGGGACGACCGAGCAGACGATCACGGTGCCGGTGACGCAGGACGCGTTGGACGAGGCGGACAATGAGACTTTCAAGGTCACGCTGAGCAACCCCGTGAACGCGACGCTGTCGGACGGCGAGGCGACGGGCACGATTGAGGACGACGACGACGCTCCGCCGGGGTTGAGCATTGCCGACCGGACGGGGTCCGAGGGTGTTGGCAACCTGGTGTTCACGGTGACGCTGTCGGCGGTCAGCGGTCGGGACGTGACGGTTGAATACACGACGGCGGACGGGACGGCGACGGCGGGTTCGGACTACACGGCGTCGTTGTCCGGCGCGACGCTGACGATTGCGGCGGGCGCGACGACGGGTACGATCACGGTGCCGGTGACGCAGGACGCGCTGGATGAAGACGACGAGACCTTTACGGTGACGCTGAGCGATGCTGTAAACGCGACGCTGTCGGACAGCGAAGCGAGCGGTACGATTGAGGACGACGACGCGCCGCCGGGGCTGAGCGTTGCCGACCAGACGGGTACTGAGGGCGTTGGGGAAATGACGTTCACGGTGACGCTGTCGGCGGTCAGCGGTCGGGACGTGACGGTTGGATACTCGACGTCGGACGGGACGGCGACGGCGGGTTCGGACTACGTGGCGGCGGCGACGGGCGCGACGCTGACGATTGCGGCGGGCGCGACGACGGGTACGATCACGGTGCCGGTGACGCAGGACGCGCTGGATGAAGACGACGAGACGTTTACGGTGACGCTGAGCAACCCCGTAAACGCGACGCTGTCGGACGGCGAAGCGAGCGGTACGATTGAGGACGACGACGCGCCGCCGGGGCTGAGCGTTGCCGACCAGACGGGTACTGAGGGCGTTGGGGAAATGACGTTCACGGTGACGCTGTCGGCGGTCAGCGGTCGGGACGTGACGGTTGGATACACGACGGCGGACGTGACGGCGACGGCGGGTTCGGACTACGTGGCGTCGTTGTCCGGCGCGACGCTGACGATTGCGGCGGGGACGACCGAGCAGACGATCACGGTGCCGGTGACGCAGGACGCGCTGGATGAAGACGACGAGACGTTTACGGTGACGCTGAGCGATGCTGTCAACGCGACGCTGTCGGACAGGGAAGCGAGCGGTACGATTGAAGACGACGACGCTCCGCCGGGGTTGAGCATCGCCGACCGGACGGGGTCCGAGGGTGTCGGCAACCTGGTGTTCACGGTGACGCTGTCGGCGGTCAGCGGTCGGGACGTGACGGTTGAATACACGACGGCGGACGGGACGGCGACGGCGGGTTCGGACTACACGGCGGCGACGGGCGCGACGCTGACGATTGCGGCGGGCGCGACGACGGGTACGATCACGGTGCCGGTGACGCAGGACGCGCTGGATGAAAACGACGAGACTTTCAAGGTCACGCTGAGCAACCCTGTAAACGCGACGCTGTCGGACGGCGAGGCGAGCGGTACGATTGAGGACGACGACGAGGTTACGTCGACGTTGAGCATTGCCGACCGGACGGGGTCCGAGAGTGTTGGCAGCCTGGTGTTCACGGTGACGCTGTCGGCGGTCAGCGGTCGGGACGTGACGGTTGAATACACGACGGCGGACGGGACGGCGACGGCGGGTTCGGATTACACGGCGGCGTCGGGCGCGACGCTGACGATCCCGGCGGGGACGACCGAGCAGACGATCCGGGTGCCGGTGACGCAGGACGCGCTGGATGAAGACGACGAGACGTTTACGGTGACGCTGAGCAACCCCGTGAACGCGACGCTGTCGGACGGCGAGGCGACGGGCACGATTGAGGACGACGACGCGCCGCCGGGGTTGAGCATTGCCGATGGCCAGGCGGCCGAGGGCGACGGCAGCCTGGTGTTTACGGTGACGCTGTCGGCGGTCAGCGGTCGGGACGTGACGGTTGGATACGCGACGGCGGACGGGACGGCGATGGGGGGTTCGGACTACACGGCGGCGTCGTCGGGCGCGACGCTGACGATCCCGGCGGGCGCGACGACGGGTATGATCGTGGTGCTGATCGAGCCGGATGAGTTTGATGAAGCGGACACCGAGACGTTCATGGTGACGCTGAGCGACCCCGTGAACGCGACGCTGTCGGACCATGAGGCGACGGGCACGATCACCGATGACGACGCGCCGCCGGGGTTGAGCATCGCCGATGGCCAGGCGGCCGAGGGCGACGGGGGCCTGTCGTTCACGGTGACGCTGTCGGCGGCGAGCGAGCGGGACGTGACGGTGAGGTACGCGACGTCGGACGGGACGGCGACGGGGGGTTCGGACTACACGGCGGCGGCGGGCGCGACGCTGACGATTTCGGCGGGTGCGACGACGGGTACGATCACGATATCGGTGACGCAGGATAAGCTGGATGAAGACGACGAGACGTTTACGGTGACGCTGAGCAACCCCGTGAACGCGACGCTGTCGGACGGGGAGGCGAGCGGTACGATCAGGGACGACGACGGCAGGGGGATAAGACTGAATTTAACTGCGCTGACGGTGCCGGAAGGTCAAAGCAACAACAACTTCGGGATAGCCCTGCTGTCTGAGCCGACGGACACGGTGACGGTGACGGTGACGGCGCCCGCTGATTCGGACGTGTGGCTGGCCGTGCCCGGCGGTACGGTGAAGAAACTGGACCTGACGTTCACGAGGACGGACTGGCGGTTTACCCAAACCGTGGCTCCGTTCGCGGCCGAAGACGACGATGCCGTGGACGATGCGCCGGTACGGTTGAGTTATACGGCGAGCGGCGGCGACTACAATGGTGTGACGACGTCGGGTCCGCTGATCACGATCCTGGAAGACGACAGTCCGGAGGTAAGCATTGCCGACCGGACGGGGGCCGAGAGTGTTGGCAGCCTGTCGTTCGAAGTGACGCTGAATGTGCCGAGCAGCAAATCGGTGATGGTGAGATACGGCACGTCGGACGGGACGGCGACGGCGGGAACGGACTACACGGCGGCGGCGAACGCGACGCTGACCTTTGCTGCGCTGGAGACGACGGCGTTGATCGAGATACCAATCACGGCGGACACTGTAGACGAGGAAGACAATGAGACGTTTACGGTGACGCTGAGCAACCCCGTAAACGCGACGCTGTCGGACCATGAGGCGACGGGCACGATCACCGATGACGACGCGCCGCCGGGGCTGAGCATCGCCGATGGCCAGGCGGCCGAGGGCGACGGCAGCCTGTCGTTCACGGTGACGCTGTCGGCGGTCAGCGATCGGGACGTGACGGTTGGATACGCGACGGCGGACGGGACGGCGACGGCGGGAACGGACTACACGGCGGCGGCGTCGGGCGCGACGCTGACGATCCCGGCGGGTACGACGACGGGGATGATCCGGGTGCCGGTGACGCAGGACGCGCTGGATGAAGACGACGAGACGTTTACCGTGGCACTGAGCAACCCTGTCAACGCGACGCTGGTGGACCATGAGGCGACGGGTACGATCACTGATGACGACGCGCTGCCGGGGTTGAGCATTGCCGACCGGACGGGGTCCGAGAGTGTTGGCAACCTGACGTTCACGGTTCGGCTGTCGGCGCTCAGCGGTCGGGACGTGACGGTCAAATACTCAACGTCGGACGTCACGGCGTTGTCGGGTTCGGACTACACGGCGGCGACGGGCGCGACGCTGACGATCCCGGCGGGTACGACGACGGGGATGATCCGGGTGCCGGTGACGCAGGATGGGCTGGACGAGGCGGACAATGAGACGTTCAAGGTCACGTTGAGCAACCCTGTGAACGCGACGCTGTCGGACGGCGAGGCGACGGGCACGATCACCGATGACGACGCGCCGCCGGGGCTGAGCGTTGCCGACCAGACCGGTACCGAGGGCGTTGGGGACATGACGTTCACGGTGACGTTGTCGGCGGTCAGCGGTCGGGACGTGACGGTCGAATACTCAACGGCGAACGGCACGGCGACGGCGGGTTCGGACTACACCGCGGCGACGGGCGCGACGGTGACGATCCCGGCGGGTACGACGACGGGGACGATCCGGGTGCCGGTGACGCAGGACGCGCTGGATGAAGACGACGAGACGTTTACCGTGGCACTGAGCAACCCTGTGAACGCGACGCTGTCGGACGGCGAGGCGACGGGTACGATCACCGATGACGACGCGTTGCCGGGGTTGAGCATTGCCGACCAGAGGGGTGTTGAGGGCGTTGGGGACATGACGTTCACGGTGACGCTGTCGGCGGTCAGCGGTCGGGACGTCACGGTTGAATACTCAACGGCGAACGGCACGGCGACGGCGGGTTCGGACTACACGGCGTCGGCGAACGCGACGCTGACGATTGCGGCGGGTATGACGGCGGGGACGATCACGGTGCCGGTGACGCAGGATGTGCTGGATGAGCTGGATGAGACGTTCAAGGTCACGCTGAGCAACCCTGTGAACGCGACGCTGTCGGACGGCGAGGCGACGGGCACGATTGAGGACGACGACGCGCCGCCGGGGCTGAGCATTGCCGACCGGACGGAGTCGGAGGGCGTTGGGGACATGACGTTCACGGTGACGCTGTCGGCGGTCAGCGGTCGGGACGTCACGGTTGAATACTCAACGGCGAACGGCACGGCGACGGCGGGAACGGACTACACGGCGTCGGCGAACGCGACGCTGACGATTGCGGCCGGTATGACGACGGGGACGCTCACGGTGCCGGTGACGCAGGATGTGCTGGATGAGCTGGATGAGACGTTCAAGGTCACGCTGAGCAACCCTGTGAACGCGACGCTGTCGGACGGCGAGGCGACGGGCACGATCACCGATGACGACGCGCCGCCTGGGCTGAGCGTTGCCGACCAGACGGGGTCCGAGGATGTTGGCAGTTTGACGTTCACGGTGACGTTGTCGGCGGTCAGCGGTCGGGACGTGACGGTGACGTATGGGACGGCAAACGGGACGGCGACGGCGGGAACGGACTACACGGCGACGGCGAACGCGACGCTGACGATCCCGGCGGGTACGACGACGGGTACGATCCGGGTGCCGGTGACGCAGGACGCGCTGGATGAAGACGACGAGACGTTCAAGGTCACGCTGAGTGGGGCGGCGAACGCGACGGTGGTGGACGGCGAAGCGACGGGCACGATCACCGACGACGACGCGCCGCCGGGGTTGAGCGTTGCCGACCAGACGGGGTCCGAGAGTGTTGGCAACCTGTCATTCACGGTGACGCTGTCGGCGGTCAGCGGTCGGGACGTGACGGTGACGTATGTGACGTCGGACGGGACGGCGACGGCGGGAACGGACTACACGGCGGCGTCGGCGAACGCGACGCTGACGATCCCGGCGGGATCGAGGACCCGGACGATTGCGGTGCCGGTGACGCAGGATATGCTGGACGAGCTGGATGAGACGTTCAAGGTCACGTTGAGCAACCCTGTGAACGTGACGGTGGTGGACGGCGAGGCGACGGGCACGATTGAGGACGACGACGCGCCGCCGGGGCTGAGCATTGCCGACCAGACCGGTACTGAGGGCGTTGGGGACATGGTGTTCACGGTGACGCTGTCGGCGGTCAGCGGTCGGGACGTGACGGTTGACTATGCGACGGCGGACGGGACGGCGACGGCGGGTTCGGACTACACGGCGGCGAACGCGACGCTGACGATTGCGGCAGGTGTGACGACGGGGACGATCACGGTGCCGGTGACGCAGGACGCGCTGGATGAAGACGACGAGACCTTTACGGTGACGCTGAGCGATGCTGTAAACGCGACGCTGTCGGACAGCGAAGCGACGGGCACGATTGAGGACGACGACGCGCCGCCGGGGCTGAGCATTGCCGACCAGACAGGGTCTGAGAGTGTTGGCAACCTGGTGTTCACGGTGACGCTGTCGGCGCTCAGCGGTCGGGACGTGACGGTCAAATACTCAACGGCGGACGGGACGGCGACGGCGGGTTCGGACTACACGGCGGCGAACTCGACGCTGACGATTGCGGCGGGGACGACGACGGGTACGATCACGGTGCCGGTGACGCAGGATGGGCTGGACGAGGCGGACACTGAGACCTTCAAGGTGACGCTGGGCAACCCTGGAAACGCGACGCTATTGGACAGTGAGGCGATTGGTACGATTGAGGACGACGATGAAACGCTGATGATCATTGACCTGGCGGACGGGTCGGTGGCCGAGAATACGGCCTACACGTCGATGCCGGCGGTGACCGGTGCGAGCAGCGCGGTGACCTGGACCAAGGAAGGGACGGATGCCGGCGACTTCACGATCCATGCGGACACCGGCGCATTGGGCATGGTGGGACGCGACTTCGAGAACCCGGTGGATGCGGATGAGGACAACGACTATGAGGTGACGGTGAAGGTCGAGGATGCGGACGGCAACACGGCCACGCAGGCGCTCACGGTGACGGTCACCGACGTGGTGGAGACGAGTACGCTGACGATCAGCGGCCTGGCGGACGGGACGGTGGCGGAGAACGCGGTGTACACCTCGGCCACGCCGACGGTGACCGGCGCGCTCGGCGCGGTGACCTGGACCAGGGAAGGGACGGACGCCGGCGACTTCACGATCAACGGGACCACCGGCGTCCTGGGCATGGTGGGACGCGACTTCGAGAACCCGGCGGATGCGGACGAGGACAACGACTACCAGGTGACGGTGAAGGTCGAGGACGCGGACGGCAACACGGCGATGCAGGCGCTCACGGTGACGGTGACCGACGTGGTGGAGACGAGTACGCTGACGATCAGCGGTCTGGCGGACGGGACGGTGGCGGAGAACGCGGTGTACACCTCGGCCACGCCGACGGTAACCGGCGCGCTCGGCGCGGTGACCTGGACCAGGGAAGGCGTGGACGCCGGGGACTTCACGATCAATGCGGACACCGGCGTCCTGGGCATGGTGGGACGCGACTTCGAGAACCCGGCGGATGCGGACGAGGACAACGACTACCAGGTGACGGTGAAGGTCGAGGATGCGGACGGCAACACGGCGATGCAGGCGCTCACGGTGACGGTCACCGACGTGGTGGAGACGAGTACGCTGACGATCAGCGGCCTGGCGGACGGGACGGTGGCGGAGAACGCGGTGTACACCTCGGCCACGCCGACGGTGACCGGCGCGATTGGCGCGGTGACCTGGACCAGGGAAGGGACGGACGAGGGGGACTTCACGATCAACGGGACCACCGGCGTATTGGGCATGGTGGGACGCGACTTCGAGAGCCCGGCGGATGCGGATGAGGACAACGACTATGAGGTGACGGTGAAGGTCGAGGATGCGGACGGCAACACGGCCACGCAGGCGCTCACGGTGACGGTGACCGACGTGGTGGAGACGAGTACGCTGACGATCAGCGGCCTGGCGGACGGGACGGTGGCGGAGAACGCGGTGTACACCTCGGCCACGCCGACGGTGACCGGCGCGCTCGGCGCGGTGACCTGGACCAGGGAAGGGACGGACGCCGGCGACTTCACGATCAACGGGACCACCGGCGTATTGGGCATGGTGGGACGCGACTTCGAGAGCCCGGCGGATGCGGATAAGGACAACGACTATGAGGTGACGGTGAAGGTCGAGGACGCGGACGGCAACACGGCGACGCAGGCGCTCACGGTGACGGTCACCGACGTGGTGGAGACGAGTACGCTGACGATCAGCGGCCTGGCGGACGGGACGGTGGCGGAGAACGCGGTGTACACCTCGGCCACGCCGACGGTGACCGGCGCGCTCGGCGCGGTGACCTGGACCAAGGAAGGGACGGACGCCGGCGACTTCACGATCAACGGGACCACCGGCGTATTGGGCATGGTGGGACGCGACTTCGAGAGCCCGGCGGATGCGGATGAGGACAACGACTATGAGGTGACGGTGAAGGTCGAGGATGCGGACGGCAACACGGCGACGCAGGCGCTCACGGTGACGGTCACCGACGTGGTGGAGACGAGTACGCTGACGATCAGCGGCCTGGCGGACGGGACGGTGGCGGAGAACGCGGTGTACACCTCGGCCACGCCGACGGTGACCGGAGCGCTCGGCGCGGTGACCTGGACCAGGGAAGGCGTGGACGAGGGGGACTTCACGATCAATGCGGATACCGGCGTATTGGGCATGGTGGGACGCGACTTCGAGAGCCCGGCGGATGCGGATGAGGACAACGACTATGAGGTGACGGTGAAGGTCGAGGATGCGGACGGCAACACGGCCACGCAGGCGCTCACGGTGACGGTCACCGACGTGGTGGAGACGGCGACGCTGACGATCAGCGGCCTGGCGGACGGGTCGGTGGCGGAGAACGCGGTGTACACCTCGGCCACGCCGACGGTGACCGGCGCGCTCGGCGCGGTGATCTGGACGGTGGAAGGGACGGACGCCGACGACTTCACGATCAATGCGGACACCGGCGTCCTGGGCATGGTGGGACGCGACTTCGAGAACCCGGCGGATGCGGACGAGGACAACGACTATGAGGTGACGGTGAAGGTCGAGGACGCGGACGGCAACACGGCGATGCAGGCGCTCACGGTGACGGTCACCGACGTGGTGGAGACGGCGACGCTGACGATCAGCGGTCTGGCGGACGGGTCGGTGGCGGAGAACGCGGTCTACACCTCGGCGACGCCGACGGTGACCGGCGCGCTCGGCGCGGTGACCTGGACCAGGGAAGGGACGGACGCCGGCGACTTCACGATCAACGGGACCACCGGCGTATTGGGCATGGTGGGACGCGACTTCGAGAGCCCGGCGGATGCGGATGAGGACAACGACTATGAGGTGACGGTGAAGGTCGAGGATGCGGACGGCAACACGGCGACGCAGGCGCTCACGGTGACGGTCACCGACGTGGTGGAGACGAGTACGCTGACGATCAGCGGCCTGGCGGACGGGTCGGTGGCGGAGAACGCGGTCTACACCTCGGCCACGCCGACGGTGAGCGGCGCGCTCGGCGCGGTGACCTGGACCAGGGAAGGGACGGACGCCGGCGACTTCACGATCAACGGGACCACCGGCGTATTGGGCATGGTGGGACGCGACTTCGAGAGCCCGGCGGATGCGGACGAGGACAACGACTATGAGGTGACGGTGAAGGTCGAGGATGCGGACGGCAACACGGCCACGCAGGCGCTCACGGTGACGGTCACCGACGTGGTGGAGACGAGCACGCTGACGATCAGCGGCCTGGCGGACGGGACGGTGGCGGAGAACGCGGTGTACACCTCGGCCACGCCGACGGTGACCGGCGCGCTCGGCGCGGTGACCTGGACCAGGGAAGGGACGGACGCCGGCGACTTCACGATCAACGGGACCACCGGCGTATTGGGCATGGTGGGACGCGACTTCGAGAGCCCGGCGGATGCGGACGAGGACAACGACTACCAGGTGACGGTGAAGGTCGAGGATGCGGACGGCAACACGGCGACGCAGGCGCTCACGGTGACGGTCACCGACGTGGCGGAGACGAGTACGCTGACGATCAGCGGCCTGGCGGACGGGACGGTGGCGGAGAACGCGGTGTACACGTCGGCGACGCCGACGGTGACCGGCGCGATCGGCGCGGTGGCCTGGACCAGGGAAGGCGCGGACGCCGACGACTTCACGATCGATGCGGACACCGGCGTCCTGGGCATGGCGGCGCGGGACTTCGAGAATCCGGTGGATGCGGACACCGGCAACACCTATCAGGTGACGGTGAAGGTCGAGGACGCGGACGGGAACACGGCGACGCAGTCGCTCACGGTGACGGTCACCGACGTGGCGGAGACGAGCACGCTGACGATCAGCGGCCTGGAGAGCGGGACGGTCGCGGAGAACGCGGTGTACGCGTCGGCGAGGCCGACGGTGAGCGGCGCGATCGGCGCGGTGACCTGGACCAGGGAAGGCGCGGACGCCGACGACTTCACGATCGATGCGAACACCGGCGTCCTGAGCATGGCGCCGCGAAACTTCGAGAGTCGGGAGGATGCGGACGAGGACAACGTCTACGCGGTGACGGTGCGGGCGAGGGACGCCAACAACAACACGGCGACGCAGGCGCTCACGGTGACGGTGACCGACGTGATGGAGCCGCCGGCGATGCCGGCGATGCCGACGCTCGACAGCGCGACATCGGACAGCCTGACCGTGAGTTGGACCGCGCCGGCGAACGCGGGGCGGCCCGCGATCACGAGCTACGACCTGCGTTACCGGGAGGACGCCTTCATCGACGGGCCGCAGGACCAGGCCGGCCTGAGCGCAACGATCAGCGGCCTGGCGGCAAGCACTACCTACCAGGTGCAGGTGCGGGCGAGTAACGACGAGGGCGACAGCGGGTGGTCGCCGACGCTGTCCGCCTCGACGGGGGCCGCGTCGGCCAACACGGCGCCGGTGTTCAACGAGGGTACGTCCGCGACGCGACGCGTAGCGGAGAACACCGCGACGAACCAGCCGTTCGGCGACCCAGTGACGGCGACCGACCCCGACGGCGACACGCTAACGTACACGCTGGAAGGGACGGACGCGTCGTCGTTCGACATCGTCACGACCACTGGCCAGATCCGCACCAGGGTGGCTCTCGACTACGAGGCGAAGTCCAGCTACTCGGTGACGGTCAAGGCTGATGACGGCAACGGCGGCGCCGACACGATCGCGGTGACGATCACCATCACGGATGTGAACGAGGCGCCGGGTACGCCGCCCGCGGCGCCGACGGGTCTGGGGGTCATAACGAGCAGTGCGGCAGTGGAGTTGTTCTGGGATCTGCCGACGGACGCCGGGATCCGCCACGAGGTGCGGTACGGGCAGGCAGGCGCGGCGACATTCGGTGAATGGCGAGGCGCAGGCGGGGCTTGGGCGCATGTGGTGAACGGCGTGCCCGGGCAGGGTCTCGAGAACGGCGTGGCGTATAGGTTCGAGGTGCGGGCGGTGAATGCGTCTGGCGCCGGGCTTGCGGTGGACGTGACGGCGACGCCGCGCGCCGGTGCCGTGCTGACCGCGCCGCGGAGTTTTCACGTGGCTAGGGAGGGTGACGGCGAGGTGACGTTGAGTTGGCAGCCGCCGGCCAGCGCGCGCGACCTGCCCGTGAACTATTATCAGTACCGTTACCGGAAGGCATCGGACGCTGACGGGTTCAACGACTGGAGGTACCTGAGCTGGCTGACTGTGCCGTTCACGAAGTACTATCTGGACAACGGCGTGGCGTACAGGTTTGAGGTGCGGGCGATGGATGGAGTCGTCCCGGGAGGTGGCCATGGTCCGGTGGCGGCAGTGACGGCGACGCCGCGCGGGTCGGCGCAGTCGGCTGAGCAGCGGGTCGAGGAGTCGGCCCCGCCGGTCGAAGCGCCCCGGCCGTCGGTCTCCATTGCCGACGCCGAGGCGCGGGAAGGCGTCGACGCGACGATCGACTTCCTGGTGACGCTCCGCCCGGCGAGCGACCGGAGGGTGACGGTGGACTACGAGACTGCGGACGGGACGGCGAAGGCGGGTGAAGACTACGAGGCCGCCAGCGGGACGCTCACGTTCGTGCCCGGCGATACGGAGAAGACCATACGGGTGACGGTGCTGGACGACGCGAAGGACGAGGGCGAGGAGACGTTCACGCTGGGCCTGTTCGTCCTCTCGCCGCACGCGAAGTTCGTCGACCGCGAGGCCACCGGCACGATTGTCAACAGCGATCCGGTGCCGCAGGCGTGGCTGGCGCGGTTCGGGCGGACGGCGGCGAGTCAGGTGGTGGAGGCGGTGAGCGAGCGGCTGAGGGGCGGGAGTTCGGGGTCGCGGGTGACGATCGCCGGGCAGCGGCTGCCGCTCGGAGCCGAAGAGGCGGAAGCGCCGGCCGCTGCGTGGGACGGGCGGCTTGGGGGCGAGGGTCGCCGGGAGGGCTGGATCGGTGACGATGGGCTGGTGGGTGGCCGGCGGGCGGAGCGTTACCGGACCCTGACGGGCCGCGATCTGCTGCTGGGGAGCTCCTTCAGCCTGCCGCTGGGCGGGGACGGCTCTGCGGGAGCGCGCTGGACGGCTTGGGGACGGGCGGCAGGGGCGCGCTTCGACGGCAAGGACGGGGATCTTTTGCTGGACGGCGATGTGGTGACCGGGACCCTGGGCTTCGACGGCGAGTGGGGTCGGTGGCTCGCCGGGGTGGCGGTGTCGCACAGCACGGGCGACGGGGACTTCTCCATGAGCGGGACCTGCGCCGGGACCCGGTGCAAGGGCGGTGTGGAGAGCACGGTGACCGGGGTGCATCCGTATGTGCGTTACGAGGTGAACGAGGGTCTGACGGCGTGGGCGGTGCTGGGCTACGGCAGGGGCAAGCTGACGCTGACCGAGGACGGGGCCGGCGGGAGCAGCTACAGGACGGATGCGGACCTGGTGATGGGGGCGCTGGGCGGACGTGGGGTATTGTTGTCCGCGGGCGGCTTCGAGTTGGCGGCGCGCACGGATGCGCTGCTGACGCGGATGAGGTCGGAGGCGGTGGAGACGGCGGCGGGCCGTCTGGCTGGGTCGGAGGCGGACACGAGCCGGCTGCGGCTGGTGCTGGAAGGCTCGCGGGGGTTCGAGCTGGGGTCGGGGGGCGTGCTGACGCCGTCGCTGGAGGTGGGCGCGCGTTATGACGGGGGCGACGCGGAGACCGGGGCCGGGGTGGAGGTGGGAGCGGGGGTTCGCTACACCGATCCGGCGCTGGGGCTGAGTATGGAGGCGAAGGTGCACGGGCTGATGGCGCACGAGACGGGCGGGTACGAGGAGTGGGGCGCGTCGGGCTCGCTCCGCTTGGGTCCGGACGAGTCGGGGCGTGGCCTTTCGCTTTGGTTGAGGCCGTCCTGGGGGGCGGCGTCGAGCGGGGTGGAGCGGCTGTGGTCGCTCCGGGACGCGGCGGACTTGACGGCGAACGACGAATTCGATCAGACGGGCCGGCTCGACGCGGAGTTGGGCTACGGCTTTGCGGGGCCGGACGGTGTCGGGGTGGTGACTCCGTACGCGGGCTTTGGGCTGTCGGAGGCGGGCGACCGGAGCTGGCGTCTGGGGACGCGCTGGAAGCTTGGTCAGGACGCCACCCTGGAGCTCGAGGGGACGCGGCGCGAGCCTGCCGATGACCACGCGCCCGCACACGGCGTCATGCTGCGGGCCAGGTTCCGATGGTAGCGACGACTACTGTCCCAATGTAAATGGCGGAGGGTTCGGCTGGTTTTCCGGATGAATCTTCCGCCGTGCTGCAATCTCCTGGATTGTCATGTCCCCGCGCAGCGTTTCCAGCGCTACCTTCGCCTTGTACTCACCCGTGAATCGGCGTCGTGTTGTCATTATGTATTCCTCCCTCCCTAGCTAGGCCTAGGCGGAATGGAATACACCTTGGCTAACGGTCCAATTTTCTGGGACCACCTCATACATCGGTTGTCCCGTTATCCCCTGCCCAATTCGAGAAAAGCGTGCAACTCGCTCGCGGCCGCCCTGAACCGACGCTCTGGCAACTCCGCGGCGCGCGGCACTAGCCCTGCGATCAGATCCGTCGGGGAGGTCGAGCTGCCGCTGCCGAGGATCTGCACCCGGAATTCGTCCTTGCCGTCGATCCGACCCACGACCCGCGCCAGCGTGGGATGCGAATGCAGTGAATACCGTACGGGGTCTAGTGTGGTGTCTGGTTAATTCGCACAATAATCTGCGGGTCCTTTCTGCGTTGAGATCGCATTTCTAGCTTGTTTATCAATATGTTATGAATATTTCCGTTTGAGCCGTAATCGGTATGCAACCCCGTTCAATCAAGACCCAGTGTTTGCAAGCGTACTCATGTCAGTTTGGTGCCTCGGGGAAAGTCACCGTAGCGCTCCGCCGGGCCGGGGTCAATCGCCGGTTTCGTGTCTAGCTGATGCCGGAGAGTTCGACCGGGGGACGGTCGGGATCGGCCTGTCAATTGATGGCACCGATGCTCAGACTTTCGTTCTGAGCGCCAACAGCACTATTGTGTCGACTAGTTAGGCGCAACGTGCCGCGCCAGACGCCGTCGCCACCGCACTCCTGTGCGCTCCGACTTCTAGAACGAACGCTTTCTGAAACATTCAGCAAAAGTTACCGCCAAGGACAAGCTCACCCTCACCAAACGCACCGTAGACGCTCTCGAACCTCAAGACAAGCCCTGGATCGCGTGGGACGACAGGCTGACGGGCTTCGCGTGCGCGTCCATCCCTCGGGCGCGTGGCCGCAGGGGAGGACCCGGCGGGCGAGCGAGCCGAGGCTCGGGGGCTGCCGAGGCTCGGAGAGGCGTGCGAGGACTACATCAAGTCCGGCCACGGGTGGGCGGCGAGCACCAAGCGGGGCTATCGGCGGTATACGGCGTTGTATCTCGGAGACTGCCTCTCTCGCCCTTTGGAAGCCATCACCCGCCGGGACGTGGAGAGCCGCTTCCGGCTTCTGACCGAGCGCCACGGAGAGATGCCCGCCAACCAGTGCCTGTCGTTCCTGCGTTCGGTGTACCGGAGACCGTGTGTGGACCACGAGGGTGTTCGGAACCCGGTAGAGCAGTGGCTTGCGGCGGGAGGACGCTACCACCGCAAGAGACGGAAGCGGATATCGTCTCCGGCCGAGGTGCTGCCGTGCTGGCGGAGAGGGATGGAGGCCGCGGTGCGAAACCCGGTGCACCGGGACGTGTTCCTGTTCGGGTTCTACACGGGGATGAGGCGGGGAGAGATCATGTCGGAACGTCGCCGCCACCATCTTCTGGCCGCCCACGCGGACCAGCGCCCCCGTCTCCTTGTCCCGCACGCGGGTCTCGACCGCGTTACGCTCGACCCAGGCAAGGGTGCGGGTTACGGCCCGGTCGTGGGCGGCGACGATCCGCCCGTCGCCTCCCACCAGCGCCATCAGCGACACCGACTTCGGCGCCGACAGCGTCACGTCCCGGCCCGGGCGGTGCAGGACGTTGCCGTCCAGGTCCTTGCGCCCAAGCCGGCGTCCGGCGGCACGGCGAGAACCGTCACCCGCGCCAATGCCCATGGGCCGCGTTGCTCGCCCGTGAACCTGGGGCGCGGGGGTGGTGTTTCAGGCTGAACAGGGAGGGAATTCATCTACAAAGCAGCGGACGGCGACGCTGCGGGCTACCGACCGCATCATCGACCGGTCGGATCCGGTGCTGGTGTTTTTCGACGCCAGACGCCCGAGCCCGGCCCGGGCGCGCTGCTCGTCGCGGTAGGTGCGGGCGTTGGCGATGGCGGCGGCCGCCTGCGAGGCGAACACCACCAGGAGCTCCTCGTCCTCGTCGGTGAACGCCGGTCCGCGCGCGGGCGCTGTCCGCGATCTCGTGCAGGACGGTGTCAACGTCGAGGCTCGCGCTGATGCGCAGGATCGCCGCGCTCAGCCGGGAGATGCGTTCGCGTAGCGCCGTTTCGGCGCCGACCATAGCCCTTTTTATTGCGATAATTCACCAAATTATACAAGTTATAGCCATAAATCACTAAACAATCACTCTATTGGCTCAATACTTCCCGGTAAATTCACCGAAATAGGTTATTAGACTCCGCTAGATTGATGCTCTTTCTACGTAACGCCGTTACATGTCCGGGACCGGGATGACTTGAACGGGGGCATGACGATGGGATTGACAGTCTTCGAGCCGCAACTACCGCCGGACTCTTCCGCCCGGCCAGCCGGGCGACGCCCTTCCTTCACCGAACTTTCCGAGCTGCAGTCCCCCCCCCGCCGCCCGGCTGACCGCCGTCCCGGCCCCTCCGGCCTCCATCCGCAAGAGTTGAAACAAATGATGCACCGCCTCCTCTCACGGGCCGCCCTTCGGACCCGGCGCGCCCTCTTCCTCCTCGTCATGGCCACTGCCCTCCTCGGCGCCGGCGGCCTCGCGCAGGCGCAGACCGAAGTCCCCGCAGACTGGCCCCTGATACCCTCGAGCCTCGGCGCCGGCGACCAGTTCCGGCTGCTCATCGTCACCACGACGAAGCGTAGTGCCACCTCCGCCGACATCGGCGACTACGATACGCACGTCCAGAGCGCCGTCGCCGCGGGCCATGCGAGCATCCGAAGCTACAGCTCGCAGTTCAAGGTCCTCGCCAGCACCCCAACGGTCGATGCCCGCGACCATACCGGCACCACCGGCGCCGGCGTGCCCATCTACTGGCTTGGCGGCGACAAGGTCGCCGACGACTTGGACGCCACCCTGGAGCTCGAGGGGACGCGGCGCGAGCCTGCCAATGACAACGCGCCCGCACACGGCGTCATGCTGCGGGCCACGTTCCGATGGTAGCGACGACTACTGTCCCAATGTAAGTGATCTCGATGCCCCAGGCACCGAAAAGGAGAATGAATCATGTCGGAAAAGATAAGAATGTTGCGCGCGCTGTCGAGAGGGTGGGATCGGGCCGGACTGGGCATTGTAGCCAAGAGCGCTCTATTCGGGATAGGTGTGCTTGTGCTGTCCGCCGCGATGATCGATAGCGCCGATGCGTCCTGCGAGAGGTCGGCGAGAATATTTCACTCGCACGTTGAATGTCTCGATGGCGGATGGAACAACAGGGGCTTTCTCAAGAAGGATACGGCCTGGGCGCAGAACATGTGCCCGGAATGGGGGAAGGTCGTTGCGAAGGTCGACCGCCTTGCCGCAAGGGACTGGACCTGGAACCTCACGACCGGCACCCGGAGAACTGGCAAGGGCACGGCAGGCAACATACGGGGGGTCTACTGCTGCACTGACCTCAGCGACCTGTGCAGAAAGTCGGACTTGTTGACCGTGAGCGGGTGCGAGGCTCAGTTCGACAACAGTTCCGCGAGCGCAACATGCTCGAACGCAACGGTCACAGTCAGCGGTGAAAACTGCATGATCGCGGCAACATGCAAGTCTCCATTCAAAGGGTATCCTATAAATTCCAGCATCACTGTGCACTATCTGGACACGGACGACGTGGAAAACTGTGACGGCCGGTTGGAGTACGGGACGTCGTGCGGCTCCTGATGGCCTTGAGGGCCGGGTAGGAGGGGTCGTTACCGAGCCCCTCCCTCCACAGATCCGAGCGTGCGCGATTGACGCACTCGGTTCCTCATCTGACAGGTTCGCTCAGGAAGCGTTGCCATGAGCGCATGAAGGTGACTCGCGGCAAGGGATATCGTTTGAGAAGTTCGTTCATCCGGTCCCAGTTCAAGCGCCTGAGGCGGCTGCGGCGTGCGAGCCACGTTCGCCAGAGGCGGGCGACCTGTTGGCGGAACCGCTCCAGACGTTTGCCGTTCCCCGTCAGACCGTAGTATGCGCAGTGGCCCCGGATCACCCGTGCAAGATAGTCTTGCTGCGCCTTGACCGGCAGGTGCCGGTATCTCTTGCACCACTGGTGCACCGATTTCAGCGCACGGGCGAAGCGGCCCTTCGCCGTAATCTGGCGAACGACGTCCTTGCCTTGCATCGACCGCCCCCACACGTGGGTGAAGCCGAGGAACTCGAACGTCGTGGCCGATGCCATCCAGTGACGCCCGTGTGGGCGTCTCCGGCGGAAGTCCACATAGCGCGTCTTGGCCTCATGGAGCGTGAGCCCGTATCGACCGAGACGTTTGCCCAGCACGTCAAGCAGCCGCTTGCCGCTGTGTCGGTCTTCGAGGGCGATGACAAAGTCATCGGCGAAACGCACCAACTGGCATCTTCCGTACAAGCGTGGCTTCGCAACTTTCTCGAACCACTCGTCCAGCACGTGGTGCAGGAAGATGTTGGAAAGCATCGGCGAGACGACGCCCTGAACGCAAAAGGCAACCTTCGCCTTCGGTGCTGTCGGCGCCGGGTTTCGAGGGGTCTGGACCGCCACCAGGCGAGCCCGAGATGGGGATTGCATGGCGGATAGTGATTTTGTCCTCGCTGACCAACACCTCCTTCACGAGGAGTTGGACGATGCGATGGCGTTCCGCGATGTCGAGGGTTCCGGCGGACGAGCGCAGCCGCTCCAGAAAGCCGGTCAGGGTCTGAGCAATCCGCAGGTAGATCTCCCGGTCCTTGGCCCGATCCACAGCGGATCGCAGTTCGCGATGCAGCGCCTGCTCCTGACGGCGAAGCTCGGGCGTTCTCTCCAGCCGCTCTTCGGCCAGGGCGAAGGTCTCCTCGCTGACGATCGCCGGCACCGGGATCTCGATCCACTCCTCACGCGGTTTCTCGTGACCGCCGGTGGTGGCGCTGGCGAAGCCTCCGCGCAAGCGTACGGGACGTGTCACGCTCTTTCGCGGCATCTGGCGAGTCTTGCCGAAACAGGCTGTCTCCTTGTAGGCGGGGTTGCGGAGAATCGCCCACACGGTCGAGCGTTCCCAGCGCGAACGTCCTGTGGCCGTAGGGATCTCGCGCTCCTTGAGTCTGCCCGTGATCGCGCCGATGCTCATGTGGTCGTGAGTGTAGCAACGGTAAACCTCACGAACCACCGAAGCCTGCGGTTCGATGACTTCGTAGAACGCATCGCTGTCCGGAGTCTTCTTGTGGTAGCGGTAGCCATAGGGCGCGCCGCCGAGGACGGCGACTTCACCGTGCCGTGCCCGATGACGCTTGCCGCGCCGGGAACGTTCGAGAATCTGGGCGCGCTCGTATTCCGCGATCATGCCCTGGAACTGGACGAGGAGATGGTCTTCGGGGGTTTCCATCGACGGCGCGTTGACAAACACGGTCTCGACGCCCTGGCGGGTGAGCTCCTCGACAATCACAACCTGATAGGCATGGCGCCGGCTCAAGCGGTCCGGGGCATGCACCACGACCGTGTCGATGCGCCCTTCCGCGGCGAGGTCCCTCACCCGCTCGAGGCCCGGGCGTTCGAGAACGGCGCCGCTGTAGCCGTCGTCCTCGATGATCATGTCGGGCGCGACGCGGTACCCGTGACGCTCGGCGTAGGCGATCAGGGCTTCGGTCTGGCTGGCAATCGTGTGGCTATCTCTCTGCTGCTCGCCCGAGACCCGCGCGTACAGGGCTGCGATCCTCATGGTCTTCTCCTATGTCGTGCGTCCGGGCCGGGATCTTGTGAGCCTGATCGGGCACCAGGACTGCGTAGACGTTCTGGAGCTTGGCGTCGAGCAGACGATCAAAGGCATAAGCGAGTTGAACGGTGGGCCGAGAGTCCGCGCGACGTTCAGCCATGCCCTGTTTAATGACAGACTTGTCCTGGGACTCAAGGGTACGATGTCAGAGGCGGAGCTTCATATTCTTCGCGCCCGACTTGACGGAGGGATCCGCAACAAGGCGGCACGCGGCGAACTCTACCGCAGACTGCCGCCTGGCTACCTTCGCGGCGACAATGACGGCGAACTGCTGATCGATCCCGACGAGCAGGTCCGGAGCGCGATCCGCGCGGTGTTTGCGCGCTTCGCCGAGTTCGGTTCGATTCGGCAAGTCTGGCGCTGGTTCGACCGGGAGAAGCTGGATTTGCCGGTTCGGATGTCGGGTGAGCAAGTCCGCTGGGCTCCGCCGTCCTACGGCATGATCCATCGAGTTCTGACCAGCCCGGTCTATGCGGGCGCCTACGTCTATGGCAGGACCCGGCAGGAGACCGAAGTCGACGAGGCCGGCACGGTGCGAACCGCATCGCCGGGCTATCATTGTCGAGGCGAAACGCCGTTCGAGGACCGAGCGTCCCTGTGTCTGTATGTCGGCGCTGTTCAGATCGACCGCGCTGTGGCGAAGGCTGTGCTGGAAGCGATCGAGCCCGCCGGGCTCGAGGCTGCGCTGAAAGCGGCCGAGCATATCGAGAGCGATCACGATCAGGCCCTTGAGCAATGGAGGCTGGCGGTCGAACGGGCACGCTACGAGGCGGCAAGGGCCGAACGCCGCTATCGCGCGGTCGATCCGGAGAACCGCCTGGTTGCACGTGGACTGGAAGCGGAATGGGAGCGATGCCTGAAGGCGCTCGACGGCGCGGAGCAGGAGTTGGAGCGCCGTCAGCGTGATCGGCCCCGTCTACTCGATGCCGCCGACCGCGATGCAATCCTCGCGCTCGGTGCGGATCTTCGTCGTGTCTGGGACGCCCCCACAACCACGGCGCGCGACAAGAAGGAACTGCTGCGCACGGTGCTTGAGGAAGTGATTGTCCGGGCGCCGCGCGACGAGGATCGGCTCCATCTGACTCTGCGCTGGCGCACCGGCCTGCTGACCGGGATCGAACTGGACCGTCCCCGTGCCCGCAAGGGAACCCTTCGCACCGACCCCTTCGCACCGACGAGAATACGGTTGATCTTGTTCGCCGTCTCGCACGGCTGCATACCGATGAGGTCATTGCCGGAGTCCTCAATCGCCAAGGCAAGACCACCGCCTATGGCCATCGCTTCAACGCCGATCGGGTCGGAAGTTTGAGACGCTCGTGGAAGATTCCATGCTTTGACCCGAAAACCGCCACCACCGACGGCGATTTGGTCAATGTCAGGCAGGCTGCGGAGATCCTTGGCGTCGCAACCTCGACCGTCCATCGCTGGCTCAACGATGGATTTATCGACGGAGAGCAGACCACACCCGGCGCCCCCTGGCGCATCCGCATCACCGACGCCTTCCGTCCGAAGTTCATGGAGCAGGCGCCGCCTGGCTACGTGCCCATGTTTGAGGCCATGAGCGTCCTCGGCGTAAGCCGCCAGACGGTGTTGCAGCGTGTAAAGCGAGGCGAGCTCAACGCAATACACATCCGCGCCGGGAGGAAAAAGGCCTTGCGTATCGAGGTTGTAGATGATCAGCCGAGCCTGTTCGCCCAATCCGCATGAGCCAGGGGCAGTATGATGACGCTTCCAAGTACGCTCTCAAGTCCGCGTCGATCACTCACCATTGGCGCTGCTCCATGATGCCCTTGCGCACTGCGTTCAGGGCATCGTGAGCCGACCGCCCGGGCCGGGAGCCATACGAGCACGGCAGAAAGTCCGTCTCATAGACCGGCTCCAGCAACATCAGGATTGCCCGTTGCGCCACCTTGTCTTCCAGCGTCGGTATGCCCAGAGGCCGTTTCGTGCCGTCCGCCTTGGGGATGTAGCTCCGCCGCACCGGCGGCGCGTAGTAGCGGCCCGACTTGATCCGTTCCAGGAGGTCATCAAGGTTGGCCTCAAGGTCCTTCTCATAGTCCGCAGCCGTCACGCCGTCGATGCCCGTTGCCCCATCCTTTCGCGTGCGGCGATAGGCTTCGCGCATCCACTCGCCGTCGATCAGGTGGTGCAGGGACGTAAACACCCTTTCCGGATGCTCCCTCGCCTGTTCGGCTATCCACTGCTGTTTCGTGTACGTGTTGGTGGAACTCAGAGTTTCCTCCAGCGTTTCCCATCAGTGGGTCTGTTCAGATGGCGCCCCGCTTCCCTCCGGCGGGTCCCGATGGCCACGGTTCCCCGCTTTCAGTGGTACTATCAGGGCGCTACGACTTCCTGCTCCTGCATGTCCTTCGGCTCATTGTTTTTGCCAGCCGGCTCCGCGGGCTGTTGCCTGCCGAGGTTCGTGTCCGCCCAAGGACGCTCCCGCCGCCGCGCAGGCGCCGGCGACGGACCGGGGTCTGGATTTCATGCTGGCAATCCCTTTCCAGCCTCTTTGCCCACGGGCAAGAGCAGGATCTCCCAGGTTCCCTGGCGATCCGTCCCGTGACTCTGCGCCGGTCCACGACCCCGGACGACCCGTTGCGCCTCGCCTGTCACGGCGCTTCCGGTGCTGCCCCCACACGCTTAACAATGAAGGCGTCGTCAGTTTACCCATTTCGAGGCTTCCTCCGCCGCTTCGTCACCTGCTGTCTACGCTTCACGGCGGGCGTTGCCGCACGCCGTGCAAGACTCGCTTCCGGCTGGCGGGCTGCGCCTTTGCCGGACGGGAGTCGAACCCGCTGGATCGCTTCGAAAGGTTTCAGCTCATGGCATCCTCCTTTCCAGGACTTCCCCTGGCGCAATAGGCGTAGGGTTCGACGCCGTTCAACTTGGCGGTCTCGATGAGCGAGGCGATGCGGCCCCAGGCGGTAGCGCCTTCGTCGTGACCGGCGAACAAGGCGTTCTTGCGGTTCAGGGCAACCGGCCGGATGAGGTTCTCGACGCAGTTGGTGTCCATCTCGACGCGGCCGTCCTCGAGGAACAGCCGCAGGCCGTTCCAGTACCTGGCGATGTAGGTCAGCTTCTCGCCGAGGCGGGACTTGGCCGAAACCTGCGCCCGTTGCTCGTTGAGCCATACGCCGAACTCCTCGACCAAGGGCGCGGTCCGGGTCTGGCGCTCGGTAGCCGGGACACCACATCGCCTGGTCTTGTTCTGATTGCCCTAGACTGAACTTCGAGCTATAGTCGATACTAACTCATTGTTTTTGAAGAGGAAAGGAGAAAAGCGGGTATTGGCTACTGAGTACGTTCCAGGCGAACTCCCAAGAGTTTGAAGGTTTCGGCTTGGAGGGCAGTGGGGCGGGTAATGATGTCGAAGGGTTGTGCGTCGTTGAGTTGGGAGGTGACGACGCGGTTTTTGGCGATGGTGGCCAAGTCGTTGAGCAGGGAGCGGAAGCTGTGGACGGGCCAGCCCGTGGCGGTGATCTTGCGTGCCGCCTTGTTCTTGGCGGCGGGGGAGACCTGAGCGGGCGCCACCACGGAGGCGCGCAGGGCTTCAGCGGCTTGGGGGTCGTCGTCGTCGAACAGCAGGGGCTTGAGGCGTTGGCGCATGTGCCACTCGACATAGTAGGCGAGCATGCACAGGAAGACGTGGGCACGGACCCTATGGGCGGCGTAGTGGAAGATGGGGCGTACTTTGAGGTCCACGGTCTTGTAGCTGCGGAAGGCGCGTTCCACCACACTCAGACCCTTGTAGGCGCCAACCGTCTCCTGGGTATTCAGCACGGCCGGGGGTACGTTGGTACGGATGACGTAGAAGCCGTCGAGGGCCGCTTCCTGAGCGATGGCTGCGGCACGGCGTCCATAGGTCAAGACGCCGTCATCAGAGACAGCGGTCTCGAAGTGCTTGCCGACCTTATGCCGGCCCAGGACCTTGCCGAGGCGCTGCTGGATGCGACTGGGGTCGGTCAAGCGGCGCTTCTCTCGGGTGGTGGCGGCCACGATGCGGTCGAGTTCCCGTTCGGTGGCCTGGAGCAAGGCCTCGCGCTTGCGCGCCCGCTCTTTTGCCAGCAGGGGATTGCGGCATACGATCAGGCGTTCTGCGGGGTAGTCCTCCGAGGTGATCTCGGCCAAGTGGCGCTGGTCGAACAGCGAGGGTTGCAAGGCCCCGTCTTCGGCCAGCCTGCGGATGGCCGGTGCGCGCAAGGCGCTGATCCAGTCCAACCCTGCGGGTTGCACTTCCTCGCGGATGCGCGCGGTGGTGAGCATGCCCCGATCCCCCACCAGGACCACTCGGGAGAGAGCGAAGCGTCGGCGCAGCTTGTCGATCTGGGTGCTCAGGGTGCCTGGGTCTGCGGTGTTGCCCTCGAACACCTCCACCGCTACGGGACAGCCCTCTCGGTTGCACAACAGTCCGAAGACGATCTGAAGCTTGCCCCGCTTGCCGTCTCGGGAGTAGCCGTGCTTGGCCAAGGGACAGCATCGGCCCTCGACGTAGCTTGAGGTTACGTCGTAGAGCACCAGGGAGCCTTCCCCAAGATGGCGCTTGGCCAGACGCCCCTCCATGGCGCCTTGGCGTTCCCAAAGCCAGTCCATGGCCGCGTACAGATCGTCCTCGTTGTGGTCGTCCAAACCGAGGGTCTCGGCCAGCGAATCCCGAGCCGTTTCCTGAGCCAGGCCACGGGCGGTGGCCAGCTTCGAGCCCGGGGCCAGGACACGGGCGACGACAAGGGCTACGACGCGGTCACGTTCGGGCGAGGGTTGGGTTGCGATGAGGCGGTCCAGCCCCAGCTTGTGCACGGTGCCCAAGGTAGCGGCCACATGACCGTGGGGCAGGGAGCGAAGGATGTCGAAGGCTTGTTCCGGGGCCACCAGCGGCTCGTCCTTGAGGACCCGACGCAGGGCTTCGATCCTGGCCTGGGGCCACTTGGAGAGGTTGGCGAGGGTGCGGCTTTTGACTTTACCGTTCTGGCGGTAGCTTTCCCGCAGCAGGATGGCGGGGGGCGAGTTGCGGTTCGGGACGGCGGTTACGTACATGCCTACTATAATAGGCCATAATGAATCATACTGTCAAGTAATAAAAGGAGATCTACTCCAGATAGATCTAATCTTACATGCCTACATATCAACTCCCCTGTCCCCTCAAATGTGTAAATCTCCTTGCCTTTTCAATCACTTGGCTCCGTAACTCAGACTTGGTAAACAGGGAAGTTCAGCCTAGACCAAAGGACATCCATGCCCGAGGGCAACTACACCACAGCGAGAGACGGAACCCGGCGGCGCTGAGTCGGTCCGGTGGCCGCGGTTCACCCACTGTCGAATTCTTGATGCGTGATGCCGACGTCTCTCAGGATGGCTCTGACGGTTCCCGTCTTCAGTTCATGGCTGCCCCAGTTGCATTCGAATCCAGATCTCGTGGTCGCCGCGAGCGCGTCTGTCCCTGTTGCATCCGAGTCGGCGCAGTTTGCGCGTGAGTTCGGCGTACCTCAAACTGCAACCATGACCTCACCGAGACCCTCGTATTTCTGAGCGTCAACGATGGCGGCTTCAACCTTTTCCGGGAGCGGCTCGCCGCGGTTCCGGTAGGACTCGATGAAAGCCGTGGCAACGCCTTGAAGGCCCTCCAGCGCCTGCGCACGGGTGTCTCCCCAGGCATGACAGCCGGGCAAGTCGGGGATTTCGGCAAGGTATTTGCCTTCGGTTTCCTCCGACGGTTCCCGCAGGACGAATCTTAGCCTGTACAGTTCCATATCAGCATCCTCGACTCAGACGCAAAGCGTTCACGGCATCGTTCGTGGTCCGGAAGTTTGCCGGAACTATCCGGTCGTGGCAAGAAAGCCGCGCGTGAGTTGAAAGCAAGAGACTACGTAGACAACGGCGGGGCCGCATCGAACCACAAGCCCGTGGCGGAGCGAGACGCGGGGAGCCTGCTCAAGCTGATATGGGACAATTGGCAGTTGGTGTTTCGGAACACTCCGGGGAATGCGGAACGGAGTCTCGTGTCCGAGCTGCGTGTGTGGCGCAAAACAAGTGGGCGCATCAGGAAAAACATCTCCAGCGAGGATGCCTATCGGGCACTGGACTCGGCCAGTCGTCTTCTGGCGGCTGTGTCGGCGCCGCAGTCCGAGGAACTGGACTGGCTCAAGAGGGAGCTCTTACGCGTCCAGCTCGACGCACAGGACCGGGAGGAGGACCTGCAGGCAGGGAGACTCACCGCAAGGAGCAGAACCGCGGGTTCGAAGGCGGGGCCACGCGACCTACCAACCGATGGACACGAAGTGACCTCGGGCGGGCGCAAGCGGCTGCGCTTGTGGGCAATACCGGCGCGTCCGCGTTCGAGCGCCTGACAACGGCCCACGACGAGATCATCCGGGGGTTCATGACCCGACCGCGCGAAGACGGCTATGCCCGCGGTGTGGCGCCCCGGAGCGTGGAGCGCGAGACGAGCCGCGGCGTACCGGCCCACGACGGGACGATCCGTCGCACGATCGCGGGGGCCAACCCTAGGGTGAGTGCCCGGCAAGACGGCGGCGAGGGCGCCGGCGGCCCGACGGTCGCCAGCGTATCGTTCGCCTCGACGCCGGCGGCGGGCCAGAACGGCACCTACAAGCTGGGCGACACGATCAGGGTGGAGGTGGCGTTCAGCGAAGCGGTGTCGGTGACGGGGACGCCGACGCTTGAGCTGGCGATCGGCGCGGGCGCCGGCGCCGCGAGAATGGCGCGCTACGTCCCCGGCGGCAGCGACGACACCCTGACCTTCGCGTACACCGTGGCCGCGGGCGACGAGGACGTCGACGGCGCGGCGGTCGTCGAGAACGGTCTCGCGCTCGGCGGCGGCACCATCGTGGCGAACGACGGTGCGCGTGACGCGGTGGTCGCGCATGACGGCGTGGACGGCCGGCCGGGCCACAAGGTGGACGGGGTCCGGCCCCGGATCGTGAACGTGCAACTGCCGTCGAATCAGCCCGACGACATCTTGAGCGCCGGCGAGAGGCTGAGCGTGACGATCTTGGCAAGCGAGAGCGTCGTGCTGGCGGGCGCCCCTCCGACCATCAGGCTCGAGGTGGGGCCGCAGACCCGCACGGTGGCGTTCGAAATGTATATTGACCAAGCCAACGCGCTGACGTTCGGGTACGCCGTCGTCGCCGGGGACTTCGACCCGGACGGCGTGCGCGTTCCCGCCAACAGCCTGGCGCTCGCCGGCGGCACGATCCGCGACGCGGCCGGCAACGACTTGGTGCTGGACCATCCGGCGGCGTCGGACGTCGACGACGTGGTGCACGGCTCGACGGGAACGCCGATGCTCTCCATCGCGGACGCGACGGGACCCGAGAACGGGAACGCGCTCGCCTTCACGGTGTCGCTGGCCGCGCCGAGCGGCTACCCGACGAGCGTCTCGTACGCGACAGCGGACGGGACCGGGGCCGGGGCCGCCACCGCCGGGGCGGACTACACGGCGCAGTCCGGGAGGCTGACGATCGAAAAGGGCGAGCGCGAGGCCACCATCTCGGTCCCGGTCCTGGACGACACCGATCCCGAGGGGGACGAGTCCTTCGCCGTGACCCTGTCGTCGCCGGAGAACGCGGTCACCGCCCGGGGGCGGGCGACGGGAACGATCGAGGAGGACGACATCCGCGACGTCACCGTGTCCTTCGCCCGGGCGGCCTACGACGTCTCTGAGGGCGGAACGGTGACGGTGACGCTGGACGCGGCGCGGGGGGGCGCGCTGACGATACCGCTGCGCGCCGAGGGCCGGGGCGGCGCCGAGGGCGGCGACTGGTCGGTCCCAACGAGCGTGTCGTTCGGCCCGGCCGAGACGTCGAAGGCGATCGCCTTCGCGGCCACCGACGACGTCGCGGACGACGACGGCGAGACGGTCGTGCTGCGCTTCGGCCCCGCCTTGCCGGAGGGCGTCTTGGCGGGCTCTCCCGCGACCGCCACGGTGAGCATCCTCGACAACGACAACCAGACGGTGTCAATTCGCGCGCGCGACGAGCGGGTCGACGAAGGCCGTCCGGCCGTCTTCGAGCTGACCCGCGACGGGGGGGGGGGTCGCGGCCGCGCTCGGCGTCAATCTGAGCGTGAAGTACCACCACAAGATCTTCGAGTCCCACACGACCGTGCCGCAATCGCTCCACGAGGATCTCGTCACGACGTCCCGGGCGGTGACCTTCGGCGCGGGGATGCGCACCGCCGAGTTCTCGCTCGCCAGCATCGACGACGCACTGAACGAGGGGAACGGGGCAGATCGCGGTGGCCGTCGCGGCCGGCGACAACTACCGGGTCGCCGGCGCCGCGGGGTCGGCCAGCCTGATCGTCCGGGACGACGACATTCCCGTCATGACGATCACCGTGGACAAGACGGCGATCTTTGAAGGCAAGTCCTTCACCCGGACCATCAGCCGATCCGGATTCTTCGAGACCCACCTCGTCTACGTCGCGCGCATCCTGACCCTGGAACGCGCGTTACCGCCGCTGGGAGACCTCCGCCAGGAGTATACGACGGGACGGGTCGGCGGCAGCGTCCTGAGGGTCGGACAACGGGAATTCGTCATCACGGACTCGTACTTCCAGCCGCTCCTCGTGGGTCCCTTGGGCTCGGTGAGGGAAATAGAGATCCTGGCCTTCGACGAGGATCGCCACCCGTTCCGGCCCCAATACACGCTCGGGGAGCCGCACGAGATGCGAGTGGAGATCAGCAACAGGCGTCCGACGGTGGCGATCGAGGTCGTCGGCGACATCACCTCTGCCGAGGAAGGGACGGCCGTGGCGTACCAGATCACGCGCGCGATGGCGACGGCGACCATTCCCGCCGGCGAGACCGAGGTCGCGATCGCGCTCACCTGAAGGACGACCTGCTCGACGAGTTCTCCGAGATCGTCCATATCCGGCTCGAGTCGCCGGTCAACGCGGTGTTCGACACGTCGCCGCTCGAGGTCGCCGGCACCATCGAGGACAACGACCCGTTGCCGGCCCTCACGGTGAGGGCGGCGCCGATACGTGAAGACGCCGGGCCGCTGCGGTTCGCGCTGTCGCTCGACGCGGCGAGCGGCCGGGAGGTGAGCGTGTCCTACGAGACCCTCGGCGCCGGGGGCGCGGACCCGCAGACCCGGGGCAGCGCGTTGGCCGGCGACGATTTCGGCGCGCGGCTGGGCAGCGTGCGTTTCCGGCCCGGCGAGACGGACAGGACCCTCGACGTCGCGAGCGCGGCCAAGGCCGCGAGGGCACGAGTTCGCACATGTCGCATTTCCTTTCTTGTTCCGGCTCCGGGCATCGGGTCGGTCGTTCCTCTAGTGTCCTGTCTCACAAATAGCGTTATGAATCTGCGGGTCCTTTTGCCGTCGGCTGCGTTGCTCTTCCTCGCGTGGTGCCCGCCACTGCTCGTCATCGCGCCTTGCCGACGACAAAAATACCCTCGCATCTTCATAACGCTATTTGTGAGACAGGACACTAGAGGTGCGGCACCGGGACGGCGTGGTTCATCCCCCCTGCAGAGCGACGATGGGGTCGAGGCGGGAGGCTTGGTAGGCGGGCTGGAGGCCGAAGAAGACGCCGGCCGCCGAGGAAACGCCGAGCCCGACAACCACCGACAGTGTCGAGACGAAGAACTCCCACTCAGCGTAGTTGCAGATACCCCAGGCGGCACAACTGCCGATGACAAGGCCGGCAAGGCCGCCGACCAGGGTGAGGATGACCGACTCCATCAGGAACTGGCGCTGGATATCCCCTCGGCTCGCGCCCAGCGCCCGGCGCACGCCGATCTCGCGCCGGCGCTCCGCCACCGAGACCAGCATGATGTTCATCACCCCGACGCCGCCGACGATGAGGCTGATGCTGCCGACCGCGCCCAGGAGCAGGGTCATCACGCCGAGCTGCGACTCCATCTGCGCGATCAGTTGCCTCGCGCTCGTGATCTCGAGCTTGAGGTCGGGCGCCCGCTCCCGGAACCAAGCCGCGACCTCCCGGACCGCGTCCTCGTGATAGACCCCCGGGGCAGCGCGCGCGACGATCAACTTGATCTTCGGATCGGGAGCCGTCCGCCAGGCGGTGACGATGGGGATGAACACCGATCGATCAACGTCCACGTCGAAGGACAGGGCGTAGTTCTCCTCCTTGCTGTGCAGTGTGCCCGCCAACCTGTAGAAGCGGCCCTGGACGTCGATCTCGGCGCCCAGCACGTCCAGCGTTCCGGTCCGGCGCATGGCCGCGGCGACCTCGGCGCCGGCGACGCACCAGAAGCTCCCGGCGTCGAGGTCCGAGACGAACCGTCCTTGGGCGAGCTCAAGCTTGTTCAAGTCCGCGAACGATGCGGTGACGCCTTTCAGGGTACCGCTGCCGACGCGTCTGCCGGCATGGGTGAAGCCGCTGCCTCCCCGGATGACGGGGGCCGCCGCCGAGATCGCCGGCACGGACTCGGCCAGCCTCAGCGCGTCGTCGAGGGCAATCCCGGGCCCCTGGAAGCCTTGGGGCGTCCTTATGCTGACAATGTCGGTGCCGAGCGCCTCGAACTGTCTGCGCGCTTCGGCGGTTGCGATCTCGCCGGTTGAGATCATCGCGATTACCGACGCAATGCCGATTGCTATGCCGACCAGGCCCAGCACAGTGCGCAGCCTCGCGCGCACGAGGCTGCGCCCCGCCTCGCGGAGGCTGTCGATAAACGCCGGTCCTGCATGTCTCATGGCGCTGGGCTTTCCTGCGCTTCGCCGCCAGTTTCGAGCAGGATGCCCCCGCGGATCAGTGCGCGGCGCCGGCACTGCATGGAGATCACCGGGTCGTGCGTGATGATGACGACCGCGACCCGCTCCTCCCGGTTGAGCCGGATGAGCAGGCGCACGACCTCGTCGGCAGTGTCCGAGTCGAGCGCCCCCGTCGGTTCGTCCGCCAGCACTGCCGAGGGCGTCCCCGCAAGCGCCCGCGCGATCGCCACGCGCTGCTTCTGCCCGCCCGAGAGCTGGTCCGGCCTGTGATCCAGCCGGTCGCCCATGCCGACCTTCTCCAGGATGTCTTGCGCGCGGCGGCGGATCTCCCGCCGACTGAGCCCCCGATAGACCAGCGGCAGCGCTGCATTCTCAAGCGCCGTCAGGTGCCCCAGTAGGTTGAAAGACTGGAACACGAAGCCGATATGCTCGTTCCGGAAGGCCGAGAGCTCGCGGTCGCTCATGGTCGAGACATCCCGACCGCTGATGCGGTAGCAGCCTCCGCTCGGGCGACCCAGCAGGCCCAGAATGTTCATAAGCGTGGACTTTCCGCTACCCGACGGCCCCATGATTGAGAGCAGGTCGCCGGTTTCCACACTGAGACTGACTCCCTTCAGCACCTCGACTTCGACCGGTCCCAGCCTGTAGGACTTGCGGATATCGACGAGTTCCAGCATGGCGCGCCGCTCAACCTCCCGGCAGCACGATCATCTCGCCGGCCTTGAGACCGGCCCGGATCTCGACCGAGTCCCTTGTGGTCGGGCCGATTTCGACCTCGCGCTCCTCGACCGCGCCGGTCACGGCATCGACCACCTGCAGGCGGTGAGTGTCGCTGCGACTCCGCACCGCCTTGATCGGCACAAGCAGCGCCTTCGGATTGCTGTATGTGACGATCCTGATCTTCGTTGACATGCCGGCCCGGAGCCGCTCCGCTTCTTCCGGCCCGACCGGGTCGAGCGTGACCGAGACATCAAACTTCGGGATGCGCCGCGACTTCGGGTCGGCCTGCGACGAGACATGGCTCACCTCGCCCTTGAGGGTCAGCCCGCGAAAAGCATTGCCGGTGACTGTTACCTTCTGCCCGGCCCGGAGCCGGGCGACATCGGTCTCGTCCGCCTTGACGACTGCGGCGAACCGCGAGAAGTCCCCGATCGTGAGCAGGACATCCCCGGCCTTTATCGGACGGCCTTCGGTCAACCACTGGGAAGCGCGCGCCGAGGCGAGAACCACGCCGGAGATCGGCGCCCGCACGCTGGCGCTCCCGGCAACGTCGTCGAGGGGCTGCAATTCCCGCTGCGCGGCCTTGAGCTCCTGCTCCGCGGTCTCGAGTTCCAGCCGCGCCTCTTCCAGCGCCTCCTCGCTGCCCTGGGCTCGGGCCGATGCGAATTCGTCCCTCGCCGCCTCGAAGTCCAGTAGCTGACCCCGGTGCTGCCGCTCCGCGTCCTCATGCTGGGACGTCGATATCAGCCCCTGATCGGAAAGGAACCGGCTTTGGTTGAAGTTCGTGCGGCTGCTTTCGAGATCGAGCTCCGCCTTCGTGAAGCTCCGGCGCGCGGCCGTCATTTCGGCGCTCCGGTCCCAGCTCTCCAGTTCCCGGACCCTGTTCAGCGCCTTGGAATAGGCAAGACGCTTGCGACGAAGTTCCGCCCGCGCTTGCGAGACGTCCATCGTCAGAAGGCTCTCGCCCTCCGACACGTCCTGCCCGACCCGGACGTGTATGGCCGAAATGACAGCCCTTACCGGGCTCAGGACGTTCACCGTCCGCCAGGGCGAGAGCGTGCCCTTCAACGAGATGCTGTTGGAAACCGGCCTGGAATTGATGGTCATCTGCCCCATGGCCTGAGAGGGACCGGCATCCGCTTCCACGGCGGCTCCCCAGCTCTCGAACAGGTCGAGCGGCCGCCAGGTCCAAAGGCCGGCACCGAGGAACAGCCCGACCGCCAGCACCGTGCCCAACCCCTGCCCGACCCGTACCTTGCGAAGCGCCGCCGCCAGCGCATCGTTGCGCTCCTCGATCTCCCGATAGGCGTCCTGCAGGCGGTGATGCTGCTCCTCTACCGCCCTCGCCATTCGCAGTTCGGTCTCCCGGAGCTCGCGCAGTTCGGTGATGTCGCTGAACACCGCGATCACCGCCACTACTTCGGAGCCGTCGTCACCCTTCCGCCTGAGATAGGATGTAGCGACCGAGAGCGAGCGCGTGCCGCCGCCCACTTCGATCTCGACCACGCGCCGTTCCACGACAGAGTGCTCCGTCGTCGCGTCGAGCAGCAATTGCGAAAAGTCGTCGAAGCCCTGGCGCTCGATGAACAGTTCCGCGAAACTCCGGTCAGTCGCCTCGCCTGCCCCCAGCGCCAGTATGCGCTCCGCCGCCGGATTGAGCGTCTCGATCCGACCGCCCCGGCCGACGACCAGCACCCCGTCCTCGAGGTTGTCGAGCACCTCACGATGGCTGTCCGGCCTCGTCATCGTCCCACTCGCTCGATGGCGATGCCCCACCGGTCGAGCGTCATGCCGAGCGTCCTATCGAGCCCGATCAGCGAGTTCCGATAGCTGACTACCGCATCCAGTTCGCGCCTCTGGGCGGCCACCAGGTCGTCCTCGAACCGGCCGACCTGGAAGGCGGACGACAGGCCTTGCTGCAACTTGCGGCGCTCAACATCGAGCTTGCGCTCAGCCAGTTCCAGACTCTGGCGGGCGAGGTCGATCTGGCGGAGCGCCGCCGCCACATCGTGCACAACCCGGCGCACCTCAATGCGGATCGACTGGCGGCGTTCGGCCAGCTCCATTTGCGCCCGGCGCAAATCGTTCGTGGCGCGTATGAGCGCCCGTCTCGGCTCGTCGTCTTGGAGCGGCATGGTCAACTCCAATCCCACGGTCCAGTCCGTGTCGTCCCGCTCGCTGCCGTGCGACACCCTGGCGTTCAGCGACAGGTCTGGAAGCCGATTGTTCTTCGCGACCCGCAGGCCGATCCGTGCCAGTTCCACACCGGTCTCGGCGCGCAACCAGTCCGTTCGGCGTGCGAACGCCGTCTCCAGGCTTTTCTCAAGATCCGGCCGTTCCGGCTCGACGGGCAGCTCCTCCTGTGGTTCCGGGCGGCCCCCCTCCTCGAGGTCGAGGATGTTAGCAAGCGCCGACTCCGCCGTCTCCAGCGCGTTCTCGCTGCCGGTGAGGTCGTATTCCTTGTTCGCGACCTCTGCTTCCGTCTGGATCAGATCCTGCGGCGCCATTCGGCCCGCCTCGACCAGCGCGCGGTTGACTTCGAGCTGTCGCCGGGCCCGTTCGAGCGCCTCGCGCGAAATCGTGACTCGGTGCCCAGCCCTGAGCGTGTCGCGATAGGCGGAGATGACGGAATCGACAATGCCGGCGACCGCGTCCCGGAAGGCGCGGAGGTTGATGCGCTCCTGCAGTCGCGCCAGGCGCAGGGGCGCGGTGTCAATATCCGCCCCGAATCCTCTGAGCAGCGGTTGCGAGAATGTCAGGTCCGTGCGGGTCTCCCGGTCCTCGCCCGCAATGGGCTTGCGCAGGCTCAGCCGGAAGGAACCGCCGGTCGGCACTCGCAGGCGCGGCCCGATGGAGACCTCCGCTGTCTTGTCGCCTTGGCCCCGGGCCTCCGTCGCCGCTTCGAGGTCAACGATCAGATCATATCGCTCCTCGGAGCCCTCCAGTGAGAGCTTCTGCTCCTCGCGGCCTAGCCGCGCAGCAATCGCGGCACGGCTGTTGCCTAGCGCCAGCGCGATCGCTTCCCCAAGCGTCAGGGGGTACACGTCGGCTGCGGAGACGTCGGCACCCGCTGGCGCCCCACCTGAAACCGCGCACAGGATGCATGCGAACAACACACGGGAAAGGCCAACGCTCGCCATTCCAGGGTCACCAACGCTCTACCGACACTGCAGCCCGTCTCTCTCGTGCCACAATCCGGTTCCGTACGGTCCGTAAGCGGACATCGTCGCTTGCGTAACGGCGTTACGTAGAAAAAGCATCAATCTAGCGGAGTCTAATAACCTATTTCGGTGAATTTACCGGGAAGTATTGAGCCAATAGAGTGATTGTTTAGTGATTTATGGCTATAATTTGGTAAGCGGTGCGAAGACCCCACCTTACATCGGCCGGATTTTTTGGAGTTCACTGGCGCTTTTCTTCTGTTTGGAGGCAAAGCGCGATGAGGGAATGGGTGTCGCGGACAAGCAAGTGGCCGCCGTTGTGGGTTGGCGGCTTCGCGACAGGGCTTGATTTCGCTCCAGAACAGGCGCAACGCTACGTGCAGGACTTGGAGAGTTGCCAGGTCCTCGTTGTCTCCAATGGTCACTGCTATAAGGGCCTATCGCAGACAATCGACCGGTGAGTTCTCGAAGACACCGGAGGCATATCTGGATCTCAATCGACCTCGCGATCGATATCCTCGGAATCCGGACGTTGGAGGTGCGCTTCAACTATTAGATTGCCTAATCCCTTAACGGACACGGTTTACGCTTAACAAACAGGTCAGAGCGACGTTCAAACCGTTCAGCGAGTCGCTTTCCTGCGCGCAGTGCGCGTCGGCGGCGCGTTACGCTTCTCGTGACAGAAAGGACGGCAAGACGCACCAAGGCGTCCTTTGAGGGAGTGTGCGACCGGCGCGGAATGGCAAAGCACGGATGTTCGGCATGCTCTGGCAGGCTCGAAGTTTGTCATCAAGCACGCGCTTGCTCTCATGAATTGCTACCCTGATCCCTGATCGCCCGGGGAAGCTGCTCTATCTCTACCGGGCACCCTTGAATGCCGTCGAGCACCGAGTCTTCGAGGGGCACCAGCGGGACATTGCCGAGCTTGCCGACCGGAACGCGTGACTGGCGATCAGTGGTATGAGCGAGGCCGGGATCGCGTGGCGCCGGTGTCGGCGCGGCCGCGGGCGACGTCAAGAATCTTCTTGCGGACAAACTCAGCGGCCGGGACATCGTGGAGTTCGGCAGCCGCCTTGACCTCTTCCCATTCGGAATCGGAGAAACGGATGCCTCTGGTCCGGCGCGCGTCGCTCCGCTTTGCCGTTGGGCTATCGCCGGATTCAGTTTCGGTTCGGTCGGTTTTGGTCACGCTGTTTCTCCTTCTCGTCTCCGGAATAGAGCCCGGGAGTGGCCGATCGGTGAGCATGCAGCGCATCGGCTCCTTACCGTGGTTACTACCAGATTGGCGGTGGCGTGGCGATTTCGGTTTTGTCTGGAGCACGGATGTCGTCGCTACGAGTCTCATGGACCGGCCAGAGCGGCGCTCGATCCGGAATCCCAGGGCTGGGATATCGGCGAAGGTTCCTGTAGCGGGGCGTATATGGGTCTGGCACAAATGCAGCCACGGGCACCGAGGCGACCATCATGCGCGCATGTCGGTTGTGTATCGGTCCGTGTTTTCGGCAGGGGCAAGCGTGTAGCGGACGTGTATCGGTGTAGGACAAGCGTAGCCTTGGATGGCCAGGGAGAGGATGGACGGCGTGTATCGGTGCGACATACGTTCGGTCCAACAAGAACGGGGTGCCCAAAGGCGACGGTTGCGCAGAAGGCTGCACGCCAAAGGTGCCAATGGCACAACCAGCATCATTGATGCGTGGGGTGTGAGAACCAGAGCCCGCGCAGGCGGTCAGGAAGGACAGAACCAGGGGTACAAGCGAAGGGGAATCGACGCCGGAGAACCCGGCGGACAGGAGCCGCCACGGCGATTGAGTGGCGGTGAGTGCGGACGGAACTGACGGGGGTCGTGCGGAGCAAGCTGGCGGAGGCGCGTGCACTGGCCCGGACACAAGTGCACGGCGAGATGCGGAAGCCGGTGACGGGCGAAGCCCGCACCGGGCGACGCGAACGCTGAGCGGCGATGCCGACGACGAGCGCAGCGAGACGGACGGCAGCAAGTGCGGCGATGTCGCCGGAGGCGACGAGCCGAGTTGGCACTTGACCGGTTCGACGTGAACGGGCACTGCGGTCAACCTAGTGCACGGTCATCGACATCACCGAGATGTTGACCGGCGCTGTCGTGATCGGCGTCGTCCGCAGCACGCGGCGGGCATTGCCGGCACGCACGGCGGCGTGGTGAACATGAACGACGTCACCGGCGACGATGGTGATGCGGGAGCTGGTGACGGGCGAAGCCCGCACCAGCGACGCGGAGGGCGCGAGCGGGGCGAAGTCGCCGAAGGCGGCGAGTCGTGTGATGCGTCGAGGCGTGGCGACCTGGGAAAGGGCGCGGCGGTCAAGCTGGAGCACGGTCATGGTCGGCGGCAGTGGACATGAAGGGCGTCACCGTCAGCGATGGTGATGTGAAGACCGGTGACGGGCTGAGCCGCACGAGCGACGCGCGGGGGCGAGGACGGACCGGTCCGAAGGCGGGGAGGCCCACGTCGCCGAGTGGCGCAGGGTAGGCGCGAAGCGGGTCCTCGGCGACGTGGGCCGAGGGGCGGGGGGACCGTGCCGAGGGAGAGCGCACCGCGGGCATTGTCGTCATGGTCGGCGTCGTGGTGGACAGGAAAGGCGTCGTCGGCAAGGAGGATGATGGCGTGAAGACCGGTGTCGGAGCGATGCCGCACGAAGTGAAACGAGGAGGGGTAGCGCAGACGGAAGCGCGCTGTCGGGAAGGGGCCGCGCCGTAGCGACGCGACCCCGTGGTGCGCGGCTTCAGGCCGCCAGCGTCACCTTTTGCACCGGTATTCCCAGCTGGCGTGCCTTGTCGACGAGGTTGTCGGTGATGCCTGAGCCGGGGAAGGCGATGACGCCCTTGGGCAGGAGGTTGAGGAGGTCGTCGTTGCGGCGGAAGGGAGCGGCGCGACCGTGGCGGTCCCAGTCGGGCTTGCAGACGACCTGGTGGACGCCGCGCTTTTCGGCCCAGCTTGCGGCGATGCGCTCGACGCCGGGGCCGCCGCCGTGGACGAGCACCATGTCGGCATACTTCGCACGGACCTTGTCGAGGCGCTGGAAGACCGCGGCCGCGTCGCTGATGTCCTTGCCGCCGGTGACCGCGACGAGGGTTCCTTCGGGCAGGTGCGCCTGGGTCTTGCGGTCCTTGCGAGCGCGGACGAAGTCGCGGGCGTCGATGGCGGCGGAGGTGAGCTTGCCGGTCTGGCTCGTGTGGGAGCCTGAGCGGGGACGCCAGGTCTGGCCGGTCTGGGCCAGGTAGTCCTGGGCCGCGGCGTCGCGCATGCGCTCGAAGGCGTCGCGGCGAGCGGAGAGGTTCTGCGCGCGGTCGGTGATGAGTTCGAGCTCGCGGGACCTGATCTCGGAGCCGTCCTGCTCGTGCTGGAGGTCGCGGAGGTCGGGCATGAGGCGGTCTGCGGCGCGGTCGAGGCGCTGTGTCTGAGCGTCGATTTCCTCGATTAACGATTCCATACCCGTGCCGGGCGAGCCGCTTGAGAGTCTTTAACCTATTGGATTATTGGAGGAAAATTTGATCACGAACGACCGACTGGCAGGCTTAAAGATCTGGCGCGAACCCGTCGATTCAACACTATTTCAACACCGATGCCAGGACTCATAACCCGGCGCAGCCGTGTCCCTTGATGGCGCGGAATCTCTATCTGCAATTCCTTTTGCGGGAACCCGGTCCGTGCATGAAACGGCAGATGGCGCCGGAAATGTTCGGCAGCAAGAACCGGTTGCCGGAAGCCTCACACCCTTAGCTGCGGCCGGTATAGCTAAACATGGACCCGGTTCTGCGAAGGGACGGTTTGCGCTGGAGCTCCTGTTCTGGTGGAGCCTACCTGGCCGATCTCGTCGGTGATATAGAACTAGGTTAAGTGATTGGGTATTCGAGTCCCGTCCAGGATTGAGCGTAAATCCCGCGACATCGCCGCATGCCGGGCGATCCAGGCATCGATCGAATATGGCTGCTGACATCCTGTTTGAGGCCAAGCGCACCGGGTTGGCCAGGATCATGTTTGCGATCCTGCAACCGCGCCGTGCCAGGGCGGTATCGGTGAACGCCGAAGCGGTCCGGCTGCTGTTCGGTTCAGGTTCCACCGACATATCGTTGGGCGATGTGGAAACGGTCGATGTAGCGGTTGGTTGGCTCCATTCCGGCGTTCGGATCCGCCATTCCGCGTGCAACTCGCATGTCTCGGGCTTGCCCCGAACGGCCGCATTCGCCCTGGCCGATGCGCTCGAATCCGCAAGACGTGAGTGGTGGCGCCGTACGCTTGCGCCGCGACTTGAGAGGCTCCTCCTCGTGCATGAACGGTTGGCGGCATGGGCCGATCCGCCCAAGTACCTCACCGCCGACGCGCTTCGCGAACTTGAGGCCGAGGCGAAAACGGTGGCCGGCGGGTTGCCGACGCAGTGGCCGAAAGCGCTGTCGGATGCTCCCGAGATCCGCCTGCTGCGGGACATCCTCGGGTTTCTGGATGCGCCCGGCAAGGCCAGGGCGAAGGCCAACGAGGCGTTCATCGCCAACGAACTAGCCCGCTCGCGCGAACTCTTCGACCAAGTCGAGGCCCACCCGCTCACGGAAGAGCAGCGCAGGGCGGTCGTCATCGACGAGCGACGGAACCTCGTGGTCGCCGCGGCCGGCAGCGGCAAGACCTCGGTCATCGTCGCCAAGACGGGCTGGCTTGTCCGAAAGGGGTATCGCACACCGTCCGAGCTTCTGCTGCTCGCCTTCGCCCGAGACGCCCGCAGGGAGATGGAAGAGCGGATGGCCAAGCGTCTCGACGCCGCAATCGCGCGCGACGTGACGGTGCGCACCTTCCACGGACTCGGCATGGCGATCATCGGCGAAGCCGAAGGGAAGCGCCCTGCGCTCGCCGCGACGGCGGAGAACGACCGAGCGCTGTTCGACCTGCTGAAGGGAATTGTCGCCGATCTGCTCGCCGACCGCGAACTCTCGGCCACGCTGCATGAATGGTTCCAGGAGGGGTTCGCGCCGTACAGGAGCGAGCACGAGTTCAGAAACTGGAGCGAGTACCACGACTACATCCGCAAGTTCGACATCCGCTCGCTCAAAGGAGAAACCGTCCGCAGCTTCGAGGAATGCGAGATCGCGAACTTCCTCTACCTCAACGGCATCGCCTACAAGTACGAAGCCCCCTATGAGCACGACCTGGCGACATCGGAGAAGCGCCAGTACAAGCCCGACTTCCATCTTCCCGAACACGGCATCTATATCGAGCACTTCGGGATCGACGCCGGGGGGAACACGGCGAAATTCGTTGACCAAGGGCAGTATCGGCGGGACATGGAGTGGAAGCGCGGCGTCCACGCCGAGCACGGCACCGTCCTTGTCGAAACCTTCAGTCATGAACAGGCCGACGGCAGGTTGCTGCGAAACCTGACGGAGAAGCTTGCGGCCCACGGCGTCACTCTCTCACCGATCCCGCGCGAGGACGTGTTCGCGGCTCTCGAACGACAGGGGCGGATCGATCCGTTCACTCGGCTGGTGGCGACCTTCCTGCAGCACTTCAAGGGCAGCCGGCTGTCGCTTGCCGACATCACCGAACGCGCCGCCACTCACCGGGACCGGGAGCGGGCGCTGGCGTTTCTTGCGGTCTTCCAGCCGATATTCGAGCGCTACCAGGAAGCGCTTGCCCGCTCAGGCGAGATCGACTTCCACGACATGATCAACCTGGCGACCGATCTCGTGGAGAGCGGACGTTACCGCAGCCCGTTCGGATACATTCTGGTTGACGAATTCCAGGACATCTCGCCATCCCGGGCGCGGCTTCTCAAGGCGCTGCTCGACAGCTCGCCGGGGTCCCAACTGTTCGCGGTCGGCGACGACTGGCAGGCGATCTACCGGTTCGGCGGCTCGGACATCGCGGTCATGCGGGAGTTCGGGGACCATTTCGGCGTGTTCCAGCGCATCGATCTCGAAACGACGTTCCGTTGCGCCGACCGCATTGCCGCGGTCGCCACCGACTTCGTGCTGCGCAACCCGGCCCAAATCCGCAAGACCGTCTGCACGACGCGGAAAGCGGACAGGCCCGCGGTATATGTTGGGCTCCCAAGCCAGGACATCTCGCTTCTGAAGGAGGCGCTCGACCGGATCGCGGAGGACGCCCGCCGGCACGACGGAACGTCGGAAGTGCTCCTGCTGGGCCGGTACCGTCATCTGCGGCCCCGCAACCTGCACGCCCTGCCCAAGCAGTATCCGGGACTTCGCTTCACCTCGATGACCGTGCACCGATCGAAGGGTCTGGAGGCCGACTATGCGGTGGTCCTCGGTCTGTGTTCGGGAAAGCACGGGTTTCCCGCCGAGATAGCCGACGATCCGCTGCTCGATCTGGTGCTGGCGGCGCCCGAAGCCCATCCGAACGCCGAGGAGCGACGCCTGCTCTACGTTGCCGTCACCCGGGCGAGACGGCAGGTTTTCCTGCTTGCCGACGGTGGTCCGCCGTCGGCGTTCGTGACGGAGTTGATCGATGGCGGAAACGAAGTCGAGGTATTCGGCCGTCCGCGGGAGGCCGACGTATCCTGTCCGCAATGCACCGGCGGACGGCAGGTGCGCCGCGAGAACGCCCGCGACGGGAGCGTCTTCTACGGCTGTTCGAACTTTCCGCTTTGCGAGTACACCGCACGTGCCTGTCCTCGCTGCGGAAACGGCCTTCCCGTCAGGTCCGGCAACGCCTACCGCTGCCGCGACTGTGGCGGGGCCATTGAGGCCTGTCCGGTCTGCGACGGCTGGCTGAACACCAGAATGGGCCCGTACGGCCACTTTATCGGCTGCTCGAACTTCCCGGATTGCGACTATACGAGAGATCTTCGTAAGCTACGAAAGGCAACCAGAAGTGCTTCGGAAAAGGCGAAACCCGGACGACATTGACAACAGTCTCGGTGACTGACCATCGATCCTCGCCTTTGCGTTCAACACATCGCCCTGTGTGCCAACAAGCCGATCCCGGTCAGTCCAGCGCTGAGCAAAGACATCCTTTTCCAGAACCGCTTCGGCGTCATGCCAATGATAAATTGATACTTTGTGCCCCGACTGATGCCTTACCACATTATATCAATTGTCCGACCGTCGCTGTGATGGCAAATGCCAACTCCTCCCATCGGCGTGAACCCAGAACTGTCCGCATAGTTCATATTGCAGCGCATCGTTGACCCCCTGTCACCAAACATGACAGCCACGATATTGCCGCTAGCTGACGATGTAATGACCCGTATTGTATTTCCCGCGGCCAAACCGACACCTACGCTGGTTCTAGCGTCAGCCTGAACCGCTTGCCCCTTGAAATGCTCGCCGGCAATTGTTGCTTCGTAGAAGTCGCGATCCATGCCCTGTTTGTACAGGAAGGTGAGGCGAGTGCCTTCACCCCTTACTACGCCGTCCATCGTTCCACCGCAGGCGACCAGAAAAACAAGCGTACTGCTGGCAAGAACTCTAAGGATGGTTCCAGTCAAACACTTGGGTTCTCGCGCTGACTCGTTCGAGGCCATGTCTTGCTCCCTCATTGTTGGGCATGGCACCTGCTCTGGCCCGCAACCGCCCCCGGACGGCCAACTAGGCGGCCTCCGCCAGAATCATCACCTTTTGCCCCTGATCGCCACTCCTTCGCCGACATTGCCGCACACATTTGTCGTTCGCGGGGACAACAAGGGTAGCTCACACTGAGGTCTGTAACCCGACTGGCTCGAGAACACAAACTCGGGCACGACCGCCTCCCCGGCATCGAATCTCATGGCGTCGCGGCATTTCGGTTCCGACGCTTTGCGGCTCCTGCCCAACAGGGTGAACACCTCCGCCGACCGGCACCGCGTCCCGGACGACGGCTTGAAGGACTTGGCGAGAGTCGCTCCCCCGTGCATTGCTTCGGCACCTCGTGCTTCCCGTACTGACGCCCGCAAGCCGCACGAGGTCCGGCACGTGTTCCCACACAAGTGCACCGCCGACCTGACGCTCAAGCGCCGCTAGGCTAACTGCCGGATGGAGAACGGTTGGCATGGCGCGATCACCTGAACGACCAAGAAACTGGTTCTATACGCCTTGCGGCGTTTCGGATTCACACCATGCTCAGGTGAACCGATGTCCAACAGAGGGAAGAAATCATGGAGACAGCCCGGAAGGAACTGCAAGCAACTCTCCCGCCGGGACGTAACCATGCCCTCCGAATCAGGACAGCCGCTGGCGAGGGCTGTAGCCCCTGGACGCTAACCTGAACTTCGAGCTACAGTCGATACTAACGCATTGTAATTGAAGAGGAAAGGAGGGAAGCGGGTATTGGCTACTGAGTACGTTCCAGGCGAACTCCCAAGAGTTTGAAGGTTTCGGCTTGGAGGGCAGTGGGGCGGGTAATGATGTCGAAGGGTTGTGCGTCGTTGAGTTGGGAGGTGACGACGCGGTTTTTGGCGATGGTGGCCAAGTCGTTGAGCAGGGAGCGGAAGCTGTGGACGGGCCAGCCCGTGGCGGTGATCTTGCGTGCCGCCTTGTTCTTGGCGGAGGGGGAGACCTGAGCGGGCGCCACCACGGAGGCGCGCAGGGCTTCAGCGGCTTGGGGGTCGTCGTCGTCGAACAGCAGAGGCTTGAGGCGTTGGCGCATGTGCCACTCGACATAGTAGGCGAGCATGCACAGGAAGACGTGGGCACGGACCCTATGGGCGGCGTAGTGGAAGATGGGGCGTACTTTGAGGTCCACGGTCTTGTAGCTGCGGAAGGCGCGTTCTACCACACTCAGACCCTTGTAGGCGCCCACCGTCTCCTGGGTATTCAGCACGGCCGGGGGTACGTTGGTACGGATGACGTAGAAGCCGTCGAGGGCCGCTTCCTGAGCGATGGCTGCGGCACGGCGTCCATAGGTCAAGACGCCGTCATCAGAGACAGCGGTCTCGAAGTGCTTGCCGACCTTATGCCGGCCCAGGACCTTGCCGAGGCGCTGCTGGATGCGGCTGGGGTCGGTCAAGCGGCGCTTCTCTCGGGTGGTGGCGGCCACGATGCGGTCCAGTTCCCGTTCGGTGGCCTGGAGCAAGGCCTCGCGCTTGCGCGCCCGCTCTTTTGCCAGCAGGGGATTGCGGCATACGATCAGGCGTTCTGCGGGGTAGTCCTCCGAGGTGATCTCGGCCAAGTGGCGCTGGTCGAACAGCGAGGGTTGCAAGGCCCCGTCTTCGGCCAGCCTGCGGATGGCCGGTGCGCGCAAGGCGCTGATCCAGTCCAACCCTGCGGGTTGCACTTCCTCGCGGATGCGCGCGGTGGTGAGCATGCCCCGATCCCCCACCAGGACCACTCGGGAGAGAGCGAAGCGTCGGCGCAGCTTGTCGATCTGGGTGCTCAGGGTGCCTGGGTCTGCGGTGTTGCCCTCGAACACCTCCACCGCTACGGGACAGCCCTCTCGGTTGCACAACAGTCCGAAGACGATCTGAAGCTTGCCCCGCTTGCCGTCTCGGGAGTAGCCGTGCTTGGCCAAGGGACAGCATCGGCCCTCGACGTAGCTTGAGGTTACGTCGTAGAGCACCAGGGAGCCTTCCCCAAGATGGCGCTTGGCCAGACGCCCCTCCATGGCGCCTTGGCGTTCCCAAAGCCAGTCCATGGCCGCGTACAGATCGTCCTCGTTGTGGTCGTCCAAACCGAGGGTCTCGGCCAGCGAATCCCGAGCCGTTTCCTGAGCCAGGCCACGGGCGGTGGCCAGCTTCGAGCCCGGGGCCAGGACACGGGCGACGACAAGGGCTACGACGCGGTCACGTTCGGGCGAGGGTTGGGTTGCGATGAGGCGGTCCAGCCCCAGCTTGTGCACGGTGCCCAAGGTAGCGGCCACATGACCGTGGGGCAGGGAGCGAAGGATGTCGAAGGCTTGTTCCGGGGCCACCAGCGGCTCGTCCTTGAGGACCCGACGCAGGGCTTCGATCCTGGCCTGGGGCCACTTGGAGAGGTTGGCGAGGGTGCGGCTTTTGACTTTACCGTTCTGGCGGTAGCTTTCCCGCAGCAGGATGGCGGGGGGCGAGTTGCGGTTCGGGACGGCGGTTACGTACATGCCTACTATGATAGGCGATAATGACTCATACTGTCAAGCAATAAAAGGGCTCTGAATCCCGGTAGGTCTACTCATTACATGCCTACATATCAACCCCCCTGTCCCCTCAAACGTGCAAATCTCCTTGCCTTTTCAATCACTTGGCTCCGTAACTCAGGCTTGGTAAACAGGGAAGTTCAGGCTAACGCAACCTGTCCCGAAGCGCCTTCCCGGCCTTGAACGACGGAGCCTTCGACGCCGCGACGGCGATGCTCTCTCCCGTCCGCGGATTCCGCCCCGTCCGCGCCGGCCGGCTCTTCGTCGAGAACCTGCCGAACCCGGTGACCGACACCGTGTCCCCGTTCGCAAGAGCGTCCCGGATGACCTCGAATACCGCGTTGACCGCGCTCTTCGCCTGGGCCTTCGTCAGCGGGGTGCGGCCTGCAATCTGGACCGCGATATCGGATTCCCTCATGCTCACTCCCCTCCTGAGCTGCTCTGGTTCACGGCTCGCCTGCATCCCATCCCTTGCTCCGCAATGCCCCACTCCCGTAGCGCCGCGCGTTTGCGCGCCGCGAACGAACTGCCATCATGTCCGAACGCCTGGCCGCAGACGCGCCCGTGACCGCCGTCACGTCCGCCATCCAGGCGTCGCGGAGTTTCGGCGACACCCGTGTCGTCCTTGAAGACATCCTGCGCCTCGACTCCGGCGACAGCGTGCCGGGCATGCCGTCACGGCATGGCCGCACCACTCTGTTCACTGACGACTTCTGGAATGTCCGGCATATCTTACACCACCGCCGACAGCAACGGTCGAGTGAGTGTCGCTGCCGCGCGCAGCACCGCCGGACACTGGTTCGGCAGTGACGGTCGCGGCAGCGGCGCTTGCCATCAACATCGGCTCGCGCCCCGTGCAGCGCCGCGGCGCCGTTGCGGCGACGAACTCGACGCCCCGGCTGAAGCATCGCCGTCACCGCGCTCCGCACGAGAATCAACCGGAATGTCGAGGCCGGCGCCAACCTCGCGCGGCGCATCCCGGTTGCCGTCCACATTCGCTTCGCCGCCCGCGCGGCCACCGGCAATGACCCGGTCCGGGCTGCTGTTCCTTGTCTTGTCTGGAGCGATGCCGTTCTTTCCTTCTCAAGGCAGTCGGTGTCTTCCTTACTGACGCTTCGCTCCGAAGGCTCCCGCGATGCCGTCCTTCTGGAAGATCCGAGACGCCCGGCCACGCGAAGCTCCGCCGGGTCGTCCCGCGTGTGCAGCGCCTGCAATACCTCTAGCCATCATGTCCGGCCGCCTGAACGCCGACGTGCCCGTGACCGCCGTCGCTTCCGCCAACCGGTGGTTAGCAAGCTTGTTGAGGTTGCGGGCGGTGCAGCCCTGACGCCTGCCGCGACCGCCAATCTCCGTGTGCTCATGATGCCCGGCGGCCACTTAGCTCCGAATGCCTTGCCTCCGCTTCGCCGCCCGCGCAGTCGCCGGCCATGGCCCGGTCCGGGTTGCTGTAAATGGATTGTAAGCTGATGTACGCGGATTGCAGGGCCTCCATAACAAGGCGTCGCACGTAAGCCACGGAAAAAACGCAGGATGTATTCTCCGGGGAAGCCGGCGATTCTCTGGAGAATCACCCCGATTCCCCAAGGAATCGTCCCGGTTCTCTCAGAGAATCTTCGCCGCCAGACCCGCGCTCGCGCCCCCACGGCTGCTTCCTTGTATTGACGCCGGCGAACTGCCCGATGGTCGCCGCTTCGACCCCGTGCAACACTTCCTGTTCCTCCCGCTCAGACGCCGCTCGGGCTAACCCACTGATATTGCGCACCTTTCGTCTCCCCTCGCCGATCTCCCGCCATGCGGCTCCATCTCTACGGCCGAGCCGTTATTCTTCTCACACCTGCCGCAGTTGACTGCCTGTCGCGCCCTGTCTGCGTCCAGGTGCGCAGGTCGAGCCCCTCGGCCCCCCTCGCACCATGGAAAAGGCGTATGCTCTCCGTAAGACGGGCGTGTACCGGTCGAGTACCGGTGCGAACACATGGCCGTGATTTCAGGGACTTGGCGGCGCGAAGGTGCGACGCAAAAGCCGACGCAAGGCCATCCACCTGGTGGGAATCCTCCAGCATGCATCCTACGGCCGATTCGGGCGATTTCGCCCGCTGACCGACCGGGAGCGGCTTTTCCATGACAGCCCGGCGTGACAAGGATGCTCGGACGACGCCTCGTTTTGGTCATGCCTGCGTCCGGCATTGAACACCGCCGCGTCAGCGCCCTCATGCGCAGGAGTGCGGAGAACCCGCCCCCGGGGATCGGTGTTCCCGGAGAACCCAACCGGGCAGACGAGCGACAGGCTGCGCACGGGCATGAACGGCGGCGTGGCCGGGAGGTGGAGGAGGAGGGCGACGGCAACGGCGGGAATCCTCCGCCCGCTCCGGCGATATTGGGGTTCCCGTATCGATTCTGCGATGGGTTGTCTCTCGCCGGCGACGGCCTCAAGGCCGGCCGCAAGGAGGGAAGGTTTCTAAAGTTCGAGGTCCATGTCGAAGGACTTTACCTTCGGATCGAGCGTCTCTTCCTGGCCGGGGTCGCGTTCCGGTCCGTGCGAGCGGTCGTCCCCGGGTTTGATTTCCCCGGATTCGAGTTCCGACCGCTCGCCTCCGGCACTCCTTTCCGCCAATTCAGGGTCGTGGTCCCGGTCGAGTTCATGCCACGGCAGATGCCCGGGCTCGTGCCCTGGGTCTTGTTGGATCTCGGTTTCGTGCTCGCGATCCATGCGATCCATGAGATTCATGGGACCGGCGTCCCGGTCTTCGGGCCGCTCGAGGCCCAACTCCGCCTCGTGCGCGGCCTCCCTGGCGACTCCATCAAGTGCCGAGATCCGCTCTCCGGTGGCCCTTTCCAGCTGGTCGGAGAGCTTCCTGGCATCGTCGGTGACCAACTCGGCATGGTCACGGGCCCGGCTGATGGCGACATAGAAGGCGCGTTGGTTCGTCAGATTCGGATTGCCGGCGGGCATTGCGGCCACGATATGGTCCACCGTCCTGCCCTGAAAAGCATGCAGCGTGGCCGCCCAGGCCCGGTCCATGTGCCGGAGTTGTGGATCATCTTCGTCCAGTCCGGCGGCCTTTCCGTTCTCCAGGCGGAACCCGACGCCCTCCTTTTCGATGGATTCCACCACCGCCGCCTCCCCGTTCACGAGGTTCGAGCCCGGATCGTTGCGTGTCCACCGGACCCGGTCGCCGGCTCGAAGCTCCATCTCCTCGTTCCTGTAGACCTCGACGCCGCCCTTGGCGGCGGCAATCTGGTACGGCCGCCAGGCCACAGGATCTCCACCACCGCCGTCCAGCCAGACCGTGTTGCGGTCGTAGTCCACCCGCGCGACCTCGCGCTCGTCACCCTTCTCAACCCCCAGCGTCTTGTACTGCCGGTTGAAGATCACCGTGTCTCCTGCCGAGTAGTTGGAGGCCCGGGCCATCTCCGCACGGGTCAGGCCCCTCGACACGAGCTTCTCGCCCCGGCGGGCAGGACCCGCGACCACGCCTTCGGCAATCAGGCTGTCGCGGATTCTCGCGTTGATCTCGTCCCGCAACGCCCGAGTCGGAGCGATCACTCCGGTCCCCGCGCGTTGCTCGGGAGCCAGTCTCAACCAGCGTTCGGCCGCTTCGAGGCCGATATCCTCCCGCTCCACCTGCGCGATCCGGTCCCCGAGCTTGTCGAAGGCTGTCCTGACCTCGCCCGCCAGACCCGCCCGCACCGCTTCCTTGAGCTCCATGTTCCGCTGGCGGAGGATCTCGTCCATCACCGCAGTCTGCATCCCCGCGCGCCTGAGTTGCTCGAAAGGCTTGCCCGCCTCCACCGCCCCGAGCTGCTTCTCGTCTCCGACCAGCACCACTCGCGGCACCCGGAGCGTCGTCGCCGCCTTGAGAAGACCTTGCATTTGCTCGCTCGATGCGAGCGAACTCTCGTCCACCACCAGGACCGTCTTCGAATACGAGACGCGCAACTGGCGAAGACCCTTCACCGTGCCCCGGCCTTCTATGACTCCCGCATGGCGAGCGAGGAACCGTTGCAACGTCTCCGACTCGATCCCGGATTCCCGCTCAAGGGTGCGCGCGGCCGAGGCCGAAGGCGCGAGGCCCACCGCCCGGTGGTCCCGGCTCTCGCCCAGCGTCCGCAGACGCTTCAGCATCGTCGTCTTGCCCGTCCCCGCATAGCCCTGCACTCCCACCACACGGTCCTTCGACGCCAGCACCATCTTGACGGCTTCCTTCTGGCCCTCGTTGAGACGTCCTCCGTGGAGTTTGGTTTCCGCAATCCAGCGCCGCATGATGGGTTTTCCCGATCCCTGGCCCGCGTGCATCAGCGCGATGGCCTCGGACTCCCGCCCCATGGCCGCATCCGTCGTCCAGTGCCTGCCGTGGTCGAGACCCCTGGCCGCGTGCAGTCCGCCCTCCCGTTCGAGGTCCGAGACGGCCCGCTCCGCCGCCTCCACCGTGACCGCGCCCGGCTCGCGGGCCAGCGTCGCGGCCAGAAGATCCCCGTGGCCGAACACCGCCTGGCGTTCTGCAAGGTGCTCCACCGCCCAGCTTGCCGCCTCCGCGGCAGGCCGTCCCCGGTCCGTGAACAGGTCCGGGGCCGGGAGCTTCCGCTCCGCCTGTCGCGCCTTAGCCCGCACCGTCTCAGCCGAGAACCCCAGCTCCGCCGCCTGGCGCTCCCAGGACCGGCGCAGGTCGCCCCGTTCCACGTCGCGCTTCGCCGCCCGCGTTATCAGATTCGCCCGCGCCGCCAGGTGCGGGTTGTCCCCCGTCCCGCCCAGGCCATGCTCTCTCATCGCCGCCTCGATCTCCGACCGCCGCGTCGAGAACTCCTCGATCACCTCCCGCGATACTCCCGCGATCTCGAAACGCCCGTCCGGGTGCGTCTTCTCTATCCCGTACCCGAGGTCCTGAAGCCCTTGCGCCAGCTCTGCCCGGTAGATGGCTCCGATCGTCATCTTGCCCTTGAAGAGCCCGTCGTCCACCATCGTGCGCCACTTCTGATCCTCGCCTTGCACCATGTTGGCGACAACGGCATGGGTGTGGAGTTGCGGGTCGAGGTTGCGGGAGGTGTCGTGGCGGAAGGTTGCGGCCACCATCTTCTGGCCGCCGGCCCGGACCATTGCGCCCGTGGTCCTGTCCTGCATCCGGGTCTCCACGGCGTTCTTCTCGATCCAGGCGAGCGTCCTGCCGACCGCCCTGTCGTGGGCGTCCACGATCCTCTCGTCTCCTCCCACCATCGCCATCAGCGACACCGACTTGGGAGCGGACAGCGTCACGTCCCGGCCCGGACGGTGTTGGATGTTGCCATCGAAATCCTTGCGGCCGAGTTGGCGTCCGCCGGGAACCTTGCCATCGAGGATGGCCCGGAATGCATCGGAGTCGACCGGACCGGAGAGCCCCAGTTCCTCCGCGCCCCGGCCCGCCCAGCCGCTCGCTTCCTTGTGGGCCGGGTCGTCCCTGCCGTAGTACCCGTCCCGCTCGAAGTAGCCCGCGCCCTGCGACGGAGAGGCGATCTTGCCGATCGACGCTACCACGGCGGACGCCTCCCGCGTCGTGCATGTTTCGGTGGTTGTGCGGTGTCCATGCCGCCGGCATACGCGCTTCCAGGGCCGGGAACAAGGTGCGTGTGACGCGACTATCAGGCGTGGCAGCCATTGGCGGTGATTGTCTTTGGCCGGTGGGTTTCTTCCGGATTCACGGAACGGGACAGTGTGCTCCCACACGCCCCTTGTGCCTGCTGCCAGGTACTTCTTGACACGTTCGGGGTGTCGACTATTCTGGAATGGTGGAGGCTCGGTCCCCGCTCCCCGGCGGTTGCCGGGGGGGCGCCAACTATGATGGTGAGCTTTTCCGGATCGTGAAGTGGTGGGTAGCCCCGGACTTTGACGGCCACGAGGAGTGGTCCGGTGAACTCAAGAGTTCGCCGTACCTTTGACTGCTTGGTTCTGGGGTGGGTGCGAGACTCGCACGCCGTGGTGGTAAAGAGGACACATAGTTCAGGTTGCGAGAGCTTGCTTGAAGGCGCGGGAAGTCCTAACGGACCGGTGGGACACCATCATGCTTTGCCTTATAAACTACGACCTAGAAGGCGCTGGGCAAAAGCGCGCGATCCGCCAGAGTCTCCATGACATTCTTGAAGGCCTTGGCGCCCGCCCTTTACTGCGCGAATCCCTGTGGATAGTACGCGTAGAGACACAAAACACTCCGTTTCATGAATACTACTCGAAACCATCCGTAAGCGCATTGACCGGAATTACCTGCGAGGCGTCTGTCTGGTTATCTCGGTCTGCCCGTCTTTCGAAAACCTTGCCTTCTACCGCGTCTCCAAGCAGGTGCTCACCGAACTCATCCCTCTCAATGTCACAAGAGCGCTAGGCGAGGCCACGACGATTGACCCTTTGGCGGTTGGAGGCTCCCTCCATTACGGACGTCCCTGACTTCCGAACGGTTCCGAACGTCGGGTTGCAAGACGGGAGGTTAGGGGGTACATTTCCATGCAACACGACCCATCGGACCACCGCCCAGACCGGGAGATACGGGGTCCGATCATCTTGACCCCAGGGACGCCTCGTGCGTCCCTGTATTTTTTCGGCTCGACATGCCCGATAACGATCCGATCCAGGGCCCACGCCACCGTGTCAGGGTGTTCGTCGATTTCTGGAACTACACGCTGTCGATGCGGGAGACCGACGAGGCGTTCCGCACCGATTGGATGAAGCTTGGGTCGCTGTCGCACGCCGCAACGGCGGTAGTTGATGCTGCCGCAACCGGCCAGTATCAGGGACTGAGTTTCTACGGCTCCCACGACCCGGCACGAGACGCGGACCGGAGACTCCACCGATGGGCGACTACGGTGGTGGACACATTTTCCGGAGTGAGCGTGTCCCTTGTGCCGCGACAGAAGAAGCGTTCGCCGCCAGCGTGCCCCGCCTGCCATGAGGCCGTAGCCCAATGCCCCACCTGCGGCGCCGACATGCGCGGGACCGAGGAGAAGGGTGTCGATGTCCGCATGGCGACCGATATGATCAGCCTCGCCTGGGCCGACAACTATGACATCGCAGTGCTGGTTTCGTCCGACCGCGACTTCGTGCCGGTGGCGGAGTTTCTCGAAACGAGGGGCATCAAGGTGATCCACGGGGCTTTCCCGCCGAAGGGCGCGCAGTTGAGCACGCGGTGTTGGGGAAGCATCGATGTCGTCCGTCTGCGAGAGAAGTTTCGTTTCGCTCGGCCCGAGCGCAAAGCGTGAGGGCTTTCGGCGAACAACGAGCCGCGGTGTGTTTTCTGCGTCGGAAAGGCTACACTGGTTCAGGTATAGAGATCACGAGCGAGCATCGGTCCCGGTTGTTGGACGCCCGTGGCTCCAGTTCCTCTCGTTGGGCATACAAGGAGACCTTCGTTGACGAACCCGGCAATTGGTTGGAGGTCTTCCTGTATGCTCAACTGGAGTATTGGGATCGTTGGCCTGTTCGTGCTGGCGTCGGCGGCGTGTTCTCTTGCACGTACTCCTAGAGAACTACGATCGCTCGAGCCCTCCGCGGTGATCCGCATGAGGAGCGCTCCACCCGAGGCTGCCCATTGCATTGCTGCTCTGATGGACGAAGAAATGCGTTACGGATTATTGAAAATAGGCCGGAACAACCACGTGCGGTTGCATGGCAACGGGGCGAGCGTCGTGAGTAATTCACCTCAAGGTACGACCGATTGGCTCGTCGATATCGAGGAGGTCGACGGCGGGTCGGTTGCTAAATTCCATGTAACAAACGACATTCCCCTTTACCCAATCAAACAAGACGGCCGCCGGATATTGGAAACATGTTCTCAATGAAGGTGTCCGCCTTCCTGCGGCATGCCGTCGCCGCCCGAGTACATAACCGCGAGTTCGACCTGCCCTTCGGGGTCGCCCTCGTTCGGCCGCCCGGATTGTTTCTCCGTCATTCATTGCTGCCGGTCAGACGCGGTGCAGTGTGCCCGGAGCGGCAACGGGGACAGCCCGGGTCGGAGAAACGGGGGGCCGTCCTGCGAGCGCAGCCTTCAAGGCTCGAAACCGAACCTCGTGACGACACGGTACACAAACCCTACGGACTCCGAAGCGCTCGCCGTCTCCTTCGCGAGGGACTAAACCGGATCCGGTAGAACCATGCATCCCAGAGTCATCAATATCCTTGCGTCCGCGGGAAAGGGGACGGCAACGGTCCGTCCGACGGAGCTATACAACGAAGGTTGGATGCTCCGGCTCATTCTTGACTGGGCTCAACAACATGCTGGGAAGACCCATCCACTGGCATTTCTCCCCGGGGCACGGTGGTACTCCGAGGCGTTGCTTCCCCCCGCGTTTCCGGCGAGGCGGCAGGGCGACAATTCAGGTGAGAATTGGACGCACGCCGACGGAGCCGTCGGTCACTTCAACATCGGCGGACCGAGCAAGGCGGGACTGACACTGCGAGAAGATGCCGCGCAACTCGTCGTCGTGGAAGCGAAGATGTGGTCCAAGCTCTCGTCCGGCACCACAAATGCCCCCGGCTATGACCAAGCGGCCCGGACTGTTGCGTGCATCGCGGAGACATTGAGACGTGCCGACACCGAGCCACAGCAAATTGAACGTCTCGCCTTCTTCGTGGTTGCGCCCCTGGAGCGGATCGAGGACGGCATCTTCGGCAACCGCTTGACCAAGGCCAGTGTCCGGCAACGTGTACAGGATCGGGTAGATGCGTATAAGGGCGACAAGGGCGCGTGGTTCGACCGATGGTTCCTCCCGACGTTGGACGCGATTGACCTCCGTGAGCTGTCTTGGGAAGAACTGCTTGAGGAACTTGAACCCGGCTACCGGACCTTCTACGACGAGTGCCGCCTGCACAACAAACCGAAAGTGACGCCGGAACGTCGGCGACGTTCCGGCGTAGGGTCGTATGGCGGTTCTCAACAGACGCTCATGGTCTACTGCCCGGAAATCTGTCCGGATTCGTTCGTACATCTGAGTATCCGCGGCGAGAGCTACAAGATTCGCGCCTATAGCGGGCTGAAACGGTTCGCCCAACCGTGGGCGGAACCCGGCGCGCCCACTGTCAGCGAACTCTTGGACCGCTTTCGATTCATCCATGAGATCGACGTAGCTGAGGGACGCAAGAGCGTGAACGAGAGAGAATATTGGCAGCAGCGGACGATCATGTTGAACCGGAAACACGGAATCGCAGGAGACAGCGACCGCTAGGCGCCGTCGGGCAGCTGCTTCCCGAGTTCCACCGCGCGGGCGAGAAGTCGGGCGGGAGCGGAAGACAGTTCTACCACCCTCTTCCGCAAGGTCGACGAACGCGCCTTTTCCGGCTCGCCGACGAAGGAGGATCGCGATGACCGTGAGCCTTGACGGGACGATGGCGATGTTGGACCCCGGGCGGCGGCACAAGATCGAGGAGCGGCCGTGGAAGTTGATCACCGAGGAGATGACGTTGCGCGAACTGCGCAAGGCGCGCGAGCTCACCCAAGCCAGCGTCGCGCGGGAGAGCTCGGAATTAGCCAGGACGCTGCCGTCTCACGGCTGGAGTAGCGCAGCGACATGTTGCTGTCCACGCTGCGCCAGACGGTCGAGGCGATAGGCGGAACCCTCTCGCTCATCGCCCGGTTTCCCGACCGTCCTCCGTTGGAACTCTCCGGCATCGCCGGCCACGAAGCCGGCGAGAGAAACCCATCGCCAAGCCGATCCTGAGCGCTCGGTATCGCCACCGGACCGGGCGGAGGGATTCCACCGCCGCCCTCCCGCTCCCAGGCTTTCCCGCCTCGCCGCCGTTCATGCCCGTGCGCAGCCTGTCGTTCGTCCGCCTGGTTGGGTTCCCCAGGGAACCGCGATCCCGGCAGCGGATTCTCCGCACTCCTGCGCATGAGGGCGCTCACGCGGGGGTGTTCAATGCCGGACGCAGGCATGACCGGGACGAGGCGTCGTCCGGGCATCCTCGTCACGCCCGGGCTGTCTTGGAAAAAGTCGTCTCCGGTCCGTCACGTGCGCGACCGCCTCGATTACCTGTAGGAAATACGCAAGGAGGATTCCCGCCAGGTGAATGGCCTTGCGTCGGAGTTTGCGTCGCACCTTCGCGCCGCCAAGTCCCTGAAATCACGGGGATGTGTTCGCACCGGTACACGACCGGTACACGCCCGTCTTACAGAGAGCATAACCTTTTCCATGGCATGAAGGGGTCGGAGGGGCTCGACCTGCGCACATGGACGCAGACAAGGCGCGACAGGCAGTCAACTGCGGCAGGTGTGAGAACCCATAACGGGCGCCAGCCCGTCGGAACCGGTCCGGCGTTCATTCACAATGATGGTGAACGTTCGCAGGTCATGCAGCCAGGGCAAAGCCGCCGTGGCGTTTGAGCGGGACGATTGATCCGGGATCCATGAGCGCGCTCCGCACCACCTTCCGGTCGCCAGAGGCAACATGACGCCGGGTGCGAAACAACCCAGCGAGGGAGTGTTGCACACTTCGCACAGCACGATGTCGATGCAGCTGCCGGGTACGATGTTCCGGTCGGTGGCCACCGCGTCGGCACGAATGCTTCCGCACATGTTGCCGCTCCACACGGAGGGCTGACCGAAGCCGCGGCTTGCAACCGGCACGAGGCCGCTGCATGGTGAAGGGAACATGATGGCAACGAGGAGTCAGGCTTCGATGAACGACGCCACGTCATCCAGCGCGGTCTTTCGACGCCGCCGGCCCGCGTCCACGTCCTCAGAGCGGTTGGCGCGATGACACCGGGGGAGTTCATCGCGAAGTGGCGCGTGGTCGAGCTCAAGGAACGCTCGGCGTCGCAGTCGCACTTCAACGACCTGTGCGCGTTGGTAGATGAGCCGACGCCGACGGACGCGGACCCTTCGGGCGAGTGGTACTGCTTCGAGCGCGGCGCGCGGAAGGACAGCGGCGGCGACGGCTGGGCCGACGTGTGGAAGCGCGGCTGCTTCGCCTGGGAGTACAAGGGGCGGCGCGCGGACCTCGATGCGGCGTTCAACCAGCTGCGTCAGTACGCGTTCGCGCTGGAGAACCCGCCGCTGCTGATCGTCTCCGACATGGCGCGGTTCCGCATCCGCACGAACTGGACCAACAGCGTGAGCATGACGCACGAGTTCACGCTGGAGGACCTGGCGGACGGGGCGACCCGGGACAAGCTCAAGTGGGCGATGTCGGACCCGGAGCGGCTTCGTCCGGGGGAGACGCGGCAGACCGTGACGGAGCGCGCGGCGGCGACGTTTGCCGAGCTTGCGCAGTCGCTGCGGAACCGGGGCCAGGATCCCCAGACAGTGGCGCATTTCGTCAACCGACTGGTGTTCTGCCTGTTCGCCGAGGATGTGGGTCTGCTGCCCGACAACATGTTCACCCGGATGCTGGAACGGGCGCGCCGTCGGCCCGACGAGTTCGCCGAGCTCGCCCGTGACCTGTTCAGGGCCATGTCTGCAGGCGGCCGTGTCGGGTTCGAGTCCGTGGCCTGGTTCAACGGCGGACTGTTCGACGACGACGACGCCTTGCCGCTGGACCGGGAAGGGATCGAGACGGCGCTGAGAGCAGCGACGCTCGACTGGTCGGAAATCGACCCGTCGATCTTCGGGACGTTGTTCGAGCGCGGCCTCGATCCGGACAAGCGCTCGCAGCTCGGGGCGCACTACACCGACCGCGACAAGATCATGGCCATTGTCGAACCGGTGATCGTCCGTCCGCTGCTGGCGGAATGGGCAGGCGAGAAGGAGAAGATCGCCGCCGCTATCGCCAGGGAGGACAAGGCGACGCCGGTGTGGAGGCGTCGCCGGACCGGGTCCGTGAGGGTCCGCGCCTCGCAGCGTCTGCTCAACGAGTTCCTCAAGCGTTTGCAGGACTTCACGGTGCTGGACCCCGCCTGCGGCTCGGGCAACTTCCTCCATCTGGCGCTGCATGCGCTCAAGGACATCGAACACCGGGTGAACCTCGAAGCGGAGTCGATGGGCCTTGAGCGGTCGTTTCCGGCGGTCGGCCCCGCAAATGTCAGGGGTATCGAGATCAACCACTACGCGGCGGAACTCGCCCGCGTGTCGGTCTGGATCGGAGACATTCAATGGATGCGGCGCAACGGGTTCCGGGAGTCCCGCGATCCGATCCTGAAGCCGCTGGAGACCATCGAGTCCCGCGACGCGATCCTCGCGCCCGACGGCACGGAACCGGCTTGGCCCGACGCCGATGTCGTGATCGGCAACCCGCCGTTTCTCGGCGGCAAGCTCCTGATCGGCGGATTGGGGGAGGATTACGTCTCCGGGATGTTCGCCGCATGGAAGGGACGTGTACCGCCGGAGGCCGATCTCGTCTGCTATTGGTTCGTGAAGGCGGGCGGGCAAGTTGCGTCGGGCAAGGCCCAGCGCGTCGGCCTCGTCGCCACGAACTCGATACGCGGCGGTGCGAACCGCCGAGCCTTGCAGGTCGCGATCGCCGAACGGCCGATCTTCGACGCCTGGTCGGACGAGCCGTGGGTGATCGACGGCGCGGCGGTGCGGGTGTCTCTCGTCTGCTTCTCCGGCGCGGGCGACGTGTACAGGCCAGAGACCCGCATGAATGGCGAACCCGCCGACGAAATCCATTCCGACCTTACGGCCCGTCGCGGCGGAGCCGGAATCGACCTGACCGGGACGAAACGCATCCCGGCGAACAGCGGGGTTGCCTTCATGGGGGACACGAAGAGCGGGCCGTTCGACGTTCCCGGTGATCTCGCTCGGGAGTGGCTGCGCCTTCCGGCAAATCCAAACGGGCGGCCCAACGCCGACGTGCTCAAGCCGTGGGTGAACGGCATGGACCTGACCCGCCGTCCGGCGGGCAAGTGGATCGTGGATTTCGGATGGGAGATGTCGGAAGCGGACGCCGCGCTCTACGAGGCGCCCTTCGGGTACGTCAGGGAGCATGTCTGGCCGAAGCGACAGAAGAACAGGGCCGCGTCTGTCAAGCGACTCTGGTGGCGACACGAGCGTCCGCGCCCGGAAATGTGGCAGGCGCTTGACGGGCTCTCGCGCTACATCGTCACGCCGACGGTCGCCAAGCATCGGCTGTTCGAGTGGCTGGAAGCGGGCATCTGCCCCGACCACCAGCTCATCGTCATCGCCCGCGACGACGATACAACGTTTGGCATCCTGCACAGCCGGTTTCACGAGGCGTGGTCACTGCGGCTTGGGACATGGCTCGGCAAGGGCAACGATCCGCGCTACACGCCGACGACTACCTTCGAGACATTCCCCTTCCCGGACGGCCTCGCACCCGACATTCCTGCGCCCGACTACGCGGACGACCCGCGCGCTGTGGCCATAGCCGAGGCCGCGCGGCGACTGGTCGAGTTGCGCCACCGCTGGCTTAACCCGCCCGAGTGGGTGGAATGGGTAGATGAGTCGGTGTCAGGCTATCCGAAGCGTCCGGTCGCCCGCAGCGAGGCCGCGGCGAAGGAACAGAAGGCCCGCACGCGGACTGCACTGTACAATGCACGACCGCAATGGCTCGCCGATGCGCACGCCGTGCTCGACGCCGCGGTTGCGGCCGCCTACGGGTGGGACGTGGGGATGTCCGAAGAACAGGCGCTGAGGGAGTTGCTAGCCATCAATGCATCGGAGACTGATCGGTGATGGATTTCAGAGGGATTGACGCAAAGATCGACCGTGCGAGGAATCAGGTCATGACGCTCAGCGCCGATATTGATGAGCTCTGTGCAAACATCAGACAGGCAATCGTCCACGAAATCGACACGGATGCCGGCGAGCAGAGGTGGGTCTATCGCGGCGCCGCTCCGGAAGTGCCAATTGAATGGTCGATTCGAGTAGGGGAGATTCTCTACAATCTGCGATCTGCGCTTGATCATCTTGTGTGGCAACTCGTCCTCGCCAGCGGAAACAGACCAACACGATTTAATCAATTTCCAATTCTGGATAGCGAAGAACAATGGACGCCTGCCCGCATTGTGAAGGTCTTGGAAGGCGTCTCGGACGAGAACAAGAAAATAGTTCGCTACTTGCAGCCTTTCAATCCGGTCCTCCAGCTGCCAGTCGATGGCAAGTACCGCGCATGCAACGCACAGGTTTTTCGGACGCTAAGGGAGCTTTGCAACATCGACAAACACAGACACCTGAATTTGGTCCTCGCCGTAACGGATGGAATCGAGCCGATCGTTTTCGGTGAGAATCACCCGCCCAGACGACCAACGGCTAGACCGCTTAGGGGAAAGGGGAGAAAAGGAGAAATTGACCAGGACATGATCTTGCTCACGGCCAATGATGCGGAGCAAGAACTGAAACCGAACTTTTTCGTACGCGTGACATTTCACTGCATCAAGCGACGAACCCTGACACGAACCTCAGTGGCAGATCAGCTTCGCGCCTGCCTCGAAGCGGTTCAAGGCGGCTGCACACTGTTTCGGCAGAGATAACTCACAGCTCCTTACGATGATGATCCCAACGCATTGCCTGGCCATTGCGACCACTGCAACGGAAAGTTGTGGAGGTTCCGCGTACGCTGGGTTGGGGCCGACCTTGACCCGGCGCGTTGTTGCGGGCTAAATTCTGTGCGCGTTTCATGAAGATCGTATTGAGTCGAAAGGGATTTGACAGCGCATCGGGCGGTTCACCGTCGCCGATTATCCGCGGTCGTCCCACGAGCATCCCGATTCCGGCCCGGGACCGGTCCGAGACAACATACGGTGATCTCGCTCTCGGTGCCGTTGTGCAGCGCGTGACCGGTGGCCGGCTCACCGCAGCAAACCTCTGCCACCACGATCCCATGTTCGAACGGGGACGGTGCGCTTTCGGCCAGACCGGTGCCGCGCAAAGCCACCTCGCCAACAATGACGTGGGAGTCGGCGACGTGTTCCTGTTCTTCGGCTTGTTCTCGCGGTGCGACGGCGGCGATCCGCACCACCGCATCTTCGGTTACCTCAGAGTCGCGGAAATGACGAAGCTTGGGGCCGCGCCTGCACCATCGAGTCAGCCGCGCGGCTTCTCACGGCGCCATCCACACACTATTGGGAGTTGGAACGCCAACAACACGATCTACACGGGTCCGGGCAACACTGCCGTCTCGGATACGCCCGGTTTGCGCCTGTCGCTCCCAGTGGGCCCCGCAAGCCATTGGAGCGTTCCGCCTTGGCTCCGACACGCCGGGCTCACCTACCACAGTGACCCGTCCAGATGGGGCTCTGACGGCACTCTGCGCGCTGTGGCACGGGGCCAAGAGTTCGTTGCCAACATCGCGGGGGTTGCGGAAGCAGCGAGATGGCTCCGGGGCATTCTGGCTATGATTTCGGGCGGGACGCCGGGAGCCGTGGGCCATGCGTGACCTACGGGTCATCGTAGTGATGCTTCGACAGCCGAGAGGCGACAAGCCGCAGGAGAAGCGGACGGACCCGCTATGGGAGTTCGGAAGCTTCGGCTGCACAGGGTGTCATCAACGAAATCTGATGAACCCCCGCAAGGTGAACGAGTTGGACGGTAGCCAACTAGCATTCGCGCAGGGCGGCGACGCCGAAATTCGGCTCGTCCATGTCACGCCGCCGGTGAGGATGAGGGTGCATCGTGGCCGGTTCGCGGAGGCGACGTGGCAGCCGTCAGACATGCCGCTTGCATACGAGTCTGCGCCCGTTCTAGTCGACAACCGGGGCTACTCGGATTGTCCTGTATTGATCGAACTGATCGACGACGTACGCCGTTCCACCCCCGTCGCCCGGTTCGTCAGCAAGTTCCGATCTCGCCGCAAACCGCTTCCCCCCGACATCGGCCGTCAACTCGTCGCCGCGTATCGCGGTTTTCGTAGAGGCGGCGCGACTGTCGCGCGTGACTACACGGACGCGCTGCCCTACCCGCCGCCCATGGTCGATCCGCACCGCAAGCGCACTTATGACAAACTCCTTCGCATGTCCTCTCGTAGTTGCAGTTAATCTGGGCATTGACCTTGACGAGCGTCCGCACTTTCCTGTCGTCTCCGCCCGGCAACCCTCCGGGCAACCCTCAAGTCGGATCGCCCGCTCAATACAACGGTCCGCCACCCGTCGGGCGGGGTAGGTCCCGTTGTTGCTTGGCGACTAGGCGGGACTCTATTCCCGTGAAGGTTGCACCGGCCTGGCACCAGCCGGGCTGCTGCGAGCGGGGAGAGCGATCATGAAGACCATTTGCGGTATCGCTACCGTGGTAGCTGTCGTTCTCGTTGCGGCCTGCGGTGGAGGCGGTGGAAATGAGCGCCCGCAGGTCGGCACAGGGGAGATACACACCCCCGCTCACCCGGAAGTACAGCACCTGCCATTCCCGATGGAGACGGGCGATATCCGGCACGTTGGTATCGATCAGGCATCCTCGTCTCTCGGTCGGCTGCCTTCCGCCGGCGAGCGTGGGGATCTCCGTATTCGCTATGGCAGTCCCTACGATGGCGCGGGCCAAGAAACCGTTGCGGCGTATCTCTCCGAGGCAGCCGTGAGTGAAGTGGTCAGCCGGTTCCCCGTGGCTCCATTGGTGCGCCTGGCTGACGCGTCGACCGCGCGAGAGGCGGAAATCGTCGCGACCGTGGTTGACGCGATCAATCTCTCGCTTCCGGCGCACTTGCAGATGAAGATCGGACCGCCCGGTGGATTCGCCTTCGACACCATCGACGTTTCGTTCCTCTCCTGTGCCGAGTACGGCAGGTGCGACCGAGCCGCAGCGAGCACCAGTGTCCAGATCCGTCGCGACACGCAGGGAGAACAGATCGGACGCCGGGCCGACATTTCCTTCTCGCGAGAGTCTGTCTCCTATGGCGACGATCGTCTGGCGAGCATCCTGATGGCGCACGAGTTCTTGCACGCGCTCGGCATCGACAATCATGTGAGTGCACGGTTCGACTCGATCATGCAGGCGAGCCTGCATTACTCGTTCGCGACACCCTCGATCCTTTCGCCGCTTGATCGGGAAGCGCTCAGTGCGCTCTACGGCCGGCTCGATCCAGGCGACGCCCCGACAGCCTTCGGCCCGTGGGCGAGGTCGTCACTCCACATCGCGGGGAACGGCAAGCACGCCAACTTCGGCGTGGCGCTGCGCAACGGGTATGCGGAGCCGTGGGCGCACGGCCCTGCCCCGACAGCTACGCTTGCTGACAACCGGGCGCTGGGCGGTTCAGCGACCTGGACGGGTACATTGCTCGGGCTCACGCCAGACGCTGCCGCCGTCGTTGGCGACGCGGAGATCGGCGTGAACCTCGGCACCATGGCAGGTCGCGCCGACTTCACCAACCTGGAGACATGGGGCGCGAACGCCGCCCCCGGCGACGCAGGAACCGGCGTGCAGTGGCTCGACGGCGACCTCGGCTACATGATCGCGGTGCGAGGCAATGGCTTCCGCGGGACGGGCGGCGATGATGGTGAACTCACCGGCGTCTTCACCGGCCGGCAGCATGAGGGTGCTGCCGGCATACTGGAGCGGTCTGACTTGACAGCCTCGTTCGGCGCGTCACGCTGACCGTTGGGAGACGGGACATGATGAAGCACTCACGGAACGGTGTGGAATTGCTGGCCCAAGCGATGAAGAGGGCATCTCTCGAAACCGACTCAATGCCGGACAGGACGGGTGTCAACAATCACGGCAAGCTCAACCTTTCATCAGCTCGCCGATGCGGTCGGCGATGGCTTGCGCGGGCTCGCGGAGTTGCTCGACGGTCCAGTCGGCGGCGTAGCCCTCGGTGATGTCGTCGTCGCGGGCGTGGTTGACGAGCCGTTTGGTCAACGGACGCGGCAGCATGAGGTCGCGCTCGGCGACGGTGATGAAGGCGTTGCGCAGTCCGTGAAACCAGAACCGGGTCCCCGCGGCCTTGCTGATCTCGGCGTGATGGTGACCAATGCCCCTCAGATATCCGTCCGCGCTCGTGTAGGACGGGAACACCCAGCCCTCCTCCCCCGCGCCACCATTCCCCTGGCGGCGGCGCTCGAACACGGCGGTCAGTTGCCGGGTCAGCGGAAGCTCCAGCGGCTCCCCGGTCTTGGTCTCCTCCACCCGCAGGATGCGCCGGTCGAGGTCGATGCGTTCCCAACGTAGCGAGACCACCTCGCCCAGGCGCATGCCGGTGTAGGCGCCGATGGTGAAGATGTCCCGGTGGTCGGGCGAAAGCCCCACCGCTTCCACTCCCTCACGCCAGCGCGGCAGCACTTCCGCCGGCGCGGAGATGCGCCGACGACGCTTTCGGTTGAGACGCCCGCCGCCCGCGATCCAGAGCTCGACCGGGTTGCGCAGTCCCTCGTGGTCGATGCTGGAGCGGCGGTAGATGGACCGCAGCATGGAGACGGCCTGGTTGGCGGTGGCCCAGCTGTTCCGTTCGGTGACGCTATTGAAACGGGCCTCGACGTCGCGGCGGTCGATGGCGTCAAGCGGCCGGGTAAGCCAGTCGCCGAAGCAGACACGCAGGTTCTGGCGGTAGATCTCGACGGTCCTTGACTTGCGCCTGGGGTTGGCGTCCATGTAATCCTCGAAGGCTTGGGCTAGGGTGGGCATGCTCCGAGCCTCGGCGCGCTCTTCTGCCGGGTCTCCGCCCCCGGCGACCTTGCCCAGGGTTTCCTGAGCCATGCGCCTTGCCTGATCGGGGGTGATGCGTCCGAAGCGTCCGAGGGTGACGCGCTTGTTGGGGGCCTTGCGTCCGCCCTCTCCCGCGCGGTAGTTGACGACGAAGGTCTTGGCGCCAGAGGGCTGGACCCTCACGCCGAAGCCGGTGAGCCGGTCGTCCCATGCGATGAAGGGGCGGTCGGCGGGTTCAAGGGCTTCGACGGAGCGTTTGGTTAGGGTGGTCTTGACCCTGGCAGTTCGTTTTGCGGTGGCGGTGTCCATGGAGGCATTATGGCATGGCGCGCATAAAGTTCAACCCCATATTCAACACCAAAGAAGAAAACGGAGCGCGGACAGGGGTGCGCATGACCTGCCAGTGGTCCGGAGAAAATAGCTATAAGCCTTTGTTCATAGTGCTTCTGTCCATTCCTACGCATTTCTGCGTACGGTAATAGATAAAAGCGTCGAGCATGTTTACGAAGCCCCAGAGGAGGCTCTCGCGCTCGTCCGCGAGCTGTGTCCCGTCGGGACCGATGCCGTCAGCGAGGATGCTGAAGGCTGCGTGGACCGCGTCGAGTCCGTCGTCTTCGTCCCACACGTCCCTGGAATCGAACTCGTCGGTTCCCGGGGTAGCGCCGAAGAGCTGCGCGTTTTCGCAGAATGCCTCCATGATGGACTGACCCTGATCCGCAATGTTCTCTATGCTGTTCATGATCTCCTCCTTCTCGAGTTAAGGACCCACCAAGGCCCGTGTGCCTGGAGCGCGTCCGCTCCGAAGTGATGTCCCGTCTTTTCACGCGCGCGCAACGTAGCCACCGGGGCGGAGCCCCGGCCGGAACGAAGTGGAGGACCCCTTTAGGGGTTGGCGCAGAGAGCACGTGTGACAAGATGGGAGATCACGTAGGAGAGGACTTGTACGAAACCAGCACCGTCCCCTTCGACGCTCAAACTTCCCTTCGCGGACGCGACGGCGTCGCACCGGCTGTCGCGGGCTCAGAACAACGGGTGTGAATCCACGAGGAGTTGAGCGACGTGGCGGATGCGATGGCGGTCGTGCACGCGCCTGGGCCCTCTGGGATCGTCATGCAAGTGCACGACCCAGAACACGCTCCCGGGGGCGAGGAGGTCGTCCTGGCGGTAGACGTCGCCTACGTGGTCGCCGTCGGCGTCGTAGATGCGGGACTCGTGCGGGGTGACCCGCTTGAAGACGACGCTGCCCATCACGCACCCCTCCTTTCGGCCAGTGCGGATGCGGCCCATGCCGCGGCCCGGGCGAGCACGTGTCCGTGACAAGGCTGAGGATGGCACCAGCAGGCCAGCCGCATGCCGTCCATTTCGGCGAGTTGTTCCAGGGTGATCTGGCCTGCGCGGATGCGCCCCCAGAGATCGGCGCGGTAGCGCGCGATCACTTCCTCGCGCGTTCCGTCGCGCCCGATCCGGAACCTGTTGCCCCATTTCGTGCGGCGATCGACGAGGACGGTGTTGTTGTGCACGGGCGCGTGCGCGAGTTCCTCGCGGAGCGCGGGTTCGCGCCTGAGGTTGACTACGGCATCCATAACTCCCTCTCCTTCCATCAAGGTTTGCCCACTCACGCTTCCTCTTCTCCGACTCCCGCGGAGCGGAAGATCGGCCCGAGCCTTGCGGCGAGAACATCGGCGCCGAGCGCAGCGAGGTCGTCGTTGAAGTCGCCTCCGTCGGGAACGATCACCGTGGCCGCGACGCCCGCCCGCGCGCAGCGCCGGGCGAGGCGTTCCGCGGCCTGTTCGCCTTCGAAGTCGTTGTCGCGGGCTATGACGAGGCCGGAGCAACCGGGCGGGATGGAGAAGGAGCCGAGGCTACCGGCGGAGAGGGCGGCTGCCGCGGTGATCTCCGGCACGGCGGTGACCAGAGACAGCACGGTCTCGATGCCTTCGCCGACCAGGAGCGGAGCGACGCGGTCGGCGTGCGCGCCGAAGCGCACGGCCAGGCCGTGGATTCGGCCCAGCGCCTTTCGGGGCGAGGCGACGTCCGCCTTGGCCGGGCGGCTCGGGTCGAGCCAGGTGCGGTGCACGCCCTGGACGGCGCCGTCGTCGCCGGTCACGGCGGCGACGAGCGCCGGCAGGCGGCGGACCGCGGAGCCGTCGCGGTAGCGGAGCTCGGGATGGAAGCGGAGCGCCGGGAACCGGCAACGCGCGAGGCCCCGAGCCCGGAGATAGGCTTCAGCATGGGTGCCGTCGATGGCGCGGCATCCCCGCCACAGGCGGCGGGCCGCTTCGGTGGCGTCGTAGGCGTCTGTATCACCCGTAGCCGGCAAAGCCGGCAGGGCGAGGAAGGCGCGGGCATGGTCGAGCGCCGCGCGGAGCGTCGGCGCGCCCGTGCGGTGGCGGATGAGGTCGAGGAGGTCGCCATGGCTGCCTTCGGCGGCATCGGTCCACTTCCCTGGAATGCCGGGACCGTGCAGGCGGACGAAGAGGGATCGGCCGCGGGCTCCGTCGATATCGCCCGCGACCCAGTAACGGCCCTGGCGGCGGCCATGGGGGAGGTAGCGCCTGCAGACGTCTTCGGCGCGCGCGCCAAGCGCGGCGGCGACGGCGGCTGCGGGAGACGGATGGTCGTACATGGGGACACTCCTTCATGGGACGGGACACCCGGCTTGGGCCGGAGGGCGAACCGGACCGAGCGAAGCGAGGTTCGACGCCCGGAGGGCGGTTGCTCGGGACGGACAGCATAGAAAATGGGGCTGACGCACGAAGCGCCAGCCCCAGGGTGGGAGGAAACGAGGTGGAGGAGTTCTAGAAAGGGATCTCGCCGTCGTCCTGATCCGCGGTCTGGGACGAGGTCCCGGCGCCCTGCATGGCGGTGTCGCCCGCCGCCGTCGACGGGTCCGCCGCGGCCGGCGCGCCGTTGCCGTTCGGCTTGTCGAGAAATTGCACCCTTCCGCCCGGAACCAGCAGGATCTCGGTCGAGTAGCGGTCGCTGTCCTCGCCGGGCTTGGACCAGCGCCGGGTCTGGAGCTTGCCGTCGATGTAGACCAGCCGGCCCTTGCGGGCGTGCTTCTCGAACATGTTGACGAGACCGTCCTGGAAGGTCACCACCCGGTGCCATTCGGTCTTGTCGACCTTCTCGCCGGTCTTGTTGATGTACGACTCGTCGGTGGCGATGCTGAGGTTGGCGACGCGGCCTCCGCTGGACAGGTGATTGACGGTGACGTCGGCGCCGAGGCGGCCGATCAGTTCCACGCGATTCAGTCCGAAGCTCATGATGATTCTCCTTCCTGGTCTGGTTACCTGGTCTGGTTAATGACGATGGTTGACGAGCATCGAGATGCCGGAGTCCTCCCTCCCCGGCCCCCCCTACGTTCACTTCTCTCAGGCCCTCCTTTCACTCCGTTCCGGCGGTCAGCGCGGCGGTGACGGTGAGAGGATCTCCGCCGGCCGCATCCCGGGGGTCCGGACAGCGCCTGGCGCGGTCCTCGTCCACGATGTCCTGGATCGTGCCGGGGTGGAGCCCGATCTCTGCGAGCAGGTCGCTGCCGGTGAGGGTTTCCTCGAAGTCGGTAGAGAACATGGCCGTGCCTCCTTTGCTGTTTGCCGTGCCCGGCCTGCGCGAGGGAGACCTTCTCCCTCCCCCTCCCGGGCGTTCGCCCCGCGAACGCTATACTCCGGCTCCAGGGAGAGGCTCCGGCCCCGGGGATTGCCCTCGGGCGTCCGGAGAACCGCACCCGGCGGCGCCGCACCCGGATTCAGCAGGAAGATGCCGGGGGCGACGGCATGCGCATGGCCATGCAGGATGCGGGTCCGGAGGGCGACAGCACCCGGCAGGGCTGCCCCGCCTCCGGGCCTCATGGTCATGGCGGTCGGAATGGGGGTTCGCTCGGCGCGGGCGCCGGCAAAGGTGACGCTGAATGCGGCGGTTGGCGGGCCAGGCGCGCAGCAACGCGGGCCGCATCCGGTCAGTGCCGGGAGTGGTCGCCGCTCTCCGGGCCCCCAGCGCGCATGGAACGGGCGGCCAGCGCGGTCCAGTCTTCTCTCGTGTGTCCTAGCCTGGCGTTAAGGCGGTCGCACAGCCGCTCGGCATCGGCGAGGCCCAAGGCGATGAGCGCCGTCGGCACGTAGCCCGGCATGCCCTCGAATACAATGCGGATCTGTTGCGGCTCGTCGCCGAGTTCGTAGCTTGGGCAGAACGCGTAGTTCGGTTCGTCCGGCAGGGTCTGGGCAGTCATGCATGCTCCCTTCAGTGAGTGAAGCCCGCGGCCCGTGGCCGAGGGGCGACCGGCGGTACGGACCCCCGGCGGGCCAGCCAGCAGGCGTGGATGACAGGCCGCCGGCTGTAGGGACAACGGCCATACGGATACACGATGGGCTCAGACGGCGAGGGGCCAGCGTTGGATGACGCGTTCGAGAAGATCGGGGCCCGGGGCGAAGATGCGCGTCCTCCACGAGACGATCTCGACCGTGCAGCCCATGCGCTTCAGGACTGCGGTGTCGGAATCGACGGGTCCCTCGATCTCGACCCGGTCGGCGCCCATGATGCGGCGTCTGGCGAGCCGCCAGCCGTTGGCGAGCGCGAGCGCCGTGCCGCGGCCCATGACCGCGTCGAAGGCTTCCGCCCCGGTCATGGCGGGACCCCCCGCGAGACCGAAGGCGGAACGCACGGCGCGGACCTGCTCGGCATCGAGCACTCGGCCGATCAGCGCTTCGCCGTCGTCGGTCCTGAGACGCCGCACGCGCATGTTCTCGGCGGGCAGACGGTCCCAGACCGGCAGCAACAGGCCGGCAGCGAGCCAGAACCGCGATTCCCGGTGCGTCGGCAAGCTCGCGATCTCGTCCTCCCAGAGCGTGCGCCATTCGGCTTCGGCGGCCTTCCGCCAGTTCGAGGCGTCGAGCTCGGCCTTCGCCATGGAATCCCGCCCGGCGGGACGCAGGAGCCGGACGCGCTCCTGCACGCCGCCGTCGTCGAACAGGCCGGACGGCGCCGGAAGCACGACCGCGGCGCGGTTCGATCGGGCATTGACTACCAGGGCGGGCCCGCCGTGCGTGTCCTTGCCGATCCCGAGTGCTGCGTCGGCGGTGGTCGGCTCCAACCTGTCCCGGCGCACGATCTCTACAAGCTCGGTGGCGGCTCTGCTGCCGGGATGCTCGTACAGCGTCTCCCGGCCGGCAGCGGCCAGGGAGTCGGCCCTCACGGTCTCGACGCCGACCTCGTAGGTTCCAGCGTCGATGGCCTGTTCGATGCCGGCGGCGATGCGGTCCTCCAGTTCCGCGAAGAGCTGGTTCTGCTCGGCGATGGGCAGAGCGAGCAGCCGGTTCAGGAAACGCGGCATGGGCGGCAGTTCCTCCTTGAGCGAGCCCTCCCAGGTGAGCTTCAGTCCGGTGGCGTCCTCGAAGCGTTGCAGCGGCCAGCCTGGGATGTCGCCGCGCCAGAGCGCCAGGTAGAACCGCCTCAGGGCCGCCTTCGCGTAGAGGCTTTCGAGGTTGTCGCTCTCGCGGAACAGCGTTGCGTCGCTGCCGCCCATGGCGGTCTGGGAGTCGCGCTGCCCGCGCGTGATGGCGCCCAGGCTGTCCAGCCGCCGCGCGATCGTGGCGATGAACCTCCGCTCGCCCTTCACGTCGGTGGTCACCGGGCGGAAGAGCGGCGCCGAGGCCTGGTGCGTGCGGTGGGTGCGCCCCAGCCCCTGGATGGCCTGGTCGGCGCGCCATCCGGGCTCCAGGAGGTAATGGACCCGTCGCTCGGTGTTTGGGCACGAGAGGTCTGCGTGGTAGCTCCGGCCGGTGCCGCCGGCCATGGAGAACACCAGGATGCGTTTGCTCCTTTCCATGAACGCGGCCGTCTCGGCGAGATTGGCGGAGGCCGGCCGGCTGCGCAGCGCCAGGCGTTCGCCTCCCCCGCCCGAGATTCTCAACACCCGCCGCGAACGCCCTGTCACTTCCGCCACGGCCTCGTGGCCGAAGTGCTGGACTACCTGGTCCAGGGCCGAGGGCACCGGCGGCAGGGACGCGAGCTTCTCCAGCAGCGCGTCGCGCTGCGCGAGCGCCTCCTGGCAGAGGACCGGGTGGCCGTCGGCCTCTGTGGCGGGGCGGCTCATCAGGTTCCCGTCGGCGTCGGTGAAGGGTTCCTGAAGCTGCACGGGGAAGGCGTGGGCCAGGAAGTCGAGGACGTGCTCCCGTGGTGTGAGGTCGATGCCGAGATCGTCCCATTCCGAGGCCGGTATCTCGGCGATGCGCCGCTCCATCAGCGCCTCCCCGGTGGAGACGAGCTGGACGACGGCCGAGCGGCCGGCGTCGAGATCGGCCTGGATGGCTCGGATCAGCGACGGGCACTTCATGGCGGTCAGGAGATGGCCGAAGAAGCGCTGCTTGGTGCTCTCGAAGGCGCTCAGCGCGGCCGATTTCGCGTTCCTGTTGAGAGTGGAATCTCCCTGCATGATGCCCGTGGCCTCGAGGGCGGCTTCGATGTTGGCGTGGATGACCTTGAACGCGCCCGCATAAGAGTCGTAGATGCGGCGCTGCTCGTCCGAGAGCGCATGCACCAGGATGTCCACGTCGACGCCGTGGTAGGCGAGCGCGCGCGCCTGGTAGAGACCCAACGCCTTCAGATCCCTTGCCACCACTTCCATGGCGGCGACCCCGCCCGCTTCCATGGCCGACACGAAGTCGGTCCGGGTCTCGAACGGCGTCTGGCCGGCGGCCCAGAGGCCGAGACGGCCGGCGTAGGCCAGTCCGGGCACCGTCGTGGCGCCGGTGGCGGAGACGTAGGTGATCCGGGCGTCGGGCAGCGCGTTCTGGAGGCGCAACCCGGCGCGGCCCTGGGCGGACGGTTTCACGTCGCCGCGCGCGCTCTTGCCGCCGGCCGCGTTGGCCATGGCATGGGCCTCGTCGAAGACGACGGCGCCGTCGAAGGCATGGCGGTGGTCTTCGTCCGGTCCTCCGGCGAGCCAGCCCACGATCTGGTCGAGCCGTGATGCCCGGCCCTGGCGGGACGGCGAGCGCAGCGTCGCATAGGTCGTGAACAGGATTCCGGTGGTGTGCGGAATCTCCTCTCCCTGCCGGAAATTGCCGAGCGGGATCACGTCGTCCTCGCGGCCGCCCAGGGCAGTCCAGTCGCGGCGGGCGTCCTCCAGGAGCTTGTCGGACTGGCTGAGCCAAAGCGCGCGTTTCCGTCCGCGGAGCCAGCCGTCGAGGATGATTGCGGCGACCTGCCGTCCCTTGCCGCAGCCCGTGCCGTCGCCCAGCATCCAGCCGCCGCGGAAGCGCACCGGTGTCGACAGGGTCTCGCCGTCGTCCGTGAGGGTGATGTCGTCCTGGTCCTCGTCGCCGCAGCGCTGGACGGTCTCCCAGCCGGAGCCGATCCGGTAGCTTGCCGCCAGGTGGCCCTCGTGGGCCTGTCCCGCCAACACCACGCTTTCGAGCTGGGCGTCCGACAGGAGGCCGTCGGCCACGACGCGTTGCGGCAGCATGGGGCGGTAGGATGGCGTCGGGTGGGGGACGGCGGCCATTGCCGCGGACTGCACCAGCGGTGTCGGATGCGCGGTTGCGGCCGGGATGTGGAAGGCGGCGGGCCGCCAGGGCTCGTAGGGTCCGGAGACGGCGTTGCCGGCGTCCGCGGCGGTTTCCGCCTGGCCGGTCTCGACAGTGAGTTCGGACACCGATCCCCAGTCATGCGCTGGCGTGGATGCAGTCGATGCGCTCTTTCGCACAGGGGCGCGTGGCGTGGCCGTTCTGCCGAAGAGATCCCGGCCGGGCACGGCCTCGATGGTGCGGACTTCCACCGGCAGGCGGGAAGGAACCCGGTCGATGACGGCGTCGAGCAGCTCGGCGGCGGTCGCGGCGCGGGCGCCGGGATCGATGTCGATGCCGGGCCGGTCAGCACGGTCGAGCACGGTGAGCCTGGTGTCGAAACCCGTGCCGCGGCGCGCGTAGGCGCGGCCGTCGATGGCCATGGTGAAGACGACCCGGGCGGGCGGATCGAGGCGGCCGAAGGCGCTGTTCCAGTCGGAATCGCCCGGAATGCAGTTGGCGGAGGTGATGGCGGCGAGCCGGCCTCCCGGCGGCAGCATGCAGAAGGCTGAGCGCATATGCCGGAGGTCGGCGACGTGGCGGATGCGGCCCACGCCCGGCGTCGCCGAGAACGGCGGGTTCATGATGACAACGGTGGGCCGGGCGCCGGGCAGGCGGTCGGCGGCGTTCTCGGCGTTCACGCCGGTGACCAGGGTCTCGGGGAACAGCCGGCACAGAAGTGCGCGGCGCCCGTCCGCGATCTCGTTCAGATGGAGGTTCCCGGCCCCGCCCCCGAGCGCGCATTCCGCCATCACCGCCAGCATGCCGGTGCCGGCGGACGGCTCCAGCACCATGTCGCCGGGCCGGATCGCCGCTGCCCGCAACACGGTGTAGGCGAGTGGCAGTGGGGTCGAGAACTGCTGCAGGCGGATCTGATCTTCGGAACGCTTCGTGTGCGACGGCTCCAGGGCGGCCACGGCCTCCAGCATCTTCAGCATGGCGCGAGGTCCGTCCGGACCGGCTCCGGCGTGGCGGCGCATGGCCCGGCCATGGCGGCGTATGAACAGCACGACCGCGGCTTCGGCCGCCTCGTAGGCGTCCTTCCAGAGCCACGCCCCATCGGCATCCGTGGCGCCGATGGCGCGCGTCATGGCGTCCCGGAGGGTTGCAGCGTCGAGCGGCCGGCCGTCCTCCAGAACCGGCAGGAGGATTCGAGCCGTAGTGAACAGAGCGTCACCGGCGGAAGGCAGGATGCGTTGGGCGGCCGGGAGGGCCGGAAGCGTGTGGCGAACCGGGACGCGCACGGATGCGTCCGGCGCCGGGTGGGCGTCGAGCATGGGGTGTCTCCCTCCTGGAATGCTGTGGAAGCGCCGGGGTGCGGCAGCCGCTCAACAACCGACCGTCGACGGGCCGGCGGTCCGTACGTCTTCGCACCGCTGCAACTGGAAATGCCTGCAAGCCCGACACTGGGAAGTCACAGAAGGCCTTCCCTGGCGAAACTGAAGAAACGGCCGTGCCCGCAGACCACGTGGTCGTGGACCCGGATCCCCATCACCTCGCCCACCTGGCGGAGCCGGTGCGTGATGTCCACGTCCTCGCGCGAGGGTGAGGGGTCGCCGGCCGGGTGGTTGTGGGAGAAAATGACGCCGGCGGCGGACTCCCGGATGACCGGGTTGAAGCACTCGCGCGGGTGCACCGTGGACGCTGTCAGGCTGCCCGTGGAGACCCGGTGATGACGGATGAGCCTGTTCCGGTTGTCCATCATCAGCACGTCGAAGTGTTCCCGGTACTCGTTCACGTACCTGGGCCGCATGTAGCGGTAGGCCTCCTCGGGGGTGCTGAGCGTCGGAGCGTTCCCGTGCTGGGAGGCTTCGGCTTCGAGCAGTTGCCGGCCGAGCTCGAACGCCGCCTTGACCCTCCGCGCCTGCGCCGCCGTGAGGCCGTGCCGCCGCAGTTCCCGGGCCGTCATCGAATCGAGGTCGAGCAGGGAGAGGCCTGAGAGCCTGGCGGTCCTTTCCCTGCCGATCAGTTCCTCCATCGGGTTTGCGCTTTCCATGCACGGTCTCCTTGTGGTCGGGATGAGTGTCGTGGCGGGCAACGGCCGCTTCCGCGCCCCGGCTGTTCGCCGCCCGGAAACAGCCGGTCCCGGCTCCGGGCGGCGCGGGCAATCTTGCGGGGAAAGGGTGGAAAGCCGGCTGCCGCAAGCGCGTTGCGGCGGCCGACAGGCTCAGGTTGCGGTTTCGGCGGGATCGCCCAGGGTTACCCGGATGTCGGGGCGGGTGATGGAAATTTCGACCTTGCGACCGTGCGGAACGAGCCAGAAGAGCTCGCGGCGGACGGTCTCGGCGATGGAGAGTTCGAGGGCCGAGTCCTCGCTGCACAGGAGCCTGGTGGCGATGTGGAGCGCCTCTTCGTCGAACCGAACGGCCTGGGTCTCCCGGCTGTCAGCCTCGGCATCGTCCGAGGCGGAGAAGAACGCGTGGCGCAGCAACTCCGCGAGCTTGTGCGGCTCCAGGGTACTGTCCGCCGTGACCAGCGGCAGCGCTTCGCCGACCCAGCTCCAGGGCTCGCCCGCGAAGGCGACGTCGGCGGGGAGGTCCAGTGTGCGGCGTGCGCCGCCGGCGGTTTCGATTGCGAGCGTCATGCGGATCGCGTCGGGACGCGCCGGCAGAGGCGCGGCGGCCGCCCCCGTCCGCCCGGGCACGGGGAACTTGTCCGGCGGCCACGCCTTGCCATTTGCAAGGACCTGTGTGTCGATGCCGGTGACGCGGTCGAGCCGGTCATACCACCCGTAGCCTTCGAGGCGGCGGTCGGCCTCGAAGAGCCTGTCCGCCATGCCCCCTCTCTCGGCGGCGCGCCACAGCGCCTGCGCCTCGGGCGGGTCGGGATCGCATGCCAGGACCAGGGCATCGCCGCCAACCGGCGCGGGCTTCGGCGGCTCCCGCCAGTCGTCGATGTCGGCTACCGCGGGCCGCCAGGGACGGAGGACCTGCGGGGGCGGGGCGAGTTCGATGCCGGCTTCGTGCGCCGTCTTCCAGTCTGCAAACGCCGGACGCGGGTCGGGGTCGGCCACCATGGCGCGATAGATCGCCAGGCGCGCCGCCTCCCGCATGCCAGCGACGAATGTGTTCTCGACCGCCTCCTTGCGAGCAGGCAGCACCAGTTCGAGGCCGGGGCAGTCCCGGACATCGGCGCGGACGGACCAGATGCCGCCATGAACGGTTTCCACCGTAGGCAGGCGGACCGGGAGGGTCAGCCCGAAGAAGTTCAGGTCGGGCTCGAAGGAACCGCGCCAGCGGTCCCGGTAGACGCCGAACACGAGGCCGTTCCAGCCCTCGGCATGGACGGCGCCGTCGAGGAAGGCGCGGCGTTCGAGAGTCACGCCGCCGGGTTCGGTCCCCGGAACGCCGTCGAGCACGACCGGCAGCGGGTAGTGGCGCGCGGCGTTGGCGACGGCTGTGTGGATCGCATCGGCGGATTCCGTGGCGTGGAACTGGACGGCAGTGCCGGACGGATACGGGGCGGTGTCGTCGTTGCGGACCTCCGCGTGGCTCCGGCCCGTGAAGTGTTCCGGCTCAAGGTCCACCGACCAGCCGTGTCCGGCACGGCCGTCCGGAGTGTGTGTCCGGGAGGCAATGCGGCAGCCGCGGTGCGCGAGGCTGAGGATCCCCATGCCGGCGGCGTCCTCGCGGGCCACCATGTCGTCAGTCCAGCCGTTCTCCCCGAAGCTCAGCAGGACCGCGGCGTCCTTGATGCCGGCGCCGTCGTCGGCGACGGTCACCGTCAGGGGTGTTTCAGCGGGCTGGCCGGTGGACGCGCCGACGGTGACGCGGACGTGGGTGGCGCCGCTCCGGCGCGAGTTCTGAAGCGCCTCGACGAATACGTCGGTGAGCGTCGATGAAAAAAATCTCGTGACGCGCTTGAGGGCGCTTTCGTGGACCCGGGCGCGGATCGTCGCGCCGGGAGGAATGGCGGTGTGTGTCATGCGCGGCCTCCATGATGGATGGGAAAACGAAAAACGCCCCGCCCGGCGGTGTGCGGGACGGGGCGCTTCCGGACCAAAGGGGGTTCAGACGCGGCGAAGGAACTCGGGGAGATCGAGCCCGTTGCCGTTGGCGGCGATGGGCGCGGCATGGTGTTCGGACACCCCCGGAGCCTCGACGGTCTCGGCCGCGGAGAACGGCCGCGGCAGGTCGGCGGGTTCGTCGGCGCCCTCCGGTTCCACCTGCTCCAGGGCGCCGTCGCTGTCCGGTTCCGACGGCGGTTCCGGGGCGGTCACGGAGTCCGTTGTGTCGGCGGGCGGTGCTGTCTCCGCGCTCGCATCCTCGACGACGCCGCGGCCCGCGTCGAACGCCTTGAAGCCGGGCGGCGTCCATGCGAGCGCGGCCGCGTGGGCGTCGGCGGTGACCCCCAGCGGAGGACTGCCGGCGGCGAAGGCCTCTTCCATCGCCTTGGCGAGCGCGGGCTTCTTGTTCTTGGCCCGCGCAGACGCCCATGCCGGTCCCAGGGTCTCCCTGGCGACGTCGAGGATGCGTCCCTTGTTGATGCGCGACCACAGCATGTCGGCGGTGGGCCGTATGTGGCCGGCGAAGTCGATGTCGAGCCGGGCGATGGTGGCTTCCAGTTCGGGACGGGCTTGGGGCTCGAAGGCCAGCTGCCCCTTCACCGTGCGCGCGACCGAGGCCGCGAAGAGCCGCTGCTTGTCAGCTTCCGGCAACGCGCGGAGCGCCGCGAAGGACTCGCCGTCGTCCCTGATGGTGAGCCAGTCCAGCAGCAGGTCGGAGCGGTCGGCGAGCATTGTTTCGCCCGGGCTCCAGGAGCCGAAATTCTCGTCGTTCATGCGCATGGTCGGCCGATCAGGGGTCTCCCTGACCGCGATGTCGAGCGCATGGTCCTGGGAGCCGTGGGTGAACACGGCGCGGCCGAGCTGGAACAGCAAGAGGTCGAAAGCGACCTCGAAATCGTTCCCGAGGTGCGCCTTGACCAGTGCCGTACGGATCGAGCGGAGATCGTCCGAAAGCCCGATCCCCACGCCCGCTTCCTTGCGCGCCTCTGCCTGCGGATCGGCAGGCGAAGCGATGGGCGCGGAGATTGCGGGTCTCTGGAACCGATCCTCGTCGCCGTCACCGGCATCACCGCCGGCGCTGTCGCCGGAGTCGGCCGGCTTGGGCATGTCCTCGGGACGGACCAGGCCCGCGATGACCTGGAGTTCGCCGTTCCAGGCAATGGTGGCGATGGCGCCCGCCATCGCGCAGTCCTCGGCCCGGTAGGTTGCCCGGGCCTCGACCGCCGCGTTGATCTCGCAGGTCCGGGTCTCGATGGCCTGGGCCTCCTCCTCAAGCACCTCGGTCCAGTCCTCCTCGTCGAGGTCGGCGATCTCGTCCTCGCGGGTGCGCAGACGCTCCAACTCGGCCGTCTCCTCGGCAGTCGGGGCGGCGGGCTCGGGAGAGATACGGCCGTAACGTGCGATCTCGGTCCAGTCCACCTCCGGCGCGGCCGTCGCCCAGCGCCAGCGGGTCTCGAGGTCTTTCACGGTCTCGCCCAGCTTCTCCATGGCAAGCTTCTGCAGGAGCACGGGATCCTCCAGCCAGATCCCGCTCTCGTCCTCGGCGGCGAAGAGGTCCCGCAACACCGGCCCGCCCGCGGCCTCGTAATCCTCGATGCCCACGAAGCGGGCCATGGCGGAGTTGGCCGGAACCCGCTCCTCGGTCAGCATGCGCTTCACCTGCCAGGCGGCCGGGCGGTAGCCCTGGCCCGCGACCTGCTCCCACACCGCCATCTGCCGGGCGTGATCGGTGGTGACGGCGAAGGCCTTCAGCGTCTCCAGGTCGATGTCGCCCGCCCGGTAGGCGTCGAGCAGTTCGGGCGCCGCGTTGCCGAGCCGCAGGCGCTGTTCGACCAGGCGCTCGGACGTGCCGAAGCGCGCCGCGATGGCCGCCGCCGTGACGCCGGATTCCGCCAGCTTCGTGAACGCGATCACCTGGTCGGCCGGATGCATGGCGACGCGGATGACGTTCTCGGCGAGCGACAGCTCACTGGGCATGGCATCGCGGTCCACGATCAGGCAAGGCACCGGATGGGCGGCGTCGAGCACGCCGTCCGCGGCGAGCGCCTTCAGAGCCGCGAGGCGCCGGCCGCCCGCGACCACGGCGTAGCCTCCCTCGGGGCCATCGCTCTGGACGACGAGGTTTTCGAGTAGCCCGTGGTTTGCGATGGAGGCCTTCAACTCGGCATCGGCGTTGGCATCGGGCGGCGTCTTGCGCACGTTCTCCGGCGTGATGGACAGACGGTCGAGCGGGATCGGGCGGATCGCCCGCTCGTGGATGGGCGCGGTATGGTTCATGTTGTCTCTCCTCCATGTGTAGGGGTTCGTGGGCGCGGGCGCGGCTCTCTCCGGCCCTGTCTGGTCCCTCAGACCCGGACCGGGCTCCGCCTCCGGGCGGCGTTCCTGGGGGGACGGGTAGATCACGGCCCGGCGCCGCCTTCGTTGCGGAGCCGCTCGGACGGGCCGGGCGTTCCGGCGTCCGGACCGGCCGGAATGCCGGTGAGAGCCGGAAGCGGAGCGCCCGACGGTGACAGGGTGTGGCCGATGCGCTTCTCCAGCCGTGAATATTTTTGATAGAGGTCGGGACGGAGTTCGGCGGCGCGGCGCAAATCGGATCTGGACGAAAATATACATAGTGAGCAAGAACAACGAGACATCCCCTGCGCATACACCCAGTGCGGCGACTGGCCGGCTTCGCGGATGACCCGGAAGACGTCGTTGCCGGTGAGGTCGAAGATCGGCAGCCAGTCGAACCATTCCCGGCCGGCGCGGGAGTTGCGGTCGCTGCGCGCCCAGGGGATGCGTTTGGACCGTGCGCTGCTCTCGTCGCGTCGCAGTCCCATGGCGCTGACGATGCGCCCGGCGAAGCGCGGGTGGGCCTTCAGGTAGCGGCGCAGTTCGCGTTCGATAGGTGAACCTTCAGATCGGAGGTACAAAACCTGTTCCGCATTGAGGGGAACTTGCCCCTCTCCTCGACGCGTTCGAGAAGCGACTTGCCGGACGCCACGCGCGCGAGTATCAGCGGAACGCCCGCGGGCATGGTGTTCTCGATGTGTTCGACCGTGCCCGGCCACTCGACCTCTCCGAGCGGGGCGTGGACCACCACCAACTGGTCGCGGGGGACGATCCGGGCGAGCAGGATCATCATGCTTTGGCTGTCCTTGCCCCCTGACGAATTGACTGCCACAAGCGCGCCGCGGCGGATCATGTCGCGGCATTCGGGTGGAACCTGGAGGTCGGCGGCGGGCCGGCGACGGCGTGGAGGGCTCCCGCTCATGCCTTCCTCCCGTCGTGGTCGGTCAGCGTCATCGCCGCGGTCGGGCACACGAAGAGCGGGCTGATGAGATAGTCCGGCTCGCCCCCCTCTTCAGCGGGGGGACCGGCGTTGACGGCGGCGATGGCCGCGGTCGGTTCGCCGTCGACGAAGCAACTGACGAGGCGGAAGTTGTCGAACCGGCCGCTGGTCAGGGCCGTGAACGCACGGCGGTGTTCTTCCGTGATGTTGGTGTCGGGCATGGCGGCGACCTCCTTGGCGGTGGCGTTGGGGGAGCCCGGCCTCGGGCCCCCCGGGACTCGCCCCGTCCCAGCCGGCCACCTCCTCCCGGCGGCGGGCGGCGCGCCGGTGGAGGCCGAAGCGCCCGGAGCCGGCCGGCGGGACCGCCGCCGTGACGGATCAGCGAAGATGTTCGTCGTCGTGGAGCAGCTCATCCTCCATGTCGTGAAGCCAGGAATAGCGGCCTGTCTTGAACGCGAACTCGTGTAACTCGCCGTCGTCTTCCGGCAATTCGTAGCCGGAGAAGGCGGACCAATCGTGGTGACGGAACCCCCGCCACAGGGCGCCCGCGAGGCTTGCGGCGAAGGTCCAGGCGATCGCCGCTATCCAGAGCGAGCCCATGTGCTCCATGCCCCCGTCGAGCGCGAGGGTTGCGGCCGTGTACACGGCGGCGAAGGCGAGCCCGCCGAGTACGAAGGCGCGGGCGCGCCAGGTGATCCGGCGCACGGCGTGGTCTGGGCCGCCGTCCTGAGTTGTGAATGTTCCCGTCATGGTTTACGGCCTCCACTGTGCCGGCGGGCCCGGCCCGTTCCGCTCCCAGCGCCCGCGTGTGGCTGCGGACGTCGTGCCGCCGTGCTTCTGTCGCGGTGCGCCCCGGAGGAGCAGCGGGCGACGGCCTGCCCCTCTGCCGGACATCAGTCGCCGATGGCGATGCGGTCGCCCCAGGGCTGGTGGTTCTCCTCCGATGGCGGGTTGGAATAGTCGACCCACAGGACCGGAAAGCCTGGCTCTGCCTCGGGGTAGCTCGAGCACTCCATGTCGGTGAAGTAGAGGCACACCGCCGGTTGCATCCCCTGCTCGTCGAGCCACTCGAAGCCCGGGCGGAAGTCGGTGCCGCCCCGGCCCTTGACCGTGATCTCTTCGGGGAGGTCATCGGCCCCATACTCGGCCGCGTCCTGCAATGCGGCGTCGACCTGGAGCACGATGACTCTTTCCGGCCTGACTTCGGCCGCGATCTCGCGGAGTTCCGCCCAGAACCCGGCAAGGGTTTGGGCCGGGAGCGAGCCCGAGGTGTCGATGATGACCGCAATCGTGTCGATGCCCTCGGAGCGGATCGAGGGCAGGTAGAGGCCCGAGTCGATGAAGCGGCGGTTGGGCACGCTCCAGCTGTAGTCGCTGCGTGCGGCGTCGGTCATGTAGCGACGCAGGAGCGTCCGCCATTCGAGGGTGCTTGCATGGGCGTTTCGGACCGTTTCCTCGACGCCGCCCGGGGCCTTGCCCTCGGCCCTGGCGATGCTGAGGGCCTGGTGCATGGCCTCGTCCCAGGCCTGCTCCTCGGCGGCGGTGTCCACGGGCGCCTCGCCGGACTCGGAGCCTTCGCCCGAGCGGGCGCCGACGTCCATGACCTCCCCGGTGCCGGAAGGGTCGTGGCTCGGCGGGGCGCCGGAGTCGCGGTCCTCACCTTGGCCGTTCCCGTTCCGGCCGTCGCCTTGATCGGCTGGATCGGCTGGATCGGACGGATCTCCGGACTCATCGCCGTCGCCGCCGGGAGGCGGCTGCGCTGCCGGGTCGGTGCTCACTCCGCCGGCATCCCGGGACGCGTTCCCTTCGTCACCGGAATCGCCCTCCCCGGGCTCGGGTAGGCGGTCGTACGCCTGCTCCACGCTCAGGTCCTCCCAGGCTTCGGCTTCGGGCGGGAGCGTGAAGCCCGCGTCGCGCAAGAGCGCGTGGGTGACGAGCTGCGAGGCCTGCTGCCACCGTTCCGGGTCCCGTTCGCCCCGGCGGGTGTGGTGCTTCAGGGCACACGCCATCACCACGCGCGCCATGGCGGTCTCGATCAGGTGCGCATCAGTCTCCGCCACCCAGTCGGGCGAGTAGCGGATCTCCGCTCCGTCGCTCGCGAGCGTCCGGCGCGTGGGATCGGCGCGGAGCGGGAGCCTCAGGACGAGGCTCCCGAAGAAAGGCTGCTTCCGCAGGAGCTCCGTCACGCAGTCGCTCATGCGGAGCGCCGACTCCCTGAGGACGTTCGCGGCCATCACGCCACCTTCCGCGCCGGTTCGACCCGTTGCGCCGGGAAGTAGCCGGCGAACTGCTCCATCAGCGCGTCCGCGTCGCGCTTCACCCGGTCCCGGGCCACGGGATCGAAGGTCCTGGACGGACGGAGCGAATCCGGCTCCACGCCCGCGATCCTGTCCTCCACCTGTTCGCAGAGCCGCGCGAGCCTCTGGTCGCCGAAGATGTTGAGCCGTGGAACGACGTCGACCAGGTCCCGGATGTTGGAGATCATGGTGTCCCGGAACACCAGAGGCTTGCCGCTTTCATCCTCGTCCAGACGTTCCGAGACCCGCTCGACCGCTTCGGCCAAACGCCGGTAGAGGTCGCCCACGGCGTCGTGTAGCTGCTCCTCGATGTGGCTCTCGATGTCGCGCTTCACCCGGTCGGTGTCGTCCGAGGCCAGCCTGGCGATGAAGTGGTCGGCATCGGGTACCGGCGTGATGCGGTAGCGGATGGAAAACCTGTCCCGGAGCTGGTCCTTGGAGGGATAGTCCTCGATGCGGAAGAGTTTGCCCAGGTCGAGCCGGGCCTGCTCGACGTAGTCGTCGTAGTCCTCGATGAAGCGGGCGCGCTGGCGCACCAAGCGCTCCCGGAGCCCGTCCATGATCCGGGTGTAGTGGCCGTAGTTGGCCACCGTGAGGAGGCGCGAGCCCTTGTCGTCCCAGGGCAAAGATTGGGCGTAATGCTGAGTGCGGGTTTCGCCCATGGTGGCGTTGAGCGCGGCCAAGGCAGCCTTGGGTAAAAGCCGTTTATTGTATCGGCCTGCGCTTGAACTCGCGTCGTGGTGGGCGGCGACGTGGTCGCTGGCCTCGCGGTCGTAGAGCCGGCCGGACCAGGCGCTGATGCGCAGACTGACCAGCATCGCATCTCGGGTGAGGTCCATTGGGGTCACTCCTTTCGTGCTACGTGAGGGTCCACAGGGGGACCTGGATTGCGGCGGCGAGCTTGCGCCGTTCGGCCTCGCGGCTGCGCGCCCGCACCGTGTACTGGCGCGAGGGCTCCTCGCCCGCGGGATAGTGGATCATCCTCCAGTGCATGGCCTTCTCCCTTACTGCGTCCTGGCGGCGGCCCAACGGATGAAGGCGGGGGAGCGCTGGAGCGCCGGGTCGCGGCGCACGCACGCTCCCACCAGCGATTCTCCCACCTCCCGCCGGAGCCGCTCCGCGAAAGTGACGATGGCGTCCATGGTGACGTCCGTCGCGAGCCGGTAGAGAGAGCCGCAGAGCGCCATCAGAGCGCTTGCGTTCTCCGGGATGTCCGCGTTTCCGGGGTCGTTCAGGACCGCCCTCGGATGGGGCAGCTCGCGCCAGACGTTCAGGAACGCCGAGAACTCCACCGCCGCCGCCTCGCCCACGGTCCCCCGGAAAAGCGCCCGCTCCGTTGCCGGATCGAGCCCGTTCCGGTGCTTGACGATGTTGCTGACTGCCTCCCACGTGCGCGGACAGGGAAACGCTTTCTCGGTGGACTGCGGATCGAACTGGTGCAGGAGGTCGGGCTCGTACGTGACGAAATAAAGCACTTCGGCGACGATTCCGTGGGCCGCGCCCCAATCGAGCCAGTCCCCGACATCGACGCGGATCTCCAGGTGCACGAAGCGCGATGCCAGGGGCGAGGGCATGCGGTGCACGACGCCGCGGTCCGTCTCCCGGTTGCCGCAGGCGATCAGTGAGGCTCCCTCGGGGAGTTCGTACTCGCCGACCTTGCGGTCGAGCACCAGCTGGTACAACGCCGCTTGCACCATGGGCAGGGCCGACGGCAGCTCTTCGAGGTTGATGAGCCAGCGTCCGGGATCGCTGGACGGGGGCAGGAAGGCGGGGGGCGCCCAGCGCGTGCGGTCGTCGGCGTCGCGCCAGGGGATGCCGCGGAGATCGACGGGATCGAGCAGCAGAGCCCGGACGTCCAGGTACTGCCGGTTCGTGGCCGCGGCCACCTGCTGAGCCACCTGGCTCTTGGCGGCTCCCGGTGGCCCCCAGACAATCGTCGGCTGGCGCGCCTCGACCAGCAGCGCGAGCACCTCGGAGAGCTCGCTCGGGCGGAGCGTGTAGTCCGCGGAAATCTTCTCGGGTAGGGTCATGGGGGCAACCTCCGGTTAGCGCGGGATCGGGCGGCGCGGTCTCTCTCGGGGCCGGCCGGACAACACCCGCCGGAGGTTTTCTCGGACTCCTTGGGCCTTTGGAGCACCCGGGCGCGGATCGTCGGAGGGCTGCGCGCAAAGCGGGGTCCGGTGCTCATTCAGCGTTCCGATTGCCTGGTCCTCGCTGAATCCGATAAGTTGGAGCTCTCCCGGAAAATCTGCGGACGGGAAGAACGATTGCCCGAGATGCCGGAGGCGCTGTTTGCCGCGCCAGCGTTGCGGCTGTGGGCAATGAACAAGGGGAGGCGAAATGGCTACGGACCTGAAAGCGAACGTGAGGAGAGAGATCGATCGGTTGACGAAGGAGCTGGCCGCGGCCACGGGGCGAGTTGCCGAGTTGCAGGAGGAGATCAAGAGGCACGAGCTGGTCCATGACATGCTCGATGGAGAAAAGACCGGCAAGAGGTCCCCGCAGGGCCGTTCCGGGGCTGGGGCGTTGAAACGGGGGCCGCGAGGCGCGATGATCGACTGGACGGGGGTTTTCGCGACTCTGCCCGACCGGTTCACGCTGGAGTCCCTGTTCGGTCACGAGACGGCGGGCGAGAAGACCCGGGCACACCTCAGGCAGGTGGTCTCGCGGTGGCAGAAGGAAGGCCGGATCAGGCGCACCGGCCGGGGCATGTACGAGAAGACCTGATTCCGAGGAAACCGGGCGGAGCCGGCGGAGCCGCGCCTCGACCCGCCCATTCGCGCCGACTTGTTTTCAACTATATGAATCCGCACATCGCCGCTGCCCGGACCAGGGCGGTCCGCTCATCGGGAACGATTCGGTTTTCAACGGCTAGGCTACCCTCGGATATAGCTTTCACGGTGGCCGCAAGCGACGGAAGGATAAAATCTATGGCGACAACCGCAAACCGCAAGAACGCGGCGCTCAAGGAGGCCATGACCAAGACCCGGCTCCTGGACGCCCTGGCCGAATCGACCGGGCTCCAGAAGAAGGACGTGGCCTCGGTGCTGGACGAGCTTGGAGTGGTCATCGAGCGTCACGTCAGGAGACGCGCGGTGGGAACGTTCACGCTTCCCGGCCTGCTGAAGATCAAGGTGGTGCGCAAGCCTGCGACGAAGGCGCGCAAGATGATCTCCCCCTTCACCGGCCAGGAGATCACGGTGGCCGCGAAACCCGCCTCGCGGGCGGTGAAGGTTCAGCCCCTGAGCGGGCTCAAGCACATGGCGGAGTAGGCCGGGGCCAGCGGGAAGGGAGACGGTAGGGCTGTTCCGATAGAGGGCGCGATGGTTGCCGCTCGCGCGCGATTGCCGTGTGCTTGCCACGGTGCCTGCGGTGGTCGGAGCCTCTTGGTAAGGATGACATGTGAAGTCAGACAGATCACATATAATTCCCCAATGAAACGCCTCATCAACCGCGCTCAGTGTGAGAAACTCATTTGGGACATTCGAGCCTTTCGGGACACGGCATCGTTGATCGAGAGGAACATCGACAAATTAGAACTTCGTCCTGTTGTTGCCGCCGACTATTCAACCATCGATTGGCCTTCGAGTGGATATGAAGGGTTTTTCAGATGGATGTCGCTGACCACGGTCAGTCACTTCAACTTCGGGATTGCCTTCGAACTGGGATTAAAGTGTCTGATCCTGATCCATGGAGAAAACCCGAGGAAACGTCGGCACAATTTCACGAAGTTGTTGGGGGATCTTTCCCGTCTCGCACCAGGGATTGCCGAAAGACTTGAGACCGTCTTCTGTATCACAGGCCCCATGTTGATAGCCATCAATCCCGTGCTCATCGAAGGTCCATCCAGCGTGGAGCCGACAGATGAGCCGAAGAGTATGTCGATAAGCAACCTCAGGGATTTCTGTGTGTATTTCGATCAGGAATTGAAGCTCTCAGTCCAGAGATACATATGGGAAGACGCCTTCACGGGAAAACCGATTCATTACGTCCACAAACTCAGTGTCCTGTTCGACTTGCTTGGCGAAATAGAAAATAGCATCAAGGAGAGTTGGCCAAAATTCAACGTCCCTACAACATCGACGGTAACATTGGCGTCATTCGTCCGAGAAAAAATCCCTCCCGAATGATTCGCTGCTGACGGTCAAGCTCCCAGGTGATTGCCGTCACAATACACCCTGTGCGAGAAACCACGTCGACCTCAGTCAGCGGACACCTTGACAAACTTCGAAGGGTCATTCAGTTCTTCCTTCAATCTGTCCCATTCGCGTTTCAGTATACGCTGACAAACGTCTACATATTGCGGATTGCTGCCGTACTTATCATAAATGCTTCCCTCGGACGACTTCAGAAACTCATACAAACAATTCTTAAGCTTGTCATAGTCCTGATCAGCAGGATTCATCAATAACTCGATCTTTGTTCCCAGCCCATAAAATTCTCTCGATCTCCCCGGATTAAGGCCGGGTGTGACGCCAAAGCTCTGGAATTCTGACATGCAATCCCTTAGTGAATTGATCCATAGTTGCCGAAACTTGGAAATCTTCATCAGGCGTTCAAATTGAATTCGTTCCCTTTCCGAACGCCTCACCCGCCAAGAAGTGTAGTACGCAGTTACCCACCCAACGAGTCCAGACACAATAGGTACGAACAAAACGAGTAAGCTAGGGTTTTGGGTGAGCCAAGTGTCCATGGCCTTTAATACTTCGAACAACATACTCTCCTTTCATCATGATTAACAATTGTGTCGGGTTTGTTTGAGGGTGGAAGAGTCGATGTCCAACTGAGTTCCTCGTCTTTCGGAGCCAGGTTCGGCCGCGGGTCGCTGGATAGAGGGCTGCGGTGCTTCGGACGCGGCGGCAGGCCGCCTGTGGCTGCAATCTCTTCGGTGGACGTTCAGGGTTCGGTGTTTCGCTCGGTGGCTGTCACCAAAGGCGCGAATACACAATGGTGCTGCGGCGACAGGGGCCGTTTAAAAACCTTGCGGCGAATGGTCATGATCACTCCTGTCCTCGAATCCCGTAGTCGGTGACGTCCGTCTCCGGGAAAGAACGGCAGGACGCGACCTGTCTTGCCGGCCATGCACCTGGCGGCGCACTCCGGTTTCTGCCAGACGTTCGCTGTTCAATGCCCTCAGACGGCATGAAATTCGTCTCCTCGTGGTACCCCAGAGGAACGGTGGCCAAACCGTAAAGGTAACACATGGGAGCGTGGCAACTCCAGCGTCACCTTCGCGTCGGCGGGTCGCGTCACCGTCAACGATTTGACGAAGCTCCGGATGGACGGCATCGATCTGTGGAGAGGCGGGTCGTGGGCCGCTAAAGGTCGAGCTCCGCCGGAGGTGGCGTGCGGCCGACATCCCAGTCTTTCCCCCCGTTCCTGGCCAGGGAAACGCCGGAGCTGCCGCACCTGTCTGGCGGCGTGGACCGGTTTGTGGCAAGATCGGCGCAGGTTCGGACGAAGGGCAGACAGCCGGCGCGAAAGCGCCTGTGGGAGTGAGCCATGATCAATACCATCATAGTTCCAACGGACGGTTCCGAACACGCCAACAAGGCCATCGAGATGGCGGGCGAGATCGCCGTGAAGTTGGGCGCGCGCGTCGTGGTCGTGCAGGCTCTGCTGCATCATGCCACCGCCCCGGACCTGAAGGCGATATGCCAGGACTGAGGTGGTCCCGGTTTCTTGGACAGGATGGCGGCCGAGATAAGGTGTATCCTGATCAGCCATGTGTTCTCACCCTTCTAGCCTAACGAAGTCGTAGTTGTCGGTTCTGCCGTGCGCCGTCACGCCGCTACGGCCCCTGGAATAGCCGCCGGAGCTGACCGGTGCCCGCCACATGTGCTATATTGCATCCGATTCGGCGTCACAGGTGCCGGACGATACGGGTTTGGTCGTGTTGGTAGACTTGAATCGTCTCACCGAGGGGCCGTGTTGACCATGTGTTGATTGTTCCTGGGCGAATCATCCGGTCTTTCATAAGGAACGTTTTACTTCTTTGTTTTCAGTAGGTTACGGGCTGCAAACGGTAGGGAAAACCCTACACGGCCAAGTTTGAAACCCGCCCGTACAAGTCGCCGAAACCGGTCAGTCGCGGTTGGGGATGCCGACGAAACCCTCGCCGCAACCCGCCTCGTGGGCCGCCCAGCCTCCGGCCACCCGGCCGCTGAAGATGGACGGTCCCAGCATCGTTCCCTCGAGACCGGCGCGGCCGTTGATGTGGCCTCCAGCCATGCCGGCCACCTCGCCCGCGGCGTAGAGGCCGGAAATCGGCTCGAAGTGCTTGTTCAGGACGCGACAGCGTATATCGGTCTTGACCCCGCCGAAGTTCTTGCGCGCCAGCGGGAAGATCTGGATGGCGTAGTACGGGGCGGTGTCGAACTTCTTGGAGAGCTTGAGCGGCTTCCCGAACTCGGGCTCCTTGTCCAGTCCCTGCTCGCACGCCTTGTTGTAACGTTCCACTGCGTCGAGAAAGGTCGGGACATCCACCTCCATGCGTTGGCCCAACTCCTCCAGCGAATCCGCCTTCTTGATGAAGGGAGAGTTGTCGAGGAGCTCCTGGATTTTGTCCCGGTCCACCTTGTCCCCGGCGCGGTAATAAGGGTCCGCGATCTCGAGCTTGGCGGTCATGGGCGTGTCCACCACGGCCCATGCGTGGCGCGGGCTCTGGGCCATCAGCGCCGGCGTGGCCGAGTTGCCGCCCGACAGCGCCTCGTTGTGAAACCGCCGGCCCTGCTGGTTGATCCAGATGTAGCCCGGCGCCTGCCGGAAGACCAGGCCGCGCCGCTGACTGGGGTCACGATAGTCCGGAGTGGCGTAGACGTAGAACCAGATGTGGTCCACGTGGGTGAGGTACCCGCCGGCCTGGCGCACCAGCCGGTGCCCCGAGCCGGTGGAGCCCCGGCCGGAGCCTTCCATGACACGTTCGCCCTTGAGCTCGGGCTTGGCATCGAGCACCATGTCGAGGTTGGAGTTGAACCCGCCGGTGGCCACCACCACCACCTTGCTGTCCACGTCCACGGTGTCACCGGTGCTCCCGTCCTTGCCCAGGAACCCGGTGACGCGGCCGTTCTCCCGCTTGAGCTCGGTGATCTCGGTATTGGACACGATCTCGCCGCCACGCTCGCGGAACGCCTCGATGAGATGGGTCATCAGACCGAGCCCGCTGCTCTGAGCCCGGGTCCAGCGCACCACCGTGTTGCCTTCCTGCTGCTTCATGTCCACCCACTTTACGCCCATGCGCTCGGCCCAGAAGTAGAGGTCGTGAAGCGAGTGCTCGATGTAGTAACGCGCCCAGACCTCATCCACCGAAGGGCCGCCCCACTTGATCCAGTCGCTGAACGCCAGATCCGGCGTGTCGTAGATCTCGTTTGCGCGCTGAATCGGCGTGCCCACGATGAGGCAGCCGCCGCCCGAGATGATGGCGGCGCCGCCCAGATCCGGCGCCTTTTCGAAGGCGATGGCCCCGGCACCCGCGGCGCGGGCTTCGATGCCGGCGGCGATTCCCGCCCCGCCGGAGCCGATGATGGCGATATCCGTGGTGAAATGCTTGACCTGAGACATACTGCTTGAACCCCCCTGAATACGCGATTGTGGATTAACGTACTCCGTACCGCGGCCAGGGGTCAAGCATGCACGGAAGGTCCGGGACCGCCGGTACGCTCGATCAAGGCGCGGAGCGACGACATGGCTTCCTCATGCCGCCGCTTCGATTCCCTCTCCGATTCCTCGCGACGCCTCACCGTTTCCTCATGCCGCTTCTCCCATGCCGCGTGCCGCTTCTCCGATTCCCTCCCCGATTCCGCGAGATGCTCCATCGTTTCTTCATGCCGCTTCATCGCTTCTTCATGCCGCTTCTCCGATTCCCTCCCCGATTCCGCGAGACGCTCCATCGTTTCTTCATGCCGCTTCATCGCTTCCGCATGCCGCATCTCCGCCGCCTTCACCCCTTCCCCATGCCGCCTATCCGCTCCCCTCTCCAGTTCCGCATGCCGCCTGTCCTCCTCCCGGCTCCGGAGGTCGAACTGCCGGTCACGTTCCTGGGATGCCCGCTCCATCTGTCGCAGACCGCGCCAGATAAGCAAGCATTGAGCAAACCCAACGATCAGGGCAGCCGCCGGGCCGAAAATCTCCCCAATCTTCACCGCTTCGAACACGATCATGACGTTGGCTGCTTCCTTCGTCGCGAATCTCTACTATAACACACGTTCCCGAAGTTCAATCGGACTCACAGGAGCCCCTCCCGGTTGAAGCTGAAGAACCGGTCGTGCCCCACCACCACGTGGTCGTGGACCCGCACTCCCAGCACCTCGCCCACCTGCCTGAGACGGTGGGTGATGTCCACGTCCTCGCGGCTCGGAGACGGGTCGCCGCTGGGGTGGTTGTGGACGAAGATGACCCCGGCCGCGGACTCCCGGATGACCGGATTGAAGACCTCCCTGGGATGGACCACGGACGCCGTGAGCGATCCCTCGGAGATCTTGACGTCACGGATCTTGCGGTTTCGATTGTTCAGCAGGACGACGTAAAATGCCTCGCGCTTGGCGTTGATGCAGCGGGGCCGGAAATGCCGAAAGACCTCCTCCGGCGAGCTCAGCAACTGACCGGCTTCGCACCGGAGATCCTCCCTGCGGCGGCCGAGTTCCAGGCACGCCTTGAGGCGGGCCGCCTTCGCCTGACCCAGACCCTTGAGACCCGTCAACTCGGCGACGGATGCGTCATCGATACCGCTGAGGCCGCCGAATTTCATCATCAGCATGCGGGCGTGGTCCAGCGCGTTCTGGTGCTCTCCGGCGCTGCCGGTGCCCAGCAGGATCGCCAGCAACTCCGTTTCCGTGAGATGTTCCGCCCCTCTCTCGATGAGCTTCTCTCGCGGACGGTCCTCCATCGGCCATTGGTTGATTCGGGTCATCATGAGCGCGGCATTGGAAGCTCGGAACACGGCCTCCCTCGATGGCAGCCTTCGAGGTCTCTATAGGTATTGGTTCGGCACTTCTCGACGGGACTTTAGTCTCGGCGGCGGGAGAAACCCCAAGGAGCCTCTCCGATAACTTCACCTGCGAATATGGCCTTCGTGCGGGGTATGGGCGCGGGCGGGTTTCAAACCCGCCCCTACGACGGATGTCGGGGCCCGGTGGTGCAGACTCCCAGGGGGGCGATAATCTACTCTCTGACGAAGGTACCGCTCTTGCCGCCGCTCTTGTGCATGAGGCGGATCTCGCCGACGGTCATTTCCCGGTCCACCGCCTTGCACATGTCGTAGATGGTGAGACCCGCCACCGAAACCGCGGTGAGGGCCTCCATCTCCACGCCCGTCTTGCCGTTAATCCGAACGGTTGCCTCGATCTCGACGGACGGCGGGCTTTGCCGGGGGGTGAGTTGGACCTCCACGCCGCTGATGTTGAGGGGGTGACACATGGGAATGAGCTCGGACGTCTTCTTGGCGGCCATGATCCCGGCGATGCGCGCCACCGTCAGAACGTCGCCCTTGGGGATCTGCCCTTCGGCGATGGCCGCCAGCGTCTCCGCCCGCATGGACACCACCCCCCGGGCCACCGCAACCCGCTGGGTCACGTCCTTGCTCGTGACGTCCACCATCCGCACCCGCCCCTGTTCATCGATATGGGACAACGTTGCCATCCACTAGTCCTCCGTGCCGTCCGCGCTCAGTGTATCTCCGGGGGCGATGAAAGCAAGCGGCCCTGCCGGCCCCCTTTGTAGGTCGGATTAGCGAAGCGCAATCCGACACGGAGCCGCGGTCCATTGTCGGGTTGGGCCTTCGGCCAGCCCCACCTACAACGGAGACGGCCCGTATGATAAGAACCAACTCCATGGCAGACCAGACTCACTATCGCGTCATCATCCTCGGTTCCGGGGCGGCCGGGCTCACCGCCGCCCTCTACGCGGCCCGCGCCAACCTCGAGCCGCTGGTGGTCGAAGGTTCCCAACCCGGGGGCCAGCTCACCATCACGACGGACGTCGAGAACTACCCCGGTTTTCCCGACGGCATCATGGGCCCGGACATGATGGACCAGTTCCGCAAGCAGGCGGAGCGCTTCGGCACCCGGATCGTTTACGGCGACGTCTCCGCGGCGGAGCTTGGAAAGCGGCCGCTGGCGCTGCACGCGGGCAAAGACCGCTACACCTGCGACGCCCTGATCATCGCCACCGGCGCCACCGCCAAGCTGCTGGGGCTGGACGCCGAAACCAGGTTGATGGGTCACGGCGTCTCCGCGTGTGCCACCTGTGACGGTTTCTTCTTCAAGGACAAGGAGCTCCTCGTGGTGGGCGGCGGCGACACGGCCGTGGAAGAAGCCACCTTTCTCACCAAGTTCGCCAGCCAAGTCACCATCGTGCACCGCCGCGACCAGCTCCGCGCGTCCAAGATCATGCAGGACCGGGCCCGGGCCAATCCCAAGATCGACTTCCTCTGGGACACGACGGTTGAGGACATCCACGGCGACCCGCAGGACGGAGGGGTCACCGGCGCCACGATACGGAACATCAAGACCGGCAAGGAGCAGGCCTTCGCCTGCGACGGCGTGTTTATCGCCATCGGGCATCAGCCCAACTCGCAGCTCTTCGAAGGCGTTCTGGAGATGGATGAGCTCGGGTACATCAAAACCCACGACGGGACCAAGACCGCCCTCGACGGGGTTTTCGCCTGCGGCGACGTCCAGGACCGCATCTATCGCCAGGCCGTCACCGCCGCCGGAACCGGTTGCATGGCCGCCATCGACGCCGAACGTTTTCTCACCGAGCTCGAAAACGGCGGCTGATCCGGAGTCTTCGGAGAGGCCCGTCGCCCGATGCCGTAGGTCGGATTAGCCGAAGGCGTAATCCGACATGGACGGTGTCGGATTACGCCTTCGGCTAATCCGACCTACGGGTCTACGGGGAGACCCGCCTCGGGTCGACCATCAGACGTGAACCGGCCGGATCGGAATCCCCCGCTCCTGGAGATAGTGCTTGCACTCGCCGATGCTGTATTCGCCGTAGTGGAAGATGGAGGCGGCCAGGGCCGCGCTGGCGTGCCCTTCCGCGAAACCGTCGTGGAGGTGCTCCGGACCGCCGACGCCGCCCGAGGCGATGACCGGCACCGTGACGCCGTCCGCGATGGCGCGCGTCAGGGGCAGATCGTAGCCGTCCTTGGTGCCGTCGCGGTCCATGCTGGTGAGCAGAATCTCGCCTGCCCCGTATTCCGCCATGCGCGCGGCCCAGGCGCACGCGTCGATGCCGGTGGGCTTGCGGCCCCCGTGGGTGAACACCTCCCAGTGATCGCCCACCCGCTTGGCGTCGATGGCCACCACGATGCATTGGCTGCCGAAGGTCTCCGCGGCTTCGCGCACGAACTCCGGACGCGCCACCGCCGCGGTGTTGATGGAGACCTTGTCGGCGCCGGCCTTGAGCAGCCTGCGGATATCGGTGGTCTCCCGAATGCCGCCGCCCACGGTCAGCGGCATGAAGATCTCGTCCGCGGTGCGCGCCACCACGTCCAGGATGATCCCGCGCTGCTCGTGGGAAGCCGTAATATCCAGGAAGCAGAGCTCGTCGGCCCCGGCCGCGTCATACGCCCGGGCCACCTCCACCGGGTCCCCGGCGTCGCGAATTTCCACGAACCGGATCCCCTTCACCACCCGCCCGGCATCGACGTCGAGACAGGGGATGATGCGTTTAGTGAGCATCGTTGCCTCCGGCCGCGACCATGGCTTCGGCAAGGGAGAAGGCGCCGTTGTAGAGCGCCCGGCCCACGATGACCCCCTCGATGCCTTCGTTCTCCAGGCCCGCGAGCGCACGGATGTCGTCCAGCGAGCCGACCCCGCCGGAAGCGATGACCGGGATCGCCACCGCCCGGGCCACCCGGACCGTCTGCTCCGCGTTCACGCCGGAACCCGTGCCGTCGCGGCTGATGTCGGTGTAGATGATCCGCGCGGCGCCATCTTCCTCGCACCGGCGCGCCAGCTCCACCGCGTCCATGGCAGTGTCGTCGCGCCAGCCTCGTACCGCCACCTGCCCGGCCCGCGCATCGATGCCCACCACCACCCGGCCGGCAAAGCGCTCGCACGCCCGGCGCAGGAAATCCGGGCTCTCGTAGGCGCGGGTTCCGATCACCACCCGCTCCACGCCCGCGCCCATGGCTTCCTCTACGGCTTCGAGCGTCCGCAGCCCTCCGCCCACCTCCACCGCCACGCCGGATTCGGCGCAGATGGAAGCCAGTTCCGACAGGTGCACCGGACGTCCCTCCACGGCGCCGTTGAGATCCACCACGTGGATCATCCGGGCACCCTCGTCCACCAGGTGCCGCGCCGCGTCCAGCGGCCGCTGGTAGTACACGGTCTCCTGGTCCATGTCCCCCTGGTACAGCCGCACGCAGCGGCCATCCTTGATATCGATGGCTGGTATGATCAACATGTCGGCCGGTCTCTCCTCGTCCGCAGGGGTCGATGATCCGGTGCAGGGGCGGATTTCAAACCCGCCCGTGCCCGCACCGCCCGAGGATGGCCGACATGGCTGCTCGTCACGCCCCAACTCCGTTCTCAGCGAAGCAGCCGAAGTTCTCGAGGATACGCAACCCGATGGCCTGGCTCTTCTCCGGATGGAACTGGCACGCGAAGAGGTGGTCGGTGGCGATGCTCGAAACGAACGGCGTCCCGTGAGAGGTCACGGTGGCCACCACGGACTCGTCCGCCGGCGCGGCGTAGAAGGAGTGCACGAAGTAGACCTGGGCGGCCTCGTCGATGCCCTCCAGGAAGCGCGTGGGCTTGCGGATCTCGATGGCGTTCCAGCCCATGTGCGGCACCTTGAGATCGTCCGCGGCGGTGAAGCCGAGGACCTTGCCCGGCACCAGACCGAGACCATCGGGCGAGCCGAACTCCTCGCTCTCCTCGAAAAGAAGCTGCAACCCGAGACAGATGCCCAGGAACGGCCTCTTCCGGCGCACCACGTCCCGGACCACGTCCACCAGGCCGAAGCGCCGAAGATTTTCCATGCACGTGTGAAACGCGCCGACTCCGGGCAGCACGACCCCGCGGGCCTCGGCAATACGCCCGGGAGCCCGAGTCACCTCCGCCTTGAAGCCCACCCGCTCGATCCCCTTCTGCACGCTCCGCAGATTACCCATTCCATAGTCGACGACCGCAATCACTGCGACTCCTCCCGCAAGGTAGAACCCCCCGCATCGCAGAGTCGCGTGTGCGCTGAGAGAGCAGGGTGGGCGGCGTCCCGGAAATCTGTTGACGGCGGGCGGACGTGATGCGTTATCCCGATCAACCAGCCATTCCGTGCGACGCAGAACAGCACGACCCCGGCAGTACCGTCTTCTGATTTCCGGGACGCCGCCCGCCCTGCTCGGTCCCGGCAAGGCACCCGTCCACCTACCGCCCCATTCACCACAGGCTCAAAGAACCCTGTGGTGGTCCACAGTTCAGTGCGGGCGCGGGCGGGTTTGAAACCCGCCCCTACGGACGTGTTCCTGCTGCCCAGGATCATAGGCTCCCCTTGGTGGAGAGCACTCCCTCGATCCTTTCGTCCAGCCCCGTGGCCCGGTCCATGGCCCGGGCAAATCCCTTGAAGCATGCCTCGATGACGTGATGCGGGTTCTCGCCGTGCTGGACGTCCATGTGCAGGTTCATTCCAAGCTGGTTGACGAAGGCCTGGTAGAACTCGTGCGGAAGGTCCGTGTCGAAGGTCCCCACCCGGCCGCCGCGGATCTTGACCCGGTAGGCCATATAGGGCCGCCCGCTCAGGTCCACCACCACCCGCGCCAGCGCCTCGTCCAGCGGCACCGTGGCCTCTCCGAACCTGCGGATGCCGTGCTTGTCCCCCAGTGCGTCCTTGAACGCCTGCCCCAGGGTGAGCCCCACGTCCTCCACCGTATGGTGGTAGTCCACCTCGAGATCTCCCTTGGCCTTCACCGTGACGTCGAAGAGGCCGTGGCGCGTGAAGATTTCCAGCATGTGATCGAAGAAAGGGATGCCGGTATCCACTTGCGACGTTCCCTTGCCGTCGATGTCGAGGACGGCGGTGATGTCCGTCTCCTTGGTCTTGCGGTGAACCGTTGCCGTTCTTCCCATCTGATCTCTCCTAGCTTGGGTAGCCGTATGCAAGAAATGGCGTCCTTCGACTTCGCTTCGCTACGCCTGTCCTGAGCCTGGTCGAAGGGCTCAGGACGAACGGAAAACTTCCAATCTCACGCAGGTCGGGTCATCCGAAAGCGTAACCCGACACCCGCCTTCTCTCAGCCCGCCGTTAGCCGCACCTCCACGGCCCGGGCGTGCTCGTGCAGTCCCTCCCGGCGCGCCAGATGGATGACGGCGGGAGCCAGGGCGGCCAAGCCCGCGGCGTCGGCGCGAACGATGCTGGTGCGCTTGACAAAGTCATAGGCGCCCAGGGGCGAGAAGAAGCGCGCGCTCCCGCCCGTGGGAAGCACGTGATTGGGGCCGGCCACGTAGTCGCTGAGGGCCGGCGTGGCGTAAGCGCCCACAAAGATCGCCCCGGCGTTGCGCACCGCGTCGACGCATTTCTCCGGCTGCCGCACCATGATCTGCACGTGCTCCGGGGCGATGGCGTTGGTGATATCCACCGCTTCCTTCAACGAACGCGATACCATGATGGTGCCGAAGCGCCGCAACGCCCCGAGGGTGATGGCCTGCCGCCGGGTGCTCTTGAGCCGCTCGGCGATGGCGGCCTGCACCTTCCGGGCGGTGGCCATGGACGGAGTGACGCACACCGCCGCCGCCAACTCGTCATGCTCCGCCTGGGACAGCATGTCCGCGGCCACGTAACGCGGGTCGGCCGAGCCGTCCACCAGCAGCAACACCTCGCTGGGGCCGGCGATGGAGTCGATGTCCACCTGGCCGAACACCAGCCGCTTGGCCGCCGCCACGTAGACGTTCCCGGGCCCCACGATCTTGTCCACCCGCGGGATGGTCTCGGTGCCGTAGGCCAGGGCGGCCACGGCCTGGGCGCCGCCCACGCGGAAGACCCGGTGGGCCCCGGCGACGCGCGCGGCCGCCAGCACCAGCCCGGCCTCTTCCTGAACCGGGGTGGTGACCATCACCTCCGTGACCCCCGCGGCCACGGCCGGGATCACGGTCATCAGCACGGTGGACGGATAGGCGGCCTTGCCGCCGGGCACGTAGGCGCCGGCCCGCTCCACCGGGCTGATGCGCTGGCCCAGCTCCAGCCCCAGGGGATCGCGGTAGCTCCAGCTCTTCTCTATCTGACGGCGATGAAACCGCTTGATGCGCGTCGCCGCCAGCCGCAGCCACCGCAGGTCCTGTCTGGAAACGGTTTCGCAGGCCCGGTCCATCTCATCCGCCGACACCTCGATGCGGGACCGTTTCAGAGTGACGCCGTCGAAGGCCTTGGCGTAGCGCACCAGGGCCTTGTCCCCGTGCCGCCGCACGTTCTCGATGATCTCCGCCACCCGCGCCTCGACGTCCCGCTCGATCTCGCCGCGCCGCTGAAGGATCCGGTCCAGCCTCTTCTTGAAACCCGGGTCCGTGGTCTTCACGATGTCAATCGTCACGGTTCACCCTTCGTATGTCCGCGCCCAGACCGGCAAGCTTGCCTTCGATGTTCTCGTACCCGCGGTCCAGGTGGTACACCCGCGACACCTCGGTCACGCCCTTGGCCACCAGACCCGCCAGCACCAGCGACACGCTCGCCCGCAGGTCCGTGGCCATCACCGGCGCGCCGGACAGCTCCGCCACCCCCCGGACCGTGGCCATGTTGCCGTCGAGGGCGATACGGGCACCCATCCGGTTGAGTTCCTGAGCGTGCATGAACCGGTTCTCGAAGATGTTCTCGGTAATGACGCTGGTTCCTTCCGACACCGCCATCAGCACCATCATCTGCGCCTGCAGGTCGGTGGGAAAACCCGGATACGGCAGCGTGGCCACGTCGGTGCCGCGGACCCGTCCGTTGCCGGTCACCCGGACACCTCCGGGCTCTCCCGCGACCCACGCGCCGGTCTCACGCAGTTTGGCGGTGAAGGCTTCCAGGTCTTCGGCCCGGGCATCCTCGATCAGAACGTTGCCGCCAGTGAGGGCCGCTCCCACCATGAACGTGCCGGTCTCGATGCGATCCGGACTCATCTCGTGGGACATGCCGTGAAGCTCGCGAACACCCTCGATCCGGATGACGTCACCACCAGCCCCGCTCACCCGGGCGCCCATCTTCGTCAACACGTTCGCCAGCTCCGCGATCTCCGGCTCGCGAGCGGCGTTCCGGATCACGGTCTCCCCCCGGGCGAGGGTCGCCGCCATCATGAGGTTCTCGGTGGCGCCCACCGAAGGAAACCCGAGCCGGATGTCGGCCCCCTTGAGCTCGCTGGCGCGGGCGTCGATGTAGCCGTGGTCCTGGCGGATGCAGGCGCCCAGGCGCTCCAGCCCCTGGAGGTGCAGGTTCACCGGCCGGGAACCGATGGCGCAGCCGCCGGGCGTCGACACCCGGGCTTCTCCGAACCGGGCCAATAGCGGCCCCAGCACCAGGAACGAGGCGCGCATGGTCTTGACCAGATCGTAGGGCGCCTCGAGCTCATGGATCTTGTCCGCGGTGAGCTCCAGGCGTCCGCCGGCCATCACGTCCTTCTCGATGGTGACCCCCAGGCGCGACAGCAATCGCAGGGTCGTGCTGACGTCACGGAGCGCCGGCACCCTGGCGTAGGAGCACTCGTCCGCGGTCAGAAGCGACGAGATGATCACCGGAAGAGCCGCGTTCTTCGACCCGCCGAGAGCCACCGTGCCCTCCAGAACCGTCCCGCCGTTGATGATGATGCTGTCCAAAACCGTTGACTCCGTATGGTGTATCAGACCCCTGGCGTGGCGTCCCCCGTCCTCGCGTGGTATCGGGCACGGGCAGGTTTGAAACCCCCTCCTACATGCGCCCGTTCCGCGGCAACCACGCGGGGACGCCCGGAGTAGTCGCTCAGGATCCGCACCCGGCGGAGCTCCGCATGAGCCCGGAACAACTCCGAGACGCCGCGGCTCAGATCCGCTCCGATCTCCACGGCCATCAATCCGCCTTCGCGGAGATGACGGACGCCATCCCGGACGATCCTCCGGTAGAAATCCATGCCGTCGATGCCGCCGTCCAGGGCCAGCGCCGGCTCCCAGTCCCGCACGTCGCGCTGCAAGCCCGCCAACTCACCACTAGGGATGTAGGGCGGATTCGACACCACAACATCGAAGCACCCGGGCAACCCTTGCACCGGAGCCAACAGGTCGCCCCGGAGCCAATGGATGCGTCGGCCGACGCCCTGCCGGCGTGCATTCTCTCGGGCCACCTCCAGGGCCGGCGCCGAAACGTCGGCGGCCCAGACTTCCGCCCGCTCGCGTTCCTTCGCCAAGCTGACGGCGATGGCGCCGCTGCCCGTCCCGACCTCCAGGATACGGCACCGGCCGGGACGCGAAGCCAGGAAATCCAACACGGTCTCCACCAGGTGCTCCGTCTCCGGCCGTGGGATCAACACGTCCCGCGTCACCCGGAACTCCAGGGACCAGAACTCCCGCGACCCGGTGAGGTAGGCCACGGGCTCTCCGCGCCCACGGCGCCCGACGAAACCCTCGAACCGGGCAATCTGCGGGTCTTGAAGCTCGACCTCGGGACTTCGATAGAGATCCTCCCTCGACCACCCGAGCGCTTCCATCAAGAGCAGCTCCGCATCGAGCCGGGGGGTGTCGATGCCCGCGTCGGAGAGCCTGGCCGCGGCGCGTTGCAGCACCCCCGCGACCCGAGACTCGCCGCTGCCGTTACCCGTCATTTCTCTGGTCCACCGGATCAGGCCGTGGCCTGGAGCGCTTCCGCCTGGTGGTAGGTGATCAGGCCGTCGATCAAGTCCTTGACGCCCCCGTTCATGACCTGGTCCAGCTTGTACAGGGTCAGATTGATCCGGTGGTCCGTCACACGCCCCTGGGGGAAGTTGTAGGTGCGGATCCGCTCGCTCCGGTCGCCGCTGCCCACCATGAGCTTGCGCGAGGCCGCGATCTCCGAGCGCTGCGCCTCCTGGGTCTTTTCGAGGAGCCGGGCGCGCAGGATCTTGAGGGCCTTGGACTTGTTCTTGTGCTGCGACTTCTCGTCCTGGCACGAGACCACGATACCCGTCGGCACGTGGGTGATCCGCACCGCCGAGTCCGTCGTGTTCACGCTCTGTCCCCCGGGGCCGGAGGAGCGGAAAACGTCGATGCGCAACTCCCTGGGATCGATGTCCACGTCCACGTCGTCAGCCTCCGGGAGCACCGCGACGGTCACGGCCGACGTATGGATGCGGCCCGAGGTCTCGGTCACCGGAACCCGTTGAACCCGATGTACGCCCCCCTCGAATTTGAGCTGGCTGTAGGCCCCCTGCCCCTCGATGAGCGTGATGATCTCCTTGAACCCTCCCAGGCCGGTGGGATTCGAGCTCAGCACCTCCACCTTCCAGCCCTTGGTTTCCGCATACCGGCAGTACATGCGGTAGAGATCCGCGCTGAAGAGCGACGCTTCCTCTCCGCCCGTGCCGGCGCGGATCTCCAGCAGCACGTTCTTGCCGTCATGGGGGTCCTTGGGCAGAAGCAGGATTCTGAGGTGCTGCTCCAACGCGTCCTGTTTTTCCTTCAGCGCCGCCAACTCTTCGGTGGCGAGATCCTGGACCTCCGGATCTCCGTCATCCAGCAACTCGCGACTGTCCCGGGCCTCCTGCTCGAGCTTGCGCCACTCGCGGTAGCACCTCACCACCTCGGCCAGATCCGACCGCTCCTTGGCGACCCTGGAGTACTCCTTTCGGTCCTCCACCAGCTTGGGGTCCGCCAGAAGGTCCTCCAGCTCGTCGTAGCGGCTCTCCACCTCGGCCATTTTCTCAAGCATGCTCACGGTATTTTCCTACAGAATAGCAAAGGGGCAAAGGGAATTCGCGCCACCCTTTGCCCCTTTGCCGATAAGAGCCGGTCAGGATCGTCCCCTCAGTCCTTGATACCGTATCTCCTCTTGAACTTCTCAACCCGGCCGGCGGTATCCAGAAGCTTCTGCTTCCCGGTGTAGAACGGATGGCAACTGGCGCAGATCTCGGTATGGATGGCCTTGGCGGTGGAGCGTATCTCGAAGGTGTTTCCGCAGGCGCACACCACGTTCACGGGCTTGTATTCCGGGTGAATGTCCGTTTTCATCGTAGACCTCGGCTGAGTTCGAAATTTATAGCACGTGGGGCGTGTATATCCAAATATGGTCAGCCCGATCGCGCCGGGGAATACCTCATCCGTACTGCCGCAGCACGTGCCGCGCGATGACCATGCGCATGACCTCGGACGCGCCCTCGGTGATGAGCCGGCTCCGCTGATCGCGGAACCACAGCTCGATGGGCAGATCCGTGGTGAGCCCGATGCCTCCGTGGATCTGCAGCACCCGGTCCACCACCCGGAAGGACATCTCGTCGGCGAACACCTTGACCATGTAGCCCTCGGTGCGCATGTCCTCCCCCTGATCGTACTTCCAGGCCGCGTGGTAGACCATGAGCGTGGCCGCGTGCAGCTCGGTATAGGAGTCCGCCAGCTTGAACTGGATGGCCTGCCGCTCGGACAGCGGCTTGCCGAAGGTGACCCGCTGCTTGGCGTACTGGGTGCCCATCTCGATGGCGCGCTGAGCCACGCCGATGGCGCGCCCGCCATGCTTGAGCCGGCCGATGCCGAGCCACTTCTGTCCCAGCTTGAAGCCCTCGCCTTCTCCGCCGATCAGGTTCGCCGCCGGGATGCGGCAGTTGTCGAACACGATCTCGCAGGGCTCGTAGCCCATCATGGTCTTGTACTTGGCGGTGATCTTCACGCCCGGGTTGTCCATGTCCACCAGCACGCAGGAGATGCCCCCATGGGAGCCCTTGCTGGGATCGGTGGACACCATCACCTGGGCGAAATTGGCCTCGTCCGCCTCCGTGATGAAACGCTTGACGCCGTTGATCACGTATTCGTCGCCGTCGCGCACGGCCCGGGTGCGCATGGAGCCCGGGTCCGAGCCGGCATCGGGCTCGGTCTGGGCGAAGCAGGCGCGCTTCTCGTCCCGCAGCAACGGGTAGAGGTAGCGTTCCTTCTGCTCGTCGTTCAGAGCGTAGAGCACCGGCCGCACTTCCGGGCCGAAGATGCTGCGGCCGCGGGACGGGATCGCCACCGAGCGGGCCATCTCGGCCCAGATGACAACCTGCCCCAGAAGGCTCAGGTCGGCGCCGCCGAACTCTTCGGGAACGTCGAGCATCCACAGTCCCATCTCGCGGGTCTTGGCCTCGAACCGCTCGCGGTACTCGGGCTTGAGCGTCACGCCGTCCCGGCACTCCATCTCCACCGGGATGAGCTCCTGGTCGACGAACTTGCGGACCGTCTCCTGAAGCAGTTGCAGTTCTTCGGGTAGTGCGAAATCCATGAATGACTCCTTCCTATCAATAACATCCTTCTCCGAGATTCCTGCCGTCCTCCGTGTTTCCCCCCGTCCTCCGTCATTCCCGCGAAAGCGGGAATCCAGGCGGGGTGGGGCGGGGAAGCACGGCTGGCGTGCCCTCCGCCGCCCCTGGATTCCCGCTTTCGCGGGAATGACGGAGGACGGCGGGAATGACGCGGAGGGCGGAAATGACGCGGAGGGCGGAAATGACGCGGAGGCGCACCGCGCTGCAGGTCAGCCATGGTTGCTCAGGAACGGGATCAGCACGGCGGCCAGCTCGTCGGGCTTTTCCTGCTGCACGTGGTGCCCGGTCCCGGGAATCTCCACCAGCGTCTTGTTTCTGAAGTAATCGACCCGGCTGTAGCGGGGGGACTCCTTGTAGCCCGAGTCCGACCCGTATACGAGCAGCGTCGGACAGTCGATGCGTTCGATAAAGGCCTTCACCTGGGTTTCGGAAAACGACGAGTACGACGGGTTTCGCGCCCGCGGATCATATTTCCAGACCCACCCGTGGGGGGTCAGCCGGGTGCCGTGGCGCGCCGCGTGCATGGCCGCCCGGTTGGGGATGAGCGGGAAACGCCTTCGAATGGCCTCCGCCGCCTGTCCGACGGTGGCGTAGTAGGTGAGGATGGTGTCGGAGCCGTCGTCCTTGGTCCAGCGCCCGAAGAGCTCCGCGGCTTCCTCTTCCGTGCGGCCGTAGGGACCCGCCGCCTCGATGATCACCAGCCGCTTGACCTTCTCGGGCAAGGCGCCGGCGAACATGACCGCCATGCTGCCGCCCAGGGAGTGGCCCACGAGCGTCACCGCGTCCTTCTCCAGATGCCGCAGCAAGCCGACCACATCCAGCACGAAGTCCTCGTGCCGGTAACCCCGCTCCCGGCCGACCCAGCCGCTGTCGCCGTGCCCCCGCAGGTCGAGCGCCACCACGTGGGGCATGGTAAAGCCGGCCTTGTCGAAGGATTCCAGCAGGAAATCCCAACTGTGGCAGTGATCCCGGTTGCCATGGACGAAGACGAAAGTCTCCTGGCTCGGGTCGCCGGCCTCCATATAGTGGACCCTGGAGCCGTCCACCTCAAAGGTGCCTTCGCGAAACCGCGACAGCAAATCCGTTACCTTTTGCGTTGACATGAACGATAACCCGGAACACCGCTCAGCGGCCGACCTCCGCGTTGCCCATCTGGCTGAGCGGGCGCCAACCCGTGCTGCTGTCCTGCAGCAGCCGATCCACCTCGTCCGGGCCGTCGGTGAACGGATAATAGTTGGGGAAACGGGGCGCCGGCAGGCTGTCCCACCCCGAAAGAATCGAATCGGCAAAGCGCCATGCGTAGTCCACCTCGTCGGAACGAGTGAAGAGCGACGCGTCTCCGCGCATGGCGTCCAGCAGCAGCCGCTCGTAGGCTTCGGGGGAGCGTTGCTCGAACGCTTCGTAGACGAAATCCATGTTGACCCGGGCCAGGTCGATCTGCATCCCGGGACGCTTGCAGGCAAAGGACAGGCTGATGCCCTCCCGGGGCTGGATCCCCAGGATCAGCACGTTGGCGCTGGCCGCCGCCATGGAGAGGCCGCTGGGCGCCGCCGGGTCGCGAAACAGACGCAACGGCGGATGCCTGAACTGCACCGCGATCTCCGACACCCGGTTGCGCAGGCGCTTGCCGGTGCGCAGTACGAAAGGGATTCCGGCCCAGCGCCAGTTGTCGATCTTGGCCCGCAGCGCCACGTAGCTTTCGGTGACGGACAGCTCGTCCACGCCCTCCTCCTGCCGAAAGCCCTTCACCACCTCCCCCTTGAGCTCACCGAAACCGTACTGTCCGCGCACCGTGGACGCAGCCACCTCTTCCGGCGTGCCGTAGGGCACCAATGCCCGCAGGAGCTTGACCTTCTCGTCGCGTATGGACACGGGCTCCACCGCCGCCGGCGGCTCCATGGCGATGAGGCACAGGAGTTGCAGCATGTGGTTCTGCACGATGTCCCGCAGCGCCCCGGCCTTGTCATAGAACGCCCCCCTGCGTCCCTCCATCCCCAGCGTCTCGGCCACCGTGATCTGGACGTTCTCCACGTACTTCTGGTTGAACAGGGGCTCGAAGATGGCGTTCCCGAAACGGAAGCTCAGGATGTTCTGGACGGTTTCCTTGCCCAGGTAGTGGTCGATCCGATAGATCTGGCTCTCGTCGAGGATGCCGGTGACCTCGTCGTTCATCTCCCGGGCGCTTTGCAGATCGTGCCCGAAGGGCTTCTCGATGATCACGTGCGACCATTGCTCCTCGTCGGGGCGCCGGATCAGTCCGGCGGCTTCGAGGTTTCGGATGATGGGGGTAAAGAACTCCGGGGCCACCGAGAGATAGAAGAGCCGGTTTCCGGGAAGGTCCCGCTCGGCGTCCAGCGCGTCCAGCCTCGCCTTGAGCTTCTGGAAGGACTCGCCGTCGGTGTTGTTGCCCGGCTGGTAATGAAGCGCCTCGAACAGGGGACTGCCGGCGTCGATGTCCGGAAAGTCCTCACGCATCTCGCTGATCATCCGGTCCCGGTACGCCTCGTCGGTCATCTCCGTGCGCGAGAAGCCCACCACGGCGTAACGCTCCGGCAGATAGCCCGCCTGCTCCAGATGGTACAGCGCCGGAATCAGCTTGCGCTTGCTGAGGTCGCCCGAGGCCCCGAATATCACTACGGTCAGGGGATCCCTGGCGCGAAACGAGTTGTCCGCCCTTCGAGAGCCCTTGCCGACGCTGATACTCACCGAGGCCTGCATGCCGTCGCCAGAATCCATCCGCGTTCTCCCTCAAGAGCAAAGCACACCTGAAAGCGTACAAGTAGCGTGAACCCCGAGAGTTGTCAAAACGGCCGTCAAGGGGCGACTCGATGGCCGGCACCGCGTTTCTCCGTTGGTTCCCCACGGCTCCTGCAAGGATCACCGGGTGCGGTGTCATTGACAGCGAATCGGCCCGAAGTTATCCTCTGCCACGGTCACACCACGCTTACGCTTCATCTCACAAGACCATGATCGAGTTCGAAGCCAGAACCATCCCCATCACCCTCGACGAGGTCGTTGATCCTCGAAGGACGGTCCTGCTGGTTTGGGACATGCAGAACGACCAGGCCGGCAGCTCGTTCAACAAGGCCGAGTTCCTGCGCGCCACGCCCCCGCTCATCGCCGCGGCCAAGCGTGTGGGGATCCGCGTCGTCTACGCCTTCGCCACGCCCTACCCGTGGCGCGACGAAGCGCCGGCCATGATCCGGCGCGCCATGAGGGATCAGGGTGTCGGCGACCCGAGCCAGCTCGGACCGCGCCGTACCCGCGGAAGCTTCGGCTGGCAACTCATCGAGCCCTTCAAACCCGCTGACGACGACGTCCTCATCGAGAAGCACCGCCCCACCATCTTCCTCGGGACGGAGTTCGAGCAGTTGCTGGGCAACTGGAACAGGGACACCGTGGTCATCGTCGGCTGCCGCACGGACGCCGGTGTCGAAGGCAGCGTCCGGGACGGGTACTGCCGGGGCTATTCCATGGTCGTGGTCCGGGACTGCGTCGGAACCAACCGCGAGAACGCTCATCGGGAGGCGCTCCAACGCATGGAACGTTTCGCGGACGTGGTGGACTCACGGGAGCTGCTCGATATCTGGGCCGCCGCGCCGGACGGCGCCGGCTGAAGGACATGGCGGGACGTTCCCCGATATACGGCGCCACGCTGCTGCTCGCCGCGTGTCTCACCACGGCTGCATGGGGCGCGGCCTGGGAGAGGGTCTCCTGGAGTGCTCCCGATGCCGGGAAGAAGCAACCCCCGGACGTCAACGCCGTCGCCGTCCTCGACCGAAACAACGCCTACGTCGGCGCGAGTGACGGGCGCCTGCTCCACTGGGATGGAAAGCGGCTGAAGCGCGTGGAGCACCCCGCCAAGGTGAGTCCGAGGAAATTCGTGGTCAACGCCGCCGACGACGTCTGGGTTTTCGGCGACGACGCCTTGTCCCTGCATTACGACGGCAAGGAGTGGACGCGGGTGAACAATCCCCTGTCCCTGCGCAAGGCATCGGAAGGACGGCTGTGGGGCGCCGGCTGCGCGGCGCGGGACCGCTGCTTCGCCGGGACCCGGGACGGACGCCTCATCGAATGGGACGGCCGGAAGTGGCGGAACGCCAGGAGTCCGGTGGATCAGGAACGTATCTACGCCATGCAATTCTCGTCGCCACACGCCGGGTGGATGGTCGGGGAAGGCTTCTTTGCGCGCTGGGACGGCAAGGACTGGGAAAAAGCCGACGTGACCGACGTCCCGCGCATGTACGACCTGGCCGTCATCGGCAACGATTGGGGCTGGGCCGTGGGCGACCACGGCGCCCTGTTCGAGTATGACGGCGCCAACTGGAAAAAGGTCGAAGTGCCGGGGTCCCTCTTCCGTCTGAGAGCCATCACCTGCGCCTCCCGCAGCGCCTGCTGGGCCGTGGGAGAGGCGGGCGCGGTGTTCGGCTGGGACGGCGTCCGTTGGGAGAGGACCCGCCTGGGCACCCCCGAGAGGCTTACCGCGGTAGCCATGAGGCAGGGGACGGCACTCTTGGCAGGCGACCGCGGCACCCTCTTCCGCCGCGTGCCGGCTCCGGCGGAAACCGCCCGCCCGCGGGAGACCCCATGATCCGCCTCGGCGCGCTCGCCTACCTACTGCGTCTCGGCCCTCGGCGGCTGCTAGGGCTGGTGCAGCACCTGCCCAGCTTCCTCCGGCTGTTCTGGCGCCTGTTCAAGGACCCGCGGGTGGGGATCAAGGCCAAGCTGCTGGCGTTGGGCGCGTTCGCCTACCTGATCCTTCCGGCAGATCTCGTGCCGGACCTGCTGCCGGCCCTGGGGCACATTGACGATCTATTGTTGCTCTTCCTGGGAGCAAAGGGGTTCATCGCGCTGTCTCCCCCCGAAGTGGTGCGGGAGCACGTGCAACAAATCGCCCAAGGCCGCTGAGACGTTCGACACGAGGAGCCCTGCGCCGCGGAAACCGGACATCCAATGTAGGGGCGGTTTTCAAACCCGCCCGTGTGCGGATCGCGCTGCCGGCCGATACAGGCTCCTCGCAGGTTGTGTCAAAACCCCATCCGAGAGAGGCAACGGTCCCCGAAATCGTCATTCCCGCGAAAGCGGGAATCCAGGCGGGGTGGAGTGGGGAAACACCGCGCAGGGGCCCCCAGGACCCCTGGATTCCCGCTTTCGCGGGAATGACGGACGGGGCGGGAATGACGGATTGGCCTTTCGTGCTCCGAAGTTAGGGTCTTGACACAGCCTGCTAACGGTCGCCGAAGTCCCGGTCCCAGACCTCACGCAGCGCCGCCATGGCCGACTCCGGCAATGGGCCGGCGCCGGAGCACGCCGTGGCCTCGTCAATCTGCGGGTTGTTGGAAAAACCCACCAATACCGTGCTGACCTCGGCCTTCATGAGGGCGAAGCGCATGGCAGCCTGTGGCAGGGATTCCAGCCCGTGGTCTTTGAGAAAGGCCAGCTTGTGTGCCCGGGCCACGTCGCGCTCGTAGTCGGATCCCTCGGAGAGCGGTTCGCGGCTGGTGCCGCCGCCGGACTCCGGCGTCGCACTCAGCACCCCCGCGGCCAGCACCCGGATGACGACGACCCCCATTCCCATGGCGGCCGCCCGGTCGATGACGAGGCCGTAGTCCAGGGCGCTGAAGCTGTCGGGCACGGCCTGACCCGCGCTGGGATTGAGAAGGTTGTAGTAGGCCTGGAAGGAGTGGAACTCGCCGCTGTCCACCAGCGCGTGGATAGCCTCGACGTCACCCAGGCCGGTGAATCCGAAAAATCCCACGCGCCCCTGGTCGCGCAGCCGCTTGAACGCCTCGATGACACCCCCCGGCGCCAGCACCTCGTCGGGGGTCATGGCGAAGCGCCCCGGTTCCCGCCTTTTGGCTAGCCGGGTATGAAGCTGGATCACGTCCACCGAACTTCGCCCCAGGCGCGCGAGCCCCTGCTCCACCTGGGCCTCGGTGGCCGCGGCGATATCCTGAAGCGCATCGGATTCGAGGCGGATCTTGGTGGAAAGGATCACTTCTTCCCCGACCTCGTCCAGCACGCGCCCGAGGTGGGTCTCCGACTTCCCCTCCCCGTAGGCCCTGGCGGTATCGAAGTAGTTGATTCCCAGGTCCAGGGCGTGGCGGACCGCGCTGAGCTGCTCGCCGTGACCCCCTCCCACCATCAGGCCGCCGACGTTGCCGCAGCCGAATCCGATCTCGGAAACCCTGAGGCCTGTATTGCCGAGCATTCGGTACTGCACTATTCCTGCTCCGGTCCCGTACCGATTGCGGAACGGCGCCGGGCTCCCTTCGTGGAGGTCATCTTCGCGGCGCCAGGATCTGGAGCTGATGGCCGTCCGGGTCGTGAAAGTAGATGCACAGCGGATCTCCCGGGCGCCCGGTTACCGTGATGCCCGACGCCGCGAGGGAGGACTTCACCTCCTCGTAGCTGCCGGACTCCACCTGAAGCGCGATGTGATTCAGATCGCGGCCCGCGGTGGCTTCCGGCGGCTGACGGCCTTCGAACAGTCCCAACTGCTGCTGTCCGCAACGAAGGAAGACCCGGCCGGGATTCTCGTGGGCCACCTCCATGCCAAGCAGATCCACGTAGAACTGCCTGGACCGTGACACGTCCTTGACGTGCACGACCATGTGGTCGATGCCCGTGGCCTTGATCGTGAGTGCATCGTGCGCCATTCTGCAGTCCTCCCCTTTCGCGCCCACAAGACCGGCTCACTGCCGGTGCATCGGCTCCTGTCCTCGTGCCGTATCCGCGGGGTCCTCGATGCCGAGCTCGGTGAAAGCCCTGGCGCGCAACAAACACGCGTCGCACCGCCCGCAGGCCATCACGCCGAAAGACGCGCGCGGATCCGGCATCGGATCGTAGCAGGAAATCGTGTGGCTATAGTCCACGCCCAGCCGCCGTCCTTCCTCGATGATACGCGCCTTGGTCCAATGGACCAGCGGCGTGCGGATCCTGATCCGGTGCCCTTCGACGCCCGCCTTGGTGGCGAGGTTGGCCATGGCCTCGAAGGCTTCGACATATTCGGGCCGGCAATCCGGGTATCCGGAATAATCGACGGCGTTCACGCCGATGAAGATATCCCGGCTGCGGCTCACCTCGGCCACCGCCAAGGCATAGGACAGAAAGATGGTGTTGCGCGCCGGCACATAGGTGACGGGCACGCCCTCCGACATGGCCTCCAGCGGGCGGTCCTTGGGCACGTCGATACCGTCCGTCAGCGAAGAGCCGCCGATGGCCCGCAAGTCGATCTTGCAGATCCGGTGAGAGGCCACGCCCATTTCCGCGGCCACGCGCTTCGCCGCGTCGATCTCCACCCGATGCCGCTGGCCGTAGTCGAAGGTGATGCCGTGACAGACGAACCCTTCAGCTAGGGCCATGGCGAGAGCCGTCGTGCTGTCGAGTCCGCCGGAAACCAGGATGACCGCATGAGGCTGCACATCGGAATTGTGGATCAATGGACCGCCGGAATCAACCGGCGCCGGGCGTAGTCACCGTCATTGACCACGGGTGTGTGTTGTGGAAAGAACTGTGGAGCGCAGGAAGACCGGAGAGTCGGAGAAAACATGGAAAAGAGGTCAGGAGTCGGTAAGCTCGGCGCCGACGCGATATTCCGGGCGCTCGCCGCTTTGTTGATCATTGCAACGACGGCGGTCACGACGCACAGCGGGGCAGCAGACGAGGTTCGACGAGTGGGCGGCCACATTCCCGTTGCGGTGGCGGACGCGGTGCAACCCATCGCCGTCATCGACCGGACGGATATCGAGCTGTCCGGCATGAAAAACGTCCGGGACCTGCTGTTGAGCCGGTTGAAATACAACAGCTTCGGCCTCCATCGGCCGTTCGTCCTCGGGAGCGGCCGGGTCGCGATCCTCGTCAACGGCCGTCGCATTTCCGATTCGAGATTAATGACCGACTTGAACTTCGAACTCGACGCCCTGCCGATATCGGCCGTCGAGCGCGTCGAGATCCTGAGCGACAGCGCCGCCGCCTTGCACGGGGGACACGCCATCGCCGGCGCCGTCAACATCGTGCTCAAGCGCGATCATGACGGCATCGAGGTCCGGGCAAGCCATGACCGGCCGCTGCAGGGAGGCGGCGATTCCTTGCACGGAAGCGCCTTGTGGGGACCAACGCTCGAAAGAGGCCATCTGCTCATCGGCGCGGATGTCTTCCACCGAGGGGAGATCCGCGACGCGGATCGGGACTACAGCCGCGCCTCGTGGATGCCGGGCGGTTCCTTCGCCGATACGGCCGGCGTTTCGGTGGGCGGCAACACCCTCTTCATCCCCACCAAAGGCGACCCTGGCAATCCAACTATTTTGTATGTCCCCAACGCCGACAGCGACTCCATCGCGCGCCCCCTCGGAGCCTGCGATGGGAACGCGTACACCGGCGAGCTCAACGCTCCCTACGGCATTCCCGGCACGGGCTGCGGCTTCGCCTGGGCGGAGGTCGCGTGGAGCCGGCAGCGTTTCGAGCGGGAGAGCCTGTTTCTCAACCTCGATTACCCGGTTGGCGAGGACGCGGACATGTATGTCGACGGCCGGTTCGCGCAGGGCGACACCGCGTTTCGCTACGCCCCCGCGGTCGACACGTTCTCCTTCACGCCGTCGGCGGCGTTCAGGCAGGAATTGCTGCAAGATCCCGATATTGCCGCGCTTCCGGACACGCTCCGCGTGGCCCATCGGTTCGTTGGCCACGGCAATCGCGACTGGCTTACCGACATGCAGGAATACGATCTCACCCTCGGCCTCCGGGGACGGTTCGCCGGTGGTATCGGTTATGACGCTCATCTCCGGTACTACCGTCACGACGCCACGGAAGCCGGCGATACGTTCGTGAGCCAGAGCAAGATCCAGAGTGCCATCGAAGGGGGACGTTACAACCTCCAAGACCCGTTATCGAGAGACGCCGCGCATCTGGCGGCCATTGGCGAGACCGGGCTCAGGCTGACCCGCGATCAGATCACCGACCACAAGACGGCGCGCGCATCCTTCGACGGAGCGGCATTCGCGCTCGGCGGCGGTGACGTGCGGTGGGCGGCGGGCGCCGAGGCCGCACACGAGGACTGGCAAGATGTTTACGACTATCGGGACGTCGACAACGAGTCCTATGAAGCGAGCGACGTGCTCGGTTCCGCCGGCAACTCGGCCTCGGGCGAGCGCCGGCGCTGGTCGGCGTTCACGGAAGCGTCCCTGCCGTTGCACGGCGATTGGGATGTCGTCCTCGCCGGGCGGCGCGACGATCACGACGATGTCGGAGCAACGTTCTCCTATCACGTCGCGAGCCAATACCGGTTGCACGAGGCCCTCGCGGTTCGCGGATCCTGGAGCGAGGGTTCCAGGGCGCCGAGCCTGTATGCCTTGCACAAGAGCGAATCCCTCAGCTATCCACTCGTCTGCGATACAAAAACGTTCACCGGCGACCTGAAAGACTGCGACGAATACCAGGTGCAGCGCGCCAGCGGCGGAAACCCGGAACTGGAGCCGGATGAAGCCGATAGCCTCAGCTTCGGCGCCATGACGGGCATCGGCCCTTTTTCCCTGAGCGCGGACTGGTTCCGGATCAGGCTGTCCGGCGAGCCGGCCCAATTGTCCGCGCAGTCGATCATCAACCTGGACGCAGAGGGGCGGTTGCCCCCGGGCGCGAAGGTCCGACGCGAGGGAAGCGTTATCACACGGATCGAAAGCCCACTGGTCAACGCCGGGGAAACCGATGCCTCGGGCATCGATTTTCGGGCCGGCGCGGGTTGGAAAGCCGATTGGGCGGATATCGTCCTCGACGCCCGCTGGTTGCATGTGACCCGGTCCGAGAGCCGGGTGAACGGTGTGGTGCAGCCGGGAGACTACCCGCGCGACCGCATCCATGCATCCCTTCGCGCAAGCAGGGGCGACTTTTCCGCGAGTTGGAGCGTCCTCGCGGTTTCGGGCTACTGGAACATACATCGATCCGCCCGCTACAAGGCATGGGTGGGCCACGACATCACGCTCCGCTGGCGCGATGCGTTCGGCTTGAGCGGGATGGATCTGACCGGCGGCGTCCTCAATGTCGGCGACCGCGGTCCCTCCACCGATCCTACCGTCCCCGGCTCGCAAGGCGCGGACACGACGTTGGATTCCGTCCGGGGACGCACGATATTCCTGACCGCCAAGATGTCGTTCTGAATCAAGCCTCCGGACCGTTCGTCTGTCACCGGGCGCCGACGCGTATCCGGCGGATAACATCAGGAGGACAGCATGCCCTTGGAACTGACCATGATCTGTGCGCCCTACGACCGCGCCCGTGCGCTGATCGAAGGGGCAGTGAAGCCGGAGGGCATCGACCTCCGGGTCCACGTGGACGCCGACGACGTGGGCCGGCACTTCGACGGCCATGAGGGCCGCTTCGACGTCGCCGAGTTCTTCACCGGCCGCTACATCGTGGACCTGCCTTTCAAGACCCTGGGCTTCACCGCCATTCCGATCTTCGTCAAGCGCATGTTCCGGCACTCCTACATCTACGTGAACACGGGTGCCGGCATCGCCGAGCCCGCGGACCTCAACGGCAAACGGGTGGGCATACAGAGCTGGTTCACCACCACCGCGTTGTGGGCTCGCGGCATTCTGGAGGAGGAGTACGGCGTCGACCTGAAATCCATCAACTGGGTAGCGGGACGGCCCCCCGAGAATCCTCACGAGTGGTCGCAACCGGACTGGCTCAAGCTCGAGGTGGTCGAGGGATACGGCAAGCTGCGGGAGCTTCTCCTGGCCGGCTCCATCGACGCCATGATCACCACCGCCACCCTGGCCCCCGATGACGGCCCGCGGGTGGACTTCCTGTTTCCCGACTACGCCCAACGCGAGCGCGAGTACTATCGCAGGACCGGCTTCTTCCCGATCCAGCACACCCTGTTGATCCGGAACTCGGTGCTGGACCGCCACCCCTGGGTGGCCCGCAGCATGTTCGACGCCTGGCAGGAGTCCAAGCAGCGCTGCTACCAGTGGCTGGAGTGGCAGCGCGTCCATCAGACGGGCCTATGGTACCGGGCCCTGTGGGAAGAGGAGCGCGCCGCGGCGGGCGAGGACTGCTACCGTTGGGGGTTCACGGAAACCCGGGCCGAGGTCGACAAGATGCTGGAGTACGCCCAGCGGCAGGGCCTCACCCGCGACCGGTTCGAGCCCGAGGACATGTTCCACCCCAGCATGCTGGATACATAGGCCGACGTAACCGCTGGTCTTTCTGCGAACACACCCTGTTCAATTGACGAGCGCCAGCTCCGTTCCCAGATTGCGACCGAAAGTAGTCTCGCCTATACTCAATAGGGCTCCATACGAAGGGTTGGACTCTTACTGATCTGACTGCCGGACATCGAGTCAAAAGAATCGAGAATAGCCACGACCTGCGAGAATTTCTGGTCCGGTGCGGCGAAAATGGTGGAAAGAGGGACGACAAAACCGTGGCGCTACGCCGTTTACGGAGCGCACTCACGGAGATACCTGAACTGACCCAACTAGGGCTGGTGAAGTCAGGCGTATCAGTTACTCACCACCGGGTTTCGTAACATTCGCTGGGGGGCCTGCTGGTGGCAAGCAGGGCGACGGCAAACCCGACTTGCTTGTGTTCCTCCGACTTCTCGACGATGGTGCAAATTGCGAGAAGGTTCTATTGATAGAGAAAGCCATGATTGCACATGTTAAAGACAGAGAGATCTGAAGAAACGACGGGTGGAACCATGAACCTGCAAGTGTCCATCCGGAAAGATAAACTCGCCGAATTCTGCCGATCACACGGAATCCGTCGACTTGCTGTCTTCGGCTCGGCATTGCGAGAGGACTTCGGACCACAGAGCGACATTGACCTGCTGGTCGAGTTCGCGCCAGATCGGATTCCAGGACTGTTGAGCGTGGTCAGCGTGGAGTCGGAATTATCGGAACTGTTTGGTGGGCGGAAAGTAGACATGATGGAGCGCGGCGCCGTAGAGCAGAGTCGGAACTATATACGCCGTGCTTCCATACTTGAACACACCGAGACGCTCTATGAGGCGTGACGACGCCTATCTCCTCGACATGCTGCTGGCGGGGCGGGATGCGTTGGAGTTCGCTGCTGGCCTGACTTTCCGGGAGTTCCAACGAAGCCGCTTGCATCAGACTGCCGTCCTCAAGGCGATTGAGACCGTCGGTGAGGCAGCCTCTAACGTCAGCCAAGAGACCCGACAAGCTCATCCCGAGATTCCTTGGAAAGAGATCGTTGGTATGCGGAATCGTCTCGTGCACGTCTACTTCGACGTTAGCCTCCATCGCGTATGGGAGACCGTACGACAGGACGTCCCCCGCCTTGTCGCTTTGCTTGAACCACTCGTGCCGCCCGAGTCCGACCCTTCTTCAGAAAGCGAACCATAGTACGCGCCCAAGGCATTCGACGACCCTTGCGTCTTTGTTGCCATTCCGTCATTTGATCGGATCGGACACGCGTCAAAACATGGCACGGTATCGGATCGGAAGATGACCCAAGCCCGCTACATCCCGTAGAATGCCCGCGCGTTGTCGCCGAGGATCTTCTCAACCACCCGGGCCGGGATGTCGTCGCGGGCGCGGAGCTTCGCGGCGACGTTGTCCTCGAACGACTGGTCGAGGTGGCCGTAGTCCGAGCCGATCATGATGTGGTCTTCGTGGATGTAGTTCAGCAGCATGGGCAGGTCTTCGTCCACCTCGCACACGACCCACAGGCGGCACTTCTCGAAAAGCTCGGGGCCGATGGGGATGTCGCTCCCCCTCATCGTGCGCCGGAGCTGATGCAGCAGGTAGGGCACCCAGGATGCGCTGGCTTCGACGAAACCGAACCGGAGACCCGGGAACTGTTCGGGGATGCGGTTGGCGACCAGGTCACGGAAGGCGATCAGCGGCAGCATGCGCAAGTGCGGCAGCGTGTGGCTGACCCGCACGTCAAACACGCTGGTTATGGCCGGCGAGCCCGCGCCGATGTGGATGCAGATGGGAAAGTCGAGGCGGCTCGCCTCCTCGTAGAGCGGGAAGAAGTAGGGCTCGGCCAGTGACCGGTCGCCCTCGATGCCGCGCATGTTCACGCCCACGGCGCCGTGCTCCTTGGCGTAGTGCAACTGCTTGATCGACTCCTCGATGGAGGTCAGCGGAAAGACCGCTGTCCACCGCAGGCGGTTGTCGCCCTGGGCCCAGACCTCGCCCATCCAGCGGTTGTAGGCGCGGCACAGCGCCACGTCCAGGTCCACGTCCTCGGTGAGACGGACGCCCCAAAGAGTCGAGTAGATCACCTCGGCGGCCGCCCCGCGCTTGTCCAGCTCCTTCACCCGGGCCCGCGGATCGGTCAACTGCCGGACTCCCAGGTCGATGTCCTGGCGGGTCCACTGGCGCTCCTGCTCGGCCGGGGTGCTGAGCCGGGCGCTGCCTTTGCCCACGGACTTCGGAAAGATCTGTCCGTCGATGAGCCAGAAGGCGTTGGAGCTCTGGTACTCGGTGTCGGTGGGCGCCTTGAGCAGGATCGGCCGGCGATCGTACATGTCCTTGTCCATGTACTCCCAGATCTCTGCCGATTCGACGATATGGGTATCCGCATCGATGAAGCCGTTCATGTAGTCTCCTTTCGTGTCAGGGAGCCCCTCGCCCGCTCGCATGTCCCGGGGCGGTGGCCCGGGCACGGGCGGGTTTGAAACCCGCCCCTACATTTGCTCGTCGGGCCCCAGCGGGCTAGCACGCATTGATCGAAGGCCCACCTATGGCAGCGGCGGCGCTTTCCCGGTCCAGGGCGACGCCTGCTCGTAGGCGTGGGCCACCTTGAGCACCGTATCCTCGCGAAAAGCGCCCGCCGCGATCTGCATTCCGATGGGCAAGCCGCCTTTGGAAAAGCCGCAGTTGATACTCAGCGACGGCAGCCCGTTGACGTTAAAGGGGATGGTGCACAGTGTCAAGAAATTACCGTCCGGCCCCTGCAGCGGCGTCTTGCGGCCGTCCACGGTCACGAAACTGCTCATGGACTCGTCGATGGAAAGTGCCGGGATGGGCGAGGTAGGAGCCACGATGACGTCCACCCGGTCCAGTGCCTCGTCGAAGCCTTCGCAGATCAGCCGGCGGATTCGCTGGGACTGGTTGTAGGCGAACCCGGATACCGTCAGCGCCTGGATCTGAGTGGACAGCATGCTCGGGCTGTAGTCCCTGGCGTGGTGGCGCAAATAGTACTCGGCGTCAGCCGTGCTCTCCACCCGGCTGGCGCAGAGCTGCACCGCGGGAATCAAGTCCATGTGGGGGACCGTCACTTCCTCCACGGTCATGCCCAGCGAACGCAGGGTGTCGAGGGCGTCCGCAAGGGCCTGGCTGACCTCGTTCGAGGCGAATCTCTCGAAGTAGCCCTTGATGATGCCCACGCGTATACCCTCAATGGGGGACCCCAGGAATTCCGCGTAGTCCGGCACCGGTTCCCGTGAGCTCAGCGGGTCCTGGGGATCGTGCCCCGCGATGACCTGCATCATCGCCGCGCAGTCCGCCACGGTGCGGGTCAGCGGCCCGAAGTGGTTGGTGGAGTATCCTCCCGTGCCCGGCACGCCGCCGAACACGCTCACCCGCCCGTAGGTGGGCTTGAGCCCCACTATGCCGCACAGCGAGGCGGGATTTCTGACCGAGCCGGCGGCGTCCGTGCCCATGGACGCCATGCACATGCCCGCGGCAACGGCCACCGCCGATCCGCTGCTGGAACCCCCAGGTATCCGGTCGCGGCCCCAGGGGTTGCAGGGGGTGCCGTAGAACGGGTTCGTCCCGTGGCTGCCCTTTGCCCACTCGTGCATATTGGTCTTGCCCAGGCTCACGGCGCCGGCCTCCCGCAGCCGCGCCACCACCGTGGCGTCGAAGTCCGGCTTCCAGTCCGAAAGCGCCTTGGCGCCGGCGGTGGTCCGCACGCCCCGGGTAGCGAAATTGTCTTTGATGGAGACCGGGATGCCGTGAAGCGGGCCGCGGTACCCGCCGGCGCGGATCTCCTTCTCGGCCGCGGCCGCCTCCTCCAGCGCACTCTCCGGAGTAGGCGTCAGGTACGCGCTCAGGAGTGGGTTCAGCCGTTCGATTCGCTCCAGGTGGAGCTTCGTCAGCGCCACCGGCGATACCTCGCCGGTGCGAATCTTCGGGGCCACTTCGCTGATGGTCAGGGTCGCCAGGTCGTTCTCGACCATTTGGATTACCTCCGGTGACGGGCTAGAGCCCACGCTACGGTGGAACCGCCGTAGGGGCGGCCGGCGGGTCGCCCCTACACGGACAGGCCCCTAGGTAGCGTCCTTCGACTTCGCTTCGCTACGCTCAGGACGAACGGCTCGATTTCCTCAGGCCCGTTCGTCCTGAGCCCTTCGACAAGGCTCAGGACAGGCTTCGCGAAGCGAAGTCGAAGGACGCAAAAATTCGACAGGCTCCTAGAGACCATAAAGGTTCTTGGCGTTCTGCCCCAGGATCTTGTCGATGATGTGCGGCGCCACCTCGCCCTTGTTTCTGAGCACCCGCAGGGCCTCGATCTCCGCGGAGCGGTCCGCGTGGCCGTAGTCGGTGCCGATGACGAGGTTGTCCTCGCCGCCGTACCGGAGGATGGTGGCGAGGTCGTCGTCGGTCTGACAGGCCACGTAGACCCGGTTCTCACGCAGCACGTCGTCGGGAAACACCATTCCCTGCCGCTCGGACAGCCGCTTGAGGTCGTGGATCACATACGGCAGCCATTGGGCGCTGACCTCGATGAAGCCAAACCGGAGGCCCGGAAACCTGGCCGGGATACCCTCCATGATCAGCGAATGGAAGTCCCCCACCACCGCCAGCTTGAAGCGCCGGAAGCCCGCCTGCACTGGAAACAGGTCCTGGTAGGTGAAGCTGGCGATGCCCGAGTGCACGCACGCCGGGAGGTCGAGCCTGGCCGCCTCTTCGTAAACGGGGAAGTAGTAGGGGTCGGTGATCTGCTTCTCGCCTTCCAGGCCGCGCATCATGAATCCGCAGGCGCCGGCGTCCCTGGCCCAGGCGAGCTCGGCCAAGGCCTTGTCCATGGTCAGGAACGGCAGCAGCGCGATCCAGCGCAGGCGCCCCTTCGTGCCATCGCAGAGCCCAGCCAGCCAGCGGTTGTAGGTCCTGCACAGTGCCAGTTCCACCGTGGGCTTCATGGTCACCGGGCGGAGAAACAACGTGGGATAGAGCACCTGGACGTCCACCTCGAGCTCATCCATGTGCCTGAGCCGGGCCTCCACGTCGCGCATCTCCCGGGCTTCCGGGGTGGTATCCAGACCGACGTTGTGGGACTTGGGTTGGAGCCGGCCGTCGACGAACCAGTACTCGGTCCCCCGCTTGGGAACCCGGTCCCACTTGTCGCGCATTTCCGCCTTCGTGTGTTTCCGTTCCGACACGATGATCTCCGGCCGGAAGTCCTGCTCCGACTCCTCCAGGAAATCCCAGGTGTGCGGATTCTCCAGCACGTGGGCATCGGCGTCGATGGTGAGCATTGGCGGATCCTCCTTCTATCCGTGGCCTGTGCCTGTTTCCGGATGCCGGCACGGGCGGGTTTGAAACCCGCCCCTACAAGTCGTCGCGCCTTCCCGACGGCAGAAAACCCCGCGCGGCATCACAGCCTGGTCCATGAGACGGGACTTCAGCCCTTACACCGGCGGCCGCTGCTCGCACCAGCGGGCGTGCTGCTGGTAGGCGTAGCCCACGCGTAGCACCGTGGACTCGGCAAAGGCCTTGCCCCAGAACTGCATGCCCACCGGCAGGCCGTTGGAGTTGAAGCCGCACGGGACGGCCAGCGCCGGGATGCCCGCGAGGTTGGCCGGCGAGGCTAAGTCCGGTTTCAGCATCTTGTACACCGCGTCCAGGCCGTCCAGCTCCACCGCCAGGGGCGCCGGCGTGGGATTCGTGGGCAGGGCCATGACGTTCACCTCGCGAAACACCTCGTTCAGCTCCCGCCTGAGACGGCTCCGCATCCGCTGGGCCTGGATGTAGTCCCCGCAGGTGGAAACCGCGCCGATGAACATGCGCGCCCGGCGGGACTCCGAGGCCTCCCCCGCCATGGCCTCGTCCATATCGGCCCGGCAGATGTTGTAGAACTCGCAGGAGTAGATGAGGCCGTTAGCAATGGTGGCGTACTCCATGCTCGGTACCACCACGTCCCGGACCTTGGCTCCCAAGGATTCCATGGCCGCAAGCGCCTCATCCACGCAACCCAGCACCTCGGGGTCGGTGTCGATGAGCTTCATGTACTCCCGCGGCACGCCGATGACCATGCCGGAAATCCCGGCCCGCAGGTCCGCGGTGTAGTCGGAGACCTCCATCTGATTGGAGGTGGGATCCCTGGGATCGAACCCGGCCAGGACCTGAAGCATATGCGCGAGGTCCTCCACCACCCGGGTCATGGGCCCGACGGTGTCCAGGGACCAGCCCAACGGCGCCAGGCCGAAACGGCTGACACGTCCGTAGGTGGGCTTCAGACCGGAGATACCGCAATACGACGCGGGGTTGCGGATCGATCCCGCGGTGTCCTCGCCCAGGGAGCCCATGCACAGTCCGGCGGCGATGCCGGCGCCCGAGCCGGTGCTGGAGCCACCGGGCACGTGGTCGAGATTCCAGGGATTGCGGGCGGCCGGAAGGCCGCCGGGAAGACCGCTCATGTTGAGCTTTCCGAGCAGCACCGCTCCGGCCTCGCGCAGGCGGCGCACCGCGGCGCAGTCTTCCCCCGGACCGGCGGGCTGCGGGATACGCACCATGGACAGGGCACCCTTGACGTCGTATTGATCCTTCACCGCGACAGGAATGCCGTGGAGCGGCCCCCGATACCGGCCCTGCTGTATCTCCTGCTCCGCCGCCCGGGCCTCCTCCAGGGCGCCTTCCTCCATGAGGTTCACGTAGGCGTGCAGGTTGCCGTCGAGGACCTGTATCCGGTCGAGATAGGCCCGGGTCAACTCCACGGGAGAGACCTCGCCCTTCTTCAGGCGCGGCCCCATGCTGTCAATGCTCGAGAAACACAAATCCGACATGTCGGCTCCTCGCTGGTCGCCAAACCGCCCGCGCCAGTGTTTCCGTGCGCGGGCGGGTTTGAAACCCGCCCCTACAAGTGGTCGCACCTTCCGGCCGCGGGAATCGCCGTACCTCCCGGTGTGCGGGAATACAGATCCAAAACACCTAGTCCTCGTAGGACTCGGACCGGAAGACCCCACCGACCTGCTCGCCGGCGAGGTTGATGGAGTGGAGCTTCTCCAGGCTCTCCATATAGGCATCCAGCATCGGGATGAAGCGCGCGCGATCGCTCTCGGCCATTTCCAGACCGGCCCGGCGTAGCAACCGTTGCAGGGTTTCCTCGGTGTGTTTGTCCATGACGAACCTCCTGTCTACGTAACTCATTGCCGCCTCATCCCAGATCCCCCCACAGCAACTGCACCGCGCAGACCGCAGCCACCGCCGCGGTTTCCGTGCGCAGGATACGCTTGCCAAGCGCCACGGTGTGGAATCCGTGGGCCGCGGCGCTCGCTGCCTCCTCCTCGCTGAATCCCCCTTCCGGACCCACCATCACGAGCACGGAGCGCAGGCTCCCGAGCTCTTCCCGTAGCGACGCCAGACCCCGTCCCGACAGGCCTTCCCAAAAAAACAGCTTGGCCTCGCACCGCCAGTCGCGCGCGAGCACGGCGTCGAACGGAACCGCGTCCCGCACCTCCGGGATCCGGGTGCGCCCGCATTGTCTGGCTGCCGCGGCAGCGATCTTCTCCCAGCGTTCGCGGCGCCTTTGGCCCTTGTCGCCGGCAAACCGCGGCACCGTGTGCGACGAAAAGAACGGCGCCACGCACGCCGCTCCCAACTCCGTGGACTTCTCCACGATCCAGTCCATCTTGTCGCCCTTGCCCACGGCCTGGGCCAGGGTGACGGCCAGGGGCGACTCCCGCTGCGGGCGGTAGGACCGTACCACGGTCATGGCCGCAACTCCACCTTCGTAGGCGCGGAGGAGGGCCTCGTGCTCCGTCCCCTCACCGTCCCAGAGCAGCACGCGCGCGCCGGGGCGCAGCCGCAAGACCTTGCGCATATGCGCGAGCTCCTGCCCGCCCACGGTGGCGGCGCCGTCACGCACCGCGTCCGGAGGAACCAGGAAACGCGGCAGGCTCATGGCTCCCTCCGGAGCAACAGCGTGCTCCACTCCTTGCGCTCCTTGCGCTGTTCCAGCCGGAACCCCCGGAAACGCTGCATCACCGCGGGGACGTGGTCATGCAGCAGGCCCGACAGGACCAGCGAGCCGCGTGCACCCACGCACCGGCTCAGCGGGCCGGCCAGCTCTACGAGGGTCTCCAGGATGATGTTCGCCACCACCAGCGGGAACCGGCGCCGGAGCCGGGCGAGGCCCGTGGCGCTCAGCGTCACCGCGCCTTCCACTCCGTTCAGGCGGAGGTTCGCCTCGGCCGCCTCCAGCGCCACCGGATCGTTGTCCAATGCCAGCACCTCGCCCACCCCGAGCCGGGCCATGCCCATTGCGAGGATGCCGGACCCCGTGCCCACGTCCAGGGCCTTGGGCGGCACGGATTCGGCGCAGAGCTCGTCGATGAATTCGAGACAGCAGCGTGTGGTCTCGTGGGTGCCGGTACCGAAGGCCATGGCCGGCTCGATGAGGATAACGTGGCGGCGGGTCTTGGGTGGCTGAAGCCACGGCGGCGTCACCAGAAAACGGCGGCCGATGTGCTGTGGCTTGAAGTGGTCTCGCCAGGCATCGTGCCAGTTTTCGTCGGCGATCGTCCGCCAGCGGGTCCGGCCTGGGGGGCAATCAGGAAAGATGTCCCGGAGCCCGCGCAGATACCGCCGGACCGCGGGCTTGAGGACCGTATTGTCGGTCATGTCCGGAAAGAACGCCCGCAGGGAACGGTCGGCGCAGACAAGGCCGGTGGAGCCGTGCTCCACCAGGAAGTTGGAGATCGTATCCTGCACCGGGCCTTCGGCCTGGACGGAAAGCTCGAGCCAGCGGGCCGCCATGCCTTCTTTCTATGGCACAGGTCGCGTATCAGGCAATAGGCACAGAATGGACTTTCGCCCGCAGGGAAGTTACAGTTATTTTATGAGCACCATCGCTTTCGATACGCACGCGTTCGTGAAGGAGTTGACCCAAGCGGGCATGCCGGAAGAGCAGGCCGAGGTGCTGGCGAGGTCCCAGGCCGCAGTCATCGACGAAAAACTGGCCACCAAGCAGGACTTGAAAGAGATGGAGCCGGCCGCGAGGCAAGACTTGAAGGAATTGGAATTGCGGCTCACGATACGCCTGGGCTCGATGATGGTGGCGGCGGTCGGAGTGGTCGCTGCGTTGGTCAAGCTCCTGTAGCCAGGGGCCGCCATGGAATCCCGCGAGATCAAGGACACTCCCGCTTGCTACGACGCCGGCCACGCCGGGGACTTCTCCTACACCCCAGACCGCATGGCCGTCTTCAACGAAGCCACCCGGTTCAGAAAAGAGTTCGAGATCCCGCCGGCCACGGCGGACTCAAGGCGAATCGACCTTCTCCTGATCGACGTGCAGCGCGACTTCTGCCACCCCGAAGGCACACTGTACGTCGGCGGCCGCGGCGGGCAGGGGGCCGTCGAGGATAGCCGGCGCATCGCGGAGTTCATCTACCGCAACCTTGCGCGCATAACCAACATCCGCTGCACCCTGGACAGCCACAACAACTTCCAGATCTTCTTTCCCTGGTTCTGGGCGGACTCCCAGGGTGAGCCCCTTGCACCCCATACTCTCATCACGGTCGACGGCCGCAACGCCAAACGGCTGGTCAATATCGACCCCTTGGGGAACGTGCTCAAGGAGGACGTCGTCCCCAACCCCGCCATGACCTCCTGGCTCACCGACAAGGGCTACGACTGGCTGGTGGAACAGTGCCGGTTCTACAACCGGGAGCTGGCAGCCGGCGGGCGCTACACGCTCTACCTCTGGCCCCCGCACTGCCTGGTGGGAAGCCCCGGACACACCGTCACGGGAGTGGTGGACGAGGCCAGGACGCTGCACTCCCTCGCCCGGGTGTCGCAGTCCTGGACCGAGATCAAGGGGACCCACGACTTGACGGAAAACTACTCCGTGCTGCGTCCCGAAGTCCTGACCACCTGGGACGGCGGCATCCTGGCTGAAAGGAACGTCCGGTTCTACAAGACCCTGGTGGAGGCGGACGCACTGATCGTGGCCGGACAGGCGTCCAGCCACTGCGTCAAGAGCACGGTGCAGGATCTGCTGGAAGAGATACAGCAGGAGGACCCCTCGCTGGCGCAGAAGGTCTACATCATGACCGACTGCATGTCCTCGGTGGTGGTGCGGGGCGAGGACGGCGCGATCGTAGCCGATTTCACCGAAGCAGCGGAACAGACCCTGGACGAAGCCGCGTCAGCAGGCATGCACCTGGTGCGGTCCACGGAGCCAATGGAGAGCTGGCCGGGGATGTGACGGAAAACCGGTTCAGCCGAGGCCAATTCCCCCAAAGACCCCGGGCCGGGCATTCCACCGCTTGTGCCAACGTCGTTTCAAATCGTGGCCGCCACTTCAAGAAAGCGGTCATACCGCTTGGCAAGAAGCTCGGCAGATGGTCGCTCTGCCGGCTTACGAGGGAGTGCGATGCGTTGGTCGTGAAGCCCCTGAATCGCGTGCTGCAGCGTCGGACCGTCGAATTCCTCAAGAATGTCCGCACGCACGTCGATCGTCCCGTCAGGCCGCACCCCCACAAAGAAGCGGTCGAACGTCGCGTGGTGTAACCGACACAGGGACAAACCATTACTCACAATCGGCTTACCCCCCGGCTCGGCGTCTGGAATGATGTGAGCGGCATCGAGCAACTCGCCATGCCGAAGACGACAGAAAGCGCACTGATGGCGATACGCCCGAAGGACCCTCTCACGGAACGCGCTTTGGTGGAGCCGGCGCACTGCCGTCGTCGTGATGTATTCTCGCCGAATTTCGGCAATTGCCCCGGTGGTCTGGTGAGATTGTGAAAAGAGCCCAAGCTGATCAGCGTCGTCAACCGCGACGGAAAACACGAGATACTCGGGTTGATCGCGAACCACATACACCGGCCACATGGCCATGTACTTCCCCGGAACAACTCCATAGAAGTAGGCTAGGGGGAGGTTCTTCTGCATCGCGAAGCGCAATCCCACATTGTCATGGTGTTGAGGGTCCGTTCCACGATACCGGTATCTCAAGAGGCTATCATAACCAATCTCGTCGTCGTACGGCCCATGGGGGGCCGTCGCAATCGAGAGCGGCACCTCCATCACGGCGGGCTTGAATATTCCCTGCGGACCGACAAGCGGCACACGCCGTTGATCGAGCTCGAACCCCGCGGCGAGCACGTCACGTGACAGAACGTCCCCATGTATTACGACTTTGCCGGCCAGCCACTCGAACGCTGCTGCCCTAACCCTTTCGTCGTAGTCTTGGTTGAATGCCACAGAATAGTCCGCCAAAGCGCGCATCGTCATTGATACGACAATGCGCCGGGGTCATCAAACCCCTCCTTGATACCGGAATAGTACACAGGCCCCAAAAACGTCATTTTCGCGAAAGCGGGAATCCAGGGATTGGGCGGACGGGAACCACGGCTGCACTTACCCCGCCCCATCCGTCCTGGATTCCCGCTTTCCAGGCTGTGTCAAAACCCCATCCGAGAGAGGCCGCGGCCCCGAAATCGTCATTCCCGCGAAAGCGGGAATCCAGGCGGGGTGGAGTGGGGAAACCGCGCGTAGGGACCCCGCCAGGACCCCTGGATTCCCCCTTTCGCGGGAATGACGGAGGGGTGCGGGAATGACGGAGGGTGGCGGGAATGACGGATTGGCCTTTCGTGCCCCGAAGTTAGGGTTTTGACACAGCCTGTTTCGCGGGAATGACGGATTGGGACGTCGGCGCGTACTCTCGTATCAGTGACGGATAGGAGCGTCCCTAGAACTCTTCCAGATGCTGCTTGACCCGTTGCAGAAACCGGGCGGCGATGGCGCCGTCCACCACCCGGTGGTCGGCGGACAAGGTCATGGTCATCATGGAACGGACGGCGATGCCTACGCCGTGGGGAACGACTTGGGGCGCCACCCGGCCCACGGCCAGGATGGCGCATTGCGGCGGATTGATGATGGCCACGAAGCTGTCGACGCCGAACATGCCGAGGTTGGATACCGTGAAGGTGCCGCCCTGGTAGTCCGCGGGTTGCAGTTTCCTGCTTTGGGCCTGCTGCGAGAACTCGCGGCTGCATCGGGCCAGTTCCTCAAGATCGAGCTTGTCGGCATTCCGGATCACCGGCACCACCAAGCCGTCCTCGACGGCCATGGCCACGCCGAGGTTTACCTCCCTGAACCGCTCGATGCCGCCATCAGCCCATGCCACGTTCATGGCCGGCGACTCTGCGAGCGCCCGGCTCACGGCCATCAGAATGAAGTCGTTGATGGACGGCGCCGGCCCGGTCCCTTCCTGCTTCAACCCGCTGCGCCGCGCCTCGACGCCGGTCATGTCCACGTCCATGTTGAGGTAGAAGTGCGGCGCCGTCTGCTTGCTCAAGGTCATGCGCTCGCCGATGATGCGCCGCATACTGCTGAGCCGGACGGACCCGGGGGCGCCGGCTTCGGGAGCAACGTCCGGGGAAACGCCCGCGGCCATGGACAGCACGTCCCGCGCCACCACGGCGCCCTCCGGCCCCGTGCCCGCTACGCCGGCAAGATCCAGTCCCTTCTCTTTCGCCAGCCGCCTGGCGGCCGGGGAAGCGAGGGTCCGACCCGTTTTGGGGCCGGCGGCCGGCGCCGCGGCTGCGCGGGCCGCGGGTTCCCTTGCCTTCCGCGCAGGGGCCAAGGCCTTGGGCTTCCGCAAGGGCGCCGGCGATTCCTCTTGCCGGGACGTATCCTCGCCCGCCTCGATTATGAGCGCGATGGTCTGTCCGACGGGGATATCGTCGTCCGGGGACGCGGTGACGCGCGCCAGGGTTCCCGAAGCGGGCGCCTCGACCTCCACCACCGACTTGTCCGTCTCCACCTCCATCAACATCTCGCCCTTGGTGACGGAGTCCCCTTCCTGCTTGAGCCAACGCACCAGACGACCCGTCTCCTGGGTCGCGCCCATGGCCGGCATGATGACATTCACCGCCATCGCGCTTTACCTCTCAGTGACTGGCCCCGCGGATAGAGGCGGAGCAGGAGCCGCGAGTACGCGGACCCCTGCGCCCGCTCATGGGGATCACTCGTAGGAGACGCCGGGGATGGGCTTCTCCAGCACTTCCTCGAGAGTGGTGGCGCGGGACCACTGCTCGGCCGGCCGGCTCTCGCCCTCCCAGCCGATCTGGTCCATGGAGGCGTAGAGCTCGATCTGGAAGCCGTCGGGATCGGTGAACTCCACTCCCGGGTTGCAGCCCGGCCCTCTGCGGCCTTCATACAGGATGGGCACGCCCTTGGCCTTCAGGAAGTCACGGATCTCGAACAGCTCGGAGACGCTTCCCACCTCCAGGGCGAAATGGTTGAACGCCACCTGATCCGCCTCGGGCTGCCCCTTGTCGGACTTGGACGGGAACAGCGCAACGGTATGGTGATCCGACGCGTTGCGGAGAAAGATCATGCCGCGCTCGTTCACGTCCGACACGTGGAAGCCCATGATCTCGGTCCAGAACTTGGTGCTGCGTTCGAGGTCGCTCACGTTGAACACCACGTGTCCGATCTTCTTGACCTTGACCGGAGTTGTATCCTCACTGCTCATATTCGTCTCCTTTCCATACGGGCACGGGGATGTTTCAAGCCCCGTAGCCCGTGTTCTTCGCGGTTTCCTAATCGATGTGGACGAAGGCCCTGGCCCAGTCGTGCGGCACCAGCGTATGTCCCTGCCCGTCGACGTCCTCCGCGAGAAAGACGTCGCCGGCCACAAAGGTCCGCGAGGTGCCGTCGCCCACTCCGATCTCGGCGGAGCCCGACAGGGTGATGCAGTACTGCCGGCGTGGCGCGTTGTGAAAGTCGCCCAAATGGGTCGCCGGATCGTTCTTCAACACCAGGCCGGTCACCGGCAGGGTCTCGAAGAAGTGGCCGCCTTCCGCTTTCGTATCCAGATCCTCGAAATGGGACTGGCCGTCGTCTCCGGTAAACAATCGAACGAACTGCACGGTGAACCTCCTGTGTAACCGAATGCGCGGCGGTGCCGCGTCCTTCTTTTTACGCCTACAGGGCCGGATAGATCAATCGGCCGAACGTGCCACGCGGGATCGCCCCGTCCGGTGTGCTATACTCGCCGCCATCCGAGACGGGGAGGCATCCATGCGACTCAAGGACAAGGTCACCATCATCACCGGGGGCGGACACGGACTCGGAAAGGCTTACGCCAAGCGGTTCGCCGAGGAAGGAGCCCAGGTCGTCATCGCGGACATCGACGGCGCGGCCGGCGAATCCGTGGCCGAAGAGCTGAATCGGGCGGGTCAGGCGGGGTGGGCCTGTTCCACCGACGTGACACGATACGACAGCATCGAGGGCCTCATGGCGGAAACCCTCGAGCGCTTCGGCCACATCGACGTGCTGCTCAACAACGCGGCGATCTATGTGACCCAGAAAATGTGGATGGGCCGGGTGGAGGACTGCCCCCTCGACGAGTGGGACCGGGTCCTGGAGGTGAACCTCAAAGGGGTCTTCATGTGCTGCCGCGCCGTCATTCCCGTCATGAAGCGGCAGAAGTCGGGAAAGATCATCAACATCGCCTCGGGCACCTTCCTCAACGGCACCAGCAACATGCCCCACTACACCAGCTCCAAGGGCGGGGTGGTGGCGCTGACACGCGTCATGGCCCGGCAACTCGGCGACTGGAACATCAACGTGAACTGCCTGACGCCGGGCTCCACCATGAGCGAGGAGGAGATCACCGACGACATCCGCAAGCGCCGCGCCGACAGCGCGAACCGGCGGGCCTTCAAACGCATCGAGGTACCCGAGGACGTCACCGGTACCGCGCTCTTCCTGGCCAGCGCCGACAGCGACTTCATGACCGGGCAGTTGCTGGTTGTAGAAGGCGGCGGGATCATCCACTGAGAGCCTGTATGGGCCGATGGTGCGACGCGGACGCGGGCGGGTTTGAAACCCGCCCCTACACCCAATTCGTCCCGCGGCGCAGGCTCCTAGTGTCCTGTCTCACAAATGAGTATAACTAATTCCGGTACTGATTTGGTAGTGAGATCAGGCAGTTAGGTCATGTGTCAGCGCAATTATACGCAAACGTATTTGTGAGGCAGGACACTAGACCGGTAGGTCGGATTAGCGAAGCGTAATCCGACTCGCCCCGGGCAGAACCTAGCGGGCCTTCGAACCGGTGTCCCACACTAGCTTGAGACTCCCGCAGGTGCCGCCGATCTCGCCCCGAGCCCGCTCCGGCGGATAGCCCAGGCAGTTGGAGACGTAACGCAAGCCGTCGATGACCCGGTCACGGTTGCGGTGTTGGTGACCGTAGACGTGGAGCACCGAGCCCAGCGCGCGGATCTGGGCCTCTAGCCGGGTGCTGCCGGCGACCCGGCTGAAATTGAACCGGCTGCTGCGCCGGGGCGACGTGAGCGGCGGAGAGCGGAACATCAGCTCCCGCCGCGGCAGAAAATGGCTGACCGACAGCACCGGGGCGTCATAGTCACGGTGGACGTGGTGCTCGTTCAGGTCGAGAAAATAGTCCGCCGCGGACAACTGTTCCGGCCACCGGGTCAGGACCTCGTCGGCCCACATGGAGAGGCTCGGGTCGTCGCCCTCCCTGGGAACGAACAGGCTGTCGGCACCCTGCTCCGGTTTCACGTACCATGAGAACAGCGGCACCACCCAGGCTCCGGGGTCGTCCGAACCGGAGGTGACCTTGGCCGGACTCGTCGCCACCCCGAGGCCGGCGCACAACCCCAGGACCTTCTCGAACTTGGCCACGGAATCGCCGGACTGCCCGCGCCGCACCCAGAGCTCGTGGTTGCCGGGGACGAAAAAGACGTGGGCGAACTTGTCGCGCATGCTCTCCAGGACCCGCGCGAGCCGGGTGAGATCGTCGCTCACGTCTCCGGCCAGGAGCAGGGTATCGCGCAGGTGTGCGGCGCCCGAGAACGCCTGTATCAGGGCCATGTTCTCAGAGTAATCCGCGTGCACGTCGGATATGGCGTAAATACGCATACGGTCTCGAACCTCGATACCGCCTTCATAACAGTTCCGTCTTGTGATCCGTAGACGCCTTGGATATGATCCGGTCCGTCGAGGAACAGCTTCAGGCGCTGTTCCAACACCGGCAACGCCTTGTAGCGGATCTTATGAGCGAGGAAAATTCTCACCGCCCGAGCGAGTTGTTGGCGGCCTTGAAGCGGGCCGGCGTCAGCGTCGTCGTTTCCGTGCCCGATAGCTGGATCGGGGTGTTCATGGAGAAGGTGGAGGAGGACCCCCACATGACCCTCATCCGGGCCACGCATGAGGAGGAGGCCCTGTCCATTTCCTGCGGCGCGCGGCTGGGCGGGGCGCGCACGGTGCTGCTGATCCAGAACGTGGGCCTTCTGACCATGGGCGCGGGCATGGTGTGCCTGGCCCAGCGCTACCAGTTCCCGATACTCATCCTGGCCTCGTACCGCGGGTCGGCACGGGACCCGGTCTTCTACCACATACCCAAGGGGCGGGCGACGGAGCCGGTGCTCCGGGCCTACGGACTATCCTATGCCGTCGCGGCGCCCGAGTTGCCCATCGGCGCGCAGGTGGAGCGGGCGGCGACTTTCGCCGAGGAGGGCTCGGCGCCCTTCGTGCTGTTGCTGGACAGCGAGGACATACGCTGGTGAGCGAATCAAGACCGACACGCGAAGCCTACTACCGCGTTCTCGCCGAGTGCATTACGGACGAGACCCTGGTGGTGACGTCCCTGGGCAATGCCTCCTACGTGTGGTCCAACGTCTGCGACCGTCCGGAGAACTTCTACCTGGAAGACGCCATGGGGCTGGCTCTGCCCCTGGCCCTGGGGCTGGCCGTATCCCAGCCGGAAAGGCGGGTGGTGGTGGCGGAGGGCGACGGCGGCCTGATGATGCATCTGGGAGCCCTGATCACCGTCGGGTCCGTGGCCCCGCGGAACCTCACGGTTCTGTTGGTCAACAACAGCATCCACGCGGCGTCCGGCGGGCAGCCGCTCACCAACACGGAACTGGACCTGGCGGACCTGGGGCGTTCCGCCGGCATTCGGAGAACGGAGAGCGTCGGCTCCCTCGAAACCTTCCGGGCGCTCTTGCCGTCCGCCCTGGCGGAGGAAGGTCCCTATGTTCTGGTCCTGGCCACGGAACCCGACGTGCCGCCGGTGAAGCCGGCGTTCGCCATGAACCCCTCGATGATCAAGCAGCGTTTCATGGACGCAATCGGAGTGCCGCGCTACGTGCCCGCCATGTTCCGGACCTGAAATTCCGTATTGACAGGCCTCGCGCAAAAGGGGTCTAATCGGGTCGGGCCTCCAAGGAAGCAAACGAGTTCCTGGCACATTTGATTTGTGGCACTTTCGCATCGTGTCCAAACGGGAGGAGTGAAGATGAGACGAAACGACTTGATCGGTGTATTCGTAGTGGCGGCGCTGGCCGTGTTCTGGAGCGGATCCGCCTCCGCCCAGATGAAGCTCAACATGGTGGGCTCATGGCCTCCGGGCGTTTCTTCCGCGGCCGATGTCGGCATCCGCTACATGGAAGAGGTCAACCGGCGCGCCAAGGGCAAGGTGGTGATCAACTTCAAGGGCGCTCGGGAAGTGGTTCCGACCTTCGACCAGCCCGAAGCGCTGGTGCGCGGCGTGTTCGACGTCTGGTACGGCGCCCTGAACTACTGGGCGGGCGTGGTCAAGCCGGGATACGTGACCGAGCTGTCGCCGTTGGAACCTCCGGACGGCGGGCCGGGCCATGCGCTGCACGATTTCATGGTCAAGATGTACGAGAAGAAGGGCGTCCGCTACCTGGGCGCCTTCTCGGGCGACCGGGACACCGGCAACCACTTCATGGCCACCCAGAAGGAGGTCAAGAGCCCGGCCGACCTGAAGGGCATGAAGGTCCGGGTGCCGCCGCTCACGCGCTTCTTCGTCAAGGCGATGGGTGCGGAGCCGGTAACCCTGCCGCCGTCGGAAATCTATCTCGCCCTGGAGAGGGGTACGGTGGAGGGCTTCACCTGGCCCTACTACGACGGCTTCACCAGTTTCGGGTGGCACAAGGTCACGAAGTACCTCATCGGCCACCCGCTGTATCGGGACGGCATCGGCATCGCGGTGAACCTGAAGAAGTGGAACAGCCTGCCCAAGGACGTGCAGCAGGTCATGCTGGATTCGGTTGGCGTGATCCAGCAATGGTCCCGTGGGTGGATGTCGGCACACCAGGGCTTTCAGTTGGCCACCATGAAGAAAGCCGGCATGAAGGTGATCCGGTTCTCGGATGCCGAGGCGAAGAACTGGGCCAAGACCTCCAACGAGGCTCTGTGGGCGCATTTCAAGACCGCCATGAGCGCGGACGACTACGCCACGGCCAGAAAGCTGATGGGATACGACTGAGAACTCACGCCTACGCATGACGGCCGGCAAGAAAATCATCCGCATCTTCGATTCCCTCCTGGATGCCGGCGCGGCGCTGTCAGGCGCGCTGCTGGTGACTGTCATGTTCCTGACCTCCATCAAGGTCTTCTTCCGGTACGGTCTCCGGGAGGGCCTGATGGGGGTCGACCAGATTAGCGGTACGCTGCTCGTCTATATCGCCTTCCTTGGCGCCGCCTGGGTGCTGAGGCGGGAAGAGCACGTTACCATCGACCTTCTGGTCACCCGGCTCCGGCCCAAGGCCCGCCGCTGGCTGACCTGCACCAACTCCGTCATCGGCGCGCTGGTGTGCCTGGTGGTGGCCTTCTACGGTACCGTGGAGGCCGTCACCTCATGGCAGCGAGGCATCCTCATCCCGGCCGAGATCGAGATCCCGCGGGTCATCAATCTGGGCGTCATCCCCTTGGGCGCCTTCCTCCTATGCCTCCAGTTCATGAGGCGGGCTCGGCGCGCGCTCGACAGCGCCGAACCCGAGACCGCCGATACCCGCGAGTGAGGTGAACGCCGGTGGAGTGGTGGGCCTACATGCTGTTCTTCTTCGGCGGTCTGACCGCGCTGCTCCTCATGGGGCTGCCGGTGGCTTTCGCCTTTACGCTGGTGAACATCATCGGCGTCTACGTGTTCTGGGGCGGGACCATCGGCTTGCAGCAGCTCGTACTGAGCATCGACAGCTCCATCTCCACCTTCGTGCTCGTGCCGGTACCCATGTTCATCCTCATGGGCACGGTCATGTTCCATTCCGGCGTGGCCTACAAGATGATCGACGTCCTGGACGAGTGGCTGGGACGCATCGCCGGCAGGCTGGCCCTGCTGGCCGTGGGCGCCGGCGCGCTGTTCGCCACTCTGACCGGCGTGGCCATGGGCAGCGTGGCCATGTTGGGCTCCACTCTGGTCCCGGACATGGAGAAGCGGGGCTACAGCAAGTCCATGTCGTTCGGGCCCATTCTGGCCAGCGGCAGCCTTGCCATCATGATCCCGCCCACCGCCCTGGGCGTCATCCTGGCGAGCCTGGGCAAGATCTCGGTGGGCAAGCTGCTGGTGGGGATCATCATTCCGGGTCTTATGCTCGCCGGCGTCTACGCCGCCTACATCGTTATCCGGTGCACCCTTCAACCGTCCCTGGCACCAGCTTATGACGTGTCCCCTACCCCCTTGGGACGGCGCATCGCGGACACCTTCCGGTACGTGGTGCCGCTGGTGTCCGTCATCGTCCTCGTCATCGGGACGATCTTTTTCGGCGTGGCCACCCCCACGGAGGCAGCGGCCGTGGGCGCGCTGTTCTGCTTCCTGCTGGCCATGGCCTACGGCAAGTTGAGTTGGAAGGTGACCAAGGAAGCCGTGGGCAACGCCACATCCATTGCGGTGATGGTCTTGATCATCCTCACCGGCTCCGCGGCTTTCAGCCAGGTCCTGGCCTTCACCGGAGTCACCTCCGGGATTACCCATCTCGTGGTGGATCTGCCGGTACATCCCATGGTCATCCTCATCCTGATGCAGGTGGTCCTGGTGTTCCTGGGCATGTTCATCGAGCAGACCTCCATCGTGCTGGTGACCATTCCCATGTACATGCCCATCGTCAACGCCCTGGGATGGGACCCGGTATGGTTCGGCGCCATCATGCTCCTCAACCTGGAGCTGGCCACCATCTCGCCCCCATTCGGGCTGTCGCTTTTCGTCATGAAGGGAATCGCATCGCCCGGCACCACCATGGGCGACATCTACCGGGCCGCGCTTCCGTTCGTCGGGCTGAACCTCGTGGTGATGGCGCTCATGATCATCTTTCCCGCGCTGGTGCTGTGGCTGCCGAGCCTGATGAGCTGATCTTGCCGGCCGTCGTCCGGAGCGCCGGTTCCGAGCGGGACAGTGGCCCGGGCGCGGGCGGGTTTGAAACCCGCCCCTACAGTTCCTCAACGGTCTCGGTGAGTTACCTCCGATCCACTAGCGTCTCCACGAATCGTACCCGGAAACCGGAGCAGCCTCGCTAAAGTTTCCCGCCTTCCCGGCGATCTTCTTATACAGGCGCCGGGATTCCATGGGCCCGGCATGGTCAAACGACTTGCGCGAAGGAGGTACGACAATGCGCGACGGTTCAAGAGGTTTTTGGCGGTGGCTGTCGGCCACGGCGATATTGGGTATGTTCCTGTGCGCGGGCTATCCCGCGTGGGGGCAGACTGTCTTCATCAACGAGATCCACTACGACAACCGCGGCACGGACGCGGAGGAGAGTCTGGAGATCGCCGGGCTCGCCGGCACGGACATGAAGGGTTGGAGCCTGGTGCTCTACAACGGGAAAAACGGCATGCCCTACCGGACCATTCCCCTGGAAGGGTCCATTCCCGACCAGCAGGGCGGTTACGGTACGGTCGCGTTTCCCATCAATCGCATCGAGAACGGCGCGCCGGACGGCATCGCCCTGGTCAACCCGGCCAACGAAGTGATTCAGTTCATGAGCTACGAGGGCGGCTTTACCGCAGCATCGGGACCGGCCAAGGATCTTGCAGCCACGGACATCGGCGTGCGGGAATCCAATACCACACAGAAGGGCCATTCACTCCAGCTCGGGGGCTCGGGCAATTCCCTGGCCGACTTCACCTGGCATGGACCCGGCCAGGCCACCCCCGGCCTGGTGAACGCGGAACAGACCTTCGCGGCCTCACCCGGCGAAACCACCGGTGGCGGGCAGGTCGATTCCGCGCCCGTGGAGGTGGTGAAGGAGAGCCGCTGAGTCCGGGTCTCCCCCCGGCTTGTCGGAGACAAGGGCTTCCCGCTGCCAAGCGGGAAGCCCCATTCTTCACGGGGCCGGCCGCGGTACGCGATCCAATCATTGACGTACCGCCGTCCTTCCACTAACGTTGTACCGTCGACGTTTCGTCGGAATCACACGCTCGGAAGGAACGCGATCCATGGCAAAATTTCGCATACAGGCCCACGGCAGACTCCAGGAATGGGTGGCGGAGGAACTCGGATACTTCAAGGACGAGGGCCTGGACTACGAGTTCGTTTACGGTCTGGTTTCGCAGCAGTCCGCGAAGCCGAAGGAAGTTCGTCACGGCGCCCTCGAGGACATGAAGGACGGGCGCGCCTGCGACGTCAGCTCGGCCTGCCACTGGATGGTCAACGTGGCGGCCACCGGGCAACACGGCCGCATGTGGGGCCACGCCTACTCGGTGACGCCCTCGGGAATCTACGTGCCGCCGGAGTCCGAAATCCGTAAACCCCGGGACCTCGCCAACGTCGAGATCGCGGTGGGCTATCACTCGGGGAGCCACTTCTCGGCGCTACAGGCGCTGGAACCGATCCTCGATTCCTCAGAGGTCAAGCTGCAGTTCGCCGGCCGCCCGCTGGACCGTATGGCGCGGTTGCTGGAACGCCAAGTCCCGGCGGGCAACGTCTTCGGCGCACCCATGTACGTGGTGGAACAGCAGGGTTTCCGGAAGATCGTCGACACCACGTTCATGATCGGCTTCCTGCTCGAGCCGGACACCGACGAAGAGGACACGAAGAAGTACTTCAACGCGCTGCAACGTGCCCAACGCGACATCGACGTGGAGCCGGAGCGCTTTCGGCACTATCTCCTGAAGGAAATCCCCGAACGCTACCACGACATGGTGGACGTCAACGGCATGGGCGTGGGCGAGCGCATGGTCTTCGAACCCTACACCCGGGAAGTGTACGAGAAGACGCACCGCTGGATCGCAACCCGGAACCTCTTTGGCGCCGACACGCCCCTCGATGAACCCTACGAGTCGGCGGTGGCGTTATAGCGAGAGTAGGTCGAATACCTACCGCACATAATGTCGAATAGGCGAGGGTGTGGAAGAAACCGTTGAACAACATTCGAAACGATGCCGCGCGAGCCATAAAGAGCGTAGGCAGTCCACTTCACTTTTTTGCCCTGGCCGCTATCTTGTTGGCCGCCATAATTATCGTAGGATTGGTTTGGGAATCCGCATTGCCACCGGACGTAACCGTGAAGATCATATACGTTGCGTTCGTCGTGCTGGTGATTCTCATAGCCCTCGTAGCTTTCTTGATAGTGTTTGTCCCGAAAAAGCTTGTTTTTGATCAGCAAACTCACCTAACCGTCCTGCGGGAGAGACTTGGCGACAGCGAGTTGCCGACAGCATATCAACCCAAGAAGTCATCGAAGGTGACCGCGACGAGGACGAGCGCGAACAAGGAGGATGCGCAATGATTCTCTTGATTTCGTATGACCTCAGCGACCCGGGACAGGACTACAGCGGACTCTATGAAGAAATAAAGAAGGCCGGTACTTGGTGGCACCACTTGGATTCAACTTGGGTTATCAGTACGAAAGCCAGTCCGGACGAGTGGCAGGAACGTCTCCGTAGACACATTGACGAAAATGACAGTCTTTTGGTCATAGAAGTGACCAACAACTATCAAGGTTGGCTGCCAGAACGAGCGTGGGAGTGGTTGAACAAGAGGAATTGGCAGACAGAAACGCTGATTGCAGACGGCGATTAGGTACCTCCAGGGATTGAACCCGATTTGCTACCGGATTGCTCATGACCACCTGACGAGAAGGAGACCCCACAAGCCCCTCGGTTGATCTCCGGGATTCCTCGCGGCTAGTAGATCGTTTCACTAAAGTACTTACATCTCAATGGTCATCAGGCGGTCGAATTTTTTCCAGTGGAAGCGTACGGGAGAGGCATTGAACTCGTCGATGCCTTGAAGGATGCGCTGTTTGAGTTCGTCGAGGGAATGGACCCGGATGTGGCGGAGGAAGGTGCGGGCCATTTTGGAGAAGGCCACTTCGACGAGGTTGAGCCAGGAGCCATGCTTGGGGGTATGGACGTATTCGAAGCGACCTGGGCGACTGGCCAAGTAGCGCATGGTTTCCTTCGAGATGTGGGAACTGTGGTTGTCGAGCACTATACGAAGGGTAGCCTCTGGGGGGTAGTGGGCGTCGAGGCGACGCAGGAGGGCGATGAACTCCACGCTGCGGTGCCGGGGCTCCACGTTGACGATGAGTTGACCGGAGTGCAGGTCGAGGGCGGCCAGGATCGACAGGGTTCCATGGCGAACGTATTCGTAGTCGCGGCCGACACCAGGGTGTTTTCCGGGAGCGGGAGGCAGATCGGGCGCGGTGGAGCCGAGGGCCTGGACACCGGGCTTCTCGTCCACGCTGACGCTGTACACAGGCCTTGTCCGGCCCGCAGGCGTCGCACCCGCCTGATACAAGCCCACCTCTCTGTAAACCATCAGAACTTCGGCCATCTTGCGTTCAAACTCCCCGTCCCGACGCTCCAGATAGTAGCGCACCCGGTGCGGCTTGAGTTCGTGCGCGCTCAGGATGCGCCAGACCGTGGCCTTCCCGGCCTGCGCAAGCCGCGGGAATCCCGCCTCCACCGCGTGTTCGCCAACATGGCGCGCCAGCCCCGCAACGCTCCACAACTCCGCCGCCATCCCCAGCGTCTTCGGCTGCTGGCACGCCAAGCTCACCACCCACGCCTTCGCATCCGCAGTGATCTCCGGCTCGTGCGCCCGGTGGTACTTGTCCTTCAGCCCCGCCTGGACTCCCGCCGCCAACGCCTTGTCCACGCACTTGTAGATCGTCGGACGCGACACCTCCACCTCCCGCCGAATCTGCGACAACGAGTCGCCCCGCTCGTAGCCAAGCAGGATCTTCGCACGCTGGATCTCTCGCATCGGCGCGGTCCGCGATCGCGAAAGCGTCTCCAGCGTCTCCCGCCCTTTCTCATCCAGAACCAAAGGCGCTCTCCCCGTCCTTCGTGCCATCGTGCCCTCCATCCCTGCTCGATGGACAGACATCATGGCGCATTTGTTACCATTTGTCTATGTTTTATTGAAACGAAGTACTAGTGTAAACCGTCGCTGTCCGTTACTCATTAGTCGTGAACCCGTAGAACATCTGCGGGTTCTGTCCCAGAATCTGCTGCTTGTCCCCGTCGCTGAGATCCTCTCTCTCGGTGAAGGTGGCGACGCTGTTGGGCCAGTTCGTGTCCCAGTGGGGGTAGTCCGATGCGTAGAGCAGCTTGTCCGACCCCACACGCTCCATCACGTACGGCAGCGTGGTCTCCTCCAGCTCGAAGGCGTAGTAGAAGGCGCCGCTCTTCATGTACTCGCTGGGCTTCGCCTTCAGGAGCGGCGCTTCGCGGGCGCCGCGGATCTCGAACTCTTCGTCCATACGGTCCATCAGGAACGGCACCCAGCCACAGGATGCCTCCATGGCCGCGATCCGGAGCTTGGGGAAGGTCTCCGGCACGCCCGCGAAGATGAGTCCGGTGAGGGCAGCCATGCACTCGAACGGGAACGCCAACGTGTGGACCGCGATGAACTTGCCGAACCGGCCGTGCATGCGCTCGGACGCGCGGATGCCGCCGTGAATGGCGAGCCCGACTCCCAGCCGTTCCACTTCCTCGTAGAACGGCCAGAACCGGCGATCGCCGATATCCTGATCCAGGACATTGGTGGGTAGCATCACGCCCACGTGACCCAGTTCCTCCACCGCCCGGCGCGCTTCCTTGACCGCCGCATCCACGTCCTGCAGGGCCACCAGGGCCACCGGCTTGAGGCGGGCCGGATCCGTGGCGCAGAAGTTGGTAAGCCAGTCGTTGTAGGCCCGGGCGATATCCACCGCCAAGTCCACCTCCCGCATGGCGCTCAGCGATATGCCACGGGTGCTGAAGACCGCCTGGACGTCGATGCCGTCGGCGTCCATGTCCGCCAACTGGACCTTCGGGTCCTCGTTGTCCTTGCCCAGGGTGCCGCCGAAGCTTCGGTCCCAGGCGTCCCGGCTCCACAGTGAGCGCCCGCGGTTCTCCGGCCTCAGGTACCGCTGCAGCATGTCCTGTGACTCCGTCACGTGGCCGTCGGAGTCGATCACGAAGTAGCTGTCCATGTTTCCGCTCCTTTGTCGGTGGTTTGGGTGTGTGCGAGACAAGATGCTATTGGAGCCCCCCGCTCAATGCAACCCGGAGATTTCTCTCTTGCAACCCGTCGGCCGGACGCAGTAGATTGATGTTCTCGCCATGTCCCGCGGCCGGCGGGACGGGCGAAGACCCCGTGCCCTTTGGAGGATACCATGGCCATCAACGCCGATCTGGCCGCCGTCTCGGACGCCGACTACACCCTCATCGACTCGGACGCCCACGTGGTTGAGACGGAACGAACGTGGGAGTTCATGGACCCGGAGGACGAGAAGTACCGACCGGTGCTGGCCCCCCATCCGACCGATCCGCACATCCAGTGGTGGATCATCAACGGACAGGCACGGGGCCTCCGGTTCGTCACCCTCACCGAGGAAGAGATGGCGGAGCGGTCGCGCGAGCAGGGGCGGGACCTGGTAACGCCCATCGGCTCCCGCGAGGACGACGTGGAGCGGCGCCTCCGGCACATGGACCGTTTGGGCATCGGCACCCAGGTGGTGTTCCACACCCTGTGGACGGTGCCCACCACCGACCGTCCCGAGGTGGAACTGGCGCTGTGCAAGAGCTGGAACCGCTGGCTGGCCGACATGTGGGAACGGGGCGGCGGGCGCCTTCGGTGGTGCACGGTGCTGCCGCTGATGAGCATGGACGAGTCCCTGGAGCTGCTCAACTGGGCTCGTGACCACGGCGCCGTCGGAGTCGCCATCCCACCCATCCTGGGGCGGCGGCTACCCATCGACCCCTATTTCCACCCGCTCTACGAGGAAGCGCAACGCCTCGACATGGTCGTCGCCACGCACATCGGCAACGGCAATCAGGACATCGTCGATATCACCCGGCCGGCGTATGACCCCAACGCCTTCGGCCTCATGCGGTTTCGCCTCATGACCGCGGGGTCGTGCGAGGGCCTGATCGAGAGCCGGCTGCCGCTCAAGTTTCCCGACCTGCGCTGGGCCTTCATCGAAGCCGGCTCCATGTGGTTGCCCTGGATGCTCCACGAGGCCAAGCGGCGCAGCTTGCAGCGCGGCCATCCCCTGCCCGACGACGTACTGAAGGAGTTCAATATCTTCGTCACCTGCCAGAACGACGACGAGCTGGCCTACACCCACCGGTGCGGCCCCGACAACCTCGTCATCGGCAGCGACTACGGCCACTACGACGGCTCCAGCCAGATGGACGCGTTGCTCGTGATGCGGCAGCGCACGGACATCGACGAAGAGTCCAAACGCAAGATCCTCAACGAGAATCCCAAGCGGCTCTGGCGGTTGTAGGGTGCCACATTGACAGCGATTCCCCTGTTACGGGCCACCGCCGCGGCGTCCGCCCACACCACCCGGAGGTATTCCATGAAGCACCGACTCGCTCTCGTGATAGCCACCCTCGTTGCCTGCATTGCCTTGTCCGCACCATTCTCCGCCGCACAAGAAACTTTCCCCTCCAAGGACATCAACCTGGTGGTGACCTACTCTCCCGGGGGCGGCTTCGACTCCATCGCCCGGGCCATCGCCAGGAGCATGACGAAGGGCATGCCCAAGGGCCTCAACGTCATCGTCAAGAACATCACCGGGGCGGCCGGGGTGCGGGGAACCACATCCCTGTACAGATCCAGGCCGGACGGCCACACCATCGCCCACCTGGACGTGCAGGGACTGATCGGCCACCAGTTGCTCAGGGGCAACGTCGGCTATGACATGGGCAAAATGACGTGGTTGGCCCGGGTCGGTTTCGAGCCGGTGGGCATCATGGTTAACGCCAAGTCCCGTTACCATACCGTCGACGACCTCAGGAAGGCCAAAACGCTAAAATGGGGTGTGCTCGCCATCGGCGGCCCCATCTGGCAACAGAGCTTCGTAGCCGCCAAGGCCCTGGGGATTCCCTTCAGCGGCGTGGTCTCGGGATACAGGGGCAACAGCGAGACGATCCCCGGCCTGCTTCGCGGCGACTTTGACGCCCGGCCATCCTCCCCCTGCTGAGGTCCAAGGAGCTCAGGGTCCCCGTCGTTCTGGGGAAGACAAGGTACGACGCATTGCCCGACGTGCCCACCGCCAAGGAGGCTGCCGGCACGGAATTTCTGATCGGCGTCATACGCGCCATCGCGGCGCCGCCGGGCGTGCCGGCGGACCGGGCCAAGGTTCTGGAGCGGCTGCTCGTGAACGCCATGGCCGACAAGGCCTACAAGGATTTCGTGAAGAAGTCCGGACAGCCGTTGGTGGCGGGCAATGCCGCGGAGACCAAGGAGCTCGTGGCCCTCGCCCAAGGCACCGTGGAGAAATACAGCAAGGCGATGGCCAAGGCCATGGGGCGGTAGGGGCGACCGGCGGTCGCCCCTGCGGAGGTCCACGTCGCGTAGGCTCCCAGGTCAAAGCCGCGTCGTTTCGATCTCCAGCCCCAGGCGATGCTTCCCCGCCAGCTCGTAGGCGGCCTGGCGCGCCTGCTGATGCTGACTGATCACGTGTAGATCCTGGAAGTAGCGCTGTATGAGGTTGCCTTCGTAGATTGCCGTAGTGCCGGAAGCGTTGTACAGGGTCTCCACTGCCTGGACCGCGAGCCGGATGCAGTGGGTCGTCGCGAGCCGTAGCGCGACCCGCCGTTCCAGGGTCAGGGGATCCGGCGACACCGCTTCTTTCCAGAGGGCGCCAACGGCCTCCCGCAGATAGGCCCGGCCGGCTGCCAAGGTGGCACGGGTCTGCCCCACGGCTACCTGGACCGCCGGCTGGTCCCGCAGCATCGCCTGCATGGCGTGGGGCGTCTTGGCCCCCGCCAGCTCAAGGAACGCGTCCAGGCATGCCTGGGCCGCCCCCAGGGCCAACGCGCCGTCACCTGACGCGAACAGCAGAACGAGGGAAATCCGGTACAGCGGACCGGGCTCCAGCACGGGGCTGCCGAGATGGCGCACCGTGCGCTCGGCCGGGACGAAGGCGCCGTCCACAACGAAGTCGTGCGTGCCGGTACCGCGCATTCCCCGGACCTTCCACGTATCCAGCACCTCCACCTCCGACGCGGGCACGAACAGGAACTTCTGCACCCGCTCGCCGTCCTCCGGAAACCAGGCCCGGGCGGCGAACCAGGAGGCGTGCCGGCAACCCGAGCTGAAGCGGTGGCGGCCGGTGACCCGGTACCCGCCCTCCACCGGTACCGCCTCGGACGTGGGCATGGACGTGTTGGCCACGACGCAGCGGGACGTGTCGGTCCAGATCTCCCGGGCCAGCTCCCGCGGCATGCGCGCCCCGTAGGTGGCGAAGATCGAGCACTGGTTGACGACCCACGCCGTGCTGGCGTCGGCCTTGCCCAGCTCCTCCAACACGTCGACGTAGGACGGCAGGTCTATCTCGACCCCGCCCAGGGACCTCGGCAACCCGAGCTTGAACAGGCCGGCGTCCGCCAGCGCATCGAACAGCGGCTGCGGCAACTCACGGTCCGCCTCGGTCTGGTCGGCAGAGGATCGGATCGTCGGGGCCAGCGCCTTGGCGGCCTCCAGCATGGCATGGTTCATGGTTGTCATGAGATTCCGTAGAGTGCCTTGGGGTTGTGATCCAATATCTTCTCCACCTGAACCGGCGTCAACCGCGGATCGGCGCTCAGCCGATCCAGGGCCATGAGCTCGGTGGCGCTGTCGGCGTGTCCGTAGTCCGACCCGACCACCAGGTTGTCCTCGCCGGCATTGTCGATGACGTAGGGCAGGTCGTCGTTGTTCTCCACGCCCACGTAGATGCGGCTGTCGCTCAGCAGGCTGGCTCCCGAGAACTCCCGGCCCTCCATGCGGAAGCGCTTGGTCAGGTCGCGGTAGACGTACGGTACCCACTGGGCGCTGACCTCGAGAAAGGCCATCTTGAGCCCCGGGAACCGTTGCGGAATCCCTGCCAAGACCACGGAATGAAACGCTCCGACGATGACGAGCTTGAACTTGGAGAAACCCACGGGCTCATAGCGGTAGAGCTCGAAATGCGAGAACGTGCCGCTGGCCGAGTGCACGCACAGGGGAATGTCGAGCCGGGCCGCCTCGTCATACAGCGGGTAGAAATAGGGATCGGTGAGCAGCCGGTCCCCCTCCGTGCCGCGGATGAAGATGCCGCAAGCGCCGTTCTGCCTGGCGTACCTGACTTCGTTCAGGGCCTCGTCCATGTTCAACAACGGCAGGACCGCCGTCCAGCGCAGCCGGCCCCCACCCTGCTTGCAGACCGCCGCCAGCCAGCGATTGTAGCCGCGGCACAACGCCACCTCCACCTCGGCCCGCGCCGTAACCGGCATGAGGAAGATCGTCGGATAGAGCACCTGAACGTCCACGCCCAACTCGTCCATGTGCTTGAGCCGCACCGCTACGTCGCGCAGCTCACGGGCTGCCGGCGGCGTATCCCGGCCCACGTTCACGGAGCGGATGTGCACCCGCTCGTCGACGAGCCAGTACTCGTCCGGCGAGTCCTCCTGTGAGGGGGCGACCATCCTGGGGATGAACCTGCGGTCCGCCCCTTCCATGTACTCCCAGGTTTCCTCGGTCTCGATGACGTGTGCGTCCGCATCGATTCTCATAGCGCCACTCCTGTCGTTCCATCCGCGTCCGGTGCCGACAGGGTCCGCCTTCCTCTCGACCCGTCCGCGCCCCGTCGTTCCACCGTTTCGCGGGTTCAACTTAGCATGAGCCGAGGCAGAGTGAGCACCAGGGCGGGAAAGACGATCATGACCGCCAGATTCAACATATCGAGCAACACGAAGGGAAAGCAACTCTTGTAGATCTCCAGCATGGAAGCATCCGGAACGACGCCCTTGAGGACGAACAACTGGAGGCCGAAGGGCGGCGTGGTGTTGGCCACTTCCATGTTCAGCAGCATCAGTATCCCGAACCAGATGGGGTCGAAGCCGAGCTGCGCCGCCAGCGGGAAGTAGATGGGCACCGTGATCATCATGATGGAGATCTGGTCGACGAACATGCCCAGCACCAGCACGATCAACATCATGAGCACCAGGATCACCACCGGCGCCGCATCGAGACCCGCCACCATTTCCACCAGTCCCCGGCTGGCTCCGGTGAACGCCAGCACCTGACTGAAGGCATTCGAAGCCACGATGATCATGAGCACGACGACGGAGACGCGCACGGTGCTCATCACCGACAGCATCACCACCTTGAACGTAAGGCTGCGGTACATGGCCGCCACCATGGCCGTGCCCAGCGCCCCCAGCGCCGCCGCCTCCGTAGGCGTCGCCACCCCGAGGAAGATGACCCCCAGGACCATGAAGACGATGAGGCTCAAAGGCGCCAGGTGAAGCAGGCCGATGAGCTTCTCGCGGATCGACACCCGCGCGACGTCATAGGTGGGCGCCGACTCGGGGTTCAACTTGGCCCGGACGACGATGTACACGGCGTAGAGCGCCGCCATGAAAAGACCGGGGCCGATGCCGGCGATCAGGAGCTTGGCGATGGAGATCTCGGCAAGACTGCCCAGCAGCACGCCCATGGCCGAGGGCGGGACGATGGCGGCCAGACCGCCGGCCGCCGATATGGGCCCCACCGACATGAGATAGCTGTAGCCCCGGCGCCGCATCTCCGGCACCAGCGCCGTTCCCAGCATGGCGGTGGTGGCCATGCTCGAGCCGCTGAGGGTGGAGAACAGGGTGCCGCCGCTCACCGCCAGCAGGCTCAGCCGCCCGGGTATGCCGCCGATCCACTTGTCCAGGGCATCGAGGGTGCGCACCGCAAGCCCGGAGCGGAACATGATCTCGCCCATGAGGATGAACAAGAGCACCGGCGCCAGCACGAAGCTCGCCAACGTGGCGAAGGCGCTGGTCACCATGAGCCGCAGCGCCGGGAAGCCCCCCATGAAGAGGAAGAGCCCGCCGATGTTGATGAGGATAAAGGCGAACGCCACCGGCATTCCGGCCACGAACAGGATCATCAGCACGGCGAGCATCAAGGCCAGAACTTCATACCACTCCATCTCGTCCTCAAAGGGAATCTTGGCCCACGGGAGCTGATTCCTCGGGAATCGGTTCGCCCCGGCTCAGCACCCCGACGTTGTGCCACGCCTGACGCAGGAACTCGATGACCAGCATGAGGCTGCCGACGCAGATGGGAAGGATGAGCGGCCAACGGTACACGCGCCACGCCTTCAACTCGGCATGGCCGCCCAGATAGGATTCCCAGGTCTCCCAGGCGCCTTCCCACGCCATCACCACCGCGCCCGCCGCCGCAATCAACGACACCAGGATGCCCAACGTCAGGCGCAGCCTGGGCCGGAGTCTTTCGACCACCAGCTCCACGCGCGTGTGCGCGTGGTCGCGGAGCACCCAGGGCGCCCCCAGGAAGGTGATGTAGACCAGTGAGTATTCGGTCAGGTCCACGGCCCAGATGGTGGGGCTGTTGAAGAAGTAACGCGCCACCACCTCGTACAGCACGGAGAGGGTCACCGTCACCACCAGGAGCCCGGCGAAGTAGGCGAGGCCGTTCAGCAGCGAGTCCCAGGCTCGCTCCAGAGTCTGCCCGAGTTGCGACATGATGAGGTTCGGCTATTCCCTGTCCGGGCTGTCCGCGGCGCGCGCGGACAGCCCGGCGGGTGGTTCAGTGCATGAGGCCTTTCGCCGTGAGGATGCGCCTCATTTCTGTTCGAAACGTCGCGCCATCTCCCGGACCTGCTTGCCGTATTGCGGCGAGACCGGCACGAACTTCTTCCATGCGGACTCGTACGCGATCTTGCGCAGGCGCTTGGAGTCTTCCGGGGAAAGCTCGATGATCTGTATGCCGTGCTCGTTCACCAGGGTGTTGTGCTCCGCATCGATATACTTGTCGAAATGGGCCGGCCCCCACTTCTCCGTTTCGATGGCGGCGTCGGTGAGGAGCTTCTGCTGCTCCGGGGTCAGCTTGTTCCAGGTCTTCAGGTTGAAGTACAACCAGGTGCGCACGGTCCAGAAGAAGGGCTTGATGATACAACAGATCTGCTCGTAGAACTTGGCCCCCAGGGTTCCAATGATGGGAGAGAAGTATCCTTCCACGACGCCCCGCTCCAGGCCGGCGTAGAGGTCGGAGTACGGCATCCGGATCATCGAGGCCCCCAGGGATTCAGCGATGGGCAGATAGGTGGGCGTACCGCGAAGCTTCATGCCCTTGAAATCGGCGAGGCTCTTCACCGGTTTCTTCGTGTAGATGGCGTAGCCCACCAGACCCGACGGCAGCCCCAGGAGCTTCACGCCGGTCCTTTCCTGCTGGATCTTGTCGAAAAAATCGATGACACCGCCCTTGCGCATTTCGCTCACAGGGCCTTCGAAGTAGTCGAGGTAGACCCCCTCGGCCATCTTGTCGGTGAAGTAGGCGCCGGTGCTGCTCAGCACGTCCAGCGTGCCGCGCTGCACCAGGCTCAGCATCTCGAAGGCCGGCGCGATCTCCGGGCCGCCCTTCCACCTCACCTCGATCTTGCCGCCGGACATCTTTTCCACCCGGCGCTTGAACTCCCAGAACCCGTCGTTGAAGACGTAGTCCTTCTTCCACGCGGTGGCCCCGTTGAGCACCAGGTCCGCGGCCGGGGCCAGCGTGGCCGTGAAAAGACCCAGCGTAAAGAAAACAACGATACAGCGAAGTGCCGCTTTCATGAGCCGCTTCTCCCTTTCGTTGAGTGTCCTGGAGCGGTACGAGCCGTACGGACTTCAACTCCAGGACATTCGCGTGTTAACGGTCTTCCAGACCCCGCGCCAGCTCCCGGATCTTCTTGCCGTACTCCGGCGAGTTGGGCAGGTACTTCTTCCACGACGCCTCGTACGCCATCGTGCGAAAGCGCTTGGCCTCGTCGCCCTTGAGCTCGACGATCTTGAGGCCGTGCTTGGACACCAGCGTATTGATTTCCTCGGCGATGAATCCCTTGAAGAACCCCGGCGTCCATCCCTCGGTCGCGACCATGGAGTCCTTCAGGACCTTCTGCTGCTCCGGCGTAAGCTTCTTCCATACGTCCAGGTTGATGTACATCCACGTGCGCACCGTCCAGAAGTAGGGCTTGAGCATGCAGCAGACCTGCTCGTAGAGCTTCGATGCCAGGGTGCCGATGACCGGAGCGAAGTATCCGTCCACGACCCCCCGCTCCAGGGCGCTGTAGACGTCGGGCCACGGTACCTGGATCATGGTGGCCCCCAGGGCCTGGCCCAGAGGCAGATACGTGGGCGTGCTGCGCATCTTCATGCCCTTGAACCCGGCGATGCTGGTCACCGGCTTCTTGGTGAAGATGGCGAAACCCACGGGCCCCGAGCTGAGCCCAAGGAGCTTCACCCCGGCCCTTTTCTGGGTCACTTCGTCGAAGAACTTGGTGACGCCGGCCTTTCGCAGTTCGGCCGTGGTTCCGACGAAGTATTCGAGAAAGACTCCCTCCGGTATCTTGGCGGAATCGTAGGCGCCGGCGCCGCCCAGGACATCCAGCACCCCGCGTTGCACGAGACCCAGCATCTCGAAGGGTGACGAGATCTCGGGACCGCCCTTCCATTCCAGCTCCATCTTGCCGCCGGACCTTTTCGCGACCTGGCGCTGGAACTCCCAGAAGCCGGCATTGTAGACGTAGTCTTTCTTCCACGCGGTGGCCCCCTTGAGCACGACGTCCGCGGCCGGCGCCAACGTTGCCGTGAACAGCCCCAGGGTGAAGACAACAACGATATAGCGAAGTGCCTGTTTCATGAGCCTTGTCTCCCTTCCGTCATCTACGCACGTCACTTCTCGAGCTGCCGCGCCAACTCCCGGATCTGCTTGCCGTGCTCCGGCGAGGCCGGGACGTATTTGTTCCAGGCGGACTCGTACGCCATCTTGAGGAAGCGCTTGGCCTCGTCGCCCTTGAACTCGATGACCTTCATGCCGTGCTCCTTCACCAGCGTATCGATTTCCTTGCCGATGATCCCCGCATAATGACCCTGCGCCCATTCCTCGGTCGCGACGATGGCGTCCGTCAGGACTTTCTGCTGCTCCGGGGTGAGCTTGTTCCAGGTCTTCATGCCGATGTAAAGCCAGGTGCGCACGGTCCAGAAGTGGGGCGCGACCATGCAGCAGACCTGCTCGTAGAGCTTCGTCTGGAGGGTCCCGATGGCCGGAGAGAAATATCCCTCCACCACGCCGCGTTCGAGTGCAGGATAAAGGTCCGCCCACGGTATCCGGATCATCGAGGCGCCCAAGGCCTGCCCCATGGGCAGATAGGTGGGCGTGCTGCGCATCTTCAAGCCCTTGAAATCGGCAATGCCCTTCACCGGTTTCTTGGTGAAGATCGCGATGCCGACCGGGCCCGAGGTCATTCCCAGGAGCTTGACGGCGGTCTTCTTCTGGCTGAGATCATCGAAGAACTTGGTGATGCCGGCATTCCGCATGACCGCCGGTGTGCCAACGAAATATTCGGGAAAGACCCCTTCCATGTACTTGTCCGTATAGTATGCGGCGGAGCTGCCCAGGACATCCACGACGCCCCGTTGCACCAGACTCAACATTTCGAAGGCCGGCGCGATCTCGGGGCCGCCCTTCCAGTCCACCTTGATCTTTCCGCCGGACAACTTCTCGACCTGGCGCGTAAACTCCCAGTAACCGTCGTTGAAGACGTAGTCTTTTTTCCAAGCAGTGGCGCCCTTGAGCACAAGGTCGGCGGCCGGGGCGAGGGTTACGGTAAACAGACCCAAGGTAAGGAACACAACGATACAGCGCAACGACGCTTTCATGGACAGGGACCTCCTTCCGTCGGTTCAAAGGGTCCTTTCTTCGGATGCGGGCCAGACTAGTACCCTTGCCGGAAGGGTGTCAAGGACTAATTGGGTGCACATGAAACGACGCCCGAACCCGTGACGGCATTGACGGAAATCCGTCCCCGCGGTGACGAAACGCCTCGAATTTGCCCATGACGGCGTTTCGCGGTATCGGTAGGCGAGCGCACCGTGTCCGTGAAGCGCATACATGGTTCAACAACCGAATGGGGTAGTCGTATGGGGGAAGTCGAAGAGAAGATAGGCGCGGACTATCTACGGCTCCTGGCAGCCAAACAACGCCTTTCGGTCCTGGATAGTGAAGTGAAAAAGATGACCGGCAAGCTCACCATGGCCATCAGTCTGCTGAGCGAAAAAGAGACCGGGCACTACGCGTACCACGTCCACAATCGCCCGCATAGCGGTGTTCCGCACAGGCAGTTGACGTTGCCGACCGTCGAAGAGCCGGACAAGATCGTGGAATATCGAAAACAGGCCAAGGAAGCGGTCGATGCCCTGACCAAGCAGTTCAAACAACTCGAAGCGAAGCTTTAGGGGATGAGGAAAGTGGCCAGGGACAGAATCGAACTGCCGACACGAGGATTTTCAGTCCTCTGCTCTACCGACTGAGCTACCTGGCCAAGAGTGAAAAATATGGCCCAAAATACCGGGCGCGTCAACACAGGCCGTGTTGTGAGAGCGTCGTTTCGGAGGTCTACCCGTGACACTACTGCTGAGCAATGAAGAAATCGATGGCATTCTGACTATGGAGATGGCGCTCGAATGCGTCGAGCGTTCGCAACGTTCGCTGGAGGCCCGGGAGGCGGTCAACAGCCCGCGAGTGGACACCCTCGCCCCCACTACCGTCGGCGAGACCAAGGGCGTCTACAGCCTCAAGGCCATGAGCGGGCTCTGGCCGGATGAAGGCATGGCCGCGCTGCGCATCAACAGCGACGTCCTGGTATGGCCCGAGGTCATGGGCAATGTCCGGCGGGACCGGCTGGCCTCGGCCGACGGCCGGTGGAACGGGCTGATGCTGCTCTTCAGCATGGAAACCGGAGCGCCGGTGATGATCTGCCCGGACGGGTACATCTCGCGCATGCGGGTGGGCGCGGCCAACGGTCTGGCGGCCCGCTACCTGGCCCGGGAGGACGCCAGCGTCATGGCGCTCCTGGGGACCGGATGGCAGGCCGGCGGACAGTTGATGGCACACTGCGCGGTGCGGCCCATCACCGAGGTCAAGGTGTTCAGCACCAATCCCGCGAACCGTGAACGCTTTTGCCGGGAGCTGACGCCGCGGGTCGAGGCCCGTCTCACGCCGGTGGAGTCCGCGGACGAGGCGGTGGAGGGGGCGGACATGGTGGTGACCGGGACCAACTCCATGGAACCGGTGCACCAGCGCAAGTGGCTGCGGCCCGGGGTTCACTACAGCGCCGTCAAGGTACAGGAGATGGACTACGACTTCCTCGACGCCACGGACCGCGTGTTCCTGTTCTCGACAAACCCCGCCAACATCCGCCCCCAGGTCTATCGCACGCCCGCGGTGGAGACGCCGGAGGCCACCGGAGGCTGGTGGGCCGAGCGCACCACGCCGCTGTGGGATCGCATCGAAGAGCTTCCCCAGGCCATCATCGGCGCCGTGCCGGGACGGCAGACCGCGGACGAGACCACAGCCTTCGTCAACAACGTCGGCCAGGGCCTTCAGTTCGCCGCCGTGGCCCAGCGGGTGTACCGCGAGGCCGTCGCGAAAGGCGTCGGCCGCACACTGCCCACGGAATGGTTCACCCAGGACGTGCACCCGTAGGGGCGGGTTTGAAACCCGCCCCTACAAGTCATCGCGCCTTGCCGACAACAAGAAATCCTGCGCATCTTTGTAAACGACTACGTGGGACACGCCCCTACCGTTCGTCCTCGTACCAGTCGTCGATGGAGAATTCCTTGCCCAGGCCGCGCTCCCGGGCCAGCGCCACGGCCTTGCCTCCCAAGGCCGCGAACTGGGCGCCGAAGCCGACGTTGTTGCAGAAGAACGTCATCTCCTGATCGTTCTGCCGGGAGCGCGCCTGCCCGGTGACGACCTCTCCCAGCTCGGCGTACTCATCCCAGGGGACGTTCTTCTCGAACGGGGCGAACCGCGGCGCCAGGGTCTCGCGCAGCACCGGCGGGGCGAAGTTCAGTCCCTCGTTGCAGCGGCCTTCCCGCATACTGAGGACGGTATAGTCACAGCGTTCGAAGCACGCCTCGTCGATGTCGCGTCCGGATATGGCATCGAGGTGCACGCCCGGGCCAAGCCACTTCCCGGAAAAGACCGGATCGATGGTGTTGGTGCACACGACGATGATGTCGACGTCCCGCGTAGCCGCCACCGGATCATCGACGGCCACAGCCTCGATGTGAAGATTCCGCCTTGCGTTTAAGGCAAACCGCTCCCGGTTCGCCGGAGTGGGGCTGAATACCTTGACGGACCTCAGCGTACGGACCACCCCGAGCCCCATGAGCACGCCTTCGGCAAGCCAGCCCGATCCGATAACGCCGACCCGGGACGCGTCCGCGCGGGCCAGGTGCTCGGCGGCGACACCGTGGGTGCCGGCGATCCGCAGTTTCTGCAGATAGGCATCCTGAACCACGGCCTGCAGGTCCGCCGTGTCCAGGTCGAAGATCAGGTCAAAGGCGAGGAACTTGCCGTTCTTCTTGGGCACCTTGTCGTATCTCTGATTGTCGCCCACCCGCGGCCACCGGTGCAGGTCCGGCAGAATCCGCATGCCTACCGAACCGAAGGCGGGAACGATGCCGTCCATGGTACGCAACTCGACGAAGGTGCCGGGCTCGGAGGTCTCGGCGAAGGTCTGGCTCCGGGTTCGGGTAACCGCCGTACCCGCGGCGAGGCTGCGGTAGGTTTCCCTCATGACCTCCACCGCCGTCTCCGGCGATATCAGCTCGCGGACGTCACTGTTGGTCAACAGAATCGGCATGATCACCTCCGGTCGTTAGCGGCTGTCTTGCGCCCGTCCGAACAGTTGCGGTATGGGTGCTCTCGTCTCAGTGGGATTTCGGATCGCGCCCGAACGCGATCCCTTGAAAAGGGGAGGACTTCCGATGATCGTTATCGACGCTGACGCGCATGTCGAAGAGTCTCCGGCCACCTTCGGTGACGCCTACCTGGACCCGGCCTACCGCAAGCGCAAGCCCCAAGTCATCAATTCAGAAGGGCGGCTTTACTGGCGGGTGGAGGATCAGATCTACCCCCGCCTGTTCGGACGCGGCTGCCACAACATGGGAACGCCGGCCCACTACGAGGGGCAGCGCTCCTTCTATACCGCGTCCAAGCCGGAAAGCATCGAGAGCATCGAGATCAGTCATCCGGAAGCCCGCCTCAAGGACATGGCCGACGAGGACCTCGGGGTGCAGGTCATCTATCCGAGCTTCTTCCTCGTCCACCCGCTGGTGGCCGACCCCGACCTCGGCGCGGCCCTGTGCTCCTCCTACAACCGCTGGCTCGCGGACACCACCGGCTCCACGGACCAGCTCCACTGGGCCGCGGTGGTGGATCTGGACAACGTCCCCGCCTCGGTGGAGCAGGTGCGGGAAGCCAAGCGGCTGGGAGCGGTGGCGGTGATGATCCTCGGGACCGTGGGCGAGCGCACCCTGGACCACCCGAGCTTCCTTCCCTTTTACGAAGCGCTGGCGGAAGAAGACCTGACGCTGGCCGTTCACGTGGGTTGGTCCTGCCCGCCGCTGAGCAACATGTACGACCACCTCTACCCCGGGACCATCATTCCGTTCCTGATGCCGCTGCTCATGGGATTCACCGCCATGATCACCGGCGGCGTCCTGGACCGCTTCCCGAACCTCCGGGTGGCGTTCCTGGAAGCCGGCTGTCTCTGGGTCCACTTTCTCATGGACCGGCTGGAGCACCGCTTCGGCTTCACCACCCGATTCGGCAAGTCCATTCCCGAGGCCGCGCCCCGGGCGGCCATCTCCCCTGCCGAGTACATGAGCCGGGGCAACCTCTTCCTCAGCACCGAGGTGGAGGACCCGCTGCTGCCGCAGGTGCTGGACCTCATCGGCGAGGATCGGATCGTCTTCGGCTCGGACATGCCCCACGGCGACCGGGACCGCTTTGCGGTGCGGGAGTTCCGGAAACGACAGGACGTCAGCGAATCGGCCAGGGAGAAGATCCTCAACGCCAATCCCAAACGGCTCTACCGGATCTGACCGGTCACCACGCCGTCCATATCCCCGCGTACAGCGGAAGGTGGAGGTACGCCACGGCAACGTGCAGAAACGCCGCGCACAGGACGGCGGCGCTAACCGCGGCGATCCAGCCGACGCGCGCTTCCATGCGGTAGTAGGTCAACACAGCCAAGGGCAGTCCCCACCGGAAGCCGGCAAGAAGAACAAGCGCGAAAAAAACCGCGATCCACAAGAACGCGGCGCGCGCCCGGGCCGTATCCTCTCCGCTCGGCCCGTCAGCCTCGGCCGGCGCCGACCGCCAGCGCAGCACATCGCCCAGGACGGCCCAGACGGCCAGCCCCAGGCCGACGATACCTATGAGCATGGGAAACGTGGCGGTTTCCGGCGCCCACTTTAGCGCGGTCAGCACCACTCCGGCGAACAGTGCGGTGACAGCACCGCCCAGGATGATCTCGCGGACCACCCTCACGATTAGTGTCCTGCCTCACGAGGAGGTTTACGAACCTGCTGGTCCCTTTCGCCGTCGGCTGCGTTGCTCCTCCTCGCGTGGTACCGGCCACTGAGGGAGGGCGACTGCCAGTCGTCCCGACCCGTCGTCGCGCCTTGCCGACGACAAAACTTCCTGCGCAGTTTCATAAATCTCCTCGTGAGGCAGGACACTAACCCACCCCGCGGCGAACCGCCACGAAAACCACCAGCGCCATGACCGCCATACACCCCAACGGGATCGGCCGGATGAGAAAGGCCGCGCCGTAGCTCGACAGGGAGATGATCAGATTGTTCTCGGCGAGGGGACCCAGGATGAAACCCACCAGCAGCGGCGCCCGGGCCCAGTCGAACCGCATCATGAGGTAGCCCACAACGCCGAACACCAGGACGAAAACCAGCGTAAGGGGGTGAGGGTAAGCGACATACGAGCCGAACAGGACGAACAGCAACAGCGCCGGGATCAGCAGGTTGCTCCTGAGCAACGCGATGCGCGCCGCCGGGCGGGTGATGGCGATGCACACGGCGGTGGCCAGCAGGTTGGACAGCACCAGCACGATGACCATGGAGAAACTGAGGGCCAGATTCTCCCCCAGCATCTCCGGGCCGGGATTGATGCCGAGAATCAGGAACGCCGCCAGCAGGATGGCCGACGTCGCCCCGCCGGGCACGCCGAACGCCAGCAACGGCACCAGCTCGCCACCCGCCGAGGCGTTGTTGGCGCTCTCGGGGGCGATGACGCCCTTGATCTCGCCCTTGCCGAACCCTTCCCGTTCGGCGCCCTGGGCTCCCTGAACCGCCATGCCGTAGGCGTAAAAGGCCGCGGCGGTGCCGCCTATGCCCGGGATGGCGCCGCCAACCACCCCTACGAGGGCGCTTCGCACCACCAGCCAACGGTTGGCGATACAGGCCCGGAGCCCGGGCCGGAACCCCTCGCCCATGTCCACATGGGTGCGTTCGGCGATGCGCCCGCGTATGGCCAGGGACACCACCTCGGGCAACGCGAACAGGCCCATGATGATGGGTACGGTCTGAAGCCCGTCGAGCAGGTAGTCCAACTCGAAGGTGAAGCGGGCCACCCCCAGTTGCGGGTCCTGGCCCACGGTGCCGAGCCAGAGTCCCATGACCCCGGCCAGCAATCCCTTCACCGGCTTCGAGCCGCTGAGGAAGCTGATCATGAGGATCCCCAGCACCACCAGCATGAAACGCTCCGGCGACGCGAAGGCGAGCACCACGGGCTGCAACGCCGGCAAGGCGATCAACAGCACCAACGCGCCGATGATGCCACCCACGGCGGAGACCACGAAGGCCGCGGTCAGTCCGCGGGCGGCATCGCCGTTGCGGGCCATGGGATAGCCGTCGAGGATGGTGGCCGCCGCGCTGGGGCTGCCCGGCACGTTGAAGAAGAACGCGGGGAAGGTGTTGGAGGTATGCACCGCCGACACCAGCGAGAGCATGATGGCGAACGCCACGAAGGGCGACAGGGTCCACACGAACGGCAGCAGCAGCACGATGCCGAGCACCGCATTCAGGCCCGGCACCGCGCCGAAGACAAGCCCCAGCAGCAACCCCAGCAGGATCCCCCCGAACACCGGCAGGGTAAAGGTGATGCCGAGGGCCTCGAAGAAGGCCTCAAACGCCATTGCGCGGTGCTGTCCTGCGCCATTGACGCAGGACAGTTCATCCGAGCTATTTCAGGAGCGCCTTCAACCGGTCCTGGATCTCCGCGGACAGGTTGAAGACCGAGAGGATCAGGTTCTCCGCCTCCTGGGAGTTCAACGTGTTGAGCACGAACCCCTGGTCCGTGGCGGTCTTCACGAACTCGGGATCGGCCATCATGTCCGCCATCGCCTTCTTGAGGATGGCGGCCCGCTCCGGCGGCAGTCCCGGGGTCGCCCCGAACGGCCGGCTGGCGCTCAAGAGCCCGGAGAACGCCACCCAGGCGTCGCGATCCTTGGAATCGTCGATGGCGTCGACGAACTTGGGAAGCGCTGCGACCTCCGCCTTGAGGGACGCCGGAGGCGGCGCACCGCCCATGGACAGCACCAGCTTGATGGTACCGTCCTTGTGCATCTCGCGGGTGGCCGTATTGACCCTTATCGCCACCCCCGCGGTGGACACGGCGTCCACCTCGTTCTGCTTCATGGCCAGCGCCATGGGGTTGTAGCCCTTGTAGCCCGACACCAGCCGGATGTTGAACTTGCCGGCCCGTTGCAGGAACTTCGGCGCCTGGGTCAACAGCGAGCTCGGTCCCGACGCGCCGACGCGAATGGGCTTCTTGGTGTTCTTGAAGTCCGCGATGCTGCGCTCGGGCCGGTCGGAGCGTATGGCGAAGATGTAGTGCGCGCCGCCCACGCTGCCGAGCCATGTGAGCTTCTTGAAGTCGATGTCCTTGATGCCCCCGGTGAGGCTCCGGACCACCATGGGACTGGTGAAGTGGATCAGCGACAGGCCGTCGGGCTCCGCCTTGTAGACGGACCGCAGCCCGATGACGCCCCCGGCGCCGGGACGATTGTGCACGATGGCGGCCGGGTTGCCCGGTATGTGCCTGGGCAGGAACCGCGCCACGAGGCGCGACATGCGGTCGTAGGTACCGCCCGTGGAATAGGGACAAACGACGGTGATGGTCTTGCCGGCGTAGAAGTCCGCCGCTCCCGCTAGGGAGCCGGTGAAGATCAATGCGGCAAGGGCAACGAAAAGCGTGATCCCGCGGATGGGCAGATGCGTCTTCATTATGACCTCCTGTGTGACCGTTCCTGGAGCTACCGGTTCAGATGGGCACAGCACTAACGCACCGGGCGTGGAACTGCAAGCACAAGTTCCCTCACCATGCTCTGTCGACGCAGCGTTCTGTGCTTCGGAACGGACCGGTGGTGCGGCAAGAAGGGCGAACGCCCCAAGGAACCCAGGAACGGGGACAGCACCGTTTTCGGATCAGGACCGGGCGGCCGCCCGGCCGCGGTCCAGCGGGACATAGGTTGGCCAACCACCCGATATGATGGTCTCGAGGGAGCGCGGCGTCTGTCCGAACCTGAGCCGGTAGATCCACATGTTGGTCAGCACCCGTTCGATGAAGATACGTGTTTCCCTGCTCGGGATGCTTTCGATGAACAATAGCGGATCGTCCCGATAGTCCACCCTGCGCTGCCATTCCCGGAGCTTTGCCGGACCGCTGTTGTAGGCCGACAGGGCGTAGAACAGGTTGCCATCGATCTCGTCCCGCGAAAGCAGATGGCGGAGATACTTCTGGCCCAGGGTGACGCTGAGCACCGGGTCGAACAACTCGTGACGCTGCGCCCCGCGGTACTTCCGGCCGGCCATGATCCCAGCGGTCCGAGGCATGAGCTGCATCAGGCCGCGGGCCCCGCGCGGGCTGCGGGCGCCGGCGCGAAAGTTGGATTCCTGCCGCATCACGGCGAACAGGAATGCACGATCGAGCGTATACCCGCCGTCGGGCTCCCACACCGGCAACGGGTAGAGCGCCGCATCCACCGGAACACCGGTTCGTTGCAGCAGGCTCGCGGCGGCCCGGTAGGACAGGTCGGCCAATCCCGATTCCGATGCCAGAGTGAGCATCACCATCGCCAGCCGGGGTGACAGACGATGGGCGAAGCGTCGCAGCTCGGTGCCCGCCCGTACATGCTGGCCGACCTGGATCAGGGCCAGGGCGCGACGCACGGGCTGCGTTCCCAGCAAGGCGTCGAGGTCCGCTGCCCTGATCCGACGCATGCCGAAGTCCAGCGGCGGCCGCTCCCCAAGGGCGGTGAGGGCCAGAAGCCCGTAGAAAGTCCGCGGATGCCGAGCGGCGGCTCTCAACATGGGAACCGCCCGCTTCGACTCGCCGGCCGCCTGATAGGCACGACTGGCCCAGTAACCGCCGGCCGATACCAGCCAGGGTGTCACCGACCTCGACTCCGCCAGCGCTCGGAAAAACTCGCCCGCAACGTGATGTCGTCCCAGCCGCCACGCCGCCAATCCGCCCCACCAGTAGGCCAGGGGGACCCGGTCTCCCGACCGCGCAATCGCTCGTCCGGCCACCTTCAGCGCGGCGTGGTCCCTGTCCCAGACGAAATATCCCCTGGCAATCCAGGCCAAGTTCTCATCGAAGCCGGCCGCATCCAGCAGACGGACGTGACGTGGTTCCTCGAGGAAGCGGAGGGCCTTTGTCACGTAGCCGTCGGACACCAGGCTCCGGATCCGTTTGTGAATCTCGCGGAAGCCCGGCCGGCGCGTCCTTGAACGGTCCTTGGCAACCGCGGTTGCCTGACGCCGGCCATTCGCCCGCGGCCGCCACTCCAGGGGCACCGGATCGGACTTGACCTCGGATACCAGCACGGCCCGGGCCGGAGGTCGCGGCGACTTCCAACCCTCGGGTTGCCGCCGCTTGGCGAGCCGATAGATGCGCCGGGCGCCGGGATGGTCCGCGTACTCGTTCATCCAGGTCCACAGATCTCCGTAAGAGGAACGGTAGAGGGTGGGGTGCATCAGGCGCTGAAACCGGGCATGCCCCATGAGCAGCGGATCCTTGATCCACTTGATCAAGGCATCAGCCTTGTTCCAGTGCCCTTCCTGCTGCAGCGCAAAAATTCGCCGGTACAGCGCCGCGTCGTGCCTGGACAGCAGCTTCGGCAGCCTGCCCATGCGGCGCTCTGCGGCGCCGGGCACGCGCAGCGACGCCGTCTTGACCCCCGACGGCGTCTGTGCGGCCGCAGTTCCCGCAATGGCCCAGCTACTCACCCCGAGCACCAAGGCCACGACCGCTGCAATTGTTCTCGTGTACTTCACGGCGTCAAACTCGATCCTTGCCTCTACCCACCATGGGCAAGCGCCCTACCTACTCCATTTGTCCACGGGTTTCAAGGTCTGTTTGGACCGGGTGTATTGGAATGACGGCACACACCTCCACGATGCAAAAAATGACGGATCCGCTCTAGTCGAGGACACGCAATCGGCCCTGCGGGCGAGGCGCAATGGTACCCCGTGCGGTGATGTAGTCGATCACGTGGGACGCCATCAACGTGCCGGCCCTGGCCTCGATGAGCGGCTTCTTGTCCGCAAACATGCGATAGCCGTCGCCGCCGCGAGCCATGAAGTCGTTGGTCGCCAACGTGTACTTGCCGTCCGGGTCGAGGGCGACGCCGTCGTGATGGACCTCCACCACCCGCGCGCCCGGGGGCCGGCGGGGATCGTACACCACCTTGAGCCCGGAGACCTGGGGAAACCGGCCCGAGGTCTTCTCGATCTCGCTGAAGCCGTTTTCAAGCGCGGCGCGCAACTCGTCGCCGGTCAGTTCCAACAAGACCGTCTTGTTGCCGAACGGCAGCTCGCTCAGGATGTCCCGGCGCCTCAGTCGCGTGCCCGGCGGATAGACCTTGTTGGCGCGGATCCCGCCCCCGTTGGTCAGCCCGACATCCGCACCCACCGCCAGACGCATGGCATCGGCCACGAGATTGCCGATGGCCGTCTCCCGCCTACGGACCATGGCCCGGCGGCTGTCGATCTCGGTCTCGGTGATGCCGATCACCACGTCGAGATCCCGTGACAGCCGGGCGCGGTATGCCCGGACAGCCTCGGCTAGACCGGGATCCGGGGTGACGCGGCCGGTATGGACGGCCCGGAAGGCGGGGTCCCAGACAAAGCGCTTCTTGCCACGGGACTCTACCTCGTCCAGCGTGAGGTCGATGACCGTGACCCAGTCCGCCTGCTGACCCGATTCGGCGAACAGGACGCGGCCGTCGTAGTCCAGCCGCAGCCGGTGGTCATCGCCACTGAGCAGCAGGTCCACCGCTCCCTGCCTCAACAAGGCGTCGTCTTCCGCAAGGTTGGTATGGGCCAGCGCGATCACCAGGTGCGCGCCGGCGGCCCGCAGCGCCGCGGCCTGGGCCGCCGCCACATCGAGGACCGGAGTGAAGGTGACGCCGCCCGGACTCGACTTGACCGCGGTGGCAAGGGTCGTGAGACCGAAGATCCCCACCTTGAATCGCCCGGCATCGACCATGATGGAAGCGACGGCACCGTCAACGATCTCGCCGTCGGTATCGATGTTGTTGGCGCCCAGGATCGGGAAGGTCGCCTCGGAGAAACGCTGCCTGGCCACGTCCGGGCCGAAATCGTACTCGTGGTTGCCGATGGCCATGGCCGTCAGACCGATCTGGTTCAAGAGATCGATCATGTGGGCTCCCTTGTCGATGGCGGACATCAGCGACGGCGAGATGGCGTCGCCGGCAAAGGTCACCAGGACGTCGGAGCGCTGTGTGCGTTGGGCCCGGACCACGGCCGCCAACCGCGCGATACCGCCCTGGCCGTCCTCTTCCTCCATGCGGTCCAGGTCGTTGAAGTGGACGATGGTGAGCTCCACCGGCTTGGCGAAACCGAGGCTTCCCGTCAGCATGACCACGGCCAGCGCCATCCCGGCGCAGGTCACTGAAAACCGTCTTGATGCCCTTCTCATGGGAGTCCTCCTTCCACTACCTATCGCGCCCTACGACGGTTTCTTTAGAGCTTCGTTGCAAAAATAATGAGAAACCGGGATGCTTGGCGGGTTGTCGGACCGGGTGATGCGCCCGCGGCGCGGCGAGGCAGTCCTGACGGGCAGCGCCGACCCTACAGTTCGTCAAGGGCGCGGGGTTCGTGCGAGCGCCGGCTGACGATCAGCTTGCCTTCCCGGGATTGCCTCTTGCGAAAGCCCAGCAGGTGGAACAGTTCGAGCACGAACCAACGGGCGATGCGTGGGTCGACCACCAAAGTCGCCGGCTTGTCCGGGTAGCGTCGTACCCCCGGCAACGCCGGCAGGAGGCGCTCGATGCGCAAGCGGCGCAGCCACTTGGCCACGCGCAGCCAGAACGGCCGCACCCTTCTCACCAGAAAGAACCCGTCCGTCCCCTGGCCCTGATAGAGCGGCATGAGGATGTGTCCGGACTCGCCGGCGCGGATCGGTCCCCCGCGGTCGCGGGCCAGGATCTGTCCGCGCCCCACCGGCTGGAAGTTCGCGAAGCCGGGCTCCATGACGAAGTCGTCCCCTTCCCGGATCACATGATGGTACCGGACCTCGACCACCCGTGGGACGCCGTCCGCCTCCGCGTCGGATGCCTCACGGCCTTCCTCCGGCAGCGGCAGGTCTTCGGCCCGGATGCACCCCGCGGTTGCCAGGATCGTCCGGATAGCTGCCATGTGGATGGCCATTGCCGAAGGCGAATCGTGCTGCCCGCCTTCAAATCCCACCGCGACATGCCCCTCCTCCCCCAGATAGTTCAGGATCGTGCTATCGAGCCGCTCTTCCAGACCGAGAACCACCGGAGCGCGGAGGCTGAAGCCGAATCGTCGGTTCAGGAGGGTGTCGCCGATGACCACGAACGGGGTGCCCGCGGCGGAAGTGGTATGCAGGTCCAGGCAGACCACCGGTCCCCGGCGCTTCGCCAGTTGGACGTCCAGAGCGGCCAGCAGCTCACGCTGCTCGCGTTCCTCGGACGTCGCGTCCGGGGATGGGAGGCTGTCTCTCAGCCCCAGAACACGTTCCTGCGACCACGCGCGATTGAAGTCCTCGTCGATGTGCCGGCAGCCCCGGGCAAGGGCCGCGCGGTTGCCGCTGAAGCCCACCAGCGTGCCCCGGAAGGGGACGTTGGCCGACCGCAGGGCTTGCAGCGCCTGTTGGAGCGCCAGCACGCCGGCCGGTTCGTTGCCGTGCATGCCGCCGATTCCGATCACGAGCGGCCCGGCGGTGTCTCCGCCATAGCTGCCGAGCAGCCGCGGAAAGAGGCGCCCCGGGCCCGGGGGTTCAGCCGTCATGCGCCGCGGACTCCCCGGCGAGCTGCTCCAACAGCCGTGCCGTGAGCTGGAGTATGTCGCTTTCCGTCACGATACCCACCAGCCGTTCTTCCTTGACCACCAGCAGGTAATCGCTCTTGGCCTGCCGCATCCGGGCCACCGCCTCCGAGACCGTGGCTTCCGGAGGAATCGTCACCGGGTCCGGCTGCATGACGGCCCTCACCGGTACCGGTTCCGCGGCCGCCTCCGGAGCGGGAGCGCACTGCCGCAGGGCCTCGAAACACGAGATCAGACCCGCCACCTTGCCCTCCTCGTCTTCGACGGGCACGTGCCGGATCCGTTTCCAGTCCATGAGCTTGATCACGAGCTCCATCGGTTCGTCGGGGTGAACGGTAAAGAGATCCGTGGTCATGAACTCCTCGATGCGCAAGGCCTGCGGCTTTCCGCCGCGGCCTTCCTCGACTTTCGCCAGGGGCCATTCGTGCACGGGCGTTCCCTCCCATTGCCGATTCACGGTCGCCGCGGTGAGGGCGCTCAAGAGAGCATCCTGCGTGTCCGCCCCCTGCATGTCCGCCAGGGAGCTCAACAGCCATGACGCCCCGTTTCGGCCCGACGCCACCCGCTGCTCGATCACCCCCAGGTAGCGATCGACGTCCGCGGAGTCGAGGCCCGCCGACCGCAGTCCCTGCCAGGCCAGCGGCAGCAATTCCCGGCGGATCAGGTCGGCCGCGGGGGCCGCCTTGCCGTCCACCCATGTGAACTGGGCGTCGAGGCCCCTTTGCGCGGCGGCCAGGAAGTTGGCCTCGGCGTCATGGAAGGACATGGTCCCAGCCACGTCGCCGTACGCCTCCTGCCCGCCCCGGAGCATGCCCAGAAAGAAGGCGGCATTGGCCACCTCGTCGAGGACCGTCGGACCCGAGGGCAGCACCCGGTTCTCGATCCGGATATGCGCCTTGCCCTCACCGATGCCGAAGCAGGCACGGTTCCAGCGATAGACCGTCCCGGTATGGGTCCGCAGGGCCTGCAACTTCGGGAGTCCGCCTCGCGCCAGCACCTCCAGAGAGTCCTCCTCCAGGGATGACCCGAGCAGCACCCGAAAGCGTGCCAGGTCTTCCTCGATCAACTCCAGGATGGAGTGCCGCACCCATTGTTGGCCGAAGCTGACCCGGGCCGCACGCTCACGCATGTGATGGCCGGCCCGCCGGGTGTCGATGGACTGCTGGAACAGGGGGATGCGCGTCTCGCGCCACAGCCGGCGTCCGAACAGCAGCGGCGAGTTGGCGGCCGCCGCCAGCAGCGGTGCCGTCACTGCCTGCGCCAGGTTGTAGCACTGGGCGAACTCCGCCGGCTCCACCTGGTAGTGCACCTGAAAGCTGGTGCAGCCGGATTCCAGCATCACCGAGTCATGCCGGATGCTCAACTCGTCGGCACCCTTCAGCCGGAACTCGTAGTCGCCGCCTCGGAGCTGGGTGAGCACCGCGTTGAGCGCCCGATAGCGTGGCTTGGGGGTCATGTGCGCCATCGCCAGGTCCGACTTGCGCAAGGTCGGGAGGATGCCCACCAGCACCACCTCCGCGCCATGCTCATGCGCGACCGCTCTCAGCCGGTCCAGGGCGGATTCGAGTTCCTGCTCCAGCCGGCTCAGGCAGTCGCCGCCGAACACCAGCGGATCGAGGTTGATCTCCAGGTTGAACAGCCCCAACTCGGTGGTGTAGTGGGAGTCCGCGACCCCCTCCAGCAGCTCCATCGCCACCATCGCCGGGCGCCGGGCCGCGTCCACCAGAAACAGCTCCTGCTCCGCCCCGATCCGGTGCACCCCGGACTCGATCATGCCCCGGGACAGCATCTGCTCCAGCGCCTGCACGTCCCGCAGCAGGTGCGAGATGAACAGGCGGAGGTCGGCGGCGTCCTCTTCACGTTCTACGTCCTGAGTTCCCACGGTTGATTCCTGTTTACCGGATTCGTCCGGCGTGGTTGGCCGACGGCATCCGAACAGCATAGCACCCGCATGACGGAAATTTCAGGTTGCCAGCCCCGTCGATCACGGAATGCGGGAGCCTTCCGCCGGACCCTAACGAAGTGCTTCGGCGACCGAAGCCGACACACAACTCCAATCAACGAAGAGGGACGCCTCGAGACTCCGACCAGCAAAAATACGGAGAACGTAACAACGAGGGCTACCAGATTCCCCGAATCTTTGCGCCTAGTGGCCTGGGGCACTACTACGAACGGCCCCCGCTAGCCCACCGTTTCCTCCACCTCCCAGAGTTTGTTGCTTCCCATATCGATCCACTCGCAGTGTAGGTCCAGGCGAATCTCGTTGTTCCCAGTCGGGACGAGAAACCTCTCCAACGCGAGCGGGATCGGGAAATAGACGCTGCCGAACATCTCTTGCAAAGGACGATCCAACTCCAAGACTCCTTCCGCACGTGGCCTTCCGTCCACTTCGGCCGCAACAATCTCATCAAGCCGAATGTCGTACTGGAACTGTGCCCTAACACCGTCGGAAGCGACAAACGTCAGCCTGTTGCCAATCCACACGACTCCATGGCTATCGCAGTCTGCCAGAAGTACCACGTCAGGCAGCTTGTCGTGTTCGGTAATGGGGATGCCCAGTTTTGCAAGACCTGCATTGTCGACGAACAGATTCTTGTTCGCTGTGTCTCCAAGGTAAAGCAGGTTTGCACCTGGGGCAAAACGGGGAACGAACTCCTCTACGATGGCCTTCTGCGCCTCGTTGTGCTTTCCCGGCGAGAAGTAAAGGCTCTGTCCGTCCGGCAGCTTGATCGGCACCATGTTGTAATGCCGTTCACGCTCGTAGCGCTCGACCAAGGCAACCTGTTTGCGTCGGAAGTTGTCCACCGCCAAAGTCCAACCCGTGGTGCCATAAAGCCGGATGACCTCCAGGGCCCTGTCCGCGACGGCATAGTGAGCGTTGGGGCTGTTGGTCGGAAGGCTGGGATCGAAGGGGTTATGGTCGGCAATCCTGCCCTGAACGAACTGGTGGAGCACTTGGCGGCGAAACGTCTCCCGGGTGTTCGGTGCGTACTCGGCCCCGTAGTGCTCCCCGAGATAGTCCATAATGCCCTTGGTGACGGTGCATGGGGTCCTCTTGGCCGCCGACCGGGGAGTGTCCGGCGTAAGCTCGCACAGGGCAAGGACCGTTAGGCCGGACATACGGTTGTGCTGTGCCGGAGGCATACCCAAGGCCCGGAGGATTTCCTGGGCTTCTTCAACGTCAGCCAAGGGCGACGGCCTCCTGCGCGGAACGGTCAGCCACCAAGCTCATCACGAGCGAATCCAGACCCTCTGTTGGATCAGGAAGATGCTTCACACGCTGGCCAAGTGCGACGATCGTCTCGCGAGCGGGAAGCGGCATCGCGCGCAGTTCGGTGGCGCTCACCTGGGTGTTACCGTTGACCGTGCGGAAATAGACGTCGAGAAGGCGACTGTTGTAGAGCGCCGCCAAGCCCCAGACTTCATCATCGGAGAGCGTGCCGCCGGGCCGGTGAACGGGGGCCGGACGAGAAACTGCGGGGCGTGATGAAGACCATCTCACCATGTTTGCGCAAGAACACGGCGCTCACCGCCATGAAAAGAGCGTAGATGTTCGGCTGGCCGTGAACCACCCTGGATGCCGCCGCCGCGCGAGGGTCCGCCTTGTTGATTTTGAAATAAGGGGGGTTGGAGACGACCACGTCGAAATCCTGCTCGTCCGCCTGGTAAGGGATGAAACCGCCCGAAAGACGCAACGCCTCGGCATGTTCCAGGATGAAATCGGTGATTTCGACGCGAACAAGAACCACCACGCCATAGCGCGTACGGCACCACTCAGCCAGATAACCGAGCACGGCCATCAGTGGAGCCTTGAGGCTTTCTTCAACCTCGTAAACCACCAACTCGATGCTGTCCGGCTTCGCTTCGCGGGTCACGAGCCTCTCCACGGCACCACAGGATAGAACGCCGGCTCCGGCGGCGGGATCGAGAACCCTGAGCTTCGGCCCGAATACGCGAAGCCGCCCGGCCATGAAATCAGCTACGGGAATCGGAGTAAGATAAAGGCCATGGCCTTTGCGGTACTCCTCGGATTTCTGTCCGACGTACCACTGGCCAAGACGGTCGGCGTAGTGCGTCGGTTTCTCCCCACCGTGAGGGGGAGGTACCGCAAGGCTCACAGGCAACCTTGTTGTCTTCTTGCGCCGCTCGATCATGATTCCCATTCTCCCGACCGATTCCGCTGTAGTTTACCTAGCTAGTACTTCGTTTCAATAAAACATAGACAAATGGTAACAAATGCGCCATGATGTCTGTCCATCGAGCAGGGATGGAGGGCACGATGGCACGAAGGACGGGGAGAGCGCCTTTGGTTCTGGATGAGAAAGGGCGGGAGACGCTGGAGACGCTTTCGCGATCGCGGACCGCGCCGATGCGAGAGATCCAGCGTGCGAAGATCCTGCTTGGCTACGAGCGGGGCGACTCGTTGTCGCAGATTCGGCGGGAGGTGGAGGTGTCGCGTCCGACGATCTACAAGTGCGTGGACAAGGCGTTGGCGGCGGGAGTCCAGGCGGGGCTGAAGGACAAGTACCACCGGGCGCACGAGCCAGAGATCACTGCGGATGCGAAGGCGTGGGTGGTGAGCTTGGCGTGCCAGCAGCCGAAGACGCTGGGGATGGCGGCGGAGTTGTGGAGCGTTGCGGGGCTGGCGCGCCATGTTGGCGAACGGGCGGTGGAGGCGGGATTCCCGCGACTTGCGCAGGCCGGGAAGGCCACGGTCTGGCGCATCCTGAGCGCGCACGAACTCAAGCCGCACCGGGTGCGCTACTATCTGGAGCGTCGGGACGGGGAGTTTGAACGCAAGATGGCCGAAGTTCTGATGGTTTACAGAGAGGTGGGCTTGTATCAGGCGGGTGCGACGCCTGCGGGCCGGACAAGGCCTGTGTACAGCGTCAGCGTGGACGAGAAGCCCGGTGTCCAGGCCCTCGGCTCCACCGCGCCCGATCTGCCTCCCGCTCCCGGAAAACACCCTGGTGTCGGCCGCGACTACGAATACGTTCGCCATGGAACCCTGTCGATCCTGGCCGCCCTCGACCTGCACTCCGGTCAACTCATCGTCAACGTGGAGCCCCGGCACCGCAGCGTGGAGTTCATCGCCCTCCTGCGTCGCCTCGACGCCCACTACCCCCCAGAGGCTACCCTTCGTATAGTGCTCGACAACCACAGTTCCCACATCTCGAAGGAAACCATGCGCTACTTGGCCAGTCGCCCAAGTCGCTTCGAATACGTCCATACCCCCAAGCATGGCTCCTGGCTCAACCTCGTCGAAGTGGCCTTCTCCAAAATGGCCCGCACCTTCCTCCGCCACATCCGGGTCCATTCCCTCGACGAACTCAAACAGCGCATCCTTCAAGGCATCGACGAGTTCAATGCCTCTCCCGTACGCTTCCACTGGAAAAATTTCGACCGCCTGATGACCATTGAGATGTAAGTACTTTAGTGAAACGATCTACTAGGCAAGCCCTGGCTCGCAACAAAGTGGTGTACCTACTGTGGAGCTTTTTCTTGGCAACTTCAAGTTATCATGATAATTGGAAGTATATGTTCCAACGTACTATCACTCTACCGGACTCGGGTATGGAGACCTTCTTTCTCTGGGGGCCACGCCAGGCGGGGAAAAGCACCCTTCTCAGGCAATGCTACCCCGACGGACGCTGGCTTGACCTTCTCAAGACCGAGGAGTTCCGACGCTATGTCACAAGGCCCGAGCTTCTCCGCCAGGAGATCGAGTCCGAAGGACCGGACCCCGGGCGTCAGATCGTCATCGACGAGATCCAGAAAGTCCCGGCCTTGCTCGACGAAGTCCACTGGCTGATGGAGAACCGGCGGCTCCACTTCGCGATGTGCGGGTCCAGCGCCAGAAAGGTGCGGCGCGGCGGCGCCAATCTCCTCGGCGGCAGGGCCGTGCGGTATGAGCTGCGCGGCCTGACCTCAGCAGAGCTCGGAAGTGAGTTCGATCTCCATCGGATGCTCAACCACGGTTATTTGCCCAGAATGTACGATGCAAAGCGGCCGCTGCGGCTGCTCGACGCCTACATTGCCGACTACATGAGGGAAGAGATAGCCGCCGAAGGCCTGGTCCGAAACCTGCCCGCGTTCTCCGGATTCCTGGACGCCGCGGCGTTGAGCGACGGTGAGATGGTCAACTTCTCCAACATCGCCCGCGAATGCGGCGTCTCCAACCACACGGCCAAGGATTATTTCGGTATCCTCGAAGACACCCTGCTGGCACGCTGGTTGCCCGCCTACCGCAAGCGGCGCAAGCGGCGCGTCATCTCAGCACCCAAGTTCTACTTCTCTGATGTCGGCGTGGTGAATCGGCTTGCCCGGCGGGGGGAATTGACCCCCGGCTCCGAACTTTACGGCAAGGCATTCGAAAACTGGGTCTTCCACGAACTCTCCGCGTTCTCCGCCTACCGCGAACTGGATGATGAGCTCTCTTACTGGCGGCTCCCCAGTGGCATAGAAGTGGACTTCGTGCTCGGAGACATGCGATTGGCGGTAGAGGCCAAGGCCAGTCCCAGGATCACCCGGGATCACCTCAAGGGGCTGCGCACCCTCAAGGACGAACATCCCGGCGTCGGGCGCCGCATCGTCGTCTGTCTCGAACCCCGCTCCCGCAGGACGGACGATGGCATCGACATTCTCCCGGCAGCGACCTTCGCTCGGACTCTGTGGCGCGGGGAGTTCGCCGACTAGAACAAGGCGCGACAGGATCACGGGCCAATAAGCTCACTCGGGCGAAACGCAACAAGCCTCTCTAGTGTGGTGTCTCACAAATACGCTTATGAATCTGCGGGTCCTTTTGGCCGTCGGCTGCGTTGCTCTTCCTCGCGTGGTGCACGCCACTGCTCGTCCTGAGCGTAGCGAAGCGGAGTCGAAGGACGCCTTGCCGACAACCAAAATGCCCTCGCAGATTCATAAGCGTATTTGTGAGACACCACACTAGTTCCGTTCTCGGCATACTCGACGCATGCCCCTATACCTCGCCGCAACGGACGCGCCGAATACGCGATCGATCAGACAATCTTCACAGCAGACTCTTGCCGCCGAAGCGGCTCTTCCACTGGTCGATGACATCCTTGTTGTAGACGTTGTCGGGCACCTCGCCGCGGAGCGCGGTCAGGACCGAATCCGTCGCCCACACGACTCCGGGGTGGAGTCCACTGCCCTTGTTGGAGGACACCATGTGGGGCGACAGGATCACCTTGTCGCCGAGCTTCCGGAGCGGGCTTTCCATGGACAGGGGCTCGTCCTCGAAGACGTCGAGAACGGCGCCGGAGATCACGTCGTCTTCCAGCGCCTGGGCCAGGTCGGGCTCGTTGACGCAGTAGCCGCGGGAGGTGTTGATGAAGATGGCGTCCTTCTTCATCTGCGCGAACTGCTCTTGCCCCATCATGTGGCGGGTTTCCTTGGTGAGGACCACGTGGAGGGTCACCACGTCGGACTCCCGCAGGAGCGTCGCCAGATCCACCCGTTCCACGCCGGCTGCCTGGAACGTCTCGTCCGGCAGGTAGGGGTCGCAGGCGATCATACGCATGCCCCAGGGCTTCATGAGCTTGGCGATGCGGGTGCCGATGCGGCCCAGTCCGATGATGCCGAGGACGATGCCGGGGTAGCCGTCCATCTCGCGCGACCCCACGTAGGTGCCCTGATGGCTCAGGTCGCGCCACTCGCCGCCCGTCTTCAGGTGGCGGTCACGCTCGCGCGAGCGTTTGAGCATGGTCAGCATGCCGGTGATGGTGCCCTCGGCAACGCCGCCCCAGTTGGATTCGGTGGGCGCATGGCAGATCATGATCCCCATCTCCGTCGCCGCGTCCACGTCGATGTCGTCTACGCCGATGGTGTACTTCGCCACCACCCGGAGGTCCTTCGAGCTCTGCATGATCGCCTGACTGATGGGAGAGCTGCGGATGGACGTGCCCACCAGGGCATGGGCTCCCTGGGCCAGGGCAACCATCTCCCCCTCGTTGTTACCCTGCGGCGTATGCCAGCCCGCCTTGCCGAGCACCAGCTCGCAACCGTTGTCCTCGAGCTTCTTGTGGGAGTCGCCCTTCTCGTCGTTGGGAGCGAATATGAACACTTTGGCTTTGGCCATGGGATTCCTCCTGTAGCGCCACGCTTCCGCGCGTGGAGCCTGCCGGGACCTGTATCGAGCCAGGAGAAACTATAGGACCCGATCGGGGGCAGGTCAACAAGGGTCCTGTGACCTGGAGACCGCCGGCAAGATGCGCCCGCCCTTGCCGGCAAGGCGCGACCACTTGTAGGGGCGGGTTTCAAACCCGCCCGTCCCCGTGCCACCGGAGGAGGAGAACACCGCCGACGGCACAAAACCACCGGCAGCTTGCCGGCGGTTTCTATGCTACAGGACACTGCCATGCTCTTGAACGCGGACATGTCCTTCCGTGTCGTCATCGACACGGAAGAGGCGCCCTGGATGGACTCGCCGCTGCCGGGCGTTCAGCGGCGCATGTTGGAGCGGGACGGCGACGAGGTGGCGCGAGCCACGAGCATCGTCCGCTATGCCCCGGGAAGCCGCTTTGCGGAACACTCCCACGGGCTCGGTGAAGAGTTCCTGGTGCTCGAAGGCGTGTTTTCCGACGAGCACGGGGACTACCCCGTGGGGACCTACGTGCGGAACCCTCCGGGCTCCCGGCACCGGCCCCGCAGCGGCGACGGCTGCACCCTGTTCGTGAAGCTCCGTCAGATGGACCCGGACGACCGGTGCTCCGTGCGCATCGATACCGCCGGCGCGCCATGGTCTCAGGGGCCCGAGAAGGGCCTTCTCGTGATGCCGCTCCATTCCACGGAACGGGAATCGGTCTCGCTCGTGAAGCTTGAGCCGGGGACCCGCCTGGGGCGGCACGATCATCCCAAAGGCGAGGAGATCTGGGTGCTCGAAGGCGTCCTCGAGGACGACCACGGCGCCTACCGCAAAGGGACCTGGCTGCGAAACCCTCCCGGCAGCGCGCACGCGCCGCGAAGCCGCGACGGCTGCGTCTTCTACATCAAGACCGGACACCTCACCCGTAGCTGACCAATGATCCCGCCCTTCGGAGAGGGTCAGCGCGAGTGCAGCAAGACTGTCCGCCGAGGCGCGCCCTGAGCAGGGGGTTCAGCGTTCCCAGGATCTCGAACGGTACGTGCTGGCAGACGAGCAGCTTTTCATGGTCGCCTACCAGTACCGTCCGAGGCCCACCGCGATGGCGCCGGCCACCACTAGCAGCGTGCCGAAGACCACGGCCGGATTGGTGCGTTCGACCCGGCGCAGGAGGATGCTGGCGAGAATCATGGTCCACACCGGCGAGGTGGCGGCAATGGGCGACACGATGACGACCGGCCCTGACGCCAGGGCGTAGAACAGCAGCAGGATCGCCATGGTCTCGCAAACCCCGGAGACCGCCAACGGCAACAACGCCTTTCGGTGCCACACCACCGGCTCACGGGGAAACGGCAGGGCCAGGTAGGTGGTGAAGCAGCCCAACGAGACCACGCCCACGACCGCGGCGAAGAAAAGCGGCTCGTCGGCAAGCGTCATGACATAGCGTCTCATGGGATGAACCGTGGAGGTGATGAGGGAGGTTGCCGCCGGCAGCACGAGATACCAGCGACGAAAGTCGACAACGTGCTCGTCCATCCTCCACGAGGTAAGCCCCGTGCCGCCGACGATCAGCACCACGCCCAGAAGATTGAGCACATTGGTCTGCTCTCCAAGGACGGTAACGCCGATCAGCACGGTGAGCATCGGGTAGGTGTTGCGGAGGGTGACGGCCCGGGATACACCGACCTTCGAGATGGCCAGGTAGTGGCAGAAGCGCAGCAGCGTCTGCAACACTCCCGTGACGATGACGAGATAGAGGGCGGCCGCGGGAACCGCAGGTATGCCCTTGGTAAAGAGAACGATGGCGGACAGCCCGGCAGCGTGAATGATCAGGGACAAGAGGACCGCGGTGTTGGGGGTCGAATAACGCAGTCCCCACCGCGCCGAGACATTCGCCGTGGCATAGGAGAACGCGGTAAGCAGGGCAAGGAACTCGGCAATCATTTTTTCGGGCAGCGGAGGTTCGGCACCCTGTCCGCGCGGGTCAGCGACGGAGGCGCCCATGGGACGGCGTACAGGCTCCGTGGTTCCAACACCTATCCCGGATCACGCCGGAATGCGAGCACGGGTGCCCGGCGCCCTATCCCTCACGAGCACCATGAAGAAGTTCAGGTTCGATCGCGCCTATTACGACAAGTGGTACCGGAACGACGAGACGCGGACCTTCATGACGGAGTACACCCCCGTCATCGTCCGCTTCGTGCTCGCGTACCTCGACTACCTAGAGCTGGAGGTGAAGACGGTGCTGGACGCCGGCTGCGGCCTGGGGCACTGGGGGACCGCGCTGAAGAACCTCGGCCGGGACGTGCGGTACCACGGCCTGGAGACGAGCGACTATCTGTGCCGGGAACTTGGCTGGGAAAAGGGCTCCATCGTCGACTACCAAACTCGGGAACCCTTCGATCTGGTGGTGTGCCAGGGCGTCTTCCAGTACCTGAGCGACGCGGAGTGCAAGGCCGCCATGGAGAACCTCGCCACGCTGTGCTCCCAGGCCCTCTACCTTGAGGTGCTCACGCGGCGCGACGCAAGGGAGAACTGCATACCCGAGCGCACCGACACCGACGTCTACCTGCGAAAGGGTAAATGGTATCGCAAGCGACTCGGTGAACACTTCGTCAACCTGGGCGGCGGCCTGTTCATATCCAGGGCCTGCGCCGCTACCTGCTACGAACTCTGGACTCCGTAAGGCCGGCCTCCGCTCCGCGTGTTGACACGGCACGCCGGTCATGGCAAGTGAGCACTTCGCATCCCAGGGCGCTCAGAGACGATTCATGAGGACGATATGTGGGAAGCTGCCATAGGCGCGGCGGACAAGCTCTTTTCCACCGGGCCGCTGCTGGCAATGCTGGTGATGCTGCCCATCGCGCTGGTTTCCGGCCTGATGCCGGGCGGCAATCTGCCCATCGCGGTGGTGCTGCTGGGGTTCGCCGGATACGTGGACCCGTGGATCACTGTGACCGCCGTAGTCTTCTTCCTGGCGGCCAGTGACATCACGGAGCCGGTTCCCTCCATTCTCATGGGTATTCCCGGGGCGCGCTCGGCCCAGGCGACCATCCTCGACGGCTATCCCATGGCGCAGCAGGGATTGGCCGGTGTGGCCCTGGGAGCCAGCTACATGTGCACCCTGGTGGGCGGCATCATCGGCGCCTTGGCGCTGTTGCTGGCGCTGCCCATCTCCCGTGAGTTGCTGAGGCTCTTCGGATCGGCCGAGTTCTTTCTGCTGTCACTGTTGGGTCTCATGTGCGTGGCCATCGTCAGCTCCGGGGCCTTGGTCAAGGGCATGCTCACGGCCTGCTTCGGGCTCGCCATCTCCATGATCGGCTTCTCCGTCATCGGCGGCAACGTCCGGTCCACCTTCGGCATCGACTACTTGTGGGACGGGATCCCGCTGGCCCCGGTGGTCATCGGCCTCTTCGCCCTGCCCGAGGTGATAGATCTGGTGGTGTCCAATACCCCCATCGCCCGTGAACGTCTCGAGACCATGCTGAAGGAGGCGGACCGGGACGTCTACAAGGGCATGCGCGAGGCCCTCAACAACAAGTGGCTGCTGACGCGCTCTTCGCTCATCGGCACCTTCGTGGGGATGATGCCGGGCATCGGCTCTTCCGGGGCGCACTGGATCGCCTACGCCCAGGCGCGCCATACGGAAAAGGGCGCGATGGAGACCTTCGGCAAGGGCGATGTGCGCGGCGTCATCGCCGCGGATTCGGCCAACAACTCGGTGGATGGGGGCGTGCTGATCCCCACGGTGGTGTTCGGCATACCGGGCAGCGGCGGCATGGCCATTTTGCTGGCGATCCTGGTGCTGTCGGGGGTCCAGCCGGGGCCGGCGATGCTGACCAAGCACCTGGAGCTCACCATCAGCCTCGTTTACACCATCGTGCTGGGCAACGTCGTCGTCGTGCCCATCATGCTCTACTTCGCGCCCTACATGACCCGCATCGCCGCCATCTCCCCCAACATTCTCGCACCCATCATCATCGCCCTGGTGACGTTGGCCGCCTACCAGGCCACCTATTCCATGGAGGACCTGGGCCTGGTGCTGGCCTTCGGCGTCCTGGGACTCTTCATGAAGCGTTACGGCTGGCCGCGCCCGCCGATCCTCATCGCCGTGGTGCTGGCGGATATCGTGGAGAAGTACCTCTGGCTCTCGGCCAACAGCTACGGCTGGTCCATGTTCGCGCGCCCGCAGTTCCTGTCCATCATCGTGGTGATGATCGTGGTGATGGTGGTAAGCCTGCGGATGCAGCAGGGAGCCAAGAGGGCGGCGGAGGAATCCACCGGCGAAGGGCAGGAACCGGGACTGGATGACGACTGATGGATGAAGGCAAGGACATGAACGCCGGCAAGGATCCGGCGGGGACGGCGCGACGCGGCTTCTCCGTCGAGGTGGTGGGAGAGATCATCCTGCTGGCCATCGTCGGCGGCCTCTTCGTCTACATGTTCATCGAGTCCTTCTCCTGGCCCCTGGGCTCGGCCCTCATGCCCTGGATCGCCATAGGGCTCGGCACGCCTTTCTGGGTCGTGCGTCTGGTCGCCCTGGTTCGCAGCACCCGGGACACTTCGTCCGGGCAGATCATGGACCTCGGCTTCCGCACCGGCGCCGATCCCGTGGGCGAGAGAATACGGTTCGCCCGCATCTGCTTCTGCATCCTGGGCCTCTACGCCGCCATATGGCTCGTGGGCTTCCACATCGCCATCCCGTTGGGAGTCTTCCTCTACGTCCTCATCTACGGCCGTGCCGGGTGGATCTGGTCCACGGTCCTGGGGCTCGTGTTCCTGGCCCTGATCGTGCTGGTCTACGACAGGTTCCTGAACGCCACGTGGCACGACCCTCCGCTTCTCAGGCTGTTCTGGGGGGGATAGCCCCCGGTCGCCCCAACGAAAAACGGCCATCCGCCAAGCGGCGGATGGCCGTTTTCTTTCGTACTCCAGGAGCCCGCGCCACAGGACGACGAGGGCGTAGGGGCGGGTTTCAAACCCGCCCGCGCCCGCACCGCGCTGCCGCGCGATACAGGCCCCTAGGAGTATTCGCAGCGGTGCCCGCTGCGCTGACGCGCAGGGAACACGTGATGGTTTGTTCCATGCAAGCCTGCGCCGCAGGAACCGGACATCCGATGTAGGGGCGGGTTTCAAACCCGCCCGCAACCGCACGGCGCTGCCGCGCGATACAGGTTCCTAGTTGATCCCCATGAGCTTCTTGAGCAGTTTCTCGCCGTTCTTCGTCAGCGACTGGTAACGCTTGAGCCCGTCGTTGAAGTCTTCCGCCGTGCCCAACGCGACATCCAGACCGGCCACTGCCGCGCCCTTCAGAAATCCGGCGTCCGTGACGGTCGCCTCGAAAGCCTTCTTCCAGGCGCCGTAGACGTCATCCGGCACCTTGGGCTGAAGCACGAAGATCCGGCTGAACGTGTTGAACCTCTGGGCCACGAGAAACGCATTCTGCTGCTCCTCGGTGGACTTCACGACCTCGAAGATATGCGGCACCTTGGTAGCTCCGATCTGACCCAGCCAGTCCTTGGACGGCTCCTTTTCCCACCAGAAGATGGGCGCCACCTTCTTGTCGGTAATCCAGTTCGGGAACAGCCGCGGTACATTCTCCCTGACGCAACGGTCGATGCCTTCCATCTCGTCCCGATCGAAGGCGGCCATGATCTCGGAGGTGCCGCCATAACCGTAGACCATCTTGATCGGGCCGCCCATTTCCATCACGAACTGGGGGCCGATGCCGAAGGCCGCGCCCGGGGCGTTGCCGCCGCTGGTCACGGGCTTACCGCGCTTGACCAGACCCTCATAGCTTGTGCCGATGCTGCGGCGCACGCACCAGATGCGAGGCACCTCGCCGGAGCTGGGGCTTCCCAGCACGCGCACGGTCTTGAGATCGAAATCCGGCACGTCCCTGCCCGCCAGCTCGCGCTGGACAAACCGGGGATGGAGCAGTCCCAGCGTGAGCCCGTCCGGCTTGGCCTTCATGGACCGGCGCAGACCGCGAAGCTGACCGGCGCCCGGAACGTTGCGCACGATGAAGGACGGGTTGCCCGGCAGATACTGGCCCACGTAACGCGCCACCAGCCGGGAGAACACGTCGTAACCGCCGCCCGGGGCCGAACCCACGATGACCGTCACCGGCTTGGACTCGAAAAGCTTGGCCAACTCCGCCTCCGAGCGTTGCGCCCATGCACCGGCGGGGACCAGCAACGACACCGTCACAACCGCGGCGAAGAAACCGCCGAGGACTCGAAGCGACCGGCTCTTTCTCTTTAGCATCTCTGCGAACATGAATACCTCCTTCGCGAATTTAGTGTGCGTCGAACAGGTGACGCCCTCAGAAACCAGCGGACAAATTAACACAAACCCGGACCGATTGAAAAAACCTTTGACGTCATGCGGCCGGACGCGCCGGGCCGGTCAGACCGGCCCGGTTGCACAGCGACAGCACCAGCCCCAATACCAGCACCCCGATCAGGCTCATGTACATGCCGCGGTAACCGACCAGGGCGATGACGCCGCCGGAGAGAGCCGATCCCAACCCTGAACCCAGCGGGAAAGCCATGGAGAAGGTCGCCATGGTGACGCCGCGGCGCTTGGGATCGCCCCGCTCCATGGCCAGGGCCAGGGTTGTCGAGACTCCCAGGGCGTAGCCGAAGAAATAGAAAGCTCCGGCGATCATCATCACGGTGACGTTCGAGGCCGACAACACCAGGGCGATACCGGTGATCTCCAGCACATACGCGGCCGCCACCGCGGGCGCGCGGCCGACCCTGTCCGACATCTGACCGAGAAGGGGGCGGCCCACGACGCTGGCCAGTCCGATGGCGACGAAGTACCAACCGAGGCTCTCGATGCCCAACTCCCGGGCGTAGAGGACGATGAAGGAATTGAGACCGGACCAGGGCAGGTTCATGCAAAAGAGCAGCAGCGCACTGAACAGGATGCCCCGGTCGAAATAGGTCCGGGAGAAAGTCCGGAGCCACATCCGGATCGGCCCGCCGCTGACCGGCTCCGGGTCGGGCGAGGCCGCTCGCCCGACCCTTTCCAAAGGTGTTCGATGGCCTGGTCTCCGGGGCTCCGCGGCGGACGGCGAGGCCGCCCGCCTGATCCCCCGGCCGCAGACCTGTGCCAGCACGGCCGCCAGCAAGGCGGCGGCGCTGGACACGAAAAACACCGCCGCATAGCCACCCGCGGGAAGCCCGATGATCCACAACGCCGCCGGGGGAAAGAACAACGAGGCACTGCTCTGTATGCCGGAGTAGTAGCCGCTGGCTTCTCCCCGCCGGTCGGTGGGCACCACCGCGGCCAGAAACGCGTAGCCGCTGGTGTTGATCCCGGCCCAGCAAAAGCCCCGGACGATGTTGGCGGTGAAGGCGCCCTCGACATTAGGGACGACGAAAATCATCACGGTCAGGCAGAGACCGATGCAGCTCAGGCTGAGCACCCGGATCTCTCCCCCGGAATCCACCCAGGTGCCCACCAGCGGACGAATCACGACGCTGGTGGCGCTGAAGCAGGCCAGCAGCAGCCCCACCATGAAAGGCGAGCCGCCCAGGTGGTCGATGTACAACGGCAGCGTGGGGGTCAGCACCGCGTGATGCCCGTAGGCCAGGAACTGCGACACACTCAACAGGATGAACGTACGCGTCCAGAAACTCGGCTTGGCAGCCTGATCCGGCATGAGGTGTCGGCGGGCGGGCTCGGTGTTCCGACAGGGAGGCGCGTCAGCTCTGGCGCTTCACCCAGGACAGGATGACGTCGTTGGTCCCTTCCGGGTCCTCCCAGAAGAAGCCGTGGGTCTGCCGCTCCAGGACCTTCAGCTCGGCGCCGGGAATGCGGTCCGCCAGCACCTGGGCCTGGGCCACGTGGTTGCTGCCCACGGTGTCGCCGTCGCCGATCAGCACCATGGTCGGGCACTGGACGTCGCCCAGGCGGTGGGTGCCCTCGAAGCTGTGGCGCGCCATGACCAGGTGAATGAACTCGGGAAGGTTGGCGTGGGTCTCCCAGGCGAGCTTGTAGAAGGCCTCCACCTCGTCGCGATGACTGGCCCGGTAATCCGCGGTGAAGAAAGTATCGGTTTCGGCGATCTCGTCGTAGACGAACTTCTCGAAACCCATCTCCACCAGTTCATAGACGAGCTGGTGCGGCAAGCCCGGAACGCAGTCCGGCCCGGCCCGGCCCGCGGTGCCGGAGCCCGCGGCCGCCATGATCAGGCTCTTGGCCCGGCCGGGAAAGTTCTGCGCCAGCGACAACGCGATGCGGCCGCCCATGGAATGGCCGATGAAGTGGGCCGACGGGCACCCGATGTGATCCATCAGCGCCACGATGTCCATGGCCATGAGCTCGATGGTGTAGACGCTCTGTTGCGCAACCGACCTTCCGCAACCGCGCGGGTCGTGGAAGATGAGGTTCAGAGAGTCCGCCAACGGCATCTGCGACGGCTTCCAGACCTCGCCGGAGTAGGCGGTGGAGGGCACGAAGATCAGGGGTTCGCCCTGTCCGTGGGTCTCGTAATAGAGGTCGACGCCGGTGGCCAGCTTCACGTTGGGCATGGGTTCTCTCCTCCTTGGGAACCGGGATAAAAGTCCTCCCGTCTCCGTGCCACCTTATTACATGGATTCATCATTTCCCGCTAACGGCTTGCCCCCGCCGACTTGACAGGTATACCTCAAATTGGACATATGCACTGTTCACGCGCTCACGCTGGACGCATGGAGGGAGCGGAGGCCGGAACCTCCCGGGCATTTCCGGGTTCGAGACATCAATCGAGACATCAACATGGGCAAGGCATTGATCATCGCGGAGAAGCCGTCGGTGGCCGCGGACGTGGCCAGGGCGCTGGGCGGCTTCAAACGGCACCAGGACTACTACGAGAGCGACGAGTACGTGCTGTCGTCGGCGGTGGGGCATCTGCTGGAGCAGACTCCGCCGGAGGGAGTGGAGGCGAAGCGCGGCAAGTGGAGCTTCGCCAATCTGCCGGTGATACCACCCTACTTCGATCTCAAACCCATCCAGAAGACCGCCACCCGGCTCAAGCTGCTGGTCAAGCTGATGAAGCGCAAGGACGTGGACGCCCTGGTCAACGCCTGCGACGCCGGACGGGAAGGCGAGCTCATCTTCCGCAACATCGTCCGCCACGCCAAGGCCAAGAAACCCATCAAGCGGCTCTGGCTCCAGTCCATGACCCCGGCCGCCATCCGGAACGGATTCGTCGAGCTTCGCGAGGACACGGAGATGCTGCCCCTGGCGGATGCCGCCCTGAGCCGCTCCGAGGCCGACTGGCTGGTGGGCATCAACGGCACGCGGGCCATGACCGCGTTCAACTCCAAGCCCGGAGGATTCTACAAGACCACCGTGGGCCGCGTGCAGACCCCCACCCTGGCCATCGTGGCGGAGCGCGAGGCCGCCATTCGGAGCTTCAAGCCCGAGCCCTACTGGGAGGTGACGGCCACGTTCCGGTCGGAGGGCGGCGAGTATCAGGGCCGCTGGTTCGACGAGAAGTTCCGGAGGAAGGACAGCGAGCCCAACGCCCGGGCCGAACGGATCTGGGAGCAGGTCGCGACCGAGGCCATCCGCGAGAAGTGCCTGGGCAAGACCGGCACCGCCACCGAAGAGAGCAAGCCCACGCGGCAGATGCCGCCGCCGCTGTTCGACCTCACGAGCCTGCAGCGCGAGGCCAACTCGCGCTTCGGCCTGAGCGCCAACCGCACCGTGCAGATCGCCCAGGCGCTGTACGAGCGGCACAAGGTGCTCACCTACCCGCGCACCGACTCCCGGGCCTTGCCGGAAGACTATCTCGGAACGGTCAAGGACTCGCTCCGGATGCTCAAGGACACCGACTATGCGCCGTTTGCCGGCACCATCCTGGAGCAGGACTGGGTCCAGCCCAACAAACGCATCTTCAACAACGCCAAGATATCGGACCACTTCGCCATCATTCCCACCACCGAGGCACCCAGGCGCCTGAACGAGATCGAGCAAAAGATCTACGACCTGGTGACCCGCCGCTTCCTGGGGATCTTCTACCCCGCCGCCGAGTTCCTGGAGACCACCCGCATCACCCGGGTGGAAGACGAGCCCTTCAAGACCACCGGCAAGGTCATGGTCAAGGCCGGCTGGCTGGAGGTCCACGGCAGGGACACTCGCCAACAGGGCGACGTGGCGACACTGGCGCCCCTGAAGGCTCCCGCGTCCGAAGCCACGGCCGACTCCGCCGACGACCGCGGCGCACAGGTCGAAACCCAAGGCATCGAGGCCAAGGAAACCCAGACCCGGCCGCCGGCACGGTTCAACGAGGCCACGCTGCTGGGCGCCATGGAAGGGGCCGGGAGGCTGGTGACCGACGAGGATCTGCGGGCGGCCATGGCCGGCAAGGGGCTCGGCACCTCCGCCACCCGCGCATCCATCATCGAGGGGCTCATCGGCGAGGACTACATCATCCGGGAGGGCAAGGAGCTTCAAGCCACCCACAAGGCCTTCATGCTCATGGAACTGCTGAACGGCCTGGGCGTCCGGGAGCTCACCCGCCCCGAGCTCACCGGGAACTGGGAATACCAACTCTTCCAGATGCAGGGCGGAAAGAAGAGCCGGGACGAGTTCATGGGGGAGATCGCCCAGATGACCCGGCAGATCGTGGACCGGGCGCGCCAGTACGAACACGACACCATCCCGGGCGACTTCGGCTCCCTCTCCGCACCGTGCCCCAAGTGCCAGGGCGAGGTGCGCGAGCGCTACCGGAACTTTCAGTGCAAGAACTGCGACTTGACCCTGCCCAAGATCCTGGCCGGACGGCTGCTGAGCGCCGAAGAGACCGACACGCTCATCGAACACGGCCAGATCGGGCCCCTGCAAGGGTTCCGGAGCCGCCAAGGCCGGCCCTTCGCCGCGGTGCTGACGCTGTCGCCCGAATACAAGATAGCCTTCGATTTCGGCAACGGGTCCCGTGACGTTGAGGGCGAAGCCGAGTCCGGGCCGGATTTCACCGGCCAGGAATCCCTGGGCCAGTGCCCCCGTGGCGACGGCCGGGTCTTCGAGCTGCCCATGCGCTACGTGTGCGAGAACACCGTGGGCGACGCGCGGACATGCGAGTTCAGCTCCGGCAAGATCATTCTCCGGCAGGAAGTGGCGCGGGAACAGATGGTCAAGCTGTTGAAAGAGGGCAAGACCGATCTGTTGCCGGGCTTCGTATCGTCACGCACCGGCCGGCCGTTCAAGGCGTTCCTGGTTGTGCAGGAGGGCAAGGTCGGCTTCGAGTTCGAGCCGAGGCCCCCCAGGAAAAACGCCGAGGCCGCCCGTAACAAACCGGCCGCCAAGGCGGACTTCTCGGGTCAGGAGTCCCTCGGCAAATGCCCGCGTTGCGGCAGTCGGGTCTTCGAGTGGAGCTCGCAGTACCTTTGCGAAAAATCCCAGGCCGAGACAAGGCCGTGCCGTTTCAAGGCCAGCACGGTCATCCTCCAGCAGCCCGTGGAGCGCGCCCAGATGAGCAAGCTCCTGGCCGAGGGCAAGACCGATCTCTTGGAAACGTTCGTCTCTTCCAAAAGCGGCCGCCCGTTCGCCGCCTGGCTCGTACTCGACGACAGCAAGGTCACCTTCGAATTCCCGCCGAGGGAGTGAGGCCGGCCGATCACGGGCCAACCTTGGGACGGCTCCCTACAACCCGAGCCAGCCTTGCAGCATTCCCTGGGGCCAGAGCACGTGCAGGATCAGGTTGAAAACGCCGACAATCAGCCCAACCATGACGACCGCTACCAAGCCCGACAGGAGCAGGCTTTCCCGGGCCTGAAACCTCAAATAGACGAGAGTGAACAGGGGCACCGCGATCTGGAAGCCCACGAGCCAGATCGACCCGAACAGGACGAAAATCCACGCGAAGACGTTCACCATGCGCCGTCGCGCCACCGCGGGAGGCACGTCGGCATCCAGCGGGGTGTCGCCGAGGCCCGGCGAGGTCGCTGTCGCGCCCGTACCCCGCCATCTGCGCTGGCGTACGAACAGCACCACCGTAAGGACCAGGCCGGGAATGGCGATGGCCAGAACGAACGCCCGGCTGTGAACCGGCCACTCCGCGGCGGAAAGGATGGCAGAGACGAACAGTCCGGCCATGAAGAGATTCAGCCCGTCTCCGATCCCAAGCTTCATGGCGTCCCCCCGACCGTGTCCTTTCCCGCGGCCGTGCCGGCCCGTTTCTCTCGCACCAGTCCGAAGGCGACGCTGGCGATCATGGCCAGGAACAGCAACACCACCCCCGGCCGGGCGAGCCAGCCGAAACCGTCGTAGGCGTGGGTTGAAATGAACAGGTACTTGCCGATGACGGGACCGAGGACCAGGCCCAGCACCAGCGGGGGCCGTGGCCAGCCCGCCAGCTTCATGACCCAGGCGAACAGACCGAAGCCGATGAGGACAATGAGATCGCCATAGTCCCGGGTCGTGAGGAACGAAGCCAGGAACAGGATGCTGATGATGACCGGGGCAAGGATCTGGATCCGTACCAGGGCCAGCTTCGCAAGCTGGCCGGTCAAGGGAAGCAGAATCAGCGTTCCGAACACATTGGCCAGCACGAGACTCCACACGATGGTGAAGGTCACGTCCAGGTGATCGGTGAGCATCTCCGGGCCGGGTCTCAGACCCAGTATCATGAATGCGCCCAGGAGAATGATCATCTGCAGGCTTCCCGGAATGCCGAAGGCGATGGTGGGGATGAGAGAGCCCCCGAGCTTGGCGTTGGCCGCGCTTTCGGGCCCGATGACGCCCCGTACATCACCCTTGCCGAAGTTCCCCCGCGGCCGCGATGACTGTACTGTGTGTCCGTACGCGAACCAGTCCACGACATCCGAGCCGAGCCCGGGGATCAAGCCGATCCAGGTGCCGAGGACGCTGCACCTGAGCACCAGGAACCAGTGACGGAAAGTGTCCCCGATGCCGATGAGCACGCCTTTCATGGCCTGCCGTGGGACGTCGGCGATGCTCTTCCGGCGAATCACCATCTCGACGATTTCGGGAATGCCGAACACGCCCATGACCGCGGGCACCAGCGGCAGCCCCTCCCATAGATAGAGGGCGCCGAAGGTCCAGCGCAGCACCCCTGTCTGCGGGTCCATCCCCACCATGCTTCCCATCACGCCCGCCATGCCGGCAACGAGCCCCTGGAGCGGCGCCCGGCCGCTGAGCACGCCGACCATGGATATCCCCAGCAGCCCCAGCATGAACAACTCCGGAGAGCCCACGGAAAGCACCAGCGGACGCATGATGGGGATGGCCAGCAGCAACGCCACCGCACCGAAGACCCCGCCCATCATGGAAGCGCTGTAGATGGCGCCGAAGGCCCGGCCCGCCTCGCCCTTCTTGGCCATGGGATGGCCGTCCATGATGGTGGCCTGGGCCGCGGCGGTGCCCGGGACCGCGAATAGCACGGCCGGAATGCTGTCGGAGGAGGTCACCACGGCCACCAGGCCCACCAGCAGGACCATGGCCTCGGACGGTGACATCTCGAAGACGAAGGGCAGCACGATGGTGAGGCCCACGATGCCGCCCAGACCCGGGACCGCCCCGAGGAGGATGCCCAGGAACACCCCGAGCAGCAGCAACAACAGATGGTAGGGGGAGAAGATCACCCCCAGGGCGGTCAGCAGCGATTCAAGCATGCCCCGCGTCGATTCAGCGATACAGCTTGACCACTTCCTCCGGCAGGCCGAAGAACTGCTTCAGCGCCGCCTGGGCATCCTTGCCTATGACGGCCTCGTTCTTGCCCCCCATCACCTTCACCGCATCCGCCTGAAACGCCGGGTCGGCGACCATCTTGCGAAAACCGTCCTCCAGGTCGCGTATCCTGGCCTCGGGCACGCCGGGAGGGGCCCAAATTGACTTGCCGAGGGTGTTGACGGCGACCATGCCCTTGATGGCTTCCCAGACGGTCCCGGACGGCTGCTTGCCGAACAGCTCCACGTAGCCTTCCTGCACGGTACGCGCGTTCGGCATAACGGGATGCCGAACTACGTTCCCCTGGCTGTCCAGAAGCCCGGACTGAAAGAGCATGAAGACCTCACCCTTCTTCTCCAGCGGTTCCACCACCAGCGCATAGTTGAACGCGTCCCCGCCGGTCACGTTGACCTCCCCCTTGAGCAGCGCCAGGCGCGCCTCGCCGTAGCTGCTGTAGCCGTACACCTGGCGGTACTCGATTCCCAGCAACTTGAAGATCAGCCCTGAGAGGGTGGCCACCGTGGAACCCTTCTGGGTATCCCCGGCGACGATCTTCCCACTCACCTTCTTGAGGTCCTTGAGCTCCTTGATGCCCAGGCTCTTGCCGGCGTAATGGGTGCTGGAGCTGGGGGCCGAGGCGATGAGCGACATCTTGGTGAACTCGTAGGTGTGGCCGGGACGCCGCAGGAGACGGCGGACGGGGATCCCCTCCGAGGCCACCGCCAGGGTCAGCCCGTCCCTGGAAGCCTTGGAGTAGAGGTAGCCGAAGGTCAGCGCGCCGCCCCCGCCCGGCAAGTTCTGCACCAGGATCCTGGGGTTGCCCGGAATGTATTTGACCCAGTGCCGGGCGGCGAACCGCGCGTAGTTGTCCGTGCCTCCGCCGGGGCTGAAGGGCACGATCACCCTGATGGTCTTGCCGGCGTAGAAGGGCTTGTCGGCCGCGGCTCCCGCTCCCGGCCCGGCCAACGTCATCCACACCAGCAGACCGCTCAGCACCGCGGCCCATGCCAGCCTCTCTCGCACTTTCGTGAAACGCATCATGACCCCCTCCTTTTTTTCTGGGTTCGTCACTCCTGCAAGAACTCGCGGATGGCCTTGTGGGCCTCCTCCGGGTTGGCGAAAAAATAACTGTGCCCCTCGCCGTGAAGCACCACCAGGCGGGCGTCGGGAATGTTCTCAACCATGATCTGGGCGGACTCGATGTGGTGGACTCCGGCGGTGACCTCATCCTCGTTGTCTCCCACCAGCACCAGCGTCGGCTGAGTGATGTCCTTGAGCCGGGGGCTGGTATCGTGGAGGTGACGCGCGATGACGTGGCGGAAGTAGAACTCCGCCGGGCACACGTTGGCCATGCGCACGTCCAGGTAGTGCTGCACACGTTCCGGATATTTCTCGACGAAGGCCTTGCTGAAACCCACCTCCACCGAGCTGTCCCTCACGTAGCGCTCGTAGCCCTGCTCCGCCATCTCCGTGGCGATGTCCAGAGGAATGCCCGGGCCGTCCGGGAAAGACGCCCCACTGGACGCCAGAATCAACGCCCCCACCTTACCGGGGTGGTCCAGGGCCAGGAGCTGCGCCACCCGGCCGCCCATGGAGTGGCCGCAGACAACCGCATCCTCGGCGCCCAGGTGGTCCATGACGGCCGCGATGTCGTCGGCGAACATGTCGGTGGTGTACGGGATCGACGGCTTGCCGGAGCGGCCGGTGCCGCGGTAGTCGTGAGTGATGCACATGTGGTCCCGGGAAAACTCCGGCACCGGATACATCTTCCAAACCTCGCCGTCGGACCCGGTCTCGCTGATGAACACGAACGGCCGTCCCTCGCCGGCCACGTCGTAGTAGATCTCGCAGTCATCGCGTTTCAGGATAGGCATCGCTCCAACCTCTCATGGCAGTTAACGGCCTCTCACCCAGGGCCGGCCTCAGGCCGTGGTGCTCACGGTTTTCCGAACGTGGCGACACGGTCCACGCGGCACTCGAACAGCGGACACATCCTTGAACCTGGCTATGGTGAATTCCGCCATCGGGGTCCTCCTTCAGATGGTAAATGGTTTGCTCTACAGGAACTCACGGATGGCCTTGAAGGACGCCTCCGGGTTGGCGAAGAAGTAGCTGTGGCGCTCGCCGGGAAGGATCACCAGACGGGCGCCGGGTATGCCGTTGGCCAGGATGTCGGCGGAGGTCCGGTGGTCCATGTCGCTGGTGACGCTGCGGTCGTCCTCTCCCACCAGGATCAGCGTCGGCACCGTGATGTCCTTGAGCCGGTGGCTGGTGTCGTGCTCCTGGCGGGCAATGACGTGGCGGAGGTAGAACTCCGGCGGGCACGCGTTGGGCATGCGGACGTCCAGGTAGCGCTGGATGCGTTCCGGATACTGCTTCGCGAACGCTTCGGTGAAACCCACGGCCACCGAGCCTTCGCTGACGTAGCGCTCGTATCCCATCTCCACCATCTGTGTGGCCAGCTTGAGGGGGATCCCCTTGGTGTCGGGGAACGAGGCGCCGGAGGACGCCAGGATCAGCTTGCTCACCTTTCCCGGGTGGTCCAGGGCCAGGAGCTGCGCCACCCGGCCGCCCATGGAGTGCCCGCAGACAACGGCATCCTTGGCGCCCACGTGGTCCATGATGGCGGCCGCGTCCTCGGCGAACATGTCGGTGGTGTACGGGATCGACGGCTTGCCGGAGCGGCCGGTGCCTCGGTAGTCGAAGGTGATGCACTGGTGGTCCCGGGAGAATTCCGGCACCGGGTACATCTTCCACACCTCGCCGTCGCACGCCGTCTCGCTGATGAAGACGAACGGCCGTCCCTCTCCGGTCACCTCGTAGTAGAGCTCCACGTCATCGCGTTGCAGAATTGGCACGGCTAGAACCTCCCGAGTGTTTCAGACCGCGGGGTTATGCCCCGGGTGCGTCTACGAAAGACCGTACAGGGCCGCCGGGTTGTCCTGCAGGATCTTCTCGGCCTGGCGGCCGGTGATGACGCCCTCCTCCCCCATCTCCTTCAACACGCTCAGGGTGCGGATTTCGGCGGACTGGTCCGCGTGGCTGTAGTCGGTTCCGGCCACGAGATTGTCCTCGCCGCAGTGCTGGATGATGTAGGGCAGATCCTCCACCGTCTGGCAGGCCACGTAGAACCGCGACTCCTTGAGCAGGTTCCTGGTCAGGTCGAAAGAGAACAACCAGCGGGCACGCTCGTGACGCGCCCGCAGCTCCGCCAGGGAGAAGGGCACCCACGAGGCCATGGCCTCGATGAATCCGACCCTCAACTTGGGAAACTTCGCCGGCACCTCCGCCATGACCAGGGAGGTGAAGGCGTCGAGGACCGGTGCGGTAATGTTATGAAGGCTCAGGATCGTGGCGTCGGCGTCGGTGAGCGCCGGGTCGCCCGTGCCGGTGTGGACGCAGACGGCCATGTCGAGGGCCTCCGCCTCCTGGTAGAGCGGAAAGAAGTAGGAGTCGCCGGCCCGCTTGTTGCCGCACTCGATCCCCTTCTTCATCAACCCGCAGGCTCCGTTCTCGCGGGCGAAACGCATCTCCTTCACCGCCTCGTCCAGGTCGCCCATGGGCAGGAGACAGACCCAGCGCAGACGGTTGTCGCTGAGCTTCCACCTGTCCGCCATCCAGCGGTTGTAGGACTTGCGCAGCGCGTGCTCGATCTCGTCCTTGGCGCTCCAGGACAACAGGAACGTGGTCGGGTAACAGACCTGGACGTCGATCCCCAGCTCGTCCATGTGACGCAGCCGCGCCGGCACGTCCAGCAGTTCACGGGTCTCCACCGTCGTCTCCGTGCGCTTATCGTCCCGTACCCGCCGCACCAGGAACCGGCCGTCCACACACCAGTAGCGGTTGTAGCCCTGCGGCTGCGTACCCCCGGAACTGGCGGGATCCTGCATCACCGTGACCGGGGTGTACCGCTTGTAGGCCTCGTCGATGAAGGCCCAGGTATCCTCGGTCTCGTCCACGTGTGCGTCTGCGTCGATGACTGGCATGGGCACTACATAGGACTGCTGGATGATCGGTGTCAAGCTTTCCTGTGACGGGACTCACTCCCGTCATCGTTACAAAATGGGTAACAGCAGCCCGGAACCGTCATTCGGGCGCGTCATTCCGTCGAACGCCGGAATCCAGGGGTCGGGGCCTGGGTATGACTGACCTGCGCGTTCCTCCACCCCCACTTGTTGATTCCGGCTTGCGCCGAGAACAACGGATTTGCGTGGTTTTGCGTAAACTGCGTAGATCTGCGTAAACGGCATTGACTTGCGTAAACTGCGTCAAGTTGCATAAACTGCGTCTTTTTGCGTAATTTGGCGATTTCTGTACCAATGATGGAGTGGACTTCAGACGGTTCCGGGCTCAAGGGATTGGCAGTCCCGTTGACGAAAAATCAACGGCCGAACGGCCATTTGCCCGCAGGAAGGACATCAGGTGGGGAATCACCCATGGGTGCAACCTTTGTTGATGTAACCATCCGCAATCCTGCGGACCCCCAGCGAAGCTGGACCGGCAAATTCCTGGTCGATACCGAAGCGTTTGACTCGCTCGTCCCACGGGAGCGCCTCGAAGAGATGGGACTCCAACCGAGGGGCCATCGCGAGTACGTACTTGCGGATGGGAAGCCCATCGCCTTGGACATAACCACCGCCGAGATCGAGTTCAAGGGAGAGGTCGTCGGCGGCACCATCGTCTACGGGAACGAAGGCGCCGAACCGCTGCTCGGCGTTACCGCGTTGGAGTCCGGCGGATTCGAGGCCGATTCACGCAATGAGGAGTTGAAGCGGCTGCCGGCGGTTTTGCTGAAGGCATGCGGACAGCAAAATGGGAAGGAACAGTGCCCGACGCGTGATTGACGTCAGATGGCTACGCGAAGGGAGCATTTTATGAAGTATTACGCCCACACGGCCGAAACAAAGACCGGGGAACGGTTAACTCAGGAACACTGGCAATCACTGCCCGAGCATTTACGGAACGTGGCGGAACGGGCTGAACAGTTCGCTACCTCCTTCGGATTGGCAGATGAAGCACACCTTGCCGGTTTGCTGCATGACCTCGGAAAGTACGGGAAACGCTTCCAGCAACGCCTGGAAGATCCTTCCGTCCGCGGAATCAACCACTGGGCTAATGGTGCCTTCGCCGCTTGGCAGTCGAGTCGGATCGTCGCATTCGCAGTTGATGGTCATCACACTGGTATTCCCGCGGCTCACCGCGACGACGGCCGGCTTCGAAGCCTTGCCAACACCTTGAAGGATTTCAAGCCCGGAGCAGGGACGAATCCCACGACGAATATCGCTGAATCCCATGAGACACTCCTCGAAAGATTAGAACAGGATGGCCTGACAATTTCCACAATCAGTCGAAAAGAACAGTTTGATTTCGCCGAGGCCCTCCGGACACGCATGTTATTCAGTTGTCTAGTGGATGCGGACTTTCTGGACACGGAAAGCCACTTCGATTCCGAGCGAGCCAAATCGCGGAGTGTTCCCTCGCTTGCCGAGGAAACGGCATTCGAAACCGTCATGAGATTGATCCACGGTCTTTCTACAGATGGGCAAGTCAACCAAACACGACGGCTACTACTAACTGACTGTCTTGCGGCGGCAGAGATGCAACCCGGGCTGTTTTCCCTTACTGCACCGACTGGCAGCGGCAAGACACTTGCATCGTTGGCATTCGCACTGAAGCATTGTCGTCATCACAACGCCAGTCTGCCCCCAGACTCCGCTTATCGCTTTCGGCGCGTCCTTGTCGTCATTCCCTTCACCAGCATCATCGAACAGACCGCCAAAGTCTTTCGCGACCTTTTCCAACCGGTCTTTGGCCCGGATTACGTGCTCGAACACCACAGCGCCGTTGCACAGGGAGAAGCAAGTTCCGACCTTGGCCGGGATGCGGAAGATGTCCGGATTCGCCGGGCGCGGCTGGCAGCGGAGAACTGGTCTTCGCCTCTCGTCGTCACCACTTCCGTGCAGTTTTTTGAAAGCCTCTTCGCGCACAGACCCTCCCGCTGCCGCAAGCTTCATAACATCGCCCGCTCGGTGATCATTTTCGATGAAATTCAGACCCTGCCGACACGTTTGGTGCCATCTCTTCTCTCTGCGGTGAACTGCCTCACCCGCGACTACGGCGTTACAGCCGTCTTCTGCACTGCCACTCAGCCTGCGTTCGGAACCGCCGCAAAGGCGATCGATGACGGCTGGCACCCTCGGGAAATTTCAAGCCGACCTGCGGCACTAGCTGAAACACTCAAGCGGACCACGATCACCATTCGCCGAGCCAAGGATTCTCCGGCTGACTGGCGGGAACTTGCCACCGAAATCAGCCGGCACGACCGCGTCCTTTGTGTCGTCAACACGCGTGCTCAAGCCGCCGAACTGTTCCAACTGCTGCCCGAGGCGGGACGCTTCCACCTTTCGGCGGCCATGTGTGCGGCGCATCGCCTCGACAAGCTCACGGCCATTCACCAAAGGCTTAACGAGGACAAAACCTGCCGGCTCATCTCAACCCAACTCATTGAAGCAGGTGTGGATGTGGATTTCCCCATCGCCTATCGCGCCTTCGGCCCGCTGGACTCCATCATCCAGACCGCCGGCCGCTGCAACCGCGAAGGCCACTTGCCCGAGCCCGGTCCTGTTACCGTTTTTACACCGCCTTCGGGCGGCATGCCGCGTGGGGCTTACAAAACCGCTATCCAGGAAACCGAATCGTTCCTCGCCGAATTCCCAGATGTGCCGCTGCACCAGCCGGAAACCTATCAGCGCTATTTCGCACGACTCTACGAAACGCTTGGTCCCGATTCGGCAAATGATGATCGCGCCTACCAAGCCAGCAAGGACTTCGATTTTCCCGCTGCCGCCAAAGCCTGCCAACTGATCGGCGACGAAACGCGATCCGTTCTCGTACCGTACGGCCATGGCAGAGAACTCATCGAAACCATCCGCCATCAACAGCACCTTACCGCTGACCTCGCCCGCCGGTGCCAGCGTTTCACAATCAATCTTTACGAGTCGGAATTTCAGAAGTCCCGCAGCACCGGTGTCATCACTCCGCTGTTGAAGGACGAATCCATGTTCTTCTGGAGTTCAAGCTATGACGACCGACTTGGGGCCTGCAACTATGAAGCTGAACAATTCGTTGTCTGATCGGCTAGGAAAACAGAAACCAAACGACCCAGATCGTTCGGTTTCTAGTAGATAAGAAACCTTCTTTGCTGGACTGATTATGGACACTGAACGAATCCATCTGTGCGTCTGGGGCGATTTGGCCTGCTTCACACGCCCGGAAATGAAGGTCGAACGGATGAGTTATCCCGTGCCCACGCCTTCGGCTGCACGGGGAATCCTTGAAGCGATTCTCTATAGGCCGCAATTCCGCTGGTATGTCCACCGCATCGCGGTTCGCCGCCCCATCAAGTTTCTCAGTTTCCGTCGCAACGAGTTGAAATCCGTCGCCAACGCCCGCAAGCCCGAACCCATCTTGGCCGAGGATGACCGCACGCAGCGCAATACGCTTGCCCTCCGTGATGTGGATTACGTCATAGAAGCCAGCCTGGAACTCAACCGCTTAGCCAATCAGCCCCGTCAAAAGCCGCCCGGGCCCGATGAAACTCAAGGCGACGACAATCCAGAGAAGTATTACGGCATGTTCCGACGCCGGGCTGAAAAGGGCCAATGCTTCACTCAGCCCTACTTTGGTTGCCGCGAATTCCCCGCCCATTTCAAACTGGTTCAGCCAAGCAACATGGCAGCGCCTCCCGACGCCAATGTGGATACAGATTTGGGATATATCCTCTACGATGTGTTCAATCTCGACATCCCGGCGAACTGGAAAGCCGGCAAGATCGAAAAGCCGGAACCTGTCAACACCTTTTTCCAAGCCCGTCTCAAGAACGGTATCGTCAATGTGCCCGACTGGCGTGACATCAAGGCCAGCCTTGACCCTGAATCAACCGGGAAGAAACCATGATGCTGCAAGCCCTCATCGAATACGCCGAACGCGAGGGGCTCGGCGATGCCGACTTTCACGAAGTGTCTGTCCGCTGGCTGGTCCCTTTAGACGCCGCCGGCAATCTTGCAGGCGGCCCCGTCGAATTGCTGGACAATCCTGATGCGAAAAAGCCGAAACCGCAAACGCTTACCCGTCCGTTCATTGAACAAAAGGAACTCACCGTTGCTTCGCGCCCGCGTGCCTTCTTCCTTTGCGACACGCTGGAGCGTGCGGTCAACTATCCCGACCCGAAGAAGCCCGAACGAGCCGAGCGGCGCGAAGGTTCTCACGCCTATTTCAAGAAACTGCTGGAAGTGGCCGCAGGCGAATGCCCCAACGACGGCCCAATGGCCCGAGCGACCTTGTACTTTCTGAACCAGCCGGACGCGCTCGAAAAACTGCACACATCACTGACTGAACAAAAGGCGAAACCGAACGACAACATCACGTTCCGGATCTCCGGCCAGTGGCTGCTTCAAGCGGGGGAACTCCAACAATTCTGGCGCCGCCGCCGCGCCGAGGATCGGCCACGAACTGCGGGCAGGAAACGCCTCTGTCTGGCCACGGGCGAATTGACGGAGCCGGTTTCAACCACGGAGAAGATCAAAGGTGTACCCGGCGGTCTAGCCGTAGGCACCAACCTGATTTCATTCGACAAGGCTTCGTTCACTTCTTTTGGTCTTCAGCAGGGTGAAAACGCCTCCATCTCCGCTGCCGTCGAGTTAAAAATTCGCAGCGCGTTGAACGATCTCATCCAAAGAGGCCTTCGGCATAACGGAGTCGTTCACCTACACTGGACTCGCGAGAAGGATGACCGCGACCCGTCAGACCTGCTTGAGACTGCCGACGAACAGGAAGTTCGCAATCTGCTTGAGGCACCGAGGACCGGGCAACCCCAACCTACCTTGGTGGACCACCGGAAGTATTACGCCACGAGTCTCTCGGGCAACGGCAGCCGCATCATCGTCCGCGATTGGCTCGAATCCACTGTTCCCGAAGTTGAGCAGAACGTGCGGCAATGGTTTAAAGACCTCGCCATCGTTCGCCCAGAAGGCGATTCTGTCCGCGCTAATTTCAAACTCGGCTATCTCCTGAACGGCCTCGTTCGTGACAAACTCGGCGAACTGGCTCCGCAGATTCCTACGCAGCTTTTGTATGCGGCACTGCGCGACGCTCCCTTGCCCTTACCGGCCTTGACCGCGGCGCTACGACGGCAGCAAATCGACAACAAAACCAACCCCGCGCGCGTGGCGCTTATCAAGGCTTGCCTCCTGCGTCAGAACCGTTTCAATCAACCAAAGGGAAGGAACAACATGACGGAATCGTTAAATATTGAATCCACAGACCCCGCCTATCTCTGCGGGCGACTGTTCGCGGTCTTCGACCGTCTCCAATACCTCGCCCTCACCGGTGTCAACGCGGGGGTTGTCGAGCGTTTTTATGCCAGTGCCAGCACCACGCCCGCCCTGGTGATGGGGCGACTCTTTCGCAACGCGCAGAACCATCTCGCCAAAGTAGGCGGGGGAGCAGCCGAAAACGTGTGTAAGGACTTTGAAGCTATCAGTGTCCAACTGGGCGATCACTTCCCTCCCAGCCTCGATCTCGAAGGTCAGGGTCGCTTCGCCCTCGGTTTTTACCACCAAGAAGCCGAATATCGACGACTCGCAGCCGAGCGAAAAAAGAAAAAGAACGATAGCGAGTCTCCGACTGAATAGGCTCCCAACACTCGCACAACGGACGACAATCCCGAAAGAAAGGTAAACACCATGAATCCCATCCAAAACCGATACGATTTCGTCTATCTCTTCGACTGCAAGGACGGCAATCCCAACGGCGATCCCGATGCCGCCAACGCTCCGCGTGTGGACCCGCAGGACATGCACGGTCTCGTTTCCGACGTGTGCCTGAAACGCAAAATCCGCAACTACGTGCTGGAAGCCAACGGCGGCGCGGAACCGTTCGACATCTTCGTCCGCCAGGGCGCGGTCCTGAACGACTCCATCGCCCAGGCTCATAAAGACCTCGGCCACGAGGTGGACGGAAAAGCCAAGAAAGCCACTCGCGACCAAGTCAAAGATGCCCGCGCCACAATGTGCCATCGCTACTACGATGTAAGGACGTTCGGCGCGGTGATGTCCACCGGTACCAATGCCGGACAAGTACGCGGCCCTGTGCAGTTGAGCTTCAGCCGCAGCCTTGATCCCATCCTGCCAATGGATATTTCCATTACTCGCATGGCCGTCACCGACGCTAAGGAACTCGGCGCCCCGAACCAAACGATGGGCCGCAAGAACCTCATTCCCTACGGCCTGTACCGCTGCCATGGCTTCATTTCCGCCAACCTCGCACGCGACACTGGATTCGGCGACGACGACCTCAACCTTTTTTGGCAGGCGTTGCAAAACATGTTTGACCTCGACCGTTCCGCCTCGCGGGGGACCATGGCTCCGCAAAAACTTATCGTTTTCAAACATCAATCCGCCCTCGGCAATGCGCCCGCACACAAGTTATTTGAACGCATAGCGGTTACCCGCAAGGAATCGGTCCTGGCGGCCCGCCAATTCTCCGATTACGCGGTTTCCACCAATCGGGACAGCCTGCCCGAAAATGTGGAACTGGTCGAGATACTGTGACTAACGCCGTTCCATTTCCCGATCCACCCGATCCCTTCCCCCTCTCCCTTCTCAACGACTACTTCTATTGCCAACGCCGGGCAGCGTTGAAGGCGGTTGAGGGGTGGCGCGGGACCAACGAGCACACCGTGGTCGGAGATAGTGTCCACACGCAGGCCGATGTTGCCGGCTACGAAACCGTCAAGGGTGTAACCCTGTTGCGCGCCCTGCCTGTCTGGTCGGATCGACTCGGACTCAACGGCAAGTGCGATGTCGTCGAGCGCCATCCCGACGGCTCGCTGGTACCCGTCGAGTTCAAAAAAGGCAGACGACGCAAATTCGACAATGACGACGCCCAGCTCTGCGCTCAAGCATTGTGCCTCGAAGAAATGTTCGAGCTGGAGATTCTCCGTGGAGCCATCTTTCACGCCAAGAGCAAGCGTCGCCGGGAGGTGGCGTTTACACACGATCTGAGACGCCTCACCGAACAGGCTATCGAAGCCGTACACCGACTCATTGAGGAGGAAACGGTCCCAAACGCCGTGCATAAGCCCCAATGTTCGGAGTGCTCGCTTTTTGATCATTGCCTTCCCGAGATCACCAGTGCTCCGACCACGCTCGCGCGTGCCTACCAGAAAGTGTTCGACACCGCCGACTAGGGGCATCTGCTCCTTACTTCACAATATCGAGTTGAATCGTGGCAAACATCCAAAACACCCTTTATCTGACGACGCCGGGAACCGTGGTAGTCCGGGATCATCTGACGCTCCGGGTGGAGATCGAGAAGGAAACCCGATTGACCGTTCCGATTCACCATCTGGAAAGCATCTGCGCGTTCGGACGGGTAGTGGTGACGCCTCCGGCCATGGCCTTGTGCTGGGAGCATCAGGTAGCGATCCACTACCATACGGAGAACGGCTATCTGTTGGCGCAGGTATTGGGAAGTGGAGATACCCGCTACTTGTTGCGCCGGGCTCAGTATGCTGCGGCAGACAGCCCGCAGGACGCGACTCGCATTGCACGGCAGTTCGTTGTCGGGAAGCTGCAAAACGCACGCGCCAACCTCCTGCGATCCGGTCGCGAAGCAGACGACGACTCTGATCGAGGGAAGCTGGCGGAGGCCGCCAATGAAATCGCCAGCCTGATCCGGCAACTCGGCCGTGGGCCTGACGTTGCCGAAGAATGCGGACTTCGGGAGGCGCTTGATCCGATCAGAGGAATGGAAGGTTTGGGTGCCAGGATTTACTTCTCGGTATTCCAATACATGCTCAAACAACAGCGGGAAGATTTCAGGTTCGTAGCCCGCATGCGGCGCCCGCCACGGGACCGGATCAACTGCCTGTTATCATTCACCTATGCCCTGGTTCGCCATGATTGTTTGGCCGCGTTGACGAGCGCCGGATTGGATCCCTATGTTGGATGGCTTCATGCCACGCGAGCCGGGAGGCCGGCCTGCGCCCTGGATTTGATGGAAGAGTTTCGACCGTGTCTGGCGGAACGGCTGGCGTTGACCCTGATCAACCGCCGCCAAATCGAGCCCAAGCACTTTCGTGAACGAGAGGGCGGCGCCGTAGAATTCACTGACCGAGGCAGGAAGGAAGTCATCCAAGCTTGGCAACAACGCAAGCAAACGGAAATAAAGCACGCCCTGTTCAAGGAAAATATTCGTTTAGGGCAAGTATTCAGCATCCAAGCCAAGCTGTTGGCCCGAAAACTCCGCGGCGATATCCCCGACTATATCCCGTTCATCCCAAAGTAAGACCATGTTCATTCTGATCGCGTATGATGTCTCCACCACCGACAAGGCAGGGCAAAAACGACTGCGCCGAGTGGCAAGAGCCTGTGAGGACTACGGTGTCCGGGTGCAAAAGTCGGTTTTTGAATGCCAACTCGGAAGAACCGAATGGGCAATGCTCAGAAATCGTCTGCTGGAGGAAATCGATCCCCAGGAGGATTCTCTAAGAATCTATCATCTGGACGAAGACGCCAGGAACAAGACGGAGCATCACGGCATCAAAGAACCTGTGGACTTGAACGCTCCGCTGGTACTTTAACTTGCGCGAAAGTGGAGTAAGGGGGCTTTCCTCCGTGCTTTCGCGGAACCAGTAAGCTTAGGCATTACAATAGGTTACGCTGCGGCCCCTCCCATGACTTTGGCAAGAGAAGAAGATTGGAACAGGTATCGCGCATCCAGGCATCTAACCTTTTGATATTTTGCTGGTTATATTGGGCGGCATCTCCCCTTGCTTCGGCAGGGGGAGCGGATTGAAACTGTAGTACGCCCGCCACCGCCGCCACCGCCACCGATCTCCCCTTGCTTCGGCAGGGGGAGCGGATTGAAACATCGCTTTCACCGCTGCTGTCTCGGCCTGCTGTTATCTCCCCTTGCTTCGGCAGGGGGAGCGGATTGAAACCGCAGACCCCACGGTCACCAGTATGGCGGCGAAGATCTCCCCTTGCTTCGGCAGGGGGAGCGGATTGAAACACTTTTCCACCCCGTGCCCTGTGACGTGCCGCCCATCTCCCCTTGCTTCGGCAGGGGGAGCGGATTGAAACAACACCTTGTCCGCCAGCCCCTTACACCGCCCCAAATCTCCCCTTGCTTCGGCAGGGGGAGCGGATTGAAACGGTTCTAGCGGCGTGGTTGATGCGGATTGGAGCCCATCTCCCCTTGCTTCGGCAGGGGGAGCGGATTGAAACAACGATCACCGCATAGGTGCCGGTGCGCTTTTCGATCTCCCCTTGCTTCGGCAGGGGGAGCGGATTGAAACTGAATACGACAACAACATGCGCGGCGTCCTGTTTCGATCTCCCCTTGCTTCGGCAGGGGGAGCGGATTGAAACTGGATGCTGACCGATGGAGTTGCGACGGCGGTGGCATCTCCCCTTGCTTCGGCAGGGGGAGCGGATTGAAACCATGACGCAGGCGGTTCAGGACGCGGTGGAGGCGGATCTCCCCTTGCTTCGGCAGGGGGAGCGGATTGAAACGCGCCCGCGCATACGGAATTGGTGATAGGGTACAACATCTCCCCTTGCTTCGGCAGGGGGAGCGGATTGAAACCTCTTTTTCTACCAGCGGGTCAATGTGCCGGGCGAAATCTCCCCTTGCTTCGGCAGGGGGAGCGGATTGAAACATGTGGGGAGTGCGTGGCATCGACGCGTTCGTGTGATCTCCCCTTGCTTCGGCAGGGGGAGCGGATTGAAACATCAACGTGGGTGACGGTGGTTCGGTGAATGTTGCATCTCCCCTTGCTTCGGCAGGGGGAGCGGATTGAAACAGCAGGATGTCCGCTATGGACCGGCTCAAGGACGGCATCTCCCCTTGCTTCGGCAGGGGGAGCGGATTGAAACAGGGCCGCGGTGACGCGCTGGTTATCGCGCCGGAATCTCCCCTTGCTTCGGCAGGGGGAGCGGATTGAAACGCTATGGTCTGTGGGGACGGAAGAGCGGCGAGAAGATCTCCCCTTGCTTCGGCAGGGGGAGCGGATTGAAACAACAACGCCTGGAACGTCCGCCGTGTTGCGGAAAATCTCCCCTTGCTTCGGCAGGGGGAGCGGATTGAAACATCGTTCAATTCCTTTATGGTGCCGCACCGCAGATATCTCCCCTTGCTTCGGCAGGGGGAGCGGATTGAAACCAGCATGTAGGTCTGGTCGCGGGAGATATGGCTAAAATCTCCCCTTGCTTCGGCAGGGGGAGCGGATTGAAACTACGCAGGACCCTAAGCACACGTCGATTCCCGCGCGATCTCCCCTTGCTTCGGCAGGGGGAGCGGATTGAAACATCACGGGCGTCTGGTATCCGAACCATGAGGACAATCTCCCCTTGCTTCGGCAGGGGGAGCGGATTGAAACGTCACCACCAAGGGACAGGGTTACGACTGGACGGCGATCTCCCCTTGCTTCGGCAGGGGGAGCGGATTGAAACCGGCTAGGGGCCGCGTTAAGGGCCGTGGCCTTGGATCTCCCCTTGCTTCGGCAGGGGGAGCGGATTGAAACGCCAAGTGTGGTTGCGCATACGCCGCGTGCCCACAAATCTCCCCTTGCTTCGGCAGGGGGAGCGGATTGAAACTTGCAAGCCATGATGCAAAAGGAACAAGACAGCCATCTCCCCTTGCTTCGGCAGGGGGAGCGGATTGAAACTTGAATTCCATCATAAGCGCCGGCAGACGGGCCATGATCTCCCCTTGCTTCGGCAGGGGGAGCGGATTGAAACAACGGTCTCGGCTATGACGGCCTTGTCCCAGATACATCTCCCCTTGCTTCGGCAGGGGGAGCGGATTGAAACGCCGAGTATTTTGCCACACAGACCCAGGATATTGCGATCTCCCCTTGCTTCGGCAGGGGGAGCGGATTGAAACACGGATGGGCACGTGCTGACTGCGGACGGCTCCGGCATCTCCCCTTGCTTCGGCAGGGGGAGCGGATTGAAACATCTACGGCGGCATGGTCTTGGCCGTCCTGCTGGATCTCCCCTTGCTTCGGCAGGGGGAGCGGATTGAAACAGCATGGAGCAAGCTCAAGGCGGTTTCCAGGTGCAATCTCCCCTTGCTTCGGCAGGGGGAGCGGATTGAAACATTGATCGAGAACCGCCTTAACCTCTCGGATAGATCTCCCCTTGCTTCGGCAGGGGGAGCGGATTGAAACTGTGCCAATCTCCCCTTGCTTCGGCAGGGGGAGCGGATTGAAACGCGTCAAGTTGCGGTTCCTTGCCTTTGCCCCATTGATCTCCCCTTGCTTCGGCAGGGGGAGCGGATTGAAACGTCTGCACCCAAACCCAACACGTACACGCCGCCAGCATCTCCCCTTGCTTCGGCAGGGGGAGCGGATTGAAACCGGAGTAGATGTCTATCTGGTTGGGGTCCGCATAATCTCCCCTTGCTTCGGCAGGGGGAGCGGATTGAAACAAGATACAGTTGGCCGTGGAGTCAGACCGCACGGAATCTCCCCTTGCTTCGGCAGGGGGAGCGGATTGAAACCCAGATCAAGTCATTGATATCCACGACAGAGATGATCTCCCCTTGCTTCGGCAGGGGGAGCGGATTGAAACATTTCTTCGAGGACTGCTCGGACGGGATGCTGTAATCTCCCTTGCTTCGGCAGGGGGAGCGGATTGAAACAGCATGGAGCAAGCTCAAGGCGGTTTCCAGATGCAATCTCCCCTTGCTTCGGCAGGGGGAGCGGATTGAAACGCGTAGTGCATTGGCCCGTCGGTGCCGGTCAAATATCTCCCCTTGCTTCGGCAGGGGGAGCGGATTGAAACTTGTGCAACCGCAAGAATCGCGACCTAATCCACCCATCTCCCCTTGCTTCGGCAGGGGGAGCGGATTGAAACTAGCGTCGTCAACAGTTGAGCAGGGATGAACTTCAATCTCCCCTTGCTTCGGCAGGGGGAGCGGATTGAAACTTTCCGATGGTAATATCCGCAACATCCACATTCAATCTCCCCTTGCTTCGGCAGGGGGAGCGGATTGAAACAGCCTTGTAAGCCCAATGCGGGAACTGACCCGCGTATCTCCCCTTGCTTCGGCAGGGGGAGCGGATTGAAACTCCAAAATTCTGTCGCCTTGTGCAACCGCAAGAAATCTCCCCTTGCTTCGGCAGGGGGAGCGGATTGAAACTTAGCTGTTTCCATCTTCCCGTCCTTTCGTAACTATCTCCCCTTGCTTCGGCAGGGGGAGCGGATTGAAACCGATATTGCTAGGGTTGGGATGTTGGCACGGGGAATCTCCCCTTGCTTCGGCAGGGGGAGCGGATTGAAACCGTGATAGCCTGGTAGCACTCGGTGACCGTCCAGGATCTCCCCTTGCTTCGGCAGGGGGAGCGGATTGAAACTGGCGGCGGGTGTTGCGTTATCTCCTGGGCGAGATGCTATCTCCCCTTGCTTCGGCAGGGGGAGCGGATTGAAACTGGGAAGGCTCTCTGGTCCTTTGGGCACGCGAAGTTATCTCCCCTTGCTTCGGCAGGGGGAGCGGATTGAAACCAATCCCTATCATAATTGTTACTCACCGGGTTCACATCTCCCCTTGCTTCGGCAGGGGGAGCGGATTGAAACGACAGACCGGCTGCTCAAGGCCAAAGGCACTGTAAATCTCCCCTTGCTTCGGCAGGGGGAGCGGATTGAAACCGGAGTCCACATCTCGACCTGGGTCAAAAGCTCCATCTCCCCTTGCTTCGGCAGGGGGAGCGGATTGAAACAGGTGATCCCGGCCGGCGGCGCGGCGATGCGGGTATCTCCCCTTGCTTCGGCAGGGGGAGCGGATTGAAACATCACCATCTGGCTCGGCCGCGTCCTGATCGACGATCTCCCCTTGCTTCGGCAGGGGGAGCGGATTGAAACTTAACCAACACCGGCGGCGTCGCCCTCGCCAGCATCATCTCCCCTTGCTTCGGCAGGGGGAGCGGATTGAAACAACATTGCTTGGCTATCCTTTCCGCCAGAGTGATATCTCCCCTTGCTTCGGCAGGGGGAGCGGATTGAAACTTCCTCGGGTGGCGGTACACGAAACGTGCGGTACAATCTCCCCTTGCTTCGGCAGGGGGAGCGGATTGAAACCGTCAGCGGCAGTGTAGTAATGACCGCCCGACCCGATCTCCCCTTGCTTCGGCAGGGGGAGCGGATTGAAACCTATGAATAGGGCCTATGAGCGCCATGGTCACCAAATCTCCCCTTGCTTCGGCAGGGGGAGCGGATTGAAACCGGCGCTATCCCCGCGTCTACGTCTTCAAGGTGGTATCTCCCCTTGCTTCGGCAGGGGGAGCGGATTGAAACCCGATGGCAACCAGCACGTCAGCCGCGCCGTCCGATCTCCCCTTGCTTCGGCAGGGGGAGCGGATTGAAACCCGGACAACAACGGCGACGACTGGTTCATGCTCTATCTCCCCTTGCTTCGGCAGGGGGAGCGGATTGAAACAGTTTGCGTTTCGCGACGCAACCGGAAGCACTGAATCTCCCCTTGCTTCGGCAGGGGGAGCGGATTGAAACGAGAATGCAGTAGGTAGCCTTGCGGATGCTTTTGATCTCCCCTTGCTTCGGCAGGGGGAGCGGATTGAAACCTGTGGCGGCGCAGATGTACACTGTGGATCTCAAATCTCCCCTTGCTTCGGCAGGGGGAGCGGATTGAAACACGTCTTCGAGGTGGTCCCCAACGATCGACTGAAATCTCCCCTTGCTTCGGCAGGGGGAGCGGATTGAAACTACTTCGATCTTTGGGAGTGTGCCGTTTGCGGTAAATCTCCCCTTGCTTCGGCAGGGGGAGCGGATTGAAACCCGTACCGGAGCCACTTTCTCAGCCATCCGCGTCAATCTCCCCTTGCTTCGGCAGGGGGAGCGGATTGAAACACCGTCCCTTGATTTCTCCTTCCGCCGGCATTGGATCTCCCCTTGCTTCGGCAGGGGGAGCGGATTGAAACACCCGAAGGTACAACGGAAGTCATCAAGAATCTGAAATCTCCCCTTGCTTCGGCAGGGGGAGCGGATTGAAACATGGAGCACTTGGGTTCCAAACAACAAGACGGGAAATCTCCCCTTGCTTCGGCAGGGGGAGCGGATTGAAACGGCAGACCAATCCCACACAAGCGCGAGATCACAGAATCTCCCCTTGCTTCGGCAGGGGGAGCGGATTGAAACGAATCAAGACGAGCAAGCAACTGGGCCTGTCGGGCCATCTCCCCTTGCTTCGGCAGGGGGAGCGGATTGAAACGAATTTGATGTCGATCGGCGGCTCATTGGCGATGAATCTCCCCTTGCTTCGGCAGGGGGAGCGGATTGAAACCAAGACTTCCGTCACTGGTTCCTCGCACCCATCGCAAATCTCCCCTTGCTTCGGCAGGGGGAGCGGATTGAAACACCTTCTATGTGCCTCACCGACACATCTACTCCAACATCTCCCCTTGCTTCGGCAGGGGGAGCGGATTGAAACAAAAGAACTCGCGGAGAGGTCGTAGGCCCCCTTCGATCTCCCCTTGCTTCGGCAGGGGGAGCGGATTGAAACAGGAACTCCCGCAAGTACTCCGCCGCGCCCTCACATCTCCCCTTGCTTCGGCAGGGGGAGCGGATTGAAACGACAACGCTCGCCGCAGATATCGCACCAGGTAGGATCTCCCCTTGCTTCGGCAGGGGGAGCGGATTGAAACAACAATAGACCGCACCACAAGAGCTATTATCACAATCTCCCCTTGCTTCGGCAGGGGGAGCGGATTGAAACATGCCAAAGATACTTATCGCCCGGAACGCCGAACATCTCCCCTTGCTTCGGCAGGGGGAGCGGATTGAAACACTCCATTTCCGGCCAGACGGTCACCTTCACGCAGATCTCCCCTTGCTTCGGCAGGGGGAGCGGATTGAAACGTCATACCAGGAACGATGGCGTTCTCGGCGGTGAATCTCCCCTTGCTTCGGCAGGGGGAGCGGATTGAAACACCTTGCCGTCCAGGTCGGCGCGGCCGTTTTCGTCCATCTCCCCTTGCTTCGGCAGGGGGAGCGGATTGAAACACGGATCCGGAGACGGCCGGCCAGGTGGTGTGGGAAATCTCCCCTTGCTTCGGCAGGGGGAGCGGATTGAAACCTGCTTGTTCGTGGTGCCGAATTCGTTCCAGGCCGATCTCCCCTTGCTTCGGCAGGGGGAGCGGATTGAAACGCGAGTACCAACAGCGCGGGGCGCCGCACTGGCACATCTCCCCTTGCTTCGGCAGGGGGAGCGGATTGAAACTTTACCACCAGCCTCACGACCGCGTTGGCAATCAGAAATCTCCCCTTGCTTCGGCAGGGGGAGCGGATTGAAACCCTCCTGCTGGCGGCGCCGGTCCGCGTACAGATCCATCTCCCCTTGCTTCGGCAGGGGGAGCGGATTGAAACCTCTTCCGCTCCACTACCCGCCGGTCCCTCCACCAATCTCCCCTTGCTTCGGCAGGGGGAGCGGATTGAAACACCACGGAGACATGGGAGAGCACCTGGACGGGTACATCTCCCCTTGCTTCGGCCGGGGGAACGGATTGAAACATTGATCCAGCCGATTTTAACGCCGTTCATATATATCTCCCCTTGCTTCGGCAGGGGGAGCGGATTGAAACTTAGATGGCGCGCTATTCGTCGTGAATCACTCTGGATCTCCCCTTGCTTCGGCAGGGGGAGCGGATTGAAACACCAAACCCGTCACGCATCAATTTCGCAACGGCCATCTCCCCTTGCTTCGGCAGGGGGAGCGGATTGAAACCAGTTCATAGGCAGGTTCCGGGACATTGTTCTCAGTATCTCCCCTTGCTTCGGCAGGGGGAGCGGATTGAAACTTGTCATAGCGCCGCACCCCCTGTTTGAGTGGAATATCTCCCCTTGCTTCGGCAGGGGGAGCGGATTGAAACCTCAACGTCTTGAACAACACATCCGCTTCATACCATCTCCCCTTGCTTCGGCAGGGGGAGCGGATTGAAACCTGCCTCGCGCCCGTGGGGCCGGTCTACCAGGCGATCTCCCCTTGCTTCGGCAGGGGGAGCGGATTGAAACGACGATCCGCACGCGCTTGAATTCGGACCTTGCGATCTCCCCTTGCTTCGGCAGGGGGAGCGGATTGAAACAGGAAACGACGCCACGGCTGCCCGGATATGTTCGAATCTCCCCTTGCTTCGGCAGGGGGAGCGGATTGAAACTTGAGCTGTAGCTCGAAGTCTTCTGCGGCCTTGCATCTCCCCTTGCTTCGGCAGGGGGAGCGGATTGAAACGACCGCAAGTTCGTGACTCTCACCCGGCACCTCGATATCTCCCCTTGCTTCGGCAGGGGGAGCGGATTGAAACCAGAACCGCAAGCCGTTCCGGCGCAGCCACACGAATCTCCCCTTGCTTCGGCAGGGGGAGCGGATTGAAACCCATCTCCTTCGACGCCGCGGCGATCGACAGGGCGATCTCCCCTTGCTTCGGCAGGGGAGCGGATTGAAACCTGTGGCTGGTGTCCATCGGCATAGGCGGGAAGTGGGATCTCCCCTTGCTTCGGCAGGGGGAGCGGATTGAAACCGGTGTGTTCTCCGTATTCGGTGACCGCGGCGTAATCTCCCCTTGCTTCGGCAGGGGGAGCGGATTGAAACCGGCATGGTAGCGGAAGCATTACGGCGTGACGGCTATCTCCCCTTGCTTCGGCAGGGGGAGCGGATTGAAACCGCTCGCACTCCACCCCGTAGACCCCCGCCACCGGATCTCCCCTTGCTTCGGCAGGGGGAGCGGATTGAAACGTTACTGTCTCCATGGTTCGCTCTCCCGGATTTGATCTCCCCTTGCTTCGGCAGGGGGAGCGGATTGAAACTACGTGGGGCAGTCCCGATCCGGACAGACGGTAAATCTCCCCTTGCTTCGGCAGGGGGAGCGGATTGAAACCATATCGCGCCGGGGATCTTTCGAGCCAGTCGAACAGGGTGCACGACAATTTTGTGAGATAGGGGGTCAGACGGCGAGGGGGCGGCGTTCCCAGAAGTCATCGAAGCGGTTGGAGAGGATGGCGCAGCGGAGGGCGATGATGGGTTGGCGCCGTGGAGGGACCAGTGCATGCCGCCGCGTTTGAGACGTGTACCGACCACGGTTTTGCATTGGGCTTCGACCGCGCCGGTGGCGACACAGAGGCCGAGGGCGCGGAATCTTGGGTAGTCCATCCTGTTTTGGTTGTGGGTAAAGTAATCGAGGCATTTGCGGGCTTGGTCGCAGGAGGGGGCGTGGATGTGGAGTTGGGCGAGGATGCGGTGGAGCTGGCCTTGGTCGAGTTCGTCACGGCGTTGTTTGGCCCATTGGGAGGCGAGGTCGGAATGGGCGCCATAGATGGCGTGGGCGACCTCGAAGAGGTGTTGTTTGGCGTGGTAGATGTCGACGATCTGGAGGGCGTCGGGGGCATACTCGCCGGCCCAGTTCCAGATCCAGGGGGCGCCGTCGCCGAGGACGACGCGTTGGGAGACCTGATCGAAGCCGCGGCGTCGGGTTGTTTGCCCTTGCGTCCTTGGGTTTCGGAGTGGCGCATGGGGACGCCGGTGCCGTCGAGTCCGAGATAGAGGGTGGGAGCCTGTGAGGGTTCGAGTTCGAGGACCTCGCGTTCATCGAGGGCAATGGACTGACCGAGGGCCTTGGCAAAACGCTCCACTTGCTTGGGGTGGATGTCGAGACAGGCGAGTTCGCGCAAGAGGTTGCTGGCCTCGGCGAAGCTGACCCGCGCCGCGCTCACCCCGGTCATGCGCAGGGCTGCGGGCGACAGCGCGGTTCGTTCCAGGCCAAGGGCGCGGTCACGCGGACTGAAGCCCGTGTGGCAGTGATACCAGGCGCGCTCCAGTTCCATCTCGCCCAGGGCGGTGGTGAAGGTCTTGGGTCGGCGGCCGGCGTAGTGGGCCACCGCGCCGCACGCACACGGCTTTTGGGGTCCCTGATGGTCGCTGTGGTCGGCATTGAGGCGATGGGAGATGGCCTTGGCCGCAACCCGTAACGCGGTCTGCTTCACCGCGGTCTCGATCGCTTCAAAATCCAGCCCTTCGAGCCAATCGTCCCCCATCAACCGGTTGGCCTCCGCAGTGATCTCCGCTGCGAGGGCGGTCTCAAGACCCCCTTTTTTTCCGCCTCGTCCTGTGCCCCGGCGGATGCCTTCAGTTCACAGATGCGAGTGCTGATGTCGATCATCGCCCGTATCAACTCACGAAACTCTCGATAGGTCGCCACTTGCGAGCGAACCTCCGCTACCCTGTCCGTGGCCACCGCCCGCGTCTGTGTCTTGCCCTTAACGTTACGGGTCAGCACCCAACTGGGACCGTGCCCAGGGTCCCCCTCGCTCGCGCAATGGCACGTGGGCTTGCCGCATTTGCGGTACATCTCGGTGAGCGAACCTTGGCGAAAGTCGCCGATGGCACTCATGGCCTTCTGGATCTCCCCCCGGCGCGTCACCAGGGCTTGAAGGTTGTCTGAATCAGGCATGTTCCCCTCCTGTAAGCTAGATAACTTACAGAAGCATGCCAAATTCCCTCCACTTGGTCAACTCACCACAATGTTGTCGTGCACCCAATTCTATTCTTGGATTGGACTTCAGACAGCTCCGGGTCTACCCTAAGGAAGGACGCCTCGAACGCAAACACGCGTTGCACTGCCGGAAGGAGAACATGAATGGGCGCCACCTATGTTGACGTCACCATCCGCAATCCCGCCGACCCCCAGCGAAGCTGGACCGGAAAGTTCCTCGTCGATACGGGAGCATTCGACTCGCTCGTCCCACGGGGACGCCTTGAGGCCATCGGACTCAGGCCGAAAGGGCATCGGGAATACGTCCTTGCCGATGGAAAAAAGGTGGCCTTCGACATCACGACCGCAGACCTTGAATTCAAGGGAGAGGTCGTGGGCGGCACCATCGTTTACGGCGACGGGGACTCTGAACCTCTACTCGGTGTCACCGCACTGGAGTCCGGCGGATTCGAGGTCGACCCCCGCAACGAGGACTTGAAGCGCTTGCCGGCAATTCTGTTGAAAGCACACCGTCGTTAAAGCCGTGCCGCTGCCCGGAAGGCCGCAAGCAACATCCTGGCAATCACAAGACCGGGTCTACTCCCGAGCCTTGGACTCCTCGACATCCACCACCTTCCCGTTGCGGATGACGTGCACCGGCGCCCGGTGTTCCCGCAGAGCTTCCAGCACGGACGGCGCGGCCAGCACCACCATGTCCGCCGGGGCGCCCACTTCCAGGCGGAAGTCGTTCACGCCCATCGCCCGGGCGGCGTCCACCGTGATCATGTCGTAGAGACGCTCCATGTCGTCCTCGGTGGTCATCCACAACAGGTGCGACGCCAGGAACGCCACTTCGAGCATGTTGTTGCGGCCGAAGGGGTAGTAGGCGTCGGAGATGTCGTCCTGCCCCAGGCAGACTCGGACGCCGGCGGCCAGGAGCTCGCGCACCCGGGCGTGGAGCGGTCCGGTGTGGGGATCGGTGACCACGGGCATGCGGGCTTGTCGCAGGAGCGCGGCCAGCTTCTGGAAATAGGGCTCGGGGTACAACGCCATGGCGCGGGCGTGATGGGCGAGGACCCGTCCCTGCCAGCCAGCCTCGATGGCGCTGACCGCCATCATCTCCAGCGTGCGCAAGCCCGGGTCGCCGGCGTCGTCCACGAGCATCGAAACGGGCCGGTCGTTGGCGACGGCGATCTCGAACATCTGGCGCACGTGCTCTCGGGCCGCGGCATCGGTGTACTCGATCCACGGAATGCCTCCCACCACGTCCGCGCCCAGCGCCACCGCCTCCCGCACCAGGTCGGCCGCGCCGGGCTCGCGCAGGACACCGTCCTGGGGGAACGCGACTACCTGCAACTCCACGACGCCGCGAAACTCCTCCTTGACCTGTAGCAGCGCCTTGACGCCTTCGAGCCGCGCCTTGGTATCCACGTCGGCGAATGCCCGGATGTGGGTGTTGCCGTGAACCGCCGCGGCACGAAGCGCCCGTCCGGCATTCTCGGCGATCCAATCCTGGCTGTAGGCCTCCTTGACCCGTGACGCCGCCTCGATCGCATGCATGGCGTTGCCCATTCCCTCGCCGTGATAGGCGCGCAGGGACGACTCTTCGTCCAGACGCTGCAAGGTGTAGACCTTGTCGAGATGCAGATGAGGGTTGGCGAAGGGCTCGGTCACGAGGCCCCCGGCCGCATCCAGGACGACGGCGGCCGACAACCCCGGCGACTCCTGGATGACCTCGATTCGTCCCGCCCGTACGGCGATGTCATACAAAGCGCCCGGCCGGCGCCGCAGGCGCGCCCTCCGGATCAAGAGATCGAATGGTTCACTCATGGGTGTTCCCGATGGTACCGGGCTAAAGGGAACAGTCTCCGCGATATTCGACCAAAATCCAACCCGAGGAGACTTCGATCAATCGGAACATGTCCGTCGACTTCGTTACGGTCGCCCTTTCCGAACGACGCGGTGCCGCGGGCGCGGGCGGGTTTGAAACCCGCCCCTACAACCTTGGTGGGTTTGTCGACATGGGCCAGAGCCTCCTCAAAATGGACCCGCCGGGACATTCGTAGTAGAGTCCCCGGCGAGGCACGGAAGCAACTGGGGTTCGTCCGCAGATGAAGGGCGCCCTCTCCCAGCGACCCGATCCATGACCACGCTGACCAAAGTCATCCGCAATTGCTACCGCGATTCCCTGTCGCTCATGCAACTCTCGGCCGGGGTGGCGGACACTGCCGGCGTGGAGGCTTCGGCGGTGGTGATGGCCACCGACGGGAACCTGGCGCTGTTGCGGGACACCGGGTTGCTGACCGGGGATGCCGGTGCCGGCGCCGCCGACGTGCTCGTGGTCATCCGCGGCCAAGACACCTGGATCCTCGAGCAGGCCCTCGCCGCGCTCGAGGAAGAGCTCAACCGGAACCCGCCCGCGGCTCGGGCCGGCGGGAACGTGGCCGACGTCCGGCCGCGCAGCCTGGTCATGAGCCTGGAAGCCGCGAGCGCCAGCCTGGCGCTGATCTCGGTGCCGGGGGAGTACGCCGCCGCCGAAGCGCTCAAGGCCCTGCGGCTGGGGCTCCATGTCATGCTGTTCAGCGCCGACGTGGCCGAATCGGACGAGGTCGCGCTCAAGCAGTATGCCGGCGCCAACGACCTTCTGGTGATGGGACCGGACTGCGGCACGGCCATCGTCAACGGCGTTCCGCTGGGCTTCGCCAACGTGGTGCGGCGCGGCGACATCGGCTGCGTCGGCGCCGCCGGCACCGGCCTGCAGGAAGTGACCACGCTCATCCACCGGCACGGCGGCGGCGTGTCCCAGGTCATCGGGACCGGCGGACGGGACCTCTCACGGGCCGTCGGCGGCCTCTCGACCCTGCAGGCGCTGGACGCGCTGGCCCAAGATCCCGCGACCCGCGTCATCGTCGTGGTCTCCAAGCCCCCGGAAGCGGAGGTGGCTGCCCGGATCCTTGAGCAGGCCGGGCGCGCCGGCAAGCCCGTTGTGGTGAATTTTCTCGGAGCAGCCCCGCCCACCGAGCCGGTGCCCGGAACCGTTTCGGCACAGACGCTGGAGGAAGCCGCCCGCCGGGCAGTGGCCCTGTCCCGCGGCGTTCCGTTCTCACCGGACGCCCCGCCGGAAGACCGGGTCCGGCCGGACGGCAGGCTGACGGACACCAGCCCGCCAAGAGCGCCCGGCCAACGGTTCATCCGCGGGCTCTACAGCGGCGGGTCGCTGGCCGCCGAGGCGGTGCTGCTCATGCAGGAGAGGGTTGGCCCGGTCTACAGCAATACTTCCATGCCGCCCTCCCTGGATGATATCTGGAAGGGTCAGGGGCACAGCGTGGTGGACCTCGGCGACGCCCGTCTGACCCGGGGACGCCCGCATCCGATGATCGATCCTCGTCTGCGCGGCGAGCGCATCCTGCGGGAAGCCGCCAACCCGGAGGTGGCCGTGGTCCTGCTCGACGTGGTGCTGGGCTACGGTGCCCATCACGATCCCGCGGGCGCGCTTACGCCGGTCATCCGGAACGCCCGGCACGCAGCGGAGCAGGCCGGGAGACAGCTCCTGTTCGTGGCATCCGTATGCGGAACAACCGAGGATCCCCAAAACGCGTCACGGCAGGAAAGCAGCCTTGCGGACGCGGGTGTTATCCTGGGCGGCAGCAACGCCGAAGCCGTCCGGGTCGCTCTGGAGCTGGCTCTGTAGGAGCGGGTTTCAGACCCGCCCGTGTGGCGGGCAGCACGGGCGGAAGAGCCACGCGGCCAACGGAAAAGGACTCGCAAGTCATCATGCAAATTTGCGGGACACGACACCACGATGATTGACCGCTTGTTCCGCGACGAACTCCGGGTCGTCAACGTGGGCCTTGAGGTCTTTGCGGACTCCATCGACGCTGCCGGGGGCACCGTCCAACGGACCGATTGGCGTCCGCCCGCCGCCGGGAACAAGCAGGTTGGCGCGGCCCTCGCATCCCTCGTCAACCTTGCGGCGGTAGAGCAGGCCAACGGCCGCGCATTCGCCGCGTACCTGAACGCGCAGCCGGTGCTGGCGGGGATCGGCACGGCGAGAGACGACCTCCCGGGAATGGGCGAGCGCATGATCCTCCACGCCGGTCCGCCGCTGCCGTGGGAGCGGATGTGCGGCCCCATGCAGGGGGCCGTGACCGGGGCGATCCTGCTCGAGGGTTGGGCGGATGACCCGGACGGCGCCCGGGCGCTCGCAGCCGGCGGGGAGATCGTCTTCGAGCCGAACCACCATCACGCCTGCGTCGGTCCCATGGCCGGCGTCACCAGCCCGTCCATGCCGGTGTGGATCGTGCGCGATTCCGAGCACGGCCACACCACCTACTGCAACCTCAACGAAGGGCTGGGAAAGGTGCTGCGCATGGGCGCCTACGATCCGGAAGTGCTGAAGCGGCTCCGATGGATGGCGGCCGTGCTGGCGCCGACTCTGGAGGCGGCGCTGGAGAACCGCGAAGGACTGCCGCTCAAACCCCTGATGGCGCAGGCGCTGCACATGGGCGACGAGGTCCACAACCGCAACGTCGCGGCCTCTTCCCTGCTGCTCCGGGCGCTGCTGCCGGCCCTGCTGGAGACCGGCGCACCGCAATCCCGCATCGCCGAGACCGTGCGTTTCATCACCGGCAACGACCACTTCTTTCTCAACCTCTCCATGGCCGCCTGCAAGGCGATGCTGGACGCGGCCCACGGCGTCCCGGGCAGCAGCATGGTCACCGCCATGGCGCGCAACGGGGTGGAGTTCGGCATCCGGGTCAGCGGCACGGGGGACACCTGGTTCACGACCCCGGCGCCGCGGGTCCAGGGACTGTTCTTCGCGGGATACAGCGTGGACGACGCCGCCCCCGACCTGGGCGACAGCGCCATCACGGAAACCGCCGGCATCGGCGGCTTCGCCATGGCCGCGTCCCCGGCCATCGTGAAGTTCGTGGGCGGTTCCGCCGCCGACGCCCTCGGCGCCACCGACGAGATGCGTCACATCACGCTTGGCAGAAATCCCGCGTTCACGCTGCCGATCCTTGACTTCCAGGGCACGCCCGCGGGAATCGACGTGCGCAAGTGCGTAGACACCGGCATCGCGCCGGTCATCAACACCGGCATCGCCCACCGCCGGGCCGGCGTCGGCCAGATCGGCGCGGGCGTCACCAGAGCACCCATGGCGTGCATGGAACAAGCCGTTGTCGCATTGGCCGACAAGATCAACCGGACAAGACGATGAAACGAGAATAGCCCGCCAATGCCCAATCCGTCATTCCGGCGGAAGCCGGAATCCAGGGGCCGGGCCGGAATGCAGGAGTGTTCCGCCTGGATTCCGGCTTCCGCCGGAATGACGGATTGGGGGTTGCAGCTATTTTCTTGGTAGTGACGGACAACTGGGGGTGAACGAATGAAGGTAAGCGCATTCAAGGTAGGGATGGGCGCGCCCGACGACGTATCGGAAGCGCAAAAGCTCTTGGACGCGGGCGCGTTCCAGGCGCAGCACGTGGTCGCGATCCTGGGCAAGACCGAGGGCAACGGCGGAGTCAACGACTACACCCGGGCGCTGGCCACCCAGTGCTTTCAACTGCTGATCGCGGAGAAGTCGGGGCTGACCCTGAACGACATCGCCAGGAAGGTGCCGATCATCTGGTCGGGCGGCACCGAAGGGTTGATGAGCCCCCACGCCACCATCTTCGTGAAGGAGCCCGGCGGCGATGGCGGCGGCAACGGCGAAAAGGGCTTTACCGTGGGCACCGCCTACACCCGCGACATGCTGCCCGAGGAATTCGGCACCATGCCGCATGTGCTGTCAGCGGCCGAAGGCGTGAAGGCGGCCATCGAGGACGCCGGCATCGAGGATGCCTCGGACATTCACTTCGTCCAGATCAAGACCGGCGCGCTGACCACCGAGCGGATCAAGGACGCCTACTCGCGCAACGCGCGCGTCGTCACCACCGACACCTACAAGTCCATGTCCTACGCCAGGAGCGTTGCCGCCCTCGGCATCGGCATGGCGACGGGAGAGATCGATGAAGGCAACGTCAGCGAAGAGGTCATTGGACAGGATCTGGCCATTTTCTCCAACGTGGCCTCGGCCTCTTCCGGCATCGAGCTGATGAATTGCGAGATCGTCGTGCTCGGCAACTCCCCGCTGTCCACCAGCGGCCTCATCATCGACCACGCGGTGATGAAGGACGCCATCGACGCGGCGGCCGTGCGGGAAGCGCTCCGCAAGGTGGGCCTCGAGGTCAATGGCGAACTGTCGGAACGCGACCAGGGCCGGCTGGTGAACATGTTCGTGAAGTGCGAGCCGGATCCGTCCGGCAACACCCGCGGCCGGCGGCACGTGGTATTCGAGGACTCGGACATCAACTACACCCGGCACATTCGCGGCGCGGTGAATGCGGTGGTCGCCTCGGTCACCGGCGACACCATGTGTTACATATCCGCGGGCGCCGAGCACCAGGGACCGGCAAGCGGCGGCGTGGTGGCCGCGCTGGCACACAAGGCCTGACGAAGGCGCGGACCTGCGGCTGCGAACCCATGGCGGCCGACGGCGCGGTACAGGCGCGGGCGGGTTTGAAACCCGCCCCTACAACTGTCTTCCCGCGGCACTGGCTCCCGGTGGGACAGGACGCTGGACCCCCAAAGGAGGTTGGTCATGACACAACGTGAATCCTACGGCAGCAGCAAAGGTTTCAAGCGCCTGGGGCACATCGACATCCCGGGCGGCGGACAGGTCGTGGTTCAGGGGGACTACGCCTACGTCGGACACCTGGAACCGCCCCACGGCACGTCCATCGTGGACATTTCCGACCCCAAGAACCTCAAGGTGGTATCGCACGTCGAGGTCCCCGACGGGACCCACTCGCACAAGGTCCGGGTCCACGGTGACGTCATGCTGGTGAACAATGAACGCTATCCCGGCGGTGCGAAGAACGGCTTTCAGGGCGGACTCAAGATCTACGATGTGGCCGACAAGGCCCATCCCCGCGAGATTGGCTTCTACCGGGCCGCGGGCACGGGCGTGCACCGGTTCGACTTCGACGGCGACTATGCCTACTTCTCGCCGCAGGTGGAGGGCTACGTCGGCAACATCATGATGATCCTGGATCTGGCCGAGCCGTCCCGGCCCGAGGAGGTGGCACGGTGGTGGCTCCCCGGACAGTGGACCGCGGGCGGGGAAACCCCGACGTGGCAGGGCACCCGGCACCGCTGCCACCACCCGCTACGGCTTGGCGATCGGCTGTACGTGAGCTACTGGCATGCCGGATTTGTCATACTCGATATATCCGACCTCGCTTCCCCGCGCATGGTTGCCCATCTGGACTGGAGTCCGCCCTATCCCTGCCCCACGCACACGGCCTTGCCGATTCCCCAAACCATCAAGGGACGGAAACTGCTCGTCGTCACGGATGAGGAAGTTTCGGACCGCTTGACACCAGAGCCCAACGCTTTTATGTGGACCGTTGACATCACCGATGAGACTCGGCCGATTCCCATCGCCACTTTCCGAGTCCCGAATGATGAACCCTTCAACTCAAAAGAGTGGTTTGGCGCCCATCAACCGCAGGAACAGGTCCACGGCAACACCGTTTTTGTTACGTGGTTCGCTGGGGGACTCCGGGCCGTGGATATCAGTGATCCGTATTCGCTCCAGGAAATCGGCTACTACATGCCCAACCCCGGGGAAGGGGCATCGATTGTCCAGAGCAACGACGTCTTCCTGGATCGATCGAGTGGCCTTTTGTACTTGTTGGACCGCTTGAGCGGGTTGGACATACTGGAGTTTACGGGCTAACAGGAGTCATCACAACGTTTCCAAGAGGAGGGCATAATGAAGAATCTCAGCGTATTCCTACTGGGCCTGGCGGTTGCAGCATCGCCGGCGTTTATCGCCATAAAGGCGAGTCCTGCCGCGACCACACTGAAGATGGTGACCGTTGACCCTAGCACCTCTACGACTGTGTCGGCCGTTCCGATCTTCCTGAAGCTCGTGGAGGAAAAATCCGCAGGTCGGCTGAAGGTTGACTGGATCGGCGGACCAGAGATTACCCCCGGGAAGAAGCAACCAGCCGCTGTCCAAAAGGGAGTGGTGGATCTCAGCGTGGCCTGGGCCTATGTGTTACATGTTCCTGCATTCCGGGTGGCCCATCTTTCCCTGCTCACTCCCGCCGAGGAGAGGAAGAGCGGGTTCTACGACTTCCTCGTGGGCGAGTTTGAAAAAAAGGGCTTTCGCTATCTCGGACGGACGACATCGGGAACGCCCTATGTCCTCGTCACTACCAAAAAGGCCGAGAAGCCGGAGGATCTCAAAGGCCTTGGATTCCGGACCTCCGGGATTTACGAACCCATTATAGAACGCGCGGGTGGCAAGAAGGTAAAAGTTGCAAGCCCGGAAGTCTATTCGGCGCTTCAGCAAGGCCTGATTGATGTGAGGCCGGCGCCCATGGCTACTGTCACGGCAAGCAGACTTTACGAGGTGCTCAAGTACTGGGTCGGCCCCGGCTTCTTCCCCGCGGGGAATACAGTTCTTGCCATGAACCTCAAAGCATTCAACGGCCTGCCTCCGGACCTGCAGAAAGTTCTGCTGGATGCCATGGAAGAGACGGAGCACCAATTGATCGCGGTCAAACAGCGGGAGTTCGACGCCGCCTGGGCAGAGGCAAAGCAAAACGGTATGCAGCGTATCGACTGGCCCAAAGAAGCAAGCGAGAGCTTCTTCAATGACGTCATGGACGAGTCCTGGAGGAGAGCTGCAAAAACGCTCGGGGACGAGCTGATCAGGAAAGTACGGCCAATGATGAGCAAGTAGAACGTCGACAGAGAGGCTCGACTGGCTTGACAGCCACATCCAATTGCGTTTCCCCGGCGGCTGCCGGGATGAGCCTTAAACGGGAGGTCCCGCCAGGGCCACACCACCAGGGACCTCCCGTTCCTACCCTCGTTCCCCATCTCCGTAACACGAGGTAACCGCGGTGAAGACCCGATTAACGAAGCTTGGCGTTGCCTGGGACAGATTCTTGGATGCATCACTCGTGGTCTCGGCGGCGGCGGTGGTAACTGCCTCTTTGCTCACCCTCTCCGATATCGTCAGCAGGCAGTTTTTCGGCGCCGCGCAGGGGTGGGCGATAGAGATATCTGAATACTCCCTTGTTTACATCGCTTTTTTTGGTGCCGCCTGGCTCTTGCGGGAGGAAGGCCACATCAAGGTGGAAGTCGTGGTCGAGGTTTTGAAGCCACGGCATCAGGCACTTCTAGGGATAGCAACATCCTTTGTTGGAGTCGTCGTGACCGGTTTGCTGGCGTATTTCGCCACCACGACGACCATCGATGAGTACCTGGCCGGCACGTACATGTATGAAAGTCCCCTGAAACCGCCGTTGTACCCCCTCTTGATCCCGATACCAGTCGGGGCCACAGCGCTTTGCATTCAATTCATGCGCAGGACCTACGGCTACTATTGTAAATGGGAAACGGAGAAAGCCGACATGCCGGCGGGCAACGGGCAAGAGTAGGTCCGTATCAGGTTTGACGGTATCCCATGGAGTGGCCGACCCTACTGCTGATATTCTTCTCCGCCATCGTCAGCCTGCTGATGACCGGCCTTCCCATCGCTTTCGTTTTCATGCTGGTTACAACGGCAGGTGCTCTTACGTTATGGGGCGGCGGCCCGGGCATGGAGTTGGTGGTCCTCAACATGCAAGACGCCGTATCGACCTTCACGCTGCTCGCCATTGTGGAATTTACCCTGATGGGGATGGTCGTGTTCCATTCGGGCATGGGGTCCACCATGCTCAAGGTGCTCGGTGATTGGCTGGGGAGCGTCCCCGGGCGGCTATCTATCATCGGTATCGCATTCGCCACGTTGTTCGCTACCATGAGCGGTTCGTCTCTGGCGAGCTCAACCGTCATGGCAACCGTGCTTACTCCGGAAATGGAGAAGCAAGGTTACAAGAAGCCCATGAGTCTGGGACCTATCTTGGGGGGAGGGGGACTGGCCATGTTGATCCCTCCCAGCGGGCTCGCCATTATCCTGGCAGCCATAGCCAAGATATCGGTCGCCAAGATCCTTATTGGCGGCGCTATACCGGGGCTCATGCTTGCCGCCCTGTATATAATCTATATTGTGACGAGAGCTTCTATTCAAAAGGATCTTGCCCCAGCGTACTTCGTGGCGCGTCCGCCCTTGTCTCTCAGAGTCCGTGACACCCTCCTGTATGTCCTGCCCCTTGGCCTGATCGTTTTTCTTACTCTCGGGCTTATATTCCTGGGAGTGGCGACGCCGTCCCAGTCGGCCGTTACCGGTGCTCTGGGCGCCTTTGTACTGGCCGGGTTTTACGGCAAGCTCAACTGGACCCTCGTGAAGGTTTCCTTGCGAGGGACCGTTACCGTGGCCGCGATGATGCTCATGATATTCGCTTCTTCGGCTACGTTCAGTCAGGTGATGGCTTTCGCCGGTATTACCAGGGGCATCAGCAACTTCGTCGCGGGCCTTCCGGTCGCTCCGATCACGATCATCATCTGCATGATGATCGTCGTGCTCATCCTGGGAATGATCATGGAAGTCGTCACGATATTCATGGTTACCATCCCGATCTTCCTGCCGGTGGTGGTGGCGCTGGGCTTCGATCCCATCTGGTTCGGGCTGCTGATGCTCCTCAACGCCGAAATGGCCCTGACCACGCCGCCCTTTGGCACCAGCTTATTCGCAGTCAAGGCTGCGGCACCCCCTGATACAACGATGAGGGATGTGTACTTATCTGCGTTGCCCTTCCTTGGCTGTGACCTTGTGGTCCTGATAGTTCTAATCGCCTTTCCCGGAGTTGCTTTGTGGCTACCCAACCTGCTGTGACGGCGGGGAGAACCGTTTTGCCTTTGATGAGTTGACAAATAGCCGCAGACTGACACTAGATGAAGCGACTTTCACCCATCTTTTTGTCTTCAAGGAGGAAAGCTGATGAAGCAGATATTGAATCCGGATCACGTCTGCAAACCGGTTGGCCAATACTCACAATGTGTCAAGGCCAGCGGATCCCAGTTGGTGTTCATCGCCGGGCAGGTCGCCGTCAATGAGCATGGCGAGCTGGTGGGAAAAGGCGACATCGAAGCCCAGGCTCGCCAGGTCCTGACGAACATACAGGCTCTGGTGCGCGCAGCGGGCGGCTCCATGCAGGATATCGTGGAAACGGTGACCTATGACACCGATATCAAAAGTCACGTAGTGGGATTGCGGAAGGTAAGGGCCGAGTTTTTCAGCTCTGGTTTCCCCGCCGGGGCGAAAGTGGAGGTCAAGGGGCTCGTGGATCCCGACTACCTGCTCGAGATGAGCGCCATTGCGGTAATCGAGTAATGGATGAGAGGTAAGAGAAAATGACCTGGAGACTGGGGGTAGACATCGGTGGCACCTTCACCGACTTTGTCTTGATGAACACCTCGACGGGTCAGATTATCGTCAATAAGGTCCCGTCCACTCCGGACAACCCCGCAACGGCGGTCCTCACGGGTCTGCGACAGTTCAAAGAGAACCACGGCATATCGGTACCGGAGATCGAGTACCTGGGGCATGGGAGCACCGTCGGCACCAACACCTTGATCGAGCGCAACGGAGCACGAACCGGGTTGCTGGTAACCGAGGGGTTCGGCGATATGTTGAGCATCCGGCGGCTGGGCATGGCGGATACCTCCGATCTCCAGGGGGAAAGGCCGGCTCCGTTGGTACCCCGCAGCCTGGTCCGTACGGTCTCCGAGAGGCTGCTGGCCGATGGGCAGGTCCGCAAGCCTCTCGACGTCGACTCGACCATCGCTTCAGTGGCGGAGTTGGTTCAACAGGGTATCGAGGCGCTCGCGGTCTGCTTTCACCATTCGTACCGCTTCCCGGAACACGAAGCGCTGGTCAAAAAGGCGATCCGTAGAGCCTTTCCCGAGCTTCAGGTCTGTACCTCCTCGGAGATCTGGCCCGAGATCAGGGAATACGAGCGCACTTTGGTTACCACCATCAACGCCTATATCGGACCCAAGGTCAGTCGCTACTACCTGTCTATCGACCAGGAGACGACTTCCCTGGGGCTGGGCGGACGTTTCCTTGTCGCCCGTGGCAACGGTGGGCTGATGAACGTGGCGGCTGCCGCCGAGAGTCCGGTCTTTACGCTCGCGTCGGGGCCTGCATCCGGTGCGGCCGCCGCGCTGTACCTGTGTAGAGTGGCCGGCTTTGAGAGGCTCATAGCGCTGGACATAGGCGGCACAAGCACGGACGTCGCGATCATCGACGGCGAGTTGCCCTACGCTACCGAGAGCACCATCGGCGACTTCCCCATCATGATCCCCATGGTGGACGTCTCATCCATCGGCGCCGGCGGAGGCTCGATTGCCTCCATCGATGCGGCCGGGATTCTCAAGGTGGGACCTCACAGCGCCGGGGCGACGCCGGGCCCGGCCTGTTATGGACAAGGCGGACGGGATGCAACGCTCACCGATGCCTATGTCGGGGCCGGGATCATCGATCCCGATCAGTTTCTTGGCGGCCGGGTCAGTATCCACCGCGATCGTGCGGTCAGCGCATTGCAGCTCATTGGAGAAAAGATTGGCCGATCCCCGGAGGAGGCGGCCGATGGCATTATCGAAGTCGTGACTGCCAAGATGTACGCCGAGCTCGTGCGCCTGATTGCCAAGAAAGGAGTCGACATCTCCGACTTCAGCCTGATGGTGTACGGCGGCGCCGGCGCCACGCATGGGTTCCTGGTAGCCAAGGAACTGGGCATCAAGCGGGTGATCGTACCGGCGACACCCGGTCTCCTTTGCGCCCTTGGTTGTCTGGCCACGGATATCAAGTCTGACTTCATCCAGACGGTCCATCTGGTTCTGTCGCCAGGCAAATCGATGGCTGAGCTGGACGTCCTCAAGACGACGTTTCCAAAACTGGACGGACAGGCCACGGCCTGGCTTCGTGAGCAGCAGGTCCGGCAGGCGGACAGCACCCTCCATCGAAGCGCGGATATGCGCTATCTGGGCCAATCCTACGAGATTACCGTCCCGTTGGAAGGTGACGATTTGCAGGATGGACATGTTGAAGGCGTATTGCAGGCCTTTCATCAGCATCACAACAAGATCTTCGGCCACTCCGATGATCGCGCTTCTGTCGAGGTGATAAACGCGCGTGTGACCGGAGTGGGGCGCACCCGAAAACCGACGCCGGAGGAATTGGCTCGTGTGTGGGAGCATCTCGGGGGCGCCCCCACCGGACCTCGGAAAATGCGTGACGTCCTGGTCCAGGGACAACGATGGTCAGCGGCGGTCTACGAGCGCAAGAGCCTGCAACGCGAGCAGCGGATCACGGGACCAGCCGTGGTCGAACAGTATGACTCCACCGTGCTGATTCCGGAAGGGTTTACGTGTTACGTGGACCGCTTCGGCAACCTCATCGGAGAGCTGTGAAATGAAGACCGATCCAGTCCTCCTGGAGATTCTTTCCAACCGCCTGGGCGGGGTTGCGAACGAAATGGCGTATACGATTCACCGCACCGCGTTCTCGGTGTTCATCAAGGAGACGCAGGACTACGTCGCGGGTCTCACGACTGCCGAAGGCGAGGTGTTTGCATTCCCGGATTGGGCCGCAACCCAACTGCTTGGCAGCAATCCGAGAGCCGCCATCGCCTGCATCGAGGACTACAAGCCCGGCGACATCATCTTCGCGAACGATCCCCACTCAACTGAAGGATTGATGACACACAACAATGATCTCAATTTGATCAAGCCGTTTTTCTGGCAAGGCGAGCTGCTGTTTTTCCTCTGGGACTTCCTTCACCTGTCGGACATCGGCGGGACCGTGCCGGGCAGCGTCACCAGCTCGAATCGCGACATCTTTCAGGAGGGCGTGCGCTTCCCGCCTACCAAGCTCTATCGTGAAGGCCGGCTGAACCAGGAACTGGTGGATATCTTCTTGACGAATACGAGAACCCCCGACCTGAACTGGGGTGATCTGAAAGCCCTGACCGCAGCTCTCAACTGCGGCGAGATACGGGTTGCACAAACACTTGAGAAGTACGGCCCGGAAGTGGTCAAGGAGGGGATTGCAGACCTGTTGTCCTACGGAGAACACAAAGCGCGCACGATGATCGACAGCCTTCCAAACGGCACCTGGCATATGACGGATTATCTGGAAATGCCCCACGTTCCGGACCGTCCCGTGCGGATCTCTCTGGCCATTACCGTTGACGGGTCCGATATCTGCATGGACTTTACCGGGACCGATCCACAAGTCCCCTTCGCCTTCAACCTGCCGACCGGGGGTAAGGCACACGGCGACATCGTTTACGGGATCGTGAACGTCATGCGTACGGCGGATCCCACCATTCCCTTGAACGCCGGTATCTTGCGGCCGATCCGCGCGGTCATTCCCCGAGGCACTCTTCTCAATCCCGAAGGCTATCCGGCTATCGGTACACGGATGGCCGTTGTGGCGCGCGTGATGGACATGGTGGGAGGCGCGATGTCGCAAGCGCTTCCGGAGCTGCCGCCGGCCGGGGGAGGCGATTCGACGCTTACGTTTTTGGCGGTCCCGCCGGACGACAAGTCCGACGGGACGGTCACTCTGCTGGAGCCCCTGCCCGGCGGGTTTGGCGCTCGAGCAGGCAAGGACGGGGTGGACGGCGTGGATCCCGGTCATATGTGGTCCAAGAATGTACCGACCGAGTCACTGGAGACCGCCCTGCCTATCCTGGTCAGCAAGTACGAGCTCGAAAGACGGACTTCGGCCGGCAAATACCGCGGTGGCCGAGGGACCATTTTCGAGTTCGAGGTCCTGCGCCCGAATTGCGAGGTGATCGCACGCAACAGGAGCCGCGTCCATTTTCGACCCTGGGGTCGACTGGGAGGGGAGCCCGGGGGACAATCGCGTGTGTGGCTCAACCCCGGGACGGAACATGAGTGCGCGTACGATGTTCTTCGGGACGTGGTTGAGCTTCAACAGGGGGATGTGCTCCGATTCGTTTCATCCTACGGCGGCGCCTATGGTGACCCCTTGGAACGGGAGCCGGACCTCGTATTGAAGGACGTAGAGGATGGTGTCCTGTCAAACGGGTCGGCTGAGACCGATTTCGGCGTGGTCATTGAGGGGGGAGCCGTCGTTGTCGATCGGACCAACGAAGTACGGGAGGCGCTCAAGAGAACGCGGGGAGAGCTCCCGGCTTTCTCCCACGGGCTGGAGCGCGCGCTTTTCGAGACAGGCACGCGTAGCGACCTTCCCGAATTGGTTGCGCGCTTCCGCAGCCTACCCTCCTGGATGCACCACGATGCGCAACAACTGTTTATCGAGGAAGTACTGGCACGTTTTCAGCCGGGTGATCAACTCGGCTCCGAAGCCGTCGCAGGTCTGTGGGACGCTGTCAGCCGTCGCCTTGCGTCCCCTTCCATCGGTGGCCCATGAACTGGCTGAGTTCTAACACAAGGAAGGAAGTCACATGATCAAGCACTACGCAGTCGCGGTATTCGTGTTCTGGTTTTTGACCCTTGCTCCAGGTCTGCAGCTAGCTGCCACCCAGGCCGAACCAGTGGTTTTGAAGGCGTATTCGGCCTTTCCCCAGACGGATCACAGCAACAAACCCTACCTGGACTTTATTGCCGCCATCTCCGAGCGCTCCAAAGGTGGGCTAAAAATCGATTTCGTGCGTGGGCCGGAAGCGATCCCTCCTTTTCAAGCGTTGTCTCCCCTGAGCAAGGGAGTCATCGATCTCGCCTTTATGCCCGGCGCGTACTTCGCGGGGCAAGTACCCGAGGCCATGGTCGACCTGTTCGTGCAGGGACAAGAGGACAAGATTTTCAGAAAAACCGGCGTCGAAGCTTTTTTGAAGCAGGTCTTGCTGAAGAAGGCCAATGTCCACTCCCTTGGCTGGATGTGGATGGGGGAGCCGTTCATGCTGTTGGGGAATACAAAGCTGGAGCGCGCTGACTTCAGCGGCCTCAAGGTCCGCAGCATCTCCCTTACGAATCCATGGGTAAAAAGCCTCGGGGGCACACCGGTCAGGGTCCCCGGCGGGGAACGCTACATCACGCTGCAAAAAGGCCTGGTCGATCTGGCCATGGCGCCGGTCAGCAGCATTGCGAATGAGCGCCTCTATGAAGTTTCCAAGTACCTCATATACCCTTCGTTCTTCGAGGTGCGAGACTATGTTCTGGTCAATGCCGACACGTGGAAAAAGGTCCCGCCCGAATTACAGAAAATGGTCCAGGATGCCGCGCGAGAGTATGAGAAAAAGGCACGCCAATTTGCGCAGGGGAAGGCAGTGGAGGCCGAAAAGCTCCTGCTCGAGAAACTGGAGCGCGTCGATCTGCCACCCGAAGAGGCAAAGAAATTCCTGAACACGCTGAACGAAGTTGCCTGGGCGTTCGTGATAGAGCGGACCCCGGAGAACGGACCGCGACTGAAGAAAATGCTCAGTCCATAGAATCGCGCTCGACCCTGCGCCAGGCCGGGGAAGGAGGAACCCCTTCTCCGGCCCGCGCTCCCACACGACTCTCATCAGCCTGCCCCCGGCAAGGCTCCCTTTTCATCTCCTTTGTCAGGGGCCTCTCGGCGGAGATGTTTACAACATGATCAAGCTCTTGCGCCTACTTGGAACGGGCATCGTAACCGCCGGCGGTGCCATTGCCGGCGGCCTGGTTCTTGTCCTCATGCTTGCCATAAGTTTCGAGGTCGCATCCCGGAAACTGCTGGGGCAGTCACATGCCTGGGTTGTGGATCTCGGCGAAGTGAGCCTCCTCTTCATCACCTTCTTCGCTGCCGCCTGGGTGTTGCGGGAGAACGCCCATGTCCGCATCGACACCCTCGTGCGCCTCCTCCCCGTCCGGGCGCAACGCGTCATGGGGCTTGTCACCAACCTTGTGGCCGCCGGGGTGATGCTGGTGGTCGCGCTGACCGGGGCGGAGGAAAGCCTGGCGGACCTGCTGACGGAACGCATGCTCATGGGGGGCACGGTTTTCCCACGGGTCTGGCTCAGTATCGCGATCCCGGTCGGCAGTGTTGCACTGGCGGCGCAGTTCGGCGTCAATGCCTGGCGGTCGTTCAGTCAGATGCGAACCAACGGCGCGTCGCCCGGGGCCCAGCCTCCGGTTGTGGACAAGTAACATGGAATGGTACCTGAGCCTCTCCCTCGTAATCGCCTTGTTGCTTGCACTCTTCGCATCCGGTCTGCAGGTCGCTCTGGTCTTTATCCTCATTGACCTGTTGGGGTTGTATTTCGTGGTGGGCGGGTGGCCGGCATTGTCCTTGCTGCCCGGCAGCATCATCAACAGTATTGCGTCGTATCCGCTCGGAGCCGTGCCATTGTTCGTATTGATGGGTGAGATCCTCTTTCGATCCGGGGTGGCCGCGCAAGTCCTCGATGCCCTGGGGAAGTGGATTGGCGCCCTTCCGGCTCGGCTGAGCCTCGTCACCGTTGTCGGCGCCGCGGTGTTTGGAGCGATCAGCGGATCCAGCATGGCCACCACCGCAACGCTGAGCGCGACCCTGGCGCCGGAGATGAAAGAGCGCGGTTACAGCCCGGAGATGATCGCCGGGCCGATCATCGGCGCCGGCGGTCTGGCGATGATCATTCCGCCAAGCGCCATGGCGGTGCTGCTCGGCACCATCGCGCACATCTCCATTGGCCATTTGCTGATCGGCGGCATCGTCCCCGGCCTGCTGATCGCGGCGGGTTATCTGCTGGTCATCCTCCTGCGCGTGTGGTGGAACCCCAAGCTGGTCCCGCAAGAAGTTTATGTACCGCCGACGCTGCGAGAAAGGCTGCGGACGCTGAACCTGCTGATCCCGGTCGGATTCCTGCTCTTCATGGTCTTGGGACTCATGTTCCTTGGCGTTGCGACCCCGTCGGAGTCGGCAGCTCTTGGCGCCCTGGCCGCATTCGTCGTAGCGGCCGCCTACGGAAAGCTCGCCTGGGAATCGGTCAGAGTCTCCGTAATGGAGACCATCAAGATCACCGCGGGGATATTTCTCATCATTGCCGGCTCCGCTGCATTCAGCCAAGTCCTCGCCTTTACGGGCGCCACGCGAGGGTTGGTCGACCTGATAACGCAGCTTGATATTTCGCCCCTCATGGTCGTTTTTTTCATGATGCTGGTCCTGATCATCATGGGCATGTTCATGGATCAGATCTCGATGATGCTGATTACCTTGCCGGTCTACATGCCGATCATCACGTCCTTGGGCCTCGATCCTTTGTGGTTCGGCATCATCGTCCTTATCAACCTGGAGGTTGCCAACGAGACGCCCCCCTTTGGTGTGTTGCTTTACATCGGGCAGAGCTTCATGCCGGGGTACAGCACCATGCAGATCATCAAGGCCGTAATCCCGTTCACGATTGTCGATCTGGCGGCCATAGGACTGCTCCTGGTATGGTCGGACCTGGCGTTGTGGTTGCCTCGCCTGATGAGCGCACCCGGCTAGTGTTGTGTCTCACAAATACGTTTACAAAGATGCGCAGGATTCTTCGTTGTCGGCAAGGCGCGATGACGTGTAGGGGCGACCGGCGGTCGCCCTCCGTGGCGTGCACCGAACGGTCTTCCGTGACAGACAGTAGGAGTGGCGTCCATGAGCAATCAAAAAGTCATTCTGGCCGGGACCGTCCTCGACCCCGAGTCCGAACAGGTTGTGACGGACCGGTTGATCAGGATACGGGGGGAGCTCATCGAGAGCGTGGAGCCCATTCCCGTCATGTTTTCGCCGGAGAAGGAATCCGGCGAAACAGACATTGTCGATGCGCGGGACAAGGTCGTAATCCCCGGCTTCGTCAACGCGCACACGCACCACACCGAGATCCTGCAGCGAAGCCTTCGGGACCGGCTTCCCTTCGAGCTCTGGCATTTTGAACGGCGAGGGACCGAGGACATCCTCGATCCCGGTTATGACGACCTGCTCGCGGCCAATCACATCGCCCTGCTGGAATCCCTCAAGCATGGGACGACGAGCGTCCTGCACCATCTCTCCAGAAGACGCGCCATCGATCTCCAGGAGATTCGCGCCTGCATCGATGCCGCCCAGCGCATGGGCATTCGCACGGCCGTCGCGCCCTCGGCGACCGACGGGGGATGGCGTGCCGTACCGGCGCGGGAGGCGTCCGGCACCGGGCCGGAGGAGATCGCACGCCTGAAGCAGGCGCTGGACCTCATCGACCAGGGTCCGTCCAACGTCACTGGCGTGGTCGCGCCCACCTCCCTCCATACCTGTTCGGACGGCTTCCTGACCGAGTGTCTCGCGATAGCCGAGGATCGGGGCTTGGCCGTTCACACCCATTTCATGGAAACCCGATCGGAGGCGAAGCAACGGTCGGCCGACGGCGAAACGCCGGTCCGAAGAGCCGCGAGGCTCGGCCTCCTCAAGCCCACGGTATCCCTGGCCCACGCCGTGCACCTGACCGATGAGGAGCTGGATCTCCTCGGCGAGAAACAGCCCGCGGTGGTCCACAATCCGTCCAGCAACGCGAAGCTTGGGAGCGGATTCGCGCGCGTTCGGGAAATGCTGGACCGCGGCATCACCGTAGCCCTGGGCTCCGACGGCGGCGACTCGAGCGACGGCTATTCCATGTTCGACCAGATGAAGATGGCGGCCGTCATGCGCCGCTGCGGCGTCACCGAGTTCACGTCCTGGATCACGGCGAAGGAAGCCTTCTCCATGGCCACCACTGGAGGGGCCGAGGTGCTCGGCATCCGCGCCGGCCGGATCGCTCCGGGCTATCTGGCCGATATCTGCATCCTGAAGCCCGGCACACGGATGTGGCCGGCCACCGAGCTGGTGCAAAGCCTTGTCTACTCCGAGAACGGCCGTAGCGTCGATACCGTGCTGGTAGGGGGCGAGGTCTTGCTTGAAGGGGGCCGGAGCCTGCGAATCGACGAATCGGAGCTGGCCCGTCAGGCCGGGAACCTCGCGGCCAAAGTGGAGGAGGCCCGGGTCGAGTGGGCGGAACGCAAGCGCGCCCCCGAAGTGATGGAGAGAGAGCGTGCCGCGGAGAGAGAGTACCGGGAAGCCGCATTGACGGTTACGAAATGAGGGAATTCCTTGCCGTCGTCCTGTTCGCCCTGAGCCCTTCGGCAAGCTCAGGAAAGGCGTAGCGAGGCCCAGCCGAGCGAAGCCGAAGGGCGCCCGACACTCGTCCCGCCCGCGTGGAGAAGAGCGTATGAACGCCGACAAGATCATCCTGGCGGGAAACCTGCTGAGCGCCGCTTCCGAGCCCGTGCTCAAGGACTGCTTGATCCGGATCCGCGGGGAGCTCATCGAGAACGTCGAGCCCATGCCGGCCACGCCACCGGAAGCCTCCAACGAGGCGCAGGTCATCGACGCCCGCGACAAAGTGGTGATGCCCGGCCTGGTGAACGCCCACTGCCACCATACCGAGGCCTTGCAGCGGAGCCTCCGGGACCGGGTGCCCTTCGAGCTGTGGCTCCCGGAAAGGCGCGCCATCGAGGACATCCTCGACCCCGGTTACGACGACCTGCTGGCGGCCAACCATATCGCCCTGCTGGAGAACCTGAAGCACGGCACCACGACCGTGCTGCATCACCTCTCGCGGCGCGGCGCCATCGACCTGCAGGAGATCCGGGCGTGCATCGACGCCGCGGAACGGATCGGCGTACGCACCTTCATCGCACCCTCGGTAGCCGACGCGGGCTGGCATCGCGTGGTCCCGGCGCACAAGATGTCCGCCGCGGCCCGCGAAGAACTCGACCGCCTGGGCCAGGCCCTTGAGCTGATCGCCGCCGGATCCGCCACCGTCAAGGGCGTGGTCGCGCCCAGCTCGCCGCACACCTGCACGGACGATTTCCTCAGCCGGTGCCTGGCCATGGCCGAGGACAGAGATCTGCTCATGCACACCCATTTCCTCGAAACCCGGGTGGAAGCCATGCAGCGTACCGGCACCGGTGAAACGACCGTCGAACGGGCGGTACGGCTCGGTCTCCTCAGGCCCGACACCTCCCTGGCCCACGCCGTGCACCTCACCGACCGGGAGCTCGACGTCCTCAAGGAGAACCAGCCTGCGGTAGTCCACAACCCGTGCAGCAATGCCAAGCTCGGCAGCGGCCTCGCGCGCATCCGCGAGATGCTGGACCGCGGCATCACCGTGGCGCTGGGCTCCGACGGCGGCGACACCAGCGACGGCTACTCCCTGTTCGACCAGATGAAGATGGCGGCCGTGATGCGGCGCTGCAGCGAACCCGACTTCAATACCTGGATCACCGCAACGGAATGCCTGGCCATGGCCACCACCGGCGGCGCCCAGGCTCTCGGCCTCCGTGCCGGCAGGATCGCGCCGGGCCATCTCGCCGACATCTGCATCCTGAACCCGGGCACGCGGATGTGGCCGGCCGCCGACCTGGCGCAGGCTCTCGTCTATTCGGAGAACGGCCGCAGCGTCGACACCATGCTCGTGGGGGGCGACGTCGTGTTGGAGAACGGCGAGAGCCCTCGCATCGACGAGGCGGCGTTGGGCCGTCAGGCCGGAGAACTGGCCGAAAGAGTCGCGCGGGCGAGAAGCGAAAGGGCTGCGCGCAAACTCACGCCGGACATCGCCGAACGCCTCCAGGCCGCAGAGCATGAGTATCGCGAAGCCGCTTCGATGCCCGGGAAGTAAGCAAACACGAACACGACACCCGTTACACCAGCCCGATCGGGACAGCATTGACATGGTCGTCCAAGGGGACCGGCTGGTCACAGAGACACACGACCGCCCCCTCGCCCACCGATATGTCCAGCCGCCGTAGAGCAGCGAAGGCTGGCAACCAGGATCTCCTGGGCGAAGCTGACTTCTTGATCTCGACCGGATAAAGGGTCCCATCGGCGACGAACAGCAGGTCCACCTCCCTGCCGTCCTTGTCGCGGTAGTAATACAACCGCGGCCTTCTCCCCCTGTGCCACCAGCTCTTCAGGATCTCGGCCACCACGTGGGTCTCGAACATGGCTCCCGACATGGCGCCGGCCTCCAGGGTCTCGGGGGAAGTCCACTCCGTCAGATACGCGCACAAGCCGGTGTCGAGGAAGTACAGCTTCGGCCGTTTGACCAAACGTTTCGTGACGTTGGCATGATACGGCTGAAGCAACTCGACCTGGAGGCTCGCCTGCAGGATCGAGAGCCAGTTCTTCGCGGTGTTGACGCTTACGTCAGCGTCGCGGGCCAGGTCGGACAGATTGAGCATCTGAGCGGTTCGCGCCGCGCATGCCTTTAGAAAGCGGAGGAATGCCATTTCATTGCCGACCTGTGACAGGGCGCGGAGGTCTCGTTCAAGGTAAGTCTGCAAGTAGGAACTGTAGAACAACTCGCGGTCATGGATCGGGCCGGCAACAAGTCCGGGAAATCCACCAGTCCAGATATCGCGGTACACCTCGTCGAGGCCGCTCGCGCGAAGCGCCGGCTGGCGCTCGGCCAGAATGGGCCTCGTCGGCAGAAAAGGAGACACGGCGGCATCGCGTTGATGTCGCTCGCGGGAGGAGAAGCCCAGCAGGTTGATGATCCCGACCCGCCCCGCCAAGGACTCGGAAACGCCCCTCATCGCCTGGAACTGTTGCGACCCCGTCAGCCAGAACAGCCCCGGCTGGCGGCTGTCGTCCACCATCACCTTGATCAGCGGCAACAGTCCGGGAGCATACTGAATTTCGTCGATGAGCACCGGCGGCTCGTACCGCTGCAAAAAGAGCGCGGGATCGTCATTCGCCAAATCACGCAGCACCGGATTGTCGAGGGAGACATAGCGACGAGCGTCTTCCGCAAGGTGCCGCAGAAGGGTAGTCTTCCCGACTTGGCGTGGGCCGGTCAGCAGCAGCACGGGAAATTGCCGCGAAACCTCCAGCCAGTACGATTCAAGAGTGCGCGCGTAGTACATCGGCCAATTTGCAATCGTATCACAAACTGGCCGGAATTACAGCGCCTAACGGTTACGGAATCAGGCAGGCGGGTTTGAAACTTGCGGTTTAGCGCCGGTCCTGCCAGACACCTCCGCATGCCCTCCGTCGACGGTCTACGGCTGATTTCGGCCGAAGTTGGAAATCGTCAGGCGACTGCACTCAGGCCATTCTTGGCGACCAACGTCAACAGCTTCAACGATGCGCCCCTAGGCCGCTTCTCTCCCCGCTCCCACTGGCTTACCAAACTCGTGGTCACGTTGAGATGCCGGGCGAAGACCGCCTGGCTCGTGTTCTCACGAATCCGAATTTCGCGGATCTCTTCGGCCGTCATCTCCTCGACCGGCGTAAGGCACATCTCATCGAAGGCCTTCATGGTTTGCTTCGGCAGGACACCGGCCTCCGCCAAACCCAGCGCCGTCTCGTGCGCGGCGGCGAGCGCCGCGCTCTTGTACTGCTTAGCCATCGTTAGTCACCTCGATGATAGTTCCATTCGTGAGTGCTGCATGAAGGCCCAACTCGTCCAGCTTGAGCATTTCATCTGCCAGCAGTCGGAAAGCCTCCAATTCGTCCCGGCGGAGATTCTGCCGGTCGCTCTTGGCGAACCCGTAGACAAAGAACGCAAGCTCGCCCTTCTGGAACAGCATGATCGAACGGAACCCGCCAGACCTACCTTGACCCTTGCGGGCAATGCGCTGTTTGATGACTCCTCCTCCGAGATCAGCATCGACCGAGCCCCGTCTGGCTCGGCGGACAGCGTCGCGCAAGGCCGCATCATCCATTCCCTCACGGTCAGCAAAGCGAGCGAACACCTTCGTCTTGAATGTGCGCAATCCCAGACCTCACGAAGGCCTTTCATCGGAGCACTATACCACCCAGTGTGATGGTCGTCAAAGCGTGGCGTCCCGCCACTCCGCCTTGGCGGGCTCCACCCCTGCCAAGGTCCACGAAAAGGGAATGCTGACCCCAGCGCCGCAGCTCGCCTGCCTCTCTGCCGGCTCTACCGGAACAGGACGACGTTTTTTACAGGACCCTGGCATGATCAATCATCCGGAGTACACCTCATTTCGAATGTATCGACCCCGCCTCTACAAGTTGTCCCCACGGCGCGACGACCGACAGGGGCGACTGACGGGTCGCCCTGCGGTCTGGTACCACTCACGGCTGAAGAAGTGCGCCCGCCTACCCCTACCCCGGCTGCGCCTCCGCGGCGGCGATCTCCGAATCGAGCAACACGCCGCACCCGGGGCAATACCAACGCTGGAACTCGTACTGGTCCAACAGCAGGTCCATCAGGGGACCGGCCTCGGTGGGCGGAGCCGTACCCAGGGAGCAGGCTTCCCGCCAGTCGGCGTCGCTCTCGCACAGGATATGGTCGCACCGGGCGCATTGGACCCAGGTGCGTTCGCCGAGGTCACACAGAACGAGAGACTCCTGGAGAGGATGGCGGACGGCGCCCGTTCCCGTGACGGGAGGCTCGGTAACGGCCGTCGCGCGGGTGACCGCCGCCTGCCGCTCGCGCTTGAGGGACTCGCGCTTCGCCTGGGTGGCGGCGTCGTCCACGCCGGCAACCTCCGCGAACACGACGCCGTAGATGGACTCCGCCGCTTCCCGCGACACCAGGCCGTCCACCATGTCCTCGGCCACGCTGTCCGGCTCCCGTTCCAACGGATCGCCGTAGCCACCGCCGTTGGCACAGCGCAGGTAGAGCAGGTCGTCGGCGCTCAGGCGGAGGTCGCGGTAGCCCAGCAGGTTGTGGGCGCCGCCCGCCTCTTCCAGCTCGTCGGGAAGGGTCTTGTCGGCAACGGCCTTGCGCACGTCGCTGTTCTCCACCTGGACCAGGATGCTGGGAGCGCCGGGATGCCCGCCGTATATGCCGAAACCCGAGTTCCTCAGGCCGGCGACCCCCAGTGCGACGATCTGGATCTTCGCCTCGGGCGCGTCATGGATCATGATGAGGGATTCCTCGCCGGCGCCGCCCCGGAACTTGCCGGCTCCCGCGCCGTCCTGAAGATGGCGCCGGTAGAGGTACAGCAGCGGAAAATTGGCCTCCACCCACTCGACGTTGTGAACGGTGGACGGCCGGCCCATCTCGATGCCGGCGGAGTTGACCCCATCGCCCCAGGAACGCGCTCCGATGCCGCCCAGGCCCACCAGGGTCGACACGTAGTAGCCGCCTGTCTGGTTCACCCCGGCGTGCCGCGCCAACCGGGTGCCAAGGGTCTGAGCGGTGACTTCCTTCGACCACTTCTCGCTGGTGCCTATCATCTGGATCAGCGTGCTTCCGGCCAGGAAACGGGCCACCGCGCCGCCGGAGGTGGTGTTGAGCGACACCGGCGCCGGATAGGTAGGGTTCACGATGGTCCCCTCGGGCGCGATGACCTCCATGACGCGGAAGATGCCGTGGTTCTTGGGCAGGTCGTAGCCAAGGGTCTGGAGCAGCGACTCGAAGCACGCCCCCACGGTGGCATGGTAGGGGAGGTTGATGCCCACCGGCGCCTGCTTGTCGGTGCCGGTGAAGTCGAAGGTCAAGAGGTCCCCCCTTTTCGTGAGCTCCACCTGCATCTTCCACAGGTTGTCGCCGGCCTCGATGTTGCCTTGGGCACGCCAAACCCCGTCCGGCACCTCCAGGAGACGCTTGCGCAACAGGCTGGCGGTGTGGTCGAGCATCTCACCGGTGACCTTCTCCATGAGCTCGACGCCGTAGTGGCGGTACAGCTCCTGCATCCTGGCCCGGCCCACGTTGTTGGCGGCGATCTCGCACTTGAAATCCAGGCCCACCATGACCGGCTGCCGCGTCATGTTGGTGATGGTGTCGAACACGTCCCTGCGGATCTTGCCGCGCTCGAGGAGCTTGATGCCGGGGATGCGGATGCCTTCGTGGCAGATCTCGGTGGCACCCGGCGAGTTCCCGCCGGGGGACATGGCGCCGACGTCGGCCACGTGCACGAACGTGGCGCTCCAGCCGATCAGGCGGTCGTCCACGTGAATCGGCGAGACCACGTACATGTCCGGCTGGTGGATGGCCGCCAGGTAGGGGTCGTTGATCAGGAACATGTCGCCGGGGAAGATCCCGCCCTCGTCGGTGAAGCGCTCGATGATGCGGCGCACCGCCACCCCGGCGCAGCCCACGTGCCAGGCCATGGCGTCGCCGGCGCACAGGACGTCGCCGTTGGGCTGGTAAAGGCCCGCCAGGTAGTCCCGCATCTGGGTCGTGTTGACGGTCCCTCCGACCCGCTCCAGGGTGGCGCCGATCTCCTGGGTGATCTGATAGAGCCGGTGCGAGAGGATCTCGAAGGTGACCGGATCGACAGACAGCTTCGGTTCAGACATGGAACGCTCCTTGTTCACGGTCGTGCCGGTTTCGGCGCCTCCGGAGTGGAGGACACCCGCCGTCAGACCTGCACGTGCATCCTGATGTTGCGGTACTCGTCCATCACCGCAGTATCGCCCGGCCCCACGACGATGGTGGTCACCGGGCTCTCGATGATCCCCGCACCCTTGATCTCCATGCCCGGCTTCAGGCGCTCGAAGTCGTAGATGTCGGCCGGAAGGAAATCCCGTTCCTGCTCGAAGTAGGCCTCCCGCTTGCCCTTGCGGGCATCCCCGGGATCCGCTGGCCCCTTGGCATAGCGTTTGATGTTGGGATGCTGGATCTTGCCCACGGCGCGGAGCCGGAAAGTGATGATCTCCTTGCCCGCCTCCCGATAGCCCGATCCCGGACCGTAGGACTTCTCGTACAGCTCGTCGAAAGCCTGATCGAGCCACTGAAAGTCCTCCATGCCCAGCTCGGCGGTCCCCGGCGGCAACTCGGCGTTGAGCTCGTGGCACTGGAAGCGGTAGCGCATGTCCAGGCTGCGGATTACGGTGATCTCCTCGCCCGCGAACCCCATCTTCTCCAGGTCCGCGCGGGCCTTGTCCAGGAGCCCCGCGAAGGTCGCATTGACGACCTTGGGATCCGGCGGATACACCAGCCGCTCCACCTTGCCGTACTCGAACACCACGTCGGAGGCCAGAAGGCCCAGGCCGCCGTGAACCGAGGCGGTCATGGGGACCACCACCTCCTTGATCTCCAGCTCCGCGGCGTACCGGCCGCAGTGCACCGGACCGGCCCCGCCCTCCACGAACAGCACGAAGTTCCGGGGATCGTGGCCGCGCTCCACCGTCGCCCGCCGGATCAGGTCCGCCATCTGCGCGTTGGTGATGCGGTAGAGCCCGCTCGCCGCCTCGGTAAGGCTCATTCCCAGGGGGTCGGCAACCTTCTCCTGGATCGCCCGCACCGCCGCCTCCCGGTCCAGACGCATTCGCCCGCCCAGGAAGTAATCAGGGTTCAGGTACCCCAGCACCAGGTCGACGTCCGACACGGTGGGCTCGGTGCCGCCCAGACCGTAGCTCGCCGGCCCCGGCTTGGCGCCCGCCCCCTGGGGCCCTATCTTGAGAAGCCCCTTCTCCTCGTCCACCCAGCCGATGCTGCCGCCGCCCGCGCCGATGGACTCCACCCAGATCTTGGTGGCCAGCACGGCGTGCCGCAGGATCACCGGGCTGTAGTTCTTCTCGATGCGACCGTCCCGCACCAGGCCCACCTTGAACGTGGTGCCGCCCATGTCGGTGACCAGCATGTTGGGTTCGTCGATCTTGTCGCAGAAGTACTGGCCGCCCACCACACCCGCCGCCGGCCCCGACTCCACCAGGCCCACGCCCCGACGCACGCACGCGTCGCTGTCCAGCACGCCGCCGTACGCCTGCATGATGAGCGGCGCGTTGTGCAGTCCCTTGGCCGACAGCGACTCGCTCAGGCTGGAGAGGTAGGACGAGATGGTGGGACCGATGTAGGAGTTGAAGACGGTGGTAATGGTGCGTTCGTACTCGCCCAGGTAGGGCGCCACCTCCGACGACAGGCTCACGAACAGGTCCGGATGCCGCGACTTGATGAGCTCCTCCAGGGCCCTTTCGTGGCTGTCGTTGGCGATGGACCACAGGAGCGAGACGGCCACCGCGGTCACGCCCTCGGCAACCAGCCGGTCCACGACGGCCGCCGCCTCGTCGAGGTCCAGCTCCACCACCACCGCGCCCTTGTAGTCGACACGCTCCTTCACCTCCCCTATCAGCCTCCGCGGCACCAGCGGGTCGGGTTTGGTCAAGGCGAAAAAGTGGGCGGTCTCCGCCTCGGTGAGCCCTTCGGTCATCCGCCCCCGCATCATGTAGATGCTGTCGGCAAAGCCCTTGGTGGTGATGAGCCCGGTCCTGGCTCCCGAGCGGGTGAGCAGCGTATTGTCCCCCACCGTGCAGCCGTGGAAGAACAGCTTGGCGGTGTGCAACAGATCCTCTTCGCCGGTCATGCCCAGATGCTCCGCGGCATTGCGTACCGCGTCGAGGACGCCCTGGGCGAAGTTGTCCGGCGTGGACAACGCCTTGCCGACCGTCAGCTCGCCGGCTTCGTCCACGACGACGCAGTCGGTGAACGTGCCGCCGATATCCACCCCCAGGTTGTATTCCATATCGGTCTCCGTGACTTCAACTGGGTTAAGGCTCGCGGACGCAGCCCCCTGGAGCCTGTGTCGGCCGACAGCGCGGTGCGGGCGCGGGCGGGTTTGAAACTTAGTCGTATAGCGTATGTCCTGCAATTCAGGGCTGCGGAATTCTTCTTCACCCCACTCGGCTTCTGCCAGTACCCTTATCCGATCCCACTCGTACCGATATACCTCGGCCTTCTCACTGCCTTTTCCCTCTCCCTCTAGCCATTCCTTGTACTCGGGAAATCTACTTTCATAACACCTTCGGCCCTCCACCTTACTGTCCCGCACATGATCTTTTCTGTGTGCATCTTGCCCCTGACGCTTGCAGTCAGATTCACTACCGCCGCCCTTTGGCCCAAATCCTCCCAGTTCCGTTCAAGGTGGCCCCGGTACATCAGTACACCATTCGCATCTGTTGCTTCCTGCAGGATCTCTCCCATCCTGCTCAGTTGCCCCGTGGGCCCGCTTATCAAACCGTCGTCGGTTGCCACAATCACGGTGCGATCTTGCGTCCCCATCAATCGGCGGTATCGTCGTCCTTTGCCCGACTCCATTTCCCTATACTATACCTCCTTCTCCGAGGTCGTTGTGGTAGTTCCTTAAACTCTTCTCGTACCTTCGGTGGTGCCGGACTTCAAGTCGTGCTTTCACAGCTTACGTCCGAAGCGCCGCGTAAAGGACGCCATCGCCGAGAGATCTGGTCCTTCGTGTCCCCCACGTAGAACTACCATTGCGCATTGTAACTTCCCCCCGCCCGGGGAGATCACAGATCGGCTCCGGGGTCACTACCAAACTGAGGCAGTACCCACCTTCCCTCCGAGTTTCGGTGCCTGTCGCGTCGTCGGGATCGGCGTCCAACGGGGCTTTGTGGCTGTGAGCGGCTAAGACATTCTCTTTCATTCGCCGTCACGCCTACGAATCCGGATACCCACCCATTGTACCCGGACCGGAAAGCGCATATCCGGGCTCCATGGACACACAAAACCCGAGTGAACACGCACCCGGCGGGAGGCCCGGGTGGTAGCTTCCATCGGCGTCATTGCCTCGCCGTCGCAGGGCGTGAGTTACTACGAGAAGGACGACTACTACGCCAAGGACGATCCTGCACACAAGGAGGCGAGCGCCTGGGCGGGCAAGGGCGCGGAGACCCGTGCTGTTGCCCGCGACTGTGTAAAACATCGAAAAAGGGTCGATATTCTCATCACCGTATTTGATTAAGGGCGATGCTTCCCCCTTTGCTTTCCATGCTATCCGCTTTGCCGCGGCGGCCAACTGCTGAATATCCTCTGTTCCGGGCTCCCACATGGGAGGCAACGTCGGTGGGACCGCCGAACGCTAGGCCTTGCCCGGCGACGGTCTTGCAGGTGGTGGTCGGGAATGGATTGTTGCGCATAAAAATTTGGACATCTATACTTGACAGACACAGGCGCCGACTCACACCGTGGCGAACATGAACGGGCGGCAATTCATCGCGAGGGTTCGCAAATGGGCGAGGAGCCGGAACTTGCAGGTGCGCTTCGTGGCTTCCGAAGGCGCCGGTTCGCATGGAACGCTCTCTCTATGTGGGCGATCGCAGAACGACCGTCAAGGACCGCAAGAAGGAAATCGGCAAGGGACTGCTCAACAAGATGCTCGCCGACCTTGGGATCGACAGGGACGAATTCCGGGGGACGGAGTGACGGCAAGGTCCCGGCCCTAGAGGAGTTGACGAATGCCTGATGCCTACAATTATCCCGCCGGGATCGAACGCGACGACGACGGCCGGTACGTGGTGGCGTTTCCCGACTTCGGGTGGGGCGCAACGGACGGCGTGACACGGGAAGAGGCGCTGGCGGAAGCCGGGGATTTGCTGCGCGAGCTGATCGCGACCACGATGCGGGAGGGCAAGGACCTGCCCGAGCCGTCGCGCGCAGGCAAGGGGCGGCCCCTAGTCGTTCCGCCGGTGCAGATTGCGCTGAAGGCGGCCCTCTACGAGGCTTGGCGGCAAGCCGGGGTTTCGCAACGGCGTCTTGCCCGCGACCTCGACATGGCCGAGAGCGAGGTGCGGCGCATGCTGAATCCGGGACACAGCACCGAGGCTGCGACGATCGATCGTGCCCTGCGCCGGTTGGGGAAGCGCGTCACCGTGACCGTCGGCGAGGCGGCGTGACCCGCTCGCCACTGAAGAGCCCCGCCATCACGGCACGAACGGGTGCCGTCATTCGGCGGCATGGCCGCGGCCTGCCGGGTCAGCGCCTGATGGCGCTGTACTGATCGGGCCTTCGGTCCGCGAGGAAGATCCAGTTCTTCCGCTGGCGCTCCAGCAGGTCGAGGTCCAGGTCGGCCCACACCACGTCTTCCTCGGTGGCGCTGGCGTGGGCGACGATTTCGCCCCGCGGGTTGATGATCAGGCTTTCGCCGAAGTAGAACTCCTCCGGCGCCCCTCCCTGGTCCACACCGACGCGGTTGGGGGCCGCCACGTACATGACGTTCTCCACCGCCCTTGCGCACAGCAGCATCTCCCAGCGCGAGCGCGCCCGCTGCGTGCTGGTTACCGGCACGCACAACAACTCGGCGCCGTTCAGGGCGGCGCATCGGGCCGGTTCCGGCAGGTTCCGGTCGTAGCAGATGTTCAGGCCGAGCTTCACCCCCAGGTCCGTCTGGACCACGGGGAATCCAAGGTCGCCGGGCCGGAAGTAGTACGCCTCGCTGCCGCTGGTTCCCACCAGTCGTCCCATACCGCTGGGGATGGTGTTCTTGCGGTACTTGGTGAGCCGCTGTCCATCGCGGCCGAACACCACCGCGCTGTTGTAGAAATGGTCTCCTTCCCGCTCGAAGAACGGGTAGACCAACGCCAAGCCCGCCTCCCGCGCAATCTCCCGAGCCGCCGTCACCGACGGACCGTCCTCCGGCTCGGCCAGCTTGAACAGCTCGGGGTCGTTTGTGAACGCGGGATAGATGGTGCTGGCCAGCTCGGGAAAGCCGACGAGGTCCGCGCCCGCCCCGGCGGCGCGAAACGCCAGACGGCGGACCGCGGCGATGTTCTCCCGCCAATCCACGTTCCCGCTGAACTGTGCGACCGCCACACGCGGCATGGTTACCTCCCGACCCGGGACCGCACGATGGCCCGGGAACTGGTGCCCTGATGTCCTTCATCCCGCAAGATCCGGTGTCCTCTTGTACCACCCCGCGGCCCGCTCGTAGGCGTGGCCCACGCGCAGGACCGTCTCCTCGTCAAAGGGCCTGCCGACGATCTGCATGCCGATAGGCAGGCCCGAGGGGGAAAAGCCGCAGCACACACTGAGGGCGGGCAGCCCGGTCTGATTGAACGGGATGGTGCACAGCGTGAACAGGTTCCCGCGGCGATCCGAAAGCCTGACCTCCCGGCCGTCGATACGGGCGGAACCCCGATCCAGTTCCTCGATGGTGGGCGCGGGAAAGGCAATGGTGGGGACCACCATCACCTCGACGCGCTCGAAGGCCCGCTCGAACCCCTCATAGATGAGCCGCCGGACCCGGTGCGCGGTGTTGACGGCGCTGCCGGATATCAGGAGCGAGCCGATGAGGTTCCTCAACATCCCCGGACTGTAGTCACGGGGCCGCGTGCGCAGATAAGGCTCGTGGTCCGGCATGTCCTCCACCCGGGCGACGCAGGCCTGCACCGCCGGCAGAAGCTCCATGTGCGGGATCGCCACCTCTTCCGTCGCAAGTTCGAGGGACCCGAGGAAACGGACGGCCTCCGTGAAGACCTGTCTGACTTCATCGAACATCAGGTCATCAAAGTAGCCCCTGACGAGCCCTACCTTCAATCCGCCGGCGTCATTCCCGATACTCTTGGAATAATCCGGCACGGGCACGTCTGCGCTGAACGCATCTCTGGGGTCATTCCCCGCGATGCAGTTCAGGACCAGGGAACAATCCTCCACCGTCTTGGCCAGGACCCCGAAGTGATTGATCGAGCCGGGTCCCGTGCCCGGGACCCCGCCAAACAGGCTCACTCTTCCGTGTGTCGGCTTCAGTCCGGCGACGCCGCAGAGCGCCGCGGGATTCCTCACCGAGCCGGCGCTGTCGGTGCCGATGGACGCCAGGCACAGGCTCGCCGCCACCGCCGCGGCGGAGCCGCCGCTCGATCCGCCGGTGGCCCGGGCCACGTCCCAGGGATTGCGGCTGGGGCCGTAGAACACGTTGTTGGTATGGCTCGACTTGGCCCACTCGTGCATGTGGGTCTTGCCCAGGATCACCGCGCCCGCGGCCCTGAGCTTGCTCACCACCGTTGCATCATGGCCGGGCTTCCAGTCGGAGAGTGTCTTTGACCCCGCGGTGGTCCGCACGCCTTTGATGGCGATATTGTCCTTGATGGAAAGCGGGATTCCATGCAGCGGGCCGCGGTAGTGGCCGCTCTCGATCTCCTTCGCCGCGGTCCCGGCATCCGCCAACGCCTGATCCTTCATCAGCGTCACGAACGCATTCAGGACGGGATTCAGTCGTTCGATGCGCTCGAATACGAGATTCGCCAGATCTACCGGAGATACCTCTCGGCTCTCGATCTGCCCGGCCAACTGCGATATCGTCAGTCCTTCCAGATCCCGCTCTTCCATCTTCGGGTTCCCTCGCCCTCCCAACGTTCCTTCACACGGGATACAACTGCCGGCCCGGCTTCCGGGGGATATACCGTCCGCCGGGTTCTTCCGCGATCCTGGCCCGCGGCTCTCCCTCGGGCCATTCCATGATCACGTTGCCGCGAAGGATGGTCATGGTCGGCCAACCCTTGAGCTCCTTGCCTTCCCATACGGACCATCCCGCGGAGCTGTGGATCATCTCAGGCGTCACCCGCCGGGTCCGGTCGAGATCCACGATGACGAAGTCCGCGTCCGAACCAACGCTGATGGCGCCCTTCTTGGGATAGATTCCGAATACGCGAGCGGGACTTTCACAACAGACCTCCACGAGCCTCTCGAGGCTAATGCGACCCTTGTGCACGCCCTCCGTCAACAGAACCGGGAGCAAGGCTTCCACGCGAGAGGGAAATCCGCTGCTCGTTTCCCACACGTTCCCCTTGTCCATTTCCGCCCGCGACATTCCCCAGTCTACGTGGTCCGAGCCGATACAATCGATCTCGCCGTCTCGCAGACTGTCCCACAAAATTCCCATGGTTTCTTCATCGCGGAGCGGAACGTTTATCTTCCACACGTCATGCGACAACGACAGATAGTGGTGCCCGGTCTGACTGTAGACCTCGACCCCCTCCGCCCTCGCCTTGTTGATCTCGTCCAGGGTCTCCCGGGTGGTGGTGTGCACGACGTAGAGCGGGCAGCCGGTCACACCGGCATAGTAGGCATACGTTCTCACGTGACCCGCCTCGCAGAAATGCGGAGACCGTTCGTCCCAGGCCGCCATGTCGGTGCGTCCGGCTCGCTTGAGACGTTCTTCGAAGAGTCGAACGATCTGGTAGTTCTCGGGATGAATGCAAACGACGCCGGGCGGCCCAAGCTCGGCGGTCTTCTCCATGCCCAGGTACACGGTGCCGTCGTCAAAGCCCAGGTGCCCGCCCCGTTCCCGTCCGGGCCACACGCTGTAGGTGTTCGCCCCCTGCATCGTGTGCAGGTAATACTTGAACGAGGTCACACCAAACTCCCGGGCCACGCGTGGAATATCGAGGGCCTGAGCGTCCGTCGTAATGAATCCGGTCAGAAAACAATCGATGAACGCATTGGACTCCAGGACTCCGATGAACTCCGACATCACTTCGGAGTAGGGCACCACGTCCTCGGGCCGGGGTTCATCGTTGTATTCCTTCCTCAGCTTCGAGCTCGACTGCATGATCCCCCAGGTCGTCACCCCGCCCGCGGCGGCGGCGCGGGTCTCGCTATCGAGGCTGTCCTTCAGCGGCCGGTGCGAGCCGACGTGGCATTCGGGGTCGACGATGCCCGGTAGAACGTGCTGCCCGTGCGCATCGATCGTACGCTTTGCGGGGGGCAGCGCCTCAGGCTCGGCGAGGGCTACGATGATGCCGTCCTTGACGGCGATTCCCGTCTCTCTCGTCCCGTTGCCGCTCACCACCCGGCCGTTCACGATAACCGTATCCACCATGGGGTTTGTCATGCGGGCCACCCTTTCGGCATACTTCTACTTCCCTCCCGCGAGGCCGCTGCAATCGAGTTATAGACTTAACGTGAGGCGTCCATCAAGTTCACCATAGAGCTCCATCGCCGCCTATCGCGTCCACAGTTCGTTCAGCGGCACGGCAAGCATGCGTTTGTCGCCCAAGGGCAAGAGGTCCTTGCCGGTATAGAGCAGTATCCCCTGCTGGAAATCGTCGCCGCTGCGATCCGCCAGCCGCGCAAGCCCCTGCCCGTCCCGGCGCGTCAACGAGGCGGCGGCTTTGACTTCGACGCCCCAAGTCTTCGACCCCCGTGTCATGACCACGTCGACCTCGATCTGATCGTTGTCGCGGTAGTGCCAGAAACGCAGGTCGGGGTCCGTCCAGGCTGCCTGGGCGATGAGCTGCTGAACCACGAACGACTCCAGTAGGGGCCCCATGCGGTCCCGCCGGTGGAGCCAGTCCGCGGCGGTGAGGTCGCCGAGCGCCGCGGCGAGGCCGCTGTCGAGCAGATGTACCTTTGGCGATTTGACAAGACGTTTGGCGGTGTTGCCGTGCCAGGCGGGCAGGCGTCGCACCAGGAAAAGCCGTTCGAGCACCGCCAGGTAGTGGTCCACTGTCTCCCTGCGCAACCCGAGATCGTTTGCAAGGGCGCTGGCGTTCAACAACTGCGCGCTCCGCAAGGCAAGCAATTCCAGGAGATGGGCCAGCTCCTGCGCATCTTTCACCCTCGCAACGTCCTGAACGTCACGCTCGACGATGATGCGCAGGTATTGGCGGTACCATTGTCGGGCGCGTCGGGCCGCCCGACCGAGGGGTTCCGGATAGCCGCCCGCCACCAGCCTCTCGGCCAGTCCCGGTTGGGCCGTAATGGTTCCGCCTTTGATGTCGGGCGTCAGAGCCCCTTCCAACAGAGCGCTCAGGAACCTGCCGGGCTTGCGCTCCTTCTCCGCTTCCGTGAGGGGCTGTAACTGCGCGAGCTCCATGCGTCCCGCCAGGGATTCGGTGACCTTCGGCACGAACAACAAATTGGCGGAGCCGGTCAGCAGAAACCGGCCGGGTCGACGGTCGCGATCAACGGCCCGCTTGATGGCAGGCAGCACTTCCGGAGCCCGTTGCACTTCGTCCAGAGTTACCGCGTCCGGCAGGCTTGAGATGAAGCCCTCGGGATCATCGACAGCCGTCCGGTGGTAGTTGTTCTCGTCCAGACTGATATATGCCCGGTCCGGGGCCAAGAGCTGAACGAGCGTGGTCTTGCCGGCTTGCCGGGGGCCCAGCACGCAGACCACCGGCGTATCGGCCAACGCTTCCCGGATGACCGGTTCCAGCAAACGAGGAAAGAGGGATTCGTTCCCGTCCATTTGTCTGTTATCATAGCGGTAAATTGCCGAATGGTAAAGCGTACAAATGCTGGGTCAACCGGCGAGTCCGTGCAGGGAGTCCATCGGTGGCACACTCATAGTTGACACTCCGCCGTCCTCTCTGACAGAGTCGGCGAGTCAGCGCCCGCGTCCGCCGGACGGGACGGGCAAGCCTATACGCCGACGGCATTGAACGGGAGCTTACAGTCCATGGTTGAACGAGATGACAACGGTTACATCCTGAAGATCGCGTCCCACTCGCCGTCCCATCCCTGGTGGCGCATTACCGACGAGCTTGCGGAGGGCTTGAACGGTTATCGCGAAACGCCGGGGCTGATCTCGAGTGTCGGCGTCTTCACGGGCCGATTCGGGTTGGGTTCGCTGGAGAATCCCAAGACTGTAGGCGCCGGGCTGGCGGACGTGGGCATCACCAACCCTCCGGCCAACGCAAGAATGGCCACCGAGGGGAAAGGACGGTTCCAGACCAGCGTGGGCGAGCTGAGGGCCATCGCCCGGTTCCCGGAGCCCGATTATATCTTCTGGCTGGTGGCGGAGGAGTTGAACATCCACTCCATGGAGGAGCTCGCGGCGCGCAAGCCGGCCATGACCCTGGTGTCGGGCCGGGTGGGACCGACGGGCCCGGACACGCTGACGTGGACCGTGGAGCAGGTCATGAAGTGGTACGGCTTCAGCTACGAGGACGTCAACTCCTGGGGCGGACAGGTGCTGTTCCCCGGACCCGCCATCGTGGGCGTGCCCATGGTCCGGCGCGGTGAGGGCAACGCCGTCTTTCAGGAAGGGGTCCACGACGAGTGCTGGGAGGAACTGGCCGAAGCAAGGCCCATGCGCGCCCTGCCGCTGGATCCGCAAGCCGTCGCGTACATGAAGGATTCCTACGGTTTCGGCCAGGCCGTCATTCCCAAGGGTCGCCTCAAGGGGATCGAGAGTGATCTCTTGACGGTGGATTTCGGCGGTTGGCTGCTGTTCTCGAGAGCGGATCTGCCGGACGAGGTCGCCTACCTCCTGGCGCAGACCAGCATGGAGCGGAGGGACCGCATTGCCGCGCCATACGCGCCGTTGGCCCCGCATCTGAGAGACCTGGAAGTGCCCATCCGCCCGGAGCGTCTGTGCACCGAGACCGGGGTGCCGCTGCATCCCGGAGCCGAACGCTATTACAAGGAGTTCGGCTGCCTGTGAAGGAGAGAACCAATGGAACGTGTGGATCTTCTGATAGCGAACGGAAATGTCGTCTTTCGTGAAGGGACCCGTCCCGCGAATCTGGCCATCAGCGGCGGCAAGGTCGTCGCCATCCTTCAACCGGGGCTCGAAATCGATGCGTCCCGCGTCATCGACGCCACGGGGAAGCATGTGTTGCCGGGTCTCGTCGATCCCGAAGGCCATCCGGGCCACTCCTTCCCTCTGGACATCGATCTCGAAACCGAATCACCGGCCGCGGCCGCGGGAGGCGTGACCACCTGGGGCATCCAGGACCCGAGTCCCCGGATGGGCAAGAAGCCCTTCAAGCAGGACACGGAACCGGCGGACGTCGTCTCGTTTCACGACGTGATGGATATCGCCATCAAGACCGGACACGAAAATTGCATTACGGATTTCTACTTCACGCCGCAGCTCGAGACGGACCAACAGGCCGAAGAGGTCGGCGAATACGCCGACAAGTACGGCGTGACGTCCTACAAGTTCTATTGCCACGCGAAGCATCCGGAGATCGCGGCCAAGCTCTGGTACGTGTACCGTTCGGGGCTGGCCACGGGTTTCGACGACGGGGTCGTGTACAAGACGCTGGAGAACGTCGCGAAGATGGGCCCGCCGGGTATCGTTTCCTTTCATCCCGAAAACTTCGAGATCGTCCGGGTTTTCTCTCAGCGTTTGATGGACGCCGGGCGCATGGACATGGAGGCATGGACCGATCGCTCGCCCGACTTTGTCGAGGCCCATCACATCCGCCAGTACGCCTACCTGGCGAAGATCACGAAGTGTCCCATGTATGTCCAGCATACGACCACCGCGGAATCGCTGCTGGCAATCCGCCAGGCCAAGGACGAGGGCGTCGAGATCTATTCCCAGAGTAACCCCGTCTATCTTTGCCTGCCGGCCGGCACCTGGAAGATCAACGTGCCGCTCCGGTATCCCGAGACCATGGAGCGGCTGTGGGAGGCTGCCAAGAACGGCGAAATCGACGCCTTGGGTTCGGACCATGTCGTCTCGCATGGTTCCCGCGCGGAGATGGAGGTGCCGGGCGACGTGTGGAAAACCACCAGCGGCTTCCCTTCGAGGGTGGAGATGATGCTGCCGTTGATGCTCGACGAGGGAATCAACAAGGGGAGGATCACGCTTCAACGGCTGGTGGAGATGATGTGCGAGGCTCCCGCCAGGATCTTCGGACTCTATCCACGCAAGGGATGCCTGCAAGTCGGTTCCGACGGAGACGTGGTGCTCGTCGATCTCAAGCGAACGGAAACCATCACGAACGATATGGTCCACACGCGTCCCAAGTGGACGATTCTCGAAGGGCGGGAGCTCACCGGCTGGCCCGTCATGACCATTCTCAGAGGCGAAGTTCTGATGGAGTGGCCGGAGGGAGAGCCGAGGTCGCGCATCGTCGCCACGGGCAAGGGTCAATATATCCCGCGCACACCGGGCAGTCGGTTCCTGTTCTGAACGGCGGAGTGGAAGCCAATGCCCGTAAACGACCTGCGCGACTGGATCGACCGTATCGACGCGCTGGGCCAGATCCGCCGCGTCAACGGTGCGGACTGCGACGAAGAGATCGGCGCCATTACCGATCTCTACATGGAACGGGTCGGGCGGCCAGCGTTGCTGTTCGACGAGATACCCGGCTACCCGCCGGGGTTTCGCGTACTTGCCAACGTCACCACATCCCCGCAACGGGTGGCCGTCACACTCGATATTCCCCGAGACCTGTCGCTCGCGGGCATGGTGCAGAACTGCCGCCGGTTCCACGGCGAGTTGCCCGGCATCAAGCCTCGTGTGGCCGACTCGGGTCCGCTGCAGGAAAACGTGGCCACGGGCGGGGACATCGACATGCTCCGGTTCCCCACGCCCAAGTGGCACGAGGACGACGGCGGCCGTTATCTGGGAACGGGTTGCGCCGTGGTCATGCAGGACCCCGACTCCGACTGGATCAACGTGGGCTGCTACCGGGTCATGGTTCACGACCGAAACACCCTGGGAATCATGATTACAGCGGGCAAGCAGGGCCGGCTCATCATGGAGAAGTACTGGCGCAGAAACGAAGCCTGCCCCGTGGCCGTCTCGTTCGGTCACGACCCGTTGATCTATCTGATGGCCGGGCTCCACGCCGGCACGGGGGTCTGTGAATACGACGTGGCCGGGGGCATACGCGGAGAGCCCGTGGACGTCATCCGCGGCGAGGTCACGAACCTGCCTCTTCCGGCAACAGCCGAGATCGCCATTGAAGGTCACATACCACCGGGCCGTTTCGAGCCCGAAGGACCCTTCGGAGAGTGGACTGGCTACTACGCGGGGGGCCGTGAGAAACAGCCGGTCATCGAGGTCGCGTCGCTGATGTACCGGAACGATCCGATCATTCTCGGCACCGTGCCGCGCAAGCCGCCCAGCGACGATACGTATATTTCCAGCTTCCTCAGCAGCTCGGCCATCTGGGAGCAGATGGAGGCCGCGGGCGTCCCGGGCATCAAGGGGGTTTGGAATCACGAGGGAAGCGGCAGCCAGATGTTCATCACCGTCGCCATCGAACAGATGTACGCGGGCCATTCCAAGCAGGCCGCCATGGCCGCCGCCGGTTCCTACGCGGGATCGTACCTGAACAAGATGGTCGTGGTGGTGGACGACGACATCGATCCCACCAGCATCGACGACGTGGTGTGGGCCATGTGCACACGGCTGGACCCGGACACGGACCTGGACATCGTGCGCAATTGCTGGAGCAGCCCCCTGGATCCAATGGCCTACCCGGACGATAGCAGGAACTTCAACAAGAGGATGCTCATCGATGCCTGCCGGCCCTGGAACCACCGCGACACGTTCCCCAAGGTGGTGGAGGCCAGCGCCGAGGTGAAGGAGCGCATCCGAAAACGATGGCCCGATCTCTGGGACATCTGACGGACCAGCGTTGGACTACCCCGGACGGCACAGCGCTTGACCCTCTCCCCCGTATGGGCTGTATTGAGCGGACGGAGCGAACGATATGGCTGATGACTATCGCGTAATCGGCACACCGGTCATACGCCCGGACGGCGCCGAGATGATCTCGGGCCAGGCCGTCTACGGGCCGGACGTGACCCAGCCTGGGATGCTGTGGGGCAAGATCCTGCGCAGCCCGCTGCCGCATGCGAGGATCCGGTCCATCGACGTGGAGAAGGCCCGGCGGCTGCCGGGGGTCACCGTGATCACGGCGCGGGACGTGCCGGACCGGCGCTACGGCTACGCCATCGAGGACGAGCAGATCTTCGCCGTGGACAAGGTGCGCTACGTCGGCGAGCCCGTGGCCGCGGCCGCGGCGCCGGATGAGGAACGGGCGCTGGAGGCGCTGTCCCTCATCGACGTGGACTACGAGGAGTTGCCGGCGGTCTTCACCGCTGCGGAGGCGGCGCGGGACGGGGCGCCGCTGGTTCACGAGGAACTGGGGCCGGCCCGGTCGGTGTATCTGGCGTCGTGGAACCCGGTGCCGGGAACCAACATCATCCACCAGGCATCCCACCATCGCGGCGACGTGGACGCGGCGCTGGCAAGGGCGGACTACGTGTTCGAGGACACGTTCCACGCCAGCCAGATCCATCACTGCTACATGGAGCCCCACGCCACGCTGGCCGCGGCCCGGGGCAACGCGGTGACGGTGTGGACCTGCAGCCAGGAGGTGTTCCAGCTCCGGACCCTGCTGGCCGGGCTGTTCGCCATTCCGGAAAGCCGCATGCGGGTGATCAACACCAAGGTGGGCGGCGGCTTCGGCGGCAAGATCGAGCCGCGGCTGGAGCCCGTGGCGGTGGCGCTGTCCATGTGCAGCCGCAAGCCCGTGAAGATGGTGATGACCCGGGCGGAGGAGTTCACCGCCGCGGCCGGCTCGACCCCGGCCACGGTGACGGTCAAGACCGGGGTCACGAAGGACGGGACGCTGACGGCCCGGGACATCGACTTTCTCTGGGACACCGGCGCCCACGCCGAGGGCCTGCCCCCCAGCAACCGCGCCATGAAGGACGGCAACGGCCCCTACCGCGTCCACGACCTCCGGATCTCGTCCACCCTGGTCTACACCAACAAGATGCGCGGCACCCAGTTGCGCGGGCTGGGGGTGCCCGAGGGCGCCTTCGCCATCGAGTCGCAACTGGACATGATCGCCGAGCGCCTGGGCATGGACCCGCTGGAGCTCCGCCTCAAGAACATTCTCGAGGAAGGCGACATCAACTCCATCGACGACGTGGTGCAGAGCATCGGGCTCCGGGAGTGCCTGGAACGGGTGGCCGAGGAGATCGGCTGGAACAAGCCCAAGCCCGCGAACGTGGGCCGGGGCCTCGCGGTCATCGCCAAGTCCCCCACCACCCATTCGAGCATCTCCAGCGCCTACGTCCAGTTTAACGAGGACGGCAGCGCGCAGGTGCTGGTGGGCGCCTCCGAAATCGGCCAGGGCATGTCCGTGGTCATGTGCCAGATCGCCGCCGAGGTGCTGGGGCTTCCGGTGGAGGCGGTGGGCATCGCCAGCGCGGACACGGGCACCACGCCCTACGACCGCGGCACGTTCTCCAGCCGGGTGACCTTCTACACCGGCATGGCGGTGAAGATCGCCGCGGAGGACGCGAGAAAACAGCTCCTGGAAGTGGCTTCCCGGATGGTGGAGATCCCGCAGGACGATCTCGCGGTGGCGGAGGAGCGCGTCGTGTCGCCCGGACATCCGGAACTCTCGCTCCCGTTTCGCGAGGTCCTCGAACGGGCCCACACCTTTGAGCGGCCGATCCTGGGCCGGGGCTCCTACGGCGGCAAGGGCGACTACCCCACCCTCCCCCACAAGACCCAGCGCAAGGAGTACGTGCCGGGGTGGAAGTACGCGGCCCAGGCCGTGGAGGCGGAGATAGACGAGGAGACCGGCATCGTCCGGGTCCGTCGCATCGCGTCGGCCCACGACGTGGGCAAGAGCCTGAACCCCCTGAGCGTCGACGGCCAGATCATCGGCGGGGTGGTCATGGGACTGGGCTATGCGCTGCACGAACGGCTTCTGTTCGACCAAGGCCGGATCGTCAATCCGTCGTTCATGGACTACAAGATTCCGTCCAGCCAGGAGATCCCGGAAATCAAGCCCATCGCGGTGGAAGTGCCGCTGCCGGAGGGTCCGTTCGGCGCCAAGGGCATCGGCGAGCTGGCCATCGTGGGAATCGCACCCGCCATCGGCAACGCCATCCATGACGCTCTGGGCGTGAGGCTGAAGGAGCTGCCGCTCTTCCCGGAGAGGGTGCTGGAGGCGGTGGAGGGGCAGCGGAAGGGCAACGGATGAACTTTGTCGCGAGCCCCTCATCCGGCCGCGGCCGGGACGACGCTCGTCACCACGCATCGAAAGACCGACCATGGAATGCAAGCTGATCCGGCCCGCGAGCCTGGAGGAAGCGCTGGCGGCGCGAGAGGAATACACGCACGACGCCCTGCCCATCGCCGGGGGACAGTCGCTGCTGGTGATGATGCGCAACCGCCTGGTGTCGCCGGGGGCATTGATCGACCTCGATCCCATCGAGGAACTTCGGGGTATCGAGGTGCATTCCACGGGCATCTCCATCGGTGCGATGAACACCTGCCGCCAGTTGATCGCGTCCCCTCTCCTGGGTGAAACGGTCGGCGTGCTTCCGGCCGCGGCACGACAGGTCAGCTCCACCGCGGTGCGCAACCTCGGCACCATCGGCGGCAACGTGTGCCACAACGAGCCCGGGGCCGACCTTCCGCCGGTGCTGCTGGCTCTGAACGGCCGCGCCGCGTTGCGGCGGCGCGGCGGCGCCCGTGAAGTCCCCCTTTCCGAGTTCTTCGCCGGTTACTTCGAGACCGGGCTGGAGCCGGACGAGATCCTCTGCCGCATCGAGATCGAGCACGCGCCGGCGGGCACCGCCGGAGTGTACCTGAAGCACGCCATCAGTCCCGAAGACCTGGCGATGGTGGGCGTCGCCGCCGTGGTGGTGCCGGACGGCAAGCGTGCCGGCGGCGTGGCCGAGGTGCGGATCGGCATCGGCGGAGCCGCCCCGGTTCCGCTCCGGGCCGCACAGGCCGAGGCGGCCCTGAAGGGGGCGGTGCTGGACGCCGAAACGGCCCGGGCCGCGGGAGAGATGGCGAGCACCGAGGTGGACCCGGGCTCCGACCCCCATGCCAGCGCCGAGTACCGCCGCAAGATGGTGTCCGTATTCGTCCGCCGGGCGCTGCTCCAGGCGGCGAAGCAGATCCAGGAGAACGGCCATGGCGCTGCTTGAGCTCAAGATCAACGGCCAGGAAGTCCAGGTGGAAGCCCTGGACACGGCGCTGCTGCTGGACGTGTTGCGGGAGCGGCTGGCCCTGACGGGCGCCAAGCGCGGTTGCGAGACCAGCCATTGCGGCTGCTGCACCGTGCGGGTGGACGGCATGGCGGTCCACAGTTGCGTCGTGCTGGCCGCGCGCTGTGAGGGAAAAGCGATCACCACGGTAGAAGGATGCGGCGACGGCATGGAGCTCGACCGGCTCCAGCGCCTGTTTCTCAAGTACGGCGCCGTGCAGTGCGGCTACTGCGGACCGGGCATGCTGATGGCCGCCCAGGCCCTGCTGGATCAGAATCCCGCGCCGACGCTGGATGAGGTGAAGAAGGGACTGGACGGCAATCTGTGCCGCTGCACCGGCTACACTCCCATCTTCGACGCGATCCTGGCCCACGCGCGCGGTGAGTAGCCGCACTCGTGCGTTGTTCGACTCGGTGCGCTACCGCAAGCTCCGGAACACTGATACGAAATGGGCAGCGACGCCCAGAACGCGTCATTCCCACAAAAGCGGGAATGACGCGTTCTGTCGAGCGTACCTCGTATCAGGGACGGAACTGGACACGGGAACATGACACAACGCGCCCACGCGCCCGCCGGAGTCCCCATCGCGGTGATGGGTGTCATGCTGGTGGTGTTTCTCTTCGCCATCGACGCCACCATCGTGAGCAGCGCCATGCCGACCATGGTCTCCAGCCTGGGCGACATCGAGCTCTACAGTTGGGTCTTCTCCGTGTACATGCTCACCTCGGCGCTGGCCACCCCCATCTTCGGCAAGCTCTCGGACATCTACAGCCGGCGCACTCTGATGCTCCTGGCCATCGGAGCCTTCGTGGCGGGCTCGGCCGCCTGCGGCGCCGCGCAGAGCATGCCGCAGCTCATCGTGTTCCGCGCCGTGCAGGGCGCGGGCGGGGGCGCCATCTACGCGCTGGCGTTCATCATCGTCGGGGTCGTCTTTCCGGTGGAGCAGCGGGCGCGGATGCAGGGCATCATCTCCGGCGTGTGGGGCGTCGCCTCGGTGCTTGGCCCGGCGGGCGGCGGGTTCATCGCGGAGTACTGGAACTGGCGCTGGATCTTCTGGATCAATCTGCCCATCGGGGTCGTGGCCGCCACCCTGATCGTCATCGGGTTTCACGAGGAGCGCACGGAGAGCCGGCTGCGCTCGCTGGACCTGGGCGGCGCCGCGGTCCTGCTAGGCGCGCTGATGCTGCTGTTCTACGGGCTTCTGGTGGCTGCCAACCAAATCGATCTCGTGACCGCCGAGTCCGTTACCGTGGTCGTCGGCGTCATTACGTTGTTCACGCTGTTCGTCGTCATCGAGAGCAAGGCCAGGGATCCGGTGCTGCCGATGGCGCTGTTCCGCATGCCGAGCTACAGCCGGCCCACGGTCCTCAGCCTGGTCTCGGCCATGGGCATATTCGGCATCATCGGGTTTCTGCCGCTTTACGTCCAGGGTGCGCTGGGTGGCAGCGCCTCCCTGGCCGGCCTCACCCTGCTGCCCCTGAGCGTGGGCTGGACCGCAGGGAGCGTCATCTCCGGCCTCATCGCCACGCGCTGGGGCTACCGCAACGTCTGCGTCACTGGCATGACCCTGATGGTCCTGGGCTATATCCCGCTCATGGTCCTGGAAGAGGCCGGCGGCATGACCATAATGCTCGTCGCGGTGAGCTGCTCCGGCACGGGCATGGGCATGGTCAACGTCACCGCGCTGGTGGCAGCCCAAGCGGCGGTGCCGTTCCAGCACCTTGGCGTGGCCACGTCCACCGTGATGCTCTTCCGCACCATCGGCGGCGCCCTCATCCTGAGCATCATGGGCAGCGTTCTGCTGCAACGCATGAACGCCGCGTTCACCGTCATCGCCGCCGACCTGACTTCGCTCTCGGAAGAGGTCATCAGCAGGGTCACGAATCCGCAAAACCTGCTGGATCCGTCCACTCGCGCGCTGATACCCGCCGACCTGATGCCCGTGCTCATCGCCGGCCTCGTCAACGCCCTCTGGTGGGCCTTCCTGATAGGCTTGGCCGCCGCGGTCGCCGGGCTGGTTTTGAGTTGCTTTCTGCAGGGTAAACGGCCGGCCTGACCTCCGCTCGCCCTAACCTTGCCGGGACAGCATTTCCTCCAACGCATACAGCGTCTTCTGTGGAAATCGTTCCAGCGGGTAGTAGCGCGTCACGATGTCCAATGCGGCGCCGTAATCGGTGAGATTGAGGTAGCGCAGCAGGAAACGCACGTCGTCTTCGTCGTGAAACTCCTCGCCAAGGCGCATCGCCAGGCACTTCATTGCCAACAGGTACTCCGGGGCTGCGGTCAAGACGCGCAGGTTGGACGCCTCCAGGTATGGGTGGAAATCGCCCCTGTCGCTCAGGTAACTTTTGACCGCGTCGTTGAGCCAGTCAGGGGACAACCCGGATGCGGCGGCGACGGCGTGCGCGGCTTCGCCTACGTGCCTCGCCGGCCTGAAGAAGGCGCCGACATCCTTGGTCGATGGGCGCGCGTCGTAGACCAGACACATGACCGCGCCTCCCACCAAGTACACCTCCCCCGTGATTTCCCTGCCCGATAGCTCGTCGTTAAGTCCCTGGAACAGGCGTTCGATGTCGCGCTTGGAGTACTCCACTATCTACACCCGCTGGCCCACGCTGCTGTCTACAAACAGGTTCCGGCGCCGAAACGGCGGCGGTGAGGTGGTCAGGAGATACAACCGCAGGCTCTCCATTGACGAGGCGAACCAGGGCCTTTCCAACGGCGGCACCGTCCTCGTCCAGTCGGGAGGACCCACCCCCTTCGACATGGCCACGTACTCGATCATTGCCGCCAGGTAGTTCGCTTCGAACGGTGGAAGACTGATTTCCGGCGCATACCGGACCGCCCGCGCGAAATCATCCCCATTCACCCTGCCGAGCATGTCGTTCAACTCCGCGAATACGTACGAGGGCGCATGGGCGGGCATTACGAGCTCCCGACACAGAGCCTGAAACTCGCGTTCGACGGACGGGAGCACCAGGTTCATCACCCATTTGGACACGTCCATCCCGGCACGGGTCGCCCGTTCCTGGATGCGCGCCTTGTCTTCCGCGCTGATCCGGATCTGAAGCTGTTGGTCCTTGCCCACCCAAACACCATAGCGGCCACGGGGGCTCGTGTCAATACAATGTATTGACACGAGCCCCCGGGCCTTTCGGAGTCCCGTTGACGTTCCCGGCGCTCTTGTCTATGCTGCACGAAACCCGACACCCATCCTGAAACGCGAAACCGGAGGAGCCAGTGACAACGACGCCCGCCGCCTTCACCGAAGAGACCCTCGACATAGCCGGCACATCCCTGCAACTGCGACGCGGAGGCTCCGGAGATCCGCTGCTGATCCTCCACGGCGAGTTGGGCGTGCCCGACTGGCTGCAGGCCCACGAGCTTCTGGCCCAGCGTTACTCCGTGTATGTACCCTCCCTGCCGGGCTTCGGCTCCTCGTCGTATCCGGACTGGATGATGTCGGTCCGGGACCTGTCCGCCTGGGTAAGCTGGTTCGTACGAGACTATGGTCTGTCGACTCCGCTCAACGTCATCGGGTTTTCTCTGGGAGGCTGGATCGCCACCGAGCTTGCCACCGCCAACAGCCACATCTTCTCCAAAATGGTTCTGGTGGGGGCGGGAGGCATCAAGCCCCGGGAGGGGGAGATCTGGGACTACTTCCTGCACTCCGCGAAGGAGGCATTCCAACAGTCCTTCCACGACACCGAATCGGCCGAATACCTGAAGTACTACGGCAAGGACTGGACTCCGGACGAGGCCGACCAGGTAGAGACAAACCGGGAGGCGGCCATCCGCTACCTCTGGCGGCCCTACATGCACAGCATCACGTTACCGGATCTCCTCCCTGCCATAGCAACCCCTACCCTTCTCGTATGGGGGAGGCAGGACGGCATTGTCCCCATCAGTAGTTGCGAACTCTACAAGCAAGGAATACCCGGTGCTCAGGCTGCCGTCTTCGAGGACTGCGGACACATGCCCGAGATGGAGAAGCCGGACGAGTTCACCAAAACCGTCCTTGAGTTTCTGGGAGGTTGATAGCGACCGGGGCACGACGCAGGCGCAAAGTAGATAGCCACTAGCGTGGCGACTCCCCCATCTCGATCGGGAGAGGGGAACAGGGAGAGAAACACATGTTCATAGGCCACTTTACCGAGCAACCCTGGCAGAAAGAAGACTGGCCCGTGGCCTGGGGGTCCGGCGTCATGGAGGTGAGCAACAGCGAGTACGACCCCTTTCGTGCTTCCGGCCTCTACAACCGCTACCTGGACGAGAAGGTCTACGCCGAGGAGATGGGCTTCGACGGGATCATGGTCAACGAGCACCACAGCGCCCCGTTCTGCATGAACAGCGTGGCCAACGTGACGTCCTCCATTCTCGCTCGTATCACCACCAAGGCCAAGATCGTGATCCTCGGCAACATCCTGCCCATCCACGACGATCCCCTCTGGCTGGCCGAGCAGATCGCGATGATCGATGTGATTTCCCGGGGCCGCCTCATCCCCGGCGTGGTCCGCGGCGGCGGCAGTGAGAGCTTGACGCACAACGTGCCCCCGCACTTCAACCGGGAGCGCTTCGAAGAGGCCCACGACTTCCTCGTCAAGACATGGACGACCCCCGGCCCCTTCCGCTGGGAGGGCAAACACTTCCACTACAGGTACGTGAACCCCTGGGCCGTCCCGTTGCAGAAGCCCTATCCGCCTATTTGGGTGCCCGGTACTTCCAGCCGGGAGACCGTGGAGTGGGCGGCCCGGCATCGTTATCCCTACATCATGCTGGCCAGCCAGATCGATCTGACCCAGCAGATGTACCAAGTCTACTATGACACCGCCCGGGAAGAGGGCTATGAAGCCGGGCCCCAGCATCTTGGCTTCATGTTCTTCTTCCACGTGGAGGAGACCGAAAAAAAGGCCATGGAAGTGGGCCGGACGCTGACCCAGGGCGTCCGCAGCCCCTACGATCCCGGTGCGCAGAGGCCGCGGCCCTATATCGCGGGCCCCCCGGGAATCGCTACCCGCAGCGCCCGTGCCCTTCGGCGCAAGATGACCGCCGCGGACTCGTCCGGCCGCACCCGCGCGGGAGCGCGGGCGACCTTCGAAGACCAGGTGGCGACCCACGGCATGATCGTCGGCACCCCCGACAGCGTCATCCCCAAGGTGCGCTACATCATGGAACAACTCCGGCCGGGGACCATCATCTTCCGCACCGGCGACGGCGCCATGGACCACGAGTCGCAGATGCGCACGCTCAAGCTCATGGGCGAGGAGGTCATGCCCAAGCTTCGGGAGATCGCGGACGAGTTGGGCCTTCCCGGCCCCTACGACATCGACCCCAGGACCAACGAACCGCTCGCCGCCATGGCTTCCTAGGAGGCTACTATGCGGTGGAGCCCCACAGAGACGACCGCCGGTCGCCCCTACCCGAGCTCGACTCGAATACTCGGACAGGCTCCTAGGAGCCTGTATCGGCCGGCAACGCCGTGCGGGCACGGGCGGGTTTGAAACCCGCCCCTACATCGGATGCCGGGTTCCTGCGGCGCAGGCTCCTAGCGGCCGTTCACAAGCCGGGAGGTAACACATGTTCATCGGCCACTTCACCGAAGAGCCCTGGCAGATAGACAACTGGCCCGACGAATGGGGCACGGGCATCCACAAGGTCAGCAACGCCGAGTACGACCCCAAGCGCGCCGCCAACCTGTACAACCGCTATCTCGACGAAAAGATCTACGCCGAGGAGATGGGTTTCGACGGGCTGATGGTCAACGAGCACCACAGCGCGCCCTTCTGCATGAACGGCGTCGCCAACGTCCAGGCTTCGATCCTCGCCCGCATCACCACCAGAGTGAAGATCCTGCTGCTCGGCAACATCCTGCCCATCCACGACGATCCCCTGTGGCTGGCCGAGCAGCTCGCCATGATCGATGTCATCTCCCGCGGCCGGCTGATCCCGGGGATCGTGCGCGGCTCCGGCGGCGAGAGCATCAGCCACAACGTCCCGCCTCACTACAACCGCGAGCGCTTCGAGGAGGCCCACGACTTCCTCATCAAGACCTGGACCACGCCCGGCCCGTTCCGCTGGGAGAGCAAGCACTACCAGTACCGGTACGTCAATCCCTGGGCGGTGCCCTATCAGAAACCGCACCCGCCCATCTGGGTGCCCGGCACCTCCAGCAGGGAAACCGTGGAGTGGTGCGCCCGGCACCGCTATCCCTACATCATGCTCTCGACGCAGCTCGAGCTCACCCGTGAGATGTTCAAGGTCTACTACGAAACGGCGGAAGAGGAAGGCTACGATGCCGGCCCGCAGCACCTGGGCTACATGTTCTTCGTGCACGTGGAGGAAACGAAGGCCAAGGCCATGGAAGTGGGCCGCACCCTGACCCAGGGCGTCCGCAGCCCCTTCGACCCCGGCGTCCAGAGGCCCATTCCGTGGATCATGAGCCCTCCGGGCCTGAACACCCGAACGGCCGTGGCCCTGCGCCGGCAGATGACGGCTCCCGACTCCAAGGGGCGCACCCGGGCCGGCGCCCTGGCCTCCTTCGAGGACCAGGTCGCCACCAAGGGCATGATCGTCGGCACCCCCGAGCAGTGCGTCGAGGACATACGCTACATCATGGATTACCTGCGGCCCGGCATCATCATCTTCCGCACCGGCGACGGCGCCATGGACCACGAGTCACAGATGCGCACCCTCAAGCTCATGGGCGAAGAGGTCCTGCCGGCCATGCGTGACATCGCCAAGGAGCTCGGCCTGCCGGGGCCGTACGAAGTGGATCCTGCCACCAACGAGGCGGTGGCGGCGTTGGCATCCTGACACTTGGTGCATCCCTCTATTCCCGTATCGTCCACCCGGCCATACCCTAGCAGGCTGTGTCAAACGCCATCCCAGCGAGGCACAGACCCCCGAAATCGTCATTCCCGCGAAAGCGGGAATCCAGACGGGGTGGGGCGGGGGAACGCCCCTGTAGCACCCCTCCACCGCCCCTGGATTCCCGCTTTCGCGGGAATGACGGATTAGCCTTTCGCACCTCGAAGTTGGCCTTTTGACACAGCCTGCTAGGCCTGGGTTTGGTGGAGTTCAAGTTCGAGGCGCATCCCGACGGCGGCTGCGGCTCGTTTCAACGTATAGAGGGTCACCCCTTCATTCTTTGGATCCAGGAGGCGGTCAAGTTGCGAGCGGCTGGTCGCCATACGCTCGGCCATGCGCGCCTTGGAGAGATTCTGCGCCTTCATCGCCTCCGTCAACTTGTTTGCGAGGACAGCCTTTATCGCGTCGTTCTTCAACTCTTCGTAGGTGCCGTCTTCCCGCAGCAGGCTTTCAAGGGTAGACCCAACGCGTGCCTTCGTCTCATCGGCCATAGTGATGCTCCTTCTATTTATTCAGAAAAACTCGCGCAGATCCCCGATTTCGAGAAGGCCCTCGTACAAAGTGGACCCCGCCACCAACGAGCCGGTGGCGGCGTTGGCGTCCTGACTCCTACTCTTTGAGCGAAAAAAGGCGTCTCGCCATATCGGCTTCGGGTATGGATATCTTCCCTTCCCATGCCAATTCGGCCAAGAGCCTTCCGGTGAGGGGTGCGAACTTGAAACCATGGCCGGAGAAACCGGCGCCTATGGCAATGCGCGGGTTGTCGGGGTGCAGGTCGATGATGAAGTCCTCGGTCGGCGAATTGGTGTAAAGACAATTCTCCGCGCCCACGAGGGTCCATCCCGAGGACGTGAAGAATCCGGCCATAAAGCGATTCAAATCATCTATCTTGTCTTGCGCGATGGAGGCCGGCGGGTCGTCGGGGTCATCGTCCACCCCGGCGGACACGTGACGACCCAGCTTGATGCCGGAGCGGCCGAATTCCGGCATCCCGAAGAAAACATCATTCTCTCCCTGCTCCATGTACATCCAGACCGGGAAACGGCCGGGCCGGTAATCATCCACGTCGCCCCCGGGCGTGAAGTACCCCACCGTCTGGCGGGCCACCGAGAGCTTGGGCTTGAGAAAGGGGAACAGCTCTCCCGCCCAGGCGCCCGCCGCCACGATCAGGCGCTCGGCCTTGAGGGTTCCCCTGCTGGTTCCGATGGTCAAGGGCTCGGCAGTGGGGTCGATTTCATGGACCACGGTGTTCTCATGGATTCGCACCCCGTTCTCGCGGGCCAGCTCGGCGAGTGATTCCACGGCCTCCTTGGCCGAGACGATACCGGCGGTCCTGTCGAGCAGGACCTTCTCGACATTCTCGAATGTGAACTGGGGATACAGCCCGCGCGCTTCGCCCGGCGTGATGACTTCCACGTCCACGCCTTCTTTTTCGACCGTGTCAATGTAGCGGTCGAAACGCTCGCAGGGAGTCCCGATGAAAAGCCCGGGGTTGGGGTATACCAGACGCCGGCCGGCGTCTTTTTCGAGCCTGGGCCACTCTTCGTCGTGCACCCGTTGCATCAGGCGGACGTATTCCGGCACCATGTAGGCGCTTCGCGTGATGCGGGCCGCGCCATGCGAGCTGCCCCGCTCGTGTCCGATGGAGAATCGCTCCACCAGCCCCACGCGCTCCGCGCCCAGGCGCCCCAGGTGGTAAAGCGCGGAAAGCCCGTTGATTCCTCCGCCGATGACCAGGGCATCGAAAACGTCGCTACTCATGCGGGTATGGCCTCATGGGATGTCGACCGCGCCGTTGCTCCTCTTCGGTTCTTTCGCGCGAGTCACTCATTTCAACATCATCAACACGACGATATCAATCAGGCTTTCGTTTCTCTTGCCACGGCCATGCGACGGCCGCCCCGTCATGATAAGGTGCGCTTCATCAGCTTGAGCAACTCGACACCACGAACGAAAGGACTTGCGTCGTGATGATCCGCGAAGCAGCCGCGCGCCGTCCGGCCGCCGGCACGACTTTTCTCACCCTCATCTACCTGAACGCTTTTGTCATCGGCGCCATCGTGATGGCCTTCGAGATGCTCGGAAGCCGCTACCTGAATCCCTATTTCGGTAGCGGGATCTTCACCTGGGCATCGCTTATCGCCACGATCCTGCTGGCCCTCTCGGTGGGCTACTTTCTGGGCGGCTGGCTGGCGGACCGTTGGCCCATGGCCCATGTCCTGGGCTCGGTGATCCTCGTGGCCTCGCTTTACCTCCTGACGGTGCCGCTCTTTGCGGGCGGGCTGTTCGAGAGGGTCTTCGACCTCATCGAGGACGTCCGCTTCGGCAGCCTCATCGCGGCGGTGTCTCTGATGCTTTTCCCGGTTGCCCTGCTGGGAGTCTATTCACCGTTCGCAATCCGGCTGACGCTGCATGCCACCGAGCACTCGGGCCGGGTGGCCGGGCGAATCTACGGGGTCTCGACCCTGGGCAGCATCGTGGGCACCCTGGTGACGACCTTCTACTTCATCCCGTCCATCGGCACCGCGGCGATTACCATCTGGCTCGGCGTCATCGGCATCGTCAGCGCCGCCACCCTTTTCCTGGCCAGCCTGGTGGCGTCCCGCACCCTGCGCGGTGGTGTTGCCGCGGTGGCGGGCCTTGTGGGATTGCCAGCCCTGCTGGTGGTTTCGCCCGTGCACGAGACCGCGGCCGCGGCGCCTGAACGGTTCACTGCCGAACAGCTTCTGAAGATGCCCGATTCGATCATCGAACAGATCGAGACCGCCTACAACAACATTTTCATCCGCAAGACCGGGAACCTCATCAGGATGTCGGTCCGGCGCTACGGGACCAACTACACGGAGTCGGTCAAGGATCTTGTGGACAAGCACAACCTGCCGCTCCCCTATACCCGGCTCATGACGGTGGGCCTGCCCTTCGCCGAAAGGCTCGACAACATGCTCATGATCGGCCTCGGCGGCGGCTCCACCAGTTCCTATCTCGTGCGTCACGTCCCCGGATTGACGGTGGACGTGGTGGAGCTCGATCCCGGCGTCATCGCGGCCGCCCATCGCTATTTCGGGGTCAGGGTAAGCCCGCGCTATCGGGTGCATGAGAGCGACGGCCGGGTCTTTCTGATGCGCAACAAGAAGCCTTACGATCTGATCATGGTCGACGCGTTCCGCGGCGGCGAGGTCCCCTTTCATCTGCTGACGAAGGAGTTCTACCGGCTGATCAAGAAGCGACTGGCCCCCGGCGCCGTGGCCGTCTTCAACGTCCATTCGGGGACCAAGCTTTACCTCTCGACCATCGCCACCCTGAAGACCGTCTTTCCAACGGTACTCGGCTTTGCCCAGGGCAGCATCAGCGGCAACGTCATCGTCGTGGTCTCCCGTGACAAGAATCTTCAGCCAGAAGCGGCACAACAGCGCGCCAAGGAGCAGCAAGAAGCCTACGGCTTTCGCTACGACCTGCGGCAACTGCTGCAGCGGGACATTGATCTGAACCGCCTGTCGGCCGGTCAAGTGTTGACTGACGATTTCGCCCCGGCCAACCTCTATAAAGCCATCAAGGCGAAGAACACCGAGAATTGACGAAGCGGCGGATTGGCATATTTCACTATCAGGAAGGGGCTTCACACCATGGCAGAGATTACCAGACACACTCCCGGAACATTCTGTTGGGTTGACGCGCTCACGCCCGACGCCGCGGCATCCAAGGACTTTTATTGCCGGTTGATGGGCTGGACTACCATTGATAACCCGGTCGGGGACGGTATCGTTTACACGATGCTCCAAAAAGACGGCAAGAACGTTGGCGGTCTGGTCCAGATGAACGCTGAGGAGTTGGAGAAGGGAATTCCGCCCCATTGGAACAGCTATCTGGCTGTCGAAGACGCCGAAGATGCTGTCACAAAGGTGGCCGCTGCCGGCGGAACGGTGACGATGCCACCTATGGACGTGCTGGACGTGGGCCGCACGGCGTGGGTGCAGGACAGCGCCGGCGCCGCATTCGCGCTGTGGCAGCCCATGTCCCACATTGGCGCTGACATTGTTAACGAACCCGGCGCGTTGGGCTGGAACGAGCTGAACACCAACGACGTTGCCGCCGCCGGCGCATTCTACGAGCAGACCTTCGGCTGGAGCCGCCGGGAACATGACATGGGCAGCGGCGACAGCTATCACGAGTTCATGTTGGGCGAACAGCCGGTGGGCGGGATGATGGCCATTCAACCCGAATGGGGAGAAGTGCTGCCCCATTGGTCCATCTACCTGTGCGTTGAGAACTGCGACGAAAGCCTGGCCAAGGCCGAGTCCCTGGGCGCCGGTGTCGTCGTGCCGGCCACGTCCGTGTCCGACATCAGGTTCGCGCTGCTGCGAGACCCTCAAGGCATTCACGTCGGCATTGTCCACGCCGCCAACCACGGGTCATAGCGGAAGTCCTCTGTCAGTCCATGCGGGTCAAGCAGGGGCGGGAATGAAAATACACCTGGTTGACGGCACCTTCGAGCTATTCCGGGCCTATTTTGCCCTGCCCTCCATCAGTTCCCCGGACGGGCGGGAGGTGGGAGCGGTGCGCGGCCTGATACAAACCCTGCTGATCCTGCTGCGGCAGCCCGACGTGACCCACGTGGCCTGCGCCTTCGACAGCGTTATCCGCTCCTTCCGCAACAATCTTTTCACCGGCTACAAGACCGGAGAGGGTACGCCACCGGAACTGCTGAGCCAGTTCGAGTTGGCGGAACAGGCGGCAGCCTGCCTGGGGCTGGTGGTCTGGCCGATGGTGGAGGTTGAGGCCGATGATGCCCTGGGCTCCGCGGCCAACCGCTGGTGGGACGCGCCCGGGGTGGAGCAGGTGGTGCTCTGCTCGCCGGACAAGGATTTGGCCCAGGTCGTGAGAACCGACCGGGTGGTAACCCTGGACCGGCGCAAGGACACGGTGCTGGACGAGGCCGGAGTGCGGGAGAAATTCGGCGTTTCGCCCCATTCCATCCCCGACTACCTGGGGCTCGTCGGGGACAGCGCCGACGGCATCCCCGGCGTTCCCCGCTGGGGCGCGAAAAGCACCGCCCAGGTGTTGGGGCACTACGGGCATATCGAGCAAATCCCCGACGACCCGGAGGACTGGGAGGTGACGGTAAGGGGCGCCAAGGCCCTGGCTGCCAGCCTGGCCGAGCACCAGGAGGCGGCCCGGCTCTACCGTCGGTTAGCGACCCTGCGGCTTGACGTGCCCCTGCCCGAGGACTTGACCCAACTGGAATGGCAAGGGGTCCGCCGCGAACCCTACCGACAACTATGCGCCGACCTGGGGTTTGGCCGGTTGACGGATGCGCCGGGCAGATGGAGCGAGAGCGGTTAGGAAGTCTGGGTCATCAAGGCCCGGCTCATGACGTCATATCCATCTCGTACAAGTCGTAGTGCGACTTGTGCATCCCCAGACTGTGGTAAGTCTGCTGGGCGATGGCGTTCGTGCGCTCCACATAGAGCCGTATGCCGCAGATGCCGCCTCGGGTTTTGGCGATGCCGAGCACGTGATCGTACATCGCGCGATAGACGCCCCGGCGCCGCCAGCCGGCATCCACATAAACGCTCTGAATCCACCAGAAGGTGGCGTTGCGCCAGTCGCTCCACTCATGGGTGATGAGCAAGCTTCCCACGACCTGCGCCGTGCCGTCGTCATCGGGGCCAGCAACCGCCACGAGATAGAAACCGTTCTGCGGCGCACCGAACACGGCGGCTACGCCCTGCCGCAGCGTTGTATCATCCAGCGTCTTGCCCTCGGTCTCCAGCGCCATCGCCTGCTGAAACGCTGCGATACGCCCTACGTCTGCCAAAGTTGCCGTTCGCACGCATAGGTTGGTCATGACGATCAGTTTACGAAAGCGCACCACATTTGCGAAGCACAGACGGAACTCCAACTCCATTCAAGGAATGACGTGCAGCTTGCGCGACGCGTCTCCGAGGGCCTGTTCCCGCGGTCAGCCACCGCGCTCGCCACCGTGCTTGGCACCAATCGTGTGGTTGGCCCCGTTGTTCCCGAAGCGACGCCAGGCGCGCCCGCAAAGCCAACAAACCACTGTCCAGGGAGATCAGCGGAAGGCTTTATGAGGTAGGGCGCGTTGTCGATGCGGTCAGCCACGCCTACCATGGAGACCGGGATGCCGTCGCGTCGTTCCTGAACCGGCCACATCCCTTGCTGGAAGGCGAGACGCCCTTCGACATGGCACGCTCCAGTTCGGCCGGTGCCGAGGCGGTCCTGAATCTCATTCGGCGCGCCGAAGCCGGCATCGCTCTCTGATGCGACCACGAACCCCTCCGGTTCAGTTCAACAACCAATAGTTCAAGGGTTGTATGGAGAGCAGGAAGCGCATCTCCCGGACAACGCATCGGACTCTGCCGGAGACGATGCGGGCATACCGGATCGGCGATCCGGCGGGACAGTTCCCGGTGTGGAGCGCCGAGGGCGCCAAACGCACGTCCGGTAGGTGGCATGAGGCCGGCGCCGAAGTGATATACGCTTCGGAGAACTACTCGACGGCAATGCTGGAACAACTCGTCCACTGGAACGGAACCCTGCCGCCCAACCAACACTACATAGAGATTACGATACCCAAGGGCACCAGCTACGCGTTCGTCACTCCCCAGACCTTCCCGGAATGTTTCAGTTCGGACGGGGAAGCGGCTCGCCGCCTGGGCCGCCGATGGTACGAGGAGAATCCAAGCGCCATCCTGATCGTCCCGTCGGTCGTCGCCCGCATGGAGCGAAATATCGTCATCAACTGCCGGCACCGGGATTTCAGGGGGGGTACGGGTGGGGTTGGAGACGCCTGTACGGTGGGACCGACGGCTCATGCCGCAAGATTGATCAGGCCGCAGTTCCGGTCCGAGGTAGGTCGGATTAGCGGAGCGTAATCCGACACAGTGCAGTGACCATCTGAAAGGAGGACGACTATGGCCGAGCCGCAACGGGCTCGAATCTTCCGCGGGCTCGCAATCTGCTTTTGGCTGGTGGCGATCTCGAACTTCTCCAAACCCCTTCAGCTAAGCGAACACAGTGGTTTCGTTCTGTTCGGAACCCGCTTGACGGGCGGTGACAGCGTGTTGTGGAGCCTCGTGTTCGGCACCTACCTGGTGGTCTACGGCCTGGGCCTTTGGCACATGAAACGCATTGTCATCGGGATGGCGCACGCCTACGCCCTCTACGTCCTCGTGAACCTGTCCCTGTACTGGATCAACCACCCGCCTCCGTCGGCCGCGGACGTAATACCCGCCGTGATGTACTCCCTAGTCGCCGGGGGCGTGTCGGTGGGCTCGGCGGTGCTGCTGAGCCTGCGTCGACGCAGCCTTCAGTGAGTTTGTCCTGACGCGGACACGCTCACTCACCGGACGCGGGCTCAACCGTGTGAGGCGCCAGCAGCCCGGCCCGGGTTTGTTTGAAGGGGAATATGGGGAGGCGACGGCGACCAGCCCCGGCTTCGATGTCGTGTATGGATGGAACACGTTTTCGCGCTCCATCCAGTTCGAGCTCCACGGAACCGCCATCACCGGCAGCGCTCCGGAACTGGCCGAGACGTATTCGCGCACCGTGGCGGAGAACGCGGCAGCGGGCACGGCCGTGGGCGCGCCCGTGACCGGCACCGACCCGGATGACGACAAGCTCACCTACATGATGGACGGCGACGACGCTGGTGCATTCGTGATCGACCCTGCTACCGGCCAGATCCGGACCATCGAGGGTGTGTTCTACGACTACGAGATCAAGTCCGCCTACACGGTGACGGTGAGCGCCAACGACGGCAACGGCAACACCGATTCCGCGGAGGTGACCATTGGGCTGACCGACGTGACGGAGACGCTGACCGGGAGCTTCGAGGGGGCGCCGGCGGCGCACAAGCGCGCGCCGTTCGTGCTGCGGCTGGCACTCAGCGAGCCGGCCGCGGTGGACACGGAAAGCCCTGGCGACGGGCCTTTGAGCGTGACGAACGGGCGGGTGACGGCGGCGCGCCGGCTGGACGACGGCCGCGGCCTGGACGCGCTGGGAAGCGGGCACCTCGGCACCCTGTGGCAGCTCACCATCGAGCCGACGACCGGCGCCGTAACGGTGACGCTGCCGGCCACCACCGACTGCACCGCCGAGGACGCGGTTTGCACGAACGACGACCGGCCCCTGTCGACTGCCGTAACGGTGACGGTTGACGAGGGGACCGTGCCGGCGTGGCGGCGTTCTCCGAGGCGCCCGGGTGGCACGACGGCGACGAAACCTTCACGCTGAGGCTCAATTTCAAAGCGGCCGTCACCACCACCGAGGCGGCCATGCGGTCGCACGCCCTGAGCGTGACCAACGGCCGGGTGAGGTCCGCGCAGCGCCTGACCGGCCGGCGCGACCAGTGGCGGGTCACGGTGGAGCCGACGTCGGTCCATGATGTGACCGTGGCGCTGGCGGCCACCACCTCCTGCGACGACGCCGGGGCGGTGTGCACGGCGGACGGGCGCATGCTGTCGAGCGGCGTCACCGTGCGCGTCAAGGGGCCGGCGAGCTCACCGTTGACGGCGACCAGGGAAAAGTATTTCCCCATGCATGACGGCTCCACGCCGTTCGAGCTGCTGGTCACCCTCAACTGGCCGGAAACGACGACGCACACGGCCATGCGCTCGCATGTGTTCAAGGTCACCAATGGCGAGGTCATCAGCGCATACCGTTCGGGGATCCTGAATACCTGGCGGTTCAGGACTTTGCCGCTGTCCAACAACACCGTCACGATCGAACTACCGGTGACCACCGACTGCGCCGCCGACGGTGCGGTTTGCACCAGCGACGGGCGGATGCTGTCGAACGCCATCGTGTGGAGGATCACGCCCAAGGATCCCGCCGCCGTGGACAACACCGCGCCGAGTCTGAGAAGGGCGGAGGTGGACGGAGCAACCCTGATGCTGATGTACTTCGAGGGGTTGGATGCGGCGTCCACGCCGGCGGCAAGCGCATTCACCGTGACGGTGGCGGGCGAGACGCGGAGCCTGGCGGCAGACAATCCGGTGGCGGTGAGCGGGCGGCGGGTGCTGCTGACGCTGGCGGAGCCGGCGGCGCTGGGGAAAGCCGTGACGGTGAGCTACACGGTACCGTCGGACAACCCGTTGCAGGACGTGGCGGGCAACGACGCGGCGGCGCTGAGCGCGAAGGCGGTGACCAACTACACCGGAGTGGAGGACACCACGGCGCCGGTCGTGCAGGCCGCGGTGGCGGACAGCGACTACGTGATGCTGACGTACAACGAGGCGCTGGATGAGGACTCCACGCCGGCGGCCAGCGCGTTCGCGGTGAGGGTGGAGGGCGCGGCGCGGACCCTGGCGGCAAGCAGCCCGGTGACGGTGGGCGGCCACACGGTAACGCTGACGCTGGCGTCGCCGGTGGCGCCGGGGGAAGCCGTGACGGTGAGCTACACGGTGCCGTCGGACAACCCGTTGCAGGACGCGGCGGGCCGCGACGCCGCGGCCCTGAACAACCGGGCGGTAAGCAACGGCCCCGTCTCCTCGCAGCAGAACGCGGTGGACGCGCTGACGGCGAAGTTCCTCAACCTGCCGGAGAACCACGGCGGGATGGCTTTCACCTTCGAGCTGCGGTTCAGCGAGGAGTTTCCCATAAGCTACCTGACGCTCCGAAGCTCGGCCTTCTCGGTGATGAACGGCCGGGTCATGAAGGCGCGGCGGCTCGAAAGGGTAAGAACCGGCGCTGGGAGATCCATGTCACACCGAACGGCCCGGGCAACCTCGTGTTGACGCTGCCGAGGATGGGGGACTGCGCGGCCGCCGGCGCCGTCTGTACGGGGGACAACCGCGCGCTCGCGGAGTCGTTGGTGGCGGTCATCCCCGAGATGCCGCCGCCGCCGCCCCCGCCGCCGGAAGAACCGCCACGGGGTGGCGGTGCCGGTGACGGTGGACTATGCCACCTCGGACGGCAGCGCGAAGGCGGGGTCGGACTACACCGCGACGTCGGGGACGCTGACCTTCGCGCCCGGCCGGACGGTGAAGAGGGTGTTGGTGCCGCATGGACGGCAGCGTCATCAGCGGGTTCGTGGGCGCGGACGTCGGCCGGGGGCGCTGGCTCGGGGGAGCGGCGCTCTCCGTGAGCAAGGGCGAGGGGGATTTCTCACTCCTCGAAGATGACGACCGCGGCGACGTCGAGAGCTCGCTCACCGCCGTCTACCCCTACGCCCGCTTCAGCCTCACCGAGAAGGTGGACGTGTGGGGGCTGGCGGGCTACGGCACCGGCGACCTCACGCTCACGCTAAGCGAGGATAATGACCGCACCGAGGCCGAGACCTACGAGACCGACATCGGCATGCGGATGGGCGCGGTGGGGGCACGGGGCGAGGTGCTCTCGCCCGCCGGGCCCGGCGGCCTCGCGGTGGCGGTCCGGTCGGACGCGTTCTGGGTGCGGACCACCTCGGATGCGGTGCCGGGCCTTGAGGCCAGCGAGGCCGACGTGAGCCGTCTCCGGCTGGTCGTCGAGGGCTCGCGCGGGTTCGAGATGGGGAGCGGGCGGCTGGTGCCGACGCTGGAGGTCGGGCTGCGCCACGACGCGGGCGATGCCGATAGCGGCACCGGCGTCGAGGCGGGCGCGAGGTTCCGCTACGCGAGCGGCAGCGTGACGGTGGCGGGCTCGGTGAGGACCCTGGTGGCCCACGAGCAGACGGGCTACGAGGAGTGGGGCGCCTCGGCCTCGGTCCGCATCGACCCCGGCGCCTCCGGCCGGGGCCTGTCGCTCACCGTCGCCCCCGGCTGGGGTGCGGCGTCGAGCGGGGTGGAGCGGCTGTGGTCGCTCGCCGACGCCCGGGGTCTCGCCCGGGACAGCGAGTTCGAGGCCGGGCGCCGGTTCGAGGCCGAAGTGGGCTACGGGCTCGGGCTCCGTCCACTGGGAGTGCTGACTCCTTACGCCGGGCTCTCCCTCGCCGACGGCGGCCGCGTGTGGCGAAGCGGTGCGCGCTGGGCCATCGCACCGGGCGCGGCCCTGGCCCTCGAGGGCACCCGCACGCACGACGCGGAAAACAACGCCCCCGCGCACGCCCTGATGCTGCGCGCCTCCATGCGTTGGTAGGAGTCCGCGGCCGGATTCAGCCGGCAGCCGATGCCGTGCACGGGCGGGTTTGAAACCCGCCCCTACATCGGATGTCCGGGTCCGGGTGGCGTGTATTCGGCAGACAGCGTGATCCGGGCGCGGGCGGGTTTGAAATCTGCCCCTACATCGGATGTCCGGTTCCGGGTGGCCTTGTATTCAGCCGACAGCGTGATCCGGGCGCGGGCGGGTTTGAAACCCGCCCCTACATCGGATGTCCGGTTCCGGGTGGCCTGTCCGGTTCATTCGCATGATACGATGCGCAGGATTTTTCACCGTCGGCAAGGCGATGACCTGTAGGGGCGGGTTTCAAACCCGCCCTCAGTCCGCCTCCAGCAGGGGTTCCAGAACCGGCCACACGTTTTCCAGCAGCAACGGCTGGGCGCGGGCGTTGGGGTGGATGCCGTCGGGCTGCATCAGCTTCTCGTCGGCGGCCACGCCTTCGAGCAGAAACGGCACCAGCGCGGCGCCGGTCTCGGCGGCCACCTCGGCGTACATGCGGCGGAAGGCTTCGGTGTAGCGCGGCCCCAGGTTGGGCGGCATCTGCATGCCGGCCAGCACGGGTCTGGCGCCCGCGGCGAGGACGGCCCGTGTCAGGGCCAACAGGTTGGCACGAATGGCGGCCACCGGGTAACCGCGCAAGCCGTCGTTGCCGCCCAGCTCGATGATGACGATATCGGGCTCGTGCACCGCCAGGGTCCTGGGCAGGCGCGCCAGCCCGCCGGCGGTGGTGTCGCCACTGATGCTGGCGTTGACCACGCCATGGCGCGGGCCAAGACGCTGCCGCAGCAGTTGCACCCAGCCGGGCTCCCCGGCCCGTGTTTGAAGTCCATACGCCGCGCTGATACTGTTTCCCAGGACCAACACGGTCTTGCCGGCGTCCGCCGGCGGCGCCTCGCCGCCCACGGCGAGGGCGGCCACGAGCAGGAAACCCCGCAACAACGCCTTCAGGGAAACCGACCGCCGTCTGACCGGGAAGTGCTTCATGTCAGGACCCAACCTCATGCCGGAATGCATATTGCGCGCCAGGGCCGTGGTCAAGCGCGTGCCCACCGCCGAGGGCGACCTGACCATACTTGACGGCATCGATCTCGCCGTCGACGCCGGCGCGCAGGTGGCGGTGGTGGGTGAATCCGGCTCCGGCAAGACCACCCTGCTGGGCATTCTCGCGGGCCTCGACCTGCCCACGAGCGGCGACGTGTGGCTGGACGGCGACGAGATCACCGCCCTGGACGAAGAGCGGCGCGCCCGGGTGCGCGCCCGCAGCGTCGGCTTCGTGTTCCAGTCCTTTCAGCTCATCGACAGCCTGACGGCGCTGGAAAACGTGATGCTGCCCTTGGAGCTTCGCCGCCAACGGCAGGCGCGGGAAGACGCCCGGGGCTTCCTGGAACGCGTGGGCCTGGGGGCCAGGACCACGCACTACCCGCGCCAACTGTCGGGGGGCGAGCAACAACGGGTGGCCATCGCCCGGGCGTTCGCGTCCGGGCCCACGGTGCTGTTCGTGGACGAGCCCACCGGCAACCTCGACACCGCCACCGGCGCCAGAATCGCCGATCTGCTGTTCGATCTGAACCGGGAGGCCGGCACCACCCTCGTACTGGTCACCCACGATGCCGCCCTGGCCGGCCGTTGCGCGGCCGTCATCACCCTGGACGCCGGCCGCGTGCGGCCGCCACAGGAGCCCGCGCCGTGACGCCGGCGCTGGCGCTGCGCTTCGCGATTCGCGACTGGAGCGCCGGCGAGCTGCGTCTGCTGTTGGCGGCGCTGGTGCTGGCGGTGGGTACGGTGACGGCCATCAGCCTCTTCGTCGATCGCCTGCAGCGGGCGCTGGTGACGGAGTCGGCCGCGTTGCTGGGCGCCGACCGCGTCATCGACTCCTCGCGGGCGATCCCGCAGCGCTTCCGGAAGCTCGCCGCGGCTCGCGGGCTTGCGCTGGCGGACGTCATCCGTTTCCCATCCATGGTGTTCGCCGCGGCCTCGGAACGCAGCCGGTTGGCCAGCGTCAAGGCGGTGACACCGGGCTATCCCCTGCGCGGCGGGTTGCGCGTCGCCGATGAGCCCTTCGGGGGCGGCCGGCCCACCGGCGGTCTGCCCGCCCGCGGCGAGGTCTGGCTGGAGTCCCGCCTGTTTCCGGCGCTGGGCGTCAAGGTGGGCGATGCCGTCTCCGTCGGCTACGCGCGGTTCGCCGTGACGGCCGTGTTGGCGTCGGAGCCGGACCGCGGCGGGGGCTTTCTCGAGTTCGCGCCGCGGCTGTTGATGCGGGCGGAGGACGTGCCCGCCACGCGGGTGATCCAACCCGGCAGCCGGATCCGCTACCGCCTTCAGTTGGCGGGCCGCGAAGACGGGCTGCGTTCCCTCCACGAAGCCATCGCGGACGAGCTGGTGCCCGGCTATCGCTGGCGTGACGTCCGCGGCGCCAACGCCCGCATCGACCGCGCCCTGGAACGGGGCGAGAGCTTCCTGCTGCTCGGCGGCCTGCTGACGGTGCTGCTGGCGGGCGTGGCGGTGGCGCTGAGCGCCCATCGCTACGCCCGCCGGCACTACGACCACGTGGCGGTGATGAAGACCCTGGGCGCCACCCCGGCGGAGATTCAATGGGGCTACACCCTCGTGCTCCTGACCATCGGCATCGGCGGCGGCCTCGCCGGCCTGGCCTTCGGCGCCCTGGCCCATCTCGGCATCATCGCGGCGCTGCGCGGCTTCCTGCCGGTGTCGTTGCCGCTGCCGGGGCCCTGGCCGGCGGGGGTGGGCCTGTTGACCGGTTTCATCTGCGTGCTGGCGTTCGGCCTGCCGCCGCTGCTGGGCCTGCGCGGCGTTTCACCCATGCGCGTCATCCGCCGGGAGCCGGCGCCGGCCGCGGCCCCGGCGCTGACCTACGGCTTCGCCGCCGCGGGCGGTGTGGGCCTGCTGGCCTGGTACGGCGGCAACGTCTCCCTCGCGGCCTGGGCGCTGGCGGGAACCGCCACCACCGTCGCCGTGTTCGCCGGTCTCGCGCTGGTCCTGCTGCGGGGCGGACGCGCCCTGGGCATGCAGGCCGGCAGCGTCTGGCGGCTGGCCCTGGCCGGCCTCCATCGCCGTCATCGCGAGAACATCGCGCAGATCGTGATCTTCGGCGCCGCCATCATGCTGGTGCTCATCATGCTGCTGGTGCGCACGGCCCTGATCGACGAGTGGCAGGCGCGGATTCCGGAACACGCCCCCAACCACTTCGTGATGAACGTGGCGCCGTCCGAGGCGGGCCCCGTGCAAGCCCTGCTGGCGGCCCGCACCGGCTACGACGGCAGGCTGTTCCCGATGATCCGGGGGCGGATCACCGCGGTCAACGACATCGACGCCGGCGCGTGGGAAGAACGGCGGCGGCCCGACCGCGCGGACGAGCGGTCCGAGCCGGGAGGCCGGGGCCGGCCCGGGATCCGGCGCGAACGCAACCTGACGTTCCTGGCGGATGTGCCGGACCACAACGCGGTGGTGGACGGCCGGTGGTGGTCCGCCGGCGCCGCGCCGTCGGCATCGCTGGAGCAGGAGTACGCGGCCTCCCTCGGGCTCGCCGTGGGGGACAGCCTGACCTTCGACGTCGGCGGCCTGCCGCTCACCGCCACGGTCACCAACACCCGGCGCGTGGAGTGGGACAGCCTTCAGCCCAACTTCTTCATCATCCTGTCGCCGGGCGCCCTCGAGGGGCAGCCCGCCACCTACATGACGAGCTTCTACCTGCCGCGCGAACGGAAGCCGTTTCTCAACGAGCTGCTCTCCCGCTACCCCACCGTGTCGGTGATCGACGTGGACCAGATCATCGCGCACCTGCGCCGAATCATCACGCGGGTGGCCCAGGCCGTGGAGCTCATGCTGGCGCTGGTGCTGTGCGCGGGCGTGCTGGTGCTGATCGCGTCCATCCAGTCGAGCCGCGACCGGAGGCTGAGGGAGCTGACGCTGCTGCGCGCTTTGGGCGGGACCCGGCGCCTCATCACCGGTGCGCTGGTGATCGAGTTCGCGGCCCTCGGCGCGTTCGCGGGCACGGTCGCGGTCATCGGCGCGGAGATCACGACGTTCGCCCTTAACACCCAGGTCTTCGAGCTCTCCACCGGGTTGCACCCACGCCTTTGGGCCGTGGGGCCGCTGCTCGGCATGCTGGTGGTCACGACCGTCGGCTACCTCGGCACCCGCGGCCTCGTCCGTTCGCCGCCGGCCAGGGTGCTGCGGGAGAGCTGACCGGCGGGCGCGGTCTCAACAGCCTCCTTGAAGGTCATCACGTTTCGGCCGGCGTGCGGTTTGCGACTTCAGCGACTACATCCCCCACTTTGCTGGAGAATTCGGTGAGTCCACCCCATCCTCCTTCAGCGATGTCATCCGATCCAGGATCGAGGTCGGATATGTCGTGAACAATGCCGTCGCGTTTGAAATAGTAGGTTCTGAACTTGCTCTCTAGAGCACTGCCAGCCAGTTCGCGCGTTTTACTGTTGGCAGCAAGGCCAAGAAGCTTCAGGACATCCCCTGTCTGTCCGCCATTCTCCTGAAAGAACCGCAGTGCCCAAACGATATCAAGGACATGGGGGGGTCATCCCGTCGCGCAGGCTCATGACCCGTTGCGCGGGAATGTAAAACAGTTTCTCCGAAGCATCGGATCGGCCTGGGCGTGTATAGGCCGATAGATCGGTCGGCTTGCGCGCCTGGCCCAGAATCAATCTGCTGTCCTCCTTCGACCAAATGGAAGCCATTCCTTCGCCGAAATACAGATCGAAGAAGCTACTCGCATAACCCGGCCGCGCCAAGCCGAAGCGCTGCATGGTCTTGTGAATCGCAGGTCTGTCTAAAAGCAGTTTCAGAAGTTGTAGGAAGATGCTTTTCCCAGTCGCCTGCGGCCCTACAAATATTGTAACGTCACCGAAGCGGATATCCGCTTCGGTGACCGGCCCAATATTGGTTGCTCTTATCCGTTTGACCACGCTTGGACTGCCTCCAGCCTATCCGTTTCGATTCTCCATGATCCACCGAAGACCCGCCATTGTGCTGGTTAACCTTGCATCATGCCAGCCGTAGTGCTGACGATTCCGGGAAGCAACGGAGGCGCCCGACCCGCGTGCTGTCCTCATCCGAGCGGATGACAGCGGAGACCGGGGAAGCGGCGGAGGTCGGCGTTGTTGGAGTGGATCTGTGCTGGGAAAGCCTGGTGAACGGCGCGGAGCGAGTCGGCGTCCCGTGGGCCGTATCGACCGGATTCGTAAGGCTGATGACCAGCGCCTGGCGGCGTCGTGGTGGGGTGCTCCGTCGCTGTGGGCGTAAATCAGCAGGTTGAGGTTCGGGACTATCATCCCGCGCCCGGTTCGGCGAAGTCCTCGACCTCAAGCTCGTCGTTGAGCTGGTTGAGCTTCAGGGGATCGACGCCGGGAGCAGGCCCACCGTGGATCGGGGTAACCCTGTAAGGGGCGGGGGCCTCCCTGACGACGGGCGACATGCCACGGCGCAGCACGTCGTTCACCACCTGCTTGAACGGCCTGCCCAGAAGCCTCGCCTGCTCGCTCAGAAAGTCGGCTATGTCATCGTCAAGCGTCAGTGTGGTTCGCATCGTGACATCACACATCAATAGAACTACATCAATAGAACTTGATGTTAACCCGATGTAGGGGGTGGACGAAAAACTTGGAAAAAATTATCCTCATTCCAAAGAGGGAGGACGAATTTGGCCGAGGCACGACGGGATCGGATTTTCAGCGGGCTCGCGATCTGCTTCTGGCTGGTGGCGATCTCGAATTTCTGCAAGCCGTTTCAGCTCACTGAACAGAGCGGCTTTGTTCTGTTGGGGAGCCGTTTGACCGGCGGCGACAACGTGCTGTGGAGCCTCGTCTTCGGCGCCTATCTGGTGGTTTACGGCCTGGGCCTTTGGCACAGGAAGCGCTGGGTCATCGGCATGGCCCACGCCTACGCCCTCTATGTGGTGGTGAACCTGTTCCTGTATTGGAGCAATCACCCGCCGTCGGGGAGCGGCGACGTGGTGTTGGCGGCGGTCTACTCCCTGGTCGCGGTCGGGGCATCGGCAGGCTCGGCCGTACTGCTGAGCCTGCGCCGAAGGGAACTGGGATAGGAAGACTCGGGAGGACATCCTTGCCCACCATCACCGCACCCGACGGTACCCGTCTCTACTATGAGGAAGCGGGGCGGGGCGTCCCGATCGTGTTCGTCCACGAGTTCGCGGGCGACCATCGAAGCTTCGAGCCCCAGATGCGGTGCTTCTCGCGTTCCAACCGTTGCATCGCCTTCGACGCCCGCGGCTACCTGCCGTCGGACGTGCCCGAAACGCCGGAAGCCTACGGTCAGGACACCGCCCGCGGCGACGTCGTGGCGGTGCTCGACGGTCTCGGGTTGGAGAAGGCGCACATCGTGGGCCACTCCATGGGCGCCTACACCGCCCTTCACGTGGCCATCCACCACCCCGGGCGATGCCTGTCCGTGGCCGCCATCGGCTGCGGCTGGGGCTCGAATCCGGACGAACGCGAAGAGCGCGCGGCCATGTGCGCGGACATCGCCCGCATGTTCCGGGAGGAACCCATGGCGGAGGCGGCGGCCGCATACGCCCGGTACCCCATGCGCAAGGCCTTCGAGTCCAAGGACCCCCGCGGCTTCGCCGAGTTCGAGAAGACCCTCGCCGGCCATGCGCCCATGGGGCTTGCGCTTACCATGTCAGAGGTCCAGGGCCGGCGCCCTACGCTGTGGGACCTGGAGGAGCCGTTGTCGCGGCTCGAGGTGCCGTTGCTGGTCATGGTCGGGGACGAGGACGACCCGTGCCTGGACGGCAGCGTCTTTCTCAAGCGCACGGCGCCCATGGCCGCGCTGGCGGTGGTGCCGCGCTCGGGACATACCCTGACGCTGGAAGAGCCGGCCGCCGTCAACACGGCGCTGGCGGAGTTGTTCCGCGCCGTGGCCGACGGCGCTTGGATGGCGCACCGGAGGGAGGCGTGAGCGGCGCGGGGTTATCCGCCGGGGCCATCCGTGTGTCCGCGGCGGACGGCGTGGCCGAGTTGCGGCTTTGCAGCGGCGACAGCCGTAATGCCCTTTCTTCCGCCATGTGGAACGAACTGCGGCGCTTCGCCAGGCATGTCGCGCACGACGGCGCGGTGCGGGCGATCCTGCTCGCCGGGGACGAGACGGTGTTCTCGTCCGGCGCCGACATCCGGGAGTTCGACGACCTTCGGGCGCCCGGCGCCACCCGGGAGTACGACGACCTGGTGGAGAGCGCGTTGCGGGCGCTGGAGGCGGTGCCGCAACCCACCGTGGCCTGCATCGCCGGCCCGTGCGTGGGAGCCGGCGCGTCGCTCGCCTGTGCCTGTGATCTCCGAATCGCGGCGAAAGATGCCTACTTCATGGTCCCGGCGGCGCGTCTGGGGCTCGGTTACGATCCCCGGGGCATCGCCCGCTTCGTACGCGTATTCGGGGATTCGGTGGTTCGCGGACTGCTCCTGGGCGGCCAGCGTTGCGACGCGAACGCGGCCCATTCCCAAGGCGTGGTGCACCGGCTGGTGGAGCCGGGAACCGTACTGGAGGAAGGGCGGCGAATGGCCGCCGGCATAGCCGGCAACGCGCCTTTGACCTTGGCCGCGGCCAAGGCCGCGTTGGCTGCCCTGGCCCGGAGGGACGAGGGCGGCGAGGAACTGCGCCGGTTGGCTCTCGAAGCGGACGCGAGCGCGGACTATACCGAGGGTCTGGCGGCGTTTCAGGAGAAGCGCAAGCCCGAGTTCCGGGGGCGCTGACCGGTCCATTCCCGAGTGTTGGCCGGACTCGGGAAGGACCGGCGCACAGGTGCTCCGCCTATCCGGCCTCTACCTGCTTTGGAAGTCTCAATAGAATCGTCTTGATGTCGTTACGGATGATCTTGATCTCGCTCTCGATGCGTTCAAACCGCGCATCGATGCGTTCAAACCGAGCGTCGATGCGTTCAAACCGAGCGTCGATACTCTGAAACCGAGCGTCGATACTCTCAAATCTGGCGCTCATGGCACGCTCAAAACGGCTGAATCTCTCGTCCGCGGCCTTCGCACCGGCGTCCAGCTTGCGGTCGATCTGTCTAAGCAGCGTCTCGTGCAAATCAATCCGCCCTTCCAGCCGGTTGATCTCGGGGGTCACCTGTGCGTTGATGGCCCATAGACCCAATGCGCCCAGTGCCGCAACTATCGTAATCGCGGCCGTGACCACGCTGGCATACTCTTTCAATGCCTCCATGATTCTTCCCTTCATCGTGTGGATTGTATTGTTGTAGAATCGGCCGGTCAAATACTTTCTTTAGCGGGTAGACCATGACCAACGGCAATCTCATTCACGCCCTGTACGGCCACCGCGTGACCCACGATCCGGCCTTCATCATGCCCGGCGGCCCGGCCTTCACTACCGGCGACGTGCTGGCGGCCATCGATCGGGCCGCCGGCGCCCTGGCGGCCTGCGGCGTCAGGCCGGGCGACCGGGTCTCGGTGAGGGTCGAGAAGTGTGTCGAGGCCGTGTTCCTGGCCCATGCCTGTTTCAAGACCGGAGCCATTCTGCACCCCATGAACACCGCCTACACGCCGCGGGAGGTAGAGGAGCTGTTGGCCGACGCGCGGCCCCGCCTGTTCGTCTGCGATCCCGACGAGATGGAAGTGTTCGGAGCCGCGGCCGCACGGCACGGTTCTCGGTTGGAGGGGCTTCGCGGCGAACGGGGTTCCTTTGCCGAGCTCGCCCGCGCGGCCCGGCCCGCGCAGGCCGCGGTGGAGTTGCCGGACGACGCGCCAGCGGCCTTGCTCTACACGTCCGGCACCACGGGCCGCCCCAAAGGCGCCTTGATCACCCACGGCAATCTCGCCGCCAGCGCCGAAGCGCTCGTCGAGGTGTGGCGGTTGGGCCGGGAGGACGTCCTGTTGCACGCGCTCCCGGCCTATCACGCACACGGTCTTCTGACCGCCATCAACGTGATGCTGAAGGCGGGCGGCGCCATCTGCTTTCTCGCCGGGTTCGAGGCGGAAGGCGTGCTGCGGGAGCTGCCTCGGTGCAGCGTCATGATGGGGGTGCCGACGCACTACGGGCGGCTGCTGAAGGAACCCGGGCTACGCGAGGCGGTCACCGGCGCGTTTCGCCTGGCCATCTCCGGCTCCGCGCCGCTACCGCCCGACATCGCGGAAGGGTTCCGGCGGGTCACCGGCATGGAGATCATCGAGCGTTACGGCTCCACCGAGGCCGCCATCATCACCGCGGTCCCGCCGGGGACCGCCCGCCGGCGCGGCTGGGTGGGCTGGCCGCTTCCGGGCGTGCAGGTACGGGTGGCCAACGAGAACGGGCGTTTCGAGTCCGCCGCCACCGGGGTCCTGGAGACCCGCGGCCACAACGTCTTCGCCGGCTACTGGAACCGGCCCGAGGAACGGGCCTTCACCGGCGACGGCTGGTTCGTAACCGGCGACGTCGCCGAGATCGACGACCAGGGGTGCATCCGCATCCTGGGACGGGAGACGGACGTGGTCATCTCCGGCGGCCTGAACGTCTATCCCAAGGAGGTGGAGGACGCCCTGGACCGGTCCGAGGGCATTGCCGGCTCCGCCGTCTTCGGCGTACCCCACCCGGACTTCGGAGAAGCGGTCGTGGCCGTGGCGGAGACGGCGACCCCCGAGCCGTTCGACGAAAGCGCGTGCATCGGCTATCTCAAGACGGAGTTGGCATCCTACAAAGTGCCCAAACGGATCATCGCCGTGGAGTCCATCCCGCGGAACGAGCTCGGCAAGGTGGCCAAGGCAGCGTTGCGGGAAGCGTATGGCGACCTGTTCGTCGACAAGGAGGGTGCGTAAGACTCCCGGTTGACGACTACCATCAAGCGCCTGGCCGCCGCTTCAGGAACGACACCGAGCGTCTGGAGGAGCTGTTCGAGCTGTACACGAAGATGGCCGACAACAGGGCGGTTGCCTGATCGCGGCCAGTTGACCGGGTCGCGCCATCCCTGTCATAACTCACTTTAGATACAGGAGGCTTGAATGAGCACACAGCGTTCCATGCTCCACGTCCGGATGGACACGGATTTAAGGCGGAAGGCGACCGAGACGCTGGCGGCGATAGGGCTGTCGGCTTCCGATGCCGTACGCCTGCTGTTCCACCGCATCGCCGCCGATCAGGCCTTCCCCTTCGAACTCAAGGTTCCCAACGCACAAACCCAAAAGGCCATGGCCGAGGTCGACGAGATGGTGAAGACGCGCAAAGCGCGATTCGCGAACGCGGACGAGATGTTTGCGGAACTTGAAAAAGCCAGCGGCCAGTAAACGAAACAACCTGCCCCGCCGTAGGTCGGGTTAGCCGAAGGCGTAACCCGACATGGTACAGCATGTCGGATTACGCTTCGCTAATCCGACCTACGAGTTGCTCGGACAGGTTTCCAGGAACCCGCGCCGCACGAACCCGACATCCGATGTAGGGGCGGGTTTCAAACCCGCCCGCGCCCCTGGCGACAGCAACCCGTCGTCGCTCGTCAGCAGGAGAAAGCACATGGACTTGGAGCTTCAGGGAAAGACGGCTGTCGTCACCGGCGGCAGCGAAGGCATCGGCAGGGCTATCGTGGACGCGCTGGCGCGGGAGGGCGTGGACGTGGCCACGTGCGCCCGGCGGGCGGGGCCCTTGGAGGAGGCCGCGGCGGCGGTGGCAAACGCCACCGGACGCAGGATCGTCCCCATCACCGCGGACTTGACCAAGGATGAGGACGCCCGCCGGTTCATTCACGCCGCGGCCGAGGCGCTGGGGCGCATCGATATCCTGGTGAACAACGCCGGCGCGGCGCCGGGCGGCGTCATCGAGAACCTGACGGAGGAGGATTGGGCGCTGGCGCTGGAGCTCAAGTTCATGGGATACGTCCGCTGCATGCGCTACGCGCTCCCGATCATGCGCGAGCAGGGCGGCGGGCGGGTCGTGAACCTCATCGGCAACGACGGCGTCAAGACATCCTACTGGGAAGTCGCGCCGGGCGCGGCCAACGCGGCCGGGCAGAACCTGACCAAGTCGCTGGCCGGCCAATACGGAAAGTACGGCATCAGTTTCGCCGCGGTGAATCCGGGCCCGGTCCGCACCGAACGCTGGACCGGCCTGGTGGAGGCCATGTCTCGCGACATGCGGCTCAGCTACGAGGAGGCCGACCAACTGGCGCCCCGGTCGATCCCCCTGGGGCGTATTGCCGAAACCGCCGAGGTGGCCAATCTCGTGGCCATGCTGGCCTCGCCGCTCATGCACTTCGTCAACGGCACCATGATCGAGATCGACGGCGGCCAGGAAAAAGCGCTGATGGATCGTTCCCGTGACCGCGATTGACGTCCACGCCCATTTCGTGCCGCCGGCGGTCCTGGATACGCTGGACGGCAGCGGCGCCGCCCTCGGCGTCACGCTGGTGGGACAGGCTCCCGGCGCCCGCTGCTGCCGGTTCGACGACGGCCTGGAGGTGCGCCCTTTCCTCCCCGGCCTCCTGGACGTCGACGCGCGGCTCGCGGAAATGGACCGCCAACGGGTCCAACGTCAGATCCTCTCGGTGTGGACCGACATCTTCGGCTACGGCCTCGACGCCGGCCGGTGCCGGGCATGGCATCGCATCCTGAACGACAACCTCGCCGAGCTGTGTGCCGCCCGTCCGGCGCGATTTTCGTGGATGGCGTCCGCGCCGCTGATCGACGACGCCGCGGCGGCGCGCGAACTGGAACGCTGCATGGAGAACGGTGCCGTGGGCGTCATCGTCACCGCCAATGTCTACGGCCGGAACCTGGGCGAAGTGCCGCTGGACGAGTTCTGGAGCGCCTGCGAGACCCTGGACGTGCCGGTCTTCGTCCACCCTTCCCTGCCTCAGCCGTTGCCCCGGGCCGAGAAGTTCAGCCTCAACCAGACCTGCGCCTATACCATGGACACCACCCTCGCCGTGGGCTCGATGATCATGAGCGGCACCCTCGACCGCTTTCCGAAACTCCGGCTGCTGCTGTCCCACGGGGGCGGGAACCTGCCCTACCTCATCGGCCGTTTCGACCGCATGCACGAGGCCGCGGACAGGAACGTCACCGGCGACAAGGCCGTGCACTCGCCCAGCGCCTATCTGGGCCGCTTTCTCTACGACAGCATCCTGCACAGCCGTGAGGCTCTGCTGTTTCTCCGGGACCTGGTAGGCGCCGAGCGCATCCTGCTCGGTGGAGACGCGCCGTTCCCGCCCGGCGACCCGGACCCTCTGGCGAGCCTCGAGAAAGCCGGCCTCGGCCCGGACGCCGTCGACCTCATAGCCGTGACCAACCCTCGAAGAGAGTACCGCCTGGGCTGATGCAACCATGGACCAGCGCCGCTTCAACCTCGAATTGATGGATTTCCTGGCCGCGTCGCCCACGCCGTTTCATGCGGTTCACGAGATGGCGCGGCGGCTGGCGGACGCAGGTTTCGAGCGCCGCCCCGAGGCGGAGGCGTGGCGTTTGGACCCCGGAGGGCGTTACTTCACCACCCGGAACGCCTCCTCCATCATCGCCTGGACCGTGCCCGCCCGGGTTCCCCTTCCCGAGAGCGGGCTTCGCATGTTGGGTGCGCATACGGATTCACCCTGTCTCAAGGTCAAGCCGCAGCCCGAGTCTCACAAAAACGGCTACCTCCAGCTAGGCGTGGAGGTGTACGGCGGGGCGCTGCTGAACCCCTGGTTCGACCGGGACCTGTCCATGGCGGGACGGGTGAGCTACCTCGACCGCAACGGCGTCATCGCCCACGGCCTCGTCGACTTCGTACAGCCGGTGGCCGTGATTCCCAGTCTGGCCATCCACCTGGACCGGGCGGCCAACGAGAGCCGCACGGTCAACGCCCAGACCTATCTCCCACCCGTGCTAGGCCGGTGGGGCGAGGACTTCGACCTCAAGACCCTGCTGCGGCAGCGGCTCGAGACGGAGGCGGCCGCGGAGGTGGGTCAGGTGTTGGACCACGAACTGCTTCTCTACGACACCCAGCGGCCGGCCTTCGTGGGGTTGACGCAGGAGTTCATCGCGTCGGCGCGGCTGGACAACCTGCTGAGCTGCTTCGTGGGCCTGCGGGCATTGCTGGATTCAGGCGGCGACGCCGGCGCGTTGCTGGTCTGCCACGATCACGAGGAGGTGGGGAGCACGACGGCCTCCGGGGCCCGTGGGCCGATGCTGACCCAGATGCTGGAACGGCTGTTGCCGGCGCCGGAGGATCGCAACCGGACCCTGTCCCGGTCCATGCTGATATCTGTGGACAACGCCCACGGCGTCCACCCCAACTTCGCCGACCGCCATGACGACAACCATGGGCCGCTGCTGAACCGCGGCCCGGTCATCAAGATCAACGCCAACCAGCGCTATGCCAGCAACAGTGAGACCGCCGCGACCTTCCGGCGGTTGGCAGCCGATGAAGGGGTGCCGGTGCAGACCTTCGTAGTCCGTAGCGACATGGCCTGCGGCAGCACCATCGGACCCCTGGCCGCGGCCGAGACGGGTGTCCGCACCGTGGACGTCGGCGTGCCGCAGTGGGCCATGCATTCCGTTCGGGAGTTGGCGGGCACGGCCGACGCGTTCAACCTGAGCCGCGTCCTGCGGCGCTTCTTCGACACGGCCGAGCTTTGATTCGCAGCAGGGCGCCGCCGTCGAGCACTTCGCATGGCAGCGGCAGCGTCCTTCTCGAGAGACGTCACTTTGCCCGCTGTCTTCACAACGGATTGAAAGATGACTCTATTCCGCGAGTGGGCTGTCGCTGCGGGGATACCTGTCCTGTGCCGCCCAGTCTCGTTCCCAGGGTCGCGAGCTGTTTGAGGCAGGATATCGCGTTTCGGTTGCTGTGTCCGGCCTGTGTCAAAACGGCATACAAGGCGATTGGCAACCGAACCCAATCGACCCTGAGTTTGACCAGCCGCCCAGACTCCAGATACCTGTTCACAAAGCCATTCCAGCCGAGGGCCATGCCCTCGCCTCTTACCGCAGCCTCCAACAAATACTCATAGTTCTCAAATGGCTCCACCGATGCTGTCGGGGCGTCGCAGTCATGGGCGCGGAACCAGGTGGCCCATGTGGCCCAGGTTTGGTCGCGTTGCGCAACATCCAACCGCGGGACACCGGACCATTGTCGGGGATGTTTGGCAAGCACTCGCTCGAAACGCTCCACGAAGGCGGGCGATGCGACCGGAACAATCTCTTCGTTGAATAGTTTCGCCGCACTCGGGTCCGTTGGCGCGACCGAATATTCAAAGATGATGTCAACCCCCGCCGGCAGCAGCAAATGAAGCACGTCATAGTCGCAGTTCAATATCCGCAATTTGGCACCCTCTTCCATAGAGTGCCTGATCTCGGAAAAGATCGGCAACAGCAGGAAATGAGAAATCTCCTGGGTGCAGGCGATGGTCACGCTACGAGTTTGCGTGCGCAGCCCGTGACCTGCGGCATCCAGCCTTTCCAGTGCCGATTTGACTGCGACATAGTAGTCCCGGCCATTCGATGTCAATACAACTCCACGGCCTTGACGCTGGAACAGCTTCTGGTCCAACGCCGTTTCCAGATTGTGGATGTGACGGCTGATGGCCGATTGAGAGGTACGCAACTCTTCGGAGGCACGTATCACGCCGCCGAGCCGGGCCGTTGCCTCAAATGCGACCAATGAACTGCTGGAGGGAACCTTGAACCTGGAACTGCTCATACCAGTTATGATATCAGTTTCGACCGCCCCAGGCCACCCGGGACTCACCTCGAATCGATGAATCAGGCGAGCGGCAAGACGTATAAGCGGGCGGCGTCCCCTCAGCCCACGGTGGCGCCGCTGGTGACGCTCCGGAGACCCACCGTGCCGTCCGTGATCACGTCCACCACCGTGGGTCTACCCTTTTGCAGCGCTTCCTTGACCGCGTCCTGGATCTCGGCGGGGTTCTCTACCCGTAGCCCCTCGGCGCCGAATCCCCGGGCCACCGCTGCGAAGTCGGTGTCGTTGAACGCGGCGGGCGAATCGCCGCCCAGGTCCCCGGTGGCGATCATGCCCAAACCGGAATTGTTCATGACCACGAACACCACGGGCAGGTCGTATTGCACCGCGGTGGCGATGACGTGCACCGACATGGAGAACCCGCCGTCGCCACTCACGCTCACTACCGGCCGATCCGGGTGCACGAGCTTGGCCCCCACCGCGGCCGGCGCGCCCCAGCCCATGCCCGCCAACCCGCCGGGGACGAACAGGGTTCCCGGCGCCTTGGTCTGGTAGTAATGGGCCATCCACACCCTGTTGCCACCCGCGTCAAGGGTGACGATGGTCTCCGGATCCAGCGCCTCGTTGAGATCCTTCACCAGCCGCTGGGGCATGATCGGCACGGCACCGGAGTAGAGCGCGGGGTTCTCGAAGAACTTCGCCGCGCGCTTGCGTTCCTCGAGCCGCGTCGAGGCCGCTTGCCGGTCCTCGTTTTGAAGGCCTTCCCCGCCCATCCGCAGCAGTTGCTTCAACACGTCTTTGGCGTCGCCGATGAGTGAACACGCCAACGGATAGGACCAGCCGGCATTTCTGGGCTCGATGTCGATCTGAATCAGCTTCTGTCTGCTGCTGTCGATGAGCAGTTCGCTATTGGTATCGTTGGGGGCCAGCCGCGACCCCGCCACCAGGATCGTGTCCGCTTCCTCTATCACGCTGTTGGCCACCGGCTGGCCGTAGCGGCCCATCATGCCCAGGGCCAGCGGGTGGTCCTCGCGGAACGCGCTCTTGCCGTTGTAGGTGGTGGCCACCGGGCTTCCCAAAAGCTCGGCCATGGCCGCCAGCTCATCGTAAGCCTTCGCCGCGTGGACGCCGTTGCCGGCGATGATGACCGGCCGCCGCGCGGCCTTGAGCAGCTCGATGGCTGAAACCAGCTCCGCCTCCGCCGGCAGGGTCGGGGACTCCCGGAGCCAGTGTTCGGTGGGGTGAATCCGCGGTGGCTTGTCCGGATCCAGCTCGCCGGCGATGGCCGCCTGGCGCATGATCACCGCGGTGGGTCCGTGACGTCCGGTGGTGGCGTGCTTGATGGCCATCTGTAGCCCGATCACCGCTTCCTTGGGAGTGGTGGCGAGAACCGAGAACTTGGTGATGCCGGCAAACAGGTTTCTCAGGTCGAACGCGCCATAGTGGCCCCAGCCGCTGGCGTTCCTCGGGTTCAGCGAGAAGTCGCCGCCCTCCGTGGTATCGGCCAACACCACCATCGGCGAACCGGCAAGGTGGGCCTCCAGGGTGCCGAAGATGGCGTTGGTGCCGACAAACGCCCCCTGGCCCAGGACGACTCCCGGCTTGCCGGTGAGGCGGCCGTAGATGTCCGCCATGACCGACGCCGCCTGCTCGTGCCGCACCAGGATCGGCCGCACCCGGTCCGCGTATCGGGACAGCGAATCGAAGATGCGCATGGCGCTGCCGCCGGGAATGCCGAAGACAAAGTCGATCTGCGCCTCGGCGAGGACTTCGCAAATCTTCGTGTGTGCCTTGATCAAGAAGTCCTCCTTGCGTCGACAATTGTCGTGGGCCTATGATGAACATGTGTCTCGCAAACACTAGTGTTGTGTCTCACAAATACGTTTACAAAGATGCGCAGGATTTTTCGTTGTCGGCAAGGCGCGATGACGTGTAGGGGCGACCGGCGGTCGCCCTCCGTGGCGGGCACCACGCGAGGAAGAGCAACGCAGCCGACGGCGAAAAAGACCAGCAGATTTGTAAGCGTATTTGTGAGACACCACACTAGTTAACGAAGAACGGACGGCTTTGCCACCGGGAGCGTGCCGCCCGGGGCGGCGGCGCAAAGGGCCACGGACATCCTTTCAACACACAGGAGACACCCCCAGTGAAACCCATAGACGAGAGGTTCGTGGACGTGGACGGCATCCGGACGCGTTACTTCGAGAAGGGAAGCGGCGAGAACCTCGTGTTGATTCACGGCGGCGTTTTCGGATCCAACGACGCGGCCGACTGCAGCCTGGACTGGGGGCTCAACTTCGACACCCTCGCCCGGTGGTTCCACGTGTACGCCCTGGACAAGCTCGGACAGGGTCTGACGGACAACCCGCCGAGCGACGCCGACTACACCATGGCCGCGACGATCTGCCATGCCATCGGGTTCCTCGAAGCCCTGGGCCTGGGCGAGGTGCATCTCGTGGGCCACTCCCGCGGCGCCTACGTGGCGGCCCGCATGACCCTGGAACGGCCGGACCTGGTGAAGTCGTGCATCCCGGTGGATACCAACACGCTTGCGCCGGGCATGGGACGGAACCACATCGTCTTCACCGACGCGCCCGAGCCGCGGCTCACGCGGGAGAGCCAACGGTGGGTGATGGAGCGCTACTCCTACAGCGGCGCCCACATCACCGATGACTGGCTCGACGCCATGACCGAGATCGCGCAACTGCCGAAGTATCGCGAGAGCGTGGAAAAAATGGTGACGCAAGGCCTCCGGAAGAGCCTGTTCCTCACGCGGCACGGGCTTCAGAAGGACGAGACCCTGGGCTGGATTCGCGAGCAGGGCCTGCAAAGGCCCACCCTGCTGGTGTGGGGTTACAACGATCCCACCGCCACCCTGGCGCAGGGACTCCGGCTGTTCGAGCTGCTCACCATGCAGGAGCGCCGCTCACGGATGCACATCATCAACCAGGCCGGCCACTTCTCTTACCGCGAGCATCCGAGGGAATTCAACGAAGTGCTACGGGGATTCATCGCGAGTCAACGGCGGTGAATGCCCGCGTTACCCTCCCAACCACCGCAGCACGACCTCCTGGGGGCCGGCCACCACGCCTTCGGGCCAGGGGATGTGGAGGGTGTAGTGGAACACGCCCAGGAGAACCGCCAGCGCCAGCGCCGTGTAGCCGAGGCAGAGCCACCAGCGGGCGCGCGCCCGGAGCGCCAGATACAGCCACATGAAGAGCGGCACGCTCAGCAGGAATCCCATGACCCAGATGGACGCCAGGAGCCCCGCGATCCAGCCGAAGATGTCGGCGGCGCGGCGGGCGACGATGCGGCCGGGGACACCTCGCTCCGCTTCGAGGTCCATGATCCGGGCCGCGCCCTCCACCGGCTCCCGGAACAGATCCAGGAGCAGTTGGGCCGCGCACATGGCCACGGCCGACAGGCCCACCACCAGGGGGAAGAGCCGCGCCTGGGGCGGCCACCCACGGGCGGTGACCACTCCGCCAAGGACCAGGAGAAAGATGGCAACGGTGAACACGACGGGCACGCTGAGGTGGAACCGGAACCGCGGCGCGGACGCCTCGGGAGCGGGTTCGGCCCCGGCCACTCCTGGCTGGCCCCACCTGCGCCCGTAGACCAGGCTGGCAAAGATGAGCGCGCCGATGACCAGGACGATGGGCCGCCACAGCCACGTCACGCCGAAGTGGCTGGCCGAGATGAAGAAGTAGTTCTCCAGCACGCTGCTCAGCACCAGGCCCAGGATGAGCGGAGGCCTGGGCCAGCCGAAGCGCTTCATGAGCCATCCCAGGAGGCCGAAGGACAGCAGCAGCAGCAGATCGCCGTAGTGCCGCTTGGCCTGAAAGGCTGCCAGGAACACCACGACGATCACCAGCGGCGCCAGCAACTGGACCCGGACGTTGGCGAGCCGGGCCAGGGAATTGGTCAGCAGCAGGCACAGCGCGGTGCCGAAGATGTTGGCGATGGCGATGCTCCAGACCATGGTGTAGGTGATGTCCAGGTGCTTGGTGAGCATGTCCGGGCCCGGGCTGATGCCCTGGATCAGGAACACCCCGAGCAGGATCGCCATGGAGGCGCTGCCGGGCACCCCGAAGGCCAGGGTCGGGATCAGGGCGCCGCCCTCCTTGGCGTTGTTGGCGCTCTCCGGGGCGATGACGCCGCGCACGTCGCCCGTGCCGAAGGAATCCCGGGCGCCGCGCTCCGTCTGCACCGCGTGCCCGTAGGCGAACCAGTCCACCACCGCGCCGCCGAGTCCCGGCGTGGCGCCCACCCACACCCCCACGGCGCTGGACCGCAGCACCAGGAACCAGTGACGGAAGGCGTCCCGGATACCCACGGTTACGCCTCGCAACGCATCCTTGGGCACGTCCGCGATGCGGGTGCCGCGGATCACGAGGTCCACCATCTCCGGGATGGCGAAGATGCCCAGGGCCACGGGCACCAGTGGGACCCCCTCCCAGAGGTAGAGCTGGCCGAAGGTCCAGCGCATCTCCCCCACCTGGTAGTCCATCCCCACCATGCCCACCATGAGGCCCAGGGCCCCCACCACCAGCCCCTTGAGGGGGGCGCCGCCGCTCAGCACCGCCACCATGGAGATGCCCAGCATGCCCATCATGAAGAACTCGGGAGCGCTGAAGGCGAGCACGATGGGACGCAGGACCGGTATGGAAACCGCCAGGATGGCCGCGCCGAAGAGCCCGCCCATCATGGACGACATGTAAGCGGCGCCGAAGGCCCGGCCCGCTTCTCCCTTCTTGGCCATGGGATGGCCGTCCAGGATGGTGGCCTGGGAGGCCGCCGTGCCCGGCACCCCGAACAGCACCGACGGGATGGTGTCCGACGTGCTCGTCACCGAGATCAGCCCGATCATGACCGCGAAAGCGTTCAGGGGATCCAGGTCCAGCGTGAACGGCAGCAGGATGGCCAGCCCCACGAGCCCGCCGAGGCCGGGAATGGCGCCCAGGGAAAGGCCCATGACGACGCCGAGGGACAGGAAGACGAGACTCCGGGGGATCAGGTCGAAGAAACACGGACAGCCGAAGATGTTCTGTACCGCGCTGAGAGCTGCGTCCCACATGGATTTTCTTCCCTTGAAATTCCGGTCCGATTCACCTAGTGTCGTGTCCCGTCAATTCGGAATGTGCAAGTCACAAACTATCGGAATCTACCAGATGAGGACGAACCATGGGTATCGCAGCCATTGATCATTGGGTCCTGGTGGTCAAGGACCTGGAAGAGACTTTCGCCTTCTACCGCAAGATCGGCCTCGACGCCGGCTGGCAGGAACGTCCCGGCGGGCGCGGGAAGCGTCCGATCATCCGCATCAGCGAGACGCAGAAGGTGAACCTGTACGTGGTGGATCGCTACACAACCGAGAGCCCGACGCATGCGCCCAACTACGCCACGGGAGGCGCGGACTTCTGTTTGCGCTGGGAAGGCACCGTGCAGGAAGCCCAGGATTTCCTCCAACAGGCCGGCGTCGACGTAATCTCCGGTCCCGTGGCCCGCACCGGCTCCCAGGGCGTCGGCACCAGCCTGTACTGCCGCGACCCCGACGACAACCTGATCGAGTTGATGGCATACGGCGACCCCGAGTACGCGGAGTAGCGGTAGGTCGGATTAGCGAAGCGTAATCCGACACGCCTGTACCCTGTCGGGTTACGCCTTCGGCTAACCCGACCTACAGGGAGCACAGAACCTGATTGCTCGGACAGGTTCCTCCAGGAGCCTCCATCAGCCGGCAACGCTGTGCGGGCACGGGCGGGTTTGAAACCCGCCCCGACACGGTCGTCTACCGTGATCGTCCTGCGGCGCAGACTGCTAGGCCGCCTTGGGCCGCGGTCCGACGGTGATGGGGCCCGGCTCATAGAGGGGCTGGTCGATGCCGGATTCGTCCACGTCGAGCTTGTAGAGTCCGACGGCATTGTCCATCAGGATCATTTTGCGCTCTTCCGCCGACGTGACGTCCTGCAGCGAATGAGTCCGGCACCACACCGACTTCGGCCATGTGGTGGTGCCGTGCGGGTAGTCCACCGAGTACATGATCTTGTCCACGCCGATCTCGTCGCGGCTCCGGATGCCGTGGCGCTCATGCCAGAAGGTGGCCCACATGTTGGACTGGAAGACATCGCTGGGCTTGCGCGTGAGGGTGGAGTTCTCGGCAACCTTGCGCTCCTCGAACTCGTGGTCCAGCTCCTCCAGCAGGTAGGGCAGCCAGCCCACGCCGCTCTCCACGCTGATGGTCTTGAGCCTGGGAAATTTCTCGAACACGTCCGAATAGAGAATGTTCGAGACGATCTCCATGTGGCTCACGAACGTCATGGACACGCCCAGGGCGAACTGCGCGCTTTTCTCCAGGGACTTCCAGGGAGGCAGCGCGGGCAGCGCGGTGGAGTGCAGGCAGATGGGCACGTCGAGGTCGCAGCAGGCCTGAAAGACCGGATACCAGTAGGGATCGTTGAAGTGCTTGAGCCCCAGGATGTGGGGAGCGCCGTGCCACACCAGCGCCTTGTGGCCACGCTTCACCGCGCGATGGATCTCGGCCACGCACAGGTCCACGTCCCACATGGGCGCGACGCACTGGGCGATGAACCGGGGTGTGACGTCCTGCCACTCATCGATGAGCCAGTCGTTGTAGGCCTGGATGCAGGCCAGCCGGAACGCCTCGCTGCCTTCCTTCTGGAAGTTCTGGTTGGTGATGCCTATGATGTTGGGAAAGAGCACCGAGGCGTCCAGCTCCTCCTGGTCCAGGACCTTCAGGCGCTCCGAAACCACGTACGTGGAAGGAGGCACGTCCTCCCACCTCTTCACGTTGGGGTTGACGCCCGAGACCCGGGCGAGGCCGCCGAACCCTTTGGCGTTGCTGCCCAGCGACCAGGTCTGGGTGCCGTCCGGCAGCTCCACGATATGGGGGATGTCGTCGCCGAACTTCGCCTTGGACATCCTGTCGGTCCAAACATCGGGCGCCTCCTGGATGTGATCATCCGCGGAGACGACACCGTATTTCATCTTGAGCGTTGCCATAGGAACCTCTATCCTCCAGCTTGATCCCCGCCGGTCCCTGCTCGGACCGACAACCGAATCTACTCTCGCCCTAAATGGCTTGTCAATCTTGCTGTCCATCGGGTTCGCTTGCATGGTACAGGGCTCATAGCACAGATCCTGCGGACCTCGGAGGAACCAGCCATGCAGATCATCGATGCCGACGGCCACGTCAACGACCGAGCGTGTCAGGACGAGATCGCCCGCTACATGCCCGAAGGGAACCGCTCGTCCGCCATCTTTCCGGTGCTGGACCACCTCCACTTCCACTACCTGCGGCCGCGCGACAACCAGAAGGAGTTGCGCAACCCCGGCGCGGAGGAGTGGCTCGCCTTCCTGGATGAGACAGGCATCGAATGGTCGGTGTTGTATCCGACGTTCGGACTGGCCGTGGGGCGGTTCGTTTCAAGGGAATGGGCGGTGGCCGCCTGCGCCGCCTACAACCGATGGCTGTACGAACGTTTCCTGAACAAGAGCCCGAAGCTCAAGGGAATGGCGCTGCTCCCCATTCAGCACGTCGACAAGGCGGTGGCGGAATTGCGCTATGCGGTCAAGGAACTGGGGATGGTGGGCGGCATGCTGCCTTCCAACGGAGAGGGGATCAAGACTCATCTGGGCGATGATATCTACTGGCCGATCTACGAGGAGGCGGAGAAGCTTGGTTGCTGCCTCGCCGTCCACGTCGGATCGCTGCACCACTTGGGAATGGATTCGTTCAGCACCTATTATCCCGTGCATGCCGTGGGGCACCCCGTGGGGATCATGATACAGGCGGCGGGGATGCTCTCGCATGGCGTGTTCGAACGATTCCTCAACCTTCGAGTTGGTTTTCTCGAGGGCGGAGCCACGTGGGTGCCGTTTTTCATGGATCGGCTCGACCGCTCGTACCACGAAGGCCACCTGCAAACCGACGCCGATGGTGTCGTTCTGGGAGGACCGCAGCCCGGTGAGAAGGCCAGCGAATTCTTCAAGCGGCACGTGCGCGAAGGCAGGATCTTCGTGGGCTTCGATTGCGACGACGACGGCCTCGGTTTCGCCGTCGGCAAGGCGGGGCGTGACGCGTTCTTGTTCGGCAGCGACTTCCCGCACGAGGTCTTCGACGCCACCAAATGCCGGCACGAGATCGACGAACTCCTGGAGCGCGACGACCTCACCGAGCAGGACAAGGCCGCGGTGTTGGGAGGAAACGCAATGCGGCTCTACTGTCCCGAGAACGCGTAGCCGCCTGGCCCGCAGGAACCCGACGGCCGATCCCGCCTGCGCGCAGGAACCCTACATCCGATCCACCTGCACCGCAGGAACCCTACATCCGATCCACCTGCGCCGCAGGAACCCCACGTCCGATCCGCCTGCACCGCAGGAACCCTACATCCGATCCCGCCTGCGCCGCAGGAAACCCTACATCCGATCCACCTGCACCGCAGGAACCCTACATCCGATCCACCTGCACCGCAGGAACCCTACATCCGATCCACCTGCGCCGCAGGAACCCTACATCCGATCCACCTGCGCCGCAGGAACCCTACATCCGATCCACCTGCGCCGCAGGAACCCGATGTCCGATGTAGGGGCGGGTTTCAAACCCGCCCGTGCCCGCATCGCTTGGTGGGGCCGATAAGGCTTCCAGCCCTTACGGCTCCTCCAGCCAGGTCCGCCAGAGGCCGCCCTTGGCGTGCCAGTATTCCTGTGTGGGACCCCGCTCCCAGTTCTTCACCTCGTCGCGCCAGACGTAGTTCCGGATGTTGGACCACCCGACGATGTAGTGGATTACGTCGTCAACGAAGTAGGACCGCGCCAACTTCTTCCAGATAGCCAGGCGCTTGGCCCGGTCGGGCTCTTCCATGTACTGGGTCACGAGCTTTTCCAGCTCGGGTGTACAGTATCGGGTGACGTTGCTGACACCGTGCTTGCCCTCGGTGCAGCCGAGGTGTTGTACGTTGGCCACCAGCGGCTCGCCGACGCCGCCAGCCCCGTACACGGATACGTGCAGCTCACCGTCGATGGTCTTCTTGATGAGCTCGGCGCCGCCCAGGTTCTGGAGCGAGAACTTGATGCCCGCCTCGGCCGCCTGCCGCATGATGGGCTCGGTCCACGGGTCGCCCTGGCCCCGAGTGGCTCCCAACGTGATGGGCTGGCCCGAATACCCGGCTTCCTTGAGCAGCCGTTTGGCCTCGGCGACGTTCCGCTTCCACTTGAAACCGAGAGAAGTTTCCCAGTCGGTGTCCGGTTGGCCCCAGGTCAGCACCGGGACGCCGAGTCCGAACGTGGCCTCGTTGAGGATGGCGACCTTGTCCAGCGAGAGCGCGATGGCCCGGCGCACCCGCGGGTCGGATACCGGCGCGGACTGTGTGTTGAAGGTAAGAATCCTGAGTCCGGCGGCGCCGATGGGCATGTAGTGCAGCCCCTTGATGCGCTTGCTGTCGATGCGCTGTACGAAGGTCGGCCCCAGACGCTCCGTCAAGTGGACGTCGCCCGCCTGGATCGCGGCGGCTCTGGCCGCCTTTGCCCGGATGACGATGAAGCGGACGCCGTCCAGGTAGGCGGCGCCGCCCCAGTAGTCGTCATGACGGAGCACGTGCAGCTCCTGTCCGGGGGTCCAGGACTTGAACTTGAACGGGCCGGTACCCGACGGAGGCGCGCCGCCCTTCATCTTCTGCTGGCCTTTCGCCAGGGACCCGGCAGGGGCGATGTGAAGAGTCGACGTATTGGCGAGCACCTCGGGCAACAGGCCGCGCGGCCCGGGCGACTTGAACTTCACCGTGTATTTGTCCACGGCCGTGGCCTCGGCGACGTTGTCGGCCAACTGGCCCTGGCCCGCCGCACCGTTGGCGGGATCCATGATGTGCCTGGCGGACCAGACCACGTCTTCGGCGGTCAGCTCCTTGCCGTTGTGGAACTTGACCCCCTGGCGGATCTTGAACGTCCACTCGCTGGAATCGGCGTTCGGCGTCCAGCTTTCCGCCAGCCAGGGGTGGATGTCGCCCTTCTGGTCGTAGTTGACCAGGGGTTCGTACATGTTGTTCTTGATGTACTCGGGGATGGAGGTGAAGGCCACGAAGGGAATCGGCGTACCGATGCCCTTGGCGTTGCCGAGCTTCAGGGTTCCGCCGATGCGGGGCTTGCCCGCGGCCTCGGCCGAAGAGCTTAACGCCAGCGGAGCGACCCAACCCGCCAACAAGAGCGCTGCGCCAATCAATGAACCGCGCACGATAGGTTTCAAGGTGTTGCCTTTCATCGCCATAACTCCTCCTCTTGAATTGTTCGCGAGACTCGGCCGGCCCGATGGCTTGAGCACACGGCACCGCGCTCACGAATCCAAAGCCTTCGAACCCTTCTCCTCTCAGGGTGGCCGAAAGCTAGCATTGGAGCGCGACAGGTGTCAACGTGCGCTGCCAGGCGCCTGAATCGGCCGACAGAGCGACCCCGAACACGGGCGGGTTTGAAACCCGCCCCTACATCGGACGTCGGGTTCCTGCGGCGCAAGCATGCTGACGACGACAAATGACCGGAGTTTCCTACGTCGGACAAGACCGTACGGCGCGCTACTGTCCGCGCTGGCTCAACGCCAGGCGCGTGCGCGGGTCCATGCGGTCCCGCAGGCTGTCCCCGACCAGGGTGAAGGCGAGGATGACCCCCGCCAGGGCGATTCCCGGGAAGACCGCCAGCCAGGGCGCCACCTCGAGAAAGTCCTGGGCCTCCCGGACCATCAGGCCCCAACTGATGTAAGGCGCCGCCAAGCCGAGGCCGAGGTAGCTGAGGGCCGCCTCCACGCCGATGGCGCGGGCGAAGTCCAGCGTGATCTGCACCGCGATGGGCGCCATGATGTTGGGCAGGATCTGCTTCGCCAGGACGCCCACGGGCCTTTGTCCCATGGCCCGGGCGGCCTCCACGTATTCCCGTTCCTTGTGCGTCAACACACCGCTCCGGACGATGCGCGCAAAACGCGGGATGGAGCTGAAGGCGATGGCGAACCACAGCATGGGGACGCTCGGCCCGGCCAGCGCCACCAGCGCCAGCGCCAACACCAGCGACGGGAAAGCCATGATGCCCTCCATCACCCGCTGGACCAATGCATCGAAGGTGCCGCCGACGTAGCTCGCCAGGGCGCCCAGCGGCGCGCCCAGCAGCAGCGCCACGATCACCGCGCCCGTGGCCACCTGCAGGCTCACCCGGGAGCCCGCGATGATACGGGTGGCGACGTCCCTGCCGATGCGGTCGGTGCCGAAGGGGTGCGCCCAGGTCGGACCTTGCATGCGGATCGCGATGTTGGGCGAGGTGGTATCGTAGGGAGAGAAGCTGGACCCCACCAGGGCAATCAGAATGTAGAGCAGCAGCAGGGTGACGCCCACCAGGGCGCGCAGGTCGTTGAGGATCGCCGCAATGGCGCGGCGCGGCACACGCGACAAGCGCGGAGACGGGGATGCCGTCGGGGCATATGGGACATGACCTTCCACCCAACGTTCCCCGTTACTGATAGCGCACCCGCGGGTCCAGCACCGCGTAGAGGACGTCCACCACCAGGTTGACGCTGATGGCGAGAAAGACCATGAACAGCACCACCCCCTGGACCACGATAAAGTCCCGCGTGTGAATGGAGTTCAACAGGAGAAAACCGATCCCGGGATAGTTGAAGACATTCTCGACGACGGTGACCAAGCCGCTCAGATAGGCCATCTGCAGGCCCACCACCGTCACCGTGGTCATGAGCGAGTTGCGCAGGACGTGTTTCCACAGCACCAGCCGCTCGCTCAACCCCTTGGCCCTGGCCGTGCGCACGTAGTCGAGATTCATCTGTTCGAGAAAGTCCTGACGCTGAAACCGCAGAACCGTGGCGGCAACGTTCAGGGCCACCACGGTCATGGGCAGGATGAGGTGCCGCAGGAACTCCACCAAGTCCTTTTGCGGCGGCGTATAGCCGATGGAGGGCAGCCAGCCAAGATAGACCGCGAAGACCAGGATGGCCACCAGCGCGAGCCAGAAGGTCGGCACGGTGATGCCGAAGATCACGAATCCCGTGGCCAGGTGGTCCCATTTGGTATTGTTGTGGATGGCGGCCAACACGCCGCCCGGTACGGCGATGGCCACGGCCATGATCACGCCGCCGACCATCAGGTACGCGGTCGGCACCAGGCGTTGCAGGATGACGGCCAGCGCGGGCGTCCGGTAGGTGGTGGAGTCGCCCAGGTCTCCCCGCAGCATGTCCCAGAGCCAGTCGACATACTGGACGATGAGCGGCTGGTCCAGTCCCAACCGCACGCGCATGGCGTCGTAGACCTCCTGGGAGATCGGCGCTCCCTCCACCGCACCCATCATCACCAGCACCGGGTCCCCCGGAATGATCCTCATGACGAAGAAGACCACCATGGTGACCACCAGCGCCATGGGGACCAATTGCACGAGGCGCATGGCGACGTACCGTATGAGCATCCCGGGTCCTCCCCACCCTACATGCCGGACAAGCTGCACCGCATTGTACGGCGTCTTTGGTGGCACGCGACAGGCACCGCCGACATTGCCACAATTCGCGCGTTCGCACAAAACCCACGGATTACGGCGGGCATGGCATCCCACACCGCGGCCATGGCCGGCTTGACAAACGCGGGACAACTCACATAGAGGGGTCCATGACCTACAACGAATCATAAGGAGGACAACGCATGGTTATTCTTCGCAACGTCCTGGCGGCACTGATCGTGCTAGGGTGTCTCGTACAGGCCGCGAGCGCCGACGAGTCGGTCTACAAAGGCAAACAGGTGGTGATCCTGGTGTCCGCGGACGCGGGCACGTCCTATGACCTCTACCCGCGCACCGCCGCGCGGCACATCGCCAAGTACATTCCGGGAAACCCGAGGATCGTGGTGAAGAACCAGCCCGGCGCATCGGGCATGGTGGCCGCCAACTGGCTCTACAACATCGCCAAGCGCGACGGCCTCACCCTGGGAGCGATCCACCGGACCCTGCCGCTGACCCAGGCGTTGGGGGTGCCCCAGGCGCGCTTCGATCCGGTCAAGTTCAACTGGATCGGCACGCCGGTGCAGGAGACCGCGACGTGCTTCGTGCGGGCGGACAGCGCCTACAAGACGGTCGAGGACCTGATGAACGCCGCCAAACCCGTGAAGATGTCCGCGACGCAACCGCGCTCGGACATTTTCATCGTGCCCCTTATGCTCAACAACGTGGTGGGAACCAAGCTCGAGGTCACCTCGGGCTACCGCGGCCTCGGCGCCGCCGCCCTGGCCGTGGAGAAGGGCGAGGTGGCCGGAATGTGCGGCTGGGGCTACGCCTCCCTGCGGGCACTCAGGGCCCGCTGGTTCGCCAAGAAGTTCATCCGGATCCTGGTGCAAGTCGGCCGTGAGAAGCACCCCGACCTCCAGGACGTGCCCCTGGCGTCCGACCTCGCCAAGGCCGACAAGAAGGCCGTGCTCGAAGTCTACAACAAGCAGCTTTCCGTGGGACGGCCCTGGACCCTGCCTCCCGGAGTGGCTCCGGAACGGGTGGCGACCATGCGTCAGGCGTTCGCCAACGTGATGAAGGATCCGGGCTTCCTCGCGGACGCCAAGAAGGCGCGCATCCAGATCAACCCGCTCCACGGCACGGATCTACAGGCGCTGGTGGTGAAGATGGTGGACATCCCGGCGGAGAACAAGGCGGCGCTGAAGAAGATATTCAATTACTGAGCGCCCACCCAACGGGCGCATTGGGACGCACCTTCGGGACCGCTCGTACTTTGAAAACGAAAGTGGTCGGGCAGCAGGTCACCATCAACGGTGTCTACTGCCCGATCCGGGTTAAGCCTTCCTGGACTCTACGTAAAGCGTATCAGCGCAAATATCCTGTTCGTGCGGCCACACAACGGTCCCGTCAACAACCTTTGCCTGCCGGAAGTAGGTTTCGTCCTGAAGCTCTTGAAACACCCCGAAGCCTAACAAGCCTGCACAGTCGTAGATGCCCTGTTCACCGTTGTCGAACCGCAACCTCAGTCTTTTCCGGTCCAATACTGTAACTTCCGACACTCTGGGGTTCACAACTGTCACCTCATATCGCCGGCATGCGGGAGTCCTTATGCAGCCGCATGGAGATGAGTCGTTTTCCAGCAGTAGTAGGGGCGACCGGCCGGTCGCCCCTACCGGGAACATCATCCCTTAAACAACGTCCCGCGCTAGTTCAGATCGAACAACCGCTTGGCATTGGTGCGGAGGATCTTCTCCTTTACCTCGTCCGACAGGTCCGGGTGGTTCCTGAGATGCGTGAGATTCTCGGGGAACTCGTTGTCCCAGTGCGGGATGTCCGAGGCGTAGACGAAGTGGTCGCTGCCGACGTAGTCGACGGTGGCGGCCAACTGGGACTCGCCGGATTCCAGGCTGAAGTACATGTTGGACTCCCGGAGCACGTCGCTGGGCTTCTGCTTCAGCAGCGGCATCTCGTGGGCGCCGCGCTTCTCCCAGTGCTCGTCGAGTCGGTCGAGATAGTAGGGCAGCCAGGTGGCGCCGATCTCGAGAAAGGCGAGTTTCAGCTTCGGGAACCTCTCCGTGATGCCTTGGCAGACCATGCTGGTGAACTGCAGCAGGATGCCCGCGGTGAAGGCGTAGGAATGGACCTCGGCAAAGGTGCTCAGGGTGGCTGCCCCGAGCTCCCGCGACGTGTTGCGGGTGCCGTGGATGCCGAGCACTACGCCCTCCTCCTCGGCGGCGCGATAGATGGGATCATAGTAGGTTTCGCCGAGGGCGATGGGCAGTCCCGTGGGGAGGATCTCGAAACCCTTGAGGCCGAGTTCGTTGACCGCGCGCCGGAGTTCCTTGGCGGCCTCTTCGGGGGCCCTCATGGGTAGCACGCCCACGCAACTCAACCGGTTCGACAGGGCGTTGTACTCCTTGGCGAAATGGGTATTCGCGGCCTTGGTCGCGGCCACCTGGAACGGTACTTCCTGGTTCTTGGCGATGTTGCCCGAGCCCGTGGGAAAGCAGATGGCCGTTTCCATGTCCTGCTTGTCCATGAGCGTGTGCCAGCGCCGCACCTGCTCCTCGGGGGCGAGGCCCTCCCAGTTCACGGACATCTTGAAACCGTTGAACAGGTTCGGGTCCCAGGGCTGGTCTCCCGGCCATAGCGGGGTCGAGCGTTCATTCCAGGGTGCGTCGAGGTATTTGCGAATATCCGCCGGCCGTTCGAGAACATGCCCATCCGTATCGACACAGGTTGCGTTGCCCATGGTTCCTACCTCCTGGTTCTGAGTATGGTTTTGGGTGCATTGGGTACAGATTTCGCTCTATTGCCTTTGGGTTCGTTTGTCAATGAACGCCGCTCTCGTACATACTCGCAGGCAAGGTCACGGAAACCTGATTTCAGCGCCAAACTCGGGAGCGACACAAACCCGGGAACCGTGCGCCGTCCAGTAGAGCGGCGTCGGAGTATCTGCATGGCTGACTTGAAGGGAGATTCAAGATGCCGACTGAGAGAAGATTGAGCCTTTGCTCGAAACTCGGTGCTGTCGCAGTCTTGTGTGCCGTGGCCGCGTACACGGCATCCGTCGCCGTGGCAGCGGACCCGAAGCCCGTGAGCGAGTGGGGCAAACGCGCTGAGTTGGCTGAAGCCAATTCGGAAATGGCGGTGGCATACCTCGACGGGAAGATCTACGTCGTGGGCGGCTACCCTTCCACCCGGAAGAGCGTGGACACCGTGCAGGAGTACGACGTCAAAACGGAAAAGTGGCGGCTCACCACGCCCTACCCCACCACCATCAACCACGCCTCGGCTGTGGGTCTCGACGGCCTGCTCTACGTTATCGGGGGCCAGACCAATGCCGGCGGCCGCAGGGAAAAATCCCGCTACACCGCCGCGGTCCATGCCTACGATCCCAAGACCAAGAAGTGGACCTCGCGGGCGCCGATGCCCACCGCGCGCAGCGCCATGGCCCATGACGTCATCGACGGGAAGCTCTACGTGGCCGGCGGGCGTCCCCCGCGGGGCCACGACTTCGCCGTTTACGATCCCAAGGCCGACAAGTGGACGACGTTGCCCGACGTGCCCACCGCGCGCAACCATATTGCCGCGGCCGCCATCGACGGGAAGCTCTACGTGGCGGGCGGGCGGTTTGGCGGCGGCTACCGCAGCGAGATCACGCCGGCCCTCGAGGTCTATGACCCGCGGCCAATCAATGGACTACGCGGCGGCCCATGTCCGAATCTCGAGGCGGCCTCAACGGCATCGCCGTGAACGGCTGCTTCCATACCTTCGGCGGCGAGCATCCGACGGCGGGACCCTCGGGCGTCTTTCCGCACCACGAGGTCTACAATCCCAAGACCGACACCTGGACGCGCTTTGCCGACATACCCATTCCGGTCCACGGCGTCACCGGGCTGGTGTACCTGAACGGTTGGATCCACCTGCCCGGCGGCGGTATCCGGCGGGGCGGCAGCAGCGGCACCACGCATCACCAGGTAGTGCGGACCGATATGCAGTGCCGGTGAGCTGCGGTCCCTGTGGCTGTTCTCACTCTTCGTCATCGTCACCGGCCACGTCATCGCCGTGTGGCTCGTCCATCTGGCGGCGCGCCGGACCGCCGGACACGGCGGCAGAGCGATGGTTGCGGCGCAGCTCCCCATGCTGTTCCTGATGGTCGGCTACACGGTCTTCAGCCTGTGGATCATCGGGCAGCCCTTCGTGGAGGTGTGAGAACAAAAAGTGACAAAGAAAAAGGGGCCTCTCTTTCCGAGAGACCCCTTTCCGTGTCCGCGCCGCGTTGGCTGCGCGAGCCCGTGGCTTACCCGGCGCTGGACTCGATGGCCTTCGCCTCGCCGGTTTCCGCTTGGACGAGGACCTTGCGTCCCACCGCCTTGGCGGGGAGCGGCACGGAAACCTCGATGACGCCGTTCCTGTGCCGGGCCTCGATCTTGTCGGTGTCGATGCCGTTGGGCAACCTCACCGTGCGCTCGAACTTGCCGTGGACGGTCTCCCGAAGGTAGTGGCCCTTCTCCTCGCGTTGCCGTTCTCCCTTGATGGTCAGGAGCCGGCCCTCCACATTGATGTCCAGATCCTTCGGATCCACTCCCGGGAGGTCAACCCGCAGCACGTAGTTACCGTCCCGGACGTATGCATCCATCGGAGGCGTCCAGCCACGATCCAGCTCACGGCGCCCCAAGAATCGATCGAGTACGGCATCCACGTCACGGTCCGCGCCGAACAGAAACGGATGCCATCTTGTCACTTCATAACCCAACATGATCCATGTCTCCTTCCCTAAAACCCTTTGCTGAAATGCTTTGCCAGAGATGCGGCGGAGCTCCTCGTCGCAAGAAGAAAGTAAGCATCGAAACTCCCCGGGTCAATGGTGTACCGAACAGTTTTCTTCAATGGCCGTGGGGGAAGAACGGAATGGATCGTTGACAGCGCCGCTCGGGCGACTCTATAATGTGGTCCGTTTCGCTTCGAGCACACTGCCATACAGGAGGGTGACATGAAGAGGACCTTTGCCGCCGTATTCGCCGCCTTCGGCCTCATCGTTTTCGCCAATACCGGTCACGCCGAGTTCCCCAACCGCGATCTCACGATTCTCGTACACGCTTCGCCCGGAGGCGGGTTCGATGCCATCGCCAGGGCCCTGGGCCGCTACATGAAGCCCTTGTTGCCCAAGAACATTGACGTCATCGTCAAGAACGTCGTGGGCGCCGGCGGCATCACCGGAACCGTAGCCATGTACCGCGCCAAGCCCGACGGCCACACCATCGGACACATCTACGCCGACGGGATGCTGGGGACCCAGATGATCCGGAACAACGTCGGTTACGACATCGACAAGTTTACCTGGCTCGCGGTGGTGAGCTCGCAGGAAGCGGAGGCGTTGCTGGTTCGTCGTGAATCACCTTATCGCACCGTCAAGGATCTGCAGCAGGCGAAGCGGGTGACCTGGGGCGTGGAGGGCATCGGCATCGCGCGCTGGATTCACGCCTTTCTCGCCGCCAACGAGCTGAATATCCCGTTCGACGTGGTGGCCGGCTACGGCGGTACCGGCGAGACGCTGCCGGGCCTGCTTCGGGGTGACTTCGACGTGTTTACGCAGCCCATCGACCACCCCTCCACGCTGCCGTACCTCCGGTCGGGCGAAATCGTGCCCATCGTCAACCTCGGCGAAAGCCGCGCCAAGAACGCCCCGGATACGCCCACGGCCATCGAGCTGGGCTACAAGAACCTTATCGTGAAGGTGTTTCGCGCCATGGTCGGCCCTCCGGGACTGCCCAAGGACCTCCACAAGAAGCTGGAGAGCATACTGTTGAGGACCATGGACAGCAAACCGTACAAGGACTGGGCAGCCTCATTCGGCATCCCGCTGGTGCCGGGAAACGGTGCCAAGGCGGCCGGCGACATGAAGGTGTTCGTGCAACTCTACAGCAAGTACCGTCAGCCCATGCTGGACGTGCTCAACCGCAACAAATAGCCGGACGCACGCGGGCCGCACGTGCGTGGACTGGCCAAGGAGAAGATTCGCCATGATGGTCAATCCTTACAATGATTCGCAGTTGATGCTGGCGCTGCAGTTCGACCACTCCCGGGTGGCGGGCTTCTTCGCCGCCCACTGGGGCAACGAGGAGTTCGACCGCCCGGAGCCGTATGCGTCGGTGGTGCTGGCGGCCCAGGAGCACGACATCGGCTGGTGGGAATGGGAGATGAAGCCGTCCACGCTGAACGACAAGAACTTCCCCATGGACTACCACGACGGCAGCTTCAAGTTCCTCGGCCAGCTCCGGCTCGACTTTTACAAGAATGCCGTGGACAACGTGCTTCAGCGGGATCCCTACGCGGCCATGCTCATCGCCATGCACGGGGTGGCGCTCATGAACGCGGGCTACGGCAAGTACACCCATCCGCCCGATCGCACCGCGGACCCGCGGGTGCGCGCCTACGTCGACCATCAGGAGGAGTTGAGGAAAAGGCTGGCCGCCGAGCTCGCCGAATCCGAAGAGTTCGGGGGCTACACCTCCGAGGAGCAGATCTGGACCAACTACGAGTACATCGAGGTGTTCGATCAGCTCGCCCAGTACGTCTGCAACCGCTATCCCCTGAACAGCAAGCAGCGGAAGCTCGGGCCCAGCGACACCCTTGGCGACGTGGACGTGCCCCGCAAGAAAGGTGCCGAGCCCGTGCACCTGCACATCGACACGGTGGCCGAGCACCGCGCCGTCGTCGACCCCTACCCGTTCGCGGTAGACCCGCTGGTGTTCAGCTTCCCGGCCCGCTTGGTGCCGAACCGGCGCTACCAGGATCCGGACGATTTTCTGAACGAGTTCTACCGCGGCGAGCGCATCACCGTCACCCACACCCTCTGTTCGAGTTGAGCGCTTGAGATCTCCGGCGTGCCGGACGGGACACCCCCGTCCGGCACGCCGGGCTTGAATCAGGAATCGGACAGCAAGCGCACCCCGTACAGCTTGGACTCGGGCAGGTCGAGCTTCTCCCACGCCTCGCCGGCGTCGTGGCTGGCGTACACCGTTCCGTCGGTGTAGCCGATGACCACGGTATCGGGGTCGCCGGGATGGACCGCCACGCAACTCGTCATGTGAACGTGTCCCTGTGGCAGGCCGCCTTCCAACCGCCGCCACGTTGCCCCACGGTCGTCGCTACGCAGGATGGCGGACTTTGCGCCGCCCAGTTCCTCCGAGGTGTCACGGCTGAAGCGAATGGTGTTGTACGGTCCCGGGCGAACCGTGCGATGACCCTTCCAGGAGGTTGGGCCGTTCTCGGCCGCGCCGAGAAAGATGCGCTCCGGCACGGTGGGATGGATGTCGAAGGGAATGGCGTAGGAACGTCCCATGTCGTATTCCAGCTTGCGCCAGGACACGCCGCCGTCGTCGGTGCGATAGGTGCCGATGCCGGTGGTGGCGTACAGCGTGTCGAGGCTGGCGGGATCCCGCCGCACCCAATGCACGTCGCGGTAGACGCGGCCGTCCTCGTGGGCGCCCATCTGGTAGGGCAGCTTTCCCGATGGGTCGTTGAACTCCGGGTAGGCCGCAGCGCTCGTCGGACCGCTGATGTCCTCCCAGGTCTCACCACGGTCGCGGCTCCGCACCACGCCCCCTTCCTCGACCCCGACGATGACCTCGTCCGGCACCCGGCCGTCCAGCACGATACAGCGGATGTGGGCCGTATGCGGCGGCGGCGGAAAGGTCCAGCGGGCGTAGTCCTCGATCTTCCGGAAGGCGGAAAGCTCGCGGAACGAGCGGCCGCCGTCCTCGCTCTTGTACACCGCCGCGGGCAGCGTGCCCACGTAGACCTCCTCGGGCCGCGTGGGATGCGCCTGCATCGTCCAGATGTCACGATAGTCGAGCCCCCCGGAAGGGATCCATTTCCAGCTCTCTCCGCCGTCCTCGCTCACGTGCACCTCCGTGCTGGTGGCGGCATACAGCCGGTTGGGGTCTCCCGCATCGCGGGCCACCTCACGCAGCACCTCCCCCTCCAGCACCCGATCCAACACCTCCACCTGCCTGGAGCGGCCATCCCAGTGGCAGCGGACGAGATTGTCTGCGGTCAAAAGAAACATTCTGAGATCTGTGCCCATTTCGTGACCTCCATTGTGCCGTCAGTAGATCTCCAAACAGCTCGATGCTGAATCTTGGATAAAGGCCTTAACTTCTTCCTGGTTGTCAAGCAGCAGTCCGCGTACGTATGACTTGGTCCTGTTGCCGCACTTGAGCCAGATCACTTTCGGCGGGCTGCCGAACACCAAGCTGAACTCGTGGAAATCAGAGTCCTTGGTGACGATGGTGAAGTCATTGTCCTTGGCAAAACGCCAGACGGTAAGATCGTCCCCCTGATCGAGGTTGACGAACTTGACCTGAGTTGAGCCCGGATAAATAGGTTCCAGAGCTTCCAACAGCCGGAAAGACAGATTCTGGTCCAGTAAAGTAACAGCTTCAAACCGGTGGGATGGTCGATAGCTGGTGTTCCCGGTTAGCTGCGAAGGCCAGGCAAGCCCGGATGTCTTCCCGAGTCAGTTCCGGATAATCCTCCAGGATCTCCGACTCACTCATACCCGACGCCAGCCAATCCAGTACATCATAGACCGTAATCCGCATGGAACGGACGCAGGGTTTGCCGCCGCGTTTGCCCAGCTCTATGGTAATGCGTTCCCGGTAGTCAGTCATGCCCTTGCTCCACGTAACCAAGTCTTCGGACCATGTACCAGGATCAGTCTGGCCACGCCACGTCATTAGTGGAATGGATGGTGGTCGCAGCAGGACTCGAACCTGCGACCTCTTGCATGTGAGGCAAGCGCTCTAACCAACTGAGCTATGCGACCATCCGGGCGTAGATCATGAGGTGTAACACCTCGGGAAACGGGTTTCAAGAATACCGCGACCGCGGCAGCGGATCATTCCCGTTCCTCTTGCCGTTGCTTGATGCGCTGGTTGAGTGACTGCAGGATGCCGGCGTCGACGGCCGCGATGACGTCCACCGCGGCGTCGAGATCCTCCTCCACGATTCCTGATTTCCTTGCGTCCGCAAGGCGGCGGTCCACTCAGGGATCGCAGTTGCGCGTCATGGCCACCGCCAGTCCGAGAAATATCTTTTCCCGCTCGCTGAGGCACTCGACGGCGTGTGCGTCACGGTAGAACTGTCGGAAGTCTGCCTTCTTCATGGACCCTGTCTCCTTTTCGCCGTCCGGAGCTTCATGGAAGCGGCGCCGGCGGACCTTCAGCCCTTGGCCATCTCCATGATGACGTCGTAGTGGGCATCGCTCACCGGGACGAAGGAAAGCCGGCCCAGACGGAGCAGGTCGAAGCCTTCCAGCTTGGGGTTGAGCTTCATCTCGGCCAGCGACACTTCACGGGGCAACGCCTTGCCGACCTTGATATCGAACACCAGCAGCCTGGGGTCGTCCTTCTCGGGATCGGCATAGGCGCCGGTGGTGGCTCTGCCCAGGCCGACGCAGATTCTCAGACCGCCGGTGTGGTAGATGATGCAGCGGTCGCCCTTCCTCACGGTCTTGAGGTGCTTCAGGGCGAGATTGTTCTTGATGCCGTCCCACATCGTCTTCTTGTCCCGCTGCAGGTCGGCAAAGGAATATACGTTGGGTTCGGTCTTGAGCAGCCAGTTTGCCATCGTAACCCTCCTTGTTCGTCAGCGTCTTGAAATACTGCAATCCGGCCCGTGTGGCAACATTCCGCCTCCTTCGGGGTGAAGTGAGCGATGTCGTTGTGATAAACAGGCAACCATGGCAACCGCACCGCGAAAGAAGAAACCCAAAGACCGTCCGCTGCTGGGAGCCCATATGTCCATCGCGGGCGGGGTCCAGAATGCGCTGCACGCCGGCGACAGCGTGGGCTGCGAAGCCATCCAGATCTTCACCAAGTCCTCGCGGCAGTGGGCGTCGAAGCCCTTGAGCGACGACGACGTCCGGACGTTCAAGGATACCCAGAAGGCCAGCGGAATCCACACGGTGGTGGCTCATGACTCCTATCTGCTGAATCTCGGCGCGCCCGACGGGGAGTTGCGGCAGAAGTCCATCGACGCCTTCGTGGACGAGATGGAGCGGTGCGAGGCCCTGGAGATCCCCTGCCTCATCGCCCATCCGGGCGCCCACACCGGAGCGGGCGAACGGGAGGGGCTACGCACCATCGCCCGTTCCCTGGACGCGATCCATCGTCGTTGCGCCGGCTTCGAGGTGCGCATCACGCTGGAGATCACCGCGGGCCAAGGCAGCAACCTGGGCTACCGGTTCGAGCACATCGGCAACATCATGGACAGCGTCAAGCAGAGCGACCGCCTCCGGGTATGCTTCGACACCCAGCACGCGTTCGCCGCGGGATACGACATCCGCACCCGGGAAGGCTACGAGCGGACCTTTACGGAGTTTGACGAGGCCATCGGTGTCAAGCTCCTTGCCGCCTTCCACCTGAACGATTCGAAGAAGGAGCTCGACTGCCGGGTGGACCGCCACGAGATCATCGGCAAGGGCCACATCGACCTGGAGCCGTTCCGCATGCTGATGAACGACAAGCGCTTCTTCGGCCTGCCCATGTGCCTCGAAACCCCCAAGAGCAAGGACCTGAAAGAAGACCGGGAGACCCTGGAGCTGCTGCGCTCCTTCCACGCCGAAACCTGAGGACACCCGGACGCCACGGAGGCTTCGGCGACATGCCCGGATCGAGGCCGGAACCGGGGACCGGACGCGGTGCCATTGATTCAAGAATCAATGCGAGTTAATCTGCGGAGGTTGGTTCCCACGCGGATAGCGGATCCCGATACATCAGACTCCAGGAAGCGAGGGCGCGCGTGAGCACGCAGAGTCGTACCGGAAGCGACGACCAGGCGCAGCAGGGTGGGACCACGTATCTTACCCGCAGAACCGTTGTCCGCGCCGGCCTGGTGGCGATGCTGGCGCCTCCATGGCTCCATTCTCTGAGCGAGACCGGGGCCGCCGCGCCCGGGAGCCTGAACGGCGATGAGATCGTCCTGGGCGTGTCCGCCGCGTTCTCCGGACCCTCCAGGGGCCTGGGCACCGAGCTCTACCGCGGCGCCAAATCCTACTTCAACCACATCAACGAGAACGGCGGCGTCAACGGCCGCAAGATCGTCCTGAAGCTCTACGACGACGGGTATCAACCGGATCCCTGTGTCGAAAACACCGTGAAGCTGATGCTGGAGGACCGGGTCTTCCTGCTCTTCGGCTACGTCGGCACCCCCACCGTCACCCGCGTGCTGCCCATGTTGAAGAAGTTCCAGGACCAGCAGGTCTACCTCTTCTTCCCCTTCACCGGAGCCCAACCCCAGCGGGAACCCCCTTACGGCGACTTCGCCTTCAACCTGCGGGCGTCCTACCGGCAGGAAACCGCCGGCCTGGTGGACAACTTCGTCCGCGTCGGCCGAAAGCGCATCGCCATGTTCTATCAGGCCGACGCCTATGGCCGAAGCGGGTGGGCGGGAGTGCGAGCGGCCCTGGAGAAGCACGGGGGCTTGATTGCCGGCGAGGCCACGTACCGCCGAGGGTCGCGGTTCACGGGCAGCATGCGGGCACAGGTGGAGATCCTTAAGGAGGCGTCGCCCGATGCCGTGATCTGCGTGGGCGCCTACGCGGCGTGCGCCGCCTTTGCCCGCGACGCCGTGGACCTGGGCCTTCGCGTCCCCATCGCCAACCTCTCCTTTGTCGGAAGCGAGAACCTGCTCAAGCTGCTGTCCGAAGGGCGGGACGACCCCGACACCTACACCCGGTACCTGGTGAACTCGCAGGTGGTGCCCAGCTACGAGGACACCTCCATCCCCGCGGTAAAGGAATATCGCGAGCTGATGGCGCGTTACGACCCCCAGGTGCCCGCGGATCTGGTGAAGGAAGCATACACCACATTTCCCCAGAGCTTCGTCAGCCTGGAGGGGTTTCTGGACGCCAAGTTGATGGTGGAGATCCTCCGGCGCCTGGAAGGAAAGCCGGACAGAGGCGGACTGGAGAAAGCGGTCTATTCCGTGCGCGACTTCGACCTGGGCATCGGCGAAGCGGTGTCCTTCGGACCGGAACGCAGGCAGGGGCTGCAGAAGGTCTATTACACAGTCGTCGAGGACGGCCGGTTCGTCACCCTGGACGACTGGAAAGCCAAGTTCGGGTGATATGAAAATCAGGAAACTGTTTCAGAAAACCCAGTTCGGCATCTTCGGGCTCTTCGGCCTGATCGTGCTGTCCACCTCGGCCCTGACCATCTACACCGTCCAGACCCATCTGACGGCGGAGTACGAGAGCAACAGCCGAAACATCGCCAAGACCATCGCCGATGCCAGCGTCGACATCCTGCTGAACCGGAACCTGGCAACGCTCCAGTCGCTCATCGACCAGTTCGTGGAGATCCAGGGCATCCGGTACGTCTACATCACCAGCGACAACGGCGAGTTCCTCGCCCACACCTTTGTCCCGGGCATTCCCAAAGTAATCTCCAACAGCGACCCGTTCGCCACCGCCGCGGTCAAACGGAGGCTGCCGGGAATGGGAGAGTTCGTGGAAGTGGGCAGCCCGATTCTGGCCGGTTTCGCCGGCACGGTGCACGTGGGCATGGATCTCAACGTCATCGGCCTCAAGATCCAGCGGGCCATCGGCCAACAGGTCTACCTCATCTCCATCCTGCTGCTGGTGGGCATCCTGGCGTCCATCTGGTTCGTCAACCTCGCCGCCAAACCGCTGGGCGAGCTATTGGCTTTCGCCGTGAAGCTGGCCAAGGAGGAGAACCCGGACGGAGTACAGGATCAGCGGATCCTGGCGCGGGACGATGAGGCGGGAGAGCTGGCGCGGCTGCTCCTTCACGTGGCGCAGCGCAAGGCCGGGTCCGAAGAGCCGCCCCCAGCAGCGTCCGAGAGCGCTGGATAGCGTCCTCAAACGCCGGCACGGTCGAGGTTTCAAGGGTGGGCATTCGAAGTATCAGCATCGCACTCTTCTGCACCCTGTTGCAGATATGCTTCGGGACCGTCTACGCCTGGAGCTTCTTCCAGACCATGCTGGTCCACCAGTCCGGGTGGACACACACGGAGACGGCCTGGGCCTTCAGCATCGCGATCTTCAGTCTCGGCACCTCCGCCGCCTGGGCGGGCTCGGCGCTGGGGCGGCTGGGTCCCAGACGGCTGGCGCTCACCGGCAGCTTGATGTTCTCCGGCGGCTACGTGATCGCCAGCGCGGCGCTGTGGCTGGAGTACCTTCCGCTCTTCTATTTGGGCTACGGGGTCATCGGCGGCGCGGGCATCGGACTGGGCTACGTGACTCCGGTGGCGACGGTCGCGAAGTGGTTTCCGGACCGCAAGGGCCTGGCCACCGGCATCGTCGTCATGGGCTTCGGCGTGGGAGCGCTGCTTCTGAGCAAGGGCCTGGCGCCTTTCCTGGTGGTGCACACCGAGGGCGAGCTGTCCCGCGTCTTTCTTTGGCTCGGAATCATATTCGCGTGCATCCTGGTCCCTTGCAGCCTGGCGTTGGCCAATCCACCGGCAGCCCAGGGCGGTGCTCAGCCCTCCCCGACGCCCACGGAAGCCGCGGAGCCGGAATCCACCCTGCCCTACCTGACGTCCGGCCAGTTCACCATCATGTGGACCGTGTTCTTCTTCAACATCGCCGCCGGCATCTCCGTCATCAGCTTTCAGTCGGAACTGCTACAGGAGGTCTGGGGACTGGCCGATCCGACCATCGAGCCCGCGGTGCTGGCCGAGTATGGGGCCACGCTCATCGCTGCCAGCTCCGTGTGCAACGGGATGGGACGGTTGTTCTGGGGTTTGCTGTCGGACCGCATCGGCCGGGTGAAGGTCTTCCGAATCCTGCTGGCCAGCCAGATGGTCGTGTTCGGGGTTCTCATGACCGAGGAGAACCCGTGGGTCTTCTCGGTGCTGGTCTGCTACGTGCTGCTCTGTTTCGGCGGCGGCTTCGCCACCATGCCCCCCTACATCCTGGATGTGTTCGGCACGGAGAAGATGGCGAAGATGTATGGCGTGGTGCTCACCGCGTGGGCCGCGGCAGGCATCTGCGGGCCGCTCTATGTCGGATACCTGAAGGACTCGTATCCGGACCGGGCCGTCATGTACTGCTTCCTGATCGGGATCCTGATGCTCGGCGCCGGTTACCTGTTCTCCTACCTGCTGAACGACGGCCGGCTCCGGCTGGGTCGTCCGACCCTGGCGACCACCCTTCACCAATACGGGATCCCCGTACGGAGCGTGAGCTGACATGAGATTCTACGACTGCAGCACGGCGCCGAGTCCGCGCCGGGTACGCATCTTCATTGCCGAGAAGGGCCTGGACATACCCACCGTGCAGGTGGACCTGCGCAAGGGCGAGCATCTCACGGAGCCCTTCCGCAGACTCAACCCGTGGTGCACGGTACCCGTGCTGGAGCTCGATGACGGCACGACCGTCAGCGAGGCGGTGGCGGTATGCCGGTATCTGGAAGAGATTCATCCCGAGCCCCCTCTGATGGGCGTGGACGCGCGGGATCGGGCCGTGGTGGCGATGTGGGAGCACCGCTTCGAGATCGACGGGTTTCTGGCTGTGTCAGAAGCCTTCCGCAACCGGGCCGGGAGGCTGGCGGGGCGGGCGCTGACCGGGCCCGAAAGCGTCGAGCAGATCCCGGAGTTGGCACAACGCGGGCGGGCGCGGGTGGAGCGGTTCTTCACCGCTCTGGACACGCAACTCGCCCACCATCCCTTCGTCGCGGGCGAGCGTTACACCATCGCCGACATCACGGCCCAGGTCGCGATGGATTTCGCGGGCTGGATCAAGATGAGCCTGCCGCCGGAGTGCAGCCACGCGACGGACTGGTACAGCCGGGTCAGCAAGCGCCCCAGCGCGGCGGCCTAGCAGCCTGCGCCGCAGGACGATGACGGTGTAGGGGCGGGTTTCAAACCCGCCCGTGCCCGCACCGCGCAGCCGGTCGATACAGGCACCTAGCAGCCGTTTTTCGAGCACACGGCCGGCAAGTCAACGGCCCAGTGTCTTCATCCACTCCTCTTTCCACGCCGCGACCGATTTTCCGGTCACCGCCAGAATCGCGGATGCCGTGTCCTTGATCGGATAGACCTCCATGATCTTCGAGATGCCTGCCGCTCGCACGAGATGCCCGACGAAGGAGCCGGAGAGCACGTAGAACATCCGCCGGACCCGCTGATTGTCGAGCTCGGGAACGCCGTTCCGGCCCACCAGTTCCAGGGCCTGCCCGGTCACCGCCGAACCTTCGCCAAGGGCGGCCGCCGTCATGTCGTCGAGGGGATCGCCGAAGTTGGGAAAAGCCGGGTAACCGGACAGCGCGTCGTTGAGATGGACCGACAGGCCGTTGAACAACCAGCGTGAACCCCAGTCCCACGCGATGATCTTCACCGTCTCGGTCAAATAGGGGGTGCGCCGCCGCTTGGCCTGTGAGAGCAGCACCACGGGGTGCAGGTATTTCCGAGGGCTGGAGCCGGTGAGGGTATGGGATCGCGCGCGCCGGCCGTGCACGAAATACTCGATCCATTCCTGCCCGTAAATCTCGCTGTCAAACTCCACACCCAGAAACGCTTCGATGTCTTCGATCCCCTTGTCGATGCGCCGGAACAGCGCCCGAGCCCGTTCTCTCGGGAGATAGCCTTGCTCCACCCAAAGCACCAAACTGTCGGAGGACAGGTTGAATCCGTTCTGCTTGATGGATTGGATGAGCCGGATGTCGCGGCAGCGCCCGGTGATCTTTCCATGGCGACATTCCTGGGCGTCGCTTGGCGCCGCCTGGAGAGCGACGATGCCGAAAGCCACGGAGAAAAGGAAACGAAGCATGCGCCGACGGCAGCTCAAGAGCCAGGCCACAGCCCAAAGCTCTTGTCGGCCGGCAGGAAAGACTTGAAGACCTGGTCCTCGACGGCCTGATCGTCCACGTCATCGTTCAGCACGCCGAAGAAAAAGATGCGCAGCATCTGCTCGATGAGGGGCCGGAGGGAGGGGTCCCGCTTCGGATTGTACCAGGTGTAGATCCAGTTCATCATGCCGAAAAGCGCCAATGCCGCCACCCGTACATTGAGTTTGCGGACTCGTTCGTGCCGTTGAAGCTCCTCCACCAGATCCACCAGGGCCTTCAGGTAACGACGCTTGAGATCCAGTATCCTCTTCTCGAAGTCGGCCGTCAGCGCGGTATCCTCCCGGGACATGACCTTCATCTCGTTCATGTTGTGAAGGAAGAACCCGAGGTGGTTGTGGACGAACAGCGCGATCTTCTCACGCGGGTTCTTCTCGGATTCCTGGATCTTCCGCCCGTTCTCGAGCAAGGTTACGAGGCAGCGTTCCTGTATCAGGCAAAGAAGCTCTTCCTTGGTACGAAAATAGTAGTAGAGGCCGGCGAGGCTCATGCCCGTGGCGCGGCTGATCTCGCGGATGGAGGTTCCGTCGAATCCCTTCTCCGCGAATATCCTGGCGGAATGCTCGAGGATCTGCTGCAGCTTCTCGTCGTGGTGGGTGGTGGACGACCCCGAATCGTTCGGCATCACGACGGATCTTGTCAGATAGATTTTTTGAAGTCAACGAAACCCCCGAATTGAATCACCATAATTCATGGTGTACAGTGGCCTGTCCGGTTAATTCGTACGCCAATCCAACTCCCCGATCGTATGAACTTCGAAAACATCCTTATCGACAAGGACGGACCCGTAGCCGTCGCCACGCTCAACCGTCCGAAACAGCTCAATGCCCTGTCCTACGGGCTGTGCAAGGACTTGTGCCTGGCCCTCGAAGAGCTTGATGGGGACGACTCCACCCGCGTCTTCGTGATAACCGGAGGCGAACGTGTATTCGCCGCGGGCGCCGACATCAACGAGATGGTAGCTGCCACCCCGTTCGCCGGCAGGGCGCACGACCGGCTGGTTCTCAGAGACCGCATCAACCATCTGTCCAAACCCGTGATAGCGGCGGTCAGCGGCTTTGCCCTGGGGGGCGGGTGCGAGCTGGCCATGAGCTGCGACATCATCATCGCTTCGGAGTCGGCGGTCTTCGGCCAACCCGAGATCAACCTGGGCACCATACCGGGCTCCGGGGGGACCCAGCGGCTGACCCGGCTCGTGGGTAAGCACAAGGCCATGGAGCTGGTGCTCACCGGCCGGTTCATGAACGCCGCGGAAGCCGAGCGGTGCGGCCTCGTGAACAAGGTAGTGCCGGTGGAGGTGCTGTTGGACGAGGCCAAGGCCATGGCCCAAACCATCGCCGGCAAGCCGCCCATCGCCGTCCGCTTCGCCAAGGAAGCTGTTCTCAAGGCTGCCAACACCCCCCTGGACGAGGGCCTCGCCTTCGAACGCAAGTCCTTCAATGCGCTGTTCGCGTCGGAGGACCGGCGAGAGGGCATGCAGGCTTTCGTCGACAAACGCAAGCCCGAGTTCAAGGGAAAATGAACTACGAAACCATTCTCTACGAAAAGCGCGACGGCGTCGCCACCATCACCCTGAACCGGCCTCAAGCGCTCAACGCGTTCACACCGCAGATGAACCGGGAGCTCCTGGACGCCTTCAAGGACGGCAACCGGGACAAGGCCGTACGCTGCTTCGTCCTCACCGGCGCCGGCGACCGCGCGTTCTGCGCCGGCCAGGACCTCAAGGAGCGTTCCCCGGACAAAAAGGGGTCTTTGGGCGAATCCCTGAGGTCTCGTTACAACCCCATCATCCTGGCCATCCGCCGCACGGAGAAGATCGTGCTTTGCGCCGTCAACGGCGTGGCCGCCGGCGCGGGGTGCAACCTGACCCTGGCCTGCGACCTGCGCATCGCCTCGGAGAACGCACGCTTTATCGAGGCATTCGTGCGCGTGGGGCTGGGCCCGGACTGCGGCGGCAGCTACTTCATGCCGCGGCTCATCGGGCTCAGCAAGGCCACCGAGCTCTTCCTGCTGGGGGAGCCGCTGGAGGCCCAGGACGCCCTCCGCTACGGACTGGTGGCCAAGGTCGTCCCGGGGGCGGAACTGGGGGCGGAAGCCCGGTCCATGGCTGAACGGCTGGCCCAAGCCCCTCGCAGCGCGGGCCTGATCAAAAGGACGCTCAACCGGTCCATGTACGCCGAGCTCGAAGCGCAACTCGAATACGAGGCCTGCACCCAGGAGATCGCCGGCCGGACCGCCGACTACGACGAGGGTGTCCGGGCCTTCATGGAGAAGCGGGCGCCCGTGTTCAAAGGGGAATAGCGGCGCTCCGTCCAGGAAATCCAACATGGTCAACGAGAACAAGATCGGGGTGATCGGCGCCGGCACCATGGGCGCCGGCATCGCCCAGGTAGCCGTCCAGGGTGGATTCGAGGCAGTCGTTTACGACATCTCCCAGGAGTTCCTCGACCGGGGACTGGGAAGGATTCAGGGGTTCATCGGCCGCAGCCGGGAGAAGGGGAACATCGACGAAGCCGAGGAGAAGCGGATCCTCTCGCGCCTCAAGGGCTCCCTGGCCCTGGAAGACCTTGCCGACGCCACCCTCGTCATCGAAGCGGCCACCGAGAAGCTCCAGGTCAAGCGCGAGCTGTTCCAGAAGCTGGACGCCGCCTGCGCCGCAGAAACGCTGCTGGCGACCAACACCTCTTCGCTGTCGGTGACGGCCATCGGCGGTGCGGTGAAGGATGCCTCCCGGGTCCTGGGCATGCATTTCTTCAATCCCGCGCCGCTCATGGGGCTGGTGGAGGTGGTGCAGGGCGAGCTGACCAGCGCCGCCACGGTTGCCAAGGCCGTGGACATCGCCAGAAGGTTCGGCAAGACGCCGGTCCGCGCCAAGGACACGCCGGGCTTCATCGTCAACCGCATCGCCCGGCCATTCTACAACGAGGCCCTGCGGATCCTGAGCGAAGGCGGGGTGGACGTGCAGACCGTGGACCGGGTCATGCGCGAATCCGGCGGCTTCCGCATGGGCCCCTTCGAGCTTCAGGACCTCATCGGCATCGACATCAACTTCACCGCCACCGAGACCCTCTACCGGGCGTTTTTCGAAGACCCGCGCTTCCGGCCGAGTCCGCTGCAACAGAAGCTGTACTTGGCGGGACACCTTGGGCGAAAGACCGGGAAAGGCTTCTACGACTATGGGTCCAAGTAGCGTCGCAGGCAGCGTCGCGATCCTCGGAAGCAACCGGCTGGCGGAGGACTGGCATCGGTCGGCCCGGGAAAACGGAATGGCCGCGACCCGATGCGCGCGCGCCGCGGAGGTGGACCCCTCAACCGAGGTGGTGGTGGATACCCTGGTTCACTGGCGCGACGGGAAGCGGCAACTGCTGGAAGACCTCGACACGGCGGCGCCGGGTGCTTCAGTGGTGCTGAGCTCGTGTGTCCGTTGGTCCGCCAACGCCATCGCCTGCTGGAGCCGCCGCCCGGAGAGGGTCGTCGGTTTTGCCACGTTCCACCCCCTGGCGCGGCGCAACGTCATCGAGTTGGCTCGGGGGCTCGATACCGGTGAAGACGCCTTTGGGGCGGCGGAATCTCTGGTGCGCAGCCTCGGCAAGGAGAGCGTCGAGGTCAAGGATGCGCCCGGCCTCGTGTTTCCACGCATTCTGAGCCTCATCATCAACGAGGCCGCACGCAGCCTGGACGAGGGTGTCGCCACCGCCGAGGAGATCGACGTCGCGCTCAGGCTGGGCACCAACTATCCCCAGGGACCGCTTCGCTGGGCCGACGAGATAGGCCTGGACGAGGTCCTCGCGGTCATCGAAGGGCTCCAGGAAGAGACCGGAGACGACCGCTATCGGCCCGCGCCCCTGTTGAAGAAGCTGGTGGCGTCCGGCCGCCTGGGCGAGACCGCCGGGCGGGGGTTCTACGACCACGGGGAAAAGGGCGACGAGACCGCTTGACCGTCGCCCCAAGATACTGGAATATACAGTCTGTGTAACGCCATTCTGGCACAGGAAAGGCACGTCATGCCCGAAGCCGTGATCATCGACGCCGCGCGAACTCCCATGGGCCGCTACGGAGGAATCCTCAAGGACATCCGGCCGGATGATCTGGCGGCGCACGTCATCGCCAAGCTCATCGCCCGGAACGGCATCGACAAAGCGACCATCGAAGACGTGATCCTCGGCTGCACCAATCAGGCCGGAGAAGATTGCCGCAACGTGGGCCGCAACGCCTCCTTGCTCGCGGGCATTCCGGCCTCGGTGCCCGGAGCCACCGTCAACCGCCTGTGCGGTTCGGGACTGGAGGCGGTCAACCAGGCCGGAAGGGCGGTGGGAGCCGGGGAGGGGGACCTCTTCGTGGCCGGCGGCGTGGAGATGATGACCCGCGCGCCACTGGTGATGCCCAAGGGGAGTGCCCCGTTTGCGCGCGGCGACGTCACGGTCTACGACAGCGTGCTCGGTTGGCGCTTTCCGAACCCCCGCATGGGTGAGCTTTACCCGCTCATAAGCCTGGGCGAGACCGCGGAAAACGTGGCGGAGAAGTACGCCGTCAGCCGCCAGCAACAGGACGCCTTCGGGCTCAAGAGTCACCGCAACGCCGTGTCGGCCCGGGAAGCGGGGCGGCTGGACGACGAGATCATCCCCGTGCCCGCGCCCCAACGGCGCGGTGACCCGGTGTTCCACGACCGCGATGAAGGGCCGAGACCGGACACCACCATGGAACAGCTTGCCGCCTTGAGGCCGGCCTTCGCCAAGAACGGCACCGTGACCGCGGGCAACTCGTCGCCGCTGTCCGACGGCGCCGCGGCCTTGCTCGTCGCCTCCCGGGAGAAGGCGGCCGCTTTGAAACTGAAACCTCTGGTACGGATCGTCGCTTCCGCGGTGGCAGGCGTGGACCCTGCCTTCATGGGTACTGGACCGATCCCGGCCAGCCGCAAGGCACTCAAGCGGGCCGGGCTCACCGCTGACCAACTGGATCTGGTGGAGCTCAACGAGGCCTTCGCGTCTCAATCCCTCGCCTGCGTCAAGGAACTCGACCTGGATCCGGAGAAGGTCAACGTGAACGGCGGCGCCATCGCCCTGGGGCATCCCCTGGGTTGCAGCGGCGCCAGAATCATGACAACGTTGATCCACGAAATGAAACGCCGGGGCAGCCGTTACGGCATGGCCACCATGTGCATCGGCGTGGGACAGGGCATCGCCACCATCGTCGAGAGAGCGGACTAGGAGGGCAACCCGCACGGTACCACATATGCGTTGGCAAGACGGCCCTAAATACTATATATTCCGGTCTGTTAGGTGGTCATTCCTGGAGTGAACAGGTCCTCATTCAGGATGCAGCCGGAACGGGAATGCGGCGAAGCATGAGAAGCAAAGCGTCCAGACTCCTGGTTGTTCTGTCCCTCGCGGCGGTGCTGGCGGTGGTGGCAGTGGTGGGGCTGGAAGCGCTACTGGACAACCGCAAGGAGTCCATTCGCCAGAAGATCGAAAGCGCCATCGGGCGCGACGTCGCTTTCGATTCCATTCACTTGAGTTTCCTCGGAAGCCCGGGAAGCCTCGGTGTCACGGTGACGGACCTGCGCGTGGCCGACGATCCGCGGTTCGCGGCAACCCCGCTCGTCCACGCAGACCAGCTCACGATTTCACTGGGGTGGCTGTCGTTGCTTGCAGGCAGGCCGACGGTTTCCAGCATTGTCCTTCACCGGCCCGAGATACAGGTCATCCGTAACGAGTACGGCGATATCAATATCTTCACGCCGTCGCATCCGCTTGCCGCGAGCTTCCGCTCGGCCCATCGAGCGGCGATGGCCGTTCACGCCAACGGCGGGAAGCTTTATTTCATCGACCGATCCTCGGAGAAGCCCGAGGAACTCCGCCTGCATGATCTCGCCGTAGCGCTCCAATGGTCGCGGGAGCCAAGCATCCACGTCGACATTGCCGGCGCCCTGGCTCCTGACGGAGAGCAACCGTTCTCGTTCACCGGCACCGTCGGGACGTCGCAGCCGCTGCCGCAGTGGGCCAGGAATGCGGTAGACCTGGAGTTGCGGGTGGCGTCCGTGCCCCAAGTCCTGGTGGCGCGCGGTTGGAAGCTGCTGGAGAACCACCTCCCCTCCTATCTTCGCCCGTCCGCACCGCTCGACGTGAGCGCACGTGTGTCGGGAGAACTCAACCGCCCCCGTGTGTCGCAGATGAGCGTCACCGGGGCCTTGTTCGGCGCGGCCGCCGACAACGCCCGATTGGCCGGCGAGCTGGACTTCTCGCGCGCCGCGTCATGGAACGAGGGCCGCGTCAAGGCCGAGTGGCAACTGGGACCGGTGAAGCTGGCCCAACTGCGGCAGATCCCCTGGGTGGACCGCGTGATGCCGGCAGGGCTGGCCGTCCACGAACCACTGAGTCTGTCCAACCTCGTCGAAGGCAGGTTTGACGACCTCAAGATACAAACCTCCGTGACCGCCGATGCCAACACGCTCCAGTACGGCAGATGGCTCGACAAGGCACCGGGTGTAGCGGCCCGTCTGGCCATGAACGTAAGAGTACGCGGCGACCGGGTGGTCATCTACGAGTCCGAGGCGCAACTCCACAACGGCAGGGTGGTGTTCTCGGGCTCCGTCGACCAGCACCCGGAGCAGGTGGTGCGGTTGCGCATCAAGACCAACGACGTGCCCTTGGAGGGATGGGAGGCGTTGATACCGGCGGCCGCCGGTTACAGGCTGGATGGCACGCTCAGCGCCGGACTCTCGCTACGGCAGAAGTCGACGCCACGGAATGAGCCCCCGACGCTGATGGGCAGCCTCCGGCTCGCCAACGTCAACCTCATCGGCCCGCCGGGCGGACACCGGAACATACAGGGGCTCCAGGGCGAGTTGGAATTTCGCGGCAACGATGTCGAGATCCGAGGGCTCCAGTTGCGGTCGGGGCTGTCGGATCTCCGAATCCGGGGACTTTTGGTCAACCTGAACCGGCCCACCCTGCACTACAGTGTTCAGTCCGAAGCGCTGAACCTGGCCGACGTAACCGGAAACGCGGCGCACCGGGCGGATTCCTTCAGCAACGTTGTGAGCGAGGGATCGGCCGGGTTCACCAAGGGAGTCCTTTCAGTCCGGGGACATCTCGCCTCGAGCAAAGGGCGGCTCAAGGGCGTTGCCTATCGCAATCTTCAGGGGCGTATCGACTTGACCGGCGGCAACCTGAAGGTCGACAGGCTGGGGGTTGAAACGCTGGGGGGCAAGATCCGAGGTCACGGCGCGTTGACGAGCCGAAACAGCCAGGGCTTCGACGTCGAGTTGAACCCCACCGCGGAACACCTGGACCTGCGGAGCCTGTTGTCGCTGCTCCCCAACAGTTCCACGGACTCCGCCAGTGGGCGCATGAACCTCAAGGGCCGCTTCCGGAGCACCGGGAAGGACTGGGCGGCCATGGTTCGCAACCTGCGTGGGCGCGGCAGCGCAGCCCTGGACAAGGGAGTCCTCGGCAAATTCAATCCCGTACGAGAGGTGCTGGCCGCCATGGACTCCGTCGAAGGCATCGACAAGATCGACACCGCCGGCCCTGCGTACACCTCCCTGGTGCGCGGCGACCGGGCATCCTTCGAGAGCATCGAGGGGACCTTCAACATCAAGAACGGCCGTATCCGGAGCAATGACCTGCTGCTGATCTCGGACGAATACAGTATCGTCGGAAGAGGCTGGGCAAGTCATGACGGCGGCCTGGACCTGCAAGCGACCCTCGTGTTGTCATCTGCATTCTCCCGCGACTTGAGCGGGCGGTACCGCAATGTCCGCTATCTCTTCGATGCTGACGGCATCAGCCTTCCGTTCCGGCTTGCCGGGAACATTCCCGATATCGCCGTCGAACCCAACGTTGCGCAGCTCACCCGCTACATGTACGACAAGCTCGCCCAGGAGCGGCCTCCGAGATCCGGCGACAGTGACGGGTTCAACCTGTGGAAGAGACTGGGACGAGGCTTTCGCGAGCTGCTTCGTTGAGCGCCCGCCTTCCGGTTCTCTCCCAAACGCCATGAGGGAGAACACACGCGCCTTTACCGATTCCATGGACGTCCACGAGATCTACCTCCAGGTACGCCGGCCGGACATCGCGTACATCAAGTTCATCGTAGAGTCCTATGAGCTGCTCGGTATCATCCGCACCGTAGACCCGGAGAAGGCGGTCATCGTGCTGCTGGTGCTGGAGGATTCTTTTCAACTCGCTCGTGAGGTGCTGGCCGCCCTGGCCGACGAAGTGAGCATTGAAGAGATACCCCGCCCCGCCGGCCTCGGAGACGACTGGCTTCTCGGTGAGATTGCCGCCCCCGGACCGGACGCCGGCGAAGTGCCCTGATCACGCTATCGTCATGAGTACCCCCGCTGCTCTCAAGCCCCGCATCCTCTCATTGATGCAGTCCACGCCGGGACACCGTTTCAGCCTCCGAGAGATACGAAAGGGCTTCGGCAAGCCGGCAAGAGAGCCGGTGCTGGATGCACTCAAGGAACTGATCCACGAGCGCAAGGTCATTCGTCTCCACAAGAACCACTACACTCTCGCCAAGGCCGCCAGCATGGTGTCCGGGGTCGTGCAGGGACATCCCGACGGCTTCGGCTTTCTCATTCCGGACCAGAAGGGGATGGAGGACATCTATCTCAGCCGCAGGGAGATGCGGCGGGTGATGCACGGCGACCGGGTGCTGGTGCGCCCGGAGAAGAAGCGCCACGGCGATAGCCAGGGTCACGTGGTGGAAGTGCTGGAGCGGGGACAGCGCCGCCTCGTGGGCATCGTCCAGGCCGACGGAGACCAGACCCTGCTGATTCCCATGGACCCGCGCGTCGCACCCGCGATTCCGCTGACAGCGCCCGGACCGCTGCGCACCGGCCAGGTGGCCGCGGCGGAGGTGACCCGCTACGGCAGCGGCTACGCGCCACCCGAAGCTCGGCTCCAACGGCTGCTGGGCTCGCCGGACGACCCCGAGGTCCAGGCACAGGCGGTGATCTTCCGTTACGGCTGGCCCGAGGACTTCTCGGACGAGGCCCGCCAGGAGGCGGAGCGCCACGGTGCGGCCGTCGACCCCGGAAACCTCGACGGGCGCCGGGACCTGCGCACACTCACGACCTTCACCGTGGACGGCGAGACGGCGCGCGACTTCGACGATGCCGTAAGCATCGAGAGGACCGCGGCCCAGGGCTACCGGCTCTACGTGTCCATTGCCGACGTGGCCCACTACGTGCCCCGAGGCTCCATCCTGGACGGCGAGGCCTACGCCCGCGGCACCAGCGTGTACTTCCCCGACCGGGCCCTGCCCATGCTGCCGCCGGTGCTGTCCAACGGCGTCTGCAGCCTCAAGCCGGAGACCGACCGGCTGGCCCGGACCGCGCTGCTGGAACTGAACCGCAAGGGAGAAGTGGAGCGGACGGAGCTGTTCCGATCCGTCATCCACAGCAACGCCCGGCTCACCTACACCGAGGTCGGACGCATCCTCGTGGACGGGGAGGCATCCGTTGTCGGGAAGTACCCGGAACTCATCGACACCCTTCGGACGATGGAGGAGCTGACGCACCTCCTCATGGACCGGCGGCGCGCCCGCGGCAGCCTCGACTTCGAGCTGCCGGACACGGAAATCCTGCTCGACGACCGCAACATGCCCACGGACATCCGGCGCACGGAACGGACCATCGCCCACCGGATGATCGAAGAATTCATGATCGCGGCCAACGAGGCCGTGGCGGGCTACCTGCGCAAGCGGAAGTTCCCTTGTGTCTATCGGGTACACGACGGACCCGACGAAGACACCCTCGACGCCATCGGCCCGTTTCTGTCCACCCTTGGATACCGGCTGCATCGGAGTGGGGAGAAGATCTCTTCGGGGGAGATCCAACGAGTCCTTGAGGCCTGCCGCGGAAAGCCCGAGGAGCGGGTGCTGAACCGGATGTTGCTGCGGTCCATGAAGCAGGCCGCCTACGACCCCGAGAATATCGGCCACTTCGGGCTTGCGTCCGACGCGTACCTGCACTTCACCTCGCCCATACGCCGCTACCCCGACCTCCTGGTGCACCGGCTCCTCGATCAGGCCATGAACGGCCGTAGGCTCGATGCGACGACACGGGACGAGCTCGCCGCCTACCTTCAGGAGGCCGCCGACCACAGCTCCCGGCGCGAACGCCTGGCCATGGAAGCGGAACGGGAGATGGTGGACCTCAAGAAGGCGCAGTTCATGACCGACAAGATCGGCGAGATCCACACCGGCGTGATCACCGGCCTCACCACCTTCGGCTTTTTCGTGGAGCTCGACCGCTGGTTCGTGGAAGGCCTGGTCAACCTCAAGTCACTGGAGGACGACTTCTACCGCTACTACGAGACCGCCCACCTCATCAAGGGCCAGAACCACGGCCACGCCTTCCGCATGGGCGACGCGGTCACGGTGCGGGTGGCCCGGGTGAAGCTGTTCCAGGGCGAGATCGACTTCGAGCTGACGCAACCGTGACGAGGGCCCGCACAGTCGACTGCAAATAGCGTAAGGTTCCACTCCCGCGACGGGCTTCCTCCAGCAGACCGCGTCCTGGTACGCCGTCGGAAGCAAGGAGTCACCAAACGTATATCCATGGCCTATCGGTGGCCCTTAAGCATCCTTCGTCACCCCAGCAACAGTTCCCCGTAACTAGGGAAAAACCTGTAAATACGCCCGAACTTGTCGAATAGTTCGCGGCTCACGCCGGCCGAGCGTACTCTCGAATAGTCCTTTGACGGCATTGCACCCTCTAGGTGCAACCGCTCTTTTCTTGTTAGCACCGGAACATCAATGTAAAACGGTTGCTCACGAAAATCTCTGACTAGGTACCCTGCCCCCCCTTGGGCGATGCCGTCCAGCTTTTTCGCTTCCTTCCCGCCCCCGAGCTGTGTTCCGAGCGTTACCATCTGGTGTCCATCTGAGTACACGAAACTCAAACACGGCAAAGCCCGCACCCCCGAGCGACCTGCAACACCCTCATTGAACGCTCTCGCCAACAGGTCGATCACCCGTAGGTGGATTCTCTCGTTGGTGAAGTCGAGGCGTTTCCACTTGGGCTCCCACAGATCCCTTGCCGCGTCCACATAATACTTGTAGTTGTCGGCTGCGCCCCTGGATCCGTTGTGCGGGTTCGCGTCGACTGTCACCAGCAACACCGACTCAACTGATAGTTGGTTAGCGCAGCTCACCACGTCATCGATCATCCCGCTCGACAATCGATAGTCATAATCCAACCAGACGACATGCCGCTCTCCTTTGTCTAGTCGTGGCACATAGTCACCTATCGGCATCATCTCTAGTTCGACATGATCAAAAGGCAGATTGAACCGCAACCGTGATTTGATACCTACGTCGTGTTCCACCGAAACTAGCTTGTCAATACCCAGGAACTTATGGAACAGTATGTGATCTACAAAGTGAATGGACCCCATACCAGTATACCGAAATTCTTCAATCGGGAGGCCAGAGCCCGCCAAACGTCGGAAAAAATCCAACAACATCCGTCTTTCGACTTGCTTTGACGGCCGCAGGTCGTACGGGACGGTCAAGTAACTTTGTGAACTCTCCTCACTCATTCAGGCGCCTCGTTGTCCAGGAAATAGTCTAGGGCTCGAAGACCGACTTTCCCGGCAGCCAGCGTCGGTTCGCCTAGCGCGTTCCTAGCTCGGTCGATTTTGCGTTTGTCCGCGCGAAATTGGACTGCGATTGTTTTCGCTTTCCTGGCAATTGCCTTAGACGCCGAAAACCGCCGTGCTGACTCGCCCAGCAAGTCACCCAACACCACCGGCTGCAACGCCTCTTGTAACCTTTTGTCTCCGACATCGAGATCATCATTGTTTTCCGAGGACACTGGTACCTTGGAATACCGCTGGTCCAGAAAACTTATCACAGGTCGTGCGTCGGTCATCATGCGCTCCCGAATGAACTGGAACACTGGTGCCTCGGCATTCACCCCGCGCTTCGTCGTTGTCCATGGCAGCGCCTCCGGGTCTTCTGACATGAACAACGCGATCCCGATGAATCCGCGATGCTTAGGTTGGAACGATGGCAAGGGCCGCGTTCCCCATCCTGTCAAGCCTGTCCGATCCGCCGATACAACGACACGCCCATTGCAAATGATGTACCATCCCGCCGAACTACCTTTCCAATCCGTCCCTTCGGGACGCTGTAAACCAACCACTATGGTCACGGTGACCTTGTCCTCAAAGGACTCCTTTCTCACTGAAGGCGTGATTTCCGCTGATCGACTTATTGGAATATCCTGTGGGCCGATCACCCGTCCATTAAAACAGACCTTAACAAAGCGACCGAGAAACAAGGCATACGACTCTCCAATCGACCGAACGAGACTCTGGTCGAACGACCCGCTCCTAAACCTCTCCATCACGGTGGCGTTGAGTTCGCGGACCCGAATGGTAGTCCCACAAACCGACAAATGTGTCGCCGGCTCGAGCGTTGAAATCGGGAAACGCCATTTGTTGGGTTCGCCTTCGAATTTATCTACGTCCATGTTGACGCGAAAACCTGACGACAATGTGCGCGACTCAACCTCAATCTTGCGGCCCAACTTTAACACCGCGCGCTTTAGCCCTATCCCGTACACACTCAACCGCGCATCATTAGGCCTTTCTTCGGCGCCAAACCGAAAAACATGGTTCTTTGCTTCCTCAAACTCGATGCCGCCACAGTTATCCTCGATACAAAACCCTTCCTCATCCAGTTTGATATCGACGAGGTAAGTTTGCGCCGGCCGAATCCCGCCCTCTCCCAAACTCGTCACAACGACCGGAAGGTTAATTTGTTCCCGTCGGATCAGTGAGTCGACGGCATTATCGACTAAGTCTATTATCGCGTCTTCCAATCGAATGTCGCGGACCAACATGTCGACGAAAAATCTCTTGGCAGGGGCAGCGTCTACGTATTCTGTCACGACAAACTCCTAGACTACGTTCGAGTCCTTCAACCGTTGGAGAATGATTTGTGTGTTTTCCTGCAAAACGTCGCCTACAATGAAATCCAGACGTCGGTTTACGGCAGCGATTGCGCCAGAACCGCTTCCGGCGAAAGGGTCGACGTAGGTCATGCCCTTTTCGCCGCTAATAACCATAATCCTGTCGAACAATTCCATGGGCAATTCGTTCTCTACGCGGTGCTTCCTGCTCTTATGCCTCACTGGACTGAGGTCGTCCCAGACGTCACTCAAGTTAATTCCCTTCTCCTCGATTATCCTTCGGTAGCCACCGTAGTCGCGTACGAATTCGCCGCAAGATCGACAACGGTGTGGTTTCAACTTCGGACGGAAGAAATATCGCGGGGTGCCCTTAGTGAAATAGAGGAGAGCGTAATGTGCCGGATATAGACGGTCACCGCGTACGAAACCATTTTTCATCGTTACGGTGATCCAGTGACGAAATGCCAGGGTTTTGTCAACATGAGCTCCAAGGCGGAGTGCCCACATTGGTAAATGGTATACAAAGAAAGCGCCACCAGGCTTCAACGCCGTCACGGAGAGATCCACGATCCGTGTTAACCATGTTTGGTAGTCTTCTACTGAACGGCTATCGAGTTGCCAGCTTCGTGAGTACCGCTTTCCTAAATTGAAGGGAGGGTCCAAGAATAGAATATCGGCCGACTCCCTACCGATTTCTTCAAGAACATCGGCCGCGTCTGCGCAATACACCACGCCGGTAAGTGACTCGGGACCTGAGACGGTGGTTTTCATGTTGCGATCTGAATCGTTTGGAGCCAAGTGGCGCAGAAAGCCAACCTGTCCTTCTCACGTTTGGTGAGCACCGGACGCCCGTACTACCCGTGTCGAAGCCTTCTGGACACGCCTAGTGGGAGACGATACCCGCTTTTTGCCAAATCTTCCAGCGTAGCTTCTGAGGGTTACTCGGCGGAATCGCAACGAGACGGAAAAAAGCACCGGGCGTTGTCAGGTCGGAAAGGGCGGAACTGACACTGCGGTCTCCTGGCTGCATAAACAGCTACTCTTGACGTGCCTCAACGGCCGGTAGTCACAAGGATGATCCCCATCACCACGAGCACCGTCCCGAGGATCGTGGCCCGGGTGACTCGCTCCATGTCCCGGAGAAAGATCACCGTCCCCAGCAGGGTCCACATGGGCAGCGTCGCCGTGATCGGAGCAATGACGACCACCTCACCCCCGCGGAGGGCATAGAGGATGCCTGCGCCGCCCAGTGCTTCGCAGGCGCCCGCCGTGATAAAGGCCCAGAGCGCCCGGCGATCCCAGATGTACCGTTGGGACAGTCCCGGCACCGCCTGAGCGACACTCACAAGAAACAGCCCCACCACGCCGATGATGGCGGCAAAGAACAACGGTTCCGGCGACAGGGTCAAGGCCGCACGCCGGAGGGGAAACGCGACACCGGCCAGGAAGGCCGCGGTCAGGGGCAACAGCACGTACCAGCCGGAGGCCTCCAGCCGCACTCTGGCGCCTTGCCAGGAGATCGCGGCGATGCCTGCAATGACCGTGACGTTGCCGAGCAGCAACCGCAGGGTCAGGGTTTCTCCCAGCAGTGACACGGCGATGAGGCCGGCCCAAAAGGGATGGGTGGCGCGTAGCGAACCGCTGCGCGCGGCGCCAATCTTCTGCATGGCGAGATAGGTCATCTGCCGTACCAAGGGTTGGAAGCTGGCCGCGGCGACGATCAGCCACACGGCGTTCCAGTGCCATGCCGGGACGCCATCGATCGCCACCGCGGTGCCGAAAATCAGGCACTGGACCAGGAAGGAAACCCCTGTCACGGTGGCGGAGTTGGAGTACCTCAGTCCCCGGCGCGCCACGATGAAGCTCAGGGAGTAGACCATGGCGGCCAGAATGGCGATGAGCTCAGGAGCCATGGAGACCTGGGTTCAGATTGCGGCCCATTTGCATGGTCCACGCCGCTCAGTCAGCGGAGGATGATGATGGTGACGGTTCCCGCCACCACGGCCAGGGTGCCGGCCACCGATCTGGCGGTGATGCGTTCCACTCCGCGGAGCAGCAACACGGCGAGCAACAAGGTCCACAACGGGGAGGTGGCCACCAGCGGCGCCACCACCACGACCCGGCCCATGCTCACGGCGATGAGCGAGAACAAGGAAGCGGCGGTCTCGAAGGCTCCCGCGATCACGAACGGCAGCAGCGCGCTCCGGTGCCACACAAGCCGCTCGCGAGCCCTTCCCGCGAACATGGAGGCCGACAGGCAGACGGACGCCACGGTGGCAAGAACCGCCGCAAAGAACAGCGGCTGGTTCGAGATGTCGAGGGCATAACGCCGCACCGGAAAGGCGACGCCGGCGAGGAAGGCCGCGCTCAGCGGGAACAGGACATGCCACCAACGATAGTCCGAGGCGGCGCGGTTGGAACTCCAGGAGATGAGCACCGTCCCGGCCACCACGAGCACCGTTCCGGCCAGCACACCCGCGCCGGGTTGCTCGCCCAGCAGGGTCACGGACCAGACGGTGCTCCAAAGCGGATAGGTGGTCCGCAGGGATTGACTGCGCGACGCGCCGAGCCTCGCGACGCCGGTGAAGCTCAGGTAGCTCGTGCCTGTCTGCATCACCCCCAGAAACACGAACAACACCAACGCGGCCCAAGCCACCGCGGGCACCCCGCCCGTGACAAGAACGGCGCCCCACAATAGGGTCATCCGCACACCCATGGCGACGCAGGTGGCGGTGAGCGGCGTGGAATACTGAAGTCCCAGCCGCGAGGACACCGAGACCGACCCATACGCGAAGGCCGCCATCAGGGCTATGGCTTCCGCCGGCACTGCCGTGGCGCCCCTCGATAATGCTCACTCGGAGCCGTCGACCGGGGCCTGGGGGCTCACGGCCCCCGGCGCAAGCCAGCGCGACGCCAACTCCGACACGGTGACGCCGGCGTCCGGCGCCGTCATCCGCAACAGCGTTTCCACTTGTGGGAGGTCTATGGTCAGCCGCTCGTCCAGCAACGCCAGGTAGTCGTCATAAAGCACCGCCGCCAGATCGGGCACATACCCGAACACCCGCTCGAGCATTGCCAGGGTCTCGCTTCGATGCCCCTTGAGGTAGCGAATCCCTTCCCGGTGGGCGGCCAGGAACGACGCCATGGCGCCGCCCTTCTCTTGCAGCGCCGACTCGGTCGTTTCGATGGTGATGGGCAGGGGGTCCGCCGCCACCTCCGGCCAGTCGGGAACCGGAAGGAAGCCCCGTTCCCTGGCGACGAAGTCGAAGGGGCGCGGCAAGAGGGCCGCGCCGGCCGTTCCTGCCGTCAGGCGGTCCAGCGCGTGCTGATCGGTGTCCACCGGTTCGAGCCGCAGATCCGTGCCCAACTCCAGGGACCCGCGGTCCAGAAACGTCGCGGCCAGCGGCGCCGTCTCGGCGATGACGCGGCGGCATGCCAAGGCCTTGCCCCGGAGGTCCGAGACTTCGCGCACCTCGGCCGGGGCCATGAGCAGGTAGGGGCTGCTGTTCATGCACGAGCCGACGACCCGAGTCGCACCCGAACGGAGGAAGTGCTGCAAAGACGCCCGTCCGATGACCAGGGACAGGTCGGCCTCGCCCCCCGTCAGCGCCTGATTGCGCTCCTCCGTACCCTGAATGTGGTCCCAGGACAGCTCCAGCCCGTGCTGCCGGTAGATGCCCTGCTCGATGGCCAGATACCCCGAGGGGTCCCGGGCCACCCTTTCCGCCCCCTCGCCGAGAACCCCGTACAGGACCCTGAGCCGTGTCACTTCCATCATGCCTCCGTGGTGGCCTGCCACATCGGAATCCCTGGCAATTTGCTGGTCCTTTTCCCATTGGCCGCGTTGCCCCTTCTCGCGTGGCGGCTCTGCCCGGCAAAGCTTGACACCACCATAGCGAAGGTGTACCGCCTTGCATAGGAAAGGGGCGTCCATCGCCGTCCCGTAAATCTCTCGCATCCGGTTTCCTGCATTCTCCCAGAACTCACTCGACATACTCGGAACCGGAGTTTGTATCCTCAAGGAGGCACGGCCATGACCATCGCACTGTCCCACGGCGGAACGACCATATATTCGTCTCCCTCGCGCTCCGACGAGCTCTGGGTGGGTACCCGGAAGGGCATTGCCGTCGTAGAGCGGGACTCCGGCGGCAACGGCTGGCGCGTCGCCCGCCACATGCTGGAGGACAAGCACATCAGCGCCATTCATCAAGAGCCCGAGAGCGGACTGTTCTTTGCCGGAGCATTCCACGCCGGCCTCCACGTGAGCGGAGACCACGGCGCCACCTGGGAGGCGCAGGAAACCGGTCTCACCGAGAAGGACGTCTACAGCATCGCCTCGTCCCGGACCAACGGCCACACCCGGCTTTACGCGGGCACCGAGCCCGCGCACCTGTTCTGCAGCGACGACCTGGGCGAGCACTGGACGGAGCTGCCGGCGCTGCGGTCGGTGCCCAGCCTTCCCGACTGGAGTTTCCCGGCGCCGCCGCACATCGCCCATGCCAAGCACCTGAACTTCGATCCCCATGATCCCGACACGCTGTACGTGTGCGTGGAGGTGGGCGGTCTGATGAAGAGCACGGACCGCGGCGAGACCTTCGAGGAGCTCCACGGGATCTACGAGGATGCGCACCGGCTGGTGATCCATCCGGAAGACAGCGGGCGGATGTACGTGGTCACCGGGCGCGGGTTGTACGTCTCCTTTGATGGCGGCAAGAACTTCGAGGAATGGATCTCCAGGCCGTCGGAGATAGGCGGCTATCCGGACGGGTGCGTGCTCCATCCACAAAAACCCGAGTTGATGTTCCTCAGCAGCGCCGAACACAGCCCGGGGGCATGGCGCAAGACCCATTTCGCGGGCGCGCGGATTTCGCGCAGCACGGACGGTGGCCGTACGTGGGAGACCCTGCGCAACGGGTTGCCGGATCGGCTGCAGGCCAGCATCGAGGCCTTGTGCCTGGAAGCCGCGGGCGACGCGGTCTCGGTTTTCGCCGCCACCACCGCCGGGGACGTCTATCACAGCGATGACGCCGGAGATAGCTGGTCTATCATCGCCAGCGGGTTGGCGCCCATCTCCAAGGACGGCCACTACAAGGACCTGCAGGCAGCATAGTAGCGGAATACGGGTAACAGGGGATCGGAGACGAGGCAGGGCCATGGACGCACTGTCCTGCCCTCGTGCGGATTCGCTTGCCCGGAGGCTTGCGGTCATACAACGGGGATCGTTTGGATGAAGTTCGGCTTACTGGTTGATTGTCACGTCCGCAAGGATCATGGACAGACCCTGGCCTTCGACGAGTTGTTCGCGCAGGTGGATGCCGCCGAGTCCATGGGCATGGACTCCATCTGGATCGTCGAGCACCACTTTCGGCCCCAGGCCTCGGTGCTGTCGGCGTCCATGGCGGTAGCGGGCGCCATTGCCTCACGCACGAAACGCGTACGTATCGGCACGGCGGTGCAGGTGCTGCCGCTGGGCAACCCGCTGCGCATCGCGGAAGAGGTGGCGTCCATCGACCACATGAGCCATGGCCGGTTCGACTTCGGCGTCGGCCGGAGCAGCATCCCCAAGTTCTACGACGGCTTCAACATCCCCTACTCGGAAAGCACGGCGCGTTTCACCGAATCGTTCGAGATCGTCATGCGCGCCTTCACACAGAAGACCTTCTCCTTCGAGGGAGACTACTACTCGTACCACGACATCAGCATCTCGCCGCAGCCGCTGCAAAAGCCCTATCCGCCCATCTACATGGCCGTACGCACGCCCGAAGGCTTCGCCGCCACCGCCCGGCGGGGATTCCACGTGGTGCTGTGGTACATGGGCGACTACTACGAGGATTGCCTGCAGATCTATCGCGACGAATGGCAGGCCGCGGGCCATGCCGACCCGCCGGAGATCCACGTACGCGTGCCCGTCTTCATCGCCGAGTCGGAAGCCCTGGGGCGGGAGACGCCCAGGGCCAGCGTGGTTCACGACCTCCACCGGGTCATCGCCGAAGCCCAGGCCATGAACGCCGACAACCGCGTCGCCCAGGCCCGGAAGTACATGGACGACTACGACGAGTTCCTGCGCACCCGGGTGATCTTCGGCTCACCCGAGTCGGTCATCGACCGCATCGAGGAGTTCCGCGAACGCATGGGGCTCACCGGCCTGATCCTGGACATGAACCACGGCGGCCAGATCCCGCATGAGCAGGTGGTGAACTCCATCAAGCTGGTCACCGAGAAGGTGGCGCCGCGGTTCGCGTAGGCGCTCGGCAGAGTTTGGTGCGAAACCTGACCCGCCTGGTCCTTCGTCCCCGTTAGCTCACCGCTTGGCACAGCCTCTACCTCCGTCATCGCCCTGAAGATCGCCCGTCCATCCCCGAACCCCTCCAGGAGAGGGTGCGCCAAGTCGGTATCCGGCAAAGAACGATGCTTGACTATGTTGTAAATAATATTATCTTATAAGCATGGTGCGGCATTGGGACTTCTATGGACGTCGCGACGAACTCGGCTGCCTGCTTGAAATTATGCGGACGGGGCGATGGTTTTTTGGCGCTATTCGCGGTCGCCGACGGATCGGGAAGACTGCGCTGGTACAGCAGGCACTGACCACCATCCGGCAGGACGAACCGCGCCGACGGCCGGTGGTCCTGATCCAACTGCCTGACGGCGGCCCCGGAGACTTTGCCGCGGTATTCCGAAGCACCGTGCGGGATACCGCGCCGGAGAGTCTCTTGGACAGATTGGAACAAGTACGCGATCTACCCGCGGTAGCGAGTGCCATCGGTTCTCTTTGCGATGCGGGCGCCGTGGTCGCCCTCGATGAATTTCAGGTCTGCCACCGGGGACCTTTAAGCGTCTTTCCATCACTGCTGCAGGCACAGGTGGACTGGCTCCAGAGCCGCGGCCAGGGAGGTGGACTCATCGTTCTCGGCTCCGTTCAGACCGAGATGGAGGCCTTGCTCAATGACCAACGGGCTCCGCTCTACGGAAGGACAACCTTTAACCTTGCCCTCGGCCCATGGGATTTTCGTACCGTCTTGGAGATCTGCGACAAACACGGGGCGGCCGACCCACGGCGCTGCCTGAGTGCATGGACCCTCTTCGGCGGCGTGCCCAAATACTGGCGGCACTTCGCGGAGGCCGGCAGCCTCGACACCGTTCCCGATTGGCGGGAATGGGCCGTGGAACTGTGCGGGAGACTTTTCCTTCGTTCCGATGCCCCCCTCCGCGAGGAAGGTGAGAGCCTGCTCGGACTCGAGCTCCGCCGCAACTATCTTGCCGTACTTCGCGTCCTCGCAGAACGCAGCCGGAGCCATGCGGAGTTGCGAGAGGCTCTTCCCGACCTCCCGAGTCTGGGGCCGTACCTGCAAACCTTGACACGGGACTTGCGGCTGGTGGACAAGGAGCTGCCGGTGTTCGCCCACGATGGCAGCAAGGGCGCCCGGTACCATCTTTCCGATCCGTTTCTGCGCGCCTGGCTTTCCGTCCTTCAGCCCGCCTGTCAGGCCGCGCGGGTGCTTCCCGTTTCCGAAGTGGCGGGACGCCTGCTTTCCAGGCTCCCCGATCTTGAAGGGTGGGCATTCGAGCGGATGGTGCGCCAAGCGAGTGAAGAGGCCTCCCGAGCAGGCGACGGAGATTTTCCCCTGACCGACTTGGTTCGCGGTTACTGGAACCGACCGCGAAATCATCCCGCGTCGATCGAGATCGACCTTGTGGCATGGAACCAAGACCGTCGTCGTGTGCGGTTCGGATCCTGCAAGCGCGACCCTCGCAGACACGACCGGACATCGCTGGCCGCCTTTCGCGGCCATGTGCGACGCTTTTTGTCCACGCGTCCGGGCAAGCGATTCCACGAATGGCGCCAGGAACTCGCTCTCTTTGCCCCGCTGTTCCCCGCAGATCAGCGTTCCCGACTCACGGACGATGGATGGGTGTGCCGGGACCTGACCGACTTCCGGCGAATGCTCGGCGATGAAGAACGTGGCGTGAACGGGAATTGGACGGTGGCTGACCAGATCACGGGAGAATACTGATGGCCGCGCACGATACGGTGTGGGCGTCGAACGTGGAAGGGCTCTTGACAGTGGCCAACGGCAACTGGGGTGCTACCAGCCTTGCCGCGGTACGCGCCGTCCTCGGATCCGCTTACGACATCCTGACAAACGCGTTCGGGACAGGGCCGGACGCCCCCGTACGCGTAGCCCGCTGGGACCAGGGACCTCGTACGCTCCATGACAACCGGCCCTACGAAATTCGCCTGAATGCGCGGGACCGGTACTGGTGCCAGTACGTGTATCAATTCTCGCACGAACTCTGTCACGTCATGGTCGGTTTCGACCGCTACAAGGTACACAGGCACAAGTGGTTCGAGGAGACCCTGTGCGAGTTGGCCTCTCTTTTCGTCCTGTACCGGCTTGCGGCAGTCTGGGACGAAGCGCCGCCCCCCGACATCATCGGCGCCCAAGACTTTGCATCGAACCACAGGACGTATGCCGACGACATCCAGACCAAGTACCGCACAATTCTCGACGGCCATCTTCCGGAATGGCTGACCAGGAACATCGAATCTCTGGAAGCAGATCCATGCAGACGGGACCTCAACGGGGTGGTGGCCGTCTCCCTGCTGGATCGTTTCAGGGAGTATCCATCACTGTGGCGGGATTGCGGATCGCTAAGCCAATGGGATCCGAGCCGCGATGCGACTTTCGCCGATTATCTGCACTCCTGGGCTGCTTGTCTGTCCAGGAAGGGCCGGCCGGCCCGTGCACCGATCATGGTCGAAGAAATGTTCCAACTCGAATCTGCCGACGCATCAACCAAGGCCGCACCATGAACGCCGCCCACCATCTGCAATATGGCGGAATTTCAGGCCGATCATCTCATCCGGGCCAAGCGGCGTTGCACCGTCTGGATCGCCGGACCTCATCGCTCGTCCCAAAAGTCGGGCGGCATGTCGTGGACGAGCCTGTTTGCCAGTCGCTCGATCTCCTGAACGATCTGCTCGTCTGGTAGCGATTGCTTCTCCAAGGCCATATGAGAACTGGTGCGGCGGACGATATGTTCCGCCTTTGCGAGTGCTTGGACTCGCAAATGATCGCCGACGTTGCCATCAGCCGGCACAATTGCGTAGACGAAGTGGCCACCAAGTGAGTCGGCCAGTTTTTCCATCTGCCTGATGGTGATGCCACGCTCGCGCTCCTTACGCTCTGCCTGATAGATCGCGGCCTTGGTCACTCCGGCGCGGCGGGCAAGTAGCGGCACCGACATGCCGAGCGCCTTGCGCATGGTGGTCAGCCATCCTTCATGCGGCACCTGTAGGCCGCAGGTTTGCTCCGCTGCCTTGTCGATGATCCGTATGTATTGCCGTCTGGCCGTTTCCCTCACGCTCATGATTCAGTCACTCCCCTATCCTGTCCTCTTGGGAATATACATCTGTATCCAATTTATTCACATAGGTAAATCTATACATATATTTTCGTCGTGTGGGACAACGTATCTATTGATATAGTCAACTCAAGGGCTGAGCTGATTAACGTCAGGCAGGAAACGAACCGGATAGCTCACTCAAAGGACCCGCGACGGCTTAACAAACCCGTGCGGGGGCGGAGTTCCCGGCCGTGCGGCATTTCCGGGGTGCGGCCGCTCGGCACTCATCCGAGTATTTCTGGTGCGTGCACCTCAAACATGCCTCGCATTGCGCAATAGAAATGCCGAGGTCATCCGAGTACGTCCGGGAGCCTCACGTTTTCGAATCGTAAGCGTGGTCGAACAGCCGGCCGTAGCCAGCGACCTCGGGCTTGACCCGTGCCAGTCCAAGGGCGGCCCACATCATGGCCTGCATGCTGGTCACCACGGGGATGCCGAGGTCCTGCTCCAGGCTGTCGATGATGGCGACGCTGGGCATGAGGGCGCCGGTGATCCAGATCCCGTCCGCGCCCGGGGTGGAGAGATAGAGCTCCTTGGCGGCGTGGTAGGGCTCCGCCAGGGGCATGGTGGAGACGCCGTAGCGGCGTGACATGGCGGCCTCGTCGGAGGGCCACAGGGAGCGGTGGGCGACCACGTCGATGCCGGCGTGGCCGACGTATTCGACGAGCTGTAGGTCCATGGAGTCGTCGAAGGGTGTCAGCATGACCACACGCTTCATGTCCAGGGCCTGCATGGCGCGGATGCAGGCGCCGATGTCGGTGGCGAAGGGTATGGCGGTCTGGCGCGCCACCTCCGCCAGCAGCTTCTCCTCGAAGCCCCACCCCCGGGTCACCACCAGCGGCACCCCCGCCTGGATGATGGAGTCCACCCGCCGGTCCTCCAACTCGGCCACGGCCACGTCCATGCGGCTCACCGCGTCGTCGTACTGCTGCTGAGTCAACTGGGTGACGTGGAGCGACGTCATCACGATGGTGACGCCGTCGGGCGCCATGAGATAGAACTCGTAGCCGTTGTTCTCGTGGCCCGGGCTGGGGGTGACGAACCCGATGCGGGCGCGCCAGCCGTAGGTGGCCCCGAGGGGAGCTTTCAGTGCCATGCCGGTCTCCTGGAGATCAAGGGAACCTGTGATCGTACGCCATCGTCAGGAACGGCGTCCTTCGAAATGGCGTCCTTCGACTTCGCTCGGCTGCGCCTCGCTACGCTCAGGACGAACGGGGACTGCTTCCACCACCGTTCGTCCTGAGCGTAGCGAAGCGAAGTCGAAGGACCGCAAATTTCCTACAGCGCGTAGAGCCGCCTGGGATTGGCGTCCAGAATGGCGTCCTTGGCGGACTCGGAGATGTCGGTCCGCTCCCGCAGCATGCGCGCGGCGAAACGCTCCCGGTCGCCGTGAGGCATGTCCGTCCCCATCACGATCTGTCCCTCTCCCACTTGGCCCATGACATGCGGCAACAGGGAATCCTCGATCTCGGCGCTGAAGAAGAGGTTGCCCTTCTCGACGTAGTCCATGGCCGGCAGCGCCTGCGCGGGAACGCACTCGGGGAGGAACTTCAACAACAGCTCGCCCTGGTTCTCGTAGCGGTGCTTCAGCCGATCGAGCATGAAGGGCACCCACATGCATCCGGCCTCGAGGAACACCACCCGCATATCGGGAAACCGGTCCAGGATGCCGCCGGCGATGAGCGAGGTGCATGCCATCAGCACCGGCATGTGGAAGGCGATGACGCCGGAGGGATAGATGTGTGAGTAGAGGTTGTTCACCGACGGGCAGGACCAGCCCACGTGGACGCCCAACGCCAGGTTGTTTCCCTCCACGGCTTCATAGAACGGCAGGAGCTCGTCGTCGTCCAGCAGACGGTCTCCCGCGGTTCCCAGCACCATGACCGACACGGCTCCCAGCCCCGCGGCCTCGTTCACCGAGCGGACGGCGCCGTCCACGTCGTCGAGATTCACCACCGCGGACCACTTGATGCGGTCGTTTCCGCCCAGGCGATCTCCGAGCCAACGATTGTAGGAGTCGCACAGCGCGGTGGCCAGGTGGATGTTGCTGGTCAGCGGATAGGCGAGAAAGAGCGTCGTGTACACCACCTGCACGGCGATCTCCTCCTCGTCCATGATCGCGAGGCGCTCGGGAATGTTGGTCAGCTCCTGGCTGCCGACGCTGTCCGCCTTCCCCACCGAGTGTTTGGCAGGTTCGCCGTTGATGGTTACGGGCGTGCCGAGGTTGTTGCAGCCCCGGCCCACCCGGCGGGGGAAGAGCTGCTCGTCGATCATCCAGTAGGCCATGCCGTCCACTCCCACGACCCGAGGCCGCTGGCCGCGGAAGTTGGGGTCCAGGTACTTGTCGTCGAAAGTATCCAGGCACTCTTCCACGTGGCCGTCAGCATCTACACAGTCCATTTCTCACCTCCGTCGATTCAGGTTACATTGACCGAGTGCCCTGCGGGGACAGGACACTCACCAACATTGAAGACCCCGCCGCACGTTGTCAAGCACAGTGCGACTCGCGGGCACGGGGCCGCGAGTCTCGAAAGATCATCCGCCGGCAGCCCGTCGACGCCGGCCATTCCCCTGATGGAGCCCTCCCATGAGCACACCGGAACCGGAAGTGACCAAACGGCTGGCCGAGTGGGTCTGCCGGTCGGACTTCGACACCGTCCCCGACCCCGTGCGCCGCGAAGCCGCGCGCACGCTGCTCAACTGGATGGGATGCGCCGTGGGCGGCTCGGGCCACGAATCCGTGGACATCACGCTACGGGCCTTGGGACCCTTCATGGGGCAGCCCCAGGCCTCGGTGTTGGGCCGCCGGGAGCGGGTCGACGTGCTGCATGCGTCGCTCCTCAACGGCATCAGCTCCCACGTGTTCGATTTCGACGATACGCACCTGCGCACCATCATCCATCCCGCCGCGCCGGTGGCCTCCGCCCTGGTGCCGCTGGCCGAGCACCGGCCGGTCTCCGGGCAGGACTTCCTCCACGCGCTGATCCTCGGAGTCGAGGTGGAATGCCGCATCGGCAACACCGTCTACCCGGACCACTACGACATCGGCTGGCATATCACCGGCACCGCCGGGGTGTTCGGAGCCGCTGCCGCGGCCGGACGCCTCCTCGGACTCGACGTCCAGCACATGTGCTGGGCCCTCGCCGCAGCCGCCACCCAGGCCGCCGGGCTGCGGGAAATGTTCGGGACCATGTTGAAACCCTTCCTCATCGGACGGGCGGCGCAGAACGGCCTCGCCGCCGCCCTGCTGGCCGCCGAGGGGCTCAACGGCTCCGAGCGGGCCATCGAGGCGCCCCGGGGCTTCGCCCGGGTGCTGTCCACGAAACAGGACTACACGGCCATCTGCGACGGCCTCGGCGACAGCTACGAGATCCTCCTCAACACCTACAAGCCCTACCCCTGCGGCGTGGTGATTCATCCGAGCCTCGACGCCTGCATCCGGATGAAACAGCAACACGGACTCACCGGCGACGACATCGAGGCCGTGGAGCTGCGGGTCCACCCGCTGGTGCTGGAACTCACCGGGAACAAGACGCCGCGCACCGGCCTTGAAGGCAAGTTCAGCGTGTACCATGCCGTGGGCGCCGCACTCGTTCTCGGACGGGTCGGCGTCGCCGAGTTTGTCGACGAAGTCGTGCAGGACCCACGGGTCACAGCGGTGCGGGACCGCGTCTCGGCCATGGCTGCCGATGACGTGCGCGAGGCCGGCGCCGTGGTCACGGTACGGTTGAAGGACGGCCGTTCATTCGAGGAGACCGTCGAGCAGTGCTCGGGCAGCTTGGAGTGCCCGCTGTCCGACGAGGCCATGGACGAGAAGGTCCACGCCCTCGCCGATCCCATGCTGGGGGCGACGGCGACCGGGGAGATGATTCGCGCCTGCCGCGGGGTAGCGGATCTGGAAGATGCCGGCACCCTTGCCCGCGCGGCCACACCCGAGGAGCCTGCCCGAGCGTAGGTCGGATTAGCGAAGCGTAATCCGACACGGTGCCGGTCCGGTGTCGGGTTACTCGCCCGGACGGCCACACCGAAGCACGTGTAGGGGCGACCGGCCGGTCGCCCTTTCGGAGGTCGTCCTACCTGTATTGTTGCGGTGTCGTTACCCATCTCGGGCGAATGAACCGTTGCCGGCCATCCGGCAAGGGGAACCTCCAATGGCTGACCACTACGACGTCATCATCATCGGCGGCGGCTCCGGGGGCTGCGTGGCCGCGGCCCGGTTGAGCGAGGACTCGCGCCGCAAGGTGCTGTTGCTGGAAGCGGCCGCCGATCCGCGTCCGGCACCGGACATTATCCGGCTGGCCAGCGCCCGGGACCGGGTGTGGTTCGAGAGTCCCTACGTGGACACGTTGACCGTCCAGCGGCCCATCGACGGAAGCCCGTTTTACCCCTTGGCCGGGAAGATCATGGGCGGGGGCTCGTCCGTCAACGCCATGGCCTGGGTGTGGCCGACGCGCCACGACATGGAGCGGTGGGTGGCGGCCGGGAATCCCGACTGGTCCTGGGACACGGTCCATGAAGTGCTGAAACGCATCGAAGCGGACCAGGACTTCCCCGACGACCCCGACCACGGCCACGCCGGGCCGGTTTACGTCAAGCGTCCCGTCGGCCTGGACTCGGACCTGTCTCCGGTGGTCCGGGCCTATATCGACGGCGCCGCCGAGATGGGCATCCCGCGCCTGCCCGACACCAACCTCCCCGATCCCGTGGGCGTGGGCCCGGGGGTCTGCAACATCAAGGACGGCGTACGCCAAACCGTGGTGGTGAGCCATCTCGATCCGGCGCGGGGGCGTCCGAACCTCACCATCAAGGCCGAAGCGCCGGTGCTGGGCCTGACCCTGTCGGGCAACCGGGTGCACGGGGTGCGCTACGAAAAGGATGGAAAGGTTCACTCGGACACCGCCGGCCAGGTGGTGCTGGCGGCGGGCGCGTACTGCAGCCCGCAGATCCTGCTGCTGTCGGGCATCGGCCCGGCCGCGGAACTGGAGGCGCTCGGCATCGAGGTCACCCATCCACTGGACGGCGTCGGAGGGAACTTCCAGGACCATACCGCCATCCACATGACGTTCGCGGCCATCAGGGAATTCGAGGTGGACTGGACCCTGCTGAGGCTTCGGCTCATGGCCCGGAGCTCCGCCAACGTGGACCACGGCGACTTCAGCGTCAGCCTGCGCCCGCCCACGAAGATCCAGGACGTGGGCTCCCTGCTCCCCCTCTCCGCCCAACTGCTGGAGCAAAGGGCGCCCGGGCGGATCCGCCTCAAAAGCACCGACCCCAGGGACTTCCCGGCCGTCGAGACCGGGCTGCTGGAGCATCCCGCGGACGCGGAGAAGATGGTTGCCGCCATGGAGTTCATTCGCGACCTGACCCGGACGTCACCCATGCGGGAGTTCTACGGTGAGTTGCGCAACCCGGCGCCGGACGAGGACTGGGCGACCTTCGCCCGCTCAACCTACGACAGCTATCACCACGCCTGCGGCACCTGCAGGATGGGGCCGACGAACGACCCCGCCGCGGTGGTGGACCAGCGCCTGCGGGTCCACGGGCTGGACAACCTGTGGGTGGCGGACGCCTCGGTCATGCCCGAGGTGGTGCGTGCCAATACCAACGCCACCGTGTACGTGATCGGGGAACGGCTGGCGGAGTTCCTCAGTAGTGCGGCGTAGTGTGCGCATGGCAAAAGGCAGGGGCCGGGCTGTTGTGGCGCCCTCCCCTCCGGGAGAGGGCTGGAACGAAGGTACAAGCCGGCGGCTGTTGTCGGAAAACCCGGCTCATTTGCCATGGCTGTTGTAGGGGCGGGTTTCAAACCCGCCCGTGCCCGTTGTGGCACCGAATCCAGTTTCCCTGGACTGCCTACTCGGTGAGATCGAGAAGGATGCCGTCAGGATCGGCCATGGCGTATTGGCCGATGGCGCAGCCCTCGAGGTCCGCCCGGGTCATGGGGCCGAAACGGCCGATGTCGAGGTTGGCGGGGGCCGCCTCGGGGGCTGTCTCGCTCAGGGCCTCGATCTCCTGCAGCGTCCGCTCCAGGTTCTCGACGCGGAACCCGATGTGGTCCAGCCCTTCGCGCATGCCCCGGTAGAGGGCGTTGTCGCACGGACGCACCAGCAGCTCCACCTGACCGTCGGTGACGCGGAAGCTGCCGTCCGGGGCCGGCGCCTCGCCGACGTCGAGTTCGAAGACCTTGTGGTAGAACTCCGCCACCCGCTCCGGCTGTTTGGAACGGATGGAGATGTGGCTGATCTGGCGCGGCTGGTCCCAGCCGTCCTCCAGGTAGCCCTCGCGGACCTTGGCCACGCCCTTTTGCGAGATGTCGTACTGCGTGCCGCAGGGGTCGGTGCCGCGTGAGACCGAGAACGGTACGTGAGGCAGGCTCTTGGCCACCAGCAGTTCCGGGTAGTCGTTGCGCATCCGCTCCAGCACCACCGGTATCTCTTCTACCTCAAAACCGAAGTGGTCCAGGCCGGACTGGTTCCCGGGATGCTTCTGCAGCATGGCGAAGCCGATGACGCCGTCGCTGATGTGGCCGCGGTCGGGGTTGTAGTTTCCCTTCTCGTCGGTCATCCCGGTGGTGATCTTCTTCATGCCGAAGATCGTCCGATAGAACCGGGCCATCCGGTCCCAGTTCTCGGTATTGAGGGCGATGTGCCGGATTCGCGTCTTCATGCTCAACCTCCGTGACGGTGCCCGTCTGCTTGTCGAACCTGGTCGGGAGACAACCTTATCACAACCTTGCCGGAGTTGGCGCGCTCTGTCCCACCCTCAATTCGGGGTGGGGCTTAGTGCCCTGTTCCCTAAATACGATGATGAAGATGCGCAGGGCTTTTTGGCGAACGGGTGGTTTGCAGCGCAGTTACTGCCATAGACCCTGGGCCGTGAGGCCCTTAACATGCTCAGGACGAGTAGGGGCGACCTGCGGTCGCCCCAGGGCGTGCACCACGCGAGGAAGAGCAATGCAGCCGACGGCAAAAAGGACCAGCAGATTCATCATCGTATTTGGGGAACTAAGTAGCGCGATATCCTATTCCTAAGGCCGCCATCGTCCGCCTTCCCGAAAATCCACCTGGACATTTCAAGAAGTCCACTGAATCCTCGGACGAGCCGGCGCCCAAGCCAAAGTTCTGCCTGGGCTACGGCTACGTATTTCTCGATTTACATTAGGAAAGACTCACTCTATTGTGAAACATTCGGCGAATACGCCGAGTTTGAGGAGGATGTTACGTTTCATACCTCATGCACAGAAGCAGCACACACGCAGCGTGCTGCCACGATTCGTTATCTATGCGAGGGGTTCACATGAAGACGAACAATGCTCTACAAGAGCCTCACTCGGGTTGTGTCCGTCGCGCGATGGCGCGTCACTTGAAACACTGCATCGCCCTGGCCGTTTTCCTGCTCCTCGCTGCGCCTGCCGCCGCTCAAGACTCCGACGGAAGCCAAAAGATCGATCCCTCCGTTCGACAACTGATGAGACACCTGAATGAAGCACACGGCATTCCTCAATCTGTTCTCGTGAAGGCGGTCTCGGAGGGGCATGCGGTGACTCGCTCTTCCGATACCACCCGTCCGGTATTTGTGAACGCTAGAGTGGATAGGGGCGACAAGGTAATTCTCAGGTTCAGCGAACCGATCTTTGTCCACCCGTTGGTGAGATATGTCCAGCAGTTGTTCAACGATCCACTATCCCTCTTTCTGAAAGCCGCCGTCGATGTGACGATTGACGGCAAAGAGGTTCTTCAAAGCGACAACAACTCGATTTCAGGCAGAAACCTCACGTTGGATTTGACGTATCCCGCGGCGCGTGGAGACGAGGTGCGCGTGCGGTACAACAATATATTCGCCCGAAACGCAGGCGCCCTGCTCGTAGACGCTGCGGGAAATGCCGTTCCTCTTTTTTCCTACCAGACAGTTCAGAACAACATCGCATCAGGAAGCGAACAATCCATCACCGCCGGTCCCGTTTTAAGCCCACGAGAGATAACGATAGCGGAAGGTGGGAGCAAGAAGTACACCGTCGCCCTTCCCTATAGACCATCAGAGAACGTAACGGTCAGAATATATCCATTCCGTACCGTGCGGGTATCGACCAGGAGTCTGGCATTCACTCCAGACAACTGGAGTGTGCCCCAGGAAGTCACGGTATCTACCTACAGTGACAACAATTCTATCGATGCGTGGGGAGCTGTACTGCATGAACTCGTGGGCGATGAAACCGCCGTCTGGTCTTTCATTCGTATAGTAGTGAACGATCGGGACGCTCCACTTACTGTTGCCGGCGACACCACCATTAGCTACTCGGAGAACGACACCTCATCGGTGACTGCCTATTCGGTGGCTGGAGATGCGACCGTCTCCTGGTCGGTATTCGGCGATGACAAGGGCGATTTCCTGGTAAGCAGCGCCGGTGTGCTCTCTTTCAAGACTCCGCCTGATTACGAGAATCCCACAGACTCAAACAGGGACAACGTGTACCGGGTGACGGTGCATGCGTCAAACGGCTCCACTACAGGCGCGCTGCTGAATGTGATGGTCAGCGTCACGGATGTCGAGGAACCGCCGGCGGCGCCGGCAGCGCCGGCGGTGTCGGGGACGGCGGGGAGCACGACGAGTCTCGACGTGACTTGGACGGAACCGGACAACACCGACGGTCCGGCGATAACCAACTACGACCTGCAATACCGCAAGGGAACGCGCGGCGGCTGGACGGACGGCCCGCAGGATGTGTCCGGCATGAGGGCGAGCATCGCAAACCTCGATGCCAACTCGACCTACCAGGTGCAGGTGCGGGCGAGCAACGCGGACGGGGACGGCGACTGGTCGCAGCCGGGCAGCGGCAGGACGCTCAACACTGCGCCGGTATTTCCGGCCGGCAGCACGATGCGAAGCCTGGCCGAGACGGTGGGCGGTGCGGTCGTGCAGAGTGCGGGCGACGTCGGAGCGGCGGTCACCGCGACGGACGCCGACAACGACGCGCTGGCCTACAGCCTGGAGGGCTCGGACTCGGGCAAGTTCGCCATCGAGCCGGGGAGTGGGCAGATCAAGACCAGGGTGGGCGAGCGCTACGACCGCGAGGCCAGGGCGAACTATACGGTAATCGTCAAGGCCGAGGACGGCAACGGCGGTTCCGACTCGATAACGGTGACCATCGCCGTCACGAACGCGGTCGAGAGACCTCCTGCGCCGGCGGCGCCGGCGGTGTCGGGGACGGCGGGGAGCACGACGAGTCTCGACGTGAATTGGACGGAACCGGACAACACCGGCCGTCCCGCGATAACCAGCTATGACCTGCAATACCGCAAGGGAACGAGCGGCGGCTGGACGGACGGCCCGCAGGATGTGTCCGTCACGAGAGCGAGCGTCGCAAACCTCGATGCCAATTCGGCCTACCAGGTGCAGGTGCGGGCGAGCAACGCAGACGGGGACGGCGACTGGTCGAAGCCGGGCAGCGGCAGGACGCTCAACACTGCGCCGGTATTTCCGGCCGGCAGCACGATGCGAAGCCTGGCCGAGACGGTGGGCGGTGCGGTCGTGCAGAGTGCGGGCGACGTCGGTGCGGCGGTCACCGCGGCGGACGCCGACAACGACACGCTGGCCTACAGCCTGGAGGGCTCGGACTCGGGCAAGTTCGCCATCGAGCCGGGGAGTGGGCAGATCAAGACCAGGGTGGGCGAGAGTTACGACCGCGAGGCCAGGGCGAACTATACGGTAGTCGTCGAGGCCGAGGACGGCAACGGCGGTTCCGACTCGATAACGGTGACCATCACCGTCACGAACGCGGTCGAGAGACCTCCTGCGCCGGCAGCGCCGGCGGTGTCGGGGACGGCGGGGAGCACGACGAGTCTCGACGTGAATTGGACGGAACCGGACAACACCGGCCGTCCCGCGATAACCAGCTATGACCTGCAATACCGCAAGGGAACGAGCGGCGGCTGGACGGACGGCCCGCAGGATGTGTCCGGCACGAGAGCGAGCATCGCAAACCTCGATGCCAATTCGGCCTACCAGGTGCAGGTGCGGGCGAGCAACGCGGACGGGGACGGTGACTGGTCGAAGCCGGGCAGCGGGCAGACCAATTCGCCGCTTAACAGCGCGCCGGTATTTTCGGCCGGCAGCACGACGCGAAGCCTGGCCGAGACGGTGGGCGGTGCGGTCGTGCAGAGTGCGGGCGACGTCGGAGCGGCGGTCACCGCGACGGACGCCGACAACGACGCGCTGGCCTACAGCCTGGAGGGCTCGGACTCGGGCAAGTTCGCCATCGAGCCGGGGAGTGGGCAGATCAAGACCAGGGTGGGCGAGCGCTACGACCGCGAGGCCAAGGCGAACTATACGGTAATCGTCAAGGCCGAGGACGGCAACGGCGGTTCCGACTCGATAACGGTGACCATCGCCGTCACGAACGCGGTCGAGAGACCTCCTGCGCCGGCGGCGCCGGCGGTGTCGGGGACGGCGGGGAGCACGACGAGTCTCGACGTGAATTGGACGGAACCGGACAACACCGGCCGTCCCGCGATAACCAGCTATGACCTGCAATACCGCAAGGGAACGAGCGGCGGCTGGACGGACGGCCCGCAGGATGTGTCCGTCACGAGAGCGAGCGTCGCAAATCTCGATGCCAATTCGGCCTACCAGGTGCAGGTGCGGGCGAGCAACGCGGACGGGGACAGCGACTGGTCGCAGCCGGGCAGCGGCAGCACGCCCCCGATGACGCTGACCGACGACGAGGCCCCGCCCGTGCTGTCGATCGCGGACGCGACGGCCGCCGAGGACGCCGGGCCTCTGACGCTTCCTGTCAAGCTCTCGGTGCAGAGCGTGCAGGAGGTCATGGTGACGTGGTCTACGGCGGACGCCTCGGCTGTGGCGGGGGCGGACTACACGGCCGCAAGCGGCGATCTGACGTTCGCGCCGGGGGAGACGGAGAAGACGATCGCAGTGGCGATACTCGACGACGAACTCTACGAAGGGGAGGAGACCTTCACGGTGACGCTCGCCAACCCTGTGAACGCGGCCCTGGCGAGGGCGGCGGCGAGTGGGACGATCACGGCCGATGCGAGGCCGCCCGTTCTCGGCGAGGCGCGGGTGAAGATTGGCGTCCTCGACCTGATCTACAACGAGGAACTCGACGCCGGCTCGGCGCCTGCGCCGGCGTCTTACCTGGTCCGAGTGGACGGGACAAGGCGCGCGGTCTCGAGCGTGGCGGTGAGCGGGACGGCAGTGACGCTGACCCTCGCCTCAGGGGTGGCACACGGGGAGGCCGTAACGGTCAGCTACGTCCGGCCGTCCTTGAGTCCCGTACAGGATCCCGAGGGCAACCCCGCGGCGGCGCTAACCCGACTTCCGCAACTCGATCCGTTTTTGACCTAAATTGGTGGGATTTCGACCGGTGGCGGTGATGTAAGGGGCTGGTTTCATTGATGGGGTGGTTGGGAGAACGGCTGTAGTGCCGACCTTGGCTCTTGATTTGGCGTGTGATTTAGGCAGGCTATGGGTTGATGTTCGTGCGCGCCAAGAGACGATTCAAAGACGGCAAAGAGCACCGCTACTGGAGCGTGGTGGAGAACTGCCGCAACCGTGACGGGCGAGTGGTTCAGCGCCAAGTGCTGTATTTGGGCGAGATCAACGACAGCCAGCGGGCGGCGTGGTGCCGGTGCATCGAGGTATTGCAGGGGGATTCGGGACCGGCGCCGATGGCGCTTTTTCCCGATGATCGCGAAGCGCCGGAACTGCACTGCGAGACGGTTCGGATCCAGGTCCAGGACCTCAGCGTGCACCGTCCGCGGCAGTGGGGGGCGTGCTGGCTGGGGTTGGCGCTTTGGGATCGGTTGGAGTTGGATCGGTTCTGGACTTCGCGGCTGTTGCCGAGCCGGCAGGGCACGCGTTGGCTGGACGTGCTCAAGACGCAAGTGTGCTACCAGTTGATCGAACCGGGCAGCGAGTGGCGTCTTTACCGGCACTGGTACGAGCACAGCGCCCTGGGGGACTTGCTGAACAGTCCGGCGAGGGTCATCGCCGACGACACACTGTATCGTTGCCTGGACAAGCTGCTGGCGCATAAACGGGCGTTCTTCTCGTTTCTGCGCGAACGCTGGGAGGCGCTGTTCGAGGCCCGGTTCGACGTTTTGTTGTATGACCTGACCTCCACCTACTTCGAGAGCGACCCACCGTTTTCGGGCAAACGGCAGTTCGGCTACAGCCGGGACAAGCGCTCGGACTGCGTGCAGGTGGTGATCGCCCTGGTGGTGACCCCTGAAGGGTTTCCGCTGGCCTACGAGGTGATGCCGGGCAACACCAGCGACAAGACGACGCTGGCGCGGTTCCTGGCGAAGATCGAGGCGCAATACGGGCGGTCCGATCGGGTCTGGATCATGGACCGGGGTATTCCGACCGAGGAGACGTTGGCGGCGATGCGCGGGGGGGAGGCGCCGGTGCACTACCTGGTCGGCACCCCCAAGGGGCGTTTGACGCGGCTGGAGCAATCGTTCGTGGGTCTGCCCTGGCGCGCGGTTCGCGAGTCGGTCGAGGTGAAGCTGTTGGCCGAGGACGGCGAGCTGTACATCCTGGCCCAGAGCCGGGCGCGCATCTTGAAGGAGCGCGGCATGCGCCAGCGCCGGCTGAGGAAGCTGTGGCGGCGCCTGCACGAGCTACGGGGGCAATCGCTGAGCCGCGACGAGCTGTTGCTCAAGCTTGGCGCGGCCAAAAAGGAAGCCGGACGCGCTTACCATCTGGTGGACATCCGCCTGCCCCAGGCCGGCGAGGCCGTCACCGCGGACACCTTCACCTTCAAGCTGCGCCGCGACCGGCTGCGCCAAGCCCGGCGCCGCGAGGGTCGGTACCTGCTGCGCTCCAATCTGACCGGCGAGGATCCGGCGACGCTGTGGCGCTACTACATGCAACTGACCGAGATCGAGCAGGCGTTCAAGGAACTCAAGCACGACTTGGCTATCCGGCCGGTCTTCCATCAACGCGAGGACCGAATCGAGGCGCACATCTTCGTCGCCTTCATCGCCTACTGCCTGTATGTGACCTTGAAACACTTGGCGCGACCGTGTGCGCCGGGACTGACGCCGCGGGCCATCCTGGAGAAGTTCTCCACCCTGCAGATGGTCGATGTCCATCTGCCGACCGCCGACGGCAGGCATCTGACGTTGCCGCGCCACACCCACCCCACACGCGACCACCAACTGTTGCTGCATCAACTCAAGCTGCGATTGCCCGAACAGCCGCTGCCGCGCATCTCCGCGTAGCCCTCCGCCAAGACACCTCCCAAACCGTGCCTTGTAGTGCCGACCTATGGCCTCTGTCGTCCAATTATCAATCATTTACGACCGTTTTCGCGCCGAGTTGCGGAAGTCGGGCTAAGCGGCGAGGCGGTTAGCAACGAGACGCCGGAAAAGGCGACGGCGGTGTTGCAGAGGATGGAACTGGTCCGCTTCGGGCGGACAGTGGCGGCCCATGTGGTCGACGCGGTAGCGGGTCGCCTCGATGGTGCGCAGCCAGGCTCGCGGGTGACGCTGGTCGGCCAAGGGGTCGACCTGTCGCTCAGGGCGCGGGAAGCGCGCGCTGAGCCGGCGCCCGGCGTGTCCGGGACCGGTCTCGCGGTCGATGAGGTCCGCTTCGCAAGGGAGGCCCGACACGGGGCGACCGGCGTCGGGGGGAGGCGGACGATGAACGAGCGGGAATTGCTGCTCGCGAGCGCCTTCGACCTGCTCTCGGATGGCGGCGGGGCGGACGGCCCTGCCGCCGTGGGGGCCTGGGGTCGCGTGGTGACAGGCCGCTTTGAGGGGACCGAAGAGGCCGCGAGTGGTCCGTTGAGCCTCGACGGCGAGGTGACGACGGGCGTTCTCGGGGCCGACGTCTCCTGGTCACGCTGGCTGGCCGGCGTGGCGGTGTCGGTGAGCGCTAGCGAAGGTGCCTTCGATCAGCCGGGGGTGGAGACCGGCGCGAATGAGAGCCGCCTCACGAGTGTCCACCCCTACGTGCGCGTGAAGCTGAGTGGGCGGGCCGCGGCTTGGGGCCTGCTGGGTTACGGCGCGGGCGACACGACCATCACGCAGTCGGCGGGCGGCCGCGAGACCCGGACCGACATCGAGATGCGCCTCGGCGCGCTGGGCGCGCGCTGGACGCTTCTCGGAGGGAGTGACGGCCCGGGCCTGGCGTTGGAGACGGACGCGTTCTTCGTCCGGATGGAGTCGGCGAAGGCGCTTGGCACGCTGGCGAACCGTGCCGACGCAAGCCGGGCAAGGCTGGCGCTCGAGGGCGAGACCGCGTTCGGCCTCGCTGGCGGCTCGGCCCTCACGCTGGGCGCCGAGTTGGGCCTTCGCCACGACGGCGGCGATGCGGAGAGGGGCGCGGGCCTCGAAGTCGGGGGCCGGGCCCGCTGGAGCGACCCGCGCACGGGCCTGAGCGTCGAGGTGGGTGCGCGGATGCTGGTGGCCCACGAGGTTTCGGACTATGCGGAGCGGGGTGCGAGCGGGTCCATCCGCCTCGATCCAGGGGTTTCCGGGCGGGGGTTCTCGTTCACGTTCGCGCCCGCTTGGGGGGCGGCCTCGGGCGGAGTGGAGCGCCTGTGGTCGGCCCAAGGCGCAGGAGCCCTTGCGGCGAAAGGGCGGCACGAACCCGCAAGCCGCCTCGATACCGAGGTGGCCTACGGGGTGGACGCCCTCGGTGGCCTGCTGACGCCCTACGGGGGCTTCGCGCTCGGCGGGGACGCCGGGACCTGGCGCGCGGGCGCACGCTTCAGGCTCGGCGAGCGATTCACCATGGGCCTCGAAGGCAATATCACCGAGAGCGGGGGGGACAAACCAGCCGGGGAGCTCAGGCTTGAGAGCGCACTGCGCTGGTGAAACCGGGGCGTCCGCCCCGCGCGGAACACCTGGAGATACCGTTCGGGGGACAATCTGTTGAAAGAAAGGAACGACCCCTTGAAACAGTCCTTATCGATTCTCGCCGCCGCTGTGCTGGTGGCGGCGCTGTGGGGTTGCGGTGGGGGGGGTGGCGGCTCGGTGCCGCCGCAGACCGTCCCGCCGACCGGCGACAGCGCCCGGCCCGGCGGGATCGCGGCGGCTGCTGCGAACCGGCCGGCCACCGGGGAGAGTGTCGTGCAATCCTCAACCGGCGACAGCGACCTCTCTGTCTCGGTGGCGCACGCCCCGGGCGGGAGCGTGCGCTTCACCATCGCCCGCGGGACGAAGTGGTCCCTGGGCAGCGACGACGAACGGACGCATACGATCACGAACAACCGCGGCCGGCGGCCAGCCAGCGGACTCACCCTCACCGGCGTCGTGGCCTTCGAGGGGCGTAGCGAAGCGGAGGCCGGCGTCGCCGAGGGTGTGCTGGTCGTCTTCCTCACCGACATCGAGGGTGCGGGCGACTCCGACTTCCTCGTCTGGGGTTCGTGGGGAAACGCCCCAACCGGCAGCGCCATCCACGAGGACACGATCGAGGGCGCCTTCGCCGCCGGGAGCGACCCGTTCAGACCTGAGCGCCTTGCCTCCCTGCGCGGCACGGCCACCTACACGGGTGACGCCGACGGGCGCTACATCGAGCCCGGCCTGCGCGATAGCGTGTCGTTCGATGCGCGGGTCACGCTCGAAGCCGATTTCGGCGACGCTGAAGCCTCGGGCGCGATCACAGGACGCGTCGAGGGGCTGCGCTTCTACCGTCCCGACACACGCGAGTTCCTTCCCGGACCGGCGGCGGCTGTCACACTCGGTAACGCCGCCATCAGCGCGGGCGGCTTTTTCAGCGCACAGACCGCCGGGACCCATCGCGACGGCGCGGCCCTATCGGGCCGTTGGGGCGGCCGTTTCTTCGGCAACGGCGCAAGCGACTCCCCGCCGGACGCCGTCGCCGGTACGTTCGGGGCCGCGAGCCCCGATGGCGCACGTGCCCTCATCGGCGCTTTCGGCGCACGCAGACGCTGAAACGGACACGCGCTTCGAGCGGCCGAAAGCGCGGCTCTGCACCACGTAGACCTTCGCAGCAAGCGTAGACCCGAATGCCGAATCCGGGGAGGTCGCGATCCCAGAACACCGCGTCCTTGTCATCTACCGAAAGACGGTCAATAATGCGTTTGGCAAGGGTACGGAGATACGAACACAACTTATTGAAAACAGGGAAGTTATCGTATATCTGCGCACAATCGGGCGTTCCTTCGGAGTGCAGCGTATTTAGCGGTTTACTGAAAGAAGGCACCAATGGAAACAACACACCTAACCTTTTGATGTTATGTCGTTTTTGTTCACCCATCGCAATCACCGTAAGCGTATCGCAAGCGGTTTGAATACAACAACGGCGTCAATCAGCGCGTGTCCGTCCAATTGCTTCGCCTTTGGAATTAGGTTTTCTCGTACATGCCTCAAGCGGTGCGCTTGATGCGACCCTCCTTCGACCAACGTGCGATCACCTGCCTGAGGTAGGTTCGAGGTTTCTCGCTCGCCGTCTTGTGGGCGCTCATGGTATCCAGAGCGAACTGGTCAGGCAGAATCGCGGAAACAGCATTCCAATCGATCATCGCCCCCTGCGGCCCCCACTTCAGCGGTCCAACCGTAGAACGACCCCGCCGCGACCGTTTAGCCGTCTCTTTTCCATCCAGCATGTCAGAAACCCGTCCGTGTCCCTTGATCGCCTCCCGCAACGCGGCAAGTCGCGCTGTGGCCGCGGCCAGTTCCTTCCGCAACCGAGCGCGGACATAACCTACATTCCCGTCCAGCGCGGCTTCCTGTACCTGGTGGCCATCATGGACTGGGCCACCCGCCGTGTGCACACATGGACTTTGTCTACCACCCTGGATGCTGGATTCTGCGTCGAGGCCCTGGACTGCTACGGCCGGACCCAGATCTTCAACACCGACCACGGCAGCCCATTCACAAACTTCGAGTTCAGCGCCGTGCTCAAAAACGCCTGCGTCGCCATCTCTATGGACGGCAGGAACCGCTGCACGGACAACATGTTCATCGAGCGGCTCTGGCGCTCGCTCAAGTACGAGGCGGTCTACCTCCGCGAGTTCCCCGACGGCTTCGCCGCCCAAAAGGCCATTGCCAAGTGGCTCAACTTCTACCACATCACGAGACCTCATTCCGCCCTCGCTGGGGCCACCCCAGCCGATGCCTGCGAAAAGGGAATGCTGCCGGAGATGCAGACCAAGCCCCCCACCTTGCCTGCGCCTCTGCCGGCTCAACCCGAGCAGCGAGAGGTATTAAACAGGACCTTGGCGGCATGATCGATTACCAAGGAATACGCCTTATTTCTGCCGCCTCCCTGTCCAACAAACCAGGACCACCTCACCAGCACTCCGCCGCGATATTCCCTTGACGCTTACCGATACCGTCCGTGACATGGGACCGAAGCCTTCCCGGATGCGGAATGTTGGCAGGCGCCGACTTTTGCCTCCTCGTGATCCGAGGGATCGCCAATTAAGGACACCGATCAGCGTTGAATTGGCACTTCGATCAACATCTCTGGAACTTGGACAACATCGTCACGAAGTGTAATGCCGCCAAAAACGGCCACTAAGACTGTCGTAACAAGAAGAACAGCAATCACCGACTTATAAAAGAACTCAATTTTCCCCTCAGAGCGCAATGTACCACTACTAAGAAATTCATCATGTCTGACACACACTACCTTCGCCAAACACCAAACGAGACAACGCGGCTTGTACGGGCTTACCTTACCGATTGCCTCGCTCAAAGAGAGTTCAGGCAACACGTCTTTGTATTTTGTTTCGATTCCAATGGCATGCTCTACGGATCCGACGAGAAGTCGGTGATACCAATAGCGATCAATAAAATAGAACAGGTATGTAATGAAAACACCGTATAACGGCACAAGGGTTGCGAACTGAACATCAAATACGACGACTTCAAGCTTTAACTCCTTGTTCAGTAAAAATCCTACTGCAGCGAATATTGCCAGGAGGAGCGTCACAAACATACCGCGAATGCGCATGCTAATATCGTTGAAGTGCCTCTGCACAGCAACAATTGTCTTCCATATTTCTATAACGTCCTTTAGGTCCCTTTTTTCCATGTTAGCACCTACCCTGCTGCATCAGCGTGAATTTGGAAAGCCCACGTCCTAACCGAAACTGATATTCAATTGGCTGATGGCCGTCCGTAGCAGCACATTAGGAAACGTTCAGAAAAGGAAACAACCTTATCAATCACCGGATCGCAGAGTATCAAAACCCACAAATTCAAACATATCAAAAATTTCCGAAAATGACGTTTCCAGTGTGTATGATGGATTGACATCAACTCTAGCCGTAATTCGTTGCTCATTCTGAACTTCGCCCTCAGTCCAGTGTGTTACGTCCTGCAATAATTTATATTCTTCCCGCTTGTGTGCTTGGCCGTATTTTGCCCAAACATCATCAATGCCTGAATCAAGTGCCATTGCTACATCTTTCATTAGATTGTCGCCGACGTAAACACAATGCACCTTGTTAAGTCCAAGATTGTTCACAATGGAGTTTAAGACCTGCGTATCGGGCTTGGTCGACCCCTTTGGGGTATAGTGCTGTTTGCTGTACTTTAGCGCATAATGACGGGTTGGATATTTCCGAACGTCTTTGGATGATATCCCTTCAGGTAAGACGTGATCCTCAGGGCAGAATACATGATCTAACACTCCATCAAGGCCGAGACGACGAACACGATAATTCGAATAAAACGCCATCGATTCTGTGTAGCCGATAAGTCTAGTACCGCGACCCCTAATTCTTAACAGAGTTTCGGCGACGGTTGCGTATAGCCGCAAGTGCTTGCGGCGCAACCGTTGATAACTCGCAATCGGCGTTGCAAACACTTCTGTTGCTGGCCTGTCCTTAAGGATTGGCTGGAGCGATGGTAACTCCTCGATTAAAAAAGAATATTCTGATGTACCATGCTTCTGGTGAACCATACGTATCTCTGGAATCAGTTGCTCTTTAGAGACACCGCTTATCTTAACGATTCCTTCGAGCATACCTGAAAAACACTTCGTCCACAGGTCTACCCAATCAAAAAGGGTATTATCTAGGTCTGTGATCAGGGCAGTCTTTTGCTTTCGCATTATTTCCCCCAACCGTTGTACTCGACTGCTTGACCAGTGAAGCAGCTAGCGCCGCCCGTCGCCGGAGAGTGTAGTGTAGCCGAGGAGTTCCCTGCTGTCGCCCCTGCCGGGGTGCCATCAGGATAGCGAAGCGAATGTTCCCGGGTCCGCCTTGGGTATTCGGCAGACCGGACCTTTCCACAACGCCGCCATGACCTCGGCGCGTTTGGGGGTTGCCTTTGGAATGCCCAGTTTCTGCAAGCGAAGGACATGCGACTGTGCGCATGACGCTCACCCAGCGGACCATCGGCACCCTCGAGCCAGATGAAAAACCATGGATCGCCTGGGACGATAAGCTGACCGGGTTCGGGGTTTGGGTCTACCCGACCGCCGGCAAGGTCTATGTCGCCCAGCCCAGGGGGCCGGGCGGGCGCCAGAAACGGGTGACAGTCGGGCGCCACCCGGTGCTCGGGATCGAGCAGGCGCGCCAGCGGGCCGCGCTCATCATCGCCCGGGTCAAGGCCGGGGAGGATCCGGTTCCGCTGCCGCTCGCGGCGAGCTTCGCCGGCGGCCCGACGGTGGTCGACCTGGCGCGGGGCTATCTCGGGGAGCATGTCGCCGTCCGCTGCAAGCCGAAGACCGCGCGGACCGCCCGCAGCGTCGTCAACCGCCACATCGTGCCGGCGCTCGGCAGGCTGCCGCTGCCCGCGGTGGAACGCAGGCAGGTCATGGAGTTGCACGAGCGCCTGTGCGAAACCCCCGCCATGGCCAACATAACGGTCGAGACGCTGACCCACATGTATGCCCTCGCCAGGGGCTGGGGCATGGCGCCGGAAGACTGCGACCCGTGCCGGTCCATCCCGATGAACCCCAAGCGCAGGCGCGAGCGGTTCCTGACCGACGCCGAGTTCACCCGCCTCGGCCGCGTGCTGGACAAGGCTTCGGGCAAGGCCAGCCGCGTATCGGCCGGCGCGGTGGCGACCATCCGCCTGCTGATGCTCACCGGCTGCCGCAGAAACGAAATCCTGAACCTGCGCTGGGACGATGTGGACCTGGAGGTGAGCGAGCTCAGGTTGCGGGACGCCAAGACAGGAGCAGGTTCGGTGGCGCTGTCGCCGGCGGCGAGGAAGGTGCTGGCCACCCTGCCCCGGTTGCCGGACAACCCCTGGGTGATTGCCGGATCCCGGCCCGGAAGGCGCGTGAGCAACCCGAACGGCCGGTGGCTGGTGGTTCGGGCGCGGGCGGGGCTCGAAGACCTGCGGATCCATGACCTGCGACACTCCTTCGCTTCGAGGGCACTACCGCTGGGGGAGAGCCTGACGATGATCGGAAAGCTCCTCGGCCACCGGAAGGTGCAGACGACGGCCCGCTACGCCCACCTTGCGCGAGAGTCGGTGAAGACGTCGGCTGCGAAGGTCGCGGAGAGCATTGCAGCCGATATGGAAAGCCCCTACTGACCTGCTCCCCAAATTGCCCCCACGGATAAGGTAGCGGTGTTTCCTTTGGTCGGCGCGTCCCGCCGGTGTCTCGAAACGCACCGCCGCCTCCACCCCCTCCCGCGGCCGGCGTACGTAGTCCCTCACCCGGCTGTAGCCCGCCGCCCGTATCTCGTCGAACAGCCGCTTCACCGACAGCTTCGGGTACTCCCCGGTTCGCGCGTCGATGGTCCCCTTGTAGGATCCAGCTTGTGGCGCATCGGTGGCCGCGGCGTGTACCGCGCTCCACCCGACCACACGTCCCGGTCCAACTGTGGATTTCGACTGTACGTAGTGAGCCCCGAATCGCGCCCCTCTCACTCCACCGCGGCTACGTATGTCCAATACTCTTCGTCAGTCAGCACGGATTCCGCGAACTCTCTCACGTCGGCCATTGTCGCAGCCCGCCCGTCGCCTTTGGCGGAGCCACCTAGATCATTATTCCCGAAGTTGCCAAACGCAGCATACAGCGTATGCAGGTAAAATCCACCGTCGCGAAGAATCGTGAGCCACCTGCCCTGCAAGTAGTTGTTGTTGTCAGCAGCGACGACGCCCCCTTCTATTGCAAACGTGAAGCAGATCGCGTTACTTGGTAAGGGCTTCCGCCAGTACTCCACGTTGGACCGGTGAGCCGGGCTCGGTTCGGACCAAGGCACTACCTTGCACTTCACCCGCAACTGGATGTTGACTCCTCCTGCCCCCACCTTCAGCCAGAGAAGGTCCGTCGCCCCAGCTACCCGGTAGTGGAATCCTTCGTCGACATCGATCGTCAGCGACGGTTCCTCATTGCGGATCTCCTCACACACGGACAGCAATGTGTGCCTAATTTCCGCGTACACTGCCTCCGCGCGCGGAGCACTTGCTTCGATCTCCGCTGCAAGCGCCTGCTCGACGAGGAGCCTCTTGGCGGCGCCGTGTCGCTTCGCGTGCGCGATCGTGCCGCTCTTGACGCCCTCGGACCGCTCCGTTCCCCTCTCACCCGCGAATAACGTGTTTAACAGTTCGACGCACCCCGCGCCGTCCCGAGGCGCCACGGACTCGGTCGAACACGCCGCAGTGAAGGCCCGAATGGACATCAACATGTCCTCGCCAATGTCACTTGAGTATTGTGCATAGTTCCAGTGCACGGGCCGTTCCCAATGCGCTTTTGGCGCTCCCTCGTCGAGCATCCAAATCAACAGTTGTCCAACGTCGAATACATCCAGCCAAGGACGTACGTCCTCGACGCGTGTCCGCATGACATCCGGGCTGAACCGTGCATTGCCCACCGCATCGGCTGGTTCCGTCAACCGTAGACTCCGCTCGTCGTGTGCAACACCGAAGTCAATCAAGATCGGCCAAGGGTTTGTCTCTCCCCGCTTGACGACGATGTTCTTCGGCTTGACGTCGCGGTGGACTATTCCCTCCCGATGGCATACTGCCAGCGCGGACGCCAACTCGCGCGTCATCCATACCGCCTTCCCGACCACGTGTCCCGGTGGCCGGCCATCCGCGGCCTTCCACCGGCGCCACCATTTCTCAAACGAGTCGCCTCGCTCCCCGATATACCAAGGCGTTTGGGCCTCGCTAGACCACTCGAGAATCCGCACTACAGACCTGTGTTCAACGCGACTGCTCAGAATCTCCACTTCCCGCCTGAATCTCTCTTGAGACGTCGTCGTAACCGGCTCCCTGAGCACCCGAAAGACTCCTTGCCGGCCATCTCTATGGCGAACAACTGTCACGTTCGCCTGCCCGCCACCCTTCAACCTACGCTCAGCGGACCAGCCTTCTGGAAGTACTTCAGTACGCCCTACCACTGTATCCACGGTTGTGTCCTATCAAGTGCTGTAAATCCTGGTCCTCGAGTCCTTGGACAAGGTGCCTAGGAACCCACACGCCATCAACTCCGGGTTCACTTGAACTCGTCCGGCGTAACCCCTCGCGCGGGCGCTCGCGGAACTTCATCACCTTCCGACACGAATTGCCCGGCTCCGCGATCCATCCCTTCTTCTCCGCCGTGTTGTAGATCCGCGACAGCATCTCGACAAAATGAGAGTCTGCTCTTCCCGCTACAAGTAACTCATTGAATTCATGACGTTTTCTTTGACAATCCTTTCCAACGTCGCCGTCACCGTAAGCGAACCGCAAGCGGTTTGAGTACAAGAACCACACCCCCCTGCGCGCGCACGTCCTGTTTCCTTGGAGTTTAGGTTTTCTGGTACATGCCCCGGCCAGTGCGCTTGATTCGGCCCTCCTTCGACCAGCGTACGACCAACTGCCGAAGGTAAGCTCGGGGTTTCTCGCTCGCCGTCTCGTGGGTGCTCAGGGTATCCAGAGTAAACTCGCCGGGCAGAGTCGCTAAGACCGCGTTCCAATCGATCATCGCGCCGCGCGGCCCCCGCTTCAGCGCTCCAACCGTAGAACGACCCCGCCGGGACTGTTTACCCGTCTTTCGGCCATCCAGCATGCCATGGATCAGTTCGTATCTCTTGATCTCGTCCTGTAACTCGGCAACTCGCCCTGTTGCCGCGGCCAGTTCCCGCGTTAGCCGATCGATCTCTCTCCTTACGCTGACCTTCAGATCCAGAGTCATTTCTCCTCCTTTTCACGCGCGGACACGGTGCGAACTGTGTTACCGTCCAGCCGAGGCTTACACATGCCCCGCGGTCACGATTGCCACAGGACCGCCGCAGAGCGAATCGAACTTCTAGCCGCCTTCGGAGGGGTTTCGCCGCGTCAACGCCGCGACCGGCGCCACCCCGCCGATCGGGCCTCGGCCTCCGAACAGAACCAGCGCTCGCCTCTCGATGGGCTGATCTTTGTGCGTTCGTAGTAACGCCCTCCGGGCACATGGTAGATGCGTGCGCCCTTGCGGCTGATGTTTCCTTTAACCCGGCATTCTCCAGCGGTTTGGCCAGTATCACTCCTGGTGGCTCGGTGGACCGACTGTAGGCGCTCGCCTGCCCGCCAGTCCCAGGGCGCGACAAAGTCGCCACGCCAGAGCCCTCGCCGCGCCGCTTTCGCTGACACCTCCTCGGCAACATACTCCCTGGAGTATCGCCGGTACGCAAGCGCCCATCCCTCGGACACCATCCAGGCGTTGAGGTCGCTGCCGCCGAGTCGGCACACCGCCACCATGCGCCCGTAACGATCCCGATCTCTTTCCTCACAGGCAACCGTCTGGTTGGCGATCCGGTCCCGGAGTGCGCGACTCGCGTGCTGGCCGCACCGCCAAAGTTCACCGCCGGCAAGACAGGTCTGCGCGCTCTCCGGGGCGTCGATGCCATGGAGACGGACACGGTCGTCGCTCACTTCGATGGTGTCGCCGTCAATTACCGACGCTCGGCCCGACACATCCCCATGGGCAGGCGACCACGAGGCAATGGTCCAGAGGACGATACAAGCTGCGATGATACTGGGCATGACTTTGACTCTCCTGAATAGTCCCAAGTGATGGCTGTTCCAACCAGAGCACAAGCGACCGCTTGGCCGCCATGCCGCGTTTCTCGGCACACACCTGCGCCAACGCGTCGGCCCGCAAACGCCGGACAACAGCCACTATCGCCACGCCCGAAGGTTGAGGTCATCTTCCCGTCCAAACCGTCTCTCACCCTTACTCCCAACCCTTTCCGCAACCTACTAGAGCTAAAATGCCGAGATGTGTTTCGAGAGTTCGGGTGCCCTCAAATAGCCGTAGGACTTGTGGTAGTTGGCCTCACCCCTGAGACTCCGGTAGCTGTTGACGATCAAATCGTCCTCCACGCTGATGCCACGTTTATTCGGCCCGAAGTCGTCTCGGAGATGGGTGTCGAGGGCCACGGGATCGCGCCGGTCGGCGTAATTCACCCAACGCTCGGTGACAACGGTTCGCGTGCGCAGGCGTTTGCGTTTGTTCTTTTTGTTGGCATAGGGCCGCTCCCGGATGATCTTGTCCTTGACGTGCGGAAGGCCCAGTGGCGAGCCGATGGTGACGAAATGCGCAATCTCGAAATCCCGGTGCGTTCGGCCGATGTCACGCAGGACATCATAGGCGATGATCGAGCCCATGGAGTGGGCAATCAGCATGATCCGGTTGCCTTTCAGTCGCAACAGGGCGTTCTTCAGTTCGTCCTGCAACACCTTCCGGGCTAGAACCTTTTGTCTGGGCTTCGAGCGATCGCCGATCTTTCGGTTCTTATCATAGTAGAACGCCAAGTCCTTCAGGGTCTTCCCGATAACCCAATCCGCGAGGCCGTCCATGCCAAATTGCTGTTTGGCGAAATCAACGGACGCTCCGACGAAGGCGGACGCCTCGGCTCGCACGCTGTCAAGGAAGCCCTGCTCGTAAGTCTTCAGCGTGTTCGTGCAGGCCGTGTATGGCTCTCCGTTGTAGAGTTCGTCGAAGTCGAACAGCGGGTCGTCGTGTTGTCTCAACTTGTAGAGAAGATCGGCCCAGTAGACCATCTGCAGGTTGAACCGTGGTTGTGCCATTTTGCAGTTCTTCTGGAGTCCTTCCGCGATCGCCTGGCTCCAATATTCGGCGAGCGTGGCTTTTGGAGGTTTATTCGCAAGGCCGTGGATTCCGACTATGATCTTGGACAGAATGTTCCCCCTTGTTTTGATTGAGGACCTGTCTTGATTGATGTGCGCTACGCTCAAAACTGGTGCACGGGCTGATTTGAATGAGACGACGCACTCTACCGAAATGGCGTCCGTAACGACCAAGTTTCACCGGCAAAGGAAAAGCGCCACCATGGAAGCCGAGCGGCTCGTGGCTCGCTCGTTCGCCGTTTATGATCCGCGCAGGCTAGGCGCTGTAGCTCGCCTGCCTCGCTGCCGCCTCGACCGCCACAGCAAAAAATGTTAAACAGGATTCTGGCCGCCTCACCGATTACCCCAGAATACACCTTAACTTCGCCGTCATCCTGTCCTACAAACCAGGACCACCTCAGGTCTCGATCCTGCGCTTCGGCGACCCTGTGACTGTGGCCGCGTGATGTGGGTTTGTGCGATCGCACACTCTTCTGGTCTTCGTGAAGGTGTGGTAGACATTGGGTCAGTAGTTTCTCATGTGATTCTCAGTCTGCTATTGGTCATTCGGACGCGGGGCCAGCAACGCGCTAGGGCCCTGGTTGAAGAGGCAGCCGAGACGCGGCCGTCCGGGACGATGGCCATAGAGACCGCTAGTCCGTCAGAAGAGGCTAGGAGGCCTGCCCAATGCCCACTCGAATTTCGCTGGGAGTCAAGACCCAGCAATGGTGCCAAGTAATCGCGTCCATTGCAACGGCGATCGTGGTTGTTCTAGCTGTTGTCGGCTGCTCAACAGTCACCGTCAAAAAGGTCCCGACGCCGTCCCAGTATGTCGTTTGGACCGACCGCCTGCAGGCCCAAGCCGACGACATGGAGGGGCTGAGGTTCTACCTTCCCCGACCCTTCGTCAATGTCTTTGAATCCTTTCCCATTCGCACCGACATATATCTTGCAGAAGGCGTGGTCTCCGCCGACGGTCGCTTCGTCATCATTCGCCGCATGTGGGATGAAAACGGCCATCCAAAATATCCGGCCGGTCTCCAGAAAGGCCTTGAGATTCAGACCAAGAACATCAGTACGACCTTGATGATCGAAGCTCAGGCCGGCACCGGCGATGAGGAGGGCAAAGGTTCACGTGACGATCATTCCGTGGCGGGCTTGCCGGGCATCGTCCCACAACCAACGACGAGGTCTCCGCAAACGAGCGACGCGTCTACCGGCCGAAATCAACGCGGTGTTACCAACGACAACAGCGCCTACGCCTATCAACCGATGCGGGGCAACATGGACATTCTGTATTTGCCAGATTTTGATGAACAGTATGTCGTGTCGAGCAGAGCCGGCCTCGGTGACGCCGAGTTTCAACTCAATCTTGGTCAGGGGTGGAGCCTCCAAGGATTCAACTCGCTCGCTGACAACTCAAGGCTAAATGACCGGATCTTCGACATCATCGATTCTGCCTCCCAACTTGCTAAGACCGCTGCTTTTACGGCGGCGGGCCTTCCACCGGTCCCGACACAGTTGCCGGGAACGACGGCAATCGCGCCACAAAGCGGGACCGAGGACAGTATCTTCGTAGAAGGCTCACCCGTCAGTCTGAAGGTTGTTGTCGTTCACTATGCTGCAAAGGGTCTCTATCCGATGATCAAACCGCGCGAACTGCAGCAGCGCTTGATTAATCAGGATGGCGGCACCTATCACCTGTGGTTCGACATCTTCAACTGGATACCCTTGACAACCCCGTCGAGTACATTCGACCCAGGTGCGATTGCCCGGGCTCAACAATCAATCGCCGGCGTGACGGGAAAATTCACCGTGCCGCGCTATCCGTACCAGTTTCTTAGCTTCAACACGTTCCGATATATGGCGATCGAGGCACTGACACCCGGCGCCCATCCGTTCGGCACGCTCTATGACAAGACTGGTACCCAAGGTGATCCCGGCGATCGGCGCATTGCCGCCCCCCCACCTGCCACACCTGGTTTGCCAAGCGGCTCGATCTCATCTCAACGATCTGATGATTCCAATGAGAAGGACCTACTTGCTCTCGCCGAGGGGCTTGGTGATCAAGACCTCGAGATAAGGGATGTCACCTACACCGTGCTTCGCGACCCGCGGCCAACCTATGATGGAGGGAAGGTGAAGGTGCATTTGAGCGAAGAGGGCACGCCCAGTGGGACGGTTGGAGAGTCCGAAATCCAGGTCGGAATTCTCAAGCTGATGAAAGAGCCGGAAGGACTTTCCGCGGAAGATGTCGTCATAGTCAACAAACTTCAACTCAAAACCATCGGCGCATCCGACGATCAGGATCATGCCGACCCGCCTGACGATTCCAATGAGAAGGACCTACTTGCTCTCGCCGAAGGGCTTGGTGATCAAGACCTCCAGATAAAGGATGTCACCTACACCGTGCTTCGCGACCCGCGGCCAACCTATGAGGAAGGGAAGGTGAAGGTGTATTTGAGCGAAGAGGGCACGCCCAGTGGGACGGTTGGAGAGTCCGAAATCCAGGTCGGAATTCTCAAGCTAATGAAAGAGCCGGAAGGGCTTTCCGCGGAAGATGTCGTCATAGTCAACAAAGTTCAACTCAAGACCATCAGCACATCCGACGTTAAGGATGATGTCAAAGAGGGCGGGAGCGAACCTCAATCCGGCCAGTTGACCGCACCCAAGCCGTCGGTGGCTACCTCGTCGGTCGGTGCCTCCGACATCAAGAAGATACAAGCGGCACTGTGTTTGCGCGGCAGCCAACTTGATGGGATTTGGGGCCCACAGACACGCCAAATGCTGATCAAATACCAAGCCGAGAAAGGACTCAAGCAAGACGGCGTCCTGACTGCACCATTACAGGCTGAGTTGCTTAGGCTGCCCGCTGCCGCAATAGGCGCGCGATGTGCATCGCCCCCGGCCTCGGGTTCGTCGCCGCCGGTGCCAGACGCTGTCAAACAGTGATTTGCAGAAAGACACCCGAAATCTCGCAGCTTGTGCGGATGTGTCTTGCGCAAAAAAACGGGCGCCACGGTGGACATAATGGCCAACAAAGCGAACAAATCGGGACGTAGCCACAAAGAGTGGCTAAGGCTAACGGAAAAACACGCCGAAGCGCGCCGTCCTTCGGGCGTCCGAGCCGCCAAAGCCACGTTTGGCAAGCTTTCTCGACCCGACCAACTGGACCTTCTCGAAGAATTGGTCGAAGTAAGGTCCACAGACCTTTGCCGTGTTTATCGAAACCTCGTCGACGTCTCGATCGGCTACAAACGGCGATATGACAACCGGACCGGCAAATATAGATTTGGCCGAATACCCTGCATCACATTCCTAGTCAAAAAGAAGTGGCCGACCGGTTCCGGAATCAATCCAAGAGAGGAGCTGCCAACACACCTATTCATCTATACAAGAGTTGGCCGAAAACGGCAGCTTTGTGCAGTCGAGACTGACGTGGTTGATAGCGCTGACTATGCCAAGGTTGGCCCACAAGCCAAGCAAATTTTGGTGCGGCCCGAGAAAAATTCGCGATCGCATTGCGCCACTGGCATAATTGCCTGTACCGTGAAGAAGACCAAGAGGAGCACCGACCTCTATGCCTTGTCCTGTCGCCATGTCTTCGGAATTACCAACTCGAAAGGCTCCGGCTTCTTCTATGCCACAGTTCGGATCAGAAAAAACCATGCTTTTATTGGAACCACGGTCGGATTGCGCGGGGATCTGAAACATAACCTAAGTTTCAGTTTTGACGCCCAAGCTTGTGGCGTCGATGATCCTGACGCCCTTTGGCAGGCGTTGCAAAACGTCAAGCTTACCGGTCACGCCCGGAACAATGGACAAATACCTGACTCTTATTGGATTCACGTTGCCGACCGCGCTCCTGTGAAAGCACGGCGGGTCTCGCCCGTGCCTAGGGTCAATTTTCGCCTGCGCTACAGCAATATCGGAATAGTAGTTCACGATCAGGTAATTGAGGCTCTAGCGGCGACAAAATCAGGCGACAGCGGAGCGCCGTGCACCACTCGCTCCACTGGCGGGCTCTTGCTTGGCATGCATTTCGCCGGGCCAGTACAGCCGAAAAATCGGCCCCCGGTCGAAGGCCCGGTCTTCATGATCCCTGCATGGCACCTCCTGGACCGATCCCGCTATCAGGGTGGTGGTGCGAAGAAATTGTGGGCATTGATCGGCCAACCCTGAGTCTCTGCTCAGGAAGTCCCGCGCACCCTTCGATCGCGCAGCCACCGGATGGTCGGTCATTTGTGGCTGAACGCGCCAGTCCTGGTCGTTACCGCGTCTGGCATCTGATACGGGTCATTCACCAAGCGCCGTGGACCACTACCCCCTTCCCGCGCACAGGGTCTACAGCGAGGGACACTCGCAAGATGCCGGCCCCCAAGAAGGATTCTCGCGGAGAATTTATGACGGGCATTTCCTCGACTGCCATCGGCCGTGGTCTGGGTGCCGCCGACGTCCACACCGACCATGTATCGAGCTCGGGAATCCATCATAACTATGCGATATTATGGATCTTTTTAGGTATTATGACCGCAGATCCCTAAAGCATCCATACGGTCGCCGTCAGCATACCGTAAGCGGAGTCGTTCCAGTTAGGGCGCGTCCCAGCGCGCCTCTGTCCCCCAAGGCATCCAACACCGAACTACCCGCACGCCTTTGTGCCATCCCCCTTCCGCTCGACTACAACGCCCGAAGACCACACGCAAGCCCTTACGAACTGACACCCATAGAGTTTGCAACCCGCTCCGGAGCGGATATACGGAAATATCGCTAACTTGTGAGTGAGAACGAATTGGGGGGCAGGTCAGAGGTAGCGACCCCGAGCGCCGACGGGCGCAGTTTGCTAAGTTCAGAATGGCGAGGGGGCCGTCAACTTCTAAGATACCGGCCCCCAAGAACAACCCCGCAGAGGGTGGTGACGTCGACCAACAGTCCCAGACAGCCACCGTGACGTCAAGGCCCTCTGCCTTCCGTGGAGGTCTGATGAACTATGGCTGCTCGAAAGCATCTGTTGCTGGAATCGATAGAACTGACCCACATCAATAACCGACCACTACCTCAACCGGCCCCAGGCAAGGCCGTAGTTCGTTTACATCCGAGGCTGGGGTTCTCTCTTGATTTCGGTGCCTTGCCGACTCGCGCTTTACCCTGGGGGAAGCTGTGCCGTATTAGGACAGCCGCGGGAGTCGAGGCGGAAGGATACTTTCAGTATAGTCTGAACGCTCCCTTCTATGCCCCGGCATCATTCGTTCTCAGAAAGGCTCCGCATATCGTGATGCCATCCGACGCGGAGATCAAAAAGCTGGAGTTCCGAATTGTCAATTTTCCCAGCTTCTTTGGCAGGGGGGCCAAGCATTCAACTCGTAAGGGGACAACGCATTTCTTCGGTGCGGCAACTGGAAGGTTCCGGGGTTTCCGATTCGACATCACGGAACGTTTTGGGCCCACTGGTGTCCGGTATCGACCTGCCCATGGTCATGCGCTGACTCACAACGGAGTGCTCCGACGGGATGACCGGAAGTCATTTTCTATTGAGGAGGCCAAGGAGAACATGCGGAGGCTACGAGCTTTCCTGTCATTCGCACGTGGAATGGCTTGCGACTTGATTCCGGTTCACGCGGTTACGGGAGAGGGCACGGCAGCATTCTCGTGGGGGACGAATTTCGTGGAGCCGGCAAAGCCTGCAGCAGCGAGATGGTTCCCGATGAACAACGGCGGAGACGTCATTGCCGATTTGCTTGGCCCGTTCGATAACCTTTGGCAGCAATGGGGGGAGACGCTGCCCACCGTTGTCGACTGGTACACCAACGCCGCCACCAGCCCGGCACACGTGGGGGTGATACTAACGCAAGCGGCTTGGGAAGCCATGGGGTATCAGATACTGGGAAAGAAAACCAAGGGATCCTCGGTGCTTCCCCTCACCCTCAAGAGACTCGGCATTAACGCGAGCATCCCGGCCACATGCGGGACTCTCCAACAGGCATTTCCCGGGAAGGACGGACCGACGGCCATTACTCAGCTCAGAAATGAACTGGTACACGCCAAAACGAATCTCCCCAACATTCCCACATGGGCACACTTTGACGCGAGGAACCTCAGCCTTTGGTACGTCGAAATGATTCTGTTGAAGCATCTCCGGTTTTCCGGCCGATACTTCGACAGAATGCAGAACAACTACTTGGTAATGCCTTAGCCCATCTGAAAGCAGTACCGGTTTGACGACGACACACCGGTCCCGACGCGAGCGGAGAAAACAGCAGCGAAACCAGTGCCTCGAACCCCGTCGGCTTTCGCGGATCTCCGTGAAGCGGCGCGGACATCGAGCCGTAGGTGATAACCCTCCACCACGCATCGGGACGGGTGAGCCGTCATGGCCTACCGGTCGTTGTCGACATCCCGGGCGCTAAACGTCTTCGAAAACGTACTTCCGGTTACCGTATAGCGCTCACCGTTCGACGATACCAGCACGGTGACATCGCCCTGCGCGTTGAACACAGCCTCTGGTGACGGAGTGAAAACGTCATCCTCGTCAGTCTCCCTCGCGTCCGCGTAGTTGCCGTCGGCAGCCTCGCCGTTCCCGGTAATGAGCACAAAGCTCCGGGTATCCTGAAGCTGCTTGAGGACAATCCGCCTCGGGAGTCGGTGTTTGTCGGTGAACTCAGAGGAAATGATCGAGACCTCGGGACGCAGCTGCTGGGCCAATTCCGTACCGGTACTCGTGTCTGAACCGTGGTGGCTGACTTTCAGGACGTCGATATCGTTGCCGCCTGGGATGGCGCCCGAGGCAACGACAGCTTCTTCCGCAGCCGGTTTTTTCCGCTTCTTCTTCCATCTGCCAGAAGTTTGGTCGCCGGCAGTGTAGAACTCGAACTCGCCCAGCCGGATGAGCAGCGCGATGCTGCCCGGATTCTCATCGAAGGACTCGGTCTTGCCTGCCGGGTCGAGGTCAAGGTCGTGCGCGGTCCCAGCCGTGTCGCCGCGCACTGCCACGCAGTGGATCTCGATCTTTTTCTCCTGGCCCATGGTCTCCACATGACCGTACTCGATCCTGTGACGGATAAATTTCGGCTCGTCTTCATCTTGTTGATTGTCGCCATCGATGTCCCCAACGGCCGCGAGATACTTCTTGTAGTACGGTTGGAAACCGTCGCCCGTGCGTAGCCTACGCTTGCCGGACGGTCCCTGGTCGAACGCTTTCAGGATATGAATCCCCCGCTTGGAGAGGTTAGCCAAGCCGCCGATGTGATCCGCATCGTAGTGGGTCGAGTAGAGCAGGCCGATGGTTGGCAGCTTGCCGACGCCGTTGCGGGAAGGCTCGAAGAGGTAGTCGGCGATGTTATCGGCATGCTCAGCGGTCTTGCCCGTGTCGATGAGCGCAGCGTCACCATTGGGTACCAGCAGCAGGATCGCGTCCGCCTGACCAACATCCAAGACAACGATCTTAAGTCCCCATTCATCCCTGTCCTGTGAGACTGGCGCAAGCGTCTTCGATTCCAGACCGACAAACGCTTGGGCCAGCGAGGAGGCTGGAAAGAACAACAGCGCGAACAGCATCGCGGTTCGCGGCATGCTCGAAAGCCATCTGGACACAAGCCGCGAGTTCGTGCGCTGCGAGGGCAACGGGAAACCGCTTCGCGACGCACCTCCGAGACGAGACGGATTACGAATCCACATCGGAATCTCCTTCACCCGAGCGTCTCCGATCAAGCGATTCTCGCGGCCTCGGCGGCCCTTTCGAAAGCATTCTCCGACAAACCTACCATACGAATCCAGCCGGCCGACGAAACGGGCGAGGGCGGGGAATTGCGTGATGTTCAGCCGTGAGTATCTCACACTGATGCCAGGCTGGCCAATTCCACTTTCTAGCGACGGTATGGCGTTCAGCCCGTGGCGAAGCGCTTCCTCCGCGATCCCTTGGCAAAGCCAGAGCCCCAATCCTCCAACATCCGGTCTTCGGTCAACATCAAAAGAGTGAGGACCTCGTCGGCAGCCGTGCGGACGGAATGCTCGCTGAGCTCGTAGCGTAGTGCTTCGTCCCGGTCGAACCAAGCGTCGGCGCCAATCAGGTGGGGGTGAGTCTCCTCCTGTCCCTGTCCGAAGAGCAAGTCGAAGGCAAAGCTTGCTCGATCCAGGTCGCCTCGGGGAAACCACCTTTCGGGTACGTCGGTCGAACGGGCAAACCACTTGCGTCCCTCATGGCCATGGCAAACAAGCACCACAGGGCTGTGCCCGCTTTCGACCAGTCGGATGGCAGTCGCGGTCAGGCTGGCGTCGAATTCGTTGCCTAGTTCCCGCACCGTGCGGAAACTCAGCTTGGCATGCTGGCGGGCAATGGGAACGAAAAGGTATCGCGGCAGGAGAAGGTCGGCCGCATAGGTGTCTGCGACGCGCTCAAGCTTCGGCGTTCCCTGCTTGCGGCTGCCGATGTCCTCGGAACGGCAGATCAGGGTCCGGCCTCGATGATGGTGCCAGTGCCCCAACTCGTGTCCGATCGAAAAGCGCTGCCGCCGGCGGTGGCTCGAACGGCGTACCCGAATGATCGCGCGGTCATGGTGGCCGATGATGCGTGCCTCGCAACCGTCCAAATCACAGCGTTTGATTCGGACGCCCAGGTGCCAGGCGATTGCTTCAAGGTCAATTTCGCTAGGATGAGTGATGCCCAGGTCGCGCAGGACTCGTTCAGCTGGCGACAGTGACGTCACGTGTCATCGTCCTTCGAACGCACCGAGTTCGGCCAGGTCTTCGATGGCGCTGTCGATATCGCGCTCGGACTGGCCTTCACCCTTCCGGGCGGCCACTGTCAGTTTTTCGGTCAATTTGGGGTCTTGAGCAATCATGGCGTCGTAGCGACACCGCGCATCAGCGGGTTCGATCCTTACCACGCGAGCACCCGATCGCCGGGCGTTGGCCGCGTCCCGTCTGGCCGCGGCGAGCTTCGCTTTGCCCGCCTCCGTGGCCGCGCGCTCGAAAACCTCGGACAAGCGACCAGTGGGCCTGGCAGGGTCAATGCCGTCCTCTTCCGCTTCGGCCAGAACCTCCTCGTCAGACGCATTGAGGATGTCGTCCACAAGGGCATCCGCGAGCCGGTCCAGCGCGTTACGCTCCATCTTCTGGTCTCCGGTCATGACGTCCATCCTTTGGGAAACTTCTTGTCGATCCGTCGGCGGATCAGCCTGCGCTTGCTCTGATAGGCGGTGTTGTCTAGTTCGGTCAACTCCCGTAGTTCTTCGCCCTCGATACCTTCCATCATGCCTTCGAGAATCACTTGGGTGATCTCGTCATCCGCGAAGAGCGAGAGCAAGCACGCCCTCATGGCCGCTGCCTCTTCGGCACTCCCAGCGCGCTGCTCCGGGTCGAGTGCTGGATCGGGCGGGTCAACGGCTGTCTCGTCGCCACCATGGTTCGCTATCGGGACGAGCCGGGGCTGAACCTCCCTTTTCTGCAATTCGCCATCTGCGATGCTGCGCATGGCCTCGGCGAGAAACCTAACTGGATCGACATGAACCGGACAATTGCGACGGCCGTCGAGAGCACGACGGAACGCTTCCTGGAGAAGATCGTCCGGTTCGATCAGGCGGTTGCGGGCGTAGAGCGCCGCCACCTTGCCCAATCTGGTCCAATCGGCGTCCGACAGGTCCTGAATCGCGCAAGCAATTTCATCGGGCGCCCGAAGTGCCGCAGAGTTCATCGCAGACAAGGCATTCGCTCCTTCCTTTATCTTTCTATGCGGGATCGAGGGACACTTTCAGACATCAACATAAATTTTTCTCAGGCATGTCCGAAATCGCCACCGCTGGCGCATAGGGAAGTAAGGGCCGGCGCGTAGCGTGCCGGCGGTGCCAAGGACAAGGAAGAGCCAACCGTTGATCTATGCGATCAATTACGACCTCAAGAAGCCGGGTCGGGACTATACGGGCCTTTATCAGGCCATCAAGGACTGCGGTGCCTGGTGGCACTATTTGGGCTCGACCTGGCTGATCGATACCAACCTTGACGCCGAAGGCATTTGGAAGCGCCTCGATGCGCATTTCGACGAGACCGACAGGGCGCTCGTCATCGGCATCACCAAAGACTACCAGGGCTGGCTCCCCAAGGCGGCCTGGGAATGGATCAGAGACCGGCGCGCCCGCATGGGAGCATAGCAAGAAAAGGAGAACATCGAATGACCACGCAAAGACCGGGCGAAAAGCCGGATCGACCAGGGGAGTACATCAAACGCGGGCCGCGCGGTGGCGCGGTGCCGAAGCCGCGCGAGGTGACGATCGAGCCGGGCGATCCGAAGCTGCCGCCGACGCAAGAGCCAGGCCGTACCTGGGAACGCACGGGACCACCAAAACCTTAACGGGGCCAACAGCGAGTCGCAATCCGAGGAGATTAGAATGTCCACCTTGTTCACGATTGAAATCGACAGCGAGACCTATCCAGCCTCCGAAAAGACGATGACCGCCAACGCAATTCTCACGTTGGCCGGACTCGATCCGAAGAAGAATTACCTCGTCCAGATCAAGCGCGACAGCAGGATCTCATACCAGGGCAAGGGCGAAGAGGAGATCGATCTCTTCGAAGGAGCGAAGTTCGTTAGCCACTATCTTGGCGAAACAGGCGTTTCCGGCAACCAACCGAAACCGACAACACTGTGCTAGTTGGCGCGCCGCTCTTCGCCGAACAGTTGCGGCAAGCGGGAACTGATGTGGTTGAACTTCCCGACCACCACATCATGATTCCGGCTTACCCGGTCGAGGTGGGCAAGTATGAGGGCCTGGAGGTAGATATCGGGATCGTTGTCCCGGCCGACTTCCCGCTTTCGCCGCCGTCCGGCCCGCATGTACACAAGCTGATTCACCAGAACCGACCCGATGGACCGCATCCTACGGGACATATCCACTCCAGCACCGGCCATAGCAAGCACTTCGGATCTGATTGGCAGTATTGGAGCCGGCCACATCCGAACTGGTCGTCTGGTGCGAAGAACGCCTTGCGATACATGGAGCACGTACGTGCGCTTTGGGAAAGCCAATGAGTTCAGTCGAACACAGTGTTGTGCTGCCGTGCGAGGTCGCTGACATCCTGAGAGGACACCTTCTTCAACATACGAGCAAGGGGCAGAGACAGGAGGATCTTTGCTTTGCGCTGTGGACACCAAGCACGGGTAGAACGCGGACAACGGCTGTTCTGAGGGAGGTAATGCTTCCACGGGACGGCGAGCGACGATTGCACGGTAACGCGAGTTTCTTGCCCGAGTACCTTGATCGCGTCGCGGACGCAGCTTTGGCCAAGAAGGCCGGCATCGCTTTTCTACACAGCCATCTCACGCCCGGATGGCAGGGCATGAGCGACATGGACGTGACAAGCGAGCGACGTATGGCCCCATCGATGCTGGGAACGACAGGCCTACCCTTGTTAGGGCTGACAATGGGTACCGATGGAGCCCTTAGTGCCCGGTTCTGGATTCGGACCGGAAAACGGGAGTTCGAGCGGCGATGGTGCGGAAGCGTACGCGTTGTTGGCGATGCTTTCGACGTGACCTACATGGACCGATTGGTGCCGAAGCCTAAGTTCAAGGAGGCGCTCAAGAGGACCTATTCCGCATGGGGAAAGACGAAGCAAAACCTGCTGGCTCGGCTGCACTGCGGAGTCGTCGGGCTTGGAAGTGTTGGCTCTATTGTGGCCGAAAGCTTGGTCAGAATGGGCGTGCAAACGGTAAGCCTGATCGATTTCGACAAGGTCGAAGAGCACAATCTCGACAGGCTTCTCCACGCAACAATGGACGCCATCGGACGGTTGAAGGTGGAGGTCACAGCGGAACTTCTCGTCAAGCATGCGACAGCCGATAACGTGGATATCAGGGTACATCCGAAGTCCCTCACGCGGCAGGGCGGCCTGAAGGCTGCCCTAGATTGCGACGTGCTTTTCAGCTGCGTGGACAGACCCTGGCCAAGGCAAGTTCTGAACATGCTGGCTTACGCGCACCACATTCCGGTTGTCGATGGGGGCATCCTTGTTCGGGTCAAACCTAACGGGCTGCTGCGGGGCGCGGAGTGGCGGGCACACGTGGCTGTCGCGGGCAGAAGCTGCCTGGAGTGCTTGGGCCAGTTCAATCCGGCGAACGTCACCCTCGAGCGGCAAGGGCTCCTCGACGACCCCAGCTACATCGAACGGCTTCCGACCGATCATGTTCTACGGCAGAACGAAAACGTCTTCGGATTCGCGTTGGGGGCAGCCGGACTGATGGTATCGCAATTCTTGAGCTTGGTGGTGCAACCTGTGGGGCTTGGCAACCCGGGTGCTCAGACCTATCACTTCGCAACTGGGATGTTGGACAGCGACGTGCAGTGCCTCTGTAACCCGGAATGCCTCTTCTTCGAGCACATGGGCTCGGGCGATGATTTTCCATTTCCTGTGGTGGAACATCAGCACCCGGTGGATCCAGCTGCAGCGTCTTGACTGCACCTTTTGTCCTCATCCATGAGTTAGTGGTTTTTTGTTGTGGCCCGGTTCGGGGTGCGAACTTCCAAGAGATGGCGCCGGGATTCGTTGAAGTCCGTTGACCTCGCCAACAGCGTGTATCGGCCCGCATCAGCCAGCTGACTTCCAATGTGCTGTCTCGATTGTCGACAATGGCAGGGCTAGCCAGTCGGTGACGGTGGTGACGCGCGTTGCGAGATCTTCCAGCTTGACATTACCAGCGCGCCGCGCTATTTTGTGCACAATGCTGCAACATGCAGCTATAACTGGCTCACCACATACAGGATGCCATGGCCGAAAAACAACGAATATCCATCAGCCTTCCCGAGGAAGAGTATAGGGAACTATCGGCTCTGGCCGAGAAGCATCACATATCCCTCGCCTGGCTCGGTAGGCAGGCCGTTGCCGAGTTTCTGGAACGATATCAAGAGCATGAGTTGCAGCTTCCACTCACCATGCCCTCCGCTAGACCCACAGGACGATGACCAGTAAACGCTGGACAGCGATAGACCTGTTCTGCGGCGCGGGAGGCCTTTCCGAAGGATTCCGGCAAGCAGGCTTTCACGTACTGGCGGGCAACGACATCGACCCTTTCGCTGCCGAGACCTTCGCAGCAAACCACTCAGAGGCACAGTTTCTTCCCGGCCCCATCGAAGACATTTCTGCCCGCGATTTCCTGAAAACCGCCGCGCTCAAAACGGGGGAGTTGGACTGCCTCATCGGCGGCCCGCCCTGCCAAGCTTTCAGCGTTTACAACCACCAGCGCGGCATGCACGACAAGCGCAGCGGATTGTTTTACGAATACCTGCGCGTCGTCAAGGGCCTCATGCCAAAATGGGTTGTGTTGGAGAACGTCACTGGCATCACGTCCGCCGGCAACGGTCAAGCCGTTGAAGAAATCCTGTCCGGCCTCGCTAGACTTGGCTATGACATCGAAATCCAAATCCTCCGTGCCGAGGAATATGGTGTCCCACAAGAGCGGCGCCGTATTTTTTTCCTCGGCAACCGCCTTGGCTTGCCCATTTCTTGGCCGGAGCCAACTCACGGCCCCGGCTTGCTGCCATTCGTCACCGTAGGCGACGCCATCGGGGACTTGCCGCCACTTAAGAACGGTGAAGACCCGAAACGGCCGCTTCCTTACCGCTTGCCTCCCACCACCGGTTACCAGGTCATGCTCCGCGGCAACAGCGTTGAAGTTACCAACCATGCTGCACCGCGCCTCGCACCCATCAACGTCAAGCGGATGAAACATATACCCGAAGGCGGTAGCTGGCGTGACATCCCTGTTGACCTATTGCCCGCAGGCATGAAGCGTGCGCGGCGCTGTGATCACACGAAACGCTACGGCCGGCTACGCAAAGACGGCTTGTCGTCCACGGTTCTCACAAAGTGCGACCTTCATTGGGGTGCCTATATCCATCCCGAACAAGATCGTGTCCTGACAGTACGGGAAGCAGGGCGGCTGCAATCCTTTCCCGACTGGTTCGCCTTTGCCGGTCCCCGTACCGAGCAGTATGTGCAGGTCGGCAACGCCGTACCCGCTCTTCTTGGCCGTAAGGTCGCCGAGGCTATACTGCAAGCCGGCCTGATGGCCCGTTGGACCGACCGCAAGCCCGCCGAATCGACCGAGGGAACCGCCGTTGCCATATGACCCCACGGAGTTCCTTGGAGAGATTCTAGGACGCCCGGCTGCGAAAGGGTTCGAGCCAGCAGCACATGACTACGAGTGCCCCTTCCTCGGCACGAGATGCATCAAGCGCAGCACATCTCTCGGCAAAGAACCTTATCCCGTGTGCTCAATCCGCCGGAAAATCTCCGGCGATCCGAAGCAGGTCTGCGTCTGCCCGAAGCGGTTTTATTCCGTTGATTTTCTGACCGACGTTGTTAGCCACTGCTGGCCCGGCGATCCGCCTGCCAATCCCCAGATTGCCCGTGAAGTCAAGATGACCGGCTTCGGCAACGTCGATTTCGTTATAGCCGACATCGGGCAGGGCGGAGCGATCAAGGATTTCCTTTCCGTCGAACTCCAGGCTATCGATATTACCGGATCGGTGAGGCTTGCCTACGAAGCCCTACGGGCAGGCCGTGATGTCGACCGCCGGCCCACTTACGGACTCAACTGGGGCAACGTCTACAAGCGTTACATCACCCAGCTCATCCGCAAAGGCTACTTCCACCATCATTGGGGAACCAAGATCGTCGCCGTAATGCAGGACATGGTCTACGATTACATCCGAAACTGGGCCGAATTCATGCGTTCCGACGACGTTAAGGGTAGCACCGTCAACATCATCTTCATGGCATACCGCTACGAAGACGATCCTAACCATGCGGGCGCCAAAAGACTCGTTCTCGATACTGTCGAAGGCACTAGCCACGCCAACCTTCAACAGGCTGTCCTTTACAAAGAAGCGCCATCGCGCACTGCCTTCTGTGAACAGATCAAGCGCTCTCTTATCCGCTCCAACTAAGGACCCAGACCAGTCTTTCGGCCCGCAGGGCTAACGTTGTGGACCGCGTACCACCCGAAATTCGCAGCCGGACGATGCGGGCAATCCGAAGCAAGGACATGAAGCCTGAGCTCGCCGTCCGCCGCCTAGTCCACGGCATGGGCTATCGTTACAGGCTTCACCGGCATGACCTGCCGGGTCGCCCCGACTTAGTATTTCCGAGCCGCCGGAAGGTGATTTTCGTTCACGGCTGTTTTTGGCACCAGCACGCTGACACCGCCTGCAAGATCACCCACCGCCCGAAGTCCAACCGTGACTACTGGTTGCCGAAGCTGGAGCGCAACGTCGCCCGCGACACCGAGCATCAGGCCCGGCTTTCTGCGTTGGGGTGGGACTCACTCGTCGTTTGGGAGTGTGAAGTTCGAACAGGCGACGGCATTGCGCATCGCATTCGGGAATATCTCAAACGAAGGTAGACACCATGCACGCTGGTTCACCTTTGGGCGACACGGCACGTCGCCAAGATGCCCGACCATCACGGCACCTGCCGCGGCCGCCTGCGTTGGGGGCCGTTAACCGGAGGACTGAATACGTCATGAGTTGGTTGATCAAATGCAGTGGGCATCTCACTGATCGCGTCACGAAGGCCGCCAATATAGTCGATCTTCTTAAAGACCACCGAGATGCCCAGGATTGGTTCCGTTGTGGTTGCTGTGGGGGCCGGGGCTACATCGAGAAATGTTTCAAGCTGCAAGAGGAGGGCGAATACTGGAAGCCTTACCTGTTGGGTGCGGTGCGTTTGACTGACAATCCCGAGGACACTTATCAGCCGTTCGCGTTTCTGATCAACGAAGACGGTCCTGACCGGGCACCGGATGCCGTCTGGTTTTCCTACTACAAGGATCTCCGCTCTCGCGGAGGGAGGTTGAAGCTCGGGTACGGTCCCGGTGGGCCACCTGTAATTGGGCTGGACCAGCTTGGCAAACTGATCCCGTGAGGTTGTCCTGGTGTAGTGTCCGCTGGGAAGTCCTGGTGCGGGTTCCGTTGTGGGCCGTGGCACGGGGAGGTTGCCGGGCCATTACGACTACCACAAACGGAGCCGTGATGGTTCCGCTTGTTCGCCCTCGACCTAGGGAGCTGCCCTTTGCCGGTAGATGGGCTATTGTATTCGGGGGATGACGCGACACACGCGCTCCGCGTGGTAATCGCTGCGCGGTGCCAATGGAAAGCAAGGGAGCCGACAGGAAGGTGGTCTTCCTCGGCTATTCGATGCCCCTGGCTGATCTCCACGCCCAATTCATCATGCGTTGCGGTTTTCACCACCAGATTGAAGGTCAACTGACAAAGGGCCTGCAAGCGGGAGACGGCTGTCGGGCCAGATGAGGTTGTCAGCGTGAACCCGGACTGGGGTGCCGCGCAACGACTTTCGGCGATCGTTGGTCCGGAGCACAAGGGCGAATGGGTCTCTACTCCGGTTAGCGAGTGGGTCGAAGGAAAGCTACATGAGGGAGACAAACGACGACGCTGAAATCACGGACCGCCGGTTGTGTGCGACCTGCGTCGGGGAAGCTTTCTTGCGCAGTGAAGTTGAACGCCTCGGGGAAACAGGCCAATGCGACTATTGCGGTGCGACAGCATCAGCTCTATCAATCGGCGAGATCGTCGACTACATCGACACGGCGTTCGAACAGCATTACCGCCGCACTCCTACCGAGCCGTCGTCATTCGAATACGCAATGATGAAGTATGGCGACTATCGCTGGACGCGCGGAGGCGAACCAGCTGTTTATGCTATCGCCTACGCCGCAGAAATAGACGACGAACCGGCCGACGATATAATGCAAGTGCTCAAAGAACGGCACTATGACATTGAGATGCAGGAGATGGGCGAGGAACCTCCGTTCGACGAGGAGTCCTGTTATACGGAGAAAGAACCGGACGATGTCGAGTACCGCGAGAACTGGCGCCATTTCGAAAGCAATCTGAAGGCCTCAGCCCGATTCTTCAGCGCTGACACGGAAGCAATTCTTGAGGATATCTTCGAGGGATTAGCGGAGCACCGAAGCCCTGACGGACAGCCGATCATCCTTGAAGCCGGCCCAGAAACCGCCATCACCTCCTTGTACCGCGCGCGTGTCTTCCAAGCGACACCTGCTTTGGAAGAGGCTCTCAAACGGCCAGACAGACACATGGGACCCCCGCCCACGGCTCTGGCGAAGCCGGGCCGCATGAATGCACACGGCATAGCGGTGTTCTACGGTGCAACTGATCCTGCCGTGGCTACCAGCGAAGTTCGCCCGCCGGTTGGCAGTCGTGTGATCGTGGGCGAGTTTGCCCTGTTGCGCAATGTCAGCCTGCTTGACGTAAAAGCACTTCGGTCTGTGCTCGTTGAAGGCAGTGTGTTCGATTCCGGATATATCCGCCGGCTAGAGCGGGCCAAGTTTCTTGAACGCCTTAGCGAGCGAATTTCACGACCTGTGATGCCGGAGGACGAGCCCCTCGAATATTTAGTGACCCAAATCGTCGCCGACTATCTCGCTTCTCTCTCGATGCCTGCTCTCGACGGGATTCTCTATCCTTCTGTCCAGGACGGTACCAACGGCAGCAATGTCATGCTGTTCCACAAGGCGTCGCGTGTGGCACTGGTGGATCTATCCGAGGGCACCGAGATCGATGTTCAGCTTGGTCACCATACTGAAGATGCGTGGGAGACGGATTACACCGTCTGGGAGAAAGCACCACCGCCCAAACAAGACCAGGAAGAAAAGGCTGACGACATTCTTAGCTTCAGGACGATCCTGTCACGCTCGTCCGCGCTGACAGAGGACTACGATGAACGCCAAATCACGTTGCGGTTGAAGTTGGAGGGCCTAAGTGTTCATCACGTGACCGCCGCCCGCTACGATGCTGATGTTCATCCGGTGCGCCACTACAGGCCCGAACCGCACGATCCACCCTTCTGACCACCTTTGCAGACTGCGACCGAGCTCTCGACGGCACACGTTGATGGACGTTGCGGTTTGACGCCCCCGAAGACTCAGCGGCGATAGGGTTCACCGGCACTGGTGGGAACACCTCCCCTCGTGCATTCACCGACCGCTTAGACCGCTTTCGCGGCCTACCGCTCTACCCCCGAGCTACACCGTCATCGAACTCACCACCGGCGAAGACCACGGGATCCACGACAGCGAAGCCGAGCCCTCGATGTGCTTCACCTTTCGCGAAGTTCTTGCGTGACGAAGTCGAGGTGATCGCCGACCAGCCCGTCCTCGCCCCCAATTGCCGCTTGGGAATAAGTCACCGGCAGGCTCGGGCGGCCACGGCCTGGACGCGCGTGGCCGGCCCATCTCCAGCCATGCACCTACCCGGTGCTTCTGCCTCCTCCGCCGCGCTGCACGCCGCCAGGAGGTCGTGGCGGGCTTGGGCCGGGCGAGTCCCGGGGGCCTGAGGCCGGGCTCCCCCACACTACCGCCACGGAGGTCGCCGCCATGCCCGACACCAATATCACCGAGGATCACCGCTGCGCGTTCAAGACCCTGACCAACCGCCGCTTCCACAATTTCTGCCTCGTCTCTTGCTTCGTCGATGGCGGAGCAACCGCGGCCATCGCCGCCGTCACCGCCAATCCCCCCGCTGAAGACGGCGGTGAACCGGAATATCTCATCAGCCCGCTTTTCATCTGCCCGACCGCAGCGATGACGCTGACCGACCATGACGGGCCCGAGGCATGAGCGGGAGCCCGGCACGCCGCCGCCGACCCGCCGCCGACCTCTACATCCCGCCCGAATGCCGCGACATGATCCGGCGCGGCGCGCTCATGGCCATCAATTCGTCGGGGGGCAAGGACAGCCAAGCCATGACGATCCTGCTCGCCCGGATCGTCCCCCGCCATCAGTTGGTGGTGGTTCACGCCCCGCTTGGCGAGGTCGAGTGGCCGGGCACGATCGAGCATATCGAGAACACGATTCCCGCCGGCGTTCCGCTGATATTCGCGCCCGTGGCGTCCGGCAAATCGCTTCTCGAACGCGTCGAGGAAAGGGGCAAGTTTCCGGGACCGCAATTTAGATGGTGCACGGCGGACCTGAAACGTTCACCCATCGAACGCGAGCTGCGCCACTACCTGAAGGCCCAGCCCCGCTTCGCCGGGCGCATCATCAGCGCCATCGGAATCCGCCGCGACGAGAGCAGCGCGCGGTCCAAACGCATCCCCTGGGTGCGCAGCGACCGCAATTCCCGCGCCGGCAGGGAATGGTTCGACTGGCTGCCGGTCTTCGATCTAACCGCCGACGACGTGTTCCGGGTCATCCGCGACGCCGGCCAGTCGCCGCACTGGGTATATGCGCAGGGGATGTCGCGATGCTCGTGCACGTTCTGCATTTTCTCGTCACGCTCGGATTTGCGCCGCGCCGCCGAACTCCGCCCTTCGCTGTATCGCAAATACGCCGGGCTCGAGAAACGTATCGGCCACACGCTGTCGCCGTCGGGCGTTGCGCTTCCGGAGCTGACCGGCATTCCGGTCGATCCTGCCGCCGGAACGCTCGACCTGTCCGACCGGCTCCGCACCGAAGGGGATGCCGGGCCATGAATCACGCCATCAGCGGCCCGCCAGCGCGGGCATTTCGTCCGCGCCCGATGCCGTCGTCCGGCTGCTCGATGGATGCCGGGCCGCCCCGGCCCCGGCCATCGCAAGGCTGCCGGCCCGCCGGTAACCAGCGCCCCGTCGCCACGCAAACACCGCCCGGAGGCGGAGCCTGGCCGGGGCCGGGCGGCGAGACAAGGCTGGAGAGAGCCGCCCCCGCGGCCACGAACCCCCCATGCATGGAGAACCACATGAACCATATCGCTCCCGTCTACGAGTCGGCGATCCGCTCCATCCCGCTCGACCGGCTGGTGATCGCGCCGGAGAACGTGCGCAAGACGCCGCCCGATGCGATCGCCGAGGCCGAGATGAAGGCTTCCATCGCGACCCACGGGCTTCTGGAGAACCTCGTCGTCCGAAGCGATGGCCCCGGCGGCGACTATGCCGTGGTCGCGGGCGGCCGCCGCCTCGCGGCACTGAAGGCCCTCGCCGCCGATGGCATGCTCGATGCCGCCCATCCGGTGCCCTGCCTGATCGTCGACGGCGACGCCGCGTCCGGTGAGCTGTCGCTCGCCGAGAACGTCATCCGCATCGCGATGCATCCGGCCGACCAGGTGATTGCGTTCACGCAGCTGGCCGAATCCGGTGTCACGATGGCAGCTATCGCGGCGCGTTTCGGCATGTCCGAGCGCCTGGTCGAACAGCGTCTTCGGCTCGGCAACGCGGCGCCCGAACTGCTCGATGCCTACCGGGCCGACGGTATTGACCTGGAGACCCTGAAGGCCTTCGCGGTGACGACCGATCACCACCGCCAGATGGCGGTCTGGGAGCAGGTGGCGAACCAAGGCTACCGCCCGGCCGCTTGGCAGGTGAAACGCCTGCTGACCGAGGAGCGGATTCCAGCGACCTCCGCCCTGGCCCTTTTCGTGGGCGTCGACGCCTACGAGGCCGCGGGTGGGCCGGTATTGCGGGATCTCTTCGCCGCCGAGGACGAAAGCGGAATCTGGTTCGAGGACCCAGCGCTCCTGAACAAGCTCGCCATGGCGAAGCTCGGCGAAACGGCAAAGGACCTCGCGACCCGCTGGCATTGGGCAACGGCGGCGGCGGAGGTAGACTGGACCTTGATCGCGCATTACGGGCGCATCTATCCGGAGCCCGCAGCGCCGACCGACGAGGAGACGGCCGAGCTCGAGCGTCTGCGCACCCGCGAGGACGAACTCGACAATCTCGACGAAGACGACTGGACCGAGGCGCTCGCGGAGGAGGCCGAGGCCATCGAGACCCGGACATGCGAGATCCACGCGGCGATCGAGGCCCGGGCGACCTACCGCGGGGAGGATTACGCGATCGCCGGCTGCATCGCCACGATCGGCCGGGACGGCGAGTTCCAGGTCATCGGGGGCCTGGTCCGTCCCGAGGACATGCCGAAGCCGGCCGACTCCGGCGACAGCGCCGGCGGTGATGCCGGTGATGGCGATGACGACGACGCCACCGAGTCCGGCCGGTTCCGGAACCCCGCAATCTCCGCACCCATGGCCTCGCCTGCCGATCCCGAGGCCGAGGCGCGCAAGGAAGCCGGCGTCGGGATCGGCCTTGCCGACGATCTCCGCTCGATCCGAACCGCATTGGTCAAGGCGCATCTCGGGAACGACTTCGAGGCCACCTTCGATCTCCTACTGTTCCAGCTCGCCCGCGGCGTGTTCACGCATGACTACCAGGCCCATGCGCTCGACATCGCGATCAGGGAGACCGCCGACCGGTCGACGACGCGCATGAATGACGAGGATTTCGGCGCCTGGAGCCCGAGCGAGGCGATGCTCGCCGACCGCTCCAACCTGCCGTTGAATTGGCTGGCCATCGGGGACGACGGCGAATCCTTCGCGGCGCTCCGCGCGTTGCCGGAGGCCGACAAGCACACGCTGTTCGCGGCCTCGGTCGCGCGCTCGGTGAAGGGCCAGTTGGCCTTCGAGCCCCAGGCGCGTCCCGAGCTGGAAGCCACCATCGCCCGGCTCGACATCGACTTCGCCGGCCATGTGCGCCCGACCGCGGACATGCTGTGGTCGCGCATCAACAAGGGCCGCATCCTCGACATCGCCAGGGAGACCCTGGGATCGGCATGGGCCTCGGCGCGGGCCAAGAACAAGAAGCCCGCCCTCGCCAAGGCGATGGAAGAGGCCTTCGCGGCCGGCAGCCCTCCGATCGGGATCACCGCCGACGCTCACGCGGCCGCGCTCGCCTGGACGCCGCCCGGCTTCGCGGCGTTCGACGTGGGCGTCGAGGATACCGGTGCGGAGACTGCGGCGGCCGCCAAGGCGTCGGACTCCGTGGCCGATCCGGAACCGCAAGACGCCAGCGCCGCGGAGCAGGCGGAACCGGAGAGCGCTGACGCGCCCGCCGATTCGCCGCGGCCGGTCTCCGTGGTCGAGAGCATCGACGCCCCCGAGGTGGCCGAACGCCGTGCCGCGGCCATCGCCGCCAACGCCAGCGGCGCCGTCGCCTCCACGGGTGACGAGGTCGATCCCACGGTCAGCGATGACCACCGAACCGGCGAAGCCGATGAACCGGACGCCGAGGCGGCCGGGACCCCGACGCCACCGGAGATCGTCGACGCCACCGAGACGTTGAACGCGGTCCCCACCGCCGACGGCAGTCCGCGGGCGATCGTCAGCCACGTCGACCGGGTCAACGGCCATGACGACGGCGGCGGGCACGATATCCCCGAGTTCCTGCGCCGCGTCTGAACCGCCCTCCGGCCCGGAAGCGCTTCGCCCCGCACATCGCCGGGCGCGGCGCTCTCGTTTTCCCATTCTCATCATGGAGGCCCCACATGACCCACGCCGCCATTCCGCCGGCCGCGACGATCCGCGCCCGGGTCCATGACAGCGCACTCAAGCGCGTCACGAGGTTCTTTGCATCCAATCTTCACGATATCTTCACCGAGACTCTGCAGAACGCCCGCCGGGCCGGCGCTACCCGCGTCCGCGTCACCGTCGGCACACTCACCGACGAACCCGCCGATTACGCGCCCAAGTCGTCCGAAACACGCCTGACGGTGACGGTTGCCGACGACGGCGCCGGCATCGAGGACCCCGCCGTGCTGTTGAGCTTCGGTGAGAACGGCTGGAGCGACGACCTCGTGGCCCGCGAGGACGCCGCCGGCATGGGGATTCTTAGCCTCGCGCACCGCGGTTGCCGGATCGCCTCGCGGGCGCGCACGCCGGACGGCCATGCCGTGCAGGGCTGGTCCGTGAATCTCGCGCCGGAACACTTCACGGGCCGCAGCGACGCCCAGGTCCAGCACGACGACGGCGCGCCGTATCCATCCGGCACCGCCGTGCAGTTCCAGGCCACAGAATCCGCCGACGCGATCCATGCCGCGATCGCCAACGCAGCACGCCATTACCCGTTGCCGGTCATATCCGAAGGCATTCCGGGGACCGAACCCGGCGGCGTCATGCTTGAACGCCGGGCCTTCCTCGACGGCGCCATCCACGCCGAGAGCTGGAACGGCCTCGCCTTCGGCGTCTACCGGGACCGCCGGCGCGGCTACCTCGACCCCGACCTCAACTTTTTCGGGCTGACCGTGCCCGTCCGCCTGCCGACGGTCGAGACCGTGCACGGCGGCATCTGGTCCATCCGCGCCGATGTCGTGGACTGCCCCGATCTCGAACTGCTGCTGCCCGCGCGCAGGGAAGCGGTCGAGAACGCATTTCTCGTTGACATGCGGCAGGCAGCACGCCTCGCGATCTACCGCGCCATGGCCGCCGATCCCGAGCCGCGTCCCGCCTTTGTCGACTGGACGCGGGCGCGCGACGCCGGCATCGAGCTTCCGCCGCCGCCGCAGGTCCTCCGTCCCTGGCGGCCCGGCATCGCCGATATCGACGATTGGCGGGAGCCGCCGAAGCCCGCGCCGGCCGGCCACGATGCGCTGGTCATGGCCTACGATCCCGAGCCGCCCGAGGCGCAGGCGCTGTGGCGCGCCGCGGAGCGCGCCGGTATGGCGGACAGGCTGTTCGAAGCCGAAAAGCGCCTCGAAGGCTACGGCTGGTATGACGGGCTCGACCGCGTCACGGGCATCGACACCCAGGTCGTCGCCGCCGATGGCAAGGCGTGGCCGCTCCACGACTTCCCCGTGCCCGAGGGGACGGGAGCGCCCGCCGCCCCGCTGCCGACGCGTCCCGCCGCGATCCGAATGGCGCTTGCCGTCAAGACCGCCGGCGGCCAGGGCCGCACACTCGATCTCCCCGCCGATCTCGCCTTCGCAGGCGAGGCTTGGAACTGGGTCGGGGAGGCGCTGCCGCTGGTCACGGCGGACAGCGCCCTGGAAGCGCACCGGCTCGCGGAGTTGCTGCGCTTGGGCTTCTTCTCGCCTTCCGACGATGCGGACGCCGACAGCCCCGAGACCCAGGCCATGCGGTTCGACGAAGAGGCGCTCCACATCGCCACCAGGCTCTTGTGCAGCGAGGATTCGGCCCTGGAGATCTCCATCGCCGAGACCGTCCGGCGGGAGCTCTTCTGGCTCGTTCCACACAACCGCACGGTGGAGATCTCCATCACCCGCCCCGACGTCCGCGTCACCCTGGCCGATCCCGCCGAGACCGCCACCTGAGCCCGACGGCCGCCGCAACGAATTTGCGGCGGCTGCATTCCACCCCTCCTCACAGGATTACCCCGCGCCGCCCCGAGCCGAGGGCCGGCTGTTTTCCGGGCGCGCGGCGGCCGGGGCACGGGCGCGGCCGTCGCCCGCCGGCGACATTCATCCCGCCCACATGGAGACCGCCCACGGAACTTCTCACGCCCGAGATACGCGAGAAGCTGCTCGCGAACGGCCGGAGCCGTGACAACGATCAAACACCTGTTGTCAGGATCTTGGCATGGGCGCCCGGGAACTGGGGTCGGTTCGTGTGAGCGAGCTTCAGTCCTTCCAGGGGCCGTTCGGCCTCGGGGATAGAGCGCAATCTCTATTTCCAGCCGCCCTATCCGATCCCCTTATACGCCGAGCCGCGCGGCGCGCCGGCCACATCGTCGAATTCGGCCCCGAACTCGACAGCGCCGCCCGAAATCGCGTCGCGACCGCCACGGGCCGGCGCCTGAGCATCCCCATTCCCTTTCACGCCTCGTCCGGCCACTCGCCCAGGCGGGGCATTCTCGTTTTCCGGCCACAAGGAGATTGCCAATGCCCGATACCGGAACCACCCCCCCCAACCACGGACCCGCTTCGACGCCGTCGCCGGGATGCGATTCCGCGGCATTCATTTTGCGTTACCTGATCCCCTGATGGGGGCAGAGGCCGGATCCGAATGAATCCGACCGAGAGAGAGGACGCCATGGAAAGCGGGAACGCGATGGAAGAGCTGATCGGCACGAAGGGGACAGCCAAGCTCACCGGCCTTTCCCTGCTCGACCTTGATTCAATGACGGTCCGGGAACTGCGGCGGCATGGGCTCACCGCAGCCCAAGCCCGGAGGATCAAGGCCGCGTTCGAGCTGGGCCGGCAACTGCTCGAAGCCGAAGCCTACCTGCACGGAAACACTCCGATGGTCAGCAGTCCCGAGGAAGCTTACCGCTACATGCGCCCCCGGTACGTGAACGAATACCGGGAACACTTCGACGTGTTGATGATGAACAACCGGAACAGGCTGATCCGTCATCATCGGGTGTCCACGGGCAGCCTCACAGCCTCCGTGGTCCATCCCCGGGAAGTTTTCCACCCCATTATCCGGGAGAGCGCCGCTTCGGTCATCTTCATCCACAACCACCCCTCGGGTGACCCTTCGCCTTCGCGTGAGGACGTGGACATCACTCATCGGCTCCGGCAGGTGGCCGAGGTGATGGGAATCCGGCTCCATGACCATGTCGTCTGCGGACATAACCGTTTCTTCAGTTTCAACAGGGAGGGCTTGCTATGACTTGTCAGCATCCCGCCGGCCCGCCGCCGGCCATGCACCCGATGGACCCGCGCCGCGGCGACAACCTCTCGCCGATGTTCACCGCGTTCCTGTCCTGGCTCCTTGGTCTCGAACCCATGACCAGCCCGGCCATCACCAACATCGCCGTTTCCGGCCAGAGCGTGCTCGCCGCGACCGGCGAAAACCCGCTGTTCGACGGCCATCTCGGATCGCTCGACGACTTCGAGATGAACATTCGCGGCTGGGGGGAAGCCTGCGGCGCCGATGTCGACATGGTGGAAGGCCTCCTCGCCCGCGTGCGGAGGTGTGGCCGATGAGCTTCCCCGACCTCCCCGAAGGCTACGACCGCCACGAGGCCGCCCTGGCCATCGTCGATCCCGGCGCGTCAAATCCGTCAGGCGTCGCACTCGCCATCCACCAGGCATGCAGGCAGGTCATCCACGAGGGCGGCAATCAGCGGGAAGACGCCGCCGTCCGCCTCATGACGACGCAACTGGCGTACCTCGTCCAGGGCGATTCCGATCTCGATCCCGGCGAATACCGCCGGCTGATGGACGTCTGCCGCGCCCGTGCAGCCGAACGGGGGAACGCCCCGGAACGCGGAACCGCCGCCCCCGCCTAATCCTCCGCATCTCCGCTCCCCGCCGCGGCGAGGCGGGGCAGCCGGTTGAAGGCCGGCCGCCGGCGCGGCGCGGGAGGTTTTCTATATGCCGCGGCGCGCCCCGACGCTTTCACGCAATTCCAGGAGGGAGAGATCCATGCTCGACGTCCATACGGCGCCGGACGCATCCGCGCGCGTCCCGGTTTCCCACACGCTTCCGGCCGTCCCGGCCGCCCCACGCGCCCGGCTTTCCGCCCATGACGCGCTGTTCACCGCCGCCGGAACCCTCCTGCCCGTCCTGGAGGCGGGCCGGCCGCTCGACGCCACGACCCTGCGGGACGCCATGACACGCGCCTTGAGCGCCGGCGATGCCCAGGGCGCCTGGGTCTGGAAGGACGCCTACGAGGCCGCCGAGGCTGCGATCGTGCTGTTCATCCGCCGCCATGGCCGGGCCATGCGCCGCCACGCCGGGGCCGGTCCGGACGCACCCCCCGCCATGCTGAAGATGCTGGAGGCCGTAGCCGCCCTGGAGCCGTCCCACACGAAGCGTTCGGAAGAGCAGATCCGCCTGCAGCAGTTCTCGACGCCCCTGCCGCTCGCCTACGCGGCGTTGCAAGCCGCGGCGATCCGGCCCGGCGACGTCGTGCTGGAGCCGTCCGCCGGCACCGGCATGCTGGCGGTGATGGCGGAATGCGCGCTCGGGAGCCGGGCCGCCGGGAACCTCCACCTGAACGAGATCGCGGACGCCCGCCGCGCATTGCTGTGCCGGCTGTTCCCCGGCGCACTGGTGACCGGCATCAACGCCGAGAACGCAGCCGACCACCTGGCCGGCATCCGGCCCACCACCGTCATCATGAACCCGCCGTTTTCGGCTACGCCGGGCGTCCACCGCATCCGCCATGACGCCGACCTCCGGCACATGCGCTCGGCCTTCTCCATGCTGCCGCCGGGCGGCCGGCTCGTCGCCATCACCTCGGCCAACTGCATTCCGGGCGATTCCGGCTGGAATGGCGGCTTCAGCCGCCTCGATCCGCCCGCCCGCGTCGTCTTCACCATGGCCATCGACGGCCGTGTCTACGCGCGCCGGGGCACCGGTTTCGACACTAGGCTCACCGTGCTCGACCGTACAGGCCGGTCCGGCATCGAGGTCGATCCCCACGCCCGCGCCGCAACTGCCGGGGAGCTGCTCGACGCCGTCATCGCCCGGGTTCCGCCCCGCCTGCCGGTGGAAGTCCCCACCTCGGAGACCGTGCCCGGCCGGGATCTCTTCGGCAACTCGGCCACGCCGCGCCCGTCGAAACAAGAGACCGCGCGTGTGCCCGCGACGCCCGCGTCCAGGCCGGCCCATGACTGGGGAGCGGTGTCCGAACTGACCGTCGAGACCGGCCCGGCGGATGCCACGACGGATGCCGGCGGCGCCGTCTCCGGACCCTATGAGTCCTGGCGGGCCGGCGCCGTCCGGATTCCGGGCGCAGTCGCACATCCGACACCCCTGGTGCAATCCGGAGCAATGGCCGCCGTCCCGCATCCGACGCCGTCATACCGCCCCACGCTGCCGGAACGCATCGTGACGGACGGTCTCCTGTCGGACGCCCAACTCGAAAGCATCGTACTGGCGGGCCAGGCCCACGGCGGCCATCTCGCGGCCAGTTACCGGATCGGTTCCGCCTGGGAGACGGTACAGCGTTGCGGTGACGAAAACGTTGACGATGCCACGCTGACCGACGACGGCGAGACGCTGTCGGCGCCGGTCCGCTTCCGCCGCGGCTGGATGCTGGGCGACGGCACGGGCTGCGGCAAGGGACGCCAGGTCGCGGCGATCATCCTCGACGGCTGGCTCCGCGGACGGAAACGGGCGCTGTGGCTCAGCCAGTCCGACAAGCTCCTGGAAGACGCGCGCCGCGACTGGACCGCCCTCGGCGGACGCGAGGGTGATGTGATCCCACTCGGCGATTTCCGCCAGGGCGCCGAAATCCCGCGCTCTTCCGGAATCCTGTTCACCACCTACGCCACGCTACGCTCGCCGTCCCGCCAGGGCCGCCCGTCACGGCTCGACCAGATCGTCGGCTGGCTCGCCGGAGGACCCGACGAGGACCACCGCCATGCCTTCGACGGCGCCATCATTTTCGACGAGGCCCATGCCATGGCCAACGCGGCGGGATCGAAGGGCGCGCGCGGCGACGTCAAACCGTCGGCCCAGGGCCGCGCCGGCCTGCGGTTGCAGAACGCGCTCCCCGACGCTCGGATCACCTATGTGTCGGCCACCGGCGCCACGACCGTGCCGGGACTGGCCTATGCTGGCCGTCTCGGCCTTTGGGGCGCAACTGAGACGCCGTTCGAGACACGGAGCGACTTCGTGTCGGCCATGGAAGCGGGCGGAGTCGCCGCCATGGAAGTGGTAGCGAGGGATTTGAAGGCCCTCGGTTTGTACCAGGCGCGCGCATTGGCCTATGACGGCGTCGAGGTCGACATCCTCGTGCATGCGCTCTCGGACGAGCAGCGGCGCATCTACGATTCCTATGCCGGCGCCTTCAAGATCATTCATGCCAACATCGAAGAGGCGCTCGAGGCCACGGGCATCATGCAGGGGGATTCGACCCTCAACAAGAACGCCAAGTCGGCTGCGCTGAGCGCCTTCGAAAGCACCAAGCAGCGCTTCTTCGGGCATCTGCTGACGGCCATGAAGTGCCCGTCACTGATCCGCGCCATCGAGGCCGATCTCTCGGCCCGCCGCTCGGCCGTCATCCAGCTCGTGTCGACCGGCGAGGCGCTCATGGAGCGGCGCATCGCCGAGATACCGGCGTCGGAATGGGACGATCTCGGCATCGACCTCACACCCCGCGAGTCCGTCCTCGACTTCCTGGCCCACGCCTTCCCGGTGCAGCTTCAGGAACCGTTCACCGATGAGGACGGGAACCTGATGAGCCGCCCCGCCGTGGACGCCGACGGCCATCCGATCCTGTGCCAGGAAGCCCTCGCGCAACGCGACGCGCTGATCGGGAAGCTCGCGTCCCTGCCGCCGGTGCACTCGGCTCTTGACCAGATCTTGCACCACTTCGGGCACGAGGCCGTCGCCGAGGTGACGGGCCGCTCCCGCCGGGTGCTCAGGATTTCGGACGGGGGCGGCCAACGCCTGGCGCTCCGCAGCCGGCCGGCCTCCGCCAATCTCGCCGAGACCGCCGCGTTCATGGAAGGGAGCAAGCGCATCCTGGTGTTCTCGATGGCCGGCGGCACCGGGCGGAGCTACCACGCCGACCTCTCGTCCGCCAACACCGAGCGCCGGGTGCATTACCTGCTGGAGCCGGGCTGGCGCGCGGACCAGGCCATCCAGGGGTTGGGCCGCACCCACCGCACGCACCAGGCATCGGCGCCGCTCTTCCGGCCGGTGACCACGGATGTGAAGGGCGAGCGGAGGTTCATCGCCACCATCGCCCGGCGGCTGGACAGCCTCGGCGCCATCACGCGGGGGCAGCGCGATTCCCAGACCGCCATGGGCGGCAGCGACGCGGCGCTCTTCCGCGAGAGCGACAACCTCGAAAGCGTCTATGCCAAGGCGGCCTTGCGCCGGTTCTACACAGCACTCTGGGCCGGCAACATCGCCGGCTGGTCGCTGGAACGCTTCGAGGACGCCACCGGACTGAAACTCACCTGGGAAGGCTCGCTCAAGGACGAACTGCCGCCGATGCCGCGCTTCTTGAACAGGCTCCTGGCCCTGCCCATCGCCGAACAGAACGCACTCTTCGCGGAACTGGAAGACCGCATCGCCGCCGGCATCGAGCAGGCCGTGGAGGCCGGCACCTACGAGGTCGGCGTCGAGACCGTCCGAGCCGATTCCCTGGCCGTTGCCGGCCGGGAGACGCTGTACAAGCATCCCGGCGCCGGAGCCGCCACGGAACTGGTCGAGATCGTGCGCCGCGACAGGTTTGAGCCGACCTCCGCCGACGCCGCACTCGGGATCGGCGCGGAGACGGACCGCGGCCCGGTATTGATGGTCAATACAAGGTCGAACCACGCCGCCGTCATACTTCCGGCGCCGTCGCGCATGTTCGATGATGGCGGCGTGCAGGAGCGCGTCCGGCTGCTGCGTCCCGCCGTGCGGGATTCCATGGCGAAGGCCGAACTCGACGCCTCGAACTGGCGGAAGGCCGCCGAAACCGAATGGCGCACGCTCTGGGAAGACGAGATCGCCGGCCTGCCGCCCTACCGGGAATCAAGGTTCTGGCTCGCGGCCGGCCTCTTGCTGCCGGTCTGGGATCGTCTGCCCACCGAGAACATGCGGGTGCGCCGTCTCCGGACCGACGACGGCGAAGCACTGATCGGGCGCGTGCTCGATGCCGGGCAGGTCCGCGCCGTGCGTTCGGCCTTCGGTCTCACGGGCGGTCCCGTCATGACCGGCGCCGAAGCCTTCGAGGCCGTCATGGGACGCGGCACGGCGCTCGCGCTCGCCAATGGCTGGCGGCTTGCAAGGCGGCGCATCATGGGCGCCGACCGGGTCGAGATCGAGGGACCCGTCGATTCCGACACCGCCGTCCTGAAGCGCATGGGCTGCACGGTGGAGATCATCTCTTGGCGAACGCGCATCTTCGCCCCGGGCCCCGATCTGCTCGAACGCGTCATCCAACGCTGGCCGCTCGCCCCCTGAGCCCATCGCGTGATACGTATGGCCGGCTCCCTGCCGCCGCGCCCGAGCCGGCCGGCCGACCGTCATCCACGCCCCTTGCCAGCGCGCCGGGGTCCGTACCGCCGGCCCGCCGCCGGCGGGTTTCACTCAACTGAACGGAGCATTGCCATGACTGCACAGACCCTGCCGGACGACCCGAACTACGCATTCTGCCCAAGCTACGACCTGGGCGACGAACCGCAACAGATCCGCATCGTTTTCGAGGGCATGGAGGGCTATGTGCCAACCGCCCTAGTGGCCTTGTCGATCGATGACGCCGACCGGCTGTGTGACCGCTTGAATGCAAGGCTCGGACACTCGAGAGAAGACTGGACCGCGCTCGCCGCCCGCTCCATGCGCACCGAGGCCCCGGAGACCGGCGACGACTCCTCGCACTGAACCGGACACGGGCCGCCGGCTCAACCGGAACAGCAAGACGTGTTAAACAGGACCCTGGCGGCATGATCGACTACCCGGAGGATCCCTCGGAAGGAGTCCAAGGAATGCATGACGGCGGCGCCAGGAATCGAGGCTGGGTCCATTTCTGTTGCGGTCTACTCGCCGGATGCCTTGGCTTGGGTGTTGCAGCGCATGCCTTGGGCGCCGACGAGTTGTGGCGTGGCTTGGTCGTCGCCCCCGAGCACCGCTGTGCTCCGTACGAGCCCGGAGACTACCCCTACCCGCAAGCGGTGGAGCTACGGGTCATCGCGGAAATGGGAGGCAAGATCTACGGCCCGTACACCGGCCGCTACTTTTCCAGCCGTCGAAAGACCGACATCGAGCACATCGTCGCGAGGTCCGAAGCGCACGACAGCGGACTTTGCAGAGCAGGTTCCGTCACCAAGAGAGATTTTGCCCGCGACCGCTTGAATCTCACTCTCGCCGCGCCGGAGGTGAACCGGTGTGGACCCAAGGGGAAATGCCATCATGACGCCGCCGCATGGTTGCCCCCAATGAACCAGTGTTGGTTCGCTGCCCGGATTGTGGACGTCCGGCGCAAGTACCGCCTCACCATAGACCGTCGGGAAGCGGCCGCCCTGGAGCAGGTGCTCTCAAACTGCAACTCCACGGACATGGTCTTCGTGAGCCAAGCGTCCGCACCAGACCCTCCGTCCCGAGTTGGCCGCTCACCTTCCCGAGAAGCCCTTCGGCGTTGGGACGACAACGGCAACGGCCGGATCACCTGCAAGGAAGCACGCCGCCATGGGATTGCCCCGGTCCGCCGCGGCCACCCGGCATACCCCTTCATGCGGGACCGCGATGGCGACGGAACCGTTTGCGAGTAGGCCACAGACGTCGATTTCAGCCGAAAGGAGCATGAGCACCGGGGCCATCGAATGGTGAGCAATGGCTCGGACGCGGATCGTACGGCGGGCGACGGATCGTGAAGGCGGCACTTCAGAGCCATCACGTGGAGAGCGCGACGCACGACCCGCGCCCGGCTCCCGGGGTTCACGTGCTTGGCGCCCGCTCAACTTCAACCGTACCGGAATGCAGTCATCGCAGTAGGCCTCCGGCGCCACACTGCCGATGAAACCCTCACGTCCTCCGAAGCCGTCATCGTCCGCTTCCGTCCTTTCCCGCAGCCTTCAATTCCATCGGGATCGCCATACCACGCTCAACGCCGCCCGCCTTGCTGCGCAGCCGGCCCGCCGACGGCCGGATTCAACCCCGGTGCGCGGGCCGCCACCGGACCATCCATGCCGGCAGGCTGAGCACCACCGCGTAGATCGCGATCGCCACCGGGCCGGGCCGGGCCGAGCCGCCCCGCCACCAGCCACGCCCCACGGCGCCGAGTCACATGCCCGCAACCCACACGCCCCGCCTGTAACCGGCGCGCCCGGCCTCCGCCTCGAAGCACATCACCGTCGCGACCACCCCTGCCGGCAGCCACAACAGCGCCAGCGGCCAGAATCCCCGCCGCGCGATCAATCCCCGGTTTTCCATATCGCACCCGACCCGAATCCCGGCGCCGGTTCAAGTCCGCTCGGGCGTCCCGCCGGCTGGAGTTCGAGGACAGCCGGGGGCGGGTGAGAGCCGCGCGAAAAAGAGACGCGACCCGAACCATCACCCGGGGGACCATGACATGACCACATTGATCTATGCCGGCATCGGCGCCCGCGCCACGCCACCCTCCATTCTGACCGCCATGACCGTGATGGCCGGCTGGCTGGCCCGGCAGGGCTGGCATTTGAACAGCGGCGGGGCGGCCGGCGCCGACAGTGCGTTTGCCGAGGGCGCGCCGGCCGGCCATCGGACGCTGTATCTGCCTTGGTCCGGTTACCACAGATGCGCGGGGCCGGACTGCCGGGTGCTGTCGCCGTCCGATCTCGCATCCTGCATGGCCATCGCGGCCCGTCTGCATCCCGCCTGGGACCGCTGCTCGCCGGCCGTCCGCAGGTTGCACGCCAGGAACGCGGCCATCCTCGGCTCCGGTCTCGGCCGTCCCGTCGATGCCGTCGTGGCCTGGACGCCGGGAGGAACGATCACGGGGGGCACCGGACTGGGTATCCGCATGGCCATCGAGGCCGGCATCCCCGTGCTCAACCTGGGCGCGATGCCGCCGCGTGCGGTCTGCGAGCGCCTGCTGGCAATCCGCCGGGCCGGTTCCTCTCCATAGAGTCAGAGAAAGGCGGGAACCGGGCGAACGCCCGGGAGGGAAGAGGGAGGTGGTCTCCCTCACGCAGGCCGGGCAAGGCAACCAGCGAAGGAGGCCACTGCCATGTTCCGTACCGATTACGACCTCGAAGAAGCCCTGACCGGCAGCGACGTGCTGGCCGAGATCGGGCTCGACCCCGGCGCCGTCCAGGACGTCATCGACGACGACCGCGCCAGGCGCTGTCCGGACACGTGGAGTGAGAGGGGGGCTTGAGAGAAGTGAACGGAAGGGGGCCGGGGAGGGAGGATTCCGGTCCCACGACGCTCGTCAACCATCGTCAATAACCAGACCAGAAGGAGAATACTCATGAGCTTCGGACTGAATCGCGTGGAACTGATCGGCCGCCTCGGCGCCGACGTCATGGTCAATCACCTGTCCAGCGGCGGCCGCGTCGCCAACCTCAGCATCGCGACCGATGAGTCGTACATCAACAAGCAGACCGGCGAGAAGGTCGACAAGACGGAGTGGCACCGCGTGGTGACCTTCCAGGACGGCCTCGTCGACATGTTCGAGAAGCACGCCCGCAAGGGCCGGCTGGTCTACGTCGACGGCAAGCTCCAGACCCGGCGCTGGTCGAAGCCCGGCGAGGAGAGCGACCGCTACTCGACCGAGATCCTGCTGGTTCCCGGCGGCCGGGTGCAGTTCTTGGACAAGCCGAACGGCAACGGCGCACCGGCCCCGGCCGACACCGCGATGCAGGACACCGGCGCCGCGTCCCAGGCTCCGGACCCGGCCGACGACATCCCGTTCTAACTCCTCCGCCTCCTTTCCTCCCACCCAGGGCCGGCGCCTCGCGCGTCGGCCCTTTCTTTTTGCTGCCCGTTCCGAGCGAGCACCCTCCGGGCCTCGCCCCTTCGCTTCGCTCGGGCCGCTCGTCCTCCGGCGCCAGCCGGCCGGCATCGGGTGTCCCGTGAAGGAGAGCCGCCATGTACAACCATCCATCCCCCGCCGCCGTCATCGCCGCCGCGCTTGGCGCGCGCGCCGAAGACGTCTGCAGGCGCTACCTCCCCCATGGCCGCCGCCAGGGCCATTACTGGGTCGCGGGCGACCTCGACGGCGCCCGCGGCCGATCCCTCTTCGTCCGCCTGCACGAGCCCGGCACGCCCGGGAAGTGGACCGATGCGGCCGTCGGGAGCCATGGCGACCTGCTCGACCTCATCCGCCATCGCACGGACGCGCCGACGCTCCGCGCGGCGCTCGACGAGGCCCGCGCCTTCCTCGCCCTGCCGGCTTCGCCGGCCGCGGGCGATCCAGGCGTCTACGACGCCACCGAAGCGGCGCGCCGCCTGTGGCGACGATGCCGCGCCGTCGACGGCACCCATGCGGAAGCCTATCTCCGGGCCCGCGGCCTCGCGCGCTGCCGGTTCCCGGCGCTGCGCTTCCATCCCGAGCTTCGCTACCGCGAAGGCTCGGCGGTCCGCCGCCTGCCGGCGCTTGTCGCCGCCGTCACCGGCGACGACGGCGCCGTCCATGGCGTGCACCGCACCTGGCTCGATCCCCGCCGCCCCGCCAAGGCGGACGTCGCCTCGCCCAGGAAAGCGCTCGGCCGCATCTACGGCCTGGCCGTGCGTTTCGGCACGCCCGCCGACGGTGTCGCTCCGCTCCTCGTCGGCGAAGGCATCGAGACCGTGCTGTCGCTGGTGACCGCAGTGCCGGAGATCACGGCCGCCGCCGCCCTCTCCGCCGGCAGTCTCGGCGGCTTCTCACCCCCGCCCCCCTGCCAGCGCGTCGTCATCGCCCGCGACAACGATCTGGAAGGCGAACGAGCCGCCGAACGCCTCGCCCGGCGCTGCGCGCGGGCGGGCGTTGCGGCCACGGTCATCGTTCCCGAAGGCGGCGATTTCAACGACGACCTCGCTACGCTCGGCGCCGCTGTCCTCGCCGCAAGGCTCGCTCCACTCTTCCGCTTCGCGCACCTACCCTGACGGCCACCATGTCGGTGATGCCTCCGTTCGCTTGCGCTCTCTGCGCGCTTCGCTTGCGAAGGCCCGGCCGCACTGTCCGGGCGCCAATCCTCAACCCCGTGCCTGGCCGAACGGTCCAAGGGGATCGGTGCCAGACCGATAAAAACTTCCTCCCGACGTGATGTCCCATTTTGTCACACGTGCTCCCTGCGCCAACCCCTGAAGGGGTCCTCCTCTACGCTCCGCTCCGTTCCGGCCGGGGCTCGGAATGAAAGGCCCGAAGCCGCACGCGACCGTGGCTCGGTCGCTCCGCTCCCTGCGCCCGCACCTTCGCGCACGGCTTCGGGCCTTTCATTCCGGCCCCGGTGGCTCCGCTCCGCGCGCGTGAAAAAAAGGGCCATCACTTCGGAGCGCAAGCTCCGGTTCCGGGCCTTCAGGTCCTTAACCCGCGAAGGAGGAAAGCATGAGAGGGCAAAGCCTTAGTGGAAGGAGAGAGAGAATGGACACCGTCATCAACCTCAGAAACGAGCCCAGGCTCCGCGAGAAACTCGAGCACGCGCCCGTGCACGACAGCACCGTCCTCATCGATCGCCGCACCAAGTGGGGCAACAAGTTCCGAATCGGACGCGACGGAACGCGCGAGGACGTCATCGCACGCTACCGCGCCGATCTCTGGCAACGCATCGGCGCCGGCGCGGTCACGATGGGAGAACTCGCCGAAATGGACGGCATGTGGCTGGCCTGCTGGTGCGATCCCTTGCCCTGTCACGGACACGTGCTCGCCCGGGCCGCGGCGTGGGCCGCATCCGCCCTGGCCGGGCGGAGGGGTCAATGATGGGTTGCGTCACCTTCAAGCGGATCACCCCGCGCGAGTCCGGCATCTACGCCGACGGCGACCATGTCGGTGACGTCTACCGCCAGGACGACATCCTCGCCCCCGGCCGTGTGTTCTACGTCCTGCACCTCCACGAAGATCCCAGAGGACCTCGGCGTGTGCACGAACGCCACCGCATCCCCGAGGTCGCCCAGCGCCTCGTCGATTCACACCCGCTTTGGTCGTAATGGAAAGCGCGGCGTTCTCTCCCGCATCCCCATCGCCTCCGCCTCCGTTCGCTGGCGCTCTCTGCGCGCTTCGCTTGCCGGGATCCGGGGGCACCGGCCCGGCGCCAATCCTCAACACCGTGCCTGGCCGAACGGTTCAAGGGGATGGGCGCCAGACCGATAAAATCTTCCTCCCGACGTGATGTCCCATTTTGTCACACGTGCTCTCTGCGCCAACCCCTGAAGGGGTCCTCCTCTCCGCTTCGCTCCGTTCCGGCCGGGGCTCGGAATGAAAGGCCCGAAGCCGCACGCGACCGTGGCTCAGTCGCTCCGCTCCCTGCGCCCGCACCTTCGCGCACGCCTTCGGGCCTTTCATTCCGGCCCCGGTGGCTCCGTTGCGCGCGCGTGAAAAAAAGGCACATCACTTCGGGGCGCAAGCTCCGGTTCCGGGCCTTCAGGTCCTTAACCCAGAAGGAGGAGATCATCATGAACATCGAGAACATCGCAGATAAGGGACAGTCCCTCATGGCGACCGTTTGCGAAAACGCGCAGCTCTTCGGCGCTACCCCCGAGCCTGACGAATTCGACTCCAGGGACGTCTGGGACCACGACGACGCCATCGACGCCGTGCGCGCGGCCTTCCAGATCCTTGCTGAAGGCGTCGGCCCCGACGGCACCCAGCTCGCCGACGAACGCGAAAGCCTGCTTTGGGGCTTCGTCAACATGCTCGACGCTCAGACACAGCGCCTCGATCGCACTGCCGATCGCCTCATGCCCGGCTTGCAAGACCTCCAGCGCGAGCAGGACGGCTCCGAGATCAAGTCACGTGAGCTCGAACTGGTCACCGACCGGGCCCAGAACCTCGCCGCCCGCCGCGACGCCTTCGAGCAGATGCGGGATGCCGTGGCCGACGACTACCGGGCCCAGACCGGCAACGTCTGGCGGCCCCGGCGCGGCTCGCACACAAGCCAGACCAGCAAGCTCACCTCCGCGGCCATCGACGCCCGCGACTTCATGCGCGCACGCAAGGACCGCAAGACCCAGGCGCACATGCCGCAGGGAACCCTGGTGGCGGTCACCGGCGGCAAGGACGTCAGCGACCCGTCCATGGTCATGCGGCGCCTCGACAAGGTCCGGGCCAAGTACACCGACATACTATTTTTGTAGATGCGGCACAGAACGACAGGAGTGTATTAATATACTATTATTCAGTAGGTTATGCGGTTGTCATCCCGTCACGGATTGTCTACAGTACCCTTCGATTCGCTCCCTGTTGGTACCTATATAGTCCCTGATCTGAACTGCAAGGAGGCTTCCACCATGCCCAAAATCACCAAGCGAATGGTCGACGCGCTCGCCCCATCCCTACGCGAGAGGGTCGTCTGGGACGACGACATCACCGGCTTCGGGGTCCGTGTCCATCCCACCGGCCGGAAAGTCTATATCGTCAAGTACCGCCACGAGGGACGCGCCGTCAAGGCGACCATCGGACCGCATGGTCCCATCACCCCGGCGGCCGCCCGGGCGCGCGCCGCCGAAATCGTCACCCTCGCCAGGACCGGCCGCGACCTCGAGGGGAAGACGCCACGCAAGGCGGGCGGAGCCACCATGGCCGACCTCGCCCGGCGCTTCCTGGACGAGTATGTTCCCGGCCACCTCAAACCCGCCACCGCCGCGCTCTACCGAAAGATCATCGGAAAGCGCATCCTCCCCCGGCTCGGCAAGCGCCGCGTCGCCGACATCGGCAGGGCCGACGCCGCCGCCCTGCACCACGACATGCGCTCCGTGCCCGGCCACGCCAACCGCACGCTCGCCGTCCTCTCCCGGATGCTGTCCCTGGCCGAGGTCTGGGAGATGCGCCCCGAGGGCGTCAACCCGAGCCGGTTCGTCAAGAAATACCCCGAGCGCAAGCGCGAGCGCTTCCTCTCCGACGACGAGTACCGCCGCCTCGGCGCGGCGCTCCGGGACGCGGAGCGCGAGGGGTTCGCTTCGCCGCCGGCCATCGCCGCCATCCGGCTTCTGATGCTGACCGGGTGCCGCAGCGGAGAAATCCTGCAGCTCCGGTGGGAGCACGTTGATCTGGACAAAGGCGAGCTGCGGCTGTCGGACTCCAAGACCGGCGCCAGGATCGTGCACCTGGGCGAGCCCGCCATCGCGGTGCTTCGCGGCATGGAACGAAGTGAAGACAGCCCCTGGGTGATCCCGGGCCAGAAGCGCGGCGCCCATCTCGCCTTCCTGCACGGCCCGTGGTATCGCATCGTAGAACGGGCCGGAATCGGGAATCTTAGGATCCACGACTTGCGGCACTCCTTTGCCAGCGGCGGGTTGCTGGTCGGCGAGGGCCTTCCGATGATCGGCAAACTGCTCGGGCACAACAAGGTGCAGACCACCGCCCGCTACGCCCATCTCGCCAACGATCCCGTCAAGTCCGCCGCCAACCGCATTGCAAGCAGGATCGCCGAGGTCGCGGGTTGATGGACAGTTCAATCGCAACCCGGAGACAAACGACTCGGGTTTTCAGGATTTCGTATGGATAGGTAGCCTTTGCTCCCGCCGAGCCAAGGCGCTATGCGCCTCCTCGGCATCGCTCGCGACCCGGCGCTTGCGTCGGCTGAATGGCGCCTATGGCCGGAAGGGGCTTCCAGCCAGCATTTTTGGCGGATTGAGCTGACGCCGCTCCTTTCGCAACCGCCAAGGCGCCCCGAGGGGAACGCCTGTGGTCGGGGCAAAGACCGCCAAAGCGGCGCCTTGAAGTAGCTTTTCACTTCAAGATCCCTGTTGTTGTTGTAAGATCTTGACCACTTTAGCTTCTTGAAACGTTAGTTTCCGAATGAGAGACTCGGCATCCCGTCTAAGTCTCCGATCTTCCATCGATCTGACAATGTCCTTGATGGCCCGACGTAGATTGTTGATCTGGTCCCCAATGAGATTCAGCTCCTCAGTTGTTCGTGCTTGCAGGTCGCCAGAAGACGACTTTCTTGGGGTTGTCGTCCATACGCATGAAAAGTCGCCTTGCCGTAAGTTTCATACCACCGGGTTTGGGGAGGGCTCCGGTGTCGGCAAAGCCCCGCCACTCTGTGGAGGGCTCTCCAACCAACAAGTACTCTGGCAGGACGCCTTGTCTCCGGGCGATACGCTCCAGAAGTCCGTCGCGTCCGAAGCAGTAGCCGAAGCAGTCCTGGATGACCGCGAGAAACGGTGGCGGAGTCCCGTTTCCCTGGCAGTACAGCGCATCGTAGCTGGCGTAACCATCACCGCCAATGAACAGAATTGCGAAGCGTTCTGGCCCATGGTCATCCCCGTGGCCCTGTTGTCGATCCAGTACAACAAACCATCCGAACGGCTTCGATAAACCTTCCCGGAAAGGACCGACCCCGTGGGCTTCGTCAGCGGTAACGTGTTGCGTCCACCCGCCCGGTCGTAAAGCATCCTCCGAAAATTCCTCCTGATGGGCGACCTCATATCCAAGAAAACGCTGCCTCCGGTCGCGAAGCCGTTGCGCGAGCGTATCCCGCCCGACTCCATGGTCGACGTAAATGAACGTGTGCGCGGCGTGGGAGGGGTTGCAGAGTTCCACCGGCTGCCCATCGTCGCCGTACCCCGGATAATAGACAGTCCGAGAACCGAAGAAGTTGTCGCGGTTGAACCGAGGCGGGTTGTCGTTGGCCAGCCATTCCGGGAGCGGTTCCGGGTTGCGTCCTAGCACATTGACGATGGTTGGCCGAGGCGGCAGCCTGTTGTCCTTATCCATCGCTTTGAACCCCCTCCTCGCCATTGATTCTGCGTGGAGTGTGACAGACAAAGACTCCGCAGGGAGTCCGATAGGCGATTGTCCGGCCCGCTACCACCGCAGGGTCAGGCGCAGCCCGATGCCGTGCTCGGGTTCGTCGTCGTTGGTGCGCACGCGGCGCGTCGCCTCCAGGGCAAGCGCCATGTCGGGCGCGTCCGCGCGCGCGGCGCCGAGCCGCCAGCCGAGGCGGTAGTCGCGCCCGCCCTCGTCGGTCAGCCCGAGCCCGAGATAGGGCGTGCCGGTGAACCGACCGCCGAACGCCGCGAAGCCGTAGCCCGCCTCCGCGCCGAGCCGCCCGCGTTGCGGTGCGGCATCGTTCGCCGCCAGACCCGCCAGCGTGTCGCGCCCGAGCAGCGCGTCGGCCCCGCCCTTCGACGACGCGCCCCAGGACGGCGCGAGCGTCAGCGTGAGACCGCGCTCCGAGGCCGGGTCCGGGTCGTAGCGCAACGCGCCCGACACCCCCCAGTCGCGGAAGTCGTCGTCCTCGTGCGCGAGCAGGGCGCGCGCGTTCAGCTCCAGCGCCAGACCGCCGCCCGGATCGGCGAAGGCGAGCCCGCCGCCGATGTCCACCCCGAGGCCGGTCTCGGCGTCGCCCCCATCATGGCGCACGCCGGCCTCGAACGACGGAGTGAGCCACCCGCCGCCGCCGAGCGCGAACCGCCACGAGCCGTCGAGGCCGAGCCGCAGCCGGCTCACCCCGGCGTCCTCGCCCTTCATGCCTGTCGTCTTGTCCGAGGACGCGCGCACGAGGAGCGCATCGGTCTTCACCGCCAGCTCGAACCCCTCCGCGTCCGCGCGCGGCGCCAGCGCGCCGCGCGCCCCCGCCGCCGCCATCGTGAGCGACAGGTCGGCCTTCATCGCCGGCCGGCCCTTCCGCGTCACCGTCAGGGTTCCCGCGCCGTAGCCCGCCGCGCCCCACACCGAAAGGCGCTCGGTGACTGCGTAGCGGGCATAGGGGTAGACGCCGGTGAGCGAGGAGGCGAGCTTGCCCTCGTCGACATCGCCCATCCGGTAGGTCCCGTCACCCTCGCTGTGCGAGAGCGCCAGCCCCGCGAGCCAGCGGCCCCGTGCGTAGTCGGTCCCGAGCATGCCCGTGGTCACCGTGCCGTCGAGCGCGAGCGCGCCCTCGCGCCCGTCGAAGCCCGAATGCGCCCCCCGGCCCCACAGGGCGACCGAGACGCCGCCGGCGCTCTCGCCGGTGAGCGCGAACGCGCTCCCCGTCAACATGTCGCGCCCCGTGAGGGGGCGCGATGCCGGGTCATCGCCCGGTGCGTTGCGCATCCCGTCCGACCATGCCGCCAGGCCGTCGGTCCCCGTGCCGTATGACCTGCCGTCCGCCCCGCCGTCGTCCGCCGTGCGGTCATGCGCCGCGCCGCCGAGGCCCTGGCCCGCGAGCGTCGCCTGCATCCCGGCCCCGCGCGGCGCCGCGAGCCGCGCCTGCACCGCGTCGAGCACATGCTCGGCCGCCGTGCGCCCGAAGCGTGCCAGCCACGCCCGCTGCAACGGATCGCTGTTGACGATGGCGCCCACCGCCTCGGCGTCCGCAATCGTCGCCCCCGAGGCGGCGCTCAAGGTGAGGGTGAAGGTCTCCTCGCCCTCGTCGATGGCGTCGTCCAGCACCGGAACCGCGACCGTCTTCGAAGTCTCGCCCGGCGCGAAGGTGAGCGTCCCCGACGCCGCCGTGTAGTCCTCGCCCGCCGTCGCGCTGCCGTCGGCGGTGGCATAGTCCACCGTCACCGCCGCGGGGCTCGCGGGCGCAAGGGTCACCGCGAAGTCGATAGTCTCGTCGCGCCCCTCCACGGCCCGCGCGTCGGCCACGGCAAGCTCGTGCGCCTTCACCCGGAACGTGACGCTCAGCGCCCGCCCCGCCGTGCCGCCGAGATTGGCTTGCGGATAGGGCGTCGCGGTGACGGTGTAGGTCCCCGCGGGGAAGGCGCGCGCGCCCCGGTTGCCGAGGTCGCCGAACAGGTACCACGGCGCCACGTTCTCGGTGCCGGCTGCGCTCGCGCGCCCGGAGAGCGCGAGGCCCACGCTCCCCGCCGCCCCCGCCACCTCGGCGCGGATGTTGAGCCGGTCCGAGCTCTGCGCGGGGAGCACCGCCCCCGCGGTCAATGCCGCCACGTCGCGCCCCGCCGCGTGGTCGAACAGGGTGAACCCCGTCACCCGTAGCGGCGCCGGGGCGAGCGCGATGCGCAACGTCTCCGAGGCCGTGTTCGGGTTGCCCGCCGCGTCCACCGCCACCCCGGCCGGGACCGTGACCGTCACCTCGCCGCTCGCGCCCTCGTCCGGGGCGACGGTCACCGTGTGCAGCGTCCCGCCGGGCGCGCTCAGCATCCGCGCCGCCTGCCCGTTGACGATCGCGAGCTCCGACATCCGGAAGCCCGAGACCGGCTCGCTGAACGCCACCGTCACCTCGAACTCGCCCGACACCGGCCCCCGCGCCCCGCTCGTCAGGGTCACCGACGGCGCCGTCCGGTCGGCCGCGGCCACCGTGAACGTCATGCTCAGCGCCGGACCCGGCGCGCCCCCGAGGTTCGCCTCCGCATAGGGCGTCGCGGTGAGGGTGTAGGACCCGGGCGGGAACGCCTGCCCGCCCCGGTCGCCGAACAGCGCATAAGGGGCGAGGTTCTCGGTGCGCGACGCGCTCTGCCGGCCCGAGAGCGCCAGCTCCACGCTGCCGACCTCCGCCCCGGGCGCGACCTCGGCGCGGATGTTGAGCCGCTCCGAGGCGAGACCGTCGAGCACCGCGCCGGGGCTGAGCGCCGCCACGTCGGCCCCGCCGGCCGCGTTGTCGAACAGCACGAAGCCCGCGAGCGGGGCCTGCGTCGCCCGCCCGCTCGCCAGCGCGAGGCTCACCAGCGCCCGCTCCCCGTCGGACCAGGTCCACCGCCCGGGGTCGGCCCAGGCGTACTCGCGCCCGTCCGCGGAGCGCTGCGCGTCGCCGAGCGCGAACGCTCTCGCGCCGATGTGCAGCACCAGGCCGTCCCCGCCGGCGCCGAGCCCCCGCGACAGGTGGAGCATCAACGCGCGAGCCCCGTCGCTCGCCCCCTCGCTCGTCATCATGAGCCTGCGCACCGCGTACTCGTTCCCCCCATGGTCGAACCCGGTCTCGGAGAGCGCGCCGAGGGCGTCGCCGTCGTACCCGACCCGCAGGTCATAATCGTCCTCCCATTGCCGCTCAGCGGTCAGCGTCGCCGACCACACCGGGTTCGCCGCGCTCGGCGCGACCGGCGCCGCGCGCACCCGGCGCAGCGGGCTCACCGCGCTCTCCGCATGGCCGGCGTCGTCGGTGAAGCTCACCCGCACCCCCAGCCACCGGCCCTCGTCGGCCGCCACCGGCGTGTAGGCGGCCCCGGTCGCGCCTTCGATGGCGCGCAGCGGGCCGTCATAGGGACGGCTCTCCACCAGCCACTGATAGCGCCACGACGGGCTCGTCAGGCCGTCGCCGTCCGCGATCGCCCCGAGGTCCGCCTCGAGCGCGTGCCCCACCTGCGCGGTGGCGGCGAGCGCGGGGTACCCGGTCGCCGCCCGGTTGGCCGCTCCGCCGGCCGCGGCGAGGCGCACCGCGACCGTCCCGCCGTCGGGCCAGTTCAGCCCCGCGGGCCTGGGCCAGGCGTACTCGCTCCCGTCCGCGGAGCGCACCGCGTCGCCGAGCGCGAGCGAATGCCCGCCGAAGTACAGCACCAGCGCGTCCCCGCCGGCGCCGAGCCCCGCCGAGAGGCCGAGCATCAACATCGGCGTCCACGTGTTCACCGGCTTCGCGTTGCTCCCCGTGCCGTAGGTCAGCCCGCTGCGGTATCCCCGCATGTCCCCGCCCGGGCCGCCCATGAGCCTTTCCACCGTGTAGCCGCGCCCCCCGTGGGTGAACCCGGTCCTGGAGAGCGCGCCGAGGCCGTAGCGCACCCGGTCGTACCCGAACTGCGTGTACAGGTACGTCCCCGCCTTGCGCTGCCCTATCGTCAGCGTCGCCGACCACACCGCGGTCCCCGGCGGCGGCGGGGTCAGGTCCGCCGCGGTGACCGGCCCCACCGCTGCGCTGGTGCGCATCTCCGAATGGCCCGCGTCGTCGGTGAAGCTCACCCGCACCTTCAGGGTCTTGCCCACGTCCGCCGCCACCGGCACATAGGTCTTCGCGGTCGCGTTGGCGATGTCGGTCTCGGTGGCGCCGGAGACCCCAATCCACTGGTAGCCGAAGGTCGATTCCGCCGGCACCCCGTTGCCGTCCGCGATGGTCCCCTTGCCCGCCGTCAGGGTCCGCCCCACCTGCGCCGTGCCGGTAATCGCAGGCGCGCCCGTCGCGGCCTGATTGGCCGCCAAGGCGGTGGCCATGGCCGTTGCCGAGTGCAGCCCGCTGCCCTGCGTGTTCACCGCCCGCAGCTGAAAGGTGTACGCCGTGCCGGCGGTCAGACCCGTCACCACGTGGCTCGTCGCCGTCGCGCTGCTGGCGATGTCCGTCCAGTCCGGCGACCAGGTCGTGCCGCCGTCGCTGCTGCGCCGATACTGATATCCGGTAATCGCGGAGCCGCCGATCTTGGCGGGCGCAGCCCAGCTCAGCGTGACCTGACCCGCGCCCGGCGCCGCCGCCAGACTGCCCGGCGCGCCCGGCTCGGAGGTGGTGATTCGCATGGCGACCGTATCGCCGACGGACCAGCTCAAGCCTGGATTTGTGAACACAAATTCGCCACTCGAAGTCTCGTGAGCGCGGTCTATAGCGAAGGTGTGCGCGCCGATATGAAGCGTCAGGTTGAAGCGGCTGGAAAGAAGATTGCCAACAAGCCCCGGGGTTCCTCCGAAAAATACAATGTCAGTACCGATACCAATGTATGAAACAGTGAAGGCTTTCCCTTTGTACGTGAAATCCACATCCGTGAGGGCGCCACTACTTGTGAATGAATTGTATCCATATCCATGACCTTGGAACGGGATCGTCCACTGGCCGACCGTCAGCGATGCCGACCAGAGTTCGGGATGGTTCTCGTATTGCGCGCTGGGCGGCGCCACCGCCGCCGCGGTGGTGGCGCTCGCGACCGCTGACGCATCGCCGGTGCCGACCGAGTTGACCGCCGAGACCCGGTAGTGGCGCGTGGTCCCGGCGGTGAGGCCGCTATGGGCGTAGGTGGTGTCGGTCGAGACGGTGGCCGAGTCCAGCTCGCTCCATTCCGTCTCGGTGTCGCACGCGGCCGCGGTCGCTTGCGCGCATACCTCGATCTTGTAGTCCGTGATGGCCGCGCCGCCGTCCTCCGCCGGCGCGGTCCACGACAGGTTGATCTGCGTCTGCCCGCGCGCCGTCGCCGTCAGCCCCGTCGGCGCGCCGGGCGCGGTGGCGGCGGCGGACGTGGTGGTGGCGCTCGCGACCGCCGACGTCGGGCTGTCGAACCCGTTGTTCGCCAGCACCCGGTAGTGGCGCGTGGTCCCGGCGGTGAGGCCGGTATGGGCGTGGGTGGTGATGAGCGAAAGGGACAGCCGGCTCCACTCCGCCTCGGTGTCGCACTCGGCCGCGGTCGCTTGCGCGCACACGTCGATCGAGTAGTAGACGATGGCCCTGCCGCCGTCATTCGCCGGCGCGGTCCACGACAGGTCGATCTGCGTCTGCCCGTTCGCCCTCGCCGTCAGCCCCGTCGGCGCGCCGGGCGGCGTCACCGCCGACACGGTGGTGGCGCTCGCGACCGCCGACGCCAGGCCGGCGCCGGCCGAGTTGATCGCCGAGACCCGGTAGTGGCGCGTGGTCCCGGCGGTGAGGCCGGTATGGGCATAGGTGGTGGCGGTCGATTCCGTGGCCGCGTCCAGCTCGCTCCAATCCGAATCGGTGTCGCACCGGGCCGCGGTCGCTTGCGCGCATACCTCGATCTTGTAGTCCGTGACGGACGCGCCGCCGTCATTCGCCGGCGCGGTCCACGACAGGTCGATCTGCGTCTGCCCGTTCGCCCTCGCCATCAGCCCCGTCGGCGCGCCGAGCGAGGTGGACGTGGTGGCCGTGAGAACGGCCGATGGGACGCCCACGCCGTTGGCGTTGCGCGCCGAGACCCGGAAGCGGTACGCGGTGCCGGTGAAAAGGCCGGTGATCGAGTACGTATAGGTGGTGCCGGCCTTCGCGATATCCCCGATCGCCACATCCGACGCCTCCCAGGTCAGCCCGCCGTCGCCGGAGTGTTCGATGCGGTAGCCCGTGATTGCCGAGCCGCCATCGCTCGACGGTGCCCTCCACAACAGACTGACCTTGTTATGGGCCGGCGTCACGTTGTCGAGGTTCGGCGCGCCGGGCGGGGTGATGGGGACGTTGTTGATGACGGCAGGGACGCCGCCGGAGCCGGTGGTGAAGGAGGAGACGTCGTTGCCGGCGGCATCCTGGATGGCGACGGTGTCGTCGCCAGTGGTGGGGTCCGTGTAGCTGACGGTGACGAGCTGGCCATACGTGATGGCGGGGAGAGGCCATCGAGCTTAAGCCTTTTGTAAGTCCCGTCGGCTTCTAGCAAGAAAAGCAAACCCCCGACGGTGACTGAGTTGCCGTCGGCGATCACGCTGAACGCGGTGCTGGCGTTCAAGAGGAAGGCGCCACGGAAATCGTAGGCCTCATCGAAGGTGAGCTCGATGACGGCGCCGGCGTCCGCTGCCAACACGGTGGCACTGTCGAGGGCGGGCGGGGTGTTGGGGACGTTGTTGATGACGGCAGGGACGCCGCCGGAGCCGGTGGTGAAGGAGGAGACGTCGTTGCCGGCGGCATCCTGGATGGCGACGGTGTCGTCGCCAGTGGTGGGGTCCTTGTAGCTGACGGTGACGAGCTGGCCATACGTGATGGCGGGGGAGAGGCCGCCGAGCTCAATCCTTTTGTAAGTAATCCCGTCGGCTTCTACCACAAAATTCAAACCCCCGACGGTGACTGAGTTGCCGTCGGCGGTCACGCTGAACGCGGTGCTGGCGTTCAAGAGGGCGGCGCCACTTAAATCGTAGGCCTCATCGAAGGTGAGCTCGATGACGGCGCCGGCGTCCGCTGCCAACACGGTGGCACTGTCGAGGGCGGGCGGGGTGGTATCCGCGGCGCCTTGTGCCTGCGCCTGCGAGGCCACGCCGAGCAGGGCGGCACAACCCAGAACGAGGGCGGCGAGGGCGAACTTCGCGCGGGAGCGAAGGGAGGAGAGTGGCCGGCCGCGCGGGCGCCGCGCGGCGGCGGAGGATTCAGGCGGCCAGTCCGGGCGGCCTCGGCTCGGCCGAGGCATCACACGCCCCGGCGGACACGAAGAGAGCGCTCGGCTCGGCTCGGCTCGGCTCGGCTCGGCTCTATTATTCAGTATATCACGCGCCCGCGCCGCCCATGTCAAGCCATTCCCGGGATTCGCGGCCACGCCCCGGCCACCGAACGTCGCCGCAACCGCGGCCCGCACGATACCCGCACCCGTCTCTTCCCGATATCCGATCGTCGCCATTCCCGAACTCCTCCAACCGCAATGTACGGGCTCCCGCTCACCGTGACGCAGACCCGCCAATATCGCCCGATCATAGACGATTTATCGTGAAATAGGTGTGACATGTTTTGGGAATTCAGTGACACTACCGTGAATTCTCGACGAATATCAGAAAATCATCGCCCGCAGCCGCCACCGCCCGACTCCCGCACTACCGGCTGGCCCGATTGCGGCGTGCGGACGGCGATTCGCCAACCGTCCGGCGCGGCAGCGACGGGTGACGCGCGCCGGCCTCCCGCAGGGCAGCACATCGTCGACATGGGCCTGGATGGCCGTGAGGAGGCGCTTGCGGGGGCCGAGCAGGCGACCACGGTGTAACGGTCGACGCCGCTCGTCACGGCGTGGCTCGCCAGCGTGGAGCGGCACTCGTGGATGCCCACGCCGGCGAGCACGCGAAGCCTTGTGCCGGTGTGCGGCAGGGTGTTGAGCACCGCGCGGGCGCCGCGTATCCACCTGACCTCCGAGGACCGTGCCCCGGTGAACAGCAGGAGCCGGACTGTTACAGAACGGCAAACCGCCGTTGAAGGCTGGCCGGTCGGGACTCGCTCAGTGCATCAGCGATCGGTCGGAAGTGCAGCAACCAGCGCACCCGCAACCGCTCAGTGGTGATCACGGGCGACGCGCCGCTGCCGACAGTGCCGGTCAGTGAATGACCCGAACCGGTTGCAGTCTCTCAGGCATTGATTCGTTGCCTCGTGCCTCCCACACTGCCGCCCGCAAGCCGCACCGCCCATGCGGGAACTGCTTCGGCCGGTGCTGGCGCTCAGGCGCCGCTCGGGCTCACGGCCCAAGACACAGGGGTTGCAGCGCGCGTTGGCTTGAGGACACGGGAAGCGGGATAGCGACGCCATGCGGCGTTAGGAGGTCACACCCGACGCACCGTGGTGCCTGTCGTTCCATGTCTGCGTCCGGGTGCGCTCTCCGGTGCAGTTCGAGCCCCTCATTGCTGGAAGCCCCCTGGAAAAGATGTATGCTCTTCCGTCATACGGCCGTGTGACGGAAAACACATGGAGCGATTTCAATGGCTTACGCGACGAGCAGCCCGGCCTCCTAGCTAGTATCCTCTAGCGAATTTCCTACACGTCACCCGAGCGATCGCGCGACGCCACCGATCGAGGGCGACTTTTCCAAGATCGTTCCAGCTCCTTCAGGCTGCGAAGACGACGCCCAGTTCCAGCGGTTCACCGCCATCGATGCGCCCGGCATGGAACACGGCCGCGAGAGCGCCCTCGAGCGCTGCAGTATGGAGCATACGAACCGGTACACGAAGGAGATTCGCTACCCCAAACCGTGTTACACGGGGCACACGGACGACAGGCTGAGCACCGCAACGATAACCAGAGGGCCGGGAGGGGCGGCGGGGGAGGCCATGACCGGAATGTCACGGCCCGGTCGAGTGGCGGCACGGAGCTTTTTCGGAGTTCGTTTCGCGATAGGATTGTTGGCGGCGAGGGTCGCGGGATCGGCCGGAAGGGGGTTGGGTTTCTACATCTCACGATCTAAATCGAGGGTCACCTGCGCCGGTTCGAAAACCTCTTCCTGTAGGCGATCGTGTTCCGACTCCTCTGAACGGTCGAGTTCGCGGTCGGTTTCGAGGCCTGGACCAGACTCGCGCTCGCGCTCCGGATCGATAACGTGCTCCTCTTCGAGGGCGCGATCCGTCCGGTCATGTCCGCGCGCCGCCTGATCGCCGTCCCGTTCGTGGTCGGTTTCGAGGCCGAACACCACTTCGTGCGCGGCCTCCATCGCCGCCCCGTCGAGCGCAGCAACCCGCTCGCCCGTGGCTCTTTCCAGTTGATCCGACAGCTTCCAGGCATCGTCAGTGACCAGCTCGGCCCCGTCCCGTGCCCGGCTGATCGCCACGTAGAACGCCCTCTGGTTGGTCAGGTCCGGGTTCCCCGTGGGCATGGCGGCAACGATTTGGTCCACCGTCCTGCCCTGGAAAGCATGCACCGTAGAGGCAAAAGCCCGGTCGAGGTGACGCAACTGGGGGTCATGTTCGGCAAGTTTCGCCGCCGATCCGTCCTCGAGACGGAAGCCGACGCCGTCCTTTCCGAGCGATTCCACGGCCGCGGTCTCGCCGTTGGCGAGCCCCGAGCCCGGATCGTTCCGCGTCCACCGCACACGGTCACCCTTGCGAAGCTCCATCTCCTCGGTCCGGTAGACCTCCACGCCGCCCTTGGCGCCCGCCAGCATGTAGGGCCGCCAGTCCACCAGGTTGCCGTTTCCGTCGCCAAGCCAGACCGTGTTGCGCTCGTAGTCGACCCTCTCCACCTCGCGCTCGTCTCCCTTTTCCACCCCCAGGGTCTTGTATTGGCGGTTGAAGATCACCGTGTCTCCAGCCGAGTAGTTCGAGGCACGGGCCATCTCGGCATTGGTCAGGCCCCGCGACACCAACTTCTCGCCCCGCCTTGCAGGACCGGATACCGCTCCTTCCGCCACGAGTTGCGCCCGGATCGTGTCGTTGATCTCGTCCCGAAGTACCCGAGTCGGCGCGATCACCCCGGTTGCAGCACGCTCTTCGGGAGAGAGGGAGAGCCAGCGCTCCGCCGCTTCCCGACCGATATCCTCCCTCTCGACCTGCGCGATCCGGTCCCCGAGCTTCTCGAATGCGGTCCTGACCTCGCCCGCAAGGCCCGCCCGGACCGCTTCCCTGAGATCCATGTCGCGCTGTCGAAGAATCTCGTCCATCACCGCGGTCTGCATCCCGGCCTGCCTGAGTTGCTCGAAGGGCTTCCCCGCCTCCACCGCGCCGAGCTGCTTCTCGTCGCCCACCAGCACCACGCGCGGGACCCGGAGCGTGGTCGCGACCCGCAGCAGTCCCCGCATCTGCTCGCTCGACGCCAGCGAGGACTCGTCCACCACCAGGATGGCTTTCGAGAACGAGGCGCGCAGGTTGCGAAGCCCCGTTGTCGTCCCCCGGCCTTCGATGACCCCCGCATTGCGTGCCAGGAAGCTTTGCAGTGTCTCCGACCCGATCCCTGATTCCCGCTCCAGGGTACGTGCGGCCGAGGCCGACGGAGCCAGACCCACCGCCCGGTAGTCCCTGCTCTCCGAGAGCGCGCGAAGGCGATTCAGCATCGTCGTCTTGCCCGTGCCCGCGTATCCCTGCACCCCCAACACCCGGTCCTTGGACGAGAGGATAAGCTTCACCGCTTCCTTCTGCCCCTCGTTGAGACGGCCGCCGTGGAGCTTCGTCTCCGCGATCCAGCCCCGCATGATGGTCTTTTCGGCGCCCTGGCCCGCCTTCATCAGCGCGATGGCCTCCGACTCCCGCGCCATTGCCGCGGCCGTGGTCCAGTGCCGGCCGTGCTTGAGGCCCCTTGCCCCATGAAGCCCTCCCTCCCGTTCGATCCCTGCAACGGCCCGTTCCGCCGCCTCGGCCGTCACCGCACCCGGCTCCCGGGCCAGTGCCGCCGCCAGAAGATCCCCATGGCTGAACACCGCCTGGCGCTCGGAAAGATGCTCCACAGCCCAGGCCGCGGCTTCTCCCGCCGCATGAACCGGACCACTGAACAGATCCGGCGCCCGATGTTCCCGCTCCGCCTGCCTTGCCCTCGTGCGCACGGCTTCGGCGGAAAACCCGAGTTCCGCCGCCTGCCGCTCCCACGAACGTCGAAGCTCCCCCTTGTCCACGTCCCGCTTCGCGGCCCGCGTCATCAACGCCGCACGGTCCGCCAGCTTCGGGTTCTCCAGCGGCGCCCCTTCATCCCGCGCCATCATCGCCGCCGCTATCTCCGCCCGCCGGGTCGAGAACCCCTCCACCGCCTCCCGCGATACCCCCTTGATCTCGAACCGTCCGTCCGCGTGCGTCTTCTCGATCCCATACCCCAGGTCTTTGAGACCCCGGGCAAGCTCGGACCGGTACACGGCGCCGATTGCCATCTTGTTCCGGTAGAGCCCGTCGTTGACCATGGTCCTCCACTTCCCGTCCTCTCCCTGGACCATGTTCGCCACCACCGCATGGGTATGGAGCTGCGGGTCGAGGTTGCGGGAGGCGTCGTGGCGGAAGGTGGCGGCCACCATCTTCTGACCGTCGGCGTGAACCATCGCTCCGCTGGCCTTGTCCTGCATTCGGGTCTCGACGGCGTTGCGCTCGACCCAAGCGAGAGTGCGTGTGACGGCCCGGTCGTGGACGGCGACGATCCGCTCGTCGCCTCCCACCAGCGCCATGAGGGAGACCGACTTCGGAGCCGAAAGCGTCACGTCGCGGCCTGGCCGGTGGTGGATCTCCCCGTCTCGGCCTCGCTTGCCCAAGTGCGGGCCGTCCGGCACCTTGCCTTCCAGCACGGCCTTGAAGATCTCCGCATCGACCGGACCCGTGAGATCCAGCGCTTCCGCGCCCCTACCCGCCCAGGCGCTTGCCTCCCTGTGGGCAGGATCGTCCCTCGCGTAGTAGCCGTCCTTCTCGTAGTACGAGACGCCCTGAGCCGGCGAGGCGATGACCCCGATGGAAGCTACCATACGAGCCACCCGCCGGGTGCGTGCTCACTCGGGTTTTGTGTGTACATGGAGCCCGGATACGCGCTTTCCGAATCGGGCACAAGAGGTGAAATGGCCGCGTCGCAGACGTGGCGGCGAAAGGCGACAAATGTCGGTAACTGAGGTGTGCTGGATCCACGAATCGCCATGATGCGCCTTGCCCGGACCGGATCTTTGGTGGCCATCGAAAATGGAGGTCTTGCTTCTTTTTCAAGATTTGGAGTGTCGTTCCCTCGCTTCCCACGTTCATGTATCATGGCCGCATTGTCCGGATGCTTCTTCGCGTCGACGGCGTGCCGTAAATCGAGGTGGGCTTGGTGTTGCCTGTGAGGCGGTTTTTTCCTGGTCTTTGCCTGATGCTCGTTGTGTGGACGAGCGCAACGCCGGTGATCGCGCAGGTCTCCTGTGAGCGTTGGAACACTGCAGATTTCTTTGCGCTCGCTGCCGTCGCGGATGTCTCGCGCTGCCTGAAGGTGGAGGACGCGAATGCACGTGATGAAAGCGGCTGGACACCCCTCCGCTGGGCGGTTGTCTTGAGCAATACTCCGGCAGTCGTGACGGCCCTGGTAAAGGCCGGGGCCGACCCGAATGCCCGTGACCAACGGGGGTGGACACCCCTCCATTGGGCAGCTGTAGTTAGCACTCCGGCAGTTGTCACCGCACTCGTTGGGGCCGGGGCCGATCTCAATGCCCGTGGGGAGAGAGGGTCCACGCCGCTACATGCGGCGTCGGTGGGGAGTCAGAAACCCGCCGTTTTGGCGGCGCTTGTAAAAGCGGGCGCCGACCTGAGCGCGAAGAATCAGAGAGGGTGGACACCGTTACTCTTGGCGGCGGCGAAGAGCAAGACGCCAGCAGTGGTCACAACACTCTTCAAGGCCAGCGCCGGCCTTAGTGCGCCGACCGAAGACCGGGCGGCGTCTGCGCTGCACGTTGCGGCGGGGATGAGCGACACTCCAGCAGTCGTGATGGCGTTGGTAGAGACCGGGGCCGACGTGAATGCGAGGAGTGGGAAGATGAGTTGGACACCGTTACATTTCGCGGCGGCGAGGAACAAGACCCCAGCAATTGTCACGGCGCTGGTAAAGGCTGGAGCCATTCTGAATGCACGCGACAAGACCGGTTGGACACCCCTCCACTGGGCGGCCGCAGTCGGGAAGACTCCGACAGTGGTCACAGCACTGGCAAAGGCCGGAGCCAATCTGAATGCGCGTGACGAGAACGGTTGGACACCTCTCCACGTCGCCGTGGCACGCTCCAATACTCCGGCGGTCGTGACAGCCCTTGTCGATGCCGGAGCCGACCCAATGGCACAAGACGAATCTGGCGAAACACCGCCAGACCTCATTCGGATGAACCCCTCGCTCAGAGGGACGGATGTCTACTGGCGGTTGAACGACCTGCGGTTCAAATAGCATGAAACGTGGTGACATCGACAGTAGCCAGCATAGGGTTTCGCTCTCCGACTTCGGGGAAGGCGCGGCTGTCGTTCAGGCGAACGATCAGGAGCAAACGAGATGATCAGGATGAAGGTATCAGCACGGCATGCGAGACAAGAACTGTCGCGTATCGATCACAAAACGTGTCAGCGAGGTATCCAGAATTACTGGCACACCTGCCAGGACGGCGGCGGCATGGAGCAAGCAACCGCTCAGAGTATTTCCTGGCTGTCCCGTTGGGCGGCTACTGGAATGGGTAGCCTGAGAGCGTGCAAGCAGGCGGCGCAAGCGTTCGACAATATCTTTGACCAACCTCACGACTGGCTGCTTGCACGGCTTCCGAGACAGGACGCGGAAAGGTTCAGATACAAGGAACCCAAGAGGATGGATCCAAGAATAGAAAAAGATTTCGCTGACTGTTTGAAGCGCAACTCGTCGAGAGTGCGGGAACCGTGAATTACCTGAGGGCACATGAAGTTCACCAATGATGAGGATTGTGATCAAGTACACGTCCCGAAAGAAGAGGAGGGAGCCTGACGGCTCCCTCCTTGGTTGCGATCGTATATAGTCCCCAATCGTTGCGGCGATACCCGCGGGGAACCCGGACCTGACCAACCAGAGGGCGTTCTACGTGGCGATCAGCCGGGTCCGGGACGCGGCCGGTCACCGACGATGCCCGGAAGCTCTCGGATCAACTAGAGAGAGCCACGGGCGAACGGGTCGCGGCGCTCGATGGGCGGCGATGGAGGCCGCGCACGAGGCCGGGGCATTCCAGCCACTCTCTCCCGCCGCCGGGCCTCCCGGCCCTCCGGTGTTATTCCCGTGCGCAGCCTGTGGTTCGTTTGCCTCGTGTAACACGCTTTGGTGGTAGCGGATCTCCTTCGTGTACCGGTTCGTTTGCTCCGTACTGCTGCGCATGAGGGCGCTCTCGCGGGCGGATTCAATGCCGGGCGCGTCCGTGACCGCGAATGGCCGCTCCCGCGCTTCGTCCGCGCAGCCTGGAAACGACGGGGTTATCTTGGAGAAGCCCTGCCGCTCGGTGGGGCGGCGCCCGAGGTCCCAACTCGCTTGCAGGAAATTCGCTATAGGATTCTCGCTGGGAATGGGACCGGCGGACGGGCTGTTCGTCTTCCAAGCCGTTGAAATCGCTCCATGTGTTTTTCGTCGCACGCGCCGTGTACCAAAGAGGTATCGCCTTTTCCAGGGTACTTCCGGGGGGTGAGGGGTTCGAACTACGCAAGGGAGCGCACCAGGACGCAGACAGGGGCCCGACATACAGCGGGCTGTGTCGGGTGTGAGACCTTAACGCCGCAAGGCGTAAGTGCACGCCCGTATCGCGCTCGGTCGCACCGGGACGAACAAACCGCGGGATTTCGGACGGTTAGCCCGAGCGGCGCCTGAGCGTCAGAGTCGGCCGCGCACTTGCGGAAACAGTCCCCGAACCGCCGCGCGGGTTCCGAGCGTCACCATAGGAAGCAGGAGGTAACAAGTCAATGCACGAAGTCACGTGCACGGCCGGCGTCATTCACTCGGTCCTCACTGTCAGCGGGGGTGCGGATGGGCGGCAGCCGCTTCACCGCAACGGTCTGCACATAGCTCTCGGAACGCTGAACCGTCCGGCGCGCTCGTTACGGCTCGGCAAAGCAGGAATCAGTCGACGAGGTGAAGTGAGTCGCGAAGCGCGCGGCGCTGCTGCCTGCCGGTCTGGTGCCACGGCCTCGGCGCGTCCTGTTCCGGCCGCAAGAGACGGCGCATCCAGGGAGCGCCGACGCGCTGGGCTTCCGGCTGCACCCCTGAAGGGCGGCCGCGCGGGGCAGTGGAGCGTCCGCGTGTCCGGCAACTGGCGCGTGGTGTTCCGCTTCGAGGACTGGCGAAGCCGTAGACGTGGACCTGATCGACTATCACTAACCGAAGGGAGTGCTGACCATGAACGACATTGCCAGCGATCGCGTCGGCCCGAGGCTGAACCCGCCGCACCTGGGCGAACCGATCCGCGTGAGCATGGACGATGCGGGGTGGAGCGTGACCGAGACGGCGGCGCGCCTCCGCTGTGAGCGCGGCACGCGGTCGCGCTTGCTGAACGGCAAGGCGGATGGGGGCTGGATGGAGTACAGGTTCTTCGCCGTGCAACGAAACTTGCTCACCGACGAGGACGATCCCGATCGCGGTTACACGGTGGTGGGCGCGTACTCCGTGGGCAACACCTCCGGCGAGAACCCGACGTTCTCTGACGTCGCGGAGTGGCACGGCGTCATGTTCGGTCGGGACACGAGCGCCGGCCCGTCGCGCGGAGAGCTGGTCGGCGGCGCCGCCACGGTGACCGTGACCTTCGCGGCCGGCGGCTCGCTCGACAAGATCGCCACCGTCTCGTTCACGGACATTGCCGAGGTTGCGAGCGGCGATCCGCGCGGCGACATGAGCTGGCTACTCGACGTCGTCGACGGGACCTTTGGCGAAACCTTGGCGCCGGACGACACGATTTGGGGGCAGTTCTACGGGCCCAACGAGGAGGAGAGGTTGGCGGCTTCTTCGAACGCGACCAGATCACAGGGGCCTTTGGTGGGAAGCGGGCAACGCGGTGAAGGGGAAGCGATGTCTCTCTCATTTCCGCAAAGTATCCTTGCCATAGCCCTCGGGATTCTCCTGGCTCACTTCTCCATCGCCGGGGTTGGACTGTGGAGTTATGCCTATCTGTTGAATTACAGGTTCGAGTTTGTGAACATAGCCGCTGGGCTCACGGTCGGAGGGGCTGTCCTGGGATGGATCCTTGCTCATCGCACTCGTGAATCAGCCGCCCGTCATCTCAACAGGTGCGAGACAAAGAGCAATGAAGGGCTTCAAGCAGGGAGGACACTATGCCTTACATTCCCCCAGAAGAAGTTGGATCATACGGAAGTGGCAAGACCCGCTGGGAGCCTACCGAGATTCTCTATAACGGCGGGCCAGCGAATTGGTCGGCTGCCGAAGGAACCTATGCCCGGGAACCCCGCATCGGGATTCGATGGAATGGGAATGAGAATGAGACGCGACGTGGGTACCCGACTGGTGGCCCAGGGAGGCCAGTGTGGTTCATTGTGCCAAGGGAGCTAGAGGATGCGATAAGAGAAGGGATAAGAAGAGGTTGAAAACCTGAACATGGATTGGTTGGTGAGGATGATCGAGGAATACGACTGAAGAACTCAGGTGTTTTTCAATCTGGAAGGGTACACCTGATGGTTAGGGTCCCACCATAAGATCTTCATGATAGGCCCGATTGGGATGCACCAGACTCTCTGCTTCCCGGTTATCCGGAACGACATCAGTTCATCTATGTCGTCCTGTTTTATTTTCTTGAGCCTATCCTGAGCCGCCTTACATAGCTTCCCCGGGGCGACTCGATGAGTCTGTTGTTGCTGGATTTGGTCCATGCTCATGGTTTCAAACTGCTGAAGTGTTTGGATTACTCGCTGGTAGTCTGACGGTGTGTTCAAATTGGTCCATGCCCAAGGACCATCCCTGTCATGGGCGCTGAATCGCCATGCCAAGGAGCCTCCTCTTATATTGGGGGCTACGGACCCTGGCGATTTCGTATCATCGGGGACAATCTTGGTCTTGGGGGTCTTGGAGTTCCCCTGGCCCCTCTTTCTTTTCGGCGCCAAGATGGAAAGTGGCTCAGAGGCTAGCGTAGTATTCAGCCATGTCGGCAAGCCGGATCACGGCATTCCCGCGTTCGCCGTCACTGAGGTGGGCGCGTTCTCGTGCCAGGTGCCATGGATCTTCTCTGTGGGTCAAGTCGCTCAACCAACGAGACGACTTATGCCCATAGAAATCCACGATTGCCGATACGGTTTCGCGTTGCGTCCTGTTGAGTTTTCGAGATTCTCCGCCAACGATGCGTGACACCATGAATTTCCCGCGGTGCGCATCGTAGAGTCGTCGAACTACGGGACCATTCGCCCATGCCTCAATTCGGTCTTTAAACAGGGGCTTATCGTCCCACACGAGCGACCAAGCTTGCGAGTAGTACACAAGCTTTTGCAATTTCATGGCGGGCGTTGCCTTGAGCCTCAACAGAATAAAGGCCGCGACGTCCAGCGCGGTAACATTGGTAGGGGATCCCATGGGCGCACCTCCTCTTTGACCAACCGCCCATGTTCACGGATGTTGCACACAGGTGTGTAAATCTTTACGCACACGTTTCGGGCTCTGTCAAGGGGTATTCTGCAACACCTTGATTCTGTTAACGATGGTGTGTGACAAAATCACACCACACGGCAGAATCGAGACACGGGAGAATCGAGAGAATCTTCTCTCTTACCTATCGGATAATCTTTCTTGTAACCTACGAGATAACCCCTCCCCCAATCCAAACTGATACACTACCTGCGGATCACCCGGGTTGACAATGGCTGCCTTCATGTTCAGCACGGCAGCAGGTTGGTCGCGCTCTTTCTCTTAGCCATCGTCACATCCTCTAGTGTTTGTGGTCAGCCGAATTGGCTCCCTAGCCCATAGGTGTCTACGCCGGACGTCCTTCCTCAATCCAGCGATTGAAGAGAGGGATTCACTCGTTAGGCCACGGACCCGCCTGTGTTATCGGCGACATTACAATATGTACCTCCGTTTGAGTCTGGTCAATCCTGGTCTTCGGTGAAGGTGGCGAAAAAGGGACTCCACGGCTTGCCCGAACGCTTACTGCCAATCATGCGCGCTGGCGCGCTTGTCTCGGAGTTGAGTTAGCGCCTATTTGGTACCTGGCGACTTGCTCCTTCTTGTCCTGCGATTCCGAATTCTACATAACCTGCTGGAATTAAAGCATAAAACGACATCAGTCCCAGGGGTCATGCTTTTTTTGTGTTACCCCGACATGGTCCTGGTCCACGGCGGCGGCCCCGGCGTCGAGCGCATCGCCGCAAGCTGGGCCGAACAGCGCGGCGTCCACCAGATCGTCTGCAAGCCCGACTGGGACCGCCACGGACGGGCCGCTCCGTTCCGGCGCAACGACGAACTCCTCAACCTCCTGCCCAAGGGCGTCATCGCCTTCCCCGGCAGCGGCATCACCGAAAACCTCGTCGACAAGGCGCGCCAGCTCGGCATCCCGGTTCAAAAAATCGCTGCCTGAGTCGCACACCTCAGGGTCGCGTCGTTTCGGCGGCGCGGCCCTCCCTTTTTTTGTCGGCGCACCCGAACAACAGCACCAACAGCGCTCGCTTTCGCGTCGCGCCTCGCTTCGCGACCACTCTGCCCTGTCGAGCCCGCTCCGCGGTCTCCTCCCTTCGGACGGGCATCCCTCGCGCATCCGGTCGCTGACGCTCCCGGTGCGCTTCGCCCGCCGACAAGCCGGCATGGTCCGTGCCTCATTCTTCATCGCCTTGCCTGGCGGCAACCTCCCGCCATGAACACGGCTCGCCGCCTTCGGCGACATCGCCCCACTCATGCCGTCCGCCTCGCTACCCTCGTCGTCGGCGCCGCTGACGGCGACTCCGGCAGCGTGCTTCGCACGCATGCCGTCAACGCCTTCAGCAGTGACTTCCACCCAATCGCCGCGGCGGCTCCGTCGCTCTTCCCCCGCATCGTCTCGCGGGGCCGCTTCACCTCATGCAGCTTCGTTCCAGCACCGATCTTCTCATCACCACCGCTGCCGGTGACCGTTACCCTGTCGAGCCCGCTACGCGGTCTCGCTCCCTCGACCCGTATCCCTCGCGCATCCGGTCGCTGACGCTCCCGGCGCGCTTCGTCTGCCCACAAGCCGGCATGGCCCGTGCCTCATTCTTCATCGCCTTGCCTGGCGGCAACCTCCCGCCACGCTCACGGCTCGCCGCCTTCGGCGACATCGCCGCACTCACGCCGTCCAACGTTCTTCTCAAGAGTGTGCAGTTTTCGATTGCCATCGACACCATCGACATATGTTCGCCCTCGGCACGGACCCCCCTCCACGGCCCACGTCGCCGAGGACCCGCTTCGCGCCTACCCTGCGCCACTCGGCGACGTGGGCCTTTCCCCCTCCTTCGGACCGGTCCACCCTTCCTCCTTCGCCTCGCCGGTGCGGGCTCCGCCCGTCACCGGCTTCCGCACCCCGCCGTCCTCGGTGTCCACACCACTGCCGACGCCGCTGCCGACGCTTCCGGCAACGTGCTTCGCACGCATGCCGTCAGCGCCTTCAGCGGTGACCTCCAGTCAATCGCGGCGGCTCCGCCGCTCTTCCCCCGCATCGTCTCGCGCAGTCGCCCCTCCACCTCGTGCGGCATCGTTCCCACACCCGTCTTCAACAGCACCACCGTTGCCGGTGACGCTACCCTGTCGAGCCTGCTGCGCGGTCCCCCCTCTTCAGCCCGGCATCTCTCGCGCCTCTGGTCGCTGATGCTCCCTCCGCGCTTCGTCTGCCGACAACCTTCCGCCACCCTCACGGCTCGCCGCCTTCGGCGGCATCGCCCCACTCATGCCGCCCGCCTCGCTACGCTCGTCGTCGGCACGCCCCTCCGCATCCGCGTCACCGGTGCGGGCTCCGCCCGTCACCGGCTTCCGCACCCCGCCGTCCTCGGTGTCCGCACCACTGCGGACGCCGCTGCCGGCGCTTCCGGCAGCGTGCTTCGCACGCCTGCCGTCAGCGCCTTCAGCACTGACCTCCACTCAGTCGCCGTGGCGGCTCCCATCCGCCGGCTTTGCCGGCGTCGATTCCCCCTCGCTCATACCCCAAGTTCTGTCGTACCTGACCGCGTGCCGCGGCTTTGGTTTTCACACCCCACGCATCGGTGATGCTGGTGGTGCCATTGGCACCTTTGCCGTGCAGCTTTCTGCGCAACCGTCGCCTTTTGGGCGCCCCGTTCTTGTTGGACCGAGCGTATGTCGCACCGATACACGCCATCCATCCTGTCCCTAGCCATGCAAAGCTACGCTTGTCCTACACCGATACACGACCGATACACGCTTGCCCCTGCCGAAAACACGGACCGATACACAACCGACATGCGCCCATCATGGTCGCCTCGGCGCCCGTGGCTGCCTTTGTCCCAACCCATACACGCCCCGATACAGGAACTTTCGCCGAGTTCCCGGCTTCGAAATTCCGGATCGCGCGCCGCTCTGGCCGGTCCATGAGACTCGTAGCGACCACATCCGTGCTCCAGACAAAACCGAAATCGCCTCGCCACCGCCAATCTGGTAGTAACCACGGTAAGGAGCCGATGCGCTGCATGCCCACCGATCGGCCACTCCCAGGCTCTATTCCGCAGACGAAAAGGAGAAACAGCGTGACCAAAACCGACCGAACCGAACCTGAATCCCGCGATAGCCCAACTGCAAAGCGGGGCGACGCGCGCCGGACCAGAGGCATCCGTTTCTCTGATGCCGAATGGGAAGAGGTCAAGACCGCTGCCGAACTGCACGATGTCCCGGCCGCTGAATTTGTCCGCAAGAAGATTCTCGACATCGCCCGCGGCCGCGCCGACACCGGCGCCCACGCGATCCCGGCCTCGCTCACTCCGCTGATCGAGCGGACTTTCCGCTATACATGGATGTTGGCGACGCACAAACGCGACGAACTCATCCGCGAAGGACGCGGCGAAGAGATGGTGAAACTGGCTAAGGCCGCCCAGGAACTCCAGGGCCAATTGCAGGGCGGCGCCTCCGGTTGAACGCTACAACGCCTCGACTGCATCCGCCAGCACACGTCAGGCGCCTGTGACTTCCGAATCACCTTGGATGCGAACACGAATTGCGGCCACCTTTCACCGAGAAAGAATGACTTCCGAATACCTCACGGACAGCAGCGGGTCGGGGTTCGCAGATGGGCCGGGCTCGAAGAAGTGCGGGTTAATGACCTGCGGCACCTCTTGCGCGCGGTGCTAGACCCCGTACGGTATTCACTGCATTCGCATCCCACGCTGGCGCGGGTCGTGGGTCGGATCGACGGCAAGGACGAATTCCGGGTGCAGATCCTCGGCAGCGGCAGCTCGACCTCCCCGACGGATCTGATCGCAGGGCTAGTGCCGCGCGCCGCGGAGTTGCCAGAGCGTCGGTTCAGGGCGGCCGCGAGCGAGTTGCACGCTTTTCTCGAATTGGGCAGGGGATAACGGGACAACCGATGTATGAGGTGGTCCCAGAAAATTGGACCGTTAGTTAGACTGAAGTTCTGCGGCGGGTTGAAGCTAAGTAGTTGTTATTATGGAGGATTGGTTTGAAGAGAGTGAGTGGATTCTGACTACAACAGGGGGAGTTTGACCTGGAGCAACTCAAGGGCGGTGCGTTGAAGCTCGGAGGGCACGGTGAGCTGTTGGAAGGGGAACTCTGAGCCATGGAGTTGAACGGTATTGCGGGTGAGAGTGGCCAAGTGGTGGAGCAGGCCGCGGAAGTGGTGTACGGGGTGTCCCTGTGCGGTGCGGCGGGTGGCGGCTTTTTGCTGGGCGCTGTCAGAGGGCACGCTGGGGCGCACAGGCGAAGGGCGTCTCAGTGCGGCGTTTTGGGGGTCGTCTTCAGCGAACAAGAGCGGCGCCCAAGCGCGTCGCATGTGCCACTCGACATAGTAAGCGAGCATGCACAGGAACACGTGGGCGCGCACCCGTTGGGTCAATCGGTGATGAATCGGGCGCACGTGCAGGTCCACGGTTTTGAGGCAGCGGAAGGCGCGCTCGACCGCGGCCAGGCGTTTGTAGGCGCTGACGGTGGCGGCGGCATCGAGCAAGGGCTCAGGCACGGAAGTGCGGATGACGTAGATGCCGTCGAGGCGTGCCTCTTGAGCGATGGCGAGGGTTTTGCGTTGGTATTGGAAGGTGGTTTGGGTGATGCTGGTGTTGAAGTGCTTGGCCATCTTGAAGCGCCCCAGGACCCGCCCCACGCGTAGTCCGATGGCGCTCTGGCCGCGCAGCGCCCGTCTTGGGCGTTGGGTCGCCAGGACGATCTTGTCCAGTTCGTGCTCGGTGGCGCGCAGCAGCGCCTCGCGTTTGCGCGCACGCTCCTGGCGCAGCAAGGGGTTGAGGCAGGCGATGAGGCGTTCGCCGGGAAAGTCTGGATGATGGATTTCAGCCAGGTCGGTGGTGTCGAACAAGGACGGCTGCAGGGGGCCGTGCTCGGTGGCGAGCTTGGCGATGGCATCGCTGCGCAGCGCACTGATCCAGTCCAGACCCTCCACCGGGCGCAACTCCTCATCGATGCGCGCACTGGTCAACATCCCCCGGTCGCCGACGAACACCACGCGGTCGAGCCCGAAGCGCTCGCGGACCTTGTGGATCTGGTCTTTCAGGGTGCTCGGGTCCGCGGTGTTGCCTTCATAGACTTCCACCGCCACCGGACAGCCCTCGGCGTTGCACAGCAACCCGTAGACGATCTGCAACTTGCCTTTCTTGCGGTCACGCGAGTAGCCGATGCGCCCCAGCGGACAGTGCCGCCCTTCGAGGTAGCTTGACGTGACGTCGTAGAGCACCAGAGTGCCGTGGTGGAGATGACGCTTGGCCAGGGCGGTTTCGATGCGCCCCTGGCGCTCGCCCAGCCAGTCCATGGCCTCGTACAGTTCTTCGGCTTGCACCGCCTCCAGCCCAAGCTCTTCGCCCAGGGTGGAGGTCGCACTCTGGGAATCCAGAGTGCGCGCGGTGGCCAGCTTCGAGTCCGGACACAGCACCCGCGACACGATCAAGGCCACAGTGCGGTGGCGTTGGACGCTGCTTCGAGGATCGAGCAGACGCTCCAGACCCAGCGCCTTGACCATGCCCAGCACTGCGGCCACATGCCCATGGGGGCGGGAGCGCAGCACCTGCAACGCCGTCTCGGCAGGCACCAGGGTCTTGCCGGCGAGTGCGAGGCGCACCAGTTCCACTACCGAATCCGGCAGGTGGGAGAGATTGCCGACGGTTTCATTCTTGACCTTGCCGTTTTCGCGGTAGGAGCGTCGCAGCAGGTGGGTGGTGTAGACGCGGTCTTTATACCGGCGCTTGGTAGTGACGACGTGGACGGCAGGTTTTCGTCGAGGCATGCCAGTATTATAGCATACACACCAATAGAGTCAAGCCTATTTAGTGACTACATATTCCCGACGAAATCACCTCTTGAATGCTCGAATGTCTATCAATTACAATGAGTTGCTCGCCGCCAAGGCGAGAATGACCCCAGAACTTCAGGTTAGCCAAGGTGTATTCCATTCCGCCTAGGGAGGGAGGAATACGCAACGACAACACGACGCCGATTCACGGGTGAGTACAAGGCGAAGGTAGCGCTGGAAGCGTTGCGCGGGGACATGACAATCCAGGAGATTGCGGCACGGCGGAAGATTCATCCGGAAAACCAGCCGAACCCTCCGCCATTTACATTGGGACAGTAGTCGTCGCTACCATCGGAACCTGGCCCGCAGCATGACGCCGTGTGTGGGCGCGTCGTCATCGGCAGGCTCGCGCCGCGTCCCCTCGAGCTCCAGGGTGGCGTCCTGACCAAGCTTCCAGCGCGTCCCCAGACGCCAGCTCCGGTCGCCCGCCTCCGACAGCCCAAAGCCCGCGTACGGAGTCACCACCCCGACACCGTCCGGCCCCGCAACGCCGTAGCCCAATTCCGCGTCGAGCCGGCCCGTCTGATCGAATTCGTCGTTCGCCGTCAAGTCCGCCGCGTCCCGGAGCGACCACAGCCGCTCCACCCCGCTCGACGCCGCCCCCCAGGACGGCCTCAACCAAAGCGAAAGGCCACGCCCCGACTCGTCCGGACCCAAGCGGAGCGAGCCCGACGCGCCCCACTCCTCGTACCCGCCCGTCTCGTGCGCCATCAGCCCGTGCACCTTCGCCTCCATGCTCAGCCCCAGCGCCGGATCGGTGTAGCGAACCCCCGCTCCCACCTCCACCCCGGCCCCGGTCTCCGCGTCGCCCCCGTCATAACGCACGCCCACCTCCAGCGACGGCGTCAACACGCCCCCCGACCCCAGCCCGAACCCCCGCGAGCCTTCCAGCACCAGCCGCAGCCGGCTCGTGTCCGCCTCCGACTCAGCCAGACGGCCCGCCGCCGTCTCCACCGCCTCCGACCTCATCCGCGTCAGCAGCGCATCCGTGCGCGCCGCCAACTCGAAGCCGCCCGCGGACAACAATACCCCACGTCCGCCCAGCGCCCCCATCACCAGGTCCGCATCCGTCCTGTAGCTGCTCCCGCCGGCCCCGTCCTCGGTCAGCGTCAGCTTGCCCCTGCCGTAGCCCAGCACCGCCCACGCCGTCAGACCCTCCTTCACCTCGTAACGCACATACGGATGCACCCCGGTCACCGTGCTCTCCACACCGCCCTTGCACCGGGTCCCGGCGCAGGTCCCGCTCATGGAGAAGTCCCCGTCGCCCGTGCTGTGCGACACCGCCACCCCCGCAAGCCACCGACCCCACTCGCCGTCGAAGCCCAGGGTCCCGGTCACCACATCGCCGTCCAGCAAAAGATCCCCGTCCTTGCCGTCGAAGCGCGCCCCTGCCGCCCCTCCCCAAGCCGTCCAGCGCGCTCCCGCAGAGCCGTCCCCGCCCAACGGCAGGCTGAAGGAGCTCCCCAGCAGCAGATCGCGGCCCGTCAGGGTCCGGAATCGCTCCGCCCGCCGGCCACCCACCAGCCCATCGTCACCGATCCAGCCCTCCCGGCGACCCTCGCCCCCAAGCCGCCCGTCCCACGCAGCGGCCGGCGCTTCCGCCTCTTCGGCTCCGAGCGGCAGCCGCTGCCCGGCGATCGTCACCCGCGACCCCGAACTCCCGCCCCTCAGCCGCTCGCCCACCGCCTCCACCACCTGACTCGCCGCCGTCCGCCCGAACCGCGCCAGCCACGCCTGCGGCACCGGATCGCTGTTGACAATCGTGCCGGTGGCCTCGCGGTCGGCGAACTTCGCGTGCGGCGAGAGGACGAACAGGCCCAGCGTGAACGTCTCCTCGCCCTCGTCCTTCGCGTCGTCCAGCACCGTCACCCGTATGGTCTTCTCCGTATCGCCGGGCACGAACGTGAGCGTCCCGCTGGCGGCCTGGTAGTCTTCACCCGCCTTCGCCGTCCCGTCCGCAGTCTCGTAGTCCACCGTCACCCTCCGGTCGCTCGCCGGGCGGAGCGTCACCAGGAAGTCGATCGTCGCGTCGACGCCTTCCCGCGCCTCGGCGTCGGCAATGGAGACCGACGGCCGGGGCGCTTCGACCGGCGGGGCCGACTCCTCGACCCGCTGCTCAGCCGACTGCGCCGACCCGCGCGGCGTCGCCGTCACTGCCGCCACCGGACCATGGCCACCTCCCGGGACGACTCCATCCATCGCCCGCACCTCAAACCTGTACGCCACGCCGTTGTCCAGATAGTACTTCGTGAACGGCACAGTCAGCCAGCTCAGGTACCTCCAGTCGTTGAACCCGTCAGCGTCCGATGCCTTCCGGTAACGGTACTGATAATAGTTCACGGGCAGGTCGCGCGCGCTGGCCGGCGGCTGCCAACTCAACGTCACCTCGCCGTCACCCTCCCTAGCCACGTGAAAACTCCGCGGCGCGGTCAGCACGGCACCGGCGCGCGGCGTCGCCGTCACGTCCACCGCAAGCCCGGCGCCAGACGCATTCACCGCCCGCACCTCGAACCTATACGCCACGCCGTTCTCGAGACCCTGCCCGGGAACGCCGTTCACCACATGCGCCCAAGCCCCGCCAGCGCCTCGCCATTCACCGAATGTCGCCGCGCCTGCCTGCCGGTACCGCACCTCGTGGCGGATCCCGGCGTCCGTCGGCAGATCCCAGAACAACTCCACTGCCGCACTGCTCGTTGTCACCCCCAGACCCGTCGGCGCCGCGGGCGGCGTACCCCTCGCCTCGTTCACATCCGTGATGGTGATCGTCACCGCGATCGTGTCGGCGCCGCCGTTGCCGTCATCAGCCTTGACCGTCACCGAGTAGCTGGACTTCGCCTCGTAGTCGAGAGCCACCCTGGTGCGGATCTGGCCAGTGGTCGCGACGATGTCGAACGCCGCCGCGTCCGTCCCTTCCAGCGTGTACGTTAGCGTGTCGCCGTCGGCGTCGGTCGCCGTCACTGGGTCGCCGAACGGCTGGTTCGTCGCGGTGTTCTCCGCTACGCGTCGCGTCGCGGACGTACCCTCGTTGAACACCGGCGCCGTGTTGGCCGACGCGGCCCCCGTCGAGGCGGACAGCGTCGGCGACCACCCGCTGTCGCCCTCGTCGTTACTCGCCCGCACCTGCACCTGGTAGGTAGTGCTTGCCGCCAGGCCGCTGATCGTTGCGCTCAGGCCGGCCTGGCCCTGCGGCCCGTCGATGAAGGCCCCGGTGGCGCCCGCCCGGTAGCGCAGGTCGTAGCTCGTGATCGCGGGCCGCCCCGCGTTCGCCGGCGCGGTCCAACTCACGGTCAGGCTGGCCGATGTCGCGCTGTCGAGCGTCGGCATCGCCGGCATCGCCGGCGGCTCCCTCACGTCGGTCACCGTCACCGTGAGCGACTGCGTCGCCGTGTTGTTGTTGGCGTCCCTCGCCCGCACCGTCACCGCGTAGACGTTGTCCTCGTCCGCATCCTCCCGACTCTCGAAGTTTCGCGGCGCCATGCTCAGGACGCCGGTGTTTGCATCGATCGTGAAGTCCCCCTCGTCCACGCCTTCCCTGGTCCAGGTCACCGCGCCAATCGCGCCGGTCACCGTCGGCCTCGCCGAGGTGTACACCGCGTTCTCCGCCACCGTCCCGTCCGCCAGGCCGCTGATCGTCAGCGTCGCCGTCTGCGCCGACCCGCGCGGCGTCGCCGTCACTGCCGCCACCGGACCATGGCCACCTCCCGGGACGACTCCATCCATCGCCCGCACCTCAAACCTGTACGCCACGCCGTTGTCCAGGTAGTACTTCGTGAACGGCACAGTCAGCCAGCTCAGGTACCTCCAGTCGTTGAACCCGTCAGCGTCCGATGCCTTCCGGTAACGGTACTGATAATAGTTCACGGGCAGGTCGCGCGCGCTGGCCGGCGGCTGCCAACTCAACGTCACCTCGCCGTCACCCTCCCTAGTCACGTGGAAACTCCGCGGCGCGGTCAGCACGGCACCGGCGCGCGGCGTCGCCGTCACGTCCACCGCAAGCCCGGCGCCAGACGCATTCACCGCCCGCACCTCGAACCTATACGCCACGCCGTTCTCGAGACCCTGCCCGGGCACGCCGTTCACCACATGCGCCCAAGCCCCGCCAGCGCCTCGCCATTCACCGAATGTCGCCGCGCCTGCCTGCCGGTACCGCACCTCGTGGCGGATCCCGGCGTCCGTCGGCAGATCCCAGAACAACTCCACTGCCGCACTGCTCGTTAGCACCCCCAGACCCGTCGGCGCCGCGGGCGGCGTACCCCTCGCCTCGTTCACATCCGTGATGGTGATCGTCACCGCGATCGTGTCGGCGCCGCCGTTGCCGTCATCAGCCGTGACCGTCACCGAGTAGCTGGACTTCGCCTCGTAGTCGAGAGCCACCCTGGTGCGGATCTGGCCAGTGGTCGCGACGATGTCGAACGCCGCCGCGTCCGTCCCTTCCAGCGTGTACGTCAGCGTGTCGTTGTCGGCGTCGGTCGCCGTCAGCGGATCTCCGATGGCCTGGCCCGCCGCCGTGTTCTCCGCTACGCGTCGCGTCGCGGACGTACCCTCGTTGAACACCGGCGCCGTGTTGGCCGACGCGGCCCCCGTCGAGGCGGACAGCGTCGGCGACCACCCGCTGTCGCCCTCGTCGTTACTCGCCCGCACCTGCACCTGGTAGGTAGTGCTTGCCGCCAGGCCGCTGATCGTTGCGCTCAGGCCGGCCTGGTCCTGCGGCCCGTCGATGAAGGCCCCGGTGGCGCCCGCCCGGTAGCGCAGGTCGTAGCTCGTGATCGCGGGCCGCCCCGCGTTCGCCGGCGCGGTCCAACTCACGGTCAGGCTGGCCGATGTCGCGCTGTCGAGCGTCGGCATCGCCGGCATCGCCGGCGGCTCCCTCACGTCGGTCACCGTCACCGTGAGCGACTGCGTCGCCGTGTTGTTGTTGGCGTCCCTCGCCCGCACCGTCACCGCGTAGACGTTGTCCTCGTCCGCATCCTCCCGACTCTCGAAGTTTCGCGGCGCCATGCTCAGGACGCCGGTGTTTGCATCGATCGTGAAGTCCCCCTCGTCCACGCCTTCCCTGGTCCAGGTCACCGCGCCAATCGCGCCGGTCACCGTCGGCCTCGCCGAGGTGTACACCGCGTTCTCCGCCACCGTCCCGTCCGCCAGGCCGCTGATCGTCAGCGTCGCCGTCTCCACCACGTCGGTGACCGTCACCGTGAGCGCCTGCGTGGCCGTGTTGCCGTCCGCGTCCTCGACCTTCACCGTCACCTCATAGTCGTTGTCCTCGTCCGCATCCGCCGGGCTCTCGAAGTCGCGTCCCACCATGCCCAATACGCCGGTATCCGCATTGATCGTGAAGTCGCCGGCGTCCGTCCCTTCCCTGGTCCAGGTCACCGCGCCGAGCGCGCCGGTTACCGTCGGCGTGGCCGAGGTGTACACCGCGTTCTCCGCCACCGTCCCGTCCGCCAGGCCGCTGATCGTCAGCGTCGCCGTCTCCACCACGTCGGTGACCGTCACCGTGAGCGCCTGCGTCGCCGTGTTGCCGTCCGCGTCCTCGACCTTCACCGTCACCTCATAGTCGTTGTCCTTATCCGCATCCGCCGGGTTCTCGAAGTCGCGTCCCACCATGCCCAGGACGCCGGTGTCCGCATTGATCGTGAAGTCGTCGGCGTCCGTCCCTTCCTTGGTCCAGGTCACCGCGCCGAGCGCGCCGGTCACCGTCGGCGTCGCCGAGGTGTACACCGCGTTCTCCGCCACCGTCCCGTCCGCCAGGCCGCTGATCGTCAGCGTCGCCGTCTCCACCACGTCGGTGACCGTCACCGTGAGCGCCTGCATCGCCGTGTTGCCGTCCGCGTCCTCGACCTTCACCGTCACCTGGTAGTCGTTGTCCTCGTCCGCATCCGCCGGGTTCTCGAAGTCGCGTCCCACCATGCCCAGGACGCCGGTGTCCGCATTGATCGTGAAGTCGTCGGCGTCCGTCCCTTCCCTGGTCCAGGTCACCGCGCCGAGCGCGCCGGTTACCGTCGGCGTGGCCGAGGTGTACACCGCGTTCTCCGCCACCGTCCCGTCCGCCAGGCCGCTGATCGTCAGCGTCGCCGTCTCCACCACGTCGGTGACCGTCACCGTGAGCGCCTGCGTCGCCGTGTTGCCGTCCGCGTCCTCGACCTTCACCGTCACCTCATAGTCGTTGTCCTCATCCGCATCCGCCGGGTTCTCGAAGTCGCGTCCCACCATGCCCAGGACGCCGGTGTCCGCATTGATCGTGAAGTCGCCGGCGTCCGTCCCTTCCCTGGTCCAGGTCACCGCGCCGAGCGCGCCGGTCACCGTCGGCGTGGCCGAGGTGTACACCGCGTTCTCCGCCACCGTCCCGTCCGCCAGGCCGCTGATCGTCAGCGTGCTCGTCTCCACCACGTCGGTCACCGTCACCGTGAGCGCCTGCGTGGCCGTGTTGCCGTCCGCATCCTCGACCTTCACCGTCACCTGGTAGTCGTTGTCCTCGTCCGCATCCGCCGGGCTCTCGAAGTCGCGTCCCACCATGCCCAATACGCCGGTGGTCCCGTTGATCGTGAAGTCGCCGGCGTCCGTCCCTTCCCTGGTCCAGGTCACCGCGCCGAGCGCGCCGGTTACCGTCGGCGTGGCCGAGGTGTACACCGCGTTCTCCGCCACCGTCCCGTCCGCCAGGCCGCTGATCGTCAGCGTGCTCGTCTCCACCACGTCGGTGACCGTCACCGTGAGCGCCTGCGTGGCCGTGTTGCCGTCCGCATCCTCGACCTTCACCGTCACCTCATAGTCGTTGTCCTCGTCCGCATCCGCCGGGTTCTCGAAGTCGCGTCCCACCATGCCCAGGACGCCGGTGTCCGCATTGATCGTGAAGTCGCCGGCGTCCGTCCCTTCCCTGGTCCAGGTCACCGCGCCGAGCGCGCCGGTCACCGTCGGCGTGGCCGAGGTGTACACCGCGTTCTCCGCCACCGTCCCGTCCGCCAGGCCGCTGATCGTCAGCGTGCTCGTCTCCACCACGTCGGTCACCGTCACCGTGAGCGCCTGCGTGGCCGTGTTGCCGTCCGCATCCTCGACCTTCACCGTCACCTCATAGTCGTTGTCCTCGTCCGCATCCGCCGGGCTCTCGAAGTCGCGTCCCACCATGCCCAATACGCCGGTGGTCCCGTTGATCGTGAAGTCGCCGGCGTCCGTCCCTTCCCTGGTCCAGGTCACCGCGCCGAGCGCGCCGGTCACCGTCGGCGTGGCCGAGGTGTACACCGCGTTCTCCGCCACCGTCCCGTCCGCCAGGCCGCTGATCGTCAGCGTGCTCGTCTCCACCACGTCGGTGACCGTCACCGTGAGCGCCTGCGTGGCCGTGTTGCCGTCCGCATCCTCGACCTTCACCGTCACCTCATAGTCGTTGTCCTCGTCCGCATCCGCCGGGCTCTCGAAGTCGCGTCCCACCATGCCCAATACGCCGGTGTCCGCATTGATCGTGAAGTCGTCGGCGTCCGTCCCTTCCTTGGTCCAGGTCACCGCGCCGAGCGCGCCGGTCACCGTCGGCGTGGCCGAGGTGTATACTGCGTTCTCCGCCACCGTCCCGTCCGCCAGGCCGCTGATCGTCAGCGTACTCGTCTCCACCACGTCGGTCACCGTCACCGTGAGCGACTGCGTCGCCGTGTTGCCGTCCGCGTCCTCGACCTTCACCGTCACCTCATAGTCGTTGTCCTCGTCCGCATCCGCCGGGTTCTCGAAGTCGCGTCCCACCATGCCCAGGACGCCGGTGTCCGCATTGATCGTGAAGTCCCCGGCGTCCACGCCTTCCCTGGTCCAGGTCACCGCGCCGAGCGCGCCGGTCACCGTCGGCGTCGCCGAGGTGTACACTGCGTTCTCCGCCACCGACCCGTCCGCCAGGCCGCTGATCGTCAGCGTACTCGTCTCCACCACGTCGGTGACCGTCACCGTGAGCGCCTGCATCGCCGTGTTGCCGTCCGCGTCCTCGACCTTCACCGTCACCTCATAGTCGTTGTCCTCATCCGCATCCGCCGGGCTCTCGAAGTCGCGTCCCACCATGCTCAAGACGCCGGTGGTCCCGTTGATCGTGAAGTCCCCCTCGTCCGTCCCTTCCCTGGTCCAGGTCACCGCGCCAATCGCGCCGGTCACCGTCGGCCTCGCCGAGGTGTACACCGCGTTCTCCGCCACCGTCCCGTCCGCCAGGCCGCTGATCGTCAGCGTCGCCGTCTCCACCACGTCGGTGACCGTCACCGTGAGCGCCTGCGTGGCCGTGTTGCCGTCCGCATCCTCGACCTTCACCGTCACCTCATAGTCGTTGTCCTCGTCCGCATCCGCCGGGCTCTCGAAGTCGCGTCCCACCATGCCCAATACGCCGGTGGTCCCGTTGATCGTGAAGTCGCCGGCGTCCGTCCCTTCCCTGGTCCAGGTCACCGCGCCGAGCGCGCCGGTTACCGTCGGCGTGGCCGAGGTGTACACCGCGTTCTCCGCCACCGTCCCGTCCGCCAGGCCGCTGATCGTCAGCGTACTCGTCTCCACCACGTCGGTCACCGTCACCGTGAGCGCCTGCGTGGCCGTGTTTGTGTAGGCGTCCGTCGCCCGCACCGTCACCTCGTAGTCGTTGTCCTCATCCGCATCCACCGGGTTCTCGAAGTCGCGTCCCACCATGCCCAATACGCCGGTATCCGCATGGATCGTGAAGTCGCCGGCATCCGTCCCTTCCACCGTCCAGGTCACCGCGCTGCTCGCACCGGTCACCGCCGGCATCGACGTGTAGGCCGTATTCTCGGCCACCGACGCGTCCGCCAGGTCAATGATCATCAGCGTTTCATCGTCGTCCTCAATCGTACCAATCGCCTCACTGTCCAATAGCGTCGCGTTTCCAGGGTTGCCCAGCGTCACCTTGAAGGTCTCAGTGTCCGCCTCGTCCAGCCCATCCTGCGTCACCGGCACCGTGATCGTACCCGTCGTCGTCCCCGCCGCAATCGTCAGCGTCGCGTTCGCCGCCGTGTAGTCCGAACCCGCCGTCGCCGTCACGTCCGCCGTCGCATAGTCAACCGTCACGTCCCGACCGCTGAGCGCCGACAGCGTCACCGTGAACACCAGGTTGCCAACACTCTCAGACCCTGTCTGGTCGGCAATGCTCAACGTCGACATAACCGCGTCGTCGTCCTCAATCGTACCGCTCGCTTCGCTGTCCGACAGCGTCGCGTTTACAGCATCGCTCAGTGCCACGGTAAAGGTCTCGTCGTCTTCATCCAGCCCATCCTGCGTCACTGGAACCGTGATCAGCCCCGTCGTCGTACCCGCCGCAATCGTCAGCGTCGCGTTCGCCGCCGTGTAGTCCGAACCCGCCGTCGCCGTCCCGTCCGCCGTTGAGTACTTGACCGTCACGTCCCGACCGCTGAGCGCCGACAGCGTCACCGTGAACCTCATGTCCCCGACGCCCTCAGTACCGGTCTGGTCGGCAATGCTCAGCCCCGGCGGCGCGTCGTCGTCCTCAATCGTGCCCGTCGCTTCGCTGTCCGACAGCGTCGCGTTTACAGCATCGCTCAGCGTCACCGTAAAGGTCTCGTCGTCTTCATCCAGCGCGTCCTGCGTCACCGGCACTGTGATCGTCCCCGTCGTCGTACCCGCCGGGATCGTCAGCGTCGCGCCCGACAACGACGCCGTGTAATCCAAACCCGCCGTCGCCGTCACGTCCGCCGTCGCATAGGTAACCGTCACCTGCTTGCTGCTGGGCGCATCCAACGTCACCGTGAATGACATGTCCCCAACGCCCTCCGACTCCGTCTGGTCGGCAATGCTCAGCCCCGGCGGCGCGTCGTCGTCCTCAATCGTGCCCGTCGCTTCGCTGTCCGACAGCGTCGCGTTTACAGCATCGCTCAGCGTCACCGTAAAGGTCTCGTCGTCTTCATCCAGCGCGTCCTGCGTCACCGGCACTGTGATCGTCCCCGTCGTCGTACCCGCCGGGATCGTCAGCGTCGCGCCCGACAACGACGCCGTGTAATCCAAACCCGCCGTCGCCGTCACGTCCGCCGTCGCATAGGTAACCGTCACCTGCTTGCTGCTGGGCGCATCCAACGTCACCGTGAATGACATGTCCCCAACGCCCTCCGACTCCGTCTGGTCGGCAATGCTCAGCCCCGGCGGCGCGTCGTCGTCCTCAATCGTGCCCGTCGCCTCGCTGTCCGACAGCGTCGCGTTTACAGCATCGCTCAGCGTCACCGTAAAGGTCTCGTCGTCTTCATCCAGCGCGTCCTGCGTCACCGGCACCGTGATCGTCCCCGTCGTCGCACCCGCCGCAATCGTCAGCGTCGCGCCCGACAACGACGCCGTGTAATCCAAACCCGCCGTCGCCGTCACGTCCGCCGTCGCATAGGTAACCGTCACCTGCTTGCTGCTGGGCGCATCCAACGTCACCGTGAATGACATGTCCCCAACGCCCTCCGACTCCGTCTGGTCGGCAATGCTCAGCCCCGGCGGCGCGTCGTCGTCCTCAATCGTGCCCGTCGCCTCGCTGTCCGACAGCGTCGCGTTTACAGCATCGCTCAGTGCCACCGTAAAGGTCTCGTCGTCTTCATCCAGCGCGTCCTGCGTCACCGGCACCGTGATCGTCCCCGTCGTCACACCTGCCGCAATCGTCAGCGTCGCGTTCGCCGCCGTGTAGTCCGAACCCGCCGTCGCCGTCCCGTCCGCCGTCGCATAGTCAACCGTCACGTCCCGACCGCTGACCGCCGACAGCGTCACCGTGAAAACCATGTCCCCAACGCCCTCAGTACCAGTCTGGTCGGCAATGCTCAGCCCCGGCGGCGCGTCGTCGTCCTCAATCGTACCCGTCGCCTCGCCGTCCACCACCGTCACGTTCACAGGGTTGCTCAGCGTCACCTTGAACGTCTCATCCAGCTCGTCCAGCATATCCTGCGTCACCGGCACCGCAATCGTCCGGGTCCTCGATCCCGCCGGGATCGTCAGCGTCGCGTTCGCCGACGCCGTGTAGTCCGTTCCCGCCGTCGCCGTCCCGTCCGACGTCACATACGTCACCGTCACATCCCGACCGCTGACCGCCGACAGCGTTACCGTGAATGACAGGTTGCCAACACTCTCGGACCCCGTCTGGTCGGCAACGCTCAACCCCGGCGGCGCGTCGTCGTCGGTGATCGTGCCCGTCGCTTCGCCGTCCACCACCGTCGCGTTCGCCGCCCCACTCAGCGTGACCTTGAACGTCTCGTCGTCTTCATCCAGCGCGTCCTGCGTCACCGGCACCCGGATCGTACCCGTCGTCGTACCCGCCGGGATCGTCAGCGTCGCGTTCGCCGTCGCCGTGTAGTCCGTTCCCGCCGTCGCCGTCCCGTTTGCCGTCCCATACGTCACCGTCACGTCCCGACCGCTGACCGCCGACAACGTCACCGTGAACGTCAAACTGCCAACATCCTCGGACCCCGTCTGGTCGGCAACGCTCAGCCCAGGCGGCGCGTCGTCATCGGTGATCGTACCCGTCGCCTCGCCGTCCGACAGCGTCGCGTTCACAGGGTTGCTCAGCGTGACCTTGAACGTCTCATCCAGCTCATCCAGCACATCCTGCGTCACCGGCACCGGGATCGTCCCCGTCGTCATACCCGCCGCAATCGTCAGCGTCGCGCCCACCGACGCCGTGTAGTCCGTTCCCGCCGTCGCCGTCACGTCCGACGTCCCATACGTCACCGTCACGTCCCGACCGCTGACCGCCGACAGCGTCACCGTGAACGTCATGTCCCCAACGCCCTCCGACTCCGTCTGGTCGGCAATGCTCAGCCCCGGCGGTGCGTCGTCGTCCTCAATCGTGCCCGTCGCCTCGCCGTCCGACAGCGTCGCGTTCACAGGGTTGCTCAGCGTGACCTTGAACGTCTCATCCAGCTCATCCAGCACATCCTGCGTCACCGGCACCGGGATCGTCCCCGTCGTCATACCCGCCGCAATCGTCAGCGTCGCGCCCACCGACGCCGTGTAGTCCGTTCCCGCCGTCGCCGTCCCGTTTGCCGTCCCATACGTCACCGTCACGTCCCGACCGCTGACCGCCGACAGCGTCACCGTGAACGTCATGTCCCCAACGCCCTCCGACTCCGTCTGGTCGGCAATGCTCAACCCAGGCGGCGCGTCGTCATCGGTGATCGTGCCCGTCGCCTCGCCATCCACCAGCGTCGCGTTCACGGGGTTGCTCAGCGTGACCTTGAACGTCTCATCCGCCTCGTCCAGCACATCCTGCGTCACCGGCACCGCAATCGTCCCCGTCGTCGCACCCGCCGGGATCGCCAGCGTCGCGCCCGACGCCGACGCCGTGTAGTCCGTTCCCGCCGTCGCCGTCCCGTTTGCCGTCCCATACGTCACCGTCACGTCCCGACCGCTGACCGCCGACAACGTCACCGTGAACGTCAAACTGCCAACATCCTCGGATCCCGTCTGGTCGGCAATGCTCAACCCAGGCGGCGCGTCGTCGTCCTCAATCGTCCCCGTCGCCTCATGGTCCGACAGCGTCGCGTTCACAGGGTTGCTCAACGTGACCTTGAACGTCTCGTCGTCTTCGTCCAGCGCGTCCTGCGTCACCGGCACCGTGATCGTACCCGTCGTCATACCCGCCGAGATCGTCAGCGTCGCGCCCGACGCCGACGCCGTGTAGTCCGTTCCCGCCGTCGCCGTCCCGTCCGCCGTCGCGTATCCCACCGTCACGTCCCGTCCGCTGACCGCCGACAGCGTCACCGTGAACGTCAGGTCCCCAACGCCCTCCGACTCCGTCCGGTCGGCAATGCTCAACCCCGGCAGCGCGTCGTCATCGGTGATCGTGCCCGTCGCCTCATGGTCCACCAGCGTCGCGTTCACGGGGTCGCTCAGCGTCACCGTAAACGTCTCGTCGTCTTCGTCCAGCGCGTCCTGCGTCACCGGCACCGTGATCGTACCCGTCGTCATACCCGCCGAGATCGTCAGCGTCGCGCCCGACGCCGACGCCGTGTAGTCCGTTCCCGCCGTCGCCGTCCCGTCCGCCGTCGCGTATCCCACCGTCACGTCCCGATCGCTGACCGCCGACAGCGTCACCGTGAACGACAGGCTGCCGTCGCCCTCGGCCGCCTGGCCATCGGCGATGCTCAGCCCCGGCGGCGCGTCGTCATCGGTGATCGTGCCCGTCGCCTCATGGTCCGACAGCGTCGCGTTTACGGGGTTGCTCAGCGTCACCGTAAACGTCTCGTTGTCTTCCTCGTCTACAGTGTCCGCCGTGATTGGTATCTCGATCAACGCTGTCGTCTCCAGCGCAGCAAAGGTCAGCGTCGCGTTCGCCGACGCCGTGTAGTCCGTTCCCGCCGTCGCCGTCCCGTCCGACGTGCCGTATCTCACCATCACCGACTTGCTGCTCGGCACATTCAGCGTCACTTCGAACGACAGGCTCCCAACACTCTCGGTCCCCGTCCGGTCGGCAATGCTTACCTCCGGACTGTCGTCTTCCAGAATCGTGATCAGCGGACCCGACGTCGTCACACCATTGTAGTCGCCGCCGCTCGCCGTATAACTCAACCGTACCGGCGCATCGTCCACGGCATCGTCGTCTTCGGCCGCGAACGGAGCCACGGTTTGGGTAAACCGCCAGTCCGTCCTCGTGAACGTCAGGTCCAATTTCTTCACCGTACCGCCGGGCACGGCCAGCCACACGTCCGAATCAGCGGGCGCCGTCACCGTCACCGTCACCGTGTCCGTCGGCTCAGACAGCAGGGCTATCCCGAAGTTGTTGTTGCTTTGACCTTCCGGCACCGTCAGCGCAGTTAAATTCAGTCTTATCCCCCTGCCGTCGTCGTCCCTGATCGTACCGCTCGCCTCCCCGTCCGACACCGTCGCGTTCACGGGGTTGCTCAGCGTCACCGTAAAGGTCTCGTTATCCTCGTCCAGCGCGTCCTGCGTGACCGGCACCGTGATCGTCCCTGTCGTCGTACCCGCCGAAATCGTCAGCACCGCGTCTTCCGCCGCCGCCGTGTAGTCCGAACCCGCCGTCGCCGTCCCGTCCGACGTCGCGTATCCAACCGTCACATCCCGCTCGCTCACCGCCGACAGCGTCACCGTGAACGACAGGCTGCGGTCGCCCTCGGCCGCCTGGCCATCGGCAATGCTCAACCCCGGCGGCGCATCGTCATCGGTGATCGTACCCGTTGCTTCGCCGTCCACCAGCGCCGCGTTTACAGCATCGCTCAGCGTGACCATGAACGTCTCGGTGTCCGCTTCATCAAACTCATCCGGCTCGATCAACACCACGATCATACCCGTCAACGTACCCGCCGAAATCGTCAGCACCGCGTCTTCCGCCGCCGCCGTGTAGTCCGAACCCGCCGTCGCCGTCCCGTCCGACGTTGAGTATTTGACCGTCACGTCCCGACCGCTGACCGCCGACAGCCGAACCGTGAACGACAGGCTGCCAGTGCTCTCGGACCCCGTCCGGTCGGCAATGCTCAACCCCGGCGGCGCGTCGTCATCGGTGATCGTACCCGTCGCCTCGCCGTCCGACAGCGTCGCGTTCACAGGGTTGCTCAACGTGACCTTGAAAGTCTCATTGTCCGCCTCGTCCAGCGCGTCCGGCGTCACCGGCACCCGGATCGTCTGCTCGGTCGTCCCCGCCGCAATCGTCAGCGTCGCGCCCGACGCCGCCGTGTAATCCGAACCCGCCGTCGCCGTCCCGTCCGCCGTCGTGTATTCAACCGTCACGTCCCGACCGCTGACCGCCGACAGCGTCACCGTGAACACCAGGCTGCCAACACTCTCGGACCCCGTCCGGTCGGCAATGCTCAACGTCGACGTAACCTCGTCGTCGTCCTCAATCGTGCCCGTCGCCTCGCCGTCCGACAGCGTCGCGTTTACAGGGTTGCTCAGCGTGACCTTGAAAGTCTCATTGTCCGCCTCGTCCAGCGCGTCCTGCGTCACCGGCACCGTGATCGTACCCGTCGTCGCGCCCGCCGCAATCGTCAGCGTCGCGTTCGCCGTCGTGTAGTCCGAACCCGCCGTCGCCGTCACGTCCGCCGTCGCATAGTCAACCGTCACGTCCCGACCGCTGAGCGCCGACAGCGTCACCGTGAACACCAGGTTGCCAACACTCTCAGACCCTGTCCGGTCGGCAATGCTCAACGTCGACATAACCGCGTCGTCGTCCTCAATCGTACCCGTCGCTTCGCTGTCCGACAGCGTCGCGTTTACAGCATCGCTCAGCGTCACCGTAAAGGTCTCGTCGTCTTCATCCAGCGCGTCCTGCGTCACCGGCACCGTGATCGTCCCCGTCGTCGTACCCGCCGGGATCGTCAGCGTCGCGCCGGACAACGACGCCACGTAGTCCGAACCCGCCACCGCCGTCCCGTCCGACGTTGAGTATCCAACCGTCACGTCCCGACCGCTGACCGCCGACAGCGTCACCGTGAACGTCATTTCCCCAACGCCCTCAGTACCCGTCTGGTCGGCAACGCTCAGCCCCGTCGGCGCGTCGTCGTCCTCAATCGTACCGCTCGCTCCGCCGTCCGACAGCGTCGCGTTTACGGGGTTGCTCAGCGTCACCGTAAACGTCTCGTCGTCTTCATCCAGCGCGTCCTGCGTTACCGGCACCGTGATCGTCTGCTCGGTTGTCCCCGCCGCAATCGTCAGCGTCGCGCCGGACAACGACGCCGTGTAGTCCGAACCCGCCGTCGCCGTGCCGTCCGTCGTCGTGTATCCAACCGTGACATCCCGACCGCTGAGCGCCGACAGCGTCACCGTGAACGTCAAACTGCCAACACTCTCGGGTCCCGTCTGGTCGGCAATGCTCAACGTCGACATAACCGCGTCGTCGTCCTCAATCGTACCGCTCGCTTCGCTGTCCGACAGCGTCGCGTTTACAGCATCGCTCAGCGTCACCGTAAAGGTCTCGTCGTCTTCATCCAGCGCGTCCTGCGTCACCGGCACCGTGATCGTACCCGTCGTCGCGCCCGCCGCAATCGTCAGCGTCGCGCCGGACAACGACGCCGTGTAGTCCGAACCCGCCGTCGCCGTGCCGTCCGCCGTCGCATAGTCAACCGTCACGTCCCGACCGCTGAGCGCCGACAGCGTCACCGTGAACCTCATTTCCCCGACGCCCTCAGTACCCGTCTGGTCGGCAATGCTCAGCCCCGGCGGCGCGTCGTCGTCCTCAATAGTGCCCGTCGCTTCGCTGTCCGACAGCGTCGCGTTTACAGCATCGCTCAGCGTCACCGTAAAGGTCTCGTCGTCTTCATCCAGCGCGTCCTGCGTCACCGGCACCGTGATCGTCTGCTCGGTCGTCCCCGCCGCAATCGTCAGCGTCGCGTCTTCTGCCGCCGCCGTGTAGTCCGAACCCGCCGTCGCCGTCCCGTCCGCCGTCGCATAGTCAACCGTCACGTCCCGACTGCTGACCGCCGACAGCCGAACCGTGAACGCCGCGCTGCCGGCGGATTCAAGGACCACCGCGTCTTCAATCGTCAGTGTCGGTACCGTCGTTTCTTCGATCGACACCGTCACGTCCGGCGCCGTCAACCCCGCATAGTCCGCACCGCCCACCGTGTGTGCAAGCACCACCAACTCGTCCATGACCGCGTCCGCGTCACCCGCGGCCCTCACCGTCACCATTTGCGGCACGTTCCAGGCGCCCGGCGTGAACGTCAGATGATCCGGACTCACCGATACGTCCGTGCCCGAATACCCGCCCACCGACACCGTCACGTCTCCCGCCGGACGCGAGGCCAGCTTCACCGTGTACGTCCGGCTGGCGCCTTCCGGCACCGACAGCGCCGTCGGCGTCACCTCCACACCCGCCACGTCGTCGTCCTTCAGCGTGATCGACACCACCTTGACCACAAGATCACCCATCGCCATATCCTGCACCACCGCCCGACCCTGCACCACAACGGTCTCGTCACCCTCGGCCGCCTCGTCCTGCACCGGCGTCAGCGACAGCGTCACCGGACCGCCCCTACGCTGCCCGGACGGAATCGTGATCTGACGCGTCGTCGGTGACCATGCCGCCGTGTAGTCCGACCCCGCCGCCGCAGTCCCGGACAGCGACAGCGTCACCACCGTATCGCCGCCTACCGTCACGTCCGGCTCCAGCATCGCCGTCACTTCCACCGCCGACGCGCCCGTCCCGCTCTCCTGGATCGTATCGTTGCTGACCATCAGCCGGACCTCCGGAACAATCTCGTCGTCCTTGATCGTCAGTTCCGTACCGGACACCGTCAGCCCCGGCGTCGACCCGCGCAGCACAATCGTCTCGTCACCCTCCAGCAGCCGGTCATCCGTCGGCGTGAAGGTCAGCGTCTTGCTGACCGAGCGCGCATTCGCCGGAATCGTGAGCTCCGGACCCCCGGACACCACGTAATCGTCACCGCCCGCCGTGCCGCCAAACGCCAGCCTGACCGGTATGGCCCGTGGGCGCGTCGAGTCGGACGGGTCTCCAAGCGCCGCCGTGACCGTGACCACCTGGGCGCCGCCCTGCTCGGTCAGCGTCGCTCCCGACACCGACAGCACGATGCTCGGCGCATCGATGATATGGAATTCGGTTCCCTGCACATAGAAAACCGATTCCCCGCCTGCTATCCGCACGCTCTCGGTGCGCGCCTCCTTGACGAAATCCTCAACCGGCGTCACGTACAGCGTCGTGCTGCCCGACAATTCCCCGGCGCGAACCGTGATGCTCTGGTCCCCGCTCACCACATAGTCGGCACTGGTCGCCGTGCCACCGGCGATGGCGAGTGGAATCACGATTCGCTCCGCCAGCACACGTCCCGAACGATGAGTGGCCGTCACTCTCACGACCGTCCGGCCAACCCCTTCCTGCAGGCTCTCCCTGTCGGTGGAAAGCTCGTAGCCGACTATGCCGCCATGAAGTTTTATGTCCGGGTACTTCCCGACAAGGCCGGCCGGAATCGCTGAATCCAGCGGCACCACTATCGTCCTGTCGAAATAATCGCGCACGCCCCCTGCCGGAACCCTTAACGAGTCCCGTCTGATCTCGATGCCGTCAATATCTAAATCGCCGTTCGCTACGTAGTAGTAACAACTAAAGTTGCCGTTGGGGGTGGCAGACTCACACGTTGCAGTCCGCGTTGAACCGTCGTCCAGGTAGAAAGCAAGTCCCGGAGGACCGGGAAATGTAATTGATCGATTAAAATGAACTATGATCGTGATCCTCTCTCCCTGATTGAAGACGTCTGCAGGAAAAAAACTGCTGGAGCCAGTTAGATAGAGTCTCGTAACGCTCGCGTCGTCAACGGGCACGATTTCTATGATCGAGCCTGATTCGTCAAAATCATCAGTATGGGGCGCGCGAGGGGAGGCATAGAACGACACCTCCCGTATAGAAGCGAGATCGAGACCCGCCTTGGGTCTTACGGTCACCGTCATCGGAACCGTCAACCGGGTGGCTGCCCCGTCGATTACAACGCTAGGAAGCTCACCGACAACTTCGATGGCATTATTGGAGTGCATTACCATGTCGAAAGTGACGTCCACTCCAAGCGGAGGCGGCCCTTCTATAATCAGATTGAAGGTCAGCACGGTATCCCCGGCGGTTTCATAGATATGGTGTACGCCATCATTAGCGATTCGCAAGTATGCATCTCGTCTCGACGGGAATTGACGGTTCTCTGGGCTATATGCAATACGAGCCATCTGCAAGTTCCCGGGTATAACAGTGAGTTCTTCATCCAGATGACGCGCCGTTGCTGTTAAATAGACAACTAGAGAGCTCCTACCACCCCGTATTATATCGTTCAGGTTCGTGATCTTCACTTCCACGTTTGTCGATGTGCCCCCGGCAGGCAGGATTGTAGTAGCCGGCATCTCTACCGTGTAGTTCGTTCCCTCCGTCCCCGTCGATATGCTGCTCAAAGAAAGCGCGACCTCCAGCGGCGTCTCCAGCGTCACACCGCCATCCAACTGTACAGCAATGGTGAATGTCACCGTCCCGGTGTCTGTGTAGATTTCGTTGACGCCCGCGAAGTCAAAGCGATAGTTCTCGCCTCTGTCCCAGGATATCATTCTCAACCGGATATCCGGGCGCTCTTCATTGTCCTCCAGGGTTAAAGAGGCGCCGGTCACCACCAGGTCGCCGGCGCTCCCGTTCACTTCAATGGATTCGTCGCCCTCCCAGAAGTTGTCATCCACGGGCGAGACGACCAGGTTCGCCGTTTCGGCGGTACTGCCAGCCGGAATGGTGATGGAAGGCGGCACGGCCGGCGCCGTGTAGTCCGTGCCCCGGTTCGCCGTGCCGGCCAGCGACAGGACAACGGTTGTCGGCGTGGCCTGGGGCCCGGAGAGGGTGGCCGTCACCGTGACGTCGGTACTGCCGGCATTCTCCATCAGACTGCCCGGGGCTACCGTCAGCGTGACGGATGACTGCTGGGCCGCAACCTCCGCAACCACCAGCCCAGAGATCAGGAGCGCGGCAAGGCCGACAAGGCCCGACCTGATCAGACGCCGGGCGGCGGACAACCCCGGTCCCGGCACGAAGCCCGGAAAGAACAAGATCCGACGGCCCCTATCCAGAGAACAAGATATTGTGGCCGCTCTACCGGCGACCGTTACGAGAGACCAGAAAGCATTGTGCGCCGGCCCGGCAAGCGAGCGGATGCAACGGGACACCGGGCTTACGCCTCCGGCTCCGGCCTGGGGAAGGCCGCCACGGTCCGCCGCCAAGCGTGGAAAACTGACGGGAAATGTGCTAGCGTGACAAGCTGTCGGGCTGTCGGGCTGTCGGGCTGTCGGGCTGTCCTCTCTTCCCCGTAACAACGTTCAGATTCATAGACCCTCGCCTTCGAGCGCGCTGCGGCGCAAGCTGCGCTGCGTCGCCAAGGGAACGGTGGCCCTCCACGAGCAAACCGACCTTGAGGCTTGTCCGATCGGCGTGCCGGAGGTCGACGACTACCCTCCGGGCTTCCACCGGCTGTCGCTCACGTCAGTGCTGGTGGCGACTGCTCGCAACTGTCCACCGAAACGGGGCAACTCCAGTCGCTTGCACAACGGCATAACGCAGAAAGAAAATCAATCTAGCGAGACTAGTAACCTATTTCCGTGAATTTACCGGGAACTATTGAGCCAATAGAGTGATTCTTTAGTGATTTATGGCTATAAGTTGATATTCGTCGAGAATTCACGGTAGTGTCACTGAATTCCCAAAACATATCACACCTATTTCACGATAAATCGTCTATGATCGGGCGATATTGGTGGGTCTGCGTCACGGTGAGCGGGAGCCCGTATACGAATGCATTGCATTTGTCAGGGCTGCTTCCACCTTCCCTGATGTCCCTCGGGTCAGGCTGCCCTCAGCTTCATTCAGCCTGCTGCGACAGGCTGTCGGCGGTGGTCTCTCACCACCGCAAGGTTCGAGAACGCCTCGTGGCGCTCTATGTCCTACATTCAGACAACGGCAATACACGAGAGGCGGATTAGAGAGGACCCGATTCCATGAAAGCGAAAATCGTTCGTCTTCACCTTCGCTCTCGTTCCGCTGACCGCGCCCTGTGCGAGCGGGGAGGCGAAACCCGGCCCGCGTGTTTCGAACCCATCAAGAGAAAGACGCCGTCATCATTGCCGGGGAACCCGCTTTGATGATGGCGTGCGCTCATCCGCTAGGAACCCCCCCTCCCGGGGGCGCGTCTTCCGGGCCGTTCGTCCCGGGGGAGCGCGCCTCGAGAGCGCCTGGAACCCGCTCGCCCCGGGCGAACTCCTCCAGGACACCGTTCCATCGAACCTCTTGAGGCGAGTTGTTTTTGCCTTATTCCTATTCATTTGTAGGAGAGACGCATCATGGATGACGACTACTCGGCAAGCACATCCACCACCGGCGCGGTGGCGGTCGGCGGCTCGGCGACGGGCGAGGTCGAGACAGGGGGCGACCAGGACTGGTTCGCGGTGACCCTGGAAGCGGGCAGAACCTACCGGATCGATCTGGAGGGCTCGCATACCGGGGCCCGCATCCTGCGTGACCCGTATCTGCGCGGCATCCACGACGCCGACGGCGTCCTCCTCGCCGGCACGACGGACGACGACGGCGGTGTGGACTACAACAGTCGGGTGACCTTCACGGCGCAGGAGGCCGGGACCTACTATGTGGCGGCCGGCGCTCATGATTATGGCACCTACACGCTGTCGGTGACGGATGTCACGGAAGGCGTCCCGGACGATTTTGCGGCCGGAACCGGCACGACCGGCACGGTGGCGGTCGGCGGGTCGGCCACGGGCGACATCGATTACGGAAACGACCGTGACTGGTTCGCGGTCGAGCTGGAGGCGGGCAGGACCTACCGGATAGACCTGGAGGGCTTGCGTACCGGGGCCGGCACCCTGAATGACCCGTATCTGTACGGGGTCCACGACGCGGACGGGAACCTAGTCCCCGGCACGACGAACGACGACGGCGGCTGGTGGCTCAACAGTCGGGTGACGTTCACGCCGGACGCGGCCGGGACCTACTATGTGGCGGCCGGCGCTTTTAACCGTTATACAGTAGGTGAAGGCACCTACACGCTGTCGGTGACGGATGTCTGGGAAGGCCTCACGGACGATTTTGCGGCCGGGACCGGCACCACCGGCACGGTGGCGGTCGGCGGCTCGGCCACGGGCGAGGTCGAGGTCGCTGGCGACCGCGACTGGTTCGCGGTGACCCTGGAGGCGGGCAGGACCTACCACATCGACCTGGCGGGCTCGCGTACCGGGGCCGGCACCTTGGATGACCCGTATCTGTACGGGGTCCACGACGCGGACGGCGTCCTTCTCGCCGGCACGACGGACGACAACGGCGGCGTGAGCCGCAACAGCCTAGTGACGTTCACGGCGGCGGAGGACGGGACCTACTATGTGGCGGCCGGCGCGGCCGGCGCTTTTAGCGGTTATACAGAAGGCACCTACACGCTGTCGGTGACGGATGTCACGGAAGGCGTCCCGGCGGACGATTTTGCGGCCGGGACCGGCACCACCGGCACGGTGGCGGTCGCTGGCTCGACGACGGGCGAGGTCGAGACCTCGGGCTCGGGCGACCGCGACTGGTTCGCGGTGACCCTGGAGGCCGGGACGACCTACCGGATCGACCTGGAGGGCTCGGATACCGGGGCCGGCACGCTTCGTGACCCGTATCTGTACGGGGTCCACGACGCGGACGGGAACCTAGTCCCCGGCACGACGAACCACCACGGCGGCGCGGTCTACAACAGCCGGGTGACGTTCACGCCGGAGGAGGACGGGACCTATTACATATCGGCCGGCGCTTATGCTTATGGAGACTACGAAGGCACCTACACGCTGTCGGTGACGGATGTCTCGGAAGGCGTCGCGGACGATTTTGCGGCCGGGACGGGCACCACCGGCACGGTGGCGGTCGGCGGCTCGGCGACGGGCGACATCGAGACCGCTGGCGACCGCGACTGGTTCGCGGTGACCCTGGAAGCGGGCAGGACCTACCGGATCGACCTGGATGGCTTGCGGACCGGGGCCGGCACCCTGGGTGACCCGTATCTGTACGGGGTCCACGACGCGGACGGCGTCCTTCTCGCCGGCACGACGAACGACGATGGCGGTTGGAGCTTCAACAGTCGGGTGACGTTCACGGCGGAGGAGGACGGGACCTATTACATATCGGCCGGCGCTTTTGCTTATGTAGACTACGAAGGCACCTACACTCTGTCGGTGACCGAGGAACTGGCGTCCGAAGAGCAGGTGGTCGAAGAGCCGGTGATCCCGCCGCCGGTCGACCTTACGGCCGACACGACGACGGCGGGCGCCGTCGCGGTCGGCGGCTCGGCCGCGGGCGAGGTCGAGACCGCGGGCGACCGGGACTGGTTCGCGGTGAGGCTGGAAGCGGGCAAGACCTACCGGATCGATCTGGAGGGCTGGGAGACCGACGCCGGCACGCTTCCCGACCCCTATCTGCGGGGGGTGTACGACGCCGAGGGGAACCTGGTCCCGGGCACGCTGGACGACGACGGCGGGGTGTTCCTCAACAGCCGGGTGGCGTTCACGCCGGACGCGGACGGGACCTATTACATATCGGCCGGCGCCTACGGCTCCGGTAGCGGCACCTACACGGTGTCGGTGACCGAGGAGCCGGCGGTCGAAGCGCCGGCCGACCTTGCGGCCGACGCGACGACAGCGGGCGCCGTCGCGGTCGGCGGCTCGGCCGCGGGCGAGATCGAAACCGCGCATGACCGGGACTGGTACGCGGTCAGGCTGGAAGCCGGGACGGCCTACCGGATCGATCTCGAGGGCAGCCCGACCCATGGCGGCAGCTTGAGCGACCCCTATCTGCGCGGGGTGTACGACGCGGACGGGGACCTGGTCCCGGGCACGCCGGACGACGACGGCGGTCAGGCCCTCAACAGCCGCTTGGCGTTCACGCCGGACGAAGCCGGGACCTACTACATTGAGGCCGGCGCCTACTCCTCCCATATCGGAACCTACACGCTGTCGGTGGAGGAGGTCGTGGACGGCATCTGATGGCGGCCGGCGCGGGCAGGACGGGACAGGCGGCGGCGCCGTCCCGGTGCGGCCTCCGGGACCGTCCCGCGGCCGCGTCTCCATGACGTCGCCAAGGAGGCATAGGCGATCCGTCGGCTATGAGGACAATAGGAGCGAAGAGCGCCATCACAGCGACGACGAACCATGGAAGCGACAAGAGCGGGCGCGGGGAGATCCGCGCGGCCCTGGCCGAGAGCCGCAGGCTGTTCTTCACCATCGGGTTGTTCAGCGTCTTCGTGAACCTCCTGATGCTGACGGGTCCCGTCTTCATGTTGCAGGTCTACGACAGGGTGCTGAGTTCGCGCTCCGAAGCGACGCTGGTGGCGCTCGCCGGCATCGTGGCGTTCCTGTTCCTGATGATGGGTCTGCTGGACCACTTCCGCGCACGGGTGCTGGCGCGCGCGGGCGCGCGGTTCCAGGCCCGTCTCGACGGGCAGGTGCCGGGGGCCATCCTCACGCGCGCGGCCCGCTCTGCGCACGCGCGCTCGAATCCGGCGACGGGGCTTCAGGACCTCGAGGCGATGCAGCGCTTCCGTCGGGTCCCGGGCCCTTCGCCTTCTTCGATGCGCCCCGGACGCCGGTGTTCCTCTTCGCGCTGTTCGTCTTCACTGGACGCTGGGGCTGCTGGCGGTGTTCTCTGGCATCCTGCTCGTGGCGCTGGCGCTGCTGAATTCGGCGCGCACGGGGCGTCTGCAGGTCGAGGTGGGCGAGGCTTCCGCGCGGGCATGGCACTTCGTGGAGCAGACGCGGGCGGGCGGCGAGACGGTGCGGGGGCTGGGGATGCGCCGGGCGGCGCTGTCGCGCCTGGAGGCGCTGCGCGACACGGCGCTCGCAAAGACCATGGTCGCGTCGGATCGCGGCGGCGCGTATGCGGTGACATCGCGGACGCTGCGGCTGTTCCTGCAGTCGATGATGCTGGGCCTCGGCGCGTGGCCCGCCATCCTCGGCGTGGTGACGCCGGGGATCATGATCGCGGCGTCGATTCTTCTGGGCCGGGCGCTGGCGCCGATCGACCAGGCGGTGGCGCAATGGCCGGTGCTGCAGCGCGCGCTGCAGGCGCGGCGCTCCCTGGCGAGGCTGCTCGCCGAGACGCCCGAGCCTCCCGTAAGGACGCCCCTGCCCCGCCCCGGGCCATCCTCGAAGTAGAAAACGCGGTCGTCGCGGCGCCGGGGGCGGAAGTTCCCGCGGTGCGGGGCGTTTCGTTCCGTCTGGAGCCGGGCGAGGCGGTCGGCATCGCGGGTCCCTCGGCATCGGGCAAGTCGACGCTGGCGCGAGCGCTCGCGGGGGTGTGGCCGACGCTGGACGGCAAGGTGACGCTGGACGGCGCGGCGCTGGATCAGTACGGCGAGGACGCGCTGGCGCGGCATGTCGGCTGGTTGCCGCAGGAGGTGGTGCTGTTCGAGGGAACGGTGGCGGAGAACATCGCTCGCCTCGACCCCGAGCCGGACGCGGAGGCGTGGTCCAGGCGGCGAAGCGCGCCGGTGCGCACGAGATGATACTCGACTTGTCCGGCGGCTACGACTTCGAGGTGGAAGCGGGGGGCGCCGCGCTCTCGGGCGGGCAACGCCAGAGAATAGCCCTTGCCCGGGCTTTCTACGGCGACCCCGCCGTCGTGGTTCTCGACGAGCCGGACGCGCACTTGGACACGGCGGGCGCGGAGGCGCTGGGCCGCGCGGTCGCCGAACTCAAGGCCCGAGATAGCGCGGCGGTGATCGTGGCCCACCGTCCCGGCGCGTTTGCCGAATGCGACGTAGTGCACCTGATGGAGGGCGGACGGAACCACCCGGCCGAGAGGAAACGGCCTGCGGCGCTCGCGGCGCCCTCCGTGGACGGCGAAGAGCGGGCTCCCCTGGTGGTGCGCGCATGCCCGGTCCGCCTCCCGGGTTTCATCCGGGAGGTCAGGGTCCTGAAAACGGGGATGAGCGATGAGCGCCCTGGTGCGGTATTCGGGAAGCGGGACGCGAGTCGCCCGCGGGGCCGTGTTCAACGCCCGCCGTCCGGTGGTACTGGGCTTTCTGACGCTGTTTCTGCTTTGGGGCGGGCTGTTTGGATGGGGCGCTTTCGCCTCGATTTCGGGGGCCGTGATCGCGGTCGGCAGGGTGGAAGTCGAGACCCGCGACCAAGTGGTCGAGCATATGGACGGGGGCACCGTGCGGAAACTCCTCGTTCGCGAGGGCGACAAGGTGGCCGCGGGTGACGTTCTGATACGCTTCGACGACAGGCTCCTGCGCTCGGAGGAGGCGATCCTCCAGTCCCGGACGGCTGAACTCGCGGCGCGGCGCAATCGCCTGGAGGCGGAATTCCGCGACGCGAAGTCGATCGCCTGGGACCGGGACCTCTCCCGCCTGGCGAGGGCCGACTCCCGGGTGCGGTCGATCCTTGATGGCCAGCGGCGGCTCTTCGAGGCGCGGCGCGCCTCGCGGGCGGGTCAAGCGGCGCAGCTTCGCGAGCGCATCGCCCAGACGCGCAGGCAGATCGCGAGCCTTATTGACCATTGCACAATATAGTGACGCCTTTCCGTTCTCGTTACCGCCTTCTGAGGACAGGCCAGCGTGCTCGGGTGTCACGATATTATGCGGCTCTCAATAATTAAGGCGCAGGGCGAGGCGGTCAGGCGCCAGCAGGCGTTCATCGCCCGCGAACTCGAGGCCTACCGGCAACTCTTCAAGGAGGGTGCGACGGAGCTTCAGCAATTGAGAGCGCGAGGCGGCGCGGCTCGACGGCCAGGCGGGCGATCTCGCGGCGCGCATCGCCGCCGCGAGGAGCCGCATCGCCGAGATCGACATCGAGATCCTGCAGATCAGCACCCGGCGCATCGAGGAGGCGGAAGCCGAGGCCCGGAAGGTGCAGGCGCTCGAGAACGAGGTACGGGAGAAACTGGTCTCGCTGCGCGGGCGTCTGGGCCGGATGGAAGTCCGGGCTCCGCTCGCGGGCGAAGTCTTCGGGATGCGGGTCTTCGCGCTCGGCGAAGTGAGGTGGTCCCGGAAAATTGGACAGGCTGCTAAGGTGTATTCCACCGACTGAAGGAGGGATACGCGATGACGTGTGCTCTTAACCTTCTACCTAACGAACCGATTGATGGGCCGCCCGACCCTTACGGGCTCGCTGAGCCCGTCAATGTGGTCGGCGATCCTTTGCGCGGGCTCGCGAAGCTGCTCCACCGTCCAGTCCGCGGCGTAGCCCTCGGTCACGTCGCCGGGCCGCGCGTGGTTTACCAGACGCTTGGTCAAGGACCGCGGCAGCATCAGCTCACGCTCCGCCACGGTGATGAAGCAGTTACGCAACCCGTGCAACCAGAATTTGGCGCCGCCCGCCCGCCCGATGGCCTCGTAGTGCGCCTGAAGCTCCTCCACGTGCCCCGACTCGCTCGACCCCGACGGGAACACCCACCCGCGAAGCTCCTCCGGCATGCTCTCACACCCGGCCCGCCGCCGCGCCAGGATTTCCCCCAACTGCCGAGTCACCGGCAGCTCCAGCGGAACCCCGGTCTTGGTCTCCTCCACCCGGAAGAGTCCCTTCCCCAGGTCCACGTCCTCCCAGCGGAGCGCCAGGATCTCTCCCCGCCTCATCCCCGTGTAGAGACCGAACAGGAACACGTCCAGGTGCACGGGGTTCTTCACTGCCGCCTCGATCCCTTTCCGCCAGCACGGCAGCACCTCGGCCGGAGGCGATATCCGCTTCCGGGTCTTGCGGTGGTAGCGCCCCCCGGCCGCAAGCCACTGCTCCACCGGGTTTCGCAGACCCTCGTAGTCCACGCACGGCCTGCGGTACACCGAGCGCAGGAATGACAGGCACTGGTTGGCGGGCATCTCCCCGTGGTGTTCGGTGAGAAGCCCGAAGCGGCTCTCCACGTCCCGGCGGGTGATGCCATCAACAGGGCGGGAGAGCCAGTCACCCAGATACAGCCCCGCGTACCGGCGATAGCCCCGCTCGGTGCTGGCCGCCCAGCCGGGGCCGGACTTGATGTAGTCCTCACACGCCTCTCCTAGCCTCGGCAGCCCCCGCGCCTCCGCACGCTCTCCCGCAGGGTCCTCGCCCGCGGCCACGCGCCCCAGAAGCTCCTGCGCACGCCGCCTTGCCTGGTCCGGAGTGATCCGCCCGGCCCGGCCCACCACCACTCGCTTGTTGGGCGCCTTGCGCCCGCCGTTGCCGGCGCGGTAGTTTACAAGGAAGGCTTTTGCGCCCGAGGGGTGCACGCGCACGCCGAAGCCGGTGAGCTTGTTGTCCCAGGCGATCCAGGGCTTGTCCTCGGGCTCGAGAGCCTCTACGGTGCGCTTGGTGAGGGTGAGCTTGACCTTGGCAGTGAGTTTTGCAGCGTGTTTCATGGGATCGTCTCCGAGTATGAACGAAAACCGGGGTTGTCGAGGTATTCTAGAAGTGGATCGCATAAGAGTCAACCCGAGAGTCAACACCAGAGAAGAACTCGGAGCGCACGAGAGTACGGCCGACGGCAGCGCCTGGCGCCGCAGGTTGCCTTTAACTCATCGGAATTATGTTATTATTGGCGCCGGCAGCGCGTGGATGACTCTCGGTGCCGTCGATTGACGGGCGGGTTTGAAACCCGCCCCTACGTCGGACGTTCGATTTCTACGGCGCGGGGCAATAGAGGCGCGATAAACCCTTTAGCCTGTAGGCGACGGGAGCGGGACCTGGACGGCCCCCTCGGGCAGGTCTTGGACGAAGTGGGCCTCGGGCAGGGTGACGTTTATTTCCGGGCTGTCGTAACGGATCTCGTAAGACCGCTGGAGCGGTGGCGTTTCCAGCGTGATCTTCAGCGGGAAGCGTCCGAACGCGGTGTCGGAGAAGTCCTCGAAGGTGGCGACGTACCAGGGCTTTCCGGATGGGCCGAGGCGTTGCCAGCGGATCGGCGCGGTGACATCCGAGTCGAAAGTAAGGATGTCGGTGCTCCCGTCCGCCCGGGCACGCCGCAACGCGTGCGCTCCGACGTCCCAAACCGCGTCCGGGGCCACCGGCGGCAGGCCCATCATCAACGCCACCATTTCGTCCAGCTCCAGCAGCATCTGCGTGGCGCGGAACAGGTTCTTTCGTGAGGTCCTGGCCCGATAGAACTGCGCCTCGGATGGGAGGAAACCGGTAACCTCACCGTCGTCCACCGTCAGAACCAGCGCGGCGCCCACGATGGAGAACGCCTCAAGCCTTAACCGGTGGGGTCTGCGGACCAGAACCGCGGCGTCGAATGCGCCTCTTCCTCCCTTGGCGCGGTAGCTGATCCTGGCCAGGCTCCGGATCGACTGGAATACGTCATTTCGTTCGGCGAGTAGTGCGGGAAGGCGGAGGTTCGGACCCGATTCGGGCTTGGGGACAGGCTGCTGAACCGAACATCCCGCCAGCAAGATTGCGGCACACAAGGCCGTTACGACCGATCTGATTCGTTTCCGCGGCAAATTCTTCAAATCCCTCGCTCGAGCTCTCCGATCTTCGATCGGATCCGTTCCAACTGCTCATCCTCGGCGGCGGACTTCAGCGCGTCGCGATAGCTTCGCAGCGCCTTGGCCGGCTTGCCGACCTTGAGATACGCGTCGCCGAGGTGCTCCATAATCACGGGGTCGTCGACCGCCAGATGGACCGCCTTCTCCAACTGCTCGATGGCCCTCGGGTAGTCGCCTTTGCGGTAGTACACCCAGCCGAGGCTGTCGATAAAGAAACCGTCGTTGGGTTGGATCTCCAGGGCCCGGATGATGAGCTGCTCCGCCCGGTCGAGCTCGACGCCAAGGTCGGCGTAGGTGTAACCCAGATAGTTCAGCGCCGCGGCATAGTCCGGATTCAGCTCGATGGCCTTCTGCATGTATTCGATGGTCCTGTCCTTGTCCTTGCTTTCGTCGTAAAGCGCCCCCAACGCGAAGTGGACACGGTCACTCTCCGGGTCCAGCTCCACCACCGTGTGCATGGCCTTGATGGCATTGGGATAGTCCTTGGCCTTGCGGTAGACCTCGGCCAGAAAGCGGAACAGCTCCTTGCGCCGGCGGTCGTCTTTGTCGAGGGCCGCCCGGATCGCGGTCACGGCCTCGACAAACCGTTCCTGTCCTTCGTAGACCGAGGCGAGCTGCACCTGGGAGTCGACGAAATACTCGCTGTCCGGCGGGATACGCTCGAAATGCCGCGCGGCCGCTTCGGGGTCCTCAAACCGCCCGTACGTCAGGCCGGCATAGAATCGCACACGGTGGTCATCGGGCCGTTCCACGAGGGCGAGGCTGAATTCCGTTACCGCATCCTCCAGGTTGCCGAGTTCGTAGTAGATCAGAGCCATCTTCATTCGGGTCACGCCGGGTGCCGCTTCCCGAGCGCGCAGGCGATGAAACTCGGCGCGCGCCTCGACGAGGTCCTGCCGGCCCGAACGAAAGGCCTCCACCCGCCTGACGGCCCAGTCATTCCGTGGAGCGACCTTGACAAGCTTCTCATAGGTCTCCAGCGCGACACCGCGCCGGCCGCGAAACTCCTGAACCAGTCCCAACTCCGTAAGCACGGGTGCGGACCCCGGGTTCAGCTTGAGCGCCGCCGCGTAGCTCTTCTCCGCGCCCGCCAACTCCCGGGACTCGGCCAGGATACGGCCAAGGTAGTAGTGTCCCAGGGGCGATCCCGGATTGCGTTGGGTGTACCGCTCCAAATGCTTCCGCGCCGGCCCGTATTCCTCCTGGCCGAGATAGGCCGCGCCGAGGTAAAGGAGCGTCCGGGGGTCATTGGGGTCGATATCCAGCACCTTCCGGTACTCCCGGATCCCCTCCGAGACCCTTCCGGTGGCGCTGTACAGCCCGGCCAGCAAGCGCCGGTTCTCCAGGTTCCCATCATCGAGCCGCACCGCGGCCTCCGCCTCCACCAAAGCGCTGTCGCTCTCGCCGATGCCGAGATAGGACTTGGCCAGACGGGCGCGCAGGAAAGCGCTGGCCGGATCGTGCCGTGCGGCTGCCTCATAGTGCGCGTGGGCCGCCCGTGAATCGCCGGCAAGCAGCTCCATCCGAGCCCTCAGGTAGCGGTACATCGCCTGAGCTTCCGGCGGCACCGCCACCTTCTCTTGTTTGGCGGAGGCATCCGGCGATGACTCGGGGACCGGTTCGACGGGAACGCAACCCGCGAAAAACACTAAAACGATTCCACAGCCGAGACGCCACATGGTATTTTCTTCCAGAGTTTCCAGAGCGGACAAATGCAAAAATTTAGCTATCACAGGCGCCCGGACCGGTCAACGACGAGCAGGCCCGTGGACCTTGACGCGGCGGTGCAAACGCTTCGAAACGACAATGTCTCCGGCTCCCAGGCCATCACGCGGCGGGCGGCGGCGCTGGTCGAAGCGTACCTCGCCGGCGCCTCGTCCGGCCCGCGCGACCCGGGACCCCACCACGATCCACTAACGCGTCGTGACGTCGAAGCCCGGCTCCTGGAGCTCGGGAGGGCACTCGTCAGCGCGCACCCGGCCATGGCGCCGCTGTACAATCTCTTCGAATCGTTGCTGGAAAGCCTGGATGACGTTGCCGCCGCCGAGGACGCGCGGAGCCGAATCCAACGGGCCGCAGCCGTTTTCGTCGACGGGATGGACGAGCACAACCGGGCCATCGCCGGTCGATTCTGCAACATACTCGACAACGGCCGCGAGATCTTCACCCATTCCGCCGGCTCCACGGTGCGTACGGCCTTGCTGCACTGCTGGCAAGCGGGCCGCGGACTGAAGGTCCACTGCACCGAGTCGCGCCCGGCGGCGGAAGGAAGCGCGCTGGCCCGGGACTTGGCGGAGCAGGGCATCCCCGCCACCCTGTCCACCGACAGCCTCGCATTCTCGCTCCTGCGACAGGCCCCACGACCGGTGTTGGTGGTGGGGGCGGACGCGGTCACTCCCCACGGCATCGTCAACAAGGCCGGCACCCTGGGCCTGGCAACCGCGGCCCGGAGTTGGGGCATACCGCTCTACGTGCTGGCAGGGAGCGAGAAGTTCCTGCCGTCCGCGTCCCCCCAGTTCCATCAACAGGACAGGCCGGTGGAAGAAGTCCTCCCCCAGGCACCCGAAGGACTGCGCGTCATCAACCGCTACTTCGACCTGACGCCCCTGGAGTACGTCACCGGCATCATCACCGAACGGGGGATGCTGACGGCACGGGAAGCGACGCTCGATCTCGCCGGGATGAAAATCCGCTCCCGCCTGGGACCCGCCGGACGGGTTTGAAACCCCGCGCGGCGTATGCGAAATAACCGGAAAGACCACTAGTGTTGCTTTACGACGACTTGACGGGAAAGCCAATTTGGCAGCCTCCGACCCCCTCTCCCTCTGGGAGAGGGCGGGGATGAGGGTGCCCGGAGCAGGCACTTCGTTGGACACAGCAAGGAACGGGAGAGGCAGGGCTGTTGTGGCGCCCTCACCCGGCCTTCGGCCACACTCTCCCAGAGGGAGAGGGGTTGAGTTTGGGACGGAACGAGGCCACCCTCTCCCGGAGGGAGAGGGGTTGGATTTGAAGGAGCCGAATCGTGACCGTTTCACTGGAGGAATTGAGGGCGGAGATTCGGGAGCTGACCGCGCAGGTGGAGGACTACGGCTATCGCTACCACGTCCTCGACCGCCCGACCATCACCGATTCCGAATACGACGAGCTGTTCCGGCGCCTTTGCCGGCTGGAGCAGGAACATCCGGAACTGGCGCTGCCCAATTCACCCACCACCAAGGTGGGCGGTCCGCCGGTGGACAAGTTCACCACCGTGCGGCACACCCTGCCCATGCTGTCGCTGGACAACATCACCAACCGCGACGAGCTGGCGGACTTCGAGCAGCGGATTCAGCGGTTCCTGAAGACCGACGATCCCATCGAGTACGTGGTGGAGCCCAAGATCGACGGGATCGGGGTGGAGTTGGTGTACGAGAACGGCGAGCTCAAGGTGGGCTCGACCCGGGGCGACGGCACCAACGGCGAAGACATCACACAGAACATCCGCACCGTCCGCTCGGTTTCCCTGTCCCTACGAGGGGACGAGCATGCCGTGCCGCAATTGCTGGAAGTGCGAGGCGAGGTCTTCTATCCGACGGAAGGTTTTCAGCGGCTCAACCGGCAACGGGAAGAAGCTGGAGAGTACGTGTTCGCCAATCCCCGCAACGCCGCCGCCGGCGCCCTCAAGCAACTGGACTCGAAGATCACCGCCGGCCGGCCGCTCGACCTGTTCTGCCACGGCATGGGCAGGGTGGAGCCCGCGTCTTTCGCGAGCCACGCGGGGTTCCTGGCCACGCTGCAGGAATGGGGACTGAAACCGGTGCCGGGGACTCGCGTCTGTCACAACGTGGAGGAGATCGTCGCCTATCAGGAGGAGATGGAAAGCGGGCGGGATGCGCTGCCCTACGAGATCGACGGCGTGGTGGTGAAGGTCAACAGCCTGGAGTTGCAGCGCCGTTTGGGGCAGATCGCCCGTTCTCCGCGCTGGGCCATGGCCTACAAGTTCAAACCGCGCCAGTCCACCACCCGGATCCTCGATATCCAGCCACAGGTGGGCCGTACCGGGACCCTCACACCGGTGGCGAGCCTTGAGCCGGTGCAATTGGCGGGAGTCACGGTCAGGAACGCGTCGCTTCACAACATGGATGAGATCGAGCGCAAGGACATCCGCATCGGCGACACCATCGTCATCGAGCGGGCCGGTGACGTGATCCCCTACGTGGTGCGGGTGCTCGACGAGGAGCGGAACGGCAGCGAGCGACCCTTCGAGATGCCCGCCCGCTGCCCCATGTGCCACTCCCAGGTCTACCGTGAGGAGGGCGAGGCCGCCTACCGCTGCGTGGGGTTGGCGTGTCCGGCCAAGCTCAAGGAGAGCCTCAAGTTCTTCGGCTCCCGAAGCGCCCTGGACATCGAGGGCCTCGGTGAGAAGCTCATCGACCAGTTGGTGGCGAAAGGGCTGGTGGCGGACAGCGCCGACCTATACAGCCTGGAGGAGGACACGCTCGCCTCGCTGGAGCGCATGGGCGCCAAGTCGGCCCAGAACCTGATCCGGGAGCTCGGCCGCCGCAAGGACACCACCCTTGCCCGTTTCGTGACCGCCCTGGGGATCCGGCACGTGGGGGAAGCCACGGCCAAGGTCCTGGCGGACCAATTCGGCAACCTCGACGCCATCATGGACGCGGACGAGGAGGCCCTCACCGAGGTCCGGGACATCGGTCCGGAGGTGGCCAAGAGCATCGCCGGTTTCTTTTCGGACGAGGCCAACCGCCGGGTCATCGAGAAGCTGCTGGCCGCGGGATTCCAGCTCAAGGCGGAGACCCGGGCCGAGGGCGCCCTCACCGGGTTGAGCTTTGTGCTCACGGGCAGCCTGGACACCCTGTCGCGCGGCGAGGCGCAGAAGTCCATCACCGCCCTGGGGGGACGGGTGGTCGGGAGCGTCAGCAGCAAGACCGACTACGTGGTGGTGGGCGCCGACCCGGGCTCCAAGGTCGACAAGGCGCGGGAGTTGGGCATCCAAATTCTGGACGAGGACGGGCTACGGGCGATGCTGGGCGGGGAGTCTTCTCCCTCTTCCGCCGGCGAGGGGTCGGAGGCTTCATCTTCCCCCTCTCCTGCCGGCGAAGGGTCGGAGACTTCATCTTCCCCCTCTCCCTCTGGGAGAGGGTCGGGGTGAGGGTCTTCCAATGCAAGCCGGGGATTGAACCGGTGCCGAAGTGGAAAATGCAGGGGTATTGCGGCCCCCTCACCCGGCCTTCGGCCACCCTCTCCCAGAGGGAGAGGTTTTGAGTTTGGGACGGAACGAGGCCACCCTTTCCCAGAGGGAGAGGGGCTGAGTCTGGCGATGCTTTACGTGGTGGCTACGCCCATCGGCAACCTGGAGGATATCACGTTGCGCGCCCTGCGCGTGCTGCGGGAGGTGGACCTCATCGCCGCGGAAGACACCCGGCACACCCGGAAGCTGCTTACCCGGTACGAGATCGACACGCCCCTCACCAGCTATCATGACGGCAACGAACGAACCAAGGCCCCGGCGCTGGTGAAGCGGCTGGAGGCCGGCGAGAACATCGCGCTGGTGTCGGACGCGGGCACGCCGACGATCTCGGACCCGGGCTATCACCTGGTCCGGGCGGCGGCCGAGAACGGGGTGTTGGTGACGCCGGTTCCGGGAGCCTCCGCGACCACCGCCGCCCTGAGCGTCTGCGGGCTGGCCACCGACCGGTTCGTGTTCCAGGGGTTCCTGCCGGCGAAACAGGGCAAGCGGAGGGAGACCCTACGGCAGCTTCAGGACGATGATCGCACGTTGGTGTTCTACGAGGCGCCGCACCGGATACGGGAATCGCTGGAGGACATGCATGAGATCCTGGGCGACCGCACCGCGCTGGTGGGCCGGGAACTGACCAAGATGCACGAAGAACTGCTCCGCGGCACTCTGTCGCAACTGGCGGCGGAGCCGGACGAGACCGTCCGGCGCGGGGAATTCGTCATCGTGGTGGCGGGGCGCGACGAGGCGGCGCCGGTCAACGAGGAGATGCTGCGGACGGAAATCGCCAAACTCCTTCAGGCAGGACGCAAGGTCAACGATGTGGCCAAGCTGATGGCGCAGACCTTTCCTCTGGTGAAACGCGACGTCTACAAACTGGTGCTGGAGGTTGCCAAGCGGCAATGATGGCGGGGTGTGATGGCCCTGTTGGTTCAGCCGCGTCACTCGCGGTTGCCCCGTATTTCCCCCCGCAGTTCCGAGAACTCCCGCGCCAAGTCGTGAACTTCTTTCCCCAACCCGCCTATCCGGCCGTCCAGCCGGTCGATCCGGCCATCCAGCCGGTTCTCCAACCGAACCATCACGCGCCAGTTGAATGCCACAACGGCTATTCCCACACCGACTATCGCAATGATCTCTCCCGTCATGTCTCCTCCACGCATGCCACGTGCGTCTGTGTCCAATACTAAAGACTTCGGCTGTTCCGGTCAATTCTTTAATCATTATTCCTTTAATGGCCGTTCCTTGGCTGGCCCACGCAACGGCGCCGGTTTACTTGCCCCAGTCCCGGGAGTATCGGAAGTCGCGGTCGATGGTTCGGTGGGAGACCTTGGCGATGACGGGGAGGCGGCGCTTGAATTGGGAGGTCATGATGCGCCGAGCGATGTCGTCGACGAATTCAGGGGTGAACCCAGCCTTGATGAGCTCGGCGCGGCGGTAGCGCTGGTCCACCATCAGGTAGAGCAGCTCGTCCACCGCGCGGTAGCTGAAGCCCAGCTCGGCCTCGTCCGTCTGGCCGGCCCAGAGATCGGCCGAGGGTTTCTTGTTTACGATCACGTCGGGGACGCCGACGGCCTCGCTCAAGGCCCACACCTGGATCTTGTAGAGGTCGCCCAGGGGATTCAGCGCGGACGCCATGTCGCCGTGCAGGGTGCCGTAGCCCAGCAGGAGCTCGGTCTTGTTGCTGGTGCCGGCCACCAGGGCGTCCCAACGCGCGGAGTGGTCGTAGAGGATGGTCATGCGTTCCCGTGCCATCTTGTTGCCCCGGCGCTTGGGGTCGGCGTCCGGGAACGTGGCGAAGTAGGCGTCGATCTGCGCCGTGATCTCCACGGTTGCGGAGCGGATGCCGCTCTTCTCCACCACCAGCCGGCCGTGCTCCAGGCTCTCGGCGCTGGAGCTCTTGTAGGGCATCATGATGCCCAGCACCTGGTCCGAGCCCAAGGCCTCCGCCGCCAGCATGGCGCTGAGACTCGAATCCACCCCGCCGGAAAGCCCTACCACCACCCGATCCAGGCCGACCTTGCGCACCTCGTTCCGGATGAACGCCACCAGTATCCGGCGCATGAGTGAGACGTTGGTGGGAATCATCGGACCCTCTACTCGCGGCGGATGCGCTCCAGCTCCCGGATGGTGAGGTCCACGTCCTCGTCGCGCATGAGCGGCGCCCGGGTGCGCTTGCGCCGCACCACCTCGTGGGACACCTCCCCGGCCACGAAAGCCTCCTCGTAGTAGTCCGCCTTGCACACCGTGTGGCCGAAGGGGTCGAGGATGCCGGAGCCGCCCCAGAAGCCCACCCCGTCCTCGAAGCCTACCCGATTGGCGTGCACCACGAAGACGCCGTAGGTCTCGGCGTAGCTCCGGGTGATAAGCTCCCAGTAACGCGCGTTGTCGTCCTGGTCCTCGCCGTCGGTGACGCCGCGCAGGGGGCTGGAAGACGGACAGACGATGGTCAGGGCGCCGTCCAGCGCCGCCAGGTGGACCGTGGACGGATGCCAGAGGTCCTCGCAGATGAGCAGCGCGAGCCGGCCGTGCCGGGTGTCGAACGCCCTCAGACGACCGCCCCGGGCGAAGTAACGCTGCTCGTCGAACATCCCGTAGGTGGGGAGGTACACTTTCCGGTGAATGTGGCGGACCGCGCCGTCCTCCAGATACACCGCCGCGTTGTAGAACCGGTGATCCTCGCTCTCCAGCACCAAGCCCGCCACCAGGGACACATCCCGGCTCAATGCCTTGAGCCGCTCCATCTCCGGGCTCGACAGCCGAACCGCCACGTCCGGCACCATGTCGCGCAGGAAGTAACCGGTGAGGCTCAACTCCGGGAACACCACGAGGTCCACGTCCTGACCCGCCGCCTGCCGCACGCCCGCCTCGTAGAGGGTCAAGTTCGCCGCCACGTCACCCAGTTTCGGATTGATCTGCGCCATGCCCACTCGGAACGACATGAAGGGGGGCTAACACATTTCCGCGGGGGGAGAAAGCTCCACCCTGGTGCCTTGCAATCGGCAGTCCCGGCATCTACAATTTTTCGCGTTGTCTATGGAAGTTCCACTCGTTGCCGATAGTAGTGTCCTGGGATTGAAGTTCGTGGACACTGGATGCGCCGCCGCTAGCGCAGGGCGCGCATCGATGTTACCCGAACCAACGAGGAGAGGTTCACCATGACAGAATTCGAGGCTGCAACGCTCACTTACCAATATGCAGGGCTATGGGTTGCCGGCAGTGTCGGGGGCGCTCAATGTCTGCTTATCGGGTTTGGGCTTTGGCTGATGCGGCGAGCGTCCGACCACCGGGACAAGCAGCACGCCGAAATCATGACTGCCCACACTGAAACCATGGGTGCGCAGGAACGGCAATACGCCGAATTCATGGCTGCCCACACCGAAACCATGGGTGCGCAGGAACGGCAACACTCCGTATTCATGGCTGCCCACGCCGAAACCATGACCGCACTGGAACAGCGACACGCCGAATTCATGGCTGCCCACGCCGAAACCGCACTGAAACCATGACTGCTCAGAAACGGCAACACGCCGAAACCATGACTGCCCGCACCGAGTCCACGACGGCGCTCGCGGCTGCGATTGCCGCGCTGAAACAACAGAGCGAAGCGCTCCGCGTCGCCATCCAACGCACCGCGCCAGCAGGAATGAACTGACGTTGTCGGCCGCAGGTTCCGCTTGGGTGCGGGACTTGGGAGTGAGATGGCTGTGTCAGAACCCGAGGTTCCGCCCTGCGCGCACGATTCCCTCACCCTCCGTTCGGGCACCCTCTCGTCAGGGGGATGCGTTTGATTCTCCGTCGTGATTGGCTACAGGAATCCTATGGATAAGCTCCAAGCGAAAGTTGCGGAGAAGGTCGTGGAGGTGTTCGGGGGCGGGGCGCGGCTGGCGGGGCTGCATCCGCTTGCGGGTGATGCTTCCAGCCGGCGCTACTTCCGCGCCGTTCTGCAGCCTCCGGCGGCGCCGTCTTCGGTCATCGTCATGACCTGGACCGATGTCGGCATGCCTATTTCCTCTGACGAACTGGCGGTGTTCAGCGAACCGCTCGATGAGCTCCCCTTCCTGAACGTACACCGTTTTCTCAAGGCCGCGGGGGTCAGGGTGCCTGCGGTTCATGGCCACTGGGTGGAGCAAGGGCTGATGCTGCTGGAGGACCTGGGGGACGTCTGCCTTTGGGACCGGGTCCGGGAGGCGCCGGAAGCGGAGGTAATCCGCTGGTACCGGAACGCAATCGACGAGTTGTTGGCGCTTCAGATCGGCGGTACCAGGGCGCGGAACGACCAATGCATGGCTTTCCACCAAGCCTTTGACCGGCGGCTTTACCTCTGGGAATTCGCCCACTTCATCGAGTACGGGCTTGAGGTCGGAGACCTGGGGAGCCTGCCGCCGGTGGAACGGCGGTTGCTAGACGAGGCCTTCGAGGGCGTGGCAGATCATCTTTCCGGCAGCCCGCGGGTCCTCAATCACCGGGACTACCACAGTTGGAACCTCATGGTTCACAACGACACCGTGGTGGTCATCGACTTTCAGGACGCGTTGCTGGCGCCGGCCCAGTACGACCTCGCGTCGCTGCTGAACGACCGGGAGACGGACCAGGTGGTCACACCGGCGGTGGAAGAACAACTCCTCGACTACTACCTCGGACGCACGGAAGAATGGGGAGAGCCACGGGCGGACCGGGACGCATTCCGGGAGACTTACCTCCTGGCGGCCCTGCAACGGGACTTCAAGGTGGTAGGCCGCTTCCGGTATCTTGATCTGGTGAAGGGAAAGACCGGTTATACGCGGTACATCGCCCCGACATTGAGACGCATCGGGAGGAACCTCCGGCGGGCGCCCGGGCTTGAACGCGTCGTCCCGGTCCTGTCGGCCCATTTCGAGGAAATCTCGTGAAGGCGATGCTCTTCGCCGCCGGCCTCGGAACCCGGCTCCGCCCCCTCACTGACACCCTGCCCAAATGCCTGGTGCCGGTTAACGACCGGCCTATGATCGACTACCCGCTGCTGCTGTTGCGCCATCACGGAATCCGCGAGTTCGTGGTCAATGTCCACCACCATGCGGAACGTGTCGAGGAATATCTCGGCGACGGGTCCCGCTTCGGCGTGGACATCGCCTATTCCCGCGAGCCTGTGCTGCTGGATACCGGTGGCGGCCTCCTCGGCGCCAAGAGGTTACTGGACCATGACACCTTCGTGATCATGAACAGCGACGTGCTGATCGATCTGCGGCTGGACGAGGTGCTGCGATTTCATCGCGAACGCGCCGCAGCGGTTACCCTGGTCCTGCGTAAGGACCCGTTGGCCGACGCCTACGGTTCTATCTGGACCGATGGGAAGGGAACGATACGAAAGCTGCTTCAGCATGAAGCCCCGAACGGCAGGGCTGGCTCTCTGGACCAGTACATGTTCACTGGAGTTCATGTCGTGGAGCCCCGGATCTTCGGGTACATGGAAGGCCCGGAGCCCTTCAGCATTACCCGCACCACGTACCCTCGAATGCTGACCGGCGACGAGCGGCTCTGCGGGTTCCCATTTGACGGGGACTGGCAGGACATGGGCACGCTGGAGCGACTCCGGGGCACGGAGGTCAAGCTGCGGGACGGCACCCTAAGGCCGCATTTTTTATAAGGCTTCACACTGTTACTCTTCGGTCCGACAACGGTGCCTTAAGTTCACAGCCCGATCAGTGTTTTTACCTGTTTGGTTACCTGTCCCGGACTCGTGATTCCTCCTCCGCGTCGTAAAGTTCGCGGTCGATGCGGTGCAGCAACACCTCTCCCGCCAGAAGTATCCTGCGCTTTTCGCCAACCCCTTTCCGAGCCAACGAGACACTGCGCCGCAGAGACCGCCGGACCACCCCCCGTCGGTCCCAGTACTCTTCCTTGAAGTCCTTGTAACCGTTCCGTGTCGCCTTCGTCAGCAACGTCAGACCCCCCCTTACGCTCGCCAAACCCGCTTGGTCGTCGCCGCGCCGCAACTGCGTCAGGCCGATGACGATCCAGGCTACCTCGTCGTCCCTGTTCACCGTCACTGCTCGCTTCAACACCTCGATCGCCGCAGAATAGCGGCCGGCGTAGTAGTACGCTCTCCCAAGTTGTGTGAGGCTGTCCTTGTACCGCGGATTCTTGCGCGCCACGTATTCAAGATCGACAATGGCCCGATTGACATTGCCACCGCGTTGTGTCTTGCCCAGCTCAGTCAACGCGTCGTTGTACTTTCCACCAACGCCGATTCCCGGTGGCCTCCAGCAACCCGCAAGGCCGCCGAGCACGAGTGCGCAAACGAGAAGTTTCAGACAAGCTCCCTGCATAACTCTCCTCACAGTTCACGCCATAGAGTCAACTAAAAAGGGCCGTCTCCCCCGGGGGAGACGGCCCTTTCGTTGGTCACTCATTCACTGGCGCTAGAATTTGTACTCTACTATGACGTGGAAGACGTTGAAATTGTCATCGTCACCAGCCGCGGCGCTCATGTCTTCGCAAGCGCCGTCACAACCATAGCTGTCCCAATAGCCTGTGATGGTCATCCATCCGCCAGGTGCGGCGTAACCGATGCCGACTCCGGACTTTGTGACCTCTGCGCTTCCACTCGCGGAATCCAAGTCAGCGGAAGAGTACGTAGGTGCAATTGAGATACCGCCTTCGGCTCCGCCTCCACCCATAAGGCCGCTCTTGGGACCCCATACTTGCAATTTCGCGTTGAGCAGGAACTCGTCCGCGTTCAGACTCGTGCCATTGCCCGACCCTTCATAATCAGCATAATTGGCACCCAGCGACAAGAATCCGACGGGCTTCCATGAGAGCCCGTGCTCCATATAGGTATGGTCGCCTTCCACGGAAGCGCTCTTGGCCAGATTGATGTCCGTGACCAAGTAGGTCGTCTTTAGGGTCAAGCCCGCCGTCTTATCGGGGCGCGTCGTGTAACCCATGCTGTAAGCGAGACTGCCGACGTTCAAGCCACCCATAGGCTTGATGTTGGCCAAAGGCTGTAGGCCTATGCCGAAGGACATTGTACGACTGTCGGAGTCGACCGGAGTTTTGGCATACGGGCTATTGGCGTTGTTGTCGTGACCGACTGCCATGTTCAAATGTGTGATCTTTGCGGAACCCATCGCCGGAAGCCCCGACCACGCGAGAACTATGGAACGATCCTGACCACCGATGTTGGCGGCATCGGTCAGAATTGAGTTCTCGGGACCAGAGCCCTTAGCCTTGCTTCCCGAGAAACCGGTGCTTCTACCGTAACCAACGTTGGGAAGCCAAGGATTCGTCTTTCCGAAGTTGACGTACATTTCGCCGTTCAGCGCACTAACCCCGCCGGTGCTACCAACGGTGTATTGTGTATCGAGCTTGTAAAAGCCCTGCTGCGAGGTGAGGATCAACCTAGGCCTGTGCCGCCTGATCCGAATCACGCCATTGCCAGTGCCGCTGTCCTCATCATCGTTGGTGAGGTAGAAGGTCGAATAGACCTGAAAACGATTGCGGAGGTTCACGCTCCACGAGTTGTCGGCGGCAGCAACCGTCACACCGCCTGCAGGCTTGTAACTGAACTTCGGCCCCTTCATCTCGGCGGCCAACGCACTCTCTTGATTCTGCTTGAGCTGGACGAGTTCCCGTTCCAGAACCTGGATCCGCGCATCCACATCAGACGCCTGGACCGGCGCTGCCGCAAGCACCATAACTGCCGTTAAACCCAAGGCACCTGCGAAACCAAGCGCCTTTTTCAAAACCTTATTCATGACCCCCTCCTTGGTAACGAGATTATAAGCTACAAACCAGCGAATCTGCTTTAGGCTTTCTACGTTTTTAACCCCGCACACGCAATTGGCGTTATGTACTGTTTTCCTCGAAGACAAGGGTCAGACCCACCCGTAACTAATACCTAGGTTGTACTTTTCGGCTAAATCCACTAAGTTTTGGGCTAAATCCACTGAGATTTGACGTTCCGGTTTGGGGTATTCGGGAGAGACAAGTTCATGGACGCCATCAAGATCGTACTAGCGGATGATCATACACTATTTCGGGAAGGTTTGAAACGGATCCTGGCCGGGGAAAGGGACCTGCTGGTGACGGCGGAGGCCTGGCGGACAGAGGACGTGGAACCGGCCGTCGCGAAGGGCAGAGGCGACGTGTTGCTGCTGGACGTCGAAATGTCCGGAGGGGAAGCGATCCAGACGCTCCTGCAGGTGAGAGAAGAACACCCTGAAAACAGGACGGTGATCCTTACGGGGCACGAGGACGGGGACCGTATACTCGACACGGCCAAGGCTGGAGCGCGTGGCTACCTCTTGAAGGACGTGACTCCGGAGACGCTGTTCCAGGCGGTCCGGACCGTTCACGGCGGCGGAGTATGGATCGACCCGAAGCTGCCCCGTGCCGGTGATTTCGTCGCCATTGCCGCCCAGTCCCACGCGGAGCCGCCGGGGGAGGAGGCGGACGGGATACAGAGCCTCACCCGGCGGGAGCTCGAAGTTCTGACGCTCCTGGCCGAGGGATTCAGCAACGAAGAGATTGCCGCCCGAATGTTCATCAGCGAACGCACGGTCAGGGCCCACGTAACCGGCATCTTCGCCAAGCTGAAGGTGAACAACCGCGTCAAGGCCGCCCTGGCGATCCTCAGGGGAGGCGCTCCGTCCCCTGTTCCGGCTGCTTCCCCTCCTCCCGCTGCTTCCCCCGCTCCTCGTCCACCCGCCGGATCAGCGCGAGGCCGATGACGAAGAAGACCAGCACCACGGCCATGCCGGCGCGCTGGGAGCCGAAGAACCGAGTCAGCTCGCCCAGCAGAAACGGCCCCATGAACGCCGTGGCCTTGCCTGAGAAGGCGAACAAGCCGTAGAACTCGTTCTTCTTGTCCTCCGGCACGAAACGGCCCATGAGGGAGCGGCTAGCCGCTTGGTTGGGGCCGCCGCACAGGCCGATGAGCAGGCCGGCGCCCCAGAAGAGCATGCGCCGCCCGGTGAGCAGCGCCGTCACGGTGGCCGCGATAAAGCCCAGCAGGCTGATCTGGATAGTGCGCTTGCCTCCCAGCCAGTCGTCCACGAACCCCAGGGCGAAGGCGCCGAGGCCCGCGGCCACGTTGAGGACCAGGCCGAAGAACAGCAGCTCCTCGAAGGTGAAGCCGAAGGTGCCGGCCGCATAGATACCCCCGAAGGCGAAGACCGTGTTGAGCCCGTCGGCGTAGAAGAGGCGGGCCAGCAAGAGGCGGACGATGTCGGGGTAGCGGCGAATTTCGCGGAGCGTGGTGGCCAGCCGGCGGAAGGAGTCGGACAGCGGCGCCCCGGAGGCGTCGGGCCGGGCGGGCCTTTCCCCGACCCACAGAAACAGCGGCAGGCTGAACACCGCGAACCAGCCGGCCACCAACAGGTTGGTGGCGCGGATGTGCTGGTATGCCACCTTGCTCAGGCCGAACCACGGCGTGTCGGTGTCGACGAAGCCGACCAGCGCCAACCCCAGGGCGGTCAGGCCGCCGACGTAGCCCAGGGCCCAGCCGTAACCCGAGATGCGCCCGATCCGGTCCGGCGGGGCCACGTCCGGCAGAAAAGCATTGTAGAACACCCCGCCCATCTCGAACGCGATGTTGCCCACCGTGAACCAGAACAGCGCCTTGAACACCTGGCCGGGCATGGCCGTGTAAAGAAAGCTCGCGCCGACAACGGCCACCAAGGTGAAGAACCCGAGGAAACGCTTGCGATGGCCGCCCCGGTCGGCCAGGGCTCCCAGAAAAGGAGACAGCAAGCCTACAGTGACGGCGGTGATGCTGACGCTCCGGGACCAGAGCCACGTGCCCGTCACCTCGTCCGGGGCGATGATCTTGGTGAAGAACGCCGCGTAGATGAACGTCACCACGAGAGTGGTGAAGGCCGAATTGGCAAAGTCGTAAAGGCACCAGGCAAAGATGGTGCGGCGGTTGGTGGGCATGGGGCCTCCGTGGGGTTGAGGCTTCACGGCCAGTGTCCTGGAACGGAAGGTCGTGGCCAGGAAGGTCAAGGGGATGCCCGGATTCTCCCCAAGATGCTGATGCTATACGCGATGCGGGTCCCATCCAGTGGCGCGGGCCGCCCAGGCGGACGATAACCGTCCACCCAACGCCCCGCACACCGAGCAAGAAGAAACTGCGACCCGGCAACCGTGCAATTTGCTTGTACCAGCTTGTATACCATATCGTCATAAATCGCCGAAAAGTGACGGCAGAAGGGCCGAAAGGAGACAGCCATGAGGACCTCGAAACAGCTAGGCAAGGACACGCGGTTTTTCTTGTCATGGGTGTCGTCGTCGCCACCAGTGTTCCGGTAACAGCCATGCTGGTAACCATTCCGCTCCTGTTCGCCACGCCGTCGGTTTTGCCACGGTTCCAGTCGTGGGTCTGGGTCGCCATCGAGGTCCTGTTGCTGGCATTGGCCGTCGCGCTGTTGAGGCTGGCAGCCTGGTTGGGGGACGACATGGCGATTGAATGAGAATGATGAGGCTGGGAAGGCGGACTCCTTTCCGCCTTAGACCGTGATCGTGATCCCGCTTCTCCGACCCGCCTGGCGCACGTCCGACAGGAAGCCCGCGTCGAGCGTACCGTCACGAACGCGCACGACCCTGAAATCCTTCGAAGCGACGCGGTCGCCGAAGAACAGATAGGCGGTGTCCGGATCGCATTGGTTGGACGTCCAGATCAGCCCTTCGATCTCGGGGAACTGGTGGTGGACGGCCTCTGCCCATCGAGCGGTTTCGGGATATAGCTTCGGCGAGGTCATGGTCGGTGAATCCCGGCTGATGCGCCACTTTTTCAGGTCGGGGCCGCGCAACGAGGCGAGCTTCAAGTCGCGCAAGGCTTCGAGCTGACCGTGGGCGCGGCCTTCAACGAGCGTCCTGGGAACGGTCTTGCGCCGGGCCTCGGCGGGAATGTCGTGGAAGACCATCTCGTAGATGGCTGACTCCAACGTGTCGCCCGCATAGAGCGACGGCACGCAATCGCCCTTTACATCTTGAATGGGCGCGAAGCGCGTCGGCGCCCCCTTGCAAGGATTGAACTCGTTCGCCCCGTAGCTCCGATCGTGTACCCGTTCCAGCAGGGCACCGGCCTCGAGTGTGACAATGTTGGGGCTGGCCAGGTTTGCCGGCGGCTTTCGAACCGACATCCAACGAATCCGCCTTACCCGACTGCGGAGTCGGCCAGCTTCCGGGCTGCATCGACAACCGCGTCCGGGTCCGACAGACGTTCCTGCGGCTCGGCTCCATGAAGCCAGCCGTTGCCGGAAGCGAACCACATGGCGATCTGCCAGCCGGTCATGTGTTCCGGGAGAGCGGCGAGAACGTCCTTGATGATCGGCAGTGGGGCACCGTCCGCAAACTGGAAGGACGGATAGAGGTCCACGCCGGCGCGGCGCACGGCGAAGAGCTTGCCCTCTCGCTTCCAACGGGAGGCGGGCTCGCTCATGTTCCGCGGATTGAGACCGGAGGCCGCGCGCACTTCCGTCGCGGTGAGAAGCGGTGTTTCCTTGAGATACTCTGCCCGCAGTGCGGCGTTGTCCAGTTCGAGTTGTGCTTCGACCGGGGCACGCGGCGAGTCCGCGAGCATGACGTCGAGCAGTTTTTCGATATCGGCCTCGGTCAATCGAGTGTTGCGTTTGGCGGCGGTTGACGGAAGCGCCTCCAACGCTCGTTCGATCACGTGCGCGAGTGCCGCATCCGCCGCGCCCACGAGCAGCCAATCCCCGGACGGGATATCGGCGGAGCCAATGGCCGCTCCGATCCTCTTGCGGAGTCTGGCGGGCAGTTCTGCAAGATCATCGGGCGCAAGTTCGATACAGGAAAGGGTTCCAGACATTTGTCCCCTCCTTGACAGGGAGGCGTGATATTCATGACCTTCTTTGTAGTAGTGCATATCACGCTCTTCTCAAGTCCGCAACTCGGCTTGGGACAGCGTATTGCAAACTCGCCCGGAATGGGATGAAATTAGGACCAACTACCTTCAGAGTTTCCGGAGGATCCATGCATCTTACAAAACGAATCCGCCGCGCGCTCATTCCCGTGCTGGTCGTCGTGGCCTTGGCGGGGACCGGCGGCACGGCAGCGGCCCTCGACCCGGTGTTCTCCACCTACCTCGGCGGCGCCATCCGGGGATACGATCCCGTGGCCTACCACACCGAGGGGAAACCGGTTGCGGGCAAGAAAGCCCACCGGGTGAAATGGAAGGACGCCACCTGGTCGTTCGCCAGCGCCAAGAACAAGGAGATGTTCGAGGCTGCGCCCGAGAAATACGCGCCCCGCTACGGCGGATACTGCGCGTTCGCGGTGAGCCGGGGTTATACCGCATCCATCGACCCGGACGCCTGGAGCATCGTGGACGGCGCCCTCTACCTCAATTACAGCCTGGGCGTCCGGGACCAGTGGTCCGGGGATATTCCCGGCAACATCGCCAAAGGCAACGCCAACTGGCCCAAGCTGCTGGCCGGCAAATAGTCGCCGGCGGGGAACGGACCGATGAAATATTCGAAGCTCGACGCGCAAGATTATGCCCGGGAGAACATGAAGGGCATCTGGGCCGCGGCCATGAACCCCTTCAACGAGGATTTCTCGTTCGACGAGGAGGGGCTGCGCCGGAACATCCGCCACTGGATCGACGATCTGTTAATTCAGGGGCTCTTCATCGCCGGCAAGCAGGGGGAGTTTTTCACCATGTCGCTGGAAGAGCGCAAGCGCAACATGGAGATCGCGGTGGAGGAAACCGGAGACAAGGCCGGCACCATCATGTCCTGCTCCGACCAGAATTTCGACGTCGTAGTGGAGCTGGCGCGCCACGCCGAAGCCGTGGGGGCCGACTACATCGTCGTGCACGCGCCCATGCTGCACTTCGTCAGCGACCGGGACGACACCATCTACAACTATTACAAGGCCGTCTGCGACCAGGTGGACATCGGCATCGCCATGTGGAGCCACCCGGATTCCGGCTATTTGATGAGTCCGGAGTTGTGCACCCGAGTGGCCGAGCTGCCCAACATCGTAGCCATCAAGTACTCGGTGCCCCGGCCCATGTACGCCGACCTGACGCGGTTGGCCGGGGACCGGATCATCGTCAGCACGGCCTCGGAGGAGGAATGGCTCGACAACATCGTGGAGCTGGGCTGGCAGCTCTACCTGTGCTCCTCGCCTCCCTACCTGCTCCAGACCCGGAACGACCGGCGTATGCATGAATATACGCAGCTTGCCTTCGACGGCCAGGCCGACAAGGCTCGCCAGGTCCGCGACAGCCTGAACCCGGTTCGCGACGCGCTGTCGTCCACCCGTCCCGGCGGCAAGCCCCATGCCCACCAAAAATACTGGCAGGAGCTCCTGGGCCAGACCGGCGGCACCGTCCGCCCGCCCTTCGCCCCGCTCACCGAGGAAGAGAAGGAACGGACCAGGGAGGCATTCGAGGGGTGCGGGCTATCACTCTGAGAGGGTTTCTCCCTTTGGAGTTTTCGGAGGCATCCATGCATTTCACAAAGCGAATCCGGCGCGCGCTCATTCCCTTGCTCGTCGTAGCGGCCCTGGTGGGGACGGCGGGCACAGCGTCGGCCCTCGACCCGGTGTTCTCCACCTATCTCGGCGGCGCCATCCGGGGTTACGATCCCGTGGCCTACTTCACGGAAGGAAAGCCGGTGGCGGGCAAGAGGGCCCACCGGCTGGAATGGAAGGGGGCCACATGGTCGTTCGCCAGCGCCAAAAACAAGGCACTGTTCGAGGCCGCGCCCGAGAAGTACGCGCCCCGTTACGGCGGATACTGCGCGTTCGCGGTGAGCCGGGGCAGTACCGCCTCCATCGACCCCGACGCCTGGAGCATCGTGGATGGCGCCCTCTACCTCAACTACAGCCTGGGCGTCCGGGACCAGTGGTCCGGGGACATTCCCGGCAACATCGCCAAGGGCGACGCCAACTGGCCCAAGCTGCTGGCCGGGAAATAGGCGCCGGCGGGGAACGGACAGCTCTCCAGGCCGTCGAACTCGGTGCAACACGACAGGGGTTGCCACCCCGGTCCACTTGCGGGATAATCCCCCGGAATGAACAACAGGCCGGCGGCGGTTGAGTTTCGGCCAAGGTCCCACGGGGGTTGCGTGCATGGGATCATGTGACCGGGCCTTTCACATCGCGCGGCATGAGCGTCAAGAGGGTGCTAGACGAAATGGAAACCGGATCATGGGTCGCCTCCTGGGCTGCGCACGCACAGGCCGGGCGGGGGCGCGTGGACGGAAAGAATACAGGAGGCATGACATGGGATTGCGAATAGCGGGCTTGCTGGCGGCGGCGTTTGTGGTGTTTGCCCTGGCCGCGCCGGTTCAGGCGAAGTGCGGCGAGGTGTCCATCTCCGAGATGAACTGGGATTCGGCGGCGGTTGCCGCGCACGTGGAAGCCATGATCCTGGCGAAGGGTTACGGCTGTCAGGTGGACTTGGTGCCCGGTGACACCGTGCCGACGTTGACGTCCATGACGGAAAAGGGCGAACCCGACATCGCGCCGGAGATCTGGATCAACTCCGTCAAAGAGGTGATGGACAAGGCGGTGAAAGAGGGGCGGCTGAAGATCGCCGGGGAGATCCTGTCCGACGGCGGCGAGGAAGGCTGGTGGGTGCCCGAGTACGTGGTTAAGGCAAATCCGGAGCTCACGACGTTGGACGCGGTCAAAAAGCGCCCGGATCTGTTCGCGGACAAGGAAGATCCTGGAAAGGGCCGCTTCTACGGTTGTCCTTCGGGCTGGGCCTGCCAGATCATCAACGCCAACCTGTTCAAGGCGTACGGGCTCAAGGAGGCGAAATTCAACCTGTTCGATCCGGGATCCGGGCCGGGTCTGGCCGGAGCCATTGCCAAGGCGTATGAGCGGAAACAGCCGATATTTACCTACTACTGGGCGCCTACGTCGGTCCTCGGCAAATACCCGATGGTGAAACTCGGCGGGATGAATCATGACCCCAAGACGTATCAATGCATTACCGACAAGGACTGCGCCGACCCGAAGCCCAACATGTACCCGAAGTCCGCGGTGATGACCGCGGTGGTGGCCAAGTTCGCGGAGAGGGAGCCGGAGGCGTTCAAGTTCGTGTCGAGCGTGTCCTGGCCCAACTCGCTGTTGAACAAGCTGCTGGCGTGGAAGGACGACCAGAAGGCGGATGCAAAGGAGACCGCGGAGCACTTCATCAAGAACAACGAGGCGGTGTGGTCGAAGTGGGTGTCCGCTGACGTGGCGGCGAAGGTCAAGGCCGGCATGTAGGTGCGAAGTGCGCCCTCCGGCGAGAGTCTTGAAGGTTCTTGGAGGCGAGAGGTCGCCTCCAAGAACCGCCGACCTTACGGGTTCTTGTCCTTCGAGCTCTGTTTTTTCGGGTTGCTGGAGCCGGGATCCAGCGTTTCCGGACTTCGCTTCATGTCAGCCATGACGTAGATCAGCGACTCCGTCAGCCGGTCTATTCTTTGTCCCACGGCTCGGACCTCGGTGCGCAGTTCTCCGATCTCGTTCCGCAACCCTGCCACGTCCTCCCGCCTCTCCTGACGCAAACGGGCGTCGCCCTCGTTCATCGCTGTACGCAACGCTTCGATCTGGCCGGCCAAGCTGTTCCAGCCCGCAAACATGCTTACGAGCACGGTCAAGCCTACGGCGAGGATCATGAGTGTTTCCTGGGAGATGCTCCCGACGAGAGACTTGATCCGTTCACTCATGTTAATAACGGAACACGAATTCCAGTTCCAGATCAAGCACCCTTGAGTTCGGCACTGGAAGCAACGTACAGTCCTCATCAAGCCCGGAGCGAACGCGCCGCCGGCATTGCAAGGCGGCCGCGGAGCCGGTTCGAGCCACGAGAGGAGGTCAGACATGTACGGCCATCGCGCACGCATAGGGTACACCTCACCACCCATCGTCACCGAGGTCTTTCCCTACGAGTTCTACAAGATGGCGCCGCCCGGCGTCACCCTGGCGCTGACCACCCTCATGGTGGCCCGGCACTCGGCCGAGTCCGGCGAGGCCCAGGAAAGCTGGAACCACGCCGTAAGAGCCACCCGGGAGATGGCCCGCGCGAAGGTGGACATCATCGTCTTCGGCGGCGGGCCCGTGGTCTATTCGGGGGGCCAGCAGCGCGCCCATGACACCATGCAGGCGCTGCAACAGGAGTTCGGCATCCCCGTCACCAACAGCACCACCGCGTACCACCAGGCGGACGCCGCGCTGGGCGCCCGGGTGGCGGGCTCCGTCACCTACGCGTCGGCCCCGGGAAGCAACGAGCACCTGCCGAACGAGCGTTTCACCGACCCGGACAAGACCACCCTGGTGGGCCAGAAGTTCGCCGGGGTGCCGTTCATCGAGGTGGGCGCCATTCCCTCCGAGGTGCCGTTGCAGCTCGCCCGGGAGCTCAAGCAGGAACACCCGGATATCGATACCATCCACCTCGGCTCCCCCCACTGGGCCACCGGCGCCGTCATCGAAACGCTGGAGCAGGAACTGGGCGTCAACGTCGTCCAGGGAAGCCAGGCCATCCTGTGGTGGGCGCTGCGCACCCTGGGCATCGACGACCGGATCGAAGGGTACGGCAGGCTCTTGCGGGAGCACTAGTGTCGTGTCCCGCAAATACGGTTATGAAGCTGCGAGGGCATTTTGGTCGTCGCCAAGGCGTCCTTCGACTCCGCTTCGCTACGCTCAGGACGAGCAGTGGCCGGTACCACGCGAGGAAGAGCAACGCAGCCGACGGCGAAAAAGACCAGCAAATTATCGCAGGAATTTGCGGGACACGACACTAGCCGGGGGCATTGGCAGGGTGTGCGCCTCACAGCCTTCCCACCCCCTCTCCCTCTGGGAGAGGGCCGGGGTGAGGGTGCACGGCGCGAGCAGCCCGTTGTCAAAGGTAAGGAACGGGAGCCACAGGGTCATTGTGGCGCCCTCACCCGGCCTTCGGCCACCCTCTCCCAGAGGGAGAGGGGTTGGATTTGGGACGGAACGAGGCCACCCTCTCCCAGAGGGAGAGGGGTTTTTATAGTGGCTTCCGGCGCACCCGCAGGGAATTGCCGATGACGGACAGCGAGCTGAGGGTCATGGCGCCGCTGGCCACCATGGGGCTCAGGAGCAACCCGAAGACCGGGAACAGCAGCCCGGCGGCGATGGGGACTCCCAGGATATTGTAGACGAAGGCCAGCCAGAGGTTCTGGCGGATGTTGGACATGGTCTGGCCGCTCAACACACGGGCTCGCGCCAACGCCCGGAGGTCGCCCTTGAGCAGGGTCACGCCGGCGCTCTCCATGGCGATGTCGGCGCCGGTGCTCATGGCGATCCCCACGTGGGCCTGGGCAAGGGCCGGGGCGTCGTTGATGCCGTCTCCGGCCATGGCCACGATGGCGCCGGCGTCCTGCAGTCGCCGGATGACCGCGCCCTTCTGCTCGGGCGATACATCGGCCTCCACCTCGTCGATCCCGAGATGGTGCGCCACCGCGTTCGCGGTCAACTGATTGTCTCCGGTCAGCATGATGATCCGGATCTGTTTCCTGCGCAGCGCGTTCATGGCGTCGTACGAGGACCGCTTGATGGGGTCGGCCACGCCGAGCATGCCGGCCGGCCGGCCGTCGATGCCGATAAACGTCACGGTGCAGCCGTCGCGGCGCTGGGTTTCCGCCCGGCGATACAGCTCGCCGCCGTCAATACCGTGTTCCTCGAACAGGAGCCGGCTGCCCAACACCACCGAATGCCCGTCCACCTCGGCGACCATTCCCTTGCCCGTGACCGAGCGAAAACCACTCGCCTGGGACAACGTGAGATGCTGCTTCCGGGCCGCGCTGACGAACGCGGTGGACAGGGGATGCTCGCTTTCCTGGCCAAGGCTCGCGGCGAAGGCCAGGAGCCCGTCCTCTTCATATCCCGGGAGCGGCACCACCGACACGACGTGCGGTCTGCCTTCGGTAACGGTCCCGGTCTTGTCCACCACCAGGGTATCGATCTTGTCCAGGAGCTCCAGTGCCTCGGCGTCCCTGATCAGCACACCCGCGCCCGCGCCCCGTCCGGTCCCCACCATGACGGCCATGGGCGTTGCCAGCCCCAACGCACAGGGACACGCGATGATCAATACCGAGACCGCGCTGATCAGGCCATGGACCATGCGCGGTTCCGGCCCCACCAGGCTCCAGATGACGAAAGCCGCGGCTGCCACGAGCATCACCGCGGGGACGAAGTACTCGGCTACCCGGTCGGCGGTGCGCTGGATCGGTGCGCGGCTGCGTTGAGCCTCGCTCACCATCTGGACGATCCGGGCCACCAGCGTATCCCGGCCAACCCGATCGGCGCGCATCACGAAGCTGCCGGTGCCGTTAACCGTTCCCCCGGTCACCGGGTCGCCCTCGGTCTTCGCCACCGGCAACGGCTCGCCGGTCACCATGGACTCTTCGATGGTGGTGGAGCCCGACAGCACGGTTCCGTCCACCGGGACCTTTTCCCCGGGCCGCACACGCAGCCGGTCGCCCGGTGTGACCCGTTCCAGCGGGACGTCCTCGCCGGTGCCGTCGTCTCGCAGCAACAAGGCCGTCTTGGGGGCCAGCGCCAGCAACGACCGGATGGCGTCGCCGGTGCGTGCCCGGGCGCGCAACTCGAGGACCTGCCCCAGGACTACCAAGGTGATGATGACCGCGGCCGACTCGAAGTAGACCGGCACGATGCCCCCGGCGGTCCGAAACGATTCCGGGAACAGTTGCGGGAACAGGATCGCGACGACGCTGAACACGTAGGCCGCGCCCACTCCCACCGAGATGAGCGTGAACATGTTCGGGCTGCGGTTCACGACCGAGGCCCAGGCGCGCTGGAAGAAAGGCCATCCACCCCACAGCACCACCGGCGTGGTCAACACGAACTGAGCCCACAGGCAGAATGTTCGGCTCATGGGCAGCGAGAACGCGAGATCCGGCATCATCTCCACCATCCCCAGGAACAGGACCGGCAGGGAAACCACGGCGCAACTCCAGAACCTCCGGGTCATGTCCGTCAGCTCGGGATTGGCCTCTTCTTCCGCGGATACCGTTTCCGGTTCGAGCGCCATGCCGCATACCGGGCAGGGGCCGGGTTCGTCGCGCACCACCTCGGGGTGCATGGGACAGCGATATTTCGTGGCTCCGGCGACACCCGGCAGCCGTTCCAGGGCCATGCCGCACATGGGGCAGGCACCGGCCTCCGCCTGCTGAACCTCGGGATGCATGGGACAGGTGTAGCTGCCTACGGATCGCCCAGGCACCGAACCTGAAACACCGGAAGAATGCCCGCTGGTGGGATGTCCGTTCACGCCAAGTGTCCTTCCCTTACCGGACTGACGTTGGGATACGAACGCCTCCTGCTACGTGCAACTTCGAGGCCACGTTTCGAAGATACTGGATTGAGTCGACTTGGCTGCGATTTGGCTGGGCTATCTGCGAACATCGAATCCGGAAAGAAGTGAATGGTCGGGGCGACTGGATTTGAACCAGCGACTTCACGGACCCGAACCGTGCGCTCTACCAGGCTGAGCCACGCCCCGACTCTCGGTCCGACTGCACTTTGGCTTGTATCCAATATCTAACACAGGTTCGGTACGAGGTAAACGACGCCAACGTTGTCTCACGGGCGCGAAAACGGGGCTCGCCACAACCGGACGTTGGGCCGGCTACCGCTTGACACCTGCCTTGCGGAGGTTTCGGGGAACGGCGCGTTCGCGGTCATGGCGCCGGGAGCCGGCGCAGCCGGGCGGCGAAGAAACCGTCGGTGTCGTGGCGGTGGGGGAGCGCAAGCAAATAGCGTCCGGCGGTCATGGGGCGGGCGGCGTCCGGGAGGTGAGCCGCGGCCTCCTCGACGACGAAATCGCGGCGACGCTCCAAGAAGGTCTCCACCAAGTGTTCGTTCTCGACACGGGAGAGTGTGCAGGTGGCGTACACCAGGAGCCCGCCGGGGCAAACCCGGGTGGCGGCCTGATCCAGGATGCCGGCCTGCAGTGCCGCGAGGCGGCGAAGGTCCTGTCCGGTCCGATGCCACCGGATCTCGGGATGCCTCCGCAGGGTACCCAGACCGGAACACGGCGCATCCACCAGCACACGGTCGAAGGCGCCGGAATCCCCGGGGAGGGCCTGAGTCGCGTCGCAGACCTGGGTGCGGATGCATTCGAGTCCCAGCCGGCGGGCATTGTCGTCCAGCCTTGCGAGGCCGCGCTCCGCGACGTCGCAGGCGACGATCTCGCCTCGGTCGTCCATCAGCTCCGCCATGTGCGTCGTCTTCCCGCCCGGGGCGGCGCAAACGTCCAGCACCCGCATTCCGGGCCGGGGGTCGACCAGGAAGCCCACCGTCTGGGAGGATTCTCCCTGCACCTGGCACAGCCCCTCGCGGAACTCCGCCAGCTCCGCCGGGGACGCCGATCCGCGCAGGCGAACCGCCGACAGCGACCATGGACCGGGCCGGGCATCGATGCCGTGGGCACACAGACGCCGCACCAGTTCGTCCCGTGCCATCCGCAGGCGGTTGGCGCGCAACACCAGCGGCGCTTCCTCGTTGTTGGCCTCCATGAGCCGCCGGCTTTCCCCGCCGCCGAACTGCTCTTGCCACATGTCGATGAGCCAGGCCGGGTGGGAAACCAGGGCGGCCAGATCCGCGGCGTTCCCGGAAGCCGCGGGCGGCAGCCATGCGTCACGCTCCCGGCGCGCGATCTGCCGCAGGACCGCGTTGACCAGCCGCGCCTTCCCGGGCCCGGCGCGCCTCTTGGCGAGTTCCACCAGTTCGTTGACGGTGGCGTACGAGGGGACCCGATCCAGGAAGAGCAACTCGTAGCCGCCCAGCCGGAGCAGGTTTCGTACCAGGGGATCCAGGTCCTTGAGGGGCTTCCGCAGCAGGTGGCCGAGCACCCAGTCGATGCGCCCGCGCCAGCGCAGGGTGCCGTAGACCAGGCGGGTCAACAGCGCTCCATCGGCCTGGGCCAGAACCGCCTCTTCCAGACGCGCGTTCAGCAGCACATCGGCGTAGGCTCTTCCCCGGTCCACCCGGTCGACGATGGTGAGGGCGATCTCGCGCGGATTTCTAAGGCTCCTGGTGGGCAGGTCGCTCAAACCGCATCCCCTCTCGAAGCCCGGCGCCACGAAGGAAGGCTTCGGCCGGCATGCGTTTGCGGCCTTCCAGTTGCAGCTCGGTGAGGAGCAGCGCGCCGGCACCGGTGGCGACCCGGACGCCGTCCGCACCGGCCTGCATCACCGTTCCGGGGACGTCCTGCTGGTGAGCGTGAAAACCAGGAGGATGCGCGGCCTGCGCTTCCCTTCCCGGGGCTTCCTTCTCCGGCGCTGTGCCGTCCGCCGCAAGCCTTGCGCCGTGGACCTTGATGCGCTTCCCCTGCCAGTAGGTGAAGGCCGAGGGCCAGGGGGTGAAGGCCCGGACTCGCCGCTCGATCTCCTGTGCCGGCCGGGCCCAGTCGATCAACCCGTCCTCCTTCTTGAGCATGGGAGCGAAGGTGACGTCCCCGTGGTCCTGGGGGCGCGGCGTAAGTGAGCCCTGCTTGAGTCCGGCGACGGTCGCCATCAGGAGCCGCGCGCCCACGGGAACGAGCCTCGCCTCCAGGGAAGTCACGGTCTCGTCCGGTTCCATCGCCACCTCTTCGGCCAGCAGGACCGGACCCGCGTCCATCTCCGCCACAAGCTGCATGGTGGTCACCCCGGTCACCGCCTCCCCTTCGAGGATGGCCCACTGCATGGGCGCCGCGCCGCGGTACCTGGGTAACAGTGAATAGTGAACGTTGAGGCAGCCCAGGGGAGCCAGGTCCAGGATCGGCTGGGGCAGGATCCGCCCGTAGGCCACCACCACCATGAGATCCGGACGCCAGGCTCGAAGCTGTTCCGGCAAGCCCGGGTCCTTCATCTTCAAGGGCGTCAGCACCGGTATCCCGGCCCGGTCCGCCACCCGCCGGACCGGCGAAGGCGTGGTGGCCTGGCCTCGCCCGGACGGGCGGTCGGGCTGGGTCATCACACCCACCACCTCATCGGGTCCGCCAAACAGGGTTTCCAGCGAAGTCGCCGCCGAGGCCGGCGTCCCCATGAAGACGATACGCATGATGTCCGAGTGTGCTAACCCCTCTCCCTCTGGGAGAGAGTGGCCGAAGGCCGGTGCGATCCGCCCCAAACCCAACCCCTCTCCCTCTGGGAGAGGGTGGCCGAAGGCCGGGTGAGGGCGCCCCAACAGCCCTGCCCGCCCATTCCCCGGCGGGACTCAGATGACGACGCCGCGGCTCTCCTGCGGCGGCTCCTTGCCCGTGCGGATGGACTTCTTGAGCTTGCGCACGTAGATCTCGCGCTTGAGGCGGCTGATGCGGTCGATGAAGAGCTTGCCGTCGAGATGGTCGATCTCGTGCTGCAGCGCCACGGCCAGGAGTCCGTCCGCCTCGATGTCCACTTCCTCGCCGTTCTCGTCATACCCGGACACCGCCACCCGCTCGGCCCGACTCACCTCGGCGGTGAAGTCGACGACGCTGAGGCAACCTTCCTCGTAGACCACCTCGCCCTCGGCCTCGCGGATGACCGGGTTGACCAGCTTGATGGCGTTGGCGCCGGGGTTCTCGTGATCGAGGTCGAGCACGAGGATGCGCTTGGATACGCCCACCTGGGGCGCCGCCAATCCGATGCCCGGCGCCGCGTACATGGTCTCCAGCATGTTCTGTATCAGCTCGGCGGTCTCGCCGGTGATGGCTTCCACCGGCCGGGCCGGCACACGCAGGATCGGAGCGGGAAACTTGAGAATGTCGAGGATCATGTGGAACTCGGGGCTCACAGCCGACGATTCAGCGCGACAACGGGCACGGGCGGGTTTGAAACCCGCCCCTACGGCTGCCACGCCCGAACGCGGCACACAATCAGAGTAACGTTGTTTATAACATGTTGTACGGATCCACATCAACGTGGATCCTGGTCGCCCGGCCCTTGGGCATGAGCGCCACCGCCCGCCGGGCCATGGCCAGGAGCGCCGGACGGCTCCGCCCCTTGAGCAGGATTTGCCAGCGGTAGCGGTTGCGCAACTTGGCGATGGGCGACGCCGCCGGACCGAGGATCTCCAGCGGCGCCCGGGGTTTTTCCTGGCGAAGGGCCCGGGCCAGGTCCCGGGCGCCGCGCGCCACCTTGTCCTCGTCAGTGCCGTCGAGGCGCAGGTGCACGAGGTGCTGGAACGGAGGGTAGCCGAGCTCCCGGCGGAACTCGGTCTCGGTGGCGAAGAACGACGGGTAATCGTGGACCCTGGCGTGGTCGAAACAATAGTGCCCGGGCACCAGCGTCTGCACGATGACACGGCCGGGCTGCCGCGCGCGCCCCGCCCGGCCGGCCACCTGGCTGATGATCTGAAAGGTCTTTTCCGCCGCCCGAAAGTCGGGGAGGTTCAGCGAGGAATCGGCCAGCACCACCCCCACCAGGGTGACCCCGCCCACGTCGTGTCCCTTGGCGATCATCTGGGTGCCGACCAGGACGTCGAGATCCCCCTTCTCCCACGACCGGAAGATCCGTTCCTGGGCGCCCCGGGCGCCGGTGGTGTCCCGGTCCATGCGCCCGATGCGGGCCTTGGGCAGCAGCCGCCGCAGCTCGTGCTCGATCCTCTCGGTGCCGAAGCCCACCTCGCTCAGGGACAGATTGCCGCATTCGGGGCAGGCGTCCGCCTTGCGTTGGCGAAAGCCGCAGTGGTGGCAGAACGTGCTGTTGCGTCCGAGATGGTAGGTGAGGCTGATGCTGCAGCGCGGACACCGGAACACGAAGCCGCAGGACCAGCACTGAAGGAACGACGCGAACCCGCGCCGGTTGAGAAAGATCAGGCTCTGGCGGCCAAGCTCGTGGTTCTCCTGCAGCGCGCGCAGGAGCGGGGCGGAAAAAAGCCCGTCGGGAGCCTTTTGTCCGGGCCGGGTCTTGAGGTCGACGATCTCGACACGGGGCATGGGCCGGGCCTCCACCCGCTCGGTGAGCTCGAGCATGCGGTACCGGCCGGTGCGGGCGTTGTGATAGCTCTCCACCGACGGCGTGGCGGAGCCCAGGATCACCGGGCATCCGACGATGCGGCCGCGCACCACCGCCAGGTCGCGCCCGTGGTAGCGGACACCTTCCTCCTGCTTGTAGCTGTAGTCGTGCTCCTCATCCACCACGATGAGGCCCAGCTCCCGTACCGGGGCGAAGACCGCGGAGCGGGCCCCCGCCACCACCTTCACTGCGCCCTGGGCGATACGCCACCAGTGACGCCACCTTTCCGCCGAGGTAAGGCCGCTGTGGAGCACGGCCACGTCGCCCGGGAAACGTCCCTCGAGCCGGTCCAGTAACTGTGGGGTCAGGGCTATCTCCGGAACCAGGATCAGGCTCTGCCGGCCCTGCCGGCGCACCTGCTCCATGGCCTGGAGGTAAACCTCGGTCTTGCCGCTGCCGGTGACGCCGTGCAGCAGCATGGTCTCGAAGCCGCCCTGGCCCAGGCGCGGTTCCATGGCGTGAAGCACCCGCCGCTGCTCCTCGGTGAGCACGGGAGCGTGATCGGGCGCCGCCGCGCCGGCGGTCTGGTCCGGCCGGGGCTGCCGTTTTCGCCGGGCCTCGCGCACGTGACCCCGGAGCCGGTCCTCCACAGTCACGGCCCCGGCCGCGGCCAGCCGATCGAGGGCCGCCTTGACGCCTCGGCGCGGGAACAGACGACTCAGCGCCGCCGGCGTCAACGGACCGCGCCGGCTGACCGCATCCAGCACATCGCGGTCCAGCGGTCCGTGAAAGTCTTCCGGTTCCCGGGCAAAGCCAACCACCACCCGGCTTTCGGTGCGCAGGAGCGGCGGCAACGCCGTGGCCAGCACCTCACCCAGGGAGGCGACGTAGTAATCCGCCGCCCAGCGGCACATCTCCAGGAACGCCTGGTCGAGGAGCACCTCGTCGTCCAGCGCCTCGGCGACCTCCTTGATCCCCGTCACCGGCGATTGCCGCTGGAACCCAACCACGACCCCGGTCACCCGCCGCCGGCCCAGAGGCACCAGGACCCGCATGCCCACCTCCAGGCGCCCGTCCAGCGCCTCGGGCACGGCATAGGTCAACGGCTCCTGAAGCGGCGCCGGCACCGCCACCAAAGCGAATTTCCGATTCGCATCCCCCAAAGCGAATTTCCGATTCGCATCCCCCAGAGCGAATCGCCGATTCGCATCCCCCGGAGCGAATTTCCGATTCGCATCCCCCAGAGCGAAATTCCGATTCGCTTTTCCCAGGGCGAATTTGTCGTTCGCTTTCAATTCCCGCTCGCTTTCACTTCCCGAATTATTGATGAGGCACCGTCAGAATGCCACGTTTTTGACGCGATAGGTGGATTTTACCTGCCGCCGTTCGCGCCCTGCCATGGAAATGGCCGGCAAGCACACGGGAATGACGAATTTGGAGAGCTGGCCCTTGTTTTGCGTCTAACCCACCCCATGGTTCACCTCTTTCCTTTTCGACGGGCACGAAGCTGGTTCGCGGTCGACGTGGGTTCCAGCTCCATCAAGATTGCCGAGGTCATCGACGCCCGCGGTGGCGCGCGGGTCTTGCGCACCGGAGTGCTCCCGGTGCCGGCCGGAGCGGTGGAGAGCGGGTTCGTGCGCCAGATCGACGTCCTCGGGAGCGCGATCCGGAAGTTCGCCGGCCTGGCCCGCGGGAAGCCCCGCCAAGCCGTGGTCTCGATCCCCGGCAGAGGGGTCATCATCAAGCGGCTCCAGCTCCCGGGCCGAAACGTGAAGGAGCTCGACCGGGTCATCGAGTTCGAAGCCATGGACGCCATTCCCGAGGACCTGGACAACGTCAACATCGACTACCACATTCTTGGACCCTCGGACGACGGCACCGGACTGGAGATACTGCTGATCGCCGCCAGGAAGACCCTGGTCGAGAACTACGTCGATCTCATGGAGGTCGCCGGCCTGGTTCCGGCCATCGTGGAAGTGGACCATTTCGCCCTCCGGTCCGGGAATAGGCGGCTTTCGCACGAAGGCGCCGACGCGTTGATTCACGTGGGCGCTTGCTCCACCACGATCCATATCCCCGCGGATGATTCGCCCGGCTACACCGGGGACCTGCCCCTGGGCGGGGAGCCGTTCACCGAGAGTCTGGCCGAAAAGCTGGGCGTTTCACGGGACGAGGCCGAGGCCATCAAGTGCGGCGCCCCGTCTCCGGACGTCGGCGGCCTGCTGGACTCCCTGTGCGACGAGTTCGCCACGAAGGCAAGCCGCAGCCTCGGCCTGTTCGGGGCGCTGAGCGACGGGACCGACCGGGTTTCCCTGAGCGGCGGAAGCGCACTGCTGCCCGGTCTCGGTCCGAGTCTGGCCCGCGTCCTCGAAGCGGAGGTCCGGGTCTGCGGACCCTTTTTCGGCGGATCTCCGGCGCTGGAGGACATCCAGACGGGACCGGCTTTCGCGGTCGTGGCCGGTCTGGTCACGAGGAGCCCGTCCGAGTAGTCGGATCACAGCGAGGCGATGCAAGAGGGTTCAAATCCGCCCGTGCAGCCGGAATCGCGCGCGGAAGCGCAACGCACGAAAAAGGCCGGCAGATTGGTCAACTTGTCTGTGAGACACAACACCAGGCTCCGGTGATGATCCCAGTGATGATTCGCATCAACCTTCTGCCGACCCGGGAAATACGCGCGCTACGGCGCAAGCGTCGCACGCTCATGGCCGGCATCGCCGCGCTCTGTCTCGCCGTCAGTGCACTGGCCGCGGTCAACATCTCGCAACTGCGCCGGCAGGCCGGGTTGGAGTCCGAACTGGCCGACCGGCGGCGAGCCGCGGCCAGGCTGCGGCTCAAGGCCGGGGCCGTCAAGGGGCTGGAAGAACGTATCCAGCGGCAACGCCGGAAGAACCACGCCGTCAAGGCATGGCTCCAACGCCGGACACCGTACCCGCGGGTGCTGCGCAGCCTCTCAGGCGCGGCGCCGGACCGGTTGTGGTTGACACGTTACGCCGAGTCGCAGGGCACGACGATCCTGGAGGGCCATGCGACCGACGACGAGTCCATTGCACAATTTCTGCGCAGCCTCTCACGGGTCTTCAACAGCCGGCAGCTCGTCGAAGCCGGCAAGGTGGCCGGGGAGCACGGCCTGAGGCGCTTCGTCATCCACGCCGGAAACGACCCGGCGCCGAATTCCGTTCCGCCCGAGCAACATCGGCGGAAGGACGGTTGACCCGAACATGCGGTATTACCTGGACGTTCTGCTCGAACTCCCGCTCGCCCAGCGCATCCTGTTCGCCGTGGCGGTGGTCCTGGCGCTGGCGGCGCTGGACTATGCCCTCGTGTACCGCGGCCAGGCCGGGCGTATCGAACATGCCACGGATGAGATCGAGCTCGCCCGCCTCGACGAGGCTCGCTTGCACGCGGAGCTGGGCCGCCTCCCGCAACTTCACCAAGAGGCGGGAGCACTGCGGCAGGAGTTGCATTCGCTGTTTCCCCGCCGCACCGGGTCGTCGACGCCGTTGGAAAATATTTCCGCCCAGGCGGCCATGGCCGGACTTGAAGTGATCCGTTTCCATCCCGGCGAAGCTCGCCCCGGAGAGCACTTTACCGAGGTCCCCACGGAGGTGGAGCTCAAGGGGACCTTCCACGACCTCCTGAGGTTCTTCGAATTCTCGGCGGGATCGCACGACGTCCTGAATGCAACGGATCTGGCAATCGGCGCGCTCGCTGCCGAGGACGGGCACACCATGCTCCGCATCGCGTTGGAGATGGCGGCGCTCCGAGTGCCGCCCGAGGAAGCGGACACGGCCGCGGAGGACGGCGCGATTCCGGAGACGAGCACCCATGCGCCGGTCGCGAGTCCGGCGCCGACGTCGGCTGGTGTCGACATCGAACCCTTGCCCCGGGACCCGTTTCAGCCATACGAGGCCCCGGCTCCACCAGAGCCGGACGGACAACCGAAACCGCAAGAGCCCCAGGATCGCCCCTACGAACCTGAAGTCGCTCCCCAGTTCCATGCCGTGGGCATCGTCTGGGAGAAGCGCACCGCGGTGGCCCTGGTGAAAGACGCCGAAGGGTTCGGACACGTCGTCCAGCCGGGCGCGCGACTCGGCCACCACCGCTACCGGGTCAAGACCATCACCCCGTGCGAAGTCATCATGGAAACGACCCGCAACAACCCGGACTCTCACGAAACACGCCTGAAGCTTCCACGGTGCGGTGCCTTCGACGGCACGGAGGGAGGATGAAGCCTCCCGTGAGCAAAGGGGCCCCCTGAACGCATCCGCGAGCTCCGTCAGGCGCAAACGGAAGCGGAACAACGGCTCTGGCGACTGTTACGCCACAGACGATTCCAAGGGTTCAAATTTCGCCGGCAACATCCGATTACCCCATATATATTGGACTTCTATTGTCACGAAGCACGGTTGGGAATCGAAGTTGACGGCGGACAACACAACGACCCCGAAACCCGCCGACAGGACGCCGCGCGGACAGTTTTCCTGGCGAGCAAAGGTATCACCGTCCTCCGCTTCTGGAACCACGAAGTCGTGCGGCACGGCCAAGCCGTACTGGAGAAATTGGATGAGGCTCTCACCCCAACCCTCTCCCGGAGGGAGCGGGGGTCAGCGGACCCGGCTGCACCGAAGGAAGGCGCTACAGGGGACCACACTGGCCGCTCATGTGCCAGAAGAAACCGAAGGTGACGAAGCAGACCCCTGCCTTTCTGAACGGAAGAATGCGAAGTATCACCTTCTCCCTCTGGGAGAGGGTGGCCGCGTTCCGTCCCAAACCCAACCCCTCTCCCTCTGGGAGAGGGTGGCCGAAGGCCGGGTGAGGGCGCCGCAATAGCCCTGCCCCTCCCATTGTTTAACCCATCCCACGGGGTGCTTGCAGCGGACACCCTCACCCCAACCCTCTCCCAGAGGGAGAGGGGGTAAGAGGGCGCTACAATGGCATCAACGAAACTAAAAACTGTAAACCATGTTCCCGGTCTATTTTGTAAACCATGTTCGGCTTGCACAGAGGAATCGGTCGCACTGAAAGGCGGCTAGTCCAGTGACCTCCAGGCCACCAGCCGGACACGGTCCTGGGGGGTGGCGCCGGCGGGGTCGTGCTCCAGCAGGGCTTCTAGGGCAGCTCTGGCATTGGCGCGCGGGCACGGGTTGGCGGCCGGGTAGCATGCGGAGGAGCGCAGCCGGAGCCTGGCTGGTGTGGCGCCGGTTACGGGAGTGGCGACGACGGTGTAGCTGCCGTCGTGGAAACCCCGGCCGTTGAAGAGTGTCGTGGGCGTCAGGATGGAGGAGAAGTCGCGGTCGCCGTCCTCGTCCGAGACTTCATGCCGACCGTGGGTGAGCCCGGCTTCCGCGATGTGGAACACGGCCACACTCTTGTAGTAGGCGCCGGCGATCCGGAGGTCGGTCAGGGTCGCGGTCATGCTCGTGGCGCTTACCACGGCCAGGACCGCGATCAGCATGAGCACCGACGGGAGTACGATGCCCTCCTCGCCACCGCGAACAAGCCCCGCACGCCGGGGCGTCGACCGTGAATCATGCCGTCCCACTCTACCATTGGAATATCGGCGGATTCGGCAAATCCTTTAGCTTGCTTCGTCGCCCTGGTCCGCTCCCCCCGGACTCACGGCTGGAAATCGTACCGCGTCAAAACTTCTCGACCCAGGGTCTCAACTCGATGTGCGATGCCCAGGCGCTCCGGTGTTGGCGGTGAAGCTGCAGATAGGTCTCCGCGATGCTGTCCGGGCTCAGCCACGTGTCCGGGCCGCGCCCGGGGTCCCGCCGGGACGAATCGATGCCGCCGTCGATGACGATCTGCGCCACGTGGATGTTCTGCGGTTGGAGCTCCCGGGCCATGCTTTGGGTCAAGCCGCTGAGCCCGAACTTACCCATGGCGAAGGACGCGGAGTTGGCGTATCCCTTGACGCTCGCCGAGGCGCCGGTAAACAGGATGGTCCCGCCGCCGGTCCGGAGCATGCTGGCGGCCGCGGCCTGTCCCACCAGGAAACCGCCGTAGCAGGTCACCATGATGGCGTCCCTGACGGGGCCGGCATCGAGCTCGGCAAGCGGGCCGCGTACGCGGGCGCTGGCGTTGTAGACCACCACGTTGGGGTCTCCGAGGTCCTGCGAGACCCGGGCGAACAGTTCGTTCACGTCGTCGGGGACAACGGCGTCACACCGGTAGGCGCGGCAGCCCGTGCTTTCCGACAACGCCTCGAGCTTGTCCGGGTTACGGGCCGCGATGGCTGCCTTCATGCCTTCCCGGGTAAACAGCCGCACGAGCGAAGCGCTCAGTCCCGGGCCGCCTCCCACCACCACTGCTACTTCCTGATCTGCCATGATCTGTCTCCTTCACGATCCATGCGTGTCACCTTAGACAACGGACTCCGCTCTCTCAATCATACAGCAGCGCCCGGTTGCGTCCGGAATCGTAGAGCTCGGTGCCGCCGCAGGCGATGCGCACGACCTCGTCGAGCGTCACACCGCCGTCAATGGCTTGCCTCACGGCCGGGCTCCCGGTCAAGAGGTCGATGGCGGGAACGTCGGCCCGGAACTCGTAAGGCTCGGTTCTCCAGGCAAACGATTCGGGCCATAGCTCACGCACCGCCACCAGCACGGCAAGGCCGGTGCGGTAGGGCTCGAAGGCTCGCCGGTCGGCGACGTGCAACTGCAGCGCGCCGCAGCGCTCACCCTTGAACTTGTGGAACCCAGGCTCGATCACGCAGGGGCGGAAGAGGACCCCGGGCAGGTCATGGCGCCGTAGTTCCCGGGCCACCGCGTCACCGTCGACGAACGGCGCGCCGAACAGCTCGAAGGGGCGGGTCGTACCCCGGCCTTCGGACAGGTTGGTACCTTCCAGCAGGCACATGCCCGGATACACAAGCGCCGTCTCCGGGGTCGGCATGTTGGGCGACGGCATGACCCACGGCAGGCCGCACTCGTCGTAGTAGGCGCTCCGGGACCACCCCTCGCAAGCCACCACGTCCAGCTCGCATCCAATGCCGAACGTCCCGTTGTACAATCGGGCCAGTTCGCCCAGGGTCATCCCGTGCCGCTGCGGCACCGGGTACAGGCCACAGAAATTCTCCAACCCCTGGTCCAGGCCCCCGCCCTCCACCGCCACGCCGCCGATGGGATTGGGCCGGTCCAGCACCACCACCTTGACCCCGGAAGTCCCGGCCGCGCGCATGCACAGCGCCATGGTGGCCCCGTAGGTGTAGTACCGGGCGCCCACGTCCTGGATGTCGAACAACAGCACGTCGACGCCGGAAAGCTGTTCCGGTGTGGGCGACAGGGACTCGAAGGTCGTGCCGTAGAGGCTCACCGCCGGCAGGCCTGTGGCGGGGTCCGTGTGGTCTGTCACTCCGACCATGTCCTGGGCCGATCCGCGGAGCCCGTGCTCGGGCCCGAACAGGCAGCGCAGGTCCACGTCCGGGTGCCGGTGCAGCAGGTCGGCGGCATGGGCCAACCGGTGATTCACCGTAGTGGGGTTGGCCACCAGGCCCACCCGCGAGGCCCCGAGCCAGGGTCGCGGATCGTCGAGAAGCCTTTCCAGTCCGGTGCGCACCCGAACATTCTAGCCGAGGCGGCCGTGAAAGGACACGGACGCGTGCAGCCTGAGCTGTTGGGCGGCCAGTCTGGTCGCCTGTAGCAGCCTGTAGCACCATCTTCGGTACGGTAGCGCCCTCTGACCCCCTCTCCCTCTGGGAGAGGGTTGGGGTGAGGGTGTCCGCTGCCAGCAGCCCGTTGGATGGGGAAACAATGGGGGGGGGGCGGGCGGGCTGTTGGGGCGCCCTCACCCGGCCTTCGGCCACCCTCTCCCAGAGGGAGAGGGGTTGGATTTGGGACGGAACTAGGCCACCCTCTCGCGGAGGGAGAGGGGCTGGATTCGGGACGGGATGAGGTCACTCTCTCCTGGAGGGACAGGGGCTGGATTCGGTGCTGACCGGCTACAGGGCTTGCGCTAACCGCCCCTGGCGTAGACCAGCAGCAGGGTCCCGACGAAGGTGAACGCGACGCCCACCGCCACCCGCATGTTCACGGTCTCTACGTCCCGCAGAAAGATCGCCGTGAGAACGACGGTCAACACCGGGTTGGTGCTGATCAACGGCTCCACGATGACGATGTCGCCGGTGGAGAGGGCGTAGAAGTTGGCCAGCATCCCGGCGGTGTTGCAGATCCCCGCGCCGACGAACCACGCAAACACCGAACGGGACCTGGGCAGCACCTTGCGTGGGCCGCCCTGGCCGTAGATCATCGCGACGGCCAGCACCAGCCCCGTGGTGGCGTTCACGCACGACGCCATGAGCGGCAGGTTGTCGATGGCGAAGCCGAGCTTCCGGACGCTGGCCGAGAAGGAAAACGACAACGCCCCCAAAATAGGGAAGATGAGATCCGCGCGACGCCACTCGGCCGTCTGCTCGTGGGTTCGCGAGATGACGATGACGCCGCAGATGATGAGAACGGTGCCAAAGAACGCGCCCAGGGTCCAGTGCTCTCCGACGATGAGCACGGCCAGGATCGAAGCGAACATGGGCGTCGTGCTTACGACCGGGATGGAGCGCGCCACCCCCAGCCGGTCGATGGAGACATAGACCAGCCAGCGGCCCAGGCCGGACGCAAACAGGCCGCCGACCGCGAAATACCAGATGGCGTGGGTCCAGAAAACGGCCAGGGGCAGGGTGGCCGCCACCATGGCCCAGAGGGTCAACGCCGAGATGACGATGGAGATGGCGAACCCGGCCAGCGGATTGGACTGCGCCAGGCCCCGGCGAATCAGGATGTGGGACACCGCGAAGTTCAGCGACGCGATAAAGGCGTAGTATATGCTCATGCGAGATGGAGGCGCGGGCCGGATCTGGTGTCCTCACCCGCTCCCGGCCGCGTGGCGGACGTTGCGGCATCGGCCGGTTGGACATTCAGGCGGGCGGGCGAGCGGGACACTTGGCTGGCTGCCGGGACACTTACGGTCCCGCCTCGTACCAGCGCGTGACGCGAATCTTGATGGCCCCGACGGGACAGTCCCATTCGCAGATGAAGCAGCCCTGGCAGTCTTCCTCGTACATGGCGAACGGGTAGCCGTCCGCGCCCATCCTGATCACGTCCGTCGGGCAGGCGTCATCGCATGCCGTGCAGGAGATGCAGGCTTCCTTGCTGATCTCGACCTTCGGCAGATGCAGCTCTCGATCCATGGCAGCCCCTACTCCCCCGCCTCGATGGCCTGACCGGCGATCTTGAAGAAGGGGTGCATCGCCTTCCCGGGCCTCGGCCGATAGTGCACGTAGAACTCGTCGCGCGGGATGGGCTCGTCCCAGATCTTCAGCGCGCCGTTCTCGATGATCGACTTGCTCAACACCAGCCACTTCTCGTTGTCGGTCTCCGGATGATCGCGATTGATTACCGAACCGCGGCTTTCCTGCCGGTGCAGCAGGTAGTCCAGCACCGCGGTCAGGGCCTCGATGGAGTTCCGCAGCCCCAGCACCTTCACCAGGTCGTGGGGGTCTTTCGCCATGACGTTGTCATACGTTTCCAGTATCTCCATGAGCCCTCGCCGCACCCGGGTGATCTTCTCGTCGTTGACAATGATCCCCAACTCGTGCAGCAGGTCCGCGGCCCTGCCGTGGACCTCGGCAAAGGCGGTTCCCTGCGGTTTGAGGTACTGGGTGGTGCTCTTGGTGAGCGACTCCACCTGCCGCGTCACGGCCTCCTTGAGGTCCGCGTTCCTGGCGTAGTCCGCGGCGTGCAGCCCGGCCCACCAGCCCAGCACCATGCACCACGAGAGGTTTAAGTTCGGCGAAATGTTCATGCCGTCGCTGCTGGCGCCCGCCGCGAACAGACCCGGCAGCGAGGTCTTGCACTGGTCGTCCACCACCGCGCCGCCGCCGTGGCTGGAGCCGTAGGTGGCCGCCAGCACCGGCAGGTAGGGGATCCGCTCCTTGCTGACCTCGTAGCCGGCGGCCTCGAAGGTGTTCATGATGATGGGGATGACTTCGTACAGCAGCCGGATGTTCTCCGGCGGGAGCTTGGTGCAGTCGAGGTATACCGGCCCCTTGCCTTCCAGCATCTCCAGCGCCGTCGCGTGTCCCAGCGACAGCCGCCGGGTGAACTCGGCCTCGGATTCCGAGAACCGCTTCATTACGTCTTCGCCCAGGCGGTTGAAGTAGCTGGTGCCCATGGTGGTGAAGTGCTCGATACCCGGAGCGCACATGAACTCCATGGTCTGGAGGTACTTGCTGCCCACCGCCATGTTGCCCATCACCGCGCCCGCCCTGATCTGCATGGCGACGCCGTCGCTGGTGATGTTGAGGGGCATGCCGGCGAACCACTGACCCGGCTGCTTGTAGCCGAAATTGAATCCGCCCGCGCACATCACCACCGACTTGGCCTCGCACACGTGGACCTCGCGCTCGCGGCCGGAGACCCCTAGCGCGCCCACCACGCGGCCGCCGGTGGGGTGCTTGCCGTCCGAGGTCAGGAGGTCGGTGACCGAAACGCGGTTGAGCACCCGGACGCCGGCGCTCAGGGCCACGTTCCGCACCACCTTCATCATGGCGGTGCCGCCGCCCACCAGCCCCGCGGCCAGTCCGCCGCTCGCGGCGGCCCCGGAGCCGCCCTTGCCGCGCCAGATCTCGCCGCGTTCCTTGACGAACCTCACGCCCCAGCCGTCGAGGATCTTGAGCACGTCGTGGGTGGCGTAAATGGCCTCGATGGCCTTGGTCTGGTTGGTGAGCACGCCGCGGCCGCCGAGATGGATCATGAGGTCGTCACCCGGCATGTAGGTGATGTAAGCCCCCGAGGCCAGCGCCGCGCAGCCGCTCCGCCCGAACACCGACTTGTCCACCAGCAACACGTCCGCTCCCGCCTCCCGGGCACGGATGGCCGCCATGGCGCCGGCGGCGCCGCCGCCGATGACCAGCACCTCGGCCTGGTGATGGATGGTCTTGTAGCTCATGATGAGTGCGCCCAATCGGAAACTAGTAGATCGTTTCACTAAAGTACTTACATCTCAATGGTCATCAGGCGGTCGAATTTTTTCCAGTGGAAGCGTACGGGAGAGGCATTGAACTCGTCGATGCCTTGAAGGATGCGCTGTTTGAGTTCGTCGAGGGAATGGACCCGGATGTGGCGGAGGAAGGTGCGGGCCATTTTGGAGAAGGCCACTTCGACGAGGTTGAGCCAGGAGCCATGCTTGGGGGTATGGACGTATTCGAAGCGACCTGGGCGACTGGCCAAGTAGCGCATGGTTTCCTTCGAGATGTGGGAACTGTGGTTGTCGAGCACTATACGAAGGGTAGCCTCTGGGGGGTAGTGGGCGTCGAGGCGACGCAGGAGGGCGATGAACTCCACGCTGCGGTGCCGGGGCTCCACGTTGACGATGAGTTGACCGGAGTGCAGGTCGAGGGCGGCCAGGATCGACAGGGTTCCATGGCGAACGTATTCGTAGTCGCGGCCGACACCAGGGTGTTTTCCGGGAGCGGGAGGCAGATCGGGCGCGGTGGAGCCGAGGGCCTGGACACCGGGCTTCTCGTCCACGCTGACGCTGTACACAGGCCTTGTCCGGCCCGCAGGCGTCGCACCCGCCTGATACAAGCCCACCTCTCTGTAAACCATCAGAACTTCGGCCATCTTGCGTTCAAACTCCCCGTCCCGACGCTCCAGATAGTAGCGCACCCGGTGCGGCTTGAGTTCGTGCGCGCTCAGGATGCGCCAGACCGTGGCCTTCCCGGCCTGCGCAAGCCGCGGGAATCCCGCCTCCACCGCGTGTTCGCCAACATGGCGCGCCAGCCCCGCAACGCTCCACAACTCCGCCGCCATCCCCAGCGTCTTCGGCTGCTGGCACGCCAAGCTCACCACCCACGCCTTCGCATCCGCAGTGATCTCCGGCTCGTGCGCCCGGTGGTACTTGTCCTTCAGCCCCGCCTGGACTCCCGCCGCCAACGCCTTGTCCACGCACTTGTAGATCGTCGGACGCGACACCTCCACCTCCCGCCGAATCTGCGACAACGAGTCGCCCCGCTCGTAGCCAAGCAGGATCTTCGCACGCTGGATCTCTCGCATCGGCGCGGTCCGCGATCGCGAAAGCGTCTCCAGCGTCTCCCGCCCTTTCTCATCCAGAACCAAAGGCGCTCTCCCCGTCCTTCGTGCCATCGTGCCCTCCATCCCTGCTCGATGGACAGACATCATGGCGCATTTGTTACCATTTGTCTATGTTTTATTGAAACGAAGTACTAGTACCTAGACCAAGTGAAAAGCCCTGTCAAAGACCGGCGGGCGCCGACCCAGAGTGCCGCCCCAGCCCCGCGCCTGGATTCCGGCTTTCGCCGGAATGACGGGTTCGGGATTTGGCGGGCCATTTTCATAGAGTCCCCTGCCTCTTGACGTCCACCGGCGGCGGCGAACACCAGGCCGTTGTCCTGGTCCGTGCTCAGGGTCTGCTCCCGCCGGCCCTCGCTGCCCATGGCAATCCATGCGAAGGCCACGGACAAGAAACCCTTGTCGAACGCGCCGCACGATTCCGCTTGCGCAATCAGGTGTACTGGGTTTATGGAGATTCCGAGGATTTCGTACCCGGGAGATGCCAATGAGCGGAAACGACTACACCGCTGTTTATCAACGGGCGCTGAACGACCCTGATGGTTTTTGGGCCGAGGCCGCCGAGGACATTCACTGGGACAAGCGCTGGGACCGGGTGCTGGACGACTCGCGCCCGCCCTTCTACCGGTGGTTCACCGGCGGCGCGCTCAACACCTGCTACAACGCCCTCGACGTACACGTGGAACAGGGCAACGGCGACCGGCCGGCGTTGATCTACGACAGCCCGGTCACGGACAGCGTCAAGGTCTTTACGTACCTGGAGTTGCGGGACGCGGTGGCGACCTTCGCCGGCGCGCTCCGGAATCACGGCGTGGGGGCAGGCGACCGGGTGATCGTCTACATGCCCATGGTGCCCGAGGCCGTGGTGGCGGTTCTGGCGTGCGCCCGGCTCGGGGCGGTCCACTCCGTGGTGTTCGGCGGCTTTGCCGCCAACGAGCTGGCGACGCGGATCGACGACGCCCGGCCCAAGGTCATCGTGAGCGCGAGCTGCGGCATCGAGGTCAACCGCATCGTCGAGTACAAGCCCTTGCTGGACGAGGCCATCCGGCTGGCGCGGCACAAGCCCGCGGCCTGCCTGGTGCTGCAGAGACCCCAGGCGAGCGCGTCCATGACCGCCGGCCGGGACGTGGACTGGAACGAGGCGGTGGCGGCCGCGAGCCCGGTCCCCTGCGTCTCCGTGGCCGCCACCGACCCGCTGTACATTCTCTACACCTCGGGCACCACGGGGCAGCCCAAGGGCATCGTGCGCGACAACGGCGGCCACGCCGTGGCCCTCAAGTGGAGCATGAAGAACGTCTACGGCGTGGACGCGGGCGACGTGTATTGGGCCGCCTCCGACGTGGGTTGGGTGGTGGGCCATTCCTATATCGTCTACGCGCCGTTGCTGAAGGGCTGCACCACCGTCCTCTACGAAGGCAAGCCCGTGGGCACGCCGGACCCGGGAGCCTTTTGGCGGGTCATCAGCCAGCACCGCGTCAGCGTGATGTTCACCGCGCCCACGGCCTTCCGCGCCATCAAGAAGGAGGATCCCGCGGGCGAGTATGTCAAGGAACACGACCTGAGCCGTTTCCGGACCCTGTTCCTCGCCGGCGAGCGCTGCGACCCCGACACCCTGTTGTGGGCCCAGGATCTCCTGCGAGTGCCGGTCATCGACCACTGGTGGCAGACCGAGACCGGCTGGCCCATCGCGGCCAACTGCATGGGGATCGAGCCGCTGCCGGTGAAGCCGGGCTCGCCCACCCGCGCGGTGCCCGGCTACGACGTCCGGGTGCTCGACGACCAGGGCCGGGATCTGCCCGCCGGCGAGATGGGCAGCCTCACGGTGAAGCTCCCGCTGCCGCCGGGCTGCCTGCCGACGCTGTGGAACAACGAGGAGGGCTACCGCGCCGCCTACCTCGAGCAGCATCCGGGCTACTACGTCACCTCGGACGGAGGCTATTGCGACGAGGACGGATACTTGTGGATCATGGGACGCATCGACGACGTCATCAACGTCGCCGGACACCGGCTCTCCACCGGCGCCATGGAGGAGGTTCTCGCCGCCCATCCGGCGGTCGCCGAATGCGCCGTGCTCGGGGTGGCCGACGCGCTCAAGGGGCAACTGCCGCTGGGGTTGATCGTGGTCAAGGCGGGGGTGGAGACTACCGAGAACGATCTGGTGCCGGAACTGGTGGGCCTCGTGCGCGAGAAGATCGGCCCGGTGGCGGACTTCAAGCAGGCGTTGCTGGTGAAGCGCCTGCCCAAGACACGCTCCGGCAAGATCCTGAGAGGCACGGTGCGAAGCATGGCGGACGGCACGCCGTACAAACCCCCGGCCACCATAGACGACCCAGCCATACTGGACGAGATCATGGAGGATCTGGGCCGTTTGGGATACCCGAAGGAATAACGATCCGAAGTTCGGGCTCGGACACGGGCATACGGGGGGTTGTTGATTTTCCTTGACAAACTGGCGTGTTTGCATATACGCGAAGTAGGATAAGATCCTGGTCCTGCAACAGGTTCGGTGCCGGCGTTAAGGGGGGAACTGCGCTTGCCCGACGAACGAACCATATCAAGACACAGTCTCGACCGAGACCGGTCTCATTTGCAACACGTACTTGGTGTGCCGTGTATCCTTAATGCTTTTCGCTGAAGGAGGTGTCCATGTCCGCCAAAGTCATATGGTTGTTTGCCTTCGTGGTACTCTACTGGGCCTATTGCATCTATTGGGGCATCCGGGGCGCGAGGATGGCCCGGACGGCAGCCGACTACTTCATTTCCGGACGGGTGCTGCCCCTCTGGGTCTTCGTCCTGGCGGCCACCGCCACCTCGTTCTCCGGCTGGACGTTCATCGGCCATCCCGGCCTGGTGTTCCGTGACGGGTTCCAGTACGCCTACGCGTCCTTCTACACCATCACGATCCCGTTCACCGGCGTGATGTTCCTCAAGCGCCAGTGGATGCTGGGCAAGCGCTACGGCTACGTCACGCCGGGAGAGATGTTCGCCGACTATTTCAAAGGCGACTTCATACGGATTCTCACCGTGGTGGTGGCGCTGTTCTTCTCGATCCCCTACCTGGGCGTCCAGTTGCGGGCTTCAGGCTTTCTCTTCCACGTGCTCACCGACGCGGCCCTCCCCATCGACGTCGGCATGTGGATGCTCTCGGTGGTCGTGTTCATCTACGTGGCATCGGGAGGGCTGCGAGCCGTGGCCTACGTGGATACCTTGCAGTGCATCCTGCTGGCGCTGGGGATCTCGATCATCGGGATCATCGGCGTTTCATACGTGGGCGGCTTCGACGCCCTCACCGGAAAGATCGCACAACTGGTCCAGCACCAGGTGGCCAACAACATCAAGCTCACTCCCGACGGATACAGCCATTACATCGCGATCCCGGGGGTGATCCAGTTCGTCTCATCCGGGCCTAGCGCCGTGGGGGGCGCCTGGACCGGCATCATGGTCCTCACCTACATGTTCGCCCTCATGGGCATTCAATCCGCGCCGGCCTTCTCCATGTGGTCGTTCTCGAACAGGAACCCGGCTCCGTTCGCGCCCCAGCAGGTCTGGGCCTCGTCGCTGGCCATCGGATTCATCCTGTTCTTCTTCACGGCCTTTCAGGCCATGGCCGGGCATTTCCTGGGCGGCAACGAGTTCATGCTCAACGCAGGAGCCGGAACCAACGTCATGGGTATCGAAGGGCCTTATAACGCGACCTCCGGCCTGATGAGCCAGGGACTCCTCGTTCCATCCCTCATCAACCTGATGAGTGACGTTGCGCCCTGGCTCCTCGGTCTGCTCGCCGTGTGTGCGCTGGCCGCCATGCAATCCACCGGCGCTGCCTACATGTCCACGGCCGGCTCGATTCTGACCCGCGATCTCTACAAGAGGTATCTCAACCCCGGCGCCGACCACACCACCCAGGTGTGGGTCGGCCGTATCGGCGTTCTCATCATCGTGGTGGCCGCTCTTATCGTTGCAACGTTTTCGACGGATGCATTGGTCCTGCTGGGAGGCTTGGCCGTGGCCTACGGCTTCCAGATGTGGCCCGCGCTGATCGCGGTGTGCTGGTGGCCCTGGCTCACACGGGCCGGCGTCTCCTGGGGGCTCTTGGCCGGTATCATCGCGGTGACGTTCACCGAGACCATCGGTCAAAACCTGGTACCCGGGGGGCTGCCCTGGGGCCGTTGGCCCTGGACCATCCATTCCGCGGGCTGGGGCATCTTCTTCAACCTCGGGTTGGCGATTGCCATCTCGGCGGCGACCCAAAGCGCCGAGGACATGAAGCATCGCATGTCCTACCACAACTTCCTGAGCGAGCACGCCAGCTTGTCCGAGGAGAAACGCGGCATGGTGCCCATCGCCTGGATCGTGACCCTGTTGTGGTTCTTCTTCGGCATCGGCCCCGGCGCCGTCATCGGCAACACCCTGTTCGGCGACCCGAACAATGCAGCCACCTGGTGGGTGTTCGGCATGCCCTCCATCTGGGTATGGCAGATCATCTGGTGGGCCCTGGGAGTCGGCATGATGTGGTTCCTGGCCTACAAGATGGAGATGTCCATCGTGCCGCACAAGGAAGTGGAAGCGCTCACCGAGGACATCGGCGACAAGCAGGTCGCCGGCGCGTGATCCGCGTCCGGACGTCAAAGACCTCCCCCGGTCCGCACCGGGGGAGGTCTTTTTCATCGACGCCGGCGAGTTCGTTTACACTCCGATCACGATCATTACCCCACACCCATGTCAACTTCGGCAGCGTCGGTGATCTGGTTCTGGACGACGGCATGGCTGCTCGCCATTCTGCTCTACTGGCCCGTGCACCGGTTGATCTGGGTCATGCGGGTACGGAGGCTCGAGGCCAAATCCGGCGCAAAAGCCACCGACGAGGAGGTCGCGGCGTTACGCGTCAGGACGCGGCTCGCTGCCGGACTCATCGTGGTCACCTTCGCGTACCTCTTCAACCACTTCATCGCCCGCTCGTGACCATGGACTCATTCAGACATCCCCACGGCCGGAACCCGCGGGCGGGGAGTCCTCCGTGATTCAGACCGGAACCAGCGCCCACAGGGTCATGGTGTGGCTGGCCGTGGCCACCGGGATCTTCGTCATCGGAGCGGTCCTCAATGAATACGTGTTCACCAACTATGACCAGGGAGAGCTGCACTATCGCAGGGGCAACCTGCGCCTGGAGGACGGCCGCTACCAGGAGGCGCTGAGGGAGTTCGAGGACCAGCTCCGGCTGGATTCCTGGTTTCCCCCCGGTCACCTCGGCAAAGGGCTGGCTTTGATGGGACTGCAGCGGAATACGGAGGCTTTGGCGGCCATCGACCGGGCCATCGCGCTGCAGCCCGACTTTGCCGCGGCCTATGCCAATCGCGGCATACTCCACGACCGTATGGGCAGGAGCGAAAAGGCGCTGGACGATTACCGGAGAGCGCTGCAGCTCGACGCCACCCTCGCCGACGGTCCCGGCTGGATCACGCGGTTCTTTCGCAAGCAGCCGAAGGCGCCGCCCACGATCCGCGACCGCGCCGTCTACCTCGATCAGCAACTGAAGAAGCCCGCGGCCGAGCGGCTTCTCCGCGTACCCGAGCTGGACGGCGCACAACGCTCGTACAAGGTCGAAAGGAACCCATGAGCCCGCGCCCCCTTCATGAACCGCGTCAGAAGATCTCGAAGAGATCGTGGGTGAGAACCCAGATACAGAAAAACAGCGCGATGCAACCGAACAGGGCGTGAATCCAATCCCGTTCGCCGTCCTTGGTGCGGAAGCTGATGCCGTGCCACGCGATCAGCGCCGTGACCACGACAAAGATCACATCGAACCATTTGTCGTCGAAGTCCGGCATGATAAAGAATTCTCCACGAGTACCTGATCCATGTTGTCTGCGCTGAAACTATTCTATTCGCTGGAAGAGCCCGAAGACAACATCGTCGCCCAGGCCGCCAACCGCCTTGGGGTGGGCGAGTTCCAGATCTTCCAGCTTGCCCACGCGGACTGGTTCGGCACCGAGGCGGACGTCAAATGGCTGGAGCCCATCTTCTTCCGCTACCTGATGCAGGACCAGACCGACCCGTGGGTCCGGCACTACGCACGCCGCATCATCGACCTCGATGACCGCGGCGCCCTGGAGGCCCAGGGCGAGCACTACCACCGCTACGACGCCGGGAGCATGCGCCCCTTGTCGCCGCGCTCGGGCCTGTGGACGGTTGTCGCGCTGGCGGTTTTTCTTCTCGTCTTCTTCGGCGTATCCATGATGGTCCTGAACGGTGTCATCCCCGACTCCGTTGTCTGCATGTTTCCCCCTTGCCACTGGGTCGAATAGGCCCGGGGTCCCGGCACCGAAACGCAAACCGTTGGCCGGTTTGTACCGGCCCGACCCTAACGGAAGACGAGCTTCTTTCCGCTCGTGGCGCAGTCACGCAAGTACAGATTGATCAAGGTCTGGTACGGAACTCCGTTCTGCGCCGCGAGGGCCTTGAAATAGGCAAGGGTGTCCTGGTCCAGCCGCAGGGTGATCTGTTTTTTGAGATGCTTTGCATACGGATTGCGTCGGGCCTTCGAGAAGTCGTAGTTATCTCTCATTTCTCCACCTGCGGTTATATTCGGTCAATGAGTTGTTGTAGTTACATTGTAGTGGGGAACGCAACCCCCCCTTGATCGGAGCGCCGGAGGTCATGTAGGCTGACCCCAGCCCGAGCCTTATCGGCGCTCGGCAACCAGGAAAGGAGACAGGCACATGCTCAAGATTGAAGGGGTTACGCATTGGTCGATTCCCGTGAACGACCTGGGCGAGGCGGAGAAGTTCTACGGCGATCTGCTGGGGCTCAAGGCCATGGGGCGGCTCGCCAACGACGTCATGGCGTGCTTCAACGTGGGCGACCACAATATTCTCCTGTGTGAGCGCAGGGAGATCCCGGAGAAGGCGGAGGACGACCGCGTCCACCACTCCTTTACGGTCAGTCCGGAGACCCTGAACGAGGCATGCAAGGTTTTCAAGAAAGAGGAAGTATCGGTGGTGGAGCTCTACTACCGCAAGGGCGGCTATTTCCCAGGCCGCGAGCTCTATTTCACGGATCCCAGCGGCAACCGGCTCGAGCTCCGCGATCCCACCTGGAAGGACGGCATGCCCGAGCCTACGTTCGAAGAGGTGGCCGGCTCCTGAGGGGAACCGGCAACAAAGGAGAATTGCTTCATGGCGGAGGTTCAGGCCGATACGAGTTCCGACGATTCCGTTGCACCCGAACTGGAGGTCAAGGAATACACCTACGATGACTGGATGGCCTCCACCGGCGTGCCCGTTCACCGAGGTTACTTCATCGAGGACTTGCGTACGGTCGAGCTGGGTTGGTGGGAGGAGCGGGGGTGCGAGAGCGCCTTCATCCAACTCGTGGGGCAGGAAGGGGTCACCTCCGCCATGGTGCAGGAGATCCCTCCCGGAGGGACGCTGCCGCCGCTGAAGTTCGCCCTCGACGAACTGGTCTACGTGCTCCAGGGCCAGGGCGTGACCACGGTGTGGCTGGGCGAGGGCGGTTCCAAGAACAGCTTCGAATGGCAGCCCCGGAGCCTGTTCCAGATTCCGCACAACTATCACCACACCCTGAGCAACATGCGCGGCGACCAGCCCGTGCGGCTCCTGCGCTACAGCTATCTGCCGCTGGCGATGTCGCTCAACACGGACCCGTCGTTCTTCTTCAACAACGCCTACGAGGGCGAGGACCACCTGTCCAAGGGCGGCGAACTCTACTCCGAGGCGAAGCTCGTGCGCGACGGCGACCCCACCCGGACCTGGGGCGGCCGTAGCGGCATCTTCTGGTACGGGAATTTCTTTCCCGACATGGGCTCCTGGGACAAGCTGAACCGGAGCAGCCGCCGGGGCGCAGGCGGGCACAGCGTGCTCATGACGTTTCCCAACTCCGAGATGTCCTGCCACATGTCGGTATTTCCCTCCCGGACCTACAAGAAGGCGCACCGCCACGGCCCGGGCCGGGTCATCGTCATTCCCAAGGGGGAAGGCTACTCCATCCTCTGGGAGGAGGGGCAGAAGAAGGTGGTGGCGCCGTGGCACGAGGCCAGCATGTTCGTTCCGCCCGGCAAGTGGTTCCACCAGCACTTCAATGCCGGGGGCACGCCGGCGCGGTATCTGGCGCTCCATCCGCCCCGGCAGTTCCGCGGCCACGCGGAGAAGGTCGAGGACCGCGCCAGGGACCAGATCGAGTACGCGGACGAGGAACCGTCGATCCGCGAACGCTTCGAGTCGGAGCTGGACAAGCGGGAGTTGACGAGCCTGATGCCCGACGAGGTCTACCGGAACCACGATTTTCAGTGGACCTATCGGGACGCCGAGGCGCAGGCGGCGCGGTAGCGATGACTCGTCTTTGAGAGTCCACGCAGCCATGACGATCATCGATTCACAGGTTCACATCTGGGCGCCCGAAACCCCCGACAAACCCTGGGACCGGGTCGATGCCGCCAAGCCCCACCGCCCCGAGCCGTTGAGTCATGAGGAGCTGCTGCGCGAGATGGACGGCGCCAACGTCGACCGCGCGGTGCTGGTGCCGCCGACCTGGGAAGCGGACCGGAACGACACCTCGATGGAGGCGGCCCGCCTCCATCCGGACCGGTTCGCGGTCATGGGCCGGCTGACCCTCGACGCCCCCGAGAGCCGGGAGCGCATGGCTTCGTGGATGGATCAACCCGGCATGTTGGGGATTCGCCTGACCTTCCATCGCGGCCGTTACCGGACATGGCTCGATGGCGATACCATCGACTGGTTCTGGGAGGCCGCCGAGCGTTACGACGTCCCGGTCATGGCGCTGGCGCCGCACGCGCTGCCTCGGCTCGGGAAGATCGCCGCGCGCCACCCGGGGCTGCGCCTGTGCATCGACCACATGGGGCTCAATTCCGGCCTGGTCGGCAAGCCGCTGGGTCCCATCATCGACAGGGTGATCAAGCTGGCGGCCCTGCCGAACGTGGTGGTGAAGGCCTCTGCCCTGCCCTGCTATTCCACCGAGAGCTACCCCTATCCCTCGCTCCACCCGCAGATCCGGCGCGTAGTGGACGCCTTCGGGCCGCAACGCGTGTTCTGGGGAACCGACCTGTCCCACCTACCCTGTCCCTACCGGCAGGCGCTGACGCTGTTCACCGAGGAACTGAACAACCTGACCGCCACCGAGATGGAATGGATCCTGGGACGCGCCATCGCGGAATGGCTCGACTGGCCGCTGGAGGAAGGCGCATAGGCGCAGGAGAACCAGCCGCAGGAGAACCGTCCCATGGCGAGAGCCTACCGACACGTTTCCGCAGACAGTCACTTCGAAGCGCCGCCCGACCTGTGGCGGCACCGCATTCCCGAGAAGTACCGGGATCGCGCCTCGCGAAGGATCCGCCTTGCCAGCGGCCATGACGCGCTGCAACGGGAAGGCCGGCCGCTGGTGTACGGCGGCACGAGCTACTACGCCGGGCGGCCGCCGGAAGAGTTCGATCCCACGGTCATCGACTTCGACCACACGCCGGGATGCGGCAACGCCGAGCAGCGGCTGCGCGAGCAGGATCAGGACGGCATCGACGCCGAGGTGCTGTTCGCCCTGGACGTGCGCAATCCCGCCATCCGGGATCGGGAAGCGTTCGTCGGCATCATCCACCACTTCAACGAGTTCATGGCAGAGGAATACTGCGCCGTGGACCCGGAACGTTTGATCGGCGTGGGCATCCTGCCCAACCGCGGCGTCGAGGACGATATCGCGGAGATGGAGCACTGCAAGCGCCTGGGCGTCAAGGCAGTGTGGCTCAGCACCTACCCCAGCGGCAAGGGCTATCCGTCACCCGAGGATGACCGCTTCTGGGCCGCGGCGCTGGACCTCGACGTCCCGGTGGTGGTGCACACCTCGTTCTCCACGAAGGTCGGCACCCGTGAGACACCCCTGTTCGATTATCCCCAGGAGCCTCCGGGCGAGCGCCGGCCGCCCACGGACTTCGTCCAGCGGCTTGCCCGGCAGGGTCCGTACCACTCGGGCTCGGTGGAGGCCAGCCAGATGGTGGTGGCCGGGATCTTCGACCGGTTCCCGAAGCTGCGGATCTACTGGGCGGAGAACAACGTCGGCTGGCTGCCATACTTCTACGAGCAGGTGGACCACGAATACTCCATCAACCGGTTCTGGGCCGAGCGGCAGATGGGCCTGCCTCGGTTGAAGCGGCTCCCCAGCGAGTATCTCCGGGAACACGCCTACTGGGGGTTCTTCGAGGATCACGTAGGGGTCCGGCTGCGCCACGACGTGGGCGTCGACCGCATGCTGTGGGGCAGCGACTTTCCCCACGTGGTGACCCGCTGGCCCCATTCCCTCGAGGTGCTCGACTCGCAGATGGAGGGCGTCGCCGCCGAGGAGCGGCATCGGATGGTGGCCGCCAACGCCGTCGAGTTCTTCCGGCTCTAACCAGCGCCCAACCGCGGACCATCGCCGGTACGGGCACGGGCGGGTTTCAAACCCGCCCCTACACCTGTCGGCGGAGGTCCCCATAGGGGCAGGTTTCAAACCCGCCCGCAACCCGCCGTCAAAGTGTCGCCCGTCGAGTCGTAGACGGTCCCTGTAGGGGCGGGTTTCAAACCCGCCCGCGCCCGCCGGCGTCTCCCTGGTAAACAGCAACAAATGGTCCCTGTAGGGGCGGGTTTCAAACCCGCCCGCACCCGCTGGCGTCTCCCTGGTAAACAGCAACAAATGGTCCCTGTAGGGGCGGGTTTCAAACCCGCCCGCGCTCGCCGGCGTCTCCCTGGTAAACAGCAACAAATGGTCCCTGTAGGGGCGGGTTTCAAACCCGCCCGCGCTCGCGTCACTGCGTCTCTCCGGCTTTCCTTCTTCGGTCAACCGGAGTAGAGTCCATCTGCCAAACCCAACAACCCGGGAGGGAAAATGCTACCCGATATGCCACGAGATCAGCGGCTCGACCTGCTGCGGAAGATGCTCATGATCCGGCGGGCGGAAGAGCACGTGGTCCGGTTCAATGAAGAGCACGAAGGCCTCATCCGCGGCCACTTCCATATCTACATCGGCCAGGAGGCCACCGGCGTCGGCGTCTGCGCCGCCCTGGCACCGGAAGACTATGTCTTCAGCACCCATCGAAACCACGGCCACGTCATCGCCAAGGGGGGCGACCCCGGCAAAGTGCTGGCGGAGGTCATCGGCCGCGAAACCGGCTACTGCCTCGGGCGGGGAGGAACGTTCCACGTGGCCGCGCCGGACCTGAACATCCCACACACGTCCGCCATCGTCGGCGGCAGCACGGCCCTGGCCTCGGGCGCGGCCCTGGCGGCCCAGGTGCTGGAGTCCAACGCTGTCACCGTGGTCTTCTTCGGCGACGGCGCCATGGACGAGGGCGTGTCCTACGAAAGCCTGAACATCGCCAGGCTGTGGAACCTGCCGCTGATCTTCCTGATGGAGAACAACTACCGGCGGGCCGGAAGGGTCAACGCCGACCACGGCGCCGACGACCTGGCCAACATCCCCAAGGCGCTCAACCTTGAGACCATCACGGTGGACGGGGGCGACGTGGGCCAGGTGTACGCCACCGTCGCGGAGCTGGCGCGGCGGACGCGAGCCGGTGAGGGTCCGTTCTTCGTCGAGGCCCGCACCCACCCATGGCCGGGCAACGACGGCGCCCATCCGGAGCTGGTGGCGGGGATCACCGACATCAACTGGGCCTGGGACCCGAGCCCCGTACCCGAGAACGTGCGCTCCTGGTACGCCGAGGGCGACGGCATCCTGGCCTACGCGCGGGAGCTGGCGGCGAGCGAGGGCTGTGACCGGGATACCGTCGTGCGGATCGACGAGGAAGTCCGGCGCGAGGCTGACGCCGCGGCGCAGTTCGCGCTGACGAGCCCGCTGCCCCCGCCGGAGGCGGCGGTCAGGTACGCGTACGCGGGAAGGGGTGACTGAGCCATGGCGCGCGAGATGACCTTCGGAGAGGCGCTGGTCGAGGCATTGGCCGAGGCCATGGAGCAGGATCGGCGGGTGGTGCTGATCGGCGGCGGGCTGGTGAGCTCCGGTCCGGGCGCGGCGCGTTTCCGCTCGGTGCGCGAACGCCATGCCAACCGCATCAAGTCCCCGCCCATCGCCGAGCTGGGCTACTGCGGCATCGCCGCCGGCGCCGCCATGGCCGGGCTGCGGCCGCTGGTGGACATCGGCACCGCGACGTTTTCCTATGAAGCGATCCCGCAGATCAACAACGAGGCCGCCATCGCCTATTCCAACTCGGGCGGCCAGACCAACGTGCCGGTCACGTATTTCATGCGCTACGGCATCCGCGGCGGCGGCGGCGTGCAGCACTCCGGCAGCCCTCAGCCCTGGTACTGGAACACCCCGGGCCTGCAGGTGGCCATGCCCGCCACCCCGGCGGACGCCAAGGGCCTGCTCCGGACGGCGCTGCTGAAGAGCCAGAACCCGACCATCTTCATGGCCCACGAGCGGCTTCTGGGCGAGCGCGGACCGGTGCCCGACGGCGAGTACGAGACCGAGTTCGGGAAGGCGGCGGTGGCAAGGGAAGGGAACGACGTCACCATCGTGGCGTCGGGCGTACAGGGGCCCCGGGCGCTGGCGGCGGCAGAGGCCTTGGCCAAAGACGGCATCTCGGCGGAGGTGGTGGACCCGCGGACGCTGGAGCCGCTGGACACCGACACCCTGTTGGCCTCGGTGCGGAAGACTGGCCGGCTGGTGGTCACCGACGAGAGCCACGACAACTGCGGCGTGGCCGCGAATATGGCCGCGCTGATGGCGGACTTGGCCTTCGACAGCCTGAAGGCGCCCATCAAGCGGGTCGCCATCCCGCACGTGCCTATCCCGTTCGCGGTGCCCCTGGAAGACCACGTGACCCCCACCGCCGAGCGCATCGAGGCGGTGGTCCGGTCGCTGATGGGGTAACCGCGGTCGAACGAGAACGTTGTCGGGTTACGCCTTCGGCTAACCCGACCTACACGGAACGCCGGCCACTCCGGGCCCGCAGGTCCCGTAGGTCGGATTAGCGAAGCGTAATCCGACACAACCCCGCGGCGCCAGGCAGGAAGCGGAAGGCCCGCATGAATCCGCCCCCCGCCTATTCGGTCTCGCGATACTCCCGCGCGAACGCGCACAGCCGTTCCACGCACAGCTCGAACAGCTCGCCTCCCTTCTCGGCGCTGGCGAGATTGGGATCACCCATCACCCCGGACGGCGACAGGTCCTCGCGCGGCGTCTGTACGTAGCCCCCAACGTTCCTGACGAAGTCGGGCATCTGCGGGCCGAGATGGGCTACCAGACTGCCCTGGGAGGCCAGCTCTCCGCGCAGGTGCAGGTTCATGGAGGTCTCCACAGCGCCCGCATGCCCCACGCGCCCGCCGGGCATCTTCTCGTCGGCGAACAGGCGGCCCATGTCCTTGTCCACCAGGCCGAACCAGTTCAGCACCACCACGCGGATGCCTTCCTCGTCCTGGAGCGCCGACACCACAGCTCGGGACAGTGACACCTGGCCGCCGTGGCCGTTGAGCAGCGCGATGCGCGTAAAGCCGTGCCGCGCCACCGAACGCACGATCTCACGGATGAGCGCCGACCAGGTGGCCGCGGTCAGGCTGATGGTGCCGGGGAAATTCTTGTTGCTCGGAGTGAAACCGAAGGGCACCGTCGGCCCCACCAGGATCTCCGGATCCCGGCGCGCGGCCTCCCGCGTAATCTCCTGGGAGATGAACGCATCGGTATCCAGCGGCAGGTGATGGCCGTGCTGCTCGATGACCCCGATGGGGACGATCACCACGCACCCCTTGTCGGCGCTTTCCTTGATACGTGGCCAACTCAACTCTTGCCATATGGGCATCGTGATCCTCCTGGCAGGTTCAGGGCCGGTCGTGGCGCGGGCGGGTTTGAAACCCGCCCCTACACGTTTGTCGCCGCGCCTTGGCCTTGAACGCCTCCAGCAGGTGCTCGGGAACCCTGAGGCTGATCGAACGGCTCGCCCTTCGCCGGGCTGGCGAATAAAGCTGACGGAACTCGTCGAGAAACCGCAGGATCTGGGCCGGCTTCATCTGCTTGCACTGTTCGAGATACTCGTCCGAGAAGTACTGCACGGGTCTGATGGGCCGATCCGCCTTAGTGCCTGGTAGCGCTCGATGTTCAAGTTGTAGGGCACCCTTCTTCTTCATGCGTAGCTACTCCCAAGTCCGGCCCTTCAAGAGCCCCGCCATTCGGCGGGGCAATAGTAAGATCATACGCTTCGTCTTCGAATGATTGGCCATAGGGTGGCACGAACATCCCGACCGCATCCGTCCGAGTCATTAGACTCTGACCCGACCCCTACTGCCGTACAGCCGTCAGTCCAGCACGAACACGCATTTGCCGGTGGTAGCGCCGTCGAAGACACGGAACGCCTCGACGGCGTCGTCGAGGGCAAAACGGTGGGTGACCAGGTCGTCCAGCGGCACCTTCTCCTCGACCATGAAGCGGCAGATCTCGATGAGCTCGGACTTGCTGAAGGTCCACGAGCCGAAGATGGTGGCCACCTTGAAGATGACGTCGTCCCTGAAGTTGATGGTGGACGGTGCGCCCATGCCGACGTAGCAGCAGCGGCCGAAGGTGCGCATGGCCTTGAGGATCTGGCTGCGGCATTCCGGGTTGCCGGAGGTTTCCAGCGACGCCGTCGATCCCAAACCGCCGGTCAACTCCTTGATGGCCTCCACCGGGTCCGTGTCGCCGGCGTTAATGACATGGTCCGCACCGTAGCCGCGCGCCAGCTCCAGCCGCTCCGGCACCACGTCGACGCCGATGACCCGGGCACCCATGAACTTGGCGCACATGGTCCCGCTGAGGCCCACCGGCCCCTGTCCGAAGATCGCCACGGTGTCGCCGCCGGCCACGTTCATCTTCTTGAGACCGTTCCAGGCCGTGCCGGTGCCGCAGGAGATGGCCGCTCCGCCCTCGAACGACAGCTCATCGGGAAGAGGAACGAGGAGGCGCGAAGGCACCAGGATGTAGTCGGCGTTGGCGCCGTTGGCGTCCACGCCCCCGAACGTCACGTGCCCGTGGGGGCAGGCCTGCTCGAACCCCATGGCGCAGATCTCGCAGATGCCGCACCCGGCGTAGTGGTGCACCACCACACGGTCGCCGACGGCGAGGCCGGCCGGCGCGCCGGCGCCCAGCTCGGCGATCACGCCGCACGGCTCGTGACCGGTGATCGCATCGATGGCCACGGTTCCCCGGTACCGGTGGAGATCGGTGCCGCACATCCCTGAGGCGCGAATCTTCACCACCGCCTCGCCGGGGCCCGCATGGGGATCGGGGAACTCCCGTATTTCGGCCACTCTGTTTCCGTTGAACATCACGCCACGCATAAGTCACTCCTGTTCTGTGCTGAAGGATTTTGTCTAACGCCCGTATCATGGCGTCCGGCAACAAGGCAACCCGAGCCTTCTCCCGCCGTCCCGGTGAGGCAGGGAAACCACTTGGCGCGCTGCTGTCTACCCTTGGCGGTTTGTGTTAATGGCTTGGATGCCGGACGGAACACACTCGAAAACAGGAGGTCACCCATGGAATTCGTGAGTCTTGCGGAAAAGGCGGACAAGGAGCAGCGGTTCAGCCGGCTCTACGGAACCGGGAAGTTCTGTACCTGGATGCTCCACTTCAAGCCCGGCGACCACACCGACATGCACTACCACACGGAGCCGGAGTCCTTTCTGGTGGTCGAAGGCAAGGCCAGCGTCAAGGGAATCGACGGGGACGAGCGCATCATCGAGCAGGGCGAGGTGGTGTTCTTCGATCCCAAGGACTACTACCAGATCACCAACGTGGGCACGGGCCGCCTGCTCCTCTACGGCAACCGCCCGGAACCCTTCGGCGGCGACCACGTCAGCGCGAAATAGCGGCCGGAGCCAATACGTGGACCGTCCCGAGACCACTTACAGCAAGGGGTCAGATCTTGAACTACCGATTTTGGGCTGGTTTCGATAAGAAATTCAGTTAGTTGCGGGGATTCTCATGGTGAACGAAACCAAGGCACAGTATCTGGTGGGCTCGGTGTGGCCGACCAACCGGACCGGGGTGCTCGGGGACAAGGAACTCGACCCGAAACTTCCGCCGAGCATCAGGCTCGTGCACCTGAGCATGGAGTTCACCCAGGGCACCCAGGCCGAGTTCAGGGCGTCGATGCCCGGGTACGAAGCCAAGGCGGCCGAGCTGGCCGCCCTCGGGCCGGACCTGATCCGGGTCATCGGCGCCCCGCCGTTCATGCTCCTGGGATACGAAGGCGAGCGTGACACCATCCGCTCATGGGAGAGCCGTTACGGCATTCCCATGGTGACCTCGGGACAGAACCACGTGCGGGCGTTCCGCACCCTGGGGGTGCGGCGGCTCGTGGGCGCGAGCTATTTTCCCGAGGAGCTGAATGCCCTGTTCCGCGCCTACCTGACCGACGCCGGGTTCGAGGTGCTGGGCATGGAGGGCATCGACGTGCCCTTCGCCGACGTCCCCAAGGTGCCCTCCTCGGAGATCCAGCGGCAGCTCACGGAAATGTTCGCCAGACACTCCGGCGGCGAATGCCTCTACATGCTGGGCTCCGCGTGGAAGACCCTCGACATCATCGAGCCGCTGGAAGCGAGTCTCGGCGTGCCGGTGGTGCACGCGCTGCCGGCGCGCTGCTGGGAGACGCAGATGCGCCTGGGCGTGCGTCAGCCGATTCCGGGCTACGGACGGCTGCTGGCGGAGATGCCCGAGCTCGCCTGACGACGCCGGCGGCGGACGACCTCGCGGCCTATCGGCTAATCTGGTACACACTGGAGAAATCTCGTAACGAAACCCTGCCGAAGTTGCAGGTCCATGCACACCTACAGGGAGGAATCGATATGTCACTTCGACTCATGGTCACCATCAACGCTGTCCAGGGAAAAGGCGCCGAGCTGGCCGCGGGCTATCGGGGGCGCTGCGAGGAAGTCATGAAAGAGCCGGGGTGCGAGCAGTTCGAGGTGTTCCGGAGCGTCGTGAACCCGGACAAGATGGTGCTGATCGAGCGCTGGGTCGACCAGGCCGCCCTGGACGTCCACGCGCAGGTGAACACCACCCGCCCGCCGCTGCTGCCGGAACTGCGAGGCGGCGCCACCGAGCGCGAGGACTACGAGTACAACCGCACCCGCTAGTTCAGGTCAGATAGTTCCCGCCAGAAAGGTCGCCACCACATGCCCGGAGCACTCGAAGGTATCAAGATCCTCGACATCACCAACTACATCGCCGGCCCCTACGCGTCGCTGCTGCTGGCCGACCTGGGAGCGGACGTGTACAAGATCGAGACCCCCGGCAAGGGGGACCCGTTCCGCACCTGGGACAAGGAGCCCAAGGACTACAGCCCGAGCTTCTGCGCCCTCAACCGCAACAAGAAGAGCCTGACCCTGGACATGAAGACGCCCGAGGGCAAGGAGGTGTTTCTGCGGCTGGCCCGGGACGCGGACGTCATCGTCGAGAATCTCCGTCCCGGCGTGGTGGACCGCCTGGGCATCGGCTACGACGTGGTGCGCGAGTTGAACCCGCGTATCATCTACTGCTCCATCTCCGCCTTCGGACAGGACGGGCCGTACCGGAAGCGGCCCGGCTACGACACCATCGGCCAGTCCTTGAGCGGGCTCTTGAGCGTCCTCACCGAGCTGGACAAGCCGCACGGCCCGGGCGCTGCCTTCTCGGATCATCTCGGCGGCATCTTCGGTTGCTACGGCGTGCTGGCGGCGCTGGCGGCCCGGGGACGCACCGGCGCCGGCCAGAAGGTGGAGACGTCGCTCCTGGAGTCCACCATCTGCTTCCTCGGGCTCAGCATGACCCAGTACCTGTTCAGCGGCGAGGTGCCGAGCATGCGCAGCCGCATCAAGACCGCCGGCGTCTACGCCCTGGTGGCGGGTGACGGCAAGCCCTTCGTCATCCACCTTTCCCATCCGCCGAAGTTCTGGATCGGCGTCACCGAGGTCATGGGCCGTCCGGACTTCCAGACCGACGAGCGCACCAAGGACCGCCCCGCCCGGGCGCAGAACTACGACTTTATCTCCGAAACGTTCGGCGCGGTGGTGCAGTCGGCGCCACGGGAGCACTGGCTGAAGGAGCTGCAAACCAAGGACGTCCCCTGCGCCCCCATCAACAACTTCGCCGAGGTTTTCGAGGATCCCCAGGTCCAATACCTGGACCGGCTGATGGAGGTGGTCCATCCCGAGTTCGGCCCCTTCAAGCTGGTGCGGAACGGTCTCAACCTGCTGGACACCCCTATCACCCTCCGGCTCCAGCCGCCCAAACTCGGCGAGCACAACGAGGAAACCCTCGCGGAGTTGGGATACACCCCCGAGGAGATCCGCTCTTTCCGGGAAAGAAATATCGTATGACGGACGCCTCCCCCCGGAACCGCCGCCAACATCCATGAACCTGGGGGCCTGGACAACCGCGGATCTGCGCCGAGGGGTGGCGGATCTCCGCCGGCGTGTGCCGGCGATCCTCACCGCACTGGCGGTGGGTATTCCGGCCGGTTACATGTGCCACTGGCTGAACCTGCCCATCCCCTGGATGATCGGGCCCATGATCGCCGTGGCATCCCTCAACCTGCTGGGAGTGTCCATGGACTCGCCGCCCTACGCGCGGCAGATGGGGCAGGTGGTGCTCGGTTCCGGGATCTCCCTCTACTTCACGCCGCCGGTGGTATCGGCGCTCGCCGCCTACTGGATCCCCATTGTCCTGTCGACCCTCTCGACCTTCCTGATCGGAGCCCTGGGGGCCGTGATTCTGAGCCGGGTTTCGGGGGTCGAGACCCGTTCGACCTTCTTCGCGTCCATCCCGGGGGGCGCCATGGCCATGGCCAACCTGGCTCAACGGTACGGCGCGCAGGTCGCGCCGGTTGCGGTGGCCCACAGCCTGCGCGTCTCCATCCTCGTCCTGGTCATCCCCTTCGCCCTGACCTATGGCGGCATCCCGCTGGAGACCGGCGACTACCGGCCCACGGTGCCCCTGGACGTGGGGGTGCTGGTGCCCTGGCTGCTCGCGGGGTTCGTGCTGGGTGAGGTCTCCGAGCGCCTTCACATGCACAACGGCTATCTGCTCATGCCGATCTTCTTCGGCGCCGCCTTCACCGTGGGCGAGGTACAACTCTCGGCGGTGCCGGAGTGGATGACGCAGTTTGCCCAACTCATGTTCGGGCTGGTGCTCGGGGCCCGTTACGAGCGGGCGTTCTTTGCGCGCTACAAGCTGTTCATCCCATTCGCGCTGCTGAATTCCTTTTTCGTGCTGGCGGCGTCGATGGTGGTGGCGGTTGCCCTGGCCTGGGCCTTCCGGCTCCCCATTGCTACCATGATCATCTCCACCTCGCCCGGCGGAATGGCAGAGATGGCCATCACCGCCCAGGCGTTGCAGATCGGCGTTCCCGCGGTCATCGCCTTTCATCTGGCCCGGGTGGTGGTGGTAAACTTGGGCACCCAGCACATATACGTCAACGGCACCCGATTGCTGCGGCGGCGCGGCCGCGCGTAACCGGCGGCTCGGACCACCGTGAGGAGTTATCATGGAAGAGAAGATCCGGTATTTCAGCGGCCCCGGCTACAGCCTGTCCGCGGTCCTGTCCATCCCCGACTCCCATGACGGGTCGCAATCCCACCCCGGCGTCATCCTGTGCCAGGGATACGCCGGCCTCAAGGAAGGCCTCATGCCTCAGGTGGCCGATCGACTATCCAGTGAGGGCTACGTGACGCTCCGTTTCGACTATCGCGGGTTCGGTGAGAGCGAAGGGCCGCGTCATCGCCTGATACCGTTGGAGCAGATCGAGGACATCCGGAACGGCCTCACCTACCTCGGCACGCGCGATGAGGTGGATCCCGAGCGGCTCGCCATCTGGGGTACCAGCTTCGGCGGCGCCCACGCCACCTACGCGGCCGCCGTCGACGACCGGGTCCGATGCATCGTGAGCGCCGTCGGCGTGGGTGACGGTGAGCGCTGGCTCCGTTGCCTGCGCCGGGAATGGGAATGGCAGACGTTCCTGAATGAACTGGAAGAGGACCGCGACCAGCGTGTACGGACGGGACAATCCCGGCGCGTGCATCCCTACCACATCATGGAGACGACGCCGGAGGGTTGGGAGTTCTGGAAGGAAACCGTTGCGGCCAACCCGGTAAGAGGCGAGGTCGAGATGCCCCTTGAATGCGCCGACGCCATCATCGAGTACAAGCCCGAAACCGTCGCGCACGAGATGACAAGCCCCGCCCTGTACGTGTCCGCCGAGCTGGACGCCCTGACCCCGCTGGACGAGCAACTCGCCCTGTACGATTTCTCACCCGAGCCCAAGCGCCACGTGATCATGCCCGACGTCGACCACCACGGCATCTACAAGGAGCCCCACCTGAGCCGGCTGCTGGACCTTTCCGTGGACTGGTTCAACGAGCACCTGTCCGTTTCGATGGGGCGCTGAGCCGGGTAGCCTTCAACGGCCAAACGGATACGCGATCCCTCAATACTTGATCATGGAAAAGATGATCGAAGGCACCAAGGGTTCGTTGGACGGTTGTATGGCTTCAATGCAGATATTGGCCTTCGGGTTGTTGGCCGACATGATGACTTCCAGAGCATCACCCGCCTTCAGCGGGACGATTCCTTGCGATATGATGACGTCCTTGGCCTTGCTGCCGGCATCCTGGCATAGCTGTACGTTGGAGTTCGCCACATCACCGCCGTTGACGCGCAGCCACAAATCAAAGCAGCCCAGAGGTCCCGCACCCTCACGCCCGACCTGCGGCGCGGCAACTATCAGATAGGCTCCCGCTTCACTCACGGTGATCTTGTTGTTCGCCATGGTGACGCCATTGGCCGCATCCGTGATATCCATCTTGACCACCTCGGGCGCCGTGCCCGGGCACTGGCTAATCGTCGAGGATGCCTGCAAATACTGAGCGGCGTCCACCATGCTCACGGATGCCAAAAATACGAACAATATAGCGATAAAACTCTTCATTATCCCGGCTCCTTTCCAGCAACGAACCAGTTCGACCCCTCGATTGCGATCCCTGCCTACGACACTATACACGTTTTGTCGTAAGTCAATGCTTTTTGGCAAGTGTCCTAGACCGACGAACATCCAAGATTTGACCCCGGTCCGCTCCAACCCAGAAGGGACCTGTGAACTACCTGCTTACATTGTACGGTAAGGGTGTGAAGGATGATTTGACGCCGGCCGAGCGGGCAGCTTGGCGCAAGGTCGTCGAGGAGATCGCAAATGGCCGAACGCGATATCGCTGCAGAGGTCCTCAGGGGACTCCACGAGGTTCGCGAGCACCGGACAGGCAGGCGCACACTCCGGACGACCCGGGTGGAGGTGAGGCCGCTGCCCGGACTCACGCCTGAAATGATCAGGAAGATTCGCGAGGACCTCGACGTATCGAGGGCGGTGTTCGCCCATCTGCTACGGGTTCCGGTACGCACCGTCGAGGGCTGGGAGCAAGGCAGATCCAACCCGCCTGACACCGCCACAGCGCTCATCCTCATGGCTCGAAAATACCCGGACACGTTCGACCGGTTGGCGTCACTTTGAGGCGAACCGCTCCACGATGATCAAAGGCAGGAGAGTTTAGTATAATGCTCCAGCCAGGAGCCTGTCCTAGGAGCCTGCGCCGCAGGAACCCGGCATCCGATGTAGGGGCGGGTTTCAAACCCGCCCGTGCCCGCACGGCGCTGCCGGCCGATACAGGCTCCTAGCTGGAATCAGCACAGGAAGTACGCGCCGCCCCCCTCCCCTGGATTCCTGGTCAAGCCCGGAATGACGGGTCTGGGGTGGTCAGCTACCCCCTCCACCCCGCAGCACCTCCACCACCCGCTCCGGCCGCAACGGCAGATCCTTGACCCTAAACCCGCCCAGCGCGTTGGCGACGGCGTTGCCGATGGCCGGCTCTACCGGACCCAGGGCGGCTTCGCCCATGCCTTTGGCGCCGAAGGGGCCGTCGGGGTGGGGGTGCTCGATCAGGAGGGACGTGAAGGTCTCGGGGTGGTCCTGCATGGACGGGGGGAGGTAGCTCAGGAAGGTGCAGTTGATGGGCTGGCCGTTGTCGAAGAGCATTTCCTCGAAAAGGGATGAGCCCAGGGACATGAGCATGGAGCCCTCGTTCTGGAGATGGCACTGGCGCGGGTTGATGGCCTTGCCGGCGTCCACGGCGGCGACCAGGCGCACGACCCGCACCTTGCCGGTTTCGGTGTCCACCTCCACCTCGGCGGCGCAGGCGGAGAGGAAGAAGAAGGCCGATGCCTTGCCCTTGCCGGTGGCGGGGTCGACGCCGCCGCGGCTCTGGAAGCCGGCGCTCCCGAAAAGGCTTCCCACGGCGCCTCCGAAACGAGCGCGGAAGAGGTCGCTGACGGGCAGCCGCCGCTCGGGGACCCCGGCCACCTGCACGAAGCCGTCCCTCAGCTCCAGGTCGCCGGAATCGGCTTCGAGCTCCCCGGCGCCGATCTCCAGGAGCTGGTCGGCAACCTGGCGGGCCGCCCCGATGGCGGCGTTGCCCATGCTGAAGACCGTTCGGCTGGAACTGGTGGACTGGTCGAAGGGCGTCACGTCGGTATCCGGCAGGGTGACGGAAACCCGTTCCCGAGGTATCCCCAGCACCTCGCTCACCATCTGCGCCAGACTCGTCTGGACTCCCTGGCCGATCTCCACGCTGCCGGCCAGCAGCGTCGCCGAGCCGTCGGCATTGAGCCGCAAGCTGGCCGAGGAATGCGACGGCGTCATGGTGGTCTTGATCATGACCGCCACTCCCTTGCCCCGCACCCGCGGCGCCGGGGGCCGGGGCGCCTGCTCCGCCCTGCCCTGCCACTCGACGGCCCCGGCCGCGGCCCGGAGACAGTCCTCCAGCCCCACCGCCTCCAGGGTATCGCCGGTGACGAAGACGTCGCCGTCGTGCACCAGGTTCTGGAGCCGCATCTCCAGCGGATCCAGCTCCAGCCGGCGCGCCATGTCGTCCATCTGGGCCTCGTAGGCCCAGCACACCTGGGGCACGCCGAAACCCCGGAAGGGCCCGGTGGGCGGGGTGTTGGTGTAGACGCAGTACGAGGTCAAGCGCTGGTGCGGGATGCGGTAGGGTCCGCCGGAGACCTCGCCGCCGTTGCGCGACGTGGACGGGCCCGTGAGGGCGTAGGCGCCGGTATCGTAGACCGCTTCCACCTCCCGGGCCAGGATCGTGCCGTCGCGTTTCACGCCGGTCTTGATGCGCACCACCGACGCATGGCAATGGCCGGTGAGGAAGACTTCCTCGCGCGTGAGCTTCCACTGCACCGGCCGGCGGGCCTTCCGGGCCAGGGCCGCGGCCAGCGGCTCCAGCCGCAGGTGCACCTTGCCGCCGTAGCCGCCGCCGACGTAGGGCACCACCACCCGCACCATGGATTGCGGCAGCTTGAACAGCTCGGCGAGCTGGACCCGTATGGACGAAGGGTTCTGGGTGGCCGAATAGACCGTCAGCTTGCCCGCCGCATCCCACAGGGCGGTGACCACGTGAGGTTCCAGGTGGCCGTGCTGGATCTTGGGGGTGGTGTAGACGTCCTCGAAAACCAGGTCCGAGGCGGCGAACCCCTCCTCCGGGTCGCCGCGGCCGACGCTGTAGGAGGTCAGCACGTTGGACCGGTCCTCGTAGCGGTAGTGGGCCGCGTCCAGACGGCTCTCGGACCGCACCCGGGTTTCGTGAAGGATCGGCGCATCCGGAGCCATGGCTGCCACCGGGTCCAGCACCGGCGTCAAGGGCTCGTATTCCGCCCGAATGAGGTCGACGGCTTCCTCGGCGATGTCCGGCTCTTCGGCGGCCACCGCGGCCACCACCTCGCCGGCGTAGCGAATCCGGTCGAGCGCCACGATGGGCTGGTCCTTGACCACGGGTCCGAAATGGGCGTCGGCCTCGGAAAGATCCGCCCGGGTCAGCACCGCCACCACGCCGGGCAACGCCTCGGCGGCACTTGCGTCCACCGAAAGGAGCTTCGCGTGAGGATGGACGCTTCGCAGCGTCTTGACGTAGGTGAGCCCCGGAAACTCCAGGTCGCCCGTGTACTGGGCGGCCCCCGTGACTTTCGCCGGACCGTCCACCCGCGCCGCGTTGTCGCCTATGGAGCTCATGCCTCCTACGACTCCGCCGCGGCCCAAAGCACGCGGATGGCGGGTAGCCCGAGGAACTGGCTGCCGCGCTTCTGCCTTCCCACGCGCTCCCAGGTGTCGCCCCGGTCCGGGCTCCGGTAGATGTCCCCTTCCCCCGGCGGACCGGCGGTATGTCCTCGGGCCACGTCTCCGAACGCCGCCAGGATCGCGTCGTCATCATACGGGTCGCGGACCAGTTGCCAGCACATGCCCGGGTGCGCCACCGGCAGGCCCGCACCCACCTGCCGCCAGTTCCGGCCGGAGTCCTCGCTACGGTAGATGCGGCCATCCGCGCCGGTGGGGCGGTCCCAGTACTGGGGCGAGCCGTGTCCGCCGGCCAGGAACAGTGCCGGCGGGTCGCCCGGCAGCATCACCACGTCGTGAAAGTAGTCGCTCTCCATGCCGCGTTCGGCGCGTTGCCACCCGCCCTCGGGCGGATCGCCGCGAAAGAAGCCCCTGGAGGTGGCGGCGAAAAAGGTGCCCGAGTCCGCGGGCGAGCGGACGATCATGTGCACGTCCGGGTACTCGATGCCCTCGCTCACGTCCTCCCACGTCTTGCCCCGGTCGAAGCTGCGCACGATGCCGCCGTGCTCCAGCGCGAGATAGATCGTGTCGGTGTCGTCGGGGTCGATATAGATGTGACGCACGTGGCCGTGGTGTGGCGGGTACGGGAACCACCAGTGGTGCTGGACCTCGGGAGGCAATGCCCGGAGTCCCTCCATCTCCTCCCAGGAGTCGCCGCCGTCCTCGCTGCGAAAGAGCTTCACCGGCTCGGTCCCGGCATAGACCACCCGGTCTTCGGCGGGATCGACGGTGACCCAGCGGATGTCGCCTTCGAGCACCCGCTGCCAGTGGCGTCCCTGGTCACGGGTGCGGTAGAGGCCGTCCTGCGTCACCCCCGCGTAGACCACTTCGGGAGTGTTGCGGCAGCCCCAGACGGAATCAACCACCTGGTCCGGGAAAAAGCCGGTGTACTCCCTCGACCCTCGCATGGAGGTCCAGATGTCCCCGACGCCGCGAAGAACGACCATGCCGGCCTGGGTTCCGGCGTAGAGTCTGAGAGCCTCGGCCACGTGCTGTCCCCTCCCTCATGTCTTGCGCCGCAGATACCGGATGTCCGATGTAGGGGCGGGTTTCAAACCCGCCCGTGCCCGCATCGCGCTGCCAGCCGATACAGGCTTCCAGTGTCCTCGCCGCCCGTCAGGCCTGCTGCTGCAGCTTCTCCAGGAAGGTCGCCGAATCCATCACCACCCCGAAGTGTTTATCGAAGTTGTTCAAGGTGGCGGCCTGTTCCTCGTCTGAGAAGCAGGCATTGCTGTCCGAGAGAAACAGCACCTTGAAGTCGCGCATGGCGCCGTCCCGTGCGGTGCTGTCACAACACACGTTGGTGGCCACGCCGGTGATGGCGATGACGTCCCGTCCCAGGCGTCGCAGCACGTTTTCCAGGTTGGTGCCGTAGAACCCGCTGTAACGGAACTTCTTGATGGTGATCTCGTCCGGCTCGGGCTTCACGCTCTCGCAGAACTGGGCGCCGGGTGCCCCTTCGATGTTGGTCCAGGGATCGTCGGTGTGGTGGGTCAGCGGCTTGAGATCGGCGAACACGCCCACGTCCGCCAGGTCCTTGCGCTTGGTGGTGTAGAGATAGATCACCGGCACGTCCGACGAGCGGCACACATCGAGCAGCTCCTGGATCTTCGGAATGATGTCTTCCGACGACGGCAGATAACGGGTCCCTCTCGGGTCTACCCACATGTTCTGCATGTCCACGACGATCAGCGCCGTGTTGTCCTTGCCGATACGCCATTGGTCTGCCGGGCGTGAGTCGTCCATGCTTCACCTCCTGCGGGATACGAACAGCCCGTAGCGGGCATCGATGTCCCCGTCTATCACAGACGAAACCGCGGCCACAAGGCAACACACGTCGCCTTCGGCTTGTTGGCATCGGTTGACAAAGCCCCCTGTCTTCAACGAGAAGAGAGCCATCATTCTCGTAACCGGTCGGAAGAGGAGGACAAGATGAAAATGTTCGTACTCGGCGCGTTGGCGCTGATGTTCCTGGCCCAGGGCGTTCATGCGCAAACCGTGAGCATCGGCACCAACCCCCAAGGTTCGCTGGCGTACGCCACCGGAGCCGGAGTCGCCAAGACCGCCATCGAGGCGGGCGGCGTAAACATGCGCGTGGTGCCCCAGGGCGGACCTGTCGTGACTCTGCCGCTGGCCAACAACGGCGAGCTGGACTTCACCATCTCCAACGTCGCCGCCAGTTCGTTCGCTTACCTGGGGAAGGCCATGTTCAGCGGCCGGAAGCAGGACAAGATACGGCTCGTGGCCGTACTCTTCCCACTGTACGGCGGTTTCTACGTGCGCAACGACTCCGACATCAAGACGCTCAGCGACCTTAAGGGAAAACGATTGCCGACTCGGTTCACCAAGCAGAAGATCGTCGCCCTCAACGCGCAGTCGGTTCTGGCCACGGTGGGGCTGAGCTTCAAGGACGTCGTGGGCGTGCCCGTGCCCAACGGGGTGCGCGGCGTGCGCGACTTTATGGAAGGGAAGAACGACGCGGCCTATTTCTCCATGACCTCGGGTATCACGCGACAGGCTCACGCCGCCGTGGGCGGCATCCGCGTGCTGTCCATGGAAAACACGCCGGAGGCGCTGGCCGCGTTGAGGAGCATCGTCCCGGCCGGGAGCATCGGGACCCTGCAGCCGGCCAAGCTCTATCCCGGCGTCATGGGACCCACCCATGTGTTCAAGGCGTCCTTCGTGGTCAACGCGAGCACGAAGACACCGGACGACGTCGTCTACAAGGTGGTGAAGGCCCTACACGCCAACAAGCAGAAACTGATCGGTTCCCACGGCATGTTCAAGCAGTTCGATCCCGCGAAGATGCACGTCGACCTGGGCGTTCCGTACCACCCCGGCGCGGTCCGCTACTACAAAGAACAGGGCATGTAACCGCTCCGAATGGAATCCGTGAATCGCCACCATGACCGGCGGTGATGGAGACACCGTCCAGGACCGGACCGCGTCCTGGACGGTGCGGATTGCCGGGCGCTTGCTCGGCGGACTGTTAACGGCGGCCGCCCTGGCCGAGGCCGCGGACCTCTATCGGGCCGTTGGCATCGTGGTCTTCGCCGAGCAGCGCCTGCTGGCGCTGCTCGGCCTTGCGCTCGGAACCCTCTACATTCTCAAACCGGCCACGCAGGAAGCGAAACGCCTGAGCGTGCCCTGGTTCGACGCGCTGGCGGCAGTCGCCGGCCTGCTGGTGTGTGTCTACCTGAGCTGGCACTACGAACGGATCTTCGAGGAGCTCTATTCGCGCCCCCGCGACGCCCTGGTGGGAGGCGCGGTCATCCTGGTGCTGGTGGCGGAAGGGGTGCGGCGCACCGCCGGCCCCGTGCTGTTCATCTTCCTGCTGTCGTTCTTCGCGCTGGGCCTCATGGGCCACTTCATTCCCGGTCAATTCCAGGGACGCGACGTGGACATCGACCGGCTGGTGATATACCTAAGCCTCGACTCCAACTCGCTCGTGGGGATTCCCCTCACCGTAGCCACCACCATCGTCATCGCCTTCATCTATTTCGGCAACCTGCTCGACCTTTCCGGCGGATCGAGGTTCTTCACCGACATTTCCACCGCGCTCATGGGCCGGTACCGCGGCGGCTCCGCCAAAATCGCGGTCACCGCCTCGTCCCTTTTCGGCTCCATCTCCGGCAGCGCCACCTCCAACGTGGTCTCCACCGGGGTCATCACCATCCCGCTGATGAAGAAAGGCGGGTACCCCGCTCATACCGCGGGCGCCATCGAGGCCGTGGCCTCCACCGGCGGCCAGTTGATGCCGCCCATGATGGGCGCCGCGGCCTTCGTCATGGCCGAGTTCCTGCAGATCTCGTATCAGGAGGTGGTGCTGGCGGCGTTGATCCCGGCGATCCTCTACTACGTGGCGCTGTTCATCCAGGCGGACCTTTATGCCGCGAGGGAGCGCATCGCGCGCGTCGACGAAGCCTCCATCCCGCCCCGTTGGCCGGTGTTCCGCGCCGGCTGGTTCTACGTCGTGCCGTTCGCCGTGGTGATCCTGTGCCTGTTCCATCTCAACCTGAGGCCCGAGACCTCGGCCCTGTGGGCCTCCGGGAGCCTCGTCCCCATCGGCCTGTTCATCGGCTACCAGGGCCAACGCATGTCCTGGACGGTCATCTTCACGGTCCTCGCCAAGACCGGCGCCCTGTGCGTGCAGCTATTGATGATCAGTTGCATGGCCGGCATCATCATCGGAGTCCTCAACATCACCGGCCTGGGCTTTGCCCTCACCCACGCCATCATCCACCTGGCCGGCGGACAGACCGCCATGATCCTGTTGCTGGCCGCGCTGATCTCCATCGTCCTCGGCATGGGCATGCCGACCCTGGGCGTCTATCTGCTGCTGGCGACGCTGGTGACGCCCTCCATGGTGGAGGTGGGCATCCCGCCCATGGCGGCGCACCTGTTCGCCCTCTACTTCGGCATGCTGTCGCTGATCACGCCACCGGTGGCGGTGGCGGCGTTTACCGCGGCCACCGTGGCCGGCGCGAACTTCATGCGCACGGGTTTCGCCGCGGTCCACTTCGGCTGGACCGCCTACGTGGTCCCGTTCCTGTTCGTGCTGGCGCCGGAACTGCTGATGCAGGGTTCGGCGCTCAAGATTCTTCACACCTCGGCCACCGCCATCATCGGCGTCTGGCTGGTGTCAGCGGGTTTCATGGGCTTTTTCGCCAGACCCCTGGGTGTCGGCCACCGGATCCTCTTCCTGACTGCCGGGGCACTGCTGTTCTTCCCGGCCGGGGGGGTGAGCTACGGCATCTGGACGGACGTGGGTGGCGCCTGTCTGGCCGGCATTCTGGCCGCTACGGGAGGGTTTCGGGGAGAGAGGAGTTGATGCGGCTTCCCCGGCTCCCGGAAACCGACAAGAACGTAGGTCGGATTAGCGAAGCGTAATCCGACACGGACGGAGCGAACGTCGGAGCCACGTTCAGGACAGGCGAAGCGAAGCCGCCCTCACCCTTCTCACCTGTCCTGCAACGCCTCGGCGCCGAACCGCTCGGCAGAAGTATTTACAGCGCGTTCGAAGCAAGTCCTTGAACCGCCGCGAAGCGGCGGGATAAACTGGCCGCCGACCCGTACTTCGGAGGATCTGTCATGACCGAGGTCATCATGATCGGAACAGGAGTCCCGGAGCCCAACCCAAACCGGCAGGGATCCTGTATTGCCATCATCATTGACGGAAAGCCCATCCTGCTCGACTGCGGCCGAGGCGCCCTGACGCAGCTCGTCCGCGCGGGCATCGACCCGGCGCAAGTGGAACAGGTGTTCCTGAGCCATCTCCACTACGACCACATCATCGGGCTTCCGGATCTGCTGCTGGGGAGCTGGATGGTGGGGCGCAGCACCGGCGTGGAAGTGTTCGGGCCGGCGGGGACCACCGCTTTCGTGGAAGGGCTCCTGGAAGCATTCAAGATCGATATCCAGGGCCGCAAGGCCACGGGGACCAACTCCAGGTTCGAGGTCTCCACCCGTGAGATCGATGAAGGGCCGGTTTGGGAGACGCCGGCATGGAAGCTCGACGCCGTGCGCGTGGTGCACATACCCAACAGCCTCGGCTTCCGGATAGACACCCGGGACCGGTCCATCGTCTTCTCCGGCGACACCCGGCCGTGCCCGGCCCTGGTGGAGTTGGCCAAGGACTGCGATCTGCTCATTCACGAGGTCCTCTTCTCCCCGGAACTGGAGCAGACGGGCGCGCCGGCGGGCCGGCATCGGGAGTTCATCCATCCCGAGTGGGCCAACCGTGTACGCCATACCAAACCGTTTCAGGTGGGGAAGATAGCCGCCGACGCCAACGCCGGGAAGCTCGTGCTTACCCACCTCTGGTCCGAGAAGGAAGAGGACCGGCTCAAGGCGGAGGTCGCGGCCCACTATTCGGGAGAGATCGTCGTGGCCCGGGACCTCATGAGAGTTTGACCGCGCCACCGGCCCCGGGCAAGGAGGAAAACATGCTGGAAGCCAAAGACATGCAAGGCGTGCTGGCGATCATGCCGACACCGGCCAAGGAAGGGGCCGCGAGTCTGGGGGCCGTGGACACGGTTGACCTGGACGAGACCGCCCGGCTGGCCGAGAGCCTGGTCCGCGACGGCGTCGCCGGACTTATGGTGCTGGGAACCATGGGAGAATGCGCCACCGTCTCCCGGAGCGACTACGAAGCCTACGTGACTTGTCTGCTGGAGACCGTGCACGGCCGCGTTCCCACTTTCGTGGGCACCACGGCGCTTGGGGGCCACGAGATCGCCCAGCGCATCCGTTTCGTCAAGGAGCGGGGCGCCACCGGCACGCTGCTGGGAATTCCCATGTGGCAACCGGCGACGCCGGACATGGCGGTGCATTTCTACGCGACGGTGGCGGAGGCGTTCCCGGACTTCCCCCTCATGGTGTACGCCAATGCCCGGGCCTTCCGGTTCGGTTTCGACACGGAGTTCTGGCGGCGGGTGGTGGAGGCCGCGCCGACCGTAATGTCGGCCAAGTTCTCCAACCGAGGAATCCTTCGAGACGTGGTGGCCGCCACCGGCGGACGGGTCAATCTCGTTCCGCCCATCGGGCTCGCGTACGAGTTCGCCCAACTGTCTCCCGAGACCGCCACCACCTGCTGGACCCCGGCGGTGGGACCGCAGCCGGCTTTGGCCCTGATGAATGCCCTGGCGGACGAAGCGGCAGAACAGGCCAAGGCTGTGGCGGACGACATCGCATGGGCCGCCGAGCCCCATCACGCCATCACCAGCTCGCAGGAGGTCTTCGCCTCCTACAACATCCAGATGGAGAAGATCCTCATGGGAGCGTCCGGCTACTGCAAACCCGGCCCCATCAGGCCGCCCTACGACGTCATGCCGGAGGACTTTGCCGCGGCGTGCCGGGAATCCGGGAGGCGCTTCGCCGAATTGCGGGAGAAGTACACCCGGCTCTTGGGATGAAGCCGGTTCGGACGCAATGACGCTGATCCTCACCAACGAGGAGATCGAGAGCTGCTTCACCGTCGAGGAATGCTTCAGGGTCATGGAGCCGGCCTTCATCGACCTGGGCAACGGTGCGGCGGCGAATCTCCCACGGCAGGATTTGCTGGTGCCCGGGCCCCTGGAGGGCAGCTATCACGGCCTCAAGTCCGCCGGCGGCTCCATCCCGCGATTCGGCGTGACGGCGGCGCGGCTGACATCGGATATCGTGACCTGGCCGGAGGTGGACGGCGAGAGGCGCCGGGTCAAGGTGCCCCTGGCCATGGGCAACAGGTACGTGGGCCTGGTGTTCCTTTTCAGCACCGCCACCGGCGAGCTCCTGGCCATCTTCCCGGACGGCCTGGTCCAGGCCATTCGCGTGGGCGTCACCAACGCCCTTTCGGCAAAGTACATGGCGCGGCCGGAATCGTCGGTGCTGGGACTCTACGGGTCCGGGTGGCAGGCCCGGTCCGGGCTGCTGGCCATGTGCCTAGCCATGCCCATCCGGGAGGTCCGGGTCTACAGCCCCACCATCGCGCACCGCCGGAGCTTCGCGGACGTAATGAACGCGCAAGTGGATGCCGAAGTGCGGTCGGTGAATGCCCCCGATGCCGCCGCCCAAAACGCCGACATCGTGCTCCTGGCCACCAATGCCCTGGTACCGTTCTTCCCGGCCGACTGGATTCGCGACGGCATGCACATCGCCACGGTGCGGTCCAGCGAAATGACCGTGGACGCGCTGCTTCGCTGCGATCGCGTGGTCGTGTCGAGCCGCGAGCCGGCCCGGCTGGTGACCTTGCCCGGGGAGGAGGAACGAATCCCGGAGGCCGGCGAAGGCGACTACCGCCGGGAGGAGCTACAGGACACCGCGGCCGACTGGAGCCGCAAGCCGGAACTCGGGGAGCTCATGGCCGGAAAGGCAGCGACCCGGCAAAGCCCGGCGGAGGTGACCTGCATGCTCAACTACGTGGGGCTGGGGCTCCAGTTCGCCGCTGCGGGAGCGCGGATATACGAGCTGGCACGCGAACGGGGGCTGGGCAAAGAGTTGCCCACGGAATGGTTCTCGCAGGACCTGCACTCTTAAACGGAAACGTGTGGTGAGATGTCGGATTACGCTTCGCTAATCCGACCTACGGGAAGAAGACCAGCTTCACCAACAGCGTCAGGGCCGCCGGGATAAAGCTGAAGACCGCTAGATTGAGTACCGCGAGTTTCTTGTCCATGCGCGTTACGACTTTGTCCAGGCGGGCGATGTCGTCCTTCGTAGACTTCGCCAGACCGGCAATATCCTCCTTCGTCGCTTTCGCCAAGCCGGCGATGTCCTCCTTCGCCAGGCCGGCGATGTCCTCCCTGGTAGCCTTCTCTGAGTTGGCGATGTCCTCCTTCGTCGCCTTCGCCAGGCCGGCGATGTCCTCCCTGGTAGCCTTCTCCGAGTTGGCGATGTCCTCCTTCGTCGCCTTCGCCAGGCCGGCGATGTCCTCCCTGGTAGCCTTCTCCGAGTTGGCGATGTCCTCCTTCGTCGCCTTCGCCAGGCCGGCGATGTCCTCCTTGGTAGCCATCTCCTTCTCAAGGCTGGCGACGACTTCCCTGGTCGCCAAACGCTCGACAAGCGGGATGGCACTGGCCGCCGCCTTGGCCTTTTCCTTGGAAGCACCGGCTTCGATCAGCGCTTCGTAGACTTCTGCAACGATCAGGCTCATGGACTCTCCCGGGAAACGCTCCTCATTATAATACGACTGTTCTCAAACACAACAACCCTAAACCGCAGGAATGTCGCTCCTGAATATTGGAATCGGCTCCTCACGTCCGTCCTATAGCCCGGACCGCTCTTTTTCCGGTCGGGTGCGCGTGGCGGCTACGGGATCAGCAGGAGCTTGCCGGTGGTCTTTCGGGATGCCAGCAGGCGATGGGCCTCGGCGGCCCGGGACAGCGGAAGCGTAGCGCTGATGCGTACGGCGAGCTTTCCGGCCTCGATCCATTGCAGCACGTCTCCGGCCCGGGCCAGGATCTCGGCACGGGTAGCCGTGTGGTGCGTGAGGCTCGGACGGCTGAGGGAAAGCGATCCCTTGGCGTTGAGCACCGCGGTGTCGAAGGGCGGCACGGCGCCGCTGGACTGGCCGAAGACCACCATGCAGCCGCGCGGCGCCAACGCATCGAGGCTCATCTCGAAGGTGCTCTTTCCCACCGAATCGTAGACCACGTTGACGCCGCGGCCATCGGTGAGGCGGCGCGTCTCGGCGGCGAAGTCCTGGCTGGTGTAGTCGATGACGGCGTCGGCTCCGGCCTCCTCGGCGATGCGTGCCTTCTCGGGCGTCGACACGGTGCCGAACACCCGCGCACCGCACATCTTCGCCATCTGGACCAGCAGCAGTCCCGTGCCCCCGGCGGCGGCGTGGACGAGCACGGCGTCGCCACGCCCCACCGGGTAGGTATCACGGGTAAGGTAGTGGGCGGTCATGCCCTGGAGCATGGCGGCGGCCGCCGACCGGAGATCCACGGCCGCTGGGACCGGCACCAGATGGCGCTCGGGTACCGCGGCGAGATCGGCATAGGAGCCCTGGCCATTGGAGATGCCGTAAGCGACCCGGTCGCCGACCCGGACCTCGGAGACGTCGGCACCCACCGCGAACACGGTGCCGGCACCCTCCGCCCCGGGGATATAGGGCAGCGCCCGCCCGTGATGACCACCCCAGTGGAAACCCGAGCGGTAGTAGATGTCCAGGTAATTGACCCCGCAAGCCGCAACCTGGACCAACGCCTCGTCCGCCTGGGGCTCGGGCGCGGCTACCTCCTCGTAGCGCAGCACCTCCGGGCCGCCCAGCTCATGAACCCGAACGGCATTCATCTAGTACTTCGTTTCAATAAAACATAGACAAATGGTAACAAATGCGCCATGATGTCTGTCCATCGAGCAGGGATGGAGGGCACGATGGCACGAAGGACGGGGAGAGCGCCTTTGGTTCTGGATGAGAAAGGGCGGGAGACGCTGGAGACGCTTTCGCGATCGCGGACCGCGCCGATGCGAGAGATCCAGCGTGCGAAGATCCTGCTTGGCTACGAGCGGGGCGACTCGTTGTCGCAGATTCGGCGGGAGGTGGAGGTGTCGCGTCCGACGATCTACAAGTGCGTGGACAAGGCGTTGGCGGCGGGAGTCCAGGCGGGGCTGAAGGACAAGTACCACCGGGCGCACGAGCCGGAGATCACTGCGGATGCGAAGGCGTGGGTGGTGAGCTTGGCGTGCCAGCAGCCGAAGACGCTGGGGATGGCGGCGGAGTTGTGGAGCGTTGCGGGGCTGGCGCGCCATGTTGGCGAACACGCGGTGGAGGCGGGATTCCCGCGGCTTGCGCAGGCCGGGAAGGCCACGGTCTGGCGCATCCTGAGCGCGCACGAACTCAAGCCGCACCGGGTGCGCTACTATCTGGAGCGTCGGGACGGGGAGTTTGAACGCAAGATGGCCGAAGTTCTGATGGTTTACAGAGAGGTGGGCTTGTATCAGGCGGGTGCGACGCCTGCGGGCCGGACAAGGCCTGTGTACAGCGTCAGCGTGGACGAGAAGCCCGGTGTCCAGGCCCTCGGCTCCACCGCGCCCGATCTGCCTCCCGCTCCCGGAAAACACCCTGGTGTCGGCCGCGACTACGAATACGTTCGCCATGGAACCCTGTCGATCCTGGCCGCCCTCGACCTGCACTCCGGTCAACTCATCGTCAACGTGGAGCCCCGGCACCGCAGCGTGGAGTTCATCGCCCTCCTGCGTCGCCTCGACGCCCACTACCCCCCAGAGGCTACCCTTCGTATAGTGCTCGACAACCACAGTTCCCACATCTCGAAGGAAACCATGCGCTACTTGGCCAGTCGCCCAGGTCGCTTCGAATACGTCCATACCCCCAAGCATGGCTCCTGGCTCAACCTCGTCGAAGTGGCCTTCTCCAAAATGGCCCGCACCTTCCTCCGCCACATCCGGGTCCATTCCCTCGACGAACTCAAACAGCGCATCCTTCAAGGCATCGACGAGTTCAATGCCTCTCCCGTACGCTTCCACTGGAAAAATTTCGACCGCCTGATGACCATTGAGATGTAAGTACTTTAGTGAAACGATCTACTAGTGTGGTGTCTCACAAATACGCTTATGAATCTGCGGGTCCCTTTGGCCGTCGGCTGCGTTGCTCTTCCTCGCGTGGTGCACGCCACTGCTCGTCATCGCGCCTTGCCGACAACCAAAATGCCCTCGCAGATTCATAAGCGTATTTGTGAGACACCACACTAGTGTCCTGTTCCGACAACAAGGTGACCTTGAAGGCGGCGCGACACGTCGTCCGTTTCAAACCCCTCTCCCTCTGGGAGAGGGTGGCCGAAGGTCGGGTGAGGGCGCCACAATAACCTTCCCCCTACCATTCCTTGCCTTTGACAGCGGGTTGCCGCCTGGGCACCCTCACCCCGACCCTCTCCCAGAGGGAGAGGGGGTCGGAGGGCTATGAAACGAACCGCCGCGATAAGTCATCGTAATATGAAGAGACACCACCGCGGGACGGAGTGGCATCAGTCCAGCAGCGCCACCACCCTGGCCGGGGCGGACTCGGTCTTCCACTTCACCGGGAGCGCGATGATCTTCGCCGTGGCGCCGATCTGGTCCAGGTTGATCAGGTTCTCGATCTGGCAGGTGACCTTGGGAAGGATGGTGCGGTGGACCGTCATGCCGCTGGCAAGAATCTCGTCGGCGTGTTGGTAGTCCGCGCCCTTCTCTTCCTGGGCAAAGTCGTAGCCGATGACCGCGGGCTGCTTGTCCACGATCCATTCAGCCGCCTCCCGCGACAGGAACGGCGAGTCGTTCCACCAGGACGGATCGGTGGTTTGGTGCCCCTTGGGCCAGTCCGTACGCAACAGCAGGATGCCCCCGGGCTCGATCTTCACCCCCTGCTCCGCCAGCGCTGCCTCCGCCCGCTCCATGTCCTCCGGCGTGATGCGCGCTCCGGGCTGGCACCGGAACGACAGGTCCAGCACCACCGCCGTCCCCATCAGCGGCTCCAGCGGAAGCTGCTCCACGGACGGCTTGTCCCGGAAGAAGTGGTGCGGCGAATCGATGTGGGTGCCCGCGTGAACGGTCATCTCCACGAGGTTGGAGACGAACCCCTTCTCTTCCCAGTTGATGATGGGCTTGATCTTGAAGTAGGTCTCATCGGGAGCGAAGGGAGCCGAATCGCACTCCTCCACGGTCATGCTGAGATCGACGATGCGCATGAAAAGGGCTCCTTTCCGCAAGACAAACGGCTAGTGGCCTGTAACATGCAAATACAGACCAAGATGCGCAGGACTTTTTGTTGTCGGCAAGGCGCGACGACGAGCAGTGGCGACTACCACGCGAGGAGGACCCCGGGTCAAGCCCGGGGTGACGTACGCAGCCGACGACAAAAAGGACTAGCATATTGGTCTGTATTTGCATGTTACAGGCCACTCATGTCCTTATATCATTGCACGGCGGCGGAAAGTCAACGTGTCGGGAGTCGTACGAAACCGCCCCCGGCCGGACGGCCTGTACCACACACCACGAAGGAGGCAACGCCATGATCTATGAGGTGAGGTTTCAGACGGTGGATCCCGAGACTCGAAGCGAGTACGTGAAGGCCTACAAGGAAGCCATCCAGTCCAGCAAGGAGGCCGGATGTCACGGCGGACTCATCCTGTGCAGTGATGAGGATCCAGCCGCCGTCATGGTTCTGCTCAACTGGGAAACCCGCGAGCACCACGAACGCTGGCGCGGCACGCCGCCCCACACGAAGTTCCGCCAGACCATCGACCCCTGGCAGACCAAGGCCGGCCGCGGCGACTACTACGTGGCCGAGACCATCTGACTGAGGTCCCATGGACGTCGATCCGATCCGCTACGAGATGTTTCTCCACCGCCTGTGGGCGGTGGGCGAGGAGGGGCGTTCAACTCTCCAGCGCGTCACCGCCTCGCCCATCGTGGCCCAGGGCGGCGAAGTCATGAGCTCGTTCTACAACGCCGGCGGCACCATGGTGCTGGCCTGTTCCGGCCACCTGCGGTTCGCGGCGGCCACCTCGGACGCCATCAAGCAGATGATCGAGTGGTTCGAGTCCTCTCCCGGCTTCCACGACGGCGACCAGCTCTTCTTCAACGACCCCTACGTGGCCGGATCCCACACCTACGACATGATGGTGGTGAAGCCCATCTTTCTCGACGGCCGCCTCATCGCCTGGATCGCCACCAGCACCCACACCGCCGACACCGGCGGCGTGCTGCGGGGCGCCGCCCTGGAGATCTATCACGAGGGCATCCGGATCCTGGGCGTCAAGGTGGTGGAACGGGGCGAGTTCCGCGAGGACGTGTTCCGGACCCTCACCGAGCAGTGCCGGGACCCGCAGTACGTGGGGCTGGACATCAAGGCGATGATCGCCGGCAACAACGTGTGCGCGGACCGCTACCTGAGCCTGGTGGACAAGTTCGGCCTGGAGTTCGTGGAGGCGGCGGGCCAAAAGACCCTGGCGGACGCCGAGGAGATGGCCCGCGCCAAGCTGCGGTCGCTGCCGGACGGCATCTGGCGCTCGCGGGTCTATTACTCCGCGCGTGAGGCCGACCAGTCCGATGCCGACATCATCGCCGTCGTCTGCGCCGTTACCAAGAAAGGCGACACGCTGGGCATCGACCTCGACGGCACCAGCCCCCAGACCTCGGGGGACACCAACTCGACCCTGCCGAGCACGGTGGCGCACCTCAACATCGCGCTGACCAACCAGCTCTTCTGGGACATCCCCTGGAACGACGGCAAGCTGGCGCCCATCCACATGACGGTGCCCGAGGGCTCGGTGCTGAACTGCACCTTTCCGGCGGCCTGCGGCCTGGCGCCCATGATCGGCGGGATGTTCGTGGCCGCGGTCAGCGAATGCCTGGCCAAGATGCTCTATACCGCCGGGCGGCGCGAAGACGTCAACGCGGGCTGGGCCGGCGCCTGGTACTCCGGCGGCCCGGGCTTCATGTACGGCGGCCACAACCGGGAGGGCCTGGCCACGGCCCAGGGGCTCTACGACGTGCACGGCGGTGGACTCGGGGCCAGGCCGGACCGCGACGGCGTGGACACCGGCGGCCACATGAACATCCCGTCCGGCGGCATCTCCGACGTCGAGCGGATCGAGATGCAATACCCGTTCATCTACCTTGCCCGCAGGCATGTGAAGGACGGCGCCGGCTTCGGCAGGTATCGCGGCGGGTACGGCAGCGAGCGGCTGCTGTTCGTGTACGGCTCGCAGGACCTGACCGCCAACTATCGCCCCTACGGCGCGGTGCCCAACGGGTTCGGCCTGTTCGGCGGCTATCCCGCCGGCTTCGGCGGCAACCGGGCACTCTATCGCACCGAGGGCCTGTTGCAGCGTCTGCGCGAGGGCGCCTATCCCACGGGCGCCGACGAGCTGCAAGGCCTCGATTGGTGCCGGCTGGACCTGCCCGACGGCTTCCGGCCGCGGGTGCCGATCCCCGAGCTGGCCTTCATCACGGACGTGACCCAGAGCGGCGGCGGCTTCGGCGATCCGCTGGAACGGAGCCCCGTTCAGGTGGAACATGACGTCAGAGCCGGCCGGACCAGTCCCGAGGTCGCCGACCGGATCTACGGCGTCAGACTCGACCGCGGCAACGTGGACGGCGACGCCACCGCCGAGCGGCGGAAAGAGCTTCGCGCGCAGCGGCTGGCCTGGAGTTCCCACCCCGTGGACGGCCCCGGGACCGCCGGTGACGGCGGCGCCGACGGCCTGGCCGCGGCGGCGGGCACGGACGCGGCCGACGGGGAGGTCGTGCTGCACCTCCACGAGTACCTGGATCTCGCGAAGGTCGCCGGCCGCCTGTTGGTGCGATGCCGCAGGTGTGCGCATGTGTTCTGCGGCGGCAAGGAGAACTACAAGAGCACGGCAATCGAGATCACCATGGACCTCGAAGAGCTGGCCGGCGAGCGCGTTCCCTCGGGCGAGCCCTATCGAGGCGTTCTCCTCGGCTACGTCTGCCCCGGTTGCGCCACGCTGCTGCAGGTCGACGTCTTCTGCCCGACGCGCGACGATGAAAGACCACTTTGGGACATCCAGATCGACTGCTCGGGGTTGGACTAGCCGCGACATGGCGCCCCGATTCCGTCATTCCAGCGAAAACGGGTGTGTGAAAACACCATCCGAGAGAGGCAACGCCCCCCCGAATCGTCATTCCCGCGAAAGCGGGAATCCAGGTGGGGTGGGGAACACCGCTGCAGCGCCCCTCCACCGCCCCTGGATTCCCGCTTTCGCGGGAATGACGGGAACAGGCGCCCGCGCCTCTTTCGCACAAATGACGATGCGGGGTGTGGTTGCCTTTTTGGACCTGGCCGCGTTTCGGTCCGCTCCTGGAAATTGCAAAGCACGGGGCTCCTGTGGTAACCCCGGCGGATGCAAGGCAGGTATGTGAAACGTGACAGTTTAAAGTTGTGCAAGGCGGGTTTGTCGAGTTTACCAGGGAGGTGAACCATGCAGAGAGAAACGAATTTGAGAAAGTCTTTTGCGGTTGCCGGCGCGGCGGCGGCGGCGATGCTTCTGTGCCTGCTCGTGGGCTCCAACGCCGTCGCCCAGAAACTGCCGGGCAAGATTACCTGGATCGTTCCCTTCGGGCTTGGGGGCGGCACCGGGACGTCGGCCCTGCTGCTGGCGCCGAAACTGCAGAAGAAGCTCGAAGGCAACGGCGTCAAGGAAGTCAAGGTGGTCAGTGTACCTGGGGCCGGCGGCACCGTGGGGACGAAAAAGCTGTACGGTTCCCCGGCGGACGGCAGCGTCATCGGCAGCATGCTGCCCGCGGGCGGCCTGGCGCAATCCTCCGTACGGGACGTGGGTTTCGACCTGTCCAAGTTCACGTATCTGGCAAAGATTACCACGGCTCCTCGTTTCCTGTTCGTAAAGGGCGCCTCCCCCATCAAAACGCTCGACGCCCTGATCGCGGAAGGCAAGAAGCGCCCGCTGAAGGTGTCGTCGGTGGGTCCGGCCTCGGCCGGCTCCTTCGTGCTGGCCAACATCATCGACAAGACCGGCATCCAGGTGAAGGACGTCACCGGGTACAAGAGCGGGCGTTCGCTGGTGGTGGCGGTAGCCCGCGGCGACGTGGATACCACCATCAAGACCACCGGCGGCGTGATCACCTTCATCAAGTCAGGGGAGGTCCGCGGACTGGTGCAGCTCTCCTCGGAAAAGGACAAGGATCCGTTCTTCCCGGACGTGCCTTCGGCCGAAGCACTTGGACGCAAGGACCTCATGGCCGGCGGCATCCTGTACATCCTCGTGGCCGCGCCGCCCAAGGTGCCGCAGGCTGTCGCGGACGTGTTGAGCAACGCCGTGCACCAGGTCATCGCCGAGTCCAAGGCGGAGCTCGAGAGCAAGGCGCAGGTCATCCACTCTCCCGCCACCGGCAAGGAGACGGCCATGCTCGTAAACAACCTGATCAAGGACTACGCGAACCTGATCGCTCTCTACAAAGCGCAGCAGAAGAAATAGGTTCGAATCAGGCGCAAAGCCTCCCACCGTACCGTTCGGCCCGGATGATTCGCGGATCCATTTTTCCGCGGGCGTCCGGGCCGACCCAACGCCCGCGTATTCCATGAAAATGCGGGCCGACGCGTCAAACGAGACGATCCGTGATTGAAGCCATCGGTGTAGCTTTCGTCAACGTTTTCGGGTTTCCCAACGTCCTCGTGGTGCTGTTCGGCACCACGGTGAGCATGCTCTTCGGAGCGCTCCCCGGCCTGGGCGGCATTGTCATCCTGACGCTGTCGCTGCCCATCATCATGGCCCTGGAGCCGGCGCTGGCCATGATGGTCTTCGCCGCCTCCATTGGCGGCATCACCTTCGGCGGGTCCGTCTCCGCCATCCTTCTCAACGTTCCCGGTACCGTGGCCAACATCGCCACGGTGTTCGACGGCCACCCGCTGGCGCGGCAGGGACGCGCCGGGTACGCGTTGGCCATCTCCGCCACGGCGTCGGCCCTGGGGTCGGTGTTCGGCTACGTGGTCTTTCTGTTGCTGCTGCCGGTGGTGCGCTCCGTCGTGTTCTCGTTCGGGCCCCCGGAGTTTTTCCTCATGGCGCTGCTGGGAATCAGCCTGATCGCGTCGCTGACCCAGAGGGAGCCGATCAAAGGGCTCATCTCCGCGGGGCTGGGATTCCTGGTGGCCTTCATCGGATACTCCCCCATCACCGGCGACCAGAGGTACACGTTCGACCTGCTGTACCTCTGGGATGGTATCCACACCGGGGTCATCGCCATCGGCATCTTCGCCGTCTCCGAGATGTTCTTCCTGGCGGTCAAGGGCGAAGAGTTGGTGCAACAGACCGAGGTGGTCCGCCCGACGGCCCGCGACGTGTTCGACGGCATCCGCTTCGTATTCGCCAACTTCTTCCTGCTGCTCCGGAGCGCGGTCATTGGCTGTGTGGTGGGCATCATCCCCGGCGTCGGCGCCAACGTGGCGGCCTTCCTCGCCTATGCCCAGGCCCAGGCCACGTCCCCCAACCGCGCCAACTTCGGCCAGGGGGCGCCCGAGGGCGTGCTCGCCCCGGAGGCCGCCAACGACGCCAAGGACGGCGGCGCGCTGCTGCCCACGGTGGCTTTCGGCATCCCGGGGAGCGCACCCCACGCCATCCTGCTCGTGGGGCTATTGCTGCTCGGGTTGAACCCCGGCAAGGAACTGCTGACCACGCACCAGGCTACCGTCTTCACCCTGGTGCTGGCGTTGATCGCCGCCAACGTATGGACGTCCATCCTGGGGCTGATCTTCGCCAACCACCTGGTGAAGATCACGCGGATCCGGGTCTCCCTGATCATCCCCATCGTACTCGTCATCAGCTTCGTCGGCGCCTTCGTCCTGCGGAACAACCTCCTGGACGCGTTTGCGGTGCTGATATTCGGGTTCATCGGCTACGGCATGAAGAAGTACAGCTATTCCTTCATCACCTTCATTCTCGCCTACGTGCTGGGGGAGATTGCCGAGGTGTCGCTGTTCCAGACGCTGCTGATTTCGGACACCGGTTTCCTGATCTTCGTCACCCGCCCGGTCTCGCTGGTGCTGACCCTGCTCATCGCCGCGGCCCTGGGCCTGCCGCTGGCCGGACCGCTCAAGCGGGCGTGGCAGCGCCGTCAACTGCCGGACGCCTCGTAGCGCCCCCCGGCCCGGTCGAGAAGCAACGCACCCCATGACCTTCTACGCGGATCTGCACGTCCACTCGCGATTCTCCCGCGCCACCAGCCGTAACTGCGACCTGGAGCACCTGGCCATCTGGGCGCGCAAGAAGGGCATCAGCGTCGTGGGGACCGGCGACTTCACCCATCCGGCGTGGCGCGCCGAACTGAAGGAACAGCTCGTTCCGGCGGAGCCCGGCCTGTTTCGCCTGCGACCCGATCTCGAGCGGGCCGTGGAGGGACAGCTTCCGCCGGCCTGCGGCGGCAGCCTCACCGCGGTGCGGTTCATGCTGTCGGTGGAGATCTCGACCATCTACAAGAAGGGCGACAAGACCCGGAAGATCCATCACCTGGTGTACGCCCCGGACTTCGACTCGACGGACCGGCTGGTGGCCAGCCTTACCAAGATCGGCAACCTGCACTCGGACGGGCGGCCGATCCTGGGGCTGGACTCCCGGCATCTGCTGGAGATGACGCTGGAGTCGGGACCCGGATCGTATCTCGTGCCGGCTCATGTGTGGACCCCGTGGTTCGCGGCGCTGGGCTCCAAGTCGGGCTTCGACGCCATCGACGACTGCTACGGCGACCTGGCGCCGCACATCTTCGCCGTGGAGACGGGACTTTCGTCGGACCCGCCGATGAACTGGCGGGTGTCGTCCCTGGACCGTTTCCGGCTGGTGTCCAACTCCGACGCCCACTCGCCGGAGAAGCTGGGCCGGGAGGTGTGCGTCTTCGACACCGAGATGGACTATTTCGCCCTGCGCCGGGCACTGGAAACGGGCCAGGGTTATGGAGGGACCCTGGAGTTCTTTCCGGAGGAGGGCAAGTACCACCTGGACGGCCACCGCAACTGCAACGTCCGCCTGGAGCCGGACGAGACCCGCAGACGCGACGGCCGCTGCCCAGCCTGCGGCAAGCCCCTGACCGTGGGGGTCATGCACCGAGTCGAGGACTTGGCGGACCGGGCACCGGACGGCGCACGGCCGGACACCGCCGGCGACACCCAGGGGCTGATCCCGCTGCCGGAGATCCTGGGGGAGATCCACCGGGTGGGCCCCAAGAGCAAACGGGTGGCGCTGGACTACGAACGCCTGCTGGCGCGTCTCGGACCCGAGCTCCCGCTCCTCAACACCCTCCCGCTGGAGGACATCGGACCGGTGGCGCCGTCGCTGGTGGCCGAGGCGTTGGCGCGCCTGCGCAGGCGGGAAGTGATTCGGGAGGCCGGCTACGACGGCGTGTACGGAACCATCCGGCTGTTCCGGGACGCCGAGCTGGAACGGCGCGCACGCGGGGCATCGCTCTTCGCGGAGGAGCCGGCGGTTCCGGCCCAGGCGGCCACAACTCAGACAGTTCCCCAGCAAGAGCCGCCGGAGGCAGGCCCGGAACCCGCGCCCCGGCCCATGACCGCGCCGTGGGACGAGGGGCCGCCGAACCAATTGTCGCTCCCGGTGCAACTGTCGCCCGGCAGCCGCGACTTCCTTGCCGGCCTGGACGCCGATCAACGCCGGGCCGCGGAGGTCGCCGAGGGGCCCTTGCTCATCGTCGCCGGACCCGGCTCGGGAAAGACCCGGACCCTGACCCACCGCCTCGCCCACCTCATTACGAAGCACGGCGTGCCACCGTCCGGCTGTCTGGCCGTCACCTTCACCCGCCGGGCGGCCGACGAAATGCGGAGCCGGCTGCGGGCGCTCTTGCCGGACGCATGGGCGCAGGTGCCGCTTCATACCTTTCACTCCCTGGGCCTCGCCATACTCCAGGAACACTGGAATGCCGCGGGGTTGCAGCGGGGCTTCCGGGTTGCCTCCGAAGCCGAGCGGCTGCGGTTGCTGCAGGACGCGCTAGGGATTTCGGAGCGGCAGGCCCGTAGCCGTCTGTCGGCCATCTCCCACAGCAAGCGGACCGGTATGCCATCCGCGGACGCAAAGCTCACGCAAGCCACGGAGACCTACCGGCAGGGGATGGAAACGCGTAACTGGTGCGACTTCGACGACCTGGTGATCCGTGCCGCCGATGCCCTGGGAGCCGACGCCGGCACCCGGGCGCAGGTGCGGGAGCAGTATCCGTGGGTGTGCATCGACGAGTACCAGGACGTGGACGAGCAGCAGGTCCGGCTCATCCGGCAGATCGTCCCGCCCGACGGCAACATCTGCGCCATCGGCGACCCCGACCAGGCCATCTACGGCTTCCGGGGCGCGGACCGACGGTTCTTCTCGGAGTTCACCGAACACTACCCGGGGTCCCGGACGGTGCGGCTCAACCGCAACTACCGATCCGACCGCAACATCGTCTCCCTTTCGTCGCAGGTCATGGCCACCGCAGCCTCGGCCGGTCCATCCGTCCCGGTGCTCGACGACGCCCCCAACCGCGTCACCCTCCACGAAGCCCCGAGCGAAAAGGCCGAGGCGGAGTTCGTCGTACAGTCGCTGGAGGAAATCCTTGGAGGCCACAGCTTCTTCTCCATCGACAGCGGCCGTTCGGCCGAGGCGCAGGGGCACGACTTCTCGTTTTCGGACTTCGCCCTGCTCTACCGCACCGAAGCCCAGGCGCCCGCCCTCACCGAAGCCTTGCAGCGCTCCGGCATGCCCTTCCAGCAACGCTCCCACGACCCGCTGCTGTCCCATCCCGGAGTCGCCGCGCTGGTGGACACCCTGCGCCACTCGCCCGGTACGGGCACCGTGCATCAACGCCTTGAAGCCGCCTGCAAGGGCGATGAACCGCCCGGAGCGGACAAGCGCGAGGCCCGCGAGCTGCTGAAACCCTTGGCCGACACGTGTGGAGAGAACCTGGAACGCTTCCTGTCCGAGCTGGCCCTGGGCACACAGGTGGACACCTGGGACCCCCGCGCCGACCGCATCTCGCTGCTGACCCTGCACGCCGCCAAGGGCCTCGAATTCCCTGTCGTCTTCATCGTCGGCTGCGAAGACGGCCTGCTCCCCTTGACCTGGGGAAAGGCCGAACCGGAGGACCTCGCCGAGGAGCGCCGCCTGTTCTACGTCGGCGTCACCCGCGCCAGGACCAAGCTCTACCTCTGCCGCGCCCATAAACGGCGCTGGCGGGGCAAGGTCCGGGAGATGCCCCCTTCACCCTACCTCGCCGACATCGAGCAACGGCTCCTGGAGCAAAGCCGCCCACGCCCCGCCGGAGCGCGGACCCGGAAGCAGGACAACCAGTTGGATCTGTTCTCGTAACCGGCCTGGGTCCCCGTAGGTCGGATTAGCGAAGCGTAATCCGACACCACCCCGCCGGGCCGTCCCGGTCGACACCTCGGACCAAAACGACCCGCCAAGAAGAGGCGACGGCTTGACTCCGCTCAAAGTTCAGGGAAAAATTGAGGTTGCAGCCGGTTTCCACACGGGCAAGGAACCCGGCAGCCTATTTCCGGCGGCAAGTACCGTGATGGACTGCGACCCTGGATCCCAGGCTTGCATCCAATGACACATAAGGAGACGCCATGTACGCACTGAGATTGGCACTAGTTGGCCTGATCGCCTTGGCTCTTGTCGGCTGCACCAGCAATGCCGGAGAGAAAGAGAGCGCGGGAACGCTGCTCGGTGCCCTGGCCGGCGGACTTGCCGGCTCACAGGTCGGTAAGGGCCGCGGAAAACTCGTAGCCACGGGCGTCGGGACATTCCTGGGCGCCATGCTCGGCAGCGAGATCGGCAGGTCGCTGGACCGTGCCGACCGATTGGCCATGCAGCGCACGACGCAGCAGACGCTGGAAAAGGCACCGGTGGGGAAAACCTCCGCGTGGAAGAACCCCGACTCCGGCAACCAAGGCACGATCACCCCAAAGAAAACCTACAAACGCCCGGACGGAACGTACTGCCGCGAGTTCACCCAGACCATTACCATCGGCGGCCGTACCGAAGAGGCATACGGCACCGCCTGCCGCCAGCCCGACGGCACCTGGAAACTGATCTCGGCCTAGAAGCCCGCGCTGCAGAAGCGGATCGGCACGCATCCTCTCCCACCCCGCGAGGGCGGCCAGGCGGTCGCCCTCGCCACCGGTGATCTCCTGCCGTCGGCAGGAGATGCCTCATCGCGACTCGCGTTGGGCCCGCACATAGCTTTCCAGCACGCGGTTGATCCGCGTCTGGTACCCCTTGCCCGGCGCCCTGAAATAGTCCAGCACCGAGCGCTTGACGCGCATGGTGATCTGTTCCGTAGGATCGGGCTCTACGAGTTCCGCATCCCGCCAAAACGTTGCGTCCAGTTCCGGAATATCGCTGAAGTCAATGTCCTCGTCCCTCGTGGACGCGATCTGCTTCGGCGTGAGGGGCCTATTGTAGCTTTTCATGGTAAGCCTACCTTTCCCTGCGGGACACTGGACGGGCCGAAATCAGCCGTGTGCGTCCGGAACGGTCTTGGTGCGATGACCATGCATTTTATAATGACAAGTCAACCACGGCAAAGCACTGCCCCGGACTACGGCCCGTCTACGGCACAGGACATTGCGTGTTCTGCCGAAATCGCCAACACTACAGGGCACAGCATGGCTATCGGAGTCCAATCAAGGGACCCTGTGCACGAAACCGCGAGACCGTATGAGCACCAACGACTTGAACTGGATAGTGAACTACATCTGGGGCATCGCGGACGACGTCCTGCGCGACCTCTACGTGCGTGGCAAGTACCGCGACGTGATCCTTCCGATGACCGTGCTGCGCCGGCTCGATGCGGTGCTGGAGGACAGCAAGCAAGCCGTCCTCGACACGAAGGCCTCCCTCGACGCCGCCGGTGTGATCGAACAGTACACGGCCTTGCAGCAGGCGGCGGGACAGGCCTTCTACAACACCTCGAAGTTCACCTTGCGCGACCTGAAAGCACGTGCCAATCGTCAGCAGCTCAGGGCTGACTTCGAGGCCTACCTCGACGGGTTTTCACCCAACGGCGGGCCGAAGTTCGACAACGAGGAACAGGTAGCGGAGCTTGGAGACTGACCATGTCGCCGCTTGCCGCACCCAAAATTTACCACATCGTCCATTTGGACCGATTGCCATCCATTATCGGCGACAACAGCCTCTGGTGCGATGCGGAGATTGCGCGTCGAACCGAGGCCAGCGCCGACATCGGCACCACGATCGGGATGAACAGTATCAAGCAGCGGCGACTGACCGAGCTCACACTCAACAGCCATCCGAGCCTCTACGTGGGTCAGTGCGTGCCCTTCTACTTCTGCCCCCGTTCGATCATGCTCTACGTGATCCACTGTGTAAATCATCCCGAGCTTTCCTATCGTGGCGGACAAGGCCCGATCTTGCATCTCGAAGCCGATTTGCAGCAAACTGTCGGCTGGGCTGACCGTAATCAGCGTCGGTGGGCCTTCACGCTGTCGAACGCCGGAGCATATTACCTCGAGGATCGAGCAGACTTGGCGCTACTGGACGAACTCGACTGGGCGGCCATCGACGCCCGCGATTGGCGAGACTGCAAGGAGGGCAAACAGGCGGAATTTCTCGTGGAGCAGTCGTTTCCGTGGGAGCTTGTCAGCCGTATCGGGGTCAGCTCGCGACAGATCTATGGACAAGTCAGGGCGGCGTTGGAGGAGGCACACCACCAACCGCATCTCGCAATTAGGCCGGAGTGGTACTACTAACAGGCGGGAGGCAGAGATGGTCGAATTCAAGACGGGCAACATACTTGCCGAAGATACCGACGCCTTGGTGAATACGGTGAACTGCGTTGGCGTGATGGGACGCGGAATTGCGCTCCAGTTCAAGAATGCCTTTCCCGAGAACTTCAAGGCTTACTCTGAGGCTTGTAAGCATCAGGAAGTACAGCCGGGGAGCATGTTCGTGTTCGAGACGGGCCAACTGACCAACCCGCGGTACATCATCAACTTCCCGACCAAGCGCCACTGGCACGGCAAGAGTCGGATGGAGGACATCGACGCAGGGTTGAAGGCGCTACACGAGGTGGTCAGCGAGAAGAGTATCCGCTCCATTGCCATTCCTCCCCTCGGCAGCGGACTCGGCGGGCTGAATTGGAGCGAGGTGCGCCCGCGGATCGAAGAGGCGCTACGAGGCTTCAACGATCTGCGTATCGTGATCTTTGAGCCGAACGGTGCGCCTGGGACCACTCAGGTGGCGAAACGGAAATCGGCGCCGAACATGACGGCCGGCCGCGCGGCGCTTGTGGGCTTGATGGACCGCTATCTGAGCGGCCTTCTTGACCCGTTCGTGACGCTGCTGGAAGTGCATAAGCTCATGTACTTTCTCAAGGTCGGCGGTGAACCCGCCATGGAGCGACTCCGAGTGGTAAAGGGGCTCTATGGTCCTTACGCGGAGAACCTGACCCACGTACTCCGTGAGATCGAGGGTTACTTCATATCGGGCTATCGTGACGGGGGCGATGCGCCGAACAAGCAGCTTGAACTGGTGCCGGGCGCGGTGTCTGACGCCAACGCATTCCTGGAGAAGCATCCCGACACACGCGCCCGGTTCGACCGGGTGGCTATGCTCGTTGCAGGGTTCGAGTCGTCTTTCGGCCTGGAGCTTTTGTCAACAGTGCACTGGGTGATCACGCGTGAATCCCCTGAAAACCTCAACGACGTGATATCGCGCGTCTATGGCTGGAATGATCGCAAGAACCGATTCTCAGCCCGCCAGATCGAGTTGGCCGCTGATGTCCTGGCAAAGAAGGGCTGGATCGAACCGGGCGCATTGCACGCTGGCCCATGACTACAGACACTTCCGAACCCGGTCTTGAACGCCTCATCTGCTCGGCCCTCACGGGGCATCCCTGCGATCCGTCCGTGACGGGCACGGTGGCCGAACCGGCCGCCGCCTGGTGGAGACGACTGGAGTCGCGGCGGTTCCGATAGCATCAACCGGGGTTTTGGAGCTACTTTGATGATCGGGAGAAATAGGTGAGGGCATCCTATGCCTCCACTGGCGCGGCAGGGTCCGACTATGAGGTCGATCTCGCAGCGTCGCTTTTTGCGCGCCTTCTTGCAGGCGGCGAAGACCGAATGTTCCCCGAGGGATTCACGCCTTATCGCGTATCGCTTCAGCACAGAGACGGTCCGGATGGCTTCGATGACGTCTTGGTGACCGGAAATAGTCCCAAATACGAAGAAAGCAACATCTTCATTCAAGCAAGACGGTCTTTTTCCGTAGGAGACAATGACGACTTCCGGAAACTCGCGAAAGCGATATGGCAATATGACTTGCTGCATGAAGGCCCGTGGTACGCGTGCATCGCCGCAGGCGAGATCACACCTCGTCAAGAAGATATCGTCACGCTAACCGACTCTGCCTGCAGCCAACCGACCGCAGTTTTGTTCGAACAAGTCTGGCGAGCAGACGGGGTGCTCAATGAGGCCAAGCGCACCGTTTGCGAGGGACTGAAGAGCGCCCTCCACAGCGAGTCAGAAGACGCTCGCTGGCGCGTACTACGGAGACTTCGTATTGTTGTCCTCGACTATCACATCACATCGTCACGGGACCGGCACGAGGCCATCAGGATCCTTGGCGATGTACTCAACCAAAACCAGGATCCCCGTGCCCTCTTCTCGACACTTCGAGACTTGGCACTACGACGAGGGAAACTTGCGGCCAGTTTCTCGCGCAATGAGCTTGTGGCGGAGCTTTCGCCGAGTTGGAGTTTTCTGCCCAATCGTCCGGTGCGGAACTACATTGCGACCCTGAAACAGAACAGCCAACTCGCCCTCAACTCCATCGAAACCCATCTTAGCACGCTTGACGGATCCTCCTCTCTTTCTCTCATTCGCGCAGAAATAGTCAACGAGGCCCGAGCCGCGCTGACCACCCATCACTGCGTCCGTATTGTAGGCGAGGGTGGTTCCGGGAAATCGGCTGTCCTTAAGCGGCTCGCTTTAGCCTTTCCTGGCCCCATCCTTGTACTCAAGGACGACCGAATTCAGGGGAGGAGTTGGGACGCCTACTCCACAGCTATTGGTTTGGGTTTGTCGGCGACTGAACTCGCGATGGAGTTTGCCACGCGCGGTCCGTGCCTTTTGGCGATTGATGGTGCCGACCGCCTCTTGTTGTCCGACCGACGTGGTGTCTTGGAAGATATCCTTCGTGCGATTGCAAACTCTCCGCTCCGAGCCAACTGGTCCGTCGTGACGAGCGCACGGGACTTCCAAGGGTCCGATCGGTTAGCGACGGCACTTGGCGCCGCCGGTCTGAAAACCGGACCAGCGGTGCCCGTGGGTGCCGTGACCCCGGAAGATGCGGAGACACTTGCTCGAGCACTGCCCGGACTTGCGGGGATCGTTCTTCGTAGTGACTTGGCTGATCGCAACCGCGTACTCTTTCTTCTGAAAGGGATGCTGATGTTGCCGCAAGCACAGAAACCCTACACAGAGGCGACCCTTGCCGCGGCGTGGTCCACCAGGGGTGCGGATGCCACCCGCCCCAATCTCCTACGGGATGCGGCGCTCTCCCGGATCGGAGACCTGTTGGTTGAGCGCCCACACCAGCCACCGCAGCCGGCTGAGGTGGATGCAGGGGGCCTTCGGACACTCTTGCACGAAGGGGCGGTCAGCATTGAACACCTCAATGGTGCGATTTCGCTGACCCACGACGTATATCTAGATTGGCTGCTTGCGCGGGCATTTGGTCGCCGCGGCGAGGAACTACCCTCGCTTCTTCGTCGCGCCGACGAGCCACTGTTGTGGACCAGAGCGCTCCGCATCCACGGCCAAACTCTGCTGGAAGCAAATCGAGGTGTTCATGAGTGGCTCAAGCTGCTGAGCGCCATCGACGCGGACAAGGAACTCGATCCCGCATGGGGCCGTACCCTTCTGGTTGCACCTTTGTACTCCGAGCGATCCCGTGACGTTCTTCAGGCGATCGAGTCTATGCTTCTTGCCGACGGAGCTGCACTACTTAAACGCGTCATGGAAACCCTCCTGGTTTACGAGGTTCGGTTGAACGACCACCTATTGCGGTCGGATGCCCTTGCCGCGATGGATGAGATTACGCGGTTGCGAACGGTGGCGTCCTTTCCGGTGCCTCATTGGCGAAGTTGGGGTGCGTTCCTCGGATGGTCAGTCCAGCGTTGGCGGCATTGGCCGACAAGTCTCGTACCCCTGTTGGCGCGAATCGCAGCCGCCTGGAACTCAGCGAACGGGGACATATGGAAACCGCTGACGCACGCAGTAGTCGCCGCAACGCTGCCGTTGCTTCACGAAGTAGAGGACGCGCAACATCCAAAAAAGTTAGGTGATCGCCGAGCCCCGTTCGATCTTAACGAGAGTTCACGGCCAAACTGGGACGAGGTCGAACAACACCTGAGGCGAGCCGTTGCAACAGGAGTAACCGCAGCCCCGGAACTAGTAAAGTCCTACGTTGAGAGGCTCACTACCGAAGTCCGCCTCCGGTCCGCCCGTTCCGACCTCCTCGAACACAACGGCAAACTCCCTAAATGTCTTCCGAGAAGCTATGCCGACATGGTGATCAAACATTTCACACCAAGGCTAAGACTTCCACGGTTAGACAAAGCGTTCGGAAGTTCCACGTACTTTAGTATCAGCGACTACCACCGGGCCGGTATCGAGGGCCACTCCCCAGCCTTCTGGGCAGGTCCGGACCCATGGGGTTTTTCCGCCCTGTTTGTCGCGGACGAGGCTGAGGCCTTGCGCCTCTTTCACCGTTTAGAGATGCGTGCGTCCGTTTTCCTGCGCCACTATTGGCGCATACATGATAGCCGGAAAGCTCGGCCATGTGTGGTGGCGACGATGTGGGGCGAGATTCCGCTTTGGGGCGACGAAAGCATATACCGTTGGGCACGTGGTCTTCTCGGACCAGACGTGCTCGGCTCCTGCTACATGGCCCTAGATGATTGGATTAACGAACAGGCCGATCGCGGCCGACCCATTACCGATCTCTCGCGCCTCGTCCTGCGGAGAAACGGTCTGGTCGCAACGGCCGCACCGCTGATATGCGCCCTCGCACGCCACGCAAACGATCCCAATCAGATCGACGGCGCGACGCCGTTCCTCTCTACACCACGGCTGTGGGACTATGATTTACGCCGGTTCAACGACGACCAGGCCTATGCCACCGCCAAGAGCTCCATGGCGGCGAGCGGATACTTCGTGTCGCGGAAAGGGTTGGGCAGCGGTATACGGAGCGTGAGTTCCTCGCAAAAGACCTGCTCCTGCCGTTTCAACTGACGGCGAGCAAAGAAGCATTACAGTTCCTCCAAGACCAGCGGGCGAACTGGACGCATTGTGATCTAGCCGCCTATGACGACGAGGTGAACCATCCTGTCGTCGTAACAGAACACAAGAAGCGCATTGCACGCATCACGTCGGACACCGATCCGCAGAGAATACGGATGGAAAGAACACGGGGCTCTCATGGTATCCGGTTTCAGGTTGTGCCACCCGAAAACATGGTGCCAACGATCGAGACATTCTCAGCAGCTCAGACCAAACTGGACCGGGCAATTCGCTTATCCAACTGGGTAGTCAAATCGCGTGACGGCAAGGCCGCTACGCCTATCATGACCATCGTCGCGGCAATCCAGGAAGCTCAGGAACTGGAAGAACTAGAGGGGTTCGACGACGACACAACCACAAAATTCCTTTGGTATCGATTCCGCGCTAGCAGTATCCTCGGTACGGCATCTATTGCTGCGCGGTTCGGAACTAACGACGAAATCGAGACGCACCTCGGTTGGATAAGATCAGTCTTGATCCCGGCTGCTGCGATGGCCCGAGCGTCCGAAGACGATCCTCATCTGATCAATGATGCGGTTCTGTTCAACGATCCGAGGGTCTATTCTGCCGAGGCTGTGGCTGCGCTCAACAGTCGCGGGTACGGTGACAAGATCATCCGACATCTGGTGATGCAGCTCACGACAAACCCATTGTTGGACGTGGCGGAGGCAGCCGTCCGGGAGTTGGATTGGCGTGCCGTCCCGGACCTTGCGTGGTACGCGATGGTCGCGGCGTTAGACATGTGTGTCCAGCGCCACAACCGTCCGTGGATCAATGGCGATTCCAAGCGAGCCACAACAGCCAACGCGCGCCATCGAAAGCGTGCATCTGCCTCGCCCATCATCCCGTGGCTTCATCGGCCTCGCCGTCCCATCCCTCCGAAACCGCCGTACAAGTGGGTCTTGGCGCCGAGCGGTTCATGGGTACCGCCGTACCGGTGGGCCCGAGCCAGAAGCGGATGGCTTTATAACTGGACACGCGCAAGTAGAATTTTCAATGCCGCCAATTTCAATACAATCAGTGAGGATGCAGCTAAGAGGCGCGTGGTGGAGGACTACCTTCGAACACTAGTGCGCTGGACGCATTCCGATGTCGAAGATCCACACGTGGACGGCGACACTTCGTTTCTTTACGAATGGGGCCGTGATCTCGCAACAACACTCGGCCGTTTCGCCGCCGTGGCGGGTTCGCCTGATCTTTGGGAGGAATTGCTTGTCTTTCAAGAGCCGCAACGTGCGGTGGATTTGGCGGGAAACTATCTGGAGGCCGTAACGGAGGAACTGGTCAAAGACGGCCGGGCGCCCGACGGTAAGTTTTGGTCGGTATGGCGGCCTGTGGCGGACTGGATCATGGAGACTGCGAAATCACGCGGTGGCGGTCGCGAAGACTACGTCCCAGACCCCATAGCGGCAGCCGGGTTCGTGGGGCCGTTCACGACGCCCATTCCACATGACTGGCCACATCTGGAAGATATACTTCCTACCGTAGATCGTTGGGTCCGATGCATGATTAGCTCAAAGCGCGCAGCTTCCGCGGTGCTCCTCTTCGCCGAACGTCTAAGCCTTGACGAGCGCGAGACTTGGCTCCTTCCCTGGGTAGCCGATATGGTTGCTGAGCATAGAAGCGATCACGCCTTTTGGTCCTATGGGTCGATCGGAGACATCGCAGCAGGGTTGCTCGCCCCGCTCGAAACTCGATCGACCACGACCCGACGCGAGGTGCGGAGGGTCCTTTCCTTCGTAGCCGACGCCGGTTCACTTGGCGCACGCGAGATGATTCCTCGATTTGACACTACGCTCATGACCTCGCCGTAGAACCGACCTACCAACCCAGGTGTCAATACCAACCGAAATGGCACGTTTTTGTCATTCCGCAGAACGGTTCACAACCCCACCACCTTCCACACCACCCCCTCGTGCAGCGGGGCGCCCATGACGATGATGAAGACGACGTAGACGAACGTCCAGGTGACGGCGGTGATGGAGAGGGTCATGCGCCAGCTTTCTGAGGAACGGAGGCGCATGAACGAGATGAGGAAGAGGGGGATGGCTACGAGGTAGCCGAGGAAGTAGATCAGGGCCACGAGCAACAGCAGCCAGGCGGCGAAGTTGAGCTCACGGCGATAGATGCTGCTGGAAGGGCGGCTTTCCTTGGAGGGTTCGACGGCGCGGCCGGTTTCGATGCCGAACAGGTCATATTCCTGGAAGAAGCTGAGGCGGCGGGCCACCGCGGGAATCATGTCGATCAATAGCTGAAGCAGGGTGAGCAACAGCGTGGGGACGGCGATGATAATTGGCACCAGACGGGCCCTGGGCCGGTAGTCCAGGGAGAGGACCAGAAAGGCCAGAACGAGAACGAACACGCCCAGGGTAAAAAGGGTCCGGTCAGTCAGCTTCACGGGTGCACCTCACATCGAACAGGCGGCGGATTCAGCTTCCTTCAGACGTCTTTCTGTTCCAGCCGCAACGAGAGCCCGCCACGCTGGATATGGACCTGCCGAAGTTCACGAACCCCCGCGAGCTGCTTCATCAGTTCGGAGACCGGCCGGCCGGCATCGAGAAATTCCTTCGGGGCGCCGGCGGCCAGCATTTCCTTGACCGAATCAGGGCCGGTGATGACCCGGAGCACCAACTCCTCGTCCGAGACTCCCGGGCCGCCGAACTTCTCCCGCACCTCGTGCAGAGAGGGCTCGGGCCGGGTCCAGCCTTTCCATTCCCGGGCTCGCGGCCGGCTGAGGATCTTGTCCTTGACGTCCTCGTCCATTAGCCGTGCGCCCTCCTCCCCCCAATACCCCAGGGCGTACTGAATGCTCTGGTCGGTGACCTCCTTGTAGCGCTCCCCCGCCATGACGTTGACCGCCGCCTGGGTACCCACGAACTGGGCCAGCGGCGTCACCATGATGGGATAGCCGTACTCCTCCCGCACGCGCCCGGCCTCCTCCAGGGTCTCGTCGATCCGGTCGCCCATGCCTACGGCCTTGAGCTGATAGCGCAGGTTGGAGATCATGCCGCCGGGCACCTGGTGCAGGTACTGGGCGTGATCGTACTCCCGCGGCGAGCCCACGGGGAAATTCTCTTGCCGGGCCACTCGGGTGAAGTGCTCCTCCACGGGCTTGACCGCCTCCAGGTCCACCCGTGGCGTCAACCCCATGGCCTGGGCGTTGGCCGCGACGTTGTAGATGGAGGGTTGGGCAGAGCCGTTGGCCAAGGGCGGTATGGACGTGTGGAGCGTCTTGATCCCCAGCTTGAGGGCCTCCACGTAGTTCAGCGGCGCCAAGCCGTTGTTGCAGTGGGCGTGGAACTCCAGCGGGATGTCGCCGACGTTGGCCATCACCAACCGGAGCATCTCCCGGGTGCGGTCCGGCGTCAGCAGCCCGCCGACGTCCTTGAAGCAGATCCGGTGGGGCCGTAGCGCCGCCAGCTCGCGGACCTTCCGCTCGTAGTACTCGTTGGTGTGCTTGGGGGAAACCGAGTAGATGACGTTGGCCACGACGTCCATGCCCATCTTTCCCAGGGTCTCGATCTCCCTCGCGAGCACGCCGTAGTCGTTCCAGGGGTTGGACGAGCGCGTGAGGGTGATGCCGTGGGCGATGACGCGCTCCAGCACGAGGTGGATCACGCACGATGGAATGGGCTCGAACCCGGAACCGAGGCCGCCGTGGTAGCGCAGCCGGGTCCTGGAAAACTCCTTGACCCCCAGGCGCACCCAGTCCCAGGGATTCTCCTTGAGCTCGCGCACCTGCTTGATGATGCTGGCGAAGCCGAAGAACTCCATGGACTCGAAGCCGCAACGGTCCATCTGCCGGGCGGCGCCGAGCATGTGGCCGATACGCATGCCCAGTGCCCACAGGCTCAAATGGCCGTCCCTGAGGGTGGTGTCGATGAATCGTATCTCGCTCATGTCCGTCCGTTCATTGGTGTCCCGTGTCACGCGCGCAACAGGCCCAGCCAGGATGCCAGGGAATCGACGTCCTCCAGGGACCACAACCTATCCAGGAACTTCCGGAGGCTTCTCCCCGTCCCGACGCGCGCGTGCTCGGCGCACTCCCGGAACTTCTCTTCCAACGCCGGCCGATCCGGGCGCTTGGTGGACCCGCCCGACGCGGCTCCATAGTACCGAAGGCCGTCCACTAAAGCCAGTTCCACCCTGGCCGAGTCGCCCCGGCCCTCTGGAGGGTTCAACTCACGGTCCCGCACGAGCTCGACCCGGGGCATCAGCGCCCGTATCTTCGGATCCCGCACCCGCCGGTCGGTGTAGTGTCCCAGGGAGACCCGGCCGTCGAGCAGCACCGCCGCGGCGGTATAGGGCAGGCTGAACTTGCCCTCGAGGCCACGCTCCGGACGATCGTAAACCAGCGGCCGCGCGGAGTCGGGATGCAGGTGGATGCGCAAACGATCGATGGTGCCGGGGTTCACCCGGTGCCGCTCGATCAGCGCCAGCAACGCATCCAGCATCGGGTGCATGACGACGGCACAGGGATAGCGCTTGATGGCGATACCCGGTTCACGCAGGAAATACGGGCTGCCGAAGCGCAGCAACTCACGGTCGTAACGGTCTCCGCAGGCGGCCCTGAAGAACCCCATGGGGTCCTCGAACACGCCCGCGGAGGCGGTGAAACCCTTCGCCGCCAGGGTAGCGGCCACCACGCCGTTCTCCGCGGCCCGGCCGGCGTTCAGCGCCTTGGCCATGGTGCCGCGGTTGGCGCGCAGGCCGGCGCTCACCCCGCCGGCAATGCCCAGCGCCCAGCCGGTATGCTCGCGGTCGAGTCCGAGGAGGTAGCTGCACGCCGCCGCGGCACCGAACACGCCCAGGGTGCCGGTGGGGTGGAAGCCATCCATGTAGTGATTCGGCTCGACGGCATCGCCCAGCCGGCAGGCCACCTCCACGCCGGTCACGTAGGCAGCCAGCAGGTCCGAGCCGTCCGCGCGGGTCTTTTCCGCCAACGCCAGGGCCGCCGCCAAAACCGGTGTCGTCGGATGGGTCTGCTGGCCGAAGGGCCGGCCCGGCGCCGTCGTGAGCTGGGCATCGTCGTAGTCCAGCACGTGTCCCTGGACCCCGTTGGCCAAGGCCGCCATCTGGCAAGGAACCTTGAGCGCGGTCCCGACGACGCGTGATTCACCCCGGCCGCCCAGGGCGGCCACGTGTGCGCGGATTCGTCGGCTCGCCTGCTCCGGGACTCCACCCAGCATGGTGGCGAACCCGTCCAGCAGATGCTCCTTGGCGGTCTCCCTGACCTGCCGGGGCAGGCCCCTGGTGCGCACCCGCTGGAGGAACCTTCCGATCAGATTCGACAGGGGCTCGGCGGGGGCAGTCTCGTTGCTGCGTTCTCTTTCCACGGCTCGTTGCGATTCAGGGTTGCTCTTGCGCACTTGTCGGGCAAGTCATTGAAACACTTGGCAAGTTGTGTTGCAATTCACGGTGATACGTTTCCGCCATGATCCGGTCTTGGGGTAGCGCCGTCACCCGCCGAGTCTGGGACGGCGAGCGACCTAGTGTCCTGTCCGGTTAATTCGGATGATAATATGCGGAGGATTTTTGTTGTCGGCAAGGCGCGATGACGAGCAGTGGCGGGCACCACGCGAGGAAGAGCAACGCAGCCGACGGCAAAAAAGACCCGCAGATTATCATCCGAATTAACCGGACAGGACACTAGAGCCTTCCGTAGCTTGGATATCGACATGGCCGTTGATCTGCTGCTTGCGCTGAACGCCGCCGGAACGCCCCAAGACCTGAGCCCGCTCAAGAGCGTCGGGCTGCACAAGCTCAAAGGCGAGCGCAAGGCGCAGTGGGCCATGACCGTAAACGGCCCCTGGCGAATCTGCTTCGAGTTCCGCGAGGGCGATGCCTTTAATGTCGAGATCGTCGACTATCACAAAGGATGATGTGATGCCCCCTGTTGTCCATCCCGGCAGAATGCTGAAACGTGAGCTTGAGGCCCGCGGCCTGAGCGCTAACCGCCTGGCCTTGGCCCTCGGAGTGCCCTCCGGCCGTATAACCGACATCTTGAACGGCCGAAGGTCCATTACTCGGTCCGGATGCCTCTCTTGTCGCACGGTTCGACCCGATCTGATAGTATGGCGCCCTCGTTGCGACGCGCCAACAAGACCCCAGGACTGTAGGAAAGGAGATGCCGATGGCCGATCGAGTGACCCTGGAAGTCTTCTCCGACTTCGTGTGACCGTGGTGCTATCTCAGTACCGGGCGTATTGAGAAACTGCGGAAGAACTATGATCTCAATGTGGTGTTCACCCAATTCCCGTTGCATCCCGAGACTCCGCCGGAGGGCAAGCCACGGAACCTAAACGGCCCCAGCCGGGTCGATGCCGCGCTGGCCCAGGAGGGCCTGCCCTCCACCGAGCGCAAGTTCAGCTACAACAGCCGGCTGGCCCAGGAGCTGGCGAAATGGGCGGAGCGCGAGGGCCGGGGCGACGCTTTCAACGACGCGGTGTTCCAGGCGTATTTCGTCGATGCGGCGAATATCGGGGAACCGGAAGTCCTGCTCCAGTTGGTGGAAGAGGCGGGGTTGGCGGTGGAGGAGGCGCGTCGGGTCGTGTCCGAACGAACCTTCCAGCAGGCCGTGAACGACGACTGGCAGCGCTGTCATTCCCTCGGCGTGTCGGCGGTTCCCACCTACCTGTCGGAAGGGCTGGCCATCGTGGGCGCGGAGCCCTACGAAAGGCTGGAGAAACTCGTTACCCAGGCCGGCGCCGCCCGGCTCACGGCCATCGCGGACGCGTAACACGGTCCGGTGGAGCCGATGGCCGCGCCGTCGTCGGCTCCACCGGGTCAATTCTTGGACTGTGTGAAAGCGTCCATAACCCCATGAAATAACGAGCGATAATGGATTCCTGTCAACCCCCACCCACCTCGAACGGGAAGGCTGAGGAAAGCGCTACATTGTCTTGGCTGGCCGCATGACGATTGACAGGGGCCTCGACTCCCTGCAGCGGCGAGAACCGGCTGTAGTCTTCCAGGGCCTCGGCGGGCGTGTTGCCCATGAGTCGGCCCACGGGGTCGTCCTGCCGCGCCTGGGTCACTCTCCACCAATCGAATAGGTCGTAGATGCCATAGACTCCCACCACCGCGCGCAGGTGCGGCCTCACCCAATCCTCCAGGGAGAGCAGCGCCGCCATGTGTCCGCCCGCCGAGTCACCCACGAGCCCGAGGCGCGCCGGATCCACGTGCAGCGCGGGCGCCTCCTCCATCAACCAGCGCAGGGCTCGTTGAATGTCCTCGTGCACGCCCGGCCAAGACGGCGAGACGTCCTTCGACAACCGATAGTCCACCGCTACCAGAGCGTAGCCGCGGGCCGCCAGCCACGGTCCCCACTCCTGGTACTGTCGATGACTCCCGCGGGCCCAGGCGCCGCCGTGCAGGCAAAACAACGCCGGATGCGGCCCCGGACCGGCCGGCAGGTACACGTCGTTGCAAAGCTTGCCGTCGGGGCCTCCCCCGTACGGAACATCGAGCCGGACCTCTACCTGTGAGCTCATCGCTCGCACCCCCAGTCAGCGGGACAAACCGAGCTATCTGGCCGACAAGAAACGACGAATGGCTTCCGCACAAGCTTCCGGCGCTTCTTCGGCTATAAAGTGGCCGCACTCCAAAGCAGCCTCGGACACGTCATCGGCCCATCTTTCCCAAATCGGGCGAAGCGGGTTGGGCCTGCGAAGCAACCCCCGCAGCACGAATACCGGGCATCGGAGCTTCTTTCCCGCATGTCGGTCTTGCCGGTCGTACTCCAGGTCAATCGTTGCACCGGCTCGGTAGTCTTCCGCCATTGCTTGCAGCACACGCGGTTTGCGAAACGCCGCCTTGTACGCTTCGATTGCAGCCGGGTCCAATACGTCTGACCGTCCGGCCCACCGATCCAGCAGATGCAAGAGAAAGAAGTCTGGATCCGCGCCCATCATTCGTTCCGGCAAGGGCGCTGGTTGAGCCAGAAATGACCAATGGAATCGCCTGATGGAGACGTCCATGTCCGTGGCCTCCCAGCTGTCCAGCGTTGGGACGGTGTCCAGACTCACAAAGTGGCTGACCTGTTCGGGACAATCGAGTGCAAGCCGGTACCCGACCCTTGCGCCGCGGTCATGCGAAACGACCCCAAACCTGTCATGCCCAACCTCCGACATGACGTAAACCATGTCCTTGGCCATCTCACGTTTGGAGTAGTTGATATGCTGAGGATCGGGCGCGGGTCCCCGGCTTGCTCCGTAACCGCGGAGATCGGGGATGACCAGTGTAAACGCATCCACCAGTAGTGGAGCCAGTCGATGCCATTGAACATGAGTTTGCGGGAATCCATGCAACAGCAAGAGTGGTTTGCCCTGACCGCCGACGCGGCAATGGATCGTGGCATTCTCGCAGCGGATATTGTGTGTCGCAAATCCCTCAAACATTGGCATCACTCGCAATAGTCCGTTGCCGGACGCTGAACCATTCGCACGATAATATGCGGGTCTTTTTTGCCGTCGGCTGCGTTGCTCTTCCTCGCGTGGTGCACGCCACTGCTCGTCATCGCGCCTTGCCGACAACAAAAAATCCTCCGCATCTTATCATGCGAATTAACCGGACAGGACACTAGCCCCGATCGTCGCAGAAAGGGGCTTAAAATGCAAAACTCTACGGCAGACGCCCTCGGTCGGTGCGCGGAGCCCTCCACGACATCGCGGAAGGGACCGAAGCCTTCGCCGACCGGTCATCGAGCGGCTCGCCGACTGAAGTACCTTCCGACGGCAATCCGCACACACCCCCACCCACCCCTTCCCCTCCTGGATCCCGGCCCCGGACTTGATCCGGGGCCGAGATGACGGTTTGCCTTGACCATCCTCCCCTTGACATCGTGTCGCACTCGGCGATAATGCCGGCACAGGGTCAAACCTTGAACTATGTTGTTTCGGGGGTAACATGGCACGGCCCTTACGGATCGAGTACCCGCACGCGCACTACCACGTCACCTGCCGCGGCAATGACCGGCGGAAAATCTTCAGGGATGACGACGACCGGCATGCCTTTCTCGACCGGTTGCGGAGGTCTCTGGGGATCTACGAGGTGAAGCTGCATTGCTATGTCCTGATGGACAATCACTTCCATCTCGTGGCGCAGACTCCAAGGGCCAACCTCTCCGAATTCATGCGGCACTTCAACGTGGCGTACACGTCGTTTTTCAATCGGCGGCACCGCCACACGGGCCATCTCTACCAGGGCCGCTTCAAGGCGATCCTGATCCAGCCTGACGCCTGGCTGCTGGAGTTGAGCCGGTACGTACACATGAACCCGGTGCGGACGCCCCGCCTCCGGCGGGGCATCGTCCCGGACCAGGTCGGGCAACTGTGGCGGTACCGTTGGAGCAGCCTCGGCGGGTACGTGTCCGCACGGCGCCGGAAGGCATGGGTCCACTATGACGAGGTGCTGTCGCCGGTGGGCCATTCTCGGCGGCGGTACGGCCGGTTCATCCAGGACGGGTTGGAGCAGGGCGTCTCGAGTCCGTGGAAACAACTGCGTGGACAGGTCATCCTGGGCGACGACCGCTTCTGGGCAAGCGCCAGGGAGCGTTGGGCCAGTCCCGCGGCACAGAAACTCCCGGCACCCACAAGGATGGAACCCGCCAGGATCACGGCGGAGGTGGCGAGCTACTTCAGCCTGGCGCCGGAGCGGCTCCGGCGCAAACGGGGCCGCTGCCGAGACCAGCGGGGCCTCTTGATGGAGTTGCTGTACCGCCACGGTGGCATGACCCAGCAAGCCATCGGCGCACACCTCGGCGGTCTGGACTACACTGCGGTCAGTCACGAACGGCGCAGGTTCCGGGAGCGCCTGGCCGAGAACGCGGTAATGGCCAACTGGTGGCGGGAGCTCGACTCCGCGCTCGAGTCCGTTGGCACCAATCTCACCGCAGGGCCGGCATGACTTCCCGGGCGAACAGGTCCAGGGATGCCATGGATGCCTCGCGGGAGATGCCGGGGACGGAGAAACGGCAGATGAGATGGGTGAGGCCCAGTTCCTGCCGGAAACGCGAGACCTCGCGAATGCAGGTATCCGGGTCGCCCAGGATGATGCGGTTCTCGGCGAGCCGCTCGATGGTCAGCTCTCCGGGCGGCCGCTTGATGACCGGGTGCGGCCAGCGGAAGTACATGTCCTCGTAGGCCTGGATGAAGGAATCCCCCGCCGACGCCAGCGCCTGCTCGGTGGTGTCCGCGACGAAGATGTAACGGAACGCGGCGATCTCCCCCGGTTCCTTGCCCATCTCCGCGCGCGTCTGCCGGTACGACTTGACGCACGACGACAGCTCCGTCAACGCGGCCGACGGCCCGCCCAGCCAGGCGTCGCCCAGCCGAGCCGCGCGATCGATGGCGGGTGCGGTCCAGGCGCCGAACCAGATGGGCGGCGCCGGCTGCTGCACGGGCCTCGGTCCGACCGTCGCGTCTTCCACGTGGTAGTACCGGCCCTGATGCGTCACGTGGGTCTCGGTCCAGAGACGCCGCAGCAGGGCGGCACCTTCCTCGAGCCGGCTGCCGCGCTGCTTGACCGACAGGCCGAAGGCAGCGAACTCCTCGGGCGCGTATCCCGCCCCCACACCCAGGATGAGGCGGCCGCCCGAGATCATGTCCACCATGGCCCCCTCCTCGGCCACGCCCATGGGATGATAGAGGGGCAGCAACAGCACGCCCGTTCCCAGCGACACGCGGCTGGTGCGGGCGGCGATGGCGGCCAGCCCCAGGAGCGGTGCCGGATAGAGCACCGGATTGTTGTGGTGCTCGCCGAGCCACACCGAATCGAACCGCGCGGCTTCCGCCCGCTCGCATTCCCGGATGGTTTCGTCGAAGTTCCCGGTGCCCTGCAACGGGCTCAGTCCCAGCTTCATGATCTCTCCCGCTGGCTTCCGCCGACTTTCCCTTGCCTGCGTTCCAGTTCGGCGAAGGCGCCCTCCGCGTTGCACACGAAGGCCCTGATCCGATCAGGGTCCTTGCGGCCTTGTTCATCTTCGACGCCGGTGTGCGCATCAACACCCGCGGGCCTTACAGTCCGTATGGCCCGGGCGACGTTCTCCGGCGTCAGCCCTCCCGCCAGTATGACAGGCCGGGGGCTGAGTTCCACCAGCCGACGGCTGACGTCCCAGTCGTGGGTCTTGCCGGTGGCACCGGACGCTCCGCTGACGGGGTCGAAGGTATCCGTTATGAAACCGTCCACGCACGGTGCGAAGGCCCGCACACGGGCTTCGAGATCCGGCAGGTTGTCGTCCCGGACGACCAGGCTCTTGACCACCTGCAACCCCGGTTGCAGGGTCCTGAACTCGGCCACTCGGCCCTCATCGATGGGGCCGTGGAGTTGTACGCCGGCGCAGCCGAGCCTGCCGCATAGGGTAGCGATGGAGAGAGGGTCGTCGAGGTAGGTGATCAGCCACGCGCGCGGACCCAGGCCGAGCGTTCGGATGATGGCCGCGGCTTCGTGGTCCGGGAGGTCCTCGCGGTGCACGTCCAGACCGATTGGAAAGCCCAGCCGGTGGACACCGCTCTCCACCAGCATCCGCGCCTCGGTCTCGTCAAGAATGCCGGCAATCTGAATGATGGGGTCCACGGACAGCGACTCGTCCCCTCCGGCCTGCATGAAAACGGCCGCGGGCGGGTTTGAAACCCGCCCCTACAAGCGTCGTGCCTCGCCGGTTGCTGCCAAGACCCCGTCCGCCTTGGCAATCGGGCAGGCCACTCGTGTTGTGTGACACCACACTAGTACTTCGTTTCAATAAAACATAGACAAATGGTAACAAATGCGCCATGATGTCTGTCCATCGAGCAGGGATGGAGGGCACGATGGCACGAAGGACGGGGAGAGCGCCTTTGGTTCTGGATGAGAAAGGGCGGGAGACGCTGGAGACGCTTTCGCGATCGCGGACCGCGCCGATGCGAGAGATCCAGCGTGCGAAGATCCTGCTTGGCTACGAGCGGGGCGACTCGTTGTCGCAGATTCGGCGGGAGGTGGAGGTGTCGCGTCCGACGATCTACAAGTGCGTGGACAAGGCGTTGGCGGCGGGAGTCCAGGCGGGGCTGAAGGACAAGTACCACCGGGCGCACGAGCCGGAGATCACTGCGGATGCGAAGGCGTGGGTGGTGAGCTTGGCGTGCCAGCAGCCGAAGACGCTGGGGATGGCGGCGGAGTTGTGGAGCGTTGCGGGGCTGGCGCGCCATGTTGGCGAACACGCGGTGGAGGCGGGATTCCCGCGGCTTGCGCAGGCCGGGAAGGCCACGGTCTGGCGCATCCTGAGCGCGCACGAACTCAAGCCGCACCGGGTGCGCTACTATCTGGAGCGTCGGGACGGGGAGTTTGAACGCAAGATGGCCGAAGTTCTGATGGTTTACAGAGAGGTGGGCTTGTATCAGGCGGGTGCGACGCCTGCGGGCCGGACAAGGCCTGTGTACAGCGTCAGCGTGGACGAGAAGCCCGGTGTCCAGGCCCTCGGCTCCACCGCGCCCGATCTGCCTCCCGCTCCCGGAAAACACCCTGGTGTCGGCCGCGACTACGAATACGTTCGCCATGGAACCCTGTCGATCCTGGCCGCCCTCGACCTGCACTCCGGTCAACTCATCGTCAACGTGGAGCCCCGGCACCGCAGCGTGGAGTTCATCGCCCTCCTGCGTCGCCTCGACGCCCACTACCCCCCAGAGGCTACCCTTCGTATAGTGCTCGACAACCACAGTTCCCACATCTCGAAGGAAACCATGCGCTACTTGGCCAGTCGCCCAGGTCGCTTCGAATACGTCCATACCCCCAAGCATGGCTCCTGGCTCAACCTCGTCGAAGTGGCCTTCTCCAAAATGGCCCGCACCTTCCTCCGCCACATCCGGGTCCATTCCCTCGACGAACTCAAACAGCGCATCCTTCAAGGCATCGACGAGTTCAATGCCTCTCCCGTACGCTTCCACTGGAAAAATTTCGACCGCCTGATGACCATTGAGATGTAAGTACTTTAGTGAAACGATCTACTAGCCGTCGACCGATTCCACGTAGCGCCGCAGCACGTACAGACCATCGGGTGTGAACGGCTGCGTTGCCGCCGCCTCGAACACCGCGTCAACCGCCATGAAGGCGCCGCTCTCCACCTCCTCTTCCTGCAACGTCACGGCGCCGTCGTAGACGCACCGGTAGGCCGCGCCCCAGACCCGGCTGCTGGCGTCCGTATGGAAGAACCGGAACAGGCTCTGGAGTGGAACGTCGCGGATGCCCATCTCCTCTTCGAGCTCGCGACAGGCGCCGTCAAGGTAGCTCTCGCCGGCCAGCACGACGCCGCCGGCCGCGGGGTCGTAGTACCCCGGGAACACGTCCTTGGTCAGGGTGCGCTTCTGCACGTAGACTTCGCCCCGGGAGTTGAACACCAGGATATAGGTGGCGCGATGCGGCAGCCGTCTCGCCCGCATTTCCCGCCGCGCCGCAGAGCCGACGATGTCGTTGTCTTCGTCAACGATGGCCACGATTTCGTCGCCGGGTTCCACGGGCGGCACGTTAACGGCCGACCCGTGCCTTGTCAACCGAACGTGTCTCCGTGATCTTCCCGGCACGCCGTGCGGGCCGACCGGCCGAAACGTAACCCGACGACCCACGCCATCCAGAGTCGGATTACGCTTCGCTAATCCGACCTACGCGGGATCGGCAGTAACCCGACTCCAACCCCGCTTCCACCGTGTCGGATTACGCTTCGCTAATCCGACCTACGTGGGGAGCTTTCAAAAAACCGTCAGCACAACGCCGCCGGCGCATACCAGCAGCGCGCCGATGAGCGCCTTGGACGTGACCCGTTCCTGCTCCTTGAGCAAGAGGTGGGTGAACGTCACCGAGAACAGCGGCGTGGTGGCGATCAGCGGGTCCACCAGCACCACGTCCCCGAGGCTGAGGGAGATCATGTAGGCGGTGATGCCGCAACTCGTGACCACGCCGGAGAGGCCGAACCACAGCACCGTGCCCCGGTTGAACGTCACGCCGCGGTAACCGCGCCCAACCACCACATAGAGGAGCAGTCCGCAGAGGCTCCCCATCAACGTCAGGCAGATGGCCAGCGGCACCGATGTCAGCATCGAGTAGCCGAATTTGCGAATGGGGCTGGCGGCGCCCCCCAGAACCGAAGCGCCGAGGGCGAACAGCAGATCGCGCTTGCGGAAGGTGGTGAGCGCCTTGGCGTCGCGCATGCCCAGCACGGTCGCCCCCAGGATGATCAGGACGGTGCCGCTGGCCAGCGCCGGGGTCCATTGCTCGCCCAGCCAGGACACGGCCACCACGCCGGCGAACAGTGGCGAGGTGTTCCGGAGCGGCGAAGCCCGCGCGACCCCGACACGGGAGATGGCCAGATAGAACAGGAACTGGGTCGTCAGCGGCGCCACCGCCCCGGCCAGCATGAACCACCCCACCGCCGGCGCCGACGCCTGCGTCCAGTCCGCAAACGGCCCCATGACCGCCAGCAGCACGGTGCCCATGGTCAGGATGTTGAAGGTGATTGCCGTGGTGGGTGAGCCGGTGCTCAGTCCGTAGCGCACCAGGATGTGGGCGGAACCAAAGAAGAACGCGGCTCCCAGAGCGGTCAGTGTTGTCATGTGTAAGCGGGACCGGCGGATCGCGAAGCTGTTCCGCGAGACGGCACACTATACAATACCCGCATGAGATAGGCTAACCTGTGCCGGACGGAGACGGATACCCATCGCGCGAGTCGCGCGCGGTCCACGACAAAGGAGAACGAAGATATGGCCTACGACGACCGCAGCGTGAAACCCATGAGCTCGAGCCTTTTGCGGGCGCAGATCGGAACCAAGCTCCTGGCCGGCCTCTACGACACGGTTCCGACCATGATGACCAGCGCCATCAGGCTGTCGGTGGAGTTGCCCGGCGTCACCGCCGCCTCCGCGGGTCCGCCCTTTGCCTTCAACATCGCCATCAGTCCGGCGTGGTGCAGCGGCATCCAGGGCGCCCGCCTGGTGGCCCGGCGGAAGATCGACATCGCCTGGCTCAACCCCTCGGTCATCGCCTCCATGGCCTATCACGGGCGCGGCGCCTTCCGGAAACCGCTGCCGTTGCGGGCGCTGGCGGTCTTTCCCTCCTATGACCGCCTGGTGGTGGCGGTGGCGCGCAAACACGGCATCCGCTCCATGGACGAGCTCAAGCGGCGGCGCCCCGCCCTCATGGTCTCGGTGGCCACCAACGACTGCATCGACTTCGCCATCAACGCGGCGCTGCGCGCCCACGGCATGACCCTGAAGACCTTCGAGGAATGGGGCGGCGTGGTGGAGCCGGTGGTCCGGCCCAGCAATCCACGGCGCCTGGAGGGCATCGTCTCCGGGGACGTCGACGCGGTCATCGACGAGGGGCTGTCGTCCTGGGCTGGCGCGGCGGTGGAGCAGGAGATGGCGTTCCTGCACTTCTCGCCCAAGGCCATGGCGCGGCTCGACCGCTACGGCTTCAGCCGCGCGCCCCTGAACGGCCCGCTGTTCGACGGCAAGCTGCCCGAGCCCGTGACCGCCGTGGACTTCAGCGGCTGGCCCATCGTCACCCACGCCGAACTGCCGGATGGGCTGGCCTACCACCTGGTCCAGGTCATCGAGCAGATGCGGGAACAGATCGGCTACGATACGCCGGAGGTTCCACCCATGACGCAGTTCTGCACGGACACCCCGGACGGCCCGCTGGACCTGCCGCTGCACCCCGGCGCCGAACGGTACTACCGGGAGAAGGGGTACCTCTGAGACGGGGAAAGGCGTCCCGCGTCACGAACGGTGTGCGGAACCGCGGGCGCGGGCGGGTTTGAAACCCGCCCCTACAGAAGAAGGGGTACCTCTGAGATACGAAACGGGTTCCCTGCGTCACGGATGGCCTGTGAGGCCATACCGGACCCTTTGATGACCGCGGTTTGCGACGAGAGGCGTAGGGGCGGGTTTCAAACCCGCCCGCGCACGCATATTGCAGGCTGCTACGCCGAGCAGATGACGTTGATCACGGCCTGGCGCTTCTCCACCTCCACCGCCTTCAGAGCCCGCTCCAGGGCCGGCATCAGGTCGGCCGGGTCCTCCACCCGCTGGCCGTAGCCGTCGGCCACCTCCACCGCCTTCTCGTACTTGTCAACGCTGTCGAGCATGGTGATGGGCTGGTGGTCGCTTTTGGCCGCGTAGCCCTCGGGGGTGAGGCCCACTGTGGCCCGGCGTACGGCCTGCCATCTCTGGTTGTTGAAGATGACGCTGAGAATAGGAAGCTTCTGCTCCGCGCCGACGTAGTGGCTGGCGATGGGATTGCCGAACATGTAGGAGCCGTCGCCGTGGGTGCCGATGACCAGCCGGTCCCGGGCCGCGAGCTTGGCCCCCAGCGCCACCCCGAGTCCGTGGCCGAGGCCCGACGCCGCGCCGGCGTTGAGCAGCGTGCCCGGTTGGGTGATGTCGATGTGGGTCGACGCGAGCGCGGATTCCTTCACCACGATGGTGTCGTCACCCTTGAGCTGATTGATGCAGTGGGTGATCCACAGCGGGTGCACGGGCTTGTTATCCTTCACCTGCTCAAGCCGTTGTGCCCAGCCGTCGCGCTGTTGCTGCCACATCTGCGCCAGCGCCCGCCGGCGCTTGTCGATGTTCCCGCGCACGCGCCCCTCGTGGGCCGACATGGCCTCGTTCAGCACGGTGAGGCCGGCGTCGGTGGCACAGGCCAGGGCGATGTCGCAGGGGTGGCCCCGCAGCGGCACGTAGCTGTGCAGCGGGTCCGCGCCCATATGGATGACCTTGGCGTCGTCGCGCACCTTGTCCGTGGCCGGCAGCCATGGCACCGCCACGTCGACGACCAGGATCACGTCCGCCTGACCGAGCAGGGGGTTGAGGTCGTAACCCAGGTTCATGGGGTGGTCCGTGGGCAGCGACATGTAGCGGTTGCGGTATTGCACCACGGGAATCGCGTAGCGCTCCGCGAGGTCGCCCAGCGGCCCCCAGACCCGCGGGTTGCGGCCGGCCCAGTTGGTGATGATCAGCGGGTTCTCGGCGTCGGCCAGCATTGCCGCCGCCTGGTCCGTGGCCGCCGCGTTGGGATAGGGCGGCGCCGCAGGCTGCTGCCGTCCGGGCGACTCGTAGGTGAACTCGTCCAACTGCTCGGAGAGCACCTCCCGGGGCAGGCTCAGGTAGACCGGACCGGTAGGCTCACTCTTGGCCACGGATAGGGCGCGGTCCACGATGGTCTCGGTCTGCTTGCCGTTGCGCAACTCGTAGTCCCACTTGGCCGCCTCGCGCACCATGGCGGCCTGGTCGAACATCTCCTGGGTCCAGTGGATGTCCAGGCTCCGATGCCCCGCGAGGTCTTCCTCGTTGGTGGGCGTCCGGCCCGCGGTGAACAGCATGGGGATGTTGCCGCGGGAGGCGTTCAGGAGCCCGTTCATGCCGTTGGCGGTGCCCACGTTGACGTGCACCATCACCGCCTGGGGCTTGCCCGTCACCAGATAATAGCCGATGGCCATGTGCATGGCGGTGTTCTCATGTGGGCAGGTGATCGGCTCGGGAATACGGGTCTCCAGATTCTGGGCCTTGGCGAGCGCCTCCACGATGGGCGCGAAGTCCGTGCCGGCGTTGGCGAAGAAGTAGTCCACGCCGCGGTCCGCCAGCAGCGCCAGATAAGCATCCGCCACGGTCACGTTCAACAGGGTTGTCTTGGCCATCTCGTCCCTTTCTTGTTCATGGGTTCAATTCATCCCCCGGTCTACCGACGAGGGATCTGAGGCTATTCGTATATGATTGCGGGGGTACCGGCAAGGTGATAGCGGGGACCACCTCATTGTTGGTGTCGACTGGCCGTCGACATGGGCGACCACCACGCGGCCAGGAACCTGGCTAGGCTAGATGCGCGACAGCGGAAACCTTGGTTGGTACTCGTTCCACATCTTGATGTTGAAGACCGCGCAGTCCGTCACGAACTGCCGTTTCCAAGTCCCAGAGCGAGGTCCATATACTGGAAGCTTACGTTTCAACTCATCGGTCCGGTGGAGGAGTTCTACTGTTGAAAGACTAGCTATAGCGATGATGACGTAATAGTAGATCTGTTTGGCGTCGTTTCCCTTCGCCCACTCGTAGAGGAAGGAATCGCGGTATTTGTATTTCAGATCGGTGTCCAGTCGCCCCGAAGAAAGTTCCGTGAGAAACTCTTTCCTTTGTGTCGCAGTTGCCCGAGGGTCTTCCGGATCTTTAATTTCAATGAAGAGACATCGGTCAGGACATTCTACCACGAAGTCTACAGCCTTCATGCAAGGTAACCCGTGTGAACTGTCGTCGAATTTCCGTGCCTTTACTTCCGGAGGAAAAACGATCTCGATATTACGTTCAGTTAGGGTCGGCATCCTTAAAAACCTCCCAAGCTTCGCCTGACCTCCCGGTCGTAAAGGTCAGCAAACGCTTCGGAGATCGCATTGGGATCGATGTCCACGTATGAATTCGCCGTATGAAGCGCGATCTCGCGACTCTCCGGATCACAATAGAGTGAATGAAACGCGATCTCGTCGTTCTCTTCTTTCCGTAGATCCAACTCTTTGAGAATGGCATAGTCGTGGGTGGCGATGAAGATCTGCACGCCCATCCGTTGGAGGCTAAGAAGGATGTCGATCACCGGGCCATAGAGCTTCGGATTTAAGTTAGTTTCGGGTTCATCCCAAAAAAGCACCGAGCCGTCAATCAAAGTCCCGTTCTGAATCAATATCCAGACCAGGCCGAGCTTACGCATTCCCTCCGCGAGTAGTGTGAACTCGAGGTTTCCTTGCCCGCTATGCAGGAAAAACTCCTCCTTGTTCGTGGTTACCTTACCGTCGATCGTCTTCTGTAGAGCGTCGAGTAGTTTCTTACGATTGCGGTCCACAGGACCGCGCAAGAAAGGCGAGTAGGCGCGGTCTAGAATATCAGCGTAGACCTCCTCGAAATGAATTTCACGCTGCGCGTAGAGGGAACGGAATCCCGGCGCGTTTGCGAGCATTTCCTCTACGGGTACGTAGACGCTGTCAACTGGACGAGCCGCCCACCCCTTCGCACCATTGATGGAGGCCGAGTCGGGAACGGTTGCATGGTTGGAAAAACTGGCTTTAAGCGTCCTCTTGTCGCGGCGAACTTCAAGATGGCACTCCGTACTCCCTTGTCGTCGTTTGACGAGCCGGCCGAGGGATCGACCGGAGGGCATAAATACACGGATCAGTTTTTCCGCAAAGCCGACTCCCGTCTTGTTGATATCGCAGGCGGCGTAGGCAACCTTCATGAGGTGGGTCTTGCCGGTCCCATTGGCACCCACAAGGGCGTTGATGCCACGGGACGGTAGAAAATCGAGGCTTTCAAAGGCAGTAAAGCGTTCCAGCTTCAGTCTCGTGATGGCCATGGATCCTCCCGGTACGAGCCAGAGCCAATATATCCAATACTTCTCGACTCGACCCTTTGTCGCACTGGCCGCGACCATACGAGACAATGTGCCGGAATGTTTGTCGCGGTTCAATGCCGTCCTGATTTCGAGGCGAAGGCGTGCGAGCCGGTTTGCACCGCCGTGTCCAAGGCCACGACCACGTTGATCCAACTAGCCATTGGACGAAGCGCAATTAATGTAGTAACGGTTATCCTAGGCGGGTTTCTATTTGGACACAACGAAGCGCAATGGCACGCTTGTTAGCGTGAGGAAAGCCGATGGACGGTGACAAACGATCCATGTACCAAGCTGCTGATCAGGGCGACGCGCCGGATCTGTCCCGGGACGGCTGGCCGGAGAAGTTCTCCAAGGTCGCCATCCGGCGTGGTCGCCCTCCGCTGGACCGGCCGAAAGTGTCAACCACCATCCGTCTGTCCCAGGAGGTAATCGACCACTTCAAGGGCGCTGGGCGTGGATGGCAGACGCGGATCGACGAGGCGCTACGCGAGTGGATCGGGCAGCGGCGCGCGCCGTGATCGGATCCCGTACTCATCTGGTCACCGACGCCAGAAGCTCAAAATCCGAGTCAGCCGTCTCCAGGGCGGTGCCGTGGCGAAAGGCGCAGGCGGCAATGGCCACGTCGGTGGCGGGTACGATGATGCCCGTCGTCCGCGCTCGCCGCGCCATGTCGTAGGCTGCCTGCCAGACCGGCTCGTCCATCGGAAGCTCCGGCAGCGTCCGTGCAAAGTCCCGCAACACCTTGTGTTCCTGTTGGCCGCGAGCGCCGTTCCAGAGTTCGAGTTGCACCAGCGGGCACCAGCAAGCCTGCCCGCTGGTGAGCGCCGCATGGACGCGGGCGCGTACTGCGGGATCACCGCTCGGACGAAGCATGTGTATCCACGATGACGTATCGACGAGGATCAACGGTCAATCCCGGCGGCGCGCGTCCTGGAGTTCTTCCACCGTGATCAGGTCGGCACACGTGCCGGCATACTTGGTGAGTTCGGTCATGCGCATGCGGCGATTGAAATCCGCCACGGCGCCGACAATGGCTTCACGCTTGGTCTTCGCCTTCGTGAACCGGATGGCATCCTCAAGCTCGGCGTCCGGAATATCAATGGTCGTCTTCATGATTACAAACTACTCGGATTGAGAAGCTGATTCAATAGTTTGAAGAATACTGCCAGAGGTCCATGGCATCCCTTCGCAGATCAACTTTCCGGCCGCGGAATGCTATACACCATCCACTGTCAAGCGCTGTCAGGGGACCGGGAGGAACGGTGGCAAAGGAATCGAAGCGCAGGCTTCCGAAGGTGTTCGTGGGCAAGTCCAGAATTCACGGGGATGGGCTGTTCGCCGGCGAGAAGATCCGGCACGGGCGGCGCATCATCGAGTACACGGGCGAGAAAATTTCTACCGGCGAGGGCACCACCCGGTCTCGGAACGACGAGGAGCTGACCTACATCTTCACCCTCAACGACAAGTATGACGTGGACGGGGCCGTGAACGGCAACGACGCGCGCTTCGCCAACCACTCCTGCGACGGCAATACCTACGTAGACATCATCCGCGGCCGTATCTGGCTCATCGCCGAGCAGACCATCGAAGAGGGCGAGGAGATCACGTTCGACTACCGGCTCCAGGGCGAAGAGCTGTACGGGTGTATTTGCGGCGCCAGACAATGCCGCGGTTACATGAACGACGCCGACGACGAGTTGGTGAAAACAGCAACCCGCAACACGCAACGGAAGTGATCCCGGCGGTCTGTCATCGAACGCCTGTCGGCGGCCCGGTGCTTCCTGTTTCTCCATGCCCATTGCGCATCCATTCACCGAGCGGGATCTGAAGCAACTACGGGACCGCGGCATCCCCGCGGAGCGGGCCGCGGGCTATCTTGCAACCCTTGCGGAAGGCCTGCCGTACGTGGTCCTGGACCGTCCCTGCGCCAGGGGCGACGGCATCACGGTCCTGGACGAAGGCGAGTTGGAGCGGTTGTGCCGGCGCTGTGATGAGGCGGCCGGGGCCGGCCGGTTCTCGAAATTCGTCCCGGCGTCGGGAGCGGCCACCCGGATGTTTCAGCCACTGCTGGCAGCCAGGAAACGGGCCGCGGATGAGTCCGCGACGGTGGAGGACCTCCGGGATCTGCCGGAATACCCGGCGCTGCGGGAGTTCATGGCACGGCTCGATCACTTCGCCTTCTATCCGGACCTCAAGGCCAAGCTCGGGGACAGCGGCAAACGGCTTCAGCCGCTGCGCGACGCCGGCCGGTTCCGCGAGGTCCTGGACTGCCTCCTGGATGCCGGGGGACTTGGCTACGCCGGGCTTCCCAAAGGACTCATCCCGTTTCATCGTTATCCCGACGACTGCCGCACGCCGGTAGCCGAGCACCTGGTAAATGCACGGGCGTATGTGCGGGACCGTAACGGGACCGCGCGCGTTCATTTCACGGTTTCCCCCGAGCACCGGGCAGCGGTGGAAGCGCACGTCGCCGCGTTGCAGCGGCGCTACGAGGACCGCGACACGAGTTTCGACGTGACCCTGTCGGAACAGCGGCCCGACACCGACACCCTGGCGGCGACGCTCGACGACCAGCCCTTTCGGGAACCAGACGGCAGGCTATCGTTTCGGCCCGGCGGCCATGGCGCGCTGTTGGCGAACCTGAACGACCTCGGGGCCGATATCGTCTTCATCCAGAACATCGACAACGTCGCCGTGGATGACGGCACGGCCATCCGCTGCAGGAAGGCGCTGGCGGGCCTTCTGGTGGAGCTCCAGGCCCGCGTGTTCGACTACCTCGACGGACTCCGCCCCGAGGCGCCGCCGTCGTTCGTCGACGAGGTGTTCCACTTCGTCCGCGCCACGCTGTCGGTCTTGCCGCCGGAAGCCGTTACGCACGCGCCCGCGGCCGAGCGGGCACGTTTCCTGCGGGAGACCCTGAACCGTCCGCTCCGGGTGTGCGGCATGGTGCCGTCGGCTGGCGAACCGGGCGGCGGCCCCTTCTGGGTCAGGGGCGCCGACGGCGCGTGCTCGCTTCAGGTCGTCGAGTCCTCCCAGGTGAACATGGCGGAGCCGCACCAGAGGGACGCGTTTGCCGCTTCCACCCATTTCAATCCCGTGGATCTGGTCTGCGGCGTCCGCGACCCTTCAGGAAAGTGCTTCGACCTGATGCGCTTCAGCGATCCGCGGAGCGCTTTCATCTCCATCAAGTCCAGCGGCGGGCGCAAGCTCAAGGCACTGGAGCATCCGGGGCTCTGGAACGGCGCGATGGCGCGATGGAACACGGTGTTCGTCGAAGTCCCGGCCGAGGCCTTCACCCCGGTGAAGACCGTGCTGGACCTGTTGCGGCAAGAGCATCGGACAACGTGAAGCGGCGGATTCCCGGCGCGGTGCGCATCACCCCGTGCCCACACCCATTGCACGTTTGAAAAGGAGATCACGCAAGTCTATAGTCCTATATAGTCCCAAGCCGGATATTGTTCAGCCGTCCCGAGCCGGCAAGTCCCTTTGGAGCGAGCGGGAGCCTCGCAGCCCAACAGCGCGAGAGAGGTCATCATGGCAGTCTTTGGAACGCCGTTCTGGCGGCGCAAGGCCGAAGGGGAGAGCAACGCCGGCGGGGAGAAGAGGAGCGACATGTCCAGCGCCACGCAAGAGTCCGTTATGGAAGCCTTGAAGACCGTGCAGGATCCCGAGATCCACAAGGACATCGTCACCCTGGGCATGGTGAAGGACTTGGCGGTATCGGGCGGCAAGGTGTCGCTGACCGTGGAGCTGACGACGCCGGCGTGCCCTCTCAAGGACCAGATCAAGGCCGACGTGGAGCGGGCGCTGGCGCCCCTGGGGGTCTCGGAGCTGGCTCTGGAGTTCGGCGCCCAGGTGCGCGGCAGCAAGGCCGGCGCGGGCACCACGGACCTCTTGCCGAGCGTCAAGAACATCGTGCTGGTGGCGTCCGGCAAGGGCGGCGTGGGCAAGTCCACGGTGGCGGCCAACCTCGCGGTGGCGCTCAAGATGCACGGCGCCTCGGTGGGACTGCTAGACGCGGACATCTACGGGCCGTCGGTGCCTATTCTCATGGGCGTCAGGGAAGAGCCGGCCAAGGTGGAAGTGGAGGGCGGCTTCAAACTGGCGCCGCCCATCGCCCACGGCCTTCCGGTGATGTCCATCGGGTTTTTCCTCGAGCCCGACCAGGCGGTGATCTGGCGCGGTCCCATGCTCGGCAAGGCGTTGCAGCAGCTCATGTCCGACGTGCAGTGGGGCGAGTTGGACTACCTGGTGGTGGACATGCCGCCGGGCACCGGGGACGTGCAGATCACCTTCTCGCAGCAGCTCAAGTGCAGCGGCGCGGTGCTGGTGGCGACGCCGCAGGACGTGGCTCTGGCCGACGTGGTGCGGGCCAAGTCCATGTTCGACAAGGTCCAGATCCCCATCGTCGGGATGGTGGAGAACATGAGCTACTTCGTGTGCGACGGATGCGGCAAGCAGCACGAGATCTTTTCCCGGGGCGGGGCCAAACGGGCCGCCGATAGCTTCGGGGTGCCCTTTCTCGGTGAGATCCCCATGGTCTCCGCGATTCGCGAGTGGGGCGACAAGGGCACGCCGATCCTGGCGCGGGAACCCGACTCCCCCGCCGGTCAGGCGTTCCTCGACATGGCCGCGCGGCTGGCCGGCCAGCTTTCCATCGCGTCCGAGGCGGCCGACAAGGCGCCGGGCCTCAAGATCGTCACGAGCTGACCGGCAGGACGTTCGTGGCTGTTCCCGTAGAGATCAATCACGTCAAGGCCCAGGGCATCGTCCGCATCACCTGGGACGACGGGCACGCCGGCGAGTATCCCAAGGAGCACCTGAGGGGTTACTGCCCCTGCGCGCTTTGCCAGGGGCATGAAGCCGCCATCGAGAAGCGTTTCGTGGAAGTGCCGAACTTGGGTCTCGACACCATCGAACCGGTAGGCAACTACGCCGTCTGTTTCCGTTGGAGCGACGGGCACATGACCGGGATCTATACCTTCGACTATCTGCGCTCGTTGTGTCCGTGCCAGGAGTGTGAGAAGAGTTAGTGTCCTGGCTCACGAGACAGGACACTACAGGAGGAACAATGATTACCAAGGAACAGGTCTATGAGGCCTTGCAGGAGTGTTACGATCCCGAGATCCCGGTGAACATCGTGGACCTCGGCCTGGTGTACGACGTCGAGGTCGAGGACGACACCGTGGCGGTCAAGATGACCCTGACCGCGCCGGGATGCGGCATGGGCGGCATGATCGCATCCAACGCGCAGTCCCTGATCATGGAGATTCCCGGCGTCAAGGAAGCCAACGTGGATCTGGTCTGGGATCCGCCCTGGGACGCCAGCCGAATCAGCGAGGAAGCGCGGGAAAAGCTCGGCATCGGTTAGCAGACGTATGGGCCGGCAGCGCGATGCGGGCACGGGCGGGTTTGAAACCCGCCCCTACATCCGGCGTACGATTTCCATTTCGCGTGGTGGCCAGCCATCACGGTTTCCCTGATGCCTGGTTCCATGGATCAGGGCTGGATACATGTCCGCGGCGCCAAGCAGAATAATCTCAAGGACCTCGATCTCCAGATTCCCCTCAACGCTTTGACGGTGGTGACCGGCGTCAGCGGGTCGGGCAAGTCCACCGTCGCCTTCGACATTCTTTACGCGGAAGGTCAGCGCCGGTACGTCGAGAGCTTCTCGGCCTACGCCCGGCAGTTTCTCGATCGCATGGAGAAGCCGGACGTCGACTCCATCGAGAACATTCCGCCCACCATCGCCATCGACCAGACCCGCCCGGTCAAGACCTCCCGGTCGACGGTCGGCACCATGACCGAGCTGTACGACCACCTGAAGCTCTTGTTCGCCAAGATCGGCGTCCTCCACTGCTCGGGGTGCGACAAGGTCATCGCCAAGGACAGCGCCCCGTCCGTCGTGAGACAGCTCCAGGCCCGGGGCGAGGGGGTGCGCTGGGTGCTGACGTTTCCGGTGTCCGTGCCGCCGTCGCTGCCCTGGGAAGACGTCAAGGGAGGACTGCTGCAGGCGGGTTTCCACCGGCTCCTGCGGGACCGCGGCCTGGTAGAACTGGAATCGCTCGACGCCCCGCCCGGGGAAGTCGCCGACATCGTGGTCGACCGTTTCGCGTACCGCAAGTCCACACGTAAGCGGGTCACGGACTCCCTGGAGCAGGCCTTTCAGTTCGGCAAGGGGCGGTTGGACCTCCACGACGTGGAGGACGGCTGGCGCCGGGAGGGCTTCAGCAACCGCCTCCACTGCTCCGCCTGCGGCCTGTCCTACGCCGAGCCGCAGCCCAATCTCTTCTCCTTCAACAGCCCGCTGGGGGCCTGCGAGACCTGCCACGGATTCGGCCGCTCCATCGACCTCGACCTCGACCTGGTGATTCCGGACCCGTCCAAGTCCATCGCCGACGGCGTTATCAAGCCATGGACCACCCGGGTCGCGCGCTGGGAGGTGCGGGAGCTCAAGAAGTTCTGCGGGCGCAGGGGCATCCCGCTGGACCGCCCCTTCGCCGAGCTGGACGAAGAGGACCGCCGGCTGATCATCGACGGCGAAGGAAGCTGGAAGGACGGGAAGTATTACGGAATCCGCGGCTGGTTCCAGTGGCTGGAGCGGAAGAGCTACAAGATGCACGTCCGCGTGTTCCTGGCCCGCTACCGGCGTTACGTGACCTGCACCGATTGCCAGGGGACCCGGCTCAAGCCCGAGGGCCTGAACTTCCGGATCGCCGGGCACAACATCGCGGACGTCAGCCGCATGAGCGTAGCCGAAGCCCATGCCTACTTTCAGTCCCTGGAACTCGACTCGAGCGACGATCAGGTCGCCAGCCTGGTGCTCCACGAGATCCGCCGCCGCCTGGACTATCTCATGGGCGTGGGGCTGGAGTACCTGACCCTCGACCGCCAGTCCCGGACGCTGTCCGGGGGCGAGCTCGAGCGGGTGGACCTGACCACCGCCATCGGCTCGTCCCTGGTGAATACCCTGTACGTGCTGGACGAGCCCTCCATCGGCCTGCATCCGCGGGACAGCCACCGCCTGGTGGAGATCCTCCACCGCCTCCGATCCAACAACAATACCGTGGTGGTGGTGGAACACGACCCGGAGATCATCAAGGAGAGCGACTACGTCATCGACCTGGGCCCTCGGGCGGGTGAACACGGCGGCGAGGTGGTGTTCGCCGGCTCCTATGACGAGCTGCTGGAAAGCCAGACCTCTCTCACCGCGGACTACCTGACCCAGCGCAAGGTCATCCCGCGGCCGGTCCGTTACCGGCCCTGGATACAGGGGCGCACCCTGGAGATACGCGGCGCCCACGCCAACAACCTCAAGCACATCGACGTGAGTATCCCCCTGGGCCGGCTGGTGTGCGTCACCGGCGTGTCCGGGTCGGGCAAGTCGAGCCTGGTGGACGAGGTCATCGCCCGGAACATCCGTCGCCTCAAGGCCTCGCCGCTGGCGACCCTGACGGACTGCGACGAGATTCGCGGCGTCGACCGCGTCCCCGAGGTGATCCTCGTGGACCAGTCGCCGCTGGGCACCACGCCCCGGTCGAACCCGGTGACCTACATGAAGGCGTTCGACCCCGTCCGGCGGCTGTTCGCCGGCGTGGACCTGTCGCGGTTCCGGGGTTACACGGCCTCCACCTTCTCCTTCAACGTGGAGGGCGGGCGTTGCGAGTCCTGCCGCGGCGAGGGCTTCGAGAGGATCGAGATGCAGTTCCTCTCCGACGTCTTCGCCACCTGCTCGGAGTGCGGCGGCGCCCGCTACCGGCAGGAGGTCCTGGAGGTCACCTACCGCAACAGGAACATCCACGACGTGCTCGGCCTCACCATCGCCGAGGCCATGAAGTTCTTCGGGGACCAGCCGGAGATCGTGCGCGGGCTCCGGCCGCTGGCGCGGGTGGGGCTCGACTACCTCCGGCTGGGCCAGCCCGTCACCACCCTTTCCGGCGGGGAATCCCAGCGTCTCAAGCTGGCCTCCCACATCGCCCGGGCGACCAAGACCGGGACGCTCTTCATCTTCGACGAGCCCACTACCGGTCTCCACTTCCACGACATCCGCCGGCTGCTCTCCGCCCTGCAGGAGCTTATCGACCAGGGCCACTCGGTGATGGTCATCGAGCACAACACCGAGGTCATCAAGTGTGCCGACCACATCATCGACCTCGGCCCCGAGGGCGGCGACGGCGGCGGCGAGGTGGTGGCCACGGGCACGCCCCCGGAGGTGGCGGCGGTGGAGCGGTCCCACACCGGACGCTACCTCAAGGATCACCTGGAACGATCGTCGTCCCCGTTCACACCGACCCTGGCCAAGACACGCCCGCGCCGGGCCACGGCGAGACGGTCCAACGACCCGGCGGCCATCCGGATCGTCGGCGCCAAAGAGCACAATCTCAAGGACATCGCCGTCGATATCCCCCGGGACCGGCTGGTGGTGGTCACCGGCCTCAGCGGCTCCGGAAAGTCGTCCCTGGCCTTCGACATCATCTACGCGGACGGCCAGCGGCGCTACATCGACAGCCTCTCCGCCTACGCGCGGCAGTTCATGAAGATCATGGCCCGGCCAAACGTCGACGTGCTGGCGGGCATACCGCCCACCGTGGCCATCGAGCAGCGCCTCAGCCAGGGGGGCCGGAACTCCACCGTGGCCACCGTCACCGAGCTCTACCACTACCTGCGCCTGCTGTATTCCAAGGTGGGCAAGCAGCACTGCCCCCAGTGCGGCGGCGCCATCACCTCGCTCACCCGCAGCCGGATCCTGGACCGGGTGGGGCGCCAGTACCGCGGCAAGGACATCACCGTGCTGAGCCCGGTGGTGCGCGGGCGCAAGGGCTATCACAAGGACGTGATGATGGCAGCCCGCCGGCTCGGCTACGGCCGCGCCCGCATCGACGGGGCCATGACCGCCCTCACCGCGTCGGTACTCCAGCAGGGACTCGGGCGTTTCCACGAGCACGACATCGACATCGTGGTGGGCACCGCAAAGGCCGGACGCCTGAGCATGGAGACGGTGCTGGGGCACGGCCTGCGCCTCGGCAACGGTGTGATTCACGTGCTCTCCGAGGGCGCCGAGGAGGTCTACAACGAGCGCCTCTTCTGCCGGGCCTGTGGCGTCGGGTACGAGCCCCTGGATCCGCGGCTGTTCTCGTTCAACAGCCGGCAAGGGGCGTGCCCGGACTGTCACGGGGTGGGTTCATCCGAAGAGTTCGACGCCGATCTCGTCATCCCGGACCCCGGGCTGAGCCTGACGGACATAGTGAACCGGTTGTGCGCGGAGGCCCCGGAAGGGCGCGCCGCCCTCAAGCGGCGGTTGAACCAGTTTCAGGGCGAGTTGCAGCAAAAGCTCGACGTTCCCGGCGACGTACCCATCGGCGCCCTGCCGGCAAGGCAGCGGGAAGCCGTGCTCAACGGGCGCGCGCGGCCGTCGGTGGCCGGTCTTCTCGGCACGCTGTCCGGGCTCCGGGTCAAGAGCGACGGCGCCCTGGCCGGCTATCTGGCTTCGTTCATGAGCGAGCACACGTGCCCGGCCTGCGAGGGGGCGCGGCTCAATGCGCGGGCCCGCAACGTCCGCGTCGCCGGCAAGGCCATCTGGCAAATCACGGCCCTGTCGGTGAAAGAGGCGCTGGGCCGCTTCGCGTCACTGGAGGAGCGGCTCCTCAAACACAGCGCGGACAAGGAACGGCTGGTCCTGGAGAAGACCCAGAAGGAGATACATCAGAAGCTGCGGTTCCTGGACGAGGTGGGCCTGGGCTACCTGACGCTGGACCGGCGGGCCAACTCCCTGTCCGGCGGCGAGGCCCAGCGGGTGCGCCTGGCGGCGCAACTGGGCTCCAACCTCCGCGGCGTCTGCTACATCCTCGACGAGCCCACCATCGGGCTGCACACGCGTGACAACAACCGTCTTTTGGCCACGCTGCGGCGGCTGGTGGAGGCGGGCAACTCCGTGTTGGTGGTGGAGCACGACGAGGCCACCATCCGGGCAGCGGACGTGCTGGTGGACCTCGGGCCCGGCGCCGGGGTGCGCGGCGGCCGGGTGGTGGCCATGGGCACGCCGGAAGAGGTCCGCGCCAATCCCGCCTCGGTCACCGGGGCGTTCCTGGGAACCTCCCGGCGCCGGCTCTGGCCGGAACGGGCACTCAAGAGCAGCGAGTGGATGATGGTGACCGGTGCCCGGGAGAACAACCTCAAGAACCTCAAGGTGCGGCTGCCCCTGGGCATGTGGACGTGCGTCACCGGCGTGTCCGGCTCGGGCAAGAGCACCCTGGTGAAGGAGGTGGTGTTCAAAGGGCTCAAGGCGAGGCTGGGACAGAACGCAGGCCGTCCGGGCCGCCACGAGGACCTTGGCGGCTGGGAACCCATCGAGCGGGCGGTGGAGGTGGATCAGACGCCCATCGGCAAGACGCCGCGCTCCGTGCCCGCCTCCTACGTCGGGTTCCTCGACGAGATCCGCCGCATCTACGCGCTGCATCCGGAGGCGCGGATGCGCGGGTATACGCCGAGCCGGTTCTCCTTCAACGTGAGCGGCGGGCGGTGCGACGAGTGCTCCGGCCAGGGCAGGATCAAGAAGGAAATGAGCTTCCTGCCCGACGTGTTCGTGCACTGCGACGGGTGCGGCGGGCTGCGCTTCAACGAGGAGACCCTGTCGGTGAAGTTCAACGGCAAGAACATCGCCGAGGTGTTGCAGATGACCGTGGAGGAGGCGGTGGAGTTCTTCCGCCCCTTCCCCAAGGCCTACCGCCCGCTCAGGGTCCTGGACGACATCGGCATGGGCTACATCACCCTGGGACAGGCCAGCAACACCCTGTCCGGCGGCGAGGCCCAGCGCATCAAGCTCGCCTACGAGCTCGGCAAGGAGTCCCGCGGGAAGACCCTCTACATCCTGGACGAACCCACCACCGGCCTCCACTTCGCCGACGTCGAGAAACTCATCGACATCCTCCACCGGCTGGTGGACGCCGGCAACACCGTCATCACCATCGAGCACAACCTCGAGATCATCAAGGACGCCGACTACCTCGTAGACCTCGGCCCCGAAGGCGGCGACAAGGGCGGCCGCGTGGTCGCCTACGGCCCCCCGTCCAAGGTGGCCCAGGACGGCAAGCGCTCCTACACTGCCCGGGCGCTGAGGGAGTATCTCACGGCGAACGGGGCGGGGTAGCGTATACGTGGAGTGGCGAAGGGTACCCTGTAGGTCGGATTAGCGAAGCGTAATCCGACATGCCCGACCTACACCTCCCGCGTTTCCGGCTTGCCCTATACACGCACCCTTAGCTAGACTGTCTCATTACTTTTCGAACGGCGGTGAACTTCGAGTGGACAAGGTTTTCATCTACTGGGACAACTCAAACATCTTCATCAGCGCACAGCAGGTTGCCATTGAGCGCGAAGGGGAAGTAGCTCGCTTCCGGGTCCGTATCCATTTCCGGAATCTCTTGCAGTTGGCTCACGGTAACCGGGAGATTGAGCGCGCAATCGCGGTCGGCTCCGTCCCGCCGGAACTTCGGCACGTCTGGAACCGGTTGGAGAACGAGGGCGTCACCGTCCAGTTGTTGGAGCGAGGCGCGCTACAAGGCCGGGAACAGGGCGTGGACCAAGCCTTGCAAACCGTGATGCTGCGAGATGCGGTGGACTACAACGGCGACCCCGGAATAGCGGTTCTGCTTACGGGAGACGGCGCCGGGTTTGATGACGGCGTAGGCTTTCACGCCGACCTTGAGCGTATGCGCCGCCGGAATTGGCGCATTGAGGTCCTTTCGTGGCGACATAGCTGCAACCGCCGGATGCGGGAATGGGCCGAGCAGAACGGCAAGTTCATCGCCCTGGATGACTTCTATGAAAGCTTCACCTTTTTGGAGTCGGCGCCGCCGGGTCAGCCGGTTGCCGACCCCCGCTATGCCGTCCCCATCGACCTGAGCAAACGGGCCTGAAGACAGAGTGATTCTGTCCGAAACGACCACGCGCCATTGTTGGCCTTCGACAAGGCGCTCAGGTCGTAACGAAGCTCTCAACCTCGATTCGATCGGCGCGTTCCCGCGCCTGCCACAAATCGTAGGCCATCTGCATCCCGAGCCAAGTCTCGGGCGTTGACCCGAAAGCCTTCGACAGCCGTATGGCCATGTCGACCGAAACCCCCGTGCGTTCGTTTACGAGTTCGGACAGGGTGTCGGCACGAATTGACGCAGTGGCTACAGGTGCGTGGGGAAGGGTCGCGTTGTAGACAGCATCCATTGCGTTGTCATAGATGGTAGGCGGTCCCTTCACCATATCTTGCAACAAACCGTTCAGGTCGTTGGCCAAGTTGCTGGCCAACAGCCCCTGTGTTGTGGCCGACAACCAATCGGCCTCCCGAAGCTTCCCGACGATGGCCTTGGCACCCCCTGTCCACTGACCTCCTGCTTTTCCGGGGACACTGCCGGCCTGACTCACCGACAAACCGGCCAGTCGTTCATCGGCAAACCGCCGTCGCCATCTGGATACCGTCCGCTGGCTGGATACCGTCCGCTGGCTGGTCCGGTGGCGCTCGGCGATTTCTTTCACCGAAAGCCCCCGTGCATAGTCGAGTATCAGCGCCGCCCGGAATCGGCGTCTGCTGTCTGTACTGGGCCGCCTTCGCCACATTTTGAGTTCTGTCTCTTCTTCCTTGCTCAATATGTCGATCCGTATCCGCAGCATGAAGTGGTCCTCCGAGGTAGTCTTTGCGCAAGAAACCGCACACTAGCAGACGAGGCTTTTTCGGAAAGGAAAGTTTATTAGCCCAACGAACCGCTTGAGCCAACCCCTTTCTGGCGCAGGTCTCCATCCCTGCCGTTGAAGCCTCCCACTGGCTCGTCACAAGGTGTGTCATGAGGTGTTGCATTTGCCGGCCAAAACGGAAAGAAAGGGAACAGACTTCACTGGCAGAACTCAGGAGGAAACACATGATCATCGAGATGAGAACCTACACGCTCAAGCCCGGAAAGATTCCCGACTTCGAGAAGGCCTTTGAGGAGGGGTTGCAGCACCGCGCCAAGATCTCCCCGCTGGGGGCGTTCTTTCATTCGGAGGTGGGGCCGCTGAACCAGGTCATCCACATCTGGCCCTATGAGAGCTTTGCGGAGAAGGACCGCATCGGCGCCGAGGCCCGGGCCACGGGGCACTGGCCACCCAAGGTCCGCGAGTTCATGGTGACGCAGGAGAGCAAGGTCTTTCAGGCGGCGCCGTTTTCCCCGCCGCTGGAACCCCGTGAGATGGGGAACATCTACGAGATCCGCACCTACACGGTGCATCCGGGAAGCATCCCGACGCTGATCGAACGCTGGCAGGATTGTATCGAGGACCGGGTCAAGATCTCGCCCTTGGCCGCCGGCTGGTTCACCACCTACGGCTCGCTCAACCAGTGGGTGCACATCTGGCCCTACAAGGACATGGGTGAGCGGACCCGGCTCCGCGCCGAGGCCATGAAGCTGCCCAACTGGCCGCCCGCCACCCGTGAGATGCTGCTCCATCAGGAGAATTCCATCGTCGTGCCGGCGTCCTTCTCACCGTTGCACTAGATTCGCAACCGGGGCCCGCCAACGCCTGTATAGTGCTTCGTGCGGCTCGGCTGACCGTGGGACGCGTGCGTCTCCACCGGTCAGCCGAGCCGTACTTGCGTAGAGGAACTGCCCAGGACCAGGGAGTCAACCCATGAACGCAATCATCGCCATGTTCGGCTGGACCAGCCTGTTCGCCGTGGCGTCAACTTCGGCGCTGGCGCACCTGGGCATCATGCGCGGGCAGTTTCAGGCAATCCACCTGCTCGCGCACATCGAGAGTGCCCGCGAACTCACCGCCGATCAGATCGAGAGCTACGCCCGACTCAGAGGCTACCGGCACTGAAACGGGTTGCACGGTACAGAATCCGCTCAGCCCTCCTCTCCCTCCATCAGATAGCTCTGGATGAACCGGTGGATGTCGCCGTCGAGGACGGCGTCGGCGTTGCCGATCTCAAGTTTTGGTTTTTGACAGGTCTAGATTTCTAGGTAAAACTAGAAAGCATGGCTCGTCAAACGGAGGATCCCGTCAATGAAGCAGAAGATCGGAACCATCGTCGAAGCTGATGTCCTACGCAGGGCGAAGCGGCAGGCGGTCGACGAGGGACGGCCGCTCAGCGACCTGATACATGATGCCTTGGATCTTTACCTGACAGCCAAGTTGCCGCCGCCCGACCGCCGTGAGGCCGCCTACAGGTTATTCTGTGAGCAGCCGATGGCGGTTTCTTTCGAAGATTTCCAAGAAATCCTGCAAGCGGACGTTTGGGATCAATGAGTCTCGACGAGATCCCCGGCGGTAGCCTGTGCTCGGTAAGCACGAACTCGCTTTGAATGGTGATATCCGGTGCCCTGAGTGCACCGCGGAACTGATCCACAGAACGGAACGGTCAGCGCCAAGAATGGGTTGTTTCCACTCAGCCTTCCTCTAAGAGATCGGCGTGTAGTCCAGAGCACCCTTCGTCAACCGACCAAACCACAGCCTCGGCGAACCCTCCGCGCCGATTGTCACACCTTCCTCACCAAGTAACCCTGAGACAGAATCCCCCTTCCCCATCAGAACCGGTACCGCCCTTTGTGCCTTCTCCTCCGAAGTTCCCTATGTTTCCCGCACTTCCCGTACACAAAAAAGTAAGAATGGCTCTTTCGTATTCCGAGCTCTGGTATACTTGGACGACCCTGACTATTTCGAATATCAGGGTAGTACAACAACCTTACCGGAGCATTCTTCCTTGCCCCGCGGTTCCGTAGCAAACCACAAAGCGACGAGGGAATCCCATGTGAAATCAATTAACCCTGTCGCGGCGCCAAGGTGCTGTAGTTTCGCGAGGAGTTGCAAATCGGAGTCGCTCTGCCCTTCGGTCGTGTCAAACCCATGGTTTCGCGCCGCCTCGACCAACACAGTCCGGTGATACGAGATGTACAGGCGACCAAATATGGACGAGCGATCGACGTCGTCATGTTTTTCACCGTGAAGTTCCCGAATCAGACGTCGGGTTGCACCTGAATGAACCTTCCAGGTGCTGTCAGGCAGGCCACGAAACGCCAATCGTGCGGAGGGAGGCGTGGCCTCGGCGATCTTTGCCAAATATCTTGTCTCGATCGTGGTCATGAAGAGGCCCGAATCTAAAATCGCTCAAAGCGTCACGTCCATATTCAGACCGATCAAGTCAGGGGCTTTCGGGGAATTATATACGTGACTATACAACTTCTTCATCATACACGGTTGACTAATTGACGAGCCAGGTGGTTGAATCTCTCCGCGCAGATTTCCTGAAGTCCCCTACGCAAAGGATATCCCAGTATCGTGCTTGCCTCTTGCCATGAGACCCCTCCCTCGTCGCGGAGGGTGTCAAGTCGGGCAACCAGGACCCAACGGGGTCCATCACCGTCGTGGATGCGCTCCACGACCTTGCCATATCCAATGATTCTACCTTCCCCCATTCGGCGGTGACTTTCTGGGTTGCGGAGGGTTTCATACACGGCGACCAAATCCCCCTCACACATCGCATCCACGGCTTGGATTTGACACCAATGTGCTGTTGTACGCCGAGCGAGGTGTGTCCGAACAGTCCCAGCGATTGCTGACGCTGCTCCCAGGGCAAGCTTACGGGGGCACTGCCCGAAATCGTCTGGCACGAACTGACCCACAGGCTGATGTTATTGGAAGCGACGATGAAGCACCTTGTCTCGCCTCGCAACCAGGTGGCCAGCCTCGCCGAGAAGCCGGACATCGTCCGCGGGTTGAGCCTCTACCGTTCCAAGGTGCGTACCCTCTTCGACATGGGTCTCCGGTTTGAGTGTTGTACACCCGACGATCTGCTGGACTCGGGATTCGCCTTGCAGAGCCGGTACGGGTTGCTCACCAATGATTCACTCATTTTGGCAGTGGCCATTCAATTGGAGGCCGACTGCCTGGTGTCGAGCGACAAGGCATTTCAGACCGTCGAAGAGATCCCTGTTGTCGCACCCAGCGACCTTCGCGACCAGTGAGTCTATCGGACGGCTCCTCAGCCCTCCTCCGCCTCCATCAGATAGCTCTGGATGAACCGGTCGATGTCGCCGTCGAGGACGGCGTCGGCGTTGCCGATCTCCAGGTTGGTGCGGTGGTCCTTGACCATGCGGTAGGGATGGAGCACGTAGGAGCGGATCTGGCTGCCCCAGGCGATCTCCTTCTTGTCCTTCTGGTAGCTGTCCATCATCTCCCGCTGCTTCACCACCTCCAGCTCGTAGAGCCGCGAGCGCAGGATGCGCATGGCCATGGCCTTGTTCTTGTGCTGGGAGCGCTCGTTCTGGCAGGCCACGACGATGTTGGTGGGGAGGTGGGTGATGCGCACCGCGGAATCGGTCTTGTTGACGTGCTGGCCGCCGGCGCCGCTGGCGCGGTAGGTGTCGATGCGCAGGTCGGACTCGTTGATCTCCACGTCGATGGTGTCGTCGATCTCGGGGTAGACGAAGACCGAGGCGAAGGAGGTGTGGCGCCTGGAGTTGGCGTCAAACGGGGAGATGCGCACGAGCCGGTGAATGCCGGCCTCGCACTTCAGGTAGCCGTAGGCATATTCCCCGGCGATGGTGAAGGTGACCCGCTTGAGGCCGGCCTCCTCGCCGGGCTGATACTCCATGATCTCGGTCTTGTAACCGCGCCGGTCCCCCCATCGCAGATACATGCGCAGCAGCATCTCGGCCCAGTCCTGGGACTCGGTGCCGCCGGCGCCGGGATGGAGCGTGACGATGGCGTCACGGCGGTCGTCCGTGCCGCCGAGTAGCTGCCGCAGCTCCATGTCCGCGAGGCTGTCGGTGACTTCCTGGATCCGGGCCTGCGTCTCTTCCAACGCTTCGGCGTCGTTCTCTTCCTCGGCAAGATCCAGAAAGAAGCGTGCTTCCTCAACGCTCGAATGGCATTTGCCATAGTCGTCCACGGCCTCCCGGAGCAGGGACTGCTCCTTGAGGACCCCCTGGGCCTTGTCGGCGTCGTTCCAAAAATCGGGCTTCGCGGTGAGGGTTACCAGCTCGTCGACGCGCTTCTGCTTGCCTTCGACGTCAAAGGCGCCTCCGTAACAGGCGCAGTTTCTCTTCGAGAAGTGTCAATTGTTCGCGTGCTTCGTCAAACATCATGGGCTCCTGTGGATGCAAATTTATGCGTGTACGGGCGGTGCAATCGAGTACTTCAAGAACGCGGGACGGGAAATGGCACCAAGCTCATGTCGATGATCTTCCTCAATATAGCGGATGTTCTCCCGGCCGACAAAGAAACCGCCAGCGGACTTTGAGCGGCAGCCGAAGACGTGTTAGCTTCCGAAAGCCACAAACGTTCCAAAGGGAGGAACCATTGCGACGCTTCATCTGCTGGTTGATTGCTTCTGCCTTTTTAGTCATTTCTACAGGCATGGAAGCTGCTGACAAGCCCGTCTACTACGTGTATCTGGCCGGACCCGAGGTATTCCTGCCGGAACCCGTGAAGGCCGGCAAGGACAAGAAGGCCCTGATCGAGCGTCTCAACGCCGAGCACGGCTGGCCCTTCCGGCTGGTGGGCCTGTATCCGCTGGACAACGAGATTTCCGATTTCAAGCCGGACCGGGATACCGGCCTGCGCATCTACCGGGCCAACATTGAGATGATGGACAAGGCGCATTTCATCGCGGCCAATATGGTGCGGTTTCGCGGTCCCGGCATGGACACGGGCACCGCCTTCGAAATGGGCTATATGCGCGGCTTGGGGAAGCCGGTCTTCGGCTACTACGAAGCGAAGCCGTTCTACGGCCAGAGCGAGGCCGCGGGCCTATATTACGACAGGGTGGCGCTACACTATAAGCTTGACGCGAAGAGCCCGCAGATGGATGTCCACGGTCAATTGGTCGAGAGCTTCGGGATGGCGGACAACCTCATGATGATCGGCGCCCTTGAAGATGCCGGATCGACCATCCAGCCGACCTTCGAGGAGGCGATTCTGCGGATAGCGGAGTCCCTGAAGTAGCCGCCTTTGTTACTGTCGGCCTAGTGTCGTGTCCCGCCGGCGTAGCTGCTTATGGCTCGCCGGCCTTGAGCCCCTTGCGCAGTCGCCGCTCCATGGCGCGCATCTCCCGCTGGTCCTCGGGGGACCGCTCGTGGTCATACCCCAGGTTGTGCAGGATACCGTGTATCAAAAGCACCTCCATCTCGTCGTCGAAGGAGCGGCGCCGTTGCCGCGCCTGCCGGGCCGCCTTCTCCACGGAGATGATCACGTCGCCGATGAGCCGATGTCCGGTGGGCAGCGGCTCCTCCACCGGGAACGACAGCACATCGGTAGGTTCGTCGCGTGACCGGTAGCGCCCGTTCAAATCGCGGATCTCCTCATCGCCCACCAGGGCCACGCTGAGCTCGCAGTCCTTCAGGTCCATCAGCCGCAGGATCCGCCCTGCCTTGGCCTTGAGTGCGCGCACAGGCACCTTCCGCGCCGCGCCCTGGCGCACCACGTCGACGGCGACGGCCTGGTCACCCATTGGAATCGTCGTTCTGCCGGGTATCGCGCTCGTAGGCGGTGATGATGTCCTGCACCAGGCGGTGCCGGGCCACGTCCTTTTCGGTGAAGGTGGCGAAGCGGATGCCCTCCACCCCCTGCAGGATGCGCCAGGCCTCCTTGAGCCCGGACAGCCGGCCGGCGGGCAGGTCGATCTGGGTTACGTCGCCGGTGATCACCGCCTTGGAGCCGTAGCCCAGCCGGGTGAGGAACATCTTCATCTGCTCGGGGGTGGTGTTCTGACCCTCGTCCAGGATGACGAAGGAGTCGTTGAGGGTTCGGCCGCGCATGAAGGCCAGGGGCGCCACTTCGATGCTGCCCCGTTCGAGCAGGCGCTGGGCCTTGTCGAAGTCCACCATGTCGTGCATGGCGTCGTAGAGGGGCCGGAGGTAGGGGTTGACCTTCTCGGCCAGGTCGCCGGGCAGAAAGCCGAGCTTCTCCCCGGCCTCCACCGCCGGGCGGGTGAGGATGATCCTGGCGTAGTTGTTCTTCATCAACTCGGACACGGCCATGGCCATGGCCAGATAGGTCTTTCCGGTGCCGGCCGGGCCGATGCCGAAGACGATGTCGTGGCGCCGGATGGCGTCGATATAGCTCTTCTGGGCGACGCTCTTGGGGGTGATGGTGCGTTTGTGGGACGAGATGTAGATGGTGTCGAGAAAGATCTCCTGCAGGTTCGCCTTGCTGTTGCTGCTCAGGATGCGGATGGCGTAGTCGACGTCGCTGCCGTACACGGGGTAGCCCGACTCCAGCAGGCCATAGAGCTGACGCATGACCTCCCGCGCCAGTCCCGATTCGGGCTGGTCGCCCTGGATCTCCATCTCGGTGCCGTGCACCCGGAACTTGACGCCCAACGCCCGCTGGGCGATCTTCAGGTGCTCGTCCTGATTGCCCAGAAGCTCCCGGAACAGCCGCGGGTCGTTGAATGCCAGATGGGGCACCGCCGGCGCGCTCTCGATGCTCGCTTGACTCACCGTCAAGAAATCCTCGATACGAGCTCGCGAGCCATGCGCAGCGCGTCATCGGTCTTGTGCGGCTGCTTGCCGCCCGCCTGCGCGAAATCCGCGCGTCCTCCTCCGCCGCCGCCGACGGCAGGCGCCACCTGCTTGATGATGTCTCCCGCGTGATACCGCCCGTCCTCGCCGCTGCCGGCCGCCAGCATCACGTTCTTCTCGCCGGGGCATGCCAGGAAGACGAAGCCGCCGGGCAGTTGCTGCCGGAGCTGGTCCACGGTCTCCCTGAGCTGCCTGGCGTCCAGGCCCTCCACTTTTTCGACGATGATGCTGGCGCCCTCGGCATTCTTCCGCGCCTTCCCGAGAAGCTCCGGCACCCGGTTCTGCCCGAGCTGACTCTTGAGCTCGGCCACCTGGCGTTCCAGCTCCTTCTGCCTTTCCAGCAGCCGCCGCACCTTGTCGACGGCGTCCTCGTTGGTGCTCCGGAGCAGCCCGCTGACTTCGGCGAGGACGGAGTCGTAGGCGCGCATCACGTCGAAGGCGGTGGCGCCCGTGACCGCCTCGATGCGCCTTACGCCCGCGGACACGCCGCCCTCGGCGCTCAGCCGGAACAGCCCGATGTCACCGGCCTGATGGATGTGGGTGCCGCCGCAGAGCTCGGTTGAGAAGTCCCCGATACGCACCACCCGCACGCGGTCGCCGTACTTGTCTCCGAAGAACGCCATGGCGCCGGCGCGGATGGCGTCGTCGTAGTCCATCTCCTCGGTGGAGACCCCGGCGTTCTCACGAATCCGCTGGTTCACTTCCCGTTCGATGCGCTCCAGAATCTCCGGATCCACCGGGCCGCCGTGGGTGAAATCGAACCGCAGCCGGTCCGGCGCCACCAGCGATCCGGCCTGGCGCACGCCCGTGCCCAGCTCTTCCCGCAGCACCGCGTGCAGGATGTGGGTGGCCGAGTGGTTGAGCATGGCGCGCCCGCGGTGCTCGCCGTCCACCGCCAACTCCACGGGGTCGCCCGCCGCGACACGGCCGCTGACGATCTTGCCCCGGTGCACCACCACTTCGGGCGTCGGATGCCACGTGTCGAGCACCTCCACGGTGTCGCCCCGGGCGGTGCGGATGGTGCCCCGGTCCCCCACCTGGCCGCCGGACTCCGCATAGAACGGCGTTTCCGCGACGATGAGATCCACCGGATCGCCCTCGTGGGCCTCCCCCACCGGCTTGTCGCCGCGATAGAGCGCGGTCACCCGCGACTCGTGGCTCAAACGGTCGTAGCCCAGGAAACGGCTGTGAGGCAGCGCGTCGGTGACGTTCAGGCTTTCGCCGTGGGAAGCGGTGTCCCGGGCGGCCCGAGCGCGTGTCCGCTGCTGCTGCATGAGCCGCTCGAAGCCCTCGTGATCGACGGTGAGGCCCTCGCCGCGCAGGATGTCCTCGGTCAGGTCCACGGGAAAGCCGTAGGTGTCGTACAGGCGGAAGGCCACGTCCCCGGGCAGCGACTGCCCGTTGCGCTTGCGCAGTTCGGCCAGTGAATCCTCCAGCAGCACCAGCCCCTTGTCCAGGGTGTCGGCGAAGCGCGCCTCTTCGGCCTTGACCGTCTCCTCGATGCGTTCCCCGTCGGTCCGCACCTCGTCGTAGGCTTCTCCCAGTACCGTGGCCACCGGCTCCACCAGCCGGAACAGAAACGGTTCCTCGAAGCCCAAGAGCCGCCCGTGGCGGGCCGCCCGCCTGAGCAGCCGGCGCAGCACGTAGCCGCGGCCGTCGTTGCTCGGAAGCACGCCGTCGGCGATGAGAAAGCTCACCGCCCGGGCGTGGTCGGCGATGACGCGAAACGAGATGTCCGCCTCGCCATTCCGGCCGTAGGCCTTGCCCGCCAGCTCCTCGGTGGCGGCGATGATGTTGTGGAACAGATCCACGTCGTAGTCCGATAAGACCCCCTGCAGCACCGCAGTAATGCGCTCGAGCCCCATGCCCGTGTCCACGTGCCTGGCCGGCAGGTCGTGGAGGGTTCCTTCGGCGTCGCGGTTGTACTGGATGAAGACCAGGTTCCAGAGCTCGATGTAGCGGGCGCAGTCGCCGTTGACGGCACAAACGTGCCCGGGATCGTCCGGGTGGTCGCAGGCCTCGGGACCCCGGTCCAGGTGGATCTCGCTGCACGGGCCGCAGGGGCCGGTGTCGCCCATCTCCCAGAAGTTGTCCTTGTCGTCGAAACGCTGCACCTGGCTGGGAGGCAGGCCGCTGATACGGTGCCACAACCCCTCGGCCTCGTCGTCGTTGCGGAACACGGTGGCGTAGAGCTTGTCCTTGGGCAGCCCCCATTCCCTGGTGAGAAGCTCCCAGGCCCAGGCGATGGCCTCTTCCTTGTAGTAGTCGCCGAAGGACCAGTTCCCCAGCATCTCGAAGAACGTATGATGATAGGTGTCGCGGCCCACCGACTCCAGGTCGTTGTGCTTGCCGCTGATGCGCAGGCACTTCTGGGCACTGGCGGCGCGCTTGAACGCGGGCCGCTCGACTCCGAGGAAGATGTTCTTGAACTGGACCATGCCCGCGTTGGTGAACAGCAGGGTCGGGTCCTGCTGCGGCACCAGCGACGAGCTCTGCACCACCGTGTGGGTCTTGTCCTTGAAGAAGTCCAGGAAGCTGTCGCGAATCTCTTTTCCGGCCGTCATGACGCCCATTGATAGCATTCTGCCCGGCGCGAAGGCAACGTCAAACCCGCGGGGACCGGACTCCAAACCGCACCGGCGGGGACCCGGAAATAGGCCAAAACAAGGCGGGCATAGACGCCCCTTGATGTTTGAAGGGCCCGGGGATTGCACCGGGTGTTATCACTGCGGTACCATCTTCCCATCCACGTTCATGAGCTTGCAGTCGTCACCTCTTTTCCGGCAGTTTTTCAGTGCTCTTTCCTTAGCCGCCTCAACGGTGTCCCTTACGCTGGCCCAGCCGTAAGCCCCAGTTTCCTCGTCGTAGGCATACGCCTTGTGTCGTGAACGAGCCAGATACGCCAGCCACGACCGCCCCCCGCGTCTGCCGAGTCGCCAGGGTGCCTCCAATTTCTCCCACGTTTGCATCCATGGGGGGTTCCGCCCAGTTCGGAGCTCCGATATCATTCAGGAACGCGGTGACGGCCGGACCCCACAACTCGCGACCGCCTGCACGATAAAGGGCATGCCCGTTGGATGAGTACCACAGTCTCCCAAACCGATCGAGGCGCACGGGCGCCCCGTTGGCTGCATAAGCGTCCAGGGCGCTGTCCACCAACTCGGGCGAGAACAGCTTGTCCTTGGTGGAGTACAGCCACAGCGCCGGCACCTTGGCGTTCGCCCCGAAGTTCCCGAAGGCCCCGACATATCCATCCTCGCTGCAGTTGCCGCCTTCCTTGGCGCCCCCGCGGCCACCCGAGAAGTTGAGGATTCCTATCAGCCCTGCGGGTGCATCCATGGCAAGCGCGCTGGCTGCAAATCCTCCTCCCGATTGACCCGCGACAATCACGGTCTTGCCGTCGACATCCGGCTGCTCGACCAAAGCTTCGATGACGGCGGCGTAGTCCCTGGCCCCAGCCTCGGCAGCCTCGGTGAAGGACCATTTATTGGCGTTCGAGCAGCCACCATATCCTTCCGATGCCTTGCCGGTGGATGACGCGTAGCCGCGCCTTGCGAAGATGACGGCCTTGTATCCACGCCTGGCCAGGTCCTCGGCAACCCCTAGGTAGTGGCGGAGCGTCAACCTCTTTCTGGCTGCATTACCGCCCCTGGTCGGCACACCGTGAGAAATCACCGCCAGCGGGAACGGTCCCTTTCCCGGGGGCTGGACCGTCAACGTCTCCAGTCGCTCATTGTAGCTGATTTGCACCGCGAGTTCGCCCTTGGAGATCTTGAGATCCGCCAGAGGCACCGCGGGCGTCTTCCTGCCTTGGGTCGCCATCGGCTTGAAGTTGCGGTCAATACGTTCCGCCACCGCATGTACGGGCAGAAGCAGAACAGATAAGGCCAGCGTGGCCCCGGCAATGGTACGCAAGCGTCTCGTCCACTCCATGCCAAGACGAAACTGTCGGAATTCCAGGTCATTGGAGGCGGTAGTCCAGCATTCTTCGGTGAGATACATAGAGCCCTCCTATTTGAGTTGTAGAATACAGAACCGGTAATTCAAGAGGATGCTACCGGGCAGACGGCTCATTTGCCCGGCTTCGGATCCCCATCCGACCCGTTGGCGGGCTGGCGTTGCGGGCTCTTGAGGCCCGCCTTGGCCCGTATCAGCTCTGACAACTGGCCGGCGATGTCGGGGTGCTCGCGCAGGAACTGCTTGACGTTCTCCCGGCCCTGTCCGATGCGGTCGCCCTCGAACGAGTACCAGGCGCCGCTCTTGGCCACGACCCCCATGTCGCTGCCGATATCCACCAGCTCCCCCTCTCTGGAGATGCCGGTGCCGTAGAGGATGTCGAACTCGGCTTCGCGGAAGGGCGGCGCCATCTTGTTCTTCACTACCTTCACCCGGGTACGCCCGCCGATGACCGAGTCGGCGTCCTTGAGCGCCCCGGTTCGGCGTATCTCCATGCGCAATGAAGCGTAGAACTTGAGGGCGTTGCCCCCGGTGGTGGTTTCGGGGTTGCCGAACATGACGCCGATCTTCATGCGTATCTGGTTGATGAAGACCACCACTGCCTGGGAACGGGATATGGTGCCCGTCAGCTTGCGCAGCGCCTGGGACATGAGGCGGGCCTGGAGACCCATGTGCGAATCGCCCATCTCGCCCTCGATCTCGGCCCGTGGCACCAGCGCCGCCACGGAGTCCACCACCAGCACGTCGATGGCGCCGCTGCGGACCAGGGTCTCGGCGATCTCAAGGGCTTGCTCGCCGTGGTCCGGCTGCGAGATCAGCAACTCGTCGGTCTGCACTCCGAGCTTCTGGGCGTAGCTGAGATCCAGCGCGTGCTCGGCGTCGACGAACGCCACCATTCCCCCTAGCCGCTGGGCCTCGGCAAGGATGTGAAGCGCCAACGTCGTCTTGCCGGAGGACTCGGGGCCGTAGATCTCCACCACCCGGCCGCGCGGCACCCCGCCCACTCCGAGGGCGATATCGAGGCCGATGGAGCCCGTGGAGATCGTCGCGATGTCCTTGATCACCCCCCCCTCCCCGAGCTTCATGATGGCCCCTTTGCCAAACTGTCTCTCGATCTGGCTCACCGCCAGGTCGATGGCTTTCTCCTTGTTCGCATCCATGAGGTCTCCTTAGTGCGTTCTCGAATTTTCGGTCTCGTGTCCTCCCGCTGCGGTCGGACGACTCCGGCCGGCCTCCAGCCGAAAGACCTCCAACGGGGAATACGTAGCTCCAGCCGGTCGAAGCGTGCTCCGGAAAAGAGTCACCGCATCCATCCGGAACTCGCCGAACTCGCGATCTCGCCAGCGGGTCAGCTCTTCCCTAAGGCGTACGGCCCCGGGCTCAGGGCGCCGCCAGCGTCCGATGGTCGCATGCGGGCGAAACGGCGTCGACGCCCGCTCGACGCCCAACGGCTCCAGCGCCCGGTCCACCCGCCCCGCCACCTGCGCGAGCTCCGGGGCCGCCAGTCCGACCCACAGGACTCGCGGACGGCGGGCGTCCGGAAAGACCCCGAGGCCCCTGGCGGTGACGCCGAACCCCGCGGTGCCGGCCAGAGCCTCCAGCAAGGCCGCACGCATGGAAACAAGCTGGGCCTCTTCGACGTTGCCCACAAATTTCAGAGTCAGATGGAGGTTTTCCGCCGGTACCCAGCGAACCGCCTCATCGACGAGCTCGTTGCGGACGGCCGAAATCCGCGCGGCCACGGCCGCCCCTACGGGGACGCCGACGAAGACTCGCAAGATCGACACCGTCCTACGAATAATCTCCTTCGGCGGCTGGGACGATTTCTTTAGCGGCACCGGTCATACAGGTTTCGTGGCCTGTTACAGGCCACGAGTGTCCACTTCAATCGGACCGGACACGGGTGAGGGCAACCCCGCGGTCTTGCGGTCGGCGTCCAATCGGCCGAAGAACAACTCCCTGGTGGCCTCGAAGATCCCCATCAACAAGGGATCGAGCTGCCGTTCGACCGGGACGTTGGCCTTTAACGGGTCCACGTACCGGTTGTCTTGCCACATCTCGAAATGAAGGTGCGAACCCGTGCATAGGCCGGAACAACCCACGTAGCCGATGGTCTGACCCTTCTCCACGGACACGCCGCGCCGGATCCCGGGCCCATAGCGCCTCAGATGCGCATACCGCGTCTTCATGGCTCCCCCGTGGCTGACCTCCACCAACCGGCCGTAGCCGCCTTTCCACCCCGCGCGGGTGATGCGCCCATCGCCCACGGCCCGTACCGGCGTACCTGTTCGTGCCGCGAAATCCACGCCGTAGTGCGGCCGCCGCACCTTCAGAACGGGGTGGAAGCGGCGCAACGAGAAACGTGAGCTGATACGCCTGAATTCAACGGGATAGCGCAGAAACGACCGCGACACCGAGCCGCCGCCGTCATTGTAGTAGTGACCGTTGCCGTCGTCGCTCTCGAAATAGACCACTGTGTACGTACGCCCCTTGTTCACGAACTCCGCGGCCAGTATGTGGACCTGGTCCGACGCCGTGCTGCCGGGGCGAAATTTCCTCCGGTAGAGCACGCGATAGGTGTCGTCGGGGCGCAGGTCTTTCTGGAAGTTGATGTCCCAGCCGAGAATGTCCACCATGCGGGAGATGACGGCGACGTCAACGCCCGCGCTCTTGGCGCTGCCGTAGAGCGACCCTTCGGTGATCACGCCGCTTACGGTCCGCACCTCCTGCTGGTAGGGCACCTCATCCTTGTAGAACCGGACGTCCTGTTTGACGCGATACCAGGTGAGCCGCAAGTCCGAACGAAGCACGATCTCCAACGCCTGGAGGTTCCCGGTGCCGTTGGGTTCAGCCGCGCCGTTGCCGTTTCCATGCGATTTGAAATAGAAGTTGATGTCGCTGCCGGCCCGGAGCCTGCGCACGTATTTGTACCGCTGGAGGGCGACGAGCCACCGGCGCCTCTCCTCGCCGTCCAGTTCATACTTTCTGAGCACGCCCCACAGATGTTCTCCGGATTTCAGCCTGTGCGTCACCCGTTCGGCGCCCTCGAATGACGGCACCGGCCGATTGCCGTTGGTCGTTCCATTCGGCGGCGGCGGCGTGTATTCCAGCAACCCGTTTCGCTGCTTGATCCGGGCCAACGCGTACTCGGACAGGAAAGTCCCCTTCCGGGCGGCCGAAGAAACTCCCTTGGACGGGAAAGGCACCGCGTCGCGGGTCGTCGGCCTACGCCCCAGGACCCGACCGCTCCCGAAACGGACCTTGCCCCCGACCCGCTCCCAGGTCAGCTTTCGGTTCTTCTTCACCTCGAGCTCGACGGCTTTGAGGTTGTCCCGGCGGTGTCTTGCGGGAGTCCTGTCAAAATACAGATGCAGGCGTTGGCCCGGCTTGAGTCTGGTGACAGGATACTGTTTGTCGATGGCGTCAAACCACGCTTCGCCTTCCTTCCCGGAGACGCCCAGAGGCCTGAGGATGCGAACCAGGGTCTGGCCCCGGCTCACGGTGCGTATGACCTTTTCCAGCGGTTCGAAGGACCGTGTAGGCGCCAGTGACTTGGGCGTGGCGACCGGCGCGCCGGTGGCAGCCGGGGTCTTTACCGGCGCGGGCGTGGGCGCGGTTACGACTTTGCCCACCACTACCCGATGATTTCTGCCCCGGTATTTGATCCGTCCATCGATCCATTGCCACGTCAGGAGATCCCCGCGCCTCGATTCGATCTGCAGCGCCCGCAGGGTTCTTCGGCCGCCGCCTTGGGAAGCCACGAAATAGAGGACGATCTTCTTGCCCGGATACAACCGTCTCAGCGGATACCGTTTTTCGATGACCCGAATCCAGGGCTGCGACGCCTTCCCGGAAACTCCCTTGGCGCGCAGCACGCCGCCGAGAGTTTCTCCCTTCCGGAGCACGTGGGTCACCTGCTCCACCGCGGGGGCAACTTCCGTCGAGGTCTTCTTCTTCGCGGCCTGGCCCTGCGGGGCTACCGGAGGTCCGGCCTCGGCCGAAGGCGCCACGCGCTTCGCCACGGAAGCCATGGGACTGTCCCTGTGGTAGACGATCTGGTCGGCGCGCAACTGCCAGATTAACGGTTTCGGGCCGGCGCGCTCGATTTGAAGGGCCGTCATGTGCCCGGGACCGGGAGCGTTCCACGGTGCGATGAAGTGGAAGTGGACCGTGTCTCCCACCCTCAGGACGTTGGCCACGCCGACTTGTTTCGCCACCGCCCGGAGCCAGCGACTGCTGTCGGCCGCGGATACCCCCAGATCCATCAGTAGCCGGGGAAGGGTGTCGCCGCTGACGATCCGCTTGGTCACGCGCTGTTCACGGATATCCACCCCCGCCGCTGCCGACGGCGGCCCGTCCTGCTTGGGAAGGGCCGGGTCCGCGGCCCATGGCACACCCGGGGCCAACATAAGCGACAGGAACACGAGTGCGCCGCCGAGCCGGTACCCGACACGGGACTTGCGGGATGGTGGATGAGACATTGCCGCAGACATGGACACGGGATCAATCACTCGGGAATAATACTAATACATAACGTGGTGATAAAAAACCGAAAAAGCGGGTAACCTGGTGATCTAAAGGGTACAGCATCGAACAGAGCACCAGGAGCCTGTATCGGCCGGCAGCGCCGTGCGGGCACGGGCGGGTTTGAAACCCGCCCCTACATCGGATGCCGGGTTCCTGCGGCGCAGGCTCCTAGTGTGGTGCCTCACGCTGACGGTTGGCCTTCCGGTACCCCAACGCGTCCTGCGCAATGATCAGTTTGTGGATGTTCGAGGAGCCCTCGACGATCTGATAGGACTTCGCGTCCCGCAGGTAACGCTCCACCGGGAACTCCGTGGAATATCCGTAGGCCCCCAGGATCTTGAAAGCGCCGTCGGCGGCGTGCGCTGCCGCCTCGGCGGCGGCGTATTTCGCCATGGACACCTCCAGGTTGTTGGGTTGTTGGCGGTCCGCGAGATGAGCCGCCCGGTACACCAGCAGACGCGCCGACTCTTCCTCCACGATCATCTGGGCCAGGCTGTCCTGAATCATCTGGAAGCGTCCGATCTTTTGGCCGAACTGTTCACGCTGGTTGGCATAGGCCACGGCCGCCTCCCGCGATGCTCGGGCCACCCCCAGGGCTCCGGCCGCGCAGCTCAAACGCGTCTGGTTGAGCTGCCACATGCACATGGCAAAGCCCTGCCCCTCGGCTCCGATGCGGTGATCCGCCGGCACCGCCACGCCGTCGAAATCCAGCGTCCCGGTGGGCGACGCCAGCGCGCCCATCTTGTCCAGGGTGCCGCGGCGAACGCCGGGGCGGTCCAGCTCCACCACGAAGGCGGACAGGCCGCGGTGCCCGGCGTCCCGGTCCGTGACGGCGTAGACCAGCGCCAAGTCGGCGATGGGCGCGTTGGAAATCCAGGTCTTGGTGCCGTTGAGGACGTAGCCGTCGTCCGTCCGGGCGGCACGGGTGGACATCGAAGCCACGTCGGAACCCGAGTCCGGCTCGGTGATGGCAAAACAGCCGATGCGCGAAGCATCCACCAGCCCCGGGATCCAGCGGTGTTTCTGCTCCTCCGTGCCGAACCGGGCCAGCGCCACCGCGGGCGCAAGCTGGGTGTTGACGTGCACCCGAACCGAGCTGTGCACCCGCGCGATCTCCTCCGTGAGCAGCACCATGGCCAGATAGCCGAGGCCCGTGCCACCGTAGCTCTCGGGAACGACGCAGCCGAAGAAGCCCAACTGCCCCATCTTTTCGAAAGTCTCCCGCCGAAAATGATGGTCGCGGTCATCCGCCGCCGCCGTCGGCGCGATCTCTTTCTCCGCGAACTCGCGGCCCAGTTCCCTTACCGCAAGCAGCTCATCCGACAGATCGAAATCCATGAATCCTCCGGTGGGGAAACGGAGATTATTACCCACCTAACAGGTCGCGCGCAATGATGAGCTTCTGGATCTCCGAGGTGCCCTCGTAGATGCGTAACGCCCGTATGTCACGGTAGAGCCGTTCGGTAACGCTACCTGCCACCAGTCCCCGGCCCCCGTGAATTTGCAAGGCCTGGTCCACGATGCGCTGGGCCGCCTCGGTGGCGAACAGCTTGGCCATGGAGGACTTCCGCGCCATGCCGGTATCGCCCCGGTCGTGGGCCTGCGCGGCCTGGTACACCAGCAGGCGCGCCGCCTCGAGCTCCGTGGCCATGTCCGCGATCTTGAACCGGATGGCCTGGAAGCGGCTGAGGGTCCGGCCGAACTGGCTCCGGCTTTGCGCGTGGCGAACCGCTTCCGCCAGCGCACGGCCGGCCATGCCGACGGCCGCGGCCCCGACGCTGCAACGGAGTGCTTCCAGCGTCGCCAGCGCGATCCCCAGTCCCTGTCCGGCATTGCCCAGGAGTTGGGTCTCGGGGATCCGGCAGTCTGTGAAAGCCACGGTGCCGATGGGATGCGGCGAGATCAGGTCAAGGCGCTCCGTGACGGCCACGCCCGGAGTCGCCGCCTCCACGAGGAAAGCGCCAAGGCCGTTGCCCCCGCGCGCCGGATGGGTGCTGCCGAATACCACGTAGAGATGGGCCAGACCGGCGTTGGAGATAAGGCTCTTGACGCCGTCGAGCACGTAGGTCCCGCCCCGCTTGCGCGCCCGCAGCCTGGCGGCGGCCGGGTCCGATCCGGCATCCGGCTCGGTCAGGGCGAACGCTCCCATGTCCCGGCCCGCGGCCAGTCGCGGCAGATACTTGCGCTGCTGGCTCGGCGTTCCCGCCATCACCAGCGGATAGGCGGCAAGCGCCTGCACCGCGAACAGAGTGTCCGCCAGAGGGGACACGCCCGCCAGGGTCTCGCGGATGACGCACAGGTCCCGGGCCTGCACGCGGCGGCGCACGCCCCCGAACCCGCGTGGCGCGGCATAGCGGAAAACCCCGCGCCCGGCGAGCTTCCGGAACACCGCCACCGCGCCCTCGTCGCCGGCCGCCTCGGGCGTGCCCAACTCCGCCTCCACCCACGCGGCCAACGCCCGCTGCAAACGAAGGTGCGGCGCGGGCAAACCGTCCTCGCTGTGTCCCGTCCGGAAGTCGCTGTCCATGGTTCCCGTCATCCAACCCGTGGCGTCCCGTCCTCAAATCCCGAACAAGGCCCTCACCCCAACCCTCTCCCAGGGGGGAGGGGGTCGGAGAGTGCCTACTCCCGATTGAATCGGGGCGCTTCCCGCTCCATAAAGGCGCGAAAGCCCTCCCGGAAGTCCGCCGTTTGCATGCAATGGGCCTGCGTCATGGCCTCCATCTCCAGGGCGGCGTCGAGGCCCATCCCCGCTTCCAGGTCGAGGAGCTTTTTCGTGACCCCGATGGCGAACCGCGGTCCGTCCTGGAGCCGGCGGGCCAATCGCTGCGCCTCGGTCATCAACTCGTCGTGAGGCACCACCTTGTTCGCCAAGCCGATCCGGTGGGCTTCCGCAGCGTCGATGGGGTCCCCCAGGGACAGCAGTTCCATGGCGCGCCCCAGGCCCACAATACGCGGCAGCAGATGGATGGCGCCCATGTCCGACCCCGCCAGGCCCACCTTCACGAACAGGAAAGCCAGCCTGGCCCGGTCCGACAGAACCCGGAAGTCGCTCGCCAGGGCGAGGGCCGCGCCCGCTCCTGCCGCGATTCCGTTTACGGCGGCGATGATGGGCTTCCGCAGCAGACGCATGTTGCGCACCACGTCGCAGGTAAGCCGCGTGAAGCGGTAAAGCCCGGCCGCGTCCATCTTCAGGAGCTCGCCGATGATGTCGTCGACGCTGCCACCGGAGGAGAAACCCTTGCCCGCGCCGGTAATGACCAGGACGTGCACCCGGTGGTCCGTCGCCAGGGAGCCGGTCAACTCCGCCAACTCCTCATAGGTACGGAACGTCAGGGCGTTCAGTTGCGTGGGATTGTTGAGGCGGATGGTGGCAATGCCACCCTCCAGAGCATAGTCGAAACTGTCGTATGCCATGTTACCGTCCTGTTGCGCCGTATGGGCACGGGCGGGTTTGAAACCCGCCCCTACACGCGCCGCGCCGACCTGGAACAATGTCCTGCGCCGGTCAGGACATGACGGCGCCGCCGTCAACGTTGATGCCCTGGCCGGTAATGGAATCGCCCGCCGGGCCCGCCAGCAACACCGCCACCTCCGCAACCTCGTCCGCCGCCATCAGCCGCTGTTGCGGCGAGGTACGGGCAAAGCGCTCAAGCACCGCCGGCGTGGTGCCGCCGACCCTGGCGGCCATGCGCCGTGCGTTCTCCCGGGTGAGCTCCGTATCCACGTATCCGGGGCAGACTGCGTTGACGGTGATTCCCTTCCGCGCGGTCTCCAGGGCCATGACCTTCGTGAGTCCCAGGACCGCGTGCTTGGAGGCGGTGTAGGCGGCGGTGTAAGGGTACGCGGTCCTGGCCGTGGTGGAGGCGATATTGATGACGCGGCCCCAGCGCATTTCAATCATGGGCTCCAGAAACCGCTTGCAACAATAATAGGTTCCCAGAAAGTTCACCCGCATCACCTCTTCCAGCAGCGCATCCTCCATCTCCAGAAAGCTCGCCGCCGGGGCAATGCCCGCGCTGTTGACGAGGACCTGCACCACGCCCACCCGGGCCGCGCTCTTCCCGAGCGCGTCGACGGCCTCCCGGGAACCGACGTCACAAACGACGGGGAAGGCTTGGCGTCCGTACCCGAGCACCTCCTCCGCCACCCGCTCGAGGGGATCCCTCCTCCGCCCCGCCAAAACCATCCGGCATCCCTCCCGGGCCAGCGCCAAGGCCACGGCCCGGCCGATACCGCTTCCCGCGCCCGTGACCAGCGCGACCTTGTCCGTCAGTGCATCCAACGGGGCTCCGATTCTCCAGCAGTCAGCATAAATTTATCAGACATGAAACCCACGTGTAACGCCACCGCTCGCAAAAGTCAGGGGGTACGGTGGCATATTTTTTGCGTGATGTTTTGCCGGGTGGTTTCCTGCTCGACGCCATCGAAGTGCACGAGGCGCGGACCGGCCGTGGGTTGCGCTTTCCACTTGTTGAACGGGGCGGCGCTGATATAGAACGCGGATATGGAAATCGATTGGACATTCCGGATTGGAAGGTTGCGCGAGGAGACGCGCCACAAGGAGGTTGTTATGCGATGCCGCAAAAACTGCACCGCGGTACTGGGGATCGGAGCACTCGTGCTGCTGTGGATGATCCCTGCCGCCCATGGTCAACAGTCAGCGCCGGGAATGCTGACGCTACAGCAGGCCGAACGCATCGCGCTGGAGAAGCATCCGGGTATCCGCGCCGCCAATGAAAGGATCAAGGTGCAGGAGGCGGTGCTGTCGAGAGCCAAGGCCGGCTACTATCCCACGGCCGGGGTCCGCGGTTCGTACGAGAACAAGCCCGCCACCGAGAACGCCAACGCGGACAAGAACCTTTTCAACACAAGCGGCCAGGTGAACTGGCTCATAAGCGATTTCGGCCGCCGTGAGGGCACCATCCGCCGGGAGGCAGACACGCTGGAAGCCCGGCGTTTCTCCGAGCAGACCTCGGTGGAGGGCGTAGTGTTCGCGGTACGGCTGGCCTTCTTCAACTACCTCAGGGCCGAGGCGCTGGTGCGGGTGGAACAGGATACGGTCAAGGACCGCGAGACCCTGGTGCGTCAGGCCCAGGGGTTTTTTGACGTCGGGACGCGGCCCAAGATCGACGTCGCCCGGGCGGAGGCAGGCCTTTTCGCCGCCAAGGCGGGGCTCATCGCCGCCCAGAACGGCGTCAGGATCGCGTGGGCGCGGCTCAAGGGCGCCATGGGCGTGGCCGTCTTCCCGGAGCGTGCGGTGGCGACGGGCGTGAATGTCCATGCCTCCACGCTGACACTCGATGAAGCGGTGAAAGACGCGTTCGAAGCACGCACGGAGATCAAGGAGTTCCAGTCCCGCCTCAAAGCCCAGCAGGAGGCCATCGAAGTGGTCAAACGGGGTCGCATGCCGAGACTCCGCTTCGACGGGCAATACGGCCGGCGCTGGCACAACGACCAGGATATCCTCAGCTCGCTGTTGACCCTGGAAGTTCCTTTGTTTCCGGGCTTGACCCTCAAGCCCGAGATCGAGAGACACGTCCGCGATTACGCGGTCCTCCAGGCTCAACAAGAAGAGCAACGGCAACGCATCGCCCTGGAGGTGGAGGAAAGCTATCTGAATCTCGTGGAGGCGGGTGAGCGGATCAAGGCCAACGAGGCGCAGAAGAAATCAGCAAAGGAAAACCTGGAGTTGGCCAACGGCCGCTATCAGGTAGGGGTCGGCTCGATCATCGAGATTACCGAGGCGCAGGTGATCAACAGCAGGGCTCAGACGGACCATATTCGGTCCATCTATGACCACAAGGTCGCCGAGGCACGGCTCGCCCGGGCCATGGGCAGGGGCTCGGCATTCAGCCCGTAACCGCCGGGGCCACGCCCACTACCGCTATCTTCCCGGGGCTTCGGATGCCGCCGGCGGATCCGGAAGTTCCTGGGGCCGGCCGATGCCCTCTCGCTCGAGCTGCCGGTCGATTTCCCCCAACAGTCCGGAGCGGCTTTCCTCGGCCGCGCCTTCCGGGGCGGCGGGCTTGGGCTTCTTGGCCGAGAAGAGCGCGGGATCGGCAGCCGGCGCGCGCAGTGCACTGTCTGGAGTTATCTCACCGCCGAGCCGGGCATCGATATCACCCAGAACCGTGGCCGGATCACCAAGGGTCGGACTCGATTCCTTCTCCTCCGGAGGAAGGCCGCTCACCGGAGGTTTGGGCGCGTCGCCCTTTGAACCTGTCCCCAGAGCCTCGTCAACGCCTTCCAGCACTGCCTTGACGGACGCCGTTTCAGCGGGGGCCGCCTTTGCCGGTTCTTCCGCCTGCTCCTCGGAGGATGAAAACGGATTGAGAAAGCTGAAGAAACCCCGTTTTTTCTTGGCGGGAGCGGTTGCTTCGGCAGCGGCCGTTCCTTCGGTGGAGACCGACGCCTCACCGGCAGCGGCGACGGAACCCACGGCCTCTTCCCCGGTGCCGCGGCCCCATGTGAGCGGGTTCAGGTAACTGAACCAGCTCTTTTGCGCCGCGTCTTCGTACTCGTAGCCTTGCTTGGTGATAAAACGCACCGGCTCCGGCGTACCACTCTCCTGGGCCGGCGCCTTGACCGCCGCTTGCCGGTCCGGGACCAATCCGTTCTCCGACGCAGCCTTTTCCGCCGCCAGCGTCCGGGTCAACGCGGCCCGCGCCTTGGTGGCCGTCGGCGTGTCGGCATAGTCGCGCAACACGCTCTCGAAGCGCTCACGCGCCGCCGGATACCGCTCCTCCTTCAAGTAGTAATTACCGACGTAGAGCTCACGCTCCGCCAGGTGAACCCGGGTTTCGGCGAGTTTCTTGCGGGCATCCGGCACGTGCTCGGACTCGGGATGGTCCTCGACCACGGATTCGAAATATCCTCTTGCCTCCTTGACCTTCTCCAGGTCCCGGTCGACCCCGGTGAACTGGGCCAGGTTGACCCGTCCGAGCTGATACTTGACATAGTGTGTGTGCCGGCCCGTGGGTTGGAAGGTGAGGTAATTCTTGTAGGTCTCGCCGGCCTGGATGTATTCCTCATTCAGGTAGTAGGCCTCGGCGATCTTCAACTCGGCGGCTTCGGCTTCCTCGCTGAAGGGATACTCGTCCCGGAGCTTCTGGAAGAACGAGATGGACCGGGCATAGCGCCCCCGCTCGAAGAAAGCGATGCCGTCCTTGTACAGCGCCGCGGCGGTGGGACTTGATTTGGAGCTCGGATCCGACTCGAACAGTTCCGTGACGGCAGAGGTGAGATCGCCCAACTTGGGGAACCTTGGGCGTTCTCCCGTGGGCGAGGTACAGCCGGTCAGAACCAGCGCGGCCAGGGCTCCAAGGAGGACCCGTTTCAGGTGCTTCATTTCTCGGTGGCCTCTTGACAACATAATGAAAAATCTATCACGACCCTGACACGGCCTTCAAGCGACTGGAACCCATTCAACCACGGCAACTGCAGCCTGTCCGATCCCACGGAGCTCCTCTCCGGAATGGCCCAAGAAGACGCGGAGCGGTTGGCTGGCAATGTCCGGTCTTTCAACATATCCTTCTACATTGAGAGGCGTCGCGATGAGACTGGATGATTCGGAACTGGAAAGTATCTTGGACCAAGGGGAGAGTTTCCGTGTCGACTACAAGGAAAGACTGGATGGCAACGCGCCAACGAGCATCCGTGAGGCGGTCTGTTCCTTCGCCAATGACCTGCCAAGTTTGGGGCAGCCGGGTGTCGTCTTTGTTGGCGTCAAGGACAATGGTGAGCCGATGGAAATCGACGTCACCGACCAGTTGCTGACCCGACTCAGCGATATCAAGACAGACGGCAACATTGTCCCTCCACCTTCCATGCTTGTGGAGAAACGAAGGCTCAGAGGGATGGATGTCGCCGTCGTCACCGTACTACCGTCGGACTCTCCCCCGGTTCGCTACAAGGGTGCCATTCACGTACGGAGCGGCCCTCGAAGGGGCATAGCCACGGACCAGGACGAACGCATTCTCAATGAGAGACGCCGCGGGCAGTTCCTCCCGTTCGACATTCAACCTGTGCCTGGGGCTACGGTCTCCGACCTGAGCATCAGCCGCTTCGAAGAGGAATACCTCCCCAACGCTTTCAGCGCGGAGACGCTCGAAGCGAACGAGCGAAGCGCCGACCAGCGCCTTGCCACGACAAAAATGATTGCATCCTCGGATGTTCCGACGGCCACCGTGCTGGGCCTTCTGGTACTTGGAAAACGACCCCGCGACTATATCCCCAACTCCTTTGTGGAGTTCCTGCGTATCGACGGGGTCGAACTATCGGACAGCATCATCGACCATGAGACTATCGACGGTACGATCCCGGAGATACTACGGCGGATTGACGACAAGATGAAGGCACACATCAGCACGGGCGTGGACCTGACCGGCTTCGATACGGAGTTACGGGAATCAACCTATCCGCTTGCCGCGCTCCAACAAGTGACACGCAATGCGGTGATGCACCGCGCCTACGAGGCCACCAATGCCCCTGTCCGCATTACTTGGTTCAACAACCGCATCGAAGTCCACAACCCGGGCGGCGCGTTTGGAGTGGTGACTCGGGAAAACTTCGGGCGTCCCGGTGTGACCGACTATCGCAATCCAAACCTGGCGGAAGCAATGAAGGTCATGGGCTTTGTTCAACGATTTGGCGTCGGCATCGCCACAGCGAGGAAGGAGCTGAGAGACAACGGTAACCTTGAACCGGAATTCGTCGTGGAGGACGCCTTCGTACAGGTGACCATCCGAGGACGCTCATCATGAACATCCCTGTCTTGACCTTCTTCAACAACAAGGGAGGTGTCGGAAAAACCTCACTTGTCTACCACTTGGCATGGATCCTGTCGCAAACTGGTCACCGGGTGCTCACTTGCGATCTGGACCCGCAGGCAAACCTTTCTGCCGCGTTTCTCAATGAAGGGCAACTCGAAGGGCTCTGGGATGGCGGAAACGGCAGCGGCAAGACCATTTTCAAGTGCGTGAAGCCTCTGTTGGAGGTTGGTGATTTGTTGCCCCCTGCATTGCAGGAAATTGCTCCGAACCTCAACCTGATACCGGGTGACCTCGCCCTATCCGGCTTCGAGGACACACTATCAGGAGAGTGGCCGGACGCGCTCGGCTCCGGCAACCTGTACCGTCCTTTTCGGATCCTCACCTCGTTCTGGACAGTCATGCAAAAAGGAGCGAAAGAAATGGACGCCACGGTCATTCTAGCGGATGTGGGTCCCAACTTGGGTGCAATCAATCGTTCTGCCCTCATCGCCACGGATCACGTCGTCGTTCCACTCGGGGCCGATCTATTCTCACTCCAAGGTCTTCGCAACCTCGGCCCGACCCTCAGGCGCTGGCGCGAGGATTGGACAAAACGGCAAGAGAACTGGGAATCCCCGAAATTCCCGTTGCCCGCGGGCAGGATGGAACCTCTAGGTTACATCGTTCAACAGCATAGTGTCCGATTGAGCCGGCCGGTCAAGGCGTATGACCGATGGGTCAACCGGATGCCGGAAGAATATGCCCGCAATCTGCTCGGACAAAATGCCCCGTTCCGGGCTTCGCCGCAGGAAGACGAGCATTGCCTCGCCACCGTCAAGCATTACCGGAGCCTGGTTCCGATGGGGCAGGAGAGCCGCAAGCCGATCTTCGATCTCACCACCGCGGACGGGGCGATCGGGAGCCATGCTGCCGCGGTCCAAGATGCACGCCACGATTTCAGGAAGTTGGCCAAGCTGATCATCGAGAAAGCGGGGCTGGCCTAGTCCGAGACGTCGAGGAGCCGCCATGTCGAACTACCGGACCGTCGCGATCGAAAAGGAAGGCGTGGTGACCACCGTTGTGCTGAACCGTCCGGAGAAGCGCAACGCCATGAACCCGCTGATGCACCGGGAGATGATCGACGTCTTGACCGAGGTGGAGCGGGACCCAGAAGCGCGGGTGCTGGTGGTGACCGGCGCGCCGCCGGCCTTCTGCTCGGGCATGGACCTCAAGGAATACTTCCACGACGTCGACGACGCGGACGCCGAGCGTCACATCAACCGGCGCATCGCCAACGAGTCGTGCGACCGCATGCTGCGGATGTTTCCCAAGCCCACCATCGCCATGGTGAACGGGCACTGCTTCGGCGGCGCCTTCACCATCGTGGCTTCCTGTGATTTCGCCCTGGCTGCCGACAACGCGGTGTTCGGGCTGAGCGAGGTGAACTGGGGCGCGCTGCCGGCCGGGCTGGTGTCCAAGGTCGTCAGCACCCTGATGCCGTACCGCGATGCCCTCTACTTCGCCATGACCGGCAAGACCTTCGACGGCCGGCGCGCCGCGGAAGTCCGGCTCGTCAACGAAGCCGTGCCGGCCGCGCGGCTCCGGGAAGAGGTCATGGCGCTGGCGGCGCACCTGGCGTCCCTGGATGAGGCCGCGGTGCGGGCCACCAAGGAAGCGTTCAAGCAGGTGGTGGACATGTCCTACGACCAGGCCTACTGGTTCCTCATGAGCAAGAGCAACGAACTACGCTGGAAGCACCAGCAGAGCGGCCGCGGCGGCGAGGGGATCGAGAAGTTCCTCGCCAAGGAATACCGGCCCGGCGTGGGCTCGTTCACCAAGACGCGTGAGTAGTCGCCTACGGGGCGGTGGATTCCCGCAGGGGCGACCGCCGGTCGCCCCTACTCGAACAGGCGGCCAGACGCGGCTTTCCGCCGCTTGCGCGACGCCTCGAAATCCACCGCGGCGCCGTCCGGCGTCAGCACCGCGCCGTAGACCTCGACCGCGGCCTTACCGGAGATGAATCCGTTGCGCAGGTCGTCGTCCACCCGCTGGAGGTCCCGCTCCACCGGCGGTCCGTAACCGCCGCCTCCGCCGCCGTCATGCACCGAAACCGTGCCCGGCGGGATGTCGGGGATAATCTCCATGGCGTGTGCCTTCCGGCGCTCGCCCTCGGGAAACTGGAACTCGACTTGATTTAGCGTCCCGGCGCCACCCCCCAGGACACCCGGGGACGGTTCCATGGTGCCGTCGCCGTGGGTGGACCCGCCGGTTTCCTCGCCGTAGTACCGCACCCGGGTGCGGGTTCCCAGCCCTCCGCGCCACCGGCCCGAACCGGCCGAGTCGGTCACGTACTCGTGCTCGATGAGGTGCACCGGATTCTGCACCTCGAAGGTCTCGTAGTCCTGCGCCAGCACGTTGCCGCCGCCCATGAGCCCAGGCTGGTTGTAGCCGTCGACCCCGTGGGTGGCGCCGCCCCCCTCGTAGGTCAGGAAGAAAATGTCGTGAAAGCCGCGCCCGTTGCGTGGGTCCTTGCCGGTCATGCGGTAGGACAGGCGCCGGCCCCAGGGTGCCGTGATCCGCTCGGGAAGCGCTTCGCGCAGCGCCAGCATGATGGCCTCGCCGGTGTGCTGGCACAGCTTGTTGCCCATGAACGTGGCCGCCGGATATTGCGCGTTCAGGATCGATCCCTCGGGCGCGTGGATGTCCACTGCGCGCACCAGCCCATGGTTGTGGAGCACCTCGGGGCTCAACAGGTAGAGCAGCGTGGTCAGGGTGGCCGAAGTCGTGGACGTCAGGGAGGCATTGGTGAAGGTGTGGGTCTGCGGGTCCGTGCCCGAATAGTCGAAAGCGATGCTGTCCCCCCGGATCACCACCCGTACGGCGATCCTGGAAGTTGACGGATTGCCGGGCTCGTCCTGGTAGATGGTGCTCTCGCCGAAGTATTCGCCGTCGGGCAACGCCGCGATCTCGGCTCGGACCCGCCGCTCGGTCATGTCATAGAGGCGCTCGACGTTGGCGCCAAAGGCTTCGGCGCCTTCCGCCTCCATCAACGCGAGCAGGCGCCGTTCCCCAACGGTGCAGCTTCCCAGTTGCGCCTGGGCGTCGGCCTCGACGATGTCCCGCAGCCGGACGTTGGCGAAGATCAGCTCCCACACGTCGCGCCGGAGCCGGCCCTTTTCCCACAGTTTGACCGCAGGGATGCGCAGGGCCTCCTGATGGACCTCCACCGCCTCCGGATTGCAGGTGCCCTTGACCGCGCCCCCGATGTCCGCCCAGTGGCCCCGGCATGCGGTCCACGCCACCAGCTCGTCGTCCGCGAAGACCGGCTTGTAGAACCCCACGTCCGCGTGCTGCAGGTTGGCGCACCAGACGTCGTTGTGGATGAAGATGTCCCCATCGTGAATGTCGTCGCCGAAGAAATCCATCAGGTAACCGCAGCCCGGGTACAGGGAAAACGCCATCAGCGGCAGGTGCTCGTCCTGCTCCAGCATCCGCCCCCGGGCGTCCAGGAACCCCAGCGCGAAGTCGCCGTTGTTGATGAGCGGCGAGCGGCTGCTGCGGTACAGCGCCCGTGCCATCTCGTGGGCAAGGGACTTCACCCGCCGCTGGAACACCACCGTGCGGGCCGACTGCGTGAGCTCTAGGGTCATGGCGAACTCTCCATTGCTTCCCCAGGAAACGCTCTCCTACTCCGACGTAGGTCGGGTTAGCCGAAGGCGTAACCCGACACCCCACCCCATGTCGGATTACGCTTCGCTAATCCGACCTACGTCTTATCGCATGCCCTGCGCATCCGCTACGTGCCGTCGGCCCGGCTTAGTACGAAGCTCCCCGCCTCATCCACACGTACGGCGAACACCGACGGCACGACGACGGTGGTCTGCGGCAACTCCACGATGGCCGGCCCCCACAAGGTGCAGCCGCCGCCCAGGGAGTCCCCGCGGTACACCGCGAACTCCCGGAAGCACATTTCCCCCGGGCTGTAGGCCTGCCGCACCCCGGTGGGCGCTGGCGTCGCTGCTGCGGCCATCCGGGCGCGGGGCAGCTCCGGCCGGGGCCTGCGGGCGACGCACCGGGTGCGCAGGTTGACCACCTCCAGCGGCTCTTCCGGGAGACGGTAGCCGAACAGCCGCTCGTGGAGGGCGTCGAAGCGGTCGTGCAAGTCGTCCATCTCCAACCGCTCCGCCAGGCTCTCGTCCACCGGCAGGCTGAGCTCGTGGATCTGGCGCAGGTAACGCACATCCGCGGAGTAGCGCACCTCCACCTCTTCCGGACGCGCACCTTCGGACACCAACGTGCTCCGCCCCTGGTCCCCCATGCCGGCAAAGAGCTCCCGCCAGCGTTCCGGGTCCAGTTGGTCGATGGAGGCGCAGCAGCTCCGCACCATGTCGTGCTTGAGATCGGCGAACAACATCCCCACCGCACAGAATACCCCGGACTGCCGCGGCACGATCACGTCCCGTATGCCCAACTCCATGGCCACCGACGCCGCATGCACCGGCCCGGCGCCTCCACCCACCACCATGGGCATTGCCTCGGGATCGAGGCCGTGATCCACGATCATGTCGCGGACCCCCGCGGCCATGCCGGCGTTGATCACCTCGAAGGCCGCCACCGCCGCCTCCTCCACGGGAATGGCCAACGGCCCGGCCAGATGCTCCCGCACCGCCCGCTCCGCCGGTTCCCGCAGGAGTTCCATGCGGCCGCCGAGAAAGTAGTCGGGATCGAGGTAACCCAGCAGCAGGTCCACGTCCGTGCAGGTGGGCAGCTCCCCGCCCTTGCCGTAGCACGCCGGTCCGGGGGAGGCCCGCGCGCTCTGGGGACCCACCTGCAGGCCGCCGCCCGCGTCGATCCGGGCGATGCTGCCGCCGCCCGCGCCGAGGGTTCGGATGTCGATCATCGGCAGCGCCGTGGCGTACCGTCCGACGCGCCCCTCGGTCACCTCCAAAGGCTCACCGCCCGACGCCAGGGAGATATCCAGACTGGTGCCGCCCATGTCGATGACCGCGCAGTGGGACGCTCCCGCGGCACCCGCGTAGACCCGCGCCGCCACCGGCGCCGCCGCCGGACCGGACAGGAGCGCGGCGGCAGCGCGCGGGACAATCTCCTCCGGCGCCATCAGCCCGGCCGCCGAGTTCATGATCAGCAATTGTCCCGCGAAACCCGCGTCCGCGAGACGGGTCGCCAGTGATTGTAGGTACGACTTCAGCAGCGGACCCACGTAGCTGTTCAGCACCGCCGTGCTCACGCGGTTGTAGTAGCCCAACTGCGGCAGCAACTCCGAGGAAACGGTGAGATAGACATCCGGCAGCGCCTCGCGCAGCCGCTCCGCGACCCGCCGCTCGTGTGCGTCGTTGGCGTAGGCATGCATGAGACACAGGGCCACCGCCTCGACCTCATGCGCTTTGAGGGCCTGGACGGCCGCCTCGAGCGAGCCCGCATCCAGATCCTCCAGGACGTTGCCGCTCCAGTCCACGCGCCCGTGGACAGGGAGCCTCAGATAGCGCGGGACCAGAGGTGGCGGAGGTTCGTACTTGTTGTCGAGGGGTTCCTCCTTGATACCACGGCGCATCTCGAGGGCATCGCGGGTGCCCTTGGTGGTGATGAGTCCGGTGCGGCTGCCGGCGCCGGTAAGAATCGCGTTGGTCGCTACGGTCGTGCCGTGGACCACGAGGTCCATACCCCCGAGGAAAGTCCTGACGTCGGTCCCGCGCTGCACCGCCAAGTCCGCGATGCCGCGCATGATGGACCCGGCCAGATCCGCCGGTTCGGCCGGCACCTTGTGGACGGCCATCTCGCCGCCGCTGTCGCAGAGCGCGAAGTCGACGAAGGTGCCGCCCACGTCGATGCCGAGCCGGTACTCGATTGGTGAGCCGTTCATGTTCACCCACTTTAGCTGAACCGTAGCAGAATTGGCCATACTGATAGAGCCAATCGCAAACCTTCCAATTTTACCAATTTTTGGTATATTATGTGTTAAGGAGGTGCGCTCATGCCGCGCAACACATCGGTTTCTCTCGGGGACCACTTCATAGGTTTCATTGACGAGCGTGTTGAGTCCGGTCGTTACAACTCGGCCAGCGATGTGGTGCGTGCCGGGCTGCGGCTGCTGGAAGAGCACGAAGCCAAGGTTGAAGTCTTGAGGGAAGCCCTCGTCGAAGGGGAGCAATCCGGCCCGGCGACACCGTTTGACTTCGATGCGTTCATCGCCCGCAAGAAATCCACTTAGACGGCATGGCGGGATATACGCTGTCCCCGGCCGCCCGGGCTGATCTCGAAAGCATTTGGGATTATACCGTCAGGCATTGGGGCGAGGCGCAAGCCGAGGACTACACGCGCAATATTCAAGCGGCGTGTGAGGCGTTGAGCAAAGGCAAGATGGTGAGCCGATCGGCCGAGGACGTCCGTCAGGGTTACCGCAAGGTCACTGTCGGGTCGCACGTGATGTTTTTCCGCATACAATCGGGCGTTGTGGAGATCATCCGTATTTTGCACCAGAGCATGGATGTAGGGCGACATCTATAGCCGCGGTCAGAACGTTGCCGCTCCAGCCCACTCACTTCCGCCGCTATCCTCCAAAGAACACCAACCCGTCATATGGTCGTCGGGACAATCCGTCGCGTTACCCCGGAAGTGCACGTGGACGGCCGGAGCGAGGATATCGTCTTCTTCGAAAATACACCTCGGAGCCGAGCCCCGACAGCCTTGGCGTTTTCACAGCGGTCGACCGTCTGTGCGGCCTCATCAACCACGCTCTTGCAGGATGAAGAGATCCGCGATTCCTACATCACCCAAAATCCCTGGCAAACGCCTGCCGCTGCTCGGTACTCCCGAGCATGATCAGCTCGCTGCCCTTGAGCAACGACGTGGAGGGCGGGGGATTGGTGACGACGGTGCCGTTCTGCTGGACGCCGACGACCGTTAAGCCGGTGCGCTCGGCGACGGCGCAACGGCCGAGTTCCCGACCCACGAGGGAGGACGGCGCGGGCACCACAAAGAGCTCGACGCCCTCGCCGATGACCAGCAGCTCCCGGGCGTGGAGTTGGGCGAAGATGTCCTCGACGCCCTGGGAGGTGTAGCTGAGGGCGAAGTCGGCGCCGGCGCGGTAGATGGCCTCTAGGTTCCGGGGGTGGGTGATGCGGCTGAGGATGAGGACCTCGGGGTTGAGGCGGCGGCAGTAGACGGCCAGATAGATGTTCATGGCGTCGTCGCTGCTGGACAGCACCACCGCGGGGGTATTGCTGAGACCCGCCTCCATGAGCAGGTCCCGGTCCGCGGCTTCGCCGAGGAAGAGCCGGGTGGGGATTTCGCCGATGCGCGGCCGCAAGGCTTCTTTGCGCTCGATGAGATGCACCTCCACATCCTTGCGTCTAAGGGCCCTGGCGGTGGCGCGGCCGACCTTGCCGCCGCCGATGATCAGCACCGGATTGTAGTTGATGTCGTAGATTACCAACAGCAGGTTGAGCTCCAGGATCTGCTGCTCCGTGCCCGCCACCACCAGCAGGCTGGAATTGGAGAGGTACGTGTCGGGCCGGGCCGGCAGCAGCTTGCCGCGCTCCCACACGCTGACGATCTCCACTCCGGTGGCTTCCCGGATCTGGGTCTCGCGAATGGTGCGGCCGGCGAACGGCGTGTTGTGCACGGCGAACTCGGCGATGCGCAGGTTCCGGATGCCTCCGATGACGTGTACCTCGGCATGGCCGGCGTTGATGCGGTTGGCGAGGCGTTCCGCCAGTTGCTGGTGCAGCGGCAGCACGTGGGTGCAGCCGCTCAACTCCAGCACGTCGATGGAGTCCTCGGCCTCGACGGTGGCCACGATGGGAACCGTTGGGGCCACGTCCCGGGCGGTGATGGTGATGTTGGTGTTCACCGCGTCGCCGAGGTTGGCCAGGATCAGCCGCGCGTCCGGAGCCCGCAGATTCACGTAGGTCTCCCGGCTGTCCACGTCGCCGGTGATGACCGACAGGCCCTCGCGGTGCTTGCGGGCGGCCTCGGCAACGTCCGGCTCGATCAGGCAGTAGGGAATCTCGTACAGGGCCAGCCGCTCCACCAGACCCGTGGCCAGCGCATCGTAACCGCAGATGACCACGTGGCCCGTCAGGTCTTTCGGTACCTGGCGTGGCGCGCTGCCCCGTATCTGCGCTTCCAGCCACGGCGCGTAGAAGGAGCGGATGAGGGTGAAGGGCAGCAGGATGAGCAGCAGGACGATGCCCGACACCAGGACGAGAATGCTGAAGATTCTGCCGATGTCGCTGTCGAACACGATGTCGCCGAAACCCAGCGTGCTCATGACCGTCAGGGTCCAGTAGAACCCCGTGATCCAGGAATGGTCCTTTCCTTCCACGCTGACCATGATGACGTGGAAGACGACCGCGTAGACCACGATGATGGCCAGGAGGACGCCGAGAAACTTGAACAGGACGCCCAGGTTGCGCCGGGTTTCCGGCGCTTCGAGAAAGGTTGTGAGAATGCTGACGAGGACTTTCACGACAAGACCGTATGACTACGAAGTACCTTTCGAAAGACCGACCCCGGCGGACGCGGCTCAGTGCTCGGCCAGCCAGCGTCCGACGCCCACCAGTTCCCAGTCCCTGCGGTAGAACCCGAGCAACTGAACCCCGAGCGGCATGTCCTCGAGCTCGAGCAACGGCAGGTTCAGGGCGGGCGCGCCCACCACCGACGAGGCCTCGCCGTATATCGAGTTGCCCACCGGCATTCCCACGGGCGCCGCGTCGATGGAGTTCAGGGTGGCGAAAGCATCGGCGCGTACCGCCATGGCCTCCCACTGCCGGCGGAAGTCCCGGCACCAGTCCAGCGCCCGGGCGTATTCGTCGGGCTTGAGGCCCCGGCCCGCCTCCACCCGTTCCCGCACCCGCTCGCTCAGGAGCTCCGGGCTGCGGTCGGCGTAGACCGCCAGCGGGTAGCGCCCTTCATAGGTCAGCATCAGCAGGATGACCTCGGGGAGCTCCCGGAGCTTCTGCTCCAGCGCCTCCACCTCAGGGTCGTCGGCCCGGCCGATCACCTCCACGCCCTTGGACCGCAACGCCTCCATGTATGCCTCGAAGACCGCCCGGGTTTCATCGGGGGTCACATCCCATCCGGCGGATTCGAGCCGGACCACCCGGCCCGGTTTCGCCGCCGCGGGCAGCGAGGGCTCCCCCGCCAGGCTCGGATGGCCCGGGTCCCCGCCGGCGGTGCGGGAGATGAAGTAGGCCGTGCTCCACATGTCCTCCAGCGTGCCGGCGAGAATTCCCAGGTGAGCCAGGCTAGGCGCCGACGGAAAGCCTCCCAGTGTATTGATGGCGCCATAGGAGGCCTTGATGGCATAGGTTCCGCAGTAGGCCGCCGGCCGCAGCACCGAGCCGCGCACCTGGGTGCCGGTGGCCGCCGGCACCATGCGCCCGCCCACCGCAGCGGCACTGCCGCTGGAAGAGCCCCCAGGGGTCCGTGACACGTCCCATGGATTGCGGGTGGGACCGGGCGCGGCGAAGGCGAACTCCGTGGTGACAGTCTTGCCCAGGATCAGCGCGCCGCCCTTGCGCAGGCAGTGGACCGCGGCGCCGTCCCACCCGGATTGCCAGCCCTTGAGCACCGGGCTGCCCACCTCCATGGGCATGTCCTCGGTCTCGTGCACGTCCTTGATGGCCATGGGCATGCCGTCCACCACCGACAGGGGCCGGCCGTCCTTGTAACGCGCCGTGGCCGCATCCGCGGCCTCGCGGGCGCCGTCCACGTTCATCCGGACGAACGCCTTGACCTCCGGCTCCAGCGCCTCGATAGTTTCCAGGCATCGCTCCAGATAGGCCCGTGGCGTATCGCCGCCGTCGAGAAAGGCGGGAACCGCGGATGCGTAGCACAAGAGGGTGGCAGTTGCGGGATCGTAGGGAACTTTTCGTCCAGCCATGGGCTCCTTTCCGTAGCGCGAGGCGCCGGTCACCCGGGTTCGCGGCCCAGTCCGACGCGCCGTGCCGTTTCCGGCGCTTTTCCGCAGAGGCATCGACCGTGTGGTATTATAGACGACAAAATGCCAAGTAAAAATGGGCACGGGCGGGTTTAAAACCCGCCCCTACAACCTATGCAAGCTCTGACCAATCGCTGCAAACCCTCCATGGCCCCGATGAGAAAGTGTAGGGGCGGGTTTCCAACCCGCCCGCGCCCGGGCCACTGCCTCGTTCGGGATCGCCACCGAAGGGCCACGCGGCTGGGGCGCAGGTGTGTCCTCGCGGGCATCCTGCTGCTGGCGGCATCGTTCGCCGGCCCGGCCGTGGCGGGCGAGCGTCTGCTGGTGTTCGCTGCCGCCAGCCTTCAGGGCACCGTCGACGCCGTGGCGCGGCGATTCGAACGGACGGGCCGGGCGCGGGTCGCGGTCTCGTTCGCCGCCAGTTCCGCCCTGGCCCGGCAGATCGAACGCGGCGCGGGCGCGGACATCTACGTATCGGCAAGTCCGCTGTGGATGGACCGGCTGGAGCGCGGGCGATGGCTGCGGCCCGGGACCCGCGGCAACCTGCTCGGCAACCGGCTGGTGCTGGTGGCGCCGGCGGCCCACACCGCTCCCGTGGCCATCCACTCCCGCTTCCCCCTGGCGCGCCTGCTGGGGGAAGGGCGGCTTGCCATGGGCGACCCGAGCCACGTCCCCGCGGGGCAATACGCCAAGGCGGCGCTGGAGACGTTCAAGGTCTGGCAGGCGGTGGCGCGGCGCGTGGCCGGCACCGCCGACGTGCGCCGGGCGCTGGCGCTGGTGGCACGTGGCGAGGCGCCTTACGGCATCGTGTATGTCACCGACGCCAAGGCGGACCCCAGGGTGGCGGTGGTGGGCACCTTCCCCGAGTACGCGCACCCGCCCATCCACTATACGGTGGCCATCCCCGCCGCCAGCACCCATCCGCAGGCCGAGACGTTCCTGAACTTTCTGTGGTCTCCCAAGGCCCGGTCGGTCTTCGAGGCCCGCGGTTTCACGGCGCGGAAGCCATAGTGTTGTGTCCATGTGGTCCCTGAGCCCCGCCGAGATCGAGGCCCTTCGCCTGAGTGTCCGCATCGCCGCCTGGAGCACGGCCATCAGCCTCCCCCTGGCGGCGGTGGCCGCGTACGTGCTGGCGCGCTACCGGTTCTGGGGCAAGGAGGTCCTGAACGCCCTGCTGCACATGCCGCTGGTGCTGCCGCCGGTGGTCACCGGATACCTGCTGCTCGTGCTGCTCGGGCGCCGCGGCCTGGTGGGCGCATGGCTCGAAGAGACCTTCGGTCTGGTGTTCGCCTTTCGCTGGATCGGCGCCGTGGTGGCCGCGGCGGTGGTGGCCTTTCCGCTGATGGTGCGACCCATCCGGCTCTCCCTGGAAGCCATCGACCGGCGCCTGGAGTCCGCCGCCACCACCCTGGGCGCCAACCGGTTGTGGACGGTCCTCACGGTCACGCTGCCCTTGTGCCTCCCGGGCATGGTGGTGGGCGCCATCCTCGGTTTCACCCGAAGCCTGGGGGAATTCGGCGCCACCATCACGTTCGTCTCCAACATCCCCGGCGAGACCCAGACGTTGTCCCTGGCGGTGCATTCCGCGCTTCAGGTGCCCGGGGGCGAGCCCGGCGCCATGCGTCTCACCATCATCATCGTCCTGGTCACCGTCGTGGCGCTGGTGGCGTCGGAGATGCTGGGCCGTTACGTCGCCCGAAAGACGCTGGGATAGTGGTGTCCTGTCTCATGAACAGGGTTATGAAACTGCGCGGGAATTCTTGTGAGACAGGACACTCACATGCTTGAAGTCGACGTGAAACGGCGGCTCGGGGACTTCCGCATCGATGCCCGGTTCAGCAGCGACCACGGTGTGACGGCCCTTTTCGGCCGTTCCGGCTCGGGCAAGACCTCCATCGTGAACATGGTGAGCGGGCTCCTGAAACCCGACGAGGGCCGCATCGAGGTGGACGGCCACGTCGTGTTCGACAGCGCAACGGGCGTCGACCTGCCCCCCTGGAAGCGCCGGATCGGGTACGTCTTCCAGGAAGGGCGCCTGTTCCCCCATCTGACCGTGCGGCGGAACCTGCTCTACGGCTGGGGTTTCACGGCCGCGGCCGAGCGTTACCTGACCCTGGACCAGATCATTGAGCTGCTCGACCTGGAGGCGCTGCTGGGGCGCCGGCCGCGCTCCCTCTCCGGCGGCGAGAAACAGCGCGTGGCCGTGGGCCGGGCGCTGTTGAGCAACCCCCGGGCGCTCCTGATGGACGAACCCCTGGCGTCTCTCGACGTGCTCATGAAGAACGAGATCCTGCCCTACCTTGAGCGTCTCGACGAGATGGGCATTCCCATCCTCTACGTGAGCCACTCCCTCGACGAGGTGTCGCGGCTGGCGCGGAACCTGGTGCTGGTGTCCGAGGGCCGGGTGACCGCGTCGGGCGGGGTCGACCAGATCCTGAGCCGGCTGGAGCTCTGGTCGCCGGAAGACGAAACGGAGACGGGGACCATGCTGGCCACCCGGGTCGCCCGGCACGATGCCGCGGCCGGGCTCACGCACCTCGATTTCCGCGGCGGCGAGTTGCGGGTTCCCCTGGTGGACATTCCCGCGGGCGTGGCCGTGCGGGTGTGGATCCGCGCACGAGACGTCAGCGTGGCGACGGAGGCGCCGCGGGGACTGAGCCTGCGTAACGTGCTCAAGGGAACCCTGACGGAGATCGGCCGTGGCAAGGACGGCGGTTCCCTGGTTGAGCTCAGTCTGCGCATCGGCGACGCGGCATTGGCGGCCCGGGTGACGCGGCAGGCCGTCCAGGAGTTGGCCCTGGCGCCGGGGCAGGAGGTGTACGCCCTCATCAAGAGTGCCAACCTGGACCGGCGCCAACTGAGCCTGGTGGCGGCCATGGCCGGTTCCGGCAGCGCACCGGGAGACGGCGACCCTTCGGACTGATTGCGGCAGCGGCCCAACGGGGATAATGGGTGGTGCAGTGAGTCGGAGCGGACCGCTCCTTCCTGCCGGCGCGGGCGGGTTTTCAACCCACCCTACAACTCGTCGTTGCGCCCCGCGGACAACCGAAAGCCCTGCGCATCCCGCTCCGCATTCGTATGGACCAAGCCACTCACACAGGCTCCCGAAGCACCTTCTCGTCGCTGCGCAACCGGGATTTCCGTTACTTGTGGGCCGGCACCTGCTTCCTCAGCGGCGGATTGTGGATCCAGCAGGTCACCCTGGGGTGGGCAATCTACGAGATGACGCGCTCGTCGATCCTGCTGGGCGCGCTCAACGGTCTGCGGTTCCTGCCGTTCCTCGTCTTCAGCCCGCTGGCCGGCGTGGCCGCGGACCGCACGGACCGGCGCAAGCTCATGATCACCACACAATGGTTCGTGCTGGTGACGGCCCTGGGCATGGGCGTGGTGGTGAGCCTGGAGTTGCTGGAGGTCTGGCACCTGTTCGCGTTCACGCTGGTGACCGGCGTGGTGTGGTCGTTCAGCGAACCCGTCCGGCAGGCGCTCATCCCCGACGTGGTACCGCGTGCGGAGCTGATGAACGCCGTGGCCCTCAATTCCGCGGCCTTCAACTTTACCAAGATCATCGGCCCCAGCGTGGGCGGGGTGCTCATCGCCGTGTTCGGGCTGGCGGGAAACTTCTACATCCAGAGCGCCACCTACCTTTTCGTCATGTGGATGATCTACGAGATGCACATTCCGGAGCGGGTCCGGGACGCCACCCGCTCGTCGGTGCTCAGCAACCTGCGCGAAGGCATCCGCTACGTCTGGTCGGAGCCCGTGGTGTTCGCCATCCTGGCCACCGCCATGGTCCCCCGCTTGTTCGCCATGCCGTACCAGGCGCTGATGCCCATTTTCCAGAAGGACGTGCTGCAGGTGGGACCGGAGGGCCTCGGCATGATGATGGCGGCGCCGGGCCTCGGGGCCATGCTGGTCATGCTGAGCGTCGCCCATTTCGCCAACCGGGTGAACCGGCCCGGGCTCCTCATGATCGCGGCGCTGGTGCTGCAGGGGGTCTTCCTCATCCTGTTCGCGCTGATGCGCACCCTGCCGCTGGCACTGCTGACTCTGGTGGTGGTGGGCGGATTCCAGGTTCTGTTCATGTCCATCTCGAACATGGTGCTGCACATGACGGTGCCCGACAAACTGCGCGGCCGGGTCATGAGCATCTACATGCTCGACCGTGGCATCACGCCCGCCGGAGCGCTGATGGCCGGGGTCAGCGCCCACTTCATCGGCGCCCCTTACACCGTAGTGGGCATGGGGGCCATGGTGCTGGCCCTGGCCGCCGTGGTGGTGCTGTGCATGCCAAGCCTGCGGAAGGTGCGGGCCTGAGCGGCGGCCGCCGGTGAGGGCAGAGTCCGGTGACGCGGCGCTTCTTGACAACCCGCGGCTTCCGCTGTTTCCATTAGGGGAGACTGTGATGATGGCGTCCTTCGACTTCGCTTCGCTACGCTCAGGACGAACGGGAAATGCCACCAACCGTTCGTCCTGAGCGTAGCGAAGCGAAGTCGAAGGACGCCATTTCAAGCAAATCAAACGCACCCCGGAGGCGTCGTGGGCAACGACAAACAACGGAACGGGACGTGGGTCGACCTGGACCGGGGCACTATCAGCCGCGAGATCTTCGTCAACGAGGACATCTACCGGTCCGAGCTGGAGCAGATCTTCGCGCGCACATGGCTCCTCGTGGGCCATGAGAGCCAGATCCCCGAGCCCGGCGATTTCTTTCTCTCCCGCATGGGGGAGGAGTCGGTCATCGTCACGCGGGATCCGCAGCGCGGAATCCATGTGCTGCTGAACACCTGCCGGCACCGGGGCATGAAGGTCTGCCGCTACGATCAGGGCAACACCGCAGTGTTCACCTGCCCTTATCACGGCTGGAGCTACTCCACGGACGGCGGGCTGGTGAAGACGCCGGGCGACCTGTACGGCGTTCCCCAGTACCGCGCGGGCTACCGCGAGCAACTCGACAAGTCCGAGTGGGGGCTGATCCACGTGGCGCAGATGGAAGTCTACAAGGGAACCATCTGGGCCACATGGGACGAGTCCGCGCCGTCGTTCTCCGAATACCTCGGCGGCATGCGCCTGTACCTCGATGCGTTGCTGGACGCGCGTGACGGCAGCGAGGGAGGCTCGGAGGTGCTGGGCGGGATGGTCCGGTGGCGGATGCCGTGCAACTGGAAGTTCGCCGCCGAGAACTTCGCCTGGGATACGTACCACAGTCCCACCACCCACAAGTCCGCTGAGATCGCCGGGCTGGGACCAGGAGGCGAAGGACAGGAACGCCACGGCTCGGTCCACCGCAAACAGGCCAAACGGTTCACCAGCGGACTGTTGGCGTTCCCCGCGCTCGGCCACGCCACCATCACCGGGCCGCCGGAGGTGGGGGCCGAGGCTTTGTTCCCCGAATTTCCCAACGACCCGCTGGTGGCCGAGTACTTCAAGGAGGTGGAGGCCAGGCGGCGGGAGCGGCTCAAGGGCAAGGTCACGGTGACCCCCGGGAACGGCAACGTCTTTCCCAACACCGCGTTCCACCCCTGGTTTCCACGGACCATGGTGGTGTGGCATCCCGTTGGCCCGGCGCGGACCGAGGCCTGGCGCTGGTACCTGGTGGACAAGGACGCGCCCTGGGAGGTCAAGGACCTGCTGCGCCACTACTACATGCGGTTCTCCGGTCCGGCGGGCATGGTGGAGTCCGACGACATGGACAACTGGGTCTACGCCACCGAGGCCAGCCGGGGCACCATCGCCCGCCGCTACCCCTACAACTACGGCATGGGCCTGGGCTTCGCCGAGCCGGTGGCGAATCTCCCCGATGCGGTGACCGTGAAGGCGTCGTTTTCCGAGGAAGGCGCCCGGGCCTTCTACGGGCGCTGGGCGGAGCTCATGAATGACAAGGCGTAGGACGACGCCGGCCGAAGCCCGTGAACGGGAAACGACGGGATATCCGGCTGCGGACGCCGGCGGGAAGGGGTTGGCCTACCTGCTCTTGGCTCAGGAGGTGCACGAGTTTCTGTGCGCCGAGGCGGATCTGCTGGACGAGCGCCGCTACGAGGAGTGGCTGGATCTCCTGACCGACGACGTCGCGTACTGGGTCCCGATTCGGAGAAACGTCCAATTCGGCCACTGGGATACGGAGAACACCCGCCAGGGCCGGGACATGAACTGGTTCGACGAGGGCAAGTCCACCCTCCGGCTGCGGATCAAGCAGATCACCTCCGGAGTCCACTGGGCGGAGGAGCCGTCGCCGCGGGTCTCCCGCCTGATCTCCAACGTCCACGCCATACAGGCCACGCCGAGCCTGGAGGACCCCGAGGAGGTCAGCGTCAAGTACCGGATCCTGATCTACCGCAACAAGCTCGCGGACAGCACCGACATCTTCGCCGGCAAACGCGAGGACGTGCTGCGCAAGGTGGACGGCCGATGGAAGATCTGCAAGCGCACCATGCTGCTGGACCAGAGCGTGCTGCTGGCCGCCACCATGCCGTTCGTGCTGTGAGGAGCGGGCCTTTGGAGAGCGGCGTGATTGAGAGATGCCCGGGGACGGTATTTGGCTAAATTCGGGCTTCACAACTGACCGAATTTACGTAAATCCGGTCAGTTGCCCATCCGTGGGCGCAGAGGAAAGGTGAACCGTCATGGGACTTTTCAGTGTAGGATGCTCGCTCGAAAATCAGCAGGATAGGACCCGTTCCGTGCGGGTGTCGAAAGTCATGGTCGATACGGGTAGCGAGTTGACCTGGATCCATCACAAGCACCTGGACAAAATCGGCGTCGAGCCCGAAAAGCCGGACCGGCGATTTGTCATGGCCAATGGTCAGGAGATAACGCGGTCCATCGGATTCGCCGTCATTCGCGTGGGCAAGGAGTTCACCACGGACGAGGTGGTTTTCGCGCAAAAAGGCGACCTTCAGTTGCTGGGCGCGCGTACGCTGGAGGGACTCAACCTGAGAGTCGATGCCCGGAACAAGAAACTGGTGGCGGCAGGTCCCTTCATTGCCGCCGGGAACGTGTCCATAGGCTCACGAAAAGGGCCGGAGCCCGCCACGGCCGGCGGACTCGTCACACGTCGATGAACAACTCACTCAAATCGGGCCTCCGCGAGATCAGGCCCTGGGCAATGGAGTAATCCAGGAACTTCTCCAGACCCTTGCGGTTGGCCTCGATGCCGTGGGGCCACGGGTCGCGGCCGAGGACTCCGGTGGTGTCCTCCACGTACTCGGAGAACCAGGGAAGCACCCCGGCCGAGCTCACCATATCCAGCCGCTTGAAGAAGGACTCCTTCTCTTTCCTGAGCACGCGCTCCACCTTGCGGGCGATCCCCAGCCCTTTCTCCAAGTGCTTCTCCTTGAGAGCCATCAGGTGCATGATCGGAATGACGCCGTGCTTTTGGAAGTACTTCTTTTCCTGCTGCACCGCATCCGGGAAAAGGCATCGCACGGCGCCGTCGGGCACGGGCGGCCTGGTCAAGTGGGCGTAGATCACCGCGTCGAGCTTCTTTTCCAGCAGCCAGTCGAAGAGCCGCGCCTCCTTGCCGACGTACACCACCTTGTCGGCGATGGCGGCCGGCAGCTTGACGCGCTCCACCCGGCCGGTGAACCAGCGGATGTCCTCGGGCTTGACGCCGAAATCCTCCTGGAGAATACCCCGGATCCACACCGCCGCGGTCATGTGGAAGTCCGGCACCCCCACCCGCCGGCCCTTGAGTTGCTCCCCGCTCACCAGCCTGCTGCCGGCCCTCACGAACAGCGCCGAATGGCGGAACCGGCGTGAAGTGAAGATCGGGAACGCCTTGTAGGCACGCCACCCCTGTTCCCGCATCATCGTATAGCTGGACAGGGACAGCTCCGTGACGTCGTATCTCGGCGACTTCAGCACCTGCCGAAAGAGCTTGTTCGGCGGGTCCACGTAGTGCCAGCGCATGTCCAGGCCGTACGCCTGGTGGCGTCCGCTCATGAGGGAGCCGAAGAACGGGTAGTAGTTGCTGGCGACGTCGAGGGTGACGCCACGGGGTCCGTCGGTTGCCTGTGTCTGGGCCAAGTCTGTCTCCTTCCAGGAGCGTTTGTTGACGGCTGGGGGCCAGTGATGCGACCTGGACCTGAGTTCGCAGATCCTTCAATCCTATCCCCGAACCACATTCTCAGGGTGATTTCAATGACATGGGGCTTGACATCCGATACCCCGACAACTAAATAACTAGTAATATAGTTATTTAGTTGCTAAGAACGAACCATGCAAGATCACCAGGCAGCCGATAGCCTCGCCGCATTGGGCAATCTGACCCGTTTGCGCCTCTACCGCCTGCTTGTGCGTGCGGGGGAACCAGGTCTGAACGTTGGTGCGTTGCGGAGTTTGCTTGATGTGCCGGCATCCACGCTGGCGCATCATCTGACGTCCCTGGTCCAGGCTGGGCTCATCGTCCAGGAGCAGCGGGGACGCGAGATCGTCTCTCGCGTGGACTACGCGGCCATGAGCGGACTGTTGGCCTTCCTGACGTCCGAGTGCTGCGCCGGCATCGACCGCGAGGAATGCGGCTGAGCGTGGCACGGTCCGCTCGGCCAAACGAAGCATGCCCAAACCGTAACCCAAAGGAGAACCACATGTCTCGACTACAGCTTGCGATCAACGTCACCGATCTCGAAAAGGCCATCGAGTTCTATTCCAGGATGTTCGGCGCCACGCCGGCAAAGGTGAAATCCGGCTATGCGAACTTCGCGATCGCCGATCCGCCCCTGAAACTGGTGCTCTTCGAAGGTCCGAAGGGGGCCACGCTCAATCATCTCGGGGTCGAGGTGGATACCGCAGTGGAGGTCCTGTCGGCCGAGCGGCGCCTGAGCACGGCCGGGATCGAGACCACGGGCGTCGACGACACCACCTGCTGCTTCGCCGAGAAGACGGAGACCTGGATCAGCGATCCCGATGACGTGCGCTGGGAGTGGTACGTGAAATCGGGGGATGCCGAACAGCTTCACGGCACCACACTACGCAGCCACCCGCGCAGCGGTGGCAACGGCCGCGCATCCACCAAGTGTTGCGCTTGAGCAGCTCGCCGGGCAGACCGGTAGCTTTCGCGCTTGCCTTGGACAACCGCTATCCGGTAGAGGTCTTGGACCGCATCATCGGGGGAGATCATGTTTAGGTGCACATTACGACGTGGGATTATCCGGTCACGGCGTCCTTCTGCGAAATGGCCGGGCTCCCGGCAATCTTGCCGGTGTTGATTTGAACTTCTTTCAATAGATCGCTGGTCTCGTTTTGGAGCCGACTCAGCGCCGCCTCCATGTAGACCGGATCGACTTCGATGCCCACGCTGTTCCGGCCACAGGCGGCGGCCGCGATCTGCGTCGAGGCGGTTCCGGTGAAAGGATCGAGCACCGTATCGCCTACAAAGCTGAACATGCGGATCAGCCGTTCAGCCAACTCCACCGGATAGGGCGCGGGATGTTTCCGTGTAGAGGCACCCTTTATGTCGGTCCATACCTGGCGAAAAAGCCTCTGAAAATACTCCCTGGGGAGTAAGCTCAAAGTCCTGGCCGCCGTGGAGGGTTTTCGATATCCCCCCGGCTTTCTCTGCATCAGGATGAACTCGATGTCGTTCTTGATAACGGCGTTGGGCTCGTAAGGTTTTCCCAGAAATCCCCCGGCCCCCCGATCGACCTCGTAAGCAGCGTTGGCGATCTTGCTCCAGATAATCGGGGCCAAGTTATCGAACCCAAGCTTCCGACATCGCTCCTGTATGGACGCGTGGAGAGGCACGACCGTATGTCGTCCGGAGTTCTTCCGTCTGGAAAGGCAGACGTCACCAACCACACAGACGAGACGCCCGCCGGGGGTCAGCGCCCTGTGGCACATGCGCCAGACATCGTCGAGGTGTTCCAGAAACTCGCCGTAGTCCTCGATCCAGCCCAGTTGGCCCTCGCTGCGGCGATATTCCTTGAGTGTCCAGTAGGGAGGCGACGTCACCACCAAGTGGACCGACCCGGCGGGAAAGCTCGCATGGCGGGCGTCTCCCAATAACAGTTCATGCCGTGTGGGGATTCGGCGTATGGCGGCGTCGAGGGCCGTCATCGCAGATGGATCCTTGGCGAGCCGAGGCAGATCCCGCGCGGGATCCTTCAGGGTTCGAAATACGTCGGGAACGAAGGCGTCGAGTTGGTTGTCGGAGGTCATCCTGTCCCCTGTCGTTGATCCGAATATCCTTATCAGATCTCACCGCAATGGCAATGGCCTTCATGGGCTTCTGGAACCACGGAAGCCCGAAACGGAAGGGGCCTACCAGAACTACGCGCTACCTTGCGCCGCCGCAACAAAGCATCCGCACCGGGTGTCTTTCTTGCCAAGTGTATCAGGCTGGACAATGCCTTGTGTCCGTTGTATCGTGTCAACGTGGCAAGGGCGAGGCATCCGAAGAAGGATGTAGAAAGTGCATGCTTCATCAGACGGTGCCCACACAAATAGTACGAGAATGACGGGGAAACCTTAAAATGCCGATTCATCACTTCACTCTGATCGTGGACGGTCCCGACTTGCAGGACGATGCCCTTATAGACGCGGTCTTCAAGGCGGGATGTGACGATGCTGCGGTCGGCCGGGTCGACGGTATCCAGTATGTCGACTTCGACCGGGAGGCTGCCAGCCTCGACCAAGCCATCATCTCGGCAGTGGCCGACCTGGAACACATCAACGGCGTCGCCGTGGTGCGGATCGCCGACGCAGGCTTCGTCTCCATGGCGGACATCGCCGCGCGTATCGGACGAACCCGAGAAGGGATACGGCTACTGATCACTGGAGCACGCGGCCCGGGCGGGTTCCCACCACCGGTCACCGACCCCCGAAACCGCTACCGATTGTGGCGCTGGTCAGACGTGGCACACTGGCTCACAAAGCACCTTGGTGAAGAATTGGCAACTGCGGACGATGAGGTCCTCGCGGCCTTCAACGCCGGCCTGGAGCTTCGTAGCCATAAGCGCCGACTGGCCCGACCGGACCAACTCAAGCTCAATGCCTTGGCCGGACTGTGAGGGAATGGTGGACTCGGGGGACGGATCCCAGGTGTTGAAGTGGCGCTCAATACCCGACCTGCCGATAAGGATAGATAGACCGCAGAAACCCGCGTGTGACACGCAGGCGCATTGGGGCCACGAATGCTTGGCGGTCGCTGACCTTGGCGTTCAACATCGAAACGGACGGTGAGGGACATCAATGAGCATCGAGCGGCGTTTCGATGTTTCTCTGGTCGCCGAGATGGCGCTCAGGGAGAAGCAGATCCAGCAGAACTATCGTCCCATCATTGGCGTTCACAAGTGGTTTGCCCGCCGTCCGGGGACTTTGTTTCGCGGCCTGATGCTCTCGGAGTTTGGGGAAGATCCCCTGGAAGACGCCTTTTCCCGATCAAACGACTTCTCGGGAATCCGGATCGCGGACCCTTTCATGGGCGGCGGGACGCCGTTGATCGAGGCGAACCGCCTTGGTTGCGCCGTTGAAGGCTTCGATATCAACCCGATGTCGGCCTGGATCGTGCGCGAGGAAATCGAGCATCTCGACATTGCGGCATATGAACGGGCCGCCCGCTCTCTCATTGCCGCCCTACGCACGGACATCGGCCAATTCTACCAGACCTCGTGCCCCCTCTACGGCGACGCCGATGTGCCTGTGAAATCCTTTCTGTGGGTCAAGGTGCTGGATTGCGAAGCCTGTAGAAAACCTCTGGACCTTTTCCCGGGGTACCTTCTTGCCGAGAACAGGCGCCACCCGAAGAACGTCCTTATCTGTTCGGCTTGCGGGGACCTCAACGAGGTCGCTGATCGCACGAACCCTGGAGATTGCGCCACATGCAGAACTGCGCTTGCCCAAACCGGACCCGCACGCCGGGGACGTTGCGACTGCCCCCACTGTGGACACTCCAATGGCTATCCCGGAGAGGCTCGGCGCCCCCTTGAGCACCGCCTTTTCGCCATCGAGTACTACAACCCGAAGCGGAAAGCGGGTCACAAGGGCCGTTTCTTCAAGAAACCCGATGCCGAAGACGTTGCGCGCATGGCTGAGGCGACCGAGCGATGGCAGCAGACGGTCACCCGCTTCGTCCCGGACCAAGAGATTCTGCCTGGAGACGAAACCGACCGGCTGCATCGATGGGGCTATGGCCACTACAGGGACATGTTCAATCCACGTCAACTCCTCGGGCTGGAGCTGAGCTGCCTGTTGATCTCCGAAACCAAGAACCGTCGCATCCGGCACGCGCTCGCGACGAACCTCTCGGACCTGCTGCGTTACCAGAATATGCTGTGCCGCTATGACACCATGGCCCTGAAGTCACTGGATATCTTCTCCGTGCACGGTTTTCCCGTGGGGTTGGTGCAGTGCGAGTCCAATTTTCTGGGTATTGCCAACGGGGGTGGCTCCAATGTCGGGTCCGGCGGCTGGTCCAACATCGTTGACAAGTACGTGAAGGCGAAGCGCTATTGCAGTGCCCCGTTCGAGGTTCGACGCCAAGGCACGCGCAAAGTCAGGATTCCTATCGAAGGCGAGTGGATCGGCGAGAAGCTCAACGGCATCCGCAGGGAGGTCGCCATTCGTTGTGAGGACGCCGCGGGTGTCGAGATGGCGCCGGGAAGCCTTGATGCCGTGTTCACGGACCCGCCCTATTTCGGTAACGTCCAGTACGGCGAATTGATGGATTTCTGCTATGTCTGGCTGCGCCGTCTGGTTGGGAACAAGGCCGAGGGGTTCGACCGTCCATCCACGCGTTCGCCGGGCGAGTTGACGGGCAACGTCACCCAGGAACGCGGCCTGGAGCATTTCACCGAAGGGCTGTCCGCAGTCTATACGCGCATGGCCGGTGGCCTGAAGCCCGGTGCTCCCCTGGTTTTCACCTACCATCACAACAAGCTGGAAGCCTACTACGCAATCGGCGTGGCGATCCTGGATGCAGGCCTTGTCTGTTCCGCGTCACTGCCCTGCCCCGCGGAGATGGGCGGCTCGATCCATATCCACGGCACGGCGTCGTCCATCATCGACACCGTCTTCGTGTGTCGAGCGTCGGGTGCGACACCGGCGCGCTGGCTGTTCGAAACACCGGAGCAACTCGCTGCCATCGTAACGGATGATTTGGAAAGGCTGGAGAGCGCCGGCCGAACGCCCACCTACGGCGACCGGCGATGCATCGTTTTTGGCCACCTTACCCGCATGGCAGTGTGGAAACTCCGTAAGCGCTGGAACTGCGGATTGCCCACGAAGAAGAAGCTGGCGGCTTTTGCCGAGGCTGTTTTTGCCTTTGGAACGGCGGAGCAACTCGTGGAGCGCGTAGCAACCGACCAACCAAGGGTACCCTTACAGGGGTCCTTGTACGTGGCGGACGCATCCGAAGAGGAGGCGTACAGTGCCATTCCCTTTTGAGGTCGGCTTCGATGAGGTCCAATCCAATCTTGACGAGTACGTCGACGCCGTGTTCGGGTGTCTGGAATCCGAGTTTCTGGTCATGCCGAAAGGCACGGGTTTCGTTGAATTCTCTACCTTCGACGCCGGATATGAAGCGTTGAAGCCCGCCACCAGCGGATTCCAGGACGTCACGCCGGAAAGGGTCGGGCCGGTGGTCTTTGAGGTCCCGATTTCACTGATTGTCCTTCGCTGTATGCTGGGGTTCACGCCGCCGGAGTGGGCCTACTACGCGAGCCGGCACGCCGGCGTGGCGGTCCCTCAAAGCGCGGCACGAACCGTCGACCGGAAGATCCGCATGAAGCCTGAGGCGGCTTTGCCACGAAGTGGAGGCGTCACGGAACGGCGCATTCACGCGCTGATCGCCGCAGCCTGTCATATCCTCCAATCGGGCGCTCCCGAAAGCTCGTCCGGTGAGCTCCACAGGTTCGACAAGGCCGATACAAGGGCTGGGCTCACCGGCCTCCAATCATTGGCGGATATGGGCGTTCCCTACCCCATATTGCTTTACGAGCGTCTGCTAGGCCGGCCGTTTGCGGGACATCGGGACTCTATCAGCGAGCTCGTCGGTAACGTTGTCGAGAACGCCATCGAGGACGTCCTGTCCCGCGCCGGCATAAGCTTTCGCAAGACCAAGCGGGCGGAAAGTCTACCCGGCTTCGACCAGGCACCCGATTTCGTGGTTCCCAATGAGTTCAACCCGCGGGTCGTCATCGAGGCGAAGCTTACCGAGGACGACGGCACAGCCCGCGACAAGGTGACGCGGGTTCAACATCTCGGCGCGCTGAGCAAGGACGGGCAGCCACCAGGCCAACCTGGTTTCGAAGTGGTAGCCTGCATCGCCGGGCGAGGTTTCGGAATCCGTCGCGAAGACATGAAGAAGCTGCTTCTTTCGACCCGGGGCAAGGTCTTCACGCTGCAAAACATGCAGCAGCTCGTGGAGCACACGCGCCTTGCGGAGTTCCGCTCGCGGTAACCTGAACGAGATTCAGGCCGGAGGCGTAAACTGGTTGCTGCGCACCTCACGGCCGATCTCGAACTGCATCAGGTCTTCGCCAACCACCAACGGACCGTCGTAGGTGCCGCGCGTGGCCGGGATCAGGTCGTCGGGCGTTGCCTCGCCGAAGAGCAGAAGATGCGTGTAGGCCGCGAGCTTGGGCTTGGTGCGGGTGAACACGACGCCGGCGTCTTCCGGAATGGTGTGGTTGCGCCGGATTCTCTCCAGGTTGGCGCGCTGGACACCTTGGCCCATGCCGTGTTGTACCTCGTGCACCAGCAGATCGACATTCTGCGAATGGGCAATGAGGTTTTCGTTGAACGTGGTGTCGCCGGAGAGCACGGCCGAGCGCCCTTGAAAGTCGATGCGATAGCCGAAGGCATCGAGTTCTTCGCCGCCGTGATCGACCTTGAAGGTGGTGACCCGGATGTCGCCGGATTCGTAGACGACCCCCTCCTCAATCTCGGTGGAGTCCAGCTTCACGCCTTCGGCGGGGTAGCTGTGGCTGCGAACGCGGATATCGGTGGCGAAAGCGAGCGGGAGATGTTCGGCCATCTGGTTCGTGCCCTCGGGTCCCCAGACCTTGAGCGGCACGTTGCGCTTGCCCCAGGGCATGCCGATCCAGCCGGTGAGCCAGAGATCGGTGAAACCCACCACGTGGTCCGAATGGTGATGGGTGAGAAACATGGCGGTGATATCGCCGAAGGGAATCCCGAGTTGGAACAGGCGTTGCAACGCGCCGCGCCCCGCATCGAAGAGTAGCTTCTCACCGCCCACCTCGACCAGGGTGCTGGGCCCGAACCGGTCGAGCCTCGGCGGCGGCGCGCCGGTGCCGAGAAGGGTTACGCGAAAGAGATCGGTTGACGGGTGTGCCATAACATCTGCTCCATCCGAGTAGTGAGTCTCGAAACGTCAGGGTATCAGACGTTGGGAATCCCGCCCAGGTAGACCACCTGCCCTGTCACCGCCCCGCTCTCCGGGCGCAGGAAGAAGTCCATCACGTTTGCAACATCGGCAAAGGTGCCCATCCGCTTGATGGCCATGGCGCCGATGAGGTGCTCGACCTTGTCTTTCGCCAACCCCCGGATCATGTCGGTCTCGATCGGGGACGGGCCGACCACGTTTACGGTGATTCCGTACTCCGCCAGTTCCCTGGCCATGACCTGTGAAAGGCTCTCCACGGCAGCCTTGGATGCGACGTAAGCCGATTGCCCGGCCAGACGCATGGGGACCGCCAGCGAACTGATGTTGACGATACGGCCATAATTACGTTTTCGCATCAGCTTGGCTGCTTCACGGCTGACCAGAAAAGTACCCAGGACGTTGGCGTTCATCATTTTCTCCACGGAAGCCGCCGGCGTCAGCAATATGTGGTTCATTGAAGTCACCGCCGCGTTGTTGATCGCCGCGTCCAGCCGGCCATAGCGCCGTTTGATCTCGCGAAAAAGTGACTTTACCTGGGCTTCGTCGGACACATCGGTCTGAATGTGAAGGAATCCCTCTGCTTCCCAGCCCGCTTCCTGGCGGCTGCAGCCGATCACCTGGTACCCGCGTTCGAGCAGATGCTCGACCAAGGCCCGGCCGATTCCTTTTCTGGACCCGGTAACCAGGGCGACAGGGTTCGATTCGCCATTCATCGGATGGGCCGGCTATTCGCCGCCTGCTTCCCGCACCGCGTCGTTTGCCGGGGGCTCGGACAATTCCAGTATGTAGTCCGCCAGCGCTTCGACCGTGCGGAAGGGGCTCTGCTTGCGGGAGAACGCATCCTCGCTCGTCAGGGTCACATGGATCCCGTGCTCTTCCTCCAGGACCGACTCGACGTCGGTAATGAAGGTAACCAGAGCGAGGGAACTGACGATGGCATTGGCGCCCAGCAACGGCGCACTGCTCGTGACCTGTCCGGGGTCGCGCGAGCCCTCATCTTCGAGAGTTTCAACCAGCAGGCCGATCATCATCTCGACCAGATCGTCTTTGTGCATGTTCTTTCTCTCCGTCAAATCGGCCTCAAGAGATGTCATCCTCGGCGCCGACCCCGCCAAAGCGCAGGGCGGCGCGAATTTTCACGGGATTGCCATCCTTGTCAAATCCTTGCAAGAAACCGTTCTCGGTCAGCCGGCCGATGATCTGCACCGGCGTGCCCTGGCCTTTCAGCGCTTTCAGCTTCCTGACCAGTTCCCGATAGCTCAGCGGATTGCTCTTCAGGCTTTCGAAGAGCCGGCGGTGTTCTTCGGAAAGGGCATAGGCCGTCATGGTCCGGCCGTGCTCGTCAGCGATAAAATACTGACGTTCCAACTCGAACGAGGTCCGATGGACCTTGAAGGACGGCACCAGCCGCGCCTCTTTCGAAACCCAGGTGATGCTGGCCATGCGTCCGAATTCCTTCAGCAGTTGACTGGCCCAGCGCATACGGCGCAGAGAGAGTTCGGTTTCTTCGAACTGGTCGGTGATCTCGTTGTTGTTGTGCTGCCAGAGATCGGCCAGCGTCGCGGCGCGTTGCTCCAACTCGTCGATGCCCTGGGCGCCGGCTTCCACCTGCTGGCCGGAGAGCGCGGTGAACCACTCCTTGCCGGCAAACCGGCTGTCTTCCGCCCCGGCGATCTCGCGATTCCGCCAGAAAGTGGAATCGAGGGCGGAATTGGCGGAATAGAACGCTGCCAGAAATTCATGATAGCGGTTGTATGCCTCCCGGTAGGACTTTTCATACCATCGGCGAATCTCATCCGCATCTTGCGGATGGCGGTACAAATGATCGATGCCGGCGGCGGCAAGCATGGCCGAGTAGGTGGCCAGATGCACACCTTGCGAGAACAGCGGGTCTATGAAGCAGGCCGAATCGCCGCAGAGGAAGGCGCGGCCCAGCGACAGCGAGGATGCGTCATAGGCCCATTCACGAATCACCCGCACTCCTTCGCAGCGAGTGGCGTTCTCCAGGATCTCCACCGCCAGGGGACACGAATCCAGGCACTCCTGGAACAACGCCTCGACCCCGATATCACGCATCCGGGCACTGCTGGACTTGTCGGTCACCACCCCCACGCTGTAAATGTCGCCCTTCAGCGGTATGATCCAGATCCAGCCTTCCTTGAAAGCCACCGAAAAGATGTTTCCTTCCAGGTCGCCCTGGAACCGCTTTCCGCCTTTGTAGTAGGACCAGATCGCCATGTTCTGGAAGTATTGGTCGTACCGGCGCATTTTCAGGTTTCTGGCGACAATTCCACGCGAACCGGAGGCGTCGATGATGAACTCACCCTCCAGCGTGCCGCTCGAGGCACCATTTTTCCAGCTCACGGAAACGGGGCCGCCGTTGCCACCTGTCCGAATGTCGGTTACCTCGTGTTCCTCCCGGACGTCGGCGCCGCGCTCCCGGGCGGCATCGAGCAGGATCTGATCGTATTCCGCGCGGTTTACCTGGTAGGCGTGGTCATAGACCCAGGGGGCGGTTTTGGGCGTCGAGAAGGTAAAGGTCCAGGGAGCCTGCTCCGCGCCCCAGATGAACGTCGCGGCCCGTTTCTGGACGAAGTCCGCTGCCTTGATCCTGTCCATCACCTCCAATCGGCTCAGGATCGACATGGTCCCGGGCAACAGCGATTCTCCCAGCCGGTATCTGGGAAACTTCTCTCGTTCGAACAAGACGACTTCACGCCCCAGTTTCCTCAGGCAGAGCGCGGCGACGCTGCCGGCGGGCCCGCCGCCCGCGATGATGACCGGTTTGCCGTGGGTCATGACGGATGACACATTCACTGTCTACCTTCGAACTTTCTTGAAACGGTAATTCACCTGTGATTCGGTGACCACCTTGACCTTCACTGGGATCATGAACGGCTGCAGACGCCCCTTGCAGTATTCGGCAACCTGCCTGCGCATCCGCACTGACGGCACCGGCTCCTCCATCTGTATGGTAGCGGTGACGATATGGCCCATCAACAGGTTTTCCTCACCCTTCACGGAAACGTCCACGACCCCGCTCATTTGTGCAATCACCTCCTCCACCTCCGCGGGATACACCTTCTGACCACCGACATTGATGATGTCCGACTGCCGCCCCAGTATCCGGTAATAGTCGCCCTCTCGAATCACCGAGTCTCCGGTGTCGAACCATCCGTCTTCGTCGAACGGGCTGGGCGCGTTCAAATACCCCAGCATCGACGATTGGGCGCGGATCGAAAGTCTGCCGTCCACGACCCTGGTTTCGTAGTCCTCGCCGCCGATTTTCACCCGTAGCGAGTCGTCGGATTCGGACTTGGAACGCAGAATGCCAAGTTCGCTGAGGCCGTAGGTTTGCAGAAAGCGGGTTGCCGGAAACGCCTCGTTGGCCATCCTGAGAGTGCGTTCGGGCATGACCTCGGTACCGTAGGTGATCAATTCGAGAGATGAGAGGTCGTACGATTTGTACGCCTCGGACAGCAGCAAGAGGTTCAGGAACGACGGCGAGGTGGGCAGCAATTCCACCCGGTGTTTTGCAATGACCTCGCAGACGCTGGTGACGCCACGGTCACCCGCCGCCACCACGCAGCCGAGATTGGCCAGGGTGTAGAACAGCGTATTGAATCCGCCGATGTGATCGAACAGCAGAAACGTGAGCGTCCGGTAGCAATGACGGGGCTTGCGAAACTTGTTGAGAAGTTCCGGGAGGCTGTGCAGGATCGCCTTCGGCTTGCCGGTGGAACCGGAGCTGAAGAGCACCAGCCCCGCCTTTTTGGCTGCCCGCAGTTGCTCCATCAAGGGGTGGTTGCGCCGATGTTCCATTTCGACAACGGCGCCTTGGTCGTTCCCGTCGATCTCCACGCGATGATCGAGCTCGCCGATCTTGAAGAACTCCCGGTGCTGGTCGCGCGACTCCCAGGAGAGGGGCACCAGGATGCAGCGCATCTTCAGCAAGGCCAGCAGGCAGGAAACGGCGCCCGGCGAAAAATCGCTTAGCACAGCCACCGAATCTCCGGGACGGATGCCCGCCACCCCCAGTCGGCCAAGCCACTGCTCATAGCGATCCGTCAGTTCGAAATAGGTACAGGCATGATCCCGCCAGATGATGGCCGGATGATCCCCGCCTTCCCGAAAGCGCCCAAGCTGCCAGTCGATATGCTCCATCAGTTGTGTTCCTGTCATAGTCAGTTGTGTTCCTGTCATATTTTGCCCGATACGCACTAGACGAGTCCCCGACCCTCCAGGAACTCCAGCATGATGGCGGCGCACTCTTCCGGCTCTTCGAGTTGGAGGAAATGGGTCGTCTCGGGTACGAAGTCGTAGTTGAAGCCAACCACGCCGCTGAAATCCCTGCTCGGCAGGAATGAGAAAGACACGGTCGGGTCTCCTCCGATCACCTTGACAGGACAGGAAAAGCTGTTCGTCTCGGGTTCGAAATTATAAGCAAAAAGATACTCGAATATTCGGGCCTCGTACTCGCGCGGACAACGGAGTTCGTAGCCTTTCCCGTCGGATGCAGGGCGAAGCGTCGTTCGCGCGCAAAGGTCTGCCACACCGGTTCGCAGGCGCCCGAAGACCGGCAAGCGGCGGATACTATCCGCGAACTCCTCCCGCGTCTCGAACCGCTCCTGGCGCAACCGTGTAACGATGCCGAATTTCTTCCACAAGGCGTCGAGGGTGAGCGGCTCGCCAGTGGGCAGATAAATGGGTGGATCGAAGAGGACGAGGGCCGCAAATCCTTCTCCCGGCGGCTCGTGGTTGAGGGCCGCCACAGCCGACAGGGAATGGAATACGCCAATCTTGGGCTTCTCTCCGAAGCACCGGTCAATGCCCCGGACGATGTGCCGGTTGTCCGAGACGAGGGTCGCCACACTATGGTTTCGAATATCGCTCGGCAGGTTCCAACCATGGTTTCGGAGGTCGTAGAGGACCAGGTCGAAACGGCCGGCGAGCAGTGACCAGAAAGGGTAATACAGATCGATCGCCAGACCGTTGCCGTGGCTCAGGACGAGTCGCGGGCCTTCCGGGTTGCCGTGCCGCCGAAGGATGACGCGGGTGCCGTCGGTCATGCCGATCTCGCCCGTAGCGATCGGCTCGGGCACTTCCCATCGACAATGTCGCATATGATTGCCTTGTGCTGCGAACGCGGATATCGGCGGCGAAAGCGAGCGGCCTACGGGTGTGCCACTATTCCTGCTGCCTCCGTGTTGCCTATCGCACTATTGTATCATGGTCACGGCCACAGTGACAAATGTATAACGGTCACGGCCACAGTGACAAATCACAGCTCCTCGAACAGCGTGCCGGCGATCAAGGGGCCGCGCGAACGCCGCTTCCAGTCATAATGATCGCACGGCCACCAGCCCCGATCCAGTATTTTCTTGATTCCGCAGCGCCGATGAGACCCCGGCACGGCTCGTCCATCTCTTTCATTTTGCGGCAAGCGTACTTACATTGTCAGCAGGCCTTCATCCCCCAGGGGGGGTCTTGGAACGTCGACCTTGAGCAAGGGAGGTTCTGACGATGGTACGAGGCGCTTTCCTGTTTCCTGCGGTCCTGGCTTCCGTGGCGCATGGTATGAAGTACTTCAAGGCGGCCCACCGGCGGAACATCATCGATTATCCGAAATCCCTGAGCGAGTGAGCCGGCGGGAAACACGGGTCGATTCGACGAGGGGTCTGCGATGGACGAGTCAGCCGCCATGGAGACACCGTCCGGCAAGGCGGCGGCGGACGAGAACTTCCCCGTCGGATCGTGGCTGTTGCCCGCGCGCCTGCGGCCGCATGTCGCGACCTTCTATGCCTATGCCCGGGCCATCGACGACATCGCGGACAACCCCGACCTTGAGCCCGCCGACAAGATCGCCCGGCTCGACGGCTTCGCCAAGGCCGTCAGCGGGACGGACTCCACCGACCCCGCCTTCCGCAAAGCGCATGACATCCGCCGCAGCCTGGTGGAGACCGGAGTGCCGCACCAACATTGTGTGGACCTGACCCGGGCGTTCAAGCAGGACGCCGTCAAGCTGCGCTACGACGACTGGGACGATCTGGTGGGCTACTGCAACCTGTCGGCGGCTCCGGTGGGACGCTACCTCGTGGACCTGCACGGCGAGTCGGACGCGGCCTATCCGGCGTCCGATGCCCTTTGCAACGCGCTGCAGGTGCTCAACCACCTGCAGGACTGCGGCGGCGACTACCAGGCGCTGAACCGGGTCTACCTGCCGCGGGACTGGATGGTCGCCGCGGGTACCGGGGTCGAGGTCCTGGGCGAAGCCCGGTCCACCGCCGCGCTGCGGCGGGTGCTGGACCAGTGCCTCGACGGGACCGACAACCTGCTGGAGCTGGCGGACACTTTGCCGGGACGGCTTCGCAACTTTCGTTTCGCCATGGAAGCGGCCGCCATCGTAGCCATCGCCCGGAAGCTCAGCGTCGAGCTGCGCCGCCGCGATCCCCTGGCGGAAAGGGTGGTGCTGACGAAGGCGCAGTCCGCGGCCTGTTGTGCGCGGGGCATCGGCCGCGTGCTGTTCCGGCGGCGCGGACGGGGTTTGTCGAATGGAAGCGGATAGAGCGGCACACGGCTCGGCTGAAGGCGCCCTCGATCCATGGACCCATGTCCATCGCGTGGTGGCGCGGTCGGGCACGTCGTTCCTTTGGGGCATGAGGGTGCTGCCGGCGGAACGGCGGCGCGCCATGTACGCCATCTACGCGTTTTGCCGCGAGGTGGACGACGTCGCCGACGAGCCGGGGGAGACGGCGGAAAAGAAGCGGGGGCTGGCGGCTTGGCGGGAAGAGATCGCCCGGCTCTACGCGGGTGAGCCGCAATGGCTGACCACCCGGGCGCTGCTGCAGCCGGTTCGACGCTTCGACTTGCCGCGGGAGGAATTCCTCGCCGTCATCGACGGCGTGGAGGTCGATGCGGCGCCCACCGTGCGGATGCAGACGCTGGATGACCTGTTGAACTATTGCCGCAAGGTGGCCGGGGCGGTGGGCATGCTGTCCATCCACGCCTTCGGCGTGCCCCGGGACCCCGGATACCAGATCGCCGAGACCCTCGGAAACGCCGTGCAACTCACCAACATCCTGCGCGACGTGAAAGAAGATGCGGCGATTGAACGCCTGTATGTCCCGCTGGATCTGGTCGAGCGACACGGTGTGGTGGAAAGCTCTTTGGGCTCGGTCTTCATCCAACCCGGCTTTGCCGCGGCGTGCGCGGAGTTGGCGGAGCTCGCTCGGGGCTATTACGCCAAGACCGACCGGCTGCTGGCCCAGCTCGAATGGCGTCAGATGCGCCCCATCGTGCTCATGATGGCGGTGTATCGGGAAACGCTCCAGCGCCTGGAAGAACGGGGCTGGACGCGCATCGACAGTCCGGTCCGGCTGACGCGGGCGCGAAAGTTGTGGCTCGCCCTGCGTTACGGGCTGCTTTGACCAGCCTTCTCTTCGTGGCCCGAACACACATCATCGGCGCCGGCGTGGCCGGCCTTTCCGTGGCGGTATCGCTGGCGCAGGGGGGACAAGCCGTCACCCTCTACGAGGCGAGCGGCCAGGCCGGCGGCCGCTGCCGGTCCTATTTCGATGCCAGACTCGATCGCGCCATCGACAACGGCAACCATCTGCTCCTCACCGGCAACCGGTCCACCATGCGCTATCTGGCGGAAATCGGCGCCACCGAGGAGTTGGTGGGGCCGGCCTCGGCGTGCTTTCCGTTCCTGGATCTGCGAACCGGTCAGGGATGGCGCTTGCGGCCCAACGCCGGGTGGCTGCCCTGGTGGATCCTGGACGCCCGCCGGCGCGTGCCCGACACCCAGGTTCGGGACTACTTGTCGGGGCTCCGCTTCGCCGTGGCCGGCGCGGACCGCACCGTGACCGACTGCGTCGGGGACCGCGGCGTCCTGTTCGAGAAGTTCTGGGAGCCCCTGGCCGTTGCCGCGCTGAACAGCCCGGTACGTACCGGTGCCGCGTGTCTCTTGTGGCCGGTGTTGCGCGAGACCTTCGGCAGGGGCGAGGCGGCCTGCCGGCCGCGGATCGCCCGAACGGGACTCTCGGGAACGTTCGTGGACCCGGCGCTGGAGCTCTTGCGTCGACGCGGCGCCACGGTCCGGTTCGGCGCCCGGCTGCGTGACATCACTTACGAACGCGGCGCCGCACGCGGTTTGGACTTCGGGACGGAAACGGTAGCGTTGAACGACGACGACAGCGTGGTGCTGGCGCTGCCGCCGGCGGCCGCGGCGAGCCTCGTGCCGGATCTGACCGTCCCGGAGGAGAGCCACGCCATCGTCAACGCCCACTTCCGCTTGTCCGAGCCGGCGCACCTGTCGTCGGAACTGCCGTTTCTCGGACTGATCGGCGGGACCGCGCAATGGCTGTTCGTCCGCGGTGACGTGGCCTCGATCACCATCAGCGCGGCCGATGACATGGTCGATGAACAACCGGACGTGATCGCCCGGAACACCTGGCGCGACGTCGCCACCGCCCTCGCCCGCGACCCGGACCGGTTGCCGCCGTACCGGGTCGTCAAGGAGAAACGCGCCACCTTCGCCCAGACGCCCGCGCAGGTGAAGCTCCGCCCCGGAACGCGAAGCCGTTTCGCCAACGTGTACCTGGCCGGGGATTGGATCGATACCGGGCTCCCCGCCACCATCGAGAGCGCCGTTCGGTCGGGTCACATGGCCGCGCGTGCGATCGAACGCTCCGTTCCATCGCGGTAGACCCTCTGAGGCCCGATGAGGACATGTAGGGACGGGTTCAAACCCGCCCGTGCCCCCACGGCGTTGCCGGCTGATAGTAACCCGACAGGGTACAAGGTGTCGGATTACGCTTCGCCAAAGACGACCTACGGGTTACTCGGACCGGCTCCTAGCAGGCTGTGTCAAAACGCCAACTTCGGAGCACGAACGGCCAAACCGTCATTCCCGCGAAAGCGGGAATCCAGGGGTGGTGAGGGGCGCTACAGCGGCGTTTTCCACCCCCACCCCACCTGGATTCCCGCTTTCGCGGGAGTGACGATTTCGGGGGTCGTTGCCTCTCCCGGATCGAGTTTTGACACAGCCTGCTAGGAGCCTGTGTCGGCCAACAGTGCGATCCGGAAACGGGCGGGTTTGAAACCCGCCCCTACGTCGGATGTCGGGTTCCTGCGTCGCAGGCTCCGGGACCGGGACAGGCGGGCAAATCGTTGACGCTCTGGTGTGACTGTTGCATAGTGGAACGTGCCGAAGGGCCTGTACGAAGGGATCGGAGGGATCTCAGTGGCAAAGCAACCCCTGCGAGTCATCCTGGCGCAACCGAGAGGTTTCTGCGCCGGCGTGGTCAGGGCCGTGGACATCGTCGAGCGCGCGCTCGAGATCTACGGTGCGCCCGTCTACGTGCGGCACGAAATCGTCCACAACAAGCACGTGGTGGAGTTGTTACGCGAAAAGGGGGCGCGCTTCGTGGAGAAGGTTTCCGATATCCCCAAAGACGCGGTCACGGTGTTCAGCGCCCACGGCGTATCCCGGAAAGTGGAGGACGCCGCCGATGGCCGCGGCCTGCAGGTCATCGACGCCACCTGTCCGCTGGTGAGCAAGGTGCACGTCGAGGCGCAACGCTATGCGCGGCAGGGTTACGAGGTGGTTCTCATCGGGCACTCCGGCCACCCGGAAGTCGAGGGTACCATGGGGCAGGTGCCGGGCACGGTGCACTTGGTGTCCAACATCACTGATGTAGCGGCGTTGGAGCCCACCGACCCGGCGAAGCTTGCGTACGTGACGCAGACGACCCTCAGCGTCGACGATACCCGCGAGATCATCGCCGCGCTCAAGTCCCGTTTCCCCGAGATCCGGGGGCCCGACGTAAAGGACATCTGCTACGCGACGCAGAACCGGCAGACCGCGGTGCGCCTGCTGGCGGCCGAGGCCGACGTGATCCTGGTCATCGGCGCCGACTACAGCTCGAATTCGAACCGGCTGCGCGAGATCGGCGACGAGGTCGGAACCCATAGCTACCTGATACCGGATGCCGGGAGCCTGAAGACGGCCTGGCTGGAAGGGGCGCGGACGGTAGGCATCACCGCCGGGGCCTCGGCACCGGAAGAGTTGGTGCAGGGGTTGGTGGACCGCCTCTGCGACATGTTCGACGTCACCCTGAGCGACCTCGACGGCATCGAGGAGAACGTCACCTTCAAGCTGCCACGGGAATTGCTGGGGACCGAGGAACAGGCCGTGTGAGGCACGACCTCACCAGGCAGCGCTGGCCCGGGCACGGGCGGGTTTGAAACCCGCCCCTACATCGCCCATCGAAGCGGCGGCTTCATCGCCTTGGGTCAGTACCTTCCTAGAAATTGTATGTCGCGCTCAGTTCGACGAAGCTGTCGCGTCGGGTTTCGTAGTGGGTGAGGTCTGCCTTGTCCACGCCGAGGATCACGACTCCCTCGATGTGCAGCGACCATTGGTCCGACAGGCGACGGTTCAGCTCGACGACCAGAGAGCGTGTCGAATGGTCCACGTCCCCCAGAACGCTGGCGATGATCTCGGTGCTCTGGACGTCGTTCAGCGCCAGGCGGGCGGCGAGGAAGACATCGTTGTCGAAAACGTTGGTGGCATTTGCGCCCCGCCCGTCGTGGTTCCATTCGCCGAGCAGGCTGAGGTCTGCGGCCGAGCCGAATACGGCATTGAAGGTGTACTCACCGCCTACGACGAGAGCTGCGTAGTCCTGTTCCCGGCCGGCCTGATTCCGGGCACCGGCGCGGTGAATGGCCTCGAGCTTGAACAACCAGGACTCGATGGTGAGCTGCGCGTCCACCCCGAACTGGAGGATCTGCTCGTAGTATGGAGCCAGGAGAAACCCGCCTTTGCGGCCCAGCCTGGGCGGGAGACAACCCAGACACGGCTCCCGGCTGGTGCCTTCGAATACGCTCAGGCCCAGATCGAGGGGACCCACGCTGTGGCTGTATCGGGCGGCTAGATCCACGTGCCACTCTGCGGCCGCACTCTCGTACGAAACACGCTCGTCGTCCACGACGAACCGGCTACGCAGCCGGCCGGACCGTCCCGGAAAGGTGCGCTCCCGGTGGTAGGTCAAGGCGAAGAGCTCCAACACACCCGAGTCGCCGGACCAGGTGAGATGGGCCATGGGCTGCCCGAGCTTGGCCTCTTCGTTGGGATGCTCGATGAGGTCGGTCTGGTTGACGATGTCCACCAGATGGCGCGACTCCGCGACTCCCCAGAACACCCGGTCGGCCCCGAGACGCAACTCCCATTCGCCGTCGCCGATTTCGCCCAGTAGCAGGAGATAGGCTTCGCGTACGTCGAGATGGGTACGGCGGGGGTCGGCGGCGTCGTAGCGAAAGAACGGCGCCAGGGTAAGGCTCCGACCCTCTGCGTCCTCGACGTAGAGTTTCGGTTCGACGACGACGCCCGAGGCATGGGACCGCTGTCCGGAGTGAGCGCCGTCCTGGTAGTACCACCGGCTTTCAAGGGCCAGGCGCCCGGACAGCTCGTGGTCGGCGATCTCGATCCCGGCGGCCACTCCGGCGGCAAAGACTGCCGCTGCGACCCAGACAATGCCTGCAACCGCCGCTGCCCAGGGACTGCGCGGGCGGGTTTGAAACCCGCCCCTACAAGTCATCGCGCCGTTCTGGCGGTAAGAACGCCCGCGCATCTTCGTCAAGGGAGGTATGGACGGAACACCGGGATGCGTGCGTGGCATCAACGCGCCCGCTTCAGGCCGGTTCGAGTGAAGTCCCTTTCATTGAGCTTGGTGCGGTACTTGAAATCCGACCAGGTCAGCACCGTGCTCTTGCCCGTCAGATGATTGACCATGATCATCTCGCCCGCCTGCCAGTAGCGATCCAGATACTTCTCGTACTTGGCCAGGGTGAGGGTCTTCAGATGGGAATTCTTGCGGTCGTAGTACTGGACCTTCCTGACCCGGAGCTCGTCCTTGTCCTGCCACAACACCTGGCGGCGATAGCCCGACCTCTTGGCTAGTGGGAAGCGTTCGACGACCGTGCACGTGGAGTCGCCGCAAGGGTCGTCGCGCAGGTACTTGTAAGTGAACCGTTCCACCTCCTGGGCGCCCATGTCCTCGTACGCGAACTCGCTGCCCATGAAGGAGCCGGAACGATTCGATGAGCTGATGCGCTTGACCCGTTTGAGCGCCGGCAGGTAGAGCCACTGGTCGTCCGCTTTTTCCTTGTAGGAATGGATGAGGAACGCCGTCCCCTTGACGTCCCGCGGCTCCTCGAACACGAACAGGCTCTTGTCGCCATCTCCGGGCGCCTCCAGGACCTTGATCCGGATCCGGCGCCGGCTTTCCTGTCCCTGCTTGTTGCGCAGCACCATGGTCTGGCGAGCCGTGAAATTGCCGAAACCCTTCCCTCTCTCGCGGGCTTCGCGCGCGATCTTCAGCCCTTTTTCCTCCGGGGTTTCCGAAAGCGCCGGCGCCGGCCCACTCAGCGACAACAGGAACGCAAGACAAGCCACGGACAACACGGAAGAAACGTGAATCATCATTTTCTCCGGTCGATAGTCATCAGCAGAGCGGGAAGAAGCAAGAAATCGCTCACCAGCGCGAACACGAGCGTGATGGTGACCAAAAGACCGAGGGCCCAACTGAGCTCGAACCCCGATGACGAGAACACCAGCAGACCCGCGCACAGGACCGCGGTCGTCGTCCATAGCGCGTGACCGACGGTGCGAAAGACGGAGCGCACGGCCTCGGGCGCCGGGAGGCCCTGGCGGCGGGCCTTCAGATATTCGGTCAGAAAGTGAATCGTGTCGTCCACGATGATCCCGAAGGAGATCGCAACCACCACCGAGGACGCAATACCCACGCGGCCGACCAGATAGCCCCACAGGCCGAAGCTCATGGCCGCGGGAATGAAATTGGGCAAAAGACTCACGAGACCGAGGCGCACGCTCTTGAAGACCCCGATCAGAATGAACGAGATGAGGGCCATGGCGATGATGGTGCCGCGCAGCATGCCGTGGATGTTTCGCAGGGAAAGGTGTGCGAAGACGATGCTGAGGCCCGTCGCCTCGGTGGCAAATTGAGGGGCATTGGCGCGAAGCCAGTCCTGCGCCCGGGCATCGAGCTCGCGCTGCTCCCGAGACGACGTGCTGCTGACGACGACAGTCATGCGCGTGGCGGATTTGGCGATGTCGATGCGATCGTTGAGGTCGCTGCCGAAAGGCAGCGAAAGCTCGTAGAGCAACAGGTATTGCGCGGCGAGCTCGGGATCGTCGGGCAACCGGTAGAAGGCCGGATCGTCACCGTGCAGGTTCTTGTTCAGCCGTTTCATGATGTCCGGAAAGGCCTGGACGTGGCTCACGTCGGGCTGGCTCCGGTACCATTGGGCGAAAGCATCCACCGCGCGCAGATAGTCGGGATCGGTGATGCCGCCTTCGCGCTCCGCCTTCAGCGAGTATTCCAGCGTGATCAAGCTGGTCAGGTTTTCGATGACGAAGTCGGTATGACGCCGGAACTCGTAGCGTTCGTCGAAGTACTTCGTCCAGTTGTCGGTCAGCTCGTTGCGGGGAATGCCGATGGCCAAGCCCACCGCCAGAAGGGTGACGAACCAGAGCAGGAATCTGCGGCGCGCGACCACGAAGCCGCCGAAGCGGTCGAAAAAGGCCGGCCGTTCGGCGCGGACCGGACGCGCGCGCAACGGCAGGATCGAAAGCATCGCCGGCAGGACAGTCATGGAATAGACGAAGGCGCACATCACGCCGAACGCCACGAGATTGCCCAGCAGGTGAAACGGCGGCGAATCCGAGGCATTCAGGCTGAGAAACCCGATGGCGGTGGTGATGGCGGTCAGGAATACCGGATAAGCGTTGAGGCGGAGCGATTCGGCGATGGCCGCATCCTTGTCCAGCCCGCGGCTCATGCCCGCCAAAGTGGTGGCGACGACGTGGACCGAATGCGCCACTGCCACCGTCATGACGATGATCGGTACGCCGGAGCTGGTGGGACTCAACACCGCGCCGAGCCAGCCCGCGAACCCCATGGTGGTGCCGATGGAGAACAGAAGCACGACAACGATGGAGACGGTGCCCCATATGGAGCGCAGAAGAAGCGCCGCGGCGGCCACGATGATCAGGAACACGAGGGGAGTGAGGGTCTCGATATCGTCCTTCGTGGTGTCGGCGAAGGCGCGGTTCATGACGACAAGGCCGGTCAGGTAGTAGGCGATGTCCGGATGGCTCGCCCGGGCCTTGTCGAGGACGGAGTTGAGATAATCGGTGATCTCCACCACCGCGAGGTCCGAATTTTCGGGCAGGACGAAATTGATCACCAACCCGCCCACGCGCCCGTCACGGGAGACCAGGCGCCCGGCAATATCGACGGCGCTCAGCGCGATCTTCTCGACCCGCGCCACGTCGGCCTCGCCGAGCGACTGCGCGTCATCGACCAGCGGCTCGACGATCAGATCGTCGCCTTCCGCTTCACTGTGGGTGTAGTTGGTGAGGGAGTCGACCCGGCTGGAATGGGGCGCCTCCCATGCCGCGGCGGTGAGCTCCTCGATGGCGGCGAGGGCCTCCCGAGTGAACACCGAGCCCTCCCGGGGCGCCACGGCGATCAGCGCCGTATTGGATACGGTGTAGGTGCTCTCCAGGTCGTCGAAAGCGGCGAGTTGCGGATTGCCCTCGCCGAACATGATGCGGTAGTCGTTCGTGACGCCGAGGAAACGGGCGCCCGCCGTCATGGCCAGCATGAACAAGGTCGCGAGCGCAACCACCCGCCATCGACGGCGCAGAACGGCCGCGACGTAGTAGCGGTCCAATGGCACGGAAATCATCGACTCGACTATCCAGGGCCGGGAGCAGGCTCAAGCATCCTTACCATTCGCTCGATTTCGACGTGTAGACATGGTCGGGCATCTTGTAGCTCAGTCCACCCTCGTCGTACACCGAGATTTGGATAAGCTGGGTAAAATTTCCTGACCGGATCAACTGGTCGCTCTCCAGCATTCGCCGAATGCGTTGTTTCATCCGGTAAGTGAACAGTGTCGGCAGCAGGCTGGCGGTCTTTGGGAACTGGAACGCGTCAGCGAGCCTGTTTCCTATGAGCGCTCGTGAAAGGCGGTAGGCCAAGGCCAACAGATTTTTCTGTTCAACCGGATCGTTTACATCCGCAACCGCGGGAATGGCCTCGATCAACAAATTCGCCACGGCTACCGAATCGGCGTCCGCTTTCGGCTCGCACATATAGCCGATCTTGTGCATTTCTTCAGCCGCCGCGCCGTCGGTATAGAGGATCGTTTCGGGTATCCCCATGAGGTAGCCGGTGTAGCGCCAGACGGCGAGGACACTGTCATATTCTTCCTTGCTGAACTTGGCACCCAACTTCAACGAGTAGTCCAACAGACGCTTGGAAAAAACGGAAATGGCAAAACCCAGGTGCGCCGCGCTTACCGGCGTGCCCCAAAGCTCGTGATTCCAGTCCTCGGACTTCGCCAGCAGGTCCCTTATTCGCGTGTGAACGAAGCGAATGCGCGTGGACAGCCTCCATCCATCGCCGTCTCTGTGCAAGCCACCGGGGAAAAATATGTCCATCATGTGGCGGTTGTTCTGCTGGAGGCGTCTCCTGGTCGACGCCACCCGCCCGGTGATCCTGAAAGATTTGGCGATAAGCGTCGAAAAGCCTTCCACCAGCACACCCGCAACGAATGCGGTGAGCATTATGTCCACGTTTGCGTGGAAGGCGCGAATCCCCGGACGAAAGGCTTCGTAGTCGAGCCAGGGAGGATCTTCGAGATTCTTGAAGAAATCGCGCAGCGCCTGCGGCGCCTCGCGTAGAACCTCCTCCCGCTGCTCTATGCCGGCTCCGATGAACCGGTGCAGGTCGCCGGGATCCATCGAGGAGGCGAGTTCCTCCATCATCGGGTCCAACTCAGGGTCGCCGATGGTGGTGTGCCGGATATAGTTGTCGGCCACTGCCTCGTCGTAGAGACGGGCCTTGGCATAACCTTCGGCGTACGCCAGCGGTGACTTTTCCATTTCCTAACTTCCTCCCGACAGTTTGCCCGACACGAGGAATATTGCAGCAACAAGGTTTCGGACACCAAACGGAGTCAGCAAAACGTCCCGCTCAGGCGACCTCCGCGTGACCGGCGACGTCGGCGAGCAACTGTTTGGCTTGTTGATGGACCCCGTCGGCAGTCAATCCGTACTTCTCCCGAAGCAGATCCTGAGGCCCCTGTTCGATGAACCAGTCGGGCAACCCCAGACACTTCGTCGGCAGGTTTATAATACCCTTCTCGGACAATAGTTCAAGAATGGCTGACCCGAAACCGCCCATGGCCGTGGATTCCTCCACCGTAAGAAGACACTTCACCTCCCGCGCTACGGCTGCAATAAGATCGCCGTCAAGCGGCTTGACGAATCGCGCATTGATCACCGCGGCGGAAATCCCCTCCTGCGCCAGCCGCTCGGCCGCGGCCGCCGCCTGATGCACCATCACGCCGATGGCCACCAGGGCGATGTCCGTGCCTTCCCGCAAGAGCTCGCCCTTGCCCAGGGGCAGCGCCTGAGGCATCGGGTCCATGTCCACCCCGAGGCTCGATCCGCGAGGATAGCGAACGGCCGCGGGCCGGTCGTAGCTGATGCACGACTTGACCATGTGCTGCAGCTCGTTCTCGTCCTTGGGGGCCATGACCACCATGTTCGGCACGTGCCGGAGGTAGGCCAGATCGAACGCTCCGTGGTGGGTGGTGCCGTCCTCGGCCACCAGTCCGCCGCGGTCGATACAGAACGTCACCGGAAGATTCTGCGTGGCGACGTCGTGGACCACCTGGTCGTAGGCCCGTTGCAGGAAGGTCGAATAGATGGGGATCACCGGTCGCATGCCCTGGGCCGCCAGGCCCGCGGCAAAGGTCACGGCGTGCTGCTCGGCGATGCCGACGTCATAGAGCCGCTCGGGAAAAACGTTTTCGAACGCGGCCAATCCCGTCCCCTCGGACATGGCAGCGGTAATGGTCACGATTCGCGGGTCTTCCTTGGCCAGTTGAATGAGCGTGTTGACGGCGAAGCTGCTGTAGGAGGGTCTCGCGGATTTCTTCTTGGGTCGGCCTGTATCGCGGTCGAAGGGCGAGCTGGCGTGGAACCACACGGGGTTGTCCATCGCCGGTCCGTAACCCAATCCCTTCTTGGTGACGATGTGCAGCAAGGTGGGGCCTTCCAGCTTGAGCACGTTCTCCAGGGTCGGCAGCAGATGCTCGAACTGATGGCCGTCGATGGGTCCCACGTACCGGAACCCCAGCTCCTCGAACAACAGCCCTGGCAGCAGCAGCCCCTTGACCAGTTCCTGGGCACGGCCGGCCAGTCTCTGCACCTGTTCGCCGATGTGGGGCATCTTGCCCAGGACCCGTTTGGTCTCCTCCGTGATACGGTCGAAGAACTCGCCGGTAATGGTCCGGTTCAGGTAGGCGGAGATCGCCCCCACGTTCTTCGAGATGGACATCTGGTTGTCGTTGAGGATCACCAGGAGGTCCCTGTTCAAGCCCCCTGCCTGCTGAAGACCCTCCATGGTCAGCCCCGAGGTCAACGCGCCGTCGCCGACGACACACACGACGTTGTGGGTCTGTTTTCGCTGCTCGCGGGCCTCCATGAACCCCACCGCGGCCGACACGCCGGTGCCGGCGTGGCCGGCGTTGAACGTGTCGTACTCGCTCTCCTCGCGTTTGCAGAAGCCGCTCAACCCGCCGAATTGCCGGATGGTGTGGAACTGCTCGCGACGTCCGGTCAGCAGTTTGTGGGCGTAGGCCTGGTTGCCCGTATCCCAGACGATGAGGTCCCTGGGCGTGTCCAGCAGGTAATGAAGGGCGACGGTCAACTCGATGACGCCGAGGTTGGAGGCGAGATGGCCGCCGACGTTGGAGATGACCGAGATGATCTGCTCGCGGATTTCCTCGCAGATTTGCGGGAATTGCTCGGGAGAGAGATTCTTGAGATCGGCCGGCCGGCTGATCATTTCCAGGATAGACATGACCAATCCTCCCCGCTAGCTAGGCGAAATTATCCCTTCCAGGGACGCCTACCACCACACAGGAAAGAATCTTCACAGAGTCAACACACCATGTCAATATGCGGCCGTGAGTCGATTGCCGCGCCGATTCCTTCCGGGCGGTCGGCCCCGCCCCGGTCTTGACCCCCGGTGCCGCGGGAGGCTATATAGATAATTCCAGTTTACGGGCTGCGCGAACGCCGGCCCGTTTTTGTTCCCCGGGTCGACCTCCAGTCACCCCGGAAATCCAGTTCACGCCAAATCAAATTGAAGGAGTTGTCTCATGGGAGAAGATATCAGCGATGCCGTCGTAGAGAAGACCAAGTTCACCTATGACCACTGGATGGAGGCCCTCGGACTTCCGATCCACACGGGGTATTTCATCGGCGACCTGCGCACCTGCGACCTCGAATGGTGGGAGGACCGCAAGTGCAAGGCGGCCTTCATGCAGCTCATGGGGCAGGAGGGCGTCACCGGCGCCTGGATCCAGGAAGTCGCCCCCGGAGAGTCGACTCCGCCGGTGAGGTTTGCCCTCGACGAGGTGGTTTACGTCGTGGAAGGCCGGGGCACCACCACGGTGTGGCGGGACGACAACGGCACGAAGAAGACCTTCGAGTGGCACAACAACAGCATGTTCATCGTCCCCCGCAACTACCACTACACCATCAACAACATGCAGGGCGACAAGGTGGTCCGGCTGCTGCACTACAACTACCTGCCGCTGGCCATGTCCTCGGTGGGCGATCCGGATTTCTTCTTCGACAATCCCTTTTCCGGCCAGGACGTCATCGCGTCCGAGGAAGGCGAGTTCTACTCCGAGGCCAAGATGGTCACGGACTCTACCAAGTGGAACGTGTGGAACCGGCGCGTCTACTGGTACGGCAACTTCTTCCCTGACATGCGGGCCTGGGACAAGCTGGACGAAAACAAGAAGCGCGGCGCCGGCGGCCACAGCGTGTTCATCGAGTTCCCCAACTCGGAGCTTTCCTGCCACATGTCGGTGTTCGCGTCGCGCACCTACAAGAAGGCGCACCGTCACGGCCCGGGCCGTGTCATCGTCATTCCCGCGGGCGAGGGCTACTCGATCCTGTGGGAAGAGGGCAAGGAGAAGATCGTGGTCCCCTGGCACGAGGCCAGCGTCTTCGTGCCGCCCAACAAGTGGTTCCACCAGCACTTCAACGCCGGCACCACGCCCGCGCGGTACCTGGCCTTTCATCCGCCCTTGCAGTTCCACGGCTACGCCGAGAAGGTCGAGGACCGGGCCAAGGACCAGATCGAGTATCCGGACGAGGATCCCTTTGTACGGCAGAAGTTCGAGGATGAGCTGGCGAAACGCGGCACCACCACCCTGATGCACGAGGAAGCCTACGCCAACCCCGACTACGAGTGGTCCAAGGGGATGGGAAAACAGTAGGTCCAGGGAAATCAGAAACAATAAGCCATGCACGACGACGCAGACAATCCCGAACACTTTCACCCCGGCCCCGATGCCATCGTGGAGGAAATCGAAGGGATCGAGATGTTCTCGCTCACCAGCGTGGGCATCGACATCGGCTCCTCCACATCGCATCTGGTCTTTTCCCACCTGACGCTCCGGCGCGAGGGCGCCGGGCTCTCGGCTCGGTTCAGGGTCACGGACCGGGAGGTGCTGTACCGTTCGCCCATCATGCTGACGCCCTACAGCTCCGGGACGCTCATCGACACGGCCAAGGTGGAGGACTTCATCCACGAGTCCTACCGCGTGGCCGGCTACACCCACGACGACATCGACACCGGCGCCGTGGTGATCACCGGGGAGGCCCTCAACAAGGAGAACTCCCGGCCGATCCTCGAGTATTTCGCCAAGGACTCGGGCAAGTTCATCTGCGCCTCCGCCGGACCCAATCACGAGGCGCTGCTGGCGGCCTACGGCTGCGGCGCGGTGGACCTGTCGAAATCGGCTGACGCCACGGTGCTCAACATCGACATGGGCGGCGGCACCACCAAGCTGTCCGTGATCCGGAACGGAACGGTGACGCAGACCGCGGCCATCAGCGTGGGCGCCCGGCTCATCGCCTTTGACGACGACGACGTGGTGACCCGGGTCGAGCTTCCCGCCAGGTTCATCACCAAGGAACTGGGCACGCCGGTGGAAGTGGGCCAGGTCATTACCGACGACGTCAAGAGAGCGTTTGCCGCCTACATGGGGACCTATCTCTTCAACGTCATCCAGGCCAAGCCGCTTTCCGACCTGGAGTCCCACTTGCTCGTAACGGATCAGCTACCCGATTACGACGGCCTGAGCAGCATCGACCATATCGTCTTCTCCGGCGGCGTCTCCGAGCACATCTACAACGACGAGACCCCTTCCTACGGTGACGTCGGCCCCCATCTGGGCAAGGAGATCCGCGCGCGCATCGCCGAGCTCAACCGGGCGGATCTGGTCAAGGAGCATACGGAGGGAATTCGCGCCACCGTCATCGGAGCCGGCGAGTACACCATCCAGGCCAGCGGCAACACCAGCTACATCTCCAGCGAGACCCCGCTTCCGGTCTACGGCCTGCAGGTGGTCAAGGCGCTCATCGACGAGAATTCCGACATGCAGGCCACGATTCGGACGGCGCTGGCCAAGTTCGACCTGGAGAAATACAAGCCGGGTCTGGCCTTGGCCCTGGGCCTGCAGGGCGTACCCAACTACAAGTTCATCCGGCGCGTGGCCGAAGGCATCGCCGCTGTCGTCAACGATGCGGATGATCCGGGGGACACGAACCTCGACGTGTTTCTGATCCTGGACATGGACGTGGCCAAATCGCTCGGCGGCATCCTCAAAGAGGAGTTGAAGCTCGCGCCGGAGATCATCGCCGTCGACGGCATCGACGTGGGCGACCTGGATTTTATCGACGTCGGCAACGCCATGGGCGTCACCGAGGTCATCCCGGTCACCATCCGCTCGTTCATGTTCCCGGAAAGCCGGCTGGTTTAGTGTTGCGTTCCACAAATACGTTGACGAATATGCGCAGGATTTTTCGCCGTCGGCTGCGTTGCTCTTCCTCGCGTGGTAACGGCCACTGCTCGTCATCGCGCCTTGCCGACGACGAAAAATCCTGCGCATATTCGTCAACGTATTTGTGGAACGCAACACTAGGAGCCTCTACCGACCCCTTGGGTGCGACGCGGGCGCGGGCGGGTTTGAAACCCGCCCCTACAACTTCGTTTCTGCGGCGCACGCTTCTGGTAGTGAAACTGTAGGGGCGGGTTTCTGTAGGGGCGGGTTTCAAACCCGCCCGTGTCCGGGCCAACGCCGCCGGCCGCAACCCGGGGCACCAACCGGAACGCCACCGGCGATGGGCTCCCGGCGCACCGGAAACCCTTCACCTCGTTCCGCCAGTGGGGCCGGTACCGGTGGGAGCAGTCGCATTCCCCCGACGGCCCGCACAGGGCCTTGAAGGAGTCGCCCTCCGCGCCCACCTCCGTGGCCGTCCATTCCCAGATATCGCCGTACTTGGTCAAGTCGCCGCTACGGCAAGCACCCAGCCATACGGCGACGGTCGGCAACCGTTTCCCGCCCGCCCAACGGCAATAGGCCACGGCATCGTGCCAGGTCACCAGCACCACGGGATCCTTCGCCGAGCCGTCGGCATATGAGCCGTCGGACCAGTGTTCGGGGGCGGGACGTCCGGTGGCGCGAACGAATTCCCGGTACTGGAGGTTGCTGACCTCCGTCGGGTCCAGGACCTCGGATCGGACCTCATGCGCACCCGTCACCATAGTGAACAGAAGCGCGAGTCCAAGCCAGAACAGCCGTGTTACAGCCGATGTCTCGGAACCGGAGTGCATGACCGTCCCTCCTATCCCGTTCACCGTTCTCATATCCTTCTCCTTCCAGCAATGCTTTCCGTCCTTCGCAATGCTTTCCGTCCTTCGCAATGCTTTCCGTCCTTCGCAATGCTTTCCGTCCTACCGGCCCCCTGCACCTCCCTCCGGCCCCCTGCACCTCATCCCGGCCCCCCTCTTCGTCATCCCGGGCTTGACCCGGGATCCAGGCGAGGCCGGGGGCGGGCGAGAGGAACAGGCGTACCCAACCACCGCCCCTGGATCCCGGGTCAAGCCCGGGATGACGGGTGCGGGGTCTGGCGTCCCTCTCGCAGGCAAACGTTGCGCCATGTGATCGCCCTTTCCGGCGGAACCGGACGGGTACACATCGACCGGCGCGTGTGGTATTGAAGATGCGTTATTTCAAGGGTTCCGGCACCCACATCTTCAACAACTTCCAGAGGTGAGCCAATGGCGGAAACACATAGCGTGGGAGTTCCCACACCCCGCATCGATGGGGAGTACAAGGTAAGCGGCAAGGCGAAATACGCGGCGGACGTCACGTTCCCCGACATGCTGTGGGGCAAGATCCTGCGGAGCCCCATCTCCTACGGCCGCATCAAGAGCATCGACACGAGCAAGGCCATGCAGGTGCCGGGCGTGGTCGGCATCCTCACCGGCGAGGACGTTACCGGATTGCGCATCGGCCGGCGTGTGATCGACATGCCCATCGTGGCGGACGGCATCGTGCGGTTCATCGGCGAGAAGGTGGCGGCGGTCTCCGCCGAGACGGAAGATGCGGCCGAAGAAGCCGCGGCGCTCATTGAGGTAGAGTACGAGGAAATGGATCCCGTCCTCGATCCGATGGAGGCCATGGAGCCCTCGGCGACGCTTCTGCACCCCGAGGTCCACACCTACAAGGGGCTGCCGCAGAAGCTTGACGCCCCCACCAACCGGGTGATCTACGTCAACTGGAAAAAGGGCGACATCGACAAGGGGTTCGCGGAGGCGGACGTCATCGTCGAGAACACCTTCACGACGGCCAAGGTTCACCAAGCGTACATCGAGCCGCATTCCTGCGTAGCCAAGACCGACCCGGCCACGGGTGCGGCCGAGATCTGGGCGTGCAGCAAGGTCCCCTTCGGCATCCGTGACCAGGTGGCCAACGCCGTCCAGGTGGACCCGGAGACCATCGTGGTCCATCCCTGCTACATCGGCGGCGACTTCGGCGGCAAGGGCGACTTCATGGACATCGCCTTGTGCTACTCGCTGTCCAAGAAGAGCGGTGGCCGGCCCGTGAAGATCGTCATGGACTACGGCGAGGAGTTTGTCGCCGGCAATCCGCGCCACGCCTCCATCATCAAGGTCAAGACCGGCGCCAAAAAGGACGGCACCATCACCGCCCACTACATGGACTTCGTGTTCGACACCGGCGCCTACTGCGCGTTCAAGCCCAACGGCATTCTCGGCGGACCGCAGAAGTCCCCCGGACCCTACAACATGCCCAACACCTTCGTGGAAGAGCACATGGTGTACACCAACCAGGTGCCGTGCGGACACATGCGCTCGCCGGGCGACCCGCAGGGATTCTTCGCCAACGAGAGCCAGCTCGACCTGTTGGCCCAGGCGCTGGACATGAACCCGGCCGACCTGCGCAAGAAGAACCTCCTGGAGGGCGTAGCCGACTCGCCCGTGGGCGAGAAGGTCGACTACGTGGCCTCCCATGCGGTCTTCGACCGGGCCCTCGACGAGGTCAAATACTACGAGCCCCGGCCCAAGAACGTCGGCCGGGGCATCGGACTCGTGCAGTGGTCGGTGAACGGCGGCAAGGGGCTGGTGAAGTTCAGGCTCGACGACACCGGCACCCTGACGGTGTCATCCGCTATGCTGGACCAGGGTGTGGGCACCTTCACGCTGCTGGAGCAGATGGCGGAGCAGGAACTCAAGATCCCGGCCGAAAACATCAAGTTCGAGCACTTCGACACCAGCGTCGGCATCAAGGACTCCGGACTGGGCGGCAGCCGCGGCACCCGGGTCTATGGCAACGCGGGCTACGACGGTATCATGAAGACCCGCGAAGAGCTGCTTGAGCACGCCGCCAATGCGCTGGACGCGCCCAAGGAAGACCTCGACCTTTCCGACGGACGCGTGGTGCACAAAAACGCCGACCGGGGCATCAGCTATGCCGACGTGGTCAAGGCCAAGGGCTCGGCCATCGAGACCGAGGGGCTCTACGACGACACCTCCAAGGTGGCGGACGCCGCCATGTGCGCGCAGATCGCCGAGGTGGAGGTGGACCCCGAGACCGGCAACGTCGAGCTCAAGCGGTTGATCACGAGCCACAGCACCGGCACCATCCTGAACCCCTTGATGCACCAGGGCCAGATCGACGGCGCCAGCATGACCGGCATCGGCTACGGGCTGATGGAGCACCTCATGGTGGATGACGGCAAGGTCACGACGGCTAACTTCGGCGACTACAAGATCCCCACCATCCGGGACGTCCCGGAGTTGAAGACCCTGCTGTCAGAGACCAAGCGGGGCCCCGGACCCTACAACAGCATGGCCATCGGCGAGACCGCCAACATCCCCACGGCCGGCGCCATCGCCAACGCCGTGGCCGACGCCGTCGGCGTCCGCATCACGTCGCTGCCGATCACCTCGGAGAAAGTGTTCGAGGCGCTGAACCGGAAGGGGTAGCCGGCCGGACAGCACATCCAAAGGGGGCGGAACGGATTCTCGCGGCAATGCCTGCGAGGATACGCTCCGCCCCTTTCTTCTTCCGGCACTCCCGCCGGTCCCGAACCGGCTAATCAGCGTGAACTTCAATACCGAAGCGCTCGGCCATTTCAGGAGTCCTGTTCCAGGGCGCGCCCGGCAGTTGAGCGATCAGCCTTGAGAACACCGAGGTGAAGGCGGCTCTGGCGGCGGTCGCCGTCAGCCTTGCAGCTTGCCGCGCAGGTAGCAGAGCCCTCACATCCTGCATCAAGCCCGGCTTTCTTAGTTTGGCGAACATGCGCCGTTCGGCTTCCGCCCTTGTGATTCGCAAGCCGGACCGCTCGAGATGGAAGATGAGACACCGTACGACGCGAGTGGTGTCAAGGTCCTGGAATGCATTCAGTCCTTGCGCGATGTCGAACAAGTCACGCCCCCTTTCCCGCTGTAGCAACGCGCGTAGCTTGGTAGCCAGCATCTCCTCGCGCGAGAACGTGACCACTTCGGCCTCCCCGGAAAACCACGGGTTGTCAACGCGGTAACGAACCGTCAATGGTTGGTCGCACGTCTCTACGTCTGTCGTGTTGATCTCGACCTTCAACCGGATTCGGGCCACTGCATTGTCCTCGGCTGGAACTCTGAATATGAGCTTCGGGGCCATGGGACTCTGTTCGAAGGCGGCTTGGCCCAGCCACGGCTGAAGGGCCGAGCGGGCGCGATCCAGAATCGGACCGATGGGTCCCCTCGTGCTTCGGACGAGGTCGATGTCCTCCGAATAGCGCAAGGGTTCCGGGAAGTGCAGCTTGTTGAGCGCGGTTCCACCACGGAAGCGCAACTCTCCCGCCAGGAAAGGATCCGTGAACAACGCCACGATGGCGCGGGAGATGATCAGATCCTGCTCAACCTGGCGGGGTTCCGCCCACGGCACCGTTGTTCCCCAAGCGACGATGTTGAGAGATGGAACCACTTACAGATCCATTTCCGGCGTGCGGCGCACGACGACACGCCATTTCGGGTCCCTTTTCATAGGCTTGGCGGTAAAAACCGGGTCCTTCGCCTCGGTCGGGTCAAGCTCGACCCAGCCACCGGACAGATCGCCCAACGCGGCTCTCATCAGGCCGACCTTCTCCGAGTACCCATGACTCTCGAGCAGATAGCCGAGGCGCCGAACCACCGACCTTTCGAAGGTTCTTGACAAAAACGCCAGTTTTTCAGCATCGAGCTTGGCAGCGAGGTCGACCAATACCGCGGCCGCATTGTCAAGGCCGCCAACCGCGGGCGCGTAGCGCAGCAGGTCAAGCGCTGTCAGTTCCGGCGATGAAACCTTCATGTAGCCGGTATCGGTCTTGTGTTCCTCTACCCCTCCCCGGGTGTCGGCAAGATCCTTGCGGTAGTGAAATGCGATCATGGAACGCCCCGCTTGTATTCTAGGCAATTGCCTGTCCGTGACGACATGGAATTCCATTACGGCCTGCTGGGATGAACCATGCAATTCTGATGCCTTGAGCAAGCCGACATAGTAGTCGCGCCTCTCGAACCGCATCAGGTCGTCTATGTACCAGGACGGGGGAGGCGCACCCCACGAAAGAAATTGGGGCGGCACGATCACGTAGAAGCCGCGCCGGGGTCTAATCAAACGTCCCTGGCGCTGGAGTCGTTCCGCAGCGTCGAGAAAGGCTCCGCGTCCTACCCCGATCGCCTGTGTTGCTTCCTCACACGAGAAGACGACACGGCCAGACGCGAGAAGATCCATTGTCCATTGGGAAAGAGATGGACGGGAAAGTTCAATCATATTTGATTATACGCATTATATACGGAGTTTACAATAGAATTATGTACCGTGGCAACTCTATTGGAAAACTTGAACGGCAGGCCAAGGCTGAAGCTCTCCGACGCACCGAGGTTGTGAAGAATCGTCCAAAGGTGGTCCTTGGCCTTGGATACGGGAAGGGAGACGACAAATGATTCCTCTCGATTTCTCCCGTCACGCCCAAACCCGCATGCAGCAGCGAGGTATCCGTCCGATCATCGTCGAGTGGATATTGGAGTATGGGTGCAACATGCGACACGAAGGAGCATCTGTACACTTCCTCAGCCGAGAGACACGGAACAAACTGAGGCGGGCCATTGGCACCAAGCGCTATGGGCAGATGGAAAATCGACTCGACGCTTACGTCGTGGCTTCGGACGACGGCCTTATCGTCACGGTCGGATGGCGCTACAAGCGGTTCAAGCGGCCTGCGAAGAGATCCTGCGCAAGGCGAAGTTCACATCGGCGTGCTCGGACGGACCGCAAACGGGTCCGGCCTGCCTGACGGCCTGCTCAAGGCCACTTGGGCGGCAGGCAAGTTCCGCTTCACCATTTTTTTACCGGCGGCCATTACGGACCGGTTTCCGATTGGGAATCGGTCAAAGACAACAAGGGGAGGGCCTGGAAGAATGTTGAAAGCCGTGATGCTGCTCATGATACTGATAACCCTGATGTTGCTTGCCGACATCGACAAGAAGAAATGAATGATCCAGTTTCACGAAAGAAGAGGTATCGGCCGACAGCCGAACGCGGTCGCAGGTAGGTTTGAAACTGTTTGAAAACCGCCCTACTTCTGAGTCTTCCTGCGACAGAGACTCCTAGAACTAGTGCAGCGACTGCGGCTGGCCGAGCACGAACTCGGCGATCTTGGCGTCGAAGCGGTCGCCGTCGGCGGTGACCATCTGGTAGGTGCCGTGCATGGAGCCGTAGGGCGTCGTCAACGGGCACCCGGAAGTGTACTCGAAGGATTCTCCCTCCTCCAGCACCGGGCTCTCGCCCACCACTCCCGGTCCCTTGACTTCCTCCACGTGTCCGGTGGCGTCGGTGATGATCCAGTGGCGGCTGACGAGTTGCACGGTTTCCGAGCCTTCGTTGCTGATCTCCACGGTGTAGAGATAGAACCAGCGGTTGTGCTCGGGGAACGAACGGGTCGGATCGTACTCGGTCGTGACCTCGATCCGCACCCCGCGTGTCACCTCATTCGAGCTACCCAAGGCAACCTCCCTCTCCGATCATCACTTTGATTCCTCGCACACCGACAGGATGGTGAGCGCATACACCTTGGTCGCGGCAACGAGATCGTCGATCTTCATGGCGCGATTCTGCGCCTGGCTGATGGTTTCTCTCTGCCGGGGAGGTCCATAACACACGGCGGGAATCCCCACTTCGTTGAACACGTTCATGTCCCGCCACATGCTGATCTCGGCCGAGGGAGGCGCAGGGGGCTCGGCGCCCATGACATCACGGTGCGCCTGGTCGATGGAGTCCATGAGCATGTCGACGTTCCGCGCCACGTGCCCCCTGGAATACTGGTACACCGAAACCTCGGAATCGAAGTCCAATGTCGCCATCACGGCCTCGATCTCGCGCTTGATGGCCTGGGGATCGGTCTTGGGCACGATGCGCACGTCGTAATAGATGTCACAGTAACCGGGGCCGCCGCGAACCGCGGCTACCTGGGCCTTGGGGATCATGGTGCCGCCGGGGAATTCGAAGCGCGCCTCGTGCTCGTAGGCGATGGCCCAGTTTTCCAGCGCCGTTACGGCATGAGCCATCTTGATGTAGGGGTTGGGATGCTCGCGCAGAGATTCCCCTCGAACCAGGCGCGGCGTGTACAGCTCGCGCCCCTGGCAGCGGATCTTGAGCCACACCGCGCCGCATTCTCCCATGATGATGCCGAAACCGGACGTTTCCCCGACGAGGCAGTAGTCCGCGGTGACGCCCCGGTCGATCAGCCATTTCGCGCCGAAACCCTCGCCGGGGAAATTCACTCCCTGGGTGTCGTCCACCGACGGCTCTCCGGTCTCGAAGGCGACGCCGGTGACGTAGAGATCGCCCCGGAGCACGATTCCCGCCTTCTTGAACGCCCTGGCGGCAATCATGAACGCGCAGAGCTGGGCCTTGTCGTTGATGAGGCCCTTGCCGAACATCAGGTCGCCGTCGACCCAAGCCCCCTCCATCCGCAGGTCCGTCTCGGAGGCGTCGGCGGGAAGCTCGGGGCCGGTGTCCATGTGCGCGTTGAGGATGAGACTCGAGCCGCCGCCGGCACCCGGGATCACCCCCACGGCGTTAACGCTCTCGTCGGTAATCCATTGGAGGTAGGACTCGATGCCGTTCTGCGTCAGCCACCCCACCACCGCTTCACCAAGCGCCCGTTCCTGGGCGTGGGGACTCGGGATGTTGCCCAACTCCAGGCACAACTGAATCAGGTCCTGCCGATCCTCGTCGATGATTTCCTTGAGCCGTTGTGCCGCATCGTCCATGCCCCTATTCATACTCGACGACCCGTGTCACTGCAAGGAATGGGTGGCGCGAGCCCACCGCGGGACCCCTTCTCCCGTCATCCCGGCCCCGGATCAAGTCCGGGGCTGGGATCCAGAGGGACGGGGCCGTAGTCGCCACAAACTGGCGGATCTGGTACAGAGATAGCCGACATCGAGAGAGGAGCTCATGGCACAACAACGCCCCAATTCACGGATGAAGCGAGTCAAGACGATGCTGGAGATGGCGGCCGGAGTCTACGCCGACCGCAAGCTCGACCTGGGGGTGGCACTGGATGTCTCCATCCGTTCCAGCAAGGAGGAGGACCACATCTTCCCGCCGCTCCGGTTCGGTGTCCACGGCGAGCTCCTGGGCGGCATGAAGGCCCCCATTGAGGTCGGAAAGCGCCGGGTCGACGTCTCCCACGTGAACCCCTCGGTCATCGCCACCATGTGCTACCGCGGCAAGGGATACTACAAAGAGGCGCTGCCCCTGCGGGCGTTGGCCTGCTTTCCGTCCTGGGACCGCATCGCCTTTGTCGTATCGGCGGAGCTCGGAGTCCGCTCGGTCCGGGACATCGTCCGGAACAGGATACCGCTCAGGGTTTCCACCCGGACCGCGGGCATCGACAATTCCACCCACTACGCCATCTCCACCATCATGTCGCTCTATGGGCTTACGTTCCGCAAGATCACGCGCTGGGGCGGCGAGGTCGACGAGTGCGCCCATCCTTCCTCGCCCAAACGCATCGAATCGATCAAGGCGAGACGCGTGGACGCGGTTTTCGATGAAGGGTTGTCCACAAAGTGGCTCGAAGCCGCGCTGGACAACGGCTACGAGGTGTTGCACCTCGACGAGGACGTGATCCGGGGCATGGAGGCCCTGGGATTCAAGCGCGCGGTGATTCCCAGGCGCAGGTTTCCCGGACTCAAGGAAGACATCCGCACCGTGGACTTCAGCGGCTGGCCGGTCATCACCCACAAGTGGCTGAGCAGGGACATGGCCTACTCCCTGTGCGAGTCCATCTACCGCCGCCGCCGCGACATCCCCGTGGACGCCGCCAGGCTGAACATCAGGCAGGTCTGCTGCGACACCGACGCCGGCCCCCTCGGCATCCCGTTGCACCCGGGCGCCAAGAAGTTCTACGAGGAGAAGGGCTTCCTGTAGGTGGTCATGCCGGCTGATACCGTTGAACGACGATCTCACTCGCTCGCGCCCGCATTCGCGAAGCATCATGCCATGCCTGCATTCGCAACAACAGGTCCATGCTGACACCGAATGCCTTTTCGACCCGCAACGCCATCTCGGGCGACAACGCCGCCCTGCCGTTCAGCAGGTCCGAAAACGTCGCACGTCGAACACCGAGAATCCGCGCCGCCGCCGTCACGCTCAGGCCCAATTCCTCGACCACCTCAACCCGGATGAAGGCGCCGGGGTGGGAAGGGGTCATTCTTACCTTGATGCCGCTGGTCGTCATCAGTGGTAGTCCTCAAGATAAAGGCGTTCGATCTCGCCGTTTCGCTCCTCGAACGTGATCCGCCAGTTCGCCGTCACCGAAACGCTCCATTCGTTCCGCCGTTCGCCCGAAAGTCGATGGACACGCCATCCGCGCAGAGCGTCCCTGACGAAGCTCTCCATGTCCTCGGCCATCCTCTTGGGAAACCTGCCACCCATCGGCTACTCTGCAATAAACCAGGCATGACACTAGTCCCGCGCCACGGTTAACGTCATCCGGTCCCCTCGGATCACCCGAACCTCCGCGCCCGCCGGGATCGCGGGTGCGCCGGCCTCGGTGCGCGCGCGCCACAGCTCACCGTGTACGTAGACGTATCCGGTGGGGTCCAGGGGGTCCCGCGTGACGCCGCGCAGGCCCACGAGCTGGGCGGCACCGGAGGCTTCCAACTGGTAGGCCCTCCGCAGGAACGGGTAGAAGACCACGTCCTTCAGCACCACCACGCCGAGCACGGTCAGCGCCACCCATACCGGCAGCGCCAGCCACGCGTGCAGCAGCGTCACCAGCACGGCCGTCAGGACCCAGCCGGGAATCTGAAACAGGTAGTAGCGGGTGACAGTCCGCACCGATCCTTCGTGTCATGCCTCGTAGAGAGGATCGTGAGGCAGGGAACTGGCTACGTGACTCCTGCAAACAGCCGCAGGGTCTCGCCGCGGTCGGCGTCGCCCACGTTGTAGGGAATGATCGCCACCTGGTTGATGGCGCTCTGCTTGAGCTCCTGGACCTTGGCGTGACACTCGTCCGGGGTGCCGGCGACCGCGAACTTGTCCACCAGCCAGTCGGGGATCACGCGCGCCTGGGCGGCCCGCTGGTCCATGTGCTGGTAGTAGTCGTAGGCTTGGTGGATGTCGTCCAGGACCTTCTGCTCGCGCTCGTCCAGGGTGAAGGGCAGCGGATGGGCGATGACCCGGGCCACGTGGGCCTTGACCGCATCCTTGGCCCCGGGCCCCTCGGAGACCGCGCACGGCACCCACAGCACCAGGTCGATGTCGGAAAGCTTGCGGCCGGCCGACTCGGCGCCGGCCGCGACCCGCTCAACAGCCCTTTCGACGGCACCGGAATCCACGCCTACGAGGATGATGACGCCGTCGGCGATCCGGCCGGACAGCTCCAGCATCTTCGGTCCGCTGGCGGCCGCGTAGAAGGGGATCTTGCGGTTCTGCGCGAAGTTGAGGCGGATCTTGCCGCTCTCCAGCTCGGCCTCGCCGCCCTCGATGACCGCGCGCATCTGCGCCACCGCTTCCTCGAAGTCCGCCAGGCGCGCCTGCTTCCGGCCCATGGTTTCCAGCGAGCTGTCGCCCAGGCCGATGCCCACGGCGAACCGGCCCGGCGCCATCTCGTCCAGGGTGGCGTAGGCGCTGGCCAGCACCGAAGGGTGCCGGGTCACCGGATTGGTGACGCCGGTGCCGATGATCACCTTCGAGGTGTTCAACGCCACCGCGGCCATGTTCACGAAGGCCTCGCGCCAGATGAGGTGCGAGTCGCCGACCCAGACATGACTGAAGGCCAGCTCCTCCGCCTGCTTGCCGAGCTGGATGATCCGCGAAACGGATTCCGTAGGGAAGAGTCCGACGCCGTATTGTAGTGAGCTCACCGGGAAACCTCCTTGGGCATGGCTAGGTTCGTCATGCCGGTCATAGCTATTTATCAATGTTTATAATGGGTTATGGACGTTTTACCCAAGTTCAAGATTTGACCCTGTCGCCTGGCAAAAACCCGTTCCTATGAGCTGATAACCACGCCCCGCTCGGGCGGTGGCGTCTGTTGGCTTCGGCCGTCGACGGTGAGCTCACCGTCGATCATCACCACCGAGATACCCGGAAGGTCGCCCTTGGCGAACGAATCGAGGGCGTCACGGGACACCGAGCCGGTGATGCGGTCCATGATCACGAGGTCCGCGGGCTTCCCTTCCGCGATGGTGCCGAGGTCGAGTCCGTGGGCGCGCCCGGTGTTGCCCGTGGCCATGGCCACGGCGTGTTCCGGCGCGAAGCCCCCCAGGGAGGCGAGGAAACAGATCTCCCGCAGGATGCCGCGGGGCACCACGCCGGTGCCGCCGGGTGTGTCGGTGCCCACCAGCACCCGGGCCTCGGCGCCGGCCTGCCTCACCGCGTCGGCCAGCACCATGCCCATGCGCAGGTTGCCGGAAGTGCAGATCTCGACGTAGTACTCGGTCTCGGCCACGATGCGGCGCAGATCCTCCTCCGGCATGGGGATGGGGCCGCCGGTGCTGTGGCCGATGACGTCGGGGTCGATGGCCTTGACGATGTCGACGCCCGCCACCTGGCTGACTCCCGAACGGGACACGCCGCCGGAGTGGATCTTGACCTTCATGTCCCGCGCCCTGGCCCATTTCACGTAGCGCTCGGCCTCGCCGTTGGGCAACAGGCTGTAGTCGTAGAAGATGAACTTGACCAGGCGGATGCCGGCCTCGGCGATGGTGTCGAAGTCCTTCTCTTCCAGGCCCGGCACCAGCAGCAGCGTGCCGCCGTGCACCCGGACGCCGGTGGGCCGGAGGTTGTCCCAGCAACGCTTGGCGACGATGGCCAGCGACACCGCGCACAGCGGGTCCGGCGGCAGCGGCAGTCCCGGCACGTGCAACTCCCCCGCGGAGATGATGGAGGTGACCCCGCCGTGCATGTAGTGAGTGATCCATCCGATGGAGTTCTGGGCCGGCGTGAAATTGCCGAAGGTGGGGTGGGAATGCGAGTCGATGAGGCCCGGGATGACCGTCGTTCCGTTGGCGTCGATGGTGCGGTCGGCGCCGCCGCCCAGCCCGTTCCCGACCTCCCGGATCACCCCGTCGGCCACGAGAATCGAGTCGGCGTCGCGGAGGGGGTCCTCCAGCATGCCGGTTACCAGAGTTCCGATGTTCTTGATGAGCGTCGCAGACATGTTCTCGCGGCCCCTTTACGGCGAAGAATTCAACGAACCTAGCACAGAAAACCGTGAAATTCAGGCGCGGCCCCACACCACGCCGCCCCGTGTCGGATTACGCTTCGCTAATCCGACCTACGGGAAGCCATGGGGAACCACGGGGAACGGGCAGCAATACGACCTATCCCTTGTAGGTCGGGTTAGCCGAAAGCGTAACCCGACTCCGACGCGGGAAACAGGCATGTCGCGGAAGACGAACCCCCGCGGCTCAGTGGGACAGTATCTGGCTGAGGAACAGCTTGGTGCGCTCGTTCTGGGGTTGGTTGAAGAACGGCTCGGGGGCGTTCTCCTCGATGATCTCGCCGCCGTCCATGAAGATGACCCGGTGGGCGGCGCGGCGGGCGAAGCCCATCTCGTGGGTCACCACCAGCATGGTCATGCCGGTTTCGGCGAGCTCGAGCATGGTGTCGAGCACTTCCTTGATCATCTCGGGGTCGAGGGCGGAGGTGGGCTCATCGAACAGCATGATCTTGGGCTGCATGCACAGCGAGCGGGCGATGGCCACGCGCTGCTGCTGGCCGCCGGAGAGCTGGCCCGGATACTTGTCGGCCTGCTCGGGAATTTGCACGCGTTCCAGGTAACGGAGGGCGATCTCTTCCGCCTCTCCCTTGGGCAGCTTGCGCACCCACATGGGGCCGAGGGTGCAGTTCGCCAGCACCGTGAGGTGGGGAAACAGGTTGAAGTGCTGGAACACCATGCCCACCTCGGAGCGGATCTGCTCGATGTTCTTGACGTCGCGCGTCAGCTCGGTGCCGTCCACCTGGATGGTCCCCTGCTGATGGACCTCGAGCCGGTTGATGCAGCGAATCAGCGTCGACTTGCCGGAGCCCGACGGTCCGCAGATGACGATGCGTTCCCCGGCGGTCACCCGCAGGTTGATGTCCTTCAGCACGTGAAACATGCCGAACCATTTGTGCATGTCCTTGATCTCCACCATCACCTTGGAGGAATCGATGGTGGAGCGGATGCGCGGGGTGGTTTCTTCGATGTTGGCCATGGGAAATAGCGTTAGCGGTGTTCCACGCTCAGCCGTTCTTCAAGCCAGAGAGAGTATCGCGACATGGCGAGGCAGCTTATGAAGAAGAAGAGCGCTATGAAAAGATACGCTTCGTTGGACAGCCCGTTCCACTTGGCGTCCGCGAGCACCGCCCGGGCCACGCCCAGTGGGTCCAACAGACCGATGATTACTACCAACGTGCTGTCCTTGTAAAGCCCGATGAAGACGTTGACGATGCCGGGTATGGCGATCTTGAGGGCCTGCGGCAGCGTGATCAGCCAGGTCTTCTTCCAGTAGGACAGCCCGAGGGAGTCCGCGGCCTCGTACTGTCCCTTGGAAATGGCCTGCAACCCGCCGCGCACGGCCTCGGCCAGGTAGGCCGAGGCGAACAGCGTGACCATGATGAGCACCCGGATCAGCAGATCGAAGGTGGTCCCCGGGGGCAGGAAGTAGTTGAGCATGGTGTGGGCGATGAACAGCAGGGTGATCAGCGGCACCCCCCGCAACACCTCAATGAAGGTGGTGCAGAGCACCCGGATGGCGAGCAGGCGCGACTGCCGCCCCAGAGCGAGGAGGATGCCGAGGGGGAGGGAGGCCACGATACCGGTGACGCCCAGGATCATGGTGAGCAGGAACCCGCCGTAGGCGTCCGTGTCCACCACCGGGAAGCCGAGGCCGCCGTAAATCAGCCAGGCGCCCACCGCGGGATAGGCCAGCGAGAACCACAACAACTGGCTACGGAAGGGCGTGCGGTCGAACAGCACCGGCGCCAACGCGGGGAAGAGCAGGACGAAGGTCAGGACCGGGCGCCAGCGTTGGTCCGCGGGATAGAAGCCGTAGACGAACTGATCCAGGCGGGTGGTGATGATCGCCCAGCAGGCGCCGTCGCCCTGCTTGCGGCAATCGACGCGGGAGTTGGCGTCCCACACCGCATCCAGCACGAACCAGCCGATGGCGGCGGTGACGAACTCGTAGATCAGCCAGATGGAAACGAGGGTCAGCGCCGTGTTGAACACCGACGAGAACAGGTTGGCGCGCAACCAGCCGATGACGCCGGCGGTGCCCGGCGGCGGCGGCAGGTCCGGGTACTGACCGGGCGGATAGGTCGGGGTTGCGGTGGCGGGAACGGACATCAGCGCTCCACCAACCGGACGCGCCGGTTGTACCAGTTCATCAACACGGAGATACTCAGGGAAATGGTCAGATAGACCAGCAACACCAGCATCATGCACTCGATCTCCCGCCCCGTTTGATTCAGGGTGATCCCGCCCAGGGTCGCCACCAGGTCTATGTAGCCGATGGCGATGGCCAGGGACGAGTTCTTGGTGAGGTCGAGGTAGGAGGAGGTCAACGGCGGGATGATCACCCGCAGCGCCTGGGGCAGGATCACCAGGCGCAGGACCCGTCCGCGCGGAAGTCCCAGGGACTGCGACGCCTCGATCTGGCCCTTGTCGACGGCGAGGATGCCGGCGCGAACGTTCTCGGCGATGAAGCCGGAGGTGTAGAACGCCAGCGCCCAGGTCAGCGCCACCAGCTCGGGGGTGAGGTAGAGGCCGCCCTGAAAGTTGAAGCCCCGGAGCGCCGGGACGTCGAAGGACAGGGATGCGCCCACCGCCGCGAAGGTCAGCCCCGGCAATCCGACGATGAGCCCGGCCGCCATCCAGCCGCCGTGAAGCTGGCGGCCGGTGGCTTCGCGAACGCGGCGTACGTGTCGGAGCACCAGAAACGCCCCCACGAGCGCCGCCACCAGGGCCAGCGCGACCCACTCGAACCCCGACTCGATCAGGGGCTTGGGAACGTATAAGCCCCGGTTGGTGAGAAATGCGGCGTCGCCGATGGTCATGGCCTGCCGCGGATGCGGCAGGGTGTTGATGATGATCCCGTGCCAGAGGAGGATGAGCAGCAACACGGGGGTGTTGCGGGTGAACTCGACGTAGAAGTAGGCGAGGCGCGAAACCAGCCAGTTCTCCGACAGCCGGAGTATCCCGATCAGGAATCCGAGCACCGTGGCGAGGATGATGCCGAGGAACGCCACCAGCCCCGTGTTGAGCAGGCCCACGACGGCGGCGCGCAGGTGCGTGTCCCGGTTGCTGTACTCGATCAGGGTCTGGTTGATGTCGTAGTTGGCGGGGAGCCGCCAGAGGAAGTCGAACCCGAATGTCTTGTCGAGGATGGCGAAGTTGGCGACGACGTTGCCGATCATCCAGGCCACCGACGCGAACACGCCGAGCAGCACCAGGATCTGGATGACGACGCCGCGTACGGCCTCGTCGTACCACCAACGCGCCGTGCTACCCTCGGATTCCAGGTTGGTGCCTCCCGAGAGAAGTCGTCATTCAAGCGTCCACCCCCTCTCCCTCAGGGAGAGGGTTGGCTGAAGGCCGGGGTGACCCGTCCCAAACTCAACCCCTCTCCCCCTGGGAGAGGGTGGCCGAAGGCCGGGTGAGGGCGCCACAATAGCCCTGTCCCTCTATTTCTTGTCGTTGACAATGGGCTGCTTGCACTGAGTACCCTCACCCCGACCCTCTCCCAGAGGGAGAGGGGGTAGGGGCGGGTTTCAAACCCGCCCGTGCCGATTGAAATGCCCTGCCGCGGCCTACCGGAAGGGCGGGGCGTAGAGCAGTCCGCCGTCCGTCCACTGCGCGTTGAGGCCCCGTGCGAGGCCGATGGGTGTCTTCTTGCCGAGATGGGCCTCGAAAGACTCACCGTAGTTGCCCACCTGCGCGATGACGTTGACCGCCCAGTCCTTGGCCAGCCCCAGCCTCTCGCGGCCCTGCAGTTCCTCGACCCCTAGCAGACGGTTGACCTCCTTGTTCTTGTTTTCCTTCGACCCCAACTGCTTCACGTTCTTGGAGTTCACGCCCATTTCCTCGGCCGCGATCATGGCGTTCAGGCTCCAGCGCACGATGTCCGCCCACTGGTCGTCGCCGTGGCGTACCAGCGGCCCCAACGGCTCCTTGGAGATGATCTCGGGCAGCACCACGTGGGCGTCCGGGTTGTCGGTGGCGGCCCGGGTCGCCGCCAGACCGGAGCGGTCGGTAGTATACACGTCGCAACGGCCGGCCAGATAGTTGGTGCGCGCCTCGGTGTTGGTCTCGATGGGCACCGGCTCATACTTCATGTCGTTGGCGCGGAAGAAGTCCGCGAGGTTGAGCTCGGTGGTGGTTCCGGTCTGGATGCAGACCGACGCGCCGCCGAGGTCCTTGGCCGACTTGACGCCGAGCTTCTTGGGGGCCATGAAGCCCTGTCCGTCGTAGTAGTTCACGCCCACGAAGGTGAGCTGCAGGTCCACGTCGCGACTGAACGTCCAGGTGGTGTTGCGCGACAGCATGTCGATCTCGCCGGAACGCAACGCGGTGAAGCGCGTCTTGCCTGTGAGGTTCTTGTATTTGAGCTTACCGGCGTCGCCGAATACCGCGGCGGCCACGGCCCGGCACACGTCCACGTCGAAGCCCCGCCATACACCCTTGTCGTCCGGCGCGGCAAAGCCCACCAGGCCGGTATTGATGCCGCAGGTCAGATGTCCGCGCTTGCGCACGTCGTCGAGCGTTCCCGCCGATGCCAGGGATGCCGCCATCAGCACCACGGCCGCGAGGCCGATCGAAATCAAACGTACCGAACTTCTCATTGATGTCCTCCTTTGAGAAATTTGTTGCCCATACCTAACCTTTGGCTCCAATACCGTCAAACGTTCCAGTAAAACCTGGCCAATGTTCACAAGAATGAAACAGGGGGTGCCGGACCGGATATCCGGCGAAGGAGGTACGGAAGTGGGCTGCGCGGTCGCGCAGGCCGCGCCGGCGGGCGCAGCCCTCAGCCACCCAGATAAGCCTGCTTGACTCCGGGGTCGGCCAGAAGGTCCGCGGACTTTCCTTCCAGCACCAGGCTGCCGTTCTCCAACACGTAGCCCCTGCCGGCGAACTGGAGCGCAAGCCGCGCGTTCTGCTCCACCAGCAGGATGGTGGTGCCCTCCTGATTGATCTCGCGCAGGGCATCGAACACGGTCTTCATCATGAGAGGGGCCAGACCCATGGAGGGCTCGTCCAGCAGCATGAGCTTCCGTCCGCTCATGAAGGCCCGGCCGACGGCCAGCATCTGCTGCTCGCCGCCGCTGAGGGTTCCGGCCTTCTGGTGTTCCCGCTCCGCCAGCCGCGGGAAGATGGACAGGACCCGGTCGATATCCCGCTTGATGCCGTCGTCCTTCCTGGCGAAGCAGGAAAGCCTCAGGTTCTCCATCACCGTGAGGTTGTCGAACAGGCGCCTTCCCTCGGGCACGTGGGAGATGGCGAGCTGGCTCACCACCTTGTCGGCGGAGTATTGCAGCAGGTCCTTGTCCATGTAGGTCATGCGGGATCCCGCCTCCACCGGCACCATGCGCGAGATTGCCAGCAGCGTGGTGCTCTTCCCGGCTCCGTTGGCGCCGATGATGCACACGATCTCGCCCTCGTCGATCTCGAAGCTGATTCCCTGGAGGGCACGGATCTGGTCGTAGGAGACGTGCAGGTTTTCAACGGACAACAACATCGTCGTTACGTTTCGGTGGCTCCCAGGTAGGCCTCGATGACCCTGGGGTTGTTCTGGATCTCCTCCGGCGTCCCCTCGGCGATCACTTCGCCGAAATCCAGCGTCTGGATCCTCTCGCACAGTTCCATGACGAACCGCATCCTGTGCTCGATGAGGAAGATCGCCAGGTTCAGCTCCCGGTGCACCCGCCGGATGATCTCCATGATCTGCACCAGCTCGTCGGGATTCATGCCGGCGGTGGGCTCGTCCAGCAGCAGCAGCTTGGGCTCCGTGGCCAGGGCCCGGGCCATCTCGACTCTCCGCTGGGCGCCGTACGGGAGGTTGGGCACGGCCTGATCCGCGAGGTGGCGAATGTCGAGCATTTCAAGCAGGTCCAAAGCCTTCTTTTCGATCTCGCGCTCTTCCCGGTACCGTCGCGGCGTGCCCAGAAAGGCCCCGAGCAGGCCGTAGCGGATCCTCGAGAACCGCGCCATCTTCACGTGTTCCAGGACGTTCATGTGCCGCCACAGCAGCAGGTTCTGGAAGGTCCTGCCGATGCCCATAGAGGCGATGCGGTGGGGCGCCAGGCCGCTGATCTTCTCGCCGTCGAGATAGATGTGTCCGAGGGTCGGCGTGTAGATGCCGGTGATCAGGTTGAAGATCGTGGTCTTGCCGGCCCCGTTGGGTCCGATGAGCCCACAGATCTGGCCGGGTTCAATGGACAGCTCGTAGTCGTGCACCGCCCGCAAGCCGCCGAACTGGTGGGTGATGTTGTCAACCTTGAGGAAGGGCATCGCGCTCCCTTTCCGGGTCCGTCTTCGGCTTGAGGATGGCCTCGGGGTCGAACTCCTTGAAGGCCACCAGACCCGTGGGCCGGTAGATCATCACCAGGATGAGCAGCAGAGGGATGATGATCCACTTGAAGATCTCGAGCGGCCGCAAGGCTTCGCCCAGGAAACTGATGCCAACAGCGCCGACGATGGACCCGTAAACCGAGTTCAACCCGCCAAAGTAGACCATCGCCAGGACTTCAGCCAGTTTTTGTATGCTGAAGGTGCCCGGATTGACGTATCGGAGCACATGGGCAAACAGCCCGCCGGCCACCCCGGCCCAGAAGGCGGCGAACAGAAAACCCACGATCTTGGTGTACCGCGTGTCCACGGTCATGGCCGTGGCCGCCATCTCGTTGTCCCGCACCGCGTTGAGCGCCTTTCCCAGGGTCGAGCGGACGAAGTTGTTGATGACCCACACGCAGGCGACGGTCCACAGGAACACGGTGGGCAGGCCGGCCCAGTCCGGCTGTCCGCCCAGGCCGCGCGCGCCGCCCACGAACTCCAGGTTCTCGATCAGGCTCTTGACGATGAACATGAACGCCAGCGAGATGATGGCGAGATAATCGCCCCGGGTCCTGAACGAGGGAATGGCCACCACCAGCGCGCTCACTGCCGCCACCAGGCCGCCGATGATGAGGATCAGCGGAAACATCAGCGGGCCCAGGGCGGCCGGCAGGAGCGCCGAGCCGAACACCCGGTGGTTGGTGAACAGGTCGATGGTCAGGACCGACGCGGTATAAGCCCCCACCGCCATGAAGCCGGGATGGGAGCACGAGAACTCCCCCATGTAGCCGTTGATCACGTTGAGGCTCAAGGTGACCATGATCGCGATCAGGGTGAAGCGCAGCACGAGGTCCCGATAGTCGCTGAGGCCGGACCACAGCTCGAGGGTGATGTACAAGAGGCCGAGGTGGACGGCCGCGGAGACCAGCAGGGGGAAGACGAGCAGCCGGCCCGCCGCCCGGTTGGCGAGGCCGGTGCCGAGCCGGGCGATGACCGCAATGGGCAAGGCGTAGATCAACAACACGTATACCGCCGCGCCGGGGAGCAGTACGGGTTTCTTGAGCCCGGCGATCACGCCGAAAAGAACCGGGATCTTGGGGAGGCCAAGCAGGAGAGCGAGGGGCGTCCCCACCAGAATCTCCAGCACGACCGCGGTGAACGCGGCAGCCAGCCACCCCAGAAGGGGGACCCGTGAAAACCCGCTTATCGTTCTACGCACATCCATGGTGAAGGCCACCGCCGGACACTCAGAGCCTCAGGCGCGCGCTGTAGGGCTCCCCGAAGAAGCCGTGCGGCCGGACGATTAGGATCACCAGAACGATGGAGTAGGCGATGAGGTCACGTAGCGTGGAGGGGAAGATCATGGCCACGAAAATCTCGATGAATCCCAGCAGGAAGCCCGCCAGCGTGGCCCCCATGACCGAACCTCTCCCGCCGAGGATCGCCGCCACGAACGCCTTCCAGCCGAAAACGATGCCCATGTACGGGTCGAGAACGGGATAGGCGAGGCCGTAGAGAACCCCGGCCGCGGCGGCGAGCCCCGAGCCCAGGGCGAAGGTCAGCGCGGCGATGCTGTTAACCGACACTCCCATCAATGGTACGGCCACATAGTCGAACGCCATGGCCCGCATGGCCAGGCCCCACTTGGTCTTGTGCACGAACAGGTGCATGGCCGTGGCGAGCAGCAACGCCACCACCACGATCATGATCTTCTTGTTGGTGATGAAGACCCCGCCCAACTCGTAGACGGTCGTATCGATCAGGGACGGGAAGCGGAACCGCCGGGCGCCGAGCAGGGCCAGGTTGCCGGTCTCCAGGATGATCCCGATCATCAGGCCGGTGATGGCCGCGGAGGCGCGCGGTGCGGCCCGCAAGGGCCGGTAGCCGATCCGCTCGACGATCATGCCGACGAAGGACGTCAGCAACATGGCGAACAGAATGGTCAGGACGAGGATCAACCAGGGCGGCAGCGCGAGGGCGCCTTGCGAGGCGAAATAGATCAGAGAGGCAGCGACCCCGAAGCCGATATAGGCGCCCACCATGAAGATGTCGCCGTGGGCGAAGTTGAACAGCATCAGGATGCTGTAGACCATGGAGTAACCCAGGGCGATGAGGGCGTAGAAACTCCCCCACTGCAGGGCATTCACCAGGTTCTGGAGAAATAGCGCCATCTTCTTCCGGACTCTTCTCGCAGGGGCTCCGACAGCAAGGCGCACCGGGACAAGGCGTCCCGGTGCGCCTTGCTCGAAACCCGACCGCCAGGAGCCTTTATCGGGCGGCAGCGCGGTGCGGGCACGGGCGGGTTTTAAACCCGCCCCTACACCGCCACTGTCCTGTGCCGCAGGCTCCTAGGCACGACAGGACCGGGCCGAGCCTACGGGCAAACGGATTTGTAGAACTCGAACTGGCCCTTGTCGCTGATCCGGACGATGACGGCGCACTTGATGGGGTCGCCCTCCGCGGTGAAGGTCATGTTCCCGGTAATGCCGGAGAACTTCTTGATCCCAGCCATGGCCTTCGCCACGTTCGCACGGTCCTTCTTCAGGTCGCCGGTGAGCCCGCCGGTGCCCTGGATGGCCGTTGCGACGATACGCAGCGAATCCCAGGTCAGGGCGGCCACGTCGTCGGGCACGTAGCCGTGGGCCTTGTTGTACCGGTCGATGAACGCTTTGGTCGCCCCGGTGGCTCCGGCGGCCGCGTAGTGGGTGCTGAAGAACGACCCGAAGCAGTCCTTGCCGCAGAGCTCCACCGTCTCCGCCGAGCCCCAACTGTCGCTGCCCACGATGGGGCCCTTCCAGCCCAACTGGTGCGCCTGCTGCACGATCAACGCCACCTCGTTGTAGTATTGCGGCGTGAACAGCACCTGGGCGCCCGAACCGCGGATCTTTGTGAGCTGGGAGCTGAAGTCCGTGTCTTTGGTCGTGAAGCTCTCATACGCCACCACGGAGCCGGCGCCGTGGAGCTTCTCCCACGCCCCCTTGAAAAATTCGGCGAGTCCCTTCGGATAGTCACTGGCTACATCGTAGAGAACCGCCGCCTTGGTGTACTTGAACTCGTTGGTGATGAAGTTCGCCAGAACCGGCCCCTGGAACGGGTCCAGGAACGGGGCGCGGAAGACGTACGGACGGTCCTTGGTGGTGTTGGGGTTGGTCGACCACGGACTGATCATCGGCGTTTGCCGGTCCTGCGCCACGCCGCCCGCGGGAACCGCCTGCTTGGAGGACTGCGGCCCGACGATGACCAGCACTTCGTCCTCGGTGATCAGCTTGGTATTGGCCTTCACCGCGGACTCGGCCTTGGACTCGTTGTCCTCGATGACCAGCTCCACCTTGTGCTTCTTGCCCCCGACCTCGAGGCCGCCGGCACCGTTCACGTCCGAAAGCCACATCTGGGCCGCGAACTTGGAGCCCTCGCCGACCTTGGGGATGTCACCGGTCAGCGGGATGTTGAGGCCGATCTTGACGGTCTGGGCCGAAATGCCCGTGGACAGGGCGAAAATGGCCGCGACACCGATCATGGTGGGTAACAAGGCTTTCAGTTTCATGGCTGCCTCCTTCCGGTTTCTAGGAGAAAAAATTTCACCGTTGCGGCTCACACACAACAATGACTCTCTTTACAAAACCTCAGTTCCAAACTTATTACTACGCTTTTAAAAAGCCGATGCAACTCCCGCCGCGAGTGTGGTGTCTCACAAATACGCTTATGAATCTGCGAGGGCATTTTGGTTGTCGGCAAGGCGCGATGACGAGCAGTGGCGTGCACCACGCGAGGAAGAGCAACGCAGCCGACGGCCAAAAGGACCCGCAGATTCATAAGCGTATTTGTGAGACACCACACTAGCGCCGTTCCTCGGGTATCAAACCGCGGGGCGCGAAGCGCAGGACCAGCAAAAGCACCAGCCCCATGACCACTAGGCGCATGTGGGCGGCGCTGTCCATGAGGTGGTTCCTGACGGGGTTGTCCGGAGACAGGGGAGAGGTGATGAGCTCCATCAGCCACAAGCCCATGGGCTCGGCTTCCACCCAGACGTACCAGACCAGGAAGCCGCCCAGCACGGCGCCCCAGTTGTTGCCGGAGCCGCCCACGATGACCATGACCCAGATAAGGAACGTGAAGCGTAGCGGATGGTAGGTGTTGGGTGTGAACTGCCCGTCCAGGGTCACCAGCATGGCGCCTGCGATGCCCACCACCGCCGAGCCGAGGACGAAGACCTGCAGGTGCCGGGCGGTGACGTCCTTGCCCATGGCCTCGGCCGCGGTCTCATTGTCCCGGATGGCCCGCAGCATCCGTCCCCAGGGCGCCCGCAGCGCCGCTTCGGAGAGCCACATCAGGACCACGAGCACGAGGGCGAAAAGACCCGCGTAGCAGAGCTTCACAACGATGGAGGACAGATCCACCTGTGACACTCCGAGGCTTTCGGCCCACTGGCGGAACCACAGGGCGTTCTGCAGGTCCACCTCGTAGGGCACCGGACGGGGCAGGCCGTTGACGTTCTTGACCCCCCGGGCGAGCCACTCCTCGTACTTGAGAAAGGCGACGATGATCTCGGAAATGCCCAGGGTGGCGATGGCGAGATAGTCGGCGCGCAGGCCGAGGCTGATCTTGCCGGCGGCCCAGGCCGCCCCCGCCGCCAGCCCTCCGCCCACGAACCAGGAGAGGACGATGGGAAGGCCGAAGCCGCCGAGGTAGCCGGTCCGGGAAGGCTCCACCGCCTCGATGGCGCGCACCGCGGGCTCGAACAGCGCCCGGGCCGCGAAGTAGCCCGCGACGACGACCAATGCCACCGCCAGCTTCCGGTAGCCCGGGTGGCGGATCCGGCGGTGGACGAGCACCGCCGCCACGATGGTGATCACCGCGGTCGCCAGGGCCAGCACCACGCCCGCGCCGCCCGCCTGCCAGGCCGGGCTCACCGGCGGCATGGCGACCAGCACCCCGGCCAGCCCGCCCAGGGCGGCGAAGCCCATGACCCCGGCATTGAACAGGCCGGCGTAACCCCATTGGATGTTGATCCCCAGGGTCATGATGGCCGAGATCAGGCACAGGTTGAGGATCGCCAGCGCCAGCGACCAGCTCTGGGCCATACCCACCAGGCAGATGAGCGCCGCCATGGCGCCCAACAGCACAGTCTTGCGGGGAGCCCGCAGCACTTGGCCGATGCGCGCGGCAAAGGGCGCGGGAGCATCGCTCATGACGATCTCCCGCTGAAGACTCCGGTGGGTTTCACCAGCAACACCACCACCAGGATGAAGAACGACACGGCGAACTTGTAGTCGGTGGAAAGGAACTGCACCAGACCGTCCGGCCGCCAGCCCTCCGGTCCCAGATAGGCCAGGAACTTCCGGTAGGGATAGGTGAGAAACACCTCGGAGAAGGCGACGACGAAACCGCCGACGATGGCCCCCAGCGGATTGCCGAGGCCGCCCACGATGGCGGCGGCGAAGATGGGCAGGAGCAGCGACAGATAGGTGAACGGCTTGAAGCTCTTGTCGAGGCCGTACAGCGTTCCCGCGACAGCCGCGAGACAGCCGACGATGAGCCAGGTGACGGCCACCACCCGTTCCGGGCTGATCCCCGACAGCAGGGCGAGGTCCTCGTTGTCCGAAAAGGCGCGCATGGACTTGCCGGTGCGGGTCCTTTCGAGGAACCAGAAGAGCGCCGCCACCAGGACCACCGCCACCACCACGCTGAGGGTCTGGGTGGTCTTGATCGCAAGTCCCTCGGACAACCCCGTGAAGGCCTTGAACTCCCGCACCGTAACCAGGAAGCGGGCGCCGTCGGTGAAGACCCGGTCTGCCGGCCCGATCACGAAGCGTATGAGTCCGTTGATGACGAACATGACGCCCACGGACACCACCAGGAAGATCACCGGCGGCGCCTTGGTCCGGCGGTAGAACCGGAACACCCAGCGGTCCGTCAGGAGGCAGAGGCCGGCGGTGACCGCCATCGCCGCGGGCAGCGCCAGCAACGCCGTCGGCAGCGGGCCGAGACCCGCGCCCCAGGACTGCAGGAGCCAGGTGCAGAGGACGGCGGCCATGGTGCCGAACGCCATGATCTCGCCGTGGGCGAAATTGGAAAAACGCAGGACGCCGTACACCAGCGTGACCCCGAGGGCGCCGAGGGCGAGCTGGCAGCCGTAGGCGGTGGCGGGAACCACCAGGAAATTCGTGAGGAGCACGACCGCGTTGACGACGTCTTCCAACGGTCAGCCCCCCAGGAACGACTTCCTGACTTCCGGGTTGGCCAGCAACACTTCGCCGGTGCCGGCAAAGCGGTTGCGGCCCTGCACCAGCACGTAGCCCTTGTCCGCCAGTTCCAGGGCCTGCCGTGCGTTCTGCTCCACGATGAGCACCGCGACGCCGCTCCGGGCGATGTCGACGATGCGCTCGAACAACTCGTGGGTGACAATGGGCGACACGCCGGCCGTGGGCTCGTCGAGCATGAGCACTCGGGGCCGGTTCATCAGCGCCCGGCCGATGGCCACCTGCTGGCGCTGGCCGCCCGACAACTCGCCGGCGGCTTGGCGGCGTTTTTCCTTGAGCACCGGGAACAGGCCATAGACCTCGTCCATGGTACCGGAGATGTCGTCTTCCCGGACGAACGCTCCCATTTCCAGGTTTTCCTGGACGGTCATGGAACGGAACACGTTGTCGGTCTGCGGCACGAATCCCATTCCCTTGCGCGCCCGCGCCTGGGGCGCCAGCGAAGTGATGTCCTCGCCGTCCAGACGCACCGTGCCCGATCGAAGCGCCAGCATGCCGAACAGCGCCCGCATGGCCGTCGACTTGCCGGCGCCGTTGGGTCCCACCACCACGGTGATCTCTCCGCGCTCCGCGGCGATGGCGCAACCTCGCAGTATATCGGGGCCGCCGTAGCCCCCGGTCAGATCTTCGCCCACCAGCAGGCTCACGACGTCCGCTCCCGGCGGGTCACGAGCCCGCGGCCGAGGTAGGCCTCGATGACCCTTTCGTCGGATTGCACCACGGGCGCAGGCCCCTGTGTCAGCACGGCTCCGTTGGTCATGACGATGACCGGATCGCACAGGAGCGAGATCATCTCCATGTCGTGCTCGATGATGCAGAAGGTGTAGCCGTGGTGGAGGTTGAGGCGCAGGATGGCGCCGGCGATTTCCTTCAACAAGGTGCGGTTGACGCCCGCGCCCACCTCGTCGAGCAAGACCACCCGGGGCTCCGCCATCATGGTACGGCCGAGCTCCAGCAGTTTCTTCTGCCCGCCCGAGAGGTTCCCGGCCAACTCGCCCGCCACTGGTTCGAGTTTCAGGAACTCGATGACCTCGTCGGCGCGGGCGCGAATGGCGTCCTCCTGGGCGCGGATCCTGCCGGGCCGGACCCACACGTCCAGGAGGCTTTCGCCGGACTGGCCGGCGGGCACCGTCATGAGGTTTTCCCGGACCGTCAGCGTGGAGAACTCATGAGCGATCTGGAAGGTGCGCAGCATTCCCTTGGCGAAGAGCTCGTGGGGCGTGAGCCCGGTGACGTCTTCGCCGTCAAGGTAGACCTTTCCGGAGGTTGGCTTGTGGACGCCGGTGATGACGTTGAAGAGGGTGGTTTTGCCGGCGCCGTTGGGGCCGATGAGCCCGGTGATGGCGCCTCGCTCGATGGTCAGAGAGGCGCCGTCGACGGCCCGGATGCCGCCGAAGTGCATGTGCAGGTTTTCTACGGCGATCATCCTTCGTCTCCGCTTCGCTCACGCTACGCTCGGGACGAACGGACTTCGGACGCTCGGCCGTTCGTCCTGAGCCCTTCGACAAGGCTCAGGACAGGCGTAGCGAGTCCTGAGCCTGTCGAAGGGCGAGCGAAGTCGAAGGACCCCATTCCAATCGATCGGAGTCTACCTGGGGCGGGAAGGGCGGATCCCTTCCCGCGCGTTCGCGAAACTACCGGAACCGGACCGTCGTGATCTTGCCGCCCTTGATGACGATCTGACGGTAGTTGCCGGCGCTCTCGCCCGGCCCGACCAGCTCCACCGCCGAGGCCCCGACGTAGTCCACGTCGCCGCCGCCCGCGATGATCTTGAGCCCCTTGGCCAGCTCACCCGGATAGATCTTCTCGCCCGGCGCGTTGGCCACCGTCATGACCTTGTCCTTGAGCTTGCCGCTCTCGGCCGACTTCGCCGCCTGCATGGCCAGCATGATCAGGGCGGCCGCGTCATACGACTCCGGCACGAAAGGGCTATCCGCCTTGACCTTCGCCGCACCGGCGATCTTCGCGAACTTGGCTGCCCCGGGACTGTCGGTGCCGGGATGGGCGCCGATGGCGCCTTCGACGCCTTTGCCGATGGCCTTGATCAGGGCGTCGCCGATCATGCCGTCGGGCAGGTAGAACTTGTCGAAGGCGCCGGTGTCCAGGGCGCCCTGGATGATGCCCTTGCCGCCCTGATCGATGTAACCGGCCACGATCAGAATGTCGCCGCCGGCCGCAGCCAGCGCCGCCACCTCGGCGCTGTAGTCGGCCTTGCCGTCCTCATGGGGCGCGGAGATCGTGATCTTGCCGCCGCGCTTCTTTACATTCGCGGCAATACTGTCCGCCAGACCCTTGCCGTAGTCGTTGTTGGTGTAGGTCAACGCGGCCTCCTTGATCCCCATCTCCTTCAGGATATCCGCAATGACTTCGCCCTGGCGGGCGTCGGACGGAGCCGTCCGGAAGAAGAGGCCGTTGTCCTCGATGGTGGACAGGGCCGGGGACGTGGCGGACGGCGAGATCATCACGATGCCGTTGGGCTTGGCCACGTTCTCGAGCATGGCGGTGGTAACGCCCGAACAGTCGCCGCCGACGATGGCGTTCACTTTGTCCGATGTCACGATCCGCTCGGTCGCAGCGGACCCGGCCGAGGCGTCACCGCAGGTGGAGTCGGCGCGCACGGAGACCACCTTCGTGCCGCCAAGCAACGCGCCGCTGTCACTGACCTCCTTCATCGCAAGCTCCGCACCGGCCGCCATGGCGGGGGTCAGCGACTCGATGGGTCCGGTATAACCCAGAACCACCCCCAACTTGACGTCAGCGGCCAAGGCCGCGGCAGCATACATGAAAACGAACACAAACAGGGTACCGGCAATCAGCTTTCTCATGGGCTTCTCCTTTTGAGATCGTTAACCTGAACGTTACCCAAGAACAACGCACTATTACAAGAAAACAGGCTACCCCAGGGCATGGAAACAAGCGTCAAAACGACGGTGCAAGTTCCGCTCGACCCCATGCCTATGCACCATTTCTCCATTCCAGATCAAAGAGTATGAAATGGCAGCGACCCCCTGACTCAAAACCCTGACCCGTCAAGCTGCTTCACCCCGTTGAGGGCCGCGATCTTGTAAGCCTCCCCCATGGTGGGGAAGTTGAAGACGTTGTCGATGAAGTAGTAGATGGTGCCGTTGTAGCTCAACACCGCCTGCCCGACGTGGATCAGCTCACAGGCCTGGTCTCCGATGATGTGCACGCCCAGCAGATGGCCGCCGTTGGGCTCGAACAGCAGCGTCAGCATGCCGTGCGGGTCGCCGATGATGCCGGCCTTGGTGACCTCCTCATAGGTGGCCACCCCCTTGGTGTAGGGAATGCCCTTGGCGTCCAGCTCCTGCTGCGTATAGCCCACCATGGCGATCTCGGGGATGGTGTAGACACACATGGGAAACAGCGTCCTGCGACCGCCCGCCCGGCGTCCCAGGGCGTAGTTGGCGGCCATGCGGCCCTGCTCGCTGCTGGTGGAGGCCAACGCCGGGAAGCCGATGACGTCGCCGGCCGCATAGATGCTCGGGACCGAGGTCTGAAACAGCTCGTTGACCTTGATCAGACCGTGCTCGGTGACCTCCACCCCCACGTCCTCCAGCCCCAGCACCTTGGAAGCCACCTCGCGGCCGCTGGCCACGATCACCGCGTCCGCCTCCAGCACCCGGCCGTCGGTGAGACGAACCCGCGCCTTGTCATCCCCCCCGGACGTTCGCTCGATTTGGTCGTACCAGGCGCCCCAGACGAACTCCACGCCGTAGTCCTCCATGTGCCGGATCAGCATATCGACAAGGGGACGTTCGGCGAAGGTGAGAAAGGTATGGTCGCGCTGGATAAGCGACACTTTGCAACCCAGAACCGCAAAGGCCGAGCCGTACTCGGCGCCGATGACCCCCGCGCCGACGACGATCAGCGATTCCGGCAACGCCTTGCGTTTGAGCTCCAGGGTGAACACGGAGTCGGAATCGAAGATGACCTCGTTGTCCACCGGAATGTCCGGTAGGAAGCGAGGCCTCGACCCCGCGGCAATGATGATCTTTCCCGTCTTCAGGGTGACGGACTCCATGGGATTCTTGAGCACCCAGGCGTGCACCGAGTTGGGGCCGTCCACGGTCGCATGATAGCCGCGAAAGACGTCGATCTGGTTCCGGTCGCGGTAGACCTGCAGATGGTCCTCCATCGTCGCCACCCGTCGTTCCACCACCTTCCGCACCCGAACGAACAGATCCGACAGCGTAATGTCCTTTCGCTCGGTGAAGTCCGTACCGTAGAACGGGCGCTGGCGGACCCCCCGCAGGTAGAGGATGGCCTCGCGCAAGGTCTTGCTGGGGATGGTGCCTGAAAGGAGAGTGATGCCGCCGAGGGTTTCCTGCCGCTCCAGAATGGCCACCCTGGCGCCGAGCTCGCACGCCTGAATGGCGGCGGTATTGCCCGCGGGACCGCTGCCGATGACGATGACATCGTAGTCGAAGGCCTGCATGAGTCCTGTGTCCGCTACAGCCTGTTCAGCACCCGGTCCGGGGCGTCTGGATAGCCGGTTCAAACCGTATCCGCCATCGAGTCGTTCAATAGTCTGAATAGCAGATAGCGGGAACAGATGACACGGGCATGCCGCGCCTCCGTTTCAATTTCCCCCGAACCGGCGCCTGGAACCCGGCGCGGGCGGGTTTGAAACCCGCCCCTACACGGCCTGGAACCCTGGTCTTTCTTCTCGGCAAGGCGCAACCATTGTAGGGGCGGGTTTCAAACCCGCCCGCGCCGGATTCCGGGGTGCCCGGACACTACGCCGCGTTCAGGGCACGGTAGACCAGCATCAGCCCGGTGCCGATCAGCAGCACGAGGATGGCGCGGTTGAACGTTTGCTGGCGGACCCGGTCCTGCGCCTTCAGCCCCAGGTAGAAGCTCACGAGAATGAACGCGGTGACGAACAACGAGAGCTTCAGCGCCTCGGCAGTGAACAGGCCCCAGGTGGAGATGGCGACGACCTGCCAGAACTTGGCCATGATGAACGCGGTGGAGATGGCTTTCACGAAATCCGCCTTGTCGAGCCGGAGGCCGTGGAGGTAAACCGCCATGACCGGCCCCATGGTGTTGGTCAACCCGAGGCAGAACCCGCCGGCGAATCCCATCACGGGCGACATCAGCCGTTCCGAACGCGGCGGTGTGGCGAGGGTAAAAGAGAACAGCCCGGCCCCCGCAAAGAGGATGACGACCGTTCCCAGGATGAGGTTCAACACCCACAGAGGGAGCTGGGTCAACTCCCAGGTGCCGAGGAACACGCCAACCAACGCGAACAGGAACATGGACGAGAAGCGCCGGAAGGTGGCGGTTGGAACGCCGTGGCGAAAGATCTGGCTCAGGTCCATCACCACGCTGGGCAGCACCAGCACGACGATGGCCATGCGGATGTCGAGCAGCAGCGTCAGCATGGGGGTGGCGATGAGAGGAAATCCCATGCCGGCGGCGCCCTTGACGAAGCCCGCGAAGAAGATGGCCGCGGCCACCAGCACCAGGGTAGCGTCAAGCTCCACCCGTCAGGCTCCGGAGCCGGGTGTCCCGTACCCAGTAGGGGCGGGTTTCAAACCCGCCCGTGCCCGCGTCGCAGGGACTCTCCTTCGCGAAGAACCGCCCGTCACGCGGGCGGGTTTGAAACCCGCCCCTACGGCTTCCATCGCTTCTGCACGTCCTGCATTTGCTCGCCGCGCGCCACGGGCACGGCGCGCTGGTCCAGCTTGGCGCCGATGGAATGGTGCTCGCCCTTCACCGCCAGGGCCGCTTCGTCGTCGAGCTCGGACGGCCACAGGCCCAGTGAGTAGCCGTGCCAAGGGTTGCCGTATTTGAGCTCCGGCATGCCCAGTTCCTCCCACAGCTTCCGCGCCCGCTCCATGTACTCCCGGGTGGGTAGCGAAACCGGCGGGAACTCGGCCTTCTTGGTGGCGTCGATGAGCAGCGAGGAGTCCTCGCTGTCGTAGTCGCCGGCGTGGCCGTGCATGCGCACCAGGTTGATGGGCGAGTGCACCGTCTGGCGGCCCTCGATGATGCGCACGTCCCGGTGCGGCTGGGAGCGGTGGCAGATGGCCCAGTTGATCGCCGCCAAGTTCTCGGGGTCGATGTCGTCGTCCACCGCGATCAACACCTTGCCGAGATCGTAGCGGAAGCCCAGCACTGCCATCATGGCCTGCCACGGCTCCAGCTTGTGCGTCTTCTTCATCTGCACCACCACGAACTGGCGCAGGTTCACCAGCGGCTCGTGCATGCCCACCCGGACCACGCTCTTCAGGTTGCAGTGGTTGCGCAGGTGGTCCAGCACCAGCGACTCCCAGCCGCGGTGCTTGATCTTGCTGCTCTCGCTCGGCGTCACCTGGCTCAGCACGCCCACGTAGTGGGGGTTCTTCCGGTGGGTGATGCAGGTCACCTCGAACACCGGGCTCAGGCTGCGGGGGTCCATGTACCCGTGGGACTCCCCGAAGGGACCCTCGGGCTCCAGCACGTCGGTGCGGATGTACCCTTCGATGACGATCTCCGCGTTTGCCGGCACCTCCAGGTCCACGGTCTCGCACTTGACGAGTTGCATGGGCCGCTCGAGGAGCGCACCGGCGACGCCCAGCTCGTCCACCCCGTAGGCGATCTTCTGCACCGCCACGTAGGAAAGGCACGGCACCGCGCCGATGACCCCGGCCGCCGGCAGCGGCTGCCCGAGAGCGTTGGCCTTGTTCCAGTGGATGGCCAGGTCCTGCTGGGCGCTGATCAGGTAAACGCCGGTCTTGGTGGGGGACTTGATCTGGCCGCGGTAGTTGCCGACGTTGCGGATGCCGGTTTCCGGGTCCTTGGTGATCCAGTGGCACGCGGTGAAGTACGGCCCGTTGTCGAACCCCGGCGTCGAGATGGGCACCGGGAACTCGTCGAGGCCGCCGTGCTCCAAAAGGCCGTCGCCGACGTGGACCTCTTCCTTGACCGGGCCGCTAGCCACCATCTCCGGCGCCAGCGGACTGGCCACCGCGGCGGACCACTTCTCGAAGCTCTTGCCGGGCTCGCAACCCATGCCCAAGGCGTAGATGGCCTCGTTGGAAGCCAGCGCCCCCAGCACCACCGGGGTCTCGTAACGCCGGCCCTTGGCGTCCACCACGTTCTCGAAAAGAAACGCCTTCCGCTCGTGGTCCGGCAACCCCAGGAACTGCCAGCGCACCAGCGGATGCAACTCCGTATCCTTGTTCACCGGGGCGGCCACACGCATCAAGAGGCCCTGCCGTTCCAGCAGGCCAAGATATTCCCTCAGGTCCTGGTACATCCGCAACCTCTTCTCAGCGGTTCAATTTCCCGGATAGCCCTTCATGGATCTACAAAGTCCTGCTTCCCACCGCTCATACCGAGGACTCCGGTCAGGCAGCGGGAAACAGCGCCTCCAAAGAAACCTCGACCCTTTTGTTGTCTATGATCGTGGAGGCGTCGAGGATCTCGATTTCCAAAGGCCGTCCTTCCTCGGAAAGGTGCACAATGATTCCTTCAGCCATGTCAGTGGAGTCGGACGACCGCCCCTCGCCCAACTGAATGGTGAGCACATCCGCATCACGAGAGTATGAGATCTTCATATTGGCCACCCCCCCGGAAATAACGCTCCGCAGATGGACTGTACACGGTTATTGCAACAGGCAGCGTCTCCTCATACTCATATATCACCCGAACAAGATGTTTTCCTCGGCGGAGATGGGCAACAAAACGGCCATAATGCCCTATGAGCACCTCCTCAGGGAAGAGCATCGTCCGTAAAACGAGATCGTCGGTAAGACGCCACTTTCGAGCCTGTTCAGCACATGATAGGTGAGCAGGACTGAAACATCCTTTTCATCCACCTGATATTCATAGACTTTCCCGCGAGGATGGTCATAGATCGACGTGAGCCGGTACTCCATATCTCAGCGGCCCTTGTACCTGGGCTTCCGGTTCTCGCTGAAAGCCCGGGGTCCTTCGCCGGCGTCCTCGGTGCCGCCCACCATGGCGCGGAACCCGGCCTCGAAGCGGATGGCGTCGGCCAGCGGGAGGTCGAGGCCCCGCAACACCACCTCCTTGACCGCCTGCAGTGCCAGCGGCGGCCCGTCGGCGATGGCCCGGGCGAGGGTCTCGGCCTCGGTCAACAACTCGTCCCGCGGCACCACCCGGTTCACCAGACCGCAGCGGAAAGCTTCGGCCGCGGAGATGGAGGCGCCGGTGTAGAGCATCTCCAAGGCCATCCCCAGCGGCACGATGCGAGGCAGCCGCACGGTCCCCGAGCTGCCCGGGAAGAACCCCCGCTTGATCTCCGGCAGGCCGAAGGTGGCGTCCTCGCTGCAAATGCGGATGTCGCAGGACAGGGCGATCTCGAAGCCCCCGGCGAGGCAGTAGCCCTGCACCGCGGCGATCATGGGCTTCCACACGGGTTCCCGGCGGCCGGGGTCCCGGGCCAGCGCCGAGGTCCAGAACTCCCGCGCCCGCGGGTCGCCCGCCACCGCCCGCTCCTTCAGGTCCATGCCCGTGGAGAACGCCCGCTCGCCGGCGCCGCTCACCACCGCCACCCGAAGCGTCGCGTCCGCCGCGAAGGCGTCCCACACCCGCCCCAGCTCCGCCCACATCTCCTCGTTCATGGCGTTGAGCCGTTCGGGCCGGTTCAGCGTGATGAACGCGATGCCGTCCCTGCTAACGAGTTCAACGTAGGAAGCCAGTTTCGTTTCCCCGGTAAGGTCTTCGGCACTGATGTTCCGAATGGTTCACTCGCCGGCCCCAAGTGTTCATGATTGCTCCGTTCTATCCCGAAGGGCATCGATCAGGCTCTTTGCGTGCGGCGAGGCCGCGAACACCTTTTCAGAGTTCAATTCTGCAAGAATTTCAAACGAGTGGTGTCCCTTGTGGTAGGCTCCTCTGCGGTCACATTGGCGAGTGGCCCTCTTCAGCCCCTCCTCAATGTCTCTCTTCGGGATCTCTTCGATGGAGGACCGACCCGGAAGCGCTTTCTCGCTGAAACCGTGACCGAAAAAGGTCACCAGGCAGTCCTTGTCCGCCAGAAACCACGCTTCCATGCACTGTACCATCAGATGTGCGTGGTCATCCGTAGCGCCATCGGGTTTGTCCCAATTGTCGCGATTTTTCAGGTGCAGCCAGGGTCCGGATGTCTCTGCGACGGGACCCTCGCTATCGACGAGTAACACGATGAAGTCACCGTCCTTGGCATGGGTCAGGGCAGTGCAGAAATCGTCGTATGCGGTTTGGCGTCCACCGCAGGCGACAACTCGTGGCATTCGACCGGCCAAATGTCTTTCCAAGAACGTCTTGAAAGCCTTTCGGCACTTGGTCTTCAACTCTCGGTGGTCTCCGCCACCTTCCACGTAGATTCTGACGCTTACCACCGGTTCCCTCCGAGTTCTCCGGAACTCCAGAGTTCTCCCAACCGATAACGTTCGAGCCAATGGGCCAGATCATCCTGGTTCAGGCGTCGCAATGTCGTCTGTCCCCTGTCTTTCTCGCAGACGACGACGCTTTCGGGGGTCTCGGTCAGGGCGTTGACGAGGGTGTCCGAGTGCGTGGTGACGATCAACTGGCATCGTTCGGATGCTTCTCGCAGCATTTTGCCCAAGTCTGGAAGAATATCGGGATGCAAACCGAGTTCCGGCTCCTCCAGGCAAATCAACGGCGACGGCGTCGGATGACAGAGAATGGCAAGCAGGCAGAGATATCGGATCGTCCCGTCCGACAAACGGGTAGCGGGCATGGTTACTTTGCCTTCTTGCAGAAATACCTGAACGGTGCCGGACTCGATGTTCATGTGGCAATCCGATACGCCCTCGTAAATATTGCGCAAGGCATTGAGGAATCGTTGCTTGACGTCGAACTCCCGCATCAATCGGTTCAGCACCAAGCCGAGATTTTGACCGTCCTCCATCAAGAAGTCATTGGGCAGGTCGGCCTTCTGCGGACGGCGGACCGGTGTCTGCCGGCCGAAAGACCACTCACGATACAGCCGTATGCGGCGGTACATACCGCCAAGCCAAGTCAGTTCCGGGTAATGATCGGGATCTTTACGCTGGGCGAGAACGGATTGCTGCGGATCGAGATCCTCGGGACGCAACTGCCGCTGACCTCCGTCCTTGTAGTTCAAGACGGCGCGGCTGCCGTGCAACTCGAAGTAGATGTATGGCTTGCCGTGGTGATCGAGATGAGGTTCTTCGTTTTCTATCTGTTCGTCAGTCAATACGAACCGCTGCCCTCTCTCCGTGAAGCCAAAGCAGTGGCGTAGCGATTGGCTTCCACCCGGGTAATCCAGAATCACTTCGACCTGGGCGGAAGGCGTTCCGGAGTCGCCTTGCCAAATCCAGTCGTGAACCCCGCCACCTTCCCGGATGGTAGCCGTGAGATCCTGGGGAGCGGCCTGCAGCAGGCTTACCGCTTCGATGAGATTGGACTTCCCGGAGCCGTTCGGTCCAATCAGCACGTTGAGTGGCTTGAGTTCGAGTTCCTGTGCGTCCGGTCCGAAGGAGAGGAGATTTTGTAGTTTGATGCTTCGTATAAGCATGTGCCAGCCCCCTCAACTCACTGCAATCAGACTTTGTTTGATCTCGTCCAGCAGTTGCTGCGAGGCGTTCTACCAGAGCACGCTAATCGATGAACCGCGCCAGGGTCTCGCCCCAGATCTCGCGGGTCACGTCCAGCCCGATCTTGCCCTGGGCGATCTCCTGGATGCGGGCCTCGTCGATGGGGTAGCTGAACTGCTCGTTGCGCATGCGCAGACGCTGCACGCCCCGCTCCACCATCAAACCTTTCGCGCCGTTCACCGCCTCCTCGGTGGTGAAGGCATCGGCGATCCGGTACACGTTGGCCGGCCCGTGGCCGCGCTCGTCGTCGAGCACCACCGCGAAGGCCTGGGCCAGCCGGTCGTTGAGCTCGCTGCCGCTGAGCCGGGCGGCGGCGTAGAACAGGCCGCAACTGCCGCCCTCGAGCAATCCCTGGGAATTGATGAGACGCGCCCAGGGCTCCTGGCGCGCCTCCTGCTCCTTGAAGACCTCCGCCAGCCGCACCCATTCGTCCATGTCGGGCAGTGACGGGTCCGGGTTCCAGCGGTTGTAGCGGCGCACCACTTCCTTGATGTCCAGGGGCTCGCCGGTGAGCCATTCGATGATATCGACGCACCGATTGCCGTGGTTGAGCTCCTGTTTGGTCCGGAAGAGGTTCTCCTCGAGCCAGTTCCGGTCCACGTCTCCGCCCCACTGGTCCACCCAGTACTGGTCCGACTTGCCCAGGTCGCCGCCCACCTTCTCGACGATCTCCTTGAGGCCCGTGAAGGTGCTCTCGATCTCCCGGCCCGCCTGCTTGGTGAGCCAGATGACCTCCTTGTCGCGGTCCCGCTGGTCCCAATTGAAATAGGTATCGGCGATCTCGGCCTCGCCAGCGGCGAAGACGGCCGCCACCCGGGCCAGTTCCCGGGTCGCCCGTTCCGTAAAACCGTTCCCTGTGTCGCTCATCACTCTTCTCCTGTTTTGCTGGCGTGCTGTTCGTGTATCGCCCGCCAGATGTTCTCCGGCTTGAGCGGCAGCCTCATGATCTTCACCCCCATCGGCGCCAGGGCATCTTCGATCGCGCTGGCCAGCACCACCGGCGGGCCGATGGCGCCGATCTCTCCCACCCCCTTGAACCCGCCGGGGGTGAAGGGCATGGGCGTCACCATGTGATGGAACTCCAGATCGGGCATCTCCGCCATGGACGGAATCAGATAGTCGGCGAAGGTGCCGGACAGGAGCTGACCCTGCTCGTCATACACCAGCTCTTCGAGAAACGCGCCCCCTACGCCGTGGGAGATGGCGCCGGTGATCTGGGTTTGGACGATCATCGGGTTGACCATGTTGCCGCAGTCGTCTACGCCAAGATACTTCAGGATCTTTGTCTCACCCGTGGTGACGTCGACCTCCACGTAGGCCACGTGCACGGCATAGGGAAAGGTCGAGAAGTTCGAGGTCCGGCCCTTGGCGTCGGGCTCGAAGCTGGTGTTGGGGTTGATGAAGTAGTGGGTGTCGTGGAGCCCCGGGTCCATGCCCGGCGGCAACTGGTTGATGGAGTAGTAGGCAAGGTTGGCCACTTCCTTGACCGTGAGCGCGACCCCGGGCTTCTCCCGGCTCAACACCATGCCACCGGTGCATTCGAGGGCAGCGGGATGGGTTCGCAGCGTGTGGGCGGCGATGGCCAGCATCTTCCTCCGCACCGCCTGACAGGCCTTGATGGCGGCCGAAGCCGTCACCGTGGAGAACCGGCTGGCGTAGGAGCCGCTGGACGACGACACCAGGGCGCTGTCCCCTTCGAACACCTGCACGTCCTCGAAGCGCACGCCGAGCCCGTCCGCCACCACCTGGGACAGCGTGGTCTTGTGGCTCATGCTCATGTTCACGTCGCCCGAGAACACCCAGGCCTTGCCCACCGGGTCCACCCGCACCGTGACGGTCTCGTAGCCCGCGTTGTAGGCGTTGGGCCGGAGCGAGCTCAGGGGCTCCAGGATGAACGCCAGGCCGATGCCACGGTAGCGGCCCTCCCGGCGGCAGCGGTCCCGGTCCGCCAACAGGCCGCCGTAGTCCACCTTCGCCAGCGCCTTGCGCAGGCACGCGGGATAGTCGCCGCTGTCGTAGGTGGAGCCGGTGACGCAGGTGTAGGGGAACTCGTGGGGCTGGATCAGGTTCCGCAGCCGGATCTCGTCCTTGCCCAGGCCCAGTTCCAGCGCGGCCCGGTCCATCACCCGCTCCATGATGAAGTTGGACTCGGCCTTGCCGTTGGCCCGGTGGGGGCCGGCGGCGGTCTTGTTGGTGACCACGCCGAAGGACGTGGTGGCGTAGTTGTCGACGCGGTAGGGCCCGGGAATGAAGTTCGCGGTGACGAAGGCCAGGGAGGTGCCGCCGCTGGGGTAGGCGGCGCCGAGGTCCACGATCACCTTGGTCTTGAGGGCGGTGATGCGGCCGGACCGGTCGAAGCCCGCCTCGACGTAGTCCACCTGCGCGCGAGAATGGTGCGAGGCCACCATGTGCTCGCTGCGGCTCTCCCGCCACCCTACCGGGCGGTTGAGCTGAAGCGACAGCAGCGGCATCAGCACCTCTTCGGGATAGAAGGCCCACTTGATGCCGAAGCCGCCGCCCATGGTGGGCGAGATCACGCGGATCTTGAGGTCCGTGCGGCCCAGGGTGTCCAGCACCAGGTTCGGGAGCGCGTGCGGCACCTGGGTGGAACTCCACAGCGTCAGCAGATTGTCGCGCCGGTCGGCGTTGGCGATGACCCCCCTCGTTTCCATCGGCGTTCCGGTGTAGCGGTGCTGCACGATGCGCTCCCGGATCACCACCGGGGCCTCCTTCAGCAGCTCGTCCACCGGGCCCTCGCTGAAGCGGAACTCGTACTGGATGTTGTCGGGCCACTCCTCGTAGAGCCGTGTGGTCCCCGACTCCAGAGCAGCCTCCACGTCTACCACCGGCGGCAAGGCTTCGTACTCGACCCGTACCGCCTCCGCCGCATCCGCCGCCGCGTAACGGTCTTCCGACACCACCACGGCCACGGCCTCGCCCACGTGGCGCACCCGGTCCACGGCCAGACAATAGTGGTCGGCGAACCGCACCCGCGGGTAGTCGCTGGTGTACGGCTTGGTCTTGGTGAAGGGAAAAGGCGACAGGGGACGGGACAGCCGCCGGACGTCCTCACCGCTCATGGCCGCAACGACGCCGGGCTGCGCAAGCGCTTCCGACAGGTCCACTCGCGTCACGCGTGCGTGGGCGTAGGGGCTGCGGTGGATGCAGGCGTGGAGCATCCCGGGGACCTCGATATCGCTGACGTAGGTGTTCTTCCCCTGGATGGAGTCAAAGGACTCCTTGCGCTTGATGCTCTTGCCGACGTAGGTCGCCATGGTGGTCTTCGTGCCAGCCTTCTGTATGAAAACGGCCACGGGCGGGTTTGAAACCCGCCCCTACTAGCCCATCCCCTCCGCAGCCCGCCGCACCGCCTTGATGATGTTCAGATAGCCGGTGCAGCGGCACAGGTTGCCGGAGTAGGTCCGGCGGATCTCCTCGTCGGATGGGTCAGGGTTCTCGTCGAGAAACGCCACCGTGGTCATCAGCATCCCGGGGGTGCAGAAGCCGCACTCCAGTGCGTCGCATTCCCAGAAGGCTTCCTGGATCGGATGCAGCTCTCCGTTCGGCGCCAGGCCTTCCACCGTGCGGATCTCCGCCCTCTCGGCCCGGGGCGCCAGCACCTGGCACGACTTCACGGTGAGGCCGTTCATGATGACCGTGCAGGCGCCGCAGTTGCCGGTGTCGCAACCCACGTGGGTACCCTTGAGGCCGGCCTGGTCGCGGATGAAATCCACCAGCAAGAGCCGCGGCTCCACCTCGAAGGAGTACTCCGTTCCGTTTATGGTTGTCCTGACCTGGATCCGTTGCATCTCCGTCCGTCTTCAGCCGTTTCCGACAGGAGCCGTGCCCGACGCATCCAACCCGTCTCCCTCCGGAGAAGGTGGCCTAGTCCCGTCCCAAATCCAACCCGCCTCCCTCCGGAGAGGGTGGCCTAGTCCCGTCCCAAATCCAACCCGCCTCCCTCCGGAGAGGGTGGCCTAGTCCCGTCCCAAATCCAACCCCTCTCCCTTTGGGAGAGGGTGGCCGAAGGCCGGGTGAGGGCGCCGCAACAGCCCTCGCTGTCCGGTTCCATGGCGTATGCAGCGGCCTGCTTTCATCGAGGACCCTCACCCCAACCCTCTCCCAGAGGGAGAGGGGGTCGGAGGCTGCTTTCTCCAAAACCTGAGGGGGTCGGAGGCGTTGCGAAAGAGGTTTTCCTTCACGATGCCGGCCCCTCGTGCAGCCGCGCCTGGGCTCTTTCCCGCGCCCGGGTCAGGGCCCGGGTGACCACCACCGGGGTCATTTCCCTGCGGTACTCCGCGGACGCGTGAACGTCGCTCACCGGGTCCGCGGCCTTGCCGGCCAGCGCGGCGGCTTCCGCCAGATCGGCGTCCGTCAGCTTCGTGCCCCGGAGCGACCGGCCCGAGGCGTCACAGACGAAGGCCGTGGGACCGACGGCGCACAGGGCGACGCGTCCATCGAGGCAGGTGCCGTCCGGCGCCAGGCTCATCAGCGCCGCGGCCCCCACCACCGCGTAGTCGCCGGCCCGGCGCGTGAGCTTGATGTAGGCGTGGCCGCAGACACCGGCCGGAACCGGCACCTCCACGGACATCACCATCTCGTCATCGGCGAGGCAGGTGTCGAACGGACCGGAAAAGAAATCGTGGGCGGCGATGGTGCGGCTTCCGCCGGCGGATTGCGCCGTCAGGGTCGCCCGTAGCGCCAGCACCGCGGGGGCGAGGTCGCCGGACGGGTCCGCCTGGCTCAGGGTGCCGCCGAGGGTGCCGAGGTTCCGGATGTGGATGTCGCCGATGCTCGCGGCGGCCTCGGAAAGGAGCGGCTGGCGTTCTGGAAGTGTGCGTTCGAGGGTCCGCTCCGTCACCAGGGCGCCGATTCGCAGAGAATCCGCGTCCTCCGTTACGCCGGTCAACTCCCGGAGTCGTCCGATGTCGATGATCAGCCGAGGCCGGATCAGCCTCAGCTTCAGCATCGGCAGGAGGGACTGCCCTCCCGCCATGAGGCGCGCCTCGTCACCGTACTCGCGGAGCAGCGCGAGCGCTTCGGGAATCGAATCCGGCGCCCGGTACTCGAAGGGAGGGGGGATCATTCGAAAGGGGGCGCGCTACCCGCGGGAGCGCGCCAGCTTCCACTCCTCTCCGCGGACGGTCTCGTGAAAGAGCTCGTCCACGTTGGGTTCCTTCTTGATCATGCCCTGCTCCCGGGAGTAGCGCGCCAGGGTGCCGAAGTTGTTGCGGTTGGTGTCGTTGAGCCCGTAGACCCACGGGTCCTCGCCCAGCAGCTCGATCTGTTCCTCCCAGGAGTCCCGGAAGAACGCCAGCGGCACGACACGGGGATTGTCCATCCTCTGGTAGGCGGCCTGCTTGGACTTTTCGAACGCCAACATCATGTTCATGGGCACCCAGGGATGTCTGTCCACGATCTCCTGCTTGATGACCGTGGTGTGCATGATGGGAAAGATGCCGGTGCGCTGGAAGTAATCGAGCTCGACCTTCTTGGGATCGTCGAAGATCCGCTTGACCCGGGTGTCCCCGTCCATGAGCGGCGAGATGATATCCGGATGGATGACGGCGTCCAGCTCTCCCTCGGCCAGCATATCCTCCACGCGCGATCCCTTGGGAAGGCGCTCCATCCGAAGACCTTCCGGCGGATCGAAGGGTACGTCCTCTTCCTTTTCGGCGCGCCATTCGATGTCCTTGAACGAAACGCCGTACTCGTCCCCCAGGGTGCCCCGGATCCACAGCAGCGCCGTGGCCTGCCAGTTCTTGAGCCCCACCGTCTTGCCGGCGAGATCCTTCGGTTCGTTGATGCCCTTGTTGGCGTTGATGAAGATGAAGCCGTGGCGGAACCGGCGGTGGAGAAAGACCGGGATGGCCGTGAGATCGTCCGCCTCGCCCCGGTCCTTGGCCAGCAGATAGGACGAGCCCGATTGCTCGGCGACGTCGAACTCACGGAAACGCGACACGCGCCAGTGCCGCGTGGACGAGTCCATGTCCGTCAGCACCGTGAGCTCGATGCCGTCCGGCTGCACGGTTCCCTCCTTGAGGGCGCGGATGCTCTCGTAGTCGCCACAAGCCAGTGTCAGATGAAGTTTCTCGGCCATTTTTTCCCCTCCCAGTCTCACGCGCCCGGGCGCCGTAGGAGCCGGCGCCGCAGGAATCCGAGGTTGTAGGGGCGGGTTTCAAACCCGCCCGCGCCCGCACCGCGCTGTCAGCCGACATACTCCCGCCAGCGGCAGCGCGGGGTATCCGTTCAGTCGATGGCGAGCCGTTTCGCCCGCCGCACGAAATAGTCCCACATGCTGCCGAGCCGGTGCGGCGTATAGATCTGCTCGTACTTCTCCCGCGCTTCCTCGTCGTTGCTCCAGGTGGGATCCCCGGCAGCGGCGGCCAGGAGCTGTATGCGACACGCCTTTTCCAGAAAGATCGCGTAAAGGGTGGCGGTCTCCACCGACTCGGCCACGACCGTGGAACCGTGGTTCTTCATCAGCACGGCCCGGTACCCTTCCAGCTTCTTGGCCAGCTCCACCCCCAGCTCGGGCGTCCGGATCAGGATCGTGGTGTAGTCGAAGAGGGGGAGCCCATCGTGGAAGATCGAGCCCTCGTGGCTCACGGGGCGCAGCGGCTGCCTCAGGGAACCGAAAGCGGTGGCGTAGGGCGGATGGCTGTGGATGACGCAGTTCACGTCCGGCCGCGCCCTGTAGATCTCCGTGTGGATGAACACCTCGGAGTGGCGCTCGTAGTCACCCTCGATCTTGTTGCCGTCGAAGTCCACCTTGATGACGTGGTACGGGCGGATCTCCTCGAAGCCGTAGCTGTGGGGCTTCATCAACATGGCGTTCTCGCCCGGCACCCGGGCCGACACGTGCCCCAGGATATTGTCCCAGTGCCCTTCGAGGGCCAGGATATTGCACGAGATTGCCACCTTGTCTCTCAACGCTACCAAGTCGTCCATGAAACCCCCTTGAACAGCGTCCTTCGACTTCGCTACGCTTCCTTCGACTACGCTACGCTCAGGACGAACGGTTGTGGAAAGCCTCTCTCCGTTCGTCCTGAGCGTAGCGTAGCGGAGTCGAAGGAAGCGTAGCGAAGTCGAAGGACCGCAATATCCTATCCTCTGAGCTTGAACCGCTGTATCTTGCCCGTTACGGTCTTCGGCAGATCGTCCACGAACTCCACCCAGCGCGGGTACTTGTACGGTACCAGACTCCCCTTGACGAAGTCCTGCAGCTCCTGGGCCAGTGCTTCCGCGCCGCGGTGCTCGGTATGGAGGATGACGTAGGCCTTGGGCTTGATGAGGCCGTCGCCGTCCGCCTCTCCGGTCACCGCCGCCTCGAGCACGGCCGGATGCTCCATCAGCGCGTTCTCCACCTCGATGGGGGAGACCCACAGGCCGCCCACCTTGAGCATGTCGTCGGAGCGGCCGCAGTACCAGAAGTAGCCGTCGTCGTCCCGGTAGTACGTGTCGCCGGTCTTGAGCCACTCCCCGAGCATGGTGCGGTTGGTCTGCTCGTGCTTGTTCCAGTAGTAGGGCGCGGTGGCGTCGCCGCTGACGTACAGGTTGCCCACCTCGCCGTTGGGTACTTCCCGCCCCTCGTCGTCCACCACCTTGGCCACGAAGGCCGGCGTCACCTCGCCGCTGCTTCCCGCCTTGGCCCGTCCCGGCCGGTTGGCGAGGAAGTCGTGGGTCGCCTCGGTGGAGCCCACCACGTCCAGCAGTTCCACGCCGACTTTCTCCTGCCACTGATTGAAGAGGGCCGGCGGCAGCGGCTCGCCGGAAGACAGGCAGACCTTGAGGGAGCCGAGGTCGTATTCCTTTTCCACCCGCAGCATGCGGGCGTAGAGCGTCGGCACCGAGAAGAAGAAGGTCGGCCGGTACCGCTCGATGGTTTGGAGGATCTTTTCCGGATCCGGCCGTTCGGGCCACAGCACGCCGGTGGCTCCGAAGCGGAAGGGGAAGTAGAGGGAGTTGCCCAGCCCGTAGGAAAAGAACAGTTTGGAGGCGGAGAGGCAGATATCGTCTTCGGTCATGCCGAGCACGGGCTTCACGAACAGATCCGTGATGGTGATCATGTCGTGCTGGAGGTGGACCGCGCCCTTGGGGTTGCCGGTGCTGCCCGAGGTGTAGTTCCACATGACGACGTCGTCGCGTCCGGTGGGTTCCGCTTCGAGCTCCGCGGACTGGCCCTCCAGCAGGGCGTCCCAGCCCGTAGCGCTGCCTCGCGACGTTCCCACGGCCACGACGTGCCGCAAGTAACGGGGCCGCTCACGGATGGCGTCGATCTCGGGCAGCGCGGACTCATGCACCACGACGATGCGCGCCCGGCTGTCATTGAGGAGGTACTCGTAATCCCCGGCCTTCATCCAGGGATTCACCGGAATGGGGACGGCGCCGATCTTGATGGCGCCGAAGAAGCTGAAGGCGAACTGCGGGCAGTCGGGAAGAATCAGCAGCACGCGCTGCTCGGTGTCCAGGCCGAGGCCGCGGAACGCGTTTCCGGCCTGGTTGACCGCCTCATGGACCTGCCGGTAGGTGATCCGCTGGTCCTCGTACAGGATCGCGGTGCGCTCGCCGCGGCCGGCGGTGACGTTGTCGTCGACGAACGTGGTGGCCGCGTTGTAGGGGTCCGGCAGTTCGAGTCGCGGAGCGCTCATGCTCGTTTCGATTTGGAGCCCGTACCGGCCGACAGCGCGATGCGGGCGCGGGCGGGTTTGAAACCCGCCCCTACACTCTCGCCTTCCTGCGGCGTAGACACCCGGCGGGACGGGTTCGGGCTATTCGCCTCCCACCATCTCCGACCGTTGTTCCGTGGCCACGACCACGGACTTGACCTCGCTGTAGTGCTCCACGGCCTCGTTGCCGTGCTCCTTGCCGACGCCGCTCTGCTTCACGCCGCCGAAGGGGAGCTCGTCGTAGATGATCTGTGCGGAGTTGACCCAGGTGTACCCGGCTTCGAGCTTCTCGGCGGCGTACAGGGCCTGGTCGATGTCCTGGGTCCAGATCGAGGAGCCCAGGCCGAAGATGGAATCGTTGGCTCGAGCCAAGCCCTCTTCGAGATTCTTGATCCGGACCACCGGCAGGGCGGGGCCGAACACCTCGTCCTTCAACAGCTTGGACTCGGGGTCGACGTCCACGACAACGGACGGATTCAGGAAATTGCCCTTGTCGTACTCGTCGCCCGTTGGGCGGTCACCGCCCACCAGCACCTTGGCGCCGCGCTGCACCGCGTCCGCCACCTGTTCCTCCACCTCTTCGCGCTGCGCCTTGGTGTGCAGCGGACCCAGCATGGTGCCGCGCGTCAGGCCGTTGCCCACTCGCAGCTTGCGGACCTTCTCCACCAGCTTGGCGATGAACTCGTCGGCGATCTTGTCCTGGAGGTAAAGCCGCTTCACCGCCAGGCACGCCTGGCCGCAGTTGAAGAAACGGCCCACGGAAGCCGCGCTCACCGCCCGATCGATGTTGGCGTCGTCGCACACGATCATGGGGTCACTGCCGCCCAGCTCCAGGGTGACCCGCTTGACCTCCTGAGAAGCCACCTCCATGATCCGTTTGCCGGTGTCGGTGGCGCCGGTGAAACCGATCTTCCTGATGACGGGGTTCCGCAGAATCTCCTCGCCCACGGTCCCGCCCGGCCCGGTCACCATGTTGATGGTGCCCTTGGGAAGGCCCGCCTGCTGCACCAGCTCGACGCACCGGGTCGCGGTCAGCGGCGTGGTGCTGGCGGGCTTGATGACCATGGCGTTGCCGGCGAGCAGCGCCGGGCCCACTTTGTTGCCCATCAACGATGCCGGGAAGTTCCACGGTATGATGGAGCCCACGACGCCCATGGGCTTGCTCATGATCAGCCCGTAGCGCCCGTCGTCGAGCTTCACGTAGCCGCCCCGGAGGGTCTTGGCCATGCCGGCATAGTGCTCCAGGGTGTGGGCGAAGCGGCGGATCTCCAGCACCGACTCGCGCAACGCCTTGCCCTGCTCCCTGGTGAGCAACTGCGTGAGTTCCTTCTCGTTCTCCAGCACGAGGCGCGCCGCCTCGGACAGGCAGGCGCCACGCTTGGGCGGAGAAAACTTGCCCCATTCGACCGCCGCCTCTTCCGCGGCCGCCACGGCCCGCTTCACGTCCTCGGCCGTGCCCTTGGGAACGGTGTCCACCAGCTCGCCGGTGGCGGGGTCGTATATGGTGGTGGTCTCGCCGCTTGCCGTATCCGTGTACTCACCTGCAATGAACATCTGCATTGAACGAACTCTCCTCGTGTATGGATAAATTTGCAGCCCGCGGGACTTGGCCGGAAATTTGCGTCAGAACCGGTGAAAGGTCTGTCTCGGCGAAGTTTCGTCGGTCGAAGGCTGAGACAGAATGAACCATGTCAGGAAAGGCCTGTCAAGGAACGCAGTTGACCGGCTCGGACGAATTTTATATCAAAGAGTCCGGTAAGGAGTCGTTCGAATGAACGTCGATATTTCGGCAATCGCCATCATCTTGTCAGTCGTAGGCGTGGATCTCGCGTTGGCGAGAATGATACAGAGCCTGCGGGCGGACATGCACCGGGAAATGGACCTGCGGTTTGCCCATGTAGACCAGCGATTCGACCAGGTGGACCAGCGATTCGAGCAGGTGGACCGGCGGTTCGAGCAGGTGGACCGGCACATTTCCGAGCTATGGGGGGAGTTGCGCGAGGTGCGGCAAGACGTGAGCCACCTGCGGGAAGAAGTGGGGACTTCGCGCGAGCGCGCCTAGTGTGGTGTCTCACAAATACGCTTATGAATCTGCGAGGGCATTTTGGTTGTCGGCAAGGCGTCCTTCGACTCCGCTTCGCTACGCTCAGGACGAGCAGTGGCGGGCACCACGCGAGGAAGAGCACCGCAGCCGACGGCCAAAAGGAACCGCAGATTCATAAGCGTATTTGTGAGACACCACACTAGTGTTGCGTCCCGTAAGTTCCTGCCATAAGTTGCTGGTCTTTTTCGCCGTCGGCGGCGTTGCTCTTCCTCGCGTGGTGCACGCCACTGCTCGTCATCGCGCCTTGCCGACGACAAAAAATCCTGCGCAACTTATGGCAGGAACTTACGGGACGCAACACTAGCAGCCGGCGCCGGCGTGACCACGGACCGCGTCCCCCGCCGCGTTTCCGTGGCGGCGGCGCTGCGAGCCTATCCGAGCAATGCGTCAGAACGGCGTCCGGGTCTCCTTGCCGCTCATCTCGACGTAAACCTTCTCCGACGTGACCGGCTTGCCGTCGAGGCAGTCCTTGAGCCAGTCCACGATGATGGTGCGCGCCGCCGGGTTGCGGATGGAGTGGCGCTCGCCCTCGTAGACATAGAGGACCTTGGGACAGGTAGCCTCGTCCATGAACTGGTAGACGAACTCGATGGGACAGAGCTCGTCGTCCTCTCCCGCCGCCACCATGTAGGGGCACTGGATCTTGGCCGCCACCCCTTCGAGGGTCAGGGTCTTGCAGAATTCGTCGAACTTCGCCTCGTCGTCGTAGCCGGACATGTACATGTAGTTGAGCTTGAAGGTCGGGGCGGCGGTGTTGAAGATGGTGTACTGGCTGGGCTCCATGCACACGCCGGCCACGGCGCAGGCCTTGAAGCCGGGCTCGGCGGCCGCCATGCGCGTGCCCCAGTAGGAGCCCATGCTGGATCCGTAGACGGCCACCCGGTCGCCGTCGATCTCGGGGCGGGTCTGGAGATAGGCATAGGCCGCCCTGGCGCCGTCCTCACAGTTGGTGGCGGTGACGGTGATGCCCCGTTCCCGGGTCTCGCCTTGCCCCGGGCCGTCGATGGACAGGATCGCCATTCCTCGTTGCAACAGCGGATCGCCCATGAGCGGATTGTCTTCCTTCACCCCGTCCATTCCCGGCTGGTAGAGGATGCACGGGAACCGCTCCCCCGGCGCCGGCTTGTAGGGCAGGTGCAGCAGCGCCGCCATCATCTGCCCGCCCGGCATGGGCAGGTCCACCCGTTCGATGGGATGATCGGCGAACCGGATGTAGCGGTCGTAGCAGTCCCGCTTGCTCTCCGCCCAGGCCATCCGCCGCGGGTTGCCGTCCTCGAAAATGCCCCACTGAGCCGCAGTATAGTAGGTGGCCGCGACGTAGTAGTGCTCGCGCGCCTCCACCGTGTGCCCCAGCGCCTCGGCCGCCCGCCCCCGGTGCTCCCGCTTCTCGGCGGCGTGGGAGAACTCCCGCGGGAAGTCCGTAAACTTCTGTACCCTCTGTCCGATGCCTCGCAGCTCCCCGGCAATGCCCGGACCGCAGTTCCGCAGCATCTTGCCCGAGCGTCCCTGATCGAAGTCGAGGCCGCTCACCTTGATGACCTGATCGAGTATCCAGCGTTGCTCCCGCCAGCGTTTGGTCTTTCTCTCGGTGCTCGCGCGCATGTTGGATTAATCCTCCTCGGTTCGTGTTCCGGGCGCCGGCCGATCCGTGGAACGGCATGCGACGCCGGTTCTTGATTCTCTCGCTCAGGTCTATATACAATCGCCCCGGCCGTAATCAATGTCGGAGAGCGAAAAGCCGTAACCTGTGGCCTGCAACAATACCGGCCACCGGCGGCTTTCGAGCGAGGGTGAGATGGCGAGGCTTGAACCGGACGCGAAACTCGATGAGCGCATCGCGGTGCTCGAAACGACCCCGTTGCGGTGGTGGGCGGGGGAGGCGGAAGTGGTGCGGACCTACTTCTCGAATCCCCGGACCCGGGAGGACGACCTGCATTGGCTCAGGCTGCAGGCGGCGCGGGAGCTCGGTACGGTGGAACGGCTGCTCCAGGCCCTGCCGGACGATCTCGCGCAGATCGAGACGGCGGTCAGCCGCGATTCCTTCGAGGCCTCAACGCGATCCATCTACGAAGAGGCGCGGCACTACAGGCTCCTTGCGGACATCATGGAGCAGATCGCCGGGGAGAGACCGGACCCACAGGAACTGCTGGCCCTCTCGGGTTGCCAGCGCGAACGCCGGGGGCACCCGGACCTGCCGGCCATGACCGCCGAGATCGAGGCCACCAGGCGGCTCCAGGAAACCTACGGTGATCTTGCGGAGGTGGCCCTGGGCTTTTCGGAGGGGGCCGGGGCGGCCATCTTCTACATCGGGAACAGGCTTCTTGAGCTCCCCTACACCTCCTATTCCGGCGGCGCCGTCGAAAAGGCCATCGCCGAAGCCATGGGCGTCATCTTCCACGACGAGATGCGTCACGGACCCGTTCACATTCCCCGCATCGCCAAGGCGATTCGCAACGACGACGACCTGGAAAAGGCCAGGCACATCATCACCGAGAAAGCCATTGCCCACCTGAGGCTCCGCAACGAAACCTTCGGCCATCCGTTGACCGAAGCACGCATGGCCGAGATTGATGCCGGCGTCCATCTCGAGCCTTTGCCGGTGGAATACAGAAACATCACGCCGGTTTCTCCGTACTCGGCGTGAGGTGTGCGCCAGTCTTCCGTGACCCTTGCGTATCGGTTGCTGACTCCGTCCACTCCCGGACGCGTGCCTGACGCTCTTCGTCGTGCGGTTGGACAGCCCATACTCTTGTGGGCTAGGATGCCGGCAGCCGTCGCAAAAATGTCCTAACCGGGGGGTAGTTGGCGCTTCCATGAGGATTCGGCCGCAAACTGTCTTCAGTTTCCTGGTCCTCCTGTTTTTTGGCTTCGTGATCTGGGGGGCAAGGGATTGGCCTGTGAAGGCGCAGCTCTATCCCTGGGTGATCGGCATTCCCATGCTTGTGCTGGCCGCCTTGCATCTGGTCATGGATTGGAAGGCGGGAAGCGGCAAGGGCACGTCCCCGCCTACACCGAACAACCCTCCAGGGGCCACACCGGCCGACATTCAGTTCACGAAAGACATCGACCCCGTCCTCGCGAGGCGGCGGACGGTCGGTATCTTCTCATGGATTTTCGGTTTCCTCCTGGCGTGCTGGCTCATCGGTCTTTCCGTGAGTGTGGCGCCGTTCGTCTTCCTCTACCTTAAGGTCAAGTCGGGCGAGGGGTGGGGGCTTTCTCTCGTGCTGACCGGCGCCGTCTGGCTCCTGTATTGGGGGCTCTTCGAACAGGTGCTGCGGCTCCCCTTTCCCGAGGGCCAGATTTATGTGTGGCTGGGGCTATGACGATACGCGGCTATCCTGAGAGGGTCCCGTGATCGAGTCCGCCGTCAGTGGTTTGCTCCAGGTATTGTCCTGGCCCGCTTTCGGTTTTCTTCTGTTAGGGGGAGGAATCGGCTTTGTCGTGGGCATTCTGCCGGGCCTGGGAGGCTTGACCACCCTGGCCTTGATGCTCCCCTTCGCCTATACGATCCAGGAACCCATCGCGGCGTTCTGCTTCCTTCTCGGAATGCACGCCATCACCGGGACCACGGGAGACATCACCTCGATCCTCTTTGGCATACCGGGCGAGGGAACCTCGGCGGCCACCATCATGGACGGCTATCCCATGACCAAGAACGGGCAGGCGGGAAGGGCTCTGGGGGCTGCCCTGATGAGCTCCCTCGTGGCCGGGCTTGAAGGCGCGCTCATTCTGGCTATCTCGATCCCGATCATGCGGCCTCTCGTTCTGTTCTTCGGCGCACCCGAGCTTTTCATGCTGACGATCCTGGGGATCACTTTTCTCGCCACTCTCAGCAGTTCGTCGCTCAGCAAAGGCGTCCTGGCCGGCGGTATCGGCCTCGCGATTTCCGCCGTCGGCATCGAAGATCATACAGGGACGCTTCGCTATACCATGGGGACCATCTATCTATGGGAGGGATTGAGTCTGGCGCCCGTCGTCGTAGGGCTCTTTGCCATTCCCGAGATCGTGGACCTGGCGGTGAGGGGTTCAAGCATTGCCGAATCCAAGGTGGGCAGAATCAGTGGAGTGATGGAGGGGGTCAAGGATACCTTCCAGCATTTTTGGCTCACCATGCGTTGCGGCATGATCGGCGTTATGGTCGGGGCCGTGCCCGGCGTGGGCGGCAGCGTCTCCCAGTGGATGGCTTACGCCCACGCGGTCCAGAGCTCGAAGGACAAGAGCCGTTTCGGCAAGGGTGCGGTGGAAGGCGTACTGGGACCCGGCGCGGCGAACAATTCCAAGGAGGGCGGGAACCTCATCCCGACCCTGGCCTTCGGAGTTCCGGGGACCACGGGAATGGCGATTCTCCTCGGGGCTTTTCTGATCGTCGGCCTGACGCCCGGCCCGGAAATGCTGACCAAGCACCTCGACGTCACCCTCGCGATGGTGTGGATACTGGTCATCTCCAATATCCTTGCTGCCGGCGTCGCTTTCCTGTTTCTCAGCCAGCTCGTCAAGCTCACCTTCGTGCGGGGAAATCTGCTCATTCCTTTCCTGGTCGTGTTCGTATTCCTCGGCGCCTTTTCGGCAAACAACGATTTCGCGGATATCGTGGTGGCCTGTGTTTTCGGCGTGCTGGGCTATTTCATGGTCCTTTTCGGATGGCCGAGGGCTCCGTTCGTTCTCGGCCTCGTCTTGGGGCGCCTTGCGGAGAGGTACCTCGGGATCTCGCTGGGCGCCTACGGCACCGGCTGGCTTCTCCACCCGCCCGTAATCGTCATGATGGTGATATTGTTGGGCAGCGTTTCCTATAGTGTGTACAAGAGGATGAGAAACAGCGATCAGGCGGTTGAGGGCCGCGTAGAACAGGACGAAGAAGGGGTATGAGCACCGATAAGTACGGGGGCCACTAGTGTCCTGTCCCGCAAATAGGTGTGCCAAGATGCGCGGGATTTCTTGTCGTCGGCAAGGCGCGACGACGAGCAGTGGCCGATACCACGCGAGGAGGAGCAACGCAGCCGACGGCAAGAAGGACCCGCAGATTGGCACACCTATTTGCGGGACAGGACACTAGATCCAGGGAGGGCCAATGATGAGCACCGATGCAGACAAGATTCCCGGAGAAATAATCGAGGACAGAATCATCGAACCAAGCGGGCATTGCGCCCGGGAAGTCCGGGCAGGAGAGGTGTTCCGGATCGTCGATATCGAGGGGCAGCAGGTGATGGATTTCCTGGCTTTCAATCTGAATGATTTGGATGAAAGACTCGCCCCGGAGAACACGCTGAACCTCAACAAGCAGATTTATCCGACGGTCGGCTACACCCTGCTCTCGGATAAAGCCGGCAAGCTCATGACGATAGTGGCGGATACTTGCGGCACCCACGACATGCTCGCGGGGGCCTGCTCCCGCTATACCAACGAATACCGCTACGGTGTTCCGGGCGCTGCCAATTGCCGGGACAACTTCGTCGCCGCTCTCAAACCGTGGGGACTTGCATGGAAAGACATACCCTACAACATGAACGTCTTCATGAATTGCCCCATCCAGGCTGACGGGACGTTCTCCATCGAACCACCGAAATCCAAGGCGGGCGATTACATCGACTTCAGGGCTGACATGGATGTCCTGGTTGCCGGGTCGAACTGCCCCCAGATGCTCAATCCCTGCAACTCGGGGAATTTGAAGCCGCTGCGGGTGGTCCACTACAGGCCCGGATAGCAAGATCTTCTTCTGGTCCCAAACACGGGTAGCGTCTAACCATGAAGGGAGGCAACACCATGAAGTGGGCGAGTAAGACCTTGATGCTGGCGGCAGCCGTCTGGGTATTTCAGGGCTCGATGCCGGGAAGTCCGGGATCGGCCCAGGCCCAGACGAAACCGTACTATGAGGGCAAGACCATCCTGGTCATCGTCGGGTCCGGGCCCGGTGCGGGAAATGACATCAGGACGAGGTTGTTTGCCCGGCACGCGGCCAGGCATCTGCCCGGCAAGCCGCATCTCATCGTGCAAAACAGGAGCGGGGGCGGTGGTCTCCGAGCGCGCAACTACCTCTACAACATCGCCAAGCCCGACGGGCTCACCATTGCAGAGATCATCAGGGGCACCGGTCTTCAGCACGCCATCAACGAACCGGCGGCGCGCTTCGAGGCCGACAAGTTCAACTGGATCGGAAACTTGACCACGGCCACTGCGATCTGCACGGGTCGTATCGACCGGGTAGGAACGAATCTCGAAGAGGCTATCAAGCGTTCCAAGAAGACCCAGTTGCGTGAGGGCGAAACGAGCGCAAACAGCACCGGCGCGGCCATAGGAAAAATGCTGAAGAGGTTTAGCGGCATCAACACGAGGCAGGTGGTAGGCTATCAGGGCGGCGCGCCCATCGATCTTGCCATGGAGAAAGGGGAGGTGGACATGCGCTGCGGCTTCGTGTGGAGCTCGGCCAAGACCAGGAAACGGCATTGGTTCGCTCGCCTGGGAAGCAAGGCCCCTTTCACCTCCGTGCTCGTCCAGGTCGCGACGAAGCGGCATCCCGAGCTGTCGGACATTCCAACGCTGATAGAGCTCGCACCGGACAAGGCGTCGAAAGATGTCGCGGAGATGCTGACGTTGACGTACCGGAACGCCTACCCGATGCTCGCCCCTCCCGGAACACCGAAGCACGTGGTGAAGATCTTGCGGGATGCCTTTTGGGCCACCGTCAAGGACCCGCAGTACCTCGCGGACGCCAAGAAGATCGGCTATCTGGACGACGAGCCGCTGCGGGGGCAGGAGGTGCAGGAACTCATCGGAAAGATCGTGTCGGCACCGGAGAAATCCAGAAAACTCATGGCCAAGATCATCGCCGAGCAGTGACTCGGCACGCGGTCGTCACGGGGGTTGATGTCCGGAGTCTTCCCCCCGTGACGAAGCCATGCGACAGGTTGAAAAGCGCAGCCGGGAAGGGACGTCTATGTCGATTACACCGGATACCGGTTCCAGGGGAAAGAAGTCCGTGGATGAAAGCCCAAGCACAACGACGCAGGGTTTGTCTCGTCAGATCGCCGAATTCACCGTGTCATTGAGCCTGGACCGGCTTCCCGCAAATGTGCTGTCCAACGCCAAACTTGCCATGCTCGACTGTCTCGGCGTGTCCGTTCTGGCCGCGGGGGAAGAGATCGGCGGCAAGTTGCTGCGGTACGCCCGCAACCACCTCGGGGCGGGATCGTGTACGGTCTGGGGATCCGATTTCACGTTGAATCCGAGAGATGCCGCCCTGGTGAACGGGACTCTGGCGCATGGCCTGGATTTCGACGACAGGGGCCATGCCTCCACCTACACGCTGGCGTCCGCATTGGCGGCGGGCGAAGGGTGCCACGCATCCGGCGCCAGGGCATTGGAGGCGTTTATCGCGGGTCGAGAAGCCATGATGACCCTGGAACCCCTCTTTGCCAGACGAAGCAGCGGCATTGGGCCCGGGGCGCGGGGATGGCATAGCAATGGGATCCTTGGCCCCATCGCCGCTGCCTGTGCCGCAAGCAAGATCCTCGACCTCGATGTCTCGCAGACCCTTACCGCCATCGGGCTTGCCACCGGCTCATGCGGGGCATTGACCAGGGACGGCGGGACCATGGCGAAACCGTTTCGGGTCGGCCACGCCGCATCCGCGGGTCTCACCTGCGCGTACCTAGCCCAGGAGGGGTTCACCAGCGATGAGACCGCCGTCGAGGGCCGTTATGGCCTCCTGGATGCCGTCGGCCCGCTCCAGGACGATATACTGGAGGCTCTGGGACGGGGGCTGGGTACCGACTACCGCCTCGGCAGGGAAGTCAAGTTGAAGCGGTTCGGTTCCTGCACCGCCACGCATGACGGGGTCGAGGCGATGCTGAGGATGGTTCGAGAAAAGAGGCCGCTGACGCCCTCCGAAATAGACTTCATCGAGTGCGACATGCACCCGTACCCGCTGGTGAGAATGCAACCGGAACGGGGTTTCGAAGGGCGGTTCAGCATGGCCTACTGCCTCTCCCTGGCTCTCCTTTACGGACAACTGGACCCTGAGAGCTTCACCGACGAACAAGCCCGGGATCCGGAGCTGAGGAACCTGCTCGGACGCGTTCGCCACGTTCCCGGATCGGATTCGCTGGTCGTGCATCTGAAGGACGGCACAACCGTGACCGAGCCAGTCCGAACGCCGGCGGACCTGAAAGGACGGGAGGCAGTGCTGAACAAATTCAAGAACTGCGTCGAGAAGAGTCTGTCCGAGGCGCAAAGGGCGGCTGTACCGGACCTCGTGGATCACCTGGAGCAAAGCCCCTCAATCGGGCCGTTGATGGACGCGCTCCGCCCGCAGCCAGCCCACTGAGTCGCGGCCCGGGAAGTTGTCACCCTATGCCATAGAACTTGGCGGCATTCTCCCATGTAAGCTTCCGTTCCACCGCATCGGACATACCTTCAAACTGGCGCTTGACGGCCTCCCTTGAGTGAGGCCAGGTTGCACCACCATGCGGATAGTCACTCGCCCACATGACATTGTCGAGTATGTTGAAGACTTCCGCTCCAAGAATGCCGGCGCGATCCTCCTGGAAAGTAACGTAAACCTGGCGTTTTATCATTTCACTGGGGAGCGCCGGGACCTTGGACGTCACCGACGCCTCGGATTGGGCTCGGCGCAAGGCGGAATCCATGCAGTTCAGGTAGGGAACCAGCCAGGAGAGATCATATTCCGCAAAGACCACACGAAGCCGTGGATGATTCTGAAGCGCCCCTCCAAACGTGAGCTCCGTCAGGAGTCCGAGAGGCTCCAGGATGCCGCGTCGTAACGAGTTGCGACCCTGTTGAACCGGCGAGATGCCCTTGAGCCGCGCCCGCATCCTGTCCACTCCCTGCAGGATGTTGACATGAATGTGGATGGGGAAGTCCATGTCCTCGGCCTTGGTCCAAAGCGGTTCGAATTCCGGATCGGCATAGCTCATGCCTTCGGGTAAGCCGGAAGGTATGAGCGCGCCTTTATGTCCGAGCTTGGCACAGCGCTCCATTTCCTTCAGCGACCACTCGACATCGAGCGCCGAAAGAATGCACACGGCGACAAGACGATCGGGCGCGACGTTGGCGTATTCGATAATCCAGTCGTTGTAGGCTACGAGGCCCGCCTTTTGCAGCTCTGTCTCTTCTCCCTTGAGCGAGAAGAAATTGCGCGTCAGACTCGGGTAAAGCACCTCCGTCATCACTCCATCGAGGTCCATGTCTTTCAAACGTGCGGCAGGGTCCCAGGGGCCGCGCCAGTCTTCCCACTGAAAATTTTCAATGACATCGATGATTTTGCCACCCCTCGCTTGTACTCCGGCGGTAAAGGTCATGCCCACCGGATCCGGCTCATGGCCATCGAAGACCATGTAGAGACCCTTCTTGCCCGGCGGGTCCTGGACAAAGTGAGGCCCGTGCTCGCGGAGCCGTTTCGGTATTCGCTCCCAAGCCTCCGGCGGCTCATTGACATGCGAATCCGCGGAGAAAAACCTTATCTCTTCCTCTGCCATGCCTTGCCCCCCTCTGTTCTCAGGCCCCTGCGAAACCTTGTTCATTGACCGAGGATTGGTGAAAACGTATCGGGAGGGTATCTATAGTATATTCGACTGTCAACCATGCCATACTCGCGGCAATGCCACTGTTGCTACAACGCTGCGGGTTGGCGATTCCCGTCATCTGATTCATGAATGAACGGGGTGAACGAGATGCGGTCCATCGATGTTCGGTTCCGGTTTGGTGTCACGTACCGGGTTTTCTGCTCCTGCCTGGCAACGGCCCTGTTGTGTCTCTTGACTGGGCCGGTGGAAGGAGCCTCGCTGGACGACGAGTTCGTTACCTCCAAACGTCACTGGGCCGTCACCGGCACGAAGTTCGAGATCTCCCTCAAGCGCTTCCGTCTCAACAAGAACGTACGGCACCCGCGACCCGTCATCCTCATCCACGGCCTGCTGGTGAGCAGCGACTTCCTCGACTTCGGACGCGCCAGCCTGGCCGAATACCTGGCACAGGCGGGGTTCGACGTCTGGAACCTGTCGCTCCGCGGCACCGGCCGGAGCCTCAATCCTCTGGGTTGGGGGCAAAAGCCCTGGACCCTGGACGACATGGTGAAAGACGATCTTCCCACGGTCATCCAATACGTCAGGAAGACCACCGGTAGCGCAGACGTCTTTCTGGTGGGTTACGAGCTGGGCGGGGCGTTGGCCTTCGCCCACGCCGGCAAGACCCGGGAGCACGGGGTCGCCGGGATCGTCGGCATCGCCGCGCCGATGTCCTTCGACAGCCCCGAGCAGGACCGGCTCGACATCCTGCTCAAGCTCGACCGCCAGCCGGTCCTGCGGAACACCCTTCTCTATTCGAACTCGTCCGGCCTGAACCGGTTTCTGTTCATGGTTCCCGGGTTCGAGGACTCGTTCTACAATCCCGGGAACATGGAGCCTCGGGTCAAGCAGCAACTGCTGGAAACCCTCCTCGTCCCGGTCAACCCCGGGGTGCTGGGCCAGGTGATCCAAACGCTGGAAAAGGACGAGTTCGTGTCCGCCGACGGCGCTTCCAGCTACCGCGACACCCTGTCCGAAATTCGTATCCCGGTCCTCCTTGTAGGGGGCGCGGCCGACCCCATCGCGCCGCCGGAAGCCCTGAAGAAGGTCTACTCGGAGCTTGCCTCCAAGGACCGGGATCTCATGATCTTCTGGTCGGATCCCGACGAGGACGTCAGCTACGGCCATTTCGACCTGATCCTCGGCAAAAAAGCCAAGACCGACGTCTTTCCGCTCATCCGGGGATGGCTCGAGTCCAAGGACAAACTCTGATCGATTGGAACGGCGTCCTTCGACTCCGCTTCGCTACGCCTGTCCTGAGCCTGTCGAAGGGCTCAGGACGAACGGCAGAGGGTTTCCATACCGTTCGTCCTGAGCGTAGCGAGGCGTAGCCGAGCGAAGTCGAAGGACGCCATTCCAGACGATGACAAGAAATCAGAGTTTCCCGAGACCCTAAAGATCGGCCGTCCGGTGCCGACCATTCCTTCATGGTCGGTACGATGGTCAAGGAGGTGCTCGAACAGAACTGGGGGCCTGTTCTGCTGTTCGTTCTCGGGTCCTGTATCGGGAGCTTCCTGAACGTCTGCATGACCCGCATACCGGCCGGTGAATCCATCCTCTTCCCCCCATCCCGTTGCCGCGCCTGCGAGACCCGGATTCGCGGCTGGGCCAACATTCCGCTGGTCAGCTACATCCTGCTGCGCGCGCGATGCGCTCACTGCGGCGCCCGCATCTCCCGGCGCTACTTCCTGGTCGAGTTGTGTACTGCCGCCATGGCACCGGCGTGCTACCACCGCTTCGGTCCGGGCGGGCTCTTCTTCGCACGCCTGTCCTTCGCCTGCGCGCTGCTGGCGGCGGCGGTCATCGACTTCGAGACGGGTATCATCCCCGATGCCATCAGCGTGTCCGGCACGGCGGCGGGACTGCTGCTGTCGTGCATCGCCCCCGCGCTCTCGATGCCGGACATACCGTCACCGGCGAGCTCTCTCCTGGGCGCTCTTCTGGGCGGGAGCGTGTTGTTGGCCACGGCCCGAGGCTACCGCGCCATGACCGGCAGGGACGGCCTGGGCGGCGGCGACGTCAAACTGATGGCGATGATCGGCTCCTTCGCCGGATGGGACGGCGTCCCCGGCATCCTGTTCTGGAGCGCGCTCATGGGATCCCTCTGGGGCATCGGGCTCATGATCCTCCGAAAGGATGTTTCGCTGACGACTCCCTTGCCGTTCGCCCCGTTCCTGTGTCTCGCTGCCCTGCTCCACGTGTGTTGAAGACGGGTGAGGCCGATGATGCTGCGAGCGTTGAAGCAAACCGCCGGATTCTCATTGCTGGGTCAACTGATCACGTTGACCCTGGCGGGCATCATGCTCGCCATCGCGATACCGGGTTACCTGAAGGCCATGCCCAGGCATCGCCTGAACGGTGCGGTGCGGCAACTCACGGGGGATCTCATGTGGGCACGCATGAAAGCCATTCAGAGAAACAACCGGCACCGGATCTTTTTCCTCAACGACCACGAGTATCGGATCCTGGACGATGCGGACAACGACGGCGCCGCGGACCCGGGAGAATGGACGCTCACCAGGGACCTGCAAACCGACTATCCAGACGTGGTGATGAGCTCCACCAACAACCCGATCTTCAGTCCCAGAGGTACGGCCAGCAGTCTGGCTACCATCACGCTGGCCAACGCCGCCGGCTCGAAACGCATCAGCATCAGCATCGCCGGCCGCGTGCGAATCCGGTGAAGGGACAGGCAATGGAGCGGCTCCGTCCGTCCCGTGAGGGCTTTTCCATGATCGAGCTGCTGGTGGCGATGTTGATCCTGTCGACGGGGTTATTGGGAATCGGCCGTCTCACCATCAGCGTCATCGAGGGGAACCTCAAGAGCCGGAACCACGGCGTCGCCACCCTGCTGGCCCAGGATCGGATCGAGGCCCTCAAGGGCCTTGGCAGAGGAAGCGCGACTTCAACCACGGAGGACTATGGGACCATGCCCGGATTCCCGCACTACAAGCGAGTCACCGACGTCCGGCGAGATGTGCCCGAGACCGGCTTGAGCACCATCACCGTAACGGTGTACTGGGACCGAGGCTCGGCCGTCCTGCAAACCCTGCTGGGCCGGTGACGTCGCACACCTCCAGACCCCTGGGGCCGGGTTTCCGGAAGCCGGGTTCCGGGACAGCCGGACAGCGGCGCGGCGACCGGGGTTTCACTCTGATCGAGCTGCTCGTGGTCCTTGCGATCCAGGGGATACTACTGGCGGCGGTGGTCACGAGCTTTACCGGCCAGCTCACCGCCCATGGCCTCCAGGAACAGCTCAATGCCATGCAACAGAACGCCCGGGCAGCCATGACCCTGGTGATCCGGGACGCGAGAACGGCGGGGTACGATCCCGCGGGTATGGGGGTTACCGGGCTGGCGTACAACCCCGGCCGCCTGATCATCGCGGCTGACCACAACGGCGACGGGGACCTGTCCGACCCCAACGAACGAGTCGTCTACTTTCACGACCCGGACCGCCTGGTACTCAGGCGCGACACCGGCGGCGGCGGGCAGCCCCTGGCGGAGGACGTGCAGGCGTTCACCGTGGAATACCTCGACGCCGCGGGCAACACCACGACCGCAACCACCGCGATTCGGCAACTCAGGATCAGCGTGACGGCACGAACCAGCAAACAGGATCCGCGCTACCCCCGGAACGGCGGTTACCGAACCCACACGCTACGTTCTGTCGTGACACCCGCCAACCTGGGGTTGGGACCATGAGGTACGTCAATTCGGGTCCGGAGCATCGTCGTCCAAGCGAACCAGGACGTATTCACAACCCTGCTTCTCCGGCAACTCGCGGAGTTGCGCGATGATGCCCTCCGCTTCTTCCCGGGAGTAATACAGCCCGACGGTGCTGACCTGACCGTCGGGCCTGTGTTCATGCAGGTAGAACTTGTCCACGGAACGGCCTCAGTACGTCGGAGTCTTGTAGCCCACGCGTTTGCGCTCCTTCATGAAGGTCTTGAAGGTCGTTCGGTGGCTGCGCACGTTGTAGGGGCAGACGTCGACACACAGGTGGCAGTACTCGTCGCGCAAGCGGGAATACGGGTAGCATTTCTCGAGGTCGATCAACCAGCGCTTGATGCCGTCGGTCATCACATGGTCCTGGGGAATCGCGTCCCCCGGACAGTTCTGCATGCATACGTTACAGTTCGTGCAGAAGTCCTGCACGCCGAACTCCCGCGGCTGGTCCTCGTCCAGCGGCAAATCGGTGGTGACGAAACCGGGCCGGAAGTCCGCCCCGTATTTCTCGTTGATGAGGCTGCCGTGCCGGCCGAGCTCGCCGAACCCGACCTGATAGAACACCGGAATGGCCTGCACCTCCCGTATGCCGTTGTGATGGGCCCAGGCGGGATACCCCAGGTCGCGAATGTAGGCGGCGAGGTCGGTGGAAAGGTCGGAGACCACCGCATACACCCGCATGGCCTCTTCCTCCACCGCATCGGCGCCATCCAGGACCTTGTGGTAGTCCTCGCTCACGCAGGCCGCAATCACGTACTCGTGGGGGACCTCTTTCCCCAGGTCGATCATGGACGGCTTGAGCCGGCAGATACCCACCAGATCCGCGCCCAGCTCCCGGGCCTTGGCCTTGACCTGCGCCGTCATGGCGGAACGGTCGGTCACCTCCACCCGTTGCGGGTTTACCGGACCGTCGCGGAACTTGGCGTTCTCCGCGCATCGATCGGTGTACCCCACCACCTTTTCGGAGCGGCTGGCGTAATGTGGCACCTCGTCCGCACCCATGGAATGAACCATGGAGGCCAGCACGGGATCGGCCATTCCCTGCATTCGTCTCGGCGTTGTTCCGCGCATGGGGAGCTCCTGTGTCAGGCAAGGACGCCGTTTCCAGGCGGCCACGTCCAGGTTTCTACACCGGGTGTCCTGTACCAGAACCGGCACCCGCATCGCAATACGGTGCGCGCCCGGCCCCGGCGGTGGCCGGTTGGGCAGCCGTCTCATTCTGGTGTAATAATATCGTGCTAGTGTGGTGTCTCACAAATACGCTTATGAATCTGCGAGGGCATTTTGGTTGTCGGCAAGGCGCGATGACGAGCAGTGGCGTGTACCACGCGAGGAAGAGCAACGCAGCCGACGGCCAAAAGGACCCGCAGATTCATAAGCGTATTTGTGAGACACCACACTAGTGTCCTGTCCGGTTAATTCGCATGGTAAGATGCGCAGGATTTTTCGCGTCGGCAAGGCGCGATGACGTGTAGGGGCGACCGGCGGTCGCCCCCGTGGCGGGCACCACGCGAGGAAGAGCAACGCAGCCGACGGCGAAAAAGACCAGCAGATTACCATGCGAATTAACCGGACAGGACACTACGGCGTGGAATGTTGCGTTTCGTGACCATCGAGGGGGGCGACGGATCGGGAAAATCCCGGCAGGTCGGGCTGCTTGACGAGTACCTGAATTCTCGCGGGGTGTCCCGGCTGCTGACTCGTGAGCCGGGTGATACCCCGCTGGGGAAGGATCTCAGAAAACTCCTGCTCGAAGGCCGCCCGGAATCCCTCTCGGACGAGACCGAACTGTTCCTGATCCTGGCGGACCGGGCACAGCACGTCCGCGAGGTGGTCAGGCCCGCCCTTGAACAAGGCAAGCTGGTGGTTTCGGACCGTTTCGCGGATTCGACGTTGGCGTACCAGGGTTACGGCCGGGGCATGGATCTGATGTTGCTGCGCCGATTGAATGTCATGGCAACGGGCGGCACCATGCCCGAGCTCACCATCATCCTGGACTGTCCGGTGGAGGTGGCGCTGGCTCGTGCAGCGGAACGGCAGGACCGGCACGCCACGCGCGAAGACCGGTTCGAGGCCGAAGGAGTCGCGTTTCAACGCCGGGTACGCGAGGGATTCCTCGAGCTGGCCGAGGCGGAACCTTCACGCTGCGTAGTGGTCCCCACCGACGGTCCGGTGATGGCGACCCAGGAGAAGATGAGACGGATCATCGATGAACGGCTTCACGCCGGCGCGGGCCGGTAAAGCCCGGATGCCGGAGACTTGATGCTGCGATTCCAGGACATCATCGGCCACCAGGGCCAGATCGAGCTATTGCGGCGAGCCGTGGACCGCGACCGGCTTCACCACGCCTATCTTTTCGTGGGCCCCGAGGGCACGGGAAAGAGAACCGTGGCCACCGCCCTGGCGGCCGCCATTCAGTGCGAGACCGGCGACGGCGACGCCTGCGGCGAGTGCCCGAGCTGCCTGTGCATTCGCCACGGGAACCATGCGGACGTGCATTGGCTGGAGCAGCGCAAGGGCAAGCGGGACATCACTATCGAGCAGGTGCGGGAGTTGCAGAGACAGTTGGTGCTGCGCCGCTTCACGGGGATGAAGAAGATCGCCATCATCGACCCGTTGACGCTCGTAAACCTCCATGCCCAGAACGCGCTGCTCAAGACGCTGGAGGAGCCGCCGGACCATTCCCTGCTGATCCTGATCGCGGAGAGCACGGGAGGCGTCCTGCCGACGGTGTTGTCGCGTTGCCTCCGGCTGCAGTTCTTCCCTTTGGCGGTAGAGCAGGTAGCCGCCATCCTGACCCGGCGCAAGGGGCTTCCCGAAGACCGCGCCCTGCTGCTGGCCGCCCTCAGCTACGGGAGCCTCGGCACCGCGCTGGAGAGCGACGAGGCGGAACTGCTGGACCAACGGCAGGACTGCGTTCGCAAGCTGGCCGCGCTTTCGTCCGACGACATGCGCGGGATTACGGCGCTGGCCGAGGAAATGGGCAGCGACCGGGAGAAGGCGTTGAAGTTCCTGGACTGGGTCAAGGGATGGCTGCGCGACATCATGGTGCTTCAGGTCACCGGCTCCACCGCGACGGTCTACAACCGGGACCTGCTGGAACAGCTTCAGCAGGCCGCCGCAGGCCGCCGCGTGCAGCAATCGACGTCCGCCCTGGCCGAGATCGACAACGTGACCCGGGCCATTCACCGGAACTACAACCGGCGCATGGTGCTGGAGGGTTTTATTCCCAGACTCCTCAACTGAAGGGACCCGAAGACTGCCATGGATCGCCTATATTTCACCACGCCGCTCTACTACGTGAATGCCCAGCCGCACCTCGGGCATACCTACACGACCATCATCGCGGACACGCTGAAGCGCTATCACCGCATGCGGGGCAGGGACGTCTATCTGCTCACCGGCACGGACGAGCACGGCGACAAGATCGCCCAGGCGGCGGCCGCGGACAACACCGAGCCCAAGGAGTATGCGGACCGGATCAGCGCGCTGTTCCGGTCCACCTGGGACACCTGCGGCATCGCCTACGACCACTTCATCCGGACCACCGACGACTACCACAAGGCAACGGTCAGCCGGATCCTGCAGCACATCTACGACGCCGACGACATCTATTTCGGGGAGTACGGCGGGTTCTACTGCTACGGCTGCGAGCGCTTCTACACCGAGAAGGAACTGGAGGACGGCAAGTGCCCGGACCACCAGACCGCGGCAACCTACATCGAGGAGAAGAACTACTTCTTCCGCATGAGCAGGTACCAGGACCGTCTCATCGAGCGTATCAACAAGGACCCCGGCTTCATCACCCCGCAACGGTATCGCACCGAGGTGCTGTCCTTCCTGCGTGAGCCCCTGGAGGACCTGTGCATCTCCCGGCCCAAGAGCCGGTTGCAATGGGGCATTCCGTTGCCCTTCGACGAGGACTACGTCACGTACGTGTGGTTCGACGCGCTGATCAACTACGTGAGCGCGCTGGAGCTCAAGGGCGCGGATTTCTTCAACACCTACTGGCCTTGCTGCAACCACCTCATCGCCAAGGACATCCTCAAGCCGCACGCCGTGTTCTGGCCCACCATGCTCATGGCCGCGGGACTGCCGCTCTACCACCGGCTCAACGTGCACGGCTACTGGATCATGGACAGCGGCAAGATGTCCAAGAGCCTGGGCAACGTCATCCGCCCGCTCGACATGAAGGAACGCTACGGCATGGACGCGTTCCGCTACTACCTGCTGCGGGAAATGGTTTTCGGCCAGGACTCGTCCTTCTCGCTGGAAGCGTTCGTGAACCGGGTCAACGCCGACCTGGCCAACAACTTCGGCAACCTGGTGAGCCGCGTCCTCGCCATGCAGAAGCGGTATTTCGACGGCGTGGTCCAGCCCATGGGCGACGGCGCCCGGGCGGAAGACCGCGAGTTGAAGGAAGCCTTTCTGACGGCGGCGGCCAACGTAGACCGTCACATGGAGGAGAAGGCCTTCCACCGTGCCCTGGAATCGATCTTCGTCGCGTTGGACAAGACGAACCAGTACATCGTGCAGACAGCGCCGTTCACCCTCGTCAAGCAACCGGACCAAAAGGCGAGGGTGGGCGAGATCCTGCACCATGTCCTGGAAGGCGTGCGTATCACCGGCGAGTTGCTGGCACCCTTCCTCCCGGAGACAGGCAACGCCGTCCGGAACCTCCTGGGACTTCCTCCCACGGACTCGCTCCGAACCGAGTGGGGCGGCTCCTTCCCCGAAGGACACCAGGTCCAGCCGCCCGAAATCCTTTTCCCGAGGATCGAGGAAACGGAAGGCGACGGGGATGGGAGCCCGTCGTAGAATCCCGCTTGGGTACGGGAATGGCACCGACACCCGCATCGTCATTCCCGCGAAAGCGGGAATCCAGGGGTGGGGAGAGGGCAAACGGGCATGCTTCCCCGCCCCACCCCTGGATTCCCACTTTCCAGGCTGTGTCAAAACCCCATCCGAGAGAGGCACCGGCCCCCGAAATCGTCATTCCCGCGAAAGCGGGAATCCAGGCCGGGGTGGCGTGGGGAAACGCCGCGTGGGGACCCCTCCAGGACCCCTGGATTCCCGCTTTCGCGGGAATGACGGATTGGCCTTTCGTGCTCCGAAGTCATGGTTTTGACACACCCTGTTTCGCGGGAATGACGGATGCCGGGTCTCGATGGCATCTCCGTACCAACGACGGAGGTGTGCGATGACTCCCGGCCTCCCACGCCTCATCGACACCCATTGCCACATCCAGACCGAGGAGTTCGATGAGGACCGCGACGACGTGCTCGGCCGCGCACAAGAGGCCGGCGTCGACACCCTCATCGTCGTCGGCGGAGCCGGGGACCTTTCCACAAACGACGCGGCTGTGCGCCTAGCGGAAGAACACGCGGGCCTCTACGCCACCGTGGGCATGCACCCCCATGACGCCAAGGACGTGAGCGGGGAGGCGATGGACCTGTTGCGGGGCCTCGCCGGGCATCCCAAGGTCGTCGCCATCGGCGAGACCGGCCTCGACTTCCACTACGACCACTCACCCCGCCAGGTCCAACGCGACATGTTCGAGCGCTTCGCGGCACTGGCCGTGGAGACCCGGCTACCCATCGTGGTGCACAACCGGGAGTCGGACCGCGAGGTGGCGGAGACCATTCGAAGCCGTGGCGGCGGAAGGCTGGAGGGGGTGATCCACTGCTTCACCAGCGATGCCGCGGCCGCGCGGACGTTCCTCGACCTCGGCTTCTATTTGTCTTTCTCGGGTATCGTCACCTTCAAAACTGCCGAGGCGCTGCGGGACATCGCCCGTTGGGTTCCCCTGGACCGGCTGCTGATCGAGACCGACGCGCCGTTCCTGGCGCCGGTTCCGAAGCGGGGGCGGCGCAACGAGCCCGCCTACGTCCGGTTCGTGGCCGAGACCCTGGCCCGGGTCCGGGGGGTGGGCATTGACGAAATCGCCGGCGCCGCCAGCCGCAATGCCCGGGCACTGTTCCGGCTGCCGGCCGGTGAGACCGCGCGGGAATCATGATCGACGGGAACACGAAACTCCTGGGGGTACTGGGGTGGTCGGTGGAGCATTCCTTGTCGCCGGTGATGCACAACGCCGCCATCGAGGCCGCGGGTTTGAACGCCTGCTACGTCCCCTTCCCGTGCCGGCCCGAGGCCTTGGGCGAGGTCATCGCCGGCCTGCGGGGCATGGGTTTTCTCGGAGCCAACGTGACCATCCCGCACAAGCAAGCGGTCATCGAGCATCTCGACGGGTTGAGCGAGGAATCCCGCTTCACGGGGAGCGTGAACACCCTCTACTGGGAGGGTGACCGGCTGATGGGGACCACCACCGACGCCCCGGGCGCCGTGTTGAACCTCCGTCAGGCCGGCATCGAGCTCGACGGCAGGAAGGTGACGATCCTGGGCACCGGCGGCGCGGCCCGGGCGCTGGCTTTCGTCCTGGCCCGGGGCCATTGCGCGGGCGCGAGCGGCGGGAGGGAGACTTTCACGCTGCCGGAGCTCACCATTCTGGGCCGGAACCCGGAGAAGGCCCGCAGGCTTGCGCAGGACATCGAGACGGGAGGGGCACCAGCCACGACCGTCCAGTGGGGCCACCTGAAGGAGTTCCCCGCCTTCGAAATCGGCATCGATCTAATCATCAACTGCACTTCGGTGGGGATGGCCCCGGACACCCACGGGTGCCCCATCGACCCCGCGCTCATCGAGCCGCGGCACGCCGTCTACGAAATCGTCTACCAGCCCCGCGAAACCGTGCTGCTCCGGGAGGCGAAAAGGAAGGGGTGCCGGACGGTCGAGGGCATCGGCATGCTGGTGCACCAAGGCGCGGCGTCGTTCCGCACCTGGTTCGGCCGCGATCCGGACACGGAGGTCATGTTCGCAGCACTTGGGCCGTTTGGCTACGGGTGATTAAGCGACGGATTCAGTCAAGACCGTCCCAAACGGGCGAGTTCGATTCGCATGCCTGCCAACTCCTCGAGGACATCGTTTCTTCTGCGAACCGGTCGCTCGTATCCTTGCCATCGCTCAAACTGCCTGAGCAAGGCATCAATTTGTCCCGAATTTCCCTTCAACACCTTGTTGATCGTCGTCGGCATTGCACCGTTGCGAAAGGCGTTCAAGCAGCAGATTGCCAGCATGAGGTCGTTCCCGCCGAGGAACTCAAGATCCCGAGCGAGAACTTCGCTGTAGTCGTCGACAGCGGTTGTGGTCTCAGGTTCGGGACAATCGTCGTGTCCCTCGGATTCGCCGAATACCATCGGATGCCGCGCGAACAGGCGGCCGATGTGGGTCGCGACCCGTTCAACGAGATGCGCCAAAGAGATCGTTAACCAACACTCCCGTGCGCCGTCGAACACTTCGTGCCACAAGTCCCCTGCCTTGCCGCGACGGCCATGGTTGGTTAGCCAGTCAACACCCGCTGTTCCAGCAGCGAGAAGGAACAACGAAGGAGCCAACGCATCACCGTCCTGCGTTTCTCGCCAGTGCTGAACCCGCCGCCTTTGCTCGATGAGCAAATCCCAGGAGTATCGCCAGCGTAGAGCCGGCTCCTCGGCTCTCGCGAAAAGGAACCCACAACTGTTCGCCGGCAGATTCCCAGCAGTTGGATTCAGAGTGGCTTCCTTTTCGAAGGCTGGATCACGGACCGCCAGCAAGGCGTCCAGGCGAGCAAGCTGCGTCTCTGAATCAACGCGGGATTCCTCGTCGATCATGTGATCCAAGACCGTGATCATCGAAAGGCCCCCAAGGCGGACAGGGGTTTGCCGGGTATCGGGTGGATCGGGTGGTGCCGGGGAAATCTTGCCGGGTTTCGGGATGTCTGGAAAATCAACCAAGGCAGCGAGATCTCCTCCAGACAATCCCGCCTTAGAAAGGCCGAGAGCGATCCACTCAATCAGATCGTCCTGCCGGAGATGATCTTGGCGCTGGTCTTCCGCATTGACTCCCCTCGCGCGGTCCGCACGCTCGTCGACAGTCTTCAGCAGCAGCCACTGGGAGCCAAGAAATGGGCCATCACGGCGCCCCATGACTATCCGCGCAAGCCCTTCGACCCAAGACGAGAGAACTGCCGTTGTATCTTCCATGGTCGCCAAGGGTGCCCCGTCCGGGTCTTCCGTCCTGCGCGCTATCTGCCAGCGTTCATGGCAGTGTTGTTCGGCGGCCTCCAGAATCAGTAGGACCGTCAGCCGATGGTTCCAGGAGCGCTTGTCATCGCTGCAAATCGGCGCCGCCTCAAGCGCGGCGGAGATCTCGCCGCGATCATGCAGGATCGTGTGGTTCTGCAGGATCTGCCGTATGGGATGCGGGAAGTCGAAACTGTCAACAAGATCGAGAACGCGGAGTCTATCCACCGGCAGAATCACCGGTACCAAGCCTAAAAGATCGTAGTGAACCGGGAACCAAGGGTCTCGTGCCAGCCAAATCTCCAGCATGGATTTCTCCGACCGCAATGTGGCTACGAATGCGCTGAACGCTTGACGTTCACTGGAATACGTTCCGATTCCCGGCTCTCTGTTGATGTCGTTGAATCGAGTCTTCAAATCCGACAGGATGGCGTCGAAAGCCAACGGTGATTGGCGCAACAGTCCCGGTAACGTCTCGCCGAAAGCCACGCTCAACAGCTCGCTTGAACCCACCAATTTCCAGACACCAAGTAGCACACGTCCCGTTGAGTCGTCCGCTGCCATGAATTGTTTTACAATCGCGTTGGCCAAACTCGTTCCGAACAACCACGCGGCAACGTTCTTCCGCTGGTGCTCGCGGTTCTCGAGCAGCGCCGTGAAGCCGTCTTGCAAGGACCGCCGCCTATTCGCATCGCGAACGAGTTCGAAAGGCAGCGACGTAGACTCTGGGAGTGCCAAGAGATCGGACAGATCGTGACCCTCGGTCCGATCGTTGAGAACGCCCGTGCCGAATAGTGCTTGCCTGCACCACTGGGCCACCTTAGGGACGAGGTCCTCAGCGTCAAGCAACTGTCGGGCCTCATTGTGGGCGGCGGCGGCCGCCCTTTTTGTGGCCGCGAGATAGGGGTTGTCGTGGTCGAACAGCGAGTCACGCATTGCATGTGCTCCAACATTCCTCGAAAAAATGCCTTGCACGCGTCTTGGCTTCGGACCAAGGTCCGCTTGCTGCTGTCAATCCCGGGTGTCCACCTCCAACCGTCGCGCCGAAGTGCCATAGCGCTCCGTCCACGATCGCAAACCGGTCGTGCAGAAACGGGAAGCGATACCTGTCCAGTCTGCTGTTCCAGCGCACCTCAGCCAAGCTGGACCCGGATCGGTTTATGTTGCGGAATTGGGTAAGGGTAGCCTTGAGTTCCGTTATGCCCCGTTCCCCCTTTCCGCTCCCGCCGGTAAGCAACCGTATATCCCCAGCTTGGCTGGATGCGAGTGCAAACGCCAAGGCGTTGACGCCGAATTCGTCGAAATGCGGGTCCAGCACCAGGATATGATCCAGCGATCGGCCTACGGCAGCTTCAAATGTCGTGAGTGCCAGATCCTTACGGGTAGTCCCCTTGCGATATCTCTCGAAGACCTGATTCCGGTCAGGGAATCGGGACAGGTCGCGATTTTCGATCCCTCTCCCATATTCTATCGAGGGCCACAATATCTGTGGGACCCCCAACTGCGGTGAAGGGCGATGCGTCGGTGACTCTCGAAAGTCTCCGGTCCTTCGGGGCCGAAGCCGATTCATGGTCGAAAGACATTTTCTGAGTGCGTAACGATTGGACCATACACAGTCTCAATCTCCTGCCAATTCGGTGCGCCGGTCTGACAACCATTCTGCCAAGTTCGGCGCTTGACGCCAGAACGCTTCAAGCCGCACGATGACCGGGGTCGGATCCGGTAACCGGACGATCATTCCCGCCCGCTGGCCCACAGTGCTCAGAGAGTTTCCCGAAAGCCAAACGTTTCCATCGACGACCAGGAAGCGATCATGTACGCAAGGAACCTCTCCACGAAGCATACGAATCTCCGGTTTTGTTGACAGCGTATCGAAGGTTTCATTCAGGATTCTTTCAAGTTGCGATCCCCGGTCAACGTCTGCCGAATCATTGAGATCTTCCTTCAGACCGCGGGCTGACGTCAAAATATGCAGGCTCACGCTAGGCCGACGTCTCGCGTGCCCGAACTGCAGTAGTCCGCGGCCATCGAAATACGGATCGACGATGAGAATCTTTTCGCGCGCGCCACCGATAATTTGTCGCAAATAGTGTGCCGCTTCAGCGGGTGCATGGTGGAACCATCGCTGGTCGTGGTCGCGCGCGGCTTGCTGGCGCGCTCTCCGCGCTTCGGCTGTCGTGAGGCGAGAGACGATGTCGTGGTCTGCCAATGGTTCGCTTATGACTATTTCCCCGGCGTCGTCCAATTCATCCACAGCGTAGCTGTGCCCGGGGCGCCTGCGGCCAGCACCCGGCACTTGCACCCTCTTTCTGCGACGGGGGATCTCCATCCCAACACGTATGGTTCTCAGTAGCGGAAGAGGTTCGTGCCAACTCAACAACCCATGGTCGGGATGCACCACCGACAATCCTTCACTGTACATTTCAGCCGGCGAGTCGAAGACGGCGATCGGATCATTGTCAAATTCATGGACCATTGGGACCATGCGTCCCCGCGGGCGTTCATTGACGACCTCGAACCGCAAACCGTCAATACATTGACCTTGGCGTGCCACGACCTTGTAGGCAATGGATTCGACCCCGTCAGAGCACGTAGTTTCAAGGTGAGATTTTTCGATAGCTCGGAATACTGGGTTTGGAGCAACCAGACAGACCGCGCCCAGGTACTCACAGTATGTGTGGACAATGTCAAAATTAAGCCATTCCGCCAACTTTTTACGGATTTTGTCGACCTCGATGACCTTCTCGATGTTCGGAGGAAGAACCTCTCCCGGGAACAGAAAATGTGCCCGCGAACCATGCATCCAATCAGGCGCAAAAACCAAATCGTTTGACGTGACAAGATCGGGCCACCGCGGTTCCTGGACGAAAGGCCCACCTTGAAATGTTATTTGATGGTTCGGTTCCCGGTCGTCGGGTAACGCGAGGTCGTTAGTCATCGCCTTCTGGTACCATGCAATGGCATCGCCAACCGAGGAGGCGAGGCGTCGGTAGTGGAGATACTTGCGGCCCCTATTCCCTGAACGGATGGTCTTCGTCGAACAGCCAGGATCGAGCGGAAGTTCCGCGGGACGCAGTTCAACCATGCCGAAGAGCAGGTAGTAAACACCGTCGTCGCGGAACCACGCAAGGTGGAGGACGGCTTGGCCATATCCATGCAAACCCATTGTGATCACCCTTTATCGTTCGCGATCTTGCGCGCCAATCATCCTTCGAGCCACTCGCAGGCGTATTTTAACAATTTTGACGTGGATTTGGTGGAATTTCGGACAGATTGGGGAAGAGACGGGCCGCAACTTGTTGACTAATCGCAAAAAGGGAGGAGGACCGATGTCCTCCCCCCTTTTTGTTGTCAACTCTGCTTGAAGCTCCGCTGATCCTAGTAGTCTTCCGGCATGGCCGGGCCTGCGGCCTGCTTTTTCTCCGGCTTGTCCGTAATCATGGCCTCGGTGGTGATCAGAAGTCCGGCCACGGACGCGGCGTTCTGCAGTGCCGAGCGCACCACCTTGGTGGGATCCAGGATCCCCGCCTTGATCAGGTCTTCGAACACTCCCGTGGCGGCATTGTATCCGTATGCCCCCTCGCCCTTCTTGATGGAATCGACGACGACGGAAGCATCCGCTCCGGCGTTGCTGGCGATCCAGCGAGCGGGCTCTTCGGCAGCGCGCTGAACGATCCGTACACCGAAGGATTCATCCTCGTTCACCTCGATATCCTTCAACCCGACAGCGGCGCGAATCAGCGCGACTCCGCCGCCCGGCACGATGCCTTCCTCGACGGCCGCGCGGGTGGCGTGCAGAGCATCTTCGACCCGGGCCTTCTTTTCCTTCATCTCGATCTCGGTGGCAGCTCCCACCTGGACCACGGCGACGCCGCCGGCCAGCTTGGCCAGCCGCTCCTGCAGCTTCTCACGGTCGTAATCCGAGGTGGTGTCCTCGATCTGAGCCCGGATTTGCTTGATGCGGCCCTCGATGTCGGCCTTTTCGCCGGCGCCTTCCACCACGGTGGTGTTTTCCTTGTCGACGATGATCTTCTTGCAGCGGCCCAGATCATTCAGGGTCACGTTCTCAAGCTTGATGCCGAGCTCTTCGGCGATCATCCGCCCGTTGGTCAGTATGGCGAGGTCTTCGAGCATTGCCTTCCGGCGGTCGCCGAAGCCCGGGGCCTTGACGGCGATGCACTTGAAGGTGCCGCGGATCTTGTTGACCACCAGGGTCGCCAGGGCCTCGCCCTCCACGTCCTCGGCAATGATCAGCAGCGGCTTACCGCTCTTGGCGATGTTCTCCAGCACCGGCAGGAGGTCCTTCATGCTGGAGATCTTCTTCTCGTGGATCAGGATATAGGGATCGTCCAGAGTCCCTTCCATCCGCTCGGGGTCGGTCACGAAGTATGGCGACAGGTAACCCCGGTCGAAGCGCATGCCTTCCACCAGCTCCAGGGTCGTCTCCAGCCCCTTGGCCTCCTCGACGGTGATGACGCCTTCCTTGCCCACCTTGTCCATGGCATCCGCCAGAATGTCGCCGATGGTCTTGTCGTTGTTGGCGGAGATGCTGCCGACCTGAGCGATCTCGGACCGGTCCCGCGTCGACTTGGACTGTTTCTGGAGCTCGGACACGACCTTCTCCACGGCCTTGTCGATGCCCCGTTTCACCGCCATGGGATCATGACCCGCGGCGACTATCTTGAGACCCTCGGTGAAGATGGCCCGGGAAAGGACCGTGGCCGTGGTGGTTCCGTCACCGGCCACGTCGGAGGTCTTGCTGGCAACCTCCTTGACCATCTGGGCGCCCATGTTCTCGAACTTGTCCTCAAGCTCGATCTCCTTGGCGACGGTCACGCCGTCCTTGGTCACGGTGGGGGCGCCCCAGGATTTCTCCAGCACCACGTTGCGGCCCTTGGGCCCCAGGGTGCAGGTAACCGTGTCCGCGAGGATCTTGACCCCTTTCAGGACCTTGGCCCTCGCGTCCTCACTGAATCTGATGTCCTTTGCAGCCATTTTTGTTCGTCCTCCCTATTCGACGATTCCGAGGATATCGTCTTCCCTCATGATGAGATGCTCGTCGCCGTCCAGTTCGATCTCCGTGCCGGAATACTTCCCGAACAGGACCTTGTCCCCTGCCTTGACGTCGAGGGCCAACACCTTGCCGTCCTCGCGCTTGCCCGAACCGACCGCGATCACCATGCCTTCCTGAGGCTTTTCCTTCGCCGCGTCGGGGATGATGATGCCGCCAGCCGTCTTCTCCTCCTCCTCGATCCTCTTCACGATAATCCTGTCGTGCAAAGGCTTCACTTTCGCCGCCATAAGAACCTCCCTTTAAGAGTTGGTGATAAAGATTTACGCGCAAATCTAAGCACGATTTTCTTGCAGTCAAGGGGTCGGCCGGGTGCAAACCGCCCGGGAACGCTTTTGCGGGCCAAATCGTGGGCTAAATTGTCCAGAGCGGCAAAACCGCGTATACTGTGTCCGATTTCGTGATCGATCTCATGGCCCTGCTTTGGTGGCTGCGGGCGGGTTTGAAACCCGCCCCCTACACGGAGGTAACGCAACGTGTTGAAAATCTGGGGAAGAAAGACTTCATCCAACGTACAAAAGGTCCTTTGGTGCTGCGGAGAGCTGGAAATTCCGTTCGAGCGCGTGGACTTAGGTGGAGAGTTCGGTGGGAACAGGGAACGCCCCTACCTGGACCTGAACCCGAATGGCGTGGTCCCAACCATCGAAGACGGTGACTTCGTCCTGTGGGAGTCCAACAGCATCGTCCGATACCTCATCAACAAGTACAACGGCGGCAGACTCGTCCCCGGCACTCCCGAAGGGCGAGGCAACGCCAACCGCTGGATGGATTGGCAGTTGACCACGCTGAACACGTTCATGGTGCCGATCTTCTTCGGGATCGTCCGGACCCCCGAGGCCGAGCGTGACCCCGCCGCAATCGAAAAGGCGGTGGCGGCGGCCGTGCCCAAGTGGGAGATGGTCGAGCGTTACCTCGAAGGCCAGAACTATCTCGCCGGCGATTCCTTCACCATCGGCGACATCCCCGTCGGCATCTGGGCCTACCGCTGGTTCACCATGCCGATCGACCGCCCCTCGATGCCCAACGTGGAGGCGTGGTACCAGCGCCTGTGCGAGCGCCCCCCGTACCAGGAGCACGTCATGATCCCGCTCACCTGAGCGGGATCGAGGCCGCCCGCCGCAACTCCCAGGTGACTATCAGAAAGCGAGACGGTCCTTTTTAGGGGGATCCTGCGCCGCTGACCGCCACGGGGTTTGCACTGGCGGCGCGCGGCATTATCTCCCGTTCGATCTCAACGCGCAACTTGCGCTCCGCGACCTCCAGATCGTACCGGGTTTGAAGATTGATCCAAAGCCCTGGGGTGGTACCGAAGTAGCGGCCGAGGCGAAACGCGGTATCGATAGTGACAGAACGGCGTCCAAGCACGATGTCGTTCAGCCGCGGCCGCGGAATCTTGAGCTCTCGGGCAAGCCGGTAGACGCTTAGCCCCAACGGCACCAGATACTCGTCCCGCAGGAGCTCACCCGGATGTACCGGTGGCAGCCGTTTCCCGGAAGCTACGTCCGAGAAGTCGACCGTCTCTCGGTCCACGTCCTCGCGCTTGATGATCATGCCAACCCTGCCTCCTCAATGGTAGTCGGTGATCTCGACCCCAAATGCTTCTCCGTCGCGCCAAATAAAGCAAATGCGCCATTGATCGTTGATGCGAATACTGTACTGACCCCGTCGGTCGCAATGCAAAGCTTCCAGATTATTCCCAGGCGGCGATCGCAAGTCTTCCAACCGAACAGCCGCATCGACCAACAGGAGCTTTGCTCGGGCACGGCGCTGGACCTGCATGGGCAGGTTGCGAACGGCATGACCGGCGAATACAGCCGCAGTGCGCTTGTCAGCAAAGCTCTTGATCATATCCGTAACCTAAGACAGTACGTACTGTCAAGCGTTCTTACGCCGACCAGCGGCTACACCTCGGTCTTCTGCACGGACGTGAGGCCGTGAATCTTCGTTGAGGAACACCCGGCGGTGTTCCAGCGCTGGCAGTCTGCGCCGCACATTCTCCAGGTGGTCGAGGTCGACAGTGGCCAGCACCAGGCCCGGCTCGGTATCGGCCTGCGCAATTACCTTGCCCCATGGGTCGACGATCATGGAGTGTCCGTAGGCCGACATGCTGGCCGGATGGTCGCCGGTCTGGTCCGGGGCGATGATGTAGACTTGGTTTTCGATGGCGCGGGCGCGCAGCAGGGTTTCCCAGTGCGCCCGGCCCGTGGGCACCGTGAACACGGACGGCACGAAGATGACCCTGGCGCTGGCGGCGGTCAGGCGGCGGTAGAGCTCGGGGAAGCGCAGGTCGTAGCACACGGATAGTCCCATGGGACATAGAGGGGTGTCCGCGACCACCACGGTGTCGCCCGGACGCCGAAACTCGGACTCGCGGACGGGCGCTTCGCCTTCGATGTCCACGTCGAACAGGTGGATTTTTCGGTACTTGGCGATGATCCCCGTTCCCGGGCCGATCAGCACGCTGGTGTTGTAGGCCCGGCCCGCCGAATCGGAGACCTCCAGAATCGACCCCGCCAGCAGGTACAGCCCGAGCTCGGTCGCCAGGGCGATCATGCGTTCCGTCGAAGGCCCGGGCACCGGCTCCGCGTTGGCCGCGGTGTCCTTGCCGCGCCCGCGCCAGTTGAACACCTCCGGCAGCACCACGAGTTCAGCGCCTTCGGCGTGGGCCCGGCGTATCCACCCCTCGGCTTCGCGAAGGTTCGCTTCCTTATCGGAGGTTGCCAGCATCTGGACCGCTGCGGCGAGAAATTGCATGGGTTGGCTCCAACGACGCGAGAACACGGGGCGGCGCACAAACAGTGCTTTGCAACACGATAACAGCACGCCGGCGTTTTTCAACCGCCCGATCTCGTCCCCTGAACCCGGGCTCCTACGGACTTGGTCTCTTTCGTCTTCGACGGCTTGCGGCCAAAAAGGACCGTTCCCGGAACCATGACAATCCGATCAGAAAAGTGCATATATATGTGAGATGTGCAGTGGAGAGCGTATGGCACGATATCCCGCACTGATCGATGGCAAGAAAGGCGCCTACGGCGTTACGTTCCCCGACCTGCCCGGCGTCGTTGCTATGGCGAAAACCATCGACGAGGCAATGGTCAACGCCGAGGAGGCGCTTCGCGATTACGCGATCGAGGCCCTCAAGGACGGCGAGGAGATTACCCCTCCGAGCGAGTTGGAGCGAGTGGAAACGCAGGCGGGACAGGCTCTGGTTTCCGTTCCGCTCATCCGTCTCTCGGGCCGGAGCGTGCGCACCCACACGACGCTCGACGAGGGGGTCGCTGCCTTCATCGACAGCGAGGCACGAAAACGTGGCATGACCCGTACTGCATACGTGGAGTGGATGGCGCGCCGTGTCGCAGAAATGGGCGGCTGAATTTCCCAGCCACCGGCAAGGAATGGTAGTATAGCGCTATGGCTGGAAAGACTTCACGGAAGGACAACGTTCAAGAGCGCCTGTTCCAGGAGCTTCGTGGTTTTGCGGAGCAGAGCGGAATCGAGGTCCGGTGCGAGAAGTTGCCGCGCGACTTCGGCTATCGCGTGCGCAGCGGCGGTTGTGTGGTCAGAGGAAAGAAGTGGGTGATCGTGGACCGGACGCTTCCGGCACGTGACCGGCTGGATCTGTTGGCCGACGAGATCAGGGAGTCGGTAGACGGGGAGTTGGAGATACCTGCCAGCCTTCGGCCGTTTCTCTAGAGGTCGTTCTCCTCTGCGGGTGCGGGCACGGGCGGGTTTGAAACCCGCCCCTACAACAGCCCGGCCGAACACCGAGGGACCACCGAAGCGGTCCCGGTCCCGCCTATTTCATGAAGAATCCGAGCGAGCCGGTCGTGTAATCCAGCAACGGCCCCCAGTAGACCCCCAACACCACGGTCAGCACCGTGAGAACGCCCAACAGCGGCACCGCGCTCGCGGTGGTCGCCACGGGTCCGTCCTCGGGAGCCGGGTTGTCGAAGAACATGGTCCGGACGATTCGCACGTAGTAGTACAGCGAGATGACCGTGTTGAGCAGCGCGGCCACGGCGAGCACGTAGAACTGGGCATCGATGATGGCGGCGACGAGCAGCAGCTTGCCGATGAATCCCGCCGTCGGTGGCAAGCCGGTGAGCGAGAAGAGAAACACCCCCATGCAGATGGCCGGGAACGCGGCGCCCCGCCAAGCCAGCCCGCGGTAGGCGTCCATGTCCTCGCGGCCGGTGGCGTTGGCCACCACCATGACCACCAGGAAAGCGCCCAGGTTCATGATCAGGTAGACCACCACGTAGAAGAGCATGGCGGTCAGCCCGTCGTTGTTCAGCACCACCAGACCCATCATGATGTAGCCCGCGTGGGCGATGCCGGAATAGGCCAGCAGGCGCTTGACGTTGTTCTGGTTGAGGGCCGAGAGGTTGCCCCAGGTCATGGTGATGATGCTGATGACCACCAGCAGGTCCGTCCACTGGAGCGCGGGAAACGCCTGGAACGTCCAGACTCCCTCCTGTCCCAGGGTGGACACCGCGGGGTAGAAGAAGCGGATCAGGATGGCCACCCCGGCCGCATTGGAGGCCACCGAGAGAAAACCGGTGAAGGGCGTCGGCGCCCCCTGGTACACGTCCGGCGACCACATGTGGAACGGCGCGAAGGCCATCTTGTAGCCGAAGCCGGCCAGGATGAAGACGAAGGCGATGAACAGCCCGGTCTGGTTGCCGCTGGCCTGGGACATGGCCGTGTTGATGGCGGCGTAGTCCAGGCTGCCGGCCATGCCGAACACCCAGCTCATGCCGTAGATCATCGTGCCGGAGGCGACCCCGCCGTAGATGAGGTACTTCAGCGCCGCCTCCGCCGAGCGGCGGTTGTGCGGGAGCATGCCGGTGAGGATATAGGACGTCAGGCTCGCCAGCTCGAGGCCCAGGTAGGCCATCAGCAGGTTGTTGGCCGAGGCCATGAAGAACATCCCCAGGCCGCAGGTCAACAGCACGATGTAGTACTCGCCCAGGTGCACCTGCCGGACCTCGCCCGATCCGATGGACATCCAGATGGCGGCCAGCAACGCCGCCAGCGTGACCACCTTGAAGAACAGGCTGAAGTTGTCCAGCGCCACCATGCGATGGAACAGCAGCGTGGGTGAGGTTCCGTAAAGCTCCAGCGTGGCGACCAGGGCCACGAGGCATCCGGCCAGACCCACGTACGCCAGCAGCCGCTTGTTGGCCACCAACAGGTCCAGGATCGTCAGCAGGATGATCGTTCCCGCGAGGACGATTTCCGGATGGAACAGCTTGATGCTTGCGAGGTTACCGAGATCCATTTTGCCTTACGACAGGTGCGTGATCACCATCTGGTTGATATTGTTCAGGGAGGCCTGGAGCAGGTCGAGCACCACACGGGGATACACGCCGACGATCACCACGATCACTCCCAGCGGGAACAGGGTGAAGATCTCGCGCCCGTTGATGTCGGGGAGCGAGGTATACTTCTCGTTGGGCGGACCGAGATAGACCCGCTGCATCATCCACAGCATGTAGCCCGCGGTGATGACGATGCCCAGGGCCGCGACGATGGTCAGGGCGTGGTACCTCGGCCAGGCGCCCAGCAGCACCAGGACCTCGGAGACGAAGCCCGACAGCCCCGGAAGTCCCATGGAGGCGAAAAAGGCCAAGGCCGTGAAGCCTGCATACACCGGCATGATGCCGGCCAGGCCGCCGAAGCCGTTGATCTCACGATGATGGGCGCGGTCGTAGATGACGCCCACGAGCAGGAAGAGCATGGCGGTGATGGTGCCGTGATTGAACATCTGGAGCACCGCGCCGTTGATGCCCTGGCTGTTGAAGGCCGCCATCCCCAGCATGACGTAGCCCATGTGGCTGACGCTGGAGTAGGCCACCAGCTTCTTCATGTCCGTCTGCGCCATGGCGCAGAGTCCGCCATAGACGATGTTCCACGTTCCCAGAGCGGCAAGGAAGTAAAAGGCCAGGTCGGCCGTGGCCGCCGGCAGCATGGGATAGTTGATGCGCAGGATGCCGTAGGTGCCCATCTTGAGGAGAATTCCCGCCAGGATGACGGAGATGGCGGTGGGCGCCTCCACGTGGGCGTCCGGCAGCCAGGTGTGAAACGGGAACGCCGGAATCTTGATGGCGAAGCCGATGAACAGCGCCATCCACACCACGTGCTGGAAGCCCCAACCCCACGTGCTGAACGGCCACATGGCCAGCGGCGTGGTGCTGTAGAGGCTGCTCCGGTCCATGAGCTTGGTCATGTCGAAGGTGTTCGGCTCGGAGTAGAAGTACAGCGCCAGGATGGCGACCAGCATCAGCACGCTGCCCAGCAGCGTGTAGAGGAAGAACTTGATGGCGGCGTATTCCTTGCGCGGGCCGCCCCAGATGCCGATGAGGAAGTACATGGGAAGCAGCATGACTTCCCAGAACACGTAGAAGAGCACGAAATCCAGCGCCACGAACACACCGGTCATGCCGGTGTCCAAGAGCAGGAACAACGCGAAGTAACCCTTGACTCCCTTGTCGATACCCCAGGAAGCGAAGATGCAGAGAAACGACAGCAGCGCCGTCAGGAGAAGCATGGAGACGCTGAGGCCGTCGACGCCGATGAAGTACTCGATGTTGAACGCGGGGATCCAGGCGGCCCGCTCGACGAACTGCATGCCGGTGGTGGTGGTGTCGAAGTTGGCGTACAGCCAGAGCCCCAGAATGAGCGGCGGCACCGTGGCCAAGGCCGAAACCCAGCGAATGAGATCATGGCGTCCGCTGGGCAGGATCAGCACGACCAGCATCCCGGCCAGGGGGAAGAAGACCATGTAGCTCAGCACATGTTCGGTCATTTTCGCATCTCTCCTATTTGGCGTACTGGCTCACGCAGAACACCGACTCAGCTCCAGTAGCGTATCTTGACGATCAGGGCGACGACCACGGCTCCCACCACCACGTAGAGGTAGCTGTTGATGTTCCCGGTCTGGACCCTGCGGAAGTTGTTGCCCACCGCGAAGGTCACGTTGGCCACGGCGTTGACCAGCATGTCGACGACGTACTGGTCGAACAGGCCGTTGAACCAGGCGATGATGGTGGTGAGCTTGGCCGTTCCGTCCACGATGGAGTCGATGATGTAGCGATCGAACGCCGCTCCGATCCGTGCCAGCATCACGGTGCCGCCGACAAAGACGAACTGATAGATCTCGTCCACGTAGTACTTGTTGTAGAGCAGGCGGTATGCGAATCCCCGGGCCTCCGGCGACTCGTCCCGGGATGGGGTCCGGACGTAGTACAGGAACCACGCCAGCGCTACGCCCGCGACGCCGGCGACGATGGCCACGCTCATGACCCCGACCTCTTCCATCATCGCGTGGTGCTCGCCGTGGGGGACGTGGATCACCGGATCGAGCCAGTGGTCGAGCATGCTGCCGCCCATGAACGCCGGCAGCCCGATATAACCCACGACCACGGAGCCGGCCGCGAGAATCCACAGCGGATAGGTCATGATCTTCGGAGACTCGTGCAGGTGCTCCTGCACGTGGTGGTCGGCGCGGCATTCGCCGAAGAACACCATGAAGAACTGGCGGAACATGTAGAAGGCCGTGAGCCCCGCCACGAACACCGCTACGCCCCAAAGCAACTGGTTGTGAGTGGCCCAGGCCTGCCACAGGATCGCATCCTTGGAGAAGAAGCCCGCCAGGAAAGGCGCTCCGGCGATGGCCAGGACGGCGATGGTGAAGGTCCAGAAGGTCGCCGGCATCACCTTCCTCAAGCCGCCCATCTGGCGCATGTCCTGCTCTCCCTGCATGGCGTGGATGATGCTGCCGGAGCCCAGGAAGAGGCAGGCCTTGAAAAACGCGTGGGTGAGCAGGTGGAAGATGCCGGCGGAGTAGGCGGCCACGCCCATGGCCAGGAACATGTAACCGAGCTGGCTGATGGTGGAATAGGCCAGGACCCGCTTGATGTCGGTCTGGGTCACGGCCACGGTGGCGGCGAAGAACGCGGTGGCGGCGCCCACCACGGCGATGATCCCCAGGGTCACGGGGGCGGCGGAGAAAAGCGGGTTCAGCCGGGCGATCATGTAGACCCCGGCCGTCACCATGGTGGCGGCGTGGATCAGCGCGCTCACCGGAGTCGGGCCCTGCATGGCGTCGGGCAGCCATACAAACAGCGGGATCTGCGCCGACTTGCCGGTGGCGCCGATGAACAGCAGGATCGTCACCAGCGTGACCACGCCGATGCCCCAAAGCTCCATGTTGGCCAACAGTCCCACGTGCTCCTGGATCTCCCGGAACGCCAGCGTTCCCTGGCCGTGCTCCGTCAGGCTCCAGAAAAGCAGGAAGATGCCCAGCACGAAGCCGAAGTCGCCGACGCGGTTGACGATGAAGGCCTTGTTGCCGGCGCGGGTGTTGGTGTGGTCCGTGTACCAGAACCCGATGAGCGCCCAAGAGCAGAGCCCCACGCCCTCCCAGCCCACGAACATCAGCAGCAGGTTGTCGCCGGTCACCAGCAGCAGCATGGAGAAGGTGAACAGGTTCAGGTAGGCGAAGTAGCGCCACAAGGACCGGTCCTCGTGCATGTAACCGATGGAGTAGAAGTGGATCAGTCCGCCGATGCCGCTCACCACCAGGATCATGATGGCCGACAGCGGATCCACCCAGAAGGCCACGTCCACACTGAAGGAGCCCATGGGTATCCAGGTGTAGAACTGATCGATGAGAAACCGCTCCTTGGCCGGGAGCGAGAGCAGCCTGCTGAAGGCCCACAGCGAGAACAGGAAGGACAAGGTTACCGGGGCGCAGGCGATGACGGCCACCATCCGCTTGCCCGCGCGCTCCTGTATGCGAGCTCCCAGCAGGCCGTTCAGCGCGGCGCCCAGCAGTGGAAACAACACGATCCAACGCAGAAAATCGGTTTGAACGGGGTGATCCATGGCGAAGCTACTCTGGGCTAATCCTTGAGCGTCTCGGTGGCCTCGACGTCGATGGTGGCGAAGAGCTGGTAGATGGAGAGGACGATGGCGAGGCCGATGGCGGCTTCGGAGGCCGCCAGCATGATGATGAATACCGTGTAGATCTGCCCGTCCACGTTCCCGGTGCTGAAGTGCGAGAACGCGACGTAGTTCAGTCCGGCCGAATTGAGGATGAGCTCGACACCCAGAAGAATGCTGATGGCGTTGCGCCGGGTGAGAACGATGTAGATGCCCAGCGCGAACAGGATGCCCGCGACCACCAGGTAGTGCTTCAGTCCGACGTTCGCCAACAGTGCAACGTATTCCGCCATCTCGCCAAACTCTCGCTATTCCTTGATTTCCTTGCGTGACAGCGTAATGGCGCCGATGAGCGCCACCAGCAGCACCACCGCGGCGATCTGGAACGGCAGCAGGTACTCGCCGAGGAAGAGGTCGCCGATGGCCGCCGTGGTGGGCGCGAACGCCACTTCCTTGACCATCACCCAGCCGGTCTCGCCGATGGCGTAGACCAGGATTCCAAGGAAGACCGCCACTGCCGCGAGCGCGGGAATGCGGCCCACCGTGCGGTTGGTGATATCGATGTCGCTGATCCGATGGGTCAACATGACCGCGAACAGGATCAACACGAGAATGCCGCCGACGTAGATCAACACCTGCACCGCCGCCACGAAGTCCGCGCCGAGAAACACGTAGAGCCCGGCTACCCCGCCGAAGGTGCCCAGCAGCGAGAAGGCCGAATGCACGATGTTGCGCGAGAACGCCACGATGCAGCCCGACCCCACCACAACGAGGGAAACCAGATAGAAGATGAGGACGTCTATGGATAAGTCCATGATCAAAACCACCCTTTTACTGGGAAACCGGGAGGGTTGGACCGTTTACGGTCGGCGGTGGGGCCAGGAGCGTGTCCGACGAAAAAGTCTCGTGAATCCTGCCATGGCCGGCGGGCCGTCATTTCTCCGGTTCGGCCACCTCGTCCAGGTACCTCAGTCCGATATCCACCTTCTGAACCATTCGGGGTTCCGTTTCCCCACCCTTCTTCGGCTTGTAGAGAGGCACTGTCTCGGTAACGAAATGCCGCACCAGACCGGCGGGATTGTTGCAGGCGCCCTCGAACTCCTGAGTGTGACGAATGGAGCCCGTGGGGCAGGCCTCCATGCACAGCCCACAATACATGCACTTGCAAATGTCGATGTCAAATTGGGTGAAGTCGCGCTGGTTCGTCTCCGCGTTCTTCTCGATGCCGATGGCGATGCAGTTGATCGGGCAGACCCTCTCGCACGCCAGGCAGCCCGTGCAGATGTCCATGTCGACCTCGAGGATGCCGCGGTAGCGCAGCGGCAGGGTGTCCTGCACCTGCTGGGCGATGCGGTCGGGATACTGGATCGTCGACGGCTTGCGGACGAAGTGGGAGAAGGTGATGGACATGCCTTCGAAGATGCTCGTCACCGTGTCTCGCACGTTCTGAAAGTATTCGATGACTCCGTTCATGGACGTCTCCACGGGCGATCGTTGGACCCTACACGTATGGCTTGAGATAGAGGGTGGGGCGGGCGTGCAGGATCTGGAAGACCACCCGCCAAAAGAAATAAAGGACCACGAGACCCGAAAACGCCAACGTCACAACGGTCAGCGCGGTATTCCCTTCGGGCCAGAGCACCAACAGCGAAATCGTTCCGAACAGGCAGACGAACGCGATGGGGACCATGTATTTCCAGCACATGGCCATGAGCTGGTCCACCCGCACCCGTGGCAGCGTGCCCCGCACCCACATGGCGACGAAGGCCCACGTATACGCCTTGATGAAGAAGACCGTGAACTCCAGGACACCCTTGAGCAGCAGGTGGTCAGCCATGACCACGCCGAAGACCGTTGCCGGTATCTGCCAGCCGCCGAGAAACAGGGTGGCCGCGATGGCGCCGATGACGTACAGGTTGCCCCACTCCGCGAAGAAGAAGAACAGGAAGCGCATGCCGCTGTACTCGGTCACGTAGCCCGCCACCAGCTCCGATTCGGCTTCGGGAATGTCGAACGGCGTACGGTTACCCTCGGCCAGAGCCGCGGTGAAGAAGAGGAAGAAGGCAACCAGGGTGAAGGGGTTGTAGAAGATGAACCAGTCCCACGGAGCCCATCCCTGGGCCTGGATGATCCCCTGCATGCTGAGGGTGCCGGACAGAAAGATCACCGTCAGCACCGCGAGCCCCGCGGGTATCTCGTAGCTGACGATCTGCGCGGCCGAGCGCATCCCCCCCAACAACGACCATTTGTTGTTGGACGACCAGCCCGCCATCAGGATGCCCACCACCGGCAGAGAGGTAATGGCCAGGAGGTAGAGGATGCCGATGTTGAGGTCCGCGGCGATCAGCCAACTGCCGAACGGTATGACGACGAAGGCGCCGAGAAACCCCGAGAAGACGATATACGGAGCCAGCAGGAAAAGCTTCCGGTCGGCCGCAGCCGGAATGATGTCCTCTTTCTGGATGTTCTTGACCCCGTCGGCGAGCCACTGGAGCACTCCCTGCGGGCCGACCCGGTTGGGACCGACCCGGGACTGCATGCGCGCCCACACGCGCCGCTCCAGCCAGCTCGTCACACCGGCGAGCGGCGCCACGAAGGCCGACAGCACGACGACGGCCACCAGCACCGCCGCAAGGGCATAGCCCAAAGCCGCCGGAATAGCCCCCGGCAGCAATCCCTGAATCAAATCTTGAACGGTGGATTCCATCAAAACAGTCTAGCGATCGATCTCGGGAGCGTCCACGTCGAGGCTCGCGATCAACGCGATCAGATCGGCGACCATGATTCCCGGGCTGATCTTGTCGACGATGCTCATGGCGGTGAAGGAGCCGGTGCGGATCCTGACCCGGTAGGGATACTCGCTGCCGTCGCTCACCACGTAATAGCCCATGTCTCCGCGCGGCGCTTCGACGCGCACGTAGGTTTCGCCCTCGGGCGGCTTGAACTTGCGCGCGACCTTGGCGACGGCCGGCCCGTCGGGCATCTTCTGGAGGCACTGGCGGAGAATCTTGCAGCTCTCCATCAGTTCCTGGATCCGGACCTGGTAGCGGTCGTAGGAGTCGCCCAGGGTCCCCCGCTCGCCCCGGCCCACCGGCACCTCGAAGTCGAGCTCGGGATAAACCGAATAGGGGATATCCCGGCGAATGTCCCACTGGATGCCGCACGCACGCAGGTTGGGACCCACCAGGTTGTACTGGAGCGCGTCCTCCTGCGAGATCACCGCGACGTTGGCCAGCCGCTCGATGAAGATCTTGTTGTGCGACAAGAGCCGGTTGTATTCGTCGACGATGAGCTCGAAGTGGTCCAGGAACGCCGTAATCCGGCTGCACGTCTCCGGCTTGATGTCGTAGCCGACGCCGCCGATCCGGAGGTAGTTGTAGGTGAGGCGGGCGCCGCAGATCTCCTCCATGAGATCGTTGATGCTTTCCCGCTCCCGGAGCGCGTGCAGAAAGGGAGTGATGGCGCCGATATCCTGCCCGAAGGTGCCCACCGCGATGAGGTGGCTGGCGACGCGGTTGAGCTCACAGGCGATCACGCGGCAGTACTCGCCGCGGGGCGGCACCTCGATGTTGCCCAGCCGCTCCGCCGCCATGCAGAAGCCCTGATTGGCGAACATGGCGGCGAGGTAGTCGGCCCGGTCGGTGTACGGAACGTAGCCGTGCCACGTGCACTTCTCGCCGATCTTCTCGATGGAGCGGTGCAGGTAGCCGACGTCCGGGATGGCTTCATTGATGACCTCGCCGTCGGTCTTGACCACGAACCGCAGCACGCCGTGGGTGCTCGGATGCTGCGGCCCCACGTTCAGCGTCATGTCTTCCGTGTGCAATCCGGTGCTGGCGGTAGCCTCGCTCATGATATCATTCCTTCAACCGACCCGATTGCGATGATGGGACGCGGGCGGGTCTGAAAACCGCCCCTACCAACCCATCGCAGCACCCTGCCGACAAAAAGTCTAGCGCATGTTCTCCGGGACCAACGGCTCGCGCTCGGTGCTGATGCCGTCATACTCTTCCTGCTCCACGAAGTCCTTGCGCAGCGGATAACCCACCCAGTCCTCCGGCAACAGGATCCGCCGAAGGTCCGAATGCCCTTCGAAGACGATTCCGAAGAGATCGAACACTTCCCGCTCGAACCAGTTGGCGACCTTCCAGATGTCTTCCACCGTCGCGATCCGGGGCGCCTCCCGGTCCACGTCGGCCTTGAGCACCGCCTGCTGCCGGGACCCGTACGAGTACAGATGGTAGACGACCTGGAGGATGTCCTTTTTCGGGAGATCCACGGCCGTCAGATCGGACAGCACGTCGAATTTCAGCACGCCGTCATCGCGCAGCGCCCGGCATACTTCCTTGAGGTTGGCCGGCTTGACCTTGAAGAAAGGGTCCAGACCCTGCTCGTCAAAATCCTCCACGCCTCCGGGGCAAAGCTCCCTGGCACGCTCGTATATCTCTTTTGCGGTCATTTCGTCGCTACCTGCCCGGCAAATCCTGCCCCGTCCGAGCCGTTTAATGTCCTAATTTTTCACCCACTCCAGATCGCCCTTGCACCAGTCGTAGATGAGACCCAGAAACACGATGAGGGTGAAAACGGCGATGGCGCCGAACGCGAAGAGTCCCGCGTCGTTCTGAAGCCAGTTGCGGAAGACGACGGCCACCGGGAAGATGAAGGCGATCTCCACCTCGAAGATGATGAAGATCAGGGCGATGAAGTAGAACCGGACGTTGAAATTGACCCAGGCACTCCCGGACGCGGGCTCGCCGCACTCGTAGGTCGAGAGCTTTCTGGGCTGGGGATTGGAGGGGCGAAGCAAGCGGCCGATCAACAGGTTCACCCAGACGAATGCCGCCCCCAACAACGTGAAAACCAATACACTGGCGAAGTCGAAAAGCATTTTTCCTCGGGTAAGATGAAGAAATCAATAACCTTTTTCAGAGGGTCTATATATGCACAAAAGCCTTTCCCGGTCAACAAACGGGCCGGCGACTGTCCCGGATAGCCTTACACTGCCCAACCATTCCTGTTAACTTTGCTTAAAGAGTTGCGGCCTGGGGACGATGCGGGTCCCCGGCTTCCGTGCCCGCGACAACCCGACGAAGTGGAGTTATGAACCGCCATGGCCAATGTAAGCATCACCGTCGCCTGTTGGGACTATGACCGGACACGCCCCTTGCAGGAGGGCCGTGTTCCCGTGGAAGGGGTCGACCTGACCTACCTGCCGTTTCGCGTAGAGGAAACCTTCTGGCGCATGCTGCGCTATCAGGACTTCGACGCCGCCGAGATGTCCATGGGTTCCTACCTGATGTCGAAGGACAAGGGAACCCCGCGCTTCGTGGCGATTCCCGTGTTTCCCTCCCGCGCCTTCCGGCACTCCGGGATCTACATCCACACCGGCTCCGGCATCAAGGAAGCCGCCGAACTCACGGGCAAGCGCGTCGGCGTCCCCGAGTACCAGATGACCGCGGCCATCTGGCAACGCGGCATCCTGCAGCACGAGTACGGCGTGGAGCTCGAGAAGGTGAACTGGTTCACGGGCGGGGAAGAGACCCCCGGCCGGGAGGAAAAGCTCCGTCCGGACCTGCCCGATACCCTCTCCATCACCCCCATAGGCCCGGAGCAGACGCTGTCCTCCATGCTGGAGAACGGCGACCTCGACGCCATGATCTCGGCCCACATGCCGTCACCGTTCGTGCGCCGCTCGCCCAAGGTGGCGCGGCTGTTCCCGGACTTCCGTTCCGTGGAGGAGGAGTACTTCCGCAAGACGGGCATCTTCCCCATCATGCACACCCTGGTCTTTCGCGAGGACGTGTACGAACGCCATCCCTGGGTGGCCCAGAACCTGTACAAGGCCTTCTGTGAATCCAAGCGGCTTTGCGCCGAGTCCATGTACGAGTACTCCGCGCTCAAATACATGCTGGCCTGGTCCATCGAGCAGATGGAGAAGGAGAAGGAGCTCATGGGTCCCGACCCCTGGGCCTACGGGCTGGAGGCCAACCGCCATATCCTGGAGACGCTGGTGAGCTATGCCCACGAGCAGGGCCTCATCAAGCAGCGGCTCGAGGTGGACAGCCTGTTCGCCCCCAGCACGCTGAGCGAGTTCAAGGTGTAGTGCCCTGTCACAAGAGTCCTTGTCGCCAGAAACGGGCGAATACGAGGGTGTAGGGGCGGGTTTCAAACCCGCCCGTGACCAACGACACCTGCCTGTCCCACTGGCCGAGAAGCTGCCACGAGAACGCCATGTCCGAGCCCGACAAACCCGAGGTTGAACCCCCCGCCGCCGAGACAGCGGACGTTGGCGGCACCCGCGACACCGCCGTTCAGGAGGTGAAGTGGTGGATCGACACCGGAAACAAGCGACAGCAGGAAACGGATGAACGGGTCCCCACGGGCGTGATCGAGCGCTGGGCCTTCAACCTGTTGAAGGACTACCGGCAGGAACGGGCGCTGCAGAACATCGTGGATATCAACGGCCAGGCCCTGCGCGAACTCGGCAACAACGAGGAAAGGTGGGTCTACCTGTCCCTCGGCGTGGGCGAGTTTCCCGTCAAACGCCTCAACTACATCAAGGACTCCCTTCGATTGCCGCGTTACGCCCGAGCCCTGGCCATTGACGCCGGCTACTCGATCCGCGTACTCATCACCGGCAACCCTCCGGGCGAGAAAGTGCTGGACATCAACTTCACCGAAGCGCCGTCGCTGGACTACTGGACCAACAACGAACTGATCGAGGAGCAGATGTTCCGCTCCATCGAGGACGCCCTCAAGCGGCTCCGGAACTCGATTCACCGCTACTTGCGCAAGAGCTCCGTCGAGACCCACGGATGATCGGTAGCGCCCAGCGCTGACCTGCCATTGCGCCCCCCGGCCCAAACGGAATGAAGGAGGCGTCGCCTGTCACCCTGTGCAACTAAGCGGATGTCAAAGCGAAGGCGCCGGAAGCATTTGCCGGCGTTATGTAACGACAAATTGCGAATCAGGTAACTTGAGGAGCGGCATTGGGGGTGATGAAAATGCAAGGGAGCAAGGGCAACCGTCCGGCAAGTGAGCCCGTTCGCGAGAAAGCAGGGAATCGACGGTTAACTGTGGAAGAATCCGACCGCGCAGCACGAATCGCTCGGGTGATGGCGCTAGCTGAAAGAACCTTTGCCAACCAGGGGAAGGCCCATCGCTGGCTTCATAGAAGCCTTGCTTCGTTGGATGATCGCCGCCCCATCGATCTGCTCCAAACGACAACTGGAACACGTCTCCTTGAGGATCTTCTGGCGAAGATCTCCTGGGGCGTGGCCGCTTGATGCGGCTGCCTAGAAGTGATCGTCATCAACTCCGGTACGCCTTCAAGCCATAACCACCTGCAACGCCTGCTGCAAAAACCAGGATGCCCTTTAATAGATCAAAGTATATCTCAGCATGAACGGGCAAGAGACGAACCGTGAGAAAAACAAATAGAAGGATGCCCGCCGCCACATAGATAAGGTAAAACCATCGACCGGCCGACGGAAATTCCACTCCTGCTGCTGAGTTTCATGAGCATTGGCCAGAATCTGAGTCACATGTTCCGGCTCGATTTTCTCGTAGAGCGGATGTGGTACCGGCCCTACCCGGGAGACCGATGCGAATAGCTCCTGGATCTTCGTTACCGGGGCGGACAAACTCTCACTACTTGGGCTTTCTCGATAGTGCGGTCGGCTTGGTCAGCAAACTTGCACATCACCCCAGTTTGCGGATGGAAAAGACCGTTCATAACCTCGTCGTGGACCAGCACGCAAATCACGATTTCCGCCAGGATCCTCGACGACTCATCCCCGTGGTGCAACGCGTCGTCCAACGTCTTCCATGCATCGCCTATGATGCGCCTGCTATTTGCAGGCATGGTGGCCACAACCGATGTTTGCGGAGCGCTCCAACCGATAGCGCCATACAACGAACCACCTTCTTGCCCCGTATCAGATGTAATCCTCCCTCGCTTTGCCATTGTCAGTTCCCACTGTTGTCGACACACACTTGCTGTCGACCTAAACGAAAAATAAACAATGTCCTCTCTTTGGTACTAAGGAGCTCATCAGCAGCATAGCAAAACACTCAGGCCCGTCAAGCACCTACGGTGGTCCTTCGAACCGCAACGCCGTCTTCACAAAGGCGCGCGAATTATTCAACGAGTTCAGCATGTTTGTCGCCATTCCAGTTCAACGAACCCTAGTTGCCACCGGCGCAACCATTGCGTACTTTGTTTTCAAATCTTCCTGCAGACGTCAACCCCCGGCGGCGCCCCGCCGGATGGTGCCGGGCCGCATGGGGAAGGGGACGGAGCTGGTGATCTCCAGGCCGTAGCCGGACAGGCCCACGAGGTTTCTGGGGTTGTTGGTGACGAGCCGGAGCTTGCGAACCCCCAGGTCCCGCAGGATCTGGGCGCCGATGCCGAAGTCGCGGAAGTTCCTTGCCTCTCTCGCTTCGGCGGTGCGCAGGCCCTTGCCCTCGGGCTGGAGGTAGAGCAGCACGCCGGCGCCCTCCTTGGCGATCAACTCCATGGACTGCTTGATGACCGACCCGGTGTCGAAGAACTCGAAGCCGAACACGTCCCCGGGGAGGAATTTCGTGCACACCCGGACCAGGGTCTCGCGGTCCTCGGAGACCTCCCCCTTGATGAGCGCCAGGTGTTCGGTGGTATCCACGTGGGTGTTGTAGACCACTGCCCGAAACTCGCCGCCGTAGTGCGTCGGCAAGCGGGTGGTGGCGACCCGGTGGATCAGTGAGTCGTGCTTGAGGCGGTACTGGATGAGGTCGGCGATGGTGCAGATCTTGAGGTCGTACTTCTCGCCGAACTCCTCGAGGTCCGCCAGCCGCGCCATGGTGCCGTCGTCCTTCATGATCTCGCAGATCACGCTGGCGGGCCTGAGCCCCGCCAGCCGGCACAGGTCCACGGAGCCCTCGGTCTGACCCGTGCGTACCAGCACGCCGCCTTCCCTCGCCCGCAACGGGAAGATGTGCCCCGGCGTACACAGGTCGGCGGGTCCGGCGTCGTCTGCGATGGCCGCGAGGATGGTCTCGGCCCGGTCGGACGCCGAGATGCCGGTGGTGACGTTCTTGACACCGTCGATGGAGACCGTGAACGCGGTGCCGAAGGGCGCCGTGTTGTCCCGCACCATCATGGTGAGGCCGAGCTGTTCGACCTTGTCCTCGGTGAGCGGCAGGCAGATCAGGCCCCTTCCCCACGTGGCCATGAAGTTGATGGCCTCCGGGGTGACCAGTTCCGCGGCCATGGTCAGGTCACCCTCGTTCTCGCGGTTCTGGTCATCCATCAGGATGACCATCTTGCCTTGCCTGATGTCTTCAAGCGCTTCTTCAATGGTGGCTACGGGCATGGTTTCCTAACTTAACATCTCCGCCGGACGGGTCCAAGACGGAGGCGACTGGCCCTCCCGGGCATAGTGCTTAAAACACTTGACATGGTATTCTGTGACGGCTAGTGTTGCACATATAGTACCTACCTGGATAGTTTTCGACGGCTCACAACCGGGGGTTTTTATGCAAGCAAGTCCTCGCCTCCCGCACCTCACGGGGCAAGATCGTCTTATTGTAGCGCTTGACGTCTCAACGCAAGACGAAGCGTTCAGGCTGGTCAATGACTTGACCAATGTATCGTTCTTCAAGGTCGGTCTACAGCTTCTCATGGCGGGCAACATCCTTGGCTTCTTGGGCAAGCTTCAACAGCGACGCAATGGAGGCGTTTTCGTCGACCTGAAATTGTCTGGAGACATCGGGAATACAATCACCGAGCTAGTCAAGGCTTGCATGGCGCTCAACGTCAAATTCATTACCCTGGTACAGTCAAATCCTGAATCGATTACCATCAGGACTCTCGAAACCGCCCGTAAAGCGAGAGGGAGCAATCAATCTCCGCGTCTGCTGATGGTTCCACTATTGTCCAGTCTCAACGAAGACGATCTACGCGAGCTTCGCATCATGGATGACCCTGCGGCGTTCATCATTCGACACGGTGGGAACTTGCTGAAGCATGGATGTGACGGATTGATCGTCTCTGGCAAAGAAATTGAGCAGTGCAGGAACATGTTCCCGCAGATTGATATCGTAAGTCCGGGAATCAGGCCAGCGGGAGCGGGTACAGATGATCACAAACGACACACGACACCTAGGGAAGCGATCCATTTCGGCGCGGACTATGTTGTGGTAGGTCGTCCCATCACAAAATCGACCAAACCCAAGGACGCTGCACAAAGGATCATCGACGAGGTTGATCAAGCCCTGGCCGACTGGAATACCGTGTACCAACGGCAACAACCTCTCGGCACGCAGGGAACTTACCAAGCCTCAACGACCGCCACTCCTTAACCTTCTCGAAAGCCGGAGCTGCAAACTCCGGCTTTCGTTGTTTCTGGCCAACCTGCTTGGGCACTATTCGTGGCCGTCATGTCCGTCCGTTGCCAAGGGCCGCGCCGATGCGCTCCACGGCCTCGTCCACCGGGACCTCGGAGGTGGCACCGTCCCCGCGCCAGCGCAACTCCACGTTGCCCTGGGCCAGCCCCCTGGCGCCGATGGTGACCCGCAAGGGGATGCCCACGAGGTCGGCGTCCTTGAACTTGACGCCCGGGCGTTCGTCGCGGTCGTCAAGCAAGACCTCGTGTCCGGCCTCGCTCAGCCCCTGGTAAATACGATCGGTGACTTCCCCAACGGCTTCTTCCTTGTAGTTGAGGGGCAACAACTCGACGGAGAAGGGCGCGATGGACGCGGGCCAGATGATGCCGTTGGCGTCGTTGTTCTGCTCGATGGCGGCCGCCATGAGCCGGGTGACGCCGATGCCGTAGCAACCCATCTCCATGAAGCGCTCGTGCCCCTCGGAGTCGAGAATCGTGGCGCCCATGGCTTCGCTGTATTTGCGCCCGAGGTAGAACACATGGCCCACCTCGATGCCGCGATACTCCTGGATGACGCCGTCCTCGCACCGCGGACACGGATCGCCCGCCTTGACCAGGCGCAGGTCGGCAAAACGGGCCGGGGTGAAATCCCTCGGCTGGTTCACATGGATCGTGTGGGCGTCGCTCTGGTTGGCGCCGGTGACGGCGTCGGTCATGCCCTGAACGGCGTGGTCCGCCCACACCTCCAGGGGCAGGTTCACGGGGCCCAGGAAGCCCGGCGGTGCCCCGACCGCCTGCTGCACCTCGTCCTCGTCCGCCAGCTCCACCGCGATGGTATCGAGCATATTTCCCAGCTTGGTCTCGTTGACCTCGTGGTCGCCGCGCACGAGCACCGCCATCAGCCCCCCGGACGGCGTCCGGTAGATCATGGTCTTGATGAACCGCTCCGGCGGAACCTTCAGGAACTCGGCGACTTCCGGAACCGTCTTGAGGCCCGGCGTGGGCACGGTCTCGGGCGGGGCGTCCGCGCCGCCGCCTTCGGGTGTGGTCTGACGTGATTCCGCCTTCTGTACGTTGGCCGCGTAGTCGCACGAACCGCACGCGGCCAGCGCGTCCTCGCCCGACTCCGCCAACACCTGGAACTCGTGTGACAGGCTGCCGCCGATGGCCCCGGAGTCGGCCTCCACCGCGCGGAACTCCAGGCCGCAGCGGGTGAAGATGCGCCGGTAGGTGTCGTACATGTTCTGGTATTCCCGCTCGGCGTCCTCCCGGTCCAGATGAAAGCTGTAGGCGTCCTTCATGATGAACTCGCGGCCGCGCATCAGGCCGAAGCGCGGACGCACCTCATCGCGGAACTTGGTCTGGATCTGGTAGAGGTTCATGGGGAGCTCCCGGTAGGAGCGGACGTCGCGGCGAACCAGATCGGTGATGACCTCCTCGTGGGTCGGGGCCAGACAGAAATCCCGCTCGTGGCGGTCCTTGAAGCGCAACAGCTCCTTGCCGTACACCTCCCAGCGGCCGCTGTCCTGCCACAGTTCCGCGGGCGAGGTAACCGGCATCAGCAACTCCTGGGCGCCGGCCCGGTTCATCTCCTCGCGCACGATGCCCTCGATCTTCCGGAGGGTCCGGAGCGCCAGGGGCAGAAAGTCGTACACCCCGCGGCTGACTTGCCGTATCATGCCGGCGCGCACGAGCAAGCGGTGGCTCGTCACCTCCGCGTCCGACGGCACTTCCTTGAGAGTGGGTATGAATGACGTTCGCCAGCGCATGCGATCACTTATAGGAAGCCCCCGGAGGCCTGTCAAATTGCCGCGTCGTCCCGCCTGGATTCCGGCTTTCGCCGGAATGACGGGTTCGGGCAGCGGCCCGTGCACGGGCGGGTTTGAAACCCGCCCCTACGATTCCTCGACGGGCCGCAAGGGGGTTCCTCCGTCGGGCGTCGTCGCACCGGAACGGAACCATCTCCTGGCGATCTCCTTGGCGTCGTCCAGCATGGCGTAGAGGCAGGGCGTGAGGATCAACGTGAGAACGGTGGCAAAGGACAGCCCCCAGACCACCGAGATGGCCATGGGTGAAAGGAACCTGGCCTGACCGGTGGCGAAGAAGGCCAGCGGGCAAAGGCCGCCGACGGTGGTGATGGTGGTGAGCATGACGGGCCTCAGACGCACCACGCCGGACTGGATGATGGAGTCGTACCGCGACATGCCGCTTCTGCGGCTGCGGTTGATGAAGTCCACCACGATGAGGGAGTCATTGACCACCACGCCGGCCAGGGCGATGAAACCCAGGATCGACATGAAGCTCAGATTCTCGCCCATGACCAGATGGCCGATGACCACCCCGCCCATGGCGAAGGGAATCGCGGCCATGACGATGAACGGTTGTATGAACGACTTGAACAGGGAGCCCAGCACGAAGTAGATCACGAACAACGTGATCAGGGAGATTTGCGGCAGCGAAGCCAGGGACTCCTCCATCTCCTGCCGTTCGCCCTTGACCACGACCCGCTGCCCGGGATAGCGCCGGCCGGCGTCGGCGAACTGCCGCTGCAAGGCGTCCGTGGCCTCCACCACGGTGGTTTGCCCGGTCTCCACCTCGGCAAAGACGCTCAGGGTCCGCTTGCGGTCATCCCGGTTGATCTGGCTCGCGCTGATGCCGGTGCGAATTTCCGCAACGTCGCGCAGGAACACCCGCTCCCCCGAGGGCAGCGTGAGCTTCATCCGCGATAGGGTGTCGACACGGCCGCGCTGGTCCTGGGGGAACCGGAGGACGATGGGCACCTCCTCGTCTCCTCGCTGGATGCTCGATGCTTCGACCCCCTGGAAGCCCTGCTGTACCTGGCGGGCGATGCCCCTCAAGTCGAGGCCCAGCGTACGGCCCTCCGGCTTGAGGCTGATACGGAGCTCCTCCTTGCCGGCAACGAGATCATCGCGGATGTCCCGCACCCCGGGCAGCGTGGCCAGGAAGCCCTTGACCTCTTCGGCCAGACGACGCAGTTTGGCGAGGTCGTTACCGGTGACCCGGGCCTCGATGTCCGGCCCGCCGGGCCCGGCCTGGAGACTGAGGAACTGGAGCTTGGTGATGCCCGGTATCCGCTCCATCTTCCCCCGGAGTTCGTCAATGATCTCGGCGGCCTTTCGGCTGCGGTCGTCCTGAAGCTCCAGGGTAAGCTGTCCGACGTTGCTTCCCCTCACCACCCGGTCCACGTCCAGGAAGGCGGTGCCGACGGTGGTGGACAGAGACTTGAGCTCACCGGCGGGCAAACCCAGGGCGATCCCTTCGGCTTGAATGGCCACGGCCTCGGTGTCTTCCAGTTTCGCGTTGGCCGAAGTCTCGAAATTCACGAAGAATTGACTCGACTCGAATTCGCGAAAGAGCACGAAAGGCACCCGATACTGGGCCGCGACGGCCAGCAGAACGCTGGCCGCCAGGATCACGGTCACCGCCACATAACGCCAGCGGAGCGCGACTCCCAGCACCTTTTCATAGCCATGGCGCATTCGAGTGAGCCACGCGCGCTCGCCGCTCACGTGTAAACGGCGGAGGCCGGCCAGTCGCTCACGACGGCGCAGCCGGGTAAGCCACACACGCTGGCCGCGGCGCAGCTTTTGCGCATAGGCGGGCGTGATGACGTCCGAAAGATGCGAGGGCAGGACGAACAGAACCTCCAGGAGCGACAGCAGCAGGGCGAAAGTCACCACCATGGGAAGCGGCGCCAGGAAGAAGCCGATGGTTCCCGGGAGCAGCAGAAAGGGGACGAACGCGGCGACGGTCGTAATCACGGTGGTGACCACCGGCCAGGCAACCTCGTAGGTGCCCTCGAGGGCGGCCTCCTTGGGACTCATGCCACCTTCGACGTAACGGTACACGTTCTCGGTGACGATGACGGCGTCGTCCACGAGAAGGCCGAGGACCAGGATGAGTCCGAAGGCGGAGATCATGTTGAGACTGAGGCCAAAGACCCACATCAGGACCAGACAACCCATCACCGCGAACGGAATGCCCAGGGCGGTAAGCAGGGCGATGCGGCCGCGGACGAAGACGCAGAGCGTCGTGAGCACGATAACCAGGCCGATGGCGCCGCTCTGGCCCAAGGTACTCAACCGGTTCCGGATGAACACCGAGAAATCATTGAAGAGTCCAATGGAGACGGTTTCCGGCAAGCTCTTGCGTATTTCCGCCACCGCGGTGCGGACACGTTCCGCGACGCTGATGGAATCGCCGCTCTTCTCCTTGATGACCACGAGGTTCAGGGAGGGCCTGCCGCCATAGCGCGCCAGGATCGTCGCGTCCTCGAAGGACTCGCGCACCTCCGCGACGTCCCCCAGGGCCAGCGTGTGGCCGGTATCCGTGGAACGGAGGATCATACGCTCCACGTCGGCCACACCCGAGGCCACCCCCAGGGTCCGCACCAGGATTTCCCCCCGGGCGGTCTTCAGCGCGCCCCCGGGTACGTTCCGGTTCTGATTGTCGACGGCCGCGCGAATTTCGTCCAAACTCAGCCGATACTGGTCGAGCCGTTCCGGGTCGATCTCTACGAGTATCTGGCTCTCGCGGATACCGAAGATCGGCACGGTGGCGACACCGTCGATACGCCTGAGCTGATCCCGTAGATCCTTGGCGATTTCCCGCAGCTCCTGCTCGGGTATGTCGCCGCTCAATGAGACGGTGATGACCGGGAAGGTGGACAGCGCCTCGGTCACCTGGGGCTCCTCGGCCGCCTCCGGCAGGCCGGCGACCCGGTCCAGGGCGGCGCGAACGTCCCCCAAGGCGCGGCTCATCTCGGTATCCGACTGCATCTGGAGGCGGATTTCGGACTGGCCCTCGCGAGAGCTGGAGAGCATCTCGTTGACACCGTCGACGTTACGGACCTGGTCCTCGATCCTGGCGGTGATGAGTTCCTCCACCTCCTCGGGCGAAGCGCCGGGGTAAACCGTATCGATTCGTATCACCCGGCGGGAGAAGTCGGGGAACAGCTCTCGTTTGAGCCGAAGGTACGAGACCACGCCGGCTATGACGATAAGGAGCACCAACAGGTTGACGACGACGCGGTTGCCGATAGAGAACTCGATCAGCTTCTTCATGAGGCCAGATCCCGGCGCGTGACCACGCGAATGCGGGCGCCGTCAAGCAGCAGGCGCTGTCCGGCGGTGATGAGCAGGTCTCCGGGCTCAAGCCCCGCCTCGATCATGTAGCGCGGCCCGAACCGCCGGGCGATCCGGACCGCCCGTCGCGTCGCCTGGCCCAAGTCGCGATCCGCCACGAAGACGGTGGGCTCGCCGTTCTGGAAGACGACGCTTTCCCGCGGAATCAGGATGGCCCCGGGATAGTTGCGGACCGGGATGACGGCCCGCGCGAACATCCCGGGAAGAACCTTGCGGCCCAGGGAGTTCGACAGGTAGATCTCGACCGGAAACGACCGGGTTTGCTGATCCGCTCGCGGGCCGATGTTGGCAACCCGTCCGGTGAATTCCTCCTCCAACCCGCGCACCCGAACGCTGGCGACGATTCGAGAGTCGAGCCGGTGGATGTCCGCGGCCGGAATGCGCACGTCGAGCTTCACCGTCTCGACGTCCGCCAGTTGGAAAAGCACCTGGCCCGGCGCGACACGCTCCCCGAGAGTCACGTTCTTGCGCGCGATGACGCCGGCGAAAGGCGCGCGGATCTCGGTATCGCTCAGGATCTCTTGCGCCTGCTCCAGTTGAACGTTGGCCAAGGCGAGGTCCGCCTCGGCAATGGCGTGTAGCGCTTCCGTCTCCCGCTCGCCGCTCTTGGCCGACTCGAGCTCTTCCTCGATTCGCCGCCAGGCCAGTTCCTGCCGCTCCGCCGTCTGGCTGGACACCAGTTCCTTTCTCAGCAGCGTGGTCAGCCGCTCGTGTTCCGCGCGCGCCAGCCGCAACTGTTCGCGGTTCAGTTGCACCAGCATCCGCTGTCTTTCGATGTCCACCGAAGCCTTGCGGACCCTTGCCTCCGCGCTGGCCACCTGCGCCGCCGCTTTCCGGACGGCGATCTCGAAGTCCCTGGAATCCACCCGTGCCAGCAACTCGCCGGCGCGGACCACGCTGCCGAGGTGAATATTCGAGGGAATCCCGACGATCCGGCCGCTGATCTCCGCGCTGACCGGACCTTCCCGCACGGGGGAGATCGTCCCCAAAGCCTCGATCCGGTACACGAAATCGGCAGCCGCCACCGCGGCCACCTCCACCGGCACGGGCACGGTCGCCGGTTCCACCCGGGGCTTTTCCTCGACATCGCTGATGACGTAGACACCGACGGCGGTAACGGCGCTTACCAGGAGGATGAGCAATATCGATACGACGATACGGATCTTCATCCCAGACTCCTCATCACCGCCCGTGTCAGGGATTCCGTCATCTCGTCCAGATCGAAAGCCTGCTCGTCATACAGGTAGTGCAGCGCCAGCCCGTCAACGCACGCGAGGATGTGCTCGGCCGCGAGCCTGGGCTGGCCGCATTGGAAGAAGCCGCCGGCGACGCCCGCCTCGACCACCACGACCAGGTCGTCGATGGAGGACTTGTACGCCTCCCTCAACTGCATGCGCAGAAGGCTCTGCTGCTCGGCCCGGCCCGCTTCGGCCCAGACGTCGCAGAAGACGTAGAAGAAGGGCTCCCATTGACGAAAGCTGGCGAGGGCGGCGGCCAGGAAACCCCGGATGATCTCGGGCGGTTCCTCGATGTCCTTCAGTGCCTCGGCATAGTATTCCTTGAGCTTGCCCAGCATGTAGCCGTGCAGCGCCTGGAGGAGTTGGCGCTTGCTCGTGAAATACTCGTAGATGGTGCCCTTGCCGATCTTGGCGGCAACCGCCACTTCTTCCATCTTGGAGCGATGAAAGCCCTTCTTGGCGAAAACGGTCATGGCCGCTTCGAGGATCTCCGAGCGCTTGCGCTCCTTGTCGACAATGATAGGCATTTTTCATTTGACCGGTCAGCCGGTCAATCTAAAAACTTATACCCGCGCACCCCCACAAGTCAATGCCAATCGCTGCTTCACCGCTCTACTGATCGTCGCCGGCGGGTTCCGCCTCGGTCGCCTTCCGGTCTCCTTCAGGGATGATCAGAAGCCGGCGGAGGGCACCGGCGCCGAGGCTTTTGGTGGTGAGCCAGGGGTCATCCTTCAGGGCCAGGTGAACGACACGCCGGTCCCGGGCGCTGAGGGCGTCGATCTCCTGGGTCTTGCGGCTGCGCTTGGCCTTCTCGCCCATGCGCAATGCCATGTCTTCCAGGGATCTGACACGCCTTCCCCGGTAGTCTTCCGCATCGACGATGGGCTGAGGACCGTCCGCGCCCAGTTTCTCGGCCACGATACGGCTCAGGATGTGCTGGAGAGCCTCCAAGGTCTGACCCCTGCGGCCGATGAGCAGGGCAGTGCTGTCGCCCTGGATATCGAGGACGAACTCCGACGGACCCGTGCCCCGCTTGACCACCACCTCCGCGGGTACACTCATGAGCCGGAGTATCTCCGTGAGCACCTCGACGCTCACCTTACGGATCTCCGCGAAGCCCTCGTCCGTGTCCGCGAATTCCTCAACGGCCTCGCTCTCTTCAGGCTCATTCGCCATGGGCTCCGCCGGCGTGGGCCTGGCCGGCGCGGGCTCCGCCCGCGGCGTTTCGGCAAGCTGGTCCGACGGCGCCTCGGCGCCCTGGCGGTCCTCGGGATCTTCGTCTGGTGCTACCGCCACCGCCTCCCGGATCGTGGCACGGACGCGGGCGTTTTGGCGTCCAAAGCCGAGCAGACCCACCTTTTCCTCTGCCAGGATGTCCAGCGACACTTTGTCCCGCTCGACACCCAGCAGGTTCAGGGCCTTGGTGATGGCTTCGTCAAGGGTTTCTCCTTCCGTTTCCACTTGCTTCATCACAAACCTCTCCTCCACGGGGCGCGACAGGCCTGGGGTTGCCCGGCGCAGGCCGTCAACGCTCCTTGCGGTTGATCAAGTATTGCTGAAGGATGCTCAGAAGATTGTTCACGAACCAGTAGATCGTCAGTCCCGACGGGAAGCTCACGAATATCACGGTAAACACCAGCGGCATGAGCATCATCATGCGCCGCTGGTTCGGATCGCCGATGGCGGGAGACATCCACTGCTGGATGAACATGCTCGCGCCCATGAGCAGAACGAGCACGGGAATGCCCACGTCATAGCCGAAAGCGGAGAAGGGCAGCGCTTCCCAGTCCGGACGGGAAAGGTCCTTGATCCACAGAAAGGTCGCGTGACGCAGCTCGATGGGTGTGAGCAGGGCGTTGTAGAAGCCGATGAAAAAGGGAAATTGAAGGAGCATGGGCAGACAGCCTCCAAGCGGGTTCGCCTTGTTCCGCTTGTAGAGGTCCATCATCTCCTTGTTGAGCCGGGTCTTGTCGTCTCCGAACTTTTCCTTGAGGCGCTGCATCTGCGGCTGAAGCTTCTGCATCCGCTTCATGGAAACGAAACTCTTTTGCGTCAGCGGCCACAACAGCAGCTTGATGACAAGCGTGAGCAGGATGATGGCCAGACCGTAGTTGCCCGTGTACGTGTGGAGAAAATGCAGCGCGTGCAGCATCGGCACCGAGATGAAGCCGAAGTAACCGAAATCGATGGACTGTTCGAGATCGCGATCGAAGGACTTGAGCAGGTTGAGCACCTTGGGGCCCATGAAGAGCTGGTAGCGAGCGGTGCGTTCTTGACTAGAGATGACCCGGCCGCGGGTTTCCAGGACAAAACCCCCATCCCGGCCCGCACTTGGCACCACCGTCGCATCCGCCTCCACTCCTTCCGCGGGGATGAGGGCCGAAAAGAAATAGGTGTAGCCGAAGCCGACCCACGATAGCGGAGCGTTGAGGTTGGTCCGGGCTTCGATGTCGTCCGGCCATTCCCGTATCAGATCTTCCTGGTGCAGCGCGATGACGCCCTCGAAAAGAGCATCGCCCTTGACGCCCTTGTTCTTGCCGCTGGTGGTCAAGAGCAACGTGGCGCCCTGCGGCGACCCCGCGATCGAGACGCCCACGTCCACCGCGTAGCTCGAACCGCTGAAGGTGAACTGCTTGACCACGCGTTGACCCGACGGCGTCGCGCCGATGAAGGTGAGACTCCCGTCACGACCCTCCTGCAGGTTCAGGTCCGCGCCCCGGACTTTGTAGACGATGCCTTGATCGGTACCGGTGGGCGTGTCGGCCAGGCGGAGCCCCAGGGGATGTTCCATCCCGGGTCCACGGGTAACCATGTCGATCAACGGGCTGTCGACGTCCACCCCGGCGCGGTACCGCGTCAAACGGAAGCTCTTGAGCCGGGCCCCCTGATTGGTAAAGCGTGCAATGTAGTCAGGGGTCTCCACCGTTACTTCCCGGATCGGGACGACCGGGACGTTCCGGGCCGCCTCGGCGGGAGCGGCCTGTGCTACCGGCGGCGGCTTCGGCGCCGCCCGCGGGGCAGGGGGCTGCTCCAGAGGCCGCGTTCCGGTCTCCTTGGCCGGAGGCGCCACCGGCGGATAGAAACGCCTCATGTACTCTTGGTAGAGGATGATGACGAGGATCGAGATGACGACTGCTATGAAGGCTCGCTTTTCCATGGAATTTTCACGGAACGGGGTCGTACCCTCCGGCGTGGAGCGGGTGGCAGCGCAGAATTCTGAAGGCGCCCAGGCGAAGCCCCTTGACAACGCCGTGACGGTCCACCGCCTGCAACGCGTAGGCCGAGCACGTCGGAAAGAACCGGCAAGAGCGCGGCAGCAACGGCGAGAGAAACCGCTGGTAGGCCCGGATGCAGATTCGCACGGCGGTACGGGCAATCGTGGTCATTGGATCATCGGGACTGTCCGTTCGGGCCGACTACTTTGCGGAGTTCTGCGATCATCTCCGCGTGACTCAACTCTCCCGCCCCTCTGCGGGCAATGACGACCGTATCCTGGTCGGGGCGAAAATTTTGGCGCCCGCGACGGAAGAACTCGCGCAGCCCGCGCTTCACGCGGTTGCGCACCACCGCGTTCCCCACCTTGGAACTGACCGTGACTCCCAGCCGTTTCCCCAGATGGTCGTTGTGGTTTCGGATTATGATGAAGTGCGGCGTGTAGAATTTCCTGCCCCTGCGAGACAGCAGCAGGAACTCGGAACGTCTGGTCAGGCGGGCTTCCCTTGGGAAACTCTCGCGGACACAGGACAACGGCTTGTCCTAGGAACGAGGACCCTTTGGTGGGATGACGACGGTCAACCGCTTTCTTCCCTTGGCCCTCCGGCGCCTCAGCACATTGCGTCCGCCAGGGGTCTCCATTCGCGCAAAAAAGCCGTGGTTTCTTTTTCGTTTCAGATTGCTTGGTTGATAAGTCCGTTTCATTTCCGCACCCTCATTTTTATCAGTGCTCTATTTCAAGCATACGCGGGAGGGCTTGTCAATTTGCGGAAGGCGCCGGGTGAATCTACCGGAAAGGGTTTTGGATTGCCCGGCGACGGGAGCCGCCACGCTTCCGCGCCCACGGCTTACACCGCTCGCTGGAACACGGCTTCTTCTGGCCGGTCTTTGGCGGAGGCGCGCATTTATTGTATGATCGATCTATATTTGCTTCGTCGGCAAAAATACGATGACGAGGTGTAGGGGCGGGTTTCAAACCCGCCCAAGACAGGGCCGCGTACAGGAAGATCGACGAACTGGAGGAACTGTGATGGAGTGGTTAGTCGTAGCCGCTTTTTTGGTGTTCATCGGTGGCCTCGCTATGGTGACGATGGAGGCCGTGAAACATGCCGACAAGTCATTGCATGACAAACCCTTGAAACCGACGCGCTGATCGCAAATAGCCCGGATACGCCAAGTTCAGGTGGCCTGACCCGGCCCGGGGACGCCTTAAGATCCTCCGGAATCTAGCCACCTCTCACTTCTCGCTCTCAGTCAGCCTCCGCCTTCTGGGTCCGGCCCATGAGGTCGCGGACGGCCTGCATGGGGTCCTTGTCCTCGTAGAGGACGTGGTACATCTGCTCCACGATGGGCATTTCGACGCCGCAACGCTCCGCCAGGAGGTGGACGGTGCGGGTGTTGCGGATGCCCTCGGCGACCATCCGGGTCCCGGCGACGATGTCCGGAAGCCGTCGTCCCTGCCCGAGCTCGAAGCCGACCTTGCGGTTGCGGCTCAACTGGCCGGTGCAGGTGAGCACCAGGTCGCCGAGGCCCGGGAGGCCGGCAAGCGTGCCCGGGTCGGCGCCCATCTTCACGGCCAGCCGGGTCATCTCGGCCAGCCCGCGGGTAATGAGGGCGGCCCGGGCGTTGTGCCCGAGCTCCAGGCCGTCGCTGACTCCGGCGGCGATGGCAATGACATTCTTGATCACGCCGCCCATCTGGACGCCCAGGACATCGGTTGACGTGTAGACCCTGAATTCCGGGGACCCGAGGCTCTGCTGCACCCTCCCCGCAACGCCCTGATCGACGCTCGCCACGGTGATGGCGGCCGGCAACCCGTTGGCCACCTCCAGGGCAAAGGTCGGTCCGGACAGGAACGCGTGCCGGCGGGGTTCACCCAGAACCTCCGCCAGGACGTCGCCCATGGTCATGAGCGTCGACTCCTCGATCCCCTTGGAGCCGCACGCCACGATGGTTTCAGGCGTTACGAACGGCGCCGCCCGGGTCATGACTTCACGCAGGAAGTGGGACGGGGTCACGCAGATGAGCAGGTCTCGGCCGGAGGCCGCGGTTTCCAGGGAACGGGTGACCTGAAGGTTGGCGGGAAGCTTGACGGTGGACAGGTAGGTAGCGTTTTCGCCGGTCTCCCGCATCCGGGCGAACGTTTCCTCGGAGTGGCACCACAAGGCGACGTCGTCGTGTTTCCGGCACAACAGCACCGCCAGGGCCGTGCCCCAACCGCCCGCGCCTATGATGCCGATGGACATGGCCAAATGCCGGGAAAGTCAGTTGTCTTCTTCCGCCAATCGGGCGAGGGAGACCACCCGCTCGCCGTTGTCGAGGTCGATGAGGCGAACGCCCTGGGTGTTCCTGCCGATGACGCGAATGTCGCCGATCCGGATCCGGATGATCTTGCCGCCGTCGGTGATCAGCATCAACTGGTCTTCGTCCACGACCTGCTGCACGCCCACCACGCGCCCGGTCCGCTCGGTGGTCTTCATGGTGATGAGACCCCTGCCGCCGCGGCCCTGGAGCCGGTACGCATCGATGCCGGTGCGCTTGCCCATGCCGTTCTCGGAGGCGGTGAGGATCGATGCGCCGGGGTGCAGCACCTCCATGCTCACCACCTGGTCGCCCTTTTCCAGCCGGATGCCGATGACGCCCATGGTCCCGCGGCCGGTGGCGCGGACCTGCTCCTCCTTGAAGCGGATGGCCTGTCCATCCACGGTGGACAGCAGGATTTCCTGATCGCCGTCGGTAAGCTGGACCTCGATGAGGGAGTCGTTCTCCTCCAGTGCGATGGCGCGAATGCCGGTGGCCCGGGGACTCGAATAGGCCATCAGGGCGGTCTTCTTGACCAGGCCGTTCTGGGTCGCGAACACGGCGTAGCGGCCCTCCTGGAACTCCCGTACGGACAGAAACGCCGACACCTTCTCGCCGTCCTGAAGCTGCAGCAAATTCACAACCGGACGACCGCGGGCGGAGCGGCCGGCCTGGGGCAGCTCGTGGACCTTGATGCGGTAGACCTTGCCGATGGTGGTGAAGAACAGGATGTGGGAGTGGGTGGAGGCGACGAACAGGTACTCGACAAAGTCCTCATCCCGGGTCGTGGTGCCGACCTTGCCCTTGCCGCCGCGGTGTTGCGCGCGGTACAGGGTGATGGGGTTGCGCTTGATATACCCCTCGTGGGACACGGTGACCACCATGTCCTCCTCCACGATCAGGTCCTCGATGGATATATCGTCGGCCTTGTCGACGATGGCGGTGCGGCGCACGTCGCCGTAGGCCTCCTTGACCTCCCGCAGTTCGTCGACAATGATCGCGTAGACCTTCTTCTCGTCGGCCAGGATACCCCGCAGCTCGGCGATGGTGGCCTCGACGGCCCGGTGCTCCTCGACGATCTTGTCACGCTCCAGCCCGGTCAGGCGCTGTAGGCGCATTTCCAGGATGGCCTGGGCCTGGGCCTCCGAAAGGCCGACGCGATCGGCGGTTCGTACCACCGTCTGGATGAATGCGCCAGCCATGAGCCCTTCTTTCGCGGCGCGGGGATCGCGCGACTCGCGGATCAGGGTGATGACCGCATCGAGATTGTCCAGGGCGATCTTGAGCCCTTCGAGGATGTGCAGCCGTTCCTCGGCCTTCCTCAGGTCGTAGGCGGTGCGCCGGGCCACCGTCTCCCGGCGGTGCTCCAGAAACGCCTCCAGGATCTCTTTCAGGTTCAGGAGCTTCGGCCGGCCGTCGATGATGGCGAGCATGTTGACGCCGAAGGACTCCTGCAGGCTCGTATGCTTGTACAAGGCGTTGATGATGATCTGCGGCACCGCGTCGCGCTTGGGCTCCACGACGATGCGCATGCCGTCGCGGTCGGACTCGTCCCGCAGGTCGGCGATGCCCTCGATCTTCTTGTCGTTGACCAGATTGGCGATCTGCTCGAGGAGCCGGGTCTTGTTCACCATGTACGGGATTTCGGAGACGATGATCTGCTCCTTGCCCGTGCGCTTGACGGTCTCGGTGAAGACCCGCGCGCGCATCTGCACGCTGCCCCGTCCGGTCTTGTAGCCCTGGCTGATACCTTCACGCCCGTGGATGAACCCCGCGGTGGGAAAGTCGGGCCCGGGAATGTACTCCATCAACTCGTCGATGGTCAGCCCGGGCCGCTCCACCAGCGCGATAAGGCCGTCGATGACCTCGTTCAGGTTGTGCGGCGGGATGTTGGTGGCCATGCCCACGGCAATACCGGAGGCGCCGTTGATGAGCAGGTTGGGCAGCCGCGACGGCAGCACCGACGGCTCCTGCAGGGAGTCGTCGTAGTTGGGCAGAAAGTCGACGGTCTCCTTGTCGATGTCCGCCAGCAGTTCCTGGGCGATGCGCGCCATGCGGATTTCCGTGTAGCGCATGGCGGCCGGCGGATCGCCGTCGACGGAGCCGAAGTTTCCCTGCCCGTCCACCAGGCAGTAGCGCATGGAAAAGGTCTGCGCGAGACGGACGATGGCGTCGTAGGCGGCGGCGTCGCCGTGGGGATGGTATTTGCCGATGACGTCTCCCACGACCCGGGCGGACTTGCGGTAGGCGTTGTTCCAGTGGTTGCCCATGTCGTGCATGGCGAAGAGGACACGCCGATGCACCGGCTTCATTCCATCCCGCACGTCCGGCAGCGCCCGCCCCACGATAACGCTCATGGCGTAGTCCACGTAGGACTGACGCATCTCGTCCTCGATGTAGACGGGAACTTTGTGTTGTCTTATTCCGGCTTCCATGAGATGGGCCTGTTGGTTGTGGGCAGGGGGCGCGACGCCGCACGCGGGCGGGTTTGAAACCCGCCCCTACAGTCTTGCAGGAAGGTTGGCCAACGAATTGTAGGGGCGGGTTTCAAACCCGCCCGTGCCTCATAACCCTGCGGGACACGACACTAGATATCCAGGTTACGCACCGTCAGGGCGTAGTCCTCGATGAACTTCCGGCGGGGCTCCACGTGGTCACCCATGAGCGTGGAGAAGATACCGTCGGCCTCGACGCCGTCCTCGACGCGGACCTGCAGCAGCACCCGGGACTCGGGATCCATGGTGGTCTCCCAAAGCTGCCCCGGGTTCATCTCTCCCAGACCTTTGTACCGCTGAATGTACTGCCCCTTCTTGCCCCGCGCCATGACGAAATCGAGCACGTCCTTGTGGGAGCGCAACTCGCTGCTGCGCTCGCCGTCCTCCAGGACGAAGGGCGAATATCCCACCGCCAGCAACTCGCCGTGGAGACGCTTGAGCTCACGGTACTCGGGGCTGGCCAGGAACTCCCGGTCGATGACGGTACGGACGCCGCTGCCGTTGGAGCGGGTCGCGCATACCAGCTTCCGGCAATTGTGCTCCGGGTCTTCCTCCACCACGCTGGACATCGGTCCGACCTCCGGCGCCAGTAAATTGACATAGGAGGCGAGTTGAATGGCGAGGGCCTCCAGCTCCTTCTCGTCCTTGAGCCGGTCCGCGTTGAAGTCGGGCTGCAGCAGCAGCGCCTCGATCAGGGCGCGCTCCTTGTGCTTCCTGGCCATGAGCTGCAGCAGCTTGTCCATCCGCACCACCTTCTTGACGAAGGCTTGAAGCGCGGCTCCCTTGACGTCGCGGCCAGGGGCCGTGCCGCCACCGTTTCCGTTGGATTCCACGGACCGCAGCCGCAGGTTCTCGGTGCCCTTCTCGATGAGGTAGTCCTCGAGACTGCCCTCATCCTTCAGGTAACGCTCCTGCTTGCCGCGCTTGACCTTGTAGAGCGGCGGCTGCGCGATGTAGAGGTAGCCTTTCTCCACCAGGTCGGGGATCTGGCGGTAGAAGAAGGTCAGCAACAGCGTCCGGATGTGGGACCCGTCCACGTCGGCATCCGTCATGATGATGACCGTGTGGTAGCGGAGCTTCTCCGGGTTGTAGTCGTCCTTGACGCCCGCGCCCAGGGCCGTCAGCAACAGGCGGATCTCCTGGGATGAGAGCATCTTGTCGAAGCGGGCCTTCTCCACGTTCAGGATCTTGCCCTTGAGCGGAAGGATGGCCTGATTGCGCCGGTCGCGCCCCTGCTTGGCCGAGCCGCCGGCCGAATCGCCCTCCACCAGAAAGATCTCGCTCAGCGCGGGGTCGCGTTCCTGGCAGTCCGCCAGCTTGCCCGGCAGCGAGGCCGAGTCCAGCGCCCCCTTGCGCCGCGCCAGCTCCTTGGCCTTGCGGGTGGCCTCGCGCACCCTGGCGGCCTCGATGCCCTTGGAGACGATCTTCTTGGCGTCCCCGGGGTGCTCGGCGAAATAGGCCGCCAGCCGCTCGTTGATCAACGCCTCCACGATTCCCTTGACGTCGCTGTTCCCCAGCCGGGTCTTGGTCTGTCCCTCGAATTGAGGCTCCGGCACCTTGACGCTGATGACCCCGGTCAGGCCCTCGCGGACGTCGTCCCCCTGCAGGTTGTCCTCGTCCTTCTTGAGCAGGTTGGAGCCGGCCGCGTAGTTGTTGATGGTGCGGGTCAACGCCGCCTTGAAACCGCTGAGGTGGGTGCCGCCCTCGGTGGTGTTGATGTTGTTGGCGAAGGAATAGACCGTTTCGGTATAGCTGTCGTTCCACTGCAGGGCGATCTCGACGTCGGTGCCGTCCTTCTCCCCCTGCAGGTAGACGACCTTGGGATGAATCGCGGTCTTGACCCGGTTCAGGTGCTCGACGAACGAGACGATGCCGCCCTCGTAGAAGAACTCGTGCTTCTTGTCGTGGCGCTCGTCCTCGATGAAGATGCGCAGGCCCCGGTTCAGGAACGCCAGCTCCCGGAGCCTTTGGGACAGCATGTCGAAGCTGAGGTCCACGGTTTCGAATACGGTGGTATCCGGCTTGAAGGTGATGCGCGTCCCCCGTTCCGTGGACGTGCCCATTTCCTTGAGCGGTGCCATAGGCACACCCCGCTCGTAGGCCTGCTGGTACACCTTGCCGTCCCGCTTGATCTCGACCTCGAGTTGCTCCGCCAGAGCATTGACCACCGACAGCCCCACCCCGTGGAGGCCACCCGAGACCTTGTAGGCGCCCTTGTCGAACTTGCCGCCGGCGTGCAGCTTGGTGAGCACGACCTCCGCGGCCGGCAGTTTCTCCGTCGCGTGCATGTCCACCGGGATGCCGCGGCCGTTGTCGACCACCGTAACGCTGTTGTCGATGTGGATGGTGATTTCGATGCGGTCGCACTGGCCGGCCAATGACTCGTCGATGGAATTGTCGACGATCTCATAAACTAGATGATGGAGCCCACGTTCGGACGTGTCTCCGATGTACATACCGGGACGTTTCCGGACCGCTTCCAGCCCCTCGAGAACCTTGATGTTGTCAGCTTTGTAATCAGACTCGGATGAAGCCATCATGTCAAAGTGGTTGCGCGACCCTTCACTGTTTGTGAAACACGGAGTGCGCTCGGCAGAACGCCAAGCCTGACGAATAATAGCATTTGCCGGCCGTCAATGCCAATGCGCGGGGAGAGCGCCCGGAATCCAGAGGGCGGCTTGGCGCCGGCCCATGAGCCGCCCGCCAGGAGCCTGTCTCATTGGGCGGGGGAGTCCGCCACACCGCTTCCGCCGGCCTCCGACACGAATACCGCGATGTTCACCGTCCCCAGCGCCAGGACGCCTGCCAGCGCCTGCCACGCGATGACGTAGGAGCCGGTGGAATCGACGATGGAGCCGAAAAGGAAGGTGCCGACCACGGTGCCGAGGGCGTTGATGGTGATCATCAGGCCCAGGGCCATCCCGGCCCTGGACTGTCCCGCGATCTCGCTGATCAGGGAATAGGACACCCCCTGATAACCGATCATGGTGAACCCTCCGAGAAAGGTCAGCGGCACCAGGATGAACGGCGAGGCCCCCTTGTCGAGGCCGCTCAACGCCGCGCACAAGAACACCGAGATAGTGCCGATGAGCACCAGCACGATCTTCCGCCTGCCGCCGTAAAGGCGGTCGCTGACCGTGCCCCAGCCCACACGGCCGAGAACCGCTCCGCTCTGGGTGATGGATAGCCATTGGCTGGCGTGAACCGTGGAGAACGCCAGCCTCTCCTTGAGAAACAACGGCAGATAGGTAAGGAGCGACATCTGTCCGATGAGCAGCAGCGCCGTGCCGCAACTCAAGGCCAAAAGGTTCCCGACGCGCAACCTCCCGCCCCCGGCCGTCCCGGAACCGTCTCCGTCGGGGCCGTCGACTTCGACCGGCTCGCGCCAGAGAAACCAGAAGGCCAGGCCGAACAACACGTTGACCACCCCGAAGCCCGCCAGCGTCGCGCGCCAGCCGAAGACCGCGGCCAGAGGGGCGCCCACGAGGGCGGTCAGCACCCCACCGCCCGGGACACCGGTCTGCTTGATGCCCATGGCGGTGGCGCGCCGGCGCCGGAACCACATCAGCACCCCTTTGGTGGAGGCGGGGTTGAGGAAGCTGTAACCCAGGCCGGTCAGGAGAAAGCACGCGAAGGCCCAACCGAAGGACTGGGCCGACGAGGCGAAGATCACCGCCGTTCCCGCGAACACGTGGCCGATAAAAGATGCCCTTCGCACTCCCAGCCGGTCACTCAACCAGCCCGCCGTGAACGAGAAGCTGGCCATGCCAATGTAGAAGGCGCCGAAAAACAGCCCCACCTGGGCGCGGGTGAGACCCAGCTCATCCTGGTAGAACGGCGCGAAGGTGTTGATGCCGTATTGCGCCGAGGCCCCGATGATGTGGGTGCTGGTGACCAGGGCGAGGATGAACAGGGGGGAAGCCATGATGTTCCGGCGCCGATGGCGCACCGGCGCCTCTCGGGGGACGCGGTCGGCCTCTCTCGGCCGATACCGTCAGCCTATTTCTTCGCGGCCCCCAGCTCGACCGCGGCCCGCAGCGCCAGAAGATAGCTCTGGGGACCGAACCCCGCGATCTGGCCTACGGCCACGTCGGAAATCAGCGACGTTCGCCGGAACTCTTCACGCTTGTAGATGTTGGAGAGGTGGACCTCGATGACCGGAAGCCCGGAGGCGGTCAGCGCGTCCCGCAGCGCGACGCTGGTATGGGTGTACGCGCCCGCGTTGATGATCACGGCACCGAACCCTTCCGCGCCGGCTTGCTGGACCCAGGTGACCAGTTCACCTTCATGATTGGACTGGCGCGCCTCCACCGCCACACCGAGCTCCGCGGCCAGCGAGCCCAGGCGGGCGTCGATGTCCGCCAGGGTGTCGCGGCCGTAGATCTCCGGCTCCCGGGCGCCGAGCAGGTTCAGGTTCGGTCCGTGGAGGACCAGGATCTTCGTGTCAGGCATGGTCGTCCTTCGACTCCGCTTCGCTACGCCTGTCCTGAGCCCTTCGACCAGCCTGTCCTGAGCTTGTCGAAGGGCTCAGGACAGGCTTGTCGAAGGGCTCAGGACCGACGGTCGTGGTACCGCCTTCCCGGCAACTGCTCAGGACCGAGCACTCGTCAGCTCCCGCACGATCTCGGCTGCCGAGAACCATCGGAAGCGGGTCCTGCCGATACCGTCGCACAGCACGAACTTGATCTTGCCGGCATGCGACTTCTTGTCCAGGGCCATGCCGGCGACAAGGTCCTCCAGGGTGATATCGTCCGGGATCCGCCACGGCAGGCCCGCCCGGCGCACCAGCGCCTCGATGCGCCCCAGCTCGGCGGCGCTGCACAGGCCCTGGCCCGCCGACAGGGCCGCTGCCTGGATCATGCCGATGGCCACCGCCTCCCCGTGGAGGAAGCGCTCGTAGCCGGTAAAGGACTCCAGCGCGTGGCCGATGGTGTGGCCGAAGTTGAGGATGGCCCGGCGGTCGTCCTCCCGCTCGTCCTGCTCCACCACCGCCGCCTTGATCCGGCACGAGGCGGCGACGGCGTCCTCCACCGTTGCCGGGTCCATGCGAAGCAGCGAGTCCATCTCCTCTTCCAGGGACCCGAAGAACCCGGCGTCCTCGATGATGCCGTGCTTGATCATCTCGGCCATCCCTGCGGCGAATTCGCGTTGCGGTAGCGTGCGCAACGTCTTCATGTCGATGACCACCAGCCGCGGCTGGTGGAAGGCGCCGATGAGGTTCTTGCCCTGGTGGTGGTTGACCGCGGTCTTCCCTCCGACGCTGGCGTCCACCTGCGCCAAGAGGGTCGTGGGGATCTGGACGTAGCCGATGCCGCGCAGAAACGTGGCCGCGGCGAAACCGGTCACGTCGCCGATGACCCCGCCGCCGAGGGCGATCAGGGTCGCGCTCCGGTCGAAGCGGTGCTCCACCAGCGCGTCGTAGATCAACCCCAGGGACGCCGTGTTCTTGTGCGCCTCTCCCTCAGGGACCAGCACCAGCGCGGTTTCGTAGCCCGCGCCTCGGAGGGACTCCCGGATCTCCTCGCCATAGAGGTCCGCCACCGGCGGGTTCGACACGATGCCGACCCGGCCGCCGATTCCCTGGGCCTTCATGATCTCGCCCACGCGGGAAAGGAGCCCCTCGCCGAGCTCGATGGGATACGAGCGCTGTCCCAGATTGACGGTTACGGTCTGCATAGCTGTTGTTGGATACGCTGCACCACCTGGTCCACGGTCAACTCATCGGTGTCCACCGTGACATCGGCCTCGGCATAGATGCTTTCCCGCTGCGCCGAAAGCTCCTCGATCCGCTTGAGCCGGTCGGGACCCCGCAGCAACGGACGGTCATCGCCCCCTCCGGCCCGGCTCAGAACCGTCCGGGGCGACACCTTGAGCCAGACGAGGAGGCTGTGTTCCTTGAGCAGCCTCAGATTGTGGGGGTCCACCACGGCGCCCCCGCCCAGGGCGATGACCCGTTCGGACCCTTCCAGCACTTTCCCGAGGGCGGTCTTTTCGCATTCCCGAAAATAACCCTCCCCGCGGCTGGCAAAGATCTCACGAACGGCGACTCCCTCGCCGTCTTCGATGACGGCGTCCAGATCCACGAACGCCCACCCCAGGGACCGCGCCAGCCGCCGGCCCACTACGGTTTTGCCCGCGGCCATGAAACCCGTCAGCGCGATGTTCGCGGCGTCGAGCGTCATGCCCCACCCGCGGGACACGACACGGTTTTTGACCGGGCCTCAGAGGCTCTTGATCTGGTCCAGGTAGCCGTCATAGTTGCGGGTGATTTCCGCCAACGAGTCTCCGCCAAACTTCTCCAGGAACGCCCGCGCAAGCTCGAACGACACGATGGCCTCGCCGATGACGGCCGCGGCCGGCGCGGAACAGACGTCCGAGCGCTCCACCGATGCATCCTCGGGCTGCTTGGTGTCGAGATTCACCGACTGTAGCGGGCTCATGAGAGTGGAAATCGGCTTCATCGCAACCCGGACGACCAGGGGGGCGCCGGTGGTCATGCCGCCTTCCAGGCCTCCCGAATTATTGCTGCCGCGATAGAAATAGGTGGGCTGCATGCGCGGCTTGGTGTCGGAGATCATGTGCTGCGGGTCGTAGAAGATCTCGTCGTGCACCTCCGAGCCCCGTCGCCGTGCGATGTCGAAGCCGCGGCCGATCTCCACCCCCTTCATCGCCTGGATGCTCATGAGGCTCTGAGCCAGCCGGCCGTCCAGTTTCCGGTCCCAATGGACGTGGCTTCCCAGGCCCGGCGGAACGCCGGTGGCCACGACCTCGAAGACGCCGCCCAGGGTATCGCCGTCCTTCTTGCACGCGTCGATAAGCTCAATGGCCTTCTTCTCGGCCTCCGGATCCGCCATGCGTACCGGGGAATTCTCGGCCAGCTCGAATATCTCGTCGTAGCTCTTCCCCTCCACGTCCGCCTCGATGCCGCCGAGAGAGCGAAGGTAACCGCGCACCTTGACCGAGAACGGCTCGACGAGCTGCTTGCAGAACGAACCCACCGCCACCCGTGACACGGTTTCGCGGGCGCTGGCGCGCTCGAGGACGTTACGAATGTCGGAATGACCGTACTTCAAGACACCGGTGAGGTCCGCGTGGCCCGGACGGGGCTTCTTGACCGCAATGGCCTGGCCCGCATCCTCCGCGTACGGCGACATCTTCTTGGTCCAGTTCTTCCAGTCGCGGTTGTCGATACCGAAGGTTACCGGCGAGCCGAGCGTCTTTCCCCACCGAAGACCCGACCGTACCTGCACCTCGTCCTTTTCGATGAGCATCCGGCCGCCGCGGCCGTAGCCCTGCTGGCGCCGCCAGAGATCGTGATTGACCTTCTCGATGTCGATATCGAATCCCGCGGGCACCCCCTCGATGATGGTGGTGAGGCACGGACCGTGGGACTCCCCTGCCGTAAAATAGCGCAACATGTTCCACATCTTAGCCCAAACGCGCGTCTCCGGCCAGCGCGCACGGGATTCGGGTTGCCCACGACGTTGCATTCGACCGTCCCTTCCGACCCCCTCTCCCTCTGGGAGAGGGTTGGGGTGAGGGGGCCTCGGAGCAAGCAGGCCGGTGTCCACGGCAACGGATGGGAGCGGCAGGGTTATTGGGGTCCCTCACCCGGCCTTCGGCCACCCTCTCCCAAAGGGAGAGGGGTTGGGTTTGGGACGGGTCGAGCTTCGGCCATCCTCTCCCGTGGGGAGAGGGGGTCGGTCGCGGCCGATTCTCAGAGAGAGGAGGGTGGTGCGCGGCCGATCGGCACCGGTAGCTGACCGGCGTGAGCGGGGCCGGACCGCTCAGCGGTAACCGGCGGTTTCGAGTCTTACGAGGGCCCGTTGCAGAGCGGCTCTCGCCGCCACGAGATCCTCTTCGTCGAAGTGGTCGCTGTCCCCGAGCGTCTGCTCGGCTCTGGCCCGGGCGTCCTCGGCCCGGGCGGTGTCGATTTCGCCGGGAAACTCGGCCGCGTTGGCCAAAACCGTGACGACGTTGTCGAGCACCTCGGCGTAGCCGCCGGCCAGGGTGACGACGGAGGTGGCGCCGGACTTCTTGTAGCTGAGTTGTCCGATGTCCAGCGTGGTCATGAGCGCGGCGTGGTCGGGCAGGATCCCGAGCTGGCCCAGGGGACCGGGCGCGGTCAACTCGTCTACCTGCTCTTCGAGCACCAGACGGACCGGCGTTACGACTCTCAGTGAAATGTTGCCGGCCATGACCTACTCGGCTGCGATCCTTCGTCCCTTCTCGATGGCGCTCTCCATGGTTCCGACCATGTAGAAGGCCTGCTCGGGGAGATCGTCATGCTTGCCGTCCACGATGGCCTTGAAGCCCTCGATGGTGTCCTTGAGCTCGACGTACACGCCCGGAGAGCCGGTAAACACTTCCGCCACGTGGAACGGCTGTGAGAGAAAGCGCTGCACTTTCCGGGCGCGGGTGACCGTGAGCCTGTCTTCTTCGGAGAGCTCGTCCATGCCCAGGATGGCGATGATGTCCTGAAGGTCCTTGTAGCGCTGAAGGATTTCCTGCACTTGGCGCGCCACGTCATAGTGCTCATCGCCCACAACCCGCGGGTCGAGGATTCGCGACGTGGAGTCGAGGGGGTCCACCGCCGGGTAGATGCCGAGCTCGGCGATTTGCCGGGACAGCACCGTGGTGGCGTCCAGATGGGAGAACGTGGTAGCCGGCGCCGGGTCCGTCAGATCGTCCGCGGGTACGTAGATGGCCTGCACCGACGTGATGGAGCCTTTGTGCGTGGACGTGATCCGCTCCTGCAATTCGCCGAGGTCCGTGGACAGCGTGGGCTGGTAACCCACCGCCGAAGGCATGCGGCCCAGCAACGTGGAGACTTCCGAGTTGGCCTGGGTGAAGCGAAAGATGTTGTCGATGAAGAGCAGGACGTCTCGCCCTTCTTCGTCCCGGAAGTACTCGGCCATGGTCAAGGCCGACAACCCCACCCGGGCCCGGGCCCCGGGCGGCTCGTTCATCTGCCCGTAGACCAGCGTCGTCTTGTCGATGACGCCCGATTCCTTCATCTCCAGCCAGAGATCGTTTCCTTCACGGGTGCGCTCACCGACGCCGCCGAACACCGAGTACCCGCCGTGCTTCATGGCCAGATTGTTGATGAGCTCCATGAGGATGACGGTCTTGCCCACGCCGGCGCCGCCGAAGAGGCCGACCTTTCCGCCGCGGGCGTAGGGCGCCAGCAGGTCGACCACCTTGATGCCGGTCTCGAACGCCTGGACCTGGGTTTCCTGGTCGACGAAGGGGGGAGCCTCGCGATGTATCGGGAAGTGATGCTCGGCTTCTATGGGCCCGCCTTCGTCCACGGGCTCGCCGATCACGTTCAGAATGCGCCCCAGCGTCTTTTCACCCACGGGCACGCTGATGCCGGCCCCGGTATCCATGGCATCCTGGCCGCGAACGAGCCCCTCGGTGGAGTCCATGGCGATGCAGCGGACGGTGTTCTCACCCAGGTGCTGTGCGACTTCCACCACCAGGTTCCACTCCTGATCGTTGATCGCCTGGTTGGTGACCTTGATGGCGTTGTAGATCGGCGGCAGGTAGCCGTCGGAAAACTCCACGTCGATCACGGCCCCCAGGACCTGAGTAATCTTGCCCATGTTCATAGCGTCTTCATCCTCCGTCAGAACGGAAATCCCTAGTGTAACGCCGTCGGCGCACGGGCGGGTTTGAAACCCGCCCCTACAGCGCTTCCGCCGTGGAGATCACTTCCAGCAACTCCTTGGTAATGGCCGCCTGCCTCGCCCGGTTCATCTGAAGGGTGAGGTCGGTGATCAGGTCCGAGGCATTGTTGGTGGCGGACTCCATGGCTGTCATGCGGGCGCCGTGCTCGCCGGCGACGGCCTCGAGCAAGGCCTGGTAGACCTGCACCTCCACGCTCTTGGGCAGCAGGTTGGATAGCAGGTCGCGGATGCTGGGCTCAAGCAGGTACTCGGTCAGGTGCTGGTTCTCGTCCACCTCCGAAGGCGCCACGGGAATGATCCGGGCGGCCGTGGGAACCTGTGACAGGGCCGAGCGGAACCGGCTGTAGACGATGTAGGCTGCGTCGGACTCGCCGTTCAGGAAGCGCCCGATGAGCCGGCCGGCGGCTGCGGAGGCGAGCTCCTCCGCCGTCGCGTGCCATGTCACGGGGCCGTCGTCCATGGCACTCACCTCCCGGCGGCGGAAATACTCCGAGCCCTTGCGCCCGACGAAGCGGAAGGTGAGTTCCTTCTCCTGTTGATCGGCACGAAAGTTCTCGGCCAGACGGATCACGTTGCTGTTGTAGGCACCGCACAGGCCGCGGTCGGTGGTGATCAGAAGCACGTCGACGCGCTTCTCGTCCCGCTCGATCAGCAGGGGGTGGCTTTCCTCCGACACGCGCGCGGAAAGGTTCGACAGCAGCTCGCGCATCTTTTCCGCGTACGGCCGTGCCTCCACCGCGGCTGCGTGGGCTCGGCGCAGCTTGGCCGCCGCCACCGCCTTCATCGCCTTGGTGATCTGTTGCGTGTTGCGGACCGAGGAGATCCGCTTCCTTATGTCCTTGATGGTTGCCACTTACGCTTCAAATCGTTGGTTGAATTCCTGCAACGCCTTCTCCACGCTCCCCTTGATGTCATCGTCGATCTGACGCTTCTCGACGATGGCCGGGAACAGGTCCGGGTGTTTCGACTCCACGAACTCGAACAGCTCGTTCTGGAATCGTTGCAGGTTCTCGGGGGCGACCTGGTCGATGAAGCCGTTGGTGCCCGCGTAGATGATGAGCACCTGCTTCTCCACGGGCATGGGTTGATACTGTCCCTGCTTGAGGATCTCCACCAACCGGCTGCCGCGGGCGATCTGCCGTTGAGTGGCCACGTCGAGGTCCGAACCGAACTGGGCAAAGGCAGCCATTTCCCGGTATTGGGCCAGGTCCAGCCGAAGCCCGCCGGCGACCTGCTTCATGGCCCGGATCTGGGCGTTGCCGCCGACCCGGGAAACCGACAGACCGACGTTGATGGCCGGACGCACGCCCGAGTAGAAAAGGTCGGTCTCGAGGTAGATCTGACCGTCCGTGATGGAAATGACGTTGGTGGGGACATAGGCCGACACGTCGCCTGCCTGGGTCTCGATGATCGGCAAAGCCGTCAGCGAGCCGCCGCCCTGCGCATCGCTCATCTTGGCCGCGCGCTCCAACAACCGTGAGTGCAGGTAGAAGACGTCGCCCGGAAAGGCTTCGCGGCCCGGCGGACGGCGCAGCAGCAGGGAGAGCTGCCGGTACGCCACCGCATGCTTCGAGAGGTCATCGTAGATCACCAGGGCGTGGCCGCCGTTGTCACGGAAGTGCTCGCCCATGGTGCAGCCGCTGTAGGGCGCGATGTACTGGAGCGGCGCCGACTCCGACGCGGTGGCCGCCACCACGATGGTGTAATCCATGGCGCCGTACTGTCTGAGCTGGTCGACGACCTGGGCCACGGTGGAGCGCTTCTGGCCCACCGCGACGTAAATGCAGGTCACGTCGCCGCCCTTCTGGTTGATGATCGTATCGAGGCAGACCGCGGTCTTTCCGGTCTGGCGGTCGCCGATGATGAGCTCCCGCTGGCCCCGTCCAATGGGAATCATGGAGTCGATGGCCTTGAGTCCGGTTTGCAGCGGCTGCGTCACCGGCTGGCGCGCGACGATGCCCGGGGCCTTGAGCTCGATCCGGCGCCGTTCCGTGGTTTCGATCGGACCCCGGCCGTCGATGGGCTCTCCGAGCGGGGACACCACCCGGCCCCGGAGCGCGTCGCCCACGGGAACCTCGACGATGCGGCCGGTGCGGTTGACCCGGTCGCCTTCCTTGATCAGGTGCGACTCGCCGAAGAGCGCCGCGCCGACGTTATCCTCTTCGAGGTTCAGCGCCATGCCGAACACGTTGTTGGGAAACTCCAGAAGCTCTCCGGCCGCGGCGTTGTCCAAACCAAAGATGCGCGCGATGCCGTCGCCGGTGGACAGGACGGTCCCGACCTCCTCGACCTTTACGGCCTTGTCGTAGTCTTCGATCTGCTTCTTGATGATGCTGGTTATCTCGGCCGTCCCGATATCCATGTATCGCTCCCCTTGGACTAGTGTGCTGTCACCGTCACACGGGCGGGTTTGAAACCCGCCCCTACATGTGTGCTGTCTCCGCCGCACGGGCGGGTTTGAAACCCGCCCCTACATGTTCGCTCTCTAGTAGGTTCGTTCGATGCTCTGTCTGAGGCTTTGAAGCTGCGTACGCACGCTTCCGTCGTAGACCTTGCCGGCGACCTCGACGATGATCCCGCCGATGATGGCAGGGTCCACTTCTTCCGTGAGAATGGCGGTCTTGCCGCTCATCTCGCCGACTACCTCGGCAAGGCTCTCCCGCTGTTCATCGCCCAGGGGTTGGGACACGATGACCTTGGCATTGACGCGGCCCCTCAAATCATCCAGCAGGCGGTGGTAATGGCGCGCGATGGCGGACAAGCCATCCAGGCGGTCCCGGGTCACCAGCAGCGAGAGAAAGTTGGTGGTGAGGTCCGAGAGCCCCAGGCGCCCCGCGAGCTCCACCACGATATCCCTGCGGCGGCCCTGCTCGAAGGCGGGGTTTCCCAGTACCTTCCTGAGGTCAGGGTCCTCGCACACGCCGAGAAATCCATCGACCTCGGCTCCGATTGCCTCCTCGCGACCGGCAGCGAGCTCGAAAACGGCTCTTGCGTAACGACGGCTTAGCTTTCCTTCAATCATTTGTCATGAACCCGGGAACGGGCGGATTCGAAAACCGCCCCTACCTTTCGTCGTACGCTTTGCGGACAACGAAAGTCCTGCACATCCTGCTAGCCATTGGTACATTACAGGCCACTCGAAGCGTCAGAGTGCCTGTATCTGCTGCGAGAAGTTCTCGACCATGCGATCCTGGTCGGCGGCCGCCATGTGCTGCTGGATCACCCTTTCCGCGGCGGCCTCGGCCAACAGCGCCATCTCTCCGCGAATCTGCTGTCGCGCCATCTTGACTTCCTGCTCGGCCAGGAAGTCCGCATCGTCTTTCAGTTTTACAGCCGTTTGTTCCGCCTCGGCCACGATTCGCGTCCGTTCGCGCTCGCCCTCGGCTCTCAGACTTTCGCGTATCCGGTCGCCCTCATGGTCAAGAACCTTCAACAATTCCTGATACTTCCGAACGTACCCTTCGGCTTCGCCCTTGGCCTGCTGCGCCGTGGCCACGGCTTCCGTGAGGGTCTCGCGGCGTTGCTTGAGGTGCTGCCTGATCAGCGGAAGGCCGTAGCGTTTGACCAGAAAGGCAAAGATCAGAAAGTTGATCAGCGGGAAAAACAGTTCCGTAATGGAAGCCGCATGGGCTTCGCCCTCGGATGCGGCCCATGCCGCGGACACCAGCATGTCGGTCAAAAAGGTCATATCAACTTCCGGCCCAGGACCTTCTCCGCCATCTCCCGCGCCAGCGCCTCGGCGTTCGTCGCGGCGACGCTACGCGCTGCCTCCATTTCCTTTTGGACCTCTTCCCTGATCTCCTGGATCTTCCGGGTCGCGGCGTCGCGTCCCTGCGAGAGGATGACGTTGCGGGCCTTGAGCGCCTCCTCCCTTATCTCACTCTTGATCACTTCCCCTTCGGCGCGCGCCTTGGCAATGGCCGCGTCGTATTGCGCCTGCAACTCCTTGCCTTCCTCGACCATGGAGCGGGCTTCGGCGTGGGCACCCTCGGTCCTGCGCTCCCGTTCCGCCATCAGACGCCCCACGGGCCCGAACAGGACCCGGCGCAGAATGCTCCAGAGAATCAGGAACAGGACAATTTGGACCACCAGGGAAAAGTCTATGCTGATCATGCTTCGGATTCGGTGCTGATGACGCCGGACTCGGACGGAAGCCCGTGTCATTGGAAAAACGGAGATGGCGTGAACCGAGATTTCGTCAGTTAGCCTCTGTAACCGTCGTTTCCTTCCCGTGTTTGTTCAATGAAATCAACCGCGTAAACGGCGTGACGATCCCAGAAAGAGCAAGCCTCGATAGCCTGTCCAGTAACCTGTTCCACGGAAGCGCAGGCCCTATGGCGCCGCGCCGGAAGTCTCTGTCGCAGTCGAGGAAAGGCACGCCTCTTTCAACTGCGGACCACGGAAAAAGGTCTATAACATTCACATCTGTGCTTGTCAAAAGAGAGGAGAGCATCAACTAGAGGTAGGCAAGCCTGCGCCGTCACGCGGCATAGTCGCGGAGACGACAGGCCGGACCGAACATTTCGACCTTCCATTCCGACCCAGATCCAAGCATGCGCCTCAACCGGACTGTACCCGCGAGTATCGGTTGGCGTCGGAGTGCGACGTTGGATTCACGTATGGTTCGCTCCACCGTTCGATCTCTGCTCCTGGCGGATTGAACGGTGAGCCCAGCATTAGACGTAGCGAAGGCATTGCCAGTCTCCCTGAGTATTCGCCGGGCATCTTGCCGAGTCGGTAGGAAATGGCCTCCTCTGCGCCAGGGTGTCAGCACCGCGAACGGCTCAGGATCGAGCATTTGCTTCCACACGCGCTCTTCATGGGCATCCCCCGACCCGTGGTGTGGTACCTTAAATACGGATGCGTGACCGATAGGCTGTCGACTCTTCAAAATCTCCAACCAAGCGTCCTTCTCGGAGTCCGAACCCAGCAAAATGTTTGTATCATCCACGCTGATCCAGACCACAATTGCCACCTCGTTTGGCGACACAGATGGAAACCGTGTCTTTGTCTGGCCAGCTTCGGGGTACAGGGCGCCAACGGAATTCAAGAAATTTCGAAAGTCCGCGTCCCCTGGAGACAATGACCAAATCTGACACCCTCCCTGTGAATGGATCAGTCGGTTCGCCAGAGCGAACGTCGGTTCCTTGGCTCTGGAGCTGAGTTGGGTGAGCACGTCGTGAATCTCCCTGACACCAGAGCCATCAGGAGTAACGTGACGCCTACTCCAAACATCTATTGCGGCAAAGAACTCTTTGGTGCAGAGTGCGGCAGCACAAGAGAAAACGGCCCTGTCGCAGACATCGACCAATCTAGACATTCCGCGTATGTGATCATCATGCCAGTGGGTCGCTACGATCAGACCAACAGCCTGCGAAGGGTCGACGCCGATACTTTCCAGATACCCCAATGCCCGCGGGTCACCGCTATTGTCGATGCAAGAGTCGACAATGATCCAATTTCCGTCACCGGTGTGTAGAACTACGCTTTCCCCATACCCTGGCCCGAGCAGCGTAATCTCAAGCTCATCCCGGCCGGGCAGCGTACCTGGAGTCGCCGCGTCCGTCACTTCTCAAAGACCGACATCATCTTTTCAGCCCACTCCTCGGCCTCCTGCAAATCTTTCTTGGTGAAAGCCGGCAGGTTGCGGAACACGATTTGAGAGACACGCCTCTTGCTTCCCGACGGGGCGCGCTCGTAACCTATCACCCAGCGAAAGATGCTGCCTGTGTGCATTCCAGCCACGTCAGCCTCTGATATCTCCTCCAGAGGGATCACCACCTCTTCGCCAGCATATGTGTCCCCGGCCGTAACGTCCAACAGGTTGGCGACGAACTCCGAATCATTAATTTCCGTAACATAGCCTTCCCATTCTTGGAGAGCGTGTAGGGACGGCGTCAGCTTTGGAGTCGTTCGCGGCCCGGGCAGATTGACGACCCTAGTAGGTCTGGTCTCGTTCTGTTCACTCCCAGTAAACAGACGCGACGTTGTCGCATCCGCTTGAGGGTCGCGAACACTTGTCGTTGAAGCATCCGTTCCGTGGGGCAGCACCATACCCGCGAACTCGTCCCGGTCCCGTACGACATCCTCGATTGTCGCACCAATCTCCGGACTATTGTCATCATCGTACGCACTGGCACGTTGCGGCGTTGTGAGTTGAGCTGTCTGCGGCATGATCTATACCTCTGGCGTATCTCCCAAGGACATGATGTGATCAATAATACCCTCACTACGAACTAGTGACGCATCGAAATTGTCCTCAAGCGTACCTATCAAGCGGCCGGCCGACCCAAGTTCGGATTCATCGCCTGCGTAGTGGTCGTTGACCGCGACGTAGACCCCCGTTGCCCCTTGGCCAAGTCGGTTGGATGGCTCAACCTTGACATTGATGCTTCCCCCCTCGGGCCTCCCCTCGGGTTTACGTTGTGACATGGTCAACGACGTCATCCCACCGTGCCTGCCATCCAACCCAAGGTCATCCTTCCAGGTGCCCCACGGCTCCAACGGAGCCAAGGTCCTACCAATCCGATCTCTTTCGGCCAAACTCTTCACTAGGAAATGAACTTGACGGTTGATCCCCAATGCAGCGAGAGGCGATTGATGCAGATGCTCCCTGAACACACGGACTATGAAGTCCCGGAGTTGAATGTGGGGCGCTTGCAAGGTTTCGCCCAGGAACCGGTCGGGCGTCACCTCCAGCCGGAGCCACTCAGTGGAAAACGCCGTCAACTGTTGGTGGGCCACCTGCAACTGCGCACTCTCCTCAGTACCTTTCGGCAAGAGGCCCTCCATCGTAAACCAAGCGGGGGTGAAAATCGCCGGTTTAAACTCGCCAACCAAGACTATACTCACACCACTTATCTCTGGCGTAATCCGCATGTCATCCGTCCGATTCTAGTGTGGTGTCTCACAAATACGCTTATGAATCTGCGGGTCCTTTTGGCCGTCGGCTGCGTTGCTCTTCCTCGCGTGGTGCCCGCCACTGCTCGTCATCGCGCCTTGCCGACAACCAAAATGCCCTCGCAGATTCATAACCGTATTTGTGAGACACCACACTAGCCGCCTGCGCCAAAGTTCGCCATTTTGCCAAAATCGATCCCTCGCTGCAATATCAGGTCCTGGCCGCGATATCGACAGCAGGGCTCGCTTTTTTGTCAAGAACTCCATCGCCTCGGGAACTCGCCAGCCACCTTTGGAGATTGTCAAGGAAACCCCTGGCACAAACCACTACTACGAGTTCCCCATCACCATGGCAGCAATCCGTCCCAGATCGTCCTGCGAGTAATACTCGATCTCCAGCTTGCCCTTGTCGTCGCGAGCCCGGTGCATGAGCCGGACGCGGGTGCCGAGGCGGCGCTGTAACGTTTCGACCAGGTTCGACAGGTCGGGATCGAGGCGGTTTTCGGTTTTTGTTCGCCTTGTGCCATTCAGTCGCTTGACCAAGGCCTCGGCCTCGCGGGTCGACAGATCCTTGCCCATGACCTCGCGCGCGGCCGCGGCCAGCATGGAGCGGTCCCGGAGCCCGAGAAGCGCCCGGGCCTGGCCGGCGGCCAACTCGCCGCGCGAGACATGTTCCTTGATCGGGTCGGGAAGCGACAGCAGCCTCAGGGAATTGGCTACCGCGGACCGGCTCCTGCCGACCTTTTCCGCCACCTGTTCCTGAGTCAGGTTGAATTGTTCCTGTAGCTCGGCAAAAGCGGCCGCTTCCTCGATGGGGTTCAGGTCCTCACGTTGGAGATTCTCGATCAGGGCCAGGAGGAGCGAGTTCGGGTCGGCTGTTTCATGAATGATAATCGGTACTTCCGAGAGCCCGAGCCTCCGCGCGGCGCGCAGGCGGCGCTCGCCGGCGATCAACTCGTAGCCGCCGGCTCTCGTACGCACCACCAGGGGTTGCAGCATGCCGCTGGTCTCGATGGAGTTGGCCAGCCCGTCTATCTTCGCATCGTCAAAGACCCGCCGGGGCTGGTTCGGATTCGGTACGATCAACGAAGGGTGGACGGTCATGGGTGGAGTGTCCGAGGGGGAATCCTCCACTACCGGTTCGTTGTTCGGGAGCAGGGCATCAAGACCCCGCCCCAATCTATTCTTCTGCATCACTTCGCTCCTTCCGGCTCATCAATTCGGCTGCGAGACTCAGGTAGCTTTGTGCCCCGGTCGAACGGGCATCATAGAGCAGTGCCGGCCTTCCGTGGCTGGGACTCTCGCTCAGGCGAACGTTTCGGGGGATGACGGTCTGAAAAACGCTATCGGGGAAATGGCTGCGAACGTCTTGCGCCACTTGGACCGAGAGATTGCTGCGGCCATCATACATGCAAAGGACGACCCCCTCGAACTGCAGGTGCTGATTGTAAGAGGTCTGGACACGCTTCATGGTGTCCAGAATCGCGCTGAGGCCTTCGAGGGCATAGTACTCGCACTGAAGGGGGACCAGCAGCGAGTCGGCCGCTACCAAGGCGTTGACGGTGAGAAGCCCCAAAGATGGCGGACAATCCAGAAGAATGTAGTCGAACCGGTACCTGACAGTCTCCAGGGCCTGCTTTAGCCGCCCGAGGCGGTTCTCCATGTCTATCATCTGGATTTCCGCGCTCACCAGATCGCGGTTGGAAGGCAACAGGGACAACGAGGCCATTTCCGTGGCACAGAGTGCCTCGGTGACGAAACAGTTCTCAAGCATCACGTCGTAGATGCTCTTGTTGAGAGCCTTGGGGTCAACCCCGACGCCTGTCGTACTGTTGCCTTGGGGGTCCATGTCCACGATCAGGACCCTCTTCGTGGCGACAGCCAGAGACGCGCTGAGGTTCACCGCCGTGGTCGTCTTCCCGACCCCGCCCTTCTGATTGGCTATGGCGATTATCTTTCCCAAACTTGTGATATTTCAATAGGTTATAGAATTGCCACCATCTTGATTTGTAGCATGCCGCAGCCTGGAAAGAAAGTTCCTTGTTTCACGTGAAACATGGATGTGGTGTAGCAAATGAGCGGATCCTGACTCCGGATTACTCGGACAGGCTCTTGGGAAACGTCAGGACGGTCCTGCGCTCTCCCCCGAAAGGAAGCTCGAAGTGGATGCTCTTCCCCTCGGAAAGTCCACAACTCGAAAGACAGGCTCGGAGTTTATCCAAGACAGCCGCTCCCTTGGGTCCGTGCATAAGAAAGGCGATGCCGTTTGGAGCCAGCACTTCCCCGCTCACCTCCAGAAATCCCGGGGCATCGGAGAACCCCCGGGTAATCGTCTCCGTCATGGGTGGCAGCGGTTCCCCGGACAGATCCGCGGCACGACCCTCGACCACATGGACATCCGCGAGCTTTAGCTCCCGCATGGCCTGTCTAAGGAAATTCGCACGCTTACGGCGCGGCTCCAGCAGATACACGGGTTTCTTGGGAAGCATGAGCTTGATGGGAATCCCTGGAAACCCCGCTCCACTGCCGATATCCAGAATGCTGCCGTCTGCGCTCAAGAGTGGCACGACGGAAAGGGAATCCAGGAAGTGGAGGCGGATGACGAGCTCCGGTTCGCGGATGGCAGTGAGGTTCAGCCGCCGGTTCCAGAACGAAAGGAGGGAGAGATACTGGCCAAATGCCCCGATTTGGCGTGCTGAGAGCTCGAGATGGAATGATCTGGCACCCGCTATCAGGAGTTGCTCGTTCCTGGTTTCGTCGTCTGGTACCTTCCGGGAGACCATGAGCTCCTACGAGAAAGCCGCGGGTGGCTCCGGCGGCTCAGCCGGCTTTCATCTTGTAAAGATACAGCGAAAGCACGGAGATGGCGGCCGGCGTCACACCCGCGATCCGGTAGGCCTGTCCCAGAGAACGTGGCCGCACATGGGTCAATTTTTCCATTATCTCCCGCGAGAGTCCGTTGATCTTCCCGTAGTCGAGGTCTTCCGGGAGTGAGACGTTCTCCATCTTCTGGAATCGCTTGAGGCCTTGGGCTTGTCTTTGCACGTAACCGTGGTACTTGGTCGAAACCTCCGCTTGGAGTCCCACATCGAACGGTACCGTGGCGAGATCGGGACAGAAAGTCGCCAGATTCTGGAAGGTTATCTCCGGCCGACGCAGAAGTTGCGCCAGCGACGTGATGTTGCGGATGGGCGCCGTGTTCATGGTGTCGAGTTGGGCCTGGACCGACTGCGTCGGGAAGATGCGGGTGGTCTCGAGTCTACCGGCCAGCTCGTTGATCTGTTCCTGTTTCCTGGCGGTTCGCGCGTGCGCGTCCGGGGTAGCCAGCCCGATACGGTGGCCCAACTCCGTAAGGCGCAGGTCGGCATTATCCTCGCGAAGCAGCAAGCGGTACTCGGCACGGGAAGTAAACATCCGGTAGGGTTCCCCGTCCGTTCCCTTGGTTACGAGGTCGTCGATCAGGACTCCGATATAAGCCTGGTCGCGGGAAAGAATCAGTGGTCCTTCACCCCTGAGACTGAGGCATGCGTTGATGGCGGCCATCAGTCCCTGACTGGCCGCCTCTTCATATCCCGTCGTTCCATTGATTTGGCCGGCCAGATAGAGGCTGTCAATGGCTTTTGTCTCCAGGGATGCCTTCAGTTGAGTCGGTTCCACGTAGTCGTACTCAATGGCATAGCCGGGCCTCATGATCTCGGCGTCCTCAAGTCCTTCGATGCTGTGAACCATCTCGACCTGGACATCGAGGGGAAGGCTCGTGGAGATCCCGTTCGGGTAGACCTCCACCGTGTCGTAACCCTCGGGCTCAAGAAAGATCTGATGCCTTTGCTTGTCCTTGAAACGCACCACCTTGTCCTCGATGGAGGGGCAATAACGTGGTCCGCGGCTCTTGATGACCCCGGAATACATGGGTGAGCGGTGGATCGCCGCTCGAATGATCTCGTGGGTGCCGGGGTTCGTGTACGTAACGTGACAGGGGATCTGTTTCTGCCCGATTCTTTCCGTGCCGAAGGAGAACGGCACGGGCTTTTCATCGCCGTACTGGATAGAAAGCCTCGAATAATCAATGGTATTGGCGCTCAACCTCGGACAGGTACCGGTCTTGAGCCGCCCCAGCCGCAGACCCAGCGCACTCAACGACCCGCTCAGGCCCTGTGCCGCGAAATCGCCGGCACGGCCGGCGGAGTAATTGCGGTCGCCCACATGGACGACACCCTGGAGGAACGTCCCGGTGGTCAATATGGTCTTCTTGGCCTCGAACACTTCTCCCATCTGGGATTCGACGCCCAGGACGTGCCCGTCACGACACAGAAGCGCCTCGACGCTAGCTTGCTTGATAGTTAGATTCTCACAGTTCTCCAGCACACGTTTCATCCGCTGGCGATAAAGGGCCTTGTCGGCCTGCGCCCTCGAAGCCCTGACTGCCGGCCCCTTCCTGGTGTTCAGCATACGAAACTGGATGCCGGTTTCGTCGATGGCCCGCGCCATCTCGCCCCCAAGGGCATCGATTTCCTTGACCAGATGCCCCTTTCCGATGCCGCCAATGGCGGGATTACAGGACATCTGACCGATATGGTCCAGGTTCAACGTCAACATCAGCGTGTCGAATCCCATGCGGGCGGCGGCCAGAGAGGCTTCAATGCCTGCGTGTCCGGCCCCGACGACGATGACGTCGTAGATCCTGCCTTTTCCCTTATCCAACTGTTTCACGTGAAACATTCCTCGCCGACTTGTTGCTCACGACTCCGATTGTGCCAAATTCTGCGATAAACTTCCATGCGGCGAGCGGAAAGACCATCCCCAGTGTCCCTTTGGGGCATGTATTGACCAATAGCGCCATGCGAGCGCGGGCGGGTTTGAAACCCGCCCCTACACCCTCGTTGGCTGACAGCACAGACGCCTTCTACTTGCCGATGCAAAACTGCGAAAATATACGGTCGAGAATATCGTCATTGGTGACGGTGCCGATGATTTCCGCCAGACTGTCGCGTGCCTCCTGCAAGTCCACGGCCACGATGTCGGGCGGCATACCCTGTTCTATCGCACGGTGAACCTCCACCAGGCTCGTCCGTGCCCGATCCAGCGCGGCCTTGTGGCGGACATTGGTGACAACGATCTCCGGCTCCTGCGCGGAATCCAGAAAACAGTCGCGCAAGGCAGCCTTCAAAGCGTCCAGCCCCTGGTTCTTCAACGCCGACACCTCAACCTGCCGCAGATCGGGCAGACAGCCCGAAACCGCCGACCGGTCGATCCTCTGTTGCAAATCACCCTTGTTGATGACGACGAGCCCCCGCCTTTCGTGCACCCTAGCCATCACATCCATGTCTTCGTCGGCAAGCGGTGACGACCCATCGAGGACCAGCATGCATCCCTGGCTCTCCGCGAGTCTCTTGAGAGTGACGTCGATGCCGATCTGCTCCACGCCCTCGGACCTGTCCCTGATGCCAGCCGTGTCCCACAAGACCACGGGCAACCCGTTCAGGCTCACGGTCTCTTCTATAAAATCTCGGGTGGTCCCCGGCGTCGCCGTGACGATTGCCCGGTCCACCCCCAGCAACGCATTCATCAGGCTCGATTTGCCGACATTCGGCCGCCCAACGATGCATACCCGGACGCCCTCGCGAATCAATCGACCCCACTCGTAACTGTTGATGAGAAGAGAAATTCTCTCGACGATCCCAACGACGTTCCGTGCCAACTCCTCGCGCTGGAGCAACTCGATTTCTTCCTCCGGAAAGTCTATCGCCGCCTCCACTTGTACGAGGGTATCCACCAGTTGTTCCCGCAGCGCCTGCACCTCCTGGGACAAGCCGCCCTCCATCTGGCCCAACGCCACACCGACAGCCTTGTCCGTGCGGGATTGAATCAGGTCCAGAACGGCCTCGGCTTGCGCTAAATCCAACCGTCCATTCAAAAAAGCTCTTTTGGTAAATTCCCCGGGCTCGGCATGCCGTGCCCCGCGCGCCAGCGTCAAGCCAAGCACCTGCCGTACCACGAAGGGGCCTCCGTGGCAGTGGATCTCCACGGTGTCCTCTCCCGAATAGCTTCTCGGCCCCTGGAGAAAGGCGAACATCACCTCGTCCACGAGAGAGCCCCGAGCCGGATCCCGGACCTTCCCGTAATACAACCGGTGCGATTCCCACCCGACGTCCTTGCAGACGAGGATCTCCCTGCCAATGTGCCTGGCATCCGGTCCGCTCAAACGCACGATGGCCACGCCCCCTTCCCCCGGAGGCGTGGCAACGGCTGCAATGGTATCTGCCTTGTACATCAGGGAATGTCCCGCTGCTTCACACCCTGCCCACTATATCCTATCTGGGCTGGCAGGCGTATCGGCCGTCAGTGCGATGCGGGCACGGGCGGGTTTGAAACCCGCCCCTACATGAGCCGTCCCCTTATTCGCCTCCCCCGAGAAACTGTGTTAAATAGCCTTGGAATATCATGAAACGACCCACAGACGACCTCCGAATCGAGAATCTGCGTCCCTTGGTCCCGCCGATGATTTTGCTGGACGAAGAATTGCCGATTACCGAACAGGCCACCGCGACGGTCACCACTGCCCGCCGTGAGATCGGCGACATCATCAGCGGTAGCGACCAGCGACTCCTGGTCATCGCCGGCCCCTGCTCCATACACGACTCGAAGGCCGCCATCGAGTACGCCGGCCGCCTGAAGCGGGAAACCGATCGTCTTGCCGAAGACCTGCTCGTCATCATGCGTGTCTACTTCGAGAAACCGCGCACGACCGTGGGATGGAAAGGCCTCATCAACGATCCCAATCTCGACGGGAGCTTCAACATCAACCAGGGCTTGCGACTCGCCCGGGGCTTGCTGCTCGATCTGGCGAACATGGGGTTGGCAGCCGGATCGGAGTTCCTCGATACCATCACGCCCCAGTTCACCGCCGACCTGGTGTCATGGGGCGCCATCGGCGCGCGCACGGCCGAGAGCCAGGTGCACCGCGAACTCGCCTCGGGATTGTCCATGCCCGTGGGATTCAAGAACGGCACCGGCGGTTCGATCCAGATCGCCATCGACGGAGTGCGCGCCGCGCGGCACCCGCATCACTTCCTCGGGGTCACCAGTCAGGGGATCGCCGCGATTATCTCCACGTCGGGGAACGAGAGCTGCCACGTCATCCTGCGAGGCTCCAACAACGGCGCCAACTTCGACCGGACCGTGGTCGATGAAACCTCGCAGGCGCTACGCGACGCGAAGCTCCCGCACCGGGTGCTAATCGATTGCAGCCATGGCAACAGCCAGAAAGACTACGAGCGCCAACCCGACGTTTGCGCCGACGTATGCGAGCAGGTTGGCTCCGGAACCGACAGCATCTGCGGCGTCATGATGGAGAGCCATCTCGTCGCCGGCCGCCAGGACATCAAACCCGACACCCCTCTGACCTACGGCCAAAGCGTCACCGACGCCTGCATCGACTGGGAAACCACTGTTCCCATGCTCGAAAACCTCGCCCGCGCCGCGGCGTCCCGGCGTACGTGAAATACCGTTCGTCACAACGCCCGGGATCGCCTCCGGCAACCCTGGCAGCGGGACATCCACAATACACAACCGACAATCGCACCAGCGAAGCTGATGGTTGGGCTCCCGAATCAAGAGGTCCTTCGCCATGACGGGCTCCTCCGTGCTCGGTGGGGTCAAATCCTGGGCACTGTACTCACCGGAGCACAGGCCCACGATTTGACCCCTCACGTATCGCGGCTAGTGTTGCGTTCCACAAATACGTTGACGAAGATGCGCAGGAATTCTTGCCGTCGGCAAGGCGCGACGACCTGTAGGGGCGACCGGCGGTCGCCCCCAGTGGCCAATACCACGCGAGGAGGAGCAACGCAGCCGACGGCGAGAAGGACCAGCATATTCGTCAACGTATTTGTGGAACGCAACACTAGTCACCTGTCGCTACGGCCTCGCCCCGTTCCGACGATGCCGCGATGGCGTCGAGGAGCCGGTGCAGGTCCACGGCCGTGTTGAAATCCGGCTCGCAGCCGGTGCCGTTCCGGATGGCGTCGCTGAACCTCACGTACATTTCCCCGACGTTTTTGGGCTCGTTCTGCGGCGTCTCCGCCGGCGCCGTCACGTACTCGGCCGGCACCTCCAGCTCCTCAAGGCCGGACCCGCCGGCCTTGGCTCCCTGAAGACGCATCGCCAGGAGTTGCGGGGTGTTACCGGAGGAGGCCACCAGCGTGCCCTCCCGGCCGTAGATCTCCATGCGGTACCCGGACCCGCTCCAGGGTACGGAGGCCACGTAAACCGAGGCCACGGCGCCGTTGGCCAGACGCCCGCTCACCAGCACGTTGTCCGGGCCGGTGACGTCGACGTAGCGTTGCGTGTCGGTCTCGAACCACTGGCGCGCCTGGGTGCTCACCACGGCCGAAACGGAGCTGAAATCGCCTACGATGAAGCGTAGCGCATCAATGGTATGACCGCCCGGGATGGTCAAGGTGGTGGCGCCCAGGGAGTTGTCCTTCTGCCAGGTCCGGTCCGAAGGCCGCTGCAACACGCCGCCGCGCGCCACGCTCACATGGCACGCCATGACCTCGCCCACGTAGCCGTCCGCCACCAGGTCTCTGGCATACACGATCGAGGGGTTGGCCCTGGCCTGCAAGCCTACCATGTGCCGGAGCCCCTGGGCCTCGGCGAGATCACGCATCTCCACGGCCTCCACGCACGTCTTTCCCAGTGGCCACTCCGTGAACACGTGCTTGCCGGCGTTGAGCGCATCCACCGTCACGTGATAGTGGTTCGGCACCACCAACAGCACCGCCACCGCCTCGATATCCGGACAGGCAAGCATCTCGCGGTAATCATGGAAAGCCATCTTCGCTTGGAATTTCGCGGCCGATTCCTCGGCGCTCTCCTTGCGCGTGGTGCACACGGCTGTCAACTCGACGCCGCGGCTCGCCACGATCGCCGGAAGATGGGCGCGCGGACCCCATCCACGGGTTGGATTGGCGCCGATGACTCCCAGTCTTATCTTGTCTGACATTTGCTTCCTTCCGTAGTTAAAATAACCAGTTACAATCTCTGAATCACACTCCAAGAACCGACCCCGACCCTGGGAGCCTGGGCATGAATCGGATATCTGATGTAGGGGCGGGTTTCAAACCCGCCCGTGTCCGCATCGCGCTACCGGCCGACCCTATTGCTCCAGCAGCGGGCTCAACCCCTCCCAGTCCGTCACCGGCGGAGCACACGTGAAGTTCCGGCACACGTAGACCGTCGGCTTGCCGCCGATCTGCGATTTCCCCTCCAGCAGCGGGGAGATTTCCTCCAGACGGGCATCGGGGCTCACCCACCGGAGCGTCTTGTTGGGCAGGTAGCTGTCCTGCACCCGCCGCACGATGCCGCCCGCATCCGCGTCATCCCGGCCCGCCACCATGACGATCTCGGCCGGCCCCGAGAGACGAAAGTCCAGCGCCCCGAGCATGGTGGACATGCCGAACGGCTCCTTGGCCATGATCTCGTAGTGAAGCCGCAAGGTCTTCTCCGCACGATCCAGGAGGTCCTGCTCCCCCGTGTAGTGGTAGAGCCGCAGGAGTACCTGCGCCGCCACCGAGTTGCCCGACGGGATGGAGCTGTCAAACCCGGGCTTGGTGCGGCTGATGAGCTGCTCGTGGGACTTGCCCGTATAGAAGAACCCGCCGTTGGCCTCGTCCCAGAACTCCTCCACCATGGTCCGGGCCAAGGCCTTGGACCGGTCCAGCAACCCGTCCTCGAAGGTCGCTTCGAACAGGTCCAGCAAGCCCGCGATGAGGAAGGCATAGTCATCCAGATAGCCCAGCAGCTTGGCCTGTCCGTCCTTGTAGGTGTGGAGCAGCAGACCGTTGTCGAACATACGCGTGAAGATGAAATCCACGGTTCGGGTGCCGGCCTCCCGGATGCGGGCATCGCCGGTGACGGCGTAGGCCGCGGCCACGCCCGACAGCATCAGCCCGTTCCAGGAGACGATCACCTTCTCGTCGCGAAAGGGCTTGACCCGCTTCTCCCGCTCCGCGAAAAGACGCGCCCGGGACTCGGCGAGCACCGTTTCGATCTCCTCCTGCTCCTTGCCGAAATACTTGGCCGCCTGCTCGACGGTCAGGATGGGGTGCAGGATGTTCTTGCCCTCGAAGTTGCCCAGGTCCGTGACGTCGTAGAACCGGCAGAAGATGGCGCCGTGCTCCTTGCCGAGCACGCCGTGGACTTCCTCCTGCGTCCACACGAAGAACTTGCCTTCCTCGCCCTCGCTGTCCGCGTCCTGCGCCGAGTAGAAACCTCCCTCGGGCTGCATCATCTCCCGCAGCACGTAGTCCAGCGTCTCCTCGACGATGCGCTTGAAGAATCCGTCCTTGGTGATCCGGTAGGCCTCGGCATAGACCTGCGCGAGCTGGCCGTTGTCGTACAGCATCTTCTCGAAGTGGGGCACGAGCCACTTGTCGTCCACGGAGTATCGGTGGAAGCCGCCGCCGAGCTGATCGTACATGCCCCCCTGGGCGATCTTCCGAAGCGTCTCGGTGATCATCTCCTTGTACCGCTCGTTTCCCGACAGCCGGTAGGACCGCAGGAACAGGTTGTAGACCCCGGCGTTGGGGAACTTGGGCGCCTTGCCGAAGCCGCCGTGGGCGGGGTCATAAGCCGGCGTCAGGCCCTCCGCCCCCCGGGTGACGACCTCCACGTTCAACTCGTGGTCCGTCTCGCTGAGCACGCTCATCCGATCCAGCGCGGCCACGATCTGATCGACGTTCTTGGCCACGTCCTCCGGCTTGTTCCGGTAGGCCTCCACCACCGCCTGCAGCACCCGGGGGAACCCCGGCATGCCGTGCCGGTCCTCGGGCGGGTAGTAGGTGCCGCCGAAAAACGGCTTCCCCTCGGGAGTCAGGAACACGGTCATGGGCCAGCCACCCCGCCGGGTCAGCATCTGCACGGCGTTCATATAGATCTCGTCCAGGTCCGGCCGCTCCTCCCGGTCCACCTTGATGCTGACGTAGTTCTCGTTCATCAGCGCGGCGATGGACTCGTTCTCGAAGGACTCGTGCTCCATCACGTGGCACCAGTGACAGGCCGAGTAGCCGATGCTCAAGAGGACCGGCTTGTCCTCCGACCGGGCCTTGGCGAAGGCCTCTTCTCCCCAGGGGAACCAGTCCACCGGGTTGCCGGCGTGCTGCAACAGATACGGGCTGGTCTCGTTGGCCAGGCGGTTCATCGATATGTGCTCCTGCGGCGCTTCTCGGACGGTCCCTCGGCGCCTGTAACGGCCGACAGCGCTGTGCGGGCGCGGGCGGGTTTGAAACCCGCCCCCTACACCCTCATCTTCCCGTGCAGGCTCCCGGGGGGCCTGCACCCATGCTTCGACATCAATACTTCCGGATGACCGCGACCACCACGCCCCGGATCTCCACGTCTTCTTCCTCGGCCACGATGGGTTCGAGCCGCTCGTTGGCGGGCTTCAGCAGCACTTTCCCGTCCTGACGATAGAACCGCTTGACCGTCGCCTCGCCCCGGACCAGAGCCACCACCGTGTCGCCTTCCCGCGCCGTGGGCGCCGACTGCACCAGGATGAGGTCGCCGTCACGGATCTGCTCCTCGATCATGGAATCGCCCCTGACGCGCAAGGCGAACGTGTCCGGGCTTCGCACCAGCTCCCTGGGCACTCCCAGGATGTCGTTCACCTCCACCGGCTCGATGGGCACACCGGCCGCCACCACGCCCAGCAACGGCAACTCCACGATATCCGGCTCGCTCCGAGCAACGATCTCCACGGCGCGGCTCCGGTTCCACTGCCGCCTGACGAGCCCCTTGTCCTCGAGGTTCCGGAGATGCTTGTGAACGGTGGCCACCGACGTCAGGCCCAGCTCCCGGCCGATCTCCGCCAGGGTCGGCGCGTAGCCCGCACGCCGCAAATAGTCCTCGATAAGGTCGAGGATCTCCCTTTGGCGCCTGGTGACGGTCATCGAATCAGCTTAGCAGCCTTCCGAATCCATGACACCTTTGGCGACGTTCACCATGCCCTGGGCTTTGAGGGCGTTGGGGTCCCCGGCGCCGTGGAACTTATTGAGGTAAGCCGCCACCTTGCGCAACACTTCGTGGTGAGCTTCCGCACACGCCCGGCGCGCGTCCGACGGCAACTCGCCGAACTCCCGCTCGATGTTGCCGAGCCAGCCGGGCAGGTACTCCGCCTCGATATCCTTGCCGGTATAGAGGTATCCCTCCAGGGAACCCACCCGGGCCGCCAGACCGTAGACCCGCTCGATGTCGGATGCATCCATGATCGCTTCCTCCTTGTCCCTCCGACGCCGTGAACTCCCCGACCGGGATCTCGCAGAAAACAGCAGCGCCGGATGCATCATGGTATACGCTTGGAGCCGCTCCGTCGACACGGTCACCCTCCCCAAGGGCGACTGGACCGTATCTGCCGCGTTGAGGCCGCCTCCGGTTCCGCAGGCCAGGAAATCAGGAGGACCCCCCATTGAAACGCCCGCGCACACCCCGCCTCTGGATCCCGGGTCAAGCCCGGGATGACGATTTCGGACATTGGCGGTGAATTACGATTCGGGCACCACCTCCCGAGCCACTTCATCGTCATCCCGGGCTTGACCCGGGATCCAGAGGCGGGGAGGGGCCGGCGTGCTCCGGACTCCGGGAGGCGTCGAAAGACGCACAGCCGAGTCTACGCGAAGATGCCCCGGTCCAGCACGCCGTAGCCGTTGAAGCTGCTCTTCATGGTGAGCCAGACGGCCACGGGCACGGTGATGGCGGTGCCGGAGAAAATCGCGATCATGATGGCGATCTGGTACTTGATGGCGGTCATGGGATCGGCGCCCCCGAGAATGACGCCGGTCATCATACCCGGCAGTGACACCAGGCCGATGGTGGCCATGGAAGCGACCGTGGGCGCCAGCGCGGCCTGGGCGGCGTCGCGGAGAAACGGCGCCACGGCCTCACTCAAACGCGCACCCTGGGCCAGGTGGTGCAGGAACAAGGGCTCGCCGTCGCGGATGGAACGATAGAAGCGGGTGACGCCCACGATGTCCGCCCGCAGGCAGTTCCCGAGGATCATGCCGCAGATGGGGATCACGTACTGCGCTTCCAGCCAGTTGGCCTGCTGAAGGATCGGCCCCATGAAGAACAGCAGCGGGACGAGCGTGCCGGCGAGCAGCGCGATGAAGACCGGCAGCGCGAAGCGCGCCAGCCGCAGGCCGCAGCCGCGGACGATGGACGCGTCGGCCACGGCGATCATCACCAGCAGCCACCCGGCGTTGAGCCAGAAGTTGTTCCACTCGAAGACGATCTGCAGATAGAACCCCACGAACAGCAACTGGACCGTCATCCGGATCACGGCGATCAGGCTGTCCTTGAACAGCGGCAAACGGTACCACAGGAGGAAGGCGAGGGGGGCCAGAAGAAGGCTGTAGCCGGCGGCGAGCCTGGCAAAGCTGATGTCCACGGTGCTCATCCCCGGTTTCCCCCCGGCAACGACACCACCGTGCCGGACAACGGCAGGTCGCCGGCATCGTGGGCCGCGGCCAGTACGGTCAGACCCGAGTCCGCGGACAAAAGGGCCGCCACCGCCACCCGGGCCGACCTGTCCAGCGCCGAGGTCGCCTCGTCCAGCAGCATGATGCGGCGCCCCAGCAGGAATGCCGCCGCAAGGGCGACCCGCTGCTTCTCCCCGCCCGAAAGCACTCCCATGTCCTTGTGCAGCAGGTCCGCGGGAAGCAGCAGCCGGTCCAACAGCTCGGGGACGCGGGACAGGCCGGAACGAAGCCCGGCGTTGGCGCGGTAGCTGAAGGGGCGCTCCAGCACTTCCTGCACCGTACCCGTCCCAAGCTGCGGTTCCTGGGTCACGTAGGACATGCGCGCGCGCAGGCCCCAGATGGATGCCGCGCTGACCGCCTCGCCGTCGACGGCGACCCGTCCCTCGAACGAGGAAACGAAACCGAAGATGCAACGAAGCACGGTGGATTTACCGGCCCCGGAATCGCCCGTGATGATGGCCCTTTCACCGCGCCCCAGCCGCAGGGAGAACCCGTCGATGAGGGTTCTCCCGTCGAAACGAACGGTGAGGTGGTCGATTTGAAGCGCCGGGTCAGCCAATTCCGGTTCCATGGGATGGTGTTCCAGGGATACTCCGAGGTGTCCCTACGGCGTCTCCGGCGCACGCGCGCGACGGTTCTTCTGATACTTCTTTACCGCCGCGTTGTGCTCCCGGAGGCTCTCGGAAAAGTGGTGGCTGCCGTCGTTCTTGGACACGAAGTACAGGTAGTCGACCTCTGCCGGAAAGAGCGCCGCCTTCATCGCCGCCAGGCCGGGATTGGCGATGGGTCCAGGGGGCAGGCCTCGGATCCGGTAGGTGTTGTAGGGACCGGGGCTCCGGAGGTCCTCGCGGGTAAGGTCGCCGTTGAAATCTTCCAGACCGTATATGACCGTCGGGTCGCTCTGAAGCCGCATGCCCCGCTTCAAGCGGTTGTGGAAGACAGCGGAGACCAGCGGCATCTCGTCACCGGGTCCAGCTTCCTTCTCGATGATGGACGCCAGGGTTACCAACTCGTGGCGGGTGATACCCAGTTCCCGGGCGCGTGCTTCCATTTTCGGAGTGAAAGTATCCTTGAACTCGGCGAACATCGTCTTGACGATCTCTTCTTCCGTGGCGAGCGCGCGGAAGTGGTAGGTTGTGGGGAAGAGATAGCCCTCCATGCGGTCGACCCCCAGTGGGGACAGGACGGCCGGATCGCCCACCGCCGCGGCGAACCTCTCGGGCGTCACCAGTCCTTTTCGTTCGAGCCGGCTGCCGATCTGCCGGACCGTGAAGCCTTCGGGAATGGTGACTTTGTAGACGACGGTCCTGCCGCGGACGAGTCCGTCAAGCACCGACCGGGGCGATATCGCTCCCTCGAAGCGATAGAGGCCGCGATGCACCTTCGTATCGAGCCCGCGAAGCCAGGCCCAGAACACGAACAGCCGCGGCTGGGAGACGACTCCCTTTTCGTTGAGCTCGCGGGCCACGGCCGCAAACGTGTCGCCACGCCGGATCTCGATCTCCGCAACCGATGAATGGCCGTGATACGGGGTCCACAGAAACGCGGCCACGTAACCGAGCACGAAGAGGGCCACGAGCAGAAGGAGACCGCCGGCAACCAGGAGGCCTCTACGGCTGGTAAGCGGGGACTCCGGCACCGTCAGTTGTCGGTTACGTTCACCTTCATCCAGCCTTCGACCTGCTTCAGAAAACCGGAGAATGGATCATTTTTGGACGAGGCCGCGAAATAGGTCTTGTGCATGTAGTCGAGCGCCCCGGAGAAGTACTCGAACTTCTCGGAAAGCTCCTGGAAGAGCAGGAACCCGGTCCGGTAGAGCGAGAGGTCCACTTCGGACACCTTCAAGTAGGACCGGCTGCCTTCCTTCAGGTAGTAGTTCAGGTACCCGCCGCGCTCGACATGGGACCGGAAGATCCCGCTCATGAACAACGTGTAGTCCCCCAGATACTTGCGCTGCCGCCGTTCCTGCATGAGGGGGTTCTCGCGCGACAACGTCGCCTCCTCCTCCGCCAGCATCTCCACCACGCTGTCGAGCCTCTGGTTCTTCCGGGAGCGCACGCGATACAGGCGGTCACTGCGGGCGAACTCCGTCAGCACGTCCGCTACGTAACCCGTCACCTCGGCATCGCGGATTCCCAGCTCGCCGAAGCATTGCTGCGTCATATCGAGGAAAAACCCCTGCAAACGATCTTTTGAAACGATCTTTGTCATGGCATCACCAGCCGCAGAGTATGCCACCAGGAAACGGGGGGATGTCAACCGCTATTTCGCATGCTGGGTGCAGGCGCGCTACCCGCGACAGCAAGGTCGAGCGACCCTGGCCGGCCGGTATCCAGCCGCTATCACCATTTTGCACTTGGTCTTGACGTCGTGTAGGGTAGAAGTTTATCAAGTCGATCTACCCGGAGCTGCCGATGGGTCTCAATATCAAGAACGAGGATACCTACCGACTCGCCAGCGAACTGGCGCAGTTGACAGGGGAAACCATGACCGGCGCGATCACCGTGGCGTTGCGTGAACGCCTGGAGCGCGAACGGAACCGACGCAGTGCCGACGCGCTGGCAGAGGAACTTCACGCCATTGGACAGCGCTGCGCCACCCTCTTGGCCCCTGGACCCTCGGCTGTCGAACACGGTGAACTACTCTACGACGAGCACGGGCTGCCCAAGTGATCATCGATACGTCGGCGGTCCTGGCCATCCTGCTCGGCGAAGCCGATGCGGATCGCTACGAGGAAGCGATCGCGGCGGCGTGGCCACGCCGCATGTCCGTGGTTGCACTGCTCGAAGCGGCGATGGTGATCGAGAGCAGGGGTGGAGTCACAGCGGGACACGAGCTTGACGTGTTGCTGGAAAAAGCGTCGGTCGAATTGGTACCCGTAACGCCCGAACAAGCGGCCGCGGCACGACACGCCTGGAGACGGTTCGGCAAGGGCAACCATCCGGCGAGGCTCAACTTCGGCGACTGTTTCGCCTATGCGCTTGCGAACGTGACCGGCGAGCCCCTGCTGTTCAAGGGCGATGACTTCGCCCGCACGGATATCGAGGCAGCATTGCCGCGACCGGGCGAATCCACTTCTGCATAGGCGCGGTTCGGGGCACTTCAGTGAAGCTCTACAAAGCGCTTACCATTGCAGGCTCGGATTCCGGGGCCGGAGCCGGCCTTCAGGCCGATCTCAAGACCTTTGCCGCGTTGGGAGTCTACGGCACTTCGGTGGTCACCGCCATCACTGCCCAAAATACCACCGGCGTGACACGGGTCCTCGAAACGCCGGCGCCCCTGGTCGCCGCCCAGATCGACGCCGTCATGGACGACATCGGCGCCGACGCGGTCAAGACCGGCATGCTCGCCAACGCCCGCATCATCCGCACGGTGGCCGACAAGATCCAGGAGCATGGCATCCGGCACCTGGTGGTCGATCCGGTGATGGTGGCCAAGGGAGGCCACGTGCTCCTGCGGCCGGACGCCATCCGAACGTTGCGGACCCGTCTGTTCCCGCTGGCCACCATAGTCACACCCAACCTCCCCGAGGCGCAGGCGCTGACAGGCGTGGAGGGGACCGGCGCGCGCGCCATCAGAGAGATGGCAAGGCACATCGTCGGCCTCGGCGCGAGGAGTGTCGTGGTCAAAGGGGGACATCGAAAGGGCGCCGCCACCGACGTCTTCTATGACGGCGCCACATTTCATGAATTCCCGGGCCCACGGATCCGGACGAAAAACACCCACGGCACCGGCTGCACCTACTCGGCTGCTCTGGCGTGCGGCCTGGCGCGAAACAAACCCTTGGAGACCGCAATCGCCGAGGCCAAAGAGTTCATAACGGACGCCATCCGCCAAGCCTTCTCCATCGGTTCGGGGCACAGCCCGGTGCATCATTTTCATGACTACTGGAGCGCATGACCGTCAGACCGGCCTTCCCGATCCATTGTCGCCATAGATGACGGTCACGGCGTCTTGCCAGAATTCGATCTATCCAAACATATACTGATAGAGAGATAATCTGCTATCGTATATCGAGTCTTGAATCCCACCTCCATGCACGATATGTAATCACATATCAGTCTTATCTCTTGATATGGAATTGGATATCCCATGACCTACGCTACCGAACATATCGCCTCTATGCTCAGAAGCGCCCGCGAAGATAGGGGGATGAGCCAGCGCGCGCTCAGCGCCAAGGCCGGCTTGCCGCAAAGCCATATTTCGAAGATCGAGAACGGCGCGGTCGATCTCCGGGTTTCCACCCTCGTGGAGCTCGCCCGCGTCCTTGACCTGGAGCTGGTGCTCGTGCCCCGTAAGGCCGTCCCTGCCGTGCAGGCGTTTACCCAAGGCAGCACCGAGAGCGGGGTTGCAGTGCGCCCAGCGTATGGCCTGGACGAGGACGACCATGGCTGATGTTGCCGTCCTCAACGTCCTACTTTACGGCGTTCCCATCGGCACGCTGACCCGCGTAGCCGGCGACCGTACGCTCTTTGCGTTTAACGAGGACTACATCCACGATGAAACCCGGCCCGTCCTGGGGCTCGGCTTCAAGGACCGGCTCGGGGAGCTGATCACCGAGTTCAGGCTGGCGCAGACCAAAGTGCTGCCGTTCTTCTCCAACTTGCTGCCCGAAGGCCATTTGCGCAGCTATCTGGCCGCTCGCGCCGGCGTGAATCCGGTGCGCGAATTCTTCCTGCTATGGGTGCTGGGTAGCGACCTGCCGGGAGCCATCACCATCATGCCGGCGGACGGCGAGGCTTGGCCGCCGGATGCCGATGATCATGCCGGCGATGATCTTGACCCGCGTGAGAATGCGCTACGCTTTTCGCTGGCCGGCGTGCAGTTGAAGTTTTCCGCCGTTCAGGCGGCAAGGGGCGGGCTGACCATTCCGGCCCGCGGCGTGGGCGGGTCCTGGATCATCAAGCTGCCCTCCCGTGAATTCCCCGGCGTACCCAAAAACGAATACGCGATGATGACGCTCGCCCGACTGATCGGCATGGACGTGCCGGCGCTTCAGCTCATCGACATCGATACCATCGGGAACCTGCCCAACGGGATCGGTGCGCTGAAAGGACAGGCCCTCGCCATACAGCGCTTTGACCGCCTCTCGGACGGCACTGCCGTCCATATCGAGGACTTCGCTCAAATCTTCGGCGTCTATCCCGATGACAAATACAGAAAGGGCAATGCACGGAGCATCGCCAACGTCATCGCCGGGGAAGGAAACGATGACGACGTTGCCGAATTCATTCGCCGCCTCACCTTCAACACCCTGATCGGCAATGCCGACATGCACCTCAAGAACTGGTCGCTGATCTACGCCGACAGACGTCACGCGGCACTCGCGCCCGCCTATGATTTCTTGTCGACGATCCCGTACATCCCGGACGAAAAAGCGGCGCTCAATGTAAGCCGCACCAAGCGTTTTGATGAGTTCTCAGAAGACGAGCTTTCACACCTTGCCGCCAAAGCACACCTGCCGCTAAAGCTGGTCCTGAACACGGCGCGCGAAACCGTGGCGCTCTTTCATCAGCACTGGACCGCCGCAAAGGCAAACTTGCCACTTGCTGGCAACGTCATCGATGCGGTTGAAAGGCATCTGAAGACAATACCAATCGCTTAACTCAACCGGGGTGGGAACGTCCGGCGGGTGGTCATTGTCTCAAGGGTCGGTGGGCTGTGCATGCCGCTGTTCCAGTCTGTCGAGCAGCTTCAACCCGTGCGCCGCATCGCCACGCGCCTCGCGCATCCGGAACCGCATTTCGGTGCGGTGTTCAGTCAACGCTCGCACGGCGAGTTGTTCCATCAGCTTGTTCAGGCTCACGCCGCGCCGCCATCGCCGCCAACCGATCGCGATGAGCATCCGGAAGCCGGATCGTCAGTGTCGCTATCTCAGTCCTCCTCCTTCAGCCAAGCGCCCGGCGTGACCACGCGGAAGCCGTCGCATACCAGTTCGCCTGCCGCGATGTCCCTGACATTGCCCAAGCAATCCACGCCGCATTGCCCGCAACCGCCAGCTCGACCAGAGAATTGTCGGACTCGTCCGGGAAGTTCGGGCGCCAAAGGTTCGCGTCCCCAAGGGTCATTGGCGGAATAGCATGCCGGTCACGCGTCAACGGCGAGCCAACGCTCGGGTGTTCTGCCATAGAAATCCGGCATGAAGGACGACGCATCCGCCGGCCTCAGAATACACCAAGCCCCTGACGGCTCTATATGGCTCAATTCCGCCGGTAACCTAAACCGATCAAACGACCCATTTCCGATTCTGAAGTCGTGTTTTCGCAGATGCAGTACACAGTATTGATTGGCCAATACAAACACTTCTTCGACATGCTCTGCGATCGCAGCATTGCAGTCGAAGAGAACCATGCACCGGTGGAGATCAATCAGTCGACATGTGGGCCAGAGACGCTCAAGAAATGGCTCTGACCCGTATCTTGCGCGAATGTAGGGTTTTTCGATTTGAAGAACGCCCCGTGAACTACCAACAGAAACCCACCGCTCAACATCGTCATCCACCTCTTCGCCAGGGATCGCCTGGTACCGCTCATATTGTGGTGATCCAGGCGAAAGGTCGGCATAGGAGAAGCCTCTCTGCGTGTTATTGGAAAACTGACTTCCACGTTCACGAAATTGGTCGATCGTCTCTACAATTGGTTCGCTGCTCGAACCGAAGCTCATCGAAAGGAGACCATCCGCGTTGGTCCGTAGCGTGATCATAGTCTGAAAAAGAAAATTCCCGCCGGAAATTTCGCCCACCGGAGAAGTAAGTTTTACTATCACTGAGATCTCGTCGACGAGAAACTGGGCCTCTGCGAGAAAGTGGAGTCGCCGAGCCAGAGTCTCGATACCGCTTAGCCCTGTCGACATCATTGTTTGAAGATCGTCACCCCATTTGCCGAAAAAATCCTTCTGCTCCGCGTCCGACAATGGAATGTCGAGATAACGCTGCCGAATTGCATAGCCTGTATTGCAATCGAGCATAATCCGCATGCGTTCTCGATCATAAATTTCGCATATTGAAATGTTCGCAGCGTATGCCGACTTCTTGAGGTCATCGATAATACCAGGCGTCAAGCCGACATTTGTAAAAAAGACGAAGACATCAGGGGTGGAGTCTTGTTCGCCAATCGTGGTGCCTGAGAGTCTAGCGAGATCCTCGCCGAACTTCGTTCTTGCCTTGCGGCGGTGTTCCTCGGTGTCGGTCGCATCATTTACGAAGCCAACGGCGCCGAACACTCTCTGCTTGTCCTTGTATAGAGCCTCAATATCGCGACCCCCATCAGGACCTCCTTTGGGCAACCGTGGACGAACCTCCGTGAAGTGCGGTTGAGTTTGAAGTAAATCCAAGCACATGCGCTCTCGCATTGCCTGGTTCGTATTCAGCCTATCCTTAAGTTGTCGGTCTGTTTCGGACATCGTTCTGCAGACATACGTGCTCGGCGGAAAGTCAGCGGCCAAAAGAAGTAACCATGAGCGCCTTATCTCCATGAATCAGTGATTTCACCGGCGTCCTACCGCGGGCATGTTTCCTGGTCTGAGAAACTCGTGAACAGCCCTGTAGACGCAAAAGGGCGCGCGAAATCCTGCACAGCTCGCCATTCGTTCCTCGTAGCTCTCTCACTTACATTGAACTCTGCATCCTCGTAATCGCACCGGTGCCGGAGCATTATTCCCACCACGCCGGGACCCCCTGGACAACGGCATGGCGCTGACGCGTCTCCACAGCCAACCCATCGCCGGTGGAGTAAACGCGACGAATGGGTTCCTTTGAGAGAATGCACCCCAAGTACCGACCATCCTCACTGAACCAGCGTAGTCGTTTTTTTTCAAGTAGCCCGAAGCCCGTTTGCGCTACGACCAAGTCACCGTCATCGAACGTGTCGACGAGGGCGTGTAGCGCGTCATCATGCAAGACATAGAGACGCGTATCGGTCAACATGTAGAGATAGTCCCCGGTGTCCACGATCCTGCGCGGAACACTGCCAATATCATACACCCGGACACCTCTTCCGTTCTGATCGACAAGAACGACGCGGCCTGAGTAGCCGGCGAGATAGACAGCGTCCGAGTCCGCCGCGAAGCCGGCCGCATAGATCCAGTCGGAGGCGTGAAGCTCGCCAACCTGCATGTCGATACCCATGGTGAATCGTACGCCACCGACCTCAAACTCCTTGCGCTCCATCTCACGGACGAAGGTGGCACCGGTATACCGCGGAAGGACACTCGCCTCGACGCCGGTGAGCAACTCCGCCGCCGAGGTGAGTGCTTTCATCTTCTCGACGGCCCGGAAATCGTCTGGGTGGAGATCAGGATGCCATTGTTTGGCCAGGTCTCTGTACCGCTGTTTCAGGTCTTCCGGGGTGATCGGTAGCGATAGGCCCATGAGGGTGAGCGCACGGTCTACCTCTACGCTTGTCCCGAATTCGCTGCTCGGCGTTGCGACACGTGTCCAGCCCTCCTTGATCGGCAACTTAACGCCCCAGACGCCCTTGCCACCCATATCCACGCACCACGCCTCGTCCACCGTGGTAAAGAGATAGCGGTTCGCATCCCGCGAAAGCGCGACGCAACGGATGTGGTTCTTGAGCTGATCGTCTGGGATGTCGCACCGTTTCCTCAGATTGAGGACCTCGGGCGCTTCGGTGAGGGGTGTCTCCAAGATAGGTTCAAGGTGGTCGTCGTAGGCATGGGCGACACAATCGCGCGACATACCGATTAGGCCACGTCCGAGGGGATGGACGCCGATACGGTAGACATCGTGCTGGAGCCCCTTCTTCGCGTTCAGCACGCCGTTTCGGTCGTAATACAGTGCCGCCGCATCGATCTGACCGAGGCCGCCAGCCTTACCGAGGTCGTCAATCATCAGGAGCCCGGAATCGGTCGGATGTATCTGGCGAAAAGCGATGTCCGGGCGCTGTGCCGGCGGTATCTTCTCGACCGTCACGAGCCGCCAATTGGCATCCCGAACCTCGAATTGGTCTTCCGCCTGGGGAAACGTCGCCCGTTCGCGACCGGCTTGCTCCTCCTCCCATCGGAGCGGCGCACGCGGCAGTGGCACATAGCTGAGCGAAGAAATATCGATCTCGTGCAGCTTTGGTGACTTTCGGTCGGTTCGGTGCGACCGAACGATCCGCTTCGCGGGCGATACTGGAATGTCGACTGACTCTGGCGGCAGGAGCCTATACGTGCGGCCCGATTTGATACGGGCGATCTTTCCGGCCTTGTCGAGATATGAGATGAGGTTCGCAACTCGATGGCCGTCGGCTTCGCCAACTAATCCCTTCACGTCAGTCTGCCGGCAGTTCGGCTGGGCAGCCACCAATTCAAGGATGGCCTGGAATAGCCGCCGGTCGTGCTGGTGCTGCTTGACCTTCTCAATCCACGGCTCAAGTTCGGCCACGGACGCGACGATCTCAGTCATGCGAACAAGCCCTTCGTCGTCACCAACAAGAGCGAGTACCTTTCCCCCCTGCTGTAGGCCCGGAATCGTGCTGATGTCGAAGGATCCGTAGTCGCGACGCGTCTCTTTCACCCAATCGGAGATGTACTTAAGATTCTCGCGTACGAGCCGTGCGGCTTCCAGGAAGTTTCGCTCGGAAACAGCGTCCTGCATCCGAGCCATAGTATCGAAGTAAGCATCGCTTACTCGCGTTTTCTCAGATCGAAACGAGTCCTCGACGACACTGCGCCGTAGACCCTCATCGCGGGCAGGCGCCGTCCCGAAAAGGCGTTTGATGAAGCTCAACATAGATTCGAAGCGTCCGGATGGGTAGAGTTCCTCTTTCGATGGTTTCCCTGGCTGCGTTCACCCACGCCGCGCAGCCATCGTCGCAACCGATCGCGATGAGCATCAGGAAGCCGGATCGTCAGTGTCGCCATGTCAGTCATCCTCCTTCACCCAGGCGCCCGGCGTGACCACGCGGAAGCCGTCGGATACCAGTTCGCCTGCCGCGATATCCCTCGTGTTGCCCGTAACGATCCATGCCGCATTGCCCGCAACCGCCAGCTCGATCAGGTGATTGTCGGACTCGTCCGGGAGGATCGGGCGCCAAAGGATTTCGCGGATCCAGGGGGTTCAGCACAACTGCCCTCTGGGAGTTTCCTTTCCGGTCAACGTCTATGTCAGCCCAGGAACGCTGTTGGCTCCACTTCTCCATCGTCGATTTTGGATGCGATCCGACGCAGCCCCTCGTCGATCAAGTACTCCATCAGCCTTATCGGCATGGTTGTCTCAGGGTACAAGGCCCGAAGAAGTGCCCGGATCTCGCCGGAGGGGTCGAACAGATCAGGCGACCAACGTGTCTCGACTGGCATCCCTGTCTGGCTAGGCCCGAGGCCCTCCCTGATAGCGTACGCGAGTGCGAACCGGCCTGCGGCCTGGGCCTCATCAAACCAGCCGAGTTTGTCCGTCAACAGAGCAACCGCGCCTTTGCCGTGCTCCGTGAGTCCAATCTGTTTTCGGTCTTCATCTGGCATCAGCGAGCCTCCATCACAAGAGTTCGGCGGGCTGTTTGTTTGTCAAGCTGGTACTCCCTAAGCAGGTGGCTGCCGAGGAGTTCGCGGACAGTAGCGCGATCGATCTCGCCTTCCTGAACGAACAAGACCACTTGTTCGGCCATCGACGGCAGGGCCGTGACGACATTGGCGGTGTGTTTCGGGTCTAGCCGACCGAACGGGGTGTCCATCACGATCGGGCCGCGCAGCGGCGCATTCGCCTGCAGCGCACCCATCAGCGCTAGCGCCACGACTTGTTCGGCGCCGGCAGAACGGCCGTCCTCAGCCCGGCCGTCCTTGTGGATGATCGTAAGCCCATAGTGATCGTTGATGGCAAGAGAGGCATAGTCCTCCTTCTCTGTCGTCATCTGGCGAAACAACTCCGTCGCGCTGTCCTGAACACGACCACGTAGCGCGGCCTTGTAACGGTCGACAGCATACTCGAAGACGGTCCGGGCGCGAGCGAGTATCCTTTCGCGTTGCTGGAATGCCGAGAGTTCGGGAGTGCTCGCAGCCTCGAGCCGCTTCGTGAGCCGCGCGATTGCGAGGACCTGCTCTTCAACAAGTCTCTTCTCAGCGGCAATGGCGTCTTGCGCAGCGTGTATCTTACCGCCAAGCTCAGTGAGCGTCATCCTGCGGCGGCGGATCTCTTCAGGATCCTGATCATCCAGGATCTTGTTGGCGTCCGCGATCCGGCCCTGGGCGTCCGCTTCATTGAGACGTGCCTGCCGAATTGCCTCCCAAATGAGCCGTACTTCGGCGCGTACGTCCTTCTGCTGGAAGCCATCGAGATCGGACCTCCGCGCCAGCGCGGCAATGCCGGCGTAGTCCCAAGCATTGACTGCGGTTGCACCCGCCGGCAGTGACGCGGTCAGACGGGATCGAACATCCTCTGGAACGTCTTGGTCGCAGGTACGGCAGAAACGGTTCGTGATGGCCTCGACTCGCAGCGACGTCGTAAGTGACGCAAAGGCTTGTTTGACGGCTGTCTGTGCCGCGTCCTTGGCACTAGCGACCGGCTCATCGAGCAGCGTGCGCCAAGCGTCGTTCATTGCGACCTTCAACTCGGCCGCCTTGACCTGCCGGGTGTTCTGTGCCGTCCTGAGATCCTTGCGGGCCCTGTCGAGGCGCTCGACAGCAGCCACGTAGGCTTCTTGGTGTCGCAGTTCGGTCTCGATCGCTTCGCGATCGGCTAGTAGGTCCTCTAACTCCGCAGTCTTGCGGTCTCGCTCCAACTCATGGGCTTCTTTCACGTCATTCGCGCTCTGGAGGGCGTTGCCTATCGCTTCGGTCTTTTGGTACTTGGATGCCTCCTTCGCGGAGGCGCGGCTAGCGGTTGAAGCCAGCACCGCGAGGTGGTCGCGGGCGTCCCGGAGCACCGGCACGCCAAGGATGTGTTCGATCGCCTCGCTGATGGTCCGGCCGGCATCGCTCTCACTGATAAGCAGTTCGGCGTACTGATCGAGGAGCTCACCATCGAACAGGAAGAACCGGGCGACATCCTTCGGCAACATCCCACGGAGTAACGCCATTCTATCGGCCGGCCCAAGCACAACACCGCCGCGGCGTACGGCAACCGTGGTCGTGAAGTCCTCGTCACTCTGCGGCACAGCGACCTTCGGCGCGACCGCGCGCATCAGGCCAAAGTCGGCACCCTCATAGCGGAGCGACAGTCCGACGGTAAAGCCGTATTTACCCGCCTTGACAAGGTCCCGGTTGCACGCGGACAAGATTCCGCGTGTGCGCTCGCCGTGCCCCTGGACCTCTCCGAAGAACGCATAGCGAATAGCGTTCATCAGACTCGTTTTCCCACGCATGTTGTCGCCATACACGACCGTCACGCCCGGCTGGTCGGGAAACGAAAGAACGGTGCGGTCAGCGAAGGGCCCGAACCCCTCTACCTCGAGTCCGCGGAGGGTCAGCATCAGGCTCCATTCTCCTCGTCTTCGCCGTCACCGTTGACGTCGTCCTCAGTCGCCTCCGCCGCACCCGCCTCTTGGACGTAACCGACACCGCGATCAATGGCGGCGTTCAATGCGACATCAATGGCGTGTATCGCCATATCGCCGTCACCTGCGGACACCATTTCCGCGTCCACGATGGCCTCCAGCAACTCGGTCTCGAGCTCTGGGTCAATCTCGTCACGGCTCGCCAACAAAGCGTTCACCAAATCTTTACGCTCAATGTTCTTCAAGGTCTTCTTCTACTCCCACTTTAGGTAATGTTTCCCAGTCAATGCCAGCGTCGATCGCGATGGCCATGAGGTCTGCGCGGGCGGCCGGGTTGTCCGCGCTTTGTGCAAATTCAATGGCGCGGGCAAGTTCGCCCGAAGTGATCGGGTCGGGAGCGGCGTCATCGCCCGCCGCACGGTTCGGCGGCATGACGATCGCGTCGTAGACGAACGCGAGCGACTTGTCCTTCGCGCGTCGGAGCACGCGCCCACGCCGCTGAACGAACTCCCGCGGGTTCTTGGACGAGGCTAGGATTAGCGCGTGAGTCACGGATGGGATATCCACACCCTCGTCAAGGCACTTGATGGAGACGACGATCCCGCCAAACTGATCGAGCCAGCGCAGTGTCTCCGCCCGGTCGCCCTCCATGGCCGAATGGAACGGCATCGCAGTGTGACCGACCTCGGCGAGAGCGGCTGTCACGCTGCCGAGTTGTGCCTGATCGTCGCAGTAGATGATCCAGCGCTGCCCGTATTCGTAGGTCTCGTTCACGATTTCGACGGCGAGATCAACCTTGGCCGAGGCATGCTTGACAATGTCCGCCCGCGCGAAGAGGAGGCTCTCAATTTGAGTGTCACCTCCCGCCTCCTCGCCTATCTGGGCTCGCAGTTGGGCAATTCGGCGCGACAGCCGGTGCCACTCAGCCGCTTCCGCATCCAACAGCAAGACCGTCTGGGGTCGATAGAAGTAGGGAGTAAGTACGCGATCCCGGACGGCGTCCGCAAGCGTGTAGCGGGGCTCTAGAACACCACCAAAGTAGGCCAGGATGGCGGATGTGCCAACGTCGTCACCAGAGCGCTCCGGAGTCGCGGAAAGGCCAAGCCGTGGGCCAAAGAACGTCTCATCGAGCAGCGTGCGATTCGCAGGCGAGCCAAGGCGGTGGACCTCGTCAGCAACGAGGAACAGATGCGGGCCGCGTGTGACGCGGGTGCGAAACGCGTTGGAGCGTGCCGTCTGCATCGTCGCGAGCACAACCCGCCGCCCATCAGGTGCCGTCCAGTCGCCGAGAACCTCGCGCCAAGCGTCGAAGCCCGCACCCACCCTCAGGATGCTGGCGTCGAGTGGGCCTACCGCGGCTCGGAGTTCCTCAAACCACTGGGCGAACAAAGTCTTATCAGGCACGACGACGAGCGGAACCTCGTCGTATTTCGTGAGAGACTCGCGGATAGCGTCGAGGGCGGTGAAGGTCTTCCCGGCTCCCGTCGCAAACGCAAGGATGCCGTGGCGCGCGTTTGCACGCCACGCTGCGAGTCCCGCAGACTGATGAGGCTTGAGCGTCCGTCCCCTAGCATCCGCCGCCACCTCGTTCGGCGAGGGCGAGGCATCGGCACGCTCCCGCAATAGGCGCTCAACCGTGCTCTCCCAGTCGGGATCCGCCGCGGACACGAGCGTTTCCCGGGCAGTTTCCGGGAAGGGGCGGACATCGAGTCCAGGATAGGTGTTGGTCCACAGCTCTGCGAAGTAGACGGTCTCCTCGTTCGTTCGCTCTTCGTCCCGTCCACCGAGCCAGGAGCACGCGATGTCGACGGATTCGAGGTTCCCGTCCTCTGAGAGTCCGGACCAAGTCTCGTTCATCGAACCTTTGAAGACGACAACCGAGCCCTCGGTATCGCGCAGGATGCCGAGTTTGTCGTGGAAGATGCGCGTCGTCGCCACGCCCGGTATCGAACGGAGAACGGCGATCTTGATCTCGACGACATCGGTCGCCACTAGCGCTGCCAGCACCCTTGCGGGCTCCGACATCGTCTCATCTTCCAAGAGCGTGGCGACCTCGTCACGCAGCCGGGCGGCGATTGTCCCGTCCACCCGTGCCGCATACCCTGCGTCAAGTGCCTCTATATCCTCGGGCGAGAGCACCTGCGAGCAGAGGATCCGGATGCGCCCCCCGTGTGCGACGAACTCACGCAACGCGGGCCAAGCAATGATGAATGCGGCGCTCCGAAAATAACCGACTGCACGGTCGTACTCGATCGCGCGCCGCATGGCGGGCAGGTAGAAATCGTTGGCGATGTCGTCTCGGCCCCTGTGATACGAGGTCCTTAGGGCGAGAGTGGCTAGACCACTCACTCCATCACCCCCCCTGTCCAAGCGACGCGGTGGCCGATTGCGCGCGGAAGCGAACTCGACCGGCAGGCGAACACGATCTCAGTGATGCCGGAGCGTAGCGGGCGCCGCTGCTCGGCCCAGCCCGTCGCGGCCGCCTCCGCAACGACTGTGTCCTTGACCTGCATGTTGCCGCCGTGCTTGAACCGCTCGTGGATGCTCGCGTCCCACAACACGAACACGTCGAGATCGTCGCGGTACGCAGCCAGTACGGCAAGCCGGTCACCGGAGTGGTCGAAGGCCCCGTAGTCTCCAACAATTTGCCCCGGCACCCGGAGCACAGCCTTGAACTCGCCCGGTCGGTTCTTGCCCCCGACCACGAGCGAGTAGAGGTAGAGCCGGAGGCGCTGCGGCAGTGGTAGGGCGAGATCCAAATCCAGAGGCTTCGCATTCAGCTCGCCATGCGTGAGGACGTGGCCATCGAGAGCGTCCAGAAACGCGCCGTGCAGGTGCTCTGTGATCGCACTCATGTCACCGACTCTCGATTCCGTTGATTTCGTTCCGCCATTGCTAGCTTGCCCCCCCTATCCACGCTACCTCTACGGACCGGGAGTTGGCACGCGTAGTCTTAACGTCCGCTAGAGGAGTGAAGGGGAGCCAGTCCGCACCTCTGTTTTCGCACACGATGACCTGACCCAGCCGCGTCCGGCACCAATCTCCCAGCATCGCGAAGTCAACATTCTCGGGGCCGTGGTAGTAATGCTTCCCTTGGTTCTGATACGGTGGGTCGACGAACCAAGTGGCTTCACCAGAAAATGGCAGATCCTCGTACGAGCAGTTAAAAACCCGCCAGTGACGAATGCGGTCAACTTGCGCGGCGATGGTCTCTCGCACCCGCTCGCCCCAGAACGACCCGGGACGGATCCGATCGCGCATCCACGCCGAAGGCCCGGTTCGCGGTCGTGAGGCTCCGCGGTTCAGCCAAAACCCGACGAGCCACCGTGCCTCCTGACAGATGGGAAGGTCAGTAACCGTCTGCCCCGGTATAAGGTCGGGGATAGCGAGTATGTCGTGCGCCGAAACGTGGATGAGGTAGTCCCAGACACCAAAAATGACGGCGTCCTTTTCGCCAAGGATAACCTTCCGGTCGGCATACCGGACCGCGTAACCCGCAGAGCCGGCGAAAGGCTCAACGATCGTGTTGTATTCGGGGGCCGGATAGTGCTTGCGAGCATCGCGCCATTTGCCACCGTAGAAGCCAAAGAACGGGCGCATAGCGGAGGGTGCGTTCCCATTGCTGTCGAGAATCATTCGAGGTCTTCGGGGGTGAGCCTTTCAAACTGCTCTTCGATGGCATCGAGGACACGTCGGCTCTTGTCGGAAAGATCGAGTACCGCGCCGAAGCCGGCCATCCAGGGAGGTACCGGACTCACGCTCTATGCCCAAGAAAGATTCGCCCAGATGCCACAAATCCAATTGCGGCTCCTGCTGGTTCGTCATTCGTAGCGTATCGTCAACTCCCGAGCCATTGACCGGAAAAACTACGCTGACAATTTTATTTATGTCAATCAAGAACTGGCGGCTATTGAGAATTTCCAACTGGGGCACTACCAACCATCGGCTCGCGCGGCGAAACTGACCCCCTTACCGTCCGAGAGGCTACCTAAGCCGCCAGCCGCGCAACGCGACGCCCGGCAGCCTCGGCGACCACAACCGGGTCCACGGTGGTCAACATGTCGTCGCGAACGATGGAGCGTCCTTCCACCAGCAGGTCCCGAACGGTGAACGGATTTGCTCCTGACTTCCGGGCAAGCGTGAACTGCTGCCGAGCCGGTCCGGCGGAGCCCCCTTTGTGATGTGGGCGCCGACGAGGATGTTGGTGTGAGGAACGACCCCCACGCGTGGCGTCTACTTCCTCGCCGATCAAGATCGAGAATCGTCGCTCGTCGTATCCGACATTGCGGTCCTTGACTCGTCGGGCGGCAAGGTCCAGCACCCGACCGCGTAAGGCTTCATCGACGAATCGTGACAGATCGCCCTTCTTGCCGTCATTGCGCACGACAACGTGCGGTCCACGCGGTCGGTCTCTTCGGGAATGGACAGGTTCCATCGAGTCATGTTCTGATTCATCGCTTAGACTCATAAACGCATACGCTCATATGCGTCGGTGCTATCGCGGGTCAGCCCGTCTCGTCAATTCCGTGACTGCCAGCGACGGGTACCGTGGCGGACCCTGACGCGGACCGTCGTCCCGGTCAACCAGCCCGGGAGGGGCCGACGACGACATAGGCAAGGTGTCCCAGCCACACCGCGAGGAGGCACAGCGCTACCGAAAGAACGATGTTGCCAAGGGCCTGGGGCCATTGGCCGGTCCGCAGGAGGTCCAGCGTCTGCAGGCTGAAGGCCGAGAAGGTGGTGTAGCCCCCGCACACGCCCACGATGAGGAACGCGCGCGCTTCCAATCCCGGCAGCCAGGATCGGCCCGAAAAGGGATCGATCGAGGCCAGGAAACCGATGAGGAACGATCCCGCCACGTTCACGGCGATCGTGCCCCAGGGGAACGCATTCCCGAACGCTCCGGAAACCAGGTTGCTGCACCAGTAGCGCCCTGCGCCGCCGATGGCGCTGCCGAGCGCAATCCAGAAATAGATCATGCCAGACCGTTTGCTGCCGAGGATACTCGCCCACCCAGGGAGGCCATTTCCCAATACTTGACTTCAGTGTTTCTAAAGATATATAATTGAAACAATAAAGTCAAAGGCATGACGGCTATAGGTCGGCTCAGACGCCGAATGGAGTCCCGCATGGATCAGGCACAGGTGAAGGCGGTCAAGCCGGTGGTACAGTTCATCGAACGGTTGCAACAGACCGGTGGTTTGAAGGGAACCGACATCGCGAATTTCACCGGCGTCTCCAAGGCGACCGTATCCCGCTGGACGACCGGCCAGAAGTCGCCTCATCCCAACACACAACTCATCATTTCCGATTTGGCCTACGTGGTGATGCGGCTCAGCGAGTACTATAGCCGGGAAGAGGTGCGCGCCTGGCTGTACGCGCGTCATCCACAGTTGGACGGGGAGCGGGCCATCGACCTTGTCCATGGCGAGCGGACCGAAGACGTGCTCGCAATCCTCGATCGCCTCGACGCGGACGCGTACATCTGAGCACGGTGCGAAGGAACAGTCCGCAGACCCATCGCCGGATACGCGATCAGCGGTTGCTCGATGCGCTGGAAGCCGTCGACCAGGCTCCCTACTCGGGAACGGTGTGGCGGTCGGTCCGAGAGGGCCGCGATCCGCTTGCCTGCTGGCGGTCCGGCGGCCGTTGGGACGACGGGACGCTCGACGTGCTGTACACCTCGGAAACGCGCGAGGCCGCCATCGCCGAGCGACGGTTTCATCTCTATCAGGGCCAGCCTATTCCGCCTTCCAGGGTCCGCTATGAGTTATTTGAACTGTCGGTATCTCTGCAGGCCGTCATGCGCTTTCCTGACCTTGAAGCGCTGTCTTCCATCGGGTTCGACACAGGGCACTACGGCCAATTGAGCTATCTTGAGCGGGAAAAGGAGTATCCCCGTTCCCAGGAGGTCGCCGAGGCCTGCGCGTTCCTGGGCGCCGACGGGCTGTTGATCCCGAGCGCTCGCGTCCCGGCGTCAAACAATTTGATTGTCTTCTGCGAACCGGAGACGCGGATCGTGAAGGAAATCGTTCGAAACCACGGGGTCGTCGATTTCAACTGAACTTCGCCGCTTCCCCAATGACCGTCAACCCCAGGCCCCGGATGGGAGCCATGAGCGGCATGGATGCCGTGTGTGGTGGTCGATTCCGGCCTATGCGGCGGCGATGCGTTCGACCTTGATCTTTTGTTCCAGGTCACGCGACCGGGAAAGGTCGCATGCCAACTGCATGCCGAGCCACGTTTCGGGGGTCGAACCGAATGCCTTGGACAACCGGTAGGCCATTTCGATCGAAACGGCCGCCTTTTCATTGACCAGATTGGAAAGCGTCTGACGCCCGATACCAAGCCGCCTTGCGCCCTCGGATACCGATAAGCCCAATGGTTTCAGGCAGTCTTCTCGCACGATGGCGCCAGGATGCACCGGGTTTTTCATTGCCATGTCGGGATCTCCTAGTGGTAATCGAGATAGTCGACATCCACGACGTGTGCGTCCTCGAACCGAAATATCACCCGCCAGTTGGCGACACGGAAACCGCATGGTGACCCTTCATGCCACCCCCTGAGAAGGCCGCCCATGGCATGCCGGGGAGCTTCAACACCGACCAAGGCAGCCAGTTCACCGGCTTCGGCTTCGCCGGGCGCTTGCGGGTGGCCAGCGTCAGGATCTAGATGGACCGCAGGGGCCAGTGTATCAACAACATCAATCGAACACACCTTAACTCTGCTGCCCCCCTGTCCAACCAACCGGGACCACCTCAGTCGCGCTTTTGGACAGGTACGTGGCTGAGTTCAGGTGTCCTCCCAATCTGCTTACCTAACTAACTAAGGGTAAGGTGGATGCGCACAGCAACCGAAAGCGTGGGACCGACGCCAGCCAGCGTGTCGACCGCTCTGGACAAGGCCGTGGGCCTAAATCGATTCAAGCTGGAACACGGTAAAAGCGCCGTTGCAGGCGCCCCGATAGGAGAGCTATCGCTTCGGGCACGAGGGGTTGCAATTCCTGCAAGCGGTTTCGGGCCGCGATCATGACAATGACCGGGATCGGCAAGTCGTCCACATTCTGTTGATGCTCGATACCTCGGTCGACGGTGATGAGGGCGTCGACGAATTCCCTGTCGGCGGCCAGGAGGAGCAGACGGCCGTTTGCAGTGCCGGCCCAACCCATCTCCTGAACCGTGGAGACCGTAAACGGTTCCGGAAAGAACGAGGAGAGCCGCGCCTCGGCACGGACTCGTCAAGCAACAACTTCATCTGTATCGGATACCAGCATGCCCTTCGCGCGTTCCAGCAACGCAATTGCCTGGCTCCGCGATACAGTGGGATAGTCTTCCAGGAACTCGTCGAGGCGATCACCCGCCTCCAAATGTTCCATCAAGATACGCACAGGCACCCTGGTACCAGAAAACACCGGCGTCCCCCCAAGGATGTCCGGATTTCTGTCGATGAGTCCGTCGGTCACTGGTGTCTCCTTCGTTACATGCCACGCCGTTCGGCAAGACGAAATGAAACGTAGCGATGATGGCGCAGCAAGGTGAGGAAGTCTCCGAAGTGCGTCCTATACGCCATATACGTCAGTTTGCAGAGCCCATCAATGGAGCAGCTCCTAGTCGGTCGCAGGAGTGCCACGACCGAGCTGCCGACGGCGAAGACCGTCGAGTTGAGACTGCTGGTGAACAGCCTGGGCTCCTGGATCAGCCGGTGATAGTAATCGAGCGTCAACTCGCCCCGGGTGAAATCGGCGTTGGTGGTGTACAGGCTGCCCTGCACCAGGAACCAGATGGGCGGCAGCACGAGCAGGGCGATGATGATCGCCAGCAGCACGCCGGAATAGCGTATTCGGTCTGTCGAGAGAACCACCCTGGCATCTGGCCGGCCTCCGTCTCGGCGGCACGTGTTGGTGGCCGGTGTCACGCCACCCGGTGCCGGAGAAATACGGGATCGTCGAAGAAGGACGGGGAAGCAGGGCGCCGTCAGCGGTATCGCCGCGGCGCCCCACCCCTGTTAAGGGCTGTTAACGGAACAGGTCAGAGTAGATCTTTTCCCTCTTCTTGAGTTCGCGATGCACCATCTTGAGCGGCATGACGTTGACCTTGTAGTTGCCTTCCTTGGGCTTGAGGGTGGGCACCAGGGCCGGGACGTCGGCGTGTGCCGGCAGGTAGTTGGGAGTTCGTATAGCCGAGCGCGTAAAAAAGGGTGGTCTCCACTAAAAAAAACTAACTATGATACCGATCAATACAATAAAGCCGGACCTCGGCGAGGAAACTGTTAAAGCGGCTGCAGGCAAGGCATTTCAGCATGCAAAGAAGGAGCCGGCAACAATGAACGCAGAAACGATCAGCATCATCGTGTCCGTGGTGGCTGTCGGCGCGGCAGCCGGGACCCTGGCGATGACGGGCATCAGGCAGGTGCGCCAAGACATGGGCCGGCGCTTCACCGAACTGCGTGACGATATGCGTGACATGCGACGCGACATGAGTGAAGTGCGACACGACGTAAATACCCTGCCTGAGGCAGTGGGGGCTCTCAAGGAAGCGGTGGTCACTCTAAAGGAGGCAGTGGGTTTCTTGAAGGAGGAGGTGGCCGCTCTAAAGGAGCGGGGTGGGACTGCGGCCACGAAATGAAGAAGAGAGGGAGGGCACGGAGACCGCGGTAGCGCTAGTGTGGTGTCTCACAAATACGCTTATGAATCTGCGGGTCCTTTTGGCCGTCGGCTGCGTTGCTCTTCCTCGCGTGGTGCCCGCCACTGCTCGTCATCGCGCCTTGCCGACAACCAAAATGCCCTCGCAGATTCATAAGCGTATTTGTGAGACACCACACTAGTTTTCAGACACCAGCAGATAACCCCGATTTCGACCGTGTCGAAGGTCCGCATTGCGGCGATCAAGTCGGCGGCACGGACCCAGACCCACGGGGCGCGGGTGGGGTTGACATCCAGGATGAGAAACGAGTCCGAGTCGACGTCGTATGCGCCGAGCGGGGAGATGTGCCCGCCGCCGGGCTGGCCAAGCGCGCGGCGCTTGTAGTTGACCACCACGAAGTTGTGCGGCGTGGCGAGATTGTGCGCGAGCTCCCGCGTGATCCGGGCAGCGTCGGCCTGGGCGTCCACCACACGGGTCGTGACTGTCAGGCCGTGGGCGCGGAATACTTGCGCGAGCTGACGCAGTTGAAGGCCGTAGTCGAGCTGCAGCTTGCCGTCGATGACAAGGGGCTTCCCCAGGACTTTGAGGCGCGTCTTGGTCTGCGCGGTGAGCACGTTGTGCGGTGTGTACTTGCGCAGGAAGGGGTTTGAGCCTGCGCGCATCCAGGCGCGGTCCGCGGGCGTGAGCGAGTGGGTAGTGAGTGGCGCGTCCGGGTGTCGCGGGCGGAACGCGTTCAAGACGATGGCGACGGATGTCGGACCGCAGAAGATCTTGTTGTCTTGACCGATGAAGTGGTTGCTGAGTGGGAAAAAGTCGACCTTGTGCGCCGAGCGGGCCAGCCGGGCCTGACTCGCGGGGGCGGTCCAGTTCACGAGAACGGGCGAGCCGGGTGTTTCCTGGGCGTGACTCGGGCTTGGGACGCCGATCATGCCTACGGCTACCGCCAGGGAGAGCACCTGCCAGACGAGTTTGAGCGTCACCTGTGGCTCCTTTCCGTGACAGACATGGACCATCCAACCGATACACCGCCCGTTGTGATGGGTCCGTCGGATTTAGCCATACTGACCACCCCTCGGTCTACCTGCTAAACCCGTTACTTGGGATTCGATCGCTCCAGCCGGGCTGTGTCGTGAACAAGCCGGGTTGACCAGGATGCGGCGTTGCCGCATCCTGTGCGAATGAACTTCGGCGGATATCAAGGCATTTTCGACGATGGTCGCCACGATTAAGAGGGAAGGGAGGGAGAAATGACAGCAGAACGCACGGAGCTCGGTCACGAGATCGAAACCGCCCTGGGGGAGGTTCTTTCCCATGTCCGCGGCCAGGCGGAGCTTCCTTGCCGTATCGTCGACGATCCTTCCGCCCAACGTATTGTCGCCCTTCGCAAGCGATTGCGGCTAAGCCGACAATAGTTCGCAGACCGTTTCGGTCTGGAGGTGCGCGCCCTGCAGGATTGGGAACAAGGTCGTCGTGTTCCCGACCGAGCGGCTCGTGTCCTGCTGACTGTCATTGACCGCGATCCGGAGGCCGTCGCGCGGGCGCTCGGTGCACGAGGTAGCAGTTCCGCGTCTGTCATTGATTCCCCGTGAGTGATTTGACCTCGTTCTGTGGCTTAACAAATCGCATCCGTAACGGATGACCTCCACTCGCGCCGAGCCACCAGTGCGTGATCGCGACAGTTACGACTCCGCTCGGCCCATTCTCATTGACTCGCCGTAATCCCCCCATCCACATACATGATCTGGCCCGTCACGAACGCCGAGGCGTCCGAGCAGAAGAACATCACCGGGCCGACAACGTCCTTGGGGTCGGCGATTCTGCCCAGCGGGATCCGCTCCAGGAGCTGGTCGCGGAACTCCGGATTCTCCATCACGTGGCGGATCATCTCGGTGTAAACGAAGGTGGGCGCCACGCCGTTGACCGTGATTCCGTCTCGCGCCAGCTCCATGGCGTGCTGCTTGATGAGCATCACCAGGCCGCCCTTGGTGCTGCAATAGGCGGAATAGCCGCGGTCGCGCAGCCCGAGTTGCGCGCGCACCGATAGCAGGTGCACCTGCCGGCCTCCCTTGCCCGCGGCGGTCTGGTGCTTGGCGACGGCCTGGGCCAGGAACATGGCGCCCTTGAGGTTCACCCGATAGACCTCGTCGTAGGCCTCCTCGGTTACTTCAAGCAGTGGCTCCTCGCGCTGTATCCCGACACAGTTGACCAGTACGTCGATGCGCCCGTGGCGCTCAGCTACGCTGTCGACGGCGTCCCGGATCGACGGAACTGAGTTTACGTTCAGGGCGATGCCCTCGGCCTTGAGTCCGTGCGCGACCAGTGCACCGGCGAGACCCTGCGCCTTCCCGGCGTCCCGTCCCGCTATGGTGACGTGTGCGCCGGCCAACGCCAGCGCCCAGGCAATAGCCTCGCCGATGCCGCCGTATCCCCCCGGCATGAACACGACCTTGTCGCGCATGTCGAAGAGGTCCGTGAGCTCGGCGGCGAAGTCGATGGTGGGGGCGATGCGATCCATGGGCGAGAGCCTCCCTGAACGCCCTTCGACTTCGCTTCGCTAACGCTCCGCTACGCCTGTCCTGAGCATTGTCGAAGGGCTCAGGACGAACGGGGATGTGGCTTCGGAACCGTTCGTCCTGAGCGTAGCGAGGCGTAGCCGAGCGAAGTCGAAGGACGCCATTCGATTCATCGGCGGCCGCTAGTCCATGTGCAGGCCGCCGTTGATGTCGATGATCTCGCCGGTGATGAAGCCGGCGTGGGGCGACACCAGAAAGGCAATCAAGCGAGCCACCTCTTCCGGCTCGCAGAAGCGGCCCACCGGGATCTGGCGGAGCAGCGCCTCGCGCTGAACGCTCGTGAGCTGCTCGGTGACCATGGGTGTCCGCACGTAGGCGGGCGCCACCCCGTTGACGGTGATGCCGTCGGCCGCGACCTCCCGCGCCAGGGAGAAAGTCAGCGCACCCAACCCACCCTTGGAGGCGGTGTAGGCGGTTCCCGCGGTGAGGCCGCCGGTCTTCATGGCCAGCGAACAGACGTTGACCACGCGGCCCCAGCGTTGCTTGCGCATGCCCGGGAGCAGGGCGCGCGCGAGATAGAAGGGGCCGTCCAGGTTGATCGCCATGAGCCGGTGCCACTCGTCCACTGTCGTGCCCTGGGCCTTGTTGTTGGAGAGGATACCGGCGTTGTTGACCAGTGTATCGACGGTGCCGTACTGCTTGCGGATTGTCTCGCAGACCTGTTCCACGGTGACCGGACAACCTACATCCACGACCAGAGGAGAGGCGCCGTCACCAATCTCCCGCGCCTTTTCCTCCAGCCGCTCGGCGGCGACGTCCATCATCAGGACGCGGTGCCCGTCCGAAACCAGTTGACGCGCCACCGCACTGCCGAGGACGCCGGCGGCGCCGGTGACGACCGAGAGCCGTTTGTCGTTCATCGTCATCATTCCACGGCCGGCGGTGCCAGCCGGCCGAGATAGGAACGGACGTCCCGCGCCTCGACCATCGCGCGAAAATCCGGATACTCGCGGACGCGCCCCGCCAGGACGAAGACGAAGCGCTCGCACACCTCTTGCATCAGCTCGATATGGTAGGGCTCGTTGGGATGCAGGCAGACCAGGACGAGCCTGCCCTCGGACCGCAGCCGGCGAAAGAAGTCCAGCATGAAGCCGATGTAGCCGTCGCGGGTGTTGAACTGCGGCTCGTCGAACAGATGCACCATGGGGTAGTCATGGCCGGCCGGCTGCATCAGGAACGAGGGCCGGGTCCTGCGGAAGCGCCGCACCTGGTACGACTGGTGGTAGTGGATCGCCAGCCGGTCCCGCTCTCCGTACTTCACGTCGTGGATGTCCCGCCCCATGACCCGCACCGAGCCGGCGCTGGGCATGTTCGAGCCGGTGATGAGCTCGAAAAGCGTCGTCTTCCCCGAGCCGTTGGGCCCCATGACGCCGACGATGGCCGAGTCCGGCATGGTCAGGTCCGCGTCCAGCCGGAACGTCTCCCTTGGGCGGAACAGGCCTTGAGTGTAGCGCTTGACCAGGCCGCGGACTTCGAGAATCGGCGCAGTCATCATCAAACCCCCAAGAGGCCCACGCGAAGGTCGTCGTCGGCCAGGAGAGCGGCCGCCGGCCCTTCATGCACGATGCGGCCCCGGTCCATGACGTAGGCACGGTCGCTGACCTGGAGGGCGGTGGAGGCGTTCTGCTCCACCACCAGGGCGGATACCCCGGCTTCCTTGAGGCGCTTCACCGTCGCCATCACGTCCTGGACCACCTTGGGCGCGAGGCCCTGGGACGGCTCGTCGAACAACACCAGGCCCGGCGCACCCAGCAGCGCCCGGCTGATGGCGACCATCTGCATCTCGCCGCCGGACAGGTTCTCGCACTCCCGCTCCATCAGGTGCTCCAGGGCGGAGAAGATCTCGAACATCTCGTCCAGGGACCACGACCGGAAGCCCGTCCGCTTGCGGGCGATGGACAGGTTTCGCGCCACGGTCAGGGTGGGAAACACGCGGCGATCGTCCGGAACCCAGCCGACCCCCAGCCGGGCGATCTCGTGGGTCGCCCGGGTCGTGATGTCGCTGCCGTGGAACCGGATGGTCCCTTGCCTTGCCGGCGTGAGGCCCAGGATCGACCGCAGGGTGGTGGTCTTGCCGGCTCCGCTCGGCCCCAAGAGTGCCACCACCTCGCCCGGCCCGACGCTCAGCGACACGCCGAACAGCGCCTGGGTCTCGCCGTAGAAGGTCTGGATGTCGATGATCTCGAGAATCACGTCAGTCCTCCAGTTCTCCGAGGTGACCCAAGCACGGGCGGGTTTGAAACCCGCCCCTACGTCTCCCCATCGAGCATCGGAGATTGTTTCCCATTGACCAGAGTGCCACGGGACGTCTCCTCATTGAGCCTTGGCGATTGACTCCCATGGATCAGAATGCCCCCAGGCTGGACCGCTGGACCCATTTGTTCTCACGCAACTCATCCGGAGTGCCGCCGGCGATCACCTGACCCCAGTGAATCACCGAGATGGTATCGGCGAGGCCGAACAGGAACCGCATGTCGTGCTCGATCACCACGATGGAGTAGTCGCGCTTCAGGTCCTGCACGAGGTCGCTGAGCCTTGCCGTGGCCTCGGTGCCGAGGCCCGACGTCGGCTCGTCGAGGAACAGCAGGCGGGGCACGGCGGCCAGCGCCACGCCGATCTCCAGTGCGCGCCGTTCGCCGTAGGCCAGATCGCCGGCGCGGCGATGCTCCCGCCCGGACAGGCCCACCCGGGCGAGCACCACCGCCGCCCGGTCCGCCGCCTCGCCGTCGGTGGCCAGCCGGTCGACCATGTTGAAGCCGCGTTTGCGCACTTCCGGTAATGCGATCAGGACGTTCTCCAGCGCGGAGTACTCGTCGAACAGGCTCATGGTCTGGAACGATCGCGAGATGCCCCTGCGCGCGATGGCGTTGGGGGACAGCCCGGTGATGTCCTCGCCGTCGAAGACGACTTGGCCCCGGTCGGGCTTGAAACTGCCGGTCAGCACATTGAAGCAGGTGGTCTTGCCGGCGCCGTTGGGACCCATGATGCCGCTAAGGCGGCCGGACTCGAAGGAGAGGTCGACGTTCTCCAGCACCACCTGGTGACCGAACCGTTTGTGTATGCCGCGAGCTTCGAACAGGGCCATGCTACCTCTCCGCGGGACTCTGGTGCGGTTTTTCGAACTCTTCCCGTTCGTCCTGAGCCCTTCGACAATGCTCAGGACAGGCGTAGCGAAGCGAAGTCGAAGGACGGTCACCGGAGCCAAGACGCTCCTGCCACGCGCCGGCAATCCCCTCGGGTTTGAACAGCACCATCACGACAAACACGAGCCCGAACCAGAGCAGCCAGGTCTCGGTCACGGAGCCGAGTACGTCGCGGGCCAGGAAATAGACCGCGACTCCGACAACCGGACCCCAGAAACTGACGAATCCTCCGCCGATCAGGGTCATCATGACGATCACGCCGGATGCGTGCAGGCCCATGACGTCCGGGTAGGCGCTCTGTTGCGCCATGGAGAAAAGCGAGCCGGCCAGCCCCGCGATGGCCGCGGACAGGGAGAACGCCACCCATTTGAACAACCAGACGTTGTAGCCGACGAAGCGCGCCCGGGCCTCGTTCTGCCGGACTGCCTGCAGCACCTTTCCGAACGGCGAATGGACGAGCCGCCAAAGGACCACCACGAGAACGGCGAGGACCAGGAGCACGAAATAGAAAAGGGCGACGTTGGAGCCCAGCGGCACCGACGCCACGCCGAGTTCCAGCGCGGGGCGCGGGATGTTGAGCAATCCGTCTTCGCCGCCGGTGACGGTGTGCCACTTGATGGCGATGAACCAGAACACCTGGCCGAACGCGATGGTCATGAGCGCAAAGTAGATCCCCCGCCGATGGGACAGGAAGCAGGCCACGATGGCGCCCGCGACGAACGCCGCAACGGTGGCGAATACGATGCCGAGCAGGAGGCTTTCGAAGGCCCAGGCCTGGAAGAGGCCGAAGGCATAGGCGCCGATCCCGAAGAAGGCCCCATGTCCGAAGCTCGGGAGGCCGGAGTAGCCCAGCAGCAGGTTGAAGCCGAGGCCGTAGATCATCCAGATGGCGATCTCGATGCCCAGATACTGGTACAGCCCGATGGGTTTGATCCAGAGCGGAAGCGTGGCCATGATGACGAACAGGAGCGCCATCTCACGGGATATCCAGCGGCCTGCGATGGACGGACGCGCTGCCATCGGTCACGCCTCCAGCACGCTCTTCCTGCCGAGCAGGCCGCGCGCGCGGACCGTCACCACGGCGATCAGCAGCAGATACATCGACAACAGCGACCACTCCGAAGCGTAGGCGCCGGTAATGCCCACCGCCAGTCCCACCAGGATGCCGCCGAGGACCGCGCCCCAGAAGCTGCCGATGCCGCCGAGCACGATGATGAGAAAGGCGGGGATGACGGCATCGACGCCCACGTGGGGCCGCAGCCCCCAGATGGGCGTCAACACGATCCCCGCAAAGCCGGCCAGACCGGCCCCGAGACCGAACACCAGCAAACGCAACCGGGTCAGGTTGATCCCCAGCGCCCGGACCATCTCGCTGTCATGGGCGCCGGCCTTGATGATGGCTCCGTAGGGCGTCCGCTCCAGAAACAGCCAGACAACAATGATGGCGGCCACCGCGAACAGGGCGGCGAAGAGCTTGTATTTGGAATAGATCAGGCCGGCGAACAGAAACGCCCCGGATATGGTCTGCGGCACTTGCAGATATTGCTCGGAGGGACCCCAGACCAGCCGGATGGTCTCCTCGATCACGATGGCCGCGCCGAAGGTCAGGAGCAGACCGTATTCCGCCTTCTTGCCGTAGGTCCGGCGCATGCAGAGCTCCAGGCCCATGCCTACCACCGCCACCAGCACCGGGGCCACGAGAATCGCCAGCCCGTAACGCGCCGCCAGGGGAAGCGCCCGGTAGCCCTCCCCCACGGAGCCGAGCCAGGCAAGGTCCGGAGAGATGACGACCATGGCGAAATAGGCGCCGAGGGCGAACAGCGAGCCGTGGGCAAGGTTGATCAGCTCCATGACGCCGACGATGAGCATGAAGCCCAGCGCGATCAGCGCGAACAGAAGGCCGAGGCTCAGACCGTTCAGAAGATGAGGGACGATGTTCGGCATGGCGAGTCTTCAGCGGGGCTCCCGGTCGGATGAAGCGGCCTCCCACGCGAACATCAAGATGCCATCGGGATCCGGTCCCTGGGAGCCTGCGCCGCGGGGGCTTGGCCGCCGTGTTTGGCCTGGCCTCGGTAGCCGCCGTGCGATGACAGTGTAGGGGCGGGTTTCAAACCCGCCCGTGCCCGCACCGCGCAGCCGGTCGATACAGTCACCCAGAATAGCATGCCGCCGGCTCCTGCCGGAGAGGAACCGGCGGCAGCGGGAGAACCCCTACAGAAAGGGCACGCTACATCTCGTAGGTGGGCGTGTCCCCGAGCGACTCCATCTTGCACGCCGCGTCCGCCCCCTTGTCCCGGATCTCCTCCGGGCTGGACTGGCTCAACATCTTGAACATGTCGTCGCCGTCGTTTGTGCCGACATTGGCGGTGGCCAGGTAGACCGTCTGCTGCATCTGATGGGTCCCGGGGTTCATGTACGCATCGTGGTGCTGCATCCGATCGCGGGCCGAGACCTTCAGGCCTTCCAGTTGCCCAATCACCTTGCGGTTGTTGGTGGAGCCCGCCCGCTCGACGGCACTCAACAACTCGCGGGTGGCCATGTAGCCGTTGTAGAAGACATTCCCCGGCACGCGTATCCTGGCATCCGGGTAGGCAGCCTGATACCGCTTCACGAAGTCCGCGACACCCGGCAGGTCCAGCTTCCAGTACCAGGTCGTGCCGAATACGCCGAACAGGTTATCCAGCGGCAGGCCGTACACGTCGGGCCAGTCCTGCTGGTTGTTGATCCAGGCCATCTTCTGGCCGAGTCCGAGTTGGGCCACCTGCTGGCGCATCGCCTTCAGATCGTCACCGCCCACCGCCGCCGCGACGACCTGCGGAGACGCCTGCTGCACCTTCAGCAGCATGGCGCTGAAATCGCGCGTCCCCTGCGGCACCAGGATCTCGTCGGTGATCTTGCCGCCGTACTGCTCCACCAGCTTGCGGGTGGCGGCGGAGGTGTTGTGGCCCCAGACGTAGTCGTTGGTCATCAGCAGCCATTGGGTGCCATAGGCGCTGATGGCGTTCTTGACCGCGGCCTGCGCGAAATTTCTGCCGTTCCCGTCCCACACGAACTTGACGCGGTGGCAGTTCTTGCCCGATTCGGTGGGAGAGCTCGAGTTCGTGTTCAGGTACACGGTGCCGTATTTCTGGGCGACCTGCGAGATGGCGTTGGCGACTCCCGAGCTGACCGCGCCGATCAGGAAGGCGCACTCGTGGCGCGTGATCAGGCGTTCCGCCACCCGGCTGCCAGTGGCCGGGGTCGTCTCGGTGTCGATGTGCATGGTCTCCACCTTGCGTCCCAACATACCGCCGCGCGCATTGAACTCGGAAATCGCCATTTGCATCCCCCGCCGATCGGACGCGCCGGAGTTGGCGTACTGCCCGGACGCGTCGGACGTGAGCCCGAGCACGATGGGTTTGTCCGAGGCGGCGCCAAAAACGCGGTTGTAGCGCCAGGGTCCCATGAAGGTGGTGGCGGCGGCCCCCGCCGAAAGCAGGCCGGCCTTCTTCAACAGTGAACGTCTCGTTAGGTTCCTTCGTGACATCGTCGTTTCCTCCTTTCGTGCCTTACGTCTTCGACATTCAGTCAACCGCGGCCCGCGCCGTCTTGTCGCCGGCGGCCCGTGCAGTGCCTTGTGATTCCTGGTTCAAGATCGCGACTCCGTTGATCTTTTCCTGAACGTGCAGCAGATCCCCGACGAGGCCCTCCGCGTAGCCGAGGTTGAGGCCCTGTATCAACGCATGCTGCACCGCCCGTCCCAGATTGCCGGACAAAGGGACCGTGTCCGCCATGTGGTTGTAGTAGCGCAGGTCCTTCTCCGCGTTGGCCAGGCTGAAGTTGAGGCCGGAACAGTCCCCCGACTCGATGGCCTTGGGTGCGATCAACTGGAAGATGCCGCTGTTGGCGCCGCCGGCGGACACGACGTCGGAGAAGCGCTTCAGATCGACTCCGGTGGCCGCGCAGGCGCAGAGCGCCTCGGATATCAGCGCGGCATAGCCCATGGTGATGAAGTTGTAGATGAGCTTGGTCTTGTGGCCGGAGCCCACGGGCCCCATGTAGAAAATGTTCTCACAGCAGGCCTCCAGCAGGGGCCGCACGCGCGCCAAGTCGTCCTGCGCCGCCCCGACCATGGTGTTGAGGCGGCCTGCCTCGGCCTCGGCCGGGGTGCGTGCGAGCGGCGCATCGACGAACGAAGCGCCGCGTTCGCCCAGGGCGGTTCCGAGGCGCTCGCTTGAGGCGGGCTCGCTGGTGGAGCAATCGACCACCATCAGGCCATCGTGGGCTCCTTCCAGAAGCCCGTCCGGTTGATAGACGATGCTCTCGACCTCGGGGGTGCCGGTTACGCAAAGAAACACGATGTCGGAACCCGCCGCCAGTTCCCGATGGCTGCGAAGCTCCGTGGCGCCCAGGCGAACCAGCTCCTCAATCGGGGTCCGGCTCCGGTGGGCCACCACGGCGAGCGGATATCCCGCGGCCATGATGTTCTTCGCCATGCCACGACCCATCAATCCGGTGCCGGCAAATCCCACCTTTTCCGTCATAGTGCCTCACCTCTAGCTCGCATAAATATTCGACAGACTGCCAATCCTGGAAATTCTATTCGAATTAAATACTGATTCGCGATTGGATGTCAAGAGTGAATATTCATTCTTAGACGCCGCCACAGCCATCTCATTGAATTTCTGCTCAATTTCTGGAAATGTCGTGAGATGCGGATCTGCTCTGATTACCGAGAGGTGGGGTAAGGCATGGCGAGTGCGCAACCGCCAAAGGAATTCGACCGGCTGCGAGAGGTGTTCCAGCACCGGTTCGAGACGCTGAGCCCGCACTTGAAGCGGATTGCCCAGTACGCGCTGGAAGATCCCAACCGGTTCGCGCTACAGACGGTAGCCGAGACCGCGCAGGAGACCGGCGTCCAACCGTCCACCCTCATCCGCTTCGCGAAGGTGTTCGGCTTCTCGGGCTTCACCGAGATGCAGCGCATCTTCCGGCTGCGCCTGATCGAGGGTGCGGCGCCGTTCCGGGGTGCGATCCACGAGCATCGCAACGAGCTGCAGGAAGCCGCCAAGGATGATCCGTCCGCGATCCTGAACGGCTTCGCCGACGCCTCTGCCCGTGCCCTCGACCATCTGAAAGCGGACATCGACGGCGACGCCTTGCGGCAAGCGGTACGCATGATGGACGGCGCAAGGGCCATCTACGTGATCGGCCAGCGGCGGGCCTTCCCGGTGGCCGCGTACCTGGCGTACGGTCTCATCAGGCTCGAATACCGGTGCCATCTGCTGGACTCCGTCGGCGGCATGGTGCCCCAGCAGGTCGCGACCATGAGGAATGACGATCTGTTGATCGCGGTGAGCTTCGCCGAATACTCCCCGCCCGTCGTCGACATCGTTTCCGACGCCTACATCCGCAAGGTTCCCGTGCTTGCCCTCACCGATTCCATGACCAGCCCGCTGGCCCGCAACTCCAGCCTCTATTTCGTGGTCCGCGATGCCGAGGTGCACCGCTTCCGGCCTTTGGCGGCGCCCATCGTGCTGGCCCAGTCGCTGATCATCGCCCTGGGCTACTACCGGGATGCGCGCATGGAACAAGCGGCCGCGGGTGTCAAGAAACCCGCCAAGGCGAGAGCGCGGCGGCAGTCGTGAGCCGTCAAAGCCATCCCTGACGCAGATCGTCATCCCGGCCCCCACGCGTCATCCCGGCCCACCGCAGCGTCATCCCGGCCTTGAGCCGGGATCCCACGAGGAGCTGTGGCCCATGGCGTTTAGCTCAGAAGACGATGCGCCTGACGCCTTCGACGGCGTCGAAGTGGTTGTCGTTGCTCAATATCGTGAGGCCGTGCTGCCGGGCGAGGGCGGCGATCCAGGCATCATTGGGCGGTATGGGGGTGCCCCGCCGTTTCAGTCCCAGACGGATGTCGGCATAGGCATCCGCGGTCGCTGACGTAACGGTCGCGATCTCGGTCAGCGGCAAATAGCGGGCAAGCCAATCCTCATGACGGCGTCGTTGACGCGATTGGCGGATGCCGAAATAGTACTCGCCGAGAACGACGCTGGGTACGACGAGGCGGGCGGCCGAGCGAAGAGGCGCCTCGATTGCCGCGTGCCCCTCCGCCCACGCGGATAAGGCGTTGGTGTCGAGGATCATGTGAGGTCTTCGGGCGAGAGCTTCTCGAACTCCTCCTCGATCCCATCAAGGACCCGCCGGTTCTCGTCGGAAAGGTCGGACAAGGCGCCGAACCCGGCCATCCACGGAGGTCCTGCGCTGCCGGTGGATCTCCGGCTGGTACAGCGCCGTAGCTGTTCTTCCAGCGCCTCGGTGAAAAACCGCCTCAAGGTGACACCGCGGGCAGCGGCGATGGCCTTGGCCCGCCGGAACATGACGTCGGGAAGTTCGATGGTCGTCTTCATTAGCCCATATTCCCATAAAAATGGGTCACCATCAAGCTCCGCCTCTAACGTGCCGTCATGAAATCAATCACCCCCGGCCGCTGATGATGTAGCCCTCGGCGTGATCGCCGATGACCTCGCAGCGCGTCTCTCCCCAGGTCCGGAAATAGAATGCCATGTAGGCGCACAACAGCGCGTCGAGCCGGTCCTCGAGCGACTTGAGGGCCGCGCCGCGTAGCGTCCGGGGGTCTTCGCCAAGCAATTCGGCGAGCGCGGGCGACGGCAGCAGCGGAGGGTCCTGGCGGGTCAGGTGTGTCTCGATGGCGGCCTGAAACTCGGATAGACCGGCCTGCCGGGCCGAAACGGCGCCCTTCTTGTACTTGATGATGCGCGGCCGCTCGAAGAAGGCCACCTGGACCAGGTGGGGAAAGATCTCAAGCTGGCGGCGGCCGCCGCGGCCGGGGAGGAACGGGTTCGACGAAAAACCCCGGCGCCGGAGCTTGCGGCACAACCTCACCGGCCGCTCACAGCGGACCCGGTTGGCCGGATAGACCCCCGCGTGATAGCGGCCGAACCGCGACGATACCATCTTGTCCGCGGGCCGGGACGTCCCCGGTGGGTTCTTGGCGATGATGGGCGCGTCGATGCCCAGCCACACGTCCTCTCCGCCGCATGCTTCCACCCACTCCAGGATCTCCCGGTCGGTCGTGCGCCGGTCCGCTTGCACGAGCCGGCAACCCGCGCCGTCCGCTACAAGATCGGCCAGCCCGCTCGGATTTCGGTTGCCCCAGGCCAGGTCGATGCCGATGAAGTTCATGGCTGGCAAGCGCGAAATAATTCGTTGTGGCGGTCCGAATCAGGGTACGGGTCACTTAAGAAACCGAGCATCCCGCCGATCTTTACTAACCAGGATGTTGGTGCAGCCATTCAAGTGGGCCACCGATTCGTAAGCACCGACTGTCACGAGAGATCATTGACAAGTCCGTTTGCGCAGCATAGTTTCTGTACCACCGAGAAGGAAACCACATGACCGAGTTTGAAACCGCAACATTGGCCGTCCAACATACCCAGGCATGGATAACTCTCGGTATCGGAGTCGGTCAAATCCTGTTGATTGCCTGGGGACTGGGTCAGATGCGCCATGCCTCGAAACATCGCGACGATCAACACCGTCAAGCCATGCGGGCGCTGGAAGAGTTGATCCGGCGCACTGCGCCCACTAATGCTTGAGATCGGATAGCCGCCACTAGCGGCGCAGATTGAACCGGGGCTCTTCCCCGGCCAACAGCCGGCGGATGTTTTCCCTGTGGCGGAGCACCACCAGGATACCGACGACCAGGCTCATCCAAGCCACTTCCTCGGGATAGGAAAGCGCCCACGCGACCGCCGGAGCCAGCACTGCCGCCGACATGGAAGCCAGTGATACCCGCCGGGCTGTCAACATCACCAGCACGAACAAGCCCAAAACCACCAGGATCCCCAGGGGCATGGCGGCCAGGTAGACGCCGGCGGCGGTGGCGACACCCTTGCCGCCCTTGAAACGCAGAAACACGGGATAGAGATGGCCGGCGAAGGCGGCCAGACCGGCGGCCGCGGCCGCCACCTCCCCGAGCTCCAGCAGGTGGGCCGCCATCACCGGCAGAAATCCCTTGGCGACATCGGCGAAGAGCGTGACGAGACCCTTTTTCCAGCCCAGCGTCCGGGCCACGTTGGTGGCGCCGATGTTGCCGCTGCCGGCGCTGCGCACGTCCACCCCCGCGGAGGATCCCACCAGGAAACCGGCGGGAATCGATCCCAGGAGATAGGACAGTAGGGTCAGGATGATCGGAGCAGCCATGGCGTCGGGCCGGCGTGGTGGCCGGCGTGGTCCCCTTGCTTGGACAAAAAAAGGGAGGAAGCACGCGGGCTTCCTCCCTTGGTCACAAGCCCTTTTCGTTAGGCAGCGGGCTTCGCGTACACGCCGGGATCCATCTGCGACGCGGCCTCGGTCTTGGCCATATCCGCCTCGAACATCTCGCGGATGTACGCCGGCTGGTCGTAGTACTCGATCTGGTTACCGCCGGACTTCACGTCCTTGTCAACCTTGGAGATGTCTCCGTAGTTCTCGCCCATGCTGTGCTTGATGCCGCCGAAACGCAACGGCAGGTAGCGCGCGCCGGTGGGGCCGAGGTTGAAGTGCTGGTGGAACATGCTCTCCGGCGGCACGAACACGCTGCCGTCCTGCCAGTCGTAGCGCTTGGGCTCTTCGCCTTCCCACCAGAACAGCGAGAAACCCTGCCCCTTGATGATGATGACGTTGAAGCCCGGCCCGTGGCGGTGCGCCTTCTTGTAGGTCCCTACGGGGAACTCGGAGATGTGCGCCGCCATGGTGCCATCGCACATCTCCAGGAAGACGTTCTTGCCGCCCGCGCCGCGCTCCTTCCATTCCTGGAGGTTGAAGGTGCGCGTGTCGGCGATGAAGTTGGTCTCCCAGATGCGGCCGGGATGCTGCGTGCCCGTGCTGGAGAAGTAGTCCGGCCGGCCATCGAAGCGGTCTGCGAAATCGTAGGGCGTGTTGAAGATGAAGCCATCGTTGTGGAACAGGCTGAAGACGATGGGCATGTTGTTGACCGAGAACAGCCGCGCCGGCTTGTCGCCCTGGCCGTTGAAGTGCTGGTGATGCACGTTCAACGGGACCGAAATGAGGCTCCCTTCCTGCCACTCAAAGGTCTGCTTGGCGCCGTTGTCGTTCCAGATGGTGGTGGCGCCACGGCCCTGCACCACCAGGATCAGCTCCTCATAGAGGTGCCGCATGGGGTTCAGACTCTTCCCCGGCGCGATCTCGACGATGTAGGCGCCGGTGGCGTCGCCCGCTCCCTCCATGTTGAAGAGGGTCCCGTCACCGCCCATGCGGTCCCACCACTTGAGCGGCACCTCCTTCAGGTCCTTGATGAAGAAAGTCTCGACGACGGGAATCCCCTCACCCTTCTGCCACTTGTAGAAGAAGGGGATGTTGTCCATCGTGGTATCTACTTGTTCCGCCAGCTTGGCCATGTGCTCCTCCAAACTTCTCGGAGAATTCAAGAGCTATCTCTTACATGAGGCATTTTGAAAATTCAAGAACCGGCCGCCACCCAGAATTTAGCCCATGCCGCCGGACTCATGCTGCGACGGAACCGTCTTGACAACCAGGAACGGAAAAACTAATATAGAATTAATTAGTAATTTAATAGTACCAAGCCGATGAAAATCCCACCAACCCCGCCGAGCTATGAGGAGATACTCTCGAACCTTAAGGAACCCGCCCGAATAAAGCGGATGGCCGAAATCCTTTTGAGGGAAGGAATCAGCTCGTCCCCGGGAGAACACTATCGACATTGGGAAAACCTCAGCCGCATCCAGCCCCCGGAGGGACTCTCCCCGGAGGAGTGGTGGGCAGCAATCAAATTTGCGCGACGCCAAACACGCAGAACCATTCCCTTGAAGGACAAGGACGGGAGGTCGTTTGGCTACTCACTCGCGGATCCGGTGCTCGAGTTCCTCCACGAAATCGACCGCGACGCAAGCGGACGGATCACCACAAGCGACCAGGTTGTCAATCCACAAACGAGGGAGCGGTATATCGAGAGTTCCCTGATAGAGGAGGCCATCACCTCGAGCCAGCTTGAAGGGGCGTCAACAACGCGTGATGCAGCGAAGCAAATGATACGCTCCGGCCGAGATCCGGTTGATCGAAGCGAGAGAATGATCCTCAACAACTACCGGGCGATCCACCTGATCAAGGATTTCAAGGGTCAACCACTCACCCCGGAGGTTATCTTCAGGATTCACAGGACGCTCGCTGAAGGCACCCTGGACACGGGGGCCGAACGAGACTATCTGAGAACACCGGGAGATCACATCGCCGTCTACCACGAAGGCGATGGGACCCTGCTTCACACTCCACCGCCTGCGAAGGAAATTCCGCGTCGCATGGCCGTCATGTGTGACTTCGCGAACAAGACGCAAACCGACGCCTTCCTCCATCCGATCCTCAAAGCCATCATCCTGCATTTCTGGCTGGCCTACGACCATCCTTTTGTGGACGGAAACGGCAGGACAGCGAGAGCGTTGTTCTACTGGTCGGTGCTGTCGGAGGATTTCTGGATGTTCGAGTTCCTGTCGATCTCCGGCATCATTCGGAAATCCCCCGTGAAGTACAACCGTTCATTCCTCTACACGGAGACCGACGAGAACGATCTGACCTATTTCATTCTGGCTCAGCTTCAAGTCATACGACAGGCCATCGCCATCCTGTACGCCTACCTCGACAAGAAAGCCCTGGAAACGCAGGCAATTGAGCGGACCCTACGATCGTCCGTTTCGATAAACCATCGACAGGTCGCGCTCCTCGGGCATGCCCTACGGCACCCAGGGATGCGTTATACGATCGCGGCACACAAGCAGACCCACGGCGTAACGTATCAGACGGCCAGGACCGACCTGCTTGATCTTGCGTCTCGGAACCTGCTTATCAAGACAAAGATGGGGCGTTTCTTCAGCTTCGCCGCACCTAACGACCTGGCGAAAAGGCTTGAGACATTGTGATGTACTACTAATCAAAATTAAATTAGTAGTAATTTAGTATTTTGAAGGACGCCATCGGTGCTTCCTTCTCAAAGGAGTTCTCACATGTGGATCAATGAACCGCGGGCGAAGCGGGTTCTGGCCGAGCGGGACCTCGACGGCCTGTTGGCGGCCACGAACATCCCCAACGTCTTCTACCTGAGCGGCGTGTGGCGCCGGCAGGACATCGCCGCCATCGTCACCCGGGACGCGGTGACGGCGCCATGGCTGGTGATTCCCCGGGCCGAGGTGGACTACATGGTGGACACCGTCCCGCCGGCGGGGGTGGTCACCTATGGCACCTTCTTTCGGGTACTCGATGACAACGGGCCGCTCACCGAGCGCGAGCAGCGCATCCGCGAGATCGGCTGCGACCTGGAGCCGGTGAAAGACTTCTTCGAGGGCATCGTCCGGACCTTGGAGAACGCCGGCCTCGACCGGAGCCGGCTCGGCTACGACGAACGGGGGTTGGACCCGGCCCTAGTGGAGCGCCTTCAGGAGCGGATGCCGCACCTGGAGCTGGTGCCGGCCATGTCGGCGTTCCGGGAGATCCGCATGGTCAAGAGCGCCGCCGAGATCGAGCGCATGACCGAGGCGGTGCGGGTCACCGAGCAGTCCATCTACGAGGCCGCGCACGAGGCCCGGGAGGGCATGACCGAGGCGGAGATGTGCCTCGCCTTCGACCTGGGGCAGGTGCGGCGGGGCGCCGAACCCAACATGAACCACGTGGGTTTCGGGCGGAGCGCAGCGCTGGGCATGAGCAACGTCCCGGAAGACACCCTCAAGGTCGGCGACATGATCCGCTTTGACGTGGGGTGCATCTACAAGGGCTACCTCACGGACATGTCCCGGACGTTTTCCTTCGGCCCGCCGGACGAGAAATTCTCCAGTTATTACAACGCTGTACTGAAAGGCCAAGATCTGGCCCTCAGCCTTGTCAAGCCGGGCAAGATCGCCTCGGAGATCTTCAACGACACCGTGGCCGAGGTGCGCGAGACCGGCATTCCGCACTACGACCGCCAGCACGTGGGACATGGCATCGGCCTGGGCCTCGGCGGCTACGACCGCCCCACCATCTCACCTGGGGACCACACGGCCCTAGAGGCCGACATGGTGCTGTGCATCGAGACCCCCTACTACGAACTCGGCTGGGGCAGCGTCCAGGTGGAGGACATGATCGTCGTCACCGAGGATGGCTACCGGCGGCTCACCTCCGTGCCGCGCCACCTCCAGGTGCTGGAGCCTCGTTCCTGACACCGGGTGACCTGACGTTCGAGGGATTCACGGGCACGGGCGGGTTTGAAACCCGCCCCTACACCCGGCCGCCGTGGCCGCCAAAAAGCAATGAGAATGCCAGTGCCCATGGGTACGCGGACTCGATTCCAGGACTCACCATGAGCCACCTCACCGGTCTCGCCTGCATCCGCTGCGGCGCGTCCTTCGGCATCGAGCCCCGCTTCGACGGGTGCCCGGAATGCCGGCGGGAGGCCCCATCCAACCTCACCCCCCGCTACGACCTCGACACCGTGGCCCGGGAGCTCTCCGTAGAGTCGCTACGCGACCGCCCCTCCGGCATGCGGCGCTACCGCGAGCTGCTGCCCCCGGACGTCTGGGATGCCGCCACCCTGGGCGAGGGGGAGACGCCGCTGCTCCACTGCGAGCGCTACGGGCGGCGGCTCGGCCTCGAGCGGCTGTTCCTGAAGGACGAATCGCAGAATCCGTCGGGCTCCTTCAAGGACCGGCTGGCGTTCACGGCCCTGGCCATGGCCAAGCGGTTCGGCGCCCGGGCGGTGGGGGTCAGCTCCACCGGCAACGCCGGCGCCGCGGCCGCGGCCTATGCCGCCCGGGCCGGGCTTCCCTGCATCGTGCTGACCGTCCAGGGGGCGGCCTCCGCCATCGTCACCCAGATGCAGGCCTACGGCGCCATGGTCGTGGCCACCCGAAACAAGGCCGACCGCTGGAAGCTGCTGCAAACCGGGGTGGCCGAATGGGGGTGGTATCCAACCTCGCCGTACTTCGGACCCCCCGTGGGCAGCAACCCCTACGGCGTGGACGGCTACAAGACCCTCGCCTACGAGGTCTGCGAGCAGATGGACTGGGACCCGCCCGACTGGTGCGTACTGCCGGTGGCCTACGGTGACGCCCTGTTCGGCATGTGGAAGGGCTTCGACGAGCTCTCCCGGCTGGGCCTCATCCGCCGGCAGCCGCGCATGGTGGCGGCGGAAATGGCCGGTTGCCTGAGCGCGGCGCTGGCCTCCGGCGAAGACGCAATTCCCGATATCCCCGCGCCCACACCCTACGTGGCCGGCGCCATCAGCGTGAACCAGAGCACCTACCAGGCGCTGCACGCGCTGCGAGCCTCCGGCGGCACCGCGCGGGTGGCGCGAAACGACGAGCTGCTGGGCCTGCAACGGGATCTGGCCGCGGACGAAGGCGTCTACGCGGAGCCGTCCGCCCTGGCCGCCCTTGCCGCCGTGACCCGCCTGTGCGAAGAAGGGCGCATCGCCCGGAGCGACACGGTGGTGGTCGTCAACACCGCCAGCGGCCTCAAGGACACCGCCGCCACCGCCGCGGCCTCACGGGAGATCCCCACCGTGGACGGTGACATCGGGCAGTTCCTGGAGACTCTGAGTAATGCCTACGGTTATCGCGCGGAGGCATGAGCCGGCGGCCAAGATAGTCCGCCAGTACCCGGATTCGTCATTCCCATGAACCATGAAACTATCCCGCCAATGCCCGTCCTCGTCATTCCGGCGAAAGCCGGAATCCAGGGGTGGAAGGGGGGAGGGATCCGCAGTGATGCCCCGGCCCCTCCCCTGGATTCCGGCTTTCGCCGGAATGACGGATGCGAAGTGTCATCGTCTCCATCGACCTTATGCGACCCAGCGCAAAGCCTGCCTCCTACTGATACCGGGCAGGAATCCAGACACAGGGCTGACGACTCATTATGAAATTCAGCATACAACTCCCCACCTGCACCGAGGGTTTGGTGAACCCGGTTCCGTTCGTGGACCCGGAAGAGTTCGTGCGCATGGCGCAGGAAGCCGAACGGCTCGGCTACGACGCGGTGTGGGGCAACGACCACATCAACCCGGCTCCCTACGCGAGGCAGAAATGGCCGGCGCCGCCGAATTTCTACGAGGTGCTGGTGACCCTGGCCACGGTGGGGGCCCACACTACGCGCATCCGCCTGGGCACCGCCGTCCTGGTACTGCCGCTTCGGGATCCGGTGCTGCTGGCCAAGCAGGTAAGCACCCTGGACCGGTTCACCGGGGGGCGGGTGATACTGGGTACGGGCATCGGCGCCTATCGCGAGGAGTTCGATGCCCAGTGGCCGCGACGCAAGACCGAGCGGCGCGGCGACCTGCTGGACGAGAGCCTGGCCGCCCTGCAATGCCTGTTTCGGGACACCGAGGCCACCTACGAGGGGCGGCATATCGCCTTCAAGAACATCGCCATGCGCCCCAAGCCCCTGCAGGACCCGCTGCCCATCTTCGTCGGCGGGCACAACGAAGCCATGATCCGGCGCGCGGCCCGGCTCGGCCAGGGATGGCTCCCGGGCTGGCGGCCCTTCGATCAGATCGTGGAGCGCGTGGCGCTGCTGCGGCGGCTGACGGAGGAGGCTGGACGCCCTCCCCGAGACGTCGAGGCGTGCTCTCAATTCACCCTGTGCATCGGCAAGACGGTGGAGGAGGCGCGCGCCCGTTACCGCAACACCGGCATGGTCCAGCACCGTGTGTCCCTGGCCCACACCGGCCGGGACCCGGCCCTGGCCGAGACCCACAACCTCATCGGCAGCCCGGACAGCATCCTCGACCAGGTGGCGTTCCTGGACAAGGCCGGCATCGACCACGTGTCCGCGCTGCAGTTCCCCTCGGATACGGGCGCGGAGATGCTGGAGCAGATCCAATGGCTGGCCGAGGAGGTGATGAAGCCGTTCAACGGCGGCTAGGAAGCGTCCTTCGACTTCGCTTCGCTACGCTCAGGACGAACGGCTCGATTTCCTCAGGACCGTTCGTCCTGAGCGTAGCGAAGCGAAGTCGAAGGACGCAAGATATCCGACAGACTCCTAGGGGCCGATACCATAGACGGACCCTTCAGTTTTCCGTTGTCCCGCTTTCCGTCATTCCCGCGAAAGCGGGAATCCAGGGGCAGGGAGGGGAGGAATCTCCATGACACAGGCAACAACCGCGGTGGGCTACTTGCTGCCCACGCGCGAAATCGTAATGGCGCAGGCGACACCCGACTGCAGCCGCATCGTCCGACTGGCGGAACGCGCCGAGACCCTGGGATTCGACTCGGTTTGGGTGGGAGACAGCATCCTCGCCCGGCCGCGCCTCGAGCCGCTGACCACACTGGCCGCGGCGGCGTCCCGCACCAACCGGGTGAAGCTCGGCACGGCCGTGCTCTTGCCCGCGTTGCGCCACCCCGTGGTGCTCGCCAACGAAGTCGCCAACCTGGACCTCCTGTGCAACGGCCGGCTGATCCTGGGCCTGGGTATCGCCGGCAACAACAGCACCATCGAGCGGGAGTTCACCGCCTGCGGCATCGATTTCCGCCACCGCATCGGCATCTTCGAGGAAGGGATCGCCCTCATGCGGCGGCTGTGGACGGAGCCCGAGGTGACGTTTCACGGACGCCACTTCAAGCTCGACGGTGTGCGCCTGGGACTTCGTCCGGCCCAGTCTTCCGGCATTCCGCTGTGGCTCGCTGGCGGCGTTGACAACGCGCTGCGCCGGGTGCTGCGGCTCGGCGACGGCTGGTTCCCGCTGCCGACCTCGCCGGAGTCGTTCGCCCGCAACTGGCAGCGGCTGGAATCCCTCGGCCAGGAGATGGGGCAGGACGCCGGCAAGCTCGCCCGGGCCGTCTACGTCACCGTCAATCTGAATGACGACACCGCCCAGGCCGAGCGGGAGATGCGCGCCTTCATGGAAGGCTATTACAACGTGCCCTACGAAACCATGGTCGCCGTACAACCCCCGTGCAACGGCCCGGCCGCCCACTGCATCGAACGGCTCCAGGCGTTCGTCGAGCGGGGCGCCGAAACCATCGTCGTGCGCTTCGGCAGCCCGGACCAAACCGCCCAGCAGGAGCGCTTCGCCGCCGAGGTGCTGCCCGCGCTCCGCGCCGCCTGACCTAACCCATCTTTAACACGGTGTTAAAGATGGGCTAACGAACCGGGAACACCCGAAAGAAAGGTAGGTCGGATTAGCGAAGCGTAATCCGACATGCACACGATGCCTCTCGAAAGGGAAGAATGACCGACATCCAATTCGACCTGGGCTTCAGCTCAAGAACCGTCACCGCCTACCCGCTGTCCCGGCGAGTCGCCATCATCAAGAGCGCGGAAGCGCTGGGATTCGACCGCCTGTGGCACTCCAACGAAAAGTTCGGCCGCGACATGGTGGCCAACATGACCCTTAGCGCCGCCCACACCGAACGCATCGGCATCGGCGCCGCGGTCACCGACCCCTACAGCGTCCATCCCGCCCTCACCGCGGCCGCCATGGCCACGGTGGACGACATCTCCTCGGGCCGGGTCATGGTCGGCATCGGCGCCGGCGGCTCCGGCTTCCCGGCCATGGGCATCCAGCGGGAACGCCCGGTGGCCGCCATGGGCGACGCCATCGCCATCATGCGGGGCATGTGGTCCGGCAAACCCGCGGCGGTGGACGGCAAGGTGGTGAGCGTGAAGAACGGCGTGCTGGGGTTCTCCGCCCGGCCCGACATTCGCATCGTCATTGCCACACGCGGCCCGGCCGTGTTGCGCTTGGCCGGCCGCGTCGCGGACGGAGCCATGATCGCCACCATGGCCACGCCGCAGGGCGTCGGCAGCGCGTGGGACTTCGTCAAGCAAGGAGCCCGCCAGGCCGGCCGCGACCCCGAGGAGATCGAGGTAATCTCCCGCGTGGACACCTGCGTGGACAGGGACCGCGACAAGGCCCGAGCCGGGGTCAAGCAGATGATCGCCTTCCTGTTGTGGAGCAGCTATCCCAACCGCGACTTCGTCACCCAGTTGGGCATGGAGGTACCCGCCGAGCTGGAGGCCATGATCGCCAAACGGGACTACGAGCTCATGTTCAAGGCCGGGCCCCTGGTGCCCGAGGAGTTCGTGGACGCCTTCGCCTGGGCCGGCACCCCCGAGGAAGTCGCCGCCAAGATCAGCCGCATCGCCGACATGGGCATACGCCGCTTCGGCACCTGGGTCCTCGCGCCGCCCGAGGGCGGCATCGAGTCCGCCATCAAACTCATAGCGGAGGAAGTCATGCCGCGGGTGCGGGCGGGCGGCGCTTCATGAGCGACGCTACGTGGGACGAAAAAGGCTCCACAGGAAATCCGATGGATGCTGGTGACCGGACACCGGGATGCGTCGAGCCAGCTTGCGGGGGGCCGTGGCCGGGCCGGTGCGAATGCCTTCTTCTACCGCCGCCGAAACGATTGCCGCGCTGGCCAGGACCGATGACGGGTGAATTTTAATAGAATTTCACTGACGTGCATGCTTTCAACGTTTGCTGAAAATGTCCTTAAGAGTAAACCGCTCTCTCACGATGCGGCGTCTTCGCGCTTTCCACGGGTCGACCAGCCGGTCGTCAGGCCTACGACAAACCAGCCCATGGCCAGCATACCGGCCGCGAATATGGTGTCCCCAATGGCGCGCAGCCAGCGGAATGTTTCAAGTAGCGGAGTCTGGAGGAAATCGGCGGAGCGCGCGTACCACATCCCGTATTCGACGCTTGCCCAGGTTTGCGCGAGTCCCATCGGAAGCAGACTCAAGACGACCATGAGGGCCAGTCCAACGTTCATCGACCAAAACGCAAAGGCGAGCACTCCGATACGCCATTCCTGATGCATCGTCAGTGACTCTGAACCGCGCCGATGGCTTCCGCGCGATCCCGCGACACTTCGATGGCTCCGGTCGGTGAGCAACCGCACGAGCACCGAGTGTCAATCCCGTAGCGACGGATCATACCCTTGTTCCCGGAAGGCTTGGAGGTCGAACGGCGGATGACCCGGTGGAATCTTGTCGCGCAATGTCCCAAGGCGCGAGTAGTCGATGCGCCTGGGTCGCAGAATGAAGCCCCCCGAACCTTCTTCCAGTTCGAGTTGATCTCCGGGACCGACGCCCAGCGCATCCAGCACCCGCGCGGGGAATGTGACCTGTCGCTTCGATGTAATCTTGACGATCATGGCGCTTCCTTACCCAACCACTAATATAGGAAGGCAACCGGTTCAAGGCACGCCGCTGGGGGGCGGCCGTCCTAGCTTGGCGGCGGCCGTCTTATAGTCCCCCGAAACGCCGAAAGGACTATCTCGACCAGAATCCGCGGCGGTCGGGTCAGCGTGTCGGTGACGGGGATGCCGAGCTCGTCTTGGTACCGCACGATGGCGGCGCTGACATCGGCGTCGGTCATGTTCTCGTGGTTGATGGTGAGGCCGATGACTTTCGTGTCGGAGAAGGTCTGAATGAGATTGATCTCGTCGGCAGGCGCCGGCATCGCCATGTGTTCAAAGTCGCAACGATGGGCTCGTGCGGGTGCGTGCTGCAGCAGGACGCCGTCGGGGCAGGCGCCGCGGAGGATGAAGGCCGAGGTCGGGTAGGCGGGGTGACTGAGAGCACCTTGCCCTTCGACAATGATTACGTCGGGTTTCTCGGCTTCGAACGCCTCGATGATCGTCGCTTCGAGCTCGCCGGCGCAGAACTGCGAAGGAACGGCGTCGAGCGCGACCCCGTAGCGGGCTCCCTGGATCAGGCCGGTCTGGCCCGTGCCGATCATGACCGCTTTGATGCCACAATCATTGAGTGCCCGGGTCAGGACGGTTGCGGTGGTTCGCTTGCCAACGGAGCAATCGGTGCCGAGAACGGCGATGCGTGGGCAGGTGACCTCTGCAATACGGCCGCTGAAGGTTCGCAGGCTCTCCTTGGCACGGGGCTTTCGGACGTCGAGGATGTCCACGTTTCGCGCGGCGCTTGCCGCTACGAACTCCGGGTCGTCGGTCAAGAACTCGTGGAGCCCGTTCACGATGTTCATTCCCAGGTCGATGGCCTCCAGCAGAATCTCCCGATCGCGGGTCGACAACCTGCCGCTCGCGGGAGCCATCCCGAAAATAAGGTAGTCGGGCGTAATTCCGGCGCTCGCCAGTGCATCGGCCAGGTCGCGGCAGATGGGAATGGCGTTTGGCGGCTCACCGAGCACTACGCCGGCATCGAGACCGGCCTTCTTGCTGTCGATGACCGAAAGGATCTTATAGAGCTCAGAGTGACGGACGAGGCCGTTTGCGGTCTTTCCGTCAATGGCGCCGAAGTGCGCTTCGCAGTACACGATTGCCGTCGCGACTTCGTCCGGGGATTTTGCAGTCTTATGAGCGGCCGGTGCGATAATGTCCCCCTTTCTGCAAGGCTGAAAAATGAGGCTTCGAGCGCTTGTCCGGGAGGCTGGATTCGACTCGCCTGTATTCCGTGCTGAATGGCGGCCGGCTAGCCGTCAGCCGCGACGCGGGGCTGTGAACGGTACCACTCCCACGCGGTCCAGGCAGCGCCCAATACCAGGCTGATGAGGTTCCACTGGACCCACGGGGTGATCATACCCAGGCTGACGGCCAGCAACAAAAGGCGGGTGATGGGGTCGAGGTTCCTGAAGCAGTAGCCCTGCACGGCCATGCCCATGGCCACCATGCTGCATACGGCGAAGAAAACGGTCACGGTGACCTCCGTAGCCGTGCCGATGGTCAGCAGCGCGGAGTTGGCCACGAACGCGTAGGGGAGGACGAAGGCGGGCAGGGCGAGCTTCACGGCTTCTATGGACGTGGGCACCACCGGCGCCTGGGCGATGGCCGCGGCGGCGTAGCTCGTGGGCGCAGTGGGCGGGGTGATGGCCGAGATGGCGCAGAAGAAGATCACGAACAGATGCGCCTGGGGCACGATGGCATCGGCGTCGAGTCCCATGCTCCTCAGCATCACCACCAGGGCCGGGATGGCGATGCCCACCTGCACGATGTAGGCCGACGACAGCGGCAGGCCCATGCCGAGGATGATGGCGGTGATCATGACGAAGACCAGGGCCAGCAACAGGTGCCCGCCCGCCAGGTCCACGATGACGCCGGAAAACTTGATGGCGACGCCCGTCAGGTCGAAGATGCCCACCATGATGCCGGAAGTGATGATGGCCACGGCCACCACGGTGGACTGGATGCCGCCCTGCACGAGAGCAGCCCAGATGTCCCTGAGGCCCATGCGCGTTGCCTTGCGGAGCCAGCTCACGATCACGATGCCGACGATACAGCGCACCACCGCGTAGCCCGGGCTGAAGCCGGCCACCAGGAGATAGATGAGGATAATCAGGGGCAGCGCCAGGTGGCCCCGGGCCATGATGGCCTTCTTGAGGCTCGGCAGCTCCTCCCGCGGTATGGTGGGGATATTCTCCTTGACCGCGTAGATGTGCACCATGATGCCCACGGCGAGGAAGTACAGCACCGCGGGGACCAGGACGTACTGCATCACGTTGACGTAGGGAATGCCGGTATATTCGGACATCAGGAAGCCCGCGGACGCCATCACCGGCGGCATGATCAGACCGCCAGTGGACGCCGACGCTTCCACCGCACCGGCCATGTAGTCCTTGAAGCCGATCTTCTTCATCATCGGGATGCTGAAGGAGCCGGTGATGACGGCGTTGGCCGTGCTGCTGCCGGAGATGGAGCCCATGAGGCCGCTGGCCACGACCGCGATCTTGGCCGGGCCGCCCCGGAACCGCCCCGCCAGGGCGGTGGCGAACTCGATGGTGAAAAGGCCGAAGCCCGACTTCTCCAGGAAGGCGCCGAAGACGATGAACAGGAAGATGAAGTTGGCCGAGATGTGGGTCGGGAGGCCGAACAGCCCGTCGGTGAGGAAGTACTGGTTGTCGGCCACCTCCGACGGCGTGTATCCCAGGTGGGTGAGGAATCCCGGCAGGTAAGGCCCCAGGAACGCGAACAGGAAAATGAGCAAGGCCAACGCCGCCAGCGGCCAGCCAACGGCGCGACGGCAGGCCTCCAGCACCAGCGCGACCGCACCGAAAGCCAGGACGAACTGGAAAAAGGCGAAGTCCTCCGTGTAGCCGATGTGCTGGATGATCCACTCGTACTCGTAGAAGAGATAGCCCATGGTCACGAGCCACAGGCCAATGACGACGATATCGTACCAGGGAAGTTTCCCGTCATCCGCCCGGCGGAACGCCGGGAAGCCCATCAGGGTAATGCCGATCATCAACGTGACGTGGATCACGCGATGCAGGTATGCTTCAGGTTGCCCGAAGAAGCCGGTGTAGATGTGGTAGGCCGAGGTCCCGAAAGCCACCAGGCTCAGGATGATCCCGGCGACCCCTGTCAGGTTGCGCTGCATAGGACCGCTCTCTGCCACGTGTCCGATGCGGCGCGGACACCCGGGCGTTCGCTCACGTCAGGTCGGGTTGGTTGAAGGTGTCGAAGCGGAACAAAGAGGGCCGGCGTTCTCGGGCCGGCCCTCTTTGCGTAGGGGTCCCTCTACTTGAGGACGCCCTTCTCCTTCAGGTACTGCTCCATGCCGGCGTGCCGCGGCGCGCCCACGTCGTTGGTGGCGTTGGCCACCTTGACGCGCTCGAAGGCTTTCACGGCCCCGGCGAAGTCGCCCAGATTGTCGTAGACGGTCTTCGTGAGCTTGTAGACGCGCTCCGCTGGAACGTCCTCGTTCGTAATGATGAGCAGGAAGGTCTGAACCGTGTTCACGTCGTTCTTCTGATCGTAGTTCTTCTTGTCCAACGTGAAGGGTCCGACGCCGGGATTGGCCGTGTTCATCTTCGCGATGTCGTCCTTGGAGAACGAGAGAATGCGGATCGGCGCGTGCGCCGCCAACTGCATGATGGGCGAATAGTTCTCCTCGCCGGGTCCGAGGTACGCGTCGATGTGGTTGTCCTTCATCTGAGCCACGGAGTCGTTGAAGCCGAGATAGTTGACCTTGGAGAAGTCCTTGTACTCGATGCCGAGGGCGCCCAGCATCTGTTGGTTCAGCGCCTGAAACGAGAACCTCTTGGGCATGACGTTGACTCTCTTGCCCTTGAGTTGCTGGTACGACGTGACGTCGGATTTGGCCCAGACCAACCAGAACAGGTAGTTGGGGTAAAGAACCGCGGCCACGCGCACCTTCTTGGCCTGCGCCTCCTTCCCCTTGAACATCTTCGCCCCCTTGAGGGCTTCCTGAATGCTCGTTGCGCTGGAGAGACCGAAGCTCAACTTGCCGGCCATGACGTTCAGCAGGTTGGACGTACCGCCGCCGATTTCCACGGTCACCTTGTCGCCGTAGGTCTTGTCGGCCAGCCGCTGCAACACGGTCCCGATGGGATACCAGGAACCGCCGGGCTTCGAGGCGCCGAACTTGTAGCTCTCCGCCAGGGCCGCCGGCGCGAGCGTCGCGACAAAAACCGCGATCAACGAAACTACCAGAAACCTCTGCAATCGACTCATCGTGATCTCCTTTCGCTACTCCCTTAGCACCCCGTCCGCGCGGGCGCCCGGACAATCAAAGTAGCTGAAACTACTTGCGCCAAGTCTAAATGTCAAGAACGGTGGAGGCGTGTCGTGCTCCGGTGCGGAGCCTGCGCGCAACGGATTACGCCGGGCACCTCGCGCTCGGGTACCGATCCGACGTAGGTCGGATTAGCGAAGCGTAATCCGACACGGAGCGCTGACACGGGAGTCGGGTTACGCCTGCGGCTAACCCGACCAACGCGGAGGCCAAATGCCAAGAACGATCGGCCGGCCCAACAGGGCCATTGTTGACAAGCACCGGCCAATTGGCTACGGAACCCAGAAGCCGTACCGGATGGTCGCGACACGTCTTGATCCCCTATCTATCGAAGGCACCATGAAACCCGCACCCTTCACTTACTATTGCCCCGGAACCCTCGACGAGGCGGTGGGCCTGCTGGACCAGCACGGCGACGACGGCAAGATCCTCGCCGGCGGACAGAGCCTGATGCCGCTGATGAGCCTGCGCCTCGCGCGGCCCGCGGTCATCGTGGACATGAACCGTGTTCCCGGTCTGGACCGCATCGCCGTCCACGGCGACGGCGACCTCAGCATCGGCGCGATGACGCGCCAGCGAGCGCTCGAACGCGACGCCGATCTCGCCGAACGGAATCCGCTACTGGCCGCGGCGGTACCCCTCATCGGCCACTTTCAGATCCGCAACCGCGGCACGGTGGGCGGCAGCCTGGTCCACGCCGATCCCGCGTCCGAGCTACCGGCGGTGACCGTGGCCCTGGGCGCCGACTTCGTGCTCACCAGCACCTCCGGGGAGCGGGTGGTGAGCGCGGAAGACTTCTATCTGGGCTACATGGCCACGGCCTGCGAGGCCAACGAGGTGCTCACCGAGATCCGTGTGCCGGCGTGGAAGCCGGGCCGCCTGTGGGCCATCGACGAGGTGTCCCGGCGCAAGGGCGACTTCGCCATGGTGGGCGTGGCGCTGTGGGTGGATCTGGACGGCTCGGCGTGCGCGGACGCCCGGATCACGCTGTTCGGCGTGGGCGGCAGGCCGGTCCGGGCCGAGAAGGCGGAGCACCGTCTCAAGGGCGCCGCCCTGGACGACGCCACCCTCAAAGAGGTGGAGCGCATCGTGTTCGAGGAGCTGGACCCCGACTCCGACATCCACGCATCGGCGCTTTACCGCAAGGAGGTAGGCGGCGTTCTCACCCGGCGCGCGCTGAGCGCGGCCGCGGCCCGCGCTAGTGGCCTGTCCGGTTGATTCGCGTGCCAAGGTGCGCAGGATATTTAGTCGTCGGCAAGGCGCGATGACGTGTAGGGGCGACCGGCGGTCGCCCTCCGGGGCGGGCACCACACGAGGAGGAGCAACGCAGCCGATGGCAAAGAAGACTAGCAAATTGGCACGCGAATCAGCCGGACAGGCCACTGGGGAGGGCAGCGCGTCATGAGCACCAAGAGCATTCTCAACCTGACGGTGAACGGCAAGGCCTACGAGAAGCTGGCGGAAGTGCGCATGACACTGGCGGATTTCCTCCGGAACGAGCTGGACCTCACCGGCACCCACCTGGGCTGCGAGCACGGCGTGTGCGGCGCCTGCACGGTGATCATGGACGGCGAGGCGGTGCGCTCCTGTCTGCTGCTGGCGGTCCAGGCGGAAGGCGCGACGCTGGAGACCGTCGAGGGCTTGGCGGACGGCGACCGGCTGCACCCCTTGCAGGCCGCGTTCCAGGACCGGCACGCGCTTCAGTGCGGCTTCTGCACTCCGGGGTTCCTCATGACCGCGTCGGCGTTCCTCAAGGAGAACCCCAAACCGACGGATGCCGAAATCCGTGAAGCCATCTCGGGAAACATCTGCCGGTGTACCGGCTACCAGCCCATCATCGAAGCCATCGCGCAGGCGGCCCCGGAGGTCGGCGGATCGGGCACGGACTGACGGCGATGGCGGGACCCTACATCGGCGCTCCCATCAGGCGGCGCGAGGACATCCGGTTCATCACCGGCGCCGGCACCTACGTGGACGACATCAAGCTGCCCCACATGGTCCACGCCGCCATCCTGCGCAGCCCCCATGCCCATGCCCGCATCCTGAACATCGACACGAAACGCGCCGAGGCCCTGCCGGGGGTGGTTTTGGTGTTCACCCTGAAGGACATCGGCGAGCTCGACGCCACCGTCCCCATCCGGATGTACAAGATCCCGGGGCTGGACAAGTACCTCCAGCCGTCCCTGGCCCGGGACGTGGTGCGCTACGTGGGCGAGCCCGTGGCCGTTGCGGTAGCGGAGAGCCGCTACCTGGCCGAGGACGCGCTGGACGCCATCGACGTCGATTACGAGATACTTCAGGAAGTGATGGACGTGCGCGAGGCGCTCCGGGACAAGGTGCTGGTCCACGAGCACAACGGCACCAACCTCGCCGGAGTCCACCACGTCTCCATCGGCGACGCGGACAAGGCCTTCGCGGAAGCCGAATATACCCGCCGCGAGGAGTTCCGGGTGCACCGCTTCACCGGCAACCCCATGGAGACCCGCGGCACCGTGGCCCATTTCGACCGCGGCAAGGGCGAGCTCCGGGTCTACGGCGCCACCAAGCTGCCGCACCTGAACCGCCAGACCATCGCCGCCTTCCTGCAACTGCCCGAACACAAGTGCCACTTCGAGGAGAACGACGTGGGAGGGGGCTTCGGCATTCGCGGCGAGCTCTATCCCGAAGACTTCCTGATCCCCTTCGCCTCGGTGCGGCTCGGCGTTCCCGTGAAGTGGATCGAGGACCGGCGCGAGCACCTGCTGGCGGCCAACCACTCGCGGCAGGTGACCTGCGAGTTGGAGATCGCCGCGCGCAAGGACGGCACGCTGCTGGCGGTGCGGGCGCAGATCTACGGCGACATGGGCGCCTACGTGCGCACCCACGGCGGCCTGGTGCCCTGCTCCACGGCCGCGCTCCTGACCGGGCCCTACCGCATCCCCAACTACGAGGCCAAGATCCACTGCGTCATGACCAACAAGACCGGCCTGGGCACGCTGCGAGCCCCCGGACGTGTGGAGTCCTGCTTCTATCGCGAGCGCATGCTCGACATGATGGCAAGGGACCTCGACCTGGATCCGGTAGAGCTGCGGCGGAAGAACCTGGTGCAGCCCAGCGAGATCCCCTACGAGGTGGGACAGACCCGGCCTAGCGCCCACCCCACCATCCTCGACAGCGGCGATTACCCGAGCGCCCTGCGGCAGGCCCTGGAACGATTCGAGTACGACGAGATGCAGGGGCTCCAGGGGCGCTTCGAGAACGGCCGGTACCACGGCATCGGCCTGTCGTACTTCGTCAAGAACACCGGCGGCCTCGAGCCCTATGAGGGCGCCCGCATGGTGGTGGGCGAAGGGGGCGGCGTCAGCGTGTACCTGAGCATCGCCCAGCTCGGCCAGGGGCACGAGACCGCCATGGCGCAGATCTGCGCCGACGCCCTGTGCGTCCCCATGGACGCCATCTCGGTCTTCCACGGCAACACCGACCTCTCCCCCTTCGGCTGGGGCACCTTCGCCAGCCGGGGCACGGTCATGGCCGGCAACGCCGTCCACCTCACCGCGCTGCAACTGAAGGACAAGATCCTGGAAGCCGCGGCCCGGCACCTGGACGTGGACGCGGCCAAGCTGACGCTGGAGGACGGCGAAATCGTCCAGCCGGGCACCGAGGCGCCGGCGCTGCCGTTGGGAGAGCTGGTGACGCACATGCGGGAGTCCATCACCCCCGAGCAGGGCGTCCCCGAGCTCGAGACCACCGCCTACTACAACTCCAACAACATTACTCACACCTACGGCGTACACCTGGCCCACGTGGCCGTGGACCCCGAAACCGGCATGCTGGAAGTGCTCAAGTACCTCGTGGTCGAGGACGTGGGCCGGGTGGTCAATCCCCTTATGGTGCACGGCCAGACCGTGGGCGCCGCGGTGCAGGGCATCGGCGGCGTGGTGCTCGAAGAATTGGTGTACGGAGAGGGCGGCCAGCTCCTCACCACCACGTTCCTGGACTACCTGCTGCCTACCAGCACCGACGTCCCTCCCATCGACGACCTCGTGCTGGAAGAGGCCCCCTCACCCTACAACCCGCTGGGCGTCAAGGGCGCCGGAGAAGGCGGCATCGTCGGCACCGCCGGCGCCCTGGGCAACGCCGTCAGCAACGCCCTCGGCATCGAGGTCAAGGACCTCCCCCTCAGCCCCGACCGCATCCGCTCCTGGATCCGCGCGCGCGAAGACAGCTAGTCTGCATTTTCCATTGTCGCGACAAAGGAACAGACGCGTAGGTCGGATTAGCGTAGCGTAATCCGACTTTCCACCTCGCGGTTTGCGCCGTGCCATTTCTGTCAAGCTATATCTTGACACGTCGGCTTTGCTGACACATAATCGCTGAAAGAGAACCGGAAGGGAGCATGCTGTGCCACGAGAGAAATTTTCCAGTCAGGCCTCGCCGGAGATCTTGGCATCAATGCGCGAGATCGCCCAAAAGGACGGCCGCCATTTCCAGGCGGTGCTGGAGGAGGCCCTGCAGGAATACATTGAGAACCGCGCTCAGGAAAAGCCCAGGGCCTCGGTTATGGCCCGTTTCCAGGCCAGCGTCGAGAGAAACCGTCGCCTGGGTGAGTTGCTGGCCAAATGACTCATGACTTCCCTACCATCCAGGAAGTCATCGCCATGCATGACGCCCTGATCGGCGCATTTGGCGGAACCACCGGCATCCGTGATGAAGGCGCCCTCGCCTCCGCGCTCATGCGCCCCAAGCTCGGGTATTACGAGAGCCTCATCCAGGAAGCAGCCGCTCTCATGGAGAGCTTGGCCAACAATCACCCCTTCCTGGACGGCAACAAACGGATTGCCTTCTTCGTCACCGACACATTCCTGCGCATGAACGGCCAATTCATCGACTGCGACAGCGATGAAGCATACGCCTTCTTCATGCGGCTGTTCGAGACCGGCTCTTTCCGGTTCACCGAGTTGCACACCTGGCTTGAGCAGAAGGTCCGATCCCTCACCCCTCCATCCTGAGCGCCCGCCAGACCCGCTCCGGCGTTAGCGGCAAGTCTCGGATGCGCACTCCAGTGGCCCGGGCCAGGGCGCTGACCACCGAGGGGGCCACGGAGAAGATGCCGCCCTCGCCCATGCCCCGGCTGCCGTAGGGGCCGATGCCGTCTCGGTTTTCCACCAGGAACGTGTGGAACTCTCTCGGCAGGTCCTCGAACTTGGGCACCCGGTAGTCGACGAGGTTGGGATTCAGCAACTGGTGGTCGTCGTGCACCATCTGTTCCATGAAGGTGTGGCCGATGCCCATCATGGCCGCGCCTTCCTCCTGTCCCTCGCAATGCATTGGATGGATGGCCTTTCCGACGTCGGCCACCGAAACGTAGCTCACCAGGTTCACCGTGCCCGTGTCGCGGTCGATGTCCAGCTCGGCGACTCCCATGCCCACTTCCCAGAGCACCGGCGTCTTCCAGCCGACCATCTCCGGGCCCATGGTGCCGCGCCCCACAATCTCCCCGGCGACGACGCCGAAGCGCCGAGCCAAGGCGCCGGTAAACGACATCGCCTGCTCACCGGCCACCAGCCGGCCCTCGGACACCGTCACCTTTCCCGGCGTGACCCCGAACGCCTTTGCCGCGATGGCGCGCAACTGCCGCTTGAGATCCCGGGCCGCGGCCTGTACCGCCCGGCCCATGACCGTGGTGGAGCGGCTGGCCCCGGTGGAGTGGTCATAGGGCGTCACGGTGGTGTCCACGGACACGGCCTGCACCCGATCGCGCGGCAATGCGAGCTCCTCGGCGACGATCTGGGTGAAGGTCGTCTTGACGCCTTGCCCCATCTCGGTGCTGCCGGCCAGTATCGACACGTGGCCGTCCGGCCCCAGGCGCACCAGCGCCACGGACACGGGCAACTGGCCGCCGGCGTTGGTGGAGCCGCAGGCCATGCCCAGCGGTGCCTTTGCGTCGCGGGCACGCCGCCGCCAGCGGGACGCCGATACCAGCCGCCGGAGGCTCGAATGTAGACTCACGTCCACGGGCCGCAGCTTGGGCTGTAGCGTCTCACCCCGCTTGAGCAGGTTTATGTCGCGCAACGCCACCGGGTCCATTTCCAGGTCGGCGGCGATCTCGTCCATCTGCGACTCGCAGGCGAAGATGGTCTGGGGAGCGGCCACGGAGCGGAACGAGCCCGCGGAGCCGGCATTGGTGTGGACGGAGTAGACGTCGCTCCTGAGATGCGGGATCCGGTAGGGTCCCAGCACCCGGGTGGCGGCAAGCTGCGCCACCATCCGGGTGTTCTCGGTGAACGCCCCGGTATCGAGATGGATCTCCGCCTGCCGCGCCACCAAAGTGCCGTCGTTCTTGACCCCGGTCTTGAGGTTCACGGTGGCGCCGTGCCGCCGCACCGTGACCATGGCTTCGGAAACCGACAGACAGACCCGCACGGGACGGCCGGCCTTGCGCGAGAGCAGCACCACCAGGGGCTCGAACTTGCTGTAGGACTTACCGCCGAAGCCTCCGCCCAGGTAGGAGACCCGTAACCGCACCTGGGACCGGGTCATACCGAAGATGCGCGCGATGTCCTGCTGCACGAGGAACGGGTGCTGCGCCGAGGACCACAGGTCGATGCCGTCCGCGCCGTACCGGGCCACCGCGGCGTGGGGCTCCATGCTGTAGTGATAGACCATGGGAAACGTGTAGGGGGCCTCGAAGATGCGGTCCGAGGCGGCAAAGCCCCGCTCCACCTCTCCCTGCTCCACCCGCTCATGAGCGCACACGTTCCCCGGCGCGTCGTCGTGGATCAAAGGCGCCCCCGGGGCCAGGGCCGCGTCCATACCGAGGGCCGACGGCAACTCTTCGTAGTCCACCTCGATGAGGGCCAGGGCCGCCTCCGCCGTATGCTCGTCCTCCGCCGCCACCGCTGCCACCGGCTCGCCCACGTAGCGCACCTTGTCCATGGCCACCACCGGCCGGCCGTTGTAAAACGGATCGATGCCCGAGAGGTCGCCTGCGGTAACCACTGCGCAAACACCGCCAAGCGCCTCCGCCCTCGAGGTATCGATGGCCCGGATGCGCGCATGCGGCAACGGGCTGCGCAGGATCCGGCCTTCGAGCATCCGGGGCAGCACGATGTCCCCGGTGAACCGGGCCCGCCCCGTCACCTTGTCGACGCCGTCCACCCGGGGAACGTTCCGGCCCACGTGCTGGAAACTGGATTGCGGCATGGCTTCTCCTGGTTTGCGGAATCGGCAGGAATCCTTGGTTCGGCCGGCTGCCGGCGGTCCAGACCATGGATTCAAGAACGACTCGTGCTCGTTGCACGTATATCTGGTACAGTCTTAGTGCAATGAGAGTCTATCACGAGGATTGCGGCATTCTTTGTTTTAGCAAGAATTGGAACAACCCGGTTCAGTGGGCACATTACGCTGACAAACATAAGGGATTCTGTTTGGGGTTTGACGTTCCTGATGAGCATCCTACGAAAGTGACTTATCGTGACACGCCACTACCTGCCGAGGATTTTGTCGCTCGAAAGAAGGCTCAAAGTGATAAGATCGAGGCCGAGATGGATGATTATATTGGTAGGCGAGCATCTCGTGAAAAGTTTGAAGCCAAGAAAAGTGAGTTTATCGCAATCATGAGACGACGAAACCGCAAGGGAACGTACTCAGATGATGAGGATCGGGCTTTCGTGATGCAAATACTGATCACGAAATTCCCCCACTGGAGCTATGAAAATGAATATCGATGTTTTACACGATTGAGTGAAGGGATTGATGGCTTGTATTATTTTGATTTCTCGAAAGAGCTAAAACTCGTGGAAGTGATCGCTGGTATTCGTTCGCCGGTAACCCGAAAGGAGATTGAGGACGCGCTGGGAACAATGGCCGACAAGGTGGCTGTATGGAAAGTTCGCAAGTCCTGCCGTGAATTTGCCGTAGTAAAGGACGAGAGCAGTGAGTTTTAGGGGCTCCTCTGGATTCCCTGTGGGTACTGTGACCGGCGAGGCGGCGATGTTAGTGCTCCCCGGAGTTCGCCTTAATCGTTTCGCCGCATGACAATCGCCGCACTCCATCGCTGTCAGAAAATGGGGGCGCAGTGAGACTCTTCTGCTGAATATCAGTGTACGCCGAGCAGCAATCCTTCGACACTCAAATCTTCATCAATCTCGGGCCAATGTATGCCTTCACCGTCCCCGAGGATTTCGTATTTCCGCAATTGTGCTGTTGTCGCGCCAGCCAGACGTGGAAACCACACTAAGGGCACCGCAATGGTTCGCCCGTCTACCAGCGACACGATGAGTTCATCATCCGTGAACTTTACTTGTTGTGCCAACGGACACACTTCAACCGCTCGCGTGCTCATTCCAGGCCTCCAGAAATTCATCTTCGCATTCTTCGACGATCCGCTTTATCGCCCCCAATTCACGGGAGTTGAACCTTTTCGAACGTGCCAAAGCAACCGGTCGCAGCCAGAACTTTGCAAGGAACCGCTCTCTTTGTACATGAATATGAGGAGGCTCTCCTCTTTCGTTACTGTAAGTAAAACCTGTACGGGCCATGTCTCGATATGGTTGGCATATCCCCTCGACCGCGGCTTCGGGCCATTGAACACCTCCGCCCCATTCACCGCGCTGTCTTTCACGAGATGTCTCCAGCACCCGATAGGTGGACATCTTTACGGTTCTGCCCGACGGCAATTGTTCAGCGACCGCCTATCGTCACTTGTTACTCTGACCCTCCTATTCTTCTGCACTCCGGTTCTTGTAGTATATATCCCCAAGGTGGCATAGCGCCATCCGGCGCCGGCAGCAGATGGCCGGTCGTTACCGGCTGACCATTGACCATCGTGCCATTGGCCGATTGCAAGTCTTCAACATACAACGCGTCCCCATCAACATACAGACCGGCGTGCTCCCGCTCACGGCCTCATGCGCTACGACAGACTCCGCATCGCGGAGATTGCGTCCGAGCACCACGCCTTTGGGATCACCGAGAGAACGCTTTTCCAGCTTGACAGGTATCGCCGCCCCTGTCCCGTCCCGGCCCTCCGGGACGCGGTCAAACGGCGCCAACCTGATTTCCGGCTCGGCAATAGCCTACTCCCGTGCTGTTCCGCCTGTCTCCTGGCCCTTGCCACCGACACGTGCCGGTTTTTCCGGCGCTAAAGGACCCCCCACCGACTCCTGCGGGGCTTCGCCCTTGCCTTGTACAAGCCGCACATGGTTTACATTCTGGTCACGATCATGGCCTCCCTGACCCCCATCCGGCTCATCCAGTTCCGCGCCGCCTACAATCTGCCCGTCCATGCGGCCGTGGAGAACGGCATCTTCGCCGGCAGCGGGCTTGCCGTCGAGATCGAGTATACGCCGGGCTCCGCGTATCTCATGGAAGCGGTGCGCACGGGCCGCTGCACCATCGGCCACGCGGCGGCGGACGACGTGGTTGCGGACGTGGAGAACCAGGCCGGTTCGGACGCATTCGCGTTCATGGGGCTCCACAGCGGGCTGCTGAGCCTCATCGGCGCGCCCGGGTGCCCCACCATGGAGTCCCTGCGGGACAAGCCGCTGGCGGTGGATGCGCGCGACACCGGGTTCGTCTTCATCCTGGAGAAGGCCCTGCGCGACCACGGCTTCGGCCCGGACGAGTACGAGCTGGTGGAGGTCGGCGGCTGGGAGAGCCGCTATCAGACGCTCATCGAAGGGAAGCTCCACGCCACGCTGCTCACGCCGCCCTTCGTGGGAGCCGCCCTGGAGCGGGGTTGTCACGTCATCGCCCGCGGCGAGGAGATGGCGCCCGTCTACCAGGCGACGGTGGGCCTGGCCAAGCGCTCCTGGGCAGAGGACAACCGGACGCAACTAGTAAACTATATCCGCTGCTATGTAGACGCCACCGAGTGGTGCTTCGCCCCGGGGAACCGGCGGCACTGCCTCGACCTCCTGGCCCGGAACAACGGCCTCATCGGCGCCGCGGCCGAGGAGACCCTGGACTCTTTGCTGGACCCGAAGCACGGCCTCTACCCTAAGGCCATGCTGAACGTCCCGGGTATCGCGGCCGCGCTGGAGCTCCGCGCCGGCATGGGCTTTATCGCCTCTCCCGCGCCTCCGCCAGAGAAATACATCGACGTTTCCTACTACGAGGCGGCGGTCCGCTGAATCACACGGGCGGGGGAAGGTGCACAAGGGCCCACCTCACGAGTACCGCCCTCCAACGCTTGTAGTCGCAGTGTGGTCTTGAACTGGATGCGTGTTGGCGCATACTGCATGGTGAACAAAACGGTGCCGGAGGCAAATCGTCATGGAACTTGAATTGGGGGAGGCCAAGGCTCGGCTCGCCGAGCTCGTTGCCGCCGCCTGCAACGGCGAGCGTGTCATCATCACGAAACACGGCCGGCCGGCAGCGGAGCTCGTGCGCTGCGACAGACGCGGCGGGATTGACTTCGACAAGCTGGCAGCCGCGCGCCACCGCCTGGGTCTCGACGGCGACCGGGAGCGCTGGCCGGAGGCATTCAACGATCCCGCCCTCAGCCGGCGCGTGCTCGGACTTGACGACGAATAAACGGGCCGGTGGGGCGGCGACCCATAGGAGTTCCGTTGATTCACCCAGCCCTCAGCATGCGGACCTTGCAAGGCTTCGAACGGGGCAACCCAATGTCAGTTGTGCGACTCTGCGGCGTGAACGCTATGTGTGGCCGAGGTTAGCTGGTCCAACGCGATGCCGATCAGCCTGTCATCGAGGATACTCAACTTGCGTCGACCGGCCTCTGCGCCTCCGGCCCAGTTGGACAGACCTTTCTTGACTCCGGCAACCGTGGGTTCGACGCCTTCTCTCTCCAGGAGCCAGTCGACTGTCGCGAGTAGCTCCATGCCGAGCGGTGACTCGAACCCGTCGATGGTGCGCGAAGCCCATTCCAAAACGCCCGCGTAGACCTTTGCTTCGCCGGAACTGAGATATGCGTTGACGATGTCCTTCTTGGCGTCGTTGAACCAGATGAGATCGAACGGACCTGCGTCGGCTAAGCGCTTTTCGCAGACCAAATAGCTGCCATCGAGACTATCGAGCAGCTTGCTCAGCCTGTGCGAGTACGGACCATACTTGTTCGCGTTGAATTCGAGCCGTAGGACATCCTCGACTTGCATGCACTTAACGCCACGTTCGATGAACCAAGCAAGCTTCTGCACTTCGAGGATGGAGCAGTCTATACCCAGCAGGCAGTACCGGCGCACCATCTCCGCCACCAGTGCACGCGCGGGTGTCAATTTCTGAACTCCCGTCCGCTTAGGAACATTCTGGTACTGGCCCGTCGGCTCATAGACGATAGCGTTGAGTCCCTTCACTCTTTCGAGCGCGGTGACGATCAAGGGGCGAACGGAACCCCAATCTAACCCACCATTACCGCATCCAAGAGGCGGGATCGCAATGGAACGAATCTGATTCTGCTCAATGACCCGAACGAGATCCTTTAGCCCTTCCTCGATCCATTCCAATCGGGTGTTCACTCGCCAGTGTGTCTTGGTGGGGAAGTTGATAATCCACGTCGGCCCGAAGAGTTCGTCACTCTTCGTGACGAACATTTCGCCTATATGGACCTCGTCTCTCTTGCAGGCGTCCGCATAGGCCTCGAAGTTCTCAGGGAACCTATCCTTGAACATTAGAGCGATTCCCTTGCCCATGATGCCCTTGGTATTGACCGTATTGACCAAAGCCTCCGCATCCGCTTCGAGCAGGTTGCCTTGCGTCAAAGAGATCATGAGAAGTACCAGTCCGGCCGCGCAATGACTTTCAAACTCACACCGGCCTCCTCTGTGTTTTGCTCAACGGTCCTCTGCTCGGTTTCTCCGTGGCAGACGATACCCGCCAGGCACGGTGCAGGCATATGACGAAAAATGAGGGCTTCGGCTTGATACCGGTCGGTCTTTTCGGGATCGTCCACATCACGCCTAAAGTCGCGCCTGCGCAACAGTGGCCAATCAATCTTATCCAGGTCCTCCAAAGAAGAGAAGAAATTGGCGGCTTTCAGATATGCGTGCCGGTCCGTGTAGATTGCGGAGACCCCGTTTTCGACAAGGCCGCGTAGCGATGATACAAGGATCACCACCTCCGCGTTGCGACGAAGGGTAATTCCCCCATGGCCGGTCTTGATCTTGTACATCACCATCGAGAAGGGTGTGAAGTAAAATGGGATATAGTCGGCCAGCGTGCCCCAAGGCGCTATTGGCACAGTACGGGAGTCCCGCTTGTCAATGATCTCCTGGTTCCCGATTGCGACAAATTCAGGGTCAAGTTTCGCACCGTTCTTGCAGTAGAGGCCGTTCCCAAGAAGCCACGGCACATTATTGATGTGCGTGATCCGAAAGATCAAGGCCTTTTCCGCAGTTAGTCCGCCTACCGTCACAGGCTACCCACCCTACCCAATTCTGCCATGAGATACTCAGCTATAACAGCAAAGACAACTGCTCCGGCACGGAAGTCTGCAGTACGGGCACCCGCTCCGGCAACTCCGCGATCCGCGACTCGAGCCAGCGGATGTAGGTGCGGTGGCGGGGGCGTTTCCGGATGGCCTCGACGCACAGGGAACGCACCCAGCCGGCGTAGTGCCGCCAGTTCTCGCGCACCGTACGCGGCATCCGCAGATAGGTGGGGGCGTCGTCGCAGAAGAGCTCGCTTCGGGCGAGGGTCCAGATGTCGCACTGGGTCTCGCCGCCGGGGAGAGGTTCCCACGCGAGAGTTCCTTCCGGGGGCGGGAGCTTGGTAAGCCCCTGTAGCAGATGCGTCAGCTCGTGCCCGATGGTGTTGTAGGTCAGGCCCCGGACCCGGAGGCGGATATACAACGGGGGCCGGAGCCGGGTGGGAATGAACGCCACCCCGAGCTTGGTCTTCGTATGGCCCACGTGGAGGTCCAGGTTCCGCAACTCGGGAAACTGGCTCAGCGACTGCTTGAGCATCCGCACGGCGCGCTGCGTGATGCGCTTATGCATCTGCGGCGTGAACGACACCGTCACGCCCATCCCGGGAGATAGCAAGATCATGGGCACGTCACAGCAAACGTTCCAGCCCGCGGGTTGTCTCTGCTGTCCCGCCGGCAATTATGCTAAAATGCGGGTTACCGACAGGAAGACTCTAGCGCAGTGATCGATCGATTTCACCCTCTGGTACGCGACTGGTTCCGCGATCGCTTCAGCAAGCCCACGCCGCCGCAGGCGGCGGGCTGGAAGGAGATCGCCCGTGGACGCGACACGCTCATCGCCGCGCCCACCGGCTCGGGAAAGACCCTCGCGGCCTTCCTCTGGTCCATCAACCAGCTCATCAGCTCAACGGAAACGGCGCATGACCACACCCACGTGGTGTACGTTTCGCCGCTCAAGGCCCTGGGCAACGACATCCAGAAGAACCTGCAGGAGCCCCTGGCGGAGATCACCCGGAGCGGCCGGCGCCAGGGGTTTCCGCTGCAGGAAATCCGCGCGGCCGTGCGCTCGGGCGATACCCCGGCCGCGGAGCGGCAGCGCATGATCGCCCGGCCGCCGCACATCCTCATCACCACGCCGGAGTCCCTCTACATCCTGCTCACGGCCGAGCGCAGCCGGCAGATGCTGAAGCGGGCGCATACGGTCATCGTGGACGAGATCCACGCGGTGGCCGGGGACAAGCGGGGCGCCCATCTGGCGCTTTCGCTGGAGCGGCTGGACGCCCTGGCCGGCCGGCCGTTGCAGCGCATCGGCCTGAGCGCCACCCAGAAACCCATGGAGGACATCGCCTGCCTGCTGGTGGGGACCCGCAGGCTGCGGCGCGACGGCACGCCCAAATGCGCCATCGTGGATGTGGGCCACAAGCGGGAGCTGGACCTGTCCATCGAGGTGCCGGACCAGGAGCTCGGGCCCATCACCTCCCATGCGCTGTGGGCCGAGGTCTACGACCGCATCGTGCAGCAGATCCAGAGCCACCGCACCACCCTGGTGTTCGTCCACACCCGCCGGCTGGTGGAACGGGTGGCGCACCAACTCACCGACCGGCTCGGCGAGGGCAAGGTGCTGGCCCACCACGGCAGCCTGTCCCGCAAGACCCGCCTCGAAGCCGAGCAGAAGCTCAAGGCCGGGGAAGTGCCCGTGGTGGTGGCCACCGCGTCGCTCGAACTGGGTATCGACATCGGGCACGTGGAGCTGGTCTGCCACATCGGCGCGCCCCGCTCCATCGCCACGCTGCTGCAACGGGTGGGGCGCTCGGGCCACTGGCTGGGAGCCGTCCCCAAGGGCATCCTGTACCCGCTGACCCGGGACGATCTGCTCCAGAGCGCGGCCGCGGTGTACGCCGTGCGCCGGGGCGACCTCGACCGCATCGGGCTGGTACGCCAACCGCTGGACGTGCTGGCCCAGCAAATGGTGGCGACCGTTGCCAGCCTCACGCCGGCCCCCAAGCCCGGCGAGACCTTGCCGTTACTGCCCGAGGCGGGGCCGCCGCCGGGCATCGCGGAGGACGCCCTCTGGGAGCTGGTGCGGGGAGCCTACCCTTTCCGGGACCTCTCGCGGCGCGACTTCGAGCAGATCCTGCACATGCTGTGCGAGGGCGTGGCTCCGGCCAGGGGCCGGCGCGGCGCCCATCTCCACCGGGACCGGGTGAACAGGATGCTCCGGGCGCGGCGCGGCGCGCGTCTCGTCTCCATCACCAACGGCGGCGCCATCCCCGACACCGCCGACTATGACGTCGTGGAGTCGCCCAGCGAGACCTTCGTGGGCAAGGTCAACGAGGACTTCGCCATCGAAAGCCTTGCCGGCGACATCTTCCTGCTTGGCAATACCTCGTGGCGCATCCAGCGGGTGGCCTCCGGCAAGGTTTGGGTGGTGGACGCCCAGGGAGCACCGCCCACCATCCCGTTCTGGCTGGGGGAATCGCCGGGGCGCACCCTGGAGCTGTCGCGCGCGGTGTCCGACGTGCGGGAGAACGTGGCGCGTCGCGCGGCCGAGGGCGAGGCGCCCGACGAGTGGCTCCAGCGCGAGGCCGGGGTCGGACCGGCCGGGGCCGAGCAGATCGTCGCCTACGTCAAGGAGACGCTAGCCGTGCTCGGCTGCGTGCCGACCGTGGACCGCGTCGTCGCCGAGCGGTTCTTCGACGAGTCCGGCGGCATGCAGCTCGTGCTGCATACGCCCTTCGGAGGACGCATCAACCGCGCCTGGGGGCTGGCCCTGCGCAAGCGGTTCTGCGTCCACTTCGACTTCGAACTCCAGGCCGCGGCCACCGACGACGGCATCGTGATCTCGTTGACCGACCGCCACTCCTTCCCCCTGGATACGGTCTTTTCCTACCTCCACCCAGCCACGGTGGAACGGGACCTCACCCAGGCCTCGCTGGCGGCGCCCATGTTCACCAACCGCTGGCGCTGGAACGCGGCGCGAGCGCTGGCGGTGGAACGATTCAGCCGGGGCAAGAAGGTGCCCATGCAGATCCAGCGCATGCGCGCGGAGGACCTGCTGGGGGCGGTCTTCCCTGACCAGGTGATGTGCCAGGACAACCGCAGCGGACCCGTGAGCCTCCCGGACCATCCGCTGACGCGGGAGACCATGGACAACTGCCTCCGGGAAGCCATGGACGTGGACGGCTTCAAGGAGACGCTGACGCGGGTCCGGCAAGGGGAGATCGCCACCGTGGCGGTGGAAACCCCGGCGCCCTCGCCCATGGCCCACGAGATCCTCAATGCCAACCCCTACGCGTTCCTCGACGACGCCCCGCTGGAGGAAAGGCGCGCCCGGGCGGTGGCGCTACGGCGCACGGCTCCGGATCTGGCGCAAGGCATCGGCGCCCTCAGCCCGGAAGCCCTGGCCGAGGTCAAGGGACAGGCCTGGCCGGATATCCGTGACGCGGACGAGCTTCACGACCTGTTGCTCACGGTCATATTGCTGCCGGTTCGGGAAACCGCGCCGTGGCAACGGTATGCCGAAGAGCTCATGGAAGCGAGACGTGCCACCATCGCCCGGCCGGTGCGCGAGGACGGCAGCGCGTTCTACGTGGCGGCGGAGCGCCTGAGCGAAGCCCAGGCCGTGCTGGGAGCCTTTCACATGGACCCGGCCGTCACCGACCCGGGCGCGGACCACGCGGCTTCCGAGACCTCGGCCGAGGACGCCCTCCGGCGCGTCTTGCAGGGCTGGATGGAAATCGCCGGCCCGGTCACGGCCGCCGGCCTCGCCGCCCGAATCGGCCTTGCCGCCGAGTCGGTGGAACACGGCCTCGCCGCGCTGGAGGTCTCCGGGGTGGTGCTGCAAGGACGCTTCTCCCCCGGCACCGCGCCCGACGCGCCCGTGGAATGGTGCGAGCGCCGGCTGCTGTCCCGCATCCACCGCCTCACCCTGGGCCGGCTGCGGCGCGAGATCCATCCGGTTTCCGCTACGGACTTCATCCGCTTCCTGCTGCGTTGGCAACACGTTCAGCCGGGCTCGCAGCTCCACGGCCGCGACGGCGTCCACCAGGTCGTCCGGCAGCTTCAGGGCATGGAGTTGCCGGCCCCGGCCTGGGAGCAGCACGTCCTGCCGGCGCGAATCGCCGGCTACGATGCCGCCGATCTGGAGCACCTCTGTCTTGCCGGCGTGGTGACCTGGGGCCGGCTGCGGCGCGACACCGGCGCACCGGATGACGATGCGGCCGCGGCCAGACTCTGGGACTCGGCACCCCTGGACCTCCGACCCGCGCCCGGGAAGACCCGCAGGACCACACCCACGCGATCCGCACCGTTGGCCTTCGTGATTCGGGAGGACCTGCCGCACTTCCTGGATCCGGAAGCGCTGGACTGGCGCGGGCTCCGGGGGTTGTCCGCCGCCGCCCGGGACGTCGCCGAGTTCCTGGAAACCCACGGCGCGTCCTTTCTCGCGGACATCGCCCGGGGAACCGGGCATCTCACCGTGCGCACCGAACGGGCACTGTGGGAGCTGGTCACCCGCGGGCAGGTAACGGGAGACGGCATCGCCGGACTGCGCATGCTGCTCACCCCGGAGCTCAAGAGAAAGGAATCCAACCGCCGCGGCCGGAAAGGCTCGGCCGAGCGGGCCATGCCCGTGGGGCGCTGGTCGCTGTGGCGAAACGGGGACCCGAGCGCCGCGGACGCCGGGACGGAGACCCTGGCGCGCCAACTCCTGCAACGCTACGGCGTGGTCTTCCGGGAACTGCTTGCCAAGGAGACCCGCTGTCCCCCCTGGCGCCTGCTGCTCCAGGCCTACCGCCGCATGGAAGCCCGCGGCGAGATTCGCGGCGGCCGTTTCGTGGGCGGCTTCGTGGGCGAGCAGTACGCCCTGCCCGATGCCGTGGAGTCCATGCGCAACGTGCGGCGCCTCGCTCCCGACACGGCGCCGGTGATGGTGTCCTGCACCGACCCCCTGAACCTCGTCGGCATCCTCACCCCCGGCCCCCGGGTCCCCGTGCAGTCGCGTCAGTTCATCGCCTACCTCAACGGCGCCCCCGCCGAGATCGGCCCCCTCGGCAACGTGCTGAGCCGGGTACAGCCGGTCACGATATCGGCGTCGGAGTGACGCTTCTCCGGCAAGGAGGTGTCTTTCATTTCCCCGTCTCAACGCCGCTTATTGACCCCTCGCACACGGTCATTTCACGCTACGGTTCCAGCCCCGGGTAGGTCGGTTTAGCGTAGCGCAATCCGACACAGGGCCGCGGTGCGGTGCCGGGAGAGGCCTTCGGCTAACCTCGGCCACGGGGAGGCTACACGGAAGCAGCAGGATAGCACGAACTAAACCCCTCTCCCTCTGGGAGAGGGTGGCCGAAGGCCGGGTGAGGGAGCCCGACTAACCCTGGCCGCTGCGATGTTCTGCCGCATCAAAGGGGTGCTTTCATTGGCGCACCCTCACCCCAACCCTCTCCCAGAGGGAGAGGGAGTCGGAGGAGCCGGTGGCGTCGACGTAGGTGGGCCACCATGGAGGCGCCAGGATGTGACCAAGCGTGAAATGGTCCTCCTCGACGCTTCTTGCAAGTGTCTTTTGAAGCCTGCATGCTGCTACCGATGGAGACGGACCCGCATGTTGACGAGCACAGCGAAGACCGCTTAACCGGTGACGAGCGCGCCACAGCCATGGCCAGGAAGTACGTCTGGTGGCAACCACCGGAGCGCACCCTGGAGGACCGGCGGCTTTTGCTGGCGCAGATGATGACACTCGGCACCGCCGACGATGTCCGCTGGTTGCTCTCGCGGGTTTCTACTTCCGAGCTGTGCCATGTGTTGCGCGATCCGCCGATAGGTATCTTCAACCGCCGTTCCTGGAACTTCTGGCACCTCCGACTTGGTCTGACACCGACGCCCAAACTGCCCACGCGCCGTCTACCGCGGGAGTTGCCACGGTGACGTTCAAACCGCAGTAGAAGGCTCATGTGCACGAATTGACCTTGACAAGGATATCATCCTTGCTATGGTAAGGAAATGGCAAGAGTAACGAGCAAGTTACAGGTGACGGTCCCCAAGGCGCTCGCCGATCGTTACGATATCCGACCCGGCGACGAAATCCGGTTCGAGGAGGCCGGCGACCTCATCCGTGTCATCCCTCCGTCAATGCAGACACCGACGGACGGGCTCCACCTCAGCGAACGCCTGGGGCTGTTCGATGCCGCGACGGAACGGCAACGGGAGAGACAAGTCGGGATGCCACAGCGGCCACGCCCGCGAACCCGCGGATGGACCCGCCAAGCCCTCTACCGACGTGGCTTGTCTGATTGACACCAACGTTCTGGTCTACCGCTACGACCCGCGCTTTCCGGAAAAGCAGCGGATCGCCACCACGGTTCTGCGTGAAGAGCTCGCATCCGGTGAGGCGCGGGTTCCGCACCAAGCCATTATCGAGTTCGTCGCGGCGACCACGCGCGGCGACCCCAAAGTACGTTTGCTGGACCCAACGGACGCCCGACGCGAGGCCGAAGAGATGTTGGCCCAGTTTCCGATCCTTTATCCCAACGAAGCCGTCGTCCGCACTGCCTTGCGTGGAGAGGCCGCTTACGGCTTATCGTGGTTCGATGCCCACCTTTGGGCGTACGCGGAAGTATACGGGTTGGCCGAGATCGTGTCCGAAGACTTTCGGCACAGACGCATGTACGGAACCGTAAGGGTCCGCAATCCTTTCGCCATGGAGTGAGGCGTTGTCCTTGCCCGCTGATTGCGTGCGGCCGGGTCTAATCCATCCGCGCGATGACCTTGTCGGCGAAGGCTTCCATGCTCGCCAGGGTTTCGTCGAGGCTGGCGTTCCGCGCCAGCCGGATCATGGCGTGTTGGAGGCCGGCGTCGCGATAGCGTTTGAGGTCGTCGAGGATTTCGTCGTAGGCGCCGGTGAACGCACGACCGTGGCGGGCGACTCCGGCGCTGTAGTTGAACACCACCAGACCCAACTCGAGCCGATCGAAATCACGTCCTCCCCGGTCGCAGGCGGTGCGCAGGGCGTCCACTCCGGCGGCGTAGCGTTCGGGGGTGTCCAACGGATGGTTGCGGTTGTTGATGATCGGGTACCAGCCGTCGCCCAGTTTCGCGGCGCGACGGATCGCGGCCGGGCTCTCTCCGCCGATCCACAGGGGCGGATGGGGCTTCTGGACCGGTTTGGGCTGGAACGGGAATCCGCTCACTTGTACGAACTCACCGTCGTAGGCCGGTGTACTGCTGGTCCAACACTCCCGGAACACTTCGATGTACTCGTCGACGGCTGCGCCGCGCCTGGCGAAGGGCGGCGCGCCCAGCACCTCGAACTCCTCACGCTCCCAGCCGGCGCCGCAGCCCACCACCAGCCGTCCCTCGGAAAGCACGTCGATGGACGCCAGCACTTTCGCCGTCACCAATGGATTGCGTAGAGGCACGACCATCACGCCGGTAACCAGCCTGAGCTTGCGGGTGACCCCGGCGATGTACGTAGCGAGGGTGAGGCATTCGAGCACGTTGCCCGAATCATCCCACGGTGGCGAGCCGTCCGCGGTGTAGGGATAAGCGTCCTTCTCGTCGAAGGGCGGGAGGATGTGATCGGCGATGGAAACGTAGTTGAGCCCGACCTCCTCGGCCTTTTCGGCGATCAACCGGGTGTTCACCGCGGTGCCGAGGGGAGGTCGGGTCGGGGCGCCGTATCCGAAGTACATGTCACTCGTTCAAGGCAATGACGCGTCTCTCGGGGTTGCGGCGCATCAGGAGCCTGCGCCGCAGGAACCCGAAATCCGATGTAGGGGCGGGTTTCAAACCCGCCCGTGTCCGGATCGCACTGTCGGCCGATACAGGCGCGCTAGTGCTTGGTGGCGGGCCACCGGCCTTCGACCATGGCGTTGAACTCGTCGGTGAAGAAGAACTTCTCCTGGCCGAAGGCGGGCCGCAAGTGGTCGAACCACGTGGCTTTCGGGTCGTAGGCCGCGAAGAACGGGCGCCCGACCCAATCGGGGCTCCGGCCCTGGAGAAAGCGGAGAATGAACACCTTCTCGCCGGCGATCTCCTGCACGTCCTGGATCTCGATCTTGCCCGGGGTCGCGCTCATGCTCGGACCGCGCACGGTGCGGGAAAGGCCGGACACGTACTTGATGGCGCCCTGGAAGATACCGCAGGCATGCTCCAGCGGCACCTCGAAGTAGTTCCGCGCGCCGGTGTCCCGTTCCACGAACATGTAGTAGGGAATCATCCCGAGCCGCACTTCTTCCTCCCACATGCGGATCCAGACGTCCGAGGAGTCGTTGATGTGAGCGAGCAGCGGCGCCTGGCAGCGGATCACCGCGCCGGCGTCGCGCAAGCGGCGGATCGCCTCCCGGACGACATCGGTCTCCAGCTCCTGCCAGTGGTTGAAGTGGGCCATGATGGCGACGTGCTTGCCCGCCTTCACGATCTTCTCCAGCAGGCGCACCATGTCGTCCGCATCGTCGTCGCCGACGAACCGGGAGGGCCAGAAGGTCAAGGACTTGGTCCCGATGCGGATGTCCTGCACATGCTCGAAGCGGGGGTCCTCCACCAACGGCTCCAGGTAATGGGCGAACACGGAGGTCTTCATGATCATTGGGTCGCCGCCGGTTATCAGGAGATCGCTCACGTCCGGATGCGCGGCCAGGTAATCGTGCAGGCCGTCGGCCTCCTTGGCGACGATCTTGAGCGTGTTGTCGCCCACGAACTGGGCCCAGCGGAAGCAGAAGGTGCAATAGGCATGGCAGGTCTGCCCCTGGCTGGGGAAGAACAGCACGGTTTCCCGGTACTTGTGCTGGAGACCGTTAATCGTCTCGTGCGCAACTTGGGGGATGTTCAGCTCCCGCTGCCCGGCGGGGTGCGGGTTGAGCTTTTCGCGGATCTCGTGGGCGCCGGCCTTGATCTCGTTCGCCGAAGCGTCGCGCCGCATCAGGTCGGCCATGTGCAGGAAGTCGACCTCCTCGAGCATCCCCTGCTGCGGGAAAGTAATCTGGTAGAGGGGGTCGTCGGGCACCCGGTCCCAGTCGATGAGATTGTCGATCACGTACCGGTTGGAGCGGAAGGGCAGCACGTTGGCCACTACCTTCATGGCGAACCGATCGTCGGCAGAGAGCCTCTCGAGCTGCGGAATCTCGTCGAGATGCTTGGCTGACAGCGCCTTGTAGCGCGTGGACGGAAAGACCGGCGCCGCATGGGCCAGGTGTTCTTCATCCGTTTGAAGAGCCATCATGCCCGTGTCTTGGGCGGGCTCGTTGCCGGGTTCCGACGGAACTTTGCTCATCACTCACCTCCAACGTTGTCTCGACTCGTCTTCAACACTCGGTTCTCGATACAAGTATACGCCAACGCGCCGAATTTGAAAGACGAACAACCAGAATAAGCGTTGGGAGCCCCGTCTTGCAAGGGCCGGAGCGACCCACTGGTTCTCACCGGTTGGTTTTTGCTTCACCACGTTTTTCGGCTTTTCCGTTTTTTCTGCTTTACTGTTTCTTGGGGGCAAATTCTTATCGGGTAGAGTCTCTCAAGGGATTGAAAGGAGCAAACCATCCATGGCCACCGATCTCTTCACCACCGCACGCGAGCGTCTCGACGACGCCGCCCGCTATCTCGACATCGAGCGCGAGGTCATCGAGCAGCTTCGGTATCCCAAGGAAACGCTGGCCGCCACCCTGCTGGTCCGCATGGACGACGGCTCGCGCAAGGGGTTCAAGGCGTGGCGGTGCCGCTACGACGATACCCGCGGCCCCACCAAGGGCGGCATCCGCTTCCACCCCGCGGTGAACGTGGACGAGGTGATGACGCTGGCGTTCTGGATGACGTTCAAGTGCGCCGTCGTGAACCTCCCCTTCGGCGGCGCCAAGGGTGGTGTGTCGGTGGACGTCAAGAACCTGTCCCGGGCCGAGCTGGAGCGCCTGAGCCGCGCGTACGTCCGGGGATTCTCGCGGTTCATCGGCCCCGAGCGCGACATCCCCGCCCCCGACATGTACACCAACGGCATCGTCATGGCCTGGATGGCGGACGAATACAGCACCATCACCGGCCATCCCAGCCCGGCCATCATCACCGGCAAGCCGGTGGCGCTGGGCGGGTCGCTGGGACGCGACGACGCCACCGGCCGCGGCGGCTACTTCGTACTGCACCACCTGCGGGAGGATCTCGGGGTCAGCCCGGAGAAAACGCGGATCGTTCTGCAGGGGTTCGGCAACGCCTCGTTTCACTGCGCGCGCCTGCTCCACGACGACGGCTACAAGATCGTCGGCCTCTCGGATTCGACCGCCGCCATCTACGACCCCGACGGTATGGATCCCTACGCGGTCATGGAGCACAAGAACCGCACCAGGCGGGTCGCCGGCGCGCCGACCCGGGGCACGGCGCGGGAACTCGACAACGCCGAGTTGCTGGAGGCGGAATGCGACGTCCTGATCCCCGCCGCGGTGGAAAACCAGATCACCGAGGCCAACGCCGCCAACATCAAGGCGCCGATTATCCTGGAGCTCGCCAACGGCCCGGTGACGCCGGCGGGCGACGCCATCCTCGAGAAGAACGGCGTGGTCGTGGTCCCCGACATCCTGGCCAATTCGGGCGGGGTCACGGTTTCCTACTTCGAGTGGGTGCAGAACAAGGCGGGCTACTACTGGCCGGTGGAAGAAGTGCACTCGAAGCTCAAGGCCATCCTGGAACCCGAGACCCGGCGCGTCTGGGAGGTAGCCAGGGAAAAGGGCGTCAGCATACGCACCGCCGCCTACGTCCACGCCCTCGAACGCATCGGCCACGCGGTGGAGGCCCGCGGCACCAAGGCGTTCTTCAGCCAGAAGAACTGAGCCTGGTGTGGTGTCCGGTCGCTTCAGGGGGTCGAGAGCTGCGGCGGGACACGCTGCGTGCTTCTGCATATCAGACGGAGCCTCCACCACTCCCGGTGGTCGCCGCCGAAGATCTTTCCGGCGGCACGAGCCGCGCCGCGCACGGCTGCCAGCCGCTCAACGGTGGGTGGGTGCGTCGAAAGAAAGCGGGGAAGCGAGCCTTGGGCCTCTTCCTTTCGCGCCAATTGCCGGGCAAGGAACGCTTCCAGCCCCTTGGCATCGATCCCCGCGGCGTTCAGGCGCTCCACTGCATAGCCGTCCGCTTCACGCTCCGCGACGCGCGAGTAGCCGGTATTGAGCATCCTTTTGCCGAGGCCCGCGACCAGTATGCCCCCGGCCAAATCACCGGTCACCAGGCTGATCAGCACCGAGACGGCGGCGGTGCGGTACATCTGCTGGATCCCGTGGTCGTGGGCGATGTGGCCGATCTCGTGGGCGATGACGCCCACCACTTCCTCCGCACTCAAGGCATTCTCGATCAACCCTTTGGTCAACACGATGAAGTTGCCCGGCAGGGCGAACGCGTTGACCATGCCCGTGTTGACCACGACCAGGCGCAGGGTCGGCGCCTCGGCCATGTCAGCCGTGAGGCGGGCCGTCATGGCCTGGAGCGCGGTGCGTCCCGGTGCATCACCGCAATAGGCCCGCCGCGCCGGCGCAGGACCGCTTCGGTCGACCTTGAGAAGGCGCGTGAGCTGGCGCAACGTCGTGGCCCCGATGCGCTGCCTGACGGTGTCCGGGGTCACCGCCGCCAGTTGCTTTGACATGGACGGCACGACGAAAAGGAGGATGAAGGCGATGGAGCCCACGGCCGCGCCGGCCCACCCCACAATCCTCACGAGACCGCCCCACGACAGACTCACCCGCCGATAGAGCTTGGGCGCCACCGGGCGAAGCGTCTCCAACACGCCCGGGTCGTCGACGATCAGCCGTTCCGTGGTGCCGTCCAGACCGAGCCGCACCGGCTCGCCTTTGCGCGGCGCCTCCGCGAGCATGACGCGCTCGGCCGGCCAGTGCGCCAGCACGGCCCCATGCACCGCGGAAATCGCGACCCCCGCGTCCATCACGGTGATGGCAACAGGCTGCGCTTGGGCGGTCGTACCGTCGTAGTAGGTGGCCAGGTACCGCATCTCGAGTCAAAAACCGCCCACGTCCAAGGCATCGGCCAGCCCTTCACCGTGACCCGGCAGGGCAGCCGTGGATTGAACCGTCCGCGCGAGCGCTTCGGACCGCTCCAACTTCAGTGTCGCGAAAACCAGCTTGAGCAACGTGATCTCGACGAACAGCTTCCTGGCGAGGCCGTAGAGCAGATAGACGGAGCCTGCCAGGAAAACGATGATGAGGGAGATGGTCAGCTTGTCCAGCGTGCCGGTCAGCTTGAGGACGCCCGCCCTGATGCCGCCCACACCGAAGACCCACAGGAGCACGATCACACCGAAGACACAAAAATAGAACACGAACTGGAGGACGTACACAGTCGCTGTCTCCAGCCTGGAATCCAACCGGACCTCCCCCACGCGTACCGCGCTCAACAGGTAACGAGCTTCGCTTACGCGGTACCAGGTCAGGAGGATGAAGCTGGGCAGGAGAAGCCAAATCGGCCGGTAGTCGACCTCCAACACCGAACGAGAGAGCTCCCGCAGGGAACTCCCGCCGGGCTTGCCACGATAGTCGCCCCAGGCCAGGCCGACCAGCTCGAAAGCGTCACCATTGATTGCGATGAACAGGAAGACCGCCGCAAGGGCAGGCGTCAGGACCACCAACCACGGCCGGAACAACAGGCCCGCACGGCCGTCGAAGGAAAAGCCCGTGGAACCGAAGCGGGCATGACTGGCGAAATAGCGGGTCGTGGCCACTCGCAACCACGGGTATGCCAGACCCAAGGTCGCCAGTGTCACAAGACCGTACACGAACCAGATCACCGCATACATCAACGAAGAACCATCCAGCCCGAAGCGCACACCACGCCACGCCGTACGGGTCAGCCGATACCGCCGCGCTCGATAGACGGCCACCTGGAACAAGAACCAAAGCATGGCGTAGTACAGCGCCTGCACGACCAGACCTCTGTGGGGAATACTGTCCGGGAGCAGGGCAGGAAGCAATGAAAACGCGCTTGTCAGCGGGGCGAGGACCACAAGGACTATCAGAAAGCCGACGAGCAACTCGCTGCCCGTTCCCAGGTATTCCAGGGGTTCGCCAAGGAGCTTGACGTGCCGCCACAGAAACCTGCGCACGCGCGTCTTGGCCCAGAACCGGTAGATTCCGAGGGTCGCCACAGTCAGCAACAGGTTTCGCACCAGCAGCACCGCCAGTTGTCCGCGGCGGCCACTGAACGACACCGGCTCGGCTTGGCCCGACGCCATCGTTTCGACGTGAGTTTCGACGTGAACAACGCCGGTATCGTCGTTCGTCTCGTTCATGTGTGCCGCCGTGGACATCCCGACTTCCAACGTATAGAAATGGGGCGTCCATGGTCAAGAATAGAGGCCTCAGCCATCTCGACGAGCTCGAGGCGGAGTCCATTCACATCATGCGCGAGGTCGTGGCCGCGTTCTCGAAACCGGTCATGCTCTACTCCATCGGCAAGGACAGTTCGGTCTTGGTGCGTTTGGCGCGGAAGGCCTTCCATCCGGCTCCGCCGCCCTTCCCGCTGCTTCACGTGGACACGACCTGGAAGTTCCCGGAGATGTACGAGTTCCGCGGCCGCATGGCCCGCGAAACCGGGATGGAGCTCATCGTCCATATCAACGAGGAAGGGCTGGCACAGGGTATCAGCCCTTTCACCCACGGATCGGCGCTGCACACCGACGTGATGAAGACCCAGGCGTTGAAGCAGGCGCTCGACAAGCACGGCTTCGATGCGGCGCTTGCTGGGGCGCGGCGCGACGAGGAGATGTCCCGCGCCAAGGAACGCGTGTTCTCCCTGCGCACACGGTCTCATCGTTGGGATCCCAAGAATCAGCGCCCCGAGCTTTGGCGCCTCTACAACACCCACATCCGTGAGGGCGAGTCCATGCGCGTCTTTCCGCTCTCCAACTGGACCGAGCTGGACGTGTGGAACTATATCGACCGGGAGAACATCCCCGTGGTCCCGCTCTACTTTGCCGCCCGGCGCCCGGTGGTGCACCGCTCGGGAACGCTGATCCTGGTGGCCGACGACCGCATGAAGCTCGAGCCCGGGGAAAAGGCGGAGATGAAACAGGTGCGTTTCCGCACGCTGGGCTGCTACCCACTGACCGGCGCCATCGAATCCGATGCCGACAGCGTGCCGGCCATCATCCGCGAGATGCTCTCGGCCACGCATTCCGAGCGCCAGGGACGCGTCATCGACCACGACGGGGAAGGCTCCATGGAGCGCAAGAAACAGGAGGGTTATTTCTGATGTCCGCGGACCGGTCGTCGGAGGGCGGCGTGTTCCGCGCCTATCAGAACGCACGGGAAGACAGGGACATCCTGCGCTTCATCACCTGTGGCAGCGTGGATGACGGCAAGTCGACGCTGATCGGCCGCCTGCTCTACGAATCCCGCCTGGTTTTTCAGGACCAGCTCGCGCAGGCGGAAGCCGACAGCAGGCGACACGGCACCCAGGGCGACAACCTCGACCTGGCGCTTCTGCTGGACGGCCTTCGGGCGGAACGCGAGCAGGGGATCACCATCGACGTCGCCTACCGCACGTTCTCCACCGACAAGCGTTCCTTCATCGTTGCCGACACCCCGGGGCATGAGCAGTACACACGGAACATGGCCACCGGCGCCTCCACCGCCGATCTCGCGGTGGTCCTCATCGACGCCCGCAAGGGGGTGTTGCCCCAGACCTGCCGTCACACCACCATCCTTTCCCTTCTGGGCGTGCGCCACGTGATCCTGGCCATCAACAAGATGGACCTCGTGGGCTGGTCCAGGGACGTCCACGACAGGATCGCCGAAGCCTACGGAGACTTCGCGCAGCGGCTCGACGTGACCGACGTCGCCTGCATTCCCGTATCGGCTCTGACCGGCGACAACGTCACCGAGCCGTCCGCCGCCATGGATTGGCATGACGGACCGACGCTCCTTCAGGCCCTCGAATCGGCCGAAGTCGCCACGGACCACGAGAGGGCGCCTTTCCGCATGCCGGTGCAATGGGTGAACCGCCCCAACGCCGAGTTCCGCGGGTTCGCGGGAACGATAGCCTCCGGGCTCGTGTGTCCCGGCGATCCCGTGCTGGTGTGTCCCTCTCGGAAGGCGTCGGCGGTGAAACGCATCGTCGGCCCGGACGGCGACCTCGACTGCGCGAGAGCCGGCCAGGCGGTGACGCTCACCCTCGCGGACGAGATCGACGTAGGCCGCGGGGACATCATCGCGTCAACCACCGATCCACCGAGCGTCAACAACCAGTTTGCCTGTCACCTCGTTTGGATGCACGAGAAGGCGCTGCTGCCCCAGCGTCCGTATCTGCTGAAGATCGGCACGCGCCTGGCGGGGGCCCAGATAACCGACATCAAGTACAAGCTCAACGTCAACAGCCTGGAACACACGGCGGCCAAGACGCTCGGGCTCAACGACATCGCATATTGCAACATCGGCCTCGACAGGCAGATCGCCTTCGACCCCTACAGGAAGCTCAGGGAGACGGGTGGTTTCATCCTCATCGACCGGTACAGCCACGACACGGTGGGCGCCGGCATGATCGACTTCGGCCTGTGGCGCGGGTCCAACCTGACCCTCCACCGTCTCGCCATCGACAAGGGGGCGCGCGCGGCCCAGAAGAACCAGAAGGCCTGCGTCCTGTGGCTCACCGGTTTGTCGGGCGCGGGCAAGTCCGCGACAGCCAATGCCGTGGAGCTGCGCCTGCAGGCCATGGGCCGTCATAGCTATACCCTGGACGGCGACAATCTGCGGCACGGCTTGACCAAGGATCTCGGCTTCACCGCCGCGGACCGGGTGGAGAACGTGCGCCGCATCGCGGAAGTCGCCAAGCTGTTCGCCGACGCGGGGCTGATCGTTCTCGTCGCCGTGATCTCGCCCTTCCGCGACGAGCGCGGCATGGCTCGTGAAATGATGGGGGAAGGCGAGTTCATCGAGGCCTTCGTCGATGCCCCCCTGGACGTCTGCGAGCAGCGCGATCCCAAGGGGCTGTACAGGAAAGCCCGGGCCGGCGAGATCAAGAACTTCACCGGCGTCGACAGCGTGTACGAACCACCCGAGAACCCCGAACTCGTGTTGAAGACGGCGGAGCGGAGTGTCGACGAGATCGCGGACCAGGTCATCGACTATCTCCGACCAAGGGTGGATGTGACGTGACTTGACGTCTTCACCTCGGCTATCCGCCTTGAAGCTGCGAGCGGAGCCTTTCCACGCGCATCCGGTTCACGCCAAGGTCCCAAAAAAACGAGACCCGCGCCGCGGAGCGGACGTGTACCACCCGGCCCTCGCGATGGAGGCGAAATTCCATGTCGTCGATGAACCCCAGCCGGCTTCGGCAGATCGCATGGAGATAATCTTCCGTCGCAGTGAGGACGGTCGTGCGCGGCAAGGCAGCCAGGAGAGCCGTCAGCCGACTGAAAAAGGCCGCGGAGTCTCCCGACACGACGAACGGCTCGACCCGGTGCCGGGCCGCTGCATCGTCCCTGCTGCAAACGCAAGTGGGGAAGAAGGTACAGGGCGAGAGATGCCTGGAAAAGACATCCGTGCGCCTGGTCGTTGTCATGAATTCAACCCTGCTGCACCAAGGGACACAGTCCGGGACGAGCGACCTGGAGGCCGAGCCCGTGACCGGACAGCGCCGTGGTGGAAAGAACCCCCCCTCGCCCGAACATCAGGCACGGCTCGGTCAGATCCCGTTTCAGGAGGTGGGTCCCGAACGCACCCTCCGAAGCCACCAGCGCGGGACCGCAGGCGTGCATGACGGCCACCCCCGCGCGAGTCAGCAGGCTGGTCTCGCCGACCTGGGCGCCGACGATGATGCCGATGCCCTTCCGGGCTGCCTTGTCGGCCACGGCGAGAGAACGAATCAGTCCTCCCTGCTTGGAAACCCGCAGATTGACGATCCAGGTTCCGGAATCCTCGAGGGTGTCCAGTTGTTCCCCCCGCAAGAGGCTCTCGTCAAGGATGATCTTCGTATGGCAGGCCTCGGCCACCTTTCGGAAACCCTCGAGGTCGCCTGCCCGCAGGGGTTCCTCCACGGCGAAGATATCGGCGTTGAGCGCCTGAATGTGAAGGCTGAATGCCTCCGGATCGGTGCCGAGATTGTTGGCGTCGAGCCTGACGCGAAAGTCCGGGACCGACCTGAACACGGCGAGCTTGCGCCGGTCGCGCTCGCGCCGGCCGGACAGCTTGACCTTGAAGTCGCGGAATCCTTCCCGGCGGTAACGGCGGAACTGCCACCAGTAGGCCGGCAGCGGCGCGTCGCCGAGGACGGCGGAGTAGCCGAAGCTTCCGTCGAGCCGGGGCAACCCGAGGACTTCCTCCACCGTGCGTCCCGAGATCTTGCCGGCGAGGTCCAGGATCGCCAACTCGACGGCGCAGAACGCGGCGGGGTTCCGGTCGATGTCGTCGCGGTGCCCGTCGATCCAAGCCCGGAGATCGTGGACCTCTCCGACATCACGCGCCAGTTCCTCCCGATGCCGGGCGATGAACCGGGCCGCCGTGTCCAGGGTCTCGCCGGTGACGTAGCGCCGGGGGCAACCCTCCCCATAGCCGACCATCCCGCGGTTGGAGCGGGCCGCGACGATGACGTTTTCGGCCCGGTCCCGGCTGGCGGAGGCGTGCCGGAAGACCTGCCTGAACGGCACGGGAAAGCTGTAGGCTTCCAGCGTCTGGATCTGCATCGAACTCACCCTGGAACCGGGTGCGCGGCGAAATCGAAGGCGCACTCGCGGGCGTACTGCAGGTGCAGATACTTGAACTGCGCATCCCGCTGCCCTTGCGCCACCCGCTCTGCCCGGTATGCGGCGCCAGCCCCCGAACCAAGCCATTGGACCCGCACCGGGGCCAGACGTCCGCTGTCACGCTTGGCTTCGTACTCGACATTGGTCTCGCGCAAGCCGCGGTCCAGCGCGTCCGCCAACTCCGTCCCCGCTGCGGGCGCCGACGCACCGGATTCAATGAACAACGTGTAACCCGACGCCTCCTCATCCGCGAGCATGACGAAGAACTCCGTCGCGATTCCCAGGCGAGCCGTCGTTGCCATGACCGCATCGACCACCTGGCCTTCGTACAGCTTCTCGCCGGTGATGCTGGTCACCCCCTTGCCCTTCTGAACGAATTCGAGGCAGGGGGTTTCGTTCAACCGCCCGGTAACCCGCACGATGTCGTTCATGTCGTAACGATAGAGGCCGTCGGGCGTGGTCACGAACACATAGTACTCCTGCCCTTCCGCCAATTCATGGAGCGGGAGAAAATCGCCGCGCCCCGCATCCCGGCTCTCACGCTCGACGAACTCGAACAGGGTGTCGCACAGAGTCGGGACGCAAAGGTTCGTGCCGGCGTCGAGGTTCACCGTGCCCTGGAACTCGCTGGCCAGATAGCCCAGCTCGACCACCGCCGCCTCCGGCGGCAGCGATGCTCCGAGCCTGGCCAAGGGAATCTTGCAACTGCCGCCGGTCCAGGTCACGACGGCTCGAAGGTCCGGCCAGATGTCGGCATAGGTGAGGGTTCCCCTTGCGGCGAGGAGACGGGCGAGAGCGGCAGCCCGGATCGGATTGGGGGCCGGTCCCATGGACCCGGACGATGAGGTTCCGGGCAAGCGCCCATCGTGGACCGCCCGCACGAGTGCCTCGGCGTGTTCCTGGATAACGGTTTGAAGCCGTACCAACGTGGAGGGATTGGCCGTGCCCACGCAAGTGACCGCGGGCTCGGCGAGGCCATGCACGGCCATGACGAGGTAACGGGTGTCATAGTCGCCGATGTCGGCCGTTTCCGGCGGCAGCACGTAGCGCCGGCGCACCAGGCTGGAATGCTCCTTGTAGAGGAGTCCGGAAGCCGAGCCGTAAGCGGTGCCGCCGGCCATCCGACCCTCCACCGCCTGGCCGGTGATGCCGAACACCCTGCCCTCGAAGGCCCGCGTCCCAAGGGCCAGCGTATGGGTAAGGAGTCGCTGGTTTTGTTTGATACGGCGCAGCCCCGCGGCTGTGACCGGGATGTCCTTGGGCTTGCCGAGGGTGCCGCTGGTGCGATGGTAGTAGACCGGCGGATCAGCGGTGAGGCAACGGTCGCCGGACCGTTCCTGACGCTCCACGTAGGGACGGAGAGCCTCGTAGTCGTGGACCGGAACCGCGGCGCGAAGATCCGCGACGGTCCGCACCTGGGAGAAGCCGTGCTCCCGGCCGAAAACGGTGTCGGCATTGGCCGCGACGATGCGGCGCAGCAGCCCGGCCTGGGCGGCCCGGGGATCCTTCGTCGCATCCAGGAACGCCCGGTAGGACCGTCCGTAAGCGATGCGAACCGCCGCCCGTACGACGGCATGCGCGAGGGGATGGCTCACTTGCCTTCCAGACCGAAACCGAACGGCGTCCCCATCTGAGCCCAGAACCCTGCAGGATATTGCCGGTCCACCAGGCCCAGTGGACCCACGTCGCGGTCATGGGGCAGGAATCGGGTTCCGAACAGAAGGTCCCAGACGATCAGATTGTTGCCAAAATTCCGGTCCGATTCCCGCGCCAGCATGGAGTGATGCCAGCGGTGAAGCTCCGGTCCGCTGATCACGTAGTTGAGCGGCCCCAGCCACACCAGACAGTTGGAATGCTGATAGAACCCGTTGACGGCATAGAAGACGAAGTATCCGGAAAGCACCTCGGCCGATACGCCCACGAGCGTGAAGGGCAAGGCGTCGAAGACGTACTGCACCGCCTTCTCGATGGGATGGAAACGTCCGACGTTAAGCCAGTAAAGACGGTGCGGCGAGTGGTGCACGGCGTGGAACCGCCACATGAGCCCGAACTTGTGAAACGCCCGGTGAAGCCAGTAACGACCGAAGTCCGCCAGTAGCAGCATCAGCGTCACCTGAAGCCACACAGGCAGATGGTGCGGCCACAGCGCGTTGACCGCAATGCCGTTGACCACGAAGTATTGCGCCAGCGCCGACACCAGCGAGACGGCCAGGAGCAACGGCAGCGCGACCTGCACGGTAGTCAGAAAGAGCAAGTCGTTCGTCACCTCGGACCGGGGCGGCTTCCAACTGTGCCGATAGGGCAGCCGGATCTCGTGCCAGGTAATCAGCAAGGCTGCCATCAGTCCGGCTCCATAGGCCGCGAGCGGGGGCGAGAGGCCCATCCACGCCAAGCTCGCATGCAACGTCACCGCCATGGCCATGACCGCGGGATAGGCGCACCCGGCTACGAGCCGCGCGCCGCGGCCAAGAGCAGGCTTGTCCTTATTGGGGTTCGACACCGTCAGCAAGCCCCTCTCGGAGTTGCCCGCCAAGTCGCTTTCGAATTACGTGTGCGGATGCGCCGCGCGCCACGGCGCGGAGGAAGGCGGCCCCCGCCGGAGCTCATCGCTCGCGGCGGCAGGTCGGGATTCAACTCTGACAGCTACGAGCCTTCCGGTTCGGCGGGCTTCGCTTCCGGCGCCGCCGGTGCTGCTTCCTGAACGGCCTCTGCTGCCGGCGCCGCCGGTGCAGTGTCCTGAACAGCCTCTACTGCCGGTGCCGCCGGTGCTGCGTCCTGAACGGCCTCTGCTGCCGGTGCCGCCGGTGCTGGCGCCGCCAGTGCCACTACCGGGGCGGCCTCTACCGGGGCCGCGGCGGCATTCTGCGGCTGGAGCTTGGCGTCCCGTGACATTTTGCGTGTTCGCCGCTTCAGACGCCGGATCTTTTGCCGCAGGATCTCCCGCTTGCCGGACTCCTGGGCCTGGACCTTCTCTTCTCTCAACGCCTGTATCTTTTCCTTAACGGCGCCAATGCCGGACTCTGCTGCCACGTGTGCCTCCTTTGGACGAGTGAAGGGTAACGGGTATCACATGGGGGTCGGAATCAAAAGCGGCGGCGGAGCACCATCGTGACACCCGCCCTCCGCCACCCCTGGATTCCCGCTTTCGCGGGAATGACGGAGGGGGCGGGAATGACGGTCCTACCGGTCGTCATCCCAGCCGCCCCACCGGCGCATCCTGGCGTAGGGGTTGGGGTGCGGCAGGATGAAGAGCTCCGTGCTCTTGGGCAGCATCCGGCGCGTGAGCACGAGCCGGGAATCGGCTTGCGGGCGGACCGGATAGCGGCCGTCGAGGAAGGACGCGAAGTACTCGGCCTGGTGCGGGTCGTCATAGTGCATAGGCAGCACAATGGGCGGCTTCACCTGCTCGATGACCTTGACGAGATCCCCGAACCCAAGGTTGTTGCGCGCATCGATGGGGATCATCATGACGTCCACCCGGCGCAAGAACTTCTGCTGCTTCTCGGTGAGCAGGTGCCCGATGTTGCCCAGATGGGCGATGCAGAGGCTGCCCATCTCGAAGACGAAGATCGAGTTGGCGATCCGGGTGAAGTCGTAGTTCCGCGCGCTGGGCAGGTTCACCACCACGATGTCCTTGACCTTCTTGCGCACCGGCTGCCAGCGCTGGTCCAGCGTAATGCCCCTCAGCACCAGGGGATTCCCGCCAACCGCCTCGGTGTTGTTGTGGGTGTAGTGGTCGTTGCTGACCGTCACCGCATCCGCCGCTATTCCGGGAGTCACGTCGAAGTTGGGGTCGGCCACCACCCGGGTGCCGGTGCCGGAACGCATGGCGAAGCTCGAGTGGCCGAACCAGCGTACGGTGTACTGGCCGAGACCGATGTCCGGTTCCAGGGATGCGCTGGCGAGTCTGCCGGGGACACCGGCGGCGCGGGCCAGGTCGGGACCCGGATGGATCGACCGAACCAGGTTGGGATTGCAGATGGCGCCGGCGGCCTGTGCGCTCAACAGGACCGCGAACCCGAGCACGAGACCCAGCATGCCGCTTCTTGACATGGCTCCTCCCGCGTGGCCCGCGGCACGGCGCCCGCAGGCATCATGAGCACGTTTCGCACGTGCCGTAAAGAGAAAGCTGGTGGGAGGTCACCGTAAAACCGGTGTCGGGCGAGAGGAGGGGCTCAGCTTCTTCCCTACGGTCGAGGGTGACATCATAAACCTTTCCGCAGCTTTCGCAAATAAAATGCGGATGCTTGTTCAAGAGCGGATCGAAGTGCTGTGTGCGCTCGATGTTGAGGATCTGAAGCTTGCCGTCGGCGGCCAGCTTCTGAAGATTGCGGTAGACCGTGCCGAGGCTGATGTTCGGGAGGTCTTTCCGGACCCGTTCGTAGATCTGGTCCGCGGTGGGGTGGGACATCTCGTCCTTCACGGCGTCCCAGATCACTTCAAGCTGTCGCGTGCGTCTCGTGGACATGGACGATCCTGCAACCGGCTTTCCGGCGGCGGTCCGTCGGACACTACTCCAGATCCCGGAGCAGCTCCGCCTTCGTAGCGGCGGTCAACGCGGTCTCCGCATGGTAATTCTCGTGGTCCACCACGATCCGGGCGTCCCGATCCCGCAGCGCTTCGGCCTCACCCGGGGTGAGCCCAAAGGTGATGTACTGCACCGCGCTGATCTTGTCTTCCTTGCTGCGGCCTTCCTCGAACCTGGCGCGAATCGCGTGATCGCCACCGATCCTCAGGAACACCCGCTCGTCGATGCCGAGGAACTTCAGCAACCGTTCGCGCAGGTTGGTCTGATCCTCGATCTCGAGGAAAAGGGTCGCCCTGAGCTCCCCGGCCTCCGGAATGAGCTCGTTGTAGACGTCGATCTCCTCGCGGATCTTGTCCAGATCGCGGATCCGCTCCGCCCGCAGCATCTCCTGTATCTGAAAGATCACCGTGTCCCTGTTCTCGAACACCAGCGAGACATTGTCTCCAACGGACACCCGCCGGCGCTTCTTTAGTTCGATGATCTCGCGCCGGAGGGAGTCGCGCTTCTCCTCGTAGGCGTTGGCGCCGACGATGTCATTCAGGTCGATCTTTTCCATGTTGCGTCAGCGGACGGACCTTTCCGCCCCGTCTCCCGAGATGTCCCGGGGCCGGGGCGGAAAGGTGGTTCCGCTTGGACTGATCGACGAATCAACCGGCGTCCGCGGGGTCCTTGCCCGCCACCAACTGCAGTCCCTTGTTGAAGCGGCCGGCATGAGACTTCTCCGCCTTGGCCAACGTCTCGAACCACTCGGCCAGCTCCTCCAGGTTCTCGTCCCGGGCGGTCTTGGCGAAGCCGGGGTACATCTCGGTGTACTCGAAGGTCTCACCCTCCACCGCGGACTTCAGGTTCTTCTCGGTGCTGCCGATGGGAACGCCGGTGCAGGGATCGCCGACTTCCTTCAGAAAGTCGAGATGACCGAACGCATGGCCCGTCTCCGCCTCCGAGGTGTCGCGGAAGAGCCCGCCCATGTCGGGGTAGCCCTCGATGTCCGCCTGCCGCGCAAAGTAGAGATAGCGCCGATTCGCCTGCGACTCGCCCGCAAAGGCGTTCTTCAGGTTCTCGTGGCTCTTGGTACCATTGATACTTGCCATAGATGCCTCCTTATCAGTAATAGTTCTGATTAGTAGACAATGACTTCGCGGGAGTCAAGCGGGGAACCGCCCGTGTCCTGTCCCTTGAGTTGGGGGCGGCTGGACAGAACGCCATCCTACCTGTACAGTAGTCCCGTACGTATTGGAGAACGCAGTCATGGCAAGCACGACAACTTACACACGGGCGCGAGCCGAATTTGCCTCACTCTGTGCCCAGGTCGCGGATACGCGGGAGCCCGTGATTATTCGGCGGCGCAACGCCGAGGACGTGGCATTGGTTTCCGCAGACGAATTGGCCGGCCTTCTGGAGACGGCCCACCTCCTCAGATCCCCTCGAAACGCCAAACGCCTTCTCACCGCCATCAACCGGGCTCAAAGGCGTGAACTATCGCCTTCTTCCGTGGAAGACCTGCGCGAGAAACTGGGCCTTGACTGAGAAGAGACACATCCAATCCGACCGCGCCCGGTCTGCGAAGCGTTAGACACGTTATAAGTCGGTGTGGCCATGAAAACTCCACGATCGGCCCGCACCCGGGCCTCCGTGTTCCAACCGGAATTCCTTGCGGACCTGCGTTATTGGGTCAAAACGAATCGCAGGACCGCCTTGCGCGCGTTCGATCTGGTCGAGGCTGTGATGCGCGACCCGTTCTCGGGGATCGGCAAGCCCGAGCCCCTCAAGTACCTCGGATCCGGAGTCTGGTCGCGGCGGCTGACGGAAGAACATCGCGTCGTCTACATGGTAACCGAAGACCGGGTGGATTTCTTGCAGGCACGCTATCACTATTGAAACATGCCCGGCACGCAACATGAGAGGGCGGCCGGTGGCTTGGGAAGCCCGGTTTTGTTATCCTGCCACAAGCTGAATAATCCCCGGCTGTACCCATGGACACAACGATCACCATCGACGACTTCCGCAACCTCGATCTCCGCATCGGCACGGTCACCAGCGCCGAACCGCACCCCAACGCCGACCGGCTCATGGTGCTCAAGGTGGACCTGGGCTCGGAGGAACGCCAGCTCGTGGCCGGCATCCGGGGCCACTACAGCCCGGAGGAGCTGACCGGCCGGCAGCTTGTGGTGGTGGCGAACCTGAAACCCGCGATGCTGCGCGGCATCGAGAGCCAGGGAATGATCCTCGCCGCGTCCACCGACGACCAGCTCGTCATTCTGACGCCGGAGCAAAGCATCGCTCCCGGCGCCAAGGTTTCCTGACCAACAACTCCGGGACTTGCGCTTTTCTTCAACCGCGCCCGTCGGGCACAGGGAGGACTTTCACTGCCAGTGAACCCGCATCTTTCACGCGAACACGCAGGGACCTTTTGCCTGGTCGACCTGTCCGCCTTGCGCGCCAACGTGGACACGGTGCGTAGCCTGGTACGCCCCAACGTGGAAATCCTCGCCGTGGTGAAAGCGGACGCGTACGGTCACGGGGACGTAGAGAGCGCCCGCGTCTTGTCCGAGGAAGGGGTCCACCATCTCGGGGTCGCCACCGTGGAGGAAGGCGCCCGCTTGAGGAAATCCGGTATCGAGGGCGAGGTCGTCGTCCTCGGTAGCGTCTATCCGGAGGATGCCGCCGCCCTGGTCCGACATTCCCTGACGCCCGTGGTCCCGAGTCTCGACCTCCTGCGGCATCTCGAGGCCTTCGGCGCCCAACACGGCGTCGCCATAGGCTGCCATCTCAAGGTGGACACCGGCATGGGACGGCTGGGGCTCTTGCCGGACGCCATCGACGAATGGTTGCCGGCGCTGAGCGGACTCAAAGCCGTCAAGCTGCAGGGTATCCTGTCCCACTTCGCCGGGGCTGAGGAACCGGACTCGCCGTTGTGCCGCGGACAACTGGCCGCTTTCAAAGGCACCCTGGACCGGCTGCGAGCCGCCGGCCACCAGACTGCGCCGGCCCACATGGCCAACAGCGCCGCCATCCTGCTGCTGCCCGAGGCCCGTTTCGACATGGTCCGGACCGGCGGCATGCTCTACGGTATCTTCTCCCATCCGCCCTTGGCGAAACGCGTTCGACTGGCGCCGGTGCTCACCTGGAAAACCCGCGTGCTGCAGGTCAAGACGTTGCCGAAGCACTCTCCCGTCAGCTACGGCGGCACCTTCATAACCGGCCGCAAGAGCGTCATCGCGACCCTCTCCGTGGGCTACGCGGACGGCTACAAACGGGCCCTGTCGAACAAGGCCGCAGTGCTGATTCGAGGCCAACGGGCCCCTGTCGTGGGCCGCGTTACCATGGATTTGACAATGGTGGACGTTACCGATATAGCCGGTGTTCAGCCGAGGGACGAGGTTGTCCTCCTGGGGCCACAGGGCCTTGAGACCATCTCCGCCGAGGAGATGGCCGGCTGGGCTGACACGATCTCCTACGAAATTCTCACATCCATCAGTCCGAAGATTCCACGCATCTACATCCGCGACAAGGAGGAATTGCGCACCCGTGGGCAAGATTGAAAGGGCGTTGCTTAGTGTATCCGACAAGGACGGTGTCGTGGATTTTGCCAAGAAATTGGCGGGGTTCGGCATCCAGATCCTGTCCACCGGAGGGACGGCCGCACTGCTGCGGGAGAACCGTATCGACGTGACCGAGGTGGCGGACGTAACCGGGTTTCCGGAGATCATGGACGGCCGCGTCAAGACGCTGCATCCCAAGATCCACGGCGGTATCCTGGCCCTCAGGGACAAGCCCGAGCACCGCGCCCAGATGGAAGAGCTGGACATCGGGGCCATCGACATGGTGGTGGTGAACCTCTACCCGTTCGAGGCCACGGTGGCGCGGGAGGCGCCGTTCGACGAGATCATCGAGCAGATCGACATCGGCGGCCCCACCATGATCCGCTCCGCGGCCAAGAATCACCCCCACGTGGCCGTGGTGGTGGAGCCATCGGACTACTCGGCGGTGGTGGACGAGCTCGTGGCCTGCGGCGGCGAGTTGTCCGCGGAAACCCGTTTCCGGCTGGCGTGCCGGGCCTTTCACCACACGGCGCGCTACGACGGCGCCATCTCCAACTACCTCGGGCGACTCGACGGCGAGCGGAAAGCCGGTGCGTGGGGCGAGAAATTGAACCTCCAACTCTCCAAGCTCCAGGAACTGCGCTACGGGGAAAACCCGCACCAGAGCGCGGCCTTTTACGCGCACGGCGATTCCGCCGGCCCCTCCGCGGCCCGGGCCACACAGGTACAGGGCAAGCAGCTCTCGTTCAACAACATCCTGGACGCGGACGCGGCCCTCAGCACCGTGCTGGACTTTTCCGAGACCGCGGCCGTGGCCATCAAGCACACCAACCCCTGCGGCCTGGCCACCTCCGGCGTCTCGCTGGCGGATGCCTTCCGCAAGGCCAAGGCCGGGGATCCCGTGTCCATCTTCGGAGGCGTCATCGCGCTGAACCGCCCGGTGGACGCGGAAACGGCCAAGGAGCTGAAGCAGATCTTCCTGGAGATCGTCATCGCGCCCTCCTTCACGCCGGAAGCCCGGGAAATCCTGTCGTCGGCCAAGCGGCTCCTCAACATACGCCTGCTGGAGATCGACATGACCCCGGAGACGGACGGCACCCACGATCTCCGCCGAGTCCACGGCGGCGTGCTGGTGCAGGACTGGGACCACAAAACCATCGATGTCAGCGAATGCAAGGTGGTGACCGAGCGCCAACCCACCGACGACGAGTCCAAGGCCCTGGGGTTTGCCTGGCGGGTGTGCCACCACGTGAAATCCAACGCCATCGTGTTCACGTCGAGCGACCAGTTGCTCGGCGTCGGCGCCGGCCAGATGAGCCGCGTGGATTCCGCCAACCTCGCGGTTACCCGCGCCAAGACCCATGGATTGAACCTCGTGGGTTCCGTGGTCGCCTCCGATGCCTTCTATCCTTTTCGCGATGGCGTGGACGCAGCCGCCGAGGCAGGGGCGCGCGCGGTCATCCAGCCGGGCGGCTCCATCCGCGACGAAGAGGTCATCGCCGCCGCCAACGAACACGGCCTGGCCATGGTGTTCACAGGCATCCGGCACTTCAGGCACTAAGGAAACTCTGACTACTTGGCATCGTCAAGCATGCGTCCTTCGACTTCGCTTCGCTACGCTCAGGACGAACGGCAAATCATCCCAAACCGTTCGTCCTGAGCCCTTCGACAAGGCTCAGGACAGGCGTAGCGGAGCGCGAGCGGAGCGAAGTCGAAGGACGCCAACTGTCCATGCCGGCAGGGCGCGCCTGTCCTGTCTGGGAGATTCGCCAGAGATCCGACTGGAACCATGAAAATCTTGGTCATCGGCAGCGGCGGGCGGGAACATGCGCTGGTGTGGAAGCTGCACCAGAGCCCCGGCGTGGACAAACTGTACTGCGCCCCCGGCAACGCCGGCATTCACCAGGATGCGGAGGCGGTGGACATCGGCGCGGGCGAGATCGAGAAACTGGCGGACTTCGCCGCCCGGGAGGCCATCGACCTCACCGTGGTGGGGCCGGAGCAGCCGCTGGTGCTGGGGATCAGCGACCTGTTCGAGAGCAGAGGCCTCAAGGTGTTCGGACCCAACCGCGAAGCGGCAAGGCTCGAGGGCAGCAAGGCGTTCGCCAAGGAATTGATGCTGGAGAACGGTATCCCCACCGCGCCCTGGGAGGTCTTCTCGGACCTCGACGAGGCCCGGCGATACGTGGGCCGGGACCAGCCGTGCGTGGTCAAGGCGGACGGTCTGGCCGCGGGCAAGGGCGTCATACTCTGCTCCGGCAAGGCGGAGGGCGAAGCCGCCCTCGACGACATCATGGGCCGCAAGATCTTCGGCGGGGCCGGCGACCGGGTGGTCATCGAAGAGCTGTTGATCGGTGAGGAGGCCTCCTTCATGGCCTTGATGGACGGCGACGATATTCTGCCGCTGGCGTCGTCCCAGGACCACAAGCGCATCTTCGACGGCGACCAGGGCCCCAACACCGGCGGCATGGGCGCCTACTCCCCCGCGCCGGTGGTGGACGCGGCGGTGCACGACGCCGTGGTCGAGCGGGTTCTGAAGCCGCTGGCGGCGGGGCTCAAGCGCCGCGGCCTGGTCTATCGCGGTTTGTTGTACGCCGGGCTCATGATCACCGAGGACGGCCCCAAGGTGCTGGAGTTCAACTGCCGGTTCGGCGATCCCGAATGCCAGCCCATCATGATGCGCCTCAAGACCGATCTGCCATCGCTGCTCATGGCCACCGCCGAGGGCAGGCTCCGGGAAGTGGAAGTCGAGTGGTCGGATCAGGCGGCGGTCTGCGTCGTGCTGGCGTCTGCGGGCTATCCGGGAGAGTATCGGACCGGGCTGGAAATCGAGGGGCTCGACGCACTTGCGTCCTGGGACCGCGGATACGCGTTTCATGCCGGGACGACCCGCCGGGAGAACCGCTGGCACACAGGCGGCGGCCGGGTTCTGGGTGTGACCGCGCTCGGCGACACCATCGCCGACGCCACCCGCGAGGCCTACGACGGCGTGAGCCGGATCGGCTGGCACGGCATGCACTACCGCCGGGACATCGCCCGGCGCGCCGTGGATCGCGGATGACCCTGGCGATGCCCCGCGGCGAAGACCCCCTCCGACCCCTCTCCCTCTGGGAGAGGGTTGGGGTGAGGGTGCCCGGGGCCGCAAGGACGTAGGTCGGATTGGCGAAGCGTAATCCGACGCGGGACGGAGCAGGAGTCGGGTTACGCCTTCGGCTAACCCGACCTACGAAGCCGAGGTTGACCAACGAATGGTAGGGGCGGGTTTCAAACCCGCCCGCACCGCGGAGCAGAAACACGTGGGGCGCGAATAGTGTTCGAACCCGGGAACGAAGGAGGGACACACCGTGACCGAGCAGACTCCAAAGGTCGCAATTCTCATGGGAAGCGATTCCGATGTGGAGGTCATGAAGGAGGCCGCGGCGCGGCTCGAATCGTTCGGCATCCCGTACGAAATGCATATATCGTCCGCCCACCGCTCACCGGAGCGGACCCACGCCTATGCCAAGGGAGCGGCGGATCGGGGCATCGAGGCGTTCATCGTCGGCGCCGGCGCGGCCGCCCATCTGGCGGGGGTGGTGGCGGCGGTCACCACGCTGCCGGTCATCGGCGTGCCGTTGAGCGCGTCGGCCCTCGACGGCATGGACGCGCTCCTGGCGACGGTACAGATGCCGGCGGGCGTGCCGGTGGCGACCATGGCCATCGGCAAGGGCGGGGCCGCCAACGCCGGGATCTTCGCGGCCCAGATCATCGCCCGCAAGGACCCGGAGCTGGCCGGCAAGCTCGCCCGGTTCAAGGAGGAGTTGGCCGCCGGGGTCGAAGCCAAGGACCGAACCCTGCAGGACAGCCTGAAAGCGTAGAATGACCCGTGTGCCGTTATCTGAATTCGGCACGGGACGACAACGACTCTCAGACCGGAGAAGAGCGCGCATGGCCAAGATCTTTCCCTTCCGGGCCTTGACCTACAATCCCGGGAAGATCGACGATTTCTCCAGGGTGGTGGCACCGCCCTACGACGTCATCTCTCCCGAGCACCAGGCCGAGTTGTACGGCCGCTCGCCACACAACATCGTGCGCCTCGACTTCTGCCGTGACGCCGATCCCTACGAGGCCGTGCCGCCGCGGTTCAGGGAATGGCAGGAGGACGGCACCCTGGTGCCGGAGGATGCCCCGGCCATCTATTACCTGAGCCAGGAGTACCGGTTGCAGGACGGGGTCCCGCGGGAACGGCGCGGCTTCATCGCGTTGGCCACCATCGAGGACTTCGGCGGCGGGATCCATGGCCACGAGGCCACCCTGGCCGAGCCCAGGGAGGATCGCCTGAAGCTGATGCTCGCCTGCGATGCCCAGTTCAGTTCCATCCTGGGCCTGTACACGGACGAGAAGCCCACGTTGACCAACGCCTTGAGGGAGCATGTCAGCTCCCGGAAACCCAAGATCGAGGCCGGACTGGGCGAGTTCGGCACCTCCCGACTTTGGGCGGTCACGGACCCGGGCCTCATCGGCATGATACAGGAGGCCATGAGCCGGAAGGCCGTCTTCATCGCCGACGGGCACCATCGTTACGAGGCCGCCTCCGGCTATCGCCAGCGACGCCTGGCGGAACGGCCCGGCGCCGCCGGCGACGAGGGATTCAACCGCGTGATGATGTACTTCGCCAACCTCGAGGAAGAGGGCGTGGTGATATTGCCCACCCACCGGCTCGTTCGGGAGCTGCCCGACATGCCGATCCGGGAGCTGAACGAGAAGCTGCAGCGCCACTTTCACGTCGAGGAATTCCCCCAGGATCCCGACGCACGGCGGCGGTTCCTGGAGACCCTGGAACACCCCGGGCAGGGCCAGCGGCTCCTGGGCGCCTCCTTCAAGGACGATCCGCGCTACCTGGTATTGAGGCTCAGGGACGGGGAGACCATGCAGCAGTTGGCTCCCGGGATGAGCCCCGAGCTGCGCAGCCTGGATGTCACCACGCTGCACGTGCTGCTGATGGAGCACACTCTCGGCGTGTCCACCCGGAACGCGGTGAATACGGACGCGGTGGCGTACACCCACGACGCGGAAGAAGCGCTGGCCGAGGTAGCGAACGGCGGCTGCAAGGCGGCTTTCATCCTGAACCCTCCCAGCGCCTGCGAAATGATCGACGTCTCCCTCACGGGCGACAAGATGCCCCAGAAGTCCACGTACTTCTTCCCCAAGCTCGTCACCGGCCTGGTGATTCACAAAGTGGAGGTCTAGTGTCCTTTCCGGTTAATTCGCATGGTAAGATGCGCAGGATTTTTCGTCGTCGGCAAGGCGCGATGACGAGCAGTGGCGGGCACCACGCGAGGAAGAGCAACGCAGCCGACGGCGAAAAAGACCAGCAGATTACCATGCGAATTAACCGGAAAGGACACTAGATTAGCGCCATGGCAAAATTACATCTGACACTGGCGTGCGGCGACTACGACCGCACCAAGACGCTGCAGGACGGCTCGCTGGATCCCGTCGGCATCGCCCTCAACTACCTGCCGATGGAGGCCGAGGAGATCTTCTGGCGCATGGGGCACCACCAGGAGTTCGACGCCTCCGAGATGTCGCTGTCCAACTACATCACCATGACCTCCAGGGGCGAGAGCCCGTTCACGGCCATCCCGATCTTCCCGTCCCGCTATTTCCGCCATTCCTGCGTGTTCATCAACACCGCCCGGGGCCTGGACAAGCCCGAGGATCTCGGCGGCAAGCGTATCGGGGTTGCGGAATACGCCATGACCGCGGCGGTGTGGATACGCGGTTTCCTGAGCGACGACCACGGCGTCGCCGCCAAGGACGTCGCGTGGTTCACCGGCGGCCAGGAAGTCCCCGGACGGAAAGAACGCATCGAGCTCAGGCTGCCGCCGGAGATCAAGGTGCAACCCATCCCCGACGACCGGACCCTGAACGACATGCTGGACAAGGGCGAGCTCGACGCGCTGGTCACCGCCCGCATCCCCTCGTGCTTCGCCGCCGGCGCGCCGCACATCCGCCGCCTGTTCCCCGACTTCAAGTCCGTGGAGATCGACTACTACCGGCGCACCAAGATATTCCCCATCATGCACACCATCGTCATCCTCAACGACGTGTACGAGGCCGATCCCTGGGTGGCCCGAAGCCTCTACAACGCCTTCTGCCAGTCCAAGGACGACGCCATCGCGCGCATGAACATCAACAACACCATGGCCAGCACGCTGCCCTGGCTCCAGGCCGAGATGGCGCTGCTCCGGGACGTCTTCGGCGAGGACTGGTGGCCCTACGGCATCGAATCCAACCGCCACGTCATCGAAGCACTGATCCGCTACATGGGCGAGCAAGGGCTGCTGACGGACAATGTCCCCACGGTAGAGGACCTGTTCGCGCCGACGTTGGCGGGCGATTACAAACTCTAGGAGCCTGTGCCGCAGGAACCGGACATCCGATGTAGGGGCGGGTTTCAAACCCGCCCGGCTGCGGCTCGGGTTGGGTCCTCGCGGCCCGCGGTGAAGCCATGACCCGCAAGGAGGCGGCCTTCATTCGTCAGGCCCGGGTGGGCCACTTGGCCACGGTCGACGAGCAGGGCCAGCCGCTTAACCTGCCCTTCTGTTTCGCCTTCGACGGCGAGTGCCTGTACTCCCCCATCGACGAGAAGCCCAAGACCGCGGCGCCGCGGGAGCTGAAGCGGGTCCGCAACATCCGCGCCAACCCCCGGGTATCCGTGGTGGTCCACCGCTACGACGACGAAGACTGGTCCCGGCTGGCGCACATCATCATTCAGGGCAAGGCCAGCGTTCTCACGGACGGAGAAACCCACCGGAAGGCCGTCGGGCTCCTGCGCCGAAAATATCCCCAATACCGAGCCATGGCCCTGGACGAACGGCCCATGATTCAGATCCGGGTGGTGCGGTGCATCCGCTGGGGCAGGATCTGAGTGCGGGGTCCGCCAAAACGACCCGCTACACGTTCTTCACAACGATGACTTGTCACCCACTCAACTGAGTGGTATACATCATGGGATGGAAGGCCTAACGGAAGTCCAGGCTCGTGTCCTAGACGCCGTACGAGAGCGTGTTCAGACCGACGAACCGCCCCCCAGCTATCGGGATCTCTGCGCCGAGTTTGGATGGTCCTCCACCGGGACGGCCAGGGATCATTTACAAGCTCTCGAGCGAAAGGGTTACGTTGATCTCCCTCGTAGCCGTGGTGGCCGGGTCCGGCTGCGTCACAAGTTGCCGGGGACCGGTCGCGCGCCCATCGTCGGTCGGATCGCAGCGGGCCGCCCGGTGTCGGTGGACGAGTACCATGATGGGTCGCTTCCGTTTCCCCCCGAGTGGTGCGGCTCTGGGAACTGCTTCGCGCTACGGGTGACGGGAGACAGCATGGAAGACGTGGGGATACTCGAAGGAGACCACGTGATCGTCCGCCGACAGGGAAGCGCCGACAACGGGGAAATCGTTGCAGCGACCCTTGATGGAGAGACCACGCTCAAACGCTTGGTCAGGGAGGACAACCGGACGTTTTTGGTCGCTGAGAATCCACGTTATCAACCCATTGAGGTCACCACGGATGCAACGACGATTCACGGTGTCATCGTCGGGCTGTTACGTGCGTATCCCACCTCACCACGAACAGCGCAGGCCTGGGTGCCAACGGCAACACCGCACCCACGGAAGGAACGCCATGCTGACCTCACGTAGAGCGTCGAAGTTCATTCGTCGCTTCAGCGGCCCCGGAGACGACTCGGGAATCGTGTGCTTCAAGTTCTGGCAACTGGTGCCGGCGGGAGGTTGTCCCTATCAATGTTCCTATTGCTTCCTCCAGACGACACCCTGGTTTCGCTTCAACCCCGATCAACTTCACGGGCTCGTCTACACGAATGTTGACGACATGCTCCGAGAGATCGACACATGGTTGCAGGACCCGATCCCCAAGATGATGATCGTCGGCGAGCTCCAGGACGGGCTGGTCTTTGAGACGGCGTTCAAGAAAGCGACCGGGAAGCCGCTCACGCATTGGATCGTTCCGAAATTCGCTGCTCAGTCCCGGCATCGTCTCATCTTCCTGACCAAATCGACGCAAATACAGGAAGCTCTGAGACTCGATGCCACGCCGCAGGTGGTATTCTCCTGGTCGGTGAACGCCGAGGAAGTCGCCGCCCAGTGGGAGCATGGGACCCCACTGCCGTCGGAGCGCTTCGTAGCCGCCTCGGCGATGAAGGACGCGGGTTGGCCGGTCCGTTTTCGGCTCGACCCGATGGTACCCTACCCGCGCTGGCGGTCCGGATACAGCGCAGCGATCCGGGAGATCAACCGTATTGGTCCCGAGATGGTCACGCTGGGTGCGCTACGTGCCACATCAGCTAAATCGCTGCGCGGCGCAGCGGCCAAAAACGGCCGCGACGACAGCATCTTCGACTACTTAACCGAAGAACGGGACCCCTCGGGATTCAAATACCGGATCCCGTTCCCAGTCCAGGTCGAGCTCTTTCGTTATGCGCTCGGCAAACTCTCCCGGCCCATCGTCCCCGCGCTCTGCAAAGAGGATCAATCCCTCTGGCGAGAACTCGGTACACCGTTTCGAGGCTGTCACTGTCTTCTCGGGGCTACCGACCCGCTCGTGGGTGAAACGCCGGAAGCGATCCGATCGCTTGCCGGCGCCAACGGTGCCCACGTCCACGCGTGACAAGCAATAGCTCGTGCTTTCGATTCGTCGTTCCGCGCTCTGATCGGAGCCGTAGCAGGCAAGTGCACTGGCAATGAAGAATGTCGCATACTACAAGGGTCGCGAACAGACCTACCTCAAGCATTTCTTTCTGGAGAAATACCTGGAACGCGTCGCCTACGTGATCGGATTCAGCCACCCGGAGTTCGTCTATGTTGATGGCTTCTCGGGGCCATGGAAGTCTGAGAACGAGGCATTTGAGGACACGTCATTCATCATTGCCATCAACGTATTGCGACGCGTTCGCGATGGGTTGGCCAAAAAAGGAAAGGAACCACAGGCGTTTACAGCGCTCGAAAGCGCCGTTCAGAATGTGGCTGACCTCGAAATCACGCCACTGAATGGTGACTTCGAGGCGCTAATACCCAATATCCTGAGCTTCATCGGGAATTCGTTTTCTCTGGTATTCATTGACCCGACCGGTTGGACGGGATTCGGCCTGCGGAAGATCGAACCGATTCTGAAGCACCGGCCAGGGGAAGTACTCGTCAACTTCATGTTCGACTACATCAATCGGTTCCTGGATCATCCGGACCCCGAGATTACCGCATCATTCGACGATCTTTTTGGTGGTCCGGGCTGGAACTCAGCCGTGGATGCGCACGACCGAAGAGAGAACGCCATCATTGAACTTCATTGTAATCGCATGCGCGCCTTGGGAGATTTCGCACATATCACGCGCACGCGTATTTTCAAGCCGACCTCGGACCGTGCCTACTTCTACCTCGTCTATGGAACACGGCATGTAAGGGGCCTTACGGAGTTCCGCAGTATCGAGAAGAAGACCGTCGAAGAAGAAGAGCAGGTACGTCTGACCGCCAAACAAACGAATCGCGTGGAGCGCACCAAGCAGACGGAGCTTTTTGCCGCAGCTACACTCCCGGGGGCGGCGTCCTACGAGCAGGAGCGAGACGCACAATTACGTTCCGCGAAGGAGGATCTTTCTCGCCTACTGCCCAATACGCCGCGAACCAAGTACGAGGACGCACTTGCGCTCCTATTGGAGCGGCCGTACGTCTGGGAAATCGACGTCAAGACAATGATTCGGGACCTACGTCGAGCAGGGAAACTGGAGATAGAGGGCCTAAAGCCGCGGGAACAAACACCGAAAAGGGGCCATATGCTCGTGTTCCGAGGATCCGACGGTGACGACTGACATCCCACGAGCGCTGCTTGTAGAAGGTCGCGTCGCTGATCCCGTCCTTCCGACACAACTCCGCCACCCCTCGCCCCGCCTGGTGCTCCTTCAGTATCCCAATAATCCGTTATCTGTTCCTCACTGAATAGGCTCCTGCGCATGTGTCCTCTCCTCCTGGGTCAAACACTAACCTCCAGGTGAGGACATTCAAGGGGGGCAGGTCAATCTCAATCCCGTACAATGGCTGGCTGTTCAATACCGCAAACGGGCATCAGAACACCCCATGGATACGGTGGGGCACCAGCCCTTTGATACTGATAAACGACAACCTCGGGCAGGTTGCGTTTGTCGTAGAGCCTGCCGAAACGGAAGGCGACGCTATTCTGGGCGGCTAGGAACAGATGGATACGCCGAACACCATGATTCCCAAGGCTAACCACGGTATCGAGGAACTGCGTCCCAAGGGCGCGCTGCTTGTCCTCCGACCAGTGGCATGCCGGTGAGCCACCTTCAAGGTCCAACGCTACGATAGGCATGTCACCGGCCTTGGCGCGGACATCCACGGGACTCACGACATAAGAAACAGACACGGCCAGAGCGACTTCGGGTACCTGGCCCGACAAACTGTGGAGACCTAAGGACCTGAAGCGCTTGCCGTCATCCGTACCGTCGAGCGGCCGCCAAACTTCCGCATGTCGGTCCCAATCAAAAATGACGGCTGCACCCTCGTCGTCGATCAGCAAGCCGGTTAGGAACGTGAATGGAACCGGCGTAAGGCCCCCATAAACAAGGGTAAGGACGCTACGGTCGACACCATCACTGCGTCGCTTCAGGTCGGCCGGTAGCGAGACCAAATCCCCCAGGGCCGCTTCTGGTGCCACAATCTCACCGTCTTTGACGCGCTGGCGGATATCAACGAGTACATGGTCTCGATGTCCTTCCAGGCTTGGGGGAAGGGCGGCTAGAAGCGGCGTGCCACTGGTATCGCGCAGGCCCCGAGTCTCGACGACGACGACCCTCTTGCGGCCTAAACGTCTCTGCTCTCCTCTGTAGCGAGCGATCTCCCAGACGAATCCCGCCACCGTCAAGCACAACCCGACGAATCCCGTGACATAGACGAGCAGTATCGGTGTCGCGCCTGTACTGTCGAAGCCCACGTCAACGCGGCCATCCGGGAGCAAGAGCGATACATTCAGTGCCCAGCCGGCGCCGAAGGCGAGTGCCTGACAGCCTAGCCCGATTCGCATGGTCAGAAGGGCTGGAGAGCGCCTTCTGCAAAGCCAGTCGACTAGCGACCTGATTACGTGCTTAAACAAGACTCCCATAGATTTACGGGTCTACTGGATGTTGACAATGAACTGTCCGCTCTGCGCCGCGAGGTATCCATCCTTGACGATAAAACATTCGATGCTGTGCGTGCCTAGGTAACGTGTGGATTCATTCTTAGTCAGCCTGCCGCCAGTGACAACGCCTTCATCGAATCCGCCACGCAAGCCGTTGGCGCCTTCGGCCTCCCGGCCTGTGTTTACCACTTGCCAGTAAACCTTGTAGGGCATGGGGATGTTAGTGACAGCCTCAAAGCTCAGACTGCAATTCTTTGGTAGCGCATCGCCATCACTCTTGAACATCGTAGCTCGGAAGCCGTTTCGCTTGAGAGTAGCCTGTTCGATTTGAACCACGCCCTGATCCACACGTCTCCACGGAGGCACTTTCCGATGTGCAGGCTTGAGTATCCTCCCAAGCCCGCGACCGCGACGGGCAACCTGTGCCAATGGTGAGCCATGTCGATTCGTTGCGGTTTCCATAAGGCGCTTCCCGAAACGTGGCTGCAAAGCCGCTATTGCCGTCTTCCGGTCGATGGCTTGGGCGGCAGCAAGAAAATCTTTGCGCGCTTGATCCAGCCATTCGTAGAAGTCCAACTTGCGTTGCGGGTACTTTGTCCAGCGGTCAGCGAAGTTCTCCGCCGGGTCAGTAGGATTGGCAATCCATACAACTCCGTTACGGCGCTCAATATACGCGGCCATGTGATCAAGGATGCTGTAGAGGGCGCCAGAAATTGTGGGTTCCTGCCGGTACGCATGCGCCGCTAATGTTGTCACGACGATGGAGATCGGCTTATCCTCCAATCGTTCAGCGAATATCATGTCACGGTGCCGCTTGAGAATTTGGATGGCGCTCTGAAGCGGCGTACGCACCCTGTACTCGGGGATGTCTTCGATACTGGCACGTGCCTCCAGGGCCAAGGCACGGTGGCGTGCTTCGAAGACCGCACGCATCCTCGAGCGGAACCAGTTCGCGTAACCTTTCGGGTTGCTGTGGGGCCAATCTTCGGTAAGCACCCTGAATCTGGGATGATCTCTATCAGTGATCGCGATGGCGGTGTCGGCCCATTCCGTCGAGAAACCGCGATGTTGCAGAAGCGTACGCTGGTGTGCCCCGTCTGGCAGCGCTGGCAAGGCGTCCATATGAAACTGGGCGCCATCCGCATAATGTTGCGTCCAGCATCGGTGCCCTTCCTCCGGTTCATCCATCCGGTGAGCCGTCGCGTAGGCGCGAAGCTCTTCGCCCAGCAACGCCTTCAGTTGCGCCTGCGTCAGTCGCGTCTTGGAAAGAGACAACTCGCAGACCAGATCGACATCGTACTCCTCCGTGTCCGTTATCGGTCGAATCGCCGTGCCGAGACGAAACGAACCTTGAACGTAGACCTTCGGCCCGGCTCGACGAACACAAGACGCCTCCCGGTGTAGCCACTCGCCAACCGCCTTGTAGCTGCGCTCCGCCGCCTCGTACCGACTCGGTGGGACCTGTAGAGATGCCGCAAGGTCCTCGAGGATCTCTTCAGTGTGTTTCGGTACTGTCATTCCCCGATCTCCCTCCTAACCCTTGGGCGGGAAAGGGTCGCCGCCGTGGCTGTCACTGCCACTGATGCGCCCGTCCTTGTTGTGGATGCGCAGTTCGGTCCCTTGGCCACGGCTGATCTCCCGGCCTCGAGTAAGAGCAGCCTGCTTGGTGTCATGGTGTGCGCTAGCACGGTCGGCGCCACCCCGCTTGACGTCCCATCCCCCATCAGGATTCGGAACAACATGGTATGTCTTTGGTCCTTTTCTCATCGTTGGTCTCCTTGCGGCTTCTAGTTCTGTATTGTAGGATAAGACGTATTCGTCATCCTACTGGCCAAAAGAAAGGCGCATCGCAGTATACGAAAGCGTCTATTTTTACTATACGGACTCGTAATGAGAAAGTCAACCCAGCTAACTGATATTTTCAAAGAACGCCTCCGTACCGCGCGAGAGTTCAGAGAACTCAGCCAGAGCGAACTCGCGGACCGGGCGCACCTTCAGGCTTCGGCCATCTCCCATTTCGAGACCGGCACGCGGAAACCCTCCTTCGACAATCTGAAGCGTCTTGCCGATGCCCTACGTGTGACGACGGACTATTTGCTCGGCCGGACCAACGAGATGGAAGGCTCGGCTTTCAGTGTTGATCAACTCCATCGTCACTATGCGGGCTTGTCGACTGAATTCCAGGAGGTGGCCGAGGATTTCATCCAGCTGCTCGCGAACAAGGCGAAAGAGAAGAGCCGTAAGGGGGATGGATGAAACCGCAGGCGGATCCGTTCATCGAGGTATGCTGGGAAGCCGAACGGTTCCTACAGGAATTGGAGATCAACGAACTCCCGATAGACCCGTTCAAAATCGCCCGTCGCCTCGATATTCAGTTACGTCCTTTGCCGCGTAGATCCGGCGGTGCTTCCGGTATGCTGTTGCATGTAGCCGGAGAGTTCGGTATCTGCTACCCGACCCACGTGGATAGCGACGGTTTCAAGAATTTCTCGGTTGGCCACGAACTCGGCCACTACCGCCTGCCAGGGCACCTTGAATCAGTCTTAGATGAGCGTGGTCAGCATGTATCTCATGCCGGCTTTCAGAGCACCAACCGCCATGAGAAGGAAGCGGACCATTTCTCAGCTTCCCTGCTCATGCCGTCCGGACTCTTTACTGCCGCTATGGGACACGCTGGCGATGGGCTGAATGCGATCGAGACACTCGCCCGCGATTGCCTGACCTCGCTTGAGGCCACGGCGATTCGTTATGTGCAGACCAACCGTGATCCGGTGGCCGTGATCCGGAGTCAAGGTCAGACCATTGACTACGCTTTCATGTCCGGGCCTCTGAAGGAGTTCTCCGACCTTGACTGGATACGCAAGAGAACCGCATTGCCCGCCCACAGTGTCACTTCAGCCTTCAATAGCGATAACGGCAGTGTTGACCATGCAGAGCGGGCTGACGGCACATCAAAGCTTCAGGACTGGTTCAATGGACCGCACCGGCAGGAGGTTGTCGAAGAAGTCGTTGGCTTGGGAAGTTATGGCAAGACCCTGACGGTCCTTTCCGGCATGGAGCCACCGGACGAAATAGAAGACGACGAGGACGATCTTGAGGAATCGTGGGCCATACGGTTCCGCAGATGACCGACGCCGCTGCACACGGGTAATCTGAGGCTTGCTCAGGGACCGTTGCTCCTAGAGCTGTCCGCCTACGCGTTTCCATTCCCCTCGCGACTTCTTCCAACGTTTGGGAATTATATACTTCACTAAAATACTGCCGTGTGCTACTATTCTGACATCATGGCAAAGCAAAAAGCACCCGGCAAGGCGTATAGAGTGGGGATCAGCCTGATTGAGTTGGGCGAGATGTTCCCCGATAAGCAAGCGGCGCGTAGTTGGTTCGAGACGCAACGGTGGCCGAGCGGCAAGCCGGTGTGTCCGGGCTGTAACAGCGAAGATACGGCACCCATCCCCAAGGAGCGGCCCATGCCGTACCGCTGCCGGTCCTGCAAGCTGTTCTTCTCCGTCCGCACCGGCACCGCCCTTGAGCGGTCAAAGGTTCCCCTCAAGAAGTGGGCTTTTGCGATCTACCTGAGCGTCACCAGCCTCAAAGGTGTGTCCAGCATGAAGCTGCACCGCGACCTGAAGGTAACGCAAAAGACCGCGTGGTTCATGGCGCACCGAATACGGCAGGCGTGGGAACAGGGAAGCCAAACGTTCGTGGGTCTGGTTGAAGTAGACGAAACCGACATGGGCGGCAAGGAGAAGAACAAGCACGGGTCCAAAAAATTGAACGCTGGACGCGGCACCGTGGGTAAAACGGCAATCGTAGGCATGAAGGACCGGGAGACCAACGAGATTACCGCGAAGCCGGTTGAGAGCACCGCCCGCCCGAGCTTGCAGGGTTTCGTGCTCGGTCAGATTGCGCCGGGAGCCAAGGTCTACACGGACGAACGTGCCGGATATGACGGTTTGCCGAACCGGGAGAGCGTCAACCACTCCGTCAAAGAGTATGTGGACGGCATGCCACATACCAACGGGATCGAGTCCTTCTGGAGCATATTGAAGCGGGGTTTTCACGGCACCTACCACCAGATGAGCCGCAAGCACCTGGATCGCTACGTCAACGAGTTCGCCGGGCGGCACAACCAGCGGTCAGCCCACACGGCGGATCAGATGGGGATGGTGGTCGCCGGTGTCGTGGGGCGGCGCTTGATGTACAAGGACCTAACGGCCCCTACAACCAAACGGGGGCACACTGGACGTGACGCGTTCTAGCCCGCGCTAGGTGGCTGCAAAATCACACCACACTCTACAAGTTTCTCTTCATACGCAGGCTGACTGAGCGGGCAACTAATCAGCCGTTCAAAGTCCCCCTTGTCCAATCGACATTGCTTCGCCATTTTGCTGATCAGATCTTCGCCCAGATTCTCCTTGTCTGAACCATGGGACATAAACGTCGACACCTCAGTCCGTAGGCCGTCCAAGGAGTGATAGAGGAGAAACTTGTGAGCCTTGTTGCTCTCAACGAAACCCTTTTTCTTGAGGCCACTCCTCACTTCTCGCCCTTTATACGTCGCGGACATCCACACCCCTAATCCTTTGTAGAAGAGCCCGTTTTAGACGTATAGCCCCTTCCGACAGCTCGGAGTCGTCAGCTAGGGCGTAGTCATTCCAAAGGAACGGCAGCCACTCGTCACAGAGGTCTTGGTACAATTCTTCCATACGAGAGTGCGCCAGATAAATATGGGCAAGCTCATCGCGTCCGGTCAACTCGTACTGCTGACTTGCAGGGTCGCTCTTGATGTCAAACATAAACGGCGGATGGACCGTGAAAAAATCGTCATTCAGCACAATTTCCGAAATTGCAAAACCAGACGAAAACTGGAAAGACCAATGGGGCTCAGGGGGAACCTCTTGGGGAGGCCTAGTGGCCACATTGTCCGAACTCCACGACAAACGATCAATGTTGTCTGACATGTGCGTCCTCCTCGTCGGCGCTCGCAATCGTGTTCAGAATGTTCGTTGAAACAACGACGTAGACGGGTTCACTTGTGATAGGATTGATTTCGTCGGTGCGCAAAACCCTTGAAACCACCAGCTTAATGTCTATGGTTGAACCGTCGTCACACTGATATTTGTTCCAGTGCTCCTCCAACACCGTGAATTTTACATCTACAGCGTCTACCTTCTTGCCTTGCGTATTCGTGATTTTCATTAGGGGTTCCTTGTCGCGGAATTGCGCAGGCATTCTAATCGTGCAGTAAGGAGCGCGCCGCGTCGAACTGTTGTTTTAGCAGGCATCCCGCCCGCTAGATTGTCAGCCGTTTCTGTTGGATTCTGTTCCTTGGGCGGCTGTAGGAGCATCCTCGCCAGCTCTTCAGGTGTGGCGTCCATCGGTGGGATAATGGTGGGCTTTGCCATTTCTCGGTCCCTCCCGTGGTTGAAGTATCCCATGAGGGGCATAGGGGTCAAGGTATAGGGATGGTGGGACGGGGGGGATCGACGGGCAGTCCCTTGACGCCGCCATTTAGTCATGTATATAATTCGCCAACGTTTGGGGGCTTCATTTAAGCGCCGAACCCCTCCCCTCCAATGGAAGTGTCTGGATCACAAACTTGAAACGCGATCTGGCTACGCCGCCGCCTCCTTGATCGACGTCACCCCCGTGGCCTTCATCATGCGCGCCATGAAGGCATGCACGTGGGTGTACTTGGCGTCGATCTCGCGGTCCAGGGAAGTGTAGAGGTAGTGGAGCTGCGCGTAGATGGAAATGTCGGCCAGGGTCATCCGGCCGAAGATGTAGTCCCTTCCGGAATAGAGCAGGTCCAGGTTCTCCAGATGGACCGCCAGCCCCTTCTCGGCCTGCTTCACGTCCTCTTCGGTTTTTGCCCTGCGGAAACTCATGACGGCGCCGTTGAGGTCCTCGTCGGCCCAGTCCTCCAGCATCAGGCACAGCCCCTTGTCGGAGGCGTTGTCCGGGTAGATGGTGGGCTCGGGATGCTTCTCCTCCAGGTACTTGGCCAGGACGCTGGAGTCCTGGATGCACTGGCCGTCGAAGTCCATGGTGGGGACCTTTCGCTGATTGGAGAACGCGATCAGCGACTTGCGCTCGTCGGCCCGGACGTCCACCACATCGTAGGGAACCTTCTTCATGGACAGGACGATGCGGAGCTTTTCACAGAACATCGAGTTTTTCGAATTGAAGAGCCTTGTTGCCATGGGAATGCCTCCTTGTCGCTTGAGCGACGGATAACCGTTGTTGTTGTGGATCTACAGATAACCGTGTTGTTCCAGAAATTCGCTCAAATATCCATCGAAGGTCACGGGGTCCTCCCGGCGGCAGGCGTGGCCAGAGCGACCGCTTCGGCAGTCAGCCGGGTGACTTCATCGAACCGGCCTGCCCGTGCGAGGGCGGGATCCGCGATCCAGGACCCTCCGCAGGCAAGAACGCTGGGAAGCGCCAGGTAAGCTGCCAGATTGCCCGGGCCAATGCCGCCGGTGGGTACGAACTGCATGCCACCATAAGGACCGGACAATGCCTTGATGAACGGAACACCGCCGCTGGCCTCGGCCGGAAAGAACTTGACCGTTTCGAGCCCAAAGCCCATCGCCTGTTCCACGCCGGTCGGATCGTTGATTCCAGGAAAGATCGACAAGCCTGCCTCAAGGGCTGCCCCGACTACGGCCGGATTGAAGCCGGGAGTCAAAATGAATTGGCTGCCTGCCCGATGTGCCATCCCGACCTGTTCAACATTGAGAACCGTCCCTGCACCCACCAGCATGTCCGGATATTGTTCGCGTATGATGCGGATTGAATCGGCGGCTGCTTCCGATCGGAAGGTGACTTCAACGACAGTCAAGCCGCCCGCCATAAGCGCCCTTGCGAGAGGCGCTGCCTGATCGGCTGTGTCCAGGGTCGCGATGGGCAGGACCCTTGCAACTCCAATTCGAGCGATGGTTTCCAATGTACCACAAGACATGTGTCTCGCTCCGTTTTCAGCCGGTTGGCAGTGGATGCCGTTCCCTGCCCGGCAAGCGATGGGTCGAAGCAGTCCTTCAAGGCCGTGACAGGATTGCACCCGCCGCGCCGACCACCCGGGATGCAATCTCGTGTCCTGTCAACAGGCATTGCCGTTCATCTTGACCGCAAATAAATGCCGCAAGGTAGCCACCGTTGAAACTGTCTCCCGCAGCCGTCGTATCGACAACCCTGGAAGCCGGGCGAAAGCGGGGATGCGCGTCATGGGCGAGGTGGGGCGAAATCGGCCCGCGGACTCCTCGTTTGATGGCGCACGCGCTCCAGCTTCCAGCACCGAAGCGCGCGATAACCGACTCCTCGCTCGCATCGCCGAACAGGGCCATCTCGTCATCTATCGAGGGCAATGCGATGTCGGCGATCTCCCACATTTCACCGGTGATCCGGCGCGCCGTCCCTGCATCCTTCCATAACCGCGGCCGGTAGTTCGAGTCGAAGGCCACAAGGCAGCCATTGCGCTCACGCAAGGCGCGCAAATGGTCGATGAGGCGCCGGCGGGCCGGGGGATGCAGGATCGCAAGCGTGATACCCGATACAAAGACAATCCGCGCCTCCGGAAGGACACCCATCGGGTCGTCGGAAGAAAAAAGCCGGCGCGCCGCCGAGCTGCCGCGCCAGTAGTGGAAGCTGCGCTCGCCAACGGCATCCGTCGACACGGTGTAGATGCCGATGAAGTGTTCCGGGTCGCGGGCGACGTGCGACACATCGAGGTCCTCTTCCGCGGCCATGGCCAGGAAAGCCTCGGACAGCGGATCAAGGCCGACGCGCGTGCAGTAGCCGACACGGCCGGAAGCGCCCAGTTGTCTGGCGCAGTAGACAGCCGTGTTGAAAGTATCGCCCGCGAAACCGACTCGGAATCCGAGCTCCGGTTCCCGCCGGATCTCTGCCATGACCTCGCCAATGGCAAACAGCTCAAGCTTCACGGATTCCGCTCCATGCGCGCCCGGCATCATGTGGGACAGGACACCAGTCAGTCCCCCAGTGGCTTCGAGTCGTCTTCGTCGCGCGTATGGACCAACTGATACTTGATGCGACGCATGGATTCCACCGCGGTCTCGCCGCGCAATTTCGCCACCTCGTACGCAATAATGTCGATCAGTGCGAGCAAGACGTAGCGGGCAGGTGTCGGGGACAGGATGTTCTCCGGTTCCTCGGCGAGGAACGGCAGCGTGTCGGATGTCACTCGAGACAGCGGTGAATCGGGCGAGGTGATGGCGATCGTGTGGGCGCCGTACTGACCGGCCACCTCGGCCGCCCGGATGATCGGTTCGAATTTCCCGGTGATCGATAGCGCCAGCAGTACGTCGCCGGTCTTCAACGTGGCCGCCATCATCAACTGAAGCTGTGAATCGTTGCACGAGGAAGCATGCAGCCCCAGCCGGAACAGGCGGTTCTCGGCTTCCATCGCGGCCATCGAGGATCCGCCGCCGCCCCCGAAGATCATCACGCGCTGCGCTCCGGCGATGACCGTGGCGACCTGCTTCAGCGTCTCATCGGCAATCTGCTCGACGAGGGAAGCGAGGGAACGATGGATTTGCGAGACGATCTCCGTTACCGCTTCGCTGGTCCCGAGTGGCACGGGCCTGGGGTGAAGGTAGCGATTCCCGATGGCAAGGATCTTCGCCAGATCCAGTTTCAGTTCGCGCAGCCCCTCGCAGCCTACGGTACGGCAGAAGCGGGTGATGGAGGCGGCGCTCACCCCGGCGCGCGCCGCGATGTCGGTGGTCCGGGCATGAACGGCGAAGTCCATGTCCGAAAGCACCAGATCCGCCACGCGCCGCTCGGCCGGGTGCATCGTCGAGCCCAGCCTCACGATACGCGAGAGCAGATCTTCGGCAACGCTTCTGGTGTTGTTGCTTGACAAGAGCCTGTCCAAACCGCGCTTCGAACTCGGATTCGAGTACTGAGTATCGCCTTTCGCGGTTGCGATGTCGATGACGCAGGGAACGATATCTCAAAAAAAATCGTTGCAATCTATGAAAATAGTTTTTATAATTGGCCCCATGAGTCCGGTCCGTATCCCCATTTCACCAGTAAAATGTACCATGATGATTCAAAATGTCAAAAAATCCTTGCAATCTATGAAAATAGTTTTTATAATCGGCTCCGTTATGGTCCCATGAGTCGCCGTCCGGATCCCCTTTGACCAGGAGGAGTATCATGAAGATCGTTCAAATCCCCGCACGAATCATCGCCGGAGTCGCCCTGCTGGCGCTCGGCTCCGCCGCCTCTCTGCCCGCGGCGGACACCCTGCGTTACGCCACCGTGGGCGAGCCGCCCAGCCTCGACCAGCAGGTGGTCACATCCGACCTCGCCACCACCATAGCCCACCACATCTTCGAGGGCTTGTACACGTTCGACGCGAGCTACGAACCTCGCCCGCTACTCGCTTCCGGCGAAGAAGTCGGGAAGGACGGCAAGTCCATCACCATCCACCTGCGCAAGGACGTGAAGTTCCACGACGGCCAAGCCATGACTTCGACGGATGTCGTGGCATCGCTGAAGCGCTGGGGCGCACACGGATCGCGCGGGAAGCTGCTGTTTTCCAACGTCTCCGAAGTATCGGCATCGGGCGCGCACAGCGTCAAATTGACATTCAAGACACCGTTCGGCCCGTGGAAGAATCTGCTGGCCTTCATCAACGGCGGGCCTGCGATCTATCCGGCCAGGGTCGCTTCCAAAGCCGGCAAGAAGCCGATCGACGTCAAGGACTATATCGGCACCGGTCCCTACAGGTTCGGCGAATGGAAACCGAACCGTCATCTCGAGCTGGTGAGATTCGAGGGCTACACCGCTCCGGCGGGTGAAGCCAGCGGATACGCGGGCAAGCGGGTGGCGCACTTCGATCGCCTGCGCTTCATTCCGGTCCCGGATCCGGGCACACGCGTCAACGGGGTCAAAGCCGGCGACTACGACTATGCGGAAAGCATGCCCAGCGACCTGATCGACGAGTTGGACAAGGATCCGGCGGTCAACGTGGTCTTGAACGGCGGGCCGATCTTCGGGCTCGTGTTCATGAACTCAAAGGCCGGTCCTCTGCAGCGCAACTTCAAGCTGCGCCAAGCCATCCAGGCCGCACTCAACAAGGAAGACGCGCTGCGCGTTTCCATCGGTCCGAAGAAGCTCTGGCGCGCCAACGGTTCGTTCCTGCCGAAGGGAAACGCCTGGTATTCGGAGTCCGGTACCAGCCGGTTCAGCGAAGGCGATGCCAAGAAGGCCAAGGCGCTCGCCAAGGAGGCGGGATACGACGGGACGCCCATCAAGTTTCTGGTCTCCACCAACTACGCTTTCCACTACGATCAGGCTGTCGTGTTCACCCGGCAGCTCCTGAAGGCGGGCATCAACGTCGAGATGGTTGTGATCGACTGGGCCACGCTGATCAAGAAGCGGGGCCAACCCGACCAGTGGGACCTGTTCTTCACGCACCACGGATTCGTGCCGGATCCCATCCTGATCTCGGTGATGAACGACAACTACCCGGGCTGGTGGGCGACCGGGCAGAAGCAAGAGCTCAAATCCGCCTTCACCGCCACCAACGATCCGGCCCACCGCAAGGCCACCTGGGCGAAGATCCAGTCGCTGATCTACACCGAGGTACCCACGATGAAGACGGGCGATGTCTACACCTACAACATCGCCTCGCCCAAGCTTTCGGGAATCAAGGCGACGACCCTGATCTGGCCGCACTTCTGGGGTGTGTCGAAGTGATTCGCTGGAAGGCAACGGCGCCTGGTCCCGACCGCGCGCCGTTGCTTTCCAAACGACTCTGTGCGAATCAGGCCGTTGATTGCCGGTTATGCTGAGCGGCATCGATCATCCAAAGCGACTGAAAGTCGAACGTGCTCCGCTACCTGACTCGCCGGATCGGGGTCTTTCTGCCGACTCTGTTGGCGGCGTCATTCCTCATATTCGTCTTCATCCGGCTGATCCCGGGCGATCCTGCCGCGATCATGCTCGGGGACCAGGCGACTCCCGGGGAGGTCGCGGCGCTCCGGGCCGCCATGGGTCTCGAAGATTCTCTCGCAAGTCAGTATGTCCGTTGGTTGTCGGCGGTTGTCCGGGGCGACCTGGGCGATTCCATTTTCTTCCAGGTCTCCGTGCTGGAACTGATAACCGACGGTCTGGAGACCAGCATCCTGCTGGCGCTCATCACCATGGTCTGGATTATCGTCCTCGGGCTTCCGATCGGGATGCTTGCGGCGGCCCGCCGGGGAAGCTGGCTCGACCAGGGCCTGTCGGGAACCACGATGTTTCTGGCGTCGGTTCCCACCTTTTGGGTGGGCCTGTACCTGATTCTGATCTTCGCGGCCATGCTGAAGTGGCTGCCGAGTTCCGGCTATCCTTCGATCTTCGGCGAAGGCGGGATCGCGAACCTGCGCTATCTGCTGTTGCCGTCCATCGCCCTCGCCGCACCGAATGCAGCGCTCATCATTCGACTGACCCGAGCCAGTATGCTGGAGGTGTGCCACGAGGACTATGTGCGCACCGCGCGGGCCAAGGGCATGCACCCGGTCAGGGTGGTGGTCCGGCACATATTCCGGAATGCGTTGCTGACGGTGGTCTCGGCAATCGGATTCACCATCGCCGCGCTGATCTCCGAGGCGGTGGTGACGGAGACCGTGTTCGCCCTTCCCGGGGTCGGTCGCATGGTCGTGCAATCAATCCTGAGACGCGACTATCCGGTTATCCAGGGCACGATTCTCATGATCGTCCTCCTCTACCTGGTGATCAATCTCGTCGTGGACATCCTCTATGCCTGGCTGGATCCGAGGGTGAAGTTGCCATGACCCGGGTCGCGGCACGCATCGGCCTGGGCGGACGGAAACTCGCCTTCGCGGGCCTCGTCATCGTTGCGGCCCTCGCCGTTTGCGCACTCTTTGCGCCGTGGCTGGCGCCCGCGGATCCTATCGCCATCGATCCCCCTGCGCGCCTGTCGCCCCCGGGCGCCGGGCATTGGTTCGGCACCGATCACTTCGGCCGGGATACCCTGTCCCGGGTGATCCACGGCTCCCGAATGGCGATGCTCATCGGGATCGGCGTGGTCGCCATCGCCCTCGGCGGCGGCGTCACCTTCGGCGTGCTCTCGGCGCTCTTCCCTCGCCTCGGCATGCTGCTCATGCGGATCGTCGACGTGTTGATGGCGTTTCCGGCTCTGCTCCTGGCGCTCGCCCTGATCGTGGTCCTGGGGCGCGGCGTGGAGAACTCGATCCTGGCCATCGGCGTCGTCTATATGACGACCACTTCCCGCCTCGTGTATGGCGTATCGCTCCGGTTGAAAGCCGCGACATGGGTGGATGCCGCGGCGGCCATGGGAGCCGGGACAGGACGCATCATATTCGGGCATATCCTGCCGAATCTCATGTCGCCGCTGTTGGTGCAGGCGAGCTTCGTGTTCGCCTTTGCCCAGTTGCAGGCGGCTTCCCTCGATTTCCTCGGGCTCGGCGTTCCGCCCGAAACGCCGACCTGGGGCAACATGCTGAGCGAGTCGCGAGTCTACATCACGCGGGCGCCCTGGCTGCTTCTGTTCCCCGGGCTGATGATTGCGCTCTCGGCGTTCTCGTTGAACCTGGTGGGCGATGCCGTGCGCGATCGACTCGATCCCCGGCTGCGAGCCGCTTTTGCCAGCAGGACCCGGTCGTGAGCGCATCGATGTCCTTCCGCAAGCTGACGCTCATCGGGCACCCGGACCCGCAGCGACCCATCCCCGTGCTCTCACCGACGGGCGAGCCGCCCGACCCTGTTGCGCCTCCGGCGGGTTGCCGGTATCATCGCGCCCACCGATTGGCCGATCCGGAAGAGAACCCGTCATGAGACTGTTCGTGGCATCGCTGGCGACCGAAACGAACACCTTCTCGCCGGTGTTCACCGATCTGCGGGATTTCCGGGACAATTTCTATTTTCCCCCGGGCCAACATCCGAACGTTCCCTCCTTGTGCAGCGCACCCTTCATCGCCCTGCGTGAATACCGTGACCGCATGGGCGACGCCATCGAGACCATCGAAGGGAGCGCGGCATGGGCGGAACCGGGCGGGATCGTCAGTTGCGCGGCCTACGTCCAGTTGCGTGACGAAATCCTGAGCCAACTCCGCGACGCAATGCCTCTGGATGGGGTCCTGCTCGGTCTGCACGGAGCCATGGTGGCTCGGGGCATTGAAGACTGCGAAGGCGATCTGCTGTCGGAGGTCCGCCGGATCGTGGGCGGCGAGACGGTCGTCGGCGCCACCTTCGATCCCCATAGCCACTTTACGCGCCGTTGCGCGGATGCCCTGGACGTGGCGATTACCTTCAAGGAGTTCCCTCACACGGACGTCATGGAGCGCGCCCGGGAACTGGTCGAAATCGTCGCCCGCGCCGTGCGGCGGGAAGTGAAGCCGCGGATCTCCCTGTTCGACTGCCGGATGATCGACGTGTTTCCGACGACAGAAGCGTCGATACGGGCATTCGTCGATCGGCTCTCGGCACTGGAGCGCGATCTTCCCCACGTCTTGTCCATCTCCATCGTACACGGGTTCCTCGCGGGTGACGTCCCGGAGATGGGGACGAAAGTCATTGTCGTCACCGACAATGCCCCACAGGAAGGTCACATCCTGGCGCGCGAACTCGGACTGGAGTTGTATTCGATGCGGGGCAAGACGAGGATGGAGCTGCTGGCGCCGTCCGAAGCTCTCGATCGGCTCGACACTCAGTCCGGCATTGGCCCATTGGTGATCGCGGACGTATGGGACAATCCGGGCGGGGGCATGGCGGGAGATTCGACCGTGATCCTGCGCGAGATCGTCGATCGGTGTATCGGCGGCGCGGCCATCGCAGGCATTTGGGATCCCATTGCCGTGCAGTTCTGTTTTGCGGCGGGCACGGGCGCGCGCATCCCGCTTCGCTTCGGCGCCAAGTCCGGTCCGGGACTCGGGGAACCGGTCGACGCAAATGTGACGATCACGGGCCTCAGCGAGAACGGCTTCATGCGATTCGGCGGATCGATCGCGAGACTCGGAAGGTGCGCCGCGATTCGGCTCGGCGAGGACATAGAGGTCGTCCTCTGCGAGAACCGGGTCCAGGCCTACACCCCGGACATCTTCTCCTGCGTCGGAATCGATCCGTCCAGCAAATCCCTGCTGGTGGTCAAATCCACCAACCACTTTCGAGCGGCTTTTTCGGAGCTGACCGATCGTGTGTTGTACGTCGACAGCGGCGCGCCGTATCCGCACGACCCGCGCACGACGCCTTACGAGAAACTCGAACGCGGCATCTGGCCGATCGTCGCCTGTCCGGCCCACGAGCTCTGAAGTCGCGACTCAGCCCCGCCCTGGGAAAGAACCGTGGAACAGCGCTACGCCATCGACAAGCCGGACGAGATTCTATCGCCGGGGCTGGTCATCTTCGAGGAAATCGTGAGGGAGAACGTTGCGCGCATGAAGGCCATCGCTGGAGCGGACGGGCGGCTTCGGCCTCACTGCAAGACCCACAAGATGATCGACATCGTTCGGTTGAAAGTCGGCATGGGCATCGCCAAGCACAAGTGCGCGACGTTCGCCGAGGCGGAAATGCTCGCCATGGGCGGAGCCCGCGATGTGTTTCTCGCCTACAACCTGGTGGGACCGAACATCGATCGCGCGGTGCGCTATCGGCAACGTTTCCCGGAGGTGCGTTTCTCCGTGGTCGCCGATCACCCCGGGCCCGTCGAGGCGCTCAACGACGCCATGGCGCGCGCAGGAATCGAGATCCACGTGTTCGTCGATATCGACACGGGCCTGGGGCGAACGGGTCTGGCGCCAGGCCCCGAAGCCCGGGAGCTGTATGCGCGGATCGATAGAGCGAGCCATCTGAAGCCGGCCGGGCTGCACGTCTACGACGGGCAGAACCATCAGACCGGCCTGGAGGAGCGGTTGTGCGCCGTAGAGGAATGCTGGAACGCGGTGCAGGCGCTTCGCGACAAGCTGGAGAGCTCTTCTCTGGCCGTTCCCGCCATCGTCGCAGGGGGCACCGGCACATTCTCTCTTTATGCCCGCAAAGACGATCCCTCCCTGGAGATGAGTCCGGGCACATGCGTTCTGCATGACGCCGGCTATGCGCGGCAGTTCCCGGAAATGGGGTTCGTTCCGGCGGCGCTCATCCTGACCCGGGTCATCAGCCGGCCTTCGCCCGAACTCGTAACCTTCGATCTCGGCTACAAAGCCTGCGCATCCGATCCCCCGGCCGGCAGCCGATTGCGTTTCCCCGCTATTCCGGACGCGAAGGAGGTGCTGCAGAACGAAGAGCACCTCGTGATCGAAACCACCCAGGCGGCCCGCTACCGGCCCGGCGACATCGAACTGGCGATCCCGACCCATATCTGTCCGACCTCTGCCCTGTACTCGCACGCATCGGTCGTGAGCGACGGCCGGGTCCAGGGACGATGGGAGGTCACCGCACGCGATCGCATGTTGACCGTGTGAACACGCGCAATGCCGCTCTCCTCATCGTGCTGCTCTCCTCATCGGATTGGCAGCGGACCTGCCTCCTTGTGTCGCCTGAGCGACGGGTAACACTTGTCCTTACAGATAGCCGTGCTGTTCGAGAAATTCGCTGACGTAGCCGTCGAAGGTCGCCGGGTCCTGCAGGCAGCAGGCGTGGCCGGTGGCCGGGACCACGCGGTGGACCGCGCCCGCGATCCTGGCGGCCATGAATTCGCTGCCCCGCCGGGAGTTGTCGAACTCGCCGTTGATCACCAGCGCCGGCATGCGCAGTTCCCCCAGCCGCTCGGTCTGGTTGCGGTTCTGCAGCGCCTTGAAGATCTCGATGATGGCCGGGCCGCTGAGGCGGGTGTCCCAGTCCGTGAAGCCGTCGAGCAGGTAGCCGCCCAGCCGGCTGGCGGCGAACTCCGGCGTGACCAGGGCCTCCAGGTGTTCCCTGTGAAAGCCGGCGACGCCTCGGGAATATCCGTCGATCCGGTGTTGGTACGTGTCCGACGGCCGGCTGCTGCAACCCACCATGATGAGCGCCTTGAACATCTCGGGGTGGTCCAGCCCCATCTGGAGCACCATCACGCCGCCCACGCTGATGCCCGCGGCGATGGCTTCGTGCGCCCCTTCCTGCCGGCACACCGCCACCACCTCCTCGCTCATCTCCGCCATGGAGGTCGGGGTCACGGGCTTGTCGGAGTAGCCGTAGCCCCGGATATCCACGTTGATGACCTTGAAGCGGGTGGAGAAGTGCGCCGCCTGATACATCCACAGCCGCCGGTCGAACGGGTTGGCATGGACCAGCACCAGGGGAAAGCCCTCCCCCGACACGTCGTAGTGGATGCGGACGCCATTAACCGTACAATAGGGCACCGGGACTCCATAGAACGTACCCGGCCCCGGGTCAAATGACGGACCGGAGGGAGCGCCAGCCAAGACCTCGCTGACGTCTAGAAATTGCGCCAGTCTCCCGAATCCGTCATTCCCGCGAAAGCGGGAATCCAGGGGGGGCCGGGTCAGGGCCATTTCACGCTTGGTCACATCCTGGCGCCTCCATGGTGCCCACCTACGTCGACTCCACCGGCTCCTCCGACTCCCTCTCCCTCTGGGAGAGGGTTGGGGTGAGGGTGCGCGAATGAAAGCACCCCTTTGATGCGGCAGGAATGGGAGCGGCCAGGGTTATACGGGCTCCCTCACCCGGCCTTCGGCCACCCTCTCCCAGAGGGAGAGGGGTTGGATTTGGGACGGAACGAGGCCACCCTCTCCCAGAGGGAGAGGGGTTTAGTTCGTCCTATCCTGCTGCTTCCGTGTAGCCTCCCCGTGGCCGAGGTTAGCCGAAGGCGTCTCCCGGCACCGCACCGCGGCCCTGTGTCGGATTGCGCTGCCCTAATCCGACCTACCCGGGGCTGGAACCGTAGCGTGAAATGACCGTGGGCGGCCGGGCGGGGGCAATCCCACTCCCACCCCCATTTGTGGTACGGTGGTGGCCATGAGCGAGATTCATTTTGTGGACACGACGTTGCGCGACGGCCAGATGAGCCTTTGGGCCACGCGCATGCGTACGAACATGATGCTGCCCATTGCCGAGCGGATGGACGAGGCGGGCTTCGACGCCATCGAGCTGATGTCCAGCATCTTCCTCAAGAAGTGCACCCGGGACCTCAAGGAGGACCCGTTCGAGCGGCTGCGGCTGGTGGCGGAAAAGACACCCAACACCCCGCTGCGGATGACCTCGGGACGGTTCAACGCCTTCGAGGTCACGCCGTATTCCCTGTACCAGCTCTACCTCCAGCGCATGCGCGCCAACGGCATGAGCCAGGCGCGGATATCGGACGAGTGGAACGAGTTCGAGGGGTGGAAGCAGAAGGTGCGGACGGTCCGGGAAGCGGGACTCGAGCCTATCATCAACCTCATCTATTCGGTGTCGCCCAAGCATACCGACGAGTACTACGCGGAGCGGGCGCGTCAGGCGGCGACCCTCGACCTGCCGCGCATCTGCCTGAAGGACCCCGGCGGCCTGATCACCCCGGACCGGGTCCGCACCCTGGTGCCGCTGGTGCTGGAGAACGTCAACGGCACGCCGGTGGAGTTCCACACCCATTGCACCACCGGCCTGGGGCCGCTGTGCTGCCTGGAAGCCATCAAGCTCGGCATCACCATCGTCAACACCGCGATCCCGCCGCTGGCCAACGGCTCGTCCAACCCGTCACTGTTCAACGTCGCCGCCAACGCCCGGGCGCTGGGCCATACCACCGCGGTGGACGAGGAATCGCTGCATGAGGTCTCCGAGCACTTCTCCCGCATCGCCGAGCAGGAAGGTCTGCCCCCCGGGGTGCCCGTGGAATACGACTACGGGCAATACCTGCACCAGGTACCCGGCGGAATGTATTCCAACCTGCGCCACCAACTGGAGAAGGTGGGGCTGGGGCACAAGTTCGCCGAAGCCCTGGAGGAGTGCGGCCGGGTGCGGGAAGAGTTCGCCTATCCCATCATGGTGACGCCGCTGTCCCAGTTCGTGGGCAGCCAAGCGGCCATCAACGTCATCGTCGGCGAGCGCTACGCCCAGGTCACCGACCAGACCATTCTCTACGCCCTGGGGCTTTGGGGCGAAGAGGGTAGCCGGCTGATGGATCCGGACGTGAAGGACAAGATCCTGGCCCGGCCCCGTGCCAGAGAGCTCGCGAAATGGGAACCGCCGCAGCCGTCCATCACCGAGATCCGGAAGAGCTTCGAACCCGGCCTCTCGGACGACGACCTGCTGCTGCGCTGGCTCGTGACCAAGGACGAGTTCAACGCCATGCGCGACGCCGGCCCGCTGACGCCGTATGCCGGCAACGACCAGCCTGTGCTGGGGCTCCTCCGGAACCTTCGTGGGCACAAGGCCAACCACGTCTTCATCAGCAAACCGGGACTGAAACTGTCGCTGCAGGGGCCGGCGTAGGGGCGGGTTTCAAACCCGCCCCTACAACTTCCGCCCACTGGGAATGCACGACACATCGGTCCTTGATATGGCGTCCTTCGACTTCGCTACGCTACGCTCAGGACGAACGGTTCAAAAAGCGTCTTCCCGTTCGTCCTGAGCGTAGCGAAGTCGAAGGACGCTATTGTATAGATGGGAGCGGCCCTATACGCGCGGGTTTCAAACCCGCCCCGTACCCGTGATTCGACAGCCGGAGGTATCCCATGAACACGGAAACCGAGGCATTCTACCGCGAAGTGGACGAGAAGCACTTGGTGCCCCTGTGGAAAATCACCCAGGACGCCTTGCCCGCGGAGCCGCAGACGCCGGTGAAGCCGTTCCTGTGGCGTTGGGCGGACCTTCGCCGGCTGGCGCACCGGGCGGGGGATCTCGTGCCCATCGAGCGGGGCGGCGAGCGGCGCGTGCTGGGACTGGTGAACCCGGGGCTGGGCGGGAAGCACGCCGCCACCCGTACTCTCTGGGCCGCGGTACAGATCGTGAAGCCCGGAGAAATCGCTCCCTGTCACCGGCACTCCCCCTCCGCCATCCGCTTCATCATCGAAGGAGACCGCACCTACACCAACCTCAACGGCGACAAGTGCGTCATGAGCCGGGGCGACCTGGTACTGACGCCGAGCTGGGACTGGCACGACCACGGCTGCGAGTCCGACGAGCCCATGATCTGGATGGACGGACTGGACCTGCCGCTGGTCGGCGATCTCGACGCGACCTTCTTCGAGATGTACCCCGACCACCGTTTCCCCATCACCCACGTCAACGAATCGGAGCGGAAGTTCGGCGTGACGCACCTCCGTCCCATCTGGGAGAATCCGCCGGACGACCGCTCGCCGCTGCTGAATTTCAAGTGGGAGCCCACCTACGACGCGCTCCAACGCATCGGCGAAGGACCGGCCAGCCCCCACGACGACGTCTGCTTCGAGTACCTGAACCCGAGCACCGGGGGCCCGGTCCTGACCACCATGAGCTGCACCATCCAGATGATTCGGCCCGGGGTCCGGACGCAGGCCCACCGGCAGGTGCAAAGCTCCGTCTATCTGGCCTTTTCGGGCAGCGGCTACTCGGTCATCAACGGCCAGCGGTTCGACTGGCAGCAGGGAGACTTCTTCGTGGTGCCGCCCTGGGCCTGGCACGAGCATGCCAACGAAACCGACGGCGAGGCCATCCTGTTCGCCATACACGACACCCCGGTGATGAAGGCCCTTGGCCTCTACCGCGAGGAAAGCTATACAGAGAGTGACGGTCACCAGGAGATCACTGCGAGCTTCGAAGCGTAGAAAGACCAAAGAATGGCGAAGTACCTCCAATGCAGTGAGTGCGGCAAACTGGCGTTCTATTACGACGGTTACGTTGGCACCGAGAAGCCCTTTTATCTGAAGAACATGATCTACCCGGACGGCAAGCAGCCGCAAACCCCGCGCTGCATAAGCTGCAACGCCGTCCCGCGAATGCTCTTCGACTTCATCAAGGAAGACAAGGAACCCCTCCCCACACCCGAACCCGCGCCGGAATCGACGCCGGACTAGGGAACAGTAGCGACATTCCCGAGCGGGACATTTTATCTCCCTGCAACGACATCTCCGCGCTTGGCTTCCCGATCGGGAAATTCCCGTTGCATTGCCGTTGGGATTCATGTAATATTCCCGAACGGTAAATTCATGCCCACGCGAACCCTGACTCCCTCCGATATCGGTGATATCGTCCGCGCTGCCCGCAAAACCGCGGGCCTGCGGCAGTATGAGCTCGCCGGCGCTGCAGGGGTGGGAGTGCGCTTCATCGTCGATCTCGAAGCGGGAAAGCCCACCGCGCAGATCGGCAAAGCACTCCAGGTCCTGCAGGCGCTCGGGTGCTCGTTCGACATCATGGCGCCGCCCGGGCTCAAAGGAGGGCGGAACCCGTGAGTCCTGCCCTCGACGTCTGGTGGGACCGGCGGCTCGTCGGCCAGCTCACGCAAGACCGTCACGGCGAGCTCGGGTTCGTCTATGCGGCCGACTGGCTTCGACGTGACGATGCACCCTCCCTGTCGGCCTCGTTGCCCAAGCGCACGGAGCCATATACGCGTCGCCAATGCCGCCCGTTTTTCGGCGGCCTCTTGCCGGAAGAGGGCCAGCGGAAGGCCGCAGCTCAAGCCCTGGGGGTTTCCAGGGGCAACGATTTCGCCCTTCTCGACAGGCTTGGCGGCGATGTCGCCGGCGCGCTTCAACTTCTGCCTCCGGGAGAACCGCCACAGGGTCCTCATTCGAGTCGGCCGCCGAAGTTGCTCGACGAAGCCGGCCTGATCCGCGTGCTCGATTCGCTGCCGACCCGTCCACTGCTGGCGGGTGAAGAGGGAATGCGACTTTCGCTGGCCGGCTCCCAGTCGAAGGTACCAGTGGTCCTGGTGGAAGCGGAGGTGGCGTTACCCTCTTCCGGGCAACCGACGACCCACATTCTCAAGCCGGCGATCGCGCGTTTCCCCGGCACCACCGAGAACGAAGCCTTCGTCATGCGCCTCGCAGCAGCCGCCGGGCTCGATGTGGCATACGTGGAACCCCGTGTGGTACGGGATCGGACGTTTCTGCTCATTGCTCGGTACGACCGCTCGACGGATGCCAACGGCCACGTGCACCGCATCCATCAGGAAGATTTCTGCCAGGCGCCCGGAATAAACCCGGAACGGAAATACGCTGGCGAAGGAGGCCCAACCCTCAAGGATGGCTTCGCGCTCCTCCGCCGGGTCGCGCTTCGCCCCGCGGTAGAAGTCCTGAAGTTGCTCGACGCGGCCGTCTTCAACCTGCTCGTGGGGAACGCCGACGCTCACGGCAAGAATTTCTCGATCCTGTATGACGAAGGCGGCCCGCGCCTCGCACCGCTCTATGACCTCTTGGCGACAGTCGCGTATCCGGAGCTCTCGCCACGGCTGGCCATGAAGATCGGCAGGCGCTCGACGCTCGCGGAAATGGATGCCAGGGGCTGGGAGGCCTTCGCCGCCGAAACAACCCTCGGCCTTCCCCTGGTCCGCCGCCGGGTCGCCGAGGTCAGTGAAATCGTCGAGGCCCGCGCAGAAGGGCTTGCCGCCTCATTGATGCAGTCCGGGTTAGATGAACATGTGCTTGCACACGTTGCCGCCACGGTTGTCAGCCGGGCGAAACAATGCGCGCTCACAGTTCGGGTATGATTCCGGCATTGTTTCTGCGTGGGTACTCGGTCAGGTCCCCGTGTCGCTCTCACCCTTTGCCCGTGACCGGCCGGTTAGTCTCTCGAACAATCCCTTCAACCGCGCCATGCGTTCCTCCAGACGCGCGAGGCGCTCACGCAGACCCGCTACGTCGTTGTGGAGTGCCCACAGGAAGGCAAGAGACGCGGTATTGGGGTAGTGGCTCAGTTTGACGAGCTTAGCGGGGTGTTTTTAGGGGACAATTCACTGTTCAGTTATCTGTGATGCCTTATCGTCCGCGACCTGCGCCAAATCAGTCAGCCAACGAATCGCCGCCCGGACGCTATCATCAATCAAATCAATCAAGAAGACGAGCGGAGCAAAAACTGTAAACAGTGCCCAAAAAAGCGGCGATCGCACTACCATGTGACCCATCTGGACCTGGATTGCCTCGAGATATATAGAATGTAGTTCTTTCCGAAGTTCCTCATTGTCCATTTGCTTGATTTTATCACCAAGGGTCTTTATCTTCGGGACGGCCCCCCCATGAGCGATCAACATTGCGACCATGTCACCGAATAAATTGGCGTGCGCCAGTCGTATGCGGCTGTTCAACCATTCCCGTAACGCTCGATAAACCGGGTCGTCGAAGTCAATGCGACCATCCGCAGCGAGTATAAACAGTCGATTCCTGAGCTCAAAACAGCGGTGCCTAGAGGCGTCTACGCAAAGCGCCTGCCATGGATGTGCAAAAAACCAGATAAGCCCCGCCACAACAAGCAAGAATTCAGCAACATGGTAGAATTCTTCAGGTGTCATAGTTATCCTTCGGATTAGTTTGCCCTGTCGGCAACAACCCGCTCGAAGTTCGCTTAGGGTCGCGAGATTTTTCCAGAGCTTTAATGTGGCTTTCCATGCTTTTTATATTCTTTTGACGCAACTTCCGCTCACCCACAGCCCATAGCAGTAAGCTTACCACTAGGACCCAGGGTAAGCCACGAGACGATTTCACCAACGAAAGCGATGCCCATATGGTTGTCTCTCTTCCCGCTAAGGTATCGACCGCCAAAAAACCAATGTATGCAAGGGCGATCCACATTGCTGCCCGGATGAGGAGATAGATAATCCTGAATACTTGACTCCAGATGTAAAACCTTATGCTCTTATCAGAAGGAACCACCTGACGTTACCAGACTAACCTATTTTTGAAGCTTCGTTCAAGGGACAAATCCCGCCACGAGTCCCCGGAAAGGACGACTGCGCCGTCACGGCCCGCACTTCACCAGGGTGACCTGGCCTGTGGCCCGGTCATAAGTGGCCACCCCGGTGGCGGCACCGCAGCCGTTGTTGACTGTGGCTGTCGCCACGAACGTAGCGGTGTCAGCCGCCGTCACGGCCGGAGTGACGTTGGCGCTTTGCGCGTAGCCAAAGGTTGTCAGATCCGCGAGGGTGTCCGTATAGGTGTTATTCTCCACGAAATAGGCCTCCTGGGCCAGCGCCATGTTCCTCACGTTGGCCTGGACATCGGCGTCGAAGCCCTTGCGGCGATAGGCCCCGAATTGCGGGATCGCCACCGCGGCCAGAATCCCGATGATGGCGATGACCACGAGCAGCTCGATCAGGGTGAAGCCCGCGGCCCTCGCAAGCCCTGGGGGGTGCAGCGGCGCCGTGGCGGCCTGACGCATTTGGACGGAACCACCTGTGGCGTGCCTCGGGTAATCATTCATGTTCGAACTCCTTATTGAACTATGCCGCCAATCTGAAAGATCGGCAGATACATGGAGATGACGATGCCTCCGAGCACAACCCCCAGAACGATCATCAACGCCGGCTCCATCAGCGTGGTCAGACGAACCACCGCCCGGTCCACCTCCTCTTCGTAGAAGGCCGCGACCCGGTTGAGCATCGTATCGAGGGCGCCGACGCTTTCCCCCACCGCGACCATGTGGCAAACGAGCGCGGGGAACAGGCCGCTGGCCGCCAGCAGTTCCGCCAGAGTCATCCCCTTTTCCAAGCCGTCCCGTGTCTCCAGAATCGCCTGTTCCAGAACCTTGTTGCCGGTGGTTCCGGCGGTGACGGTCAGGCTGTCCAGCAGCACGACGCCGGACTGGAGCAGAAGCCCGGTGTTGTGGCTGAAACGCGCGATGGCCGACTTGCGCAGGAGGTCTCCGATGAGCGGCAACCTGAGCGACCAACCGTGGACCACCCGGAGGCCCCCGTCGGTACGACAAGCCAGGTGAATCGCCGCAGGAACGGCCAAAAGGCCGGTGAGCAGGAACGGGAAGTAGTCATACATCCAGCGGCTCAGCGCGATGGTCAGCACCGTAAAGGGGGGAAGGACCTGCCCCATGCCTCGATAGACTTCAGCGAACACCGGGATCACGTGCAGGAGAAGCACGGCCACCACCACCGCGGACACGGCGACGATGGTGGCGGGATAGACCATGGCGGTCTTGACCTTGCGCTTGAGCCGTGCGGACCGCTCGATGAACAGCGCCAGACGGGCGAGGATCTCGGGCAGGACGCCGCCGTGCTCGCCGGCCGCCACCATGCGGACGAACAACGTGTCGAACAACCGGGGGTGCCGTGACATGGCGTCGGTCAGGGTCATGCCGTTGGTCACGTCGAGCCGGACCCTCTGAAGCGCCTTTCTCACCACCCCGTTCTCGGTCTGGTCGACGAGCACCTGAAGACACTCGACGATGGGCACGCCCGCCTCGATCATCACGGCGAAGTTCCGCGTCAGCAAGACGATGTCGTCGGCGCCCACCCTGGACGCGAATCCCGGGATGGCGATCTCCCGCCTCAATCCCGCGCCCTTCTCCCGGACGCCGGACGGCAGCGGCTGGATCCGGCGCCGGCGAAGCTCGGCCATCACCGCGCCGGCGTCCGCCGCCTCCATCTCACCTCGAAGGAGCCTTCCCTCGCGGTTCCTGCCTTTCCACCGGTAGAGCGCCATGGGACCACCCCGTCTCAAGCGCCGGCGGGGTCCGGCTCCGTCACCCGTAGCGCCTCCTCGATGGTGGTGACCCCCTCCCGGACTTTCCGGACGGCGGCCTGGCGCAGGCTCCGCATGCCCGTTTTCATGGCGGCCGACTTGAGCTCCCCGGCGGAGCCGCCGCGGAGTATCATCCTCCGAAGATCATCGGTCAGGGTCATGACCTCATAGATGGCCACGCGTCCCCGGTAACCCGTGTGGTGGCATTCGGGACATCCCGCCCCGTGAAATCCCTCGACGTCGCGCACCGCCTCCGTCTCCCGCGGCGGCGCCGTGAGCATGCCGGCCTGCAGCGCCGCCCGCATCTTGCACGCCTCACACACCCGCCGCAGCAGCCGCTGGGCCGCCACCATGTTAATGGCGGACGCGATCAGGTAGGGCTCCACGCCCATGTCGGTGAGACGGTACACACTCGACGGAGCATCGTTGGTGTGGAGCGTGGTCAACACGAGGTGACCCGTCAGCGCGGCGTTGATGGCGATACGGGCGGTCTCGGCGTCACGGATCTCACCCACCATGAGGATGTCGGGATCCTGGCGCAGAAAGGCCCGCAGGCAGGCGGCGAAAGAGAGGCCGATCTCGCCGTGGGTCTGGACCTGGTTGATGCCCGCGAGGTGGTACTCCACGGGATCTTCCGCCGTCGAGATGTTCACCCCCGGCTGGTTGAGCTCCGACAACATGCCGTAGAGGGTGGTGGACTTGCCGCTTCCGGTGGGACCCGTCAGCAGGATCATGCCGGCGGGCTTGGCCATGGCCTCGGTGAAGTGTTCCCGGTCGCGCGCTTCGAGGCCCAACCGGTCGAGGCTGGTGACCAGGTCGGATCGGTGCAGCAACCGCAGCACCACCTTCTCTCCGAAACGCGTCGGCAATACGGAAACTCGCACGTCCACGTCGCCCGCGGCGGCCGCCAGCTTCAGGCGGCCGTCCTGGGGCAAACGGTGCTCGGCGATATCGAGGCCCGCGAGCACCTTGATCCGGGAGGTCAATGCCTGCTTCATCTCGTAGGGCGGGGTCATGATCTCCTGCAGTATGCCGTCGATCCTGAAGCGGATCCGGACGCTCTCGTCGTACGGCTCGATATGGATGTCGCTTGCGCCCCGCGCCGCCGCGTCCTTCATCAGCGAGTCCACCAGCGCCACCACGGGCGCATCCCCGGCGGGTTCCGCCGACGCCGGGGGGCGCGCGGCCGCGTTGGGGAGGGCCTTCGCCGACTTCCCGTTGCGCAACCCCGCCTCGTAGCCCTGCACGCCGAAACGATCGTCGAGGATCTGCTGGATGGCGGACGGACGCGCCAGCACGGTCCTCACGTCATGCCCGGTCATGAACCGGATCTCGTCGATGGCCGCCAGGTCCGTGGGATCGCTCATGGCCACGTCCAGCACGGTGCCCGTGCGGGCCAACGGGAGCAGACGGCGTTTCTTCAAGAGCGGTAGAGGCAGCAGGCCGAAGGCGGCCTCGTCGACATCGGCTGGCCTCAGATTCAACTCTTCCAGCCCGAAACGCTCGGCCACGAACGCCATGACCCGGCTCTCATCCGCGGCCCCATCCTGAACCAGGGCCGCCACCAGGTTGACACCGGTGCGCCCTTGGGCCGCCGCGGCCCGGTCGCGCTCCTCGCCGGTGACGACCCCGGCCCGCACCATCAACTCTCCCAGGGACAGTTCCATACGAAGACCTCCACAGATCCGTCATCGGCGCCACCCGGCACCGAGGGACCGAAACCCATCATTCCCCGCCTTCCGTCATTCCCCGCCCCCTCCGTCATTCCCGCGAAAGCGGGAATCCAGGTGGGGTTGGGCGGGAACCCAGCGGTAGCGCCCGTCCACTCCACCCCTGGATTCCCGCTTTCGCGGGAATGACGGAGGGGGTGCGGGTACAACCACGCGAGGGCGGGGGTACGACCAAGGTGGGGGTACGACCAGGGCGAGAGTACGACCACTCAGGGGCGCGCCGCCATAGAGGATGAATCGGCCGGCCGTCGGAAAACTATAGGTAAGGTCTATGGAGTGCGTAGGTCGGATTAGCGAAGCGTAATCCGACGCGGGTGGCTCTCTGTCGGATTACGCTTCGGCTAATCCGACCTACGTGAAAGCCATCGTACAGCTCGATGGAGCCATACCCCGGTCGTCGCCGCCCAGCCTGCGCCTATCGCCGGGTGCTCTTCTCCCGGAGTGCCGCCTGGGCGGCGGCCAGCTTGGCGATGGGCACGCGGTAGGGGGAGCAACTCACGTAGTCGAGGCCCAGGTCGTGACAGAAGACCACCGACTTGGGGTCGCCGCCGTGCTCGCCGCAGATGCCCACGTCGAGGTCCTCGCGGGTGCTGCGGCCCTTTTGCACGCCGAGCGCCATCAACGCGCCGACCCCGGGCACGTCGATGCTCACGAAGGGATCTTCGGGCAGAAGGCCCTGGGCCACGTAGCGGGGTAAAAACCTGCCCGCGTCGTCGCGGGACAGGCCCAGGCAGGTCTGCGTGAGGTCGTTGGTGCCAAAGGAGAAGAACTGTGCCTCCCTGGCGATCTGGTCGGCTACCAGACAGGCCCGGGGCAGCTCGATCATGGTGCCGACGGCGTAACGAACCTCGACCCCGTACCGTTGCATGGTGTCACGGGCGACCCGCTCCACGATCTCTCGCTGGGCGCGAAACTCCTCCAGGCTGCCCACCAGCGGGATCATCACCTCGGGGCGCGGGTCCTTACGCTCCTTGCGCAGCTCGCACGCCGCCTGAAAGATGGCCTGGGTCTGCATTTCCGTGATTTCCGGAAACGAGATCGCCAGCCGACAGCCGCGATGCCCGAGCATGGGGTTGAACTCCCTGAGCGCTTCCACCTTCTCGCGCACGGTCTTCGGCTTGATGGAGAGGACCTTGGCCATGCTCGCGATGTCGGCATCCGTGTGGGGGAGGAACTCATGCAGGGGTGGGTCCAGCAACCGGATGGTCACGGGCAGCTTGTCCATGATCTCCAGGATCGCCTTGAAGTCACCCTGCTGCATCGGCAGCAGCTTGGCCAGGGCCTTGCGCCGCCCCTCCTCGTCGTCGGCCAGGATCATCTCGCGGACGGCGTCGATGCGCTGCTCCTGGAAGAACATGTGCTCGGTGCGGCACAGGCCGATGCCCTGGGCGCCGAAGTCCCGGCTGATCCGGGCCTGCTCCGGAAGGTCGGCGTTGGTCTTGACCCCGAGCCGGCGGGTACCGTCCACCCAGCGCATGAGCTTGGCGAAGCGCCGGTAGGTGGGCGAGCCGGCGGCTTTCCGGCTCCGGTCCAGCAGCACCCGCAGCACGTCCGAAGGGTGGGTCAGAAGCCGGCCCTGGATCACCTCTCCAGTGCTGCCGTCCAGGGACAGCCATTCCCCTTCCTTGAGCACGACGCCGCCGATGCGGGCTTCGCCGGCACGGTAGTCCACCGACAACGCCTCGCAGCCCACCACGCACACGGTGCCGAGTTGCCGCGCCACCAGCGCCGCGTGGGAGGTCATGCCGCCCCGGGCCGTGAGAATCCCCTCGGCCGCCTCGATGCCGCGGATGTCCTCCGGGCTGGTCTCCACCCGGCACAGGATCACGCTGTCTCCCCGCCTGCGCCATTCCTCCGCGTCGGCGGCGTGAAACACGATCCTGCCCGTGGCCGCACCCGGGCCCGCGGGCAGCCCCTGCGCCAGCACCCGGCCCTCTTTACCGGCCGCCGCCTTTACCGTCTGGTTGAAGACCGGGCGCAGGAGCTGGCTGAGGTGGTCGGGCTCGATGCGCTGCACCGCCTCTTCCCTGGAGATGGCGCCGGCATCGGCCATGTCCACGGCAATGCGCACCGCGGCAAAGCCGGTCCGCTTGCCGATGCGGGTCTGCAGCACCCAGAGCCTGCCCTCCTCGATGGTAAACTCCATGTCCTGCATGTCGCGGTAGCGCTCCTCGAGGACGCGGCCGATGCGCTGCAGCTCGCGGTACGCCTTGCGCTGAACCTTGGCCAGCGCCCCGATGGGTTGCGGCGTGCGGATCCCGGCCACCACGTCCTCGCCCTGGGCGTTCATCAGGAACTCGCCGTAGAACCGCCGCTCTCCCGACGCCGGATCACGGGTGAAGGCGACGCCGGTGCCGGAGGTGTCGCCCATGTTGCCGAACACCATGGTCTGGACGTTGACCGCGGTCCCCCAACTGTCGGGGATGCCGTACATCTTCCGGTACGCCACGGCCCGGTCGTTGTTCCACGATCCGAACACCGCGCCGATGGCGCCCCAGAGCTGCTCCACCGGATCTTCGGGAAACGGGACGCCCCGCTGCCGCCGTATCTCGTCCTTGAACTGGCCCACCAGGTCCTGCAGGTCCTCGGCCGTCAATTCCGTGTCGCCGCGAACGTCCCGGGCGCGTTTCTTGCGCTCCAGCAGCGTCTCGAACACGTCGTGGGCGTCGGCCTCGTCGGGCTTCATGCCCAACACCACGTCGCCGTACATCTGCACGAAGCGGCGATAGGAATCGTACACGAACCGCGGATTGCCGGCGCGCCGGACCATGCCGGCCACGGTCCGGTCGTTGAGACCGAGATTCAGCACCGTGTCCATCATCCCGGGCATGGATTCCCGCGCGCCCGAACGGACCGACACGAGCAGCGGGTTTTCGCCGTCGCCGAAGCGCCGGCCCATGATCTTCTCCACCCGTGCCATGGCGCGGGCGACTTCCCGCTCCAGACCCTCGGGGTAACTCCCCTGATGTTCGTAGAAATGAGTGCAGACGGCGGTGGAGATGGTAAAACCCGGCGGCACCGGAACGCCCATGCGCGTCATCTCGTGGAGGCCCGCGCCCTTGCCCCCCAGGAGCTCGCGCATGGTGGCGCCGCCCGTGGCCTTGCCCGCGCCGAACGAGTAGACGTGGCGCGCCATCAACCCTCCCTCGTGCGCGGGTCCATGCGGCGGCGGATCTCGTCCACCAGGCGGTCCACCGGAATCCTCACCTGGGTCATGGCGTCGCGGTCCCGCAACGTCACCGTCTGGTCCTTCATGGTCTCGTGGTCCACGGTGATGCCGAAGGGAGTGCCGATCTCGTCCTGGCGGCGGTAGCGCCGGCCGATGGAGCCGGCCTGGTCATAGACCACGGGGAAATGCTCCTTCAGGATATCGCGGATCTCCTGTGCCCGTTCCGGGTGTCCTTCCTTCCTGAGCAGCGGATAGACCCCCGCCTTGAACGGCGCCAGGCGCGGGTCCAGGCGCAGCACGATGCGCCGGTCGCCCTCCACCTCCTCCTCGTCGTAGGCGTCCACCAGGAACGCCAGCAGCGGCCGGTCCACTCCGGCGGAGGGCTCGATGACGTAGGGAACGTAACGGGTGCGGCTGGCCTCGTCGAAGTAGGTCAGGTCCTTGCCGCTGTACTCCATGTGACGGCTGAGGTCGAAGTCGCCGCGGTTGGCAATGCCTTCGAGCTCCGACCAGCCGAACGGGAACTCGTACTCCACGTCCACGCAGGCCTTGGCGTAGTGCGCCAGCTCGTCGCTGCCGTGGGGGCGGATGCGGAGGTTCTCCGCGCGGACGCCGTTGTCCACGTACCACTGGAAACGCGTTTCCTGCCAGGACTGGAAGGCTTCCTCATCCTCGCCCGGCTTGACGAAGTACTCGATCTCCATCTGCTCGAACTCGCGGGTGCGGAAGATGAAGTTGCCGGGGGTGATCTCGTTCCGGAAGCTCTTGCCGATCTGGGCGATGCCGAAGGGGAGCTTCTGACGCGCGGTGTCCAGCACGTTGGCGAAGTTGACGAAGATGCCCTGGGCGGTCTCGGGCCTCAGGAACACCGTGCTCGCGGTGTCCTCCACCGGCCCCATGAAGGTCTTGAACATGAGGTTGAACTGCCGCGCCTCCGTGAGCTCGCCGCCGCACTTGGGGCACGCCTTCCCCTCGACGTGATCCTCCCGGAAACGGTGGTGGCAGGCCTTGCACTCCACCAGCGGATCGGAAAAGCCGGCGACGTGGCCCGACGCCTCCCACACCTTCGGGTGCATCAGGATCGAGGCGTCCAGGCCGACCGTGTCGTTGCGGCCGGTCACCACCGCCTTCCACCAAGCCTCCTTGACGTTGCGCTTGAGCTCCACTCCCACGGGCCCGTAGTCCCAGGTGCTGCCGATTCCTCCGTAAATCTCACTGGACGGAAAGATGAACCCTCTCCGCTTGCAAAGATTGACGACCTTTTCCATCGTCGCGTGTTCATTCATGGGTGCTCTGGGTCTCCTGTCTGCTCTCTTGGTATCGCAATATCGGCCCGAAACCGGGCACGGGCGGGTTTGAAACCCGCCCCTACATCAACCCGTTCGTAACGCCGGGCCTAGCTGAACGCACCGTCCAGGAAGGCCGCGGACTTGAGCTTCTTACTAATCTGGTACTGGATAAACAAGGGCACGATCTCCCGGGTCTCCCTGAGGGCCGACCGGGAGAACTCGGGCGTCTCGCCATCCTCCCAACCGTGCCTCTGAAAATGGGCCAGTATACCCAGGGCCTCGGGCGACAAGGGCACTGCCTCCCGGCGGAGACCGCTACAATTCCGGCACAGGACGCCTCCGTCCCGCGGGCTGAATCCCCACCGGCCGTTTCCCTGCCCGTGACCGGACGGGGGCCGGTCGCCGCAGCGCTGGCAATGCTCCAGGGTGGGCTGGTACCCGGCCAGCCGCAGCAGCGTCAATTCGAACGCGGTGAGAAACTCCGGCGATGCCTCGTGCTCTTCCAGGAACCGCAAGCCGTCCCGCAGGTGGTGGAACAGCGACCGGCTGTCGTCGCCGTCCCGCGTCAATTCATCGGTAATTTCCACGAGATAGGATGCGTGTACGATCTTGGCCAGGGTTCGGGTGATGGCCCGAAACACATAGACCCAGTCACAGGCATGGATGAAGGCCAGCGGGCTGTTCGGTCGCTCATGAAAACGCAACTGAACGAGCGTGAAGGGCTCCAGAACATTGAGGAATCTTTTGCGGGACCGCTTGGCTCCCTTGGCGATGCCCCTGATCTTGCCGAAATCCCGCGTGAGGCAAGAGACGATCTTGTCCGATTCGCCGTAGGCCCAGGATCGCAGCACGATGGCCGGGCTCGACCGTATCACCGGCAACGAAGTACCCCCCGACATGAACGGCGCTGGTGGCGTCCCGCCCGGTCCCGCCGTGCAATCGTCCGATAACTGGTAATGTATACACCAAGCTGCCGAAAAAGTCGCGCCGAACCCGGATTCCCGCTTCCCAGCGTGTGTCAAAACTCAATCCGGGAGAGGCAACGACCCCCGAAATCGTCATTCCCGCGAAGCAGGCTGTGTCAAAACCCATTCGAGCAAGGCACCGAGCCCCCGAAATCGTCATTCCGGCGAAAGCCGGAATCCAGGAGGGGTGGGGCGGGGGAAACGCTGCATAGCGGCCCCACCACCGCCCCTGGATTCCGGCTTTCGCAGGAATGACGGAGGGGTGCGGGAATGACGATTTCGGGGGCCGTTGCCTCTCTCGGATGGGGTTTTGACACAGCCGCTTTCGCGGGAATGACGGATTGGCCGTTCGTGCCCCGCCGTTGGCGTTTTGACACAGCCTGTTCAGCGGGAATGACCGGGGAGAGGCGCGGAAATCATGAGTTTTGGCGATTCCGGCTACCTTGACAAGGTGCACTTCGGTGATTAACTTCTCTCGGCCGTTGCGGGGGCAGACGGCTTTTTGCACCCTCACGGTGCTTCACGCCGCGGCACCGGTTTCGCGTAGGTCGGATTAGGGGAGGGTAATCCGACACGGGCGATGCGGGCGGTGTCGGGTTACGCCTTCGGCTAACCCGACCTACGACAGAGAACGCGGTGCCATGGGTAGAACGCGCCGCGCACGGACGACAGCATCATGGCGGAAGAGAACAGAGATCAGGCCGAGGCGGCCGTGGAACAGGAAGAGGCGGCAACCGGACCCGAAGTCGACGAGACGGCAGACGAGGCACAGGCGCCGTCGGAGATCGAGGGGCTCAGGGCGGAGCTCGACGCGGCCCGGGAGGAAGCCCGGCGCCACCAAGACCACCTGCTCAGGGAAGCGGCGGAGACGGAGAACTACAAGAAACGTGTAACCCGCGAAAAACACGATGCGATCCGGTACGCCAACGAATCCTTGGTGCGGGATCTCCTGCCCGTGATCGACGACCTCGAGCGCGCGGCTGAGCACGCCCGGGGCGACGGCAGCCCGCAGTCGTTGCTGGACGGCATCGAGCTGGTGCTCAAGGGTTGCCTCGAAGTGCTCCAGAAACACGGGGTCACGCGGATCACCGCCAAGGGAGAACCCTTCGATCCGGAGAAGCATGAAGCCTACGCCCAGGTGGAAACCGACGAATACGAGGCCAACACGGTGGTGGACGAGGTCCACCAAGGCTACTACCTGGCTGACCGGTTGCTTCGGCCATCCATGGTGAGCGTCGCTAAGGCCCCGACTTTACGGGATAAAGAGAGCACCACCGTTGAAAACGACCAGACCGATGATTAGATTCACACTGCAATCGCAATCGAAGAACAAGGAGACGAAGAGATGGCAAAGGTCATAGGCATTGATCTTGGGACGACCAACTCCTGCGTGGCGATCATGGAGGGCTCCGACCCCAAGGTTCTGACCAATGCTGAAGGAAGTCGTACCACTCCTTCCGTAGTGGCTTTTTCGGAAAGCGGCGAGCGTCTGCTGGGCCAGATCGCACGGCGGCAGGCCATCACCAACCCACAGAATACCGTGTTCGCGGTCAAGCGCTTGATCGGCCGCAAGTTCGACGACCCCATGGTGCGGAAGGCCCAGTCGCTCCTGCCCTACAAGATCGCCAGGTCGGACAAGGGCGACGCCTGGGTGGAGAGTCGGGGCAAGACCTACAGTTCGCCGGAGATTTCCGCGTTCATTCTGCAGAAGATGAAGCAGACCGCCGAGGAATATCTGGGCGAGCCGGTGACCGAGGCGGTCATCACCGTGCCGGCCTATTTCAACGACAGCCAGCGCCAGGCGACCAAGGACGCCGGACGCATCGCCGGACTCGAAGTCCTGCGCATCATCAACGAACCCACCGCGGCCTCTTTGGCCTACGGTCTGGAAAAGCAACAGGAGGAGAAGATCGCGGTGTTCGACCTGGGCGGCGGCACCTTCGACATTTCCATCCTGGAGCTGGGCGACGGCGTGTTCGAGGTCAAGGCGACCAACGGCGATACCTTCCTCGGCGGCGAGGACTTCGACCAGAAGATCATCGACTACCTCGCGGACGAGTTCAAGAAGGACCAGGGTATTGACCTGCGCGGCGACCAGATGGCCCTGCAACGCCTCAAGGAGGCAGCGGAAAAGGCCAAATGCGAGCTGTCCACGTCGGTGGAGACGGACATCAATCTGCCGTTCATCACCGCCGACCAGACCGGCCCCAAGCACATGAGCATCAAGCTGTCCCGCTCGAAGCTCGAGGCCCTCTGCGCCGACCTCATCGAGCGGACCGAGGAGCCCTGCCGCCAGGCCCTCACCGACGCCGGATTCTCGGCCGGGGAGATCAACGAGGTGATTCTCGTCGGCGGCATGACGCGCATGCCCGCGGTGCAGGAGCGGGTCAAGAAGATCTTCGGGAAGGAGCCGCACAGGGGCGTGAATCCCGACGAGGTGGTGGCCATCGGCGCCGCCATTCAGGCGGGGGTGCTCAAGGGTGACGTCAAGGACGTCCTGCTGCTCGACGTGACGCCGCTGTCCCTCGGCATCGAGACCCTCGGGGGCGTCTTCACCAAGCTGATCGAGCGCAACACCACCATCCCGACGAAGAAGAACCAGGTCTTCTCCACCGCCGCCGACAATCAGCCTTCGGTGACCATCAGCGTGCATCAGGGCGAGCGGGAGATGGCCAAATACAACAAGCTGCTCGGTCAGTTCAACCTGGAGGGAATACCGCCGGCCCCGCGCGGCATGCCGCAGGTCGACGTGACCTTCGACATCGACGCCAACGGCATCGTGCACGTTTCCGCCAAGGACCTTGGAACCGGCAAGGAGCAGTCCATCAAGATCACCGCCTCCAGCGGCCTCAGCGAGGAAGAGATCAAGAACATGGTCAAGGATGCGGAAGTCCACGCCGAAGAGGACAAGAACCGCAAGGAGGCGGCGGAGGCCCGCAACCAGCTTGACTCCCTGATCTACTCGACGGAGAAGTCGCTGAAGGAGTACGGCGACGATCTGGAAGCCGAGGTCAAGTCCGGCATCGAGGCAGCCCTGGAGAAGGCCAAGAAGGCGCTGGAGGGCGACGACGCCGCCGCCATGCGGGCGGCGGCCGAGGAATTGAACCAGGCGTCCCACAAGCTTGCGGAAGCCATGTACGCCAAGGCGTCACAGCAGCAGGCGCAGCAAGATCCGCAGGATCCGCAGGATCCGACGCAGCCGCCGCCGGGGGCCGGTGACGGCAAACCCGACGACAACGTCGTGGATGCCGACTTCGAGGAGGTGAAGGACTAGTGTTGCGTTCCACAAATACGTTGACGAATATGCTGGTCCTTCTCGCCGTCGGCTGCGTTGCTCCTCCTCGCGTGGTATGGGCCCCGGGGCGACCTACGGTCGCCCCTACTCGTCGTCGCGCCTTGCCGACGGCAAGAATTCCTGCGCATCTTCGTCAACGTATTTGTGGAACGCAACACTAGCAGCCTGCGCCGTAGAACTCGGACGCCCGATGTAGGGGCGGGTTTCAAACCCGCCCGCGCCCGCATCGCGCTACCGGCCGATACAGGCGCATGACGGGACTCACCATTGGACAAACGGGACTACTACGAAATCCTCGGCCTGGACCGCAACGCCGGCGAAGACGAGGTCAAGAAGGCCTATCGCAAGCTGGCGCTCCAGTACCATCCCGACCGGAACCCGGGCGACAAGGAGGCCGAGGAGAAGTTCAAGGAGCTGTCCGAAGCCTACTCGGTGCTCTCCGATCCGGAGAAGAGGACCAAGTTCGACCAGTTCGGCCACGCTGCCTTTGGCGAAAGCGGCCCGTTCGCCGGCGGCTTCGACTTCTCCCACGGGTTCGAGGACGTCTTCGGCGATATTTTCGGTGAATTCTTCGGCGGATCTCCACGGGGAAGGGGCAGGGCCCGGGCTCAGCGGGGCGACGACCTGCGCTACAACATGGAGATCACGTTCGAGCAGGCCGCCTTCGGCTCCGAAAAGAAAGTCAAGATCCCGCGCCACGGACCCTGCGACGCGTGCGAGGGCACGGGCGCCGAAAAGGGAACCAGCCCCCAGACCTGCCCCGCCTGCAAGGGCACCGGACAAATGGCCTTTCAGCAAGGCTTCTTCACCGTGTCCCGCACCTGCAGCCAGTGCGGCGGCCAGGGTCGGGTGATCTCCCACCCCTGCCCCTCGTGCAACGGTGCCGCACTGTCCCGCAAGTTCCACACCATCAACGTCAAGATACCGGCAGGGGTGGACACCGGCTCGCGGCTCAAGCTTCGGGGCGAGGGAGAGAACGGCGCCCGGGGCGGCCCGCCGGGGGACCTGTACGTGGTCATCATCGTCCAGGACCACGCGATCTTCGCCCGGGACGGTACGGACGTGATCTGCGAGATGCCCATCAGCTTCGTCAACGCCACCCTGGGGGCGGAGATCGAGGTGCCCACGCTGGAGGGGAAGGTCAAGATGAAGATCCCCGCCGGGACCCAATCGAACGCTGTCTTCCGCCTGAAGGGCAAGGGGATCAAGGACGTGCACGGGAGCCGCAGGGGCGACGAGCACGTCCGCGTGCTGGTGGAAACGCCGACACGCCTCAACGCGCGCCAGAAAAACCTGCTCAAGGAATTTGCCGAAGAAGGTGGGGAGGAAGCCCAACCTATTGCCAAAGGGTTCTTCGAGAAGGTAAAGGAACTGTTCGACTGAGGGTAACGAATGGACGTAACGGACCAGGACACCGCGGAGCTCGTTGCTGACCGGCCTGTGGAGGACATCCCCGACGTCATTCCACTTTTGCCCATCCGGGACATCGTCATCTATCCCTACATGATGATCCCGCTGTTCGTCGGGCGAGAGATCTCCATCAACGCGGTCAACGAGGCGCTGGCACGGGACCGGCACATCTTCCTCGTGGTGCAAAAGGATTCCACGGAGGATGATCCGAACGCCGAAGACCTGTACCGCGTGGGTACGGTGGCGACCATCCTGCGCATGCTGAAGCTCGACGACGGACGCGTGAAGATCCTGGTCCAGGGGCTGACCAAGGGGGCGCTGGAACAGTTCGTGCGGGAAGAGCCGTACTTCGAGGTGCGGATACAGAAAGTCGTCGAGCAGCCGGTCATCGAAGTGTCCATCGAGGTCGAGGCGCTCATGCGCAGCGTCAAGGAAAAGATCGAGCAGATCCTCAACCTCAAGAATCTCCCGCCCGAGATCGTCATGGTCACGGACAACGTCGTCGATCCCGGCGTGTTGGCCGACCTGGTGGCCTCCAACCTGCGCCTCAAGATCGAGGAAAGCCAGTCCATCCTGGAGATCTACGAACCGGTGGAGCGGCTGACGAAGATCAACGAGCTGCTCAGCCGCGAGCTCGATCTCGCCACCATGCAGGCGCGCATCCAGAACCAGGCCAAAGACGAGATGAGCAAGACCCAACGGGAGTATTTCCTGCGGGAGCAGCTCAGACAGATCCATCAGGAGCTGGGAGAGGGCGACGAGAAGACCGAGGAGATGAACGAGATCAAGGCCCAGATCGACAAGGCCGGCATGCCGCCCGAGGTCAAGAAGGAGGCCACCAAGCAGCTCAAGCGGCTGGACCAGATGCACCCCGAGTCCTCGGAGTCTTCGCTCGTGAGGACCTACCTGGACTGGATGACGGAGCTTCCCTGGAGCGAGCGGACCAAGGACAACCTCGACCTCCAGACGGCCAAGGAAGTCCTCGACGAGGACCATTTCAATCTGGAGAAGATCAAGGAGCGCTTTCTCGAGTATCTCGCGGTGAACAAGCTGAGGAAAGAGATCCGCGGACCCATCCTCTGCTTTGTCGGTCCGCCGGGCGTCGGCAAGACCTCCCTCGGCAAATCCATCGCCCGCGCCCTCGGAAGAAACTTCGTGCGCATCTCGCTGGGGGGGATCCGGGACGAGGCGGAGATCCGCGGACACCGCAGGACGTACGTGGGAGCGCTTCCGGGCCGGATCATACAGGGGATGAAGCAGGCCGGCTCCAGCAACCCCGTCTTCATGCTGGACGAGCTCGACAAGCTCGGCAACGACTTTCGCGGCGATCCGTCCGCGGCCCTGCTGGAGGTGCTCGATCCGGAGCAGAACCACGCCTTCAGCGACCACTACCTGAACGTCCCGTTCGATCTGTCCAGCGTGTTGTTCATCTGCACCGCCAACCTTCTCGATACGGTTCCGCCGGCGCTGCGGGACCGCATGGAGGTCATCAACCTCTCCGGCTACACCAACGAGGAGAAACTGGAGATCGCGAGGCGGTTCCTGATCCCGCGGCAATTGCAGGAGGCGGGTATTTCCAGCGACCTGCTGGACCTCTCCACTGACTCGGTGCTGCGGATCATCGAGCAGTATACGCGGGAGGCGGGTCTCCGGAACCTCGAGCGGGAGCTGGCGGCCATCTGCCGGAAGGTGGCGCGCAAGGTGGCGGACGGCCGCACCACCCGCACCCGCATCACCCAAAGAAACCTGCACCAGTTCCTGGGTCCCCCCAGGTTCCTGACCGAAACCCAGGACCAGAACGAGATCGGCGTCGCCACGGGTCTGGCGTGGACCAGCGCCGGCGGCGAGGTACTGCACGTCGAGGCCTCGCTGTCCAAGGGACGCGGCAACCTGACCTTGACCGGCCAGTTGGGCGACGTCATGCGGGAATCGGCCCAGGCCGCTGTCAGCTACGCCCGTGCCCAGGCCAAGAATCTGGGCCTCGAAGAGAACTTCTACCAGAAGCAGGACATCCACATACACGTCCCGTCGGGCTCCATCCCCAAGGACGGCCCCTCGGCGGGCATTACCATGGGAACCGCCCTCATCTCCGCGCTCACACGGCGGCCCGTGAGCCGGATGGTGGCCATGACCGGGGAGATCACGCTCCGGGGCCGCGTCCTGCCCGTGGGCGGATTGAAGGAAAAGTGCCTGGCCGCCTTTCGCTCCGGGGTCGAGACGGTGACCATTCCGTTCCAGAACCAGAAGGACCTGGAAGATATTCCCCGTCCCTTGCGGAACAAGCTGCACTTCATCCTGGCACGGGACATGAACGACGTGCTCGCGGCGGCCTTTGGAGACAAGCCGCCCGCCGCCGCGTCCGCCGACGGGCGGAAGACCCGGGCCGCGGCCAAGGCCAAAAAGCGGAGCCGCCCCAAAGGCGGAAGGGAACCGACGGTGCCCGCGAACGCCTGACAGGGACGGGTTTCAAACCCGCCCGTTGCCCACGCCATGCGACAAGGCGCAAGAAGACCGACACGCCCATGAAACTTCGGGATTTGGGAGAGTTCGGGCTCATCGACTTGATCCAAAGGAAGACCCCGCGAACACGCGGCGTTCGTCTCGGCATCGGCGACGACGCCGCCTGGGTCTCCACCGCCGAGGACTCGCTCCTGTTCACTTCGGATCTTCTCGTCGAAGGCGTGCACTTCAACCTCGATTGGATCTCGATGCGAGATCTCGGGCACAAATCACTCACCGCCAGCCTTAGCGACATCGCCGCCATGGGCGGGCGGCCGGCCTATTTCCTCCTGTCCCTGGCCCTGCCCAACCTCACCACACAACGGGCCGCCGCGCTGATTCGCGGCATTCACGCCGTCGCCGCCGAACACCGGGTGGCGCTCGTGGGAGGCGACACATGCGCCGCGGACCGCTTGGTCATCGACGTGTTTCTCGCCGGCTTCGCGCCCTACGGAGCGGTCACCCGCGGCGGCGGCAAGGTGGGCGACGACATCTACGTCACCGGCACGCTGGGGGATTCGGCGCTGGGCCTGGCGCTGCTTTCAGAGCCCCGGCCAAAGGTGTCGGCAAGGGACCGGAACTACCTGATCCGGCGGCACCATCACCCCACGGCGCGGGTCCAGACCGGCATGCGACTGGCCCGGGAGGGGCTGGCCCGGGCCATGATGGACGTGAGCGACGGACTGGCGCAGGACCTCGGCCACATCTGCCGGGCCAGCGGCACCGGGGCCGTGGTGCGTCAGGAGCAGGTGCCGCTGTCGCCCGCCTTCGCCCGCGTGGCCGGACCCGGAGATCTCGCCCGCGCGCTGGCCGGGGGCGAGGACTACGAGCTGCTCTTCACCGCGGCGAGCGACTCCCGCGAGGGAGTCGAGCGCGTTGCCCGCCGCACCGGCGTTCCCATTGCCCGCATCGGAGAATGCGTGCCCAAGAAGCACGGCGTCACGCTGGTGGACCCGCGGGGCGAAACGGTGCCGCTTACAGCGCCGGGCTATGACCATTTCAAGGGGATGGCAAGGGGTAAAGACCGCTCCGCCGTACATGGCGGGGAAACCGAACACGGGCGGGTTTGAAACCCGCCCCTACAGGAGCCGGGTGCCATTGGAAACAAGGGTGTAACGGCGGGGCCGATCCCGCCATCGGCGCACCTCGCCATTGGATAACCAGGGTGTAGGGGCGGGTTTCAAACCCGCCCGCGGCCGCACCTCGCCGTTGGATAACCAGGGTGTAGGGGCGGGTTTCAAACCCGCCCGCGGCCGCACCGCGCCATTGGATACCAGGGTGTAGGGGCGGGTCTTATATCGCCCGCGGCCGCACCGCGCCGTTGGACAACCAGGGTGTAGGGGCGGGTTTCAAACCCGCCCGCGGCCGCACCGCGCCATTGGATATCAGGGCGTAGGGGCGGGTTTTATATCGCCCGCGGCCGCACCTCGCCGTTGGATAACCAGGGTGTAGGGGCGGGTTTCAAACCCGCCCGCGGCCGCACCGCGCCATTGGATACCAGGGCGTAGGGGCGGGTTTCAAACCCGCCCGCGGCCGCACCGCGCCATTGGATACCAGGGCGTAGGGGCGGGTTTCAAACCCGCCCGCGGCCGCACCTCGCCGTTGGATAACGAGGGCGTAGGGGCGGGTTTCAAACCCGCCCGCGGCCGCACCGCGCCGTTGGATAACCAGGGTGTAGGGGCGGGTTTCAAACCCGCCCGCGGCCGCACCGCGCCATTGGATAACCAGGGCGTAGGGGCGGGTTTCAAACCCGCCCGCGGCCGCACGGCGCTGTCGATCGATACTAGCCGGGATCACCATGGACGAAGAAAAGCTTGCAGCGCTCCTGGACGGCGTTCGGCGCGGCGAGGTCACGGTCGACGAGGCGCTGGAACGGTTGCAGCACCTCCCCTTCGAAGACCTGGGGTTTGCCAAGGTGGATCATCACCGGGTTTTGCGGCAGGGCTTTCCCGAAGTCATCATGGGCGAAGGCAAGGAAGTCTCGGACATCGCCGACATCGCCCGGGCGATCCGGAAACGCGGCGACAACGTGCTCATCACCCGCCTGTCCCAGGAGAAGATGGACTCCCTGAAGACGCGGCTCCGGGGGTTCCGCTACCACCGTCAGGCCAGGGCCGCCACCTGGCGCGCCAAGGACGCCACGATCAAGGGGAAGGGAACCATCGCGGTGGTGTGCGCCGGCACCTCGGACATACCCGTGGCCGAGGAAGCCGCGGTGACCAGCGAGATCATGGGCAACCGGGTGGAGCGGCTCTACGACGTGGGCGTCGCCGGCCTGCACCGGCTTTTGGGTCACCACCGGCAGCTCACCGAAGCGGCGTTGCTCATCGTGGTGGCGGGCATGGAGGGCGCCTTGCCCAGCGTCGTGGCGGGGCTGGTCCGGAGGCCGGTCATCGCCGTACCCACCAGCGTCGGCTACGGCGCCAGCTTCCAGGGTCTGTCGGCATTGCTGGCGATGCTGAACTCCTGCGCCGCGGGGGTCACGGTGGTGAATATCGACAACGGCTTCGGCGCCGGCTTCGCGGCGTCGCTGATCAACAGGGATTGACACAGTCGACCCGTATATGGGGTAATTGCAACAGCGAGCACACCCCCGAGGGATCACGAAAATGGCCGATGAGGAAAAGAATTACAAGATAATCAGGCGGGCATCGGAGATGAGCATCCGACTCTCCGCCGACTCGTTGCCGCGGATTCTCGCGGACGCCGGATTTGCGCTGTTCGACCTGTTGGTGGACCTGTCTTCCGTGGAAGTACGGGAAAGCGTCACGCTCGAGGTGGAAGGCGTGGACAACGACGACCTGATGGTCAACTGGATGCGGGAGCTGCTCTACGAGTACCAGACCAGCGGCTACGTGTTGAAGGAATTCGACATACGCGAGGCGGGCGAGTTTTTCGTGCGCGCGGAGGCCCGGGGAGAGAAGTTCGATCCGGACCGTCACGAGGAGCGCGAAGCCATCGGCGCGGTGGCGGAACGCGTCAGTCACCTGGGCAAAATGGGCGCCCAGTGGACCGCCCAGGTAGGCTTCGAGCTGTGACCGCCAACGGGACACCCCATGCGTGACGAGTACTCCGGGTGCTCCCTCATCGCCGATCCGATCCACCGCTACATTCCTTTCACGGTCCCCAACGACGCCGGCGAGGTCACGGAAAAGGACCTGATCGATTCCCCCTGGTTCCAGCGCCTCCGGTACATCTTTCAGCTCCAGAGCGCCCGCTGGGTCTATCCTTCGGCGGAGCACAGCCGTTTCCAGCACTGTCTGGGGGCCATGCACCTGGCCGGGGTCTTCGCCCGGGGACTGTACCCCTCGCTACGCAAGGTGGTCGGGGAGGAGTGCCCGTCCCCCGCCTACGTGGAAGAGTACATGCGGATCACCGGGCTGCTGCACGACGTCGGCCACGGCCCGTTCTGCCATTTCTTCGACAATCACTTCCTCAGCCAGCACGGCCTGATCCACGAGGACATCAGTCAGGTCATCATCCGCGAGCATCTGGGGGAGATCATCCGGGGTATCCGCCGCAGCCCCACGGGCCCGTTTGCCGCCGGAGAAGAGCTCGATCCCGACGACATCGCCTTCCCCATCAAGAAGGATTCCGAGGACGATCCGGCGAAACCCCAGTGGCTGCGCTCCCTCCAGCCCCTGACCAACGGCATCCTGACCTTCGACAACCTGGACTACGTGTCACGCGATTCGTACATGTGCGGCGTGGCCGTGGGGCCCATCGACCGGGAAAGGCTCATCTACTACACCTTCGTCTCACCAAAGGGACTGACGCTGCACCGTTCCGGCGAGGGCGCCCTCACCATGTTCCTGAACGCGCGCAAGTACCTCTACGAAAACGTCTACTTCCACCGCACCACCCGGGCCATCGACCTGCACCTCCAGGAGCTGTTCCCGGAAACCATGGCCCGGATCGCGCCGGGCAATCCCCTGGACCACATGGAACTGTACCTGCACCTGACCGACTGGTCGCTCTTGCAGGAAGTCTCCCGCTGGCGCCGGCTCGGGACTCCGTTGGGCCGCGAGTGGGGCCGCGTCCTCGACCGCGATCTCAAGTGGCGGCTGGCCTACGAGAGGACCCTGTCGGCGGCGGAGCTGTCGGGCGGGCTCGACGCCATCGAGGTCCGCGACTGGGAGACGCGCATCCGGGATGCGCTGCCGCCGGAGAAACGAAACCTGGTCTATCACGTGGACATCGCCAGCCAGGACTCGCGGCCCGAGAATCCCATGGCCATGGGCAAGAAGCAGATCCACACCTACGACCCGTCCACCGGCGTCATCACCAAGGAGTCCATGGCCGAGCTGTTCGCCTACATCCCGTCCAAGATCGTCAAGTTCCGCGTGTTTGCCCTGGACCACGACCACGACCGGCTGCTGGCCGGATGCACCGAGGAGGTATTCCGCGCCGCCCGAAGCTGAGGCTGAGCCCTCTCCCTTCGGGCGAGGGTGGCCCAAGGCCGGATTAGGGGCGCCGCAATGGCCGGTACCGTTGCTTTGCATGACCGAAGCATCGTGGTGTATAGTTAATGAAACGGCATTCCAGAAATGAAAAGGAACGGCAAACCCGCCCGCCGCGGCACGGACCGAGGGACCCACATGGCCAGTCAAAAGAGCCACTTCGAACCAGCCTCTTCTCAGGAGCGCCCCCGCGCCAAACGGCGAACGCGGCAGCGAAGCGTGATCCAGCGGGTACTGCTGGAAGCCAACCGTCCGCTGAGTCCTCACGATATCCTCGCTGCCGCGCAGCCCACGGTGCCCGGTCTGGGTATTGCCACCGTCTACCGCGCGATCCACACCATGATCACCGAGGGCACCCTCATCGTGGTGGAGATGCCCGGGGAGGCCTCCCGCTACGAGACCGCAGGGAAGGAACACCATCATCACTTCCAATGCCGCGAGTGTGACTACATCTTCGACATCCGGGGCTGCCCTCCGGGTCTCCAGATGCTCGTGCCCAAGGGCTTCCGCCTCAAGGATCACCAGCTCGTGCTCTACGGCGTCTGCCCTCCGTGCACCGGAATGCCCACCAGCTAGTGTGGTGTCCAGCCAAGGGTTGCGTTTCCCCATTGCAATGACTTAGTCTCCCATTGCGGTACTCGTCGTAGCGTTTCGACTCCCTCCTCAGCGGAAACGGGATCTCGGACTGCGACGCGGTTTCGCGAACACCAGACACAGGAGGCAGATCATGAGCGGCCTTCGCATCGAACAGGAAGGGAGACCGGCCGAGGAGCTGGATTTCGGGCAACTCGCCGAGCTGGGCGGACAGGTCGCCGACGTCGGCACGCTGATTCCCGGCCGTGTGGGCGGCGCGGTGACGCTTCAGGCCATTCTCGACCGGCTTCAGCCGGACCAGGACCTCGACCACATCACGGTGGAGTCCACCGATGGCGGCTTCGCCGCCAGCGTTCCGCTGGAGGCGCTGCGCCAGGCGGTCATCGCCTACCGCCTGGGCGACGAGCCGCTGCCCCGAGACAAGGGCGGCCCGCTGCGCTTCCTGATCCCCAACGATGAGGGATGCGCCACCGGGGGCGCCGACGCTTGCGCCAACGTGAAATTCGTCGGCACGCTCCGGTTGACCAAAGGACGGGGCAAGGACACGCGTCCCGAGACACCGAGACGACACCTCGAACTCCACGACCGCGAAAGCGAAGAAGGACACGAGTAGCCTGCGCTGCAGGACGATGAAGGTGTAGGGGCGGGTTTCAAACCCGCCCGGGCTCGCATCGCTGGATACCGGAAAGGACACTGGATGGCTTCACTCAAGGACAAGTACGCGATCGTGGGGGTTGGGCACTCGGCCCTGGGCAAGGTGCCCGAGCTGAGCGACTACGGCTTGCAGGTGACGGCGGTCAAGGCCGCCCTCGACGACGCCGGCCTCAAGAAGACCGACGTCGACGCGGTGATCACCCACAGCCACCTGCTCGGCGCCGTGCGGGTGCACCACCAGATGCTTTCCGAGCGGCTGGGCATCGACACGGCCTTCGGCCTCTCGGTGTCCTCGGGCGGGGCGACCTCCTGTCTCATGGTGCAACTGGCCGCCGCCGCCATCGAGGCGGGCTTCTGCGAGACCGTGCTGTGCGTCCACGGTGACAAGGGCGCCACACGCAAGACGCCGGGAAGGGGCGACGGCGGCGGCGAGTTCGGTCCGGAGTACGGCCTGTACGGCGCCGCCGGACAGCATGCCCTGGGGCTCACCCGGCACATGCACGAGTACGGCACCACCCACGACCACATGGGCGCCATCGCCGTGGCCTGCCGCAAACACGCGCAACTGAACCCCGTGGCCACGATGCAGGCCCCCATGACCCTCGAGGACTACCACAACTCGCGCTGGATCGTGTGGCCGTTCCATCTGCTCGACTGCTGCCTCCGGAGCGACGGCGCCGCCGCGGTCATCGTCACCTCGGCGGAACGCGCCCGGGACATGAAACAGAAGCCGGTCTACGTCATGGGCATGGGCCGCGCCAACAACTCCCGCGGCTACATCTACGGCGACCACATGACCGAGCTGGGGGCCAAGGAGTCCGGCGCCCGGGCCTTCGCCATGGCCGGCATCACGCCCAAGGACATCGACACCGCGCAGATCTACGACTGTTTCACGTACATCCTCATGGCCACCCTGGAGGACTACGGCTTCTGCAAGAAGGGTGAAGGGGGTCCGTTCGTGAGCGGCGGCCGCCTGGAGCTGGGGGGCGAGCTGCCCACCAACACCTCCGGCGGCATGCTGTCCGAGTGCTACATCGAAGGCATGCTCCAGATCGTAGAAGGCGTGCGCCAGTTGCGCGCCGAATGCGGTCCGCGCCAGGTCAAGGACGCCGAAACCGCCATCATCAGCGGCAACGGCGGCAACGCCGTGTGCCATTCGACCCTGATATTGAGGAACTAGCATCGCGTTCTTGCGGGACATCCGGGTGCGGGCGGGTTTGAAACCCGCCCCTACACGGAATTCGAGGAGACTATGTAGGGGGCGGGTTTCAAACCCGCCCGACACGGACTTCAGGAGACTATTTAGGGGCGGGTTTCAAACCGCCCTACACGGAATTCAGGAGACCATGTAGGGGCGGGTTTCAAACCCGCCCGTGCTGATACCCGCCGCGAAACACGATGAACAGGAGACCACCGTGAGCGACTACGCCAAACCCATTCCGACGCCGTCCGAGGACTCCCGGCCCTACTGGGAGGCCGCCCGAAACCACGAGCTCAAGCTGCAGCAATGCGGGGAGTGCAACGCCTTCCGGTTCCCGCCGGCCGAGGTGTGTTCCGAGTGCACCTCCGACGCCTATGACTGGAAGCCGGTGTCCGGCAAGGGCCGCGTGTTCTCCTTCGTCATCTATCACCGCGCCTACCACCCCGGCTTCCAGGACGAGATCCCCTACGTGGTAGGCGTCATCGAGCTCGACGAGGGCGCGCGCATGCTCTCCAACGTCATCGGCTGCAAACCGGAAGAAGTCCGCTGCGACATGCCGGTGGAGGTCAGCTTCGAGGACATCACCGACGAAATGTCGCTGCCGAAGTTCCGGCCCGCTTGAAGCGGTGGCCCCTCCACCCCCTCTGGGGAAACCGGGAGAGGCAGTTCCGACCCCCTCTCCCTCTGGGAGAGGGTTGGGGTGAGGGTGCCCGCCGCGAGCAGCCCACCGGGTGCAGCAGAGGAGTGTGCGGACAGGGTTGTTGTGGCACCCTCACCCGGCCTTCGGCCACCCTCTCCCAAAGGGAGAGGGCTTGGATTTGGGACGGAACGAGGCCGCCCTCTCCCAGAGGGAGAGGGGAAGAACAAAGGAGCACGACCATGCCATACAAAGACCTGAGAGAATGGCTTGAGCAGGTGGACGCCATGGGCGAGCTTCGCCGGATCCCGGGCTGCGACTGGAACCTTGAGATCGGCGCGCTTGCGGAGGTGGCCGGACGCGGTCAGGACGCCTCTGCGCTGCTGTTCGACAACATCAAGGACTATCCCGAAGGGCACCGGGTGCTGGTGGGCATGGTGGAGTCCCTCAAGCGCGCCGCTCTCACCACCAACCTGCCCACCGACATCACCCGCAACGAGTTCATCGCCGCCTGGAAGGAACGCCTCAACAACCCGACGCTGATCCCGCCGGAGTACGTGGACGAGAGCCCGCTCTACGAGAACGCGTTCACCGGCAAGGACATCGACGTGCTGAAGCTGCCGGTGCCCAAGTGGCACGACGAGGACGGCGGCCGCTACATCGGCACCGCCCACGTGGTCATGACCCAGGACCCGGACGAAGGGTGGGTGAACATGGGCACCTACCGCACCATGGTCCATGAAAAGGACCGGCTGGCGGTCTACATCTCCCCGGGCAAGCACGGGCGCATCCACCGCCAGAAGTCCTTCGACCAGAACAAGCCCCTCAAGGTGGCCATCTCCTTCGGCCAGGACCCGCTGCTGTTCCTGCTGTCCTCGCGGCAGATCCCCTGGGGCGAGCAGGAGCTCGACTACGCCGGCGGCATCAAGGGCGCGCCCATCGACGTTATCCGCGGCGAGTTCACCGGCCTGCCCATTCCCGCCCACGCGGAGATCGCCATCGAGGGCGAGATCATGCCGGACGAGACCCGCGACGAGGGACCCTTCGGCGAATGGCCCGGCTACTACGCCAGCGGCTCGCGCCAGGAGCCGGTGGTGCACGTCAAGAGCCTCATGTACCGAAACAACCCCATCCTCACCGGCTCGCCGCCGTTCCGGCCGCTCCCCGGCGCCGACGGCTGCACCTCGCTGATACGGGCCGCGTTCATCTGGGATTCCATGGAGAAGGCCGGCGTCCCCGACGTCACCGGCGTCGCCTGTTACCAGAACCGCTTCTTCACCGCCGTGTCCATCCGCCAGCGCTACCCCGGCCACGCCAAGCAGGCCGCCATCATCGCCAGCCAGAACCACACCGGCGCCTACCTCGGCCGCTACGTCGTGGTGGTGGACGACGACATCGACGTGGCTGACCTGAACGACGTCGTGTGGGCCATGTGCACGCGCTGCAACCCCGCCGACTCCATCGACATCCTCAGAAGGACCTGGAGCGGCCCCCTCGACCCCATCATCCCCCGCGACCAGAAAGGCCACAACTCCCGCGCCATCATCGACGCCTGCCGCCCCTACGAATGGATCAAGGACTTCCCCCCGGTCTCAGGCGCCAGCCCGGAGCTGAAGGAGAAGGTGCTGGAGAAGTATGGGGAGTATTTGAAGGGGTGAGGAATGGGGTGAGACTGGCCCGCGCCCCGCGAGTTCACGCCGACCTTGTTCTTGCAAAATAGAAATCCATTTCTATTTTGCAAGAATGAGAGCCGCAGCCCGGCCCCCAGTTGCCACAAAGGGCGGCCAACGCCCGAATCCGTCATTCCCGCGAAAGCGGGAATCCATGGGTGGCGGGTTTCCTTGGAAACCTCAAGGCTTTTTCTGTGTACCAATAATTGGTATATTGTGTGTGAAGGAGGGGCGGTCATGCCGCGCAATACATCGGTTTCGCTCGGGGATCACCTCATAGGTTTCATCAACGAGCGTGTTGAGTCCGGCCGGTACAATTCGGCCAGCGACGTGGTGCGCGCCGGGCTGCGTCTTCTGGAAGAGCACGAAGCGAAAGTGGAAGCCCTAAGGGAGGCTCTCATCGAAGGCGAGCAATCCGGCCCGGCCACGCCGTTTGATTTCGACGCGTTCATCGCCGGCAAGAAATCTACCTAAACGGCATGGCGGGCTATTCGCTATCTCAGGCGGCCCGGGCTGATCTCGAAAGCATATGGGACTACACCGTCACGCATTGGGGCGAGGCGCAAGCCGAGGACTACACGCGGAAGATCCAGGCGGCGTGTGAGGCATTGAGCAAGGGTACGATCATCACTCGATCGGCTGAGGACATCCGTGAGGGATACCGCAAGGTCACGGTTGGTTCGCATGTGATCTTTTTCCGCATACAATCGGGCGTTGTGGAGATCGTCCGGATTTTGCACCAGAGCATGGATGTAGGACGGCATCTATAGCCTCGTTCAGGACGTTGCCGCTCCAGCCCACCCGCTCCCGAATCCACGAGTAAGACCGCAGGTTGGCAAGGGACTTGAGCACGGAACGCTGCTCCGACAGGCGGGCCATGAAGGAGCGGTCTCCGCGGTACTCGGCCTGGCGGAAGGCGCGTGCGCCGTTGAGGAGAATGGAGAGGCTGTCTCTGCCTAACTGTTTCACGCTCTCGATCCTTTCGAGCAATCCCCTCTGGCCGGCCAAGGGCTCCAAGTGAGGTCCTTCAGCCGGTGAACCCGAATTGACGGGCCTCGGCTCGTCGAATCGACATGTTCGACAAGCCAACCCTACATGGCGCGTCTAGGCGTGTTTTGTTAGACTCCTCCCCACCCAGACCCCTAAATCGGTAGGAAACAATGCCCAATTTATCAAGCTATCTTGGCATGTTTGCCGGTCTAAGCCCCAATAGAACCCGGCACGGAGCGCGTCCCCACAAACCTTGTTTGTTGTTGGCGGTGATCGACCTGGTGGAGTCCGGCGCCATGTCGAATCGCCACGTCCAGTATACACCGGGATTGAGGGAGCTATTCAGTGAGTATTTAGCTGTAGTGTCAAAGCCAACCGATCGCGACACGCCGTACAATCCGTTCTTTTACATGAAGTCAGAGCCCTTCTGGACGGTCAAAGCCAGGAATGGTCGAGAAACAGCCCTCATACGGATACAGACACCGTCACACCGCCAAATCGAGGAAAATATAGAATACGCCGAGATCGACGCTGACCTCTTCGGGTTCATGCAAAGTTCAGAGGGCCGAGATGCACTCAGGGAACGACTAATCCGCAGTTGGTTTCCCGATCGTCGTGAAGCCTTGAACAAGCTCGTGTCGTTCCGTCGCGAATCGAACGGCTACGAACGTTCGCTGCGCGGTGTGTTCGACGAAGTACCGATGGTCCGCGATGAACCACTCCACGCCAAGGCTCGCAACAGCGCTTTTCGCCGTCTCGTTCTCGAAGCCTACGACTACCGATGTGCTGCATCTGGTTGGCGTTTGATCGTTCCCGAGAGCAGCATTCTCGTGGAAGCAGCCCATTTGATACCGCATTCGGAGTCACAGGATGACGACCCTCGCAACGGCATCGCATTGACACCCAACTACCATTGGGCATTGGACCGACACGTCATCGCACCAGGACCGGATCTGAAGTGGCACGTGTCAGAGGTTGTCGAAGAACGGATCGCGGATAACCAGCCCTTGATCGAACTGCAAGGCAAGAAAGTCATGGTCCCGAACAAGAAGGACATGCTACCGAGGAAAGACGCCTTGGAGTGGCGGCTGGAGCACCTTCTGAAATAGGCGCGAGATCTCACACCCCCCTCAGCACCTCCGCCATCTCCCGCACCCCGATCACCTCTACCTCGCGCGACATCGGGTAGCGTTCGGTTCCCGCATAGACCACGAAGGTCTTCTCCGGCTCGAGGTCTTCGAGCGCGTGGTGGAAGCCTCGGGTGAGGCGCGGCGCGAGGCTGTGCTTGATCTCGATGGCCCAGGGGGCGGTGCAGCCGGGCAGCTCCAGGACCAAGTCGATCTCGGCGCCTGCGGCGGTGCGGTAGAAGCTGGCAAGGGTCCACCAAGGCGCCACGGCCAGAAGATTCTCGATCACGAAACCCTCCCAGCTCGCCCCCATCACCGGGTGACCGGTCAGGGCGTGCTCGTCCTGGATGCCGAGGAGGCCGTGCACGAGCCCGCTGTCCCTGACGTACACCTTGGGCGACTTGACCAGCCGCTTGCGGGTGTTGGCGATGAAGGGAGGCAGCCGCCGAACCAGCAGGAGGTCGGTCAGGAGATCGACGTAGCGGGTGACCATCGGCGCGTTGATGGACAGACCGGCGGCCAGTGCCGAGGCGTTCAGCAGCGATCCCTGCGCGTGAGCGAGCATGCGCCACAGCCTTTCCAGCGTGGTAGCGGCGACAGGACGGGGCGAGAACTGCGGCATGTCCCGCTCCAGGTAGGTGGCGATGAAGTTCAACCGGTACGCGAGGCTGTCAGCGTCGTTGGCGGCGAGGAAACTCTCGGGGAAGCCGCCGCGCACCCACAATCTCCGGAGCGCCTCCTCGTCAGGCGCTGCTTCGAGAACGTCGAAGGGATGAAGCGCTACGTATGAGATTCGCCCCGCCAAGCTCTCGCTCGACTGCCGCAGCAAGCCCATGGAGGCCGAGCCCAGGATCAGAAACCGGCGAGTTCGCTTGCCGGCACGGCGCCCGGCATCGATGAGGCCACGGAGCTCGCGAAACAACTCCGGCGCGCGATGGACCTCATCGATGATCACCAGACGGTCGGCGTACCTCTGGAGGAAAAGAACCGGGTCGGCCAGCCTGATCCGGTCAGTGCTTGTCTCAAGGTCGAGGTATACGTTATCGCCCGCTTCGGCGATTTGCCGCGCCAGAGTGGTCTTGCCGACCTGGCGCGGGCCAATGAGCGCCACCTGTCACGGCGCCGAGCGGGGGTTTTGCACGGCCGCATCCGTGACCGGCCCTGCATCGACCTGGACCACGACACGAATGCTATCGTCAAGGGCGGCAAGCATCTTCATCAGTCGGTCCAGCGTGAATCGCCCGAGATTGGCGTTGCGGATCCGTGAAAAGTCGGCAGCGGCGAAGCCGGTCATTGCCCCGGCCTTCCTCACGGTAAGCCCGCGGTTGTCCAGCACGGCGATGATACGAGCCGCCAGGATCGCTTTTGCCTGTTTCAGGTCCGCGTGGGGATCGCCGAAGTCTCGAAAGACATTCCCGCTTCCTTCAACCCACTCGACGTCGTTTTCGCTCATTGCAACAAGTCCCTCTTCAATCGGCCCAGTCGGGCCTTCACAAGGGCGATCTCGGCCTTCGGTGTCTTGATGCCGGTCTTCGATTTCTTGCCAAACGCGTGCATCACCCACAATCTTCCCGCGACCTCCGTCACGTAGATGACGCGCCAAGCGTCGGTCCGGTAGCGTAGAGCAATCTCCATCACCCCGGGCTCGAAGCCCTTCAGCCGCTTGACGAACTCTGCCTTGCCACCTTCCGCGGCGATAGTGAGGGCTGTGTTGACGCGATCCTGCACGGCCTTTGGGAAAGCCTCATAAGCCTTTCGTGCCGCTCGAATCCACCTGATCGGCCTTGTGGCACGGTTGATATCCAGTGTTGTCATATATAACTACAAACGTCAAACAACGACACCGCCGTATGGAGCGCACGAGCGGAACTCCGCGTACTCGAGCCCCCTGGGAGACCAAGGTCCTGTTCCCGTTGTTGTGTGACAGCAAGGAATGTGCCATTCCCAGACGCACCATGTCCGACGACCCCCACGACGACACCCCGCCGGAAGAAGACGTCATCGTCCTGCCCATCGAGGACTACATCGACCTGCATCCGTTCGCGCCCAGGGACATTCCGAGCGTCGTGGAGGAATACGTCTGGCAGTGCCACGAGCAGGGGCTACGGGAGGTGCGGCTCATTCATGGGCGGGGCAAGGGGGTGCAGCGGCGCATCGTGCAGTCGGCGCTGGAGAAGAACCCGCTGGTGGAGTCGTGCCGCGACGCGCCGACGGAACGGGGCGGATGGGGGGCGACGGTGGCGGTGATCCGGTTGAAGGGGTCCGGGGAGGAGTCCGGCTGATCCCCTTTTCCGTCTTTCCGTCTTTCCTTCTTCCCGTAGGTCGGATTAGCGAAGCGTAATCCGACAACCCCGCCCCACCCCTGGATTCCCGCTTTCGCGGGAATGACGATTTCGGGGGCCATTGCCTCTCCCGGATGGGGTTTTCACACAGCCTGTTTCGCGGGAATGACGAAAGGGGTGCCGGAATGACGTACTTGGGGCATCGGTGCCTCTGACGCGGCGGGTCCAAGTTTGTTGTCGGATTACGCCTTCGGCTAATCCGACCTACGCACGACGGTTTCTACGGGCTCGCCTCCCGGATCAGCTTCCGTATCCGGTCCGGGGTGAGGGGCAGGTCCTTGATCTGGATGCCCAGGGAGGACAGGGCGTGGGAGACGGCGTTGGCGAGGGCGGCGCCGCAGGCGACGATGCCGCCTTCGCCGGCGCCCTTGACGCCGAGGGGGTTGAGGGGCGAGGGGGAGTACTCGGTGATGATGCTTTCCACCGGCGGGATTTCCATGCTGGAGGGGAGCGGGTAGTCCAGCAGGGTGGTGGTGAGGAGTTGGCCGTCTTCGTTGTAGGCTAGTTCTTCCAGCATGGTGCCGCCGATGCCCTGGGCGGCGGCGCCGAGGGCCTGGCCGTGCACCAGCAGGGGGTTGACGGCGCGGCCCACGTCTTCCAGCACGAGGTAGCGCAGGATCTCCACCATTCCCGTCTCCGGGTCCACGGCCACGTGCACCAGGTGGCCGCCGTAGGTGTAGGTGAGCCGGTCGGTGTGGAAGTATTCGGTGGCCTCGAGGCCGGGGGCGTCGGCGCCCGAGACCTTGCCGGGCCTGGTCATTTCCAGCAGCGCTCCGAGCCCCAGCAGCGGCTGGTCGGCACCGGCGGCGTGGACTTTGCCGGAGTGGAACTCCAGGCCGGCGGGGTCGGTCTCCAGGCGCTGTGAGGCGACCTGGAGCAGCCGCCTCTTGAGCTCCTCGGCGGTGAGATGCACGGCGCTGCCGGCCATCACGGTGCCGCGGCTCGAGTAGGTGCCGCCGCCCCAAGGCATCAGGTCGGTGTGGCCGTGGAACACGGTGATCCACTCGATGGGCACGCCCAGGGCGTCGGCGCAGATCTGCGCCATGACGGTCTCGTGCCCCTGGCCCAGGGTGGCGATGCCCAGGTAGACGGCCACGCTCTCGGGGCCGGTAATGGCGATGCGCGCGCCCTCGGACGGCCCGAGACCGGTGTTCTTAACGAACCAGCCGATGCCGATGCCGTGGTAGCGCCCGTCCCGCTTCTTCCCCTGGAGCGGCTTCAAATCGTCGTAGCCGAAACGGTCCAGGGCGTGCTCCAGCGCCCGGGGATAGTCGCCGCTGTCGAAGATGGTGGAGGCAATGCCCGGGCGGGTGGGTCCCAGCTCGTAGGGGATCTCCTCGGGCTGGATCAGGTTCTTGCGGCGTAGGTCGATGGGGTCGATGCCCAGGTCCTCGGCCACCATGTCGAGCATCCGCTCGCGGAAATAGCAGGACTCGTAGCGCCCCGGCGCGCGGTAGGTGCCCACCCCCATCTTGTTGGTCATGACGCAGTGTATGTGGGCCTCGTAAGCCGGTATCCTGTACGGCCCCGGCAGCACGCCGGCGGTGGACGCCGGCACCAGCCCGCCGTGGGTGCGGATGTGCGCGCCCATGTCGCCGTGGATCTGGGCGCGCATGCCCAGCAGCGTGCCGTCCCGGCGCGCGGCGATCTCCAGCTCGCAGCGCACATCCCGCGAGTGGTTGGCGGCCATCAGGTGCTCGCGCCGGTCCTCGATCCACTTCACCGGCCGCCCGAGCTTCATGGCGGCGTAGGGGATCAGGAAGTCCTCCGGATAGAACTCGCCGCGAATGCCGAACCCGCCGCCGACGTCGGGCTCGATGAAGTGGATCCGGTGCTCCGGCAGCTCCAGCAGCGAGGACAGCACCGCGCGGTTGAAGTGCGGCACCTTGGTCATCCCCCACACCGTCACCTCGTTCCGGCCGGCATCGTAGGACGCCAGCAGGCCCCGGGTCTCCATGGGATTGCCGGTATGGCGGTGCACCCGCAGCACTTCCTTGCGGGTGTACTCGGCGTCGCGGAACGCCCCGTCCACGTCGCCCAGCTTGACGTGGTGGCCGCCGGCCACGTTGGTGCCCTGCTCCTCGTGGATGATGACGTCGCCGCGCAGCGCCGCCTTGATGTCCGCCACCACCTCCAGGGGCTCGTACTCCACCTGGATCAGGTCGGCGCCGTCCTCGGCCACGTAACGGTCCACCGCCGCCACCAGCGCCACCGGCTCGCCGACGTAGCCAACCTTGCCCCGGGCCAGCGGATACTGGAGGAACCGGTCCAGTCCATCCAACTGGTACATGCGGAGCGGGATCGGCTTGACGCCCGCGGGCAAATCGGCAAAGGTGAGCACGCTGACGACCCCCGGGAGCTTCAGGGCCTCCGACACGTCCACCGCCTTGATGCGGGCGTGTGCGTGAGGGCTCCGCAGGACGGCCGCGTACAGCATCCCGGGCAGCTTCACGTCATCGATGAACGTGGCCTTGCCGGTCAGGAACCGAATGTCTTCGCCGCGCCGGATCGGCGCCCCGATGTAGGTCTGCGTCATGTCCTGCTCCGTTGACTCCGGCCCCACCCGGCTGGATTTCCGCTTGGGGAAGATGGCGTCCTTCGAGATGGCGTCCTTCGACTTCGCTTCGCTGACGCTCCGCTACGCTCAGGACGAACGGGAATCAACGTCCTGGCACCCGTTCGTCCTGAGCGTAGCGCCGCGTCAGCGGCGCGAAGTCGAAGGACGCAAACTCCCTCCGTGCGCTACGGAGCCGAGCCATCTCCCTCCGTTCGTCCTGAGCGTAGCGCCGCGTCAGCGGCGCGAAGTCGAAGGACGCCATCTTCCCCGGCGGTCATTGATCAGAGTTTCATATCAATCACGGTTTTCGGGACGGCAGTGTCCGTGCCAATATTCGTACCAGACTAGTACACGCGTGTCGCGCTTCGCAAAAGAATGTTCCTCCTGAAACAACTCGCGCGCCCGGAGACCCTTCTGGTGCTGCTGTGGTTGACGCAGCTCGTCAGGATGACATGGCCGGACGCGGCCGTGGACCACGCGGGGGCGGTGATCGCGGCGCTCTGCATCCTGCGGGTCTTCCCCCTCTTGCGGCGGCCGACGGTGATCCTGTGCACCAGCCTCGCCACCCTGGCCGCCGTGCTCATCTTCTTCTACGGCGGGCTCGCCACCCTGCTCGTGGGCTTCAAGGCCGCGCCCATGTTCGTGGGCTTCTTCGGCACCATCGTGCTGATGCGCGCCACCGCGGACCAGCTCCAGCAGATCGCCAACGCCCGCGCGCTGTTCAAACGGCTCAAACCCGACCATCGGCTGGGCGGCTTCCTGGTGGGCAGCCACCTGCTGGCGGCGGTGCTGGGACCCGGCGCCTACGCCATCACCGCCCCGATCATCGGCGAGAGCAAGGTGGAGGAGGAATACCTCGCCGCCATACGCACCTGCCATCGCGGCGGCAGCCTCGGGGGCCTGTGGTCGCCGTTCTGGATCGCCATGGCGCTGTCGACGCAGTACGTGCCGGGGGTGCCCTTGTGGCAAACCATGGTGCTGGGTATTTCCATGGCCGTCTGCGCCTTGACCGCATCCCACGTGCTCTACTCCCGGGAGCCGGGCATTGCGCTTCTGTGGCGGGCGCTCCGGAGCCTCCAGCCCATCGTGCTGCCGGTGGCGCTCTGCGTCCTGCTGGTGGCGGTGCTGTCCGGCGTCACCGTGCTGTCGACCCTGGAGGCGCTGATCGTCAGCGTCCCGACGCTGTGCCTCCTGACACTTTTGGCCAAGGGCCGGCGGGCGCTCCGGACCACCCTGGTCAACACCTACCGGAACGCCGCCCACATCAGCAACGAGATCACGATCCTGACCATGTCGCTGGCGCTGGGCGGCGTGATCCGGCACGTATTCGCGCAGACCGGGATCACGGGCTGGATCGGCGGCCTCGACCTTCCCGCCATGGCCGTCATCGCGATCATGATCGGGACCGTGACCGTCGGCGCTCTGGTCGGCGTGCACCAGATCGTGTTGGTGACCTTCCTCCTGACCGTCTTCTCGGATCTGCCGGTGCAGGTCGCCGACGTCATCCTCATCGAGAGCGCCCTGGTGGCCTGGTCCTGCTCCTCCATGATCGGCCTCTCCGCCATCATGGTGGCCACCGCCACCACCCTGTTCCAGGTCCCCCCGGAAAAGATCATCCTGGGCCCCAACCTCAAGTTCGCCGCCGGGTTCGCCACCGCCTCCATCCTGGTGCTGACCGGCGTGAACGCGTGGCTGGTGTAGGCCAGCCCCTCGTCCGCTCCATCAAACCCCGACAACCCGTAGGTCGGATTAGCCGAAGGCGTAATCCGACATGGGGCGGGGTGGTGTGTCGGATTACGCCTTCGGCTAATCCGACCTACGGGACCTACGGGAGCGCACCGGGTGGTACCGCCGACTTGGCGCGACACGCGTGATGTGGAAGACTAACCCGCATGAGAAGCTTGGCGAAGGACACGCAGGCGACCATGATTCCGGCGATCCGTTACCGGGATGCGGCGGCGGCCATCGAATGGCTGTGCGAAGCATTCGGCTTCGAGCGGCATCTGGTGGTGCCCGGCGAGGGCGGCGCCATCGACCATGCCCAACTCGTGTTCGGCAACGGCATGATGATGCTGGGGTCGGCCCGGGACGACGAGTTCGCGCAGCTCCAGCAGCCCATGGCGGAGCCCGGCGGGCCGGTGTCGTTGAGCATCTACATCGTGGTCTCGGACGTGGACGCGCACCACGCCGGGGCGGTGGCCGCGGGCGCCGAGATCGTCATGCCCCCCGAGAACCAGGAATACGGCGGCCGGCTCTACTGCTGCCGCGATCCGGAAGGCAACCTTTGGAACTTCGGCAGCTACGACCCGTGGGAGACGTAGCGGACAGGGCTCGCGTAGGGCAGAATGATGGCGTCCTTCGACTTCGCTCGGCTGCGCCTCGCTACGCTCAGGACGAACGGGACACGATTTCAACAACACGGCGCACCCCTGAGCTCCCTCGGCGATTTCGGAACCAAGGCCGGGATCGATCTCGGGCTCGGTTATGTCGCGGCGCCGGCCCTGCGGCTCGAAGCCGTGGTCCAGCACCGCCCCCGCTTCTCCTTCGACGGCCGCGCCAATTTTCACCAACCCACCGGCAGGCAGGCTGTGTCGGCGGAACTGTCCACCGTGACCGGGATGCTTGCCGGCTACGTGGACCTGCCGGCCCTCGGGCTACCGCGGGTGGGGCCCTTGAGCCCGTTCATCGGCGCCGGTGCCGGCCTTTCCCGCATCCGTATCGGGGAGACGCGCATGGAGTTCCCAAGGACGAGGACCATCGTTCCGGGCGGCCGTCGAACCAGTTTCGCATGGATGGCCACGGTGGGGGTCGCAGTGTCTTTGGGGAGCAAAATGGCGCTTGATCTGGCTTGGCGCTATACGGACTACGGCACCGTCAAGACCGGCAAGGCAACGGGCCGGATCGAATTCCGCAGCCCGAGGGAACCGATTCTCCTCCCTCTCGCTCGAACCAGGGCCGCTCTGCGGCGCCATGGTTGGGTCCTCTCCTTGCGCTACGCATTCTGAGAACGTCGTTTCCGCTGTGCCCGCAGCAGCAAAGCGTAGCGCAACCATGCCGGCGCGCTGAGCACCAGCGCATAGGCCGGGATCGCCACCCGGTCGAGCAGGTTCACACAAGGGACCCGGCACCAAGGACTACCTGGCGGGGTGGTCATCCTGACTCTTGCCGCTTCGGAAGACGCAGCAGAATGGTCTTGATATCGCGTTCGATACGGTCGAACCGGGCTTCCCACCGGCCGTCCATGCGGTCTACCCGAGCCGTGAGCGACTCGATGCGCCCGTCCAGTCGCCTGATCTCCGGGTTGATTTGGACATGAATCGCCCACAGACCCAACGAAGCCAGCGCGGTCATCACGGTCACCAACGCGACAATCACCCCGGCGTATTCCTTCAATTTCTTCAACGGCCGCACACCTCCATTGCAGTATATGAATAATGTATCGGCTGGTCAAAGAATTTCTTTAGCGGGGTCTCCGGGTTAACGCCGCTGTCCCCGGCGCAGCAACGCGTAGCGCAACCACGCCGGCGCGCTGAGGACCAGCGCATAGGCCAGGATCGCCACCCGGTCGAGCAGGTTCACACAAGGGACCCGGCATCAGGGACTACCTGGCGGGGTGGTCATCCTGACTCTTGCCGCTTCGGAAGCCGCAGCAGAATGGTCTTGATATCGCTTTCGATGCGGTTGAACCGCACTTCGATACGGTCGAACCGGGCTTCCCACCGGCCGTCCATGCCGTCTACCCGATCCGTGAGCAACTCGATGCGACCGTCCAGCCGCCTGATCTCCGGGTTGATCTGGACATGAATCGCCCACAGACCCAACGAGGCCAGTACGGTCATCACGGTCACCAACGCGACAATCACCCCGGCGTATTCCTTCAATTTCTTCAACGACCGTACACCTCCATTGCAGTATATGAATAATGTATCGGCTGGTCAAAGACTTTCTTTAGCGGGGTTTCCGGGTTAACGCCGCTGTCCCCGGCGCAGCAATCAACGAGGTGCGCCCCGGCGCGAGAACAGCTTCGACCGGATTGTTCACGTTGCCCGTCAGTGAACTCTGGGAGACCTGATTTCAAAGACGTCGCTGTCGCTGTCCCCGGCGCAGCAACGCGTAGAGCAACCACGCCGGCGCGCTGAGGACCAGTGCATAGGCGAGGATCGCTACCGGGCCGAGCAGGCCGGCGAAGAGTGACGCCACTGCGGTGAAAGGCGCCAGGACGGCGAACACGGCCCAGGCGGTGACGGGATACCCCATCCTCAGGAGCCTGCGGCAGGCCCCGGCCAGCGGCAGGCCGCAGGGCGCGACCAGCAGCAGCGCGAGCCACGCTTGGGGGTCCGCCATGAGCGGCGTGTTGCCGCGAAGGACCGCGGCCGCGATCACGATACCGGCGGGGAGCCACAACCAAGGGAGGAGACGGGACACGACGCGGCGCCCGTCAAGGGTGCAAACCGGCACAGGCCGAGGCGGCCATCCGGAAGACCGCGTCCTGGTTGAACCGGGCGGCGTACGCGGCGGATATTTCGTCCACGAGCTTCATGCTTTGGGCCGGGTCGGGAGACACCGCGCCCAGCACCACCTTGACGGGCTCTCGCTGCAGCTTCCCGGACGGCGGCAGCCACTGTCCCCTGCCGTCGAACACGGTGAGCCCCGCCGGAAAGCGCGGCGTGATGGTATCGGCCAGGAACTGCTGCCACTGGTCTTCGGTGACGATCTTTCCGTCCTTGTCGGTCAACCCGAAAAACAGCCGGAACTCGGTCACCGGCTCCAGCCCCTCGGGACATTTCCGGCCTTCCCCGGCCGCGGTGGCCATGGCCAGCCCCGTAAGGAAGGAAACAGCAACCAACACCACCTTCAAGGTAGACGGCATCATAAACCAGCGGTCCGTCCAGGTCATTGTTTACCCTGATTGGCCGGGGCCGGAAGCCGCGCCAGAATCGTATTCATGTTCGCGGCCATGTCATCGAACCTCTGGTTGATTCGACTCTCCATCTGGACAAACCGGCCGTCGATCTGGATGAAACGCTCGTCAATCTCGCCGAACCGCTTGTCGATCTGGATGAACCGCTCGTCAATCTGGGTGAACCGCTCGTCAATCTCGCCGAACCGCTTGTCGATCTGGATGAAACGGTTATCGATTCGGTCAAGCCGGCGTTCCAGGCGCTGGTCCATGCGGCCGAGCCGTTCCTTGAGCTCCGTGTACTGGGTCTCGTAGTTGTCCATGCGGCCGTCCACTCGGTTGATCTCAGGCGTGACCTGGGCGTTGATGGCCCACAAACCCAACACCGCCAGTGCCGCAATTACCGTAACCGCGGCCGTAACCACACTCGCATATTCCTTAAGTCCGTCCATGACTCTCCCCCCTGACTCGCTTTCATTCTATAATTGGAGAATCGGCCGGTCAAGGAATTTCTTTAGTATCGTTACAAAATTGCTCCCTCAGTGAATAATCGCATCGGTCCAGAGCCGCTCCAGGAACCGTTCCCAGGGCAGTATCCAGATCCCGTCGCCGGTGCGTCTGGCAGCGGCCTCATTGCACACCACCACGGCCTGACGGGGACGATGCTCGTCCATGTAGGCGCGCATGGCCCTGAGTTCCTCGGACCGGACCCGGGCACCGCCCTTGACCTCGATGGCCACCTCGCCGTCCCGGCCGAGCACGAAGTCGCACTCCAAGCCCGACTTGGTGCGCCAGAAGCGCACCGGAAAGTCGCCTTCATGGTAAGCGCGGTAGGCGAGCACCTCCATCAACACCAGGTGCTCCAGGGCGCGCCCGAAACCGGCGCCGTGGGCGCGTTCGATTCGGCGTCCGGTGACATGGCCGGCCACGCCAACGTCGAAAAGATAGAATTTCGGCGCCCGCGTGATGATCGCGCGCGAGCGACGCGGGCTGAACGGCTCGACGAAGACACCCAGAAACGTATCGACGAGTATCTGAAAATACTCGCGCACGGTCTTGGAATCGACGCCGCAGTCCCTGGCGACGTTGCTGTAGTTGAGGAGCTCTCCATGGCAGAACGAGAGGGCGTCGAAAAACCGTGAGAATGCCGGTGCGTTCCGCGTCAGCCCTTCGTCGAACACCTCCTCTTTCAGGTAGTCGTCCACGTAACCGGCAAGCGCGCGTCCGTATCGGACCGTGTCGTAGTGCTGCGGGACCAACCCTCGGTTGAGCGCCCTCAACAGGTCAAAATCCGGGACTTCCGGCCAGGTCAGGGGATGGAGCTCGAAACGCCAGGCGCGGCCGCCCAGCAGGTTGGCGCGGCCGCGCCTCAGCTTCCTCGCGCTGGAGCCGCACAACACGAAGCTCAGGCCCTCGTCCTCCATGAGCCGATGAACCTCATCCAGAACGGCCGGCGCCTTCTGCACCTCGTCGACGATGATGGGGTTTTCCCGGGCGGCGCGATCGAATGCCGCCACGCGTTCCGAGAACGCCCATGGCGCGCGCGCGAACTCCAGCAGGAGACGGGTATCAAGCAGATCGAACCGGGCGGCTTCCGGGAACAGCCGGCGAAGCAACGTCGATTTCCCGGTCTTGCGAGGTCCCCACAGGAAAGCGGACTGTCCCCGCGGCAGGTCCATGCGGAGGGTGCGAGCGTAATGCATCGGTCCCGAGTATCCTCCAAAATAGTCGAGCTATTTCGGAGGATACTCCGAACTGGATCATCCGGCAAGATCCTGCGGCTCACGCCGGGTGGCTGTGCCGGGACGAGTACACGCCGTACCGCACGTGATCGCCGCCCCGGATCAGAACTCCCAGCGCCAGCCGCCGAGGAACGTCAGCTCCGGGTCCCCGGCCTGGCGGTGTCCGGGTCGGTGGCTGTAGACCGCGCCCAGCCGAAGCTCGCCCTGGCCCAGCGGCCGGTGCCACTGCCCGGCGATATCCATCTGCCGGCCGCTGGGCGCCAGATCCGCCGGCACCGTGTCGTACCACACCGCGCCCTGCTTGGTGCGGCCCGCCGGCACGGTCAATGACGCCCGGCCGCTCTCGACCCGCAACGGCTGCGACACGGAAAAGCGCAACGCGCCGGAACCGCCCAGCGCCCGGGTGGCATGAAGCGCGAACGCGCTGGTGGCGAGCGATGACACCCGGGTCAAGAGTCCGCCGCGCGTCGCCGGGGTGACCATTCCGAACTCTGCGTTGGCGCCGACCCGCCACCGGCCCAGCTCCGTGCTCGCGTCCACACCCACGAAGGCGGTATCGCCGGCCAGCTCGCCGAAAGCGCCCTCGCCGACGCTCCCCAGGAGGGTCTCGCGCTCGCCGATCCAGCCGGCCCTGAGACCCAGCGGCAACCCGGCCCGCCGCCAGTTCAGCGTCGCGCCGACGGCGGGCTTCTCTCCCGGAACTCCCTTGGTGGTGAAGGCCGCGGCGGACAGGCCACCCTGCCCGGCCAGGGTGGCCTTCACTCCACCTTCAGCCAGGGCAAGATGGCTCCCCCGAACCTCCGCCGGCGTCTCCAGGCGGGCGATATGGAGGGTCACGGGCGCCGCGCCGGGTCCCGACCCCGGCTCGCCCTGCGCCATGGCGGTGGCGCTCACGGGATCGGGCCACCCAGGCTCGGGCGCCAGGAAGCCCCGCAGCCGGGCCGTCAACGGCAGCCCGTTGGCCGCCGGCGTGAAGTTGCCCAGGCGGTACCAGAACGGCGCTCCGAGACCATCCAGGGCCATGATCTGCTGTGCTGCAAGCGACTGCTGGAGCCCGTCGCCGAAGGCCGATCCCGGCTGGAGCCGCGTCGACTGCAAACTGAAGCCGTTCTGTCCCACGTTTTCGCCCACCGGCAGCTCCAGCACGCCCACGGGGGAGGTGGCGGCGCCGAGGTCCATCGAGCCCTGGCCGTAGATGGCCGAGTCAGCATAGACGCCGGTCTTGTCGGCGGTCTCGAACAACCGCGTTACCAGCTCCGGGTTGGACAACTGATCGCGGAAGAGCTGTTGCATTATCGCCAGCCCGCCGGCCACCATGGGCGCGGCGAAGGACGTCCCGCCGTGGTCGGCGAAGTCCCGGTAGCCCGGCCCGGTAACCGGATGGGGTCCGAAATAGGCGAGCCGGACTTCCTGACCGGGCGCCGCAATGCAATAGTCGGCGGCGATGCCGCACCGATTGGAAAAGGAGGTTATCTGCCCGTCGGCGGGACTCAACGCCGCCACGGCGATGGTGTGGCCCCTGAGTTCCTCGATGTACGCGGGAAGGCCCGACAGCACGCTGGGCGAAACCGCATTGAGTGCCACGTATCGGCAGTAGTCCGTGGTCGCCGGATCGCACTCATCTCCGTGCGAGTTGCCGGCCGCCCAAACCAGGATAGCCTTTTCGTCGGCGTCCGCCTGTGCCAGGGCGGCGATGGTGCTGGCATAGTTGTCGCGAAGTTCCTGCTCGGAGTAGCTGTCGATGAGGCCCTGGTAGCCGAAGCTCAGGTTCAGGACGTCCACCTTCCGAGCGCCGTCCCGCCAGGACAAGACCTGTTCGTACAACGAGGCGTCCTCTGCGTCCTGGGAGGCCAGACCCTCCGCCGATATGGGCCGGTAAACGCGGTCGCCCGAGCCCAGGGGGATGGCGAACATGGCGATGTCGGCCGCCCACGCCACACCTTGCGGGGCGGCGCTGTGTGAAAATCGTCCGCCGGCAGCGATACTCGCCACCGCCGTGCCGTGGGAGAACTCGGCGCCGGTCTCGTCGGGCGCATCCATGAGGAACTCCTCGGTAACGGTCTTCCCGGCGAACACCGGGTGGTCCTCGTCGATGCCGGTGTCGATGAAACCGATGGTCACGCCGGCACCGGGTTCGGCGTCCTCGCCCTCGAGCAGGCTGAGGTTGGAGTAGGCTACGTCCGCCTTGATGTGGCTCAGCCCCCACTGGTTTTGGAAGTTGGTGTCCGATTGGTACTCGTCGACGAGCTCCGCTGCCGACTCCGCGAATGCCTCCGGCGTTACGCAATCTCCATCCTGGACCGTGACGCACTTCGTAGGTGGCAACCCCGAACGGCCGCTGATGGTGCCACAGCCGCCAAGCGCGAACGACAAGGAAAGGACGAGGAAACACACGAATGTTGAATTACGCAAAACGACTCCACCCCCTACGCGAATGTATCGGGTACTATAGCATAGGGGGCGGTGGTGAGGTTCTCCGGCTGGTCAAGAACAATGAGAAGCCGGTGCCGCCTGGATCAGAAATCCCAGCGCCAGCCGCCGAGAAACGTGAGCTCCGGATCCGCGGCTTCACGATGTCCCGGCCGGTGGCTGTGGACCGCGCCCAGGCGAAGCTCGCCCTTGCCGAGCGGCCGGTGCCACTGTCCCGCGATGTCCACCTGCCGTCCGCTGGGCGCCAAATCCGCCGGTACCGTGCTGTACCTCACCGCGCCCTGCCTGGTCCGGCCGGCCGGCACCGTCAACGACGCCCGGCCGCTCTCGACCCGCAACGGCTGCGACACGGAAAAGCGCAATGCGCCGGAACCGGCAAGGGCCCGGGTGGCATGAAGCGCGAACGCGCTGGTGGAGAGGGAGGACACCCGGGTGAGGAGGCCGCCTGGCGTGGCCGGGGCGACCATGCCGAGCTCCGCGTTGGCCCCGATCCGCCACCGGCACAGGTCCGTACTCGCATCCACGCCCACGAAGGCGGTATCACCGGCGAGGGTGCCGAAAGCACCTTCGCCGACGCTCCCCAGGAGGGTCTCGCGCTCGCCGATCCAGCCGGCCCGAACCCCCAGGGGCAATCCTGCCCGCCGCCAGCTCAGCGCGGCGCCGGTGGCCGGCTTTTGGCCCGGAATCCCGTTGGTGGTGAAGGCGGTGGCGGAGAGGCCTCCCTGCCCCGCCAAGGTAGCCTTCACCCCACCTTCGGCCAGGGCAAAGGGCTGCCCCGGATCTCCGCGGGGCTGTCCAGACGGGCAACCTGAACGCTCAAGGGAGCTGTTTCAGGCTCCGGCTCCCCTTCGCCCCGGGCAAGGGCGGTGGCGCTCACCAGGCCGCGCCATGCCGGTTCCGGCGCCAGAAAGCCCCGCAGCCGCGCCGCCACCGGTGCGCTGCTTGCAGCCGCCGTGAAGTCGCCCAGGCGGTACCAGAAGGGCGCTCCCAAGTCATCCAGGGCCATGATCTGGTGTGCCGCGAGCGAACGCTCGAGCCCATCCCCGAAAGCCGCTCCCGGCCGCAGCCACGTCGACCACAAGCGAAGGCCACGCTCTACCGCGTTTGTGCTACCCGGAACCTCCAGCACGCCCACCGGCGAGGTAGCGGCGCCGAGATCCATCGAGCCGTGGCCGTAGATGGCCGAGGCGGAATAGATGCCGGTGTCATCCGCCGTTGCCAACAACCGCGTCACCAGCTCCGTGTTCGACAACTGGTCGCGGAAGAGCTGCTTCATCAACGCGAGTCCGCCGGCCACCATGGGCGCGGCAACAGACGTCCCGCTACCGGTAGAGTAACCCCGAATCACCTCATCGACGTCGTTGGGTCCGAAGTACGCGAACCGGACACTTTGACCGGGCGCCGCGATGCAATGATTGGCAGCAATGCCGCAACGGTTGGAAAAGGAAGCAATCATCCCGTCCGGATTCAACGCCACGACAGCAATGGTATGGCCCCGAAGCTCCGGGATGCGCTGGACCAGGCCCGGCAGCACCTCGACCGAAACCGCGTTGATCTTGTCGTTCTCGCAGTTGTCCGTGGTCAGCGGATCACAAGGGTCTCCGTGAGCGTTGCCGGCCGACCAAACGAATACAGTCTTTTCGCCGGCGCCCGCCTGGGCCATGGCGGCGATGGCGTTGCTGAAATTGTTGCGCATGCCCGCACGGCTGTAGCTGTCGATGATGCCTGAATCACCGACACTCAGGTTCAGAAAATCCACCTTCCGAGTGCCGTCCCGCCAAGTCAGGACCTGATTGAACCACGCCGCCCAGGTGGCATCGTTGGAGGCCAGTCCGGCGAGCGATATGGGGTTGTAGTTGACCCTGCCGTGATGCTGAACATGGCGATGTCGGCACCCCACGCCACACCTTGCGGGGAAGCGGAATGCGTGGTCGCGGCACCAGCGGCTACACTCGCGACAGCCGTACCGTGGGAGGACTTGGTGCCTGTCTCGTCGGTCGCGCCCGACATGAATTGCTCGGTGAAGGTCTTCCCAACGAACATCGGGTGGGACTGATCGATGCCGGTGTCGATAAAACCGATGGTCACCCCCGAACCGGGCTCGGCGTCCGCGCCCTCTAACAGATTCAGGTTGCTGTAAGCCAGACCAGCATCCATGTGTTCCAGGCCCCACTGGTTCTTGAAGCTGTCCTCAAGCCGGTAGTCGCCCACAAGCCCTGCCGCTGACTGCTCGAAAACCTGTGCCGTGACACAACCCCCACTGTGCAGGGGGATACACGGCGGTGGCGGCGGCGGTGGCGGTGTCAGCTCCGGTGTCGACAGCTCCGGTGCCACCACAGCACCGCCTCCTCCACCACAGCCGCCGAGGGCGAGCAACAAGGAAAGACCGATAGAACATGCCAAGACCGGATTTCGCACGACCACTCCAATCCCGTGGGCAAGTTTATCGGAAAATAGAAAATCGTAAAGAGCGACGGCCCGGATGATACGGAAGGGTGTTGAAATCTCGCGGGATGCGTCAAGTTTCTTTAACTTCCGCGCCCAGCGGCGTCCACCGCGAGAAGGTTGCTGCCTGCCCTCGCTTGGTCCCGTGACCGTCCAGAACGTTCCACACCGTGGCGCGCTCCACCAGGAAACGCCGGCCGGTGCGCGAGATGCGCACCCCCCGGTAGTCGGTGACGAAACCGTGGGCGGCCACCCGCTCGAGCACCCGGGCGCGCTCGTCCCGGTTCACGGGCTCGGCGGTCAGCCGCGACGGCGTCGCGGTGAACTCCGCCCAGGTCATCTCCCACAAGTCCAGGGCCTGTCGGTTGCCGTAGTTGAGGATGGGGTCTGGGGACTCGGCGTAGGACACCACCACGAAGGGCGCCAGGAAGAGGCGTTCACTCTGGGCCTCGATGTCGCCGCTACGGTCGATGAGTTCCCGCTTCAGCCACAGCGCATAGCTGTCCAGCAACCACCGGATCCAAGTAAGGTGCATGGGAGGCGACTGTTCCAGTGAAGTTGACACCCCTTGGACGCCTGTCCAATCTTGCGTCCTTCGACTTCGCTCCGCTGGCGCTCCGCTACGCTCAGGACGAACGGTCCTGGGAAAATCGATCCGTTCGTCCTGAGCCTCTCGACAAAGCTCAGGACAGGCTTCGCGCAGCGATGTCGAAGGACGCTACCCGATCCTTCGTCCTGAGCCCTTCGACAAAGCTCAGGACAGGCTTCGCGTAGCGAACTCGAAGGACGCTATCCGATCCGTTCGTCCTGAGCGTAGCGTAGCGCCAGCGGAGCGAAGTCGAAGGACGCCATCTAGAACTGCCGCACCACCCTCAACTCCCCACCCGTCTTCTTGTAGTCGTAGAGCTGGGCGTTGGTCTTGCGGACTTCGTGAATCAACGACACTTCCGGGCTGAAGCCCAAGAAGGTGAGGGCGCGGTTGTGGACCGAGGCCCGCAGGTTGTAGGTCCTGTCCTCGCGGTCCTCGTCCGCCGGCGTGTTGGGGAACCAGGGGGCCTCGTAATTCGTCCAGCGGACGCCGCCGCCGGCACCCACGGTGAACCCCTTCGGCAAGGCGACGGACACCCCCGTCTGAAACCAGAAGCTCTGGTTGCGGTATCTCAGGCTCAACGGCCGGCCACGCCCATATCCGGCGCTGCCGTTGAGCCGTATGGTGGGAGTGAGCACCCAGCCGGCGCTCAGCGACAAATCACGGACCGGCCCGTCCAGAAGTTTTTGTACCCGGTACCGGCGGTCGTGCCAGGACGCCCTGCCGGTGACGGTCAGGCGGCGGGTGAAGCGGTGGTGCGCCATCAGCCGTCCGCCGAGGTCGAAGTAGTTGGGATCGTTGGCGCTCCACCGGTGACGCCAGTTGGCCAGGATGCTGAACCGGGTGGTCCGGCTCACGAACACCCGCGGACCCACGTGCCACGACACCAGCGTCCCGTCGAACAGGCGACCCGAGTACTCCTTCCGTGACGCATCCACGCCCAATCGGAGCCGAAGTCGATCCCCCAACGGATGCTGATACTCCCCGCCGCCCCACACCGACAACCCGATTCCCGAGGTGGTCAGCGACTCCACGTTCCGCCGGAACGGCAACCCGAAGATGTAGATGGTCCTCTCGTTCGACGTACCCCCTATGTTGGTGTCCGGCGCCAGCGCGAAGCCCAGGTGCATGTTCCAGCGCCGGCGCGCCCGGATCAGCGTAAGGAACCGCCTCACGTTGGCCACCACCGGATCGGGCGGGGTCCCCGCCAGCACGCGCTCGAAGTGTTCCTGCGAGAGGCCGTCCTCGCCCTTGTAGAAGAAGGCCCGGGCCAGCTCCAGGCGCACGCGCAACAGGTTGGGTTGATCGATGAGCATGGTGCGCAGGACGGTGATGGCCTCGTCCAGCAGGGCGTCGCGGTCGGCCTTGCCGACTCCCCGCTGCCGCGACCGTTCGACGGCGGCCAGGCCGATGATGAACAGGACGTTCTTGCGCCCCGGGTGGGCCTTCGCCAAGGAACGCAGGATGGCCAGCGCCTCCTGAAACCGTTTGCTATTGAAGTGGGCGCGGGCTTCCGCAATTCCGGAAGACAGGGAAGAAGGCCGTTCCTGGGCGCCGCTCAACCCGGCCGTGAGCAGCGTCAACACGGTCAGCACGGCGAACGCCCGGGAAATCGTTCTCTTGGTCACAGGCTACCCCTACCGCATGGAGAGAGTAAAAAAAGAGGGCGGCCTGGTTGGCCGCCCTCTTTGTGAAATCAACCGGCGGGGTCGGGCCGCGTCATGCAAACCCGAAGCCCGCCTTGGATGAAACCTAGTCCCTGCCGGCGCCGTACGCGCCGATGGCATGTCCATCCGACCAGTGAGCGTCGAACACACCGGCTACGTTACCCGGCGGCATGTCCTCTTCCGAGACACCCGTGGTATCGGCGTCTACCGCATTCCTGCTGTAGAACGTATGGGTCCACGTTCCGTCCATCATTCCATCGTTGGTCGCGCCGACATTCTCGCCGTTGGCGCTTTCGGCGGTGCTGGCGGCACCCAGCTCCACCTCCCAGTGGTTGATGCGATTCTCGTTATCCGCCGCGTCGTTGAATCCGGTTATGTCACCTTCGATTCTGTCATGGTTCACTGCGGCCACGGTTGGCCCGCCGAACATCGCGTTGAGAGTCACATCCGCGACAAACTGACCCGTGTGCAACGTGGCGACTTCGCCCTTCTCCGTCAGAGTCTTCACCGCGTACTTGCCACCGGCCTTGCCGGAATACGAGGCGGTACACGTCATGCCGGACGCGATGCCTTCGCAATCGAAGTCGCCCATGTCGTTGACGGCTATCGGCGCGTCACCACCACTGAAGTGGTTCACCCCAATCGTCTCGTCGCCGTCTTCGTCGACCACCTGCTGGAGCCAGTATCCGAAGTACACGTAGGTGTTGTCCTCATCCACGCCCGTGACCATGTGGGGATCATCGTCCTCACCCAGCGCGGCGGGAGTGAAATACCAAGTACCCGTAAACGTGGTGAGCTCGCTGTCCTCATTGGTCACTGCCGTACAAGTGTCGTCACACTCGTACTCACCCTTGACACCATGGAACTCGCCATCAAACTTCCTGTTGTCGTCCATCGTGTCGGCGTCGTCGTCCGGGTTTTCCAAGTAGTTGTAGGTCTGCTGATCAGCCGAGGGGAACTTAGCCGCCACGAACAGGGCGGAAGCACTCGAAACATCATCCGCGAACTCCAACCTGTAAGTGACTATGTCGTCCGCATCAGCCTCATTCTCGCCGTCGGCGTTAAGACCCTGGACCATGTCAACAACCGCCATACCGGGGGCGTTGTCAGTTCCTCCGTCGACCGCCCGATCATCCATATCGTAGTACTTGTTCCATTCCTCATCGCCCGGCGCCGACCTGTTGGAATAGACAAACGCGTTGTCCGTGGTCGTGGTGTCGTCGCCTTCGTCGGTCGCGGTCAGCATCGCCTGGACCGACATGTCGGCATCCGGAGCACCATCCATCCCCTCCTTGAGGCCGGTGACCGAGGCTTCGAGAGCATAATCTACGGCTATCGTGATGTCTGTAGTAATGTCGGGCCTGGTGGCTGCGTTGATCCCGGCCACCACCGCCTGCTCGTGCAGATACTCGGTCTTGAGGTCGGCCGCCACCGCTGGTTGGTGCTCCCTGATGGCATCTAGAATGTCAGCAACGGTGGCATCGGCAGCAAGGTCAAGCTCGGTCCTGATCATCACCAACTCGTCTACATCGAGCATCCCAATGGCGGTCACAATGTCAGCAGCCGTCGCGTCGGCGACAAGATCCAGCGCGGTCCTGATCGTCACCAACTGGTCTTCGGTCGCCGTGGCGAGAGCGTCCAGGATATCTGCCTCGGAAGAGCCCGCGGCAAGCCCGAGTTCCGCTGCCACCGCATCAAGCGACCCCTGAAGCGTCGTCACATCGGTTTCCGCCTCTTTCAGGTCATTCTTGAGACCGCTGTCACTGGATGAACAGCCATAGAGCGCTGCCATCACCATGGCGGCCGCCAAGGCCATTGCGATTTTACTTTTCAACATTCCCAGTTCCTCCTTACCGTTTGAAGAGTCCTCAAGACGTCCTGCCCGCCTCTGTCCTCATTTAGTCCTAGTTAATGCCACGTGGGTAACACAAGTCAATGGGTAATGCAAGGGTGAAAAACCCGCTGCCACATAAATTTCCGTGCCCGCGCTCCCACTATCCGTGAGCCCGCTCCCCCTCCATTGTCGCGTCGGCATGAATCAGCCTAACCCTTGTCGGGTACCATAGGCCCAGGGGGAATGCAAGCCAAAAACGCCAATTTACGGGCAGCACGTGGAGGAAATCAAAGGGGCCGGGGCAACCCGCCGGACCGTCGCCCAGGGGGACAGTGGCTCCGCCCTCGGCAACCCTCTGCTCTATGCGAACAGCTTGACCAGAATTGCCGCCAAGGCCACCAGAATGGCCACCGTTTCCCATGCCATCTTGCTTTCGAGCTTGGCGATGTTGGTTTCAAGCATGGCGATATCCGCCTTGGTAGCCAAATGAGGCAGGACGGTTTCAAACGCCGTCTCAAGGCGAGTCAGTCGATCTTCCGTTTCCATGGGGCATTCTTCCTTTCCGGCGTTGCGTTCACCACCTTATGTTTGGAGGATCGGACGGTCAAACCATTTCCGTAGGAGGGGTGCGCGTCAGCAATGAAGGCTTGGCCCTTCTCTCCGGCACGCGGAAGTGTTCATGCCTGTCGGCGCCCCAGATGATCGAGAAAGTCGGCCACCGTCTGAACATGAACGCCCGAGGTGGTTTCCGGCCGGTTCATGAGCGGGCCGAAGTCCTTCAAATCGCCGGTGAGAAGATGGCTTGCCCGGCAAGCGGCCGCGGCCTGGAAGATGGGCCGGTCCTTTTGCGCAAGGCCGGGCGGGCACTCGTGGCCGGCGGAACCTTCGACGACCCGGACAGCCTCGAACAACGCATCCAGGCCGTCAAGGAACTCCGGAAACTTCCGGGCCAGGTTACGCCGGGCCTCCTCCAGGGCATAGGCACTGGAGCAGAGCTCCCAGTGTCCCTGCTTTCCGAGTTCGATGAGCAGCGCCGCCTTCCCGCGTGGATTATGGGCCGCGGTGAACAGGACACTGGCATCAAGAAACAGCCTCATTTCTTGCCGCTGAGCTTACCGAGTATTCGGGCGCGCTCCTTGGGCGGCAGCCTGTCGGCATCGTCCCATTGGGCGATTTCTTCGTCGCGGTAGTATTGGGTCTCGATCACGACTCCGGGCTTGAGGACGATCTCGCTGCCGCGATCTTCCAGGATCAGGACGTCGCCGGTCTTGATACCAAGCCGCTTGCGCACCCCCGCGGGCAACGTGACCTGGCCACGACTGGACACCACCAATGTTTCGTTCATGGAAAACCCCTTCCAGCCTGCGTTGTGTCGTGGTTGATGCCTAGCATACTTTCGGAAATGCGGAAAGTATGTGGCCCGCCAGGGGTGTTCCATGACAGCGGTCATGGTGCGGGTCTTGCCCGATGTTCGAAGGGAATGACGGAGGGAGGCGGCTATCCTGTCTCTGCCCGCGGCGGAAGCCTCAAGAGAAGGGTCTTGATGTCGTTACGGATGGTACGGATCTCGCCCTCGACGCGGTCAAACCTGTTGTCCATGCCGTTGAACCGTTGGTTGATGACCTTCAGATTGGTCTCGATCTTGCCGTCGAGTTGTTCAATCCGCCCGTCGAGCCGGTGGAGCTCGGGGGTAACCTGGACGTTGATAGCCCACAGACCCAATGCGCCCAGTGCGGCAACCATCGTAACCGCAGCCGTGATCACACCGGCATATTCCTTGAGTGCCTCCATGTTCGCCCTTTCATAAGCTGCGTGTAGTCTATGTTTGGAGGATTGGCCGGTCAAATACTTTCTTTAGAGGATGGCCTCGAAACTCCCCATAACACAGCCAGCTTTCCGGCAATGCGTACCGACGGTGCCCAAAGTCAACTCATTTGACTTGTCCCCGGAAAAGCCTGATAAAGGGACAGTCCCGGAGCGCCCGGAATTCGGGCGTTTCCCAACGATTTCAAGCGCAAGGAGAACATCCCATTGGCAACCTCCATCACAGCTCCCATGGTTGGTAAGATATTGAGAATCGAGGCGAATCCCGGCCAGGCCGTTGAAGAGGACGATGTGGTCATCGTGATGGAGGCCATGAAGATGGAGATCCCCGTGGTGGCGCCGGCCAACGGCACGGTCAAGGCCATCAACGTCGAGGTCGGACAGTCGGTGGAGGCGGGGGAGGAGCTCGCCGAGATCGAGTAGCCCCCAGGGCTACGGACGGCATTCTACCCGGTATAGTTGGCATGGGCACCTGGGAATTCGGGCTTACGGTTGCGCTGGTGGGCAGCGTCGGCACGCTACTGGTGCTGTGGCTGCTGAGTCTTCTGATCCTCCTGATCAGGAAGATTTTTCCCGCTTAAAACCTATACAATATGGTATCTGCGATTCTTTCCGGCGCCCTGGGGCTGCTTGACGGCATTTCGCACCTGGGGCTCGGCCAGGTGGTCATGATGGCCATCGCGGGGGTGCTGCTCTACCTGGGAATCAGGAAGGGCTTCGAGCCGCTGTTGCTGGTGCCCATCGGGTTCGGCGCCATCCTGGTGAACATCCCCCAGGCCGAGCTCATGGCCGAGGGCGGGACGCTCCGGTTCTTCTACGACTTCGGCATCCGCACCGAGATCTTCCCGGTGCTGATCTTTCTCGGCATCGGCGCCATGACCGACTTCGGGCCGCTGTTCTCCAACCCCAAGATCATCATGCTGGGGGCGGCCGGACAGTTCGGCATCTTCCTGACGCTGCTGCTGGCGCTGGGCCTGGGCTTCGAGAAGCTGGACGCTGTGGCCATCGCCGTCATCGGCGCCTGCGACGGGCCCACCGCCATCTACGTCAGCTCACGATTCGCGCCTCACCTGCTGGGGGCGGTGTCGGTGGCGGCCTATTCGTATATGTCGCTGGTGCCGCTGATCCAGCCGCCCATCATGCGCGCGCTGACCACCGCACGGGAAAAGCAGATCGTCATGGGAATGGTGCAGCAGGCACCGGCGTCCAAGACCACGCGCATCCTGTTCCCCATCGTCGTCACGGTGGTGGCGTCCATCATCGCGCCCCTGGGGACGCCGCTCATCGGCATGCTGATGCTCGGCAACCTGCTGCGGGAATGCGGCGTGGTGGAACGGCTCAAGCTGGCCTCGGAGAACGAGATCGCCAACATCGTGACGCTGCTGCTGGGGCTGTCCATCGGCGGCACCATGGCCGCGGAGCGGTTCCTGCAGGTGGAGACCCTGATGGTGCTGGGCCTTGGGCTCATCGCCATTGGCCTGGACACGGTGATGGGGGTGCTGTTCGGCAAGCTCATGTGCTTCTTCACCCGCGGCAAGATCAACCCGCTCATCGGCGCCGCCGGCATCTCCGCCTTCCCCATGGCCGCGCGGGTGGTGCAGAGCGTGGGGCAGCGCTACAACAAGAAGAACCACCTGCTGATGCACGCCATGAGCGCCAACGCCGGCGGCCAGATCGGCTCGGTCATCGCAGCGGCCATCATGCTGTCGGTGCTGAGGGGCATGGGGATTATCTGAGGGAGAGGGGGCGCCGCTGGACGAACGGAAAACGCTTGCGCCCTTCGACTTCGCTCGGCTCCGCCTCGCTACGCTCAGGACGAACGGGGTCTTTTGTTGCGGAGAGATGACGGGTTTTTGTCGCGGAGGGATAACTGGGTTTTTGTCGCGGAGGGATAACCGGGTTTTTGTTGCGGAGGGATAACCGGGTTTTTGTTGCGGAGAGAGATTTTCCCCCGTTCGTCCTGAGCGTAGCGCCGCGCAAGCGGCGCGAAGTCGAAGGGCGCAAGCTCATCCCCGGCCCCTGTGACCACCGGGAAACAGGACTGCCCCCGCCATGAGTTTCTGGGTCTATATCCTGCGCTGTGGTGATGGCTCCTACTACACCGGCCACACCGACAACCTCGAGCACCGCCTCCAGCAACACTACGACGGCCTGTTCGGCTATACCGCTTCCCGGAAACCCATATCGTTAGTCTACTCCTGTCCCTTTCCGACCCGAACAGAGGCCCTGGAGTCCGAACTGCGGATCAAGGGCTGGGGTCGGAAGAAGAAGGAGGCTTTGATGGGCGGGGACTGGGCTGGACTTCATCGGCTGTCTCGTGGGAAAAACAGGCATGAGCGGTAGGGATGGGGAATGGAAAATGGCGCCCTTCGACTTCGCGCCGCTGGCGCGGCGCTACGCTCAGGGCGAACGGGGGTTTGGGGGTTTCGGTTGCGGAGAGATTGTTCTCCCATTCGTTTTCTCCCGTTCGTCCTGAGCGTAGCGCCGCGCCAGCGGCGCGAAGTCGAAGGGCGCCATTTAAACGCGAGCCAGCACAAGGGGACTTGAATGGCGGACGAAACGACAGCCCCTGACAAATCCACGCCGGAGGCAGCGTCCCCGGAGACGAAACTCGCCGAGATCGAGGCCCGCGTCCTCGCCGGCGACCCCCGGGCCATCGACAAGCAGCACGACGAGGGCAAGCTCACCGCCCGGGAGCGCATCGACAAGCTGGTGGACCCGGGCAGCTTCACCGAAGAGTTCATGCTGGCCGAGACCCAGTGCACGGATTTCGGCATGGCGGAGCGGCGCCGGCCCACGGACGGGGTGGTGTGCGGCTTCGCCCGCATCGACGGGCGGCCGGTGTACCTGTTCGCCCAGGACCGCACGGTGCTGGCGGGGGCCGTGGGCAGCGCCCATGCCGCGAAGATCGCCAACGGCATCCGCACGGCCCGCTCCCTGGGGATGCCTTGCGTCGGCCTGTACGACTCGGTGGGGGCACGCATCCAGGAGGGGCTGACCGTCACCTCGGCCATCGGCGAGATCTTCTTCGAGAACAGCATCGCGTCCGGCGCCATCCCGCAGATCTCGGCGGTGATGGGGCCGTGCATCGGCGTGGCGTCCTATTCGCCGGCGCTGACGGACTTCATCCTCATGGTGCGGGACACCAGCCAGATGTTCATCACCGGGCCGCCGGTGATCAAGGAGGTGCTGGGGGAAGAGGTCACCATGGAGGAGCTGGGCGGGGTGCGGATCCACTCGGAGGTGTCCGGGGTGGCGGACCTGGTGAGCGCGGACGACGAGGCCTGTCTGACGCAGATCCGCGCGCTGCTGGGCTTCCTGCCGGCCAACTGCAACGCGCCGCTGCCGCGGAAGGAGACCGGCGACGACCCGGAGCGGCGCCTCGACGGCATCGAGAAGCTGGTCCCCGACGACAAGCGCAAGCCCTACGACATCGTCAAGGTGATCAAGGCGGTGGTGGACGGCGGCGAGTTCCTGGAGCTCAAGCGCCGGTTCGCGCGCAACCTGGTGATCGGGTTCGGGCGGCTGGACGGCAACCCGGTGGGCTTCGTGGCCAACCAGCCCATGTTCCTGGCCGGCAGCCTGGACGTGGACGCCTCGGACAAGGCCGCGCGCTTCATCCGCTTCTGCGACGCCTTCAACATTCCCATCGTCACGCTGATGGACGTGCCAGGGTTCTTCCCGGGCCGGCAGCAGGAGGAGAAGGGCATCATCCGGCACGGCGCCAAGATGCTGTATGCCTACGCCGAGGCCACCGTGCCCAAGATCACCATCGTGCTGCGCAAGGGCTACGGCGGCGCCAAGCAGGCCATGTGCACGCGCGAGATGGGCGCCGACCAGCTCTGGCTGTGGCCGGGGGTGGAGCTGGCGGTGATGGGCGGCGGCGGCGCCGTCAACGTGCTCTACCGCCGCGAGATCGCCGCCTCCGACGACCCCGAGCGCACCCGCCGGGAGAAGATGGCCGAGTTCGCCGAACGCTTCAACGGCCCGTTCGAGGCCCTGTCCAAACAGTTCTCCCAGGCCGCCATCCAACCCGCCGACACCCGCGCCCGCCTGACCCGGACGCTGGCGCTGCTGCGCGACAAGAAAGAGACCCGCCCCGCCAAAAAGCACGGCCTGATGCCGGTGTAGGGAACGGCCGGGGGCCGCCCATCCTCCCACCCCCTCCGTCATTCCTGCGAAAGCGGGAATCCAGGCGGGGTGGAGTGGGGAAACACCGCGTAGGGACCCCTCCAGGACCCCTGGATTCCCGCTTTCGCGGGAACGACGGAGGGGTGCGGGCATGACAGGTTTCGGGCGGGCGGGGCTAAAGAATCCACGTTGCGGACCGATCTATCTTTACATGGCCATACTTGACATTGGTGCCGTTTCCTGGTGTCGTGTTTTGGAACGCACCGTACTCGTACGGGGAGCGTATCGGGAGATGCAATGATGGGGCTGATCGTTTCCGAAGTCTACGACGCGCTGATCGAAGCCGGAGCATCCCCGGACAGGGCAAGGGCTGCAGCCAGTTCGGTCCTGCCTGCTGACAACATGGCCACCAAAGAAGACATCGCGAATATCGAAAACCGCATGGCGACCAAGGACGACATTGCCAGACTCGAGGCCAGCATGGCCACCAAAGAGGACATCGCTAGACTCGACAACGACATCGCCAGTCTCGACAACCGCATGGCCACCAAAGAGGACGTCGCAAAAATCGAGAAGAGGCTGGCCGTCCTCAGTTTCGCGGTTTTCAGCTTCCTCCCGCCCCTGCTGGTCTTCATGGTCAAGCTGACCTTCTTCCCGTAGGTCGGATTAGCGAAGCGTAATCCGACAAAACCTGCCCCTACTTTCGCTCGGTCATAATGGCGAGCCGCGTAAGCCCGGCCGACCGCGCGGCATCCATCACCGCCACCACCAGGCCATGGGCCACGCGGCGGTCCGCCCGGATCAGCACTTGCGCATCGCGGCGTTCTCCCGCCATGGCAGCGAGACGCGCGCGGAGCGCCTGCAGCGTCACCGGCGCGCCGTCGAGATGAAGTTCGCTCTGGGGCGTAATGACAATGCGTATGTCGTCATCCTTGCGCGCCACCTGCGGGGCGGAGGCGTCGGGCAGGTCCACGGTGATCCCGGGATTGGCCAGGAAATTCATGGACAGGGCGAAGAAGATCAGCAGGTTGAAGATGGTATCCACGAACGGCGTCATGTCGACGAAGCCGCCCGCGGGTCTTCTGCGGGGCCGGAAGTCCATGTCAGTCGGCGAGGCCCTCGGGGCTCAGCAGATCCATGAAACGGGTGCAGAGCCGCTCCATCTCGAGGGTGAGGGCGTTGGCCTTGTTGAGCAGGTAGCGGTGCATGACGATGGTGGGAATGGCCACGCTCAATCCGGCCAGGGTGGTTACCAGGGCCTCGGATATGCCGCCGGCCAGGGATGCCGGGTTGACCACGCTCTGGGTGGAGATCACCGAGAAGATCTCGATCATGCCCGAGATGGTACCCAGAAGACCGAGCAGCGTGCTGACCCCGGCGATGGTCCCGAGGGTGTCCACGAACCGCTCCAGCCCGGCCGCTTCCTGGCGTCCAGCCTCCTCCAGGTGGTCCCTCATGATGTCGCGGCGTTGCCCCGATGCCCGTAACCCCGCAACCAGCACCCTGGCGATGGCCGCGCGGCTCTGACGCAGCAACTCCATGGCCGCGGGTAAATCCTTGTCGGCGACCAATGCTTCGGTCCTTCGCACCAGGTCGGCCGGGACCACCCGCTGCCGTCTCAGGCTGAACAGCCGCTCGACGAAGATGGCCAGCGCCGTGATCGAACACAGCAGGATCGGGACCATGAAGAGGCCGCCCTTGCCGAGAAATTCCAGCATGAGCGGCCAATATTATTTATTCTTGACTTCAGGTAAAGGCTGAACTAGATAGTTCCCCGACCAATTCAACGTCCACGCAGCCTTGAAAGGAGATACGTATGGCAGCGGCGAAGAAGAAGACGCCAGCCAAGAGAACGCCGGCTAAGAAAGCGCCTGCCAAAAAGGCGCCCGCAAAGAAGGCTGCCGCCCGTAAGGCTCCGGCGAAGAAGGCCCCAGCTAAAAAGGCGCCAGCGAAGAAGGCTCCGGCCAAGAAGGCACCAGCGAAGAAGAACGCGCCGGCCAAGAAAGCTCCGGCTAAGAAGACAGCGGTGCGGAAGGCCCCGGCAAAGAAATCCGTGGCAAAGAAGGCGCCGGCCAGGAAGAGGTAGACCGGGAAGGATACGGCTGCCGGATCGCCCACGACGGCGATTTTCCGGCCACCCGTCTCAGGCGGTTATCCCTGCCGCCTCCATCGAGACCCCTTTCGCCGGTTCCGGCGGAAGGGGCTTGTTGTTTTGAGCCCCCGCGTCGGAGGATAGGAGACAGGTACTTTCATGAGCGACGTCAACCTGTTCGTGGCCTTTGCGGCCGGAGGACTCTCGTTTCTGAGCCCCTGCGTGCTGCCGTTGATCCCGTCGTATCTGTCGTTCGTCTCCGGCATATCGCCCCGCGAGATCCGCGAAGGGACCGCGGGCAACAACCGGGTCATGGGCAACGCCCTGGCGTTCGTGCTGGGCTTTTCCATCGCCTTCATCGCCTTGGGAGCGTCGGCAAGCCTGCTGGGCCGCCTCTTGATCGGCTATCAGGACGTGGTCCGCGTGGTCGGGGGGCTCTTTATCCTGGTGGTGGGAGTCTACCTGACCGGGCTCTTCAAGGTGGCTACCCTCGAGCGCTACGCGCAGTTCAATCTGCGCAGCAAACCGGCCGGCTATCTCGGCTCGGTGCTGGTGGGGCTCACCTTCGCGGTGGCGTGGATCCCCTGCGTGGGGCCGATCCTGGGCGCCGTCCTGACCCTGGCCGGCACCGCCAGCGAGGTCCAGCGGGGGGTACTGCTGCTGTCAGCCTACGCCGCCGGCCTGGCGCTGCCGTTTCTCCTCAGCGCCCTGGCCATGAACCAGTTCTTCAGGGTATCCCGCGCCATCAGTTCCTGGCTGCCGGCCATCCACATCTGCGCCGGCCTGCTCCTGATCGCCGTCGGCCTGCTCCTGCTCACCGACACCATGACCGCCCTCAACGCCTACGCCCTCCGCTTCACCCCGGCCTGGCTGGTCACGCGGCTGTAGCGCTCTTGAGTCAAGGTCTTCCCGTGCGTGTTCACGAACGAGGTGCGGGACGTGGTAAAATAGACAGTGTCTTATCTGGCCATTTAAGACAAGACCGGAATTGCCGATACAGAAAGAGTAGTTGTGCTTCTCGTTTGAGCGAAACTTGCGGTGCCGTACCGTCCGGCGCGACCGCACGGAGAAACCGTTTCATGACCGAGGTTGCCAAGAAAGTAAGAGAGTCCCGCGAAATCCATGAAGTATACCGGAACCGGATCGAGGCGCTCCACAACGATGCCGCTCTCGACGGTTTCGTTGTGAACGACGCGTCCGAGAGGGACTTCTGGTCATTTGTGAAGTCAATGCCCTTTGGTGGCCGCGCCGAAGTCGTACTCGTGGACAATGGCAATTTGCGCGCAATCTGGGACGGCGACGATGGCAGCCACATTGGGCTCCAATTTCTCGGCAACCGTACGCTGCAATACGTGATCTTTCGCCGACGGCGGGGAAGCAGCCATATCTCACGTGTGGCCGGGCACGACACTTTTGACGGCCTCAAAAAGCAGGTGCGAGCCTTCGAACTCGAATGCCTACTACAAACATGACCGGCAACGAATTGCCGGACGACGATCATGTCGTCCGATATGTAAAGCCTACAAGCATGCGCACTGACGGAAAGGCGGACGGCTCCGCATTCTGTCTGCGCGCGCAGCGCCCGGATGATAATGGATTGTCTGTCAACTGGCTTGAATGCTTTCATGACCGCGCAAAGGAACAGCAGGTCGCCGAAGTTAGGCGGTTGTCACGGCTGAAGTTGAGAGAACGCGGTCGTCTCGCCGAACTGAATGTCGGCGCAACAAAACGGCACCTCCGCAACGGGCTTGACTCCCTTCACTTCGTTCAGAAGCCGCTAGCCGCCGAGGGTGACTACGAAGCCGACCCATCACACAGCGAAATGGTCGGGCTACCACCGGCGGACTCGCCCGATGCCGAATTGATCGGCGACATGATCGCCGAATCCATAAGCGCAATCTATCCCGCGCTCCAACGCTAATGCGACGTCGCGACGCTATGTAGCTGCCGCCGCTGCGAAGGCTGTCTTGCCGGCGTAGCGGGCGCGGCGGCCCAGTTCCTGCTCGATGCGGAGGAGTTGGTTGTACTTGGCGGTTCGCTCGCCGCGGCAGGGGGCGCCGGTCTTGATTTGGCCGGCGCCGGTGGCGACGGCCAGGTCGGCGATGGTGGTGTCCTCGGTCTCGCCCGAGCGGTGGGAGATGATGGTGGTGTAGCCGGCGGCGCGGGCGAGCCGGATGGTTTCGAGGGTCTCGCTCAGGGTTCCGATCTGATTGAGCTTCACCAGGATGGAGTTGGCGATGCCGCGCCGGATCCCTTCCTCCAGCCGCCGGGGGTTGGTGACGAACAGGTCGTCGCCGACGAGCTGCACCTTTTTTCCAAGGGCGGCGGTGAGCAGCTCCCAGCCCTCCCAGTCGTCCTCGCCCAGGGCATCCTCGATGGAGACGATGGGATAGTTGTCTACCCATTTCTCGTAGAGGCCCACGAGGGCCGCGCTGTCCATCCTGGCGCCGCCCGATTTCCTGAAGACGTAGGAGCCCGCGGCGTGAAACTCGCTGGCGGCCACGTCGAGCCCCAGGACCACCTGGGTGCCGGCCTGGTAGCCCGCCTTGACCACCGCCTCCAGCAGCAGCTCGATGGCCTCCTCGTTGCTCCCGAGACGCGGCGCGAACCCGCCCTCGTCGCCCACGCTGGTGCTGTAGCCCTTACGGGTCAACACCCCCTTCAGGGTGCCGTAGATCTCGGCACCCGCTCTCAGGGCTTCCGCGAACGAACCCAAGCCCCACGGGATCACCATGAACTCCTGGACGTCGACGTTGTTGTCGGCATGGGCGCCGCCGTTGACCACGTTGAGCATGGGCACCGGCAGGGTGCGTGCTGCATCTCCGCCGAGATAGCGGTACAGCGGCACCTTGTCGGCCGCGGCCTGAGCCCGGGCCGCGGCCAGGGAGACGCCGAGAATGGCGTTGGCGCCGAGCCGGCCCTTGTCCGGAGTGCGGTCCAGGTCGATCATGCACTGGTCCAGCTTGCCCTGGTTCCTGGCATCCATACCCACTACCCGCCGCGCCAGGTTTCGCTTGACGTGACCCGCGGCCCGCAGCACGCCCTTGCCCATGAAGCGGGCGCCGCCGTCGCGCAGCTCAACGGCCTCGTGCTCACCCGTGGAAGCGCCGGAAGGCACCGTGGCCCGGCCACGGGCGCCATTGGTCAGCGTCACCTCCACCTCGACGGTGGGATTTCCCCGTGAATCCAGTACTTCCCGCCCAACAACACCCTTTATTTTCATCGCTTCCTCCGATTCATCCCCCGGTCCGTCTCCCTTTCGTAGCAGATTTTTCGGAGCACGGCCCCACGACCGGGTGTCTCCAGTGTTGCACTCCAGCCCCCGATCACCCATGATAGGAAGGTCCCATGACTTGGCCGAAGAAACTGTCGCGGCACGTCATCAACTACGGCCTGATGGCCGCGTTGGCGCTGATGCTATCCTTCCTCGTGTTCGGCGAGTGGGGTCTGCTGCATTACCAGCGGTTGTCCGACGAACGAAGGTTGCTGGAGGAGCGGTCCCAGGCATTGCAACGGGAAAACGAGTTGCTGCGGGAGAAGATCTACCGCATCACTAAGGACGACCGTTATCTGGAGAAGGTCGCGCGGGAGGACTTCGGTCTGGCCAGGAAAGGCGAGATCATCTACCTGTTCCCGGGCGGGGGCGTCAAAGAGGCGGGAGCCAAGAACGGGCGGTCACGCCTCCAAGATTGACATCATTTCCGCGATCCAATAAGAGGTTAACCAAGAGCGGGCGTAATTCAGCGGTAGAATGCCAGCTTCCCAAGCTGGACGTCGCCGGTTCGATCCCGGTCGCCCGCTCCAACCCTTCCCCCTGTTAAACCGCACTCCCGTTCGTCCTGAGCATGTTAAGGGCCTCACGGCCCAGGGTCTATAGCAGTAACTGCGCTGCAAACCACCCGTTCGCCCTGAGCGTAGCGAGGCGTAGCCGAGCGAAGTCGAAGGGAGTCGAAGGACCGCCTGAGCTCAACGTTTGCCTACGCCGCGCCCGTCAACCGGTCGCCGGTCAGGACGTGCACTATCCGGCCTACCGAGATGGCGCCCACGGTCTTGCCCTTGACGTCCACCACGTGAGCGTTGTCGTGGGGCGACGCCACCACCCGGGGCAGTGCCTCCTCCAGCAGCATGCTGGAAGGAATGCGGCAATCCAGACCAGCCTGCCCCTGTAAACGGGGTTGGGTGGGCTCCATGATGGAGCCGACGCGGATCACCCGGCCGCGGTTGATGTTGCGGGTGAAATTGGAGATGTAGTCGTCGCGGGGTTGGAGGACGATCTCCTGGGAGTCGCCGTTCTGCACCACCTCGCCGTCACGCAGGATGGCGATGCGGTCGCCCAGGGTGATGGCCTCCTCGAGATCGTGGGTGACGAACAGGATGGTCCGGTGCAGCTCGCGCTGCAGCTCCAGCAGTAGCGTCTGCATGTCCGCCCGGATCAGCGGATCCAGGGCGCTGAAGGCCTCGTCCATCAACAGGATCTGGGCGTCGGTGGCCAGCGCCCGGGCCAGGCCCACGCGTTGCTGCATGCCGCCGGAGAGCTGGTGCGGATAGGACGCCTCGTAGCCCGATAGCCCGACCCGCTCGATCCACCCCTCGGCCCGCTCATCGCATTCCCCGCGCGCAACGCCCTGCATCTGGAGACCGTACCTGACGTTCTCCAGGATGGTCCGGTGGGGGAACAACGCAAAACGCTGAAACACCATGCTGACCTTGTGCCGCCGCAGATTCTGCAGCGCCCCGTGGTCCAGCGCCAGCACGTCCTGCCCGTCCACCAGCACCGTCCCCGCGGTGGGATCGATGAGCCGGTTGACGTGCCGCACAAGGGTGGACTTGCCGCAGCCGCTGAGGCCCATGACCACCTGGATGCTGCCGGGCGTAACCGTCAGGTTGATGTTACGCAGTCCCAGCACATGGCCGTGGGATTCCATCAGCTCCTGCTTGTCCATGCGGTCCCGCACGTGCGGCATCACCGACTCGGGATCGTCGCCGAAAACCTTGTACAGGGAACGGATTTCGATATTCGAAGAGCTTGCCGTCGTCATGAGGTTTGCCTGCTGCTTTGTATGCGCCTGCCGTAGCTCTGGGTGATCCGGTCGAACACGATCGCCAGCGCTACCACGGCGGCTCCGTTAAACAGCCCCAGAGCGAAGTACTGGTTGGTCACCGCCTGGAGCACGGGCTGGCCCAGTCCCTTGACGCCGATCATGGACGCGATCACGACCATGGAAAGCGCCATCATGATGGTCTGGTTGACGCCGGCCATGATGTTGGGCAGCGCCAGCGGCATCTGGATGTCGAACAGCCGCCGCCAGGTGTCCGTGCCGAAGGCGTCGGCCGCCTCCAGCACCTCCTTGTCCACCAGCCGGATCCCCAGGTTGGTGAGCCGGATGACCGGCGGCACGGCGTAGATCACCACGGCGATCAGCCCGGGAATCTTGCCGAGCCCGAACAGCATTACCACCGGGATCAGGTAGACGAAGATGGGCATGGTCTGCATGACGTCGAGCACCGGCGTGATCACCGCCTGCGCGCGGTCGGAGCGGGACATCCAGACGCCCACCGGAATGCCGATGGCGATGGCGATGAGGGTGGAGACGAAGATGATCGCCAAGGTCCGCATGGTGTCTTCCCACATGCCGAGGTAGCCGATCAAGAAGAGCGCCACGACCACGAAGATGGAGAGCCGCCGGCTGCGCCCGGCCAGATAGCACACAGCCGCCACCACGACGATCACGAGCCACCAGGGGGTGGCGAGAAGAAACCGTTCGAACCAGACCAGGAAGTACAGCAGCGGATCGAAAAACCCTTCGATGGCGTCGCCGTAGCTCCTGGAGAACGACCGGTACCCGGAGTCGAACGCCTTCTTCAGGATGCGTAGCGAAGCCTGGTCCAGGGTGGGAAATTCCTGCAGCCAACCGTTCATGAACACCTCCCGCGTGCGGCCCGATTACTCCTTCCCGAGTGCAATGGCGCCCTTCGACTTCGCTTCGCTACGCTCAGGACGAACGGTTGTGAGAACATTTCCCCGTTCGTCCTAACCGTTGTAGGAACATTTCCCCGTTCGCCCTGAGCGTAGCGAAGCGAAGTCGAAGGACGCCATGCCGAAGGGCGGCCAATAGTAAGAGTTTCCCTACGCATGGGCGTCCGCCCAGTTGTCCCCGGTGTGGACATCCACCACGAGGCCACAGCGCAGCTCGGCGGCGCCTTCCATGCACCCGGTCACCAGGCTCGTGGCCTGGTCCAGCGAGGAGCGGGGCACCTCGAACACCAGCTCGTCATGGACCGTGAGCAGCATGCGCGCCACCGGCTCCTCCAGGAGCGCCCGGTCCACCGCGATCATCGCCCGCTTCATGATGTCGGCCGCGGTGCCCTGGATCGGCGCGTTGAGGGCCATGCGCTCTCCCACCGACCGCAACCGGAAGTTGGCGGACTGAAGCTCCGGCAGATAGCGCCGCCGGCCGAACATGGTGGTGGTGAAGCCGTCGACCCTGGCCCGCTCCACCTGTGCGTCCAGGAACGCCTTGACCCCCGGAAACTGGGCGTAATAGGCGTCGATGAATTCCCGGGCCTCGCCCACCTCGATGCCCAGCCGCTGCGACACCCCGAACGCGGACATGCCGTAGGCGATGCCGTAGGAGAACTGCTTGACGCGGCTGCGCATCTCCGAGGTGACGTCCTGGAGGTCCACCTCGAACACCTTGGCCGCGGTGGTGGCGTGGAAGTCGTGGCCCTGGGCGAAGGCCGCCAGAAAGCTCTCGTCCTCGGACAGGTGCGCCAGCACCCGCAGCTCGATCTGCGAATAGTCGGCGGAAAGCAGCACGTTGTCCGGCGGCGCCACGAAGGCGCGGCGGATCTGCCGCCCGAGGTCGGCGCGAATCGGGATGTTCTGGAGATTCGGCGCCGAGGACGACAGCCGGCCGGTGGCGGCCGCGGCCTGCTCGTAGGTGGTGTGGATGCGCCCCGTCCGCTCGTTCACCAGGCTCAGCAGGGAGTCGGTGAACCCGGTCTTGAGCTTGGCCACCTCGCGGTATTCCAGCAGCGCGTCGATGATGGGGTGGCGTCCGGCCAGCTTGCCCAGCTCGGCGGCGTCGGTGGAGTACCCGGTCTTGATCTTCTTGGTCTTGGGGAGCCCGAGCTTGTCGAACAGGATGTGCGCCAACTGCGGGTGGGAGTTGACGTTGAAGGACTCGCCGGCGTGCTCCTGGACCTTGGCCTGGAGCGAGGTCATGCGCTCCCCCAACTCCTGGTTGAGCCCGCCGAGATAGCCGTCGTCCACCAGGATGCCGGCGTGCTCCATGCGGGCCAGCACCTCGGTCAGGGGGAACTCCAGCGTCCGGGCCAGCTCCCAGCTTCCCGTCTCCCTGAGCCGCGCCTCCAGCACCGGGGCCGCGGCCTGGACCGCCGCCGCCTCGGCCGCCAGCCGGCGCCGGCGCGCCGCCTCCTCTCGGTCCTCGTCGCCGGGGTTCAGGAGGTCGCCCTGGACCCCGCCGTCCGGGGCGCCGGCCTCCGCCCTCTCACCGTCCGGACCATGCGTAGGGGCGGGTTTCAAACCCGCCCGCGCGCCCGGCGCCTCCGTGGCCGCCGCCTCGCCGTCCAGCGCGGCATCCAGGTAGCGGCTCACGATATCTTTCAGGGAGTAGCCGCCGCTGGCGCCGGGCTCCAGCAGGTAGGCCGCGATCTTGAGGTCGCAGCGCACGCCCCGCAACCGCGCACCGTGGCTGAGCATGGCGCCGCACAGCGGCTTGGCCTCGTAGACCACCTTGGCGATGTCCTCGGCCGCCAGCACCTCGTCCGGGCCCGCGGCCACCTCGAACGGCAGCACCCCCACCTCGCCGGGCCGCGCGCACAACGCCGCCAACCCATCGTCCCAGGCCACCGCCACGGACTCGGCCGCGGGGACGTCCGCGCCTGAGGTCCACTGGGAAATGGACGACGGCCGGATCACGGACTCCTCCGCCGGCGGAGCGGCGTCCGAGGTCAGCGCCAGGAGCCGCTGATACAGCGTCTTGAACTCCAGGGAGTTGAACAGCTCGCGCACCGTCTCCGGCTCCCACGGCTGGCGCACGAACAGGCTCGCATCGGTCTCCAACGGCACGTCGTCCAGCAGGCGGCCCAGGGTCCGGTTGAGCTTCACCTGGTCGGCGCAAGTCTCGATGCCCTTGCGGATCTTGGGGGTGAGCTCGGCGGCGTGTTCGATGATGCCCTCGATGTCGCCGTATTTCGTCAGGAGCAAGGCCGCGGTCTTGTCGCCCACCCCCGGGACGCCGGGGAGGTTGTCCGCCTGCTCGCCCTTGAGGGCGGCAAAGTCGGTCCAGCGGTCCGGCCCGACGCCGTAGCGTTCCATCACCATCGCCGGATCGTAGCGGATCATGTCGGTGACGCCCCGGCGGGTCATCAACACCGTGACGTCGTCGTTTACCAACTGGAGGCAGTCGCGGTCTCCGCTGACGATCACCATGTGGTGCCCCGCTTCCCGGCCGCGCCGGGCCAGGGTGGCCAGCAGATCGTCGGCCTCGTAGCCCTCCAGCTCCACCACCGGGAGGCGCAACGCCTCCAACAATTCGCGGATGAGAGGAAACTGCTGCCGCAGGGTCTGGGGGGTCTCGCTCCGGCCCGCCTTGTACTCCGGATACTGGTCCAGGCGGAACTGCGGTGCGCCCTTGTCCCAGCACGCGATGACCGCGTCCGGGCGCTCCTCGCCCTCCAGCTTGATGAGCATCGAGGTAAAGCCGAAGACCGCGTTGGTCACTTGGCCGGAGCTGGTGCCGAGGGTTTCCGGAAGGGCAAAAAAGGCGCGAAACGCGAGCGAGTAGCTGTCCAGAAGGACGATCCGGCTCTTCTTCGCGCCGGCCCTGGTAGCGCGCACCCCCGACGCTCCGGGGTTGTCACCTGTCGCGGCCATACAGTCAGTCTACTCCGGGGCGCGAAGGGGGGCAACCGAGTTCATCGCGGGCTCAGGACAGGCGTAGCGATGCAAAGTCGAAGGACGCGTTGGCAATCGGGTATCGTCACCGCCGACCGCCAAACCCCGCGAGGAGGTTGACAGTGTCTCGATGGTCCAGCACCCCGGCCATCTCCTCGTGTTCAGGCCCAAAGAATCCGCCACGGACGCGGCCGTTCAAATCCGAAAACGCGTTCCCCGCGACACCGATAGCGTACTCCAGCCCGGGCTCCCGAAAGGCGCTGGCCACGCCGTCCACGTGCACCGTGAGGTGGTCGAACACGGCGGTCCCCTGCAGGGTCGACAATTCCACCTCCAGCTCGGCATTGCCGAACACCGGCGGCAGCATCTGCTGTCCCAGGTCGATGCCGATGAGCGAGCCCGACCAGGTGACGGCTCCTTGCAAGGCCGCCGGCGATTCCGCGAGGCCTACGCCCGGGACGACTCCGAACGCATCGGCGCCGGCCCGCAGCGTATCGTGTGCAGTAACGACGTTCCCGCTTTGGTAGTCGATCGTACGCTCCACGCCCGCGCCCCAGGCGCTGTAACGGCCCCAGGCCCCGTACCCGTAGAGCTCCGGCTCGGAGGCGGTCGCGGCGTCGAGGATCTCGTAGCCAATGTCATCAAGCATCGCGAAGTCGAGATCGGACGGCTGATAGATCTCCCTCGAATCGCTGCAGTACGCCATGATGGAGGCGCAGACCCCGGGGTGGGTGTAGTCGACCTTGGCGCCGGGCGTGTTGGGAGCCACGTGATTGAAGTCCTGGTCCAGCCACTGGAACGGCACGGGCTGACCTCCGTTGGCGCGCTGCGACTCCGGGCCGATGAACGTCTCGTTCCCGCGATTGGTGTAGCGGCCCACCGAGGGGGCGGGCGTTTCCATGAGCCCGAGCACGTGCCCGATCTCGTGAGCCATCACGTCGGTGCGATGGCCATGACGCGACGACAGCATGAGCGCCCCGAGCCAGGGCGTGATGTCATCCGATGTGAGCTCTGCAGCCGCGTAGCCCGCGTTGGAAAAGTCCGTGTCGCCCGGAGCCATCATCACGATGAGAATGCCGTCGACGGTCACGTCTTCGTCGTAAGTCACCGACAGGGTCTCCATCCCGGGAAAGATTCGCCGTCGGACCACCCTCCCGTCCCGCACCACGTGCGGGCCGAAGTCATCGAGGATGCGCCAAGACCAGGATTTGCCGGCGCGCTCCATCCGCGCGCGCGTCTCGTCGTCGAAGTTCGGCGCGAACTGCCAGTCGAATTGGATGTTGAGGGTCCCGGCCGGACCGCCTTTCCAGCGCCCGTAGGTGATCCCGTTCCGCTCGCCGATGATCTCGATGTCCTCGGGCCGCACGTTGCGGAGCAGCGTCCCGGTTTCGTCCGGATTGCCCCCGGCCCTATTGATGATCAACTCCCCCAGTGCGTGCTGGCGGTTGGCGAGATCCGCGGCATTGACCGCTGACAGACCCAGTGCCGTACGCAACGGCTCGGGTTGGTTCCAGTGATCCAGCAGGTCTTCGGCCGACGGATTGCCTCTCTCGTCGGTCCCCTGCGCAACAAACATGAACCTGGGGACTCCGCCCGTACTGGCATATTCGGCCATGCCGTCCGCCATCACACTCACCACGCACGCCCTGCCCCCCGCCGGACACGTCACCTCCCCGTTGCCATGCTCCTTCGTTGCGCCCGCCGCCACCGTGATCTCGCCGGCGCCCAGCCCGTGTCCCGACGGCAAGTCCAACGATTCGTATGCCGGCGTCACCGGCACCGCCGGCCTCGGCGCCCCACCTCCACCCCCGCCTCCGCCACAACCGGCCAACACCACCGTGAGGAATAGGACCACCGTCAACGCCTTCGATGATTCGAGCATGGATCTGGACATAACGACCTCCGTGACCCCGTTATATTGACAACATTACCGTAACGGCCAATCACAAACCGCGTCGGCCGGACCCACGTTTTACGAGCCGCAACATTACCGGCCGGCAGCCTTGGCCTCCAGCAGGCTCGGGGCGAAGTCCGCGGGGGGGCAATAGCCCAGGAGTTCCAGCAGGGTGGACGCGAGGTTGGCGAGACCGGCGTCGGGGGGCGGGGCAAGCTGGTAGTGCCGCCCGGAGAAGTCGCGGATCACGAAGGGCACGGGGTTGATGGAGTGGGCGGTGCGGAAGACGGGCTTCCCGTCCTCGTAGAGCGGCGCGCCGTCCTTGTCCCGCTCCACCATGTCCTCGGAGTTGCCGTGGTCGGCGGTGACCACGAGGCACCCTTTGGCTGCCGCAACGGCCGCGAGGATTCGGCCGATGGCGAGGTCGATGGCTTCCAGGGCGATGACGGTGGCTTCCAGGTTGCCGGTGTGGCCCACCATGTCGCCGCCGGCGAAGTTGGCGCGGATGAAACGGTAGCAACCGTCGCGGATGGCGCGGTTGACGGCGTCGGCGGTCTCCGCCGAGCGCATCCACGGGCGCTGCTCGAAGGCGACCTTGTCGGAACCGATCTCGACGTACTCCTCCAGGGCGTCATCGAACTTGCCCGACCGGTTGCCGTTCCAGAAGTAGGTGACGTGGCCGAACTTCTGTGTCTCGGCGCAGGCGAACTGGGTCACCCCGGCGGCGGCCAGATACTCGCCCAGGGTGCTGCGGATCTCGGGCGGCGCCACCAGATAGTGCTCGGGTAAGCCCAGGTCGCCGTCGTAGAGCATCATGCCCGCGAACGACACGTCCGGCACCCGGCCGCGATCGAAGCGGTCGAAGCCGGCGCCGGCGGTGAAGGCCCTGGACATCTCCATGGCGCGGTCGCCGCGGAAGTTGAAAAAGATCACCCCGTCGCCGTCCTCGATGGCGGCCACCGGGCTCCCGTCCGGATTGCGCACGGTGAACGCCGGCACCACCTGGTCGCTGATGCCGGGCTCCTGGGCGCGGAAGTGTTCCACCGCGGCCGCGGCGCTGGGAAACCCCGCGGCCTCGCCCTGGACGTGGGCGCTCCACCCCCTGGCCACGATGCTCCAGTCGGCTTCGTACCGGTCCATGGTCACCACCATCCGGCCGCCGCCGGAGGCGATGCGGTAGTCGCGGCCGCCCTTGTCCCGGATGCCGCTCAGCAGCGCTTCGAGGCGCTCCAGGTAGACCAGCGCCGTGCGGTCGGGGACGTCGCGCCCGTCCAGCAGGGCGTGCACGTAGACCCGCCCCAGCCCCTCGTGGTCGGCCCGGCGGATCAGGGCGTACAGGTGAGCCTCGTGGGAATGCACGTTGCCGTCGGAGAGAAGGCCCATGAAGTGCAACGCGCCGCCGGACCCGACACGCTGCACCAGCGTCTTCCAGTGGCCGTCCCACAGGGTTCCGGTGTCGATGGCGCGGTCGACGCACTTGGCGCCCTGGTCGAAGACCCGGCCCGCACCCATGATGTTGTGTCCCACCTCGGAGTTGCCGATGTCGGCGTCGGAGGGCAGCCCCACCGCGGTGCCGTGCGCCCGCAGCGACGCCACCAGGCCGGTGCCGCGCAGCAGGTCCAGGTTGGGCGTCCGCGCCAGCGCCACCGCGTCGAACTCGTCCCGCGCGCCGACCCCGACACCATCGAGAATGAGAAGGACCACCGGCCCCCCGGGCGCGGACAGGATCGGGTGCCCGCGCAGCCCAAGAGGTCCGGGATCGCTACCGTCTTCCATGTTCAGACCCCCACCTTTCCTCCGTCCGGTTGAGTCTAGGCGTTTTCCACGTTACGGGAAAGTTTATGGGCATGCGTCCTTCGACTTCGCTTCGCTACGCTCAGGACGAACGGTTGTGGAGATACTGTCTCCGTTCGTCCTGAGCCCTTCGACAAGCTCAGGACAGGCGTAGCGAAGCGAAGTCGAAGGACGCAATTCATCGGCGCTATCTTAAAGGGTTACCCCTAATGACCGCTTCCACATCCCCCACCCGCCGGCGCGCCGTGGTCATCCGGCACGTGGCTTTCGAAGATCTGGGCTCCTTTGCCGAGCCGCTGACCCGGCGCGGGTACCGGATCGAATACCTCGAGGCCGGCCTGGATGATCTGGGCCGGATGGATGCGGCGGGCGCCGACCTGCTCATCGTCCTCGGCGGCCCCATCAGCGCCTGCGACGACCGGCAGTACCCGTTTCTGGCGGACGAGGTGCGGATACTGGAGCGCCGGCTCGGCGCCGACCACCCGACCCTGGGCATCTGCCTCGGCAGCCAGCTCATGGCCCGGGCGCTGGGCGCTCGCGTTTACGGCGCCGGAACGAAGGAGGTCGGCTGGGGCCCCCTGTCCCTGACCGAGGCGGGCGGCGCGTCGGCGTTGCGCCATCTCGCGCCGGACAAGACGCCGGTGCTCCACTGGCACGGGGACACCTTCGACCTGCCCCGGGGCGCCGTCCACCTAGCCTCCACGGACGCATGCGAGAATCAGGCATTTCTCTGGGGAGCCCGAGGGCTGGCGCTCCAGTTTCATCCAGAGGCGACCGGCGGCGGGTTGGAACGGTGGTTCATCGGCCACACCGTGGAGATCGAGACAACACCCGGGATCTCGGTGGCGGCGCTCCGGGACTCCACGGCCCGCGCCGCGCCCCGGCTCGAGCGTCACGGCCCGGCGTTCTTCGACGAGTGGCTCGCGCAAGTAGGCGCCGGCGCGCCGTCCTGACCCCGATCCGCCACCCCATCACGGAGGATTTCCTCGAGCTCGATCCGGGTATCGATGTCCTTGGCAAAGGAGCGGATCCGGGTGACGGCAAACGACGCCGGATGGTCCAGCCCGCGGGTGCCGTCCGGCACCATGATCTGCCGGGTCAGCTCGTCGGCGAGATCGGGAACCGTGATCCGCTCCAGGCGGTACTTGACGTACGTTCTGAAGATGCCGTAAGGGGCCGCCACGATGCGCCCCGGCCACTGGAATGAAGCGACTCTTCTCAGATCGTCCGCCAGCCACAGGCGCATCACCCGGAGCGTGATGCGGATCACGCGCTCGTAAAGGCCGCGGTTGCGAAAGCGGTAGGCCAGTATCAGGAACCGGTTGAACCAGTCGAGACGGATCGCGCTGCCCCGCAGGATCAGGAGATGACCTGGATACAGGTTCAGCAGCGGCCGCTCGGGTGAAAGCCGCATGCGATAGCTGGGCTTCCAGCGACTGACACCCATCTCCTCGGGCTCGGCGGCGATCATCTGCCACCAAAACCCGCTGTTGGCGTACGGCACATACGACTCGTCCAGGAGATTCCGGAAGTCCGCCGCGGTGGGCAGGATGTCGCAGGCGGAGACCGCGACGGGCCGGTCCGGATAACGCTCGGTGAGCAGGCGGGTCAACTCCGTGACGGTGGCGAGGAGATCGCCGCTGGTATCCGAGATCTCACAGTCCACCAGGTCGCGGTAGATCCGCCGCGGCCCCACGAGAACGGGATCTTCGAACCGCCCGCTCTCGCGGATCCGCTCAATCAGCTCGCCGACAATGCACCGCCCGGACGGAAGCTTAACCGCGCCCTTGAAACCCCGCAGAATGTCGTCGGGCGTGAGTCCGTTGGGTATCGTTTCCACTCGCTCGTTGCCGCCGGCGAGAATAATTATCGGCAACAGGTCGCTCATCCCGGTCTTGCTCCATAGCTAGTTTGGTGTCCCACGTAATTGTTTACAAAGATGCTGGTCTTTCTTGCCGTCGGCCGCGTTGCTCTTCCTCGCGTGGTGCCCGCCACTTGGGGGGCGACCGCCGGTCGCCCCTACACGTCATCGCGCGTTGCCGACAACAAGATATCCTGCGCATCTTTGTAAACAATTACGTGGGACACCACACTAGTATGCCTTCGTCGTTCACAGGTCTCAAGCTCCTTTCTTAACCAGGATGTTTTGAAAAACCATCGCCGACCTGTTACTCAAAAGGGTGACGCTATCGGATGCCCGGAGCCGCGGCTACGCGGGCCACCTCCGGCAGCCTGGAGCAAAATGCCGACCTCTATCAAGTGCCCCATTTGCCATACCAAGACTCCGTGGACGGGCAACCCGCACCGGCCCTTCTGCTCGGAACGCTGCCGCTTCGTGGACCTCGGGGCCTGGGCGGACGGCAAGTACCGGGTCGCCGGCGACGATCGCGAGGACGAATCGCTGCCCGCCGACGAAATCGACCGTCACCGAACCCGAACTCGATAGGACTCCGAAAAATCATTCATGTCGATACATCCTACAGCCGTGGTGGATCCACGGGCCGAAATCCATCCCGACGCCGAGCTCGGCGCTTACGTCGTCATCGACGGGCCGGCAAAGATCGGGGCGGGAACACGTCTGATGCCTCATGCGGTGGTCATGGGCTGGACGGAGTTGGGCGAAGACAACGAAGTCCATAGCGGAGCCGTCCTGGGCGACGCGCCGCAGGATCTGTCCTACCGTGGCGCCAAGTCCTACGTTCGAATCGGCGACCGTAACGTGTTTCGCGAAGGCGTTCAGGTTCACCGGGGCACCACCGCCGAAACCACCACGGTCATCGGCGACGACAACTTCCTGATGGCCAATAGCCACGTGGCCCACAACTGCCGGCTGGGCAACCGTATCATCCTGACGAACAATGCGGTGCTGGGCGGGTACGTCGAAGTCGGCGACCGTGCCGTGCTCTCGGCGAGCTGCGCGGTCCACCAGTTCGTCCGCATCGGACAGGTCGCCATCATGCGCGGCATGAGCGCCACCAGCCGGGACGTCCCGCCGTTCTCCATCATTGACTGGCAGCATACCGTGCGCGGGCTGAATGCCGTGGGGCTGCGCCGGGCCGGCTTCGATCAAACCCGGATACGGGTGCTGAAGAACGCCTTTCAGATTCTTTTCCGCAAGCGCCGCAACCTGGGGGCGGCGGTGAAAGAGCTCGAAACGACTCTTCACGACCCGTCCGGCGACATCGCCGTCTTGCTGGAGTTCATCCGCTCTTCGCGCCGCGGGGTCTGCGCCGGTCCCAAGTCCCATCCGCTGGGACGACCCTGAGAAACCAACCCCTCACCCCAGCCCTCTCCCAGAGGGAGAGGGGGTCGGAGGGCTGTGAAACGAACAACCGCGATACTTTCGGTCAGACCGGCTTGTGGAACTTCGCCACGCAGCGCTCGACGGCCTCGCCTGAGAGTGGAAACTGAAACATCTCGTTTCTCATGTGCACACGCTGAAGGCTGACGCGCTCGATGGCCCGCTTCATGACCTTCAGTTCACCTTTGTCGGCCACCGCCGAGGCAGCCTCCCGAGCCGCCTCGCGGTAGTGGTTCTTCTCATCCTGGTAGACCACATCCATGGCCGCGGCGATCTTCCGTTCGAGGACGCTTCCCTTGAGCTTGCGGCCCTCGCGGAACAGTCTCGCGCCGCCTCCTTCCGTCACCAGCACCGCGGCCCTCTCCACGGCCGAACCCGAGACCAGGCTCCGGCGCAGTTCGCCCAGGGCCTTTTCCTCCGGCAACTGGATGGTGTCGCCGGCGCCGATCTTGCGGCCAAGCAGATACTCCAGGATGTCGGCCTGGAGCACGTAGTGGTTGAACTCCTGAACCATCTGCTCCAGAAGCCCGTGATACCGATGCCGGTCCACGGTCCGGTCCACCTCGGGGAACATCTCGACCAGATTCGCCAACTCGCGGTGAAGGCCGCTGAAATAACCGTCCACCGGGTGCAGCTCTTTCCAGAGTTGGGCCTTGAGCCAATAGATGTGCTGCTCCCGCGTCGGTTTGCCCCGGAAGAACCGTTTGGCGATCTCCGCCTCGGCCTCCCAGTACGGATAGGCGACGTCAATCAGGTAATGTTCGGTCTGTCGCATTGAAGAAACCCTCCCTGGCATAGTATGAAGCCTCACCATGTCGAAGACCGCGGGCATCATCATCATCGGCAACGAGGTTCTTTCGGGAAAGACCCAGGACATCAACTCCACGTTCCTGTGCCGCGAGCTGCGGCTCCTCGGCGTCGATGTCCAGCGCGTCACGGTGATCCCGGATGAGCGGGAGCTCATCGGGCGCACGGCGGCGCGCTTCTCCGCCAAGTGGGATCTCGTATTCACCACCGGCGGCGTCGGCCCGACCCACGACGACGTGACCATCGAGGGCATCGCGCTGGGCTTCGGGGTCGAGGCGGTCATCCACCCGCGGCTGGAACGCCGGTTGTCCGAGCGCTACGGCGATAATCTCAACCCGGCGCGGCTACGCATGGCCATGGTGCCGGACGGGGCCGAGCTCGTGGGTGACAGGGCCCTGTTCGCTCCGGTGGTGCGGATGAAAAACGTCTACATCTTCGCCGGGGTGCCGCGGATCCTGCAGGACCGCTTCAACGCCATCAAGGAGCGTTTCCGTGAGGCGCCGTACTACCTCAAGAACATCTACATCAAGGACGGCGAGGGCGTCATCGCCGCCAAGCTGAACGACCTGCTGGTACGGTTTCCCGAGATCATGCTGGGTTCCTATCCGGTGCTGGACCATCCGGACTACAAGGTAAAGGTGACGGTGGAGTCCAAAAGTGGTGAATATCTCGACCAGGCCGTGGCCGGCCTGCTGGAAAATCTGCCTCCCGCCTCGATCTTGCGCATCGAGTAGCCCTGGCCGGGACCTTCGAACGTGCCGCTTGCAGCGGGCACCCTCACCCCAACCCTCTCCCGGAGGGAGAGGGGGTCGGAGTGGCGGCGTCGTCGGTGTACCGCTCGCCGGTCTGACTGCCGATCCAGATCTCCCCGCCCCGGTAGATTTCCTTCTTCCAGATGGGCACGCGCTTCTTGAGCTCGTCGATGGCATAGCGGCAGGCCTTGAAGGCGTCGTCGCGGTGTGGCGACGACACGGCGATGATCACGCTGGCCTCGCCGATGGGGACGTTGCCGATGCGGTGGACCATGGCCATACGGGTGATCCCCCATTTCTTGTCCACCTCTTCACCGAGCCGAGCCATCTCCTGCTCGGCCATGCCCGGGTAGGCCTCGTAGTCCAGCGACAGGATGGACCGGCCTTCGTTGTTGTCGCGGGTCATTCCGATAAAGGTCGCCACCGCGCCCGCGCCGGGGTCGCCCACGAAGTCCAGCAACTCGTTCAATTCGATCGGTTTGTCGGTAAGCCGGTACACGTCACCCTCCGCTCACCGGTGGTATGAAGGCGACCTCGTCGCCGTCCGCCAGCCGGTGATTCAACACGACATATTCGCTGTTGACGGCATAGAGGAGTTTTATATCAACTCCGGAAAGTCCTGCGTGCTCACGCCGAAGCTTGTCCCAGAGGTCGTTGACGGTGCTGCCCTCGGGCAGCTCATGGAAGGCATCGCCGGTCCCTGCCCGCTCCCGCAGCATGGCGAAGAGTTTGACCCGGATCTTCATAGTCCGCGGGCCTGGGCTACCATATGACCCAACTGAGGCACCAGCAACCGGCTCATGGCCAGCTCCACGGCGCCCCGCGAGCCGGGCAGGGATACCACCACGCGGGATCCCGCGGTGCCGGCTATCGCGCGGCTCAGCATGGCGGCGGACCCGATGTCCTGGTAGCTCAGGAAACGGAACAGCTCGCCGAACCCGTCGATCCGCTTGTCGAGCACGCGGCTGACGACCTCGTAGGTCCCGTCTCTCGGCGCAATCCCGGTGCCGCCGTTCAACACCACCACATCCACGCCCGGCGCCGCCAATGCCCTGGCAATCAAGGCGCCGATGTCTTCGGGCTCGTCCTTGACGATCTCGTAGCCCGCCACCGTGTGCCCGCCTTCCTCCAGCAGCCGCTTGATGGTGGCGCCGCTCGTATCCGTCGCCTCATCGCGGGTGTCGCTCACCGTAACCACGAAGCAGGCGACGGTCTTGAGGGTTCTCTCGGCGTGGGATTTTTCTGCCATCTGGATGTGTGCCGCTGCTAGATCCGCATCGGCATCACGACGTAAAGCAGGCTGTCGTCGCCGCTGCGCTTCAACACGGTGGGGCTCTGGTCGTCCTTCAGCGCCAGCACAATCTTGTCCTCCTGGTCCAGGACGCCGAGAATATCCAGCAGATACTGAGCGTTGTAGCCGATGGAGAGGAGTCCGCCCTGGTATTCGACCTCCAGTTGCTCGTCCGCCTCCCCAAGGTCGGGATTGTTGGCCGAGATGGCCATGTTTCCGCCATTGAACTCCACCCTGACACCCCGGTAGCGGTCGCTGGACAACAAGGACACGCGCCGCAGGGCCCGAAACAGGTTGCGTTGCGCCACGTTGGCCTCGCTGGTGTTGTCGTTCGGTATGACCTTGTCATAGTCCGGAAACTCACCGTCAATCAGCCGGATCGACATTTCCACGTCCCCGTACCACACGAACACCATGTTGTCGCTCAAGTCCATGGAAACCTTTTCGTCCCCGGAGTCTTCCAGGAGCCTGCGGAGTTCTCCCAGACCCTTCCGCGGGATGATCACACCCTTCGCCAAACCCAGGGGACCGATCTCCCGCTGCACCAGGGACAGCCGGTGACCATCGGTGGTGACCATCCTCACCGTGGCCTCGCCCGAGTCTTGCAGCAACGCGCCGTTCAGATTGGACCGGGTCTCGTCCGTGGAGATGGAGAAGATCGTCATGTCGATCATCTCCTTAAGGACCTGCGCCGAACACTCCTTGCGCTCTTCCTCCGAGCTCTTGGCAAACACTGGAAATTCCTGTGCGTCGAGGCCGACCATCTTGAACACGGACTTGCCGCTCCGGATCTCGACCCGGTCGTTCTCCAGCCGCTTCAACTCGATCATTTCCTCGGACAGCTCACGCACGATCTCATAGAGCTTCCGGGCGTCCACGGTCACACCGCCCGAGGTGACGATCTCACCGTTCAGGGTCGCCCGGACCCCCACCTCGAGATCGGTCGCGGTGACCCGGATCCGGTTGGTGTGAGTCTCGATCAACACGTTGGCCAGGATCGGCATGGTATTGCGCCGTTCCACTGTACCTTGGATTCGAGACAACGCGTTCAGCAAGTCTTCCCGTCTCGCTCTGATTTCCATTTGTCCTCCTGGATGACCCAGCCCGATTATCTCTTTAGTTTAGTATATTAAAACAAGAGTAGTAGTAGGGCTTGTGGATATCGGGATAGACGTCGAAACCTGCCGGTATTTAACCACCTTTTCAGTGGAAAAAAAATCGCGGCAACGCACGGTGTTCACAGAAGAGGGGTTTGGGTGCCGGGAAGCTGTCAGGATCTCAACAGGCTGCGCCGGTTTCTCCACAGCGTTTCCACCTGCTTTTTCAGTTCTTGAGTTGGCGCACGAGGCGTTCCACGGCAGCCTTGACGTAGGGGTCCGTCACGGTCTTCTTTTCAATGCTCTTGGACGCGTGAATGACCGTGGAGTGGTCTCTGCCGCCGAACTCCGCACCGATGGCCGGAAACGACGTGGCGGTGAATTTCCGGCAAAGATACATGGCCATCTGGCGCGCGAGGGCCAGATTCTTCGTGCGGCGCTTGGATTTGAGCTCGCTGATCTTGACGTCGAAGTGCTCGCAGATGGCCTTCTGGATGTTCCGCACCGTGACCTGTTTCTCGTTGTCCTTGAGGGTGTGACGCAGCACTTCCTTGGCGAGATCGGTGGTGATCTCAACCTTGGTCAGGGACGAGAATGCGCCAAGGCGGGTGAGTGCGCCCTCGAGCTCCCGGACATTCGACCAGATGTTGGTGGCGAGGAAGTTGGCCACGCTTTGCGGAAGATCGATCTTCTCCGCCTCCGCCTTCTTGATGAGTATCGCGATGCGGGTCTCTATATCCGGTGGTTGGATATCCGCGGTCAGGCCCCACTCGAAGCGGTTTCGGAGCCGATCCTCCAATTTCGGAATTTCTTTGGGGAATCGATCCGAGGTTATGATGATCTGCTTGTGGCTTTCGTACAGCGAGTTGAACGTGTGAAAGAATTCTTCCTGGGTCCGCTCCTTGCCCGCGATGAACTGGATGTCGTCCAGGATGAGGACGTCGATATTGCGGTAATGGCTCTTGAACTCGTTCATGCGATCACGGCGCAGCGATCCGATGAGTTCGTTCATGAACGACTCGAAGGTCGTGTAGACCACCTCTTGATCCGGGTTCCGCTCCAGCAGGCGGTGGCCCACGGCGTTCACCAGGTGGGTCTTGCCCAAGCCGACGCCACCGTAGATGAAAAGCGGGTTGTAATTATCCGCGGGTCGGTTGGCGACCGCCAGACAGGCGGCGTGGGCGAACTGATTGCTGGCGCCGACCACGAAGTCCTCGAAGGTATAGCGTGGGATCAGGGTCGATGTTTCGGGTTGCGACGGTTTCCGCGCGGGGCGGGTTGGCTGGTCGGCACTCCCGGTGGCCGGGTTGACCGAAATGGCTATGTCGACGGGCTCGTCATAGTAGCGGGAAAACTCGGCCTCAAGGGCCTCAATATAGTTGTCGTTGAGCCAATCGCGGAACAGGGTGCTGGGGACCTCGATGGTGACCGCGCCATCCTTGACTTCAGTGATTTGTAAAGGTTTGATCCATGTCTGGAAATTGTGTAAGCCGACCTTTTCCTTGAGGCGATCCTGTATCTTGCGGGGAACCGGTTTCATCGTCGTCTTGCCTCGTCTCAGTGCCTATGTGGGCGTCAGTTATCAACAATATTATCAACAGTTGTGGACAACCTTTCGTGGTCTTGACCGTGACTCAAGCCACACAAAGCCCGTCTTGGCCGCTGGGGTCCTCGAGGAAAGCGGCAAGTTTTTTGGCCCGTCGAGCTTACGAAGTGGTGCAAGAAAGGGAAAACCTCTAAAGGTTTTTTGGGTGTATTGCAAGAAGAAAAATGGGTCTTTTATTTTTCGTAATGAATTCCATGGGATCGCCGTCGCGACCCCTGGAGCTTAGGTGGAGGCAGTCGATGGGTAGGCTCTGTACGGGCCGTTTTCCAGCCGCGTACGATGGCCGGGAGGCGGTCCATGAGTAAGGGGCGGCAGGCGTCGTCCGCGTTCTTCGAGCGTTCGCAACGGGTCGTGCCCGGGGGCGTCAACAGCCCCGTGCGGGCGTGGAACGCCGTGGGTGGCGAGCCGGTTTTTGTCGCCCGGGGTGAGGGATCCAGGATCTTCGACGAAGACGGCCGTGGCTATATCGATTACGTCTGCGCCTGGGGTCCGTTGATCCTGGGCCACGCCCCGCCGGCGGTGGTGGACGCCGTGGTCAAGGCGGTGCCGGACGGCACGGGGTTCGGCGCGCCGACCAAAAAGGAGTTGGAGTTGGCCGAGTTGGTGAGCGAGCGGATCGCCGGCATCGAGCAGTTGCGGCTGGTGAATTCGGGCACCGAGGCGACCATGAGCGCTATCCGCCTGTCGCGCGGGTATACCGGCAGAAACAAGGTCTTGAAGTTCGACGGCTGCTACCACGGGCACGTGGACGCTCTGCTGGCCAAGGCAGGTTCGGGCGTGGCCAGCTTTTCCCTGCCGGAGAGTGCCGGCGTACCGGAGAGTTTCACCGGCCAGACCTTGATTGCGGGGTTCAACGACGTGGCTTCGGTCCGGACTCTGATCGAGGAAAACCACGAGGACCTGGCCGCGGTCATCGTCGAGCCCGTGTGCGGCAACATGGGCGTGATTCCTCCGGAGCCGGGATTCCTGGAGTCGTTGCGGGAACTGACGCTACGGTACGGCGTGGTGTTGATCTTCGACGAGGTGATCACGGGTTTCCGGGTGGCCCCCGGCGGAGCGCAGGAGCGCTACGGCGTGACCCCGGACCTCACCTGTCTGGGCAAGATCCTGGGCGGCGGACTGCCGGTGGGAGCCTTCGGCGGGCGCCGGGACATCATGAGCTGCCTCGCGCCCGTGGGGCCGGTCTACCAGGCGGGCACCCTTTCGGGGAATCCGGTGACGGTCACCGCCGGGTTGGCCACGCTGAGGGCGCTGGCGGCGCCGGGCGTGTACCGGGAACTGGAGGAGAAGGGGCGGAAGCTCGAGGAGGGGTTGAAGGGCGTGCTCGGCCGCGGCGTCCAGGGCACGGTCAACCGGGTGGGCTCCATGCTGACGCTGTTTCTCGGGCTCGAACGGGTTACCGAACCGGACCATGCACGAGCGTGCGACCGGGATCGCTTTGCGCGCTTCTTTCACGGCATGCTGGCGCGAGGGATCTACCTGCCGCCCTCGCCCTTCGAGGCGCTGTTCCTGTCGCTGGCCCACAGCGAAGACGACATCGCCGCCACGGTGACCGCCTTCGCCGACTGGGCGGAGGAAGACGCGTCGCGGCGTTGACCGGCCATGGCCTGCATGTTAAAAAATCTTCCCCAGTGAGCAACGAAACCGAGGGTGGAGATGGACCGTCTCCCAACGGACCGTCTTCCAAGCGTCCTGTGCTCTTTCGAGCCGCCAAATACACGGCGGTCGGCTTTGAATTTCCCTCAACGGTCGGAGCCGGCCTGGTCCTGGGTTACTACGCGGATCAGTACCTCGGCAGCTCCCCGTGGGGGGTGCTGGTGCTGACTCTGCTGGCGCTCGCCGTTGCCTTCTACCGTCTGGCGCTTTTGTTGCGTCACTTCTCGGCGGAGCGGCGATGAGTTGGGAAGCTCAAGGTCTCCCGGTGTTGCGGGTGGAGCTCTGGCACGGGCTGCTGGTGCTGGCGTCGATGGCGCTGGCGCCGCTGGAGTGGGTGGAGCCGGGCGGCCTGTTGTTGGGCGGCCTGTTCATGGGCGTCAACTTCCTGCTGCTGGCGGTGGGCGTCCGATGGGTCATTACCCCGTTGGCGACCAAAGGCAGGGTCCGGGCAGGCGTGGCGTTGCTGATCCTGAAGTTCTGCTTCCTGCTCGGCGCTTCGTGGGTTCTGCTGACCCGGATCGCTCCGGACGCGGTGTCGTTCGCTGTGGGAGTCAACTGCCTGATCCTGGCGATATTGTGGGATCGGCTCTACGATACGAAACTGAGCAGATAAGATGGGACAACATCCTTTTACATGGTACGACCTGTTGCCCGCGGCATTGCAGGGAGTATTGCCCATTCAGATCTTCTTCTCGCTGGTGACCATGGTGTTGCTGGTGTTCCTGGCGTTGGGGGTCCGGCGCCGGCTGCTGGACACCCATGACCCGGTGATCCCCAGCGACCGCATCACGCTGGTGAACATCTTCGAGCTGTTGATCGAGTTCGTGAGGGGCCTGAGCGACAGCGTCATCGGCCACAAGGGGCGACGGTACCTGCCGCTCTACGGGACCTTCTTCATCTTCATCCTGATCTCCAACTTCATCGGTCTGGTGCCGGGGTTTTCGCCTCCCACGAGCAATCTCAACGTGACCCTGGGGCTCGGGCTGATCTCCTTCGGCGCCTATCACTACTTCGGCATCCGGGAGCATGGCAGCAGCTACATCAAGCAGTTCATGGGACCGTTTCTGGTGATCGCGCCGCTGTACTTTGCAATCGAGATATTTTCCCACATGTTCCGGCCGCTCACGTTGGGCCTGCGGCTGGCATTCAACATGTTCGCCGACCACTTGGTGGTGGAGATCTTCACCGGCCTCACCTACGTGGTGATACCGGTGCTGTTCTATCTGTTGGGAGCGCTGGTTTCGGTCATCCAGGCCTTTGTTTTCACCCTGTTGAGCATGATTTATGCGTCCTTGGCTCTGAGCCATGATCATTGAGCGCCACGGCGGCACGCGGAGAGGATGATGAGGAGGGGTTGGCCAACACAACCGTAGCGCCGGAAAGGAGAAAAGGATGAAGCAAATGACCGCCTTTGTACTGGTGGGACTCTTCGTGCTGATCCTGTCGGGTGTCGCCGCTGCCGCGGAAGCAGCGGGCGGCGGCTCGGCAAGCATGGTCCAGGGTATCATCGCACTGGGTGCGGGCCTGGGCATCGCCATTGCCGCGTTCGGCTGCGCGCTCGGGCAAGGCCGGGTCGGTGGCGCCGCCATGGAAAGCATCGGCCGCAACCCCAACTCTGCCGACAAGATCTTCACCCCGTTGATCCTGTCCCTGGCCCTCATCGAAGCGCTGGGCATCTACGCCCTGATCATCGCTTTCACTCTCGCGAACAAGGTTTAGGTGTGTAATCCGCGCCGCGGAATAGCGGCGCGAGGTACTTTCGCCATCGAGCAGGGGTCACGACACGTGACCCCTGCTTTTTTCTTGCCGGCCGGCGCCGTATTCAGGGCATGGCCACGGCATGCAGCTTGACGCCGGTGTGATCGAGGATGTCCGCCACGGTGTCGAGCTTGTAGGGTTTCTCGTAGAAGATGTCGCGGATTCCCGTGTTCACCAGGACCTTGAGGCAGTGAATGCACGGGGTGTGGGTGATGTAGATGGAGGCTTCCTTGATGCTGGCGCCGTTCTTGGCCGACTGGGCGATGGCATTGATCTCCGCGTGGATGGTGCGAAAGCAGTTCTGCTCGGTCTCCCCGTTGGGGGTCTTGGTTTCGTAGACAAGACAGCCGGCCTCCGTGCAATGGGGCATGCCCGCGGGTGAGCCATTGTAGCCCGTGGCGAGGATGCTCCGATCCCGAACGATCACGGCGCCGACCTTGGCCCGTGTGCAGGTGGAGCGCTCGGCCACCTGGCGGGTGATGGTCATGAAGTACTCATCCCAGCTCAGCCTTTGGTCTTCCGTACTCACGTCTCGGACCCCTCCCTTCAGCCGCCATCCGTGGCGGGTCGATGCCGATCGGTTACCGGAATACTCCCTGGAGAACTCTACATATCAGCTAATAGATTCCCAAGCCGCACCGGGGTGCCGACCCGGGCGCCGAGGCTGCTCTGGGCGTTGCCGTGGCACCGGGATATCTCGAGGCGGTTCCAACTGTTGATGAGGGTGAGGTAGTTGCCGGGTTCGGCCGAGGCATAGTTGGCGGACAGGCCGCGGATCACGGCGTCGCTGATCCGCACGGAGACTCCATCGGCGGAAAACGGCTCCAGGTCCTCGCGGCGGATGTTGGTTGTCAGGTTGCCGAAGCCGTCGATATAGATCACCTCGCCGGCAATGCGGTCCTCGCCTTGTATCTCCGGGATGGGAATGGTCAGGGCCTCGAAGACCTCCACAGCCCGGCCAAGCTTCTCCAACGGAACGCCCGCGGAGACGTGGGCGGCCACCGGAGCGAAGATGTCCCGTCCGTGGAATGTCGTGCTGGTGGGCCGCAGGTGATATTCGGGATTGGAGAGGTGGATGGTGCGGATCAGCCGTTGCCGGTCCGCCGCAAGGCTCATGAGCCCGTTGTCGGGGCCGACGTAGCAGGCGCGGCCGGTTTCAAGGAGGATGGGGCGCCGGTTGCCGCCGACCCCGGGATCCACCACCGCCACGTGAATCGTGCCCGCGGGAAAGAAGTCCACCGCGGCCGCCAGCGCCAGCGCGCCGCCGGTGACGTCCTGGGGCGCTACGCCGTGGGTCAGATCGATGATCGTGGCCGCCGGGTTGATGGAGGACACCACCCCCTTCATGATGCCCACGAAGGGGTCTCGATAGCCGAAGTCGGTGGTCAGGGTGATGATTCTCGACACGATCGCCTGGCTGTTCGGGGCGTCCGGCATTCGGGTGTCCGCCGCCGTCCGGCGCGGCCGCTGTAGGGGCGGGTTTCAAACCCGCCCGTGCCCGTTGTTGCGGCAAAACACCGGCCGAGTGGGGACGCCATCTATGCCGCTAGTGTCCTGTCCGGTTAATTCGCATGGTAAGATGCGCAGGATTTTGGTTGTCGGCAAGGCGCGATGACTTGTAGGGGCGGGTTTCAAACCCGCCCGTGTGGTGCCCGCCACTGCTCGTCATCGCGCCTTGCCGACAACCAAAATGCCCTCGCAGATTCATAAGCGTATTTGTGAGACACCACACTAGTATCCTGCGTCACACGAATATCCGCAAGGAGGACCGCCATGATCGAGCTCTACACCAGTGCCACCCCCAACGGGCAGAAGATAAACATCATGCTGGAAGAGGCGGGCCTCGCTTACCGGCTACACTGGGTCGATCTCAGGAAAGGGCAGCAGTTCGACCCGGAGTTCCTCAAGATAAGCCCCAACAACAAGATTCCCGTCATCCTGGACCGGGACGGCCCCGGCGGGGCGCCGATGTCGGTCTTTGAATCCGGTGCCATCCTGATCTATCTGGCCGAAAAGACGGGGAAATTTCTTCCGGCGGAAACACGGGCCCGCACCTGGGTGCTGGAATGGCTGATGTTCCAGGTGGGCGGCGTGGGCCCCATGCTGGGCCAGGCGCACCACTTCCGCGCCTATGCGCGCGAGAAGATCGCCTACGCCATCGAGCGTTACACCAACGAGGGGGCGCGCATCTACCGGGTGTTGGACAAGCGGCTCTCCGAGCACGAGTACCTGGCCGGGGACTACTCCATTGCCGACATGGCGGTGTTTCCCTGGATACGGCTGCACGAGCGGCAGGGCCAGGACATGGCCGATTACCCCCATCTTAGCCGCTGGTTCGACACCATTGCCGCGCGGCCCGCCGTGGCCAAGGACATGGAGAAGACCCGGGACGTGGTGGGCACCATCACCGACGAGACGTGGGACAACCTCTGGGGCCGGAAGCAGTTCGAGCGCCGGTAGTCGGGGGCGGGGCGGGAATCCCCCCGGTCACGGCGTCGCGGTCGCCGGTTCACTGTCAATGGGGTAGCCCTTGTCGGTCCAACCCGGAAGCCCCTCGTACAACACCCTCATGTTGCGGTGCCCCTTTTTGTGGAGAATTTCATAGGCCAAACTGGCCAAGTGGCGAGGGCACGCTCAATAGAGGACGACGAGTCCCTCCTGCGGCACGAGATTCCCGCCTTTGAAAAAGGCGCCGAGCGGTATGGAGCGGGCCGCCTTGATATGGCCCGCGGCATAGGCCCGTGGTTGTCGAACGTCCACGAGGGTCAGCGGCTTGCGATCGAGGATATGCTGGACCAGCTCCTCGACCCGGACATACCGGATCGCGATCTTGTCGGACGGCACCACCTTGGCGTACTCCGGATAGCTCCCGGGGTCGCTCCAGGCCGGGGCCGCCATCATCAGGAGCAAGGCGGTCAGGCCGGTCGTAAAGCGAAGCATCAGCCGCCCTCCTTTGCCGGGCTCCTGATGCCGGCGAAGCCGGCGCGGTCCGCCAGCGCCGCCGGCGTCAACACCCCGGTGTGACGCTGGCCCTTGATGATCCACGTGGGATAGGAACGGATGCCCGCCGCCAGACACTTGGACGACGTCGGGCCGTTGCGTCCGGCGGGACTGCATTCGACGTAAGGGATACCCTCGGCGGACGCCCCGAACAACTCCTTCTGACTCTTGCAGGCGGGACACCAGAACGCCCCGTACATCTTGGCGCCGGTCTCCTCCAGGTGGGCGGTCAGGCCCTTCATCCAAGGATCCTCCTTGCCGGAGGCCGCCACGTTGACGCCGGCGTAGAAAACCAGGTGCAGGGCCAGCACCGCCACCGCGGCCGCCCCGAAGCTCGCGCCGAGCCAGGGCTTCCATTCCAGGCGCCGGCTTACCTGCGGGATCTGGAACAGGGTGACGGCGAAGATGGCCGCAAGCAGCCCCAGGGACGTCAGGCAGTACGGGCAGGCGGCCTCCAGCCGGAAAACGGAGATCGCCGTGAGATACACGCTGTATGCCACGCCGAACAGGGAGACCGTGACCAGCACCTTCCAGCGCCGGCTCCGGCGCTTGATGAAAGCCGCGCCCGCGAGCACCGCGTAGACGAGGAATCCCCAGAGCGAGGTCGGCACGCCGAGGAGTGTGGACCAGCGGCTTTGCAACACGATGTCGCAGTCGGCCCCGCCCTCGCAAAAGGCGGCCTTCTCCCCCGACCAGGTCGTGCCGGTCAAATATCCCGCCAGCACCAGCCCGACCACGGCCAAGGCCAGAACCGGCCAGTTCGGGCTCGCCGACGGGGCCGCCGCCTGCTGCCCAGGTCCTCGGCCGCCCTTTTTTTTGGATGCTTTGCCCATGGTTTTCCCCCGAGGACGGCCGGCGCCCGGTGGCCGTCCCGCACGTGACCCTCATGTGGAATCTAACAGACCCGGCGCTTCCAAGACAAGAAACAGCCCGCTATGCCCTCCCGTCCAGTAGGCGTCGGGCGTTCTCGCGCAGGCGTTTCAATGCCCGCGGGTCGTTGCTGTCGTAGTAGCCGCGGATCTCGCCGTTACGATCCACCAGCACGAAGCGGGCGCTGTGGAACACCACGGGATCCGGGGCATTGTCGTCCACCGGGGCGGCGCTCAGGCGAAAACCCTGCTGCACGATCCGCCGGATATCCTTCAGCCCGCCGGTGAGGAACAGCCAGCGCTCCGGGTCGGCGCCGTAGCGGTCCGCATATTGCGACAGCAAGGCGGCGGAGTCCGTGAGCGGATCCACGGTGATGGACACCGAGCGGAGGTCGCCGTGGGTCTTCAGGTCCGCTTGCAGCGCGGCCATGGCGCGGCTCTGAAGCGGACAGGTATCCTTGCACTTGGTGTAGATGAAGTCGACGATCCACACCCGGCCCCGGAGGTCCCGGGCGGACACGGGCCTGCCGCTTCGTTCGACCAGCGAGAAGTCCGGCGCCGCGCCGTACCGCGCCAGTCGCTCCAGAGCGGGCCGGCGGGTCGGCGCCGGGGGCGTTCGAAGCTGGTGGATGACCAACCCCACGAGGACGGCGAACAGCACGGTCCCCACGGTGACGTGGACCACGAAACGCCGTTGCGTCATGGGCGAGCCCCGCTATCCGGGCGGAATCCTCTGCAGCAGCTTGTCATCTTGGTAGAGCTCGTACCCTTTGAGCAGAAGCTCGTAGCCCCGGCCGGGATGATCGCTCAGGTCGAGCAGTTCAAGATCCAGGACGACCACCGTGGTCACGGCCGGTTTGAGCTCGAAATCGAGACGGATGGGGCGCACGGTGTTCTTGACCCGGTCCGAAGCCCCGGTCTTCCGGAGAATCCCGCGGATTCCGGTGACCTGGAGGTCCACGGCCGCGAACCGTTGCGGCCGGAGCGTGCCCCGGTACACGGTGGCGGCGGAGGTTCCGTCCTTGTAACGGGTCAGGTCCATCCGGTCGAGTTGCGGCACCAGCTCCAGCCACCCGGGATCGGAGGATCTCAGGCGCGGGTTCGGCGCCAGCCGCAGTTTCCCGAACGTCAGGTCGAGGCTTTTGAAGTCGTCGATGGCGTTCCGGTGGTCCCTGATCCGGATCTCCAGAGTGCCTTCCGGCGCCCCGGCGTCCTTGGGAAACTTGTCGCTCGGGTAGAACTGATACGTGACATGGAACTCCCGGTTCTCCCGGGGCACGTCCCAATCCACCCGAAACACCAGCGACAGCTCCTTTTCCTGCCCGGGGTCCAGGCGTTCCCGCAGAAAGCAGAAGCACTGTATCACGTTCAGAAACTTGGCGGCCGCCTCTTTCGGCGTGTCCAGGTGGCGCGCCTTGGCCGTGACGGTCCGGTCCGAGAGATTCCGTGCCCGGTAGGAGGCATGCAGGGTTTCTCCCGGCCGGGCCAGCACCATCTTCTGGAGCGGCTCGAAAGCCCAGGGGAGCCCTTCCTTGACCGCGGCATGGAAAAACACCTTGACGGCGTCGCCCCAGTTCAGGAACACCGTCCAGCGGCCGTCCTCCCTGAGGAGGTCCAGCGACTCTTCCCCGGTGATGACGGGCAGGCGGCCGGTGCGGCTCATCTCGTCGAGGGAAGCCGGAATTCGCCGGCGCTTCTCCGGCGCAAGCCGGTTCAGCACATCGGGATCGAAGCCGTGGAACAGTTCCTGCAGTTCGGCCGAATTGGCGTCGGGAAGGCTTATGGGAAAACGAACCGTGGCGTTGTCACCCCGGATCTCGGAAGATAGAGGTCCCACCTCGATCCGCTCGGCGAGCCGGCGGACGAGTTCCGCGGCGGCGCCGGTGAGGGAAGGATTCTCCCTCAGGTACGCCGCCGCGCTCTTGGCTTCGCGATCCCGCCGTGAGACCAACCCGTAGGCCTCGGCGTAGTCCTGGGCGTACACTGCCTTGAGGTAGCGCGACACAAGGTCGTGGCGCTGGGCCACGTCCTCTTCCTCGGTCCCCGCCCCGGCGAACCCGGCCCAAAGCACGGCTGCGATGACGGCCGCGGCGAACCAACCCGCCCGGGTGAAAAGACGCTTCTTGCTGTTGAAAGGGTCGAGGATGATCACGCCGCGGAACATCCTCCAATTAAAGCACGAACGTCCGACGAGTGCAGGCGGCCCGACCCGTCCGACCTCCCTCTCTATTCGCAGAGGGTCGGTTTTTTGCCCCCTCTCCCTCTGGGAGAGGGTGGGGGTGAGGGTGTTCGGATAAGCAGCCGGTCGTGTGGGGCGAGAAATCGGAGGGGCAGGGCTATTGGGGCGCCCTCACCCGGCCTTCGGCCACCCTCTCCCAGAGGGAGAGGGGTTTGGTTTGGGACGGTACGAGGCCACGCTCTCCCAGAGGGAGGGGGTTTGGGAACGCGGGGAGACGTACCGGTACCGTTAGCGGACAGGGTCCTAGCCCCTCCCCCGGAGCCACCGGCGGCCGCCTACCAGGAAAAAGACCAGGGCGAAGGTGAGGACGATCATGGCCCCCGAGGAGATGTCGATGAAATAGCTAAGGTACATGCCCGTTGCCGCGCAAACGGCCCCGATCACCGGCGCCACGATCAGGAGGGTCTGGAACCGCTGGGTCAGGTAACGGGCGATGACGGGGGGGATGACCACGGCCGCGGACACCAGGGTGACGCCGAGGATGCGCGTGGATGCCACGATGGTGACGGCCAGGAGCAGGATGAAGATGAGCTCGGTGCGGCTGGTGGAGATGCCGTAGACCGGGGCCACCTCGGGGTCGAAGGTCGAGAACAGGAGTTGGTGGCGGATGACGATCATGGCGAACACGACCGCGGCGGAGGTCAGCGCGATGACCCAGAGATCCACCGGCGTGATGCCCAGCAGGTTGCCGAAGAGCGCGGCCTCGAAGTCCAGGGTGAATTTCCGGTAGGTGGAAACCACGGCCACGCCCAGGGCGAAGCTCGACGTCGTCACCACCCCGATGGCGGCGTCGGCGCCCACCAGCCTGCGGTGGCTGATGAGGTGGATCAGCACCGCGCTGACCAGCGCCCAGGCGCCCGCGCCGATGAAGAAGTTGACGCCGACGATGGTGCTGAGGACCGCGCCGCCGAAGAGCGCGTGGGCCAGGCCGTGGCCGATATAGCTCATGCGCCGGAGCACCACGTATACGCCGACGTAGCCGCACACCGCCCCCACGATGATGGCGGCGATCATGCCGTTGCGGAAGAACTCGTAAGCGAACGGCTCCAGCATCAGCGCCCGTTGGGGGAGTGGGGCCGTTCTCCCACCATGATCATGTCGCCGTGCTGGAACACCACCATCTCGCCCTTGTAGGTCTCCCCCAGCACCTGGGTGGTGAAGACCGTCTGGGGGTCGCCTTCGGCGATGACGTGGCGGTTGAGGCACACCACCCACGGCAGGTGCGCGGCCACCCAGTTGAGGTCGTGGCTGGTGATGAGGATGGCGACGCCCGAGTGGTTGATCTCGTGGAGGAAATGGACCACCTCGTCGCGGGAGCGGATGTCCAGGCCCGAGGTGGGCTCGTCGAGCAGGATCAACTCCGGCTCCCCCAGCAAGGCCCGAGCGATGAACGCGGCCTGCTGTTGACCGCCGGAAAGTTCCCGGATCTGGCGGTCCCGCAGCTCCAGCAGGTTGAGCCGCCGCATGATCTCGTGGGCGCGGTCGCGGTCTTCGGCGCTGGTGCGGCGGAACCAGTGCCGGTGCCGCGACAGGCCCAGCAGCACCACCTCTTCCACCGTGATCGGAAAGCTCAGGTCGATCTGCTCCAGTTGCGGCACGTAGCCCACCGCTCCGAGGGACGAGCCGTTGACCGTCACCCGGCCTTCCCTGGGCCGGATGTGCCCCAGGATGGTGCGGAGCAGCGTGGTCTTGCCGCCGCCATTGGGCCCCACCACGGCCAGGAACTGGGCCGGCCAGAGCTTCAGGTTGACGCCGGCGATGCCGAGGGTCTGCCGATAGCCGCTGGACACGTCGGTGAGCTCCACGATGGGCCGCCCCTCCTCGCTCCATTCGCGGCCGCCGGCACCCCGGTGACTGTGAAGCCTGCCGTGGACGTGGTGGACCTTGTCGGTATGTTTTTCGGAAGTCACGGCGTCAAGTGTGAGATTCGGTGGGTTCCGTTGGCCTGGAGGGCTCCTTCGACTTCGCTTCACTGACGCTCCGCTACGCCTGTCCTGAGCCCTTCGACGAGCTCAGGACAGGCTTGTCGAAGGGCTCAGGACGAACGGTTCAAGGCTTCGGCAACCGTTCGTCCTGAGCGTAGCGAAGCGGAGTCGAAGGGCGCCATCAGATCTTGTACAGCCGCTTGGGATTCTCCGACAGGATCCTGCGCTTGGAATCCGCCGATACGTCTTCGCGCGCGAAGAATTCCGGCAGGTCGCCGAAGAAGTCCGCCCGGGCCCTTTCGTGCGGATAGTCCGACGGCCAGACGAGCTTTTCGTCCCCGAGGAGCTGGATGAAGAAGGGCAGGGTCCTTTCCTCGATCTCGAAGGAGAAGTAGACGTTGGGGTCCATCAGGTACTCGCTGGGTTTGCGCTTGAGGTCGCCGGCGCCCTTGCGTTCGAACTGTTCGTCGAGCACGTCCATGAGGTACGGCACCCAGCCGCAGCCCGCCTCCAGATAGGCCACCCGCAAGTTTGGGTAACGGTCGAACACCCCCTGGGAGATCATGCTGGTGGCGTGGCTCATGAGCGGGATCACGTGCTTGAGGGACCGGACTTCCCGGTAGGTGCGCAGCGGATCGGCGAAGTTGTGGGCGCCGACGAAGCCGCCGTGCACCGCGATCATGGTGTCGAGCTCGTGGGCCGTGGCGAAAATGGGGTCGAACTCCGGGTTGCCGTAGGCCATCAAGGGCGAGGAGATGGATGGCAGAATCGCGCCCACGAACCCGAGCTCGCCCACGCAGCGGTGCAGTTCAGTGACGCAGGCCGCGACGTCCTGCACCGGCAGCAGGGCCACCCCGAGGAGGCGGTCACTCTGGCGCATGAACTTGTCGTAAAGCCAGTCGTTGTACGCCCGCGCCAGGTCCACCGACCACTCCACCCGGCGGACCATTCCCACGGCCGCGGCGTTGCTCGGATACAGCACTGTGGCGCTGATGCCGGCCTCGTCCAGAAAGCTCAGCCACATGGCCGCGTCCGGAACGTCCTGCTTGTACGGGTCGACCACGCCAAACGCCCAGGAATCCTGCGGGAACAGGGAGTAGTCGCGATTGCCCGGAATGCGCCGGAACCGTTCCGGCAGATACTGGGCCACCTCCTTGTCCGGCTCCACCACGTGCCCGTCGCCGTCGATAATGGGATAGTCCACGTTGATCATCCGCTGCCTTCCTTTCCGGTATCGATACGGCCTACGCTTGTTGCGTACGGCCTATGCCTGTCGAACCCGGGCTACGCCGCTTGAAACCGTCGTCACCGTCATTCCCGCGCCCCCTCCGTCATTCCCGCGAAAGCGGGTATGACGGAAGGACGATTGCGGGTTCGGGGCAGAGTACCACTATTCGCCGTGCAGTACCATTTTCGTGCCGGCTCCCAAGTAGGTCGGGTTAGCCGTAGGCGTAACCCGACTCCGTTTCGGTGTCGGATTTCGCTTCGCTAATCCGACCTACATCGGACCACGTTGACGGGTGCCATTCGGGGCCTAGGAGCCTTTATCGGCCGGCAGCGCCGTGCGGGCACGGGCGGGTTTGAAACCCGCCCCTACATCGGATGCCGGGTTCCTGCGGCGCAGGCTCCTAGTGTGGTGTCTCACAAATACGCTTATGAACCTGCGGGTCCTTTTGGCCGTCGGCTGCGTTGCTCTTCCTCGCGTGGTGCCCGCCACTGCTCGTCCTGAGCGTAGCGAAGCGGAGTCGAAGGACGCCTTGCCGACAACCAAAATGCCCTCGCAGATTCATAAGCGTATTTGTGAGACACCACACTAGCGGTAGCGTGCGTGATGGCCGGCCACCGGCGCCGGGTCCACGGTTTTGAGGGCGTCGGCCGAGCCACCCAACGCCGTGACGATGGTGCGGATGTTCTCGAGCATCATGCCGGTGTACGAATGGACCGGGTCGCCGGTCTCCCCGGGGAGGTCGTCGTCCCTCAGGCTGGCGATAAATTTCGTCTTCGCTTCCCTGGCGACCTGCTGGAGCACCCGGCTGGGGAACACCGCGGAGCCGAACACCGCCGGCACCCGCTCTCGTTTCAAATGGTCGATGAGCCGGGCTACTTCCCGTGGACTGGGCTCCGCGAAGCTGGAGGGCTGCACCGCGCCGATGACGGTGAAGCCGTAACGTTTGGCGAAGTAGGGCCACGAGTCGTGATAGGTGAGGAGACGGCGGTTCCCCGGCGGCACGGTGGCTACGGCCGCGGCGATGGCCTTGTCCAGCGCCTGAAGCTGGCTCAGGTAGCGCGCCGCGTTGGCCTGGTACACGGCCCTGCCTGCGGGGTCCGCCCGTGTCAGGGCGCCGCGCACCAGACGCGCGTAGTTCATGACGTGGATCGGGTCCGGCCAGAGGTGCGGGTTGGGATGTCCCTGGTCCTCGGGGAAGCCGAAGTCGAAGACGTACTCCCGCTCCGTGATGGTGCGGTCGGCGAGCAGCAGGATGGGCGTATCCGCCCGCTTGTTGCCGCGGGCCAGCTTCAGGGTGGGGATCTCCAGGTGCAGGCCGTTCAGGATGATGAGATCCGCCTCCGCCATGATCCGGGCATCGGAGGGAACCGGCCGGAAAGTATGGGAGTTCACCCCTTCCGGCACGATGCCGGTAACCTGCGCCCGATCCCCGGCCACGTTCTCCACGATGCTGGTAACCGGGGCGACGGTGGTGACGACGCGCAGGGATGCCGCGGAAAGCAGGGGTGGAAGCGCCAGTATCAACCCGAGCAGCAGCCCCAGGGTCACGCCCCCGCCAGCGGAGTGGCCATAAAGTCTTCTCCTCATGGCGGCCCGCCCGGCATCCAACCCCTCTCCCCCTGGGAGAGGGTGCCCGACGGGCGGGTGAGGGCGCCCCAATAACCCGCCCCCTCCCTTCCCGAGGCGGTGGAACGGGGTCCCCGCATGGGGCGCCCTCACCCCGACCCTCTCCCAGAGGGAGAGGGGGGTCGGAGGGCCGTGAAAACTCATCCCCCCGCCATCCGCGCGGGCTCGTTGGCGCTGACGAGCTGGGTCATGACCAGGTTCGCGTACAGGCCGTTGGCCCGGAGCAGGTCGTCGTGGGTGCCCTGTTCGGCGATGCCGCCGGAGTCCAGCACCACGATCCGGTCGGCGTCGCGGATGGTGGACAGCCGGTGGGCGATGACCAGCGTGGTGCGGCCCTGCACCAACCGGTCCACCGCCTGGTGGATCAGCTCCTCGTTGATGGCGTCGAGATGCGAGGTGGCCTCGTCGAGTATCAGCACCGGGGCGTCCTTGAGCAGCGCCCGGGCGATGGCGATGCGTTGCCGCTGGCCTCCGGAAAGCTGCACCCCGCGCTCGCCCACCACCGTGTCGTAGCCCGCCGGCAGGCGGCTGATGAAGCGATGGATGTGGGCCAGGCCGGCGGCTTCCTCCACCTCCTCCTGGGATGCGTCGGGCCGGCCCAGGCGGATGTTGTCCCGCATCGTGGTGTTGAAGAGATAGGTGTCCTGGGACACCAGCGAGACCTGGGCCCGCAGGTGGTCCAGGGTGAAGTCCCGGAGGTCCCGGTCCGCCAGCCGCACCGCGCCCGCGGCAGGGTCCCAGAAACGCAGCAGCATGTGCGCGCAGGTGGTCTTGCCGGCCCCCGAGGGACCCACCAGCGCCACGGTCTGGCCCGGCTCCACGTCGAGGCACACGTCCCGGAGGGCGAGGCCGTTGCCGGCGTCGTAGCCGAAGTTCACGTGGTCGAAACGGATGGCCGGCGGGGTGTTGCCGTTGGCCGCGAGGGCCGGCACCCCGGCGCCGTCCCGCACCGGCACGGGCTCGTCCTTGACCTCGAACACCCGGCGGCCCGACTCCAGCGTCTCCATCAGCTCCTTGACCGTGCGGGCGACGTCGGTCACCGGCCCGAAGGCCAGCAGCGCCAGCACGCTGGCCAGCGGCAGCAGCGCCCGTTCCATCTCGAGCTGGCTCACGAGCCACACGCCGGTGCTCAGCACCGCCAGCGCTCCGAGGCCGGTCACCGCCTCGTTGAAGCTGGCCTGAAGCGCCTGGTCCTTGTGGAACGCGAGCTGGACCTTGGCGAGCCGAAGGCTGTTGGCCAGGACCGCGGCGACCTGGTGCTTTTCGTGGCCGAAGGAGACCACCTCGCGCATGCCCTGGATGCTGTCCACCAGGTGGGCGTTCATGTGACCCAGCTCCCGGCGCACCGCGCCGCCCAGCCGGTCGGAACGCTTCTGCGCCAGGAACGGCGACGACGCCAGCAGCACCAGAAAGGGGGCTAGCGCCAGCATCAACGGCCAGCCCACCGCGCCCAGCACCATCAGAATGCCGGCCGGGACCACCACCGCGATGAACGCGGGGGTAATGGTGTGGGCGAAGAAGAGCTCCACCGTCTCCACGTCGGCGCCGGCGATGCTCACCAGGTCGCCGGAACGGCGCCGGGCCAGATAGGCCGGAGCCAGCGGGTCCAAGGTGTTGTAGAAGTCGATGCGCATCTCCGCCAGGAGCTGGTAGGCGAGGTCGTGGGGCAGCCAGCAGTCGGCCCAGGAAAGCACGGAAGCGAGCCCCACCATGGACCCCAGCAGGATCAACTGGAACGCGATGTCCTCGCCGCGGATGAGTTGTCCCACCAGCAGCGCGCTGGCCGCGCCGGCTCCCACCACCGAGGCCTGGAAGAGCACCCCGGCCGAGAACGATACCGCGAGCTTGCGGAGGAAAGGCCGCACCAGCTCCGCCAGCCGCCGCAGCACGGTGAAGGCCGACAGCGGCGCCTGGGCGTTCACGGTCCGGGCGGCGGGCGCCGCGGCGGTTTCCTCGGGCTCGGCCGCCACGGCCGTGGCCGGGGCCTCGAGCTCCGCCAACGCCTCGGCGTCGCCGGCCTGGGCCTGGGCGGCCATGAGCCGGGCGTAGGTGCCGCCCCGCTCCAGCAGCGCCCCGTGGCTGCCGGTTTCCACCACCCGGCCCCGCTCCAGCACCAGGATCCGGTCCGCGTGGATGACGCTCGACAGCCGGTGGGCGATGATCAGCGTCGTGCGCCCCTCCATCAGCTTGCGCAGCGCCTCGTTGATCACCGCCTCGCTCTGGGCGTCCACGCTCGACAGCGCCTCGTCCAGCACCAGGATCGGGGCGTCCTTCAGGATCGCCCGGGCGATGGCGATGCGCTGGCGCTCGCCGCCGGAGAGCCGCACGCCCCGCTCGCCCACGAGGGTGTCGTAGCCCTCGGAAAGCCCGGCGATGAACTCGTGGATATTGGCCGCCCGGGCCGCCGCCTCGATCTCCTCGGCGGTGGCGTCGGGTTTGGCCATGCGCAGGTTGTCCGCGATGGTGCCGTAGAAGAGGTACATGTCCTGGGCCACCACGGCGACGTGGCGGCGCAGGACGGCCAGAGGGATGGTGCGGATGTCCTGGCCGCCCAGGAGGACACGCCCCTCCTGGGGGTCGGCGAAGCGCAGCATCAGCGACACCAGGGTGGACTTGCCGGCGCCGCTGGGGCCCACGACACCGAGCTTCTCGCCCGCGCGGAGTTCCAGGGAAACATCCCGGAGGGCCGGGCGGCTACCCTCCTGGTATGCGAAGCTCACCTGCTCGAAGCGGACGGCGGGCTCGAAGGAGGCTCTGGCCGCTGCCTCGGCCGCCGCCGGCTCGCGTACCGTCACCGGGGCCTCCAGCAGTTCGAAGATGCCCTCGGCCGCGGCCATGGCGTTGATGCCCTGGTGATACAGGATCATCAGCTCCCGTATGGGGCGGAAGATCTCGGCGCCCATGATCAGGATCACGATCAGCGAGCGCACCTCCAGTTCGCCGGCGCTGACCTTGAGGGCGCCCCAGCCCAGGGCGCAGGCGGTGCCGCCCAGGATGCCGAAGGTGGTGACCCCGACGGAGACCATGTTGGTCGCCAGGAGGCCTATGGTGGTGCGGTAGAGATGGCGCGCCCGGGACGCGAGGTGCTCTCCCTGGCTGCGGCTCCGGCCGAAGATCTTGAGGGTGGCGATGCCCTGGATGCTGTCCAGGAAGTCGGCGTTGAAGGCGCCGTAGGAGGTGCGCCGGCGCCGGCTGCTCTCTCCGGTCAAGAGCATGAACAGCGGCGTCACCACCAGCGTCAGCAGGGCGAAGACCACGAAGATGAGCCCGATGACGAGGTCGAAGGACGCCATGAGAAAGAAGATCAGCACCGGCGCCACCCCCGCCACCACCATCTGCGGCAGGAACTGGCCGTAGAAGACCTGGAGCTGCTCCACCCCCTCGCCCAACGACACCAGCACGTCGCCGGTGCGCTCCTGGTTGAAGTGTCCGGGGCCCAGGTCGAGGGCGTGCCGGTAGAGCTTGTCGTGCAGCCCTTCCTTCACCCGGGCGGCGGTCTCCTGGCTCACCATGTCCCGCAGGTACTGGAACAGCGCGCGCAGCGCGATGAAGCCGGCGACGGCCGCCAGGTAGGGGACAAGCGACGAGAAAGCAGCGCCGGTGAGGACGCCGGCGATGATCAGCCCGGAAAACGCCAGCCGCGAGATGCCGGCGGCCACGGCGCAGATGCCGAGCACGGCAGCCGCGGCGATGCGCCCGCGCACGCCGCGAGTGTGGGTCAGCAGTCGTCGGTCCAGATACATAGCTCTCCCAGTTTCAGGACATTAGAAGGTCGTCGTGATGAATACAAGGCCGGCCGGCCGTGCGGCCGCGTGGACGGGCCTCGCGACCGGTGCTCAGCTTGTTGATAGGCAAAAGAAATATTTAGGCCAGTCGAACTTTAGGTATTGCATAAAAGGGACTAATGAAGTATGGATACGGAAACTATCTCACGAAGGGAGACCGTGGCAATGACGATACGAGCAATAGGGACCAGAATGCTGGTGGCTGTGGCGGCGGTCCTTTGCCTGTCGATGGGGATCGTTGCAAGCGCCGGCGCCAACGGTGAAGTCAACATCTACTCCTACCGGCAGCCGTTCCTCATCAAGCCGATGCTGAACGCCTTTACCCACCAGACGGGGATCAAGACCAACGTCGTGTTCGCGCCCAAGGGGATGATCACGCGCCTGCAGAAGGAGGGCAGGAACAGTCCGGCCGACATGGTCTTGACGGTGGATATCGGGCGGATCAACGATGCCGTGGAAGCGGGTGTCCTGCAACCCGTGAAGACGAAGAAGCTCATGGCGAACGTTCCGTCGTCGGACCGGGACCCGACGGGTCTGTGGTACGGACTCACGAGACGCGCTCGCATGGTCTACGCTTCCAGGGAGAGGGTGAAACCGGGCGACCTTTCCACCTACGAGGCCCTGGCCGATCCGAAGTGGAAGGGCCGGATCTGCATCCGTTCGTCGCAACACGTCTACAACGTAGCGTTGCTTGCTTCGCTCGTGGCTCATAACGGAGAGGCGAAGGCGGAGGAGTGGGCCAAGGGGTTGAAAGCCAATCTGGCGCGCAAGCCTCAGGGTAACGACCGGGCGCAGGTCAAGGCCATCTTCGCGGGCGAGTGCGACATCTCCCTGGGGAACTCCTACTACATGGGCAAGATGCTCACCAACGAGAAGCAGATCGCGTGGGCGGAATCCGTGTTCGTTTTCTTCCCCAATCAGGACGGCCGCGGCGCTCACATGAACATCAGCGGCGCCGGCGTCACCAAGCACTCGGCACGGAAAGAGAACGCCATCAAGCTGCTGGAATTCCTGAGCGATGACCTGGCGCAGAAGATGTACGCGGAGCAGAACTTCGAGTACCCCGTGAAGCCCGGCGTGCCTTGGTCCGGTCTGGTGGAGTCGTGGGGCAAGTTCAAGGCCGACAACCTCGATATGGTCAAGATCGCCAAGAACCGGGCGACGGCCATCAAGATCTTCGACCGCGTCGGCATTCCTTAGGGGAAGGAAGCATTTGGGATGGAATTCGGCGCTCTCGGGTTGGTGAGAGCGCCGAATTCGAGCGGCTTGTGCGAAGGAGACATTGACGATGAAGACACTTTTCACGGTAACGGCATTACTGTTCCTGTCCACTTTCGCCTCCGCCGCGCCGCAAAAACGCGACGTGGTGTCCCACTACGCCGCGCTGGCTCACGCCGTGTATGACGACTCGCTGATCGCGGCGCAGAATTTACAGAAGGCCGTCCATCGGCTGATCGCCAACAAGCAGGCCCCTTGGACAGTGTCTGGTCCTCTGGTGCAGTTCCCACGCCACCTGAATGAGCCGGTTATGGGACATGGCGTCTCCTTTCGAGGATGTCGTGCCATCTCTGCCCGCAAACCGTTGAAGCAGAAGACTGATAGGTATTACCAAATAAATTTTATTTGGTAAAGCAAAAACTAAAAATATTTAAGATCAAACAGAGCTCGATGTCACCGTCCATGTGAGCCGGAGGGGGTAGCGAGTCCCGCTACGCCCTCCCCGTCATCCCGGACTTGATGCTTGTTGTCGGCAAGGCGCGATGACTTGTAGGGGCGGGTTTCAAACCCGCCCGTGTGGCGGGCACCACGCGAGGAAGAGCAACGCAGCCGACGGCAAGAAAGACCAGCAGATTGGTAAACGATTACGTGAGACACCACACTAGGTGGTTGTCCCAGCGCCGGGGGTTGACGAAGGCGGTGTCGAGCGGGGTCGATCTGCCCGACCAGGCTCCGATGACGGTTACGCCGCCGTGTCCGCTGCTCGCCAGGAACTCTCCGGGCCGCTCTCCGGGAGCGATGCCGCTGCCGTCGCGCACTCGTGTGGACGACACGTGGATGCCGGCGCCGGCGTCCCAGCAGGTCACCAGATCGCCGCGTGGCGCGGACACGGCCAGGATCCGGCCGCTCGAATCGAAGCAGACGCTGCCGCAGTATTGCTTCATGGCGCGCCACACGGCGGCCGGCGCGTTCAGGGGAAGCAGGAGCGCGTTTGCGGCGGCGCCGGTGCGGTGCACGGCGACGAGGGGCACGAGGTCGCCGCGGGGGCCTTCGTACTGCATGGCGACGGCTACGGTGTCGTCCCGGCCCACGGCAAGGTGGCGGATGCCGAGTTGATGAAGTGCAGGCGCGAGCCGGCGCTCTTGTAGCAGCCTGCCGTCGCGCCGGTCTACGTAGCAGAGGGACGGCGCCATGGTGGTGACGTTGAGCTTGATCCGGGGCAGGTCGGGCCGCGTGAGGATGCCGCCGTTGGCGATGACGAGGGTGGCGCCGTCGGAGAGAAGTTCGATCTCGTGAGGACCGATGCCGTGGGAGGCGAGCTCGCCGGCGCGCGCGTAACCCTTGTCCGCGTCGTAGACGCCGATGACGCCGCGTTCCCCGTCGAAGTCGTTCTCGCTGGCGTAGAGGAACCGGCCGTCGCGGCTGAACACGCCGTGGCCGTAGAAATGACGGTCGCGGGGGGTGGTGAACTCGGTTGCCACGGCGCCGTGCACCAGGTCGATGGCCAGGGAGAAGCGGCCTGGCCGTCGGGCGAAGAGCACGGCCGTTCGCCGGTCCGGCCGGACGGCGAAGGAATGGCCGCGGGCCGGAAGGCCCAGGTCGAACGCCGCGGCGCCGGATGCGCGAAAGCCGCTGACCCGATAGCGTCTTCCCGCGCCGGCGCGGGCGCCGAGGTAGAGCCGCCCCCCGGTGGCGGCGCCCAGGGACAGCGGCAGCCCCAACGGCCCGCCCGTGAGCAGCCCGCCGGCCAGCAGCCGGAGCACGGCTCTTCGATCAATCTCCATCGAGCGCGTTGAAACCCACCGGAAACCCGAGCGCGGGAGCGAGCCGGTCTCTGACGATCTGCTTGAGCGCCCGGACCTGGAGCGCCAGCTTCTCGGCCTTGCAGATGAGCTGGAAGGACTGTTCCTTCCCGATGGAATCCCGCCGGGTGACGAATTTGGGCCGGTGGCAGCCGATGCAGTTGGATTCATAAAAGAGCCGTTTGCCCCGGAGCACCTGCGCGTCATCGGGGTTGCGGCGCGCTGGCACTGCCAGATTGCGGCTGTAGAAGACCAGCAGGTCGAACATCGTGGCGGTGGCCTCGGCGCCATCGTCCGCATCCGATCCGCCGCCGTGGGGCGCGGTCCGGCATGTTTGCTGTGCCGCGGTGCAATCGCCGTGGGGGCTCGGGTAGAGCGGCGTGGAGATGCCGATGTCGCCGCGAAACGCACCCGCGGCCTGCTGGGCCACGGTGGGCTGTCCGGCCTTCCAGCCGAAGCGGCCGAGCATCGGCTTCCTGTGCTCGTCGCTCCAGACCCGGTTGGCCCGGCCGGAGATGCCGTCCCCGTCGGCGTCGTCCGGGTCGGCGCCAGCGAGGATATCCTCTTCACTCACGGCTTCCAGCAGGCCCATGCCGATGATCGGCGGGGTCACCCGCGGTGACAGCATGGTATCGTGATGCAGCGGGCCGTAGCCGAGACCGGCGACGCCGTAAGTGGGCACCCGCAGGGACGCCACCTCGCCGCCGGCCAGTGCCACCGGTTGCTCGCGGTAGGCGATGGTCATTTCGCCCTCCGCCGGCACACCCTGGACCGAGAAGTTCTGGAGCTGTCCCCCGTAGGTGGGTTCGGCAACAACGGCCGGCCGGTTTTCCCCAGGGGCCGCTCCGTCTCCCGGAGCCGGCGCCGGGATCGAGAGCCGGAGAAACATCGATTCCGCCCGCTCCCCCTGGGCCGGCGGATGGCCGCGGCCGTCCTTCAGGTGGCAGCGCTGGCAGGCGCGGGCGTTGAACAGCAGGCCGAGGCCGTCCGACGAGGTGGTGGAGCTGGGCGACGATACCCACACCTTCTTGAAGATGCCGTTGCCCACCCTGAAGTCGAGCTGGCGGTCGAACGGCATGTTGGCGGACGGGTGGGAGAAGATGTCCCGGTTGAGCGTCTTGAACACCGTGGTGGCGCCGCCGGGCCGGCTTTCGTAGCGCTCGGACCGGGAGAAATCGGATGTCGGCCGGGTGACCGTGACGATGCGGGCCCGCTCACCATCGGGTTCCGCCGCGAACGCGGTGACGAACGAGAGGAGGAGGAGGATGGCAACGACAAACGATGACACGATGTCGTCTTTATCAAATAAAATAGTTTTGTTAAAACAAATCTGTACTCTTGGATCAGGCGTTCTCAGCGGTGGGCAGGAAAAGGAGCGCGACGCGAGGTGCACCAGAGTTGCTTCTTTCAAATGGGATTGGTTTTGACTATGATCCAGGGACCGGAACTCCTCGGTCGGAGAAGGGGAATCCATTGACGGAGGAACAGACCACATGAAAGGCGACCCCAGGGTGCTCAAGGCACTCAACGACGTGTTGCGGAAAGAACTGACCGGGATCAATCAATACTTCATGCACTCGCGGATGTGCCGCAACTGGGGCTACCAGGTCCTGGATGGCTTCATCTTCAGGGAATCCGTCGAGGAGATGCAGCACGCGGACCAGATCATCAACCGCATTCTGCTGCTGGACGGCGTCCCCAACGTCGCCGGTTACGACAAGATCATGGTAGGCAAGACGGTCCAGGAGCAGTTGGAAAACGATCTCGGGCTGGAAGAGGGGGCCATCAAGGTGCTCCACGACACCATCGCCACGTGCAATGAAGCCGGTGACCACGTGAGCCGGGAGTTCCTGGAGCAGATCCTGGCGGACGAGGAGAGTCATGTGGACTGGATCGAGGCGCAGCTCAACCTGATGGAGCAGGTAGGCCCGCAGAACTATCTGGCCCAACAGATCTACAAGGACGGCGGCACGGCGGGCGGCGCGTGAGGGCCGTGTCCGGCGTCATCGAGAGCAGACCAAAATGGCCGTGAAACGCTCGGAAGCGACCGAAGACTACCTCAAGGCCATCTACAGCCTTGCCGAGGATAGCGACCAGGTCATCGCCGCCCGGGTGGCGGAAGACATCGGCGTGACGCCCTCCACCATGTTCAGCGCCCTGCGGCGGCTTGAGAAGGAAGAGTTCGTCCGGGTGGAGCGCCGCAAGAACATCTATTTGACGCCCAAGGGCCGCGAGGTGGCCGAGGCCATCCTGCGTCGTCATTTTCTCACCGAACGCCTGCTGACGGACCTGCTGGGGCTGGACTGGGTCACCGCCCATCAGGAGGCGCACCACCTGGAGCATGCCATATCACCGGTGGTGGAAGAGCGCCTGAGCGCGATTCTCGACAATCCCTCCACCTGCCCCCACGGCAACCCCATCCCCATAAAGGGACAGCCGTCCCCGCGCCGGGAGTGGAGCCCCCTGAATACGGCGGAATCGGGCACCGAGGTGGTCTTTCGCTGCATCACGGAGACCGGAGAGCGCGACGCGAGGCTGCTTTCGTTCCTGTACGATCACATGATCCGTCCCGGCTCGACCATCGACGTCGTCGAGGTGGCGCCGTCCCTGGGCACCATCAGCCTCAAGGTAGGGGACGCCGAGGTCGTCCTCGGTCTGGAAGCCGCCAAGAAGATCTACGTGCAGTGACCGGAACGGACCCGGGAGCCGGGGGGCGGGTATGGGCGGCTCGCAGTGAAGCGGTGAGTCAGGATGGCGGCTTTACGCTGTCCGTCTCGCCGCCACGGCCTTGGCCAGTTCATAAGTGGCCTGCAAGTTCATCCAAAGCTTCGCGGAGGTGCCGAGGGCTTCGGCAAGGTCGAGCGCCGACTCTACGGTTATGCCTCGCTTTCCTCGAATCAGTTCATTCAGCCGAGCCCGGCTCCAGCCGATCTTCTGCGCGAAAGCGGCTTGGCTCATTCCCATGGGCTTCAGAAACTCCTCGAGCAGCATCTCGCCCGGGTGAAACGGGTTCTCCGGTTGCGTATCCAATATCCTGCCTCCTTCCAATGTCGTACCTTGTTAGTGATAGTCTATGATTTGTACGCCACGGGCATGGCCTCTGCTCCATTGGAATGCCAATCGCCATTGGTCGTTGATCCTGATGGAGTGGAATTCCTTCCACTTGCCTTTCATTCTTTCGAGCCGGTTGCCTGGAGGCACTCTCAGATCTCTCAACTCTGCTGCGTCGTGGAGATACAGCAGCTTTCGTCTGGCGATCCGGCGCAGCTCCGGAGGAAACAGGCGAGTCGCCTTGCTTTGCTTGTCGTAGAACAGATCCTTCGCCAAAGCGTTGCCAAAGGCAATGATCATGTTTCGATGTTATCGCAATTCGATAACATTCCCAAGCAGACGAGCGGACTCGATATCTCTTGGATACTGTGGTACGGCTCCAAACAGCAGTATATCGCGAAAACATAACGGGAAAGACGAGGAGAATTGAATGCAGCCGGTAACCGACATGAGAAGCTACCTTGAGCGGTTGGAGGGCATGGGGGAGGTCAAGCACATCGAGGGCGCGGACCTCGACACGGAGGTAGGGGCGCTCACCGAGTACATGGGCGACGTGGAGTCGCAGGCGCTTCTGTTCGACGGGTTTGCGGGTTTTCCCAAGGGCTTCCGCATCGTCTCCAACCTGTTCCGCACCTGCGCGCGCTCGGCGGTGGCCATGGGCTTGCCGACGGACGTCAAGGGGGTGGATTTCCTCCACGCGTGGCGCAAGCGAAGCCTGGAGTTCCAGCCGCTGCCTTACGAGCAGGTGGAAGGCGGGCCGGTGTTCGACAACCAGATGGAAGAGGATGATGTGGACCTGACCCGGTTCCCCACGCCGCTGTGGCACGACCTCGACGGCGGCCGCTACATCGGCACCGGGTGCGGCGTCATCACCAAGGACCCCGAGTCCGGCGGCATCAACATCGGCACCTACCGGGTGATGATCCAGGAAAAGAACAAGGTCTCGGTCAAGATGAACAAGGGCAAGCACGGGCGGCTGGCCATGGAGCGGGCCCATGCCCGGGGCGAGTCGCTGCCCGTGGCCATCACGCTGGGACAGGAGCCCGCCGTGATGCTGTCGTCCCAGATGCCGCTGCCGCCGTCGGTGAACGAGTACGAGTTCGCCGGATGGATGCAGGGCAGTCCCATCCCGGTGGTCCGCGGCGCCGTCACCGGCCTGCCCATCCCCGCCAACGGCGAGGTGGTGCTGGAAGGGGAGATCCCGCCGCTGCCGCCGGAGCAGTTGCCCAAGGAGGGCCCGTTCGGCGAGTGGCCGGGGTACTACACCGACGCCACCGAGGGCGACGTCCCGCTCATGACCGTCAAGCGGGTCTACTACCGCGACGACCCCATCATCCTCGGCGCTCCGCCGGTGCGGCCGCCCAACAGCTACCTGCCGATCCCCCTGGGCGCCATCACGCTCTGGGAACAGTTGGAGAAAGCCGGGATTCCGGACGTGACCGGGGTCTGGGGCTTCGTCTATGGCGGCCAGACCGGGCCGTTCACCGTCATCTCCATCAAGCAGCGCTACACCGGCCACGCCAAGCAGGCGCTGCTGGTGGCCGCGGGTTCCCGGGCCGGCGCCTACGGCGGCAAGATGGTGGTGGTGGTGGACGACGACGTGGACATCACCAATGCCGGCGAGGTCATCTGGGCCATATCCACCCGTTGCGACCCACGCGAGGGCATCGACATCGTCAAGAACGTGTGGGCCTCGGTGTGCGAGCCGGTGATCTCCCCCAGGGACCGGGAAACCAAGGGCTACGTGACGGATCGCGTGCTCATCGACGCCTGCCGGCCGTACCAGTGGATCGACCAGTTCCCGCCGGTGAACGCGTTCAAGCAGGAGTACAAGGAGACGGTAGCCAGGAAATGGGGCGTATGAATCCGGGCCCATGAAGGGATGGAGTGCATGAGGGCGGTTCTTTCGAGGACGCTGGGCGTTGCCGCGTTGGCGCTGGCAGCCCTGCTCGTGCCGGGGACGGAGGCGCCGGCCCACGAGTCCATCCTCAAGGTCAAGTTCGCAAAAAGACGCGAGCTCAACGTCGTCCTCGACAACTTCGTTCTCACCGATCAGAACGGCAAGCGCCTGGAGTTCAGGAAGCTCCGGGGCAAGCCGGTGGTGATCAACTTCATGTACACGTCGTGCCCGGACGTCTGTCCGCTGCTGACCGCGAGCCTCAAGATCGTTCGGGAGCACATGAATCCGGCGGAGGCCAAAGCCATCCGCTTCCTCTCCATCACCACGGACCCGGAGGTGGATACGCCGGAAGTGCTCAAGGCCTACAGCGGCCGGCACAAGGCGGACGCCTCCAACTGGTCCTGGCTCACGGGCGATGCCGGGGAGCTGGCCCCGGTGTGGCAGGGGTTCGGCGTCAGCGTGCAGCGGCTGGCCCGGGGGCTCATCGAGCACACCACGCTGACGGTGGTGGCGGATGCGCAGGGTCACATGCGCTTTGCCTACTTCGGCTCGGCTCCGAACCCGGACGTGCTGCTGGAGGACCTGCGGGCGCTCGCAACACCTCCATCGAGTAGCTGACATCGGTCATTTGCAATGGTGTCCTTCGACTTCGCTACGCTACGCTCAGGACGAACGGTAAATGAAGCCCGTCCCCGTTCGTCCTGAGCGTAGCGAAGCGAAGTCGAAGGACGCCATTTCGAAGGACGGTCCGGTTGGAACTTGAGCCGTGGAATCACTGTTGAGCGCCATCGTATGGGGGACCGTGTGGGTCTTTTACGAAGCCTCGGTGTACCTTCTCATCGGGTTCTTCGTCGCCGGGCTCCTGCACGTGTACCTGCCGGCGGACCTCATCGCGCGCCACCTTGGCCGGAACGACGTGCGTTCGGTGGGCTTGGCCGCGCTGTTCGGCGCTCCCATTCCCCTGTGCTCGTGCGGCGTGCTGCCGGCCGCGGCGTCCTTGAAGAGGCAGGGCGTCGGGCGGGCCCCGCTGGTCTCGTTCCTGATCTCCACCCCCGAAACCGGGGCGGATTCCGTGGCGCTCACCTACGGCCTCATGGGGCCGGTCATGGCCGTGGTCCGTCCGGTGGTGGCGGTGGTGACGGCGGTGATAGCGGGTATAGCCTCCATCGGCGTCAAGGAGGACGGCAGCGCCCCGCCGTCGGCCGATTTCACCTGCGATGATGACTGCGCGGAGGCGTCGCCCGAGGACTCGTGCGACGAGACCTCCGCGCCCGGCGGCGCGGCTCCGGCAGGGGCGCGTCGTTTCCTCCACTCCCTGGAGTACGGCTTCAAATCGGTGATGGACGACATCGCGCTGTCGCTCCTCGCCGGCATGCTGCTGACCGGCATCCTCGCCGGGCTCCTGCCCGACGACTTCTTTGACGAGGTGCTCGGCCTGGGGTCGGGGATCGTGCCCATGCTGGCCATGATCGTCGTCGGCCTGCCCTTGTACCTCTGCGCCAGCGCCTCCACCCCCATTGCCGCCGCGCTCATGGCCAAGGGGCTCTCTCCGGGCGCCGCGCTGGTGTTCCTGCTGGTGGGGCCCGCCACGAACCTCGCCACCATGACCGTGGTGGGCCGGCTCCTGGGACGCCGTCACCTCGGCGTCTACCTCGGCGCCATCGTGTGCGTGAGTCTGGCCGCTGGCCTGCTGGTGGACGCCACCCTCGCGGACACCATCCAGTTGGCGTCCTTCGGGGAACTGGGGCAGGACAGCGACTTGTTCTTCGCGCTCAAGGCGCTGTCGGCCGTGGCGTTGGTCCTGCTGCTGCTCCGTAGCTTTGTGCGCACGGGCTACCGCAACCTGTGGCGGGAAACCGCGGAGCAGCTCCGTCAGACGGGCCAGGCGCTCACGGCCTTCCGTCCACGCAACCTGCTCCGTGGGCCGGTGCTCGCGGCCGTCCTGGCCATCGCGTTGCTGGCGGCCATCCCCGCCGTTACGCTGATGGTCGGGCCCGGCCAGAAGGGCATCGTCCAGCGCTTCGGCCGCGTGGTGGCCGCCGATCTCGAACCCGGCCTCTACTTCCATCTTCCGCCGCCCTTCGGCAGTGGAACCGCGGTGGACGTGGCGTTGATTCGCCAGGTCACCGTCGGCTTTAGGGGCAGCGTCAACGGCGCCCGGCCGGGGATCAACGAACAGGCGTTCTACCTGACGGCGGAGGGCAACGTCATCGATATCCGGGCCGTGGTCCAGTACCGTGTCCGGGACCCGGCGGTGTACGCCTTGGGCGTCGAGCAGACCCCGGCGGTGGTGCTCGGATTGGCCCGCCGCGAGCTCGTGAGCCTGCTGAGCGGCAAGCCCATCGACCTGATCTACACCGTGGAACGGAGGTCCACGGAAAGGGCGTTGCGGGACCGCCTGGCCAGACGCCTCGCGGCCCTCCGCATCGGCAGCGAGATCGTCGACGTGCGGCTGCTGGACGTTCATGCGCCGGGACGGGTCCACGACGCCTTCCGCGACGTTGCCAGCGCGCTGGAGGATCGCCAGCGCGACATCCACGTGGCCACCGGTATGGCGACCCAGAACACCGTTGCGGCCTCGGGCGAGGCGGAAGGTATCACGCAACGGGCCGAGGGTCGGGCCGTGCGCGAGGTCAAGCTGGCGCAGGGCCGGTCCGCCGCGTTCCGGGAGACCGCGGCGGTGCACGCCGACAGCCCCGACGTCACCGAAACGCGTCTCCATCTGGAGACCCTGGAGCGTTCCCTGGAGTTGCCGCGGAAGTACATTTACATGCGCGGAGCGGGCGGCGGCGACGTGGACCTCTGGGTCGGCGCCCCGCCCCTGGATTTCCTGAACCCGGGGACACCCGATTCCCGGGATAGGCAGCGCTAGTGTGGTGTCTCACAAATAGGCTTATGAATCTGCGGGTCCTTTTGGCCGTCGGCTGCGTTGCTCTTCCTCGCGTGGTGCACGCCACTGCTCGTCATCGCGCCTTGCCGACAACCAAAATGCCCTCGCAGATTCATAAGCCTATTTGTGAGACACCACACTAGGAGAATCCGCCATGGCGAAACGTATTGCCGCGGTTGTGATCCTGGCGCTGGTTCTCGTCGGCGCCGCCACCTCGTTCGTGGTTGTGGACGAGAGGACCCACGCGGTCATCACCCAGTTCGGGAGGCCGGTCTCGGTGCTGAGTCAGGCGGGCCTCTATCTCAAGCTGCCGGTGCCTTTTCAGCGTTCGAACCTCCTCGACAAGCGCATCCTGATCACCAACACCCGGGAGACCGAGCTGCTCACGGCGGACAAGAAGAACGTGCTGGTCTCCACCTACATCTCCTGGAAGATCGCCGACCCGGTCCGGTATCTGGCGGCGCTGCGCACCCGCCAGTTCGCGGAAAACCGCCTGTCCGCGCTGGTGCAGTCCGAGCTGGGAAGCGCGCTGGGCGACCGGCCCTTCGGCACGATCCTGGGCGCGGCCGGCGCCGGCGCCAGCCTGGCCGAGCTCGAAGGATCGGTGGAGCGGGCGGTCGCACGGGTGGCGCGGGAGGACCTGGGGCTCGAGGTGGTGAGCCTGGGCGTGACCCGGCTCATTTTCCCGCGGCAGAACCTGGATAGCGTGTTTGCGCGCATGCGCGCCGAGCGCGCGCGCATCGCCCGAGGCTACCGCTCGGAGGGACGGGCCGAGGCCCAGAAGATTGCCGCCCGAGCCGAGCGGGAACGGGCGCGGATCATCGCCGACGCCGAGGCCAAGGCCGCCATGTTGCGGGGCCGGGGCGAGGCGGAGGCGGCGCGGATCTACGCAGGGGCCTACGAAGGGCACGGCGAGTTTTACCGCTTCCTGCGCACGCTGGAAGCCTACCGGAAGGTCCTGAACGAGAAGACGACCCTGGTGTTGCCCGCGGACTCGCCATTCCTCGATCTGTTGACCTCCCGGTTCCCGAGCGCCGCTCCGGGACCGGCGCGGGACGGCAAGGTCCTGGCGCGGGAGTCCGAGGCGCCGGCGCCGGCCGGCAAGGCGCCGGATTCCCCGGCGGCGGCTCCCCCCGCCGGCCCGGGGGGCGGGGGATCATGACGGGACGGCGGCGATACCGGGTTCTGCTTTACGGGGCCATTCTGCTCGCGGGTTATCTCGCCCTCGGGATCTACGATGTCGAATCCGACGAGAGCGCGGTGGCGTACGTACTCGGCCGAGCCGTGGGCCGCGATGTCCTCCCGGGAATACACTGGAATCCGCCGTGGCCGTGGGGCCGGGTAGTGGTGGCCAAGACCGCGACGAACTTCCTCATGCCGGTGGAGCACCAGGAGCGGGCAGGAACCGGCGCCGCCGCATCGGAGTCGCTCTGGCTTCTGGGCGACACCAACGTCATCGTCGGCAGGTTGGCAATCCAGTACAGCATCCGCAGCCTGACCGGTTTCGAAGTCTCGCACGAGGATCCGCGGGAGTTGCTGGGCCGGGCGGGCCGTCAGGTCGTGACGCGGTTTCTCGCTGGCGAGAACGTGGACGCCGCGCTGACGACTCGGCGTAACGACCTGCTGGATGCGGTGCAGCGGCAGGTCCAAATGATATTGGACGATCACGGCACCGGGATCGAGATCCAGTCGGTGAACATCCGGGCGCTGGCGCCCCCCGAGCAGGGCGGCGTGCAGCAAGCCTTTCAGGAGATTCAAAGCGCCCTGGCGGACAAGGAGCGGGTGGTGGACGAGGCCCGCGCCGACCGCGCCCAGGTCCTCGCGGAGGCGGAAGGGGAGGCGGAGCATCGGGTGGGTCAGGCGCAGGCCGCGCGCCACCGGCGCGTGGCGATCGCCAAGGGGGAAGGGGAACGTTTCCGCCGCTTGGCGCGGGAGCACGGTGAGGCCCCCGGGCTCACCGAGGAACGGCTCTACCTCGAAGCCATCGAGGAGATCCTGCCGCGCGTGGAAACCTACGTCGTCCAGTCCGGCCCGGACGGCAAGGTCCATCTGCGCGTGGTCCGGTGAGGGGCGGCCGGTTGACAAGCGGACTCATTTGAGAATACATTCTCAATACTATTTTCGGATGAGGAGGCTTACGAAATGACGAGACTGTGGAGTTTTTTGTTCGTGATCGCGGCAGGTTGTGGGGTCGGCGTTCAGCCGGCGCTCCCAAGCGGCCAGACGGTCGCCGTGGTGGCCAGCGTCGTTCCCATTGCCTATATCGTTGAAGAGGTGGGCGGCGAGCGCGTAAGGGTGGACGCGTTGGTGCCGCCGGGGGCAAGCCCGCACACGTTCGAGCCGGTCCCGAGCGATATGGTGAAGCTGCAGGGGGCCCGGTACTTCATCGGCGTCGGCGGAGGTTTCGACGGCTGGTCCGGCAAGCTCCTGGGAGGAGCGCCCGCCGAGCTGGAGGCGTTGAGTCTCATAACCGTGCCGAACATGAACCCGCTGGAGGCCGATCATGACCACCACGGCGACGAGCCCGCGAAGAAAACCGAGAAAGGTCACGATGATCACGGCCACGGGGAGAAGCGGGCGGAGAAACACGATGACCATGGCCACGGCAAGCGGGACGTCTCGGAGCGCCACGAGGGGATGGATCCGCACTTCTGGCTTGACCCGATACGGGTCAGGGACGCGGTGGTTCCGGTGCTGGTCGAACATCTCATCGAAGCGGATCCCGCCGGCAAGGAATACTACGAGAAGCGCGGCAAGGATTTCTACCAACGGTTGACCGCGTTGGATATCCGCATCCGGCGGGAACTGGCCACGGCGAAAGGCCGGAAATTCGTTGCCTTTCACAACGCCTGGCGCTATTTTTCCCAACAGTACAACGTGGAGGAGGTCGCGGTGGTCCAGGAGTTCGCGGGTGAGGAGCCGTCTCCGCGGGAGGTCGCCCAGTTGGTGCGTGACGCCCGCGCCGCGGGGATCCGGAGCATCCTGGTGGAGCCGCAACTCAGTCCGCGCATCGCGCAGACGATTGCAAACGAATTCGGCGCCGGGACGGTGATTGTGGATCCCGTGGGGGATCCCGGCGATCCGGCGCGTTCCAGCTACGAGAAGCTGATGCTGTTCAACACGCGGGCTTTCGTCCGGGCGCTGGGGGGAAACCGGAATTGACCGAGGGGAACGAACAGGTGGTGGTGGGGTTGCGCGGCGTGTCGGTGGAGTTGGGCGGCCGGAGCGTGCTGCACGACATCAACTTCAGCGTGCACGAGGGCGGGTTCGTGGGGATCGTGGGCCCCAACGGGGCCGGCAAGACCACGCTCCTGCGGACGATCCTCGGCCTCGTGCCCGTGGTGAGCGGCCGTGTGGAGGTGTTCGGCCGCCGGCCCGGCCGCAACGGCTCCCATGCCATCGGCTACGTGCCGCAACGCCAGAGCGTTGCCGGCAACTTCCCCGCCAGTGTCGGCGACGTGGTGATGATGGGACGGCTGCGCCACCTGGGGCTCATGGGGTTTCCGGGCCGAAAGGACTGGCAGCGGGTGGACGACAGCCTGTCCCTCGTGGGCATGCTGGACCGCAAGGACCGCGCGGTGGGGCGGCTGTCCGGAGGCGAGCAGCGCCGGGTCATGCTGGCCCAGGCGCTTTGCGCCAGCACCCGCCTGCTGGTGCTGGACGAGCCCACCGTGGGCCTCGACCTTCCCGCCGAGCACGAGTTCTACGCGCTCCTCCGGAAGCTCATCCGCGACCTGACCCTGACCATCGTGGCGGTATCCCATGACCTGGTGGCCCTGGCCGGGGAGACCGACGAGCTGATCTGCATCAATCACCGCATGCATATCCACGGCAACGCCGAGGACGTGATCCACAGCCACGCCATCCGCGAGGCCTATTGCTGCGAGTTCGACTTCCTGGCCGGCGAGCTTGCGCACCACGAGGGCCACGACCGTGCCGAGTCGTGACCGCGCGGTTGCCGCGCGGCGCCGCCTCGAATCGTCCGGCATTCGGTAACGTTCTCCCATGTTCGATTTTGCATTCATGCAGCGCGCCCTGGCGGCGGCGGTCCTGGTGGGCCTGTTGTGCGGCATCCTGGGTTTTTTCGTGGTGTTGCGGCGCCTGGCGTTCATCGGCGTGGGCATTTCCCATTCGGCCATCGGCGGCGTCGCCATCGGCATCCTGGCGGGCTGGAACCCGCTGGTCACCGGCGCCGTCTTCGCCGTGGCCGTGGCCCTGGGGATCGCCCTGGTGAGTCAGAGCGACCACATCAGCGAGGACACGGTCATCGGCGTGTTCTTCTCGGGCTCCATGGCGCTGGGCATCGTGCTCTTCAGCATGAAGAGCGGCTACCAGCAGGACCTCTTCAGCTACCTCTTCGGTAACGTGCTGGCCATTTCCAACGTGGAGCTCGTGGCCCTTGCCTGCGGCAGCGCGGTGATCCTTGCGGTCATCCTGCTGACCTTCAAGGAACATCTGCTGATCGCCTTCGACGAGGAGGTGGCGGCGGCCTACGGCCACAAGGTGGTGGCGCTCAACGTGCTGTTGCTGGTGCTGCTGGCCCTCACCGTGGTCATCGGCGTGCGGCTGGTGGGCCTGTTGCTCATCCAGGCCCTGCTGGTGGTGCCCGCCGCCATCGCGGCGCTGTGGGCGGCGAATTTCCGCTGGCAGCTCCTGCTGGCGGCGTTGATCGGATCGCTGTCCGGGGTCGCGGGGCTGGTGCTGGCTTATCAACTGGACATCGCCGCCGGCGGCGCCATCGTGCTGGTGGCCGTCGTGCTCTTCTTCGTCACCCTGCTGGCGCATTTCATCCGCCGGAACTTCCGGAACCGTCCCAATGCATCGTAACCATCAAGGGGCGACCGCCGGTCACCCCTACAGGTCGTCGCGCCTTGCCGACAACAAGAAATCCTGCGCAGCTTGGTAAAGAATTACGTGAGACACCACACTAGCGCTTCAGCGGGCGCTTTCCGCCGGCCGCGGCCAGCGCAGGCGCGTGATCACGAACAGCGCCAGCGCCACCGTGACGATGGAGGGGCCGGACGGCGTGTCGAAGGTCGCCGAGGCGAGCAGTCCGCCGACGATGGCGGCGATACCTGCGGCGGCCGCGGCGCCGGCCATCCTCTCGGGGCTCGACGCGAAGCGCCGGACCGTGGCCGGCGGGATCACCAGCAGCGCGACGATCAGCAGGATCCCGACGATCTTGACGGCGACCGATATGAGCGCCGCCACCAGGATGCCGAACACCAGCCGCGCGCGTTCCGGCCGTAGCCCCGCCACGGTGGCGAGATCGGCGCTGACCGTGGCCGCGAGGAGCGGGCGCCAGATCCACCACAGCACCCCCAGGGCAGCGGCGCCGCCAACCCAGATGACGAGGAGATCCGCGCGGGTCACCGCGAGGATGTCGCCGAAGAGCAGCGCGTGCAGGTCGAACCGCATGCTCGGGAAGAAGGCCAGCACCACCAGGCCGAGGGAGAGCCCTCCATGGGCAAGCAGGCCGAGCATGGTGTCCGTGGGCAGGGCGTCGCTCCGTTCGAGAAAGAACATGATCAACACCACCGCGCTGGCGGCGGCGAAGATCCCGATGGCCAGATCGATGTCGAGCACGATGGCCACCGCAACGCCGAGCAGGGCCGAGTGGGCGATGGTCTCGCCGAAGTAGGCCAGCCGCCGCCATACCACGAAACATCCCGTCGGTCCGGTGACGATGGCCAGCCCGACACCGGCCAGCAGCGCCCGCGTGAAGAAGTCGTCCAGCATCGTTCAGCCCGGGGGGGCGTCCCCGCGATTCGCGTCGACCCCCTGGAAGCGCTGGATGCCGAAAGGCGGGTCGTCGTGCTCGTGAGGCACCAGGACGACGAGGTCGTCGCCCGTGTCCATGGCCTTCTTGAGGTCGTGGGAGATGATCAGGACGCCGCAGCCAAGGTCCCGGCGGATCCCTTCGATCAGCCCATATACGACGTCCGTTCCGGTGGCATCGACGCCCCGTTCCGGTTCGTCGAGGACCAGCAGATCGGGCCGGTGAATCAGCGCCCGCGCCAGCATCAGCCGCTGGAACTCGCCCCCCGACAAGCTCGTGACCGGCGGGTCGCCGAGCCGTTCGAGGCCCACGGCGGTGAGCGCCGCGTCGATCCTGTCCGCGGGGAAACGGCCCGTCAGCTTCATCAAACGGCGCAGGGTCATGGGCAGGGTCGGGGTCACCTGCAGCCTCTGCGGAACATAGCCCACCTCAAGCGCTGGCGCCCGCGTCACGCGTCCCTCGGTGATGTCGATCAACCCGAGGACGGCCTTGACGCAGGTGGACTTGCCGGCGCCGTTGGCGCCGATGATGTAGACCAGCTCGCCGGGAGCCACCTTGAGGTCCACGTGCCGGATGATCCAGCGCTCGCCGAGCCGCACGCCGATGTCACGGGCGTCGACCAGCAGGTTGGGAGCGGCCGGCTGTGCGTTTTCCAAGGTCATCAATTTGAAACGTCAGGGGATTGTGGTTGATCGGGTTGAGCTTCGGGGCTAGTTTTTACAGAAACCCACCCCAAGCTCAAGAGGTTGTCATGACTGGATGTCGTTCCACCACAAGGTTCCTCGGGTTGTCCGCGGCGGTGCTCCTTGGTTGGACCGTTGCCGGCCCGCTGCCGGCTGGTGCCGCTGATGGCGTCGTCGCCACGTTCAAGCCCGTGCATTCGCTGGTGAGCGCTGTGATGGCAGGCGTGGGTAAACCTTACCTGATCATGAAGGGGGCCGAGTCGCCACACACCTACCGCATGCGCCCGTCCGACGCCGGGGTGATCGGCAAGGCCAGGGTGATCTTCATGATCGGCGATCTCGTCGAAACCTCCCTGGCCGGGCCTTTCCACAAGCTCGGCGGCAAGGCCCGGGTGGTGGAGCTGGCCGAGGTGCCGGGGCTGGTCCGCAAGCCCCTCCGCATGGGCGGTGCGTTCGAGGACGACGGGCACGATCATGGACACGGCCACGGGCATTCACATGGACCCGGGAAAGGCCACGGCCATGACGACGAGGCTTTCGACATGCACGTGTGGCTTGACCCGGTGAATGCCGGGTTGATGGCGGTCGCTATCGCCCGCACCCTGTCCGAGGCCGATCCGGCCAATGCCGCGAAGTACGAGGCCAATGCCGGCGCGCTGGTTGCCCGGCTGGACGAGCTGAACGCGCAACTCGCCGCGGAGCTGGCCCCGGTGAACGACAAGCCCTTCATCGTGTTTCACGATTCCTATCGTTACTTCGAGGATCGTTTCGGGCTGACAGCCGTGGGCTCGGCTGTGGTCAGCACCGGCCGGTCGCCCGGCGTCCGTCGCGTCAGAGAGCTGCGCAAAAAGGTACACGAACTCGGGGTGGTCTGCGTGTTCGCCGAGCCTCGTTTCGACCAGCGCCTTATCCGCGTCATTACGGAGCGCACACAGGCCCGGGGCGGTACGATCGATCCCGCGGGTATCACCATCAAAGCCGGACCCGAGATGTACTTCACCCTGATGCGCAACATGGCCGCATCCTTCAAGGGGTGTCTGGCGCCGCCGGGTTAATCCCGAATCCGTCATTCCCGCGGAAGCGGGAATGTGGATTCCCGCTTTCCAGGCCGTGTCAAAACTGCCCCCTCTCCCTCTGGGAGAGGGTTGGGGTGAGGGTATTCGGTGTAAGCACCCCGTTGGATGGGGTAAACAATGGGCGGGCAGGGTTGTTGGGGCGCCCTCACCCGGCCTCCGGCCACCCTCTCCCAGAGGGAGAGGGGTTTTTACACGGCCTGTTCCGCGGGAATGACGTTTGCGGGTGTCGGCGCCATTTTCGTATCAATGACTCGAGTTAGTTTCCGATGGAGGACGCCTTCCGCGACAGGTTGAGGGCGAACCCCCCGCTGCGAACCTGTATATGCGCGTAGTCCGCTCGTTGGGTGAACCCCTCCACCAGCCGCGTTACCGGTTCCGCCTCGAAGGGATAGTCCCGGGGCGGACCCGCGGCGCGCATGGTGTCGATCTCCTCCCGGGTCAGGAAATACCGCAACAGCAGCTCCTCGTCCGACACCCCGGCGCCGCCGTACTTCGCGCGCAGCTCCTGGATCGTGGGCTCCGGCGGCACCCACGCGGCCAGCTCCCGGGCTCGCGGGCACCCGAGGATGCGGTCCTTGACCTCGGCGTCCATGGTTTCGCTGCCTTCCCGGCCCCAGCGCCCCAGGGCATAGAGGATCACCTGGTCGGTGACCTCCTTGTAACGCTCCCCGACGATGATGTTGATGGCCGCCTGGCTGCCCACGAACTGGGACAGCGGCGTGACCATGATGGGATAGCCCAACTCCTCGCGCACCCGCACTACCTCCTCCAGGGCCCGTTCCATGTGGTCGCCCAGGCCCACCCGCGCGAGCTGGTGGCGCAGGTTCGAGATCATCCCCCCCGGCACCTGGTGCAGGTACTGGCTGTAGTCGTACTCCAGGGGCGCGCCGATGGGGAATCCCTCGCGGCGCGCCACCTCGGTGAAGTAGTCGGACACCGGACGCAGCACCTCCTCGTCCACCGCGGTCTCGTAGCCCAGGCTCCGGGCGTTGGCCGCGACGTTGAACAGCGACGGGTTGGACGAACCGTTGGCCAGCGGCGGCAGCGCGGTGTTGATGATGCGGATGCCCTGCTTGATGGCCTCCAGGGCGCACAGCGGCCCCAGGCCGGTGGTGCAGTGGGTGTGGAACTCCAGGGGGATGCCGCCGATGTTCTCCATGATGAGAGGAACCAGGGTGCGGGTGCGGTCCGGGGTCAGCAGCCCTCCCGGGTCCTTGAAGCAGATCCGTGCCACCGGCACCGTCGCCGCCTGCCGCGCCCGTTCCGCGAAGTACGCGTCGGTGTGCTTGGGCGACACCGAGTAGATGATGTTCAGGATGGGCTCGAGCCCGGCCTCCGTGGCGATGCGCACCGTCTTGCGCCATCCCGCGACATCGTTCCACTCGTCGGAGATGCGGCCCTGGCGGACGCCGTTGGCCGCCATCCGCTCCAGAAAGATCCGCTGGATGGACTCCGGCGTCAGCTCGAACCCGTTGCGGCTCCCGATGATGACCCGCAGCGGCGTCTCCCGGATCCGCCCCGCCACCAGCCGTATTCGCTCCCAGGGATCCTCGTGCAACTCCCGCACGCACTTCTTGATGTGGGAGCTCGACATCAGCTCCATGCCCTTGAAGCCGGCCCGGTCCATGCGCTCGCCCACCGCCAGCATCATGCCCGTGCGCATGGACTCCGCCCACAGGCTCTGGTGCCCGTCGCGCAGCGTGGTATCGACGAATTCTATGGGTTCCATGGGTGCTCCCTTCCAGGGGGTTTATCAAATGGCGCACTCATCGCGCTCGCGCGCGCGCTCGCCGATGTCGGCTTGCGACCGACAGATGAAATGGGCAATGCCGCTCAGGGCAGCGTCAAGTCTCTTTCCCTCTGGGAGAGAGTGGCCTCGTACTGTCCCAAACCCAAACCCTCTCCCTCTGGAAGAGGGTGGCCGAAGGCCGGGTGAGGGCGTCCCAATAACCCGGCCCGTTCCTTCCGTGCCGTTTCCAACGGGCCGCTTGCACCGAGGCACCCTCACCCCGACCCTCTCCCAGAGGGAGAGGGGGAAAGGCACGAGCGCCTCAATCATCCTCCGCGGCGTTGCGGCCGGCGATGCGGCCGAAGGCCAGCACTTCCGTGAGGTTGCTGGCTCCCGGGTAGTTCTGGGACCACATGGAGCCCAGCTCGCCGGCGCTGTAGAGCCCTTTGATGGGGCGGGCCCAGGCGTTGAGCACCTGGGCTCGGGCGTTCCGCCTTGGGCCGCCCTGGGTGTTGAACAGGCTGGGCCACAACGCGGCGCCGTAAAACGGCGGGCGTTCCAGCGGTCTCAGCGTGTCGGCGGATCGCCCGAAGGCGTCGTCCCGCTTCTCGGCGCAAGCCTCGTTGTACGCACGGACGGTCCGTTCCAGCGCGGCCGGGTCGAGCCCGAGCCCGTCCGCCAGCGCCGCCGGGGTGGCCCCCGTCTTGAGCCAGCCCTTCTCCACCTCCGCGGCGTTGTCGTCGCTCCACCGGTACCGTTCGGCCACGGCCCCCCGGCCGGTGTTGGCCACGGGCCCGGCCGCGCGGGTCCCCTCGTCGAAGACCACGAAGGAGGGCACCCGGGGCCGCTGCATGGTCTCGAGGTCCAGCTCCGTCACCAGCGTGCCCACGGCGTGGGCATCCATGACGGTCTCGTCCGCGAAACGGCGGGCGTTCCGGTCCACGTAAATGAACCCCGGGCCGGGCATGGCGTGGATGACGGCGCCGTCGAATCCGTCCACCCGGTAGCCGAAGCCCGCGGCCACGGCGTTCATGTGCCACAGGGACGCGCCCACGTCGGCGGCCATGCGGATGCCGTCGCCGGTGTGACTCGACGCCCCCAGGGACCAGAACCGTTGCCCCAGGAACTGGAGCTGCATGTCGGGGTCCCATTCATAGCCGCCGCAGGTGAGGACCACCGCCTTGCGCGCCCGGATGGATATCTCTTCCCCGCCGCGCCGCGCCACGAGCCCGGCGACCGCGCCGTCGCCGTCCCGGACCAGCCGGACGGCGGGGCACTCGAACAGCACCGGGATGCAACGTTCCTCGACGTTGCGGTCCAACAGTTCCCAGAGGTCGCGGCCGTTGGCCGTGGTCTCGCCCTTCACCCGGAGCCGCGGTCCCACCCCGTCCGCCCCGGGCTGTTCCGGCGAGGCGGCGCCGGTGGGATAGATGGGATAGCTCGTGGGCGTGGCCCGGATCGGGTCGATGACCACCGCGCCTCCGAGGGAGCGGAGCCACGGTTCGTTGTCATGGCTCTCGCGCACCAGCGCCTCGATCACTTCCGGGTCGGTGGCGCCGCCGCACAGGAAGGTGACGTGCTCCACCGCCCGTTCCACCGCGCCGAAGGTGCGCACCGAGCCGGCGGAGAGCCGGGTGTTCCCGCCCCCGGCGGCTGCCTTCTCCACGAGCAGGACCTTGGCGCCGCGGTCGGCGGCGGTGATGGCGGCGGTGGCGCCCGCGCCCCCGTAGCCCACGATGGCCACGTCGGTCTCCCGCGACGACACCAAAACCTTGCTCATTCCGGCTTGACCAGGCGCCCTTCCCGCACCAGCCGCTCGATGATCTTGCGGGCCTCGGCGCGGGTCTCCACGGTGTCCTGGAGCTTGTGGTCGCTCCAGCCGTCGTTGGGCCAGCGCTTGGCCTTGGCGTACACCGGGGTGTAGAGGTCGCTGCGCAGCTCCACCAGGAAGTTCCACACGTGGCCCGAGTCGGCCATGCGCGTCCGTTCCCAGCGCAGGTTGTCGATGTCCACGGTGCCGGTGACCACGGCCTCGCCGGGCCCCGTGGCCGCCGACTGCACGTGCCCCATGTAGTCGATGACCTGGGTCATGCCGCGGTAGCCGCCGGTGGGGCGGTTGGAGCCCACGAAGGCGCCGGCGTTGACGGAGAGGAAGTAGCAGAGGTTCTCGTAGGCCCGGGCGCGCCGGAGCACGTCCCAGGCTTCGCCTTCCGGCGCGTAGGGCTCGGCGGTGGGGTGGACCAGCACCTCGGCGCCGCGCAGGGCCAGGCAGCGGGCCATCTCCGGGAACACCACGTCGGTGCAGGTCAGGCACCCCAACCGGCCGATATCGGTGTCGGCCACCGGGAACATGGAGTCCTCACCGTATCGTTCCGTGTACTCGGTGTATACGTCGCCCGGCCCGGTGTAGGTGGTGTTGAGGTTGTTGGGGCCGTTGTTCTTCCGGTACTTGAGGATGATCTTCCCGTCCGGATCGACGATAAAGCTGGTGTTGAAGAGGCGGCCGGGCCAGTCGTCGTCGCGCTCGTAGAGATTGCCGACGATATAGCAGCCGCGCTCCTTGGCCTTGCGGCCGATCCGCTCGGTGACGTCGCCGGGAATAGTCTCGGCCAGGACCAGCCACTCGTCCACCGAGCGCGGCCGGTACTGCCCGATGATGCTGTACTCGGAGAACACCGCCAGCTTCACGTCTCCGAGACGCAGCGCGGTCCAGTCCAGCAGTTCGAAGATGCGTCCGAGATTTTCGTCGATGATCTCGTTTCGCTCCTTCGGCTCCACGATCACACGGGTCTGTTGCTGAATCAACGCCACTCGATACGGTTTCATGGGTCCTCCCTGGAGCCTGTACCGGCCGCCGGCGCGATGCAGGCGCGGGCGGGTTTGAAACCCGCCCCTACACTTGGGTCGTCATGCGGCGCAGGCTCCCGGTCCGGTTCTCCAGGAACCACTCGGCCATTTCCTCGCGCTTGGGATACCACACCCCGTCGAAGGTTTTGACGTAGTCGACGAAGTCGCGCAGGGCGCGGATGGCGTAGGCCTGGCCCATGACGTGGGGGTGCATGCCGACGTTCATGATGCGGCCGCTGGTCTCTCCCTCCAGGTAGAGCTGGTTGAACTGCTCCTTGAACAGGTCCAGGGCCTGGGAGGTGGTCCGGCCGCCCCGGGAGAACACCGCGAAGTCGTTGACGTCGTTGGAGTAGGGGATGCACACCAGCGGGCCGTGGCGGGTGTTGAGCAGATAGGGCTGGTCGTCGTTGAGGTAGTCCGCCTGGAACAGCAGCCCCAGCTCCTTCAGGATGTGGGGCGTCTCGTGGGTGCTCCGGAGGGACGACGACAGCCACCCCAGGGCAGGCCGTCCCACCGCCTCGGCGTAGGCGTCCAGGGTCCGGCGGATCACTTCGCGCTCCTTGTCCGGCTGGTTCGCGTAGTAGGTGAGCACGTCGTTCTGGGCGTAGTTGTGGGCCAGGATCTCCCAGCCGCGCTCGTTGGCGGCGTCGATGATGCGGCGCCGCTCGATGCCGGTGAGCGCGTTCATGGTGCAGGTGGCGGGCACGCCGGCCTTGTCGAACACGTCGATGATGCGCCACACCCCGATGCGCTGGCCGTACTCGCGCCAGGTCCAGTTGGCATAGTCCGGGACGTTGCCCGGGAGCGGGTGCGGAATAGTGGCCGGGCCGCCCGGGTAGAGGGGATCGGTGCTGTCCCGGGTCATCTCCCAGTATTCGATGTTGATGGTGAAGATAAGCGCCACCCGCGCGCCGTGGGGCCAGTGTAACGGCGGGCGGTCGGGAAGGGCGACATACTCGTACAGCATAAACGATTCCTAACACCCATTGCCCCCGCCCGGCAACGCGGGCATAATGGCGTTGGAGGATGAATCACATGAAGTATTCCAAGGGGCGGGCGCTGGTGCTCGCGGTCCTCGTGGGCCTCGCGCTCCTGTGGGCGTTCGGTAGCGGGTCGGCCTCGCTGGTAGGCAAGGCGGCGCCGGAGTTCACCAACGATACCTGGGTCAACTCGGAGCCGCTCAGGTTGAAGGATCTCAGGGGGAAGGTGGTCCTCATAGAGTTCTGGACCTACGGCTGATACAACTGTTTGAATACACTCCCATCGTTGGTGGGATGGCACGAAAAATACGGACCCGAGGGCCTCGTCGTGGTCGGCATTCATTCGCCGGAGTTTTCCTACGAACACTCGTTGGACAATGTTCGAAACGCCTGCAAGGAGCTGGGAATCAAGTTTCCGGTGGCGCAGGACAACGATTTCGCGACATGGAAGCGCTACAACACGCGCTACTGGCCCACGCTGCACATCATCGACAAGAAGGGCGTGATCCAGTACACGCGCTTCGGCGAGGGCGGCTATCAGGAGATGGAGGAAACCATCCAGCAGCTCCTGAAGGAGTAGCTGGGCGGCTGCGCCATAGGGAAGATGAGGGTGTAGGGGCGGGTTTCAAACCCGCCCGCGCCCGCACCGCGCTGTCGATCGATACAGGCGCGGCATGAGCCCGTAACCCGACTCCCCACGGCTCTTTGTCGGATTACGCTTCGCTAATCCGACCTACGAACTGCGCCGCGGGAACCGGACATCCGATGTAGGGGCGGGTTTCAAACCCGCCCGTGTGGGATCACGCTGCCGTCGCTACAGGCCGTCTACCCCACCGGGCAGCTCACACCGACCCCGCCCAGGCCACAGTATCCCCACGGGTTCTTGGCGAGATACTGCTGGTGATAGTCTTCCGCGAAATAGAACTCGCCGGCGTCCAGGACCTCGGTGGTGATACCGCTGTAGCCTGCCTTTGATATCTCCGCCTGATAGCGTTCGCGCGAGGCTTCGGCGGCCTCCTTCTGGCCGTTGCCGTAGGTGTATATCCCCGAGCGGTACTGGGTGCCCACGTCATTGCCCTGGCGCATGCCCTGGGTCGGGTCGTGAGCCTCCCAGAACACCCTGAGAAGCTCGTCGTAGCTCACCGCCTTGGGATCGAACACGACCAGAACCACTTCGTTGTGCCCGGTCATGCCCGTGCACACTTCCTCGTAGGTGGGATTGGGCGTCATTCCGCCAGCGTAGCCTACCGCCGTGGTGTAGACGCCGTCGAGCTGCCAAAAACAGCGCTCCGCCCCCCAGAAACAGCCCAGGCCGAACACCGCCTTCTCCATGCCTTCGGGGTACGGCGGCTCCAGCGGATGGCCGTTCACGAAATGCGTCGCCGGCACCTCCATCTTCTCCTGCCTGCCGGGCAGCGCCTTGGCCGCATCCGGCGTCTGCGTCTTCTTGCCGATCAATCCCCAGAGCATGCCTCTCTCCTTTTCCCGTGTCGATGCACCTGTATCGATGGCCGCCTCTCCACCATGACAGGTTTGGGAAGGGTTTCAAGCCGAGAGCTCACGTCGAGTGGGGGCGGTCCCAGGATTATACCATATGCAATAATGCTTGCACTTAGTAGCACTATATGAGACTACACTATGCATATGGTTCAGCGAACTCACTGGATAAAGACCATCGAGGACCTTTGGACAGCGAAGTCCGTGGTCTGGCTCGCCGGCGTCCGCAGGGCAGGCAAGACGGTTCTCTGCCAATCCCTTCCGAACGTCGAGTATCTCGATTGCGAACTCCCGAGCACGCGCCGGGCGTTGGAGGATCCGGAAAGCTTTCTCCGCGACGTGGCGTCCAAGAGGGTGGTGCTGGACGAGGTCCATCGCCTGCCCAATCCGTCGGAGTTCCTGAAGATCGCCGCGGACTACCATCCGGAGACGAAGGTCATCGCCACCGGTTCCTCCTCGCTGGGGGCTTCACGGAGATTCCGCGACACACTTACCGACCGCAAGCGGGATCTGTGGTTGACACCCATGCTGGGGCAGGACGAGCACGAGTTCGGCGCCCGTGGACTTGATCACCGATTCCGGTTCGGCGGTCTCCCGCCGTTCTACCTGGCCGATGCGGTACCCGAGCGCGGGTTTCAGGATTGGATCGATTCCTACTGGGCCAGGGACATTCAGGAGCTGTTCCAGGTCGGGCGCCGCTGGTCCTTCCTGCGGTTTGTCGAGTTGCTGTTCGCGCAGAGCGGAGGGATGTTCGAAGCCACACGTTTTGCCACCGCCTGCGAGGTCAGCCGCCCGACTATCGCAAACTACCTCCAGATTCTGGAGGACACCCTGGTCATCCAGGTTGTCCGGCCCTACAGTACCCGCCGCGCCACCGAGATCGTTGCGGCGCCAAAGGTCTATGGCTTCGATACCGGTTTCGTCTGCCTGTTCAAAGGGTGGGAGGGGTTGCGCAACGAGGATCGCGGCGTCCTGTGGGAACACTGCGTGCTCAACGAGTACCTCGGCCGCCGGCAGGAACGCGACCTGCACTATTGGCGGGACAAGCGCGGCCACGAGGTGGACTTTGTCACGGTTCGCGGAGGAAAGCTGATCGCAATCGAGTGCAAGTGGCGTGCCGACGGCTTTGACCCCCGCAACCTGCGCGCTTTCCGCAAGGCGTACCCCGCGGGCGAGAATTTCGTCGTCACGTCCGATACGGAGCGGTCCTACCCGCGGCGTGACGGCAACGTGCAGTTCCGGTTCGTGGGTCTTGCTGAATTGGTCCAGCGGCTGGCTTAGTGCCCTGTTCCCTAAATACGATGATGAAGCTGCGCAGGATTTTTTGTTGTCGGCAAGGCGCGATGACGTGTAGGGGCGACCGGCGGTCGCCCTCCGTGGCGGGCACCACGCGAGGAAGAGCAACGCAGCCGACGGCAAAAAGGACCAGCAGATTCATTATCGTATTTAGGGAACAGGGCACTTAGCCAGGAAGCTGTCTCGACCGGCAGCGCGGTGCGGGCGCGGGCGGGTTTGAAACCCGCCCCTACATGTCATCGCAGGTCACCGACAACAAAGAGGCCGCGGCGCGGCCCTTTGCTTCCGGCCCGCTCCACGCGGTGCTATCCCCTAGGGGTGGAAACCGGCATCGCCTATGCGCTGGCGGCTGCGCTGTTTTGGGGCAGCTCTCCGGTGCTGGTCAAGCGCGGGCTCAGGCACTCCAACGTCAGCGCCGCGGTGTTGCTGCAGCAGGTGGGCTCGGTCCTGACCCTGTTGCTGATCATGGTTCTTCCGTTCGGCGAGGCGACACTCCGCGTGCCCTGGACCGCTGCCGGGGTCTTCGTGTCCGTCGGCCTGGTGGGAAGTTTCCTGGGCCGCACCTTCGTGCTCAAGGGCATCGACGAGATCGGCGCCTCCAAGGCCCAGTCCATCTCCAACTCCGCGCCGCTGCTGACCGCCGTCTATGCCATCTTTCTGTTGGGCGAGACCGCGACCCCGATCATCCTCATCGGCGTCGTCCTGATCGTCACGGGGCTGCTGATCATTACCCGCGGGACCCCCGACGATGGAGGCTCCGGACGGCCCGTGAGCTACAGAGCGTTCCTCAACCCGCTGCTGTCCATCGTGTTCTTCGGCTTCGGGCCGATCCTCAAGAAGGTGGCGATGCTTGCCGGCGGCACCGCCGTTCCGGGAGCGCTGATCACCCACGTCACCGGACTGCTCCTCATCGTTCTGTTCGGCCGCGTGCTGCGCATTGAATGGAGGGAAGGGATTTGGCTTACGGGGGATAGCTACTTCTTTCTTCTCCTGTCCGGATTGTTTCAGGGGGTGGGGTCGATCCTGACCTATCTCGCGGTCGCGCATGCCCCGGCCATCATCGTCGCGCCCATCTGGAACGTGCAGGCGCTGATCACATTCTCGCTGGCGCGGCTGATCCTGAGAGGGGATGAAACCGTAACCGTCAAGGACGGCCTGGCCGCCGTGCTGGTGGTGGCGGGAGTGTTCTTCCTCTTTCAGTCGCGTGGGTAGCGGTGCCTGCCGCGGCGGCCGAGCGAGAGGCTATCGCAATCGATGTCGTGCAATCCAGGACGGATGCGGTGCCCCCTCCCTAGCCAAGCAACGAACAAGCCTTCGGTAGCTGTCCGAGCCGGCCCGGTGGGGTTGTATCCTTTCGAGGCATTTCAATAGTCGAATCAGGCTGAATGCACCAGCTTGGTCTTCGACAATTTAGCCAATGTCTCGTCAATGAGCCCCACAGCCTCTTTAACGTCTTCGTCACTTGTATCGAAGCCGAGGCTAAAACGGATGGAAGCCTCGGCTTCGTCAGTGTTCAGACCAATGGCCCTTAAGACGTGCGAAGGCTCCGGGATACCGGAGGTGCAAGCTGAACCCGTTGAGGCTGCGAGTCGCGGTTGAAGCGTGCCCAAGGTGTCATGCGCGGCAAAACCCGCGAAGCGCACATTGGCGTTGCCGGGATGCCGGTCGCCACCTTCAGGGCCGTTAACTGCCACCGGCCGGGTGAGGCCTTTCAGCTTTTCGATGAACATGTCGCGCCGACGGCCCAAGTTCGCGCGCCTTTCCTCGGCGGTGTCGCCAACCAGCAAATCTGCCGCAGCACCCATGCCGACGCAGAGCGGAACGGGCACGGTGCCTGAGCGCAAACCGCTCTGTTGGCCACCGCCGTAGATCAGGGGTTCGAACCTGTCTTGCAACCCCCGCTCGATATAGATGACGCCGATCCCTTTCGGCCCGTACATCTTGTGCGACGAAAGACAGAGAACATCAGTGTGCCTTCCAATTCCTTCGACGTTCATTGCAACAGGCGCTTGCGCCGCATCGCAATGGAATAGGGCACCGCAGTCTCTCACGAGCTGCGAGATTCCCACGATGTCCTGTATGGTTCCGATCTCGTTGTTCACCGCCATGACCGACACGGCGAGAACATCCTCGCCCAACTTTGCTTCGAGAGCCGGCAGATTCACGAAACCTTCGCTATCGACGGGAATTGACTCGACGACGAACCCGTAGCGCTCGTCCAGTACTCTTCCCACCGCCAACACGCATTTGTGCTCAATGGCGCTCAGCAGAATTCGACGGCGTTTGCCGGCCGCCGCGCGGCGTCCGAGGCCGAGCAGGGCAAAGTTGTTGGACTCGGTTGCGCCGGACGTGAAGATGATTTCGTCCGCGTCCGCGCCGATCAGGTGTGCGACTCGCGCGGCGGCGTCCTCGACGGCGCGCGAAGATTCCCACCCGAGGCAATGATCCGACGAGTGCGGATTACCGAACGTGTGGCTAAAATAGGGAGTCATTTCGGCCAAAACACGCAGATCGACCGGGGTCGTCGCCTGATGATCAAGGTAGATTGTGTTTCCGATTTTCATTGTACTTCAATGAGTTAGGACCACAAGAGCTTGCCGACCGCCGGTTTCCGGCGACGGCGCGTTGCTGGAAGGGTCATCCAGTATCTGTTGACCATAGCACGACGCGTCGGCTATAGTCGAACTGGAGGCATCATCCAGCGCGGGGGAGTCATGGCACGCGGACCATTATATCAAGCAGACTATAACTCGCAATTCTCAGGCCACGAGACCTTCCCGCTCCGCTACGGGTGGCTGAAGAAAGTGTACGACCGCGTCGCTGAAACCCAAGACCAACCCGGCAACAGGGCCGCCTGTTGGGACAACGACGCCATCGCGCGATTCGGCGTCGGCAAGAACATGGTCGCGTCGATGCGCCATTGGGCAAAAGCCACAGGTATAATCCACGAGCCGGAAACGACCTCCGTTCGAACGACGGAACTCGGTGACCTCTTGTTCGGCCCGAAAGGCCTTGATCCGTATATGGAGCACCCCGCCACGCTGTGGCTGATTCATTGGCGGTTGGCGGCCCGCGAGGAGAAGACGACATGGTTCTGGGCGTTCAGTCACTATCCCGCCGTCACCTTCGAGCGGGACGGGCTGATCAGGAAGCTCGACCGCCTTGCCAGGGACCGCAATTGGCCCCGAGCCGCTAATACGACGATAAGAAATGATGTCGCCTGTTTCACTCGAACCTATGCCGCGCGGCAACTGACCGGCAAGACCGGGCATGACGACGCGCTTGAGTCGCCCCTCACAGAACTCGGGCTGATCAAGGCGATCGGCAAGAAGGACGGGTTCCGCTTTGTACGAGGCCCCAAGACGACATTGGGTGATGGTGTTTTCACCTACGCGCTCATTGACTTCTGGGCGCGCTACGCCCCGAATGCCGCGACCCTCTCGTTCGAGGCCATCGCCCATGCGCCCGGCGCACCGGGCCGCGTGTTCATTTTCGACGAGAACGATGTTGCTGACCGCTTGGCGACGCTCGAAGACGTGACGGGCGGCGCGCTCCGCTGGACCGAAACCGCCGGGCTGAAGCAGGTTGACCGCAACGTTGAAATCGACAATGAGGCAGCCCTGTTGCGTATTCGAAGCGACTACGGCGGGCTTGCTGAGGAGGAGGCGTGATGGCGCTCAACGAACGTGTCCGGATCGCCCGCCGTTTTCTCAGATCGATCCGCATCGACGCCGATCTCGGAGACGCCGCTGCCATTGAAGGATTCGTTTGTCCGCAGTCATCCGCCGATGTTCTGACAATGATGGCGCGCCACGTCTCCGAAACAGGCCAGGGCGCATTCACATGGACAGGCCCCTACGGCAGCGGTAAGTCGAGCCTCGTCGTGGCCCTGAGCGCCTTGCTGAACGGCAAGGCCGGTTCGCAGAAGGAGGCCGCTGGGGTCTTCGGGCAGAATCTGGCGAAAACGATCCGGACCGCGTTGCCGACAGGCACGAAGGGATGGCGCATCCTTCCCGTCGTCGCGCGTCGCGACAACCCCGTCGTGGTCATAAGCGAGGCCGTAGAGCGGGCAGGGCTCGTGACACGGCTGCCACGAGACGGCTGGACTGAAAGCAATCTGATCGACGCCCTGACCGGGGTGGCTGCATCCAGGCCGAAGACGCACGGCGGGCTAGTCCTGTTCATCGATGAGATGGGTAAGTTCCTGGAGGCTGCTGCGCAGGACGGGTCCGATATCTACATCCTCCAGCAACTTGCCGAAGCCGCGTCGCGAAGCAAGGGGCGGTTTCTTGTCATCGGCGTGTTGCACCAGGCGTTCGAGGAATACGCCCATCGCCTCTCGCACGAAATGCGCGACGAGTGGGCGAAGATTCAGGGGCGATTCATCGACCTCGTTGTCAACACCGCGGGTGAAGAGCAGATCGACCTGATCTCACGCGCCATCGAGAGTGATCATCGTCCGAAGAAGCCCGGCACCCTCGCGTCCGCGGTCGCCGGTTACGTACGCAGGGAGCGCGCCGGTGACGCGGCACGGCTCGCCGCAATGTTGGAAGCATGCTGGCCACTGCATCCCGTTGTCGCTTGCTTGCTTGGACCGATATCGCGGCGGCGATTCGGGCAAAATCAGCGCAGTATATTCGGTTTCCTGAATTCCTCGGAACCGCACGGATTTCAGGACTATCTGCACCATGACGGAAACGGCAAGCTGTATGGACCCGACCGGCTTTGGGACTATCTTCGCGCCAACCTGGAACCATCCATCCTCGCTTCGCCGGACGGCCATCGGTGGGCCTTGGCAGCGGAAGCGTTCGAACGATGTGAATCCATTGGCGCCGACGCTCTTCATATCAGGTTGCTTAAGACAATCGCCGTCATCGACCTGTTCAAGGAGCGCTCGGGCCTCGTGGCAAATTTCGACCTCCTGCGCACCTGTTTCTCTGGCACATCGGACAAAGCGCTTGAGAAGGCGCTTTCGCAATTGGACACATGGTCGTTCACGATCTTCAAGAAGTTCCTTGACGCACGCGCCATCTTCGCAGGGAGCGATTTCGATATTGACGGAGCGGTGCGCGCCGCGCTCGACGACATTGACGAGGTCGATTTCAAGGAGTTGAAATCCGCTGCGGGACTTCAGCCCATTCTCGCCAAGCGCCACTATCATGACACCGGCGCGCTGCGATGGTTCGACGTAAACGTCGTGCCGGTTGGGGGCCTCGTCGAATTCGCCGCGAGGCTTGAGCCGGAGAACGGCGCGATAGGACAATTCCTGCTGGCGATTCCGACCGAGGGAGAGACCGAGGACTATGCCGAGGACCTGTGCCGCAAAGCCGCGCGGCACAGCAAAGAATGGGACATCGTCGTCGGGATTTCAAAAAGGTCGTGGGCGGTCGTGCCGCTAGCCCGAGAGCTGTTTGCGCTCGACAGTGTCAGCAACGATCACCCGGAACTCGCGGGCGATCCCGTTGCGCGGCGGGAAGTCTTCGCTCGCCTTGCGGCCTTGCAGGCCCTACTTGAAATCGAACTGCACAAGGCATTTGACAGTGCACTGTGGTTCCGGAAAAACCACCAGCCCAAACCCCTGCGCCAGGCTGATCTGAACGGCCTTGCCTCCGAACTAGCAGATCGCCGTTTCGCGGAGTCGCCGCGGCTGCACAACGAATTGCTGGGTCGCCAGAAGCCGTCGAGCAACGCCATCGCGGCTCAGAACGCCCTGTTGCGCCGCATGGTCCTGAACGAGGGGGAAGAGCGCCTCGGCATCAAAAGGTATCCGGCCGAAGCCGGGCTGTTCGAATCCGTGCTGGAAGCGACCGGCCTCTATGCCCGGGAAGGCAAGGGGTGGCGATTCGTTGCTCCGACCAATGGCGTCGATCCTTGCGGCTTGGCCCCGTTGTGGACTGCCGCTCTCGACTATGTGAAGGAACGTGCCTCGCGCACTGTTGCCGTCTCCGAGCTCTTCGATCGATGGCGCAGGCCGCCCTTTGGCGTGAAGGACGGACTCATGCCGGTCCTCGTCGTCGCATTTGTTCTGTCGCAACACAGAAAGCTGGCGATCTACCGGAATGGCATATTCAGGACCAAGTTCGACGACGTGGACGTGGAGTATCTCGCCAAGGATACTACCTTCATCCAGGTACGCTGGATGGACCTGACGGATGTCGCGCGCCGTTTGTTGTCCGGCATGGCGCAGGTAGTCCGCGAACTCGACGAGGGAAACGAGCTTGTGGACCTGGAACCCATCGATGTCGGGCGCGGCCTTGTCGCGATCTACGACCAGCTTCCGCGGTGGACCGAGCTGACGATGCGCTTGTCATCCAATGCTGTGAAGATTCGCGATCTGTTCAAACGGGCTCACGATCCCAACCAGTTCCTGTTCGATGACATACCGGGAACTCTTGGGGAAGACGTTTCGCTTGCCAATGAAGACGGCTTGCGCCGCATCATCGTAAGTGTCCGCGGAGGCCTGGAGGAACTGGTACTGGCCTACCCGTCGATGCTTCACCGTCTGCGCGATATCATGTTGGCGGAGTTGCAGGTACCGAACGTCTCTCCGCAATCCCTGGCGGAACTCCGCGAGCGCGCTGAGAACATCAGGCAGCTTGCCGGAGATTTCCGGCTCGACGCCTTCGTCGGCCGACTGGCGCATTTCGACGGATCCGACGAGAGCTTCGAAGGCATCGCTAGTCTTGCCGCGAACAAACCACCGCGTGAATGGGTCGATCCCGATATAGACGGTGCGACGATCGAGCTTGCGGACATGGCGCAGAAGTTCCTCCGTGCCGAGACTTATGCTCGCGTCCAGGGCCGCCCGGACAAGCGACAGGCCATGGCCGTCATCATCGGTAGGGACGGCCGGCCTGCGCCGCTGCTGGAGGAATTCGACATCGCCGACTCCGACCTTGTGGCCGTCAACGATCTCATCGAGCGCGTCACCGCCTCGCTGGAGGAAGCCGAAACTAGCCGCTGCAGCATCGTTCTGGCGGCGCTGGCGGAACTCAGCACGCGCTACATGCAAGATTCCCCGCCTGCGCAACAGAATTGGAAAGGGAAGGCCGCTCCTTGACGACCGCTCCAGTGAAACACGTACTTGGTCTGTCCGGAGGGCGCGACAGCGCGGCGCTCGCCGTTTACATGCGACAGCGGTACCCCGAACTCGAAATCGAGTACTTTTTTACGGACACGGGCAAGGAGCTGCCCGAGGTCTACGAATATCTCGGACGGCTGGAAGGGTTTCTCGGTCAACCGATACGCAAACTGAACCCGGACCGCAACTTCGACTTCTGGCTCAAGCAGTACAACGATTTCCTTCCCTCGCCGCAGACGCGCTGGTGCACGCGGCAGCTCAAACTCCGTCCGTTCGAGCACTGGCTTCGCCCGCTACTGGCTGATGGGACGACGGTCTATAGTTACGTCGCGATCCGTAGCGATGAGGCATATCGCGAAGGCTACGCTTCCAAGCACGACAACCTGGTCATCAAGCTACCATTCAAGCAGGCGGGGATTGACAAGGCAGGCGTCCTCGAGATTCTCGACGGTGCTGGGCTCGGTCTACCCAGTTACTATTCCTGGCGTACACGCAGCGGCTGCACTTTCTGCTTCTTCCAGCAAAAAATTGAATGGGTGCGTCTGAGGGAGCAACATCCTGAGGCATTCGAAGAGGCCAAGGCTTATGAGAAGACCGCCGTGGCTCACGGCTCGCCGTTTACGTGGAGCCAAGGCGAGTCACTGGAAGAGCTGGAGAAGCCCGAGCGCATCGCGCAGATCAGGGCCGATCACGGGGAGCGGCTCACGCGGATGCGATCCAAGGTTCAGCCCAACCCACTAAGGCCGGACAGCGAACCGCTCGATATCGATGATCTCTACGGGCAGGCGAAAGTCTGTCTCGCGTGTCACAAGTAGTCTACGGCTGAAGCCACGAAAACAGTGTCTCCCACGCTAGTTCTTTGATCTGTCGCGTCCGACTCCCGATGAGGTTCGCATCCCACATGCCGGTTTCACCCACGCTCAGTATGGGTTCCACGGCGCAATTGTATTCCATCATTGTAAGCGCTTTGGTCGCCTTTTTGCTTAGCACGATTCCTTTCTTCATGGCCGCATCACTCAGTCTGTTTAGTTCTTTCTGGTTGCGCTCGCCGACATGGCAATAGTGCAAATACTTCACCGCCCACTCTTTGTTATCGACAAGTTTGTTCAGCTCCAAAGGAAGAAGGATCAAGTTACCCACCTGCTGGACTAGACCCTTCTCGTATATGTCCTGGTCCCATGTATGCCCGGCGACGGGGTTTTGCGGAGCCACGTGTTCAAGTGATTTATAGTCCTTCGCTATCCAGCGCCCGAGTTTGAGCAATGTGCAGGAGCCTTTTGTTCCGGCTACCGTCAGGCCGGGTGTCGTCTTGTCGGCGACGCGATCATGCGCCGCCAAGAACAGTACGAACCGACAGATTGTCTTGATCTCCGAATAAAGAAGGAAACGTTCGGAAGCACTAATCCAAGAGTCCCGTTCCGCGATTCCCCTTTCCTTCAGACGTCCCATGAAGTACTGTTTCAGGTCGTCCACGGTCACGGGTTCCGGGTGTTCTGTCCAACTGTGCCCTTCAACCACCGTGGGCGCACCGCTACCCCTGAAATATTTCCTGTAGATATCGTCGAGCCCAGATGTGGAGTTGGCAGATCGCCAGAGAGTAAAGAACGCCGCACACACTTGTGTACATTCGATGAACTCGTCGAACGTCGAGTTGTTCTCAAGTGCCTGACCGTAGAATCTCGCGAGGATTGGAGCGGACAGCTTTGAGTTTGCGTCCCTGAGATACCGAACCAGAAACGACGCGAACTCCCCCTGGGGATGTCCTTCTAGCCCATTGATGTGGTTCGGGATACTTGGGTCTTCCAGATACCATCCGAGGTAAAAGAAATTCGCAGTGCGAGCCAACTTCCTCGTGAATTCCCGCTTTTCGCCGATTTCGCGCAAGTCTTCCTCGTAAACTCGCTTCATCCACCTCCGTTGTTCACTGAACTTGTTTCCAAGTTTCATTCCCTCGTAACAAAGGGCAAAAGTTCCAAGCAAGTCGTTGGTTCGGCGATTCTTCTGCTCGTTCGTGGTCGTTGCGTCGAACAACGCCTGTACATCATCCATGAACTCGCGTGACGGTGTCCTGTCCCAGGCATTGAGGGCCGCGCTCTCGGCTTGCATTACCTCAGGGAGAAATGTTTCCATTACTGTCAAGGGTGTACCAGTCGCATTGAGGGCTTGAAACATGTCAAAGCCCCACGCTTCATGCCTAGGCTGCAGGCGATTCACGCCGCAATGCCGCAACAGATAGTGCGTGAGCAGCAAGAGTTGGAATGCGGCGACCGCGCAATAATCGTTCCGTGTTTTATCCCGTTCCGCTTTCTCGACGACGGCCGCAACGTCCTTGTCGGTGAAGCCGAGCACGTACTCTTGCATACGCGAAGACACGATACTCGCGCCAACGGGAAACTGGTCGTGTATGTCTGTCCCAGGGATATGTGCCTCGCAGACTGCGTCAAGCCAGTTATCAATCAGCTTTATGTTCCCGCGCACTCGGGTGCTGTTATCCGACTGAAGATCCCCAACGGCGGTCGCGGTACTGGACGTTCGAATGAACCGCGCGATGTAATGTGCGACGGGAGAGCCATAGGCGTTGTCGTCTCCGCGGTATGTCCACTTGTCCTCGCGAGCCCTGATGATTTTGGGTTTACGCGATGGAGAGGCGCCTTTGCCCAATTCCATTGCATGCAATTTCTCAAGTCTTTTTATGAACGTGTCGCCCGCATTATGCAGGTCCTCATATGGCGCTTCGTGCGGAAGCCCGTCGAGGAGTCCCCGAAGCTTAGAGATGATCTGAATCGAGAGTAGTGCGACGGTGGAGATGCGTTGTTGCCCATCAATGACAATTTGTACCGCGGTCGGCTGTGCGCGTTCTTCACCGACCTTTACGGCGGCCTTTTTGTCGCTGAGTGTGGCGAGGATGGTCGTACCGAGGAACGTTGTGGCGTTGGCATTACCCGAGAGTTCCCGTGTTCCCAAAACTAGATCGTCGAACAATTGATTTATGTTGTCTTCTTCCCAGGTGTATTCCCTCTGATACAGGGGGACAAAGAACCCTTCCTCCGCGCTGTCGAAAAGGTCTTGCACGCTCTCGCCGGATGAGTTGTATTCCTTGTGCAGGTCAATATCCGTCATGTGTTGCCCTCGTTGTCGGCTTGCCCGCCGTAGCGCCGCGGTGGGCGCCTATGCCGCATTCCGCTTTCTCAATATCCCGTCTATTTCATCCGAGAGGTTCCAGATCGGCTCGGCATCGCCGTCCTTGAGCATTTCGATGACCTTCGGCAGCCCGGCGCAGGCGAGACCGTTGGTAAGGGTCATGATCTTGCGCGGCTCCGACACGATTTGGACGTCGCCCGTCTTGCCGATTGCGATCAGCATCAGGACGTGTACGCGCCACGGATCACTGCCGAAGATGGAACCGTCGATGATCTTTCGCGTGTCGTATTTCGTTACGTCGGCAGGAGCAAGGTCGAGCCGCGCCGCGACGCAGACGGACAGGAACCAAAGATCGACCATGCGCGGAAACGGGCTCTGGTCGATTACGGCGTCGGCGCTTCGCTGGCAATACCGCGTGAACGCCTCGTGGAATTCCACCGGCACGTTGACGTCGATTGCTTGAAAGGGGTTGAAATATCGGTCTGCCATAGTCGCCTCCTATGACGCTATGTCTAGTTCGACCTGCGGGTCCGGGCGGCGCTGGCAGAGCTGGCATTTGCCCTTGTGATCGCACCCGCAGCGGAGGACCTTCCGTTCCTCGACACGAGGATCGTTCACGAGCATTTTTGGGTAGTGCGCAGGATTGGTCAGGGTGAATACCAGTCCAGCAGCCTGGCCGATGATTTCCTCGCAGCCCGCAATTTCATCGTGCGTCAGGAACAGAATCAGTTGCGTGCTCTCACGTACCGCCGTGCGGAGGATGGAGCGCTTCACGAACCCGCTCGTCATCCCTAGCGGCGTGTCGATGACGTTCGGCGCTTCCACCTCGCTAACCTTTGTAAGCGCAAGGATGAAAGCGAGGGTCAGCGCCCGCCGGGACGCACCGTTCAGGTCACGGTCAGGATTTAGTGTCCTGTCGTTTGGCCCGTAAACGATGATATCGAATTCCTGGCTGATCTCGGCACGTTGGATAATAGCGCCCTGTTCCGGGTCCGCGCCGATCATCTCCAGGAATATGCTGTTCATCAGGTCGCTGACTTTCTGCAATTCCTCGTTGGTGATGCGGTCGTACGCGCTTTGCAACACCCTCATCACGTCTTGAGTGACCTCAAGCTCGGCCAGAACCCGCGCTCCCCTCTTCTGTTCGCGCAAGAGGCGGTCGCGCTCGCCTTCTAGCCCTTCACGATCGCGCCGCAGCCCGGTGAGCTGGGTTTCGATGGCCGACTGTTTCGACAGGTAACGGTCGCGCTGATCCTTGTACTGGCGGCGCGTTTCGCGCAGTCCCTGGATATCCGTGTCGGGAAGCGAGTCCAGTTGCAGTTCCAACGCCCGGAACTTCCGACCCGCTTCGTCACGCAGGGCCTGGAGACCGTCGCGTCGCTGGACGACTTTCTTGTATTCTGCAAGCCACCCGCTTGACCCACCGTCACCGCCGCTCTGTAAGGGCCTCGCTCCGTAGTACAGGTCGGTGACGATCTCCTGGATTTCGTCGGCGTGCTGGCTGTCGTCGATTAGCTTCTGGATATGTGCGCGGCGCTTGTCGCCACCGGGACCGCCGGGTTCCAACGTTTCGCCGCAGATGCAGATTTCCGCCGAGAGACGTTCCTCAAGCACCGGGATCGTCGTGTTCGGGATTTTGCCCTGGTCATGCAGCTCTTCGAGCTTTTCGAAAGCACGGCCGAGCACCGGCGCGAGCAGGTCGGTCGCAATGGACTGGCTGCGAAACAGCGACGAGTGTTCCTTGTTTGCCGCCGCAAGCTGGCTGTCGAGCTGCCTGATCTCGCCCTTCGCCTGCTCAAGGTTCTTACGCAATTTCTCCTTGTCGCCTTTTTGGAGGGCCGTGGCGATTTTGCGGTCGATCTCATCGACCTTCTCGTCGAAGGCTCCGAACTGCTGTTTCGCATCCTCAAGATCGGAGTCGAGCTTCTCGTGTTCGTTTTCCAGTGTTTCTAGGCGCGAGGCGATCCTGTTCAGGTCGGTGCCGCTGCCGACCCCTTTTGCCTTCTTGTTCGCTTCCGCCGCCGATTTCCGTACATGCTTGATCGCGTCGTCGATCACTCCGAGGCCGAGAAGGGAACGTATGGCGCGTTGCACGCGCTCGCGTTTGGTGGACAGGTTAACATCCGCTTCGATGAAGCTCAGCGCGCGGTCGCCGTCTGTGAAAAAGACATCCCTTAGCTTCGGCGGCAGTTCGTCGTTGATTAGCGCCTCTGGGGCGTCGATGGGACTAGCGCCGGTGTCGTTCAGGGCAAAAAGCTTGACTGTAGAGGCAGAACGGGCTTGCGTGTCCACGTCCTCGAACGCCGAACGGACGAGGCGGTAACGTCGGCGGGTTTCGCGCAATTCCCCGCCGACTCGTCGGTGGGTCGTCAGCTCGAATTCGACCATGGCCGTGATCGGCACACGGTTGCCATCGCTCGCATCCCAGTCGATGGGGTGGAGGCGAAACCCCTCGCCCTTGCCGGGCAGCGCCCCGTCGCCGTAGAGCGCCCATTGAAGGCCGTGCAGGATCGACGTTTTCCCTGACTCGTTCGCGGCGCGGATAACCGTCAAGTTTCTGTGCGGATCGCTGGAGAATTCAAGCTCAAGGTCTCGGAGCAGCCGAAAGTTCTGAAATTCGGCGCGGAGCAGCTTCATGAGTCCAGTTCCTCCGTTTCCGGGTCCTGGCCGCGCTGAGACGCGAGGAACCGCGCAGCCGCGTTGCACTTGTCGTTTATCTTCTTCTGGATGTTTGTCGCCGAGACGCGATGGCCCCGCTCAAATTCCAGAATCTCGGTGATCACTTCGATGATCTCTTCCCTGTAGCCCTCACACCGTTCCTCTATCCCAGCGCGTTCCTTAAGAATGATGGAGATTATCTTTCTGTCGTTCAGCGGCATCTGTCCTCCCCCGGCAGTCACAGGTACACAGCGTCTACCATTCGGTCTATCGTCGCCAGCGGCCCGTCTGGCTTGCCCGCGTTTTTCGCCAGCCGAGCAAACTCCTGCGCGCGGCGCAGTTCCGAGTGCACGAGCGACCGCGCGTCGGGATCGAGTCCTTCCTCCATGTCGGGCGGAAGCGCCAGCAGGTCGTGAATGACGCTGTGCGTCTTACCGATGGCGCTGCATGTGCGCAGCAGCCGCCCGCGCCGCTGCACCCATTGTCGTTCGACCGTTGTGCTCGCGAGGATGAACGCCTTGCATATCTGCGGTATGTTCACGCCTTCGTCGAGCACGCGCTTTGCGGTCAGGACTTGTATCTCACCATCCTGGAAGGACTTTATGATCCGTTTCGTCTGCTCGCGGCTCGCCGTTTCTTCGGCGGTGAGCTGGTGGAACAGGATGCTCCTGTCGCGCAGCAGGCGGTTCACGTTGTTGAGCTGGCCCGGCCCCTTGTCGGAGGTGTAGACAAGCGTTTGTCGCAGGCTGCTGTTATTCTCTTCGTCAAGCAGCGCATTGAGCGTCAAAACTTTCCCCGATGCCGTTTCCAGCAAAGCGCGGCGATCCCGCAAGAGCTTGGCGAGGTAGTCGTCCGGCTTGCCGCCCTCGCTGCGCCACGCGTTCTGCTTGATCTTGCCAGTCAGATCGAACCAGTCAGCCATCTCAGTGTTCGTCAGGTACACCGGGTGGATGTAGTAGTCGTATTCCACAAGGCAGCGGCCTATGGCTTCTTCGAGCGTGTAGCGGAACGCGACGGGTCCGAAGAACCCAAACAGCGCTTCGGTCCCCTCCTCGTCGTACTGGCGTATCGGTGTAGCCGAGAGGCCGAGGCGATACTCGAAGAATTCGGGCGGGTTGTTGATGAAAGAGGGCCGCCCCAGATTGTGCACCTCGTCCGCGATCAACAGGTGCGCGCAGTCGAACGCCCCGACGGCGGCGCGGAATTCCGGAGTACACAACGTATCGTGACTGACGACCACCGCTTCGACATCCGAAAGTCCGGTGCGCAACCGCCGCTTCAGTTGTTGCAGCTCGCTCGCCCGCTTTGCCGCGCCGTTTGCCGTCGTGAGATTGACCGGCCTTATTCCGAACGGTGCGATCTCGTCGCACCACTGTTCGATGAGCGGCACATAAGGCGCGGCAACGACGATAAGGAGCGGCTTGCGCTGTTGGTAGAGACGGTACGCACCGATCATAGAAGTGATTGTCTTACCCGAGCCGGTCGCCATTTCCAGAACGCCGCGATACCCGGCCTCGCACCATGCATCGACCGCTTTTCCTTGGTGCTCGAACGGTCCGTCTTCATATCTCAGCCAGCCCGGTATCGCGAAACTCCTCGCTGGCACTGAGACGGGCTCATAGGGTTCCGGCTCCTCCGACACGCCCGCCGCGCGACCGTAGAGGGCGCGCAGCTCGTTTTCGGTCGGTGGGGCTTTCGAACTGTACGTCCGCAGCAGGCGTTGTCTGACCGCCTCCGTCATCGCGATGATGATGCAGTTCTCGTCCTTGTTCTCCCACAACCGGTCGAATTCGTAGCGAAGCTTGCCAGTGATATAACGCTGATTCGGGTCCTGCCACGACCTAGATACGGCGACCTGTTCGACGTTTCTTCGAATGCCTGCAACGGTTACGTTGCTCGATCCGTGCGCCGCGACGACATCAGCTTGGTTCTCGAAGAGCCAGACCTTAGGATGAAAGAGAGCATCCTTCATCAGGGCGACCTTGATCTCAATCCTGCGCTCCCGGAGCAGCCACGACAGGCACTTCAGCGTATGGAGCTGAAGCAGGTCCTCTGTGATGGTCAGCTCTTCGAGAATCCTGTCCGCTATGTCTTCCGTCGATTTCAGACCGTTCTCTATGGCCGCTTGGTCTTCGGCCCGTAGCAAAGGGCTTACGATAAGCCGAAAGCTGTTCGCGGAACCAGCGATATAGGTCGCGAGGCCGGGGGCGAGCGAGGCCAGCACCTCGCTTGAGAAGAACCCAACCATGCAATCGACCTTGCCCGCCGCCTGGAAGCCCGGAATCAGGACCTCCTCCGCCAGCGCGTCCGCAGGCAGCATGTAGAGAGGCCGGACTTCGTCCAACGACCTTAGCGTTCCTTCAACCGTTGCGGTCACGGGAGCGTCCTGCACCGCCGGATCATGCGCCATGTGATCCCCCCGCCTTCTTGCTGCCGCGTGAATGTGGTTCGAGGCGCCGTAGCGGAAGTTCCGCAGCAAGGCCGTCGCGGTGCCAGGCCACAAACTCCGAGACGGCCAGTCGGATCAAACACGTCACCGACGGGTCAAGTTCCGACAGGCGAACATTGTTCCTCTTCAACTTGGTCTGTGGCAAATTCTGGCTCCTTGAAGCGCACAACAGTTTTACACCATTGTCATGTTTTTCCAATGCGCAACGGGGGAACCCTCGCGGATATCCAACCTCCGCCCACGCTCACGGCCCCGTTCTCGCCCTCAGCGGCGCATGACGCGTCGGAGGATGGCGGCAGAGGGGCTGTGCACAGACGGAACGCGGCGCCGGGCGAATGACTACGCAAGCTTGCCGAACACCGCCAGCCAGATGCACGGCGGCATCCGGCTGGTGAAGTCCACGCGGTGGCGGCAGTGGGCCGGTATCAGCACGTGGTCCCCGGCGCCGAGACGCAGCTTTTCCCCGCCCTCGTATTCCAGCACGGCCTCGCCCTGGATCAGGGCGACCCATTCGTCGCGGTCCTGGTCGTACCACTCGCTGGCGGGCGAGGTCTGGCCGCGGGAAACGATGCGCTCGATCTTCACCCCTCGGTCGGGAATAAGGTCGGTGGCCTCCTCGGCGTCCGCGAGCGGGTCGGGCAGATCAAAGAGGTTGAGTGGCATGGCGTCTCCTCCAGTCCTTATTGTTCGGCCGCGCGGCCGCGCCGCACCAGACGGCCGTCGATGGCCAGCAGGGCGGCGGCGATCAGCACCAGGCCGGCAAGCTGTTTCACGCCGACCGGTTCGCCGAGGATGGTGACCCCGAGCAGGATGGCGCTGGGCGGGATCATCAGCGTCACCAACATCACGTTGCTGCCGCCGGCCAGCCGGATGATGGCGAAGAACAGGACGTAGGCGAGGGTGGTGCTGAGCAGTCCGATGCCGGCCAGCGATGCCCAGACCGGCAGGGACGGAGCCGCGAGGTTCCAGGGGTGCTCCTTGAGCAGGGCGACGGGAAGTATCATCAGAGTCGAGCAGGTGACCTGTCCGGTGGCCGCGGCCAAGGGCGGCAGACGGCGCAGGCGCCGCCCCCAAAGCCCGGCCGCGGCGTAGGAGACGGCCGCTCCCAGCACCGCCGCGCTGCCGAGGGTTTGTCCCGTGATCTCGCCGAGCACGGACGGTCCCATGAGCACCAGCACTCCCAGAAATCCGAGCACGACGCCGGCGAGACGGTTCGGCGTCATCTTCTCGTCGTGGGTCAGCAGGTGGGCGGCGACCACGCTGAAGACCGGAGTCGCCGCATTGAGCACGCTGGCGAGGCCGCCGGTGATCCACACCTGACCCGAGACGATGAGGCAGAACGGGAGGGCGTTGTTGAGGAGGCCCATGACCGCCAGCTCGCGCCACGTTGACCCGTCCGCCGGCATGGCCGTGTGCGTGACCGCGGTAACGAGCCACAGGCCCGCCGCGCCTACGGACAGGCGCGCCAGGACGATGGTGAACGGAGGCAAGGCGGCAAGGGCTACCTCGGTGAAGAAGAACGAGCCGCCCCAGACCACCGAGAGGGAGAGCAGCAGGACCCAGGCCGCGGTGTCGAGGACGGGCGCTCGGACGAGTTCTTCCGGGGTCACTAACCCGCTTGTGGGCGGAATAGCGCGAACACCTTGTCGGAGTTGGAGATCCACGACTCCAGGAACACCGCGTCGTCGGGCTTGCGGTCGATCTCGGCCATGGCGCCGGCCAGGGCGAACCAGTTGAGCAGCTCGTGGTGCCCGCGGTCCTCGGCTTCCGGCAGGTTGGTCTTGCGCCAGGTGTCCCAGTCCCCGTCCCGGAGCGCCTGGAAGTAGCGTTTGTCCGATTCCACGTCCGGATACATGAACGAGTGCTTGGCGGTGAGGAACGAATGGGACCAACTCGACGAGGCGATGAGGGCCACCCGCCACGGACTCTCCAGGAATGCGCGGGCGGTGGCCGCGCCAATGTCGAAGCAGCGCCAGGGCTGGGGGCCCGGCGGGTCGAACTGGTCCGCGATGTCTTGCGCTGCCGAGGGCGTCAGCGGGATGCCCCGGCTGCCCACGAGCTTGCGGCCATAGCTGTTCACGGTGAAAGGCACCAGCGGGTAGGGAAACCCCCGGCGGTCCCAGTCGAGGTACAGGATGGAGTTCACGAAGGCGTGGCCCAGACCGCGGTGGAGCGGCTTGTAGGAATAGGCCACGTCGAAACCGTTGTCCAGCAGGCTCGACGCCAGATGCTTCCCGCCTTCCTGATGCCCCTGGATGGTGAAAGTCTTGTCGTCAGGCTCGTCCCAGACATTGGCGCCCCGGCGGCTGTGCATCCACGGCTGCGCCTCCACCGACTCGTAGGCGAGAATGGAGAAGGCGGGCACGCAGTCTTCCTTGTAGTTCTCGTACTGGTCGTCGCCCCACAGTACGCACAGGTCGGGCTGGAACTCGTCCAGGGCCTGGCGGGCGATGTGGAAGCGGTCGATCAAGTCCTGGCGGTGGGCTTCCGAATGGCTCTGGCCGTCGTCCGCGCCCCACTGCTCGCGCATGGGCGCCGGCCAGTTCTCCAAGTGGCGAAGGTGTTCCGGAAGCGCGGGATCCTCCAGACACATCTTGATGCGCCGGGTCATGTTTCCCTGAAAGCCGAGCCCAGGGTAATGCGTAATGCCCAGGCCGAGTATCTCTCCCATGTTCCTATTCCCTTCTCTAGAGTGTCCCGTGCGGTCAATTCGCGTGATAAAGTACGCAGGATTCTTGTCGGCGGCAAGGCGCGATGATGTGTAGGGGGCGACCGGCGGTCGCCCCCGCGGCGTGCCGGTGCCGCTCGTTCGCGCCCGCCGGCTCAGGTCACGGCAGCGTCCGCAGCAGGCGCCCGAAACCCTCAACAGGCTCGCGAATCCTGAGGCGCTTCTGGGTCGCCCACACCTCGGCGTTGAGATTGGTGACCACGGGTACCCCGAGATCCTCCTCCAGGTACTCGATGGCGGGCAGGCAGTCCCATCCCGCGCCCAGGAGGTAGACGCACTCCCCGCCGTGCTCGACGAAGGCATTCTTCGCTTGGCGGTAGATCTCCTCGACCGGGATTTGGCCGACGTCGGCGAAGGCCACGCCCTCGATCTCCCCAATGCCGGTCACCGTGAATCCGGCCTGCTCGATGAAGGCGGCGAACTTCGCGTTCATGGCGCCCTGGATGTAGGAGAGGATTACCATCGTGCGCACCCCCAGCGCGCGGAAGGCCTCCACCTGCGCGGTGGTCGCGGTGAGCACCGGCACCGCGTACTGCCGGGTGAGCCGCTCGGTCAGCTCGCCGTCGAAGCGGTAGCCCCGGAGCATGATCGGCGGCACTCCCTGGATCACCACCAGGTCCACCCCGAACTCGGCCAGCTCGGCCACCCGGGATTCGGCCACGGCGATAGCCTCGTCGAATTCGGCCTCCGTGCCGGCGCGGACGCCGACGTAACGCGGCACCACGCACACCCCATCCGGCAGGAGCCGCGTGAAGGTCTCAAGCGAACCGGGCCGAAACGTCGGCTTCACTACCCCTATGGTTCCACGCCAGCAATACAAGGCCTGTCCTCCTATAATAGTAGAGGCGGGTTTCAACCCCGCCCGCAAATGGCGCCATGCGGCCGCCGGGCGGGTTTGAAACCCGCCCCTACACCGGAGTCGTCCTGCGGCGCAGGCTCCGAACACCTCTTCTCCGAACGCATCTCGCCTGCTGTCACACGGCAATGGTCTGGCCGCCGTCCACCACCAGGGCGTGCCCGGTGACGAAGGAAGCCTCGTCGGACACCAGAAACAGGACGCCGTAGGCCATCTCCTCCGGCCGCGCCATTCGCAGCAGCGCCTTGTTGCTGTCGGCCATGCGCTTGCGCTGCTCGGGGGTGGCGGCCTGAAGCGAAGGTACGGGCGGGTGCCCGCGGAAGCGCGGGGTCTCGGTGGCGCCGGGACAGATGCAGTTCACGCGGATGCCCTTGGGGCCGTAATCCAGCGCCATCTGCCGGGTCAGGCTGATGACCGCCGCCTTGGTGGCGCAGTAGGCCGGATAGTTCGCCGACGCCACCAGTCCGAAGGTCGACGCCGTGCTGACGATGTTGCCGCTGCCCTTCTCCAGGAAGTGCGGGACCACCGCACGGACGCTCCGCTGGATGGCGTTCAGGTTGAGGTCCATGATGAAGTTCCACTCCTCGTCCGTGAACTCGTGAGCCTGCTTGCGAATCCCGCCGCCGGCGTTGTTGTAGAGGATGTCCACGCCGCCGTACCGTGCGATGGCGGTCTGGACCATCTCCTCGGGACCGCCGGCCGCGGTCACGTTCATGTTCAGGAAGGTGGCCTCACCGCCCTCGTTGATGATGAGCTCGTCCACCCGCGGCGTCATGGTCTCCTGGATGTCGCAGCACAAAACGCTGGCCCCCTCGCGCGCGAACAGCCGGGCGGTGGCCCGTCCGATGCCGCTGTTGGCCCCGGTGATGATGGCCACCCTGCCCCTCAGCCTCCCCAATCCCTCCCTCAGCCTGGGATGTTCGTCGCCGTTCGGTTTCGCCATTGCTTGCCTCCTTGGAGTTTGCGCCTTTCGGCTCACTCTCCCTTATCCGATTGCCGGTCTATTTCCAAGCGTGCCCCCCACGGCTGTCCGGGCGGTCCCACGCTGTCAATCCCCGTATCCCGCCCCGTGTCCATACCGCGAACCCCTGCCTCGTATCCCTGCCGATCCCCGTAGGTCGGATTAGCCGAAGGCGTAATCCGACGCCGCATTGGAGTCCTGTGTCGGATTACGCCTTCGGCAAATCCGACCTACGGGAAAGCGGGACCTGCCGGGAAACAACGTCCCCCTCGGCCCCATGTTAACCTTCCGGGTACAATAGGCTACAGTGTGTCCATCGAGGAGGACGGATATGGAACAGGCAGACGAACGATTCGTGGACGTGGATGGCATCCGCACCCGCTACTTCGAGAAGGGGAGCGGCGAGCCGCTGGTGCTGTTTCACGGCGGTAATTTCGGCTCCAACGACGCGGCCGACTGCAGCCTCGACTGGGGGCTCAACTTCGACGGCCTGGCGCAGTGGTTCCACGTCTACGCGGTGGACAAGCTGGGCCAGGGGCTGACCGACAACCCCAAGAGCGACGAGGACTACACCATGGCCGCGGTGGTGCAGCACGCCCTGGGCTTCCTGGAGACCGTGAAGCTGGGCAACGTCCACCTCGTGGGGCATTCCCGCGGCGCCTACCTGGTGGCGCGCATGACCCTGGAACGGGCGGACCTGATCAAGTCCGTGATCCCGGTGGACACCAACACCCTGGCTCCCGGCGTCGGGCGCAACGACATCGTGCACGCCAACGCGCCGAACCCGCGGCTGGGGCGGGAATGCCAGCGCTGGGTGTACGAGCGCTATTCCTACGGCCACGACCACATCACCGACGACTGGCTCGACGCCTGCGTGGCCATCGGCCAACTGCCCAAGTACAAGGATGCGGTGGAGAAGATGGAGGTCCAGGGGCTCAAGACCAACCTCTTCCTGGCCCAGCACGCGCGGCAGAAGGAGGAGACCCTGGGCTGGATCCGGGACCGCGGCTTTCAACGGCCTACGCTGCTGGTGTGGGGCTACAACGACCCCACCGCGACCCTCGACCAGGGCATGCGCCTGCTGGAGCTCATGGCCGGAAGCGAACGCCGCACCCAGATGCACATCATCAACCAGGCCGGCCACTTCTCGTACCGCGAGCATCCCGCGGAGTTCAACGAGACGCTGCGGGCCTTCATCGCGAGCCAGTAATCCGGGATAGAGCTGGACAGGTTGGGAGTGGGTTCCGGCCGCAACTCGTATTTTCTGGCATGAAAACCAAAAATCCCGTATATTGCATTCTATGCCAGACATGAAAAAGAAAGCCACGGACCCGCACAGCCCCACGCCGGACGGGAGCGACGGTCGTCAATCGAGACGAGTCCGCATCGACCCGGCGGGCCGGGTCGTCGTGCCTGCCGGGTTCCGGAAGGCGCTTGGTATCCGCAGCGGTCAGGAACTCCTGGTTTCACTGGATGACGGGGTCCTCAGACTCCAGACCATCGACGCGGCCCTTGAGCGCGTGCGGCTGATCGCCAGGAGCAAGCGCAAGGGGCGGAGGAGCGTCGTCGATCAGTTCATCGCGGAGCGGCGCGCGGAGGCAGCCCGGGAGTAGGGATGCCGCGGTCGGTCCTGGACGCATCCGCTGCGCTCGCGGTCGTGCTTGAGGAACAAGGTGCCGCCGTTGTCGTGGACGCCTTACGGTCCGGCGCGGCGATGTCTGCCGTCAACGTCGCGGAGGTGGCGGCCCGTCTTCATCAGGATGGCTGGAACGAGTCCGAGGTCGGACTCGTCTTTGAAACCCTCGGCATCGAGGTCTTGCCGTTCGAGCGTGAAGCGGCGTTGTTGAGCGCGCGGCTCCGTGCCGTGACCAGGCGGCACGGGCTCGGACTGGGGGACCGCGCGGCCCTTGCGACCGGCTGCCTCGAGCAATGTCCGATACTCACCTCCGATCGCATCTGGCAAAGACTCGACATTCCGGGCATCGACATCCGGTGCATTCGCTGATCGGCGGCTTGAAAAAACACGGTCCATGACCCATCATCCGAGAATACAACGTCTGGAGGGACACCCATGGCCAAATACATGTTCCAATCCAAGTACACCGCAAAGGGCTTGGTGGGCCTGTTGAAGGAAGGCGGCAGCCGGCGGCGTGAAGCGTTGACACAGACCATCGAGGGGATGGGCGGGAGCGTCGAAGGCTTCTACTATGGTTTCGGCGACACCGACCTCTACCTGATCGCCGATCTTCCCGACGACGCCACCGCAACGGCCGTCTCGCTCAACATCGCCAACGCCGGCGCCCTTGACATCAAGGCCACCGTGCTGATCACGCCGGAAACGGTGGACGAGGCGGTCAAGAAGAAAGTCCCCTATCGGCCGCCGGGAGCCCGGGCCACTCGCGGCCGTCGTTAGTGTTGAAGCGGCGGCGCCGGGCGCCGCGGCACGAACGGGCACCGGTGTGCTGTCCGGTTAGTTCGTATGCCACGTAACCGGACAGTACACGAACCATGTCCCTCGTAAGCTTCGAAGACGTATCCCTGCAATTGGGCGACCAACGGCTGCTGGCTCATGCGGATCTCGCTATCGAGCCGGGCGAGCGGGTGTGCCTGATCGGCCGCAACGGGGCCGGCAAGACCTCCTTGCTCCGGCTCATCACCGGCCGGCTCGATCCCGACGACGGCGAGATCCACATCCAAAGCCGCATCCGCGTCAGCGAGCTGGAGCAGGCGCTTCCCGAAGAGCTCCGGCAAACGGTACGGGAGTACGTCACCACCGGGCTGGCGGATCTGCAGGCCCTCATCGCTCTCTATCAGCAGCGGTCCCAGGAGACTCTGGACCGCAAGGGCCTGCTGGAGCTGGAGGCGCTGCATCGGGAGATCGACGCCCACGGCGGCTGGCACGTGGACCAGCGCGTGGATACGGTTCTGAGCGAGCTGGATTTGCCGGCGGACCGGCGGCTGGAGGAGTTGTCCGGCGGCTGGCAGCGCCGGGTGGGGCTGGCACGGGCCATCGTCGGCCACGCCGAGCTGCTGCTGCTCGACGAGCCCACCAACCATCTCGACCTGAGCACGATCCAGTGGCTCGAAGACCGGGTCTACAACTATGCGGGCAGCGTCCTGTTCATCACCCACGACCGCGCCTTTCTGCGGCGGCTCGCCACCCGCATCGTGGAGCTGGACCGAACCCGGCTCACGAGTTGGCCCGGCACCTACGACAACTATCTCAAGCTCAAGGAGCAGACCCTGGCGGAGGACGCCCGGCACAACGCCCTGTTCGACAAACGGCTGGCCCAGGAGGAGGAGTGGATCCGGCGCGGCATCAAGGCCCGCCGGACGCGCAACGAAGGTCGGGTGCGCGCCCTCATGGCCATGCGGCAGACGGCGGCGCAGCGCCTCAAGCCCCAGGGCCATGCGCGCATCCACGTGCAGCACGGCGGGCAGTCCGGCCGCAAGGTGGTGGAGCTCCGCAGAGTGACCCACGGCTACGGCGGCGAGCCGCTGATCCGGGATCTGTCGCTCCGCATCATGCGCGGCGACCGCATCGGGCTCATCGGGAACAACGGCGTCGGCAAGAGCACGCTGTTGCGCATCCTGGTGGGGGAGATCACGCCCAACTCCGGAAGCGTGGAGCCGGGCGCCAACCTCGAGATCGGCTATTTCGATCAACTGCGGCGGGAGCTCGACCCCGACAAGACCGTGGCCGAGACCGTGGCGGACGGCCGCGACCATGTCATGGTGAACGGTAAACCGCGCCACGTCGTCGGCTACCTCAGCGGCTTCCTCTTCAGCGCCAAGCGGGCCATGAGCCCGGTCGCCGCGCTGTCCGGCGGCGAGTGCAACCGCGTCATCCTGGCCCGGCTGCTCACGCAGCCGGCGAACCTGCTGATCCTCGACGAGCCCACCAACGACCTCGACATCGAGACCCTGGAGGTGCTGGAAGAGCAGCTCGTGGCCTACCGGGGCACGCTGCTGGTGGTGAGCCACGACCGCAGCTTCCTCGACAACTGCATCACCAGCACGCTGGTCTTCGAGGATTCCGGCCGCATCCAGCCCTACGCCGGCGGCTACAGCGACTGGGCCAGGCGCGGCAAGGCCCTGAACGTCACCGACGACCCGAACCGCAAAGGCGCCCAGGAGCCGGCTCGCGACCGGCGTGAAACCAAGTCGCGTCCGACCAAGCTGAGCTACAAGCTGCAACTGGAGCTGGACGCGCTGCCGGACCGCATCGAGGCCATGGAACAGGCCGTGGCCGCGCTGGAGGAGAAGACCCACCAGCCCGACTTCTACGCCCAGCCCTTCGCCGACGTCCAGCCGGTGCTGGACGAGCTCAAGGCCGCCAAGGCGACCCTCGACCAAGCCGTGGAGCGCTGGACCGAGCTGGAGACCCTCAGGGAAGAGGCGGAGCGAGCCCTCCCTCGTAGGTCGGATTAGCCGAAGGCGTAATCCGACACGGGTGTGGCTGGGAGTCGGATTACGCCTTCGGCTAATCCGACCTACGACTCTCACCGCGAGGATGGGCGTCATGCCGCTCCCCGCCGCCCCTGGATTCCCGCTTTCGCGGGAATGACGGAAACACACAGGCTGCCTGTCTCCGTCGTTTCCGCCCCCCGGTCATTCCCGCACTCCTCCGGTCATTCCCGCACCCCTCCCGTCATTCCCGCGAAAGCGGGAATCCAGGAGAGGATGAGGCGGGGAAGGCACCGGTACTGGCCGGGCGTCATTGCCTGACCCCTGAACTTCGGCTAAGAAGGGTTTCCGGAGACACCTATGAAAAAACAGCGACTATCCGTGGCCGGGCACAACGCGGTGCGCCTTGACGGGATTGAAAAGGTCTCGGGCTCGGCGTTCTACACCGGGGATATCGAGCTTCCGGGAATGGCGTATGCCAAGATCCTGAGAAGCCCCTTGCCCCATGCTCGGATCCTCAAGGTCGATGCCAGCAAGGCGAGGGCTTTGCCCGGGGTCATCGACGTCCTCACTCGGGACGAGCTCGCCGGCCTCAACTATAACTACGGCGCCACCTACAAGGATCAGGCGGTGGTGGCGGTGGACAAGGTCCGCTACGTGGGCGACCCGGTGGCCGCGGTGCTGTCCGCGGACGAGCTGGTGGCTGAGGAGGCCCTGGGGCTCATCGATGTCGAATACGAGGAGCTCCCGTTCGTGGACACGGTGGACGCCGCCCTGGCGCCCGGCGCTCCGCAGGTGCATGAGGGGGACGTCCCCAAGGCCGAGCTGCGGGGCTCCAAGTACGGCGCGCCGGACCGGTTCAAGGGCACCAACGTGTGCTACCACTTCGGCTATTCACGGGGCAACGTCGAGGACGGCTTCGCGAGTTCCGACCACGTCTTCGAGGACGTTTTCCGCTTCAACCGGGTGCAGCACTACTCGCTGGAGCCCCACATCTGCCTCGCCCACTTCGACGGCGAGCGGTTGACGGTGTGGAGCTCGTGCCAGGACCCCTTTACGCTGCGGGGACACTTGGCCGGGATCTTCAAGCTCCATCTCAACCGGGTGCGCGTGGTGGTGCCCTACGTCGGCGGCGGCTACGGCGGCAAGCTGTACGTCAAGGCCGACCCCATCGCCGCGGCGCTTTCGGTGAGAAACCGCCGCCCGGTCAAGCTGGCCCTTAGCGTCAGCGAGAGCTTCAAGACCGTGACGCGCCATCCCGCGCGCATCCGCATCAAGACCGGGGTCAGCAAGAAGGGCGAGCTGGTGGCCCGGGAGCTGGAAGTCTACATGGACACCGGCGCCTACGCCGACGCCGGACCTCGGGTGACCCAGAAGGCCGGCTACCGCGCGGTGGGGCCGTACCGCGTCGCCAACGTCAAGATCGATGCCCACGGCGTCTACAGCAACACGGTGCCGGCCGGGGCCTTCCGCGGCTTCGGCGCGGTGCAGGTGGCCTGGGCCTACGAGTCGCAGATGGACATGATCGCCAAGCGGCTCGGCATGGACCCGCTGGACTTCCGGCTCAAGAACCTGCTGGAGAAGGGCGAGCCCTACACCCCCGGCGACACCCCCGTGGACTGCGACCTGAAGCAGGGTCTGCGCAAGGTGGCGCGGGCGCTGGACTGGAAGAAGGCGACCCGGCCCAACGTGGGCAAGGGCCTGAGCGTTTGCCTGAAGGATGCCGGCGGCACCTACAAGGTGGCCGGCGCCACCGTGAAGATGTCGTCGGACGGCAGCGCTGTGCTGCTTACCGGAAGCGTGGAGGTGGGCCAGGGCTGCCGCACGGCGTTGAGCCAGGTGGTGGCGGAGGAGTTGGGCATCAAGCTGGAGCAGGTGTCCGTGGCCCAGTTGGATACCGACGTCACCCCCTTCGACGTGTCCACCAGCGCCAGCAGTTCCATGACGGTCATGGGCCTGGCGACCCAAAGGGCGGCCCAGGACGTGAAGAAGCAGTTGCTGCGGGCCGCGGCCAAGGTCATGGGCGAGAAGGCCGACAGCCTCGCGCTCAAGGGCGGCCGGGTACGCGGCGCCAAGGGACGCGGAGTGCCCTACGGCGGCATCATCGCCGAGTACTTCGGCAGTTCCGCCACCGAGATCGTCGGCCGGGGCCTCTACCGCGACAAGAAGAGCAAGACCGCGGTGCTGGGCTCCCCCACCACCTTCTGGGAGGTGGGCTGGGGCGGTGTGGAGCTGGAGGTGGATCCGGACACCGGCGTCATCCGCATCCTCAAGTTTGTCTCCCTGGCCGACGTGGGACGGGCCATCAACCCATTGCAGGCCGAGGGACAGGATGAAGGCGGCGTGATGTTCGGCGTGGGACACACGCTGCTGGAGGAGATGGTGTACGAGGATGGCCAGCTTCTGAACCCCAACCTCGTGGACTACCGCGTGCCGGCGTTCCACGATATGCCCGAGCAGTTCATCTCGGAGCTGGTGGAAAGCGGCAACGGCCCGGGGCCGTTCGGTGCCAAGGGCATGGGCGAGGGCGGCGTGCTGCCGGCCGCGTCCGCCATCGCCGCGGCATTGGACGATGCCGCCGGCGTCCGCATCTGCGACCTGCCGCTGACGCCGCCCAAGGTATGGAAGCGCCTGCAGGAGCGCGACAGCGCCGGCTAATATTTTGCGGGGCGCGACACTAGCCGGCCCGCACCCTGCGAATCGCTTTCGCGATGCGCGGACCGTGTCGCCACGGCATGACGACCGGTAGGGGCGACCGGCGGTGGCCCTCCGTGACCAGGCACCACGCGAGGAAGACCCACGCGGCCGACGGATAGACCCGGTAGGGGCGATTGGCGGTGGCCCTCCGTGACCCGGCACTACGCGAGGAGGACCCACGCGGCCGACGGAAGAGACCTGTAGGGGCGACCGGCGGTCGCCCCGCATGCGCCTGCACCCACGAAAGGATTTCATCATGTCAGACCCGACGCGTTTCCGAGCCATGGTCGTCAGCGAGAACGAGGACAAGACCTTCTCCCGCGCCATCAGCCAAAGGACGGCGGACGACCTGCCGGACGGCGACCTGCTGGTCTCGGTGGCCTACTCGTCCCTCAACTACAAGGACGCGCTGTCGGCCTCCGGCAACAAGGGCGTGACCCGCAATTTTCCCCACACCCCCGGCATCGACGCCGCGGGCACGGTGGTGGAGAGCGGGAGCGGCGATTTCGCCGAGGGCGACGAGGTGGTGCTCACGGGCTTCGACCTGGGCGCCAACACCGACGGCGGCTTTGCCGAGTACGTGCGGGTGCCGGCTGCCTGGGCGGTGAAGCGCCCGGACGGGCTGAGCCTCAAGGACAGCATGGTCTACGGCACCGCCGGTTTCACCGCGGCGCTGTCGGTGCTGCGGCTCCAGGAGGGCGGGGTCACGCCGGAATCGGGTGACGTGCTGGTGACCGGCGCCACCGGTGGCGTCGGCTGTCTGGCGGTGGGCATCCTGGCCCATGCCGGCTACCGGGCGGTGGCGTCCACCGGCAAGGAGTCGGAAAAGGATTTCCTCATGGGCCTGGGCGCGGCCGACGTCATCTCCCGCGAAGCGGCCGACGACCAGTCGGGCCGGCCGCTGCTGAAGAGCGTGTGGGCGGGGGTCGTGGACACCGTCGGCGGAAACATCCTCGCCACCGCCATCAAGTCCGCCAAGTACGGCGGCGTCATCACCTGCTGCGGCAACGTGGCCTCGGTGGAGCTCCCGACCAGCGTCTTCCCATTCATCCTCCGGGACGTCCGCCTCATCGGCGTGGCTACCCCGGACTGTCCCGCGGACATCCGCGCCACCCTGTGGCGGAAGATGGCCGGTGAGTGGAAGCTGCCCAACCTGGACGCCGTCACCACCGACTCCTCACTGGACGAGCTGGACGCCCACATCGAAAGCATCCTCAAGGGCGGGATCCGCGGCCGCGTGGTGGTGGACCTTTCGCGCTAACGAAACTCTGATGAATGGTCATGGCGTCCTTCGACTTCGCTTCGCCACCAAGGAGATGCACGGCTTCCGACTCCCATGTAGGTCGGGTTAGCCGAAGGCGTAACCCGACATCCGCACCGTTGCATGTCGGATTACGCTTCGCTAATCCGACCTACGTCGTTGCCGGCTACAGGTGCTCGAAGCGTAGCGAAGCGAAGTCGAAGGACGCTGTGTTGCACGCCGGCAAATAACTTCCCTGAGGATCGCCATGGCATCGTGGATGGTCGGCATCGATACCGGAGGCTCATTCACCGATCTGATCGCGTTCGATCCCGGCACCGGCGAACGGCGGATCGCCAAGGTCCCCTCGCAGCCGGATGATCCGTCGGCCGCGGTGATGAACGCCCTCGACGAACTGTTCCAGTCCGGGGTCGACCCGGGCGGGATCGAGTTTCTGGTTCACGGCACCACCGTGGCGACCAACGCCATTCTGGAAAACAGGGGCGCGCGCACGGGTCTGCTGATCACCCGGGGCTTCCGGGCGGTCTATGAAGGGCGCGGCTGGTCGCAGCCGGCGCCGGAGGACTTGGCGGATCCCTACTACGTCAAACCGCCGTTGTTGGCGCCGCAATCGCTCACCGAAGAGATCACCGAGCGTCTCGACTATCTCGGCAACGTGCAGACGCTGCTTGACGAGGATGACGCCCGGCGGGCGATTGCACGGCTGAAGGAGAAGGAAGTCGAGGCGGTGGCCATCAACTTTCTCTTCAGTTTCCGGAACCCCGAGCACGAGGAGCGGACCGCGACGCTCATCGCCGAGATGGCGCCGGAGTGGCGTGTGTCGGTGTCGTCGCGCATTCTGCCCACCATCCGTGAATATCCGCGCCTATCGACCACCGTCATCGACGCCTTCGTGGGCAGGTCCATGGAGACCTACCTGCTGCGGCTCGTGGACAGGCTGCGCGCCGCCGGCATCGAGACGCCGCAGATCTTTCTCATGCAGTCCAACGGCGGCCTGATGCGCATGAACGTCGGCGCCCGCTTTCCCAACCAGACGCTGCTCTCGGGCCCGGCGGCCGGGGTCGTGTCCGGCATCGAGCTGGCCGCGCTCCTGGGACGCCGGAACCTCGTCACCTTCGACATGGGCGGCACGTCCACCGATATCAGCGTGATCCGCGACGGGCGGTCCGAGGAGACCACCGCGGGCCGGATCGCGGGACAGGACTTGGCAACACCGATGCTGGCCGTCCACACCCTGGGCGCGGGCGGCGGCACCATCGCCTGGATCGGAAAGGACGGCCTGATGAAGGTCGGCCCCCGGAGCGCGGGCGCGGACCCGGGGCCGGCCTGTTACGGCAGGGGCGGCGAGCTGCCGACGGTGACCGACGCCAACCTGCTGCTGGGCGCCCTCGGGGACAGCAGCGCCCTCGGCGGACGCCTGCGGCTGGACCGGTCCGGGGCGGAGGCAGCGGTTCGTACGGCCCTGGCCGAACCGCTCGGCCTCGACATGGTGCAGGCGGCGGCCGGGATTCTCAAGATCGTCAACAACAACATGGCGGTGGAGCTCAGGCTTGCGCTCCAATACCGCGGCGTCGACCCCCGTGACTTCGTCCTGGTCGCCTTCGGCGGCGCCGGTCCGCTTCACGCCGGCGTGCTGGCCGAGGAGCTCCGGTTGCCCGCGGTTCTGGTGCCGCCGAATCCCGGCCTCAACAGCGCACTGGGACTGCTCCAGACCCAGGTCCGGCATCTCTACCTGCAATCGGATCTCGGCCTGGTGAGCGGCTACGATCCGGCGCGCATGAACCAGCGGTTCGAGGAGTTGCGCCGCCGGGCCGTGGAGGATATCGAGGCGGAGCATTTCGACCTCTCGGAGGTGGTTTTCCGGCGGCAGGTCGACATGCGTTATCTCCATCAAGGGTACGAGCTTTCCGTCGACTGCCCGGACCGGGAGATCGTCGACGCGGACAAGGCCGAGCTCAAGGCGCGCTTCGACGAACGCCACGGCGCGGTGTACGGGGTGACCGCCAAAGACGAGGACGCGGAAGTCGTGACGTTCCGGCTCCTTGTCGAGATTGCGGTGCCGCGGCTTACGCCGCCACCCGTGGAATCCGGGGACCGTAGCGTCGAGCACGCCGTCATCGGCCGGCGGCCGCTCTTCGACCTGAAGCGCGGAGAGTTCCAAGAGGCCGTGGTGCTCGACCGCGGCCGGTTGCTGGCCGGCAACCGGATCGACGGGCCTGCCGTGATCGAACAGCTCGACGCGACCACAGTATTGCCCGAGTCGCAACATGCCACCGTCGACACGTTCGGCAACCTCGTCATCGAGAGGGGAGAGAACCATGAATCTTGACCCGATCACTACCGAAGTCGTGCTGAGCCGGCTGCGGGAGATCACCGCATCCATGGCGCACGCGCTGTTCCACAGCGGCTACTCGCCGATCCTGCGCGAATCCCAGGACGGCACCGCCGGGCTGACCGATGGCACGGGACGTGTGATCATGGTCGGCGGCGGTCTGCAATACCATTCCCTGCTGTATTCGCAGTCGGTGGCCAGCATCCTGGAACGTTATCCGGCGGAGGAGATGAGCGAAGGAGATTCGTTCGTTTCCAACGATCCCTACAAGGCGGGCAACAGCCACGTACCCGACATGATGGTGGCAACCCCGTCATTTCACGAAGGCAGGGTGGTCGCTTTTGGGGTCAGCGTGGCCCACAAGGCCGATGTCGGCGGGCTGGTGCCGGGCTCGAGCGGAGCGGCAGCGCGCGAGATCTTCCACGACGGCATTCTGCTGCCGCCGGTGCGGTTCATGACGGCCCAGGGTGTCCTTCCCGAGGTGGAGGCAATACTTCGCAACAACAGCCGTATTCCGGACGTGGTGCTCGGCGACCTGCGCGGACAGGTGGGGGCGACGAGACTCGGGGCCACCCGGTTCCAGGCGCTGCTGCGCGAGTATGGCGCGGACACCCTGTTGGGCACCATCGAGGAACTGCTGGCGCGCACCACCGCCCGGGTCCGGAGCGAGATCGCGTCCTGGCCGGACGGGGAGTTCGAGGCGGAAGGGTTCCTCGATCACGACGGCGTGGACCGGTCGAAGCCGGTACGTATCCACGTCCGGGCCATCAAGGCCGGGGAGCGGTTGACGCTCGATTTCTCCGGCAGCGATCCCCAGGCCCCGGGACCCGTGAACACCACGCGGGTCACGGCCCGGGCGGTTTCGACGCAAGCGGTTCTGGCGGCGTCGGACCCGAGCATCCCGATGAACGCGGGCGCATTCGAGGCCATCGAGTTCAACTTGCCGCCGGGACTCGTGATGAGCCCGCAATTCCCGGCAACCGTCAACCACTACTTTCCGACCTCTCACCTGGTCTACAACTGCGTTCTCGCCGCCATCGGACGGTTCAACCCCCATCGGGCGGTGGCGCCCTCCGGCCTCGGCACCGGCGCCATCGCCGTCGGCTACAAGGAAAGCCGCTCGGGCCGCCCGACCGTCCAGTACGAGATCCTGATCACTTCGCTGGGCGGCACCAGTGACCACGACGGCGCGGCCATCGTGATGCCGGTCAATCATTTTGCCCCCGGCACGCCGGTCGAGATCCTCGAGACCGAATATCCCGTCGCCGTCCGCCGTTACGAGATCTGGCAGGACTCGGCCGGCGCCGGGCGCTGGCGCGGCGGCACCGGGTTTGTCCGCGAGTACGAGTTCCTCACCGATTGCATGCTCACGGTACGCTCTTCAAACCATCGACAGGCCTCATGGGGCCTGAACGGCGGGGCAAGCCCGCCCACGTCCAGGACCACCATCCAGAACCCGGCCCAGGACCCGGCCGAAGTCGACATCCTGGAGAGCCGCCCGCTACAGGCCGGCGCCAGGCTTGCCATTTTCCGTAGCGGAGGCGGCGGTTACGGCGATCCCAGGGAACGCCCCGCCGAGCTCGTGCGGCAGGACATCGAGGACGGGTACGTGTCGCGGGAGCAAGCCCGGGATGCGTACGGGCTGGCCGACGACCTGGTCGCCTGTATCATCGAGCGGTAGGGTGATGCGGGCACGGGCGGGTTTGAAACCCGCCCCTACAATGTCGCCGCAGGCCGTACCAGCAATGAACCGGACAGGACACCACCACATCTGACGGATTGAAGGGCTCGCAGGCGGAGCAGAGTACGCATGGCATCGGGCAAGCACGGTCGCAGAAAGCAGAAACGGAAACAGTCGGGGGACGCGCCCCCCGGCGATCTTCTGGAGCAGGTCCGGCAGCTCCTGGCCCAAGGGGACGGGCGTGGCGCGCTCGATCGGCTCAAGCTGGTGAAGCACGGAGAGGGCAAACCACCGCAGGAATTGCCGCTCCTTCGTTTCTGCGCCTCCATCGAGCGCGCCCGGGGGTTGGCGCGGAGCGGCCTGGACAAGGAGGCGGCGGCCATGCGCGCGCAGGCGGCTCGACACCGGGCGTCCATATCCACCGCGTCCACCGCGGCGCTGGCGGAAGAGGATCTGGCGCGTTACCTCCGCTACCTGGACAGCGCCGACGCTCTGGCGGTCTACTCGGATTACCTGAAAGTCAAGCCCCCCGCCCTCGCGGCTGAACGCACGCTGGCGGATCTGTTCGTGATCCGCAGGTGCTGGGACGGCCTCGACGGTTTCGAGCCGAGCCATCCCCTGCGCCGGGACGCAGGGCCGGTCCAGGAGAGTTTCGACGCCATGGACGCCGGCGACTGGGAGCGGGCCGCCGAGCGGTTGCAGAGCGTGCCCCGGCGCTCGCCGTTCGCGCCCTGGCGTGTGTTTTGCAAGGCCATGAAGTGCTTCGGAGACGGCGACGACGCGGGTCTCAGGCAGAACCTCGACCTGCTGCCGGCCGACTTTACCCTCGCCGGGACGGTTGCCGAGTGGCGGCGCGTCTGCGCCGGTGCCGGCGCGGGCGGACCGGTCCCTGTAAGGCGGGCGCTGGGCACGGAGGGTACGGCCGTCTCGGCGCTCGGAGATGATCTGTCCCGGGCGTTGCGCCACAACGAAAGCGCGCGCACCGTCGAGCGGCTGATGATCGCGCTGGCCGATGCCCTGTGCCCTGAGGAACCGCTCCAGGCGCGCATCGATCTGCTGCAGATTGCCGGCTTGGCGGCGCTTCGCACCAAGTTCTCCCGGGAGAGTCTGGTCGGGTTGGTGCGGCGTCTCCTTCCCGCCGAGCGCTCGGCCGGCCTGGCGGCCCGGGTCGACTTGCTGCTCCAGCAGGTGTCGCCGGATCGCTGGGATCCAGCCCCGGCCGCGGCCTTGCTCGATCGCCTGGCCACGGAGTTCCCCCGGGCCGCGGACCGGACGCTTGCCCGCGGCCGCGTTTTCGAGGCGATGGCCCGGACCGGCCACCGGGCCATCCGGCCCGAGTTTCTCCCTCCCCGGATGCTGGAGACGCTGGCGGTACTGCTGGACGGGCGATTCGACCGGTCCGAGTTGTTGTTCGCCGAGTTGATGGCGGCGAGCCTCGAAGCGGATCCGTACAATCGCGAAGGTTATCGCTTTCTTCTCGACCTGCTGCCGGGACACGGGGACATCAAGCCCCGGTTGCGCAGCACGCTGGAGGTGATGGCGGCGCACTTCCCCGACGATCCGGAACCGTGGCTGGAACTCGCCACGCTCGACTACTCCATGAATGCGTACCGGCGCGCCGAGCATGCTCTGGCCGAGGCGCGCCGGCGCGCGCCCCATGACGAGCGCACCCTGGACCTGCAGGCCGTGGGCTTCCTCAAGTCCGCCGATCAGAGCCGCAAGAGCGGCCGGTTCGAGCTTGCCGCGAAGGATCTGCTGCGCGCCGAAGAGTTGGGGCGGCCGAAGCTCAAAGGCATTCTTCAGGTGAAGCGCATTCTGCTGGACGTGGTGTCCGCCGACCGGAACGCCGCGGGGACCGCGGAGGTCGTGATCCCGCACCTTGCGGGCCTCTCGCCGGCCGCGCAGATGAGAACGCTCGCCGCCCTGCTCCACGACCTTGGGGAGAACCGCCACGTCAAGAACGTCCACTCGGTGATGGCGAGCGGCGTGAGAGCGCTTCTGGCCGTCAAGGCCGCGGCCCTCGACGATCTCCATCCGGATCAGAGGGTGGACCTGCTCGCCCCGCTGCCCACCGATCTCCAGGTTCTCTACAACCGCCGCCACGTCGCTCCGGTTCTGGCGGACTGGTGGCCGGCGATCCTGGGGCGGCAGGAAGGGGACGGGCTCATCGCGGTCTTCGATCTTCTGATGGACTGCGGCGGGAGCGCCGCGGTGCGCGCGGAGATCGGGCGCCGCCTGCGCGGCTCGAAGAAGGCCGACCGCGACCCGCTGCTGCTCCTGTACCTCGCGGTGATTCGCTACCAAGCGGGTGACGACCATGATTCCAGACGCTTCACTGAAGCCCTGGACGCGGCTCACCCATCGGACAGGGAACGGCTTCGGGCGGTGTCGGCCCGGCTCGCCCGGTTCGCCCAGGGCATCCTGCGCGAAGCGCTTCAGAAGTTCGACTTCGCGCTCCTCGACATGCCGTCGCTGTTCGACGACGGAGGCCCCTCGGTAGCGGAGATGCTGGGCGCGATCCTGGGCGTCGAGGACGAGGATGAGTTGGACGCGCTGTTCGGAGGGCCGGCTGAGGAGTCGGCGGACGCGAAGCCCGCGGATGAGCCGCCGCTCGAAGAACTCATGAATGCGCTGAGAGACGGCTTGGCGGGGGCATCCCCGGGCGGCCGCGGGCCGCGCCAGAAGCCGTTGTTCGATGACGGGACGGCGACGGAGTTGCGTGCGCTGGAGGATATCATCAACCGGTACGGTCTGCGCGGCCTTCCCGCAAACGTGCTCCAGGATGTCGCCGACATCGCCAGGGAGGATACAGCGATCCGGCGCAATCTGGACTCGGCCGCGCGCCAGTACGAAGCCGCGGGCCTGCGCCCTGGCATGACACGGGAGGCGCGGATCTTCCTCTACCCCGTTGGACAGGGGAGGCGGCGCCAGGGGATTGCTGAGGAATAGAAACGATGCTGGCCCACTACCTGACTCTGGGACTCTCGCCGTCCGCATCCGGCGAGGAGATTCGCCGGCGCTACCTCGATCTCGTCCGCGCGCATCCGCCCAGCCGGGAGCCGGAGTACAGCGAGCGGATCATTGCCGCCTACGAAGCGTTGAAGGACGATCGGCGCCGGGTGGAGACCGAGTTGTTCGGGATGGCACGCTACGGCGACTTCGAGTTGGCGCTGAACGCGCTGGCGCGGGCGCGTCCGCCGCGGCGCGCGACCCCCGGCCTGAAGACCCTCCTCGCCGCCGAAGGCATACGGGATGAGTGAGCGGGACGGCGGCTGGAAGGAACGCGCGCTGGCGGACTTTCGCGAGTGGCTCGACGACATGGCTTCGCTACCGGAAGACGATCGGGAAAGCGAAGCGCCGGAGCCGCCCGAGCCCGACCTGTGGGTCCTCTTTGCCGAGTTCGCGGCGCTTCGGCAGGAGGTCCGGCTGCAGAACCGCGAGCAATCCAGGGCGGGCCGGGAGCTGGCGAAGGCGGCGGACGGCTACGAGACTGCGACGCGTCTGATCCAACGCCGTGAAGACGATCTGGCGGCGTTCGAGAAACGGATCGTCGGGGAGGCCGAGAATCGCTGCCTTCGCTCCATGCTGGAGGTGCGCGACGCTCTGGTGCGGGGCCGGCAGGCGGCGATCCAGATGCGCGAACGGCCAAGGCTGTTCCGGCGTCCGCCGCGAGGCATCGCCGGCATCGTCGAAGGTTACGAACTCGCGCTCCGGCGCTTCGACCGGATGCTGTCCGGGTTCGGGGTGGAGAGGGTGAAGACGACCGGACATCCCTTCGATTCCCGTACCATGCACGCGGTGGAGATGCGCAAGACCGGCCAGGCCGGGGATGGCGTGGTCGTGGAGGAGCTGCTCAGCGGTTTCACCCGGGACGGCGACGTGCTGCGCCTCGCCGACGTGGCCGTGAACCGTCTCGACACGGAGGAGTGATCTCAATGGATTCCGAACCGATCATCGGCATTGACCTCGGCACGACCAACTCCGAGGTAGCCATCCTCTCCGGCGGGAAGCCGGAGGTCGTCCGTGAGGACGGTGACGCCATCGTGCCCTCGTGCGTCGGGCTGGACGAGGCAGGCAACGTCATCGTCGGGCGCCAGGCCCGTAACCAGGCTGCCCTTGCCCCCGAGCGGACGGTGCTCTCCATCAAGCGCGCGATGGGTTCCGACGAGCGGGTCTCGATGGGGACCGAGTCGTACAACCCGCAGGAGATCTCGGCCTTCATTCTCAAGGCGCTCAAGGAGCGGGCCGCCCGCGCGCTGGGCCGGGACGTGCGCAAGGCGGTCGTCACCGTGCCCGCCTACTTCACCGACGCCCAGCGCCGGGCGACCCGGGAAGCCGGCCGGATTGCCGGGCTGGAGGTGGTGAGGATCATCAACGAGCCGACCGCGGCCGCGTTGAGCTACGAGAGCGGCAGTACGGGAAACCGCCGGATACTCGTCTACGACCTGGGCGGCGGGACCTTCGACGTTTCGGTGGTGGCGATCGAAGAAGGCGTGGTCGAGGTCCTGGCTTCTACCGGGGACAACCACCTGGGCGGCGACGACTTCGACGCACGGATCGCCGAGCGTCTCAACACGCACGTCGAGACCGACCTCGGCATCGACGGCGCCGGCGACAACCGTCTGCTGCAGGCGCGGCTCAGGCGAGCGTCCGAGCAGGCCAAGATCGAGCTCTCGACCCAGCCCTACGTCCGGGTCGAGGAGGACCATATCGCCTCGGTGGACGGCGAGCCCAAGCATCTGTCGTGCGAACTGAGCCGCGCGGACTTCGAACGGGACATCGACGAGATGCTTGCCCGCACCATGCAGTCGGTGACCACCGCGCTCAACGACGCCGGCGTGCGTCCGAGCCAGCTTGATCGCATCCTGCTGGTGGGCGGTTCGACCCGCATCCCGCGCATCGCCCAGCTCCTCGCCGAGCGGTTGGGGCAGGAGCCCCACGGCGAGGTGGATCCGGACCTGTGCGTCGCGCTGGGGGCGGGGGTGCAGGCCGGAATCGAGATGGGGCACGACATGCAGTCCGTGCTGGTCGACATCACCCCCTATACCTTCGGGACCAGCGCCATCGGCGAGCTCTACGGCCTGCCGTACGCGCATGAGTTCGTCCCGCTCATCCGGCGCAACAGCAAGCTCCCCGCGACCCGGACCGAGGCGTTCGCGACCCGGACCGAGGATCAGGAAGTAGTGGAGATCCGGGTCTACCAGGGGGAAGACCCGGATGCATTGAAGAACGTGGAGATCGGCTCGTTCCGCTTCACCGGCCTGAACCGGCAGCGTGGGGCCTACGAGCAGGGTCTGCTTTTCTCCTACCATCTGGATCTCGACGGGCTGCTCAAGGTCCACGCGGTCGAGCGGGCCACCGGCCGGGAGATCCATGGTGTCGTCGAGAACGCCATGGAACGCTCCACCGAAGAAGCCCTTGCCGCTTCCAGGGAACGGATCGAGGCACTGTGGGGCGAAGAGGAGATGCCCGCCGAGAGCGCCGGGGAGGAACCGGAGGAAGCGTCCGGCGACCCGGAGATGAGCGGTGAGTTCCAGGATACGCTGGAGCGGGCCAGGGCCGCGCTCGACACCGCGCCCGCCGCGGACCAGCAAGAGATGATCGACCTGATCGAAGATCTGCGCCACGCGTTGCGGGAGGGGCGCACCGAGGACGCGGCGACGGTCAGGCAGGAGCTTGACGAGATCCTGTTCTACCTGGAGTAGTCCTCGTGAGACGCTGCCCGACGTGCGAGGCGAGGGACGTGGAGGGTCCGTACTGCCACCGGTGCAGGACCGACCTGCGCCAGGTGCTCGCCATCGAAGAGGCCGCGGCCGGCTATCGCCGGCGGGCGCTCGCGGCACTCGAGCGCGGATGCAACTCCGGAGCGCGCGCGCTTGCCCGCCGCGCCTGCACACTGCATCGATCCCGTGATTCCGTAGCGGCGCTCGCCGCGGTCGCGCTTGTGGATGGCGACTTCCCCCTGGCGCTGCGGCTGTGGCGGGAGATTGGCCAGGGCCGCGAGACCTGACCCATACGATGGCCCGCAATGGAGGACCTCGCGTTCATCTTGCAACCGCAGGCGGTTGACGAGGTCGGTCGCTCCGCCATTCTGACGTATCGTCGAGAGATCCTGATCCAGAATGGTCTCGCTCGAACCTCGCCGTGAGAAAGCGGGACTGCCCGGTCGCGAAGGCAACCAGGTTCCTCAAATGAAGACCGACGTCGAGCTCAAAGTTTTCCTGGGCACACTGCTTCTGGAATTCTTGCAGGATCTTCAACGCCCCGCGCCATTTGGCGGTGATCTGCGCCAGTGCGAGATCGGAGCTGCCATTTGTTGCCTCCATTTGCGTTCGGGTTAACGCCTGTGCCCGGATGAGGAAAGACCCTCGGCACCTTGCCACGGCTGGAGGGGAGTCACCCGTCCAGCTTGAACAGCCGCTCGGCGTTGCCGTGGCGGATGAGCTCCTTGGTCTCGTCCGAGATGTTCTGGTTGATGGACAGGAGCTGCACGTCCCGGAACTTCATGCTGCCGCCGGGGTCGTCGTGGGGGTAGTCGGTGGCGAAGAGGAAGCGCTCGGGTCCCAGGAACTCGATGGCGTCGGGCAACGCGGCTTCCTCGGTCTCGATGGTGAAGTAGAAGTTGTTGCGGAAGTAGTGGCTGGCCGGTTTCTTGTTTTTCTCCAGGAACACCTCAGGTCCGTAGAACGCCCGGTGGCGCCGCAGCTTGGCGTTGACCCCTCGCATGACGTCGGCATCGGCGTCCCCGTCGTAGTCCACGGGAGGACCGTTGAAGGCCGCGTCGAGCCTATCCACCAACGGCTTGATGAAGCCGGTGCCGGCCTCGGTGAAGATGACCTGCAGGCCGGGGAAATCGTCCAGCAGGCCGCTGGTGACCAGCGATACCAGGCTTATCTGCCCCTCCTGAGGGGCGAAGAAGTAGAGGCCGTCCTTCTGGAAGTTGGGCAGGTTGCTGATGCGGTGGCCGTGCTGGATGTTGTGGAGGTAGATGGGCATCTCCATCTCCTCCGCCCGTGCGAAGAAGGGCCACAGTTCCTTGTGGCTTCCCAGGCTCTCGCCGTAGGGATGGTCCTGAACCGGGTAGACCTTGTCCAGCACCACCGCGCAGAAGCCTTCCTTCTGCGCCCACTCCATCTCGCGGATGGCCGCGGGCACGTCCTGGAGTTGCACGAGGGCCACGCCGATGATGCGGTCGCCGTAGTGCTCCATCAAGCGCAGGTTGGACAGGTTGTAGGAGCGGGCGATGGCCGATGCCAGCGCCGGCTCGATCATGTAGGTCCACCAGCCGGAGAACTGCGGCAGGATAAACTGTCGGTCCACCCCCAGCACGGGCATCTCGTCGAGCCTTACCTGGAGATCCACCAACCCCTTCATGCTGGCCCCGGAACCCGGCGCCCCCAGCGGCGTGACGCCGGGGACTTCGGGCGGCCCGCCGGGGAAGTCGATGTCGATGAGGAGGCCCTCCTCGCTGTAACGCGGGATCGGCGCCTTGTCGCGGAACTCCTCGGGCACGTCGTCGAAGGCGTCGCTGGGCATGATGTGGGTGTCGCAATCAATGATCACGTGGATTCCTCCTGGCCGAATCAGTAAGCTATTAGCGCCGTTGGCCGGTGTTGGCAAGCTTGTCACGCGCCGGCCCTTGTGGCCGGGGTTCAGGCTTTGCCGGGCGGCAAGACTTCACGGACCACGGACGAACCGGTACATAGAGCCGCATGAGCATGCCACAAGAGAAAGTCGTACATGGTCGCCGGCAGCAGACGAATGAGCGGCCGCCGACGTTTCGAGGCTGGATCTCCACGGACGAGGACGAGATCCGGCGGCGGGAATGGCGCGGCCGGACCGAGATCGACGAGGTACGCGCACTCGACCCGGAGCACCGCCCGTTCGGTGACTACCGCGTCGCTTCGTCGAGTGGCGGCCGCTATATTGTCGAGATCCGCTCGCTCCGGCAGCGGATCAATTCCTGCGAGTGCCACGACTACCGCACCAATCGTCTGGGGACCTGCAAGCACATCGAGGGGGTGATGCGCCGCCCGGACGGCGTCCGCTCCGGGGGTGCGACGAACCGGCGATCGAGCGCCCGCATCGAAGTCTTTCTTGACGAGCGGAACGGGCGGGCGGTGCGGCTGACCCTCCCGAAGGGGAACATGCACTGCGAACCGGGACTCGTGGGCGAAGCGGAGCGGCTTTTCCATGGCCTGCGCCGCGGCTCCCCGAAGGCGCTCGGCGGGCTTCGCCGGATGGCGCTGGACCACCCCGGCGCGCTACGGGTCTCACGCCTGCTGGAAAGCTGGATTGAGGCCCGGCAGGCGTCGGAGCGCAGGCGCCGCGAACGTGCGCGTTTCGCCGCGGCTCTCAACGAGGGGCGCCGCCCGCTCAACTTCCTCAAACGTCCGCTGCTGCCGTACCAGGTCGAGGGCGTTCTCCATCTCGTGTTCGGGGAGCGCGCGCTGCTCGCGGACGACATGGGCCTCGGCAAGACGGTGCAGGCGATCGCGGCCTGCACGCTCTTGCGTGACCTCCGGGGCATCGAGCGTGTGCTGGTGGTGTCGCCGGCCTCCCTCAAGGCCGAATGGGAGGAACAGATCGCGACCTTCTCCGACCTCCCCGCCACGGTCGTGTTCGGGGGACCCGTGGCCCGCCGCGCCGCCTACGAGCGGGGCACCTTCTTCACGCTCTGCAACTATGAGCAGGTTGTGGCGGACCGGCGGGAACTCGTCGAGACGTTCCGGCCCGATGTCGTGATCCTCGATGAAGCCCAGCGTATCAAGAACTGGCAGACCAGGACGGCCAACGAGGTCAAGAAGCTCGAAAGCCGGTACGCCTTCGTCCTCACCGGCACCCCCCTCGAGAACCGCATTGACGAAGTCTACTCGATCGTCCAGTTTCTGAATCCCGATCTCCTCGGCCCGCTGTTTCGCTTCAACCGGGAGTTCTACGAGCTCGACGAGAAGGGCCGCCCCGCAGGTTACATGAACCTGGAAGCGCTGGCGGATCGGGTGTCCTCGGTGATGCTCCGCCGGCGGAAGGAAGACGTCGAGAGCCAGCTCCCGGGGCGCACCATGAAGACTTTCTTCGTTCCCATGACCGAGGCCCAGCTTGACGTCTACGACGGTTACGAGTCCCTGGCGCAGCGGATCGCTGCCATCGCCGTGAAACGGCCGCTCACGCCCGAGGAGTTCAAGTCGCTCCAGGGAAATCTCGCCTGCATGCGCATGGTCTGCGACACCCCTTACATCCTCGACGGCAGAACGCGCGAGTGTCCCAAGATGGAGGAGATCGAACGGCTCCTCCCGGATCTGCTGGACGACCCCGGACGCAAGATCATCATCTTCTCCGAATGGGTGCGGATGCTGGAGCTGGTCCGTGACTACGCGGTGGAGGCGGGCATCGAGTTCGCGTGGCATACCGGCAGTGTCCCCCAACTCAGGCGTCGCGCCGAGATCCAACGGTTCCGCAAGGACCCCGAATGCCGGCTGTTCCTCTCCTCCGAGTCCGGCGGGGTGGGGCTGAACCTTCAGGTGGCCGATACGGTCATCAACATGGACCAGCCGTGGAATCCCGCCCGGTTGGAGCAGCGCATCGCCCGCGCCTGGCGCAAGCACCAGACCCGCGCCGTCAACGTCATCCACCTGGTGAGCGAGCACACCATCGAGCACCGCATGCTCGGGCTTCTGGACGCGAAGCGGGCGCTGGCCGAAGGCGTGCTCGACCGCAAGGGCGATCTTACGGACATCCGCATGCCCAACAGCCGGGCCGCGTTCATGGAGCGTTTGCAGGCCGTGCTTGGCGCCGGGCCGGAAGAAGGGGAGACCGCGCCCGGAGCGCAGCCTCCGGTCACGGCCCTCGACCGCCTGCGCGACGCTCTGGTGGCCGGGCACGGAGCGGCGTTGCAGAGAATCCTTGCGCGCGAAGGCACGGGCGCCGCGCTGGTCGTGCTCAACCTTCCACCCCCTTGTCTGGCGGAGGAAGAACGCCGCCTCAGCGAATCGACGGGACTGAGCGTCAAGGTCATCGACCCTGACGCCTATGAGTCGATGCGGCGTCTGGCGGAAGCCGGGTTGATCTCGATGCCGGCGGAGGACCTCCGCGAGGTGTATCCCGCCGCCGGCGCGGAAGACGACGGGAGCGCCGGCCGCATGCTTCGCGCCAAGGCCCTGGCCGAACGCGCGGAGCACAAGCTCAAGGCCGCGGTGTTGCTCGAAGGCGGTGGCTTTGCCGAGGAAGCGCGCGCGCCCGCGGTGGAGGCGGCCCGGCTCGCCGCCGGATGTCTGGCCGTGGCCGAGGGAGCGCCGGAGCCCGAGGACGCCGAAGCCGCGGCCGCGTTCTTGCTCGATCGCCAGGCCGCGGCAGGCGGCCTGCCGCTCGACGCGATACCCGTCCTGTCCGGTGAGGTGCCGGAGGCGGGAGCGGCGGCCCCTGTGAGGAGCCTGCTGGACGCGGTGGGCGCCCGCCTCGATCCCGCTACGGGCTGAAGCATGTGCGGCCGGTACACGCAGACGGCGAAGCTCCAGGACCTCATGGACCGGTTCGGCATCGACGAGCCGGAGTTCGATCTCGCGCCCCGGTACAATCTGGCGCCGAGTCAGGACGCGCCGGTGGTGGGCGTGAACCCGAATGCCCCTGATACCCGCACCCTGCGGCTGATGCACTGGGGCCTCGTGCCCTATCACGCCAAGGACGCCGCCAAGCCCATCATCAACGCCCGCGCTGAAACCCTCGCCCAGCGGCCCGCCTTCCGGAGCCTCTTGCCGAGGCGCCGCTGTCTCGTGCCGGCCGACGGCTTCTACGAATGGCGTAAGGAGGGCCGCTTCCGAACCCCCATGCGCTTCACGCTCCGAAGCGGCGAGCCCTTCGCCTTCGCCGGCCTCTGGGACCGGTGGCTCCGGCCCGACGGCACGCCGCTCTATTCGTTCACCATCGTCACGACAAGCGCTAACAGCATCCTTGAGCCGGTTCACAACCGGATGCCCGTCATCCTGTTCCCGGAGGACGAAGCGAAGTGGCTCGATCCCGCCAACACAGAGCCCGCGGCCCTGTTGCCGCTGCTCAACCCCTATCCCGCCGAACTGATGGACGGGTACTGCGTGTCGCGGACCGTTAATTCGCCAGCGAACGACTCGCCCGAGTGCATGGCATCGGACCAACCACCACTTACCTTGCTGCGCAGGCCCTGATCGTCACTCGGTGGCCAGCGTGAGGGCTTTGTTAGATTGTGAAACGACTTAAAACGGTATAATTATTATATCGTATCGCCATTCTTCGCAGAGGAGGATGCCACATATGAAAGCAAAGAAATTTGATGCCGACTTTGACGCTGGCAAGGACGTATCCGCCGCTCTCGATTTGCCGACCGCTCGTCGTCCGGCTCGGGAACAACGACGCGTCAACGTGGATTTCCCGGTCTGGATGGTCGAATCCCTCGACCGGGAGGCCGGTAGGCTCGGCGTTACCCGCCAGTCGATCATCAAGCTGTGGTTGGCGGAGCGCTTGGAAGCAGTCCAAGCGTCACGATAGGTGACAGCATGAGTGCGATTCGTAAATTTCTATTACGCGACGTCCGCTGTTTCGACGGCGAGCATGAGTTCATGATACGCCCCCTCACTTTTCTCGTCGGAGAGAACAGCACGGGAAAAACAACACTCCTTGGCTGCCTGCAAGCGCTTTCAGACTTTCTCGATTCCCGGCGTCGGCCTGACATTGACTTTAACGCGGAGCCCTACCAAATGGGTGCCTTTGGGGACATTGTCCGGAGATCGCGGCCCAAAAAGCACGAGTTTCAACTGGGACTTGAAACGCAATATGGAGACCAGCAGAAGCTGAGCTATTTTCTTACTCTGGGGGAGAAAGAACGAGGATCTGAGCCGGTCGTTCACGGAGCGTTGTGGGCCTTTGATGATGGGGAGATCCGGTTTTCTCAGCGTGCAGGTCATGAGCCATTCTCCGAAGTCAGTTTGTCTCGCCATAACAAGTTTCAGGTCCAGGTGAACATGCCCTGGCTCCACTGGCACCTCTTTGACTTTGACCACGCTGTGCGCCTCGTATTGTCCACCTTATCTGTAGACGCGGATGACGGTGCCAGACAGCTTCGGAGATACGTGACCCATAAGAACAAAGGCTTCTTCAGCCGAGTCAGCGAAGAGTTGGCTATGCATTCCATCAAGGAGTTTTTTGCCAGGTGGGATGAAGCAGGATCCATCTTCGAAGCACCGCTTCGCCTTTCATTGCCCCTGTCAACTCACAGCATTGCGCCCGTTCGTTCCAGGCCGAAACGCACCTATGATCCTTTGAAAGAGACGGAGGCCCCGGACGGTAGCGAAATTCCGGTGGCGCTGATGAATTTGAGCATCTCAAGAACCACCGAATGGGATGGTCTGAGGCGGAAGCTGATAGACTTTGGGCAAGCCTCTGGACTGTTTTCCGACATCGCAATGCGCAAGCTTGGCGGTTCCAGGGGCGATCCCTTTCAGTTGCAGATCAAGGTTAATGGGCCGAGGGCCAACTTGATGGATGTCGGTTATGGAGTAAGCCAAGTCCTGCCTATCCTCGTTCGGATACTGACCGGCCGAGACGCTACCTTTCTTCTGCAACAACCCGAAGTCCATTTGCACCCAAAAGGGCAGGCGGAACTCGCGTCCCTGCTCGTGGGCCTCTATCGGACGCAGAACACATCATTCGTGGTCGAAACCCACAGCGATCATATGATTGACCGTGTCCGCATCGAGATAAAACGAGGCAGGATCAATCCGGATGATGTTTCCCTGATCTATTTCGAGCCTGTCGGCAAACACGTGAAGACGCACAACATTGGTTTTGACGCGCACGCCAACATGGTCGGCGTTCCGCAACACTACCGCGACTTCTTCCTTGACGAGGCGGACCGTTTGCTGGGATTGGCGGACTGAGACATGTGCGTGATTCTGGATGCCAACAACTACAGTGATTTTCTTGACGTAGAGAATGCCGGGATGCGGCCCCTCAGGAATTGGATGCGGAGCGCAGGCAAGCTCGTCTATGCCCCAACTCCAAGAATGAAAGCCGAGCTTGAAATCCACAGACAAATGGCAAGACGGCTCGTGGAATACCGGCAGGCGGGTCGCCTCATCGAAGTGGATCCAGACGCGGTTGATACTGCGGAAGCTGAATTGACGGGTTTGTCATCGAATGACGGGCATATCGTTGCACTGGCGATCGTTGCCGGAGTCGGTGTCCTAGTCTCACGCGACAAGAAGCTACACGACGACTTCAAGAGAATCGTCAACGGCAAGGTGTACCAGAACGAAAAGCACAAGCATCTCCTGCGGCGCGACACCTGTCCTTGAACCTGACGATGGCTTCCGCCCACCCGCCCCGCCCCTGTATCCCGGGTCAAGCCCGGGATACAGGGGTGAGGGCTACTTCGCCGCGCAGACCATGATCTCCACCTGGGTGCCCGGGGTGAGCGCCACGCCGATGGCGGCCCGGGCCGGGAGATTGTCCTTGTCGATCCAGGCCATCCACGCCTCGTTCATGTCGTCCTTGGCGTCGATGTCGGCGAGATAGACGGTGGACGTGAGGATGCGGGACTTGTTGGTGCCGGCGAGGGCCAGGATCTCGTCGATCTTGGCCAGCACCTGCTCGGTCTGGCCCTTCATGGGCAGGGACTTGTCGTCGGCCACCAGGCCGGACAGGTATACCAGATCGCCGTGCACCACGGCGCGGCTGTTCCAAACCTGCGGTTTGATGTGTTCGATGCTCATTGAAGACCTCCGTTGTCGTGAGTTTGCCGGTAATTTCTCGGACCGCGAAACGCTATCAGATTTTGTCGGACACGCCTACGAGTCGGACGCTTCCGCGGCTTCGGCGCCCTGCGCGTCGCGGTCCTGGCTCCTGTCGCCACGGCCGCGGAACAGCGACGCCGCCGCGGCCAAGGCGCACAGCACCGCCGCGCTCAGGAACACGAGCTGGAACGCGGTCACGAAGGCGCCCACCTCTCCCAGATCCGTGTGGGAGACGCGCCAGCGTTCGAACAGGAAGCTCGCGCCGGTCACGCCGAAGACGATGCCGGCGGTGCGCATCATCTGGTTGATGCTGCCGGCGACGCCCTGGTGCTCGCGGGGGATGGCGCCCATGACGAAGCTCATGTTGGGCACCTGGAACGTGCCCAGGCCGAGTCCCACCATGGCCAGGGACAGGGCCGCGGTGGGATAGTCCGAGCCCGCGTCGAGGCCGCCGGCCAGCCACAGGCCCACGGCCTGGACGGCCAGGCCCGCGGAGCTCAGCCCGGCGGTGCCGATGCGGTCGGACAACCGGCCGGCGAACGCGGCGGCAAAGATTGTCATCACCGCGGGCGCAAAAAGGAGCAGGCCAACCAGAATCCCCCGGTAGCCCAGGATGTTCACGGCATAGTAGGGGACCAGCAGGCCGATGGGGAACCGGGTGGCGTTAGCCGCCAGGGTGAGCAGGTTGGCGAGGGTGAAGGCCGGCCATCGGAACAGGTCGAGGTTGATGACGGGCGCGGCCACCCGTTTCTCGGTGACGAGGAAGACCGCCAGGCTGGCCGCTCCGGCCGACGCGAGCACGATCACCTCCGGCGCCGTCCAGCCGAGGTCGCGGCTCCGGGTCATGGCCAGGAGCAGCGCGCTGGCCGCCAGGGTCAGGGTCCCGGCGCCCAGAAGATCGAACCGCTCGCCGGAGGCCGCTCGCTGTCCGGATCGGGCGCGGCCGGACGTGAACCAGGCAATGAGCAGCGCGGGAAGCGCCCGGTAAAGGTAGACGCCGCGCCAGCCGAAGGCGTCCACCAGCACGCCGCCCAACAGCGGGCCTAGGGCGTACCCCGTGGCCGTGTTCATCTGATAGAAACCCAGCGCCCGTCCGCGTTCGTCGCCGCTGACGGTCAGCGTCACCAGAGCCGGGGCCGCGCCGAACACCAGCGCCACGCCCACCCCCTGGAGTATTCGCCCCATGAGCAGCCAGGCGAAGGTCTGGGCGGAGCCGCATACCACGAACGCGACGGCGCTGATCAGGAGGCCGATGGTGAGCATGCGCCAATGGCCGAAGATGTCCGCCAGCCGGCCGCAGCCCAGCAGCAGGCTGGCGTGCGTCAGCACGTAGCTCACCACAACCCACTGAATGGACATGAGGTTGATGCCAAACGCCTCGGTAATGGCCGGGAACGCGATGTTGACCGAGGTGTCGAGGGACGCGAGGAGGCCGCTGAGCCCGGCGATGAGCAGGGTCGGGTGCGACCAGATGCGGGTTGGTGGTGGTGTCGAGTCGGGCAAGGAACCCCGCTAGTTCAGCTTCCCGCCAGCCACTGGTCCAGTCGCTCGTTGTAGGCCTCGGGCCGGGTGCCGCGCATCATGTGGCCCACGCCTTCCCAGAACTCGAACACGACCTCCGGCGACGCGATGGTCCGGAGATGGCCGAGCTCCTGGGCGAGAATGGCCCCGGGCTGCGGCGAGACCGTGGCATCCCCTACCAGGATCAGCGTCGGCACCTGGATGCGCCGCAGGCGCTCCTCAGACGCCAGCGCCCAGTCCCGGTTGTCGGTCAGGAGCCGCGTCAGGGCGTGGGCCGAGAAGTGACGGTTGCGGTAGACCTCCCAGTCTTCCTGCTCCGGCGAGAGCCCGCGCTCACGGGCCTCGGCGCGGATCTCGTCTTCGGGCCGGCTAAGCCGGGCCAGCCCGCCGGGCAGGGCGGTCACGAAGGCGTGCTGCATGCGCCAGTACACCGGGTCTTCCAGGAAGGCCCGGGAGATGTCCTCGGGATGGTCCGACGCCAGGATGGTGCCGATGTTGCCGCCCCAGGAATGGCCGGCGTAGGCCGGGCGCTCGAGCTTCAGGTTGCCGATGAACTGGTGGACGTCTTCGGCGAAGTCGCGCAGACGGTAGCCGGTCTGGGGCTTGTCCGACTCGCCGTGGCCCCGCAGGTCCGGCGCCACCACGTGGTAACGGCCGGCGAAGTGCTCGGCCACCTCCGCCCAGCCGAAGCTGTAGTTGGTCCATCCGTGGACCAGCAGCAGGTCCGGGGCGCCGGCGTCGCCCCACTCCCGGTAGTGCATCCGGATGCCCTGCACCTCGGTGAAGCCGCTTCTCGGGTCCTCAGCCATGATCGTCCTCCCTGTGCAACGAACGTAGAGTACGTGATACACGTTTAGGGAATCTCTGACCAATGGCGTCCTTCGACTTCGCTTCGCTACGCTCAGGACGAACGGGAACAAAGTTTCCTCAGCCGTTCGTCCTGAGCCCTTCGACAAGCTCAGGACAGGCGTAGCGAAGCGAAGTCGAAGGACGCCATTGTAGAATGCGCCATACGCGTTTGCGGCAGTTCTGACCAATCCACAGGTCTCGGTTCCGAGGAGACAACATCGATGCCGGAGTTCATCACCGCAGCTACAGAAGAAGACTACCGGGAGGCGAGGGCCTTGCTGCGCGAGTACGAGGTCGAGATCGAAGTGGACCTGTGCTTTCAGGGGTTCGAGGAGGAGCTGAAGACTTTGGAGCGCGTTTACGGCTCGCCGGGGGGAAGATTTCTTCTCTTACGCCAGGGAGAGCGGACCGCGGGCTGCGTCGCCCTCAGGGATCTGGGCGGCGGAATCTGCGAGATGAAACGCATCTTTCTACGCCCGGGGTTTCGCGGCAAGGGTCTGGGGCGAAAGTGTGCGGAGCAGATCGTCCAAACGGCGCGGGAGATGGGCTACGCTGCCGTGCGGCTCGACACGCTTCCGTCCATGAACGCGGCCATCTCTTTGTATCGTTCAATGGGTTTCACCGAGATCACCGGTTACACCGAAAATCCTGTGGAAGGCGCGCTGTTCATGGAGTTAGAGTTGGGGTAGGGGTAGGGTTCAACCCGAGACACTACCGGACCAAGGGAGGACCGCATGAGCCCAGCCGCAGATTCGTTCACGCTGCCGGAAGCCACCATCGAGGACATCCACGCCGCCTATGCCGACGGACACCTCACCGCGCGCCAACTGGTGCAGATGTACATCGACCGCATCGAGGCCTATGACCGGGGCGGCCCCCGAATCAACTCCATCATCACGGTGAACCCGGCGGCGCTGGAGGAGGCGGACCGCCTGGACGCCGCGTTCAAGAGTTCGGGCAAGTCGGGTCCGCTCCACGGCATCCCGGTGCTCATCAAGGATCAGGCGGATCTCAAGGGAACCCCCACCACCCTGGGCTCCCTGGTCTTCAAGGACTACTACCCGGACCGTGACTGCCGGGCGGTGGAGAAGCTCAAGGGGGCCGGCGCCATCGTGCTGGCCAAGACCACCCTCGGCGAGCTGGGCGCGGGCGATACCCACGGCTCGCTGTTCGGTTCGACCCGCAATCCCTACGATGTGGAGCGCACCGTGGGCGGGTCGTCGGGCGGGTCCGGCGCCGCGGTTTCCGCGAACTTCGGCACCCTCGGCATCGGCCAGGAGGGGCTCGCGTCCATCCGCCGGCCTTCCACCTGGAATTGCATCGCCGGCATGCGCCCCACGGCCGGGCTGGTAAGCCGTAGCGGCGTCTACTCCGGCTGGCCCCAGGAGGCCGGCTCCCTGGGTCCCATGGCCCGCACGGTTCGGGACATGGCCGTGTTGCTGGACGCCATGGTGGGCTACGACGGCGAGGACCCTATCACCTCCAGGGGGGTTGGGCACGTCGCGCCCAGCTACACGGACTTTCTGGACGCGGATGGGTTGCGCGGCGCCAGGATCGGCATCCTGCGGACGCCCATGGGCTACAACACCGACCCGGATGCGGAGGATTTCAAGAGCATCACCGCGGTGCTGGACAACGCGGTGGAGGAGCTCCGGGCCGCCGGCGCCGAGGTGGTGGACCCGGTGGAGCTGGCGCGGCTCAACGAGCTGCTGGCCAAGCGCTGCGCCAACCCCACGGCGGCGGAGGCTGCCTTCAAGAACTACATGTCCCGGAGCGCCAACCCGCCGTACCAGACGCGTGAGGACGCCAGGCAATCGCCGGAGTTCGCCCGGCTCTCGGAGCAGGCGCAGGCGCGCCTGAAGGCCACGGCCGATCCCGCCGACCACTACCAGTACCTGCTGGCCCGGGACCACCTCATGATCCACCTGCTGAAGACCATGGCGGAGCACCGCCTCGACGCCATCGTGCACAAGGCCGTGGAGCATCAGCCCACGCTCATCAGCGACGGCGTGAAGCCGCCCTTCGTGAACCACAAGGGCGCTCCCCACGTGAACACGTTCCTGGTATACGTGCCCACGGCGACGGTGCCCGCGGGCTTCGATCGGGACGGCCTCCCGGCCGGCATCAGCTTCCTCGGCCGGCCCTATGACGACGGCCGCATGATCCGGCTCGCCTACGCCTACGAGCAGGCCACCCACCACCGCCGGCAGCCGGCGAGCACGCCGTAGAATGGCGTCCTTCGACTTCGCTCCGCTCGCGCTCCGCTACGCTCAGGACGAACGGTGGGGAATAGTTTTCCCCGTTCGTCCTGAGCGTAGCGGAGCGAAGTCGAAGGACGCCATGGTGGACGACGGCAAATAGTCGGTCAACGAAATCAGGAACGAAAGGCGTCTCGCATGGGTGAAAAACGAGCAGAAAACGTGGTCCAGTGGGTCTACTCCTCCACGAACAACACCGAGCTGGCCGATCGGTACGACGAATGGGCTGGTTCCTATGACAAGGACCTAGACACCGACTTCGGTTGGTTGAGCCCGCGCAAGGCCGTGGAGGCTTTCGCCGGCTTGGTGCCCAGGAACGGCCGTGTTCTGGACGCCGGCGCCGGCACGGGTCTGGTGGGCGAGTTGCTCCACGGGTTGGGCTATGAACACCTCGTGGCCATGGACCTGTCCCAGGGGATGCTCGACGCGGCCGCCCGGAAGAACGTCTACAAGGAGTTCCACCGGATGGCGATGGGGTCCCCTCTCGACTTCCCGTCCGACGCCTTCGACGGCGTCATCAGCGTCGGCGTGTTCACGGTCGGGCACGCACCGGCCGCTTCCTTCGACGAATTGACGCGCGTCACCCGCGCCGGCGGCCACATCGTGTTCTCGATTCGCCCCGACACCTACGAGCAGGACGGCTTCAGGGAGAAGCAGTCGTCGCTGGAGGCCGAGGGAAAATGGCGGCTGGTGGAGGAGGGAGAGAAGTACCGGCCCATGCCAAAGGGGGAACCCGAGGTCTATCATCAGGTGTGGACGTACCAGGTCCTGTAACGGCGATTCGCGGGCGCAAGCGACGGCGCTTTCCGGACGAAATGCCGCGGTCCCGGCCTTCCGGCGGCGGTAGAAAAGTTCGCGAATCCCTTGATGTAGAGAGTCCAGGAACGGTATAAGTCCGAAAACGAGCACACGCATCCGTCGATCCCGCAACGCCGGCTCCATTCTACGCAGGAGGTACAGAAATCATGTCCGGTCTCAATACACGCATTATCGACGGCGACGGCCACATCCTGGAGGACAACACGGGAATCCTCGAGTACATGGAGGGGCCGTACCGGGACATCGCCGCCAAGAAGGGCATCATCTTCCCGCCCATCGACCATCTTCACGACGGCCGCGCGGTGGAGACGCCGCCGCTCCGGGACGGACGCGCCAAGGTGGGTCCCGAGGGTTGGCTGCAGTTCCTGGACGACGTGGGCATCGACTGGACGGTGATGTATCCGACCCAGGGCCTGGGCTACGGCAAGATCGTGAGCCTCGACTACGCCGTGGCCGCCTGCAAGGCATACAACGACTGGACGTACCACACCTATCTGCAGCGCGATCCGCGTTTCAACGCCATGGGCCTGATCCCCATGCAGGACCCGGAGGAGGCGGCCAAGGAGCTGCGCCGCATCGTCACCGAGCTGGGCATGATGGGCGCCATGATGCCGTCCAACGGCCTGCCGCTGCCCCTGGGCGCCAAGGCCTACTGGCCCATCTATGAAGAGGCCAACCGGCTGGGCTGCTGCCTCGCGGTGCACGGCGGATGCCACGACCGGTTCGGGCTCGACCAGATGAACATGTACGTGCCGGTGCACGCCCTGGGCCACCCCTGGGGCATCGCCCTCAACTGCGCCAACATCCTGTATAACGGCATCTTCGAGCGCTTCCCCACCGTGCGCATCGCCTTCCTCGAGGGCGGCGTGGCCTGGCTGCTGATGCTGCTGGAGCGGCTGCACGCGTCACACGAGACGCACTACCAGTACATCCCGGACGGCGAGTTCGGCATCGGTGAGGATCAGGATCCGGCCAAGGTCATCCAGCAGCTCATCGAGGAAGACCGCTTCTACCTGGGCATCGAGGCCGAGGAGCTGACGCTGCCCTTCGCCATCAAGACCGTCGGGCACCGGCCGTTCCTGTACTCCTCGGACTTCCCCCATGAGGTCACCACCCAGAGCTGCATACACGACCTCGGCGAGCTGATGGAGAGCGACGAGATGACCGGCGAAGACAAGGCCGCCATGCTCTATCGCAACGCGGAGCGGTTCTACAAGCCTGCAAACGCGGACGCGCAGGCCGCGGCCAAGGCATAGCCGATTCCGTACGGCTTTCCTGAATCCGAAGGGGCAGGGCGTGCATGACGCTCTGCCCCTTTCTGAGAGATGCTGATTCGCCGCAGGAAACCCTCCGAGCCCCATGAGGAAACGTAGGGGCGGGTTTCAAACCCGCCCGCGCCCCGGTTTCACGAAAAATGGGCGTGCGCGTCTAGCCGGACGCCCGACAGCCAAGGAAGGAGAACGTCATGAACGAATGCCGCGCTGCCGTGGTGGTATCCCACAACGAGCCCCTGGAAATACAGAAGGTGCCCATCCCCGACCTGGAGCCCGGCGCGCTGTTGGTGCGCATCGAGGCGTCCACCATCTGCGGCACCGACGTGCACCGCTGGCACGGCCCCCTGGGCGGCGGCGACACGCTGCCCATCATCACCGGACACGAGCCGTGCGGCTACATCGAGGAGATCAACGGCGAGCGCACCGACATCCTCGGCAACCCGGTGAAGCCCGGCGACCGCATCGTGTGGAGCTACGTCGCCTGCGGCCATTGCTACTACTGCACCGTCGCGCTGCAGCCGTGCATCTGTCCGGGCCGGGCGTCCTGGGGACACAACCGCAGCGACCAGTATCCGTACTTGCTGGGCAGCGTGTCCGAGTACATGTACGTGCCGCCCCCCTGCGAGATCATCAAAGTGCCCGAGGACGTGACCTCGGCCTCCGCGGCCGCCTCCGCCTGCGCCTACCGCACGGTGATGCACGGTTACGACCGGCTCGGGGCCATCAAGAGCCACGAGACCGTGGTGATCCAGGGCAGCGGGCCGCTGGGCAACTTCGCCACCGCGGTGGCCAAGGACCACGGCGCCAAGCAGGTGCTGGTCATCGGCGCGCCGGCCGCGCGCCTGGAGGTCACCAAACGCATGGGCGCGGACGCCGTGCTCAATCTCGAAGAGGTCACCGATCCCAAGGACCGCCGCCAGTGGGTGCACGACCACACCGACGGCCGCGGCGGCGACGTGGTGATCCAGGTAGCCAACAACATGGCGGTGCCCGAGGGCATCACCCTGCTGCGCGGCGGCGGCACCTTCGTCAACATCGGCGCCGGCGGCAAGGCCAACATCGGCGTCCAGGACCTGCCCCAGGAGATGATCCTGCACACCATCCGCTCCGGCGAGCCCCGTCACTGGCTGCAAGCCATCGACTTCCTCTCCTCGCGCAAGGACACCTTCCCGTTCGAGGAGATGATCACCGCCGAGTACAAGCTGGATCAGGTGAACGAGGCCCTGCAGGCCATGGCGAAGTACGAGATCGTCAAGGGGGTCATCTACTTCAACTAGGGCAACAAGGGCCAGTTCTTGGACATGTGTAAGTGTCGGATTACGCTTCGCTAATCCGACCTACGGGACTACAACTAGGCAGGTCATGAGCAATTATGCCTGTGCCGGCGTCCTTCGACTTCGCTACGCTCAGGACGAACGGTTGCGCGCGCCCCTCGACTTTGCTCCACTAAGCCTGTCCTGAGCTTGACGAAGGGCTCAGGACGAACGGATAGATGCCCTTCTTTTCACCCGTTCGTCCTGAGCGTAGCGAAGCGAAGTCGAAGGACGCCATTTGATTACAAGGAGATTTCATGCGCGCGATAGTCATGGGCGTAGGCCCCATCGGCGGCATCATCGGCGGGCGCCTGGCCCGGGCCGGACATGACCTGACCTTCGTGGACGTGGACCGTGAACACGTGGCCGCCATCCGCGAGCACGGGCTTCAGGTGGACGTGCCGGACGGGCCGTTCAATGTGAAGGCGAACGTCGTTTTCCCGGACGAGATCCAGGGCCCCTTCGATACGGCCTTCATCGCCGTCCGCTGCAACTACACCGCGGATACGCTGGCCACGGCGCTGCCGCATCTGAACGAGGACGCGCTGGTCGTGTCGATGCAGAACGGCATCAATGTCCCGCTTCTGGAGGGAGCGGTGGGCGCGGACCGGTCCGTGGGTATGGGCATCCGCATGGGCAGCCGGCGTACCGCCCCCGGACACGTGCACACCACCACGCGAGGCCACCTCTACATCGGCCATTCCCACGGCCGGACGACTCCGCGGCTGGAAGATCTCAACGCCATGCTCGACGCCGTCATCCCCAGCGAGATCACGGACAACATCCTCGGGGTGCTTTGGAGCAAGCTCACCTACACCTGCTACGGCTACTACGGCTCGCTGGCGAACACGCCGATGGTGGAGAGTTGCGCCAGCCCCGAAGACCGGCGGCTGCTGGCGGATTTTCTGGGGGAGGTGGTAGCCGTGGGCACGGCCGCCGGCGCCCGGTTCATTTCCCTGGCCGAGTACAACCCGCCTGACCTGCATCCCGACAAGCCCGCGGAAGCGCGCATGGCCATCGTTAACGGTTATGCCGAGTCCTGGAGGTCCGACGACCTCAAGGGTCCGCTACGGCAGTTGCTGGCGGGGAGCAAGCTCGAGGTGGCCTTCACCTTGGGCCACGTGGTGCGCGAGAGCGCCCGGCTCGGACTCTCCACGCCGCTGTGCGACAACCTGCTGGCCATGATGCTCGACCTGGAATCGGGCAAGCGCCAACTCGGGCTCCACAACTACGCCGAGCTGGCGGCCTGCCGGACGTAACGGGACGATCGCAACCCTCATGGGAAAGGTCGTGAGAACCAATCTCACGGCCTTTTTTCATTCGGGAACGCGCCGCGGTCAAATAAGAGTACGGAGCCCACGTGGGGCCGGTGGAGGATTTATTACATGAAGCGGACCGCGCTGGGACTGTTGGTTGTGGTCTTGTTGGCGGGCGCGACCTGCTACTGGCTGATGTTCATCCGGGTGACCAACGGCGGGTTGACCTTTGAGAACAAATTGCTGATTCCCGATCAGTTGTCTGGAACCGTTGTGGACGGACGTCGGCAGGTTCATCTGACCGTTGCCGAAGGGAGCCGGGAGTTCCTGCCAGGCAAGCAAACGCCGACAGCCGGCGTTAACGGCCCGTTTCTGGGACCGACGGTGCGACTGCGTCGAGGCGAAGATGTCGATCTGATCGTCCGGAACAACCTGGATGAAATGACGACAATGCACTGGCACGGAATGCACGTTCCCGCTCGCATGGACGGCACGCCGCATCAGAAAATCGAGCCCGGAGAATCGTGGACCGCCAGCTTTCAGGTCGATCAACAGGCCGCTCCGCTGTGGTACCACCCGCATCCCCATGGCAATACGGGGCGGCACGTCTATCGGGGAGTCACCGGCCTCATGTGGATCGATGACGAGAACAGCGATGCGCTGGACCTGCCGAAGACCTACGGCGTTGACGACATTCCCCTCGTGATCCAGGATCGGCTGTTTGACGACGACGGTGCGTTTCGCTTTGCTCTCAACCAGGGTGCCGTTTACGGCAACACCATGCTGATCAATGGAACCTGGAGTCCATTTCTCCAGGTTGAGTCACGGCGCATTCGATTCAGACTGTTGAACGGCTCGAATGCGCGAATCTACTACGTCGGCTTTGACGACAACCGTGTGTTTCATCAGATCGCCACGGATGGCGGATTCCTCGAGACGCCCCTCCAAACCAACCGCGTGATCCTCGCTCCCGGCGAGCGGGCCGAGATCCTGGTTGACTTCAGCGATGGTGTCGAGGCGGTGTTGAAAAGTTACCCGGAAGCCGGATTGCTGGAGACGATCGAGTCGTTTTTCGGGGGAATCGGCACGGGGAACCTGCAATTGTTGAAGATCGTTCCCCAGCCGGCAAATCGCGCATCTCACGCACTGCCGGAGCGCCTCAACACCATCTCCCGCATCGACGCCTCACGCGCCGCCAAAACCCGTCCGATGGTGTTGGGAGGGCCTTTGCAGGGAGGACAGGGCGGACGGTTTGCAGCGGGCGGACCCGGTCCGGGGCCGCCGATCAACGGCAAGATAATGGATATGGAGAGAATGGATGAGGTCGTGCGATTGGGAGATATCGAGATTTGGGAAGTGGACAATCGCGGCGGTCAGGCGCATCCTTTCCACGTCCACCTGGTCCAGTTTCAAATTCTCGATCGCAACGGCCAGCCGCCCACCGGCGCCGAACTCGGTTGGAAAGACACGGTCCTGGTGCCTGCCGGCGATGTCGTCCGGATCATCATGCCCTTCGAGCGATATGCCGATCCGGAAGTTCCATACATGTACCACTGTCACATCATGGAACATGAAGACAACGGAATGATGGGACAGTTCCTGGTTGTGGAAGACCCAGAGCAACTCAGCAGCCGTACGAAAAATCTGCCGGGCGGGTTATAGTGGCGTCCTTCGACTTCGCTTCGCTACGCTCAGGACGAACGGTTGGAGGCTTGCCCCCCGTTCGTCCTGAGCGTAGCGCCGCGCTAGCGGTGCGAAGTCGAAGGACGCAAACCGAAGGAACTAAACTCACGGGAGAACCATCATGCAATACCGCCAATTCGGCACCACCGACTGCAAGGTGTCGCCCATGGGGCTTGGCTGCCTGAGCATGTCGGGGATGTACGGAGCCGGAAACGACGACGAGTCCATCGCCACGCTGCACCAGGCCTTCGAGCTGGGCATCAACTTCCTCGACACCTCCGCCAGCTACGGCAACGGGCACAACCACGTGCTCATCGGCAAGGCCATCAAGGGGAGACGCGACCAGGTGGTGATTCACTCCAAGTCCGGCAGCCCGCGCTCCTCTGACGGCGCCGGCCTCGACGGCGGCAGCTCACCCGAGTACCTGATCCAGACCTGCGAGGAAAGCCTCCAGCGGCTGGGCATCGACTGCCTGGACGTCTACTGCATGTCTCGCATCGATCCCGCGATTCCGGTAGAGGACTCGGTGGGCGGCATGGCGCGCCTCGTAGAGCAGGGGAAGGCCCGCTACATCGGCCTTTCCGAGGCCAGCGCCGACTCCATCCGCCGAGCCCGGAAGATCCATCCTATCGTCTCGCTCCAGATCGAATACTCGCTCTGGTCCCGGGACCCCGAGCAGGGCAACATCGACGCCTGCCGCGAGTTCGGCATGGGCCTGATGGCCTACTCGCCCCTGGGCCGAGGCTTCTTCGCCGGCGCCGTCCGTAGCCTGGACGAGCTTCCCGAACGCGACGCCCGCCGCAACCAGCCCCGCCTCCAGCCCGGCAACATCGAGCGCAACCTGGAGCTCTTGGCCGAGGTGGACGCCGTCGCCAAAGAGAAGGGCATCACCACCACCCAACTCGCGCTGGCATGGCTCATGGCCCAAGGCCCGGACATTATCCCCATCCCCAGCAGCAAGAGCCGCAAACACCTGGAGGAGAACGTCAAGGCCGTCGACGTGAAGCTCGCCGACGACGACCTAGCCCGGCTGGATTCCATCCTCCCCTACGGGGCCGCCGCCGGCAATCGGACACGGGACATGAAGCGGGTGAACGTCTAGTCTGGTTAGTGCGGGCACGGGCGGGTTTGAAACCCGCCCGTACAACGGCTGCACGGGTTGATGACCGGCGTTTTGGTGCTGGACGCGCCCTGCCCGGCACAGTACTCCTTCTCACGAATGCGAGCGCCCTTGTAGGGGCGGGTTTCAAACCCGCCCGGCCCCTCAGTGCATCAACCGCCCGCCCGAAACATTCAACGCCTCGCCGGTGGTGTGGGACGAATCGCTGGACGCCAGGAACAGGGCGGCGCTGGCCACTTCCTGGTGCTGGGCGTGCTTCCGCAGCGGGGTCTGAGCCAGGACGCTCTTCTCCAGGTCCTCGAAGGAGACGCCGAGGCCCTTGGCGCGGTCCCGGTACATGTCCCGGAGGTCGGCTTCGTCCATGCCGCCGGGGCAGATGACGTTGGCGCGCACGCCCGAGGGGCCGGCCTCCTTGGCGATGGTCTGGGTGAGTCCCAGAAGGCCCCACTTGGCGGCGCACAGGGAACCCCGCAGCGCCATGCCCTCGCGTCCGGCGGTGCCGGAGATGCTTACGATGCTGCCGTGCTTCTGCTCCATCATGACCGGCAGCGCGGCCTTGCAGCAGAGAAAGATTGCCTTCAGGTTGACGTTGAGGACCGCGTCCCACTCCTCTTCGGTGATCTCATGCACCTGAACCATGGGTCCGCGGAAGCCCACGCTGTTGACCAGGATGTCCAGGCTTCCCCACTTGGCCATCACGTCGCCAACCATTTCGTCGACCTGAGCCGCGTCGGTGGCGTCGGCCGTCAGCGCCGCGGCCTCGCCGCCCTTCTCCTGGATGGCCTGAACCACGCCGTCGAGCTCGGTCTTCGTCCTCTCCAGATCCACGAGGACGACCTTTGCGCCCTCACCGGCGAAGGTGTGCGCGATGGCCTCGCCGATGCCGCGGGCACCGCCGACGATGACTGCTACCTGGTCTTGAAGTTTCATGATTCCTCCCAAGGACCGCACCCCACTCGGATTGCCGTTTTCGTGGGAGTGACGGGTGCGGGGTGCCATGCCGTTCTTCCAACACAGACGTCAAGAAGAGTCCGGTCAATCGCCGCCGAGCGAGATGGCGCCCTTCGACTTCGCTCCGCTACGCTCAGGGCGAACGGCAAATTAATCAGAGTCTCCCTGAAGGCGAGTCGAAGGTACCACTCCGGCACCGGCGCCATCAAGCCGCCCCCAGCGTCGTCACCACGGCGATGACCCCGGCCACGGTGACGCCCGAGAAGACCGTGGTCCAGAACACTACGTCGCCGGTGAGCTCAGCGTCGCCGTCGAGCTCGACGGTGAGAATGAGGGTGTTGACGGCGGTGGGGGCGGCGGCGCCGATGATCAGTTGGGCGCCGGGCCAGGGCCACAGGCCGAAGGCGTAGACCGCGACGCCGATGAGCGCGGGCAGGGCCAGGAGCTTGACGAAGGCGATGGGCACGACTTCCCGCCAGCGGCGCCACCGGGCGCCCCTGGCGAGTTGCGCGCCCAGGGCGACGAGCATCATGGGCACCAGGGCCCCGGACAGCGAGCGCAGGGGAAAGCCGGCCCAGCCCGGCAGGAAGTCGACGCCGTTGAACGAACGCAGGCGGATCTCCCTCAGCACGAAGGCGGCCACCAGCGCGTAGGGCATGGGGAGCTTGAAGAAGCTCAGGGCCTCCCGCACGCGGCCGCCCTTGGCCACCGCCAGCACCGCGTAGCCCAGGATCCAGATCAGCAGGTTGCTGAGCATCACCACCAGCGCCTGGACGTGCAAGCCCGCCTCGGGATTCGCCTGGCCCCCGAACAGCGTGCCGCCCTCGACGTAGAGCAGGTGGGCCACCGGGATGCCGAAGTTGCCGGCGTTGGAGACGACGCTGCCGAGGATGGCGGCGGCAACGGTTTCGTTGGGCGCGCCCATGGCGCGGCCGCCGGCGAACAGCAGCAGGCCCAGGGCGCCCAGGACGATCAGGAAGACCAGGGCAATGAGCCAGATCTCGCCCCAGGGAATGTCGCTGTCATAGATCTTGATCAGCAGGAACGACGGCACCAGCAGCCACATGCTGACGCGGGCGAGGGTCTCCACGCTCAGGGGCCGGTACCGCTGGATCAGTGTGCCCATGCCCACCATGAGCAACAACGGCAGCAGGATGTTGTAGAGGATCTGGCCGGTATGGTGCAGCATGGCGTGGGGGAGGCGGTGCTACCGGCCCGTGTCCTGGGCCGCGGACTGGCTTGCGGGACAGAGAGCCCCCGCACGGCGGCGGGAGCTGGCAGGCAGGAAGGCTCCGGCGCTTCAAGGCTCCCGCGCGTGCGGGTCCCTGAAGCGCCGGCTGGTGACTACGTCAAGGACTATTGACAGGTCTGCGTCTGGGAGCCTGTATCGACCGGCAGCGCGATGCGGACTCGGGCGGGTTTGAAACCCGCCCCTACGTCCGGGTCGTCCTGCGGCGCAGACTCCTACCCCGCGGATTCCGCGAAGAACTTGCCGGGCATCTCGATGGGAGTAAGCGTCTTGTTCTCCTCCGAGTTGGACGGTAGCGGCTTGCCGTCGGGGCGGAGACGCGCATCCTCACCACGCTGCGGCTTGGCATCGATGCCGCAGCCGATGCGCAGCATCACGAGATTGCCGTCGCCCGTATTCAGGTAGCGATAGTAGGCGCCCTTGGGGATCATCACGCCCTGGTACTTCTCGATCGTCAACTCGTTGCCCTTCTCGTCGAACACCGACATCTGGCCTTCCAGCACGACGAACGAATGGTCCTCGTCCAGGTGGCAATGAACCGCGTTCTCGCCGCCCTCGGAGTTGATCTTCGTGTGGATCCACATGTTGTCGGTCTCGGCCACGAGCTGGGTGACCCGGCCCTGCTCCATGTAGGGGGTCTTCAGCGAGTACTTGTAAGATCTGGGCCTCTCGACCTCTTGTTTCTCTGCGACTGCTTCCATGGTGAACTCCTTTCCGAACGTTTCGTGTTCTTTCCTAGATGGCGCCCTTCGACTTCGCCTGTCCTGAGCTTGTCGAAGGGCTCAGGACGAACGGTTAAGTTAAGGCAACCCGACTAACCCCTGTTCGCCTTGATGGTTGGCCAAGGGGGCCTGATTAAATCCCGTTCGCCCTGAGCCCTTCGACAAGCTCAGGACAGGCGAAGTCGAAGGGCGCCATTGATCTAAATCTCCTCAGGCGTTGATGCCGTCCAACTTGAGGTCGTAGAGCCGCAGCACGTTTTCGCGCACGACCCTGCGGAAGACATCCGTGGGCAGGTGTCCCAACTCGTCGGCGATGACCTGGCGCGAATGCGGCCAGGTGGATGCCGCGTGCGGATAGTCGTTGGACCACATGCAGGTCTCGCTGCCCCACCAGTCCAGCAGGCGGCCGCCCGTGGGATCGCTGAAGAACGTCGCGTAGAACTGCTCGTTGCAGTACTCGCTGGGGAGCTTCTTCATGTACGGCAGCGGCGCCTTGGTGGCGTGGCGCTTGAAGTACTTGTCCCACTCGTGGAGGTAGAACGGGATCCACGAGATCTCGTTCTCCACGTAGACGAACTTGAGGTCCGGATAGTTGGACATGGGGCCGCCGAAGACCAGTTCGAACAGGGTGTTGGCGGCATCCGCCAGCTTCTGGTTGACGGTCATGCGGTAGACGTCCAGGCCTTCCCTTTCGAAGCGGCTGTAGTTGAACCCCGTCAGGATGTGCAGGTTGACGGGCATCTGGAGATCCTGGGCCGCCTCCCAGAAGGGGTTGTAGTGCTCGCTGGTGAAGGGAAGGTGCTCCGGCGGCACCTGCCAGATCAGGCAACCCACGAGCCCGGCCTTTTTGCAGCGCTCCAGTTCCTTGATGGCGTGGTCGATGTTGTAGAGCGAGATCGACGGCACGCCCACGAGCTTGTCGGGATGCACCTTGCAGTAATCGATGAGCCAGTCGTTGGCGAGCTCGAAGCAGGCTTCCTGAAGCTCGGCGTCTTCGAGGGCGAACAGGCGCAGCCCCAGTGTCGGGTACAGAACCTCGGCAGAGACGCCGTCCACCGCCATCTCTTCGACCCGCGCCTGGGGGTTGTAGCCGCCCGGCTTCTCGCCGATGGCGTTCCGGGGCGGAAACTCGGGATACCGGCCCTTGAAGCTCGCCGGCAGGTTGTTGGTCCACAGGTCCGTGGGCTCCATGATATGGGAGTCCGCGGACACGATGATCTCGGTGGCGAGGTCCTTCTCGGCACTCTCTAAGGTTGGCGCACTTATGCTCACTATTGATCCTCCTCTTTTCCTTTGGTTCAGCTACTCCTTATGCGTGTTTTTCGCCGCTTTGTCCACCGTGCGGCCAGGCATGATTCCGGACACGAAAAGGTCGCCGAACCGCAGCAGAAGTCCACCGATTTCGATCTTGGGATGTAGGCGCTCGATCGCCTTTACGGCCGTCCCAGGCGTCGCGCCCTTGTTCACGGCAGGTCCTCGTTCAGTACCAGCAACTCGCCGGGGATCTCGATCAGTAAACGGTGAATCCATCGCCCGTGCACAACACCGTCGTCTCAGTAGCGCCATCGTAGGTGCCGGCGGGGTAGGTGTCCGTGGCCCGGTAGATCTTCTCTCTCCCGATGGGATCATGGATGTGCAGGACCACTTCCCTGGTCGCTCCGCCAGCACAGCGACCTGGCACGGCCGGTGGCGATGGACGGCAAGGACATCTGCGGCGCCTCGAAGCAACTCGACGATGAACGCCGGATCATGGTGGCTGCGGTGGAGCACGGCAGCGGCCTGGTGCTGGGCCAGGCCCAGGTGGATGACAAGAGCAACGAGATCCCGGCCGTGCGCCAACTCTCGCGCAGCTTGGCGCTGAGCGGGCGCCTGGTCACCCTCGATGCGATGCATGTGCAGCAGGAGACGGCACGCTGCCTGCTCGACGACTGCGGCGCCGATTATCTGGTCACCGCGGTGAAGCAGAACCAGCCAAGCCTCGTCCGGGACCACTGGCAGGTTGAGAATCGGCTGCATTACCGGCCTCCTAACAGGGACGGCGAATGGGCGTTCAAGGAAAGCCGGGTGCGCTTGACTTCCCGTGGCGGCGTCGTCACTGGTGCTACGGACACTCCTCCGCTACCAGCTCAGCTCCCTCGTCATCCACCGCACCGACAAGCTCGACGTCACCATGACCGTGTTTTTTCAAAATCAGCACATATTTCTATTGACAGCACAATATTTTTGATTTGAGATCGCGTCATGTAGAGCGTCTTCGCGGCCGTGCAGACACGGGCGGCCGCGGCCCCGGTGCTTTCCGCCGTCTCCAGGGGTTTCCCGCGGGAAGGGTTGCGTTCCGGCCCCCTCGGGAGACGGCGGCCGGCGGGGCCGAAAGGGGGGGCACCATGGCGTATCTTTCAGGCGCAGCGCCGCGCAAGATTGGGATTCGGAAGTGGGCGAGATCGAGGCTCCGCATCGTCATCGAGAGCTTCGGACGGAGCCCGGCGGCGTACGGTCGGCGTGCAGGCTCCGTCGTTGCAGCATTGCTGCTCGCCTTTGCCGGTCTTTCGGGCGTTGCCAAGCTGGCGCAAGCCGACGTGCTGGTGAGCACCATCGGCCAAAGTGGCAACACCACCACAGCCACCAAGCTTTACCTGAACGTTCAAGGATTTACGACTGGTGGCGAAATAACCGGATACTCGCTGACGAGCATCGAGATTCAATTCAACACGCAGGGTGAAAATAGCGCCGCCCCTGATGTTACGTTGCGCAAGGACAGTCCTACGTCAGCGGTGCTGGCGACGCTGAGCCCTCCGGCCACCTTCGGCGGCGGCAACAGGACCTTTACGGCGCCTTCCGGCACCGTGCTCGACCCCAGCAGCACCTACTACATTGCAGTCGTGGGAGGAGTTTCGACCCTAAACATGACCAACTCCGACGATGAAGACGAAGCTGGAGAGAACGATTGGTCGGTGGACGACGACAGGCTACGGAGGTTGTCCACCTCAGATGGCGATTTTTCGACTCGTGAAGCTGTACTGAGAATGCGCATCAACGGCACGGTGGTGCCCCCCGACAACACGGCTCCCGCGCTGGATGCGAACACGGCGCCCGCCGTGAACGGAAGGTCCCTGGTCCTCACCTACGACGAACCCCTGGACACGGGCTCCACGCCGTCGAGGCGGGCCTTCGGGGTCAAGGTGGGGGGGTCGGTGCGGACGATTACCGGCGTCGCGGTGAGGTCCAAGACCGTGACCCTCATCCTCTCGCCGTGGGTGACCGAAGGTCAGACCGTTACGGTGAGCTACACCGTGCCCGCCACGCGTCTCCTTCAGGACCCGAGCGGCAACGCCGCCGGGGCGTTCACCGACCAGGCCGTGACCAACAACACGCCGCTGGGGGTCACCGCCGTGGCGGTGACCTCGAGGCCGGGCACTGCTACCGACACCTACCGGTTGGGCGAGACGATAAAGTTCACCGTCACCTTTTCGAGGGCGGTCGAGGCGAGCACGGACCGGCCGCACCTCGAGTTTTTGCTCGGTGAGACGGTCAGGCAGGCGGTCTACGAGAGCGGCTCGGCCACCGCCGGGCTGGTGTTCGCCTACACGGTGGCGGCGAGCGATTCCGACGACGACGGCGTCTGGATCGGGAATCGGGCCGTCAGGCTGGACTCCGGCGAATACGTCCGCGGCGTGGACCCTATGGACGCTGCCATGCTCACCCACGCAACCATCGGCACGCAACACCGCCACAAGGTGAACGGCTCGTTGATGCTGCCCACCGCCACCGCCGACGCCACCCTGAAGGGGCTGTCGGTCGAGCGGTCGGCGGGGAGCGGCAAGATCTCTTCGCCGCGTTTCCGCGAAGACGCGGAGAGGCATGTCATCAAAGTCGGGCCCGACGTCACGCGGGTGGCCGTGACGCCGCAGACCAGGGCCGCGGCGGCAACGGTCGCGTATCTGGACGAATCGGACGGCACCGCCACCGACGCGGACACGATGACCGACGTGTTCGACATGAACTTGACGACCGGGCGGAACGTCTTCAAGGTGAAGGTCACGGCGACCGACGCCGCCACCACCAAGACCTACACGTTCATCGTGGTGCGCCACTCCCATTGGCCGCGGGAGGACCCGGCCGCAGTGCTCACCACCAACTTTATCGCGGGCGACGGGGGCGGACGCGTGCCGGCCATGGGAGCCGCCCACGGCATCGGGCCCAGTATGGGCGTTTTCACCAGGACCTTCTTCGAAATCGCCGGCGCGCGGTACCGGCTCGTCGCGGTGCTCCTCGTCGACCAAGCCTTCACGGGGTCCCGCACGACGTTTTCCGCCGATACGGTAGCGGCCTGCTTCCCCTTGTACGCCAAACCGCCCGACGCGCTCGCGAAGAAGCTGCGCCTGCGGATCGGCAGCCGCGACTTCGACTTCGCGGAGGCGGCCCGGCTCGCGGGGCCGAACGGGTGCTACGAGTGGGCTCGTCCGGCGGGCTTGAGCTGGAAAATCGGCGAGCTGGTGTCGGCGAAGCTGTTCCTGGCCAATTCTCCCGCCACCGGCAGGCCGGTCATTGTGCGGGCGGCAGGCGGAGGCGGGTTGCTCGCGCGCAAGGGGACGATTGCCGACGCCGACGGGCTCACCAGGGCCGACGCCGCGGTCGATGAGTACGCCTACAGCTACCAGTGGATCCGGGTGGAAGGGCAGACGGAGGAGGACATCGCCGGCGCGAACGCTGCCGAGTACGCCGTGGCCGCGGCCGACATCGGCACGAGGGTCAAGGTGAGGACGAGCTTCCGCGACGACCTGGGCCATGAAGAGACGCGGACCAGCGAAGCGTTTTCGGTGACCAACAGCGTAGCTCCTCCCTCCCATGCCGCGATAGCGGATATCTGGTCCGCCACGCTGACGCCCGCGGATCTGGGGAGTGGGGCCGCGGGGTGTTCTAATAGCCAACCGGCAGGGATGCGTTGCAACGAATCGGCGGTACTGACAGACGACACCGTCACCCTCGACTCCGTCGACTACGGCATCCGGTGGATCAGCGCCATTCCCGGCCGTCTGCGTTTTGCGTTCTCCGGCAGCCCTGGCGACAGGGTCGACGATCTCACACTCCTGGTGGGAGGCACGCCGTTCGCCTTCAGCCACGCGGTGAAGGAGGGGTCGGACTTCGAGTGGCCGACGACCACCACCTTGACTGCCGGCACCCCGGTCGCGCTTCGCATCACCCGTCCCGCGCTGGGGGCCACTCTCACGAAGTACGACACGGTGGAGCGCGCCAACGGCGACGTCTATTATCGCTTCGACCTCAAGCTGAGCGAACGGGTTCTCCTCTTCCCCCGGGACATGCGCGCGCATGGCTTCGACGTCACGAACGGCGCGGTCTTCAGGGCGGATCGCATCGACAGTCGGCGCAAGTTGATCGACGGGTCATGGCGCGCGTTCAGTAACCACTGGCGGCTCTACGTGCGCCCGACCACCATGGGAACCGCGGTTTCGGTGTCGCTGCCGAGGAGGGAGTGCAGCGTCCAGGGGGCGGTGTGTGCGCCGGACGGCCGCCGGATCGAGAGCCAGACCCTCGATCTCGGCACGCCGACGCGGCTCAGCGTCTCCATCGCCGACGCAAGCGGCTCCGAGGCGGACGGCCGGATCGACCTCCCCGTCACGCTGTCGCGAGCGTCGGATTTCGTCGTCAGGGTCAAGTTCCGGACCACGACGGGGGGCACGGCGACGCCGTCCACTGCGGAGGAGGGGGCCGACTACTACCACTACAGCAGCAGCATGGAGTTCAGACCGGGCGAGACCAGCCGCGGCGCACTCGTCGCCATCTGGCGCGACGGTGTGGACAACGAACCGGCCGAGACGGTGATGGTCGAGATCACCGAGGCCAAAGCGACCCACCCGGAGTTCGCTACCCCTCGCGACGTCACCATCACGGACGCGACGGCGACGGCGACCATCACGTCCCTCGGCCAGTCGGCGCCGCCTTCGGACGGGCTGCAGGCGGAGTTCCGGAGTCTGCCGGCGCGCCACGACGGGAGCGCGGCGTTCACCTTCGAGATCGCCTTCCTCGATCATTTCGAGGTGACCTCCCAGGCGCTGCGCGATTCCACCCTGGTGGCGAACGGCACGGCGACGGCGGTGGAGAAGGTCGATGCGGGGAACAGCCTGAACTGGCGGATCACCGTCGAGCCCGACGGCGACGAGGAGGTCACCGTCATCTTGCTGGCGACGGCGGACTGCGATGCGGCGGGCGCCATCTGCACGGCTGACGACCGCATGTTCTCGTCGCGGGTCTCTGCGCGCGTGCCGGGTCCGGAGCCGGATCCGGCGACCCGGGTGACGTCGGCGGCGGTGACCTCGAATCCGGGCGACAACGGGGTCTGGGACGACAGCGAGACGGTGGAGGCCGAGGTGCGCTTCAGCGAGCAGGTGAGCGTGCACGGACCGCCGGGGGTCGGGCCGGTGCTGACGATCCTGCTCGACGGCGAGCGCCGCACGGCCGCGTATGCGAGCGGTACGGGCACCGACACGCTGAGCTTCAGCCACACGGTGACGGCCGCGGACGACGGCGCGCGCAAGGCGCGGGTAGCGGCGAACGGACTCGATGCCAACGGCGTGATCATCGGCGACAGCCGGGGACGGATGGCCGAGCTCGGCTTCTTCGTCGCGCCCTGGGTGACCGGGGTGGAGCTGGCGGCGGACGCCTCGGGGGACGGCGTCTGGAGCGCGGACGAGACGATCGAGGCGCGCCTGACGTTCAGCGAGGCGGTGACGGTGGCGGACGGCACGCCGACGGTCGGGGTGATCATCGGCGGGGAAGCCGGGACGCTGGCCTACGCGTCGGGCTCGGGCGGCGACACCCTGGTCTTCTCCCGGGCGGTGGCGGAGGACGAGGGAAACCTCTCGGCGGTCGCGGTGACGAAGGATGGCCTGGCACTCACCGGGGCGACCCTGGTCTCGGCGGCGTCGGGGCTGGCGGCGGAGCTCGCCCACGACGGCACGGAGCCCACCGCGGCGCCGGCGACCGGGGAGTCGAAAGCGCTGACGGCGGAGTTCCGGGACCTGCCGGACGGGCACGGCGCGGCCCCGTTCACCTTCGAGTTGCGCTTCCACGAGGAGTTCCACGTGAGCTACGTGACGCTGCGCGACTCCGCGTTCACGGTGACGAACGGGCGGGTGACGAATGCCGGGCGTCTCGAGCAGGGGAAGAGCAAGCGCTGGGGGATCACGGTGAAGCCGCAGGGTGGCGGCGACGTGACGGTCACGCTGCCGGCGACGACGGACTGCGCGGCGCCGGGCGCCATCTGCGCCGCCGACAACCGGCGGCTCGCGGCGCCGGTCTCGGCGACGGTGCCGGAGACGGCGCCGGCGGAGAGGCCGTTCCGGGTGTTGTTCAGCGCCGTCCCCAAGACGCATGACGGGACGAGCCCGGTCGTCTTCAAGGTCGATTTCACCAAGAGACCGAAGGCCGCCTACAGCTACGTGACGATGCGCGACCGCACGCTGCAGATCCGTCAGGGCGGAGAGACGCTGACGGCCACCCGGGCGGCGCGCCTCAACCGGCCGCACAACGACCGGTGGCAGGTGGCGGTCACGCCGGGATCGAAGGAGAACCTGAACGTCTCCATCGGGCCGTTCACGGCATGCGCGGAGGCCGGCGCGGTGTGCACGACGGACGACGAAGTGCTCTCGAACGAGGTTTCGCGGATGATCGTCGGCCCGCCGGGGTTCTCGGTGGCGGACGCGCGGGCGAAGGAGGCGGCGCACGCAACAGTGGACTTCGCGGTGAGCTTGAGCCGGCCGTGGAGGCAGCCGGTGACGGTGGCCTACGCCACGAGCGACGGCGCGGCGACGGCGGGACATGACTACACGGCCACCTCGGGCACGCTCACCTTCGCGCGCGCCGAGACCGTCAAGACGGTGTCGGTGCCGGTGCTGCAGGACGCCCACGACGAGGGCGAGGAGACGTTCACGCTGACGCTTTCCAACCCACAGGGCGGCGACGCCTGGCTCAAGGACGCGACGGCCACGGGCACCATCGAGAACACGGACCCGATGCCCGAGGCGTGGCTGGCGCGGTTCGGTCGCACGGTGGCGGACCAGGTGCTCGACGCGGTGAGCGCGCGGCTCGAGGGCGGCTCCGCCGCCTTCACGCAACTGACGCTCGGGGGCAGCCGGGTGGTTCCGGGCGCCCCCCGGCCCGGGGAGGAGGAAGCAGCGTCCGTCCCGCGTCTTTCGGCGGATGCCTTCGCTCCGCCCCTCGGGCGGGAGGGATACTCCCTGCACGGGAGCGCGGACCCCGGGCGGGCGAGCGTGTCCCCCCTTGGGCGGACGCGCGCTCTCTCGATGAGCGAGCTGCTTCTCGGGAGTTCGTTCCTCCTGGCCTCGGCGGAGGGGAAGGGAGGCGCTTCCGGCTGGTCGCTGTGGGGGCGGGGGGCGCGTTCGAGCTTCAGCGGGAGAGACGGTGAGCTCACCCTCGACGGCGACGTGTCCACGGGCCTTTTGGGGACCGACTACGAATCGGGCAGGATGCTGGCGGGCGCGACGCTCGCCTGGAGCACGGGAGATGGTTCCTACAGCTCCGCGGAGTCGCGGGGCGAGGTCGAATCCACGCTCGCGAGCGTCTACCCCTACCTGCGCTACGCGGTAGGCGAGCGCCTGTCGGCGTGGGGCGTCCTCGGACTGGGCAAGGGCGAGCTGACGCTCGTGACCCAGGGAGGAGACACGATGGAGACCGACCTGTCGCTGGGGATGGCGGCGGCAGGGGTGAAGGGCGCGCTCCTCACCGGGGCGGGCTTCGGCCTGGAGTTCAAGGCCGACGCGCTCATCGTGCGGACGGAATCGGACAAGACCACGGGCCTGGCCTCGGCGGAGGCCGAGACCAGGCGGCTGCGCCTGGCGCTGGAGGGTTCCCGCGAAGTGGCCCTCGGCGGCGGCGCGCTGACGCCGTCGCTGGAGGTGGGCCTTCGCTACGACGGCGGCGACGCGGAGACCGGCGCCGGCGTGGAGGCGGGCGGCGGGCTCCGCTACGCGGCCTCCGGCCTCACCGCGGAGTTTCGCGCCCGCGGCCTGCTCGCCCACGAGGAGACCGGCTATGAGGAATGGGGCGTGAGCGGCTCGGTGGCCTACTCCCCCGGCAAGGGGGGCCGCGGGCTCTCGATTCGGGCCGGCTCCTCCTGGGGGGCGGCCGCGAGCGGCGCGGGCCGCATCTGGTCGGACCGGACCGCCGGTCTCGCGCGGAGCGGGGACTTCGAGCCGGGCGCGGGCCACGAGGCCGAGGTGGGCTACGGCCTGGACGTCATGGGCAGGCTGCTGACGCACTACAGCGGCCTCACGCTTCATCAGGGAGGCGGGCGCACCCACCGCCTGGGCGCGCGCTGGCAGCTCGCCCCCGCCTTCGACGTGAGCGTGGAGGCGAGCCGGAAGGAATCCGCAAGCCGGGGAAAACCCGAGAGCGGGGTCTTCCTGCGCGGCTCGAGACGCTGGTAGCCGAGGCCGGATTCAGACGCCGACGCAGGCCGCGAGCGCGATGAAGAAGGAAAGGTTGAAAGGCGAGCGCTCCGCCTCCAGCCCGACCGCGCGCAGGATGTCACGGACGAAGGGAAGCCACGCGGCCTCGTCGAAGCTCCTGGTCTGAGGCGACCCCTGCCCCGACCTCCTTCGCTGGATTCCGGCCCCTTACTTGACATGGGGCCGGAACAATGGATTCGGCGCATGGAATGACCGACCCCATCTCCCCGTCATCCCGGCCCCCTACCTCCTCGTCATGACCGCCCCCACCCCTCGTCATCCCGGACTTGATCCGGGTCCGGGGTCCAGGGGCGGGGGACTGGGAGGCGCGTCTCACGCCATGCGCTCGGGAGTGCATTGTGCTATGAGGACTGCTGCAACGCGGGTGTAGACGACCCGCGAAATCCATCACCGGAGGCAACTCATGACAACCATGATCACGGGCGCGGGTTTGGTAGGTTCCCAGATCGCGCGCATCCTCGTGCAGCAGGGCGAGAAGCCTGTCCTGTTCGATATCGCACCCAACCACGCCGCGCTGGCGGACGTGGTGGAGGTGGACAAGGTCACCCTGTTCCGCGGCGACCTGTTGAATCCCTTCGACCTCGGCAAGGTGATCAACGAGCAGGGCGTCACGCGGATCGTCCACACCGCCGCCTATCCCAACCTCGGCACCGGCGCCCAGGAGAACCCCTACGGCGCCATCCAGGTGAACATCATGGGCACCGCCAACGTGCTGGAGGCGGCCCGGCTCCACGGCGCCGAGCGGGTGGTGATGATCAGCACCGCCGCCGTGGCCCGGGGCGTGGCCGGCGGCGAGGACAACGGCGACCGCAGCAAGGAAGAGGCGCTGCCGCGGCCCAGCTCCTTCTACTCCGCCACCAAGCAGGCGGGCGAGAACCTGGGTTACAACTACGCGCGCTCCCACGGCGTCGACTTCCGCGCCGTGCGCTTCCCCAACGTGTGCGGCCCCTGGATCCCCGGCGGCGGCGGCCGCCCCAGCGCCATGTTCCGCACCCTGGTGGAGAAGTCGGTGGACGGCGTCGAGCACACGGTCCCGCCCGGCACCATGGAGTGGCTCTACTCCAAGGACGCGGCCCGGGGCGTGGTCCTCACCCTCCAGGCCGAGGGCATCAAGAGCCGCGTGTTCAACCTCGGCGTCGGCCAGCCCTACGACAACCAGGAGCTCATCGACATTTTCAAGCAGGTGGTCCCTGGCGCGAAACTCAGCATCGACGAGAGCGTGACCACATCACAGACGTCGTCGGTCTTCCTGGACATCACCCGCGCCCAGACGGAGTTGGGCTTCGACGCCGAATACGACATCCCCGCCGCGGTGACGGACTTCGTGGGGTGGTACCGCCGCATCAAGAAGGCGAGAGGGAGCTGAGGGTCTTGTCCGGTTAATTGATTGACAGGTCCGCAAGGACATCTGTCATCGGCAACCCGCGATGACTTGTAGGGGCGGGTTTCAAACCCGCCCGTGCGTGGATCAACAAGGATGACACCATGAGTGATGCCCCTGTCTACGAACCTCCGCAGGTCTGGAAGTGGGAACGCGAGAACGGCGGCCGGTTCGCCTCCATCAACCGTCCCGTCTCGGGTGCGACGCATGAGAAAGAGTTGCCGCGCGGCAAGCATCCGCACCAGCTCTATTCGCTGGCCACGCCCAACGGCGTGAAGGTAACGATCATGCTGGAGGAGTTGCTGGCGGCCGGGCACACCGGCGCGGAGTATGATGCCTACATCATCAACATCCGCGAGGGCGACCAGTTCGGGTCCGGGTTCGTCGCCATCAATCCGAACTCGAAGATCCCGGCACTGGTGGACTACTCCACACCCAAGCCGACACGAGTGTTCGAGTCGGGCTCGATCCTCCTTTACCTGGCCGACAAGTTCCACGCCTTCGTTCCGGAAGACCCGTCGGAACGTGCCGAGTGCCTGTCATGGCTGTTCTGGCAGATGGGCTCCGCCCCCTATCTCGGCGGCGGCTTCGGCCATTTCTATGCCTATGCTCCCTACAAGATGGAATATCCCATCGACCGCTTCACCATGGAGGTGAAGCGCCAGCTTGACGTCCTCGACAAGCGGCTGGCCGAGACACACTACGTGGCGGGTGATGCCTACACCATCGCCGACATGGCCATCTGGCCGTGGTACGGTGTGCTCACCACCGGCCACCTCTACGACGCCGCCGAGTTCCTCGACGTACAGACGTACACGAACCTCTTGCGCTGGTTCGAGGAGATCGGATCGCGTGATGCGGTGGTCCGCGGCTGCAAGGTCAACCGGACCAATGGCGCGCTCGAGGATCAACTCCGCGAGCGGCACGACGCCTCGGATTTCGAGCTTCGGACGCAGGACAAGATCGAGGCGGCGGAATAGACGGAAAGGGCGCGGTCGATCTCAGAGGTCGTGCAGAACACCCGAGCGTTCCGACGCCCCACAAGGAAACGAAGACAGCCTTCAGGGCCGTGTCGCTTAGTTGCCGATCCGGGCCAACAGTTGCTCGATCACGTCACTCGCCTCGCGTTGCCGCAGCACCCGACGATCGGGATCCGCATGCTCGTCTATTTCGAACCGAGCAACCGCCACCGGTCCGTCTTTTCGGTAGCCCTCGATTCGGGCATCCTGGGCGAAGCGTTTGCGGAGGATGGCCAAAGCATCTTTGATGACGGCACCGTGCTTGCCGGCGAGGGCTTCACGGAACATCTCCGCGACTCGCTCCGGGCCGTGAGGCGCGTACTCGACGCAGTAGATCAAGTCGTGTGCGTCCTTGCGTTCACCACGGTCATCGAATGCAAACGCCTTCAGACAGGTGAAGCTTACCAGGTTGGCGTGTTTGATCTGCTCGGTTGCGACCCCGGCGTCATCGAGGAGTTCGGCCTGTATTTCGGTCGATTGGTGAAGGTCGAAGACAATCGAGGCGTGCGGGATGTTGAGAGCGGAAATCTGGCCCTCCGTGGGCAAGGGCCGGACCTTGCCGCCAGCGATTTCGGGCGCGTCCGCCAGCAGTTCGAGTATCACCGGCGTGCCTCGTTCGGTATGGTTCTGCCATCGCCAGGAGACCTTCTGGCCGCTGTCGTTCGTCGCCCGCTCGAACCCCATCCTGCGCAGATTTTCCTCAAGCGTGTGATAACCGTCGGTGTCGGCCAGGATCTGTAGCTCGATGACGGTGTCGACGTCGAGCGTGCCGGCGTGTGGCGGCACTTCCGGTGGCCTAGCCGGTACCAAATAGCGGGGCGTCAGTCCGCCAACCAGATAGACACTCTCCTTCCACGGCCCCAATCCGCGTAACAGTGTTACGAGGACGCGCTCGCAATCGACCGTATACGCATCGTTGTAGCCGGCTATTGTCGGGGGCTTCACCATCAGAAACCAATCCGCTCCCGGCGCAGGTGGTCCGCCAGTTCCTTGGTGCGCCCTTCGCCGCGTGTCAGGTCGAGATAGACCTGGATGGGACTGGCCAGCCAAATTCCGTCCAACTGATTGCGAAACAACAATTCGTCCAACGACTTGACCTCAATGACCGCTAGGTTCATCCCCTCGCTGACAACGCGGGCATCGAGTTCACGGAGGGCTTGCTCGGCGATTTGGCCGGCCGACAGCCGGCAGTGGACCCGTGAGACGGTCGAAAGGAATGGCGCATAACGTTGGGCCGCTGCTTCGTGTGTGATCGCGTAGTCGGTGTCAAGGGCCGCGAAGACATGAGCAATCTTTGCGACGAGTCCCTCTGCGCGAACCGAGGGCACGAAGAAGCGCCTCATCGGGGGAGCCGGCAACGCCGCATGTTGCTTGACCCACGCGTCCAGTAAGGCCGCAGGTTCGATCAAATGTCGCTCCTTGTTTGGACCCATGCCACGAGAGACCACCCACTCATATCTCTCCAGCTCCGACAGCACCTGCGACGCGGTGGCGGGCGAAACCCGTGCGTGATCAGCGAGTTCTTTCACCTGGTACCATTCGCCGTGGTGGACAAGGAGCGCATGCAGTACCTGCGCCCGCCGTCCCGAGAATAATGACCTTATGGATTTCGACAAAGGCTTCGGGAGTGGCCTGTCGACGTAGAGATGGACACCCTCGGCAGGGACATAGAGGCTGCCACCGCTGTCATAGTAGCCTACCCGCTCGCTCTTCAGTATTTCCTTGGCTCCCGGGGATATCGACTCGGCAATCAAAACGGGGACTGTTTCGCGTCCTTCCGGTGCCTTCGCCCGGCTGCGGCTGAAGTCCTTGATTTGCCAAAGTGTTTGGCGAACATCACGAGGATAGAGGACCTTCTTCACCTCGATCAACAAGGTGACGATCTTCCCAGCTACCCGAAGATTACACTTGACGTCATATCGTGGAGTTGGCAAGGCTCCGGGCAACCGAGGTGGTTCCAGAAAGACTTGCACGACCCGGACATCTACCCCAGGCAAGTGCCGAAGAGATTCCAGAAACTGGGCGACCAGTTGTTGTTGTTCTGTAACCGCAGGGTTTGGCATCGCAAATTACCAGATTTACTGTACAGTAAATATACTGATAAATCTACAGTAATGCAATATTACCAAATATGCTGTTCAGTAAATATAGCTATATTACTGAATATCGGGGAGTTATCCACGAGTCCTCGTAAGGGCCCGAGATTGACACGCAGTTCTCCAATGCCGAGATTGGAGAACTCCATTGAATTGCAGGCTGTTCTTATGAACTCTCAGAGGTTGTACAGCGCCCGCGCGTTCCCGCCCGTGATCTTCGCGGCCACCTCCGGGCTCAGGCGCGGGTCGTCGGCGACGCCGTCCAGGGCCAGCAGCTCGGTGGCGCTGTCGGCGTGGCCGTAGTCGGTGCCCACCACAAGGTGGTCTTCACCGGCGGTATCGATGACGTAGGGAAGATCGTCGTTGGTCTCGCACCCGACCCAGATCCGGTTCTGGGCCAGGATTTCCTTCTTGTTGAACTCCTTGCCCTGCATGTGGTGGCGCTTGTACAGGTCGCTCATCGCGTAGGGCAGCCACTGGGAGCCCACCTCCAGGAACGCCATCTTCAGGTTCGGGAACCGCTCGGGGATCTTGTCCATGATGATGGTGTGGAACGCCCCCACCACCACCAGCTTGAACTTGGAGAAGCCCACGGTCTCGTACTTGTAGTAGTCGTAAAGCACGGAGCTGCCGTTGGAGGAGTGGATGCACACCGGGATGTCCAGCCTGCTGGCCGCGTCGTACACCGGATAGAAGTGAGGGTCGCTCAGCAGCCGCTCGCCCTCGGAGCCGCGCATATAGATGCCCACCGCGCCGTTCTCCTTGGCCAGCCGGGCCTCTTCGTACACCTGGTCCGTGTCGAGCTGCGGCACCACCGCGACCCAGCGCAGGCGGTTGTCGGACTGTTTCCAGCATTCTCCCATCCAGCGGTTGTAGCTGCGGCACAGCGCCAGCTCGATCTCCGGCCGGGGCGTCAGCGGGATGATGAAGATGGTGGGAAAGATGACCTGGATGTCCACCTTGAGCTCGTCCATGTGCCGGAGCCGCACGGCCACGTCCCGCAGCTCGCGCGATTCCAGGGGCGTGTCCTTGCCCACGTTGCGGGACTTCAGCCGCAGCGTGCCGTCCACCAGCCAGTACTCGTCCATAACCCCGGAGCCGTTGAGAGTGCCGACGATCTCGGGGCGGTACTTCCCGTCGGCGCCGTCCATGAACTCCCAGGTCTCTTCGGTTTCGAGCACGTGTGCGTCCGCATCGATTCTGAGCATTTTCCGTTTCCTTTAGTCGTTGCCTGTTTGCGTGGCCGGGGCACGGGCGGGTTTGAAACCCGCCCCTACACCTGCCGCCAATGAAAAGCCGGCCGGGGGCGCGTGCGCGAGGTCCCGGCATTACGCCATGCACGTCGCGACGATGCAGAGGGCCGGGGGCGTGTGCGCGAGGGTTCCGGGCAGCCGTTGCTCCTGCGCAATTCGCCTCGCGGTTTGTGCTGTACAAGACAGGGTCCGATAGCCGTTTCCTGTACCCGAAGTCGGGCTGTGAATCAACGGCCTTTCCACACCGGCGGCCGCTTCTCGACGAACGCCCGCGGCCCTTCCTTGCAGTCGTCGGTGGTAAGCACCATGGCGGCGAGATCGGACTCCAAGCGCAGGCCGTATTCCAGGGGCAGATCCGCGCCCTTGTGGATGGATTCCTTGATGTACCGCAGCGCCAGGGGCGCGCCCTTGGCGAAGGATGCCGCCATCTCCTCGCCGGCGCGCGTCAGCTCGCCCGCGGGTACCAGCTTGTTGACGAGCCCGATGCGGTACGCTTCCTGAGCGTCCACCAGCGCCCCGGACAGGCACATCTCCAGAGCCTTGGCGGCGCCCACGAGGCGGGCGAGTCGTTGCGTCCCTCCCGATGCCGGCATGAAGCCAAGCCGAACCTCGGTCACGCCCATCCGGGCGTTCTCCGCGGCGATGCGGATGTCGCAGGCCATGGCGATCAACAAGCCGGCTCCGACAACGTAGCCGTGCAACAGCGCGATGGTAGGCTTCTGCACCAAGGCCGCGGCATCGATGGGCGAATGGACGCCCGGAGCCTGCCTTGCCTGCCGGGCCTCCAGCGGAGAGACCGATGCCGCTGCCGGTTCGGTGTTGCGGCTGGCCCGCTCCTTGATGTCGCCGCCCACGGAAAACGCTTTTTCACCCGCGCCCTGAAAGAGAACCACCTGGACGTCCTTGTCCGCTTGCGCCCGGTTGCAGAGCTCCGTCATGCGCCGCCGCATGTCCTCGTTGATGGCGTTCATCGCCTCGGGCCGGTTCAGCGTGATCCAGGCCGTCTGCTCTCTGACCTCGTACAGGACCTTGTCGTCGTCCATCAATGCATGCCTCCCTTATGCGACTTCAGGAAACAAAAGAGTCTGTGTGAGCGCGTCCTTCGACTTCCCTACGCTTCCAAGTAACTGGCCGGCCTTCCGTTCCCACGTCCGCTCTGCCCCATGTCGGATTACGCTTCGCTAATCCGACCTACGTCCTTGCCTCTTTCGCGAAGCCGTGGTCAATGCCATAGGCCCGGAGCCGTCAGGATCCACATTGTGACACACTACTCCAGCCGGTACACCCGCGCGGCCGTGTCGTGGAACAGCGCCGCGCGTTCCGCGTCCGAGCAGCCTCGGGCGATGAGTTTGAAGGCGTTCCACACCGACACATAGGAATAGGATATCCGGTCCACCGGGAAATTGCTTTCGAACATGCAGCGGTCTGCGCCGAACTTTTCGATGCAGAACTCGAAGCAGGGCCGCATGGCTTCGGCCAGCTCGGCGGAGCCGGGTTTCGGCGTGCGCGTGTGCCAGTCGTAGCCCGAGCGGAGGGAACCGACGCCGCCCAGCTTGAGCACCACGTTGGGGCACGATGACAGCGTGGTGATGTCGGTGCTCCAGGCCTGGAACACCTCGTCACGCCGGCCCTCGTAGGGTCCGAGTCCCAGGGGTCCGCCGATGTGATCGAGAATGATGGGCACGTCGGGGAACTCCCGCGCCAGCTCCACCAGTTCGGGAAGCTGCGGGTGATAGAGCCAGGCGTCGAAGCTCAGCCCATGGCGCTGCAGGCAGGCGAAGCCTTTTCGGACGGCGCCGTCTCGCAACAGGCTCGGCCGCGGCACGCTTCGGAACGAGTCCGAGGCATCCCACATGGTCGAATAGCGGATGCCGCGCAAGCGGGTGGGACTGGCCTCCAGGTGCGCTTCCAGGACCCCGGCCACGGCATCGCCCAGGGTCAGATCGGCATAGGCCACGATGGCGGACGCCACTGCGGTGGGCGTCGCCGCGCGTGAATTCTCCACCGCGATGCCTTCCAGGAACTCCGTCTCCCCGACCGGCCCAAGTTCCGGCGGCCCGCCCTCCCGGTACATGGCCCCGCATTCCACCGCCACGCTCGAGACGATGCGGTGGCCGCCCGAGGCGTCGCGCAGGAAATCGTCGCGCAGGTACGGGTTGTTGGGACGCCGCCACAGGTGGTGGTGCGGGTCGCAGATGGGGAGATCGGGCTCCAGCGGAGTCTCGGCGGTCGTGTTCGTCGTTGGATCGGTCAAGTTTGCAACCTCTGCGCCCCCCGCGGCCCGCGGATTCCCGCTTTCGCGGGAATGACGGATTGGCCTTTCGCACCTCGAAGTTGGCCTTTTGACACACCCGCTTTCGCGGGAATGACGGAAGAGGGCGGACGCCGTCGCGCCAGTGCTCGCACTGCGGGGCGGGGTTTGATACACATGGGCTTGCCTCGAACCGATACGGTCCAACCGGCTGAGGAGGTCACGTGGATTTCGAGCTGGCCCATTACCCTGTCCGGTCCCTTTCCTGGGGCGCCAACACCGAATATCGGGAAGGCGAACTCATTGTCAACCGCGAGGCGCTGCGCGCCGAATTGCTGGCGGAACCGCTCATCGACGACGTGGAGCTGAGCATCGTCCGGCCGGGGGAGCGTACCCGGGTTCTCCACGTGGTGGACATCGTCGAGCCGCGCTGGAAGGAGCCGGAACACGGCAGCGCGTTTCCCGGAAGCCTGGGGACGTTGTCCCAGTGCGGCCTCGGCCGCACCCATGCGCTGGACGGCGTGGCCGTGGTGACGTCGGGTTCCCTCCCCAGGTCCGAGGAAGCCATCATCGATATGTGCGGCCGCGGCAGCGAGCTGAGCCGGTTCGGCCGCATGCCGGGTCTGGTGGTCCTGCCCAAGCCGCGGGAGGGATCCGACCCCGGCCAGTTCGGCCTTGCGCTCATGCGCGCGGGGCTTCGGGCGGCGGTCTTCCTGGCCGAGACGACGAAGTCGGCCGAGCCGGCCCGCACTGAAGTTTTCTCCCTGGGTCGGGTACGGGCCGCGTCGCCTGGCCTGCCTCGTGTCGGATACCTGAGTTTCGCGTATTCTCACGGCATCGGCCGCCAGAAGCTGTTCTACGGCCAGAGCACCAAGGACATCGTGCCGAGCGTGGTGCATCCCAACGAGCTGCTGGACGGAGCGCTGGTGAACGACGGCTATACCAAGCCCACCAAGAACGCCACCCACGACATCCTGAACCACCCCATGATCCGGGAACTCTATCGCCGGCACGACGACGACATCGTGTTCGGGGGCATGGTCCTTGCCAACCACCACGCGACCTACGAAGAAAAGTCGGCCACGGCCTTCCACGCCGCGCGTCTGCTCAGGCACGTGGTGGAGGCCGACGCCGTGGTCATCACCAAGGACGGGGGCGGTCAGGCGGACGTCGATCTGATGCTGGCCTGCAGGGCCTGCGAGGAGGTCGGTCTGCGCACGGTGCTCGTGGCCAAGGAGGAGGCCGGCGACGATGGCACGGCGATGGTGGACATCGCGCCCCAGGCGGATGCCATGGTCAGCGTCGGCAACTGTCCCGAAAAGGTGCGCCTCGACGAGGACATGGAGCGGGTCATCGGCGGCGATGCGTTCCTCGGCGCCATCGAGGGGGAAGTGGCCGGCACGGTGGAGATCCCGGTCCAGAACATCATCGGCGCCATCGATCCCATCGGCGGGTCGACGCTGATGGCCCGGCCGGGGTAGGGAGGCAAGATGAAACGAATCGTCCACTACGTGAACCAGTTCTTTGCCGGACTTGGCGGCGAAGAAAGCGCCGGCACGGCCCCGGGCGTGCTGGAAGGGGCGGTCGGCCCGGGCCGGCGGCTGCACGCGTCGCTGTGGAGGGGTGCCGGCATCGTCGCTACGGTCTACTGCGGCGACGATCACTTCTCCGAGAACGAGGAGGAGGCGACGGCCCGACTGCTGGAGCTCATGGCGGCGGCCAAGCCGGACCTCGTGTTCGCCGGGCCGGCATTCGGCTCCGGCCGGTACGGATTGGCCTGCGCGGCGGTATGCCGGGCGGCGAGCGCAAGGCTCGGTGTACCGGTCTTGACCGCCATGTCCGCATCCAACCCCGGGGCCGACTCGATCCGGCGCGAGATCCCGGTGGTCCGGACCGGGGAGTCCTCGGGCGAAATGCGTTCCTCCCTCGAGCGCTCGGCCGGCCTGATCGCGAGAATCCTGACCGGCGAGACCGTGGCTCCGGGCAGCGACGAGGGTCTGCTTCCCCGAGGCGGAAGGTGGAACACACGGGCGTCCAAGCAAGCGGCCGAACGCGCCGTGGACCTGCTGCTGGCCAAGCTCTCCGGCGGTCCGGTGGAAACAGAGATCCCGCTGCCGGCGTTGGAAGAGGTCGCGCCGGCGCCTGGGATCCGCGACCTCGGGCACGCCAAGGTGGCGCTGGTCACTACCGGCGGTCTCGTGCCCCGGGGCAATCCGGACGGCATCAAGTCGTACCTGTCCACTCACTTCGGCGCGTACGAGATGGCAAGCAGGGAGCACCTCACCGCGGATGAGTTCGAATCCGTGCACGGGGGCTTCTTCACCGCCGCCGTGAACGAGGACCCCAACCGGCTGATTCCCCTGGACGTGTTGCGGGACGTGGTGCGCGAGGGCGCCTTGGGCGCGCTGCACGAGCGCTTCTACTCCACCACCGGAAACGGCACGCCCATCGGGACCGCCGCGAGCATGGCTCGTGACATCGCGGCGTCCCTGGAGGAGGACGGCGTCGACGGCGTCATCCTCACCTCCGCCTGAGGCACCTGCACTCGCTGCGGCGCAGCGATGGCAAAGGAACTGGAAAGAGGCGGTATCCCGACGGTGCACGTGACCAATCTGGTTTCGGTGTCGGAGAACACCGGCGCCAAGCGGATCCTGTCCGGACGGGCTATACCGCATGTGTTCGGGGATCCCTCCCTTACCGCCGATGAAGAGCGAGGACTCCGGCGGCGCTTGGTGGATCAGGCGCTGGAGATGTTGAAGGAGGGGGACAGCGCGCCGTAGGATGGGCGCTCCCGGCGGAAGATCCGCATGGGGTCATCATGCCGCCCGATGTTTTTCCTCGGCGGTCCTTGACATGGCCACCGTAAAGTCGGTTAATCGCACGATCATTAGTCGCACAATCAAAAGCGAGAGGAGGCATCGCATGGTTAAACGAGTTCTCGTTCTGACGGCAGGGTTGCTGCTCCTGGCAGGCCCGGCATGGGCTGACGCGGTGGCGGATTTCTACAAGGGCAAGACCATCCGCATTGTCGTCGGCTATGGTCCGGGCGGCACCACCGACCTCACCACTCGGCTGATCGCGCCGGTTCTGCACAAGTATATTCCCGGGGGGCCGCGGATCGTGGTCCAGAACAAGTCGGGCGGCGGCAGTATGCTGGCGGCCAATACGGTGTTCAACAACGAGCGCAGGGACGGCACGGTGATGGCGGCCATCAGCAGCAGCCTCGTGATGAAACAGGCTCGCGGCGTGGCGGGGATCAGGTTCGATGGCAGAAAGTTCAATTGGGTCTCCAGCGCGTTCCGGGCCAATTCCATGTGCGCGATCCGGTTGGATGCCGGCGTGAGCAGCTTTAGCGAGGCGGTGAAGACCAAGAAGCAGCTCATCATGTCGAGCTTCGACAAGGGCGGCCTTTCCCATCTCGAGCCGATCATCTTCAATGCCGTGTTCGGCAGCAACTTCAAGGCCGTCACCGGATACCCCAGCGGCGGGGCCCAGCGTCTGGCGGTCAAGAACGGTGAGGTCAACGGTTTCTGCACGACTTTCCAGACGGCCAAGAGCACCGAGATCGCCATGTTCGAGGGTGCGGCGAAGTGTTGCCGGGTCCTCATCATCGCGGGCGCGACCAAGGAGGATCACCCTCTGCTGAAGGGCGTCCCCGCGGCCGAGGCGTTGGCCAAGGAGCAGGGCAAGAGCGCTGAAGAGCTGGCCATGCTGAGGGCCATGAACGCCACCAACCAGATCAGCATCATGCACACGCTCCCGCCCGGAGTGCCGAAGGACCGTGTCGAGGCCGTGCGCGATGCGTTCGCCAAGGCGTACACCGATCCGCAGGTCAAGGCGCTGGCCGAGAAGCAGAAACGCGATCTGCAGCCCAGGCGGGGCGACAACGTGGGGCAGATCGTCGAGGACTTGCTCAACACTCCCATGTCCATTATGGACAGGTTGAAGGCGCTTATCGAGAAGGGCTGAAGACCGGCGGCGTACCGTCGCGTCAAATCAACCGTGGGTGGTTCCGGGGACCGGTTCGCGTCCGCCGCAGGGCGGTTTCGGGCCGGGCCCCGCAATCCCCAAACTCGCATCTGAAGATCACGAACCAGCCGTTCCGGCCACCGTAACAACATGTTCGAAGCTTTAATCGAAGGTTTGCTCGCGGTATTCACCCAGACCACGTTCCTGCTGATGATGGTGGGTATTGTCCTGGGGTTCATCGTCGGGATCCTGCCCGGCATCGGCAGCCCCGGCGCGGTGGCCCTCATGCTGCCGTTCATCTTCAGCATGGACCCGGTGCAGGCGTTCGCCTTCCTGCTCGGGATGTACGCGGTCACCGGCACCACCGGTGACATCACCTCGATCCTGTTCGGCGTGCCCGGGGAGGTGGTGTCCACCGCCACCATCATCGACGGTCATCCCATGGCAAAGAAGGGCGAGGCCGGCCGCGCGCTGGGCGCGGCGCTCATGAGCTCTCTCGTGGGCGCCATCGTCGGTGCATTCTCCCTGGCCGCCGCCATTCCCATCGTCACCCCGCTGGTACTGTCCTTCAAGTCACCGGAGTTCTTCTCGCTGGCGATCCTGGGGATCTGCTTTCTCGCGGCGCTGAGCGGCAACAACAGGCTCAAGGGGGTGCTGGCCGGGGGACTGGGGCTGGTGCTTTCCACCGTCGGCCTGGACTACCAGGAGAACATCGAGCGCTATACCTTTGGCCTGATAAACCTCTGGGAGGGGCTCGGCCTCATCGCCGCGGCCGTGGGGCTGTTCGCCGTGCCGGAGATCGTGGAGTTGTGGGTCAAGGGCTCCAGCATCGCCGAAGCCAAGGTGGGCAAGCTGGGGGGCGTGTGGCAGGGGATCAAGGACACCTTCATCCACATCGGCATTACCGTGCGCTGCAGCATGATCGGCACCTTTTTCGGCCTGGTCCCGGGTGTGAGCGCGGCGCTGTCCCAATGGGTGTCCTACGCCCACGCGGTCCAGAGCTCCAGGGACCGCAGCGGCTTCGGCAAGGGCGACGTCCGCGGCGTCCTGGGACCGGGGGCGGCCAACAACTCGGGCATCGGCGCGGCCATGATCCCCACCGTGGCCTTCGGCGTGCCCGGCAGCGCCACCACCGCCATCCTGCTGGGCGCCTTCATCATCCAGGGGCTGCAACCCGGACCGAAGATGCTGACCGAGCATCTGGCCCTGACCTTCTCGTTCGTCTGGCTCATCGTCATCTCGAATATCATCACCGTGGCGTTTTGCCTGCTGTTCCTGAACCAGTTGGCGAAGATCACCCAGATACGCGGGTCGCTGCTGATTCCCGCGCTGTTCATGCTCATCTACCTGGCGGGTTTCGCCAACACCAACTCCTACTTCGCCATGACCACCACCCTGGCGTTCGGGGTTGCCGGCGTGATCATGGTGAACCACGGCTGGCCCCGTCCGCCGCTGGTGCTGGGTCTGGTGCTCGGGCCCCTGGTGGAGCGGAACCTGTTCATCTCGTACGAGATCTACGGGCTCTGGTTCTTTTTCAGGCCCATCGTCATGGTGACCTTCGGGATTGCCCTTGTCGTGATCTTCCTGCCCGGGCTGCAGGACTGGATGGCGAAGCGGGCTCAGCCCAAGGAGGTGGCGGGTGCGGAACCGGACTGACATCGTCATCGGCGTGTTGCTGGTGGTGCTCCTCGCCTGGGCGGTGTGGGAAGCGCAGGACTGGCCGGTCCGCACGCGGTTCTTCCCTCTCGCCATTGGTTATCCGATGCTGGCCTTGGCGGTGATCTTTCTCGTCTACAGCCTGTGGCTCGGACTCCGGCCGGCCGGACCCGGGCAGGGTCCGGAAGAACCCGAGCCCGCGGCGGAGGCCGGACCCCCTCTCGAACCAGCCGTGGTGCGCCGGCGCACGCTTGAGATCGCCTTCTGGGCCGTGGCCTTCGCGATAGGCCTGTGGCTCCTGGGATTCAAGGTCGGCGGGCTGGTCATCCCCTTGGTCTTCCTCCGGTTCCAGGCCCGCGAGCCCTGGGGTACCAGCATCCTGTACAGCCTTGGCGTCTACCTGTTCTTTTGGGGCGGCCTGGAGCGGGCCCTCTCGTTTCCCCTGCCCGGCGGCCGCATCGCCTACGGCCTGGGCCTCTATTCCTTCGACTCCTACCTGACGGACCCGATTCTGGACGCGATTATGAACCTGTTTCAGTGAGGGTCCCCGTTTGGGAGACACGGGTAGCCGTTGTTTGGCCTGCTGCTGACACGTGCGCCTTGGCTCACCACGTCTTGACAAGCGAGCGAGAATAGTCGGTTAATCGCACCAACCGAAAAGGAGGTGCCTTATGTGTCAGCGAGTTCTCGTTCTGATCGCGGGTTTCGTGCTGTTTGCGGGGCCGGTGTGGGGTGAATCGGTGGCCGAGTTCTACAAGGGCAAGACCTTCCGCATTGTCGTCGGGCTGGGTCCGGGGGGCGCCACGGATACCAACGCCCGGCTGGTTTCGCACGTGTTGTCGCGCCACATCCCCGGGCATCCCCGGATCATCGTGCAGAACAAGCCCGGCGGCGGCAGCATGCTGGCAGCCAACACCATTTACAACAATGAGCCGCAGGACGGCACCGTGCTCGCGGCCATCAGCAGCAGCCTCGTGGCCCAGCAGGCTCGCGGCGAGCGCGGGGTGCGCTTCGACGCCCGGAAGTTCCAGTGGGTCGCCAGCGCCTTCGACTCGGCGTCCATGTGCGCCATACGGACCGACGCGGGTGTGAACAATTTCAGCGAAGCGGTGAAGACGAAGAAGCGGCTCACGTTTTCAGCCTTCAGCAAGGGCGGCCTTTCCCACCTTGAGCCGGTGATCTTCAATGCGGTCTTCGGCTCCAACTTAAAGGCGGTCACGGGGTATCCGAGCGGCGGAGCCCAGCGTCTGGCGGTCAAGAATGGTGAGGTCAACGGGTTCTGCACGACCTTCCAGACGGTCAAGAGCACCGAGATTGGCATGTTCGAAGGCGACGCGAAGTGCTGCAAGGTACTCATCATCGCGGGCAACCAGAAGATCGGTCACCGCCTCGCCAAGGGGGTGCCGATCGCCGAGCTGCTGGCCAAGGAGCTGGGCAAGAGCGCCGACGACATCGGCATGCTGCGGGCGCTGAACGCGACGAACCGCATCAGCATCGTGCAGACGTTCGGGCCCGGAGTACCGAAGGACCGCGTTCAGGCACTCCGCGACGCCTACGAGAAGTCCTACAAGGATCCGGACCTGTTGAAGCTGGCAAGAAAGGCGGGGATGGATCTCAAGCCGAAACGCGGGGAGCAGGTGCAGGAGATCGTCAACGAGCTGCTCAGCACGCCCAAATCGGTGCTGATGAAAATGAAAGAGCTGATCAGCAAGAGCTGACAGCCGCCCGAGTGCCATGGAGACCACCCGCCCATGGTTCCCGGCCCGCGTCGCCCGCAGGTGATCGCGGGCCGGGAATTGCCGGAGTCGACCCGGATAATACAAACGTTGTACCCGGAACCCCAAGGTGGCATCACCTTAGCGTGAGTAACAGGAAGGCCGCAACGTACCGGAAAGTTTGGCGGAAGGATCATGTCTGGCGCTCTCAAAGATAAGTTTGCCATTGTCGGTGTCGGGCTGCTGGCGGGCCGGTTCGAGGATCGAAGCTTTCGGACGCTCCAGACGGAGGCCGCCAGGCTCGCGATAGAGGACGCCGGCCTTACGGTAAACGACGTCGATGGCGCGATCGATCTCAAGATCGCCCCCGGCGCGGGAGACGTTCCGTCCCCGACCGATGCCTTCCCGCGCGTTCTCGGCGTGCCGTGCCGTATGTTCTTCCAGGTTGCCCGTGGCGGCACTGCGAGCATCGTCGGCGTTCTGGCGGCTACCAAGTTTCTTGAGCTCGGCATGGCCAACTATGTCGTACTCGCGTCGGGAACGAAGGATTACTCGCGGAGCCGGGTTGCGCGGCGAGCGGGCGGTACCAGCATCCGAGTCATCGAAAGAGAAGGCTATTGGGGGAAGCCATTCGGCGATTTGGCGGCGATGAGTCACCACACTTTTTTTGCCGCGCGCCACATGCATGAGTACGGCACGAAAAAGGAGCAGTTCGGCGAGATTTCCGTGGCGATCCGCAAGTGGGCCCAATACAATCCATTGGCGCAGTTCCATGATCGGCCGCTGACGCTGTCCGAATACATGGACGCGCCGCCGCTCGTCTGGCCCTACAACATCTTCGACTCTTGCGTCGTGAGCGACGGTGGTTTTGCCATCGTCCTGACAACCGCCGAGCGGGCGAAGGACCTGGCGCGCAAACCCATCCATGTTTCGGGCGCGGGGGTGGGAGAGGCCATGGGGCAGCTCTGGTGGGACAAAGCCAACTACACGCGTCTTGCCGTACAGACCGCCAAGGAGACCGCCTTCCGTGAAGCGGAGATCGACCTCAAGGATCTCGATTTCGCGGGGCTCTATGATTGTTTTACCGCCGAGGTGCTATTCCAGCTAGAGGATTACGGATGGTGCAAGAAGGGCGAGGGTGGTGCTTTTGTCGAGGGGGGTCGCATCGGTCCGGGGGGCGAGGTCGCAATCAATACAAGCGGTGGACTGCTGTCCGCATATCATCTGGGTGAGCAGACTCATGTCGCGGAGGCCATCATGCAGCTCCGCGGCGAAGCCGGAGAGCGGCAGGTAGAAAACGCAAGAATCGGGTTGGTGACGGGCCACGGTGGCGAGATCCTTTCGCCCGGAATGTGTTCGACCCATGCCTGCATGGTCCTGAGCAACTGAGACTTGCGCCGAGTGGAGCCGATCATCATGTCTGCGTCCTACCCGAAGCCCGCTATCGATGAGGATAACAAGCCATTCTGGGACGCGGTCCAGAATCGACGGTTTGTCCTGATGCAATGCCGTGAGTGCGGCACCTGGTATTGGCCGGCGGCCTACTGTCGCAATCACGCGAACCAGCCTTTTTACGGCAGCCTCGAATGGCGCGAGGCGTCGGGCCGCGGCAAGGTTTTCTCATACAACGTGCATCATCGGGCCTTCGATCCGGCTTTCAAAGACGATCTACCCTATGTTTATGCCTTGATTGAGCTTGAGGAATGCCCGATGTTTGGCACGAACATCGTGGGCTGCGAGCCGGGTGACGTCTCGATCGGCATGGACGTGGAGGTCCGTTTCATCGAAAGGGGCGGTGCCGTGTTGCCGGTCTTCGGGCCTAAGGGCTGAGGCGCCGCTCGAAAGACAGCTTATCCGAAGAATGACTTGAGCAGCAGGGAAACGACTCCTGCCACGGCCGTGCCGTTCATCCATTTCAGGACCAACAGCTCCCGCTCAAGCCGCGCAATATCGGTCTTGGTCGCCAGACTCTCTTCCGACATCGCCTGAGCGGCTGCACGGGCTTTCTCTTCCGGGGCCCCGGCCGATCTCAAGGCGTCATATAGTTCGGTCACCATCATGCTCATTCCAAGGATGTTCGCAAGAACTATACCATCCGTTCGAGTTCAATCAAGACTCGGCTGCCCCTGTCGGGTCCGGGCCTATTCATGGCGCCGGGCCGCCGCCTCTACCGCCTCCATCACCCTCAGCAGGTTGCCGCCCCACAGTTGCGCGATATGCTCCTCGCTGTAGCCCCGGCGAACCAACTCGACGGTGACGTTGAGGGTGTCGCGGGCGTTGTCCCAGCCGGCGATGCCGCCGCCGCCGTTGAAGTCCGACGCCATGCCTACGTGATCGATGCCCACGAGATTGACCGCGTAGTCGATGTGGTCGGCGAAATCTTTCACGGACGCCTTGGGCCACTTGAAGTCGATCTCCCCCCGGCGGGCGTGGTAGGTGTCGCGCTTCTCGTCGCTCAGTTGTTCGAAATCGGCGAACCCCTTGATTCCCATCTCGGTCCTGAGGGCGCGGAGCGCCGCCTGCCTCTCGCTTGACACCGGCCGCAAGTAGTAGTCGAAGGCGACCATCTGGGCCACCCCGCCGTTGTCCCGAAGCGCCGTCAGCGCCTCGTCGGACAGGTTGCGCGGGTGGTCGTAGACTCCCTTTACGCTGGAGTGGGAGGCGATCACCGGCGCCCGGGATGCACGGATGGCATCCATCGCGGTGGTCATGGCCGCATGGGAGATGTCCACCATGATGCCCAGGTCGTTGGCGCGCGCGACCGCGGCGCGCCCGAAATCGGTGAGGCCGTTGTGCTCGGTAGGCGAGTCCTTGAGGCGCGGGTAGGGCACCGCCGAGTCGCCGAGGTCGTTGTGGCCGTTGTGAAGCAGCCCCAGGTAGCGCGCGCCGTAGTCGTAATATATGTCCAGGATCTCCAGGTTGCGGCCGAGCGCGTGTCCGTTCTCGATGCCGATAAGCGCCGCCAGCCGCCCTTCGCCGTGGATGCGGCGCACGTCCGCGGCCGTGCGCGCCAAGCCGATGGTCTCCGGATACTGCACGTCGGTCATGCGCCGGATGGCCGCGAACTTGGCAAAGGCGTCGGCCATGGCACGGGTATACCCCGCCGGGTTGCGTTCGCCCTGGCCCACGTAAACGATGAAGAAGACCGCATCCAGCCCGCCGCGCTCCATCCCCACCAGATCGATCTGCCCCCGGCCCGCCTTGGCCTCCCTGGCATCGTAGGTCTCCGTGCCGAAATCCGGCGGAATGTCCACGTGGGTGTCCACGGTCAGGACACGCGCGTGAATGGCCGCGGCGCGGGTCAGCAGGTCGGAGTCGCTGTCTGCCGGTACCGGTGTCACAGGGTCTTCCCAAATCTCAGGGTTCATCCGGATGTTGGGCGCCGTGCCAGACGCCCGCGATCCAGACGGTGTCGGTTTCTTTGCGGTAGAAGAAACAGTACGGAGCGATGATCACATCCCGGTAGGGTAACTCCGGAAACTCGGGAATGACTCTGCCGGAGTCGGGAAAATTCTCGAGTCGGCGCAAGACATCCTCAGCCCGTCGGCGGAACCGTCTCGCCGCTTCGGGGTTATCCCGCTTGAAATAGGCAATCGCGGCGAGGAATTGCGACCGGGCGGATGGCGTGAATCGGACGCTCACGAATCTTCATCCGCGAGTGACGCGTCGGCCTCCGCCAGCACCGTGTCCAAGTCGGCACCCTGCCCCTCGGCGATCTCTTTCTCCCCCTGCGCCAGCAGCCTGAGCATTTGCCGTTCAGACTCCGCGCGCTGATATTCCTCGGCGCTCAATAGCACGGCTGCCGCACGACCTCGTTGGGTAATGACGAAAGGCTCGCGCGACGCGCCGACCCGCTTCAACACGGCCGCGGCATCCTGGCGCAGGTCGGTAACAGGTATGATTTGGGGTAACTTCGCCATGAGGACTCCTATCGTTCATTTAACAGTATTAGCAAACGTATCACTATGCGCGAAGGCTACGCAAAGAGAGCGGATTGAGCCAGCAAGGACTGGCCGATCGAGCGCGCGTCGACAAAAAAACGGTTGCCCGCATCGAAGGTGGAAAGGGGGGTGAAGCACGCCAAGGCACGGCTTTGGACATCGCTAGGGCACTAGGAGTCGAACCAAGGGTCTTGGCCGCGCAGCCCGCATCCGAAGCCATGGAGGATCGAGAACTCCAGAGACACGGCTATGTTGGAGCGAAGGTGCATTTTCGTGGTGGAACCGTACTCGCCTACGATCTGGTTCGGGATCGCTACGGCGTTGATATGTGGGAAGTGATTGATGCGGCGCCGTTTTTGTTTGCCCTCCTGGCAGAGATGAATCTTGCTGACCGTCGCCGTCGTCTTGAGGAAATGGTTGTAGCCTGGGAGACCTACCAGACAACCGTGCCGGAGCACATTGGTTTTGCCGCAGTAGGCGATTGTAATGAGGGCATGCTGGCCGAAAAGGACTCTATCGCCGAACGAGATCTGTCAGGGGTTCGTATTCTGAGGGAAAACGAGCCGTGGTCCATGTATGTGGACAACAACAACCGGGAATACTATGATCAAGACCGAACTCCCTTCTCCGACTTCTTGATAAAACTGGCGAAAGAACTCGGTCCCGATAACGACGCGATCGACTACCATGGGATCATGTCTGCCTTAGGAGACGGAGGTGGCATGATCGGTTGGGAGCTCTTCCCGACCTACCTAAAACGCCTGACCGGTGGGTCTCCGCGCGCCGACTACGCTCTTTCTCACGGCTACGTTCGCCTAACCCAAATCCCGAAACATCTTCGTGGCGAAGACGACAATCAAGTCTCCGTTGAGCGAACGGAATGGCTGGAAGCCCATGTCCCTGACGAGGACTGGGCAAAACGTAGCCGCATTCTGGATTCAACCTCTTTACACCTAGAGCGTTCCGAACCGAAGGTGAGAGATGAAAATGTTGGACTATAACTTCACGCGCCACGCCGAGGTCCGTATGGGCCAGCGGGGTTTCCGACGGGAGGACATTGACGAGGTGCTGCAATGCGGAACGCGGGTTGCCCCCGACGCCTACCTCATGCAGCGGACTGACGCGAAGGGTGATTGCGGCCCCTGAAGCGCAGAATCCAACAGATCGTGCGGTTGAAAGACCTCAAAGTGGTAATGGAAGGCGACACGGTGATCACCTGCTATAGATCTATCCCCACCGACCAACAGCGAACGCTTCGCAGTTCAATCCGGCTACAACCAGCACTGTGTGGATTCTGCCGTGTTCCGGAAGCGCAATAGAGCGCCATCGGAGGCGCTGTTTCGCACGCCCAAGAGGGGAATATGGGCACTTGCCCCCCGCGCCAGGGCTCTGGCGTTGATGGACCGTGGCACCGCCACCGTGAAACATGTGAGCTTGGACTAGAGTTGGAAGGCCTCGTGTACGCGATTCTTGATGCTGGGACTTCACGCCAGTAAGCCGACGAAGTCGGTCCCCTGGATCGTGACGACAAGGTGGTAACGAGCCCTCCGTTGTAGTACGTTGTAGTACATGGCGACTTTGACCATCCGTATAGACGATCGGCTGGACGCCGAATTGCGCGAGCTAGCGGCACGAACGGGAACGGGCAAGAGCGCCTTCGTGCGCGACGCCGTGCGCCGGCAACTCGCGATCGCACGGCTTGAACAATTGCGCCGCCGTGTCGCGCCGTTCGCCGAGGCCCACGGCTGGCTGACCGACGAGGATGTCTTCAAAGAAGTCTCGTGAGGATCCTGCTGGACACCAACGTCCTGGTGGCGGCCTTCGCCACGCGCGGGTTCTGCCATGACATCCTGCAAATTGTGCTTGCCGAACACCGACTTCTCGTCGGGGAGACGGTTCTCCAGGAACTTGAACGGATTCTTGCCGGCAAGCTTGCCATGCCGGAGACGCACGTGAGCGAAGTGATCGGTTTCGTTCGCGAGCATGCAGATGTTGTGGCGCCGGTCGAACCGGCGCCATGGCCCGCCACGGATCCCGCCGATCGCTGGATAGCCGCCGCGGCCGTCAGCGGAAGGGCGGACGTACTCGTGACTGGAGACAAGGACCTTCTGGAAGCCGCACCGGGCGAGGACTTGCGAATTGTCAGCCCCAGAGGCTTGTGGGAGTTGCTTCGCGTGACGAGGAGGGATTGACTCGTTGAGTACGCCACAGTCTCCGGACTACCTATACGTCTGCAATTCCGCCGCCCTGGAGAAACTGATCCGGAGCATCGGGGACGGCGAGTCGGTCGCGGTGGACATGGAGGCCGACAGCCTCCACAGCTACTTCGAGAAGGTCTGCCTGATCCAGCTCTCGGTCGGAGACGAGCATTTCGTTGTCGATCCGTTCGTTGATTTGGACTTCGGGGGACTCGTCGAGGTGTTGGCCCCGAAGCGGCTGATCCTGCACGGCGCCGACTACGACCTGCGGCTGATGCGCGCCTGGAAGGACTTCAGGCCGCGCGGCGAGGTGTTAGACACCATGATCGCGGCCCAATTGCTCGGAATCGAGCAGATCGGGCTTGCCGCCCTCATCCAGCAGTTCCTTGAGGTCACCATCGAAAAGGGCTCGCAGAAGTCCGACTGGTCGCGCCGGCCTCTCAGTCAGGTGCAGTTGCACTACGCGGTCAACGACACGCGCTATCTGGAGGAGCTCTCCGAGTGCCTGCGCGGCGAGCTGCGCGAGCGCGGACGGGTGGAGTGGCACCGGGAGAGTTGCCGCGCGATGGTGGAGGCCACCGGCCGCGATCGTACACGCGATCCCGAGGAGGCCTGGCGAATCAAAGGGGCGGGCCGGCTGACTCACCGCCAACTGGCCTATCTTCGGGAGCTCTGGATCTGGCGCGACATGCTCGCCCGCCGCGCCGACCGTCCGCCCTTCAAGGTTCTCCAGAACCAGAAGATGGTGGAACTGATCGAATGGTCCGAGTCCCATCCGGGTGAACCCTTGGACCAGGGACCGAAACTGCCCCGCGACATCGTCGGCTCACGCCGGAGAGCCCTCAAGCACGCGCTTGACCGGGCCGCGGCCATGACGCCCGCGGAGTGGCCCGAGTTTCGCCTGAGGGTGCACTCCAAACCGGTGCCCTTCGACCCGCGGGAGCTCGACGCGCTGCGCGGCGCGTGCACGAAGATCGCCGACGAGTTGGAGATCGCCCCGTCGACCCTGGCGCCCAAAGCCGCCCTCGAGGGCATCGTCCGGCAGCGGCCTCGGACCCGGGACGAGATCATGGCGAGCGGCGGCCTGTTGCACTGGCAGGCGGAACTCGTGCGCGCCGCGGTGGACGGCACGCTGCACGCGTCGCGGGATGGGTCCGTCACGGGTCCGACGACCGCGGCCATACCCTGAGCCGGCAAGAGGTGATAGTTTTATCCATTGAACGACATGGCAGGGAAACTCCCTGCGACAGGAGCGCGACCATGGAAAATCAAGCAGTACGGATACACGATGGGCTGAAGCACCCGGTGATCGACGGCGACGGCCATTGGATCGAGCCGGTTCCGGTCTTCCTGGAGTACCTGAGCGAAGCGGGCGGCCCTGGAGCGGTCGATCAGATCCGGGCGCTCTGGCGCCGGAATCAGGGGTGGTACCGGGCCACCGAGGCGGAGCGCCAGCACAATCGCATGCGTCGCACCATCTGGTGGGGCGTCACCGCCGATACGCTCGACAAGGCCACGGGGCTGTTGCCGGCGCTGCTGAACGAGCGGCTGCCCGAGCTGGGCATCGACTTCGCGATGATCTATCCGAGCTTCGGGCTGAGCGTCAACGGCATTCAGGACGACGACCTGCACCGGGCCGGAGTCCGGGCCTACAACATGATGACGGCCGACATGTTCGGTCCCTATAGCGAGAGGTTCGCGCCGGTGGCCATCATCCCCGCGCACAACCCCGACGAAGCCCTGGAGGAGCTGGAGTACGCGGTGGTCCAGCGCGGCTTCCGGGCGGTCATGTTGCGGGGCAACCAGGAACGGAAGATCCCGGTCGCGGCGGAGGGCATCGACCCGCGCAAGGCCGCCTGGTACTGCGACAACATCGCCCTGGACAGCCCGTATGACTACGAGCCCGTCTGGAAGAGGTGTGTCGAGCTGGGCGTCGCCGTGACCCAGCACTCGGGCAGCGGCCGCTGGCACGACCGCGCTTCCATCAGCAACTTCACCTACAACCATGTCGGCCACTTCGCCGAGTCGAACCACGCCTTCGCTCGCGGCGTGTTCCTGGGCGGCCTCGTGGCGCGCTACCCGAGCCTCAACTTCGGGTTCATGGAAGGCGGCATAAGCTGGGCCTGCCAGATGTGCTTCGACCTGATCGAGCACTGGGAAAAGCGCCGCCGCGCCGGGCTGCAGTACCCGGGCACGACCGATGTCGAGGAGTTGAAGGGGTTCATCCACCGGTACGGCGACGAACGGCTGAAAGCCAACGCCGACGCCATCATGGACAACCTGGACGCGTTCCGGCCGAACTGCAGCCTCGACGAGCTTGCCGACCCCGAGCACGTGGTGGACGATTTCGAGGCAGCGGGCATCGACTCCGTGGACGACGTCCGGGCCGTCTTCTCGGGCAACTTCTTCTTTGGCTGCGAGGCCGACGACCGCGCCACCATGTGGGCGTTCGATTCCCGGATGGGCGTGCGCCTGCAGCCGGTGTTCAGCTCCGACTTCACGCACTTCGACGTGCCGGACTTCAAGGACGTCATCCCCGAAGCGCACGAGATGGTGGAGAAGGGCTTCGTCACCGACCAGGACTTCAAGGAGTTCACCTTCACCAACGCCGCCCGCCTGCACACCCGCAACAACCCGGAGTTCTTCAAGGGCACCGTGGTCGAGAAGGCCGTGGCGGATGAACTGGGGCTCTAAGCCCCCGTCGCCGTCACCCAAAGTCTGGGCGGTTGCGGCCCGCTAGGAGCCTCAATCAGCCGTGCGGGCTCGGGCGGGTTTGAAACCCGCCCCTACATCGGATGTCCGGTTCCTGCGGGGCGTGCCGCCCGATCCAGACTCCTAGTGTGGTGTCTCACAAATACGCTTACGAATTCTGCGAGGGCATTTTGGTTGTCGGCAAGGCGCGATGACTTGTAGGGGCGACCGGCGGGCGCCCCTTAGTGGCGGGCACCACGCGAGGAAGAGCAACGCAGCCGACGGCCAAAAGGACCCGCAGATTCATAAGCGTATTTGTGAGACACCACACTAGGGTCCTGTCCCATGAAGGATCGACCGCCGATTCGCCAATGATTGACGAATGACCGTTCGTTTAGTAAATCTCCCGCCAATCAACTCAGGGTCAGTGGGGAGATTGCGATCATGGGGTTCACGGATCAGTCCATCGCCAAGCACTTCAAGGTGAGCGTGACCGGAGAGACGGTTTTTGTCTTCGGGGTCTGGCCATGGCTCCCTTCTCAGAGGGGCCGCGTCATTGCGTCCGAAGACGACATTGAGAAAATAAAGTCCCGTCTGAGAGCATACTACAAGGCGGTATTTTTCCTTGCTCTCCCCGTCGGTACGGCCATTCTCGGGTCATTCCTTCGATTGAACTTCACGCTCCCCGGCAGTGAATTGTTGCAATCAGTCCTGTCGGTTATTGTCATGATGTTCGTCGGAGGACCGCTCGCGGCCGCGGTGTTCAGGCGCTGTGTGCTCGACCCGATCATCCGGAAATACCCCCTCGCCCACCCAAAGATGGAGTATATCGAAGTGCAGCAAGACACCGCCGAGGCAACGGGTTGGCGTCGCTTCGGTCGCTTTGGTCGCGTCGGCATCATCCCGCTCCTCATGCTTGGGGGAGGTGTCGCGTTGCTGCGTTCGGGGGAAACTATCGTGGGGGTATGCGGTCTCGTAGCAGGCGGAATAGTGGTCGTTCAGCTCGTCCGCGACCAGGCGAAGGCGCGCGAGCGGAGGGAACGCGACCGGTGGATGGTGAGGTGATCAACCCATCGTCCGCCACGCGTTTACTCCCCGCCGGCCGCCATCGACACTCCTTCCCTTACGCCTCCAGCCCGAGGCTGTAGAACCGGTTGCAGTTGTCGAAGAAGACCTTCCGCTTCTGGTCCTCGGAGATGTCGGTGCGTTCCCGGACTTCCTTGGTGGCGTTGGGCCAGATGGTGTCCCAGTGCGGGTAGTCGGCGGCGAACAGCCACATGTCGTCGCCGTAGCGGTCCATGCAGTAGGGCAGCATGGGGTCGTCGGGGTCGAAGCTGACGTACACGCGGCCGCTCTTGACGTACTCGCTGGGCTTGGCCTTGAGCAGCGGCGCTTCCTCGCTGCGGCGTTCGTAGTGCTCGTCGATGCGGTCGAGCCAGTAGGGCAGCCAGCCGCAACCGGCCTCGAAGAAACCGACCTTCAGGTTCGGGAAGCGCTCCAGCAGCCCGGAGGTGACGACGCCGAGAAACGCCTGCATGATCTCGAAGGAGAAGCTCACAGTGTGGGCCTGGAGAAAGGTCTCCCAGCGGTCCTGCCCCTCGGCGCCCCAGGAGTTGCCGTGGAAGCAGACGGGGATCCCAAGACGCTCGGCCTCGGCGTAGATGGGCCAGAACTCTTCGGCGCCGAGATTCTTCTTGTGGCCGTGGGTGTGGAACATCACGCCCGGGTGGTGCCACTTGGTGACCGCGCGGTTGAGCTCTTCCACGGCTGCGGGCACGTCCTTCAAGCACACGGTGGCAACGCCCTTCATGCGGGGGTTCTGCTGCTGTATCTCGCCGATGTAGTCGTTCCAGGCCCGCGCCAGCGCCTTCTGAAGATTGCTCTGTGGCACCAGGCACAGGCTCAGACCCATGGTCGGATAGGTGACGGTGAGGTTGATCCCCTCGACGTCCATGTCCTCGGTGTAGCCGTCGGCGCCGATGGTCTGTTTCCCCATGCGCCCGAGAAAGCGGTCCCAGGTGTCGCTGGGAAAGAACCCCTGGCGGATGCGGCGGAACTCCTCGGGTATGCGCGAGCGGTAGTCATCCACGGTTTCGCGGATGTGCGAGTCGGCATCAAGGATGGGATAGGCTGCCATATGAATATACCTCCACGGATAGGCGTTCGTAGCCATGTGAATACGGCAAGACGTTGCCGCCTGTCAATCATGGCAGGGGCGTGGCGGTCGTCTCCGTTGTAGGTCGGGTTAGCCGAAGGCGTAACCCGACACCGCACCGCGGCCTGTGTCGGATTACGCCTTCGCTAATCCGACCTACGGGCACGGTCACCCGGCCTCGCCGTAGGCGCCGTCGGTCTTGGCGGCCATGATGAAGTCGTTCCGGTGAAGATTGCGGATCTTGTGGGTCCACCAGGTGACGCGGACCCGGCCCCATTCGGTGACGATCCTCGGGTGGTGGCCCTCCGCCTCGGCGATGTCCCCCACCGAGGCCGTGAAGGCCAGCGCCTGGGCGAAGTTCTTGAACTTGAAGAGCCGGTCCAGCTTGGGAATCCCGTCCTCCTCAATCATGGCCCACTCGGGCATTTGCGGCTTGAGCTCACGCACTTCGTCTTCGGTGACCGCCGGGGCACCCGCCCGGCATGCCACGCATTTCTCTTCGGTCAACTGGCTCATGGAATCCCTCCGTCCTTTGACGTCGCTCTTTCGCTTGTCCCGATCAAGGCAGTGGCCCTAGCACGGCGGGTTTGAAACCCGCCCCTACATTTCTTCATCGGGCCTCGAAGGGGTGACCTCCGTCCCGAGCCTCGGGTGTTAGCTTATCGCGAATATTGAAGGTAGGAAATGGGATCGAGGTTTCGGGCTCCGGGACGGGAGGTGTCATGTCGGACGACCGGTTTCGCGTGGTGGTGCTGGACGACTACGAGGGGTTCTGTACGACGGTGCCGGCTTACGAGGAAGCGGCGGGGGTGGCCGATGTCAAGGTGGTGGAGCGGAAGCTCACCACCGATGAGGAATGGTCGGCGGCCGTGGGCGACGCCCATGCGGTGGTGCTCATGCGCGAGCGTTCGCGGTTCCGGGAGCGTGAGTTTGCCCTGGCGCCGTCGCTTCGCTTCATCTCGCAGATCGGCCGCGGCATACCGCACCTGGATGTGGCGGAGGCCACGCGCCGCGGCATCGTCGTGTCGGTCACTCCCAACGATTCCGGCGCCTCCACGGTGGAGCAGACTTTCGCGTTGCTGCTTGCGCTGGCAAGAAAGACCCCGGCGGTAGCGCAGGGCATGCGCGAGGGCGCCTGGCCGCCGGCGGTGGGGATGCTGCTGGAGGGGAGGACCCTGGGCGTCATCGGGATGGGACGCATCGGCACCAAGGTGGCCCGCATCGGAGGGGCTTTCGACATGAACATATTGGCCACGGGCAAGACCCTCACCGACGAGAGGGCCGCGGAGGCGGGAGCGCGCCGGGTTTCCCTCGACACGCTGCTGGAGGAGTCGGACATCGTTTCGGTGAACTGCCGGTTGAACGCCGAGACCACCGGGCTCATCGCCGGTCCCGAGCTCCAACGCATGAAGCCCGGCGCGTTGCTCATCAACACGGCGCGCGGACCGATCATCTCCGAGGAAGCGCTGGTCGACTCGCTCAAGCGGGGGCATCCGGGCGGGGTCGGTCTCGACGTCTACGATGAGGAGCCGCTGCCGCCGGACCATCCTTTGCGCAGCCTCGACAACGTCATCCTGGCCTCCCATCGGGGCTACGCCGTGGACCGCATCCTGCACCAGCGCTACCAGAGCGCCTTCACCAACGTGGTCGGGTTCATCCAGGGCGCGCCGGTGAACGTCATCAACCCGGACGCCGTTGGCACGGAAAGGGGCAATGACGCCCAGACTCCGTCACCGGTACGAAAAACGTAACGGCCTTACGATTCCGTCATTCCCGCGAAACAGAGTGTGTCAAAACCCAATCCGGGAGAGGCAACGGCCCCCAAAACCGTCATTCCCGCCAAAGCGGGAATCCAGGTGGGGTGGGGCGGCGGCAACGCGGCCGTAGCGCCCCTCCGCCACCCCTGGATTCCCGCTTTCCAGGCTATGTCAAACACCATCCGAGCGAGGCACCGAGCCCCCGAAACCGTCATTCCGGCGAAAGCCGGAATCCAGGAGGGGTGGGGCGGGGGAAACGCTGTGTAGCGGCCCCGCTACCGCCCCTGGATTCCGGCTTTCGCCGGAATGACGGATTGGCCTTTTGTACCTCGAAGTTGGCGTTTTGACACAGCCTGTTTCGCGGGAATGACGGTTTCGTGAGCCCCGCGTGGTGTTGCTCCGATTGATGCTCAGCCGCTGTGGCCGTTACGACTCCGCCAGCGCCTTGCGGAAGCGGTCCCGGTACTCGGGGCTGTACAGGCGGGGAAAATTTTCCGGGTAGTCTTCCCCCGGCTCCACCTTGAGGTCCACCATGATGGGGCCGTCCTCCCTGAGGAGGGTGTCGAGGTTCCGGTCCCAGTCATCCAGGTTGTCGAAGGTGTAGGTGTTGGCGTAGCCGGCTTCGCGAGCGAGGCCGGTGAAGGTGAAGCTCTCGTGGCGCGGGATGGGGACGGCGCCGTTGGTCTCGTAGGTGCCGTTCTCGCAGACGCAGTGGATAAAGTTCTTGGGGGCAGCGTTGGCGATGGTGACGATGGTGCCCAGGTTCATGAGCAGGCTGCCGTCGCCGTCCAGCACCACCACCCGTTTGTCGGGCCGGCCCAGGGCCAGGCCCAGGGCGTGGGACGAACCCTGTCCCATGGCGCCGGTGAAGGTGTAGTTGAGGTCGCTGGGCGCGATGTGGATCCACTCCTGGGCCGCCTTGTACACCGCCACCACGATCTCATCGGTCCGGTGGCGCGCCAGCACTTTGAGGCATTCGTCTCGCTTCATCATCAGATAGGCTCCCGTCCGATCAACATGGCCACCGGTCTCAACTCGGTATAGGCCGCTTCCACCGTGGGCACGACCTTGTCCACCTCGCCGGGGGCTTCGATGAGGTGGTGCTCGACCTGCATGGCGTCCAGAATCGGCTCGACGATACGGAGCCCGTAGCGTTTGGACTGGGCGGGCGGGACTCCGGGTTCCTTCTGGAGCATCCCCACCATCATGCACACCGGGTTCTTCCCCTGCATGGCCACGCCGCGGACCGCGTTGATGGAGTCCAGCAGGCCCGTGTACTGCATCAGCAGCAGCGACCGGTGCCCGGCGGCATAGAGGCCGCTGCAGATGGACACGCCCTCGTCCTCCTTGCACACCTGCACCACCTGGAACTCGGGGTCCTTGATCATCGTTTTCAGCACGTTCTCACTAGTGGTGCGGTCCGGCAGCGCCACGATGAAACGGATGCCGGCCCGTTTGATCTCCCGGATGAGATCCCGTGCCTTGAGCCTGTCGGCGTTGTTGTCTTCCGCCACGCTTCGCTCCTTCCGTCGTTTACAGGGCCCGCAACGGCCTCCATTCCTTGCCTCTCGCCGCCGGTCCTGGGCGTAGCCACGCGAAGCGACGCGGAGTCGAAGGACGGACGCCAATGCCGACCTCTATACTATGGGGCTTCCTTCGAGGAAAGACTTGAAGGTGTGGATATCCGCCGGCGAATCCGGCCGCAGCTCGCACCAGCGCAAGGCGCCCTCGTAGAGGCGGACGGTGGGTCCGAGCCCGTGTGCGAGCGGCAAGAGATCCCTGAGGCAATCGTACCAGGCCCGGCGCTCGTCCCGGTCCGGCGGGTCCGGGTCCTCCGCGTCAAGCGCCTGGCACATCCGTCGCCACTCTCCGGTAGAGAAGCCCATGCGGAGGTCCGCCGGATAGAGGCCCAGGGCAATGGCCCGGGGCCGGGTGAAGTGCTGGCGCTCGTCGAACTCCAGAATGAATCCCGGGCTTGCTATATAGTAGTCGCACGGCGGCATCCGCGGCGTTCGTATGAAGTCTCCATAGCCTCTGTGGCTCCGTAGGCCGTCGAAGATGCGTTGCAGCACGTCCCCGATCCGGGTGCCGCGGTACGCGTCGGGGCTGCTGGGCCAGGGAAACGAATGGTCTTTGCGGCACGCCTCCGGATAGAGCGCGGTGAGGAGCTCATGCAACCGGGTCTTGCAGTCGCGGCAGTGCTCGGAATGCGTCGGATTGGGCATGACCGAGGTATTGTTGATAATATCCGGCACGGAGGCAATCCTGCTTCCCGGTGCCGGCGCCCCGAAGACGTCGTTCCCGTGCTCCCCTCCGTCATTCCCGCGAAAGCGGGAATCCAGGCGGGGTGGACGGGGCAACCCGGCTGCGGCACCCCTCCACCGCCCCTGGATTCCCGCTTTCGCGGGAATGACGGAGGGGGCGGGAATGACGGGAGGGCATGACGACCATGTTCGCAGCACGGTTCTCGCGGACCTTTGGAGGGCGTGATGGGCTGGACTTACCTGTGCATCGCCGGCGTGTTCGAAGTCGTGTGGGTCATCGGCCTCAAGTATACGGCCGGGTTGTCCCGACTGTTGCCAACCGTGGTCACGGTGTTGGCCATGGGGGTGAGCCTCTATTTCCTGTCGCAGGCGGTGAAGACCCTGCCGGTGGGAACGGCCTACGCGGTGTGGACCGGCATCGGCGCCGTGGGCGCGGTGATCCTCGGGATGATCCTGTTCGCGGAGTCGAGAGACCCGCTGCGGCTGGTGTGCATCGGCCTCATCATCGCCGGCATCGTGGGGCTGAAGCTCGTCTCTACCGAAGGATGACCGGCTAATCCTGGGAGCTTGAATGAAACGGATCTGTGTCTTTTCGGGGTCCAGCATCGGCGCGCTGGACGAGTACGCACGGACGGCAAGGTCACTGGGCCGCGAGCTGGCCCGGCGAGGCATCGGCGTGGTGTACGGCGCCGCCTCCATCGGCCTGATGGGATGCCTGGCCAACGCGGCACTGGAGGAGGGCGGCGAGGTCATCGGCATCATACCCGAGGCCCTGGTGATGGACGAGGTGGTGCACACGGGCCTCAGCGAGCTCAAGGTGGTGGCCTCCATGCACGAGCGCAAGGCGTTGATGGCGCAACTGTCGGACGGGTTCATCTCGCTTCCGGGAGGCTACGGCACGCTCGAAGAGCTGGCGGAAATGATCACGTGGTTGCAGCTCCGGATTCACTTCAAGCCCTGCGGCATTCTGAACGTCCAGGACTACTACGGTCACCTGATCCGCTTCCTCGACCACGCGGTGGAGCAAGGGTTTCTCAAGCAGAAGCACCGGGACAAGCTGCTCATCGCCGATACCGTGGACGACATGCTGGATGCCCTGGCGAGTGTCCTGTCCCCTGCGAATGTTTAGGAGTCTGGCTCGGGCGGCACGCCCCGCAGGAACCGGACATCCGGCCCCGCAGGAACCGGACATCCGGCCCCGCAGGAACCGGACATCCGACCCCGCAGGAACCGGACATCCGATGTAGGGGCGGGTTTCAAACCCGCCCGAGCCCGCACCGCGCCAGCCTCCTGGTTGTGTCTCACAAACAAGTTTACAAATCTGCTGGTCTTTTGAACCTTCTGACCGTGACCGCCGCCACCGTGACAAGCGTCATGAGCCAGGCGAACCAGTCGCCGTAGCGCAGGTACACCGTTTCCATCTCCATCAAGGGAACCGTCGCCCTGAGCACCCCCTCCGCGAACAGCGGCAGCGGCGCGGACATGCGGCCCGCGGGGTCGATGACCGTGGTCACGCCGGTGTTGGTGGCACGCACCAAGGTCCGCCGGGTTTCCAAGGCCCGCCATCGAGCCATCCGGGCATGCTGCCAGGGCGCCACGGTGCGGCCGTACCAGGCATCGTTGGTCAGGTTGACCAGCAGGTTGGCGCCCTCGTCCCGGACGAAGCGGCGCGACAGCTCCGGCATCAGGTCCTCGTAACAGATGAGCGGCGCGATCCGAGCGCCTTGCGGCAGGACGAGGGCGCTCTCGATCTCGCCCGGTGTGAAGCCTTCGCCGATGGCGGACATGCCCGGCACCGAGCCGATGAGCCATGCCAGGGGAATATACTCGCCGAAGGCCAGCAGCACCCGCTTGTGGTAGCGGCCCAACACCGCGCCGGCGGGATCCACCGCAATGGCGCTGTTGTATCTGCGGAAGCGGTTCCCGGGTTGCTGCTGGTAGCTGACGGCGCCGACGATCATGTTTGGATGGCGCGCTGGCAGCAGCTCCCGGGGAATGCGCTTGGCCCCGTTCGGCAGCCATTTCTCGATCGCGGACTCGGGCCAGATGACCAGATCCGCGTCGTGGTTTCTCTCGGAGAGATTCTTGTAGGTTTGTTGGTTGGTCCTCAGAAACGCGGCCTTGCCCTTCCGCTCGATGGCGATGTTCCCTTGTATGACGGCGACGTCGAGCTTGGCGGCGCTCCCCACCGTGACGTTGACTTGTGCCAGGCGCACCTGTCCATACACCATGGCAGCGGCAAGGACTGCACACGCGGCACCCGCGGACCACGCCGCCGACCGCAACGTCCCTTCACCCCGGCGTGCGCGAATCACCTTGTAGAGGGCGGTGCCGCACCACAGCAGCACGAAGGTCGTGCCGTAGTGACCCACCAGGTCCGCGGACTGGTTCAAGGAAGTGAAATCGGTCTGGCCGGTGGCGAGATACCAGGGGAAGAGGTTCGGAAACCAGAACTCCACGGCGACCCAGAACGCCGGGGGGAAGAGCCCGAGGGGACCCACTCCGCAAAGGCGTAACAGACCCGCGAACGCGACGAACGGTATCGCTGAATAGAGCACGAACAGGATGAACCCCACGGCGGCCAGGGCATAGTTGACGCCGCCGAACACGTGAATGGTGTACACCAGCCAGTGAAATCCCACGGCGATGGTGGCCATCCCCGTGAGCGCCCCTGCCCAAAGGGCCTGCCGCCAATCGCAGGCTCTCTCCACCGCCGTCAGAAACGGGACGAGAGCGAACCAGGTCAGGGGAAAGAGAATCGGCCAGAGGAAAGGGGAGGCGACGAGCGCGGCACTGAGGAGCGACAACGGGAATAGCGACCTGGACCCAGCCATCAAGCCGGAAGTCTACGTGCACCAGGAGCGGGCGTCAACGTCGGCCAACCCGTTGACAGGGGAATCGGCGAACGATTAAGGTAGGTTTTGGCCTACTGCCGTATCCGGTATGGGGACGCTCGATTCATCGTCAGACCGTTTGAGGAAAGGTTGATCCCGAAATCATCACAAAGGGGGAGAGAAAAATGGGACATGCATTCGTAGATGCCGACGGGCACATCATGGAGCGCGAGAACGAGATCAGCGAGTACGTGGAGGAGAAGTACCTGGGACGGGGCAAGCTGAGCTTCCGCCAGATGCTGCCGAGCCTGGACAAGTTCCACACTCCGAGGAACCGCATCATCGAGCCGGAGGGGATCTTCGACGCCTCCGTGGGACCCGAGCGCTGGCTCGAGTTCCTCGAAAAGACCGGGATCGAGTGCTCGGTGCTCTATCCCACGGCCGGCCTTTCCTACGGTCAGGTGCACTTTCCCGAGTGGGCGGCGGCGTACGCGCAGGCCTACAATGACTGGTTCGCCGAGAAGTACATGAAGGTCAGCGACCGTTTCAAGGGGGTTGCGCTGATCCCGGTGCAGGACGTACCGGCGGCGGTGAAAGAGCTGCGCCGGGCGGTCAAGGACCTGGGCATGGTGTGCGCCATGCTTCCGTCCAACGGCCTCGACCGGCACTACGGCTCCGATCAGTTCTGGCCCATTTACGAGGAGGCGGAAAAGCTCGATTGCGCCCTGGCGGTTCACGGCGGTTGCTACGGCGACCTGGGCTTCAACTCGTTCAAGGTGTTTCCGGCCACGCGCGCGCTGGGCATGCCGTTCCCCTTGGCCATCCACATAACCGGGATGATGTCGGAGGGCGTCTTCGACCGGTTCCCCGATCTGCGGGTGGGCTTTCTCGAGGGGGGCACGGCCTGGATCCCGCTGGTGCTCGACCGGTTGAACCGCGAGGTGGAGTACGGTGGCCTGCAGCTCAAACGGGCACCCATCGACTACTTCCGCAGCGGACGGGTCTTCATCGGATGCGAGGGCAACGAGGACGTGCTGTCCTACTGTGTCAATCGGGTGGGACACGAGGTCTTCATGTTCTGCTCCGACTTCCCGCACGAGATCACCATGGACAATTGCATGGAGGAAATCGACGAGATCCGCGACCGGGAAGAGCTCACGGACGAGCAGAAACAGGCGATTCTCGGGGACAACGCGCGGAATTTCTACAAGATCTGAGCCAGGGCCGCGACACGTTTTTTGGTCCGGGGCGCGGGTGAGGGGTGTCGGCCCTGACGCTTGACGCCCCCGGACCCAAGGGTTAACATGAATGCGTCCCATGGGGACAGACCATCGTAAGTCTCACCTTGCGAAGCCTACTCGAAGGACCGACCGACCGGATCGTGGTTCAGAAAAAAATCTTGCCATGTTCGACTCCCTTTGAAGTTAGCGCACAGGGTGTACGGCCATAACGTTCAGAAGGAGAGAACATGGAAGGCAGAAAACTCTACGTTGGCGGGTTGCCATACTCGACGACGGACATGCAGCTTGAGGAAGTTTTTTCGGTGCATGGCGCTGTTGAATCCGCCCAGGTAATCATCGACAAGTTCACGGGCCGCTCGAGGGGCTTCGGCTTCGTCGAGATGGGCTCTTCGTCAGAGGCCGAGGCCGCGGTCAATGCCCTCAACGAAACCCAGCTCGAAGGACGCACCATCACCGTGAACGAGGCCCGGCCCCAGCGCCGGGACTTCGGAGGAGGAGGAGGAGGAGGCCGTCGCTAGCAGCCGCTGGCGCAACTCATCCCGGCATAACGGGGCGCAGGGTCGGTCGCCCTTCGTAACCCGCGAGTCGTGGGGCGTGCGCGCCTCACGACTCGACTTCACCCCCTCACGGCGCGAACGTTCCGGCGCCGTATCCTCACACTCGCACCAAACGTAGGCGTCGTTGCCCTTTTCTCACGAATCGGGCATGTAGGCCTGGAGTCGACACACGGGACCCCGAGAGCGAAAGGAGAGTGGAGATGGCGACAGGCAACGGCTTCGGCACGGCCAGCAAGATCAAGCAGGTGGCCCGCATGGACCTGCCCGGCGGCGGCAAGATCGAGGTGGACAAGGGTTTCGCCTACGTGGGGCACATGGACCCGCCCCACGGCACTTCCATCATCGACGTGCGCGACCCCAAGAATCCCAGGCTGGTGGCTCAGCTCGATGTGCCTCCGGGGATCCACTCGCACAAGGCCGCGGTGCGGGACGGCGTCATGATCGTCAACCACGAGCGATACGAGAACAACAACGATGCCCAGGGAGGCCTCAAGGTTTTCGACGTCTCGGATCCGTCCAACCCACGGGAGGTGTCCTTCTTCAAGGCCGCGGCCAAAGGCGTCCACCGGTTCACCTTTGACGGCCGGTACGCCTACTTCTCGCCCGTCATGGAAGGATACGTGGGCAACATCGCCATGATCCTGGATCTGGCGGACCCGGCCAAGCCCCAGGAAGTGGGCCGCTGGTGGATGCCGGGGCAGTGGGTCGCCGGCGGCGAGGAACCGACCTGGCCGGGCACCATGCACCGCTGTCATCATCCCATTCGCCGGGACGACCGCCTGTACGTGAGCTACTGGCACGGCGGCTTTGTGATCCTCGACATTTCCGACATGAGCAAGCCCACGCTGGTCAGCCATCTCGATACGAGCCCTCCCTTCCCGTCGCCCACCCATACGACCCTGCCCATGCCGGAGAAGCTCATGGGCCGGGAGATCCTCGTGGTGGTGGACGAGGAAGCCCAGAAGTCGGCGCCCTTGCCTTACGCCTTCATGTGGGTCGTGGACATCAGCGACGAAGCCCATCCCGTGCCCATTGCGACGTTCATGCCGCCTGTAGAGCAGGAGCCGACGGATCGCTACGGCGCCCACCAGCCGGCGGAGCAGGTCTACAGCAACGTTCTCTACGTCACCTGGTTCAGCGGCGGCCTGCGCGCGGTGGACGTGTCCAACCCGTATCAGCCCAAAGAGGTGGGGTACTACGTGCCCGAGCCCGGCAAGGGACAGAACAGCGTTCAGAGCAACGACGTCTACCACGACGAGAACGGCCTGCTGTACCTCATCGATCGGCTCGACGGGTTGGAGATCCTCGAACCCCAGGTGTAGGTGCCTGTCCGATTGCTGTCCCGATTCGAAAAATCGTAGGGGCGGGTTTCAAACCCGCCCGTGCTCGCATTGGCGGAGGAGAACGACCTGAACGCGAGAATACCCCCTGGGGTTCACCGTACCGTTATGGCCGATCCGGAGAACGGCTCCGCCGCGGCGTTGGCCCACCTTCGGGTGGTGGAGCTGGGAGACGTGCCGGCGGCCTACGCCGGCCGGCTGCTGGCCGATCTCGGCGCCGACGTCATCAAGGTGGAGCCGCCGGGGGGCGCCCCCGAAAGACGGCTTCCGCCCTTCGCCGGAGGCGTCGAGGGCATCGAGCGGAGCCTGCCTTTCATCCATGCCAACACGAACAAGCGCGGCCTGGTGCTGGACCTCTCCACCGCCGGCGACCAGTATACGTTCGCGACGCTGCTGCGATCCGCCGACGTTTTCCTCGACGCCACGCCGCTGGGCCGGCTGGAGTCCCGGGGCATCACCGACGCATGGCTCGAGGAGACCTGCCCCGCGCTGGTGACGGTGTCCATGACGCCCTTCGGCCGTACCGGTCCCTATCGCCACTACAAGGGCAGCGACGCCATCGCCAACGGCGCCGGCGGCTTTCTGTTCGGTCAGGGGGATGACGAGCGGGGGCCGTGCACGGCGCCCTCGCATCTGGCGTACCAGGTGGCGGGGTGCGTCGCCGCGACGCTGGCCGTGGCCGCGGTGCGGCACCGGCGCCGCAGCGGGCTGGGCCAGCGCCTGGACGTCTCGCTGCAGGAAGCCCTGACCTTTTCCAACAGCAGCTCCATCGCGCGCTACACCCTGGAGAACCGCATGCAGCGCCGGCCCGGCGCCAAGACCTACGCCGGCGCGGTGACCAACATCTACCGCTGCAAGGACGGCCGCTACGTCCACTTCACCGCCAACCTGCCCCATATGTGGCGCGAGCTGACCCAGAACTGGATGCCCGGCACGGTCCTGGCGGAGCCGTGTTGGGAGGACGTGGACTACCGCGACGCCCGGAGCGACGAAGCCTCCGCGGTGGTGGCGGAGTTCATCAGCGGCTTCACCGCGGACGAGTTCGTGGCCGAGGCCCAGCGCCGTCACCTCTCCGCCGCCCCGCTCAACACCGTCGGCGAGTTCGTGGACTGCGAGCAGGTGGCCGCGCGCCACTGGCTCCAGGAGATCGAGCACCCGGTCATCGGCCGTTACCGGGCGCCGGGCTTCCCCATGCGCCTGTCCCGGACCCCCATGCGGGTCCGCCGTCCGGCACCGCTGCTGGACCAGCACCGGGAAGAGGTGCTGGCCGAGCTCGAGCATGGCAGGGAACCCGCCTCCGTTCGCCCTGAGCCCTTCGACAAGGCTCAGGACAGGCCCTTCGGCAAAGCTCAGGACAGGCTTCGCGAAGCGCAACGGAGCGAAGTCGAAGAGCCTGTCCTGAGCTCTGTCGAAGGGCGTCCGCCCGCAGGTACCTGGCAGGCGGACCCCGGCGACGGGATGCTGTCGGGTCTGCGCACGGCCGATCTGACACAACAGTTCGCCGGCCCCCTGGGCACCGAGATTCTCGGCTACTACGGCATGGAGGTGCTCAAGATCGAGTCCAACACCGTGGCGGCCCGGGGCCGGAGCGGCGCCACCCACGCCGACATGAACCGTGCCAAGCTCGGCGTCACCCTGAACCTGCGGCACGACCAGGGCAAGGACCTCTTCCGGCAGTTGGTGGAGCGGTCCCAGGTGGTGGTGGAGAACTTCAGCGTAGGGGTCATGGAACGGCTCGGGTTCGACTACGAGTCGCTGCGCCAGTTGAACCCCGGCATCATCCAGGTGTCCATGCCCGGCTGGGGCCGCGAAGGGCCGCTGCGCTCCTGGGTGGCCTGGGGCTGGCAGCTCCTGGCCTACACCGGGCTCATGCGCCTGTGGGGCTACCCCGAGTCGCCCATGCGGGCGCGCTGCAAGATCGCCTGGCCGGACCGGGTGGGCGCCATCACCATGGCCCTGGGCGTGGCCGCGGCGGTGGAGCATCAGGAGCGCACCGGGGAGGGGCAGTTCATCGAGGCCTCGATGCTCGAGGCCCAGGGCGCCATGATGGGCCCCGCCATCCTCGACTACACGGTCAACGGTAACGAATGGGAGACGCTGGGATACCGGGAAACGCTGGGCGAAATCTACGCCCCTTACGGCTGCTACCCGTGCGCCGGAAACGACGACTGGATCATCATCGCCTGCGAGACCGACGAGGAGTGGCGGGCCATGGCCGGGGTCATCGGCGACGGGTCATGGACTGAAGATCCACGCTTTGCCGACCGCGAGGGCCGGCGAGAGAATCGCGACGAGCTCGACCAAAAGCTCACCGAGTGGACCCGGACCCAGACCGCCCGCCAGGCGTTCCACCGCCTGCAGGAGGCCGGGGTGGCCGCGGGCATCCCCATGTCGGGCGAGGACCTCTACTACGATCTCCACCTGCGCGAGCGCGGCCACATCGTGGAGATCGACGAGCCGCCCTGGGGCCGGGTGGCCCATCACGGTATCCCCGGCATCCCGTCCCGCTCCAAGGCCAGCGCCGCGCTCCCGGCGCCGTGGATCGGCGCGCACAACGCTTACGTCCTGGGTGAGGTGCTTGGTTTAACGAAAGAGGAGATTGCCGCGCTGGAAGAGGCGGAGGCGGTCAAGTAGACCGTTGCAGGATCGGCGTGAGGGGTGTGTCACTGCCCCCACAACTGCCAGAATCGAACGTTGGACGCACCAATGGCCAGCGTGGCCTGGATGCCCCCATGGGACCACGTTTCCGCAGGTCCTCCCTGTTTGGTGCGCTGCTTGTCGAATCGCGGATGGAGTTTCAGTGCGATGACGGCGTAGCGCACTTCAGGCTCCGAGAAACTGGAGCCAGACTCGATCTCGCATACCGACCGAAGATACTTCAGCCACGGCAGTGATCGCCGCAACTGCTCGCAGGCATCCGAATCGGACAGTGTCTTCTTCAACTCCACAAAGAGCGCGTGAACCGTGTCGCCGGCCTGATAGATCACCACGTAGTCGCAACACTTCTTCCACGGCCCGTTCGTGATCCCGCTCAATCCGATTCGGTCCAGGCGGATCGCTATCGTGTCGGCCGCCAAACCAGACAACTCCACCGTCATGACCCCCTTCTCGCGCAGGGTGATGGAACCATGCGGCTCTACTGAGTTCAGAAGTTTTGGGAGAAGAATCTTGCGCAGGCACGCGGGAAACGACACGTCACGACTCCGGTTCCCTTTGCAAGTGGGAGGCTAGTTCGACGGACACCCTGTTGATGCTGTCAATGGTATCATCGAATACGGGCATTTCGATTCCGAACCTGTCGATCTCGCATCGCGTCAAGCCGCCGTTTTCGGCTACGTACGCGCGGATCGAAGATGGATCCAAAGCGTCGTCCGCCGTGTAACGCAGCTTCTTGAGGATTGCGTCTTTGTACTTGAAATCCTGCGCCAGCATTACAAGGTTGTTGATTTCCTTTATGAGATAGTCACTGTGCGTAGTGATGAGTACTCGCAGCCCGGCGCGAACACAGCGGGCGAGCAAGCGAGCCAACTCGATCTGGTTTCTGGTATCGAGATGGCTTTCGGGTTCGTCGATTATGAGCAGATCGGTGCGTTTTGCCTCGTGCCGGAGAAAAAAGTAAAGGTCTGACAATCCGCGGACGGAAGTGGACGCAAGGTGCAAGGGAATGTTGAAGCTGCGTCCCTTGCCTCGTGCCCTCGATATGAAGCGTATCTCGTCACCTACCGACCTATAGTAGCCGTCTGTCATCTTCTTGATATCGCCGGAGAGTTCCGTCCAAAGCGCCCCCTTCGCTGCCCTACGGTTCGGGATGCTTCGGGTGTAGTCAATGTTGTCCTTGATCGGAAGGGCGTAACGGCTCGTGATCTTGTCAACCAGCAGAAAGGGCGAGAACCTTCCCCGGTTCTTGTCGTCTCCCAGTTTCTGCAGCATGTCGACCAACTGGTTCTTGGTGAAGTCCAGCTCCCGGTAAAACAAGGAGATGCCGAAACGTTCGGCCGAAAGAACAAACGGCGTGGGAAGCACACGGAGGAGCAAGAAAAGCAGATAGCAGTGACCCAAATGCTGATCGATATCGTACGGCAAGGATGGCGATGCGGTCAGTGGGGCTACGGATATCGTCTTGCCGATGGCAAAACCAAGTTGGCCGGCGTCATAATTGATGGATAGATAGTGTTCCCGGTCGAGCGCGAAGTCGATGGGGGACAGATCGATCCTCTCAAGGTCATTTTCGTTACAAACCACGTTGATCGAGGCGTTCTCAAAGTCGTCATCGTGCGAACTGAAGACCTGGGTGATGGCGTCTTTCGAGAAATCACGGGACAGTGTCCGGAGCAGGGAGGCGCGCTGCTTCTTGAGGGTGTTCTCGTCGATACGAAAGCTTGCGTTTCCGTCGCGACGAAGTTGCTCGGAAATTCGCGGCAAGTCTGGAGCGTCAACTGAATTGCCCTGGTCAACGGGTGAGTCGTTCAGATGCGAAAATGTATCGATCCCCGGCCATGTCTTCCACATCTTCAGGAAGCCGTAGAGGGTATACGCAAGGTAAGTCTTTCCCGTATTGTTTCGCCCCGCGATGATCGTAAGGTCACCGAGTTCCATCTCGGCTTCCTTTGCAGGTCCGAGGTTACGAAAGTGAAACGATAAAGGTACTCGACTCATCGTCGTTTCCATTACTGCTGCCCGCTCCGCTCTGCCCTCCCCCCCTCATTTCGCCCGAGGCCCGAACGGCTCCGGCCGGAACGGCTTGTCCCGGGCCTCGAAGAAGGCGCGCAGGCCGCCCTGCTTGCGGGCGTCCTCCAACCGCTTGTTGAACTCTTCCCGCTTGGAAAGCCGCGCCATGGCGCTCAACTCGGCGTTGAGCAGCCATGCCTTGTGGAGCCCCATCATCTCCAGCCCCTGGGTGGCGATGGCGAGGTTGATCTTGACGGTCTCCGGCGGTACCAGGGCTACGCGTTCGACCATGCGGAAACACTCCTCCAGCAGCTCTTCCCGGGGCACCACCTTGTTCACCAGGCCGATGCGGAGTGCCTCCTGCGCGTCCACGTGGTCGCCGGTGAGGGCGTAGCGCAGGGCGTTCTTGGGGCCGGCCAGCAGCACCCAGATGAAGTCCGTGCCCGCGGCCTGCCGCACTTGCGGCTGGCCGAAGACCGCGTCGTCCGCGGCCACGGTCAGGTGGCAGGTGAGGGCCAGCCACGAAGCCGTGCCCAGGCACCAGCCGTTGACGGCGCCGACGATGGGCTTGGGGTACTCCCAGCGGTAGAGCCGCCGCTGCAGCATATCCTTGCGGTCCTTGTCCCGGAGCTCATCGAACTCCTTGTAGAGCGGCACCCCTTCCGGCAGGGCCTGGGGCCATACGGTCTCGGGGACGTTTTCTGCGGACATGTCCTCGCCGGCGGAGAAGCAGCCGCCCGATCCGGTGAGGATAACGCCCCTCACCTCGGGGTCGTCCTTGGCTTCCGCCAGGGCCGCATCGAGATCCGCCAACAAGGCCTCGTTCAGGGCGTTGCGCCGCTCCGGGCGGTTCAGGGTGATGAGCGCGCCGCGGCGCTGTTTCTCGTAAAGAAGGTTCTGATAGGTGGACATGGGCCTACTCCTTGGGCTTCGATCTGGGTCCGAAGGGCTCGGGCTGGAAGGGGCCGTCGCGAAGCTGCAGGTACTCCCGGATGTTCTTCTCACGGGCCTCGTTCAGAGGGCGGCGGTGCTCCTCGCGCAGCATCACGTGGGCCGGCGCAGAAAGTTGCGAGTCCAGCATCAGCGCGTCGCGAAGCCCCATCATCTCCATGCCCAGGGTGGCGATGGACAGGTTGATCTTCACCGTCTCCGGCGGCACCAGCGCGATGCGCTCCACCAAGTCGAAGCACTCGTCCAACAGCCGGTCGTGGGGCACCACCTTGATGACCAGACCGATGCGGAGGGCTTCCTGGGCGTCGATGTGGTCCCCTACCAGGCCGTAGCGCAGCGAGTTCTTGACCCCCGCCAGCATGGTCCAGAGGAAGCTCGTGTTGGAGCCGTGGCGCACCTCGGGCTGGGCGAAGACCGCGTTCTCCGACGCGATGGTGATGTGGGTGCACAGCGCCAGCCACGAGCCGGCGCCCATGGCCCAGCCGTTGATGGCGCCGATGACCGGTTTGTCCAGCTCCCACAGGCGCAGGAACTCGTTGCCCTCGCGGCCACGCCAGGAATCGATCCAGTCCGACGCGGACTGCCCCACGGGGACGCCGTAGGGCCACTCGAGATCGCGCCGCCGGCCCGGCTTGGGCCCCTGGTCCATGCCCGCGGAAAAGGCGCGCCCGGCGCCGGTGATGACGATCGCCCGAACCTCGGGGTCGGCCACCGCCTCGTCCAGCGCCGCCGACATCTCGTGCTGGACGGTGGGGCTGATGGCGTTCATGACCTGTGGCCGGTTCAGCGTGATCAACGCGCCACCGCGGCGTTTCTCGTAAAGGATCTCGGTGTAGTCTCCCATGAGCCTTCCTCTCTCCGTGCGTGGCGAGGCAAGGGCGGGTTCAAGCCCGCCCCTACACCTCCGCGTGACGCCTCGCCGGCAAGGTCCTCTCGCCGGCGATTCCCATGGTACTGGCCAATAGCAGATCAGGACGCGCATGGCGACCATGCGCGGAACCGCACGGCGGCCGCTATCGTTCCTTCTTCCAGACGATGCGGTAGATGCCGGCGATGTCCGAGACCGGCATGATGATGGGGTCGTAGCCGTGGGCGATGCTGATGAGGACCAGGTTGCCGTTCTCCCTTTTGACCCGCTTGATCAGGTACTCCCCGCCCACGGTCTTCACCACGCAGTAGTCGCCGGAGTGCCATTCCTTGCCCGGCGAGCACACCACGGTCTCCTTGTCCTCGTAGCGTGGGCTCATGGAGTGGCCGCGAACCTCGACGCCGAAGGCATTGGCGTCCTTGAGGTCGTAGGGGCGCGACACCCGGCGCCAACCCTCGCCCACGGGAAACCCGTCCTCCGAGAACTCGCCGCGGCCCGCGCCGGCGCGTCCCACCACCGGAAGGTCGTCCGGCACGTGGCCGGACACGTCCCGGACCTGATCGCTGGTGGACAGCAGCCATTCCAGGGACACTCCGCACACCGAAGCGAGACGATGCAGGATGGCGGATTGCGGCGCCCGGTCGCCGGCCATGTAGTTATAGACCGCGGTCTTGGAGATGCCCGCCCGGGCTGCCACCTCCAGCGGATCTCGATCCGCCAGGGAGAGGGTGAGGCGACGGGCGAGATCCGTCTTCGGGAGTCTTGTTTTTTTCCTCGGCATCGTGTATATAGTTCTCAACTGAGAAATATCTTGACATTATAGTAGTCAATTGATAACTTCCCGTCAAGCGGTGACATGACGCGACTCTTGACGAGAAGGAAGGGCAACGATGGCAAGTGACACAAGACGACATCTGAAATCGGTGGCGGGGGGCCGGGAGACCAAGAAGTGGGTGGAGGTGGATGCCTCGCTGGTGGGCCTCTCCGTGCTTTCGGCACTGCACAAACTTGATCACGGCGAGGAAGGCGAGGCCGACGTGGATATCGGCGGCCGCACCCTGCGAATCCGTTTCGACCCGCTCAAGAAGCGCGTGCTGATGTTCGAACTCAAGAAAGCGCGGACCCGCAATTCCCGCCTCAGAGGTCCGGGCACAAAAACCCTCCACTGAAACCGGCGAGCGCCACAGGGTCCGGTCTATCGCGCCACGCTTTTCTCCAGGGCCTGCATGATCCAGCCGTTCAGGCTTAGGCCGCTCCGCGCCGCCGCGCTCGCAACGCGTTGATGAAGGTCCGGGCCGAGACGGACGTTGAGCTTTCCGGAGAAAGGCTTCCGGGGCTCGACGCCGTCCTCCTTGCAGGAATCGAGGTACTCGTCGATGGATCGGTGGAACTCGTGGCGGAGCCCTTCGACGTCGGTTGCCTCGAAGGTGGCGATGGGATAGACGCCGCTGTTGACAACCCGCCCATGAAGACGGCCTACGGATTCATCGAACTCCACCGTGGCGTTGTACCCCTTGTATTCCATCATGGTTTGACTCCTACGGCTCCGAGAAATGCGGTGATGTAGCCGCCTTGGGGGCCATACTCGATGAAGTTGTCAGCAGAATGAATTTACAATCCGAGCTGTCCATAAATGAGGTACGTTTCCGAGATTGGTCCGCCCCGACAGGCTGGTAGACATTGCCGGATGTCTCGTAGCCTGCGAGAGGGATGGTACCCAAGGGCGGACAGCGGCTGCCGTCTCTCGACGACGGTATGCGCGACACGGCTACGACGCGAACATTTCGCTAAGCACGACTAGCACTCTTTGCGCGGCCGTGGCGCTGATCTTTCCCAGACGCCGCACCAGCCGAGACTCATCGATCGTGCGGATCTGGTCCAGAACAATCTGTCCGTCTTTTCTTTGGAACCGAATGGGAACGCGGGTGGGCTAGGGTCTGCCCCGGGTCGTCATCGGTGCGACGATAACGGTGCGAATGTGCCGATTCAGCTCGTCGGGCGATATGACGACGCAGGGACGCGTTTTCCGGATCTCGTGTCCTTCAGAGGGGTCGAGACGGACCAGGTACACCTCGAACCGGGCAGCTACCACTCCCACTCAGTAGCATCCCATCGGGTAGCGACCGAAGATCCTTCGTCCACCAGCGTGTCATCGTTTTGCTCACGCATGCGGCAAAAGGCGTCATCCCAACCGCTTCGGGGCTCTGCCACACGGCTGATGAGGAGGCCGTCATCCCGTATCTCCATCTCCACCTCGTCGCGGAGCCGGCACTGCTCCAGGAGTGGCTTGGGAATGCGAATGCCGCGGGAATTACCGATTCGAACGATGGATGTTTTCATGCGGGATCCCTCGTGCCGTAGTATCTACAAAGTAGATACCTTGCGAATCGTTGGCCGTCAAGAGGGAAGAGGGGAAATCCGGCCGTCGGCCGAACTCCCGAACCCGCTAAAAGAATGAAGCCGATCGCTCACTAACCGCCGGCCACCCGCGCGACCCTGACCGTCCGGCCGGTGGCCAGGGACTGCGCCGCCGCGTCGGCGATGGCGAGAGTGGCCAGGCCGTCGTGGCCGCTCGGGTAGGCTACGTGCCTGCCCCGGACGACGGCGCAGAAGGCCGCGATCTCTTCGCGGTAGGCGTCGGCGTAACGCTCCATGAAGAAGTTGTTGAGGGGGTCGGTGGCGAATCCTGACCGGTCGGCGCGGGTGACCGTGGTGGCCACGGGATTGCCGGCGGAGAGCATGCCCTCGGAGCCGTGGACCTCGATCCGCTGGTCGTAGCCGTAGGTGGCGCGGCGCGAGTTGGAGATCAGGCACACGCGGCCGCTGGCCGAACGCAACACGACGGCGGCGGTGTCGACGTCGCCGGCGTCGCCGATGGCCTTGTCGACGAGAGCCGACCCGGTGGCGCTGACCTCGACGATGGGTTCGCCGACGAGGAACCGGGCCATGTCGAAGTCGTGAATCATCATATCCCGGAAAAGGCCTCCGGACCGCTCGATGTACGCGATGGGAGGCGGTGCCGGATCGCGCGAGGTGATCTGCACCAGCTCGACGTCGCCGATGCGGCCGGCGTCGAGCTCGTCGCGCAGGCGACGGAATGACGGGTCGAACCGGCGGTTGAATCCGATCATCAGCGGAATCCCGCGCTGGACCGCCGCGGCGACGCCCCGTTGCGCCCGGGACAGATCGAGATCGATGGGTTTCTCGCAGAAGATCGCCTTGCCGGCCGCAGCCGCCTTTTCGATCTGATCCGCGTGCAGGTCGGTGGGCGTTGCGATGACGACACCTTCGATGGCGGGATCGCTCAACACGTCGTCGGCCGATGCGGCGCGGGCACCGGTCATCCGCACGATGGCTGCGGCGGCCGTCTCAACGGGATCGGCCACGGCCACCAACCGCGCGCCCTCGTTCTCCGCGATGGACCGCGCGTGGGTCTGTCCTATCCGGCCGGCCCCCAGGAGCCCCAGCCTGACGGGATCGTCCGTCACTTCGAGTCTCGCTGATAGATCCAGTCGTGGTCGGGATGATTCTTGAACCGCCACTGACGCCTCGGACCCGCCATGACGTTCAGATAGTACATGTCGTAACCGTAGGGGGCACCGCACGGATGATGCCCGCGCGGCACCAGTACGGTGTCGCCGTCGGAAACGGCCATGCTCTCGTCCAGTTCGCCGTCTTCCGTGAAGACCCGCTGAAAGCCGAAGCCCTGGGGCGGGTTGATCCGGTGATAGTAGGTCTCCTCGAGATAGGTCATGTCCTCGCCCTGGTCGCTGTCATGGCGGTGAGGCGGATAGCTCGACCAGTTGCCCTGGGGCGTGAAGACCTCGGTGATCAGCAGGCTGTCGGCGATATCCGTGTCGTCCATGGCGATGGGGTGCACGTAGCGCGTGTTGGCGCCTTGGCCGCGTTCCAGCACCGGTATGCCGTCCGGATCGATGGCCGCGGCCGCGTGTCCGCCGAAACCGGGCGCCGAGCACACCGCGATGGTGCAGTCCGTCACCGCGCGCGCCGACCAGGACGTGCCGTTCGGAACATAGACGGCGTACGGCTTGGTCTGCTCGAAGACGCTCATGCGCTCGCCCTGGACGCCGAAATCGACTTCGGGCGTCGACAGGTGGGCCTTGCCCTCGACCATGACCAGGATGACCTCGCGCTGCCCCGTCGCCTCCCCGGCGGTCTCGCCAGCCTTCAACGCGTAGACGGCGAACCCGACATACCGCCACCCGGCGTCCTCGGGCGTGATGTCGACGACCTTGCCCGTCGTCCCCGACGGCTTTCGCAATAGACTGCTCATGGATGTGCTCCTGGTGATTCCTGGCGATACTCTGACTAATCGAGCGAAGTCGAAGGACGGCGCCGATCGATCAGAATTCCTCTAATCCAAGCCCGCTTCCCGCGCCATCGCGCGAAGCGTCTTCAGTGCCAAGGTCTGATAGAACACCGGATCCCTTTCGGCCGGATCCTGTTCGGCTTCCGCGATCAGCCAACCCGAGTAGTGGTGGCGGGCCGCGATTCGCAGCACCGCCGGAAAATCAACGCAGCCTTCGTCGTCACCCGGAACCGTGAACACGCCGAGTCTGACAGACTGAAGGAACGACAAGCCTTCCGCAAGGGCTCTTTGGCGGACGGTGGGGCGGACGTTCTTCGCGTGGATATGAACGACGCGATCCATGTATCGTTCTGCAAGGGTTGCGGGATCGGCGCCCGCGAACGTCGCGTGCCCGGTATCCAAAAGCAGTTTCGTGTTCGGCCCGGCGTGCGCCATGAACGCCTCGATGTCCTCCATCGTTTCGACCACCGTGCCCATGTGGTGATGATAGGCCAGGTGGATGCCTTGGCCGCGGCAGTGTGTGGCGATGGCTTCGACATCGGCGCAGAACCCGAACCAGTCGGACGGCGCGAGCTTCGGCCGATTGCGCAAAGGGACGTCAGCCTCTCCGTGGACGGCGCCGGAGGCCTCGCACACGATGCAGACTGAGCACCCCAAGGCCGCCAACACGTCGAGGTGAGGCTGGATCGCCGACTTTTCGTCCTCGACGGATCGTTCGAGCAGCCTGAGCGAGTGCCACCCGGAAACGTACGCCAAGCCGTAGGGTTTGAGAGTCGCCGCCAGGGTGGCCGCACCGGAAGGGAACTTGTGGCCCTTCTCGATCCCCTCGAAGCCGATCCGGCCGGCGTCGCTCAAACACTGCTCCAGCGAGATATCGTGCCCCAGGCTGCGGTCGTCATCGTTGGACCACGCGATGGGGTTGGTCCCGTATCGGATCACGGGCGTTTCCTCAGCGCCGCGTCATAGGACTCGCGCGCTGCCGCCACCTCGGCCCGATCCGACACCTCGGGCACGGCCACGTCCCACCAGTGGCCGCCTGCCTGGGTGCTGACCATGGGGTCTGTTTCGATGACGACAACGGAAGTCCGGTCGGCGGATCGGGCCGCGATCATGGCGGCTTCGAGGCCATCGATGCTGTCGACGTGGGTGGCGATGGCCCCCATGGAGGCGGCATGGGCGGCGAAATCGATGGCCGAGGGCGTTTGGTGCCGGGCGGTGTCGAACAGGTTGTTGAAGCTGGCGCCGCCGGTGGCGAGTTGCAGCCGGTTGATGCACCCGAACCCCTTGTTGTCGAGGACCACGACGGTGAGCTTCAGGCCCAGCATGACACTGGTGGCGAGCTCGGAGTTCATCATCATGTAGGAGCCGTCGCCCACCACCACGACCACGTCGGCTTCGGGGCGCGCCATCTTGACGCCCAGTCCGCCCGCGATCTCGTAGCCCATGCACGAATACCCGTATTCGAGGTGGTAGTCGCCTCGGCGGGGCGAGCGCCACAGCTTGTGCAATTCGCCGGGCAGACCGCCGGCCGCGCAAACGACGATGCCGTTGTCGCCCATCGTCCGTTGGACGGCGCCGATCACCTGGGCGTCGGACGGTACGGCGCTGTCGCTCGTCGCGTGGGTGGCGGCGTCGGCGGCGTGGTCCCAGTCGGCCTTCAACCCTTCGCCGGGCGGGGCGAAGACGCGGTCGCCCAGGATGGCGTCCAGTTCTTCCAGGGTCTTCCTGGCGTCGCCCACCACGGCCATGGCGTCATGCTTCGTCGCATCGAACGCCGCCGCGTTGATGGTCAGCAACCGCGTCTCCGGGTTCTGGAAGAGACTCCAGGAGCCAGTGGTGAAGTCCTGCAAGCGGGTACCCACCGCGATGACCAGGTCCGCCGCCCGTGCGAGGACGTTGGCGCTTTCGGTCCCGGTCACGCCGATGGCGCCGACGTTGCACGGGTGCCCCCACGGCAATGCGGATTTCCCGGCCTGGGTCTCGGCCACCGGGATGCCGTGCCGCTCGGCGAAGGCCGCCAGGGTCTCGCAGGCGTCGGAGTAGTGGACACCGCCGCCGGCGATGATGAGGGGCGCCTTGGCCGCGCGCAGGGCCTCGGCGGCGCGGGTCAGCTCTCCCGCGTCGGGCCGTTGCCGGCGCATGATCCAGGCCCGCGGCTCGAAGAATGTCTCGGGGTAGTCGTAGGCTTCGGCCTGAACGTCCTGGCAGAGGGCGAGGGTGACGGGACCGCACCCGGCCGGGTCGATGAGTGTCGCCATGGCGCGCGGCAACGCCGTCAGGAGCTGCTCGGGACGGACGATGCGGTCGAAGTAACGGCTCACCGGGCGGAAGCAGTCGTTGGCGCTCACGGTGCCGTCCGAGAAGTCCTCGACCTGTTGCAGGACCGGATCTGGAATCCGGTTGGCGAAGACGTCCCCGGGCAGAAACAGCACCGGCAGGCGGTTCACGTGGGCCAATGCCGCCGCCGTAACCATGTTGGTTGCGCCGGGGCCGATGGATGAGGTCACCGCCATGGCGCGTTTGCGGTTGTTGGCCTTGGCGTACGCGATGGCCGCGTGGGCCATGCCCTGTTCGTTGTGACCCCGCCAGGTGGGAAGCGCGTCGCCCGCTTGATACAGGGCCTCACCAAGACCGGCGACGTTGCCGTGCCCGAAGATCGCCCAGACACCGGCCACGAAGCGCTCGCCGTCCTCGTTCACCTGCGCGCTGAGATAGCGCACAAGCGCCTGGGCCGCCGTCAGTCGGATCGTGCTCATGGATCGTCAGTCCTTGTGCGTCTTGCTATCAAATGGCGTCCTTCGACTTCGCTTCGCTGCGCTCCGCTACGCTCAGGACGAACGGTTTTAAAGGCCATCCCCGTTCGTCCTGAGCGTAGCGGAGCGCCAGCGAAGAGAAGTCGAAGGACGCCATTTCGAGTAGCGCCCAAGTAGGTCGGGTTAGCCGAAGGCGTAACCCGACGCCCGCACCGTCCCATGTCGGATTACGCTTCGCTAATCCGACCTACTTGCTCCCGTGCCTCGTCCCAGACTTCGCAAAGCCGCGAGAAGTTTCCCGCCATGCGCTCTACGGCCTCATCGTCGGCCACGCGGCCGGCCATCCAGGCCCGTGCGACCTCCCCGAAGATCGTGCGCCCGATGGCGAACCCTTTGACCAGATCATGCCCGGCCGCTACCCGCAAGCTCGCCCGCAACTCCTCGAAGGGCGCGTCGAGGCCCAGGACCACGATGCCCCGGCAATGCGGATCGTGGGCGTCGATGGCGGCGCACGCCTTTCCCCAGGCCGCATCCGAGACCATCGGTTCCAGCTTCCACCAATCGGGAAAGACTCCGATGGCGTAGAATCGCTCGATGACTGCGGCCGTTGTCGACTCGTCCACCGGCCCGAATTTCGATGGAATGAGTTCCAGCAGAAAATCCAGTCCGTTGGCGCGGGAGGCCTCGGCCAACCGCTTGACCGTAGCCTCCTGTTCGGCGCGCAGGTCCTCCGCATCGTCCGGACGATAGTAACAGAGTGCCTTCACCACCTGCTCCGCGGGCCATTCCGCCAGCGCGGAGCCGAAGTCGTCGCCGATCTCCACCCGCAGCGGACGCGACCCGGGTTTCTCCACCGGACGCCCGATCCACAAACCCGTTCCCGCGGCGGCATAGAGCGCGTCGCGGCCCAGGCGGCCGTCGCACAGAATACCGTACCCGTCACGGCCGCCGGCGACGCGGAGCGCGGCCTCCAGGCACAGGTGCTTGAACGCGCCGATGCGCTCCGTGGCGGCTCCACAATCCCTGGCGATATCCTCGAGTTGCGCTCGGTGATCGAAGGCGAAGACGCGCAGGCTCGGCCACGCCTTGGACCGGTTCGTGGCCCAGTGAAGCTGCTCCAGGCGCGAATCATGCCGCACGGCCGGCGTGGACGGTCCGTTCTCCAGGAAGTCGTGCAGCTCGACGGCGCTGGGATACGCCGGCGTGCAGCCGTGACGCGACACCGCCAGAGCGCCGCAGGCATTGGCGATGCGCAGGGTCTCGGCCCAGTCCTCCCCCGTAAGCCAGCCCTTGAGGAGCCCGGCCATGAAGCCGTCGCCCGCTCCCAGAACATTGAACACCTCGACGTTGAACGACTCTCCGCTGATGCCTTTATCGAGGCTCCCGGGGATCGGCCCCTCGAACGCGGTGGCGCCCGCGGCGCCGCGTTTGCACACCAGTGCCGCCTCCGAAACCTTGCGCACGTTGGCCAGCGCTTCGACGGTGTCGGAGGCGCCGCCGGCGATGTGGAACTCCTCTTCCGTGCCCACGATCACGTCGAACCGCCTCAAAGTGCCCTGCAGCTTGGCGGTCACGGCCGCCGATTCGATGAACCGATTCTCGCCGTCCCCGTGCCCGGAGAGACCCCACAAGTTCGGCCGGTAGTCGAGGTCGACGATGGTCTTCGCACCCGATTCGCGCGCCAGATCCAGCGCCCGCAGGGTGGCGGCCCCGGTCCGGGGATGGGACAGGTGGGTGCCGGACGCAAGCACACAGCGGGCCTCGGCGATGAAGTCCGGATCGATGTCGTCCGGCGACAGCGCCATGTCGGCGCAGTTCTCGCGGTAGAAGATCAACGGGAACCGCTCCTGGTCGCGGATGCCGAGCAGCACCAGCGCGGTCAGGCGATGCGGATCGGTGATGACGCCGCGGACGTCCACCCCTTCGGCCCGCAACTGCTCGCGGATGAAGCGGCCCATGTGCTCGTCGCCGACCCGGGTGATGACGGCGGACTTGAGGCCCAGCCGCGCGGCGCCGGCGGCGGCGTTGGTGGGCGAGCCGCCGATATACTTGCGGAACGACCGCATGTCTTCCAGGCGGCCGCCCACCTGACCGCCGTAGAGATCCACCGAAGATCGGCCGATGGAGATGACGTCCAGAGGCCGCTTCACACGGTACCGCCCAGGGAGCCCTCGAGCGCCGCCAACTCCTGGCCGCCCGCCATCATGTCCTGAAGCTCGTCGGCCTTGATCTCCCCGCGCTTCGCCGTGCCGAGGGTGGTGCCGCGGTTCAAGACGGTGTACCGGTCGCCCACCGCCATGGCATGGCGGACGTTGTGCGTGATGAAGACGACGCCGATGCCGGACTTGCGGACGCGATCGATGGTGGCCAGGACGTTCGACGTCTGCCGCACCCCCAACGCCGACGTCGGCTCGTCCAGGATCAGGATCTTCGCGCCGAAATAGACGGCGCGGGCGATGGCCACGGTCTGGCGCTCTCCGCCGGACAGCGTCCCCACCGCCTGGTTGGGTTCCCGCAAGCGAATGCCCATGTCGGCCATTCCCGTCATCGTGACCTCGTTGGCCTTCTTGAAGTCGATGTACTTGAACGGCCCCCATCCCTTGGTGGGCTCCCGGCCCATCCAGAAGTTGCGCGTCACCGACATGAGCGGGATCATCGCCAGGTCCTGGTACACGGTGGCGATGCCCGCCAGCATGGCGTCGCGCGGGCTCTCGAACGTCACCGGCCGGCCGCCCATGAGGATCTGTCCGGTGGTGGGCTTGTGGACCCCGGCCATGGTCTTGATGAACGTGGACTTGCCGGCGCCGTTGTCCCCGAGCAGGCAATGGCATTCGCCCGCGTACACCGCCACCGATACGCCCGCCAGGGCGATGACCGCCCCGAAGTGTTTCTCGATCTCCTGCAACTCGATCAGCGAGTCTTCGGACGTGCCCACGTCGCGCATTTCGTAAAGCGGTTCGCTCATCATCGTTCTCCCGTGATCATGCGGCGGATGTAGGTGTTCAGGATCACCGCCAACAACAGGATGACGCCGAGGAAGACGCGAAACAGGCTGCTTTCCACGCCCGTGAAGAACAGGCCCTGTTGAACGACGCCGAAGATCAAGGCGCCGAGCGCCGCGCCGACCACCGAGCCGTATCCGCCGGTGAGCAGAGCGCCGCCGATGACGACGCAGATGATCGCCTCGAACTCCTTCAGCAGGCCGCGGTCCGCCGCGGCGGAGCCGAATTCAATCACCTGGCAGGTGGCGAAAACCGCGGCGCAGAACGCCGTGAACATGAACATCAGGATCTTGACGCGGTTCACCGGAACGCCGGTGTAGCGCGCGGCCTGGGCGTCGCCGCCCGAGGCGTAGATCCAGTTGCCGAACTTCGTGCGGGTCAGCACCCAATGCCCGGCAATGACCAGTACGATCGCCCACACCATCAGCATGGGAATCCCGTCGACGATAGGCTGGCCTACCCGCCGGCCGCGGCTAAAGGTCTCGATCAGCCCCATATCGGCGAGCCAGACGAAAAGGCCGTTGAAGATCTTGCCGCCGAAAAACGGCGCCAGCCAATCGCCCTGAGCGGCTTCCTTCACGCCGCCGATGATGGTCTTGCGGGTGGTGGCGATGGACAGGAAAATCGTCAGGCCGCGCAGGATGTAGAGAAACGCCAGGGTGACGATGAAGCTCGGCAAGCCGGTCTTGATCACCAGCCAACCGTTCAGCGCCCCCAACGCGATGGCGACGGCGAAGGCCAGAAAGATCCCGAACCAGACCGGAAGGCCCCACTGGACCGAGACGATGGCGATGACGATGCCGGCGAACCCGATCATCGAGCCGACGGACAGGTCGAACTCCCCCGCGATCATCAGCAGACACGCGCCGACCGCGATGATCGCGAACTGGGCCGAAACCACGCCCCAGTTCATTGCGCCTTCCGGGCTGAACATGCCGGTGTCGGCCGCGACCAACAGAAAGAATACGAAAACCAGGATGGTGCCGCAGATGGCGCCCAGCTCGGGCCGTATCATCGCGCGGCGGAACGATGAGATCTCCTTCAAACGTTCGTCGGCCATGACCTCCCCCTCGGTGTCCTGCCATTGACGGGGCCATTACAGGGTGGCCGGGGCGCGGGCGGGTTTGAAACCCGCCCCTACACCCGATCAACCTACGGTGCGTCCGCCGCGGTGCGTGGTCGCGGCGGAGCAGACCGTTGCCGCACAGGCTCCCAGGGTCCTGCCCGGGCAATTCGCAGCGGACAGGACGCCAGGCCCAGGCTCAGCGGTATTCGCCGGCGTACTTCTCGACCAGGCCGATGTTTTTCTTGGTGACGAACCCCGGACCCGAGTTCATGTGGCCCGACGGCAACACGCCGTAACGCGCGAGGTTCGTCAGGATGACCACGGGCATGTAGCCCTGGAGGTAGGGCTGCTGGTCGATGGCGAACGCAATCGTGCCGTCCTTGATGCCGGCGGCGATCTCGCCGGAGAGGTCGAAGGTGGCGAAGTGGACCTCGCCCTTGAGACCCATGTCCTGCAGCGCGGCCAGGGTCGGGTGGGCCGAAGTCGGTCCCAGGGTGAGGATGCCGTTGGCGTCGCGGTTGCTGTTCAGATACGCCTTCACCTTGTTCTTGATCTCGGCCGGATCCTGGCCGCTATCGATCATCTGGCGGCCGAGCTTCACGCCCAGGGCGTCGGCATAGCCCTGGCAGCGTTCGACGGACGCCGGATTGGTGATGTAGTGGTTGACGCACAGAAACTTCTTCACGCCCGCCTTCTTGGCCTGCTTGCCGGCGCCGAGCCCCGCGTCGTACTCCGGTTGCCCGACGTGCAGCAGGGCGCCAAGCTGTTCCGATTGCTTCTGGGTTCCCGAATTGATGGTGATGACCGGGATGCCCTTGTCGACCGCATCCGTGATCGGTCCCTTGAGCACGTCGAAATCGGCGATGGTGACGATGATTCCGTCCGGGTTGGCCGCCGAAGACTGCTCGACGATGCGGGCCATGTCAGCGAGGTCGCCGGTGGGCGGATTGCGGTAGTCGACCCTCACGTCCATCTGCTCGCCCGCCACCTTGATGGCGTTCTTGATCGTGTTCCACCAACTGTCGCTGTCGGGAGCGTGGCTGATCAGGACGAACTTTTCGCCCGCTGCCGCGGCGAGATTCGGAGCCCCCGCCAAACCAATCGCGGTCAAAGCGGCCACTGCCAATGCAAAAAACCTTGATCTCATGGTTTTCCTCCCTGCTCGCACCATGCGCCCGAACCGCCGGTCGGCGCTGGTGAGTTGTTGCTACTCGGAGAACTGGATGTTTCTGCCGACGACAGAATATAAACACAATTTTGGAAATTGAAAACAGGAAAATGCCGGTCTCACCGGTTGCCCTTTCACGGCGGGCGAACACGCCCGAGTGGCTTGGGAAGCATGTGATGGGGTCTGTCAGGGCGTGACTTGGGTCACTCGCCACGATCCATTAGAATGGGCTGGATTTCCCGTTCACGCGTCGGAGGAGAGCCATGCGCACTATCGGTGTCGGCCTGATCGGCACGGGCTTCATGGGCAAATGCCACACCTTGGCCTACCGTGCCGTTCGGGCGGTGTTCGACACCCCGCTCTCGCCGCGGTTGGTCCTCGTTTGCGACCGGCAGAGGACCGCCGCCGAAGGCCACGCGGAGCGGTGCGGTTTCGAAAGAACGACCGGCGACTGGCGCGTGGTGGTCGACGATTCCGACGTCGACATCATCTCCATCACCACGCCGAACAAGTTCCATTGTGAGATGGCGCTGGCCGCGCTGGAGGCGGGGAAACATGTCTATTGCGAGAAGCCGCTGGCCTTGACGCTGGACGAAGCCGAGCGCATGGCCGCCGCCGCCGTGAAGGCCAGAGGCAAGACCATCGTCGGCTATGGCTACCTCTGCAATCCTATGTTCCAGCATGCACGGGGACTGGTCGGTTCCGGAGCCATCGGCCGCCCGCTGTTCTTTCGCGGCGTGTGCGACGAGGACTACCAGGCCGACCCGGAGTTACCGTGGACCTGGCGGTCCGCCAAGGCCGAGGCCGGCCTGGGCGTGCTCGGAGACATGATGTGTCATCTGGTCAGCATGGCCGACGGCCTGCTCGGCCCCATCGAGAGCGTTCTTGCCGACTGCCGCATCCACTACGCCACTCGCCCGGCCGCCGCCGGCGACCGGCAGGCGGTGGAGAACGAAGACGTGGCGTCCGCACTGGTCTCCTTCGAGAGCGGCGTGACCGGGATGCTCTCGTCGTCGCGCGCCGCGTGGGGCCGCAAGAACCATCTGGCGTGGGAGCTTCACGGCGATGCCGGCATGCTGGTACAGGACCAGGAACGCATGAACGAGCTTCAGCTCTACCGGAACGACGGCCCGAAGAGCGATCAGGGTTTCAAGACCATCCTCGCCGGCCCGGCGCACGAGCCCTACGGCAGCTTCTGCCCGGCTCCCGGTCACGGACTGGGCTTCAACGACCTCAAGACCATCGAGCTCGCGAACTTCCTGAAGGCCATCGCGGAGGATGTGCCGGCCTATCCCGACTTCGCTGCCGCCCTGCGGTTCGAACGCGTCATCCACGCCATCGCGCGGTCGGCGGAGAGCGGGGCGAGGGTGCGGGCTGTCGATGCCTAGTGTGGTGTCTCATTAATACGTTTGTATACGTTTGTGAAGATGCACAGAATCGCTGTGCTGAACAAGGCAGCCATCGCTCCGGGTCGGATGACCTTCCCTGTTTCTTGGGGTAAGGCGCTTTAAAGAGGCCGAGGCAATCACGCCTCGGAATCGAAGCCCTCACCTAGTGTCCTGTCCGGTTAATTCGCATGATAATCTGCGGGTCTTTTTTGCCGTCGGCTGCGTTGCTCTTCCTCGCGTGGTGCCCGCCACACGGGCGGGTTTGAAACCCGCCCCTACAAGTCATCGCGCCTTGCCGACAACGAAAAATCCTCCGCATATTATCATCCGAATTAACCGGACAGGACACTAGGAACCTGCGCCGCAGGAACCGGACATCCGATGTAGGGGCGGGTTTCAAACCCGCCCGCGCCCGCACAGCGCTGCCGCCCGACACAAGTTCCTAAGAGGAAGCCGGGTCTTAGCGTTGCTTCAATGAGGCCGAGGCAATCAAGCCTCGGAATCCCCGTGAGCCTTGCCAGTTCCGCCGGGCTGCGGAATGGGCTTCAATGAGGCCGAGGCAATCAAGCCTCGGAATCTGAAATTCGTATGCGTAATCTCCGATCCGCTCGTCCGCTTCAATGAGGCCGAGGCAATCAAGCCTCGGAATCCACATTGTTCAGCTATGGTCAGACAAGGGGCAAGCCCGCTTCAATGAGGCCGAGGCAATCAAGCCTCGGAATCATTGAAAAACCGGTCGAGACTCCTGGCCACGTCACTGCTTCAATGAGGCCGAGGCAATCAAGCCTCGGAATCGACCCGGGACGGCCTGCACCACGCTCCGGCTTGCGCCGGGCTTCAATGAGGCCGAGGCAATCAAGCCTCGGAATCTCGCTTCCGGCCACAACGGAAAAGGAGACGGTCATGCTTCAATGAGGCCGAGGCAATCAAGCCTCGGAATCCGACGTTTCTGGACATCAACGGCGGGATTTTCGCCGCGCTTCAATGAGGCCGAGGCAATCAAGCCTCGGAATCGTAAGGGATCTAGATTAGTCTAGGTCCCTTTTTTAGCTTCAATGAGGCCGAGGCAATCAAGCCTCGGAATCGTGAAACTACCTTCCTCGACTTGGTCGGTGGTGACGCTTCAATGAGGCCGAGGCAATCAAGCCTCGGAATCTGGACAATGCTCCATTTATGGAGCGTGAGATTCACAGCTTCAATGAGGCCGAGGCAATCAAGCCTCGGAATCGAGACCCTAGACGATTCCAGGGTCAAACCTACAGGGCTTCAATGAGGCCGAGGCAATCAAGCCTCGGAATCGCCAGTCGCTTGGTCACGTCATGGCTCACCCGGGCGGCTTCAATGAGGCCGAGGCAATCAAGCCTCGGAATCCGGCAAACCGACGATACCATCAGGGACCTTCTTCGCTTCAATGAGGCCGAGGCAATCAAGCCTCGGAATCCCCACCCTGTGGCCAGGGGGTGCGGTCGCATGTTCCCAGCGCTTCAATGAGGCCGAGGCAATCAAGCCTCGGAATCACTGGTAGATGCCATCGACTCTCTCGGGTTCTCGGTGCTTCAATGAGGCCGAGGCAATCAAGCCTCGGAATCCGGGTGGGTTGCCGGTTGGGGGGACGATCGAGCAGAAGCTTCAATGAGGCCGAGGCAATCAAGCCTCGGAATCGGAACCTCCGTCGAGTACCCACGTAAAGAAGGATGGCTTCAATGAGGCCGAGGCAATCAAGCCTCGGAATCTGCTCAGCCCACGCCGCCAGCTGATCGATCCCCACCCGCTTCAATGAGGCCGAGGCAATCAAGCCTCGGAATCTTCCAGATACTAGGCGGGACGGCGCCGCCCAGGGAGCTTCAATGAGGCCGAGGCAATCAAGCCTCGGAATCTCCACCGACGCTCATCATCCGTCAGTGGGTGCGGCCAGCTTCAATGAGGCCGAGGCAATCAAGCCTCGGAATCCACCAGGTCGATCCCCAGTTGCCTGAACTGTATGGCGAGCTTCAATGAGGCCGAGGCAATCAAGCCTCGGAATCAGCGGCGGTACAGCGACGGGTTGCTCCAGACCCTCCTGCTTCAATGAGGCCGAGGCAATCAAGCCTCGGAATCACGGGATCCGGAACTCGAAGCCGTTGGTGATGTCCTCGCTTCAATGAGGCCGAGGCAATCAAGCCTCGGAATCGCGACAGGTCAAGACCGGTGTCAATGACGCATTGCCGACGCTTCAATGAGGCCGAGGCAATCAAGCCTCGGAATCATCCGATCGGATGAAGGTTCACCAGCCGCTTGACACGCTTCAATGAGGCCGAGGCAATCAAGCCTCGGAATCCAACGGCGTGTGCTATTCATGCTGCGTCGGAATCAGCTTCAATGAGGCCGAGGCAATCAAGCCTCGGAATCGATAGTACCCGGTCGGTAATTTCGACTGGCATGGCGTGCTTCAATGAGGCCGAGGCAATCAAGCCTCGGAATCTGCCCGTGACGATCACGGACGCGCTCGGCTTGGCTTTGCTTCAATGAGGCCGAGGCAATCAAGCCTCGGAATCGGGCGCGCCACGGCGCCGCCCGTCAGCGCAGGGTTCGCTTCAATGAGGCCGAGGCAATCAAGCCTCGGAATCCGGACGCGCGCCGGCGTCCGCCTGGAGCGGGGGGTGCTTCAATGAGGCCGAGGCAATCAAGCCTCGGAATCAAGGTGCCGGCGCTGGCCTGGATCGCGGACCTGGGGCTTCAATGAGGCCGAGGCAATCAAGCCTCGGAATCCGGACGGCCGTCTCGTAGCGGCCCGCCGCCTGACGAGCTTCAATGAGGCCGAGGCAATCAAGCCTCGGAATCCCGCCGTTTTGTATATGCGTCTCATGGGTCCTCTTGCTTCAATGAGGCCGAGGCAATCAAGCCTCGGAATCCCCGTTTTTTTGGGGAATTATACGCCAAACTAGCCAGCTTCAATGAGGCCGAGGCAATCAAGCCTCGGAATCCGCCTTCTGACGGGTCGGACGGTAGGTGCGAAAACACGCTTCAATGAGGCCGAGGCAATCAAGCCTCGGAATCAAGCGCACACTGCCCGCAATACGCTGAGGGTGGGGGGCTTCAATGAGGCCGAGGCAATCAAGCCTCGGAATCCATGATGTCGGCCAGCGAAACGCTGCGCACGCCGCCTGCTTCAATGAGGCCGAGGCAATCAAGCCTCGGAATCCGGCGACGAGGCGGAGCGGCTGGGCATCTTCACCGAGCTTCAATGAGGCCGAGGCAACCGCTTCAATGAGGCCGAGGCAATCAAGCCTCGGAATCAGCCCCCCTTCCAACTCCTTTTGGGGGTTGACGAATCTTGAGGTTCTGCGAGCACTGGGTTTTGTCGCCTCCAAAGTACAAGAAATTCTCTTGAATGATCCACATGATTTCCACGTATCTTCTTATCATACAAGGGAAAAACGCCATGCGAGCACTGCCCATGATTTCCGGGTTACCGGAGCATTTGCATAACGTTCGGCACCTCTGGCTACCCTATACGATCGTAGCCCGGCGGTCCGGCGCCTCATAGCTCTTGCCCAGGCTCTCGACGCGAGGATCGACACTGTCCGCGGGACCCAGGTCTACGATCAGGATGTGGTCCTCCGAGGGCCGGATCAGGGTTTCCAAGCGCATGGCCATCTCGGCACGTCGCCGGGCCGTCAGCCGACACTGGAAAACCGACAACTGGAGCCAGTGGCCATAACCCTTCATGGTCTTGAATATCTGCTGCCAGCGCTTCGGCTCGGCAATGTCATAAGTGACGATGTAGAGGCGCTCGTTGGCCATGATGTTCACCGAGGGAGATAGTGCGGATAGGCGCGGATCTCTCCCTGAAAGTGCCGGGCGAGCAACCGCGCCTGGACGTCGATCAACCGTCGCATGGAGACGCGATAACCGAAGACCGGATGGGTGGTTTCCTGTTGCATGCGCCGTTCAAATCCTGCCATGAACGCCTTGCGGCCGCCGGGCTTCAACGCACAGCTTGGCCCGTTAAAAACGAAATCACCGGGCTTGACCTCGCCGTTGTTGACGGCTTGGATCACACAGGAATCGGCGACCAGGGACCGAAACGGTTCCATCAAGTCCAGGGCCAGGGCTGGGCGCCCGTGGCGTGGGCGGTGGTACAGGCCCATGTAAGGGTCCAGCCCCGTTGCCGAAATTGCGTTGGCGAAGGTCTGTGTCAGCAAAGCATAGGCCAGCGACAGCATGGCGTTCACGGGGTCCGCCGGCGGACGCCGGTTGCGTGTCGAAAAGGAGAAGGTCGCCACGCCTTCCTCCGCGGTCGTCGCGAGCATGTTCTCGAAGTGGGCGAAGTAGATCGCCGCGGCTTCGCCTTCGATACCCAATAGCTGTTGAGCACTTTCGGCGTAAGGCGCATGCTCGGCTATGCGCCTAAGTCGTTCCAGCGCTTCTGCCTTGTCACCCGTGTCACGGTCGGCGCGCCAGTTACGGCGTAGCAGGGTGCGTGAGTTGCGTACCTTGGCGGCTACCAGATCACGTGAGAAGGCAAGACGGCGACCCTCATCAAAGGCAAACCGGTACTGGGCCTCGCGCACGGCCACATTGCCGTTTCCGGTCCCGACCGTGTGGCCGAGGAACCATCCTCCGGTGGAAAACCATGACACCGGAACCTCCGCCCGCATCAGGGCGTGCAACGCCGGAGTCGTCACGGAGACCGGACCGAACAGCGCCACCTGGGACACGTCGATCATCGGCACTGCCACCTTCTCCTCTTCCACCTCGACGATCAACTGTTCTCCACTCTTGCGCAGCCGCGCGCCCGGCGTCTGTACGTAGAGTGGCAGCGCCGGGTTGTCGGACGGGTTGAGCTGGCGCGGCGGATAACCCTTTCGGAACAGGTTGGTCTCGTCCGGCAGGCAGATTCCGGCGAGTGAGCACCGCGGGCACTTCGGGCTGTTCTCAAGCGGCGGCGGTCGGTGGGCGGACTTTGAGGCTGACCGCAAACCCGAAATCGCCTCCAGGGTCCGGGCGCGAAGCTCGTTGTCCAGGACGACCGGGACTTTCTCGCGCGAGCCGGCGTACCACAGCGCGCCCTGCTCGACCTTGTATCCATTGTCCTCCAGGATCATGGCCTGCGCGCACACCTGAACCCGCTCGGGCTCGTACGCGCCCGCGGGCACATGCGGCCGCTTGCCCTTCTTGAAGTCGATGGGCGTGGCGGATTCTCCGTCTGCCTCCACCACGTCCATCTTTGCGATAATACCCAGGCGCTCCGAGGACATGGTGACCGACTTGGCCCGCGCCATATCCTCGTTGAGATCATCCGGCGCGGGCAAATGCCCTCCGCCCTCATCAACCCGTGCGTGAGTGCGTGTCCCTTCCGCAGTGTCTCCACTGTCGGCCCATTCGCCCTCCACCCATTCCAGATAGGCGAGACGCGGACAATAGACCCATTCGTTGATCATGCGGACGGGGATGAGCGGGGTATCGCCCGTTGCCGGAGGCGGCGGCAATCCTAGGGGGAGTTGTTGGTGATCACTCATACCGTAGCCACAGAACGCGTTTTCTATGCGGTCCACCTGTCTGAAATCGCGCGGACAGGCCATATGCGTCCAGTCTTGGCCCGCCCTTCCCGCGTTCGAGCTGAATATTCCACGCAGTTATTATACACGGACAGACGGGAACGTGGGTTGCTAACAATCAAGCACTTAGTCTCATTGGAGGCGAAATAAACCCAAGCCAAAATGCGATGCATATCCAAGTGCTAACGGACCTCGAATCGAACGGTCAAACTCGATCTGGATAGCGAAGCCGTAGCGGACGGAAGGCTCCGGCCCATCCCGCCGTGCGAGCACGAAATGCCGCAGGCGGGACCAGCGCGGATTGTAGTCCCTCGGACTAGCTCCACTTGTTTCTTCTGCCAAACGGATGTACCGAGACGAATGCGGACTCGGCGCGAGTTGATACACCGACTTGGGCTCGGGTAGATTACGAGAACGCAATTCTGCCCGCACCTGTTCGGTAAGGGAATTTTTCCCTCGGGCCTTAACGTGGCGTGGGGGAACGAAGGGCGTTAGTGTCTCCCAGACGCATGAATTCCCGGCGCCCAAAAGACGCCCCACCTCGTCACCAAGGCTCCCTGGTAGACGTTCCAAATCGGCTAAGGAGCCGGTTGCGGCAATGGCCAACCGTAATGGCTCGACACCGCCTTTGGTAAACGTCATGCGTGCGGCGCGGACAACGGCTTGCACATCGGCGTAGAGGGCCATGGGTGCCCAGATAAGGATATGGTCGAGGTGGCCGTCGCCGTCGAGATCCAAAGGGTTGATGTGGGAGTGTTCATGGCCGCCTCTGAGAGGTTCGCCGTCATCGCCGCAGCCGGTAAGCACCGACGGTGGCAGACCGTTCCTTTCAGCGATGCCAATCAGAGCTTTACGCAACAACTCCGCCTGAGGAAGCGTTCTCGTAACCGGTGGCAGCGCATGGTCGTTGCGGCTCGCATTGGTGAGAGACAAGAGCATGGCCTCGACCGGTTTAGCGGCTCGTTTTCCAACCGAGACTTTGGATGCGCCTACCCCGATGGCGCTGTTTCGCCGCCAATAGAAGATACGCCGGCTGCCCGGCGGTTGGCTCCAGCCGTATCGACGTAGCCAGTTGGTATCCTTCTGTAAGCAGTCGAGTAGATCCGCAGGAAAAGGCTCGGCAGCCTTCGCTCGGTCTTCTCGCAGTTGTTTCTCCGACGGTTTCTTCCCCTCGGGGAGAGGCAGGTTGGCCCATACCTTGTCGAGATGTTCTGTTCGCCAACTGTCGAAATCACTTGCATCCACGGCTGCAAGCATCGTGACCTGTTCCCAGCCAAGGCCGGGGGATACCTCCCGCTGCTCCGGATAGCAGTTACTTTCAGGCGTGGCGTCGCCTTGCGGCACCACACGACCCGCAACCCAGCTTTCCGACCGCCCCAAATAGCCGAGACGCTCGACAAGGTTTGCAAACATGACCAATTCTTCTTCTTTGAGGTCCACGTCCCATGTGACGGTCAGCTCCTGATCTTCGATTCGCCCCCACGTGTCGAAGACCAGGGTGGTTTTCTCACGTCCCTTATCGAGTACTGCCGTTGGCATGTAGTGACGGCTGTGTGCTCCAGCAGCCGACGGCAGGCGATAGCGTGGAAGTTCGGTGGCCAGCTTCTCGATCAAACGACAGGCGACGGGTGGTAGGCGCTCGCCATTCCAAAGCCCCGACGTGTAGCCAACCGAGACCAGCGCACGGAGCAGCCGCCACGGTGAGGGTGGCCACTCAATCACGCCTTCGTTGACGTGATGACCCCAGGGCGTGGCGTGATACCGCCCAGCAGGAAAGTGGAAAGCAAGGGTGACAGCCATGAAACGCTACTCGCTAGGTGTCTTTCGCATCGCCATCGGTAGAGTCGTCCTCTGTCTTGCCTTGCTTGAGTTCGTCGTCGAACTGGATCTTGCTCACCGTCATACGATCTTGGCAAGTTGCAACTGCGGCCGCCAGGTCTGTTTCCAAATCCACCAAAGGCGGCAAAGCCCATTGGGAAGGCATGGAGGCTTTGACATCCTCGTCCTTGAGTTGAAAATCGCAAGCGGTTCGCAGCCGCAGCCCTTCATCGGTTAGTGCCCGTATTTTATACAGCGCCAATAGGATAAGGAGGCGTTCCGCACCGTCACCTAGTCCGTAACCACGGATTTGAGCCAAATCGATACTGACATAGAGTGTGATCGATTTGGCCGTGTATTCGTCGCGTGCGAACGGAACATTTCCGAATCCTGCCTTTGTATCGCCCTGGGGGTTGACATGATCGTTTTTCACACCTCCAGAAGGAGCGACTTGCACATTATCCGCCTCTATGAAAGCTGACAGAGCACGGGCGACTCTAAGGCGCCCACCCGCCAGTTGTTTCTTGGCTAGAAACACGCCATGCAGTAGAGAGTTGATATCGTACTTCAGGAGTACTTTAGCTAGATTTCGGCGATCGACCGGGCCGGTCTCCATCACCCCCAACTCTTCCCTGAGCGAATTCAAGAAAGTACCGTCACCGCTTTCCAGAAGGTATGGGCTATTCAGCCGATGGGACTCTAGTATGGTGTCCGTCAGAAACTGGCCATTACGGGTCACGCGCACGTGCGAAAGACCCTCCAGCTCTTTCTTGATGTCCTGGCTGGCCGCATCCCAGATGGTCATCTCCAAATGGTTGGCCAGGCTCTGCGTCGACTCTACCAGCAAGCTTACGCCGTCTTGAGCTTGGAACGTGGCAGCGCCCAAGGACGGAAATCCGGTGGGTTGGAAACGTTGTCCCAAGACTGGCTCCAGTGAAATCTTGAAAAGCACGCGATGAGTATTATTGAGAGATTGCAGGTCGATAGGCATAGTCGTTATTCCTTGTCCGGGTCGAGCCGGTACAGAAAGCGTTTAGCGGTTCGTTGTGTAATCGGAAAAGCCAAGGCGGCGGCCCAGAGGCGCGCTGTTTCCGACGACACAATGCCAGCACGCACAGAGCAGCGGATACCGGCGACGCGCAAACGACGCAAAGCCAGGGCAATGGCTGATCCTGCATCGCCCACAGCGAGTCGGCGGACAATCGCCGGGTCGGCGCCAATATCGAGTTTGCGTCCGGAGCGGGTCTGGAATGGCCACGGTAGCATGCAAAGGCGTATCGACATCCACGCGTCGTCGGGCCAGTGCGACGTCTGGGGGGGTTCCATGGGGATGTATTGCTCCGCCCATGCCTTGCGGTCCAGAGCCATAAGGGTACGCGCCATAGCCAATGTCCGATCCAAATCCACGCCTCTTGATAGCAATGCTACGAGATCGGCGGTGCAGGCCGCGGCGTGAGGTGCGGCCATAAGCGGGAAATGCCGATCACCGCCTTGCGAAGCCTCAACCAAGCGTCGTTCAACAAGGGCAACGGCATCGTCAATGCCGCGAAGGCCGTGCATGACGACTTCGGGGCGAACAACCAGCCGTGTCGCAATGCCTGTGCCGGTCGTAGCGAAGCGCCACGGCTGCGTACGATCCAACGGTAGCCAATGCCGTCGGATAGGATCGATTGGTATTCCTTTTTCACGACGAAAACCGCGTGCCTGTAACGCGAAGGCCAACGCTAAACGGGCTTCAGGGGTTCCATCATTGGTGGCGGCCACCCACTCGGGATGCAAGCGAGGCACGGGCTGAGCGCCGTAGCCGCTGCCATGGGCCATTGTTTTTTCGACGTCCGCTAACCTTAGAATGACGCGCTGCCAGCATTCCTGTTGGTAGGGATGTTGGGTCGCAGTAAAGAGAGCTTCGAGAAGACGCCTTTCGATCGCAATAAGGCGAGCCGGCGCGTTCTCGTCGCGTGCCTCTCGGCGTATGCGACGTAGCCAGGTATCAAGATCGTCAATGCAGTCCAAGTGTTCGGCATGCTGACCCGCAACCTCGAAACGCCCCAACGGTACGGCGAGATTGGATTGACCGTTACGTTCGATGTAGCCGTATCGTTGAAACGTACTGATACCTCGCGCTGTGCCCAGCCGCACAACGGCTCGCGCAAGGTCCAGGGGCTCGCGTACGGCCTTGGCGCCAACCTGTGCGCGTCCCTCTGCAAGGAGGTGACTTAACTCCTTGAACGTTGAGGGCTGCGACCAAAGTGGCATCCACTGTTCACCACGGGCGCTCTCGTCGCTGGCTGATGCACTGGCATAGGCCGCACCACAGGCATTGACGGCGAACGGTGAGGCAGCACGGGTTGAATCCAATGACCCGAAGCGGCGCGTTGCGTGGGAAGTGAATGCAATGGTACCCTCGAGCATGAGCACAAAATCTAACGGGTTCACCATGCTCTGTCCCTCCGGACCATTGCCGTTGTTCGCACCTCCAGCGGTGCCGGGCAGGTATTGGCCGACGGGTCGCCCTGTCGGATAACCAGGAACGGGCATACCCCACAGCGAGCCGGCAACCCAAGAAACTGCGGCATTTCGAGGTTTGCCTTCGTCACTGTCAAGGTCGAAGACTTCGCCGAGTTGCTGCATGAAGTTGTTTGTGAAGTCGAGCCTGCCGTCGTTTCCTCCGGTGCCGAGCAACGACGGAAATTTCGGCACGCCGTCGTCATTTAGCACCATGGCGGCATCCATCCATTCCCGGTGCGCGCCTCGCCACTCCAATCGGAGACTTGGGAACAGATCGGCCTTGAGACGCTTGAACTGCTTTTCCGCTTCTCCAAGTCGTTTCTTGTAGGCGTCGGAATTCTTGATCCTATCTGTTTCGGTTTTGCTCGATCCCCTTACTTTGGTTTCCGCCTTTATATTTCTGATTTCTTCGTCTGCTCTTGACAGCGCGTCAAGCAAGGTGCGGCTGGCTACGATCCCCTTGCGGAAGTTCTTGAACCGAATAGCCTTGGATTTCTCGATAGGAGATAGCCCAGGGTCGTTGGCGATGAAGAATCCAGACCCCTTGTTCCACGGCGATACAAGGGGCGTTGGTTGGTAGCGGTACAAGAAAAAGCTCTCGAGTTTCTTGTCAGCTAATGACGTCGCAAGCTGAAAGTGATCACCGTCCCACCAGCCACGAGCGTTGACATCAACTTGCTCGGAAACCAAACGCAGAATGCCGAGCGCCTTGAGGTAATGAGCGAGTGGAGTTGGCGCACAGCCGTGGAGTCGATGGACGTAAATCATGGTCAACTCTTCTGGTCGAAACGGCGGCACCCGATTGCGGCGCGGCGTAGTGGATCGTGTCGGGCGTGATTTCGTATGGCGATTAAGAAGCGCAGGGATTCTTCTCCCTTCGAGATAGTGAGTTCTATGAGCAGCAGCGGGTTAAGCCGGCACATTGGTCCCTTTCTCGATTAAAGGATCGGCAACCGCTTGACCTGAGGCCCGTTGGTCGGCAGCGCGCAGTATCGCTTCCAGCCAAGCTAGGGTAAATGGTCCCAAGCATTCGACCAAATTCAGCACGCGTTCAGCCCAACTCCTGCCCGTGCGTGGGCTCAGGCCCGTCGCGGACGGTGAGAGGTCAAGCGCGGTAGCTGGCAGTTGGTGAAACACGCCGTCAGCGGCTGCCAGCGGTAGCGGTGGCAACATGTCACCTTCGCGTACGCCGCGGATGCGTAGGCGGGTGTCGCCTGCCTTCTGGTCGGCGGGGCTGGAGTGCCACGACATGCGAACCTTGCCGTGATGGGCGCAAACGAGGTAGGCGACGAGATCGAACTCCTCGGCGCTCAGTTCGAGAATTTCCTGTTCGATGGGCGTGACTTCAACGGGCGCTGTATTTACGTATGCGGCATTTTCTGCGGGACTGGGAAAGGCGCTGCCCGCTTCATTTATGGCTCCCAACCACTCGCACCAGGGACCGAGAAGAGCCTGATGTAGCGGATCGTGACGTTGGAGCACGCCAAATAGGCCCAGTGTGCTGGCCAATTCGTGGCGGAAACCGCGCCGCTGATCCGTGGAGTCGATGCGGTACATGTTGCTTGCGGCACACGGCCACGCGATATCCGGTGCCTTGGCAATGTCGTTGCGTGAGGGGCGACTCTCAGACTGGATCGAGCCTTGAAAAGCGCGATGCGCCTTTCCGAGATCATGCCAGCGTCCTGCCAAGTGCAGCAGTTTGACGAGGGTCGGCGCGACTTGATCCGCGATGCGTTCGACTTCGCTTCCTACTTGCAGGCCGTGGCCAGCGATGGTCTGCCAGCCTTTGGTTATACTCAGAGATTCATCGTCTTCACTCGCGTCGGCATGTTCGTCAAGTGGGACTCCACGCACGGACCGCTCGCCCGAACTCCGCCCATTGCCATCGCTTTTCCAGCATAGACGACTGACGTACTGAACCGCCTTGTCCACTACCACGGGGTCAACTCGGTCTTTCGCGTCTGGATCCCAGCCGCGATCTTCGTCGTATCCCCCCACGTGACTCTCCACCAGCACTGTCTGGCCGGGGTAAAGATCAGGGCGTTTGACTTCGCGCCATGAGCGGTTCAGCCAATCCCAAACCCAGGCGCGTTTTTCGGGTTTCAGGTTCTCAGACTTCGGTTTGCAAAGCCATTCACGCGCTTTGAGAAAGGGAACACTACAGAGTTCGTCACGGATAGGTTTCGTATCCGAGGAAGGCTCACCACCGTTGATGTCCATCCAAAAAACTTGAATGTCGCGTTCGTCGCCGGACCGGATGAAACGGCTGATGTCGATATCCGCGCCTGAGAGATCGGGAGCAATATCAAACAACTCGTCCAACTCGTGGCGCAGCAGCAGGTGGGTAGGTTGATAGGGATAAAGGCGAGGCAACAACTCCGCGTTCCTTTCCTCGAAGTGTTCCAGGTGACAAGGTGCAACATCGTGTAAGTCGCCGCAGGCCTCCCGAGCGGCGGCGAGTTCGTCGAGCGTGTACGGCGCCGCCTTCTTGTCGTTACCGTGCTCGAAGTCGGCGACAACGATTTTTCCTGTGCCACCCCATCGTGCGCAACGTCCGAACCGCTGCACGAGGCTGGTCCATGGCGCGAGTTCAGTGACCAGCATCGCGGCGGAGATGTCCACGCCGGCCTCGACCACTTGGGTGGAAACGATAATGCGATCCGTCCCGGGGGCACATGCCATGCGATTGAGGAAATCGTCGCGCCAAGCATGGCGTTCGTTGGGACGAAATCGACTGTGTACCAAACGAATGTCTGTGTCTGACAGCGTCTTGTCTTTTCGGAGTGTGTCCCAAACTTCAATGGCTCTCTCAACCGTATTCAGAACGACCAGTGTTGGCCCTTCTTTTCCGTGGCCAAGATCTCCGTGACGTCGAGAAATTTCTTTAGCCAGCGCCTTGGAATTCTTGAATTTAGCGATTTCGATAGTCTTTTGTACGTCGTCCCATAGATGACCGACTCTGTCTTTAGGTTCGATGCGGTGGGTTCTCCGCTTCAGTTCGGGAGTCAAGTCGGTGGTGTCCGGGCTCTTCTCCAGCCAGTCATGCTGTAACGTGGCGCTCATCCACCATGTGAAACAGGGTCGTAGCGTTTTGTTGGCATCGCGGTCTGCGTTTCGAAAAACTTGGAGTTGTCCCGAGGTCGCGAGGCCTACATCCATTAGCTGCACTTCATCCATCACCCACAAAGCGTCCTGGTTCAACAGACCGAACTCCATCGGCCAGCGCGCCCGCGGGCTGGCATAGCCCCGGTTCATGGCACGCGACAACAACATGTCCTGTGTGCCGATCAGTATAGAATCGCACTCGGGATAAAGATGCCACTGACCTGTGGCAGCACCGCCCATGAGCAAATGGACACCAATCTTACCATCGTGTGTGCTATTTTCGTCCCACAGTAGCCCGAGACGGTCGAGTGCCGCGCGGGCTTCGGTCTGGGTCTGTTCGACAAGTACCCGCATAGGCAGGCACCAAATCAGGCGGCGAGGCCAGCCGTCGTTTCGTTCCTGCACGCGGTGCCAAGTCCATGCCGCAAGCACTCCCAAAGTCTTTCCGAAACCGGTCGGAATGCGTATAAGCCGACTACCGCAGTCTCCAGAAGTTGCCAAATTCGTTTGCCACGTGAACGGTTCCGTCTTGCCACAGAGCTCAGTAAAGAAGCCGGCGAACTCTGTCGCTTTCATCTCAGTATCGCTCATCGCTTTGCTCATCCATCGGGCGACACAGTCCATATCCACGGAAGCGACCGGCTCCGAGGAGTACAGGCCCGTTCACCGGTTCGTCAAAGACAATCACCGCGTGGCTGTGGCTTCGTTTGCTGCCGTCGTTCTTGCGCGTCAATTGCGGATATTTCCTGGCATGAGGCACGCCCTCAACCAGCGAAACCGGGTGCAGTAGCACCTCACGTGGACGCGGCAGACCGATGTGCAGACACGCATCCTTCACGCTTTCCGTTGCCTGTTCCCATTTGTTTTTGCCGTCGAAATGCCGGTTCAGGACTACCGGCGTCACGCTTGCCCAAACGCGGGATTTTCGTGTCCAGGCGTCTGGAACGAGGCTTGTCGGCGAGTGTTCGCGGGTCGCCAACTCGAGGGTGCACTCGAACCACTGGCCGTCAAACAACCGGTGTTCGCACGGTAAGCCTGTAGCTGGATCGCGCAGGAAAGGTTCGAGGCAGTGCCCGGCATCCTGCAGACCCAAGCTCGCCGGCAGAACTAGAGCCAAGCCCATGATTCGGCCATCAGCATGTTCCGAGCCGACGAAGGGGAGGGGAGTCAAGGCCAAGTGCGGTGCAACAGTGGGTTTGCCGTCCGAGCGGTGGCTGCTGAACCATTCCGGTGGCGGTTGATCGGGACAAATTCCCATCAGCAGGCCGCGCAGGGCTGCCGTGAGTTTGAGCGTCGCCGGCAAGGATACACGCTTTCCTTTGATGCCGAGGACAATGAGGCGTGGATCGAAAACCGAGTGGGGTATAGTCATGGGATCTGCTTCTGGCGGTCGATCACATCCCTGCCAGCGGCCGGGCGCCGGGCGCAGACTGACGGGTTGGCCGTTGGGAAAACGTTCTTTCAAACGAGCTTTATTTCGTTGACGGCTTGTTTTTGCGTGCGAAGACTTCGTGCGCGACTTGAGACATCTCTTGCGCACTTTGCCGCAGCAACTGGATTTCGTAGGGTGTCAACATCCGGGGAGTGGGCGAGGTCCCGATTATCCGATTGAGCAAGGCAGTGGAAGGGGTGACGCCGTTCCTGCCATCTTTTTTCGAAGTTTGGTCTGTATCGTTGTCGGATTTCATGGCGTCGTTCCGCTGAGGGGTTCGGTCAAAACCATATCACTTTGAATCAATTTCCGTATTTTTGCTACCTTGGAACATTAGCGGCAGCCAAATTGTCAGAAATCATGTTTAATTTACGATTAAAAACTATCGCGACAACTGATGGCGGGTCACCTCGGGTTCCCCATCCGCCCCCCTGGCACACCACCCCCCTTCAATCCCCCTCAACCACCCTCCACCTCGAACGCCGTCAGGTTGCGGGCGTCCTTGCTGAACTCCACGGCCACCAGGTGGATGGGCTCGCCCAAAGCCCGGTACTTGTCGGCGTAGCGCTTCTCCTTCAACTGCGCCATGGCGGCGCCGGCAGGCGCCAACTCCACGACCTTGAACTCGAAGAGGTAGACGTTGCCGTTGAAGCGTACGGCCATGTCCAGGCGGCCGTGGCTGCTACTGTCCTCTACCGTGATATCCAGGCCGAGACCGGCGAAGTAGGAGTAGAACACGCTGGCGTAGTAGCCCTCGTAGCGGGCGATGTCGTTGTTCGTGTACCACTCGTAGGGAATGCTGGCGAAGAACGCCTGGATCAGCGTCTTCAGCCCGGCGAAGTCGTTGGCTTCCAACAGCCTGTACAGGCGGACGCTGTTGGCCATCTGCCGTGACGGGTCCCGCACCAGGCGCCGCAGCAGGCTTTTGTTCAGGCCCTGGCGCACCTCCCGGTTGGGATAGCCCAACCGAAACAGGGTCTCCCCGCCGAGGTCCTCTTCATCGGTGATGGTAAGGTAGCCGGTCTGGAACAGCAGGGCCTCGGTGCCGATGTCGTCCACGTCGAAGGTCGAAAGCAGATCCCCGGTGCCCACCATGTCGCCCAGGGCGAGGGAACCGACCTGGCGATTGAACAACGTTTCCACCAGGAACGTGGGCGTGCCGGTCTCGAACCACCAGGCATCGAATTCACGTCGGTCGAAGAGAAGAAGGACGTCGAAGGGGTTGTATACCTTCTCCTTGCCCCGCCAACTGTAGCCGTTGTACCAGTCGCGGATCTGGTCCCGGTCGAGCCCCGGGAGCTCCGGCGCGAACACGGTGTCCAGGTCCGCCTCCGTGTAGCCGCAGATGGCGGAGTAGCGCGAGTCCAGGGTGATGTCCTTGAGATTGTTCAGGCCGGAGAACAGGCTCGCCTTGGAGAACTTGCTTACGCCGGTGAGGAAGGTGAACCGGACATGCGCGTCGCTGTCCTTGATGACCGCGTAGACGCCGCGCAGGTAGTCGCGGTTGGCGCGGGCCACCTCCGGCGTGTCCAGCGCGTCCAGGATCGGCTTGTCGTACTCGTCGATCAGCACCGCGACGGTGCGCCCGGCCTTTCCGTGCAACGCTTCCATCAAATGGCCGAACCGCTCGGGCCCCGTGACGTATGCCGACGCCACTCCCGCCTGACGCTCGACGGCATCCAGTTGGGCCATCAGGTGGGTGTGCGCGGAGCCGGGCTCTTTGAAGTTGCCGCTGCCGAAACTGATGTGAAGGACGGGATGGCGAACCGACCAATCCCAATGATCGTGAATGTAGAGCCCCTCGAACAGCCGCTCGTTGCCCTCGAACAGCTCCTTGCACGTGTCCAGGAACAGGCTCTTGCCAAAGCGCCGCGGGCGCGACAGGAAGTAGTGTTTGCCCTCGTCCAGCAACCGCCGGATATACGCCGTCTTGTCCACGTAGTAGCAGTTCTCCTCCCGGACTTCGCGGAAGGTCTGCATCCCGATGGGCAGTCTGCGTCTGTTCATGGGTCCACCTTAGCCCGCTGCCGAACGATGTCAATCAAGACCGCCCCGGCCGGGATTGAAGCACCGAACGTCGCGTTGTATCGACGTTCCGGGTCTTGTACCTTTGACGCTGACGGGCCGGCGAGGATTGACCTTGGTGAGGCTGCGAGGGTTGCCCTTAGCTAAGCTTATTTGACTATAATAGCCAGATAGTTTTAACCAGACAGGTCAACTTGATGGAGATTGCCACAGTATCGGGGCTCAAGGCATCGTTGAGCGCGTACCTGCGCCAAGTGAAGGCAGGCGAAGAAGTGTTGATTACTGAACGTGGTCGTCCAATCGCGCGCTTGCTGCCCATCGCCGGTGCGTGGTCGCTCGCCGAGCACTTGAACGAGATGGAAAGAAAGGGACTGCTTAGACGTCCCAAGGCCCCTCTGCCGGCGGACTTTTGGGATTGGCCGCGCCCCGTGGATGCCGAAGCGACAGTACGGGCAGCGGTGTCTCGCGAACGGGAAGAGGGCTGGTGAAGTTCTGGGATACGTCGGCCATTGTGCCGCTCTGCGTCCAGGAGACCGGTACCGCGACCGTACGGGATGTTCTGAACGAGGACCCCTCCCTCGTCATATGGTGGGGTACCCGTACCGAGTGTACTTCCGCGTTCATGCGACGGGTACGAGAGGGCCACCTGAAGCCGAACGATGCGCGTGTCGCACGTCATGCGTTGGACGCAGTCGTGCAAGCCGGGATCGAGATCCAGCCCAGTGAGTCCATACGCGGAACGGCGGAACGCCTGTTCGGAGTCCATCCCTTGCGGGCTGCGAACGCGTTACAGTTGGCGGCGGCCATCCAATGGTGTCAGGGGCTAACCGCGGGCAATGGCCTCGTCGTGTTTGACCGACGGTTGCGTGAGGCCGGCTTTGCAGAAGGCTTCACTGTCATCCCGGACAGCCTCTGATGTCTTTTGTTTCCATGATCAAAACAGCATCCCTGACCTCTGTCGCCGTCATCTGTACGTTTCTTCTGTCCGGCACCGCCGGCGCCCAATCGGTGGAGCAGGTGCGGGCGGTGTACGCCGAAGGCCGGTTCGTCGAGGCGGCCGAGCTCGGCGCGGCGTTAAAGACCTCCGAGAGCTATGCGCTGGCAGCTCAATCACTGGCGATACAGGGGCACTTCTTCGCCAAGGGGGAGGAGAAGAAGGCCCTGTTCGAACGTGCCATGGAGTTGGCGCGGGAGGCGGTTCGGCTCGATCCGGCAAATCCGGAGGCGCACATCCAACTGGCCCACACCACGGGCCGGTACGGCCAGACCGTCGGGTTCCTGCAGGCGGTCACCGGGGGATATGCCACGAGAGTGCGCGAGTCCGTCGAAGAGGCGCTACGGCTGGACCCGGACAAGGCGGCCGGCCATCTGAGCATGGCGACCTGGCACGCGGAAATCGTCAACGCCGCGGGCGGCATAGCGGGGTTCCTCTACGGCGCCACGGAGAAGAAGGCCCGCGCACACTACGGCCGCACCCTCGAGCTGATGCCCGACGCCAAGGTGGTGTGCGTCGAATACGCCTTCGGATTGTTGCTGATGGACAAGGAACGGAACCGGGAGGAGGCGCGCGGTCTGTTCGAGCGCGCCCTCAAGAAACCCTCCAGGGACGCCGTCGACCGGCTCTATCACGAACAGGCGGTGGCGCGGCTGGCCGCTCTCAAGGGCGGTTAGCCACGGCAACAGGGGCGGGGGTTTGGAACCCGCCCCTGTATTCGTCATGCGTTGCCGATGGTAGGGGCCGTCTTGCCGCTCTCACGCGGCGTCGGGCCACCCCAGAGCGTCCTTCACCCCCGCCGCGTAGGCCGGGTCGGCCTTGGCGAAGTGCTCGAGCTGCTTTTCGATGATCCTCCGCGGGACTCCATCCATCGCCCCGGCGATGTTGCTGAAGAGACGCCGCTTCTGGCCGTCGTCGAACAACCGGAACAGGTTTCCGGCCTGGGTGTAGTCGTCGTTGCCCGCCCGGTGGTCGTAGCGGGAGGCGTCACCCGATACCTTGAGCGGGGGCTCGGCGTAGCTCTTGTCCTGCACCGGACCGCCGAAGCTGTTGGGCTCGTAGTAGGCGTCGGTATTGCCGTGCCGGGGTCCGAAGAACCGCATGGCCCCGTCCTTGTGGTAATGGTGCACCGGGCACTTGGGAGCGTTCACCGGCAGCGCCTCGTAGTGCGTGCCCAGGCGGTAGCGGTGCGCGTCGGCGTAGGAGAAGATGCGCGCCTGCAAGACCTTGTCCGGTGAAAAGCCGATGCCCGGCACGACGTTCGAGGGGGAGAAGGCGGCCTGCTCCACCTCCGCGAAGTAGTTCTCCGGATTGCGGTTCAACTCCATCACGCCGACGTCGATCAGGGGATAGTCGCCGTGGGGCCAGACCTTGGTCAGGTCAAACGGATTGTACGGCGTCTTCTCCGCGTCCTCTTCCGGCATGATCTGCACCTTGAGGTCCCATCTTGGGTACGCGCCCTCCTCGATGGCCCCGAACAGGGCCTCCTGGTAGGACTCCCGGGTCCGGCCGATGACCTCGGCGCTTTCCGCGTTGGTGTAGTGCCGGTGCCCCTGCCGGGTCTTGAAGTGAAACTTGACCCAGAAGCGCTCGTTGTCCGCGTTGATGAAGCTGAAGGTGTGGGAGCCGTAGCCGTTCATGTACATGGGCGCCGTGGGGCAGCCGCGGTCCGACATCAGGATGGTGATCTGGTGCAGGGACTCCGGCGACTGCGACCAGAAATCCCACATGGCCACGGGGCTCCGCAGGTGCGTCTTGGGATGCCGCTTCTGGGTGCGGATGAAGTCCGGAAACTTGAGGGGGTCGCGGATGAAGAAGACCGGCGTGTTGTTCCCCACCAGATCCCAGTTGCCTTCCTCGGTGTAGAACTTCATCGCGAAGCCGCGCACGTCGCGCTCGGCGTCCGCCGCGCCGAGCTCGCCGGCCACAGTGGAGAACCGGACCAGCACGTCGCATTTCGCGCCGGGCTGGAGGACCCTGGCTCGGGTGTAACGGGAGATGTCGTGGTTGACCGTGAAGGTCCCGTACGCGCCCCAGCCCTTGGCATGCACCACCCGCTCGGGAATGCGCTCGCGGTTCTGGTGCGCGAGCTTCTCGATGAGCTGGTAGTCCTGCAGCAGGATCGGACCGCGTTCTCCGGCGGTCAGGGCGTTTTGGTTGTCGGCCACCGGCGCGCCCGCGCTGGTGGTCATCACGGGGCATTGTTTCTGGAACATGTGGCTCTCCTTCCTCCTGAATAAACCGCTGTTCTGTCTTTCAGTATAGTCGATAAATTCGAGAAATAAATTTGATAATAATTTGCTTCATGATAACTTAAACTTATCATGGAGATCACCCTGCGGCAGCTCGAATACTTCGTGGCCGTAGCCGAGCGCCTGAGCTTCCGGGCCGCGGCCGAGGCGTGCTTCGTTACCCAGCCGGGCCTGAGCATCCAGCTAAAGGAGTTGGAGGGACAGTTGGACGTGCAACTCTTCGAGCGAAGCCGGCGCAGGGTCCTGATCACGCCCGAGGGGGAGACCCTGCTGCCCCTGGCCCGGAGCATTCTGACTCAGGCCGGCGAGCTCGTGGACACGGCTCGCAGCCTGACCCGGCCGCTATCCACCACGCTGCGGCTGGGGGTCATCCCCACCGTGGCGCCCTATCTGCTTCCCAAGGCGCTGCCGGCCATCCGGCGGCGGCATCCGGACCTCCGCATCCTGCTGCACGAGGACTTCACCCACCGGCTCCTGGTCCTGTTGGGGGAAGGGAAGCTGGACCTGCTGCTGCTGGCGTTGGAGGCGGACCTGGGTGACGTGGCCACCCTGCCGCTGGCCTCGGACCCCTTCGTGGTCGCGGTGCCGGCCGGACACCGGTTCGCCGGGCGCAAGCGCCTGACCGAAGCCGACCTCGCCGGCGAGCAGGTGCTGCTGCTGGACGACGGCCACTGCCTGCGGGCGCAGGCCCTGAAAGTATGTCAGACCGGCGGCGCCGCCGAGGTCGGCGACTTCCGCGCCGGCAGCCTCAACACGCTGGTGCAGATGGTCGCGGGCGGCATCGGCATCACCCTGCTTCCGCGCATCGCCCTGGACGTGGAGTGCCGCACGCCCTCGTCCATCGTCATCCGGCCGTTCCGTAGGCCCGAGCCCAGCCGCACCATCGGCCTCGTTTGGCGAACGAAGTCACCGCGTGAGCACGAGTTCCGGCTGCTGGCGGAACTGCTGGCGCCGTAACGGCCGTGGAAACAGGGTCACGATTGGCGGATTAGGCACGTTTGCGACCACGCGCTGGGCCGAGCGCGTCGGGAGAAACCTCGGACCGCCGAAAGCATCGCGAGACCGGGCTCGACATCCGTGTCGTTTAAAGCGTCCGGGAGTCTCAGGGACGCGGTGAGCTGAAACCGAAGCTGCCGGAGCGCACGTAGCCGGTAGTCGCTTCGGCGGCGTCTGGGCCTCGCTGCCTCCCATGGAGGCAAGGCCGATCCGGTCGACGTCCTCCCGGGTCCACCCGATCTGAGCGTTGGCAGCGTCGCAGGCCCGTACAGCCTTGTTGAAGTCCGGCCACCTTGAGCTTGGTGAGGTGGTAGCTGCGGTGTTCGATTGAGCACGATCAGGGCAGGCAGGGCTGCAGTGCCGGTACAGATGTGGAAGGCGATTCGGCTGACGTCAGGGAGGGCCGGTCCGTGCCGGATGGACGGTCGCGTACGCTACTCCAGCCGTCAACGTCATTGACAACATCAACACTAATGTCTATAGTAGCGTCACCTGAAACGTCATGTGGGCGCAACGTGCCGCTCATTGGAGACATGATGGGTGGGCTACCCGGCCGTAGCCCCTTGGCGTTCGGTGCGGTCGGAGGAATTTGCCACGGAGTGACCCAGAAGGAGCGTTTCAGCGCAAGTTCATGGACGAGGCCCGCGAGCTCCGGCAACCCAGGGTTTACATGGCCTACAAGAATCTACGTGGCTCCTCTGGGTATTCATCTGAAGAGAGAGGAGGCAACGGCGTTCTTTGGAGCACGTCTCGCATGAAGAGCGAAGACATGGAAGGCTAGCAATGTCAAATTTGGTCGCGGAAAAGAACGTGGTGGCGGAAAAACTCGAGCTCTTAAAGAGCCGAGCCGCCATTCGGGCGGTCGACGTGGCAAATATGCTCGGGACTACTCCTGAGACGGTTTCTCGGTGGAACCAAGGGCGTGCCTATCCTAGGCCGGTCAAGGAGAGCCTTCTTGTTGACCTGGAGTATATAGTGGAACGACTCTCGGAATTCTATTCCGATCCGAAAACGGCGCGAGCATGGTTGTATTCTAGGCACAGGTACTTCAGCGGCCTTCGACCTGCTGATTTGATCCAGGAAGGGCGAATTGAAGAAGTCCTGGAAGCCATTCAGGCTATGGCTGATCCCACGTACACGTAGGTTGGGGGCTATCCGTAAATGCTGGAACGCGACCCTGATTTACTCGAACATCTGGAGGGTTGTCGCCAAAGGCCGTTCGAGGGAGTTGTCAATCGAGTGGTGTGGGCTGACAAGAGCCCCGTCCAAGGTAGTAACGGTGCGCGTGGCCGTTGGAACGCTCTGGAACGGGTACTTCAGAAACAGCGCATTGATCCGGCGCATCAACGCCGAGTTCTCCACGCGCTCCCCCTTGGGCCTGGGTACAGCGAGGATCGGCTCACACAAAGCAGGTGGCATTGACGGCTCAAGCTGAGGTTGGGATGGCAGGACTCGATCATCGCCCTGCGCCTTTCTCGCGACTCACCACTTTACCGCTGTTGCCAAAAAAATCCCGTTCCACCGTCAACTCCCCGATCTTCGCGTGCAGGTCCCGGCTCTCCCCCTCGTTGTCCCCACGACTCCGCTCCACCCCTTCGAGAAGACCTCCTTCATGCCCTCTACCGCCCGCTGCTTCCACGCGCTCACCTAGTTCGGATGACCCTTGTACCGCAAAGCGATCTCCTGGATCGTCTTGTCGCCGCGCAGCGCCTCCAGCGCCGACCTTCGTCTTGAACGCCCTCGCGAATCGTCGTCGTGTGCTCATTGCGTATCCCTCCCTCAGTCGGCGGAATACACCTTAGCAACCTGTCCAATCTTCTGGGACCACCTCATCCTGCCTGACGGACGCCATCCCCACGCATCGGCCAGGTTGAACATCTTGACGAGGATTTCCACGGCCCGGTTCGCCACGGTGGGCCTGTCCTTCAGACCGTACTGAAACGCCATGATGTGGACACCCATGTGCTTCTGAGGATCTGAACCCAGGGTAACTCTACCACGGGATCGTGGCCATCAATCCGTTTGAGGCGGGTTACCAGATGGTCTGCGAATAGAACACGCGGATCGCGGAATCGGAGGTGACAAGCGGGCAGGCGTGCAGGCTCGCGGTTGCCACGATCGTCCGGTCGGCGGGGTCCCGATGATCCCAGTCGAGCTCGATGTTCTTGATCCAGGTCAGGACATCCACGGGAAGAATATCCACACGGTCGATTGTTTCCAGTTTGTCCGTGAACTCCTGGATGGAAACCGGGATGAACAGCCTTTCCCGTTTCACCTTGATTCCGATCTCCCAAATGGAGATGGAACTGAGGGCGATGCGGTCGGTGCTGGAGATTGCCTGTGCGGCAGCCTCGGAGAGGCGGGCTCGGTCCAGGGTCCAGAAAATGAGCGCCGAGGTGTCCAGAACGATCATCTATGACTCGGCCCATTCATCGGCGGTCGGTGTGTCGATGTCTTCACGGTAGACAACCCCGCCCTGAATCGCGCCAAACACTTCTTCCGCCGTCTTCTTTCGATCGAGGGGCTGAATCCGCAGGACCGGGCGGTTGTGATCCGTAACGATCAGTTCCTCGCCGCTCTCTTCGATGTCGCGGAAGATACGAAGCATGTTTGCCTTGAGCTTGCTTTTGGAGATGGAAGTCATTTTGTTTCTTCATGACCGTAGTCACGTCCCTGGTCATATATCAGTTACAGCCGTTCTCGTCAATCCCCTCTTGCCTGGTCGCGCCGGTGTCGATTCGGCCAGGAATGCGCCAGTTTGTGCTATCCTGAGAACTCGTCGATGAACCACACTGACCAAACTCACCCGTCGGCTGATACGCCCTCGAACGCCATCACGAGAGATCCCGTGTGCGGGATGGAGGTTTCTTCTTCGTCCGGAAAACCGTGGCTGGAGCATCTCGGGCAGCGGTACCATTTCTGCTGCGAGGGGTGCATGCGAAAGTTCACCGCGGCGCCCGAGGATTACATCGAGGCGAGGGACCCGGTCTGTGGGATGACGGTCCATCGCTCCACCGCGCGGTATTTGACCCGGCACGCCGGAGAACGATTCTATTTCTGCTCCGGGCACTGTCAGGCGCGCTTCGAGGCTTCGCCCGAAGAGCACCTCGGTCCGCGTTCCGAACCCGAGCCGGCGCCCGAGGGCGTGCGGTACACGTGCCCGATGGACCCGGAAATCATTCGCGATGCTCCGGGAGACTGCCCCGTCTGCGGTATGTCCCTCGAGCCCATGATGCCGTCCGCGGATGCCGGGGCCAATCCGGAGCTGGTGGACTTCCGGCGGCGTCTCTGGATCGGCGCGCCTCTCGGCCTCGCCACTCTTGTTCTGGAAATGGGCGGACACCTCGGGCTGCCGATGGCGGAATGGCTGGGACCGCGCCTGCACGTCTGGCTCCAGTTTCTGTTGGCGACCCCGGTGGTGCTGTGGGTGGCGCTGCCGTTCTTCAAGCGCGGCTGGGCTTCGGTGGTCAACCGCAGTCCCAACATGTGGACCTTGATCGCGCTGGGGGCGGGGGCCTCCTACGCCTTCAGCGTGGCGGCCGCGCTGGCGCCGGGCCTGTACCCGTTGTCGGTGCGCGGGCCGCACGGGCTGCCTCCGGTCTACTTCGAGGCGGCGGCGGTCATCCTCATCCTGGTGCTGGTGGGCCAGATATTCGAGCTCTCGGCGCGCGAGCGCACCGGCGGCGCGATCCGGGCGCTGCTCGATCTCGCGCCCAAGACCGCGCGGCGGGTCACGGACGACGGCGACGAGGACGTGCCGCTGGAAGCGGTGAAGGTCGGCGACCGGCTGCTGGTGCGGCCCGGAGAGAGCGTGCCGGTGGACGGCGTCGTTCTCGACGGACACTCCGCGGTGGACGAGAGACTGCTCACGGGCGAGCCGATCCCGGTGGAGAAGGCGGCGGGCGACACGGTAACGGGCGGCACCATCAACCAGTCGGGCTCGTTCGTCATGCGCGCCGAGGGGGTCGGCTCGGATACGGTGCTGGCGCGGATCGTCGACATGGTCGCCGCGGCGCAGCGAAGCCGCGCTCCGGTCCAGGCCCTGGTGGACCGCGTCGCGAACTGGTTCGTGCCCGCGGTGGTCGTGGTATCGCTGATCGCGTTCGTCGTGTGGCTGATGGTCGGTCCCGCGCCCGCCCTGGCCCATGCGGTGGTGGCGGCCGTGAGCGTCCTCGTCATCGCCTGCCCGTGCGCGCTCGGGCTCGCCACGCCCATGTCGATCATGGTGGCGACCGGGCGCGGCGCCCAGGCGGGTGTGCTCGTGCGCGATGCCGCGGCGCTGGAGAGCCTCGCCAAGGTGGACGTGCTGATGGTCGACAAGACCGGCACCCTGACCGAAGGGAAGCCCGAGCTGACCGACGTGATCGCCGCGGATCACGGCATGGACGAAGCCGAGGTCCTTTCGCTCGCCGCCTCCCTCGAACACGGATCGGAGCATCCGCTGGCGGAGGCGATCCTCGCCGGCGCCCAGTCGCGGGGGGCCGTGCTCCATGAAACGACGGACTTCGAGGCCATCCCCGGCAGGGGCGTCCGGGGCCGGGTCGCGGGCCGCGCGGTGGTCCTGGGCAATCTGGCGCTGATGCGCGAGCTCGATGCCGACCTCGGCGAGGTCGCGGGCGCCGGCGAACGGTTGCAGGACGCGGGCAAGACCGTGATGTTCGTTGCCGTAGACGGGAAACCGCGGGGCCTCGTGGCGGCGGCGGACCAGATCAAGCCCACCACCCGCGAGGCCATCCGGATCCTCCGCCGTTCAGGGTTACGCATCATGATGGTGACAGGGGACAGCGAGAGGGCCGCGCGGACGGTCGCCGGCGCTCTCGACATCGACGATTGGCGGGCCGAAGCGGTCCCCGAGGACAAGCGGGACATCGTGGCCGAGTGGCACGCCCGCGGCCGTCACGTGGCCATGGCGGGCGATGGCATCAACGATGCGCCGGCCCTCGCCGCGGCCGACACCGGCATCGCCATGGGCACCGGGGCGGACGTGGCCATCAAGAGCGCCGGAGTCACCCTGATGCGCGGCGACTTGTACGGCATCGTCCGCGCGCGGCTACTGGCCCGCGCCACCTTGAGCAACATCCGGCAGAACCTGTTCTTCGCCTTCGTCTACAACGCGGTGGGGGTGACCATCGCGGCCGGCGTCTTCTACCCGATGTTCGGCGTGCTCCTGTCCCCCATGGTCGCCGCCGCCGCCATGAGCCTTTCGTCGCTGTCGGTGGTGGGAAACGCCCTCAGGCTCAGGCGCATCCGCCTCGGGTGAAGACGTGGACTGCGTGCCCACTCGACCGGAACAACGAGTGCAAGCCCGGCAGCGGTCTCGACCGTTGCGACCCTGAATCTCTCTTCACAGCCAGGCCAGCAGACCCTGGTCCGGTGTGGCCCGGCGAAGGAAGTCCTCGACCGGAAGGCACCAGACGTCGTCGATCCGCAGCCGGTCCCGGCCGCGATAGAGCAGGGCGGTCTCTGCCTCGGGATAGTCGTCGCGAAATGCCCTGAGAGCCCGGAGGTCGGCGGAATGGACCCGGCCGGTATTTTTGACCTCGAACGCCTGAAGCCCCGGCTCCCCGTAGACCACGAAGTCGACTTCGGTGCCGGCGCGTGTGCGCCAGAAGAACAGGTCCGCGTGGTGCCTGGAGTACGCCGCCCAGGCACGGAGATGCTGAGCCACCAACCCTTCGAGCGCCTGCCCGTCTATTTCCTCGGGACGGTCCAGCAGCCCCTTCGGGCGCAATGAACGGAACACGCCTGCGTCGAACAGGTAGATCTTTTCGTGGTTTACGGTGGCGCGCTTGGCGCGTTTGCGAAAGACGGGCAGCCGGAAGGCCAAGGGAGGACGTGGTTGTTTCTCACTCGCCGTTACCAATCAGCAATTGTCTCCCCGATTTTCCACACCCCCTTTTCGCGAAAAGCGGGAATGGTCTGGCGGCGGGCCGCGTTGGTGACGGCTGGCGCTGAAAGCCCATTCTGCTTGATATAATCCGACAGTCGGATAATTGTCGTCCCCTTCAAATAGCTCAGCCTCTTGTGCAGCGACTCTAGAAGAGCCAGCGATAGAATGCCTTCCATAGTCCTGGTCGTTTTGCCGTGCTCATGGTCCCTGAACGCTCGATAGTACCTCTGCTTCTCCGAGTTGCGAACGATGAGGCGGGGCAGGCCGAGTTGCAGGAGTTGAAGATTGATAAGGACCCGCCCCAGGCGGCCGTTGCCGTCGCAAAAGGGGTGGATGCTCTCGAAATCCAAGTGAAATCGGGCAATCTTGTCGAGGAAATAGGAGCCGAGGTCGCTGGAATACCCGATGAGGATACTATCCATCATAAGCTCTACATGCTCGGGCGCAGGCGCGATATGAGTGCCCACCCGCACATACTCCCCCTGTCGGCGAAAGCGGCCTGCGATGGCGTCATCGATGCCGCCTATGAGCATCTGATGCAATCGTAGTATAAGGTCTTTGTTCAGCTCGCCGTCTTTAGCTCTGATGTGCTTGTATTCCGTGACACGGGCCAGGTTTTTCGCCTCGAAGACTTCCCGCACGGACACGTTCCGGGACAGCATCTGCTCCAACAGGATTCTCTCTGTCTCCTCCAGGGTAAGGGTTGAATTCTCGATCGCGTTGGAGTTGTACACGCTCTCCGGTATCTCCACTTCGTCGATCATCGACAGCAATGATTCCTTGCCTTGGCGCAAGGTATCGTAATCCCGTTTCAGGGCTTGAATACGGTTTTTTATCGGTTGCGTGATTGCCATGTCGTTGCTGTATTGTTCACCATATATACTAAAAAACTAGTGAATCAAACAGCAAGAAGAATACTGTTCACTATTTTCGCGGGTAAACAGGATGATCAGGTCTCTGGATGAAGCGCCCATGGCGACCCCCTGGTGTGAGGCCGCCCGGCCTTTCCGTGGTGCCGGTCCAGCCCGTCATCACACCTCGTAGTACCCGTTCATCACGGCGTCATGCCAGACCTTGGTGATCACCGGGCAGACGCCCAGGGGCAGGCCGTCCTCGGTCTTCCAGTAGGAATGGATGCCGGTGCCGATCTCGACGACGCGCACCTTCGGGGCCGGGTTCATGGCCGCGTATTCGGTCTTGACGATGCTGTTGTACTTCTCGGGGGTGTGGTCCCGGCTGAACTTGTTGATGCCGTAGAGGAGCGGCGGGATGGGCTTGGCGTCCGGGCCCGGGAGGGGGCGGCCGTAGCTCAGGTAGCGGTCCACCAGGGCCTGGGTCTCTTCGGCGTTCATCTTCAGGCGCTCGGCCGTGACCTTGGCGGCTTCAGTGAGGCAGGGGTGGCTGTCGCTGTGCAGCCAGTTCTCGGCCTTGAACTGGGGGAAGCGCTTGGCCTGCTCCCACATCTCGAAGATCTCTTCCATCAGCCAGGCCAGCCTGAAGAGCGGCTTCTCCCCTTCCTGCATCGCCACCTCGGCGCCCTTGTAGCGCGCCAGCTCGCGCCAGTTCCGGATCAGCACGTGATCGAAGGGGGTGGGCCAGTCGTGGCCGCTCATCTTGCGGAAGATGAACGCGAAGGGCGAGTTCTCGATGCCGATGAGCCCCTTGCCGTTCTCGATGCGCTGCAGCAGGTAGTGGCTGAAGGGTCCGCCGGTGGAGTGGCCGTGGGTGAACACCGAGTACTCGCCCACGGGCAGGTGCCGGCGGCAGATGTCCAGCATGCCTTCCTCGAATGCCACCGGCCAGGCCGCCATGCGATAGTAGAAATTGCTTCCCTTCTTGGCCCTGGCGTATTTCCGGGAGCCGTAGATCTCCCGCAGGGCGGCGTCGTCGACGACCTCGTACTCGTCCCTGCCGATGAACTCGCCGTCCAGCCAGATGGGCGTGCGCACGCCGCCGTCGTCGTGGAAGGTGTCGCCGGGCCAGTCGCGGCTCGGATCCGGGAGGTAGAGGCGGCCGGGGTAGGTCATGCTGCACACCTTGTAGCCGCGCTTGCCGGCAAAGGTCTGCGCCAGCCGCTCGATGGAGCGCCAGTCGCTGGCGCCGCCGTGGGTCATGAAGATGCCGAGCTTGTTCCCGTCCGGCCCGGTGGGGATCTTGGCCGGGTCCTTGGGCTCGTAAACCATGCAGCCGATATCCCAGTCCATGCCGTTGGCGTGGATGCGGAAGACGTCCTCGGTCTCGGTGTAGGGAATGTCGGGCTCCGCCAGAATCCCATCCGAGATCTCAACCAGCTCTTCCTTGGACAGGCTGGCAGGCGGTTCCCAGGAGTCGGAAGTCTTCAGTGTCTTGGCCATGGCAACGTTCCCCCTTGTGCGTGATCCGTCGAATCTACCACGCCTTGTCTCGTCGAACCACATCCCTCGGAATACCTCGCAGGACCATTTCACGCCGTAGGTCGGGTTAGCCGAAGGCGTAACCCGACATCTTACCGGCATGTCGGATTACGCTTCGCTAATCCGACCTACCCGTGGCTGGGCGTGAAATGACCACGGGATACCTCGCCCCGGGCGGGTCGATCTGGTAGACCTGTAACGGGCTCCCCCGGGAACGTATCCGATATCCGGTCCGATACCATGCAGCCTCGACTGACCCTATCGTGCGGCGAATACAAGCGGACGCGTCCGTTGCTGGACGGCCGCGTGTCCGTGACGGGGTACGACATCGAGATCGTACCCGACCCGTTCCCGCTCACCGGAATTCTGGGCGACTACCAGTATCCGCGCACTCTTCGGATGCTGGACGACAAGGCCTTCGATATCTGCGAGATGGGCATGGCGCCGTTCGTGACCGCGCGCTCCCAGGGCGTTCCGCTCGTGGCCATTCCGGTCTTCCACTACCGCCGTTTCCGGCATCCCTACATCTTCTGCAGGGGCGCGGCGGGCATCGAGGCGCCGGCCGACCTCGCGGGCCGGCGCGTGGGCGTGCGGCGCCTCAACCTGAGCGCGGGCCTGTGGGCCCGGGCGCTGCTGCAGCACGACCACGGCGTGGACCTGACCGACATCACCTGGGTCGTGACGGTGGACGTGCCGCTGCGCGACGAGACGCGCAACCGCCTCGACGTGGAGGTGGTGCATTCCGGCGAGAGTCTCGAAGAGCTGCTGGTGCGGGGCGACATCGACGCCATGATCGAAGCCTCCACCCTGAGCGCCGCGGCGCGGGAGTCGGCCGGCGTACGGCGCCTGCTGGGCGAGGACACGCGGCAGCTCGAAGTGGACTACTTCGCGCGCACCGGCTGTTTCCCCATCATGCACACCATCGCCCTGTGGCAGGACGTGGCCGAGCGGCACGCGGACCTGTGCCAGGCGCTTTACGACGCCTTCGTTCGCGCCAGGGCCGTGGGGAACCGCGGCGGCGAGCCGCACGCACGGTACATCCTGGCGTCGGAGGAAGAAGAGTGGTGGGAGTCGCTAGCCCCGAAGCAAATGGAGACCCTGTGCGGCGGCCACGGCCATCCGAGAGACCCTTGGAGCTACTCCCTCGATGAAGATGGCCGGACGGTGGAGGCGTTCCTCGACTACGCCTACGAACAGGGTCTCACCCCGGAGCGCTATCCTGCGGCGGATCTCTTCGTGGTGCCGGGGAGGTCAGGCGCATAAGCGCCTTCCGTATCCCATTCCACGGTGTCGCCCACGCGTATCGTGCCGCTGTTGAGCACCTCGGCGCGCAGGCCGCCCCGGTGAACGAGCCCCTGCAGCACGTTCTTGCCCGTGAGCTTGACGAGGTTGACGCAGGGCTCGCAAACCCGCAGCCCCCGCATCCTTACGGTTCCGATCGTGAACTCCCGTCCCTGTAGCAGGTGATTCAGCGGGACCCCGCGAGTGGTGATGTTGCGGCGGCTGTCCTTGGGGTCCAGCGTGGTGCCGTAGTCCCGCTCCATGGCCTCAAGCGCTTCCGCCTCGATGAGCGTCACCTCGCGGTCCGGACCGGGGTTGTGCGAGTAGCTGCCCACCTGATTGCAGTAGCGGTCTCCCTCGAGACCCTTGCCTTCCACCGCTTGGACTTCCTGAAGGCTCTCCATAGCACCCTTGGCGTCCTTCGCAATCTGTATCGAAACAACCGATCCTTTGGCCATGATTTCTCCTTCGATGGGACTATATCGAATAGTGCACCATCAGGAAACATTTTGAACAGCTTAGACAGGATGAGAGTCTTCGGCTTTCCCATGGCCGGGACCGTCGGCGGCTGGAATGACTGAGGCTCCGGCGGAGTCTAGCGGTGCCAAGGGGTAATCATGCGCATCCTGGGGGATTTGCTAAGGGTTCTATGCACATTTGGCTTGACAGCGAGACCTTTGTCGCTCTTCATACCGATAAATTCCAACTATCCGCCGTCGCTGATGGCAGCCTTCTGAGGACCGAGGATGGCACTCCCCAAAGATCTACGTTTTATCTCGCTGAAGTACGCCGGACGCTGCCGATCGTGCGCAACGAGGCTGGAAGCGGGCGAGCGTGCCCACTGGTCACGATCGTCGAAAAAGGTCTGGTGTATTGACTGCATAGGTGGTGGGGCTGCCTCGGTCCAAGTCGCATCGGACAACGTAGCGGACGGTTCGCGGAATACGGCAACGAAAGCAAGTCCCAGCAGTTCGAGCGCGTTAAAGCCGGTTGCCAGCAGCACGCAAACTCCTTGGCAGCAACTATGCAATTATGCTCAACGGTGCATTGAAGCAGAAGCAGCGAAATCGCTGGTCCCGTACGTCAAAGAGAACTCTCTGTGGTTCTTACACCCTGGGGAAGAGAAACTGGTAGTCGGGCAGAGCGATTCGACGCCGGCGTCCGCACGGTAAATTTGTTCTGATTTTTGGCCGAGTGGCGGAGATCGAGCATTTGGCCACAGGAGTTGGAGGTTGGCATTGGAGGCGCATGTTGTTGGATGGGGTCGTGATCGGGCGGAGGGATGACGATTTTCTGAGGTGGTGGTGGTTTGTTGGACAGGAAGGCGGCAGAAACAAGGTGTATTGCGGGGAATCGGGCATGGCAGGGCGACTGGGGTTTGCCGAGGGTTGACGGTGAGGCGACGGATGCGGCTGGGGGGGAGGTCAGCGGGGTGCTGCTGGCGGGCAGGCGTTGGCGGTCATTTTGAGGAAGTCGAGGACCCGGCGCGGGTTTCTGGCGAGGTTGCGCATGGTCTGGGCGACGGCGAGGCCGCGTTTTTTGATGAGGCCGATGGCGAAGCGCCGGAGGCATGTGATGTTCTCCGGGCCGTGACCGGTACGGATGCGGCTGCGGTCTTCGTCGAAGCTCCAGTCGAGGATGTGGTGTGTAGCTTCGATGGTCCAGTGTCCTCGATTGAGGGTGAGGAGGCGTTGTGGCGAGGCGGCCTTGGGGTCGAGGCTGGTGATCCCGTAGGAGGTTTCGCAGTGGCGTTTGCCGGACTTGACCTCGACGGTTTCTCGCCGCACGGCGAACACCTGACCGACGCCGGGGAAGTCGAGGTAGTCGTTGAGTTCGCTGGAAACCCAGATGGAACGACGCTCGTGGCGGCCGTGTTCGGGCTTTGCGGTTTCGGCGGCGAAGTCGGGGGCGCGCCGGGCGATGCTCGGGTGGAACAGGAGGTGGATATCGTCATACAGGTTGGGCTGGTTGCGCTTGACGGTGAACAGATAGTGGGCGTTGCGGTGGAGGAGATAATGGGCGAGGGCGCGCTGGGTGAGCAGGGCATCGGCGGTGAGGGTGAGGCCGGCGATATCGGGCAGGGTGTCGAGCAGGGGAATGGCAGTGCCGATCTCGTTGGTGCGCTTCTCCCCGTCGGTGGCATCCGGCCTCAGACCGACTTTTTTTGGGCCCAGGATGCCTTGCTGTCGTGGCCGACGATGCCGAGCACATGAGCCTGGTTGCCATCGGCATCGATGGCGCCGCGCAGGGTCTTGCCGTCGATGGCCAGGGCGCTGTCGCCGCCGCCATGAGCCTCGTGCCATGCGCGCAACGCCCGGTCGAGTTGGGCCGGGTCGACGCGGATGAGCAGGCTGCGGATGGCCGACAGGCTCGGCGCCTGGCAGCGGCCTTGGCGGCGGCGCACGCGGAAGCGTTCCAGCGCCTTGGGTCCGAGGTCCTGGACCCATTCGCTGATGGCCTTGTAGCCGCGCATGCCGCACAGGGTCGCGGCGGTGGCCAAGGCCAGCACCGTGGGCAGCGCATGGCGCCGTCCCTGCCGGCGGCGGGGGTCGTCGATGGGGTGGAAGAAGGCCGGAAGGGATCGCATCTGTGCGGCGTTGAGCATCATCTTGGGCACTCCATGTCGCAGGCGGGGATCGAGAGCATCCGCCCGGAGTTGGTCGCGCGCGGTGCGCGACAGGGGATGAACGAACACTCGCTTCGGCAGCGCGTGTTGGCCGTAGCTGTAGCCCCGCCGCTGGCGGCGGAAGCCGCGGGTGCGCCCCACCTCGATCCAGTTGGCGGCCCGGTAGACGGTGCCGTGGAAGCGCCTGGGATCGACGAAGGTCTCCACCAGCAGCAGCGCATGGCCGAAGCGCACCGGCCAGTCGCGGACAAGGCGGCGCGTGCACAGCGACAGCACCCGCGACCCGAGGTTTGGCGGAGCGCCCGGCAGGATCAGGAACCGGGAGTTGTTGGTGATAAGGTGCAGCCGGTCAAACTGGACGCCGTAGTCCCAGCCGATCCAGCGGTCCCGTGCGCCGCACTTCAGCGCCGGCGCCGAGAACACCGCCAGCGCCAACCATTGGCCGCGATGATGGGCCACATAGCGCAACGTCTCGCCGATCCCCGGCAACGCACCCAGATAGTGGTACGCCTGCATCAAGGCCCGAAACCGCCCCTCGTCTTCCGCCGCTACAAGGCCGACGGACACCTCCGAAAGAATCGTCAACGCTCCCATCCCCCCACGTCCGGGTTGCTCCACCTGTATCAGAGCCCGCGACGAATGTCCAGCCCCGCCCGTATCTCATTGTCAGCATTGAAAAAACCATGAAGGATAAATCCGCCCTGCCGGCGTCCGGAGGACTCCTTGACAAACTGAAGTCCCGCACACGGTCGATCATCTACGGGTGGCCGACTGTCGTTGTAACCGACCGCGATCACACACCCAAGGTTGCCCCTCTTTTTGCTGTCCAGATCGAACCGGAACCAGGTCCCAACGACCAGTGGGAATTTCACGCTACTATGGAGCCGGAGTTCAACTTGGCCATCACGGCAAGCGGTATCTTCGACCCTTCGATCACCGAAGACATCAGCGACCTGTTAAGTCATGGATTGCCGTTCGGAGATGCCGACGCTTTCGGCGTCCTTGCCGGACGAACGGCTGACCTGCTTGGACTCCAGATCTTGTCGCCTCTCGACGCTAGAATCCTCAAATCGAAGATAGGTCGCAAGCAAGGCGTCTACAACGCCGCGATTTCGGTCGTGGCAGAGTGGTCTGGATACACGAGCACCCTTCGTGAGGAACTGCGGCAACTGCAGACCCGCGAAGACTGGTCGACTACGGCTGCCGCATATCTTCTCCTCGACGGTTTCGCGCAGATGCAAAACAAGCGACCCTTGTCCGGGCCTCTTGCAGCTCCACTTGTGTGCAACCAATCACAGGAGGAAACACTCGAGCGTCTCCGCAGAGAACCTCTGACGGTCGTGACCGGCCCACCTGGGACAGGCAAGACGCAACTCGTAGTAAACGCGGTTACAAACGCGTGGCTGGACGGCGACAAGGTCCTGGTTACCTCGACCAACAATGGTGCGGTTGACGTGGCCGTCGACCGCGCGGAAAGGGACGTGAGTAGCGGCTTGTTAGTCCGCACCGGCAATCACGGTGTGCGCGCGCAGGTTCCGGACCGCATTGCCGCAGCGTCGGCTCAGGCGGCAACGCACCGCGGCAACCAAGCAGCAGCGCGCGCCCAGTTGAAACGGGTCGCCACTGAGCGTACCCAGCTGATGGAGAAATTGGCGCGGCTGGACGAACTGGATGTGAAACTGCTTCAGGTGGTCGAGGAACAGGAGGAACTCAGGCAAGCGTTGAAGGAGGCTGCGCGAACACTCTGGATTGACGCGAGTCCTCCTGAACTGCCCATCAGTTCCCACGCAATAGAGCGACGCGCCAGACGGTTGTTGCGGACGTGGCTGTTCCGTCGATTCCGCGCGCGACGCTTTCGCAGGCGACTCGGTTGCCTTGAGACCGCTCCATTGGAGCAACTTGTCACTTGGGCTCGAGTTGAGCAGCGTATAACAGAGCTGACCTCCCAATTGGAAATTGGACGGGCGGAACGTCAACAACTGAAGTCCGCAGTGGGCGACCCATCGACCAGTGTGCGCGAAGCAGACCAGAAATGGGCAGATGCAAGCCTCTACGCAATTCGCGTGGACACGGCAACGCGAATCTCCTCCGGCGCTGACCGTCTAGCAGCCTTCGGTACAATCCCTGCCAACAGCGACCGTTTTAGACGAGCAATAGGTAATTCGTTTCACCACTTACGAGGCTGGGCGTGCACCGCATTAACGGCGCATTCCAACTTCCCCATGGAATCAGGACTGTTTGACTTGGTGATCGTCGACGAGGCCAGCCAGCGCAGCCTCGCGGCCGTGCTGCCGTTGGCCTACCGCGCAAAACGTTTGGCGGTCGTGGGAGATCCATACCAACTAAACCCGATTGTTTCCCTCAGCGATGGGCTCTTACAGGAGATCGCCACACAAACGGGGTTCGACAACGACGATCTGCGCGAGCGCGGCATTCACCACAAAGACGGTTCGGCTTACTCCGCATTCGAGTTTGCCGCAAGACCCCAGACACCAGTTCTTCTCAACGAGCACTACCGCTGCCACCCACACATCGCCCGTTGGTTCAACAGAACGTTCTATAAGGGTGAACTCACCGTACTGACGGACGTCTCTGATACATCCCAGCGTGATCGTGCCATCTACTGGTGCGATGTCGACGGCGCGGTAGTACGGCCCGCCACTGGAAGTTGGCTAAATCAGGCAGAGGCGGAGCAAACAGTAAAACAGCTCCGTGGGGTAATCGAATCCGGTTACAAGACCGTCGGGGTGGTAACTCCGTTCACCGCGCAGGCGCGACTCATCGATCAACTCGCCAAAACGCAAATCGGCCAGGATGTCCTGGACGACATCGATTTTGTCAGCGGAACCGCACACCGCCTACAGGGAGACGAGCGCGACGCGATTGTTCTTTCTTCCGTGCTCTCTCCCGGCATGTCCAAGAGCGGCGCCCGTTGGATAGAGAAAGAGAGAAACCTCCTAAACGTAGCTGTCAGCCGCGCCCGGCGAGCACTAATCGTTCTCGGTCACCCGCTCATAGGAGATTTGGGGAGTCCAACCCTGGCCTCCCTGCGCATCTATCTGCGCGATGAGGTCGCCCGGAACGAGTGCGCTGGTTCGCCGGCCTCCGAGTTCTACACGGACAGCACGTCTGAGAAACTCCTGCTCGACGCCATGCAACTCGGGAACTTCTTACCCTACGCTAAGCCCGAGGTGGAGGGGTACGAGCTGGACTTTGCGCTGCTGGAACAGGGGATCAAGCTCAACGTCGAGGTTGACGGCGATCAGCACATTGACGCCAGAGGTCGACAACGGCGCCAGGACATTACACGAGACCGCGTCCTGGCCAAACTCGGTTGGACAGTCGTACGGATACCGGCGTGGCGATGCCACGAAGAGATTGACTCGGTGATTGACGAAATCAGAAGAACGCGGGACCGATTGCTTGACGAAACCTCTTGATAGACGCATTAGCTTAGCGCTGTCCGTCATCGAATTAGTTGAGATCACGTCGGGTTTCCTTAACTAGCCGAAGGCGTAACCCGACATCTTACCGGCATGTCGGATTACGCTTCGCTAATCCGACCTACCCGTGGCTGGGCGTGAAATGGCTACGGGATACCTCGCACCCGGAGGGTTGATCTGGTAGACATCGGACGTGCTCCCGTGGGAGTTCATCCGGCATCCGGTCCGACACCATGCAGCCTCGACTGACTCTATCGTGCGGTGAATACAAGCGGACCCGCCCGCTGCTGGACGGGCGCGTTGCGGTGGCGGGATACGACATCGAGATCATACCCGATCCGTTTCCACCCACCGGAATTCTCGGTGATTACCAGTATCCGCGCACCCTGCGCATGCTGGACGACAAGGCTTTCGACATCTGCGAGATGGGCATGGCGCCGTTCGTGACCGCGCGCTCGCAGGGTGTTCCGCTTGTCGCCATTCCGGTCTTTCACTACCGCCGCTTCCGGCATCCCTACATCTTTTGCCGGGGTCCGGCGGGCATCGAGTCGCCGGGCGACCTGGCCGGACGGCGGGTCGGCGTGCGGCGCCTCAACCTGAGTGCCGGCCTGTGGGCGCGGGCGCTGCTGCAGCACGACTACGGGGTCAATTTGAACGACGTCACCTGGGTGGTGACGGTGGACGTGCCGTTGCGTGACGAGGTGCGCAACAGCCTTGACGTGGAGGTGGTGCGTTCCGGTGAGAGTCTCGAGGAGCTGCTGGTGCGGGGTGACATCGACGCCATGATCGAGGCCTCTACTGTGAGCGCCACGGCACGAGAGGCCGCGGGCGTGCGGCGTCTACTGGGTGAGGACACCCGCCAGCTCGAAGTGGACTACTACTCGCGCACCGGCTGTTTTCCCATCATGCACACCATCGCCCTGTGGCAGGATGTGGCCGAGCGGCACGAGGACCTGTGCCAGGTGTTGTACGAAGCGTTCCTTTGCGCCAGGACGGTGGGGCACCGCGGCGGCGAGCCGCGCTCCCGGTACATCCTGGCTTCCGAGGAGGAGGAGTGGTGGGACTCGCTAGCCCTGGAGCAGATGGACACCCTGTGCGGCGGCCCCGGCCATCCGAGAGACCCCTGGAGCTACTCCCTCGCGGAGGACGGCCGCACCGTCGAGGCGTTCCTCGACTACGCCTACGAGCAGGGTCTCACCCCGGAGCGCTATCCCGTGGCGGATCTCTTCGTAGTGCCCGGGAGGTCAGGCGCATAAGCGCCTTCCGTGTCCCATTCCACGGTGTCGCCCACGCGGATGGTGCCGCTGTTGAGTACCTGGGCGCGCAGGCCGCCCCGGTGCACGAGCCCCTGCAGCACGTTCTTGCCCGTGAGCTTGACGAGGTTGACGCAGGGCTCGCACACGCGCAGGCCGCGCATCCGCACCTCTCCCACTGAGAACTCCCGCCCCAGTAGCAGGTGATTCAGCGGAACCCCACGAGTGGTGATGTTGCGGCGGCTGTCCTTGGGGTCCAGCGTGGTGCCGTAGTCCCGCTCCATGGCCTCGAGCGCTTCCGCCTCGATGAGCGTCACCTCCCGGTCCGGACCCGGGTTGTGCGAGTAGCTGCCCACCTGATTGCAGTAGCGGTCTCCTTCGAGGCCCCTGCCTTCCACCGCGAGGACCTCCTGAAGGCTCTCCATGGTGCCCTTGGCGTCCTTCGCGATCTGTATCGAAACAACCGATCCCTTGGCCATGATTTCTCCTTGAGTTGGGGGATTTATTTGGCAACCAACCGAGTGATGATTGGCGTTGACAATCGCTCGTAGTCCGAGAAAGCGTCTTGAGACGCGTCAACCTATTCCTGATGGAGTAGTCTGGCCGTGGAACTGGCTAGGGTTTGGATTTGGCTCACCCAAGACTTCTTCCAGGATCAATTGGCAGATGGGCATCTCGGGATAGAGGATGATAGGGCAGTTTCCAAGGTTCTTCATTTCGAGAGTAAGCGTCCCGTCCCAGTCAGCGTGAACCGTTGGTGCGGTGAAGTGTACCAATAGACCGCATCTTGCGAAGGAACTCTTTCCCTCGATTCTACCGGCGAGGGATGGCCTGTCGGAACTAATCGGCAGTTTGATCTGCTCTAATGTTTTCCCTAGTGCAAACGTGTTGGGTTCCAGGGAATAGCCATGCGGACCTATTTTGATGTGGTCGCAATTTCTACTGAGGAAGGAGGCGAGTCCCCCCTTCCGGAGATCGTAGGCGAAAGGCGCCTCGGTTGGTGGTATCGATATAGTATCTCCAAGCCTGAGATCGACGGATGTCGTATCGTATGGGCATGGTCTGGAATCCTCGGCCGTTGGGTGCCGGGGTTGAGGTTCCGGTTTGATTTCAAGCCTGCCGTCGTCTATGGCCCGATGTATTTCAGTATTGCTTAAAATCACAACAGTGAGAACGTGTTGGAGAAGTGTCTTAGAGCTCAACGATGTTTTCCGCATTCACGTTGATGAACCTTGATGACACCTCTAGAGGCGAGTCGGGCAGACGGACAAGAATGGTGTTGTGAACTCTATCGATGACGTAAACCACCAGCAAATTTCTATCTTTCGCAAGGTACTGGTCTGATGTGAATAGGGAGACTTTCTTTCCCTCCGCTGTCATAGTTTCCACAGCGTACTCAGATGGCAACATCCCAGACCCAAAAGTACATTTGAGCCCTACAGCGTCTCCCATGTCTCCCCCTAGTTCAAATATAGCGCGACTGGCAAAGACCGCAAGATCTCACGGAATCTGGCCTCTGATACAGTCATTTGGTTTGCAAAGTCAAGGAGTAAGCGGAGCATAGGTGTCCACGATTGCTCCAGGTCTGTTTTTGGTAGTGGTTCCGCTGCACACAACACAAGACCCTGCATTTCAAGGGGCGCTACATCTTAGAGGCGGTCCTGCATCCAATCCAGCATGTACGGCACGTTGTGGCCCCAGTAGTCGTGGCTGCAATGGATGGCGCCGCCGCTGCGCGCGTCGTCGTAGATCGTGAGGGTCTTGTCCGCGCTGCCGATTTCGTCATACAGGCGCCTGGCGCCGTCCACGCTCATCAGCCGGTCGTCGGCGCCGTGGGTGATCAGCGTGGGGCAGGTGACGTTCTCGGCGATGCCCTCCATGGTGAAGTCCTTGAGCTGCTCCCGGGCCACTTCGTCGCTCACTCCGCCCAGCAGCCGTTGCACAACCGGCTGGAGGTGCTCGCAGAAGAGGTAGAGGTCATCCAGAATGCTGTAGCAACCGCTCCAACCCACCAGCGCCTTGATGCGCTCATCGAACGCGGCGGCCCGGGGGCCGTAGTAGCCGGCCATGCTGATGCCGATGAGGCCGATGCGCTCGGGGTCCACCTCGGGTCGGGAGACCAGGTAGTCGATGCATGCCTTGGTGGGCACCTCGTAGTCGGCCCGGGTAGGGATGCCCTTGACGTACATGGACGAGCCCCGTCCAGGGGTGTCCACCAGCAGCAGCGCCCAGCCGTGCTCCAGCACCTGCCGGCCGCTGAAGTAAATCTCTTCGGCGAAGGCGTCGGCGCCGCCGATCAGAAAAACGGCGGGCCATTTGCCGGGCGCCGGGTACTTCGGGTGGCAGAAGTAGCCGTCGTACACTTCGTCGCCGCAACGCACGCTGATGACCTCCATGGGCGGCTTGTGCAGCGCCGCGGCCTCCCGAAAGCTGGCCTGCGACAGCTTGAATCGCTCCGCCTTGGTGTCGTTCTCGGCAATGGTCAGGAACACGTCGGACATGCGGAAGTACTGGTTGGCCTGGAAGAAGAACTGCATGGCCGTATGCTCGTGGCCCTTGGACAGCGCCTCCCTGGCGTTATCTTCGGTCCTCCGGGCCAGATCGAGCCAGGCCCGCTCCCATCCCTTCTTGTCGTTGGGGTCGAGGTCGCGGCACAGGCGCGCGATGTCGAACACCTCGCCGCCCCCCTGCTGGGCCTCGGCCACGAGCCGAAGCGTCTGGGAGCCCATGACGTTGGTGGGAAAGAAAAAGTCGATCATGAATGTCTCCGTCCGGCCGCCCGCTTCCGCTTGTAGGGGCGGGTTTCAAACCCGCCCGCGTCCGGTCACGCAGCCGACGCCGGGAAGGGGCAACGCGTTCGCCTACGGCAACCCGTAGAGCCGCTTGGCGTTGCCCTCGGTGATGTTGTAGCGGTCCTCATCGCTCAGGCCCGGTACGGACTCGAAGATCGGCACCACCTCCTCGAAGTTGCGGCCGGTCTGGGGGTCGGTGGCGTTCACCGCGCCGAACATCTCGGTGGCGAACAGCACCCGGTCCGACCCGACCCGCTTGATCAGCAGCTCCATGCCTTCGGCGTCGTAGATGGCCATGTCCCAGTACACCCGGCGGGCGGCCTCCTCGAAGGGTTCCAGGCCTTCCATCACGTGCATGCCCCGGTGGCGGTTCCACTGGTAGGGCACGGCGCCGCCGCCGTGGGGGATGACGATCTTGAGCTGCGGGAAGTCCTGGAATACGCGCGAGCTCAACAGCTCCACGGCGCCGTTGTGGTGCTGGCCAATGTAATACGAGCTGGTCATGTGGAAGGCCGGGTTCAGGGACGCGCTCGCATGGATGGTTCCCGGTATGTCCAGCTCCACCATCTTCTCCCACAAGGGGTACCACCACTCGTCACCCAAAGACGGTGTCCACGGTTCGCGGCCGCTGCACAGATCGGGGTTGATGTTGCAGGCGATGAAGCCCTGTTCCTTGACGCGGCGCTCGAGCTCTTCCACCCAGATCTTGGGGCTGACTCCCGGCGATTGGGGGAGCTGACACACCGGCGAAACCTTGTCCGGCCACAGCTTGGCGATGCGGCCGATGAGGTCGTTGCAGGCCTCGCTCCAGTAGCGGCTGACAAGCTCCGACCCGAAGTGGTGGCCCATGGCCGAGGCCTGCGGCGAGAACAGCAGCCGGTCGATGCCGGTGTCGGTCATTCGCTTGAACTGCGAGCCCATGGACTGCTCGAGCTCCTCATCGCTGATGTTGAGCTTGGCAGGCGACGGACGCCCCTGGTTGATGATCTGCCGGGCGCGAAAGGACTGAAGCTTTGCCGGTGCCGTGGTGTAGTGTGCGTGAGCGTCGATGATCAAGGGCGTAAAACTCCAACGAGTATGGGCGCGGTTCACGGCCGTGCCCCGGCCGTACAGGATCATTACACTAGCAAAGGCCGGATGGACAGGCTATAGGGCTTGGCGAAGCCTGGACTAACTAATCGGAACACGCCCTTCGACTTCGCTCCGCTGACGCGGAGCTACGCTCAGGGCGAACGGAAGGTTTGCTGTAGTCCTTCGACTCCGCTCCGCTATGCCTGTTCGGAGCTCTGACAGTATACTCCCCGTTCGCCCTGAGCCCTTCGACAAGGCTCAGGACAGGCGTAGCGAGTCCTGAGCCTTGTCGAAGGGCGAGCGAAGTCGAAGGGCCAAGGAGCACTGCATGGCGGAAATCCCGCGTCTCAACGGTGTCATCAAAGCGCTGGAAGAAGGCAAGACGGCCTTCGTGAGCTTCACCTCCAACGACGTCGAGACCGCCATTGCCATGGCGGGGTCGCGGCTTGACGGCGTGGCCTTCGAGATGGAGCACGCGCCCTTGGACATTCCCGGGCTGCGGCATGCGTTGCAGTATATGCTGGACCGGCGGCAGTTGGTGGACCGCGGCACCCTGGGTCCCGCGGTGACGCCCATGGTGCGCATCCCTCCCAACGGCAACGAGATGAATCAGTGGCTGGCGAAGCAGGTGCTGGACATCGGCGTCTACGGCATCATCTTTCCCCACGTGAGCTCGGTGGAGGAGGCGCGCAACGCGGTGTCGGCGTGCCGTTACCCGCGGCTTTCGTCCGCTCCGCTCTACGATCCTCCGGGCATCCGTGGCGACGCGCCCACCCGCGCTGCACGTTATTGGGGTCTTACACAACAGGAATACTACAAGCGCGCGGACGTGTGGCCGCTGGCGCCCGACGGCGAGGTCCTCGTGGTGATCCAGTGCGAAGAGGTCCGCGCCATCGAGAACCTGCCGGCCATGCTCAAGGAGGTCCCGGGCATCGGCGTGGTGCTCATCGGCGAAGGCGACCTGAGCCAGGAGCTGGGCCATCCCCGGGACTACGACCATCCGGTGGTGGCCGACGCCATCAACCGCATCCTGGACATCTGCAAGGAGCACAACGTTCCCTGCGGCCATCCCCATCCCAGCGCCGACAACATCGAGCGGCTGGTGGAGGCAGGCTACCGCTTCCTCATGCCGAGCGCGCCGCGCTCTTTCGCGGTGCTCAACAGGGCACGGGAGCTGACCGGACGTTAGTGCCTTGTTCGTTGCACCGTCTGGAGGAACAGGCAACCACGCCTCGAAGTCATCATTGATAGAGTGTGGCCGAAGGCCCGCCTCCCGTCATCCCAGGCTTGACCCGGGATCCAGGGGAGGGGGAGGGCGGGGTCAGGATCGGCGAAGGCATTCAACGAGAAAGAGGGGGATGGAAACAATGGCTACGGTGAAGCTCGATCCGCCCGAGCGGCTCGGCATGAGCCTGGGTGAGGCCATGTTCACCCAGCGGGCCATCCGCAGGCTCAAGCCGGAGCCCGTCAGCGATGAAGACCTCAAGACGCTGATGGATGCGGCATCCAAGGCGCCCAGTTCGCGCAATTCGCAGAGCGCGCGGTTTCTGGTCGTGCGGGACCGGGACAGACTCCGCAGGTTCGGGGAGCTGTATCGCGAGGCGTGGTGGGCGAAGCGGCCTGCCGGCTGGACTCCAGAAGGCGTTCCGGAGGGGGACCTGCATCTCTCGGCCATGCGCCTGGCGGACGCGATGAAGGACGCTCCGCTGGTGGTGCTGGCGGTCTCCACGTCCCCGGGGCAGGCCAGCTCCGTCCTTCCCGCGGTGCAGAACCTGATGCTGGCGGCGCGGGCACTGGGTATCGGATCGGTTTTGACCACCCTCCATCCCTGCGTCACCGACCGGATCCACGAGCTGTTCAAGATCCCGCCGGAAGCCGAGGTCCACTGTTGCGTCCCCCTGGGCTACCCCGAAGGCCGGTTCGGCACCACCACGCGCCGCCCCGCCTCCGAGACTACCTACTACGAGGAGTGGGGCAACCCACCACCGTGGGAATGAGCCGTCCCTCCTTCTACGGATACGCTTTCACAGCCGGTGCAACGTGTGGGCGTTGCCGAGGAGCTTGACCTCGAACCATATGCAGGTGACGGATATAATCCAATGATATCGTATAATTGAGGATATCCTGGAGTATATGATGCACGTCTCGAAATGGGGTAACAGTCTTGCGGTCCGACTTCCCAAGGCGTTGGTGGAGGAACTCGGTCTGAGACCGGGCGACGAACTCGAGGTGGTGTCGGCAACGCCGAAGAGGATCGCCATCGCAAAGGATGAACGCCGCCGATTGGCGGTTGAACGAATGCGGGAGCGTGCTTGGTTTATTCCCGAAGGCTACGCGTTCAATCGAGACGAAGCTAACGCCCCGTGACCGCAAGTTTGACTGTGGTCAATCCGTTCGTTTGAGAAGCCCCCGTCTAGGGGCCTGCGCCACAGGAACCCGACATCCGATGTAGGGGCGGGCTTCAACTCATCGCGCCTTGCCGACAACAAGAAATCCTGCGCGTGGCCTGTTCGTGGTGGGTCGAGATCATGCGAATATTCGGATCGTCCCGCATGGCGGCGACGATCCCGTACATCTGTATGCCGGGGATGCCGAACACGACCTCGACGCCTTCGCTCACGAGGGCCTTTACCAGGGCCTCGCCCCCGCTCATTTAAGGCATGCTGCCCTCCTCCAACCCGCCCCCGCGGGGCCTTCCTACAGCCCGTACAGCGCGCGAGCATTGTCGCCGAGGATCTTGTCCACGATCTTGGCCGGCACCGAGCCGTCGCTCCTGAGCATGCGCAGAGCCTCGATCTGGCTCGAGGTGTCGTTGTGGCCGTAGTCGGTGCCGATGACGAGGTTGTCCTCGCCCGCGTCCTTGAGGATCACCGGCAGGTCGTCGGTGGTCTGGCAGGCCACGTACATCCGGTTCTCGGCCATGATGTTGTCGGGGATGGGCCGTCCCAGCTTCTGGAGGCGGAGCCGGAGGTCGTTCAGGGCGTAGGGCACCCACTGGGCGCTCACCTCGACGAAGCCCCAGCGCAGCTTGGGAAACAGCGCCGGAGTTCCATCCATCAGCAGCGAGTGGAACGTGCCCACCACCGGCAGCTTGAAGCGTGAGAAGCCGGCCTCGCCCTCATAGAGGTCGTGGATGGCGTTGCTGTTGGTGCCGGCGTGGGTGCAGATGGGGAGGTCCAGCTCCGTGGCGATCTCGTACAGCGGGAACAGGTCGGGATGGCTCAGGCGTTTCTCGTACTCGACCCCGCGCATGAAGATGCCGCAGGCGCCGTTGTCCTTGGCGAAGCACAGCTCGTCCCGCAGCACGTCCATGGAGAGCAGGGGAGGCATGGCCGCCCACCGCAGCCGGCCCCGGCCCTTCTTCCAGACCTCGGCCAGCCAGCGGTTGTAGCTCTTGCACATGGCCAGCTCGGTGAGCCGGCTCTGGGTGTAGGGGCGCAGCATCAACGTGGGGTAGAGCACCTGCACGTCCACCTCCAGCTCGTCCATGTGCTTGAGCCTGGCGTCGAGGTCGCGCAACTCGCGCTGGTCGGCGGAGGTGTTGGCGCCGATGTTGTTGTTCTTGGGATGCAGCCGGCTATCCACGACCCAGTACTCGGTGCCGCCGTCCTGCGCCACCGAGAAGGGCGCGTACTTTCGTTCGGCCTCGGTCATGAACTCCCAGGTGAAGGGAATTTCGATGACGTGGGCGTCCGAGTCGATGGTCTTCGGGATCATGGCTTGTCTCCGTCTTGTCGAGTGTCCTGTAGGGGCTCAGCTAGAGGCGAGGTTGTAGAGCCGCCGCGCGTTCTCTCCCATGATCTTGGGCAGCGAGCCGGCGGCGATGTCGTCCCGGGCCAGCACCTCTTTGACCACGTTGGGGAACTTGCAGTCTCCGTGGTTGTAGTCCGAGGCGAACACCAGCCGGTCGTCGCCGATGAAGTCCATGACGTAGGGCAGGGTGGTCTCGTCGGGCTCGAAGGAGAAGTAGACGTCCCGCTGCCGGATGTACTCGCTGGGCGGCATGGTCAGGAGCGGCACGGCCGCCTGCATGTATTCATAGTGCTCGTCCAGCCGTTCCATCCAGAAGGGTACCCAGCCGGCACCCGCTTCGAGAAACGCCACCTTGAGTTTCGGGAACTTCTCCAGGACGCCGCCCCCGATGATGCACATGACGCCGATCATCTGCTCGAAGGGATGGGTGGTGGCGTGCACGAACAGCGCGTTGTCGAAGCGGTCGGCCGCGGCCGCCGGCCGGCCCGAGCCCACGTGGACGCACACCGGCACCCCCAACTCCTCGGCGGTGGCGTAGAAGGGGTCGAAGTCGGGATGGTCGAGGTTGCGCCCGGCGGAGTGGGCCGACGTGGCTACGGCCACGAAGCCGAGCTCCGTGACGCAGCGCCGCAGCTCGGCCGCGGCCTCCACCGGGTCCTGCATCGGCACCAATGCCACGCCCTTGAGCCGCTCGGGCGCGTGGCGGCAGTACTCGTGGAGCCAGTCGTTGTAGGCCTTGGCGACGGCGCAGGCGTAGTCCTTGTCTTCCAGGAACGGCAAACTCAGGAACACGGTGGTGCCGAAGTTGACCGAGATCCGGATCTGCTCCAGGTCCATGTCCTTGAGCCGCTGCGCCGGATCCCACATGCCCGTGGTGGGCTGCGGCGAACGGTTGTGAGGCACGGCGCCAATGCCGCAGCCCACCCCCGAGGGCTTGGCCCAGATGCGGCCCTCCATGAGCAGTTGCTCGCGGCCGTCGGCCTTGACCACTCGGGGCGCCTTCTTCTTGTAGGGCCCCTCCAGCAGGTCCTCCCAGGGCGCGAACTTCTCCTGCACGTGACCGTCGGCATCGATGATCGGGAAACTTGCCATGGGGTCTCCTTTCGCCGTGACCGGAACTCGTGGCCTGTATCAAACTCGCTTCGCTAACCTGCCCCAAGCGAACCAGCCGCCCCGAACACGGGCGGGTTTGAAACCCGCCCGTACATTTCAAGGTCACAAAGAGGTGTAGGGGCGGGTTTCAAACCCGCCCGTGCTACCGGCCGCCGATTCGCATCAACAGCGGAAAGCCGCTTACTTGAGGTGTCGGGCCAGAAACTCCGTGCTCCGCTCCCACGCCAGGTTGGCGGCATCGGCGTTGTACGCTGCCCCGGTTTCGTTGCCGAACGCGTGCTGTGCCTGGTAGCGGTAGATCTCTTGCGTGACGTTGCCTTCCTTGAGGCGCGCTTCCAGGGCATCCACCTTATCCGGTGTGAAGAACCCGTCTTCCAGCGCGAAATGGCCCTGGAAGGGAATCGAGATGGTGCGCGTGTCGGCCGCTTCCTCAGGGGGAACGCCGTACCAGCAGCACGCCGCATCCGCGGCCTTGGAGTACACCGCCGCCAGAACGGTCAGGGCCCCGCCCATGCAGAAACCGATGACCCCCACCTTGGGACAGCTCTGCTTCAGGTGCTCCACCGCGCTGCACACGTCCGTGTTGGCATCCGCGAAATCGAGGTTCTGCATCATGTGGCTGGCTTCTTCCGCCTCCACCGTCACCTTGCCCTTATAGAGATCCGGCACCACGGCGGTGTATCCCAGTCCCGCCAGCCGGTCGGCGACGCCCTTGATCTGGTCGTTCACGCCCCACCACTCCTGGATCACCACCATGCCCGGCGCGTTGTCGCCGGCCGAAGCGCAATACCCCGATGCCTCCTGGCCGTCGGGCCGCTTGAACGTGATTGTGTCTCCCATGACATTCCTCCTGGTGTTTGTTCGGCGTTCGGCGCCGATGAGCCGTCAGAATAGTACGTCTCAATATGAGAGTCTAGTGTCCCGTGGCTTCCCGGGTGTCTTCCTGGACGCTAGTCTGGCCTCCTGGATGCGTGGTTGACGCACTATTCGGATTCTTGTTAAGAACAGCCGTGAATTCAGGGCCTTCGCGTCTACACGCCCGCCACGGCGGTCATCAGAACGCAGCGGAACAGGAAGAGAGGGACACGCAATTGACCGAGGATGAAGTACTACAGATATTGGACTTGGTGGAGAAGTCGAACTTTGACTACCTGGACCTCGAGATAGGCGATCTGAAGCTCACGGTCAGCAAGTCGGGAGTCCCTGTCGCGGCAGCGGCGCCCGCCACCGTCAGCATTACCCAGGCCGAACCCGCCGCGCCGGCGGCGGTAGCAGCCCCGGCCGCTGCGGCGGCCCCGGCCCCCGCGGCCGAGAGCGCGCCGGCTTCCCATCCGGTGACCGTCAAGGAAGGCACCGTTCCCATCACCGCGCCCATGGTCGGCACCTTCTACTCCACGCCGGAGCCCGGCGCGCCGCCGTTCGTCAAGCTCGGCGACCACGTGGATACCGAGACCACGGTGGGCCTCGTGGAGGTGATGAAGGTCTTCAACGCCGTGACCTCCGGTGCCGACGGAACCATCGACGAGATCTGCGTGGAGAGCGGCCAGTTCGTCGAGCACGGTCAGACCCTTTTCCTGGTGCGGCCTGATGGAAACTGAGAGCCAGAGCCTGCCTCATGGCCGTTAGCCGTCTCCTGGTCGCCAACCGGGGCGAGATAGCCGTCCGCATCATCAAAGCCTGCCAGTCTCTGGGCATCGAGTCCGTGGCCGTCGTTTCCGAGGCCGACCGGGACAGCATGCCGGCCCGGCTCGCGAACCGCACCGTGTGTATCGGCCCGCCCCGTTCCACCGAGAGCTACCTCAAGGTCGACGCCCTGGTGGCCACGGCGCTGGGCACCGGTTGCGACGCCCTCCATCCGGGCTACGGATTCCTGGCCGAGAAATCCGAGCTGGCCGAGGCCTGCGCCAGGCACGGCATTACCTTCGTGGGCCCGCGGGCCGACAGCATCCGCCAGATGGGCAACAAGCTGCTGGCCCGAGCCACAGTGGGAGCCTTCGGAGTCCCGCTGGTGCCCGGCTCCGACAACGTCCGTGACTTCGAGGATGCGGCGGAGGTCGCCAAGGAGATCGGTTATCCGGTGTTGCTGAAGGCGGCGGCCGGCGGCGGCGGCAAGGGCATCAAGATCGTTCGGGAGGACGGCGAGCTTCAGACCGCCTTCGGGACCGCGGCAGCCGAGGCCCGGGCGGCTTTCGGCGACCCCACGTTGTACATGGAGCGCTACATCCCCAACGCCCGGCACATCGAGGTGCAGGTCATCGGCGACCGGTTCGGCAACGTGGTGCACGTGGGCGAGCGGGACTGCTCTTTGCAACGGCGCTATCAGAAGGTGGTGGAGGAGGCGCCGGCGGCGTGCATCCCGGTGGAGTTGAGGGAGCGCATCCGCGAGGCCGGGCACAGAGTCGCCAGAGAGATCAAGTACGAGAACGCCGGCACCGTGGAGTTCATCTACGACGAGGACCGGCAGGATTTCTTCTTCCTCGAGATGAACACCCGCATTCAGGTGGAACATCCGGTCACCGAGATGATCACGGGCCTGGATCTCGTGCGGGAGCAGATCCGCGTGGCCGGCGGCGAACGGCTGTCGTTTTCCCAGGAGGACGTCCGCTTCAACGGACACGCCATCGAGTGCCGCATCACCGCGGAGGCGCCGTGGCAGGGGTTCAGGCCGTGTCCCGGAACCCTGACCGAGTGGCGTCCGCCCCAGGGGCCGGGCATCCGGGTGGACACCCAGTGCTTCCCGGGCTATCGCGTGCCGCCGTTCTATGACTCTCTGCTGGCCAAGCTCATCGTCCACGCCGACGACCGCGAGCAGGCGGTGGCGCGCATGAAGCAGGCCCTGTCCCAGTTCGCGGCTGCCGGTATCGACACCACCATCCCGTTCCTTTCCGCGGTCATGGAAGAGCCGGACTATGTGAGCGGCGAGGTCAGCACCCGCTGGCTGGAAGGGCGTCTCGACGAGCTGGCGGCCCGCCACTCTTCCTGAGCCCTTCGACTTCGCTTCGCTACGCTCAGGGCGAACGGTGGGGGGGTAGTCGAGCCCTCAGGCCCCATGCCGTTCGCTCAGGGTGAACGGTGGGGGGGTAGTCGAGCCTTCAGGCCCCATGCCGTTCGCTCAGGGTGAACGGTGGGGGGGTAGTCGAGCCTTCAGGCCCCATGCCGTTCGCTCAGGGCGAACGGTGGGGGGGTAGTCGAGCCTTCAGGCCCCATGCCGTTCGCTCAGGGCGAACGGTGGGGGGGTAGTCGAGCCTTCAGGCCCCATGCCGTTCGCTCAGGGTGAACGGTGGGGGGGTAGTCGAGCCTTCAGGCCCCATGCCGTTCGCTCAGGGTGAACGGTGGGGGGGTATCGAGCCTTCAGGCTCCATGCCGTTCGCTCAGGGTGAACGGTGGGGGGGTAGTCGAGCCTTCAGGCCCCATGCCGTTCGCCCTGAGCGTAGCGGAGCGTCAGCGAAGCGAAGTCGAAGGGCCGCACGATAGTCGAAGCCTCAGTCCCTGATGAACTCTCGAATCGCGTTGTGCGCGGTCGCCGGGTTCGAGAAGAAATAGCTGTGCCGCTCTCCCGGCAGGATCACCAGCTTGGCATCGGGAATGCCTTCCGCCAGGATCTCCGCGCCTTTCCTGTGTGACATGTCGCTGACCACGGAGTGGTCGTCCTCGCCTACCAGCACCAACGTGGGCACGCTGATGTCCTTGAGTTGGTCACGGGTGTCGTGCTCCTGGCGCGCGATGACGTGCCTGAAATAGCACTCCACCGAGGACAGATTGGGCATGCGCACCTTGAGGAAGTTCTCGATCTCTCGCGGGTGATCTTTCACGTACTGTTCGGTCCAGCCAACTTCAATGGAGTGATCCCGGACGTACTTCTCGTAACCCATCTCCACCATCTCGGTAGCGATCCGAAGCGGGATGCCGTGGGCGCCTGGATGTGCCGCGCCGGAAGAGGCGAGGATGAGCTTCTTCACCCGCTCCGGGTGCTCCAGCGCCAGCAACTGCGCCACCCGGCCGCCCATGGAATGGCCGCACACGTTGGCCTGGGCGGCGTTGAGGTGGTCCATGACCGCTGCGATGTCGTCGGCGAACATGCGGGTGGTGTAGCGCATGGGGGTGCGGGTGGACCTGCCGGTGCCCCGGAAATCCGTGGTGATGGTGCGGTGGTCCCGCGAGAACTCGGGCACCTGGAACATGTTCCACACGTCCCCGTCGCATGCCGTTTCCGCGATGAAGACGAAAGGAGGCCCGTCTCCTTGAACCTCGTAGTAGATGTCGGCGTCGCCGACGGTCAGTGTTGGCATGGAAACCTCCGAAATTCTTGAACTGTTTTGGGAGTTCCGTGGGACTTGCATGAAGCCATTAGCACAAAGCCGTAGCCGGCAACAGTGGCCGCCGGCACGGTGATCCGCAACCGAAAATAGGGTTGGCTTTAATCTGGTGGATGTGTAGAATGTTCGTTTGCTCTGGAACAAATAATACCTAAAGGGGGTTCATATGTTCAGAAAAACTGGATTAGCGGTCGCTCTCGTGGCGGCTCTTGGTCTGACGGCAGGTAATGTCGTCGCCGCGGATGACTTCTTCAAGGGCAAGACCATCCGGGTTGTCGTCGGCTACTCACCTGGCGGTGGGTACGACACGTACACGCGCCAGATCGTACGCCACATGGGCAGATATATTCCGGGAAACCCCAGTTTCATCGTGCAGAACATGACCGGCGCCGGAAGCCTCATCGCCGCCAACTACATCCAGAAGCGGGCAAAGCCCGACGGCACCGTGCTCGGCGTCTGGAACAGCGGCTACGTGACGTTTGAGGCTCTCGGCGATCCGAAGGTTCAGATCAAGTCGAAGGAACTGACCTGGATCGGCGCTCCGGTCAAGGGCATCCCGGCATGTGTGTTCATGGGCTGGTCCGGGGTGAGGACCTTGAAGGACATCACCGATCCCAAGAAGTCCGTCAAGGTCGGCGGTACACGGGCGGGCTCCACCGGGGTCGACCTGCCGAAGCTCCTCAACAAGACCATCGGAACGAATTTCGACGTGGTATCGGGTTATCGCGGAACCGCCACGTCGCGGATCGCCATGCAGTCCAAGGAGGTCGCGGGCGCCTGCTGGGGCTGGGAATCCATTCGGGTTACGGCCCGGGCGATGCTGGACGCCAAGGGAGACGACAAGCTGCACGCCGTGCTCGTGCACCGGAGGATCCCCGACCCGGAGCTCAAGGACTCGCTGATCATTCCGGACTTGATCAAGAAGCGGGGAGGCAAGCAGGCGCTCGCGACATACACGGGCTGGGTCAACCAGTATGAGTTCCAGCGCCCGCTCTCGGGCCCGCCGGGAATCCCTGCCGATCGCGTTCAGATGCTCCGGGACGCGCTCCAGAAGACGATGAAGGATCCGCAGTTCCTCCAGGAGGCCAAGGACGTCAAGCTCATCATCGAGCCGGTCACCGGCAAGGAGATCGAGGGCTACGTCGCCCAGATACTGGGCATGCCCAAGGAGGCCAAGGAGGCGCTGGGGACCCTACTGTTGCGGAAGAAGAAAAAGTAGGCTTTCCTCGGGTCTACCATTGACGCGAGTCGGGGAGAGGGCATTCGCCCTCTCCCCGACGACGATATCCTTCCGGCCTCACACCGCATACAATCTCGCGATAGAGTTGTTCCATGGATCACGCGGCTGCTTCGCGTGCCGCGCCACTTCGTACCGAGCGGCTGGCGATCCTGGCGTTGCTTGTTGGCGCCATTGCCACAGCCTTCGCCCCGATTCTTGTACGCCTGAGCGAATTGGGTCCGAGCCAGACGGCGTTCTACCGTTTTCTGCTGGCGATACCTCTCTACTGGGTCATTACGCTGGCCGTGCGGGGTGGAGACCGACGCGCCGGCCATGCGACGCCCGGCGGTTCGAGGGTCTATCTCCTGATGGCGATGGCGGGCGCCTTTCTCGCCGGCGATATGTCCGTATGGCACTATTCGATTCTCATGACGACGGTGGCCAATGCCAGCCTGCTCCTGAACGTGACGCCGGTGTTCGTCGTTCTGGGCGGATGGCTCCTGTTCCGCAAGCGGGTGACGCGAACGTTCATGCTCGGCCTGGCGGCGGCAATGGCCGGCGTGGTTGTGCTTTCGGGAGCGAGTCTGGCGCTCAGCCGCACACACCTGGTGGGCGACCTGCTGGGTGTGGTGACGGCCATGTTTTATGCCTCCTACCAGTTGACCATCGAGCGCCTGCGGCAGCGCTTTTCCACCATCACGATCATGATCTACGCGGTGCCGGTCAGTGCAATGGTCACTCTGCCGCTCGCGATCCTGAGTGACGGCACCCTGGCCGTCACGACCCCTGCCGGGTGGGCCGTGCTGGTTGCGCTGGCGGCCGGGCCGCAGGTGCTCGGCCAGGGCCTGATCGCCTGGGCCCTGGCACATCTGCCGGCGACGTTCGTTTCCGTCAGTCTCCTGGTGCAACCGATCGTCGCCGCCACCGTCGCCTGGATACTGTTCGACGAGGGAATCGGCGTGCAGCAGGCGCTAGGCGCCATTGCCGTTTTCGCGGGAGTCGTCATTGCCCGGCGCGGGAGCGTGCGGCGGTGACCGGAGTGGGCGAAAGGAATTTTCTCCGCAGCCTGTTCGAGGCTGCGGTCGCTGCAGCGGACCCGGAAAACGTCGTGCCGCCCCATCTGCCTTCGCCGCCGCCGGGCCGCACCCTGGTGCTGGCAGCGGGCAAGGCGGCCGCTTCCATGGCCCACGCTGTCGAGCAGTGCTGGCCCAACGATATCGAAGGCATCGCGGTGACCCGATATGGTCACGGGGTCGATTGCCGGCGCATCGAGGTGGTCGCGGCCGGCCATCCGTTGCCCGACGAGGCCGGCCAAGACGCGGCGTCGCGCTTTCTCGCGGCCGCCGCCGGTCTAGGTTCCCACGATCTCCTGCTGTTTCTCCTGTCCGGCGGTGCGTCGGCGCTGCTGGTGGAGCCGCAACCGGGCCTTAGTCTGAACGACAAACGCGCCATCAACCGAGGACTGCTCGAGGCCGGCGTTCCCATCGCCGAGATGAACTGCCTGCGCAAGCATCTTTCCGCCATCAAGGGAGGCCACCTCGCCGCCGCGGCCGCGCCGCACCGAGTCGTAACCCTCGCCATTTCGGACGTACCCGGGGACGATCCGGCGGTCATCGGTTCCGGCCCGACAGCAGCCGATCCCACTTCTTGCGCCGACGCGCTCGCGATCGCCGACCGCTATCACATTGCAATCCCGGACGTTGCTCGGACGGCACTGGAGCAGGGCAGGTGGGAAACCGTGAAGCCCGGTGATCCCTGCCTCGCCCCAACCGACTATGTGCTCGTCGCCCGTCCGGCGGACGCGCTAGCGGCTGCCGCGGCCAGAGCATGTACGATGGATCTTGACGTGGTCAATCTCGGCGCCGATCTTCAGGGAGAGGCGCGGGATATCGGTGCAGCCCATGCCGAACTGGCACGGCAGCACGCTCCCGGCGTCCTGATTTCGGGCGGCGAAGCGACGGTCACCGTCCATGCCCGGGGCGGAAGGGGTGGCCCCAACTGCGAATACCTGCTGGCACTCGCGGTGGCGCTGGACGGCGCCCCTAACGTTCACGCCATAGCCTGCGACACCGATGGCATCGACGGTTCCGCGGACGCCGCCGGCGCCTTCATCGGTCCCGATACCCTGGTGCGCGCCCGCGCCGCCGGACTCGACGCCCGAGACCTGCTCGCCCGGCACCACAGCTACGGGTTCTTCCGCCAACTCGGTGATTTGGTGGTGACCGGTCCGACGCGTACCAACGTCAATGACTTCCGGGCGGTGCTGATCACCTGAACGGCGCCCAACGTGCCGTTACACCCACAGCGCCGCGTTCCTTGCCGGCCACTCGTCATCAAACTGCTATCGTCAGGCCGGCGGCCTCGAACCGACGAAAGTCCGCTTCATTGGCAGTGGCGATGGGCGCGCCGTCGGCGATTGCCGACGCGGCAATCATGCAGTCGATCAATGATCCCCGTCGCCTTCCGGATTCATTGAACAAGCGGCCGGCAATCTCAGCGTGAACCGGCGTGAAGTCACGGGGTGGTTTAACGATCTCTGCGGCAAATTCTCTCTCGGATTGGGTGAGCGGGCCACACAGGAACTCTGCCCAGGCCACCGCGCCCATTCCCAGTGTTTCGCCATCCCTGATCCAGCCACGTAGTCTGTGGTCTTCAGGCGATCCCGGGTTGAGCGCACCGATCAGAAAGCTTGTGTCCAGATGGATCATTGGGCCTTGGAACCGAGCCGTCGCCCGGCGGCGTGGCGCTCGGCATTCAGATCCCGCGCCCACCGATTGACATCGACCCTGCGCGCGCGGAGGGATGTCTGCAATCGGTCGAGTGCTCCAAGCGCTGTACCCTCATCCGGCCCGTCTTCCTTTGCCGCAATCCGAATGGCGCGCCGCAGCACCTCGGATTTCGACACACTCCAGCGTCGCGCCAATGCCTCCAGGGCGCGTACTGATTCGACATCCAGCGAATACGTCGACTTTATCGTGGTTATGGCCATATCCTTATACTATGGCCATAACATGTTCAGGTCAAACTTGTCCCGCCAACGATGGACTTGAAATCGCACACAAAGGTGCGATAATGGTTGCCGTAAGGGAGTTCTGGGCGATGATCTATGCGTACCCGTGCAACTTGGCCGCTGACGAATACGGGCGTCTGGTAGCCACCTTCCCTGACGTTCCAGAGGCGATCACGGGCGCAGAAAACCGGTCTCAGGCTCTGGAAATGGCGGAGGACGCCCTCGCTACCGCTTTGGCTGGATACGTCCATGAGAAGTGGGAGATTCCTGTTCCCAGCGCGACAGTCGAAGGCCAGGAACTGGTAGCAGTACCGACCGTCGTCGCTGCCAAGCTCGCACTCTACTCCGCCATGTGCGCCCAACACATCACCAAAGTAGAGCTTGCGGGTAGGCTCGGGCTCAGCGAGTCCGCGGTACGAAAACTGGCCAACCCGGACCACCGGTCACACGTCAGTCAGGTGCAGAAGGCGCTCCGCGCCGTCGGACATAGTCTCGTCATCGAAGTTATCGCCGCTTGATGTCTCGAACTAAATCTGAGGAGACGGGACATGGGTGTGGAACGAATTCAATCGGATCCGGCGGTCATGATGGGAAAGCCCGTCGTTACCGGAACGCGCATCACGGTCGAGTTGATCCTGGAAAAACTCTCGGCAGGTGAGACGGTAGATCAAATTCTCGAAGCTCATCCCCGATTGACCAGGGAGGGCGTTCTGGCGGCGCTGAGTTTTGCTGCCCAGGCTCTACGGGCTGATGTTGTCTATCCGACGGGTAAGTAGCGTACATGAACCTGGTGGCCGACGAAAGTGTGTCCGCATTCAGTGTCATTTCGCCGGGAAGAGTACGGATCCGTCATCAGACAACAGAACCCCAACGAAACAATTGAATTGGCGGACTTCGTTCCAGGAAGACCTGCCAATCCAACTCCACCGTAGAACTCCCCGAGGAGTACTTCGCGAAGTCAGGCTACGGATTACCGGAGGCCGCCTCGGTCACACCAACCGCACCCCGTGTTCCTCCCGCCCGGTAACATACCCGACGATGGCCGCTGCGGGGACGTCGCGATCCACCAGCGCCTTCACCAGCGCGTCGCCGTCCTTCTCGGCCACGGCGATGAGCAGGCCGCCGGAGGTCTGGGGGTCGAGGGCGACCTCGGCGAGGGCCTCGGAGACGTTGTCGGCGATGACGGTCTTGTCGTCGAGGTATTCGCGGTTGCGCTTGCAGCCGCCGGTGAGGTTGCCGCCGGCCTCGGCGAGCCGGGCCACGTCTTGAAACACGGGCAGCCGGGCGGCTTCGAAGACAATGCTGACGGTGCCGTCGCTGGTCATCTCCAGGCCGTGCCCCAAGAGGCCGTAGCCGGTGATGTCCGAGCAGGCATGGACGTCGTAGTCCTTCATCACATCGGCGGCGTACTTGTTGAGGGTGGCCATGGACGTCACCGCCTGCTCGATGCTGGCCTCGGATGCGTTGCCGCGCTTGAGGGCGGTGGTGGCGATGCCGGTTCCCAGGGGCTTGGTGAGGACCAGCACGTCGCCCTCCCGGGCGCCGATGTTCCGCAGGATGCGGTCGGGGTGGACGGTGCCGGTCACCGCCAGTCCGTACTTGATCTCCTCATCGATGATGGAGTGGCCGCCCACGATCACGCAGCCGGACTCTATGACCTTGTCCGCGCCGCCCCGCAGCACCTCGCCGAGGACCTGAATATCCATCTTTCCCTTGGGGAAGCAGACGATGTTGAGAGCCGTGACGGGCTCCCCGCCCATGGCATACACGTCGCTCAGGGAGTTGGCGGCGGCGATCTGGCCGAACATGTACGGGTCGTCGACGATGGGCGTGAAGAAGTCCACGGTGTTGACGATGGCCAGGTCGGGACGCAACTGGTACACGCCGGCGTCGTCGGCCGTCTCCGTGCCTACGAGCAGCTCAGGGGATGCAAACTTGGGAAGTTGGTGCAGGACCTGCACCAGGTCGGCAGGGCCGAGCTTGGCAGCTCAACCCGCGGCCTTGACTTCCTGGGTCAGTCGGATGGGTTCCATGTCCATTTAGGGCTCCTTCGGATAGGGTGTCTCGGAGGTTGGCTCTCAACTTCTTCCCGTCTTGAGCTTCCTTACGTCGCCGACCCGCATGGTGACGCCGGTGCGGTCGAAGTGCTCCAGAACGGGAATGGTGTACTTGCGGCTCGACTGCAGGATATCCCTGAAGGTGGCCGCGCTCATCTCCTCATGGTTCTCGAAGTAGCTATATAAATCGCTCTTGATTCTGTCAATGGAATCCTTCAGGTAATAGAGCTCGGTGGTCACCCGGACGATCTCCCCCTGCCGTTCCATGACACGGATTACCTCGTTGAGCCTGGGGCGCTGGACCCCCAGGGCCTTCTCGATCTCCTTCAGATAGGGCGGGCTGAGCGGGGTCTTGGCCAGCGCGGCGGTGATGTCGCCGGACAGCGACTTCTCCTGCGCGCCCAGCTCCACGCGGTGGTCCGGCAGGCGGACGTGGTTGCCGTCCCGGGCGCAGGCGCCCTCGGACGCCAACAGGTCCGTGAGGTCCCGGAACAGCCTCACCGATACGCTGGCGGCCAGCCGGGCGCGAACCTCCTCCAGGTCCATGCCCGGCGCCAGCGGATGGTTTTGGTGGAACGCCTTCAGGGCTGAGCGGAGCCGCTCCCGGAAGCCGTTCCATTTCTCTTCGGTCGTGTAGACCCGCTCCCGTTCGGAATCGAAGGAGCGCAGCCCGTCGGTCCGTTCCAGCCAGGTTCGCGTTTCGTCTCTCTTCAGGTTGAGAAACTGGCAGATGGAATCGATGCCCGTGGCCAGACTCGCGTCGCCGTCGAGGAAACTCCGGATCATCTCCGGCATGTCACCCTCGTGCAGCGTTCGGAGCCGCTGCTCGATGTCCTTCTCCCGCCGCCGGTGCCGCGGCGCCCGAGGGTCCACGATTTCGCCGCCGCCCAGGGTCCGCTGCGCGGTCTCGTCCCGCACGATGAAGTGGTCGCCCCGCATGACCAGCAGCGGTTCCGTCAGCAGCACCTGGCAATAGGCCGTCTCCTTGGGCTCCACCTTCTCGGTATCGCCCAGGAAGATGAGCTTGCCCATGCGCTCGGCAGTGCCCAGGTGAATCCGCACGCGCTGGTGGTTGCGGATCCCCTTGGCAGCCGCGGGGCGCACCTCGACGTGCGCGTCGAACCGCGTCGATACCAGGGTCAGCTCCTCGTGGCAGATCATGTGGCCGCGTTCCAGGGCGCCACGCTCCTGGCCGGTCAGGTTGAGGGCCACGCGCTGGCCCCAGCCCGCGGCCTCCACCGACTGGCCGTGGACCTGAATGCTGCGCACGCGGAACTTCTGGCCGCCGGGAACGGCGTGGACGTGTTCGCCGGTGCGCACCTCGCCGGCCAGGGCGGTGCCGGTGATGATGACCCCGTGGCCCTGGAGCACGAACACCCGGTCCACCGGCAGGCGAAAGAAGCCGCTGGGGGCCGGCCGGTCGATGACCCCCAGCAGGTCGAAGATGCCGTTTCGGACCTGTTCCAGGCCTTCCTCGGAAACCGCCGAGAAGTGCACCACCGGCGAGCCTTCCAGAGCGGTCTCGAAGGTCAGGATCTCGATCTCTTCCTCCACCTCCCGGACGCGCGCCTCGGACACCAGGTCCACCTTGGTGATGACGAACAGGGCCGTCCGCACCCCCAGGAGATGGACGATGTCCAGGTGCTCCTCGGTCTGCGGCATGACGCCGTCGTCCGCGGCCACCGTGAAGAGCACCAGGTCGATGCCGTGGGCGCCGGCCAGCATGTTGCGGATGAAGCGCTCGTGGCCGGGCACATCCACAATCCCAGCCTCGGTGCCGTCCGGCAGCGCCAGGTGGGCGAACCCCAGGTCAATGGAGATGCCGCGTTCCTTCTCCTCCTTGAGGCGGTCGGTGTCCTGGCCGGTCAGAGCCTTGATCAGGCTCGTCTTGCCGTGGTCGATGTGGCCGGCGGTTCCGATGATGTAGGGCATGGTGTTCCCGGTGCGGACCGCTTCAGAGCGGCGGCCGCCGGTCCGGAAGGTTGGGGACCAGCGACTCCGGGTCGCCGGCGCTCCTGAGGTCGAGGATGAAGCGATCGCTCTTGATGCGTCCGATGACGGGTGGAGTGGCGCGGCGGAAGACCTGTGCCACCTCGTCGGCGCTCATTTCGCGGCTGTTGACGACGATGCCCTTGCTCGGGATCTCCTCGGTGGGGAGGGCGCCGCTGCCGATCTGGCAGGTGGAGTCCACCAGCTCGAGCTCGTAGTCCGGCCCCAACCGTTCTTGCAGCAGCGGCAGCACCTTCCTGCCGCCTTCCTCGATCTCGTCGAGGGGCCGGCTGAAGGCCCGCAGGGTCGGGATCTCGCGGAGCAGGTCGGGGGACTGGACGTAGCTCCGGAGGGTGGCTTCCAGGGCCGCCAGGGTGAGCTTGTCGCAGCGCAGGGCGCGCTTGAGGGGATTCCGGTTCATGCGGTCGATCCAGCTTTTGCTGCCGGCGATGAGCCCCGCCTGGGGTCCGCCCAGGATCTTGTCACCGCTGAAGGTGACCACGTCCGCACCCATGGCCACGCGTTCCGCCACCAGCGGCTCCCGGGGCAGGCCCAGCTTCGTGAGATCCACCAGCGCGCCGCTGCCCAGATCCTCCATCACCGGCACGCCGCGCTCCCGGCCGATGGCCACCAGCTCGTTGAGCTCCACCTCCGCGGAGAAGCCCACCACCCGGTAGTTGCTGGTGTGCACCTTGAGCAGCAGCCCGGTGTTCTCGTCGATGGCCTCGGCGTAGTCCCGCGGGTGGGTGCGGTTGGTGGTGCCCACCTCCCGGAGCAGGGCGCCGCTCTTGGCCATGACCTCCGGGATCCGGAACGAGCCGCCGATCTCGATGAGCTCGCCGCGGGAGACGATGACGTGCTTGTCCTCGGCCATGGAGTTGAGCCCCAGCAGCACCGCCGCCGCGTTGTTGTTGACCACCGCCGCGGCCTCGGCCCCGGTCAACTCCCGGAGCAGCGATTCGATACCCGCCTCGCGCTGGCCCCGCTTGCCCCGGTGGAGGTCGAACTCCAGGTTCACGGGGTGGCGCGCGACGAGCCCCACGGCCTCGGCCGCGGCCTCCGAAAGCAACGCCCGCCCCAGGTTGGTGTGGAGGATGGTCCCGGAAGCGTTCACCACCCGGACCATGCCAGGGCGGGAGGCTTGAGCGAGCTTCTTTTCCAGGTCCGTTATGATAGATTCGTCCTGCAGCCGGCCGGGCGGAAGGTCATGGCCCGATCTGATGACCTGCCTCAATTCGTCGATGAGGTCGCGCAGGGTCTCGGTCACGAACGGCCGGCTGAACCGCTCCAGCAACGGCGCCGCGGCAGGGTGTGTCATGACGCGGTCCACCGAGGGCAGCTCACGCAGCAGGTTCGTTTCCGGTTTCATGAGTTCGTGACGCAGGTCATCAAGTGTTCAAGGAATCAAACTATCCCTTCGGCAGGGTAGACGCAAATCTCGCCGCATTCCCCTCCCGGTAGAGACGCTTTCCCACACGTTGCCGCTGAACAGGGTTATCTGTGCTGTAAGGAATGTAACGCTGTCCTCATCACCGAACGTGACACTACCCTCACCTGCACCCAGGCGCTGGTTCTACCTTGCCATCGCCACGCTGGCGCAGACGGCGCTGGCGACCATCCACATGGGCATCCCGACCGTGGTGCCCCTGATACAGGAAGAGCTTGGCCTGAGTCTCACCGAGGTCGGCATCCTCATTTCCATGGTCAACGTCGGGGTGGTGGCCGCGGTGCTCGCCGCCGGCAAGGCGGCCGACCGCTACGGCGAACGGCGCATCATCGGGTACGGCACCGCGTCCTGCGGCGTGCTGGTGCTGGCCGTGCACTTCACCGACGGCTTTCTCGGGTTGCTGGTGGTGTTCCTGCTCCTGGGGGTGCCGGTGGCTACGGGCACCCCGGCCGGCAGCAAGGCCGTGGCCGGATGGTTCCCGGATCGGGAGCGGGGCACGGCCATGGGCATCCGGCAAACCGGGATTCCCGTGGGCGGCACCATCGGGGCGCTTGCGCTGCCGGCCCTGGGCCTGGCCTTCGGCTGGCGGTGGGCGTTGTCGCTCGTAGGTGTGGTCACCATCGTCACGGGGGTGTTGGTGCTTCTCTGCTACAGGGAGCCCGACCGCCCTCGGGTGGCGGGCGCCGCCGCTCCCGCGGGCGGGCTCAAGGAAATCGTCCATCGTACTGATATCTGGGCCGTGACGATTTACGCGGCGGTCCTGGCCGGATGCCAGTGGTGCTACGTGAGCTACATCGAGCTCTATCTCACCGAGGACATGTTCTACCGCCTGGTCTTCGCCGCCCAACTGCTGGCGGTGGGTCAGATCTTCGCGGGGGCCGGCCGCATCGGCTTCGGTATCGTCAGCGACAGGCTTTTCTTCGGGCGGCGCGTGCCGGTGCTGGTGATGTTGGGGGTTCTCGGCGCCGGCGCCGGCCTTGCCACCGCCTTCCTGTCGCCCGGGATGCCGGCGTGGCTCGTGGCCGTGGTGGTATCGCTTCTCGGCCTCGGCACCATGAGCTGGCAGGGACTCTATCTCGCGCTGGTCTCCAAGATCGTCGGTCCCGGCGTGGCCGGCGTCGCCATCGGCATGACCAACACCGTGGTGTTCGTGGGCGTCGTGGTGCTGCCCCCGATCTTCGGCTTCATCGCGGACCAGACACAGTCCTACGAGATGGCCTGGACCGCCATCGCCGTCGCCATCGCCCTGCCGCTGCCGTTCCTCTGGAATGTCAGGGAAGACTCCCTGTAGGTAGTGTTGGCGGAAGGCGTAACCCGACACCGCATCCTGACCCTGTGTCGGATTACGCTACGCTAATTTAACCACTAATCTGAAGTTTGAGAACGAGGGCGAGCTAAGTCATTGAAACATCGGGGGAAACGAAGAAAGTGTGGAGCGGCTACTGGGAACGTTCGAGGGGGATACCGAGGAGATCGAAGGCTTTGCCTTGCAGCGGGGTGGGACGGGTGATGAGGTTGAAGGTCTGAGCGCCAGGCAAGCGAGGGGTGAGGCGGTTTTTGGCAATGGTGGCGAGGTCGTCGAGCAGGGTGCGGAAGCTGTGGACGGGGGAGCCGTCATCGGTGTGCCTGGTGCGAGCCTTTTTTTGAAGCAGCGGGAGAGGTTGTTGCCGGGGCGACGCTGGAGGAGCGTTGGGCAGAAGCGGGGTCATGGTCGTCGAAGAGCAGGGGGGCGAGGCTTCGACGCATGTGCCATTCGAGGTAGTAGGCGAGCATGCACAACAAGACGTGGGCGCGGACCCTGTTGGGCGCATAGTGATGAACGGGGCGCACCTTGAGGTCGACGGTTTTGAGGCAACGGAAGGCGCGCTCGACCCGGCTCAGGCTTTTGTAAGCGGTGACGGTGCCTGGGGCATCGAGATCACTGGGGGGCAGGCTGGTGCGCACGATATAGAGGCCGTCGAGGGCGGCCTCGCGTGCGATGGAGTCAGGGTTGCGGGTGTAGCGGAAGGAGTGGTCGGTGAAGTGGAGGTGGAAGTGTTTGGCCATCTTGTACTTGCCCATGCCCCGGCCTACCCGAAGCGCGATGTGCTCGCGGCCGGTGAGTGGCCGCTTCTCACGTTCGGTGGCGGCCACGATGGGGTCGAGCAGCCGCTCGGTGGCGCGCAGCAACTCTTCGCGCTTGCGCGCCCGTTCGGTTGCCAGCAAGGGGTTGCGACACACCACCAGGCGCTCGCCCGGATAGGCATCGGAGCGGATCTCCACCAGATCGGTCTGATCGAACAAGGACATCTGCACCGCCCCTGATTCCACCAGTTGGCGAATGGCCGAGGAACGCAGGGCGCTGATCCAGTCAAGCCCCGCAGGGGCCACCTCTTCACGGATACGCGCTTCGGTGAGCATGCCGCGGTCGCCCACCAGCACGACCTTCGAGAGTCCGAAACGCTGCCGCAGCTTGTCCACCTGAGGCCCCAGGGTCCTGGGGTCGGCGGTGTTGCCTTCAAAGACTTCCACCGCCACCGGACGGCCCTCGCGGTCGCACAACAGCCCGAACTCGATCTGGAGCTTGCCGCGCTTGCCGTCGCGGGAATGGCCGTGCCGAGCCAGCGGGCAGCAGCGCCCCTCCAGATACACCGAGGTGAGGTCGTAGAGCACCAGGGCACCGTCTCCAAGGTGTCTTTGGGCCAAGTGCTTCTCCACCTCCCCCTGCCGCTCCAACAGCCAGTCCATGGCCGCGTACAGTTGATCCTCCGAGGTCTCCCCCAGTCCCAGGGTCTCCGCCAGCGAGTCCCGCGCGGTGGCCTCGGCCAGAGCTCGGGCCGTGGCCAGCTTCGACGCCGGCCCCAGGACACGGGCCGCAATCAGCGCCACCACTCGTTCGCGTTCCGGAGGGGGACGAGCCGAGAGCATGCGGTCGAGCCCCAGCTTGCGCAAGGTGCCGAGCACGGCGGCGACATGGCCGTGGGGCTTGGAGCGGATGATGTCGAAGGCGTCGGTGGGACTGAGCAGGGGTTCGTCCTTGAGGAGTCGGCGGGCGCGGCCTCTCCGCGCCGGTCGAGGCCGAGGTGCCGGGCCGGGAGCCGACGCGCGTGGTGCGCGCGCCATGAGCCGGCTGGTGGCGTCGTCGATGAACACGATCAGGGTGCAGTAAGGCCCCCGGTCCTCGAACCAGGCGTGCGGCGAGCCGTCGATCTGCACCAACTCGCCGAGCGCTGACCGCCGGGGACGGCTCTGATGCACCCGCATCCCCCGGCGCTTCCTCGACCGCCACAGCCCCTCCGCCGCCATCCACTGGCGCAACGTCTCCACCGACACCCCATAGCCATGGACTTCGGTCAGCTTCTCATGGGCCAGCGTCGGCCCAAAGTCCCAGTAGCGCTCCCGCACCACCGCCACCATCTCTGCCCGCACCTCCGGCGCTATGGCATTGTTCGCCTTCCGCCCACGATGCCCCGATATCAGCCCCCTCGCCCCAAGCTCCCGGTAACGCCGCAAAAGCCGCTTCACCTGCCGCACGCTCAGCCCCATCCGCTCCCCCGCTTCCCGTTGCCGCAGACGCTTCCCCGCCACCTCCCGGATCACACCCAAACGGTCCACCTCTCTCATGGTCATCCCCTCTTCTGTCTTCAACAATGCCTTGCCCCCTTCCTTCCAGAAAAGGGGACATCTTAGCTTTGTTCAAAAGGGGACATTATCGTTTTGCTCCAAAAGTTATTGCAATTACTGGAAAAATAGTACATTTTGGTAGAAATTGACATTTTACTCCCGATAACGACAGTTATCGAGAGTCAATACGGGAGCGTGGCGATGGGCATTGCGAGGAGTGCGCCGTCATGACGAGCGGTCTTTGGACTCCGAAACCATCGCGCGGGGCGCTTGTGCGGGGGTATTCGTTATTGGAATTCTGGCTCTGGTCAAAATCATTCTGTTACTATTCGTAGTGGTACAAGTGAAGATACGATTGTATTAACTGCGATTAATGCATACGCACCTTCCGGCGCCGGCGCAAACGTAAGATTCAGGATGTCTAATCCTTTGAGTTATGTTTTACATCCTAATACAGATTATTATGTCTATGTGCGCAGCAATAAATTTGCTATATCGCGTACTTCTGCAGGTAAAAATTCAGGGCATGATGATTGGACTATGCATGGCATAAGTTTCAGAATGAAAGTAGAAGGGTATGCGGCCCGTAATCCTTCTGAGGATGCAAGTCTTGCCTCCCTCTATGTTCGTGGCGGTGGTTTACTAGCTGTGCCGTCTATAGTAGCGGGACAGACGGAGACTGACCTAACATATCGTATGCCTAATAATGCCTCGGGTATAATGTATTTTAGGACACGCGATAAAAATGCAAAGGTGTATACAATCGGTGCTGATAAAACTGTTGGTACACAAGCTATAACAGAACATCTCGTTGGAGTCGACCGAGGCAAAACAATTGTCTTCTCTCTACAAGTGACAGCAGAGGATGGTGAAGCTACCCATCGCTATAATATCAAACTCTACGCTCATGTTGCAACACCCACGGCTGTTGACGGTGCGTTGGCGGCCGCAGCGTTTACCATCGACGAGTGGGGCTATATGGCGGGTCAGACGACCGGCATGAAAGGGATCTATGAACAGAGTGGGATCGGCGTGTTCGTGAGTGCTCCCAATGGATCGGAAGGCAGCTCCCGTCCACATGAACAGGTTACTTTCCGCACTCCGAACATGCCAGCCAACGCCAGACCGATCCGGTTGGGGGCTGTGGTGTCGGCGGATATGACCGGATATGGCGGCTTCTACGCCAATACGATTTCGGCGTGCTTCTGGAAATCATACACGATGCCCAGTCCGGAGAGCTTGAATGGTCTGTTCATGCGGCTTGCTCATTCTACCGGAACTACAAATCTCGCTTTCAAGGATGCAGAAGGTTTCCGTAACTCAAGGTCCAGCAAGTGCTGGAAGTGGAATCGTCCGGCAGCTATAGCCAACGATTGGGACTTTGGTGAAGTAGTCACGGTGAGTATGCATTGGGATGGTACTAATACAGATCCCAATGCTACTGGTAAGCCGGTAATCTCGTCTTCTACTGTTAGCACTGAATCTCCAGTTAATAAAGTAACCTTATTGCAGTATGGGGTATCCGCTTATGTTCATAATGGTGATATAAATGATCCTGATGGAGTTTATAGCGCAATAGCCTATACAGAAGTTAGGGAATACGATGATGATCCGCTAGTCAGAACATATACAAATCTTGACCACACCTTTACGTATGAATGCGTAAGAGTGAATGGTAATTCTGAAACTGTAGTGGGAACAGAAACTACTTACGTGCCTGTATTGGCAGACCGTGGAAAACATATCAAACTCAAGGCTACATTCAAAGATGACGAAGGGAACGTAGAAACAAGAGACGGTGATCCCATTTTAGTCAAGAGTGGGACTCTTACGCTTGATCCTAACCTTGAGGCTACGCATCCTGGGGACGTAGTTATATGGCAAGCAACGCTTACACCCGTAAATGTGCCAACAAGAGGAATAGGGTGTTTCTTTGGTATTACTACACTGTGTGCATCAGCGTTATCCACAGGTACCTTCACTCGTAATAGTAAAGAATATCGCTTAGCTGCTATATTGAATACCTCAAATAGTATGGAGTTTTGGACACATGGTCCTGATAACCCAGGACTCGGTGATATGTCGTTAATCGTTGATGGTAGGCGGTTCCCCATTGCTACTACAGATATATCCACTGGGACGACTCAATTGAGCGGGTGGATTCATATACATAGGTGGGCGACTGCGAATGGTCTATCTTTGACTATTGGTACTCCTGTAGACATAGCTTTGGTAAGGCCATCGCTTATGGCTACCATCGAGGAAATAGCCCCGTTTGAGCGTGCCAATGGCGAAACATTACCTCGTTTCGATCTTAAGTTATCAGAACGCTCGGTGATGGCAAATGCAGACTTGCGAAATCATACATTCACTCTCACAAACGGAACGATCACTCGGTCGAAACGCATAGATAAGAAGGTTAGGGGTGTCAAACCGAATAGAAGAATTTCATCTAAACATTGGCGGTTTGAAATTAGACCAACCGATAGAACCAAGGCAGTAAGTGTTGAAATGCCACTCAAGGGTTGTAATGTACAAGGTGCTCTTTGTACACCCGGTGGGCTAGGGATTGAAAAGGCTCAAACTATAGACTTTGGTATTCCGGGTAATACGACATTGAGAGTATCCATTGCTGATGTATCAACTACAGAAGGTAGTACGTTGAAATTCCCGGTCACAATTTCAAGAACAACCGTACACGATATAATCTTACACTTCTCGACTACTGATGGTACTGGCGAAAAGAGTGCTACCAAAGGAACAGATTACAACGATCATGTACAGGGCGTTGTGTGGTATGATGCAGGTAGAACAAGCGGGGTCATAGCTATACCTACAATAGACGATGATATAAATGATGATGGGGAAACCATGACGTTGACCCTTACGAAAGCATATCTCCGCCCACCGAATGGAAGATGGAGCCGGCGCGATGACATCCTCGCGGAAGGGGAGGGCAGGACCGCTACGGGCACGATCAACAACTCCGACCCGATCCCGAAGGCATGGCTCGCGCGCTTCGGGCGCACGGTGGCGGAGCAGGTGCTCGATGCGGTCGGGGCGCGGCTGCGCACGGCGCCGCGCGCCGGGGTCGAGGCGACGCTGGCCGGCGAGGCGCTGCCGCGCTGGAACGCGGACGGGACGGGTGCCGGGGGCACGAACGACTCCGGGACGGAGGACGCGGCGGCCCGGGCGAAGGCGGCCCGGGAGGCCGAGGCGCAGGAGGCCGAGGCCAAGGAGCGGCTGACGTCATTCTCGGACTGGCTGCGGGCGGCCGGGAGGACGGGCGGGACGGCGCGGACAGGGCCGGCTTCCGCTCGCGCGCGGTGACGGAACGCGGCCTGCTGACCGGAACATCGTTTGCGCTGAGCGCGGAGGCGGCCGGCGGCGGGCTGGTCTCGCTGTGGGGCCGGGGCGCGGTCTCGCGCTTCGACGGACGGGAGGGCGACCTTTCGCTCGACGGCGAGGTGGTGAGCGCGATGCTGGGTGCGGACTGGACGCGCGAGGCCTGGACCGCCGGGCTGCTGGTGTCGCGGTCCGAGGGCGAGGGCAGCTACAGCGGCGAGGGCGCTCCCGGATCGGGGTCCCCCGGATCGGGGTCCGGGGCAGCCGGGACAGGCGGCGAGGTCTCCTCGACGCTGACCGGGGTCTATCCCTACGGGCGCTACGCGGTGAACGACCGGGTGACGGTCTGGGGCGTGGCGGGCTACGGCCAGGGCGAGCTCGCGCTGACGCCCCAGGGTCAGGCGACGATGCGGACCGGCATGGAGCTCGCGATGGGCGCGGTCGGCCTGCGCGGCGTGGCGGTCGAGGCGCCGACGGAAGGCGGCGTCGAGCTCGCGGTGAAGACCGACGCCATGGCGGTGCGCACCTCCTCGGAGAAGGTGGAGGGCCTGGAAGCGGCGAGCGCCGACGTGACCCGCCTGCGGCTCGGGCTGGAGGGGACCTGGCGCGGGCTGGAGGCCGGCGGCGGAACTCTGGCGCCGCGCCTGGAGGTGGGCGTGCGCCATGACGGCGGCGACGCGGAGACCGGGTTCGGGCTCGACCTCGGCGGCGGGCTCTCGTGGACGCACCCGGCGAGCGGGGTCTCGGCGGAGCTGCGCGGGCGCGGGCTGCTGACCCACGAGTCGAAGGGCTTCCGCGACCGGGGCCTCTCGGGGTCGTTCGCCTGGGATCCGGGACAGGGCTCGGGCCGGGGGCCGAAGCTGACGCTCACCCAGACCGTGGGGGCCTCGGCCTCGGGCGGCGTGGACGCGCTGCTCGGACGGGGCACCCTCGAGGGGCTGGCGGCGAACGATAACGGCGACGAGCTGGAGAACCGCCGGCTGGAGCTGAAGCTCGGCTACGGCTTCGGGGCGTTCGGCGACCGCTTCACCTCGACGCCGGAGCTCGGGCTCGGGCTGAGCCAGGGCCACCGGGAGTACACGCTGGGCTGGCGGCTGAACCTGGCAGGCGGCGGCGGGCCGAACGCGCTCGAGCTGGCGCTGGAGGCGACCCGGAGCGAGGCGACCGGAGCCAACAACAACGCCCCGCCCGAGCACGGGGTCGGGCTCAGGGTGACGGCGCGCTGGTGATGGAGCAAGGGGAGCGTATCGCGCTTCTCCCATTTCGATCGCAATGCGACGGGCCTCCTCCATGTCCGGATCGGCAGAGCCGTCCGCAGCGGCGGCGGGGCCCTCCGGACGGTCGCCCGCGCCCGGACCGGGCCCCGCAGGCACGGCCTTCACCGCCGCATCGGCCTGCGTGCCGCCCGGCCCCGCCTCTCCGGCCACCCGCCGGACCGGCTCCGATCGGTTCATGCGTTTCGCCGCCATAAGGCGGGGCTATGCGCGCCGGTCGGGGCGCCCGGCGCCGCCGGAGGCGGACGCCGTTGCGACGAAGGATGCGGTGGACGGGGCCCCCGGTGCCTGAGCGGCCACTCTTCCGGCGCTTGAGGCGGGACCCATGACCGCGGAGGACGGTGCCGGCGAGCCGCCGGCGGGGCCGGAACCGGTCCCGGGAATCGCCCCTGACGCCCGGGCGGAGGCGGTCGTGCAGGCCGGCCGGAAGGCCCGCAAGAGCCTGCGGGAAATCGCAGTCGACCTGTTCGGCGTGGACCCCGGATCGGCGTCCGGGGCAGGACGGGTGGCTGCCGAATGGCATCCCGACGGCTGGTTGCGCGCCCGGGTGCGCCGGATGTTGCAACGGGCCCGCACGGCGGCGAAGCGCGGGCCGGGCGGCGGATGATCGAATGGGACCCCGTTCGGGCCTGGCGCTTCATTCGGGCGAGCCGGGCCTGCCGCAGGGCGTGGCTGCGGCATGTCCCGCCGCCCGGCCTGACCGAGCGTGCGCCCTTTCCGGTCAGGCTGCAGACGGCGGTCGACCTTGCCGCGCTCAGGTGGGGCATGCTGGCCTGGGAGGATCCGCGGGCGCGTGACGGTCCGTTGTCGCCCTTCCGGGCGCGGGCCGCGATTCCGGAGGGCATGGTGGCGCCGGTCGGGCAGCCGCTCGCGGCGCTTGCGGCGGCGGGCCGCACCGCGGGGGCCGTTCGAGCTCAAGGGTCTCATGTGCGGCAACACCGGCGTCCAGATGGGCGGGTGGTTCCGCAAGGAGATCAACAGCGCCGACGACCTCAAGGGCCTCAAGATGCGCATTCCGGGCCTGGGCGGCGACGTCATGGCGAAGCTCGGCGCCTCGCCGGTGTCCCTGCCGGGCGGCCAGATCTACGAGAACCTCGTTTCGGGCGCCATCGACGCCACCGAATGGGTGGGGCCCTGGAACGACGAAGTCATGAAGTTCTTCGAAGCGGCCAAGTACTACTACTTTCCGGGCATGCACGAGCCCGGGTCGATGTTGTCGGCGGCCTTCAACAAGGAGTTCTGGGAGTCGTTGTCGAAGTCGGACCAGGCGCTGATCGAGGCCGCAGCCGCCATGGAGAACGACGTGATGATGGCCGAGTACAACGCCAAGAACGGCGCGGCGCTGGCCCGGCTGACGCGCGATCAGGGAGTTCAGGTTCGCAAGTTCAACGACGACATCGTTGACGCGTTCGGTAAAGCGTCCCAGGAAGTTTTCGACGGCGTGGTGACCCACGGCGACCTCGCCAAACGCATTCACGAAAGCTTCGCCAAGACGCGCCGGGAGGTCGGCGGCTGGTCGAGCATCGCTGACCAAACTTACGTGGCGCAGCGCAACCGCGTGCTGGGCCTTTCCAGTTGAACCTCCAGGACTACGGGCCGGCTGCGCCAGGAACCGGCCCGTAGTATGACAGGCCGCTACGGTTTCCCACAGTGACAACGGCTCGGGCGGACGCGGACGGGAGACGGCTGGGCACGGCGGATGCGCTCTACCGCGCGTTGGCGCTGTCGCTGGCCGCGACCACATTCGTTTACCTGCTCAACAACTATCTCGACTTCTGGCAGGGCTGGCCCGGCGCGGGGCGCGTCTTCGGGCCGGCGCCGCGCGACGGAACGGCGGTGCTCCAGGCATGGGTGCAGTTCGCCAGCTATATCCTGACGGTGATCGCCGTCACCGTCATCGCGCTCCGGACCCGGGAGCGGCCGTTCGCCTCGGACGCCGCGCTGCTCAGCTCCATCACCGCCTATATCATCGCCACGGCGTTCTGGGCCACGTTCCTCATCGGCATCGCCGACGGAGTGATCTCGTTCCTGCGCGTGGAGGGACTGTTGCCCTCGGTGTTCGGCGAGACGCTGGCTCAGAGGCTCGGCGTCTCGAGCTTCCGCGGCACCTACGTGCACCTGCCGCTGATGCTCGTAGCCGCGGTGGTGGCCTGGTTCAAGCGTGGGCTCGACTTCATCTGGCTCGCGCTGCTCGTGGTGGTCGCCGAGTTCCAGATCGTCATCACGCGCTTCATCTTCTCCTATGAGCAGGCCTTCATGGGAGATCTGGTGCGCTTCTGGTACGCCGCGCTGTTCCTGTTCGCCAGCGCCCACACCCTGGTGACGGAAGGCCACGTCCGGGTGGACGTGCTGTTCACCCATTTCAGTGAACGGCGCAAGGCCCTGGTCAACGCGTGGGGCTCCATGGTGCTGGGCGTGCCGCTGTGCTGGACCATTCTGGGCGTGGGCATGTCGGGCAAGGCGTCCGTCATCAACAGCCCGTTGCTTTACTTCGAAACCTCACAGAGCGGGTTCGGTCTCTATGTCAAGTACCTGATGGCCGGAGGGTGCACGACAAATTTGTGAGATGAGGGTTATATTCCATTCGCGCGGCGTTCCCAGAAGTCATTGAAGCGGTTGGAGAGGATGGCGCAACGGAGGGCGATGATGGCGTTGGCGCCGTCGACGGTCCAGTGCATGCCGCCGCGTTTGAGGCGGGAGCCGACGATGTTCTTGCAGGCGGCCTCGACGACGCCGGTGGAGCGGCAAAGGCCCATGGCGCGGAAGGCGGGATATTGCATTCGTTGACGGTTGCGGGGTGAGGTAGTCGATGCATTTTCGGGCGTCGTCGCAGGTTTGGGCATGGTCGTTGAGGGCGGCGAGGAGGAGGTCGAAGCGGCCTTGGTCGAGTTCGTCGCGGCGTTGTTTTCCCCAGGCGTGGGCGAGGTCGGTTGCGGCGCCGTAGATGGCCTTGGCAACGTCGAACAGCTGTTGCTTGGCGTGGAAGACATCGACGATCTGGATGGCGTCGGGGAGATGCTCGTCGGCCCAGTTCCAGATCCAAGGGGCGTCGTCGCCGAGGACGACTTGGTGCGGGGCTTGGTCGAAGCAGCGTCGTAGGGCTTCGCGCACGGCGCGACGGGCGAAGGGGGAGGGTTCGGTGTCGGTATCGCGGCTGGCGACGGTCTCGATGGCAGCGTTGTAGGAGACCGAGCCCGGGTCGCGCACGGGCGAGCCGTCGAGGGCGGTGGTCTCGGCCGAGAAGACGGCGACGAGCTTGGCCTCGCGGGTCTTGGTTCCAAGCCCAGCGCCCGGTCCCGCGGACTGAAGCCCGTGTGGCAGCGTTCACAGTGATACCAGGCGCGCTCCAGTTCGATCTCGCCCAGCGCGGTGGTGAAGGTCTTGGGCCGGCGGCCGGCGTAACGGGCCGCCCCGCCGCAGTCGCAGGGTTGCCCGCAACCCTGCTGGTCGGAACGGTCGGCGTTGAGGCGCCCGGCGAGCGCCCGGCCCATGATCCGCAGCGCCAGCCGCTTGGCCGCAGTCTCCACCGCCTCGAAGTCCAGACCACCGGAGGCGCCCATCAGCCGTTCGATCTCGGCCTCAGCCTCCGCGGCGAACGCCGCCCAGAGCGCCGTTTTTTTCCGGCGCCGAGTCCTTGTCCTCCACTAGCCGCGCCTCACACAACCGCTCGCTGACCTCGATCAGTTCCCGCCAAAGACCCCGCAAGCGCCGGTACTCCTCAAGCTGTTCCTTGGCTCGTTCCAAGGCCGCCGCCGGAAATGCCTGCCCTTATTACCACTTCCATACCCCTTCCCCAAACATCACTTTCTTGACGTACACCCTCCCGTGTTCTCCAGTTTGCTCTGCACACGCACCTTCAGTTAGACTAGTCCATTACCTTTCGAATGGTGGTGAACTTCGAGTGGACAAGGTTTTCATATACTGGGACAACTCCAACATCTTCATTAGCGCGCAGCAGGTGGCCGTCGAGCGCGAACCTCCATGCCAACCGGCTGCGCAAAGCGGGAGAATCCGAAAATCGTATCCAGAATGTCGTCGTATGGTGGGAAGCGCCATGCTTCGGCGAGCGGGAAAAGGCCGCGCTTGCCTGGACGGAATCCGTAACCCTCGTTTCGGATGTGATAATACAAATAAGGACAGGAAGACCATACGATGAGTGAGTCAGAACAGAAGAAACGGGCACAGGCCTTCGCTGCGATGCACGGGGGCGACGATATTCTCGTCCTGCCCAATGCGTGGGATGCGATCAGCGCGTGCGTTCTGGTCGATGCGGGTTTCTCCGCCGTGGCAACCACCAGCGGCGGCTGTGCCTTCGCGCTCGGCTATTGCGACGGCGAGAAAATTCCTCTGCGCGATATGGCTGGCGCCGTGCGCAATATCGCCAACGCCGTGCCGGTTCCGGTCTCGGCGGATATGGAGGCGGGATACGGTCCCGCGCCCGAGGATGTGGCGGAAACCACGCGCCAGACTCTCGCGGCGGGCGCCGTCGGAATCAACATCGAGGACAGCGATAAGCGCAACCCCGGCCATCTCTTCGACTTCGAGGTCTCGGTGGAACGCATTCGTGCTGCCCGTGCGGTTGCCGATGCAGCGGGCATACCGATGGTCGTCAATGCCCGGTCCGACGGGTTCCATCACGGCAACGATGACGAGATATTCGCCGAGACGGTGCGTCGCGCCAATGCCTATCTGCAGGCAGGCGCCGGTTGTGCGTTCGTTCCGTTCGTTAGCGACGGCGCGCTGATCGGCCGGCTGGCTGCGGCTATTGACGGGCCGATGAACGTGCTGGCCGGCCCCAACACACCGGCTGTCCCAATGCTTCACGAAATGGGTGTGAAGCGTGTGACCGTTGGCGGCAACTTTGCCAAGGCGGCGATGACGCTGGTGCGGCAGGCCGCCAAAGAGTTACTTGAACAGGGCACCTTCGAATTCGCCCGCGATGTATACACACAAGGTGACATGCACCGAATGCTGACCAGTCCAGGCGGCAGCAGAAAGGAATAACAGTGGGGCCGAGATTACGACCGTTGACTCTGGACGAGGCCCCGGAAGCGGCCCGGCCAATTCTGGAAGCGGCAGCGCAGGCCACCGGCAAGCTACCGGTTTCCGCTGGAATACAGGCCCGATGTCCATCAATCCTCGAGGCCAGCCGTGCGCTGGGTGCGGCTCCTGGCAAGAGCAATACACTGCCGGCCGAATTGCGCTATCTGGTATGCTTCCGGGCGGCGCAGATTGTCACCTGTCCCTTCTGAATTGACTCCAACGCTGCCGGGAGCAGCGCTGCAGGAAGTTCGGACGAAAAAATCGCCGCCGTATCGGATTGGCGCAACAGCCCGTTATTCACCCACGCTGAACGGGCAGCCCTTGAATTGACCGAGGCGATCAGTCCTGCGCCTGCGACGGTTTCCGATGAGTTGTTCGCCGAGATGCAAAACCATTTCAATGAAGAGCAGATTGTGGAGCTTGCGGCGACGATCGCCATGGAGAATTACCGCGCCCGCATGAACCGCGTGTTCCTGGTGGAATCGGAGGGCCGATACCAGCCGCAGTCCTGAACATGCCGACCAAAACACCATTTCAGGCGATGTAGCTTTGTCATAGCACATTTTCTTGAGCCCGACAGGAGATTTCCATAGCTCGATGCGAAACAAATTCCTTCTGTTATTTCAACAGTTCGACAATGAGCTATGCGGAGACAGAGCTCTCCTTATGACCGAGGGAGCAAAGGGGCTCAGATCAACGCCAATTTCAAGTCGGCTCTTCAGCTTACCCGCGAAGCAGTGTCGAACGGCGCCTATCGGGTGGCTAGTGTACTGTCTCAAATAAAACTGGCAGGTCCCCATCTCGACACTTGAGGCGTCCGACCGGATCGTCACGAAGTGTTACATTTGCCGGCCAAAACGGAAAGAAGGGGAACAGACTCCACCCATAGATCTCAGGAGGAAACACATGATCATCGAGATGAGAACCTACACGCTCAAGCCCGGCAAGATACCCGACTTCGAGAAGGCGTTCGAGGAGGGGCTGCAGCACCGGGCCAAGATCTCCCCGTTGGGGGCGTTCTTTCATTCGGAGGTGGGCCAACTGAACCAGGTCATCCACATCTGGCCCTACGAGAGCTTCGCCGAGAAGGACCGTATCGGCGCCGAGGCCCGCGCCACGGGTCACTGGCCGCCCAAGGTCCGCGAGTTCATGGTCACACAGGAGAGCAAGGTCTTTCAGGCGGCGCCGTTTTCCCCGCCGCTGGAACCCCGTGAGATGGGCAACATCTACGAGATCCGCACCTACACGGTCCATCCGGGCAGCATCCCGACGCTGATCGAGCGCTGGCAGGATTGCATTGAGGACCGGGTAAAGCTGTCACCCCTCGCCGCGGGTTGGTTCACCACCTACGGTTCGCTCAACCAGTGGGTCCACATCTGGCCCTACAAGGACATGGCGGAACGGAGCCGGATACGCGCCGAATCCATGAAGCTGCCGAACTGGCCGCCGGCGACCCGTGAGATGCTGCTCCATCAGGAGAATTCCATCGTCGTGCCGGCGTCGTTCTCGCCGCTGCACTAGCCCAAAGAACCGACGCTCCACGGGCGTCTGCGACGACTCTCCGTGCCGCCCGGTTGGCCGTTTGACGTGAACGTCCCGAACGGCCATCGCTGGGCGGCGCGAGAACGATCGGACCCTTTCAGGTACGTTGCTTCGCAGGATCAGCCACAGTCAGCACACCGCTGCCTTCACGAGCGGTGCTGTACTGGACGCGCTTACCATCCACGCTGCGGTTGCCGTGAGGGCGAACAGGCCGATCCAGCCGAACAACGTCGCAGTCGTTTTGGTCATCCATTAACTCCGTGATGGGGCGCAGCATAGTCACACGATGTCCACTTATGCGCATAGCCAAAGCGCCGAGCTTCCCACCCTAGTCGGTGTCGCGGCTGGCGATGCTTTCGATGGCGGCATTGCAGGAGACGGAATCGGGGTCTCGCACGGGCAAGCCGTGCTTGTCTCGGGACTCGGCGGACCAGATGACACAGAGCTTGGCTTCACGGGTTTTGGCGGAGCCGTCGGGTGGTTTGCCCTTGCGTCCTTGGGTTTCGGAGTGGCGCATGGGGACGCCGGTGCCGTCGAGTCCGAGATAGAGGGTGGGAGCCTGTGGGGGTTCGAGTTCGAGGACCTCGCGTTCATCTTGCGCAATGGACTGACCGAGGGCCTTGGCAACCGGTTGGCCTCCGCAGTGATCTCCGCTGCGAGGGCGGTCTCAAGACCCCTTTTTTTGACTCCTGAACCTCCTCCCGCTTCGCGGTAAGCCGCTCCTGGCACAGACGCTCGCTCACTTCAATCAACGCCCCGGTCAACTGCCGAAACCGTTGGTATTCGGCCACCTGAGTTTGGGTCTCCTCCACAGCCTCGTCTGGAATGCTCCAGTTCCTCGTCTTGCCCTCCACCGTGCGGGTCAGCACCCACTTCGGCCCGTGTCCACCATCCTTCTCCCGTGCACAATGACAGTTGGGCTTGCCACACTTGCGAAATCGTGACAGCAGTGTGCCCGGCCGAAAATCCCCCACTTTCGCCAATGCTTCCCGAAGCGCCGTCCCCTGCTCCATGAGCCTCTCCAAATCCTGCGATTCTGGCATACGACACCTCCTATCCGACAGTTAAGAAACTGCCAGATATTATGCCAAAATTCACCCCTCCCCGCTATCCCCCACTTTTATGACGTGCACCCATGGCCGGATTCCTCGCCGTGTACGCCGTGTCCATGATGACGCAGTTCCTGGCGTACTTCCTGAACGCCATGGCGGTCCTGCGCGGCCAGGCCGCGAGTCAACCGGGGCATCCAACACCCGAGCCGTCCTGACCGTGGAACTTTTCTTCCTCGCACTGCTGATCCTGGCCATGGCCGGAGCCCTGGCATCGGGGTTCCCGGTGGCCTTCGCGCTGCCCGGCTCGGCCATCCTCACCATCGGCCTCGCCGCGCTCACCGGCTACGTCTTTACCGGTGACGCCAGCGCCTTCTTCGCCCAGGACGGGCCGATTCAGTGGCTCACCGCCGGGGTCACCAACTTCCGCGGGGTCTACTGGGAGGTGGAACGCGACACCATCATCGCGGTGCCGCTGTTCGTGTTCATGGGCATCATGCTCCAGCGGTCCAAGATCGCCGAAGACCTGCTGGTGACCATGGCGCGGCTGTTCGGGCCGGTTCCGGGCGGTCTCGGCATCTCGGTGGTGCTGGTGGGGGCGCTGCTGGCCGCCACCACCGGCATTCTCGGCGCCACCGTGGTGGCCATGGGCCTCATCTCCCTGCCGGCCATGCTGCGCAACGGCTATTCGCGGCCGCTCGCCACCGGCACCATCTCCGCGGCGGGGACGCTGGGCCAGATCATCCCGCCCTCCATCGTGCTCATCATCCTGGCCGACCAGCTCTCCAACGCCACCGATCAGGCGAGCACGTTGCGCCAGGTGGACTTCAAGGCCGCCACCGGCCAGTTCATCATGCCCACGGAGTTCGGCATCACCTCGGCCAGCGCCGGCGACATGTTCCTGGGCGCCATCGTGCCCGGCCTGGTGCTGGTGGGCCTGTACGTCATCTACATTCTCGTGGTGGCGCTCATACGGCCCAACAACGCACCGGCCATCCCCATGGAGGGACGCTTCGACCGCCGGTTCGCCGTCCGCGTGTTGCTGGCCCTGGTTCCGCCCCTGGCGCTGATCCTGGCCGTGCTCGGGTCGATCATCGCCGGTATCGCCACCGTCAATCAGGCCGGCGCCATCGGCGCCATCATCATGGCCGGGTACCGGCTGGCGGAAGGAAAGCACCGGTGCTACACGCCGGCCATCATCGCGGGCGTTTCCCTGATAGCCCTCTTCGTCCTGCTGGCCACCTTCGACCTGAACATACGCACTATTCACAGCGCCTACGAGGCCGTCGGCGTGTCGCTTGCCGGCATCGCGGTGGCCGGGCTGGTGGTCGCCGTGGCCTGGAGCATCTGGCGCGCCCACAGCACGGAGCGGATGCTCGCGGGCGTCATGGTGGAGACCGCCAAGACCAAGACCACGGCCATGGTCTTCATCATCCTGCTGGGCGCAGCCATGCTCACGGCAGCGTTCCGGGGTTTCGGCGGAGAGGAACTGGTGAAGGAATTTCTGACCACGCTGCCCGGCGGTTTCTGGGCTCAGTTCGTCGTGGTCATGGCGGTCATCTTCATCCTCGGCTTCTTCCTCGATTTCATCGAGATCGCGGTGGTGGTGGTGCCCATCGTGGCCCCCATCCTGCTCTCGGATCCGTCAGCCAACATTACCGCGGTCTGGCTCGGCGTCATGATCGGCGTCAACATGCAGACGTCTTTCCTGACGCCGCCGTTCGGGTTCGCCCTGTTCTATCTGCGCGGGGTCGCGCCCCCCTCGGTGCTGACGACGGACATCTACCGGGGCGTGGTTCCCTTCATTGCCTTGCAGCTCGTGGCCCTGGCCATCGTCGGATTCTATCCGCCCCTGGTGAACTACCTGCCGGCGCGCACGTCGCTCACCGGGGAGACCGCGCCGCCGCCCCGAAACCCGCGCCTTCAGCGCTGCCTGGAACAGCATCTGTTCGAGCAGTACGACCGCGACGGCCAGACGATCCGGGCGAGCGTTCGGACGGCCCAGGGCCTCGACACCAGTTACCTGCCGGAAAAGGTCCGCAAGAGCCTGACGGGCGGCATGGAGAAGGCCGCACGCACATTCGACCTGGTTTCGGAGGTGCGCCGAACCAGCACGGAACGAAACGAGTTCGGCGAGACCTACAAGCCTGTCCATTCCGTGATTCGACGGGTCAACAGGGGGGAACGGCGGATCGACCGCGAGACGCGCGAGCTCCGGAACACCATCCGGCGACTGAGACGGGATGCCGACGCGGACGTTGTAGCGGCGTTGCGCCACGAGGTCGAGGAGTTGCAGGCACAAAGGGCCCGCCTGGAGAAAACACGCCCGGAGGGCGGGAAGGAGATGCGCCGGCGTTACCTGTCCCTGGAAAAGAAGGAGAACAGCGCCCGCCGGAACTACCGGCGCAATGTCGACGACGCCTACACCTCTCTGCGATCGGTCCGCGAGATGCTGGCCAAGGTGCCGGCCCTCGAGGCCGCCGGCGCGAAACTCAAGGAGTTGCCGGAAGTCCTGCAAGCGCAAACGAGCCAGCAGTCGCAGGCTGCGATTCGAGACGCCGAGCGGGCACTCCGAACCGTTCCCGGAACCTACGACTTGCGGAACAGCCTTTCGAAGGCGCGTTCCGACGCGAGGCGAGGCGCTTCCGGCCGGAAACGCGCCGCGGCACGCCTGGGTGACGTGGTCTGCCGAAGCCGATGCGCGAGCGGCCATCCGCGTGCGGCTGGTAGGCGCCGGCTGCGCCGTGCATGCGCAGCAGGTGGCCTCGGAGACCCGCACCGGGTGGGCGCTGGCCTACGCACTGGCATGGCTGTCGGTGGCCGGCGGCAACTCGGTCATGCCGCCCTGGGTGCGCCACCAGTTCCCGGAGGCCGGCCGGCTGGTGCGCCGGTTGCGGGACACGCCCTGCGCCGACGGTGCGTGCGGCTGGTGCCGGGAGCGCCACGACGCCCGCAAGGAGCTGAAGCGCTGGTTCGGCTTCGAGGATTTTCGCCCGGAACCGCTCGACGTCGAAGGACGTCCGATGCAACAGACCATCGTCGAGGCGGCCATGGCCGGACGGCACGTGCTCGGGATCCTGCCCACCGGCGCGGGCAAGTCGCTCTGCTACCAGATCCCGGCGCTGTCGCGCTACCACAAGACCGGCGCGCTGACAGTGGTGATCTCGCCGCTGGTGGCGCTGATGGCGGATCAGGTGGCCGGGCTGGAGGCGCGCGGCATCGGCTGTTGCGTCTCGGTCAACGGGCTGCTGACCATGCCTGAACGCGCCGACGCCCTGGACCGGGTGCGGCTGGGGGATGCAGGGATACTGCTCGTATCGCCCGAGCAGCTCCGGGCGCCCTCGCTGCGCCGCGCCCTGGGCCAGCGCGAGATCGGCGCCTAGGTACTGGACGAGGCCCACTGCCTGTCGCGTTGGGGCCACGACTTCCGGCCCGACTACATCTACGTGGGCCGCTTCATCCGGGAGCGGGCCGATGGCGGCGACCCGCCGCCGGTGCTGTGTCTCACCGCCACCGCCAAACCGGACGTGGTGGACGACATCACCCGGCACTTCCGCGACCGGCTCGGGATCGAGCTGGCTGTCATCAACGGCGGCGTGGAGAGATCCAATCTGACCTTCGAGGTCATGCCCACGTCCGGGGGCGAGAAATTCACCGACATCCACCAGGTGCTGACGTGGCACCTGCCGCCGCAAACGTCCGGTGGAGCGATCATCTATTGCGCGACGCGCCGGCAGAGCGAGGAGGTGGCGGAGTTCCTGCAACTGAAGGGGGTGGCCGCGGACCATTTCCACGCCGGCCTGCCGCCGGAGACCAAGAAAAACGTGCAGCGGCGCTTCATCGCCGGGGAGCTGCGCGCCATCGCCGCCACCAACGCCTTTGGCATGGGCATCGACAAGCCCGACGTGCGGCTGGTGGTCCACGCCGACATCCCGGGCTCGCTGGAGAACTATCTCCAGGAGGCGGGGCGCGCCGGCCGGGACCGGGCGGCCGCGCGCTGCGTGCTGCTGTACGCGGCGGACGACGTGGAGCGGCAGTTCGGCATGTCGGCGCGCTCCCGCCTCACCCGGGCGGAGATCCACGGCATCCTGCGGCCGCTGCGCAACCTGGACCGGAAGAAACGCCTCGGCGGGGAGGTGGTGGCCACCGTGGGCGAGATCCTCGGCGAGGACGAGGACCAAGTGTTCGAGCGCGATTCCATGACCGACGACACCCGTGTGCGCACCGCGGTGGCCTGGCTGGAGGAGGCGAAGCTGCTGACACGGGAGGAGAACCGCGTGCAGGTGTTCCCGTCGTCGCTGAGGGTACGAACGACTGGGGAGATCGTCGAACGCCTCCGGCGAGCACGCATCCAGGACGCCTATCGCGACCAGTTGCAACGCGTGGCCGCGGCGTTGATGGACGCCAGGCCGGACGAGGGACTCAGCACCGACGACCTGATGGGGGTGTCCGGGCTCAGCGCGGAGGGCGTTCGCCACGCGCTCTACGACCTGGAGCGGCTGGGCATCGCCAGCAACGACACGGCCTTGACCGCGTTCGTCCACGCCGGCGTGGAGCGCTCTTCCCATAGACGCCTTGAAGCGGCCAGCCAACTGGAGACCGCCCTGATCCAACACATGCACGAAGCGGCGCCGGATCTGGGCAAGGGCGACACATCGTCGCTGCACCTGCGCGTGGCCGCGCAGATGCTCCGGGACCAGGGGCTGGCCGACCCCCTGCCGGAACGGCTGTGGCGCATCGTCCGCGGCATTGCCTACGACGGCCGGGGCGAGGACGGCGCCGCCGGCAGCCTGACGGCGCGCAAGCTCGACGCGGAGACGGCGCGGGTAACGCTGCATCGCAAATGGGCGGCGCTGGAAGAAACCGCGCGGAGACGGCGCGAGGGTGCCAAACGCCTGCTGGAGCATCTGCTGGACTGCCTGCCGTCCGGCGCTCGCGGCACGGACCTGCTGGTGGAAACCACGCTGGGCAAGCTCACCCATGCCATGGAATCCGACCTGGTGATCAAGAGCAAAGTCCGGCACCCGGCCAAGTTGCTGGATCGCGCGCTGCTGTGGCTGCACGAGCTGGAGGTCATCCAGCTCAACAAAGGGTTGACGGTATTCCGGCCGGCCATGACCATCCGGTTGCAACAGGAACGGCGGGGCTTTGCCAACGCCGACTTCGAGCCCCTCGCCTTTCATTACAAGGGGCAGATCCTGCAGGTCCACGTGATGGTCGAGTTCGCGCAACGCGGCCTGGAAGCGGTCGCCGAGGCTACCCGGCTGGCCATGGACTACTTCACGCTCAAGGAGGAGGCGTTCCTGAGCCGGTGGCTGCCCGGACGGGACCGGGAAATCGAGCGGGAGACCACGGCCGCATCGTGGCGTGCCATCGTCGAGAGCCTCAACAACCCCGTACAGCAGCGCATCGTCGCCGACGACCGGGAACAGACCAACGTGCTGGTGCTGGCGGGTCCCGGCTCGGGCAAGACCCGTGTGTTGGTCCACCGTATTGCCTACCTGATAAGGGCTCGGCGCGAGAACGCCCGGGGCATCCTGGCCTTGGCATACAACCGGCACGCGGCAGTGGATATCCGGCGCCGCCTCGGAGAGCTGATCGGCGACGACGCCAGAGGCGTGACCGTGATGACCTGCCACGCCCTCGCCATGAGGCTGGCGGGCGCGAGCTTCACGGGACGCGAGGAACGTCCGGATGACGAGGTGTTCCGGGAGATCTTGCGGCAGGCCGTCGATCTGCTACGCGGCCAGGGATTGCCGCCGGAGGACGCCGACGAGCAGCGGACGCGGCTGCTGGCGGGATTCCGCTGGATCCTGGTGGACGAGTACCAGGACATCGGGGCGGACCAGTACGAGCTCATCTCGGCGTTGGCCGGGCGCACCCTTGAGGACGACGCCGGTAAGCTGACGGTGTTCGCGGTGGGAGATGACGACCAGAACATCTATGCCTTCAACGGCGCCTCGGTGGAGTTCATCCGCCGCTTCGAGGAAGATTACGGGCCGCGCCCCATCCACCTCATCGAGAACTACCGCTCCACCGCCCATATCATCGAGGCGGCCAACGCGGTCATCGAACCGGCACGCGAACGGATGAAGGCCGAGCATCCCATCCGCATCAATGCGGCGCGCGCCAAGGGTGCGCCGGGCGGGGCGTGGCAGGAGCTGGACCCGGTGGCACGCGGGCGGGTGCAGGTCCTTTCCACGCCACGGGATCCGGTGGCGCAGGCGCGGATCGTCATGGCGGAGTTGCAGCGCCTGTCGACCCTGTCACCGGACTGGGATTGGGCGAGGTGCGCGGTGATCGCGCGGGAGTGGAAGTATCTGGTCCCCGTGCGCGCGTTCTGCGAGACCTATGGCGTGCCGGCACAGTTGGGTAACGAGGAGATCCCGGGTTTCTGGTGGCTGCGTGAGACCCGGAATTTCGTCGAGTGGCTACGAGGACGGGAAGTGGGGCTCGTCGACGGCGCGTCTCTGCGCGGCTGGGTGGAAGCGCAACCGTCGGGTCCCTGGAACGCACTCCTTCGGCAGGCAATCGACGAACACGCGCTCGAAACCGGCGGCGGTGAAACGCCGGTGGGCCACTTCATCGAATGGCTGGCCGAGTGGGGACGCGACATACGCCGGCGTCAGCTCGGGCTCCTGTTGCTGACAGCCCACCGCGCCAAGGGATTGGAGTTCGATCACGTGGCCGTGCTGGACGGCGGCTGGGAACACGTCGGCCGCAATGAGGATGCCGACGCGCCGCGGCGGCTGTACTACGTAGCCATGACCCGGGCACGGGAAACCCTGGCGCTGGCGCGTTTCGAAGGGGGCATCCGTTCCAGGACGCGTTGCTCGCCCGTCCCTCGGCGCTGCGCCGGGAACCGGCCGGGCTTCCACCCTGCCCTCCGTCGCTTCAATACCACCACGTACAGCCAAGCCTTCGGAACGTGGACCTGGGCTTTGCCGGACGCCGCGGCGCGCACCATCGGACCCACCGCGCCATCGGCGCGCTGTCACCAGGCGACGCGCTGAAAACGCGGATCACGGACGGAGGTCGCTGGAAACTGCTGGACCTCTCGGGCAACACCGTGGGACGCCTTGCCGCGAGCTTCAAGCCCCCGCCCGGCATGCGTTGCAGGTCCGCCGCGGTGCTGGCCGTCGTCGCGCGGAGCCGCGAGTCATCAGACCCCAAGTACCACGCCATGCTGAGATGTGACTCCTGGGAGGTGGTGGTGCCGGAGTTGGTGTTCGAGCCGGCGGAGGTCTGAACGGCGCCTTCACGAGAATGTCATTTACGCGAAATCAGGATTTCAGCCGCTTCCCTGGTGTTCCGACACGAAACCCGCTGCTTTCCTGATCCAGGGAGCCATGTCAGTCGGCCATTTCCCTTCCGGCGCCCCATTACGCTGAACCAACCCGAACACAAGTGCGATGACCAAGTCTGAAAACGCCCTTCCCCGGGGACCGACCGAGCGCATTCGCGCGTTCGTCGAGAACCGCGCCACGCAACGCGGGATTACCATCCTGATCGTGCTGAACGCCATCGTGCTGGCACTGGGCCGTCACGGCCTCACGGGTCCGTGGACTGCGCGTGCCGGTGGTCTAGTTCATCGAGCAGTTTCAGCCCGCGCGTGGCATCGCCGTGCGCAGCGCGCATCCGGAACCGCATTTCAGTGTCGTGTTCGGTCAACGCCCGCACGGACAGTTCTTCCATCAGCTTGTTCAGGCTCAGGCCGCGCCGCGCGGCCATCGCCGCCAACCGATCGCGATGAGCATCCGGAAGCCGGATCGTCAGTGTCGCCATATCAGTTCTCCTCCTTCAGCCAAGCGCCCGGCGTGACCACGCGGAAGCCGTCGAATACCAGTTCGCCCGCCGCTATATCCCTCGTGTTGCCCGTAACGACCCACGCCGCATTGCCCGCAACCACCAGCTCAATCAGATGATTGTCGGACTCGTCCGGCAGGACCGGGCGCCAAAGGTACGAGATGTTGATCCACTGGCAGACGCCGAGAACGGCATCCAGGAGCGCCACCCGGTCTTCCGGACCGATCGACGCCGCGGCGAACAACTCTTCTCTCGACAAGACATCCTCATACTCCAGAAACAAGGCGTTGCCGATCAGCGGCCGCGCCGCCAAAGCTCTAACTAATCCGACCTACCCGGGAACTCCCTGTAAAACGACGCATTTGTGCAAGCCGAACATGGTTTACAACACAGGCCGGGTGAGGGCGCCACAATAGCCCTGCCACTCCCATTCCGCGGGGAGCCGTTCAGCTTCCCAGGCAGTACTCGGCGATCTCGCGATAGGTGGGCTGCCAGATCTCGCTACGGTGCCGGTTGACGTACTCGATGATCCGCTCGAACCCGGCGGCGAGATACGGCCGGCCGCCCAGCTCTGCGTGGGCGCAGGCGTCGATCATGCCCGGCCGGCCCTGCTTGGCCTCCTCGTAGACAAAATCGAATCCGTCCTTGAACCCGGCGAAGAACGTGCCGGCGTTGCCCAGGCCGTTGCCCCAGGCGCGCCAGTCGTTGGCGTACCAGGTCTTGGGGATGACGCAGATGCGGCGATCGTTGACCGTTTCGACATGGGGAATGTCGTCATCGGACGGATCCCCGGACCACAGGTAGCCGGCCTCGGCCAGGAGCCCGAGGGTGACGTCGGTATGATGCCCGCCCGGCCCGAACCAGCCCACGGGCCGCGTGCCGGTGATGTCTTCCAGGATACGGGTGCAGGAGTCTATCTCCTGCTTCTGTTCGTCCGGGCTGAGCTCCACCATGCTGACCTCGTTGGTGGTGCCGTGGCCGGCGATCTCGTGGCCGGCTTCGTGCAACGCACGGACCGCGTCCGGCCATTTCTCGGCCGCCAGCGAATTCACCAGGACCATGGCCCGGACCTGTTGCCGTTCCAGGATCTCGAGAATCCGCCAGATCCCGGCGGTGCCGCCGTACTCCGCGTGGGAGAGGGAGCTGAAGTTCACGTCGATGCGCGGGTCCATCTTGAAGCGGCCGGTCTTCCGGAAGGCCTCCAGGGCGATGCTGAACGTGCAGCAAAGGAGCTTGTCGTCGGGCCACCGGATGGTGCGTCTGAAAGGCGTGTCATTGGCCATGGGTCGCTCCTTTTCACGCCGCCCGCGACGACAATCGCGCGTAGCGCTTGCGATGCCAGGCGGCATTGCCGTGCTGGGCCGACAGGGCCATGGCCCGCCGCAGATAGAGGCTCGCGTTGTACTCGTCGGTGAAGCCGATGGCGCCGTGCATCTGCACCATGGACTTGGTTACCGAGAGCACCGCATCCGAGGCCCGGGCCTTCACCGCGGCCACCATGGCGCGATTGCCGCGCCCGTCGTCCATGGCCGCGCAAACCTGATAGAGCAGCGAGCGGGTGAGCTCGATGTCGACGTGGTCGTTGACCGCCCGGTGCTGCAGCGCCTGAAAGGAGCCGATGGGCCGGCCGAACTGCTCCCGCGTTCCCAGGTAGTCCAGCGCCAGCGCCAGTCCCTGCTCCATGATGCCCAGCATCTCGGCCGATGTTCCCAGCAGCACCAGGTCGAGTGTGGCGGCCGCAACCTCCGTGCCTTGCGCGCCGTTCGCGATCACCGCGTCCGCCGGGACGGCGACGTCGGTCAGGGCCAGGGCGGCGTGTCCGGTGCCGTCCACGCGGCTGCGTTGCAGGATCTTCAGTCCGTCGGCCTCGCGCGGCACCAGACAGACGACGGCGCCGTCGCCGCTCCGGGCGTTGACGATGAAACCGTCGGCCGCGGTCGCGCCCGGAACCGTGCCGGCGCGTCCGGTGAGCTTGAAGCCGTTGCCCGCGGCGGCGGCCTGCACCCGTCCGCCGGCGGGGTCGTCGGCGGACGGGTCGTGCAGCGCGGGAAGGATGATGGAATCGCCGCTCACGAGCCCTTCCAGGGTCGCGCCCATGGCCTCGGGTCCGGAAGCGACGGCCCGCGCCGTCGCCATGACCGCCGCGATGGGCTCGGTCATGAGTCCCCGGCCGGCCGATTCGAGCACCAGAACCGCCTCGGTGGTGCCGAGGCCCAGGCCGTCCCGTTCTTCCGGCACCAGCAGCGACAGCCATCCGGCCTCCGCCACCACCGCGAGCCGGGCCGGGTCGAAGCCATGCTCGGTCGTACGCAACTCCCGGAAACGGTCCGGACCCGCGTGCCGTTCGATGAGCTTGTCGGCGCTCTCCCGTAGAATGGTCTGTGCTTCATCGAGGACGAGTTCCATGATTACCTCTCACGCGCTCCGGCGATCACCGCCAGTGCGTCCAGCACCAGCCCTCCCTCTCCCTTGGGGCCCACGAGGAAAGGGTTGATGTCCAGGCTTTCGATGATGTCTCCGGCCGCGGCCGCCAACCGGCCCAGGGCCACCAGCGCGTCGATGACGGCATCGCGGTCGTAGGGTCCCTCGCCGCGGTATCCGTCCAGTAGCCGCCCGACGCGGGTGGAGTCGATGAGCCGGGCGGCGCCGACGCGGCTCAACCCGGGCGGCCCGAAGGCCACGTCCTTCACCAGCTCCAGCCACACCCCGCCGGCCCCGAACATGACCACGGCGCCTATCTCCGGGTCCCGCTGCATGCCCAACACCAGTTCCAACCCGGCCGGGGCCATCCTTGCCACCAGCCATCCGTCCAGTTGGATGCTCGGATCGTGAGCCGCGACGTTGTCCGTAATGTCGCGGCAGGCCTGTTGCACGGCCGCCGCATCGGCCAGGTTGACGCGCACGGCCCCGGCGTCGCTCTTGTGCGTGAGGTCCGCGGCGACTCCCTTGACCACCACCGGATAGCCAATGCGCTCGGCGATGTCCTGAGCTTCCTCCTCGGTGCGCGCCAGTCCTTCCTCGATCAGCGGAATCCCGAAGGCGCCCACCAGCTCCTTGGATTCCGGCTCGGTGAGCGGAAAGGCCGTGGCCGCATCCCCGGCCCGTTGCCGGAGCGTTTCGATGCGGGTTGTCAGGGAAGCCGCCAGGGGCTGCGCCGTCACGGCCTCGGCCTCCCGGGCATTCCGCCGGTAGTCCAATACCGCGCGGATGGCTCGAAACGCCCGCTCGGGCTCATTGAGGCACGGCACGTGGGGGAAGCGGCGCCGTGCGGCCCGGCTGAACTCCGTCAGGTCGTAGGATGCCGGGGAGGTGAGGGCGAAGGGTTTCCGGCCGGGTCCGAGGAACCGGTTGTCGATGGCCTCCAGGGTCGCCAGCACCCGCGCGGCGCGCCGGCGGTTGGCGTCGTTGGCGCCCTCGTGGGGCGGCAGGTCTTCCTGAAATACCACCATGTCCACGCCGGGGTCGTTGTAGATGGCGTCCACCACCTTCAACACGTCTTCCAGCGGGCGGTTGAGATAGCCGTTGGCGTCCAGGGGATTGCTCACCGGCTGGCGCTCGCCCAGCAGCTCGCGGATGCGCGCCCGGGTTTCCGGCGCGAACTCCGGCAGCGCCACCCGGTGCCGGTCGGCGGCGTCCTCGGCCAGGCCGCGCACCCCGCCCGAATACACCAGCACTCCCATGCCCTCGCCGCGGGGCTCGCTCGCGTGCAGCAGTAAGTCGATGACGTCCACCGCGCCGTCGGCGCTCTGCACGCGGATGACGCCGGCGGGACCGGCGACGGCGTCGAAGGCTTCCACCCGGCCCGCCAGGGAACCGGTGTGAGACAGGGCGGCACGCCGCCCGCCCTCGGATACGCCCATCTTGAGCACCACCACCGGCTTGCCGGCGTCACGGGCGGCGCGGCACGCGGCGAGAAAGTCCTCGGACCGGCGCACCGCCTCCACCAGACAGAAGATCAGGCGGACCTCGGGGTCGGTGACGAAGTATCGGATATAGTCCGCGGTGACGAGCCCGGTCTCGTTGCCGCTGGTGATCACGTAGCTCACGTCGATGCCCCGGTCCATGAGAGTCCGCGCGATGCTGGGCGTGGTGGTTCCGCTCTGCCCCACCATGGCCACGGGGCCGGGCACGAGGTCCTGCACCCGGTCGTCCGGCAGGGTCAGCAGGCGTGCCCGGGCCGACAGGTTGCCGAGACAGTTGGGCCCGGAAATGGCGAGGCCGGTTTCCTCGATGGCCTTGCGCAGTTCCGCCTCGAGGGCGCGGCCGGCGTCGGTGCCGGCCTCGGAGAAGCCGGTGGCGTACAGCGTGGCGCTGCGGGTGCCCATGGCCGCGGCCTCCCGCAGGATGCCGGGAACGCTGGCCGCGGCCCGCATCACCACAAGGTGGTCCGGAACCGTGGGAAGGGAACGCAGGTCGGGAAAGCACTCCACCCCCCACATGCGCTCGTGGTTGGGGTTCACCGGGTACACCGGCCCGTTGAAACCGAACCGGATCAGGTTGGCGAAGATGCGCGCGGTCCAACCGGAGGGGTTTTCCCTGGCCCCCAGGATGGCGACGCTCGTGGGATTCAGTAGTGTCGCAACCTTTTCGGTGCTTGTGTCGGTGCTCATGGCGGTGATGGAGTATAGGCCAGCGTTCGCGGCCGTGGCAACTTCGCGGTGTGCCGTTAGTCGCTGGTGCTCTGTCAACGCCACCGCCGATTCCCCTGTAGGTCGGATTAGCCGAAGGCGTAATCCGACATCACGGCAGTAATCCAACATCACAGCACGTTCCGATGTCGGATTACGCCTTCGGCTAATCCGACCTACGTGGCACCGGCCATGATGGGTGGCGAACCCCAGGCCGATCTCGCACGCCGTGGCCGGATCTGGTAGGGTGCGCCGCATGAGCACCATCAGCTTCATCGCGGACACCAAGGAAGACGCGGCGTTTCGGCTGGAAGTCCGAAGCTGGCTGGAAGAGAAGCTGCCGCCGGAGCTGAAGGGCTGGTCCACCCGGCCGCCGCCGGAGATGATCCGGCCGTGGCAACGCAAGCTCTACGACCGCGGCTGGATCGCCCCCAACTGGCCGAAGCAGTACGGCGGCATGGACGCCACCCTCAACCAGCAGTTGATCCTTCAGGAAGAGTTCGGCCGCGCCGAGGCGCCGGTGCTGTCGCGGCAGGCGGTGGGACACATCGGGCCGATCCTGATACGCCACGGCACCGAGGAGCAGAAGGCCCAACACCTCCCCAAGATGCTTTCGGGAGAGGTGCTGTGGGCACAGGGCTATTCGGAGCCGGGCTCAGGGTCCGATCTGGCCAGCCTGCGCACCCGGGGCGAGATCGACGGCGACGAGCTGGTCATCAACGGCCACAAGATCTGGACCACCGGGGCCCACCACGCCGACTGGATGTACGCGCTGATCCGCACCGACCCCGACGCGCCGCGCAAGCAGTTGGGCATCTCCATGGTGCTGATCGACCTCAAGACGCCGGGGATCACCATCCGCCCCATCAAGACGCTGGCCGACGACGAGGAGTTTGCCGAGGAATTCTTCGACAACGTGCGGGTGCCGCTCACCAACGTGGTGGGAAAGCTGAACGACGGCTGGCGCGTGGCCAAGGCGCTGCTGGATTCGGAACGCCTCGGCAACGCCAATCCGCAACTGGCCCTGGACATGCTGGAACGGGTGCGGAAGGTGGCGCGGGCCACGGGCGCCGCCGACGATCCGGTCTTTCAGGATCGCCTGACCCAGGCCGAGCTGGACGTGCTGGCGCAGTCGGCGGTCTTCGCCCACGCGGTCGAGATCGCGCGGGCGGGCCGGGAGATCGGCGCCGACTCGTCCTTCATCAAGATCGTTTCCACCGATATCGTGCAGCGCATCGCCGACCTCCTGCTCGAGGCGGCCGGCGAGCACGGCGCCGAAGCGGAAGCGCTGGAGACGCCGGACGGCCCGGTGGACGTCTCGGTGCTGTGGCGCGAGGTCCGGCGCATGTCCATCTACGCCGGCACCAGCGAGATCCAGCGCAACGTCACCGCCAAGCGGGTGCTGGGGCTGCCCTAGCGGCTGTATTGGCCGACAGCGCCATCCGCACACGGGCGGGTTTGAAACCCGCCCCTACATCGGATGTCCGGTTCCTGCGGCGCAGGCTCTGAGGTGCGGCGTCGGCGTAGGGGCGGGTTTTAAACCCGCCCGTGCCACATAGAGAGGCGGCATGCCCGAGCTACCGGACGTCCTGCTTTACATCCATGCCCTGGAGCCACGGGTCGTGGGCGAGACCCTTGAGAAGGTTCGCCTGGCGAGTCCGTTCCTGCTCCGGTCCGTGGACCCGCCCATAGACCAGGCGGAGAACCGAAAGATCCGGGGACTCCGGCGGCTGGGCAAGCGGATCGTCTTCGAGTTGGAGGACGATCTCTTCCTGGTGTTCCACCTGATGATCGCCGGGCGGTTTCGCTGGCGCCCGCGAGGGGCGCGCGTCCCGGGCAAGCTGGGTTTGGCGGCCTTCGACCTGTCGTCGGGCACCCTGGTCCTCACCGAGGCCGGGTCCATCAAGCGCGCGTCGTTGCATCTCGTACGCGGCGCCGGGAACCTGGAACAGCATGATCCCGGCGGCATCGAGGTGCTGGAATGCGGTCCGGAGGAGTTCCGGCGGGTGCTGGTGAGCGAGAACCACACGTTGAAACGCTCCCTCACCGACCCACGGCTCTTCAGCGGCATCGGCAACGCCTACTCCGACGAGATCCTTCACAAGGCCCGTCTGTCACCCATGAAGCAGACCCGCCATCTCGACGAACCGGAAATCGAAGCGCTTTACGTTGCGGTGCGTGAGGTGCTCCAGGACTGGTGCCGGCGGCTCCGCGAAGAGACCGGCGACGGCTTCCCGGAGCGGGTGACGGCGTTCCGGCCGGGCATGGCCGTGCACGGCCGTTACCGGGAGCCGTGTCCCGACTGCGGCGCTCGTGTGCAGCGCATCCGCTATGCCGCCAACGAATGCAACTACTGCGCCCGCTGCCAGACCGGAGGACGCCTCCTGGCCGACCGTTCGCTCTCACGTCTCATGAAGAGCGATTGGCCGCGGACGCTGGAGGAATTGGAAGAGATCCGTACGGAACGAAGCGGGTGATGATTGTTTTTACCATTTGTAGGTCTCCCCTCTTTGGTGGACCTACTACCGCAGCTTGATTCCCCGCCGCCGCTTCTCCTCCGCCACTTCCCAGCCTCCCTGGGTGTACCATTCCACCTGGCGGAACAGTCCGCTGAGAATCTTGACGTCCCGCTCCTCCAAGCCGGCGCGGCCGAGGACGCGGCGCAGGGCGAGCAGAATGTGCTCGGGGTTCTGGGGGTCGAGGAAGCCCACCTTGAGGAGGGTCTCCTTCATGCGGTCGAACAGGGCTTCCACCGCTTCCGCCCGCGCCCGGTGGATGCGTTCTTCCCGCGTCGGGCCGACGGCGGCGGCGACGTAGATCTCGTACAGGCACACCATGACGGCCTGCGCCAGGTTCAGGGACGGTTGCTCCGGGTGGCTGGGAATGGTGATGAGGCGCTGGCAGTGTTTGAGGTCGATGTTGCTGAGGCCGTGATCCTCCGGCCCGAAGAGGAGCGCCGCCGGCCTGGCGCCGTCACCGCGTACGGCCGCCACCAGGTCTTGCGCCACTTCGCGCGGGAGCTCGACGTGGTCGCGGTACAGTCCCTTGCGGCAGGTGGTGCCCACCACCAGGCCGCAGTCCGCGACGGCTTCGCGCAGGGTCTCGAACCGGCGCGCGTTGTCGAGGATGTCCCGGGCGTGCACCGCCATGGCGCGGGCCGACAGGCTCCCGGTGCGTCCCCCGCCCACCAGCGCCAGGTCAGCGACTCCGGTATTCTTCATGGCCCGGGCCACGGATCCGATGTTGCCGGACCCCTTGGGCCGCACCAGCACCACACGTATCTTTTCGAGTGTCTTCGTCAAGGGGGAACCGGACACGAGCCGAGCCGCTCGCCGGCCGTGACGAAACAGCCGCGGGTCAGGAGCCCTTGGCCCTGGCCGCGGCGATCATCGCCGCGAGTTGCTCCAGCGGAACGGCACCCCTCACGATCTGGTCTCCGACGATCAAGGCGGGAGTGCCGGTGATACCCAGTGCCGCGGCGAGTTTGCGGTTGTTGCCGAGGATGTTGGCTATACCGGGGGCTCCCATGTCTTTCCCGAGTTGCTCCGTGTCCAGACCCACGGAACGCGCGACGGTCATGATGGTCTTGTCGTCCAGCTTGCCTTGGACACGCATCAGGGCTTCATGGAACTCCAGATAGCGCCCCTGGTTCCGGGCCGCCAGCGCGGCCTGGGCACCCTTTGTCGAGTCGGGGCCGAGGATCGGGAATTCCTTGTAGACCACCCGCAGCTTCGGGTCCTGTTTCTTGATTTTCTCCAGGGTGGGGGCGAATCGCTTGCAGTAGCCGCAGCGGTAGTCGAAGAACTCCACCGCGGTCACGTCGCCGTCGGGATTGCCGCCTACGAACGAGTGCGGGTCGGCAAGAATCTTGTTCCGGTGCTTGCGGAGAGCAACCCGGTCGCGTTCCGCTTCTTGCCGCCGTTGCTTTTGCTTGTGGCGCGCCACGGCCTCGAAGAGCACTTCCGGGTTGTTGAGTAGATAGTTGCGGACGATCTTCTCGATCTCCTGCACCGAGCGCTGCCCGGCCGTCTGGTCAGCGCCTGTTACGGCGGCCGCTCCGGCAACGAACAAGATCGCCGTGATGATAAATATTCGGCGGAAGATACGCATTGCTCGCTCCTTCGGTGTGTCGAGTCAAGTTTGAAACGGTTGAGTAATATATCGCACATCCTTCGGTTGGCGCCAACGCTTTGTGGTGCCGGCATCATCACCCGACAGGTTCTTTGGGTCTGATGCCCGCGTGCCCTCTGCCTTCGTAACCTGATCGTAACAATCGGTTAATTCCTCTGTGATGTTGCCGTAATAGCCTGATAGTCGCCGTCGGTTGGATTGCCGCCAACACCGGCAGGATCATGCGGCTGCATGTTCGGCGATTCTGCTCAGCGACAAAGGTTCAACCAAAAAGAAGGGTTTCTGGATGTATCGGAAAAGTGTGCTGACGGCGGCAGTGGTTGCGCTGGCGGCGGCGGGTCTGGCGACCTCGGCTGCGGCGCAGCAGCGCGACTACATCCAGATCGTGGGATCGTCCACGGTTTATCCGTTTACCACGGTGGTCGCCGAGCAGTTCGGCAAGACCACCAAGTTCAAGACCCCCAAGGTCGAGTCCACGGGCTCGGGCGGCGGTCTGAAGCTCTTCTGCGCCGGCGTCGGCGTGGAGCATCCCGATCTGACCAATTCTTCGCGGCGCATCAAGAAGAGCGAGGTCACGCGGTGCGACAAGAACGGTGTCAAGGAGATAGTCGAGCTCAAGGTCGGCTACGATGGCATCGCGGTGGCCAACTCAAAGAAGCGCCAAGCGCTGAGCCTCACGCCGCGTGATCTCTTTCTCGCCCTGGCCAAGGAAGTGCCGGCCAATGCCGACGGGAGCAAGCGCAAGGCCAACCCCTACAAGACCTGGAAGGATGTCAACGCCAAGCTCCCGGCCGTGAAGATCGAGGTGCTGGGCCCTCCGCCGACGTCCGGAACGCGGGACGCGTTCGTCGAGCTGGTGATGGACGCCGGATGCAAGACGTTTGCCGCCATCAAGAAGATGTCCAAGAAGCCCGGGCGGGCCGCTTGCCGTACCATGCGTGAGGACGGCGCTTTCGTCGAGGCGGGCGAGAACGACAACCTGATCGTGCAGAAGCTTGACGCCAATCCCAACGCCTTTGGAATCTTCGGCTTCAGCTTTCTCGACCAGAACACGGACAAGCTCCAGGGCGCATCCATCAACGGCGTCCAGCCGGAGTTCGGGGCCATCGCCGACGGCAGCTATCCGGTTGCGCGTCCGCTCTACGTCTACATCAAGAAGGCCCATCTGGACGTGATCTCGGGCATGAGGGAATTCCTCGCCGAGTACACCAGTGAGAAGGCCTGGGGCGACGACGGTTATCTGTCCGACAAGGGCCTGATCCCCATGCCCAAGAAAGAGCGTGCGCAGTTTTCTTCGGACGTGAAAAACCTGAAGAACCTGGCTCTGTAACGCCTCTGTAACGTCACGTCCCGCGTCACGCGGGACACCGGAGTCCCGGCTGCGACGAGAGTGAGCCGCCGCAGCCGGACTTTTAACCCGGCCGCTTAGGGTGGTCGGCGAAACGGCAAAGGGTTTCCCCGAGGCTATGGGCTCCCCAAGTTTGATTCTCGCGTTACTGGGCTTGAGCTCCGTCAGCTACTATCTGGGCTGGCGACGCTCCATTTCCCTCGCCCAGGGGGCGGTCCGCAATCTGCACTCCCTTCCCGGCTACCACGGCCTCTACACGGCCCTGTGGGCCGCGGTCCCGGCGCTTCTGCTGCTGACCATTGGAGTGGCCCTCAAGGGTCCCATCGTCACCCGGATCGTGGTCGCCGACCTGCCTCAAGAGATCCAGAGCCTGCCGCCGGAGCGGCTCAATCTGGTCATCAACGACATCAGGAACCTGGCGTCGGGCAACATCGCCTCTCAGAGGAGCCCGGCCATGTTGGCCGCGGCGGACCGTTATGCCCGGTTGCAGGGTTACGGCGCCATCGCCATCACCGTGGCCGTGCTGGCGCTGGGTGCGTTCGGCGGAGCCATGGCCTGGCGCACCATCAAGCCCGGCAAGCGCGCACGGAACGCGGTGGAGCGCATCATCCTTGGCTTCCTGATGACGAGCTCTACCATCGCCATCCTCACCACCGTGGGGATCGTGCTGTCGGTGCTGTTCGAATCGCTCCGCTTCTTTCAGGCGGTGCCCTTGACCGAGTTCATCTTCGGCACCGAGTGGAGCCCGCAGATGGCCATTCGAGCCGACCAGGTGGGTGCATCGGGAGCCTTCGGCGCCATCCCGCTGTTTGCCGGCACGCTGCTCATCTCCTTCATCGCCATGCTGGTTGCCGTTCCGGTAGGCTTGATGTCGGCCATCTATCTCGCCGAGTACGCCCGGCCAGGGGTGCGGGCGGTGGTCAAACCCTTGCTCGAGGTGCTGGCGGGTATCCCCACCGTGGTCTACGGATTCTTTGCGGCCCTGACGGTGGCGCCGTTCATCCGTGGATTGGGCGAGAGCGTCGGCCTCGATGTCGCGTCCGAGAGTGCCCTGGCCGCGGGGCTGGTCATGGGGGTGATGATCATTCCGTTCGTCTCCTCGCTTTCCGATGACGTGATCAATGCGGTGCCGCAGGCCATGCGTGACGGCGCCTATGCGCTGGGCTCGACCCAGTCCGAGACCATCAGGAAGGTGGTCATCCCGGCCGCTCTCCCGGGCATCGTCGGGGGCATTCTGCTGGCGGTCTCGCGCGCCATCGGGGAAACGATGATCGTTGTCATGGCTGCCGGACTGGCCGCGAACCTCACGGCCAATCCGCTCCGGGCGGTGACCACCGTCACGGTGCAGATCGTGACCCTGCTGACCGGCGATCAGGAGTTCGACAGTCCCAAGACGTTGGCCGCCTTCGCGTTGGGCCTGGTGCTTTTCATCGTCACTCTGGGCTTGAACGTCGTCGCCTTGCAGGTGGTGCGCAAATACCGGGAGCAGTACGAATAGGCATGGAAACACGTTCGAAAAGCGCCATCGAATGCGTGCGCGGCACCCTTGCCCGCCGGAATCGGGCCGAACGGCGCTTCAAGAATTTCGGTCGCGCCGCGGTGCTCCTGGGGCTTGCGTTTCTGGCGGTGATGTTCGTCAACATCATCGCCACCGGCTACCCTGCCTTCTGGCAGACCCATGTCAAGGTGCCGGTCTTTTTCGATCCACAGGTGATCGACCCCCAAGGCACCGGTGATCCCGAGACCCTCGGGTCGGCCGACTACGGCGCCGTGGTCAAGGCGTCGGTGCGTTCGCTCTTTCCCGAGGTGAAGGGGAGACGGGACCGGCGGGACGTCGCCAAGCTGGTCAGTCGAGGAGCCGTCTTCGAGCTTCGCCGTATGACCCTGGAGGATCCCTCGCTGGTAGGCGTCAAAACCGAGTTGTGGGTGCCCGCTGACGACGACTACGACATGCTTCACAAGGGAAACGTCGACCGGACGCGCCGGGAGGCGGACCGGCGGCTGTCCGACAAGCAGATCGAGTGGTTCGACCGCCTCGTGGCCGAAGGGCGGGTCGAGTCCCGTTTCAACGTCACCTTCTTCACGGCGGGGGACTCCCGGGAGCCGGAGCTTGCCGGCATCTGGGGCGCGGCCATGGGGTCGTTCTTCACCCTTATGGTGACGTTGTCGTTGTCGTTCCCCCTCGGCGCGGCCACCGCCGTCTATCTGGAGGAGATCGCCCCCAGGAACCGCTTCACCGGCCTGATCGAGGTGAACATCAACAACCTGGCGGCGGTGCCGTCCATCGTCTTCGGCCTGCTCGGTCTGGCGATGTTCATCAATCTGTTCGGTCTGCCGCGCTCCGCGCCCCTGGTAGGGGGGCTGGTTCTTACCCTGATGACGCTTCCCACCATCATCATCGCCGGCCGCGCGGCGCTCAAGTCCGTGCCGCCGTCGATACGAGAGGCGGCCCTGGGGGTGGGCTCGTCCAAGATGCAGATGATCGCTCACCACGTGTTGCCCCTGGCCATGCCGGGCATGTTGACAGGGGCGATCATCGGCATGGCCCGAGCCCTGGGAGAGACCGCGCCTCTGCTGATGATCGGGATGGTTGCGTTCGTGGTGGACGTTCCACAGGGCGTGACGGATCCGGCGACCGCGTTGCCCGTGCAGATCTTTCTTTGGTTGGACAGCCCTGAGCGCGCTTTCGTGGAGCGGGCGTCCGCGGCGATCATGGTGCTGCTGGCCTTTCTCATCGCGATGAACGCCATGGCCGTCGTGCTTCGGCGGCGCTTTGAAAGACGCTGGTAAGCTGGCACCAAAGAGGTGCCGGCGTGGAAACAGTTCAGGAGACGCCGATTATGGCCGACCGGGCGGGTGTAACAGTCATGGAAACAGGTGCGCTGGAGTTCCGGGCAGCCGGGGCTGACGACATCGACGAGCGGAGGGAAAGCCGTGAGACCGTGGGCACGCCGTTCGCGGACGACCCGCGCATGACCTGCCGCAACGTGAACGTCTATTACGGCGACAACCATGCCATCAAGAACGTGAGCCTGGATATAGGCCGCGAACAGGTGCTCGCGATGATCGGCCCATCCGGGTGTGGCAAGTCCACCATCCTGCGCGCGCTCAACCGGATGAACGACACCATCGACAGTTGCCGCATGACCGGTGAGATCAAGCTCGACGGCCAGGACATCTACGACAAGGAGATGGACGTCGTGCCGCTACGGGCTCAGGTGGGCATGGTGTTCCAGAAGCCCAATCCCTTCCCCAAGTCGATCTTCGACAACATCGCCTACGGCGTGCGCATTCACGGATTGGCGGGGTCCAAGTCCGAGCTCGAGGGGATCGTCGAAAGCAGCCTCAAGCGCGCCGGCCTGTGGGAAGAAGTGAACGACCGGCTCGACGACCCGGGTACCGGTCTCTCCGGCGGCCAGCAGCAGCGGCTGTGCATCGCCCGCACCATCGCGGTGAGCCCGGAGGTGATCCTCATGGACGAGCCCTGCTCGGCTCTCGACCCCATCGCCACCGCCAAGGTAGAGGATCTCATCAACGAGCTGGGACGCGACTACACCATCGCCATCGTCACCCACTCCATGCAGCAGGCCGCCCGGGTATCGCAACGGACCGCCTACTTCCACCTGGGAGACCTCCTGGAGGTCGGCCCCACCGACCAGATCTTCACCAACCCCATCCACCCTCTGACCGAGGACTACATCACCGGGCGTTTCGGCTGATCACCCGGCAAATAGGCACTGACGCCCGCAAAACGTCATTCCCGCTTTCCAGGCTGTGTCAAGACGCCAACTTCGGGGCACGAACGGCCAATCCGTCATTCCCGCGCCCCCTCCGTCATTCCCGCGAAAGCGGGAATCCAGGGGTCTTGGCGGGGCCCCTACGCGGTGTTTCCCCACTGCACCCCGCTTGGATCCCGCTTTCGCGGGAATGACGATTTCGGGGGTCTGTGCCTCGCTGGGGTGGCGTTTTGACACGGCCTGGAAAGCGGGAATCCAGGAGGCGAGGACCGGGTATCGGCAGCCGTTGTCTTCAGTTCCCCGTAACCGAGTCCACCTTGCCGAACAACGCCTCAAGCCGTTCCAGGGCTTCGGGTGGCAGCGGCGGCTTGAGCGCCGCCGCGATGTTGGCCTCCAGGTGCTGCTTGTCGCCGGTCCCCGTCAGCACCACGTCGGCCCCCGGCTCGTGCACGCAGAAACGGTAGGCTGCCTCGGTGAGGGTCTCGGCGCAGCCGTTCTCCGTGAGGAACCCGAGGTCGGCGCCGGGTTCCACGATGGCGCGTTGCTCCATTTCCCGCAGCAGCTTGTCGAGCCGCGCCGGTTGGCTCAAGGCCCGACGCACCGCGAACATCACCAAGGTTCCCACGCCCTTATCAAGCGTAAGCGGGAACACGCTTCGACGCGCGGACGGATTCAGCAGATTGAAGCCGACCATGACCACGTCCCACCAGGGGTCGTGCAGACCTCGTTGCAACATCTCGTGACGCGGGTTGCCCGGGAACTCTTCGGTGATGCCCACCGCGCGTATCTTGCCCGCTTCCCGCAAGCGTAGGACGACAGGCGCCAGCACGTTGGCGGCGAAGTCGTAGCCCGCGGCACTCACCCCATGGAGATGGTAGATGTCCACGTAGTCCGTGCCCAGTCGTTTCAGGGTCGCGTCGAGTCCCGACCGGATGGTGCCCGCCGGATCCGGATCGTCCGGCTCCGGCAGCGTCTTCTTGGCGGACACCACCACGCGGTCACGTGGAACGTCGCGTATGGCTGCGCCGACGATCTCTTCGGTGCCATAGGTCTCCGCGGTGTCGAGCAGGTTCACGCCGTGGTCCAGCGCCTTCCGCACCAGCCGGACGGAATGGTCCGTGCTCTTGCCGTCGCGTTGCCCGAGCCGGCTCGGTCCGCCGCAGCCCAGCCCGACGACGCTCACCCGGAGCCCTGTGTTGCCTAGATTGGTGTAGTTCATGGAGACCTTTGCATGTCGCCCTTCGACTCGGTCGGGATGAGCGCGCCGACCCCCAAAGTGTCATTCCCGCGAAAAGCGGGAATCTAGGGAGGGTTGGGGCGGGTGTTCCTCACAATACCAAGGCGTCGAGTGGTTTGCCATAATCCGTCCCGGGCGCGGCCGACGACACCGGACACTGCGCGGAAGCGTGGCGGGAGGGCATGAGCTGCCGGTATCTGTGTCTTTGACGGTGTGCTGTATTGGTGCTATGATGCTTTGGTGACTTACAGAGGAGTGTGTGACGTATGACCCGTCTGACCATTACCCTTGCGGACCAGACGCACCGCGCTCTTAAGGAGGCAGCGGTCCGGCAGGGCCGTTCCATGGCCGCGATCATCGAAGAGAGCCTGGAAATGAGGGGCATCAGGCCCTTGGACACCGCCCGGGAGATCGTCGCCAATGCACGGTCGAGGTCCGGCCTTGACGCCGACACCGCGATGGCGCTGGCGGTCAAGGAGACCGCGCGCCAGCGAAAGGGGCGGTAGCGCCGCCGCCTCGCGCGCGGGCTAGGGCCTATGGAAGCAATTGTCGTGAAAGCCCCCGTTCGCCCTGAGCGTAGCGGAGCGAAGTCGAAGGGCGCAGGACACGAGGTTCAGCGACGAGGACGGGGTCGGTGAATGCAGAGGATTTGCGTTGTCGACACCAACGTTGTCGTGTCGGGTCTGATCGTCACGGACTCAAGCAGCCCGCCGGCGCGAATTCTGAACGCGATGATCGACGGCAGCCTCATGTACCTGATGTCACCCGAACTACTCGATGAATACGCGGCCGTATTGGGTCGTCCAGGGCTCGTCCGGATTCATGGACGGACTCGCGACGAACTTGACCGACTGCTCACAGAGCTGGTCGCCAACGCCATATGGCGCGAGCCCAGCGCGACCACCGGCGCTCCGGACCCCGGCGACAATCACCTGTGGGCATTGCTCGCCAGCGAACCGAACGCACAACTCGTTACGGGTGACCGGCTTCTCCTGGCGAATCCCCCGAGCGGCGTCCCGGTGGTTTCCCCGCGTGGTCTGGTCGATACTTTCTTGCAGTGAAGACACGAGGGACGCTCGCGTGCGAGTCAGCGGTCTCGACAAGGTCTATGAAGCGGCGGAACGAGACGCCGTCCGCGCGCTGGGTATTACTCCTTGGCCTTCCAGGTATACCTGACCTTCAGGCCATTCAGGTGCGACCAGGGGAGAAGCCTCTTGTGCTGAAGCATGCCGACAACGATGCCAGGAGCGATTCCCTGCTCGTCAGCAAATGCCCGAACGGCGTGCTCACTGCATGGTGACGTGGCAACGAACTGTACCCATGCATGTTGAGGGACCAGCATGTTGGATGCCCATTCATTGGCCTCTGCGTCCAACTCGGCGTCCTCTCGGTTGGCCTCGTCAACAAAAATGCATTTCTTGCTATGAAGCAGAATATGCGCGGCTTCATGGAAGAAGCTGAACCAGAGATGGTCGTCGGACTTGTGTCGCGCACTTAGCTGAATAACGGCCTTCCTTGGCGAGAGCCACCAGGCTGCACCGCTGAGGGCTGTCTTCGGCAGTGGCGGCGCCAACGCTAGTGCAACGCCCGCCTCATTGCATCGCCTTGCAGTCTGCCGCAAGGCCTCACCAACCGGCTCACGTGTCAGGCCGCGGATCTCCCGTGCCGCCTGCTTGAACCGGCTCTCGTTGTATTCGGCACAATCCTGGTGTTCGGCTTCGAGTTCACCAAGCCGCAGCCATGTAGCCAGTGTAGCCTCGCTGCTCTTGAAGCTTGGGGAGTGGCGAAAGGCCACGTTTGTGAGGCCGTAACGTCCGGTCCATGCATCGACCGAACCGACACCAAAGAATACGAGCAGCTTCGATACTGCATCGACGTCCGATTCCGGACGCTGAAAACAACCCTGTTTCACCAAGTGCCGGACCGGAAAGGCCTTGGCCCACTCCACCGCGGCAGCGGCTTCCTTGGCCTCAGCCTCCCGCGCCCTGCGAAGTTGGTAGTCAGACTCGATCCCTAGCCAGATGCCGGCATCGACGCCGAGCACCTTCTCGAATTGGAGTGCGGTTTCCGGTTCAAGCGACGCCTTGCCTGCGATGATCTCACTGATCAGCTTGGGAGACCGTCCGCACCTGCGCGCGAACTCCGCATGCGAGATCCCCTGGACTTCCAGGCGCTCTTCGAGGACCCATCCCGGCGGGACCGCGTAGTCTGGCTTGTATTGGTTGGTCGCTGTCGCCATCTGGCTCTCCTCCATCAGTGATAGTCGATCACGTCCAGGAGTGTGATCGCGGTCACCTGTTCCGTGTCGATCCCGCCATCGTCTTTGCGCGGAAGCGGCCTATGATTGGGTTCGAAAACGAGTCGGTGGGGGTGAACGAGATCGACCGCAAACTGCCCTTCTCGATTGCCACTGAGCTGGTGCCGTCTCTCCGGTCGCGTAGTCGGCACCAATGCCAGGTTACGAGCCGCCTTGAGGACCGCCATTCGCATCATGATGACCTTGGACATCTGTGCCCCATAGGTTTTCTGGAGAGCAGTCACCGAGTTGAAGGCCCTTTCGAGCTTGCGGGTCCGGAAGGCGATATCCATTGAATGGACTCGTTATCGTTACGTAATAAGTAACGAATTTGCCTCTTCTTGTCAAGCGAAGCAAACAGAATTGGACCCCAACCGGTCGAACCCGTAGGCCGCTTCCTGAGAAGCCTCCTTGCACCATGCGGCGAGTACGGTGTATAGAAGGTGTATGTCACGCACCAATATCAACATCGATGACGAGGCGTGTGCGGAGGTCATGCGCCGCTATCGCCTGAGCACCAAGCGTGAAGCCGTGAACTTTGCGCTCCGAGCCCTTGCGGCAGAACCCTTCGGCGTCGACGAGGCTCGGCGTCTTCGTGGGTCGGGATGGGAGGGCGACCTCGACGACATGCGGACCAGCCGCTCGTGATCCTGATCGACACTTCTGCGTGGGTCGAGTTTCTTCGCAATACCGGCTCGGCGACGTGTAGTCGCGTCGACGCGCTACTCGATGACGAGATCGCGATCTGCGATGCGATTCGGATGGAGGTGCTCGCCGGAGCGCGCGACGAGCGACATCTACAGTCACTCCGGCGTTTGCTTGCGCTTGCGACGGTGTTGCCAACGGAACCTGCCCACTACGACGATGCTGCAACTCTCTACCGCGCCTGCCGCCAGGAAGGCGAGACCGTTCGCAAGTTGATCGATTGCCTTATCGGTGCCGTTGCTATCCGCGCCAACACGCCTGTACTCCACAGAGATGCCGACTTTGATGTCCTGGCTCGTCATTCGGAACTGAAAACAGCAACATGATATTCGACGATTCGGACCCCTTGCCCGTCGGCTCAAACGTTACGGAAGGAGCGTGTGAAACCATGCCCCGTCTCACCATTACCCTTGCGGACCGGACATACCGCGCGCTGAAGAAGGCGGCGGCACGCCAAGGTCGTTCCATGTCCTCAATTATTGAAGAGAGCCTGGAAATGAGGGGTATCCGGACCTCGGACACGGCTTGGGAGGTCGTCGCCAAGGTACGGGCGCGATCCGGCCTTGACGCGGACGCCGCGATGGCGTTGGCGGTCGAAGAGACAGCACGTCATCGGACGGAGCGGTAGCGCTGTCTACCAGTCCCGCGTCGGCGAAGCCTGGGCGGCACGCTCCAGAGGCGATACGCCCACGAAGTAGGGGTATTTACCTTTGGATCGGCGAAAGCCATATTTCATATATGGCTTGGTGCCTGCCTAGCGGAGTTTGGCCGTTCAGATTTCCACTTTATCATTGACGAATGAAGCCATATTTCATATATGGTTATAGTCGATTTTGTCAAAGTAATGACTGAAACCGCCATGTCCCGGCTCATATCCGCACCCTTCTTCAGCGCACACCCGGTCTTCAGCCGCGGCGAATACGCCGCGGCTGTTGGCCGTCGCCCTCAAGACGAGGTCGTCACGGCGATGCTCACCCAGCATCTTCAAGCGGGCAACATCCGGCGCATCGCGCGTGGCGTCTTCACGTCTGTGCCCAAGCATGCTGACGCCGGGAAATGGTCGGTCGATCGCTTCCTGGCCGCCTCCCGTCTGCGCCGTGGGGGCGTGATCGCTTATCACTCGGCCGTCGAGCTGCACGGCTGCGCCTACACGGAGGGATATGACGTGCAGGTAATCGCGCGGGGCGAGCCCGGCATGTTCGAGGCGGTCGGCTTCACCTGCCGTTTCGTCAAGCCGCCGCGCGGTTTCGCCCAACAAGATGGGACATTCGCGGACGGCGTCACGGTGGTCGACCGCTTGGGGTTAGAGGTCAGTGTGACGACGATCGAACGGACGATCGCGGATCTGTTCGATCGCTATGACCTGGCCGGAGGCGCGGAGGAACTCTTCAACTCGCTGGATCTGGTCGCACGGGTCGACGCCGCGGCGCTGGTCCGGTACGCGCGCGCGCTCGGCAATGCCACGGCCGCCGGCTCGCTGGGCTCCTGGCTGGAGCGCGAGCAGAAGCGGCTGGGTGTGCCGGATGCTGCACTTGAAGAGTTCCGCACGCTGATGCCGTCTCAGGCGAGATATGCTCTTGGCACCAAATCGGGCGAGGGGAAGACAGCCAAGGGTTGGAACGTCATTCTCCCCATCGACGTTGTCGAACGCCGCTTCGAGGGGCTGTGAATGGCGGCACCCTCTGCCCAAACGCTGCAGCGCCTCGCCGACGAGACCGGCCACCAACTCGGCACGCTCGAAAAGGTGCTGCGGCTCCTGGACTTGCTGCAGGATCGCCCGCGACCCGCTCCTGTCGGAGCGGCTCGTCCTCAAGGGCGGGACGGCGCTCAACGGCTTCCACCTCGGTCTCGACCGGCTCTCGGTCGACATCGACTTGAACTATATAGGCGCGCTCGACCGGGCAGTCATGGAGACCGAGCGCCCAAGCGTCGATGTCGCGATCAATCGTCTCCTCGCTTCCCAGGGGTACAGCGTCCGCCGTCAGCCCGACGGGCATGCAGGCGGCAAATGGCTATCGCGCTATGCGTCTGCGCTTGGCGGCAACGCTACACTTGAAATTGACGTGAACTACATGGCGCGCCAGCCCTTGTTCGGCACCGCACGCATGGAGTCACGTCCCCTCGGCGAAATGCGGGCGAGCGACGTTCTCGTCCTCGACCTTCAAGAAATCGTCGCCGGCAAGCTTGTGGCGCTCTTTGATCGTCATGCCGCGCGCGATCTCTTCGATGCGCGCCGTATTCTGTCGATCAAAGGGCTCGACTGGCGCCGGATCAAAGCCGCCGTGTTGGCCATAGGCGCCTGCGGGCGGCGCGACTGGCGGACTCTATCGGTCGACGCCATCAAAGGCGACCCGCGTGAGTTTCGTCAGAAGCTCGCGATTTGTCTACCGCGCGACCGCTTTGTCGGCAAGGGAGACGTCGATGCGTGGATCGAGGAAACCGTAGCGCTCTGCCGGGAAAAGTTCGCGTTCCTGTTCGATCTGACAGCGAACGAGCGGGAGTTTCTCGATGGTGTGCTAGATCGTGGCGAGATCAACCCTGATCTGCTCGACGTGGCGCCTGAGATATATACGCGCATAGGAGCAATGCCGATGCTTGCCTGGAAGTGCCAGCACATTCGCAAACATCGAGGACTGGACCGCTAACTATTATAGTTCTTCGGTGCCCGGCGCTATGGTGTAGAAATGGAACTGGCAAGCCGCGACGTGGGACTTGGCATCAACCCGCCCCCTCAACCCCATACGCCGCCCGATAAAGCGTTATCTCATCGAAGTGCCGCCCCACCAGCATCATTCCCACGGGCCGGCCGTCGTCGGTGGCGCCGCATGGCAGGGTGATGGCGGGATGGCCGGTGATGTTGAAAGGGCCGGTGTTGGCCAGCATCTCGCTGGCGCGCCGGGAGCGCTCGGCGGGGCTGGCGTCGGGCGCGGGCAGGGGGGTGGCCGCCATGGGGGTGGTGGGCATGAGCAGCAGGTCGTAGTCGGAGAGTACCTCGTCGTAGGCCCGGCGGATGGTGCGGCGCAGGTGCTGCGCCTTGACGTAGTAGCGTCCGGGGTGGCGGCTGCGCACGAAGCCGCCGAACAGGATCAACGCCAGGAGGTTCTCGGGCAGCTCGCGCCAGCGCGGGCGCCAGGCGGCGAATCGCTCGGCCAGGCCCGACGACCCGAGACCTTCGGCGTCGGGCATGATGCCGCTTTCGCCCATGGAGTGGGCGAGGCCTTCGACGTAGATGGGCTGGGCGAGCAGCCAGGCTTGTTTGTGAACGGGCACCGATACTTCCTCGACATGGATGCCCAGGGCGGGAAGGGCACCGGCGGCGGCGCGGACCCGTTCATCGACTTCGGCTTCGGCGTTGCGGTGCCCGAAGCCTTCCTTGACCACGGCTACCCGCAGGCGCTTGGCGCCGGCGCGGCGCGCCGCGGTGTATTTCACCGGTAGCCAGGAGCTTGGTTGGCGTGGGTCCATGCCGTCGCGTCCGGCGAGCACTTCCAGCAGCAGGGCGTTGTTGTGCACGTCCCGGGTCATGGGGCCGCAGTGGTCCACGGCGGGGTCGACGCCGAGGATGCCGGTGTATGGCACGAGCCCGTGGGTGGGTTTGAGCCCCACGATGCCGCACCAGGCCGCGGGCACCCGGATGGAACCGGCCTGGTCGCAACCCAGGGCCATGCCCGCGTCGCCCACGGCCACGGCCACGGCGCTCCCGGACGACGAGCCGCCGGCCGAGTAGCCCTCCTTGTGTGGATTGATGACCGGTCCGTTGGCGCAGGTATGGCTCCCGCCCGAGAGGGAAAGATACTCGCAGTTGGTCTTGCCGACGATCTCCGCGCCCGCGTGGAGCGCCCGGGTGACGACGGTAGCGTCGACCTCGGGCACGGTGCCCTCCAGGAACGAGGCGCCGTTCATCATCGGCAGGCCGGCCACGCAGATGGAGTCCTTCACGGCCAGGGTCTTGCCCGCGAGCCGGCCGCGATACTCTTCCCGGATCGACGCCTTCACGAACCAGGCGTTGTAGCGGTTATCGGCCGCCCTCGGCCGGCGCCCGGGCGAGCGCCGGTGCCCAACCCCCGGCCGCGGGTCAGGCGCCTCGTCCACCAGCGCATAGGCACGAGCGAAACCCTCCATTCGGTCGAGATACCCGGCTAGCTCGTCGTCGGACAGGTCGATGCCGAGATCGTCGGCAACGGCCCGCATCTGCTCGCGCGTCGGTTTTTCAAAAGACATGGAACTCTCGACGGCCACTAGTGGATGACCGAAAGGATCTGGCGTGACGCGGCGCCGGGTCCGGCGATGCCGGATTCAACCCGGGCCTCGCCTTCCTCAACCCCGCAGCCGGCGGTAGCGCCGGATAAGCGCATTGGTGGAGCTGTCGTGGTCGAGTTCCGGCGCATCCGCGCTTTCCAGTTCCGGGACGATGCGCTGGGCCAGGGCCTTGCCCAGTTCCACGCCCCACTGGTCGAAGGAGTTGATGCCCCAGATGGAGCCCTGGACGAAGACCTTGTGCTCGTAGAGGCCGATGATCTTGCCGAGGGTCTCCGGGGTCAGCCTCTCCGCCAGGATCGTGTTGGTGGGGCGGTTGCCCTCGAAGGTCCGGTGCGGCACCTGGACGGCCGGCATGCCCTCGGCGGCCGCTTCCTCCCCGGTCTTGCCGAAGGCCAGGGCTTCAGTCTGGGCGAACAGGTTGGCCATCAGGAGATCGTGGTGGTTCCCCAGGGGATTGAGGGTGTGGCAGAAGCCGATGAAGTCGCAGGGGATGAGCTTCGTGCCCTGATGGATCAACTGGTAGTAGGCGTGCTGGCCGTTGGTGCCGGGTTGTCCCCAGATGATCGGGCCGGTCTGGTAGTCCACGGGCTCGCCGTCGAGGGTGACGTGCTTGCCGTTGCTCTCCATGTCGAGCTGCTGGCAATAGGCGCTCAGACGCCAGAGGTACTGGTCGTAGGGCAGGATGGAATGGGTCTGGGCGCCGAAGAAGTTGTTGTACCAGATGCCCAGAAGGCCTAGCAGCACCGGCAGGTTGCGTTCGAAGGGCGCGGTGCGGAAGTGTTCGTCCATGGCGTGGAGGCCGTCGAGCATGGCTCGGAAATGGGCCGGGCCGACGGCGATCATCAGCGACAGGCCGATGGCGGAATCGTAGGAATAACGGCCCCCGACCCAGTCCCAGAAGCCGAACATGTTGTCGGTGTCGATGCCGAAGCGCCGCACCTCCTCGTGGTTGGTGGACACCGCCACGAAGTGGCTGGCCACGGCGGCCTCGTCCTTGAGCGCCGCGAGGCACCATTCCCTGGCGGTGTGGGCGTTCTTTAGGGTCTCCTGGGTGGTGAAGGTCTTGGAGCTGACGATGAACAGGGTCTCGGCCGGGTCGAGCCCCTGGGTGGTCTCGGCGAAGTCGGTGGCGTCCACGTTGGAGACGAAGCCCAGGTCGAGCGACCGGTCGCTGTAGTGCCGGAGGGCTTCGTAGGCCATCACCGGTCCCAGGTCCGATCCGCCGATGCCGATGTTGACCACGTTGCGGATGCGTTTGCCGCTGTACCCTTTCCATTCGCCGGAGCGGACCCGGTCGGCGAAGGACGACATGCGGTCCAGCACCGCGTGCACGTCGGGGACCACATTCCGGCCGTCCACCAGGATACTCTGGCCGCGGGGCGCCCGCAGCGCTACGTGCAGCACCGGCCGCCCCTCGGTGACGTTGATCCTCTCGCCGCCGAACATGGCGTCGACGCGCTCCTTCAGGGCGGTGGCCCGCGCCAGCTCCAGCAGCAGGCCCAGGGTCTCGTCGGTGATGCGGTTCTTGGAGTAGTCGAGATAGAGCCCCGCGTCCTCGACGGTGAACCGCTCCCCGCGCGTCTCGTCGTCGGCGAACAGCGCGCGCAGGTGCAGGTCCTTGATCTTGCGGTAGTGGTCGGCGAGGTTCTGCCACGCCGGCAGGCTGGTCAGGCGATGAGTGGCGATGGTCGTATCCTCCTGCTTCAATCCGTCCGGTTCAGGGTCACGGCAAGGTCGCCTTTGGCCACGCGCACGTGCCCCAGATCGTCTCGCTTGATGAGGCCCTCCACCAGCGACACCACCGGCGGGTTGGTGCTGACGTAAGCCCGGGGCGGCGCAGCCGCGCGCATTTCCGCGATCTCGGCTTCGCTCAGCAACCACCGTAGCAGCAGCTCTTCGTCCGAGACCCCGTCGCCTCCCAGCTTGGCGCGCATCTCGGCGAGGGGCGTGTCCACCGGCTCCTGGGCCGCGATCTCCCGGGCACGGGGCCGGTCCAGGATCTTGTCCTTCACGTTGGCGTCCATGAGCCGGCCGCCTTCTTCTCCGGCCCGTCCCAGGGCATAGCGTATCACCTGATCGGTGACTTCCTTGTAGCGGTCCCCCACGATGACGTTGAGCGCCGCCTGGCTGCCCACGAACTGGGACAGCGGCGTCACCATGATGGGATAGCCGAACTCGGCGCGCACGCGGATGGACTCTTCCAGGGCCATCGGGAACCGGTCCCCCAGCCGTACCTTGTCGAGCTGATGCTGGAGGTTGGACAGCATGCCGCCGGGAACCTGGTGCTGGTACTGGGCGTAGTCGTATTCCACGGGCTTGCCGATGGGGAAGCCCTCGCGCTTGGCGATGGTAGTGAAGTGCTTGGCCACGGGCTCCAGCACGGCCTCGTCCACGAGCGGGTTGTAGCCCAGGGCGCGGGCGTTGCGAGCGACGTTGAAGACGTTGGGATTGGAGGAGCTGTCCGCCAGCGGCGGCACCGCGGTGTTGACGCTACGGATACCCAGGTCCATGGCCTCCAGGCAGCACAAGGGTCCCAGGCCGGTGGTGCAGTGGGTGTGAAGCTCGATGGGGATGCCGTTGCAGTTCTCGAACATCACCGGCACCAGCGTGCGCATGCGCTCGGGTGTGAGCAGGCCGCCGGGATCCTTGAGACAGATGAGCGGTACTTCGAGGGAGGCCGCCTCGCGCGTCTTCCGGGCGAAGTACTCGTCGGTGTGCTTGGGGGACACCGAGTAGATCATGTTGATAATGGGCTTGATGCCCACTTCCCGCGAGACTTCCACCTTGCGTTTCCATCCGGCGAGGTCGTTCCACTCCTCGGAAATGCGCGCCTCGCGGATACCGTTGGCGGCCATGCGCTCCATGAACAGGCGGTACATGCACAGCGGGTTGAACTCGAAGGTGTTGACGCGGCCGGCGATGACCCGAAGCGGCGTCTCGGTGATGCGCTGCGCCACCAGCCGGACCCGCTCCCACGGATCCTCCTTAAGCTCCCGCACGCACTTCTTCAGGTGCGACCCGGAGATCAGCTCCATGGCCTCGAACCCCGCCCGGTCCATCTGCTCCGCCACGGAAAGCATCATGCCCGTGGTCATGTTCTCCGCCCAAAGGCTCTGGTGCCCGTCGCGCAGGGTGGTGTCGACGAAGGTGATATCCTTGCTCATTGCGTCCTCCATGCCTGCACCTGACCTTATTGCGGGGGCGGGCAAATCTCAACCGCGATCGAGCGGGTCGGCGTCACGTTCCCCTTCTTTTGGCGGGCCGTGGGAAGTTTCTCAATTCTCTCCGTCAGTGTCGCCGTCATCGCGACCTCCTTGCGCGGTCTGTGCTAGCTGGCAACTCTCAACCGCTCAGCCGAGCCCGTAGAACCGGCGCGGATTGTTGCAGAGTATCTTCTCCACCACCGGCGGGGAGATGTTCTCCTTTCGCCGCATGACCGCCGCCATGCCGTCCTCCCGAGACTGGTCCTGATGACCGTAGTCGGATCCCATGATTATGTGGTCCTCGCCGATATGGGTCAGCAGGTAGGGCAGGTCCTCGTCGGCTTCCGCGGCGACGTAGAGCCGGTAGTCGCGGAACAGGTTGGGTCCCCAATCGAGGCTGGCGTCGGCGTCGCCGCCGGCGTTGAGCCGGGCGCCGCTGGCTCGGCTCAGATGGTGCAGCACGTAGGGGACCCACGAGGCGGACGCCTCAATGAAGCCGAAGCGCAGCTCCGGAAAACGCTCCGGGATCTTGTGGGCCACCAAATCGCGGAAGGCGAACAGCGGCAGCGAGCGCACATGGGGGAGGTTGTGGCTGAAGTTCCGGTCGAACACCTTGGTGATGTCCGGGGCGCCTGCCCCGGTGTGGATGCAGATGGCCATGCCGAGCCGGTTGGCCGCTTCGTATACGGGAAAGAAATACGACTCGGCCAGCGAGCGGTCGCCTTCGACGCCGCGGAAGAACACCCCCACCGCGCCGTGGTCACGGGCGGTCTCGATCTCCCGGACCGAGGCGTCCATGTTCCGGAGCGGCGGCACCACCACCCAGCGCAGCCGGTCTCCGGCGGTCTTCCAGGCCTCCCCGAGATAGCGGTTGTAGGCCTGACAGATGGCCACCTCCAGGGCCACGTCCACGTCGAGGTAGCCCAGCAAAAGGGTAGGGTACACCACCTCCGCATCCACCCCGCGCTTGTCCATGTCCCGCACCCGCGCTGCCGGGTCCGTGACGTACCGTACCGAGGCGGCGATGTCGGTCCGGGCGTTCTCGATGTCCGAGCCGCCCACCGCCACCAGTGCGCTGCCCTTGCCGAACCGCTTCGGCACCGCCGTGCCGTCGATAAGCCACACCTGATTGTGCTTGCCGTAGACGCTTTCCGCGGTAGTCGATGCCAGCACCGGACGCCGCTGGTAAAGCTCGGGATCGAAAAGCTCCCACATCCCCGGATGCTCGATAATGTGCGTGTCTGCATCGACGACGCCTGGCATGGGGTCCTCCTTCGGCCGAATGTGTTCTTCCTGACAAGATTCGTGTGACGGGTCAACGGGCGAAGGAAAGACGGTCGACTCCTAGCGAAAGCCGCGAGAGTTGCCCTCGTCCTTAAGGTCTGGTAGTTCTCGTGGCAACTAGGTACAGTATGCAGACTGACTCTCCGCCACAAAGTGGGCGCGACCCGAACGCTACGTCAGGTCAGCTATGGCTCCACTACGTCTTCCGTTCGATAGAGACCCTCTCCGACAAATTTGGCTGGCCAGCAGTCTTCCTCATACTGGGCTATGTATTTGTCTTCAAATTTGCCTCTTTGGAGCAAAAACAGACGCTGATCGACATGTACGTACTCGGTAAAGGTATCGACCAATGGTATTCTATTGGAGTAGTCGTCGCCGTCGCTAGTCTATTGTTGCTCGCGCAGGATTTCTGGTGGCGGCGGAAGGATCGGATTAAACAACGGAAATCGACCGTCTCTCGCAATGGAAGTCAGACTTTCAAGAACATCATATTGGCACCAAGTTACACCACACGAAGGACTTTAGGGAAGGGGGATAACGTCATGTTATTTTTCTGGATTTTCGTCCTGGTGGGGATGGTGGTAGTGTATCGGCTCGGTAAGCTGTTACGCGAAACTGTGCTTGAGGACTACCAACTGCGGCTCTATACAATTCGTGACGAGTTGCGGGAGGCTGCGCTCGGTAAACGCGTCGACCCCCGAAGTTGGTTGTTCGCGTACGTCGACAGTTCCATCTCAAAAACCATCAGTGTGCTACATATTCTCACGGTCTGGCGTCTTATCGGGGTGGCCCTGACTCCTGCTCTCACAGCACAATTTGCGCGGGAACTGGAGACGGTTCGGGCCGAGCTTCAGAAACCCGAAAACGCGGTCTTGCACGACATCCACGTCAAATGGGTGACATGCACAATCAAGTACGTGACTGCACGGCACTACCTGTTGTGGGCCGCTGTAGGAGGGATCGCGCAGCTTATGGGTAGCTGGAGCCGCCTCGTACAAGAATTCCAAGATAACGCGCGGGACTACTTTATCGGGTCCGGTGAGACCTCGACCCTCCGCGACCACGCACCGTCGTAGGCACAACCAGTGTCCCCCGCGAGCCAATCGGTTCTGACCACTTCGATCCAGCCACCCCACCGCAGGGTGCTAAGAGTCTACGGACACAGCACCGTGCGGCACGTCAACGTTCCAGGTCAGTTCCGGTTGACTGCCTCGCTCCAACCCGGATAATCTCGGAGTCCTATTTCACACGTATCCATGGAAGGAGAACATCCAATGGGATGGGTAGACGCTGACGCGCATGTAGTCGAGAGTCCGCGTACGTGGGATTATCTCACGGCCTCGGAGCAGAAGTACCGGCCTGCTCTTTTCGATCCCAACGACGGGACGCAGCGGCAGAACTGGGTCATCGACGGGAAGATCCGGGGGCTGTTCCGGTTCGCCTTTACCGAGGAGGCGTTGGAGGAGCGTTCGAAGCGGGTCGGCAGGCAGATGACGACCAGCATGGCGACCCGGGACGTGGCCGACGTGGGGGCGCGCCTGCAGCACATGGATGAGCTGGGCATCGACGTGCAGATCCTCTACACGAGTATCTTTCTGGACCAGTGCACCGAACGTCCGGAAGTGGACGTGGCCCTTTGCGGAGCCTACAACCGCTGGATGGCGGACATCTGGAAGGAAGGCAAGGGGCGGCTGCGCTGGATGTGCGTGCTGCCTTTCCTCAGCATGCCGGATGCCATGGACCAGTTGCGCTTCGCCAAGGAGAACGGCGCCTGCGGCGTCTTCATGCGGCCGATGGAGGGTCCCCGCAGCGTGGATGACCCCTTCTTCTTCCCGATCTACGAGGAGGCTTCGAAGCTGGACCTCTGCATCGGGCTGCACCAGTCCAACGGCAATGCCAACCTGGTGGACATGCTGGCCAACCCCGACGGCACCCGCGAGTTTTTCAACCAGTACCGCATCTTCAACGTCGGCGCCTTCTTCCGGCTGGTGAGCTCCGGCCTGCCTAGGACCTTCCCCAAGCTGCGGTTCGGGTTCATCGAGACCGCCGCATCGTGGATACCCTGGGTGGTCTACGAGTTGCGTCGCCGGCTGGATACGGTGGACAACAAGCTGCCGGAGGACCTGCTGCGGGAGTACAGCCTGTACGTGACCTGCCAGATCGGCGACGACGTGCCGTATCTGCTGCAACAGGCCGGCGACGGCGCGTTGATGATCGGCACGGACTACGGACACGCGGACTCCTCCACGGAGCTCGAGGCGCTTACCTCGCTCAGGGAGAACGGCGGCATCAGCACGGACATGCACACGAAGATCGTGGACGACAATCCGCGGGTCTTCTACGGGCTATAAAGACCACGGCGAAGGGACGAAGCCATGATCGGATATCCTGTCATCGACGCGGACGGCCACCTGACGGAACCCATGACCGCCTACCGGGAACGGATCCCGGAGCCCTACAGCTCGGCCCGCGAGCTGTTCCCCCAGGACGGCTGGGACCGGGACCTGGGGCGCATGGGACACCAGGTGGCGGATCCCGAGCGGGAGCTTGCGGACATCGATGCCGAGGGCATCGACACCGCGGTGCTGTTCCCCACGGCCGGGCTGAGCATTGGCAACGTGCGCGACCCGGCCCGGGCCCGGGTGCTGGCGACTGCCTACAACCAGTGGCTCCACGAGTTCTGCGGCGCCGATCCGGCCCGCATCAAGGGCGTCGGCATCGTGGGGCTGCAGGAAGTCGAGAGCGCGGTGGAGGAGCTGGAGCGGCTGGTGGAGCAGGGAATGGTGGCGGTGCAGGTGCCTACCTACGTGGCGTGGCGCAAGCTTTCGGACCGGGAGCTGGATCCCTTCTACGCCGCGGTGGAGCGGCTGGACGTGCCCATCGCCGTCCACAGCCAGCCGCGCGACGCGGCCGGTACGGACCGCTTCGACAAGTTCCTGGCGATCCACGCCGTGACCCATCCGTTCGAGCAGATGATCGCCATGACTCAGCTCATCTTCGGCGGCGTGCTGGAGCGCTATCCCAAACTTCGGGTCGGGTTCCTGGAGTCGGGCGCCGGCTGGGTGCCCTACTGGATGGACCGGCTGGACGAGGAGTGGGAGAAGCGCGGCGACGTGGAGGCGCCCCTGTGCACCCGCGCGCCCAGCGAGTACGTGCGTAGCGGCCGGTGCTACTTCGGCGTCGAGTGCGAGGAGCTCACCATCCCCGACGCCATCCGCCACATCGGCGACCGTTGCCTGCTGTACTCCTCGGACAACCCCCACTGGGACACGGACTGGCCCCACTCGGTGGCGAAGCTGCGCAAGCGCGACGACCTCACCGAGGAGAACAAGCACCGCATCCTGTGCCAGAATGCCGCTGATTTCTATGGCGTGCCGGTGAGCGAGATCGCCGCCGTGCCGGCGCAGGCGTAGGAACCTGCACTCACACCCTGGCGCTCCACGTCTGCCGACTTTCGATTTGAAACTGGATTCGACGGTGTGAAGGTAGGGGCGACCGGCCGGTCGCCCCTACAGGAGATTGTCCCGGTTTACAGGGTTCCCGAGCTCTTGACCGCGGGCATGTGGACTTCCGGCCCTTCCTCCTCGTCAACCCAACCGCCCCGCTCGGCCTCGTTCAGCACGTTGAGGATGGTGTCCACCAGGTTCCGGGCCGACTCAACGCTCAGCTCCACCGCAACACGGGCGCCCGGTCCCTCGGCCTCGTTGACGAAGTCGATGTTGAGGGAATGCTCCCGGAAGACATGGTACGGGTGGTCATAGGCGACGTTGGCCTGATTGACCCTGAACCAGTCTTCGGAGTTCTTGCCGCTGCCCTCCATGGTGACCTTTTTGGCGATCATCGTGCACATGATGGTCTCCTTTCGTGTTCTCCGGACATGAACGCGCGGGTGAGGCCCGGACGGCCCGGCGGCCTGTATCGAACGACAGAGCCGTGCGGGCGCGGGCGGGTTTGAAACCCGCCCCTACACCTCTTCGTCCCCGCAGCGAAGGCTCCTAGGCGAGTTGCGTCCCGAAGAACCCGAGGAGTTTCTTCCAACCGTCCACCGCCTGCTCCTGACGGTAGTTGGGGCGGTCGTAGTAGAAGAAACCGTGGCCGGCGCCGTCGTAACGGTGGAACTCGTAGTTCTTGCCGTGCTTCTTGAGTTCGGCTTCGTGCTGGTCCACCTGCTCCGGCGAAGGGCTCTTGTCGTCATTGCCGAAGATCCCCAGGATCGGGCAGGAGAGGTCCGCGGTGTAGTCGAAGGGCGCGACAGGCTGCTTTTCGTTCAGGTCGTCCCCGCTCGCCACCACGCGGCCGCCCCAGCACTCCACCACCGCGTCAAAGCCCTTGGCGCGACAGGCGGTGAGAAAGGCGTGGCGCCCGCCCGAGCAGGTGCCCCAGATTCCCACCTTGCCGTTGTGATAGGGCATGGAGCGCAGATAGTTCATGGCGCCCGCCAGGTCGCCCACCACCTGGTCGTCGGCCACGCCGCCGTCGGCCCGTATCTTGGCGGCCACGTCTTCCGGCGTGCCGGGGCCGGCCCGGTGATAGAGGTCGGGCGAGATAGTGGCAAAACCGTGGTGCGCCAGCCTGCGCGTCGCCTCGCGGTACCACTCGTCCCAGCCCGGCAGATGGTGGATCGCCACCACGCCCGGGAACGGACCCTTGCCCAGGGGACGCGCGTAATAGGCGTTGATGGTGTCGCCGTTGTGGCCCTGGATGGTGATGGTCTCAGCCAGCATTCCTTCGTATTGGTCGGTCTCGTACATGATTCCCTCCTTGAGATTTGCTTCCCGTGATGTCGACCGCGGAACGCCGTGACGCCCTCGTCCGGCGTTCCCGTTCGCTGTGAGAACTAATACCAAGGCGCGCGGAAATTCAACCCCGCGTATCTTGACGGGGCTACTGGACCTTCAGTAGGATAGACGGGAAAGGCGTGACCACGTGTAGGGGCGGGTTTCAAACCCGCCCGTGTCCGCAAACACGCGGCAGGCCACAACAAGACAAGCAAATCGACATACCGCTAGCAAAGGAGGACTGCCCATGTACGTCTGTCTATCCCCTGGAGGCCAGTTGCTGACCCAAGGCGAAACCGCTTGCGACAAGCTGCTGGTCGGCACGGTGGAAGGTGTCTTCTCGTTCCACAAGGAGAACGGCTCGTGGCAGCGCGATACCGTGCACCTGCCGGGAAAGCACGCCAGCTCCGTCATCTTCGAACCGGTGACGCAGACACTGTTCGTCGGCACCTACGGCTGCGAGATCTTCGCCAGCGCGGACCAGGGCCGCACCTGGGAGAAGCGGGACAGCGACATCGGCGACAAGGAGGTCTACTCGCTCGCGACCCAGATGGTGGGCGGCAAGCCCAGGGTCTACGCGGGCACGCAACCGGCGCACCTCTATTTCAGCGATGACCTGGGCGAGAGTTGGACCGACCTGCCGGGGCTGCGCCAGGTGCCGGGCGTGGACAAGTGGACTTTCCCGGGACCGCCGCATCAGGCCCATACCAAGAGCATCACGTTCCATCCCACCGACCCCAACATCATTCACGTGGCCGTGGAGGTGGGCGGCTTTCTGCGCAGCACGGACGGCGGCCAGACCTGGGCCACCATCCCCAACATCAACCCGGACGCCCACCGCGTGTTCGTTCCGTCCAACGATCCGGACAAGCTCTACGGTACGGCGCCCACCACCAACTGCGGACCGGAGGTCACCGCGGGTTTCTGCGTGAGCGGCGACGGCGGCGCGACCTGGAAGAGCATGACGCCGCGGGATTTCCGCATCGGCTACGTGGACCCGTTCTTCGTCCACCCGCAGGATTCCAAGCTGCTGTTCGTCGCCGGCGCCAAGACCGGCCCGGGAACCTGGCGCAAGCTGCATACCGCGGACGCCCGGGTGGCCCGCAGCCGTGACGGCGGCGAGACCTGGGATATCCTGGGCGAGGGTCTGCCCGAGCACATCCGCGCCAACATCGAGGGTATGTGCATGGACGCGTGGAACGGCGGCTACGCCATCTTCGCCGGCACCACGGACGGCGACGTCTTCTACAGCGACGATGAAGGTGAGCACTGGACCACCATCGCCAAGGGTATCGGCCCGGTGTCCAAGTCCCATCACCACATCAACCTCGCCCTGGAGGGCGAAGCGGCGCACCACTAGCGGAGTCGCCCGGGTGAGCCCGCGGGGCGATCGACAGGGCTGCCGTGGCCGGCAAGGCGCCGGCCGCGGCAGCCTGTCGGGTCTCGCGGGTCGCCACCACGATACACCACACCGGCGGGAACCCGCCCTTGTCCATCCTTTCCTACGTTCGGATTGCCGTCCTGAGCCTGACGCTGCTGCTCCATCTGTTGGCCGGCGAGGGTTTCGGGAAGCTTTTGCGGGGTTGGCGCCGGCGCAGGCCTGCCGTGCGTCCCCTGACCATCGCCGCCCGCGGCCGGCAGATGGCCGCCGATCTCTATACCGTGCGGGATGGACGGCCACATGCCGGCCTCCTCATCACCCACGGGGTGCTTGAGACCGGCAAGGACGACCCGCGTCTGGTGGCGCTGGCAAACGAACTGGCCGCCTGCGGGTTCGCCGTCCTGGTGCCCGAGCTCGACGGCCTCAAGTCCCTTCGGCTGGAGATGGAGGAGTCCGACGACATCGTGGCGGCCTTTCGCTTCCTGCTCTCGATGGATGAGGTGGAGGACACCAGCTCGGGCCTGTTCGGCATCAGCTTTGCCGCGGGTCCAACGCTGAAGGCCGCGACGGACGTGTCCATCCGGGAACAGGTGAAGTTCGTGGTTTCGTTCGGCGGCTACTACGACACCGTCAACTTGGTCCGCTACCTGACCACGGGCCAGGACGAATATCGTGGCCACCGGCACGTCCAGCCGCCGGAGGCCTACGCGCGATACGTGTTTATCAAGAACGTCCTGGCCCACATGCCGGAAGGGAAAGATCGGACGTTGCTGTCCGGCCTGCTCGACGCCATCGAACGGGAGGCCAACGCCACGGAAGCGGAGGCGCCGGCGTTCTCGCCGGACCAGCTCACGGAAGGCGGACGCACCGTGTACGAATTGATCCACAACCAGGACCCGGACCGGGTCCGGAGTCTGATGGAGGCGACCGAGCCCAACGTGCGGGACTATCTGGAAGGCCTTTCCCTGCGCACGATAGTCCCACGAATCAAGGCGCGGCTGCTCATCGGCCACGGCGACACCGACCCGCTGATCCCCTCGACCGAGAGCCTGCGGCTGGCGGATGCGCTGCCGGACCCCGGCCGTGTCCACGTCGCCATCCTGAAGGTCGTCAGTCACGTGGACACGCGGCTTTCCGTGCGATCGATCCGCGAATTCCTGACGTCATCCCTGCCGTCCTGTTGCAGATTTTATGGGCTGATCTTCCGGATTTTGAAGCAGCAGCTCGATTTATAGTCGATAACGACGCCGACTAAATTTAGTTGCTTCACTAAATTTAGCTTCCTCTCTTGATGAAGCTAAAGATCGATGCGGTGGAGTTCACGAGCCCATTCGCCATTGGGCCGATTCATCAGCCGTCAGCCGCGCGGATAGGGCGCCCTTACTTTTCGTGAACGAAAACCTTAAGATACGTTTCGCCCACTTCGAGCGAAGACCACCGAGGAGGAAGTCAACCGATGAGCTTTGACCCCAAACTACCGGCTTTCTGGGACCAGGGCGCGTTGCGGAATGAACTGGTGAGGGTGTTCGACATCTGCTACGGCTGCACGCTGTGCCACACCCTCTGTCCGTCCTTCGTGAGCCTGTTCAAGATGATGGACGATAACTTCGGCGACTCGAGTTCCCTGAAGGACGACCAGATGAAGCTGGTGGTCGATCAGTGCTACCAGTGCAAGCTCTGCGACCCCATCTGTCCGTACGTCCCGCCCCACGAGTGGGACATCGACTTCCCCAGGACCATGATGCGGGCCGGTCTCGTCGAAGCCAAGAACGAAGGGGTGAGCTTTACCGACCGGATGATGGGCGACACGGACAGGGTGGGGCGATGGGCGAGTTGGGTGGCGCCCCTTGTAAACCGGGCCAACCGGACCCCGTTTCTGCGCCGTCTGATGGAAAAGTATATGGGGGTCCACCGGGACCGGTTGCTGCCCACGTATCACGGGCAAACCTTCGCCAAGTGGGTCCGCAGGCGTGCCGCGGCCCCCAAGGGCAAGGGCGAGGAGAAGGCGGCGCTGTTCTACACCTGCACCGTCAACTACAACGAGCCCGAGATCGGCAAGGCGGCGGTGGGCGTCCTGGAAAAGAACGGCATCGAGTGCGTCGTTCCCGAGCAGCAGTGCTGCGGCCTTCCGTTCATCGACGTGGGGCTGTTGGACGAGGCGACGAAGAAGATCGAGGCCAACGCGGCGAGCCTGAGCGAAACGGTCCGCCAGGGTTACAAGATCGTGGTGCCCAGCGCGAGCTGCAGCTACATGCTGAAGCAGGACTACCCGCGCATGCAGCCCAACGACGACACGAGACTGGTCGCGGAGAACACCCTGGACCTGTCGGAATATCTGGTGAAGGTCCACGAGAGCGGCAGGCTGGACCTCAATTTTTCCCAGGAGATCGGGAAGATCCGCTATCACCAGCCGTGCCATCTCAAGGCGCAGGACATCGGCTTCAAGGCCCAGGAGTTGATGCAGCTCATCCCGGATGCGGAGGTCTCCCGCATGCAGTGCTGTAGCGGGCACGACGGAAGCTGGAGCGTCAGGAAAGAGAACTTCGAGGCGTCGATGCAGGTGGGGAGGCCGCTGTTCAAGTTCATGCGGCCCGAGGACGCCTGTACGACCACCGACTGTCCGTTGTCGGCGATTCAGGTTGAGCAGGCCACCGGCAGAAAGCCGGTGCATCCCATCGTGGTGATGGCGCGGGCTTACGGGCTCGAGGTGTAGGGGCGGGTTTCAAACCCGCCCGCGCCGTTTGCGTATTACCGTGGGTCGAGAATCCAGCCACCTTCCTTTTCCAGGCCGATAACGTGCTCGTCGTCGGCCTCCAAGGGAAGGACCTCCGCCAGGTGCTTCTCGTATTCCTCTTCAGAGAGCAGTTCGCCAGTCACGCTGTAGGGCTTGCCGGCGTAGTTGCCGATGTAACGCCGGAACTTGTCGCTGGGTATCGTCAGCTTTGGCTGATCGCCGGGGATGTTGTGATTCAACGCGTCCACAAGCGCGGCGACCTCCTTGAAGAACGTCGCGCGTGACAGCTCGTTCAGCCGTTCCATGTCCGCCGGCTCGTCGAACAGGTGCTCGTCGTAGCGCCCCTTCAGGCCCCAGACGTAGGCCCAGTGGGCGGAGCTGGATTCGTCCTGTCCGAACAGGTCGTAGGCGGTGGAAACCCATTTGTTGAAGTACTTCTGCATGATGGTCATGGGGATCTTGCCGGCCTTGACGATGCGCATCAGGCCGATGTTCCCCTGGGCCAGGTGGTACGCTTCCTCCTTCAGCATGGGCAGGGTGCTGCGGCCCAGCGGAGCGAAGGCGCTGCGGCTGAGCATGTTCAGTTGGTACTTGCCGTCGCGGTCGATGAAGCTCGTGTAGGTGAAGAAATCCAGCCAGTTCCGCACGGGCTGGTTGAAGGAGTCCAGCAGACGGCTGCCCTCGGACGCCCGCCGCTCCAGCAGCCGTTGGGACTGACGCTTGCCGGATTCACCGAACTGGGTGATCAGTACGTAGGCCATCTGCCAGCCGTGCCGCATCTCTTCCCGGTTGATGCGGATCAGGTTCTTGAGGTCCACCTCCGTGGGCGCCCGCTCGATCAGGTTTGTCTGCTGCTCCACCGAGGCGAACTCCGTGTCACCCTGGAACTCGATCAAATGGGCCAGCGCGTCCTGAATACGCTGGTCGGGGATGTCCGTCACCTTCTCCCACTTGGGCCGGCCTGCGTACTCGCCGAACTCGATCTCGTTACTCTCCACGTCATCGAGCTTCGTCTCGAAGGTATAGTCGTCTCCGATCAGGTCCGTGGGATAGCCGATGTCGTCATGCCACTGATGGAATGCATCCACCCAGTCGTCAAAGGTGTCAATCCTCTCCTTCTTTATCAACATGTCTCGCTCCTTTGCCGAATATGGTGGAGGTATTCCGAGGGCTGTACCATGGCCTCAGAGCCCGCGGAGAATTTCTGCCCGTGAGGTATGATTCTCTGTACAGCCCTTAACTTTTAATGCGGGCGGCGCTATTTTGCAAGCCCAAAAAGGTTATGTTTCCAACGCTTTCCGCCTGATGGGGGCTTCCCCCACGCCGGGCATGTCCATGGCGCAAACCCCCAACCCCGCGCGCAGCAGTTCCTCGTCGTATTCGTGGCACTCGGGCTTGTAGGAATCGATGCCGCCGAAGTTGATAAGCTGTAACGCTCGGGACGGTACTGCCGTCAGCGATATGCCTCTGCCAGGCTGAGACTCCGGAGAACCGTACTCACGACAGCAGGTTCCCTTGGCGTGTGGCCGGCACGGTTTCGAGCGTGTGATCGGGAAGAGCCCAGCGCCGTTCCAGCAGGCGCACGCCGCGCACGATCAGCAGGGTCAGTAGGAGGTAGATGAACCCCGCCAGCGCGAACAGCTCCACCGCCAGATAGGTGCGGGCGATGAGGGTGCGGGCCACGCCGGTGAGGTCGAGCAGGGTGATGGTGCTGGCCAGGGCGCTGCCCTTCAGCATCAGGATCACTTCGTTGCCGTAGGCCGGCAGCGCCTGCCGCACGGCCCGTGGCAGGACGATGAGCCGCATCTCCTGCCAACGGGAGAGCCCGAGGGACCGGGCCGCCTCCCGCTCCCCGTGAGGCACCGCCAGCATGCCGCCGCGGATGATCTCTGCCGTGTAGGCGGCGGTATTCAGGCCGAAGGCGATCACCGCGCACCAGTACGGTTCGCGCAGGACCGGCCACAGCAAGCTGTCACGCACCGCGGCGAACTGGGCCAGGCCGTAGTAGACCAGAAAGATCTGCACCAGCAGGGGCGTACCCCGGAAGAAGAACACGTAGCCCCAGGCCGGCGCCCACAGCCACCCATGCCGCGACGTCCGCATGCACGCCAGGGGGAAGGCCAACGCGGTCCCCGTCACCATCGCCAGGGCCACGAGTTGTACCGTGAGCCAGGCCCCCGCAAGCAGTTGGGGGAGGTTCTCGACGACCATGCCGGATAGATTCGCCATCACCCGGACGGCTCCATGCCGCGCGCCGCGCGCCGCTCCAGTGCCTGCAAGCCAGCCATGGAGAGCGCGGTCATGGCCAGGTAGATGAGCGCCGCGGCGAGGTAGAAGGTGAACGGCTCCCGTGTGTAGCTGACGGCGACGGTGCTCTTGCGCATCAGCTCGTCCAGGCCGACCACCGACACCAGGGAGGTATCCTTGAGCAGCACCAGGAAGAGGTTGCCGAGCCCCGGCAGGGCCGAGCGCCACACCTGGGGCAGCAGCACGTGGCGAAACGCGCGCAGCCGGGTGAAACCGAGGGCGTACGCCGCCTCGGCCTGCTGCGGCGGCACGGCCAGGAACGCGCCCCGCAGCACCTCGGTCGCGTAGGCGCCGAAGGTGAGGCTCAGGGCCAGCACGCCGGCGATGAAGGGGTTCAGCTCGAAGTAGCCGGCGGCGCCGAACAGCCCGGCCACGCGTCCGATGACGGCGGAGGCGCCGAAGTAGACGATCAGGACCACCAGCAGCTCGGGCACGCCCCGCACCGCGGTGGTATAGGCGTGGGCGGTGGCGCGCAGCAGCCGACGGCGGGACATCTGCGCCGCGGCGCCGGCGACGCCCAGGAGGAGGCCCCCGGCGAGGGAGGCGGCGGCCAGCCCCGCGGTCACCAGCGTTCCCGTAGCAAGCTGGGCGCCGAAGCCGAGCAGTACCGGCGTGTGGCCGTTCATCAGCCGGGCCTATTGTTGTCGGCGGCGATGACGAGTAGTGGCGGGCACCACGCGAGGAAGAGCAACGCAGCCGACAGCGAAAAAGACCGGCAGATTGGTCTCGGTTTGGACGTTACAGGCCACTAGTAGATGCTGAAGGGAAAGTACCGCGCGTTGATCTTGGCGTAGGTGCCGTCGGCGAGAATGGCCGCCAGCGCGGCGTTGAGCCGTTGCCGCAGCGCGTCATCCTCCTTGCGCACCGCGATGCCGATGCCCTCGTCCAGATTGTAGGCGTCGCCCACCAGCATGAAACCGGCGCCGGCCTTGGTGTGCAGCCATTCGTACAGCACCAGGCCGTCCGCGAATATCGCGTCCAGCCTGTGGGCCGCGAGGTCGAGATACGCGTTGGTCTGGGTATCGTACAGCTTGATCTTCGCGCCGCCGGCATTCTTTTCGAGCCAGCTCGCCGCCACCGTGGCACGCTGGGCGCCGATGGTCTTGCCGGTCAGCTTCCCGGGATCGAAGCCCGCGCCCTTCGCGGCTACGAAGCGCACCTTGTTGCTGTAGTACTTGTCGGTGAAGCTGACCACCTTCTTGCGTTCGCCGGTGATCGACATGCTCGCCACGATGGCGTCGTACTTGCCGGCCAGAAGAGCGGGAATGATGCCGTCCCAGTCCTGCGCCACCAGCTTGCACTCCACCCCCATCCGCTCGCAGAGCGCCCGCGCGATATCGATGTCGAAGCCCTTGAGCCGGCCCGACTCGTCGATGAAGTTGAACGGCGGGTAGGCCCCTTCGCTGCCGATGCGGAGCGGGTTGGGTACGCCGGAGCCCGTATCCGCCGCGTACGCCACAAACAGCAAGGGCGCGATGAGCGCCGTCACCAAGCCCGTGATGATCCGCTTCATGAATCTCCTCCTACGTGTCGGTTCTCGCGCGAACCGCGCGCGTGCGGTGATGCGGTGATGGTACCCTCGAACGGACAGGAACTTCAACGTGTCGCTGCGGTGCGCTGAGGCAATCGTCCCGTAGGTCGGGTTAGCCGAAGGCGTAACCCGACGCGGTGAAGGCTGTCGGATTACGCTTCGCTAATCCGACCTACGGTTTGCTCGGACAGGCTACTGGCGTGCGGAGCCTTGTTCGAACTTGAGAGGTCACATAAAAATGACTATATTAGTCATCATGACAACGGTGTCCATTTCCGAACTAAAAGCGAATCTCTCGCGGTACGTTCGCGAGGTCCGCCGTGGCGGAGAGGTTCAGGTCCTCGACCGTGGCACGCCGGTCGCGAGGCTTGTTCCGCCCGTGGCAGAGGACCGCCGAGGGGTTCGAGAGCGGTTGATCGCGCAGGGCCTTCTGAGGCCAGGCAGGGGCAACGCGGCGGCGATCCTCGATGAGCCTCTGCTGGTGCTGCCGGCGAGCATCTCGGAGGCGTTGACCGAGGACCGGAACGATCGGCTGTGAGGTACTGGGACGCGTCGGCGCTCGTCCCCCTGGTCGTTGCCGAGCCTGCCAGCGACCGGGTGCGCGGGTGGTTGGCTGAAGACGGACACATCATCGCGTGGGCGTGGACCCGCACCGACATCGTCAGCGCGATTGAACGCCGATCGAGGGAAGGGTTGTTGTCGCGCGCACAGCGCCGCGAAGTCCTTGGGCGCTTCGACGCCTTGGCCGGCCATTGGGACGAAGTGGCTGACATTCTTGCCGTGCGATCCCGTGCGAACGGGTTGCTGGCGCGCCACCCGTTGCGCGCCGCGGATGCGGGCCAGCTTGGCGCGGCGTTGCTGGTGCAGGAGCAATCGGCGGAGCCGCTGACGTTTGTCTGCCTGGACCAGAGGCTCTCCTTGGCGGCGGAACTGGAGGGCTTTCACGTACTCCCATAGAGTTGCCCAACCGGTGTGGACTTGTTTTACTCGATCCATGGGCCTCATGAATTCGCGAGCGTGGCGACGAGCGCGGACCGCGTTGCGGGTTGGGTCTCTGTGCGTGCTCGCGGGATTGTACTTCATAACCGGCGCCGCCGCGGGCGAAGGGAGTCTGCAACTCTCCTACAAGGCGTATTTCGCCGGCGTCCATGCAGCCAACTTCAGCCTCGGCGTCGTCTTCGATGCGACAGCGTACGACTCCGAAGCGGCGGCGTATGATCTCGATGCGACAGCGTATGCGGTGCGGGTGGGCTTGAAGACGACCGGCCTGGTCAAGGCGCTCACGCGCTTGAAGACGTCGGCGTATTCGCATGGCGCGCTCGTTTCCGGGGACGTCGTGCCGGTCCGGGCAGGGTACCGGAGCAAGAAGTGGTGGAACAAGCGCCAAGTGGAGCTTGGCTTCGACCACGGAACGCCGAAGCTTGTGCGCATGAAGCCCCGTCGCAAGGGCCGGAAACCGCCTGCCATCTCCCCGTCAGAGCTCCGCGGAGCGCTTGATCCGGCCGGCGCGTTCCTCGCGGTGCTTTCCCGGTTCGACTCCGGCCAGGGATGCGACTTTCGTGTTCCCGTCTTTGACGGACGCCGTCTCTACGAGCTCGTGGGTGAGGCCGACGGGACCGGCCGGCTCGAGGCCAGCCGGCGCTCGCCCTTTTCCGGCCCCACGGTCAATTGCCGGATGTGGCGCGAGAAGAAGGCGGGATACAAGCAGAGTCCCGGCGCCGGGCGAGAGCGCGATCACCGCGAGGCGAAACTCCGGATGGCGCGCGTATTCGATGAGATGCCGCCGGTTCCGGTCCACATCGCCGGCGACACCCGGTACGGCTCCTTTGTCGCCCATCTCGTCGGGGCGAAGCTGGATGCCGGCGGCGTGAAGCGGGAGCTGCGTCCAAGCCCCGGGAGGAAGCGCAGGCGCTAGTGTGGCCTGCCTTCTTCCTACTCCTTCCCCAGAAACCACGTCACCAGGCTGTTGAAATCCTCCGGCTGGTCCACCCACACGAAATGGTCGGCCTTGTCGAGGATGTGCATCTGGGCGTTGGGAATGCTTTTGTAGAGATCGAAGCCGGGGTCGAGGCCCTTGTTGGAGTTGCGGCCCCAGATGACCAGGGTGGGAACGCTGATCTTGTGGACGTGGTCCCGGATGTGCGCGCCGTCGAAGTAGTACATCTCGTTGGCGCCGGCTATCCCGTTCTTCTCCCAGTACTCCTTCCCCATGTGCTTCGTGTAGAGGCCGTTCCAGCGGGCGGACAGCTCCGTCAGGTGGTCCAGGTACTCTTCGGCGACCCTGTCCTTGTGGTAGAGGGTGGTCTGGGCCAACTTGCGGAGGCCCTCCCGTGTGGTGGCGAGCCCCTCCTTGAAGATCATGGTGCCGGGCTCGAACACGTCCTTGAAGTAGGGCAGCTCGCCGCTGCCGTCCACCTCCACCTCTTGTCCGTCCACCTCGATGACCTGCCGCCCCTCGCCGGCCTTCGGGATGCCCGATCCGGCGGTGCTGCCGCTGTCGATGAGCACCAGCTTCCTGACCAGGTCCGGCCGCTTGATGGTGATGTAGGCGACGATCCAGCCACCCTGTGACTGGCCGACGAGATTCACCGGCGCCAAGTCCAGGGCCTCGATGAAACCGATGACGTGCTCCGCGCGCACTCGCACGTGGCCCAGGTCGTCCAGGTCGCGCGGCGGATCGGTCTGTCCGTGGCCCAGTTCGTCGATGGCGTAGACGTGGAACCGTTTGCCCAGCGGAACGATGCTCGGATACCAGCGGTAGCTGTCCATGCCGACGTCGTTGGCGCCGCCGTGCACCAGCAGCAGCCGCTCGGAGTTTTCTTCACCGGCCTCGACGTAGTGGGTCTTGTAGGCGTCAACCGTGGCGAAGCGGCTCTTGAACTTGTCGGGGCTATTGAACAGGGTTTCCATGGGGATGCCTCCTCATTTGAGTTGCAGCCCATGCATATTACCTTGCGGCGGTTGAGGCAACCGGTTCGCGTTGGGGCGGTGGTGCCGAGGCGGCCGGGGAAAACGAGCCGGGGAACGGGGTCAGGGAAAGAAGACCAGCTTGACCAGCAACGCCAGAATCGTCGGGGAAAAACTGAACACCGCCAGCTTCAGAACCGCCACGTCGCGCTTCAGCACGTTGACGTCCTCCTTCACGACGGCGATGTCCTCCTTCAACTCGACCTTGAGATCGGCAAGGTCCTGCTTGGTGGCGAGGCTCTCTACCATGGGAATCACCCGTGCCGCCGCCTTGGCCTTCTCCTCTGAGGCCCCGGCATCGATGAGGGCGTCGTAGATTTCCGTGACAATCATGCTCATCGGGTGTTCTCCGGACGTGTTTCCCGCCCGGATGCCACAACAGAAATCCATGGCACCAGGAAACCGCGGGAATGTCAATACTGTAGCGTTTGGTCAAGTTCGCTATGCATGACGATTCTATCTACATCCCATCGGCACGCGGTGCGCATACTTTAGGGTGACCGCCGGCTACGGGCGTCTGTTTGAGCGAGCTCATGGGAAACGCCTTGACACTCCGGGCTCCTTTTTCTTGAATGGTGGCGGGCAATTGCGCCAAGGTGAGGGTTTGATCTCCACCCCTTCAATCGTCGCGTCTTGCTGACAACTTATGGTCTTTCGAAAACACTCGGCCGTCTGTCTCGCCGGATTTCTGCTGCTCGGCGCCTGCGCGGGAGCTTCGGCTGCCGACCGGAACTTCTCGCAGTATCCCGGATTCGCCGAGTATTTCGCGGCGAATCCGCCCGCCGGAGCCGCCGGCGCGACCGACCAGGCGCTGGCGCGCCGCCACGCGCCGCGCTTCCACCTGCCCGCGGACCACGAGGGGCCCATCGACTTCTACCGGGACTACATCGCCAACGGTTACCTGGTGACCGGCGCCGGCGTCCGCGTCGACGGTCCGAGCGCGGCGGACCTGAACCGGTACCGGGACGACGTCAGGGCCGAGTTCACGCATGTCCCGGGCGCCGCCGAGCCACGTCCGGTCGTCTACGCCACGGTCGAGCGCACCGACCTGTGGGCGTCGCGGGAACCCGACCGGGTGGCCGAGGAGTTCACCGTCGTCACCTACCATCTGGTGTTCCGGGTAAGCGGCCTGCCCGCGGCGTTGTCGCTGGCCGCGGCCATCCCGCTCCGGCTGGTGGCGGATCTGGACGACTGGCACCAACTCGACCACTACACCGCCGCGTTCGTGGTACTGGACGCGGCCGAGCGCCCCGTTGCGCTCACTCTGCAGCAGCACAACTACCTGCGCACCCATCTCGTGGGAGAGTCGGTGGAGCTCGGTTCGGACGGACGGTTCGACATCGACGTCGCCATCCGCTCGAACGAACTCTACCCCCACGTCCCGGCCCGGACGGTGCGGCGCGCGGTGCGGTTCCTGGAGGACGACGCCAGGGCCTTCATGATGGGATTCGGCAAGCGCCCGATGATGTCCGCGGACGACGTCACGGACCCGGTTGGGACCGTCGACTACGAACTCGGTTTCCTGCCCGGCTCGGATGCGTTCTATTCCTTCCACGGCTTCCTCGGCGAACGCCGCCGGTTGCCCGGCCGCGACGGCCCACCCGGCGCGCGCTACAACACCATGCCGGAGCTCAAGCCCCTGCCGGCGCAGATCCTCGACGGCTACTGGCGGGAGGGCAACGATGGCGACTGGGCGCGGTATCAGCGCAGTCGGGAAAACGGCGCCGGCCGGGCCGGGTTTGCCCGCGCCCAGGCCGCGGTCTTCCACCACAACCTGGCCTGCCTGCGCGGGGAGAAGAACGGCTGCACGGTGCAGTAGCCGGGCCTGGCCTGGCCCCTTTCTCCCGGCTTGTTCCCTTCTACGCGCGCTATTGCGAATGAAGTGAATAATTGATCATCAACCGCTCGGCCCCGTAATATTCGCAAAGGAATTCAGCCTGACTCGCATAGCCGCGCTTTGGAATCAAACGACCCTGGAACGAAATGGGCAGAGGATCGATATCAAAGGGGTAAGGAGAGACGGCTGCCCGGCTTTCATCCTTGATGTTGAAAGTGAGGGTCGTATCCTCTTGGCCCGTTTTCACGGGAGCCGGTACGCCGCTCATGGTGTGGCTTGGGCCGTTTTTCCGGTGGGTGGCGTTGAACGGATACCGATTGCAAACGAATTGGCCCATCTGATCATACATTTCCATGAGCTTGAAGTTCGTCCAGAGCTGTTCGTCCGACACGGAATCCCGATACTCGGGTGAAGCCTTCAACTGGATCATCAGTCCCGCTCGGTACGACTCCTGCTCGCGGAGAAATTCTTGGACCGCCGGGTGGACAGAATAATCCGGCATGTAGGAGAGCAATCCTTTTCCCTGGGTCAACAAGGCTTCGGCATGCAGGGAGACCATATAGCCTGCGTACGCGTCCTGCTCGGCCAATCGTGTAATGCCGTGACGGTAGAAGTCGAGCCAGACGGTCTGGCCCAGGTGTTTGATACTGCCGATATAGTCGGGCGGCAGGCCTTCGTCGTTGAGTTGCGGTTTGATCTCCCAATCCCACCAGCCGGTATCATGCTCCTGGGCCGCCAGAACCATTGCCTGGTAAGGGGATGGAGAGGCGAAATCATCATTTCCCCAATGGGCGGCGAGCCAGCCGGTTACTTTCGAGTGGTCGACCTGAAGAATGAGCAGAAGTTGCTCGTCATTGTAGGGGCATACCATCATGGCATGAGTCTCCTTTCCGGGCCGAAGTTTCCGAAAAAAAACAGGTTGTTTTGCATGATTGGCCGTGAGCCTTTCACTCGAGAAGCCGCGCGGCATTGCCACTGAGAATACTATCGAGTTCCGACGCCGGCCAGGGCCGGTCTTTCAGCGCGGCCAGCACAGCCCGTGTCGCGTTCGGGACGTGGGGTTCATCCGTACCGTAGACGAGTCTGTCCGAGCCGAACGTAGCGCGCGCGCAGTCCAGCGCAGGGCCATGCATACAAGCCGTGTCATAGAAGCAGCCACGCAAATACTCCCTTGGCGGCCGTAGACATTTCTCATAGCGTTGGTAGCTTCGATCGATGCGGTCTATCAACATGCCGAGGCTGCCGCCACAGTGTGACCAGACGAGACGAACATCCTGCCTCGTTCCAGAATTCCCGGAGTTCCGGGGCGTCCAGGGTGTAGTCCGCAATGGTGGTGGTGATGCCGACGCCGACGGCGCCGAGGCCCAGGGCCCGGTCGAGCTCGTTGATACATGCGGATGTCCTGCTCCACGGCAACGCCGCCACAAAGCGAAAACGGTCGGGATGCTGCCGGCTGACGGCCGCCAAACCGTCGTTAATGGTTCGCGCCGTTGCAACGTCCCCGTCGTCTGCCCAGCCAATATTGAGCGCGCCAATGGAAAGCACCTGAACGCCAACGCGAGCCTCGTCCATGGTCCGCAATCGGCCACGCAGATCATCATCGGTGGGTGCTGACATCGTGTGGCTGCCCCGACAAAGCAGAGACAACCCGCGTGCGGTATTTTCCAGGGTGAAATCCGGCCGCGCTTTGACAACCTCGGCGAAACACCCGCCCGGGTAGACATGCGCGTGCATGTCTACGGTGGTACCAGGGGCTATTGGGTCGTTTTGCATATCTGATTCAGGATGAACCGGCTTCACCCTGGTCAATGAGCTCCAGGGTGTCGCCAGGCTTGAGCGGCAGCCGCTTCACTTCCAATTCCAGCGCGTTGGATACGGCGTTCGCGATCGCCGCGCCGGCGGCGGTGATTCCGCCTTCTCCTGCTCCCTTTACCCCCAAGGGATTGTGCGGTGTCGGAAAATCTTCTGTCGAATGGAATTGCGCTTTGGGCATCTCCATCGCAGTCGGTAACAAATAGTCCATGAAGCTCGTTGACTGGGGTTGTCCGGTCTCGTCGTAGACGAATTCTTCGAGCAAAGCCCCGCCGATTCCTTGAGCCCGCCCGCCCGCCATCTGTCCCTCGATGATCATTGGATTGATTTTGCGTCCGACATCCTCGGTGACGAGATAGTCGAGAATCTTGATCATACCGGTCTCCCGATCTACTTCCACGACATACTTGCCTATCCCGCGAAGAAGCCGCAAATCTTCTTTGCGCTTCACTCGTGAACCGATGTAAGCCATGGACTGTCTCCACCCTAGCTGACCGAAACACACTAGCCGGACGAAAGTTTCTCCGCGGCCTCCCGGATTGACGTAACGATATTCTGGTAGCCGGTACAACGGCAGAGGTTGCCGCTGATCCACTCGCGGATCTCATCTTCACTGGGCTTGGGTATTTCCTTCAAAAGAGCTTCGGCCACAAGCAACATGCCCGGTGTACAAAAGCCGCACTGAAGGCCATGCAGCTCCCAGAATTTTTCTTGTAACGGATGCAGTTCGTCAGCGCTGGGCGCCAGCCCTTCGACCGTTTTCAACTCGGCGTTGTTGGCTTGCACCGCGAACATCAAGCAGGAGCGTACGGGTTCCCCATTCAACAGAATCGTGCAGGCGCCGCACACGCCGTGCTCGCAGCCGACGTGGGTTCCGGTAAGGCCCAGGTCGTCGCGAATGAAGTCCGTCAGGAGCTTTCGCGGCTCCACTTCGCCATGATACTCGATCCCGTTGATCCGCACCCGCACGTGCCGCTTGCTCATTGAAAAAATCCTTCCGAGACTTCCTGTCGCATTTTTTGACCTGACGACGCAAGTAATTCGGTTGTGTCACCTGGCGGAGCCCTCCACACTACCCCGCGGAAAAAGTCGGGTTTTTGGCGTCGCGACCGGCGTCAGTCTTGCAACACCTTGAAAAGAAAACCACGCGGAAACGGAATGTAGAGAAACTCTGCCAATATCCAGAGCAAAATCACTACACTGATGGTGATGATTAGTGAAACGGACCACTTTTCTCCCGCAGAAAGTCTGAGATAGCCTAGTGTGGCAAACGGTCCGCCGATGCCGAAACCAAATAGCCATACGGCGCCGGCAAACCCTAGCAACCAGGCGACCGTACCGATACCCCGTCGCCTCTCTTCGTCCGTGGGGACCAGCGGCTCAACCGGATGGTCGCCGCGTAACCCGGAGAGATCGAAAACAAGCTGCAAAACCAAGAGTCCGAGAAGTGGGAAGCCTATCACCCATGGAAATAGCCTGGTCGTGATATCCCAGTCGCGTGCCTCCCACAGTGCGGCGACGACGATGACAACCATCAAGACCGAAATGATCAGGGATCCCTTCATCGGCGGCTATGCTTGGCGGCGCGAACGAAAGGAGGAATAGAAGACCACAACAACGGCCAGCAGCAACAGTCCGAGGACCAGTGGATCGAGGAGCCAATGCCAACCGTACCGGTCTGTTGACAGGAAAAGATAGGTCTCGGCGAGGTCTCCCAGAACGAGCCCCAGGACGATGGGGGGCCGAGGCCAGTCAAAATGCACCATCACGAGTCCCAACAGGCCGAAGGTCAGCATGAGGAGGATGTCCATCATCGCGTTCTTTTCGGCAAAGGCGCCAATGAGGATGAGCAGCGTGATGAAGGGGATGAGCAGGGGGCCGCGAATAAAGGTGATCTTGCTGATCTGGTTCAAGAAAAGCAGGCAGACACTCACTGTTATGATGTTCGAGACAACAATGATCCAAACGAACGACATCGTCAGTGTCAGGTTCGTTGTAAGCATGGCCGGTCCCGGGACCAGACCTTGAATCAGGAATCCTCCCATCAAAACTGCGGCGAACACACTGCCGGGCACGCCGAAGGCCACAGTCGGGATCAAGGAGCCGCCCAAGCCGGAGTTGTTTGCGGCTCCGGGGCCCAGGACACCTTCCACGGCTCCTTTGCCGAAACGGTCCTTGTCAGGCGAACTTTGCACGGCGTGGGCGTAGGCCATCCACTGGGATACACCCGCGCCCAATCCCGGTATGATACCTATGAACGCGCCCACGAGACTACAGCGTACCGTGATGCCGAAATGCGTAAAAGTATCCTTGACACCCTGCCACACGCCCCCCAATTTGCCAGGATTTCTTTTTGCGATGCTGGTACCCTTGACGGCGAGGTCATAGATCTCGGGCACCGCAAAGAGGCCCAGAGTGACCGGGATGAGGCCAACTCCGTCCCACAGGTGGAGTAATCCGAAGGTGTACCGTTGTATTCCCGACTGCGGATCCATTCCCACCATGGCCACCAGCATGCCCAAGCCCCCGGCGATGAGACCTTTGAGTGGCGTCTTGGAGCTCAGCGTGCCCACAAAGGCCAGTCCCACGATGCTCAGCATGAAAAGTTCGGGCGAACCAAAGGAGAGGACCACGGGTCTTACAATCGGTATGGCCAAAGCCAAAGCGAAGGCTCCCAGGACGGCTCCCACCAGGGAACTCATCAATGCGGCACCCAGTGCCCGCCCTGCCTCACCGTTTTTGGCCATGGCGTGTCCGTCGACAATCGTAGCCGCGCTGGTGCTCTCACCGGGCACACCGAACAGGATGGAAGTGATGTCGCCGGTGGTGGAGGTCACCGATCCCATACCCAACAGGAAGGCGAATGCCTCGGTGGGTGTCATGTCAAAGGTGAAGGGGAGCATGATGGCAAGGGTCACGGTGCCGCCAAGTCCCGGTAGAATTCCCACCGCGAAACCGGCCGCGACGCCTATGAGCATCAGACCGAAGGTTGGCCAGCTAAATACTATGAGAAGGCCGCCAACAAACGCGTCCAGCAAGTTCCGGGCTCCCCTGATCCAGGTAAACAGCGAAGAAGTGACGTGACGCGTTCGTGCATGATCCGCGGTGCGTCACGGTGAGGCGGAAGGCTCGGGAGCGGGTCTTACCCCGTAGCCTTCAGAACGGCCGCCAGGTCGCCGGCAGGGTCTTTCGACACAAAGTCCGCCAATTTCACTTTGTCCGTGCCCATGGGGCGCGCCCTGTCGAACTCCGCCCGCTTCTCCGGCCGATAAAGTGAAGGTTTCGTTGCATCGATGCCTGTTTTGCTACCCAGGCGCCTGAACGGCAGTCCCGGGCTTTCCACGACGGGAAGAGACAAATCGAGTCGATGGCCGTTGGTGCGGTCGATGGTGAAGATGTCGTTTGCCGGATTGACCCTGGTGGAAACAGCCCACAGAACCTCTTGTGCGTTGAAAAGGTCCACATCCTGGTCCACGGCGATGGCGACCTTGGGGTGCAGGTAGGAGCTCGAGAGGGCCGCCATCAGCGCATCGCGCACCTGACCGTCGAACTGAGCCGTAAGCTGAAGTATGACCGTGAAGTTGCCGGCCCAAGGGGGGACGAATACGTTGTGGAGATCGATGCGGCCTCCGACATCGCGTACCCGCTGGAATAGACCGGCTTCCATGGGGAGCGCCACAAGACGCTGATGATCGGTGGCGATGGTCGACTGCAAATGGCGATAGATTGCGCCTTGCCGCATGGTGATGGCCGTAATCTCCCAGACCTCCTTGGGTCTGACCCCATCCGACTTGTAGCCCTGAAACTCGCCGAAAGGTCCCTCGTCCTCTCGCACCTTCGGAGGAACGAACCCCTCGATAACGATTTCTGCGTGCGCAGGCACATGAAGATCGACGGTCTCGCACTTGACCATTTCGACGGTATCGCCGAGCAGAGATCCGGCGAGCTCGAATTCGTCCACTCCGTACCGGCCGCTGTAGTTGGCGGCAATCTCGTAGGCCGGGTGGTGTCCGATCACCATGGCCATGGGCATCGGTTCCCCTCGCGCCTGGTACCGGCGATAGTGCTCATAGTTGTGCCGAGGCGCCATGGAGAAAGCCACCCGTCTGCCGTTGGTACACTGAACCCGGAGAAACGCGACGTTCTGGACGCCAGTCTCCGGATCCTTCGTTACCGCCATACCACCGCCGATGTACGGGCCGGAGTCCCCTTCCGTGTGGGTTGCAATGGGAAGACGCAGGAGGTCCGCATCGTCTCCGAGCCACATGACCTCTCGCACCGGCCCGTCGGCCACGACCTGCCACGGCCGTGGCCCCTTTTCAAGACGGCGTGCCAACTCGCCCAGCACATTCTCGGGGGTTGTTTTCAGCGCAACGGCCTGTGTGGCGCGGGTTTTGGCAAGGATGTCACAGACGCTCCATCCGGGATATCCCTTGACCTGCTGAAACAGCAAAGGCCGGTCGCTTTCCGAACAAAGGGCGCCCATTTCGGTCAAGGGATCGACCTCTTTGTCAATGCTGAGAACTTCCTCCCCCGCTTCAGACAGAAAAGTTCGAAGATCGTTCTGCGTGGCCGCCTCCTTGGGTTCGATAGACGAACGCCTTTATGTTTGCCGATGCCGAGCGCGTCAGGGCTTTTTTGGCTTGGCTCTTGGGGTAATTACTTTCGTGAGCTCGGCGATCACGTCGGGTGGTACGGTGAGGACCGATTTGTACAGCTCGGCCACCTCTTCACCACTCTTGGGCGCAGCTTGCCGTCCTATCTTCTTTATCTGGGCCAAAACCTCTTTGTCCGCCAGCAGCTTTGTAAATGCTTGCCGCATCGCCTTGACACGCTCGGCCGGCACTCCCGGTCCAAAATGAAAGGGCATGGCCGCGAAGTCGGGTTTCGAATAAACTTCGAGCAGTTTCCGCTCGAAGTCGCCTTTTACCAGATCTTCCACCCGGGGCACGTTCTTTAGTGCGGGATGCGACGGTGCCGGCGGCCCCATGGTCGATAGGATGGTAACGAACATGGGATTCTTGAACCAGCCTGGGGCAATTGTTTGCAATCCGTCCCAACTGACGCAGAAGCCATCGAGCTCCTTGGCCTCCGTCGCCAACCGGACGCGTGCGATGCCTCTGTAGCCGTGCACTACTTTGAAGTTGGTTCCCACAACCCTGTTGACAAGGAGTGGCGCTTGCGACGTCGATCCTCCGGTTCCTCCCATCGCCAAACTCGGTCCATTCACCGCGTCCCTGATGCTCTTGAGACCCAGGACTTTCCTTACGACGCAAGTGGGTGGTGAGGAGCCTACCGAGCCCAGCCACTGGACTTTCTTCGCATCGAACTCGACCGCGGGGTCGCCTACGGCCTGCCGGATGATTGTCCTTTCGCTGGTCATGCCGATGACCGTGCCATCCTGGCGCTCCGCTCTATAAACATTGTTGGCCGTTATCAACGTGCCGGCCCCGGGCCGATTGATGACCACCACCCGGGGACGGCCGGGAATGTATTTGGGTAGGTTGCGTGCGACGATGCGCCCGACAATGTCGAAGCCTCCTCCGGGGCTGAAGCCGACGAACAATTTGATAGTTTTCCCTTTATAGAACTCAGCGACGGAAGCCTTCTCGGCAGCCAGAGCCGGCACCCAACAGAGCATGGAGACAAGACATATTCCGCCCAAGAGACCTACCGTCATCGACCGTGACAGCGAGCTTGTTCGATTCATGGTTTCACTCCTCAACATAGAAAGTTCCCGCTTGTATCGAGAAACGGCTTGCGTTGTCAACCCGGCTCAAGGGCGTGTTGCCTGTCTTGTTCAAGTCGTGGTACGGGTATCGTCCCGACGCCGACTGCGTAAGGTTACGATGTTGATTGGCGAGGCAACGCTTTGCGGCTCAGGCTCAATAAGATGGGCAACGTAACAAGTATACGGAGGCTACGATGAAAAAGAGACATCTGTCATTGGGACCGCTCGCCCTGTTCATAGCTCTTTCTTTGGTCATTGCCGTAGGGTCTGTTGGAGCTGCAGACAGCAAGGCCCGCTCGTTTGACGAGAAGGCCGTGGCAGATTTCTATCGGGGGAGAACCATATCGATTGTCGTCGGGTATGCTCCTGGCGGTGGCTTCGACATCACGTCGCGCTTGCTCGCGAAACACATGGGGAGGCATATCCCGGGCCATCCCACCCTGGTTGTCGCGAACCGGCCGGGCGCGGGCAGTCTGGTGGCCGCCAATCTCGTCTATGAGACCTTGCGCAAAGACGGCACCGTTATCGCCAACTTCAACTCGCAGATGTTGCTCCAACAGGTTCTTGGGAAGCAGGGGGTTGAATTCGACGCGGGGAAATACAACTGGCTTGGCAGCGCGACGGTGGGTCACGGCGCCTGCGGGGTGAGCAAGGACACGGGCATTACCAGCGTGAAGCAGATCATGGGGCCCAAAGGCCGAGTGGTGACCATGGGTGCGGAAGCGCCAGGCTCGGGCATTACGGACACCGCGGCGGTCATGCGGGCTGCCCTGGGTCTCAAGTTCAAGTTGATTTACGGTTATGCCGGGGCTCGGCCCGTGGCAAATGCCGTCCTCAATGGAGAGGTCAACGGAATGTGCATAAGCTGGGAAGCCTTTACGTCATACCTCAGCAATTTCTTCGTGCCGACGCCAAAGCTCAACATGCTCGTCATATTTGGCTCGAGTGTGCCGGAAAGTCCCTGGCTCAAGAACGCCGTTGCCGCGCAGCCCAATGCCATGGACGAGACCGGACGTAAGCTGCTCGATATCGTTTTTGCTCCCGGGAAGATCTCGTTTCCCTATGCTGTCGCGCCGGGCGTGCCGTCTGATCGCGTGGCCGCCTTGCGGCAAGCATATGACAAAACCATGTCCGATCCGGCTTTTGTGGCGGATTTCAAGAAGACACGGCGCGCACTCGTGGCGAGATCCGGGGAAGAAGTGACAAAGATCGCAAAAGACTTGACTACGGTGGAACCGGACGTGCTCGCTGCTCTCAAGGAGGCGCTGAAGCAGCAAACAGACCCGAATTAGCTCTGAGCTTTCCAGCCCGTATAGCAGCGGCTCGGCATGATAGAAGCTTTTTTTTCGGGTCTGGCGGCGGTCTTCGCTTACCCGACCTTCTTTGTGTTGCTCGGCGGGATCGGCATCGGATTCGTGGTGGGGATACTTCCCGGCGTCGGCGGCCTCGTGACCCTGGCGCTCATGCTCCCCTTCGTCTTCGAGATGAGCCCCACCCATGCCTTTGCGTTTCTCCTCGGCATGCTGGCGGTGACTTCCACCACCGGGGATATTACCTCCATCCTTTTTGGCGTTCCCGGCGAATCCATTTCCGCCGCAACGATTATCGACGGCCATGCAATGGCCAAGAACGGGGAAGCCGGCCGCGCACTGGGGGCCGCGCTCATGAGTTCGCTGGTTGGGGGCATTGTAGGGGCGTTTGCCTTGGCGGCGAGCATTCCAGTTGTGGCGCCGTTGGTGCTCAGTTTCAAGTCACCCGAATTCCTGGCGTTGGCGCTTCTCGGTATCACTTTCCTGGCGTCACTGAGTGGAAACAGTAAACTGAAAGGAATGCTTGCCGGCGGCCTGGGGCTCGTTCTGGCAATGGTAGGCCTCGATCCGCAATCGGGTATGCCGCGCTACACTCTGGGCATGCCGCAGCTTTGGGATGGAATCGGTATCGTTCCGGTGACGGTCGGTCTATTCGCTCTACCGGAAGTCGTGGATCTGTGGGTGAGAGGGACGAGTATCGCTGAAAGCCGAACCGGCCGAATCGGCGGGGTGTGGCAGGGCGTGAAGGATACCTTCAAGTATTGGGGAACGACGGTTCGATGCAGCATCATCGGCGCCTTCATTGGCGTGATTCCCGGGTTAGGGGCGGGAGTATCCCAGTGGGTTGCCTATGGACATGCGGTTCAGAGCGCATCCGACAAGAGCCGGTTTGGCTTCGGCGATGTCCGTGGGGTGCTCGGCCCCGGAGCCGCCAACAACTCCGGTCTTGGCGGAGCCCTCGTGCCCACGATTGCTTTTGGCGTACCTGGCAACGTTGTGATGGCAATCCTCCTGGGAGCATTCCTGGTCCAGGGTTTGGTGCCGGGTCCGAGCATGCTTACGAAGAACCTGAGCCTGACGTTCACGTTCGTCTGGTTCATTGTGATTGCGAACATTATCACGGTGGCGTTCTGCTTCCTCTTTCTCAACCAGCTCGCCAGGCTTACCCATGTTCGCGGTTCCCTCCTGATCCCGGGTATCGTTCTGCTTGTCTTTCTGGGTGGGTACGCGGGAACCAACTCCATGCTCGACGTGGGGATCACCCTGCTGTTTGGCGCTGTTGGCCTCGTGATGGTGTACATCGACTGGCCCCGGCCGCCGTTGATTCTTGGCTTGGTCCTGGGCGGACTGGTCGAGAGAAACTTTTTCATATCCTACGAGTTGCATGGCCTCACATTTCTCTGGAGGCCTATTGTTGCCGTAACTTTGGTCATCGCCTTTGGAGTGCTATTTCTGCCTTCCATACAGAATACGCTTCCCAGGTGGCTTGGTTTCAAGGAGAAGGTGGTTGTCACCGAAGAGGATTGAGCTTCTATTCAGCGTCTTGATCGTCTTGTTGCTGGGGTGGGGGCTTTGGACGGCACGCACCTGGCCGGTTCACTCGCGAATCTTTCCCTGGTCGATCGGGTTAGGCGTGCTGGTGCTGGCACTGGCCCAGTTGATCGGGTCCGTTCGCGAGGTGATTCGCGCCGGCTCTTCTGCTGGTGATGAAATCGATGCAACGACGGACTCCTCAGACGGCGAGCGTCGGAGGATGCAAACTGCTTCAAAGGGGGCAATGGGAGGTTTGAACCTTTCGGACGACGTCGTTCGGCGACGGGTCCTGGTGATGTGCGGTTGGATACTGGTATTTTTCTTGGGCATCTGGCTTTTGGGGTTTCGCGTCGGTTCCTTCTTGTTGACCCTGGCCTTTCTGAAGTTCGGTGCGTCCGAGAGTTGGCGGGTCAGCGTGGCAGCCGGCGGAATAAGCTACCTTTTCTTTCTCCTCGTGTTTCATTTTGCGCTCCAAGTCCCCTTGGCTCCAGGTTTGCTAACGGAGTCCCTTGGAATGGACTCACTGGACGCCTACCTCATAAACCGCTTGGTAAATCTGTTTAGGTAGCGGCCGGTCGCAGAGTTGGCCGCTTCATGCTGGTCTGCGCCGTGGTGAGCATGTGGGTGGCCAACACCACCACCAGCATGATGCTGCCCATCGGCTTGGTAGTTTGAACTTGTATAGACTGGTCTGACCGGTTATGATTGTCTCCATGAGCATTCACTATTCGGCATACGATGCCAAGGCGCGGTTCTCCGAGGTCCTTCGGCAGGTCCGCGATGGGAAGACGGTCACGGTTTCCTACCGGGGGAAGCCCGTGGCCGAAATTCGCGCAATACGGGACTCGCCCGCGACCATCGAAGCGCGACTCGATGACCTTGAACGGCAAGGGGTCCTGGTTCGTTCGGCCGAGCCCAGGACACCCATGAAAGCAGTGGAACGGCGGCCCGGTGCTCTCAAGCGGTTTCTCGCCGAGCGCGGCGAATGAGTGTCGCTTACGTCGACACGTCGGCAGTCGTCGCCATCTCTTTCGATGAGCGGGGTGCCGCTGCCTGTGCCCGGAGGCTGGACGCGTTCTCGCATCTTGTGTCCTCAAACCTGCTCGAAGCGGAACTACGCGCCGTATTCGCCCGCGAGGGACGCGGATTCACGCCGAGTCTTGTCTCCGGAATCGAGTGGGTGCTCCCGGATCGGCCGCTGACTCGCGAGTTCGAGACGGCTCTCCAGGTGGGCTACCTGCGTGGAGCCGACCTGTGGCATGTCGCGACGGCCCTTTACATGAGCCCCGAGCCAGGCGACATCTCGTTCGTTACGCTTGACCACCGGCAGCGGAACGTTGCCAAGGCGCTCGGGTTCCGGGTCTGAGGCCTTTGTCCTAGTGTTGCGTTCCGTAAATACGTTGACGAATCTGCGCAGGAATTTTTGTGGTCGGCAAGGCGTCCTTCGACTTCGCTACGCGAAGCCTGTCCTGAGCCTTGTCGAAGGGCTCAGGACGAGCAGTGGCGTGCACCACGCGATGAAGAGCAACGCAGCCGCCCTTCGACTTCGCTTCGCTACGCTCAGGATGCGCGGAGCGAAAAGGACCAGCAGATTCGTCAACGTATTTACGGAACGCAACACTAGAGGAGGCGACCGGACCGCGCTCAGCCCTGCAACGCCGTCGCCACAACCAGATACAACGTGGTGCCCAGCAGATCGTTGAAGGCTGTCACCAGGGGGCCGGCGGCGACGGCGGGGTCGCGTTTGAGCTTGTAGAAGATGATGGGTTGCACGGTTCCCACGCAGGCGGCGGTGGTGACGGAGATGACCATGCCGATGAGCACGGCGAGGGACAGTTTGAGGATGTCGGGTGTACCCATGTTGATGAGGTAGCTGGCCACGGCGGTGATCAGGCCGCAGCTCACGCCGAGCACTAGACCCGTGGCGGCCTCGTGGGCGATGACCGAGAGGATGCGCTGGAAGGACAGGGTGCCCAGGGCGATGGCCCGCACCACCAGGGTGGACGACTGGAGGCCCACGGCGCCGGCGGTGGCGATGATGACCGGCAGGAAGGCGGCCAGGAGGGCCATCTTCTCGAAGGTGGTCACGAAGACCTTCGAGATCACCAGGGCCACCACGAGTCCCAGCACCACCGTGGTCAGCACCCAGGAGAAGCGTTCGCCGACGCGCTTGAGCACCGAGTCCTGCGCCAGGTCGATGGACTCGCCCTCCACGCCCGCGATGGCGTAGATGTCCTTGCTGGCCTCCTCCTCGATGACGTCCACCACGTCGTCGATGGTGACGCGGCCCGCGAGCCGGCCCTTCTCGTCCACCACGGGAACGGTGACCAGGTCGTATTTCTGCAGCACCCGGGCGACCTCGTCCTGCGGCATTTCCACCGGCACCGAGATCACCGGCCGTTCCATGATGTTGGCGACGGATTCGTCCGGGCGCGCCAGTACGAGATTGCTGAGGGGCAGGATGCCGGTGACGTGCCTCTCCACGTTCATCACGAAGACGTCGTGGACCTCGGGCACGTCGTCCTGAGCCCGCCGGATCAAGCCGATGGCCTGCTCCACGGTGGCGTACTGAGGCACCGACACGTACTCCGTCTGCATGATGCCGCCGGCGGTGTCGGGCGGATGATCCAGCAGGTCGCCGATCTCCTCCGCCAGCTCCAACGGCATCTCCGCCAGGACCGTGGGGGTGCGTTCCTCCGGCAGGGTCTCGAGCAGGTCGGCGGCATCGTCGGTGTCGAGTTCCTCCACCAGCCCGGCCAGCTCCCGGTCCGAGAGGTTCGTCACCAGCTCGTCGCGCACCGCCGGTGAGATGAGACTCAATACCGCGGAGGCCGTTTCCGAGGGCAGCAGGCCGAACACCCGTTGCCGGACCCGTGGTTCGTCGAGCTGGTCCAGCAGTTCGGCGATGTCGGCGGGGTGAACGTCGGCCAGCAGTTGCCGCACATCGTCGTAACGGCCCAGGCCCGTCATCATGACGATGTTCTCCAGGGCCACGTCGCGCGGCGACGGGCCCGGAGAAACGTTCTCAGGCCGTTCCTCTGACGGTGTTTCTGGGGTCGAACTCTGCATCCTGGTTCAGCGAACGGGTGTTGCGTTTCCCGTTCGATCCTCCACGGCCCGGCCTGCCTCGAGGTTTCCGCGCGGACGTGTCGGCTCCCAACAGCTTCTAGCGGTAACTGGTTACAATAACATTAAACGTGTCCTGTTGCGGCCACGAAAACGTGGGATGGCAAATAGTCCAAATCCCCGTATGGCTGTAAGATCTTCATCTCGATGGAGGTAGCCTGGCATTCGATCGTTGAGCACGGGTAAAGCCGGGATCAAGTTATCGTCGCATGTCGGCCGGCAACGCGGGCTCGTTGTGACGCGTGGTTTGACTTGACCGCAAACGGGTTATACAGGCCACTCAGGTTGTCTCCCCGGAGAGCGAAGGAGCTGGAGAACATCGATGACCGTGCATCATCGCCATGTAGGGAGGCCGGTCCCGAGGGCCGAAGGACGAGACAAGGTCTCCGGCCGGGCGACTTACGCGGGTGACGTGACCTTGCCGGGGATGCTGTGGGGCAAGGCCCTGAGGAGCCCGGTTCCCCACGGAAGAATCAAGCGAATCGATACCAGCCGGGCGGAGCGTCTGGATGGTGTCCGGGCCGTCGTCACCGGGAAAGAGTTGCGGGGCCGGCGCATCGGACGCCGTATCCGGGACATGCCCATCCTCGTGGATGATGTCGTCCGCTTCGTGGGCGAGAAGGTGGCCGCGGTGGCGGCCGCCACGCAACAGGCGGCCCGCGAGGCCGTCGATCTCATTGACGTCGAGTACGAAGAGTTGGAATCCGTGCTTGATCCGCTCGCGGCGATGGAGCCCTCGACGGCTCTCATTCACCCGGAAGTCATGAGTTATGAGGGCCTCCCGGACCCACTGACCGCCCCCACCAACACGTTCGTTCACGTCCGTTGGGCGAAGGGAGATGTCGCCCAGGGTTTTCAGCAATCCGAGCTGATCATCGAGCGGACCTATCGCACGCAACTCGTTCATCAGGGTTACATCGAACCGCACACGTGCGTGGTCAAGGCATTGCCGGACGCGGGCGCGGAGATCTGGGCGTGCAGCAAGACGCCGCTGGCGCTGCGGCGGCAGGTGAGCGCCGCGCTGGATGCGCCGTTCGACGGGCTCCTCGTCCATCCCTGCGCTATCGGGGGAGACTTCGGCGGCAAGGGCGACTTCATGGACGTGGCCCTGTGTTACGTGCTCTCGCGCCGAAGCGGCGGGCCGGTGAAGATGATCATGGACTCGGGCGAGGAGTTCGTCGCCGGCAACCCGCGTCACGCCGGTGTCATCCGCGTGAAGACGGGAGTGACCCGGGACGGTCTCCTCATGAGCCAGCACATGGACTTCGTGTTCGACAGCGGAGCCTACGGCGCATTCAAACCCATGGGTCTGCTGCTCGGGGCGCAGAAGGCGGTGGGGCCCTACCGCATCCCCCACACCCTGCAGGAAGAGCGAATGGTCTACACCAACAAGGTTCCCTGCGGCCATATGCGTGCGCCGGGCTATCCCCAGGGCGTGTTCGCGAGCGAGAGCCAGATGGACGTGGTGGCGGGGGAGTTGGGCATGGACCCGGTGGAGTTCCGCCGAATCAACCTGATGCGCGCGGGCGACGAGTCTCCTTTCGGCAGGCGCGCGCCTCACCTCGAGGCGGCAAGAGTCCTCGACCGGGCGCTCCAGGATTCCCGGTACCATGGCCCGAAGGCCGTCCACACCGGCCGCGGCGTCGCCATGGCGCAGTGGTTCCCCCTCGGCGGCGAATGCTACGTGTTCGTCACGGTGGACGGGGAGGGCGGCGTGACGGTGGCGGCGGGGGTAGTGGATCAGGGATCGGGAGTCCATACGGTCATGCGCCAGGTAGCGGCCGAGGTGCTCGACGTTGAACCGGAAGCCGTGCGGGTCGAGATCTTCGACACCCGCCGGGTGCCCGCGGACCAGGGGCTGGGCGGAAGCCGCGGCACCCGCGTCTACGGTTGCGCCGCCTACGAAGCGGCGGTGGAAGCAAGGCGAACGCTTTTCGAGCGCGCGGCCGAGCTGATGGACACACCCGTGGAGCGGCTCTCCGTGTCCCAGGGGTCGGTGGTCCGCACCGATGGCGCCGGCCGGCTCGGCTACGGGGAGATCGTCCGCGCCGTCGGCTCGCCGGTGTCCGAGCAGGGCCACTATGCCGACACCACCACCGGTCCGGAGGCCTCCGTGTGCGTGCAGATCGTGGAGGTGGCCGTGGACCCGGAGACGGGCCAGGTGTCGTTGCGCAAGGTGACCACAACCCACGACGTGGGCACCATCATCAACCCGCTGCTGCATCAGGGTCAGATCGAGGGCGGTATCGTGATGGCCGTGGGGTACGGAACCATGGAAGAGATGCCGGTCGAGGACGGCAGGATCACCACCGTCCACCTGGGTGACTACAAGATTCCGTCGGTCCGGGATGTTCCGGTGTTGCAAACGGCGATCCTCCGGTCGCCCTACGGAAGCGGCCCCTACGGCAGCATGAGCATCGGTGAGACGCCGGTGATCCCGTTCGCCGCGGCGCTGGCCAACGCAGTGGCGGATGCGGTGGGAATACGTGTGAGTTCCCTTCCGGTTACGGCCGAAAGGGTGTTCGCCGGGATCCACGGTTCGGGGAAGGAGGGGGTGCCGGAATCGTGATCTGCCTGGCAGCAGGGCATTTGGCCGATTCGGGGGTTCGTTGAGGGCACCGGGCGCTCGTTGCCGCCGGCCGTGGGACTGTAGTAGGTTGGCCGTTGCAAGAGCGTCCGAGAAGTGTGGCGAAAGGGTTTGATGCACAATGGTGGAGAGCCGTCCTGGCGCAGGGACGTGCCGCATGGCCTTGAGTTCGGGCTGAGAAATTACTGGTACCCGCTCGCGCTGTCGAACGAGGTGCCGGCCGACCGGCCGCTGCCCGTGACCGCGCTTTGCGAAGACCTCGTCCTTTGGCGTGACAGCTCGGGAAACCCGCATACCTTCGTCGACTCCTGCCCGCATCGCGCCGTCAAGCTTTCGGCCGGTCATGTCCTCGGGGACCGCATTCGATGCGCGTACCATGGCCTGGAATTCGATGCTGAAGGCCGGTGCGTGTGGATTCCCTGGGAAGGCGACGCGCCGGAGAAGTGTGGTGTCGTTCGCGCTCGCACCTATCCGACCGCTGAGCTGGGCGGATTCGTATGGGTGTACGTCGGCGAGGCGGATCGATTCCCGCCGCCGCCCGTGGAACGCATCGCGCCGCCGGAAATGCTTCACGAGGACTTCGTCGGCTACGGGCGCAGGGGCACCTGGGAAACGAACTGGCTGCTGGCCTGGGACGGCACCTTCGACCCGCAGCACAATGCCTTCCTGCACGCGGGAGGTGTGACGGTCCGGAAGCTCGGAGGCCGGGGCGGGGGGATTTACCGCATGGCCGTGCGTCCGTTGAAGAACGGATTGAAACTGCAGCGGCTGAACGCGGAGGGTGGGGTGGAGCGGGAGCTGGACGGCGGTTGGATGCTGCCCGGCATGGCGACCCTGGTGGCAATCTATCCTGATGGGCCGGTGGTGACGCGTTCGTGGCGTTTCCCGCTGGACGAGAATCGCACCCACGCGGTCAGATGCTCCTCCCGCAGGGTGGACACTCGCGAAGAGCGGCAGGCGTGGGAGCACCTGTATCACACGCGGATCCTGCCGGATTCCGAGAAGGTCAATGAACAAGACAAGGCCATATTGGTGACGCAGAGGGGACTTGACCGGGCCAGGTCCAACGAGCAGTTGCTGAACAGCGACGTGGGCATCGTTCGCCTGCGCGCCATGCTGCGCGATACATTCCTGGCCCAACAGGAGGGGCGCCGAGTGGACTCGGACCCGTGGTGCCCTCTGCTCACCGAACCCTGGGATAAGACGCCTCTCGACGAAGTCGAAGGACGCCATCCCCAAATGGAGGAACCAACATGAAGACACGTGGCATTTTCGTTTCAGCGGTGATCCTGATTCTTGCCGTCGCCATCGGCTCCGCTCACGCCGAGGAATTCTACAAGGACAAGTTCGTGACGTTCACCGTGGGATATTCTCCCGGGGGGTCTTTCGATGGCTACACGCGGCTTCTGGCACGCCGGATGCCGGCTCATATCCCGGGTGGACCCAAGGCCGTGGTGAAGAACCTGACCGGCGCCGGAGGGCTCATATCGGCCAACTACATGTACAACCGCGCACCGCGGGACGGAACGGCCATCGGAGGCTGGGGCGGCGCCTTGGTGCTGCAGAACGTGTTGGGAAGGAAGGCGACCAAATTCGACGGCCGCAAATTCGGCTGGCTGGGGACGCCGGCCCCTTACAATACGGTGTGCTCGTTCAACAGCCAGAGCGGCATCAAGAGCGTCGCGGACTGGTTCGCGGCCAAGAAGCCGGTCACCATCGCCGGATTCGCTCCGGGCTCCACTCCGTCCGATGTACCGAAGCTGCTCAACGCGGCTCTTGGATTGCCGCTGCGGGTCATCGAGGGGTATCGGGGCGGGGCGAAGGCCAGACTGGCGGTGGAGATGGGTGAGGTCGACGGGTACTGCGGCTCGTGGCAGACCGTCAAGTCCATATGGCGCGAACCCTTCGAGACCGGAAAGATCCATGTCGTGATTCAGACCAACCTTCAGTCCCATCCCGAACTCCAGAAGGTGCCTCTGGCCATGAAATATGCCAAGACCGACGAAGCCCGCGAGTTGATAAAGGTGCTGGACTACGCGTACAGCGCGCCTTTCAAGTATTCGGTTCCGCCGGACGTGCCGCGGGATCGACTGAAGATCCTGCAGCGGGCGTTCGTGAAAGCCCTGGAAGACCCGAAGCTTCTTGCAACGGCAAAGAAGGCCAAGATGGAGATCGTGCCGGTGGACGGTCCCGCCACCGCCAAGATCGTCGCGGAGCTCTACGACATGACCGCTGCCACCAAGTCGAAACTGCGGAAGATCCTCCTGCCGAAGGGCGCGTAATAGCGGACAATAGCAGCGGGGGGACGCGGCGCGTGGAAGAGAAGCTCGCAAAGGACCTGGTTGCGGCGTTGCGCGGTGCCGGCGTCGATTTTGTCGCGTACCTCCCGGAGACGCGTTTGAGTCAGATCCTGCCTCTGATGCGGCGGGAGGAAGCCGTGAACCTGGTGCCGGTGTCCAGCGAGGCGGAGGCGGTTTCCATCGGCGCCGGGGCTGCCCTGGGCGGCAAACAGGTGATGATCTACATGGAAGGCACCGGCTTGTTTGTCTCCACGTACAATCTGATTGTGGTGGCCAAGCGGTTTGGCATACCCATGCTGCTCGGCTTGACCTACCTCGGGGGCTTTTCGGACCAGCGTAACAATACCGTGTACTCGCAGTCGGGAAGCTATCTCGTGCCACTGCTGGAAACGCTGCAGATCCGGTATCGAGTCCTGGAAGACGGAGGGAGCCTCGACGGGCACGTCCGGGATGCGGTGCGGTTGATGAACAGCCTGCAGCTACCGGTGGCCTTGGTCTTCACGGGAGATTTCTCTCGATGATCCGCTACGAATGTCTCCAGCGGCTGGCGGCCTTCATCACGGACCAGTTGGTGGTGACGTCGCTGAGCGGTCAGAAGATCGAGTGGGCTCACCTCTCCGATCACGACGGCAACCTGCTGATCGGCAACATGGGCAACGCGCTCGGTGTGGGACTGGGCCTGGCGCTGGCCCTCCCTCACCGGAAAGTGATCGTCCTCGAATCGGACGGCAGCGTTCTGCTTTCGCTGTTCAACCTGCCGACCCTGGCCAATCTGCGGCCCGCCAACCTGCTCGTTTTCGTGTTCGACAACGAGGTCTACAGCGGCAGCCGGATCAGCGAGCCCACGGCAACCGCCGGGAGGACCGACCTTCGGAAGATGGCGGAAGGAGCGGGAATCGAGAACGCGTTGACGGTGACGGATATCGAGTCATTCGAGCGGGCCGCCACCGAGGGACTCACCAAGAACGAACTGTCCTTCGTGGTGTGCAAGGTCGAGGAGACGCTGCAACATCGGGACATACCCAGGACGAATATGCCGCCCTTGGAAAACAAGTTCCGCTTCGTCCGCTACCTCGAAAGAACGGAAGCACGCCCCATCCTGTTGGGTCGAGGTTGACGGCCTGTACCTGACAAATCCGTCCCGGACAGGAGGCTAGCCTGCCGCCGCCAGGCTGGCGTTGAGGATGTCCCCGTGGAGGTCCACCGCGGTGAGCCCGCAATACTCGAGGTCGTAGCCGGTGCGCACCTCGATGCCGTCTTGCAGCAGTCGTTGCAGCACCAGGCGCCGGAAGCTCCCGTGGCCCATGACGCCGTCGTCGTGCTCTTTCAGGTCGGCCTCCTCGTGCGTGGAAAAGTAGACCGCCTGCTCGGGCGTGAGGCCGTAGTGGGTGGTGAGGGCCTTGAAGAACTCCGCTGACCAGTATCCGGTCTGTTCCTCGGTGGCGCCGCCGGCATAGAACTCCGCAACGGTCCCTTCCCAGAGGATCGTTCGCTTGAAGTCGATCTTCGCCCGGAACTCGGCCAGCATCGGGTCCAGATAAACCTCGTCTTCCTCGATCCCCAGGGCCTTGGCGGTCTCCAGAACGACATGGACGTGCCCCGGCGGCTCGGGATGCAGCAATTCATCGGCCAGCTTCCGGGCCATGGGCGCCATGAGGTCGCGGTTTCTGCGGAAGAAGGTGATGTGCTTGTGATAGGATGCGCATTCCAACGTGTTGATCTCGATGGTGTACGAGGCCCAGTTCTTGAAGAACGTTCGTAGCGCGGCGCGCGGCAACCGCCCCTCCATGAGTTGGGTCATGAAGGGCGAGCCGGTCACCCGCTCACGCCACCGTTGAGACACCTTCCGATAGTGCTCATCCACATACGCTTTGGCTTCGGTCGGGCTCATTCCGGGAATGATCATGGACGTTACAATCCTTTCAGTTTCGGCAGGGAAGGACGACGGTGCACTGACCCACGAGAATCCGCCGCCCCTCCTGGTTCGTTCCTTCGACTTCACATCGGATCCACGGGTCGGCGGGGTCGCCGCTCTTCTCCGCGGCGCGCGCGACGAACCGCATGGTGTCCCCCTCGAACGTGGAGTACGTATGCTGCAGGCTGAGCTTTCGCAACCTGCCGCGGGGGCCGGCCCAGTCCGTCAGCATGCGCATCAGCAAGGCCTGCCGATAGGCGCCGCTGGCAATGAAGGTGCGGAGGCCGGCGTGTTCGCGCACCCAGTCGCGGTCGTAGTGGAGCTGCTGGGTATTTTCCTGAAGCCCGGCCCAGCGCACGGTGTCGATGACGGTCAGCGGGCCGTACTCGCGGGTCACGAGTTCCGCGCCCGGCTGGACGTCCTCGAAGAAAACTTGCTGCTCCGTCATGGTCATCCGACGGCCCCGGTTTCCAATAGTCTTTGATGGTCCGCGTCGGTGTAGCCCAGTTCGGCCAGGATCTCGGCGTTGTGTTGCCCGACGGTGGGGGCTGGCGCCATCTCCTGTCCCCGGAGCCGGGCGACGGGGCCGCGTGGGAAGAGGATTTGTCCGAAGCGCGGATCATCAGCTTCGGTGAGGTATCCGCGCGCGACGAGCTGCGGGTCCTCGGTCAGGTCCAGCGGCGTCGATACCGGCGAGCAGGGGAAGCGGCGCCGTTGTCCTTCCTCGACGATCTCCGACTTGGTGAACCGTTTCGACCAGGCATGCACCCGGTCCATGATGAAGTCCTTCTTCTCACGTTGCGCGTCGTCCGACGACAGGGAGGGATCGCTCATCAGCTCGGGGTCCTGTACCCACTCCACGAACTTCTCCCACCGGCCGGGCCGGTTGATCTGGCTGACGACCCAGTGGCCGTCCTTGCAGGGCAGCGCCCCCGAGATGGCCGTGATGGTGCCGCGGTTGCCCCGTCGCTCGGTCCGGGTGCCTGAGAACGTGTACTCGACCATGGCCTGCTCGACGAAAGTCTCCAGGCAATCCTGCATGGAGACCCGGACGCGTTGGCCCTGGCCGGTATCCTGAAGCACGTGAAGCGCGGCCGCGGTTCCGACCGCCGCCTGGATGCCGGTCGCCAGATAGATCATGTGGCCGCCGAGGAGCGTGGGCCGGCCGTCGCGCTGCCCGGTCAGCGAGAGCAGGCCGGAGCGGGCGTAGGCGCAGAGCTCGTCCTCTTCCTCCTCCACGTCGGTCCACACGAGTTTCTCGGTCGTCGTCTCGCGGTTCATGGGCAGCCGCCGGCTGGTCACCACGGCGTCGGCTGTCCGCAGCAGCTCCAGGAACACCCGCCATCCTTCAGGGGATTCGAGGTTGAGGGAGAGGCTCCGCTTGCCCGCGTTCAGAAAGTGGTGGAAGGTTCCCTGCTCCAGGTCGGGCGCGTCTCCCAGGAACGGGCCGGTATCGCGAACCGCGTCGCCGCTGGACGGATCGATGCGGATCACGTCATGGCCCGACTCCGCGAGGAGACGGGCGGCATAGGCGCCGGCCAACGAGCCGAGATCAATGATGCGGGAGACGCTCAATTCCACCGCCCTTCGACTTCGCTTCGCTTACGCTCCGCTACGCTCAGGACGAACGGTTGTGGAAGAGCCCCTTCCGTTGGCTGTCGAAGAGCCCTTTCCGTTCGTCCTGAGCGTAGCGAAGCGAAGTCGAAGGATGAACGCAAACTTACTCCTTCACCGTCCGTTCCGGGAACAGCGCCACCGTGTGCCGCCGTGTAAACACCAAGGCCCCTTCCCCGTTGCGCACCTCCTCCAACTGCGTGACGTAGATTCCCACGCCCATCTTGCCCTCCCGCGCGGTGATGTCGACGATATGGCTTTGGCACGACAGCGGCTCGCCCAGATAGACGGGCTGCAGCCACTCGGTCTCGCTGCCCGCGTTGCGGACGTTGGTGTACGCGGCCGGCACGGGGAGCTGCCGTCTCACGTCGACGGTGGTGGACCCGCTTCCCGCCTCCGGCTCCTTGAGGCTGAAGGGAGTCCAGCCCACCAGAATCGGCGGCAGGAGACGGCGCCGGTAGCCCGCCGAGCGGGCGAACTCGTCAGCGAGCCACAGCGGATTGGCGTCTCCCGTGGCGTCCACGTAGCGGCGAACATCCGACGCGCTCAACGGCTCCAGGGGGCGCACCGGGCCTCTCTGGCCGATACAGCCGCGCAGCTCGTCGCTGATGATCGATTCGGCGAGTTCGCTCACACCAAGGCTCCCTGGGCATCGATCCCCGCCATCTCGCCCTCGGAGAGATGCAGCCATTCCCGCAACACCTCCCGGGTGTGCTGGCCGAGCGTAGGGGCCGAGCTTGCCGGCGGCAGGGGACTTTCGGACAGCTCGATGGGCAGGGCTGTCGTCAGCATCGAGCCCACCCTGGGTTCCGCCATTCTCTTGTAGGCTCCGGACGGCTCTTCGCTCTCGACCAGGTCTTGGATCCGGCGCATGCGTGCCGCGGAGACACCAGCCTGCTTCAGCCGGGCCTCCACCTCGGCGCTGGGCAACCGGCTGGTCCAGGCCTCGATGCGCTCGTCGATCTCATCGTGGTGACGTATCCTTCCCGGCAGGGTGGCGAACCGGGTCTCGCTCGCCCACCCAGCGTTTGCGACGGCCTCCGCCAGGGCCCGCCACTGCCCGTCGTTGTGAACGCTCACGGCGCACCACTCGTCCTGTCCGGCGCAGCGATAGACTCCCTGGGGCGCGAATCGAGCGGAACGGTTGCCCATCCGCTCGGGATTCCTTTGCTGCACCGCGCTGAACAGGAGGAGCGGCGCGATCATGGACACGCTGCACTCGAACTGCCCCATATCCAGGTGGGTGCCCTCACCGGTGTTCTCACGCTCGGTCAGGGCGCCTATGACGGCGTAGCCGGTGTGGAGCCCGCCGATGTAGTCGTTCCAGGAATTGGAGATGGCCGTGGGCGGATCCCCCTCGGCGCCGGTGACCTGCATGAGCCCCGCGTATCCCTGCAGGTTCATGTTCATGCTGGTCCAGTCGCGGCGCGGGCCGCTGTTGCCGTAGCCCGACATGCTGGCGAATATCAGCCGTGGGTTGGTCTCCTTAAGCGTTTCGTAACCCAATCCCAGCCGGGTCATGACTCCCGCGCTGAAATTCTCCACCACGACATCGGCGGCCGCCGCCAGACGCCGCGCGATATCGCGGCCGGCAGGGTGTTTCAGGTCGATGGCCACCGAGCGCTTGTTCCGGTTGGTGTTCAGGTAGGAGGCGTGGCGCCCGTCCGCATGCCGGTAGGACGACGGCCACGGAAAATCGGGATGCTTGCTGCTCTCCACCCGCACCACGTCCGCCCCCAGATCGGCCAGAAGCCGCGTGCAGAACGGCGCCGCGAGCACGTGGCCGAAGTCGAGGACCCGGACTCCGGACAACGGCGGCGCATCGATTTTCACTGTTGTGCAACCCCTTTCATGCTGGATGCCGTGTCTTCGTTTCGGCTCGAAAGCGTATGTCGCGGGCCTGAGCGGTGTCAAGCCGACCCTTGGCCGGCCACCGGCTGGTCAAGGGAAATTTTCACAACGGCTTTGTCTTGCGGGGGCACCTCGGTTATGTGTATGTTTGTCAGGATCATACACATGCGAGGTTACGATGCGTACCAACATTGAAATTGATCAGGACTTGATGGCGACGGCATTGAAGGCGAGCGGACTCAAGACCAAGAAGGCGGCCGTCGAGGAAGGTCTGCGTCTGCTGGTGCAGACCCGGGCGCAAGGGCAAATTCGACGGCTGCGGGGAAAGCTGCGCTGGGAGGGGTCGCTTGACGAGATGCGGCGCGACCGATGATCGTCGTCGATTCCTCCGTATGGATCGACTACTTCAACGGCGTCGAGACTCGAGAAACCGTGTTGCTTGACGGCGTCCTGGGTAGAGGGCCGATCGTCGTCGGCGACCTCATCCTGGTGGAGGTCTTGCAAGGCTTTCGTGCCGAACAGCATGTCCGCAGAGCGCGCGCCGCGTTGGACACTCTGATATTCGAGTCCATGGTGGGTCGGGACATCGCTTTGAAGAGCGCGAGCAACTACCGGGCGCTCCGCGCCAAGGGCATCACCGTCCGCAAGACCATCGACATGCTGATCGCCACGTTTTGCATGGAGAAGGAGCATAGCCTGCTTCATTCCGATAGGGACTTCGATCCGATTGAGGAGCATCTGGGATTGGAAACGGTATAGGCCGGTTGCCGCATCCAAAATGGGCAAACTGCCCTTTTGTGAACTCCGGCGGAACTCTATATAATCGCCACCGAATCGCGGGGCACGACCTCGAATACCGACAGCCGACCGCTCGGAACCATACAAGCCGATGGGGTGAATCGCATGAACGAATTCGTTGACGCCGAACAGGGCTTACTGAGTCGCCAGGTGTTCGTTTCCCAGGACATCTACGAGCAGGAGCTGGAGCGAGTCTTCGCGCGCTGCTGGCTGTTCCTCGGACACGAGACCCAGATCCCCAATCCCAACGACTTCCTTGCCACCTACATGGGGGAGGATCCCGTGCTGCTCTGGCGAGGCGCGGACGGGAAGGTGCGAGCGTTCCTGAACATGTGCCGTCACCGGGGCAACCGGGTGTGCCGGGCGGACCAAGGGAACGCCAGCTCGTTGATGTGCACCTACCACGGCTGGTGCTACAGCAACGACGGCAAGCTCATCGGCGTGCCCGGCATGAAGGAGATCTACAGCGGCGAGCTGGACATGACGCAGTGGGGGCTGGTGGAAGTGGCCCAGCTCGACAGCTACCGGGGCCTGATCTTCGCCACCTTCGATCCCAAGGCGCCGCCGCTGCTGGAGTACCTCGGCGGCCAGGATCAGGAGCTGAGCTTCATGTTCGACCGGCGCGCCGGCGGCACCGAGGTCATCGGCGGCGTGCACAAATGGGTCATGAACGCCAACTGGAAGTACGCCGCGGACAACTTCTTCGGCGACGACGGCCACCACACGGTCACCCACGCGTCGGTGCGCCAGGTTCCCGTGGATGTTCGATACTACCCGCAAACCAACGACGATGCGCGTCCCGATACCGACCGCGGGCTCTCCCGAGTCGCCGAAGGCCGCATACGCGACTACCACCACGAGCATTTCGACGAGTTGATTGAGCGCATCGGCTCCGACATGGCGGAACGCCCCGGGCTGGTCACCACCGTATTCCCAAACCTGTCGCCGAACTTCAGCCGCCACATGATCCGGTTGTGGCACCCCAAGGGTCCGGACAAGACCGAAATCTGGTCGTATTGCGTGGTGGACAAGGACGCGCCCCCGGAGGTGAAGACCGCCATGCGACTGCACCTCACCCAGACCTTCGGCCCGGCCGGGAATCTGGAGCAGGACGACATGAACAACTGGATCCAGTGCACCGACACCGCGCGCGGGGTGGTGGCCAGGCGGTACCCCCAGAACATCCAGGCCCATCTCGGACACGAGGACCGCTGCCCGCCCATCGGCGGCGGCAGGCGGCTGCGGGCCTTCTACTCCCGTTGGGAGATGATGATGAAGGCCGAGGACTGGTCTGATGTCGACCTGGAGACCCGGTACTGGTGACGGCCCCGCAGGCAACTTAGCGGACAGCACACCACGGCAAGGCGGAGGCAACGTGAACGACCACGATCTTCTGCATGAGATCCATGACTTCCTCGTTCGGGAAGCGCGGCTTCTGGACGACCGCCGGTTCGAGGAATGGCTGGAGCTCTTCACCGACGACATCGTCTACTGGATGCCGGAACGAACGAACCCGTGGGAGAGCAGCGATCTCGCGGACACCGTCTCCAAGCCCGGCGAGCTGGCGCTCTTCGAAGAGACCAAGGAGACGCTGCGCACCCGGGTGGCCCGTCTCGCCACCGGCATGGCCTGGTCGGAAGTGCCGCCGTCCCGCACGCGGCACCTGGTCACCAACGTGCAGGTGGAACCCGGCGAGAACGAGTCCGAGTTGCGGGTCCGCTCCTACTTCATGGTGTACCGGACCCAGCTCGAGCACAGCCAAGACGTCTTCGTGGGCGAACGGGACGACGTGCTCCGAAGGGTCGGCGACGAGTGGAAGATCGCCCGCCGGACCATCGTGCTGGACCAGGCGGTGCTGCAGTCGCCCAACCTGAGCATCTTCTTCTAGGCGGCTGTACGTGAATGGCGTCCTTCGACTTCGCTCCGCTACGCTCAGGACGAACGGTGAGACGCTTTGTCATTCACGCTCAAATCGAACGGTGAAACCTTGTCATTCACGCTCAAATCGAACGGTGAAACGCATTGCCAATCACGGTCAAATGATTTTGCCATTCCCGTTCGTCCTGAGCGTAGCGGAGCGCCAGCGGAGCGAAGTCGAAGGACGCCCACACCCCCAGAGAGGCAGGTAACGGGATGAATCAACTGAACGATCTCGTAGATACCCGGCAAGGGTTGCTGGACCGCCGGATTTTCGTCTCCAAGGACATCTATCGGGAGGAGCTGGAACGGATCTTCGCGCGCTGCTGGCTGTTCCTGGGACACGAGACCCAGATCCCCAATCCCAACGACTTTCTCGCCACCTACATGGGGGAAGACCCGGTGCTGCTGTGCCGGGGTACGGACGGCACCATCCGCGCGTTCCTGAACATGTGCCGCCATCGCGGCAACCGGGTGTGCCGCGCCGACCAGGGCAACGCCACGTCCTTCATGTGCACCTACCACGGCTGGTGCTACAGCAACGACGGCAAGCTCATCGGCGTGCCAGGCATGAAGGAAATCTACAGCGGCGAGCTGGACATGACACAGTGGGGCCTCGTGGAAGTGGCCCAATTGGACAGTTACAGGGGCCTGATCTTCGCCACCTTCGACCCCAAGGCGCCGCCCCTGTTGGATTATCTCGGGGGCCAGGAGAATGAGCTGGGGGTCATGTTCGACCGCCGCGCCGGCGGCACCGAGATTATCGGCGGCGTGCACAAATGGATCATGAACGCCAACTGGAAGTACGCCGCCGACAACTTCTTCGGCGACGACGGCCACCACACCATCACGCACATGTCGGTCCGCGAGGTGCCCGTCGACGAACTGTCCTACCCCCGCACCAACGAGGAGCCCCGCCCCTATGCCGCTGACAGCGGCCTCGCAAGGGTCGCCGGAGGCATCATACGGGACTACCTCTTCGATCACATGGATGAGGCGGTCGAGCGCATCGGCCCCGACCTCGCCCAACAAGCCGGGCTGGTCACCACGGTCTTCCCCAACGTCTCCCCGAACTTCATCCGCCACATGATCCGCGTCTGGCACCCCCGGGGTCCGGACAAAACCGAAATCTGGTCCTACTGCGTCGTGGACAAGGAAGCGCCCCCGGAAGTCAAGACCGCCATGCGCCGGCACCTCACCCAGACCTTCGGCCCCAGCGGCAACCTCGAGCAGGACGACATGAACAACTGGGAGCAATGCACCGGCACCGCCCGCGGCGTCATCGCCCGCCGCTACCCCCAGAACATCCAGGCCCACCTCGGCCACGAGGAAAAGTCCGGCGCCTTCGGCGGCGGCAAACGCCTACGCCAATTCTACGCCCGCTGGGCGATGATGATGGAGGCGGAGAGCTGGGGGGAGGTGGATCTGGAGACGAAGTACTACTGACTGCCTTCGGTAAGGCCTGGGCCACCCTTGACTTCCATGTGATCCTCTCCCACTCTGTTTGTAGAAATTCTCAATTGCCGACCTCGCGTGGGCGGCAGACCCCATGGCCACCATCCGGTGGCCATGGCTTTTTCAGGGGAGTGTAGTTGCAAGTCTGCTTCATCGACGGGGATCTTGGAATACTGGGCAATCCTCCCCTGCCAAACGACCAACCCGTCCTGGTCATAGGAGGTCTCTTCGTTGATGTTGCCAGCGTCCCGATGCCGTGTAGAAGTTGCTAGCTGAGAAGGGGGAACCTTCGGTGCCAGAGATGGCGGTGCTCGCTTTCACGGGTTGCGGCGATGGGCGCGATATGCGGAGATGCTCCGTCGGGACGGTGGAGCCGCCTACCGAGGTGGACATGATGATGCTGGACCGGCCGCGGCTTCGGATGGAAGTCGAGCGGCTGGCACGCGAAGGTGCTCTACCTCAACCCCGTACTCCACGAAGAAGCCGACCACAATATCTTGATGTTGTGTATGTGACGTGCTAGCTTCGGTTCCTGAAAGGAGGTTTCCAGACCATATCCCTAGAGGGGAGCGGAGCAGAGGCCATTTGGCGAAGGGGAGCATCAACCATGGCCCGAAAAAAACAAAAGGAAGCGTCCGTCGACGAGATGTTGGTCGTCCTGGGTCCCTTGTTGTCGCCGTCGGGAGCCAGTGACAATCTGTCCATTCCAGGGATGAACGCGTACGTGCCCAGCGTTGTTGCAGGCGGGACACGACTACCGTGGAGGGAAGATGGGCAACTGGAATCAGATCCTCAACGAAATCAACTCCGCCGCAGGTCAGCATGATCAGGTCCGTCGGCAGTATCTCGCGAAACTCTTCGAGCTAACCGGTCGCAACGTCGTCTGTTACTACTCTGGCTGGCTTCAGAAGACAGGCGATCAGTTCTTCAACATCACGCAAATCACAGATGAAGACAAAGCAGGCTTCATGTCCTGTTTTCATGGGCTCGATAGGAACCTGGGACTAGATTTAGTCGTCCATAGTCCCGGCGGCTAGGTTTCTGCCACCGAGTCTCTCATCCACTATATTCGCTCAATGTTTGGCGAAAATATTAGGGTGTTCGTCCCGCAATTGGCGATGTCGGGCGGTACACTGCTCGCTCTTATCGGCACAGAGATCTGGATGGGGAAGCACAGTAATCTTGGGCCTGTCGACCCACAGTTTGGTGACATCCCTGCCGTAACATTGCTCGACGAGTTTAGGCGGGCATTCAGTGACATCGCCAAGCAACCGAACATGATTCAGGTATGGACGCCAATTCTTTCTAAGATTGCGCCCACCCTCATCACGCGCGCAGAACAGGCGATTAGTCTTTCGCGCGATATCGCGCAGAACACGTTGACTGAAGGGATGTTCAAGGACAAGCCGAAGTCGGCGGAACATGTTGCTAAGGAGTTGACCAACGTCGCCGCCCACAAAGAACACAACCGCCACATCCACGCTGAAGATTTGAGGGCAATGGGTCTGGTGATCCGGGATCTGGAGAGCGACGACGACCTTCAGGACGCAATTTTGTCAGTCCACCACGCATTCATGATTTCGCTTTCCAATACCACCACAACGAAGATAGTCGAGAACCAATTGGGGATCGCATTCATGAAACATATCGCCCCTCCGGTCAACGGCTGATAACGGCTCTCTCACCAATGTGCACCGCACCTGGTGACATCCCGGTGACACGCCGTTTTCTTCCTTTCCGAACATACCTACTAAGTGCCTGAGAAGATTGGAGCCACCCGCCGGACTCGAACCGGCGACCTACTGATTACGAATCAGTTGCTCTACCAACTGAGCTAGGGTGGCCAGGAAGGTTGCGTCAGAGGGGAACCGTCAATTTAACAGTCGGGCGCGCGTTTCGGCAAGCCGCGCCGCCTAGCCTTTCGTCAGGCTTGGTCCGGAGACCCGCTCCCCGTCATCCCGGACTTGATCCGGGATGACGGAAGGGAGGTTGGGCGGCAAACGCAGACCGCCCCACGGCCACCCCGTCCGTCGTCCGTCCGCGATCCCGGCGTCCCACCTTCATCTGCACTGGTTGGCCCTGAAAGGACCATGGGCGATTCCGGCTTTCGGTAGCTGACGAGTCGGACATCGGCGCGCCGTAAGCCGACACCGTCGAGAAGGCCGTCACCGCGCCGCCATCCGCCCCCCCTCCACCGGCAGGTCCGCGCCGGTGATGTAGTCGGCCCAACGGGAGGCCAGGAACAGCACGGGGCCGACGAAGTCTTCGATCTCGCCTTTTCGTCCCAGGGCCGGCGGCGTGAACTCCCCGGCGGTGATGGAGGGCTCGGGTCCCTTCGCCTCGCCTTTTGTGAGGGCCTCGTATTCGTAGACGGTGGTCAGGCGGTTGGGGGTGAAGCCCGGGCTGACGGAGTTGACGTTGATGTTGTCGCGGCCGAGCTCGACGGCCATCTGCCGGGTGAGCATGACGACGCCGCCCTTGGCGGCGCTGTAGGCGGCGCCTCCGGCGGTGCCCCGGTGGCCGGCGATGGATGCGATGTTGACGATCTTGCCGCCGCCCTGGCGCTTCATCACCGGCGCCACGTGGCGCGTGCTCAGGTAGGCTGCCTTGAGGCAGATGTCCAGCACGAAGTCCCATTCGCCGGGCTCCATCTCGATGATGCTCTTGGGTGGGTAGATCTGCACGGCCGCTGCGTTGACCACCACGTCGATGGTGCCGAAGCGCTCCACCACCCCGGCCACCATGCGGGCCACCGCGGCGTCGTCACTGACGTCGCCGGTGGCGGGTACTGCTTCCACGTCCCCGGTGAGCTTGTCGATGCACTCGAGGGCTTTCTCCTCCTTGAGGTCATTGATGGCCAGCTTCGCGCCGTGATCGATGAAGCCCTGCGAAAAGGCGGTGCCCAGCACGCCGGCGCCGCCGGTGATCAGAACCACTTTGTCGTTGAGTCCGAGATCTCTCATTGAATTCTCCCCGCTTTCCGGCCGCCGTTGCATACGGCCCGGAGCGCATCTATCTGTTCTCAGCCGCCAGGAGCCTGCATCGGCTGACCGTGCGGTGCGAACGCGGGCGGGTTTGAAACCCGCCCCTACATTCCTGCGGCACAGGCTCCTACCGCTGGGCCACCCGGAGCCGCGGCCCCGCTTGCAGCGACTCGACGTGGGCCAGGGCCTCGGCCCGGGTCACCACCGTGGCGTACTTGCTGTTCATCTCGTAGAGGTTCACGAGGTGCGAGAACGGCGAGCGGTCGAACGTGCCTTCCTCCACCACGAATACGGAGAAGCCGTTGGAAAAGCCGTCGATGACCGTGGAGCGGACGCAGCCGGAGGTTGAGGCGCCGGTGATGATCAGTGAGTCGATGTTCTTGCGCGTCAGGTACGTGATCAGGTGGGTACCGAAGAACGCGCTGGCCCGGGCCTTATGCACCACGTACTCGTCTTTTCGCGGACGGATCATCTGCGGAAACTCCACCGACAGGTCGGTCATGGTGGTGGGCTCCTTGGCGCGCTTGGTGGCGTTTCCGAATACGGCCTTGAAGTCGGGATCGCTGGTGGAGTAGATCACCGGCACCTTGCTCTTGCGGCACGCCACCAGCAGCTTCCGGATGTGCGGCAGCGCCTGCCACGCGGCCTTGCCGCAGCTCGACCGGAACTCGTCGATGGCGTCCAGGGTTTCCATCGGCTTGGTCCCGGTAAAGGCCGTGATGACGTCGATGATCAGCAGCGCCGGCCGCTGTCCGAAGGCCTGCTTGCCGGTGTAGCCGGCCTTTTCGTAGACCTTGCGGTCGTACTCCGGGATGATCTTTTCCCAATCTCTCATGTTGCTCCTCCTGGGGATCCGCCGGGAATCGGTGTCCGATTCATTCTCATTTGAGGGCCGGTTTGTCGCGCCGGAATGGGCACGGGCGGGTTTGAAACCCGCCCCTACACGGATACTCGTGGGCTGTACCATATATCAGACGGCGGATGACACTCAAATGCTGGTCGCCGCGGCCCAAGCCCCACCCCTGGATTCCCGCTTTCGCGGGAATGACGGAAGGGCCGCGGGAATGACGGAAGGGGCGCGGGAATGACGATTTCGGGGGTCGTGGCGTCTGTCGGATGGCATCTTGACACAGCCTGTTTCCCGGGAATGACGGGTGTGGGGCCGGGGAACCGTAGCGGCGTCAGGTCCGCAGCGCCGCCAGCATGTCCCGGGCCGCCGCCTTGGGGTCGGGGGCTTCGGAGATGGCGGAGATGAGGGCGATGCGGGCGGTGCCGTGGGCCTTGATCTCGGGCAGGTGGTGCTGCTTGATGCCGCCGATGGCGAAGACCGGCACCGCCGCGGACTCGGTGATGGCCTTGAGGGCGGCGGGGCCCTGGGGGGCGCCGAAGGGGAGCTTGGAGGTGGTGGGGTAGATCGGTCCGAACAGAACGAAGTCCGCGCCTGCCTCCGCGGCTGCGCGGACCTCCGCCGGGGAATGGGTGGAGGCGCCGATCTTCCGGTCCGGGCCGAGAAGTTCCCGGGCGATTTCCACGGGCATGGAATTCGCCGTCAGGTGCACGCCGGCGGCGCCCGCGGCCAGGACCACGTCCACGCGGTCGTTGATGAAGAGCTCCGCGCCGTAGCGGTCGCACAATCCCTTCACTCTCCGGGCCAGCTCCAGCAACGCCTGTCCGCCCAGATCCTTCTCCCGCAGTTGAACGGCCCGGACGCCGCTCTCCAGGGCCTGCTCCAGCACCCACATGAGGTCGCGGCCGGCTGTGGCATGGCGGTCAGTGACCAGATACAGGTCGAAGTCGATGGTTCTCAAAGGCCTGCTGTCCGACGGAGGTCGAAGTCGACGGATCTCAAGGGTCGGCTGACTGAGGTGCTTGCGACCTCCGGTCAGTGGAGGAGGCCTTCGATGGGACTCGAGGCGGTGGCGTAGAGCTTCCTGGGGATGCGGCCGGCCAGGAACGCCTTTCGTCCGGCCTCGACAGCCTGCTTCATGGCGTCGGCCATCAGAATGGGATCCTTGGCGCCGGCGATGGCGGTGTTCATGAGCACGCCTTCGCAGCCCATCTCCATGACGATGGCCGCGTCGGACGCGGTGCCCACGCCGGCGTCCACGATCACCGGGATGGACACGTTCTCCTGGATGATGCGGATGTTGTAGGGGTTGCGGATGCCCAGGCCCGAGCCGATGGGTGCGGCCAGGGGCATGACCGCGGCGCAGCCCATGTCTTCGAGCTTCTTGGCGGTGACCACGTCGTCGCTGATGTACGGCAGCACGGTGAAGCCGTCGTCGATCAGCAGGCGCGCGGCCTCCAGGGTCCCGGGCGTGTCCGGGAAGAGGGTCTTGTCGTCGCCGATGACCTCGAGCTTGACCAGGCTGCCGACCCCCGCCTCGCGGGCCAGCCGGCAGGTGCGCACCGCTTCCTCCGGCGTGTAGCAGCCCGCGGTGTTGGGGAGGATGGTGAACTTCTTGGGGTCCAGATAGTCGAGCAGGTTCTCCTGGTTCGGGTCGACGATGTTGACCCGCCGGACCGCCACCGTGACGATCTCCGCCCCGGACATCTCGATGGCCTTGCGGGTCTCCTCGAAGTCGCGGTACTTGCCGGTGCCGACGATGAGCCGCGAGCGGTAATCTTTCCCGGCCAGTCGCAGGCAATCGGACGATGCGGCCTCCGAGACTTGGGGTGTGGGTTGGGTCATGACTTTATCCACCGCCGACGAACTGAACGATCTCCACCTCGTCGCCCTGTTTCAAGTGCGTGGCGTCGTGCGCGTCTCGCGACAGTACCTCGGCGTTGAGCTCGACCACCACGCGTCCGGGTCGAATCTCCAGGTCCTCCAGAAGTTGAGCGACGCTGATGTCCGGCGCCACTTCGTTTTCCTTGCCGTTGATATGGATGACCACCAGGAAATCCTCGCGGGTCGAGTCTTGCGGGCGCGGGCGGGTTTGAAACCCGCCCCTACACTCCTCGCGACCGGCCCTAGATACAGATCCCGCCCAGCTACATTACCGCATATTTCCGAGCGGGACGCCAGCGGCCTGCGGTACCCTCACCCCGGCCCTCTCCCAGAGGGAGAGGGGGTCGGAGGGGCGGCCGGCTAGCGGGCGGCAGCGATCTTGACCTCGAGGACGCCGATGCCCTCTACTTCGCCTTCCACCTTGTCCCCGGGGTGGAGGAATATGGGCGGAGTCCGGGCGAAGCCTACTCCCGAGGGTGTTCCCGTGCTGATGATGTCGCCGGGTTCCAGGGTCAGGCCGTCGGACAGGTGCTCGATGGTCGCCGGTATATCGAAGATCATGTCGCGCGTGTTGCCGTCCTGCATGGTCTCGCCGTTGACGCGGCATTGTAGCCTGACCGCCTTCGGATCGGGCATGGCGCTTTTGTGCACGATGCTGGGTCCCAGCGGGCAGAAGGTGTCCAGGGACTTGCCCTTCCACCACTGGAGGTGCCGGCGCTGCAGGTCCCGGGCGGTCATGTCCAGACAAACGGTGTAGCCGAAGATGTAGTCGTTGGCCTTGGCGCGGGGGATGTTCCGGCCCTTCCGGCCGATGACCACCGCCAGCTCCACCTCCCAATCGATCTTGTCCGTGGCCGAATGCGCCAGCACACGCCCCTGGTCTCCGATGACCGCGGTGGCCGGCTTGGTGAAGAACACCGGCACCTCGGGTGTGTTGAGCTGGACTCCCCGTGCGCGCACGCCTTCGTCGATATGCTCCTGATAGTTGACCCCCAGACAGATGACGTTCTTTCGCGGTACGGGGATCGGTGACAGCAGCCGGGTGCGATTGCGTTTCACCAGGAGTCCCGCCTGGGCGAGCCTCCGGATGCCCTTGGAATCCAGTCCCTCGACGTACCGGGCCGCCTTCTTTGCCGTGGTAACGGCCTTGGCGCCTGCCTCGATGAAGGCCTGCATGCTGTCCAGATACGAGGCGGTGCTGCCGGGCAGATAGCGCTTGCTGACCGCTTGGAGATCGATGATCTGATCCTCGTCGATCATCATCCCGAGTTGGGTCTTGCTGCGAAAACTGTACGTAACGAAGCGCATCGACGACCTCCTGTCCGCGTCCGGTGTATCCTTCGCGGGTCTGTCCCGCTCTCTGTCACCCTCTGTCTGTCAATATCTTTGGAGACATGCGTTCCGAGAAAAAACGCCATATTCTCATAGAGAAGCGCCGTACCGTTGTCAACCCGTCGGCGTCGTCGGGTCCGCGGCGCCATGAAATTGCACGGCCGGTTAGGTGATGTTACCTTTCCACCTGTGAAGAGAGCACCTGTGAAGAGAGCCAAAGGCCAGCGTACCGCCATGGAGCTAGGGGACCGCGTCCTGGTGAAGGGGGACTTGCGCAGGCAGGTCATGCTGGTGGCCAGGGTGGATGTCCCCCACTCGACTCAGAAGGTCTTTCTGTCGCGGTCGGGCGGGGATTTCACGGTGGGTCTGAATATCTGGAAATCGGACTACACCTGGAGTGAGAAGAACCAGATGTGGGTGTCGAAACGCTGACGGCCCTTTCCCGGGTTGACGGATGGCGCAAGACCTGGAAACGCTCCTGACGGGCCTCCGCGAAGGCAAGGGGCCGGCAATCATCCTGCTCCACGGTGACGAGTTCCGCGTCCGCGGAGCGAACCGCGCCATCCTGGGCCTCATCGCCCCCGATTCCGACCACAACCTCGGCACCTCGACATTCGACGGCCGGTCCGCGTCATGGGACGAGGTCGAAGCCGCCCTCATGACCCCGTCCCTTTTCGTCTCCACCTGCACGGTGGTGGTGGAAAATGTTCCCTGGTTCGCCCCCGCCGAGCGCAAGGTGGATCTGCTGGACAAGTCCCTGAACCTCTGGGAGGAGGGCCGGCGCGACGAGAGCGGACGCGCCTTCATGGCGTTGCTGCGGTCGGAGGGGTGGACGCGGGAGCAGTGGCTGGAAGCCGGGGATGCTTCGGAACTGGCGGGCACCCTCAAGGATTACCAAGCCCATGCCCGGGAGATCCAGGCCGTCTGGCAATACTGCCGCGAGCAGAATCTCGTTCCCGGAAATCCCAAGGCCGACGAGCAGGGCCGGATCCTGCAACTCCTGGAGCGGGGGTTGCCGGACGGCAGCCGCCTGTTGTTGCTGGCGCCTCAGGTGGACAAGCGCGGGCGCGGCTACAAACAGTTGAGCCGCCAAGGCTGCGTCGTCGACCTGTCGGTCGAGCGGGACCGGAGCGGGCGCATCCGCCGTGAATCCCTGGCCGCCTTTCTCGATCAGCGCCTCCGGCGCGCGCGCAAGAAAATCGATCCGCAGGCCCGGGAGGCGGTGCTGGCCCGGTGTGGCAACGAGCTCTGGGCCGTCCATCAGGAGATCGAGAAGCTGCTGCTGTACGTGGGGGACGCCGAGACGGTCGGCGTTTCCGATGTCGAGGAGATCTTCACGGACCAGTCGGAGAGCTGGGTGTTCGACCTGACGGACTCGCTGGGGGAGCGGGATGCGCTCCAGGCACTGGGCTTTCTGAGGCGCCTCATGGCCAACGGCGAGTATCCGCTGCGGGTGCTGGGCGCCATTGCCAGCCAGGTGCGCCGCCTCGTCAGCGCGCGCCAGCTCCTGGACCGTGAGCTGGCCAGGATCTGGCGCCAGCGCATGTCCTACACCGAGTTTCAGCAACGGGTGCCCGCCGATACCGAGGGTCTCCCCACCAAGAGCCCCTACGCCAACTACCTGACCTTGCAACGGGCTGAGAGGTTCACCCTCCCCGAGCTGAGGGGTTTCCTCCGGTTGATTCAGCAGACCGATAGCCGCCTCAAGTCCTCCGGCCACCAGCCTCAGGCCGTCATGGAAAGGCTGATCCTGGAAATGTGCCGCCCGTGAATGTGCCTGGTGCACCCTCATGGTTAAAGTTCCCGTCGGTGGTGCCGATTCCCTGGTTTAGTGGCATGATCGGCCGGCAGCGCTGTGCGGACGCGGGCGGGTTTGAAACCCGCCCCTACACGTGTTTTCGCGCGGCGCAGGTTCGTAGGGGGCGAGGTGGCGCGAGCTTTCTTTCAGCGGCTTTTGGTTTCAACGGCGGCGCTTCTGCTGGGGGCGTTCGTTTCCGGTTTCTTCGTCCATCTGCTGTACGCGCGTTGGACCGAGCCGGAGCCGTGCACGGAGCCCGCGGTGGCCTCTTCGGCTTCCGCCACGGTTTCATCCGCTCCTGCCGATCTGCCGGTGGTGGACGTGATGGAAGTGGAGAGGCTCCAGGAGCTGGCGGGTGTGGTGGCGCGGGTCCGCGGCCGGGTTCACCGCGTGGGGCACTCGTCCAAGAGCAATACCTACTTCCTGGACTTCGGCCCCTCCCGGTCCGCTTTCACCGCCGTCATCTTCTCTTCCGCCGCGGACGCCTTCCTGCGCGCGAACGCCCATCCAAACCAGTTCCAGGGACAGGAAGTGGAGCTCACCGGACGCATCAAGGACGATCCCAAGTACGGGCTGGAGATGATCCTGGAGGGCCCGGCGCAGATCGAGGTCTTGCCATGACTCGATTGGGAATCATATCGAATAGTGCCCATGCCACACACAGGCGTCGCGCGCACGCCGTGCCAGTGCGATTTAGAGCGGGTTCGGATTTCCAAGACAAGGCTTAACAAACAGGTTTTCTTATTGAGACGTGCAAAAATGTATGATAAATTTCGTAATTATAGGCAAAAGCCCTGGTAAATCAAGGCTTTTCTAACCAGGAGGACTTCCGTGGCGATCAATGTTCTCCGGGCTGCGGGTTACTTGGCTAAGAAATCTAATTGGACCAAGTCTAACTTGGAATTGCAGAAACTCATTTACATCGCCCACATGTTTCACTTGGGCAGACACGGAGCCCCATTGATTGAGGGAAACTTCGAGGCTTGGGACTATGGACCAGTACATCCCGATCTGTACCATCATGTTAAGCAATTCGGCGCAGATCCTGTTACCGAGATTGCGTATCCTGCGAACCTGAAAAAGGGGACGGAAAAGGAACTCCTCGATGAAGCTCTTGACGCACTCTCTGACAGAACCGGCGCACAACTTATCGCGATAACCCATTGGAAAGATGGGGCTTGGGCGCAGAACTATATTCCAGAGGCAAGGGGTGTCGTTATTTCGAATAGCGACATTCTCGAAGAATACGAAAAAAGAAGTGAATCCACTCAGAGGTGATGGAGATGAGCGCTCAAGCTCTGGCAATTTCGCACCTCGCCCAGGATTGCGAGACCCCCACATCACTCGAACAACAAAACCGTGTTCTCCTAGACAAGATCGTCCGTCAGAAGGCCGAGTTAGAAAAGGTAGTGCATGCAATAGCTCGCTGCCACGGGCGTCTATTTTACCTTCGACAACTTGAAGATGGTTGGCATGACGGTGAGGGCTTTCGACCTTCCAAATCTGCCGTCACCGCTGCGGGGAGCCTTATTACAGAACGCCCCTTGCTGGCAAAAGCATTCTCAATCTTCCCTACTCCCGAAGGCGGTGTCCTTTTCGAATTTGAAGTCAATGGATGGGGTTATTCCGTTGAAATTGACAAGGACGGGGCTCCAGAATTCTGCGGTATTGAGATAGACGGCTCGGACGAGTTCGAGGCTATCCGATTCCCGGCTCTTGCAGAGGATTTTCTCGTACAACTTGACAGACGAGTAAAGGGGTAGATCTTCTGGTGAGTACCGAGTTGTCTGACGACAATGAACTGCTGTTCAGGCAAATACATCCAGACTTTGTTGACGACGGGAAGCCGTCCAGCCAGCCTTTCTGGCTGACAGCAAAAGACGACAATAAGTTGTCTGTTGATCGGTCGACTCTGACAACCGCCGAGAAATCCTATCTGTCGTACTCCTTCAAGACCGTGGCCGTCTATGGGCTGACCGTGGGAGAGTTCCGCGAACAGGATATACCTTGTATCGATGATCCTCTGAACAACAATTCCGCCCATGCCTTTGCGGACTACCAAGCCCACCGACCTAGCCAGCAGAAAAAACGGGCTAGGCTCCTTCAGCAGGTTGCCTTAAAACGAGGTCAACTTTACCCAACACCTTCCCCATGACTCCAGCCCTTTAACGGGTTGGTTTTCGGACACGTCGAACTTCGACAGGTCTCATAAAGGCGCGGGCTATGTGCCACGCCGACTTCTGACTGATGCCGAGGTCCTGGTGCAGCCTCACGGACACGCCTTTCGATTTGTTGGATCACAGAGCGTTTTCGGATAAGCTCCGTGCTTATGGAAAACCAGCCACAGGAACGCTGCATGGTGTGCGCCAAGGTCGCCCCGCTGAGCGGCGGCATCTGCCAGCCCTGCAACGAGAAGATACGCGCCCAGGCCCAGGGAACCCAGCGGGACATTCGCGACCGCTCCGACCGGGAGCTGCGGAAGCACGGGGTCAAGCCGGACAAATAGTCGCTGCGGTTCGGCCCGCGCGGGCGGTGCGAATGACAGGGGATCCACGACATTTCGAATCCATCGGCAACCGCCTCGGATTCCGCGCGGAACCTTCGGGCGACCATGAGATCAACCTGGTCTGGCGCGGCGGACGGTTCCCGGCTCTTCTGTGCCTCGGCATCGCATCCTTTCTCCTGCTGCTGTCGGTGCCGGTATTCCTCGCCATCCGGACCCAGGGACTCGACAGCGTGGTGGGGAACCTGTGGTACTTCCCGGCCATGAACGTGGTGCTGTTCGGGGTCGCGTTGTTCCTGTTGACCCTCAAGCGGGTGATACGGATCGACCGGAGGGCCGGCAAGGTGTACATGAGCCGTAGCGGCCTGCTGATGCGGCGCCGGTTGACGGTGGAGTTCGACGAGGTCCGGGCCGTGAAACTCGGCGAGGACCAGGTTTACAGCGGCTTCGCCGTGGCCGGTTCGACGGCAGGGCAGAAGTCGTTCCCGGCCCGCTCCCTTCGTCTTCTCCTGTCCGGCTCGCAGTCGGTGCTACTCGACCGGGGCGGCAGCAGGCGGCTCGAAGAGCTCGCGGCGCGTATCGGCGGCTTCATGGACAAGCCGGTGGAAGCGGCCTGAGCCGGGATTGCACTTTATTTCAAATCTTCTTATAAAAAGGCGGGCGTTCGGGTGTCATCACAGACCCTGCCAAGTAACAATCTCACGATCGGAGACGGATTTTCATGGACAAGAAGATCAAGTTTCGTGTCAACGGGACGGAGCATGAAGTGGAGGTACCCACCAACCGGTTGCTGGTGGACCTGCTCCGGTACGATCTGGGCCTCACGGGGACCAAGGAAGGCTGCAGCGTCGGCGTGTGCGGCGCATGCACGGTGCTCATCGACGGAGAGATGGTCAGCTCGTGTATCGCCCTGGCGGTATTCGCCGACGGACACGATGTGACCACGGTGGAGGGCCTGGCCCAGAACGGCGAGCTTCACCCGGTGCAGCAGAGCTTCATCCGCTACGGCGGCTTCCAGTGCGGCATCTGCACCCCCGGCCAGGTGGTGGCGGCCAAGGCGTTGCTGGACCGCAACCCAAAGCCCAACGAGGAAGAGATCAAGGATTGGATGATGGGGAACCTGTGCCGTTGCACCGGCTACTACAAGATCATCGAGTCCATCGAGAAGGCGCACGAGTTCGCCAAGTAAGGGGTTGAGGAATGATCGCATTTGACTACCGTACTCCCGGAAGCCTCGAAGAGGCCTACGCGGACCTGAAGGAACTCGGTTCCGACGGCAAGCTCATTGCCGGCGGCACGGCGCTGGTCATCATGATGAAGCAGCAGCTCTTGCAGCCGAGCTGCGTCATCAGCCTGCGCAACGTGGCCGGGTTGAGCGACGTGTCGGAAAACAACGGCAGCGTGCAAATCGGCGGCCTCGTGTCCCACGCGGCGCTGGACGCCTCCGCGGTGGTGCAGGGCAAGCTGCCGATGCTGGGCGCAACCTATCACCACGTGGCCACGCAGCGCGTACGCACCATGGCCACGGTGGGCGGCGGTCTGGCTCACGCCGACCCGAACCAGGATCCCCCGCCGTCCTTCATCGCCCTGGGCGCCAGCTTCGAGCTGAGTTCCGCCGGCGGCACCCGTTCCGTGGCGGCCGAGGATTTCTTCAGCGACTACTATGAAACCGTGCTGGAGCCGGAGGAGATCGTCACCGGCGTGAACGTGCCGCTCATGGCGGCCAACAGCGGCGCGGCGTATCTCAAGTTCCTGCCGCGTTCGGCGGACGACTACGCCACCGTCAGCGCGGCCGCGGTGGTGACGCTCGACGCTGCCAAGACCACGATCCAGGACGTCCGCATCGCCATGGGCAGCGTCAACACCACGCCCGTGCGCGCCACGGCCGCCGAGGCCGTGCTCAAGGGGCAGCCGGTGAAGGCCGACGGCCTGCGCGAAGCCGGGGAAAAGGCCAAGGAGCACACCGACCCGGTCAGCGACTTCCGCGGTTCGGGATCCTACAAGACACAGATGGCGGCCGTGTTCGTCAGGCGGGCCCTCGAGCAGGCCATCGCCAACGCGGCCTGACCACCGAAGGGGAAGGGGAAGATAGAGTGAAGTTCAGTCAAAGTGCGACGGTGCCCTCGGGCCGCGAGGCCCTGTGGCAGCTTCTCATGGACATTCCCAGGGTCGCCACCTGCCTGCCCGGAGTCGAGGCGGTGGAGCAGTTGGACGGCGACACCTACCAGGGCACCTTGAAGGTGCGGGTGGGACCCATTTCTCTGAGCCTGCAGGGCAAGATCGTCCTGGAGGAGAAGAATCAGGATGACTGGCGCGCGGAGCTCCGGGCCGAGGCCGAGGACCGCCGGGTGGCCGGCGCCATGCGCGGCAAGTCCACCATGGAGCTCAAGGAGTTGAGCGCCGGCGAGACCGAGCTCACGGTAGAGACTGATGTCAACATCCTCGGCAAGATCGGCGAGTTCGGCCAGCCCATCATCCGCAAGAAGGCCGACCAGATGCTCACCAAATTCATCGACAACATCAAGAAGGAGCTCGCAGCGAACTAGTGCCCTGAGTTCGTATGTTCTTGAAACGAACGGGCGGCCGGTAGATGCAAAGACTACCGGCCGCCCGTTTGCGTTCGGGGTCTCAGGTACCTGGAAAGATCCAGATAATGAATCAACAGGGTGGACATGACTGACATGGGTCGAGGTTCCGTGAGGCATATCCTGGTATCCCTGGTGCTATTGCTTCCCGCCCTGGCATTCGCGGACCATGAGCTCGAGAACCGGGATATCCGCAAGGGGCGGGGGCTATACGCCAAGCACTGCGCTTCCTGTCACGGAGCCAAACTTGAAGGCCAGCCGAACTGGCGGCGACCCGGGAAGGACGGAATCAGGCCGGCGCCCCCGCATGACCAGGCCGGCCATACCTGGCATCACGACAACCAGTATCTCTTCGACTACACCAAACTCGGCGGCAAGGCCCTGTTCGAGGCACGTGGCCTGCCCGAAATCGAAAGCGGCATGACCGGATTCGCTGACGCCCTGACCGATGACGCAATCTGGGACATTCTAGCCTATGTCCGCTCCTCCTGGCCCGACAGGATCCGGCAGATCCAGGCTACGAGCAACCCGCGCCACGAGCGATGACCGATTGACTTCGCCGCGGCACATCAGCGCCTGCGCGCCTTCCGGATCAGCCCTCGCCCGGCGATCGACCGCCTCTTTGATATCGCGCCGTGCCCGCTCGCGCAGGACAACCGGGTTCCCGCTCACCGCCGGCCGGCTTCGCGGACCCGATCGCGGAGCCGGTTGAAGTAGTGCGCATCGGCCGCGACCGCCTGTGGAGAGGCCGCACCTTCGAGAAGCAGGTCGCGCAAGCGCTGACGATCCTGATCCTTGCGGATCAGTTCGCGGACATACTCGCTTGAAGTGCTGTAGCCGCGTGCGATGACCTGATCGTCCACGAAGGACTTAAGCGCCTCGGGAAGCGATATGTTCATCGTGCTCATGGGCCGAAGATGGCGGCTTTGGCAAAGTTTGGCAAGAATTGCCGTCAATCCGACCACCGCCCCGCAGCCTCGTTGCTCGATACAACTAAACCATTCGGCCCGAACGGCGCCATGTTGACTTCGCCGCGGCACGTCAGTAGAGTCCGCGAAGTCCGACAGTCCTGGATGACTGCGAAGCTCACCGTGCCGAGTGACAAACGCTTGCGATGGGTGGGGTGGCTGCGGGGTTCTCGCAAGCGTTGCTGAGCGGCGATAACACCAGTGGAGGCTCATCATGAGAAAGCGCACTGCACTCATCTTCCTCACATTCGCCATCGGTCTTCTGGTCAGCGCGGCCGCATTCGCGCAAGATAAGCTGCCCGCGCGGCTGGCGGACGACCCGGTCGCCAAGGCGCTCGGGCCGGCCGTCATCAATGCGGCGCTGAAGGAGGGGAAGGTCGTCTGGTATGGCGGGTCCACCAGCCAGCAGTTCTTCGACTCCGGCGCAAGAGACCGGTTCGAGAAGCGCTTCGGCATCGAGGTCGAAATCATCAGCGGGCGCATGCGCCACTTGACCGACCGGATCCGCACGGAGGCGGCGGTGGGCAAGCTCCAGGGGGATATCCTGGAGGGGGGCGACAAGTACTTGCTGGAGCTGCACGCCGTCGGCGCGTTGGCGAAGTGGCGTCCTCCCGCGCCGGAGCTGGACAATATCGACAAGAAGGTGTTCGTCAACGAGCCCGTCGGTTACTGGTGGCCCGTTCACCTGAGCGCCCAGGCCATCCTCGTCAACACGGACATGGTCAAGCCCGCCGAATACCCCAAGTCCTACTGGGATATCGTGGACCCCAAGTGGAAGGGAAGGGTGGCGATCCGCGATCCACGCGCCTCCGGCGGCGGCGCGTGGCACATGCTGGGCATCTACAATACCAAGGACATGGGCATCGACTACATCAAGAAGCTCAAGGCGACGGTGGAACCGTTCATCGTCCGCGGCGGCAGCCGGAAGCTCCGTGACGCCATCGCGCGGGGGCAGTTCGCTCTCGGTTTCAGCGGGCGCGGCGAGAACATCCGTGACCTGCCCAAGGGAACGCCGGTGAAGTTCATCGTGCCCAAGGAGGGACAGGCGTGGACGCCGTTCTCCATGGCCACGATCAAGGGCGCGTCACGTCCGAACGCGGCCAAGGTGATCATGACCTGGTTCTACGAATTCGAGAACCTCCAGGCATGGAACACGCACGCCGGCCGTAACGTGCCGCATCCGAAGGTAAAGCCGCCGATTCCCGAGATGAGCCTGACGGCTTATCCTCTGATGAAGAAGATCCCGTCCGAACAGCTCGGCGCTCCGAACTTCTTTTTCAAGGAGATGGAGGGGGTATTTGGCATCCGGTGACGAGTGGCCTGTCTCACTCATCACGCTATTGATGAGGCAGCACACTTGGGTGTCACAGGCCGCCAGGCCACAGCCGGCAAGCCATGCCTGACGTCGGAATTTCCGGGGTCGTCAAGCGTTTCGGCGCCATCACCGCCGTCGACGGTATCGACCTGAACGTGCAGGACGGCGAAATGGTGACTCTGCTGGGGCCGTCTGGCTGCGGCAAGACCACGACGCTACGCATGATCGCCGGGCTCGAGGAGCCCGATGCCGGCGCCATCCGCATCGGCGGCGTGCCGGTCTACGACACGGCCAGGCGCATCGACGTGCCTTCGGAGCGGCGTAATCTGGGCATGGTGTTCCAGTCCTACGCCATCTGGCCGCACATGACCGTGTACGAGAACGTCGCCTATCCATTGCGGATGCGGCGCGTCGGGCGCGGCGAGTCCGAGCGCCGCGTGGCCGCCGTGCTGCAGCAGGTGGACCTCGACGGGCTCGGCGAAACGCCCGCGACCAACCTGAGCGGCGGCCAGCAGCAACGCGTCGCGCTCGCCCGGGCGCTGGTCTTCGAGCCGCGCGTGCTGCTGCTCGACGAGCCCTTGTCCAATCTCGACGCCAAGCTGCGCGAGCACATGCGTTTCGAGCTGCGTATCATGCAGCAGCGGCTCGGGGTCACCGCCCTCTATGTCACCCACGACCAGGAAGAGGCGCTGACGCTGTCCGACCACATCATCGTGATGAACCGGGGCCGGATCGAGCAGGTGGGAACGCCGGACGAGATCTATGAGCAGCCGGCAACGCGCTTCGTCGCGGAGTTCATCGGCAAGGCCAACTTTATCGACACGGCCGGTGAGGCGCAGGTGAACGCGGCCGGCGCGACGGTGCCGCTGGCCACCTACGACGGCACCGTCACCATCACCCTCGACGCCGGCGCGGTGCGCTCCGACCGGCGGGACGAGCCGGGCACGGGCGCGCGCCTGTTCATCCGGCCGGAGAAGATTCGCATCGGCCCCGCGGCGGCATCCCCGGCGGGTGACGACGGCGTCGAGACTATTCCCGGGCGCATCATCGGGCGGGCGTACCTCGGCGATCACAACGAATATCTGGTCGGGATCCGCGACGGCGTCGATGTCCGGGTCCCAACCCCGGTCGAGGAGAATTGGCAGCCGAGCGCCGACGTGGCGCTGCGCGTTGCCAGAAAGGACATCTCCCTCTATCAATGAGCCCGGCCGGCGCCACCGCCACCGAGCCTCCGGTTGACAGCGCTTCCCCAAGGCTCGGCGACTATCTGAGAGTACACCGCTCCGTCTACTACTACGCCCTGGCCGCGGTGGTCGTGGTCCTGGTGCTCTATCCGGTGGGGGTGCTGTTCACGGCAAGCCTGTTCTCAGGACAGCCGGGCCGCTTGGGACAGTTCACGCTGGAAGGCTACCGCTCCTGGCTTGGCGCGTACGACCTCGTCCCCATCTTCATCAACAGCGTGATCTACGCGTCCGCCAGGCTCGTCCTGAGTCTGGCACTGGCGCTTCTGTTCGCCTGGGCCGTGGCGCGCACGAACGTGCCGTTCCGGCGGACGATGCTGCTGCTGATCCCCGTGCCGTTCTTCACTCCGGACCTGTTGACCGGCATCTCGTGGCTGATGCTCGGCAATCCGCAGAACGGTCTCATCAACCAGTTCGCCAAGTCCTGGTTCGGCATCCAGGGACCGGTGATCGATCTCTACGGCTGGACCGGCCTGATCTTCCACTCCACCCTGAGCACCACGGCGCTCATGTTCCTCATGCTGGCGGGGTTCTTCTACTCGATGGATTCCTCTTTCGAGGAAGCCTCGGTCACCCTGGGCGCGAGCAAGTACCGGACCATTTTCACCATCACGCTGCCGATGATGTCGCCGGCCATCCTCGCCACCTCCGTGCTCATCTTCGCCAGCGGCCTCGACAGCTTCGAGAACCCGCTGCTCTTCGGCAATCCGGGGGGCGTGTACGTCTTCGCCAACGAGATCTACCGCATGCTGCACTACCGCCACCCGCCCCAATACAACGCGGCGACGGCGCTCTCGGTGATCCTGATCCTGATCATGTTCACCCTCGTGTGGCTGCAATGGAAGAAACTGGGCGAGCGCCGGTTCACGGTCATCAGCGGCAAGGGTTACCGACCCACGCGGATGGCGCTGCCGGGCTGGGTGCGGTGGTCGATCTTCGGCGTCTTTGTGGTGTATTTCCTGCTCGCCATCGTGATTCCGCTGGTTCAGATTCTCGCCAGCTCGTTTTTCCCTATCTTCGGCCTCTACAACCTGGAGCACCTCACCCTCGACAACTGGCGCAGCGTCTTCAGCGACCGGCGGGCCATGAACGGGCTCAAGAACACGGTCCTTTTCTCCACGGTAGCGGCCGCGGCCACGGTGGTCATCGGCGGCCTCATCGGCTATATCCGGGTGCGCACCCGCCACTGGCTCGGGCGGCAGCTCGAGCTGCTGGCGTGGCTCCCGTGGACGCTGCCGGGTATCGTGTTGGGCCTCGCGCTTCTGTGGGCGTGGGCGCTTCCGCCCGCGCCTTTCAACCTCTACGGCACGGCCACGGTCATCATCATCGGCTTCATCGTCAAGGGACTGCCCCTCGGCACCGCCACCATGCAGGCCGCGGTGCATCAGGTGAGCGGCGAGCTCGAGGAGTCCTCCCGGGTCCATGGCGGCAGATGGCTGACCACGGCCCGCCTCATTCTGATCCCTCTTATGCGGCGCGGCGTTCTGGCGTCTTTCGTCATCGTTTTCGCGCTCTCGGCCCGGGACCTGACCATTCCACTGCTGCTTTACCGGGGCGGCACCGAGACCATGACGGTGGCCCTGCTTTACTATTACGAAGAAGGTATGATGAGCACCCTGTCCGTGGTCGCCGTGATACAGCTCGCGCTGGTGTTCGCGCTGCTCGCAATCGAGAGGCTGACCCGCGCCAAAGACGAGGAAGACTAATGGCCAAAGAGAGCATTTCGCAACAGTCCGTGTCCGCTCGCCCGAACGGCGAGGAGGATGCACTACGGTCCGACGATACCATCGAACGTATCGAGACGTATTGCATCGAGCTTCCCTACCGCAACGCCGTGCAGTTCCGCTCGGTGCGGGAGGACAGCGGCGCCTACATCATCCTGCGCCTCGTGACCCGAAGCGGCGCCGAGGGCATCGCCGAATCCGTCGCCCGTCCCTCGCATTCGGGAGAGGATCCGAAACTATTGGCGTACGCCATCCGGACCTTCTTCGCCCCCTTGCTCGAAGGGGCGGATCCCTTCGCCCACAACGACATCCACGCCCGTATCGCCAAGGTCAAGGGCGCGCGGACCGCGCATGCGCTCATCGACGTGGCCCTCTGGGACCTGCGCGGCAAGCTGCTCGGGCAGCCCGTGTGGCGCCTCCTCGGCGGCGGCAAGCCGGCGCGGGTGCCGGTGGGCTGGATCGCCCACGGCAACACCGCGGAAGCGATGACGAAACAGGCAGTGGAGGCCATCGAGGTGCGCGGCTTCTCCGCGCTGAAGATCAAGACCTGGAAGCGCTCCCGCGAGGACGTGTCCATGATCGGCGACATCCGTGCCGCGGTCGGCGACAAGGTCGTCATGTGGGCCGACTCCAACGGCGCCTACACCGAGACCGAGGCGCGCACGATCCTGCCCGACCTCGCCCAGTACGGCATCGCCTTTCTCGAAGAGCCCTGCACCTTCCGCGACCCGTTGCGCATGGCCGCCATGGCCGCCGACCTGCCCATCGCCCTCCTCGGCGACCAGACCTGCGACACGGTGGAGGCGGTGCACCACCTCATCAAGATCAACGCCGTCGGGGCCGTCAGCGTGAAGCTCCGCCGCACCGGCATTACGGACTCGCTCAAGGTCATCGCGCTTGCCGACGCGGCCGGGCTGCCGGTAGTCATCGGCACCGACTCGGAGTCCCGGATCGGGTCCCTGGCCCGCATTCACCTCCGCGCCGCCGTCCCCAGCCTGTCACCCTGGCCGACGGAAACCCACTTTTTCCAGAAGCTCGGTGACGATACGTTCGTAGGCGATTTCGATTTCAGTGACGGCGGAATCCTGCCCACAGACGCCCCCGGCTTCGGCGCCGCCATCGACTGGAAGAAGATCGAGAAGTACAGCTCCTAGGAGCCTCTATCCGCCGGCAACGCCGTGCGGGCACGGGCGGGTTTGAAACCCGCCCGTGCACCGTCATCTACCGTGATCTACCTGCGCCCCGTATCCCGTACCCGTATCCCGTAGGTCGGATTAGCGAAGCGTAATCCGACTCCCTGCATGGCGTCGGGTTACGCCTTCGGCTAACCCGACCTACGGGGTACGGAGCGCACAGATTCGGGGACGCCCCGCGCCGGTCCTACACTTCCGCCACGAGGTCCTTGTAGCTGAGATCCGCCCGAGGATAGGTCAAGGGGCTATGGCTCATGCCAAGGCCGACGCACATTTCGGCGAAACGGATCGACACCGACTTCGTGTTGAGCACCGGCACGCCCGCGCCTTCCTGCAACGCCGCGGGATCCACGACATAGGGAATCAGCGCGCCACCCAGCGGCACCACGCATTCGGCGCCGGTCTCCTCAACCAGCCCCCGGATCAGCCCGATGGCGGTTTCGGTGATCTCCGCACGCCGCTCCTTGATGTCGGCGCCGTAGATGTCCAGCGCACGGATGTCGGTGACCATGTGGTCCATCCCGATGGTCCGCAGCAGCCGCCAGGTGTAGGGGACGTGCGAGGGCAGCGGCACCGTGATCCCGATGCGGTCCGCGAGCACGGCGGCCGCATGGATAGTGGTGCGCAACGGCCCGATCACCGGAATCTTGACCACCAGCCTGCCGCCGTCGACCCCGGGATCGAAGGTGTTCGACTGGATCACCGCATCAAAGCCATTCTCCGTGGCCCAGCAGATCTTTCGGATCAGCGAAGGCGTCTCCATCATGTGATCGAGCCCATTGAGCATGTTCTGGTTTCCGGTTACGTCTTCGACCGCCGAACCGGCGAAGTTGTCCGGAAAATGCACTTCCACCCTCGTCCCCTCCGAGGCATAGCTGTTGAGCAGCTTCTCCACCGAGGTGATGTCGTATTTCGCCGAATTCTTCGGCGCCTTGTTGAGAAACATGATGCGCATGGTCGTTCTCCCTTCAGTCGAGACGTTGGGGGTCGCACACCGATCCCCTGGGTGCGAGCAGGATCACCATCGGGTTCCTTATACACACTGACAGACGCTGCTACGAGGCCAGGGAAACTGGGAGCCTGTTTGAGTAGTCGAATCGTAGCGAGGGTAGGGGCGACCGTAGCGTAGGCTCTTAGGAGTCTGTGCCGCAGGAACCGGACATCCGATGTAGGGGCGGGTTTCAAACCCGCCCGCGCCCGCACGGCGCCGCCGCTCGACACAGGCTCCTAAGCGATCATGGCCAGCATGTCCTCGTGGATGGTGCGCCAGTCCCGGGCGAGGTCGATGCTACGAGCTCGGATCGAGAAGCCTTCCAGACGGACATCCGCCGCCAGCGGCGCGTCGACCACCGGGTAGAGCAAGACCCCCTCGTGCTTGGGACCGGGCGGCTCCGTGGCCTCGCGGTTCCGCAGGTATGCCAGGAGTTGGTAGAGGTTGTTCGAGTGCAGCTTTCCGCCGTAACGGCCTCCCAAGGAGTCCCGGTAGTACTTGGCATCCATGATGATCCGCCGATCCGGCGCTTCGAGGATGACGTCGGCTTCCATTCGCGGAAGCTTCGAGCGCTGGTGGTCGGGTGTGCCCTCGTCAAACCACGCGATCGTGCGCCCGCGATGATTGACCCGATAGCGGTCCTGCTCGCGACGATAGAACTCAATGATGAAGTCCTCGTACAGTCTCTCCATCCGTTCCTCGCTGAAGTCGGTGAACCTCGCCTGGCCTGACTGTTCGTCGACCAGCAACTGCTCGTGGATGAGCCGGCACACGGACAACAGGAATCGATAGTACCGGCGGTTGCGGTCGAGTTGCACGTGCTGAAACAGGCGGCGGTTCAACCGCACCACACTTACGCCGTCGAGCTTCGTGTAAGCGTTCCGGACCTCCGTACGCACTTCGGAATGCAGGTCCGGAAGTCGCAGCAGAGATCGCAGCGTGGAGCGCACGATGCGGTTGTGCAACACGTTGTGAGACAGCTCCTCAAAGTCACAAGTCACCTGTCCACGGGCGCGCAGTGCCCGCTTCGCCGTCTCGCCCACGGCGATCTTCCCGCGGATGCCGGCGAGGTCCTCGCGCACGTCCCGGTAGCCGCGATCGATCCCTCTACGGATCAGTCGGAAAGTCCCTTCCGCGAGCACCTTGCCCAGGAGGTCGTGTACTCTTTCCAGCCCTTCCAGTTCCTCCAGCCGCACCACGTCCTGCTCCTCGACATGGCTCCAGGCGTAGCAAAGGAGGTAGTAGATGTTGGCGATGGGAATCTTCCTGTCAGTCACCGGCGCAACTCTTCGACCAGTCTGTCGACCTGCTCGGGACGGTCGAACCAGTACTCGCGCAGCAAGGGGGCGATCTGGGTATCGACGATGCCGAGGTACCACTGCTCGTCCGCCGACTCCTCGGGCACGAAGTAGCTGTGTCCGATCTGGAAGCCGGGGCCCAGGTCTTTGTCGTCACGGATGCGTTCGTTGAGTGCCGACAGGTTGCGGTCGATTCGGTCCACGAGGGCGCGGTCGACGTCCGCCTCGAGCAGGTATTCCCGGAATTGTCTGGTGCCGAAGGCAGGCTGAAGTGTCTCGAACGCGAACCGGCGGCGCAGCGCGTAATCCACAATCGCCAGAGATCGGTCTGCGGTATTCATGAGTCCCAGGAGGTGCACGTTGTCAGGCACGTTGAAGCGTTCTCCGGAAGCTCCGTAGGTCAGCGCGATGGCGTGCTCCGGGCCACGCTTGTCCGCTTCGATGAGCATTAGCAGCTCCCCGAAGATCCGCGACAGATGGCCTCGGTTGATCTCGTCGATGATGAAGACAAAGGGCGTCTCCGGCTGCTGCTCCGCGCGTTCGCAGAACTCGAAGAACACACCGTTCCGGAGCGTGAAGCCGCCGGTCTCCGTCGGTCGCCAGCCTTGAACAAAGTCCTCGTAAGCGTAGGATTGATGGAACTGCACCATCTCGATGAAACGCGGATCCTGGTACCCGATCAGGCACCACGCGATCCGTCGCGCGATGAAGGTCTTGCCGACCCCCGGCGGTCCCTGGAGGATCAGGTTCTTCCGCAGTGCCATGGAGTCGAGAATGCGATGAAGCTGTGATTCTTCGACGAACAGGTCGGTGAGTGCGGTGGTGATGTCGTAGATTCGAGGCTTCTTGCGGTACTTCTCGTCATAGACATCGCTCAGATTCCGGCCCTCGAATGTCCAGCGCGGGCAAGGATTGGTGTGGTATCCCACGGCCTTCGTGGTCGCGGCCGTCAGAGACATGTTCTCGTTGCGGAAAGTGACTCTATTGTTCGGGACAACAGTCGCTTCCTCACTGGTTCTTGTGGACACCAGGACAGAACCGACGGGAATTCCCATTTCTTCGAGGTTGAAATTCGGGCCGCGACCAGGTCCGCTGGCGGCATCGATCAATTCGAAGGCATCCCGCAGCCACTTCTTGTAGGGAGTGAACCGAGTCAACGTCTTGGTGGTGATCAAGTCGTTCAGGCTGATCGGGGTATCGCAAGGATGCCACTCAACCCTCCGGAGGTTCCGATATTCCGCTCGCTCGGGGTCGTACATGTAAGCACCGGTCACCATTCCCCATCCGAGAATGACAGAGCGTCCTTTCTTCGCGACGAGAATGTCACCGATCTTCATCTCATGCACGAATTCCCAGGTGGCGAGTGAGTGGTTGCTTGGGTTTTTTCCGCGGCCGTTCTCGATCAACGCGTTGTGGATGGCCTCCCTGGAGTCGAATTCGCCAAGGTCACCGAGTTCGTCGTATCCGATGACCGCGATACCATGTTCGTGGAAATCCCCCCATAAGCGTGCACCCTGGCCCGCCTCGATGCCCCACACGTCCGCCGTGCCGAAACGGTCCCGGTACCACTCCTCATCGCTCGGCCGCTTGTCTTTGTCGTTTTGTGGTGGCAGACCGTCTTTCCAACGGTCCTTCAAGGGCGCATGGTAGAACAATACTTCCTCACCAGGACGCTCGTCTTGAAGTCGTTTCACTACCGCCCGCAACGCCTTGTCGAGGTTGATGATGTCCATGTTTTCTACATCAGGCGTCTCCCCGGTTTTGTCCGAAAAGGCTTTGACGATGGCCTTCTTGTGGCCTACCGACATGATCGGCTCGAACGCGTCCGGGAATAGCAGGAACAAGACGGCATGTCGAAATTGACGGCGGCGGCTGTCTTTCTGGCCGTCGACCCATTCCGCAAAGCTCCAAGGATCACTCAGCAGCAGTTTGCGATTGTCAGGGACGTGTGAGCACCAGTCATGCATCATGGTGATTATGAAGCCGAATTCACGCCACTGATGCGACAAATAGGCTATGCCCGGCTCGACAAGTCCGCTGTCCAGAACATCACCTAAGGCCCAGTGATCTTCAGGCAGGGGCTCTCTTGACCACTCCCAAACCGTCCTGATTCTGTCGAGCTTCGTTACCCGTTTTATGTGCTCCACGATCAAGTAGTACAGCCACGTCATTTCCGCCCACAGACGCTTCGCCTCCGGGGGCGCGGGTTCGAGTTGGCGCCGCAGCTTCTCCTCGAATGAGTCGGTTCCCTTGTCAGGACGCTCGACGAAGTGGGTACGGAGTTGCTCGAAGCATTCCCGTGTCCAAAGCCGCTCGTCCGTGAACACTGAGCCGCCGTCGAGCAGACATCGCTGCTTCCATTGCTCGGCAGCGTCGAGGATGAGAGCGGCGCGTTCCAGTCGACTCATAGGACCTCCTTGCAGCAACAACTATCTGCACATTCGTAAGGGATTGTGTCCGGCTTTCGCAATAGAGGGAAAAGTTGTAGCTCCCGGATCCGGCCTATCCGGCTTCCCTCGCTGCTTTGAGCCCGATCTGATAACGTCGTTTGGCAGGGTCATGAGTCATTCTGGAGTGAACTCGGGTGTACCGGTGAAGGTGGAAACGGATCGAAGAGGGGATGATTTTTCGGCGAGGTTGCGGGAGCTGATCCGCCGGGATTGCTCCCGAAGCGTATCGCCCGGCATTGCCCGCGTGGAGACCGTGATCCCCCGCACGGACGCCTTGGCGTGGCTGCGGGCGCAAGCGCCTCATTCCGTCAAGACGTACTGGGCCGACAGGGACGGCGAACATGAAGTGGCCGGCGTCGGGGCTGCGGACTTGGTAGCGGGCGGAGAGTCCGACGGCGTCGACTTGTTGTTCGGGCAGGTACACCGACGCCTGGAAGCCGGAGTGACCGTGGCGAGATACTTCGGCGGCATGCGCTTCAATGGCAGGAGCGCCGCGGATGAGTCTTGGGATGACTTCGGCGGCTACCGGTTCGTGCTTCCGCGATTCGAGCTGAGCCAGAGGGGGTCGGACAGCGTGCTTGCTTGCCAGTGGCTGCATTCGTCCGCCACCATCGACACCTTGATGAAGGAGGTTGATGCGCTGGTCTTCCCGGGCTCCGAGGCCGCTTGCAGCCACCCGGTGGCGACCGGCCGCGAGGACCTGCCCGACAGGGCCGGATGGGACGCTGCCGTCAACGGGACCCTCGGTCTCGTTTCCGAGGGTTCCGTGGGCAAGGTCGTCCTGGCCCGCAAAACGATCTTCGAGTTCCCGGTTGATCTCGATCCCGTTGGTTGCCTTCAAGCGTTGGTGCCGGAGGCGGAGCGCTGCTATCGCTTCTGTTTCGTGCCGGGGGCCGGGCGGGGGTTTCTCGGAGTGTCGCCGGAACGGTTGTACCGCCGGGAGGGGCGGAGGGTCCTGTGCGATGCCATCGCGGGTACGCGGACGCGCGGCGACGGCGTGTCCCTGGACCGGCAACTGGAACGGGACCTCATGGGCAGCGACAAGGAGCGCCGGGAGCAGGATTTTGTAGTCCGGGGAATCCGGGAAAGCCTCGCCCCGCTGTGCGGTTCGCTGAACGCTGCTGCTGATCCGTCGGTAGTCAAGCTGCATCAGTGCCAGCACCTCATGAGCACGTTCGAGGGCGTGCTTCGTGACGGCGTCGGCGACGCCGATCTGTTGAAGGCGCTGCACCCAACCCCGGCCGTCGGCGGCTACCCCACCGACCGGGCGGTCCGCGAGATTGAGGAAAGGGAACCCTTCGACCGGGGCTGGTACGCGGGTCCCGTGGGCTGGGTCGGGCGTGACGGCGCCGAGTTTGCGGTGGCGATCCGCTCCGGGCTGGTGGAGGGTTCGACGCTTTCGGTGTTCGCCGGAGCGGGCATCGTGGCCGGGTCGGTACCCGGAGACGAGTGGGAAGAGCTGGACTACAAGATTAGCCATTTCACCCAGGCGCTCAACCTTCCGCGATGATTCAAGCCCCCAATCTCAACCATCTGTGGGCGACGCTGCTGATCGAGGAGCTCGTTCGCAACGGGATCGAGACGTTCTGCGTGGCTCCGGGCTCCCGAAGCACGCCGCTGGTGGTGGCTGTCGCGCGCCACACCCGGGCCCGGAGCATCGTCCACTACGACGAGCGCGGCGCGGCCTTCCATGCCCTGGGGTACGGGCGGGCGACCGGGGTGCCGGCCGTGGTCCTCACCACCTCCGGCAGTGCCCTGGCCAACGTGTGGCCGGCGGTCGTGGAGGCGTCGCTGGAGCGGATTCCGCTGCTGGTCCTGAGCGGCGACCGCCCGCCCGAGTTGCAGGACGCCGGCGCCAACCAGACCATGGACCAGGTCAAATTCTTCGGCGGTTACGTGGAATGGTCGGCGACTCTCCCGTGTCCTTCCACGAGCATCGACCCGGCGGTGGTGCTGACGACCGTGGATCAGGCGGTGAGCCGCTGCCGCGGGCCGTCCGGCGGGGCCGTCCACATCAACTGCATGTTCCGCGAGCCCCTGGCCCCCACGAGGCAGGGGGAGGACTTCGACGCGTACCTGGAGCCGGTGCGCGCGTGGCACGATGTGGAACACGCCTACACCCGTTACGAGAGTGCGCCGTCCCGCCCCGGACCGGAGTTGCTAGCTGAGGTGGCGGAGCTGGTGGCGCGCCGTCCTCGCGGCCTTCTGGTGGCTGGCGGGCTGGCGGATCCTGCGGCACGTGCGGCGGTGTCCTATCTCGCCGCCGCACTGGGCTGGCCGCTCCTTCCCGATGTGACCTCGGGGCTCCGGTTGGATAGCACACCCGGGACCGCCGTGCCCTATCATGACGTCTTGCTCGGCTCCAAAGAGTTCATCCAGCCGCACCCAATCGAGGCCGTCATACACGTCGGCGGCCGGCTGACGTCGAGACGGCTCATGGACCACCTGGAGGCCGTGCGGCCAAGTGACTATGTCGTGGTGGACGACTACCCGGACCGGCAGGACCCCATTCACCGGGCCACGCGGCGGTTCCGGCTCCCGGTGGTCGAGTTCTGCGAGGCCCTAGGGGCGGTGGTCGGGAATGCGGAAGGAGCCGGTAATCCGGTGGAAACGGCGGCAGCCGGGAGAACCGAGGGAGCCGGCGGCCTCCAATGGCTTGCGAGTTGGCAAAGGGCGTCCGAACATGTGGGGCGGCGCCTCGAAGAGATTCTCTCCGAGGACCAGACACTGAGCGAGCCCAAGGTGGCCCGGCTGGTCTCGCGCCATATCGGAGCCGCGGAAGGGTTGTATCTGGCGTCCAGCATGCCCGTCCGCGACATGGATACTTTCGGTTGTCCCAGATCGGAGCCGGTGGTGGTGGGGGCCAACCGGGGTGCCAGCGGGGTGGACGGCACCATCGCCACGGCTACGGGATTCGCCCGGGGCCTGGGAAGGTGTGTCACCCTCATGGTCGGCGACGTGGCCTTTCTGCATGACCTCAACTCCCTCAGGCTGTGCCGGTCCCTCGACCACCCGTTCGTCATTGTCGTGTTGAACAACGACGGGGGAGGCATTTTCTCGTTTCTCCCCATCGCCGGCGTCTCCGACGTCTTTGAGCGCTACTTCGTCGCCCCCCACGGCATGACCTTCGAGCACGCCGCGGCGTTGTTCGAGCTCGACTACGCCAGACCGGCCACGGCTGACGAGTTCGCCGGCGCCTACGACCACGCCCGGCGGCGGCCTGGTGCCACTGTCATCGAGGTGCAAACGGGGCGCCAGGACAACTACGAGCTTCACTTGAGCCTGCGAAAGGCCGCCCTGGAAGGGCTCACTGCCCCGTCACCCCGGGCTTGACCCGGGGTCCAGGAGAGGAGTGGGGAAGGGGGCACGGCAACGGCGGCAGCGACGAACGACCTCCGGCGATGGCAATGGCGGCTGGCGGCTCGCCGCCTGGACCCCGGGTCAAGCCCGGGGTGACGTCATGGCGCCCGGGGTGACGTAATAGATGCCCGGAATGACGATTGCCGATTCGAAGGACACCACATTGCCCGACCCGTATCGACTCCACTATGAACTTCGGGGCAGCGGCCGGGACACGGATACGGCGCTGTTGTTCCTTCATGGATTCATGGGCTCGGGCCGCGACTGGATGGAGACGGTGGAGGGGCTTCCCGACGGCCGGTGTATCCTGGTGGATCTTCCGGGCCACGGGTTGAGCGCGGGATGCCCGTACGGCCTCTATCCGATGCCGCAAGCGGCGCTCGCGCTAGTCACGGTGCTGGACGAGCTGGGCGTGGGGCGGTGCGTGCCCGTGGGCTATTCCATGGGCGGGCGGCTGGCTCTCTACCTGGCGTTGACGCACCCGGACCGTTGCCGCGCCGTGGTCTTGGAATCGGGGTCGCCCGGGCTGGCGTCGGAGCGGGAACGCGAGGGCCGGCGGGAGTGGGATGAATCCAAGGCGTCCGAGCTGGAACGGCAGGGGCTCGACGCCTTTCTGGAAGACTGGTACCGGCAACCGCTGTTCCATTCCATCGGCCGGAACGAGGCGCGCTTCGCGACGCTGATGGAGCGGCGGGGGCACAACGATCCCGCGGGCCTCGCCCGATCCCTTCGGCTCATGGGCACCGGCTCCCAGACGTCCCTGTGGCGGCAACTCCCGTGGATACGGTTCCCGTGGCTTGCCGTAGTAGGCGAGTTGGACTCTCGCTACAGAAAAACCATGCAGGATATGGTAAGCGTCTCGGAAAAGGGCAGGCTCGTGACCATACCGGCCGCGGGCCACAACACGCATTTCGAGAACCCCGAGGCCTTCTCCCGCACCTTGCGGGAGTTTCTGGTGTCCTTTCCGGGACACTAGTGTCCTGTTTATCAAAGTTCGTGTACGAAGATGCGTGGAGTTTTTGCTGTCGGCAGGGCACGACGGCGAGATGTAGGGGCGGGTTTCAAACCCGCCCGCGCCCATAAAGCGCAAGGAGCAACATCGAGGTTTGACCATGGCTACGATCGAATGGACCGAGGCGGGACAATACACCGACATCAAGTATCACAAGACCGACGGCATCGCGAAGATCACCATCAACCGCCCGGAGGTTCGCAACGCCTTTCGGCCGCTGACGGTGGAGGAGATGATCCGGGCGCTGGACGATGCGCGGAACGACCAGACCATCGGCGTGGTGATTCTCACCGGCGAGGGCAAGGAGGCTTTCTGCTCCGGCGGCGACCAGAAGGTGCGGGGAGATTCCGGATACAAGGACGCCTCCGGCGTGCACCGGCTGAACGTGCTGGATTTTCAGCGCCAGATGCGCAGTTGTCCTATGCCCGTTATCGCCATGGTGGCAGGCTATGCGGTGGGCGGCGGCCACGTGCTGCACGTCATGTGCGACCTCACCATTGCCGCGGACAACGCCATCTTCGGCCAGACCGGTCCCCGGGTGGGCTCCTTCGACGGCGGCTACGGCGCCACCTATCTGTCCCGCATCGTGGGCCAGAAGAAGGCCCGCGAGATCTGGTACCTGTGCCGCCAATACAATGCCCAACAGGCCCTCGACATGGGCCTGGTGAACGCGGTGGTGCCCTACGAGCGACTGGAGGAGGAGACGGTCCAGTGGTGCCGCGAGATCCTCGCCAACTCGCCCATCGCCATCCGCTGCCTCAAGGCCGCGCTCAACGCGGACTGTGACGGTCAGGCCGGCCTGCAGGAGCTGGCGGGCAACGCCACCATGCTGTTCTACATGACCGAAGAGGGCCAGGAGGGACGAAACGCCTTCGTCGAGAAGCGCAAGCCGGACTTCTCGAAGTTCCCCAGGCGCCCCTGAACCCATACGACGAGGGGATCCGGTGAGACAGGACTCCCGCCCCGAGCCGCCAGGCGCCGTCTCGGTCTGGCTGCTGGCGGCAAGACCCAAGACCCTCTGGGCTTCCATTGCCCCGGTGGTGGTCGGCACCGCCATGGCCTTCGGCGACGGCGGGTTCCACGGCCCCGCGGCGCTGACGGCGCTGGCATGCTCGGTGCTGATCCAGGTCGCCACCAACTTCGCCAACGATCTCTTCGACTTCGAGAAGGGCGCGGATACCGAGTCCCGCCAGGGCCCGTTGCGGGTCACCCAGGCCGGACTGGTGACCCCCGGGATGATGAAGCGCGGCATCCTCGTCGTGTTGCTGCTCACGCTGCTGGGGGGCCTCTACCTGATCTGGCGCGGCGGATGGCCGGCGGTCTTCATCGGCGTATTCTCGGTGGCGTGCGGGATGCTCTACACCGGCGGACCCCGCCCCCTGGGCTACATGGGGCTTGGTGACCTTTTCGTCCTGATATTCTTCGGGCCGGTGGCCGTGGCCGGGACCTACTACGTGCAGGCCCTGACCGTCAACTCCACGGTGGTCATCGCCGGGCTGGCGCCGGGGCTCCTGTCCGTCGCCATCCTCGCGGTCAACAACCTCCGCGACCTGGATGAAGACCGCCGGACCGGCAAACGGACGCTGGCGGTTCGTTTCGGCCCAGGCTTCGCCCGCGGCGAATACATCGCCGCCGTGGTGGCGGCCTGTGTGCTGCCGCTCCTGCTCTACATCACCTCGGGCCAGCACCCCTATTCGGTCGCCACCGTAGCCGTCGTCGTCGTCGCGCTACCCGCCTTCCGCCGCCTCTTCGTCTCCGAAGGCCCGCTCCTGAACCCCGTCCTCGCGTATACCGCCCGGCTGCTGTTGCTCTACAGCGCCGTGTTCTCTGTCGGATGGGTTCTGTGAGCGGCGCCACGGCCACTAGGACCCTGTATCGGCCAACGGTGCGATCCGGACACGGGCGGGTTTGAAACCCGCCCCTACATCGGATATCTGGTTCCCGCGGCGCAGGTGCTGTGAGGGCGCACGCCACTAGCTTTCCTTCAGCACGCCGCCAGCTACCAGCAACAAAATGGGACCGTGGCGGCGGGAGTTCAAAATCCGGGCGGCGTAGTGATATCAAGGGAGTACAAGGTAAGCTGGTGCATCAGTTTCCAGAATACCAGACCAGAACTCCAGATAACGTGAACGCCGTGACCATCTCAAGCTACCGGATCTTCCGCTATTGCCTGCCGTTGGTGGAGCCGTTGCCGCTGGCAGGCGGTGTGATTCATGAGCGTGAAGGCTTGCTGGTGCGCATCGACTCGGATTCGGGCGTATCGGGTTGGGGCGACGTGGCGCCTTTGCCGGGGTTCAGCCGTGAGAGCATCGAGGACGCCGCAACGGAGGTAATGGCTTGGGCGGTGCGCCTGCGGGGCGCGGGGTTTGAGCCACGGAGGAACGATTTCGAATCGTGGCCGGGATGCGAGTCGGCGGACACGACGTCGCCCTCGGTGCGGTTCGGGTTGGAGACCGCGTTGGCGAGCCTGGCGCAACGGATGGAGGATGGCGCCGGGGCGGAGCTGGCGTGCTTCGACGGCGCGGTCCCCGTCAACGGGTTGCTGGCGGGATCCCGGGAACAGGTGCTCGCGGATGCCCGGCGGCTCCGGGATGGGAGTTGCCGCGCGGTGAAGCTCAAGGTGGGGAGCCGGCCGGTGGCGGAAGACGTGGAACTCACCCAAGCGGTGCGTTCCGTGATCGGACGCCACATGGGTCTCAGGCTGGATGCCAACCGGAGCTGGAACCTGGAGCAGGCGGTGGCGTTCGGCCGGGAGATCGGTGCCGCCGGCATCGAGTATCTGGAGGAACCCTTGCGCGACCCTGCGCATTCGCGAGAGCTGTTCGATGCCACGGGCATCCCGGTGGCGTTGGACGAGAGCCTGCTGGAGCTTCGGCCGGACGATCTCGAGGGACGGCCCGAAGTGGGCGCGGTGGTGTTGAAGCCGACCCTCCTGGGTGGCATCGCAAGGGCGCGGGAATGGGTGGACAAGGCGCTGGCGCTGAATGTGCTTCCGGTGGTGAGCAGTTGCTTCGAGAGTGGGGTCGGGCTGTTGGCGCTGGCGGGTTTCGCCTGGGCGTCCACCGGGGATACGGTGCCCGCGGGCCTCGACACCTATCGCTGGCTTGCCGCCGACGTGGTCGAGCCGCGCATTCCGTTCCGCGCCGGAGCCATTGAGTGGGACAATACAGTGGCCCGGGATTACCATATCGATGCGTCGAGGCTGAGCGAGATACGGCATGTCTGAGATCCGCTGCCCCCTCGAAGAGGCGGCCGAGCGCTACGGCGCCCGGCCCGCGATCCTGAACGGCGCCCGGGTGGTCTCCTACGCGGAGTTCCAGGATCGCGTGACGCAGATGGTGGCGGCCCTGCGGCAGGCCGGATGCCAGCCCGGCGAGCGTGTCGCCATACTGGCGCCCAACAGCCCGGACTACCTCGTCTGGTTCCTGGCCGTTCTCCGTCTGGGCGCCGTCTGCTGTCCCATGAACACCCGGCTTCCGAATCGCACGGTGGCGGATCTCTTGCGACGCATCGATTGCCGGAAGCTGGTGGCGCAGGTTCCGGATGAAGGGGGGCTCGGCGGCATCACGAGCGACGTGAAGATACTCCAGGGCAGTGACCTGTCGGCCGCCGGAGGGTCCTTGGGGGAGGATGCCCAGGGTTCCACGATGCCGCTCCACCGCCCCGCCACCATCGTCTTTACCTCCGGCAGCACTGGCACCCCCAAGGCGGTGCTCCACTCCTATGGCAATTACTACTACAACGCCCTCGGCTGTAACCGGAACCTGCCGCTGACCGCCGGGGACCGCTGGCTGCTGGACCTGCCGCTGTATCACGTGGGCGGGCTCGGTATTCTCTTTCGGTGCCTGCTGGCGGGAGCCACCGTGGTGATGCCGGACCGGGGAGAGACCCCTGACGTGGTCCTGGACCGCTATGAGGTCACGCATCTGTCGGTGGTGGTGACGCAACTGCACCGGCTGTTGCAGCAGCCCGAGTCCGTGCGTTACCCTTCCCTCCGGTACGTGGTTCTGGGCGGGAGCCCGGTTCCGCTGAAGCTTCTGACCCGGGCGAGCGAGCGCGGCTTGCCGGTGTTCGCCAGTTATGGATGTACGGAGATGACCTCGCAGGTCACCACCACAGGGGTTGATTCCACTACGGCCCAGCGGCTTACCTCGGGAAAGCTGCTGCCGTACCGCCGGCTCCGGATCGGCGATGAGGGAGAGATCCAGTTGGCCGGAGAGACCCTGTTCATAGGCTATGTGGAAGGTGGCAACCTGAGCCGGCCCGTTACCGACGACGGCTGGTTCGCCACCGGGGACCTCGGACGCATGGATGACGACGGGTACTTGACGGTCATTGGCCGTCGCGACAGCCGGTTCTTCTCCGGCGGCGAGACCATCCACCCGGAGGAAATCGAGCGGACTCTGACCGACCATGACGGCGTCGTGCAGGCGGTGGTGGTGCCCATCCCTGACGAGGAGTTCGGCCAGCGGTGTGTGGCGTTCGTGCAGCCGCGCGAGGCGCATCCGGACGGCGAGGCGCTGGCAGCGTGGCTGCGGCAGACCTTGCCGCGCTACAAGGTGCCGGACGCGTTCTACCAGTGGCCGGCCACCGATCCCAACAGCTTCAAGATCGACCGGGCGCGGTTTCGCCGGCTGGCCCTGGACGGGCCGACGGCGCCGCTGGTCGGACGGACGGAAGGACCAGGAGGAGGCGCATGAAAGCAGCGAAGCAGGGGAGAGCGAAGCCGGCGGCGGGCGGGGACGGCAACCGGGAGCTGGTGTCGTTGCTCCGGCGGATGTGGGTGATCCGTGCCTTCGAGGAGAAGGTGTCCGCGCTTTACGCGGCCCGGGAGATCGTCGGCCTGCTCCATCTCGGCATCGGGCAGGAAGCCGTGGCGGTGGGAGTCTGCAGCAAGCTCGACGCCGATGACGTGGTGTTCGGCGGGCACCGCTCCCACGGGCACGCTATCGCCAAGGGGGCGGACGTGAACCGGCTCATGGCCGAGCTGGCGGGGCGCACCACGGGCTATTGCCGCGGCAAGGGCGGCTCCATGCACGTCGTGGCCGCGGAGTCGGGTTTCGTTACCGCCACCGGCGTGGTGGGCGGCACCGTGCCGCTGGCCCTGGGAGCGGCCTTCGCCGCCCGGGAGAAGGGCACGGGGCGGGTGGCGGTGGTGTTCTTCGGCGACGGCGCCGGCCAGACGGGACCGTTCCACGAGTCCCTGAACATCGCCAGCCTGTGGCAGCTCCCGGTGATCTTCGTGTGCGAGAACAACGGATATGCCGAGTTCACGCCGCTCTCCTCCCACACCCGTGTGGAGCGGCTGGCCAGGCACGCTCAGACCTACGGCATCCCCAGCGCGACGATGGACGGCAACGACATCCTGGCGGTGCGCGAGGCCATGGTCCGGGCGGTGCGCACCGCCCGCGCCGGCAAGGGCCCGACCTTCGTCGAGTGCCTGACCTATCGTCTCCGGGGACACTACGAGGGCGACCCCGGCAAGTACCGGGAGCTGTCCCAGTTAGCGGACTGGAAGAAGAAGGACCCCATCGCGCGCTTCACAAGGGTCCTGAAGCGGCGACGGGCGGCCTCGCCCGAGGACTTCGAGAAGGCTGAGAAGGACGCGCGTGCGCTCGTGGAGGAGGCCGCGGAGTTCGCTCTTTCGTCTCCCTGGCCCGATCCCGAGGAGACCGCGACTCAAGTGTGTGCGTGAGGTGAATATGCCGGAGTTGAGCTATCTGGAAGCCATCCGCTCGGGACTGCTGGCGGAGATGAGACAGGACCCCTCGGTGTATGTCTTCGGCGAGGACGTGGCGCTGGGCGGTCCCTTCGGGGTCACCCAGGGCATCGCCGAGGAGCTGGGCGGGCATCGCGTGGTGAACACGCCCATCAGTGAAGGCACCGTCATGGGCGTGGCCATCGGCGCGGCCCTGTCGGGCCTGCGTCCGGTGGTGGAGATCATGTTCGTGGACTTCATCACGCTGGCCATGGATCAACTCGTCAACCACGCCGCCAAGCTCCACTACATGTCGGGTGGACAACTGAAAGTCCCACTGACGGTGCGGGTGCAGTGCGGCGTCCAGGGCAATATGGGCGCTCACCACTCACAGAGCCTGGAGTCGTGGTTCCTCCACGTTCCCGGGCTGAAGGTGGTCATGCCGTCGAACCCGGCCGACGCCCAGAGTCTCATGAGGGCCGCCATCCGGGACGACAACCCGGTCCTGTTCGTGGAGCACCGGGGCCTGTATTTTGCCAAGGCGGAGGTGCCCGAGGGCGGGAGCGGCCTGCCCATGGGCCGGGCGGCCGTGCTGCGGACCGGCGCAGAGGTGACCGTGGCCGCCGTCTCCAGGATGGTGGTGCCGGCGCTGGAGGCGGCGGAAGCGCTGGCAGACGAGGGTATTTCGGTGGAGGTGATCGACCTCCGCGGTCTCGTACCGCTGGATGTCGAGACCCTGGTGGCCTCGGTCAAGAAGACGTCACGACTCATCGTGGTGCACGAGGCGGTGGAGCAGGGCGGGATGGGAGCGGAAGTCGCCGCCCGGGTTCAGGAACAGGCTCTCTACTACCTCGACAGCCCGATCCTTCGGGTCGCCGCCCCCAACGCCCCGGTGCCGTGCGCGCCGCCGCTGGAAAACCGCTTCGTCCCCGACAAGGAACGGATCGTGGAAGCGGTGCACCGGGCGCTTGACAGCCAACCTGCCTGATCGGTGACGAATTTCTCCTTTTGAGAGGGAGAAAATATGTCCATATTCTCCTTCTGAAAGGAGAAAACTCTATTATATTCTCCTTTTCAAAAGGAGAATAAGCTTGGAAGCGCTCCCAACAATTTCCGGCAAGTGCTGGCCGAGCAGCTTGCCGGGTCATTGCAGCAACATAGGGCACGCGCTCGAGACGGCCGTGCTCGTCGAGCTGGAGCGGCGGCGCCTCGATGTGACCTATGTCCGTACCCGACAAGGACACGAAGTGGATTTCCTGGTGCGTTCGGCGGACGGACGGCGTGAATTGATCCAGATTTGCACCGATGCGTCCGATCCCGCCACCGCCGAACGCGAACTACGCGCCCTGCATGCGGCGGGTGAGCAGTATCCGGATGCAGGAATGCGCCTGTTGACGCTCACCCGTGACGGCATTCCCGATACGTTGCCGGACGGCGTCGTGGCGAAACCCGCCTGGGCGTGGATGCTTGAGCATGAGAACCACGCTCCCTCGTGAAGCTGCCTGACTAACGGTGCAGCCACTTCGGCTTGCGTTTCTCCACGAAGGCGCGGACGCCTTCCTCGACGTCTTCGGTCTCCAGCAGCTCTTTGAGGTAGATTTCCTCGGAGCGGGCGAGGGCGGCGGAGAGCTCCTTCAGGCCGATCTCCCTCAACCCCCTGAGGGTGATGCGCAGCACCGCGCGGCTTTTGTCCAGCAACGCGTTCCGAAGCGCTTCGAGTGCCTCTCCGAGCTGGGTCCGCGACACCACGCGGTTCACGAGTCCGATGGCGGCGGCTTCCTGCGCCGACAGGCGACGGCCGGTGAGGATCATTTCAGCGGCCCGGTGGTAGCCGATTTGCGAGGAGAACCGCGCCAGTGCCACCGGCGGGAAACAGCCTACCGTGATCTCGGGTGTGGCGAACAGGCTGTCCTCGGAGGCGAGCACCAGGTCGCAGGAGGAAGCCAGCTCGCAGCCTCCGCCCAGACAGACCCCGTCCACCACTGCGATGGTGGGCTGACGCAGACTCATGAGTTTCCGTATGACGCCGTGCACCAGGTCGAGCATCTCCGGCACCTGCGCCCGGGTGTGGTCCTTCACATCCACACCGGCGGAGAAAGCGCGTTCGCCCGCGCCGCTTATCTCGACAAGCTCCACCCCGTCGTCCCTGTCCAACTTGTCGAGGACCTGCCGCAATTCGCGCAGCAACGTCAGGTCGAGGACGTTCAGGGGCGGACGATCGATGATCACGGACCCTACCCCGCCGGTCTTTTCCAAAAGAATTCCTGCCATCGTATCCTCCAGAACCCCACAACGCCCCTGGATTCCCGCTTTCCAGGGTGTGTCAAAACTCAATCCGGGAGAGGCAACGACCCCCGAAATCGTCATTCCCGCGCCCCTTCCGTCATTCCCGCGAAAGCGGGAATCCAGGTGGGGTGGAGTGGGGAAACACCGCGTAGAGCCCCGCCAGGACCCCTGGATTCCCGCTTTCGCGGGAATGACCGAGGGAGCGCGGGAATGATGGATTGGCCGTTCGTGCCCCGAATTTGGCGTTTTGACACAGCCTGTTTCGCGGGAATGATGGGTCCGGGACGTCGGCGCCCATTCGATCAATGACCGGCACTAGAACTGGAACACCAGCGACTTGATGGTGACCGGTACGGTGCCGGACGGCTCCAGGACCCTGCCGAGGTCGATGAAGTCGAAGTCGTGCAGGGTGATCCCGTCCAAAGTCAGGACGTGGCCCTCGAACCCGAAGTCCTGCTTGAGAATCGTGCCTACCAGGCCGGCCATGTCGTGATCGAACACCAGGTAGATGGGGCGTTCCCGCGCCACGGTCTGCGGCAGTCCTGCCAGCAACCCGCGGCAGAACGCCGCGATGCGAAAGGCCGCGGGCGGTCCCTGCCAGATGAACACCAGCGCCACCTCGGCCTCACCCTCTACCAGGTCGAAGGTCTTGAAGTGGTTCTGAATGGTCTGTCCCATGGTTGCCGGGTCGATGTCGGCTTCCAGATCCACCGGCGGACGCAGCACCTGGAGGTTCTTGCGCGGCAGCAGTTCGTCGTCGGAGCGGTAGATGGTGTTGCCGGAAACCTGCACGGTATGCTGGGCGGCCCCCATGACCGTGGCCCGGATGCACTCGCGGGCGCTCACCAGGCTGGCGGGCAGCGCGCCGTCGTCGATGCGGCGCCGCAACGCCTTGCCCAACGGCGCTCCGAGATCGCCGTACGATTCGGTCTCGCTGCCGTAGACGTACTCGCTGACGCCGCCCGAGAAGACCACCGCGTCGCAGTCACCGTTGGTGTCCAGGGGAGGACTCAGCCAGAGCCGTTCCAACTCCGGAGCGGCGTCACCACCCTGGGCCAAGGTGAGGACTACATCCGCCATGTGGTCGGCCAGCCGCTCGATGTCGGTGGAGCTTGCCCGGTCCCCCACGTTCCAGTCCAGCCCCACGTGACCTGCCAGGGCCTTGCCGCCGGGCTCCAGTACCGTGATGGTGCCGTTACCGTCGGTGGCCATAAGCCGGCCCCCCACGTGGAAGGCGGCCGTACCGCGAACCCGTCCGCCCTCGGCCAGGGCCAGCTTGGTGGTGCCGCCGCCGATGTCGATGTTGAGGACCCGGCATTTCTGTTCCGCGGAATACGCCACGGCGCCCGAACCGTGGGCCGCCAGCAGGGCCTCGAAGTTGTGGCCGGCGGTGGCGCAGACGAAGTCACCCCGCTGGTCGGCGAACAGGTCGGCGATGGCCCGGGCGTTGTCCCGCCGTATCGCCTCGCCGGTGAGGATGATGGCCCCGGTGTTCACGTTCTCGGGAGTGAGTCCCGCCTCCTCGTACGCGGCGTCCACGAGACGGCCGAGGGCCTCGTCGTCAATGCGCTCGCGGTTGGCGGTGTAGGGGGTGAAACGGATGGGGGAGAGATAGAGCGTCGTCCGTTCCGTGACTACGAAGCGGCTGGACAGCTCCCGTCCCAACCGCCGCAGCACCAAGCGCGAGAACAGGACCTGCGACGTCGCCGTGCCCACGTCGATGCCGACGCTGGTCAGGGTGATGGTGTCGAGCTTCCAGAGAGGATGGTCTTCTTCCTCCGGCGTAACCCCGTCGTGATCGTGGTCGTCCCCGATGTCGTGCATGGCCTCGAATGTTCCCCGATGCGTTACCAGCGCACGGCGGCCTGGGCCGTGAACCCGTGCTCTACCGATTCGTTGGCCCGCTCACGCCGCGTTCCCTGGAGCGCCAGGTGGAGCGACGACGCCGTCCGCAGCCGCGCACCGGTGCGGTACTCCCGTGTGCTTCCGTCTGACCGCGAGAAACCGACATAGGGCGTCAGCACTCCCCCACCACCGAAGGCGGAGAGGCCATAGCTCAACTCGCCCGCCATGCGCATGGCGGCGTCCGCCGAGCGGACCCCGGCTCCCATGAGGTCGCGCTGCCAAAGATGGTCGATACCGCTTTGAGGCTCGCCCCACGAGGGAGCGAGGCTGACCGAAAAACCCCGGCCGGAGACTCCTGGATCGAGATGCAACGAGCCGCCGGCACCCCACTCCTCGTGGTCTCCGCCGTGGGCTATCAGCGTTCTGCCGCGGGCCTCCACCGTGAGTCCCAGCGACGGTTCCCGGTACCGCAACGCGCCCCCGACCTCCAAACCAGCCCCAGTTTCGCCGGTCCCGCCGTCAGCGAGAACTCCGAGCTCCAGAGAAGGGGTCAGCAGCCCGCCCGAGTCGAACTTCCGGGTATACCTTCCGTCCACCGCCAGCCGGAGCCGGCTTACGGTCGACGTGAGCTCATCCATGTCCGCGGAGCCGTGGATCTCGGCTCGGGCCAGCGCGCCCTGGCCTTTCAACGTGACGGCGGTGTCGCCGCCGGGCAACAGATTGCTGCTCGAATACACCGTGCCGTTGGCGCCAACCGCCCCGGACCATTGGGTCAGGTCGCTGGTGCTCGCGTGGTCCGCGTCATCATGGTTGACGCGCACCCGGCCCCAACCGTGTCCTGCCATGGCCCACAACCCGACGCCCGATTCCAGCATCCAGCCCACGTACGGGTTGAGGCTCGTCAGCGTGGTTTCATGATCGCCTTGCCTGGGATCGGCGCCGATTCGTTCCGTGTAGTCGAGGGTTCCCTTCGAGTGGGACAGGGACAGGCCCGTGAGCAGGTTGCGCTTCAACAGCACGTCCGTGCCGAAATGGCCGCTCACGACGTTGCCCTCCCAGTCGACGTTCTCCGAGCCGCCGGAGAGATTCTGATAGTCGCCGCTGCCCCACAGCGCCAGACCGCCCGGTGCGTTGCCGAATGGGTTGAGCGGCAACGCGAAGGATGAGCGGCCGAGAAACCGGCCCAGGTCCATCCGGCCGTCGCCCATGGCCTTGGCGTGGGTTGCCAGTGTGAGAAGCGTGTTCGGAGCGCCGCCAAGGTTCAAGCGTGCCGCGGGCGTCTTCGGCGCCGAGAGTCGCGAGTTGACGCGCGCGCTCACCGCATTCGAGGTGCTCGACAGGATCGCGCGCGAGACCGCGGGCAGCAAGACACGGTTGACTTGCCCGATGCGTTTGCTGCTCGGCGGATACACGCCGGGGTCGGGAAGGTTGAGCAATGCCATGCCGACCGTGTTGACGTGCTCTCTTTGCATGTCGTCGAGTGTCGGCGACCTTCCGGAACCGGGATAGTGGGCGCAGTAGGGGCTCTCCGGGTCCTCGGTGTTGCCGTCTCCCGTGGCGACACGTCTGAGGCGGCAGACGAGGGACTTCCACCACGCGCCGACGCTGTCAAAGCGGACGGTGCCGTAGATCTCGCGGGCGGTGTCGTTGACCTGCCTCTTGGTCTCCGGGTCGAGATCCACGTACATGTTTCGAGCCGAGGCGGTCTCCTCTTGTGTTGCCGTGAGGCCATGCAGGGCGAGGACCCTTTGTGTCGGGTTGAGGGCCTCCCACCAGCTCATCGCCGGGGGAATGTCGGGGGGGTACACGCCGGGATCCATGAGGTCGAGCAAGGCCTGCCCGACGCTATCCACGTGGTCCTTTATGCGGGCCTCGAGCAGCGGCGTCACACCGGAGCCCGGATAGTTGTCGCAGTAGGGGCTGTTCAAATCCTCGGTGTTGCCGTCGCCCGTGGCGACGCGCTTCTCGCGGCAGTCGAGGAACTCCCACCAGGCGCCGACGCTGGCCAAACGGGTGGTGGGGGCGATTCCCGCGGCGGTTGTATGAACCAGCCACTTGGTCTCCGGGTCCAGGTCCCCGTACATACGCTCGGCGGCGGCCCTTTGCCCGGGTTCGAGTGTTGCGGCGTCGCCGTGCAACGCGGCAACCCTTTGAGCCGGTTCGAGGGCGTCCCACCAGCGCATGGCCAAGGCAATGTCCGGGGGATACACACCGACATCCATGCGTCCGAGCAAGGCCAGCCCGATCGTTTCCACAGCGGCCTTTACCTCAGCGCCGAGTAGCGGCGTCCTGCCGGAGCCCGGATAGTGGACACAGTAAAGGCTCTCCGTATCCTCGGTGTTGCCGTCGCCCACGGCGATGCGTTTGCGGCGGCAGTCGAGGGATTGCCACCAGGCGCCGACGCTGGCGAATTCTACGCCCCCGTTGATCGCATCCGCGGCGTCGTTGGCAAGGCCCTTGGTCTCCATGTCCAGATCGGCGTACGGGTTCTCGGCGGCGGCGGTCTGCTCCGGAGTCGGTTCGTCGCCGTGCAAGGCGGCCACCCTCTGTTGAGGGTTGAGGGCATCCCACCAGCGCATGGCCGCCTCATTGTCGGGAGTGGTCTCGGCCGGCGGATCGTCAGTCTGCGTGTGAACCTGACCCGGAAGGCCGAAGGCAAGGGCGGCAAGCAGCGCGAGAATCATGAGGCGAGACAACGATTGGACCCGTTGTCCGTAGCGGTGTCCCGGTCTTGGAAGTGTCAATGTGTCGATCTCCGGCGGAGGTTGGTCGGTGTCGCTCAGTCGATGAAGCTCCCCTCCACGTCCGGGAGGTTGCCCTGCTCGCCCGGCAAGTTGCCGTGCTCGTCCGGGAACAGGACCTTGACCGCCTCGGCGCCGGCCTCGCCGGTGCACCAGGGCACCATGTTCTTCATACGGCAGGTGATGCCGCGCTTGGCCAGCTCTTCCTCGAAGATCTGGTGGATCTCCGGGTTCTCGTCCTCGTACTCGACCTGGTAGCCGCCCTTCTTGCCGCTGACCTCGCCGGTGCGGAGCACGGTGGACTCCTGGGCCTGCCAGCGGTTCACGGCGTACTTGCGCGACAGGCCCTGGTTCATCACCAGGTAGGTGGCTGGCGTCGCGCCCACGTTGAAGTGTTGGTGCAGCCACAGGCCCTGGCCGGCGCCGGAGAGGTAGAGGCTGCCTTCCTTCCAGTCGCAGCGGACGCGCTCCTCGTCGCCCCGCTGGGCGAGCACGTAGCCCTCGCCCTCGGTGATGTAGAGGTGCGCGCCCGGGCCGTGGCGGTGGGACTTCTTGTAGTAGCCGGATTCGAAGCGGGACACGTGGGATTCCATCAGCCCCGAGCCCATGACCATGAACGCGTTGGTGCCGCCGCCGCCCCGGCTCTTCCACTCGTAGAGCGGCAGCTTGCGGATGTCCGGGATGAAGTTGGTTTCCCAAACCCGGCCGCGGTACAGCTTGGCCTCGGCGTTGAAGTAGTCGGGCTCACCCTGGTAGCGGTCGTCGAAGTTGTAGTTGTTGTCGAAGATGAAGTGCTCGGTGTTCCACTGCCGAAAAAGCTGGGGCAGGTCGGTGACCGAGAACCACCGCGCTGGTTGCGACAGGCTGGCGTTGAAGAACTGGTGCCAGGTGTTGGTGGGGGGTACGAAGTAGCTGCCCGGACCCCACTCGAAGGTCTGCTTCTCGCCGCCCTCACGCCACACCGAGCAGGAGCCGTGGCCCGACACCACGTAGATGGCTTCGGTGTACATGTGCCGCAGCGGGGCAGTGTAGCCTCCGGGCGCCAGCTCGACGATGTGCTCGTCGCCGCCGTTGTCGCCGTCGAGGTAGCACAGCGCGCCCTTGACGCCGTCGCCCTTGCGCGGCCACGGGCCTACCTCCACGGCTTTCATGTCCTCAATGTAGATCCCGCCCACGAGCGGCACGCCCTCGCGGTTGCGCCAGTCGGCGTAGGTGTCCATGCGCGTGAGCGCGGGTTGTTTCTCCGGGTCCAGGGGGGTGGTGGGTATGGTCACGGCGGCACCTCTCTCTTCGATTTTGCGGAAGGGTAGGCGATTACCTGGAGTCATGTCAATCCAGGAGCGTGTTTGGCCCGCTCTCGATCTTTCGGGGAAGGTGAAAAGGAGACGGCAGCAAGGGAAACGCATGTGGCGTCTTGCAAATGGCGGGTCACCAGCATTGCAAATAACCGGCTATATACGTTATAAATACCTGGTTTAATGCGTTGCAGATGCCTGGTTGTCCGCCAATGTTGGGTTGGACGAGAACGAAATGTACATGCCTCGAATCGCAGACAAGGAGCTTGGTGATCGTCTGGGGGCCGCCGGGGCCGTGCTCATCGAGGGTCCGAGAGCCTGCGGCAAAACTGAAACCGCCCGTCAGCAGGCAGCCAGCGAGGTGCAACTCGACGTCGACGAGAACGCTCGTCAAGCCATGGCGATCGATCCCGCACTGGTGCTGGCCGGAGACAGGCCGCGACTGATCGACGAGTGGCAGATTGAGCCTGCCATCTGGAACCATGTCCGGCGGGATGTGGATCGGCGTCGCAGCCCCGGACAGTTCATACTGACCGGCTCGGCGGTGCCCGCCGATGACATCACCCGCCACACCGGCGCAGGCCGAATATCCCGCATCAGATTGCGTACCATGAGCTCCTTCGAAGCGGGGTTTTCCACCGGCCAGGTGTCCCTGTCAGACCTGATGCGCGGTCGTTTCGAGGGTTGCTCGCGCCAAGGCACTACGCTGGCGGAACTCGTCGCCCACCTGAGCCGAGGCGGTTGGCCGGGCGACCTGAACCTGTCGGACCAGGCGTGCATGACAGCCCGCACCGACTATCTGGAGGAAATCCGTCGAGTCGACATTGCCCGGGTCGATGGCGTTTCCCGGAATCCGGACAACGTCGCCCGCGTCCTGCAATCGCTCGCGCGAAACGTGGCCACACCGGTCAGCGGGCGCACCATCGCCGCGGACGCCGGCGGGGGCGACGGCCCGTTGGACGACGACACCGTGCGAAGTTACCTCGCTGCCCTGCGGCGGTTGATGGTGTACGAAGAGCAGCCGGCGTGGTCGCCGCGGCTTCGCTCCAGGTCCCTGCTGCGGCGCTCGCCGAAACGCCACTTCGTCGATCCGTCGTTGGCCGTCGCGGCCCTCGGTGCAACGCCGTCACGGTTGTTGGCGGACCTCAACTTTCTGGGTCTGCTGTTTGAATCCATGGTGTATCGGGATCTTTCCATTTATTCCCGTGTCTGCGACGCGAACGTCTATCACTACCGCGACAACACCGACCTCGAAGTCGACGCCTTGGTGCAGAACCGTCAAGGAGACTGGTGCGCCTTCGAGGTGAAACTCGGCGCCGGACAAGTGGACGCCGCGGCGGCGTCTTTGTCGAAGTTCCGGGAACGCGTGGACCGGGACGCCGCTGGCGAACCCCGAATGCTTGGCGTTATCGTAAGTTCCGGCTATGGCTATGTCCGTAACGACGGCATCGCCGTCATCCCGATCGCCGTGCTGGCCCCATGATCCGGCCGGTTGACCACGGAGAGGAGCAACCCATGCCCGGCCCCTTGAACGACATCCGCGTGGTGGATTTCACCCACGCCTTGAACGGACCCTTCTGCACCATGCTGCTGGGGCATCTGGGAGCCGAGATCATCAAGATCGAGCCGCCCCAGGGCGACAATTTCCGCCGCTCCTGGATGGCGCCGGACGCCGGCAAGGACGGCTACGAGTTCCTGTGGATCAACGTCAACAAGAAGAGCATCGTGCTGAATCTCAAGACCGAACGCGGCGTCGAGCTGGCGCGCGGGCTCATTGCCCGCGCCGACGTCCTGGTGGAGAATTACCAGAAGGGCACCATGGAGCGTTTCGGCCTCGACTACGAGTCCATCAAGGCGGCGAACCCGCGCTTGATCTACGCCTGCTCCCGCGGCTACGGCGAGTGGGGTCCCTACGCCGACCACGGCAACACCGCCGCCACCAACAACAGCATGACCGGCTGGACCCACACGGCCTGGGAGTACGCCGGCGCCGAAGGCACGAAGTCCCTGGGCATCGGCGACGAGGCCGCCGGCGTGAGCATGACCGTGGGCATCCTGGCGGCGCTCCACGCGCGCGAGCGCACCGGAGAAGGCCAGCGGATCGTGGTGTCCATGCAGGAGGCGGTGCTGGGCTTCATGGTCAGTTCCATGCACGAACACTTCACCGGCAACATGGTCGGCAACACGCCCATGCAGGTGGCGGACGGCTACTTCACGCTGCGGATTCCTCACCTCGCCGCCGACGGCTGGAGCCGGCTGACGGAGCGGATGGGGCAACCCGAGTTGGCAACGGACCCGCGTTTCGCAGACACGGCGGCCCGACGGGAGCACAAGGACGAGTTGGACCAGTGCGTAAAGGACTGGGCGTGCACCCGCACCCGGCAAGAGCTGTGGGACGCCGTCCGCGATCTCGGCTACTTCGGCGCGCCCGTGCTATCCAAGGCGGAAGTGCTGGACGACCCCCACATCAAGGCCCGCAACGCCTTCATCGAGCGCGACCATCCCACCGCCGGCCCCACCACGCTGCTGGCGCCGTGGATCCACATGTCGCAAACGCCGGCGTCCATCCGCCACGATGCCCCGGCCATCGGGCAGCACACCGACGAGGTGCTGGGAGGGCTGCTGGGGCTCACGGAGGGGGAGTTGGCGGACCTGCGGGCCGCCGCGGTCATCCGGTGAAGATGCGTTCTAGTGTGGTGTCTCACAAATACGCTTATGAATCTGCGGATCCTTTTGGCCGTCGGCTGCGTTGCTCTTCCTCGCGTGGTGCACGCCACTGCTCGTCATCGCGCCTTGCCGACAACCAAAATGCCCTCGCAGCTTCATAACCGTATTTGTGAGACACCACACTAGTGGTGGGACAGGCTCCGGGAGTCTGTCCCGGTCATCGAATCGTAACGGGCGTAGGGCGACCGGCCGGTCGCCCCTACGGGAGTCCAACGTAGCGTAGGCTGCTAGCCTTTGGCTGTTCCTGCGGGCATTTCCGGACATGGGTGTCGAGCAGCAGCGTCACTTCAACATGTCCCAGTCGTCTGTCGACTCGGAGCGGACGACATCGGCATGAATCGTCATCTTGCCTTTCAATCCGCCGAGTTGCTTGCCGGAAGGGAGATCTGCGGGCGTCTTGTCCGGGAACTCGCACAGGTCGGCGATGACACAGGTGGGGCACTCGGGCTTGCGCGCCTTGCAGACGTAGCGGCCGTGAAGGATCAGCCAGTGGTGGGCGTCCTTGCGGAACTCCGGGGGGGTCAGCCGGGTCAGGCGGGTCTCCACCTCGATGGGGTTCTTGCCCTTGGCCATGCGGGTGCGGTTGGCCACGCGGAAGATGTGCGTGTCCACCGCGATGGTGGGTTCGCCGAAGGCGGTGTTCAGGATGACGTTGGCGGTCTTTCGGCCCACGCCGGGGAGCTTCTCCAGCGCCTCCCGGGTGCGCGGCACCTGGCTGCCGTGCTCGTCGATGAGGATCCGGCAGGTTTTGATGATGTTCTCGGCCTTGCTGTTGAAGAGCCCGATGGTGCGGATGTAGCGCTTGAGCCGGGTGACGCCTAGCGCGAGGATCTTCTCGGGGGTGTTGGCCACCGGGTACAACTTGGCCGTGGCCTTGTTGACGCTCACGTCGGTGGCCTGGGCCGACAGCACCACGGACACCAGCAACTCGAACGGGTCGACCCAGTCCAGCTCGGTGGAGGGGCTGGGATTGCGGGCCTGGAGCCGGCGGTAGATGGCGATGCGCTTTTGCCTGTTCATATCGGCGTTACGCTCGGGACATGACCGGGAGCCGTGGCGTCTGTCGGCGACGACAGCGCGGTGCGATCGCGGGCGGGTTTGAAACCCGCCCCTACAACCGTCTTCCTGCGGCGCAGGCTCCTAGGGTATGTACTTCTCGTCTTGAAGGAAGAGGTCGCTGGGAATTTCCGTCCCCAACCCCATCTCCTTGCAGCGACTATAGATGAGATGGCTGACCGCGGTAAACTGCACGCCGTCTCCGCGCAGGACGAGGCCCGTGATCTGGCTGTCGGACGTCCGTCCCGGGTGGTTTCCCGCTATCACATCGCCCAACAGTGTCAGCTTGTCCCACTCGATAGCCGTCGGCCGGGTATACTGATCCTTCGAATGCTCGGGGATCGCGTCGGCGCCGCCTATGGCGTACCTCATCCAACGCCTGCCGTGGCGGTTCATGGTCAGGACGTCACAGCGTTCCCAGCCCGCGAGTTCGAGCTCGACGTCTGAAACGTTGCTGACGAATTGACCGGGCTCGAGCCAGTCAGCCATTACCACCGGGTCCTTGGAGTTCGTCGCCATATAGACAATGTCCGCGCCCTGAACCGCCTCGCGAGCTGAGGGAACCGGTTCGATTTCGATCCGGGCCTCCTTGGACATTTGGTCCGCAAACGATTCTTTCTTGCCCGGTGTCGGGCTGTACACCTTGATCGTTTTCAAGTTGCCGAGGGCACCGAAACAATGAACCGCGCCCTGGGCCTGCCAACCCGTTCCGATAAGCGCCATCGTGCGCGAATCCTTGCGGGCCAGATATTTCGCGCCAACCGCTCCCGTGCCCGCCACCCGGAACTTCTGAAGATAGCCGTCGTGAATGATGGCCAGGAGCTCGCCGGTGCGAGAGCTGTAGAGATAGATGAGGCCGCAAAACTTTCCATCCTTGCGGCCCGGCACCCGCCTTTGAAGCGTTCTTCCGTCCTGTTCGAAATAGGTGATGATATCGGAGTCGATGCGGTCCGTTGTGGCATCCAGTTTGGAGATGGCGCCGCTCAGTGAGGTATAGGAGTGATGTGTCGGGTTTCCTCCCCCTTCGGGAAACCTTGGGTGATCACGGTAGTCGTCGGGGTCCCTTGGCGTAAAGACCCGATACGGGGGCGCATTGATTGCGCCGCCGGTTGCCAGCTCCAACGCCGCCACCTCCAGGGCATCGTTTACCTCTGACGGGTCGAGAACCTTCTCCACGGTCGGATTGTCGATGATGAGTGTCATGGGACCTCCGGGATCGGCATATCTCTTAGAAAACTCTGATTAATTGGCGTCCTTCGACTCCGCTTCGCTACGCCTGTCCTGAGCTTGTCGAAGGGCTCAGGACGGACGGTTGGGAAAGCACTGTCCCCGTTCGTCCTGAGCCCTTCGACAAGCTCAGGACAGGCGTAGCGAAGCGGAGTCGAAGGACCGGCTTCACTGAAGCAGGGCGGCTGCAGTTTGTGCAACCGGCGTCGCACCGTCAGTCGCGGCGCGCGACCCCTCGGGTCCAGGGTCCGATCAGCAGGGCCGTCGTCACCCCGGAGGCCCCAACCAAGCCCAGGAGCAGCCATAGCACATAGGTGTGGCTGTTGAAGTGGTCGACGATCGTGCCGGCCAGATATGGACCCAGGACGCTTCCCCACATGTAGAAGAAGCTCATGTTCCCGCGAATGGTGCCGAAACGGCGGCGCCCGAAATAGTCTCCCACCGCCGCCCATATGACCGGTATCGAAGCGTCCAGGACGGTGAACAGCGCGGCGAACAGCAGCAACCCCCACACCGTTTCGCTCCACATCAGGATGAGGGTCGCGACGAGGGAAAGCACCATGCACCAGGCCACGAGTCGCATCTTGTTGGTCTGGTCGGCGATCCATCCCATGATGAAGTGGGCCACGATATTCATGAAGTTGAACCACGACAGGACCATTCCCGCGGCCAAGAACGTCAATCCCTTCCACTCCATCAGCGGGATGAAATACACGAGGACGATCGTGTAGGCGGCGCTCCGCGTGGTCATCCACAGCACGAAGAGCCAGTAGACCGGGGTACGCATGGCCCGGCCAAGCTCGTAGTCGGACTCGCCTTGCGGCTCCGTCCCGTGATTCCGCGACCCGTCCTCTCCCGTCCCGGGCGGCGGCGCAGGGGACGACGCCGTCCCGGTGTCGAGTTGCAGGCCCATGCTCTCGGGCGACCGGCGAATCTTCAAGGCCAGCGGCGCGGCCACGAATAGAAGCCCACATCCCGCAAGGGCCGCGGCCGTTCGCCAACCCCAGAGGTGGACGGTTACGACGAGCAGGAAGGTGATAACGGTTCCGCCGACGGGCATGGCGGCGCTCAGGCAGGTCAGCGCACGTGCGCGGTAGCGCACGAACCAGTTGACGGCGAGCACCGCCGGAGCGTGTACGAAGCCTGCTGTGAAGGTCAGGGAGATGACCCCGACATAGATGATCAGGAAGCTCGCGTAGCTTTCGACAGTGGAGAAGAGAAGATAGCCGGTGCCGCACATCAGCGCCGCGGTCAGTATCACGGGCTTGGGGCCGAAACGGTCGATGAGGTAGCCCGCCAGTGGACCCTCGATGGCGCCCTCGGCCCGGGCCAGGGAGAAGGCCAGCGACGTGGCCGCATTGCTGATACCCAGCTCTTTTTGGATGGGAAGGAAGTAGACCGTGAAACCGAAGCTGTGGAGTCCGCCGCCGATGGTCCGGATAAGGGCCATCAGCGCTATCATCCGCCAGCCGTAGTAGAGTCCCGCCAGCCGGCGGCGGGCATTCGTTACCAACCGCAAGGGGACCTATCCGCCATACGCACGCCCGGAACCGGCGTGGTGTCTTGTTACCAAAAGCGTGGATCGGCCTCCAGCGCGGTGCGGGCACGGGCGGGTTTGAAACCCGCCCCTACACCTTCGTCGTCCTGCGGCACAGACTCTCAAGTCCGACAGGCCGCCCGTTCGGTTCGGCCTTATTTCCCGGCTTCCCGGAGCGCCCGCAGCACGTTCTCGGGGCTCAGCGGGAGCTTGCGGACGCGGACGCCGGTGGCGTTGCAGATGGCGTTGGCGATGCAGGCCATGGGCGGCACGGAGCCGATCTCGCCCGCTCCCTTGGTGCCGTAAGGGCCGGCGCCGGGATAGCCCGACACGGTGACGGCCTCGATGCGCGGCAGCATGTTGATGGTCGGCATCAGGTAGTCGACGAAGGTCGGGTTCAGGGTGTGCCCCTGGCTGTCGTGGACCACCTGTTCGCACAGCGCCTGGCCCAGGCTCATGGCCGCGGCGCCTTCGATCTGACCTTCCACCGCCTTGGGGTGGACCACGAAGCCCACGTCATGCACGGCCACGTACTTCAGTATCTTCACGTTGCCGGTGTCGGCGTCCACCTCCACCATGGCCGCGTGGGTGGTGAAGGGCTGGGAGCTGCCGCGCTCCCGCTCGTCGGCCTGGGACGCCTTGGAGTCGAAGTAGCCGCGGCCGATGACGTCGCCGATCTCGTTGTGCCCCGCGTTGCAGACCGACGCCAGCGACACCGACCGTGACGGCGCCCCCTTGACCTGGATCTGCTTGTCCACGATCTCCAGATCCTCCGGGCTCGCTTCGAGCTGGCCCGCGGCCATGCGCAGGATCTGGTTCCGGGCGTCCTCGGCCGCCAGCTTGACGGCGTTGCCGGCCACCAGCATCGAGCGGCTGCCCACCGTCCCCGCGTCCCAGGGACTCGCGTCCGTGTCCACGTTCAGCACGGTGATGTCGTCGGTGGGTATGCCCAGCACCTCGGCGACGATCATGGGAATGCCGAACCGCGGGGCGGTGCCGTAGTCCACCTTGCCGATGTGCACCGTGGCCGACCCGTCCTCGTTGACCTTCACCACCGCGCCGCCGCCGGGTCCCGAGCCTTCGATCCACGCGCCGGTGGCAAACCCGATGCCCTGGTTCTTCTCGAGCTTGACCTTGCCCCAGCCGATCTTCTCCTTGGCGATGCGCAGGGTCTCCGCCAGCGAGCTGTCGCGCAGCTTGGGAACGCCGACGATGCCGTCGCCCTTCTCCGGGACGTTCTTGAGGCGGAACTCGATGGGGTCCATGCCGAGCTTGGCCGCGAGGGAATCCATGTGGGATTCCATGGCAAACGTGGCCTGGGGTCCGCCCGGACCGCGTACCGGACCGCATACCTGCTTGTTAGTGTAGACCGTGAAGCCGTCCATGTGGATGTTGGGCAGGCGGTACCAGCCGCCCACCATCTGGGTGCAGCGGCCGCCGGCCTGATTGCCGAAGCCCGAGTAGCCGCCGGCGTCGTACACCACCTTGCCCTGGCGTGCTACCAGCGTGCCGTCCTTCTTGGCCCCGGTCTTGATCCAGATCTTGCAGCCCGAGCGGATGGTGGTGGAGATGGTCTCCTCCGCCTTGTCCATGACGATCATCACCGGCTGCTTGGCGGTCAGCGCCAGGAGCGCGCAGATGGGCTCCAGGCCGGCGCTGGAGGTGACCCCGCTGCCTTTGCCGCCGAAGCCGCCGCCGATGTCGGTGGAGATGACGCGCACTTGGTTCAGGGGCAGTCCCACGAGGTTGGCGACTTCCGTGCGCACCGGGAAGGGCGCCTGGGCGTTGGCCCAGACCGTGAGGCGGCCGTCCTCCTCGGGCCTGGCCGCGGCGATGCGCGGCTCCAGGTACTGGGGATGGATCATCTTCGTTTCGTAGACTTCGTCTACTACCACGTCGGCTTCCGCCATGGCGGTCTCGGCGTCGCCGATGTTCACCGCCACGTAGCCGCAGACGTTCTTGACCTTGACGTCTTCCGGCAGGTTCTTCGGCAGCGGCATGTCCTCGTGGATGGTCGGCGCCGATTCCTTCATGGTCTCTTCCGGATCCACCACCACCGGCAGCGGCTCGTAGGTGACCTTGATCTTCTTGAGGGCTTCCTTCACCAGCGCCTGGCTGTCCGCCGCCACCGCCGCCACCGGGTCGCCCATGTAGCGGACCTTGTCCTTGGCGAGGATGTAGCGGTCGATGTAGGACCGGCCGTAGCGCACGTCCGGCGCATCCGCCGCCGTCACCACGGCGCGCACGCCGGGGATGGCCTTGGCCGCGCTGGTGTCGATGCTGACGATTTTTGCGTGGGCATGCTCGCTCCGGAGCACGCCGCCGCTGAGGGCGTCGGGCAGGTTCAGGTCGATGCCGTAGATGCCCTTCCCGACCACCCGCTCCACCCCGCCCATGCGGGGCATGTCGGTTCCCAGGACCGTGTATTCAGCCTTTGCCATGGGTCCTAACTCCTTCCATCTCTTTGAGCCAATTCAGGGAAATCGCCCCGCCGCCGTTCGTCCTGAGCGTAGCGAGGCGCAGCCGAGCGAAGTCGAAGGACGCTCCTTACGACATCTGCTTGGCGGCCAGTTCCACGGCGTCGAAGATCTTCGTGTAACCCGTGCAGCGGCAGATGTTGCCCGAGATGGCTTCCTCGACCTCCTCGGCCGTGGGGCTCTTCGTTCGGTCCAGCAGCGCCTTGAGGGAGACGATGAAACCCGGGGTGCAGTAGCCGCATTGCACCGCGCCGGTGTCGATGAAGGCCTGCTGCACCGGGTGCAGCTCGTCGCCGTCGGCGATGCCCTCTACCGTGACCAACTCGGCTCCCGCCGCGTCCGCTCCCAGCACCACGCAGGAGTTAACCGGCTTGCCGTCCATGATGATGGTGCAGGCGCCGCATTCCCCCGTGTTGCAGCAGAGCTTGACGCCCTTGTAGCCCAGGGTGTCCCGCAGGAAGTCCACCAGCGCGGTGGCCGGCTCCAGCTCGGCCGTATGGGTCTTGCCGTTGACCGTCAGTTTAATCTCCAGGCTCATCATGCCACCTCCTTGCCGGTGATCGCTTGCCAGCACTGCGCCAGCCCGCGGCGTGTCAGGGCGTCCACGATCCAGCCGCGGTATTCGCCGCTGCTGCGCTGGTCGGTAATCGGACTCGATTCGGATGCCGCGCTCGCGCCGGCTTGCTTCACGAGCGCCGCGTCGAGCGCCTTGCCGCTCACCATGGCCTCCGTCTTGGAGGCGCGGATGGGCGTGGGCGCCACCGCCCCCAGGCCGATGCGGACGTCGTCCAGGGCGGTCTTGTCCGCGTTGGGCGTTGCCATGACGGCGACCCCTACCATGGCGATGTCCATGGGACCGCGCACCGCGTGCTTGAGGTACTCGGCATGGCTTTCGGCCGCGGGGAAGGGCACCGTGATGCCGGTCAGCAGGCCTTTGGAGCCGAGGCTCGTCTGGCCGGGACCGCGGAAGAACGCGCTGAACGGCTCGGTGCGGGCGCCGTCGGAGAAAGCCAGCTCGGCCTGGGCTTCCAGCACCAGCAGCGGCGCCAGGGTCTCACCGGAAGGAGAGGCCCGGCAGATGTTGCCGCCGATGGTGGCCGTGTTCCGGATCTGCAGCGAGGCGAACTGGTGCGCCGCCTGCCACAAGAGCGGCAGCCGCTCGCGCACGAGGTCGCTCTCTTCGAGGTCGTGGATGGTGGCCAGTGCCCCGATGTGGACGCCGCCGTTGTTCTCGCTGATGGCGGTCAGATCCGGGATGCGCTTGATGTTCACCAGGCAGCCCGGCTCGTCGTTGTACTTGATGTCCACCATCACGTCGGTGCCGCCGGCGATGACCTCCGCCTGGTCGCCGTGCTGCTCCAGCAGCGAAAGCGCCTCGCTAACGGTCTTGGGTTCGAAATAGTCCATGGATTCGTACTCCCGGCTGTGGCCTTTGAGAATGCCCTTCGCCCGTGTGTCTGAGGCTTCTCTTAGCCCAGTCGTAGGGCGGATGGCAAGAAGGGCGCCCCGCGCCTCCGCACTTATCCGTTGTCACCGGCACCGCACCGTCCATTGCTACCGGAGACCGCGCACCCCTGTAGGTCGGGTTAGCCGAAGGCGCAACCCCACTCCGCATTGGTACCGGAGTCGGATTACGCTTCGCTAATCCGACCTACGGGGGAGCGGTGCGTGACGTGGGGGGGCGTTGGGAGACGTGTGCCGGAGCGGTAGCGCGACATGAGGCCGATGCGTCGCGGGGCCGGGGTTCCAGTTGTCCGGGCGTGGTGTTATTGTCGTGGCGGGTTTCGGGTGTCGCTCGCTGGCGCCCCTTTGAACATCCATTCGGGAGGAACGGCCATGGCGAAGGACAGCACGGAGTACCGGGAGCACTGGGGCAGGGAGGGTTTTGTGGGGACGGGCGTGAACGTTACCCGCACCCACCACAGCCCGGACTTCATTTCGGTTACGGGTCCGCACGTGCCTCACCGGCTCAATGTCGGCTCCGTGGCGCTGCAGGACCGCGAGGATGCGGAAGCGCTGCCCGTCCCGTTCCACGCCGGGCGCACGGGTGTCCAGCTCAGCGTGTCCGGACGCGCGCACCTCATGCCCTTCGTCGTGTCCAACGTCGAGGCCGACGAGGTGCACTTCGTACAGGAGGGAGAGTTGGAGTTCCGCACCGCCTACGGCACGCTGGCCGGTGAGCCGGGTGACTTCATCGTGATTCCCCGCGGGATTCCCTACCGTGTGCGGCCCGTCACGGGCTCAAGCCTCTCGGTCATCGTGGAGACCCCCGGCGCGGTCCGCTTCGATCCGTCGCCGACGTTCGGCGCCGGCCTCCGGCGCGCGGTGATCGGCGAGGACGAAGCCCAGGACGTGGAGACCGTGCTGCTGCTCAAGTCCTTCGACGGCGTAACGCGGTACGTCAAGCCCACCAACCCGTTGGCCACGCAGGCGTTCGCCGACGGCCCCAGTCCGGTGTGGAAGTTGAATCTCCGGGACGTCCCGACCGACGATAACGGTCCCCCCGTCCAGTTCATTACGTCGCCCGGCCGGGACGAGCTGTTCTACAACCTGAGTGCCCGCCACCGGCGGCGCCCGCCCATCCACAACAACGTGGACTACGACGAGCTGATCTACTACTTCGAGGGTCCCGGCGCGTGGGGCGGGGTGGACCAGCCCGGCATGTTGACCTGTGTGCCCAAGGGCGTGATGCACCACGGCCCCTCCGAGGACGTGCCGGAGGGCTACTACGCGTGGATGCTGGAGTCGCGTTGCACGCTACGCCTTACCGACGCCGGCGCCGCCGCCGCGGAGCTCATGGAGACCGACCTGTACGGCCCCCATGCCTCGGGCAACGGCCGGTAGACTCCCGGAGCAAGTGGTCTGTGCCATGCGAGTCGGCGGCAATCTGCTAGTCCTTTTCGCCGTCGGCTGCGTTGCTCCTCCTCGCGTGGTAGTGGCCACTGCTCGTCGTCGCGCCTTGCCGACGACAAAAAGTCCTGCGCATCTTGCCACCGACTCGCATGGCACAGACCACTAGCCCCTTGCGATGGCGCTTCCGCCGGTCCACGAAACCCGGCCGCACCCTGGCCGCGCTGGACGTTCGTGACTTCCGGCTGCTCTATATCGCCCTTTTCGGAACCTCGGTCAGCTATCAGCTCCAGCGCACCATCGAGCTCTGGCTGGTCTACGATCTCACCGGCTCCCCCCTGTTGACCGGTTTCACCGGTCTGGTCCGCGGCCTGGCCACGTTGGTATTCCAACTCGCCGGAGGAGTCGTGGCCGACCGTATCGACCGGCGGCGGTACGTCATCCTGGTCCAGGGCGTGAATGCCATCATCACCCTGTCCCTGGGAACGCTGGCCCTCACCGGGTTCATCCAGGTGTGGCATATCTACCTGGCGGCATTCGTGAACGCGACCTTGACCACCGCAGCGGGACCGGCGCGGACCGCCATGGTCCCCGGGCTCGTGCCGCGGGAACTGCTGGTCAACGCCTTCGCGCAGATCGCGTCCGTCCGCAAACTGTCGCAACTCGTCGGCCCTGCGGTGGGCGGCGTCCTGATCGGCTTCGCCGGCTCCGGATGGACCTACGCGGTGGCCTGCCTCATTTATATCGTGTCCGTCCCGATCATGGTCTGCATGCGCTACGAGTCCGGGCCGCTGAACCGGGAGCAGTCGCCGGTCGAGAGTCTGCTCGAAGGCATCGCCTTCATCCGGCGCAACTCGCTGATCGTGGCCCTGCTGGTGACCGAGTTCGCGGCGGTCTTCTTCGGCAGCTACCGGGCGCTGCTGCCGATCTTCGCCGTGGCCATGGGCCTCGGCCCGGAAGGCCTGGGCATCCTCCTGGCCGCGCCGGCGCTGGGTTCGCTCCCGGGCGTGGCCGCGATCATGTGGTTGGGGAACCTCTCATACAAGGGCCTGTTCGTCGCGTTCAGCGTCATGGCCTACGCCGCCTGCCTCTTCGGGCTGGCGTTCTCGACCTGGTTTCTCGGGTCGGTGGCGATCCTGTTCCTGGTGGGGTTTTTCGATGCCCTGCAGGCCGTGGTGCGCCAGGTCGTGATCCAGGCCCGCACCCCGGACAACCTGAGAGGGCGCGCCGCGAGCTTCCAGCGGATACTGGGCGTGGGCGCTCCCTCCCTCGGCGAGGCCCACTCGGGAGCCGTCGCCGCGCTGATCGGCGCGCCCTGGACGCTGGTGGTCACGGCCGCCGTCTGCATCGGCGTCACCGCCGGGCTGGTGGTTAAGCGCCGGGACCTGCGCGACCGGGACCTCTGAACCCGTTGCAAGCCGGCGGGGTTATGACCCGGGGTCGATTTCTTCCACTTTGCGGCTGAGCTCCTGCCAAGGCCCAAACGTCGTTTCCTTGTGCCTTTCGACGGTGGTTCGATAGCCCCAGGTTCTGAAAGGAAACGACAATGAGGCGACGCGCGACACTCTTCCGGCCGGGTCGGTTTCCACCGGAACCCCGTGCAGTTCAAGCATCCAGTCTCCGAGGATACGCCTGTCGATGCCGGAAAAGACCGCCAAGACCTGCGTGACGCGGCCCGGACGGAGACGGATGTTGCTGCCGAGAAACTTGAGGCTGCGCAGGCTGGCGATGACAGCCCTCGTGCTGGGACAGGGGCGGGAACTGCGCAGGTAGCGTCTGAGCGTCGCCCTCGTCATGCCCTCGTTGTCGTTTCCCGCCGCGTCCAGGAACACCGCCTCTACACGGTTGAGGGACAGCACATGTTCGGTGTCGTTGCGGATCTTCAGCCGCCGGACATGCAGATTGCGAAAGGGATCCACCTCGACGAAGACAGGATGGCGCTTGGTCTGGGTCTTCCCCTTCTTGTCGCGCTGCTTTACCTCACGGAACAACAGGCGTGAACCCTTGCAGGCCTGAACCCGAACCGAAGGCACAATGCCGGATTGCTCACCCAAGTCCTCCACGGTGATGCCGCCCAGGGTCTGCTTCGAGGTGCCGTCGACTGCCTCCATCACGAACGAGTCCCGGACCACAACCTGGGTTTGTGGGCCGGTTGCACAGCCGAAGAGAAGAAGCACGGGTAGGACCAGGGCTGAAAGAAAGAGAGTCTTGTCGAAGCCGGGAATGTTCCACCTCCTGTCCGAGAATCGTGGCCAAGGACGATTACCTGAACTGGAGATGCAAAGTCAATAGGCCGAGCTTGTAGCGGAGGCTCTCTCAAATTCCATGTATATCCGGCTAGTTATTCCAGTATTGCGAGGTTGTGGATGCCTGAAGGCTGGTCTGGTCCACTCGTTGCTCGGGCTTGATCACCGGGAGGCCGTGCTCGGTCATCCGATTGCCAGCGACAGTTGGGAGGGATTCGTCGTGGAGAACATCCTGCGGGCGGCCTCGGAGCGCACAGTTGCAAGCTTCTACCGGACCACCGCAGGCGCGGAGATTGACCTCCTGCTGGAAATGCCCAACCAGGGACTCTGGGCCATCGAAATCAAGCGCGGCCTCGCCCCCAAGCTCGAACGGGGCTTCCACCATGCCCGGAAGGATTCGAACCCGGATCGTTGTTTCGTGGTATATTCCGGCGACGAACGGTGTCCCAGGTCGGAAGGTGTGGGGGTCATAGGGCTAGAGGAGTTCTGTCGAACCATTCGTCCGTAGCGGTCTCCTTTAGAGGTCAGAACGTTGCCAAGTGCCGCATTGACAGTAGTCTGAGAAGGTGGACACTGCCATGATCTCGACGGGCTCCTTACAACTGCCGAGCGGACTACACGCTTGCTCGAGAAGAGGGAGAGGGGCTGGGGTAGCAATCGACGGGCTCGCCTTGAAGACGTTCTCGCCCAAATTCCGACCCTTGACATCAGTAGACAGACGATTTTGGCCGCGTACGCCCTAATCGATGCTTGGACCCATGGCAAATCCGTCACTTCGCCCCAAAACGCGCCGCCGGCGAGACCGGCTGTGTCGATGACACAGAATGATCTTTGGATCGCCGCAACGGCTCACGCAAGCGGAGCTACGCTTCTCTCGACAGATAAAGATTTCAAGCACTTGCACGAGATATGGTTCGATTTCATCTATGTGGATCCAGAATAGTCCGAGTGGCACTGCTTTTCGTACATAGTCGGAAGTAGATGAGGGGAAGGTAAACTTTCAATGAGTTGAGGCAACCTTAGCAATGATTGACGAGCGGGAACTTCACTCCGTCATTCGCACCGTCAGCCTACGAGAGGCCAAAAGGCACCTCTCGCATCTCGTCCAAGCTGCGGCCAACGGTGAGCCGTTCATCATCACGCGGGCTGGCAAACCGCTGGTCAAGGTCGTTCCGGTGGAAGCGCCAGAGTCCGGGGCGATGCGCCGCATCGGATTTCTGGATGGCCAAATCTTGGTGCCGGAAGACTTTGACCGCTTGGGATCCACTGAGATCGAGGCTCAGTTCGAGAACCTGGAGTGAGTCGCCCCTCGCCGTTTACTCTATCCTCGGCTTCCTCTCATACCACCTCGCCGCCTGCTCATATGCGTGAGCCACCTGAAACACACGGCTTTCGTCAAAGCATGATCCCACGACCTGCAGCCCAATGGGCAGACCGGTTGCCGTGAACCCGCAGCACAAGCTCAGCGCCGGGTGGCCGGTGACGTTGAAGGGGATGGTGCAACGGGTGCCGATGCTGCCGCTGGGGTGGCGGAAGGGGATACGGCGGCCGTCGATTTCGGCGAAGCCCTGTTTGCATTCCTCGATGGTGGGCGCGGCCATTCCCACGGTGGGGGCGACGATGACCTGGACGTCCTCGAGGGCTTCCTCGAACTCGCGGCAGATGACGCGCCGGACTCGCTGGGAGGTGACGTAGCTCGAGGCGGGGACGGTGAGGGAGGCGATGTTCCGGTACAGCAGCTCGGGGCTGTAGTCCCGGGGCTGCTTGCGCAGGTAGGGCTCGTGGGCCACGAGGTTTTCACACCGGCTGGTGGCGGTCTGGACGGCGGGGACCATGTCCATGTGGGGGATGGTGACTTCTTTCACCTGCATGCCCAGGGATTCAAGCGCGGCGAGGGCATCCTGGAACGCCTTGGCGACCTCGTCCACCATCAGTTCGTCGAAGTAGCTGTCGACGACGCCCACCTTCATGCGGGCGACGGCGCTGCCCAGGCCTTCCCGGTAGTCGGGCACAGGTTCGGGAGAGCTCAGGGGGTCGTTGGGGTCCTCCCCGGCGATGGCTCGCAGCACGAGGGCGCAGTCCTCCACGGTCTTGGTGAAGGGGCCGAAGTGGTCGGAAGAGAAGCCGCCGGTGCCGGCCACCCCGCCGAAGCGGCTTACCCGGCCGTAGGTGGCCTTGAGGCCCACGGTGCCGCACCAGGCGGCAGGGTTCCGCACCGAACCGGCGTTGTCGGTGCCGATGGAGATCAGGCACAGGTCGGCGGCCACCGCGGCGGCCGAGCCGCCGCTGGAGCCTCCCGGCACCCGGGTGGTGTCCCACGGGTTGTGGGTGGTGCCGAAGTAGGGGTTCATGGTGGTGCCGCCGCCGGCCCACTCGTGCATGTTGTTCTTGCCGAGGATGATGGCCCCGGCCTGCCGCAGCCGGGTGACCACGGTGGCGTCGAAGTCGGGCTTCCAGTCCTTGAGGATCTGGCTTCCGGCGGTGGTGGGGTAGCCCTTGACCGCCAGGTTGTCCTTGATGGACACCGGGATTCCGTGGAGCGGGCCGCGATAGTTTCCGCGGCCGATCTCCTGCTCCGCCTGCCGCGCCGCCGCCAGGGCGTCGTCCTCCATGACGGTGCTGTAGGCGTTGAGCGCGGGGTTGAGCCGCTTGACCCGCTCCAGGTAGCAGGCGATCAGCTCCACCGGCGAGACCTCGCGGGCGGCGATGCGCGGGGCCACGCCCGCGATGGTGAGGGTTGTGGGATCCAGCTCCGGCATGGCGTCTCCTTTCGGGGGACCGGGTTCGTCCAGTCAATCAGGCATCGGCGCAGGCGGGGATGACCTCGCGTCCCCAGAGATCCATGACGTCGTCGAACACCCGCACGGTTGACTCCTTGCCGAGATGTGCGACGGACAGGCGTAGGGGCGGGTTTGAAACCTGCCCGCATATCGCGCTGTGCGTGCACGGGCGGGTTTGAAACCCGCCCCTACAACTTTGTCTTCCCGCGGCGCAGGCCCCCGGCTACTTCGGCGGGGCGACCAGCCTGAGATAGGGCTTCAGGGTCTTCCAGCCGTCGGGATACTTCTCTTTGGCCTGCTCGTTCGAAACCGAGGGCACGATGATGACGTCGTCGCCTGCTTTCCAGTTGACGGGCGTGGCCACTTGGTGTTTGGCGGTGAGCTGCATGGAATCCACCACCCTCAGGACCTCGTCGAAGTTCCGCCCGGTAGTCATGGGGTACGTGAGCATCAGCTTGATCTTCTTGTCCGGTCCGACGACGAACACCGAGCGCACGGTGGCGTTGTCCGCGGCGGTGCGGCCCGCGGAGGGTCCGCTGGCCTCGGGTTGGAGCATGTCGTAGAGCTTGGCGACCTTCATGTCCGAGTCGCCGATGATGGGGTAGTTGACCGCGTGGCCCTGGGTCTCTTCGATGTCCTTGGCCCACTCCCGGTGATCGGTGACCGGATCGATGCTCAGGCCGATGACCTTGCAGTTACGCTTCCCGAACTCCGACTTGAGGCCGGCCATGTAGCCGAGCTCGGTGGTGCATACCGGGGTGAAGTCCTTGGGATGCGAGAACAGAATCGCCCAGCCGTCACCGATCCACTCGTGGAAATCGATGGTTCCTTCGGTGGTCTCGGCGGTGAAGTTGGGAGCTTCCTCCCCAATGTGAAGTGCCATGGGTAACCTCCTTGTCCGATATGTTAAGTAACTTAATTAAACCGCAAGCACTTCGGGTTGTCAAAGACTTCTGGAAACTTCTGGACAGACAGCGGAAACGAGTGCCGCCGGATGGCCTATTCTTTCATCCCGGTTCGCCATTTCCCGGCTACATACCGAACAGCCGCATGGCGTTGCCGCCCAGCATCTTCTCCTTGTCGTTGTCGGAGATCCCTTCGAGCTCCTGGACCATCCTGACCGTGCCCTCCTTCCAGGTGCCCGACGGATCGTTGTGCGGGTAGTCGCTGCCCACCGTCAGGTTATGGTCCTTCCAGAAATCACAGGCGTAGCGGATGGAAGTTTCGGCGGCGAAGGCGGACACCCAGATCTGGCTGAAGAACTCGCTGGGGGCCTTGCCGAGCTTCTTGCGGCCGTTGGGGTCCATGTCCAGGCGGTTCATGAGCCAGGGCACGAACGCGGCCGAGCCTTCCACGAAGCAGATGCGGAGGTCGGGGAACTCCTTCAGCGCGCCGCGCAGGATCAGGCTTCCCATGTCCACGATGTAGCGGAAGGGAAACGCCAGCAGAAAGGGCAGGGCGTTGTTGTCGGCCTCCAGATAGAGCTGCTCGATGCCCACCAGGGCCGGGTTGGGATGATCCTGGCGGTCCGATGCCGTGTCGTGCACGAGGATGGGGATGTCGAGCTGGCACACCTTGTCGTAGACCGGCCACAGCCGCTCCGCTCCCAGGTTGGCGTCCTCGAAGCCGCCCATGAACTTCACGGCCTTGATGCCGAGCTGGTTCACCATCCGGTCCAGCTCCTTGCAGGACTCTTCCGCGTCCGGCAGGAACACCCAGCCGACGCCGATGTAGCGCTCCGGATGGGCGCATTCCGCCAAGTCCTGGGCCACCGCGTCGTTGTAGCGACGGGCCAGTTCGCAACCCAGGTCCCGGTCCCACGTGTACAGCAGCTCCCGGTTCTCCGGTATCAGCACGTGCTTGTCGAACCCTTCGAAGTCGGCCTGCGCCACCCGTACGTCCAGGTCCCAGCGGCCCTTGGGGCCCTGGTTTTTGATGAGGGTGCCGTCCGGCAGCACGGATTTGACCTCGTCGCCGTTCCGCACCACCCGCGGGGACTCGGGGTATTGGTCGCTGATCCCCTCCAGGAACTTCACCGGGAAATAGTGGGTGTCGCAGTCAATGTACATGGGGGTCCTCCGAAAATGGTCTATGCGAAAGTGGTCAATGGCTTGTCGAGGCGTTGCTGCGCCGCCAAATGTCGGATTACGCTTCGCTAATCCGACCTACGGTTCTACGGTTCTACCGCTCAGGGCACGTCTCTCACGTACTCTCTCGTAGGTCGGGTTAGCCGAAGGCGTAACCCGACACTCCCCCTCGGCGTATGCGCCAGCGGAGCGAAGTCGAAGCGCCTCACTGATACGTGAAGATCGCCCGGCCCAGGATCTTCCCCTCCGTCAGGTCGGTCACGGCCTCGTTGACCTGGTCCAGGGTATAGCGGCGCGTCACCAGATCGTCGAGCTTCAGCTTGCCTTCCCGGTACCAGCGGACGAAGGTCGGGAAATCGCGGTCCGGGAGGCAGTCGCCGGCGTGGGTGCGGGTGAAGTAGCGGCCTCCGGCGAAAAGATTGGTGTTGATCAGCGGCGTTGCGCCCGAGGGCGGCAGGCCGATCAACAACGCCGTCCCGCCGCGCGCAAGCCCGGGAGCCCCGGTGCGCACGGAGCGCAGGATCTGCTCCTGGGTGGTGGGATGCCCCACCGCGTCCAGGGCGTAGTCCGCGCCGCCGCCGGTGAGCTCGGTGATGGCCTCGACGGCGTCCACCTTGCCGGCGTTGATGCAGTGGGTGGCGCCGAAGCCCTTGGCGAACTCCAGCTTCTCGTCGTCCAGGTCCACCGCGATCAGCGGGTAGGCGTCCACCACCGCGGCGGCCGAGACGGCGCACATGCCGATGCCGCCCACCCCGTAGACGGCCACCGATTGCCCCGGACGCACTTTCAGCGTGTTGATGATGGCGCCCGAACCGGTGGTGACCGCGCAGCCGATGATGGAGGTCACCTCCGTGTCCACGTCGTCGTCCAGGGGAAGCACCACTCGTTCGGAGGCCACCACGTGATCTGCCCAGGTGGACGCCGAGGCCCAGATGGATTCGCCCCTCCAGGTGGCCGGGATGGGCGGCCGCATGTTGAGGGCATGGGACACCGGCGGCAGCGGCGACTCGGGGGCGTTGCGGTCGACCCAGGTGGTGAAGACCCGGTCGCCTTCCTTCACGTGGGTGACATCGCGGCCCTTGGCCACCACCACGCCGGTGGATTCGTGCCCGAGCAGCGCCGGCAGCTTGGACCGCTGCTCTTCCGGCGTTCGGTGGATCTGGTGGAGCTGGGAGTGGCAGATGCCGCTGGCGAAGAGCTTCACCAGGACCTGGTCGGGTGCCGGGTCGGGGAGAGTGACCTCATCGACCACCAGGGGCTTGCGCGATTCCACCAAGATTGCGGCCCGGGACTTCGTTGGCATGGCGCTTCCTTTCTCTCAGAGCTCTCAGAGGGTGCAGGCCTGAGTATCGAACTCAGTGGCCTGTCGTACTGTTTGGTGAGTAGTTGCCGGCGTGTTTTTTGTCAAGGGAATCGGGAGCCGCCGTTTTCGCTGGATTCCGCCGTGGAAAAGGTGTTAAGCAGACTACGTACAACTCACCAGCGAACCTGCATCGAACGTCTATACATTCAGGAGGAAATGACTATGCCGACCATCGATGCCGATTCCCACGTGGTCGAATCCGAACGGACCTGGGACTATATGGATGCGGCCGATCAGAAGTACCGTCCCATCGTCGTCAAGCCGAGCGGCGATCAGGGCAGCGAATACTGGTTCATAGACGGCAAGATCCGCGGTCTGGTGCGGATCGTCATGACCGCTCATGAGCTCGACGAGGTGGCGGACCGTACCGGCCGGGTGATGTTCACGCCCCAGGAAACCCGCGAGATGGAGAACGTGGACGCTCGGGTCAAGCACATGGACGAGCTCGGCATCGACATCCAGGTACTCTATCCGACCATTTTCATCGAGCAGATCACCGAGAAGCCCGAGTGGGAGATCCCCATTTGCAAGGGCTACAACCGCTGGCTCGCGGACATCCACCAGCAAGGGAAGGGCCGGCTGCGGTGGATCTGCGTGCTGCCGCTGCTGGACATGAGCGCGTCTCTGGAGGAGTTGCAGTTCTGCAAGCAGAACGGCGCCTGCGGGGTCTTCATGCGCGGCATCGAGGGGCGCCGGCTGCTGACCGACCCCTACTTCTATCCCCTGTACGAGAAGATGAGCGAGCTCGACATGGCCGTGGGCGTCCACGTCGGAAACGGCAACCCGCAGGAAGAGGACCTCGTGTCCCAGTACAACGGCGGCGGCAGCTTCTGGAAGTTCCGCATCCCCATCATCGGCGCGTTCCACTCCGTGATCATGGGAGAGATCCCCAAGATGTTTCCCAAGCTCCGCTTCCACTGGGCCGAGGCCGCGGCCCTATGGGTACCCTACGTGGTCAAGGATCTGAAACGCCGCTGGGCCGCCCAGAACAAGGACTTTCCGGACAACCCGCTCAAGGAGTACCGGCAGTACGTGTCGTGCCAGACCGATGACGACGTGGACTACATCTTCAGGTATTCGGGCGAGGACAACATCGTCATCGGCACCGACTACGGCCACAACGACCAGTCCACCGAGATCGAGGCGCTACGCAACCTCAAGGAGCTCGGCAGCATCACAGCGCCCCAATACGAAAAGATCATCGATCAGAACCCGAAGACGCTGTTTGCGCTGCAGTAGGTCCCCTGCGGATAAGGCGGACGATCCGCGGAACACAACTCCCACGATCGGGGGAACACGAATCGGACGATCGGTGGGACGCGACCGTGTAGGGGCGGGTTTCAAACCCGCCCGCGTTCGGCCCGCCGCCGACTCGGCGGTGGCCTGCCGATGCCGAAACAACTGCCTTGGAACCAGTCGATCGACGGCGTGCACGCTTGGGTCGCGGCTTACGAGGGGGAGAAAAGCACCTCCAAGGCCGAAGCCCGACAGGCCGTCGCGCGCGAATACGGCTTCGCCACCTGGCGTCAACTCGAAGCTTACGTCACCCACCCCGGGGACAACGCCGACTTACTCCTGCTCAGTTGCCTCGCCTACTTCACCACTGACCGGCCCGAGAACGTCGAACGGGCGCGCAGGATGCTCGAACACGACCGGCACTCGCCACCAGCGACATCTACGCGGCAGCGTGTGTGGGCGATGTGGCGAGGGTCGCGCGTTTTCTCGACGCGGACCCGTCGCTGGTCAATCGCCGCGGCGGCTACTTCGACTGGGAGCCGCTACTCTACGCCTGCTATTCTCGCCTCAACCTGCCGGGCCACTCCACGCTAGGCGTGGCCGGGCTCCTGATCGAACGCGGCGCCGATCCGAACAGCCACTACATGTGGGGCGGCCAGTACCGTTTTACGGCGTTGACCGGTGCGTTCGGGGAGGGCGAGATGGGACCGGTCAATCAGCCCCCACACGAGCAATGCGTCGCGCTGGCAGGTCTGCTGCTCGACGCTGGTGCCGACCCCAACGACGGTCAGGCGCTCTACAACACCATGTTCACGCCCGGCAGCGAATGTCTCGCCATGCTGCTGGACTATGGGCTGGGGCCGATGCACAAGTGCAACTGGCTGATCGCCGCAGAGAACGGCGAATACGGCGACCACCCGGATCAGACCCTTGGCTACCAATTGTCCTGGGCGGTACGCAAACACCATCTTGATCGGGCAAGGCTCCTCATCGACCACGGGGCGGACCTGGCGATTCGCACACCGGACGGTCGGACGATGTACGAAGCCGCTTCGATCGCGGGTCATCCGGAACTCGCCCGATACCTCGTCGAACACGGCGCTGAGACCGTGGAACTCGATTCGGCGAAGCGATTGACCGGTGCCTGTATGGCGGCGGATGCCACCGCAGCACGGGCGCTGCTCGATGCCGAACCGGGGCTGATCCAGCGGCTCCAGCAAGCCGAGCCTGGCTTGCTGGTCGACGCCGCCGGTTCGAACCGGCAAGAGGCGATTCGTCTCATGGCGGACCTGGGCTTCGAGCTCGGTCGCCTGGGCGATGTCTCGCCACTCCACCAGGCGGCATTTGAGGGCCACTTGGGCATGGTGGAGTTGTTGGTGGGGAAGGGCGCGGATTTGACAGCGCGGGACAAGCATTTCGCGGCGACACCCCTGCAGTGGGGGATGACGGGGGGCCACCTGGAGATCGTCGACTATCTCTCACGCCAGGAAGTCGGCATCTTCGACGCGGTTCTGGTGGAGAGCCTCGACCGCCTTGGCGACCTGCTGGACGCCGATCCGCGATTGCTCGAGAACACGATCCGCGCCGAGCGCACCGACGACGAGCCGCACGATACGGATTAGCAGACCCCGCTCGCCTTCGCCGTGCTGCGCGAACGCCCCGCGGCGGTCAAGCTGTTGCTGGAGCGTGGCGCCCGTGTGGATATCGCAGACGGCGACGGGCGGCCCTTGACGGAGGTCGCCCGGGACGAGTCGACCAGCGAGATAGCCGGGATGCTAGTGTGGTGTCTCACAAATACGCTTATGAATCTGCGAGGGCATTTTGGTTGTCGGCAAGGCGCGATGACGAGCAGTGGCGTGCACCACGCGAGGAAGAGCAACGCAGCCGACGGCCAAAAGGACCCGCAGATTCATAAGCGTATTTGTGAGACACCACACTAGGGTCGGCGTGACCCCCTAGTCCGCCTTGCCGCGCACCCGCCAGCGCTGGTACTTCGCATGTCCCTCGTCACAGGCCTCCAGGGTCATGCGCCGTATGAGATGCACCGGCCGGCCGCCTCCTCCCTGCCGCGATTCACCGCCCGCCACCGTCACGCACAGCTTCGGCGCGCTCTTGAAAACGATCTCGCCCTTGGCCGTCATCGAGAAGCCCTGCGCCGGCGATCCGTCACATTTCCCCAGCCCCAGCCGCGCGCCTGCCTGGGCCGCACCCGCGGTCATGCACACGTCGAACCCGGGCATGTGGAACCGCCCCGCCTTGATGGCGTCGCTGTCGAATCCCTGGTCCACGGCGATCTGACCCTGGTAGCTGTAGCAACTGTGCCCCTGAAGCCCCTTGTCGAGCTTGGCCCGCTGCTTGTAGCCGAGAATGTCCAGGCAAAAGCCTCGCTGGTCGTCCAGGCGGTCGACCAGCACGACCTCCACAACTTCTCCGGCCTGGACCGGCCCGAAGAGCGGCGCGCCGACGAGCACAGCCAGTACAACGAGGCCAAGGAATTTCATGGGACCTCCGTGCAGAGACAGTGGTTTCAGTGCCCCAGTTTCAACAGCCTTGCGGCCGTGCCCCCCAGGATATCCTCCTTGACCTGCTCGTCAAGCTCCAGATTCCTGACCGCCTCGATGTATTCACGGATGGCTTGGTTGCCCTTGCCGGTCACCGTACTCACGCCGGTGAAGTTCTGCGGATAGTCGGTGGCGAACACAAGCCGTTCCGGGCGGATACCGAGCAGCCCGCAACGGAAGGCCGTGATGCCTCCCTCGAACCCGGAGATATCGAAGTAGAGCCGGTCCAGGTACTCCTCGAACGAGTGCTTCAACGTACCGAACCGGTGCGCCATGGCCACCAGCCGATCCTTGAACGCCGCGATGCCGCCGCCGAAGTGTCCGATAACGAAGTCGATCTCCGGATGGCGGTCCAGCACCCCGCCGGCGATCAGCCGTATGGTCGCGATGGTGAGATCGATCTCCCGGCCGATGATGCGCGGCAGGTCGTAGCCCTGTATGGAGTCATACCCCTTGGGCACCAGCGCCGGGTGCACGAATATCGGAACGTCGAGCCGCGCGACCCGGGCGTAAAACCTGTCCAGCTCCGGGGAGTCCAGAAAGAGGCCGCCGACCTGTGAAGTGATGGTCACCCCGTGGAGCCCGCGCTCCAAGACAGCCCGACCCAACTCGTCCAGGGCCTTGTCGCCCTCAAGGACAGGGGCGTGCGCAAGTCCGACAAATCGCCCGCCATACTCCCGCTCCAGGTCGGCGTAACTGTCATTGATGACCCTGCAATCCTCAAGACTGCCATCCCACCCCAGATGGCAAGACACCACCGACACGTCCACCCCGGCATCGTCCATGTCCCGAAGCTGCGCTTCCGCGTCGTAGAGCTTCGCATGAAGGGTCATCCGCGGCACGCCGCCCTCGGTGGCCACCGTGACTTTGTCCGAATAGAGCCCCTTCTGGCGCGCGAGCTGCTCCGGAACGTAGTGATGCTGAAAGTCTACGACCATGAAGTCACCCCATTGGGCGAAGGCCGAGGATCAACCGTAAACCTTCCTCGACTCGCCTCATGATAACGTCGGAAGCCCGCCCTGCCCGTTCAACGAGGTATTGGTTGTCCAGGGTGACGATCTGCGACACGTTGACAACCGATGTCTTTCGCAACCCTGTTCCCCTCCTTGCAAGGGGGACGTTACCGGGCGCCTCCGCCAACTTCAGGTTGGATGTGATGGCCAGCGCGAGCACGGTTTGAATTCGGCTCCGATTAAAGTCGTCGGATTGAATGATCAGCACCGGGCGGCGGTAGCCCGGTTCCGAGCGTGCCGGAACCGGCAAGTCCGCCCACCAGATCTCACCGCGATTTACCACTTGTCTTCGGCGGGCAACGAGAGGAATTGCAGGGCCTCAAGCCGCTCGTCGAGCGCCGAGACGGAGGCGCCTTCGCCATACACGGCGTTGAGCCGCTCCGTCACCCGTTCGCCGGTGTGCCGCGCCACGAACTCCCCAACCGCCTTGGTGTACAGCTCGCTCCGGGAGATGCCCAAGGCATCCGCCGTACGCTCCCCGGCCTCGAAGATTTCGTCTCGAATGGAAATGGCTGTCTTCATAGTGGACTGAGTATAACACGGGTTATACCCCCGTGCAACCGCAGACGTGCTGGTGTGCTGGGGCAAAGCGATTGAGCATGGTTGCTTTTCGCGGTCTCCGTGGCGGAACTCAGGCCTACCACTCGTCCTCCCACGACGACGAGTGGTATTGTACGGCCTCAAGTACTCTGTCGTATCGAAGGAGAATCGCCTTCGCGGTAATCGAGTTGCTCGCGGAGAGAGGCGACAGTGGCGATGTGGTGTCTCTCGATGAACTCCTGAACCCTTTCGGCTCCCAATCGTCCGCTTAAGATCGCTATGAACGGAATGTCTACGGCTGCATGATCCCCGACCCATTCCCAGGTGACTAACCAAGCTTTCATATCTCCTCCATTGACTCGGCCTGACGGGTCGCGCGGAGATGGTCCAATGACATCCAGGATCTGTGCCCGGGCTGTCTCGCGTACAGGTGTTTCCAGCCATTGATGCTCACGGGGCTCCCACGGTGTTGCGCGACCACTTCTATCACCGCTTTTGACGGGGCATCGAACTCCTTCCCATTCAAAACCAGCTTTCCCCCAGTAACACGGCCGTCAGCCTTGACCTCTGCGTATCTCACCTGGAGTTCAGTTCCACCTGGCAGCAGGATTCCCTTTCTCGTCCAGGGCACCCCTGGGTCCGTAGATGCTGCTCCTGGCGTGGCGGACGAGCTTTCTTGCCTGCCTGTGTCTCCCTGGGCGACTTCATTGACACGTTAGTTCTCCTTGGATACCATCTGGCCGTTACACCACCGGCGCGGCGTCGGACCCGAACCGTGGGCCCTCGTTGTTTGCCGGCACATCACGCCATGAACAAAGGCAAACACATCATCCCCAGCACCTGCTGGGAGTGCAGCGCCCATTGCGGATCTTTGGTGACGGTGGAGGACGGCCGCGTGACGCGGGTGTCGCCCAACCCGGAGCATCCGGCTTCCCTCGGGGCGTTCTGCGTGAAGGGGATCCGGGGGTTGCCGGAGCTGACCTATCATCCGGACCGGGTGCTCTATCCCATGAAGCGCACGGGGCCGCGGGGTGGGGGGCAGTGGCAGCGGGTGTCGTGGGACCAGGCACTGGATGAGATGGCGGACGCGATGCTGGCGGTGCGCGACCGGTACGGCCCGACGGCGCTCTGCGGCGCGGTGAGCAACGCGCACTTCAGCCGCGGGGTGGCGCTGGCGCTGTTGCTGCGGGCCTTCGGTTCGCCCAACTGGATGATGAACCAGGATCTGTGCGGCGGGTGCCGGGCGTTGAGCGACCGGATCACGGGACTGGCCATCGGCAAGGGCGAGGACATCGACAACACACGCTGTGCGCTCGTCGTGGGGCGCAATCCGTATGCGGCGGACCCGCCCCAGTGGCAGGCGCTCAAGCGCGCCCGGGCGAAGGGTGCCAGCATCGTGGTCATCGATCCGGGTGAGACGCCGGCGACGACCATCGCGGACGTGTGGCTGCGGCCCCGGCCGGGCACGGATGCGGCCATCGGACTGGCGATGATCCACTGGCTGGTGCAGCACGGGCGCTATGACCGCGATTTCGTCGAGCGCTGGTGCCACGGCTTCGATGCGCTGGCCGAGCGGGCGGCGCAGTACCCGGCGGAGCGCGCGGCGGAGCTCACCGGGGTGCCGCGGGCGGATATCGAACGGGCGGCGGAGTTGTATGCCGACGGCCCGTCGTGTTTCGTGAGCGGGCACGGCATCGACGCTTTCAGCGCCGGCGTCCAGACCTTTCGCGCCTTCCATTGCCTGGTGGCCATCAGCGGCAACCTGGACCGCGAGGGCGGCAACCGGCGCGTGAAGCGGCCGGCGGGGTTCACCAACTACATCGAGGTGCTGCACAAGCCAGAGTTCCGGCTGCCCCTGGAGGTGGAGAAGCAGACCATCGGCGCGGACCGCTTCCCGTTGTGGGCGGGGCCCGATGGCTGGCAGACGTCGTGCCACAATCCGTCGGTGATCGAGGCGGTGCTCAGCGGCAAGCCTTACCCGGTGCGCGCCATGTACGTCAGCGGCGTGAACATCGTGATCACCTATCCCGACACGCCAAAGACCCTGGCGGCGCTCAAGTCCCTGGATTTTTTCGCGGTGGCCACCCACATGATGAACCCCACCGCGGAATATGCGGACATCGTGCTGCCCAAGACAACCGGGTTGGAGGACGAGGAGGTCTCGCTGGAGGGTTCCGGGCCGTGCCTGAGCCTGATCCAGCCGGTGGTGGAGCCCCAGGGGGAGGCCCGCGGCGACTTCCGCATCGCCCGCGATCTGGCGCGGCGCATCGAAACCCGTGGCGTCGCTGGAGCGCGGCGGTTCATTCCCTGGGAGACCAAGCGCGAGTTCAACGAGTTCCTGCTGGGCGACTGCGGCGTCACCGTGGAGCAGATGCGGGAGAAGGGGTACGCGGACTTTCCGTTTACGTACGGTGACTTCGAGAAGGCCGGGTTCAAGACGAAAACCGGCAAGGTGGAGCTCTATTCCGAGCGGCTCGCGGAGCTCGGGCTCGACCCGCTGCCCGACTACACGCCGACCCGGGCGGAGCGGGAGACGCCCGCCGTGCGCGACGCCTACCCGCTGACACTGCTCACCGGGGTGCGGGAGCGCACCTATCACCACTCGCGGTTCCGCGACCAGGGCTGGGCGCGCAAGGTCTCGCCCGATCCCTGGCTTCAACTGCACCCGGAGACGGCTACGCTATACCGTGTGGCCCACGATGACTGGGTATGGGTGGAGACCGCCGGCGGCCCGGGCCGCTGCCGCCTGAAGGTCCGGGTCACCGAAGGGACCCTGCCGGGGGTGGCGCGCACCGGCATGGGCTGGTGGTACCCGGAAGCCGAAGGCCCGCACCGCGGTGCGTTGGAGGTGAACATCAACGCCGCCATGCGCTATGATGGGCCGTGGGATCCGGTGACCGGATCGGCGGACACCCGGGGGCTACCGTGCCGCATCGCCAAGGTGGAGAGCCTGTGATAACACCCGTAGATCGAAACAACGCCCTTCGACTTCGCTCGCCCTTCGACAAGCTCAGGACTCGCTACGCTCAGGGCGAACGGAGGTTGGGAAGCGAATGCGTGTTTAGAGCTTCGGAGGAAGACCCATGCTGAAAATAGTCAGACAACCGGCCGTGCTGAATCAGCCCGTGGTGGACCCCGCGGCCTGGACCGCTGAAGACCTGGACGCCGACCAGGGCTGGATTCACCCGCTGACCGAGAGCGACATCGCGGAGTTGGACGCGGCCGTGGCGCGAGTGGAGGAGTGCGGGCTCGACATCATGGACATCACCCGGGACGACTTCGTGCTCCCGACTCTGGGAGACAGGCTCGATGAGATCGCCGCCGACGTCGTCCACGGTCGCGGCCTCGCGCTCATACGGGGCGTGCCGGTGGATCGCTACAGCCGTGTGCAGTCCGCCATCGCCTTCTGGGGAACCGGCCTCTTCCTCGGCATGCCCGTGTCCCAGAACGCCAAGGGACACCTCCTGGGCCACGTGGCCGATCTCGGCGGCACCCTCCAGAACCCGAAGCACCGCGGCTACCTGACCCACGACATGCTGCCGTTTCACTGCGATTCCAGCGACGTGGTGGTGCTGATGTGCATGCACCCGGCCAAGTCTGGGGGCTTGAGCCGCTTCACCAGCGCCCTTAACGTCTACAACGAGATGCTGAAGCGTCGCCCCGAGTTGGTGGCGGAGCTGGCCGAGCCCATCTACCGTGACCGGCGCGGCGAGATCCCCGAGGGCAAGGAGCCGTGGTGGCAGCTTCCGGTGTTCAACTTCTGCGACGGCTACCTGACCGTGAACGTGGGAGGCACGTACGTCCGCTCGGCCCAGCGTTTCGAGGAACTGCCACGCCACTCGGAGGCCCTCAAGGAGGCGCTGACACTTTGCAGCGATCTCTGCAACGAGCTGTCGTACGATATGGAATTCCTTCAGGGAGACATGCAGATCCTGCACAACCACGTCACGTGCCATTCGCGCACCGAGTTCGAGGACTACCCCGAGCCCGAGCGCAAGCGCAATCTCATGCGCCTGTGGCTCGCCACTCCCGAGGGACGGCCGCTGCCGCCGAGGTACCGCGACCGTTACGGCCATCTTAACGACGGGGAAAGGCCGGGCGGCGGCATCGTCGTGCCGGGAACCGTCTACAGCGCGCCGCTGTATCCGGAGTAGGGAAGGGTTGAAGGGCACCCTTCCGAGAGGGCGAATCGAGCTGCAGGAACTTTGGAGGAAGACCCATGCTGAAAATAGTCAGACAACCGGCCGTGCTGAATGAGCCCGTGGTGGACCCCGCGGCCTGGACCGCGGAGGATCTGGCCACCGACCAGAGCTGGATACACCCGCTGACCGAGAGCGATATCGCGGAGCTGGACGCGGCGGTGGCCCGGGTGGAGGAGCGCGGGCTCGACATCCTGGACATCACCCGGGAGGACTTCGCGCTCCAGACTCTGGGAGACAGGCTTGATGGCATCGCCGCCGATGTCGTTGACGGCCGCGGCCTGGCGCTCATACGCGGCGTTCCGGTGGAACGCTACAGCCGCATGCAGTCCGCCATCGCCTTCTGGGGAATCGGGCTCTTCATGGGCGACCCCGTGTCACAGAACTCCAAGGGGCATCTCCTCGGCCACGTGGCCGACCTCGGCGGGACCCTCAAGAACCCGAAGCATCGCGGCTACCAGACCCACGACATGCTGCCGTTTCACTGCGATGCCTGCGACCTGGTCGTCCTGATGTGCCTGCACCCGGCCAAGTCCGGCGGCGACAGCCGGTTCACCAGCACCCTCAACGTCTACAACGAGATGCTGAAACGCCGCCCCGAGCTGGTGGCGGAGCTGGCCGCCACCATCTACCGTGACCGGCGCGGCGAGGTCCCCGAGGGCAAGGATCCGTGGTGGCAGCTTCCGATATTCAACTTCTACGAGGACTATCTGACCGTCAGCGCGGGCGGCACGTACATCCGCTCGGCCCAGCGGTTCGAGCAGTTGCCGCGTCACTCGGAGGCCCTCAAGGAGGCCCTGACCCTCTTCGCCGATCTGTGCAATGAGCTGTCGTACGACATGGAGTTCCTGCAGGGAGACGTGCAGATCTTGCACAACCACGTCACCGCCCATTCGCGCACCGAGTTCGAGGACTACCCCGAGCTTGAGCGCAGGCGCAACCTGCTGCGTCTCTGGCTCGGCACCCCCGGAGGGCGGCCGCTACCGCCGGCGTTCAGCGACCGTTTCGCCCACCTGAAGGAAGGGGAACGGCCGGCCGGCGGCGTCGTGGTGCCGGGAACCGAGTACAGGGCGCCGTTGTATCCGGAGTAGGGAATAGGCGGCGGTCGGTCTTTTCCGCCGTTTTGGCGGTGTTGGGCTTTTTTTGGAGTGTCGGACTACGCTTCGCTAATCCGACCTACGGGGAATGGGCCAGCAGCCGTGGATGAGAGTGGCGCCGTCCCCGTAGGTCGGGTTAGCCGAAGGCGTAACCCGACATCCCACTAGTACGGTCGGCAGACGCGGTCGCGCCCGCCCCAGATGTCGACGCCGCCGGCGATGACGTCCTTTGCTTCAAGCGTCAAGGGGTCGCCGGCGGACACGTAAGGCGCTCCGGGATAGTTGATGAGCTGGAGCCTGTCATAGGCGCCCACGACCCGTTCCGCGGCCGGTAGTTCCACCACGGTGTCGCGGTTGCCCGTGCTGACCACGGCGTCCGCCGCCTTCTCGTAGTAGAGCAGCGGCGCGTCGGTGCCGTCCTTGCCACCGTACTCGTAGGTTACGAGGACGGTCTTGATGCCTTTCTCCTCGCAGCCTTTCACCGTCAGCATGACTTCGATGAACGCGTTGCCCGAGCCCGTGCGCGTGATCAGGGCGGCGTCGGCGCCCAGCAAAACGGCCACGCGAACGGCGTTGTGGGCCGCGATCTCCTTTTCGCGGGAGGTCTCGAAGCCGATGCGCTCCAGGACGACCCCCGCGAACCGGAATCGTTGGTCGCGCAGGAGCTCCAGGCACAGGGGCTGGTTCTGCCAGTTCCAGGTGATGGGATGATAGCTGACGGTGCGGATGGTGCTGGGGGTGATGGCGCCGTCGGTGAGCTCGTTGGGGTGGATCACCGTGGACAGCGACTCCTTAACCGGGAGGCCGTAGTAGGCCACGTTGGACGGCTTGTTGTCGGGTTCGGTGAAACAGCCGATGATGAGCACGGCGCACGGCAGATCGTCTGCGCGGGCGTCCGGGTCATGGAGCTCCACGTCGTCCGGTTCGAGGCCCGTGGTGGTCTCGGCGAGCCGCAATGCCACGCCGAACTCCGCGCGCTGGATGGCCTGATGCGCCTCGTAGGCGGACAGCCCGTCTTCCAGGTCCAGGGTCAGCACCAGGTTGACCAAGGAAGCGAACGGGGTCATGTCGGCGCCCGGACCCCACATGTCCAGGATGGCGCTGCGCTGGGCCGTGGTGCCGGTACGGACGGTGCCTTCGTAGGCCACGGCCGTGACCAGCGCCATGCCCGAAAGCCGGTTGGTGCGCCCCTGGCCCACGGGAGCCACCGGCCCCAGGATTCCCGGAAACACCTGCCCGGTCCCGGCGGTCTTGATCCGAGGCTCCACCACGTCGCGAATGCCGGTGACCCGCGCCTTCTCGCCGGGGCGCACCACGTCGAAGCTGGCGGAGCGCACTCGCGGGTCCTCCTGGACGAAGGCCGCCAGCCCCTCGGCGTCGACCTCCAGCAGGCCGGAGGCATACCGTGTTTCACGGCCGAGCCCGATCTCGCGCACGCGGTACTCTGCAAGTTAGAGGCCCGTCATGGCTGAGTGCTCCCGCCCCACCCCGCCTGGATTCCCGCTTTCGCGGGAATGACGGAGAGAGGCGCGGGAATGACGATTTCAAGGCCTGACCGCCTTTTCCGCAGGAATGACGGATTCGGGGCCTTGCTGCCATATCCGTGCCAAGGACGGGTTCGAGGCTTGAGTGCCATTTCGTGCGATCGTTCCATGGGCGCGTCAGTGCATGTGCTGGCCGCCGTCCACACTGATGGACTGACCGGTGACGAAGTCGCTGTCGTCCGAGGACAGGAAGATGACGGTGCCCACCAGGTCGTCCGGGTACTGGTCCCGCTGAAAGGCCCGGCTGCGTCGCCGGTTCTCCAGTTGCTGGGGGGTGGTGACGCCCTGCTGGTTCTCGCCCGATATGGTGAGGCCGGGCATGATGGCGTTGACGCAGATGTTGTCGGGTCCTATCTCCCGCGCCAGCGCCCGGGTGAATCCCAATACGCCGGCCTTGGACGATACGTAGTGAAGGAACATCGGCGTTCCGCCCAGGATGGTCCCGGAGGAGATGTTGATGATCTTTCCCTTGCCCTGCTCCTTCATGGCCGGGTAGACCGCTTGCACGCACAGGAACAGACCCTTGACGTTCACCGCCATGACCCGGTCCCACTCGTCCTCTGGGATCTCCATGAAGGACTTCTTCTTGAGCGCGGTGTACAGGCCGGCGTTGTTCACCAGGATGTCGATGCGGCCGTAGGCCTTCAGCACCGCGTCCGCCATCTCGCGGGTCTTTTCCGGCGAACTGACGTCCACCGCCACGGGTATGGCCTCGCCCCCGTCCTTGTTGATCTCCGCCGCTACCTGCGTGGCGGCCTCCACCTGGATGTCCGCCACGGCGACCTTGGCGCCTTCCCGTGCCAGTCCCTTGGAGTAGGCACGGCCGATGCCGATGCCGCCGCCCGTTACGATCGCGACCTTCCCGTCCAAACGCATGATTGAATCCTCCTTTACGGATGCCTGTCAGCCCTTCGACTTCACTCGGCTGCGCCTCGCTACGCTCAGGACGAGCGGTTGTGGAATGCCTTTCTCCGTTCGTCCTGAGCGTAGCGAAGCGAAGTCGAAGGATGAACGCAAGCCAACAATACTGGTTCCCTTACAACCCATAGAGATCCACCGCGGTCTTCCACAGCACCTGCTGAACGTCTTCGTCCGGAATACCGGACTCCTCGACGACCCTGAGCCTTGCCGGGTACAGCGGCTCCGGCACCTCGACGCACCGCCAGGTGGGCGACCAGTCGGTGCCGAACATGATGCGGTCGGCGCCGATGGTGTCCACGGCCCTGCGCAAGTGCTCGGCCGTGGTGGAAGTCGTATCGAAATACACGTTGGGGTTGCGCATGGCAACGATCAGCGCCGATTCGAAGTAATGCTGGATGGCCCGGCCCATCTTGGTCAGGACGATGGGGACCTCGGGGTAGCGTCCGGCGATCTCGTCCACGTAGATGGGGTCGGCATAGTACATGCGCCCGGGAAACTGGGTCCAGCCGGTGGCGATCAGCAGCGGCACCCGGTACGCCGCCAGGGTCTCCATGATGGGCCGCAGGTCGTCGGCGATCTTGACCGGGTGCGTCTCCGTGGTGAACGGGCCGCCGTGGGATTCGCCGATGCCCTTGAAGCCCAGCCGCTCGATGCGGTCCGCGATCTGCTTCGGCGCCGCCGCCCGGAGCGCCGGCGCGTTGTCCCACACGCCGTTCCCCGAATAGTCTTCCCCCAAGCTCGCCAGCCCGTACAGCCGGTCCGGATACCGCGCCACGGCCGCGGCGGTCTTCTCGTCCTTCTCGTCGGGGCTGTCGCAACCGCCGGTGGTCATGATCAGCGCCTTGTCCACGCCGTACCGGTCCATGTCGGCGATCAGCTCGTCCACGTAGTCCACCAGCGGCTCGGTGTCCCGGGCGCGGTACAGCTCCGGATGGTTGCGGCGGAAGCCTATCAGGTCCGGGACACTGCGGATCTTGTCGCGCAGGTCCCGGTAGGCGGGCGGTCCGAAGGGATGGCAGTGGACCTCGACGATCATGCGCACCCTTGGCCGCCCGCCGGCGCTACCCTGACGTCCGTCACTGTTTCGGGACCAGGATGTTCCTCAACCTGGTCATCACCTCGGCGTCGAGCTGGAAGAACTCGTTCACCGCCTGAGCGACCCGGGTGCCGGGAATGGGATTGATGATGAGCCTGGACTTTTTCGCCTCGGCCAGCAGCTCCGGGTCCTTGAAGGCGTCCGCGAAGGCCTTGCGCAAGAGCTCCACGCGGTCCTTCGGCGTTCCCGGAGGCAGCGAGAAGGCCCGCAAGATCTCGTGAGCGTTGCGCCCGACAACGCCCGCAAACTGGCGCTGGTCCTCGGTCTTGGCCAATTCGAGAATGTTGGGCACGTCGGGAAGCCTGGGATGTCTGCCGACGCCGACCTGAACCACGAAGTTCAGCTCCCCCGGAATTCGCTTCGGCCAGTACGAGAGGATGACGTCGGGGCTCCAGCAGCCGCCGAAGACCTCGCGCTTCTCGATGGCCAGACGGACCCTGGCGGCCCCGCCGTACCCCTCCACCAGCTTGAGCGGTACCCCGGTTATGGAACCCACCAGCCGGGGAATGTCCGAGATGGAGCTCCCGGGCCCCATGCCGCCCAGCTTGAGCGGCTGCTTCGCTGCGAGCCACTGGTCCATGCTGGCGATGCCGCTGTCCTTGGCCACCACGCACGCCGTGTAGCTGGGCTTCGGGACGGTGATCCATTCGAACTTCCGGGCATCGAACTGGACCCTTTTGTTTCCCAGGACCTGCTGCAGCACCAGGGTCCCCACCCAGTGTCCGATGGTGAGGCCGTCCGGCTTGGCCTTGTTGTACATGTAGTTGGCCGCGATGAGGTTGCCGGCCCCGGTCATGCTGGTCACCAGGGTCCTTGGGGCTCCCGGTAGGTGCTTGCCGAGGTGCCGGCCCACGAGCCGCGCGTAGGCATCGAAACCGCCGCCCGGAGCGGAGCCCACGATGATGCGCAGCGTCTTGCCCTTGTAGAAGTCCGCGGCCGAAGCCGCGGTTGCGGTCATGGCTATGAGAGCGATGCCGAGGGCGGTTCGAAGCATGGAAACACGATTCGGTCTCATGGTCTTTCCTCCTTTTCGGAACGCGACGGTTCGGACCGGCGCTCAGGCCGGCGTTTTCGGTTCGCCGGGCATCACAAGCCGGCAGTGCACCGCTTCCGCTAAAAGATCGGTGATCAGGAACGCCTCCAGGAGGTCGCGGCCGCGGGCCACGGTGCCGTGGCCTTGCAGGATCACCACCGGGTGGAGGCGTAGCTCCTCCGCCACCGCCGCCGGGTCCTTGACCGTAGGGGTATGCTGGGGAATCACCGGCACCCGGCCGAGACTATACTCTTCCTCGAAGCTCAAGGGTACGAATTCGCCGCGGTCACGGCAATAGGCGATGATTTCGGGCGGATGGACGTGGACCACCGCCCGCGCATCCGTCGCCTCGTATACGGCCAGATGCAGCGGGGTTTCGCTGGAAGGTTGCTGCTTCGGATTCACGGCCTTGCCCCGGGCGTCGATTTCCACGATGTCCTTCGTGTTCAGAAAGCCCAGCGCCGCGTGCGATCCGGTGATCAGGTAACGGCTCCTGCCGAAACGGCAACTGAGGTTGCCGCCCCATCCGCTGACCAGATGGCGCTCGAACAGCCTCTCGCCCCATCGGATGATCTCGCGCCGCGAACCTGTAGAACGCTCTCCCATGTATCTTGTCTCGTTTTCGGCCCTTCTAATACGAAACCCGGCGGTTCGCCAGATCGTTGTCGGCACTGCCGTTCACGGGGTCTCGGTGCCGTGGCGCGGGCGGGTTTGAAACCCGCCCCTACAACAGGGTGGAGGCCCTTCGACTTCGCTTCGCTACGCTTCCTTCGACTTCGCTTCGCTACGCTCAGGACGAACGGTGGGAGACACTCCACAACGGATTTTACAGCCGTTCATCCTGAGCCTATCAAGGGCCTCACGGCCCAGGGTCTATGGCAGTAACTGCGCTGCAAACCACCCGTTCGCCCTGAGCGTAGCGAGGCGCAGCCGAGCGAAGTCGAAGGGTGCAAGCTCGCAGTTACTTGGAAGCGTAGCGGAGCGGAGTCGAAGGACCGCTCAGAGCCACTCCACCGCCTTCAAGGCGATCTCCATAATTCGCTCCTCGGCCTGCAGGAACGTCGGATCACGGAACCCCAGCTTGCCGGTGAGGCATTCATCGGAGACCGCCAGGATGGCGCCGGCCTTGGCGTTCTTGACCTGGGCCACGGTCAGAAAGGCGGAGGTCACCATGTCGATGGCCGTGATCTGCTGCCGCTGCAGCTCGGACAGGAGCTCCGGCGTCTCCCGGAACAGCGCGTCGGTGGTGAACACCTGGCCGCGGTGCACGGGCACCCGGAGGCTGTCGGCGGCACGCGCGAGCGCCTCCGCCACCCGCGGGTGGGCAAGGGTGGCGAAGTCCTCGGGCACATAGCGGGGGCTGGCGCCGTCGCCGCGAACCGCGCCGGTGGCGATGACGATATCCCCGAGCTTTACCGTCTCCTGGAGCGACCCGCAGCTTCCCACCCGCACCAGCGTCTCCACGCCGCCGGCGCACAGCAGCTCGGTGGTGATGGCCGTGTCCGCGGAGTAGCGCCCGCCGTTGCCCACGGTGACGCGGTGAGCGTCCAGCGTACCCGTATGCATTTCGTAGTCCTGGAAGGCGAGGGTCTTGCGGGGGTTTCCCAACGCGCGGCGCAGCTTCGCGGCTCGGTCCCGAGGACCGGGGACCAGCGCGATCTTGCCGAGGGCGCCGGGCTTGACCCCCAGCCTGGACAGCATCTTCTCCGCGGTGAAATGGGGCTCGCTTCTCATGGATGTCCGCCGTCGATCCTGGGAGCTTGTCGGAGTAAGAAGCCTTCCACTTCCCTGCCTCTCGCTACGACCGCCTACTAGGACGGGCTCCCGGCCGGCACGTCCACGCCGCGGCCCAGCCGCAGGAGGATCAACCGGAACGCGGCCACGTCCCGGTTCAAGCTGCGTCTTACGGCCTCGGTGTAGATCCACGCCTGGTGACGGTAGTCGTGCATGACTGCGGCGATCTCCCCGTCGGTCACCTGGTCGGTTTTGTAGTCGGCTATGTAGAGATGTCCCTGCCGCTCGTAGACCAGGTCGATGACGCCTTCCATGATCTGGCCGTCCCAGGGCAGGACGAAAGGAATCTCCCGGCCCAGGATCCGGGCGCTCCGGAGCTCCTCGTACACCGGGGAACCCGTCAGGGTGGACCAGATGGTCTTCAGCTCCCGGACCACGACCCGGTGTTGCGCCGCCGGCAACTCGGGGGCATGCCGGACGATGGCTTCATCGAGATCTTCCTCAACCCTTTGGGTCTGAAAGTCCCAGTGTTCGAGCACCTGGTGAGCCAGCGATCCGAGAACGAGCGCAGTATCGCGCTCGAGGCCGCCGGCGCGGAGCCGGGCCTCGGCCGCCTCGCCGGCTGCCTTGAGCCGGGTGGGCGTGAGGAAGATGGGCGTTTGGCGCCGGGCTTCGTAATCGCGGAGCCGGCGGCCCCACAAGTCTTCGTACCATGACCAGTCGGCGGTGTCGGGCGCCGGCGCCGGCAGGCGGTCGCCGTGTTCATCCGCCTCCGGATCTTCCTCCACCACCTCTACCGCCATCTCGCCCATGCCGCAGGCCACGGCGGGCGGGTCTGCATGGGCGAGGGCGCCGCCCGTCGCCTCGTCGATCATGGAGACCATGCTGTCGCGGTCCGGCTGCCCTCTTTCGGCAAACGACACAACGAGCTGATGACGAGGCCGGGTCATGGCCACGTACAGCAGGCGGCGTTGCTCGTACGCCTCTCGTTCGCGCCGTTGCGCCTGGAGAAAGACACCGGGCAGGCTCCACAGGTCATCGATGCGGATTCCCGCAAGACCCGTGGCCCAATCCTGGTAGACTTGGGCCGGCGGCCCCGATCGCCTGTTCACCCCGGCCAGGGCGTCCACCAGCACCACCACGGGGAACTCCAGGCCCTTGGCCCGGTGAATGCTCATGATCCGCACGGCGTCGAGGGTCTCCTCCTCCAGGGCGTTCTCGGACTCGTCCTCTTCCTCCCGGACCCGGCGCTCCAACTCGGCCACCACGTCCTTGAGCGTCCCGCTGCCGTCCGCGCCTGCCTCCTGGGCCACCAGGCGCACCTTCTCCAGATTGGCGACGGCCTGCTGGCCCGATCTTCTGCTCGCGGCCAGCACCGACAGCGGCAGTTCCTTGAAGACCCGCTCCACCGCTTTTCCCGCTTCCAGGAAGCGTACTTCACGGTGCAGCCGAAAGAGATGCTGATAGAGGTCCAATACGTCCCGGGGCAGGTCTACCCACCGGGGTCCTGCCACCATGCGGTAGTCCAGCAGTTGTTGCCGGCTGAGCGCGAAGATCTCCGTGTCGCTGTGCCCGCCGACGGGCGAGCGGAGCACCCCCACCAGCGCCAGCCGGTCGTGGGGGTTGTCGACGGCCCGGAGCAGGTTGACGGCGTCGATGACCTCCTGGGCGGCGTAGAAGTCCCGCTCGCCTTCCACCACGTAACCGATGCCGCGCCGGCGTAGCGCTTCCAGGTAGACCTGCACGTTGCTCAGGGCGCGCATGAGGAAGGCCACGTGACCGGGTTCCACCCGCACGTGGTTGCCCGCCCCGTCGTCGAAGGAGGTCCGCCCCAGCACCTCCTCTTCAAGCCAGCGCGCCAGCGATTCCGCCTCCAGCCGGCGCGCGGCATCCGCCTTCGGCGTTTGGCCCGGGGTGGTCACCCGGCGCACGTGCACCCTTCGACTCTGCTCCCAAGTAACTGCAAGTTTGCGCCCTTCGACTTCGCTCGGCTGCGCCTCGCTACGCTCAGGACGAACGGAGGTATCGGCAGCTTCCATTGGCCCGCGGCTGCCAAGCCTATATCTTTGCTCAGGACGAACGGAGGTATCGACAGCTACTTCCATTGGCCCGAGGCTGCCAAGCCTATATCTTTGCTCAGGACGAACGGAGGTTTCGACAGTTGCTTCCATTGGCCCGGGGCTGCCAAGCCCATGACTTTGCTCAGGACGGGCGGGGTTCTCGCCAGCGCTGTCGAGGCCGGGCTGGAGGGCGATGTATTCGGGCTGAAGGCCGGGTTGTTCCCGGATCAGGCACTCGAAGACGCCGTTGACGACGTCGAGGATCCGGGGGTCGCTTCGGAAGTTCGCGGTGAGCCGGTATTCGACGCCGTTCTGGGCCTGGATCACTTCTTTGACGACCTGCAGGTAGGCTGCGATGTCGGCGCCGCGGAACCCGTAGATGGATTGCTTGGGATCCCCTACCACGAAGAGCTTGCCGGGGGCGAGGCGGACGTCGCGCCAGTTCGCGGCTCTGCGGGAGCGCTCCTCGCACAGCCACAGGAGTATCTCGTACTGCAGTGGATCGGTGTCCTGGAACTCGTCCACCAGGATGGCCTTGAAGCGCGTCTTCAACTCCTCCCGTATTCGCGGGTGGTCGCGCAGCAGGTCCCGCGCCCGCACCAGCAGCCCGTCGAAGGTCACCAGGCCATCCCGGGCAAAGCCCTCGCGGCACTGCCGGGCGAAGGGCACCAGCAGGTCGCACAGTCGATGGATCTCCGCGGGGTCCACCTGCGCGAGCGCCCGCGTGTCCGTCACGAGGTCCCGTGCGTGGTTGAAGTCTTCCTGGGTCCAGTCCTTGGGGGCGGTTAGACCACGTAGGAGGCTCAACTCTTCGGCATCGACCGAAGCGCCGCTGCCGCGAGCGGCCTGTATCACCCTCCGGCCCACCGCCAGCGCTTGCTCGATCCGCCGTTGCTTTGGATGGCGGACGATGAGGTCCGTTGCGGCATCCTCCAGCTCCCGCAACCACTCGCCCAGGACGCCGGCCGGGTCATCCGGTGCGCCCGCTCGCTCGAACCCGTTCAGATCCACGTTCTCGGCGCAAAGGGCCAGCGCCAGTTCGCGGAGCCGGTCCAGCGAAAAGCGCCCGAGGAGCCGTTTCCATTCCGCGGTCCTGGGGCTCGTGCCTGACAGCTCTTCGTCAAGCCATAGCCCCCACCCGGTGTCGAAGTGTCTTTTGAGGAGGAGGTTGTCGCCATCCCGGAACTGCGGATCCAGACCGGTCTCCAGCGGGTAGAGCCTGAGCAGCCCGGCGGCGAAGCTGTGAATGGTGCCGATCTGGGCCCGCTCGAGGTGCCTCAGCGCTTCCCGGGCGCGGCCGCGGATGTCGTCGACCTCTCCGGTTCCCGCCTCTGCCGCCGCCGGCCAGCCGGTAGAGTGCCCGGCCAGCACTTCCAGGCGGTCCCGCAAGCGCGCCTTCATCTCGTTGGCGGCCTTGTTGGTAAAGGTGAGGGCCACGAGCTCCGTCATCGGCACCGGATCCGAAGGGCGCATCAGCAGGTTCACGCACCGCTCCACCAGCAGGGTGGTCTTGCCGGTGCCCGCGCCCGCGGTCACCACCACGTTGCGGTCGAAGGTCGTGGTGGCCAGCCGGCGCTCGAGGTCATCTGGGGGCGGGAGGGTCCTGGGGCTCACGTCTCCGGCCCGGCCTTTCGTTTCCGCATCCGCGACAACCCGTCCGCGGACGGATGCCGCCCGGCGCGGGTGGAGGAGGGGAAATGGTCCTTGCGGCAGATCTCCGATACCTCGCAATACTTGCAGTAGTCGCCGGGCATGATGAAGAACTCGCCGGAACGGATGCCCCGCAGGAGCCGCGCCACCGCGTCGCGGATGCGTTCGCCGGAGGCCTCCCGCATGACGTGTCCGGGGAATCCGCGAGGGACCAGCGGGCCGTCTTTCCAGCGGCCGGCGAGAAAGTACCAGGCCGCTTCAACGGCCGTGGGCGGGGTGAGACCTCGGGCGTTCGCGTAGTCGGCGGCCAGCAGCACGTAGAGAGGCAGTTGCAGCTTCTGACCCCGAATCGCCGCGCGCAGCGGATCGTTGTCCTCGGTGCTGGGCGCCCCGCCGGTCTTGTACTTGTAGTCGATGACCCGATAGCGATGCTCCCGATCATCGTGGTCGACCCGGTCCAGGCGACCGCGAACCGGCAGGTCCCGAAGATCTTCGGGCCAGTCGGCGCCGAGCCGCGTGGTGAGGTCCCTTTCGAGCTCCACGGGGCGGAAGCCCGATCGCGTCATCTCGTCCAGGTCCGCCCGAACCACCTCTCGCAGCGTGCCGACAAGCTCTTCCCTGGCCACTTCCCAGGCCGCCGGATAACCCGTGGGACAACGTTCCTCAAAAGCGGAAAGGGTCTCGGCCGCGGCGCTGTCGAGCCATGCGCTCCAATCGTCCCCCCAGGCGCGGCCGGCGTCCTGGTAGAACCGCTGCAGGATCTCGTGACAGATCCGGCCCCATTCCAGGGCCTGGACCGGCGCCGCGGCCTCCGGGCGCTCCAGCCGTTCCAGCCGGAGCACGCGGCGGGCGAAGTACTGGAACGGGCAGCGACCGTAGACCTCGAGCATCGTGGGAGAGACGTGGTGCTCCAGGATACCGTTCCACACGTCTTCCAGGGGCCCGGTAACGCCGTCGAAGGACCCCGGCCCACCGGCGCCGTCCTCCAGCATGCGGACGGCCGCCACGCTTCTCTCGAAACTCTCCGCCGACGCGCCGCTCATGCGTACCAGCGGGGCCGGGTCCTCACCGCCCAGCGCCCGCCGCACCGCCAACTCTTCCGGCAGAAGCCACCGGGAGTCGTGGAACGGCGGTACGTGCTGCTTGCCGAGAACGCCTTTGGGAATCCGGCACGTCTCCATGCCGGGGCCATCCCCGCCGGGTGCGGCGGCCACCTCGCGGAGGTACCAGGAGGGGGCGAGCGGCCGGGCGGCCGCGTCCGAGCGTTGGTAGCTGCAATAAAGGCGGTCGGAGACCGAGCCCGAGAAAGGGCGGTCGGAGACCGAGCCCGAACAAAGGCGGTCGGAGACCGAGCCCGAAAAGAGCGCGAACAACAGCTTCTCCTCGTCGTATCCCGCCAGCTTCGAGGAGATCTTGTAGCCCAGGTCCGTCTCCAGCACGCGCCGCGCGTGGTCCCGCAGGAACGGGTCCTCGCGGATGGTGCGCGGGAACACGCCCTCGTTCATGCCCACGAGGAAGAGCGCCTGGAAGGGGATGCCGCGGGCCGAGCCGGCGTCCATGACCTGGACGCCCTGCACGATCTCCCGTGACAGCGGCACCGACGCCCGGTCCAGGCTCTTGCGCAGGGCCTGGGCGAACGACTCGAGGGATGCCTTCGGGGATATCGCCTCCAGGGCGGCCAGCCCGGCGAAGGTCTCGTCGATGGCCTGCGCCACGCCCCCTGCGGCTTCGTCCCGGAAGGGGTTCAGGAACCGGTCGATGACCGCGCGCCAGCGGGTGCTCAGGTCCGACCAGGTGCCCTCTTCGGGCAGCGCGCTCAGATGTTCGTGCAAGGCGTTGACGGTTTTCAGCAGCGCGGCGAGTTGGTCCGGCGCGATGCGCAGGGGCCGGCCCTCCTCGTCGTCCATGAGGCTCAGTTTGAGGCCGTCGCCCAGGTAACGCTCCAGGCGGCGCCATTCGGCCATTCCCCGGGTGATGCGCAATGCCCGGGTCGCCACGTCCCAGAGCTCCGGCCTGGGGTCGGCGCCGGGGCCGAGAACGGTCCCGAAGTTGAAGTCATGGGACGCCAGGAGATCGATGACGCCGGCCCGCGCATAGTCCCGCACCGGCAGGTCCAGCAGCGTCAGCACCGCCCTGACGCGATTGAAGCGGCACAGGGGCTCCTGGGCCGGGGTGTGGAACGGGATGCCGTGCTCGGCAAAGATCTCCTGGATCCACGGGAGATACGGGTCAAGGCTGCGCGCCACCACCCCCACGCGTTGGAACTCGATCCCTTCTTCCTCCACGAGCCGGAGCAGGTTCTTGGCCACGGTGAGGACTTCATCCCGGGGACCCGCGCAACTGATGATTTCGCGGCGGCGGGACCGGCTCGCCGGCGGGAGCGGGTCCGGGGCCCGGGCGCTCGCGGCCGTGCCGGCACCCGCGCCGCCGTCGAGCAGGTCCACCACCTCGTCGGCCCCGGCGAGTCCCCGGAGGTAACGGTCGTAGAAGTCCTGTGCGAAGGACCAGTCCGGATGCCCTTGGATCAGCGGATAGAACAGCGTCACGGGGAAGTTGCCGGCAATGCCCCGAAACAGCTCCAACTGGCTCTGGGTCAGGTCATAGAAGCCGTAGTAGTGGATGCGTTCGAACTGCTGGAGATGGGCCGAGACAGGCGCGTGCCGCGCCACCGTCGCATCGAGGTCCTGGTAGTCCTGGGCCTGCCACTCCGGGAAACGGCGCCTTACTTCCCGGTACAAGGCAAAGAGATCGCCCAACGCGTTCCGGTCCGTGTTGCGGAAGAGTCCCTCCCGCAACGCCTCCAGAGCGGCCTCGGGATCCACCATGGCATCTTTCAGGTCCCGCAGGCTTTGCCACAGGGCGGAGCAGGCGCCGTCGTTCTCCACCATCCCAGCGAACCGTCCACCGGCCGGGATCACGCGTTTCAGGGCCTCCTCCATGAACGTCTGGTCCATCAGTGTCGGTCCCGCCGGACCGTGCATCTCGTGGTGTAGGTTCAGGCTGAGCTGGAAGAAGGTGAGGACGTGGAAGTTCAGCAGGTTGAGACCCCGCTCCTGGGCCAGCAGAACCTTCACGCGCCGGCGCAGCGTCTCCGAGGGTACCACCAGCAGCAGCGGAGCCAGCGGGTCCTGCGCCCGGATTTCCTCCGCCAGGGCGTCTTCCAGTTGGGGGTGATAGGGGCCGAGAAAGATTTTCATGGAGCAGCCGGATCCTTCGACTTCGCTCGCCCTTCGACAAGCTCAGGACTCGCTACGCCTGTCCTGAGCCCAGGACGGACCGACAGAGGCATTTCAGTTCCGTTCGTCCTGAGCGTAGCGAAGCGAAGTCGAAGGACGTCTCGAACAGCCAGACTCTCCCAGGACTTTGGCAGACCCGGCACGCGTTGCCAAGGTCAATCCCGCGCTGCTAACCTCGGCTGCGTGAGAGTCCATTTTCTCGGATCCGGGGACGCTTTCGGCAGCGGCGGCAGAAACCACACGGCCTACCTGCTGGAGGATCCGCCGCATCTCTATCTCCTCGACTGCGGACCGTCGACGCTGCCGGCCCTCAAGCGCGCCGGCCTGGACCCGGCGGACCTCGATGCGGTCATCTTGAGCCACCTGCACGGCGACCACTTCGGCGGCCTGCCGTTCTTCTTCATCCACTACCTGTACAACAAGCCCCGGAGCCGTCCGCTTCCGGTGGCCGGCCCGCCGGGCACGGAGCAGCGCGTGCGCGATCTCATGAGGCTCATGTACGGCGAGAAGGAGCTGCCGTTCGCGGTCTTCACGGTGTTGGAACCGGACACTGCGACCACCGTGGCGGGCGTCGAGGTGCTGGGCTTCCAGGTGCCGCATCAGACCGACGCGGTCTCCCTCGGGCTCAGGGTCACGGTGGCGGACCGCACCGTGCTCTTCTCCGGCGATTCAAGCTGGACGGATCAGTTCGTCACCCACAGCCGAGGCGCCGACCTGTTCATCTGCGAGTGTTGCCACTACGACGTCCCGTCCGCATCGCACATGAGCTACGTGGTGGTCGCCGCGCACCGGGAGCGCCTGGAATGCAAGCGGCTGATCCTGACGCACATGGGCGAGGAAATGCTCGCCCGGCGCGGGTTGTTGCCGGTCGAGACCGCGGAGGATGGACTGGTGGTGGAGATCTGAGGGTTGGCGTGGGGTGCCGTGGGTCGTCGGGTTACGCCTTCGGCTAACCCGACCTACGGGGACGATCTATTGACGATTGCACAATATAGTAACTAGTGACGCCTTTCCCTTCCCGTTACCGCCTTCGGTGTGCCTTCGGCCAACCGCATTCCCGTAGGTCGGATTAGCGAAGCGTAATCCGACATGGGTTCCGTGGAGGGGTCGGGTTGCTTGACATCCCCGCGAGCGTCTCCTACAAAACCGCCATGCCTAGAGTCACTTTCATGCCACTGGGGCAGAGCTTCGAGGTCGAGGACGGCACCACCCTCCTGGTGGCGGCGATCCGCAACGGTGTCAAGCTTCCCCACGACTGCACCGAGGCCATCTGCGGCACCGACAAGGTGAGAATCCTGGCCGGAGAGAACAATCTGAGCCCGGTGGACGATAACGAGGAGCTGACGCTGTCCATGCTCGATTCGGACCCCGCCGACCGTCTGGGATGTGTCGCCAAAGTGCTCGGCGACGTGATCGTGGAGATTCCCGCCGAGTAGACCTCCCACGTCAACGTGACAGCGTCGGGCCTTTTCTCAAACCCATCGATCTGGAGGCCCAAAATGAGCAGAGTCAAGGAAGCTCTCGACCGGAACGGAACCCTGGTCATGCCTGGCGTATTCGATGCCCTGAGCGCCCGCATCGCCGCACGCGCCGGCTTCGACGTCATCTTCACCACCGGCTACGGCATCTCGGCGACGCTCTTGGGGGAGCCGGACTTCGGCATCCTCACGCAGACCGAAATGCTGAGCACGATCTACCGCATCTGCGGCGCGGTGCCGACGCCGGTCATCGTGGACTCGGACACCGGCTACGGCAACGCGGTCAACGTGGTGCGCACCGTCACCGAGCTGTCACGGGCCGGGGCGGCGGGCATGTTCCTGGAGGACCAGGTCTGGCCCAAGCGCTGCGGCCACATGAGGGGCAAGCAGGTGGTGCCGCTGGACGAGTATCTCAAGAAGCTCAACGCCGCGGTGGCGGCGAGGGCGGACGGGGATCTCTTCATCGTGGCCCGGACCGACGCGCGCCAGGCCCTCGGCGTGGACGAGGCCATCCGGCGCGGCATCGCCTTCAAGGAGAACGGCGCCGACGCGGTGTTCATCGAAGCGCCGGAGACCCGGGAGGAGATGCGGGAGATCGCCCGCAACGTCCCGGGACCGCTGGTGGCCAACATGATCGAGCGTGGGACCACGCCACTCATGACGCCGGCGGAGTTGGGTGAGCTCGGGTTTGCGCTGATCGTCTGGCCCGTGGGCCCGCTCTATTCCGCCGCCATGGCGCTCAAGAGCTACTACTCCAACCTGAGGGAGACGGGCACGGGGGAGGCCCTCATGGACCGGCTGCTGCCGTTCGACGAGTTTCACGAGATCGTGGGGCTTGAGGAGAAGTACGCTCTGGATGAGAAGTACCGGACGTGAGGCTTTCCCTCAGCGGAAGCGGGGTCATGACCCCGTCGGGCAGGTCGAGCAGTAGTTGTCGCATCCCCCGCAAGTCGGCCTTGAGGTTCAGCCTGGTGATCTGTCTCATGAGTTCCGCCATGAGCTGGCCGTCGTCCGCCATGCCATAGCGGTAGATCTGAAAGTAGGGCTTCCCTTCGTCGACCCCTATCTTGGCGTGCTGGTAGATCACCCGCACGGGCTTGTCTTCCGGCACCCGGGGATACAGGAACGCGATGTCCTCGGGGTACAGCCGGATGCAACCGTGGGTGACGCGGCGGCCGATGGCCCAGGGGTTGTTGGTGCCGTGGATGCCGTAGGTGGTGTGGGACAGCCGCATCCAGTATTTCCCCAAGGGGTTGTCCGGCCCCGGAGGGACCATCTTGCGCGGGTTTTCCATCTCCGCCTGAATCGCTTTCGGCACGTACCAGACGGGGTTCGTGCGCTTCTGCCCGATCCGGTACTCCCCGGCTGGTGTGTTCTGACCCTCCCTGCCCACTCCCAGTGGAAAGGTCATGACCCTGGAGCCGGGCAAATAGTAGTAAAGCCTCATCTCGGGAATGTTCAGGACCAGTCCCTCCCGCGGGGCTTCGGGGAGAATCCACCGGGAGGGGATGGTGACCCGCGTGCCCTCGCCCGGTAGCCAGGGATCCACACCGGCATTCACCCGTTTCAGCTCCTGATACCCGAGGTGATTCAGGCGGGCGATGTCGAGGAGGGTGTCCTTGGATTGGGCGACGTGTGTTGCGTGGCTTCCGATGATGGTGGAATCGAGACTCCGGTCCGCGTCGCCTTCCGAGGACTCACGATACTCGAAGACGGTGGTGCCGGGCTTCCATGAGGCGCTCATGGACGGCGGGGTGAACGCCGCCAACCCAAAGACCATCAACGTAGCGCCTAGCGTCAACCTCATACGACCGTCTCCGTCATCAGTATACCTCGGCCCATCCCGAGACGGATGGGACCGGTTGGGTGAGCTCGGTTGAAATTTGTTGACCCGGATTATACCATCTCTTGCCCAGACTGTTTAGAAAGGACCGCAAAATGCCGTTTGTCGCCGCGTTGGCCGCGAGCCACGCACCCAATATACTGCTCGACCCGGGCACGGAGTGGGAAGAGTTCATGACCCTGCACTACCGCATGGCGCCGCAAGCCGCCGGCACCAGGCCGTCTCTGGAGGTGCAGCAGAAGTTGCGCCAGGACGCGGAGAATGCCTTTGCCGTGCTCCGCTCCGACCTGGAAGCCGCAAGGCCCGACGTGCTGATCGTGGTCGCCAACGATCAGTTCGTGAACTTTTTCTTCGACAACATACCGACCTTTTTCGTGACGCTGGCGGACGAGGTCCGCGGGCAGTTCACGCGATACGAGTTCCGCTATCGGAATCACCCGGAGCTGGGCCGCGCGATCCTGGAGGCCGGCGTGGCGGCCGGACTGGATCTGTCCTTCGGCGAGGACATCGAGCTCCAGCACACTCAAATGGTGCCGTTGCATTTTCTTCTGCCCGAGCCGGAGATCCCCATCCTGCCCATTTTCGTCAACACGTGGATCGACCCGCTGCCCACGCCTGGCCGGTGCTATGCGCTGGGGAGCCTGATCCGGCAGGTGGCGGACGCCGCGCCCGTTCGGGTTGCCATGCTCGCCACCGGCGGCCTGTCTCACTTTCCCGGCTCCCCCCGGATCGGTGAGATCGATACGAGCTTCGACGAAAGGCTGCTCCGGCAGATGCGCGACGGCCAGGGGCCCGCGTTGGCGGACCTGACGCTGGAGCAGTTGCGGCAGTCGGGAAACTCCGAGTTCCTGAACTGGATGGTCACGGTCGGGGCCGTGAACGATACTCCGGCCACCGAAACCTTCTATATGCCCGACCACGTCGCCACCGGGTGGGGGTTCGCGAGTTGGAAGATCTGATTCGCGGCGGGTACGGGTACGCCACGTCCACGGGGTCCACGGGAGCACCAAATGAGCCGCTACCACCTGAACCGGTTTTTGTTTGACCTGAAGATGAAACCCGACACCCTTAGCCAGGCGCGAGTCGACCTGGAAAAGGCCTTGTCGGACTATGAACTGAGCGCGGATGAGATCGCGGCCGTCAAGACGCGGGATCCCCGGCAGTTGCGGCCGCTGGGTGCCCACGGCATGCTGGCGCTGTACCTGATGCGGCTGGACTCGGAGTTCGACGGCAACATCTATTGGACGCAGAAGTGAAGGCGGGCGCTCCCGGTGGCGCCCGGCGGATCGCGTAACGCAATGAGGAGCCCTGAATGGATTTGGGATTGACAGGCAAGGTGGCGCTGGTGGGTGGCGCGAGTCAGGGAATGGGGCGGGCCATCGCGGCGGGTTTCGCACGCGAAGGCGCCAAGGTGAGCATCTGTGCCCGAGGTGGTGAGGCGCTGGAGCGCGCCGCGGAAGAGATCCGCACGGCCACGGGGGGAGACGTCCTCGCCACGGTCGCGGACATGTCCAAGTACGACGACATCCGGAACTTCGTGGCCAAGAGCGTCGAGGCCTTCGGGCGGGTGGACGTGGTGGTGAACAACGCCGGCGGCCCTCCTTTCGGGGCGTTCGATGCATTGAGCGAGGACGACTGGATCGGGGCGTACAATCTGAGCCTCATGGGCACGGTAAGGCTTACCCGCGAGGCGGTGCCCTACATGAAGAAGGCGGGGGCGGGACGCATCATCAACATCACGTCCTACGGCATCAAGGAGCCCATCCCCGGACTGATCCTGTCCAACACGTTCCGCACGGGTGTGGTGGGCTGGGCCAAGACGCTTTCCCGCGAACTGGCGCCCGACAACATCCTCATCAATACCGTGTTGCCCGGACGCATCGACACCGAGCGCCACCACAGCCTGAACGTGGCCCGGTCCAAGCGGCTCAACCTGCCGCTGGAAGAGGTTCAGAAACAGAGCAAGGCGGAGATTGCCCTGGGCCGTTTCGGGCAGTCCGAGGAAGTTGCAGACTTGGTGGTTTTTCTTGGGTCCGACCGCGCGAGCTACATCACCGGGAACACGCTGCTGATCGACGGCGGTCTCGTCAGGACACTCATGTAAGGAGAGAGGCAACGATGGTTTACTACATCGTTCAGTGGGACCTGCCGGATCAGAAGGCCAACCTGACCATCTATAGCAACAAGGCCAAGAACGACTGGCTGCCGATGACGCTGTCGGCCCCCGGAGTCAGGGAGATTCGCAATCTCCGCAACCCCCTGGAGGTCAGCCCCCAGGTCGCCATCATGATCGAGTTCGAATCTCTCCAGGCGTGGGAGGGTTTTATCGAATCACAAGACTACATCCGGATCATGCGCGAGCTGAGAATTCTCGGATGCACCAACTTCAATGCCCAGGTCTGGTCCCCGTCCCGTTATTTTCCGGAGTCGCTGAAGCGGGAAAACTAGCGGGCCTGTAACGGCCCGGGCCGCACGTGGGGCCCGGGCTGGCAGGGGCGCCACGTTTACCTGGAGGAAATAGTGGAGATTTCGGGCACATTGAGCTATTGCCGAATAATAATGAGCGGCCCTTAATGCCGCACAGGTCATCATCTGCGGATGAAGAGCAGCACAGGGGGTGATGCCATGTACTCCAATCCCGCCGTGAGATCGCTTCAGAAAAGGAACGTCAGGCCTCGCTTGTCGTCAGGACCCGTGGCAATCCGGTTCCTGGCCTCATGGCTCCTCGTCTTCGCTCTTGGCGCATCCCCCGCGTTTGGCGGCTTTCGCGAGGGTCGCGCCGCATTTCGCGCCCGAGATTTCGACACGGCTCTGGAAGAATTCCGTCAGGCCGCGGACCGGGGTCACACGGCGTCCCAATACTTTCTCGGATTGATGTACCGCCGGGGCCGAGGGGTGGACAAGGACTTTGCGCAGGCGGCGGAGTGGTACCGCAAGGCCGCGGATGGAGGTCATGCCAGGGCACAGTATTGGCTGGGTGTGATGTACCGACGCGGGCAAGGAGTGAGCAAGGACATGGCGGAGGCGTTGCAGTGGTACCGGAAGGCGGCCGAGCAGGGTGATTCCAGGGCACAGTTCTGGGCCGGCCAGCTGTATCAAACGGGCAAGGGCGTGGAGCGCAACTTCGAAGAAGCGGCGCAGTGGTATCGCAAGGCGGCGGAGCAGGGCCATGCCGTGGCCCAGAACAACCTCGGGTATCTGTACCGCATAGGCAAAGGGGTGCGTGAGGACGACGCGGAAGGAGCACGGTGGTATCGCAAAGCCGCTGAGCAGGGAGTTGCCACGGCACAGCGGAACATCGGCATTATGCTCGCAGTGGGCCGAGGGGTGAACGAAGACCTCGTTGAAGCACACAAGTGGCTCAACCTTTCCTTGGCGAAAAAGCCCAACGAGGAAGCTGCCTCGATACTTGATTCGATAGAGAAACGCATGACCTGGGACGAGATCGCCGCGGCGAAGAAGCGGGCGGAGAACTGGAGTCCGCAGTCCACCAACTAGGAGCAGGCGGCCAGCAATGAAAAGGATCACTGTACGGCTACCGAGGACGGCGACGTTCTCGCTCTTGTTGTGGTTCGCCGCCATCGTCGTCGCCGCGAGCCCCGCGCTGGGCGGTTTCGCCGAGGGTAAGGCCGCGTATTCTTCCAAGGACTACGAAACGGCGTATCTGGAATTCCGCGAGGCCGCGGACGGGGGCCATGCCGGGGCGCAGTACCACCTTGGAATGATGTATCGGCGGGGGCAAGGCGTGCGGACGGCCCCGGTGAAGGCCGTGTCGTGGTACCGCAAGGCCGCGGAGCAGGGCCACGTGCGCGCGCAGTTCTGGCTCGGTTGGATGTACCGGAGGGGGCGGGGAGTTGAGCAAGACTACGCGGAAGCGGCCCGGTGGTATGGCAAGGCCGCGGAGCAGGGGCATGCCATGGGCCAGCACAATCTCGGCATGCTGTACCGAGAGGGCAAAGGGGTGCCCCAAAACCGGGTCGAAGCCTACAAGTGGTTCAGCCTCCACGTGACGCAGAAGCCAAACAGTCAACACGCCTGGGTACTTGGCGACATGGAAGAGTACATGACGCAGATGGAGGTCGCCGAGGCCAAGGAACGGGCGAAAAACTGGCGGCCGGCTTCGGGCAACTAGTATTTCGCGTCACGAAACAGTCTTCCAACCACCGCCCGTCCTGCCGTTCCGACGTGGATGCCCGCGCAAACAGATTCGAGATTCTCGGTACCAGGACGCCGAAGGCCATCGTCGGAGACGACTTCCGGTTGGCCTCCGTGCTGGCGCCGATCCAGGAGCGCCCGGACGGCGACTACCTCATCCTGACGCTGCGGGCCAAGAACCTGAGCTCCCACAGCGGGCAGGTGGCGTTTCCGGGTGGGAGCGTCGATCCGGGAGACGCGGGTGCGGTTGACACGGCGCTGCGGGAAACCCACGAGGAGATCGGCGTCGACCCCGGCCAAGTTCGCATTGTGGGCCAGCTCGACCAGGTGTTCGCGGGGTACAACTTCCTGGTCACTCCTTTCGTGGGACTGATTCCCCATCCGTACGAGTTCCGTCCCGACCCACGGGAAACGGCCGCGGTGTTCGCCGTGCCGGTGGCCGCTCTGTTGAAGCAGGACGCAATGACTCTGGACCACGGCTTGTCCAGGAGGTCGGAGCCCATCTACCACTTTCAGTATCAGGAGTGGGACATCTGGGGCGCCACGGCCCGGATGGTCAAGCAGTTGCTGGAACTCGTGTACGATTACCGGTCGCAGAGGCTGCCTTGAAACCAGAGAAGAAGGTTGACATGCGGCTGCTCGTTTTTGCTACCTTGTTTGCTGGCGGACCGAATGGTTTCCGTAAACGCCGCACTCTTTGCGGGAGGCATGAGCGATGAGCAATACTTACACGGCAATCTTTGAGCGGGACGGCGATTGGCACATTGCCTATTGTCCGGAGGTGCCAGGGGCCAACGGTCTGGGTCACACGAAGCAGGAGGCTCAGGCGAGCTTGGCCAGCGCCATTGAACTCATCTTCCACGACCGTCGTGAGGAGGCGCTGCGAGGTGTTCCCGACGATGCCGAGCGAGGCATCGTGGTCGTAGGGTGAAGAGAAGCGCCCTCCTACGGCGTCTCCGTCGCTACGGATGCTACCTCAAGCGGGAGGGGTCGGCACACTCGCTATGGTGCAATCCCGCCACCGGCGCTGTTGAAACGGTACCTCGCCACACGGAGATTCCTGATCGCCTTGCGATCAAGATTTGCAAGACACTCTCCATACCGGAAATTGGCGAATAGGTAAGGGGCTGGGGCTAGTCGAGGTCGATGTCCTTGAGGGGCTTCTCGATGGGCTCGGTCTTGGCCTTCTTGAGCAGCTCCTGGAACTTGCGGTCCAGGACCTTGCCCTTGTCCTTTTCCGCATCGAGGATGTTGCGGTACTTCTGATCGCGCTGTGTCGCTTCTTGCCGAAGCATGCGGCCGGCGTCCTTGAGCTCCGGCGCCTTGTGCTGGGGCGGCGGCAGCTCGTGCCGCAACACCACCGCCAACGCGGGGTCCACGATCAGGGTCGCGCCGCAGCAGGGGCAATCCAGCTTGATCGTCTGAGATTCCTGGTCCGGCATGATAATTCAGGGTGCTCCTGTCGGCCTGTTGCGGGCTACCCGCGCAGCTCGATCTGCTCGCCGTCGGGGCCGCCGAAGACGACCCGGCGCCAGCCTTCCTCACGTGGCTCTCGTGCCGCGGTGCCGTGGGGCGCCCGCAGCAGCGGTACGCCGCCCCGTTGTAGTTCCGCCACGGTTTCATCGAAGTTGTCGGTCTCCAGGCAGAAATGAAAGCCGGTCATGGAGCCCTCGCTCCTGTGGGTCAGCTCCAGAACGGTGTCTCCCAGCTTCAGGTACGCGATCTGCATCCCCGCCGTGGCCTCGTGTTGAAAATACTTCCGGAACCCGAAGTGCTCTTCGTAGAAGGCGATGGTACGGTCCAGGTCCGCGACATGGAGCGCTACATGGTCGATTCTCTTGAACATGTCGATCTCCCCATCCAGGATATACCACGACTGCCGTCCAAAGTCCCGAGCGTTTGTTATACCGGCCACTCGATGCCGCGAGACTCGGGAAGTCGACACGTCAAGCCACGGGCATTTCATTCGGCATCCAAGCGATGTCTCGTGGCAGCGGGAGTGAGGATGGGCACCGGAAACTCGGACGCCAAGGCGAGCAGGTCCCCGTCGCCCGTCACCAGGGCATCCGCTCGCCCCGCCAGCGCCAGCTCAAGGAAGGGCCGGTCGAAAGGGTCGCGGCAATGCGGCACGGCAGGCGGCTCCGATACGGTCACGGTCTCGCACCAGGGCAGGTAATCCGCCAGCAGGTCTTCTCGCTCATGGTTGGTTAGTTGGAACTTCGGGTAGGACAAGACCCGCAACAACTCCAGCGTTGTTGCCTGGCTCGCCAGTGGGATGATGGTTTCCGACTGCCAGGCGTGGCGAAGCCATGACAGCGATCCCGCGGTAAACAGCAGGGCCGACAGCAACACGTTGGTGTCGAGCACCAAGCGCGACGGGGTCATTCAGGCCGACGAGCCCAGGCCACGGCCTTGGCCACATCGTCCTCGTCCACGCCGAGCTCGGCCAATTTGGCACGGACGGAATCGACACGAGTCAGGCGCACGGGCGTCAGTACGATGCGGCCCGTCTCCCTGGTCACATCGAAATACTCGTAGCCTTGAAGCTCGGACACGACCGCTTTCGGCAGGGTCAACTGGTTCTTGGACGTTAGCTTTGCGAGCATTCGCGCTTGCCTCCTGTGGTAAGGAAATAAGGAAACCATATATCCTTTCTACGTGCAATAGCACATGGCCAAAAAACCCATTCCTTGCATCCACTGCTTCGATTCTGCACCATGGGTTCCATCCATGCCTGTCTATCGCTTGAACCGGGAGTTGGCTTTTCCCTCCCCGCACGAGGCGGAACCCGACGGGCTGCTGGCGGTGGGAGGCGACCTTGGCAGCGCTCGCCTTGTGCTGGCGTACTCCATGGGCATCTTCCCCTGGTACAGCGAAGGTCAGCCGATCCTGTGGTGGTCGCCGGACCCCCGGTGCGTCCTCGCCCTTGACGACTTCCACATCTCCAGGCGGCTGCGGCGCCTCCTGAACCAGGGGAGATACCGGGTCACCTTCGACGAGGACTTTCCGGGCGTGGTCCGCGCTTGCGCGTCGGTGGAACGGCTCGGTCAGGCAGGCACGTGGATCACGCCGGAAATGGAACGGGCCTATGTGCGTCTCCACGAGGCGGGAGTAGCCCATTCGGTGGAAAGCTGGCTAGGTGACGAACTCGTCGGAGGCATCTACGGCATTGCCCTGGGCGGGGGATTCTTCGGCGAGTCGATGTTCCACCGCGAGACGGACGCGTCCAAGGTGGCAATGGCGCGGCTGGTGGACCGGCTTGCGGGTTGGGACTTCCATTTCATGGACGCGCAGGTTACAACCTCCCATATACTGAGCCTCGGCGCCCGGGAGGTGCCACGGGCGCTATTCCTGGAGAGCCTGGAGGAGGCATTGCGTCATCCGACCCGTCGCGGCAGTTGGCGGGAAATCGGCTAAAGTGATGACGTGTAGGGGCGGGTTTCAAACCTGCCCGTAGCCGACAACCCTGAGAGCCGACATACGATCTACAAGGAAGGGAGGGGCCTGGGATGGCCACCGTCAAGGAAGCGTTTACCTGCAAATATCAGTCCACCACGAGTGCCGGAATCGAGGAAGCGACCTTCTCTCCGGGAGACGAGGTCGAGGTGGTCAAGGAGTGGAGCAACGACATGTGTCTGGTGAGGGACGCCGACGGCGTGGTGTTCAACGTCCCGACGAAGAATCTGAATCTGTGAAGCACGGCCGGCCGCCGGTCACTCGCCGCGAAACTCTTCGGGGAAGAGCCGCACGGCGCTCTCGATGGGTGGGCCGGGCATATTGATGAGGCTGCAGAAGCCCTTCCCCTTGTTGAAGGCGATCACCTTCCCGAACTGCTCCACCAGCGCATCGTTCCCCTGACCCTGCTGAACCTTTTTGAGCAGCGCCACCAGCATGTTGGTTTCCATGCGGCAGGCCGGGCATTGCCCGCAGGATTCCCTGGCGAAGAAATCCGCGATCCGCACCACTTCATCCACCACCGAATCATCTTCCGTGAAGACCTTGACGACGCCGCATCCGATGGACGAGCCCGCTTCCTGCAAGGAGGCATGATCCAGCGGGATGTCGAGGTGGTCGGGCAGCAGAAACCCCGATGACGGGCCTCCCGGCAAGATCGCCTTGATGCGCTTGCCGCTCTTCAGGCCGCCGCCGCATTCTTCCACGAGGTGCCGCAGGGGCGTCCCCAGCGGGAGCTCGTAGACGCCGGGCCTCTCCATCTCGTCCCCTAGCGAGAAGATCATGGTGCCGGGGCTCTCTCCGGTGCCGAAGGAGCGGTACCATTCCGGCCCCTTGGCGACGATGGGCGCGATGTTACCGAAGGTTTCCACGTTGCTGACCATACTGGGCTTGCCGAACAGGCCGGCGGTGACCGGGAAGGGCGGCTTTGGCCGGGGCAGAGGCTCCTTGCCTTCGATGACTTCCAGGGCCGCGGTATCCTCTCCGGCGACGTAGTTCGACGGCGCGGCCACCATCACGATCTCGAGGCTGAAACCGGAACCGGCGATGTTCTCGCCCCAGTAGCCGGCCTCCCGGGCTTCACGCATGGCGGTCTCCACCGAGCGCGTGGCGGCCTCATAGCCGTGATTGATGTAGAGGTAGGCCTTCTCCGCCTGTACCGCGTAGGCCGAGAGAATGATCCCTTCGAGGAGAAGATGGGGAACATTCTCCATGAGCACGCGGTCCTTGTTGCTGCCGGGCTCGTCCTCGCCCCCGTTCATGACCACGTAGCGGGGAGTCTCGGGGGATTCGAGGGTCAGCGCCAGCTTCCTGCCCGTGGGAAATCCGGCGCCGCCCCTGCCGCGCAGGCCCGACTCCTCCACCCTGGCGATCATTTCTTGGGGGGACAGCTCTCCCAGCCGGCCGACGGGCTGGTAGCCGCCTCTCGAGCGATAGGCGTCAAGCCCTTCAGGCCCCTCGGCCACGCCTCGTGGGAACAGGATGCCTTCCATGGCCGCTAGTGTCCTGTCCCACGAACAGGTTTGCGCAGATGCGCAGGAGTTCTTGTCGTCGGCAAGGCGCGACGACGAGCAGTGGCCAATACCACGGGAGGAGGAGCAACGCAGCCGACGGCAAGAAGGACAAGCAGATGCGTAAACCTGTTTGTGGGACAGGACACTAAAAGACCCCGGTGTCGAGCAACTGGTAGATGAGGTCTTTGAGGGAAGGGTCGATCTTGTCCAGCCGCTCCACCGGCGGTCCGCCGGCCAGGTGCGCGACGATATCGTCCACGTCGCCGGTCTTCACCCCGGCGTACCAGCACTTGTCCGGATAGAGGACCATGTTGGGGCCTTCCTGGCAGGCGCCGAAGCACATGTAGGAACGCACCTCCACGTCGTCCAGCCCTTTGGCTGCCACCCGCTCCTGCAACTCCTTCATCAGCTCTTCAGAGCCTCGACTCTTGCAGTCGACATTCTGACAGACGAGGCAGGATCGATTCACAGGGTTCTCCTTGCTCGAGAGGAAACCAAGGACCGCGACGTCCGCGGCTCTCGGTAACGAGGCGGCGGACTAGTTCATCTGAAGGACCCAGTCCTTGTCCTTGAAGATTTCGTTCAGGACGCGCTCGTCCTCGGCGCCGGGAAGCACCTCGGAAAGATGTTTCTCATATTCCGTCTCGGAGAGCAAATCGCCGCCGGCGCTGTAACGCATGCCCGCGTGGTCGCCGATGGAGCGGTTGAATCTGACGTCCGGAATGCTGAGCCTGGGCTCGCCTTCGGGGACGAAGTTGTTGAGATTGTCCACCAGCCCCCGGCATTCGTTGAGATAGTGCGTCCGGGAGAGCTCGTTGAGTTTTTCCTTGTCGGCAGGCTCCCCGGCGGTGGCCTCGTCGAAGCGGCCCTTGATGCCCCAGACGTACGCCCACTGGGCCGAGGAGGAATGGTCCGTGCCGAAGAGGTCGTAGGCGGTGGACAGCCACTTGTTGAAGTACTTCTGGATGATGGGTACGGGGATCCGGTTCGCCCTCACGATGCGGGTGAGGCCGGTGTTCCCGGTGAACATGTGGAAGAACTCTTCCTTGAGCATGGCCGAGACGCTGCGCGCCAGCGGGGCGAAGGCCGAGTGGCTGAGCATGGTGAGCTGGAACTTGCCGTCACGGTCCACGAACTGGGTGTAGGTGAAGAAGTCGAGCCAGTTGTTCACCGGCTCGTTGAACGATCCCAGCAGGCGCCTCTGCTCGCTGGCCCGGCGTTCCAGCAGCTTCCGCGCCTCGAGCTTGCCGGTATCGCCGAAATACTTCATCAGCAGGTAGCACATCTGCCAGCCGTGCCGCATCTCGTCGCTGTTGACCCGTATCAGCGCCTGGCGGTCGTACTCGGTGGGGGCGTTGTCCAGCAGGTTCTTCTGCTGCTCGACCGAGGCGAACTCGGTGTCGCCCTGATAGACGATGAGGGTGAGCAACGCGTCCCGGATGGACTGGTTCGGTATCTGGCCCACGCGCTCCCACTTGGGCTGGCCCAGGTAGTCGCCGAATTCGATGTCGTCGGCGTGTACGTCGCCGAGCTTGGTCTCGAACTTGTAGTCGCCCAGCAGGTCGGCGTCATAGCCGATGTCCCTCTGCCATTCCTTGAAGCAGTCGATCCAGTCGTCGAAAGTGGATATCCTGGTCATCTCCGTGACTCCTTGTTTCTTATGGGGTTTCAAACGAGCGTTCGATAAAACTAAGGCATTCTCGCACCAAGGTCAACCCCCCGGCGGGAGGTTGCCGTCACGCGGTGGCGAATTTCGTCGGCCTGCCCTTTTCTTTGTCCGGAATTTGTGAGACAAAGACGAGTTTAATGTCAGTGCGGTGTCACAAAATTTTTAGGAGGCTCGTTATGTTCAGTCGAACTCTCCGTGTCGGCATGCTTTCGGTCCTTGTCCTTGCGCTGGTTCCGGCTCTCGCCCTGGGAGCGGACGACTTCTTCAAGGGCAAGACCATTCGTTTCGTGGTCGGCTTCTCTCCGGGCGGTGGTTTCGACACCTATACCCGGCTGATTGCCCGCCACTTCGGCAAACACGTGCCCGGCAATCCCAGGACGGTGGTTCAGAACCGGACCGGCGCCGGCAGCATGATCGCCGCCAACTACATCTACGCCAAGGCCAAGCCGGACGGCCTGACCATCGGCAACTGGATCGGCCCGCTGGTGCTGCAGCACGTGCTCGGCAAGAAGGGCATCAGGTTCGACGGGCGCAAGTTCAACTGGCTGGGTGTCCCGTCTACCGACGACAACACCTGTGCGCTCACCAAGGCCAGCGGCATCAACAACGTCAAGGACTGGCTCAACTCCAAGAGGCCGATCAAGATCGGCGCCACCGGTCCGGGCTCGACCACCGATGACGTGCCCAAGCTGATCAAGGCCTCGACGGACCTGCCGATACAGATCATCGAGGGTTACGGCGGTACCGCGCTCATACGGCTGGCGGCGGAAAAGGGCGAGATCGACGGCGGCTGCTGGGCGTGGCAGTCCATCAAGCCGACCTGGAGCCAGGGTATCGAAAGCGGCAACGTCAAGCCCATCCTCCAGGTGGGTCCCGACAAGCACCCTGACCTCCAGGACGTGGGGGTGGCGTTCGACTTGGTCAAGGATGACACCGGCAAGAAGCTGTTGGGGGTGGCCGCTGACGTCTACCGTGCCCTGTCGCGGCCCTACAGCCTGCCGCCCGGAGTGCCCGCAGACCGGGTCAAGACGCTCCAGAAGGCGTTCATGGATACCTTGAAGGACCCCGAGCTGGTCGCCAACGCCAAGAAGTCGAAGGTGGAGTTGAACCCGTACGACGGCAATTGGGTGGCGAAGAAGATGCAGGGGCTCTACGACATGGACGCCGCCACGGTGTCGTTGTTGCAGGAGACCCTGTTGCCGAAGAAGTAGTTGCGCATGGGATGGAGGAGGCCGTTTCCCGGCCGCGCTCAGCGTTAGCCGGGAAACGGTCCCGTCCGTGTGTCTCGGATCGGCTGGCCTTGGCGGACAGCCGTCGAGAGGGCGCACGGCGTCTTCTTGAACGATATTCTTCTGATCGATCCGGATCGGCCGGGCAATCCCTTTGCCCGAGCGCATCTCTCTTTACTGAAAGTCAGGGACCATGGGTGAAATGCTCCAGGCCTTTGCTGGGGGCCTAGCACAAGTTTTCACTGCTTCCACCTTCACGCTCATGATTGTGGGCATCGTGATCGGGTTTGCCGTGGGCATCCTGCCCGGGCTCGGCGGACCCGTCACGTTGGCGCTGATGCTGCCGTTCATCTTCAAGATGGAGGCGGTGGAAGCCTTCGCCTTCCTGTTGGGCATGTCCGCGGTCACGGCCACCACCGGAGACATCACCTCCATACTGTTCGGCATCCCGGGCGAAGCCATTACCGCGTCCACCATCGTCGACGGCCACCCCATGGCCAAGAAGGGCGAGGCCGGCCGCGCCCTGGGCGCATCGCTCATGAGCTCGCTGGTGGGCGCCGTCTTCGGCGCCTTTGCGCTGGCCCTGGCCATCCCCATCGTCCGTCCGCTGGTGCTCGCCATCGGGTCGCCGGAATTCTTCATGCTCGCGTTGCTGGGCGTCACCTTTCTGGCGTCCCTCAGCGGCACCGCCGTCATCCGGGGCCTCACCGCCGCGGCCGTGGGGCTCATGATCGCCACCGTGGGACTCGATCCGATATCCGGCATCGAGCGTTTCACCTTCGACAACCTCTATCTCTGGGACGGCATCAAGCTGGTTCCCGTTACCCTTGGACTGTTCGCGATCCCGGAGATCATCGATCTGTCGGTCAAGGGTTCGAGCATAGCGGACAACAAGGTGGAGGGGCTTGGCGGCGTCATGGAGGGCGTCAAGGACACCTTCCGCCACTGGGCACTGGTGCTGCGCTGCAGCGCCATTGGCACCTACATCGGGATCATTCCGGGAATGGGCGGCGCCGTGTCGCAGTGGGTCGCCTATGCCCATGCGGTTCAGACTTCCCCCAACAAGGAGCGGTTCGGCAAGGGGGCGGTGGAGGGGGTCCTGGGCCCGGGCGCGGCCAACAACTCGAACCTGGGAGGCGCCCTCGTTCCGACCATCGCTTTCGGGGTTCCCGGCAGCGTCACCATGGCCATCCTCCTGGGAGCCTTCATCATTCAAGGCCTCGTGCCCGGTCCCCCGATGCTGCTGCCCGCAAGTCAGGGAGGCCACCTCGATCTCACGTTCTCGTTCGTGTGGATCGTGGTCATCTCGAACATCATCACTGTTTCCTTCTGTTTCCTCTTTCTGAAGCAACTGGCGCGTATCACCGAGGTGCGCGGCAGCCTGGTCCTGCCGTTCCTGCTGGTGCTCGTCTACCTCGGCGGCTTCGCCCAGAACAACGCGTTCGAGGACCTCATCGTGGTGCTGGCCTTCGGACTGGTGGGCTGGGTCATGGTGAAGCTCGACTGGCCGCGCCCGCCGCTCCTGCTGGGACTGGTGCTGGGTTCGCTGGCGGAAAAGAACCTGTTCCTCGCCACCGACAACTACGGTTGGGGGTGGGTCGGCTTCCCGGGAGTGCTGACCATCGGAGCGATCATCCTGGCGGGCATCCTCTACCCGGTTTACCAGCGCGCGCGCGCCGCCAAACGGGCATCCACCGAAGACGCGCCCGTGCCCGTTATCGTACCGCAGATGGAGGTCGACGGAGCGCCCATGCCTCTCTCCGTCTGGCACGTGATCTTCACGCTGGTGATCCTGGCCGGTTTCGGCTGGGGCGTGTGGGAGGCCAGGGAATGGGGTTTCCGGGCCAGCCTGTTCCCCTGGGTCATCGGCTTTCCCGGGATCGTGCTCGCGCTGGCGCAACTCGAGATCGACGTCACCGGATTCCTGAGGGAGCGGAAAGCGCGCGTGCTGTCCGCGGGCGCGAATCCGGAAGTCGTACGGCGGACGTTGAACATCGTGGGCTGGATTCTCGGTTTCTTCGTTTCCATCTGGCTGCTCGGCTTCTCCATCTCGGTTCCGCTCTGCACGTTCCTCTACCTCAAGGTGGGAGCCGGGGAGAAATGGTTCATCAGCATCTTGCTGACACTGCTCGGCTGGGCGGCGTTCTACACGGTCTTCGAGTACTCGTTAAGCCTTCCGTTCCCGGCGGGAATGCTCATCGAGATGTTCACGGGATAGTCCCGCGCCTTGGTCAGGGTCCTGGATTGACAGTGGCCGGGGGATGGGACTAGGTTATCCCCTCGGTTACGATGGCCCACCGCCCGGTGACAAGGCAGCGCGCAAAGGAGAATCGGTCCTCATGAAAGTATACAACTTCGACCTGCTGGCCTATCCGGAAGTCCCCGAGGACGTCCCGGGTACCCCCGTACCGAGCAGCTATTTCGATCCGCCGATCGGCTCGCGCAACTATCGGGAACACCTGGAAGAGATGGCCTATTGCGAGGAGCTCGGCTTCGAGGGCGTGGTCTTCAACGAGCATCACTACAGCGCCTACGGCACCATGCCGTCGCCCAACCTCATCGCCGCGGCCCTGAGCCAGAAGACCAAACGCATGAAGATCGGCGTCCTGGGCAACATCCTGCCGTTGCGGCAGCACCCCGTGCGCGTGGCCGAGGAATACGCCATGCTCGACTGCCTGTCCGAAGGGCGCCTCATCGCGGGATTCGTCCGGGGCATCCCCTCCGAGTATCTGTGGTACAACGTCAAGCCCCAGGAGTCCCGGGGACGGTTCGGGGAAGCCTTCGACGTCATCATGAGGGCCTGGACCGAACCGGTCTGGAGCTACGAGGGCGAGTTCTTCCAGTTCGAGAACTGCGCCATCTGGCCGCGGCCGGTGCAGCAACCGCACCCGCCGATCTGGGTGGCGGCCCGTAGCGCCGAGTCCATCGAATGGTGCGTCAAGCGCAAGATCCCCATCGCGCAGGTGTACCAGACCAACGACCAGATCGAGGACACTTTCAACTACTACCGCCGCGTGGCGAAGGAGGACGGGTGGGAGAGCGGACCCGACAAGTTCGTCCTCTGCCGTCACATCCACGTGGGCGAGACCGACGAACAGGCCCGGGCCATAGCGGAGCCGCCGTTGAGGTATTTCTTCACGTTGTGGAACCGCGGCTTCAACGAAGCCAAGACGGAGATCGCCGTCGACCAGCGGAAGGTCAAGGAAGCCATGGTCAGCGCCAGGTCCTCCAGCTACTTCCGCGAAGGCAACGAGGCGCGGGTGAATTTCCATCCCATGAGCTGGGAGGAGCTGCTTGAGACGGGGTTTGTCATCGCCGGCAGTCCCGACACCGTGGCGCGGCAGGTCAACCAGCAGATGAGCCAGATCGGCGCCGAGCACTTCATGGGGATGTTCCATATCGGCAACCTCGCCCACGGCAAGGTGATCGATTCCCTGAACCTCTTCCACAAGGAAGTCATGCCAAGGCTGAACGGCGCCTGAGCCGCGGAACCCGCGCGTTCATGCCGCGAGGTGCACAACCGTGGCGATTCTCTCCAGCGGCCTCCTCGTTGCAGCCTTGCTGCTGGTCTTCAATGACCATGCGCCGGCGCAGCAGCGCCCCTTGACCTTCATCGTCGGGGCGGGGGCCGGGAGCGTCTTCGACAGCTACACCCGCACGCTTGCCCGGCATATCGGTCGCCATCTGCCGAGTCGTCCGAAGGTCGTCGTCAGGAACATGGTCGGAGGCGGCGGCAGTGTCGCGGCCGAGTACCTCTACCGCCAAGCCAAGCCCGACGGACGAACGGTGGGAAACTGGCCGGGCGGTCTCATCCACAAACAGATCTACGGCAGCAAGGACGTGAAGCTCGACACACGGCGGTTCGCCTGGGTGGGCGCCATCACGACCCTGCATCCCGTCTGCGTCCTGACCAAGGCCAGCGGTATCAGCGATCTGGCAGCCTGGTCGGGTGCCAAGAAACCGGTCAAGCTGGGAGGCATCGGCCATAACGACGCCGCCACCAGCATGTCACGCGTCTTCGGCGCCGCCCTGGGCCTGCCCGTGAAGCTCATCGGCGGCTACAAGGGTCCGGTGAACGTGCGTCTGGCCGCCGGCAACCAGGAAGTGCAGGGCGGTTGCTGGTACTGGCAGGCGGTGAAAAAGGCGTGGCGAAAGATGCTCGCTGCCAGGGAAGCGCAGGTTGTGCTGCAGGCCATGACCAAACCCCACCCGGACTTGCCGTCGGTACCCAACGGCCTCGATCTGGCCAAGAGTCAGGAAGCCCGCATGCTGCTCATGTACGGCGTTCATGATCCGGCCAAGATCGCGCGCGCCTATTCGCTTCCGCCTGGCACCCCGGGCGAGCAGGTGGCGATTCTCCGCAAGGCCTTTGCCGACACGGTGGCGGATCCGTCGTTCGTCGCCGAGGCCAAGGGTCTGGGATTGGAAGTCCGCCCGCTGGGCGGGGCCGAGATCGAGAAGACGGTCCAGGGACTGTTCAAGCTGAGTCCCAAGCTTATCGTGCAGCTCAGGAAAGTGCTCTTCCCCGAAGAACCGGCCGGCGACGACCGGAAACCGTAGGGGCGGGTCTGAGACGCGCCCGCGCTTTCCGCTGTGCGGGCACGGGCGGGTTTGAAACCCGCCCCTACGCCTCCTTGCCGCGAATCAGGCGCTCCACCGTATACTCCATGACCGTCTCGCCGCGCTGGTTCTTCACCACGTGCCGGCAGCGGACAATGGCCGCGTTGCGGGATTTGGTCGGGCGGCTTTGGAGCACTTCGATTTCGACGCCTATCGTGTCGCCGACCTTGACCGGGCGGAACAGCCGCATGCCCTGGAGGCCGACGAACGCCAGACCGGTGCCGTGCAGCATGCCGGTCTGGGTGGTCAGTCCCTCGGCCATGGCGAAGGTGAGGCTGCCCGGAGCGATGCGCTCGCCGTAGTCCGTCTCGTCCCGCATGTACTCCGCATCCATGAACAGGGGTTCGATGAGGCCGGCCAGGTTCACGAACTGGACCACGTCGGTCTCCGTGACCGTACGCCGAAGTGTCTTGTGGACGTCGCCCGGCCGATACTCTTCGTAGGTCAATCCGTGTTGCATGCTTGATTTCCTCGTTCCGGTCCTGACGAACCTGTCCGCGGGACAGAGGGCCAGGAGCCTCAATCCACCCGGCGACGCCGTGCGGGCACGGGCGGGTTTGAAACCCGCCCCTACACGGAGAAACCCGCACCTGCACGGGAACCCGCCCGTACACCGGGGAACCCGCCCGTACACCGGGAAACCCGCCCGTACACCGGGAAACCCGCCGTACACGGTCATCTACCGTGATACCTGCGGAGCAGGGCGCTAACCGAGCGTTCCCTTCCGCTGAAGCTCGGCGATGGCCGCGTCGTCCAGTTCCAGCCAATCCTGCAGCACCTGCTCGTTGTGCTCCCCCAACAGCGGCGGCGCGAGCCGGATGGAGGCCGGAGTTCCGGAGAACTTCACCGGCAACCCGGCCATGCGCACCTTGCCCGCGGTGGGGTGGTCGATCTCCCGGAGCATCCCGGTCGCCAGCACCTGCGGCGAGTCGAAGACCTGCGAGATGTCCTGGACCGGGGAGCAGGGCACTCCCGCGCGGTTCAGCAGTTCAACCCACTCCTGGCCGGGGCGCGCACGGAACATGTCGTCCAGTATGCCAAGGAGTGCGTCCCGGTTCTCCACCCGGTGCGCATTGGTGTCGAACCGGGGATCCGCCGCCAACTCCGGGTTGCCGACACCGTCGCAGAACCGTGCCCAGATGGCCTCGTTGGCAACCGCCACCACGAGATGGCCGTCGGCGGTGGCGAAGCTCTGGTACGGCACGATGTTGGGATGCGCGTTGCCCCAGCGGCCGGGTACCTTGCCGGTCACGAGATAGTTGCTGCCGGCATTGATCAGGCTGGCAACCTCCGCCTCCATGAGGGAGGTTTCGATCCGTTGCCCTTCGCCGGTCTGTTCGCGGGCGTAAAGGGCCGCGGCGATGGCGTTCCCGAGCATGAGGCCGGCGACGATGTCGATGATGGCGACTCCCACCTTCGACGGCCCGCCGTCGGCGGCGCCGGTGATGCTCATCAGGCCGCCCCAGGCCTGAATGGCCAGGTCGTATCCCGGCCGGTCCTTCATCGGCCCGCTGGCGCCGAAGGCCGATAGCGACGCGTAGATGAGCCGCGGGTTCCGCTGCCGGATCTCCTCTTCGGACAGGCCCCAGCCCGCCAGCGTGCCGGGCCGGAAATTCTCCATCAGCACGTCCGCTTCGAGGGCCAGCCGGCGCAGCAGCTCGATGCCGTCCGGGGTCCTGAGATCCAGGGTCATGCTCCGTTTGTTGCGGTTGACGCACAGGAAGTAGGCGCTCTCGCCCCCCTGGAACGGCGGCCCCCAGCTTCGCGTGTCATCTCCGGTGCCCGGCTGCTCGATCTTGACGACCTCCGCCCCCAGGTCGCCCAGGAACATCGTGCAGTAAGGTCCGGCCAGGACCCGCGACAGGTCCAGCACCCGGACCCCGTGCAGCGGGCCGTTGGCCGGGTTCATTTGAATTCCATACCCTGCTCGCGCAGGATCTCGTCCAGCGTCTCGGCCCCGAGCCAAAGTCCCGGCATGCCCCCGGGTATCGCCGACACCTCCACCGCCTCCAGCACCTGCCGCGGCGTCGCGCCGAGCTTGAGCGCCCGCTCGCTGTGAAGGCGGACACCGCGGGGCCGGTTCAGGGCGCAGGTGATGCCCACCATGATCAGTTCCTTGGTCTTCCTGTCGAGGGCGCCCTCGCGTCCGAAGGTCCCGTCGACGAACAGCCCCGTCAGGTGCCGTGCGTATTCGGGGTCGAGGTCGGCGATGATGTCGTAGGCCTTGTTGGTGGCCCCGAGCGATACGTCCTCGAAGGCCTTGCGCGCGTCGTCCGCCATATCCAGTCTCCTTTCCGGTTCTTGCCGCAGTATGCCGGCACGGTTCGTAATCATATGATCCGTGTGCTCTCTTGTAGCAGCACGTCCCGGCATGGCAAAGCCCTGGATTGGTTTGCGCGGGAAATCCGGTGATGCAGGAGAGTTTGTGTCAGCAGGGGAGGGGTTACGCCGCGGCTCACTCTCCTTGCAGCGCGACGATGGGATCGAGGCCGGCGGCCTGACGCGCCGGCTGGTACCCGAAGAAGATGCCGATGACGGAGGAGACGCCCAGTCCGATCGCGACGGAGTTCGACGACACGAAGAATTCCCAACTCGTGAACTGGCAGATGGCGTAGGTGGCTCCGATCCCGACCATCGTGCCCATGAGGCCGCCGACGGCGGTCAGGATCACCGCTTCGATGAGGAACTGGTTCTGGACGTCCTTCCGCCTCGCCCCGAGCGCCCGGCGGACGCCGATCTCCCGCCGCCGTTCGTTGACCGAGATCAGCATGATGTTCATCACCCCGATGCCGCCGACGACGAGGCTGATACTGCCCACGGCGCCGAGCAGCAACGTCATCACGCCGAGTTGCGATTCCATCTGTTCGATCAACTGCCGGGCGCTCTTGACCTCGAACCTGAGGCCGGGCGTCCGTTGCCGGAACCAGGCCGCCACCACGCCGGTGGCATCCTCGTGATGCACGCTCCGGGTTGAGCGGGCGATCACGAGCCGGATGCCCACGTCGGGAGCCAACCGCTCTATGGTGGTAATCGGGATGAAGACCGCCGTGTTCGCGTCCACCTGGAACGGCAGCCCGTAGTGCTGCGGCGCATCACCCAACTCCCCGATCACGGTGAAGATACGGTCTTTGGCTTCGATGGTGGCGCCGATCACGTCGCGAGTACCCTGGCGCCTCATGCCGGCCGCTACCTGGGCGCCGACGACGCACCAGAACCTGCCCGTATCCAGGTCGGATATGAACCTCCCGGCGACCACATCGAGCTTGTTGAGGTCAGCGAAAGACGCCGTAACGCCCTGGATGGAATGCCCCCCCACCCTCCTGCTCGCGTGCCTGATGTTCCCGCCGGTCCGGATCACCGGCGCCGCCGCCGCGATCTCCGGTAGCGCTCCGGCAAACGCGAGCGCATCCGCGAGCGGGATCGGAGGCGCGCCGCGGCTCTCTTTGACGTGGACGGAAACGATGTCGGTGCCGAGGCTCTCGAACTGCCTGCGGGCCTCCGCCGTCGCGATCTCGCCGGCGGAGATCATCGCGATCACCGCGGCGATGCCGATCATGATGCCGACGAGCCCCAGCAGGGTGCGCAGCCGGGCCCGCGCGAGGCAGCGCGCTGCCTCGCGCATGTCGGACACCAATGTCCGGGCCTTCCGCTTCATGGCCGTGCCGGATCCCCGCCGGTCACGGAGTCTCCTCGTGAAGCAGGCCCTCGGCGATCCGGGTTCGGCGCCGGCACTGGTCGGCCACACCGGGATCGTGGGTGATGATCACGATGGTGACCCTGTCCTGAAGGTTGAGGCGCAACAGCAGCGCCATGATGTCGTCGGCGGTGGCGGCATCCAGCGCTCCGGTGGGCTCGTCGGCCAGCACCACCGCGGGCTCCCCGACCAGCGCCCGCGCTATCGCCACCCGCTGTTTCTGGCCCCCCGAGAGCTGGTCCGGCCGGTGGTCCGCCCGGTCCGGTATTCCCACCCGGTCCAGCGTCTCCCGCGTGCGCCGCTTGGCCTCCCTGCTCTCCGTGCCCCGATAAACCAGCGGCAGCGCTACGTTCTCCATCGCCGTCAGTTGCGGCAGCAGGTTGAATGACTGGAACACGAAGCCGATTTGAGCGTTGCGAAACTCCGACAACTCCCCGTCGTTCATCGACGACACGTCGCGGCCGTTGAGGAGGTAGGTGCCCGCGCTGGGCCGGCCCAGCAGCCCGATAATGTTCATCAACGTGGACTTGCCGCTGCCTGACGGCCCCATGACCGACAGCAGATCCCCCTCCTGCACATCGAGATAGATACCTTTGAGTACCTGCACCTCCACCGGCCCGAGCGCGTAACTCTTTCGAATATCCACGAGCTTCAGCATCCCGGACCCGTCATCCGTCCGGCAGCACGATCTTTTCGCCCGCCTTGAGCCCGGCGAGGATTTCCACCCCGTTCCGGGTTGTCGGACCGGCCTCGACCTTGCGCTCACGGGCCTCGCCCGTCTCCGGATCCACGACGAACACCCGGTGTTTGCCTGCACCCCCGCTCACCGCACCGATGGGCACCATCAGCCCCAGCGGGTTGTCATAGATGACGATGGTCAGCCTTGCCGACATGCCTACCCGCAGAGCCGACCGCTGGGCCTCATCGAGATCGTCCAGGGTGGCCACGACATCGAAACGCGGCGTGTTCCTGCTTCTCGAGTCCGCCTCCGAAGAGATGTGGCTCAACACTCCCCGGAGGGTCAGACCGGGAAAGGCATTGCCCCTTACCAGGACCTGCTGGCCGGCCTTGAGCCGGACCACGTCGATCTCGTCGGCCTGGGTGATGGCAGCGACCTTCGCAAAGTCCCCGATGCGGAGCAGTTCCTGTCCCTTCTTCACTTCGAGGCCGTTGACGATCGCCTTTGCGAGACGCCTCGGCGCCAGCACCGAGCCCCCCAGCGGCGCCCGGATTCTCCCCTGCGCCAGGGATTTCTCGAGCGCCAGCATTTCGACGCGGGCACGCTCCATCTTGAGGCGCGCGGCTTCCACCGCCTCCTTGCCGCCCTTGGCCCGCACCGCGGCCAACATCTGCTCCGCTGCCTCGAAGTCCAGCAGTTGGCTGGTACGCCGGCGCTTCGCGTCCTCGTACTCCGAGGCCGAGATCAGCCCCTCCTCGAACAGGAAAGTGTCCTTGTTGAACTTGTTGCGCTGGCCTTCCAGTTCCAGCTTGGCCTTGCTGTAGCTCCGCCGCGCGGTGGACATCTCGGTGCTCTCGTCCCAGTTCTTGACGGTCTCGAACACTTTCCGGGCATCGAGATACTCGAACCGCTTTGTGTGGTACTCATTGCGGATCTTCGACAGGTCCAGTTCGGCCAGGAGATCGCCCTCGGCCACCACCTGGCCGACCCGGAAGGACACCGCGCTCAGCGTGGCCTCCACCGGGCTCCTCACCGCCACCTGGTGTCCCGGCGCCAAGTGGCCCTTCAGCGAGATGCTTCTGGACACCCGCTGGGGCCGGACCGTCAGCGTCCGCGACGCAGCATCGGGCAACGTGGCCTCCGCGACGTTCCCGGGCTGGAACGACTCGAACGGGCGGAACAGGTCGAGCGGGCGCCAGGTCCACAGCCCGGCGCCCACGAACACCGCGATCACCAGGACCATCCCCAGCCCTTGCGCGACACGTACCTTCTTGAGCGCCGCCGACAGCGCCTCGCTGCGCTCCTCGACCTGCCGGTAGGCCGTCTGAAGCTCCGTGTGTTGCGTCTCCACCGCCTTGGCCATCCGCAGCTCGGTCTCGCGCAGCGCCCGAATTTCCGTGATGTCGCTGAACACGGCGATCACTGCCACCGGCTCCCAGCCCGCGCCCCGGGCCTCGCGCAGATACGAGATCGCCACCGACAGCGACCGTACCTTTCCGCCCGCCTGCACCTCCACCACCTGCCGCTCCTCCGTCGACCTCTGGGCGATGGCGTCGACGATCAACTCCGTAAAGGCGTCGTAACCCTCCCGCGCGATGAACAGCTCCCCGAAGGTGCTGCCGGCGGCCTCGTCCGGGTCCACCCCCAGGATGCCGGCCGCCGCCGGATTGAGGGTCTCGATGACGCCGCCGAGGCCGACCACGAGCACCCCGTCCAGCAGGTTGTTCAAGACCCGCCGATGGATGTCCGCGGTGGTCATGGCGCCACCTTCTCGATGTCGATATTCCAGTTGTCCAGGGTCGTGCCGAGGGTCTGGTCGAGGGATGTCAGGGCGTTCCGGTAACTGATCAGCGTGTCGAGCTCCCGGTTCTGTGCGCGCACCAGGTCGTCCTCGAACCGGCCGAGCTGGAAACTCGATGACAGGCCTTCACGCAGCTTGCGCCGCTCGATCTCCAGCTTCTGTTCGGCCAATGAGCGTGACAGGCGGGCAAGCTCGATCTGGCGAAGGCCCGCCTCCACGTCGTGCAATGCCCGGCGGACGGAGAGGTGGATGGCCTGGCGAACCTCCGCCAGAGCCAGCTCCGCCCGCCTGAGGTTGTTGTTCGCGCGTGCCAACGCCCGCCTCCGGGAGTGGTCCCACAGCGGGACCGTCAGATTCAGCCGCCCGCCGTAGTCGGTCGGATCGCCGCCCGTGCCGCGGGAAACATCGGCATCGAGCCGCAGGTCCCAGAGGAGGTTGTTCTTTGCGATGCCTAAATTGATCCGCGCTTTCTCGACCCCGAGCAACGTGTTCAGATGATCGGTCCGCCGCGCCAGGGCCGTCTTCATGGCTTGCTCCGGGTCGGGCCGCGCCGGCAGGATCGCAGGCTCTTCCGAGACCGCGACCTCGGAGGTTTCGTCGATGTCGAGGACGTTGATCAGCGTGGAATTGGCGTTCGCCAGACTGTCCTCGTCGCCCGCCAGCGTGAGCTCCCGGTTGGCGACCTCCGCCTCGGATTGCAGGATCTCCCGTTCCGCCATCCGCCCCGCACGGATCAGCACGCGGTTGATCGCTAACTGCTTCCGCGCCCGCTCAAGCGCTTCCCGGCTGATCTCAAGCCGCCGGGTGGCTTGGCTCACACCCCGGTAGGCACTGATGACCGAGGTGACCACGCCGGCGACGCTGTCGCGCAAGGAAAGGACGTTGATCCGCTCGTCCATGCGGGCGAAGCGCAACGGCGCGGTGTCGACGCCGGCGCCGAAACCTTTGAGCAGCGGCTGAGAAAAGTTCAGCGTGGCCGTCGCCGACCGGTTCCCCGACCCCGTCACCGGATGCGACCAACTCAGATTGAAGGAGCCGCCCGTGGGAATGCGCAGGCTCGGCCCGATGGAGACGTCCGCCGTCCCCTTGCGACCCCTCTCGGCACCGGCCGAGGCGCCGATGCTCGCTTGCGGACGATAGCGTTCCTCTGCCGCCTGGAGCGCAAGTTTTTGGTCCTCGCGCCTGATCCTTGAGCCGATGACCGCCCGGCTGTTCTCCAACGCCAGGGAGATCGCTTCATCGAGCGTCAGTTGAAGGCGCCCGGCCTCCTGGCCTTGGTGTGGGAAAGGCTGTTGCCGTGCAGACGTATCTCCATCGGCTGTCGTTGCCAGCACAATGACGAATGCCAAGACAAGACAGGGCGCTGCCGAGTATTTCGTCCGTGCTCCCGTAGTAGCCACCCCCTTTTCGGATCGTCGACAGGTAACAGAAACACATACTGGTATCAAGTCTATTCATGAATCGATCAACACTTGCTGTTAAGCCGTATTATTCCCGGATTCGCGAAGCGGGAGCATCCGGATGTATCCAACGCGATGAGAATGGAAACCACGACCTCCAAGTGATTTCGGTATCAATTGACACCGCCGGGGTCGCTCGTTAGGGTGAGTCAGTTATTTTGGAGGAATCGCGGCCATGACCGGAAGGGAATTCGTCGAATCGCTGTGGAGCCGATACCACGATGAGTTGGAGGGGCCCGTCATCGCCATCCGCAAGGCGCTGGCGGAGTTGGATCCGCGGAGCCCGGAGTTCGTCGGCCTGATGCAGCGGCAGGCCAAGAAGGAGCTGGCTCACGGGGTGGCCTTCACCAAGGCGTTGCTGCGGTACGGCGAGCTGGAGCCCCATGAGCGCGCCCACGTCGCCGAGCAGGCGGCCGACGAGTACCGGCACTACGCGCTGATCAAGGACTATCTCGACAGCCGCGGCGCGGCCGACGACGTCCCCGCCGAAGCCTACGACGGCTATTTCGGGCAGTTCCTCACCGGCGACGTACGCGCGTTCCGGCTATGCAACATCGCCGAGAAATCCGCGGTGGTGTTCATGCAGCACCTGCGGGACGTGACCCCCGATCCGGTGGTGCGGCAGCTCGCCAAGGACATCGTGGACGACGAGGAAGGCCACGAAGACATGGTCATGGGAAAGCTCGCGCGTTTCGCCGAGGACGCCGGCAACCGCGAGTTCCTGGAGAACATGTTCGTCCAGAGCTGGGCCAGCCAGAAGGAAGGCGTGATCCGCGAAGGCCGGGAACTGGGCGTCGACGTCGACGGAATCCTCCGCCGGTTCGAAGACTCGGCAGGACACTAGGAGTCTGTCTGAGTAGTCGGCCTGTCCTTCGACTTCGCCTGTCCTGAGCTTGTCGAAGGGCTCAGGACGAACGGTTGTGCTGGCATTTCTCCGTTCGTCCTGAGCGTAGCGAGCCTTGGCGAGCGAAGTCGAAGGACCCTTTCACTGCTCCTGAGAATTCTCGGACAGGCTCCTATTGACGCCTGGACAATATAGTGACGCCTTCCCCTCCTCGTTCCCGCCTTCTGGAGGACACGCCAGCGTGCTCGGGTGTCACGATATTATGCGGCTCTCACTAGGATAGGGGCGACCGGCCGGTCGCCCTGGCGGGTTCCCAATACGGTCGCGGCTTCAGTGCCAGAAGCCGTGACGGCGCACCACTTCCATGTAGTCCGCGATGCCCGCCTCCAGGGAATACTGCGGCTCGTAGCCGAGGATGCGCTTCGACGCGGACAGGTCCACCCGTGGCCGGGCCTGCTTCTTGCCGGCCCCCGGGGCCAGCTCGACGGAGCGGCCCGGCAGCAGCCTGCGCAGTGCCCGGAGGAAGTCCTCGGGGCCGTAGTTCTGGCCGGCGCCTACGTGGAAGGCTTTGCCGGGTGCGTCCTTGGCCGTGCAGGCCAAAGCGATGCCGCGGCCCACGTCGGCGGCGTAGACGAAGTCGTTGGGCCCCACGTGCCGGTCCTCGAGCTCGATGGGCGCGTCGCCCAGGCACGCGCGCACCAGGTCGTTCATGGCGATGCCGCCGCCGGAGCCGCCCCGGTAGTGCCCGGGCCCGTAGACGCCGGTGGGCCGGATGCGCACGCACTCCATGCCGTAGTAGTTCTCGTAGGCGTCCAGCAGCACCTCGTTGGCTACCTTGGTGGCGGGGTAGAAGCGGTTGCCCCAGCGCGGGGCGTCCTCCTTGACCGGCCCCTTGCGGATCTGGCTCCAGTCGTAGACGCCGAACGTGCTGAGGTGCACCAGCCGCTTGACGCGGGAGATCTGGCAAGCCTCGAAGACGTTCACGGACCCCACGGTGTTGGTCTGGAAGCCACGGTAGGGCGGGCTTTCCACCTGGCCGCCGATGAACCCGGCGGTGTGCACCAAGACGTCGGGCTTGGCCTGCGAAAGGGCGCGAAGCAGGTTGGGCAGGTCCAGCAGGTCGCCGCGCACGGTCGTCACCCGCCGCTTCCCGGCAATGGCCGCCACGTAGGCGGGGTCGGGGCTCACGTCGTAGATGTGAACCGAGTGTCCTCCCTGCGTCAGTTCCCTGGCCGTATGGCATCCGAGCATGCCGGCGCCCGTGATGAATACCTTCATGAAATCCCTCCGGTCCTTGGTTGACGTGGCGCCCGCTCTGCATTGCGGACCAACGGCGCAGCGCACGCCCGCCACGAACTCGTGAATCTGTCACAGTTGGCATGACACCGTCAAGGACGGCTTGCAGCTCGCCTTCCCGTTTGTTGCATTTTGTAAGAAACTATTGACAAACAGAGAAGATTTAACATACAGATAGGAAAAGGCGATAAATAATCAGTCTCTAGTCTGGTATCGTTCGCCACATTTTTGAGAAAAAGGGGGTCCAAATGAAAACGTCAAGTCTGCTGGGGGTCGTGGTATTCACTTTGGCGTTGCCTGCGCTGTTGGTCAGCCAGTCCCAAGCCGACTGTATCGGTGCTGACAGGATGAGCCACAGTAATGCTCAATGTCTGACACATTCCACAATGGTTGCGAGCGCGATTACGGTGACGTGGGAGGTAGACACCGGTTGTGCGGATTACGGGACGGTCGTGGCCAAGCTCGACTTCTCGGACAGCACGGCCGACCAGACGGTGACCCTAACCAGCACCAACTCGAAACAGCGCGGTTCCATGAACAGCGCGACCACTGTATCGGTGTACTGCTGCAAGGACCTGGGGGACCTGTGCAACAGAAGTGACGTGGTGACGGCGGCTAATTGTACCACTCAGTTCAACAACAGCGATGCGGCGAGTACCTGTACCCTCAGCGGCACTCCGACCGTCAACAACCGACATACCAAGTGTAGTTTTTCCGCAATCTGTGAAGCACAGACCCATAGCGCAACCATAGCCTACACGGATATGGACAAGCTGGCGTACTGCTCGGGTTCCTTGACCACAGAGTCATGCGAGAGGAGCAGGCAGTAGACCGGCGGAGAACGAGAGCTGCCGTCAAGCCTGGTCTATGACCGAGGTGTATCAAGCGGCCTTCCTGCCGGCCTTTCTACGGTCGGTGCCATCGATGAACTTCACTCGGGCGGCGGCGTTTTGATCAAGCCCTCGTAGCCGCCGCCACGTTTCCGGTGCTCATGGCGGGCCGATGCCATGGGGCCGCCTCGGCCCGTACAGGGCCCTTCAGGCGTGAAATTTTCTGTTGACCTCCCATGGGCCGGGGTATATCCTTTCGACCCCAGAGGTTCATGAAATATGGCAAACACGACCAAGATCGATGTCAGAGTCAACGGTGTCAGCCGGACGGCCGAAGTGGAGCCGCGCCTGTTGCTGGTGCACTATCTGCGGGACGTGCTCGGTCTTACGGGGACCCACATCGGTTGCGAGACCAGCCTGTGCGGCGCCTGCACGGTGATGGTGGACGGCTCGGCGGTCAAATCCTGCACCCTGCTGGCGGTACAGGCCGACGGTTGCGAGGTCCGGACCATCGAATCGCTCGCCACCGAGGACGGGCTCCATCCGATACAGCAGGCCTTCTGGGACTGCCACGGGCTCCAGTGCGGCTTCTGCACCCCGGGCATGATCATGGCCACGCAGCAGCTCCTCCAGGAAAATCCGAGTCCTTCCGAAGATGAGATACGCCACGGGCTCGAAGGCAACATCTGCCGCTGCACCGGGTACAAGCATATCGTCGACGCGGTGCAGCAGGCCGCGGAACAAATGAAAGCTGGGACGTAAGCCATGCCGGTAAGCAAGCTTGTAGGAACGAAAGTAAAGCGGCGTGAAGACCCGCGCCTGGTGCAGGGTCTCTCGCACTATGTGGACGATCTCCGGATGGCGGACGTGCTCCAGGTGGCCATCCTGCGGAGCCCCCACGCCCACGCCCGTATCAACGGCATCGACACGGACGCCGCCAGCGCCCTTGCCGGCGTCATCAGCGTCGTCACCGGCGCGGACATCGGCGACAGCGTGGGCTCGGTGCCCTGCGCGGCGGCCAATCCGACGTTGCGCACGCCGCCGCACCCGGTGCTGGCCCAGGAGGCGGTGCGCTACGTGGGAGAGCCGGTGGTCGCGGTGGTGGCCGAGGATTCCTACACGGCCCGGGATGCCCTTGACCTGATCGAGGTGGACTACGAGCCGCTGCCGGCGGTGTCGGATCTCGAGAAGGCACTGCAGCCGGGCTCGCCGCTCGTCCATTCCCAGTGGGACAGCAACCAGGCCTTCACCTTCGAGTGCGGCACCGGGGACATGGACAAGGCCCGCGCCGAGGCCGACGTCATCATCAAGCAGAAGATCGTCCACCAGCGGCTTGCACCGATCCCGGTGGAGACCCGCGGCGTGGTCGCGCGGTATTTCCCGGGCGAGGATGAGTTGACCGTCTGGAGCTCGACCCAGATACCCCATCTTCTCCGGGCCATGCTGGCGCTCGTGCTGGGGTTCCCGGAACATCGCATCCGGATCATCGCCCCGGAGGTGGGCGGCGGCTTCGGATGCAAGCTGAACGTCTACCGCGAGGAGGCCCTGCTGGCCCACCTCGCGATGAAGCTCAAGGCCACGGTGAAGTGGATCGAAGGGCGCCGCGAGAACATGCAGGCGACGATCCACGGACGCGGACAGGTGGGCACGGTGGAAGCCGCAGTGAAGAAGGACGGCACGATCCTGGGCGTCACCTACGACAGCCTGCTGGATACCGGCGCCTATCTTCAGCTCCTCACCCCGGGATTGCCGCCGCTCACCGGCCTGATGATCAGCGGTTCCTACAAGATCCCGACCCTGAAGTTCACTTCCACCGGCGGCTTCACCAACAAGGTCGCCACCGACGCCTATCGCGGCGCCGGCAGGCCGGAAGCCACCCTGGTGATCGAGCGCACCATGGACCTGATCGCGCGCGAGTTGGACATGGACCCGGTGGAGTTGCGGCGCAAGAACTTCGCGCAGCCTGACGATTTTCCGCTGCCGGTGGCCACGGGGCTGGCCTATGACAGCGGCAACTATCAGGGGGCGCTGGACAAGGCGCTGGAGATGGTGGGCTACGACGACCTTCGCGCGGAGCAGAAGCGGCTCAGGGAGGAGGGCCGCTACCTGGGCATCGGCTTCTCCACCTACGTCGAGATCTGCGCCATGGGTCCTTCCGCGGCGTTGCCGGCGGGGGGATGGGAAAGCGGCACCGTGCGGCTCGACTTCACCGGCAAGACCACCGTGCTGACCGGCGTGTCGCCCCACGGCCAGGGCGAGGAAACCACTTTCGCGCAGATCGTCTCGGACGAGCTGGGGGTTCCCATCGAGGACATCGCCGTGCTTCACGGCGATACGGCGGTGGTGCCCAACGGCATCGGCACCTTCGGCAGCCGAGGCATCTCCGTGGGCGGCACCGCGGTGTATATGGCGACACAAACGGTCAAGGAGAAGGCCGAGGCCATCGCCGCCAACGTGCTGGAGTGCAGCACCGAGGACCTGGAGTTCGAGGACGGCAAGTTCTCGGTCAAGGGCGTGCCCGACAAGGGCATTACGATCCAGGAGATCGCGCTGCAGGCGCACGTGGCGACCAAGCTGCCCGCGGGCATGGAGCCGGGGCTCCAGGCGACCTCCGTCTTCGAGCCGTCGAACTTCACCTTCCCCTTCGGCACGCACATCTGCGTGGTGGAAGTGGACACCCAGAGCGGCGAGATCGAGATCAAGAAGTACGTGGCGGTGGACGACTGCGGCAAGGTCATCAACCCGATGATCGTGGACGGCCAGGTGCAGGGCGGGATTGCCCAGGGCCTGGGGCAGGCGCTTCTGGAAGAGGTGGTCTACGACGAGGACGGCCAGCTCGTCACCGGCAGCTTGATGGACTACGCCGTGGCCCGGGCGGAAGACCTGCCGCCCCTGGAGCTCGCCCGCACGGAGACGCCGTCGCCGGTGAATCCCATGGGTGTGAAGGGAGTGGGCGAGGCCGGCACCATCGGCTCCACGCCCTCCATCGTCAACGCCGTGGTGGACGCGCTGGCCCCGTTCGGGGTCAAGCACATCGACATGCCGCTCAAGCCCGAGAAGATCTGGCGCCTGTGCCAGGGCGGCACGAAGTAAGCGGACAGCGAGAGCCAAACGCATCACGTGGGCCAAACGCATCACGTGGGCCGAAAAGATAGCGAGAGCCGATCATGATACCTGCAGCCTTCGACTATATCGTTCCGGACAGCCTCGAGGCCGCGGCCGCCAGCCTGGCGGATGCCGGCGAAAACGCCAAGGTGATGGCCGGTGGGCACAGCCTGCTGCCGATGATGAAGCTGCGGCTTGCGCAGCCCTCGGTGGTCATCGACCTCAAGCGGCTGGACGCCCTGCGGCGGATCCAATTGGACGGCGGCGCGCTCCGCATCGGCGCCCTGGTGACGCACCACCAGGTGGAGACCTCCGGCGAGGTGGCGGACAACTGCCCGCTGCTGGCCCTGACCGCCGGCAGCATCGGCGACCCGCAGGTGCGCAACCGCGGCACCATCGGCGGCAGCGTGGTCCACGGGGACCCGGCCGCGGACTGGCCCGCGGCGCTGCTGGCCCTGGGCGCCGAGTTGACGCTGACCAGCAAGGACGGCTCGCGCCCGGTGGCCGCCGGGGACTTCTTCCTGGGGCCCCTGACCACCGCCATCGAGCCCGCGGAGATCCTGGCCGGCGTCAGCGTTCCCGTGCCCGCCGCCGGTTCCTGCGCCGCCTATCGCAAGGTCAAGCAGAAGGCTTCGGGTTTCGCCATCGTCGGGATCGCGGTGTGCCTGCGCACGGACGGCGACACCTGCACGGACGTCGCCATCGGCGTCACCGGCCTTGCCGGCGCGCCCTTCCGGGCCGCTGCGGTGGAGGACCGGCTCAGGGGCAAGGCGCTCACGGCCGACAACATCACGTCGGCCGCGGCCGCGGTGGCGGACGGTGTCGATGCGCTGGACGACATCCACGCCTCCGGCGACTTCCGCTCCCATCTGGCCCGGCTCAACACCGCCCGCGCCATCCAGGACGCCCTCGGCTAGTTTCTACGAACGAGGCCGGCCGTGCGCCGGCCTCATATCGACTCAAACAAGGACGAAACCCATGCCCAAGGCGCTCAGCGGCCTGATGGGAATGCGCCACATCGCCCTCAACGTCAAGGACGTCGAGCGCTCCAAAGCCTTCTACCGGGACATCCTGGGCATGGAGGTGGTCTGGCAGCCCGACCCCCGGAACGCCTACCTCAGCTCCGGGACGGACAATCTCGCCCTGCACGAGCTCCCCGGCGGCCGCGCGCCCGCCGCCGCCACCTCTTCCCTCGACCACCTGGGCTTCATCGTCTCCGGCATCGGCCGTGTCCAGGAGCTCGAAAGCGAGTTCCGGGCCCGGGACGTTACCATCATCAAGCCCTTCAAGCGCCACCGCGACGGCAGCGCCTCCTTCTACTGCGCCGACCCCGACGGCGTGGTCATCCAGATGCTGTACGAGCCCACCCTCAGCAGGCAGAAAATCGGAAACGAATAGCTTCGGCACGGCCCGCGCCAGGCGAGTTTCGACTGATTCCTCCAAGTCAGTTAGTCTCTTTTGGTATATTTTACTTCTAATACACTATCTTTTATCTTGACAGTCGCCAGGTTGTTCTCCTATAAACGCGGTCGGAGAGTGAGTTAGCTCTCCAATTCGATATCCGTCATCTCTTGACGAGGGGGGCAACATGAAAATCGTTCGGAGCATTCCCGCAGTGTTGATGTTCGTGGCGGCGTTGTCGGCGCTGGCGTTGAGCCAGGCCTACGCCTCCTGCACCGGCAGTGACGAAATAGGCCATCACAATGCCCAGTGTCTAGCCGCTACGGAAACGAGCCAGAGCGATGGTTCCTCCACGTATACGCTGGAGAACGCTTGTCCGGCCTACGGGACCGTCGTTGCCAAGGTCAACTTCGGCGGCTTTTCGGAGGGCCAGACGTTTACCCTTAGTAGCAGTAACCGAATGCAGCGCGGTAGTGCGAGCAGAATTGATGGGATGTACTGCTGCAAGGACCTGGGTGACCTGTGCAACCGAAGCGACGTGGTGACGGCCGCCAACTGTAGCTCTGAGTTCAACGGCAGTGACGCGGCGGATTCCTGCACCCTGAGCGGCACGCCTACCGTCAACATCGCTCATACGAACTGTACCTTTTCCGCAACGTGCGGAGACCAGACCCATACCGACGTAACCATAGCCTACACGTCCATGGACGACCTGAAGTACTGCGAGAGTGGATTTTCTACCGCGGAGTCATGCCCCCGGTGACATTTCGAAAGTGCTTGGAGAAATGTGCGCCCGATCGCCGTGGGCAAAAGGCCGGGATGGTCGGCGTCGTAGGTCCTTGGCGTACTCGGAAAGAGACGGAGAGGAATGATGAGAGTTCGGAATTTTCTGGTGTTGGCGATGTTCGCCTTGGCGTTGTCGGCGCTGTCGGTGAGCTGGGCCAGCGACGACTGCACGGGTAGCGATCTGATCAGCTACAGCTCGGCCCAATGCCTGGGTTTTACCAAGACGATAGGGCAGGACAACAATCGAGGCAGTTGGGAAGCATCGACCTCTTGTGCGGACTACGGGGACGTCGTGGCCATGATAGTCTCGTATGACAACAACAGTGACACAACACCGACAAAGTTTCTCGAACCCTAAACAGCGCCAACCCTACGGCGACCGGCACCATGGCGCCTAGGAGTGGTGCGGGAGGTTACTGCTGCAAGGACGTGGGTGACCTGTGCAACCGAAGTGACTTGGTGACGGCCGCCAACTGTAGCTCCGAGTTCAACGGCAGTGACGCGGCGGATTCCTGCACCCTGAGCGACAGGCCTACCGTCAACAGCACTCATACGAGCTGTACCTTTTCCGCAACGTGCGGAGACCAGACCCATACCGACGTAACCATAGCCTACACGTCCATGGACGACCTGCAGTACTGCTCAGGCGAACTTGTTGTCGTGGAGTCATGCCCGTAACGCCGGCCAGGCTGGTCACCGGCCCTCGATGTAGGATCCTCACCGTCCCCGCGCAAGCGTTTCGGCAACTTTCTCCGCGGCCGTCTCGCCGGCGGCGACGCAGTCGGCGATGCCGGCGCCCCGGTAGCTCTTGCCGGCCAGGGCGAGGGTGGAGAAGCGCCTGAGCCGGGCGTCGATCCGCCGGAGGCGGTCCAGGTGGCCGATGTTGTACTGGGGCATGGCGTCGGGGTAGCGGGTGGTGCGGCGTAACAGGGGGGCGCCGGATATGCCGAGCAGCGCCTCCAGGTCATGGCTTACCCTTGCTTCCAGGGACTCGTCCGGCTGGTCGAGGAGGCCGGGTTGGAGCGCGCCGCCGGCGAAGCAGCGGAGCAGGGCGGTGTCTTCCGGCGCCCTGCCGGCGAATTTCACGCTGCTGAAGGTGCAGGCCATGATGTCGCGGCGTTCCACGTGCGGGACCACGAAGCCGTAGCCGTCGAGGGGATGGGCGATATCGCTTCGGCGGTATGCCAGGTTCACCGTGGCCGTGGATGAGAAGGGAATCGCGTTCAATTCACCGGCCAACTCCGGATCCAGCGCCGTCAGGGCGTCCGCCGCTACGGACGACGGCAGCGTGCAGATGACGGCGTCGGCGCCGAAACGGCCGCGCCCGGTATCCACCTGCCAGCGGCCGGCGCCGGCGTTCCAGGCCACCTCCCGGACCGTCTCGCCGAACCGCGCCACGCCGGGCGCCAGGGCTTCGGCCAGGCGGCGCACGAGCACTTCCATGCCGCCGTCGATGCTCACGAACAGGCCCCAACGCGCGCCGGTCTCGCCCGCCGACCGTGCCCGGCGTTTCTGCGCCCGGCGGGTTCCGAGGATGACGCTGCCGTGGCCGCGTTCCATGTCGTGGAACCGTGGCATGGTGGCGGCCAGGCTCAGGGCCTCCGGATCCGATGCGTAGATGCCGCCGATGAGAGGTTGGGCCACCCGCTCCAGCACCTCCCGTCCCAGCCGGCGGCGCACGAACGAGGCGAGGCTCTCGTCGCCGTCGCCGGAGCGCCGGGGCACCAGGGGCTCCAGCGCCATGCGCAGCTTGCCGCCCCAGGAGAACACGGGACTGCGAAGCACCGAGCCCACGCGGGTGGGAGCCATCAGCAGGAACCCCTCGGGAAGCGGCGCCAGCGCGCCCCGGTGAACCGTGTAGAGCTTCAGCCCTGCGTGGCGCGGCGCAATCAGGCGGTCGGCGAGGCCCAGGCGCTCGCAAAGGCGTAGCGCGGCGGGCTTGTCGGTGATGTAGGAATCCGGACCAAGCTCCAACAGGAGATTGCCGGTGTGCTCGGTGGCGATGACGCCGCCGAGGCGGTCGGAGGCTTCCAGCAGCGTGACTCGGAGATCGAGGGGCCCGGCGCGGCCGAGCTCCGTCAGCCGGTGCGCGGCGGCAAGACCCGAGATGCCGCCGCCGATGACGATGATGTGTTTGGTCATTCCTGCCGCCGTAGGGACCCGGGGTCAAATATTGGACTAAACGGACAAACCGACTGATTTAACTTGGGTTTCCTATCCGCTCAGTTCGTGAACCGCGTCCACCATGGCCCTGACGTGGTCCACGGGGGTTTCCGGGAGGATGCCGTGGCCGAGGTTGAAGATATGCCCCGGCCGGCCTTCCGCGCGTTGCAGGATGTCCTGGACACGCCGGCGTATCTCGGCCGGGGGCGCGAACAGGACCACGGGGTCGAGGTTGCCCTGGATGGCCACGTCGTGTCCCACCCGGCTCCAGGCCTCGTCGAGGTCCACGCGCCAGTCCACGCCCATCACGTCGCTGCCCGCCTCGCGCATGAGCTCCAGCAGGCCGCGGGTACTGGTGCCGAAGTGGATGGTCGGAACGCCCGGCGTGACTTCGGCCATCAGGCGGCGCATGTGCGGCAGGACGTATTCGCGATAGTCCCCGGGCGCGAGGCAGCCGACCCAGCTATCGAAGACCTGGAGCGCGTCGATGCCGGCCTCGATCTGGGCGTTGACGTAGGAGACGGTGGCGTCCACCAGCCGCTCCATGAGCGCGTTCCAGGCCCCGGGATCGGTGTAAAACAGCCGCTTGGTGTGGATGTAGTTCCGCGAGGCGCCGCCCTCGATCAGGTAGGATGCCAGGGTGAAGGGGGCGCCGCAGAATCCGATCAGCGGCACGCGTCCGGCCAGGGCCGCGCGGGTGCTGCGCACGGCCGCGTACACGTAGGACAGGGATTCCTCCGGCACCGGATCGCGCACGGCGTCCACGTCCTGGCCCGTCCTCACCGGCCGCTGAATCACCGGGCCGCCGCCAGCGTACTCGAGGCCCACCCCCATGGGCTCCAACAGGAGCAAAATGTCGGCGAAGAGGATGGCGGCGTCCACGTTCAAGCGCTCCACGGGTGTTATCGTAACCTCCGCCACCAGATCCGGGCTCCTGCACAGATCGAGAAAGCTGACCTTGGCCCTGATGTCGCGGTAGTGCTTCATGTAGCGCCCGGCCTGGCGCATGAGCCATACGGGCGTGTAGGGGGTCGCGCCGCGCCGGCAGGCGGCGAGAAACGGGTGCTCGATGGAAGTGTCGGTCATGTTTTCTGCCTGAAGTCCCAAGTGTCGGCGCCCTTCGACTTCGCTTCGCTAACGCTCAGGGCGAACGGCGGGCGTCCCTGCATTCTGCCCTTGGCTACGCCGAGGGCGAACGGCGGGCGCCCCTGCATTCTGCCTTTGGCGCTGTGCCGCGGGGTCCACCGCATTGCTCAGTGCGAGCGGTTTTTTCCGGCGCCCAGCGTGACGGCGTCCTCGCCGTATTTGTGCCGCAGCCGGTCGATGCCCTTGTAGAGCCGGTCCTTGGATTCCCGCTCGCGGTAGTCGAAGATGGAGTCCTGCCAGCCTTCCGTGGTGATGCCGCTGATGCTGATTCCCAGCAGGCGCACCGGCCTGCCCGGCGCCAGATTCCGTGTGAGCAATTCCCGCGCGACCTTGAAGAGGTCCATGTCGAAGCAGGTGGGCGCCTTCAGGGTACGCGAACGGGTGATGGTCTTGAAGTCGGAATAGCGGATCTTGACGGTGACGCGCCGGGCGCGGCCCTCCTGGCGGCGCAATCTGGCCGCCACGTCTCCCACGAGCCCGCCCAGCACCCGTTCCATGGCCGCCACATCCGTGAGCGCTTGCGCCAGCGTGGTCTCGCTTCCAACCGAATGTTCGTGCGCGCGTCCGCCCTCCGCCGGGCGCTCCAGATTCAGGTAGCGCCGCCCCAGCCGGGGATGGGCCAGAAGCTGGGCCACCGTCGCGATGCCCCGGTCCACCAGCTCACGATGCGCCTTGGGTCCGACCCCGGGGATGACCGAGACGTCGAGGGGTCCGAGGAAGCGTTCTTCGGAACCCGGGGGCACGTAGAGCAAGCCTCGTGGCTTGACCGCGGTGGCGGCAATCTTGGCCAGCGTCGGGTGGGTGGCCAGGCCCCCGGACGACGGCAGCCCCAGATCGCCCCTGATGCGGTGAATGATTTCGTTGGCGGTCCGGATGGGGTGGCCCATGAGGCGTTCCGTGCCCGTCAGGTTGACCAGTCCTTCGTCGATGGAGAAAGCCCGGACGTCGGGAGAGAAGGTGCCGAGCAGGTCGAACACCTTCCGGGAAAACTCGCTGTAGACCCCGCGCCGGCCGGGAACGAAGATGCCGTCGGGGCAAAGCCGGCGCGCCTGGAACCCCGGCATCGCGGACCGGACCCCGTATTGACGGGCCTCGTAGGACGCCGAGGTGACCACTCCGCGTCCGGAGCCGCCGCCCACCATCACCGGCTTGCCCTCCAGGGACGGGTCCAGGACCCGCTCCACGGACACGTAGAACGAGTCCATGTCGATGTGCAGGTAGGAGGCCATTTCGCACGTTCATCTTACCAGCCCGGAGGCTTGGGAGTCCATCTCGCGTCCGGGAGCGGTTGCGGTGGGGAGAGGGAGTGGGGTCCTATTCGGCAGGCATCTCTTTTCCTGTATTTTCTATTTGACAAGTGCGTTCCTTTAATGGTAGTTTTTATCAACTAATATCAGTACTGATAATATTAACGTCATCTAGATATACAAAGAAAGGAGCAACATGAAAATCTTGTCAAAATCTCTGGTTGTCGTGATGCTGGCGTTGGCTCTGTCGGCGGTTACCGCAAGTCAGTCCAATGCCACGTGTACCGGCAGCGATAAGGTGACCGATGCCAATGCCGCATGCATGACCGCCACGTGGACAAACACAACCACAGCAAACGGCATAATCATCGATTGGACGATAACTCATAACTGTACCGGCTATGGAAAGCTTGATGCACTCTTCGTCAATGGAGCCGACAACGAAGTTACTTCCACACTCTCTTCGAGTACCCCCGCCCTTTCGGGTAGAGGCATGACACTCTTGAGTGAGGGTGGACTCGCAGCCGTGTATTGCTGCAAGGACGACGATGGTCTTTGCAACAAGAGCGACGTAGTGACGGCATCGAGTTGTGAGACGAGGTACGACAGCAGTACCGCGTCCAGTTCCTGCACCCGTAGCAGCACGGCAGTCAGCAGCGACCATGCCGACTGTGTTTTTGGCTTGGATTGTTCGGGCACGGCGGTTGACGCAACCGTGGCATGGCCGGACGTGCCGGATATGCGGTATTGCTCCGGCACGATTTTTGTGTCCGATGCCAACGCCGCATGCATGACCTTTACGTCGGACTGAGGCGTCACTCACAGCGGTAGCAATTGGCGGATACAACATAATTGTACCGGCTATGGACTACTCAATGGTCTCATCGACTTTGATGACGATACCGATCTGAATGTGTCACTCGCCTCGACCACTGCCGTCCTTGCGGGTTCAGCCACGGCGAGCGTTGAGGCGGTATACTGCTGTAAAGACGGAGGCGATCTCTGCAACAAGAGCGACGTGGTGAGGGAAGCGAGTTGTGAGACGAGGTACGACAGCAGTACCGCGGCCAGTTCCTGCACCCGCAGCAGCACGGCAGTCAGCAGCGACTACGCCGACTGTGTTTTCGGCTTGGATTGCTCGGGCACGGCAGTCGACGCAACCGTGGCATGGCCGGACGTGCCGGATATGCGGTATTGCTCCGGCACGATTCAGACCACGGAGTGCGAGAGCAGCGGCTCGTAGAAAAGCGGGCTCGGGCTCCCAGGCTGCCTCCCCGGACTATCCGGAGTTACGCGGGCGGGCTTCCAAGCCCGCCCGCGTCCTCAAAGCACTGACGACCCTACCCGCTGGCGCCGTCCGGCGCGACAGTGGCATTCCATTTGCTCCCACCCTATGATGAACGGTCGTCAGGGGGTGAGGCATGGCGCGCGCCAGGGTCGTCTACGAGTGTCAGAACTGCGGTTTCCAGTCGCCGAAGTGGCTGGGCCGGTGCCCGGACTGTGGCCGCTGGGACTCCCTGGTGGAGGAGGCGGTCACGGCCCGTCCCGGCGCTCCGGGGGACCGGGACGCCGGCCCGGCGCGCCTCCCGTCACCCATCCACGCCGTCACCGAGGACACGGACAGCCGCCTGCGCTCGGGCATCGAGGAGTTCGACCGGGTCCTGGGAGGCGGGCTGGTGGAAGGCTCCGCGGTGCTCATCGGGGGCGACCCGGGCATCGGCAAGTCGACGCTGCTGCTCCAGGCGGTGGCCGCCCTGAGCCATGACGGGCCGCCCTGCCTGTACGTCTCCGGCGAGGAGTCGGAGCAGCAGGTCAAGATGCGGGGGCGGCGCATATCCCTGGCTTCCTCCAACCTGCTGGTGCTCAGCGAGACCTCGCTGGAGCGCATCCTGGAACAGGTGAAGGCGGTCAAGCCCGCGGTGCTGGTGGTGGATTCCATCCAGACCGTCCACACCTCCGCCATCCCCTCGGCTCCGGGGAGCATCGGCCAGGTCCGGGAATGCTCGAGCGCGCTGATCTCCCTGGCCAAGAAGAGCGGCATCGCCACCTTTCTCGTCGGGCACGTGACCAAGGACGGCGCCATCGCCGGCCCGCGGGTGCTGGAGCACATGGTGGACACGGTGCTGTACTTCGAGGGCGAGCGCGGCCACAGCTTCCGCATCCTGCGGGCGGTCAAGAACCGCTTCGGCTCCACCAACGAGATCGGCGTGTTCGAGATGCAGGAAGCCGGCCTCCGGGAGGTGTCCAACCCGTCGCAGATCTTCCTTTCCGAACGCCCCCTGGGAGGGTCGGGCTCGGTGGTGGTCCCCAGCATGGAGGGGACCCGCCCGATCCTGGTGGAGATCCAGTCGCTGGTGACCCGGTCGTTCCTCACCCTGCCCAGGCGTACCTGCATCGGCGTCGACACCAACCGCGTCGCGCTGATCCTCGCCATCCTGGAGAAGCGCAAGGGGATGAACTTCTTCGACAAGGACGTGTTCATGAACGTCGCCGGAGGAGTCAGCGTATCCGAGCCGGCCGTGGACCTGGGGATCGCGGTGGGGGTGGCCTCCAGCGCCCTGGACCGGCCGGTGGACCCCTACATGATCTTTGCCGGCGAGGTGGGGCTGGCGGGAGAGATCCGCACCGTCAGCCGGGCGGAGGCCCGGGTCGCCGAGGCGGGCAAGCTGGGATTCCGCAAGTGCGTCCTGCCCCAAGGCAACTGCAAGCAGCTCCCGCACGTCGAGCACCCCGAGCTGGTGGGCGTCAGCTCGCTGGAGGAGTGCTGGGAAATCCTGTTCTAGTGTTGTGTCTCACAAATAGGTTTACAAAGATGCACAGGATTGTTCGTTGTCGGCAAGGCGCGATGACTTGACAACATTGCCTGAAATATAATAATTCTTGATCGGTTTAACCCGAAATGGTGTTTTGAGAAACCACCTCGGGGAGTCTCGCAAAGTCAAAAGGAGGAGGGGACAAAATGAAAAGCGGATGGAGTTTCCTGGTATCGTCACTGGTTGTGGTGGCGTTGTCGGTGCTGGCGGTCAGCCAAGCCCACGCCTCCTGTACCGGCGGCGACCAAATAAGCCCTGGTAACGCGCAATGTCTAACCGCCACGAAAACGGCCCTGAACTCTCTCACGGACAGTTATACGCTGACAACCAATTGTTCGGACTACGGGACCGTCAGCGCCAAGCTCAATTACAGAAACGCCGCGGGCGGCCCGGAAGTCCAGACGTTTTCCCTCACCAGCGACAACACGCAGCAGACGGGTACTGTGAGCAAAGTCGAAGGGATGTATTGCTGCAAGGACTTGGGCGATCTTTGCAACAGGAGCGACGTGGTGACGACGACAAGTTGCGATACCCGCTTCGACGGTAGTCCTGCCGCTACTTCCTGTTCGCCCGGCACCACGAGTGTCAACAGCGACCACACCCAGTGTACTTTCAACCTGACTTGTTCGGACACGGCGGTTGAAGCAACCGTGGCATGGACGAGCGTGCCGAACATGCGGTATTGCTCCGGCACCATTCAGTTCACGGACTGCTAGCTAGAACGGCGGATAGCAAAACTGCGGTGCGCTGGCGCCGGTCCCCATCGTTATCATTGAAGCCGGGGAACGATATGCAGGATTCGTCTCACGGGAGTTTGTCGATCCCACAGTCCTTGGGCTTTCAGTCCAACCCCGGCATGACCAACTCGGAGAAGAGATCCACGGAGCGGAGCGCTTCGTCGAGGGAGATGTCGCCGAAGGCGAACTGGCCGATGAGGTAGTTGGCGCCGGCGGTCTCGATCTGCGACTGCAGGAAGGCCCGGACCGTCGCGGGACTGCCGGCGATCCCCTGACCGGAGGCGATGACGCCGTCGAAGTCAGCGGGACGCTGGTGCCTCGGGGCGCTTCCTCGGAGCCGGAACAGGTGGTTGAAGCTCCGGTGCCAGACGGGATAGGCGCGCCGTGCGATGCGAAGCGCCTCGTCGTCATCGCCGGCCACCACCACGAAGCGGCCGAGGCCGATCCTGGGCAGGACCGCGTCCCCGTGAACCTCCCTCCAGACCTCCCGGAACCGGTCGGTGAACGTGCGCGTGGGGACCGCCGGGTCCAGGCTCACGATGTGGAGCCCACGGCGGGCGGCGCGCTCGGCGCTTTCCGGCGAGTGAACGCCGTACCACAGCGGCGGGTGGGGCTTCTGCAGCGGCTCCAGCTCCATGGGCACGTCCTCGAAATTGAAAAACTCGCCGGCGAAGTCGAGGGTTTTTCGGGTCAGTCCTTGCAGGACGAGGTCGAGTCCCTCCGCGTAGATGCGTTGCGCCTTGTCCGGATTCTGCCCGTACACCGCCAGCTCGATGGGAGATGAGCCGCGGCCGAAGCCGATGTCCAGCCGCCCTCCGCTCATGTGATCGAGCATGCAGATCTCCTCGATGAGCCGGAGCGGGTGGTGGAGCGGCAGCGCGTAGACCAGCGGCCCGAAGCGAAGCCGCCGGGTGCGCTGGGCGACGGCGGACAGGAAAACGTTGGGGGACGGCGCCATGCCCAGCGGCGTCGAATGGTGCTCCGCCACGTGGTAGGCGTAGAACCCCTCGCGTTCGTACGCCTCGATCAGCGTCAGACGCGCCTCGTAGTAGTCCTTCAACGGCAGGGGGCCGCGGTCCAGATGGTCGAATACGCCGAAGTCCATGTGTCGGGGCCCGGAGCTGGCGCAAATGCTCAATCAGCCTGGTACAAGGAGAGCACGCGTTTTCCGGGAAGGCCCTGCGCTTCCCGTTGCTCCACCCAGTCCTGTGCGATCTTTTTGACCGCGGGGGAGTTTTTCCACTTGTTCCGATCATCCTCGGAGAACTTGACGACCTTCATGCCTTTGCTCACCAACTCCTGTTTGAACGCTACGTCTCCGTCCTTCATGGCCTGCGCTTCCCAGGCCCCTGCTTCCTTCCCCACCTCCAGAATGATCTTGCGCTGTTCCGGCGTAAGGCTCTCCCAACGACCACGGTTTATGGTGATGAGATTCACGCCCGCAAGCCCTCCCAGGTCCACCTCGCTGATGTACTTGGTAACCTCATCGAGCTTGAAGCGCTTGGTGGCTTCATACGACAGCACGCGTGCGTCGATGGTCCCTCGCTGCAGCGCCTGGTACATCTCTCCCGCGGTAATGCTCACCGGGACGGCACCCGCGGCGTGCATGAGCTTCGGCACGATGCGGCCGAATCCGCCTACCTTCTTGCCCTGCAAGTCCGCAAGGTTGCGGATGGGGGTCCGACTGGGCAACTGGAAGCTGCCGGTGGAGAACACGGACACGGCTACATGGCCGAAGCGTTCCCATTCCTTGCGAACCTCGGGAACCTTGTCGATCACGCGCAGCATGTTGTTGCGCATCTTTACCGGGTCGTTCACGGAAAAGGGCAGCGTTGCCACGGTGATCAGCCGCAGCTTGTCCGAAAAGTACGACACCGCGAGGTGTCCGATATCGGTGGTACCTATCTGGACTGCTTCCAGGACCTCTTTTGCGTGAACCAGAGAGTTCGCCCAGTAAATCCGGACCTTGACTTGACCCCCGGTCCGCTGCTCGACCCCCTTGGCAAAGCGCACCAGGAGATCCGGCACGGGGGTTCCGGGCCCGCCGGACATGGTCGCCACCTTCAGGATCGTCTCCGCGCCCGCCGGCGCCGCCGTCGCCGCCATGACCAACGGCAGGAACCCCGCCATGAACAACAACACCAGCCTTCTTGAAAAACGTCTCTGTCTCATTGGATGTCCCTCCTCCGATGGGGCCGACGCTACGACAGTTCCGTGGATGCTGTCAACGCGCCGTCCCAAGGCGGCCCCCCCGCGGCGTTCTCCTGGACAGCACCGGCGAAGAATGTAATAAGAGGGAAGAGCGTTCCCCCCGTTCCCGACGAGACAAACTCCTGCACGCCTGTCTGTGGGTCCCGCTGAGGCGGGTGGCAGCAACACCATGCCCGACCTCATCCTGTCCGACATCGTCCTTTATCTCCTGTCCGGCCTCGTGCTGGGTTTTCTGATCGGCCTTACCGGCATCGGCGGCGGCGTCCTGACGGTCCCGTTCCTTCTGCTCGTCATCAAGCTGGAGCCCATTGCGGCGGTGGGAACGGCCGGCCTTTACGGTGTTCTCACCAAGATCTGGGCTGCCGTCCGGCACTACCGGCAGGGGACCGTCAACGTGGAAGTCGGTATCCGTTTCTTTCTGGCTTCAGTACCCGGGGTCATCGTCGGCTCTCTGGCGGTGAAATGGAGCCGGTTGTCCCTCTCCCCGAGCGGGGTCGAAACGCTCCAGGACGTGGTCAGCTACATGGTCCTGGCGTCCATCTGCTTCGCGCTGGTGGCGCTGCTGTTCGACTACGACCGATTGGACACCCGCTTTCTCTCTTCCAGAAGGGGCACCGTGGTGAAGTTTCCGTCGCTCTTTCTGGTGGGCGCGGTCATGGGAATGACGTCCATCGGGGGAGGCATCCTGATCATCCCCTCGCTGCTGCTCTTCTACCGGGAGACGGCCCGGTACGTCGGCACGTCGATCTTCGTCGCGCTGCTTCTGATGACCGTGATGTCCACCCTCTACGCGTTCATCGGCCGGGGCCAGGGCGCCGCTGACGTCGACCTCACCATCGCGGTGTTCATGTCCGCGGGGTCCCTGGCCGGCGTCCACTACGGCGCCACCCTGTGCAAGCAGATGCCCCCGAGACGGCTCCAGGCCGTGGTCATCGGCGTGATCGTTCTCGCGGTGGTGATGATGCTGGTGGACCGGTTCTGGTAGACATGCGGGCCTGGTGAGACACGGCACTGGCGTGTCGCGGGTACGGGTACGGAAGGTGCCGGAATGGGGGGGGGGGACTGCACGGGCCGGTCGCGCAACGGAAGATTTGACCCGACGGCGCTCAGGAACTATTAATAGTAGTTTAATCAAGCGCCGTCGCCGCGGACACCCGATGCGGACTTTGGCGGCCTTTCTCCTGAACCCAAGAAATGGCAACGAACCACACGCCGACAAGAGAAGCGGCTTCCCGCAACGGGGCGCAAGCTCCGCAGGGGAAATACGTATACGCGCGTACGTATGCCGGCATGTCCATCGACAAGGACTACGACGCCAGTGACGACGCGGCGGTCTTGTGGCGGATCTTCAAGCTCGCGGCAACGCAGCGGTTGCGGCTGGTCCTGGCCGCGGGCGCGATTCTGGCGGCGGCCGTCTTTCAACTCATGATCCCCCAGTACCTGGGGGATGCCGTGGACGGCGCCGAGATGTTGCTGGGGAGCGCGACGGTATCCGCGGAGGAGGCGCGGGACGCCTTGTACGGCACCGCGTTGATGCTGCTGAGCGTCTCGGCCCTGCGCGGCCTGTTCACCCTGACCCACAACTATTGCGGCGAAACGCTCGGCCACCACCTGGCGTACAGGCTGCGGCTGGCCTTCTATGACAAGCTGCAGCATCTGAACTTCTCCTTTCACGATCATGTCCACACCGGCGAGCTCATCACGCGCGGGATGCTGGATCTGGAAGGGGTGCGCTCCTTCATGAACACCGGGCCGCTCCGGGTGCTGCTGTTCGCCGTCCTCATCGGGGTGGGCGCCTACTTGCTGGTGTCCACGGACGTATTCCTCGGATTTCTGAGCCTCAGCTTCGTGCCGTTCGTGGCGTGGCGTTCCACCACGGTCAGGCTCCGGCTGCGGGAGATGTGGTTCGTCCTGCAGGAGAGGATGGCGGTGCTGGGCCGGATCATGGATGAAAACCTCACCGGCATCCGGGTGGTGAGGGCGTTCGGCGCGGAGCTCCACGAGCTCGACAAGTACCAGGTTGCCTCGGATCACGCCCTGGCGCTGGCGGCCCGGCGCATCCGTACGCGGGTTGCCTCCGCCACCTCCATGAACTTCGCGTTCTTCGTGGCCATGGGGCTGGTGCTGTGGGTCGGGGGACTGCGCGTGATCAACGGCCACATGACCGTGGGCACGCTGACCGAGTTTCTCGCCTTCATGACCATCCTCCAGCAGCCCGTGCGTCAGCTCGGCATGGTGGTGAACTCCTTCGCCCGGACGTCCACTTGTGGCGCGCGGCTGTTCGCGGTGCTGGATCTGGAGCCGCCCATTCGAGACCGCGACGACGCCAGGCCTCTGGAGAACACCGACGGCGTCCTCGAGTTTGAGGACGTATCCTTTACCTATACGGGTGAGGGAGCGCCTCCGGTCCTGCGCGGGGTATCGTTCCGGGTGGAACGGGGCCAGACCCTCGGGATCGTCGGCCCACCGGGCAGCGGCAAGTCCACCATCGCCCATCTTCTTCCCCGCTACTACGATGTCAGCGGCGGCCGGATCACGGTGGACGGCCAGGACATTCGCGACGTCACCCTCGAGTCCCTGCGCTGGGCCGTGCGCGTGGTTCAGCAGGATACGTTCCTGTTCACGTCCTCGCTCGAGAACAACATTGCCTACGGCGATCCGTGGGCCGATGACGCCGCCATTCAGGACTCCGCCGCCACCGCCCAGATCAACGGGTTCGTCGACCAGTTGCCGGAACAGTACGAGACCCTGGTGGGGGAGCGCGGGGTGTCGTTGTCCGGCGGGCAGAAGCAGCGAGTGGCCATCGCCCGGACCGCGCTGTTGCGGCCGGCGGTCCTGGTGCTCGACGATTCCATGGCCGCCATCGACGCCGGTACCGAACAGCGTATTCGCGAAGCGCTCAGGGAGCACACGAAGAATTGCGCGACCCTCATCGTCTCCCATCGCCTCGGAGCGCTGCGGCACGCCGATGAGATCATCTTCATCGAGGACGGGCGCATCCTGGAACGCGGCAACCATGACACGCTGGTGGCCCTGCGTGGGAGATACGCGGCGCTGTTCGCCCTTCAGACCCTTGACGGCCCCCTTCAGGATATTGTGGACCTTGCGGCGGGAGCCGGGGTCACGGAGGGAAGACGGGCATGACCGCGACTACTCCTCGGGCCTGGGACGGACGGAAGCGTCCACCACGGGCCGTGGTGGGCTCGCAGATCAGCCGCGACGAGGAGATGTTCGGCGCGGCCTTCGACCGGCACGTGATACGACGCTTCCTGACCTATGTCTATCCCTACAGGCGGCGCCTCTATGCCGCCATCGGCGCCCTGCTGCTCTTTACCGGCGCGCAGTTGGCCATCCCTCTGGTCATCCGTTACGCCATCGACCACGCCATCGTTCCCGCCATGGTTCCCGCGGGCGGCGACACCACCTTGCTGTGGGTCGCCGTGGTCATCTTCGCGGCCGTGATCCTGGTGAACTACGCCGCCAACTTCATGCAGGACTGGTTGGTGAGCCTCACCGGCGAGCAGGTGATCTTCGACCTGCGCCGCGCCATGTTCGCCCACCTGCAATACGTCGCCCTGGCGTTCATGGACAAGACGGAAGTCGGCCGCATGATGTCGCGGTTGCAGGGGGACGTGTACTCGCTTCAGGAGTTCCTGGAAAACTCCATCACGGCCTTCGGCGACCTCCTGCTGCTCTTCGGTATCGTCGCCATCATGCTGTGGCTGGACTTCGATCTCGGCTTGTTGACGCTGTCGGTGGTGCCCATCCTCTTCTTCGTCCGCCTGGTGTGGCTGCCCCGGGCACGGGCGACCTTTCGCCGGGCCCGGGAGACCAGTTCCATCGCCAATGGCGCCCTGGCCGAAGGCATTCACGCGGTCCGTACCGTGCAGGGGATGCGGCGGGAGGCCATCAACTTCGATCTCTATGACGAGAAGGCGACCGAGAACCTGAATGCCCACCTGCGGTCGGCGCAATACGCGCAGGTTCTGGTGCCCATCGTCGATACGCTGACCGGAGCGGCTCTCGGGGTCGTCGTCGTGGTAGGCGGCTCGCTGGTGCTGGACGACGCCCTGGACCTGGGCGTCATGGTCGCCTTTCTGTTCTACGTGCAGCGGTTCTTCGATCCGATCCGCTCCCTCACCATCCAGTACAGCATCATGCAACGAGCCATGGCTTCGGGTCAGCGTATCTTCGAGGTGTTGGACGTGCCGTTGGCGGTCCAGGACAAGCCCGACGCCATTTCACCCGAGGCCGTGGCAGGCCGGATCGAATTCCGCGACGTCACCTTCGGCTACGAGAAAAACCAGCCGGTGCTCAAGAACATCAGCTTCACCATCGACCCGGGGGAGACGGTGGCGCTGGTGGGGCCCACCGGTTCCGGCAAGACCAGCACCACGGCGTTGCTGCACCGCTTCTACGACGTGTGGGAGGGCGCCATCCTGCTCGACGGGCACGACGTGCGGGACTATTCGTCCGCGGCGCTGGGCAGAAATATCGCCATGGTGTTGCAGGACCCGTTCCTGTTTACGGGTACGATTCGAGAAAACATCCGCTTCCGCACCACCGAGGCCACCGACCAGGACATCGAGCGGGCGGCCAGGATCGTCGGCGCCCATGAATTCATCATGCGCTGGCCGGACGGCTACGATAAGGTGCTCGATCAGGGCGGCAGCAACCTGTCGCTGGGACAGCGGCAGCTCTTGAGCTTCGCCCGCGCGCTGGTGGCGGATGCCAGGGTGCTGGTTCTGGACGAAGCCACGGCCAACATCGATTCCTACACCGAGCGGCAGATCCAGATCGGTCTCACCGCGCTGCTGGAAGGCCGCACCGGCATCGTTATCGCGCATCGGCTCGCCACGGTGCGGGACGCCGACCGCATCATCGTCCTGCAGGACGGCCGGATCGTCGAGACCGGCACGCATCAGGAGCTGACCGCCCGAAAAGGCCTGTACGCCCGGCTCTACGCGCTCAATTACACTTCGTTCGATGATCTGCCGGAGGATCTCGTCAAGGATGCGGTGGGGGAAACGGCGCGTTCCTGACCGGGCACAAAGGTGCCTGTCCGTTCAATCTCTGCTGGAACTTCAGGGCGTGTCGGGAAAGGGCGGGGCGCAGGCCTCACTGACTCGGTTCAGGCACCAATTCGCTGGCCTGCTTGACGATGGACTGCAACAACATGGGCTCGGGACGGCTGCGCGCGAGGACCAGCATGCCGAGCAACAGGGTGTGAAGGGTTTGCGCTGTGGAAGCAGCGACCACGGCGTCCGATATCTCTTTGGAGGTCTGCCCTCGTTCAATCGTGGTTCGGAAGAAGGCCTCTGCGTCAGCAAAACCGTCAGCCACGACGGACCCGATCTCGGCATCGTGCGGCGAAAGCTCAAGGGCCGTGTTGACCAGAAAACAGCCATCGCGGGAACTCCCACTCAGCACCGTGTCCGCGACGGACTCAAACGGGTTCAGCACTGCCTGACGTGGCGGCCTCGATGTCGCAAGACTGGTAAATCGATTCGCGCGCTCCTGGTCGTAGTGGCGCAACGCCCTCATGAAAAGGGCACGTTTCCCACCGAAGGTCCCGTAAAGGCTGCCCCGGCCGATGCCCATACCATCCACGAGGTCCTGTATGGACGTTGCCTTGTACCCGTGGACCCAGAAGAGCCTCATTGCCTTCATCAGGGCCTCGTGTTCGTCGAACTCCTTCGGTCTACCCATCGCCGGTTCCTCTCATTCGCCTGGCTTTGTCGTCTAATGAAAGTGCACAAGATGATAACAGAACATTGGACTACTTCATACCACGAAGCGTATATTGACCAGGGCGGATTTATCCTTCATGGTTTTTTCAATGCTGACAATGAGATACGGGCGGGGCTGGACATTCGTCGCGGGCTCTGATACAGGTGGAGCAACCCGGACGTGGGGGGATGGGAGCGTTGACGATTCTTTCGGAGGTGTCCGTCGGCCTTGTAGCGGCGGAAGACGAGGGGCGGTTTCGGGCCTTGATGCAGGCGTACCACTATCTGGGTGCGTTGCCGGGGATCGGCGAGACGTTGCGCTATGTGGCCCATCATCGCGGCCAATGGTTGGCGCTGGCGGTGTTCTCGGCGCCGGCGCTGAAGTGCGGCGCACGGGACCGCTGGATCGGCTGGGACTACGGCGTCCAGTTTGACCGGCTGCACCTTATCACCAACAACTCCCGGTTCCTGATCCTGCCGGGCGCTCCGCCAAACCTCGGGTCGCGGGTGCTGTCGCTGTGCACGCGCCGCCTTGTCCGCGACTGGCCGGTGCGCTTCGGCCATGCGCTGCTGCTGGTGGAGACCTTCGTCGATCCCAGGCGCTTCCACGGCACCGTCTACCGGGCCGCCAACTGGATCGAGGTGGGGCGCACCCGCGGCTTCCGCCGCCAGCGGCGGGGCTACAGCTACGGCCAACACGCGCTGCCGAAGCGAGTGTTCGTTCATCCCCTGTCGCGCACCGCGCGCGACCAACTCCGGGCGGATGCTCTCGATCCCCGCCTGCGACATGGAGTGCCCAAGATGATGCTCAACGCCGCACAGATGCGATCCCTTCCGGCCTTCTTCCACCCCATCGACGACCCCCGCCGCCGGCAGGGACGGCGCCATGCGCTGCCCACGGTGCTGGCCTTGGCCACCGCCGCGACCCTGTGCGGCATGCGCGGCTACAAGGCCATCAGCGAATGGGTCCAGGACCTCGGACCCAAGGCGCTGGAACGCTTCCGCGTGCGCCGCCGCCAAGGCCGCTGCCAGGCGCCGAGCCTGTCGGCCATCCGCAGCCTGCTCATCCGCGTCGACCCGGCCCAACTCGACCGGGCGTTGCGCGCATGGCACGAGGCTCATGGCGGCGGCGACAGCGCCCTGGCCATCGACGGCAAGACCCTGCGCGGCGCCATCGATGCCGATGGCAACCAGGCTCATGTGCTCGGCATCGTCGGCCACGACAGCAAGGCATCCTGGGCCCAAAAAAAGTCGGTCTGAGGCCGGATGCCACCGACGGGGAGAAGCGCACCAACGAGATCGGCACTGCCATTCCCCTGCTCGACACCCTGCCCGATATCGCCGGCCTCACCCTCACCGCCGATGCCCTGCTCACCCAGCGCGCCCTCGCCCATTATCTCCTCCACCGCAACGCCCACTATCTGTTCACCGTCAAGCGCAACCAGCCCAACCTGTATGACGATATCCACCTCCTGTTCCACCCGAGCATCGCCCGGCGCGCCCCCGACTTCGCCGCCGAAACCGCAAAGCCCGAACACGGCCGCCACGAGCGTCGTTCCATCTGGGTTTCCAGCGAACTCAACGACTACCTCGACTTCCCCGGCGTCGGTCAGGTGTTCGCCGTGCGGCGAGAAACCGTCGAGGTCAAGTCCGGCAAACGCCACTGCGAAACCTCCTACGGGATCACCAGCCTCGACCCCAAGGCCGCCTCGCCACAACGCCTCCTCACCCTCAATCGAGGACACTGGACCATCGAAGCTACACACCACATCCTCGACTGGAGCTTCGACGAAGACCGCAGCCGCATCCGTACCGGTCACGGCCCGGAGAACATCACATGCCTCCGGCGCTTCGCCATCGGCCTCATCAAAAAACGCGGCCTCGCCGTCGCCCAGACCATGCGCAACCTCGCCAGAAACCCGCGCCGGGTCCTCGACTTCCTCAAAATGACCGCCAACGCCTGCCCGCCAGCAGCACCCCGCTGACCTCCCCCCCAGCCGCATCCGTCGCCTCACCGTCAACCCTCGGCAAACCCCAGTCGCCCTGCCATGCCCGATTCCCCGCAATACACCTTGTTTCTGCCGCCTTCCTGTCCAACAAACCACCACCACCTCAGAAAATCGTCATCCCTCCGCCCGATCACGACCCCATCCAACAACATGCGCCTCCAATGCCAACCTCCAACTCCTGTGGCCAAATGCTCGATCTCCGCCACTCGGCCAAAAATCAGAACAAATTTACCGTGGTATATTGACATATTGCAAACTCGGTATATCTGCAATTAATTGAGGCAGAAAGGGTTTAGTTGCCGATTCGCGAAGTGAACAATGGGACTATTCTGCGACTTGATGGATCGCCAATTCGCGAATACTGGGATACTCTTCTCGATGGGTGGTAGCCCAAGCGGTGGTAGATGGCGGGGGAACTACAATTGAGCCGCGTCCATTCACGCAGTCAGAGACGGCTCAAGGCTGGCTCGCGGCAAAAGGATAGGGAAGGAGATGGCTTTCGGCCTTCAGGTCGTGGATCGAGCCGCAACCCAGGAGCCGCATGGTGTCCTCGATTTCTTTCTTCAGTATGGCGAACGCCTTGCGGACACCCGCTTCGCCGCCCGCACCGAGCCCGTAGACGTAGGCCCGTCCGGCGAGCACGGCATCGGCTCCATGCGCCAACGCAATGACGACGTCGGCGCCGGACCGGACGCCGCCGTCCAACAGTACCTTCACGCCCGAGCCCTTCAGAGCGGGCGCTATTTCCTTCAGCATGTACAGGGTCGGATAGACGCGGTCCATCTGCCGTCCGCCATGGTTGGAGACGACGATGGCGTCGGCTCCATGTTCCACGGCCAGTCGGGCGTCCTCGACGCATTGAACACCCTTGATGATCACAGGCCTGTCCTCGCCCCAGGTTCCCCGTACCCAGGGCAGATGTTCCCAGGTGACCGCGGAAGCGCGCAGTTGTGTCCCGATGTCGGTGTACGGCATGGGGGTGCCGTCGTTCTGGATGACGTTGCGGAACTGCATCATTCCGCCGTCGGAGTAGTAGCTCTTCAGCCAGGAGAGATGGCGTAGCATCTGCGGCGCAAACTGCATTTTCTCCATCGAGGTGCCGTTGATGGCGCGTGATGCGCCCATCCATTCGTGGTGCGCGCGGTTACCCGGGACAGCGGTATCGATGGTGAGAACAAGCGCTGAATAGCCCGCGTTTTTCGCCCGCTCGAGGCCGCGTGCCGCCACCTCTTCTCCGCCGATGAGATAGAGCTGGAACCAGCACGGCCCTTTCGAGGCGGCCCTGACTTCCTCCAGATCCGTTCCCGTCAGCGTGGAGAGCGTGCAGATGGTCCCGGCCTCACCGACGGCCTTGGCCGCAACCGCCTCGCCGTGGGGCCAGATCATCCTGGGGCTGCCGATGGGTCCCGCGATCACCGGCAAGTCGATCTCGTGTCCGAGAATCTCCGTGCGCAGCTCCACCGACTGTAGCCGTACTCCGGACCTCGGCTTGAACCGCTCCCTGCGGAACGCTTCGACGTTGTCCCGGAGGGTGATCTCGTCATCGGCGCCGCCGCGGTAGTATTCCCTGACGATGGGCGGCACACGCTTCTCCATCACCTGCCGGAGATGGTCCACGGTCACGCACCGCTCGACCTCTCCAGCCCAGCGCTTCTCACTGCGCGCGTGGGCCCGTTTCAGGTAGGGTCGAAGCAGAAACATGTCAGGAAGAATAGAGGCACAAGGCAACAGACGTCAAACCCGGCGCTCGCGGTACCCTTGCATTCAATGCTGAATGCAGAGACCTGGTCTTACGGCAAATTCTCTATGGCAACCGGCGCGATGTCGTCGGCTGGTGTGAACTCGAAGATACGGCCGTAAAAATACAACTCACCCTCAAGAGCGCGTTTTATGTTCTTGGCCTGGCGGAAGCCGTGTCCTTCGCCAACGAACGGGCAATAGGCGACCGGTGTGCCCTTTTCCCGTAACGCCACCACCATCGCTTCCGCCTGATTGGGCGGGACGATTTGGTCCTCGAGGCCCTGAAAGAAGATGACCGGGCAATCGAGCCGGTCCGGGAAATGGACAGGAGACCGCTCGCGGTAAAGGGCTTCGGCCTCGGGCCATGGCCCAACAAGACGTTCCAGATATCGGCATTCGAATTTGTGGGTATCGGTCGCAAGCGTTGAAAGATTCCCGATCCCATAGTGGCTTGCCCCAGCGTGAAAAGCATCGCGGAAGGTCAGGGCGGAAAGCGTCGTATAGCCGCCGGCACTGCCGCCGGTAATGATCAAACACCCGCCATCGACTTTGCCCTGCTCGACAAGACAGGCGGCGCCTGCGACACAATCATCCACGTCGACAATACCCCACTTGCCATGGAGTTGCTCCCGGTAGGCGCGTCCATAGCCCGTACTGCCGCCGTAGTTGACATCCAGCACCGCAAAACCACGACTGGTCCAATACTGAATTTTCAGGTTCAGTGCTTCGCCGGTCTGCGCGGTCGGGCCGCCATGACTCTTGACGATCAGCGGTGGCAGTGTGCCTGCCGGCGCCGAGAAATGGTTGTTCGCCGGTGCGTAATAGAACCCATGCGCTTCACGGCCGCCCGTGGTTTCGAAACGTACCGCCTCTGAAACCGAAATCTGGCCAGGATCAATCGTGGCGTCCGTCGACTTGCAGATCGTGTCCACCGACCCGCTGTCGAGATCGAGCGTCACAAGCGATGCGGGCTCCGAAGCTTGTCCGGCAATGAAGATTGCCTTACGGCCGGCGACCTTCAAGCTGCCGAAACCGCAATAGCGCGTTTCAATCGCAAACAAGGTACTCGACTTGGGGTCTATACAACCGAGCCGCCATTGGCCGTCAACCGCAAAGGCCGCGACGATCCCGCCGGCATCGTGGAAACCGTAGGTCGTCATGCCGAACACCCATTGCGGCAGTCCGAACTCGGCTTCCATGGGGCAAACAGGTGTGGCAGTCGTCCCATCCCAGCGGTACAGGTTCCACCATCCCGTCGGATCGGAGACAAAATACAGCTCACCATCAGGCGACCATTCGGGCTGAAACACGGCTTCGCCATTCCCGCCGGCAATGCATCGTGGTGACGACAGACCGCCGTCGGCGTCGATCCCTGCAAGCCACAGGCAGCATGCATCCCACGGCATATTCGGATGATCCCACGTCAGCCAGGCAAGTTGCCGCCCATCGGGAGAAAGCCGCGGTGCGGCATAGAAATCGGCACCTTCCGCCAGCACGGCCATACGTCCGTCGAATCCCACCGCGATCAGCCTGTTCGCGGGTTCTGATAGACGTTCGTCGTGATCCTCGCATACAGCCAAAACGCGCCTGCGATGCACGTCAACGCGCATATCCGCGTAGCGCCAGGGCCCGTTTTCTGTCAGATACCTTGGCGCGGTAGCGGCTTCCTGTATCATCAGACGTTGGTCGGACTCGTTGCAGAAAAATATCGTACCGTCCTGCACCGTATACGCGCCGCCGCCGTACTCATGTGCGCGCGTGCGGACACTAAAGTCATCCGGTGTCAGATCGACGATTGATCCATCGCTATTGCGGCGGCGCAACACGGTCCGTCCGTTGTCAGCCGGCCGCAACTCCGTCCAATAAATCTCCGAACCGTCGCAGGATACCTTTCCCAATCCAACGGTTTTTCCAACGATGAGATCGGCGGTGATCAACGATTTCCACGCGCCATATGGTTTAACCGAGGGTGTGGCCATTGATGTCATCCTCCGGAACAGATTTCGCGATCAATCCCACGTCCGGGATTGGTTGCCAAGCCAGCGTGTGCAAGGTGTCTCGGCAAGCCGCAATGGGCCTGACGCTTCGTTCAGAAGCCGGCCACCAGAGGTTTCGGGTCGCCCGGAAACAGTCCGTGCTTGTCGAGAAACTCGATCATGAAGCGATCGAAGAGCCAGGGCTGCTCGATCTGGCAGGCGTGACCGGCACCGGGCAAGACCTTCAGTTCACAACCGGGTATGCGCTCCTGCAGCGCGAAGGCGGTTGGATGGGCGCCGTCCTCACTTCCGGTCAGGATGGTGACCGGGCAGGCGATGCCGGAGTGATGGCCCCCGGGTTCGGGCGTTTGCAGTGCTCTGAACTGGTGAATGATAGTCTCGACATCCGCGAACTGGTTGCGTTCGGCGAACAGGTTGGCGAAGAAATGCCCCAGCGGCGTAGCGCGGAATGCCGGGCTCAGGTCTTCGAACGTGTACCTCCAACGGTAATCGACGCCGTTGGCCGTGTAAGCGTCGATCCGTCGCTGCGCGAATTCCTTGCCGGGCGAATAACCGGTGCCCGTCAGTATCATGGCCGCGGTCCGGTCCGGACGCTGGTGATACATGAAAGGGCTGATGGCGGATCCGGTGGAGCAGCCCACGAGTATGGCGGTTTCCCCCGGCAGCGCGTCGTCGACGGCTTCCCAGCAGGCTTCGGCCATGTCGTCCATGCTCAACCCGGCTGCTCCCTTGGGTGACCGCCCGTAGCCGGGAATGTCGATACTAATGCATCGGTACCACGTGGACAGGTGCGCCATCTGAAAGATCCAGCAGGATTGGTCCATGGGGTTGGGATGGATGAAAGCCATGACCGGTCCCGTGCGTCCCATGCGTTCGTAGTAGAGCGGTCCATCAACGTTGGTCGCCATGATATCCTCCGTTTTCGTCACCTAGGTGACGGTCCTCTCGTCACCAAGGTGACGGTCCTCTCGTCACCAAGGTGACAGGCCACTAGGAGCCTGTATCGGCCGGCAGCGCCGTGCGGGCACGGGCGGGTTTGAAACCCGCCCCTACATCGGATGCCGGGTTCCTGCGGGGCAGGCTCCTAGTGTTGTGTCTCACAAACAGGTTTACAAACATGCGCGGGATTTTTTTGTTGTCGGCAAGGCGCGACGACCTGTAGGGGCGGGTTTCAAACCCGCCCGTGTGGCTCCCCATCCCCTATGCGAGGGCATCGGGCCAGGCGGCCCGGAGCGAGTTCATCAAGGTCCGGCACCCGCTCATTGCACGCGGCGATCACCCGTGGGCAACGGGGCGCAAAAGCGCAACCCGGCGGCATGTTCAGAAGGTCGGGAGGCGCGCCCGGTATCGGCTCCAGCCGCCCCTTCTCACTGCCGGCATGGACCGTCGAATTAAGTAGCCCGATGGTGTAAGGGTGCAGCGGCGTATCGATAACCTCCGTGATGGCGCCGGTTTCCACGAAACGTCCCCCATACATCACCGCCACGCGGTCCGATATCTCGCACGCCACGCCCAGATCATGGGTCACGAAGATCGTCGCCATGCCAAGCTCGCGTTGCAGTTCCCGCAGCAACAGCAGGATCTGGATCTGCACCGTGGCGTCCAGTGCCGTGGTGGGCTCGTCGGCGAGCAGCAGCTTGGGTTTGCAGGAGAGGGCGAGGGCGATCATGACCCGTTGCCGCAGGCCCCCGGAAAGCTCGTGCGGATAGGCGTCCAGCCGGCGGCGCGCCGACGGCACCTGGACCAGGTCCAGCATCTCCAGAGCGCGGGCGCGGCCCGCGGCCCAGGAACCCCCTTCGTGCGAGACCACCACCTCCGCAATCTGATTGCCGACGGTGAACACGGGATCCAGCGCCGTCATGGGCTCCTGGAAGATCATCGAGACCTTGGTGCCGCGTATGGCGCGCAGGCGGTTCGGGTCCAGTGCCAGGACGTCGATATCGTCCAGCAGCACCTTGCCGGCAACCCGAGCCGTGGGCGGCAGCAGCCGCACCAGGGAGCGCATGGTGACTGTCTTGCCCGACCCGGATTCGCCCAGCAGACACAGGGTCTCGCCCAGGCGCAGGTGGAAATCGACGCCGTTGATGGCCCGGAGCGCGGTGCCTTCGCTCATGAACTCCACAGAGAGATCGCGCACGGACAGGAAAGGACGGTCGTTCACTTCCGCGGGTGCGAAGTCGGCGGCCGTCACGTCGGTCGTGCCTCTGTTGCGGGAGAGGGCTCGGCCCCGCGGGCCGGCGCCTGACTGTGACCGCTGTCCGGCACCAGCGCGTGGCAGGCAGCCAAGTGGGTCTTTTCCGCGCCGAAGGCATCCAGGGCCGGGTCACGGTCCGCGCACACCGCTTCCGCCAGGGGACAGCGCGTGCGGAACCGGCACCCCGACGGGGGGTTGATGGGGCTCGGAAGATCGCCCACCACCGGCGGTGCCTGGATGCGGCGGCGCGGGTCCATGCTCAGGCGCGAGGCGATGAGCGCGCGTGTGTAGGGATGTCCCGGGGCGCCGTAAACGCTTGCCACCGGCCCGATCTCCACCACCTTGCCCAGGTACATCACCAGCACCCGGTCGCTGATGAACCGGACCACGTTCAGGTCGTGAGAAATGAAGACGTAGGTCAGGCCCAGGCGTTCCTTGATCTCGATGAGCAGGTTCAGCACCTGCGCCTCCACCGACTTGTCCAGCGACGACACCGCCTCATCGAGAAGCAACAACCGCGGATTGAGCGCCAAGGCCCGCGCCACGTTGACCCTTTGTCGCTGGCCGCCGGACAGCTCATGGGGATAGCGGTCGGCGAAGATGGCGGGTTCGAGGCCCACGAATTCCAGCACCTCGCTGGCCCGCCGGCGCGCCTCCGCCCGCTTGACGCCTTGGGCGGTGAGGCCGAAGCTCACCTCTTCGGCCATCGTATGCCGCGGGTTGAGCGATGAGTAGCTGTCCTGGAACACCATCTGCACCTGACGCCGAAGCGTACGCAGGGACATGCCGTCCCGGCCGCCCACGTCGCGTCCGTCCAGCAGGATCTCGCCCTCGTCCGGATCGATCAGCCGCATGAGCAGCCGGGCTGTGGTGGACTTGCCGCAGCCCGACTCTCCCACCACTCCGAGGGTCTCGCCCGCGGCCACCGTAAAGCTGATGCCGTCCACCGCCTGCACGTAGGCGCCGCCGACGCCCCACCAGCCGCCCCGCAGCCGAAAGTATTTCCGGAGCCCGTCGACGCTCAGGAACGGTCGCTCCCTAGTGTCCTGTCCGACGTAATTCATTACCAATCTGCTGGTCTTTCTTGCTCCGCGCATCCTGAGCGTAGCGAAGCGAAGTCGAAGGGCGGCTGCGTTGCTCTTCCTCGCGTGGTGCCCGCCACTGCTCGTCCTGAGCGTAGCGCAGCGAAGTCGAAGGACGCCTTGCCGACAACAAGAAATCCTGCGCAGCTCGGTAAAGAATTACGTGGGACAGGACACTAGCCTCGGGATCCACCGTCTCGGGCGGGTCCAGACGATTCGCGGTTGCCGGCAGCGCGCTCATCTCTTCACGTCCATGGCCGTGCGCAGGCCGTCGCTCAGGAGGTTGAAGCACACCGAGGCGATGAGGATCATCACCCCCGGCAGCACCGCGTTCATCGGCGCCAGGAAGATGGACTGGCGCAACGTGTTCAGCATCAGCCCCCAGTCCGCCAAAGGCGGCGAGATGCCGAGGCCCAGGAACGACAGGCCCGAGGCCAGCACGATGGAGAGACCGATGAGGCTCGACGCATAGGTGAGGATGGGGCTCGTGACGTTGGTGAGCACGTGGCCCGTGATGATCCGCGGCGCGGAGGCGCCGGTGGCGCGGGCCGCCTCGACGAAGTCCTGGGCGCGGATCTGGGTGGTGGCCGCCTCGGCCACCCGGGTGATGGGCGGGATGAACACCAGCGAGAGAGATATCAGCACGTTCACCACGCCCGCGCCCAGGGCGCCGGCAAGCCCTACCGCCAGCAGCACCGACGGAAACGCGAAGAAGACGTCCGCGACCCGCATGATCACCATGTTGGTCTTGCCGCCGACGTACCCGGCGACGACCCCGAGGACGCTGCCCGCGAGGGTCGCGATCAGGATGGGCAACAAACCCATGAGGAGCGAGATGCGGCCGCCGTAAATCAGTCGGGTGAACATGTCGCGGCCGAGCTCGTCCGTACCGAGGATGAAACTCGGGCTCAGGATCGGCTTCAGCCGGTTGACGATGCTGGAGGTATAGGGTTCATGGGGCGTGATCCAGGGCGCGAAGACCGCCGCCGCGATGATCAGGGAAAGGATGGCCAGGCAGCCCATGGACACCGGATCGCGCAGCAGCCGCCGGCGCGCCGCCTGCCAGTAGGTGCGTTGGACGCGCCCGTGCGGCTCGATGACCGGTGCCGGCGCCTCGCCGACATACGCTGCGGGTGTGCTCATGCCCTCACCTGTACACCTGTACCTTCACTGCCGGGTCATCCGCGGATCGAGGAACGGCTGCGCCAGATCCACCAGGAAGTTCAACATAACGAAGAAGGTCGCCAGCACGAGGATGGTGCCCTGAAGCACCGGGAGATCACGCGTCGCGATGGCGGTGTTCAGGAGATAGCCGGTGCCGGGCCAGGCAAAGACCGTCTCCACCAGGATCGACCCCCCCACCAGATGGCCCAACTGGATGCCGATGATCGCCAGTACGGTGGGGGAGGCGTTCTTGATCACGTGAAGAAACGTCCGCCGCGGCGGCAATCCGTTGGCCAGCAGCGTCTGGACGAATTCCTGCTTGCGGACGTCGATGACGGTGGCGCGCACGCTGCGGGCGATGATGCCCGTGGGGATCAGCGCCAGGGTCACGCCCGGCAGGATCATGTGGCGGATGTCGTTCAGACCGAATCCGCCGCTGGGGGGCGCCTTGCCCATGGCAGGCAGGAGGCCCAGGATCACGGCGACGATGGCGATCAGCACCAGCCCGACCCAGTAGTGTGGCACCGATACGCCGATGATCGCCGTGGTGGTGATGGCGCGGTCGGTCACCAGCCGGCGGGTGTAGCCCGCCAGAAGGCCCAGCCCGATGCCGCACAGGAGGCTCAGGCCGATGCCGAAGGCGGCGAGCTGGAACGTATTGACCATGGCGGGGACCAGGTCGTCCCACACCGGCCGGTTGGCCACCAGCGACAGCCCCAGATCGCCGCTCAGCACGTTGAAAAGCCAGAGCAGATACTGGACCGGCACCGGCTTGTCGAAGCCGTAGGACCGCTTGATCTGCTCGATGAGCTGATCGGAGGCGAACTCCGGCATGACTGCCGTCATCGGGTCGCCGGGCGCCAGATGCAGCAGCGAAAAGCAGACGATGGATACGCCAAGCAGAATCGGCAGGACGTACGCCAACCGCCGCAGGACATACCAGAGCATCGGCTATGCGTCCCCAGGAGCCTGTCCGAGTATGCAGGAATCTACTGCGATTCGCTTACTCGGACAGGCGTCCAAGGCTACTTCTCGATACGGATCCGCGTGAAATCCTGGAACCAGCTCTGCGCCTGTATGAAACCCTTGACGTGAGCGGCCAGCCCGCGGGGATTCATGTCGTGGACCACCCACACCCACACCGCGTTGTCCACCAGGTAGGAGTGCAGCTCGCCGAGGCGGCGGTCCTGTTCCTTGGTTTCGAACGCGTCCAGCGCGTTCAGCGCGAGCTGGTCCGCCTTGGCGTCGGCGAAGTGACCCCAGTTGTAGCCCTTGACGCGGTTCTCGTCGTGATAGGTCTGGCCGATGAGGCCGAACACCGGGTACTGTATCGACCAACTGTAGTTGATGGCGTCGACGCCCTTGTTGAGCGCCCCCTCGGCCCCCGCGAACCGCCGCGACCGCAGCGCTTCCCAGTCCGTGGTCTCGAGGGACATGTTGATGCCGATGTCGCGGAAGTTTTCCTGGATGAACTCGTTCATGGGCAGCGGCTGCATCTGGCCGGAACCCGCCGCAGACATCATCACCTTGACGTTGGCGGGCTTGCTCTTGCTGTATCCCGCCTCCGCCATCAGCTTCCGCGCCCCGTCCGGGTCGTACTTGACCTTGAACGTGGGATTGCCGAACCACGGATGGTCCGGGGTCACCATTCCTTGTGCCGGCACGGCCAGGCCGCCCAGGAACTTCACCAGGGTTTCGCGGTCGATGGCCAGGTTGGCGGCCTTGCGAACGCGGATGTCGCCGAACGGCGAGCTCTTCAAGTGACTGACCATGTACGGCCAGATATGCGGATAGACGTTGGTGGTCACCTGCATGCCGGCGCCCTTCACCGTGGAAACGGCGTCGGGCGGCAGCGCCTCCACCAGGTCCACCTGCCCGGAGAGCAGCGCCGAGACCCGCGTGTTGGCGTCCGGCATGGGCCGCAAGACCATCCGGTCATGCTGCGGGACCATGGACTTGTTCCAGTAGTCGCCGTTGCGCACCAGTTCGGCGCGGTTGCGCGGAACCAGCAGCACGAGCTTGTAGGGTCCCGTGCCGGACGGCTCGAACGCGAACTTCGTCCAGTCGCGGCCGAGCTTCTCCCACTGTCGCGGACTGGAGTAGAAGATGTTGACCATCTCGTAGAGCAAGGTGCCGTTGGGTCTTTTCGTGGTGATTTCCAGGGTGAAGTCGTCCACGGCCCTGGCCGTCTTCACGCTGACGAGCCAATTGGCGGCATTCCTGGCCTGAAGCCGGTCGTATTGCGGGGAATTCGGGTTCTTCGACTTTTCGAAATTCCAGATAACGTCGTGTGCCGTGAACTGACTGCCGTCGTGGAACTTGACGTCGTTGCGCAGCTTGAAGGTCCAGCGGTTCCGGTTCTTGGGGTCCACGGACCAACTCGCGGCAAGGTTGGGAAGCAGTGCGGAAGGTTTATCGCCCTGGGACAGATCCCACGTCAACAGCGCGTCGTAGATGGACCGGTTGATGAACCGGCCGCCCTCCGCCCCGCCGCTGGCCTGCCCGGTGGTCACCGGAATGTCCGACAAGGTCATGCCGATCCGGAGCACCTTCTCCCCGCTCTGGCCATACGCCATGCCCGCCGGCCATGCGAGCGCGCCCGCGCCCGCAGCCATCATCTTGAGCAGCGTCCGCCGCTGCAAAGTTCCGTCGATCACGCCGGTGAAGTCCGAAGATTCAGGTTCCGGTGAGGCGACGGTCCTCGATTCCGTGTCACGAAATGAAGCCATGCTTTCTCCTCTTTTTGTGGCCTGGCACGAGACAGTGAACACCTGTGAACTCGACTGCGGCCATCATACACCGACGCGGGAGGCCGTCAAGGGGGGTTGGCGAGGTCCACCCCGGCGACGGCATGGAGGGCCTGATCGAAGGTCTTGATGTCACGCACGCCGCGCCGGCGACAGCTCGCAACGTGGCAAAGGTCCCGTGCTCCCAGCCCGGGGAACTGTTCATGGAGTTGCCGTGCCAGCGTGACGTCCTCGTACTCCAACGGCCACACTTCCACGCCGGATCGGACGATCAGCGACATTGCCGCGTCGAATACAAGCGAAGCGCACAGCCAGCCCTTCGAGCGATGGATGGTCCGCCCCGCTTCGAACACGGCCTCTTGACCGCCGGCCGATATGTTCGGATATCCGAAAAGTCGATGTCCAGCGTTACAATTGCGCGTCGCTCTTGAACGCAGACGGTCGCCAGATCCGGATCGCTGACACCGCCCATCTGCTGGTCGAGAACCGTCACCGCGTCATGACCTGCCCTATTGAACAAATCCGCCATTTCAGCGGGGAGGTTTTCGTCCAGCTTGAATCGCACTTGGACCCGTTCCTACTCGGATAGCGCTACGACCCGCTCCTTGGCCAACTCTGCAGCATAGCGCACCGCTGCCTGCACGGACTCTCTTGTGATCGAAGGATAGCTCCTGGTGATTTCCTCTATATCCAGACCTGCCGCCAAATTGTCGAGGATGGTGGCGACCAGTACCCGCGTATCCGCAATGCAGGCCCTCCCGTGACAGACTTCCGGATTAACGGTGATGTGGTCTCGCCAGTTCATTGGCCTCCTCCTGTCATGTTCATGGTACAAAAACGCGGCCCGCGTGGTTTTCGCCTCAGCTTGTTGGCTTGCCCCCTTACCCTCTCCTTCCTTTGGACTTGGAAAAAACCACAGGAAATCAAAGAGTTACTTGTAAATACAAGACTAGCACCGATTGGTGTCGACGAAGATCATGTGCTGGAGGTGCCACGTAGCGCGATTCGTCGATTACGTTCAGGTGCTCGTCCCAGCTCGGCTCCAAAGCGCCACCGTCCAGTCGGTCGCGGCCGCGAAAGAACTCTTCGAGCTCGGCGGGTGACTCGAACCAGTGGGACCGCTGCTGCCGTCCGAGCCGTTCGTGGGCGGCGGACCTGAGCCAGGAGATCAGGGTCATGCCTTCTTGCCGCGCTTGATGGACAAAACGCTCACGGTCCTCGTCGGGTATCACTAGCTGAACTCTGGCCATTTGTATCCGCCTCTGACGTAAGGGTGTGAATGAATCATACACATAACTTCCCTTGGGCATCAAATTAACGGCCGGGGTTCCGTTCAGTCCGCAAGGCCCAACTGTCTGCGGACCTCGCCGGTGCCGACGAACTGGGACAACAGTCGATAGTTCCGCCGTTCGTGCCGAGCACGGCCTGCGACGATGGCCGGATGCATCCGCGGGTATGCCCAGGTGTCGGTTGAGCGCGCGGGCCATGGACATGGTGATTTCCCGCTTGCCCGAGAGAACCTCCGCTACCTTGCTGCGGCTTCCGATGTAGGGGATGAGGTCGCGCTGGGTCAGGCCGCGCTGGTCCATGCAATATTCAACGGCGGCGACCGCGCTGGGAAGTTCTATGGGGTGGTGCTTGCCCTCGTAGAACTCGACCAAGTCCGCGAGGACGTCAAGCTCTACCCGACAAGTATAAATCGGCTACCTTTCCTTGGGGTCCAGCGCGTCGCGCAGGCCGTCGCCCAGAAAGTTGAGGCTGAAGAGGGTCGCTGCGAGAAACGTGGCCGGGAAGACCAGAGCCCAGGGCTGGGTTTCCATCTGCGTCGCGCCCTCGCTGATCAGCACTCCCCAGCTCGTCATGGGTTCCTGGATACCCAGGCCGAGGAAGCTCAGGAAGCTCTCGAACAGGATGGCGCGGGGGACGGTGAGGGTGGCGAAGACCGCCACGGGTCCCACGACGTTGGGGATCACGTGCCGCAGGACGATCCACATGGACGGCGCGCCCATGGCCCGGGCCGCCTCGACGTACTCCCGGCGTTTTATGGAAAGGGTCTCGCCGCGGACGATCCGCGCCATGTCGAGCCATTCCACCAGGCCGATGGCGACGAAGATCAGCACCACGTGGCGGCCGAAGTAGACCATCAGCAGAATGACGAAGAACATGAAGGGCAGGGCGTAAAGGATGTCCACGAAGCGCATCATGAGGGAGTCGGCGACCCCGCCGAAATAGCCCGAGATCGTGCCCCAGGCGACGCCCACGAGAACGCTGACCACCGAGGCCGCGAGCCCCACCGACAGGGAGATGCGCCCGGCGTAGAGCGTACGCAGGAGCAGATCCCGTCCGTTGGCATCGGTGCCGAACAGGTGTCCCCCGGCGAGGCTGGGGCCGGTGCCGATGGCGTCCCAGAAGATCTCGTCGATGGCGTAGGGCGCGAGCATCGGGACGGCCACCGAGAGGATGGCGAGGACGCCGAGGGTGGTCAATCCGGCCATGGCCGCGCGGTTCCGCCCGAGATGCGCCGCGGCGTCGCGCCAGGGGCTCCGGCCTTTGGAGGCGGCGGTCCCGTGGGTGTCCCGATCCGTCGCGGTGTCAGTCATGGCGCACCCTGGGGTCCAGCACGCCGTAGAGCAGGTCCACCGCCAGGTTGAGCACGATGATGAGGGCGCCGTAGGTGACCACGACCCCCATCACCAGGGTGTAGTCGCGGTTGAGGGCTCCCTGGACGAAGTAGCGGCCGAGGCCGGGGATCCCGAAGATCTGCTCGATGACCACCGAGCCGGTGACGATGGCGGCGGTGGCCGGTCCGAGGTAGGAGACCACCGGCGTCAGCGCGTTCTTGAGGGCGTGGCGAAAGACGATGCGCCGTTGCGTCAGGCCCTTGGCCCGGCCGGTGCGGATGAAGTCGCTGGCCAGCACCTCGATCATGCTGCCCCGGGACAGCCTGGCGATGTAGGCCACCTGCGGCAGTGCCAGGGAGATCACCGGCAGCAGCAGGTAGCGCACGCCGCCGTCGCCCCAGCCGCCCACGGGCAGCAGGTTCAGGTACACGCCGATGATGAGAGACAGCAACGGCGCCACGACGAAGCTGGGCACCGCGATGCCGGTCATGGCCGCGCCCATGACCACATGGTCCGCCAGGGAGTTGCGGCGCTGCGCCGTCCAGGCGCCGAGACCGACCCCGAGGAACACCGCCACCACCATGGCCAGCAGGCCGATCTTGAGGGACACCGGGAAACCGATTGCGATCAGCTCGGTGACGGTGAAGTCGCGATACTTGAAGGACGGACCGAAATCCCCTTGCGCGAGACCCTTGAGGTAGCGGAAGAACTGTTGCGGCAGCGGCTCGTCGAGATGGTAGACGCGGTTCAGGTTGGCCGAGATTTCAGGTGGGACCACGCGTTCCCGGTCGAAGGGTCCGCCCGGCGCCAGCCGGATCATGAAGAACGCGATGGCGATGATGATGAACAGCGTCGGCACCGCCGACGCCAACCGCCGTATCACATAGGTCCACAAGGGAGGTCCACGATGTCAGGCGGGCCTTTGACGCTGGACCCTTGCGGATCAGGGTGCGAGCGACAGGTGCCGGGTCGGATGCACGTCCATGACGTTGTCCTTCCACCCCTTGACCCGCGGGCTTACAAGGTGCTGGGTCGTGTAGTGGTAGATGGGGATGATGGGAAGATCCTTCAGCAGAATGCCCTCCGCCTTCTGCATGAGCTTCGCCCGGACCTTCAGGTCGGTTTCCCTCTCCGCCTTGCGCATGATGGCGTCGTACTCGGCGTTGGCGTACCCCGCTGGGTTCATGGAGCCCACGTCGCCCTTGAACAGCTCCAGAAAAGTGTTGGCGTCGTTGTAGTCGCCGATCCAGCCGGCCCGGAGCACCTGGAACTGCATGGCGCGCCGGGTCGTGAGGTAGACCTTCCATTCCTGGTTGAACAGCTCCGTCCGGACGCCCAGGGCCTGCTTCCACATTCCCGCGATGGCAATGGCGATGCGCTTGTGGTTGTCGCTGGTGTTGTACAGGATCTGCACCTTGAGCGGGTTGTCCTTGGAGTACCCCGCTTCGGCGTAGAGTTTCCTGGCCCGGGCCAGGCGCTCGGCCTTGGAGAGGCCTTTCCACGGCACCGTTGCGCCCGCGTACTGGTTGACGCCCGGCGGCACCCATGCGTACGCGGGGACCTCGCCGCCCTTGGTCACCTTGCCGGTGAGGATCTTCCGATCGATGGTCATGGCGAGGGCGTTGCGAAGCCCTGGCCGGTCGCGGAACGGCGCCTTGGTGAGGTTGAGGGCGTAGTAGTAGGTGCCGAGATAGGCGGTGTTGCGGAACTGTGCCGCGAGGTTCTTCTCCACCCACGCGATCTGATCGCTGGGCACGTCATCGGTGGCGTCCAACTCGCCGCTCCGGAACCGCTTGAGCTCGGTGCTCTTGTCCTCGGTGGGGTGAAAGAGCACCGCGTCGATGCGCACGTTCGCGGCGTTCCAGTAGTGGGGGTTGCGCTCCAGGCGGATGTGGCTCTGGGGCACCCACTCGGCCAGACGGTAGGCGCCGTTGGAGACCAGGTTCCCGGCCCGGGTCCACTTGTCGCCGTGGCGCTCGATCGTCTTGCGGTGGACTGGGAACGCCTGATGGTGCGTGAGCAGGCCGATGAAGTAAGGCGTCGGCGCCTTCAGGGTCACCTTCAGGGTGTGCGCGTCCACGGCCTCCGCCCCGAGCCGGCCCAGTTCCTTGACTTTGCCTTTGGTGATTTCCTCGGCGTTGGCGATGGGCCAGAGGATGAAGGCGTAACCCGAGCCCACCGCCGGGTCCACCCCCCGCTGCAACGCGAAGACGAAATCGTGAGCCGTCACCGGATCGCCGTTGGACCACTTGGCGTTCTTCCGGAGGCGGAAGGTATACACCTTGCCGTCGTCGCTCAGGGTCCAGCTCTCCGCCACCCCCGGCACATGCGACCCGTCCGCCGCCTCCGCCACCAGCCCCTCGTGGAGGTCGCGGTGGATATTGGCGGCGGGCACTCCCGACGACTTGTGCACGTCCAGGGTCTCCGGCTCCGCGCCGTTGCCCCGCTGGAGGGTGTTCTCGGCCGCGTGGGCGGAGGAGGTGGCGAGCAACAATGCCGCGAACAGCGCGACGATCAATGTTGCGGTGGATGTTCCGAGGCGATGCCTTGCCGGCGCCTTGAGCATGTCCGAGGCCTCCCGATGGCGTGGATAGAGCGACTGTGATGGCGTAACGGAAAGGCTATCACAGTGCCGTATGGCAGTCCATCTGAGCCCCTTCGGAGCCCGGGAATGGACATTCCGCGTCGATTGTTGCAGCCCTTCGACTTCGCTCGGCTGCGCCTCGCTACGCTCAGGGCGAACGGCAGCCGGCTGCGCCTCCCGCATCGACGAACCGACTCCTGGGTCAGAAGGCCGCCACCGCCGGTTTGGGCGTGCCCGGAAACAGGCCGTGCTTGTTGAGGAACTCGAGCATGAAGCGGTTGAACAGCCACGGCTGCTCGATCTGGCAGGCATGCCCGGCGCCGGGCAACACCTTCATCTCACAACCGGGTATCCGCTCCTGCAGCGCGGCCGCGGTGGGATGGGAATTATCCTCGCTGCCGGAGAGGATGATGACCGGGCAGGCGATGCCGGAGTGATGGCCCTCGGGTTCCGGCTTCTGCATTGCCCGGAACTGGTGGAGGATCGTCTCCACGTCCGCGAATTCGTTGCGTTCCGCGAAGAGGTTGGCGAAGAAATGCGCCATCGGCGTCGCGCGAAATGCCGGGCTCAGGTCCTCGAAGGTGTACGCCCAGCGATAGCCGATGCCCTTGGCGCCATAGGCGGCGATGCGCCGCTTCGCGAACGCCTTCTCGGGCGTGTACCCCGTGCCCGACAGGATCATCGCCGCAGTCCGGTCGGGACGCTGGTTACACATGTACGGGCTTAAGGACGATCCCACCGAGCAGCCCACAAGGATGGCGGTCTCGCCCGGCAAGGCGTCGTCGATGGCCTCCCAGCACGCCTCCGCCATGTCGTCCATGGTCAGACCCGCCCCGGCCTTCGGCGACCGGCCATACCCCGGAATGTCGATGGCGATGCACCTGTACCACGTCGACAGGTGCGCCATCTGGAAGATCCAGCACGACTGGTCCATCGGGTTCGGATGGACAAACGCCATCACCGGCCCCGTGCGCCCCATGCGCTCGTAGTAGAGCGGTCCTTCGATGTTGTTTGCCATCATGGCCCCTTTCTGTGGGTGACTCCGGTTGCTTCCGCCGACATCCAGTTCGCCGGAAGATTTCGTGGTCACAGATACTTCTTGCTCAGTGTGTCGTACCGTGGGTTGGCGCCGCCCGCCGCCTTGAGCCGGCCCCGCCACCGTGAAGCGAAGGAGGGCATCTCCTCCCAGGCTATATCTCTGAGTCGGTGTTCGATGAGCCACGAAAGCGACACGTTGCGGGAGCGAGCGTGCTGCCTGGCAATAGAGAGCACGTCCGCGTCCACTGTGACTGTAAGTTTCTTCTTCATGCCGTGCGTTGTTCTAGCCCGCGGTGCCAAATCGAGTCCGGATGTACTCGTCGGTATCCTGATCCGACAGCCTGACCGTCCCGGGACCGCTCCGGACGAAAAAGTCCCCGTTCTTTTCCGCCTCAACCCCTTTCCATCTCAAGAAGACAGGCTCCGGGCTCCTTTGGCAACTCACCACGCACACGCTCTTTCCCTCGACAATCTGTACCTTGGGGTCGATGCAGGTTCCGGCCCGGGCGCCGAGTCCGTTTCGCACTACCTGCGCCAAGTGGAGCATGAACTTGTCGTCGTTGTCGAGGCGATCGTGTTCGATGCCCACCACGGTACGGTCGTCAGCCACGCCTAGCAGGAGATCCCCTCCTTCCGTGTTGAGGAAGGCCGCGATGGTCTTGAGGGCGGCATGGGTGATTTGCTTGTCGTCCTTGCGGTCTTCCTTGAGGCTCCAGCGGAGGGTGGACTTGAACTCCAGGGTCTTGGATTCGCCCTGTTTGATCAGTTCCTCGGCGCTTCGGTGGTTGCGCAGGTACTGGTCAAAGAGGAGGTTTTTGATCACCTCGCCGAAGGCGGGGTCGTCGGTGATGCGTTTGTACAGGTCGAAGTTGGAATCGACGATCTCCTGGATCACCTGATCGACCTTGTGATCGAAAGTCAACCGGACGTTCTCGCGGGTGTTCACCCGAGACGCGGCGTCGAGGGCCGGGTCGTCGGTGAGCCTGTCCATCATCTGGCCGAGGGTGATCCGGTGTTCCGGACCGAGCTGGACGCCGAACCGTTCGTTCAGCTCGGCGATGATGCGTGAGAGGGTCTCCATCTCTTCCGCCGCCGCTCCGCGGGTGTCCTTGGCCTCCATGGGGTCGAGTATCCCGGCCTTGCGCTCGAGCGCGATCCTGCCGCTTGCGGTTTCCTGGATCCGGTACGATTCCATGTCGATGTTCTGCTGCACCTCGATGGGCAGTTCCGCCCGGTCGGCCGGCAGCAGGCGGCGCAGGTGCCGCGCGAAGACGTAGAGCTTCTCCAGATCTGTGTCGGCGAAGGTCAGCACCTGGGCCAGGAACGCGTAGAGTCGCACGTAGTCGGTGAGCTGACTCCTGAACTCCTGGCGTTCGTCCTCGTGGAGCTCGCGGAAACGCTCGACCACGGGCGCCAACACCGCGTAGAGGCGGTCCTGGGTGACCTTGTGGTCGAAGTAGAGCTTGGCGAAGGCGTCCACATCGGCCTCCACAAAGACCGGGAACGCGCCCAGGCGGGTCTGGATCTCGTAGAGCAGATTGGGGTCGGTCGCTTCCGACAGTATCGTGGTCTCGTAGTACGGCTCGAAGGCGGATTTGATGTCCTCGGCCTCGTTGGCGAAGTCGAGGACCATGGTGCCCGGTTTCTCCGGGTGGGTGCGGTTGAGGCGCGAGAGCGTCTGCACGGCGTTCACGCCGCCGAGCTTCTTGTCCACGTACATGGCCTGTAGCAGCGGCTGATCGAACCCGGTCTGGAACTTGTTGGCGACGATCAGAAAACGGTAGTCCGGCGCCTCCAACGTCCTGGCGGTCTGTGTCTCCGGCAACCCGTTCATGCCCGCCTCGGTGTAGGACTGCCCGCCGTCGGCCACCGTGCCGGAGAACGCCACCAGCGCCTTGAACGGATAGCCGCACTCGGCAAGGTAGCCGTCCAGCGCCAGCTTGTAGCGGACGGCATGCAGGCGTGAGCGGGTGACGATCATGGCCTTGGCCCTGCCGCCGATCTGGTTCTGCACCCGTTCGGCGAAGTGCTCGACCATGATGCGCACCTTCTCGTCGATGGCGTGGGAGCTGAGGTCTACGAAGGATTTCAGCAGGTAGGCGGCCTTTTGCTTGTCGTAGCGCGGGTCGTCTTCGACCGTCTTCAGGAGCCGCCAGTAGGCCTTGTAGGTGGTGTAGCTCGCCAGCACGTCGAGGATGAACCCCTCCTCGACGGCTTGCCGCATGCTGTAGAGGTGGAAGGGCGCGAATGAGCCGTCTTCGCGGTTGCTCCCGAAGAGCTCCAGGGTCTTGGGCTTGGGGGTGGCGGTGAAGGCGAAAGTGGAGAGGTTGGGCATTTGTCCGCGCTTCTCCATCTCGGCCAGGATGGTGTTCTCGAGTTCCTCCTCGGGCGTCTCGGCCTGCGCTTCCTCGTTCTCGGCGTCGTCCAGGGATGAAGGAGACAGCACTGCCTTGAGGCTCTTGGTGCTCTCTCCGGACTGGGAGGAGTGCGCCTCGTCCACGATCAGCCCAAAGCGCTTGCCGGGGAGTTCGCCGATCTCCTGGGCGATGACGGGGAATTTCTGGAGCGTGGTGACGATGATGGTCTTGCCCGACTCCAGTGCGTCTTTGAGCTGGCGCGAGGTGGTGTCGATGTTCTCCACCACCCCCAGGGTCTGCTCGAACTGCCGTACCGTGGCCTGGAGTTGGCGGTCGAGTACCCGGCGGTCGGTGATCACCACGATGGTGTCGAAGACCCGGCGGTCATACGCGTCGTGCAGCGTGGAGAGCTGGTGGGCCAGCCAGGCGATGGTGAAGCTCTTGCCGCTCCCGGCCGAGTGCTGGATGAGGTAGCGCTGTCCCGACCCCAAGGCACGGGCGTCCGTCACGAGCCGGCGGACGCTGTCGAGTTGCTGATAGCGCGGAAAGATGAGGAACCGTTTACCAGTCTTGCGCCCCTTTTCGTCTTCCTCCTCCACCTCCTGGATGAACTGGCGCACCAGGTCCAGGGCGCTGTCCCGCGCCCAGGTCTCTTCCCAGAGATAGCCGGTGGCGTAGCCGGTTTGCGTCGGCGGCACCGGCGGGTTTCCGGCCCCGCCGAACTTGCCCCGGTTGAAGGGGAGAAACCGCGTCTTGGCGCCGGCCAGATGGGTGGTGACGTAGACCAAGTCCGTATCCACGGCGAAGTGCGCGAGGCACCGGCCGTATGACAGCAGCGGCTCGCCGCGCGGGTCGCGGTCGGTCCTGTACTGGCGGATGGCGTCTTCGACGGTCTGGCCGCTGAGCGGGTTTTTGAGCTCGGCCGTGAACAGGGGGATGCCGTTCAGAAACAGCACCAGATCGAGGCTCTTTTCGTTCTTGGTGCTGTAGCGGACTTGGCGCGCGACCGCGAAGAAGTTCGCCGCATAGAGCCGGCGGGTTTCCTGGTTGAGCCCGCTCGCCGGCCGGAAGAAGGCAAGCCGGAACGTACAGCCCATATCCTTCACACCGGCCCGCAGGACGCTCAGCGCTCCGCGGCGCTCGATCTCGGACGACAGGCGTTTGAGAAACCGCTCCTTCACCCGCGCGCCGTAGTGCTGAGACAGCCTTTTCCATTCCTTCGGCTGCGTGGCCAGAATGAAGTCCACGACATCGCTCGGCAAAAGGCAAAGGTCACGGTCGTAGTCCTCGGGCCGCCGCCGGTGATAGCCGCCGGGCTGCATCCATGGATCGTCGAAGGGCGCGGGTTCCTCGGCCACGCCGGTGGATTCCCGGGGGACCTCGTCGGGGCCGTGGCGCAGTAGGGTTGCCTCGATGGCTTCCTCGAAGGCGCGTTCGGAAATGGTGGGGTTCATGAGACGGCCCCCGATGTCAGGTTCGCATCGTGTCTCACGTCGATCTTGCCGGTCACCGCCGCCGAGATGAGGGCGGTCCGGAGTTCCTTGAGGCGGTCGATAACTTGGTGGACTTTGGCGTTGAGGATCTCGATTTTGGCTGTTTCGCGGTCGAGGAACGCAGCGATAGCGCGTTGTTCGAACTGTGGCGGCCGTGCCACCACTGCTCGTTTTAGGTCACGGATGTTGATACCTCGAATCGTGGCGCCGAGGGCGCCGGCATCGAGTTGAGCAAATGTGACCGCAGACTTCAGCGTGTAGAGCAGCCACTTCCCATGTATAGCTGCCGTGTAGGCTATACGCGCCGCGTCTTGTGTTAGATTGGCGCCTTCCAACTCGTCAGGGACAATCGCGACATCACCAATGCTGCCTCTAATGGCGTATACCAAGTCCCCACCTCTAAGCCGCGACCGGACGTAACATGCCTCAATGTCAGGGTGGGTACGATTCAACGTATCTAAGCCAAGCCGTTCGGGAGAGACATCGCCACCCTTAACGATTGGGACACCGTCCTTCACATTCGGGCCAGGGAGTACGATCCCATACATGATGCTACGGTCAGACGGCGTTAGACGGAAAAGTCGTAACATATCCCAATGCGCCGGTATCTCCCCTAGCCACTCGACCCCGGAATCCTTCATCGGTGTGTGAGGGTCAAGGCCCTTGGTGACAGTCTGCGTGATGAGGGCGGTACGTTTCTCCTGGAGCAACTCGATCAGCCGCTCCTTCTTCGCCGCCAGCGCATCGATATTCGCCGTCTCACGGTCGAGGAAGGCGGCGATGGCGCGCTGCTCGGAGGGAAGACAGACAGCGACCTCTCGTCGATAAGCGTCTTCTCGGTCTAGTCCAGGGACAGCAGAGTCTTTCGACTCACGATCCAGCTCGGCATGTTGCAAGACATAGTACAGCCACCGCATGTCAGCGGAGGTATGACGGGTATCCACAAAGAATGTAGTGTCTATCGCAAATACAGGATTGTCAGAATAGTTTACCTTGCCGAACGATCCTTTTCGGCCTACGACTAAACACGGAGCCTTCGTGTTGGCACGGAGATGGGTGCCAACCGGCCCATTCGAGCCGTATACCTCGATATATCCTTCGAGACGTTCTGCGGAAGCGAGCGAATCCCCGTAGCACAACGTGCATATCCGCTTGATTGGCATTACCTCCCAATGCGCCGGAATGTCCCTCAACCGCTCCATTCCGGAGTCCTTATAGGCACTATAGCGCAGGTGTTGTCCGGTGCTGACAACAGTTTCGGCCTTGCTGCTCATGTTGTCGGTAGGTCGCTCTGTCATCTCACTCGTTTCGGTTGAAGTAGCGTAGCTCCCACCGTCGAGGCTCACTCAATGCCGCCACGGACCGCCCTCCGGCCAATGTGCCGTGAACCCGGCTCCTTGCGCCATCGCATCCCAGGGTGCTCGGAAGAACGACAGCAGACGCTCACCGACGATGCCGAAATCCGATGGTGCACCGGGAATCTCGTTTCGGCCCAGATAACTGCGCCACCGCTCAAGGCGAGAGTTGTCGGTATAGAACCGAGGCGTCAAAGCAACCGGTAGATTCAGGGAAATCGGGGTATCGCGGCGTTCGAAGGTAGCTCTCACGGCGCGTGTGAGGTACTCGCCCTTGAAGGTACAGGACTGAGCAAGCGCATGAAGATCGTAAAAATCCTTGTAGCGACTGTTTCGTTCGCCGAGTACGATCATCGCGTGGAGCTTCTCGGCCACGACGGCTTCGCGCGGGTAAACCAGGATTCTTGGAGGGGGAGCATCGAACAGTCCCGCATAGTCAGCATCTGTCGGGGGCGGCTGGATCGCGTTCCCAAAGCCGATATCGATCTGCATCCGTATTCGCGCACGGGCTATAGTGGCTTGGAAGCTTGCACGGAGACCGCCGTACTCGCTTTGTTCATGAATGGGTACGATCGTGATCTTGGCACTTTCGAAGACAATACCGTCGTCGGCCACCGGTGTCTGGCAAATGTCGCAGATGGTGGAACGTACCTCGGCCACCGTCGAGTTCCCGTAGCCGGTGAAATCGAGATCCCGTGTCGGGCGGTAGACCGTTTCACCCCAAAGGGCAAGAAGCATGGCGCCCTTCAAGACATAACGTTCACGATGACGCGATTCTCCAAGGCGGTAGAGAAATCGCTCTGCCGCGTATCGCTGCAGCAGAAACTGGAAATCCTCTCCGGTTTTACGACTCCGATTCATCAACTTTGCGCGCATCGATGCGCCCACATCTCGGCGTTCTCTGCGTGTCATGACCTAAGGGCTTCGATGTAGGTTCGCATTACCGTCCGTGCACGGCAGAACTCAGCGGCACGCATAATCTCATCCACGGTCGTAGTACCCGAGCGCAAGGCGTCTTCCAACGCCTCAAACGCGACATCTAGACCGAATTTGTTGCGATAACGAAAACAATCCACGACAGTTCGGGCCGGTGAAGTTATTCGAAATGGCACGCCCATCGCCGATTTGTGTATCACGCCATAAGTGAGCATCACACCAGAGAAGCGAACGACTCGCACGCGACAGGGAGGGTGTGAGGGTTTGCGGGCCTTACGATCGAGGGCGATCCAAATCTCATGGGGCGACTGTGTGCCGATGTCGTGGAATTGGAGCGCCGTCAGCAGGCATATGACGGCGTTCGGGGCGGTCGCGGCTACCATTGCAATGGTCTCGACTTCAGTGGTTTCCACCTCCAAGAGCCTGTATAGGCCGTTCCCAAAACTATCCACAGACCCGTCCGAGACAAGTCTCTGGAGGCGCCGATAGGAGATGCCGAGTGGCGCAACATCTCGAGGCCGGAAAAAGGCTCCCACGCCCGCTTGCCGTAGTATCTCCAGAGAGTTGGCCATTAGTCGATGATACCAAATGTCGGCAGGCCAAACCAACTGCCGACAAATTTATCTTTGTTGATGAAACCAAAGATTTTTCCTCAGGAAACTGTGGTAAGCAGCGCGCCGTTCAAGGAGTAAGGGCACTAAATGTCGGCATTTCCGAGTCGTTGTCGACATCTATTACCTTCCTATCCAAATCGCATATCTTTCAACATTTTTAGGATGTCGACTTCGATACCTTCGATATCCGCCTCGATTTCAGCGATGGGCCGGGGCGGCTTGTAGCGGTAGAAATAGCGGTTGAAGTTGATCTCGTAGCCGACCAGACCGACCTTCCCGTCCTTGTGGTCGCGCTTGGATGTGTCGATCCAGGCGTCGGGGACGTGGGGTTTCACCTCGCGGTCGAAAAATGCTCGGACGCTGGCCGGCACCTTCTCGGTGTCCACGGGATCTTCACCTTCCGGGAGAGGCACGCGTTCTATGTCCCGCAGGTCCGGGTCCGGCTCGGGCTCGCCATCGGCGCCGCGGCAAATGGCCGCCGTCTCGTCGCGTTCCGCTAGCGCGGTGAGGATCGCCTTCTTCATCGGAGCGGACAGCTTGATCTGAGCCTCTGCGGCCGCGCCCGTGAGCTCGGCCAGAAGCGCATCGCGGTCTTTTTGAAGGGTGTCGGGCATCCCGTCTAGCATGGCAAGGATGGCCTGCTGCCGGGCACGGCCCTCCGCTTCTTCTCTGGCCCCCGCCTCGCCGCGCTTCCTGGACTTCGCCAAATTCTGAAATCCCTTCTGATCCTCCAGGCGGGCGATGCGTTCGAGGGCTGCCTGGAAGTTGAGCCGCAACGGGCGTTCGACGGTGATCTTGCGGAAGCCGAATTGGGTGGTGGGGAAGATGCGGCTGACGATTGCATCCTCATCCTCATTGCCCTCGATACGCGTTCGAGTATCGCCGTCTTTGTAGTCAGCCAGCAGGGTCAGCACGTCTGTGGCCTTGTCCGGCGGGATCTCGCGTCGCTTGTCGCCGAGGCTCCGGGGCATGGGCGACCAGAACGAGGTGGCGTCAATAAGCTGCACCTTGCTCTGGCGCTCAGGCGCCTTGCGGTTGGTCAGGAGCCACACGTAGGTGGCGATCCCCGTGTTGTAGAAGAGCTGCTCGGGCAGGGCGATGAGGGCTTCCAGCAGGTCGTTCTCGAAGATGAAGCGGCGGATCTCGCTCTCGCCGCTACCCGCGTCGCTGGTAAACAGGGGTGATCCGTTCATGATGATGGCGATGCGCGCGCCGCCCTGGTCCGGCGGCCTCGCATGGGCGAGCATGTGCAGCAGGAACAGGATCTGGCCGTCGCTGATGCGCGGAAGCCCCGGTCCGAAGCGTCCGGCAGCGCCGCGTTGGTGCTCCGCTTCGACTGTCTCCTGGTCGCGTTTCCAGTCCTTGCCGTAGGGCGGGTTGGCGATCAAGTAATCGAAGTTCCAGCCGGGGTGGCGGTCGTTGGACAGGGTGCTTCCGAAGGCGATGTTCTCGGCATCGCGACCCGTCGGATCCTTCATGAAGATGTCTGATTTCGACACCGCCCAGGTTTCCGGGTTCACTTCCTGGCCAAAAAGGTGGATTTCCGCCTGTGGATTGATCGCGGGCCGAACCCGTCCTGTCTCTCCCGAGTTACCGTTGCCGCGCAGTCCACCCGCTATGTGTTCCTTGGTGATTGTGAGCATGCCGCCCGAGCCGCAGCAGGGGTCATACACGCTGCGCACGATACCAGGGCCGGCGATGAGGCTTTCGTCTCCCGCCAGCATGAGGTCCACCATCAGGTGGACGACGTCCCGGGGCGTGAAGTGCTCGCCGGGGTTCTCGTCCAGGGCCTCGTTGAACTTACGGATCAGTTCCTCGAAGATCGTCCCCATGGTCGCGTTGTCGATCCGGTCCGGGTGCAGATCCACGTTCTTGAAGCGCTCCAACACTTGGAACAGCAGGCCGGCCTCTTCGAGCTTGCTGATGGTGTTGTCGAAGTCGAAGCGCTCCAGCACGTTGCGCATGTTCTCGCTGAAGCCGGCGATGTAGTTCCGGAGGTTCGCCGCGACCTGCGGCGCGTCGGCCAGCAACTTGTCGAAGTCGTAGCGCGACGTGTTGTAGAAGGCGAAGCCCGAGGCCGTGCGAAGCGCCCGGTCCAAATCCTGCAGGCCGCGCTTGCCCAACTCCGCCTGCCGCTCCAGCACGGTCTCCTTGGTGTCTGCCAGCACACAGTCGAGCCGGCGCAGCACGGTTAGCGGCAGGATAACGTCCTGGTATTTCCCGCGCTTGAAGCTGTCGCGGATCAGATCTGCGACGCCCCAGAGAAAGCTGACGATCTCGCCGTGGTTCATGAGGCTACTGAAAAGTCCAGGGGCCAAGGCTCAAGCAGCGTCCGACAGATGGAGGTACCAAACTACGCAATGGCCAAGGTATGGAATCTGGATGAATGCCTGCCAATCTTCGAGGCAATCCCGGAGACAGATTCTGGTCGAACAACAGCCTCACTCTGATGGCACTGAAACGAATCGGCGCTCTCGGTCAGCGGCGAATGCTAAGCAGGCGCGGATGTCGGCACGCTCGAGATCTGGGAAATCGGAGAGAATTTGATCCTCGGTCATGCCTGATGCCAAGTATTCGAGAACATCGTAGACGGTAATGCGAAGCCCCCGGATACATGGTTTGCCACCGCGCTTTCCCGCCTCGATGGTGATGATCTCTCGATAGTTCATGGCTGTAGCCATTCTAGCCGCCGTAGCGGCTCCAGAACAAGCTCCCGGAACCGTGGCGGCGCCCCCTAATGACGGGTCGATCTGTCAGTATGGAAGGGACCTTATAACGTCCGCGAAGGCCGGGCAAGCCCGCGCACAGGTCTCTGGAGGGTATGTCGGATTAGTTTCTCCGCCGTCATTGTGAAAGCAAAGCATGGCGGAGAAGAGCAGCGATATCCTGGGTGCGTGAGCCCCGGAGAGGAAACGAGCTCAGCAGGCTGGTCATGCCGCGTGAGACTCGACGATGAGTTCCTGGCCGAGCACCCGCAAAGCTTTGTGAATCCGGTTGGCGGCCGTGTGGTGTCTTGGGTCGAGCATGCGGCGCACCACCTTCTCGTCGACTCCGAGGCGCTGTGCGAATGCGTTACGAGACAGCCCGCTTTCGCGTAACGAGATAACGAAGGCGGCTTTGGCTGCCATATCGGGCGGTACAGCGATCAGGTGTTCGCCGTTGCGCCGTCGACTCGGCGTCGGGACCGGCTCGTCGTCGTCAATGCGGCCGGCGACGGCTTCTTCAAGCGCGTCCCGCGCCTCAACAAGCGCTACAGCTTGATCTGTGCCGGAAGTAAGACACTCGGGGAAGTCCCGGAACGAGACCACAATTTCGCCCGAGGGGTCGGCCTGGAGTCTGGCTGGATAGCGAAATTGCATGACAATCCCTTACGTTTGCCTTAGCGGAAGTCATTCGGATCGAGTCCGAGCTGCCGGATCATGGCCGAGAGAAGACCGGGGCCAATTTCTTTCCGGCGATCCTTTACGATGGTCTTCCGACCGCCGTAGTACAACGATGTGACTCCCCTTGCCGCGCTTGGTGTCGACGCGAACGGCGACATCGCGTGCCGCGCCGAAGTCAAAAACCCGATCGACGAATTCTCTGCCCTTCACGGTCTATGATTAGGACAGATCTGTCCGAAGATCAAGCGTGGTTTGAGCTCCGATTGCTGAAGAAGCCGGTTGGGAGGATGCTTGCCCGCCCTGGAAGTCTTTCGCGGTCCCCTCATGTTGAATGAGAGCAGTCAGGACCCTGTCGCAGCCAAAGACCATTGTTGACCTCCCTGAGTAGATCGTCGCCACAAAACATACAATTTGACTGTTTTCGACGAAGCTTTCGTCCGCGCGCATCCGGTGGATACCACGGACTCACGCGCCAATAGTTGAAGTCGCGCACGTGATGGCCAACTCCGACGCGGCGAACGACCTCAAGAGCTAGCAGCGTGCCCGCGAGAACGGATACGAACCCGAACGGAGCGGCGACCGCTCTGCCTGTAGTTGTGTGTAGTTGGCCTTCGCCGCATAGCGCCTTGAATAGGGTATCGTAGGCTGTTCCAACCAAGTCTGCTGCAAGTAATTTAGGAAATCTTGCAACTATGAACGACGCCGCGGAGGGGGAGATACGCTCCGCCCGCACTTCATCAACGGTGACACCGAGATGGTCTGCGATGTGCTGTTCCCGAGACAGCTCTTCGTCATCGCGCTCGTAGATGCAGCTCAAACAAGCCAACGTTGTGGGTTGAACGTTGTGGTGAACGACTACCTCGCGAATGTCCGTTGTCGAGGCATCGAAGACCTCTCCGGGCAACTCGTTCTGAAGCGCTCTACGGGCGCGTCGGCTGTCAACGGCGACGATCAGTCGACGCAGCCAAGCGTCATCGGTTTTCTCGGGAAGATATTGAAGACGACACAGTCTGGGTAACAGCGTAAGCCCGGGGAACTGGTGCTGGGCCTTTTCTGCAAGGCGAATGGCTTTTGCGTGGCCGATGTCCATCCTGTCGAACCACACTTGTCGGTTGAGATTTCCGGAACTTACGAAGTCGTCGTCGACAATGTCCAATTGGCCGCGAAGATCGAGATGGCGTGCCGCCCAAAGGAACCCATTGCCAATTGCCCCAGCGCCTGCAAGGTAGGTACGACCGATTTCCACAGGCCTCTGCACGGACGTCCAGTCAATCCCAAATTGGTCGTATCGTAAGATCGCGGGTTCTGGTGGACCGAAAGGGAGGGCCTCGCCCAACACGCGGTGCAATATTGCGGCGCACGCGTAGCAGGCGGTAATGAGGGAAAGGATTCCAGGTGCTGGATGGCAAGCGTCTCTAGCAGTTCTTGTGTGACTCAGGATTGCTTGATCGTTGAGAACGCTGAGATACGTCGTTGGAGCGGAGGTTCTCGGCTTTGCAGAGCCGATGACAAGTTCAGCGGCGACGGCATTGCCGTCGTGTAGCCGGGAGACGCGATCTACCGTGCGGGCCAATAGCCCTGATATCTCACTGGCGAGGGATTCAGCCATTGCGTCCTTGGAATCGGCCGTAATTCTGACGCCAAAGGCGAGCGCTTCTGCAGCATCGGGCAGACTGATGCCCATGGCGGAGGCCAGTGCGGTAGCGTTTTCGTGGCGGGCTTCGGGGGTTAGTAGATCCGCAGACATGATCGGTCCAACTCGATTTGGGGTATCTCAACCCATTCGGCAGCCGTGGAAAATCGGTACACCTTAGTGTTGTCGAGAAAGTCCGCTACCGACGTTCCGCGGGCAAAGCTCGGCACGACTAAGGAGAGAGATCCCTCACGCCGGATGATAGCCCAGTGATCGTCAGCGCCGGAATGATAGGCGGGGCCGGGATGGGAATGTACCTGAGCGGCCACCATGTAGCGATGTCGGCGAAGCTCGGAATGGAGGGCATTCATCCCCTCTGGTGGGATATGGAACATGTCAACTTGCGCCCTTTGAAGAGGCCGGTACGCTTTCTCGATTTGGATCGAGCGGTCAACACAGTGGCCCAACCACAGCACGACACACTCGTGGTCCCTATTGCCAGCTTCGCGGAGTTGGACGAGAGTGACATCCACTACCGAGGAGGGGCAGCGTACAAGCATTTCAATCACTTCCTTTTTGCCAAGCATGCCACAACTGCGTAAGGATACCGCCGAGTGTGTAGTTTGGGCTGTCCTTGACGTTCTCCCAAAGGTCGCTCCGATGGCTCGAGTGCGTGTGGTACTCCCGAGCGCCACGCATGCAGACGAAGGGTCGATTTGTCGCTGGATGGGGGCTTGAATTGAAGATCCCTGTTGGATCGGATGCAAGGCTCGACAGAAGCGTTCCATCAACCGCATGCAAACTGACCGCGGGCGGTACGTCGTTCCAGTCATCGCACTGAAGCCGCAGCCGGAGGGTTGTGCGTTGTGGCGCGGTAAACGAACAATCCAGCATTGGAAATTCGATTGAGTGGAGCACCCATCCTCGGCGCTTCAATAGCGCCGAGGACAGGTAGCGAGTCTCCTTATCGAAGAGAGCCCTAGCTGCCAGGGGGTGCATCAACCACCCCCGCCTTCTTTCGGGCCCCAATCGAACTCGACCTTCCCGGTTAGGCTGTTTTCCGTGTAAGTCTTTCCAGGGTCGATCTCTCGCCTTCCTGATGGGCTGTCTACTTGAGCAACCCAACCTTCCGTGCTTTTGATCTCAAGCACCAGCATGGCCTTCTCGAGCACCACTTCGACCTTCTCGTCAACCAGGATCCTGATGTCACCTTCGGCGGGATAGAACCCTGCGGTTGTCGAGATGGAAACTTCCACAACCTTGTCTGGGTGCTCGACCTTGTCGGCACCGACTTGGAGCAAGTCCACACTCATTGCGATCCTCCTTACCCGGAAATTCGGGTCGTTTAATATGTGATCCGTCCTTTGGCTAGCGACGAAGCATCAGTCCCAGGTAATATGGAAGCTGCCCGAGCAAATGTCAACAGACGCCACACAAAAAATATCTGTGCGTATCACCAACTTGTTTACCATGTTGACACGCTATCGTATTTGTGTCTACAACCGGCTCAATGAGGACGCCGTTGCTGTACAAGCGCCTTGGTGAAATCATCAAGGACCACCGAAGTCGGCTCGGACTCACACAGGATCAACTTTCTCAACACCTCGGAGTTTCGCGCGCCTCGCTTGCCAACATTGAGACGGGTCGCCAGAAGGTGTTGGTTCACCTCCTTTACCGCCTAGCTGACAAGCTGGGTGTTCACGCTACATCACTGCTGCCGGATACCGAGGAAGTCGAAGAGTTGGAGGCCTTGGACGACTTGCCCATTTCCGCGAATGTCAGCCTAGAACAGAAGCGGCAGATTGTCCGTCTGTTGCACGGTGATGAGCGTTCATCACGTTCAGGAGGTCAAAATGGACAGGGTCGACCTGGGGGAAAAGGCAAAATCCCTTCTTGATGATCAGGATGTGACGTCCGCACCAGTACCGGTTGAGAAGATCGCGCGGTCGCTCGGTGCTCAGGTACGCCACTCACCATTGGATGAGGAATTGTCTGGGATGATCTACATCAACGGGAATACGCCGATCATCGGTGTCAACTCCTTGCATCATCGGAACCGCCAACGTTTCACCATTGCACACGAGATAGCCCACCTCGTGCTGCACCGAGATATGATTTCGAATCAAGTCCACGTTGATAGAAGGTTCCCGGTCCTGATGCGTGACGCCAAATCTGCCGCCGGAACGGAGCGCATGGAAATCGACGCGAATCGGTTTGCAGCGGAACTCCTGATGCCATCCTTCCTTCTCGCCCAAATGCTGAAAAAAAAAGGGTTTGACATCGATGATGATGAGCCGCTGGAGCGTCTGGCGAGCAAATTTCGGGTGAGCCGTCAGGCTTTGGAGTTCAGAATCAGAAATATGGACTGAGTTTCGGGACAAGGGGCAGCAACGAAGAAGCGTAGTCGCCGCTCCTCACGTCCCCTGCACTCCAACCGCGTCCTCACATTTGCCTTCGCATCCTCGTCCTAGAGCCCCACCGCTCCGAACGAAGAACTCCTCGTCCTTTCCGTCCGCTGTCCCCGCCCCAGTGCCCTTTCTTAGGGCCATCGGTGGGCGCGCACCGTCGAAGCTTTCCTAAGAGACACGAATTCAACAGAATTTCTGAACAGGAGCACATATTTCGCATCCCGGACGGTTGGGTTGCTACAGCCTTCGCGCTAAGTATAGGACTAGTTCGAGAACGAGGAGGTGCCAATGGAGATTGCTTGGCTACAACCGGACCAATATGAAAAGCTTCTGGGCGCGCTCACGATGCTGGTAATATTGTCCCTCGTGCTTGAGAGGGCGCTCGCGGTATTTTTCGAGTGGGGCGTCTGGCGAGATTGGATTTCTGAGAGGCACCTAAGGGCACCGGTTGCATTCGCAGCGTCATACTGGGTCTGTATTTGGGCAGACTTTGACGTTCTTGCCGTGATGTTTGCGAAATCTGGAGGTTATTCGGGCGATTTTTTCGTTCGGGACCTTTGCGACTGCCGCCGTAGTCGCCGGGGGTAGTAAGGGTGCGATCTTGTTATTCCAGGGCGTCCTTGGCTTCGGCCGCGAGGCAGTAAAAGAGCGTATCGCCGCGAAATCCTCTCCGAAGAACGTTGCACAGTAAGGCCCACTCTGAGAACGCGCGGTCTCGATATGCGGTACCGTTGCCCGCCAGCTTGTGGTCACTATTCGCGTAGAGAAGTGTGACGCTGGGAGCGTTTTGCACGAAACCGGTGTGCCACGTCTACCCCGCCCGCATCTCCGCCAACGCCCCCACGATCGCATCCGCCTCCAGCCCCATCTCCAGGATCTCGATGTTTTCGGCGTACTGGTCGGGGTCGATGGCGGCTTTCACGTTGGGTTCGAATACGTGGTACGCCTGGAGGCCGAGCTCTACGCCGGCGAGGGGTCCGGCGTAGGAGGGGTCGCCGGTGGTGACGGTCTCGAACTGGACCTGGCTGGCCTCGGTGGTGGGGGCGCCGAGCAGCACGACGATGTCGTCCTTTCCGTATTCTTCGGTGAGTTCTTTGATTCGACCTTGATCCTCAAGGTCCATGGCCCCAGCGGCTGTTCAGACGAAGCACTGGGTGGCGGAGTACGCGACTTCGCCTCCCAGTCCCTTGATGGCCTGCTCGATGACCGGGGCGGGGACGCCGTCCCGCTCGCCGAGGATGATCAGCTTCTTGCCGTTGAGGGTGATGGGTTCTGCCGTCATGGGGTTTCTCCTTGCTTTGGGGTCACATCTTGGAAACTATAACTTCCCAGTGAAAATAAAGGGTTACAGGGTCCTTGAGGTCACTCGTTCCGGCGCTATTCCCCGTTCCGTTCGATCAACACCGACATGCCGTCCGTCAGCTCGGTCATCTGGCCGAGGAACAGGCTGGCGCGGGCCACCAGCATGCAATTCCGGATGGCTCCGGCGGCCATCTCCCGGAGCGCGTGGGGCATGTAGACGAAGCCCGAGGCGATGTGCCCCTGCGTGGGGGCGTAGCCGCATACCCCTTTGGCGCGTGCGAAGCCGGCGATGTCGCTCCGGTCGATCTCCTTGGCCATGGCCAGCATGGCGGCCATCATTTTGTAGTTGCGGGCGGCCACGTCGCCGGCCTTGGCGGACACCATGATGTCCGGGTTATGCAGCTCGGTGACGATCCGGTCGACGCGATCCACACCCCATTCTAACCGCCGCAACGGCTCCAGAACAAGCTCCCTGAACTGCTTGTCGAGGGCGGCGCCGGCCTTGATGGGATGGCGGCCGACTCCTTGCAGGTTCACCACCGGGCTTTTGCCGTCGTCGCGCCCGATCCACACGGCCACCGCGGCCAGCGAATCCTCCAGCACCGGGATGCCCTGCTCCAACTGGTAGAGGCACTTCATCCCGAGCTTCGGAAGCGACCCGCCGCCCACCACGACCACGTTCTTGAAAACGCCACTCTCTACCAGCGACGCGCCGATGACCATGGCGGGAATGGGCGCGGCGCAGAAATCCTTGATGTCGATGCCGGTGGCGAGGTCGCAGCCGGCGAATTCGGCGATGGCCTTGGCCATGTTGCCGCCGCCGCGCTGGTAGCGGTCGCCCACCGCCTCCTCCGAGCAACTCAGCACCAGGTCGACGTCGCTCAGGTCGAGGCCCTCCACGTGGTTCAGCAGCTCGTGCACGGCCAGTGCGCCGGAGACCTTGCAGCAGAAATTCTCCAGCAGCACCGGGGCGGAGAGGGCCTCGTCCTCGGAGTGGCCCGTCTTCACCACCCCCACGGGGGCGCCTTCACCGCCGGCGAAGAGTGGCAGGCAATCCGCGGCCTCCAGTGCGCTGTCCAGTTGAGCATCGTCGAGAAGCGGCGGCGTGCGGGCGGCCAGGGGCGCCGTGAGCGGCGCGGCCGACAGCACGGGACCCATCTCCTCCCAGAACCGTTCCCGCAGCAACACGTGCTTGAACGGGTCTGCGCAGGCCAGCAGGGCGAGGAAACGGCGTTCCTCCATGATGTGGCCGAAGGGCGGCTCTCCGGTCGCCGACTCGGCGAGCTTGTCGAACCAGGGCTGCTCCACTTCCCACAGACGGGCCGGCGGCTGGCTTCCGATGAACACCTGGTTGGGCAGGTAGCGGCAGGCTTTGTCGTAGCTCCACAGGGCCCCCTTGAGGTCGCTGAGGAACTCGGCGCGCGCCTTGGTTTCCCGGAACGGCTTCGAGCCGTACCGCACCAAGCCCGGGGTATGGGCCAGCATGGTGGCGGCGCCCCTGACGACGGGTTGGTTGGTCGACATGGAAGGCACCTTATAATGTCCGCGAAGGCCGGGCAAGGCTGCGCACAGGGCTTGGGAAACTCTGCTCTGATCAATTGCCGGCGAGCAAAAATGGCGCCCTTCGACTTCGCTTCGCTACGCTCAGGGCGAACGGGTTTTGGGCCAGGTTCCGTTGTTGACCATTGACCCCGAACGTCATTGACCCCGAACGTCATTCACCGTTCGCCCTGAGCGTAGCGAAGCGAAGTCGAAGGGCGCCCGCACAATTGATCCGTGTCGTCTTGCGCAAGGGTTGTTTTGGAGGAGCGCAATCCGACAGGCCCGTGGGCCGGCTGACCCGGCCCACGGGGCGCGCCATGGCTCTCGACGCGCCGTCCTCCTTGTAATATGATCCGCGCATGCCATCAGGGGGCTGGGCGCCGGAGCCGTCGTCACGCTTGCCCACGGGAGGAAACCATGCAGGATGCCATGCAAAAGCAGTTCGTTATCGACGCGGTCGAGGAGAACCGGAACAACATCGCGCTCCTCGGGGACAGTATCTTCTACTTCGCCGAGCTGGGGATGCAGGAGTATCGCACCTCCGGAATGATGACGGAGATACTGGAGCAGGCGGGCTTCGAGATCGAGCGGAACATCTCGGGGATGCCCACGGCGTTCATCGCCACCTATGGGTCGGGGAAGCCGGTGGTGGCGCTCCACACGGAGTTCGACGCCACGCCCTCGAGCTCGCAGATGGCGGGCGTGGCCGAGCAGCGGCCCATCGTCGACGGCGCGCCGGGGCATACCGAGGGGCACAACGTCAACGCGGCGGTGATGATCGGCGCGGCGGTGGCGGTCAAGAAGACCATGGAGCAGTTCGACATCCAGGGAACGTTGCGGGTCTACGGCGCTCCGGCCGAGGAGCAGCTCGTGAGCCGGCCCTATTTCGTCCGCGACGGCTACTTCAAGGACGTGGACGTGGCCCTTCACGACCACATCGGGTCCAACCTGGGCACCGTTTACGGCCTGCGGCAGTACGCCCTCATCTCCGCGGAGTTCACCTTCAAGGGCGAGAGCGCCCACGCGGCCACCTCGCCCTGGACCGCCCGGGACGCGCTGGACGCGGTGGTGCTGATGGATATCGGCTGGGACAAGCTGCGGGAGCATCTGGAGCCGTCCCAGCGCAGCCACCGGGTCATCACCAACGGCGGCGACCAGCCCAACGTCATCCCCAACACCTCCACCATCTGGTGGTTCTTCCGCGAGGCCACCGCCGAGAAGGCCCGGGCGCTGTTCGAAAAGGCCAAGCGCGTGGCCCAGGGCGCGGCCACCATGACCGACACCACTTACTCGGTGAACGTGCTGAGCGCGGTGGCGCCCACCCGCTGCAACCGCATCCTGGCGGAGGTGATCCAGAAGAACATCGAGGCCGTGGGCATGCCCCAGTGGTCCGAGGCCGAGCAGAAGCTCATCACCGATGTCCAGACCAAGGTCAACGTCAAGGCCACGGGAATGCCCACGCAGGTGGCCCAGCTCCGGGAAGCCGTGCAATCGGTGTCAGCCAACGACTCCGGGGACGTCTGCTGGGTGGTGCCGTCGGGCGTGGTGAACTTCCCCTCCAACATTCCGGGCATCGCCTACCACCACTGGGGCGCGGGCGTCTCCCTGGCCACCTCCGTCGCCCACAAGGGAGCCGTGGCCGGCGCCAAGACCATGGCCGCCTCGGCCGTGGACCTGCTGATGGACCCGCAACTGGTGGCGCGGGCCAAGGAGACCTTCAAGGAAGAGATCGGCGACGTGGAGTACCGCCCGCTGCTGCCTGACGATCAGCAGCCGCCGCTGGAGCTCAACCGCATCCTCATGGAGCGCTACCGCTCCGCCATGGAAGCGCACTATCCCAAGGAGAAGCCCGCATTCAGCTAACGCTGCCGCTTGAGGGGCAGGAGGTGCGGCTGCGCGCGCTGCTGGACCGCGCCACCTCCGGCGAGAGGATTCACGGCAGGCCCCGGCTCCGTCCGTCGCTGGTGGACAAGGTGCTGCGAGACCCGTTCTGGGTCTGGTGCCAACACCATGTACCCCGGAGCGAGGCGGTGAACGAAGTCGGCCGCTACCAGCAGATGCGCTACCGCCGCGGCGTCGAGCACGAGGACGCCTGGGTAGCCGCGCACTATCCCGATGCCCTGGCCATCAGGCCCGACTTCGGCTACGAGGCCCTCGCTCGCACCCTCCGGGCCATGCTGGAGGGCGCTCCCGCGATTCATCAACCGCAACTGTGGGATCTCGGCCGCGACGTCTACGGCCGGGGCGATCTCCTGGTGCGCGACGACAGCCACGGCTCGGACCTCGGCCCGTACCACTATCGGGTCATCGAGATAAAGCGGGCTCGCAAGCTCAGGGACTCCTTCGCGCTCCAGGCCGCCTTCTACAATCGGACCGTCGGCGCCGTCCAGGGCTACACGCCCCGACACGTCACCGTTGCGCTGCGGGACGAGGTCCGCCCGGTGGACGTCTCGGGCTGCGAGAAGCAGATCGACGACGTCGTGTCGCGCTGGATCGGGCTTCGGGACGGCGCGGTGGAGCAGCCCGAGCCGGGAAGGCCGCCCGACATCACCGACTCGCCCTGGCGCGTGTACGGCAACAAGCTGGTGCAGGAGCGCCGGGACTTGGTGCTGCTGGCGGGAGTGCGCGCTCCCGAGCGGGCGAAGCTGAGGGCCGCGGGTATCCACAGTGTGGACAAGCTGTGGAGCCGCTCGCAGGCGGAGATCGAGGAAATCCTGGGGCCGCACCACGGCTCGGTCGCCTACCACGTGGCCCAGAGCTACCGGACCGGACAACCCGTTCCCAAGCCCGGCCGCGAACTGCGCATCCCACGGGCCAGAAGGCTCCTCTACTTCGATTTCGAGACCTCCGACGACATGCATCCCGCCATGCCACCCCACGTCTACCTCATCGGCTGCTGGGACGGCGCCCGGGATCAGTTCGTCAAGTTCCTTGCCCGCGGCCCGGAGGACGAAGGCGAGGTTTTCGAGGCGTTCCTCGACTACGTCGGCGACGACGTCGAAGCCGTGCGGCTGTACCACTGGACCGACTACGAGGTGCGGCAAATGAAGGCGGTTATGCGCCGATGGCCCCGGCTGGAGGGACGGCTGGCGCGCCTGCTGGGCTCCTGCGTCGACCTGAAGCGATGCATCCAGGACGCCGTCTACCTGCCCGTGCCGCGGTTCTCCATCAAGAGCGTCGCCCCGGCCCTGGGGTTCAACTGGCGCCAGCAGGGATTCGGCGCCTACGAGGCGCTGCTGTGCTACTGGGACTCCATCGACACCGGCGACCGCGCCCTGGCTGAAAAGGCCGTCCGCTACAACGAGGACGACTGCCTGGCCATGTGGCACGTGGACCAGAAGCTGACCGGGGGAGGGTAAAGGGCCAATATTCCGTTACTCATAGCCGGCGGTCTGCCTCAGGCCGCCGTCCCCCGGAGGAAGTGTGACACCGCGGTCGCTCCCGGCTCAAGCGAAGCGGCTCGGCATCGCCTGAACGGCCGGCGGACGACATTCCGACCGGCGCAGGCGGAGCCCCGCTCACTCCCGGTGGTGGACGATACGGGTGACGCCCGCGACCTGAACGCGCTCCTCGGAGACCGTGCCGTAGTACCGGAGGCTCCCCGCCCCCGCTACGGAACCGGACAGGACCCCGCCACTCATGGTGAGGACGACGTCGGAGGCGCCCTTGAGATCGACCTCGGCGTCCGTTACCGCGATTCCCCGGAGGTCGACGGCGCTGGCACCGGCGACGGAGAGCCTCAGCTCATCGTAGCGCCCGTCGCGTCCTTCGAGACGAGCCGCCCCCGCGATGCGGATCGCGAGGCGGTCGCCCCGAAATCCCGAAAGCGCGATCCTGGCGCCGCCCCGGAGTTCCAGTTCGTCGAGCGCGGGCATGACGATATCCACGGAATTGGGCGCATCGCCCTCCCGCCACCATGCGCGCGACCCTCCGCCCAGTCGGAGGCGGTTGCCGAAGACGTGCATCCGGACGTGCTCCTCCCGATTCCCGGGATCGGAGACCTCGACCTTCCACTCGTCTCCCCGAGTGAGGTTGACCCGCCACCCGCCGGCGATCTCGATCTCCGTGATTCCGGTCAGGTCGGCGCTCTCGGAGACCCGGGAGCCCTCGACGACCGTGAAATGATTTCGGGAAAGGGCGACCCGCCCGGCGACCGCGGTTACGACGATGACTCCGGCAAGGACGCCCCCCATCGACAACAGTACTTTCTGGCTCGGCTTCATGATGTGTCTTCTCCCGTCTCGTCGGAACTCACGGCGCAATGACCCAGGCGGGCGGCAAGCTCGTCCAGCCCAATCCCCAGGAGTTGCATGGTTCGAACGATCCTCGGCACTTCGTCACGCAGGAACTCCGCCTTCATCTCCTGCAATGCATGCTCGCGGGCGTGGTCGCTCACGAAGTAGCCAAGACCTCTTCGGCTCGAGATGATTCCCCGGTCCATCAGTCGCTGATAACTCTTCGTGACCGTGTTGGGATTCACGCCGAGTTCGACGGCCAGCTCCCGGATGGACGGAATACGCTCGCCGGCCCGCCAATCGCCATCGAGGACCCGTTCGCGGATCTGGTCCGCGATCTGCAGGTAGATGCCCTTGGGCTCGCTAAACTCCATCGCTGACCTGGGCCTCTTCCACACGAAGCCATGCGATCCACCAGCAGGCGAGCGGCAGCAGGAGCGCGATCCCGTGAACGACGGCTCCGGTGCCGCTCGCGTGCGCCCGGCCGAGCTGCTCCAGAACGAAGAACACGTCCCCGACATCCAGCCAGTAGCCCGCGAAGACGACTCGCACCGTGACGGCGGCGAACCCCGCGAACCCCGCGACCGCGAGGGTGAGGGCGAGCGTGGTCTTGACGAAGTGCGCTCTTCGGAACCACGCACCGCCGAGGAAGTAGAACGACTGGAGGATGACGTAGACGAAGATCGAGCTCCAGACGGTGCGGTCGAAGGGATCGAAGAATGCCTGGCGGCCGCCGTAGAGAAGGAGGTTGAGCGTCTCGACGACTATCGACACGAGCCCGATGAAGACCAGCAGGTACGCAACGAGGCCGACGGTGACCGCGAGCAGGCGGGCGAGCATCTTCTCGAGCGCCGAGGCGGGGATGAGGAGGTACGCCTCGTTCCGCGTCCTGTCGTGCAGTGGTCGAAACGCCCGGCTCGAAGCGACGAGTCCCCAGACGAAGAGCGCGAGCCCGAAGCAGTGGCGATGGAAGTCCCCGTCGCGGAGAGCCCCTCCGTGTGTGGCGAGCGCGGCAACCAGAATGACTCCCGCGAGCGCGCCGGAGACCACGAGCAGGGAACGGTAGCCGGCGACGAGGTCGCCCCGAATCAGCAGCCGGAGCCTTTGCGGGGAGAAGACTTCGTTCATGTCCGTTCCTCCGTGCCAAGGATCCCGGCGCAGGCGCCCGGGTTCGTGATGACCGCCTTGAAGAGAAGCTCCAGGTCCAGGCGGTGGTCCCCCGCGCTACAGTCCCTGCGCACGGTCGCGAAACCGCCCACCGCCGGCTCGTGATAGATGAGTCCGTCGGCGTCCTCGTCCGGCCGGCTCGGTTCGCGCGCCGTGCGGAGGCTGGCGCTCGCCGCGGCGAGGCTCCGGTTGAAGAGGACCTTTCCCTCGTGGAGTATCACGAGACGGTCGATGAGCGACTCGACGTCGCGCACTTGGTGAGTGGCGACCACGAACGTCCGGTCATCGCTCAGCGCTTCCGCGACCAGGCGGCGGAAGAGTCCCTTGGCCGGAATGTCGAGACCGTTGGTCGGCTCGTCCAGCACGAGGAACGAGGCGCCGGATGCGAGTCCGAACGCAAGCAGGAACTTCTTCTGCTGGCCGTACGAGAGATGCGGCAGCTTCCGCCCGCCCGGGATCTCGAGCTCGTCGATATAGCGGGCCATCCGCTCGTGGTCGAACCCCGGATAAAAGGGAGCGCGCACGGCAACGAATTCCCGGTCGGTGAGCGTGGGAACGTTGATCGCCTCGGGGAGCACGAAGAGCCGGGAGAGCAATCCGGGCCGGCGGCGGGCGGGCTCGCTCCCGAGCACGCGAATGCGCCCCGAGCGGGGGAAGAGGAGCCCGGTCATGAGCCGGAGCAGGGTCGACTTTCCCGCCCCGTTCAGGCCGAGCAGACCGTAGATGTTGCCGGGCTCGAGAACAAGCTCGACATCGCGAAAGAGCTCCTCCCGGCCGTAGCCGAATCGAAGCTGCTCCATCTGAACCATATTCCGTCTTCCATTGTTGTGTACCAGTAATGTTGTTGATTGTACTAGTACACTAGTACACTATGGAAAACTTGTCAACACTCCGGAATGCCGTCCTGCGGCGGACGGAACCCCACCGCGCCGGATCTGTGAACAAGTCCCGCCAGGACAGGGGCCGGCGCCTGTAGGGGCGGGTTTCAAACCCGCCCGTGCACGCACGGCGCTGCCGCCCGATACGGGCTCCTACGCGCTACGCTTGATTTCCTCCGGTCCAGGAGCGGCGGCCCAGCGCAACGCATATTCCTTGACGGACGCGTAGAGCACCGGAATCAGCACCAGCGTGACCAGCATGGAGGTGATGAGGCCGCCGATCACCACCCGGGCCATGGGCGCCTGAATCTCGCCTCCTTCGCCCAAGGCCAATGCCAGCGGCACCAGCGCCAGGGCCGTGGTCAGGGTGGTCATGAGGATGGGCCGGAGGCGGGTACGGCCGGCGTAGACCACGGCATCGGCGATGCTCAGGCCTTCCTCCCGTATCTTGAGGTTGATGTAGTCCACCAGGACGATGGCGTTGTTCACGACGATGCCCACCAGCAGGATGATGCCGATATAGGAGTTGACGTTGAAGGTCGTCCCGGTGGCGTGGAGCGCCGTGAGAACGCCGACGGCCGCGAAAGGAACCGCGAACATGATCACCAGCGGATCGATCAGGCGCTCGAACTGGGCCGCCATGACCATGTAGACCATCAGCAAAGCCAGCAGCAGGCCGATCTGCAGCTCCGCAAACGCCTTCTGCTGCTCCTCGAAGTCCCCGCCGACCTGGATGAGCACTCCCTGCGGCAGCGCCATCTTGTCCAGGGCCGCCTGGACGTCGGCTACCGCCGCTGTCATGTCCCGTCCCGCGACCTCGCCGGAGATGGACACCACGCGTTCCTGATTGAGGCGTTGAACCGACATGGGTCCGCGGCGTTCTTCCAGCCGCACCAGGTTCTTGAGCGACAGGACCCGGCCCGAGCTGTCCGAAACGGTCTGGTCCAACAGCCCGCCGAGCTCCCTGCGATCGTCCTCGCCCAGCCGAACGATGACATCGTACTCGTTGCCGCCCTCGCGGTAGAAGGTTGCCCGGGTGCCGCCCAGGCTCGCCTGCAGGCCGCGGGCGATGGTCTCCACCGGTATGCCGAGGCTCGCCGCCCGCTCCCGGTCCACGTGGATTCCCATCTCCGGCTGCCCCTGCTGCCGGCTGATGCGCACGCCCGCAACCCCCTCAACCCCTTCCATGGCTGTCTTGACCCGTCGAGCGATGCGCTGTATCTCGTCGAGGTCGTGACCGCGCACCTTCACGTCCAGGTTGTCGTTGTCGGTGAAGCCGAGCCGCCGGAAAATCCACAGCCCCGAGCTCGCACGGACACGGGCGCGCACCCCCGGCACTTCACCGACCCGCCGCCGCAGGGCCTTGACGATATCCTGGTCGGACCGGTCCCGGGTGGCCCTGGGGTCCAGCCACACGTGGATGTGCCCCTGGTTCTTGCCCCGGGCGCGCCAGCCGAACCGGCCAAAGTGGGTGAAGTTCCGGTACGGCTCGGTGACTTCCTCCTTCGTGATCGCCTCGAGCTGCGTGAACGCCCGGTCGGTCTCCTCCATCTTCGAGCCTGCCTCGGTCTCCGCCATGATGGTCACGTTGCCCTCGTCGGCGCGGGGCATGAACTCCCTGCCGATGCCGGGGTAGAGGAAAAAACTGCCGGCGAGGAAAACGGCCGCCGCCGCCAGCACCGTTACGCGATGGCGGAGGCTCCACTGCAACAGTCCCTGGTAGGCGTCGTCCAGACCCGTTTGGGACCTCTGGCCCGCGCGGAAAAAACGCGACAGGAACCACCCTGGGCCGGCATGGCCCGGCCGGCCCAATAGCTGGTGCGCCATGACCGGGACAACGGTCACGGCGACGAGCAGGGACGCCCCCAGGGAGAAGAACACCACCCATGCGAGCTGTCGAAAGAGGATGCCGGCGGAGCCCGGGACGAAGATCAAGGGGAGAAACACCACCACGGTGGTCAACGTGGATGCGGTGATGGCCCCCACCACCTCGCGGGTGCCCCGGAGCACCGCCTCCCGGCGATCGCCGCCGGCCTCGTGGTGCCGGTAGATGTTCTCCAGCACCACCACGGAGTTGTCCAGCAGCAGCCCGATGCCCAGGGCGAGCCCGCCGAAGGAGATGATGTTGATGCTGAAGCCCTGGAAAAACATCAGCGAGAAGGTGGCGACGATGGAGATGGGGATGGCGGTGGCGATGACCACCGTGCTGCGTATGCTGCGCAGGAAGAACAGCAGCACGAGCAGGGCCAGCATGCTGCCCCAGACCGCGGCCATGGTGACGTTGTTCACCGCGTTGCGGATGTAGCGCGCGTTCTCGCGCAGCACGTAGACGTTGACGTCGGGGAGCTCCTGATTGATGGTCTGAATCTCCTGCGTCACGCGATCCGCCACCGCGATGGTGTTGGCCGACGGCTGACGCCGCAGTGAGATGACCACGGCGTGGGATCCATGGATCCGCACCGCGTGGTCCAGCTCCTTGAAGGAGTCCTCCACCTGGCCGAGATCCTTGACGTAGATGGGAGTCCCGCCGCGGTTCGCCACCACCGTGTTGCGCAACTGATCCAGGTCGTTGAACTCGCCCAGGGTCCGTACCGATACCTCCAGGTGCGCCCGGTTCAGGTTGCCGGCAGGCAGGTTGATGTTGCCCGCCCGCAGCGCCCGGATCACCTGGTCCGTCGAAAGCTCGAAGGCCTTGAGCCGGTCCAGGGACAGATTGACGTGAATCTCGCGTTCCAGTCCGCCGCGGATGTCCGCCGCGGCCACGCCGGCGACTCGCTCCAGTCGGTACCGGACTTCCCGGTCCACGAAGGTCCGTAGAGCCACCGGGTCCATCCGGCCCGACACGCCGATGAACATGATCGGCGACGCGTTGACGTCATATTTCGAGACCACCGGGGCCTCGGCCCCCGCGGGAATATCGTCCCGGATACGATCGATCTTCGCGCGCACGTCGCTGACCGCCACCTCCAGGTCCTTGCTCCAGCCGAAGCTCACCCGGACCTGGCTGCGGCCCTCGACGGAGACGGAGGTGATGTCCTCGACGCCCTCCACGGAGCTCACCGCCTTCTCGACGGGCTCGGTCACCAGCGTCTCCATCTCCAGCGGCCCCACGTTGGCATAGTTGGTGGAGACGGTGACGGTGGGGAAGGTAATCTCGGGCATGAGATCCACGGGGATCTTGAGAAACGAGATCACCCCGAGGATCATGACGATCAGGGCGGCCATGTACGTGGCCACCGGGCGTCGGATGCAAAGCGCCGTGAGGTTCATGCGTCAGCCTCCCCGCCGTTGCGAGGCTCGCTGGCCCCGCCTTTCTCTCCCGGAGGCCCGCCGCCCTCCGCGGCCGGAGCCCGAACGCGCTCCGGCACCGGCGACCCTGACCCGCTGGCCATCCCGCACAAGACTGCTGCCCACGGTGACCACCCGATCACCCTTTTGCAGGTCCCCCGTCACCTCCACCCAGCCGTCGCTGCCCAGACCCGGTGTCACCTTCACGCGCTCGACCTTGCTGCCGTCGTCCGTGAGCCTGAACACGCCGTACCCCGCCTGGGTCTTCACCGGCGAGGCTTCGGGAACCACCAGGACGCCGCGTTTCCGCTCCACCACGATGGTCGCGCGCGCGAACATGCCGGGCTTGAGAGTGCCATCGGAGTTGTCGAGCTCGATCGCGACCTCGCCCGTACGTGTCTGCGGGTCGAGGATGGGCGAGATGCGCGTGACCGTGCCGTCGAACCGCTTGTCCGGGTAGGCATCGACCTTGACGGCCACCGGCTGTCCGAGAGAAACCTTGCGGTAGTCTCCCTCCACCACGTCAATGCCGACCTTGACCCGGTCTATGTCGACGACCTCGAACAGGGGGGTGCTGGGACTCACCAGGGCGCCCCGGTCCACCCATCGGCGGCTCACGTAACCCGCGAACGGAGAGCGGATCTCGGCGTGCGCCAGGCGAATGCGGGCGTTGTCCCGGCGCGCCGCCATCTGGAGCATCTGGGCCTTGGTGAGGTCGACCTGGGATTCGGCGGACAGGACCTGGGTCTCGAGGTTGTTGACCTCCTCACGGGACACCAGATCCCTGCGTGCGAGGACCTTGACGTTCTCCCTGCGCCGCTTCAGGTTTTTCAGCTCGGCTTCCCGGCCCTTGAGCGTGGCCTGGGCCACCCGCAGCGACGCCTCCGCCTCACGCAACTCCTCGGCGAGCTCCTGCTTGTCGAGGCGCGCCAGGAGTTGGCGTTCCTTGACGCGTTCGCCCACGGTCACAAGCAGCGTCGCCACCCGGCCGGAAGTCTTCGGCGCGATGGTGACCGCCGCCTTGGGCGACAGCGAGCCCACGTAGCTGAGCTTGGCCTCCACGTCCGCCACCCGCACCGCCTCGGTCTTGACCGTGACCGCACGGGCGCCGCCGCGGCGCTGCGGCGCCTGACCTTTGGCCGCGCCGCTGTCAAACGGCCCGATGCCGAGCCCGATACCCAGGTAGTAGAGCACCGCGCCGGCAAGCAGCAGCAGAAGGAGGGTGGCGGCGAAGCGTTTCAAGGATTGGTCCCCGATCCCCGGCTCATGGTGCGTGAGGGCTGCGCCGCGCCCGGCTTGCAGTCGTAGATCGATGATGAGCAGTCCGTCCGAGTGCGCATGTCGATGACCTGCGCTTCGGAGGTCTCAATGACGGAGCCTGCGCCCACCTGATAGCGGGCGTGGCCCCAGTCGAGGTTTGTCATGGCCGACCTTCCCTGGCCCTGCCTGATCCGTCAGCCTCTTCGTTAAAATTCAACCACTTTGCCGAGATCACGATAGCTTTCCGCAACCTTCAAAGCAATACACGAGAATGGGGTCAGAGTCGTCTGACCCCGACTTCCTCGTAGCACGGTAGACATCCTATAAGGCGGCGTTATACCTATTGACAACGTAGACTGGTGCCGGACTATCCAAGCCGCCGTCACACGCCGACTGAAGGCGGCGGAGCAGCACGACAGGGACCCCTATGACAAAGACCAGATCGATGGACACCAAAGATACGGAGGTCGAACGCGGCGGCGATAACGTGTTCACGGACCTCGGTCAGCCCGATCCCGACGCTCACTTGTTGAAGGCGGAACTCGTCACCCGCATTGACGAGATCATTCGTCGGCGCGGCCTCAAACAGGTCGAGGCAGCGAGGCTGCTCGGACTGTCTCGAACCGATGTTTCGCGACTCCTGCGGGGAAGCTTCCGCGAGTACTCCATTGAGCGCCTGTTGCGCCTGCTAACGGCGCTGGGGGCGTGACGTTCAGATAGTCATTCGGCAATCACAGTCACAGCGGGAAGGCAGGCTCAGCATCGCCGCAACTGAGGTTCAATGAAGTGATCGGCTGAGGATGTCGTCTCGACAGGGCGCCGGATGTCCCGCCTGATCAGGGAGACGAGTTGTCGCGCGTGAGCCGGCGCGGCTAACACGATGTCGCGCGGACGATGGCGAGGGCTTCCGCGAGGTCGCGGCCGCCGGTCTTACGGAGAATCTCCCGTTCGTAGTCGGCCGTAAGCGGTGTGACGATGCCGCTTTCTCTTGCGGCCTTGAGGTAACTGATGCCGTCCCGTGCCACCGCTCCGGAGGGTGCTGTGGCGCTGGCGATGGCCAGACGCGCCAGCACCACGGGCGTCGGCTCCTCGATGTTCGCCCTCAACGCGGCGTAAAACACCACATCCAAACCCGTGCAATGGTCCAGGCGCCCCAGGAACGCGCTGTCGATATTCGTCTGGTCCACATCCGCGTAGATGTCGCCGCTGCCCACCCTGTTTCGCTCCCGCCGGTAAAGCATGTCCTGGGCCGCGGTCTCGGCAACGGACTCCCTCAACACGATGACCACCGCTGAGACTTTGCCACCTCCCTTGTCGACGGGGACCAGCGTCGGTGCGCCGTCCCGCACACGGCTGCTGCGGGAGAACTCGATCCTGAACGGGGTTTCCACTCCGGTGATGCGGTTCACCGTCACCGTCGCGATCTCGGCTCCGGGATTGGGAATCAAGGAACCGTAAGCCAGTATTCCGATCGTCATCGCGCGTCATTCTGGCAGCGCTATTGAGGCACTGCAAGGTAGGGTGTCGGAGGGTTGGAGGGTTTGAACGACGACTTCATGGGACAACTCCAGCAATATAGAGTGTGAACTCCAGCAATTCTGGAATGTAGCTTCCTGATTTGTTGAGTTCGACGGAAGTTCTAGAGAGGGGTCCCGCGAAGGCAGGTTACATAAAACCAGGAGGGGCCTTGACCGGGTTCTGCAGGCATTCGCTCCACTGAAGCGGGTGGCGCATCGCCGCAACACGATGCCGCGAACGCTACTCCGAGCGCATGGAGCGAATCGTCCTCGTCATGAGCTGGATGAAGTGCCGTCTCTCGTGCGGCGCGAGGCCGGCAAGCGCGACCTCGTTCTGCGCGGTGGCCGCCGCGAACGCATCGTCGCGCAAGGACCGCGCCTGGGGCGTCAGCCAGACCTGTTGAGCGCGCCGATCGACCGGATGCGGGCTCCGCCGGACCAGGCCGTCGCGCTCCATTCGGCGGAGCGTGTTGGCCATCGTGGCCTGTTCGATGTCGAGCCGTTCGACCAGCTCCTTCTGGGTGAGTCCGTCTTCCTCCCATAGCTCGAGGAGTGCGGGAAACGTGCCCGTCGTCAGTCCCAGTGGCTTGATGCGCGCCTGAAGTCCCTGGGCGAAGAGCCGCGCCATGTGATTGGCGATATAGCCCGCCGATGTCCGCTTGTCGAAGGTCACGGGTATGGTGTCCAAATAAATAGCCTGCTATATTATTAGATAGCACACTATCTTAACTCAGGAGGGCCGGCAAATGAAGACACGGATACACTCCATCGCCGGATTGTTGGCGGTCGTGATCATCGCGACGTTCTGGCTCGGGACCGTCGGCGTCGAGCTCTTCGGAGCGGAGGAGCATATCAGGATCGTCAAGCTCATGATTCCGTGGGGTCTTCTGATTCTCGTGCCGTCACTCGCCCTGGCCGGAGGCGTTGGCAACCTGCTTGGCCGCGGACGAACCGGCCGACTGGTCGCGAGCAAGCGCAAGCGGATGCCGTTCGTCGCCGCGAACGGCGTCGTCATCCTGATTCCCGCCGCACTGTTTCTCGCCTGGAAGGCCGACACCTACGCTTTCGACGCAGCCTTCTACGCGGTCCAGGCCGCGGAGCTCGTCGCGGGTGCGGTGAACCTTGCGCTCCTGGGGATGAACGTTCGCGACGGGTTTCGGCTGACGGGCCGGTGGTCCGGATGAGCAGGCGTCAGGGAGGTTATTGACCGGGGGCGGACGGGAGGTGGCGGCATCTCCCTCGCCGAGGGAAACGACCGGTGGGCGTTGCCGGTGTTTTGCGTTACCGAGTTTCTGCGCGTCGGCACCCATCGTCGCGTCATCAACCCACCCTCCACATCCTCCGAAGCCTTCGACTTCATCAAGAGCCTGATCGCGGCGCCGACCTGTGTCGTCGTGCGGCCGGAGGCCGGATTCATCGAGCACCTGGAAGCCGCGATTCGTCAATCAGACGCCCGCGGCAATCTGGTCTTCGACGCTCAGATCGCCGCCTTGTGCAGAGAACACGGGATTGCGACGATGCTGACCCGCGATCAGGACTTCAAGCGTTTCGACGGCCTGCGGGTCAGGGTCATGGAATAGACTGATTCCTCTGCCTGACCAAAACGACTGCACTCGTGTCAAAGGGCACCCGTTCCCTGCTAACTAAAGGTTGCAACCAGTAGCCTACGCGCTACTATACGGTATGGGTGAAGTACGTCCCCGGCAAGTTGTGGCGTATGTGACAAGGGATGGGATCGCCCCGTTCGCGGATTGGCTGCGGAGTCTCGGGGACCGAAGGGCGCGAAACGGTATTCGGGTCAGGATTGCACGGCTTCGTTTGGGCAATCTCGGTGATCACAAGTCTGTGGGCGGCGGTGTGTTGGAGCTGCGTGTGGATATTGGACCGGGTTATCGGGTGTACATTGGACAGGATGGACCCCGTTTCATCCTACTACTGTCTGGCGGAACGAAGAGGACCCAGACGGAAGACATAAGAAAGGCTCAGGAGTATTGGGCCGACTACCTCGGAGGGTAGGCGTATGGCGAGACGAACGGTTCCTTACGAAGACATCCTCCATCGGGACCTCCAGGACCCCGAGGAAGCCGCGGCCTACTTGACCGCTGCACTTGACGACAAGTCCGGCGACGGATCGGATGTCTTCCTGCTGGCCCTGCGCGATGTTGCGAAAGCCCGCGGCATCAGGCAACTCGCGGAGGATACGCATTTGAGCCGTGAGAGCCTTTACCGGACGCTTTCGCGGAAAGGCAATCCCCGTTTCTCCACTCTCGAAGCCGTATTGGAAAACCTGGGCCTGAAGCTGTCGGTGGAAGTCAGAGTGGGTGCCAAGGTTCCGCCAGGAAGAGCTGATGCGACGTTGTAATCTGGCGTGAATTGTCAACGACGACCGTAGAGGCTATAAAACGGGCGATTGCCCGCTGAACGCTCGCCGGGCATCCGAACCGCCATGACCATTCCCTCTTTTGATCTCCTGACCCCCGCTTCCGTTGCCGAAGCCAGCCGCATGCTGCTGGACCATGGCGACGAGGCCCGGCCCATCGCGGGCGGCACGACGCTGGTGATCCTGATGAAGCAACGGGCGCTGCGGTTTTCCCATCTGGTGGACCTGCAGTCGATTCCAGGCCTGGACCGCATCACCGAGACCGACGGCGGTCTGAGCATCGGCGCGCTGGCGACGCACCGGTCGGTGGAGCGGTCGCCTTTGGTGCAGCGGCGCGCGCCGGCCCTGGTCCAGGCGTTCAGTCACGTGGGCAACGTGCGTATTCGGGAGACCGCGTCCGTGGGCGGGAACTTGGCCCACGCGGACTACCGGCTGGACCCGCCGCCGGTGCTGCTGGCTCTTGGGGCCGAGGTGGTGCTGGCCGGGAGCCAGGGCACACGGGTCGTGGCCCTCAAGGACTTCTACCGCGGCATGTACGAGACGGTGCTGGAGCCGGGAGAGATCCTGGTGGAGGTGCGGGTGCCGCGGGCTCCGGAAGCGGCCCGCACGGTCTACTCGCGGTTCAGCTCGCTGTCGGCCAACGACTGGCCGTGCATCGGGGTGGCGACGCTGCTGTGCCTCGAGAACGACAGTGTCGGTGAGCTTCGAGTTGGCCTCAGCGGTGTGGCGGAAGCGCCGCTTCTGGCCTCCGGCCTGGACCGGTTTCGCCAGGAGCGCTGCTCCGAGGAGCTCTGGGACGCGGTCTGCGACGCCGTCGACGAGCAGCTCTCCCCGGTGTCGGACCTGCGCGGCAGTGCGGACTACAAGCGCGAGATGACCCGGGTGTTCGTCAAGCGAACGTTGCGGGAGCTGGCGACGTGAGCGTCTTCGTGAGGTGAATGCGTGGCGGACTATTCCATCGTTGGTACGTCGGTCGACCGCCGGGACGCCGTCCAGAAGGTGACGGGCCGGGCGTTGCACACGGGCAACCTGGAGCCGCCCGGGCTGTTGCACGTGGCGGTGCTGAGAAGCCCCCACCCCCACGCGCGCATCGTCCGCATCGACAAGTCCCGGGCCGAGGCCAGCCCCGGGGTGGCTGCGGTGCTTACGGGCGCGGACATCGCCGCCATGCCGGGCATCACGCCATACCACGGGCCGGCGTTCGCGGACCAGCCGGTGCTGGCTATCGACCGGGTACGCCACGAGGGCGAACAGGTGGTGGCGGTGGCGGCGGAGAGCCGGCGCGCGGCGGAAGAGGCGCTGGAACGGGTGGAGGTGGAGTACGAGCCCCTGCCGGTGGTGCTGGAGGTGCTCGACGCCATCAAGCCGGACGCCCCCATCATTCATGAGGAGGTCCGGCCGTCCGGGGCGTTCGCGGACCTGGCCCACGTCAAGGCTGGCGAGCGGTCCAACATCTGCTACCACTACAAGCTGCGCAAGGGCGACGTGGACCAGGCCTTTGCCGAGGCGGACCGCGTCTTCGAGGATGTCTTCACGGCGCCGCCGGCCCAGCATGTGCCCATGGAGGCTCACGTCTCGCTGGCGTACCTGGACGAAGGCGGGCGCATCAATATCTACACCGCCAGCCAGTCGCCGTCCTTCGTCAGGGGGGAGCTGGCGCGCATGCTGGGCGTGCCCATGAACCGTATCCGCGTGCGCGTGCCGTATCTTGGCGGTGGCTACGGCGCCAAGCTCTACAACAAGCTCGAGCCGCTGGTGGCGCTGCTCGCCATGAAGACCGGCCGGCCGGTGAAGTACAGCCTGAGCCGCGAGGAGGAGTTCCACACCGTCACCAAGCACGGTGTCGTGGTGAAGCTCAAGACCGCGGTCAAGGGCTCGGCCATGACCGCGCGCAAGTGCGAGGTCTACTGGGACACCGGCGCCTTCGCCGAGATCGGGCCGCGGATCGTCCACAAATCGGGGTATACCTCCGCCGGGCCGTACAAGATCCCCAACGTGTCCATCGACTCCTACTGCATCTACACCAACAAGCCTCCGGCCGGGCCGTTCCGCGGCTTCGGGGTGCCGCAGGTGATCTGGGCCTACGACTCCCAGATGGACATCGTCGCCCGGGGCCTGGGCCGGGATCCGGTGGAGTTCCGCCTGGAGCACGCGCTGGAGGAGGGGGATCTCTTCGTCACCGGAACGCCGATCCATGCCTGCGGCCTGAAGGAGTCGGTGCAGCGGGCGGCGGAGGCCGTGGGATGGGGCCAGCCCAGGGAGGCCGCCTCGGGCACCAAGCGCCGCGGCAAGGGCATCGCCTGCGGGGTGAAGGCCGTGCTCACGCCCTCCATCTCCGGCGCCATCGTCATCCTCAACGCCGACGGCAGCGCCAACATCCTGAGCAGCACGGTGGAGATGGGCCAGGGCTCAGAGAGTGCGCTGGCCCAGATCGCGGCCGAGGAATTGGGGATTTCCCACGACAAGGTGCACGTGGTGCAGCCCGACACCGACGTCACGCCGTACGACACCATCAGCGCGGGAAGCCGCTCCACTTACCACATGGGCAACGCGGTCCGTATGGCCGCGGCCAAGGTCAAGGCGGAGCTGTTCGAGGCCGTGGCCGGGAAGCTGGAGATCGACCCTGCCGACCTGGAGGCGGTCGACGGCCGGGTGTTTGTGCGCGGCGCGGAGGAACGGGGCATGACCGTCACCGAGGCGTTCATGGCCAAGTACGGAAGCCTGGGCACCACCATTGTGGGTGAAGGCCTGTGCCAGCCCGTGGTGACACCCACGGACCCCGAGACCGGCCTGTCGGAGAAGTGCACGGAGTACTGGTTCGCGTCGGCCAGCGCCGTGGAGGTGGAGGTAGATACCGAGACCGGCCACCTGGAGGTGCTGCAGTTCCATGCCGCGGGCGACGCCGGCACCGCCATCAACCCCAAGTATTGCGAGCAGCAACTGGTGGGCGCGGCCACCATGCACCTTGGGCTGACGCTGTTCGAGCAGATGGTGTTCCAGGACGGACAGCTTCTCAACGGGTCCCTGCTGGACTACCAGATTGCATCCATCAAGGACGTTCCGCCGGAGTGTCACCCCATCGTGGTGGAGGTGCCCCACAAGGACGGCCCCTTCGGCGCCAAGGGCATCGGCGAGACCGGCGCCCTGACCGTGGCCGCGGCCGTGGCCAACGCGCTGGAGGACGCAGTGGGCGTGCGCGTGCGCGACATCCCGCTGACCGCGGAAAGGATCCACCAGGCGCTCAAGGCGGCGGGGAAGGTGAACGGTGGAACGTAACATCAACCTGACGGTGAACGGGGAGCAACGGGAGCTGCAAGTCAACGACGCCGACACCCTGCTGGAGGTCCTGCGCGACGGGCTCAAGCTCTGGAGCGTCCGGGAGTCCTGTGGCGTGGGCGCCTGCGGGAGCTGCACGGTCCTTCTGGACGGCAGGCCGGTGAGCGCGTGCTTCCTGCTCGCCGCGCGCCTGGACGGCTGCTCCGTGGAGACCGTCGAGGGGCTGGCCGGCGACGACGCGCTGCACCCCATCCAACAGGCCTTTCTCGAGCACGACGCCGCCCAGTGCGGCTACTGTACCCCCGGCTTCATCATGGCGACCAAGGCGCTGCTCGAGGAGCACGGTGAGCCCTCCGACGACCAGATCCGCGACTACCTTTCGGGCAACCTGTGCCGTTGCGGCGGCTACCCCAACATCATGCGCGCGGTCCGCGCCGCGGCGGCAGCGCGAATGAGCGAGGGCTGACGCGATCGATTTTCCGCCCGGCACTCGGACACGGCTGTTGTAGGGGCGGGTTTCAAACCCGCCCGTGGCCGTTGTGGCGCCAAAATACGGTCGTGGGCGCCGTCGGAGAATGGCTCGCTGCTTAGAGGACGACAATGGATTCTGTTCCCAACCCTGACGGCCTGACGGCCCTGCTGAAGCCCCGGAACATCGCCCTGATCGGGGCTTCGGAGCGCGCGCCCCACGCGGCGGCGCTCATGCGCAACCTGTTTCGGTTCGGCTATCCGAAGGAGCGCATCTACCCGGTCAACCCGCGCTACGAGCAGCTCTTCGATCTGCCGTGCTACCCTTCGGTGGGCGCGGTGCCGGGAGACGTGGATCTGGCGGTGATTGCGATTCCGCGCGACGGCACGGTTCAGGTCCTGGAGGAATGCGCCGCCAAGGGCGTGCGCGCCGCGCTCACCGTGGCCACGGGCTTCGGCGAGTTCGACGACACGGGCCGGCAGTATCAGGCAGAGCTGGCCCGTATCGTGCGCGAGCACGGCATCACGCTGGCCGGCCCCAACACGCTGGGCTATCTAGCCCTCGAATGCGGCGCCGCGCTGTGGTCGGCGCCGCTCCCCGAACGCCTCACCACCGGGCCCGTGAGCGCGGTGTTCAGCAGCGCCGGCCTGCTCAACCTCTTCCTCAACACGGCCGGCGACCGTTGCCTGGGATTTCGCTACGCCATCGCCCCGGGCAATCAAGTGGGCGCGGGCTTCACCGATTACCTGCGGGCCGCGGTGGACGACGACGGCACCCGGGTCATTGTCGCCGTCATCGAGTCCATGAGCCGTCCCGAGGAGATGGCGGGGCTGCTGGACCTTGCGCGGGAGCGGGAGAAGGTGGTGATCGCGCTGAGGCTCGGGCGATCCCAGAAGGGCGGACGCGCGGTCACCTCGCACTCGGGCAACATGGCCACCTCCGGCGCGGTGTGGGACGGGCTGTTCCGGCAGAAGGGCGTCATTCCGGTGGACAACCTGGATCAGATGCTGGAAGTCGCCGCTCTGGCCGTGGCGACCCCGGAGCCGTACCGTATGCCCGGCTCCGGCGGCGTCGGCATCGTCACCATCTCCGGCGGCGATTGCAGCTTCCTTGCCGATATCTGCGAGCGCAACGGCGTGGACCTGCCCGAGCCCACGGGTGCCACCTACGAGGCGCTGCGCAGCTACTTCGACAAGGAGGGCTTCAACGGCAACCCGCTGGACATCGAGGAACTGCACTGGGCGGACCGGCCCGGATATCTCGAATGTCTGGAAACCTTCATGCGCGACGACAACTTTGCAGTGGTCTGTTGCCGCCTGAACCTGCCCAAGAGCCCCAGCGACCGCCTGACGCATTTGTACCGGGAGTCGGCGGCCGTGCTCCGGCGCGGCGGCAAGCCGTTCGTGTTCCTGTCCAGGGCGAGCGAGCAACTCGACCGGTCCTGGTTCGAGTTCTTCACCGAGCTCAACGTGCCCCTGCTGCTGGAGTACGAGAAGTCGCTACGCGCGGTGCGTGATGTCCTCGCACTGTCGCGGCGTCGCACGGGTGGCGCATCCGGCGTGGCCGCGCCGCCCGTTGTGGACCCCGCGGAGACCGAAGCGCTGCGCCGGCTCGTGGCCGGGGGCGACAGCTCCCACGCCACGGTGCGGCGGCTGCTCCAGGCCTACACCATCCCGGTGGCGCCCGAGCACCTGGCTCGCTCCCGGGAGGAGGCGGTCGAAGCTGCCGCCGGCATGGGGTTTCCCGTCGCTCTGAAGGTCGAGTCCGCGGACCTGCCCCACAAGACCGAGGCGGGCGGCGTGCGGCTGAACCTGGGCACCCCGGAGGAACTGGCCTCGGCGTACGACCGGCTGCTGGAGGACGTGGGGACGAACGCGCCCGGCGCCCGCATCGACGGGGTGCTGGTGCAGAAGATGGTGGAGGGGGTGGCCGAGGTCATCATCGGCACGTCACGCACGCCGGACCTGGGCATCTGCCTCGCGTTCGGCCTGGGCGGCATCTACACCGAGGTGCTGAAGGACGTGTCGTTCCGGCTGCCGCCACTGGGTTTAGCGGAAGCTCACGACATGATCCGGGAGATTCGCACCTACCCGCTGCTCACGGGGGCCAGGGGGAAGCCCAAGGCCGACGTGTCCGCCCTGGCGGAAACCATCGTGGCGCTGTCCCGGCTGGCGCTGGACTTTCGCCACGAAGTGGATGAAATCGAGTTCAATCCCCTCATGGTGCTGCCCGAGGGACAGGGGGTGCTGGCGGTGGATACGCTGATTCGACGCGCGGAGCGACGGAAATCCTCGCCGCCGGCGGGGCGCGAGGACCTGTAGGGGGCGGGTTTCAAACCCGCCCGCGTCCGCCTTACCCGGACGCGTAGATTCGTAGACGTAAGGACAACAGAAGCATCCGGTTTCCCATTCGAAGGAGTGCGACCATGAAGATCACGGACCTGCAGGTGGAGACTCTCGATCTCCCGTACAAGAAGCCCCTCATCACGGCCACCAACCAGTTCTACTCGTCAAACGGGTACCTGGTGAGCGTCGAGGCGGAAGGCGAACTCACCGGATACGGTTACATCGACGTGTTCCCCAGGACCGGGGAGACCCTGGGCTCGGCGCGATACGCCATCGAGGAGATCATGCGCCCGCTGCTGGTGGGGCAACCCATCGAGGACCTGGCCCGGCTGAGCGCGCTCATCAACTACCGGATGGTGGGCAACCGGCGAGCCAAGGGCGGCGTGGAGATCGCGCTGTACGACCTGCTGGGCAAGTGCTACGGAGCGCCGCTCTACGTCCTTCTCGGCGGGCTGGTGCGGACGGAGATCACGGTCATCAAGATGGTGAGCGTGGGGCAACCGCTGGAGATGGCCCGGGAGTGCCGGGAGTTGGTGGATCAGGGCTATCGCGCGCTCAAGCTCAAGGTCAAGGGCGAGGTGGGGCTGGATCTGGCCCGGGTCACGGCCGTGCGCGATGCGGTGGGGCCGGACGTCTACATCAAGGTGGACGCCAACGAGGCCTTCGACGCCAAATCGGCCATCCGCATGGCCGCGGGCATGGCCGAGCTCGGGGTGGCGGTGTTCGAGCAGCCGGTGTCCCGGCACCACGACACGGTCCTGGCCGAGGTGAAGCGTCAGTCGAGCATCAAGATCGAGGCGGACCAGTCGGCGGGATCCGTCCATGAAGCCTTCAGGCTCATCCGGGACAATGCCTGCGATTCCATCAACACCGGCATTCTCAAGGCCGGCGGCATGCAGCAGACCCGGCAGATCGCCGACATGTGCGCCCTCACGGGAACCGAGTGCGGCCTCAGCAACATCGCCGCCTGCATGGTCGGGGACGCGGCCCTGCTGCACGTGGCCCTCAGTTCCCCCGGGGTGTCCCAGTTCTGCGAGATAGGCGAGTGCGAGGGCCTTACCGGCGACCCGTTCACCGGCATCAAGGTGGTGGATGGGAAGCTCGGGGTACCGGAAGGCCCGGGCCTGGGCGTCATGAGAGCCGACTAGTGCCGCGTACCGCCCCGAAGCCCGTATCGACCGGTGTCGCGATGCCGGGCCGGGCGGGTTTGAAACCCGCCCCTACAACCCGGTCGTCCCGCTGCACAGGCTCCCAGGCCGGCGGATCGATGCGCGATGTATCCTGACTTCGCGCCCCGCTTCCCGTGGCTGGGCAGCGACTTGCAGACCCTCCGCTACTATTTCTTTCCCGCCAGTGAAGACTTGTCCGCCTGGCCTGCGGAACGCTTGAGGTTTCCTCTGCCGGAGTCCGGCGGCGACGCGCTGCTAGCCGTGCTGCATCGTCCAAACCGCCCCACGGACCGCCCGCTGGTGATCCTTGTGCATGGCCTCACCGGATGCGAGGGCAGCACCTACATGTTCGAAACCGCACGCTCCTTCCTCACCCTCGGATATCCCGTCATGCGCCTCAACCTGCGGGGTGCGGGCCCTTCGCGGGAGACGTGCCGCGGCAGCTATTGCGCCGGCTCCGGCGGCGAGATCGGAGCGGTGCTCTCGGCGCTGGCTTCGGAAGATGTCGCTCGGGGGGTGGTGCTGGTGGGCTTTTCTCTCGGCGGCACCGTCATCCTGGACTATCTGGCGCGGCACCCGCATCCGGTGTCGACCATCTGTGCGGTCTCGGTTTCGGCCCCTCTCGACCTGGCGGCCGCGATCCGGCGGATGATTCGTCCCCGCAACGTGCTGTATCACCGGTGGATCCTCAAGCGCATGAAGGAGGCCGTCACCACGGGCGCCGCCGAGATTTCCTCACGGGAACGGGCGGATGTCCTGGAGACCCGCAGCATCTACGAGTTCGACGACACCTTCACCGGTCCGCACAACGGGTTCGCGGATGCCGAGGACTACTACGCGCGTTGTTCCGTCGAGGGCGTTCTCGATCGCATCGAGACCCCGCTGCTGCTGATTCACGCCCGCAACGACGCTTGGATATCGTCCGTGGCCTACGAGGACCTCCGCCGCGACCCCCTGCCCCACGTCACCCTGGCCTTGACCGACGACGGCGGCCACGTGGGTTTCCACGGCCGCCACGGCGCCACCCCCTGGTACAACACCCTCATGCAGGCGTATCTGGGGCGGCTCCGCCCCGCGGGCTGAAAACAGCCGTGCGCACCGCCGCCCCGTCGCCTCTCCGTCATCCCGCACCGCTCTCCGTCATCCCGGGCTTGACCCGGGATCCAGGCATTGAACCGCTGGACTATATTTCCAGTGCCGGCGACCATTCATCTGGCTGCAACCGCTTGCCATGCCCCTCCCGTCCCCTCTGGATCCCGGGTCAAGCCCGGGATGACGCAGAGGGTGTCCGGGATGACTCCAAGGCGTCGGGGATCATGTTCTGTGTGTTCTGGATGCGGCCCGGATCGAGTCTGTATTAAGGATCGGGCATTCACCGGCTCAGGATGATGGAAATCGTGCCGGTCATGACGGCGAAGGTGCCGGTGACGGTGCGGGCGTTGATGCGCTCGATGCCGCGCAGGAAGACCACCGTCATGATGAGGGTCCACAGGGGGGAGGAGGCGACGATGGGCGACACCACCACGACGCGGCCGACGCTGAGTGCGATGAGGGACAACAGGGAGCCGGCGGATTCGAAGAAGCCCGACAGGATGAACTTGGGCAAGGCTCCAGGGTCGAGCACGAGTTTCTCGGTCCTGAGCCGAACGGCCGCGTACGGACCGAGGGAGACAAAGGACACCACCGCGAGAATCGCTGCGAAGTAGAGGGGCTCGTTGGAGATGTCGAAGGCGATGCGCCGTATGGGAAAGGCGATGCCGGCGAACAGGGCGGCCAGGAGCGGAAAGACCGCCTCCCACCAATGGTAGCGCAGGCCCGAGTCCGCCGGTTGCCAGGAGATCAGCCCGATGCCGGCCACCACCAGGACGGTGCCGGCAAGGATACCCGGACTTGCCTGCTCTCCCAGCAGCATGATGGCGATGGCGGCGCTCCACAGGGGATAGGTGTTGCGCAAGGGCTCGGCCCGGGCGGCCCCGAGCCGGTGGATGCCGGTCAACTGGAGCAGGCTCGTGGCGGTTTGCAGCACCCCCAGCCCGACGAACAACAGCAGCGGCAGCCATTGGACATGGGGAATGCCGCCGGTCAGGAAGACGCCGATCCAGAACGCGACGGTGCGGAAAAACAGCAACACGCAGGCCGCGGTCAAGGGAGTCGAGTGCCGCATCCCCATGCGCGCGGTGATGGAGCCTCCGGAGTAGAGGATGGCGGCGATGAGGGCTATGAATTCGGGTCGCATGGGGTTTCGAGGCTCTCGGTCGATGAGGTAACGGGTCCGGCTCCCGGCGCTGCCCTGGTGTCCTGCCCCCAAATACGTTTTGAGTAGCAGGGGCGCGGGCGGGTTTGAAACCCGCCCCTACAGGAGCGGCAGGATGGCGCCGAAGAGCACGCCCTCGAACAGCGTCCGGTGCAGCACGAGTTCCAGGGTCACGTACACCAGCACCCAGACAGTCAGGGCCGCGATGGCGCACCTTTGCCAGGAGATCTTGCCGAAGCTGCGCAGGAACAGGACCATGTAGATGGGGATGGTGGGCTGGAAGCCGATGAGGATGACGAACGCGCAGAAGACCCCCAGCCACGCCACCACCGGGGCTGCCTTGGCCCACGGCGCCACCTCCACGGAGTCGTCCGGGGCCGCGCTCGGGTGAAGCAGCTCGCGCCCCAGGCTGAACAGGATCAACGCCAGGGTGGGAACTCCCAGCACCAGCGGTACGAGCCCTCCCTGTCCTTCGAAGCCCAGGGAAGGGATCACCACCACCAGCACCACCGCCAAGTAGAGCAGGTTGACGATCACGTAGGTGTAGTTGACGCGCTTCATGGCTTTGGCGTCAGCGGGTCCGCAGCCGCGTCACCACCGGAACCACCACCATCGTAAGGATGAGGATCCAGGAGATGATGCTGTCGAAAAACCCCATATAGCTGCCGTCGTGGATACGCACGGTGAGCAGGAACGACTTCTCGGCCAGACTGCCCAGCACGAAGCCGATGACCAGGGGCAGCACCGGGATTCCCGCCCGGCGCATGCCGAACCCCAGCACACCCAGCAGCACCACCAGCACTACGTCCCAGATGTTCTCCCGCAGGATGTAGGTGCCCGCCAGGGAGACCACCGCGATGATGGCGGACAGGTAGTACACCGGCACCCGGGTGATGATGGACAGGTAGCGGGCGGCCAGCAGGCCGAAGATGCTGGCAAAGGCGTTGGACACCACGTAGCCGTTGAGCAGGGTCCAGATGAAAATCGGCTGCTCCACGATCAACTGCGGTCCCGGCGAGATCCCGTGCATGATGAAGATGCTCAGGAGCAGGGCCATGGCGAGGCTTCCGGGGATGCCGAAGCTCAGGGTCGTCAGCAGCGCGCCGCCGTCCTTGGAATCGTTGGCCGCCTCGCTGGCGATAACGCCCTCGGGATTGCCCTTGCCGAAGGAGCTCGAGTCCTTGGATGACTGCACGGCCACGGTATAGGCGATGAGGTTGGCGGTCTCGCCGCCCACCCCCGGTATGATCCCCACCAGCGTGCCGATGGCGGAGCTGCGCAACAGGCAGACGGAATGGCGGAAGTTCTCCATGACGCCCCGCCAGGCGCCTCGGATGGTGGCTTCGATGGTGTCGTGCGCAATGGTGCCGCCCTGGGCGGAATAGTTGATGAGCTCGCCGATGGCGAACAGCCCCACGAAGAACGGTATCAGGGGGATGCCGTCCCACAGGTACTCGCTGCCCATGGTGTAGCGGATGAGGCCGGTGGGCTCGTTGAGTCCGACCAGGGACAGCAGTATCCCGACGCCGCCGGCGATGAGGCCGTTCAGCAGCGAGCCCTGGCTGACGGTGGCGGTGGTGACCAGCCCGAACACCACCAGCCAGAAGATCTCCGGGTGGCCGAAGGCCAGCACCAGCGGGCGCATGACCTGGATCAGCAGCGCCAGGATCACGAGTCCGAAAAGCGCTCCCAGGAGGCAGGCCCCGGCAGACAGCCCCAGCGCTCGGGCCGCCTCGCCGCGCTTGGCCATGGGGTAGCCGTCGAAGCAGGTGGCGGCGTTCACCGGCGTGCCCGGGGTATTGAGCAGGATGGCGCTGATGGAGCCGCCGAAGGAGCTCGCCCCCATGATGCCGGAGAACAGATAGACCGCGGTGATGGGGTCCCAGGTGAAGGTGAACGGCAGCAGCATGGACATGGCCAGAATGCCGCCCAGCCCGGGGACCGCGCCGAAGATGAGGCCGATGATGCTGCCGACGCAAAGCGTCAGGATGACGTGCGGCTCGGCGATGGTGGCCAGCGCGCCGCCGAATCCCTCAAACATGAACGCGGGTGTCCTGTGTCACGATGGCGTTCTCTCCGCTCCCGGTGGCGCCCGCGGGACCGGAGATGCGAAGCAAGAAGCCTGCTAGGAAGCGTCGCGGCACGGTCCCGCCCGCGCGGGACCGCGTCGCGACATGGCCGGTAGGCGTCACTTGATATATTTCTTCAGCAGCGCGGAGTTGTTTCCCACCAGGGTGATCATGTCTCCGATGAGCTTCGAGGTGTCGCCTGCGCTCAACGGCGCCACGATGTTGCCGTTGGCTTGGATCCTTTCCTTCAGCGCCGCGTCGTTGTTGACCTTCACCAGGGCGGCCTCCAGCACGGAGGCGATCTTGGCCGGGGTCTTGGGCGGCAGCGCGTAGAGGTTCTGCCCCACCAGTGAAGCCGACCCGAGGTCCGGGAAACCCTGCTCCACCCCTGTCGGAATCTTCGGGAACTTCGGGTGCCGTTCCGGCAGGTAGACGGCGATGGCCTTGGACTCGCCCGATTGGACCGCCGTGACCCAGCGCTTGGTCAGGGGCAGGTTCGTGATGGTGATGTCACCCCGGATGATGCCCGTGATCAACTCGGGTCCCTTGAAACCGGCGATGAATTCCACCGGAAAGCCCACCAGATTGGCAGTGATGACGGAGATGGGAAAGGTGTTTCCGCCGGTCCCGGTGATGCCCGCCCTGATGGGCTTCTTGGCCGTCTTCATCTGCTTGAAGTTCGTCCAGTGATCCATGCCCTTCTTGGTGGTGGCCTGGAGGAAGTACGGGTTGGACACTTGGCGTCCGATCCAGGTGAAGCTCCGGAGGTCGGGTTTCATCCCGCGCGCCACCTGGTTGACGGCCTGGCCGGGCAGGTTGATGGCGGCCATGGTGTAGCCGTCGGGCTTGGCCCGGTTCAGGATCGTCACGGAGTTCCTGCCGCCGGCTCCCGGAACGTTGCGGATCAGCACGGGTACGCCCAGCATCTTCGACATGGTCTCGCCCTGGAGCCGCGCGGCCGTGTCCATGGCGCCGCCCACCGTGAAGCCCACCAGGATGGTGATGGGTTTGCTGGGATACTTGTCCTGGGCCGATGCCGGCGTCACCGCCAGCGCCAAGCCCCCTACCAGAAGCATGGCGAGACCCGCTCTATTCAAAAATTTCACGCGTCGCATAAGGACTCCTTTCGGCTGCATGAGAGATTATCCAGTCTGACTAATTGACGTGCGAATTAACCGGACACCACACTAGGAAAAGACCTTCCAGACGACGGCCATGGTGAAGGCCAGGTTGAAACTGATCATCCATTTCAGCAGTATCAGCTCTCTTTCGAGCCGCTGGGCGAATTTCAGGGTGTCGAATGTGGTGAGACTCATGGCGTTGGCAATGGTCGTGCGGAACCGCTTCGCTGTTCGACTTGGGCAAGTCTTGCACTCATTCCATTCCCGGTCAAGTTCCTCCGGGAGAAGGCGCCTATGGGAGCAGCGAGCGGTCGAAGGCTTCCAGCAGACCCTCCAGCCGCACCTCCCGCACCTTGTCCTGGGGTGGCCGCGCCCGCTCCGGGTACTGAACCGGCGGCGCCGGCTTGGTGGCGTCCAGGATCATGACCGCGCCCATGACGGGCTCGTGGGTGCCGTCGAGCGTGTAGTTCCAGTTGGACGGCAGCAGATCGCCGGGACCGTTCCAGTCCGGGATCGTCAGCACGTCCTTGTCCGGGCGCATGCGGGTCCCCACCGCCCAGGTCACTTCCGGCTCGTTGAACACGTTGATGTCATCGTCCACCACCACCACGCAGCGGAGGTTCTCGGGCTCGGTGGAGATGGCGGCCATGGCGGCCCGCTTGACCTCCGAATCCCGGGTCTTGCGGATGGAGATGTAGCAGTGGGTGCGCGCGTGGGCCGGCACGTTGACGTTGACGACGCCCGGGACGGCCTCCCGGACCCGGCGGTAGATGGTGCCCATGCGCGGCAGGCTGCCCAGCACCAGGTGCTCCTGGCCCGCGGGGAAGACGTCGTAGTAGATGGGGTCCCGGCGCATGGTCATGGCCGACACGTGCATCACCGGCTGGGCTCCCACGCTGACGTAGTAGCCGGTCCACTCGCCGAAGGGGCCTTCGAGGCGGGTCTCGTCCGGCAGGAGCCGCCCCTCGATGACGATCTCGGCGTGGGCCGGCACCATCAGATCCACGGTCTCGGCCTTGACCAGCGAGATCGGCTCCTGCAGCAGCGCGCCGGCCTCGGCGAACTCGCCGCCGATGCCCGGCAGCCGGGACACCGCCCCGAGCATGAAAGTGGGGTAGTGTCCGACCACCAGCGCGAACTCCGTGGGCTCGCCCCGCTCGGAGTTCCGCCGGTAGATGTAGCCGCCGTGATGGCTGCCCTGGATATAGACCCCGAGGGTGCGGGGGTCATGCACCTGATGGCGATAGAGCCCGGCATTCTGGGCCCCGCTATCGGGATCCTTGACGATCATGACGCCGCCGGTAATGTAGGGCCCGGCGTCGAGCTCGTTGTGGAACGGGATGGGCAGGGCCGACAGGTCCACCGCGTCGCCCTTGAGCACGACTTCCTTCACTGGGCCGTCGGACACGGTCTCCGCCTGGATGGGTTTCGCCTGGCGTTCGCCGTACACCCGGGCCATATCCGCTACGCTGGTGTCCAGGGCCAGGGCCAGGCGCTCGTAGGTGGCCGTCAAGTTGATGATGAGCGGAATGGACGAGCCTTCCACGTCGGTGAAGATCAGCGCGGGAAACCGTCCGTCTTCACCCAGCCTGTGGGCGATGGCGGTGATATCGAACCTGCGGTCGACTCGCCGGGTGATCATCATGATCTCGTCCGGCGCCTTGGCCGCCAGTTGCTCAATAAACGTGCGCAGGTCCTTTGCCATGGATGCTGTCCTTTCGTTGCCCCTGGACGGGGTATCGTGTCCCATCCATAGCACACTGGAACGGGATTATTCACGGATGAGGTGGTCCCGGTTTCCCATCCGGAGAGGCGGACGAAGTCTGGCTGGGCGCGACTACCTGGGACCGCCGACACATCCTTCCGGAACTGCGCGGTCTGGATGAGTACGGCGACTACTCGTCCATACTCCTCGTGAAACCGTTGCTGGATGACGACTTCGGCCGGAACGAAAGCCGATCCGCTGACCTACCAACGAAGCGACCTGTTCAATTCGCTGGACGGTATTGACAGTTGGAAAGAATGGACCGCGACCAACCTGATTGCGAACGCCGAAATTTAACGGATGTCAGTCCGGGGGGTGGTTCAGCAATCGGGGCGCGGACGCTACCCGTACTTTTCGTTCTCTAGAAATCATGCATCCTTTAAAGTAGAAGTTTCTAGTCCGACACAGGGGGGAGGAGAGATGCAATGATGCGGCTGGTATCCTTGGCACTGGCGGTCTTGGGCCTCTTGTCTGCTGCTTGCAGTCAGGGGGGCAAGGGCACCGTAGATGGAATTTCGGTCGCGAGGCCCGAGATTCCGTCGGTTTCGGAGACACACGAACTCGTTGGTAAAGTGGAGTTGCATACACAGCCATGTTTGCCATGGGCGAGCTGCGCCTTCGAAGGCATTTCCTTTGGCGTCCGTTTTGAAACGGGGTCCTGCGACCATGGGTGAAGGGTGAACGGTCTTTGTCGGAGCTGCCGGTTACCTTCGAGGGAGAACCCTGTGAGGAATGCGACCCGGAGCAGTATGGCTGGTGGTTCGACGCATTCCTGAGAGAATTGAATCCCGCCGACGAGCAAGAGCGACAAGCTGTCTTGGACGGTGCGACACGGTTTCTGAACGAGGAGTTGGAGCGCATCATCCCCTCGTCTGACCGGCCTATTTGGGAGGGATACCTCGTAGGCTTCACGCCGACGGGAGACTCGGTGGAAGGGCTTGCCAAGCTTGAGCTCGACCTGGAGGCCCGGAACGGAGATCTCAACTTCACCCGTCTGTGGTCGCGCAACTCGCGTGACACGTGGAGCGATGGAACACTTTCCTATCGTGTCACAATAGAGCGGGACGGGTTCGTTCGGACCGGGGGTGATGAAGGGACGTTCTATGGACCGCGGCATCGAGGGATGGGAGGCATCGTGCAGCGTGACGACCTCGAGGCGGCTTTTGGTGGGAGGCGCTGAGACACTGGACTTGGGCCTCGAATTAATTTCGAGAACAGCTAGTTCCGGGATTGGTTAGTCGCGCGGGCTGACCCGAGTCGGTGTTGCTACTTCCCTTTTTCCTTCAATCATCGAGGCATGGGCTTTTGACAGGCGCCCGGCGCCAATGGCCTTAGACAGATAGTCCATCGTACGGTCTCGCCTACGCTGACTCCAAAACAGGACGCGATCGCCCCGCACACCACCCCAGGGATATTCAAAAGTAAGTACTCGGGTCTCTTCGGGGATGATTGGGGCGGGTGGTTGGTCTGCGGTTCGAGGGGGCGACGATGCCGAGGCGGCCTGGATGGGGTTTGGGGGCGTGAGGATTTGGTATAGAGCGGAGTGGCCGTGTGCGTGGGCAGAGGCAGGGTGGCGCGGACGGGCAAGGGGGGCGCGGTGGGGTGATCAACGCAGGTGCGGGTTCAGGATCGTGTCAAGAGCGTGCTGCGTCCGTGCCGCAAAGTAGCGATTGGCGTTGGGCATGTAGTTGAAGGTGTTGCCACAGCGCACGATGGAGATGGCGGCGTTGGTGAGGGCGGCGAGGTTACGCGGCAGGTTGCCGACCCGGGCACGGCAGCGGTCTTCGTCATAGGTCACGTCGCGCACGTAATGCAGCCGATTCTCAACCTGCCAGTGGTCCCGGACGAGGGCGAGCAGTTCCTTGGGGCCGGCCTTCTCAGGGCCGAGGGAGGTGAGGCAATAGACGGTTTCGGTGCTGGTCTTGCCCGACTTGAGGAGGTGGCGCTGGCGCTCGATGCGTAGCGCCTGCCTGCGTCCGTAGAGCATGCAGGTACCGTCCCATAGGGGGTCGGTGACATCGATCACGGCGCAGCGGCGCTGTTCGATGCGCCCATGGGCCTTCTCCCAAGGCGTCTCGTAGCCGGGTGCTTCTCGCCAGTCCATCACCTTGAGGTCTTCGAGCAGGCTTGGCTGGTTCTGCTTCACCGCGGTGACCAGATAATCGGCGCCGCAGTCGTCGAGCAGGCAGCGTGCCGTCTCCTGCTGCACATGCATCGCATCGAGGGTGATGAGGCGCCCGCTCAGCGCCAAGCTGCGCGAGAGTTGGCGCACGGCCGGGATCTCGTTGCTCTTGTCATCCACCTGGGTCTGGCCCAGCACCAGGCCGCTGCCGTGCTCCACCGCAGCCACCATGATCCGGCGTCCATCGTTGAGTTGCTTCGAGGCGCCGCAGATGTCCTTGCCGTCCATCGCGTGCCGGGTCGCTGTGCTGGCGGCTCCAGTCACGGAGCGCCCGCTCCAGGGTGTCGCCCGGCAGAGAGGAGAGAATATAGTGGAACGTGGAGGCCGCAGGCGCCGTGTAGCGCTGGCAGGTCGGACTCCAAAACGCCCCCACCGCCTTGAGTTGCTCCGGGTCGAGTTGTTTGGCGAACTGGCCGAAAGCGGTGATGCCGCGATAACCCGCAAGACGGGCGGCGATCATGATCGCGAGGTAACAGGCGAGCCGGTAACGCACCCCGCGGGGTTTGCGAAAGTCGGCCATGTCGTCGAGGAACCGGTACAGACTGTGCAACTCCGCCGCCGCCATCGGTTCGGCTTTCTCCCCCACCTGCCCCTCCTCCGGCGTCTCCTCGGCACACAGCGCCTCGCGCGCATGCTTGGCAAGGGGAAACACGAACACCTCCTTCGGTTGACCGTGCCGCCGCCAGCGCGCCGTGCCACCGGGCGCGCGCGAAAACCCCCGCGTCAACCCCAAAGACTGCCAGTTGCTGGCGCGGTAGCAGGTCCCCGCAAAGCGCGACGGGTCCACCATCGTCTCCGCCAAAAGCACCCGATAGCCATGCAGCGCCTGCATGTCGCCCGCCACCCGGCCCAGGCTCAGCCCCAGAACCCGCGATGCCAGATTCGCTACCCGCCCGCCCTCCAGCACCGTGAATCGTGCGTTGTTCGCTATCAGATGCAGACGCTGAAACTGCTGCTCCGCCGTCCACCCGATCCACTTGTCCCGAACCCCTATCTTGAACGCTCCCGCCTGCCACCCAACCAGCGCTAGCCATGCCTCTCCCTGCTCCGCCACATGTCGCAACCCCTTGCCGAACAGCCCCTTGAACGGCAGATAATGATCACGCGCCACCAACTCATCCCAGCGCCGCCGTTCCTCCGCGTCCCGCACCGGACGAACCCTCACCTCACAAAGCCTTACCCCCTCACCCTTGCTCTCTCGCCTCCCCATCCCCCCCTCTATACCACGGCGACTTTTGCTTGGCCAGACCCTATCAGCCGCCCCGCCCTTAATGCCTCTTTAAAAACGACTTTTGATTAGCCCTGCACACCACCCACAGGTCCTTGAATTCACATCGCCTATGGCATAGACGATAAGATTCCGAGAGACCTGCCATGGGAACCTATCTGCTACGCCGCCTGGTCGGGACGATCCCCGTTATGGTCCTGATCAGCCTGCTGGTTTTCCTGCTGATCCAGGCCGCACCGGGCGACCCGACGCTCATGCTGCTGGGCGAGGACAGCACCGCCGAGGACATTGCCGAGGCCAGGGAACGTTGGGGGCTGGACCAGCCCGTGTATGTCCAGTACGTCAAGTTTTTCATGTCCGCGGCCCAGGGGAACTTAGGACGGTCCTTCAAGTACGACGAGCCGGTGCTGGACGTGATCATCAACCGGATCCCGGCGACACTGGAGCTGGCCGCCGCCTCGGTCATCATCGCCGTTATCTTCGCCATCCCCTTGGGGGTTTGGGCGGCGGCCAAGCCGAACTCGTGGGTGGACAACACCGGCACCACCTTCGGGCTGTTCGGCATCAGCATGCCCAGCTTCTGGTTCGGCATCATGCTCATCCTGCTCTTTGCCGGGATTTTGAACATCCTGCCATCCGCGGGAAGGGACACCTACGGCATCGCCGGCCCGCGCATCACAGGCTTCTACATTCTCGACAGCGCCATCGAGGGGAACTGGGCCGGGGTGCGCGACGGCGCGGAGCACGTCTTCCTGCCGGCCCTGGCCCTGGGCTCCAACATGCTGGGGATCCTCATGCGGGTGACCCGGTCGTCCGTGCTGGAGGTCATGCACGAAGAGTACGTGACCACGGCCCGGGCCAAGGGCCTGGAGGAGCGCAAGGTTCTGTGGCGCCACGTGGTGCGCAATGCCCTGATCCCGGTGATCACGGTGGTGGGGCTGGAGCTCGGCACGCTGCTGAGCGGCTCGATTATCGTGGAGACGGTTTTCTCATGGCCCGGCAGCGGGAGCCTGCTGATCATCGCCCTCAACGCCCGGGACCATCCGCTGGTGACCGGGCTGGTGCTGGTGTACACGGCGGCGTTCGTTGCCATCAACTTCCTGATCGACGTGCTCTATGCAGTCATCGACCCAAGAATCCGGTATTAATATCGGCGCGTCCGATACCGGCGCCAAACCGTCCGGCCGCGCCTGGTGGCGCCGGTGGATGCGGACGAAGGTCTACATCGGCGGCTCCATCGTGGTGATCTTCATCATCGCGGGCGCCCTCGGGCCGCTGGTGGCGCCCTACGATCCCAACCAGCAGAGCCTGGAGACCATGCTGCAGGGGCCTCAGTGGTTCTGGGGACCTCATTTCCTCGGCACCGACAACCTCGGCCGGGACATCCTGAGCCGCATCGTCTTCGGCGCCCGGGTTTCGCTCCTGATCGCCTTTGCCGTGGTGTTCATCTCCGGCGTCGTCGGGGTGGTACTGGGGGCCACGTCCGGGTACTTCGGCGGCAACATCGACTTCACCATCCAGAAGTTCGTGGAGGTGGTGTGGGCCTTTCCGCCGCTGCTGCTGGCCCTGAGCATCATGGCGTTCCTCGGCCAGGGTCTGTTCAACCTCATCCTGGCGCTGGTGGCCCAGCGCTGGATACAGTACTGCCGGGTGACGCGGGGGCAGAGCCTTTCCCTCAGGTCCCGTGAGTTCGTCATCTCGGCCAAGTCGCTGGGAGCCAGCGACGCCCAGATCATCGGGCGTCACATCATCCCCAACCTTATCCAGGTGTCGCTGGTCATCGGCACCTTCGCCATGGCCTCGTCCATCATCTCCGAGGCCAGCCTGAGCTTCCTGGGCCTGGGCGTGCCCCCTGAGATCCCCACTTGGGGCACCATGCTCGCCGACGGCCGCATCTACATCAGCACGGCCTGGTGGCTGGCGCTGTTTCCCGGCCTCTCCATCTTCGTGACGGTGCTGGGCATCAACCTCCTGGGCGACGCCTTGCGGGACGTCCTGGACCCCCGGCTCAAGCGGGCGGGAACCGGCATCTGACGGGCTCGACGCCACGGCTCGGGTTGGTCCTCTATCACGGCATCGACAGCGGTGATGAACTGAAGAACTACGCCCGCGTCGCGGAAGAGGCCGGCTTCGACTCCCTCTGGGTGACCGAACGCTATTTCCACGAGGAGACCTTCTCGCTCCTGGGATTCCTGGCCGCCGCCACCCGGCGGATACGGCTTGGCCTCGGCGTCACCAATCCCTATACGCGGAACCCCGCGCTGATGGGCATGAGCGCGGCGACCCTGGACCGGATTTCCGGGGGCCGCTTCCTCCTGGGGCTGGGCCGAAGCGACAAGTGGATGATCGAGGGCCGTATGGGCATGCCCTACGAGCGGCCGCTGGACACCATGAGGGAGACGGTCGGGCAACTCAGGCAGCTCCTGGCCGGCGAGCGCGTCAGCGGCGAGGGCGTCTATTGGGACCTGAAGGCCGTGCGGCTGGCGGTCAAGCCGGTGCAGGAATGCCTCCCCATCTACCTGGCCGCCATCGGCCCCAAGGCGCTGCGGCTGGCGGGTGCGGTGGCCGACGGCGTGCTTCTCAACGCCTACGTGCCGGCGAGCTACGTCCGGTACGCGGTTCAGGAGATCGCGGCCGCGGCCAGGGAGGCCGGCCGCGATCCGGCGTCCATCGACATCGCCTGCATGCTGATCGTGCGGCTGACCGACGATCCGGCGCGCATGATGCCGGCGCTCAAGGAACGGATGGTGCGGCTTCTGGCCGAGCCCTTCGTGGGGGAGGTCCTGCTGGAGCGGGGCGGCTTCGACCCCGGCATCCTGCCGTCGCTGCGCGCTACCGCCGAAAGCAGTGGCGAGAAGGCCGCCGTGGGCCTGATCACCGATGCCATGGTGGAGGCGTTCTATCTGCTCGGCGATGCCCCCGAATGCCGCCGGCACATTGCCGAGTACCGTGAGGCCGGGGTGGACCATCCGTTGCTGCTGCCCCGTCTCGAGGATTACGAGAGCGCCGTCGAGGCCCTGGGGCCCCGTCGCTAGCGAATTTTGTCGGCAGGGTGCGTGAGCAGGTGTAGGGGCGGGTTTCAAACTTGGCCGTGTAGGCTTAGGTCCTACCGTCTGGCGCCCGTAACCTGCTGAAAACAAAGAAGTAAAACGTTCCTCTTGGGAGACTTGGTGATCCCCTCAGGAACAATCAACACATGGTCAACACGGCGCCTCGGTGAGACGTGAGACGATTCAAGTCTACCAACACGACCAAACCCGTATCGTCCGGCACCTGCGACGCCGAATCGGATGCAATATAGCACATGTGGCGGGCACCGGTCAGCTCTGGCGGCTACTCTAGCAGGGCGGATTTATCCTTCATGGTTTTTTCAATGCTGACAATGAGATACGGGCGGGGCTGGACATTCGTCGCGGGCTCTGATACAGGTGGAGCAACCCGGACGTGGGGGGATGGGAGCGTTGACGATTCTTTCGGAGGTGTCCGTCGGCCTTGTAGCGGCGGAAGACGAGGGGCGGTTTCGGGCCTTGATGCAGGCGTACCACTATCTGGGTGCGTTGCCGGGGATCGGCGAGACGTTGCGCTATGTGGCCCATCATCGCGGCCAATGGTTGGCGCTGGCGGTGTTCTCGGCGCCGGCGCTGAAGTGCGGCGCACGGGACCGCTGGATCGGCTGGGACTACGGCGTCCAGTTTGACCGGCTGCACCTTATCACCAACAACTCCCGGTTCCTGATCCTGCCGGGCGCTCCGCCAAACCTCGGGTCGCGGGTGCTGTCGCTGTGCACGCGCCGCCTTGTCCGCGACTGGCCGGTGCGCTTCGGCCATGCGCTGCTGCTGGTGGAGACCTTCGTCGATCCCAGGCGCTTCCACGGCACCGTCTACCGGGCCGCCAACTGGATCGAGGTGGGGCGCACCCGCGGCTTCCGCCGCCAGCGGCGGGGCTACAGCTACGGCCAACACGCGCTGCCGAAGCGAGTGTTCGTTCATCCCCTGTCGCGCACCGCGCGCGACCAACTCCGGGCGGATGCTCTCGATCCCCGCCTGCGACATGGAGTGCCCAAGATGATGCTCAACGCCGCACAGATGCGATCCCTTCCGGCCTTCTTCCACCCCATCGACGACCCCCGCCGCCGGCAGGGACGGCGCCATGCGCTGCCCACGGTGCTGGCCTTGGCCACCGCCGCGACCCTGTGCGGCATGCGCGGCTACAAGGCCATCAGCGAATGGGTCCAGGACCTCGGACCCAAGGCGCTGGAACGCTTCCGCGTGCGCCGCCGCCAAGGCCGCTGCCAGGCGCCGAGCCTGTCGGCCATCCGCAGCCTGCTCATCCGCGTCGACCCGGCCCAACTCGACCGGGCGTTGCGCGCATGGCACGAGGCTCATGGCGGCGGCGACAGCGCCCTGGCCATCGACGGCAAGACCCTGCGCGGCGCCATCGATGCCGATGGCAACCAGGCTCATGTGCTCGGCATCGTCGGCCACGACAGCAAGGCATCCTGGGCCCAAAAAAAGTCGGTCTGAGGCCGGATGCCACCGACGGGGAGAAGCGCACCAACGAGATCGGCACTGCCATTCCCCTGCTCGACACCCTGCCCGATATCGCCGGCCTCACCCTCACCGCCGATGCCCTGCTCACCCAGCGCGCCCTCGCCCATTATCTCCTCCACCGCAACGCCCACTATCTGTTCACCGTCAAGCGCAACCAGCCCAACCTGTATGACGATATCCACCTCCTGTTCCACCCGAGCATCGCCCGGCGCGCCCCCGACTTCGCCGCCGAAACCGCAAAGCCCGAACACGGCCGCCACGAGCGTCGTTCCATCTGGGTTTCCAGCGAACTCAACGACTACCTCGACTTCCCCGGCGTCGGTCAGGTGTTCGCCGTGCGGCGAGAAACCGTCGAGGTCAAGTCCGGCAAACGCCACTGCGAAACCTCCTACGGGATCACCAGCCTCGACCCCAAGGCCGCCTCGCCACAACGCCTCCTCACCCTCAATCGAGGACACTGGACCATCGAAGCTACACACCACATCCTCGACTGGAGCTTCGACGAAGACCGCAGCCGCATCCGTACCGGTCACGGCCCGGAGAACATCACATGCCTCCGGCGCTTCGCCATCGGCCTCATCAAAAAACGCGGCCTCGCCGTCGCCCAGACCATGCGCAACCTCGCCAGAAACCCGCGCCGGGTCCTCGACTTCCTCAAAATGACCGCCAACGCCTGCCCGCCAGCAGCACCCCGCTGACCTCCCCCCCAGCCGCATCCGTCGCCTCACCGTCAACCCTCGGCAAACCCCAGTCGCCCTGCCATGCCCGATTCCCCGCAATACACCTTGTTTCTGCCGCCTTCCTGTCCAACAAACCACCACCACCTCAGAAAATCGTCATCCCTCCGCCCGATCACGACCCCATCCAACAACATGCGCCTCCAATGCCAACCTCCAACTCCTGTGGCCAAATGCTCGATCTCCGCCACTCGGCCAAAAATCAGAACAAATTTACCGTGGCTACTCTAGGGACCGTAGTGGCGTGACGGCGCACGGCAGAATCGACAGCTACGACTTCGTTCGGCTAGAAGGTTGAGAATACATGGCTGATCAGGTGAGGTGATCCCGGAAAATCGGAGAGGTTGCTAAGGTGTATTCCACCGAGAGAAGGAGGGATACGCGATGAGCGCGAGGCGACGGTTCAGCGGAGAGGTGGCGCTGGAGGTGCCGGCCGCCTCTAGAACTGCCGGCTGTAGCGCGCGACGATCGAGACCTCCCCTTCGCCTGCCACGTGTCCTGCGTCCCGCGAGGCGATCGCGGCCATGTGCGCCCGGCCGCCTGCCCAGGGACGCGAGTACGCGACCTCGAGGTCGAGCTGGCGGCCCGAGGGCTCCAGGCCCAGATCCGCCCGCTCGAGCTCGACCTGTCCGTCGGGGCTTCGCCCGGACGCCCATCGCAGCTCGACACGCCCCGTCTCGACGCGCAGCGGCTGCGACAGCCGGAACGCCAGCCGGTCGCCGCTTCGGGCGACATCCCGGCCAACGACGCCGACCGCGAAGGCGCCGCTCCAAAGTCCCGATATCCCTCGCACGATGCCCCGGCGCCGGCTATCCGTCCGGTGCACGCCGGCGTGCGCGCTTCCCAGCACGGTCCAGCTCCCGCTCAGACGACGGGACGCCGAGAGCCCTGTGAGGATCGTACCCGTATGGAACTCGCCGAAAGCGCCGTCGGGCCGGCTCCCCACCGCTCCGTTCGCCTCCGACATCCATCCCGCCTGCAACGAGAGGCCCGAATCGGCGAGCGCGCCGAAGCGGTACTCGGTGAGGGCGCCCGTGATCCCCACGCTGTGCGCGTCCCCCCGGCCGCCGTGCCGCCCCGTGGCTGCGAACGCCGCGGTCCGAAAGGAGCCCGTGCCCAGGGACGATGCCAAACCGAGGCTGGCCCCGTTGCGGGCGAAGCCGAGATACGGATTGGCGAATGCGCCGGCGTCGGTGAACGTGCCCGGCGCGAGATCTCCCGCTCCCAGGCCGAACTGCGAGGCCAGCCGGCTGCGGTATCCGAGCGCAAGCCGGCCGCCGCCGAAGTCGTGCGTGACCGACAGCGAAGCGAGCGCAGCCGGGCTTCCCCACCGCCCGGCCCCTCTCGTGCCCGTACCTCCGACAGCATGCTCCGCGGAGGCGGCGTCCGGGCCGTCGCTCACACCGCCACCGTGCGCGGCCGGGACGACGTCGAGGCGCACCTGCAACCCGTGCCTGTCCACCTCCCACGGCGTTCCCCGGGGATCGCGCCCCAACGCTCTCAAGCGCTCGCCGAGCGACGAACCGGCAAACCCCACCGGCCGAAGGTAATCGCCGAGACGACGGAAGAACGGCGCATCGAGTTCGTCGAAGCTCGCCACGTGCGCTGAAGCAAGTCCGCGCACGAGCGAGTCCCCGAAGGCCGGGCCCAGGTAGAGCGCGCTCTGCCCCTCCGGGGACGACGAGCCGAAGAGCGAGACGCCGGTCAGCATCCGTCTTTCCCCGACCGGCCGGGTCGCCGCATCGAGGTCCAGGAAGCCCTGGCCGTACACGGCGGCGTCCGCGTACACGCCCGTCCTGTCGGCAGTGGCAAGAATGCGCTCCACGATCTCGTCATTGCCGAGTTGGCCGCGAAAGTGCTGGGCGAGCAGCCCGATCCCGCCCGTTACGAACGGGGCCGCGGAGGAGGTGCCGGCCTCTTCGACCGTGATGAAACACTGCGATGCGCCCGCCTCGCAGTGGAAACCCGGTGCGGCGCTCGTGACGTTCACGCCGGGCGCGGCCAGACAGAACTCCCTGGCGATCCCGCAGCGGTTGGAGAAATCGGCGATCGTGCCTTGCGGGTTCGTCGCCACGACGGCCAGCGAATGGCCCCGCAGCGCCGGGATACGCACCGGAAGCCCGGGCAGGATCTCGACCGAGCTCGCCGATACCGACGATCCGTCCGGTCCGATCTCGCCGTGGGCGTTGCCGGCCGCCCAGACGTAGACCGTGCGCTCGCCGGCCGCGGCATCCGCCTGCGCCATCGCCTCGATGACGTCGGAAAGGCGTTCCCGCAGCTCCTGCGCGCCGAAGTCCTCGATGTTGCCGGGAAGACCGAAGCTGCAGTTGACGGCCGTCACCCGGCCGTTCAGCCGGGCGAACGCGACCCCTGTGTCCCGCTCGAGTTCCCTCTCGATTTGCGCTTCGACGTCGAGGACCCGCGACTGGAGCTCCTTGATCTGCTCGGGCGTGGGGTTCTCCGGGTACTCCGCCACGATCTCATCGATGACCTCCTCCAGGTCGCGCGCTCCCACCCCCACCGATACCACCCTGGCGTCGAAAGCGACCCCGTGAATGGCCGGCCCGCCTGCCACGCCCGCGTCCGGAACCGGTTGCCGTGCGGCGGCCATGATCCCCGCGACCAGCGTTCCATGTCCCAGCCCGCTGAGGCACGCGCCGTCGGGGCCGACCTCGTCGCAGGTGCTGAAGTCCGGGTCGTAGTCCCCGACGTAGCTCGCTTCGAGCTTGCCTTCAAACTTGGGGTGATCGGGATCGACCCCGGTGTCGACAATACCGAGCGTCACTCCCTCGCCGGTCGCACCGCGGGCGTAGGCGTAGTGTGCCTTGATCCGGGCGAGCCCATGCTGGTTGCGGAATTCCTTGTGGCGGGCGTATTCCCCGCGCCGTTGCTCTTCCGGCTCGGGATCGGGGGTCCCATCGACCGGGCGCACGGTCGCGCCGGCGCCGCAACCCGCGAGCGCGAGGGCGAGGGCCAGGACTACGGTGGGAGTCGCGAACGTTCGTGCCGTCGCTCGGCGGGCACGCCGTTCCGAAGCCGTGCGTTGGGTCGTGCACCGCATAGGTGTCATCGGTTCCTTACCCCCCCCTCGCCGTTTCGGAATCGGTCTCGGGCAACCCGTCGACAACCTGCCGGCCGTTCCTGCCGAAGATGTCCAGGAGAACCCCGCCGGTGCCGCCGATGTCCACTCCGACCCTGGATCGGGCTCGTGAATCAGTCATGACTAGTTGATTTTTCGACGTCTCTCGCAAGCCGAGCAAGCTGTCCCGGCAAATTACATCGGGGGAAGATCAGACAACGCGATCGTCGGAACCTTCACTTTCGGATCGCAAGCGACTTGCGCCATGCGGCGAATAAGTGCTGGCACCGCCGCCTTCAAGAACGACTCCTCGTCGTCGGTCAACGCATGGGAACGGCCTTGTGCCTTGCGGGCGTGCAACCCGCCCTTTTCGGCGGCTAATCGACCGATCCCATCCAGCACTCTCTTGTCAACTGCGAATTTCGCGGCAGCTTTCGATCTGCCCCCGGCGCAAGCTTCCAGGCATGTAAGGCAGAAGTAGGCCAACGCGGGCAGCGGCTCTTTGCCTTCACGAAAATCCAGATAACGGTCCGACATTTGCTGAACAGTGGACGTAACCTCGACATTGTTGCACGGAGGCGGAGGGTACGGGGCTGAAGGTTGAAGCTGGACTGCGGCACTAAGCGTCCCGTCCAGTCCCCCGTCGAATCTGGCGGACACATGTAATGCACGTCTCTCGCGGTCCCGAGAACCACTGTTGGGCGGATTCGGTTTACGGTCTACGATGTGTGCGTTGCGAAACACCAGCGTGAAGGTGTTCCGTCCTTGCCTGAGTGCGGTTTCAAACTCCCAGGTCTTGATGAACGGTTCAGCGGCCTGACGAGCGGTGTCTTCCGTCGCAAAGTGCGCCCTCATCGTGAAACGCACCTCTTCGTTCGCGATTTGGATGTCGAAAGCTGGATGTTCGTACGCGGCCGGATCGGACCCACCGTAGTACACCGTTCCGTCATGGCGAATGCGATACACTAGCGATTCTACGTGCGGATCGTTCATTTTGCTGCCGACTCCCTTCGACAGGGCCAACCAGTGCGTCTTCTGGCACTCGTCCACATCCTTGATAAACGGGCGTGGCACTATGGGCTCGGGCCTGTAAAGACCGGAAGTCGAGGACCTTGTTTGGTCACAGGCACCGACCCGCTACAGCCCCATCACCACCCTTACCCGTTCCCGCTGTAACCTGCCGCTCGGCGCAGCCACTCCCCGGTCCTTTCAGAACGGCCTACCCGTGCTGAAGCGCGGCGTGATGATGTCGGCCAGGAAGCGCCGCCACTCTTCGTCCGGGACCATCCTGCCGCCCGTATCGACTAGGCCGAAGAAATGCCGGAATCCGCACACCGGATCCAGCCTTCGGACAATCGCGTTCGGCTGTCGCCGGATCAGGTCAATGTACTTCGCAAGAGACACCATCACGGCAATCAGGCAGTTTCGCATGGTCACGGTCCTGCCCTCCCATTCACATGCCGGGGTGTGCATCCGAGGCGCGTCGGCCGCATCTCGACCGGCGACTCGTACAGCATGCCGTTACTCCGCCGGACGAAAAGGCCGCTTGACCGAAGGCTGATTGAAGCCATGATGACAGATCCTTGTCAAACATCGCGTGGTTGTGTAGGCCCTATTCGGAAGGCCCGGCGGCCAAGCTCCGGATGGCGGTGTTCAGGGTTGGGAATCCACGGGCCATGTTGAAAGGGCGACGACCCCCTTCATCCGGGTCTGTCTCACGGGCAAGGGGTGGATGCGGTACAAGGAGGGACTCGACCGAAAATAGGCGTTCGTTTGACGCTTGACTGGCAGATCCTGTTGTTGGACTTACGGGCCTGAGGACTACCCGGGCAAGGTTAACGAACACCTTTACACTGGACCGAAACCGGCGGAAGAGCGTCCTATCCGCGTGCCGACGCCTTCCTCAAAGTGTTCCCTGCCATTGACGCGCCTCGCCTCACCCCGGCGCCCGCGGTCTGCTGAGCCGCATCCCCCACGCCCGGCGGCGAGAACCCCGAGAATGTGGCGCTGACAAGCGCTCTTGGGTTTGTGCCCGCGGCCTCGCTCATCACTCGAGGCGACCCGCCGCCATACGACTGGCTCCGCCGTCCGCCCGCCACTACGCCACCCGCCTTTGCCTTGCCGCACAACTTCCCGGCGATCCGCCGACCACTTCATCGCCAGGCTCGCCTCGGACGACACCGAGCGGGTGAAACGCGATATCGAGAGCCACATCGAGGACCAACTCCACGACGCCGTGGGCGACCTCTACCGGCGTCTGGCAGAAGCGGTCGAGCGGGTGTCGGAGCGCCTTGGCGAGGACGGTGAAGGCAAGCCTATGGTGTTCCGGGACACCATGATCTCCAACATCCGGGACCTAGTGGACGTCGTCCCCCGGCTCAACATCTTCGGCGACCAGAGGCTCGCGCGCCTGTGCGAGGAGGTGAAGGACAGGATCGTGGGCGTGGAGCCGGACTCGCTCCGGCCCTCAAGGACCTTCGACCCCGCGGCCCGGGCCCGGGCGAAGCGCGACGCGGACGACCTTATGGACGGTTCTGCAATTCAATAGATTTTATCGCCTATATATCAATGGTTTATGCTCTTATGTCTTTTGAACGTAATCGATACGCAACCTGATCTGATCAATACTCGGTCCCCGCAAGCGTGCGCATGTCGGGTAGCCGTTCGTTCGAACCGTGCCGGTCGTTGCGGTCGCAGGTTGCGGCAGGCGAGCGATCTGCGCCGCAAGAAATTCAGCCGGCCCAAGGAGATCCCCTACGAGGTGGGACCCACCCAGCCGGGAATTGCCTCTACGGCCTTCGACAGCGGCGACTATCCGCGGGCTCTGGAACACGCGCTGGAACGGTTCGGGTGGGAGGAGTTGAAGCCGCCCCAGGGCCAGAAGTGGGCAGTTCAAATCGCCGATACCATCGATATGGTATTTCTTGACCTTCAGACAAGCACCAACCGGGAGACCGATGGGTTCCCGGCAACCAACGGATAGCCCGACGGTCGGTTTGCAGGTCGTCGTTGAACGAGGTAGGCAGACCATACATCTTGCCCTCAATTTTCAAACCCAGCGAGTGGGTGCCGATTTGGTGGAGGTTCGATCCGCTCCCGCACTCGGCAGTCGCTAAAGGCACAGCCTGTGACGGGGAAACTTCGAAAGGGAGTTGAACGTGAGTTCCGAACCACAGCTGTTCAAGATCAATCCTACTACAGGCGAATCAGTGCCCATACGTGAGGTCAATTTCACCGACTTGGGGTTTCAAGAACGACAAGACATCCAGGAATGGATAGCGTCCAATCCCGGCATCCTAGGTCAGGACCTACTCATCGTCAGCAAAGAGTTCAGTGGTTTCGACAGGACGAACGAGCGGCTGGACCTTTTGGCCGTGGATATTGACGGGCGGCTGGTCGTCATTGAGTTGAAGCGCGACGATACGGGTGTAGATGTTCACTGGCAGGCCATCAAGTACGCAAGCTATTTGCACCGTGTTAGAGTTGACGACATCGTCAAGATGTTTGCCAACTACGCAGGAGTGTCGATAGTTGACGCTCGAAACAAACTGATCGAGCACCTCGGCTCGGACGATGACCTGAATGCTCTGAACAACGATCAGCGTATTATTCTGGCGAGTCACAGGTTCGCCCCTGAGGTGACGTCAGCGGCTTTGTGGCTTAACGAAAAGACTTCGACGGAGGATCTCATCACGTGCGTTCAGTTGACGCCGTATCATGATCCGGAGTCCGGTGCTTTGTACATACTGGCGAACACCATCATCCCGGTCCCCGGTGTAGAACGCTACGTGATCGGAGTTGGTGAGGCCTCTGCTACAACACGATCCGGATACAACCAAAACCGGGATGACGCAATCTCACGCTTTCTCAAAGGAGTTTCAGATCTGGTCTTGGCCGACTTGCCGGACGCGCTTAAGCCGGACAGAAGGAGCCGGTGGGCAGGTGGCGACGCCGATTGGCGCTACTATCGGATGTGGTACGCGCGGTCGCCGTGGGGCCATAGGGAAGCCAACTATTATATCGAGTTGTCGCCCCAGGTGGACACGGTGGGCACAGGTGGATGGCGGGCAGACATCGGGTTCGGATACCGGTCCCACGAAGATTTGGAGGCTGGGCTCGCGGACGTCAGGGTCTTCGATGATCAGAGACACGAGAAGCCTTGGATTTGGGTGTCATGCGACGTCGAAACTATGGATGAAGAAACTGCTGTTACCTTGGCGAGCAAACTTACGAGGTTCATTGAAGCCATCACACCACGGGTCGAGGCCAGTGAGCGTGACGACAACGAAGAGGATACGTGACGATGAGTTGGCGTCATTCGCCACACCAGCGTCGTCATTGTGAACCGACCAAAGCTGAAACGAATTGACGAATCGGCCTGCTCAGAATCCGGGCCGAGGGCACGGAGGACATGGGATGGCTCGGAGGTGCCGGAGGTGCAGGTCGATCCGGTGGATGTGGCCAGTCGTGGCTGTAGGGCGTCTGGAAGGCTGTGAGCGTCGAAACCGGAGAACAGAACGGTGGCATCGCCAGGGTGGCGCAGTTAGCCGGTGGGGCCGTTGAGGGTGTGGGCGGACTATCTCGACGAGGGTTCATGCTCCCGACTACTCGGTTCGAGACCACCTCAACCGCCCGCGGGCAGGGGAATCGGATAGCGCCAGCAGCTTGCGGACGGCCGAGAGCACACTGAGGCGGTCGCGCAGCCTGCGGTCCTCGGCTTCGGTGCATTTGCTGCCAGCTTTCCTCTACCTAACGCCCGTGGCGCACGAACTCGTGGGGATCCAGGTTGGCATAGGTGTTGAACTCGTGCCGTGTGCCGTCCGAGTCGCTCAAACGAAAGCTCCTGCCCTGCTCATGCTTGACGTCGAAATGAAACCCGTTTGGCAACCGAAAGCCCAGTTTCTGCTGCCGCCAGGAGGGCATGCCGTGAACGCCGTGCGGTGCCCCTCGATCGAACAGCAGTCTGCACGTGTCGATCCACCCCGAACCCTTCCTGTGCTCGCGAACGAATCGGCGGATCGACCGTTGGCGGGCGATGCTAGCTGACCTGATGATGCCGGGTGCGCTGGAGGCCCTGGACGACATCATGGTCCAGGTCGACAGCGGGCGACGACGCCGGCGAGGCTATCGAACTCTTATGTGACTGAGAGGTTCGCCTGCCGCAGGCAGCAAACTCTTGTGCCGCCTTTCGTCATTCGCCCAGCCCAAGCGATTGGCCCATGTCCTCACCGGAAATCGCTCAGAAACGCTGCAACGACAGAGCCATTGTCCGGGGGCTCCACGCGCGACCGTCGATTGCCGCACTCCAAGCCAACGATCATCTTTCGTTTGCCCCTGGGTGGACCTGCCCCATTTGGCGCAGCGTATCTGGCCCACTGGGACAGGCTGGACATGTGACCCCTTGGGTCGAGGTGCTCTCGACCGGATTATCCGCAATATAGTCCAGCCTACCATTGACCAGACCAGCGATCTGACGCTTGAATACTCGTCTGGAAACCGCATACATGCCCCCGCGTGCCCCTTCGAACCTACAACTCCACGCTGCCAGCGCCTGACCATAACGAAGTGCCAACCGAACGCCGCGGGCACCGGTGCAACGAAATCCGACCCGGCCATCAGTCATAGCCTTTGCAATCAACCCGGCAGTGCACCAATCGCCGGCGCCACAGGTATCGGCAAGCCGCGGTGCACCGATGGCCTTGAGGTGCATCCAACCGGAAACGTTACGGCCTAGTCGATGGCGGTACTTCAGACCCCGGTCACCGAGGGTCTGAACTTCCAGGAGAACCGCCGAGTCGCTTCTCAGCACTCCCGGGACACTCCCAAGACGATCGTCGGCGTACTTCACGACATGAGCGACTTTGATCGCTTCCGTCATCAGCTTGTCGGTCGATTTGTTGGATGGCTCGAACACAACTACGGCACCACGAGCAGATGCCTCCGCCGCCAATACCAAGGTGCCACGCGAGAGCCGATCCATAAAGAACACGGACACCCCATCGAGCGCCGGCTTCACTTTCTCCACGGCGTCCGCTGTGATTGCCTTGAACGGAGGAAGCCATTTCCCGCAGTGCGGGCAGGACCACGAGAACCGGTGATCGGTCCGCCCGTCTCGTTTACGGCGGATCTCCTGAACGATCATGGGCGTATTCGTAGTCGGGGCGCAGTTGGTCCAATCAACGTGGACTCCCCAGCGATTGAGATCCGCTCGTACCCGGTCCGACGCCACGTCGTCGTTCATTCGCGCGACCGGGTAAGAATCCCATCCAAGGTAAGCGAGGATGGACAGCACATTGCCGCACGTTCCGCCCGCCCACGCCCGCACAGGTGACTCCGGATCAGGACCAACGACTAGATCCAGGGCAATCAACCCGGTGCCGAATACCTTCGGTCGTGGGCCGGCCTTCATCGTGGACGGCTCCATCCCCTCCGCAAGGCAAGGCGAGGCTCCCGATAGACCTCACCTTCCAACCATACATGGATGAAATCCGGTGGGTCTATTGTCTTTGGCACAGACGTCTCCAGTCCGTAGCTGATCGACTCAAGATGAGCAACCGGCAAATCGCGCTCAAGCGCTGCCAACAGTGCGCCCAACGCCATCACCTTGCTGCCAACAGGAGAGACGATCAGCATCGAACCTCCAGTTGCCTCGAAAACACTCTGACGAAGGTCATCTAGCCTGAGAATGGTTCGGTAGAGATCCAACGGATCTCCTTCGTCCGCGTAGACGATGTTTCGTGTGTCGATTTCCCAAGTGCTCTCCAGCTCGGTGAGATACTCCTCCGCCAGTACATCACCCAGACGCGGACTAGTTGCCGGAAATGGAAGAATCGGGCAGGTGTCGTGTGGATCGACGAAGTCGTAAAGTTTCGTGAGCGCCCAACGCCGTCCTGTAGCAAGTTGTGGTAGCCACAGTCGCGCCGCATTCGTCGTGTCATAAAGCGTCGATCTGCCCCTGAACCCGTGGACGTAGCTAGGCTTATCGCTAGACATAGCCCGAATACCAGCATCCAGATCCGGGTCATGCGCAACAAACAAGTGCAGATTCGTTGATTCCACACCGTAAACAAGGCGCTCGACAAAATAGCGAACTATCGGGAAGCTGATTCCCACCGACAATGCGCTGATGTCGACAACAACGTCAGTCACGCTGTCTAACCCTTGCCGTGTGAGAATGTTCACCGCGTTTCGCCCACCAACAACAGCCCCGTCCGAGCCGAATACGTCAATGGACTCCACTTGCCCATCCGTGAGAGTGCTGAGAAGATCGGCCTCATTTGCAAGGGCACGGTCCACCAGCTCCTGCGCGGGATTGGGGCGCTCCTCTCTTATGAGCAAGGCACAAACAACTGCATCCGTTGCCCCGAGCCGAGCAGCGAGCGCGCACGCTCTTGGATCGAAACCAGCACCTGCCACAAAAAATATCTTCCGAGCCGACTTGCCCAGATATTGCCCAATAAATCCGTCGACATCGTCGCCACGATGGACGATGCAGGGATCCCACCGGCATCCACCTTTCGTCTCACCCGTCATGCAGCAACCGTACCATGTCATCCGCTCGGCGTTCGAGGAAACCGCCGCGCTTCAACGTCAAGCCGTGATGCAGGAGAAGTACACCCCCAAGTTCGATCAGACACCACGTGCGGTTCTTGGTTCGGTGATTTGGTACGAGCGCAAACGCGTTGTAAGCGACCCCGAACTTAATGACACGTGCCAAGTCTGGATTATTGGTCGGAATCAAATCGAATTCGTCCTGCGGGATACCAAATCCGTTGGCACCACCCCCGAGTGGGGCGTTCCCTTCCCGGCTCTTGACTAGACATTCCGTGGCGATACCGTCTGCCAGCCGACGGACTAGATCACATTGCGGAAAATCCCATTCGCGAATCAGGCGACCTGCGCGTTCACGCAGTATTCTGTGCTGTACTTCGCTTGTAAGCACCGGATCGTTGCCACGTCGGATGAGCTGTGTCTCCGATTGCGAGACAAGCTGGGCTGCCAGTTGAAGAAACTGCTCCGCGTTCTCGGAGCCGGCATCACACAGGGTGTCTACACCGAAGTAGTAAGGGCGGTCATAGTTGTGCAACAAGTGAATGCGGGCGCCATCCGCGACTCCGGCGTCGACCATTAGTGGACGCCTGGGCTCGACATCGTCGATGTCATCGTCGAACAGGCTGCGCTGTGGAACGCGCTTCGCATACCGCTCAAACATTACCGACAGGATACTGAGCCGCACGTCATCACCGTCGCCTCCGGTCGTGGCTAGGTAGTCGTTCGTCTGCTGTTCGAGCTCTTGGCGGCGACCGGTCGAAAGGCCGCAATGGTCTTGCAATTTATCGACATCTTTCTGGAGTTGGCGGAGCTTCCCGTCCGAAATGGTATGCGGTGTCGTTGACAGCAGGTCTCCGAGACGATCCAGACCACGGCGATTGAACATGTCCATCTGGCGCAAGTACCGTCCTGCCATATCCTTGGCCATCTTGCGGAATGCGCGACGTTCGTTCGCTCGGTCCTCGCCGCTTTGCATGCAAATTACGGTCATCTCGCGGGAAGGCTTGATCCCGGACTGCTCCCCGCTCGAGGCCGGATCCAGAAGCACGTCGCCCGAGGACAATGCATCGAGCCGGGTCAGCACCCATCTCGCAATCTTGAGCTCACGCTGCACTAACCACCCTCGAAGGGCCGTCAACTGGTCAGGATGGAGGCTGTGAGCATCATCAAACATAATCAGGGGTCGGAGAACCAGGGTCCGGTCACCGTCGGGGATTCGGAATGCTTCGATGACGTCGAAAGGCCGGTAGGCTGCCGTGGCCTCTTGGTCGATATCTTCGATGTTCGGGGGCACGAGAGCGGCCGAAATACGGTATATGGCAAGCTCGACGTCTCGGGCGCGAGTCAGCAGTTCAGGTCCCGCCCGACCGCCGACGGATGCGACGGCCGCGTGTACGTCCGCCCGGGGGACGATTTCGACGTCAGCGAGTGCTACCCCGGAGTCCTGGAGGTGACGGAGCCAGACCAGCACTGCACGAGCCTGGAGCAACTGCATCATCAGACGTGCCCGGAACTCCTCGGGGTACGGGAGTTCCCAGAACTCCCGGTACTCGGCCTCGAGTGGGAGTCGCCCTCCCACTAATGTCGCGTGCTGTTCCCGAATCGCCCCACAAGAACTAAGGATGTCCACCAGCGGCCGGTAGCCGTTCAAATGTCGACCGCGCAACAACGTCGTCAGCGTCGTATACTCGAAGAGTCGTGCGAGCGTCGTCTTTCCGCTGCCTGGCGTGCCGATAATCATCGCTAGACGATCATAGAGACGCTCTTCCTTCGCTGGTTTCTCCAAGAAAGTGACGAGTGGCTCCGGCGTGACCACCGCCAAGAAAGCCTCATCGTCCCGAAGATACTCCGTTGCCCGCTTTTGAAAGGGATTTGCCATTCCGTACCGCCCTATTCGTGACGCTGGCGACGCCGGAACAGCGGTCGCATCGCGGGAGCGGGAGCACCATCCCTAATGCCGCCATCGGTCTCCGCCCAGAGTAGTGCTACGGAGTTGTTGGGAGTGTTATGTTCGAGCACTAGGGGGAGTGCGCAACCGCCGTAGCCGAGGCCGAGGTGTTTCACGCCTCCAACGTCGGTGTGCTTGGTGCGAAGAACCGGATCGTAGTAGTTGCGAGTCAGTTCGATGAAGTCGTCATGGCACTCGCCACTCATGTCGATGGGGAGGTCGTTCGGCAGCACCATGCCGAAGGTCGGGCACGTTGTTCGGGCCCAATTTTGCGGAAAACTGCCAGTGTCGGCGAAGTGTCTGACGCGCTCCTGGATCGCTGCCGCCGCGGCCGCCGAGGCTACATAGTGGTGAACGCAGAGCACCCAATCCTCCTCAAAAAGCCTGTCTTCATCGGATGTACCGTTTGCGCCGTCCACCGAGTCCTTGAAACGGACCAGTTTTCCCTTCCACTTCGCGGTCTCTTCGTCGAAGCGAAGAAAGGAGGTCCCGGTACCGGTAAAGTCGTCCACTAAGTAGACAATACGGAACCGTGCCGTCCCATCCTTCAATTCCTCGCGAAGATTATCGAGCAGATCTCTCCACTTGTCGGTGTCCACCTGCGTGCCTTGGACGAATTGTTCATTGCTAAGCACTCCTGAATGCGCGTGCCGGATCGTGTCGATACGGGCGCCGTCACTCAATCCCATGAACAGTGTCTGGCGACGCAGACGCTCTATCGCCGCTTCGCTCGACGAATCGATAAGCACACGGTAACGTGGGACCCCATGCTCCTTCGCCACCATCCGAACGAGACGATCCCAAACGAAGCGCGGGTAGAACTGCTCGACGAGTCGTTGCATCTCGCCGGGGCCAATGTAGACGAGGGTGCGGCGCACGAACATGTAAGCCGTCTCCCGCTCCTGTGTTTTGAACTGCTGTAGCCAAGTCACGAGGCTCTCGATGAACCGCATGCCAGCTTGAAAATCACGGTACCCGTCGTACTTGAGCCGCGCCATCAGCTTCAGCCAGGCGAACTCCTCGCGGGCGCGCTTGTCCGTCCAGTTCATGATCCGCGCGAGAATTCGGAGTCCGAGATTTTCGTTCATCGCAGCGAGCCCGCCTTGAACTTCAAGCGACCATCATGCGCCTCTAGCGCGGTGAGGTACTCGAGCGTCACGGTCGGGCCGCGTTGCCCCGGCTCACCCAAATGCCAGCAGGTCGTGGGGTCGACGTTGATCTCGTCGACTCCCAGCGCAAACGGCTCGCTCAAGAGTTCGTGATCATTGCCTGGCCAGCGGCCACGATCGCCGATCACGAGGATGGGTGCGTCTCCGATCGTCTCGCGCAACCGTTGGACCACATTCAACTTAGACACTCCCCCCGCCACGATATCGACTGAATGGCCGGACCGGGTCACCCCAACGTCAGTAGCACCGGTTAGCTGGATCACGTGGTGGACCAAGTCCCAAAGCCGGTCCACGGGCATACCACGGCTCGACTGAAGCGTGACTTGGAACGGTCGGTCTTCCTGACGCACGCTTGATGAGAGCTCCGGGTGACGGCGGAACGCTTCGCTGAGAGATCGCAGCGCCCCGCGCGCCATCGCCGATCCATCCGGCGCGCCATCGTTATCAAGCGGTGCAACCTCTCCACCGTTGTAGTAGCCAATGAGTATCAGAGGCCAGAGAGTGCGCGGAACGCAGCTCTGCAAGTCGTGTCGGACCGACTTGCCCCTGCCAGTTGCGACAGCAACACGAGCCCCTCCCTCGGCGAGCCGGGCAAGCTCGGACGCCATTTCCAGCTCCGGAGGAGCAAACCGCCGTCGGGTGTCTACCACCGTGCCGTCGTAGTCAAGAACGATTCCTTCGAAACGGGCGCGCCGCAAACCGCTGCGGAAGGTCGCAAGCGCTCCGCGCCAGTGGCCCAATTCGCCCGAGGCGGCGAGGATGTGCGGGTCAACGCCTGCCTTCCGGGCGATCGCAGCAGTTTCCCGTGCCGTGAGGCGTGGCAACCCCGTGACCCGCTGAGGACGAGGCAGTGGCAGGTGATAGAGTTTGCGGCCGAATTTGGGCACACCAGGCCGACCAGGATCTATTCCCCGGCTGATGCCAGCCCAGCCCGTAATCTTCAACGCTGCGAGCAACGACGCCAGCATCGCGGCATTCGCGCCGCCGTCGAACACGATTCGCGCCTGCGGGACGTCCACGGGAAGTAAATCAAGCGTACGCTCGGCCAGCATGCGCTCCCCATCGGTAATGAAGGCAAGCACGGCGCTCGTCTCACTCCGCTTGGCGAGCCAATGATGTCGACCGTGGGCGAAATTACGGTAGTCGGCGAGTTGAATGTGGCCAAGCGCCGCCTCTGTGAACTTTGACTCCAGATCGATGGCCCCAACTCGAGTCGACGGGCCGTGAAGGACGAGCGTCGTGGGTCGCGCCCACAGTCGTGCCGTCGCTTGCTTCCACGCCTCCGATCCTGTCGCGGTCACCGGAAACAACGGCTCCAAACAATTGACCGTATCCTGCCAATCCGTGCCCGTACCAAATTCGGTGCTGTAAGCCCGAGTAAGAAGGGCAGTGAATCCCAACAACGAGTTGGTAGCAAGGAAGCCATCCTTGCCCCCTGGCGACGGGTAAAGCAGCAGATCGACATATGGATGCTCGCGGCAAAGATCAGCCAAAGGGCTGGGATCTAGGCCGCAGAGCACCCCGATCTGACGTGTCTCTCGTCTTATCAGTGCCTTCGCGGCCGCAACGACATCAACGTTGCCGCCACCGGCACTCAGCAGCCAAGCCGCGGAACTTGCGCCAAGCGGCTCGCGGATTGCTTCGAGAGGCGTAGCGACCGTGGCGAGGTGGCCAGTATAGCGTTGATGCAAGGCTGCCAATGCATGGGCGCCGGTCAGGGAGCCGCCGGAACCAATGGCCCGAAGCGGCAGATTTCCAGCGGTTCGAATGGCTTGACACAATGGCTCAAGATCGACGGCCTCTGCGACCCACGCGAACGTCTCGCCCAGCCTCGCCATTTCTTCCGCATACGGCCTTGCCATGTTCCGTTAAGCCAACCCTCTCCGCCCTCAAGCATGCCGGAAGGTGAACCATGCCAGATTGCGGATGTACCCATGAGGCCCCGTGCTCCTGCGAAGGATGCCGGGAGAAGGACGCTCTGATCCGTCAGCTCTACGACAGGATCGACGAGCTCAAGAAGGCGCTGAAGGAGTCAACGCAGCTCAACGCCGGCGTGACCAGGCACTGAGGAGAGGGGAAGCCGCTGGGCGTGTTGCGAGTCAATTGTATCTCGCGCCGCGGAGGGGTTCCCTCCTCCTGCGATCCGCATCTTCTTCATAAACGGCAGCTTCTTGAGCAGCAGCTTCCATACTCCCAAGTATGGACTCTGCGCTTACACCCTCTGGAAGCATCTCCGCCAAGAACTCGGCGATCTTGCTGGCCGTCACGATGTCGACTCTCCCAATGCGTCTCATGATTGGATCGGCCAGCACTGCTGTGTAGGCCAACTCAAACTTCGCATCCTTGAGCAGTTGCCGGAGGACTCGTAGTTCCTTTCGCTGTCGAAGCTCTCGTTGCTCCAGGGCAGGGTATCTCTTAAGCTTCCGGCGCTTTTGGGCCTTCCGCTCCTTTTCCCGCTTCCGAAGATCTTCGACGATGCGATTGTAGGCTCCTGCGGATTCTGAAGCATCAGGCATCATGTTCTCCTTGCCGGAGGACTTGACCGCGGGAGTGACGAGCGGTAGGATGAACTCGTCTTCGGGAAAAGACGCGGCTTGGTCCTCCAGGCTACTGAAGCCGGCGGCCCTTCCGTCGGCTTCTTTCGTTCTACCACAAAGCCTCGCCCCCTACGAGGGGAATCTAGTCGTAATTCTCGATCACGTCATCAGCCAGTCCATGCCATGCAGGGTGCGGGTGAACCCGGCTTCCATCGCCGGGTGCAGCGGATCGCCTCGTGGTATCGGCACCAGTTGTAGTGGAGGACGTGGAGGTTGACCGCGGCGATGTGGTTCTCGAGCTTCTTGGAGTGGGCGTTGGTCCGGCGTGCGAACCGCACGTCTACGACATCTACGAGGCGACCCGGTATGCGTGGATCGCCAACGGTAGCCGGGTCGAACAGTACAAGCTAGTGCTGGCGCGTCGGGGGATTATGGTCATCTGGTACATACCCCCGCCGTTCCGCCTCAAGTCCAACACTGGCTCACCAAGTTCATTGTTGTCGACGACTCGACACCCGTCAACAGTGCTCACTCGATTTTCCCGAAATTGGCTTGCAGCGGCGCTCCTCGCGAAGCCCTCGCGTGACGAAGTCGAGGTAATCGCCAGCGAGCCCGTCCTCGCGTCCATTGTGGCTTGGGAATAACTTGCCCACAGAATCGGACGGCCACGGTCTGCATAAAGCGCCGTAGTCCGGTCTCCAGTCACGCGTTTGTCTGGCGCTCCGGCCTCCTCCAACACGCCGCCTGTCACCGGGAAGTCGTGGCCGGTTGGGGCCGGGCGAAACCCAGGGGGCCCGGGCGGGCACCCGTCCCATCGGTAGAGCGGGAGGCCATGAACATGACGAGAACATTCGCAGATCAGGACCGCGGCCCGGATCCGTTCCGGCAGCGCGCCGGACACACTTGGCGTGCCCGCGCCTTCGTGCTCGTGGGGCTCGCTCTCGCCGCCGTGTACACGGCTGCAACCGTCGCGTCCGACGCGGGTGCCGGGTGCATCGGCCCGCTCTGGATGGCGGCGATTGCCTGGACCGTTGTCGCAAGCCTCGCGGCCGCCCTGTGGCGCGGGTTCCACCACGGCGACTGGTCCGCCTTCTCCGATTACGAGCTGCCGGAAGACGACGACGAGTTCACCGGGTTCGGATACGGCTATTTCCTACAGCCGTCGAAAAGACCGGAATGTTCCCGTAACCAACTGATAATAAATGGTAATTTGATCACAACACAAACTCGACGAGGCCGTCCCTGATTCTCGCTCTCCAGTTCCGTAAGCAAAAGGCAAGCGAATTCGATCCAATTTCCGCGCATCGGAGCGCATCCCTGTCCCCTTGTCCTTGATACGTCACTGTTCGCGACGGGCTTGCGGCCTACGCTCTACTGCCGTGAAGTCCCCCCAGTCCCCGCGTCTGCAGGGTCATTATTCACGCCGAGTCGAGGGTGGGCAAGAGGGGCGGTTGCCAACGAAGCGAATCAACCATTGACGCCGCAACACTAGTGACCCTCGGCGGGACGTTCCACGAGCCGGACGCCGAACGACAGGAACCGGTCGAACAGCGCGGTCTTTCGCCAGCATCGGGCATCGAGGAAATCCTGCGGCAACCGCCATTCGAGCAGCCCGAACCAACGCAGCGGTCCGAGAACCCGTCCCGCAAACATCGTGCCCTCCGCATTCCAGTGCAGGTTCGCCACCGAGTCGTCGCGAACCGCGCAAAGCGTGGCGAGCGTGTCCACGCTCTGCCACTCGCCGGCCATGTGGGAGAGGCCCCACAGGATCACGCCCATGTCGTCCTGCGGCCATCTCCCGGGCAACCCGCGGGGAAACGTCTCGACGAAGCGCCAGAGTTCGGCGCGCCAGAACACGTGCCGGAACAGGATCGCCTGAAGCGCGCCCCGTCTCCCCGGCCCCAGCATCTCCCGCCCCAGGGCGGTCAACTGGCACAAGCCCATCCGTGCCTCCAGCAGTCCGGCCATGTCCAGCAGCCGATGCAGCAGATGGAGCTCCCATACATCGCCCTCGCGAAACGCCTTTCCGGTGCGGAAATGCTCGGTCGCCTCCATCCCGGGCCAGGTCATCGACTCGCGCATCCCCGCGACCGCATCCCGCCCGAAGTTCCCCTTGCCGGTGAGCCGCAGCCACCCGTCCCTGTCCAACCGATCGAGCACGATCAGCGCATTGCGCACGAACGCCGACTCGCCGAGAGCTTGGTCCGGAAGGTCGGCCGCGAGTCTGAGCGTCTGGTTCGCGGCCGACGGCTCGGCGCGAAGCGCTGCGACGCTCGCCGGCTCAAGAAGCCTCCACACCGGATCAACTCCGCCGGGCCACTCCGAAAGATCCGTCCTCATCGCGGTCTCCGCCACGAATCATACATCACGGGTGCGGCCATGAAAACGCAAACCGGGGATGGCTCCTGATGCTTTCCGCGACACTCTCTCGCGCCGCCGGTCCAGGTACGCGCGGCCGGGCGACCGCGCCCTTGTGGCGGCTCACAGGCGAGCAGGGCTCGCCAACGCCGCCGGCACGGGAGGTTGCCGTCATGCCCCACACCACTCCACCGAGGATCACGGCCGCTCCGAGGCCCTGTGATCAACAGTTCCAGCATTTCCTCACAACTCCCCGGACTGTCCGCCCCGGGTGCTTGAGTTGAAAGGAGAGGCAAAGGGGGCCTCCGCGGGGGCGGGACGGGTGGTCTGCGAGAGGCGCCCGCTCCGCTTCCATCTCCCCCCACCATGGAGGTTGCCCATGCCCCTTCCCGAGAAAATCTCCGCAGACTATACGCTCCGCCCCAGCGAGCTCTCCGAGGTGCTCGCGCTGCTGGTCGAGGCCCGCCAGCCGGTGGTTGTCTGGGGACCGCCCGGAGCCGCCAAGAGTCAGATCGCCCAGCAGGTGGCCGCCGCCGCGAACCGCCAGTACGTCGACGTCCGGGCGCTGCTCCTCGATCCCGTCGATCTCCGCGGCATCCCCTGGCGCGACACCACAGACCGCACCCGCTGGGCGCCGCCCGCCTTCCTGCCTCCGTCCGACGATACCGGCCGCTGGCTCATCAATCTCGAAGAGCTGCCCTCCGCTGTCCCGATGGTCCAGGCGGCCCTTTATCAGTTGGTTCTCGATCGCAAGGTGGGCGAGTACGAGCTCCCCGAGGGAGCTTCGCTCATTGCCTGCGGCAACCGGGAGACCGACCGCGGCGTCGTCCACCGCATGCCCGCGCCCCTGGCCTCGCGCTTCGTCCACCTCGAGATCCGCGTCGATGTCGAGGACTGGCTCGCCTGGGGCGCGGGCCACGGCATCGTCTCAGAGGTACTTTTCTTCGTCGTCTACCGGCCCGACCTCCTGCACCAGTTCGACCCGCAGTCCACGGAGAAAGCTTTTCCTTGCCCCAGGACGTGGGAAGCGATCAGCAACCTCGTCAAGCACCGGAACGGGCTCCATCCGGCAACGGAGCGGGCGCTCTTCCGGGGGACCGTTGGCGAAGCGGCTGCGGTGGAGTTCTCGGCGTTCCTGAACGTCTGGCGCGAGCTGCCCCATCCCAGGGCGGTCCTGAACGACCCCGCCAACGCGGCCATCCCGGAGAACGCCAGCGCGCTCATGGCGCTCTGCGGCTCTCTCTACCGTCTTGCGACGGACGTGACCATGGACGCCATCGTCACGTTTGCGGAGCGGCTCAGAAGGGAGGTGGGAGAGTCGCTGGTGGGAGCGTGCATGCGCCGCGACCCGGCGCTCCAGCGCTCGCCCGCCTTCATCCGCTGGGCCGCGGCCAGGACCCGGTGAGGGAGGAAGCTCATGCACTGCTGGAGGATCACCCACTACTCGTCGGGCGACTCCCCCTCGCGCGACTACGTCGTACGGGCGCGCAGCCGCGAGGCGGCCAGGCGCAAGCTGGCCGCCGCAATCCAGGTCCCCCTGTGGACTCTCAGGTAGTCTGAAAGGAGGAATTCCAATGGACCTCACTCGTGAAGCCATGCTGGTCGGCCTGCGCATCAGCGCCTGGTCCGGCCGGCTCTACGACCGCGAGGCCAGCGACCACGTCGCCGCCCACCACGAAGCGAGCACAAGCGCAGGCCGGTACAACAAACGACTGCTTCCCAAGGCGGCCCTGGCCCCGCTCAACGCCGTCATGAGCGAGGCAAGGACCCGGCACTACTCCAACAGCTTGCCTTGGGACGACACGGGGTCGCGGCTTCTCACCGTCGCCAACTATGAGCAATACACCGAGGTCATGGACGCACTCCGGGAGCGGCTGGTGCGCCAGCGCGCCCGCTTCATCGAGGACTACGACGACTACGTCGAACAGGCCCGGATCGACCTCGGCAAGCTCTTCCGCATCGAGGACTATCCATCGAAGGACCAGCTCCGGGACAGGTTCTCCATCCGCTACCGCATCACGCCGGTGCCGGACGCCAACCACTTCATCGCCAGGCTGGCCTCGGACGACACCGAGCGGGTGAAGCGCGATATCGAGAGCCGCATCGAGGAGCAGCTACACGACGCCGTGGGCGATCTCTACCGGCGGCTGGCCGAGGCGGTGGAGCGGGTCTCGGAGCGTTTGAACGAGGACGGGGACGGCAAACCCCTGGTATTCCGGGACACGATGATCTCCAATATCCGGGACCTGGTGGACGTGGTTCCCCGGCTCAACATCTTCGGCGACCACAGACTGGCCGGCCTCTGCGAAAAGGTGAAGGACAGAATCGCAGGCGTGGAGCCGGATTCGCTCCGTCCGTCCGGGGCCTTCGACCCCGTTGTCCGGGCCCGAGTCAAGCGCGACGCCGACGCGCTCATGGAGCAGTTCGCGGGCTACTTCCCGGCGCCGCAACCCGAACCGGCCCGGGAGGTGGCGTGATGCCCCTCGGCGCGTTCAGGGAATCCGCAATCCGGGTGAGCGACTGCGTGACCGGGCTACTGCAGAAACAGCCCTTCTTCGGGAGCCTGGTGCTGAGGCTCCCGCTCCGCGCCGATCCCATGCGCCGGACGCTCGCGAGCGACGGACGGGAGATCCGCTACTCGCCCGATTGGGTGGCGCAGACCGATGCGCACCTGATCGAGACCGCCATGGCGCGGGTGGTGATGGCGTGCGCGCTCAAGCACCACACCCGCAGGGGAGAGCGGGATCCGGAACGGTGGCAGACGGCCTCGCAACTGGTCACCCACGCCTTGCTCCGCGATGCGGGGTTCACGCTCCCGCCCGGAGCCGAGGCCTGGGAGGAACTGAGTGTCGAGCAGGCGTACGACCGCCTGCCGGAACCAGGGCACGAGGATACCGGTGACGACGGCGACCCGGCCCAGTGTGGCGGCAACGCGGGCGGCGGCGATGGACCCGGCGATCCGGGCGATTCTCCCGGCGACGGACAGGGTCAGGACCGCGACGACGCGGACAGCCAGGATCACGACGACAGTCACGGCCGGGAAGGCGCCTCCGGCGCGCCGCCGAGCCATGATCCTTCCGGCACGGGGGAGGTTATGGACGCCGACTCCCGCGCGGGCCAGGACTCCGCTTCCTCCGACGCGTCCGTGGACACCGCCGCCGAGGAGCAGGCCTGGGACGAGGCCATGCACCAGGCCCTCAGCATCGCCAGGGCCGAGGGCAAGGCCCCGGGAGGCGTCGAGGAAACGGTCCGGAACGCCCACGCAAGCACACTCGACTGGCGGACCCTGCTCCGCCGCTACATGACCGACGCCGCTCACGGCGACTACAGCTGGAGCGTGCCCAACCGCCGCTTCATCGACTCGGGCCTCTACCTCCCCTCGATCCGCTCCGAGGGCATCGACACCATTGCGGTCATCATCGACACCTCGGGATCGCTCCCGGCCCAAACCCTTGCCGGGTTTTGGGTAGAACTCCGCGAGATCGCCGCCGAGATCAGGCCGGAAAGAGTCATCGTGCTCCAGGTCGACGCGGCCCTGCGGGACGCGGCCGAGTACGGACCCGACGACCTCCCCGACGAGATCACGCTCAAGGGCCGGGGCGGCACCGACTTCCGTCCGGGCTTCGAGTGGCTCGACACACAAGGGATACAGCCGGCGGTGTGCCTCTACTTCACGGACCTGGAGTGTTCCAGCTACCCGGAGGCCGAGCCGGTCTTTCCCGTCATCTGGGTCGACCATTCGGAGTCGTCATCGGAGGCGAACGGCCACCCTTGGGGCGACCGCATCGCCATCGGCGACTGATGCCCGGGAGAGGGGCGGGCCGAGCCCGCCGGCACAGTGGAGGCCATGAACCATGAAGAGAACATGTACAGCGCAGGAAGGAAGCACGGCCCCGGGCCGTGCCGCGCGCCCGGCCACCACCTGGCGCGTCCGCGCCTTCGTGCTCGGCGGGCTCGCCCTCGCCGCCGTCTACACCACGGCGGCGCTCGCGCTCGGCGCGGGCGCCAGGCACATCGGCGCGCTCTGGATGGCGGCGATTGCCTGGACCTTCATTTCAAGCCTGGCGGGCGCCCTGTGGAGGGGGTTCCGTCACCAGGACTGGTCCGCCTTCTCCCGTTACGAGTTGCCGGAAGACGACGGCGAAATGGACGAGTGGCTGTTCCGCACAGGCCGCTATTCCTCGCTTTGCGACATGGAGGACGAGCTGCTCCACGACGACGACCATCTTTGCTGATCCGTCGCGGCGACCGTCCCGCCGGTCGGGCCGGACGCTTCGGCCTCCGCCGGCGCGCCGCCAGCCGCCAGGAGGTGGTGGTCAACGGGGGCGGGGCGAGTCCAGGGGGCCCGAGGCCGGGCTCCCCCAACGCCACGCCACCGCCACGGAGGTCGCCGCCATGCCCGACACCAACATCACCCCTGATCACCGCCGCGCGTTCGAGGCCCTGACCAGCGGCCGGTTCCAGAACTTCTGCCTCGTCAGTTGCTTCGTCGACGGCGAGCCAACCGCGGCCATCGCCGCCGTCAATGTTAGTCCCGCCGAAGACGGCAGCGAGTCGAACTATCTCATCAGTCCGCTCTTCGTGTGCCCGACCGCGGCCATGACCCTGACCGACCACGACGGGAGGAAGGCATGAGCGGGAGCCCTCCACGTCGTCACCGGCCCGCCGCCGACCTCTACATTCCATCCGAATGCCGCGACATGATCCGCCGCGGCGCGCTCGTCAGTGTCAGTTCGTCGGGCGGCAAGGACAGCCAAGCCATGACCATCCTGCTCGCCCGGATCGTCCCCCGCGACCAGCTTTTGGTGGTCCACGCCCCCCTCGGAGAGGTCGAGTGGCCGGGCACGGTCGAGCACATCGAGAACACCATGCCCGCCGGCGTTCCGCTGATATTCGCGCGCGTCGCGTCGGGGAAGACCTTGCTCGACCAGGTCGAGGAGCGGGGGAAATGGCCGGGTCCGCGCACCCGGTTCTGCACGCGGTCTCAGAAAATTTCACCTATTGAACGGGAGCTGCGCCACTACCTGAAGGCCCACCCGCGATTCGCCGGACGCATCGTCAGCGCCATCGGAATCCGGCGCGACGAGAGCAGCGCACGGTCCAAACGCATCCCCTGGGCGCGCAGCGACCGCAACTCCCGGGCCGGCCGGGAGTGGTTCGACTGGATGCCGATCTTCGACCTCACCGCCCAAGACGTGTTCCGGGTCATCCGCGAAGCCGGGCAGTCGCCTCATTGGGTCTACGGGCAGGGGGTGTCGAGGTGTTCTTGCAGTTTCTGCATATTTTCGTCTCGTTCGGATTTGCGCCGCGCGGCGGAACTCCGTCCCGACCTCTACGAGGCTTATTCACGGCTGGAGAAGCGCATCGGCCACACCCTGTCGCCGTCAGGCGCTCCACTGCCGGCTCTCACCGGCATTCCGGTCGATTCCAACGCTGGAACTCCCGGCCTGTCCGAGCGGCTCCGCCCCGACGGCGGCGCCGGCCCATGAACCACCCCTCCCCGCACGAACGCCGTCCGGAGGCGGAGCTCGGCCCGAGGCCCGGAGGCCGGCCAAGGCCGGAGAGAGTTGTTTCGCCCACAACCCCATGCACGGAGGAACACATGAACCATACCGCTCCCATCCACGAGCCGGCGATCCGCCCAGTCCCGCTCGACCGGCTGTCCATCGCGCCGGAGAACGTGCGCAAGACGCCGCCCGAAGCCACCGCCGAGGCCGAGCTGAAGGCATCCATCGCGAACCACGGACTTCTCGAGAACCTCGTCGCCAGAAGCGAAGGCCCGGACGGCGGCTATGCCGTGGTCGCCGGCGGCCGCCGCCTCGCGGCCCTGAAGGCGCTCGCCGCAGACGGCGTGCTCGACGCTGCCCACCCGGTGCCCTGCCTCATCATCGACGGCAACGCCTCGTCCAGCGAGTTGTCGCTCGCCGAGAACGTCATACGCATCGCCATGCATCCGGCCGACCAGGTGGTTGCATTCACGAAGCTGGCCAAAGACGGCGTCACGGCGGCCGCCATCGCGGCGCGTTTCGGCGCCTCCGAGCGCCTGGTCGAACAAAGGCTCCGGCTCGGCAACGCGGCGCCCGAACTACTCGACGCCTACCGGGCCGGCGACATCGACCTGGAGACGCTCAAGGCCTTCGCCGTCACCACCGATCGCGCCCGCCAGATGACCGTCTGGGAGCATGTGGCGGACCAGGGCTACCGCCCGGCCGCCTGGCAGGTGAAGCGCATGCTCACGGAGGAACGGGTCCCGGCCAACTCGACCGTTGCCCGCTTCGTGGGCATCGAGGACTACGAGGCCGCGGGCGGGCCGGTGTTGCGGGACCTCTTCGCCGCCGAGGACGAGAGCGGGATCTGGCTGGAGGACCCGGCGCTGTTGCAGAAGCTCGCCATGGCGAAGCTCGGGGAGACCGTGAAGGACCTCCAGACCCGCTGGCGCTGGGCGACGGCCGCGCCCGAGGTGGACTGGACCGAGATCGCCCGCTACGGGCGCATCTCTCCGGAGCCCGCCGCGCCAACCAGAGAGGAGACGGCCGAGCTTGAGCGCCTGCGCACCCGCGAGGACGAAATCTCCGATCTGGACGAAGAGGACTGGACCGAGGATCTCGAAGAGGAGGCCCAGGCCATCGAGACCCGGACCTGCGAGATCAACGCGGCGGTCGAGGCCCGGGCGACCTACCGCACGGAGGACTGCGCGATGGCGGGCTGCATCGCCACCATCGACTGGAGGGGCGAACTCCAGATCATCGCGGGCCTGGTCCGTCCCGAGGACATGCCGAAGCCGGCCGACTCCGGCGACAGCGCCGGCGATGGTGCGAGTGACGGCGATGGAGACGGCGCCACCGCCGGGGACGACCGGGTTCGGAGACCCGCGATCTCCGCGCCCATCGCCTCGCCTCCCGATCCGCGGGCCGAGGCGCGCAAGGAGGCCGGCGTCGGGATCGGGCTCTCGGACGATCTCCGCCCGATCCGCACGGCACTGGTCAAGGCGCACCTCGGGAACGATTTCGAGGCCGCCTTCGACCTCATGCTGTTCCAGCTCGGCCGCGCCGTATTCACCCCCGGATACCAGGAACATGCGCTCGACATCGCGGTCAAGGAAACCCCGGACCGGCCGACGATGCGCATGAACGACGAGGATTTCCGGTCCTGGAGCCCGGGCGAGGCCATGCTCGCCGACCGCTCCGACTTGCCGCTGGAGTGGCTCTCGATCGAGGACGACGGCGAAGCCTTCGCGGCGCTCCGGGCGTTGCCACAGGCCGACAAGCAGCGGCTCTTCGCGGCCTCGGTGGCGCGCACGGTCAAGGGGCAGCTTGCCTTCGAGCCACAGGCGCGTCCCGAGCTCGAAGCCACCGTCGCCCGGCTCGACATCGACTTCGCCGGCCAGGTGCGTCCGACCGCGGACATGCTGTGGTCGCGCATCAACAAGGGCCGCATCCTCGACATCGCCAGGGAGACCCTGGGACCGGCATGGGCCTCGGCGCGGGCGAAGAGCAAGAAGCCCGCGCTCGCCAAGGCGATGGAGGAGGCATTCGCCGCCGGCAGCCCTCCGCTTGGCGTCACCGCCGACGCCCACGCGGCCGCGCTCGCATGGACCCCGCCCGGCTTCAAGGCGTTCGACACGGGGCGCACAGGCGTCGAGGAGGCCGGTGCGGAGACACCACCCGCAACCGAGGCGTCAGACTCCGTAGCCGGCCTGGAACCGCCGTCGGAACCCGACAGCGACGGCGCCCGGGAGCAGGTGGGACCGGAGGGCGCCGACGAACCCGCTGATTCGCCGCCGCCGGTCTCCACGGTCGAGAGCATCGAGACTCCGGGGGCGGCCGAACACCATCCTGCGCCCATCGCCGCCAACGGCCATGACAACGGCAACGGGCTCGACATCCCCGAGTTCCTGCGCCAGGTCTGAGCTGCCCCCAGCCCCCCAAGCACCCCGCCCCGCACACTGCCGGGCGGGGCGCTTCCGTTTCGGGAACAGGAAGGGAGACACGGCAATGGAATCCTATCGACACCACACCGGCGCCTACCGGTTCCACGGGCTGGTTCTCGTGAACAACGCCCATCACCCCAGGCTGGGCGCCACCAACCGGAACAACGTCCCGTACCGGCAATGGTACGCAGTACGGGAAACCGATCTGGCGCACCCGACGGAATCCGCGGGCACGATGATGAGACGCAAGGCTCCGGTCGTCGAAACCGCCGGCACCCGCAGGGAGCTGATCCGGCGGCTGGCCGATCGTCACGGCATCCCCGGTAAGGACACAAGGGGACGAAGGCCGGAATTGACTTTCGGCAGGGTGCACGAAGGCGGCGACCACTGCACGCCATGCAGGCGGGTTGCCGTCTACCTGGACGGGCAGGAGGTCGGCGAACTCTATCGGGAGCCCGGCATGCTCGAGTGGGCGGGATCATGCGGCGTCGAGGAAATCTGCTCGGTGGACAGCATCTACGGCTCGACGTTGGCTGAGTGCAAGGCGATGGTCCGCGATTTCCTGAAGGAAGGGTTGTCGTAATCACACACCGGGCGCCCTGGACGGGCATTTGTTGGCTGGTCTTGCGCACAGTTCCTCTCGTATTCCCAACCCGTCATGGAGACACGGCAATGAACCACACCGCCATTCCACCCGCGGCGACGATACGCGCGCGGGTCCACGAAGGCGCACTGAAGCGCGTCACGCGATTCTTTGCATCGACGCTCACCGACGCGTTCATCGAGACCCTTCAGAACGCCCGCAGGAGCGGCGCCACCCGCGTCCGCGTCACGGTCGGCACACTCGCCGGAGAGCCCGCCGCCCGCACTCCCGAGCGGCCGGAGACGCGCCTGACGGTGACCGTCAGCGACGACGGCGCAGGCATCGCGGACCCCGCGGTGCTGCTGAGCTTCGGCGAGAACGGCTGGAGCGACCACCTGGTGGCCCGCGAAGACGCCGCCGGCATGGGTATCCTGAGCCTGGCGCAGCGGGGTTGCCGGATCGCCTCGCGGACGCGCACGCCCGACGGCCATACCGGACACGGGTGGTCCGTGAGCCTCATGCCGGAACACTTCACGGGCCGCACCGACGCCGAGGTCCGGCGCGACGACAGCGCACCGTATCCGTCCGGCACAGCCGTCCAGTTCCACGCCACGGAGTCCGCCGACGCGATCCACACAGCCGTCGCCAACGCGGCGCGCCACTACCCGCTGCCGGTCGTGCTCGAAGGCGTTCCGGGGACCGAGCCCGTAACGCTCCAACGCCGGGCCTTCCTCGACGGCGCCGTCCATGCCGAGGGCTGGAACGGCCTCGTGTTCGGCGTCTTCCGGGACCGCTGGCGCGGTTCCTTCGAGCCCGACGTCAACTTCTTCGGGCTCACCGTGCCCGTCCGCCTGCCCATGGTGGAGACCGTTCACGGCGGCATCTGGTCCGTCCGCGCCGATGTGAGGGACTGCCCCGGCCTCGAACTGGTGCTGCCCGCCCGCAAGGAAGCCGTCGAAAATTCCCTTCTCGCCGGCATGCGGAAGGCGGCGCGCCTGACGACCTACCGCGCCATGGCCGCCGACACCGACCCACGTCCTGCGTTCTCAGACTGGAAGACGGCGGGCGACGCCGGCATCGAACTCGCTCCGCCCCCGCAGCTCCTCCGTCCCTGGCGTCCCGGCATCGCCGACGTCGACGACTGGCGGGAGCCGCCCAGGCGCGCGCCCGTCGGCGGCGATTCCCTGGTCATGACCTGCGACCCCGACCCGCCCGAGGCCCAGGCGATGTGGCGCGCCGCCGGGAGAGCGGGCATCGCGGACAGGCTCTTCGAGGCCGACAGGCGCCTCGAAGGCTACGGGTGGTATGACGCGCTCGACCGCGTCACAGGCATCGACACCGAGGTCACCGCCAACGGCAAGGCGTGGCCGCTGGACGAGTTCCCCGCGCCCGTGCCTACCGGAGCAGCCGCCGCGCCTCTGCCGACGCGTCCCGACGCGATCCGCATGACACTCGCAATCGAAACCGCCGGCGGCCCGAGCCGCACGCTGGATCTCCCCGCCGACCTCGCCTTCGCCGGGGAGGCCTGGAGTTGGGTTGGCGAAGCGGTGCCGCTGGTCACCGCGGACAGCAGCCTGGAGCCGCACAAGCTCGCGGAGTTGCTGCGCCGCGCGTTCTTCTCCGCCTCGGACGATGTCGAGGCCGACAGCCACGAGACCCAGGCCGTGCGGTTCGACGAAGAGGCGCTCCACATCGCCACCAGGCTCCTGTGCAACGAGGACTCCGCGCTTGTGCTCTCCATCGCCGAGACCGTCCGCCGCGAACTCTTCTGGCTCGTCCCGCATGACCGCAAGGTGGAGATTTCCATCACCCGCCCGAAGGTCCGGGTAACCCTGGGCGATCCCGCCGAAACCGCAACCTGAGCCTGCCGGCCGCCGCAACGCGCTTGCGGCGGCCGGCCTTCCACTCTTTCCCCGCGAGATTGCCCTCCGCCGTCCGGAGCCGAGGCCCGCTGTATCCGGACGCGGGGCGGCCGGAGCGCGGGAGCGGCCGTTGCCCGCCACGACACTCATCCCGACCACAAGGAGACCGTGCATGGAAAGCACGAACCCGATGGAAGGACTGATCGGCCCGGAACGGACAGCCAGGCTCGCGGGCCTGTCCCTGCTCGACCTCGACTCGATGACGGTTCGGGAACTGCGGCGGCAGGGGCTCACCGCGGCGCAGGCCCGCAGGGTCAAGGCGGCGTTCGAAATGGGTCGGCAACTGCTCGAAGCTGAAGCCTCCATGCACGAAAACGCTCCGACCGTCAGCACTCCCGAAGAGGCCTACCGCTACATGCGGCCCCGGTACGTCAACGAGCACCGGGAACACTTCGACGTGCTGATGATGGACAACCGGAACAGGCTGATCCGTCATCACCGGGTCTCCACGGGCAGCCTGTCAGCGTCCGTGGTGCACCCGCGCGAGTGCTTCAACCCGGTCATCCGGGAGTCCGCCGCCGGCGTCATCTTTTCCCACAACCATCCCAGCGGAGACCCACTGCCCTCGCGCGAGGACGTGGACATCACCCAACGGCTCCGTCAGGTGGGCGAGGTGATGGGGATCCGGGTCCACGACCACGTCGTGTGCGGGCACGGCCGCTTCTTCAGCTTCAGCAGGGAGGGCCTCCTCTGACTTCCCGGTGTCGGCCTTGCAAGCGGTTCCATATGGAGGGCCGCAAACGCGTACTGACCGCCGGCCCGTCGACGGCCGGTCGTTGAGCGTCTGCCACACCCCGGCGCTTCCACGCAACTCCAGGAAGGAGACACCCATGCTCGACGCACACACGGCGCCGGACGCAACCGTGCGCGTCCCGGTTCCGCACACGCTTCCGGCCCTCCCGGCCGCTCCACGCTCCCGGCCTTCCGGCGCAGACGCGCTGTTCACCGCGGCCAAGACCCTCCTCCCGGTCCTGGAGGCCGGCCGGCCGCTCGACGCCACCACTTTGCGGGACGCCATGACAAGCGCCTTCGGCGCAAGCGACGCCCATGGCGCCTGGGTCTGGAAGGACGCCTACGAGGCGGCCGAGGCCGCGGTCGTGCTCTTCATCCGCCGCCACGGCCGGGCCATGCGCCGCCACGCCGGCGCCGGTCCGGACGGACCCCGCGCCATGCTCAAGATGCTGGAGGCCGTGGCCGCCCTGGAGCCCTCCCACACCAAGCGCTCCGAAGAGCAGATCCGGCTCCAGCAGTTCTCGACTCCACTGCCGCTCGCCTACGCCGTGTTGCGGGCAGCGGCCATCCGGCCGGGCGACATGGTGCTGGAGCCGTCCGCGGGCACCGGCATGCTGGCGGTGATGGCGGAATGCGCCCTCGGAAGCGCGGCCGGAAATCTCCATCTGAACGAGATCGCGGACGCCCGCCGCGCACTCCTGTGCCGGCTGTTCCCCGAGACCCTGGTCACTGGCGTGAACGCCGAGAACATCGCCGACCGCCTGCCCGGCGCCCGGGCCACCGTCATCGTCATGAACCCGCCGTTCTCGGCGACGCCGGGCGTCCACCACATCCGCCACGACGCCGACCTCCGTCATGTACGATCCGCCTTCTCCATGCTGCCGCCGGGCGGCCGGCTCGCCGCCATCACCTCGGCCAACTGCATTCCCCGCGATTCCGACTGGGATAGCGCCTTCGGCCGTCTCGATCCGCCCGCCCGGGTCGTCTTCACCATGGCCATCGACGGCCGCGCCTACGCGCGCCGGGGCACCGGTTTCGACACCCGGCTTACCGTGCTCGACCGCACTGACCGACCTGGTATCGATGTCGATCCCGACGCACGCGCCGCCACCGCCGCGGAGTTGCTCGACGCTGTCATCGACCGGGTGCCCACCCGACTGCCACTGGAAGTCCGCACCACTGTCGCCGTGCCCGGCCGGGATCTCTTCGGCAAAACGGCCACGCTACACCCGTCCAGGCCTCAGACCAATCCTGCGCCCGCGTCGACCGGATCCGCGCGGCCTCATGACTGGGGACCCGTGTGCGAACTCACGGTCGAAACCGGCCCGCCGGACGTTGCCGCGGACGCTGGCAACGCCGCCTCCGGCCCCTACGAGCCTTGGCGGCCCGGCGCCTTCCGAATCCCGGGCGCAACCACGCATCCGACACCGCTGGTGCAGTCGGCGGCAATGGCCGCCGTCCCGCACCCGGCGGCGTCGTACCGCCCCATGCTGCCTGACCGCATCGTGGCGGAGGGTCTCCTGTCGGACGCCCAGCTCGAAAGCGTCGTGCTGGCGGGACAGGCCCACGAGGGCCACCTTGCCGCGACCTACCGGATCGGCTCCGGCTGGGAGATTGTCCAGCGCTGCGGCGACGACGACCAGGGCGAGGCCGTCCTCACCGAGGACGGCGAGACCCTGTCGGCGCCGGTACGCTTTCGCCGCGGCTGGATGCTGGGCGACGGCACGGGCTGCGGCAAGGGACGCCAGGTGGCCGCCATCATCCTCGACGGCTGGCTCCGCGGCCGGAAGCGCGCGCTGTGGCTGAGCCAGTCGGACAAGCTCCTGGAAGACGCCCGCCGCGACTGGACCGCCCTCGGAGGACGCGAGGACGACGTGATCCCGCTCGGGGATTTCCGGCAGGGGGCCGAGATTCCGCACTCGACCGGAATCCTCTTCACGACCTACGCCACGCTGCGCTCGCCGTCCCGCCAGGGCCGACCTTCGCGGCTCGACCAGATCGTGGGCTGGCTCGCCGGGGGGCCCCGCGAGGACGACCGCCAGGCCTTCGACGGCGCCGTCATCTTCGACGAGGCCCATGCCATGGCCAATGCCGCTGGCGGCAAGAGCGCGCGCGGCGACGTCAAGCCGTCCGCCCAGGGCCGCGCCGGCCTGCGGCTCCAGAACGCGCTGCCGGACGCGCGGACCACCTACGTCTCCGCCACAGGCGCAACCACCGTGCCCGGACTGGCTTATGCCGGCCGTCTGGGCCTCTGGGCCGCAGGCGAGACGCCATTCGAGACCCGGACCGACTTCGTGTCCGCCATGGAAGCCGGCGGGGTCGCCGCCATGGAAGTGGTGGCGAGAGATCTCAAGGCCCTGGGCCTCTACCAGGCCCGCGCACTCGCCTATCAAGGAGTGGAGGTGGACATCCTGATGCACGAGCTCTCGGACGAGCAGCGCCGCATCTACGACTCCTACGCCGGCGCCTTCAAGGTCATCCACGCCAACATCGAGGCCGCTCTCGAGGCCACGGGCATCATGCAGGGGGATTCCACTCTCAACAGGAACGCCAAGTCGGCCGCGCTAAGCGCCTTCGAGAGCACCAAGCAGCGCTTCTTCGGGCATCTCCTGACGGCCATGAAGTGCCCCTCGCTCATCCGCGCCATCGAGGCCGACCTCGACGCCGGACGGTCGGCGGTCATCCAGCTCGTGTCCACGGGTGAGGCGCTCATGGAGCGACGCATCGCCGAGATACCTGCTTCGGAATGGGACGACCTCGGCATCGACCTCACGCCCCGTGAGCACGTCCTCGACTTCCTGGCCCACGCCTTCCCCGTGCAGCTCCAGGAACCGTTCACCGATGCCGACGGCAACCTGATGAGCCGCCCGGCCACAGACGCCGACGGCCATCCGATTCTGTGCCAGGAGGCCCTGGCGCAGCGCGACGCGCTCCTGGAGAGACTCGCGTCCCTGCCGCCGGTGCCCTCGGCCCTGGACCAGGTGGTCCAGCACTTCGGCCACGAGGCCGTTGCCGAAGTGACGGGCCGCTCCCGGCGGGTGCTCAGGATCACCGACGCGGGCGGCGAGCGTCTGGCGCTCCGCAGCCGGCCGGCCTCCGCCAACCTCGTAGAGACGGCCGCGTTCATGGAGGGGCGGAAGCGCATCCTGGTCTTCTCCATGGCCGGGGGCACCGGGCGGAGCTACCACGCGGACCTCTCGTGCCCGAACACCGAGCGCCGGGTCCACTACCTTCTGGAGCCGGGCTGGCGCGCCGACCAGGCGATCCAGGGGCTGGGCCGAACCCACCGAACGCACCAAGCGTCGGCTCCTCTGTTCCGGCCGGTGACCACCGACGTGAAGGGCGAGCGGAGGTTCATCGCCACGATCGCGCGAAGGCTGGACAGCCTGGGCGCCATCACCCGCGGACAGCGCGACTCCCAGACCGCAATGGGCGGGAGCAACGCGGCGCTCTTCCGCGAGAGCGACAACCTGGAGAGCCTTTACGCCAAGGCGGCCCTGAGGCGGTTCTACCTGGCGCTCTGGCGCGGGGACATCGCCGGCTGGCCGCTGGAACGGTTCGAGGAGGCCACCGGACTGAAGCTCACATGGGAGGGCTCGCTCAAGGAGGACTTGCCGCCCATGCCGCGCTTTCTGAACCGGCTCCTGGCCCTGCCCATAGCCGAGCAGAACCAGCTCTTCGCGGAACTGGAGGACCGCATCGCAGCCGGAATCGAACAGGCCGTGGAGGCCGGCACATACGAGGTCGGCGTCGAGACCGTGAGGGCCGATTCCCTGTCCGCCGCCGGCCGGGAGACCCTGTACACGCATCGCGGCAGCGGAGCCGCCACCGAGCTGGTCGAGATCGTGCGCCGCGACAGGTTGGAGCCGACGTCGGCCGATACCGCGCTCAAGATCGACGGGCAAGCGGACGGCGGTCCGCACCTGGTGGTCAATGCCAGGTCGAACCGCGCCGCAGTCGTGCTTCCGGCGCCGTCCGGCCTGTTCGACGACGGCGGCGTGCAGGAGCGCGTCCGGCTGCTGCGTCCCGCAGGGCGCGATTCCATGGCGAAGGCCGAGCTCGACGCCTCCAACTGGCGGAAAGCCGCCGAACCCGAATGGCGCGCGCTCTGGGAGGACGAGATCGCAGGACTGCCGTCCCATCGGGAATCCCGGTTCTGGCTCGCGGCCGGCCTGTTGCTGCCGGTCTGGGACCGCCTGCCCGCCGAGAACATGCGGGTGCGGCGTCTCAGGACAGACGACGGCGAAGCGTTTATAGGGCGCGTGCTCGACTTCGAGCAGGTCCGCGCGGTGCGTTCCGCCTTCGGTCTTGCGGGGGGTCCCGCCATGACCGGCGCCGAGGCCTTCGATGCGGTCATGGGACGCGGTGCGGCGCTGGCGCTCGCCAACGGCTGGCGGCTCGCCAGGCGCCGCATCATGGGCGCCGACCGGGTCGAGATCGAGGGACCGGTCGATTCCGACACCGGGGTCCTCAAGCGAATGGGCTGCACCGTCGAGATCGTCTCGTGGCGAACGCGCATCTTTACCCCGGACCCCGATCTCCTCCAACGCGTCATCCAACGCTGGCCCCTCGCGGCCTGAGTCCATTCGCGTGATACGTATGGCCGTTGTCCGTACGGCCGGCGGCCCGTCATCCACGCCCGCTCCCGGCCCGCCGGGGTACGTACGGGCGGGCGGCCGTCGTACCTGTTCCTGGCCGTCGCCGGGGGGCCGGGCGTTTCACTCATTGAAGGGAGCATTGAATGGCTGCACAGACCCTGCCGGACGAACCGAACTACGCGTTCTGTCCAAGCTACGAGCTCGGGGACGAGCCGCAACAGATCCGCATCGTCTTCGAGGGCATGCCGGGCTACGTGCCTACGGCGCTCATCGCCCTAGGGCTGGCCGATGCCGAGCGGCTGTGTGACCGCCTGAACGCCAGGCTCGGACACTCGCGGGAAGACTGGACCGCGCTCGCCGCCCGCTCCATGCGCGCCGGGGGCACGGAGACCGGCGACCACTCCCAGCACTGAACCGGATGCGGCCCGTGTTGCCGCGCGCCCGGCCCGCCGCCCCCGGCCGACTGCTGCGGCAGCGCCGCCCCGCGCCGCGCGAACCTCCCTTCCGGCCGCCATGACCGTGAGGGCCGGAGGCCGGGTAGGACTTCCGGAGCTGTCGCCCTCCGAAACCGCATCCTGCATGGCCATCGCATGCCGTCGATCCCGGCATCTTCCTGACGATCCGTGCGCGGTGCCGCCGGGCGCGGTTCTCCGTGCGCCCGAGGGGATCCCGGCCCCGGAGCCTCTCCCTGGAGCCGGAGAATAGCGTTCGCGGGGCGAACGCCCGGGAGGAGAGAGGGGGAGAGGGTCTCCCTCGCGCAGGCCGGGCACGGCACGCAGCAAAGGAGGCACGGCCATGTTCGGAACCAATTACGACCTTGAGGACACCCTGACCGGCAGCGACCTGCTCACAGAGATCGGGCTCCACCCCGGCGCCGTCCGGGACGTCATCGACGACGACCGCGCCAGGCGCTGTCCGGACCCCCGGGACGCGGCCGGCGGAGATCCTCTCACCGTCACCGCCGCGCTGACCGCCGGAACGGAGTGAGAGGAGGCCTTGAGGGAAGTGAACGGAAGGGATCGGGGAGGGAGGACTTCGGCCCTTCGACGTTCGTCAACCATCGTCATTAACCAGACAAGGAAGGAGAATCATCATGAGCTTCGGACTGAATCGCGTGGAACTGATCGGCCGCCTCGGCGCCGACGTCACCGTCAATCACCTCTCCAGCGGCGGCCGCGTCGCCAACATGAGCATTGCGACCGATGAATCGTACGTGAATCGCCAGAGCGGCGAGAAGGTCGACAAGACCGAATGGCACCGCGTGGTGACGTTCCAGGACGGTCTCGTCGACATGCTCCAGAAGCACGCCCGCAAGGGCCGGCTGGTCTACATCGACGGCAAGTTGCAGACCCGGCGCTGGTCGAAGCCCGGCGAGGACAGCGACCGCTACTCCACCGAGATCCTGCTGGTTCCCGGCGGCCGGGTGCAGTTCCTCGAGCGGCCGAACGGCAACGGCGCGCAGGCCGCGGCGGACCCGTCGATGGCGGCGGGCGACACCGCCATGCAGGACAACGGGACCTCGTCCCCGCCCGCGGACGAGGACATCCCGTTCTGATACTCCTCCGCTTCGTTTCCTCCCACCCTGGGGGCCGGCGCCTCGTGTGCCGGTCCCTTTTTTTGCAGCCTGTCCCGAGCAGGCACCCTCCGGCATCGGGCCTTCGCTTCGCTCGGCCCGCTCGCCCTCGGGCGCAGCCGGGTGTCCCGTCTTCTGAAGGAGTGCCGCCATGTACAACCATCTCTCGCCCGCAGCCGCCGTCGCCGCCGCGCTTGGCGCGCGCGCCGAAGACGTCTGCCGCCGCTACCTCCCCCATGGCCGCCGCCAGGGACGATACTGGGTCGCGGGCGACCTCGACGGCGCCCGCGGCCGCTCCCTCTTCGTCCGCCTGCACGGTCCCGGCGCGCCCGGCAAGTGGACCGATGCCGCCGAAGGCAGTCATGGCGACCTGCTCGACCTCATCCGCCACCGCACGGGCGCGCCGACGCTTCGCGTGGCGCTTGCCGAGGCCCGCGCCTTCCTCGCCCTGCCGGCTTCGCCGGCCGCGGGCGATACAGGCGACTACGACGCCACCGAAGCGGCCCGCCGCCTCTGGCGGCTATGCCGCCCGGTGGACGGCACCCATGCCGAAGCCTATCTCCGCGCCCGGGGTCTCGCGCGCTGCCGCTTCCCGGCTCTGCGCTTCCATCCCGAGCTTCGCTACCGCGAAGGTTCGGTGACCCACCGTCTGCCGGCGCTTGTCGCCGCCGTGACCGACGACGACGGCGCGCTCCAGGGCGTACACCGCACCTGGCTCGACCCGCGCCGCCCGGCCAAGGCGGAGGTCGCCTCGCCCCGCAAGGCCCTCGGCCGCATTTATGGCCTGGCCGTGCGCTTCGGCGCGCACGCCGACCGCGTCGCTCCGCTCCTGGTCGGCGAGGGTATCGAGACTGTGCTGTCGCTTGTCACCGCCGTGCCGGACATCACCGCCGCCGCCGCCCTCTCCGCAGGCAGCCTCGGCTCCTTCTCTCTCCCGCCCGGCTGCTCCGGCCTCGTCATCGCCCGCGACAACGACCCGGAAGGCGAGCGGGCCGCCGAACGCCTCGCCCGGCGCTGCGCGCGGGCGGGCGTGGCGGCCACGGTGATCGTTCCCGACGGAGGCGACTTCAACGACGACATCGCTTCGCTCGGCGCCGACGTTTTCGCCGCGAGGTTCGGGCCGATCTTCCGCTCCGGGGGAGTCGGAGAAGAGAGGCCTGAGCGGGCAAAGCCTTGATGGAAGGAGAGGGAGAATGGATACCGTCATCAACCTCAGGCGCGAACCCGCGCTCCGCGTCAAGCTCGCGCACGCGCCCGTGCACAACAACACCGTCCTCATCGATCGCCGCACCAAATGGGGCAACAGCTTCCGGATCGGGCGCGACGGAACGCGCGGGGAAGTGATCGCGCGCTACCGCGCCGATCTCTGGGGCCGTATCCGCTCCGGCGCCGTCGCCCTCGAAGACCTCGCCGTACTGGACGGCATGCGGCTGGCCTGCTGGTGCGATCCGCAACCTTGTCACGGACACGTCCTCGCCCGGGCCGCGGCCTGGGCCGCATCCGCACTGGCCGAAAGGAGGAGTGAGTGATGGACAGCATCACCTTCAAGCGGCTCACCCCGCGCGAGTCCCGCATCCATGACGCCGACGGCGACCACGTCGGCGACGTCTACCGCCAGGACGACATCCTCTCGCCCGGCCGGGTCTTCTGGATCGTACATCTTCATGAAGATCCCAGAGGGCCCAGGCGCGTCCACGAACGCCACCGCGTCCGCCAAGTCGCCCAATCCCTCCTCGATTCCCACCCGCTGTTCTGAGCCCGGGACAGCCGCGCGATGCCCTTGCTTCCGAGAAGGGAAGTTTGAACGTCGAAGGGGTCGGTGCTGGTTCCAACAAGTCCTCTCCTGCGTGATCTCCCATCTTCCCACACGTGCTCCCTGCGCCAACCCCTAAAGGGGTCCTACTCTCCGCTTCGCTCCGTTCCGGCCGGGCTACGCCCGGTGGCTACGTTGCGCGCGCGTGAAAAGAAGGGACATCACTTCGGAGCGGACTCGCTCCAGGCACGGGCCTCGGTGGGTCCTTAACGAGAGAAGGAGAAAGTCATGAACAGCATCATCGAGAACATCGCGGACCAGGGTCAGTCCATCATGGAAGCATTCTGCGAAAACGCTCAGCTCTTCGGCGCTACCCCGGGGACCGATGAGTTCGATTCCAGGGACGTCTGGGACGAGGACGACGCTCTCGACGCCGTGCACGCCGCCTTCAGCATCCTCGCTGACGGTATCGGCCCCGACGGCACTCAGCTTGCCGACGAGCGCGAAAGCCTGCTCTGGGGCTTCGTCAACATGCTGGATGCCCAGACACAGCGCCTCGACCGCTCTGCCGATCGTCTCATCCCCGATCTCCGCGACCTTCAGCACGAGCAGGACGGCTCCGAGATCAAGTCCCGTGAGCTCGAACTCATCACCGACCGGGTGCAGAACCTCTCAGCCCGCCGCGACGCCTTCGAGCGCATGCGTGACGCCGCTGCCGAGGACTACCTGACCACGACCGGCCAGACCTGGCGGCCCCGCAGCGGATCGCACACGAGCCAGACCGGCAAGCTCACCTCCGCCGCCATCGACGCCCGCGATTTCGTCCGCGCTCGCAAGGACCGCAAGACCCAGGCTCACCTGCCCGAGGGAACCCTGGTCGCGGTAACCGGCGGCAAGGACGTCACAGACCCCGCCGCGGTCTTCAACAGGCTCGATAAGGTCCGCGCCAAGTACAACGACATGGTGCTCGTGCACGGCGGCGGCCCGGGCGTCGAACGCATCGCCGCAAGCTGGGCCGAGAAGCGCGGCGTCCACCAGGTCGTCTGCAAGCCCGACTGGGACCGCCACGGACGGGCTGCTCCGTTCCGCCGCAACGACGACCTCCTCAACCTCCTGCCCAAGGGCGTCATTGCGTTCCCCGGCAGCGGCATCACCGACAACCTCGTCGACAAAGCCCGCCAGCTGGGCATCCCCGTGCAGAAGATCGAGAAGGTGGCGGCCTGAGCAGCCGCACATCACGGGGTCGCGTCACTCGGTGGCGCGGCCCCTTCCCGACAGCGCGCGCTCGCCTTGCGCGTCGCTTCGCTCCGCCGCCCTTCCTAACGCCTTTCTTCTCCACCACGACGCCGTCCATCACTATACTCCAGTGCGCTTGCCCTCGGCACGGACCCCTCCAGGCCCACGTCGCCGAGGACCCGCTTCGCGCCTACCCTGCGCCACTCGGCGACGCGGGCCTCCCCACCCCCTTCGGACCGGCCCGTCCTTCCTCCTTCGCGTCGCCGCAGAACGATGACCGTCTCATCTTCCACCCCGGCCCCATGTACCGATCCCTGCCTCAGCTTGTGTGCGAATCGATGTAGTTGATGAAATCCCGCAAGGTCCTGAACTTCCCCACCTCTTCAGGCGGAAGCGCTACGTTGTACGCTTCCCCCACCGCCTTCATGAATGCCACCGCCTGCAGCGACGACAACCCCGAATCAGCCACGCTCACATCTGGGTCCGCCGCCCGACCCAGGTTCTCTTCGAACATCTGCTTGATCAGTTCCTCGCTCGACCTCATCGACTTCCTCTCTTCCTTCTCCGACATCCCGCCCAGCCAAACCGGTTCTGTCACATATAGTGGACTTGCCGGAGACCATACAACCCGACCCACCGCGCCGTCCGTCTCGCTGCGCTCGCCGTCGCCGCCGCTGTGCATGTCCGGTTCGCCGGTGCGGGCTCCGCCCGTCACCGGCTTCCGCACTTCGCCATCCTGTACTGTCCATTCCACTGTCGCCGCCTCTGCACGGGCCTCCGACAGCCTGCTTCGCGCCACCGCCGTCGGCTCCGTCAGAACCCTCGGCACTCCACGCTTCACTCCCTCCCGCTCCGGCGCCAACGATGACGACACTGATCGTCGACGCGCCGTCCTCATCCGTGCATCGGTCTTCAACACCTCGCCTTGCGCCAACGTTCCGACTACCGCTCGGCTCGTCGCCTCCGGCGACATCGCCCCGTCAACATGTCGGTGATGATGACGATCATGGCGCGCCAGCTTCTCCGCGGCGCCCACTGCACGTCGAGACGATCCGCCGCGCCGCTTCGCGACCCGACTGCTCGCCGAGTCCGCCGTGCAGTCTCGCTCGGCTCGCCGCCTTCGCCGACATCGCCCGCGCTCACGCCGTCCGCCTCGGTGACAGCCGTCGCCAGCACAGACGGTTCCGCGTTCGCCTCGCCGGTGCGGGCTTCGCCCGTCACCGGCTTCCGCACTTCGCCATCCTGTACTGTCCATTCCACTGTCGCCGCCTCTGCCCGAGCCTCCGGCAGTGTCCTCGACACCACCGCCTTCACTACCTCCGCACTCACCGCCACTCAGTCGCCGTGGCGGCTCCCTTCCGCCGGGTCCTCCGGAGCCCATCCCCCTTCGCTTGAACCCTTGGTTTGTCGTTCCTGACCGCGTGCCGCGGCTTTGGTTCTCACACCCCACGCATCCCCGATGCTGGCGGTGCCATTCGCGCCCATGACGTGCCCTTTCGGACACAAACGGCGGCTTTGGGCGTCTTGCTCTTGTTGGACCGAACGTATGTCGCACCGATACACGCCTCCATCCTCTCCCTGGCCATCCAAGGCTACGCTTGTCCTACACCGATACACGTCCGATACACGCTTGCCCCTGCCGAAAACACGGACCGATACACAACCGACATGCGCGCATGATGGTCGCCTCGGTACCCGTGGCTGCCTTTGTCCCAACCCATACACGCCTCGATAGTAAGCGGTACGGCTGGGGCACGTTGACTTTCAGAGAGAATCGGGTGTGAAGGCCCAGGGGAGGAGTTCGTCGATGCGTGAGGCGCGATGCCCTGAGGCGATGGCCTTGAGGGTGGCCTTGAGGTAGGCGTAGGGTTCGACGCCGTTCAACTTGGCGGTCTCGATGAGCGAGGCGATGCGGCCCCAGGCAGTGGCGCCTTCGTCGTGGCCGGCGAACAAGGCGTTCTTGCGGTTCAGGGCCACCGGGCGGATGAGGTTCTCGACGCAGTTGGTGTCGATCTCGACGCGTCCGTCTTTGAGGAACACCCGCAGGCCGTCCCAGTGCCGGGCGATGTAGGCCAGCGCCTCGCCCAGGCGGGACTTGGCCGAGACCCGCGCGCGTTGCTCTGTGAGCCACACGCCGAACTCCTCGATGAGGGGCGCGGTGCGGGCCTGGCGCTCGGCGAGGCGCCGTTCGGCCGAAGCGCCGCGGACCCCGGCCTCGATGGCGTAGAACTCCGCGATCCGCCGCAGCCCCTCGGCGGCGATCCCGGAGCGGTCGCTGTCGAAGACATCGTGAACCTTCCGCCTGGCGTGGCCCCAACAGTACGCCAGACGCACCTGCCAGTCCGGGCCGGCAAGCCGGTTGTAGCCGGCATAGCCGTCCACCTGCAGGATGCCCTTGAACCCCTTGAGGAAGGTCTCCGCGTGTTCGCCGCCGCGGCCGGGAGCGTAGAAGTACACCACTCCGGGCGGGTCCGGGCCGCCCCAGCTGCGGTCGTCCCGGGCCAGCGCCCACAGCCACCCGGTCTTGGTCCTGCCGCGTCCGGGGTCGAGAACCGGCGCCCGGGTCTCGTCCATGAACAGCTTCCCCGACTGTTTAAGGTGCGAGGCCAGCCGATCCACCACCGGCTTGAGGTGGAACGCCGCTGCACCCACCCACCCCGCCAGCGTCGAACGGTGAAGTTCGAGCCCAGAGCGGGCGTATATCTGCGCCTGGCGGTAGAGCGGGCAGTGGTCGGCGTACTTCGAGACCAGCACGTGGGCGATGGCCCCTTCGGTCGGCAGCGCGCCCTCGATCAGGTGCGCCGGCGTCTCGGCTTGGGTGACCCCTTCCTCGCACGCCCGGCAGGCGTACTTGGGCCGCACCGTGACGATCACCCGAAGCTGAGCGGGCACGATGTCGAGCCGCTCGGTGCGGTCCTCGCCGATGCGAGCCATCTCGCCGCAGCCGCATGGACACTGCGTGCTCTGCGGCTCGATCACCCGCTCGATGCGGGGCAGATGAGCGGGCAGATGGCCGATGTTGCGATCGGCCCCGGGACGCTTCCTCGCACGCCTCGGCGCCGTGCGCGCCGGAGCGGCTTCCTCGGCCTCGGCCAGGGCGGCTTCGATATCCTCGAAGGCCAGTTGCAACTGGTCGGGATGAAGCTTCTCCAACTTCCGCCCGTACACCGCGCGGCGCATCTCCCGCACCAGGTGCTCAAGACGCCGGTTCACATCTTCGAGATGGTCGTTGCGATCGGAAAGCGCGGCGTTCTCGCTGCGAAGCGCCTCCATAGCCGCCTGCTGTTGGTCGAACAGCGCCCGCAAGGGCGCTGCCAAAGAGGCGGGATCGGGATTGCCGCGGCTGATCTCCATGAAAGAAATACTACCATGATATCAGCCACTTAGCAAGGAAAAACTGCCTCCATCCGCCCTCACGCCGCCGCCATCGGGCGGCGGACCCGCCGCGGCCACACCCGCCTCCAGTCCAGTCCCTCGAACAACGCCTCGAACTGTCCCCGCGAAAGCCGCATCACCCCATCGGTTACCGACGGCCACGCAAACCGGCCCTGTTCGAATCGCTTCGACGCCAACACCAGACCCGTCCCGTCCCACCACAACACCTTCACCCGGTCCGCCCGCCTCGAGCGGAACACCACCACCACCCCACTGAACGGATCCAGACCCAGCTCCCGCTCCACCACCGCCGCCAACGCATCATGGCCCTTGCGAAAGTCCACCGGCCGCGTCGCCACCACGATCCGCATGCCCGAGCCCGGAACGATCATCGTATCGCTCGAAGCGCGGACGCGATCGCCGTGATGCGCACCGTGCTCACGTCCCCGTCCAGGCGCACCGTTACCCCACGCGCCTCGATCGACACCGAGCCGACATGGGCCGGCGCGGCCGCCGATTCCACCTCCACCGCCGCGAACCCACCCTCGCCTGGCGCCGCCGGTGGAACCGCCAGCTCGCCCCGGCGTGCGAGCTTGCGCCAGTACGACAGCCGCCGCATCGGTACCCCGTGGCGCTCCGCGACTTCCTCCACCGTCGTCCCCGACTCGAAACTCTCCTGCACGATCCACCCCTTCTCCTCGTCCGACCAATGCCGCCGCTCCGGCGGGACCTTCGATCCTTCCGAACCCCCGCCCCCCTCGGCCCCTTCATCCCTGGAACCCTCTTGCCCAGCTTCAAACTCATCCATCGTGCGATCCTCCTCCGCCACAGCATCCGTCATCACCCCCAACAATGTAAGGTGGGGCGTTCGTACCGCTTACGCCGAAGCGACCGCCACCGTCGAATCACTGCCTACGGAACGGCACTCGGTAGCGGCACTCACGCGGTCGCCGCTGTCGGCCGTGGCACATCGGCTGGCGGCAGGGCCGCCGCACTTGTGCCCACGCCACCGACGCGGTTGGTGCAGACGCCCCGGACAGCACGGAAGCCATCAGCGAGGGGAGCGGTGACGGCAATGCCCGACAGCATGCCCGGCACCAGCTGGCCGGTCCCGTCAGGTTTGAGGCGCAGGGCGCTGCCGGGAACGGCGCAAGCGTCGGCACGCGGGTCTCCGGGCACAGGCAAGACTGAATTCTGCAAGACTCTCGCGGCTCGAGTGAAAGCGCGGCTCTACATCGTCGGGGAATCGGACAGCCAAGGCAACGAGCCAACCCGCCAGGAGAGGCTACAGGAGCTTCGGCTGGCCCAGCGTCTGCTTGCCGGGGACCATCAGTCGATTCTGCTGTTCGACGAGATGGAAGACCTGCTTTCTTCCCGTGGATCGCTGGAAGCGGCGTTGCTTGGTTCACGGGGTTTGGCCGGCCTCCCGGCCGAAGGCTCCAAGGTGTTCATGAACCGCCTGCTCGAACAGGGCACAGTGCCTGTACTGTGGACGTCGAACGCGGCCCGTGAGACCAGTCCCGTTCTGTTGCGTCGCATGATGTTTGCATTGGAACTACGCCAACCCCCACCGAAAGTCCGGGCGCGCATATGGACACGGCAACTCGTTCACCATGGCATCGAGTCGGCTCACGATGATGCCCGCGCGCTCGCGCAGGAGTTCGACGTCCCACCGGGCGTCGCCTCCGGCGTGACCGCCGCTGCGCGGTTGGGGGACGGCAGCATCGCCGACGTGCGCCGCGGCGTGCACTCCCTAGCGCGAGTGATGTCGGGCAACACGGCTCCAGCCCAACGAACCCTCGACAAGTTCGATCCCACACTGATCCGCGCCGAAGCGCTTGGCCGATCGCCTCGGCCAAAGCGGTACGCATCAATTTCCCTGTGCCTGCAGGGAACCGCCGGGCACCGGCAAGAGCGCATTCGTCCGCCATCTCGCCGACCGCCTCGGACTTGAGGTCATACAGAAACGGGCATCTGACCTGATGTCGATGTGGGTTGGGGAAACAGAGAAGCAGATTGCCGCAACCTTCGCCGAGGCCCGCGACGCAGAAGCTCTGCTGGTCTTCGACGAAGCCGACTCCCTGCTCGCCGATCGGCGCCTGGCGCAGCGAAGCTGGGAGGTTGGAGACCAGTCCTTTATCCTCCTCTCCACACTTTGATTAAGACCGCAAGACAGAGGTCTTGATGCTTGAAATACGCTATTTGTTGATCTCGACCTCTCAAACTCAGAGTCTCTTTATGAACCAACTGGATGATATCTTTTATCAATCCTTTGTGAGCCAGCTTCAGGAGATCAAGCGCAATCTCCCTATCAGGGAAGCCTGCTAAGTAGACAAAACGCTCAAAGCAAGGGTCCACAACTTCTTTTGTAATCCTGTCCTTATACTGTTGAGATTGACCTAGCGTCGGGGAGCTAGATGCGAGGACTACGGCTATGGTTAGAAATATGGTTCCTAACATCAATCCTTCTCGCCTCTCTTATAGTCGCAGTTCGGGTTACTGTAATGGCGAACCCATTGTCCGCGCTCTTTCGAGTATCGGCCTGCCAGATCTCGTGCAGCATGGACTTGGCGGTGCCCTGGAGGCTCTTGGGCAGCTTGTCGAGGACGTTGACCATCTTGTGGACCCAGCAACGCTGAGCACGGGTTTCGGGGTACACTTCGGCCAGGGCCGACCATAAACCCAGCGCGCCGTCTCCTACCGCCAGCTTCGGGGCATCCACCCCGCGGTCCCGCAAGCTCAACAGCACTGCCTTCCAACTCTCGGCGGATTCTCTGAAACCCGCCTCGATGGCCAGAAAATGCTTGTGCCCGTGGACATCGCAGCCCACCACCACCAAAAGGCACCGCCGTTGATCGCTACGCACGTTCACGTAGATCCCGTCCGCCCACAGGTACACAAACTTGTGCCCGTGCCAGTCTCGCTCGCGCCATTCCGCGTACTCCACCTCCCAGCTCCGCTTTAACCGCGTGATCGTCCCGGCAGACAACCCTTTCACCGACTCTCCGAACAGCGCCCGTAGCGCTTCGTCAAAGTCGTTCGTCGACACTCCCTTCAGGTAAAGCCACGGCAGCACCGCCTCTACCCGCCTCGCCTTCTTCAGGTACGGAGGCAACAACTTCGAGCGAAAACATCGCCCCTCTCTCCTCCGGTCCCGCGTCTTCGGTACCTGCACCCTCACCGGCCCGATCCCCGTCAATACCTCCCGCTCAGGTTGGTAGCCGTTGCGTACCACCGCTCGCCGTCCCTCCCCGTCCCGCTCACACTCGTGTTCGTCCAAAAACGTCTTCAACTCCCCTTCCACTGCCCGCCGTATCAGCCGCTGTGCCCCCTCTCGTACCAGTTCGCTCAGCTCATCCCGAAACGCTGGACTCCAAACGTGGCGATCCACGCCTCGGCCACCGCGCACAAGGCGCTCGTGTCCGCGTCGTCGCTGGCGGAGGTGCGCCGGGATGCGCAGCGGGCCGTGGCGGGGTTCGGGCCGCTCGCCAACGGACCCCGGCTGGAGGCGTTGGCGAAGTTTGCGGCGCTGACCTACACAGGCGGACCGGCGTCGGCATCGACCCTCGCGTGGTTCGACGCGCAGGCGGTCGCCGCAGTGGCGGCGCAGCCCGAGAACTGGCTCGTGCGGGTCGCGGCCGCCTGGTTCTACGCGGCGGCCGCGGAGACCGATCCGTTGCGGGTGGCCGACGCCGAGCGCCATGCGCGCCGGGCGCTCGCGCTCGCCCCCCGGCCGGCGGGCGCGCTGAGCCTGCTGCCGCAGCCCTCGACCCCGGCGGCGTTCCGGGTCGAGGCGCGTCCCCCCGACGCGTTGCGGCTGAGCTGGGCGCGCTCGCCCGCCGCCCTGACCTACGTCGTGGAGCAGAAGGCGGACGACGGGGCCTGGGCCGCGATCCACCACGGCGCGGTGCGCGAGCGGACCGTGGCCGCGGCCGCGGTCGGGGAGTTCGCGTACCGCGTGCGGGCCTGCGCGGGGGCCGCGAACTGCAGCGCCTGGTCGCCGACGCACACGGTGCGCATCAAGGCGCCGGAGGAGATCGCCCAATGAGGCGGCGTACCGCGATGAGCGACGCGCGGGGGCGTCGGGAAGGCGTTTCCGATCACGCGCCACGACGGCGATCCAGCGGTTCGTTGCGGGCAGTGGCACGGTCTGGGCCGGCCGGGGTCGCGCGGCGCCGCGCCGTGGGGCGTTCCCCGCGGCGGTTCGCCATGCGCGACAACGACGGCGATTCGCCGGTGACGGCCGCGCTGCTGCCTCGGCGCCATGCAGAGGACTTCAGGCTCCGCGGCCATGCCGCGGAATGCCCGGGAGCGCGGACATGATGCCCGCGCGGCGCCGATCCGACGGTCCGGGCCACCCTCTCCCGACGGGACGCCCGCCGGGCACGTCGGGGCCGCTACGGCCGCGGGTCACGGCATGAACGCCGCGCGTGATACGGACGAGCGCGGGGCGCGGACCGGCTCGGTGCTGGTCACCGGCGGCGCCGGCTATGTCGGCAGCCACGTGGTGCTGGCGTTCCGCGAGGCCGGCTACCGGGTCGTTGTACTCGACAACCTCTCCACCGGCCGGCGCTCGGCAGTGCCCCACGACACGGCGTTCGTCGCGGGCGAGGCCGGGGATGCCGGCACGGTGGGCGCGGTCATCGCCGGGCACGGCGTCACGGCGGCGGTGCACCTCGCCGCCAGCATCGATGTTTCCGAATCGCTCGCCCAGCCGCTGAAGTACCGCCGAAACAACAGCCTCGCCAGCGCGAACCTGATCCGGGCCTGCATCCGGGGCGGGGTGAAGCGCTTCGTGTTCGCCTCCAGCGCGAGCGTCTATGGCATGCCGGGCGCGGTGCCGGTGGCCGAAGACGCCCCGGCGCGGCCCATCCATCCGTACGGGCGTTCCAAGCTGATGACCGAGCGGCTGCTGCACGAACTGGCCGCGCCCCACGGGCTTCGCTACGCGGCGCTTCGCTATTTCAACGTCGCAGGCGCCGACGCCCAAGGCCGGGCGGGTCAATCCGGCCCCAACGCCTCGCATCTGATCAAGGTCGCCTGCGAGGCCGCCGCGGGGTTGCGGGACCGCGTCACCGTGTTCGGCGCCGACTACGCCACGCCGGACGGGACCTGCGTGCGCGACTACATCCACGTCTCCGATCTCGCCGCCCTCCATGTCGCCGTGCTGCGCGATCTGGAGAACGGCGCGCCGAGCCGCGTGCTCAACTGCGGCTATGGCCGGGGGTTCTCGGTCCGGGAGGTGCTCAGGGCCGTGCAATCGCAGGCAGGCGTTGCTTTCGACGTCCGCGACGGCCCGCGCCGCGCCGGCGACGCGCCCGTGCTGGTTTGCGATACCGCGCGGTTGCGGGCGGCCGTGCAATGGTCGCCGCGCTACGACGACCTCGGCTTGATCGTGCGCAGCGCGCTCGCATGGGAGAGAGCGCTCGGCGCCGGGGATGCCGTCCCGTCCCACGCGTACCCGCCGCCACGGTGAAGCGCGCAGGAACCGCGGTCAAGTGTTGCGGGAATCCCGGTCAAGCAAAATGGGAGTCCGCCGTCAAGTGCGTAGGAAGCCGCGCTTACGTGCGATTCCGGTCAATCGCGAGGCGGCAGTGTGCGATGGCTGGTGTCGATCCGAACCGACAATCGCTGACTTCGAGGGCCTCGCGCCGCACTTTCATAGCGATTTATATTGCTCATTCACTAAACAATCACTCTACTGGCTCAATATCTCACGGTAAGTTCACGGAAATAGGTTACTAGATTTCCGTTGGTTAGATTGGGCTTATCCCGTTTCGGTGGACAGTTTTGGGCTGTCGGCGGCAGCACTGAGGTGCGCGACAACCGGTGGAAGTAAAGCCTTCTCGATCATCGAGGGATCGGGTAGCCCGGCGGGGTGCTCATGGACGTTGGAGTCCGGCGAACGCCATTGGGCGGTGCGGCATGGTGAACGCGATTGTGGATCTATTTCGTGGAATCCTGGTCATGGCAATGGGACAAATCTTGGCCATTGCCGGGCAGCGGCTTCGTTCAATGAACGCCGCGCGCCACGGCTGCCGGTTCACCGGTCTGGGCCGCGCGGCAGGTCGCGCGGTCTTCCTCTTCGTCTTCGCCGCGCTGGCTTTCGCCAGCGGCGCATCGGCGCAGGCCGCGGAGGGCGATCTTCGAATAGTGGATGGGATTTCGTCCTCGCAAGGCAGGCTGGAGATCTTCCTCGGCGGCCGATGGGGAACGGTATGCGACGACCGATTCCAATTTAATAACAAGGACGGATCCCAGTATAATGGCCCTGACGCAGTTGTCGCGTGTCGCCAGTTGGGCTATGCGGGAGGAATCGCCTCGCCCCACCTCGGACCGCAGGGCCCCCGCGCGATGCCGATCTTGCTGACGGACGCGCGATGCACGGGCTCGGAAGCGCGCTTGATCGACTGTCCACACAACCGGAACCCTCAGTGCTATCACTTCGAAGATGTAGCCATTGCCTGTGACACGACGGAGTTGGGACCGCCTGGGCGCCTGTCGGCGGAACCGGGCGACGGCAAGGTCGCGCTGAGCTGGGACGCGCCGTCGAGCGTCGGGGGCGCCGCGGTCGAGCGCTACGAGTATCGCTACGGCGAGAGCGGCGCAAGCTTCGGCGCCTGGACGAGCACCGGCACCGCGACGACGGTGACGGTCGGCGGCCTCGCGAACGGACGCAGCCACATCTTCGAGGTGCGGGCGGTAAACTCCGTCGGCGCGGGCGATGCCGCGGCGAGCATCGCCGTGATACCGGGACCCCCGCCCTTTCCGCCCCGCGACCTGACGGCGGCGGTCGCCGACATCGTGCGGGTGAGCCTTTCCTGGAAGGCGCCGGCGAGTGCGACAGCCTCCGCGATCAGCGGCTACGAGTACCGCTACCGCGCGAGCGATGGAAGCTTCGGCGCCTGGACGAGCGCCGGCGCGGCGCTCGGGGTCACGGTCGGCGACCTCACGCCCGGACGGAGCTACATCTTCGAGGTGCGGGCGGTGAACTCCATCGGCGCGGGCGCCGCGGCGAGCAAGGCCGCCATGCTGCCGGCGGATCCGCCACAAGCGCCCTACGACCTCCGGGCGGCCAGCGGCCTCAACGCAAAGGTGCTGCTGATGTGGAAGGCGCCGGCGAACACTGGCAGCGCCCCGATCAGCCACTATGAGTACCGCTACCGCGCGAGCGATGAAAGCTTCGGCCCCTGGTCCGACGCGGCGCCGCGCAACGCCGTAGTGTACGGCCTGACCAACAACACGACGTACGTCTTCGAAGTGCGCGCGAGGAACCGTTTCGGCGCGAGCGGCTCGGTAAGCAAGGCCGCCACGCCGCGGGAGCAGATACCGACGCCGCCCATCTTCCTTTCGGCGACCGGCGACGATCGCCGGGTGCTGCTGACCTGGAGGGTGCCGGCGCTCGACGGCGGCGCCCCGATCAGCGGCTATGAGTACCGCTACCGCGCGAGCGATGGAAGCTTCGGCGCCTGGACGAGCGTCGGCGCGGCGCTCAGGGTCACGGTCGGCGGCCTGACCGACCACACGGCGTATGTCTTCGAAGTGCGCGCGAGGAACCGTGTTGGCGGGGGCGAAAGGGCGCGCATCAGCAAGAAGCCGGGACTCACGCCCGGTCCTCCCGAGGACCTGACCGCGGCAGCCAACCACCGGCAGGTGAGTCTTTCCTGGAGCGTGCCGTCGCACAGCGGCGTCGCCCCGATCCTCCGCTACGAGTATCGCTTTGCGGCGAGCGGCGACGCCTTCGGCGCCTGGAGGAACGTGAACGTCGGCAGGGAGCTCAGGGTCACGGTCGACGGCCTGACCGACGGCTCGTCGTACGTCTTCGAGGTACGCGCGCGGAACGCCCGGGGCGCCGGGGACGCGGCGAGCAAGGCCGCCACGCCGCGGCCGGATCCGCCGGGCGCGCCTCGCCACCTTTCGACGACCGCGGGCGACGGGCAGGTGAGGCTGGCGTGGGACGCGCCGGCGAGCGACGGCGGCGCGTCGATCATCCGCTACGAGTATCGCCACCGGGAGATCGGCGCAGGCTTCGGAGTCTGGACCAGCGCCGGCACGACGACGGCCGCGACGGTCGCCGGCCTCGCGAACGGACGGAGCCACGCCTTCGAGGTGCGGGCGGTGAACTCCGCGGGCGCGGGCGATGCCGCCGAGGTGTCCGAGACTCTGCATTTGCACGGCGGCGGGCTGGCGGAGGGCGATCTTCGAATAGTGGATGGGATTTCGTCCTCGCAAGGCAGGCTGGAGATCTTCCTCGGCGGCCGATGGGGAACGGTATGCGACGACCGATTCCAATTTAATAACAAGGACGGATCCCAGTATAATGGCCCTGACGCAGTTGTCGCGTGTCGCCAGTTGGGCTATGCGGGAGGAATCGCCTCGCCCCACCTCGGACCGCAGGGCCCCCGCGCGATGCCGATCTTGCTGACGGACGCGCGATGCACGGGCTCGGAAGCGCGCTTGATCGACTGTCCACACAACCGGAACCCTCAGTGCTATCACTACGAAGATGTAGCCATTTCCTGTGACACGACGGAGTTGGGACCGCCTGGGCGCCTGTCGGCGGAACCGGGCGACGGCAAGGTCGCGCTGAGCTGGGACGCGCCGTCGAGCGTCGGGGGCGCCGCGGTCGAGCGCTACGAGTATCGCTACGGCGAGAGCGGCGCAAGCTTCGGCGCCTGGACGAGCACCGGCACGCAGAGGACCGCGACGGTCACGGGCCTGGTGAACGGGCGGCGCTACGCCTTCGAGGTGCGGGCGGTGAACTCCGTCGGCGCGGGCGGAGCGGCGGGCGTTGCCGAGACGCCGGCCGCCCCCCCGCTGAGGTCGTTCACGCTGGTGGACACGGCGACCGGCGCGGACCTGCTGGAGCTGCGCGAGGGGACGGTGGTGGATCTGGGCGAGCACGCGACGGACAGCTTCGGGGTGCGGGCGGACGCCGCCGCCGGCGCGGCGATCGGCAGCGTCGGCTTCGAGCTGACGGGGGCGCAGTCGCACTTGCGGACGGACAACGATGCGCCGTACTCGCTGTACGGCGACGCCGGCGGGCGGCTCGAGGGGCGGGCGCTGTCCGCGGGCGCCTACCGGCTGCGCGCGACCGTCCATGCGGAGCGCAATCTCGGGGGGCATGGGGTGCAGACGCTGACCGTCGCGTTCACGGTGGTGGCGGCGCCGGTCTCCGCGGATGCGACGCTGCGCTCCCTGACGCTCGACGGCGTCACGCTCGCCCCGTCCTTCGGCGGCGCCACGGAGCGCTACACGGCGAGCGTCGGCCATGGCGTGACCTCGGTCACGGTGGCGGCGGCGCCGAGCGACGCCAGCGCCACGGTGGTCTTCGACCCGGCCGCGGACGCCGACCCCGGGGCTGCGGGCCGCCAGGTGGCGCTCGCGGTGGGCGACACCGTGATCACGGTGACGGTGACCGCCGGGGACGGGACGACGAAGACCTACACGGTGACGGTGACCCGTGCGGGCGCGCTGCTGACGTCGTTCACGCTGGTGGACGCGGCGGCCAACGAGGACCTGCTGGAGCTGCGCGAGGGGACGGTGGTGGATCTGGGCGAGCACGCGACGGACAGCTTCGGGATGCGGGCGGACGCCGCCGCCGGCGCGGCGATCGGCAGCGTGGACTTCGAGCTGACGGGGCAGCAATCGCACTCGCAGACGGAGAACCTTGTGCCGTACTCGCTGTACGGCGACGCCGGCGGGCGGCTCAAGGGGCGGGCGCTGTCCGCGGGCGCCTACCGGCTGCGCGCGACCGTCCATGCGGAGCGCAATCTCGGGGGCGCGGCGCTGCAGACGCTGGCGGTCGCGTTCACCGTGGCGGCGCCGGTCTCGGCGGATGCGACGCTGCGCGCCCTGACGCTCGAGGGCGTCACGCTCGCCCCGTCCTTCGGCGGCGCCACGGAGCGCTACACGGCGAGCGTCGGCCATGGCGTGACCTCGGTCACGGTGGCGGCGGCGCCGAGCGACGCCAGCGCCACGGTGGCCTTCGACCCGGCCGCGGACGCCGACCCCGGCACGCCGGGCCACCAGGTGGCGCTCGCGGCCGGCGACACCGTGATCACGGTGACGGTGACCGCCGGGGACGCGACGACGACGAAGACCTACACGGTGACGGTGACCCGGGCGGGCGCGCTGCTGACGTCGTTCACGCTGGTGGACGCGGCGGCCAACGAGGACTTGCTGGAGCTGCGCGAGGGGACGGTGGTGGATCTGGGCGAGCACGCGACGGACAGCTTCGGGGTGCGGGCGGACGCCGCCCCCGGCGCGGCGATCGGCAGCGTGGGCTTCGAGCTGACGGGGCAGCAATCGCAGTCGAAGACGGAGAACCTTGTGCCGTACTCGCTGTACGGCGACGCCGACGGGCGGCTCAAGGGGCGGGCGCTGTCCGCGGGCGCCTACCGGCTGAGCGCGACCGTCCATGCGGAGCCCGACCTCGGGGGCGCGGCGCTGCAGACGCTGGCGGTCGCATTCACCGTGGTGGCGCCGCCGCCGCCGGTCTCGGCGGATGCGACGCTGCGCTCCCTGACGCTCGACGGCGTCACGCTCGCCCCGTCCTTCGGCGGCGCCACGGAGCGCTACACGGCGAGCGTCGGCCATGGCGTGACCTCGGTGACGGTGGCGGCGGCGCCGAGCGACGCCAACGCCACGGTCGCCTTCCGCCCGGCCGCGGACGCCGACCCCGGCACGCCGGGCCACCAGGTGGCGCTCGCGGCCGGCGACACCGCGATCGCGGTGACGGTGACCGCCGGGGACGGGACCACGACGAAGACCTACACGGTGACGGTGACCCGGGCGGGCGCGCCGGCGGTGGAGGTGTCCTTCGGGCAGGCGGCGTACAGCGCGGCGGAGGGCGGGGCGGCGGCGGCGGTGACGGTGAGGCTGAGCGCCGACCCCGAGCGGGCGGTGACAGTCGCGCTGACGGCTTCGGGCGCCGGCGGCGCCACGGCCGGCGACTGGTCGCTTGCCCCGGCGCGCGTGACCTTCTCCTCCGGCGAGACCTCGAAGACGGTCACGGTCACGGCCGTCGACGACGCGGTGGACGACGACGGCGAGAGCGTGGTGCTCGGCTTCGCGGGGTTGCCGGAGGGGGTGAGTCCGGGAAGCCGGGTCACGGCCACGGTGAGCATCGCCGACAACGACGATCCGGCCATCGCGGCGCCCGAGGGCATCTGCGGGCGCACGCCGGCGGTGCGCGACCAAATCATGAGCATGCTCACACATTTGCACCGCTACCGTGGCGGATGCGCGGAAGTGACGGCGGCGGAGCTCGCGAAGGTCGAGTTTCTCGAGTTGTTCGGAAGGGGGATGGGAGGGCTGAAGCCGGGCGACTTCGCCGGGCTGAGCGGACTGGCCGAGCTGAGCCTGCGGAACAACGCGCTCGACAGCCTGCCGGCGGGCGTGTTCGCGGACCTGACGGCATTGACGGAGCTCGAGCTGTCCGGCAACCGCCTGCGCACCCTGCCGGCGGCGGTCTTCGACGGGCTGGGTTCGCTGACCGGGCTGAACCTGCGGGACAACGCGCTGGATCCGATCCCGTTCGCCGCCTTCGAGGCGCTGCCGGCGCTGACCGAGCTCGGCCTCTACGGCAATCCCGGCTACCGGTCCGGGCTCGAGGTGTCACCGCAGGCGTTGAGGATCGCGCGCGGCGCGACGGGAGAGTACCGGCTCCGCCTGACCTCGTCGCCCACCCTCGGCCCGCGCCGGGCGACGGTTTCGGTGAGCAGCGAGAACGCGGGCGTGACGGCAGCCCCCGCCACGGTGACCTTCACCGAGCAGAACTGGTTCCGCGCGCAGGCGGTGACGGTGCGGGTGGCCGGATCCGCGGCGCCTGGCGCGTCAACCCTGAGCCACGCGGTGAGCGGCTACACCGTGAAGCCCGGGCCGCCCGCGGTCACGGTCGAGATCGCGGCCGCGGCCGGGTCGGCGAAGACGGCTGGACCGCCGCGGGTGGCGGGTGTGTCGGTGGCGGCGCCCGTGGGCGGCGGGAGCTACGCCGAGGGCGAGCCGATCGAGGCGACGGTGCGGTTCGGCGAGGCGGTGACGGTGGACACCTCGGGGGGGACGCCGACGATCGCCCTCCGGGTCGGGGGCAGCGGGCGGGTGGCGACCTATGTGCGCGGCTCCGGGACGCGTTCGTTGGTGTTCGGCTACGAGGCGGCGGCGGCGGACGCCGGGGCGGCGCGGGCGCGCGTCGTGTCGGGGAGCCTGAAGCTCAACGGCGCGACGATCCGCAACGGCGCGGGCCTCGATGCCGACCCGGCCTTCCATGTGGCGCCCGTGGTCACGGGCGTGTCGGTCGCCTGGGAGCCGGGCGCGGGCGGGAGCTACGCCGCGGGCGGGACGATCGTGGTGAACGTCGCCTTCAGCGAGCCGGTGAGGGTGGACACGGAGAACGGGAGGCCGGCGATCGGCCTTGTCGTCAGCGGCCATGCGAGGCGGGCGGTTTACGCGAGCGGCTCGGGGACGCGTTTGCTGGTGTTCGCCTACGAGGTGACGGCGGCGGACGGCGCGGCGCGCGGCGTTGTGGCGCCGGCGAACGGCCTGGCGCCGAACGGGGGGACGATCCGGGGCGGCTCGGGCCTTGACGCGGACCTGGCCCACCCGGGCGCGGCGGCGGCGGGGGCCGCCCTGGCGGTGTCGGATGCGCGGGTGCGGGAGGCCGCCGGCGCGGTGCTCGCGTTCCGGGTGACGCTGAGCCCGGCGGCGGGGGCCGAGGTGACGGTGGACTACGCGACGGCGGACGGGACGGCGGCGGCGGGCGAGGATTACACGGAGCGAAGCGGCACGCTGACGTTCGCGCCCGGCGAGACCGAGCGGACGGTGGCGGTGGCGGTGCTGGAGGATGCGAAGGACGAGGGCGAGGAGAGCTTCACGCTACGCTTGAGCAACGCCTCGGGCGGGCGGCTGGCCGACGCCGAGGCGGTGGGCACGATCGTCAACACCGGTCCGTTGCCGAAGGCGTGGCTGGCGCGCTTCGGGCGGGCGGCGGCGAGCCATGTGGTGGACGCGGTGGGCGAGCGGCTGGGGGGTTCGCGGCGGGGCTCGCAGGTGACGATTGCCGGGCGGCGGCTGCCTTTGGGGGCGGCTGCGGGGAGCGCCGGGCGGGCGGAGCCGCGGTTGCACGCATGGGACGGCCGGGGGCCGGAGCGCTTCCGGGGCCTGACGGGCCGCGAGCTGTTGTTGGGAAGCTCGTTCAGCCTGTGGCTGGGCGCGGACGGGGACGGTCCGGCCGCGGCGGACAGGCGTTGGGCGGCCTGGGGCCGGGCGGCGGCGGCGCGCTTCGAGGGCCGGGACGGCGCGCTCGCGCTCGACGGCGATGTCTTGACGGCGACGCTGGGGGTCGATGCCGGGTGGGCGCAGTGGCTTGCCGGGGTGGCGGTCTCGCACAGCACCGGCGAGGGGGCGTTCGAGCAGTCCAGCGGGCAGGGCAAGCTGAAGAGCACGTTGATCGGCGTGCACCCCTATGCGCGCTATGAGCTGAGCGAGCGTGTGTCGTTGTGGGGCGTGCTGGGCTACGGGATAGGCGATTTGACCTACACCGAGGACGGGGCCGAAGGCGGCATCGAGACCGACATCGCGATGCGCATGGGGGCGGTCGGCGTGCGCGGCGTGCTGTTGCCGGCGCCGGAGACGGGCGGCTTCGAGCTGGCGGCGCGCTCGGACGCGCTGGCGATGCGGATGAGGTCGGAGGCGGTCAGCAGGAGCGCGGACAGCGGCGGCAATCTGGCGGCGGCGGCGGCGGACACGAGCCGCCTGCGCCTGGTGCTGGAGGGCTCGCGGGGGTTCGACCTGGCCTCGGGCGGGAGGCTGACGCCGTCGCTGGAGGTGGGGCTGCGCCATGACGGGGGCGACGCGGAGACCGGGACCGGCGTCGAGCTGGGGGCCGGGCTACGCTACACCGACCCGGCGCGGGGCCTGACGATGGAGGCGAGCGTCCGCGCCCTGGTCGCGCACGAAGAGAGCGGCTACGAGGAATGGGGGGCGCGGGGCGCGGTGCGCCTCGACCCGGACGCCTCGGGCCGGGGACTCACGCTGACCCTCACCCCGACCCTCGGCGTCGCGTCGAGCGGGGTGGAGCGGCTGTGGTCGCGGCACGACCCGGCGGGGCTGGCGGCGGACGGTAGCTTCGATGCGGCCAGGCGTCTCGAGGCGGAGTTGGGCTACGGTCTCGCGGGGCCGGCCGGTCTCGGCGTCGCGACGCCGTATGCGGGCCTGTCGCTGTCGGAGGGCGGCGGCCGGAGCTGGCGCCTGGGCACGCGCTGGAAGCTCGGGCCCACCTTCACGCTGGGCATCGAGGGAACCCGCCGCGAGACCGGCAACGACAACGCGCCCGATCACGGCCTCGAGCTGCGGGGGCAGATGCGGTTCTGAGCGATGTGCCGGGCGACCGGTTTGTGGAGACTCACCAGTGGGAACAGCGGTTTGTAAAGCAGTCGACGGCATAAGGTATGGTAAGAGCCGAGCCGGGCGGTCGCTCTGCGTCCGCATGGCAACACCGACTGAATCGTTTTGGCGTCGGGCCGGCGCACGGCCCGGCCGGTTTCCGCACGGCGCCGCTCCGCGGCGACAGTTCTCCACCGACGGCTCGACATTGCGGAACCGCCGCATCATGTCTGATCTGGGACGGTCAGGCGCATGATTGGGAGTACGGCGGAAAGGCGGCGCGGCGGCGACGAGATCCGCACGGCGCTTTCCGAGAGCCGTCGGCTGTTCGCGTCGATCGGCCTGTTCAGCGCGTTCGTGAACCTGCTGATGCTGACCGGTCCTCTGTTCATGCTCCAGATCTACGACCGGGTGCTGACCTCGCGCTCGGAGGCGACGCTGGTGGCGCTGATCGGCATCGTCGCCTTCCTGTTCCTGATGATGGGGTTGCTCGACCACGCCCGGGCGCGGGTGCTGGCCCGGGCCGGCGCGCGCTTCCAGGCGCGCATGGATGCCCGCGTGATTGGCGCGATCCTGACCCGGGCGGGCCGGTCGCCGCAGGCGCGCTCGGCGCCGGCGACCGGGCTGCACGATCTGGAGGCGATGCAGCGCTTCGCCTCGGGTCCGGGTCCGTTTGCCTTCTTCGATGCGCCGTGGACGCCGGCCTTCCTGTTCGTGCTGTTCACCTTCCACTGGCTGCTGGGCGTGCTGGCCGCGGTCTCCGGCGTGCTGCTGGTGGCGCTGGCGCTGATGAACTCGGCTCGGACGGCGCGGCTGCAGGCTGTGGCGGGCGAGGCGGCGGCGCGTGCCGGGCATTTCGTGGAGCAGCTTCGGGCCGGCGCCGAGACGGTGCGGGGCCTCGGCATGCGGGCCCCGGCGACGGTGCGCGCAGGTGCGCTCCGTGGCAGATCGCTGACGGCGACGGTGGCCGCCTCGGACCGGGGCGGGGCCTATGCTGCGACCTCGCGGACGCTGCGTCTGTTTCTGCAGTCGATGATGCTGGGCCTCGGCGCGTGGCTGGCGATCCGGGGCGAGGTGACGCCGGGGATCATGATCGCGGCCTCGATCCTGCTCGGCCGGGCGCTCGCCCCGATCGACCAGGCGGTGGCGCAGTGGCCGCTGCTCCAGCGGGCGCTGCAGGGCCGCCGGTCGCTGGCGAAGCTCCTGCACGAGACCCCGGAGGAGCCCGAACGCATGCCGCTGCCGGCGCCGACGGCGGTGCTGGAGGCGGAGAATCTGGTGGTCGCCGCCCCGGGGGCGAAGGCGCCGGCGGTGCGCGGCGTGTCGTTCCGCCTCGAGCCCGGCAAGGCGGTCGGCATCGCGGGTCCGTCGGCCTCGGGGAAGTCGACGCTGGCGCGGGCGCTGGCCGGGGTGTGGCCGCCGATGGGCGGCAAGGCGACGCTCGACGGCGCGGCGCTCGACCAGTACGGCGAAGCGGCGCTGGCGCGCCATCTCGGCTGGCTGCCCCAGGAGGTGGTGCTGTTCGAGGGCACGGTGGCGGAGAACATCGCCCGGCTCGACCCCGAGCCGGACGCGGACGCGGTGGTCGAGGCGGCGATGCGGGCGGGGGCGCACGAGATGATCCTGAGGCTTCCCGGCGGCTACGACTTCGAGGTGGCGGCGGGCGGGGCGGCGCTCTCGGGCGGCCAGCGCCAGCGAATCGCGCTGGCCCGCGCCTTCCATGGCGATCCGCCGGTAGTGATCCTCGACGAGCCGGACGCGCATCTCGATACGGCGGGGTCGCGGGCGCTCAACCGGGCGGTGGCGGACTTGAAGGCGCGCGGCGGCGCGGCGGTGATCGTGGCGCACCGCCCGGACGCCTTCGCGGAATGCGACGTCGTGCTGCTGATGGAAAGCGGGCAGCTGCGGCCGGCCGAGCCGATGCGCGCGCTCCCGGCGCCGGAACGCCCGGCGGGGGAGGGGGGGGAAGGAGTTGTGCCGGTGCGGCTCGTGAAAGGGCGGCCGCCCTTCGCCGGCGGGGGCGGCAACGGTCAGGGGGAGGCATGAACGCGACGATGGCGACCATGGACGCGCATCCGTTCGGGGCCCGGCGCCCGCTGGTTCTCGGCTTCCTGACGCTGGCCGTGCTCGCCGGCGGGCTGTTCGGCTGGGGCGTGCTGGCGACCCTCGCGGGCGCGGTGATCGCCGCGGGCGAGGTCGAGGTCGAGACCCGCGACCAGGTGGTGGAGCATATCGACGGCGGCACGGTGAAGGAAATTCTGGTGCGCGACGGCGACCGGGTGCAGGCGGGCGACGTGGTGGTCCGGCTCGGCGACAGCGAGTTGCGCTCGGAGGCGGCGATCCTGGAGGCGGAGGCGGCGGAGTTCGCGGCCCGGCGGAACCGGCTGGAGGCCGAGTTCCGCGACGCGGACGCGATCGCCTGGGATGCGGCGCTGGCGGAGAAGGCGCAAGGCGATGCCTCGGTGGCCGAGATCCTGGACGGGCAGCGGCGACTGTTCGCGGCGCGCCGCGAGTCGCGTGCGGGCCAGGAGGCGCAGTTGCGCGAGCGCATCGGCCAGATCGGCAAGCAGATCGCCGGGCTGGCGGCGCAAGCGGACGCGGTGGTGCGTCAGACCGGGTTCATCGGACGCGAGTTGGAGGCCCAGCGGACCCTGTTCGAGAAGGGCCTGACCGGGCTGCGCCGGCTGCTGGAGTTGGAGCGCGAGGCGGCCAGCCTCGACGGCCGGGCCGGCGACATCGCGGCGCGGATCGCGGGCGCGCGCGGGCGCGTCGCGGAGCTGGAGATCCAGATCCTGCAGATCGACGCCAGGCGCGTCGAGGAGGCCGAGGCCGGGGCGCGCGAGGCGCAGGCGGGCGAGAACCGGGTGCGCGAGCGCCTTGCCTCGGTGCGCGGCAAGCTGGGCCGGATGGAGGTGCGCGCACCGGTGGCCGGCGAGGTGTTCGCGATGACGGTGTTCGTGCTGGGCGAGGTGGTGCGTCCGGGCGAGCCGATCCTGAAGATCGTGCCGCAGGATGCCGGGTTGGTGGTGCGGGCGCGGCTCGATCCGATCCATGTCGACCAGGTGTATCCGGACCAGGCGGCGGTGCTGCGCTTCTCGGCCTTCCCGGCGCGCGCCACGCCGGAGTTCGCCGGCCGGGTGCTGCGGGTGTCGGCCGACGCCACCCATGACGAACGCACCGGGCTGTCGTGGTACGAGGTCGAGGTCGCGATGGGGGCGGCGATCGAAGCCGACCCGGAAACCGGAACCGCGGCGCGGCTGCGCGGCGCCGCCGGCACGGTGGCGGGCTGGCTGCCGGAGAGCGTGCGGGCCTGGCTGCGGGACGACGCTCCGGACGGGTTCGAGGACCGGGTCGAAGACCGCCCGACGGCGGACCGACCCGGTGGCGGAACGGCGGCCATGGCACCGGCGGCGCCGGCCCGGCCCGGCCACGCCCGCGACCTGGCGCTGGCGCCGGGCATGCCGGTCGAGGTCCATCTCAAGACCGAAGAGCGCTCGCCGCTCGGCTATCTCGCCAAGCCGCTCACCGACTATTTCTCGCGATCTCTGCGGGAGGAATGAACAATGGCAATGGCGCGGGGAACGCCTTCGATGAACCGTCCGCATTCCCGGTTCCGGGAGCCCGAAGCGGGCATCCCGGCGGGTCCCGGCCCCGGTCGTGCACCGCCCGATGTCGTGACTCGTACCGCGGGGTTCGCCGATGCTCCCGGCCCTAAACAGAAAGGAGCCCGCCATGCCTGACGACTATGCATCGAACCCCCAAACCACGGGCACGGTCGCCGTGGGCACCCCGGTGACGGGCGAGATACAACGCAACTTTGACCGGGACTGGTTTGCGGTCACGCTGACGGCAGGGACGACCTACCGGATCGATCTCAAGGGCAGCGCCACCGGCGACGGCACGCTTTACAATCCCCATCTCGGCGGGGTCCATGACGCGGCGGGAAACCTGATTCCGGGCACCGCGGACGACGACGGCGGTCAGGGCCACAACAGCCGCCTGGAGTTCACGCCGAGCACGACCGAAACCTATTACATCGAGGCTACCGGCCGCTATTTCGAGGACAGAGGAACCTACACGCTGTCCGTGGTCGAAGCGCCGGTCGACCTCGCGGCCGACACGACGACGACGGGCACCGTCGCGGTCGGCGGCTCGGTCACCGGCGAGGCATACCCCGCAAACGACCGGGACTGGTATGCGGTCACGCTGACGGCCGGGACGACCTACCGGATCGATCTCGAGGACCGCGTAACCGGCGACGGCACGCCTTACGACCTCTGTGACGGCACGGTTTACGACCCCTATCTGTACGGGGTCCATGACGCGGACGGGACCCTGATTGCGGGCACCGCGGATGACAACGGCGGCGCGGGTTTCAACAGCCGCCTTTATTTCACGCCGGAGTCGACCGGGACCTATTACATCGCGGCCGGCGCCTGCGGCTCCCAATCCATCGGAACCTACGAGTTGTCGGTGACCGCGCTCGACCTTGCGGCGGACACGTCGATAGGCACCGTCGCCGTCGGCGGCTCAGTCACGGGCGAGGTCAACGGGGCGCATGAGGAGGACTGGTTCAAGATCACGCTGGCAGCCGACAAGACCTACCGGATCGATCTCGAGGGCTATCAAACCAACGGCGGCACGCTTGAGGACCCCTATCTGCGCGGGGTCCATGACGCGGCGGGAAACCTGATCCCGGGCACCACGGACGACTACGGCGGGACGTGGACCAACAGCCGGCTGTACTTTACGCCGGACGAAGCCGGGACCTATTACATCGTGGCCGGCGCATTCGATCGAGATGTTTTCGGCTTCTACTCCCCCTCCGGAACCTACACGCTGTCGGTGATCGAAGCGCCGGCCGACCTCGCGGCCGACACGACGACGACGGGCGTCGTCGCCGTCGACGGCTCGGTCACTGGCGAGATCGACATCGCCCTTGACCGGGACTGGTTCAAGGTCACGCTGGTGGCCGGGACGACCTACCGGATCGATCTCGAAGGCAGCCCGACCGGCCGCGGCACGCTTTACGACCCCTATCTGCGCGGGGTCCATGACGCGCAGGGGAACCTGATCCCGGGCACCACGGACGACGACGGCGGTCAGGGCTGGAACAGCCGCCTGGAGTTCACGCCGGACGCGGACGGGACGTATTACATATCGGCCGGCGGCCCCAGCTTCCATGGCTTCGGCGATCCCGGAACCTACACGCTGTCGGTGACCCGGGAGTTGACGTCCGCACCGCAGGTGATCGAAGAGCCGGTGACCGAAGGGCGGGTAATCGCGCCGCCCCTGAACGAAGAGCCGGCGGCCGAAGAGCTGGTGAACGAAGAGCCTGTGCCCGGGGAGCCGGCCGACCTTGCGGCCGACACGGCGACGACGGGCGCCGTCGAGGTCGGCGGCTCGGCGACCGGCGAGGTCGAGATCGGGGGCGACCGGGACTGGTACGCGGTGAGGCTGGAAGCCGGGACGGCCTACCGGATCGATCTCGAAGGCAGCCCGACCGACGGCGGCACGCTTCGCGACCCCTATCTGCGGGGCATTTATGACGCGGACGGGAACCTCATTTCGGGCACGCTGGACGACGACGACGGCGAGGGGCGCAACAGCCGTCTGGCGTTCACGCCGGACGAAGCCGGGACCTATTACATATCGGCCGGCGCCTACGGATCGTATCTCGGGACCTACACGGTGTCGGTGACCGAAGAGCCGGCGTCCGAAGAGCCGGTGGCCGGGGAGTCGGCCGACCTTGCGGCCGACACGGCGACGACGGGCGCGGTCGAGGTCGGGGGGTCGGCCGCGGGCGCGATCGAAACCGCGTATGACCGGGACTGGTATGCGGTCAGGCTGGAAGCCGGGACGACCTACCGGATCGATCTCGAAGGCAGCCCGACCGGCGACGGCACCTTGAGCGACCCCTATCTGCGCGGGGTGTATGACGCGGAGGGGAACCTGGTCCCGGGCACGCCGGACGACGACGGCGGTTGGAGCTACAACAGTCGGGTGACGTTCACGCCGGCCGCGGCCGGGATCTACTACATATCGGCCGGCGCCTACGACTCCGTTGTCGGGACCTACAGGGTGTCGGTGACCGAACAGCCGGCGGGCGAAGCTTCGGCCGACCTTGCGGCCGACACGGCGACGACGGGCGCGGTCGCGGTCGGGGGGTCGGCCGCGGGCGCGCTCGACACCGCGCATGACCGGGACTGGTATGCGGTCAGGCTGGAAGCCGGGACGACCTACCGGATCGATCTCGAAGGCAGCCCGACCGGCGGCGGCGCCTTGAGCGACCCCTATCTGCGCGGGGTGTACGACGCGGACGGGAACCTGGTCCCGGGCACGCCGGACGACGACGGCGGTCAGTCCCTCAACAGCCGCCTGGAGTTCACGCCGGACGAAGCCGGGACCTACTACATCGAGGCCGGCGCCTACGGCTCCCATATCGGAACCTACACGCTGTCGGTGGAGGAGGGCCTGTGACCGCGGCGCGGCCGGTCCCGCCGCTATCGCGCGGCGTTCATGCGGCTGGCGGGCGGCGCCGGCCGGGTGCGGGAGGCATCGGCGGAACGTCGTCGCGCGCGATGAGCGCGGCGGGAAACGAGAGTTCGCGGCTCATCGACATCGGTCCCTGCGGCGGCTTGAGAAAACCCGCTTGGGCCGCCGGAAGCCACGGAGCGCGCGCTCGTTCCCACGGCACGCCGCGGGATGGTATCGGGAAACAGGAGCATTGCCATGCCTGACGACTATACATCGAACACCCAAACAGCCGGCACGGTCACGGTGGGCGGCTCGGCCGCGGGCGAGGTCGAGACCGAGGGCGACCGGGACTGGTACGCGGTGGCCCTGGAGGCGGGCAGGACCTACCGGATCGACCTGGAGGGCTCGCATACCGAGGCCGGCACCCTGAGTGACCCGTATCTGTACGGGGTCCACGACGCGGACGGCGTCCTCCTCGCCGGCACGACGAACGACGACAGCGGTGTGGGCTACAACAGCCGCCTGGCGTGGTTCACGCCGGACGCGGCCGGGACCTATTACATCGCGGCTGGCGGTTATGTTTATGGAGACCACTATAGTAACGAAGGCACCTACACGCTGTCGGTGACGGATGTCTCGGACGATTTTGCGGCCGGGACGGGTACGAGCGGCACGGTGGCGGTCGAAGGCGTCCCGGACGATTTTGCGGCCGGGACAGGTACGAGCGGCACGGTAGCGATCGGCGGCTCGACGACGGGCGACATCGAGACCGCTGGCGACCGAGACTGGTTTGCGGTGACCCTGGAAGCGGGCAAGACTTACCGGATCGACCTGGAGGGCTCGCGTACCAGGGCCGGCACCTTGGCTGACCCGTATCTGTACGGGGTCCACGACGCGGAGGGGAACCTAATTTCGGGCACGCCGGACGACGACGGCGGTTGGAGCTACAACAGTCGGGTGACGTTCACGCCGGACGCGGCCGGGACCTATTACATCGCGGCCGGCGCCTACCGATCATATCTCGGGACCTACACGGTGTCGGTGACCGAAGAGCCGGTGGCCGGGGAGTCGACCGACCTTGCGGCCGACACGGCGACGACGGGCGCGGTCGAGGTCGGCGGCTCGGCGACCGGCGAGGTCGAGATCGGGGGCGACCGGGACTGGTACGCGGTGGCCCTGGAGGCGGGCAGGACCTATCGGATCGATCTCGAAGGCAGCCCCACCGGCGCCGGCACCTTGAGCGACCCCTATCTGCGCGGGGTGTATGACGCGGAGGGGAACCTGATCTCGGGCACGCCGGACGACGACGGCGGTTGGAGCTACAACAGTCGGGTGACGTTCACGCCGGACGCGGCTGGGATCTATTACATATCGGCCGGCGCCTACGACTCCGTTGTCGGGACCTACAGGGTGTCGGTGACCGAACAGCCGGCGGCCGAAGCTTCGGCCGACCTTGCGGCCGACACGGCGACGACGGGCGCCGTCGCGGTCGGGGGATCGGCCGCGGGCGCGATCGAAACCGCGGGCGACCGGGACTGGTTCGCGGTGACGCTGGAAGCCGGAACCGCCTACCGGATCGATCTCGAGGGCAGCCCGACCCATGGCGGCACGCTTCCCGACCCCTATCTGCGCGGGGTTTACGACGCGGACGGGAACCTGGTCCCGGGCACGCCGGACGACGACGGCGGTCAGTCCCTCAACAGCCGCCTGGAGTTCACGCCGGACGCGTCCGGGACCTATTACATATCGGCCGGCGCCTATGGAAGCGCAGTAGGCGCCTACACGCTGTCGGTGACCGAGGAGTTGGCGTCCGCGCCGCAGGTGAACGAAGAGCCGGTGAACGAAGAGCGGGTAATCGCGCCGCCCGTGACCGAAGAGACGGTGATCCCGCCGCCAGCCGACCTTGCGGCCGACACGACGACGGCGGGCGCCGTCGCGGTCGGCGGCTCGGTCGTGAGCGAGATCGAAACCCGCGGCGACCGCGATTGGTTCGCGGTCACGCTGGAAGCCGGGAAGGTCTACCGGTTCGAGATCGGGGGCAGCCGTGCCGGCGCCGGCACGCTTGGGAGCGCCAATCTATTCGGGGTGTTTGACGCGGCGGGAAACCTGGTCCCGGGCACCTCGGACAACTACGGCGGCCATTTGGAGAATTACTCCCATACGTTTTTCAGGCCGGAGACGGGCGGAACCTACTACATCGAGGCCGGCGGCAGTTTCGCCAACACTCTCGGAACCTACACGGTGTCGGTTGCTGAAGTGCCGCTGGACGATTATCCGGCCGACACGACGACGACGGGCGTCGTCGCCGTCGGCGGCTCGGTCACGGGCGAGTTGTGGCCCACCCCTGACCAGGATTGGTATGCTGTCACGCTGACCGCAGGGACGGCCTACCGGATCGATCTGGAGGGCCGCGATACTGGCGGCGGCACGCTTCGCAACCCTGTTCTGCGCGGGGTGTATGACGCGGACGGGAACCTGATCCCGGGCACGACGAACCACAACGGCGGCGAGGGCTTCAACAGCCGCCTGGAGTTCACGCCGGACGCGGACGGGACCTATTACATATCGATCGACGCCTGGAACCTGCTCCTGGTAAATCATTACTTCTTCGGCAACGGAACCTACAGGCTGTCGGTGACCGAAGTGGGGGCGACCGAACCGCCGGCCGAGACGCCGGCCGACCTTGCGGCCGACACGATGACGACGGGCGCCGTCACGGTCGGCGGATCGGTCGCGGGAATCATCGAAACCATACCCGACCAGGACTGGTATGCGGTCACGCTGGAGGCCGGGACGATCTACCGGATCGATCTCGAGGGCGGTCTAACCGGCTACGGCACGCTCGACACCTATCTGCGCGGGGTGTATGACGCGGACGGGAACCTGATCCCGGGCACGCTCGACGACGACGACGGCGTGGGCCGCAACGCCCGTCTGGAGTTCACGCCGGACGCGGACGGGACCTACTTCATCGCGGCCGGCACCTACTACACCCCCTATACCGGCCATGGCCGCGGTACCGGATTCTACACGCTGTCAGTTGTCGAAACGCCGGCCGACCTTGCGGCCGACACGACGACGACGGGCGCCGTCGCGGTCGACGGATCGGTTGCCGGCGAAATCGACACCGCCCTTGACCGGGACTGGTTCGAGGTCACGCTGGAGGCCGGGACGACCTATCGGATCGATCTCAAGGGCCGTGATTCCGGCGACGGCACGCTTCGCAACCCCCAGCTTTACGGGGTCCATGACGCGGACGGAAACCTGGTCCCGGGCACGCTGAACGACAATGGCGGTCAGGGGTACGACAGCCGCCTGGAGTTCACGCCGGACGCGTCCGGGACCTATTACATATCGGCCGGCGCCCATACCTTCCGTGGCGAAGGCGATCCCGGCACCTACACGCTGTCGGTGACCAGGGAACTGACGTCCGCACCGCAGGAGAACGAAGAGCCGGTGAACGAAGAGCGGCTAATCGCACCGCCCGTGAACGAAGCGCCGGCTGACCTTGCGGTCGGCGGCTCGGCCGCGGGCGCGCTCGAAACCGCGCATGACCGGGACTGGTACGCGGTGAAGCTGGAAGCCGGGACGGCCTACCGGATCGATCTCGAGGGCTGGGAGACCGGCGGCGGCACGCTTCACAACCCCTATCTGCGCGGGGTGTACGACGCGGACGGGAACCTGATCCCGGGCACGACGGACGACGACGGCGGTCAGGCCCTCAACAGCCGCCTGGCGTTCACGCCGGACGAAGCCGGGACCTACTACATCGAGGCCGGCGCCTACTCCTCCCATATCGGAACCTACACGCTGTCGGTGGAGGAGGGCCTGTGACCGCGGCGATGGCGGCGCGGGACGAGGGTATGCCGGGCGACAGACGGCATGGCCGGCGAAATAGCAGGTCGCCCGGCTATAGCCCGAGATCGCGATAGAGGCCTTTCGGCGCGCGGGACTGTTCCATCGCCCGCTCCCGCGATTCTGACGCGTCGCTCTCGAGGCCGGGGCTCCGGCCCGCGTCCATTCCGACCTCGCGCGCCTTTGCCTTGTCCTCGCCGACCGCCTCCAGCGCAACGATCCGCTCGCCCGTGACGGCTTCCAGTTGCTCACGCAAGCGCGACCTTGTCGTCCGTCACGAGCTCGGCGCGGTCGCGGCGGCCTGCCTCTCCCAGCTTGCCGTCAGCGCCTCCCGTCGACCTCGCGCTTGGCCGCGCGGGTCACCAGCGCCGGGCGAGGCGCTGGTTCTCGGCGGTGTTGAGCAGCGAGCGGGTCACGCCGCCTCGCCGACGGTCACGGTGACGCGCTTCCCCAACCGGCGCAGGGCACGATCGATCGTCGCAGCCTCGGCGCCGTGTCCCGGATTCAGCATGCGCCGCACCTCGCTCTCGGCCATGTCGAGGTCGCGGGCAAGACGGCGTTGCGAAACCCCGGCTTGGCGCCAAGCCTCGTAAAGGGCCGCCTTCAGCGCAATCTGCACCGGCGGAACGACCAGGGGCCGCCCCTTGCCCGCGCGCGACGGCTCGGGCAGGTCCTTGGCCTCCCGCATCGTGGTCGCGATCAGCTCGCGCAGCAAATCCCTGGCTTCCGCCAGCGCCTCTTCGCGGGTCGCGCCGTCCGTTGCGCCCCACCCGAAGTCGGGAAACGCCACCACGTACCGGCCGTCGTCGTCGCGTTCGATCCCGGCGGGATAATTGTAGGCATCAGGCATCCGTCAACTCCTCCGAGGCCGGGACATTGTCGTCACTCCGTCCCCCGGAACTCGTCCCTGTCGATTCCAAGGTCGGCGAGCATCTTGTTGAGCAGTCCTTTGCCGATTCCCTTCTTGCGGTCCTTGACGGTCGTTCTGCGATCACCCGCATAGAGCGTTCCATGCGAACCGGCGCCTTCGGAAGCCACGAAGCGCACCTGCAAGTTCCGGCTCCACCACGCCCGAGAGCCCCGGCGCCTCCGCGCCAATGCCCATGGGCTGCGTTGCCCGCCCGTGGACCTGGGGCGCGGGGGTCGTGTCTCAGGCTGGACAGGGAGGGAATTCATCTACAAAGCAGCGGACGGCGACGCTCCGGGCAACCGACGGCATCATCGACCGGTCGGATCCGGTGCTGGTGTTTTTCGACGCCAGACGCCCCGAGCCCGGCCCGGGCGCGCTGCTCGTCGCGGTAGGTGCGGGCGTTGGCGATGGCGGCGGCGGCCTGCGAGGCGAACACCACCAGGAGCTCCTCGTCCTCGTCGGTGAACGCCGGTCAGCGCGCGGGCGGTGTCCACGATCTCCTGCAGGACGGTGTCAACGTCGAGGCCCGCGCTGATGCGCAGGATCGCCGCGCTCAGCCGGGAGATGCGTTCGCGTAGCGCCGCTTTGGCGCCGACCATGGCCCTTTTATTGCGATAATTCATCAACTTATAGCCATAAATCACTAAACAATCACTCTTCTAGCTCAATACTTCCCGGTAAATTCACCGAAATAGGTTATTAGCCTCTACTAGTAGATCGTTTCACTAAAGTACTTACATCTCAATGGTCATCAGGCGGTCGAAATTTTTCCAGTGGAAGCGTACGGGAGAGGCATTGAACTCGTCGATGCCTTGAAGGATGCGCTGTTTGAGTTCGTCGAGGGAATGGACCCGGATGTGGCGGAGGAAGGTGCGGGCCATTTTGGAGAAGGCCACTTCGACGAGGTTGAGCCAGGAGCCATGCTTGGGGGTATGGACGTATTCGAAGCGACCTGGGCGACTGGCCAAGTAGCGCATGGTTTCCTTCGAGATGTGGGAACTGTGGTTGTCGAGCACTATACGAAGGGTAGCCTCTGGGGGGTAGTGGGCGTCGAGGCGACGCAGGAGGGCGATGAACTCCACGCTGCGGTGCCGGGGCTCCACGTTGACGATGAGTTGACCGGAGTGCAGGTCGAGGGCGGCCAGGATCGACAGGGTTCCATGGCGAACGTATTCGTAGTCGCGGCCGACACCAGGGTGTTTTCCGGGAGCGGGAGGCAGATCGGGCGCGGTGGAGCCGAGGGCCTGGACACCGGGCTTCTCGTCCACGCTGACGCTGTACACAGGCCTTGTCCGGCCCGCAGGCGTCGCACCCGCCTGATACAAGCCCACCTCTCTGTAAACCATCAGAACTTCGGCCATCTTGCGTTCAAACTCCCCGTCCCGACGCTCCAGATAGTAGCGCACCCGGTGCGGCTTGAGTTCGTGCGCGCTCAGGATGCGCCAGACCGTGGCCTTCCCGGCCTGCGCAAGCCGCGGGAATCCCGCCTCCACCGCGTGTTCGCCAACATGGCGCGCCAGCCCCGCAACGCTCCACAACTCCGCCGCCATCCCCAGCGTCTTCGGCTGCTGGCACGCCAAGCTCACCACCCACGCCTTCGCATCCGCAGTGATCTCCGGCTCGTGCGCCCGGTGGTACTTGTCCTTCAGCCCCGCCTGGACTCCCGCCGCCAACGCCTTGTCCACGCACTTGTAGATCGTCGGACGCGACACCTCCACCTCCCGCCGAATCTGCGACAACGAGTCGCCCCGCTCGTAGCCAAGCAGGATCTTCGCACGCTGGATCTCTCGCATCGGCGCGGTCCGCGATCGCGAAAGCGTCTCCAGCGTCTCCCGCCCTTTCTCATCCAGAACCAAAGGCGCTCTCCCCGTCCTTCGTGCCATCGTGCCCTCCATCCCTGCTCGATGGACAGACATCATGGCGCATTTGTTACCATTTGTCTATGTTTTATTGAAACGAAGTACTAGTTTGATGCTCTTTCTACGTAACGCCGTTGCGCAAGCGACGATGTCCGGGACCGGCATGATTTGAACGGGGGCATGACGATGGGATTGACAGTCTTCGAGCCACAACTACCGCCGGACTCTTCCGCCCGGCCAGCCGGGCGTCGCCCTTCCTTCACCGAACTTCCCGAGCTGCAGTCCCCCCCCCCCCCCCACACACACACACACGGCTGAACGCTGTCCCAGCCCCTCCTGCCTCCATCCGCAGGAGTTGAAACAAATGATGCACCGCCTCCTCTCATGGGCCGCCCTGCGGACCCGGCGCGCCCTCTTCCTCCTCGTCGTGGCCACCGCCCTCCTCGGCGCCGGCGGCCTCGCGCAGGCGCAGACCGAAGTCCCCGCGGACTGGCCCCTGATACCATCGAGCCTCGGCGCCGGCGACCAGTTCCGGCTGCTCATCGTCACCTCCACGACACGCAGTGCCACCTCCGCCGACATCGGCGACTACGATACCCACGTCCAGAGCGCCGTCGCCGCGGGCCATGCGAGCATCCGAAGCTACAGCTCGCAGTTCAAGGTCCTCGGCAGCACCCCAACGGTCGATGCCCGCGACCATACCGGCACCACCGGCACCGGCGTGCCCATCTACTGGCTTGGCGGCGCCAAGGTCGCCGACGACTATGCGGATTTCTATGATGACAGTTGGGACTCCCTGGAGCCCAAGACCGAGCGCGGTGCAAATGCAGGCGCCGTAACTGTGTGGACAGGCTCCAAGGCGAATGGAACCCGGGATTCTGCTGCCCTAGGTGGCGCCGGCGCCACGGTCATGTCTGGCGGCCCAACCATACAAGGTCTTCAACTTGATGCATTTGCGTATAACAAGCGGAATGGTCTTGTTGCGGCTAATGCCCCCTTCTACGGCCTCTCCCCTGTCTTCCAGGTCGCCGGCTCCACCAACGCCGCGCCGGCGTTTGCGGCCGATGCGGCCACCGGGCAGAGCGTGGCGGAGAACACGGCGGCGGGGATGGACATCGGCTCGCCCTACACGGCGACGGACGCGGACACGGACGACACGCTGACCTACACGCTGGAGGGGACGGACGCGGCGTCGTTCGAGATCGACGCGTCCAGCGGCCAGCTCAAGACGAAGGCGGCGCTCGACCACGAGACGAAGCCGAGCTACGCGGTGACGGTGAAGGTGTCGGACGGGACCGACAGCGCCACGATCGCAGTGACGATCACGGTGACCGACGTGGCCGAGGCGCCGGAAGCGCCGGGGGTGCCCACGGTGACGGCGACCTCGGGGGTGCCCACGAGCCTGGACGTGAGCTGGACGGCGCCGGCGAACACGGGTCCGGCGATCACGGACTACGACGTGCAGTACCGCGCGGGCAGCAGCGGCGGCTTCACCCCGTGGGCGCACAGCGGGACGGGGACGAGCACGACGATCACGGGCGTCGATGCGAGCACGGCCTACCAGGTGCAGGTGCGGGCAACGAACGCCGAGGGCACGGGCGATTGGTCGGCGTCGGGGGCAGTGCCGAGGCTGGTGCTGGACCGGACCGCGTTGACGCTAACGGAGGGCGTGACGGGAACTTACGAGTTGTCGCTCGCAGGGGTGCCGAAGAACAAGGTGACCGTGGATATCACCAAGTCAGGAGATACGGGAGATAGGGGCATTTTCCTTAAGCCGACTACCGTGGCGTTCACGACGGCGTCCTCGTCGGCGCAGACGGTAAAGGTCCAATGGCGGCACGACGCCGACGCGGAGAACGAGACCTTCACGCTGACGCATACGGTGAAAGCGGACAGCGACGCGGAGTATCGGTCGCTGGCCCCGGTCACAGTGGTGGTGACCGTGCTCGACGACGAGGCGCTGGACAACACGGCGCCGGTGTTCAGCGCCGCGGCGCTCGCGGCCACGATGCAGGACGTGCCGGAGAACACGGCGGCGGGGACGGGGATCGGCCCGCCGTACACGGCGACGGACGCGGACACGGGGGACACGCTGACCTACACGCTGGAGGGGGCGGACGCGTCGGCGTTCGAGATCGACGCGTCCAGCGGCCAGCTCACGACAAAGGCGGCGCTCGACCACGAGACGAAGCCGAGCTACGTGGTGACGGTGAAGGTGTCGGACGGGACCGACAGCGCCACGATCGCAGTGACGATCACGGTGGCCGACGTGGACGAGAAGCCGGGGAAGCCGGATGCGCCCACGGTGGCGGCGAGCGCGGGGTCGGCCACGAGCCTGGACGTGAGCTGGCAGGCGCCGGCGAACACGGGTCCAGCGATTCGGAGCTACGACCTGCGCTACAAGAAGAGCGCCGACGCGACGTGGACCGACGGCCCGCAGGACGTGGCCGGCAAGACGGCGACGATCGACACGGGTCTTGAGGCCAGCACGGCCTACCAGGTGCAGGTGCGGGCAACGAGCGACGAGGGGGACGGCGTGTGGTCGGCCTCGGGGGCGGGGACGACGGGGGCGACCGTCTCCGGCGATCCGGCGGTCACGATCGCGGCGGCGGATGATGCGGTTTCCGAGGCCGACGACGAGGTGGTGTTCACGCTGACGCGCACCGGCGCGACGACGGCAAAGCTGACGGTGAAGGTGCGGGTGACCGAGGAGGGCGACGTGCTGGCCAACGCGGCCGACTACGCGAACCCGGTGGACGTGGAGTTCGGGATCGGCGAGGACACGGCGAAGCTGCCGGTGCTGCTCGACGACGACTCCGCCTACGATCCGGATCTGGCGGACCCGACCAAGCGGGTCGGCGGGCGTGTGACGGCGGCGGTGCAGGCGGGGACCGGCTACGTGCCGGGGGCGGTGTCCTCGGTCACGGTGGACGTGACCGACGACGAGGACTCGCCGCTCACGGCGACGCTGACGCTCGACCCGGCATCGCCGGTGGCGGAGTCCGTCGGCACGGTCACGGTCGTCCTGACCGTCGAGACGGCGGCGGGCGGGCGGCAGCCGCGCAAGACGTACGCCAGTACGATTTCCTCCAGGAGCGAAACGGCTAGCTCCGCAGAGGGCGACTTTGAAGTCTTGACCGCCCAGGTCCTCGTGCCACCGTCGGAGTTCGCGCTCGACCAGACGGTCTGGCGCGCGACCGAGAGGTTCACGATCACGATCCACAACGACGACGTGGACGAGGACAACGAGACGTTCCGGGTAATCACGGAAACCCCTCCCCCTAGTGATCGTTCGAATTTGCCTGCAACAGACACCCTGACCGTCACCATCGTCGACGACGACACGCGCGGCGTCACGGTGGACCCGAGGGCACTGGCGGTGACCGAGGGCGCCGCCGAGGGCGCGACCTACACGGTGGTGCTGACGTCGGAGCCGACGGACACGGTGACGGTGAGGGTGAGGCCCACGGCCGACGCGGCCGTGACGCCGCAGACGCTGGAGTTCACGGCGGCGGACTGGTCCACGGAGCAGACGGTGACGGTGACGGCGGTGGACGACGCGCGGGTCGAGGAGCCGGAGACGGTGATGCTCACGCATACGGTGAGCGGCGGCGACTACGAAGGCGAGACCGCGGCGTCGGTGGCCGTGACGGTGACGGACAACGACGTCGCCGGGCTCGAAGTGGCCCCGGCCGCGCTGACGGTGGCCGAGGGCGCCACCGCGGGCGGGACCTACACGGTGGTGCTGACGTCGCAGCCGACCGGCGGCACGGTGACGGTGACGGTGAGCGGGCAGTCGGGCACGGACCTGACGGTGTCGCCGGAGAGACTGACGTTCAACTCGTTTATCTGGAACGCCGAGCAGACGGTGACGGTCAAGGCCGGCCAGGATGTCGACACGGACGACGAGAGGGTGACCCTGACGCACACGCCGACCGGCGGGGGCTACGACGACGTGGCCGCGGTGACGGTGACGGTGACGGTGGACGACGACGACACGGCGAACGCCGCGCCGGTGTTCAGCGCCGCGGCCCTCGCGGCCACGACGCAGAGCGTGGCGGAGAACACGGCGGCGGGGATGGACATCGGCTCGCCGTACACGGCGACGGACGCGGACACGGGGGACACGCTGACCTACACGCTGGAGGGGACGGACGCGGGGTCGTTCGAGATCGACGCGTCCAGCGGCCAGCTCAAGACGAGGGCGGCGCTCGACCACGAGGCGACGCCGAGCTACGTGGTGACGGTGAAGGTGTCGGACGGGACCGACAGCGCCACGATCGAAGTGACGATCACGGTGACCGACGTGGACGAGGCGCCGGAAGCGCCGGCGGCGCCCACGGTGACAGCGAGTGCGGGGTCGCCCACGAGCCTGGAGGTGAGCTGGACGGCGCCGGTGAACACGGGCCGTCCGGCGATCGGGAGCTACGACCTGCGCTACAAGAAGAGCGCCGACGCGACGTGGACCGACGGCCCGCAGGACGTGGCCGGCACGAGCGCGACGATGGACACGGGTCTTGAGGCGGGCACGGCCTACCAGGTGCAGGTGCGGGCAACGAACGACGAGGGGGACAGCGAGTGGTCGGCCTCGGGGGCGGGGACGACGGCGTCGCCGGACAACACGGCGCCGGTGTTCAGCGCCGCGGCCCTCGCGGCCACGACGCAGAGCGTGGCGGAGAACACGGCGGCGGGGATGGACATCGGCTCGCCGTACACGGCGACGGACGCGGACACGGGGGACACGCTGACCTACACGCTGGAGGGGGCGGACGCGTCGTCGTTCGAGATCGACGCGTCCACGGGCCAGCTCAAGACGAAGGCGGCGCTCGACCACGAGGCGAAGCCGAGCTACGCGGTGACGGTGAAGGTGTCGGACGGGGCCCTCAGCGCCACGATCGCAGTGACGGTCACGGTGACCGACGTGGACGAGGCGCCGGATGCGCCGGCGGCGCCCACGGTGGCGGCGAGTGCGGGGTCGACCACGAGCCTGGGGGTGAGCTGGACGGCGCCGGTGAACACGGGTCGTCCGGCGATCGGGAGCTACGACCTGCGCTACAAGAAGAGCGCCGACGCGACGTGGACCGACGGCCCGCAGGACGTTACCGGCACGAGCACGACGATGGACACGGGTCTTGAGGCGGGCACGGCCTACCAGGTGCAGGTGCGGGCAACGAACGACGAGGGGGACAGCGACTGGTCGGCCTCGGGGGTGGGGACGACGGCGTCGCCGGCCAACGCGGCGCCGGCGTTCAGCGCCGCGGCCCTCGCGGCCACCGAGCAGAGCGTGCCGGAGAACACGGCGGCGGGGATGGACATCGGCTCGCCGTACACGGCGACGGACGCGGACACGGGGGACACGCTGACCTACTCGCTGGAGGGGGCGGACGCGGGGTCGTTCGAGATCGACGCGTCCACGGGCCAGCTCAAGACGAGGGCGGCGCTCGACCACGAGGCGAAGCCGAGCTACGCGGTGACGGTGAAGGTGTCGGACGGGGCCCTCAGCGCCACGATCGCAGTGACGGTCACGGTAACCGACGTGGACGAGGCGCCGGAAGCGCCGGCGGCGCCCACGGTGACGGCGAGTGCGGGGTCGCCCACGAGCCTGGAGGTGAGCTGGACGGCGCCGGTGAACACGGGCCGTCCGGCGATCGGGAGCTACGACCTGCGCTACAAGAAGAGCGCCGACGCGACGTGGACCGACGGCCCGCAGGACGTGGCCGGCACGAGCGCGACGATGGACACGGGTCTTGAGGCGGGCACGGCCTACCAGGTGCAGGTGCGGGCAACGAACGACGAGGGGGACAGCGACTGGTCGGCCTCGGGGGCGGGGACGACGGCGTCGCCGGACAACACGGCGCCGGTGTTCAGCGCCGCGGCCCTCGCGGCCACGACGCAGAGCGTGGCGGAGAACACGGCGGCGGGGATGGACATCGGCTCGCCGTACACGGCGACGGACGCGGACACGGGGGACACGCTGACCTACACGCTGGAGGGGGCGGACGCGTCGTCGTTCGAGATCGACGCGTCCACGGGCCAGCTCAAGACGAAGGCGGCGCTCGACCACGAGGCGAAGCCGAGCTACGCGGTGACGGTGAAGGTGTCGGACGGGGCCCTCAGCGCCACGATCGCAGTGACGGTCACGGTGACCGACGTGGACGAGGCGCCGGATGCGCCGGCGGCGCCCACGGTGGCGGCGAGTGCGGGGTCGACCACGAGCCTGGGGGTGAGCTGGACGGCGCCGGTGAACACGGGTCGTCCGGCGATCGGGAGCTACGACCTGCGCTACAAGAAGAGCGCCGACGCGACGTGGACCGACGGCCCGCAGGACGTTACCGGCACGAGCACGACGATGGACACGGGTCTTGAGGCGGGCACGGCCTACCAGGTGCAGGTGCGGGCAACGAACGACGAGGGGGACAGCGACTGGTCGGCCTCGGGGGTGGGGACGACGGCGTCGCCGGCCAACGCGGCGCCGGCGTTCAGCGTCGCGGCCCTCGCGGCCACCGAGCAGAGCGTGCCGGAGAACACGGCGGCGGGGATGGACATCGGCTCGCCGTACACGGCGACGGACGCGGACACGGGGGACACGCTGACCTACTCGCTGGAGGGGGCGGACGCGTCGGCGTTCGAGATCGACGCGTCCAGCGGCCAGCTCACGACGAAGGCGGCGCTCGACCACGAGACGAAGCCGAGCTACGCGGTGACGGTGAAGGTGTCGGACGGGACCGACAGCGCCACGATCGAAGTGACGGTCACGGTGACCGACGTGGAAGAGAAGCCGGGGAAGCCGGATGCGCCCACGGTGACGGCGAGCGCGGGGTCGGCCACGAGCCTGGACGTGAGCTGGCAGGCGCCGGCGAACACGGGTCCGGCGATTCAGAGCTACGACCTGCGCTACAAGAAGAGCGCCGACGCGACGTGGATCGACGGCCCGCAGGATCAGGCCGGCAGGAGCGCGGCGATCACGGGTCTTGACGCGGGCACGGCCTACGCCGTGCAGGTGCGGGCAACGAGCGACGAGGGGGACAGCGAGTGGTCGGCCTCGGGGGCGGGGACGACGACGGCGGATGTCTCCGGCGGTCCTGGGGCGCCGCGGGGCCTGGAGGCGGTGGCGGGGGACCGCGAGGTGGCGCTTTCCTGGAAGGCGCCGGCGCACCGGGGCGCGTCGGCGATCGTCGGCTACGAGGTGAGGCGGCGGGCGTTGGCGGGCGGGCAGTTCACGGCGTGGGCGCGGGTCGAGGGCGGCGGCGGCGCGCGCGGCTACACGGCGACGGGTCTCGGCAACGGCACGGAGTACGAGTTCGAGGTGCGGGCGGTGAACGGCGAGGGGGCGGGCGCTGTGTCGGCGCCGGCGAGGGCGCGACCGGCGGGGCGCCGGAGGCGCCGGGGGACTTCCGGGCGCACTCGACGGGGCGCAGCGGCGAGCTGGCGCTACGCTGGCGGGCGCCGGCCTGGAACGGGGCCGATCTGTTGAACTACCTGCTGCGCCGCAAGGCGGGGTCGGGGCGCTGGGGGACCTGGGGGGTAGTGCACGGCCCGGACCGCCGCAGGGTGAAGGGTCTGACGGACGGCACGGTGTACAGCTTCGAGCTCAAGGCGGTGAACGGCGTGGGCGAGGGCGCGGCGGCGGCGGCGACGGGGACGCCGGGAGCGGCGGACACGGCGCCGCCGGTGCTCCGGCGCGCGCACGTGGACGGCGCGGCGCTGCGGCTGTTGTTCGACGAGTCGCTGGGCAACCCGCCGTTGTGCAATGCCTTCACGGTGCGGGTGAACGGCGCGGTGCGGGCGTCGCGGGCGACGGTGGTCGGCGGCGACGCGGTGAACGTGGCGCTGGCGGCGCCGGTGCTGGCGGGCGAGGCGGTGACGGTGGACTACATGTCAGAGCGGGTGTGCCTGGGGCCGCTTGAGGACGCGAGCGGCAACCCGGTCGCGGATTTCCGCAACCTGCGGGTGCGGAACCGGACGCCGGAGGACACGGCGGCGCCGGTGCTGACCGGGGCGACGGTGGCGGGGGCGGTGTTGCGCCTGGTGTGGGACGAGGCGCTGGACGGCGGCGCGCGGCCGCCGGGCACGGCGTTCACGGTGACGGTGGCGGGCGGCGCGCGCGGGGTTGCGCGGGTGTCGGTGGAGGGGGCCGCGGTGGTGCTGAGGCTGGCGGCGCCGGTGCTGATCGGCGAGGCGGTGACGGTGGGCTACGCGGCGCGGGGCGGCGTGCGGGACCGTTCGGGGAACCGGGCGGCGGGCTTTGCGGCGCGCCGGGTGGAGAACCGGACGCGGGCGGCGCGGCCGGTGGCGGTGGCGCTCGGCTCGAGCCCGCGGTCCGGGTCGGGCGGGGTCTACGGGCTGGGGGCGATGATCGTGGCGACGGTGCGGTTCGACCGGGCGGTGGAAGTGAGCGGCGCGCCGGAGCTGGAGCTGGAGGTGGGCGGCGAGGTGCGCGCGGCGGCCTATATCGACGGCGCGCCGGGCACGGAGCTGCGCTTCGGCTACCGGGTGGCGGCGGACGACGCGGACGACGACGGGGTCGGGATCCGCGGCGGCAGCCTGAGCGGCGGGGCGATCGCCGACGCGGGCGGGACGGCGGCGAGGACGGACAACCCGGCGGGCGGGCCGTACGACGGCCACCGGGTCGAGACCGAGGGTCCGGGGCGCCCGGTGGTTCTGACGTTCGACCACAAGGTGCGCGGGACCCGGGTCGCGGGCGGTACGATCGACGTGCTGGCGGTGTGGATCGGCGAGGACGGCATGGGGGTGGACACGGACTGCACGGATGCGACGATCGCGGAGCGCTGCGGGACGCCCTATGTGCGGCTGAAGGTGGGCGGCGAGGAGCGCAAGGCGTGGTACGAGGAGGCGGAACGCACGGTCGTGCGGTTCCGCTACGAGGTGCGGGTCGGCGACGACGGCGCGGTGCGGATCGACGGGCGGGAGGCGCTGCAGGGGAACGGCGGCGCGATCACCGACGCGGCCGGGAACCCGGCCCTGGACCTGCGGGCGGGGCGGGCGTCGGACAACAGCATTTCGGCGGACACGGCGGCGCCGGCGTTGAGCGGGGCGACGGTGAACGGGACGTTGCTGACGCTCACGTGGAGCGAGCGGCTGCAGCGCCGGCCAGCCCCGGCGCCGTCGGCGTTCGTGGTGCGGGTGGACGGGGCGGCGGTGACGCCGGTCCGTGTGCGGCGGAGCAATCGGGAGGTGCGGCTGTACCTGTCTGCGGCGGTGACCGGCGGCGCCGAGGTGCGGGTGGACTACACGCCGCCGCTCTCGAACGCGGTCGCCGACGAGGTCGGCCACGAGGCCTTGGGGTTCGTGGACGAGGCGGTGACGAACGAGTCGCCGGCGGTGGCGCCGGGGGCGCCCGCGGCGCTGTCGGCGGTGCCGGGGAACGGCGCGGTGGCGCTGGCGTGGGAGGCGCCGGGGAACGACGGCGGCACGGAGATCGAGCGCTACGAGTGGCGCCACCGGGCGGCCGGCGAGGCGTTCGAGGCGTGGACTGCGGCCGGGGACGGCGAGGCGCGCGAGCGCACGGTGCCGGGCCTCGACAACGGCACGGAGTACGAGTTCGAGCTTCGGGCGGTGAACGCGGCGGGCGCGGGCGAGGCGGTGACGGCGGCGGCGACGCCGCGGGCCGGGGCGGCGGCGCCGGGCCTGCCCCGGAGCTTCGAGGCGGCCCCCGGCGACGGCGCGGTCACGCTCACCTGGCGGGAGCCGGCGAGCGACGGCGGGTCGGCGGTCGTGCGCTACGAGTGGCGCCACCGCGAGGCCGGCGGGGCGTTCGGGGCGTGGCGGCGGGCCGGCGGCCGCGCGGCGCGCGAGTACACGGCGCGGCGCCTCGACAACGGCACGGAATACGAGTTCGAGCTTCGGGCGGTGAACGGGGTCGGCGCGGGCGCGGCGGTGACGGCGGCGGCGACGCCGGGGGCGGCGCCGGGGCGGCCGCGGTCGTTCGATCCGGAGGCCGGGAACCGCGAAGTGGCGCTCACCTGGCGGGAGCCGGCGAGCGACGGCGGGTCGGCGATCGTGCGCTACGAGTTGCGCTGGCGCGAGGCCGGCGGGACCTTCGGGGTGTGGGCCCCGGTCGGGGTCGGCGCGGCGCGCGAGTACACGGTGGACAACCTCGCCAACGGCACGGAATACGAGTTCGAGCTCCGGGCGGTGAACCGGGCCGGGTTCGCAGGCCGCGCCGCGGAGGCCGATGCGACCCCGGCGACGGTCCCGGCGGCGCCGGAACTTGAGGCGGCGGCCGACGGGCGGACGGCGATCGAGCTCGGCTGGAGCGCGCCGGACAACGGCGGCGCGGCGATTCTGCGCTACGAGCTCGAGGTCTCGGACGACGGCGGCGAGGTCTGGACCCCGGCCGGCGCGAGGCTCGGCCCGACGGCGGTGCGCTGGACCGATACTCCGCTCGCGGCCGGCGCCACGAAGCACTACCGGCTCCGCGCCGTCAACCGCATGGGCGACGGCGCCTGGTCGGCGTGGGCGACGGCGAGCACCGACGCGGCCGGGCGCCCGTCGGCGCCGAGGGACCTCAAGGCGGCGCCGGGCGACGGCGCGGTCACGCTCACCTGGGAGGCGCCGGCGGACGACGGCGGCGCCGCGGTCGAGCGCTACGAGGCGCGCTACGGGGCGCGCGGCGGGGCGTTCCGGACGTGGGTCCGGGCCGGCGGCGTTGCGGCGCGCGAGTACACGGTGCCGAGCCTCGACAACGGCACGGCCTACGCGTTCGAGCTTCGGGCGGTGAACGCTGCGGGGCTGGCGGGCGCGGCCGCGGCGGAGGAGGCGACGCCGAGCGATGACCTGACGGCCCCCGCCTTCGTGCGCGCGTGGGTGAACGGCGACACGCTCACGATGGAGTTCAACGAGGCCCTCCGCGAGGGCGCGGCATCGACGCCGGCGCCCATAAATTTCAGTGTGAAGGTGGGGGAGGAGAACGTGCGGCCGACCGCGGTCGAGGTCGCGGGCAAGACGGTGGTGCTCACGCTGGCCGCGGCGGTGACCGCGGCGGACAGGGTATTGGTGCGCTACGACCCGCCCACCGACGCCGACCTTAACCCGGTCGCGCACGAGGCGCTGAAGGACCTGGCCGGCAACCTGGCGGCCGCGGTCCGCTGGCAGGCGCCGGAAAACCGGACGCCGGCGGCGCCCCCGGCGAACGCGCTGACCGCGACGGTGGGCGGCAGCCTCTACCACACGGTCCGCCATAACGGGTCGTCCGACCGGCCGCAGGTGGTGTTGACGTTCAACCGGGCGGTGGCGGCGATCGCGCTCGACACGACCTCGGTGACGGTGGGCAACGGGAGGCTGGTCAGCGTCGGGAAGCTGGGCTCGACGAGGGAGGCGAACGACTGGCTCTTCCGCATCGCGCCCGCGGGCAACGGGCCGGTCACCTTCACGGTGGTGGCGAACCAGCCCTGCGGCGGGAGCACGAAGGGGATCTGCACCGCGGACGGGACTCAGCTCTACACCGACGCCGTGCATGAGATTCCCGGTCCGCGCCGGGGCACGTCGTCGACACTGACCGCCCAGTTGGTCGACAGCTCCTACCAGTCGGACCGCCATACCGGGCGGTCGGACCGGCCGCAGGTGATCGTGCAGTTCAACCAGCCGGTGGCGCCGATCGACCCGGGCACGGCGTCGGTGACGGTGACCGGCGGGCGCCTGACGGGCGCCGGGGAGCTCCGCGGGACGGAGTTGGTGGCGAACGACTACATCTTCTACCTTGCGCCCTCGGGCGACGGGCCGATCACCTTCACCCTGGTGGCGAACCAGCGCTGCGGCGGGAGCGCGAAGGGGATCTGCACCCTGGACGGGGCCCCGCTGTCGCGCATCACCGGCGACGCGGGTCATGGCATTTCCGGCCCGGCGGGGACCGCGGCGGCGACCGCCGGGGCGCCGACGGTGACCGGCGCCGCGGTGAGCGCGGGCTCGGGCGGGGCGGACGCGGGCGGGACGATCGAGGCGACGGTGCGGTTCAGCGAGCCGGTGACGGTGGACGCGTCCGGCGGCACGCCCTCGATCGGGATCGTCGCGGGCTCGGCGGCGCGGCGGGCGTCCTACGCGCGCGGCTCGGGCACGGCGGCGCTGGTGTTCGCCTACACGGTGACGGCGGCGGACGGCGCGGTCGGCGGCGCGTGGGTGGCGGAGGACGCGCTGTCGCTCGGCGGCGGCACGATCCGGAGCGCCGCGGGCGTGGACGCCGACCTCGCCTACGACCTCGCGCCGTCGGTGAGGGGGGTGACGGTGCTGGCGCCGGGGGATGACGGGCGCTGGGACGCGGGCGACGCGGCCGAGGTGAGGGTGCGGTTCAGCGAGCCGGTGACGGTGGCGATCGAGGACGGCACGCCCTCGATCGGGATCGAGGTGGGGGCGGAGAAGCGGCGGGCGGTCTACGCGCGGGGCTCGGGCACGGCGGCGCTGGTGTTCGCCTACACGGTGACGGCGGCGGACGGCGCGGTCGACGGCGTGATCGTGCCGGCGGACGGGCTGGCGCTCGGCGGCGGCGCGATCCGCGACCGGGGCGGCAACGACGCGGTGCTGGCGCACGGGGCGGTGGCGCGGGCTGCGGAGGTGGAGGCGCAAGCGGACGGCCCGGCGCTTCGGGTGGCCGACGCGCGGGCGAGGGAGGGCGAGGACGCGGCGGTGGAGTTCACGGTGACCCTGGCGCCGGCGGCGTCCGGGACGGTGACGGTGGACTACGCGAGCGCCGACGGCACGGCCAAGGCGGGCGAGGACTACACGGCGGCCTCGGGGACGCTCGTCTTCGCGCCCGGCGAGACGGAGAAGACCATCGCGGTGGCGCTGCTGGACGACGCGGTGGACGAGGGCGAGGAGAGCTTCGCGCTGCGGCTGTCGAACGCCGCGGGGGCGGCGCTCGCCGACGCCGAGGCGACCGGCGCGATCGTCAACAGCGATCCCTTGCCGAAGGCGTGGCTCGGGCGGTTCGGGCGCACGGCCGCGGTCCATGTGGTGGAGGCGGTGGGCGAGCGGCTGGGCGGGAGCCCGTCTTCGGGCGCGCAGGTGACCATCGCCGGGCTGCCCCTGCCCACCACGGGCGCGGCCGGCTCCGCGGCGCCCGAAGCACCGGCCTGGGACGGGCGGGCCTGGACCGGGCATCCGTGGGACGGCGCGCAGGGCGGCGCCCGGAGCCTGACGGGGCGCGAGCTGCTGGCTGGAAGCTCGTTCCGGCTGTCGCCGGGCGCGGCCGCCGGTGCGCCGGACGTGCGCTGGACGGCCTGGGGCCGGGGCGCGGCGTCGCGCTTCGACGGCAAGGACGAGGGCCTGGCGGTGGACGGCGACGTGACCACCTTCACGCTGGGAGCGGACGCCGCCTGGGCGCGCTGGCTGGCCGGGGTGGCGGTGGCGCACAGCATTGGCGAGGGCGCCTTCCGCGACCATTCGCCGCTGGCCGGCGGCGGGCACCCGGAACGGGGCTCGGGCCGGCTGGAGAGCGCGCTCACGAGCGTGCATCCCTATGTGCGCTACCAAGCCAGCGAGCGTCTCTCGGTGTGGGGGATCCTCGGCTACGGCGCCGGCGACCTGACGCTCAAGCGGGCCGGGTCCGGGACCCTTGACGCCGATACCGCGATGCGCATGGCGGCGGCGGGCGCGCGCGGCGTGCTGGCGGCGGCGGCGGAGACCGGCGGGCTGGAGCTCGCCGCGCGCGCCGATGCGCTGGTGATGCGGATCGAGTCCGATGCGGCAGGGACGGCGGCGGGCCGCCTGGCGGCGTCGGAGGCGGACGCCGCCCGGCTGCGGCTGGTCCTGGAGGGCAGCCGCGCGTTCGACCTCGGCCGCGGCACGCTGACGCCGTCGCTGGAGCTGGGGTTGCGCCACGACGGCGGCGACGCCGAGACCGGCACCGGCGTCGAGGCCGCCGCCGGGGTGCGCTACGCCGATCCGTCCCGGGGCCTGGTCCTGGAGGCGCGGGTCCGCGGCCTGGTCGCCCACGAGGACTCGGACTACCGGGAGTGGGGCGCCTCGGGGGCCCTGCGCATCGACCCGGGAGCCTCCGGACGCGGCCTCTCGCTCACCCTGACCCCGTCCTTCGGGGCCGCGTCGAGCGGCGTCGAGCGCCTGTGGTCGCAGCACGGCGCGGCGGAGCTCGCGCCGGACGGGAACTTCGAGCCGGCCGGACGCCTCGAGGCGGAGGTCGGCTACGGGCTCGGCGCGTTCGACGGACGCGGCGTGCACACCCCCTATGCCGGCGTGTCGCTCTCCAATGCGGGCGAACGGATCTGGCGCCTGGGGTGGCGGCTGAACCTCGGCCCGGACGCCACCCTCGAGGTCGTGGGAACCCGGCGCAACAGCGCCGACGACACCGGACACGGCCTCATGCTGCGCGCCGCGATCCGCTGGTAGCGGCGGGCGGCGCGGCCGGGCACGGCCTCATGCGGCGCGGCTCCATCCCCCGGTCCCGTGGCCGCGTGCCGGCCGCCTTCCCGAATCCCGATACCGGTCGACGCGCATAGCGGCCGGAGTCGGTCCTGTGATCCTGGACGGGTTCCATGCGTTGCGTACGGCGCCGGCGCGTGGCCCGAGCTTCTGGCCGAGGTGATCGTGGCGCCGGAGGATACCTGAAAGCGGGGCGAGGTCGCAATGCAGCCCTGCCCGGAGGGTTGGCTTGGATGACGCGGACCAGAACGGCATCGCGGGTTCGAATAGGATTGTGGGGATGCTGCCGGGCAGGCGGCCTGCCCCAATTGGAGTGGTCAAGGTTGAAGGGCCTTCGATATTGGACCACCTCAGAGCCTTCTTCGGTCACGCCCGCCTTACCACCCACAGCACTTTGCCGAGGATGTGGACATCATGGGCCAGGGATGAGTAGGGGGCGTAGTCCGCGTTGGCGGAGATCAGCCTGAGACGGGGCGGCTCGGCCTCGTCGACTGTATCACCATGCACTGCCTCGACGCGCTTGACCACCAGCCCGTTGCCGTCCCAGAGGACGAAGGTTTCGCCCGTGGCCGGCAGCCGGCGCGAGACGTCGACCACGACCCGGTCGCCGTCCCGCATCTCCGGCTCCATGGAGATGCCCCGCACCCTGAGGATGCGCAGGTTCTCGGGCGCCGCGCCGCCCTCGTGTCGGATCATGTTCTCCGGCCAGTGCCAGCGCGCGGTCTCGGAGACGAACTCCTCGGCGATGGCCCCGGCCCCGGCGGCCACCTCCACCGTGATCTCGGGGATGGCGGCCACGGGGGCGCCCGGAAGGTCGGCCGGGGGCCGGGGGCGCCTGCGCTCCGTGAGTCTTCGTTTCGGCACGCTCTCGTGGCGGAGTTCCTCGGGGCCGCAGCCGAGCAGCCCGGCCAGGGTCTCGCTGTCCCGGTGGCCGAGGACGGCAGGCACGCCCCGATCCACGTACTGCTGCAGATAGGTCCTGTTGCGGCCGATGGCCAGCGACGCGGCGGCGAGGGTGAGGTCTTTCTGCCTGAGCAGTTCCTTCAGCCTGAGCCGGACCGGGTCGCGCCTGATCGCCTCTCTCTCATCCGTCTTGCCTTGGGTGTTCATCCCATTCCCTTCCATTCCGCTGCGGCCGGCAACGCCGGGTTCCTTCTCCGCATCGCTGCGTAGCCCACCGCAGGTGTGGGCAGGTATGTAGTTAAGTGTAGGTTATACACTATTATTTCCTATTGTCAAGCGCGGAACGTTCCCCTATGTTCAGACGCATGGCAGCGCTCGACCCCCACTCCCACATGCCCCTGGACGATCGCCTGCGCCGGGCCGTTGCCGCCTGGCGGGCGCGCCACGGCATGAGCGCCCGGCGCTTCGGCATGGAAGCGCTGGGTGATCCGGACTTCGTGTTCTCGCAGGCGCGGGGGCGCTCCGTGCGGCTGGTGACGGCAGACCGCGTGCTGGTCTTCATGGGGCGCCCGCCGTTGGGTCCGGCCTTCCGCTGCGAGGTGGAGACGTTTCTGGCCGTGACCGGCACCAAGCTCTCGGTGCTGGGCGAAGACGCCGCCGGCAATCCGTCCTTCGTGGGAAGGCTCCGCCGTGGGGCATCGCCGCGGCTCAGGACGGTCGATCGGGTGCGCGCCTGGATGGCGGCCAACGCGAACGTGGAAGAGACCCGGGCCATCCGCGCCAGGGTCGCGGACGAGGACTCTTTTGCCGGGACCATGACGCCCGGTTCATTGGATGCTCCGGTCCCGCCTGCCGGGTCCGGAGCCAACCCGGAACAGGAAGGAGGCACGCACATGAACGACAATGGCAGGAACTACCTCAACAACCGGGAGGCGGCCGCATGGCTGAATCTCTCGCCGAGGACGCTGGACCGTTACCGCGTGAGCGGCGACGGGCCGGTGTTCCACCGGTTCGGGGGCCGGGTGCGTTACCAGGTTGCCGACCTGGAGGCCTGGGCCTCGGCCCGTAGGCGGGTCTCGACGTCGGACGACGGAACGGCCTTGCGGAGGGCCGCGCGATGAGAACGCAGCTTCTGACGATACGGATGCTGGCGGTGCTCGTGTGGGCGCTGTGGGGCATGGAGGCGGCCTGGGCCACGACGGACACGACCTTCGCGGGTCCGCTCGGCACGGTGACGGACATCGTCTCGGGCACGGGCGGCCAGCTCGCGGCCGCTCTCGCCGTAGGGGCCGCTCTGGTCGGCTCGGTGCTGCGTTTCAACGCCGCACAGCTGGCGGGCGCGGTCGGCGTCGGCATCGCGGCCGGGGCCGGCACGGGCGTCGTGACGGGCCTTGTGGGCACGGCGATCATATGAGGCTCGTGGATGAGCGACCCGGTCAAGCACGCGATCCCCTCGCGTCTGGACGATCCCGAGCGGTGGCTCTTCTGGACGCTGGACGAGGCGGCGGCCCTTCTGGGACCTGCGGTCCTGGGGCTTGCCGCCAACGCCTTCGTGACCGGGCTCCTGGCCGGGCTCGGGGCATGGGCGTTGCTGCGGCGGGCCAAGCGGGGCGGCGGCGCGGACATGGCGATCTGCGCGCTCTACTGGTTCCTGCCGGACTTCGCGTTGGGATTCAGGGGCGCGCCCCCGAGCCATTTGCGGCGCTTCATCGGATGAGGAGGTTTCGATGAGACGGGACCTGTTGGAAGCGGAGCGGCGGCGCGTGCGCGACGGGCGCGCGGCGCTGGCCGTGCTGCTGGGCCTCTCGCTCCTGGCCAATCTGGGGCTCAGCATGGGCCTGGCCTCGGTGGAGCGCATGGCGGTGCTGATCCCCGCGGTGACGGGGCCTTCGTGGGAGGTCGGCCGAAGCCGGGCCGGGCTCCGCTACCTGGAGGACATGGGACGGACGGTAGCGGTGACGCTGCTGACGCTTACGCCGGAGAACGCGGAGCACGTGCGCGAGGCGGCGGCGCGGCTGAGCCACGCGTCGGCCCGGGGCGCCATCGGCGCCTGGGTCGCGGCCGAGGCCGGGCGCATGGCGCGGCGCGATCTGGCGACCGCCTTCTATCCCGAGCGGATCGAGGCGGACCCGGAGGGCTTGACGGCCGTGGTGGCGGGGGAGCTTGCGACCTGGATCGGGCGCGAGCCGGTGTCGCGCGAGCGCAAGCGCTACCGGCTTGCGTTCCGGGTGGATGCCGGCCGGATCGGCCTGCTGCGTTTCGAGGAACTGAAGGACCGGGAATGAAACGAATGACGGGAACCGGAGGTGCAACGGGCGGCGCGTCGGGCCGAGACGGGGGGCTTTTCTCCCTCGTGCTGATCCCGGCGCTGCTTTCGGCGGTCTTCTTTCTCCATGTGCCGGCGCCCGCACCGGCCATGCAGATTCTGGATGCGGTGGATCATGCGGAGCTGGAAGCGGAGATCTCGGACCGGGCGGTGAGCCGCATCGCGCTCGTGGGCGACCGGGTCGCACGGGTGATCCGCGGACCGGACGGCTTCGAGGTGGAGCACGACGCCGCGCGTGGGGACGTCTACCTGCGGCCCACGGACCGCTTGGGGGTTCAATTTCGCCCGGGCGTCCCTCGTGAGCCGTTGACGCTTTTCATCGGGACGGCCGGGGGCTTCACCTACCGGCTGGCCCTGACGGTGGCCGAGCGCGGTTCGGCCCAGATCCTGATCCGCAATGCGGCCGCGGTGTCCGAACCGGATCTCCCCAAGCCGGGCGACCGGCACGTGGGCGCGCTGGTGGCGCTGATCCGGTCGGTGGTGCGGCGCGAGGCCCTGCCGGGCTACGCGATCGAGGCACTGACCGAAGAGCCGGGTGGGGACGGCCTTGCGATCATCGAGATCTGGCGCGGAGCCCGGTTCACCGTACGAGTGCTGGAAGCGGGCGCCGCCTTGGGAACCGACGCTCCGGTCCTGGCCGGCCGCCTTGCGCCGGGCACGGCTGCGATCTGGCTGGCGGCGCCGGGGACCGGCCCCTCGGGAGGACGGCTCGCGGTGACGGTGGATGACGCCTTCCGGGCCGGTCCGGCGGGGGCAACGCGATGAGCGGCGCGGAGAAGACCCCGATGGATCCGGAGACCCGGCGCACCCGCCAGCGCCAGGTGCTGCTTTTCTCGGGCATTGCCGCGGCGGCGCTGGTGGTGTTCGCCGTGTGGATCTCGGCGGGCGGAGGCGGCGGGTCGCCGCCGCCGAGCGGGATCGAGGCGGAGCTTGCAGGGTCGGAGACGGCGGAGGCGAGCTGGGTGCGCCGTTCGGAGGCGCGGATCGGCGAGCTGGAGACGCGGCTCAGGGAGATGGAGACGCGGCGGCGGAGGTCCGAGCAGGAGAACGGGCGGCTCAGGGAGCGTCTGGCGCGGAACGCCGAGGATGGCCGGGTGGTGATCGACCGGCAGGCGGCGGCGATCGACGAGCTGGGCCGCCGGCTCGAGGCGCGGGCGGACACGCCGGTTTCGGCGGGCCGGACCGCCGAGGGCGCAGATGATTTTTCCGCCGGCCTCGGTCCAGGCGCCACAGCGCTTGCCGTGCCAAGTAGCGCAACCGCTCCGGCCGCGCCGATGATTCAGGAATTCGAGAGCAATGCAGCTCCGCCGCCGGGTGACGGCGCCGTCGCCGAGGGACCCCGCTCGCTGGAGTCATGGCTTCCGGCCGGGTCCTATGCGGACGCCGTGGTGCTGGCGGGCGTCGACGCCTCGGTGGGCGTTACGTCCCAGGGCGATCCGCGGCCGGTGCTGCTTCGGCTGACCGGTGCGGCCCGGAGCGCGGCCGAGGGCGGCGAGGCGCTCGAAGCGGACGTGGCGGGCTGCACGCTGACCGGCGCGGCCTATGGAGACCTCTCGTCGGAGAAGGTCTACGTGCGGCTTCGGACCCTGACCTGCGCGGGACCGGAGCGGGAGACCGTGATCGAGACGCAGGTCGCGGGCTTCGTGGCCGGCAGCGGCAAGGTCGGCGTGCGGGGTCCGGTGGTGAGCCGCGAAGGGGCGCTGGTCGAGAAGGCGTTCCTCGCGGGCCTCGTCTCGGGCGCGGGCGAGACCGCGGCCAACGTGCTTCAAACCCCCGCCAGAGGAGCTGGCGAAGGCGGGGCCGCGAGTCTGGCCGATCTCGGCCGGGCCGGTCTCGGCGCCGGCGCCGCCTCGGCCGGACGCAGGGTCGCCGACTACCTGATCCGCCGGGCCGAGCAGTACCAGCCGGTGATCCAGTTGCAGACGGGTACGCGGGTCACGGTGGTCTTCATCGAGGGTGCTCGCATAGACGGACGCGAGGACAGCCGGAGAGGAAACAACAAACAGAGAGTGAGCAAATGAGAACGCGAACGACAATCCATCCACGCATCGCGAAATGCCCGCAGGCGATCCCGGCGCTTCTTTTGGCGGTGCTGGTCCTGGGCGCCTGCTCGGCGACGTATGTGGGCGACGCCTGGCAATGCCCTCTGGCCCAGGGAACGGCCTGCACGAGCGTGGCGGAGGCCGATCCGGCGGTCGCGTCTTCCGGGAATGCGCAAGGGCTCGGGACCCCTGGCCCGCTCCCTTGGGCCAAGACGGGCGACGCCGGAGAGGCCAGTGCCGCCTGCGTCGATGCCTGCGACCCCTTCGCCTGGCTTGCGGAGTGGTTAGGGGTTGCGGAGGAGCCCGACGACGGCACGGCTCCTGCCGAACCGGAATCCGCTTCGCCGGACGAAGAAGCCCGGGACGCATCCGGTGACGGCCTCCGCACGAAGGAAAGGATCGCGCGGATCTGGATCGCTCCCTTCGTGGACTCGGACGGGGTTTACCGCGAGGCCCACTGGGTGCGGACGGTGCTGGAGCCGGCGCGCTGGAGGCTCCGGTGATCGACCGGCTCAAGGACCTCCTCAGGGGACCGGACGCGCTCCAGCCTTGGACGATCCCGTCCCTGCCGGCGCCGCTCGCCGACCTCTTGCCCTGGCGGGCCTGGGACGAGGGGAGCGAGTTCTACGTCAACGCCGCGAGCTGCGGCTTCCTGCTGGAGCTTCCGCCCTTCGCGGGGATCGACGACGGGACGTTGGACGCGCTGGCGGGGACCCTTGCCGACGCGGCGCCCGAGCGCGCGGTGGTCCAGATCATTCACTGGACGAGCCCGCGCTACGGAGCGGCGATCAGGAGTTGGGCCGAACCGCGCCTTGGCACAGGCGGAGTGCAGGCGGGGATGGCGGCGCGGCGCAGGGCGCTCTTCACCCATGCAGGCTGGCGCCCGCTCCACGCGGGCGGACCGCCGTTCACGCTCAAGGACTGCCGGGTGTTCCTGGCGGTCTGTCTGGCGGGCCGGCCGGGGCCGGCGGCCGAGACTGCGCTCGGGGGCTTCCGGCGGGCTCTCGAAGGGACCCTCGCCTCGGCCGGCGCCGAGGCGAGGCGGGTCGATCCAGATGCGCTCCTGTCGCTCGTAGCGGAACTCGCGGCCCCCGACCCGGAGGGAGAGCATGACGGCGGGCTCGACCGGCCCCGCCGGCGCTGGTCGCCACGAGATCCGATCCATCTTCAGTGTGCAGCGCCGGGCCGCGCCCTCTCCGTTGCGCCCACGGGCTTGGTCTTCCACCACCCGGACGGGACGGACGTGGCGGTCCGGGTGCTCTCCGCGCGCGCCTTCCCCGAGGTCTGGCCCGGCTGGCGCGGCAACGCCTTGCTCGGCGACTTCCACCGGGACTTCCTTCAGCCGGGCGCTCCGGTCCTGACCGCGCTCACCGTGATGATGGGCGATGAGGCCGACGGCGAGCGCGCCTTCCTCAAGTCCGCCCGGGCGACGCAGCAGGCGGGCACGGGGATCGCTCGCTACCTGCCGGGCCTGCCGGAGAAGGCCCGGGACTGGCGTTTCGTTGCCGAGCGGCTCAAGGACGGCGAGCGGCTGGTGAGGGCCTGCTACATGATCGCGGTCTACGCGCCCCTCGGCGCGATCGACGAGGCCGAGCAGGCGGTGCGGGCCATCTACCACGGCCAGGGCTGGCGCCTGGGCGCCGAGCGCTACGCCCATCTGCCGGGCTGGCTCGCGTGCCTGCCCATGGTCCCGGCCGGCGGGCTCGACGCAGACCTCGCCAAGATGGGCCGGATGAAGACGCTCCTCACCTCGTCGGCCGTCAACCTCGCGCCGGTGCACGGTGAATGGCGCGGCCAGGAGACGGCGCGCGATGCGCCCCCGGCGCTGTTGCTCATAGGCCGCCGGGGCCAGCCCGCCTGCTGGTCGCCTTTCGCCAACGAGGCCGGGAACTACAACGTCGCCGTCACCGGGAAGTCCGGATCCGGCAAGTCGGTGCTGATGCAGGAGCTGGTGTCGGGGATCGCGGGAGCGGGCGGCGAGGCCGTGGTGATCGACGACGGACGTTCCTTCCAGCACACGGCGGAAGCCCTGGGCGGCGCCTTCATCGCCTTCGGCAAGGACCCCGCCAGGCTGAACCCCTTCGCCATGATCGACGCGGACGCGGCGGCCCGGGACAGCGACTACCGTGAGGAGTGCTTCGCCATGCTGGCCGCGGTGATCGGGCGCATGTGCCGGCGGCGCGGACGCATCGACGACATTGAGGCGGCGCTGATCGACGAGGCCATCGCGGGCGCCTGGGAGGAGGCCGGCGACGGCGCCGACCTTGGGACCGTACAGAGCCGGCTGGAGGCGGCGGGCGACCGGCGGGCGTCGGACATGGCTCTGGCGCTGGGGCCGTGGCGGCCGGGGGGCGCCTTCGGGCGGCTCTTCGAGGGGACGGAGACCCCGACCCTGGACGCCTCCCTCACGGTGTTCGAGCTCGCGGAGCTCAAGGGCCGGGGCGACGTGCAGGGCGTGGTGCTCATGCTGGTGATCTTTCTCGCCACACAGCGCATGTATCACGGTCCCCGCACGCGGCCGAAGGCGATCGTGATCGACGAGGCCTGGGATCTTCTGTCGGGGGAGGACAGCCGGGCGTTCCTGGAAGGCGCGGCCCGGCGGGCGCGCAAGTACCGGGGCGCGCTCGTCACCGGCACCCAGAGCGTCAACGACTATTACGCGAACCCCGCAGCGCGTGCGGCCTGGGACAACGCCGACTGGACGATCTTTCTGGCCCAGAAGGACGAGTCCGTGGAGCTCCTCAAACAGGAAAAACGCATCCACTGCGATCCCGGCATGGAAAGGGCGCTCAAGAGCCTCGCCACCGTGGACGGCCGCCATGCCGAACTGGTGCTGCACGGTCCGGACGGCTGGCGGGTGGCCCGGCTGGCCCTCGACCGTTGGTCGACGGCGCTCTACTCTTCGCGTGGCCCGGCCTACGCCGCGGTCGAACGGCTGAAGGACGAAGGCCTCACCACAGAACAGGCAATCGACCGCATAGCCGACGGCAACGAGTCGTGACGGCCTTCCACCGCGATTTCGGAGCTGGACGAGCACGAGGTGCAAACACGAGGAGACGCAAATGAGTGCGGACACAAGCAGAGGGGCGCAGCCGGGCGCCGAAACCCGGACCGGGAAGGTCCGGGCCGAAAACGGGCCGCGCGACTGGCCGGGGGATCCGGAGTCGTTGACTGCCGGCGCCGTCGACTTCGAGGCCCTGGCCCACGTGCTGGCCAACACCTGCCGCCGGGGCGGCCGGCTCAGGCGGTTCCACTCTGTGGCGGCCCATGCGCTGCTGATGAGCGAGGCGATCGAGACCCTGGGCCAGCCCGGAACCGGAGATAGCCGCGCGGTGGCGCTCTACGCGCTTCTCGCGGATGCAAGCGTTGCCTGGCAGGGCGCCGAGCCCGCTTCCTCCCAACGCGGCACGGAGCGGTTCCAGCGGCTTCGGGGGGCAGTCGACCGGGCCGTGCGCGAGTCGGCCGGGCTCGACGCGGAGCCCTCCCCGGAACAGGCGGAACTGCTGCGTTTCGTGGCCCGCATGGCCGAGGCTGCGGAGGACCGGGATCTTCCGGGAGCGCGTGACGGCGCGGCCTCTGCGGTCGCCTTCCCGCCGCTCAAGCGCCGCATCCGGACGGTCGAGCCCGACCGGGCGGCCAGGCTCTGGCTGGACCGTTTCCGGGATCTTATAGAGCCGGCTGGTGCGGGACGGAGCGCCCTCGCGTCAGGAGAGGAACCTCATGCCCCGCGGGTGCCGACGGAGCCCAACGCTGGAGGCCCGCACGATGAGGACTGAGCCCGGGCGAAGTCCACGAAAGGCTTGGTCATGAGCGGCGCCTCGACGCTGGGAGCTGCCTTGCTGCTCGCGGCCGGTGTGGCAGCCGCGGTCTCGGCGGTTTCGGCGCGCATCGCGCTGGAGCGGGTCCCGCGCATCGCGAGCGTACGGCTTGGCGAGTTGACCGCGGAGTACATGACCAAGGCCGCGCGTGAACACGGAGACGGGGACGAGGCGCTGGAGGGCGCGCGCCGCTGGGCGACACGGCTTGAGGAGGCACTCGTGCGGACGGCGGCACGCCACCACGCGGTGCTGCTTCCGGCAAGGGCGGTCGCCGCCGGCGCGAAGGATCTCACCGCCGAGGTCAGGGCGGCGATCCGGACCGAGAACCATCCTCCCGCGGATCCGGAGGAAAAGCGGTGAGACAGGCCACGAACGCCTTGGGGAGGGAGCCGGGCCGGAACAACAGGATCCTGCTTTGGGCGGCGGTCCTGGCCATGGTGTGGCTTGTGGCGGCCTCGCGCGTCTACGTCAATGCGAGTTGGTCCGACGGGGCCTGGGGCTATCTTGTGCTCCCGTTCCCGGGCGCGCCCCGACGGGGCGATGCCGTTCTGTTCGACCCGCCCGAGGCCGTGGTTTCTCAGGTCCCCTACCTCAAGACCGTGCGCGGCCTGCCGGGAGATCGGGTGAGGGTGGACGGCGATCGCCGCGTCTCGGTGAACGGCGCGGTCTTGGGAATTGCCAAGACCCATGCCCGCGACGGGCGTGCGCTGGAGATGACCAAGCCAGGGGTAATCCCGCCCGATCACTACCACGTCCACGCCGATCACGTGGACAGCCACGACAGCCGCTACGCCGAGATCGGGCTGGTCCCGCGGGAGCGCATTCTTGGCCGTGCCCTGGCACTGCCGGACATTCCCTGGATCGGGCTGGACGGACCCCTGGCCAAACCCGAGGAGGCGCGGCCATGACGCGGCGTCCACTCCTGCTCAGCCTTCTGCTGGTGGCGACCGGCTGTGCGCTGACGCTCGTGGCGCAACCCGGGCCGGCAAAGGATCTCGGGGTGCGCGGCACGGTGTGGCCGGTCGCCGAGCCCGACCTGCTCACCGAGATCGAAACCCGGCTTGAAACGATGGGGGCCTCCGGGGATCTGGCCCGCACACGCCGCGAGGCGCTGGAGCGGGCGCGGGAGCACATCGAGAAGCCCGGACGGGTCGAGGGCATCGTGCCCGCTCTTTCTCATCGCACCCGGCTGTTCGATCCTTCCATCACGCTGGAGCGGGACATGCGCACGCACGACGGCGCCCTGATTGCGGCACGTGGCACGCGTGTCAATCCGCTCGATGTGCAACCGCTGACACGGGACCTGCTCTTTATCGATGGCGCGCGGCCGGTCGAGGTCGTCTGGGCGCTTCGCTACGAGCGGCCCGCGAGGATCGTTCTCCTGGCCGGCCGCCCGCTGGACCTCACGCGGACCCACGGCCGTCCGTTCTTCTTCGACCAGGGCGGCCGGCTCTCGAAACGTTTCGGGCTCCACGCCACGCCGTCGGTGGTCACGGCCGAAGGGTCGGTGCTTCGGATCGCGGAAGTGCCGCTGGAGGACGAAGCGAGCGGCACGACCGCCGGAGCTCGGCCATGAAGTTCTGGACGACCATGGGCGTGACGCTGGTTCTTGCCGGCGTTCTGTCTTCCGGGACTGCGTCGGCCCAGTCGTGCACCGGGCGTTTCGTGAACCCGGTCACGGACGTGTGCTGGGAGTGCCTTTTTCCGATCTCCATCGGGCCGATCCGCATGGGAAGAGCCGCGGGCGCGCCGGACACGCCCAACCCCGGATCGCCGATCTGCCTCTGCGGCAAGCCGATCCCGCGGATAGGGCTGTCGCTCGGGATGTGGGAGCCGGCGCGGCTCCTCGACGTGAGCCGCGCACCCTGGTGCTTTCCAAACCTCGGCGGCATGACCGTCGACCCGGGCCTCCCCGCGGGGCGCGGCCGCACGGGCTCCTCGGGCGGCGACGGCGCCTCGGGCTCCACGTGGCACGCGCACTACTACGTCTATCCGCTGCTGTCCTGGATTGGAGCGCTGCTCGATCTCGGCTGCCTCGAAGGCGGCGGGCTCGACATCGCCTGGGTCTCGGAGCTCGACCCGGCCTGGCAGGACGACGAGCTGTCGTTCCTGTTGAACCCGGAAGCGGCCTTGTTTGCGGACCTGCCGGCCCAGGCGGCATGCGCCGCCGACTGCGCCGCCGCTTCGGCGGGCCTGCCGCTCGATCCACTGTTCTGGTGCGCGGGCTGCCAGGGCGGGATGTATCCCCTGACCGGGAACGTGGCCGCCCATGTGGGCGGGGTCCAGGCCTCATTGCTCGCCGCCGAGCGGCTGGTGTTCCGTCTTCACCGGCTGCTGCTCGCCTGGGGCACCTCCGGCTCAGCGGCGCTCTGCGGGCGCTACCCGATGCCGGTCATGAAGAAGTCGCAGTACCGCTGGCAGATGACCCAGCCGGTCCCTGCCACCACGCCGCTCACGGGCTGCAACCCGACGGGGCGGTCCTCGGTGCTCTGGGAAGCGCTCCGCGAGCTTCCGGTGGCGGGAGAGAATTTTGGGTACCTGCTCTGGCGAAAGCGCAACTGCTGTCTCCTCTGAGGAGGTTGACATGAACTGCAACCCGATTCGTGTGACCGCCGCCGTGCTTGCGTGCGTGGTGCTGCTGACGGCCTGGTCCGGTCAGGGCGGGGCTCAAGGGACGGCCGCGGACACAGCGCGCGACGTCGTCGATAGGGTCCTTCGGGACGCGGAAAAAACCCGTGGCGGCGACCTGGACGCCTGGTCGCGTTCGGTGATCGAGCGCGCGCTGGAACGCGCGGGCCGGAAGGCCTCCGCAGCGTCCGCCCCGCTCCCGGCCGAGGACCATGCCCGCCGTGTTGCCGGCGGTCTTTCCGCGCGTCCGCACGGTCCCGAGGTGATCGTCTTCATGAGCCTGTCGGCGCCCGCGGCGAGCTGGCGGCAATGGAGCCGGGAAGCGGCGCGGATTGGGGCGGCGCTGGTGCTGCGCGGGCTTGGTCCGGACGGGTTTCAGGCCACGGTGAAGCGCATTGGGCCGTATTTGGACCGTGAGGGGGGCGCGGCGATCGATCCGCGCCTGTTCCGGCTATTCGGCATCACGGCGATTCCGGCCGTCGCGGTGGTGCCGGGCGGGGTCCGGCCCTGCGGAAGCCCGGGTTGCGCCGCGGACCCCGCACCGCCCCACGACCGCATCGCGGGGAACATCGGTCTGGAAGAGGCGCTGGAGGCCATGGCCGCCGAGGGCGGACCGGGCCGCGCGGCCGCGCGCCGCCATCTCGCAAGCCTGAGAGGGGACCCGCCATGAACTGTGGCAACAGAATGAAGGCCGTCATATTGATCCTGCTTGTTCTAACCTACCTCGCTGCCGGCCGCGTTTCGGCCGAAGATCCCGCGGCGGTAGCCCGCGCGATCGGCCAGGCGGGCAAGGCGGCAGCGAGCGCCATCGCGAAGGATGCGGATTCCACCGCCCATGTGCCGGGCTACATCGGAACGGGCCTGCCCGAATGGGGCATGAGCGCCGGCGAGCTGGACGCCGCCGCGAACCGGGCCTTGGCCGATTCAGCCGATCCCGGCGGCCGGGCCGGCCGCGCCGTGATCGAGGCGTCGGCCGGGCGCCCGGACGCGCCGGTCGGGACGGGCGATCCCATCGTGCAGCGTGGAGGCGGGATCGAAGGCGACCCGCATTCTTCCCGCTGGAACGCGGACGGGCTCGCGTCCGGATCTGCGACGGGATGCGGCGCCGGGGTGGAGGACGCCGGGGCCGGCGGCCAATGCGGTGGGGTCTCGTGGTGCGTGGGCGCCGATTGCGAAACCACGGCGGCCCGGTCCAACACCGGTTTCGTCGATTCGGTGGCCCGGCTCAACATGGTGCATCAGTTGGGCGGAGAGGAGTTCGACCGCGAGAACCTCCGGTTCTTCCGAGGCAATCGCCGCGCCTGCCGGATCCGCTGGGGAGGCCTCGCGGATTGCTGCAAGGACTCAGGCGCGCTCATCGGCCTTACCGATTGCCGCGAGGAGGAGCGGTCTCTGGCCGAGGAGCGCCATGCCGGGAACACGCACTATCTGGGCAGGCGATGCACGAGGCGGATTTTGGGGGTGTGCACCCGCCGGGAACGCTCCTGGTGCGTGTTCGGCTCGAAGCTCGGGCGCATCCTGCAGGAAGGGGTGCGGAGCCAGCTCGGGATCGGGTGGGGCAGTTGCCGCGGCTTCACGGTCGATGAGATGGAGCGCATCGACTTCGAGGCCGTGGATCTCTCCGAGTTCACCGAGAACCTTATCGACGGGTCGCACGAGCCCTCAATCGAGCTTCCGGAAGCAGGACGAGCAGGCGCGGTGATGCGTGGGCGGATTCGGGACTTCTACACCAAGAGCAAGTGAGGCGGGCGGTCATGACCATTGTGTACGCCCTCGTCTGCCTGGTGGCGATCCTCTCGGCGCTGCCCGTGGACGCGCGGGAATGGCGGTCCTGGTGCTCGCGTGTGGGTACGGATCGCGATGCGTCACCCACGCTCGGCTGGCATTTCTACTGCGACCCGAACGAAGAAGACCCCGAAGAGGAGGCGCCGTCAGTGAAGACGCCGCCGCCTGCGCCGTCCTCGCGGCCAACGACGGCGATGGAACGCATCCTGGAGATGCGCCGCGTTCTGGAGGAAGCCCGGGCTCGGGCGATCCTCGACCCGAGCGCGGAGAACGTCACGGCTTACCTTCATCTACAGAAGGAGTCCCTGCAGCGCGCCGCCACCTTCTCGGACGCCTTCCGGCGGACGGTCTGGGCAAGCCCGGATCTCGACTACACGCTGAGGCGCCCGGTGGGCGCGCTCGCCAAGAGACTCTGGTCGGACGAGCGCCGGGCGGAGCGAGCGGCGGTCCTGGCCAAGCTCAGGGAGCGCTACGGCCTCATCTATCTGGGCCACGCCGAATGCCCGGGATGCCGCGTGTTCGGTCCGCTTCTGCGGGCCTTCGCGCTGCGCCACGGGCTCGACGTGCTCGCGGTCTCGATGACGGGCGAGCCGCTGGAAGGCTGGCCCGAGGCTGTCCCCGACCAGGGACGCGCCGCGCGGCTCGGCTTGAGTGTCACAGCCTTCCCCGCCGTCGTCCTCTACGATACGCGGACCAGACGTGCGTTGCCGGTCTCCTTCGGCGTGGTTGCCGAGGACCAGCTCGCCGAGCGCATCTTCGCCCTCACCGCGCGGGAGGTCGGACATGACTACTAGACACAGGAAGGCCGGGATCCCCACGGCTGCGCGCACGTTGGCGGCAGTGCTGGCCGCTGCCGGGCTCGGCTTCTCGACTCCGGTGTTCGCGGACGTTCTCTCGGAAATGGAAAACTTCTGGAGGGGCGCGGCGGTGAACACCACCGGGCCGACCGCCTTCGACGGCCAGGCATCCGGCCACTGGACGCTCGGCAACCTGTACATGCGCGCACCGGTGCGGTCCGAGCCCATCGCGACCGTGAGCCTGCCTTCCTTCCGAGCCGGCTGCGGCGGCATCGACGCGTTCGCAGGCTCGTTTTCCTTCATAGACTCCGACCAGTTGATCGCCTTCGGCCGCGCCGTTGCCCAGAACGCCGCGGGCTTCGCCTTCGAGCTCGCGCTCGAGACCATCTCGCCGGTGATCGCCGAGACCATGTCGAAGCTCCGGGCCTTGGCTCAGTGGGTGAACAATCAGAACCTGGACTCCTGCGAAACCGCGCAGGCCCTGGTCGGGGCGGTCTGGTCTCGGAACGATCGGGCGAGCGCTGCAATCTGCGCCGCCATCGGTACGAGGCAGGGCATATTCTCCGACTACGCCGCCGCGCGCCACGGCTGCGGCGCCGACGGCAAGCGCCACTCGACCCTGGCCGCCGCATCGGGACCGCTCAAGGACCAGGTTCCGGTCAACGTCAACTACGCCTGGCGTGCGGTGCGGGCATCGAGTTTTCTCGGGGCGGACCGCGACCTGGGCGAGTTCGCCATGTCCATCTCGGGGACCGTGATCGTCACCGCCCCGGTGTCGGACGGCGACCCTTCCGGCCCGCGGGTGCGCGTCCTGGAGCCGCTGGCTCTCGACCGCCGCGTGACCGAGATCCTCATGGAGGGCGGGGGCGACCTCCCGGTCTACCGCTGCGACACTCCCGCCGACTGTCTCAACCCGACCCTCGGGCGGCTCACGGTGCCGGCTGCGCGCGGCTTCCGGAACCGGGTCGCAGACCTGCTCCGCCGCCTGGTCGAGGCGGTGCGCACCGACACGGCGCCGCCGGCTGACGCCCTGGGGCTCGTCAACCTCACGACGCTGCCGGTCTACCGGATCGTCAACACGGCCGCCGCGTATCGCGGGGCGGTGGTGGAGCAGGAGGTGGATTCCCTTGCCGAGGCGGTCGCGCTCGACGTGCTCCAGGGCTGGATCTCGGACCTCCACCGGACGGTGGAGGAACGCGCGGGCACCCTGGACATCGCCGACGGCGACCAGCTGGAGCGCTGGCGCGAGGGGCTTCGGCAGAACCGCACGGCGCTCGCACGCCACCGCCACGAGGGGTTGGAGCGGTTCAACACGGCCCTCGCCGTGGTCGAGAAGCTGAGGCTGATCGAGACCGAGCTTGCGGGGGCGCTCTCGGCGGATCTCCGCGCGGCGCTTGCGTTCTCCCGCGGCGCCTCCGGGTCCCGGTAGCGGCGACGGCGCCAAGGAAAGGGAGCGGTGTACGAACTCTTCACCCTGGGCGGCGGGACCTATCTGGTCGACCTCCTGAACGCTGTCGCAGCGATCACCGGCGGCGGAGCGTTCGTGACCCTGGCCCAGTTTGCAGGCGTCGCCGGGCTCGGCTGGGCGCTGTTCCGCACCGCCTTCGGCGGCTCGTGGAAGGACAACGCCAAGTGGCTGCTGCTCTTCGTCGCCGTCTGGGGCGCCATGGTGGTGCCGAAGGCCACCGTGCGGGTCGTGGACCGGCTCGACCCGGCGCTGGCGCCTGCGGTCGTGGCCAACGTCCCCATCGGCCTGGCGCTCTTCGCTTCGGTGACGAGCCAGGTGGGCGACGGGCTGACGCGGCTCACCGAGCAGGCTTTCTCCCTTCCGGACGACCTGACGTACCGCCGCCACGGCCTGATCTTCGGGGCGAGGCTTGCCGCTGCCGCGACCCGCATGGAGGTCACTGACGCGGTGTTCGCCCGGAACCTCAGGGCCTATGCGCGGCAGTGCGTGTTCCATGCCCTGCTCCTGGGCCACGTCTCCGCCGATGATCTCCGTGAGAGCACCGACATCTGGCGTCTCGTCACCGCCCCGGGATCGCCGTCGGCCGGGGCCTCTCCCGCGCGCATGGTCGAGTACGCGACCCGTGGGGCGCCCACCGGTATCGGCACAACCCCGGTCGACCGCGAGATCGTCACCTGCGCCGAGGCGGCCTCGCGGCTCGACGCGCTCTGGGGGGCCGAGATCGCAAGGGCGTCCGGCATCTTCGGGCGGAGACTCTTCCCCGGAGTCGCGACCGAGGCGCTGGCCCGGGCCGAGCTCATGGCTGCGCTGCCTGCCGCCCACACCTACCTGATCGGCGCCTCCAGGACCGCGGCCGAGATCCTGCGCCAGCAGATGGTCCTGAACGCCCTCCACGGCGCGGGCGAGCAATGGTCCGCGGAGGTCGGCAACGCCGCCGCGCTCAGCGCCTATACCGAAGCCCGGGCCGAGACCCAGACCGTCTCCGCCTACCGGGCCATCGGCCGGCAGGCCGAGACCTGGGTGCCGATGCTGCGCATCGTGTTCGAGTGTCTCTACGTGGGCGCCTTCCCCATGGCGGTGCTGCTCATGCTCACCCCCGCGGGCGGCGGGATCTGCCGATCCTACTTCTCGGGGCTCGTCTGGCTCCAGAGCTGGGGGCCGCTCTACGCGATCCTGCATCGCATCTCCATGGGAGAGGCCGCCGAGCGCATGAGCGCCGGCGCGCTCATGCCGGACGGCGACGTCGGCGTGTCGCTCATCGCGCAGGCTGGGATTCAGGCCGTGGCCTCCGACGTGGCGGTGATGTCCGGCTACCTCTCGATGTCCGTGCCGTTCCTTGCCGCGGCACTGGCATACGGTGTAGGGAGGGCGACCGGGCTCGCCACCTCGGTGCTCTCGGTCGGCCAGGATGCGGCGTCTTCGGCGGCGCAGGAAGGCACGACGGGCAACATCTCGCTCGCCAACACGCAGGCCGACACGCATCGCTTCGGAACGGTCGAGGGACACCAGGTCCGCACCTCGTTGCATGTCGACACGGACCGCTACACCGGGTTCAGTCCCGAGGGCGCGGCCTTCACCGTGACCGGGGACGGCACCGCGGTGGTGGACGCCGGTTCCGCCACGAGCCGGATTCCGGCGGCAGGCGTCAGACTCTCCGAATCCCTTGCGACGAGCCACGAGAGCAGGGCGAGCGCCGCACGGGAGCAGGCCCGGCATTGGTCGGTCGAGGCCGCCACGGCGCGCACCGCCGCCGCGACCGATTCGGCGGCCATGGTCGAGCGGTTCTCGCGCGACGTAAACACGGGCGTTGCCCATTCCAAGGGAGTGACGGAAAGCGAGAGCCGGAGGGTCCAGAGCCTCGAATCGCACTTCGAGAGGCTCTCCGAGGCGGGCGGCATCACCAAGGAGCAGGCGGCCTCTCTCACGAGCGCAGCCAAGGCGGGAGGGGGCTTCGACTTCATCGTCAAGTTCGGAGCCGACGGTTCCGTGAGTTGGCGGGGCCAGACCTTGAGCCGGGAAGCCTGGAACCGGATGACCGACTATGCCGAGCAGAACAGCCTGCTCGATGTCTGGTCAGGGGTGGCTGAAGCCTCCAGGCGCTACTCCACCGCTTCGGGCGAGAGCGAGCTCAAGAGTCTGGAGGAGAGTCTAGGGGCGAACCTGACGCGGATGCGCCGTTTCGGCGAGCAAGAGGCGCTCAGCCACCGCGAAGCTGAGAGCTGGAGCAACCAGGCGGCCGAGGTGCGCAGCCAGGCCCAGGCCATTGACCGGGACCTGGGCCAGCCCTTCTTCGCCTGGCTGACCGCCCGTATCGGCGCCGACGGGCGCGAGATCGGTGTGGCGGGCGCCATGCGCCTTGCGTCGCCCCAGACCCCGGAGGATGCCGAAGAACTGCGCACGCACGCCGCCGGCTTCATCGCGGAACGGTTCCCGCCGCCCAAGGGCGGGGATCCGGCTTCGGTACCGGACTTGGCGGACTACGAGCGGACGCGCGAAGGGCTGCGGGAGTCTCACGCGGGCGGGACCATGGCCGCTTGGGAAGGCTGGTCGGCCTCGGTGCGCGGACGCGGCGCCGGGATGTCGGAGCCGGGAGGCGTCGGGACACGGGCAGGGCGCGGGCGCGCCGAGACGGACACCGAACTGGATATCCGGGAGGCGGAACGCGAGGCGCGGGGCGGGGTTACGGGCGAGCGCAACGAGAAAGGCCGTGCGAAGGTAGCGGCCGAAACCGATCAGCCCTTTGCCGAGCATGCCACCGAGGCGGTCCCGCTGGTCGGCGAGTGGCTCGGCAGCAAGCTTTACGGCACGGCCAAGAACGCAGCGCCGAATCCCGAGAAGAAGGACGACCGCCAGCGCGGCGGTCCCTTCGACGGGGACGAGGTACTCGGGCCGTAACGGTGGCGGTGCTCTTCGCGGTGGAGATTGCCGATCCTGGAGAGTAGGCGGACACGGATGCCGTCGGCGACGGAAACCTTGAACGGAAGGATCCGATGATGTTTGGCAAAGCGACGCTCAGGGGGGGCCAGACCCTGCTCCACGACGTCCACATGTGGGGGCAGCTGGTCCGCTGGGAAATTCTCGGCCTCGTCCTGACGGTCGTCCTTGTCCCCGCCATCGTGGTTCTCCGCACGACGACCGCATATGAATGGCGCGTCGTCGGCATGGGAACGCTCGCCGAGGTCAAGCTGGCCCTGGGGTATGCCCGCGATTCGGGGCAGGCGTACGAGTGGCGGGAAGGCCGGAAAACGGCGACGAGGATCGTCGACATCGCCGCGGACCCTAGAATCGAACGGATACGCAAACGCCTTTTCGACACCGCCTACGTCAAGGCGTGGCTAGGTCTCTGGTTAGGCGCGGGTGGTGTGGCCCTCTGTACCATTGTGTTCTGGATTCTGGGCCGGCGCCTGGAACGCACCAAGCGGCTTCGCGGCGCGGAAATGGCCACGGCGCGCGAGCTGCGAAGACGCGTGCAACCCCCTGCAGTGCGCTTGGCGGAGGCCGTGTTTCCGGCTGCGCGTCGGGCGTCCTGCCGCATCGCCGGAATCCCCTGGCCGGAGCGCGCCGAGACCCAGCACACCATCGTCTCGGGCACCACCGGCTCGGGCAAGACCGTGCTGATCTCCGACCTCGTCGCCCAGATCCGGGCGCGGGGCGAGCGCTGCATCCTCTACGACAAGATGGGGGCCTATACGCGTTCCTTCTTCGATCCCGCCCGCGACGTGCTCATGAACCCCCTCGACGCCCGGGCGCCGCGCTGGTCGCCCTTCTTCGAGGCCAGGACGTCCCGTGACTTCGACATGATGGCCGCTGCCCTCATCCCCCACCAGAAGGACACGGTGGACCCGTTCTGGGTGACGGCCGCGCGGCAACTGTTCTCCAACGGCGCGGGAGTCCTCTGGAGGCAGGGGGTAACCGAGAACCGGAGGCTGGTCGAGGACCTGCTCAAGACCGAATTGACGGCCTTGGCGCAGGCCATGGAGGGTACCGTGGCCCAGTCCATCGTCAGCCCGGAGAACCCCAAGACCGCGCTCTCGGTGCGCGCAATGCTGACCGCGCATCTGGCCGCCCTCGAGTTCCTGCCCGATACGGGCGTGCCCTTCTCGATCCGTGAGTGGGTGGGCCGGGAGGACGAAACGGGGTTCCTGTTCCTGACCTCCAGGGGAGACCAGCACGCGAGCCTGAGGGGACTTATTTCCACCTGCCTGGAGATCGCGGTCAACGCGCTCCTCTCGCTCCATCAGGATGACGCGCGCCGAATTTGGGTGGTCCTGGACGAGCTGCCGACCCTCCACCAGGTGCCGAGCCTCCAGCCGGGGCTTGCGGAATCCCGCCAGTTCGGCGGCTGCTTCGTGCTCGGGATCCAGGTGATCTCGGCCTTGCGCGACATCTACGGGAAGAACGGCGCGGAGACCATCTCCGGGCTCTGCGGCACTCGGGTGGTGCTGTCCGCCCCCGACCAGGAGACCGCGCAGTGGTCGGCCGAAAGCCTCGGGCGCGGCGAGGTGGAGGAGTACACGCACGGCATGAGCTACGGCGCCAGCACCATGCGCGACGGGGTCTCGCTCACTCAGCACCGCCAGATGCGCCCCCTGGCGCTGCCGTCGGAGATCATGCGGCTCGAGAACCTGCACGGCTACCTGAAATTCCCCGGCCCCTTCCCGGTCACCTCGATAAAACTCCGGTACGTCGATCGCCCGGCTTCGGCCGAACGGTTCGTGGCGCGCGAGGACGATGCCGCGGCAGCCGGCGCGGATGCGTCGCCGCCCGAAGGGGAGCCGGAAGATGGCGACTCGGGTATCGTGGGCGAACCGGTGGACGGCAAGGACAAGGCCGAACCGGACGAGGCGCCCGCCGCTGCCGGCGTGGAGGAGCGTGGTGACGGCAGCCGATCCGGCGCCGTGCCGCAATCCGTTGTGCCGGCCAACGGCCCGGCGCGGGATTGGGCCTGAGATGCTCTCGATCGGGGCCTCGGCCGCCCAGGGCGCAAGCTACTACGAACACGACGGTTACTATGCCAAGGACGACCCCAAGCACAAGTCCGCGAGCGCATGGGCCGGCAAGGGCGCGGCGGAACTCGGGCTCGACGGCGAGGTCGACGCGGACGTCTTCCGGGCCGTGCTGGAGGGGAAGGTGCCGGACGGCTCGGGCCGGCAGCTCGGCCGCCAAGGCAAGGACGGGGAGATCATCCACCGTCCGGGGCGCGACCTAACCTTCTCCGCTCCAAAGTCGGTCTCGATCGCCGGGCTCATCGGCGGCGACGAGCGGATCGTCGACGCCCACGACCGCGCGGTGAAGGCCACGCTCGCATGGGTTGAGGGCAACGCCGCCGAGACCCGCGTGCAGGACCCCGAGGCCAGGCGGATGGTCCGGGCACGCAATCAGGAGATCGTCGCCGCCACCTTCCGCCACGACACCTCGCGGAACCTCGACCCGCAGCTTCACACCCACGCCGTCCTGGCCAACATGGTCAGGGGCGGAGACGGCAAGTGGCGCACGATGGCCAATGAGGGCCTCTACGAGCGGCAGAAGCTCATCGGCATGCTCTACCGGAACGAGCTTGCAAGGAGCCTTGCGGACTTGGGCTACGGCATCGAGAAGACCCATGCGGACGGACGCTTCGAGATCGCGGGCGTTTCGCGCGAGGTGGTGGAGGCCTTCTCAACCCGCCGGGCCGAGATCGAGGCGGCGATGGAGGAGCGCAGTCTCGGCGCCACCGCCGAGAACCCGCGCATCGCCGAGCGCGCGGCGCTGATGACCCGCGCGGCGAAGCGCGACATCGACCGGAATGAGCTCCGGGGAATGTGGGCGAAGCAGGCGGCGGGCCTCGGGTTCGACGCCAATGCGCTCGCTGCCGAGGCGGCGTCCAAGGTCGAAACGCCGGCGATGCAGGGCCGCGAGACCGCACCGGAGCTGGGCGCAGCGGTCGCCGCCGGACAGGGTGTGCCGGGCATGGATGCGGCTACTGGGGCGCCTGCGCCCGATCGCGGGCCGGCCGCGGAGGCCGTTGCCTGGGCGATGGAGCATCTTTCGGAGCGCGAGGCGGTGTTCGCCCGCGCCGATCTGTTCGCAGCCGCGCTCGCGCGTGCGCCCGGGCGGGTGACGATGACCGAGGCCGAGCGCGAGGTGGCGGCCCTGGAGAAGGCGGGCGCGCTGCATGCGGTGAGCCTGCGGGCCGAGAAGGACGCGCTCGCCACGGACCGGACCGTGGGCGAGGAGCGCGAAACCATCGCGCTGATGCGCTCGGGCGAGGGCCAGGGGCGCGCTCCGATGCGGAGCTGGGCGGTCCAGGGGCATCTCCACCGGGGGCCGCTCACGGCCGGACAGAGGGATGCGGTGAAGCTCATCCTGTCCGCCAAGGACCGCGTGGTCGGCGTCCAGGGCTATGCCGGCACCGGCAAGACCACGATGCTCGACAGGGTGCGGACGCTAGCGGAGAAGAAAGGCTGGCGCATGGTGGGCCTCGCGCCCTCCGCATCGGCGGTGAAGACGCTCGCGTCGGAGGCGGGCATCGAATCCGAAACCTTGCAAGGGTTCCTTGCCCGTAACACCGGCGTCGCTGAGGGCAGGCTCACGAAAAGGGGCGCGAGAGAGATGCGGTCGCTGTTTGCCAAGACCATCCTGGTGGTCGACGAGGGCTCGCTGGCCTCGACCGTGCAGGCCCGCGACCTCCTGCGCATCGCGAACGCGTTCCGTATCCCGCGCGTGGCGCTGGTGGGCGATGCGAAGCAGCTCGACGCGGTCGATGCCGGCAAGCCCTTCGCCCAGCTCCAGGCCGCGGGCATGAAGACCGCCGTCATGGATGAGATCATGCGCCAGCGCGATCCGGCCCTGAAGGAAGCGGTGGAAGCGAGCCTCGCGGGCGAGATCCATCGCGCCTTCGAGAAGCTCGGCTCCAACGTCGCCGAGGTGAAGGCGGACAACATCGCGGGCGCGGTCGCCGCGCGCTGGCTCGCACTCTCGTCCGAGGCGCGGGAAAACACCGGGGTCATGGCGCCGAGCCACGAGCTCCGCCAGGCGATCAACGGCCATATCCGCGAGCGCCTGGTCCGGGAGGGGCGAATCCGCGGCCCCGCGATGGTTTCCGAGCGGCTGGTGTCGAAGGGCTACACCAATGCCGAGAAAGCGCTCGCTGAAAACTATGCGCCCGGCGACATGGTCGCGTTTCATCGTCCCTACAAGCGCCTCGGGGTCGAGAAGGGCGACGAGCGCCTTGTCGTGAGCGTCGATCACGAGGCCCGGTCAGTGATGCTCGAAGGCCGGGACGGCGGAACCGTGGCCTGGAAGCCCGGTGAGGTGGGCGGGCGGAAGGGCGGGACGGAGGTCTACCGGGCGGAGGAGATCGATCTACGCACCGGCGACCGCATCCGATGGACCCGCAACGATTCCGGTCTCGGGTTGATCAACAGCCGCACCGCTGAGGTTTCCGAAGTCAGGAACGGGCGAGTGACGTTCCAACTGGAGGACGGGCGCAAGCTCGAACTCCGCCGTGACGATCCGCAGCTTCGCCATCTTGACCATGCCTGGGCGTCGACCGTGCATGCGTTCCAGGGTCGCACAGTGGACAACGTGATCGCGGCGATGGAGGCACGGCACCCGCATCTGACCACGCAGAAGTCGTTTTACGTCGAGATCAGCCGAGCGCGGGATCGTGCCGAGCTCGTCACCGACGACGCTGCGGAACTCCGCGCCCAGCTTCAGACCGTCACGGGCGAGCGCATCGCTGCCCTCGAAGGGATCGGTGAGATGCCGCGCGAGACGCAGCGTAAGGGCGTAGAATCATCACGAGAGCGGTCGCCGGAAAGGACACCGGGGGATCGAGCGAAGTCGGCAGAGCGAAGAGGCATGACGCGGGACATGGAGAAGGAACGAGCGCCGACGAACATCGGGCACAATCTTGGGCTGTAGTACTCACCCGCGTGATCGTCGAGCGGCAACCGCACTGCGTGTTGGATGTTCGCCGCCGCGATCCGTTTGCATCGTTGCCGGTTCGGAGCTAGATTGCCGGCAGCACCCGGGGCAGTATGTTGTCGGCTTAAGGGCCGTTCCACGGAGCGGCCTTGGGGTCGGCGATGCGAACGAGGGTTTATGTCGGCGGGTTCAGCCTCTTCTACGGAGCGCTCAAGGGCAGGCTGTTCAGGTGGCTCGACCCGGTGCGGCTTGGGGCACCCTTGGTTCCCCGCGGATACACGATAGACCAGTTGCGCTCCTTGACCGTTCGGGTATCGGGTAAGTCCGACCCCGGGGGCGCCCGTCCGCCAAGACATCCACCCCAAGGATCCGAACCCGCGTCCCGGTGAGAGAGTAGACGGGACCCTTCGAAGGCGGCGTCTTTCAAGGTCGGCAGGACCCTTCGGGACGCCTTGAACCGCGGGTAGTACCGGCGCGGCAGCGTCGATCAAAGGCCTGCGGGGATTCTGCCCGGTGGGGCGGGAGCGGCGCGGTGAGAAAACAGAGTTGACACCAAAAGGCGGAAGACTGCACTCCAATCAACAACCAAATACATTATTTCCGCAGCCGGATTCAAAGGGATAAGCTAGAATGAAACGTGCACCGCGCAAGTGCTGGATATGCGGACAGCCGCTGCGAGATCGTTCAGCGATTCTGGATGGGACGAAATTCTACAAAGGGATACAGTGTACTAACTGCAAGCGCACGATAGATCCGATGATACAGCTGAAACATTATCTCGGGACACGGACAATCCGAGAAATAGAGGAATCAATTCAAAGATATGACAGTTTAGCCACTCAAGATTTGAATGACAAACAACTAGAGGTTGAAGTTAGGAAGGTTCTAACGAAGGAAGACGAGAAGCGAAGAGCGGTATTGGTTCTCCCGTCTTCTGTGAGCAATTATGAGGAAGGCAGCACCTTCTCGAGGGTCCGTCGGCTTTCGGACAAAGAGATACAGCGAATGCGAACAGAAGGCATCAACGAACCACGGGATTGCCACGAGCCGCCACAGGATATGGCCCATGCAATTGGCCGGGGTAGATTAAATCACCCAGGAGAACGGGTTCTTTATACCGGGTACGGGGGAGCGGGGTGGGCAACTATGGCTTGCTTCGAAGAATTAAACATCGGAGAAACGAGTGGTTTATGATTGTCGAGTACGAAGCCACCGAAGCGTTCACGGCTGCGAGGATAGGATCGAAACGATTCACCTTGGCGGAGAGGGAACAGGAGTTAAACGACGAAGAGCGGGAAAAAAGCAAGATGCTGCTGGGGTTTGTACGCAATAAGTTCCAGCAACGGGTCGCGGTAGTCAACGATCATCTATACCGGGTTACACGGCTGATCGCGAGAGAATTTTCACCGGGACAAACACGGAAACCGGATATTTGGCAGTATCCTTCGATAGCCCTAGGTAGGTAGAAGGTTAAGAGCACACGTCATCGCGTATCCCTCCTTCAGTCGGTGGAATACACCTTAGCAACCTGTCCAATTTTCCGGGACCACCTCACTTCGCCGAGCGCGAAGACCCGCATCCCGAAGACTTCGCCCGCGAGCGGAGCCCGGACTTCCATCCGGCCCAGACGCCCGCGCAGCGAGACCAGTTTCTCCCGTACCTCGTTCTCGAGCGCCTGCGCCTTCCGGGCCTCGGCTTCTGCCTCCTCGATGCGCCGGGTGCTGATCTGCAGGATCTCGATGTCGATCTCGGCGATGCGGCTCCTCGCGGCGGCGATGCGCGCCGCGAGATCGCCCGCCTGGCCGTCGAGCCACGCCGCCTCGCGCTCTCAATTGCTGAAGCTCCGTCGCACCCTCCTTGAAGAGTTGCCGGTAGGCCTCGAGTTCGCGGGCGATGAACGCCTGCTGGCGCCTGACCGCCTCGCCCTGCGCCTTAAGGCTCGCGATCTGCCTGCGCGTCTGGGCGATGCGCTCGCGAGGCGCGCCGCGCCTCGAAGAGCCGCCGCTGGCCATCAAGGATCGACCGCACCCGGGAGTCGGCCCTCGCCAGGCGGGAGAGGTCCCGGTCCCAGGCGATCGACTTCGCGTCGCGGAATTCCGCCTCCAGGCGATTGCGCCGCGCCGCGAGTTCAGCCGTCCGGGACTGGAGGATCGCCTCCTCCGAGCGCAGGAGCCTGTCGTCGAAGCGTATCAGAACGTCACCCGCGGCCACCTTGTCGCCCTCGCGAACGAGGAGTTTCCGCACGGTGCCCCCGTCCATATGCTCGACCACTTGGTCGCGGGTCTCGACTTCCACCCTGCCGACTGCGATCACGGCCCCCGAAATCGAGGCGAAAGCGCCCCATCCAAACAGCCCGCCCCAAAGCAGAAACAGCGTCAGAAAGCCCAGTACCACCGGACGGCGGGCGTTGAACACGGCCCCGCGGGCGACTCGCGTCCCGCTTCCCGAATACCGCACCAGGGCGCTCATCGCTCATCCCCGTTTTCAGGACCCTCACCTCCCGGATGAAACCCGGGAGGCGGACCGGGCAATGCGCGCACCACCAGGGGAGCCCGCTCTTCGCCGTCCACGGAGGGCGCCGCGAGCGCCGCAGGCCGTTTCCTCTCGGCCGGGTGGTTCCGTCCGCCCTCCATCAGGTGCACTACGTCGCATTCGGCAAACGCGCCGGGACCGTGGGCCACGATCACCGCCGCGCCATCTCGGGCCTTGAGTTCGGCCACCGCGCGGCCCAGCGCCTCCGCGCCCGCCGTGTCCAAGTGCGCGTCCGGCTCGTCGAGAACCACGACGGCGGGGTCGCCGTAGAAAGCCCGGGCAAGGGCTATTCTCTGGCGTTGCCCGCCCGAGAGCGCGGCGCCCCCCGCTTCCACCTCGAAGTCGTAGCCGCCGGACAAGTCGAGTATCATCTCGTGCGCACCGGCGCGCTTCGCCGCCTGGACCACCGCCTCCGCGTCCGGCTCGGGGTCGAGGCGAGCGATGTTCTCCGCCACCGTTCCCTCGAACAGCACCACCTCCTGCGGCAACCAGCCGACATGCCGCGCCGTCCAGCGTCACCTTGCCGGCCAGCGTCGGCCACACCCCCGCGAGCGCTCGCGCCAGCGTCGACTTGCCCGATGCCGAGGGACCCGCGATGCCGACCGTCTCGCCCGGCTCCAGACGGAACGAAACGCCCCGCACCGCGGGAACTTCCGCCCCCGGCGCCGCGACGACCGCGTTTTCTACTTCGAGGATGGCCCGGGGCGGGGCAGGGGCGTCCTTACGGGAGGCTCGGGCGTCTCGGCGAGCAGCCTCGCCAGGGAGCGCCGCGCCTGCAGCGCGCGCTGCAGCACCGGCCATTGCGCCACCGCCTGGTCGATCGGCGCCAGCGCCCGGCCCAGAAGAATCGACGCCGCGATCATGATCCCCGGCGTCACCACGCCGAGGATGGCGAGCCACGCGCCGAGGCCCAGCATCATCGACTGCAGGAACAGCCGCAGCGTCCGCGATGTCACCGCATACGCGCCGCCGCGATCCGACGCGACCATGGTCTTTGCGAGCGCCGTGTCGCGCAGCGCCAGGCGCGACAGCGCCGCCCGGCGCATCCCCAGCCCCCGCACCGTCTCGCCGCCCGCCCGCGTCTGCTCCACGAAGTGCCATGCCCGCGCGGAAGCCTCGCCCACCTCGACCTGCAGACGCCCCGTGCGCGCCGAATTCAGCAGCGCCAGCGCCACGAGCAGGATGCCAGAGAACACCGCCAGCAGCCCCAGCGTCCAGTGAAGACGAACAGCGCGAAGAGGAACACCGGCGTCCGGGGCGCATCGAAGAAGGCGAAGAGCCCGGGACCCGACGCGAAGCGCTGCATCGCCTCGAGGTCCTGAAGCCCCGTCGCCGGATTCGAGCGCGCGTGCGCAGAGCGGGCCGCGCGCGTGAGGATGGCCCCCGGCACCTGCCCGTCGAGACGGGCCTGGAACCGCGCGCCCGCGCGCGCCAGCACCCGGGCGCGGAAGTGGTCCAGCAGACCCATCATCAGGAACAGGAACGCCACGATGCCGGCGAGCGCCACCAGCGTCGCTTCGGAGCGCGAACTCAGCACCCTGTCGTAGACCTGCAACATGAAGACGGGACCCGTCAGCATCAGGAGGTTCACGAAGACGCTGAACAACCCGATGGTGAAGAACAGCCTGCGGCTCTCGGCCAGGGCCGCGCGGATCTCCCCGCGCCCGCTCTTGTCGCTTCCATGGTTCGTCGTCGCTGTGATGGCGCTCTTCGCTCCTATTGTCCTCATAGCCGACGGATCGCCTATGCCTCCTTGGCGACGTCATGGAGACGCGGCCGCGGGACGGTCCCGGAGGCCGCACCGGGACGGCGGAGGGGCCGCCGCCTGTCCCGTCCTGCCCGCGCCGGCCGCCATCAGATGCCGTCCACGACCTCCTCCACCGACAGCGTGTAGGTTCCGATATGGGAGGAGTAGGCGCCGGCCTCAATGTAGTAGGTCCCGGCTTCGTCCGGCGTGAACGCCAAGCGGCTGTTGAGGGCCTGACCGCCGTCGTCGTCCGGCGTGCCCGGGACCAGGTCCCCGTCCGCGTCGTACACCCCGCGCAGATAGGGGTCGCTCAAGCTGCCGCCATGGGTCGGGCTGCCCTCGAGATCGATCCGGTAGGCCGTCCCGGCTTCCAGCCTGACCGCGTACCAGTCCCGGTCGCCCGCGGTGTCGATCTCGCCCGCGGCCGAGCCGCCGACCGCGACGGCGCCCGCCGTCGTCGCGTCGGCCGCAAGGTCGGCCGGCGCTTCGACCGCCGGCTCCTCGGTCACCGACACCGTGTAGGTGCCGCTACCGGAGCCGTAGGCGCCGGCCGATATGTAATAGGTCCCGTCCGCGTCCGGCGTGAACGCCACCCGGCTGTTGAGGAACACCCCGCCGTCGTCGTCCAGCGTGCCCGGGACCAGGTTCCCCTCGGCGTCGTACACCCCCCGCAGATAGGGGTCGGGAAGCGTGCCGGCGTCGGTCTCCCAGCCCTCCAGATCGATCCGGTAGGTCTTGCCCGCTTCCAGCCTCACCGCGAACCAGTCCCGGTCGCCCGCGGTCTCGACCTCGCCCGCGGCCGAGCCGCCGGCCGCGACGGCGCCCGCCGTCGTCGTGTCGGCCGTAAGGTCGACCGGCGGCGGGATCACCGGCTCTTCGACCACCTGCTCTTCGGACGCCAGTTCCTCGGTCACCGACAGAGTGTAGGTGCCTTCGTAGTCTACATAAGCAAAAGCGCCGGCCGATATGTAATAGGTCCCGTCCTCCTCCGCCGTGAACGTCACCCGACTGTTGAAGCTCCAACCGCCATCGTCGTTCGTCGTGCCGGCGAGAAGGACGCCGTCCGCGTCGTGGACCCCGTACAGATACGGGTCACCCAGGGTGCCGGCCCCGGTCCGCAAGCCCTCCAGGTCGATCCGGTAGGTCCTGCCCGCTTCCAGGGTCACCGCGAACCAGTCGCGGTCGCCAGCGGTCTCGATGTCGCCCGTCGCCGAGCCGGCGACCGCCACCGTGCCGGTGGTGCCCGTCCCGGCCGCAAAATCGTCCGCGACGCCTTCCGAGACATCCGTCACCGACAGCGTGTAGGTGCCTTCGTAGTCTCCATAAGCATAAGCGCCGGCCGATATGTAATAGGTCCCGTCCTCCTCCGGCGTGAACGTCACCCGGCTGTTGTAGACCGCGCCGCCGTGGTGGTTCGTCGTGCCGGGGACTAGGTTCCCGTCCGCGTCGTGGACCCCGTACAGATACGGGTCACGAAGCGTGCCGGCCCCGGTATCCGAGCCCTCCAGGTCTATCCGGTAGGTCGTCCCGGCCTCCAGGGTCACCGCGAACCAGTCGCGGTCGCCCGAGCCCGAGGTCTCGACCTCGCCCGTCGTCGAGCCGCCGACCGCCACCGTGCCGGTGGTGCCGGTCCCGGCCGCAAAATCGTCCGCCGGGACGCCTTCCGTGACATCCGTCACCGACAGCGTGTAGGTGCCTTCTGTATAACCGCTAAAAGCGCCGGCCGCGCCGGCCGCCACATAGTAGGTCCCGTCCTCCGCCGCCGTGAACGTCACTAGGCTGTTGCGGCTCACGCCGCCGTTGTCGTCCGTCGTGCCGGCGAGAAGGACGCCGTCCGCGTCGTGGACCCCGTACAGATACGGGTCATCCAAGGTGCCGGCCCCGGTACGCGAGCCCGCCAGGTCGATGTGGTAGGTCCTGCCCGCCTCCAGGGTCACCGCGAACCAGTCGCGGTCGCCAGCGACCTCGACCTCGCCCGTGGCCGAGCCGCCGACCGCCACCGTGCCGGTGGTGCCGGTCCCGGCCGCAAAATCGTCCGTGAGGCCTTCCCAGACATCCGTCACCGACATCGTGTAGGTGCCTTCACCTACTGTATAACGGTTAAAAGCGCCGGCCGCCACATAGTAGGTCCCGGCCGCGTCCGGCGTGAACGTCACCCGACTGTTGAGCCACCAGCCGCCGTCGTCGTTCGTCGTGCCGGGGACTAGGTTCCCGTCCGCGTCGTGGACCCCGTACAGATAAGGGTCATTCAGGGTGCCGGCCCCGGTACGCAAGCCCTCCAGGTCTATCCGGTAGGTCCTGCCCGCCTCCAGCTCGACCGCGAACCAGTCACGGTCGTTTCCGTACTCGATGTCGCCCGTGGCCGACCCGCCGACCGCCACCGTGCCGGTCGTGCCGGTTCCGGCCGCAAAATCGTCCGGGACGCCTTCCGTGACATCCGTCACCGACAGCGTGTAGGTGCCATAATCATGAGCGCCGGCCGCCACATAGTAGGTCCCGGCCTCCTGCGCCGTGAAGGTCACCCGACTGTTGTAGTCCACACCGCCGTCGTCGTCCGTCGTGCCGGCGAGGAGGACGCCGTCGGCGTCGTGGATGCCGCGCAGATACGGGTCACGCAGGATGCGGGCCCCGGTATGCGAGCCCTCCAGATCGATCCGGTAGGTTCTGCCCGCTTCCAGGGTCACCGCGAACCAGTCCTGGTCGCCCCCTGTCTCGACCTCGCCCGTCGCCGAGCCGCCGACCGCCACCGCGCCGGTGGTGGATGTGCTTGCCGAGTAGTCGTCATCCATGATGCGTCTCTCCTACAAATGAATAGGAATAAGGCAAAAACAACTCGCCTCAAGAGGTTCGATGGAACGGTGTCCTGGAGGAGTTCGCCCGGGGCGAGCGGGTTCCAGGCGCTCTCGAGGCGCGCTCCCCCGGGACGAACGGCCCGGAAGACGCGCCCCCGGGAGGGGGGGTTCCTAGCGGATGAGCGCACGCCATCATCAAAGCGGGTTCCCCGGCAATGATGACGGCGTCTTTCTCTTGATGGGTTCGAAACACGCGGGCCGGGTTTCGCCTCCCCGCTCGCACAGGGCGCGGTCAGCGGAACGAGAGCGAAGGTGAAGACGAACGATTTTCGCTTTCATGGAATCGGGTCCTCTCTAATCCGCCTCTCGTGTATTGCCGTTGTCTGAATGTAGGACATAGAGCGCCACGAGGCGTTCTCGAACCTTGCGGTGGTGAGAGACCACCGCCGACAGCCTGTCGCAGCAGGCTGAATGAAGCTGAGGGCAGCCTGACCCGAGGGACATCAGGGAAGGTGGAAGCAGCCCTGACAAATGCAATGCATTCGTATACGGGCTCCCGCTCACCGTGACGCAGACCCGCCAATATCGCCCGATCATAGACGATTTATCGTGAAATAGGTGTGATATGTTTTGGGAATTCAGTGACACTACCGTGAATTCTCGACGAATATCAGAAAATCATCGCCCGCAGCCGCCACCGCCCGACTCCCGCACTACCGGCTGGCTGGATTGCGGCGTGCGGACGGCGATTCGCCAACCGTCCGGGCGCGGCAACGACGGGTGACGCGCGCCGGCCTCCCGCAGGGCAGCACATCGTCGACATGGGCGTGGATGGCCGTGAGGAGGCGCTTGCGGGGGCCGAGCAGGCGACCACGGTGTAACGGTCGACGCCGCTCGTCACGGCGTGGCTCGCCAGCGTGGAGCGGCACTCGTGGATGCCCACGCCGGCGAGCACGCGAAGCCTTGTGCCGGTGCGCGGCAGGGCGTTGAGCACCGCGCGGGCGCCGCGTATCCACCTGACCTCCGAGGACCGTGCCCCGGTGAACAGCAGGAGCCGGACTGTTACAGAACGGCAAACCGCCGTTGAAGGCTGGCCGGTCGGGACTCGCTCAGTGCATCAGCGATCCGTCGGAAGTGCAGCAACCAGCGCACCCGCAACCGCTCAGTGATGATCACGGGCGACGCGCCGCTGCCGACAGTGACGGTCAGTGAATGACCCGAACCGGTTGCAGTCTCTCAGGCATTGATTCGTTGCCTCGTGCCTCCCACACTGCGGCCCGCAAGCCGCACCGCCCATGCGGGAACTGCTTCGGCCGGTGCTGGCGCTCAGGCGCCGCTCGGGCTCACGGCCCAAGACACAGGGGTTGCAGCGCGCGTTGGCTTGAGGACACGGGAAGCGGGATAGCGACGCCATGCGGCGTTAGGAGGTCACACCCGACGCCGTGTCAAGGTGGGGTCCCCGTGCCGCTTACAACTTATAGCCATAGATCACTAAACAATCACTCTAATTGCTTCGGTACTCCACGGTAAATTCACGGAAATAGGTTATAGATGCCGATGCGCTGGTGATGCGGATCGAGTCCGACGCGGGTTGCGCCACGACGGCGGCGACGCCGAGACCGGCACCGGCGTCGAGGCCGCCGCCGGGGTGCGCTACGCCGATCCGTCCCGGGGCCTGATCCTGGAGGCGCGGGTCCGCGGCTTGGTCGCCCACGAGGACTCGGACTACCGGGAGTGGGGCGCCTCGGGGGACAGGAGAGACGCATCATGGTTGACGACTACTCGGCAAGCACATCCACCACCGGCGCGGTGGCGGTCGGCGGCTCGGCGACGGGCGAGGTCGAGACAGGGGGCGACCAGGACTGGTTCGCGGTGACCCTGGAAGCGGGCAGGACCTACCGGATCGACCTGGAGGGCTCGCATACCGGGGCCGGCACCCTGAGTGACCCGTATCTGCGCGGCATCCACGACGCCTACGGCGTCCTCCTCGCCGGCACGACGGACGACGACAGCGGTGTGGGCTACAACAGTCGGGTGACCTTCAGGGCGCAGGAGGACGGGACCTACTATGTGGCGGCGGGTGCCTATAATAGATACCGGGAAGGCACCTATACGCTGTCGGTGACGGATATCACGGACGAATCCCAGGACGATCACCCGACCGGTACCGGCACGACCGGCACGGTGGCGGTCGGCGGGTCGGCCACGGGCGACATCGAGTACGGAAACGACCGGGACTGGTTTGCGGTCGAGCTGGTGGCGGGCAGGACCTACCACATCGGCCTGGAGGGCTCGGGTACCGGCGCCGGCACGCTTCATGACCCGTATCTGTACGGGGTCCATGACGCGCAGGGGAACCTGATCCCGGGCACCACGGACGACGACGGCGGTCAGGGCTACAACAGCCGCCTGGAGTTCACGCCGGACGCGGACGGGACCTATTACATATCGGCCGGCGCTTATGCTTATGGAGACTACGAAGGCACCTACACGCTGTCCGTGATCGAAGCGCCGGCCGACCTCGCGGCCGGTACCGGCACGACCGGCACGGTGGCGGTCGGCGGGTCGGCCACGGGCGACATTGAGTACGGAAACGACCGCGACTGGTTCGCGGTCGAGCTGGTGGCGGGCAGGACCTACCAGATCGACCTGGAGGGCTCGCGTACCGGCGCCGGCACGCTTCGTGACCCGTATCTGTACGGGGTCCACGACGCCGACGGCGTCCTTCTCCCCGGCACGACGAACGACGACGGCGGTGTGGGGCGCAACAGTCGGGCGACGTTCACGCCGGCGGAGGACGGGACCTACTATGTGGCGGCCGGCGTCGGCGCTTCCAGCGGTCATACAGAAGGCACCTACACGGTGTCGGTGACCGAAACTTCTGCCGACCTTGCGGCCGACACGACGACGGCGGGCGCCGTCGCAGTCGGGGGATCGGCTGCGGGCGACATCGAGTACGAAAACGACCGCGACTGGTTCGCGGTGACCCTGGAGGCGGGCAAGACCTACCGGATCGACCTGGAGGGCTCGAATACCGGGGCCGGCACCCTGGGGAACCCGCATCTGTACGGGGTCCACGACGCGGACGGCGTCCTTCTCGCCGGCACGACGAACGGCGACGGCGGTGTGTGGTTCAACAGTCGGGTGACGTTTGCGGCTCAGGAGGACGGGACCTACTATGTGGCGGCCGGCGCTTATGATCATCGAAGTGACTTTAGAAGTGACTTTAATAGTAACGTTCAAGGCACCTACACGCTGTCGGTGACGGATATCACGGACGAATTCCAGGACGATCACCCGACCGGTACCGGCACGACCGGCACGGTGGCGGTCGGCGGGTCGGCCACGGGCGACATCGAGCACGGCAACGACCGCGACTGGTTCGCGGTGACCCTGGAAGCCGGGACGACCTACCGGATCGATCTCGAGGGCTCGCGGACCGGCGCCGGCACGCTTCATGACCCGTATCTGTACGGGGTCCACGACGCGCAGGGGAACCTGATCCCGGGCACCACGGACGACGACGGCGGTCAGGGCTGGAACAGCCGCCTGGAGTTCACGCCGGACGCGGACGGGACCTATTACATATCGGCCGGCGCTAATGCTTATGGAGACTACGAAGGCACCTACACGCTGTCCGTGATCGAAGCGCCGGCCGACCTCGCGGCCGGGACCGGCACCACCGGCACGGTGGCGGTCGGCGGCTCGACGACGGGCGAGGTCGAGACCGCTGGCGACCGCGACTGGTTCGCGGTGACCCTGGAGGCGGGCAGGACCTACCGGATCGATCTGGAGGGCTTGGATACCGAGGCCGGCACGCTTCGTGACCCGTATCTGTACGGGGTCCACGACGCGGACGGGAACCTGGTCCCCGGCACGACGAACGACGACGGCGATGTAGGCCGCAACAGTCGGGCGACGTTCACGCCGGCGGAGGACGGGACCTACTATGTGGCGGCCGGCGTCGGCGCTTCCAGCGGTCATACAGAAGGCACCTACACGGTGTCGGTGACCGAAACTTCTGCCGACCTTGCGGCCGACACGACGACGGCGGGCGCCGTCGCAGTCGGGGGATCGGGTGCGGGCGACATCGAGTACGAAAACGACCGCGACTGGTTCGCGGTGACTCTGGAGGCGGGCAAGACCTACCGGATCGACCTGGAGGGCTCGAATACCGGGGCCGGCACCCTGGGTAACCCGCATCTGTACGGGGTCCACGACGCGGCCGGCGTCCTTCTCGCCGGCACGACGAACGACGACGCCGGTGTGTGGTTCAACAGTCGGGTGACGTTCACGGCGCAGGAGGACGGGACCTACTATGTGGCGGCCGGCGCTTATGATGATTATCGAAGTGACTTTAATAGTAACGTTCAAGGCACCTACACGCTGTCGGTGACGGATATCACGGACGAATTCCAGGACGATCACCCGACCGGTACCGGCACGACCGGCACGGTGGCGGTCGGCGGGTCGGCCACGGGCGACATCGAGACCGCGGGCGACCTCGACTGGTTCGCGGTGACCCTGGAAGCCGGGACGGCCTACCGGATCGATCTCGAGGGTTCCTGGACCGGCGCCGGCACGCTTTCCGACCCCTATCTGCGCGGGGTGCATGACGCCGACGGGAACCTGATTTCGGGCACGCTGGACGACGACGGCGGCTCGGTCCTCAACAGCCGCCTGGCGTTCACGCCGGACGAAGCCGGGACCTACTACGTCGCGGCCGGCGCCTACGGCTCCGGTAGCGGAACCTACACGCTGTCGGTGGAGGACGGTCTGTGATCGCGGCGGGATCGGCGGATCACACGCTTGTGGGCCCGGACCTCGATCTCGACGAGGGTGGATTCGTCGACGCCGTTCGCGAGATAAGCCTTCCCGCCAACTATTGGCAGGTTGCAGCGGGTTCTCAAGGACGTGACTACGCGGAGACATTTCTGTCTACTGGGATGGCGTTTGTCGGCGGCGAAACACCAGAAGCCACTATGGAAAAGGTGGACCAGAGAGATGTATTGGTCCTCAAGAGAGGGCAAGAGATCGTAGCTGTGGGCGAAGTGGTCGACCGAAACGATACCATCGGAGGGTACGGTGACAAGGAGTGGCTATACCACTTCGACGGATGGCATTTGCCTGCATATCGTTACGTCGACTGGCACGTCCCTAACGCGACGACAACGACACGAGGCTTGACTAGAAAGACAATTCAGAAGTTGCCGCAGCAACGACACCGAGACCTCGCTGACGAAATTCTCCGGTGTCCGGTCCATGAGCCCAACGGCGAACCGCCCCCGACTAAAGAAGTTTCTGACTACCAAATCTTGCGACACCTCGTAGCGGAGGGCCTGCGCCCCGATGCCGCCGACCAGCTAACCAATACGTTTCGACGAATCAGACTCCTGGCTGACTACTACTACAAGTATCGCGAGTGGCGGGACGTTCGTGAGCATGAGACGCGCTCGTTTCTCGTGCTTCCACTTCCTAGCTATTCACGGGGGCCTCTTCACGGCTCACAAGCGCGAGGAGGGTCTCTATGCATTCCCGCCGGCTCGGAGTTTCTACGTTTGTTGCGGTGGCGGCACTAGCGCTGGCGCTTCCGGGATGTGGCGGCGGTGGGAAGATGCCGATGCCACCCGGCGACGGCACACCGACCACACCGCCGCATGCCATGGGTCGGATCAGCCAGTCCGCAGACACGCTGCTAGTGAGCGATATTCTCGTTTCCACCATTCTTGGCGATGATCGCGCTCAGGCGGACTGCGTCGAAACTAATTGCACTTGGACCGCTAGGGGTCTGTCCGACCCTGTCAGGGCGTTTGTCGTCTTGTCCCTGATTCTCCTTGTCGGCGCTTGCGCGGCCTCGCGGCAGACCTACCAGACTCAACTGGAGGGTTGGATTGGCAAGACCGAAGCGGAATTGGTGGAGCAGTGCTCGGGGTTGGCGGAGACGAGGCGCAGCGTCCCGTCGCCGGGGCTCGGCACGACGCGCTTGGCGTCGCCCTCGTGGCGGATCACCCCTCGGGGAGCTGCCAGTGCCCCTTCTCCGCGCCTTGCCTGCCCGCCTGAGCCGTCCGCCGCCGCGGGGGCTCGCGCACGGTCGAGCCTTCCCGTGTCTCAGCGCTATCGCCTGCGGCGTCTAGCCCCGGAAGCTGCCGGGGCGGGCGCGGTGTGTTCCCGCGCTGACCGCCGTGCCGTTCCGCGCTGCTCCCCCGCCGTGGCGGCGGGTCCCGTCCCGAGCTTTGCCGTCCCCCTCGCCCCGCGAGCGCGCGCGGGCCGGCGGCGGCTTCCCCATCCCTCGTTTCGCGCCGTCCGGGCCGCGTCCGGCCCGTCCGGCGTCCAACCGCGGGAGTTGAACACGTGATGCTGCGCCGCCTGCTCTCGCCTGCCGCCCTGCCGGGGCGCCGTGGCCTCTTCGTCCTCGCCGCCGCCGTCGTGGCCTGCGCCGCGCTGGCCGGTTTCGCCGCTCCCGCGCAGGCGCAGACCGCGCCGGCGTTCGTCGCCGGCCTCCCCTCCGAGCAGAGCGTGGCAGAGAACACGGCGCCAGGGACGGCGATCGGCTCCCCGTACACGGCGACCGACGCCGACGCGGACGACACGCTGATCTGGAGCCTCGAGGGGCCGGACGCGGCGTCGTTCGCCATCGACACCTCCACCGGTCAGCTCAAGACGAAGGCGCAGCTCGATTTCGAGACGAAGTCGAGCTACGTGGTCACGGTCAAGGTATCGGACGGCGCCGCCAGCGCCAAGATCGTGGTGAGGATCACGGTGACCGCCATGAACGCCCGGACCGTCCCGGGGCCAGTCACGAGTCTGCGCGCCAACATCATGGGATTTTCACTCGAACAAAGACCTATCAGGATCCATTGGGACGCCCCTGCGAGCAACGGTGGGACTCCAATCACCGGATACGAAGTCTTGAGTTTTTTCGTTCCGGCGTTAGCCGAGGCAAGTTGGCGCCCGGTTCCGGCAACTCAGACTTCCTATAGTGATTACGCCCTGAGCTTAACCCTTCCCCACGGCGTTTATGACACGGCTGTCAGAGCGATCAACGCCGTGGGCAAGGGGCCAATCGCGTGGTTGCGGGTTCGTTATACGGGGGACACGCCCACCAAGCCAGGCCCGCCGTCCGGACTGACAGCGACCCCCGGACTCGACAGTGTAACGCTGAGCTGGGATCCGCCGCGCATCGCCGGCACGGCCGACATCTCCCATTACGACTACCGTTACCAACTGGGTAGCGCGCCGGTCAGCGGCGAGTGGATCAATATCGGCGACGGGGCTGCCAGAACCTACACCGTGACCGGGCTGACCGGCGGACAGGAATATTTCTTCCAGGTGCGGGCACAGAACAGCAACGGCAACGGCACCTATGCACAGGTGGCCGCGACTCCCCAGGCTGCCGTCACCACACCCGGCAACAATGCGCCGGCGTTCGTCGCCGGCCTACCCTCCGAGCAGAGCGTGGCCGAGAACACGCCGGCGGGGACGGCCATCGGTTCCCCCTACACGGCGACCGACGACGACGGCGACACGCTGACCTGGAGCCTCGAGGGGCCGGACGCGGCGTCCTTCGCCATCGACACGTCCTCCGGCCAGCTCAGAACGAAGGCGCCGCTCGACCACGAGACGAAGCCGAGATACGTGGTCACGGTCAGGGTGTCGGACGGCACCGACAGCGACACGATCGTGGTGAGGATCGCGGTGACCGCGGTGACCGTCCGGACCGTCCCGGGGCCGGTCGCGGATTTCGAAGTGGAAATCGCGTCCCATTCAGGGGGGGCAAACGCTGGCAGGATCAATATGCGCTGGAATCCGCCAAAGAGCGACGGCGGCAGCGATATCATTTCCTACGAAATCAAGATGGGTCTACATGGCAGTCGCTCCACGACTTTAGCTACCAAATCTGGCAGCGATCGTTCTCACAGTGCACATAATCTGATTGAAGGTACCTGGGAAGTTGAGATTCGGGCGAGGAACGCTGTGGGCTATGGCTCGCCGAGCGTGGTGCGCGTGCGAATTGCATCGGCATCCCCCATCAGGCCAGGCCCGCCGTCGGGACTGACACCGACCCCCGGACCGGGCAGCGTGACGCTGAGCTGGGATCCGCCGAGCACCACCGGCACGTCCGCCATCTCCCATTACGACTACCGTTACCAACTGGGTAGCGCGCCGGCCAGCGGCGAGTGGATCAACATCGGCGACGGGGCTGCCAGGACCCACACCGTGACCGGGCTGACCGGCGGCGAAGAGCATTTCTTCCAGGTGCGGGCACGGAACGGCAACGGCAACGGCACCTATGCACAGGTGGCCGCGACTCCCCAGGTTGTCGTCGCCACGTCCGGCAACAACGCGCCGGAGTTCAGCGCCGCGGCCCTCGCGGCCACGACACAGAGCGTGGTCGAGTACACGGCGGCGGGGACGGCCATCGGCTCCCCCTACACGGCGACCGACGACGACGGCGATACGCTGACCTGGAGCCTCGGAGGGGGGACGGACGCGGCGTCCTTCGCCATCGACACGTCCACCGGCCAGCTCAGGACGAAGGCGGCGCTCGATTACGAGACGAAGTCGAGCTACGTGGTCGCGGTCAGGGTGTCGGACGGCACCGACAGCGCCACGATCGTGGTGACGATCGCGGTGACCGCGGTGACCGTCCGGACCGTCCCGGGGCCGGTCAGGGATTTCGAAGTGGAAATCGTGTCCCATTCAGAGGGGAGAAACGCTGGCAGGATCGACTTGAGCTGGGTTCCGCCAAGGAGCGACGGCGGCCGCGAGATCACTTTCTACGAAATCAAGATCAATCTGCTTGGCAGCAGCACCACGATTTCAGCTACCAAATCTGGCAGCGATCGTTCTCACAGCGCAGATGATCTGACTGAAGGTACCTGGGAAGTCGAGATTCGGGCGAGGAACGCTGTCGGCTTGGGCTCGCCGATCGTGGCGCGCGTGCGAATCACATCGGCATCCCCCATCAGGCCAGGCCCGCCGTCCGGACTGACACCGACCCCCGGACCCGGCAGCGTGAAGCTGAGCTGGGATCCGCCGGGCACCACCGGCACGGCCGACATCTCCCACTACGACTACCGTTTCCAACTGGGTAGGGCGCCGGCCAGCGGCGCCTGGATCAATATCGGCGACGGGACCGTCAGTACGCACACCGTGACCGGGCTGGCCGGCGGACAGGAATATTTCTTCCAGGTGCGGGCACGGAACGGCAACGGCAACGGCACCTATGCACAGGTGGCCGCGACTCCCCAGGCTGCCGTCGCCACGCCCGGCAACAACGCGCCGGAGTTCAGCGCCGCGGCCCTCGCGGCCACGACGCAGAGCGTGGCCGAGAACACGGCGGCGGACATGGCGATCGGCTCCCCCTACACGGCGACCGACACCGACGGCGACACGCTGACCTGGAGCCTCGGAGGGGGGACGGACGCGGCGTCCTTCGCCATCGACACGTCCACCGGCCAGCTCAGGACGAAGGCGGCGCTCGATTACGAGACGAAGTCGAGGTACGTGGTCACGGTCAGGGTGTCGGACGGCACCGACAGCGCCACGATCGTGGTGAGGATTGCGGTGACCGCCACGGCCGGCCGGACCGTCCCGGGGCCGGTCACGGATTTGGAAGTGGAAATCGTGTCCCATTCAGGGGGGGGAAACGCTGGCAGGATCGATATGAGCTGGGATCCGCCAGGGAGCGACGGCGGCAGCGAGATCACTTTCTACGAAATCAAGATCGATCGGCTTGGCAGTAGCATCACGAGTTCAGCCCGAAAAACCGGCAGCGAACATTCTCACAGCGAACTCAATCTGACTGAAGGTATCTGGGAAGTCGAGATTCGGGCGAGGAACGCTGTCGGCTTGGGCTCGCCGATCGTGGCGCGCGTGCGAATCACATCGGCATCCCCCATCAGGCCAGGCCCGCCGTCCGGACTGACACCGACCCCCGGCCCTGGCAGCGTGACGCTGAGCTGGGATCCGCCGAGCACCACCGGCACGGCCGACATCTCCCATTACGACTACCGTTACCAACTGGGTAGCGCGCCGGTCAGCGGCGAGTGGATCAATATCGGCGACGGTGCTGCCAGAACCTACACCGTGGCCGGGCTGACCGGCGGACAGGAATATTTCTTCCAGGTGCGGGCACGGAACAGCAACGGCAACGGCACCTACGCGATGGTGTCGGCGACGCCGCGGGCCGCCGCCTTCACCAACGCCGCGCCGGTGTTCAGCGTCGCGGCCCTCGCGGCCACGGCGCAGAGCGTGGCCGAGAACACGGCGGCGGACACGGCGATCGGCTCGCCCTACACGGCGACGGACGCCGATGCGGACGACACCCTGACCTACACGCTGGAGGGGACGGACGCGGCGTCGTTCGCCATCGACACGTCCGACGGCCAGCTCAGGACCGGGGCGCCGCTCGACCACGAGACGAAGCCGAGCCACGCGGTGACGGTCAAGGTGTCGGACGGCACCGACAGCGCCACGATCGATGTGACCGTCACCGTCACCGATGCGGAAGAGCCGCCGGACGCTCCGGACGCGCCCACGGTGGCGGCGACCTCGGGCTCGGCCACGAGCCTGGACGTGAGCTGGACGGCGCCGGACAACACCGGCCCGGCGGTCGCGGACTACGACTACCGCTACCGGGTGAAGACGCCGCGGGGAAGCTGGACCGAGGTGATCGATACGGCGATCACCGTCACCTCGGCGACCATCACCGGGTTGACGGCCTCCACGACGTACCAGGTGCAGGTGCGGGCCGAGAACGCCGAGGGCGCGAGCGCATGGTCGGAATCGGGCGAAGGGACCGTCAACGCGCCGCTCAATGTCGCGGCGTGCGTTGGTGGCGCCCTCTGGTCGGCCACGATGACCGTGGGTGACGAGTCGAGTGGCTTTTACAAGGGCTATGGCGGGTTCACCGAGGGCGGCAGCCTTTCCACCAACACGTTTTCTTACGGTGAAACGGACTACGTGGTCCAGGAATTGTGGTTCCGGAAGGGACTTGAGGGTTCCGGCATTGTACCGGGGTATACGCTCGTCCTCTCCGTGGCGCTCCCGAGCGATCAACTTCCCGGCTTCACGCTGCATGTGGGCGGCAACGCCGCTTTGGGACTCGCCGGCGCTGATAGCCGGGACAACGGCAAGGGTTTCGCCTGGAGCGACAACAGCCATGGGGATTCGTTCCCTTACCAAAGGGGAAACACTGTCTCGGTCTGCCTGACCAAGGGCGCGGTCTCCACGAACGCGGCGCCGTCGTTCACGAGTTCGGCTACGGCGAGCGTGGAGGAGAACACGACGAGCGTGCTGATCGTCGCGGCGGACGACGGTGACACCGACGACACGGTGACCGGCTACGCGTTCGCCGGCGGGGCCGACGACTCGAAGTTCACGCTGGACGGGACGAGCGGGGCGCTGACCTTCAAGGTGGCGCCGGACTTCGAGAACCCGACCGACGCCGCGAGCACGAACCCGCAGAACGGCGTGGGCAACAACGAGTACATCGTGAAGGTGCGGGCGACGAGCGGCACCGGGACGCGGGTGCTGACCGCGGACCAGACCATCACGGTGACGGTGACCGACGCGAACGAGCCGCCGGAGGCGCCCGCCGCGCCGACCTTCGGGACGGCGACAGCGAGCACCCTGGTCGTGAATTGGGAGACGCCGACGAATGACGGCCGTCCGCCGATCGCGAGTTACGACGTGCAATACCGGGTGAAGACGCCGCCGGGGAGCTGGACCGAGGGTCCGCAGGACATCACCGGGAACACCGCGACGATCACCGGCCTTGCCGCGTCCACGGCCTACGAGGTGCAGGTGCGGGCGACCAACGACGAGGGCACGGGCGGCTGGTCGTCGTCGGGCGACGGGACCACGAGCGCCGCGGCCAACAGTCCGGCGACCGGCACGGTGACAATCAGCGACACGACGCCGCACTACGGCGAGGCGCTCACCGTGACCGTGTCGGACGTCGTGGACGGCGACGGCGTGCCGGCGACGCCGGTCTACAGCTACCAGTGGGTCCGGGTGGACGGCTCGGACGAGACGGAGATCTCGGGCACCACCACGTCCTCCTACACGCCGGTGGCGGCGGACGTGGGCAAGAAGCTGAAGATGCGGGTGCAGTTCACCGACAACGCCTCGAACACCGAGACCCTGACCAGCGGCAACACGCAGGCGGTCACGCAAGACGTGAGCGTCACGATGTCCGTGGACCCGGCGACGATCGACGAGGGCGCGGCTACGCTCACCACGACCCTGACAGTAAAGGCCGTAACCGAGGCGGCGGCGGCGCCGTCGTCAAACGTCGCATTCTTCGTCGGCAATTCTGGTTTAACGGCCACCCTGCATGACGACTACCTGGGTTTCACCCAGGGCAACGAGGGCGTGAGCCCAGTTCTACGGGCAACGCACGCCGCTCCCAACTTCCAGCCCTCGGACTTCGCGGCGTCGTCGGGCGGAACGACCTGGGAAGCCGAGAAGACCTACACGCTCACCGTCGTGAACGACGTTGTTGACGAGGACGCCAGCGAGACCTTCCAGATCCACGCCAACGCGTCGCCGAGCACCGTCTCCTGGGTCACGCTTCCGGACGCCGTGACGGTCACGATCACCGATGACGACGAAGTTCCAGGCGCGCCGACGAACCTGGCCGCGACGCCGGGCGATGCCAAGGTGACGCTGAGCTGGGGAGCGCCGACCGATGCGGGCACGTCGAGCGTCACCAGCTACGACTACCGGCAGAGCACCGACGGCGGGAGCACCTGGGGGAGCTGGACCGACGCCGGGGACGTGCTGGAGAAGGAGATCGCCGGGCTGACCAACGGCACGGAGTACACCTTCGAGGTGCGGGCGGTGAGCGCCGCGGGCGACGGTGCGCCGTCGGCGGAGATGACGGGCACGCCGAAGGCGGCGGTGCCGGACCAGGTGACGAACGTCGTGGTGACGGCGGGGGTCGAACAGCTCGCGGTGTCGTGGGACGCGGTGAGCGGCGCCAGCGGCTACACGGTGCAGTGGAAGTCGGGGGCGCAGGCCTTCGACGCCACCCGCCAGCACGTGGTGACCGGCGGTACGGCGACGAGCTACACGATCCCCGGTCTCGCCGCCGGCACCGAGTACACGGTGCGGGTGATCGCGACGAAGGCGAACGCCGACGACGGCGCGCCGTCGTCGGAGATGACGGGGACGCCGAAGGCGGCGGCGCCGGACCAGGTGACGAACGTGCGGGTGACTGCGGAGGTGAACCAGCTCGCGGTGTCGTGGGACGCGGTGAGCGCCGTGGACGGCTACACGGTGCAGTGGAAGTCGGAGAGCCAGGAATACGACGCCACCCGCCAGCACGTGGTGACCGGCGGTACGGCGACGAGCTACACGATCCCTGGTCTCACCGCCGGGACCGCGTACACGGTGCGGGTGATCGCGACCAAGGCGCATGCCGACGATGGCCCGCCGTCGGCGGAGATGACGGGCACGCCGAAGGCGGCGGTGCCGGACCAGGTGACGAACGTCGTGGTGACGGCGGGGGTGAGTCAGCTCGCGGTGTCGTGGGAGGCGGTGAGCGGCGCGGATGGCTACACGGTGCAGTGGAAGTCGGGATCGCAGGACTACGACGCCAGCCGCCAGCACATGGTCGCGGACGGCGCGACGACGAGCTACACGATCCCCGGCCTCACGCCCGGCACCGAGTACACGGTGCGGGTGATCGCGACCAGGGCGAACGCCGCCGACGGCGCGCCGTCGGCGGCGATGACGGGGACGCCGGTGGCGGCCAACGCGGCGCCGAGCTTCACGAGTTCGGCCACTGCGGACGTGGTGGAGAACACGACGACGGTGCTGACCGTCGCCGCCACGGACGGCGACGGTGAAGACAGCATCACCGGCTACACGCTCACGGGTGGCGCCGACCGGTCGAAGTTTGAGATCGATGGATCGAGCGGGGCGCTGACGTTTGCCGACGCGCCGGACTATGAGAACCCGACCGACGCCGTACCGGACAACAGCTACGTGGTGATCGTTCGGGCGACCAGCGGCACCGGGGACCGGGAGATGACCGCCGAGCAGACGATCACGGCGACGGTGACCGACGACGACACCGAGGCGCCGGGTGCGCCGGGTGCGCCGACCCTCCCGTCTGAGACTGCGAGCAGCCTGACGGTGAACTGGTCGGCGCCGACGAACACCGGCCCGGCGATCGCCGACTACGACGTGCGCTGGCGGGTGAAGACCCCGCCGGGAAGCTGGACCGAGGCCGAGGACACGACCGACAGCACTGCCATGACCGCGACGATCACCGGCCTTGCCGCGTCCACGGCCTACGAGGTGCAGGTGCGGGCGACCAACGACGAGGGCACGGGCGGCTGGTCGTCGTCGGGCGACGGGACCACGAGCGCCGCGGCCAACAGTCCGGCGACCGGCACGGTGACAATCAGCGACACGACGCCGCACTACGGCGAGGCGCTCACCGTGACCGTGTCGGACGTCGTGGACGGCGACGGCGTGCCGGCGACGCCGGTCTACAGCTACCAGTGGGTCCGGGTGGACGGCTCGGACGAGACGGAGATCTCGGGCACCACCACGTCCTCCTACACGCCGGTGGCGGCGGACGTGGGCAAGAAGCTGAAGATGCGGGTGCAGTTCACCGACAACGCCTCGAACACCGAGACCCTGACCAGCGGCAACACGCAGGCGGTCACGCAAGACGTGAGCGTCACGATGTCCGTGGACCCGGCGACGATCGACGAGGGCGCGGCTACGCTCACCACGACCCTGACAGTAAAGGCCGTAACCGAGGCGGCGGCGGCGCCGTCGTCAAACGTCGCATTCTTCGTCGGCAATTCTGGTTTAACGGCCACCCTGCATGACGACTACCTGGGTTTCACCCAGGGCAACGAGGGCGTGAGCCCAGTTCTACGGGCAACGCACGCCGCTCCCAACTTCCAGCCCTCGGACTTCGCGGCGTCGTCGGGCGGAACGACCTGGGAAGCCGAGAAGACCTACACGCTCACCGTCGTGAACGACGTTGTTGACGAGGACGCCAGCGAGACCTTCCAGATCCACGCCAACGCGTCGCCGAGCACCGTCTCCTGGGTCACGCTTCCGGACGCCGTGACGGTCACGATCACCGATGACGACGCGCCGCCGGGGTTGAGCATTGCCGACCAGATGGGGTCCGAGAGCACTAGCAGCCTATCGTTCACGGTGACGTTGGATGCGCCCAGCAGCAAGCAGGTGACGGTTGCCTATGTGACGTCGGACGGGACAGCGACGGCAGGTTCGGACTACGTGGCATCGTTGTCGGGTGCGACGTTGACGATCCCGGCGGGCGCAACGGTGGGGACGATCACGGTGCCGGTGACGCAGGACGCGCTGGATGAAGACGACGAGACGTTCAAGGTCACGCTGAGTGGGGCGGCGAACGCGACGCTGGTGGACGGCGAAGCGACGGGTACGATTGAGGACGACGACACGCCGCCGGAGTTGAGCGTTGCCGACCAGACGGGTGCTGAGGGCGTTGGGGACATGACGTTCACGGTGACACTGTCGGCGGTCAGCGGTCGGGACGTGACGGTTGGATACGCGACGTCGGACGGGACGGCGACGGCAGGTTCGGACTACGTGGCATCGTTGTCGGGCGCGACGTTGACGATCCCGGCGGGTACGACGGCGGGGACGATCACGGTGCCGGTGACGCAGGACGCGCTGGATGAAGACGACGAGACCTTCACGGTCACGCTGAGCGGGGCGGCGAACGCGACGCTGGTGGACAGCGAGGCGACGGGCACGATTGATGACGACGACGCTCCGCCGGAGTTAAGCATTGCCGACCAGATGGGTGCTGAGGGCGTTGGGGACATGAGGTTCACGGTGGCGCTGTCGGCGGTCAGCGGTCGGGACGTGACGGTTGGATACGCGACGTCGGACGGGACGGCGATTGCGGGTTCGGACTACACGGCGTCGGCGGCGAACGCGACGCTGGTGATCGCGGCGGGCGCAACGACGGGGCTGATCACTGTGCCGGTGACGCAGGATGGGCTGGACGAGGCGGACACTGAGACTTTCAAGGTCACGCTGAGCAACCCTGTGAACGCGGCGCTAGTGGACGGCGAGGCGACCGGTACGATTGAGGACGACGATGAAACGCTGATGATCATTGACCTGGCGGACGGGTCGGTGGCCGAGAATACGGCCTACACGTCGATGCCGGCGGTGACCGGTGCGAGCAGCGCGGTGACCTGGACGGTGGAAGGGACGGATGCCGGCGACTTCACGATCCATGCGGACACCGGCGCATTGGGCATGGTGGGACGCGACTTCGAGAACCCGGTGGATGCGGATGAGGACAACGACTACGAGGTGACGGTGCGGGCGACGGACGCCTACACAAACACGGCGACGCAGGCGCTCACGGTGACGGTCACCGACGTGGTGGAGACGAGTACGCTGACGATCAGCGGCCTGGCGGACGGGACGGTGGCGGAGAACGCGGTGTACACCTCGGCCACGCCGACGGTGACCGGCGCGCTCGGCGCGGTGACCTGGACCAGGGAAGGGACGGACGCCGGCGACTTCACGATCAACGGGACCACCGGCGTATTGGGCATGGTGGGACGCGACTTCGAGAGCCCGGCGGATGCGGACGAGGACAACGACTATGAGGTGACGGTGAAGGTCGAGGATGCGGACGGCAACACGGCCACGCAGGCGCTCACGGTGACGGTGACCGACGTGGTGGAGACGAGCACGCTGACGATCAGCGGCCTGGCGGACGGGACGGTGGCGGAGAACGCGGTGTACACCTCGGCCACGCCGACGGTAACCGGCGCGCTCGGCGCGGTGACCTGGACCAGGGAAGGGACGGACGCCGACGACTTCACGATCAACGGGACCACCGGCGTATTGGGCATGGTGGGACGCGACTTCGAGAGCCCGGCGGATGCGGACGAGGACAACGACTATGAGGTGACGGTGAAGGTCGGGACGGCAACACGACGCTCACGGTGACCGACGGCGACGCTGACGATCAGCGGCCTGGCGGACGGGACGGTGGCGGAGAACGGTGTACACCTCGGCCACGCCGACGGTAACCGGTGGCGCGGTGACCTGGACCAGGGAAGGCGTGGACGAGGGGGACTTCACGGACGCGACTTCGAGAGCCCGGCGGATGCGGACGAGGACAACGACTATGAGGTGACGGTGAAGGTCGAGGATGCGGACGGCAACACGGCCACGCAGGCGCTCACGGTGACGGTCACCGACGTGGTGGAGACGGCGACGCTGACGATCAACACGGAGAACGCGGTGTACACCTCGGCCACGCCGACGGTAACGCGCGCTCGGCGCGGTGACCTGGACCAGGGAAGGGACGGACGCCGACGACTTCACGATCAACGGGACCACCGGCGTATTGGGCATGGTGGGCTCGCGACTTCGACGGTGCGGACGAGGACAACGACTATGAGGTGACGGTGAAGGTCGCGGACGGCAACACGGCGACGCAGGCGCTCACGGTGACGGTCACCGACGTGGTGGAGACGGCGACGCTGACGATCAGCGGCCTGGCGGACGGGACGGTGGCGGAGAACGCCGACGGTAACGGCGCGGTGACGACTTCACGATCAACGGGACCACCGGCGTATTGGGCATGGTGGGACGCGACTTCGAGAGCCCGGCGGATGCGGATGAGGACAACGACTATGAGGTGACGGTGAAGGTCGAGGATGCGGACGGCAACACGGCCACGCAGGCGCTCACGGTGACGGTCACCGACGTGGTGGAGACGGCGACGCTGACGATCAGCGGCCTGGCGGACGGGACGGTGGCGGAGAACGCGGTGTACACCTCGGCCACGCCGACGGTAACCGGCGCGATTGGCGCGGTGACCTGGACCAGGGAAGGCGTGGACGAGGGGGACTTCACGATCAACGGGACCACCGGCGTATTGGGCATGGTGGGACGCGACTTCGAGAGCCCGGCGGATGCGGACGAGGACAACGACTATGAGGTGACGGTGAAGGTCGAGGATGCGGACGGCAACACGGCCACGCAGGCGCTCACGGTGACGGTCACCGACGTGGTGGAGACGGCGACGCTGACGATCAGCGGCCTGGCGGACGGGACGGTGGCGGAGAACGCGGTGTACACCTCGGCCACGCCGACGGTAACCGGCGCGCTCGGCGCGGTGACCTGGACCAAGGAAGGCGTGGACGAGGGGGACTTCACGATCAACGGGACCACCGGCGTATTGGGCATGGTGGGACGCGACTTCGAGAGCCCGGCGGATGCGGATGAGGACAACGACTATGAGGTGACGGTGAAGGTCGAGGATGCGGACGGCAACACGGCGACGCAGTCGCTCACGGTGACGGTCACCGACGTGGTGGAGACGAGTACGCTGACGATCAGCGGCCTGGCGGACGGGTCGGTGGCGGAGAACGCGGTCTACACCTCGGCCACGCCGACGGTGAGCGGCGCGCTCGGCGCGGTGACCTGGACCAGGGAAGGGACGGACGCCGGCGACTTCACGATCAACGGGACCACCGGCGTATTGGGCATGGTGGGACGCGACTTCGAGAGCCCGGCGGATGCGGACGAGGACAACGACTATGAGGTGACGGTGAAGGTCGAGGATGCGGACGGCAACACGGCCACGCAGGCGCTCACGGTGACGGTCACCGACGTGGTGGAGACGAGCACGCTGACGATCAGCGGCCTGGCGGACGGGACGGTGGCGGAGAACGCGGTGTACACCTCGGCCACGCCGACGGTGACCGGCGCGCTCGGCGCGGTGACCTGGACCAGGGAAGGGACGGACGCCGGCGACTTCACGATCAACGGGACCACCGGCGTATTGGGCATGGTGGGACGCGACTTCGAGAGCCCGGCGGATGCGGACGAGGACAACGACTACCAGGTGACGGTGAAGGTCGAGGATGCGGACGGCAACACGGCGACGCAGGCGCTCACGGTGACGGTCACCGACGTGGCGGAGACGAGTACGCTGACGATCAGCGGCCTGGCGGACGGGACGGTGGCGGAGAACGCGGTGTACACGTCGGCGACGCCGACGGTGACCGGCGCGATCGGCGCGGTGGCCTGGACCAGGGAAGGCGCGGACGCCGACGACTTCACGATCGATGCGGACACCGGCGTCCTGGGCATGGCGGCGCGGGACTTCGAGAATCCGGTGGATGCGGACACCGGCAACACCTATCAGGTGACGGTGAAGGTCGAGGACGCGGACGGGAACACGGCGACGCAGTCGCTCACGGTGACGGTGACCGACGTGGCGGAGACGAGCACGCTGACGATCAGCGGCCTGGAGAGCGGGACGGTCGCGGAGAACGCAGTGTACGCGTCGGCGAGGCCGACGGTGAGCGGCGCGATCGGCGCGGTGACCTGGACCAGGGAAGGCGCGGACGCCGACGACTTCACGATCGATGCGAACACCGGCGTCCTGAGCATGGCGCCGCGAAACTTCGAGAGTCGGGAGGATGCGGACACCGACAACGTCTACGCGGTGACAGTGCGGGCGAGGGACGCCAACAACAACACGGCGACGCAGTCGCTCACGGTGACGGTGACCGACGTGATGGAGCCGCCGGCGATGCCGGCGATGCCGACGCTCGACAGCGCGACATCGGACAGCCTGACCGTGAGTTGGACCGCGCCGGCGAACGCGGGGCGGCCCGCGATCACGAGCTACGACCTGCGTTACCGGGAGGACGCCTTCATCGACGGGCCGCAGGACCAGGCCGGCCTGAGCGCAACGATCAGCGGCCTGGCGGCAAGCACTACCTACCAGGTGCAGGTGCGGGCGAGTAACGACGAGGGCGACAGCGGGTGGTCGCCGACGCTGTCCGCCTCGACGGGGGCCGCGTCGGTCAACACGGCGCCGGTGTTCAACGAGGGTACGTCCGCGACGCGACGCGTAGCGGAGAACACCGCGACGAACCAGCCGTTCGGCGACCCAGTGACGGCGACCGACGCCGACGGCGACACGCTGACGTACACGCTGGAAGGGACGGACGCGGCGTCGTTCGACATCGTCGCGACCACTGGCCAGATCCGCACCAGGGTGGCTCTCGACTACGAGGCGAAGTCCAGCTACTCGGTGACGGTCAAGGCTGATGACGGCAACGGCGGCGCCGACACGATCGCGGTGACGATCACCATCACGGATGTGAACGAGGCGACGGGTACGCCGCCCGCGGCGCCGACGGGTCTGGGGGTGATAACGAGCAGTGCGGCAGTGGAGTTGTTCTGGGATCTGTCGACGGACGCCGGGATCCGCCACGAGGTGCGGTACCGGCAGGCAGGCGCGGCGACATTCGGTGAATGGCGAGGCGCAGGCGGGGCTTGGGCGCATGTGGTGAACGGCGTGCCCGGGCAGGGTCTCGAGAACGGCGTGGCGTATAGGTTCGAGGTGCGGGCGGTGAATGCGTCTGGCGCCGGGCTTGCGGTGGACGTGACGGCGACGCCGCGCGCCGGTGCCGTGCTGACCGCGCCGCGGAGTTTCCACGTGGCTAGGGAGGGTGACGGCGAGGTGACGTTGAGTTGGCAGCCGCCGGCCAGCGCGCGCGACCTGCCCGTGAACTATTATCAGTACCGTTACCGGAAGGCATCGGACGCTGACGGGTTCAACGACTGGAGGTACCTGAGCTGGCTGACTGTGCCGTTCACGAAGTACTACCTGGACAACGGCGTGGCGTACAGGTTTGAGGTGCGGGCGATGGATGGAGTCGTCCCGGGAGGTGGCCATGGTCCGGTGGCGGCAGTGACGGCGACGCCGCGCGGGTCGGCGCAGTCGGCTGAGCAGCAGGTCGAGGAGTCGGCCCCGCCGGTCGAAGCGCCCCCGCCGTCGGTCTCCATTGCCGACGCCGAGGCGCGGGAAGGCGTCGACGCGACGATCGACTTCCTGGTGACGCTCCGCCCGGCGAGCGACCGGAGGGTGACGGTGGACTACGAGACTGCGGACGGGACGGCGAAGGCGGGTGAAGACTACGAGGCCGCCAGCGGGACGCTCACGTTCGTGCCCGGCGATACGGAGAAGACCATACGGGTGACGGTGCTGGACGACGCGAAGGACGAGGGCGAGGAGACGTTCACGCTGGGCCTGTTCGTCCTCTCGCCGCACGCGAAGTTCGCCGACCGGGAGGCCACCGGCACGATTGTCAACAGCGATCCGGTGCCGCAGGCGTGGCTGGCGCGGTTCGGGCGGACGGCGGCGAGTCAGGTGGTGGAGGCGGTGGGCGAGCGGCTGAGGGGCGGGAGTTCGGGGTCGCGGGTGACGATCGCCGGGCAGCGGCTGCCGCTTGGAGCCGAAGAGGCGGAAGCGCCGGCCGCTGCGTGGGACGGGCGGCTTGGGGGCGAGGGTCGCCGGGAGGGCTGGATCGGTGACGATGGGCTGGTGGGTGGCCGGCGGGCGGAGCGTTACCGGACCCTGACGGGCCGCGATCTGCTGCTGGGGAGCTCCTTCAGCCTGCCGCTGGGCGGGGACGGCTCTGCGGGAGCGCGCTGGACGGCTTGGGGAGGGGCGGCAGGGGCGCGCTTCGACGGCAAGGACGGGGATCTATTGCTGGACGGCGATGTGGTGACCGGGACCCTGGGCTTCGACGGCGAGTGGGGTCGGTGGCTTGCGGGGGTGGCGGTGTCGCACAGCACGGGCGACGGGGACTTCTCCATGAGCGGGACCTGCGCCGGGACCCGGTGCAAGGGCGGTGTGGAGAGCACGGTGACCGGGGTGCATCCGTATGTGCGTTACGAGGTGAACGAGGGTCTGACGGCGTGGGCGGTGCTGGGCTACGGCAGGGGCAAGCTGACGCTGACCGAGGACGGGGCCGGCGGGAGCAGCTACAGGACGGATGCGGACCTGGTGATGGGGGCGCTGGGCGGACGTGGGGTATTGTTGTCCGCGGGCGGCTTCGAGTTGGCGGCGCGCACGGATGCGCTGCTGACGCGGATGAGATCGGAGGCGGTGGAGACGGCGGCGGGCCGTCTGGCTGGGTCGGAGGCGGACACGAGCCGGCTGCGGCTGGTGCTGGAAGGCTCGCGGGGGTTCGGGCTGGGGTCGGGGGGCGTGCTGACGCCGTCGCTGGAGGTGGGCGCGCGTTATGACGGGGGCGACGCGGAGACCGGGGCCGGGGTGGAGGTGGGAGCGGGGGTTCGCTACACCGATCCGGCGCTGGGGCTGAGTATGGAGGCGAAGGTGCACGGGCTGATGGCGCATGAGACGGGCGGGTACGAGGAGTGGGGCGCGTCGGGCTCGCTCCGCTTGGGTCCGGACGAGTCGGGGCGTGGCCTTTCGCTTTGGTTGAGGCCGTCCTGGGGGGCGGCGTCGAGCGGGGTGGAGCGGCTGTGGTCGCTCCGGGACGCGGCGGACTTGACGGCGAACGACGAATTCGATCAGACGGGCCGGCTCGACGCGGAGTTGGGCTACGGCTTTGCGGCGCCGGACGGTGTCGGGGTGGTGACTCCGTACGCGGGCTTTGGGCTGTCGGAGGCGGGCGACCGGAGCTGGCGTCTGGGGACGCGCTGGAAGCTTGGTCAGGACGCCACCCTGGAGCTCGAGGGGACGCGGCGCGAGCCTGCCGATGACCACGCGCCCGCACACGGCGTCATGCTGCGGGCCAGGTTCCGATGGTAGCGACGACTACTGTCCCAATGTAACTGGCGGAGGGTTCGGCTGGTTTTCCGGATGAATCTTCCGCCGTGCCGCAATCTCCTGGATTGTCATGTCCCCGCGCAACGCTTCCAGCGCTACCTTCGCCTTGTACTCACCCGTGAATCGGCGTCGTGTTGTCATTATGTATTCCTCTCTCCCTAGGCGGAATGGAATACACCTTGGCTAACGGTCCAATTTTCTGGGACCACCTCATACATCGGTTGTCCCGTTATCCCCTGCCCAATTCGAGAAAAGCGTGCAACTCGCTCGCGGCCGCCCTGAACCGACGCTCTGGCAACTCCGCGGCGCGCGGCACTAGCCCTGCGATCAGATCCGTCGGGGAGGTCGAGCTGCCGCTGCCGAGGATCTGCACCCGGAATTCGTCCTTGCCGTCGATCCGACCCACGACCCGCGCCAGCGTGGGATGCGAATGCAGTGAATACCGTACGGGGTCTAGCACCGCGCGCAAGAGGTGCCGCAGGTCATTAACCCGCACTTCTTCGAGCCCGGCCCATCTGCGAACCCCGACCCGCTGCTGTCCGTGAGGTATTCGGAAGTCATTCTTTCTCGGTGAAAGGTGGCCGCAATTCGTGTTCGCATCCAAGGTGATTCGGAAGTCACAGGCGCCTGACGTGTGCTGGCGGATGCAGTCGAGGCGTTGTAGCGTTCAACCGGAGGCGCCGCCCTGCAATTGGCCCTGGAGTTCCTGGGCGGCCTTAGCCAGTTTCACCATCTCTTCGCCGCGTCCTTCGCGGATGAGTTCGTCGCGTTTGTGCGTCGCCAACATCCATGTATAGCGGAAAGTCCGCTCGATCAGCGGAGTGAGCGAGGCCGGGATCGCGTGGGCGCCGGTGTCGGCGCGGCCGCGGGCGATGTCGAGAATCTTCTTGCGGACAAATTCAGCGGCCGGGACATCGTGCAGTTCGGCAGCGGTCTTGACCTCTTCCCATTCGGCATCAGAGAAACGGATGCCTCTGGTCCGGCGCGCGTCGCCCCGCTTTGCAGTTGGGCTATCGCGGGATTCAGGTTCGGTTCGGTCGGTTTTGGTCACGCTGTTTCTCCTTTTCGTCTGCGGAATAGAGCCTGGGAGTGGCCGATCGGTGGGCATGCAGCGCATCGGCTCCTTACCGTGGTTACTACCAGATTGGCGGTGGCGAGGCGATTTCGGTTTTGTCTGGAGCACGGATGTGGTCGCTACGAGTCTCATGGACCGGCCAGAGCGGCGCGCGATCCGGAATTTCGAAGCCGGGAACTCGGCGAAAGTTCCTGTATCGGGGCGTGTATGGGTTGGGACAAAGGCAGCCACGGGCGCCGAGGCGACCATGATGGGCGCATGTCGGTTGTGTATCGGTCCGTGTTTTCGGCAGGGGCAAGCGTGTATCGGTCGTGTATCGGTGTAGGACAAGCGTAGCCTTGCAAGGCCGGGGAGAGGATGGAGGGCGTGTATCGGTGCGACATACGCTCGGTCCAACAAGAACGGGGCGCCCAAAAGGCGACGGTTGCGCAGAAAGCTGCACGGCAAAGGTGCCAATGGCACCACCAGCATCACCGATGCGTGGGGTGTGAAAACCAAAGCCGCGGCACGCGGTCAGGTACGACAGAACTTGGGGTATGAGCGAGGGGGAATCGACGCCGGCGAAGCCGGCGGATGGGAGCCGCCACGGCGACTGAGTGGAGGTCAGTGCTGAAGGCGCTGACGGCAGGCGTGCGAAGCACGCTGCCGGAAGCGCCGGCAGCGGCGTCCGCAGTGGTGCGGACACCGAGGACGGCGGGGTGCGGAAGCCGGTGACGGGCGGAGCCCGCACCGGTGACGCGGATGCGGAGGGGCGTGCCGCCGAAGGCGGCGAGCCGTGAGGGTGGCGGAAAGTTGTCGGCAGACGAAGCGCGGAGGGAGCGTCAGCGACCAGAGGCGCGAGAGATGCCGGGCTGAAGAGGGGGGACCGCGCAGCAGGCTCGACAGGGTAGCGTCACCGGCAACGGTGGTGCTGTTGAAGACGGGTGTGGGAACGATGCCGCACGAGGTGGAGGGGCGACTGCGCGAGACGATGCGGGGGAAGAGCGGCGGAGCCGCCGCGATTGACTGGAGGTCACCGCTGAAGGCGCTGACGGCAGGCGTGCGAAGCACGTTGCCGGAAGCGTCGGCAGCGGCGTCGGCAGTGGTGTGGACACCGAGGACGGCGGGGTGCGGAAGCCGGTGACGGGCGGAGCCCGCACCGGCGAGGCGAAGGAGGAAGGGTGGACCGGTCCGAAGGAGGGGGAAAGGCCCACGTCGCCGAGTGGCGCAGGGTAGGCGCGAAGCGGGTCCTCGGCGACGTGGGCCGTGGAGGGGGGTCCGTGCCGAGGGCGAACATATGTCGATGGTGTCGATGGCAATCGAAAACTGCACACTCTTGAGAAGAACGTTGGACGGAGCGAGCGCAGCGAGGCGGACGGCGCGAGTACGGCGATGTCGCCGAAGGCGGCGAGCCGTGAGCGTGGCGGGAGGTTGCCGCCAAGCAAGGCGATGAAGAATGAGGCACGGGCCATGCCGGCTTGTGGGCAGACGAAGCGCGCCGGGAGCGTCAGCGACCGGATGCGCGAGGGATACGGGCCGAGGGAGCGAGACCGCGTAGCGGGCTCGACAGGGTACGGTCACCGGCAGCGGTGGTGATGAGAAGATCGGTGCTGGAACGAAGCTGCATGAGGTGAAGCGGCCCCGCAAGACGATGCAGGGGAAGAGCGACGGAGCCGCCGCGGCGATTGGGTGGAAGTCACTGCTGAAGGCGTTGACGGCATGCGTGCGAAGCACGCTGCCGGAGTCGCCGTCAGCGGCGCCGACGACGAGGGTAGCGAGGCGGACGGCATGAGTGGGGCGATGTCGCCGAAGGCGGCGAGCCGTGTTCATAGCGAGAGCTTGCCGCCAGGCAAGGCGATGAGGGAATGAGGCACGGGCCATGCCGGCTTGTCGGCGGGCGAAGCGCACCGGGAGCGTCAGCGACCGGATGCGCGAGGGATGCCCGTCCGAAGGGAGGAGACCGCGGAGCGAGCTCGACAGGGCAGAGTGGTCGCGAAGCGAGGCGCGACGCGAAAGCGAGCGCTGTTGGTGCTGTTGTTCGGGTGCGCCGACAAAAAAGGGAGGGCCGCGCCGCTGAAACGACGCGACCCTGAGGTGTGTGACTCAGGCAGCGATTTTTTGAACCGGGATGCCGAGCTGGCGCGCCTTGTCGACGAGGTTTTCGGTGATGCCGCTGCCGGGGAAGGCGATGACGCCCTTGGGCAGGAGGTTCAGGAGTTCGTCGTTGCGCCGGAACGGAGCGGCCCGTCCGTGGCGGTCCCAGTCGGGCTTGCAGACGATCTGGTGGACGCCGCGCTGTTCTGCCCAGCTTGCGGCGATGCGCTCGACGCCGGGGCCGCCGCCGTGGACCAGGACCATGTCGGCGTACTTGGCCCGGGCCTTCTCGAGGTGCCGGATGACCGCGGTCGGGTCGCTGATGTTCTTGCCGCCGGTGACCGCCACCAGGGTTCCCTGCGGCATGTGCGCCTGGATCTTGCGATCCTTGCGTGCGCGCATGAAGTCGCGGGCGTCGATGGCTGCGGAGGTGAGCTTGCCGGTCTGGCTTGTGTGCGAGCCGCGCCGGGGCCGCCAGACGTTGCCGGTCTGGGCTCGGTAGTCGTCGGCTACGGCGTCGCGCATCTGCTCGAAGGCGTCGCGGCGGGCGGCGAGGTTCTGGGCCCGGTCGGTGACCAGTTCGAGCTCGCGGGACTTGATCTCGGAGCCGTCCTGCTCGCGCTGGAGGTCTTGCAAGCCGGGCATGAGGCGATCGGCAGTGCGGTCGAGGCGCTGTGTCTGGGCGTCGAGCATGTTGACGTAGCCCCACAGCAGGCTTTCGCGTTCGTCGGCGAGTTGCGTGCCGTCGGGGCCGACGCCTTCAGCGAGGATCTGGAAGGCAGCGCGGACGGCGTCGATGGCGTCGTCTTGGTCCCAGACGTCCCTGGAGTCGAATTCGTCGGGCTCGGGCGTTGCGCCGAAGAGCTGGGCGTTTTCGCAAACGGTCGCCATGAGGGACTGTCCCTTATCTGCGATGTTTTCGATGTTCATGATGATCTCCTCCTTCTGGTTAAGGACCTTGAGGCCCGGAACCGGAGCTTGCGCCCCGAAGTGATGTGCCTTTTTTTCACGCGCGCGCAACGGAGCCACCGGGGCCGGAATGAATGGCCCGAAGGCGTGCGCGATGGTGCGGGCGCAGGGAGCGGAGCGACTGAGCCACGGTCGCGTGCGGCTTCGGGCCTTTCAGTCCGAGCCCCGGCCGGAACGGAGCGAAGCGTAGAGGAGGACCCCTTCAGGGGTTGGCGCAGGGAGCACGTGTGACAAAATGGGACATCACGTCGGGAGGAAGTTTTTATCGGTCTGGCACCCATCCCCTTGGACCGTTCGGCCAGGCACGGGGTTGAGGATGGAAACCCGGACAGTGCCCACGGGTCCCGGCAAGCGAAGCGCGCAGAGAGCGCCAGCGAACGGAGGCGGAGGCGATGGGGATGCGGGAGAGAACGCCGCGCGTTCCGTTACGACCAAAGCGGGTGTGAGTCGACGAGGCGCTGGGCGACCTCGGGGATGCGATGGCGTTCGTGCACACGCTGAGGCCCTCTGGGATCTTCGACGAGGTGCAGGACGTAGAACGCATGGCCGGGGGCGAGGATGTCGTCCTGGCGGTAAACATCACCGACGTGGTCGCCGTCGGCGTAGATGCGGGACTCGTGCGGGGTGATCCGCTTGAAGGTGACGGAGCCCATCATCGACCGCTCCGTTCGGCCAGTGCGGATGCGGCCCACGCCGCGGCCCGGGCAAGCACGTGTCCGTGACAGGGCAAGGGATCGCACCAGCAGGCCAGCCACATGCCGTCCATTTCGGCGAGTTCTTTCAGCGTGACCGCGCCGACGCCGATGCGTTGCCAGAGATCGGCGCGGTAGCGTGCGATCACTTCCTCGCGGGTTCCGTCGCGCCCGATTCGGAACTTGTTTCCCCACTTGGTGCGGCGATCGATGAGGACGGTGCTGTCGTGCACGGGCGCGAGCTCGAGTTTCTCGCGGAGCCCGGGTTCGTGCCTGAGGTTGATGACGGTGTCCATTCTCTCTCTCCTTCCACTAAGGCTTTGCCCTCTCATGCTTTCCTCCTTCACGGGTTAGGGACCTGAAGGCCCGGAACCGGAGCTTGCGCTCCGAAGTGATGGCCCTTTTTTTCACGCGCGCGCAACGGAGCCACCGGGGCCGGAATGAATGGCCCGAAGCCGTGGGCGATGGTGCGGGCGCAGGGAGCGGAGCGACCGAGCCACGGTCGCGTGCGGCTTCGGGCCTTTCATTCGAGCCCCGGCCGGAACGGAGCGAAGCGTAGAGGAGGACCCCTTCAGGGGTTGGCGCAGGGAGCACGTGTGACAAAATGGGACATCACGTCGGGAGGAAGTTTTTGTCGGTCTGGCACCCATCCCCTTGGACTGTTCGGCGAGGCACGGTGTTGAGGATTGGCGCCCGGACGGTGCCGCCGGGCCTTGGCAAGCGAAGCGCGCAGAGAGCGCAAGCGAACGGAGGCATCACCGACACGGTGGCCGTCAGGGTAGGTGCGCGAAGCGGAAGAGCGGAGCGAGCCTTGCGGCGAGGACAGCGGCGCCGAGCGCAGCGAGGTCGTCGTTGAAATCGCCGCCTTCGGGAACGATGACCGTGGCCGCGACGCCGGCCCGCGCGCAGCGCCGGGCGAGGCGTTCGGCGGCCCGTTCGCCTTCCAGATCGTTGTCGCGGGCGATGACGACGCGCCGGCAGGGGGGCGGGGGCGAGAAGGCGCCGAGACTGCCGGCGGAGAGCGCGGCGGCCGCCGTGATCTCCGGCACGGCGGTGACGAGCGACAGCACGGTCTCGATGCCTTCGCCGACGAGGAGCGAAGCGACGCCGTCGGCGGGCGAGGCGAAGCGCACGGCCAGGCCGTAGACGCGGCCGAGCGCTTTCCTGGGCGAGGCGACGTCCGCCTTGGCGGGGCGGCGGGGATCGAGCCAGGTGCGGTGCACGCCACAGACGGCGCCGTCGTCGCCGGTGACGGCGGCGACAAGCGCCGGCAGGCGGCGGACCGCCGAGCCTTCGCGGTAGCGAAGCTCGGGATGGAAGCGCAGCGCCGGGAACCGGCAGCGCGCGAGGCCGCGGGCCCGGAGATAGGCTTCCGCATGGGTGCCGTCGACGGCGCGGCATCGCCGCCACAGGCGGCGCGCCGCTTCGGTGGCGTCGTAGGCGCCTGCATCGCCCGCGGGCGGCGAAGCCGGCAGGGCGAGGAAGGCGCGGGCCTCGTCGAGCGCCGCGCGGAGCGTCGGCGCGTCCGTGCGATGGCGGATGAGGTCGAGCAGGTCGCCGTGGCTGCCGACGGCCGCATCGGTCCACTTCCCGGGCGTGCCGGGCTCGTGTAGGCGGACGAAGAGGGACCGGCCGCGGGCGCCGTCGAGGTCGCCCGCGACCCAGTAATGGCCCTGGCGGCGGCCGTGGGGGAGGTAGCGCCTGCAGACGTCTTCGGCGCGCGCGCCAAGCGCGGCGGCGATGACGGCGGCGGGGGACGGATGGTTGTACATGGCGGCTCTCCTTCACGGGACACCCGATGCCGGCCGGCTGGCGCCGGAGGGCGAGCGGCCCGAGCGAAGCGAAGGCGCGAGGCCCGGAGGGTTCGCTTTGGACGGGCAGCAAAAAGAAAGGGCCGACGCGCGAGGCGCCGGCCCTGGGTGGGAGGAAAGGAGGCGGAGGAGTCTAGAACGGGATGTCGTCGGCCGGGTCCGGAGCCTGGGACGCGGCGCCGGTGTCCTGCGGGGCGGTGTCGGCCGGGGCCGGTGCGCCGTTGCCGTTCGGCTTGTCCAAGAACTGCACCCGACCGCCCGGAACCAGCAGGATCTCGGTCGAGTAGCGGTCGCTCTCCTCGCCGGGCTTCGACCAGCGCCGGGTCTGGAGCTTGCCGTCGATGTAGACCAGCCGGCCCTTGCGGGCGTGCTTCTCGAACATGTCGACGAGGCCGTCCTGGAAGGTCACCACGCGGTGCCACTCCGTCTTGTCGACCTTCTCGCCGGTCTGCTTGTTGATGTACGACTCATCGGTCGCGATGCTGAGGTTGGCGACGCGGCCGCCGCTGGACAGGTGATTGACCATGACGTCGGCGCCGAGGCGGCCGATCAGTTCCACGCGATTCAGTCCGAAGCTCATGAGTATTCTCCTTCTGGTCTGGTTATTGACGATGGTTGACGAGCGTCGTGGGACCGGAGTCCTCCCTCCCCGGCCCCCTTCCGTTCACCTCTCTCAAGCCCCCCTCTCACTCCACGTATCGGGGCAGTGCCTGGCGCGGTCGTCGTCGATGACGTCCTGGACGGCGCCGGGGTGGAGCCCAATCTCGGCCAGCACGTCGCTGCCGGTCAGGGCTTCTTCGAGGTCGTAGTCGGTACCGGACATGGCCGTGGCCTCCTTTGCTGGTTGCCTTGCCCGGCCTGCGTGAGGGAGACCACCTCCCTCTCCCACTCCCGGGCGTTCGCCCGGTTCCCGCCTTTCTCTGACTCTATGGAGAGGAACCGGCCCGGCGGATTGCCAGCAGGCGCTCGCAGACCGCACGCGGCGGCATCGCGCCCAGGTTCAGCACGGGGATGCCGGCCTCGATGGCAATGCGGATCCCCATGCCGGTGCCTCCGGCGATGGTTCCTCCCGGCGTCCAGGCCACGACAGCATCGACCGGATGATCGAGACCGGCGCCGAGGATCGCCGCATTCCTGGCGTGCAACTTGCGAACGGCCGGCGAGCAGCGGTCCCAGGCGGGATGCAGACGGGCCGCGATGGCCATGCAGGATGCGAGATCGGACGGCGACAGCACCCGGCAGTCCGGCCCCGCGCATCCGTTGTAACCGGACCACGGCAGATACAGCGTCCGACGGCCGGCCGGCGCGCCCTCGGCAAACGCACTGTCGGCGCCGGCCGCCCCGCCGCTGTTCAAATGCCATCCCTGCCGGGCCAGCCAGCCGGCCATCACGGTCATGGCGGTCAGAATGGAGGGTGGCGTGGCGCGGGCGCCGATGCCGGCATAGATCAATGTGGTCATGTCATGGTCCCCCGGGTGATGGTTCGAGTCGCGCCTCTCTCTGCGCGCGGCTTTCGCCCGCCCCCGCCCTGTCCCTCGAACTCCAGCCGGCCGGAGGTCCGAGCGGACTTGAACCGGCGCCGGGATTCGGGTCGGGTGCGATATGGAAAACCGGGGATTGATCGCGCGGCGGGGATTCTGGCCGCTGGCGCTGTTGTGGCTGGCGGCAGGGGTGGTCGCGACGGTGATGTGCTTCGAGGCGGAGGCCGGGCGCGCCGGTTACAGGCGGGGCGTGTGGGTTGCGGGCATGTGACTCGGCGCCGTGGGGCGTGGCTGGTGGCGGGGCGGCTCGGCCCGGTGGCGATCGCGATCTACGCGGTGGTGCTCAGCCTGCCGGCATGGCTGGTCCGGTGGCGGCCCGCGCACCGGGGTTGAATCCGGCCGTCGGCGGGCCGGCTGCGCAGCAAGGCGGGCGGCGTTGAGCGTGGCATGGCGATCCCGATGGAATTGAAGGCTGCGGGAAAGGACGGAAGCGGACGATGACGGCTTTGGAGGACGTGAGGGTTTCATCGGCAGTGTGGCGCCGGAGGCCTACTGCGATGACTGCATTCCGGTACGGTTGAAGTTGAGCGGGCGCCAAGCACGTGAACCACGGGAGCCGGGCGCGGGTCGTGCGTCGCGCTCTCCACGTGATGGCTCTGAAGTGCCGCCTTCACGATCCGTCGCCCGCCGTACGATCCGCGTCCGAGCCATTGCTCACCATTCGATGGCCCCGGTGCTCATGCTCCTTTCGGCTGAAATCGATGCTTGTGGCCTACTCGCAAACGGTTCCGTCGCCATCGCGGTCCCACATGAAGGGGTATGCCGGGTGGCCGCGGCGGACCGGGGCAATCCCATGGCGGCGTGCTTCCTTGCAGGTGATCCGGCCGTTGCCGTTGTCGTCCCAACGCCGAAGGGCTTCTCGGGAAGGTGAGCGGCCAACTCGGGACGGAGGGTCTGGTGCGGACGCTTGGCTCACGAAGACCATGTCCGTGGAGTTGCAGTTTGAGAGCACCTGCTCCAGGGCGGCCGCTTCTCGACGGTCTATGGTGAGGCGGTACTTGCGCCGGACGTCCAAAATCCGGCCGGCGAACCAGCACTGGTTCATTGGGGGTAACCATTCGGCGGCGTCATGACCGCACTTCCCCTTTCGTCCACACCGATTCACCGCCGGCGCCGCGAGTGTGAGATTCAAGAGGTCACGGGCAAAATCTCTTTTGGTGACGGAACCTGTTCTGCAAAGTCCGCTGTCGTGCGCTTCGGACCTCGCGACGATGTGCTCGATGTCGGTCTTTCGACGGCTGGAAAAGTAGCGGCCGGTGTACGGGCCGTAGATCTTGCCCCGCATTGCCGCGATGATCCGTGGCTCCACCGATTGCGGGTAGGGGTAGTCTCCGGACTCGTACGGAGCGCAGCGGTACTCGGGGGCGACGACCAGACCGCGCCACAACTCGTCAGCGCTCATAGCACGCGCTGCAACACCGAGGCTGAGGCATACAGCGAGTAGACCGCAACAGAAACGGACCCAGCTTCGATTCCTGGCGCCGCCATCATGCATTCCTTGGACTCCTTCCGAGGGATCTTCCGGGTAGTCGATCATGCCGCCAGGGTCCTGTTTAACACGTCTTGCTGTTTCGGTTCAGCGGCGGCCCGCGTCCGGTTCAGTGCCGGGAGTCGTCGTCGATCGCCGGGGCCGCGGTGCACATGGAGCGGGCGGCGAGCGCGGTCCAGTCGTCTCTTGAGTGTCCGAGCCTGGCATTCAAGCGGTCACACAGCCGCTCGGCGTCATCGATCGACAAGGCGACAAGGGCCGTCGGCACATAGCCCTCCATGCCATCGAAAACGATGCGGATCTGTTGCGGCTCGTCGCCCAGATCGTAGCTTGGGCAGAATGCGTAGTTGGGGTCGTCCGGCAGGGTCTGTGCGGTCATACAATGCTCCTCCAGTGAGTGAAGCCCGCCGGCGGCGGGCCGGCGGTACGTACCCCGGCGGGCCGGAAAAGGGCGTGGATGACGGTCGGCCTGCGCGGGCGGGGCGGCAGTGAGCCGGCCATACGTATCACGCGATGGGCTCATGGGGCGAGAGGCCAGCGTTGAATGACGCGTTCGAGCAGATCGGGGCCCGGGGCGAAGATGCGCGTCCGCCACGAGATGATCTCGACGGTGCAGCCCATGCGCTTCAGGACCGCGGTGTCGGAGTCGACGGGTCCCTCGATCTCGACCCGGTCGGCGCCCATGATGCGCCGCCTTGCAAGCCGCCAGCCATTGCCGAGGGCGAGCGCGGCGCCGCGTCCCATGACCTCATCGAAAGCTTCGGCGCCGGTCATGGCGGGACCGCCCGCGAGGCCGAAGGCCGCACGCACGGCGCGGATCTGCCCGACGTCGAGCACGCGCCCGATCAATGCTTCGCCGTCGTCGGTCCGGAGGCGGCGGACCCGCATGTTCTCGGCGGGCAGACGATCCCAGACCGGCAGCAACAGGCCGGCCGCGAGCCAGAACCGCGATTCCCGGTGGGGCGGCAGGCCGGCGATCTCGTCTTCCCAGAGCGTGCGCCATTCGGCTTCGGGGGCTTTTCGCCAGTTCGAGGCGTCGAGTTCGGCCTTCGCCATCGAATCCCGTACGGCGGGACGCAGCAGCCGGACGCGGTCCTGCACGCCGCCGTCGTCGAACATGCGCGACGGCGCCGGAAGCACGACGGCGGCACGGTTCGACTTGGTGTTGACCATCAAGACCGGGCCGCCGTCCGTCTCCGCGCCGATCCCGAGTGCGGCGTCGGCGGAGGTCGGCTCAAACCTGTCGCGGCGCACGATCTCGACCAGCTCCGTGGCGGCTCCGGCGCCGGGATGCTTGTACAGCGTCTCCCGGCCGGCAACGCCCAGGGAATCGGCCCGGACGGTCTCGACGCCGACCTCGTAGGTCCCGGCCTCCATGGCCTGTTCGATGCCGGCGGCGATACGGTCTTCCAGTTCCGCGAAGAGCGCGTTCTGTTCGGCGATGGGCAGGGCCAGGAGCCTGTTCAGGAAGCGCGGCATCGGCGGCAGCTCTTCCTTGAGCGAGCCTTCCCAGGTGAGTTTCAACCCGGTGGCGTCCTCGAAGCGTTCCAGCGACCAGCCGGCAATGTTGCCGCTCCAGAGCGCTGTGTAGAACCGCCGCAAGGCCGCCTTCGCATAGAGGCTTTCGAGGTTGTCGCTCTCGCGGAACAGCGCGGCGTCGCCGCCGCCCATGGCGGTCTGGGAATCGCGCTGTCCGCGCGTGATGGCGCCGAGGCTGTCCAGCCGCCGCGCGATGGTGGCGATGAACCTCCGCTCGCCCTTCACGTCCGTGGTCACCGGCCGGAACAGCGGCGCCGACGCCTGGTGCGTGCGGTGGGTGCGGCCCAAACCCTGGATTGCCTGGTCGGCGCGCCAGCCCGGCTCCAGCAGGTAATGGACCCGGCGCTCGGTGTTGCCGGATGAAAGGTCGGCGTGGTAGCTCCGCCCGGTGCCGCCGGCCATCGAGAACACCAGGATGCGCTTGCTCCCTTCCATGAACGCGGCGGTCTCGGCGAGGTTGGCGGAGGCCGGCCGGCTGCGGAGCGCCAGGCGTTGGCCGCCCCCATCCGAAATCCTGAGCACCCGGCGAGAGCGGCCCGTCACCTCGGCGACGGCCTCGTGCCCGAAGTGGTGCAAGATCTGGTCAAGAGCCGAGTGCACGGGCGGCAGGGACGCGAGCTTGCCGATCAGCGCGTCGCGTTGCGCGAGTGCTTCCTGGCACAGGATCGGATGGCCGTCGGCGTCCACGGCGGGTCGGCTCATGAGGTTCCCGTCCTCATCGGTGAACGGTTCCTGAAGCTGCACGGGGAAGGCGTGGGCCAGGAAGTCGAGGACGGACTCGCGGGGTGTGAGGTCGATGCCGAGATCGTCCCATTCGGAGGCGGGTATCTCGGCGATGCGCCGCTCCATGAGCGCCTCGCCGGTGGACACGAGCTGGATGACGGCCGACCGGCCGGCGTCGAGATCGGCCTCGATCGAGCGGATCAACGACGGGCATTTCATCGCCGTCAAGAGATGGCCGAAGAAGCGCTGCTTGGTGCTTTCGAAAGCGCTGAGCGCGGCCGACTTCGCGTTCTTGTTGAGGGTCGAATCCCCTTGCATGATGCCGGTGGCCTCGAGCGCCTCTTCGATGTTGGCATGGATGATCTTGAACGCGCCGGCATAGGAATCGTAGATGCGCCGCTGCTCGTCCGAGAGCGCATGCACCAGGATGTCCACCTCGACGCCGTCATAGGCCAATGCGCGCGCCTGGTAGAGACCGAGCGCCTTCAGGTCCCTCGCGACCACTTCCATGGCGGCGACCCCGCCCGCTTCCATGGCCGACACGAAATCGCTGCGGCTCTCGAACGGCGTTTCGGCTGCGCCCCAAAGCCCTAGACGGCCGGCATAAGCCAGACCCGGCACGGTCGTGGCGCCGGTGGCTGACACGTAGGTGATCCGCGCGTCGGGGAGCGCGTTCTGCAACCGCAGGCCGGCGCGGCCCTGGGCCGACGGTTTGACGTCGCCGCGCGCGCCCTTCGATCCCGCCGCGTTGGCCATGGCATGGGCCTCGTCGAAAATGATGGCGCCGTCGAAGGCATGGCGGTGGTCCTCGTCGGGTCCTCCGGCGAGCCAGCCGACGATCTGGTCGAGTCGCGACGCGCGGCCCTGGCGGGACGGCGAGCGCAGCGTGGCGTAGGTCGTGAACAGGATTCCGGTGGAGCGCGGGATTTCGGCGCCCTGGCGGAAGTCGCCGAGTGGGATCACATCGTCCTCGCGTCCGCCCAGGGCGGTCCAGTCGCGGCGCGCGTCTTCCAGGAGCTTGTCCGACTGGCTGAGCCACAGCGCCCGCTTCCGTCCGCGCAGCCACCCGTCCAGGATGATCGCCGCGACCTGGCGTCCCTTGCCGCAGCCCGTGCCGTCGCCCAGCATCCAGCCGCGACGGAAGCGGACCGGCGTCGACAGCGGCTCACCGTCGTCGGTCAGCGTGGCATCGTCAACGTTTTGGTCACCGCAACGCTGGACCGTCTCCCAGCCGGAACCGATCCGGTAGCTCGCCGTGAGATGGCCGCCGTGGGCCTGGCCCGCCAGTACGACGCTTTCGAGTTGGGCGTCCGAAAGGAGACCGTCCGCAACGATGCGTTCCGGCAGCGTGGGGCGGTATGACGGCGTCGGATGGGGGACGGCGGCCATTGCTCCGGATTGCACCAGGGGTGTCGGATGTGCGACTGCGCCCGGAATCCGGACGGCGCCGGCCCGCCAAGACTCATAGGGTCCGGAGACGGCGCCGCCGGCATCCGTTGTGGCATCCACTGGGCCGGTCTCGACGGTCAGTTCGGACACCGCTCCCCAGTCATGGGCCGGCCTGGACGCGGGCGTCGCGGGCACACGCGCGGTCTCTTGCACAGGCGGGCGCGGCGTGGCCGAGTTGCCGAAGAGATCCCGGCCGGGCACGGTCTCCAAGGTGCGGACTTCCACCGGCAGGCGGGGCGGAACCCGGGCGATGACGGCGTCGAGCAGCTCCCCGGCAGTTGCGGCGCGGGCGTGGGGATCGACCTCGATGCCGGGCCGGCCTGTACGGTCGAGCACGGTGAGCCTGGTGTCGAAACCGGTGCCCCGGCGGGCGTAGACACGGCCGTCGATGGCCATGGTGAAGACGACGCGGGCGGGCGGATCGAGGCGGCCGAAGGCGCCATTCCAGTCGGCATCACCCGGAATGCAGTTGGCCGAGGTGATGGCGGCGAGCCGGCCGCCCTGTGGCAGCATGGAGAAGGCCGAGCGCATGTGCCGGAGGTCGGCGTCATGGCGGATGCGGCCGACGCCCGGCGTCGCGGAGAACGGCGGGTTCATGATGACGGCGGTGGGCCGGATGCCGGCCAGATGGTCGGCAACGTTCTCGGCGTTGATGCCGGTCACCAGTGCGCCGGGGAACAGCCGGCACAGCAATGTGCGGCGGGCGTCCGCGATCTCGTTCAGATGGAGGTTCCCAGCGGCCCGGCTCCCGAGCGCGCATTCCGCCATCACCGCCATCATGCCGGTGCCGGCGGACGGCTCCAGCACGACATCCCCCGGCCGGATCGCCGCTGCTTGCAACGCCGCATAGGCGAGCGGCAGGGGCGTCGAGAACTGCTGCAGGCGGATCTGCTCTTCCGAACGCTTGGTGTGCGACGGCTCCAGCGCGGCCACGGTCTCCAGCATCTTCAGCATGGCGGAGGGTCCGTCCGGACCGGCCCCGGCGTGGCGGCGCATGGCCCGGCCATGGCGGCGGATGAACAGCACGATGGCGGCCTCGGCGGCCTCATAGGCGTCCTTCCAGACCCAGGCCCCCTGGGCATCGCCGGCGCCCAAGGCGCGTGTCATGGCGTCCCGCAGGGTCGTGGCGTCGAGCGGCCGGCCCGCCTCCAGGACGGGCAGGAGGGTTCCGGCGGCGGTGAACAGCGCGTCATGGGCGGAAAGCCGGGCGCGTGGGGCGGCCGGGACGGCCGGAAGCGTGTGGGGAACCGGGACGCGCGCGGATGCGTCCGGCGCCGTATGGACGTCGAGCATGGATCTCTCCCTCCTGGAATTGCGTGAAAGCGTCGGGGCGCGGCGCGGGACGAAAAATCTCCCGCGCCGTGCCGGCGGCCGGCCTTCAACCGGCTACGCTGCCTCGTCGCGGCGGGGAGCGGACCTGCGGGGGATCAGGCGGGGGCGGCGGTCCCGCGTTCCGGGGCGTTCCGCCGTTCGGCCGTGCAGGTGCGGCAGAGGTCCATCAGCCGGCGGTATTCGCCGGGATCGAGATCGGAATCGCCGTGGACGAGGTACGCCAGTTGCGTGGTCATGAGGCGGACGGCGGCGTCTTCCCGCTGATTGCCGCCCTCGTGGATGACCTGCCTGCATGCCTGGTGGATGGCGAGTGCGACGCCTGACGGGTTCGACGCGCCGGGATCGACGATGGCGAGGGCGGCCTCGTGGCGGTCGTAGCCTTCGGGGAGGTCGGGGAAGCTCATCGGCCAAACCTCCGCACGCGGGCGAGGAGGCCTTCCACCATGTCGGCGCTGGCGCCGCAGGCTTCGCCCCAGCCGCGAATGTTCATCTCGAAGTCGTCGAGCGACCCGAGATGGCCGTCGAACAGCGGGTTCTCGTCGGTCGCGGCGAGCACGCTGTTGCCGGAAACGGCGATCTCGGTGATGGCCGGGCTGGTCATGGGTTCAAGACCCAGGAGCCAGCACAGGAACGCGGTGAACATCGGCGAGAGGTCGTCGCCGCGGCGCGGATCCATCGGGTGCATGGCCGGCGGCGGGCCGGCGGGACGCTGACAAGTCATAGCAAGCCCTCCCGGTTGAAACTGAAGAAACGGTCATGCCCGCAGACGACGTGGTCATGGATCCGGATTCCCATCACCTCGCCCACCTGCCGGAGACGGTGAGTGATGTCCACGTCCTCCCGGCTCGGGGAAGGATCGCCGCTGGGGTGGTTGTGGATGAAGATGACCGAAGCGGCGCTCTCCCGGATGACCGGGTGGAACACTTCCCGAGGATGGACCACGGACGCGGTGAGGCTGCCCGTGGACACCCGATGATGACGGATAAGCCTGTTCCGGTTGCTCAGCATCAACACGTCGAAGTGTTCCCGGTATTCGTTCACGTAGCGCGGCCGCATATAGCGGTAAGCCTCCTCGGGACTGCCGACCATCGGAGTGTTTCCGTGCAGGTAGGCTTCAGCTTCGAGCAGTTGCCGGCCCAGCTCGAACGCCGCCTTGACCCTCGCGGCTTGCGCCGCGGTGAGCCCGTGCCGCCGCAATTCCCGGACCGTCATTGAATCAAGGTTCAGCAGGGAAAGGCCGGTGAGCTTGGCTGTCGCCCTTGTGCCGATCAGTTCTTCCATCGGGTTCCCGCTTTCCATGGCATCCTCTTTCTTGGTCGGATTCATTCGGATCCGGCCTCTGCCCCCATCAGGTAATGCAAAATGAATGCCGCGGAATCGCATCCCGGCGACGGTGTCGAAGCGGGGCCGTGGTCGGGGGGTGGTTCCGGTATCAGGCATTGGCAATCTCCATGTGGCCGGAAAATGAAAACGCCCCGCCTTGGCCGGGTGGCCGGGGCGAGGCGCACAGGGGATGGGAGATGCTCAGGCGCCGTCCGCCGCGGTCTTGACGCGACTTCTGGCGGCGCTGTCGAGTTCGGGGCTGAGTTCGACGATGTGGCCAGCGCGCCGCGCCGCCTCGGCGTACACCGAGATCGGATAGGGCGGCTCGAAATAGAGATCACGCACTATCCCGAGGCCGAACGGCCCTGGAAGGACTGAAGCTCGCTCACGCGAACCGACCCCAGTTCCGGGCCGCCCATGCCGAGATCTTGACGAAAGGTGATTGATCGTTGTCACGGCTCCGGCCGTTCGCGGGCAGCTTCTCGTGTATCTCGGGCGTGAGAAGTTCCGTGGGCGGTCTCCATGCGGGCGGGATGAATGTCGCCGGCGGGCGACGGCCGCTCCCGTGCCCCGGCCGCCGTGCGCCCGGAAAACAGCCGGCCCTCGGCTCGGGGCGGCGCGGGGGTGATCCTGTGAGGAGAGGTGGAATGCAGCCGCCGCAAATTCGTTGCGGCCGCCGTCGGGCTCAGGTGGCGGTCTCGGCGGGATCGGCCAGGGTGACGCGGACGTCGGGGCGGGTGATGGAGATCTCCACCGTGCGGTTGTGTGGAACGAGCCAGAAGAGCTCCCGCCGGACGGTCTCGGCGATGGAGATCTCCAGGGCCGAATCCTCGCTGCACAAGAGCCTGGTGGCGATGTGGAGCGCCTCTTCGTCGAACCGCATGGCCTGGGTCTCGGGGCTGTCGGCGTCCGCATCGTCGGAAGGCGAGAAGAAGCCCAAGCGCAGCAACTCCGCGAGCCGGTGCGCTTCCAGGGTGCTGTCCGCCGTGACCAGCGGCAGCGCCTCGCCGACCCAGTTCCAGGCCTCGCCCGCGAAGGCGAGATCGGCGGGGAGATCGAGTGTGCGGCTCCGGCCGCCGGCGGTCTTGACGGCAAGCGCCATTCGGATCGCGGCGGGACGCGTCGGCAGCGGGGCGGCGGGCGCCCCCGTCCCCTCGGGCACGGGGAAGTCGTGGAGCGGCCACGCCTTGCCATCGGCGGCGACGACCTGGGTGTCGATGCCCGTGACGCGGTCGAGCCCGTCATACCAGCCGTAGCCTTCGAGGCGCTTGTCGTCCTCGAACAGCCTGTCCGCCATACCGGCGCGCTCCGCGGCGCGCCACAGCGCCTGCGCCTCGGGCGGCTCGGGATCGCTGGCCATGACCAGCGCATCGCGGCCGGCCGGCGCGGGCTTCGGCGGCTTCTGCCAATCGTCGATATCGGCGATGCCGGGCCGCCAGGGACGGAGGACCAGCGGCGGCGGCGGAAGCTCGATGCCGGCGTCGCGCGCCCGCGTCCAGTCGGCAAAGGCGGGACGCGGCTCGGGATCGGCGGCCATGGCGCGGTAGATCGCGCTGCGCGCCGCTTGGTGCATGTCGGCGAGAAACGCGTTCTCGACGGCTTCCCTGCGTGCGGGCAGCAGCAGTTCGAGGCCGGGGCAGTCCACGACGTCGGCGCGGACGGACCAGATGCCGCCGTGGACGGTCTCGACCGTGGGCAAGCGGACGGGCACGGTCAGCCCGAAGAAGTTGAGGTCGGGGTCGAGGTAGCCGCACTGGCGGTTTCGGTAGACGCCGAGGGCGAGGCCGTTCCAGCCCTCGGCGTGGATGGCGCCGTCGAGGAAGGCCCGGCGTTCAAGCGTGACGCCGCCGGGTTCGGTCCACGGAATGCCTTCGAACACGACCGGCAACGGGTAATGGCGCGCTGCGTTGGCGATCGCGGCGTGGATCGCGTTGGCGGATTCTGTGGCCTGGAACTGCACGGCGGTGCCGGATGGATACGGCGCGCCGTCGTCGTGCTGGACCCGGGCGTCGCTGTGGCCCGTGAAGTGTTCCGGCGCGAGATCCACGGACCAGCCCTGCACGGCATGGCCGTCCGGCGTGCGCGCCCGCGAGGCGATCCGGCAGCCGCGGTGCGCGAGGCTGAGAATCCCCATGCCGGCGGCGTCCTCGCGGGCCACCAGGTCGTCGCTCCAGCCGTTCTCGCCGAAGCTCAGCAGGACGGCGGGGTTCTCGATGCCGGCGCCGTCGTCGGCAACGGTCACCGCCAGGCGCGTTTCGGACGACTTGGGCGCGTAGCCGGCGGGTTCGTCGGCGAGTGTGCCGACGGTGACCCGGACGCGGGTGGCGCCGGCCCGGCGGGCGTTTTGCAGAGTCTCGGTGAAGATATCGTGGAGATTCGATGCAAAGAACCTCGTGACGCGCTTGAGCGCGCTGTCGTGGACCCGGGCGCGGATCGTCGCGGCCGGCGGAATGGCAGTGTGGGTCATGCGGGGCCTCCATGATTGGAATGGGAGAGTGGAAGGGCCCCGCCCGGCGGTGTGCGGGGCGGGGCGCTTGCGGGCCGGAGGGCGGTTCAGACGCGGCGCAGGAACTCGGGGATATCGTGCCCGCCGCCGTCGTCATGGCCGTTGACCCGGCCGACGTCGCTGACGATCGCACTCGGACTGCCGTCGGCGGTGGGGACCGTGCTCGGCGTCTCGACGGCGTCGACGATCTCCTGGGGCGTCGGGGTCCCGGCCGCCTCGGCGTCCGGTCCATCGGCTTCGCCGGTTCGGTCGTCATCGCCGACCGAGGGATCGATCTCGTCACCCGTGGAGGCGACGGCGCCGCCGGCGTTGGCGGCGATGGCCGCCGCACGGCGTTCGGCCACCTCGGGGGCGTCGATGCTCTCGACCACGGAGACCGGCCGCGGCGAATCGGCGGGCGCGTCAGCGCTCTCCGGTTCCGCCTGCTCCGCGGCGCTGGCGTCTTGCGGTTCCGGATCGACCACGGAGTCCGACGCCTTGGCGGCCGCCGCAGTCTCCACACCGGTATCCTCGGCGCCCACATCGAACGCCGCGAAACCGGGCGGCGTCCAGGCGAGCGCGGCCGCGTGAGCGTCGGCGGTGATCCCGATCGGAGGGCTTCCGGCCGCGAAGGCCTCTTCCATCGCCTTGGCGAGCGAGGGCTTCTTGTTCTTGGCCCGCGCCGAGGCCCATGCCGATCCCAGGGTCTCCCTGGCGATGTCGAGGATGCGGCCCTTGTTGATGCGCGACCACAGCATGTCGGCGGTCGGGCGCACCTGGCCCGCGAAGTCGATGTCGAGCCGGGCGATGGTGGCTTCCAGTTCGGGACGCGCCTGGGGCTCGAAGGCCAACTGGCCCTTCACCGTGCGCGCGACGGAGGCCGCGAACAATGCCTGCTTGTCGGCCTCCGGCAACGCGCGGAGCGCCGCGAAGGATTCGCCGTCGTCCTCGATGGTCAGCCAATCCAACGGCAAGTTGGAGCGGTCGGCGATCATCGCCTCCCCCGGGCTCCAGGCCCCGAAATCCTTGTCGTTCATGCGCGTCGTCGGCCGGTCGGCGGTCTCCGTGATCGCGATGTCGAGCGCATGGGCCTGGTAGCCATGGATGAACACGGTGCGGCCGAGTTGGAACAGCATGAGATCGAAGGCGGCCTCGAAGTTGTTCCCGAGATGAGCCTTGACCAATGCCGTGCGGATCGAGCGGAGATCGTCCGAAAGCCCGATCCCGACACCGGCTACCTTGCGCGCTTCGGCCTCCGGATCGGGAGGCGAGGCGATGGGTGCGGAGATTGCGGGCCTCTGGAGCCGGCCGGACCCGGTGGCGTCGTTGCCATCGCCATCACCGCTATTACCGCTGGCGCTGTCGCCGGAGTCGGCCGGCTTCTGCATGTCTTCGGGACGAACCAGCCCCCCGATGACCTGGAGTTCGCCGTCCCGGCCGATCGTGGCGATGGCACCGGCGATTGCGTAGTCCTCCGCCCGGTAGGTCGCCCGGGCCTCGATCGCCGCGTGGATCTCGCATGTCCGGGTCTCGATGGCCTCGGCCTCCTCCGCGAGCGCTTCGGTCCAGTCGTCTTCGTCAAGATTGTCGAGCTCATCCTCGCGGGTGCGCAGACGCTCGAGCTCGGCCGTCTCCTCGTCGGTCGGCGCTGCGGGCTCCGGATAGATGCGCCCGTAATGCGCGATCGACGTCCAGTCGACCTCCGGCGCCGCCGTTGCCCAGTGCCAGCGGGTCGCGAGGTCCTTCACGGCCTCGCCGAGCTTCGCCATGGCGAGCTTGTTCAGGATCGCCGAGTCCTCGAACCAGATTCCGCTTTCGTCCTCGGCGGCGAACAGATCCCGCAATACCGGTCCACCCGCGGCCTCGTAGGCGTCGACGCCCACGAAAAGGGCTAGGGCGGAGGTCGCTGGAATCCGCTCCTCGGTCAGCAGGCGTTTCACCTGCCAGGCGGCCGGGCGGTAGCCCTGGTTCGCCACCTGCACCCAGACCGACATCTGGCGGCGGTGATCGGTCGTGACGGCGAACGCCTTCAGCGTCTCCAGGTCGATATGGTCGGCCCGGTAGGCATCGAGCAGTTCGGGCGCCGCGTTGCCGAGCCGAAGACGCTGTTCGACCAGGCGCTCGGACATGCCGAAACGCGCCGCGATGGCTGCCATCGTGACACCGGATTCGGCCAGCTGCGTGAACGCAATCACCTGGTCGGCCGGATGCATCGCGATGCGGATGACGTTCTCGGCGAGCGACAGCTCACCGGACGCGGCGTCGCCGTCGACGATCAGGCAGGGCACCGGATGGGCGGCATCGAGCATGCCATCGGCGGCGAGGGCCTTCAGTGCCGCGAGGCGGCGGCCGCCCGCGACCACGGCATAGTCGCCGCCGGGGCCATCGCTTCGGACGACGAGGTTCTCCAGAAGCCCGTGGGTCGCGATGGAAGCCTTCATCTCGGCCTCGGCGTTCGCATCGGGCGGGGTCTTGCGCACGTTCTCCGGCGCGATCACCAGCCGGTCGAGCGGGATCGAGCGGATCGCCGACTCGTGGGTGGGAGCAATGTGGTTCATGTGGTTCTCCATGCATGGGGGGTTCGTGGCCGCGGGGGCGGCTCTCTCCAGCCTTGTCTCGCCGCCCGGCCCCGGCCAGGCTCCGCCTCCGGACGGTGTTTGCGTGGCGACGGGGCGCTGGTTACCGGCGGGCCGGCAGCCTTGCGATGGCCGGGGCCGGGGCGGCCCGGCAATCCATCGAGCAGCCGGACGACGGCATCGGGCGCGGACGAAATGCCCGCGCTGCCGGGCCGCTGATGGCGTGATTCATGGCCCGGCGTCCCTTTCGGTGCGGAGCCGGTCGGACAGGTCGAGCGTTCCGGCGGCAGGATCGGCCGGAATGCCGGTCAGCTCCGGAAGCGCAAGGCGCGACGGCGACAGGGTGTGGCCGATACGCTTCTCGATCGCGGTGTATCTTCGATAGAGCGAAGGGCGGAGTTCGGCGGCGCGGCGCAGATCGGAGCGAGACGAAAAAATGCAAAACGTACACGAACATCGCGACATCCCCTGCGCATATACCCAGTGTGGCGACTGGCCGGCGTCGCGGATGACCCGGAACACGTCGTCGGTGGTCAGATCGAAGATCGGCAGCCAGTCGAACCATTCCCTGCCCGCGCGAGAATTGCGGTCGCTACGCACCCAGGGGATGCGTTTGGACCGCGCGCTGCTCTCGTCGCGGCGGATTCCGATGGCGCTGACGATGCGCCCGGCGAAGCGGGGGTGGGCCTTCAGGTAGTGGCGCAGCTCGCGTTCGATAGGCGAAACTTTCAGATCGCTTGTGCACCACCTTTGTTGTGGTCCAGGAAACCTGCCCCTTTCCTCGACCCGTTCGAGAAGCGATTTGCCGGACGCCACCGGCGCGAATATCAGCGGAACGCCGGCGGGAATCGTGTTCTCGATATGCTCGATTGTGCCCGGCCACTCGACCTCGCCGAGCGGGGCGTGAACCACCACCAACTGATCGCGGGGGACGATCCGGGCGAGCAGGATCGTCATGGCTTGGCTGTCCTTGCCCCCCGACGAGCTGATGGCCATGAGCGCGCCGCGGCGGATCATGTCGCGGCACTCGGGTGGGATGTGAAGGTCGGCGACGGGTCGGCGGCCGCGTGGCGGGCTCTCGCTCATGCCTCGCGCCCCTCGTGGTCGGTCAGCGTCATCGTCGCGGTCGGGCAGATGAAAAGCGGGCTGATGAGGTATTCCGGTTCGCCGCCGTCTTCAGCAGGGGGCTTGACGGTGACGGTGACGGTGGCGATGGCTGCGGTTGCTTCGCCATCGACGAAACACGAGACGAGGCAGAAATTGTCGAACCGGCCGCTGGCCGGGGCCTCGAACGCGCGGCGGTGATCCTCGGTGATATGGGTGTCGGGCATGGCGGCGACCTCCTTGGCGGTGGCGTGCGGGAGCCCGTCCTCGGGCCCCCGGGATTCGCCCGGCCCTAGCCGGCACCACTCCCATCGTCGCGCAGCGCGTCGGTGGAGGCCGGAGCGCCCGAGCCCGACCGGCGGGACAGTGGCCGTGAGCGGATCAGCGAAGGTGATCGTCGTCGTGGAGTAGCTGATCCTCCATGTCGCGAAGCCAGGAATAGCGGCCTGTGCGTAACGCCCATTCGTCGATTTCGCTGTCGTCTTCCGGCAACTCGTAACCGGAGAAGGCGGATCGGTGTTGGTGACGGAACCCGCGCCACAGGGCGCCCGCGAGGCCTGCGACGACGGTCCAGGCAATCGCCGCCATCCAGAGCGGGCCGATGTGCTCCGCGCCCGGGTCGAGCCCGAGGGCTGCAGCCGTGTAGACGGCGGCCAGGGCGAACCCGCCGAGCACGAAGGCGCGGGCGCGCCAAGTGGTCCGGCGCACGCCCCAGCCGGGGGCCGGGTTGCCGTCCTGAGCTGTGAATGTTCTCGTCATGTTCATAGCCTCCACTCTACCGGCGGCCCCGGTGCGGGCGCCCGCCCTAGGCTCCCGCCATTGGTCTGGGCTTCGCCCCTTCTCCAGCCCGGCTCGGGCTCGCGGCGGGGCAGGTCCGGGACTCGGCGCGTGACGCATCCGGTTCACCGGGCCGGTCCGTCCGGGCTCGACCCCATCCGCCGCCGAATCCGAGGAGGAGAAAGCCATGCGGCATACCAACGGGGTGAGGCGGCTGGGCCATGCGGGAGACGATGCCGAGTTCCGCTCCCTGCCGAGCGACAGGGCCACCTCGTTCGGCCTGGCGACGACGGGAGCGGTGGAAACGCCGGGATGGGCAGCCCGCCGACGCCATGGAATGGCGCCGGACCGCCGTCTACGGCGGCTCGGTCGACGCGGTGGAGTTGAGGGCTTTGGCAAGCGCGAATAGACGGCCGGCGTAAAGAACGCCTTGTGCCCCGTTGGCCGCTATTTCCGCTACACATGCGTCAACACGGTCATTGACCACGCTCCGCGGCCCGAGAAGTTCCGGCGTGAGTACCAGCCCCTGGATTATGGGGAATGGATCTACGACATCTCCATTAAGGATGAGGATTAGGACAGGAACTGGAGCAACATCGGCCGCGCCGCGCTCCGAGTCATGGTCTACAACAGCTCCTACGCTAGCCCCAAGGACTTCATCAAGTGGATCGACCTACACCAGGGCAACTGCCCCGGTGAGTCCTACCTCCTCGTCGCCTACCAGGGTTCCGCGGAGGAACGACTACCCCTTCTCTACCACCTCATTATCGTTCGGCCCTTCGGTGCCGAGTCGGTGACCTGACCTCCCCCTCCCGCCGGATTTCAAACTGAGACAGTTCCGGATTTTGGTGGACAGGGCACGATTTTGGCTGATAAGGTAGTTGATCACTAAGGCCTTTGATCGAACGGACGGTGCCGCAAGGCACGGAATGATCGAAGACATCATTGCGTCCAGATGGATCTATGCCGCTTGGGCGGCGGAGGGCCATCTAAACTACCGCTTCCAATGCCAGATCGGTACTCCCGTCGCCTTTCGCGGAGCCTTGAGGGTTCACGTGAGAGCAGTTGCTGAAGCGAGAATTCCGGAGGGTGTGTAATGGCGCAACCAGGGTGGTGAGATGGGGAACACCGTTTACCTAGACTACGCAGCGACCACGCCTGCGGATCCAGCTGTTGTCGATGCGATGGTGTGCTACCTGGGACGGGATGGGGTTTTCGGCAACCCCGCATCGCGGACGCATGGTGTCGGGAGGGAGGCGGCCATCGCAGTCGAGCAGGCCCGCGAGCAAGTCGCGGCACTCGTTAACGCCAGGCCCCCTGAAATTATCTGGACCTCCGGGGCCACTGAATCCATCAATCTGGCTCTCAAGGGCATTGCTTGTGCCGGTGTTGACCGGGGGCGACATATCGTCACTTCGTGCCTTGAGCACAGTGCGGTCCTGGACGCTTGTCGCTACTTGGCACGCAAAGGCTTTGAGATCACCTTCCTTTCTCCCGACCGGGATGGCCTCATTTCGCCCGACTGCGTAGCGGATGCTTTGAGAGACGACACTGTTCTCGTTTCGCTAATGCATGTCAACAATGAGGTTGGAACCGTTACCGACATCGCGGCGATTGGCACACTTACGCGTGAGCGGAGAATTGCGTTCCACGTAGATGCAGTACAGGGTGCAGGGCGGTTGCCCCTCGATGTCGAAGTTGCAAAAGCAGATTTTATCTCGCTCAGCGGGCACAAGATATATGGGCCGAAGGGCGTTGGAGCCCTGTATGTCAGGGCGCGTTCCGATATCCCGCTCACACCGCAGATTCACGGTGGCGATCAAGAACAGGGACTGCGAGCGGGAACGCTGGCGACACACCAGGTTGTCGGTATGGGGAAAGCGGCGTGCGTCATGCGAGACCGGCGAGAATCCGACGTACAGAACATCGCTAGGCTTGAGCAGCGAATGCTCGGACAACTGGTCGGAATCGAGCACATGTCACTGAATGGCAATCAGGTGCAGCGTGTCCGTGGCATCATGAACATCAGTTTCGCCTGCGTCGATAGCGAGTCACTTATGCTCGCCTTGGGCGATGACCTCGCTGTTTCATCGGGGTCGGCCTGTACCTCGTCACGCGTTGAACCTTCACATGTGTTGTTGGGGCTGGGGCTGTCTGATGAATTGGCGGGTTGTTCGGTCAGAGTCAGCCTGGGGCGGTTCACGACCGATCACGAGATAGACTTCGCAGCATCGCGGCTCCGAGAGGCGGTCGCCGACCTGCGCGCATTGTCCTCTAGGTGGCCAACATACGCTGGGGACACGACCGCTAGTCCCTTGGGCACGCGCACAGCCGCGGTGTGAACGGCAACGTCCAGCACAGGATTAGGCCAACAAAGATCGGCGATGAGGACAGTTGAACGACTAGATTCCTGTACAGACGTCTTGCGGCGGGAATACCTGCGCAAACATGCCGATCCCTGGGTGTTGGCCTTTTCCGGTGGCAAGGACTCTACCTTGCTATTGCAACTGACTTGGGAGTTGCTGTCCGCTTTGCCGGACGAGATGCGCCGGAGGGAGGTGTATGTCGTCGGGAATGACACCCTGGTGGAATCGCCGTTAATCATTCGGCATCTTCGTGCCACCATGGAGGTGGTCGATACCGCTGCGCGCAAAGCCGGCCTACCGATCAAGACGAGAATCACCCGTCCACACATCGACCAGACTTTCTGGGTGAACGTGATCGGTCGGGGTTATATCCCACCGACGCGGAATTTCAGGTGGTGTACAGATCGGATGAAAATCCTTCCGACCAGCCAGCTTCTCGAAGGTCTGGTTCAGAGGCACGGGCGTGCCGTGCTGTTGGTTGGGACGCGTAAGAGTGAGTCCGAAAATCGTCGACGGACGATGGCTCGGCGTGGGGTGTCTGGCACCGCTATGAACGCCCACAGCACGATCAGCGGATGCAGAGTATTCGCCCCGCTTGCCGATCTCAGTGACGAAGATGTGTGGATGATTCTTATGCAACGGACAGCACCGTGGGGCGGGTCTCACCGCGGGCTGATCACATTGTACCGGAATGCAGGCGGAGGCGAGTGTCCTCTGGTTCTGACTCCAGACGACGCACCGTCGTGCGGTACGAGTTCACCACGGTTTGGTTGCTGGACGTGTACGGTGGTGGCTAAGGATCGCAGCATGCGCGGAACAATCGATTCCGGACATGAAGATGCGGTGATCTTGGAGAAGCTTTTTGACTTTCGTGAGTGGTTGATCACGCTCCGGGAGGATGACGCTAACCGGCAGCGTGTTCGGCGCGACGGCAACGCGAGGACCCGCCTCGACGGGAGCCGTGTCCTGGGTCCTTTCACGCTAGAGATTCGGAAGCGAATCCTGGATGGGCTCAAGACGCTAGAGGCTGAGACTGGCTGGGCGCTGGTCTCACAGTCTGAGTGCGAGGTGATCGAGGACATTTGGCGGCATGATCGAGTCCTGGAGAGCTGTCGCACGGCACTGGACGACAGCTTCAGCGTTCCGGGAAGGGGAGTGCCGGTGTGAGCGACGGGCGGGCAACCGTCATTGGCGCCGACGCGACCCTGTTTTCTGAGCTCTTCTATAGAGGCCGTTTCTCGGTCCCTTGGCACCAACGCTACTACGACTGGACGGTCACAAATGTCCAGGCGTTGCTCCATGACATCGACGAAGCGATTAAGGAGCGTCGGCGGTGCTATTTTCTCGGTGCGGTCCTCTTAGTGGAGATCGAAGACGGGCGGTGGGAGATCAACGACGGCCAGCAGAGAATGGTGACCGTATCGTTGATCTGCGCAGCGCTGTGTCGTCGATTTGCCCAGGAGACGCACGATTCACAACGTGAAGGGCTAGCACTTCGTATGCTCTTTCATCTCGACGGCAGTGGGGTTTGGGCGCTGGACAGGGCAGATCAGTACGAGCCACGAATTGAGTCTCCTGTTAGCGACCGGATGCGCTATCGCCAAATGATTCGCGGCAACTCAATTGGAACCAACGGCAAGCTTACAGCGGCTTGGCGGACAATTGAGGAGTTTCTGGGTCCGACCAATGCGGGGACCCGATGGGAGGATTACTTTGACTTCATCCGGGAAGGGCTTGAAATCGCCTGCTTGAGAGTCCCGCGTGATATTGATCCGAACGCTGTGTACGAAACCATCAACTGTCGAGGCAAACGGCTTGATGACTTGGATCTGATTCGGAACTTCATTTACTCGCATTTCAATGCGGAGAACGAGATCCAGAGAAAGGATTCAGTTCACGGCGATCTTGAGAAAATTCGCGACATGTTCCCACGCCCCGGCAAAGCGGGTGACTACATGCGCTGCCGTCTACAATGCCGCTTCGGCTTCCTCCGAAAGGACAACTTCTACCGCGACGTCCGGGCAGCAATTCGGGAACAACGTGATCGTGGTGGCCTGCCCAGAATGACGCCGGCTGACTACGCCTTTGGTCTCACCCGGGAGATTGCAAAGGCGGAAGACCTCGAGCTTTTTCGAAGGTTGACGGCTCCGAGTCCAGATCCGGACTTCGTTCGCGCGTTCGAAGCCGCATCAGGCACAATCAACTCGCCGAGGAATCTCAGCGTGTTCTTGCGCGAACTCCGTGGTTACGGGATTACCCAGCCTTTGGTCTTCGCGTTGATGATGAAGTACATTCACGAGGCAGACGGGCACCGCCGACGCCGGATTGCGAGGCTCGTCAACCGTAATCTGAGCCGTCTTTCTACGTTTGTCCTGAGAACCGCCTTCGTTGCTCCTAAATTCGAACCGTCCCACTTTGAAACCGAGTTTTCCAACTTCGCGATGACCATGACCGCGGCCGCGGAGATACCCGACGATGGGTTTGTCCGTTTTCTGCGAGATTGTGACCGCTCTGAGCATGGAGTACTCGACCACGCCAAGTTCCAGCGTGCCATGGCTGAGACGACACTGCGGGGAAGTGTCAAGATCAAGCAGTTTCTGCTAGGAGTCAACAGCCATGGCCGTCCCGACGCGGTTGCTCTGAGCGAAGGCCACTGCTCCGTGGAGCATGTCCTTCCCACATCCTCAGAGCATTGGGAAGGCTGGCGCGGATTCGAGAGTGTCGATCCCGATGATTGGGTTCACAGGGTCGGTAATCTCACGCTGCTGAGTTCCGGTGACAACAGGCCAGGAAGCAAGTACAACTTGAGCTTTGCAAGGAAGCGCCGAAGCTACCAAACAAGCAGCGTGGGCATTACACGCGAGTTGTCGGAGTGCGAAGAGTGGACGCCAGCGACTCTGGAAGCGCGACAGAGGAAGTTGGCTGAAACGGCCGTGCGCGTTTGGGTATTCGAGTGATGTCCGATGCGAAGGTCCTGCGTCGACTTGCTGAAGATCGGACGGGAGTGTTTCCAACTCTGCACGACTATCAGTGGGAAGGTGTTTCGTTCCTGCTCGGGTCATCGTCCGCTCTTCTTGCTGACGAGATGGGGTTGGGGAAGACAGCCCAGGCAGCCATCGCTCTTGCACTGCTTCTGAACGAACGAAACGATATCGACCGAGTACTCATCGTCGCACCAGCGTCGTTGACCTTGAACTGGATGGCAGAGCTTGCAGCATGGGCTCCAGCCGTGACGGCGCGGCGCGTACAGGGCGAGGTGGTGGATCGTGAGGCATTCTATATGCTGCCGATCCCGGTTCTCGTGGCCTCCTACGAGCAGATTCGGGAGGATGGACTGGAACGGATCCCGTCCGATGCATTCGACCTTGTCGTCCTCGACGAAGCGCAACGCATTAAGAACCCAAACTCGGCGACTGCGCTAGCCTGCCGTTTGTTGCCCCGAAAACGTGCATGGGCTCTGTCTGCAACACCACTAGAGAACGACCCGAATGATATTGCGTCGATACTTGATTTTCTGGATCCGGAGCTCGGTAGATGGCTGAGTCGTGCCCAAATCGCCAAGAAGCTCGAGACAATGATGCTCCGAAGGCGCAAGTGCGAGGTTCGTGCGGAGCTGCCTCCGGTCATTGTTCAGGACCTGGTACTGGATTTGTCTCCACACCAGCGGGAGCGTTACGAGGAGTTGTGGGTGACACGGGAATCACAACTCGGGGATAACCTGGGTGACTCCACGGCGGCACTGCTGGGCCTCATTACGCGATTGAAGGCGATATGCAATTTCGATCCGGATAGCGGGCAGTCCACAAAACTCGATGCACTGAGCACGATAATTGAGGGAGCTGGTGCGTCGCCACGAATAATCGTCTTCTCACAGTTCGTCGAAACGCTACGGTGGATTTCGCAACGGCTCGATATGCCCCATGATCTGTTGATCGGCTCGATGTCTCAGACGCAGCGACACGCTGTCATTCAACAGTTCAAGACCGAGAAGCCTCCACGTGCACTTCTGATCTCTCTTCGTGCAGGTGGCGTGGGTCTGAATCTAGGCGAGGCATCGCACGTGGTTCTGTTCGATCGTTGGTGGAACCCCGCAACCGAAGACCAGGCCATGTACCGGGCGCATCGTTTCGAACGCGAAGAACCCCTTCATGTTATTCGTTTCCTTGTGCGCGATTCGGTGGAGGAACGGATCGCCGCAATAATTGAGAAGAAAGGAAACCTCTTCACTGAGGTAATTGATTCCGCCGCGACATCGTGGGAGGGGCTCACGAGACGCGAGCTGATGCAGATTCTGGAGCTCGTATACGGGGAGGCACCGTGAACAGGCCCAGCTAGCGATAGAGGAGGTAGTTCTGTGGCGAACATCGTTGAGTACCGGGACATCCCACTCGACCAACTTGTGCTCGGTCAGGGCCAGGTTCGGACAGAGAGCCCAGGGAAAGAAGTGGACGATCTCGCGAAAAGTATTGAAGTACAAGGGCTGCTGCAACCAATAGTCGTCTGTGCCGCACGGACGGCAGGCAAATGGGAAATACTTACCGGGCAGCGGCGCTTTCTTGCCCACAAGCTCCTAAAGAGAGAGACCATCTCGGCGGCCGTTCTTGACAGTCGCGTGGACGAGGGAGAGGCAAAGGCGATATCTATCACCGAGAACCTGATGCGACGCAAATTGTCTGGAAAGGAGCTCAAGGACGGGATTCTCTACCTTTATAAGATGTACGGTAGCGTAAGGGACGTAGTGAGTACCACTGGACTTCCTCAGCGTCAGGTGCGGGATTACGTGAAATACCCGCGTCTGTTGCCACAGCTGAAGGAATTGGTTGACCAGAATCGGGTCGATATCAATGCCGCCGTGAGGGCACAGGACGCGTCTGAGAATGAATACGGAGAACCGGTTCCCGAGGTTGCCCTGAGGCTTGCTGAGGATATGCAACCGATGTCCGGTGTTCAGCGTAAGAAGGTCGTCCAAGACCGCAAGACGAATCCCGACAAGCCGATCGAAGACGTGGTCGAACACGCCAAGACCGGGGCCCGTGTGGTTCAGATTATTGCCACAGTGACCCAAGAGACACAGCGAGCCATTCGAGCCGTTGCCGCGGAGGAGGACATCAATCAGGACGAGGCTGCGGCAAACCTTATCGAGGAAGCCCTAACGGAACGCGGGCTACTGGACCGACAATAGTCATGTTGACAGGGCTGACTGCCCTTGAACTCGGACGGCTCCGAATTTCGCTAGGCTACGGGACACACAAGAAGGGCCGTCCCCTCTCCCCGATTGAGGTCGCGACGCTGCTCCACCGTGCGTGTGATGCTGGACACACGCTTGGTGAATGCGCCCGCGAAATCCGGATTCACGAAACAGGCCTCGCGCGTTTCCTCAGTATCCTCAATCTTCCAGAGGACATTCAACATCTGGTCGGATGGGGAAGCGGAAGAGATATGATTGGCTTCTCCTGTGCTGCGGAGTTGGTGCGCGTCCGGGGGACTGACAACCAGCGCGTGGTAGCCAACGCTGTGTTGGCCAATGGACTCAATGGCAAGGAAGTTCGGCAGGTGGCGCAGCTCCTTGCTCGCTCAGGCCGACCCGTTGCCGCGTGCGTTGAGGAAGTCCTGGGAATGCGTCCGAGAATCGAACGGCGTTACGTTTTCATCGGTTCGATCATCGATGAAGATGTGCAGTCCGCCCTGAGTGAGTGTTCTCAACGGGAACGAGATGCAATTCTGGCGGCGGGGATGGAGCACATTGGTTTAATTGCTGGGTCTGGACGCCTCGGGAGGAGAGTTTTCACCGTGGTCGGGGATGAGCGCTTTGAAGCCGCGATGAAGGACGTGGGGAAGGAAAATATAGAGGCGCGGCTGCGTACCTACCTTTCAGAGAGTGTGGAGAATGGCGACCTGGGTTGTTGATGTGCTCGAGAGCGGAGCGGTCTGTCTCGGTACGAATGCCGTGTGCGACGGCTACGCTCCCGGTTGTTCATTCCGCGTCCAAACTCATGCCCACGACGACCACATGGGGGACTTCAACAAGAGCAAGGGACGGCAGGATTTTCTGCTGAGTCCCGAGACGTACGCTTTGTTGGTTGCTGAATATAATGCGGACTTGGCGTATCGGGAGAACTTTCGTGCGTTGGAGCGTGGACGCGCTCATGAGCTGGAAGATGGATCGACGTTGTTGCTGGCGCCGTCTAACCATATGCTCGGCTCGTGCCAAGTTGCCCTGACCCTACCGGATGGCCGGACTGTCGGCTATTCGGGAGACTTTGGTTGGCCGTTGGACCATGTCATCGAGGTGGAGGAACTTGTGATTGACAGCACTTACGGCAGCCCTCACAGCGTGCGGTGCTATACACAGGACGAAGCGGAGGCATGTCTAGCGGAGGTCGTGAGAGTACGCCTGCGGTACGGCTCCGTTCATATCCGTGCCCATCGTGGAACAGTCGAGCGGGTTGTTCAGGTGCTCGGTGACGATCTTGGCGTTCCGGTTCTGGCGAGTGACCATCTCATCAAGGAGGTCGAAATTTACCAGACGCACGGATTCGCGGTGGGTACGCTGGTTGCACTTGATTCCGACGCCGGTCGCTATGCCCTTAAACAACGGTCCTACGTCCGGCTCTACGCCAAAGGCGATGGGTTTCGAAACGAGATGGTGGAGGGTTCCACAGTCACTTGCAGTGCATATATGGTCGACAAAGACTGTCCCCTGCGCAAATTTTCGGAAAGGGCATACCGCGTGGCGTTGTCCAACCATGCCGATTTCGAAGAGACGCTGGAGTATGTCAAGGCGACGGGAGCGCACACAGTGGTCACCGACAATACTCGAAACAAAGGCTGTGAGCTGGCAATAGCCCTCAACCAACGACTTCAAGGAGTGAAGGCGATACCCTCGACAAATCGGTCCGGGCGCGCGGATGACTGACGGTTTCTTCCTATGGTGGGTTTGTCCCGCTCTCAGATCGAGTGCGTTAGAGATCGCGGTGGGGCTGATTGGCTCTTTGTCGTAGAAAGGTGGGGACTCGCGCTGCCAAACCGCGCGTATTCAGTATCCGCTAGGCAAGACGGGTGGCGGCCCGCTCCCGAAGTCGACCAGTTCGAAGTACGTGCTCGGAGTGCCGTGCTGGTCTAAAGCCGGACGCGCTTACCGGTCGGTAGTCATCCCGTTGCCTCGCTACACGCGTCCATCATCAACGACAGAACGCGCTTTGAGACACCGCAATCAATGCTGCACTCCTCGATTGCCTCTTGGGGTAACCCCCGCTCCTGCTCCTCCGGCCAGACACTCGCCAGATTGACCAAGAACCTGCATGGCACGTCGAACTCCATGTCGTCACCACGCGGCAGGAACAGCACATCCCCTGCCTCCACGGCCATCTGTGGCTCCAATTCTGCATGAGTCAGGGCCTGGATCAAATGTAAGGTCAAACGTGTGAATGATATGACTCGATAGCTCTGCAACGACACGACTCCCTTACCGTCCGTCTCGTTCCCGAACCGGGCGTCCCAATCGTCTGGGGTGGGCGGCTCCTCGCGACCATGGAACATGTAGTCCCTGAACCCCGCGGCGAGAAGACCGGCCTTTCCGAGGTTCAGTACCTCAGTCCCGTTCTTGAGGCGCCTCAGTATTGCCTCCTCTGTGCCTACCAGTGACATACTCGTACGGTATGCCCGCTCTACCAGTCGTTGGTGCATCGACGGTATACGCTCGACAAGCGTGTCTCGACTCCGCGGGTTTCGGGAAATGAGCAAGCGACCAGCTTCAGAGGTCGTTCGCGCAGTCTCATAGGCGTTCCACACGAAATGAAATCTAGCCAATGCGAACATGTAGTCGTCCAACACAATACTTTGGCGCTGGTCGTACTCTGCGGCAGGCTCGCAATATGACCCTGACTGATAAAGATCCGCCGCGAACGCGTCCGTCTCCACATGTGATACGCAGGCGGCGGGGTACAACAGGTTCGCCACTGCGTCAGGCCAGTCCCGCCCCTTTCGAAAGGCCTGTTCAGAGGCGAACAAGCTAAGCAGGAACCGCATCCGCGTGCACAACGTTCCAATCGATACCAGTCGACTTGCCTCCATCTTCACCGCATAGATCCTGTGTGCCATTCCAATGGGAGTCCGGCACCACCAGACAAGCCTAGTGTTGGCGCCTTCGAACTCCGGCAGCGGTCCACGACCGTGCCGGAAGACGTTTCGGCCGTTGGCTCCCCTGCGCCGAATTCTTCCCCGTCTTTCGTGCAGTCCCGTGCCATGATAGAGATCGCTGCTTAGGACGAGACTATTCTTCTTGGAAGCGTAGCATGTTCGTTGCCTAGCAACAGCCGATATTCCCGTCGAAGCCCGGTCAAGTCCCTCTCTCGGCCGGCACCGCACATGTACTTCAAGAGACGAGTAGCGAGACCCAGGCCTTTTCCTCTCATTACTTCGCGGCGAGCGTCCCAGATGACATCCGCGTAAGGCGGTGCAGCCATATCCACCGGGAAGAGGCGAGCCACTTCCAGCGCTGCCTCCAGTCCGTCTCTCTCCGCCAGCGCCGCGATTACGTTGGCATACACCTGCTGACCTACTGGTCTGAACAGAACGTTCCGCTCTTTCGAACTCCGGGCCAAGACTGCAAGGTCGCTTGCCGCACCACGTTCGAAATAATCGCGCAACCGTGGGTTCGCTTGAGCCAAGCCTTCAAAGTACGTCAGGCTTCTGCGGTAGTAGTAGTCGATTCGGTCTTCCGGAAGACGGAGCGTAGCTGCCTCCTTGAGTTCAGTCTGTTCTGCCTTCGTGCGAGTGAGTGCCCTTGGCAAGACACGGCGAATCACATCATAGAGGGTCCCAATGGAACAGAGTGCCCTTGCCGTTTGGGGAATTGTGTTGTTGAAGCGGTCGACGTCGATCTGGCCCTTTGAGAACCACGGATGGTCATCCACTAAACGACGGGCCAGAATCGCCGCGAGGTCGACCTCGTCCAAAATGATGATGTCCTTGCGAGCTACGGGGACGGCACGCTTGTTCAGATCAACAAAGAGACGGCGCGTACGCGCAACGCCAGCTGCGTCGTTCAAATGAGGCACGAACAACACGGTCAGAATGTCGTCGCTGATTTCGACTGCGGCCTCCAGTGCTTTGCGTATGCCCGCCACGCGGTGCTGCCCATCAAGAGCGAACAAGTTTTCCGTGCCTCGCAGTTCGAGGAAACCCACCCTCTCCTCTTGGGAAAGCTGCATGTCGATTGTCTCGTCGGGTAATGATCGGGGCACAACCTCGAATGGGTGCCACACGGGCTCGCCTCCGTATGTACCTACGACGATCGAATTGAAGAATCGGCGATTGTTGTCACGCAAGTAATCGGCAATGGCAACCGCGCGATTCCTGCCTGCGGGCCCAGAGTCTTGCAATTCCCGTTGTATCCGGTCACTCAGACTCTCGTTGGGATGCAATTCGCGCGCGAACCGAACACGCTTGTCGACCTCTGAAACGGGCATTATCGCTGCGTAGTACGTCCAGTCGCCGAATCGTCCCTGCAGGGCAGGCAATAGGATAGGTGAGCTCATATCACCAGAGGTTCTTTCCAGCGCGAACGTCCGCACTGAAGTCCTTCACGCTGTAATGCGGCATCATTGCGTCGTTGAATTCCTTCTCAAGGCTGTACAGATCCAACGTCGTTGGGTCCACCTCCGCCCACGCGAACGTCAAGTCCCCTTCAAAGACCGTCAAGAAGAAACGGACGTGACGCCTGCCCCACGCTGCGTGCTGCTCTTGAAAATACTTTCGGCAGCGAGCGCGCAGCGACCTCTTTGTACTCCCTCCGTAGAGGGACAAACCCCATGCGGGCAAACAACGCAGGCCATGTCCGATGTGGAAACAGTAGAGTCCCGGACGGTCTGCGATGTTCTTGGCGTGGCCACGTTTGAAGGGCGTGTATGTCCACGATAGGTGGTACCGTCCGCAGAAGCTCGACCATCGATCAGGATTGGGCTGTGCATCGACAACCCGCAGCTTGTCTAGGGCGACTTCTTCTAAGAAAGCTGGAAGAGCCATCACGTCACGCGGTGAGATCTGAACACAACCGGAGGGGCCGTTGGCCTTCTCCGGCACGCGCGAGACGGTTCTGCAGCGGCCGGCATCTTTGTTCCCGAGGTTGCACCGGTTAGGTGCCCGCGCGATGTGCCTTCAGTTCTCTGGGTATCTCGATACATCGTCTAATCCCGTCACGGCCAACGTACTCCGATATTATGAAAATGTACGGCTTTATGCCCTGCGGGGCACACCGTCATTGGTCGGAACAGGCGATGCCGAACGGGGTTGCAAACCCGAGTGGCGATGGAGCGAGACGCTTGGCCCAGATTTCCGAACGCCTGCCACGTTTGGTCACCGATGCGAGAAGTAACAAAAGGCGGCACGCGGTGCAAGCACCCTGGGCCATTCGTCACACATCGCGCAAAGGGAGAGCTTGCCCACCCGCGGCAGATTCTGGCCGGACATGACAGGGTGTTTGGCGGCGGTGCGGCGGAGGTTGTGAAGGCTGTGAACTCCCGGTCCCTTCGACGCCCTAGAGCCCTGGGGCCTCCGGGCCGTCGAAGGCGCGGGCCGGCTGTCAACCCAAAGCGAAAATGTCCCCTTTACGGCAAAGCAGAAATGTTCCCTCCACGCTGCGGCCCGGTTGTTGATTTGCTTCAATCGTCCATTTCAGCCGACATTCCGCTCAACATCCAGGATCCTCCTCATCGAGAAGATTCCCTTGTCGTTCGTCGGCCCGATCGTAGCGTACGGTCGCGGATGCATCGAAGGCCCCGTCAGCGCGCAGAACATCGGCACTCATCAGGCGGCCGTCGCAGATGCCGCTCAGGAGATCGGCCTGCCGAGCTTCAAGCGTCACCAAGCGACCGAGGACATGGAGCACGTTCATCAACTCCGTGGTGTACTCAGCGAGCCAGCCGTCCGGCTGAATCGCATCGAGGGCGGACGGCGGGCGCCGATCACCGATGACGGGCCGGGAGCGGTCGCTACGGCGGTAGCTGAACCACTGGACGAGCACCTGCTTGCCCGAGATCTCGTACTCCCATACCGCCGCCGGCACGTTGTCGATGAAACCGTCGCCGACCTTCATGCGTCGGACAGAGGCATCGTAGTCGATGCGGTTGGGGAAGCGGTCCGGGCGGATCGGAATGGCACCGTCCTTCGGGATGAAGGGGCGCTCGCCTTCCGGCATGCGCGGCGGGCCGCCGGGGCGTCCCGCGCCGGGGTCGGCGAAGCGCTCGCCGAAGCAGTGGAGCCAGATGATCTCGCGCCCAATCTCCACTGCCTCGGTGAACAGCGAGACATCAGCGGTTATCGGGAAGCGCAGTCCCGGCTGCACAAGGTCGGAGCGGAAGCGTGCCGTGTACGCGGGATGCGCAGCGACCGCCGCGAAGTAGGCCATGAGTTCGGGGGCGCCGACGGCGACTCCCAGGGCTTCGGTCACCTCGTCGAGCAGGCCCGCCTTGAGGTTCGGCGTCCGATGCTCACGGTCCCCCCAGAGGGGGAACACGCGACCGCCAAAGGATCCCTTGTAATGATGTAGGTCCGGTATCAATGCGGAGAAGGTGACGGCCGGTCCCGCTGTAGGCGCATGTGCTTGTAGCGCCGTCATGTACACCTGCTGGCTCGAATGCATCTCCCACAGGGTCGGATTGGGCTGATTGATGAGCCGCCCGTCGGGGATGATCCACTGTCGATCGAAGGAGCGATGGCCGTACGGGACAGGCCGGATGACGGATCTGGTGTCCGGTGCGACCGGGCCGGGGCGAAATTCATAGCCATGGAGCCCCTGACGCAGCGGTTTGTGGACGTGCTTGTCACCCGGCTTGCCACCCCGAAGATGCGGATGGAACAGAGCCTGCTTCTTGCGGGCATCGGCTTCGGATTGCAGCGCCTCCCACCGTCGTTCCAGCGAGTCACGATCCGGCGCGATCACCCAGGTCCGTCCGGGCATGACGCCGGAGCCGTCGTAGACGAACAGGTCTTCCAGGGCCGCGAACTCGCCCCACGCTCCGGCGGACCGGGGGAAGAACGAGGCACGGGGTTCGGATGGGCATTCAGTCCACCCGTCGTCGTCGAGCGTGATCGCGTTGAGCGCCGCGAACTTGTGGGTTCGGTTTCCCTGCGGCAGCGCCCGGTATCGGACCTGCGCCGGGGCAGACGAGCCCGCATCGGTGCTCCGAAGCGCCATGACGACGCACACGGGCTGCTGCACGCCCTGGAAGATGCGCGTCGATACCTCCGGCTGATGACCCTCCGGCGAGCAGTCGATGACCCAGACTTCGTCTGCGTCCTCGCGAAGCTCCGCACGCATCTTCTGGAAACCGGGGCCGTTCAGGAAGCCCGCCACGGTGATGAAGGAGACGATGCCCCGGCGGTCGGGCGCGCGGCCCTCGGTCCGTGACGGGCCGCCGTCTCCGATGATGTCTGGAGCAAGGCCTTGGGTTCGTGACCGGCCACCGTCCCCGAAGACCTTCCATGTTGCCCACCGCCAGAAATAGACGTAGAGGTTGCGCAGATGCTTGGCATGGGCGCTGACGTTCCAGTCCACTGGAGGTATCCATCGCAAGAGCGGCGCGGCGATCTCGTCGCCCGTCGAGCCGCTCTCAATCCAGCCGCCGAGACCCTTCGCCTTCTCCTTGTAAGGCGGATTGCCGATGACGACGGTGATCTTCTCCTGCCGCTTGATCGCGTTGGCGCGCCGGCGGGACTCGCCCAAGGGCATGAGAATCTGCGGCAGGTACTCTTCCTCGGCATAGGGGTTGCCGAGCGTGTCCGTCACGTAGAGCCGCGTCGCGAGCATCGCGCTGGGGTCGCCGAGGAGCGATTGCAACTCTGCGAGGAGACGTAGCTGCGCCACCGCGAAGGGACCGAACTGAATCTCGAACCCGATCAGGCGGGAGATGGTGGCGTCGATCACCGCGGGCACCGCCCCCGGCCCCTGATCGGCCGCTGTCGTCTCCGCGATCCGACGCAGTACACCGAGCAGGAAGGTGCCAGTCCCGGTCGCCGGATCAGCGACGGTCACCTCCGGAGAGGCGAGTCCCTCCGACAGGGCGAACCGCGCCCCGGATCGCAGCCCCTCGTCGACGAGGCGCACCATGGCCCGAACCACCTCGGGTGGAGTGTAGTATGAGCCCGTCTTCTTGCGCAGGTCGTTGTCGTAGACGCTCAGGAAGTCCTCGTAGAAGTACAGCCAAGCTTCCGGGTTGCCTTCTCCGACCGCAGGCCAGTGAACCGCGTCAAGCACGCGCGTGAGGGTGGCGAGCGATGTCTTCAGCGCCGTTTCGTTGTCGGCGTCGTCGGTGAGGAGACGTAGCGCGGTGCCAATCAGGGTGTTGGTGTGGCGGAGTTCCCTCGCCACGCGGTCGAGGCCACCGGCGAGGACGATGTCGCGCGCCCGCGCCATCAGAAGCCCGAAGGTGACCGCCTGCGCGTAGCCGTCCGCGAAGGCTTCGTCGGTGGCGCTCGGGAACAGGAGCTTGCGCCAGTCCGTTGCGAGGTTGGTGAGCGAGGGCGAGCCGCGCCCCAACTGCTCCGCCACCTCTTCGCGCAGCAGGCGGCAGAGCCGGGCCGTGGTGCCAGCGAGTTCCCTTGCCGACCGGGGCGGCTCCGGTTCCCACAAGAAGAAGTCCGTGAACAGGGACACGAGGCCGTCGGGAGCGGCCAGCTTGCCGCCAGCGGTCTCCACGTCGCCCTCCAACCGAATGACCCCGCCTTCGAGCGCGCCGTTTCGCCACAGGCTGAACCCGTTGCCGTCGGTGTAGATGAGATTTGGGAGTGTCTGGAGCTTCGCCCACTGCTCTCGGTCGTGCGGGTCGCGGAAGCGTCGGGGGTCCGCCCCCTTGCCCGGCGCCTTGATCTCGATGAAGCCGCTCAGGGCGTTTCCTCGGGTGACCGCGTAGTCGGGCCGAGTCTTGATGTCGGCGAGTGACGTCTCGCCGACCATGACCACGGTTCCGGGGTGCAGCCCCGCAAGCTCGGCGAGATCCGCGACAAGCGCTTCCAGTGGCGCCCGCAACTGATCCTCCGGTGCACCGCTCGCGACGGGGTTCGAGAGTTTGGATTTCGCTTCACGTCCGAATGCGGAAATGGCTTGCTGAAGTGACATGCGTATTCGGCGAACTTCGGGTCAGGCACTATCGTTGCAAGGCCGCAGATGGAGGTCGAGTGCCCCAAGTGGCATTACACTGTAGCCGGCTCGGGCGGGACGATTCTGCCGCGACCATCCATCGAATTGTATTGGCATAGCTTCGCGTGAATCGCCACCGCCACCCGTTCGGCGGCTTGGCTCAGCGTGACATCGTCGAGATGGACATAGCGGTTGGTCGTGCTCGCGCGCCGGTGTCCGAGCAGGCGTCCCGCGACATGCAGGCTCTCGCCGTTCATCACCGCGTGGGAGGCGTGCGCATGGCGCAGGTCGTGAAGCCGCGCATCCGCCACGATCCCGGCCATGTCGCGGGCCTTGACCCAGAACCAGTAGAGGATATGCTTGGTCATCGGTTCCTCCCCGATCTCGCCGGGAAACACCCGCTCCCCGGATGCTGAGTTGGCGAGCCTGTCCAGTAGCTCCCGCACCGCCTCGCCGAGCAGAACGTGCCTCGGCCCGGTCTTCGCATCAATCAGGGCAAGCCTGTCCGACCTGACCTCGCACCAGCGCAAGCGGCGTATTTCGCCGGCCTGCGCGGATACTTGTCAGTTGTTGCGATAGTCTGTTTTTTCCTTTTCGCTTCGCTCACACAAGGTACACGCGGGGCCACCCGGCCTGGAACGGATGAAGAAACAGGCCGGGCTGCCAGAAGGAGTCAGCAGGCCCCGTGCGCACCTGTTCGTTATCCCTTCAGTGAGAGGTACTATCCTCCTTCCCTGAACCCTTGCCAGAGCACCATGACTTTCACAGCGACTCTCACCGCCTCCTCTAGTTCCTTCGGCACAATGAACCACACTGGCCTTCCCCGGTAACCAGTCGGGTAGCCATGTTGAGTCTCGTCCCCATTCCATCGAAGTCCGAGGCAAGGGTTTCCATTAAAGGTTCCTTCGGCAGCCGACCAACCGTTTGGCTCGCCGGAATAAAGGATCTCCGTAGGTTCCCAGTGGTTCTGTGTTCCATATGGTCCAACTTCCTCTGGAGGGATGTAGGGCATAGATTTCTCCTTTACGTGAATCACGCGGCGCTGGCGATGCCATCAAGAGGACCCATCAGGACAATCCCGAGAATCTCGAGAAGAACTAACCGGCTCACTCTGCCGGTTGAATGGGATCACTCTTCCTATCTTTGCACCCCGCGGGACGGCCGGAGCCGGCTGGCCGTCCCGATTACCTCCGCCAACCAGAGAGGAGAATCATGACTGAACCAGAAATCAACCGAGGAAACTACCTCTGCGGACTCTGCGAAGAACAGCAACGATACATGGCGATCCGTGAAGAACTGTTCGGACCTCAAGATCCCCGATTTGTCTTTCGGTCACTTCAGAGGTCAACCCAGTCAAGTGGTGGCCCCCAGATCCATTTTCCGGAGAAGCGTCATTTACGTGGCGACTGCCCCGTAGATATCCAATTTTCCCGGACAGCATGGGATGGTTGCACCCCTTACCAAAAGCCGCTGGCAACTTGCCCATGAATGTGTGCATTTGCTGGAGCCCAAGGTAAAGGGGAGAGCACTTTTCTTGAAGAGGGGATAGCCACATGGTTTCAGTGTGAGCCCAAATACCATCAGAAGATGGTCCGTCGTTACATCAAATTCCACATGAACCGCGGGACCCTCCTGGATCCCGACTACAAGGAGGCTAGGGGGTATATCGTCAAGCGAATGAAAAAAGTAATCCCGATGGTGAGAGAAGCGCGAGAGTCCGGCCTGAGCATTTCCGATATAACTCCCGAAATGCTGGAAACCCACTTGGGCCTTATCGACGATAAAGTCGCGCGCCGTCTTTGCTCGCGTTTCCCCTGATACCCCAGCTAGTCCTCCAACTTCAGCCACTCCTCTGGCAATTCCGGCAAAGGGTTCTGCCGTTTTGTCGGCAGGCCATGGCACACCCGGAGGCCCTGAGGGACAAACCGCCCCCGATTCCCCCTCTCCCTCGCCAGATTCCAAACTGAGGCAGTACCCGGCCGCCGGAGATGTGACCGGCGTCCGCCGCGTGTGCTATACTTCCAAAGCGCAGTTTCATGACATGTCAGCGGCGTCCCCGAATGCAAACGGTTGCGGGTAATCCTTCGGCCGTGATGACCGAGACGCCCAGACGGGCCGAGGTGATGAACGGCGACTGTGCGGAGAGATTGATGGCAGCGCACACAGACTTTACCTATCTACCCTTCGCCGGGACGATTTCACGGCATGAACGGTTTTTCCACGGCCTGACCGAAGGATTACCTGACCGTCCAAGGCGTGGTGTTGACCATGTGTTGATTGTTCCTTGCACGAACCATCCGGTGCTCCAAGAGGACAGTTTTGTTGTTTATTTTCAGTTGGTTACGGACCACAAATTGTAGGGCGGACGCTAGGCCAACAGATTTCAAACCCGCCCGTGCCCGCATCGCGCAACCGGCCGGGACACTAGTGTGGTGTCTCACAAATACGCTTACGAATCTGCGGGTCCTTTTGGCCGTCGGCTGCGTTGCTCTTCCACGCGTGGTACACGCCACTGCTCGTCATCGCGCCTTGCCGACAACCAAAATGCCCTCGCAGATTCACAAGCGTATTTGTGAGACACCACACTAGATGTCCAAGGCCGCCGCCACGAGCTCCCTGGTGTAGTCGTGGCGGGGCGTCTCGAAGATGGCCGAGGCCGGCCCCTGCTCCACCACCACGCCTTCGTGGACCACCAGGACGTGGTGGCTCATGGCGCGCACCACCTTGAGGTCGTGGCTGATGAAGAGATAGGCGCAGCGGTGCTGTTCCTGGAGCCTTCGGAGGAGGGTCACGATCTGGGCCTGAACCGACACGTCCAGGGCGGATGTGGGCTCGTCCAGCACCACGAACCGCGGTTCCAGCACCATGGCCCGGGCGATGGCGATGCGCTGGCGCTGGCCGCCGGAGAACTCGTGGGGATAGCGGTGGCGCGCGTCAGGTTCCAGTTCCACCTCCCTCAGGGCTTCCACGATGAGCCCGTCGCGTTCCTCCGCGGTGCCGCCGAGCCCGTGGACCACCAGGCCTTCCTCTATGATCTGGGCCACGGACAAGCGCGGGTTCAAGGAGCCGTAGGGGTCCTGGAACACCACCTGCATGTCCCTCCGCAGCGGCCGTAGCGCCCGGGAGCGCAGACCCTGGATTTCCCGGCCGTCGTAAAAGACCGATCCGTTGCTGCCCACGAGCCGCAGCAACGCCAGCCCCAGGGTGGTCTTTCCCGAGCCGCTCTCGCCCACCACGCCCACCGTCTGGCCTTTCCGGAGCTCCATGGAAATGCCGTCGACGGCCCGGACGTAATCCACCGTGCGTCGCATGATGCCCGCCTTTACCGGATACCAGACCTTGAGGTCCTCGCACGCCAGCACCGGCTCGGCCGTCGAGTCGGGCGCCGCCGGGGCGCCCTTGGGGGTCGCCGCCAGCAGATGCCGGGTGTAGGGATGCTGCGGCCGCTGCAGCACGTCGTCGGTGGCGCCCGCCTCCACGATCTTTCCCCGCTGCATGATGCAGAGGCGATCCGCCAGCCTGCGCACGATACCCATATCGTGGGTGATGAACAGGATCGCCATGCCCAGCCGTTGCTGCAGGCTCATGAGCAGCGCCAGCAGTTGGGCCTGTATGGTCACGTCCAGGGCGGTGGTGGGCTCGTCGGCGATGAGCAGATCGGGTTCGTTGGCCAGAGCCATGGCGATCATCACCCGCTGCCGCTGTCCGCCGGACAACTCGTGGGGGTAAGCCCCGAGCCGCCGTTCGGGATCCTGGACGCCGACGAGCCGCAGCAACTCCAGGGTCCGCGCGACCGCCGCCGGCCCGTCGAGTCCCTTGTGAAGCTTCAGGGTCTCGCCGATCTGGCGCTCGATGGTATGCAGCGGGTTCAACGACGTCATGGGCTCCTGGAAGATCATGGCGATGCGGTCGCCGCGGATGCCCTGCAGGGTCCGGGAGTCGGCGCCCAGCAGCTCGGTGCCCTGGAAGCGGATGCTGCCGCGGGGATGGCTGGCCGCGGGGTAGGGCAGGAGTTGGAGGATCGACAGCGCGGTCGCCGATTTGCCCGAGCCGCTCTCGCCCACCAGGGCCACGGTCTCGCCCCTGCGGATGGTGAGGGAGACTCCGTCCACGGCTTCCACGGCTCCGGGTCCCGAGCCGAAGCGCACCGCCAGGTCCTCGATGTCCACCAGCGCCGTCCCGCCGCCGAGCGCACCCCCCGGCTCGGGGCTCCCAGGCTCGGCCGGCGCCGCCCCGTCCGTTTCGCCGAAGGTCGCGGGTTCGGGCGCGAAGGTCTTGCGGGGGTCGAAGGCATCGCGCACCGCCTCGCCGATGAACACCAACAGGCTCAACATGAGGGCGATGACGAAAAAGGCCGAGAACCCGAGCCACGGCGCCTGCAGGTTGTCCTTTCCCTGCTTCAACAACTCGCCCAGTGAGGCCGAGCCCGGCGGCAGGCCGAAGCCGAGAAAGTCCAGGGCCGTCAGCGTCACCACCGCGCCGCTGGTGATGAACGGCAGGAACGTCAGCGCCGCGACCATGGCGTTGGGCAGCACGTGGCGGGCGATGATGCGCGGGTTGCCCACGCCCAGGGCCCGGGCCGCCCGCACGTAGTCGAGATTGCGCGCGCGCAGGAACTCCGCCCGCACCACGCCCACCAGCGCCATCCAACTGAACAGCAGCATGAAGGCCAGGAGCCACCAGAAGCTCGGGGTTACCACGCTGGCCAGGATGATCAGCAGGTAGAGCGTCGGCAGTCCGGACCACATCTCGATGAAACGCTGGAAGAGAAGGTCGAGCCAGCCGCCGAAGTACCCCTGGACCGCGCCCGCGGCAACACCGACGACGGAACTCACCAGGGTCAGGATCAGGCCGAACAGCACCGAGATGCGGAAGCCGTAGATCAGCCGGGCGACCACGTCACGGGCCTGGTCGTCGGTGCCGAGCCAGTTCTGCAGGCTTGGCGGCGCCGGCGCCGGGGTCGGCAGGTCGTAGGCGATGGTGTCGTAGCTGTAGCGGATCGGCGGCCAGAGGATCCAGCCGCGCTCCTCGATGAGCGCCTTGACCTCGGGGTCGCTGTAGTCCGTGTCGGTCTCCAGGAAGCCGCCGAAGTCCGTCTCCGGATAGTCCACCAGCACCGGCGCGTAGAACCCGCCGTCGTAGCGCACCAGCAGCGGCCGGTCGTTGGCGATGAACTCGGCGAACAGGCTGATGAAGAGCAACCCGCCGAGGATCAGGAGGGACCCGTAGCCGCGCCGGTTAGCGCGGAAGTTGTGCAGGCGTCTTCGGTTGAGCGGCGTCATGCAGGCGGATCCAGGCTTGCGATCAGGTTTCCCGGCTCTCGAAGTCGATGCGCGGATCCACCACCACGTAGGTCAGATCCTCGACCAGTTTCATCACCAGCCCCAGCAGGGTGAAGAAATAGAGCGTGCCGAACATGACCGGATAGTCCCGGTTGATGGCCGCCTCGAAACCCAGCAGGCCGACCCCGTCCAGCGAGAAGATCACCTCGGTGAGGAGGGCGCCGGTGAACAGCACGCCGACGAAGGCGCCGGGAAAGCCGGCGATGACGATGAGCATGGCGTTGCGGAACACGTGCCGGTACAGCACCCGCCGCTCGCTCAGCCCCTTGGCCCGGGCGGTCATCACGTACTGCTGGTTGATCTGGTCCAGGAACGAGTTCTTGGTGAGCATGGTGAGGCCCGCGAAGCCGCCGATGACCATGGACATCACCGGCAGGGTGATGTGCCAGAGGTAGTCGATGATGCGCTGCCACGGGCCCAGCTCGCTCCAGTTGTCCGACACCAGGCCGCGCAGCGGAAACCAGTCGAGGTAGCGGCCCCCGGCAAACAGCACGATCAGCAGGATGGCGAACAGGAACCCCGGCACCGCGTTGCCCACGATGACCGCCCCGGAGGTCCAGACGTCGAAGCGCGAGCCGTCCCGCACCGCTTTGGCCACTCCCAGGGGAAGGGACACGAAGTACACCAGCAGCGTGGTCCAGAGTCCCAGCGAGATGGACACCGGCAGCTTGTCCAACACCAGTTGCACCACGGAGCGGTCGCGGAAGAAGCTGTCGCCGAAGTCGAAACGCAGGAAGTTGCCGATCATGAGGAGGAACCGCTCGTGAGCCGGCTTGTCGAAACCGAATTGGCGCTCGATCTCCTTGATGAACTCGGGATCGATGCCGCGCGCGCCGCGGTACCTGCCGCCGCTGCTGCCCGCATCCCGCGACGGCCTCGCCGAAGGCCCCACCTCCCGCTGGTCGCGGCCGCCGCTGAACCGTTCGGTGGCCGACACGTCGGTCTGCTGGAGCTTCGCCAGAAGCTGCTCCACCGGCCCTCCGGGCGCCGAGTGGATGATCACGAAGTTCAGCACCATGATGCCGAACAGCGTCGGAATGATCAGCAGCAGGCGGCGTATGATGTAGGCAAACATGTCGTCAGTCGGTACGCCGGGCGAGGCGCCCTCCGACCCCCTCTCCCTCTGGGAGAGGGTTGGTGAGGGTCTCCCAATGCCATCGGCCCGTTGAGCAGGGCAGGGAATGGAAGGGGCAGGGTGATAGTGGCGCCCTCACCCGGCCTTCGGCCACCCTCTCCCAGAGGGAGAGGGGTTGGATTTGGGGCGGATCGCACCGGCCTTCGGCCACCCTCTCCCAGAGGGAGAGGGGCTGGATTTGGGACGGATCGAACCGGCCTTCGGCCACCCTCTCCCAGAGGGAGAGGGGCTGGATGCGTCGTGGCCATCAACCGCCCTTGCGCTTCGTCCCCAGGGCTTCCACCTTCCTGGCGTCGATCCACCAGGTGTCGAACTGGACTCCCTGGGTGGGGGTGGCCTCGGGGCGGCCGAACCGGTCCCAATACACCAGCCGGTCGTAGGGGATGTGCCACTGGGGGATCACCCAGTGGCCCCACTGGAGCACGCGGTCCAGGGCGCGGACGTGGTTGACCAGGCTCTTGCGGTCAGGGGCGTTGATGACCCCCTTGATGAGCTCGTCCACCACCGGGTCCTTGATGCCCACGAGGTTCCGGCTGCCGGGCCGGTCGGCGAAGTCCGAGCCCCAGTAGTTCCGTTGCTCGTTTCCCGGCGACAGCGATTGCCCCCAGGTGCCGATGACCACGTCGAAGTCGAAGTCGTCCAGCCGCCGCCGGTATTGCGCGCTGTCCACCGTGCGCACGGTGGCGGTGATTCCGAGCCGGGCCAGATTCTTTTTGAAGGGCAGAACGATCCGCTCGAACAGGGGACTTACCAGCAGAATCTCGAACTCCATGGTCCGTCCGTTGGCCTTGTGGGTAAGCTTGCGGGTGGTCTTGTCGATGCTCCAGCCGGCCCCCCGCAACAGCTTCGACCCCTGGCGGAGATTGGCGCGGATGCGGCCCGAGCCGTCGTTGGCCGGCGGCTCGTAGGGCCTGGTGAAGACCTCCTCCGGCAACCGGCCGCGGTGGGGGGAGAGGATCGCCAGTTCGTCCGGGGTCGGAAGCCCGGTGGCCGCCAGCTCCGAGTTGTCGAAGTAGCTGCGCGTACGCGCGTACTGCCCGTAGAACAGGGTCCGGTTGGACCATTCGAAGTCGAACGCGTACGCCAACCCCTCCCTGACCTTCCGGTCCTGGAACAGCGGCCCGCGGGTGTTGAAGGCGAACGCTTGCATGCCGGTGGAGCGGTCGTGAGGGATTTTCTCCTTCTTGACCAGACCCTGCCGCAACGCGGGAAAGTCATAGGCCGTGGCCCAGTTCTTGGAGCTGTTCTCGTCCCGGAAGTGGTACTCCCCGGCCTTGAACGCTTCCACGGACACGGTGCCGTCGCGGTAGTAGTCGTGGCGGATGCGGTCGAAGTTGTCGCGTCCCACGTTCACCGGAAGATCCCTGCCCCAGTAGTCTTCCACCCGCTGGTATTCCACGTCGCGGCCGGGCTCGAAGGCGCCGATCTTGTACGAGCCGCTCCCGAGGGGGGGTTCCAGGGTCGTCCTGGCGAAGTCCCGCTCGGCCCAGTAGTGCTTCGGCAGCACCACCAGTTGCCCCAGGATCAGCGGCAATTCCCGGTTGGTCCCGCTGCCGAAGGTGAACCGCACGGTCCGGTCGTCAAGCTTCTCCACCTTCTTCACGTCGCGGTAGTAACCGCGGTAGAAGGGGACGGCCTTGGTGATCAGGGTCTCGAAGGTCCAGATCACGTCATCCGCGGTCACCGGCTTGCCGTCGTGCCAGCGTGCCTCCGGCCGCAGCTTGAAGGCGACCCACGAGCGGTCCTTGGGCACGGTGATGCTCTCCGCCAGAAGGCCGTACTCGCTGAAGGGCTCGTCCGCGGACCCGGCCATCAGGGTTTCGTAGATGCGCCCGATGCCCGCCGCCGGACTTCCCTTGACGATGAAGGGGTTGAAGCTGTCGTAGGTGCCGATGGCCTGCAGCCGCACCGCGCCGCCCTTGGGCGCCTCCGGATTCACGTAGTCGAAGTGCTTGAAGTCCGGCGCGTATTTCAGATCTCCGTGCATGGCGATGCCGTGGCTGGTGCGGCCCTCGTCGCTTGAAACCGCAAGACCCGGCGCGGTGACCCACGTCAGGCACCACAGCACCGTCCCCAATACCCAATTCGATCGCATGGAACCTCCTAGTATCTTCCCGGCGCCGGTATCGCCCGACGGCGCGGTGCGGGCGCGGGCGGGTTTGAAACCCGCCCCTACACCCTCGTCCTCCAGCGGCGCAGAAATCGGACGCCCGATGTAGGGGCGGGTTTCAAACCCGCCCGCGCCCGCATCCGTGCTACCGGCCGATACAGGCTTCTGGTATCCCGACGTTGCGGACACCAGAATTACAATATGATGACCGTGAGAGGCTATTGCAAGATCACAGCAGCTCGACGTTGGCCCGGGGTACGATGACGACGTCGCCGTTGACGAACCGGGCGTGCAGGACACGGGTCAAGGCGCCGCTTTCGATGGGCTGGGGATCGGCGGGAAGGGCGACGACTTCGGCGGTGGCGCCGAAGTGGGGGGCGCGAATGATGCGGACGGACGCGCCGACGCGCAGGCCGGCTGCCGGGTCGCGTTCCGCGGCCATGGACTGAGCCCCGGTCTCCTCCCGGGCCACGATGATTTCCGGGCGCACCGCACCCGCGCGCACCTGGGTGGCGCCGTTGATGGAGGCGGCGCGGCCTTCGAGGCTCCGGAGCAGGGAGTGGGTGTGCTCGGCCACGGCAAGCCAGCCGAAGCCCTCGGTGACGATGACGGTCATGGGAATGTCCTCGTGGCCGGTAACGGCCATGCCGAGATCGTACCCGAGGTAGCCGGTGAGGGCGTAGTCGTCGATGGACCCCACCACCAGTCCGGCGGCGCCGGCTTCCGCGGCGCGTTGCAAGGCCTCGAGGGTCGGGCGGGTTCCCCCCACCAGCACCAGTCCGGCGGCGTCGGCGGGTATCTTCTTGGGTCCCACGATGGTCTTGGGGCCGCCGTCGAGCATCCGGATGGTGCCGTAGCATTCGCCGCCGACGCCGAAGATTCCCTGGATGAAGGCCCCCCGGCTTTCGATGGTCACGGACTTGTCGGGGTCCACGTCCGCCACCGTACCCTGCACGTAGGCGAGCAACTCGATGGCGTGAGGCGCCAGCCGGACCCCCAGGTGGCCGGTGCGCCGCGAGACGAACTCGACGGCGCCGCCCACGGGTGAGTAGTAACGGGACCGGAACAACCCGAAGAGGCCCACGTGCTCGCACACCAGGTCGCCCTCGGCGATGACGCCGCCCTCGTCCACCTTGAGCCCTTTGGCGGCTTCGAATGGCTCGATGCCGAGGGTCTCCGGGATCCGCAGGATCTGCAGGTCTCCCGGCAGCTCGGCCCGCCCCACGATGGCGTCGGGCGTCACGCTATCGCCTTGCCGGCAGAGAATCCGGCCGGGCACCGGAAGCTCTCGGGTCTTGCGTACCACCGCGCCGGCCCGCACCTGAAGTCCGGGTGTCAGTGCCTGGGCCATGGCTTCACCAGTCCCAGGGCCGCCATGACGGCGTGGCGTTCCGCGATCTGTTGGTCCGCGGACGCCGGGGGTTGCAGCGGGCGGTTCCGGCCGTCGAGGATCACGCCGCAAAGGCCCGCGGTGAGCTCCCGTTCCAGGGTCACGCCGGCGCCGGCTCCCACGTCGATGTTCCTGCCCGCGGGTTTGATGGTGATGCGCGTTGCGGCACCGGGCTCCAGCTCGATGTGGCCGACGCTGCCGGCGTCGATGGTCCCGGCCGGGCTGCCGTCCACGGACACGTCAGCCAGTATCGATGCCGCCGGCCGCTTGCGGGGAAACACGGGGACGGCGGCATGAGCGACGTTCACGAGACAGTCGTGCAGGAAGATCACCCGCGCGGCGTCGGGATGGACGGAGGCGAAGACGCCCAGATGGGGCATCATGAAGATGGAGTCCACCGCGATCCGGGTGAAGCCCTGAAGCTCGAAACCCTCCAGGATCATGAGCGCGGCGCTCATGCGGTCCGGGGCGTGGCTCAGCACGCCGCCCGAGCCGATGACCAGATCAAGGGCCATCATGTCCACCAGGTCCGACCGGCCGGCGGTCTGCGAGAAGATGTCGGCGATGCCCCGTTGCTGCTGCACGCCGCTCAGCCCCACGGCCAGGGAACGGTGGTGCACGAGCGCCAGCCGCAAGGCCTCCCGGCACACTGCCTGCTCCAGCCACAGGTCTTCCAGGGTCTGGGGAATCGAGGTCGGCCGGATCATCTTGTTGCGCAGCCTGTCCCGGAGCTCTGCGGCCTCCATTTCGTAGGGCAGCCACCGGCGGATGGACTCGGCCCCGGCCTCGATGAGGACGTTGGCCACGGAGTAGCTCATGCCCAGGTTGGCGCTCACCGTGCGGTTGAACACGGGCTCGCCCTGGCGGTTGTCAAAGACGCTGAAGACGTCGGTGGTGGCGCCGCCGATGTCGACGCACAGCAACGTCTGGCCGGTGGTCTCGGCATGGCCGCGCACCATGTCCCCCACCGCCGCGGGGGTGGGCATCACCGGAACCGGAGTCCATTGCAGCAGCTTGTCGTAGCCCGGCGAGTGGCTCATGACGTGGGTGAGAAAGAACTCGTGGATGGTTTCCCGGGCGGGCGCGAGATTCTCCGCCTCGAGGGTAGGGCGCACGTTGTCCACCACCGCCACCTGGGCGGTCTTTTCCAGGATGCGCCGGACATCCTCGGTGGCGTGGCTGTTGCCGGCATAGATGACCGGCAGCCTGAGAGAGTCGCCGAACCGAGGCCGGGGCGCCGCCGCCACCAGGGTCTCCGCCATCTCCACCACGTGTTCCTGGGAGCCGCCGTCCACGCCGCCGGTGAGGAGCACGATGTCCGGTCTCAGGTGCCGCAGCCGCTGGATGCGCTCGTGGTCCTCGCGGCCATCGTCCGCCGAGATGGCGTCCATCACGATGGCCCCGGCGCTGAGGGCCGCCCGTTCCGCGGATTCCGCGCTCATGTGGCGCACCACCCCGGCTACCGTCATCTGCAATCCGCCGCCGGCGGAACTGGTGGAAAGATAGAGGTCGATGCCCTGGGCGTTGTCGTCGCCGGACTCGAGAAGCGGAACCTCGCCGCCCGGCGCCGCGTCCGGCGCCAGGAGCTTGCGGCCGCTTACCTCCTCTACCTCGGTGAAGGCGTTCAGTGCCCCTACCGTCACGTCCGCCACCGGTTGCTCCACGGTGGTGGGAGCCTCCCCGCGGTGGGTGTGGCGCCAGCCCTCCGGGGTCTTCTGGAACAGTAGCGCCTTGGTGGTCGTCGAGCCGCAGTCGGTGACCAGCACGGTCCGGAGCTCTGTGGGATCGGTCTTCATGAGACGACGAGGCCTGCCAGTACGCCGTACCAGTCGATCAGCAGGAACTGGACCCGCTCCACCAGGAGCGCGGTGCGGGCCATGACGGTGGAGCCGAAGAAGGCGCCGAAGCACACCATCAGGAGCCAGCGGCCGGAGAGGGAGAGCCCGTTGGCCGCGCGGTTCTCGTGCCGGTAGGAGAAGAAAAAGTAGTACATGACCGCCAGCAGGGTGAAGATGAAGAACGCGTTCTCCAGGCTGCTGCCCACGGCCAGGACTCCGTCCTCGAACACCACCAGCGGCCTGAAGCTGCTGACCACCTGGGGCATGATCTGGTTGAAGAACCCCTTGAACGCAAGACCGCCGCTCATGCCCAGGGAGAAGCCGATGACCAGCTTGGCCAGCCACGCGTACCGTTGCGAGTACAGAAAATAGTAGAAGAGGCCGAAGACCATGGGCAGCAGGTAGAGCAGCAGCCGCGGGTCGTACTCGTGGGAGAGGCTGCCGTCCGGATAGGTGACGATGTCCAGTCCCAGCATGGGCACCAGCACCTTCGGCCACAGAAAGTTCTTGATGCCCAGGACGAGGCCGAAGCCGGCGGCGATGCCGATGAAGAGGTGCTCGAAGAGCCGGAAGAACGGGTTCTCCCTGATCAGGAAGCTGAAGATCGCCAGCGTCCCGATGCCCCCCACGAGCACCGTGGCCGCGTGCCAGGTGTCCAGGATCGCCATGGCTCAGGATCCTGCTTTTCTCCGCCGTAGCAACCCGGCAAGGTTGCCCAGCACGATGAAGGCGATCACCACGAGCTGGGCCACTCCCAGGCCGGTGTTCAACATCAGCGATTCGTCAACCGGGCGCCGTGGGTAGCGTCGCTCCAGCAATTCGGAGTACCACGCGGCCCCCGCGAGTCCGCCCAACAGCCCCTGGATCTGTCCCGAGTCGAGGTAGATGAACGCCTCCGGGATCGTGATGGAGGTGCAGCCGTGGCCGAACGCCGGCGTGTAGTCCTCGCTGGTGAAGTACTGCACGTAGTTGTCGAACACGCCCACCAGGCCCGTGAACTCGGCGAGGAAGGCGATTTGGTGAAGCGTTCGAAGGCCGCTGAACGCCGGCAGATCGGAGATCCGGTTGCCGCGAACGTCCTTCTCGAAAAGTTCGGCGAGGTTCTCGGACTTGGGAATCGCCTGGATCAGGACGCCGGCCCCCGGCCGATAGCCGAGATTGAGCCAGTCGCGGCCATATTCCCAGGTCTCGCCGGGGTGCTCCCGTTCGAGCTGCCGCGCGACCTCTTCGGGTACCGACTTGAGAAACGGCTCGGCGAGATAGTAGAGCGAGAACACGATCACCGGGATTCGCTTGCGCATCAGATGCTCCACCACCGCGCGTGCCTGGGGCTGGTTCTCGCCCTTGGTGCTGGGGCCGAAGTCCATGGCCACGAAAGCGTACTGACCGGGCTTGGCCTCGATGCCGTCCACCACCTCGAAGAATCGTTCGGCATCGTCCATGCGAGCCGGCTCCACCGTATACTGGGTGATAATGGGCACGCTCAAGGCGAGAAACACCAGCAGGTAGATCCAGCGGCGGTCCAGCCGTGCGAGGCCCACGTTACCGCTCCTCCCCGTCAAAGGTTTCGGATTCGATGGAGAACCACATGCGGAACGCCATCACCAGCCCCGCCACTCCCGCGCCGAAGGTGATGGCCCGGAACGCGGCCGAGTTGGGAATCTCCAGGAGCCACAGCCTGACGTCCGGCAACCCCGACCAGATCCACACGCCGAAGGGAATCTGGCCGAGCATGACCAGGACGGCCGCGATCATCATCAGCGAGGACTCGGCCGAACGTATCCTGAAGGCGCGGTAGGCCGCGGCCGCGATGTAGAACCCCAGCAGCGAGAACATGGCCGATCCCAGCGACACGAACAGCCCCTCGAACAGCAGCCGGTACACGTGCTTTGCGTTGGAGTGCTCGTATTCGAGGTTGCGGAGGTTGCGCCAGGCGTCCGCAAGGCCTCTCAAGGCCCTCGCCGCGGCGCCGTTACCGGCCAGGTCCACCGCCTCGCCGTCCCTGGCCGTCAGCTTCCGGAGCGCGGCCCGGACCCCGCCGACGCCGGCGCCCGCCTCCGCCAAATAGCCTTGCGCCAGCCCGTGGTCGATGCTCCCGGTCCCGAAACGGTCGAGGTCGAAGGCGGCCATGTCGCCCTCGATCCCGGCCAGCAGCCGCGCCGCCTCCTCCTTGAGCTTGCCGTTGCGCGCGGCCGCGGGCAGGACGCCTTCAACCTGTTTCTCGTGATCCGACTTGATGCGCTCCGCGAAATCCGACAGCCGGGATATCTCCGCCACCTCCTCCGCGATCCGGCGGGTGCCGGCCCAGTCCTGGCAGGTGATCACGATCATGATCGCCAGGCCGGAGAGGAGCGCCGCGCTGTAGACCCACTCCTTGCGCCGGAAGATGATCTTCGAACCGTGTTGCATGAGCAGGTTGATGAGGCCCAGGCCCGCGGCCATGGCGCCGACGGTGATGAAGCCGTTGGAGATCTGATCGTGGTAGGTGTCGATCTTCACCCCGAAGACGGTGCCCGGAAGGACGAACTCCAGGAAGAAGTAGATGCCGCCGAGGAACGTGACGAGCTTGATGAGACGTGTCCGGACGTTCACAGCCCGAGCCTCCAACCGAGTTGGAGCAGCGCGTCGAGGTTGGTCAGCCCCAGCTCGGGCCACACCGAGTTCAGCGTGGCGATGCCCACCCCTGCCACGATCATGAGGAGCAGGAACAGCTTGGCCCGGTCCTGCCCGTAGAGGCTGCCGAGTTGGATCGGCTCACGGGTCAGGTAGGCCGAGGCGGCGAACAGCTCTTCGCCGATGAGGGTGTAATCGCAGGCGGCGATGAAGAACGCCACCTGCTCGGGACTCACCGAGGCGCCCACCTGCATCGCCCCCACCTGCTGTCCGGCTTCCGCCAGGATCAGCGATTCGGCGGCGAAATGGCCGAAGAGAAAGGCGCCGGCCACCTGCTCCCGCTGCACCATTCCGATATAGCCCGCGGCGAAGGCGAACTGCTCCTCGGAAAGGAAAAGGATGTTCCGCGGGTCGAACAGGGCCGAGCGGCCCTCGGTGCGGTAGGCTTCCCGCAGCACGTCCTCGGCAATGGCCATGACCTCGGGGTTGTTCTGCGGCAACAACAGGCGGGACTTGTACTGCGCCGCCTTGCGCGCCACGTAATAGAGCACGCCGAGGCACGCGTACAACACCGGACCGACGTTGGTGATGCCGGTGGAAAAGGACAGGGGCCGCCCCAACTCCGCCGCTCTGCCCGCGGCCTCGTCGATGGCGTCCACCCCGGCCAGACGCCGGACGTAGAGGTCCCTTCGCCGCCGGGCCGTGCGGATGTAATAGAGCACCGGCCCGATCATGAGGGCCATGATCACCAGCACCCCGGGGGTGGCGTTCTCGAACCCGCCCATCAACCGTCCCCGCCTTCCGCCAACTCTTCGATGCGCCGGATCAGCCGCTCGACGTTGTCGCGCGACTGGAGAAACGCCGGCAACTCCCGGGCCTTCGCCCCGAACAGCGGCAGCAATAACGGCAAGCTCATCACCGCGGCGGTATGGAACAGCGACGTGAGCGGCTTGTGGGCTTCGAGGAACAGGATCGCCGGCACCGTCATGCGGCGGGCATGCACCGCGGAAGCGAGCTGCTCGATGAGCGCGTCCGTGGTCCCGGTCTGGTTGTAGTGAGGCGCTTCCATGGCTCGTGGGAGCGTAAGGCCCTATCGTTCGCGTCTAACAGGATTCCCCGGGTCGATCAAGGAAACACCGGGCTCGTGCGGCCCGTGTCCCGCTAATTTCGTTTGCACCCCGGCCGTTTTTTGGTACAGTTCGCGCTTGCGGGCTTGATAGAGCCTGTTTAGCAGGGAGTGACCGCGCCCCATGGCGACACTGCTCGAAATCAAGAATCTCCACACTTCGTTCGTGACCTCCGACGGCGAGTTTCCGGCGGTGGACGGACTGAACCTCGCCATCGAAGCGGGCAAGACTCTGGGGCTCGTGGGCGAGTCGGGCTGCGGCAAGAGCGTGACGGCCCTCTCCATCATGCGGCTGATCCCGTCCCCTCCCGGAAGGATATCGGACGGCGAGGTCCTCTATCGCGGACAGAATCTGCTCAAGCTGCGGGACGAGGAGATGCGGCGGATCCGCGGCAACGAGATCTCCATGGTGTTTCAGGAACCCATGACCTCGCTGAACCCGGTGTTCACCGTCGGGGACCAGATCACGGAGGCCATCCGGCTCCATCAGAAAGTTTCACGTCGGGAGGCGAAGGACAAGGCCGTCGAGATGCTCCGGCTGGTGAAGATTGCCGACCCCGACACCCGCGTCAACGACTACCCGCACCAGATGAGCGGCGGCATGCGCCAGCGCGTGATGATTGCCATGGCGCTGTCCTGCAATCCGAGCCTGCTCATCGCCGACGAGCCGACGACGGCCCTGGACGTGACCATTCAGGCCCAGATCCTGGATCTGATGAGGGAGCTTCAGGACAAGCTCGGCATGGCGCTGCTGCTCATTACCCACGACCTTGGCGTCGTGGCGGAGCAGGCCGACGAGGTCGCCATTATGTACGCCGGCCGGATGGTCGAGCGCGCCAAGCCGGAGGCGATTTTCAGCAAACCGCTGCACCCGTACACCATCGGCCTGCTGAACTCCTTGCCCAGCAGCACCAGCAAGCGGCGCCTGGACGCTATCCCCGGTGTGGTGCCGAGTCCGCTGGATCTTCCCAGCGGGTGCCGGTTCCGGGACCGCTGTTTCAAGGCTTCCGGGATCTGCGCCGGCCATGAGCCTGTCCTTGAGGAAAAGGCGCGCAACCAGTGGGTAGCGTGCTATAGGACGAACTGATGGACTTGTTTGCACACCACACAGGCGGGTTTGAAACTCGCCCCTAGATGATCCCATGAGCTTGCTGGAAGTCAGGAACCTGAAGAAGTATTTCCCGGTCGAGGAAGGACTGCTTTCCCGGCGCAAGGGCGACGTCAAGGCCGTGGACGGCGTCAGCCTGACGGTGGAGGATGGAGAGACCCTCGGTTTGGTGGGTGAATCCGGGTGCGGCAAGTCGACGCTGGGCCGGACACTTCTCCGCCTGATCGAGCCCACGGAAGGCGAGATCCTGTTCGAGGACAGGGACATCATGAGGATCTCCAGCGCGGAGATGCGCGATCTGCGCAGGCGCATGCAGATCATCTTCCAGGATCCCTATGCCTCCCTCAATCCCCGCATGAGAGTCGGCGACATCATCGGCGAGGGCCTCAAGATCCACCACATGGCTTCCGGCAGCGACCGCAAGGAGCGGGTGATGGGGCTGCTCCAGAAGGTGGGCTTGAGGGAGGATCACTTCGACCGCTACCCGCACGAGTTCAGCGGCGGCCAGCGCCAGCGCATCGGCATCGCCCGGGCCCTGGCCGTGTCGCCCAAGTTCATCGTGGCGGACGAGCCCGTGTCGTCCCTGGATGTGTCCATCCAGGCCCAGATCATCAATCTCCTGCAGGAACTGCAGGAGAGCATGCAGCTCACCTTCTTCTTCATCTCCCACGACCTCAGGGTGGTGAAGCACGTCAGCCACCGGGTGGCCATCATGTATCTCGGCAAGATCGTCGAGATCGCGCCAAGCGAGGCCATCTACACCGATGCCCGGCACCCCTATACCCGCGCCTTGCTGTCCGCCGTGCCGATGCCCGACCCCAATCCCAAGAAGGACCGCATGGTGCTGGAAGGGGACGTGCCGAGCCCCGTGAACCCGCCGTCCGGCTGCAACTTCCACCCGAGATGCCCGTTTCGGGAGCAGATCTGCACCGAGGTGGAGCCGGAGCTGGAGTTCTCCATGGGCGGCCACGGCACCGCCTGCCACGTCTTCGGCCCCGGCAAGCGCGCCTGGGCGGCCCCTCCGCGCGAGTCCTGACGGCATTCGTTCCTGACAGTCTTTCTTCTTGTATTCGGTTCTAAACGTCCTCCGGTTTCATTGCCCCGTACAGTCTAGCTATGTTTCTAGCTATGTTATTAGCTAGATCATCGTCAATGGAGGCAATAATCCATGTTCGTGGTCAATGTCCATCAAGCGAAGACGCAACTCTCACGACTGCTGGCTCAAGTGGAGGCAGGGGAGGAGGTTGTGATCGCGCGCCGGGGCGAACCCGTCGTGCGGCTGGTTGCCTGTAAACCACAGGGCCGGCGCAAGCCCGACGCCCTGAAAGGCAGGGTCACCATTCCAGACAGTTTCTTCGATCCTCTGCCGGACGAAGAACTGGACGCAAAACCCCACACCGAGGTCGTCTGGCAGCAAAGGCCAAGGGCGGCGGCGAACCCGTTGAGGTAGGGCTATATGGCGGAAGACGGCTCACGAGGGGCTTCTTTCCTGAAGCAGCGTGCGATCTGCGGGATCCACAGTTTGGGTTCCTCTTGACGGACTTGCGACCGAACCGTTCTTTGATTTCTCGCTGACCGGTGTTACACTCCCCACCGGGTTGAAATCCACGGGCGGGCGGAGGTTCCTCGGCTCGCCCGGATATTTTCCAGAGGTGCAGTCAGATGGCAGACAACGACGGCCCCGTGCCGATGACGGCGCGGGGGCATCAGCAATTGGTGGAGGACCTCCAGCGCCTCAAATCCGTTGAGCGTCCCAAGAATGTTCGCGACATCGAGGAAGCCCGAGCCCACGGCGACCTGTCGGAGAACGCCGAGTTTCATGCGGCCAAGGAGCGCCAGTCCATGCTCGATGTCCAGATTCGCGAGACCGAGGACAAGATCGCGCGGGCACAGGTCATCGACGTATCCAGGCTCTCCGGCGACAAGGTCGTGTTCGGCGCCACCGTCGAGTTGGTGGACGACGACACCGACGAGAACGTGGTCTACAAGATCGTCGGCGAGCACGAGGCAGAGCCCAGGGAAGGGAGCATATCCCTGGGTTCACCGGTGGCGCGGTCCCTGATCGGCCGCCGGGTGGGTGACCTGGTGGAGGTACGTACGCCCGCGGGTGTACGGAACTTCGAGGTACTGGACGTCTCTTTCATCGAATAGCCTCCTTCGACTTCGCTCCGCTGGCGCTTCGCTACAGCCTGTCCTGAGCTTGACGAAGGGCTCAGGACCAACGGGGTGGGCTGCGGTTCTGGCGGCCTTGACGCTCTTCGTTTCCGGTCTGGCGCCGGCCGAGGTTTCGATAAGGGCGGAACCGGGTTTCGGAGGCATCTATCGCCTCGGTGAACCGTTGCCGGTACGCATCGAGTTGGTGAACTCCGGGGTCGCGGTTCGGGGCGTCCTGGAGGTGGTGGAGGCCCGTGGCGGGCCCACCCGGGGCATTGAGCCCTACTCGTTCATCCAGCGGCGGGACGTCTTTCTCTCCACCCACGCGCGCAAGGTCGTCTTCGTCACCGTCGATCCGGACTCGGTGGCGCAACCGCTGGTGCTGCGGTTCACCGGCGGCGGTCGCAGCCATGAGACCTCCGTCAGCCTGCGCGGCCGGTTCACCGGCCAGCCGCTGATTCTTCTACTGACCCGGAGCAACGTCGCCCCGGCCATACCGCTGTCCTACCAGACTCCCGTGCCTGTGGTTGCCCTTCCTCGGGGTGACCTGCCGGAGGACACCCGGGCCTACGGCGGCGTCTGGAGCGTGATGCTGTACGAGCAGTCGCTGCGCGGTCTGTCGCGGGGGCAGCGGCGCGCGCTGGAACGCTGGCTCGCCGCCGGAGGGACCATGGTGGTGCTGGGCGGCGCCCACTTCGCCCTGTACCAGGACACGGCCACCGCGGAGTTGCTGCCGGTGGCCGTGCGGGGCCTGAAGCGGCTGGAGGTCTTGCCGGAGCTGTCGGCTCGATTCGGCGGCGTCCTGGAGGATGTCCTGGTTCAGGACGCCGTCCCGGCCGCCGACGGCCGGGTGCTCTTGGCGGAGCGGGACACGCCCATTGTCGTGGAGAAGAGCCACGGCGAGGGCAGGGTGGTCTATCTGGCGCTGGACGTGGGCCGGCCGCCGGTGTCGGACTGGGCGGGCCTTGCGGCGCTGTTCGCGGAGATTCTGGGCGCACCGCCGCCCAGGCGCACGGAGCCGTGGACCGCCTGGAATCGGGGCGTGTTCACGGGACTGCTCCAGGACTTCGGCTTCTCCAGCCTGCGGTCTCCGATGTTGCCGCTGCTCCTGGCGCTGGCGCTCTACATCGGGTCGCTGCTGCTGTGGTTCCGCTACCGAAAGGCCGGCGGGGCGTCCCGGTACGGGTTGGCCCTGGCCCCGGCGGGGTTGGTGCTGGGGTGGGCGCTGGGCGGCTACTGGTACTTCGATCGGGGGGGCCACGTGCCGGACGGAATCCTGATCTCCTCCACGGTGGTGGATGCGACACTATGGTCGGACGTCGCGCCCGTGCACTCCAACGTGGGGCTGTTCGCGACCCGGCACAAGGAGTTCTCCTTCACCCTCGGCCGGGACCTGACCCAGCTCGATCTGGTGCCGGCGGCCGGCGGCGATGCGGAGGCGTCGCTGGTGCTGCGGCAAGGGCGCCCGCGCAACCGGGTTCACGTTCCGCTCGCGGAATGGAAGGCCGCACTGTTCAGGCTTCGCGCCGTCCGCCCTTCACCGGTTGCCATCGAGTGGGAGCACTCCCGCGAGACCTACCGTATCGGCATCACCAACCGAGGCCCCGGCACGCTCACCGAATGCTGGCTCCTGATCGGCGGGCGCGGCTACAAGCTGGGGGACGTATCGCCGGGCGGCAACCTGCGACGCGAGCTGCCCGAGGCCCGTCGCGCGGGCGAGGGGGAGGATGTGGAGGGTCCCCAGCTCGAGGACGTCCGGTTCGACGAAAGCGTGCGCGAGGTCCTGCTGCGGCGCTCGGTATTCCCGGACGGCGAGGCCGCGTACCCCAAGACGGCGTTCGTCATCGGCTGGGTGCGGGGCGAGGAACCCGAGTTGAGGGTGGAGGACCCTCGGGTCACGGCGCACCACTTCAAGCTGTTTCGCGTGGCCATCCCGCTGGGGGATGGGGAGGAGGACCTGTGAGGCCCTGGGCCAATCCGGTGTTCCAGGAGGCCGTGACGATCTACTGGAAGGAGGGACAGGCCTGCGTCAGCTACCTGTTCTATGTGGGCATCCTGGGCGCGCTGCAGCTGCTGGCACTGGTGCTGCCCGCCGGCGAAGCGAGGTTCTGGATCGGACCGGCCTTCCTCTTCAAGTTTTCCGCCGTGGCTTCGCTGCTGTTGATCGTCTACCTGACCCTTCGGTTCGCGGGTCTTGAATTCCTGGCATGGCGGTTCTCGCCGCTGCGGCACTGGCTCGAAGAGGAGCGGCTCGGCGTCGTCGCGGTGGCGTCCGGGTTGCTGGCTATCCTGGTGGTCCACGGCCTGATCCTGTTGTCCCTGGCGGCGCCCCTGTTGGCGTGGTCCGGCGCCATCGCCCGCGCGCCCCTGGGCGACATGGCATCCACCCTGCCCATGCTGTTCCTGTATGCCGTGGGCTACGGCATCTGGGGCCTCGTGGGTCTGGCCCTGTGGGAACGCAAGCCGGACAGCCGCCGGGTCTTCATCCGCTGGATCTTCGTCTGTTTCTTCCTGATTTCGGGCGCCTTCGGAGCGTGGGCGCAGACGTTGAATCCGGTGGCCTTTCTGCTCTATCATCTCGGCACGCTGGAGATGACCACGACATCCTTGCATTGGGGTCTGGTGTGGACCCCACCTCTGGTTCACTGGACCTTCCAGGGTTTGGTGTTCGCCGCGGGCCTGGCGTTACTGGCCTGGGGCTTGAAGCGCATCCAGAAAGGCTATTCGTGACCGATCCGGGAGCCCGCCTGAAGGAGAAGCTGGCCGACCTGCGCCGTTGGGAGCGACGCAAGCGGCGCGAGCGCCTGCTGCTGGAAAGCCTCTGCTACACCGCGTTGGCTGCTGCCGCGCTGGTGCTCGCGCGGGCCCTGTTGCCGGTGAACGCCGGCCTCCTGTGGTTTGCGCCGGTGGTCTTTGCCGCGTTGGCGGTGGGGGTGTTCCTGCTGCGCCCCTGGCGCGAACAGGCGTTCATCCGCTCGCTCAAGCAAGTGGACGACGGAATGGAGCTCCATGAGCGGGTGCTGACGGCATGGGAGATCCTGTTCCGGCCACGGGAGCTTCCACGGGAACACGTTCCCCCGGAAGAGTCTCTGGTGGTGGAGGAGGCCGCGGCGAAGCTCGGGGCGGCGCCGCTCCGGTCGCTTTGCCGGCGCCGGTTCACCTGGCACGCGTTGGCCGGGCCGATCCTGGTGGTATTGGCGGCGGCGGGGTTGTGGCTGCCGCCGGGGGGCGCTCCCCAGGCAGCCTCGGCGCCGTCGCGCATGGCCCGGGAGCTCCGGGAGCACGCCGGGGAGCTGGAACAGCGGGCGCGGGAGCAGGATTTGACCGAGAGCCGGCGCATGGCCGAGGCCTTGCGCGAGATGGCCGACCGGCAACTGGGCGAAGCCGGCGCGGAGAAGTCTCGTCTGGAGGCGTCGGTGGGGGCCATGGTGGACGTGCTGGAAGAGATGACCCGGTCGTGGCCCGCCGGGGCGGGACTGGAGTGGCCGGCTCTGTCCGACGCGGCCCTGGAGAGACTGAGGGAGCATCTGCAGCGATCGGACGCCAGGAAGATGGACGGTTCGTTCGCGGGGAAGAGTCGGTCCGAACTGCTGGAGTCCCTGGGGCTGTCCTCCCTCGACCGGCGTCCCGGCGGCTCCACGGATATGAGCGCGCAGGAAGTCCAGGATTTCCTCGACCGGGTGGAGCGGGAGGCCAGGGAGGAGCAGGACCGCCGGTCGCTGGGCTCCACACAGCAGTTCCTCACGGAGATGTTGCTCGGGGACGCGCCGGATGAGTCGACCGCCCAGGCGACCCGGCCCGGCGAACCCACCGGTGGAGCGGAACAGCCGCCGGCGGCGGGACGACAACCGGGAAACGAGCCCGGCAAGGAAGGGCAGGAGCCCTTCGACCCAGCCTTCCAGGCACGGGTCCGCACCCATTTGCAGGGGCTCCTGGGGAAGGGCCGGAGCCGGGGGTTCGGCTTCAGGGGCGAGGCCCGTCCGGGCGACAGTACCGTGGCGGAAGAAGCGGTCGTCGTCCGATACCAACGGCAGTTGGAAGCGGAGCTTTCCTCGGAGGAGATCCCCGCCGAGTTCAAGGAAACCATCAAGAACTATTTCCTGTCTCTGGGCGTGGCCCGGGAAAGACCATAGGAGTAGGGGCGGGTTTCAAACCCGCCCGCGCCCGCAAGACGCCGGGGGTCGGCATGGCCTCCAAGGAGCAACATGGCATTGACATCGGAAGCGTCGACCGAGGGGATACGAAATCGCATGATGAGCGCCCAGCGCTCGTTCGAGGATGTCAAGAACGAGATGGGCAAGGCCGTGGTGGGCCACGAGGAGCTCATCGAGGGCATCTTCATCGCGTTGGTGTGCGGCGGCCACTGTCTGCTGGAGGGCGTGCCGGGCCTGGGCAAGACGTTGATGGTGCGCTCGCTGGGAGAGCTCATGGCCCTGAGCTTTTCGCGCATCCAATTCACGCCCGACCTGATGCCCGCGGACATCACCGGCACCAACGTGGTCAACGAGGATGCCTCGGGACGGAAGGTGTTCGAGTTCGAGGCCGGGCCGGTGTTCGCCAACATCGTGCTGGCGGACGAGATCAACCGGGCGACTCCGAAGACACAGTCGGCCCTGCTCGAGGCCATGCAGGACCAGAGCGTTACCGCGGGCGGCGCGATGCATCCCATCGCCAGCCCGTTCATGGTCCTGGCCACCCAGAACCCCATCGAGATGGAGGGCACCTATCCTCTTCCGGAGGCTCAGGTGGACCGCTTCTTCTTTAAGCTCATCGTCCGCTACCCCTCGTACGAGGAGATGGGGCGGATCGCCGAGCTCACCACCGCAGCGCCTCCCGGGGCTTTGACCAAGGTGTTGGCGGCGGAGTCCGTGTTGGAGATGCGTGAGGCGGTGCGGGCGGTGCCGTTGGCGGGTCCGGTGCGGGACTACGCGGTGCGTCTGGTGAGGGCGACCCATGCCGGGACCGAGCAGAGTACCGAGTCGGCGCGCAAGTACGTACAGTACGGCGCCAGCCCCCGGGGGTTGCAGGCGGTGATCCTGGCGGCCAAGGCCCGGGCGCTGCTTTCCGGCCGGCCCAACGTCTCGTTCGAGGACATCCGCCGGGATCTGATGCCGAGCCTGCGGCACCGGCTGCTGCTCAACCTGGCCGCGGAGGCTTCCGGCATCGCCCCTGAAACGGTGCTGGATGAGGTGGTGGAGCGGGTGCCGGAGGTCCAGCCCTGATGGCCGAAGCCGAGGCGCACCGGTTCCTGGAGCCCGACTTTCTGGCCCGCCTGGACAAGCTGCGGCTGGTGGCCAAGCGCTTGAACTGGGGCATGGCCCGGGGCGAGCACCCCACCGTTCGCAAGGGCTACAGCCTGGAGTTCTCCGACTACCGCAAGTACAGCCGCGGCGACGACCTGCGGTACGTGGACTGGAACGTCTACGGACGCCTGGAACGGCTACTGCTCAAGGTGTTCACCGCCGAGGAGGAGATTACGGTCTATCTCTTGCTGGACACGAGCCTGTCCATGGGGGAAGGCGCGCCGCCCAAGCTGGAGTTCGCCAAGAGCGTGGCCGCGGCCCTGGGCTACATCGGCCTCAAGACCCACGACCGGGTGGGGGCGGTGGGCCTGGCCGAAGACGTGGCGGCGCAGTTGCCGCCGGCCCGGGCCCGGCGTCAGATCCTGGCGCTGTTCAACTTCCTCGATGCGCTGTCCTGCGCCGGCCGCACCGACTTGGAGACCTCGGTGAAGACCTTCACGCGGCTCTATCCCCGGCCGGGACTGGTGGTGCTGTTCAGTGACCTGCTGGATGCGGCCGGGTGCCGCGCGGCTCTGGAAGAGCTGGCGCGGAAGCGGCACGACGTGCTGCTGGTCCATGTTCTCAAGGAGGGCGAGACGCGGCTGGACCCCGGCGGCGACGTGTCGCTGGTGGACGTGGAGACGGCCCGAGAGCGCCGGGTCTTTCTCGACCGGGACCTGGCGGACCGGTTCCAGCGGGAAGTGGAGGAGTTTTTCACCGACACCCGGCAATTCTGTGAGGGCCGGGATATGGACTACCGGCGCACCACCAGCGACGTTCCCTTCGACGACTTCGTTCTGCGCTACCTGACCAGGGAGCCTGAATCGGCGGACAGCCCGATGCGGGCGCGGGCGGGTTTGAAACCCGCCCCTACAGGATAGCCCGTGCTGTGGCTTTTTCCCGCGGCTTTTTTCTTTCTGCTGGGAGCAGTCCCGCTCATCCTGCTGCTCAACAGCCTGAGACCCAGGGGGCCACGGGTCCCCGTCACCGCGCTCTTCCTGCTTGAGAAGGTGCTGCGGGAAAGGCCCATGGGCCGGCGTCTCGGCTGGCTCTGGCGCCGGAACCTGCCGCTGATCCTGCAGCTTCTGGCCGCGCTGGCGGTCATCACCGCGCTGGCGGGCCCCGCGCTCCTGGGGGTGGGCAGCGCCGGCCGCGACCTGGTGGTGGTGGTGGACCTGAGCGCCAGCATGAAGGCGGCGGGGGAGTCGGGCTCCCGTTTCGACGCGGCCCGGGCCGAGCTTCACCAGCGCATCGACGCGCTGGGCGCCAACGACCGCATGATGATCATCGGCGCGGCGGCGTCGCCCCAGGTGATCCAGCCCTTCACCGGGGATCGAGCCCGGCTCCGGCGAACCGCCGGGGGTCTGGCCGCCACGGACGCGGAGGCTCCGGTGAAGGAAGCGGTGCTCCTGGCGCACACGTTCCTCAAGCGCCAGGGGCCGCACCGGGTGGTGGTCATCACCGACGGCGCCTTCAAGGGCATCGAGGAGCTGCCGTTGGCGGCGTCCTACCTCGATCTCGTGCAGGTCCAGGGAGGCGCGGACAACGTCGGCATCCTGGGCTTTCAACTCCGCCGGGTGGCCGGCGAGGCCGACGAGTACGAGGCCATGGTCGTGGTGGAGAATTTCACGGAGCGGCCGGTCCATGCGCCCCTGATCGTCACGGTATCGGACCGGGTGGTGAGCCGGGCCCTGTTGTCGCTGGAGCCGTTTGCCCGGGAGGTGCTGATCTACGGGGTCTCCGGTCCCCTGCGCGGGCGCGCTACCGCGTTGCTGGCCATCAATGACGATCTGCACACCGACAACCGCGCCTTCCTGGCGTTCCCCGACGAGCGGCCCACACGGGTGTTGTACGTGGGGCCGGGAAACCCTTTCCTGGAGCGCCTGCTACGCTATTTCCCCCACGTCACCCTGGCCCGCATCGACCGGATCCCGGTGGACCGGGTTACCGAACAGGTGGCGGCCTACGACGTGGTGATGCTGGACCGGGTGCCGGCACCGCCCCTGGTCCGCGGCAACTTCATCCTCATCCGCACGGTGGCCGAAGGCCTGTCGCTGCGCGTGGCCGGACAAACTCCACGGCCCGCGCTGGTGTCCTCCGGTTCCGATCATCCGCTGGCGGCGGGCGTGCGCCTGGACGGGCTTTACGTCCGGGACGCCCTGGAGCTGGTGGCGGACGGCGGGGGCGTGTCACTGGCGGAGTCCGAGCGCGGGCCGCTGATCCACGCGGTGGAGTCGGGCGACCTCAAGGCGCTCGTGTTTGCCTTTGATCTCACCCAGTCGGACTTGCCGTTCCGGGTGTCGTTTCCGCTGCTGGTGCGCAATGCCTTCTCCTGGTTCCGGCCCACGGCACGGGAGTTCCCCGCCAGCCAGGTGGCCGCGGGCCTGCCCTTTGTCGCGGACGTGGGCGTGGGTGAGGAGCAACTGGTGTTCGTGGGCCCCTCCGGCGAGAGCCGCCCGGTCCGTATTCGCGAGCGCACCGGCACCTACAGCGACACCGCGGAGGTGGGCTTCTACCGGTTCCAGGGAAAGCACGGGGAGGGCGAGTTCGCTGTGAACCTGTTCAGCGAGGAGGAGTCCCGCATCCGCCCTTCGTACCAGGGGGATACGGTGACCTCCGCGCCGGCGCCGGCGGAGAGCGGCCGGGACGCGCGCTTCGACCTCTGGCCGGCGCTGCTGGTCGTGGCCCTGGCGCTGCTGCTGGCGGAATGCATCGTGGTCTGCCGCATGCGCCGGTCGCTCTTTCCCCTGTGGCTGCGTGTGCCGGCCGCGGTGGTCTTGTTGGTGGCCCTGGCAAACCCGCGGATCCTCGCCGAGGATCCGGAGTTGGACGTGGTGATGGCCGTGGACCTTTCCCACAGCGTCGGGGAGGAGGCCCGGACCCGGGCCGTGGACGTGCTGGAGCGGGCCCAGGGGTTGGTGGGCGCCAAGGTGCGGTTGGGCGTCTTCTCCTTCGCGCGCCGTCCGCAGTGGGAGTTCCTGCCCACCCAAGAACTTCCGGTGAGCGAGCTGCCGGCGCCGCCGGAGCGCGACGCCACGGACCTGGGAGCGGCGCTTCAGGGCGCCCTCGGCGAGCTCAGCGAGGGGCGCCAGAGCCGGATCCTGCTCATTTCCGACGCCAACGAGAACCGCGGTTCGGTGGAGCGGGTGCTGCCCATGCTGCGGTCCCACGGGGTCGCGGTGTGGCCGTATCCCGTGAGCCTTGCCGAGGGCCGGAACGAGGTCTACCTGTCCGAGTTCGCCTTGCCCTCGGTGGTGGACAGCGGCGAGACCTTCGAGATCAAGGCCGCCCTCACCAGCGCCCGGGCATCGTCAGCGGGTATCACCCTGCTGCGGGACGGGCGGGTCATTCGCTTCACCCGCCGGGAGTTGGCGCCCGGCGCCAACTGGCTGAGCTTCACCGACAGCGTCGAGCGGCGGGGTACGCACACCTATGAGCTGATGGTGGACGCGGCCGCGGACGTGCTGGCGGAGAACAACCTGCTTCAGGGTATCGTGAGCGTCAGGGGGCCCTCGCGGGTCCTCTACCTCCACGGCGCCGACGCGTCGCGGCGTTTCATGGCCGAGGCGTTGCAGGTGCAGGGATACGAGGTGGTGGAGAAGACCCCGGCACGGGCCAATCTCACGCTGCCCGAGCTGTCGGGTTTCGACCTGTTGATCCTGGACAACGTTCCCGCGTACCAGCTCTCGCAGGTGAAGATGGAGCGTATCGAACGGTTCGTGCGTGACCTCGGAGGCGGCCTCATCGTGCTGGGCGGAACCAGGAGCTACGGCGCCGGGGGCTACTACCGGACCCCGCTGGAGGAGACGCTGCCGGTGGAGATGCGCCCGCCCGTGCGCATGGAGTTGCCCCACGTGGCGCTGCTCTTCGTGGTGGACAAGTCCGGCAGCATGGGCGGCGGCCCTTACGGCACCACCAAGCTGGATCTGGCCAAGGCGGCCACCATGGCATCGGCCGAGCTGCTGAACCCCACCGACGAGGTGGCGATCCTGGCGTTCGACTCGAACTGGCAGTGGGTCGTGCCGTTCCGCGCGGCGGGCGGAGGTGAGAGCATCGCCGCCGACGTGGCCCGCCTGAGCTCCGACGGCGGCACCGATCTTCACAAGGCCATGGTGGAAGGCCGCCGGGCGCTTGCGGCCAAGGAGGCCGCCATCAAGCACGTGCTGGTGCTGTCGGACGGGCTCACCGACAAGGCGGAGCTGGTGGAGCAGGTGGCTCGCATGGGCCAGGAGCGGATCACCGTCTCCACGGTGTCCATCGGCGGCGATGCCGACCGCCGCCTCATGACCCAGCTCGCCCAGAGCGGCAGCGGCAGGAGCTACGCCACCGTGGACCCGCGGACCATTCCGCAGATCTTCACCACCGAGACGCTGTTGATCTCACGGGACCTGCTGGTGGAAAAGACCGTAACCCCGACGGCCACGGGGCCGGCGGGTCCTATGCGGGGCCTCTCCGGCGAGCCGTTGCCGCCGATCCTGGGCTACGTCCTGACGCACGTGAAACCTGGGGCGGAGGTCCATCTGCGGGCCGGCGAGGACCCATTGCTGGTCTCCTGGCGTCATGGGCTGGGGCGGGTGTACGCGTTCACCTCGGACGTGTCCGGCCGGTGGGGGCGGCATTGGGTGCAGTGGCAGGCGTTCCCCAAGTGGGCCGCGCAGATGGCCCGGCTCGCCGTAAGAAGCGTCTCGGACCATCGGCTGCGGACGGACTTCGTGCGGGACGGCGAGGTCATGAACGCGGTGGTGGACATGTTCTCGGCGTCCGGGCGTCCGGTGAACCACCTGAGGCTCGAGGGATTGCTGACCCGGGCCGACGAGACCCTGCTACAGGAAACGTTCCGGCAGGTGGCTCCCGGCCGCTACCGGACCAGCTTCGCCACGCCGCGCCGGGGCATCAATCTGCTCACCGTGAAGCAGCCGTCCGGCCCGGCCGGCGCGCCCCCCGTGGCCCTCACCGTTCCCTTCATCGTGCCCTTCTCCAGGGAGTACCGGGAAATGGACGCCAACACCGAGCTGCTGGAACGGCTGTCGGAACAAACCGGCGGCACGGTGCTGCGGCAGGACACCCTGGCGGAGGACATCGAGCGCCTCTTTACCGCCGACCCCGACGCCGCGGGCTCCGTCCGGGGAATCTGGTGGGCGCTGGCCGCCGCCGGCCTGGGCGTCTTTCTCCTGGACCTGGCGCTGCGCGCCTTCATCCAGATGCGCCGGGCGGCGTGAGTGTTGTGACGCTGGCCGCCGTCCCGGGCTCAACTCAATCAAGTTGCGGAGCAATCGAGAGGATGTTTAACTCAAAACCGTGAGGGGCAGAGTCCCGTCTCCCCGAATAAGGAAACGGAGACCGTCGCCGTAATGTCAGGGGGGTGTTCAAAGCCATGGCATGGAGAGCGGTCGAATCAGCGAGAAACACCTCGGCGTGTGAGGGATCTGCATGGCGATTGCCACCTTCGGTTCGTATCGCTCGAAGTACACCCCGAGATCTCCCGAGCTGCCACCTGCCAATGATGACGAAACACGGCTGCTGGCTCCAAATGACGGCGTCCGACAGTTTGAGGATGCGCCGTGTTCAGTCGGAACACAGGATGTGGTCCCATCGACAAAGAATCCGGATGAGGAGAAGAGATTCCTGTGGGTGATACGCGAATCGGATATTCCCTTCATCAGGGAACATGCGACTGTCACGCCTCCTCTCAGTTCGGGACGATGCAAGCACACAAACCTGACTGGAGGCGCCGACGCGTATTGCGGCGGGGAGGTGTGGTTCGTTTCTGATCGGTGTTTGATTCTGAACGGAGGCTCGGGACGATATCCTCCGGAGGAGCCGGAAGAGTTGGATACGGTCGTGATATCATTCCAGCAAGCCGGGTATGGAGTCTGGTCGATGGGCTGGGATGACGGTGTCAACCGGCCAGCCAGGGTCTTGAAAGGGGATCCGCCGTGGAAAACGCGAGATTGAAGCTTTCCCCTAAAGACAGGGAAATTGCATTTGGCAGCAAGGGGGGTGGCTCACTTGACGAGTGTGTCAGGCAGTCGGACCGCGTTTTTGTCAGAAGTCAGGATCATTTGGCCTTCGATTCATCCGACGCGACCGGTCAGCGGCTCACGGCCTACGAAACTCTTCGTAATTTTGGAGAACAGAGGATTGCCGAGATACTCGACTACGGTTCGGCTATCCTAGTCTCGAATCCCGCCGGGCAGCTTGGCGACCAACCCGGCCAACGTATTCGTGAGTGGCGAGAAATGCTCGGTCTTTCACAATCCGACCTCGCGAAGCGAACCCACATTAGCGCGAAGGACATATCCGACCTGGAAACTGGCTCGTCGAGAATACCCGCAAAGTGCCTTACGAAGATCTGTTCCGCTTTGTCTCTGAACGAGTATCAGGTCGGCTTTGAGGAACTCTCGGAGAAACACCGTGATCGGGGTTATCGGTTTAAGCAGTTACAGTGGGACAAGGAACACCCGGGCCGGCGGCTAAGCAAGTCTTCGGCGTTTTCGCTTCTTGAGGATGCGTGGCTCATATCCAAGCAGAACGACTTGAAGAATATGTTGGGGAAGAAGTCCGGGTTTCACACAGCTTTCAAACCCGATCATGACTATGGAGGGTATAATCTTCCAGCATGGAAGATTGGCTACGAGCTTGCATCCAAGACGCGAGAAATTCTAGGTATCTCGCCCCATGAACCGATTGAAAACCTGCGTTCTTTGGTAGAGGAAAAGCTGCAAATTCCGTTGATTCAGGATGAACTTTCCCCCAAGATCGCCGGCGCCACGGTTCAGTCGGGCGACGATCGCGGCATCGTCATTAACATCAGGGGAAAGAACTTCAACACCTGGTCCGGTCGGCTGACGATAGCACATGAACTGGGGCACCTCTTGTGGGATCCCGATCAAAAGCTGGAAACAGTGATTGTCGATCAGAACGAGAGGCTTTCCGAGGCACCATGGTCTACCAATAACCCGGTCGAACAGAGGGCGAATGCGTTTGCCATTGAGTTTCTTGCGCCACAGTCCGTGATTAAGGATCGTTTCTCCGAGTACACACATCCGCCGGATGACATTTACGACTACATGGTGGAGTTCGGCGTCAGCTTTACTGCTGCGAGGTATCATGTGTGGAACGCCAATCATCGGATCTGGGAGCTGGAGGAAATAAAGTCCAGAGCAGTGAAACCATCCGGAGACTGGGATGGGCGGGAAGGCTTCCTCACAACGTATATGCCATCCCAAGAACTTGACGCTGCGGGTTTTTGTATGAACCGGCGTGGTCGTTTTCTTTCGTATGTGGTGGACGCAAGACGTGACAGGTTGATATCGGACGACACGGCGGCACTCTATTTGGGAATCGACGGAAGCATGCTCCACGAAGTCGAAGAAATACGCGACGAGTTCTTTTAGCGACCGCCTCGGATGACTTGGCGCCGCGCACCTTCATCCACGTGCGGCAGGCGCGATGAGGGGGGAGAAGTCGGGCCATTGCCAGACTCGGTCACACGCTGTTCCTCTCCCGAGCGGGGGCAAAGGATACTCCCGTTTCCCAACAACACGTTCCCCGCTACCAGTTCGAATCCGATACCTTCGGGCAACTGTTTCGTCCGCTCAGGGTGGATATGCACCATCGCAAAGTCAACACCGGCTCGTCCGGTGCGTCTTATGGAGGCATCTCGGCCCATGTCTTCCGGCTTTGGACAAGACCCGCGGATTGACCTGCGGTTGGCCCGTGCCATAATGGACCGATGGCCGAAACCGACTCCATGCACACGGATGATGCGGCTGCTTCCCCGCCGGAGAATTTCCGGTCGGGCTTCGTCTCAATCCTGGGGCGGCCCAACGTGGGCAAGTCCACTCTGCTGAACCAGCTCCTGGGGGAGAAGATCGCCATCGTCTCGCCCAGACCCCAGACCACCCGGAACCGGATCATGGGGATCAAGACCATGCCCCAGGGCCAGATCCTGTTGCTGGACACGCCGGGGATACACCGCGCCCGGTCGCTGCTGAACAAGCGCATGGTGGACGTGGCCAAGCGCTCCCTTGTCGACGTGGAGGCGGTGGTTTGGGTGGTGGACGCGGGCGGCGGCATCCGGGGCGACGATTTGGACATCGCCGGGATTCTCTCCGGTAGCCGGCACCAGACGCTGATCGCGCTGAACAAGATCGACGCGGTGTCCAAGGGGAGACTCCTACCGGTGATGGCGCGTCTGGCGGAGCTGCTCCCGGACCGGGAGATCGTGCCCATCAGCGCTCTGACGGGCGAGAGCGTCCCGTTGTTGGTGGAGGAGATCCTCAAACGGCTGCCGGCCGGACCCCGCTACTATCCAGAGGATGAGCTCACTGACCAGACGGAACGGTTCATCGCCGCGGAGATCGTTCGGGAGAAGGTTTTTCTGCGCACACGCCAGGAGATCCCGTACGGAACCGCGGTCACGGTCCGGAGCTTCGAGGAGAAGAACGACGGTGCGCTGGTGGTGATCGGCGCGACCATTCACACCGAGCGGGAGAGCCACAAGCCGATTCTCATCGGCAAGCGGGGCGCGGCGCTGAAGGAGATCGGCAGCGCGGCGCGGGAGGACCTGGAGCACCTGCTCGGCTGCCGCGTCTATCTGGAGCTCGCGGTCAAGGCGACGCCGGGCTGGAGCCGGGACCCCCGGAGCCTCGCGGCCTTCGGCCTGTGATGGACGCTTCGTAGGGCGCAAGCTCGCAATTGCGGCGGAACAACGGGCACGGGCGGGTTTGAAACCCGCCCCTACAGGAGTGTTGCCCGGGCAGGCGGCGCAGAGGATGCCGCGTGGTGCAAGCGGGCCGCGCCAGACGGAGTGTCGTCCTGGCGCCCGGCGGAGATGATCAAAGTCACCCTTCGATCATGAGCAATCCCGAAAACATGCCGGTGGTGGCCATCGTGGGACGGCCCAACGTGGGCAAGTCCACGCTGTTCAACCGCCTGAGCCGGGCTCGGCGCGCCATCGTCAACGACCAGCCGGGGGTGACCCGCGACCGGAACTACAACGAGGTGGCGTGGCGGCGCCACCGCTTCATGCTGGTGGACACCGGAGGACTCGAGCCGGATGAACACGAGGGGCTCAAGGGACGGATCCTGCAGCAGACCATGACGGCGGTGGACGAGGCCGACGTCATCGTGTTGCTCCTGGACGGCCGGGCCGGGCCCACGCCGCTGGACACGGCCGCGGCGAAGCTGCTGCGGCAGGCGCCCAAGCCCGTGTTCTACGCGGTGAACAAGCTGGACACCGGGCCCCGCGAGAGCGACCTCTACGAATTCTACCAACTCGGCGTGGAGCGGCTGTTCCCGCTTTCGGCGGAACACGGGCTGGGTGTCGCGGACCTCATGCAGGAGGTGGTGGACGCCCTGCCCGAGGGCCCGGATAGGACCCCCGAGACCGCCGAGCCCCTGGCCCTGGCCGTGGTGGGCCGTCCCAACGTGGGCAAGTCGACGCTGGTGAACCGGCTGCTGGGTTACGACCGCTCGCTGGTGGATTCGCAGCCCGGTACCACCCGGGATGCGCTTCAGGCCTCCTTCGACTGGCGTGGAACCCCGTGCCGCCTGACGGACACCGCGGGCATCCGCCGCAAGTCCCGGGTCGTCGACCCGGTGGAACGGTACAGCGTGAGCCGCGCGTTGCGCTCGGTGGACGCCGGGGACGTGGTCATCCACCTGCTGGACGGCTCCGAAGGGGTGACGGACCAGGACGCGCAGGTCATGTCCTATGCCTTCCAGCGGGGCAAGGCCATGGTCCTGGGCATCAACAAGTGGGATCTCCTGGACACGGAGCGCCTGAGCCTCCGGGAGTATCAGGATTTTTTGTATCGCCGGCTACCGTTTGCCGACCATGTGCCGATAGTCTCTCTATCGGCATTGGAAGGGTCGGGAATGAAGAAGCTGATGGATATGGTGATACGGATGGGCAAGGCCCATCGCACGTGGATCAAGACGCCGGCGCTCAATCGCGCGCTGGGCCGGCTCACCGAGCGCCACGGCGCGCCGCAGTTCCACGGGCGCGCCGTGAAGTTCTATTACGGTACCCAGACGGACGTGCGGCCGCCGACGTTCACGCTGTTCGTCAACTATCCGAAAGGCGTGAGGACAGGCTACAAGCGGTACCTCATCAAGGCGCTGCGCGCGGAACTGGACCTGGAGCACACGCCGGTGCGCCTGGTACTGAGGCCGCGTACCGGCAGGGAAGACTAGTGCCGTTTGACCGAGACCTGGCCTGGCTGGCTTTCGGCCAGGTCCCGGGGCTCGGGTGTGTCGGGTTTCGGCGCATCGCGGAGTTCTTTGCCGACCCTACCGACGCCTTCTTCAACGGCCGCGGGGCGTTGCGCGAAGTTCCCGGACTGAGCCGGCCGGCGGCGGAGGGCCTCCTGGCCTTTTCCGCCTGGGACCGTCTGGCGGACGAGATCCGCCGGGTGCGGGAAGCCGGGGCCCGGCTCGTGCGCTACTCCGACGCGGCGTACCCCGAACGCCTGCGCGCCATACCCGACCCGCCCGCGGTGCTTTATGTCAGGGGATCACCGGAGGCGGTGGGGCATGCGGCGGTGGGGGTGGTCGGGACCCGGGCGCCCAGCGACTACGGTCGCGAGATGACCCGGCTGTTGTGCCGGGGATTGGCCTCCGCGGGCATCGCCGTGGTCAGCGGCATGGCCCGGGGCATCGACGGCGAGGCGCATGAGACCGCGTTGTCCGGGGGCGCCGGAACCGTGGCGGTGCTGGGGTCGGGGGTGGACGTACCCTATCCGCCGGAGCACGGCGACCTCTGCCGCCGCATCGAGGAGCGGGGCGCCGTCCTCTCCGAGCACCCCCTGGGAACGCGTCCGCTGCCGCACCACTTCCCCGCCCGCAATCGCATCATCAGCGGTCTGTCGCTGGGCGTGGTGGTGGTGGAAGCCACGGAGCGGAGCGGTTCGTTGATCACCGCCCGGTGGGCGCTGGAGCAGGGCCGGGAAGTCTTCGCGGTCCCGGGCCCGGCGGGCGCAAGCCGCAGCCGCGGACCGCATCGCCTGATCCGCCAGGGAGCCAAGCTCGTGGAGAACGTGGCGGACATCATCGAGGAGATCGCGCCGCAACTGGCGGCTGCGCCTCCGCCAGTCGCAGCCGCCGGCCCCGACCCCGGCGAAACCGCCTCGGGAACGTTTCGCGTCGAAGGCCCGGCGGGCGCCATCATGCGGGACCTGGAAACCGGACCGCTGCAAATGGACGATGTCATTCACCGTGCCGGCCTTCCGCCCCAGCAGGTCTGCGCGTTGCTGTTGGACCTGGAGTTGCAAGGGTTGCTCAAGCAGTTGCCAGGCAATAGATATGAACTGACCTCTGCCGCAACCGGCAACCGGTGACCGGCACGGAGAAGGGGCTGCTTGTGTCTTACGTTCATCATGCCCTTATGGTATGGACAATCCGGAACTTGGGGTGGGGGCGGCAGAGTTCAGTCTGTCGCCCCTTCGTGTCTCTCATCGCAATGTGAAAACGCACGGATATGAGCGAAGCCACCGAGCGTGTCAATATCGTGGGCGGCGGTCTCGCAGGGTGCGAGGCGGCTTGGCAACTCGCCAGACGGGGAGTGCCGGTGGACCTGTACGAGATGAGGCCCGTCACCAGGACGGCGGCCCATGCCACGGGTGATCTGGCCGAGCTGGTGTGCAGCAACTCGTTCCGTTCCCGGTTGTTGACCACGGGAGCGGGACTGCTGAAGGAAGAGATGCGGCGCATGGGCTCGCTGATGATCACCCTGGGGGAGGCGCATCAGGTGCCCGCGGGTTCCGCCCTGGCGGTGGACCGCACGCGCTTCGCCCAGGCGGTTTCGGAGCAGGTGGCGTCGTTGCCGGGCCTTCGGCTGATCCGCCGGGAGATCGAGACCATTCCGCCCGGCCTGACCATCGTGGCCACCGGACCGCTTACGGGGCAGGCCTTTTCGGAATCCATCCGGGAACTGCTGGGGGCCGAGCATCTCTATTACTACGACGCCATCTCTCCGGTGGTCACCGCGGAGTCCGTGGACCCGGCGGTGGCCTTCCGGGCCTCCCGCTACGACGAGAAGCCCGGCGACTACCTGAACCTGCCGTTGACTCAGGAACAGTACTACCGGCTGGTGGATGCGGTGGTAGCGGCGGAGAAGGTGCCGGTGCGGAGCTTCGAGCGGTTCTTCGAGGGATGTCTCCCCGTCGAGGAGATGGCCCGGCGCGGCCGGGAGACACTGGCGTTCGGTCCCATGCGGCCCACGGGCCTCGTGGACCCGGCTTCGGGGGGCAGAGCGTACGCCGTGGTGCAGTTGCGGCAGGAGAACCGTGAGGGCACCCTGTACAACCTCGTGGGCTTCCAGACCAAGATGACGTATCCGGAGCAGAAGCGGGTCTTCTCGTTGATACCGGGCTTGTCCGAGGCAGTGTTCGTGCGCTACGGCAGCCTGCACCGCAACACCTTCATCAACGCGCCGCGGCACCTCTTGCCGACGCTGCAATGGCGCGGAGCCCAGCGGCTCTTCTTCGCCGGCCAGATCACCGGCGTCGAGGGATATATCGAATCGGCCGCCTCGGGACTGCTGGCCGGTGTCAATGCGGCGCGTCTGGTGACAGGGGCGAAACCGGTGACGCCGCCCGCCACCACCGCCCTCGGCGCGTTGCTGCGCTACATCACCGATACCGGGCGCGAAGCCTTCCAGCCCATGAACGTCAACTTCGGCCTGTTCCCGAGCCTTTCCTTCAAGGCCAAGGGCCGCCGCAAGAAGGAGTTCATGGCCGAACGATCCCTCCGGGAACTGGAGCGGTGGTGGCTGGAGACGGGTGAGGACGGCGTCGGGGGCGCCGTCCGGCAGGCGTGAGGCGGATGGACGGCACGAGCCTCATCACCATCGACGAGCTCTCGAAGACCCACGCGCGCAGCAGCCCCGCGGCGGTGTCGGCGCTGAGCTTCACCTTGAGGCAAGGCGAGATCCTCGCGCTGCTGGGTCCCAGCGGATCGGGCAAGACCACCACCCTGCGTCTGATCGCGGGCTTCGACCGGCCCGACGGGGGCATGATCCTGCTGAACGGGCGGCCGGTATCGGGCAACGGTGTGTGGGTGGCGCCGGAGGAACGGCGCATCGGGATGGTGTTCCAGGACTACGCCCTGTTCCCGCACCTCACATTGCTGGACAATGTCATGTTCGGGCTTCTGAACGAGTCGCGGACGTCGCGAGTGGACACGGCGCGGCGGGTGATGGCCGTGGTCGGGATGGAAGAGCTGGCGCAGCGGTATCCCCACGAGCTCTCCGGCGGTCAGCAGCAACGGGTGGCCCTGGCCCGGGCGCTGGCCCCGAACCCGCTGGTGCTGCTGCTGGACGAACCCTTCAGCAATCTCGACTTCGATATGAGAGCCGAGATGCGGGAGGAACTGCTGCGGATCCTGCGCGCGTCGGAGATCAGCGCCATCATGGTGACCCACGATCAGGAAGAGGCCCTCGCGGTGGCGGATCGGGTCGGTGTGCTCAACCACGGCTTTCTGGAGCAGCTTTCCGAGCCGGAGGTGCTCTATCGCCAGCCGCGGACGCGCTTCGTCGCGGAGTTCGTCGGCCAGTCGGATTTTATTCCGGGTGTGGTGGGGGACGGCATCGAAACCGAGGTGGGGATTTTCCCCGACGACTCCGGGTGGCCACGCGGCACCGAGGTCGAGTTGTTGATCCGGCCCGATGAGGTGGACGTCGAGACGGCGGATGACGGCGAGGGCGTGGTGGCCCGCCGGCGATTTGGCGGGGCCGAAAACCTGTACAACCTGACGTTGCCCTCGGGCGTACAGATCCGTAGCAGCCAACCGTCCACCCGCATTCTACCTACGGGCGCGCGGGTGAAGGTCACCGTCCGTCCCACCAACCTCATCGTTTTCCCTGCGCCGGCCGCCCGGTGAGGCCCGTCAAAGTTTGACTTTCCACACGGAATCTGAAGAAATATAGGCCTGTGGCGGCCACCATGGCGTTGGCGTGGTGGCCTTTTGTCTTTTGAGGAAACCTATCCGGAGAGTGTCGATGTCTGTGAGGAGTGAAAAGATTTGGGTTGACGGGGAGCTGGTGGATTGGGATGACGCCAAGTTCCACGTCATGAGTCACGGGCTTCACTACGGCACGGCGTATTTCGAGGGGATTCGTTGCTATTGGCTGGAGGAAGAGCGGTCGGCGGTCTTTCGGCTGGCCGAGCACGTCCGGCGCTTGCGGGATTCGGGGCACATCCTCGGCGCTCCCCTGCCGTACAGCCCCGAGCAGATGACCGAGGCCATTCTGGAGGTGATCCGGGTCAACCGGCTGAAGGAGTGTTACATCCGGCCGTTGGCGTTTATCGGCGACGGAGAGATGGGACTGTACGCGCTCAACAATCCCCTGCGGGTGATCGTGGCGGCGTGGTCCTGGGGGGCCTATCTGGGCGACGAGGGGATCGCGCAGGGCATCCGCGCCAAGGTGTCTTCCTATACGCGGCACCACGTCAACGTGATGATGACCAGCAGCAAGATCTCCGGCAACTACGTGAACTCGGTGCTGGCCAAGCACGAGGCGAAGCTCGCGGGGTACGATGAAGCCATCATGCTCGACCCCGCCGGGTGCGTCTCCGAGGCGAGCGGCGAGAATCTCTTCATCGTGAAGGACGGAGAGCTGAGGACCGCGCCGGCGACCTCCATTCTCCCCGGCATCAACCGGGCCAGCATCATCGAGCTGGCCCGGCAGAAGGGCTACCGGGTCAACGAGGAGCCTTTTGCCCGGGACGCCCTCTACATTGCCGACGAGGCCTTTCTGACCGGGACCGCGGCGGAAGTGACACCCATCAGGGAAGTGGACGACCGGACCATCGGCGAGGGGAAGCCGGGACCGGTGACCCTCGACCTGCAGCAGGCCTTCTTCGATGTCATCCGAGGCCGGGATGAACGCTACCGTCATTGGCTGACGCTCGTGTGACCCGAGGAATCATTCCTCCCTGCCATGCCGAACAGTCTGGTGTCGGGTTACGCCTTCGGCTAACCCGACCTACGAGACGGGTGATGCGGGCGCGGGACGGTTAGAAACCACGAGGAGGGCGACCGCCGGTCGCCCTCCCCGTGGTCCTAGCACCTTTCGTTCCAGCTCCGGACCGAGTACTTTCGCTCCACCAGCGACGCGATGGCGTCGGCCGGGATATCGACTTTGCCGGGTGTGGCGTTCCAGCAACGCGCCAGCAGGTCCTTGATGCGCGCCGGAGGCTGCCGCAGGTTGGTGAGAAAGGTGCGGTGCGAACGCTTGCGGCGGTAGCGCGGGGTTTTGGGAGGATACGGCAGGATCCCTTCCATCAGCGGGATGGGGAAGTCCAGCAGGAACGTGCCGTGGAACAGCAGGAAGCGCCGCCGCCGGCGCTGCGCGTTGCCCGAGAACTTTTGCTGTCCCACGGCCAGGTCGGTGGCCCCCTGGTGGCGGATCGGCAGACCGGTGGCCTCCGCCAGCAGACGGCCGTGGCGTTCCGTGATGAAGGCATTGGTGGAGTCGATGCGCTCCAGCGGACCATTGTCGGCGATGCGCAGAATGAGCGCGTAGCTCAGGCAGCCGGGCCCCTGGACGACGGTGCCGCCGCCGCTGCATCGCCGCAGGATGGGAATGCCACGGGCCTCGCACGCGGGCACGTTGACCTCCCGGTCCCGCCGGCTGGCCAGGCCGAGCACCACGAAGGGCTGGGGGGACTCCCAGAACCGCAGGACCTCTCGATCCTGCTTTTCCTCGCAATCGTCGAGCAGCGCCTCGTCGCAGGCGAGGTTGGCTTCGGGGGTCGGGAGTGTGTAGTCGAGGCACTGCATCGCTGATCGGTAGGGTGTGCGAGGGGGCCGCGTCCGGCGGCCGGTTTCGGATCGGATTTGCGCGATCCGAAAGGGCTTGACACGCGTGGGCGGCGCTGAATATGTTGCCCGGCACGTGTTGCTTACGCAAGCGTTTTTGTAATAGTCCTGGAAGGTCATGAACGCCAAAGATTCCATAACCCCCGCCTATTCGGCGACGGAAGCAGAGTTTCGCACCGACGCCGAACCGGGTGAAGGCATGGGGGGCTCCGGGCCCGGTGCATCGCAGAATGACAAGTGGCTCAACTCCCTGGAGAGCCTTCTTGGAGAGGTGGTCCGGAAGAAGGGTCCGGAGCAGGTAGACTTCCTCCTGGCGCAACTGGTGGCGCGCATCCGGGACCGGCAGCGCGACGGGGCCTCGACCCTCAACACCCCTTACCTAAACACCATTCCGCGGGAGGACGAGCCCACGTATCCGGGTGACCGCCGGATCGAGCGTCAGGTGAAGAGCTACATCCGTTGGAACGCCATGGCCATGGTGGTGAAGGCCAACCGGCTGCATGGGGGCATCGGCGGCCATATCTCCACCTACGCTTCCGCGGCGAATCTCTACGAGGTAGGCTTCAACCACTTCTTCCGGGGCGGCGACGGCGGGGCGCCGGGCGATCTGGTCTATTTTCAGGGCCATGCGTCGCCGGGCAACTATGCCCGCGCCTACGTGGAACACCGCCTGAGCCCCCGCAAGCTGCACCTCTTCAGGCAGGAGCTGGCGAAGGGCGGCGGACTGCCCTCCTATCCCCATCCCCATTTGATGCCCGACTTCTGGCAGTTCCCTTCGGTGTCCATGGGGCTGGCACCCATCATGTCCATATACCAGGCGCGTTTCGCGCGTTACCTGACCGCCCGGGGACTGTTGTCGGGAGAGCCGCGCGTGTGGTGTTTCCTGGGCGACGGAGAAACCGACGAGCCGGAGTCCACGGGGGCGCTCTCCCTGGCCTCCCGGGAGAACCTCGACAATCTCGTCTGGGTGGTCAACTGCAACCTGCAGCGGCTGGACGGGCCGGTGCGCGGCAACGGCAAGATCATCCAGGAGCTCGAGTCCGTGTTCCGGGGCGCTGGCTGGAATGTCGTCAAGGTTATCTGGGGCTCGGATTGGGACCCGCTGCTCGAGGCCGACACCAACGGGCTCCTGGCGGAGCGCATGGAGAAGGCGGTGGACGGGGACTACCAGAAGTATTCCGTGGCACCGGGAAGCTACACGCGGAAGCACTTCTTCGGCACCCATCCCGAGCTGCTGGAGATGGTGAATCATCTCAGCGACGACGGGATCCGCAGGCTGTCCCGGGGCGGCCACGATCCCCAGAAGGTGTACGCGGCCTACAGTGCGGCGCTGCGCCACAAGGGCACGCCCACGGTGATCCTGGCCAAGACGGTGAAAGGCTACGGCCTCGGCGAGGCCGGCGAGGGACGCAACATCACCCACCAGCAGAAGCAGCTCAACGAGAAGGAGCTGCGCGACTTCCGCTCCCGCTTCGGCGTGCCGCTGCCGGACGAGGACGTGGTGGAGGCGCCCTTCTACCGGCCTCCTCTCGACAGCGAGGAGACCCGGTACCTGCTGGAACGGCGCAAGAGCCTCGGAGGGTTCCTACCCAAACGGACACGGAAGGCGGAGGCGCTGACGATGCCCGGGGAGGCGGCCTATCAGGAGTTTCACAAGGCTTCCGGGGAGACCCGTGTCTCCACCACCATGGTTTTTGCGAGGTTGCTGAGCAAGCTGCTGCGGGATCCCGGTATCGGCAGGAACATCGTACCCATCATACCGGACGAAGCCAGGACCTTCGGCATGGACGCGCTGTTCCGCCAGGTGGGCATCTATTCGTCCAAGGGTCAGCTCTACGAGCCGGTGGACCGGGAGACGCTGCTGTACTACCAGGAGGCGCGGGACGGCCAGCTCCTCGAAGAGGGCATCAGCGAGGCCGGCGCCATGTCCTCCTTCATCGCCGCGGGGACGGCGAACGCCAACTACGGCACGCCCATGATCCCGTTCTACACGTTCTATTCGATGTTCGGGTTTCAACGCATCGGCGATCTCATGTGGGCGGCGGCGGACAGCAAGGCCAAGGGTTTTCTGCTGGGCGCCACCGCAGGGCGCACCACCCTGAACGGGGAAGGGCTGCAGCACGCGGACGGCCACAGCCATGTATTGGCGAGCACCGTTCCCGCCCTGCTCACCTACGACCCGGCATTCGCCTACGAGGTGGCCGTCATCGTCCAGGACGGACTCCGGCGCATGTACAAGCGCGGTGAAGACGTCTTCTACTATCTCACGCTGTACAACGAGAACCACGAGATGCCCGCCATGCCTCCGGGGGCCGAGGAGGGCATCCTCAAGGGTCTCTACAAGTTCAAGAGCGCCGACGCCGGCAAAAAGCTTCGCGCCCATCTGTTCGGCAGCGGACCGCTCCTGTTCGAAGCGCTTCGGGCCCAGGAAATCCTCGCGAACGGCTACGACGTCGCCGCGGACGTCTGGGGCGCTACCAGCTACAACCTCTTGCGCCGCGACGCCCAGCGGGCTCAGCGCTGGAACCTCCTGCACCCGGGAGAGACGCCGCGCAAGTCGTACCTGGAGTCGTTGCTGGAGCCGGAGGAAGGGGTCTTCGTGGCGGTGTCGGACTACATGAAGATCGTCCCGGATCAGATTGCGCCGTGGGTGCCCGGGGGTCTGGTCACGCTGGGGACGGACGGCTTCGGCCGCAGTGACACCCGGCCCCGGCTGCGCCGCTATTTCGAGGTGGATGCCGAGTCGGTGGTGGTCGCGACGCTGTATGCCCTCGCCCAAAAGGGCCAAATCAGGAATTCCGTCGTGGCACGGGCCATGCGCGAGTTGCACTACAATCCCGCCAAGCCCCATCCCGAAATGGCCGTCTAGTCACCTTTACCGTCATGGATGTAACGCTTCCCAAACTGGCCGAAGGGGCGGACTCCGGCACCGTCGTCAATATCATGGTCGCGGAAGGGGATCAGGTCCAACTGGATCAGACCCTTCTGGAGCTCGAGAACGAGAAGGCGGTGGCCCCCATCCCTTCCACCGGAGCCGGCAGGGTTGCCCGGATACACGTCGACATGGGCCAGGTGGTCTCGGTGGGCCAGGTGTTGGTGACCATCGACGACGGGCAGGCGTCCAAACCGGCCCCGGCTCCAACCGTAGCCGCACCGGTCGAGGCCGGCACATCCCCACCTTCGCCGGAGGCTCATGTCCACGCCTCCAGCAGCGGCGCGCCACCCGCGGCCTCGCCGACGGTGCGGAAGATCGCACGGGAGCTGGGCATCGATCTGACTCGGGTGAAGGGCAGCCAGCGCGGCGGCCGTATCGTCATGGCGGACGTTCGAAGCTACATCCAGGGGCTTCAGCAACTGGCGCTCACACCGTCCACTGCCGCGGCGGAGCCCGCGGCCAAGGTCCTTGAGACTCTGGACCTCGCCAAGTGGGGGCCCACCACACGGGAGAGGATGTCGCCGCTCCGGCGTACCATCGCCCAGCGGATGACCGAATCCTGGACCACCGTCCCCCACGTGACGCAGTTCGACGACGCGGACATCACCGACCTCATGGGACTCCGGAAACGGTACGCCAAGGCCTATGAGAAGTCCGGCGCGCGGCTGACGGTAACTTCTTTCGCCATCAAGGCCGCGGTGTCGGCCCTGCGCAAGTATCCGTCGTTCATGACCAGCGTCGACTATCAGGCCCTGGAGATCGTCACCCGTGACTACGTGCACATCGGGGTGGCGGTCGACACCGAGGCGGGCCTGATCGCGCCGGTGATCCGTGACGTGGACAAGAAGAACCTGCTGGATCTCTCCAGGGAGCTGGACGAGTTGGCGGAGAGGACCCGGCAGCGCAAGTTGTCGGCGGACGAGATGCAGGGGGCGACGTTCACCATATCGAATCTGGGAAGCATCGGCGGCTCCCACTTCACGCCCATCGTGAACAGCCCACAGGTGGCGGTCCTGGGCATGGGGCGGGGCGTGCACCGGCCGGTGGTGCGGGACAAGGAGGTGGTGCCGCGGCTGGTGCTGCCGCTGGCGCTCTCCTATGACCACCGGGTGATCGACGGGGCCGACGGAGCCCGTTGCCTGCGCGAGATCGTGCACTATCTGGAGAACTATCCCCAAGAGGACATCAAGTGGCCTGTCTCATGAACAGGGCTACGGAACCGCGCGGGGTTCTCTTGTCAATGAGACAGCACTCTTGATCGGTTAGGAGACCCCGTGGAACCCATCAAAACGGAAATCGTCGTGGTCGGCGCCGGGCCGGGTGGCTATGCCGCGGCTTTCTATGCGGCGGACCTGGGAAAGCACGTGCTGCTGGTGGAACGGGACGAGCACCTTGGAGGGGTCTGTCTCAATCGTGGTTGCATCCCGTCCAAGGCTCTCCTTCATGCCACCCAGGTCATCGCCGAAGCGGCGTTGTCGGAAGCCCGCGGCGTCACCTTCGGCAAGCCCAAGGTGAAGCTCGACAAACTGCGGGAGTGGAAGGGGTCCGTCATCGACAAGCTGGCCCAGGGGCTGGACGGGCTGTGCTCGCGGAGGGGCGTCCGGCGGCTCCACGGCCGCGGGCACTTCGAGGACTCCCGGACCCTCCGGGTGGAGACCGCCGAAGGGCAGCAATTCATCAACTATGACAAGGCCATCATCGCGGTGGGGTCCAAGCCGGCGATGCCGTCGGCCTTCGATCTGGGAAACCGGAAGATCATGACCTCCACCGAAGCCCTGGAGCTCGAGGACATCCCGGGCCGGTTGCTGGTGGTGGGGGGCGGTTACATCGGCATGGAGCTGGGGACCGTCTATGCCCGGCTGGGGAGCGAGATCGTCCTGGTGGAGGCGCTGGACCACCTGCTGTCGGGTGTGGACGCCGACCTGGTGCGGCCCGTGGCCAAGGTGGCCGAGTCCCTGTTCAAGGAGATCCGCCTCAAGACCAAGGTGCTGCGCATGGCCACCAGCGGGAGAAAGATCAAGGTGGCCATGGAGGTCAACGGCACCAAACGCGAAGAGACCTACGACCGGGTGCTCGTCAGCGTGGGCCGGACGCCCAGCTACGAGGACCTGGGTCTCGAGAACACCGGGGTCAAGATCGGCGCCAACGGTTTCATCGAGTGCAACGATGAGCAGCAGACGGACGACCCGGCCATCTACGCCGTCGGCGATGCCAACGGCGGCGCCTTGCTGGCGCACCGGGCCACCAAGGAGGCGCGCGTGGCGGTGGAGGTCATTGCCGGCGAGTCCAGCACCATCGCCGACGTGGTGATTCCGGCGGTGGTCTTTACCGAACCGGAGGTCGCCTGGTGCGGGCTCACCGAGCGGGAGGCCAAGGCCGGGGCGGTGCCGGTGGAGATCGTGAAGTTTCCCTGGGGCGCCTCCGGAAGGGCCCTCACCCTCGATCACCCTGAAGGGCTGACCAAACTGATCCTCGAGCCCGAGACCGAGCGCATCCTGGGCGTGGGCATCACCGGCGCCGGCGCCGGCGAGTTGATCGGCGAGGGAGTGCTGGCCATCGAGATGGGGGCTACCGCAAGAGACCTGGCCGAGTCCGTCCACCCGCATCCGACGCTTTCCGAGACCCTCATGGAATGCGCCGAGGTGTTCTACGGCACGGCCACCCACACGCCGCCCCGGAAGCGTCCCCGAAACAACGGCAAAGGGGCTGCGGAAGGGGCGTCCGACACGGTCCGCGCTTGACTTGAACCGGGCTATTTGTTAGCGAAAATTTAACCCGCCTCTGGTGGTAAGCAGGGTGGAAAAACCGCAGCCGTGGGCGCGTGGCGCGGTGTCTGAGATGGCGGACGAGGTACGGGACAGCAAACTAGTGGCCCCAGGAGGAAGTGAATGACGTACGTGATTGCCGAGCCCTGTGTCGACGTCAAGGACACGGCTTGTGTCGATGTTTGCCCTGTCGATTGCATTCACCCGACCAAGAACAACACCGAGGTATTCGAGAAGGAGAAGATGCTCTTTATCGATCCCGAGGAGTGCATCGACTGCGGCGCGTGCGAGCCGGTGTGCCCGGTGGAGGCCATTTTCGAAGAGGCCGCGGTCCCGGACAAGTGGGAAGAGTACACCCAGATCAACGCCGACTGGTTTCAGAAGTAGCCGCTAAGAGCCGCGCGCATTGCCCACACCGGAGACCGGCCCGGTCGCGTCTCCGTCTCGAACCAGCCCTTCGTAACCGAACGTCCGCCGAAAGCCCTGCACGAAAAGGGACTTCACCCCATTCATCTCGACGGACCTCCCCGCCTCCCGTTCGATGGAGGTGACCTGCGCCCAGTCCAGGCCGCAGGGCACGATCCTGCGAAAATAGTCCAGATCGGGCGCCACGTTCAGGGCGGCGCCATGGTACGTGACGCCGCGTCTCACGGCGATGCCGATGGCGCAGATCTTGCGGTCGCCGGTCCACACGCCGGTGAACGGCGGCCGCCGCGCGCCCTCCAGGCCGAAGGACCCCAGGACGTCGATGATCACCTGTTCGAGCTTGTCGAGGTAGCGGTGGACGGCGCGGCGCAGCCTGGACTCGATATCGATGATCGGATACGCCACCAACTGCCCGGGGCCGTGGTAGGTGACGTCGCCGCCACGGCTGGTGGCGTGGACCGGGATGCCGCCGGGGTCGATAATATGGGCGCCTGCTTCCCTTCGGCCGGTGGTGAAGACGTGCGGATGCTCCACCAGTATCAGGCAATCGTCCACGGCGTCACGGGTCTTCGTTTCGAGGACCCGTTCCTGGACGGCCAGGGCGGCCTCGTAGTCGAGACGGCCCAAATCCATGACGCGCAGTGAATCGGACATCTCCCTGACGCATACCACATCGGCGGTGAAAACGAAGCGGCGACCCGTGGAGCGATGGCGAGCCGGGCGGCGCGGTGCCTTCTTGACTCCCGGCCCCGGCCACACTATGAAACGAACCAGATTGTAGGGGCGGGTTTCAACCCCGCCCGAGGACTTCGGTGAAGGCGACAGCGTGCAGTTTCAGACCCGTGCGGGCGACAAGGGGCCCGTGGCCTTCGGGTTGAAGCTCCGCTGAGCGTACCCTTCCTTTGACGTCCTTCCTCGCTATATCGACGCAGGCCTATGTCAACCGCCGCCAAGAGGATGAAGGACGCGCATGACGCGCGATGATCGTTCGGGCCGGCCGGACGCCGTCCACCTGTCGGCCGCGGCGGCAAAGCAGGCGTTCCTGGCGCATCTCGAACGCATCCGGAAACGCCATCTCCCGGAAGTTCTGTTCCTCCTCGACGACGTGTTTCGTGAGGCGGAGCTGACCGATTCGGGGCTGGCGGAGATGTGCCGCTATCATTTCGAGACGGGCGGCAAGCGGCTTCGTGGGTTGCTGCCGCTGCTGGTGGCGGATTGTCTCGGGGAGGATCCGGCCAAGGCGGTGGCCATGGGCGCGGCGTGCGAGATGCTGCACAACGCGACGCTGGTCCACGACGACGTGCAGGACGGCGATGAGACCCGCAGGGGATGGGAGACGGTATGGCATCGGTTCGGCGTGGCCCGGGCCATCAACCTCGGCGACGCCATGTTCTACTTCACGTTGTTGCTGGCGCAACGGGCGCCGGTGTCCGGCGAGCGGCGGGAGGCCTTGGCGCGGCGGATGCTCATCGAGACATTGAAGGTCATCGACGGGCAAGAGCAGGAGTTCGCGCTGCGAGCGAGCTCGCGCCCCACGCTGCCCCGATACTTCGACATGGTCGAAGCCAAGACCGCCCGATTCTTCGTCCTGGCCATGGCGGGCAGCGCCGAGATGTTTGGCCGGGAGGCGCCGATCGTCGACGGGCTGACCGAAGCGGCGCGCCAACTCGGCATCCTGTTTCAGATTCAGGATGACGTGCTGGATCTCTACGGCGACAAGGGCCGTGACCAGCGCGGCAGCGACATCGCCGAGGGAAAGCGTAGTGTCCTGGCGGTTCATGCTCTGGAGAATGCGCCGCCGGACGATGCCCGGTGGCTGCTGGAGGTGTTGAACAAGGACCGGGCGGCGACGTCGCCCGCGGACGTGGAACGCGTGGCCGGGTTGTTCGACCGGCTCGGTTCGCTGACCTTCGCGGTGAGGGAGATGCACGCCCGCAGGCAGGCGGCCCTGACGGCCATCGGGACACTGAAGCAACCGAGCCTTTCCGCCATGATGCAGGGCATCTCCGAAACGGTGTTGGATCCCATACGGGAGCTCGTGTAGTCGCCTGTCCTGCTAGGAGCCTGCGCCGCAGGAATCGGACATCCGATGTAGGGGCGGGTTTCAAACCCGCCCGCGCCCGCACGGCGCTGCCGTCCGACACAGGCTCCTAGGCCCGTGTAGGGGCGGGTTTCAAACCCGCCCGTGCCCGGTCCACTGCCCCGCTCGGGACAGGGGCAGCAATTCCGAAGGAGAGGGATCGCATATGAAGATGTTTCTCGCCGGAGAGTGGGTCGATCGACCGAGGATGCAGGAGGTCGGCAACCCGTATGATGACTCCATTATAGACAGCGTACCGAAAGCCGGACTCGACGATGTCGAGCGCGCGCTGGCGTTCGCCGAGCGCGGGGCCGCCGTCATGGCGCGCATGACCGCCCACGAGCGGTGGCGGGTGTTGACCCGGGCGGCCGCCCTCATGGCGGAGCGGGTGGACGAGCTCGGCACCCTGATCTCGAGCGAAGAGGGAAAGATCCTGGCCGAAGGAAAGGGCGAAGTGCGCCGGGCGGTGGAGACCCTGACCGCTTCGGCCGAAGAGGCCAAACGGATTCACGGCGAGACCGTGCCGCTGGACGCCGACCCCGCGGGTGCGGGCAAGCTGGCCTTCACGCTGCGCGTGCCCTGCGGCGTCGTCGTGGCCATCGGCCCGTTCAACTTCCCGCTCAACCTGCTGTGCCACAAGGTCGGCCCGGCCATCGCCGGGGGCAACTCGGTGATCATCAAGCCCGCTTCGGACACGCCGCTGTCGGGGCTCAAGCTGACGGAGATCCTGATCGAGGCCGGCCTTCCACCCGAGGGCGTCCAGTGCCTGACCGGCTCGGGCGGCGAGATCGGCGATCCGCTGGTGTCCGACGGCCGGGTGCGCAAGATCACTTTCACCGGCAGCCGTGAGGTGGGCGAGAACATCTGCCGGGTGGCGGGCATCAAGAAGGTCACCATGGAGCTGGGCTCCAACTGCCCGCTGATCGTGATGCCGGACGCCGACCTGGACAAGGTAGCAGCGGCCGTGGCCGCCACGGGGTACGCGAATTCGGGGCAGGTCTGCATCTCCACGCAACGGGTGCTGACGGACCGCCGGGTGTACTCGGACTTTCTGGGCGTGCTGGCGCCCAAGGTGGAGGCGCTGGCCACCGGCAGCCAGCTCGATGTCGGTACCCACGTGGGGCCGATGATCAAAGAGGCGGAGGCGGTCCGGGTCGAGGAGTGGGTGAACGAGGCCGTGGGCGAAGGCGCCCGGGTGGTGGTCGGGGGGTCCCGCAACGGCGCGGTCTACGCGCCCACCGTGGTGGCGGACGTTTCCAGCGGCATGAGGATCTCGCGCGACGAGCTCTTCGGCCCGGCCGTCGCGGTCACGCACTTCGAGTCCATCGACGAGGCCATCGCGCTGGCCAACGATACGGTCTTCGGCCTTTCCGCGGGGATCTTCACCGAGAACATCGGCTGGGCCATGCGATTCGCCCGGGAGGTCGAGTCCGGCAGCCTCCACGTCAATTGGGGGCCGCAGTGGCGCGCCGACGTGATGCCGTACGGAGGGCTCAAGGAATCGGGTTTCGGCAAGGAAGGGCCACGGTACGCCGTCGAGGAGATGACCGAGCTCAAGACGGTCGTCTTTCATCTGTAATAAGCGGGTTCCGACCCGCTCCGACAAAAGCGGGTTCCGACCCGCTCCGACAAAGAAGCGGGTTCCGACCCGCTCCGACAAAGAAGCGGGTTCCGACCCGCTCCGACAAAAGCGGGTTCCGACCCGCTCAAAAAATGGCCGGGTTCCAAACCCGCCCGTGCCCCGGGGCGTTGGCACCGGGACGTTGAGGCAAACATGCGATCAAACGGACGCGGGGAGCAGGATCTGCGCCCCGTTGACATCACCCCCGGTTTCATCAAGCACGCCGACGGCTCGGCATTGATCGGGATGGGCGAGACCCGGGTCATCTGCACCGCCAAGATCGAAGATCGGGTGCCGCCGTTTCTGCGCAAGTCCGGGAGGGGTTGGATCACCGCGGAGTACGGCATGCTGCCGTCGTCGTCGCCGACACGCATCCCCAGGGAAGCCGCTCGCGGCAAGGTAGGCGGACGCACCCATGAGATCCAGCGGCTGATCGGGCGCAGCCTCCGCGCGGTGGCGAACCTGAGCTGCCTGGGGGAACGAACGGTGTGGCTCGACTGCGACGTCATCCAGGCAGACGGCGGCACCCGGACCGCCTCCATCACCGGTGCGTACGTGGCGCTGGCCTGCGCCTTGCAGCGGTGGGTGGCGAACAAGACCGTGCCGGAGGGTCTGCTGAAGGACAGCGTCGCCGCGGTGAGTGTGGGCGTGGTGGAGGGAAAGGCGCTGCTGGATCTGGATGCGGGGGAGGACAACAACGCCGAGGTGGACATGAACTTCGTGATGACCGGGTCGGGGCAGTTCATCGAGGTCCAGGGGACCGCGGAAAAGCAGCCCTTCAGTCCGGCCAGGCTCAGTCAGTTGATCCTTACGGCCCAGACAGGCATTCAGCGGATTCTGGACGTCCAGGAACAGGTGCTTCGGGACTGGCGCCCGTCGTTGTAGGGGCGGGTTTCAAACCCGCCCGTGTCCGCATCGGCGGAGAACCACGTCGGCGCGAAACGGGTCCCAGGCTTGATATCGGCGTGACATCAGGTAAAATGCTACTCCGTGACGGGGCGTAGCGCAGCCAGGTAGCGCACCTGCCTTGGGAGCAGGGGGTCGGCCGTTCGAATCGGCTCGCCCCGACCACGCCGGCAAGCCGGTCGACCGCGGGATTAGGGTTCGTGAGGGTCGGTGACTCGCCGAAAGCGGCTTTGAAGGAACGGTTCGACGCGCCAGTAGCTCAGGTGGATAGAGCAACGGCCTTCTAAGCCGTAGGTCAGGGGTTCGAGTCCCTTCTGGCGCGCCACATATCGGTGTCAGAACTGGGTGTTTTGGTGAGTGTAGCTCAATTGGTTAGAGCACTGGACTGTGGCTCCAGGGGTTGAGGGTTCAAGTCCCTTCACTCACCCCAATCAAAAGGTTGTGCGGGCCGCTAGCTCAGTTGGTAGAGCAGCTGACTCTTAATCAGCGGGTCCGGAGTTCGAGTCTCCGGCGGCCCACTCCTCCCTTCTCATTGGGTCCACGGACTATCAGCCTTCCACTTCGTCCTCGAATTCGGGCAAGGGCGAGCCGACGACAAAAGAACCAGCAGATTTGTAAACTTGTTTGTGAGACACAACACTAGTGGCCTGTCCGAGTTATGGGAATCTACTAGCGCGCGAGAGTGGCGGAACTGGTAGACGCACTAGACTTAGGATCTAGCGGGCAACCGTGGGGGTTCGAGTCCCCCCTCTCGCACCATCACAGAAGCGGTGGAACAGTTGCGAACCATGGCAGGGACACCAGTCGACAGGGGGCAAATCAGGGATGAAGTGTGAAGTCGAGGTATTGACGCCTACCCAAAGAAGGCTTCGGGTGGAGGTTCCGGTCGACCGCGTCGGCAAGGCGTTCGCCCGGGTCTACCGGCAGGTCGGACGTCAGGCGAAGGTGCGCGGGTTTCGCTCGGGCAAGATTCCGCAGCACGTATTGCGGGGCCTCTATGGTACGGAGATCCAGGCCCAGGCCCTGTCCGAGCTGGTCGAGGAGGCGCTTGCCGGGGCAATGCAGGACCAGGGACTGGAGCCGGTGGCCGAGCCGCGGCTCGAGACGGGCGAGCTGAACGAGGCACAACCGTTTGCCTTCACCGCCGTAGTCGAGGTCAACCCGGATATCGAGCTCAAGAACTATCGCGCCATTCCCCTCGAACGGGTACGCGCCGACGTGAGCGACGAGGATGTGGAACGGGCCCTGAAGGCGCTTCAGGACCGGAATGCCCAACTGGAAGCGGTGGAGGGACGTGACCGGGTGGAGGACGGAGACTACGTGCTGATCGATTTCTCCGGTTCGGTGGATGGCAAGCCGTTTCCGGGGAGCACGGCCGAGAACTATGCGGTGGACATCGGCGCGGGCCAGGCCTTGCCGGCGTTCGAACAGGGTCTGGTGGGCATGACACGGGGGGTACCCGGGAACATCACGGTGAACTTCCCGGGGGACGCCAACGTTGAGCACGCAGCGGGGACGTCGGCGGACTTCGAGGTGACCGTGCAGGACATCCGGCACAAGATCCTGCCGCCGTTGGATGATGAGTTCGCCCGCGATTACGGCGAGTGCGATTCACTGGAGGAGCTGCGCGGAAGACTCCGCGCGGAGCTGCAGAGCGAGATCGAGACGTTTCAGAACGGTCCGCTGAAGGATCGGATCATGGAGCGGCTCGTTGAAGAGCACACCTTCGAGGTCTCTCCGTCCGTGGTCGATCGGGAACTGTCGTATCTCATGCGGCGGGCGAAAAGCCAGAGGGAATCGTCGGGGTCCGAAGCTCCGGAGCCGACCACGGAAGAGCAGAGGGAAGAGTTGACGCCACAGGCCGAGCGCCGGGTCAAGATGATGTTGCTGATCGAAAGGATCGCCGCGGCCGAGGGAATCACGGCATCCGACGAAGAGGTCGACGGCCGCATCGAAGCCATGGCGCGGGCCAGCGGCGAGCGGGCGGCCTCGGTGCGCGAGCAGTATGGCCAGGCTTGGGCCCGAGAGACGATGCGCTCCCAACTCGAATCCGAAAAGACGTTGGATTTCCTTTTGGAGGAGGCCGATATCACGGTAGTCGATCCTCCGGAAAAAGGTTGCTGACCCAAACAAAAGAGGATAGACTTTTCGAGTGGCGTGGCCACCCGTGTTGAGGCAACATGAACTTCATTCCTTTCGTCGTAGAGCAGACCGGTCGCGGTGAGCGCGCTTATGACATCTATTCCCGACTTCTCAAGGACCGGATCGTCTTCCTGGGAAGTGCCGTCGTAGACGAGGTGGCGAATCTGATCACCGCGCAGTTGCTGTTCCTTGAGTCCGAGGATCCGGAACGTGACATCTACTTTTACATCAACTCCCCGGGCGGCTCCGTGACCGCCGGTCTGGCCATCTACGATACCATCCAGTACATTCGCCCGCAGGTCTCCACCGTTTGCCTGGGCCAGGCAGCCAGCATGGGCGCCGTCCTGCTCGCCGCCGGCGAAAAGGGCAAGCGGTACGCGTTGCCGCACTCGCGCATCATGATTCATCAGCCTCTTGGCGGCTTTGAGGGGACCGCGGCCGACGTGGACATCCAGGCAAGGGAGATTCTGAGGATGAGGGAGGAACTCGGCGCGATTCTGCAGAAGCACACGGGCCAGTCGCTGAAGAGGATCGAGCGGGACACGGACCGGGACCTGTTCATGACGGGCCAGCAGGCTTTGGAGTATGGTTTGGTGGATGAAGTGATCACCAAGCGCCTTGACGTAACCACAAAGGGGTGAGGGGAAGTTTCAATGCCAAAGCATGGGGATGATCGATCCGGCAGTCTCGTCTGTTCGTTCTGCGGCAAGAGTCAGGATGAGGTGCGCAAACTGATCGCAGGCCCCACCGTCTACATCTGTGATGAGTGCATCGACCTGTGCAACGACATCATCGCGGAAGAGTGCGAACACGAGGATGCCATCGCGTCGTCCTCGGGCGTCCCGAAACCCGTGGAGATCAAGCGGGTGCTGGATCAATACGTGGTGGGCCAGGATCCGGCCAAGAAGATTCTCTCCGTGGCCGTGCACAACCACTACAAGAGAATCGACAACCAGATGATCGCGGGGGACGTGGAGCTTCAGAAGAGCAACATCCTTTTGCTGGGTCCCACGGGGTCAGGCAAGACCTTGCTGGCGCAGACGTTGGCCCGGCTCTTGCAGGTACCCTTCACCATTGCGGATGCCACCAGCCTTACCGAGGCCGGCTATGTCGGCGAAGATGTCGAGAACATCATCCTCAACCTGCTGCAATCCGCGGACTACGATGTCGAAAAAGCCCAGCGGGGCATCGTCTACATCGATGAGATAGACAAGATATCGCGGAAGTCGGAGAACCCTTCGATCACCAGGGATGTGTCGGGGGAAGGAGTGCAACAGGCGCTGCTGAAGATCATCGAGGGCACCATGGCGAGCGTTCCTCCCAAGGGCGGCAGGAAGCACCCGCAGCAGGAGTTTCTCCAGGTCGACACGACCAATATCCTATTCATCTGCGGAGGCGCGTTCGTTGGAATCGAGGATATCATCCGGAAGCGGACCGGGCGACGTCGTCTCGGCTTCGGCAGCAACGAGATGGATGGCGAGCTCCGTCCCGACGTGAGAGTCGTACACGACGTACAGCCCGAGGACCTGCTCAAGTTCGGCCTGATTCCGGAGTTCGTGGGCCGGTTGCCGGTGATTGCCACGCTGGACGAACTGAATGAGGAAGCGCTGTTACAGATCCTCAAGGAACCGAAGAACGCCCTCACCAAACAATACTGCAAACTCTTCGAGATGGAGGGTGTGCATCTCAACTTTACAGACGAGGCGCTTTGGGCTATTGCACGGGAAGCGATGAAGCGGAAGTCGGGAGCCCGCGGCTTGAGAGCGATCATGGAAAACACCATGCTCGACGTGATGTACGAGATGCCTTCCCAGCCCAACATCAAAGAGGTGGTCATTACCGAGGAGGTGATGGCCCGCAACGAACCTCCTATGGTGGTGTACTCGAAGGCGGCGGAGAGCGCGTAAGGGGGGACTCATGCTATTTCGCAGCGACAAGAAGGACGACAGCGATCAAGGAACGGACAACACCATGGAAACGCCGTTGCTGCCCCTCCGGGATATCATCGTCTTCCCGCACATGGTCGTGCCGCTGTTCGTCGGGCGGCAGAAATCGATCCGAGCGCTGGAAGAGGCATCCCGGAAGCAGACGTCGATTTTTCTCGCCTCGCAGAAGGACGCCAGAACCAACGAGCCCGGCGAGGATGACATCTACCCCATCGGAACGCTTGGCAGTGTCGTGCAGATGCTCAAGTTGCCGGACGGGACCGTCAAGGTCCTGGTCGAGGGCAAAAAGCGCGGCAAGATCGCCCGGTATCTGACTCACCCGGAGTTTTTCCTGGTGGAGGTGGAGGAGCTGGACGACGTGGTGGAGCAGGGGACGGAAGTGGGTGCGGTGGTACGCGAGGTCCACAGCGCTTTCGAGAACTACGTCAAGGTCAAGAAGAAGATCCCCCCGGAGATGGTCATGTCCGTCTCCTCCATCGAGGAGCCCGGCAAGCTCGCGGATACCATCATCGGGCATCTCGGTATCAAGCTGGAGGAACGGCAGGTCCTGCTGGAAACCATCAACGCCGGCGAACGGCTCGAGAAGGTTCTGGGCCATATGCGGGCGGAGATAGAGATCCTCGAGGTCGAGCGGCGGATTCGTTCGCGCGTCAAGAAGCAGATGGAGCGCTCCCAGAAGGAGTACTATCTCAACGAGCAGATGCGGGCCATCCAGAAGGAGCTCGGGGAAAAGGACGAATTCAAGAACGAGATGCAGGAGATCGAGGAGAAGATCAAGCAGAAGAAGCTGTCCGCGGAAGCCAAGGAGAAGGTCGAGAAGGAGCTGAAGAAGCTCAAGATGATGTCGCCGATGTCCGCGGAAGCGACGGTGGTTCGGAACTACATCGACTGGATTCTCAGCCTGCCGTGGGCCGACTACACCGAGGACAAGCTCGACATCAACGAAGCCGAAAGGGTGCTGGAGGAGGACCATTACGGCCTGGGAAAGGTCAAGGAGAGGATCCTCGAGTATCTTGCGGTTCAGAGTCTCGTAGGCAAGATCAAGGGCCCCATCCTGTGCCTGGTGGGACCTCCAGGGGTCGGCAAGACCTCTCTCGGCCGCTCCATTGCCCGCGCCACTGGACGGAAGTTCGTTCGGGTGTCGCTCGGCGGCGTGCGTGACGAGGCCGAGATTCGAGGGCATCGCCGCACCTATATCGGCGCGTTGCCGGGGAAGATCATTCAGTCCCTCAAGAGGGCGGAGTCGAGCAATCCGGTTTTTCTGATGGACGAAGTGGACAAGATGTCCATGGACTTCCGGGGCGACCCGTCGTCGGCTTTGCTGGAGGTGTTGGATCCGGAACAGAACCAGGCTTTCAACGATCACTATCTGGACCTGGACTACGACCTCTCCAAGGTCATGTTCATCACCACGGCGAACACGTTGGACGGGATTCCGCGGCCGTTGCAGGACCGCATGGAGATCATCCGGATCGCGGGCTACACGGAACTCGAGAAACTGAATATCGCGAAGAAATACCTGGTGGTGAAGCAGCGTGAGGCCAATGGCCTGAAGGAGGACAGCATCGTCGTGGCTGACAGCGCCATTGTGGGTCTGGTGCGGCACTATACCAGGGAAGCGGGCGTCAGAAACCTGGAGCGTGAGATCGCATCCATTTGCCGGAAGGTCGCCGTGGATGTCGTGAAGAACGAACGCACGGCGAAGACCACCATAGGCGGCCGGAATCTCCCCAAATACCTGGGTCCTGCCAAATACCGCTATGGCCTCGCCGAGGAGGAACACAGGATCGGCACCACCACCGGTTTGGCCTGGACCGAGATGGGCGGCGAGTTGCTGTCCACCGAAGTGTCCATCATGCCGGGTAAAGGCCAGTTGACCATCACCGGAAAACTCGGGGATGTCATGCAGGAGTCGGCCCAGGCTGCCATGAGCTATGTCCGTTCGCGGGCGCAAGACCTCGGGTTGGACAAGGATTTCTACCAGAAGAACGACGTTCACATCCACGTCCCGGAGGGAGCGATACCCAAGGACGGGCCGTCGGCGGGCATCACCATGGCGACTTCTCTGGTATCGGCGCTGACGCGTATCCCGATCTATCATGACGTGGCGATGACCGGTGAGATCACGCTCCGGGGGAATGTGCTGCCCATCGGCGGGTTGAAGGAAAAGGTGCTCGCGGCACATCGCGGCGGCATCAAGGCGGTTCTCATTCCCGAAGAGAACAAGAAGGACATCAACGAAATTCCGGCCACCATACTGAAGAGTGTGGAGTTGATCCTGGTCTCGCACATGGATGACGTCCTCAAGCGGGCTCTCGTGGTCAGTGATCCGGAATCGCTGTTCACGCCCCAGGATTTGGACGATCCGACGGCTGACGCGCCCGCGGGGTTCCAGAAGAAGGACACCGAGTCCAGGCCCAGTCTTCCCCAGTGATGGTTCGGGCGGTTAGCTCAGTTGGGAGAGCATCGGCCTTACAAGCCGGGGGTCACAGGTTCAAGTCCTGTACCGCCCATTCCCTGTACCGTCCTTTTCCACGAGCGGTTGCAATCGCGCCGGATTACAGCTATACGTCTTTTCATTCGGGGCCGTAGTTCAGCTGGTTAGAACGCCGGCCTGTCACGCCGGAGGTCGCGAGTTCGAGTCTCGTCGGCCCCGCCAAATAGTTTCCTGTCTCTGAAGTCCCTGCGCGAAGATGCGCAGGAGTTCAGAGACCGGGTAGTAGCTATCGATATGCGTACGGTTCAAATGACAAAGGCGGAGTCCTTGGCTCAGCGTCGGTGGTACATCATCGACGCTGACGGCAAGGTGCTTGGACGCATGGCGACCGAGATCGCCAGGGTCCTGCGCGGAAAACACAAACCATCCTTCAGCCCCCATGTGGACGCGGGTGACTTCGTCATCGTGGTGAACGCCAAGCATGTCAAGTTGACCGGGGCAAAGGAAACCGACAAGCGCTACTATCGCCATACCGGGTATCCCGGAGGACTGCGGGTTGCGAGTCTGTCGGAAATGCGGGCCAAGAAGCCGGAGGCGATCGTACGTTTGGCCGTGAAGGGCATGCTGCCGAAGAACCGGCTCGGAAGAGGTCAGCTCAACAAGTTGAAGGTCTACGGTGGCGCGGAGCACCCGCATCAGGCGCAGGTGCCCGAGCCTCTCGCGATCTTGTAGGGGGCCAAACCCGCCCGCGCGGCGGCTTGTAGGGGCGGGTTTCAAACCCGCCCGTGTTGCGGTCAAGAACAGGTTGACTGATATGGCAGACGAGTTTATTTACGCAACCGGCAGACGGAAGACCTCGGTAGCACGGGTTTATCTGAAGCCCGGCAGCGGAGATATCCGGATCAACCATCGGGTCCTGGAAGACTATTTCGGTCGCGAAACGGCCAGGATGATCGTCCGTCAGCCCTTTCACGTGACCCGGACGTTGGGGGACTTTGATCTTGTCGTGAACGTCAAGGGTGGCGGAAGTTCGGGGCAGGCCGGCGCCATCCGGCATGGAATCACCCGGGCGTTGATGCAGGTGGACGAGGGCTTTCGCGGCCCGTTGAAGAAGGCCGGGTACGTCACCCGTGACCCGCGCGCGGTAGAGCGGAAAAAGTACGGCCGGCACAAGGCCCGTAAGCGGCCGCAGTTCTCCAAGCGCTGATGGGTCGTCATTGGCGGGCGGGTTTGAAACCCGCCCCTACGACTCGGAGCCTGTGTAGAGATACAGGCTGAGAGATCCCAAAAGCAAATTGGGTAGCCAGGCCGAAATCCAGGGGGGCATCGCCCCGGCCTTGCCCAACGACACGCAAAAGCCCAGCAGCACCCAATAGGAAAATCCTATCGCGACGGTCAGTCCGAAGTTCAGGACGAGATTGTCTTTCCTTCCGGGTTTCGCCGCCAACGCCACCGCCAGGAGAATGATCAGCGGCGTGACCAGCGGGATCGCCACCTTGGCGTGCAGGTTGACCGTGTCCCGCACCGTATCGACCCCCTTGTCCTGCAAGTCCTCAATCCGAGCCCTCAACTCGAAGTAGCTGAACTCATCGGGTGAACGTGCGAAGATCCGGAAGTCGTCGGGTCCTTCACCGAGAGGGAGCGTGGCTCCCAGGGGCCGTCGGCTGACGGCCCCATCCTCCAGTAAACGCCATTCGGTGCCTCCCTTCGGCACCCAACGATCGCCGTTCCAACTCGCGGCAGGCACCTCGATGAGCCCGTCCAGCTTGAATTCCGGGGTGATACGGTAGATGACCAGCCCGCGAAGGCTGTTCCGGTCCGTGTCGAAGTCGTCGGCCCGAATGAAGTCGCCGTTGCTCCGCATCCAGATCTCCCGGTTGCCGAACACGGATCGCTGCTTCTTTTGGTGGACCTCCACGTCGTAGATGTGTTTGGCTTTCCTGGTGGAGAAAGGCACCGCGGTTTCGTTCCAGGAGAACGTGGCGATGCTGATTCCGAGGGCCGCCAAGAGCAACGGCACCGTTATCCGGTGCAAGCTGACGCCGCAGGCGCCGATGGCGACCAGTTCGTGTCGCCGTGACAGCGAACCGAGGGTCAGGAAAGCGGCGAACAGCGCGGCGAAACCGATACCGCGGGAGATCAACAGGGGTAGTCGATAGATGAAATACTGAACCGACGTCGAAAACGTCGCGTTGCTCCCCATCAGGTTGTCGACACGATTGAAGACGTCGGCCACCAGGTGCAACAGAATGATCCCAACCAGCGTCGCGCAGAAGACGCGGAAGAATAGCCTCAGCAGATACCTGTCGAGGATGCTTCCCAAGGGGGAAGTCGGAAAGGGGCCCTCGGACCGGATCATTTCTGCGGGACCTCGCGCCGTGTCAGCAACCTCCGGCCCAAGGCCTGAAGCCGGTTCCGGGCCGTGGGGTTAAACGGTGACGGTGATTCCTTCAGTGTCCTCATGAACAGATAGATCGAGACGAGCCCGACGAGGATGTTGGGCAGCCACAGCCCCAGCCCCGGCGGGATCTTGCCGTTCTCCGCCATGGCCGTGCCCACGGAAAGCAGCGCGTAGTAGGTGAACAGCCACGCCAGGCATGAGGCAACTCCGTGGGAACGCCCCGCCGATGGCCGACTGGGTGTGAGAACGATGGCGATCCCCAGCACGGCGAAGACCAGCGGCGCGAACGGGAAAGCGAATCTCCGATGTGCTTCCATGATTTCCGGTATGGCGCTTACACCCCGTGCCGACTTCGACCGGATGGTTTCACGCAAGCCTTTCAGCGACATGTCTTCGGGGCTTCGCCGCCCCGCCGCCAGCGGCGACAGGAGAGGATCCAACTCGAGGTGCAGGTTGTAGACGTTGAATGATGTCCGGCTGAAACCGGGGCGCTTCGTCCGCCGCTCATGGATCATGCCGTCGTACAACCTCAAGCCGATGGAGTCCGGGTCCGCAAGTAGCAGCGCGACCCGCGCGATGATAAGATTTTCGGCGTTGCGGTCTCTCTGGTCGACGATCAGGACGCCCTGAAAGGTGTTGCCTGGGGGGACGACCCGGTCGACATAGATCAGTACGTTGGGGAAGAAGTCGTTGAACACCTGCTCCTTGAGCAACGATCCGGCACGGCTCTGGGCGATGGCGTAAAGCTCTTGCTTGACGGCGAGGTTGGCGGCGGGTCGGACGAAGACCGACAGGCCGAGGGCCAACAGCGATACCGCCAGCGCCACCAGGCCCACGGGGATCAGGAAGTGGAACGGGCCGACGCCGCACGCCTTGAAGGCCAGCGTTTCGTTGTCTCGCGAAAGGCGGCCGCAACCGTACAGAATCCCCAGCAGGAAGGCCATGGGCAGCGTCGTCTCCAGAAGGGTCGGGAGAATCAGTGCGAAGAGTTTCGCGATCTGGCCGGCCGGCGCGCCGCGGCTGACGACGAGTTCGATGAGCCGCACGATACGGCCGGTAAGGAATACGAGGGTGAACGCGAAGAGTCCGACCAGGAATGGCGGGATGATCTGACCGGCTACATAGGCGCTCAAGGTCCGATGCACACCGGCATGGTAGCTTTCTTTGATGAAATCCTCAATCCAGCACGAGCATGGCACCCGGCAACGGAAATCGGTGCTTGTCTACGGGATCCATCCGGTTCTGGAGAAGCTTCGGGCGGCACCCGGCGACGTCATGGAGGTGCTGATGCTTCCGGGCACTCGCGGTCCCGCGCTGCGCAGGGTAGAGCAGACGGCCCGGCAGGAAGGTTGTCGGGTTTCGGAAATCGAAACCCGCGCGTTGGACGCCCTGACTCAAGGGGCAAAACATCAAGGCGTCGCCGCCCGGATAGCGCCGTTCACCTACCGGTCTTTCGAGGCATTGCTTGCGACGCCGTCTGCCGCGGCCAACGACTGTGTGCTCTTTCTGGACGGAGTTGTGGACCCCCGGAACCTGGGCAGCATTTTGCGCTCGTGCGAGGCCATGGGGGTCGGCCGCATCGTCGTTCCGAAGGACCGCGCCGCCGGGGTCACGGGGGCCGTGATCAAAGCCTCCGCCGGGGCCGTCCACCACGTCGACCTCTACCGTATTGCGAACCTTGCTCGTGGCCTCACGGCGCTTCGGGATCGGGGCTACTGGGTGGTCGGGCTTGACGCTCAGGCGGAGAACCGGGCTTGTGACCTGGCCTATCCGGAAAAGCTGGCCGTGGTCATGGGCGGGGAGGCGCGGGGTATCAGGCCGTTGATCCGGCGGAGTTGCGACTATCTGGTTTCCATTCCCATGCATGGCCGGGTCGGGTCCTTGAACGTCAGCGTGGCCTGGGGTATGTTCGTCTATGAGTTGACGAGGCAACGAATTTCCGCGGTTCCGCACCGGCCCCGTTGACATTCTCCCCCACAAATGCTTAAAATCACGTGAGTCTGGAGCCAACGTGTGCCCTGTTTTCAGAAAGAGGGACAGGGTAGGTGTGGCTTTTTGTTCTTGGGCGTGAGGCGCTGTTCCGCTGGCGTAGCTCAACGGTAGAGCAGCTGATTTGTAATCAGCAGGTTGTAGGTTCAAATCCTATCGCCAGCTCCACATGAGCGTTGTTGAATGCCTGTCGAACCCGTCCGGTCCGCGCAAGAACTCGATGAAGCGAATCGGGGAGAGGTTCCCGAGTGGACAAAGGGAGCAGACTGTAAATCTGCCGCCGATCGGCTTCGGAGGTTCGAATCCTCCCCTCTCCACCATCAGTTGCAGGACTCTGGAGCTAAGGAGTCGTTTTTGCGGGAATAGCTCAGTTGGCTAGAGCACGAGCCTTCCAAGCTCGGGGTCGCGGGTTCGAATCCCGTTTCCCGCTCCACTAATGTCCGTGCGAAGTAGTGGCCCGTTTGGCGTGAACCGCCGGTGGCGGCCGCCTTCCGTCACGTGACCCATGCCCAGGTAGCTCAGTAGGTAGAGCACGTCCTTGGTAAGGACGAGGTCGGCGGTTCAAGCCCGCTCCTGGGCTTTGCCTGTTTGTGAGGGATTGAATCAATCTGCGTGGTATCCACAGGAGGAGAAGATGAGCAAGGCAAAATTCCAGCGCACTAAACCACATCTCAACATCGGCACCATCGGCCATGTCGATCACGGCAAGACGACGTTGACGGCGGCCATTACGAAGGTGCTGGCGGAAAAGGGAGGCGCTGATTTCGTGCCGTTCGACCAGATCGACAAGGCGCCGGAAGAGCGGGAGCGGGGAGTCACCATCAATATCGCGCACGTCGAGTACCAGACGGACAAGCGGCATTACGCCCACGTGGATTGCCCCGGACACGCGGACTACATCAAGAACATGATCACGGGCGCGGCACAAATGGACGGCGCCATCCTGGTGGTGTCCGCGGCCGACGGACCCATGCCGCAGACCCGCGAGCATATCCTGCTGGCACGGCAGGTGGGCGTTCCCTCCATCGTGGTCTATCTCAACAAGGCGGACATGGTGGACGACAGCGAATTGCTGGAGTTGGTGGAGCTGGAGGTGAGGGAGCTGCTTTCCAAGTATCAGTTCCCGGGCGACGACATTCCCGTCGTCACCGGCAGCGCCCTGCAGGCTCTGGAAGGCGAATCGAGCGAGCTGGGCACCGACTCGATAACCAGGTTGATGGATGCCGTCGACAGCTATGTCCCCGATCCGCTCAGGGACGTCGACAGGCCGTTCATCATGCCGGTGGAGGACGTGTTCACCATCAGCGGCCGTGGCACCGTGGTAACCGGCCGTGTGGAGCGTGGCATCCTGCATGTCGGCGACGAGGTCGAGATCGTTGGTTTGAAGGAAACCCAGAAGACCGTAGCAACCGGCGTCGAGATGTTCCGCAAGCTCCTCGACGAGGGACAGGCCGGGGACAACATCGGCGTGCTTCTGAGGGGTGTCAAGCGCGAACAGGTGGAGCGGGGGCAGGTTCTCGCGAAGCCCAAGACCGTCACGCCGCATACCAAGTTCAAGGCCGAGGCCTATATTCTGACCAAGGAAGAGGGCGGACGGCACACACCGTTCTTCAACGGCTATCGGCCGCAGTTCTATTTTCGCACCACGGACGTGACGGGTGTCGCGACGCTGCCCGAGGGTACGGAGATGATCATGCCGGGCGACAACATTCACATCGACGTGAACCTTATCACCCCCATCGCCATGGATGACGGGCTGCGCTTCGCCATCAGGGAAGGCGGCCGCACCGTGGGTGCGGGGGTCGTTACCGAGATCGTCCAGTAGGCGGAGGTGAAAGATGCGTGATTTGGTGGGACTGGCCTGTGACCGTTGTAAGCGCAAGAACTACACCACGACCAAGAACAAGAAGAAGACCACGGACAAGCTTGAGTTCAAGAAATTCTGCGCCAGTTGTCGTACCCACACGGCGCACAAGGAAATCAGGGTCTGAGTCAACGGGACCGGGTCAGTAGCTCCAATTGGTAGAGCACCGGACTCCAAATCCGGCTGTTGCAGGTTCGAGTCCTGCCTGACCCGCCATCTCATCGCACACGATGGAGAAACTGACTGATTCGTTTGCCTCCGTGGGGCGGCTGACCGACTTCGTTCGGGAAGCGTGGCAGGAGCTGAAGAGGGTTCACTGGCCCACGAAAAGGGAGACCTACGCGGCAACGGGCGTTGTGGTGCTGGTGGTGATTTTCTTCGCGATTTATCTCGGGTTGGTCGACATCCTGCTCTCGTACGTCAGACAGTGGCTGTTGCGTTGATTCGACCGGGTGTTCAATGGCAAAGAACTGGTACGTCGTCCACACATTCGCAGGATTCGAGCACAAGGCCAAGGCTGCTCTCGAGGAGCGGATCAAGGTGTTGAAGGGCAACGGCGACTGGTTCGGCGATATTCTCGTGCCGGCCGAGAAGGTCGTCGAGTTGGTAAAGGGGAAGAAGCGGACCTCCTCCAGAAAATTCTTCCCTGGATACATCCTGGTTCAGATGGAGATGAACGACGAGACGTGGCACGTCGTCAAGTCCACCCCCAAGGTGACCGGGTTTGTCGGGGGCACCACACAGCCGCCGTGGGTCAGTGAGGAGGAGGTTCGGCAGATCACCCAGCAGATGGAGGAGGGCGCGGTACGGCCGCGGCCCCGGGTCGTCTTCTCGGTGGGTGAAAGCATCAAGGTTATCGACGGACCTTTCTCCGAGTTCAACGGTGTGGTCGAGGAAGTAAAGCCCGACAAGGGCAAGTTGCGAGTGCTGATCAGCATCTTTGGCCGGGCGACCCCGGTGGAGCTCGATTTTATTCAGGTGGAGCGGAGTTAAGGAGTCGGGCGATGGCCAAGAAAGTGATCGGCGAGATCAAGTTGCAGATACCTGCAGGGCAGGCGAATCCCAGCCCTCCGGTGGGACCGGCCTTGGGGCAACGGGGCGTGAACATCATGGAGTTCTGCAAGGCCTTCAATGCGGCCACCCAGACACAGCCGGGCATGATCATCCCGGTCATCATCACCGTTTACGCCGATCGCACCTTCAGCTTCATCACCAAGACCCCTCCTGCCGCGGTATTGTTGAAGAAGGCAGCGGGGCTCGATAAAGGGGCCGCGGAGGCGGGCAAGGAAACGAAGGGCGAGGTGACAAAGGCGCAGGTTCAGGAGATCGCCCAGATCAAGATGCCTGATTTGACCAGTGCAAGTATCGAGGCTGCGGTGAAGACCATCGAAGGCACCGCCCGGAGTCTCGGACTCAAGGTTGTCTGATCGGGCCGGGGGCTGCAATGAGAGCGAAGGGCAAGAAGTATCGGGGTGTTGCCGACAAGCTGGACGGGGCCCGGAAGTATCCGCTGGACGAGGGGATACGGATGGTCAAGGAAACGGCGACAGCGAAGTTCGATGAGACCGTCGAGTTGTCCGTCCGGCTCGGGGTCGACCCGAGACGGGCAGACCAGAACATTCGCGGCGCCGTGGGCCTGCCGCATGGACTGGGCAAACCCATCAGAGTGCTGGCGTTCGCCAAGGGTGAGAAGGAAAAGGAAGCCGAGGAAGCGGGAGCGGAATTCGTCGGCAACGATGAGTTGATCAAGAAGATCACCGAGGGTTGGCTCGATTTCGACAAGGTGGTCGCCACCCCCGACATGATGGGTGCGGTGGGCCGCATCGGCAAGATTCTCGGACCCCGCGGGCTGATGCCGAACCCTCGGTCCGGCACCGTCGCCGCGGAGATCGGCAAGGCCGTCACGGAGATCAAGGCCGGGCGGCTGGAGTACCGGGTGGACAAGGCCGGTATCGTTCATTTGCCCATCGGCAAGGTGTCCTTCGAAGCCGACGCGCTTCTGGACAACGCAAGGGCGGTGGTCGGCGCCCTGTTGCGGGCCAAGCCCGCGGCCGCCAAGGGCACCTACATCAAGAGCGTGGCCGTGGCCGCGACCATGGGGCCGGGGATCAAGATCGATCCCGCCGAGGTCCGCGTGATGGTGGTTTGAGCCATCCTCGGGGTTGATTGGAGAGCAGCGTGGATCGTCAGGAAAAATCGGCAGTCGTCGGTGAGTTCCAGGACAAGTTCAGGACCGCCACCATGGCGGTGGTGACCGACTATCGAGGGCTGTCCGTCGGCAAGATGACACAGCTTCGTTGCGACATTCGTGAGGCGGCCGGAGAGTACAAGATCGCCAAGAATAATCTGGTCCGGCTGGCAATTCGGGACACGTCGTGTCAGGCGCTCGAAGACTTCTTGACCGGGCCCAACGGCTGGGTGTTCGCGTACGACGACCCGGTGAGTCTTTCGAAGGCCCTGGTCAAGTTCGCGGACGCGAACGCGAAGCTGATCATCAAGGGGGCGGTTCTGGACGGGGCGTTGCTCGAACCGATCCAGGTCAAGGGTTTGGCCCTCTTGCCGAGCCTGCCGGAGTTGCAGGCGCAGGTGCTTTCACTGATGCAGGCGCCGGCCACCCGTCTGTTGCAGACCATTCAGGAGCCGGGAGGTCAGCTCGTCCGCCTACTGGAGGCGTACAGAGAGAGCAGATTGTAGGGGCGGGTTTCAAACCCGCCCGTGCCCGGCCTCTGCACGGAGGTCGTAGGGGCAGGCTGCCCGCGTTCCGGCGTCTGCAGGCACGTACGACAAGGACACCAAGGTTTTGGGAAACCGGATATTTTGCAGTTGAAGGGGGAGTTCACCAATGGAAGTGAATCGGGAGCAAGTCAAGGATTTCATCAAGAACATGTCTCTGTTGGAGGCGGCGAGTCTGGTGAAGGAGCTGGAAGAAGAGCTCGGGGTCAGTGCCGCGGCACCCGTGGCCGTGGCCGCGGCGCCGGCGGCTGCCGCGGCGGTCGAAGAGCAGACCGAGTTTGACGCGGTGTTGACCGGTTCCGGGGAGAAGAAGATACAGGTGATCAAGGTGGTTCGGGAGATCACGGGCCTCGGGCTCAAAGAGGCCAAGGATCTCGTGGACGGAGCTCCGAAGAACGTCAAGGAGGCGGTCTCGAAGGACGAAGCCGAGGAGGTCAAGAAAAAGATCGAGGAGGTCGGCGGGAGCGTCGAAGTCAAGTAGCCGGGCTGGACGTAAGGGTCTGTAGGGGACGGTTCGGCCGCAGCGCCGGGCGTCATTGGTCGGGGTCGAGTGAAAGGGGGGCTCATGCCGGTCCAGGTGGCCAATAATGTGAGACTGCGCCGCGATTTCGGGCGGATCAAAAAGATCATCGATCTACCCTATCTGATCGAGATACAGAAAAACTCCTACGACCTTTTTCTGCAGCGGGACGTTCCCGAAGACCAGCGGCAGGACATCGGCTTGCAGGCGGTGTTCAAGTCCGTATTCCCGATCAAGGACTTCAACGACACGGCGTCGCTCGAATACGTCAGTTACTCTTTGGGAGACCCCAAGTACGACGTCGACGAGTGTCATGAGAGGGGCATGAACTTCGCCGCGCCGCTCAAGGTGACGGTGCAGCTCGTGCTGTGGGACGTCGACGCCCAGACCGGCTCCCGGAGCATCCGTAACGTCAAGGAGCAGGAAGTCTATTTCGGCGAGGTGCCGTTGATGACCCGGAACGGCACTTTCATGATCAACGGCACGGAGCGGGTCATCGTCAGTCAGCTCCACCGCTCGCCCGGGGTCTTCTTCGAGCACGACAAGGGGAAGACCCACGCCAGCGGCAAGTTCCTCTACTCGGCCCGGGTCATCCCTTACCGCGGCTCGTGGCTCGACTTCGAGTTCGATCCGAGGGACATCCTGTTCGTTCGCATCGACCGCCGCCGGAAATTCCACGTCACCGTTCTGCTGCGCGCCTTGGGGATGCAGCCCGAGGAGTTGCTGAACCACTTTTACAAGAGCGATACGCTTCTGTGCGGCGGCGAACGACCCATGCTCGAGGTCAAGCCTCGCCAGCTCATGGGCCTGAAGGCCACCTGCGACGTCAGGGATCCGGAAAGCAACAATCTCATCGTCCGGGAAGGCCGCCGCTTCACCCGCTCGGTGATGCGCCAGATGGAGAACGCCGGCATCAAGCAGATCCCCATTGCCTGGGAGGACATCCTGGGTCGGGTGGCGGCCCATGACATCGTCGACCCGGAGTCGAACCAGGTTATCGTCGACTGCAACGACACCATCACCGAGGAGAAGCTGGATCACATCCGCGACAGCCGGGTCGAGCAGTTGGAACTGTTCTTTCTCGACGACGCGGAAACCGGCCCCTATCTGCGCGATACGCTCCTCCAGGACAAGATGCAGTCCTGCGACGATGCCCTGCTGGAGATCTACCGGCGCCTCCGGCCGGGGGACCCCCCCACCATGGATACCGCCACCACCTTCTTCAATAATCTTTTCTTCAGCGCGGACCGCTACGATCTGTCGCGGGTGGGACGGCTAAAGCTCAATCACCGGCTCAAGCAGGATGTGCCCCTGGAGAACGGGGCTCTCCGGAAGGAAGACATCCTCGAGGTCGTGCGCTACCTCATCGTGTTGAGGAACGGCAACGGGTCCGTGGATGATATCGACCACCTCGGCAATCGTCGCGTGAGGCCGGTGGGCGAGCTTGTGGAGAACCATTTCCGTGTCGGTCTCGTGCGCATGGAGCGGGCCATCAAGGAAAAGATGAGCCTTCAGGACATCGACACGCTGATGCCGCAGGAGTTGATCAACCACAAACCGGTTTCCGCGGCATTGAAGGAGTTCTTCGGTTCGAGCCAGTTGTCCCAGTTCCTGGATCAGACCAATCCGTTGTCCGAGATCACCCACAAACGGCGGTTGTCCGCGCTCGGTCCCGGCGGTTTGACGCGAGAACGGGCGGGCTTCGAAGTCCGTGACGTCCATCCCACGCACTACGGCCGGGTCTGCCCCATCGAGACTCCGGAGGGGCCCAATATCGGGCTCATCGCCTCCTTGTCCACCTACGCGCGGGTCAATGAGTTCGGCTTCATCGAGACACCCTACCGGGAAGTCCTGGAGGGAAGGGTCACGGACCGCATCCGGTATCTGTCGGCCCTCGAGGAGGAAGACCATGTCATCGCCCAGGCCAACGCGGGGCTCGACTCGGAGGGCGGGTTCACGCAGGATCTGATATCCGCCCGCAAGGCCGGCGAGTTCGTGATGGCCCACCCGGATGAAGTGAACTTCATGGACGTGTCGCCCAATCAATTGGTGAGCGTCGCGGCCTCGCTCATACCCTTTCTGGAAAACGATGACGCGAACCGGGCGTTGATGGGCTCCAACATGCAGCGTCAGGCGGTGCCGTTGCTCCGCACGGAGGCGCCGCTGGTGGGCACGGGGATGGAACAGGTGGTCGCCCGGGACTCCGGCGCCACGGTGGTGGCCGCCCGAGACGGTACGGTCGAAAGCGTCGACTCCACCCGCATCGTCATCAAGGCGGACGAGCCTTCCGGCGCCTATGCGGACACCGGCGTGGATATCTACAGCCTGGTGAAGTACCAACGCTCGAACCAGAACACCTGCATCAACCAGCGACCCATCGCACGCGTCGGCGATCACGTAAGCGAGGGGGATGTGGTGGCCGATGGCCCCTCCACCGAGATCGGAGAGCTCGCGTTGGGGCGGAACCTGCTCGTGGCCCTCATGCCCTGGGGCGGTTACAACTTCGAAGACTCGATTCTGATCAGCGAGCGTGTGGTCAAGGAGGACATCTATACCTCGGTCCACATAGAGGAGTTCGAGTGCGTCTCCCGGGACACCAAGCTGGGACCCGAAGAGATCACCCGGGACATTCCCAATGCCGGCGACGAGGCGCTGAAGGACCTCGACGAAAGCGGTGTGATTCGCATCGGGGCGGAAGTGAAGCCCGGCGACGTGCTGGTGGGGAAGATTACCCCCAAGGGGGAGACGCAGCTTTCTCCGGAAGAGAAATTGTTGCGCGCGATCTTCGGTGAAAAGGCGGGAGAGGTGCGGGATTCATCCCTGAAGGTTCCGCCCGGGGTCGAGGGCACCGTCATCAGCGTAAGGATCTTCTCCCGCAAGGGTATGAACAAGGATGAGCGGACCAAGCTCATCGAGAACCAGGAAGTTGCGCGCCTCAACAAGGATCAACACGACCAGATTCGGATCATTCAGGACGGCGCCGTCAAACGGCTGAAGGACTTGCTGGTCGGCCGTCGCGCCGGGTCGCGGCTTACGGACGAGAACCGCAAGGTCCTGATAGTCAAGGGCGACGAGTTGACCGAAGCGCTTCTGGACGGCATTCCCCTTTCCTTCCTCGCGGATCTCAAGCTCGAGGATTCCGAACTGGAGAGCGAGGCGGTTCGGATCGTGTCCAGCACCATGGCGCAGGTCGAGTCGCTGAAGGTCCGCTTTCAGGACAAGATCAGCCGGTTGACCAGCGGGGATGAGTTGCCTCCGGGCATGATCAAGATGGTCAAGGTGCTGGTGGCCATCAAACGCAAGCTGCAGGTGGGCGACAAGATGGCCGGGCGCCACGGCAACAAGGGGGTCATCTCGTGCATCCTGCCGGAAGAGGACATGCCTTATCTGGAAGATGGCACCCCGGTGGACATGGTGTTGAATCCCCTGGGAGTTCCCTCGCGGATGAACGTCGGGCAGATCCTGGAAGCCCACCTTGGTTGGGCCGCGCGCAGTCTCGGCCAGCAGATCCAGGTGTTGCTCGACCAGAACTCATCGGAGCTCACGGCCCGGTTGAAGGACTATCTGGGCGAGGACGAGTCAAGCAAGGTCGGCCTCGACAACTTGCCTGGGGAGGACGTGCGCCGTCTGGCAGAGAAGTACCGGGAAGGAGTTCATCTCGCCTCGCCGGTGTTTGACGGCGCCCGGGAAGATGAGATCTTCAATCTGCTCAAGAAGGCGGACCTGCCGGTCACGGGGCAGGTCACGTTGTACGACGGCCGCAGCGGCGAGCCCTTCGATGCGAAGGTCACCGTCGGCGTCATGTACATGATGAAGTTGCATCATCTGGTGGACGACAAGATTCATGCGCGGTCCACCGGCCCCTACTCGCTCGTGACCCAGCAGCCGCTTGGCGGCAAGGCGCAGTTCGGCGGCCAGCGGCTGGGTGAGATGGAGGTCTGGGCCCTCGAAGCCTACGGGGCCGCATACACGCTGCAGGAAATGTTGACGGTGAAGTCGGACGACGTGACGGGCCGGACCCGCATGTACGAAGGCATTTTCAAGGGCGATCACTTTCTCGAGCCGGGATTGCCGGAGTCCTTCAACGTCATGGTTAAGGAGTTGCAGAGCCTGTGTCTTGACCTGGAGTTGGTGGAATAAGGAGACCCCATGGAAGAAGTATACAGTCTGTTCGAGAAACCCAAGAATCCGCTCAGCTTTCAGGGTATCAAGATCGCCTTGGCCTCGCCGGAGAAGATCCGGTCATGGTCGCACGGCGAGGTGCGCAAGTCGGAGACCATCAACTACAGGACCTTCAAACCGGAGCGTGACGGTCTCTTCTGCGCCAAGATCTTCGGTCCCACCAAGGACTACGAGTGCAACTGCGGCAAGTACAAAAGGATGCGCCACCGAGGGGTCGTGTGTGAGAAATGCGGCGTCGAGGTCATCCAGTCGAAAGTCCGCCGGGAACGGATGGGACACATCGAGCTGGCCACGCCGGTGGCGCACATCTGGTTCCTGAAGAGCCTCCCGAGCCGGATCGGCGCCTTGCTGGATCTGACGCTGAAGGACCTGGAGAAGATCCTGTATTTCGAGTCCTACGTCGTGCTGGATCCGGGCTCCACCAAGCTCCAGTACAAGGAGCTGCTCACCGAAGCCCGCTACCGCAAGGCATTGGAGGAGCACGGCCCCGATTTCACGGCGCAGATGGGGGCCGAAGCCATCCGCGAGCTCCTGGGCCATATCGAGGTCGAGAAACTCTCCGGCGAGCTTCGCACCGAGCTGAAAGACGCCAATTCGGAGGTCAAGCGCAAGAAGCTCGCCAAGCGGCTCAAGGTCCTCAACGCGTTCCGCAACTCGAAGAACCGGCCGGAGTGGATGATCCTGGAAGTGATTCCCATCATACCGCCGGACCTGCGTCCCCTCGTTCCCTTGGACGGCGGGCGGTTTGCCACCTCCGACCTGAACGATCTCTACCGGAGGGTGATCAACCGCAACAATCGGCTCAAACGCCTGATGGAGTTGAACGCGCCCGATATCATCATCCGCAACGAGAAACGGATGTTGCAGGAGGCGGCCGACGCGCTGTTCGACAATGGACGGCGTGGCCGGGCGATTACCGGCCCCAACCGGCGGCCGCTCAAGTCGCTCAGCGACATGCTCAAGGGGAAGACCGGCCGGTTCCGTCAGAATCTGTTGGGCAAGCGCGTGGACTACTCGGGCCGCTCTGTCATCGTGGTGGGCCCCGAGTTGCGGCTCCACCAGTGCGGCTTGCCGAAGAAGATGGCCCTGGAGCTGTTCAAGCCCTTCATCTACAACAAGCTGGAGGAACGGGGTTACGTCACCACCATCAAGAGTGCGAAGAAGGCAGTGGAGAAGGAGCGCCCGGAGGTCTGGGACATTCTCGACGACGTGATCAAGGAGCATCCGGTGCTGCTCAACCGGGCGCCCACATTGCACCGGCTGGGGATTCAGGCGTTCGAGCCGGTATTGATCGAGGGCAAGGCGATTCAGTTGCATCCGCTGGTGTGCGCCGCCTACAACGCGGACTTCGACGGCGATCAGATGGCCGTGCATGTGCCGTTGTCGGTGGAAGCCCAGGTGGAAGCGCGCGCGTTGATGATGTCCACCAACAATATCCTCTCCCCGGCCAACGGCAAGCCCATCATCGTACCGTCGCAGGACATCGTCCTGGGTCTTTACTACCTCACGCGTGAGCGTCCCAACGTGAAGGGCGCGGGCAAGGTCCTCGCCAGCCCGGCCGAGGTCCGCATCGCCTACGACCAGGGCGAAATTGCCCTTCAAGCCCGCATCCGGGTGCGGGTTGAGGGCGAGATGTATGACTCCACCGTGGGACGGGTGCTGCTATATGAAATCGTTCCGTCCCAGATCTCGTTCCGTGAAGTGAATCACGTCATGAAGAAGAAGGAGCTGGGGAATCTCATCGATCTCAGCTACCGGCTCGCGGGCAACAAGGCCACCGTCATTTTCGCGGACAGGCTGAAGGACACCGGTTACAGCTATGCCACCAAGGCAGGAACGTCCATCGCTCTCAAGGACATGGTGATACCGGCCAACAAGCCGCGCTTGCTGAAGCAGGCTTACGAAAACGTTCAGGAGATCGACGAGCAGTACAACAACGGCCTCATTACAGACGGGGAGCGGTACAACAAGGTCGTGGATATATGGGCCGAGGTTACCGACCGGATCTCGGACGAGATGTTGCGGGACCTGGGGACCGAGACCGTTACGGATGAGCAGGGCTATACCATGCGGGTGCCCAACTTCAATCCGATTTTCATGATGGCCGACTCGGGCGCCCGGGGCAGCGCGCAACAGATCCGGCAACTGGCGGGCATGCGTGGGTTGATGGCCAAACCGTCGGGGGAGATCATCGAGACGCCCATCACCGCCAACTTCCGGGAGGGGCTGACGGTCCTCCAGTACTTCATCTCGACCCACGGCGCCCGCAAGGGACTTGCGGACACCGCGCTCAAGACCGCCAATTCCGGCTACCTCACCCGGCGTCTCGTGGACGTGGCGCAGGACGCCATCATCACCCAGGACAATTGCGGAACCCTGGACGGCATTGAGATGGCGCCCCTGATGGAGGGGGGCGAGGTCATCGAGCCTCTCGGAGACCGTGTGCTGGGCAGAGTGGCGCTGGAAGATATCAAGGACCCGTTCAGCGGCAAGGTCATCGTCAAGGCGAACCAGGAGATCGACGAGGGCCTGGTGCAGCGGATCGAGGACGCGGGCCTCGAACGCATCTGGATTCGTTCGGTGCTCACCTGCCAGTCGAAGAAGGGCGTGTGCATCATGTGCTACGGCCGGGACCTGGCCCGGGGCGAGATGGTGAACGCGGGAGAGGCCATCGGCGTGATCGCGGCGCAATCCATCGGCGAGCCCGGGACCCAGCTCACCATGCGGACTTTCCACATTGGCGGGACCGCAAGCCGGCGCGCCGAACAGACCACCCTGGCGCCGCGCACCGACGGTTACCTGAAACTCATCAACGTCAACACCGTTACCAACCGGGAAGGCGAGCTGGTGGTCATGAACCGCAACGGCGAGTTGGCCGTCGTGGATTATCCGGAAGGCTCCGATAAGTCGCGGGAGCGGGAGCGGGAGCGGTACCCGCTGGTCTACGGTGCCAAGCTCAAGAAGCAGGCCGGGTTCGCGGTCAAGGCCGGAGAGCTGTTGGCCGAGTGGGACCCGTATACGATCCCCATCATCACCGAGCTCGGCGGGGCCGTCAAGTTCGGCGATATCCTGGAGGGGACCACCATGGAGGAGAAGGTGGACGAGCGGACCGGCCTCTCCACCAAGGTCATCATCGACTTCAAGGACATCGACAAGCGGCCGCGGCTATCCATCAAGGACGACAGCGGCAAGACCGCCAGGCTTTCCAGCAATAACGAGGCACGGTACATGCTGCCCGTGGGCGCCCACATTAACGTGACCGAGCATCAAGAGGTATCGCCGGGCGACGTGTTGGCGAAGATTCCTCGGGAAACCACCAAGACCAAGGACATCACGGGCGGGCTGCCCCGCGTGGCCGAGCTGTTCGAGGCGAGGAAACCCAAGGAGTTTGCCGTCATCAGCGAGATCGACGGCGTGGTCTCGTTCGGCCGGGACACGAAAGGAAAGCGCAAGGTGGTGGTGACGCCTGATATCGGGGAGCCGCGGGAGTATCTGATCTCCAAGGGCAAGCACATCAGCGTGCACGAGGGTGACCGGGTCCGTGCCGGTGAGTCGTTGATGCAGGGCTCGTCGAATCCTCATGACATACTCGGTATTCTCGGCGAGAAGGCGTTGGCCAAGTACCTTGTGGACGAGATTCAGGAAATCTATCGGCTGCAGGGCGTACGCATCAACGACAAGCACATCGAGGTGATCGTCAAGCAGATGTTGAGGCGGGTGCGCATCAAGGAGAGCGGAGACAGCGATTTCCTGATGGGCGATCAGGTAGAGAAATGGCGGTTCGAGGAGGAGAATCAGCGAGTTCTGGCCGAGGAAGGGCAGCCGGCGGTGGCGGAGCCGCTCCTGCTTGGAATCACCAAGGCATCGTTGTCCACCGGAAGCTTCATCTCCGCCGCGTCGTTCCAGGAAACCACCAAGGTTTTGACCGAGGCCGCCATCAACGGCAGGCTCGATCCGCTCAGTGGGCTGAAGGAAAACGTGATCATGGGCAAGCTGATTCCCGCGGGTACGGGGTTGGCCGAGTACAACGTCCTGGACGTCGAATGCGACGAGCAACTGGGCGAGATCGACGTGTCCGAGGTGGAAGTGGCGTGATGGTTGACAGCACACCAAAGTTCCGATAAATTCGACGGTTTATTGCCAGGACAGGGGACTATGCCTACAATCAATCAGTTGGTCCGCAAGGGACGCGAGATACAGCGGCAGAAGAACACCGCGCCGGCGCTGCAGGGCTGTCCGCAGAAGCGAGGTGTTTGTATCCGCGTGTATACCTCCACGCCGAAAAAGCCCAACTCGGCTTTGCGTAAGGTGGCCCGGGTCCGGTTGACCAACGGGACGGAAGTAACGTCATACATTCCCGGGATGGGGCACAATCTGCAGGAGCATTCCGTGGTGCTGATCCGGGGCGGCAGGGTCAAGGACCTGCCGGGTGTACGCTATCACATCATCCGCGGGGCGCTGGACTCTATCGGCGTTCAGGAGCGCCGCCAGGGCCGCTCGAAATACGGAGCGAAGAGGCCAAAGTAGGGACATGCCGCGCAAGGGTGAAATAAGACGGATAGAGCTGCTCCCGGATCCGAAATTCGGGGACAAGCTGGTCACGAAGTTCATCAACAACATGATGAATCGTGGCAAGAAGAGCATCGCCGAGGGAATCCTGTATCGGTCGCTGGACATCATTGCGGACAAGGCCAAGACCGAGCCGTTGGGCGTGTTCAAGCGGGCGGTGGACAATACCAAACCCATGGTGGAGGTCCGCTCCCGGCGGGTCGGCGGGGCCACCTATCAAGTGCCGGTGGAAGTGCGTCCCGACCGGCGGCTTTCGCTGAGTCTTCGCTGGTTGATCAGTGCGGCCAGGTCCAGAAGTGAGAAGTCCATGGACGAGAAGCTGGCCGGTGAATTGATGGATGCCGCCAACCAGCGGGGCAACGCCGTCAAGAAGAAGGAAGACACGCACAGGATGGCTGAGGCGAACCGAGCCTTCGCCCATTACCGCTGGTAGTCGCCAGATCAATCATCGTAGCCAAGGAGGCGGTAGAACCGCCTCCTTTTTTTGCCGTCATACAGATACGACATGAGTAGACAGATACCACTGGACCGAACCCGCAACATCGGCATCATGGCTCACATTGATGCCGGCAAGACCACCACGACGGAACGCGTGTTGTTCTATACCGGCATCAACTACAAGCTGGGGGAGGTGCACGACGGCACCGCGACCATGGACTGGATGGTCCAGGAGCAGGAGCGGGGAATCACCATCACCTCGGCGGCGACGACGTGCCATTGGCAGGACCACAGGATCAACATCATCGACACCCCGGGCCATGTGGACTTTACCATCGAGGTGGAGCGGTCGCTGCGGGTCTTGGACGGCGCCATCGGCGTATTCTGCTCGGTGGGAGGCGTGGAGCCCCAGACCGAGACAGTCTGGCGGCAAGCGGACAAGTACGGCGTGCCGAGGATTGCCTACATCAACAAGATGGACCGGGTCGGTGCCGACTTCTTCCGCGTGGTGAAGATGATCGAGGATCGGCTGGGTGCGCGCCCTCTCGTGATTCAGCTCCCGGTGGGGTCCGAAGACCGGTTCCGGGGCGTCGTGGATCTCGTACGGATGAAGGCCCTCCTGTGGGACAACGAGAATCTCGGAGCAAGCTTCCGGGAGGATTCGATACCACCCGAGTTGCAGGCCCAGGCAGACGAATATCGTGAGATCATGCTGGAGACGCTGGCGGATTGCGACGACGCCGTCATGACCGCGTACCTCCAGGGTGACAAGATCTCCGGCGACCGGCTGGTCCGCGCCATTCGGGCCGCGGGGCTGAAGCTTCGACTTGTCCCGGTGCTTTGCGGCGCCGCGTTTCGAAACAAGGGCGTTCAGCCGTTGCTGGACGCGGTCATCGACTATCTCCCTTCCCCGCTGGACGTGCCGCCGATTCGCGGCACGGCCCCGGACAGTGGCGATGAGGCGGTTCGCCCGACCTCGGATGCGGCGCCCTTCTCCGCGTTGGCGTTCAAGATCATGGCTGATCCTTTCGTGGGATCGCTGACTTTCTTCCGGGTCTATTCCGGAACGCGGAAAGCCGGGTCGTACGTATACAACGCCTCCACCGGACAGCGGGAGCGTGTCGGCCGTATTCTCAAGATGCACGCCAACAAGCGGGAGGAGATCGACGAGGTATGCGCCGGAGACATCGCGGCGGCCGTGGGCCTGCGCAGCGCCAAGACCGGCGACACCCTCTGTGACGAGGACAACCCCATCCTGCTCGAGTCCATCGATTTTCCCGAACCGGTCATCGCCATCGCCATCGAGCCCAAGTCCCGTGACGATCAGGAGAGGCTCGCAACATCCCTTCAGAAGCTGGCCAAGGAGGATCCGTCCTTCAGGGTGAACGTCGACCAGGAGACCGGCCAGACATTGATCTCGGGCATGGGAGAGCTCCATCTCGAGGTCATCGTCGACCGGCTGCTGCGGGAATTCAAGGTGGGTGCCAACGTGGGCAGGCCCCAGGTGGCGTACAAGGAGACCATACGCCGGACGGTGGGGCAGGAGGGGCGGTTCGTCAGGCAGTCCGGCGGTCGCGGGCAATTCGGCCACGTCTACTTGCGCGTGGAGCCCCAGCCGACGGGCACCGGCTTCGAATTCGTCAGCGCCATCAAGGGAGGCGCGATACCCCAGGAATATGTGCCGGCGGTCAAGAACGGTATCGTCCAGGCCATGAGCCACGGCGGGCTGGCGGGATATCCGGTGGTGGACGTGAAGGTCACGCTGCTGGATGGCAGCTACCACGAAGTGGACTCCTCGGAGATGGCGTTCACCATTGCCGGTTCGATGGCTTTCAAGGAGGCGTTGGGAAAGGCCTCCCCCGTGTTGCTGGAGCCGGTGATGGACGTCGAGGTGGTGGTGCCGAGGGAGTTCATGGGTGACGTCATCGGCGACATCAGTTCGCGCCGGGGCAAGGTCCTGGGAATGACCTCCAAGGGGAAAGCACAGGTCGTGGAGTCTCGCGTTCCCTTGTCGCGGATGTTCGGCTATGCCACGGATCTGAGATCCAGGACCCAGGGCCGGGGGACGTACACGATGCAGTTCTCGCGCTATGAAGAAGTACCGGAAGCGGTGAAGGAAGACATGCTGGGCCGAGAGGCGCAGGCATGACCGTGATTCGATAGGGGTGAGGGTGTGAACGAGAAAATCCGTATTCGGCTCAAGGCCTACGATTACCGGGTCCTGGACCAGTCGGTGGGCGAGATCGTCGAGACCGTCAAGAGGACCGGGGGACGGGTTGCCGGCCCCATCCCTCTGCCGACCCGCATCGAGAGGTTTACGGTCAACCGATCCCCGCACGTCGACAAGAAGTCGCGGGAGCAGTTCGAGATTCGTACGCACAAAAGGCTGCTGGACATCCTTGAGCCGACACAGCAGACCATCGACGCATTGGGGAAGCTCGATCTCGCGGCCGGCGTGGACGTGGAGATCAAGCTTCAATAGGCTGGAAAGATGACGGGTCTCATCGGAAAGAAAATCGGCATGAGCCAACTCTTCGACGACACGGGGAACGTGATCCCCGTGACGGTGGTGGAGACGGGGCCGTGCGTGGTGGTGCAGAAGAAGGACGTGGCGAAGGATGGCTACAATGCACTGCAACTGGGTTTCGGGACGCAGAAGAACCAGCGGGTGAACCGTCCTCTGCGGGGCCACATGGCCAAGGCGGAGAAGGGTTCCTTCCGGGTGCTTCGCGAGTTCCGGATGGAGGACGTCTCCGGATACGAGGTAGGCCAGGAGCTCAAGGTGACCGATCTGGTCAAGCCGGGGGATCTGGTGGATGTTACCGGAACCTCGAAGGGCAAGGGCTTCGCCGGCGTCATGAAACGTTGGGACTTCAGCGGGTTTTCCCGGACGCACGGCACCCACGAATATTTCCGGCACGGCGGCTCCATCGGCAACCGTTCCTATCCGGGCAAGGTATTCAAGGGCAAGAGAATGCCCGGGCACATGGGCAACGAGAGAGTGTCGATCCAGAACCTTCAGGTGGTTGCCGTTCGTCCCGAAGAGAATCTTCTTCTGGTGAAGGGCGCTATTCCGGGCTCGAACGGCGGGATGGTTCTCGTGCGGCGAGCCGTCAAGGGGTAGGGCATGGAACTTCGCAGGATCGAGCCGGTGCTTCCGGAAAGCATATTCGGCGTGGCCATCCGCCCGCACTTGTTGCATCAGGTGGTGGTCATGCAGTTGAACAATCGGCGTGCCGGCACGGCGTCCACCAAGACGCGGGGCAAGGTTCGCGGCGGCGGCAAGAAACCGTGGCGCCAGAAGGGCTCGGGCAGGGCCCGCGCGGGCAGCGTGCGGTCACCCATATGGGTCGGGGGTGGAACCACCTTCGGGCCCCTGCCCAAGGACTACACGTACCGGATACCCAAGACGGCCCGCCGGCAGGCGGTACTGTCCGCACTCAGCCTGAAGCGTCAGGAAGATAAGCTGGTAGTGGTGGAACCCGAGGATTTTTCCGAGATAAAGACCCGCGTCATGGCCGAAGCCATGGCTTCGCTGGGCGTCGGCAGGTCGCTTTTCGTGATCGCGGAAGGCGACGACAAGATCGAGTTGTCCGCACGCAATCTACCGAACATAAAGGTGCTGCGGGTGGCCGGGCTGAATGTCTACGACCTGCTCCGTTTTGAATATCTGGTGCTGACTCGGGACGCGCTGCAGAAGATTGAGGAGAGGTTCTCGCAATGAAAGGCGTTCGAGATACGGTTCTCGGTCCGCTGATCACCGAGAAGGGCTCGATGCTGGCCGAGTCGTCGAACCAGGTGATTTTCAAGGTTCGTCCGGATGCCAACAAGATCGAGATCCGGAAACAGGTGGAGGCGCTGTTCAAGGTTAGGGTGCTGGACGTGAGGACGGCGCGCTACCTGGGCAAGATGCGCCGCGTCGGCAGAAATACCGGACGGTTGCCGCTGTGGAAGAAGGCGTTCGTCACGCTGAAGGAAGGCGACCGTATCGACTTCTTCGGTGTCGGTTAGGATGAGGTTGTGATCCATGTCGATTAAAAACCGCCGCCCGACATCTCCCGGGCGCCGCTTTTCTACGGGTTTCGGGTTCGAAGAGGTCACCAAGGACTCGCCGCACAAACCGTTGCTGCGTCCGCTCAAGGGTTACGGCGGCCGGAACAACACCGGCAGGATCACCAAGGATCACCGTGGCGGCGGCCACAAGCGCCGGTATCGCTCCATCGACTTCAAGCGGGACAAGAAGGGGGTCGCGGGCCGGGTCGAGGCCATCGAATACGATCCGAACCGGTCGGCCCGGGTGGCGCTCATCTGCTACCTCGACGGCGAGCGGCGTTATATTCTGGCGCCGGACAAGCTCAAGGTCGGAAGTCGGATCATCTCCGGCGACCAGGATATCGACATCCAGCCCGGCAATTCGCTGCCGCTGAGATTCATCCCCACCGGTACGCAGGTCCATAACGTGGAGATGAAGGCGGGCAAGGGCGGGCAGATCGTCCGCAGCGCGGGAGCATCCGCCCAGGTGATGGCGAAGGAGGGCTTCTACACGCTGCTCAAGCTGCCGTCCGGGGAGTTGCGCAACGTCCGTTCCGAGTGCCGCGCGACCATCGGAGTGGTGGGCAACAGCGATTACGAGAACGTCACCTTCGGGAAGGCGGGCCGGACCCGATGGCTGGGCCGCCGGCCGGTAACCCGGGGCATGGCCAAGAACCCGGTCGATCATCCGCACGGCGGCGGCGAGGGCCGGTCCAAGGGCAATCACCCGCAGACGCCGTGGGGCAAGCCCACCAAAGGATATCGGACCCGTGGCGTCAAACCTTCCGACAAGTACATCGTGAAGCGCAGAAAGGGACAGTAGCCATGGCGCGTTCGATCAAGAAGGGTCCTTTCGTGGACGACCACCTGATGCGCAAGATCGATGATATGAATCGGTCCCAGGTCAGGCGGGTGGTCAAGACGTGGTCCCGGCGTTCGACCATCACCCCGGACATGATCGGTCACACCATCGCGGTTCACAACGGACGCAAGTTCCTTCCGGTGTTCGTGACCGAGAACATGGTGGGCCACAAACTGGGAGAGTTCTCGCCCACGCGCACGTTTCACGGCCACGCGGGAGACCGCAGGGGCGACGCCAGGGGCGTGAGGAGATAGTCTATGGAGGCGCGCGCGGTTACGAAGTTCGCCCGGGTGTCGCCTCGCAAGATGAGGCTGGTGGTGGATCAGGTCAGAGGCCGGTCGGTGGAGGACGCACTGACGATTCTCAAGTTCGTTCCGAAGGGCTGCGCCGGCATCGTGGCCAAGACCCTTCGGTCGGCGGTGGCCAACGCCGAGAACACCCAGAGCGTGGACGTGGACCTCTTGTACGTCAAGGGGGCCGAGGTCGGTCAGGCGGGGATGTGGAAACGGTTCATGCCACGCGGAATGGGCCGCTCCAACCGGATCCGCAAACGCCTCAGTCATCTGACCGTTGTGGTTGACGAAAGGGCCTAGTGTCCTGTCCGGTTCATTCGCATGATAAGATGCGGAGGATTTTTCGTCGTCGGCAAGGCGCGATGACGAGCAGTGGCGGGCACCACGCGAGGAAGAGCAACGCAGCCGCCCTTCGACTTCGCTTCGCTACGCTCAGGATGCGCGGGGGGAAAAAGACCCGCAGATTATTGTGCGAATGAACCGGACAGGACACTAAGATGGGACAGAAAACGCACCCCAAGATTTTCCGCATGCGCATTATCGAGACGTGGGACTCGAAGTGGTACGCGGGACACGACTACCCCGAGTTGCTGCATGAGGACCTCAAGATCAAGCGTTTCCTCAAGGGGCGGCTCCATCACGCAGGCATATCGAAGATCGAGATCGAACGGGCCACCAACAAGGCGAAGATCAACATCCACACGGCTCGTCCGGGGATCGTCATCGGCAAGAAGGGCGCGGAGATCGAAAAACTCAAGGAAGAGCTGGGGAAGCTGTCCCCGCGGGAAGTCTTCATCAACATCCATGAGGTGAGAAGGCCCGATCTGGACGCGCAGTTGGTGGCGGAGAACGTCGCCCTGCAACTCGAGCGTCGTGTGGCTTTCCGCCGGGCCATGAAGGAGAGCGTTTCCCGCGCGTTACGCATGGGCGCCCAGGGGATTCGGATCCAATGCGGCGGCCGGCTGGGAGGCCAGGAGATCGCGCGCACGGAATGGTACAGGGAAGGCCGTGTCCCACTGCATACGTTGCGGGCCGACGTGAGTTACGGCCTGGCCGAGGCCAAGACCACGTACGGCGTCATCGGCGTCAAGGCGTGGATTTTCCGGGGTGAGATTCTGACGAAGCAGGAAGGGCAGCAGAAGGCCTCTTTGGGATTGTAGGCCCCCATAGCGGGATCGAATCATGCTTGAGCCAAAAAAAGTCAAATACCGCAAGATCCAGAAGGGTCGCAGGGGCGGGTTCGCCGAGCGAGGTTCCAGCCTTTCCTTTGGTGACTACGGGTTGAAGTGCGTAGACCGGGGTTATGTAACGGCGCGGCAGATCGAAGCCGCTCGAGTCGCGCTGACGCGTTACCTGAAGCGCGGCGGCAAGGTCTGGATCCGGGTCTTCCCCGACAAACCCATCACCAAGAAGCCGGCGGAGGTCCGGATGGGCAAGGGCAAGGGCCCTTTGCATGCCTGGGTGGCGGTGGTCAAGCCGGGCAAGCTGTTGTTCGAGATGGAAGGGGTTCAGCGGGAAGCCGCCCGGGAAGCGTTTCGGCTTGCCTCGCGCAAGCTGGGTCTGGCCACCGTGTTCGTAGAGCGGTAGGTGGGGTTTTCGATGCGCGCAAAGGAATTGCGAGACTTGAGTTCGGATGAACTGCAGCAGAAACGCACGGAGTTCAAGGAGCAGATCTTTCATCTGAAACTCCGCCGTGCCACGGGACAACTGGAGAACCCCATGAAGTTGCGGCAGTCGCGACACGATCTGGCCCGGGTGGAGACGATCCTTGGAGAACGCCTGTCCCCCGAAAATCGGGAAGGCGACCATGAGTGAGCGTGGTGTTACGAAACAGCGTGAGGGTGTGGTCAAGACCAATCGAATGGCGAAGACCGTCGTCGTCGAGCTGGAACGGATTGTCCTTCATGCACGGTACAAGAAATATCTCAGACGGCGGACCAAGGTGAAGGCCCACGACGAAACCGACCGGTGCCAGGTGGGAGACCGGGTCGTCATCGTCGAGTGCCGGCCGCTGAGCCGCGAGAAACGGTGGCGCGTGAGCCGGATTCTGAACCGTCCCGGCGCCGGCGAGGCCGCTTCGGAAGCTCCGGCAGGGCCGGGAAGCACAGGGGTTTAGTTCGATGATACAAGTGGGGACGGTGCTGGACGTGGCGGATAATTCGGGTGCCAGGAGAGTCCGGTGCATCAAGGTTCTTGGAGGGTCGAGGCGGAAGTACGCCTCCGTCGGCGACATCATCGTCGTGTCCGTCAAGGAGGCGATGCCCAACTCCAAGGTGCCCAAGGGCGACGTGGTCAGGGCCGTAGTGGTGCGGACCGCCAAGGAGTTGAGCCGGGTGGATGGCTCGTATATCCGCTTCGACAACAACTCCGCTGTCTTGATCGACAACCAGAAGGAGCCCGTCGGCACGCGAATCTTCGGACCGGTGGCGCGTGAACTGAGGGCGAAACGGTTCATGAAGATCGTATCTCTCGCACCGGAGGTGCTGTAGCCATGAGCCTGTTCGTCCGCAAAGATGACAATGTGATGGTGGTCGCCGGGAAGGAACGGGGGAAGACCGGCAAGATCATCAAGGTGCTGCCGAAGAAGAGCCGCGTGTTCATCGAGCGGGTGAACCTCGTCAAGCGCCATGCCAAGCCCCGTAGCGCGCAGCAGCCTGGAGGCATCGTGGAGAAGGAAGCTTCGATCCATGTCTCCAACGTCATGATCATGTGCGATCCGTGCAACGCCCCGGTCCGGGTCGGATACAAGATTCTCGCGGATGGAGAAAAGGCGCGCGTCTGCCGGCGTTGCGGCCAGGGTCTGGGCTGACCCGGAGCTGCCGGCGCGCGGAGTGAAATGTAACGATGGTCAGGCTTCAACAGAAATACCAGGAGGCGATCGTTCCCGCCATGATGGCGGACTTCGCCTATCGTAACAGGCTCCAGGTCCCGCGGTTGAAAAACGTGTCCATCAACGTTTGCATCGGGGAAGCAGTGCAAAACGCCAAGCTTCTGGATGCGGCGGTGGCGGAGTTGGCCGCGATCAGCGGCCAACGTCCGGTGGTGACCCGTGCCCGGAAGGACATCTCGAACTTCAAGCTCCGTCGCGGCAATCCCATCGGGTGCATGGTGACGCTGCGCCGGGAGCGGATGTACGAGTTCCTGGATCGTTTGATACAGGTTGCCCTCCCTCAGGTGAGGGACTTCAAGGGCCTCTCGGATCGGTCCTTCGATGGCTGTGGCAACTACTCGCTGGGGATCCGGGAGCAGGTTATCTTTCCTGAAGTGAGAGCGGAGTCGGTGGAACGGGTTCACGGGCTGACGGTGTCGGTCGTGACCACCGCCCGCACCGATGAAGAAGGCAGAGCCCTACTCAGGCATCTCGGAATGCCGTTCGTCCGCGACGGGGGTACGACCAGTGGCTAAGAAGTGTCTGCGCATCAAGGCGGAAAGAACGCCGAAATTCAAGGTACGGCAGTACAACCGTTGTCCGCTTTGCGGCAGGGCCAGGGCATTTTATCGACGATTCCGGATGTGCCGGATTTGCCTGCGGCTTTTCGCGCGCCGGGGAGAGATTCCCGGGGTCATCAAGGCAAGCTGGTAGGAGGCGCAGTCTCGCATGAGTATGACCGATCCCATTGCAGACCTGCTGACCCGGATGCGGAACGGCGGGATGGCGAATCACGAAACCGTGGATGTCCCGTGGTCCCGACTCAAGGAAGACATCATGAAGGTCTTGGTGGAAGAGGGGTACGTCCGGCAGATCCGGCGCATCAAGGTCGAAGGCCAGGTGCAGGATACGCTCCGAATCCATCTGAAGTACGACAGGAATCACCAGCCGGTGCTGGGTCAATTGAAGCGGGTCAGCCGGCCCGGACGGCGGGTCTATCTCGGCTACAGGGATATCCATCCGGTTCGCAAGGGGTTGGGAACCCACATCCTGTCCACTCCCAAGGGTATTGTCGTGGATCGGGAGGCGGTCAAGGCCAAGGTCGGCGGCGAGTTGCTGTGTTCGGTCAGCTAATGACGTGTCCCATCAACTTGTTGATGGGACAGGATACAGGGAGTGTTTCGTGTCGCGCGTAGGAAAACTGCCGATCGTCGTGCCTGAAACCGTCAAGGTTGCCTTGGAGGGCGCGGAAGTACGGGTTCAGGGCCCCAAGGGAACGTTGTCGCACAACATCCCGCGGGACATCGACGTGGAGGTGGATGGAGGCATGCTTCATGTCCGCCGGAACGGGGAGACCAAGTCGGAGAGGGCGTTGCATGGCCTTACCCGGAAGTTGCTCGCGAATATGGTCGAAGGTGTCAGCCAGGGGTTCAAGAAGGTGCTGGAGATCAACGGCGTCGGCTACCGGGCGGAATTGAAAGACCAGGTGCTGCACCTCACGCTGGGTTTCTCTCATCCCATCGTGTTTCCGCTGCCGTCGGGGGTTTCGGCCGCGGTGGAACGGCAGACGGTGATCACCCTTGAATGCCATGACAAGCAGGTGCTGGGTCAGGCGGCGGCGGAGTTGCGAAGCTTCCGTCCGCCCGAGCCCTACAAGGGCAAGGGGATCCGGTATCAGGGCGAGGTCGTCCTGAGGAAGGCCGGCAAGGCCATGGGTGGCTCGGCAGGTTGAACGAACGGGATCCGGTGAACCGATGTTGACGAGCAAGAAAGTTCTGAGCCGTAAACGGCGGCAACGAAGCGTGCGGAAGCGGACCACGGGGAGCGACGCCTGTCCTCGCCTTTGTGTGTATCGAAGCTCGAAGCACATCTACGCACAGGTCATTTCCGACGAGAGCGGGGTAACGCTGTTGAGTGCGTCGACGCTGTCGAAGGAACCTGCCGCCACCGAAGAGGGTAAAGGGGTCGAGGCGGCGAAGCAGGTCGGCCAGGAGATCGCGAAGCTGTGCGAGGCGAAGCAAATCGCCCGGGTGGTGTTCGACCGAAACGGGTTTCTCTTTCATGGACGAGTAAAGGCACTGGCGGAGGCTGCGCGGGAGGCTGGCCTCGTCTTTTGATTTGGGGGTTGTTTTGGAACGAGTCGATGCGCAAGGCTTGGAGCTCAAGGAGAAGGTCATCCACATCAGCCGCGTGGCGAAGGTGGTCAAGGGTGGACGGCGCTTCAGTTTCAATGCGTTGGTGGTGGTGGGCGACGAAGCGGCCGTGGTCGGATACGGGTTGGGCAAGGCCAACGAGGTGCCCGAGGCCATTCGCAAGGGGGTCGAGCACGCAAAGAAGAAGCTCCTTCGGGTGCCGCTGGTGGACGACAGCATTCCGTTCGAGGTTACGGGCCGCTTTGGCGCGGGGCATGTCCTGCTCAAGCCCGCCGCCCCCGGGACCGGTGTCATCGCCGGCGCCGGCGTGAGGGCCGTGGTGGAAGCGGCCGGCATCCCCAACGTCCTGAGCAAGTGCATCGGTTCCAACAATCCGCACAACCTCGTAAAGGCCACGTTCGAGGCTCTCAAGAGTCTCAAGTCCCCGCAGGAAGTGGCGGACTTGAGGGGCAAGCCGCTGGCAGAGATTCGTTAAAGGGGAACCGTTCATGGATCTGGGTCAACTACGCCCCGCAAAAGGGGACAAGCATCAGAAGAAGCGCGTGGGCAGGGGCATGGGTTCCGGGAACGGCAAGACCGCCGGCCGGGGACACAAAGGCCAGGGGTCCCGCTCCGGAGGTGGCGTAAGGCCGGGTTTCGAGGGCGGCCAGATGCCGCTCACGCGGCGCGTGCCCAAACGGGGCTTCCACAACCCTTTTCGGACGACGTACATTCCCGTGAACCTGGACGGTCTCGGCCAGTTCGAGGCGGGTCAGGAAGTCTCGCCGGAATTGTTGCGGGAAAAGGGGTTGGTAGGGCGCGGGTTGGTGAAGATATTGGGCCGCGGGGAGCTGGACAGGCCGCTCACGGTAAAGGCTCACGGTTTCTCTCGCAGCGCGAGGGAAAAAATCGAGGCGGCAGGCGGCCGGGCCGAAGTCCTTTCCCATGCTTGAGGGTTTTCAGAACGCTAGCCGCATTCCCGAGCTGAGGCGACGCATCCTGTTCACCTTGGCGATGTTGGCGGTCTATCGTGTCGGCGTGGCCATCCCGACTCCGGGTATCGACCGCGAAGGACTGGCGGCTTTCTTTGCCCAGGTCGAGGGCACGATCTTCGGCCTCTTCAACCTGTTTTCGGGAGGTGCGCTGGAGCAGTTCTCGGTCTTCTCGCTGGGCATTATGCCCTATATCAGCGCGTCGATCATTCTGCAGCTCCTGACAGTGGTTTTCCCCTACCTGGAGCGCTTGTCGAAAGAAGGCGACGTCGGACGCAAGAAGATAACGCAGTACACGCGCTACGGCACCATCATACTTTCGATCATCCAGGGCATGATGATCAGCTTCGGTCTCGAAGGGACCCGGGGTCCCAACGGCGAGGCCATCGTGTTGGAGCCGGGCTGGAACTTTCGCCTCATGACGGTTCTGACGCTGACCTCGGGAACCGCCTTCATCATGTGGCTGGGCGAGCAGGTCACCGAAAGAGGTATCGGCAACGGCATCTCGTTGATCATATTCGCGGGCATCGTGGCGGCACTCCCGTCGGCGGTGACCTCCACGTTTCAATTCGTGCGCGAAGGCGAGCTCAGCATCTTCTTCGTGGTCTTTCTGGTCTTGTTCGTGGTGCTGGTGGTGGGTGTCATCATTTTCATGGAGCGGGGACAACGGCGAATACCGGTTCAGTATGCGAAACGTGTGGTGGGACGGAAGATGTACGGCGGACAAACGTCTCATCTGCCTCTCAAGATCAACACGTCCGGCGTGATTCCCGTGATCTTCGCGTCGTCGGTGCTCATCTTCCCGGCCACCATCGCGCAGTTCGTCCAGAATCCCTGGGCGCAGGCGTTGGCGGGGTCCATGGCGCCCGGGCGTTGGTTGCATGACCTGCTGTACGTCGGTCTGATCATGTTCTTCTGTTACTTCTATACCGCCGTGGTGTTCAATCCGGTGGACGTGGCCGAGAACATGAGGAAATACGGGGGCTACGTGCCGGGTATCCGTCCGGGCAAGAGGACCGCGGAATTCATTGACAGGGTGCTGTCGCGGATCACCCTCGGGGGCGCCATTTATCTGTCCCTCGTGGCGCTCTTGCCGACGATCCTGATATCGCAGTTCAATGTTCCGTTCTTCTTCGGCGGAACCGCACTGCTGATCGTAGTCGGTGTGGCGTTGGACACCGTTTCACAGATGGAAACCCACATGATCTCGAGAAATTACGAGGGTTTCATGAAACGGGGACGCATCCGGGGCCGAAGGGGTTGAGGAGCGCGGGACGCGCTCTTGGCGTTCGGCGAAACGTGCGGGATCGAACTTGCGGGTCGAGGTAATCCTCACATGATTTATCTCAAGTCCCGAGCGGAGATAGATACGATGCGCCGTGTCAACGTCATCGTCGCGGAGGTGCTCGCAACGCTGAAGGAGACCGTGCAACCGGGAATGACGACCCTGGAGCTGGACGAGTTGGCGGAGCGGTTGACCTATCAGAAGGGCGCGAAGCCGGCTTTCAAGGGTTACGTCGTTGCCGGCAGGGAGTTCAAACACAGCCTGTGCACGTCGATCAACGAGGAGATCGTGCACGGGATCCCTTCAGAACGAGTGCTGGCGGAAGGGGATATCCTGGGGATGGACTTCGGGGTGGTGTACGAGGGCTTCTACGGCGACTCGGCTGTGACGGTGGGTCTCGGCGAGGTGGGCCCGGAGGCCGAGCGTCTCATGGAAGTGACGGAGACCGCGCTGAACGAGGGTATCGAGATTTTGCGCGAGGGTAACCGTTTGGGTGACTTGGGCAAAACCATACAAGGTATCGCGGAGGGGTCGGGTTATTCGGTGGTACGAGAGTTCGTGGGTCACGGTATCGGCAAGAAGCTTCACGAGGAACCACCGGTGCCCAACTATGGCGACGCGGGCAAGGGATGCCGGCTGCGGGCGGGGATGGTCCTGGCCGTTGAGCCCATGGTCAACGCCGGGAAGAAGGAAATCAGGATCCTGGACGATGGTTGGACGGCAGTCACCCGGGACCGGAGTCTCGCGGCCCATTTCGAGCACTCCATCGCGATTACCGCGGACGGGCCGTATGTGTTGAGTCGGCTGTAGGGGCGGGTTTCAAACCCGCCCGTGGGCCTGTTCATGACACGGGCCTTGGCAACGCGTAGCAAACGAGGTCGGAAGTGAAAGTACGAGCATCGGTCAAGAAGATCTGCAACAAGTGCAAAATCGTTCGCAGGAAAAGAGTTGTGCGGGTCATTTGCGTCACGCGAAAGCACGCTCAACGGCAGGGCTAGGAGGCGCGATTCTCGCGCCCAGGCGGGTTTCCCTGCGGGTGCGGGCACGGGCGGGTTGGAAACCCGCCCCTACAGGGGGATAATTCATGGCACGTATTGCTGGCGTAGACTTGCCCAAGAACAAGAGCATGCAAATTGCTCTGACCTACATCTATGGCATCGGCTCCACCACGTCCCGGAATATTCTGAGGGAAGCCGAAATTCCGTTCGACCTCAAGTCCGATGACCTGTCCGACGATCAGGTCGTCGTGATACGGCGGATCATCGATCAGGAAGTGAAGGTGGAGGGCGACCTGCGGCGCGACGTCACCATGGACATCAAGCGCCACATGGACATCAGCTCGTACCGAGGCCTCAGACACCGGCGGGGACTTCCCGTGAGGGGACAACGCACCCATACCAACGCACGTACCCGGATGGGACCCCGGAGGGCCATTGCCGGAAAGAAGAGGCCGCCGTCCAAGGGTTAGCCCTTCGACAAGCTCAGGACAGGGGTAGCGAACCGAAGTCGAAGAACGGGCATAAACAGAACAGGAGCATCCATGGCTCAGGCCGCGAAGAAAGCACGTGATGCGAAGGCGCCGAGAAAACGGCGTGGGCGAAAGAACATCGCCGAAGGGGTGGCGCATATCCATTCCACCTTCAACAACACGATCATCACGATATCGGACCCTCAGGGTAACGTCGTGGCTTGGTCGAGCGCCGGCGCCATCGGCTTCAAGGGGTCCCGCAAGGGTACACCCTTCGCGGCGCAGCAGGCGGCGGACAACGTGGCGCGCAAGGCCATGGATCACGGCATGCATTCGATACAGGTGTACGTGCGCGGGCCGGGTTCGGCCAGGGAGTCGGCCCTGAGATCCCTTCAATCGGCGGGGTTGAACATCAGCCTGATCAAGGACGTTACCCCCATTCCCCATAATGGCTGCAGGCCTCCCAAGCGAAGGCGTGTCTGAGAGGAGATAGTCAGTGGCTAGGTATCATGGTCCCGTGTGTCGGCTCTGCCGGCGAGAGAATCTGAAACTGTTTCTCAAGGGAGAGCGGTGTTACACGGACAAGTGCGCCATTGAACGGCGCAACTACCCTCCAGGTCAACACGGCCAGAGAAGGCTGAAGTTCTCTGAATACAGCCTCCAGCTCAGGGAGAAGCAGAAGGTCAAGCGCATGTACGGGCTGCTCGAGAAGCAGTTCAGGGGCAGTTTTGAGACCGCGGAAAAGTCTCGCGGGATCACTGGCGAGAATCTCTTGGTGATACTGGAGCGACGGCTCGACAACGTTGTTTACCGGCTCGGATTCGCGTGTTCGAGGGGCGACGCCCGCCTGCTGGTGCGGCATGGCCACCTCTTGGTCAACGGCCGGCGGGTGACCATTCCTTCGTATCGCGTCGGGGTCGGCGATGTCGTCTCGGTGGCTGAGAAGAGCCGCAAAGCGGAGAGGGTCATCACCGCGATGGAAGGCGCCCAACGGCGTGGGGTACCTGACTGGATCGAGGTCGACCAGGAGAACTGCTCCGGCAAGGTCAAGGTCCTTCCGAGCCGTAGTGACATCACGACGCCCATCAACGAGAAACTCATAGTCGAGCTTTATTCCAAGTAACCAGTGGCCTGCTAGCGAACCGTGTTGGAGATCCTATGCAAGAGCATTGGAGCGAATTGATCAAGCCGGACACCGTAGAGGTCGATGAGAAGACCCTGACCGCGACCTACGGAAAATTCGTCGGTGAACCCTTCGAGAGAGGGTTCGGCCAGACCATCGGCAACAGTCTGCGCCGTATCCTGCTGTCGTCGCTCAGGGGCGCAGCCATCACCTCCGTCCAGATTGACGACGCGCTGCACGAATTTTCCACCATCCAGGGCGCCACCGAGGACGTGACCGATATCATTCTGAATCTGAAAGAAGTACGGCTCAAGCTGCACGACTCGGGACGGGAGGTTATCCGGATCGAATCGACGGGCCCGAAGGAGGTGTTGGCCAAGGACATCATCAGGGGCCCGCAGGTCGAGGTCCTCAACCCCGAGCATCACATCGCGTCGCTCTCGAAAGAAGGACGGCTGAACGCGACGATGGTGGTGCGGATGGGACAGGGATACGTGTCGGCGGAACGCAACCGGGAAGAGGAACAGCCCGTCGACACGATCTTCATGGATGCGGTTTTCTCGCCCATCCGCAAAGTCAACTTCAACGTGACCAACGCCCGGGTCGGCCAGCGGACGGATTACGACCGCCTTGTCCTGGAAGTGTGGACCGACGGAAGCGAGAAGCCCGAGGATGCGCTGGCGCGCGCTGCCAGGATTCTGCAGGACCAGGTCGCCATTTTCATCGACTTTCGAGAGGGACCGAAACCGGCCGAGAACGACGCGGAGGCTGACGCCGCGCTACTCAACGAGAGCCTGTTCCGCGCGGTGGAGGATCTGGAATTCTCCGTAAGGGCGCAGAACTGCCTGCAGAACGCCGACCTGAAATACATCGGCGAGTTGGTGCAGAAGACCGAGCAGGAGATGCTCAAGACCAAGAATTTCGGGCGTAAGTCCCTGAACGAGATCAAGGAGTTGCTCGGCGAGTTGGGGCTGGAGCTGGGCATGAAGCTGGATCGTTTCCCCAGCCGCGAGGAACTCGAGAGCCGAAAACAGGCTGATCAGAAGGAGACGGCGTAGTCCCATGCGGCACCTGAAAAGAGGCAGAAAGCTGAACCGTAGTCCCAGCCACCGTCTGGCCATGTTGCGAAACATGGCCACGTCGCTCCTGCGCCACGATCGTATTACCACCACCGATGCGAAGGCCAAGGAACTGCGGCGTTGGGCAGACTGGCTGATAACGCTCGGAAAGGACGGCACCCTGCATGCTCGCAGACGTGCTTTGGCCTTCGTTCAGGACAAGGCCGTGGTAGCGCGGCTGTTCAATGAGCTCGGGCCGCGTTTCCAGGATCGTCACGGCGGCTACACCCGGATCGTCAAGGTCGGGCGCCGTCGGGGCGATGCGGCGCCGCTTTCCATTATCGAGTTGATTCCAGCAGGCGGTGGAACGGACACCGCGGAAGTTGCACCCGACGATACGGCAAGCGAATCGACCTCGGCCACCGCTTAGTAGTGGCCTGTCCGGTCTATGGCCAACCATCGAAAGGCGACGGATGGCGGCAACGTGTATTTCAGCCGCCGCCAGTTGTTCACCGTCGCATCCCTTTTCGTCACTGCGTCGGCCCTCATCTTCTTTCTCGGTATCCTGATCGGCCAGAGCATCGAGGAGCGAAAACTCCTGAGCCGGGAGGGACCGGCGGTCCAGGCCGCGGTGAAGTCCGGTCCGCCCAAGGACGACCAGGACTTGACGTTCTACGACACGTTGACGAAACCGGAGGCTGCCCCGCCCGGCACCCAACCGACGCCCGGAGCAGCCGGCAACGTGAAGAACCCTTGGACCGTACAGGTGGCCGCAATTCGGAGCCGCGCCACCGCGGACAAAATGGTGGCCGAGCTCAAGAAGCAGGGCTACCGAGCCTACGTGACCTCCGGAACACTCAACCAAAAGACGTTCTACAGAGTACGGGTGGGAGCCTATGGGACGCGTCAGGGTGCCATGGCCGATTTTCAACGGCTCAAGGCCGCGAAGTACAAGAACCCGATGATAACGAGGAACCGATGAACATCCAGCAAGCCATAGCCCAACTGGTGGCCGGCACCAACCTCACGGAAAAGCAGATGGTTGACGTCATGAACCAGGTAATGACGGGCGAGGCCACCCCAATCCAGGTGGGAGCGTTCCTGACCGCGTTGCGAATCCAGGGTGAAACCGTGGAGGAAGTGACCGGCGCGGCCCGGGTCATGAGGGAGAAGGCACTGCACGTCGACGCCGGTGAAGGCTGCGTCCTGGATACTTGCGGCACGGGAGGCGACGGAAAAAATACCTTCAACATTTCCACCACGGTCGCCTTCGTGGTGGCAGCCGCGGGTATCACCGTGGCCAAACACGGCAATCGAGCCGTTTCCAGCGGGTCGGGCAGCGCGGATGTCCTGGGGGCCCTCGGTGTGAAGATCGACGTGCCCAAGGAGATGGTGGAGCGATGTCTGCGCGAGGTGGGGTTGGGTTTTCTGTTCGCGCCGGCGTTGCACGGGGCCATGAAGTACGCGGCGGCTCCGCGCCGGGAGGTGGGCATACGCACCATCTTCAATCTTTTGGGCCCTTTGACCAACCCGGCCAGAGCCAGCCATCAACTCATCGGCATCTACGACGGCACGCTGCTTGAAACCATTGCGCAGGTCCTGGGCAACCTCGGAAGTGCGAGGGCCATGGTGGTCCACGGCGACGACGGCCTCGACGAAATCTCTCTCGGCGGTCCCACCGCGGTGGCCGAGTGGAAGGACGGAGCGGTCACCCGCTACACTCTCAACCCGGAGGAGTTCGGTTTCGAGAAATGCCCCGCGGAACGGTTGACGGCGTCGGACCCGGCGGAATGCGCAGCCATCGTGACGGCTGTCCTGAAGGGAGAACCGGGGCCTGCCCGGGACGTGGTGCTGATCAACAGCGGCGCGGCCCTGTGCGTCAGCGAACGGGTAGCGACCCTGGCCGACGGCATCGGCCTGGCTCGGGAACGGATCGACTCGGGGGCCGCGCTGGACAAGCTCCAACACCTCATCCGGCTCACCAACGAGGCGTAACCGCAGGATACCGGGAGCCTGCGCCGTACGAACACGAGGGTGTAGGGGCGGGTTTCAAACCCGCCCGTGCCCGCACCGCGCTGTAGGCCGATACAGTCTCCTGGCTGGAAACTTCCGACAAGGCACGCAGATGGGAAATGACGGCACCCTGAGGAACGACTTTCTGGAACGGATCGTGGCGCACGTGCGCGCCGAGACCGATTCCCGCCGGAAGGAGCGCCCGGTAGAGGCGCTGAAGGACAGCCCGCTCTATCATCGGAAGCCTCGGGGTTTTCTGGAGTCGCTGTCACGGCCCGGACGCCACGTCATCGCCGAGGTGAAACGGGCATCACCCTCCCAGGGCGTGATCCGTCAGGACTTCGACCCTGTCGGCATCGCGTCGCGTTACGAAGCCAACGGCGCCGCCGCCCTTTCGGTGGTTACCGAGGAACGCTTCTTCAACGGTTCCCTCCGCTATCTGGCCGACATCGCGGCGACGGTCTCATTGCCGCTTCTCAGGAAGGATTTCATCCTGGCTCCTTACCATCTGGTGGAGGCGCGGAGTTTCGGCGCGGACGCCGTGCTGTTGATCGCCGCGATCCTGGATGAGGAACAGTTGAAAACACTTCACGCCGAGGCTCGCTCCCTTTCCCTGGACGTGCTGGTGGAGGTACACTCGGAACGCGAGTTGGAGACGGCCCTGGGAATCGGCGCATCCATGATCGGAATCAACAATCGGGACTTGCACACCTTCCAGGTGGACCTCGGAGTCGCCGAAGCCCTCCTGCCTCGAATCCCGGCGCATGTGCTGGCGGTGTGCGAGAGCGGCATCAAGGACGTCGAGCACGTGGAGCGGCTCGAGGCCTCCGGGGGGCGGGTCTTCCTGGTCGGCGAGACGCTCATGCGTTCCAGGGACCCGGGTGCGAAGCTTGCCGAGCTGCTCGGGGCGGACGTCGCCGCCGAACGCGATGGTCAAGGTTAAGATTTGCGGCGTCACCAACGCCGAGGACGCGTTGAGGGCGGTCGAGTATGGCGCCGATGCCCTGGGGTTCAACTTCTATCCGCCAAGCCCCAGGTACATCCAGCCCGAAACGGCCGCCGCGATCCTCCGGGAGTTGCCTCCCGGGATCTGCACCGCAGGCCTGTTCGTCAACGAGTCGCGGCAACACGTGGCGTCCGTGTTGCGGTCGTGCCGGTCGCCGGAGAGCTCCGGCCTCACCGCCGTCCAGTTCCACGGTGACGAGGACCGCCGTTTCTGTGCCCGCTGGCCGCTCAAGGTGATTAAGGCGTTCCGCGTCCGGGACGAGGAGACCATCGGTCAGATCGGAGAGTATCCGGTGGACTACTATCTCCTGGATTCCTGGAGCCGGGGGTTCGGCGGCTCGGGGTCTCCCTTCACCTGGACGTGGCTTCGGGAGTCGATGGCGCGTCCCGTGATCCTCGCGGGTGGTCTCGATGTCGACAATGTCGGCGAGGCGGTGCGGGAGGTGAAGCCCTTCGGCGTGGACGCTTGCACCGGCGTCGAGGCGGTACCGGGCCGCAAGGACCACCAGCGAATGAAGGACTTCATCACCGCGGCCAAGGCGGAATAACGTAAGAGGCGGGTTCCGCACCCGTCCGTGTCCCGGTCTCGTGACTTCCTATCAGCAGAGTCTCGATTTCATCTACAATCTTCGCGGCGCCGAGATCGACCTGCGGCTGGAGCGCGTGTCGCAGGCGTTGTCGTTGTTCGGCAATCCCCATAGCCGGTTCCGGGTCTGTCATGTCGCGGGAACCAACGGCAAGGGGTCCACGGCCGCCATGATCCATTCGGTGCTGTCGGCGGAGCGCTACCGGACCGGACTCTACACCTCGCCGCATCTGGCCGACTTCACCGAGAGAATCCGCGTCGGCAAACGGCGCATCACCCGGGCCGCGGTGGTCGCCCTGGTGAGGGAGGTCGCCGATCGAACGACGCAAGCCTCCTTGTCCCTGACGTTCTTCGAGTTCGCGACGGTCATGGCCCTGTTGCACTTCGCCCGGGAACGGGTGGAGGTAGCCGTGGTCGAGGTAGGGCTCGGAGGGAGGCTCGACGCCACCAATGTGGTCCACCCCAACGTTTGCGTGATTACGACCATCGCCAGGGACCACGAGCATTTTCTCGGAACCCGGATCACCTCCATCGCGCGGGAGAAAGGCGGCATCATCAAGCCCGGGGTTCCCTTGGTTTGCGGCGCGCTGCCTCCCGCGGCCAAACGCGTCATACACGAGATCGCACGCTCGCGGGGAGTTCCAGTCTACCGCTGGGGCAAGGATTTTTCTGTCACGCCGCACCACGATCGGCGTTTCGACTACCACGGCCGGGAATGGTCGCTTGACCGTTTGAGCCTGTGCCTGCGCGGCGCGTATCAACGGCACAACGCCGGAGTCGCCCTGGCGTCCCTCGAGACGCTGCATGGCGTTCTGCCTGTTCGCGAGAAGTCGATCCGCTCGGGCCTCCGGTCGGTGGCGTGGCCGGGCCGGTTGGAGATCCTGCCGGGTTGTCCTACCATCATATTGGATGGAGCGCACAATGAAGGCGCCGTGGAGGCGCTCGTCAACGAGATTCCGGTGCTGCTTGGCGGCAGGAAAGTCCGTTTGCTGTTCGGCAGCATGCACGACAAGGACTGGTCATCCATGCTCGTCGCGCTGTGCGGCGTGTCCAAGGAAGTGGTTTTGACCCGGACGCCGACCGCACGGGGCGCCGATCCGAGTTCATTGTCGTCGGCGCTGCCCCGAGGGCTGCCGGCAACAGTGGTGGATGATCCTGTCGCGGCCATCTCCCGCCTGGCGGCAGACCGACGACGACAAGACGATCCGATCCTGGTGGCGGGCTCCCTCTACCTCGTGGGGGCGGTCCGCGCCAAGGCCCTTGAACTGTCGAAACAGTCCGGTGCCTCAAGTCCGTAGCGTAGCGAAGTCGAAGGACCCTTGACGAGAGTTCCCCCAAAGATTCACCATGGAATGGCGACAGCATTGACCATGTTTCGCTGGCGTTCGCACATAGTGACGTGGCTCCTGGCAGCCTGCTGCGGCCTGTGGTCCGCCGGCATGGCCCAGACACAGTCCGAGGACGACGCGGAGCGGATCGAGGTGTCGGCGGCGGACTCCATCGAAGTGCGGCGGGGGGGCGACGCCGTCGAGGCCACGGGCAATGTGGAGATCCGCCGGCGGGAGTCGGTTTTCGGAGCGGACTCCGTGGAGATCGACCGATCGACGCGGAGCTTGCGCGCCAAGGGTTCGGTCTATCTCCGTGACCCCCGGTACCGGCTCCAGGCGTCCGGGCTCGAAATGGACCTGGCGGACGGGACCGGCACGATTCTCAACGCCGATGTATTCATCGAGGAGGGCAGCGTCAGCCTAAGCGGAAGCCGCGTGGAGAAGTTCGTCGGCCAGACCTACAAGGTCGAAGAAGGTCTTTTCACCACGTGCCTCTGTGAGGGCGGCACCCCACCCTGGCGCATCGGCGCCAGGGAGATCCGGTTGGGCAAGGACGGGAAAGTGGCGGCGGACGACGTCACTTTCTACGTCTACGACGTTCCGGTGCTGTATCTGCCCCGCGCGGCCTTTCCTTACGTTGCGGAACGCGCGACGGGCCTGCTCTTCCCTTCGTTGGGCTGGTCCGACCAGGCCGGGCTCCTCTACCGGCAGCCCTTCTTCTGGGCCCTCGACAGGAGCAATGACCTGACGGTCAACCTCGCCGTCGAGTCCAAGACCCGCGTCGGTTTCACCGGACAATACCGCACCGTCCTCAACGCAACCACGGACGGGCGGTTGGATGTCTCCTACTTCGACGAGCGGAGGCGCGGGGTCAGGTCCGTGAAGGATTCGGGGATCGCGGATCCCACGACTCCGGCAGATCGCTGGAACGTCCTGCTGACTCACCGGCATCGCGAACCGTCCGGTTGGGCGACATTCAGCGACCTGGCGCTCTACAGCGACAGCCTGGTGCCCCGGGAGCTGATGGAATTCTCCGACTTGAATGCTACCGAAAAGAGGCTCGCTCGCACGAGCCGCTACAGCGAGTCGCGACTTGGTTTCTACTGGCACCAGTCGGGGGTGACCCTTAAAGGGGAGTTGGATTACCTCCAGGACCTGGTCCAACCACAGCAGCAGGCGCTCCATCGCGCCCCCCACATTGCCTTCAGCGGCGCGCGCCGTCTCGGCCGCCGTCTCGACCTGGGATGGGACGTAGCAGTGACCCGCTACGTGCGGGAGGAACTGGCGGACGGCTTGAGGGTGGACATCCGGCCCGAGCTCACGTGGCCGGTAACGGTCGGACGTTACTTCAGACTGGCCACCAGCGTCGCTCTGCGTGAGACCCTGTATCGCCTGGATTCCGTCGACGGAAGGTTCGATGCCGCGCGTAATGATTTTTCAGGTACGTTCGCCCGCAACCGTTCGCGGGAGCTGGTGGAGATTCGATCGACTCTGGCCACATCGTTGAGTCGCACGTATGACTGGAATCCGGCTGGGTGGAGCCGGATCCGGCACGTGGTGGAGCCCGCGGTCCAGTATCTGTTCATTCCCGCCACGGACCAACGCGACATCCCGATCTGGGACGCCGTCGACCGGATCCACCGCCGCAACCTGCTCACGCTCTCATTGACCAACCGCTTCTGGGGGAGGGCCGGCCCGGCCGCCCTGCCGGTTCCTCGCGGCGGCACCGTTGTCGACCGCGACGAAGGTGGTGAACCTGTCGTGGTGACCCGGCTCGCCCGCGCTCGTATTGCCGGAAGCTTCGACCTCGACCGGGCGCGCGAGGGAGGGGACGGGCTGTCCAATGTGGAAATAGGTTTGGGCCTCAACCCGGCGGACCATCTCGACGTTGCCGTCGACGTGGGTATCGACCCCGGCCCCTGGAACCTCCGTGAGGCCGCACTGGGATTCGTGTTGTTCGATGCCGAGCCGCCGGAGCCGAGCGCTCCCGACAGGGATTTCCGCCGTCCCAACGGCCTCTCGCTGCGTTACCGGCATATTCGGGCCAATCCGCTTTCGCCTCTCGCGGACCACGCCAATCTCCATCTCCTTCCGGACTGCCCCGGTGACCCGCGGTGTGTTCAACGGGAAACCCTTGACGCGGTTCAGGCCAGCGGCCTCTTGCGTATGACCGATCGCCTGCTGTTGCTTTACGATGGCAGCTATGACGGCGCTTCGGGCCGGTTGACGCGCAACCAGGTGGGCATCAAGTACCTTTCGCAATGCCGGTGCTGGACCTTCGCCGCGTTCGTGGACCTGCAAACCAACCCGGACCGAACGCTTCTCTCCGTCAAGTTCAACCTCCTGGGCCTGGGTTCCTAGTGTGCTGCGTCACAAATACGGTTATGAATCTGCGAGGGCATTTTGGTTGTCGGCAAGGCGCCCTTCGACTCCGCTTCGCTACGCTCAGGACGAGCAGTGGCGTGCACCACGCGAGGAAGAGCAACGCAGCCGACGGCCAAAAGGACCCGCAGATTCATAAGCGTATTTGTGACGCAGCACACTAGGCCCCGAACGAAACCGTCGGCCTGGATTTTGCGTCGTAGTGGAGTCATGGTCGTCAGGTCATTGGGCGTTGTCACATGGCTGGTGCTGGCAATTTGCCCGTACGGGGTTTCGGCGTGGGCTCAAGAAGGGGGGCCGCCCCGGGCCGTGCCGGCGGCGTCTCCACCCGCGGCCACCTTGACCGCCGCGGTGTCGGAAGGCGCCGACATGGTGACCTTGAACTTCGACCGCGTCGACCTGGTCGAGGTCATCCACGTATTGGCGCGGCACCTGCGGCTCAACTACACCGTCGATGCAGGCGTCCAGGGCGTCGTCACCCTCTTCAGCGGACAGCCGGTAAGGAGGGATGACCTCCTGCCCATACTCCACGAGATTCTTCGAATCCATGACGCGGTCGCCGTCAGGCAGGGGACGTTCTATCGGATTACTGCCGTCTCAAACGGCCTGGGGTTGGTTCGTCCAGGCATGAAGGGCGCCGGCGTCGTCATGCACGTCCTGCCCGTCCGCTTTCTGCCGGTCGCCGCCATGAAACGGTTGCTAACCCCCTTCGTCGGCCAGGGTGGCACGATCCTCGATCACGTACGCGGCAACTATCTGGTGGTTGTCGATCTACCGTCGAATATACGACGTCTGTCGGAGATCAAGGCCTTGATCGACGTCGAGGTATTTGCCGGCGCTCGAATGGAGCTCTACAAGCCCAAGGCCGCCGCGGCCCATGAGCTCGCACGGGAGATGTTGGCGGCGATGGAGTTCTCCGCCGCGTCGGCGGTGGAAGGGGAGACCTTCGCCGCTCGTTTCCTTCCCCTGCCGCGGATCAATCAGCTCCTCGTCATTGCGTACAGCGACGCGGCCTGGAACTACGTGAAGCGTTGGCTCGAGCGGATCGACGTCGCCGGTGAGACGGCGGTGCGAAAGGTCTTCATTCGGGCCATCGAGAACCGCAAGGCGGCGGATCTCGCGCGGGTCCTGAGTCGGGTCTATGGGTCCGGCAGATCCTCGCCGCCCCGGCTGAAACCGCGGTCGCCCGGACCCGGGAGCGCGTCGAGGCTCCGGGCCGGAGGAGATGCGGACGGCGGTTGGGACGGCCTGTCTTCCGCCCAAGGAGTGCGGACCGCTGGAAGCGAGGGTCAGCGGCCGGCGCACGGAGGGTCGCCGGGCCCGCGGGTGCGTGCACCGGAGGCGCGCGTGCCGTCGGAGGGAGCCGGGGAGGGTGTGCGCGTGGTGGCGGAGCCGGATACGAACTCGCTGGTGATTCTCGCGACCCCGAGGGAATACACCGATATCGTGGAGGTCCTTGAAAGGCTGGATCTGGTGCCGCGCCAAGTGCTCATGGAGGTGCTGGTGGCCGAGGTGACGCTCACGGATGACTTCGAGTTCGGTGTCGAGTATGCCCTTTCCAAGGGTGGATTCGGCCCCTTGGCAGCGGAAGGTGAGGGCTCGGCCGACCCCGCAGCCGGCACGGGTCTTCAGGCCCTCAGTTCTGGCTTCACCTCCATCGTTGACGCGGGCCGCGACTTTCGCGTGTTCGTGAAGGCCCTGATGCAGGACGCTCGGGTCAAGGTATTGTCCTCGCCCCATCTCCTGGCGGTGGACAATCGACCAGCGCGAATTCGCGTGGGTAGCGAACAACCGGTGGCCACCGGGATGGTGGTCTCGCAAGAGGCCCAGGCCACGACGACCACGATACAGTTCAAGAACGTCGGCCGGATCCTGACCATTGTCCCCCAGATCAACTCGGAAGGCCTCGTGAACCTGCAGGTCAGGGTCGAGGTCAGTGACGTGGGTGAAAGGGTGATGGTCGGGAGACAGTTTTTCGATGCCTTTAACGTCCGGGACGCGGAGACCACCGCGGTGGTCCAGGACGGCCAGACCCTGGTCATCGGCGGAATCATCACGGACAATCTACGCAAGACGCGAATCGGCATTCCCTTGCTGATGGACGTGCCCCTTCTGGGTCGGCTCTTTCGCACGGACCTTGAACGGTCCGACCGGACCGAGCTCGTCATTCTGATCACGCCCCGCGTGATCCGCAATCGACGGGAAGGCGAGTCCGTGACGGAACGGTTCCTGAGCAAGGTCCGGGCGGTCAGGCGGGAACTGGAAGCCGGGCGGACGCCGCCGTAGGGGCGGGTTTGAAGCTCGTCGTCCCTACATTCGCGTTTTGCGTGCACGGGCGGGTTTGAAACCCGCCCCTACGAGCCCGGCTCGTTGCGTTTCTTCAACGCGTCCCAGGACTTGAGCCGCTCACGGACGACTTTTTCATACCCTTCTTCGCCGGGCTCGTAGTAACGGCGCCCCTTGAGCTCCGACGGCAGGTACTGCTGTTCCGTGACATGACCGGGAGCGTCATGCGGGTATTGGTAGTCCGCGCCATAGCCCAGGGACTTCATGAGGCCGGTGGGCGCGTTTCGCAGATGGAGAGGGGTGGGCAGGGCGCCCCGTTCGCGGACGTCCCGTGTGGCTTCCAGCAAGGCCCGATAGGCTGAATTGGACTTGGGTGCCGTCGCCAGGTAGACGGCCGCCTGGGTCATGGGAATCCGTCCTTCCGGCAAACCGACGAAGTGGAAGGCGTCCTTGGCGGCAACCGCCACCTGCAGGGCCTGCGGGTCCGCGTTGCCGACGTCCTCGGCCGCGAAGATGACCATTCGGCGGGCGATGAAGAGCGGGTCTTCTCCGGCCTCGATCATCCGCACCAGCCAGTACACGGCGGCATCGGGGTCGCTGCCCCTGAGGCTCTTGATGAAGGCCGAAGTCAGGTTGTAGTGCTCTTCGCCGGACTTGTCGTAGTGCAGCGGCCCGACCTGCAAGGCCTGTTCCACGTGGGTCAGCTCGATGCGGGCGGTCCCGGAATCGTAGCGCGTCAGCGTGACGGCTCCCTCGAGGGCGTTGAGCGCCACCCGGGCGTCGCCCTGTGCCCGCCGGACCAGCACCGCGCGGGCCTCCGGCGCCATGGCCAGGTCGGCGTCCCAGAGCCCCCGTCCGCGTTCCGCCACGGCCCGGTCCACGACCTGTGTGAGTGTCTCCTCGGTCAGCGGATGCATCACGCATACGCGGCAACGGGAGAGCAACGGCGAAATCAGCTCGAACGACGGGTTCTCGGTGGTGGCGCCGATGAGGGTCAGCAGCCCTTCCTCGACGTGGGGGAGAAAGGTGTCTTGCTGGGACTTGTTGAAGTGGTGGATCTCGTCAACCAGGAGCACCACCGGGACCGCGCTGCGTTGCAGGCGTCTGGCATCCGGGAGGATGTTCTTGATCTCCCGCGTGCCGGAGGTTACCGCTGAGAATTGTATGCAGTGTGCGCCGCAGGTATCGGCCAGCAGCCTGGCGAGGGTGGTCTTGCCGCACCCGGGCGGACCCCAGAGAACGATCGATTGGAGACGGCCGGTGTCGGCCATGCCGCGCAGCAGCTTGCCGGGACCGAGGAGATGCTCCTGTCCCAGCACTTCGCCCAGGCTGGCGGGCCGCATTCGCTCTGCCAGGGGTGTGTTCTTCCCGGCGGTGCGAGTACTCGTGGAGTCGAACAAGTCCACGTCGTCATGTAGGGGCGGTTTTCAAACCCGCCCGTGCTCCAACCCAAGAGCCGTCAGCGCGACGCCCGCGGCCTGCGGTCTTCTTCCAAACGGGCCCGTTTACCCGAGAGGTTTCTCAGGTAGTACAGCTTGGCTCTCCGGACCCGACCTTGAGTGACGATCTCGACCTTGTCGATCCGTGGTGAGTGGAGCGGAAAGATGCGTTCCACGCCCACGCCGTACGATGTCTTGCGGACCATGAACGTTTCGCGATTGCCACTCCCGGAGATGGCGATCACCACGCCTTCGAAAACCTGGATACGTTCCTTCTCGCCTTCTATGATGCGGACGTGGACACGGACCCGTTGCCCGGGCTTGAGCGCCGGCGCTTCCCTCGTCTGTTCCTGTTCGATTCGGTCAATAACGTTCATGGATGTTCCCTTCCATCAACCGTCCCAGAATACGATCCAGCATGATGGCGGACGCAGCTCGTACGGAAAGATGATTGTAATCGTCCTTGCCCGCGATGGGTTCCAGCACCAGGTCGGAACGGGCGAAGACGGAATCGGCCAAACCCCAGCCGGTACCCAGCAGGATCATGCAGGGCACATCGTCCTTTATTAGCATTTCCCGCAATTTTCCAAAAGTTATCGGATCCGTTCCATGGGTGGACCGCGCGGAAGTCGCCACCAGCCGGGGGGCGGTCCCGCACTCCCGCTGCACGTCCGCTACCGCGGAGTCCAGGGTGTCGTGGAGCCGTACAAGGGAAAGGGCGTCCTTGCGCGTGCTGTTGTAGGAACTGCCGTAGCCCCGTTCCCAGTGGTCGATGATCTTGGCCGCCAGCTTCTGCAGGGTCTTTACCGGATTGACGACGTAGAAACCGGCCACCCCGTACGTGCGGCAGGTACGGGCGATATCGTGAATGTCGAGATTGGTGATGGACGAGGTGACGATATCGCCGCGACGGTCGGAAACGGGATAGTGCAGCAGCGCCACGTAGACGTTTCCCCGGGGCCTTGCGGCCTCGGCCGGCGTCTTCGCCAGCAGGTCCGGCCGCGACCGGGCTGTCGTCTCGACGCTCATTCTCCGACGCCACCGGCGAATTTCTTCGTGGTCGCCCGAAAGCAGAACTTCCGGAACCTTCATGCCTCGGTATTCCGCCGGCCGGGTGTACTGCGGATATTCCAGCAATCCATCCACGAAAGAGTCCTCACGGGCCGACTGCTCGTTGCCGAGGACACCCGGCACCAGCCGCGTGACCGTGTCGATAACGGTGAGGGCCGGTATCTCGCCCCCGCTCAACGTATAGTCTCCGATGGACACGATGTCGTCCGTAAAGCCTACCACCCGTTCGTCAAACCCTTCGTAGCGGCCGCAGACCAGGATGATCTCCCGGTGGCGCAACGTGGCCGCGGCCATGTCCTGATCGAAGACCCGGCCGCGGGGCGAGAGCAGCACCACCCGCGGGTTCTCGAGCCTGCTCCGGCAGTCCTCGATGGCCTCGATGAGCGGCTCCGGTTTCAGCACCATGCCTTGCCCGCCGCCGTAGGGGTAGTCGTCGGCGGTACGGTGCCGGTCCCGGGTGTACTGGCGCAGGTCCACCAGATCGATGGACACGAGTTGCTTCTCCCGGGCGCGCTTGAGGATGCTGTGGGCCAGCGGGGACTCGAAGATCTCCGGGAACAGCGTGATAACCGAAAAATGCATCGCAGCCGAGGAGTTTACAGGTCCAGCAACCCGTCGGGCGCGTCGATGGTGATGGTCCGCGTGACCAGGTCGATGTGCTGGATGAATTCCTTGACCGCGGGGATCAGATGCTCTTTCCCGGGCCCGGCAACCACCAACAGGTCGCCGCCTTGCGTGGGCCATATCCGGGTGACCGTGCCGATGCGCTCCCCCTCGGCGTCCATGACCTCGAAACCCACGACCTCGTCGTAGTAATACTCGGCCGCCCTCAGGGGCGCGAGCGTGTCCTGCCGCACCGACAACCGGCAGCCCACCAGCTCCCGGGCCGCGTCCGGGTCATCGATGCCCCGGAGCTTCAGAAGAGCGAGCCCGCCGTGGGGTTTGGCCTGGTCGACCCGAAGCGTGAGCCGGGTTTCACCCCGTGCCAACTCCACCTCCGTGCTCGAATAGAGCGTGCGGCCTTGCGGATTGAACAACTTCAGCCGTAGCCAGCCGGCTATGCCGTGGGTGGCTACGACGTCGCCCAAGGCGATCTGGTTTCTGGACAATGAAAAAGGGCGGCGGTTACTGTTCGTCGATGATCTCGAGAACAATCTTCCGGTCGACTCTGGCAGCGGCGGCGTTCAGTATCGTTCGCAGAGAATTGGCGGTACGTCCCTGTCTGCCGATGATCCGGCCGAGGTCCTCTTTGGCCACCTTGATCTCCACGACGGATCCGTTGTCGTCCTGCGTTTCCGTGACTTCGACGGCATCCGGCTGGTTCACGATGGACTGCGCAAGATACTGTACCAGTTCCTTCAAGAAGCGTTTCTCCCGTGGGTTCGGTCAGGCGGCTCTTGCAGCGCCGGGTCGCTTATGGAAGACGGCCGGGTGCGGGCACCGCCGGGTTTGAAACCCGTCCCTACGTCGTCGCGGCCGCGCTTGCTTCCTTCGCGGCTCTCTTCATGAGATTGCGTACGGTCTGTGTCGGTTGCGCCCCCTGCTTCACCCAATCGTCGACCTTGGCCCGGTCGAGCCTCAGCGCGGCGTCGGGAGTCCGGGGGTCGTAGGTGCCCACCTGCTCGATGAATCTTCCGTCACGGGGAGTCCGGGCGTCCGCCACCACGATACGGTAGTACGGCCGCTTCTTGGCGCCGTGCCGGCTCAGTCTGATCTTTACGCTCATATTGGAAGCTTCTTTCTTTAGTGTCGCGTCCCGCAAATTCCTGCGTTGATTTGCTGGTCTTTTTCGTCGTCGGCTGCGTTGCTCTTCCTCGCGTGTAAGGTTTCACATTTTTAGTTCATTGGAACGGCATTGACAAACGGTTCAACATGCCGCGCCGCTTGCCCCCCGACTTCTTCATCCGTTGCATCATCTTCTTCATCTCCATGAACTGTTTCATGAGACGGTTCACGTCGGTCACGGTGGTGCCGCTCCCCTGGGCGATACGCAGGCGCCGGCTGCCGTTGAGCAGCGCGGGGTTCCGGCGCTCCCTGAGGGTCATGGAGTTGATGATGGCCTCGATGCGCTTGATCTCCTTCTCGGCGTGGGACATGTCCACCTGCTGGCCCAGCTTCCTCCCTCCGGGCACCATGTCCAGCAGGCTGCCGATAGAGCCCATCTTCTTGATGGCCTGCATCTGCGTCTGGAAGTCTTCCAGGGAGAACTCCCCCTTGCGCATCCGCTGTTCGAGCTTCGGCGCGTTCTTCTTGTCGACGACCTGCTCCGCCTTCTCGATCAGCGACAGCACGTCGCCCATGCCGAGGATGCGCGACGCCATGCGATCCGGAAAGAACGGCTCCAGGGCGTCCGCCTTTTCCCCGACGCCGACGTAGAGCACCGGTTTGCCCACCACCGCCCGCACTGAAAGCGCCGCCCCGCCCCGGGCGTCGCCGTCCATCTTGGTCAGGATCACCCCGGTGAGATCCAGCGTCTCGTTGAAGCCCTGTGCCTGATTGACGGCGTCCTGGCCGACCATGGCGTCAAGGGTCAGGAGGGTGTTCCGCGGCTCCAGGGCGGAGCGAATCGCCACCAGCTCCTGCATCAGCTCCTCGTCGATCTGCAGCCGCCCGGCGGTGTCCACGATCAGTACGTCACAGAGCCTTTGGTTCGCCTTGTCGAAGGCGTTGCGGCAGATCTCCACCGGCGCCGAGCTGTCGCCGGAGTCGTACACCGGCAGCCCGTGCTCGTCGCACAACGTGCGAAGCTGCTCCCTGGCCGCGGGCCGATACACGTCCGCGGACACGAGATAGGGCGTCCGTTTCTGCTGCTTCTTCAGGTGCAGCGCCAGTTTGACCGCGGTGGTGGTCTTCCCCGATCCCTGAAGCCCCACCAGCATCAGCACCACCGGTTGCCGCCCCTTGAGATCCAGGCCGGTGGCCTCTCCGCCAAGGATCTTGACCAACTCTTCCTTGACGATCTTGATGAGTTGCTGGTCCGGCGTCAGGCTCTGAAGCACGTCCTGACCCATGGATTGGGCCTGGACCGAATCGATGAAGCTCTTGACCACCTTGAAATTGACGTCCGCCTCCAACAGCGCCAGCCGCACCTCGCGCAACGACTCCGCCACGTTGGCCTCGGTGATCCTGCCGTGACCCCGAAGCCGCTTGAAGGTTTCTTCCAGTTTGTCGGTGAGGTTTTCGAACATGGAGTCGGATTTATTCCAGGATGTGTGTCAAAAGAGTTGCCCTCGGTGACCGAGAGACTGACTAGGTCGAGTTGTCGCGATGGCTCGGAATCAGAGCCCAGACCAGGGTTTCGCTACTGCCCTGCTCCGGAGGTGAGGGATCAACTTCCCGTATCTCAGCCATTTCGTCTACGGGCCAAGACCTTTCCCATATCTCGCCCGATCCGGATCCAGTCGTTCCTCAGAGCACTGGCCACATCCGTATGAGAGGAGGATATGCGTTTCGCTGGGTGGCCAAACGAAGTGAGCTCGGCGAAACCGGTCAAAAGCGAGGCGCGCAAATGCCCGGATGCTGCCCTACTGGTTTTCTCCTGGCTATCCACTCTCTTTGCCATTGCTGCCCCCTTGACTGTTTCAATATGCCAGTTTCGCGGTGCAGGTCAAATCCTCCTTTGACCCTGGATCTGGCGCCTGCAGGGGTACGTGAGGAGGTGCGTCAGAATTTCGGTCTCGGCGGTGCCTGCGAGCAACATCAACTCGACGGTTGGGCGCGACGCGAAGTCCCTTTCTCGCCGTCTCCATATATCCAACAGCGTTCCCAATAACACCTCAGTTGGTGAAACTCAGTTGATGCAAAGAGTGCCGCCACCGTAGTGGACAGGACCGACACCAAGACTCTTCAGGGATTCGTGCTCGGACAGGTGGCCCCCGGCGCGCAAGTCTTCACCGATGACCATGGCGGCTACCATGGTCTTCCCAACCACCAAACGGTCAAGCATAGCGTGGGCGAGTACATGGACGGCATGGCGCACACCAACGGGATCGAGTCCTTCTGGTCCATGCTGAAGCGCGGGTACAAGGGCACGTACTATCGTATGAGCGCCAAACACCTTCAGCGGTACGTCAACGAGTTTGCGGGAAGGCACAATGTCCGGTCCACCGGTCCTGTAAGTTGTTCTTCAGCGTCCGCACCGGCACTGCCTTCGAGCGCTCCAAGGTCCCTCTGAAGAAGTGGGCCTGGGCCATCTACCTCTGCGTCACCAGCCTCAAGGGCGTGTCCAGCATGAAGCTGCACCGCGACATCAAGGTCTGCCAAAAAACCGCATGGTTCATGACGCATCGCATCCGCCAAGCATGGGAGCAAGAAGGCGGCTTGTTCGCTGGCCCGGTTGAGGTCGATGAGACCTACATCGGCGGCAAAGAGAAGAACAAGCACCAGTCCAAGAAGTTGAAGGCTGGACGCGGAGCCGTTGGCAAGGTGGCCGTGGTGGGCATGAAGGATCGCGAGACGAACCAGATAAACGCGGAAGTGGTTGAGAGCGTTGACGGTCTGACCTTGCAGGAATTCGTGTTGGATCAGGTGGCCGATGGTGCGAAGGTCTACACGGATGACGCCACGGCCTACCACGGCCTTGAGAACCACGAAAGCGTCAAGCACAGTGTCGGCCAGTACGTAGACGGGCAAGCCCACACCAACGGGATTGAGTCCTTTTGGGCCATGCTGAAGCGGGGCTACCACGGGACTTACCACAAGATGAGCGAGAAGCACTTGGGCCGGTACGTCAACGAGTTCGCCGGGCGGCACAACCAGCGGAGCGCCGACACACAGGACCAGATGGGGGCCGTCATCAGTGGCGCGGTGGGCCGTCGCTTGATGTACAAGGACTTGACCGCGAAAACGACAAAGGGAGGGAGCGACACTTTTTAGGTCCAGAGTTGCTTCATCTTCGGGCACCCCACCTTTCGAGTGAGCCAACACCGTACAAGCCCGCGGTGGACGCCGCGAGAAAGGAAGTGACTCAAGATGGGTTACGCATTGCCTCCACCGGGACACCGGTGGATCTATAGGCCCTGGATAACGTTGAAAGACGGTACCAGGCTCTACGCTAGCCAATGCGGGAAGCGAGCTTTTAGGTTCGCTGTTCCGATCAACTAGTGTAGTGAGAGGTGCCCGAAGATGAAGCAACTCATTTAGCGTTGTAGATAAAACCGCAAGATATGGTATAGGTAAGGGGCGGGCCACCACCATGTCGGCGGGGTCCGCCCCTTGTCGCACACGCCCCCGTAGCTCAATTGGATAGAGCAGGTCCGTCGCAGGGTCCAGGTTCCGAATCTGGGCGGGGACGACGTGCTCTAGGTGTTCGCGCGACCGGCCACAACGTCCCGCAGGCCCTCTAGTAAGCCCTCTAGGCGTGACACCCTGTCCGACAAGGACCGAATGTCTCGGTGCAATGTCCATAGGAAGGCAAGCACAGCCACAACGCCCCCCATCGTAATATACTCGGCGGGAACCATCCCTACTCCACTTGACCCTTGGGCTTTTCTGATCCTTGAGTCTGTGGTTTCGGCGGCTGCAAGAGCATGTCGAGAAGCTGCTCTGCCGTAGTGTCGCCCATCGGCGGGATGGTAGTCGGTCTGGGCATGGAGATACTCCTTTCCGCTATCGCAAGTGTGAAACACCCTGCAAGCCTTGTCAAGCATTTGATATTTATTGTAATGCAATGTCTGTCTTTGTTTTGTAAAAAGGTTGCCATGGCCAAGCCCGAGAGTCCCACGCGGGCCGGGGTTCAGGATGCGGTCGACAGGAACTACGAGGCATTCTGCAAACGGCTCCCTGAACTCCTCAAGACCAACCCCGGTCAATTCGCTCTGCTACGCAACGAGGAGATCATAGAGTTTTTCACCAGCGCGAGAGAAGCCGCACAGCATGGTAGGCGCACTTTTGACGACTACCTGTTTTCCGTCCAAGAGGTAACCGATGAGACCGTAGATCTTGGATGGTTCTCGCATGTCGTCTCTTAGAGGGAAGTTCGATCCGCGAATCGGCATCATCGTAAGGATCGGGATAGCCCGGCCCAATTCCTTCTCGTCCCAGGAGACGAGACCCGTTCCTCCCATCGTGAAGGTCAAAGCCTTGCTCGACACCGGTGCGTCCAACACTAGCATCAAGGCAACAGTGGCTGAGAGTCTCAAGCTGCCCCCTCTAGGGCGACGGCCAACCCATTCGATCCACGGAGAGCAGTCTACGAACTGGTACGACGGCGATATTTTGCTCTATTGGGATGATTCACCAAACGAATCCTATCTTGCTTCTGAGATTCAGCTTGTCGAGTTGCAGGAGAAAGCCAGTGTGGATGCGCTTCTTGGGCGAGACGTGCTGTGCGAATTCGATTTCCGGATGACCAAGGCGCACGAGTTTGTTCTGAGCCTCTAATTCCGGCACAAGGAAGGTGTTGTGTCGACCTTGTGGCCCTCCGGGCCAGGGAGCCGAGTCCTTTACTGGTACTCGGCTCTCGTCGTTTCAGGAATGCTATCCAGTCGCGGCGGCGCCGTCAAGGGCGTCAATGGCGTCAAGTAACACGTGACTTTCTGGCCGATTGTTGGTTACGATTGTATATAACTACCCAAAAAAAGGGCCTGGAACATCTCACCGGAGATGCCCCAGGCCCTTGATTTGCCGGAATGGCGCGTTACATCATGCCGCCCATTCCACCCATGCCGCCCATTCCACCCATGCCGCCGCCCGGAGGCATCGGGGGCATGGCAGGCTTGTCGTCAGGCTTCTCGGCGACCATGGCCTCGGTGGTGAGCAACAGGCCCGCGATGGAAGCGGCGTTCTGCAACGCCGTCCGCACCACCTTGGTGGCGTCGATGATGCCCGCCGCCAGCAGGTCCTCGTAGGTTTCCGTGGCCGCGTTGAGGCCGAAGTTGCCCTCGCCTTCCTTTACCCGCTGCAACGCGATGGAACCGTCGACGCCGGCGTTGTTGGCGATCCGGCGAAGCGGCTCTTCCAGACACCGCCTGACGATGTTGACACCCACCTGCTCATCTTCGGAGACCTTGAGGTTTTCCAGCGCCGGAACGGAGCGCAACAGGGCTACGCCGCCGCCCGGGACGATGCCTTCCTCGACGGCCGCGCGCGTTGCGTGCAGGGCGTCTTCCACCCGGGCCTTCTTCTCTTTCATTTCGATCTCGGTGGCCGCGCCGACGTTGATGACGGCAACGCCGCCCACCAGCTTGGCCAGGCGCTCCTGGAGCTTCTCCCGGTCGTAATCCGACGTGGTCTCCTCGATCTGTGCGCGGATCTGCTTGATGCGGCCCTCGATGTCGGCCTTCTCACCGGCGCCGTCAACGATGGTCGAATTTTCCTTGTCCACCACCATTCGCTTGGCCTGACCGAGATCCTGCAGCGTGACGTTCTCGAGCTTGATGCCAAGCTCCTCGGCGATGAGCTTCCCGCCCGTGAGGGTGGCGATGTCTTCCAGCATGGCCTTTCTGCGGTCACCGAAGCCAGGGGCCTTCACCGCCACGCAGTGCAGCGTGCCGCGGATCTTGTTGACCACCAGGGTGGCCAGGGCCTCGCCCTCGATGTCCTCCGCCAGGATGACGAAAGGCTTGCCGGTCTTGGCGATCTGCTCCAGCACCGGCAGCAGGTCCTTCATGTTGGAGAGCTTCTTCTCGTGGATGAGCAGGTAACAGTCGTCCAGCACACATTCCATGCGTTCCGGATCGGTTACGAAGTAAGGGGACAGGTAACCCCGGTCGAACTGCATGCCCTCGACGACTTCCAGGGACGTGTCGAGGCCCTTGGCCTCCTCGACCGTGATGACGCCTTCCTTGCCCACCTTGTTCATGGCCTCGGCGATGACCTCGCCGATGGTCGTGTCGTTGTTGGCCGCGATGGTGCCCACCTGGGCGATTTCCTTGGGATCCTTGGTCTCCTTGGACATGCCCTTGAGGGATTCGGTGACCGCGTCCACGGCCTGCTCGATGCCCCGCTTCAAGGTCATGGGATCGTGTCCGGCCACGACCATTTTCAGCCCCTCGGCGTAAATCTGGCGCGCCAGCACGGTGGCCGTGGTGGTGCCGTCGCCGGCGATGTCGGACGTCTTGCTGGCGACCTCCTTCACCATCTGGGCGCCCATGTTCTCGAACTTGTCCTCCAGCTCCACCTCTTTCGCCACGGTGACGCCGTCCTTGGTGACGCTAGGGGCGCCGAACGACTTGTCGATGACGACGTTTCTGCCCTTGGGTCCGAGAGTCACGGTCACCGCGTCAGCCAAAATATTGACGCCGCGGACGATGGCCTCCCTTGCATCCTGTTCGAACTTGACGATTTTCGCTGCCATTGGGTCCTCCTTGACCTGAGTGCGTGTTTATTTTTCGACGATGCCGAGGATGTCATCCTCGCGCATGATCATGTGCTCTTCGCCGTCCAGGGTGATCTCGGTGCCGGCGTACTTCCCGAACAGCACCCGGTCCTTGACTTTCACATCCAGCGGAGTGATCTTGCCGTCCTCGTTGGCCTTGCCCTTGCCCACCGCGACAATCTCACCCTCCTGGGGTTTTTCCTTGGCCGAATCCGGGATGATGATCCCGCCCGCGGTCGTCTCCTCTTCCTCGATCCGTTTCACGATGACCCGGTCCTGTAAGGGCCTGATGTTCATGTTGTCTCCTCCTTTTTTCAATATCGTCGTGACGAATTTCCGATAAACCGATAGACGTGCACAATGAGGTGTGGCGGTAAATCTAAGCACGGTCTCGGCCCTGTCAAGGGGGGTGGACAACTTTTGTCGGAAATCTGCCACCCTCCGCGCCTTCCCAGGCCAGGAGGCCGGGGAGATGACGAGGCGGGAGTTTGCCGCGGGACGAAAATCCTGGCAAAATCACATAGTTCCACCACAACTCTAAAGACGTGATGAACCTCCTCAAACCGCCGCCTTTGAGGCCCGGAGACACCATCGGGGTGGTGGCGCCGGCTGGAGTGGTCTACCAGGACCGTTTGGCCAAGGGCGTCCGGGCCATCGAAGCCCGCGGATTCCGGGTCGAGCTGGCCGAAGGGATTCTCGCGCGCAAGGGTTATCTGGCGGGGAGCGAGCAGCAGCGCGCCGGCACCCTCGAGCGCTTCTTCGTGCGGGACGACATCTCGGCGGTGTTCTGTGCCCGCGGGGGATTCGGTTCGATACAGCTCCTGCCCGGTCTCGACCCCGAGCTCATTCGGGCCCACCCCAAGATCTTCGTGGGGTTCAGCGACGTCACCGCGTTGCTGAACTGGATGTCGCAAAGCTGCGGGGTGGTGTCCTTTCACGGTCCCATGGTCGCGGTGGAGTTCGCCGGGGAGCTTGGCGGCGGCGTCGGCAGCGGCTTCTGGGACGCGCTCACCGGGAAACGCCGGCTTTGGCGGATCAAGGGCACCGGTATCCTTCGGAGCGGCGACGCCCCCGCCCGGGGACCGTTGGCCGGAGGGTGCCTCTCGGTGTTGGTGACGACCCTCGGAACCCCTTACGAGATCGACACCGCCGGCAAGATCGTCTTTCTCGAAGACGTGGCCGAGCGTCCCTACCGGCTCGAACGGATGCTCACCCACCTCAGCATGGCCGGCAAGCTGGACGGCGTGGCCGGAGTGGTGACCGGAGCGTTCAACGGCTGCGAAACGGGGGCCGAAAGGGACGTCGAGGATGTGCTCGCGGACGTATTCGGCAACGTCCCGTACCCGGTGGTGACGGGTCTGCCCTGTGGCCATGCCACCGCCAACACCCTGCTCCCCATCGGGGTCGAGGCTGAGCTGGACGGCGGCAAAGGCGTGCTGAGGCTCACGGAGCCGGCGACGCAGGACGTGGGTTCGACCGCACGGGACGCCCGCTGATGCGGCTGGACGCCCTCGATGCGGTGTGCCGCCGCGGCGTGTCGGCGGGAGCCTTCCCGGGCGCCGTGGTGCTGGCGGGCAACAGCGAGGGGATCCTCTTTCACCGTGCCTACGGCCATCGGGCGCTGGCGCCCGAGCGGCTTCCCATGATGCCCGACACCGTATTCGACCTCAGCTCTCTCACCAAGCCCATGGCCACCACCACCGCCATGATGCTGCTGGTGCGGGACGAACGCGTGCGACTAGACGACCCGGCATGCACGGTGATCCCCGAGTTCAGCCGCGGGGCCAGGGCCGCGGTCACGTTCCGCCAGCTTCTGAACCACACCTCGGGCCTACCGGCCTGGAAACCCTACTACGAATCCATCATCCCCGATTACGAATCCATTATCCCCTATGACGAATCCGTCATCCCCTATTACCAATCCGTCATTCCCGCGAAAGCGGGAATCCAGGGGCGGAGGGGAGCGGCGGCCGTACTTCCCAAGGAAACCGCCGGTGCCCACGCAGGCGCGCGCGCGGTGACCGGCAAGAGCGGCTGTCTCGAACGCATCCATGACGAAGAGCTGGTAGCGCCGCCGGGCGAGAAGTGTCTCTACAGCGACCTCGGCTTCATCCTCCTGGGCGAGGCCATCGAGAGACTGAGCGGGAGGCCTCTGGACCGGTTCTGCCGGGACGAGATATTCACCCCAATGGGGCTGTCGTCGACGTTCTTCGTGGACCTGTATTCCCCGGAGCCCCGGCCGTGCGCCGGTCGGACCATTGCCGCCACCGAGGACTGCGGTTGGCGCCGGAAGATTCTCTGCGGCGAAGTCCACGACGACAACGCCTTTGCCATGGGCGGCGTGGCGGGACATGCCGGCGTGTTCTCGTCGGCGCCGGACGTCCATCGGTTCCTCCTTTTCCTGGGGCGCTGCTACCAGGATGCCGAGCCGGATTTCCTGCCCGGCGCGGTGGTGCGCGAGTTCCTCGAGGCGGAGCGGACCCTGCCGGGACAGACCCATGTGCTGGGCTGGGATACCCCTTCATCCGAGGGGTCCTCCAGCGGCCGTCACTTCTCCGCCCGCACCGTCGGGCACCTGGGCTTCACCGGCACCTCGATCTGGTGGGATCTCGAACGGGACGTTCACGTCGTGTTCCTGACCAACCGGGTTCACCCGTCGCGGGACAACGCGGCGATACGGGAATACCGCCCCCTGGTGCACGACGCGGTCATGGAAGGGTTGTGTTGTTGAGTCCGGACCTGCGCCCCGGGGCCCACGTTCATTTCATCGCGGTTTGCGGCGTCGGCACCGGTTCGCTGGCCGGCCTGCTGCGGCAGCGGGGTTATCGGGTCACCGGCTCGGACGAGAACGTCTACCCGCCCATGAGCACCTTCCTGGAAAGCATCGGCATCGACATACTGCCTGGTTTCAGCGAGGCCCACCTCGGCGGCGGTCCGGACCTGGTGGTCATCGGCAATGCCGTATCCCGGGGCAACCCCGAGGCGGAAGCGGTGCTGCGGCGCGGCATCCCCTACGTATCGCTGCCCCAGGCCCTGGGCCGGTTCCTTATCGACGGAAAACACTCCCTTGTGGTGGCCGGCACCCACGGTAAGACCACCACCACCTCGTTGATGTCGTGGGTGTTGGTGGCGGCCGAGCTGGACCCGAGCTTTTTCATCGGCGGCATCCCGGTGAACTTCGGCAGCGGGTTCCGCTCCGGCGAGGGCTCCTGGGTGGTCATGGAGGGAGACGAATACGACAGCGCCTTCTTCGACAAGGGTCCCAAGTTTCTTCACTACCAGCCGGAACGGGTCATCCTCACGAGCCTGGAGTTCGACCACGCGGACATCTATCGAGACCTGGAGCATCTGAAGGAGGCCTTCCGGCGCCTGGTAAAGATCGTTCCGCCCGGCGGCGGCCTCCTGGTGTGCGACGAGGCCGCCCATGCCATGGACCTCCTGGACGGGGCAGCGTGCCCGGTGCTGTCCTACGGCCTGGGCGGGTCGGCCGACTGGCAGGCCCGTGACCTCCGCGCCGGGGGAGGACGGATCGGCTTCACTCCCTGCCACAACGGCGTCGCCGAAGGTCCGGTGGAGGTGCCTTTGATCGGCCGCCACAACGCCAAGAACGCGCTGGCGGCCTACGCCGCGGCGAGGGAGATCGGGTTGAGCCCGTCCGTGATCCGCCCGGCCATGGCCACCTTCAGCGGGGTACGGCGGAGGCAGGAGATCGCCGGCGAGGCCGGCGGCGTCCTGGTCATCGACGACTTCGCTCACCATCCCACCGCGGTGGCGGACACCATCGCCGCGGTCCGGGAAGCCTGGCCCGCCCGGCGGCTCTGGGCGGTTTTCGAGCCCCGCAGCCAGACCAGCCGGAGACGCGTCTTCCTCGCGGATTTCGCCCGCGCCCTGGCACGAGCGGACCGGATCATCCTCCCCGACCTTTACCATGCGGAGAAGATCCCCGAGGAGGAACGCCTCTCGCCCGCGGAGCTCGTGGATCTCATCAACCGGGACCGGGGGGACCGGGCCGCCTCCTATCTACCGGGGGTTGACGAAATCGCGCAGGTTGTGGTCCGGGATGCCGTGGAGCGGGACATTGTGCTAGTCATGTCCAACGGCAGCTTCGGCGATCTGCCGGAGAAGATCGTGGCCGGGCTCCGGCAGCGGGATTCTTGACTTGCGCGGAACCGTGGACTAGACTCGAACCCGTGGACAGTCACGAGCAAAGCCTTCGCTTCACCGATGCGGCCATAGCGCACGTCAAGAAGATCCGTCAGCGGGAGAACCTGGCCGACCGGGGACTGCGGGTCTCCGTGACCACGGGAGGATGCTCCGGCTTCTCCTACAAGCTGGACTTCGACGACGCTCCCGGACCGGAGGACGTGGTGCTGGAGTTGGATGGCCTGCAGGTCTACGTGGAGACTTCCATCCTGCAGCAGCTCGGTGGGACGGTCATCGACTACGTGAACGAGCTCCAGGGCGCCAGCTTTCGTTTCTCCAATCCCAATGCCACGGGCACCTGCGGGTGCGGCACTTCCTTTTCCGCGTAGCGCTCCGCCGGGCGGAGTGCCGTCAGCAGTCCTGCCGACACCGTCGATGCTTCCTGCCACACGCTACCAAACGATATTTCCGCTGAGGTCATTGCCTTGAAAGCCGTCCAGATCTATGAGCACGGCGGAGCCGACAAGCTCCGCTATGAAGAAACCGAAGACCCGGCCCTGCGGTCGCCGCGCGACGTGATCGTGCGCCTGCGGGCGGCCTCCCTGAACCACATCGACCTGTGGAATCGCAAGGGGCTCACCGGGATGAAGGTGGAGTTTCCGCATATCCTCGGCGCCGACGGCGCGGGCGTGGTGGAGGAGGTGGGGAGCGAAGTGACCCACTGCAAGAAGGGCGATACGGTTTGCCTGTACCCCCCGGTGGGCTGCGGCGGCTGCGAGTTCTGCCGGACCAACAGGGAATACATGTGCGTCCGCCTGCGCGTCCTCGGCGAGGGCATGAAAGGGTCGTACGCCGAGTACGTGGCGATTCCGGCGGCCAACTGCTTTCCCATCCCCGAGGGCTACGGGTTCGAGGAGGCGGCGGCGTTTCCGCTGGTGTTCATCACGGTCTGGCGCATGCTGGTGACCAACGCCAGGCTCACGCCCGGCGAGAAGGTGCTGATCCTGGGCATCGGCGGCGGCGTGGCCATCGCCGCGCTCCAGATCGCCAAGGCCATGAATGCCTGGGTGGCCGTGACCTCGAGCAGCGACGAAAAGCTCGAAACTGCCCGCGGCATGGGAGCCGACTACGGTTTGAACTACACGAAGTGCGACTTCACCCGGGAGATCCGCAATGTCACCGACAAGCGCGGGGTGGACGTGGTGGTGGACTGCGTGGGCGGCGAAAGTTGGGTCAAGAGTCTCGCGGCGCTGGTCAAGGGAGGGCGGCTGGTGACCTGCGGCGCCACCACCGGGGCCACGCCGCCGACGGACATCCGGCGTATCTTCTGGAACCATCTAAGTATTTTCGGCTCCACCCTGGGTAGTCGCGAAGAGTTCGAGCAGGTGTTACGGTTCGTCGAAGTCTCGCGGGTCAGGCCGGTGATCGACAAGACCTTCCCGTTGGCCGAGGCGGCCGCGGCCCAGACCAGGCTGGAAACCGGAAAACAGTTCGGCAAGATCATCCTGCTTCCGGGATAGGGACCTGTCCGGTTGATGCGCACGCCAGGGTGCGCAGGTTTTCATTGCCGTCGGCAAGGTGCAATGACTTGTAGGGGCGGGTTTCAAACCCGCCCGTATCCGTCCCAGGCAGGGGAAACGCAGCCCGCCGCATGCGCATCATCGGAGGTACAGCCCGAGGGAGAAGACTCAAGGCGCCCAAAGGGAGCACCATCCGTCCGACCGCCGACCGGGTGAGGGAAGCGCTGTTCAACATCCTCCCCCGGGATCTGTCCGGGCATCGGGTGCTGGACCTCTTCGCCGGCAGCGGGAGCCTGTCTCTGGAAGCCCTGAGCCGGGGGGCGGCCTCGGCGCTGCTGGTGGACGAATCGGTGGAGGCGGCGGGCTTGATTCGCCGCAACCTCGAAGCCTCGGGCTTTACGGACCGGGCGCGGATCTGGCCGCAATCCGTGGGCAAGGCCTTGAGCCGATTGGCAGACGAGGGCGCCGCATACGACGCCATTTTTCTGGACCCCCCGTATGATCACGGCTGGGTGGACAAGGTGTTGGCCATGATCTCCCGGCGGCGCGTGCTTCACGTGGGGGGTATCGTCGTGGCGGAGCACAGCGTGAGGGAAAGGGTCGGAGAACGGTACGGTGAACTGGCACGCCGTGACCGGCGTCGGTACGGCGACACCGTGCTGTCCTTCTTCGGGCTCGACAACTGAGTGGCCTGTACCACTAGAACAGGTTTTTCACATGGCGGAAACCAACGTAGCGGTCTATCCCGGATCCTTCGACCCCATCACCAACGGCCACATCGACCTGGTCACGCGGACACTCCGGATCTTCGACCAGGTGATCATTGCCATCGCGCGCAACCAGGACAAGGGGGGCGCCCTCTTTTCGGTGGAAGAGCGCATGGCCACGGTGCGAAAGGTCTTCGAGTCCGAGAAGCGGGTACGCGTGGACAGCTTCGAGGGCCTGCTCGTGGACTACGCCGAGGCGGCGGCGGCCAAGGTGGTCATCCGAGGACTGCGGGCCGTGTCGGATTTCGAGTACGAGTTCCAGATGGCGACCATGAACCGCCGGCTCAAACCGAAAATCGAAACCTTCTTCATGATGACCGGGGAGTCGTCCTTCTATATCAGCTCGAGGCTCGTCAAGGAGGTCGCCGGGCTGGGCGGGGACGTGACCGCGTTCGTCCCCGAAGTCGTGCTCAAGCAGCTTCGGGAAAAGTTCCCCCGGCCGTAACGGGGGTCGGCCCCGGCTCCGGTTGACAGTGCCACACCGACGGGCTACAACCATCCTGCGGGGTGGAGCAGCCCGGTAGCTCGCAAGGCTCATAACCTTGAGGTCGGTGGTTCAAATCCACCCCCCGCAACCACCACGCCTCCCAACATCACCTAAAATCGCTTCATGCCATGAAAGTACACGAACGCGTCCTCACACCCGAAAGAGACGGTATCTACGGTTATTTGGCCTCTCCGGAACGCGACCAGCCGGGTCCTGCCCTGCTCATGACGCATCAGAACACCGGACTGACCGACTACCAGAAGATCGAAGCATTGAAGTTCGCCCATCTCGGATACACCGTGGTGGTGCCGGATCTCTACTCGATGCTCGGTTATCCCGACGTGACCCACATCCATACCGGCCGGCAGATTCAGGCGCGCACAAAGGACGGGGAGTTCGTGCGGGTCATCCGGCAGGGTTGGGACTACCTGACTTCCCGGAGCGACGTGGACAGCACCCGCGTCGCCGTGTCCGGATACTGCATGGGCGGGCGGATCGCCATCCACTTCGCCGCCGCCACTCCCGAGGTCCGGGCCTTCGTCGGCTACTACCCCACGGTGCGGGACGAGCCCACCACCGAAATAAGGCCGGTCCACCCGTGCGACGCCGCCCTCAACATCAAGTGCCCGTCCATCATCCTCTACGGCGTTGACGACCGCATATCCACCGTGCCCATCCAGCAACGGGTGTGGAATAGCTTTCTCGCCAACGGCCAACCCCTGGAGTGGCACTTCTTCCCCTTCGGCGGCCACGGCTTCGTCGATCCCGGCACCGAGGGGTACCATCCCCACGCCGCCAAGCTATCCTGGCCGCTGGTGGTGGACTTCATGGCCCGGGAGCTCGACCACGAGGCCGACGGCCTGACGTTCTCGGAAAACTGATCACGCGCGGGGCAGGGCCCGGCACCTGGTGGTGCGGGAAGACGGCTCCGAGGACATCACCGGGTTCCCGTACGGGCCGGAGCACAATATCGTACGTAGCGGACATTGAAGCGGACCCAAGTCGTGGGAACCGAGGGGGCGCCGGACACCCTTTCTTAGTGAACGACCGATCTCATTTAGGCTTGTCGGTCGACCATATCTGGTATATTGTCTGTCCTTCAACAGGCTGAGCTCGCAGGGTGTGGAGGTTGGTCATGCGTGGCTGAGCTTGCCTATCTCGTACGCTCGTCCGGGGCCGGATAGTCGAATGGTTGAGACCAAGCCCAGGATCGTCAGGTTCGACCGCGTTCAGAAGAGCTATGATGGCGAGACTCTGGTCATCAAGGATCTCAATCTGGACATAGAAGCGGGAGAGTTCCTGACCATGCTGGGGCCGTCCGGATCGGGCAAGACCACCTGCCTGATGATGCTTGCCGGATTCGAGCCGGCGACGCACGGCGAGATATTTCTCAACGATCAGCCCATCAACCATGTCGCGCCGCACCGGCGCGATATTGGCATGGTGTTCCAGAATTACGCGTTGTTCCCGCACATGACGGTGGCCGAGAACCTGGCGTTTCCCCTGCAGGTCCGCAAGCTTCCCAGAGCGGACATTGAGATCAAGGTGGAGCGGATACTCGACATGGTTCGGCTATCCGGCTTCGACAACCGGCGGCCCGCTCAGCTCTCCGGGGGGCAGCAGCAGCGCGTGGCGGTGGCGCGAGCACTCGTTTTCGAGCCGGCCCTAACCGGATCGTTGCATCCGTCTTGCCGCGCACCGTCGTGTCCATCCAGGACTGGGATCCCGATCGCACGGGGTTGCCCGGCGAAGCCGTCTTCGAAGCCCTGGTTCGCGACATTCAGACGGCGTTCGAGAAAAAGACACTGGGTCGTGCCGGGCGCCGGCTGAACTACGAAAAGCCGGGGATGTCGAGTCTGTTGAGGAGATCCGGCAGACGAGCGGCGCGCATCACCGGACCTCCCTACAGGGATCGGATGATGGCGATCGACAAACGCTGGGGAGACATAAGCACCTGGCGGCTGATCCAGCGGGAGTCAGGCGCGTTGACGCGCTCCTACTTCCTCGCCGCGGCCGACTTGAGGCTGAGTGAGCGCGGGGCGATTGTCAGGCAGCCGGAACCGCGCCGGATTTACCTGATCCTGTTCTCCCGAACTATGTGGATGAGTGCGTTGATTACCGTGCTGTGTCTGCTGCTGGGTTATCCCGTTTCGTATCTCCTGGCCACGCTGCCGCTTCGCATCAGCAATCTCCTGATGATCCTGGTCCTGTTGCCGTTCTGGACATCCTTGCTGGTGCGGACGACGGCCTGGATTGCGCTCTTGCAGACCCAAGGCGTGCTGAATGACATACTGGTCTTTGTCGGGCTCATATCCGAAGACGGCCGGCTACAGATGATCCACAACAAGTTCGGCACATTCGTGGCGATGGTTCACATCCTGTTGCCGTTCATGATCCTGCCCCTCTACTCCGTCATGAAAACGATACCTGCATCCTTGACGCGGGCCGCCCGTTCGCTTGGCGCGACGCCGTTCACCGCGTTCGTCAGGATATACATGCCCAATACGGTCCCAGGCGTCGGGGCCGGTTGCATTATGGTGTTCATTCTGGCCATCGGCTACTACATCACGCCGGCGCTGGTCGGGGGCCGCACCGGTACCTTCATCTCGAATTTCATTGCCATTCATGTCAGTGAAACGCTGAACTGGGGTCTCGCGGCCGCGTTGGGAGCCCTGTTGCTTTGTCTGGTCCTGGCACTCTATCTGATCTACGACCGGATCGTCGGCGTCGACAACATGAAGCTGGGTTGAGCCCGCCAATGCCCCTGCCGATATACGCATCGCCGATGGAGAAGGTGTGGCACTACACGTATCGTGTGATCTGTGCCGCTATCTTCGTGTTCCTGATCGGCCCAATCTTCGTGATCATCCCGTTGAGCTTCAACGAGCTGCCCTATTTCACCTTCACCCCGGAAATGCTGTCCCTGGATCCCGCCGGTTACAGCACCAAGTGGTATTACGAGTTCTTCACGGAGGATTCCTGGCAGGATGCGGTACGGAACAGCGTTGTCATTGCCGTCTTCGCCACACTGATCTCGACCGTCCTCGGAACGTTGGCGGCTCTCGGTCTGAGTCGGTCCGAGATGCCGTTCAAGACCGCCTTCATGGCCCTGCTGATTTCGCCGATGATCGTACCGTTGATCATCTCGGCCACGGGCATGTATTTCTTCTATGCGCTCATCGGAATATCATCGACTCACCTGGGCGTCATACTCGCCCACGCGGCACTGGGTACTCCGTTCGTGTTGATCACGGTTACGGCCACACTGGCCGGTTTCGATCATTCCTTGCCGCGGGTCGCGGCCACCCTCGGGGCCAACCCCGTACAGACCTTTTTCAGGGTGACGATGCCGCTGATCCTGCCCGGTGTCGTATCCGGCGCCCTGTTCGCCTTCATCACCTCCTTCGACGAAGTGGTTGTGGTGTTGTTTGTCGGTTCCGTGGAACAGCGGACCATCCCCTGGAAGATGTTCTCGGGCATCCGAGAAGAGATCCGCCCCACCATCCTCGCGGTCGCCACGCTTCTTGTCTGTGTCTCGATCCTGCTGTTGACTACACTTGAACTGTTGCGCCGGCGCAGCGAGCGGCTGCGCGGCATCAGGGCGAGCTGATACAACTCGCCATTCCCGCGCAACAGGCTGTGTCAAAACGCCATCCCAGCGAGGCACAGACCCCCGAAACCGTCATTCCCGCGAAAGCGGGAATCCAGGCGGAGTGAAGCGGCTTTTTTCAGAGCTTGGCGAGGCGTTCCCGGCGCACCCGCTCGGCCTTGGAAAGCCGCCGCGGGTTGCCCTTCTTCCGGCCGGTCATGCTGCGCGGGGGAGCGTCGAATTCCTCGTCATCCTCCACGGCGTCGGACGCCGCCGGATCTGTCCTCATCTTCGCGAGAAATTCGCCGACGTATACCGCCACCGCGCCGCTGCCCTCCACGCTGCGGCGCAGATCCCGATCAGAGGTGACCACGACGCACTGGGTTGCCAGCTCCCGGGCCAGCCGTTCAATGACCGCGTCGGCTTTCTCGCCGAAGCGGGAAAACACCACCGTCACCTCCCCCACCTGCAGCCGCGTTTCGTCCGCGCGGCCGGCCCGCCACCCGTCGAAGACCGTGGTCAGGACATGGCCCGTGCGCGCCTGGTATTCCCCGATCTCCTTGACGAGGTCTCCCCGCTTCTGCTCCAGGTCGCCGCGCAAACCTTCTTCACTGCCGATGACGTTGTAGCCGTCAACCACGATATGGAACGGCATGGTTGGTGGTCCCCCTGTGTGCGACCGTAGCCAATAACGGCTAAGCAGCCAACTTCCATTGCCTCTTCTTGTTTGTCATGAGCTCAAATATCATCTGCTGATTGTGATCTATCTCATCTTCAAGATCGGCAATGCGTTTCAACTGGTCTCTGACGCGGCTTTTAGAATCGTCCCTATACATGAGTCTCAACAGAGCCTCTGCCGCTTTCGGCACGTTGACTTTGCCCGTCTCCCATCGGTGAACGGTCTGCTCGCCTACATTGAGTAGGCGCGCCAACGTCGATTGAGACATGAGCATCTCTCGACGGAGGAATCGAAACTCTTTTCCATTCAAATCCTTCTTTTTGAGACAGAGGTGCTCGCCAATTGCCCGATGGAGCGCATCAATGTCTCCAATCGCTATACTCGTCCCTCGTGCAGACTCAGTTCGCTCGAATCCATTCACCAAGTAAACGTCGTCCAGCCCGCACTCCAAATAGTGGTATTTCTCATCATTCATGGTCCTCCCTCCGTTGGTGTGTTCCTGCGGCCCAGGAGGGTTCGGCTCCTCCTTGTGAAGAGGGATGACGGATGAACTCATCTCGACCTATCAATATGATAGGTTAGAGAGATTTGTCAAGGGGGGGGTCAGTTGTTCCTTTCCGGCGCGGCATCGTCAGCAACCTTGCGCTTCTTCCAGCGGGCGCTGGCAGCCTTGGTGGCATTCTCCTTGCGCCGCTCCGGTGTCATGGCGGGCATTTCAAACTGAGCCACTACCCAAGGGTTTCACTAGTCCGAGGGAAATGTTGTAAGCTCGTTCTGATCTGGAGACCTGCCGGATCGGGCCTCGACGCGGATGAGCCGGGGCGAGGCCAAGAAAATCCAACCGACGAAAGCGAGTCAGCAGTAATGTTCAACAAGGCCAAACGCATCCAGGCGCTGCCACCGTATCTGTTCGCCGAGATCGACCGGAAAAAGCGGGCCGCCCAGGCCAAGGGAGTGGATCTGATCGACCTGGGCATCGGCGACCCCGACATCCCCACGCCAGGGAGAATCATTCAAAGGCTCACCCAGACCGCGACGAAACCCGCCAACCACCGCTATCCCAGCAGCTCGGGCATGATGGAGTTCCGGCAGGCGGTGGCCGACTGGTACGGGCGGCGCTTCGGCGTGACGCTGGACCCGGCCACCGAGGTGTGTTCGCTCATCGGCTCCAAGGAGGGCGTGGCCAACATGGCGGTGGCCTACGTGGATCCCGGCGACGTGGTGCTGGTGCCCAGCCCCGCGTATCCCGTGTACGAGATCGGTACGAAATTCAACGGCGGCGAGGTCCACTTTCTGCCGTTGCGGCGCGAGAACGGGTTCCTGCCCCATCTTTCGAGCATCCCCGCGGACGTGCTCCAGCGGGCAAAGATGCTGTGGCTCAACTATCCCAACAATCCCACGGGCGCGGTGGCGGATGAGAGCTTTCTCAAGGAGGCGGTGGAGTTCGCCCAGCGTCACGGGATCATCCTGTGCCACGACGCCGCCTACACGGAGATCGGCTTCGACGGGTATCGCGCTCCGAGCATTCTGCAGGTGGAGGGCGCGAAGGAAGTCGCCATCGAGTTCCATTCATTGTCCAAGACCTTCAACATGACCGGTTGGCGCATCGCCATGGCGGTGGGCTGCCCGGAGTTGGTGGCGACCCTGGCACAGGTGAAATCCAACGTCGACTCGGGAGTCTTCCAGCCGGTGCAGGAAGCGGCCATCCTCGCCCTCGAGCACGCGGAGGAGTTTCTGGTGCCCATTCGGGAAGTGTACCAGGAGAGGCGGGATACGGTGGTCGATGGACTTCACCGCGCCGGCTTCGAGCTTCCGCCGCCCCGGGCGACGTTCTACGTCTGGCTGCCCGTGCCCGGAGGATGGCGCTCCGCGGACTTCACCGCCCGGCTCCTCGACGAGGCCGGCATCGTCACCACTCCCGGCAACGGCTTCGGCGAGCCCGGCGAGGGTTTCATCCGGATGACGCTGTGCTCGCCGGCGGACCGTCTCCGGGAGGCCGTGGAGCGGCTCCAGCAGCTCAGCCTGTAGCACAACCGTGGAGCATCGCGCCTACATCGGGGTGGGCTCGAATCAGGGGGAGAAGGAGGACAACTGCCGCCGCGCCGTCCGGGAGATCGGGCGGATGCCCCAAACCCGCGTAAGCGAGGTCTCGACCTGGTTCGTCACCGAACCTTGGGGGGCGGCGAGCACGGAATGGTACGTCAACGGAGTCGTGGCCGTTGACACGGGCTTGCAACCGGTGATCCTACTGCAATATTGTCAGGCCCTCGAAAGGAAGATGGGCCGCCCGCCCAGCCTTGTTCGCTGGGCGGACCGGGTCATCGATCTGGACATCCTTTTTTTCGATGATATGGTTTTGGAAGGACCCGAGTTGACGATCCCGCACCCGGAGCTTCACCGCCGGCGGTTCGTGCTGGTTCCGCTGTGCGAGATAGCCCCGGACCTGAAGCACGCGCGCCTCGGCAGCGATGTCCGGGAGCTCCTGGCCCGGGTGGAGGATGGTAGACGGGTCCATGAGTTGGCCTCTCCGTGAGAGGCGCATGACCTGACGTCCTGCGTCGCCGTGGACGGACCGCGGGACACGGACGATCATCGACGGTGCCACTGCCATGATCCTCAAGTTTCTGATACTGGGCTTGCTGGCCTATCTGTTCCTGATGCTGATCTACACCAGCCTCAAACGCAAAGGGAAGGGAGCCGCCTCCGACCCGTCCCAAGGCGAGTCGATGGTGCTCGACCCCCACTGCAAGAGCTACGTCCCCAAGAACGAGGCCTACCAGTCACACGGGCACTACTTCTGTAGCGAGGAGTGCGCTCGAGCCCACGCTTCCGAACAGGCCTGAAGCGACAAACGCTACGCAGTGCACGGAGGCAGAGCGTACCGTGCGCAACAGCACGGCACGGATGTATGGCATGGATACCCGGTTGGCTGGGTAGAAGTTCCTGAGAAACTCCGGACCGAATGGCTGGCGGAGGGGCGCGTGCAGAGAAGAAATATCCGAGAGCATTGGGATGAGTAATCGGAGATGACTACCCGATGGGAAAGACTCGCAGGCGACACCGATGCGTTCGCGCTGAAGATTGCCTTCGCTCCTGATCCCGACGAAGGACGATCGATCGATCCTGACGTCTCGCTCTCTTGGGGGAGCTTTCAGATCTGGGTGAGCGGGAGGAATTTGTGCGCGCACCTGGAGGAAGGTGAGCGCATCACCTCGGTCCATTGGTACGTTCTTCCACTCATGGAATGGTTCGCCCGCCACTGGAATCCCCTATTACACGAGGAGCGCCTTCCGGTGAAGAACGACGGTGTCTCCGCCTGGGAATCCTTGCGAGCCACCCGATTCCCGCCGCCGGTGATCGAGGACGACGAGAGGCGAGCGTCGCGATGGGAGGGTGAGTGGCAGGCGTGGTGGAGCCGGCACGCGCTCCGGGCCGCACGCGAAGGCGGACTGTTCCCGGATGTGGTGTTCAGGCGCCTTCGAGATTGGGTTGAGGTGTCGTGGGGCCCTATCCTCAGCAAGAACACACCGTACCGCTTCGAGGTCACGGAGGCGATGCAGGGCGCAGATAGACTGCCTCCACAGGCGGTTGCCGGACCGTTGCACGACGTGCTGTCGAACGCGAGCGAATACCTTGCGACGCTAGCGGGCCAATCGCGTCGGATCAGAGCGTTGCGCGAAAAACTCAAAACACTGGAGGAATCGGCTCAGAATCGCGAACAGCGTCTCATGTGGCTCGCCGGGCTGGGAGCAAACGAGCGCACCGTCCGAAACCGATGGCGCCGGGCTTTAGATTCTCTCTCGAACCTGGCGGAAGCCCCGCGCCGCGCCATACTGGAGTCTTCGGAATCGCCTCTCGTCGTTGCCGGATCTTGTCAAGCCGCACTGATGTTCGGTTCTCTTGCCCCCAACGTCGGGCAACAGGACGTGTTGAGCCTTGCCCAGACGATGGTCGATCTCTACGCCACTGAGGGCGGTTCGGAGGTGATCCGGACGGTTTGCCGTGCGGCTCCGGTCGAAGAGTCTACGTCTCCCGCGTGGTCCCAGGGATACGAGCTGGCCGAGGCACTTCACGAGCATTTCAATAGTCAATTTGTGACGGAGGAAACGGTCGATATTGAAAAGCTGGTCGAGACGGTGGGAGTCGAGGTCAAGGAACTGGAGCTGTCGGATGAGAAGGTCCGCGGTGTTTCCATCGCGGGACCGCAACATCGGCCCGGTATCGTCGTCAACTTGAGACATGGTGCGAATTTGTACCCTTCAGGTCATCGATTCACGCTGGCGCACGAACTTTGCCATCTGTTGTTCGACCGAGAGGCAGGTAGTCGCCTTGCCATTGCCAGTGGACCGTGGGCGCCTCAAGATGTCGAGAAGCGCGCGAATGCGTTCGCAGCGATGCTGCTGATGCCCACTGCCCTCGTGCAACGTGCTGTACGGAAGCTGACGGAGCCCCTGGAGACTTGGGAAGGCGTGGGGGAGGTGGCCCGCGGGTTGCGCATGGGTCACTTTTCCGTGCTGAGTCATCTGAAAAATCTGGGGTACATCGACGAGAATGACGAACAGCGTATCAAAGATGAGCCGGGATTCTCGATAGAGTTGCACTGACTTCGGACGGTCTGTCGCTGCCGCCGGACAGTCCTACACGTAGCAGTCCAGGAAATCCTTCAGCAGCGTCTTCCCTGTTTCCGTCAGGATCGATTCGGGATGGAACTGGACGCCTTCCACCGGGTGGCGGTTGTGGCGGACGCCCATGATCACGCCGTCCCGGGTCCGGGCGGTGACGGTGAGTTCTTCGGGCACGCTGTCCGGGTCGATGACCAGGGAATGGTAGCGCATGGCCGGGAAGGGGTTCTCCTGGGAACGGTAGATGGTCCTGGAGTCGTGCATGACCGCCGACATCTTGCCGTGCATGATCTCGGTGGCGCGCACAATCCGAGCGCCGTAGGCGGCGCCGATGCACTGATGGCCCAGGCATACACCCAGGATGGGGGTTCGCTCGCCGAACCGCCGGATCACTTCGCAGGAGACACCCGCCTCGTTGGGTGTGCAGGGACCCGGTGACACCACGATGGCGTCCGGGCCGAGGGCTTCGATGCCGTCGGCGTCGATCCGGTCGTTGAGCACCACCCGAACCTCCGCGCCGAGCTCCGCCAGATAGTGGTAGAGGTTGTAGGTGAACGAGTCGTAGTTGTCGATGAGCAGGATCATGCTACCGCTCTTTCCTACCGTTCTCTTCCCCATGATTCAGCCAGCTCCAGGGCCTTGAGCATGCCACGGGCCTTGTTGAGGGTTTCCTCGTACTCCGCGGCCGGGTCGGAATCCGCGACGATGCCGGCTCCGGCCTGAATGACCGCGGTGCCGTTGTGAACGGTGATGGTGCGGATGGCGATGCAGGTGTCCAGGTTGTTGTTGAAGCTCAGGTAGCCCACGGCTCCAGCGTACAGACCCCGCCTTTGCGGCTCCAGCTCGCTGATGATCTGCATGGCCCTGACCTTGGGCGCCCCGGAGACCGTCCCCGCGGGAAAGCAGGAACTGAACAGATCCAGAGGCGTTTGCCCCTTCGCCAGCTCCGCCTTGATGTTGGAGACGATGTGCATGACGTGGGAATAGCGCTCGATGCCCATGAGCTGGTCCACCTCCACCGAGCCCACCTTGGCCACCCGCCCCACGTCGTTGCGCCCGAGATCCACCAGCATGATGTGCTCGGCGCGCTCCTTCGGGTCCGCCAGGAGATCCTCCTCCAGCTCCCGTTCCTCCCGCGCGTCCTTGCCGCGGGGCCGGGTGCCGGCGATGGGCCGCAACTCGATGTTCCGGCCGGTGAGCCGGACCAGGATCTCCGGAGAGGAGCCGATGATCTTGAGGTCGTCCAGCTCGAGAAAGAACATATAGGGAGACGGATTGGTGAATCGCAGCGCGCGGTAGATCTCGAACGGTTCGGCCCGGGTCCGGGCTTCCAGCCGCTGGGACAGCACCACCTGGATGACGTCGCCCGCCGCGATGTACTCCTTGCCCTTGCGCACCATGGCGTGAAATACCTCCGGCTTGACGTTGGAGCGGTACTTGACGGGTGACCCGGAGCCAGCGAGGCTTCGGGCCTCCAGGGTCGTGGGCGATTTCCGAAGCGAAGACCGCAGCTTCTCGATACGGGAGACGGCTTCCCCGTAGAGAACGCGCAGGCGCGCGCCCTTCTCGATGGGCACGTTGTCGATGATGGTGATGGTGTGCTTGAGGTTGTCGAAGCTCACCAGCGTGCGCACCAGCAGGAAATAGATGTCCGGGAAGCGGCTGGCCCGTTCCGCCGTGTTGGGAACCCCGTGGAGCATCTCCACCGCGTCGTACCCCACGTACCCCAACGCCCCGCCGGTGAAGGGGAGATCCGGGATGGTGGTGGCCGGCTGGTACCCGTCGAGTAATTCCGCCAGTGCCTTCAGCGGATCGTCGCAGGTCCGCGACTCCTTCTTCCGGCCTCGGGTGATTTCCACCTCGTGGCCCCAGGCCTTGAAGATCAGCTCCGGCGCGGTGCCGAGGAACGAATAGCGGGCCCAGCGTTCGCTGCCTTCCACGCTTTCCAGCAGGAACGAGTGGCGGCTCTTCCTGAGACGGTTGTAGAATGATACCGGGGTTTCGAGATCCATCAGGATCTCCTCATACACCGGGACCAGGTTTCCCTGTTTGGCGAGCGCCGCGAACTCTCGGTACGAAGGTTGGATCATGGGTTGTGTTGTGGAGGGTGTTGCGCGACCGAAGAAACCGTTTCAATTCCCAGCGGTCCATTCTAGCTGAAATGCTTTTTTGGCGCTAATGTCCCAGCCTGCCGCACCGAACGCATTAGCCGCCCCTGCTGAAAATTGACAAGTGTATTGTTGGTTGTCATGACATTCAGCGAACCAGATGTTGATGGTCACCCAAATGCATGCATCAATTGAGCCCAGTGTCGCCGGAGATCAAGGTGTCCGGTAAGCAGGAGGGATGAGAGTGCGCCGGTTTCTTCTGCTGGGGTGCGCGCTCCTGTTGGCGGCTCAGGCCGCCTGCAACCATGGCCCGGCCGTGGTTGTCGAAGGTCCCGAGGGAATCAAGGCCACCTTCCGCGTGGAGGTGGCCGACACCGCCGAGGAGCGGCGCTGGGGATTGATGTACCGGCGCGAGCTGGGAACGGACGAGGGCATGCTGTTCGTGTTCCCCAACGAGAAGGTTCAGTCGTTCTGGATGAAGAATACCCCCTTGTCCCTGGACATCATCTTCATGGACCGGCGCCGGCGGGTGGTGGGCATCATCCACGATACCGTGCCGTTCTCCACCCGTTCCGTGGGCGTGGGGGTTCCCAGTCAGTACGTGCTGGAGGTTCGGGCCGGTCTGGCGCGCCGAAACGGCATCGCGGCGGGCGACGTGGTCCGCTTCGACCGCGTCCGGCAGACGGGAAGCGGCGGTTAGTGTCCTGTAGGGGCGGGTTTCAAACCCGCCCGCGGCCGACATGTGGCCGGGGCTCGGCGGCGGTCAGATCTCCGTGAAAAAGTAGGGCCGGATGGGCTGCAGGCGCTCGTCGTACGTATCCGGATTGAGCAGCCAGAGGGTGGCCGCGATGCTGCTCAGGAGCGAGTTCCCGTCCTGTGACGTGAAGCACATGCCCACCACCTCGCGGTCTCCCCGCAACGCCAGACTCTGGGTGACGATGGCCGTGTGGTTCAGGATGCGGCCGAACAGCCCGTGGTCGCGCCCGAAGGAGAACACCGACGCCGAAGATTTCTTGTCGGTGACGGCGATGCGGCGGTTAGACCGGATCCGCTGCATGATCTGCTCCATGTCGATGGCGCGCTTGAGGATCAGGTTGAAGTGGATGGTATGCATGTACTGGGTGTTGAGCTTGAGAGCGGAGGAATAGATGTCGAGGTCCAACCCCAGGGACTTGAACAGGTAGTAGGCGTCGCGTCCCTGGTGGGTGCCGAACTTTTCGTCGTCGTGCCGTCCCACCTCGGGCGCGGGAATGAAGTCGCCCTCCTGGCTGATGTCGTTGGCCCGCCGCATGCAGACGAACCTTCCAGCCTCGAGATTGTCTTCCTTTTCCGGCCCCAGGGCGAGGGTGTCGATGAGCACCGCCAGGTTGTGGGTGTTGCAGCTCACCACCTGGATGAAACGATCCTCTTCCCTTTCGAGGGCCGTGTCGTTGATGCCCCGGGCATACATCTTGCCGAACCCGAATTCACTGCCCTGGGCGATGAACCCCTTCCCGTTCTTGCTCGCGTACCGCTGGTAGCGCTCTTCCTTGTTCTGATTTCCCACGGGGGTGCAGTCGATGACAACGGAGGCACGCTCGATGGCCGCTTCCGAGTCGAAGGACGGAGCCATGCCCATCTTGGCGAACTCGTCCCAATGGTCCTTCTCGACGCTCAGCCTGGCGCCCTTGCCCTGAAGCGCGATGACCTTGGAACGGTCGGTGATTCGCGGGGTCTGCTTGTTGAACGTCACCTCATCGATGCCGAAGGCTTCCCGGAAGGTGGCCAGGATGCCGATGAGCGGCTCACCTATGGTACCCGTACCGACAACGTGAACGATCTTCTGGTCCATCGGTTCAACTCCTCGAAACTGCCGCCGGGCGCATGCCGCGTCCTTTCATGTTCCATGCGTTGCCGGTACACTATTCTTGTGCCGGTGGGGAACGGAACGGCCGCGCGACGGCTCTCCTCATAGTATATAAGCAAGTCTGACGTAAGAAAAGGGGAGCGTTTTGGACAAGAGCCTTGCGAATCGGCCCGCTTTCTCGCCGGCGGCGTTCTTCGACGAGCAGTTCGGCGTCACGGCACGGGATCTGGACCAGGTGCTGGGCCAGGCGATGGCCCGGCAGGCGGACTACGCCGACCTCTTTTTCGAGTACCGAACCCACGAGCAGGTCCATCTCGAAGAGGGTCTGGTCAAGCATGCGTCGGTCTCCACCGCCAACGGTGTCGGCGCGCGGGTGCTGGCCGAAGACAAGACCGGATACGCGTTCACCGATGACGTGACCATCCGGAACCTCGATTCGGCGGTGAGGACGGCCAACGTCATCGCCAACGACCGGGGTTCGGATTCACCGGCACGGATTCCCGTGCCCGCCGCGCCGCGACACGACCTCTATCCCGTGCCTCAGTCGTTCTCGGGGGTTCCCCTGGAGCGCAAGATCGCCCTGTTGCAGGACCTGGACCGGTTTGCCAGAAAGGCGGACCCCCGGGTCAAAGGGGTGTTCGCCTCGCTGTCGCTGGAGAACAAGGTCATCCTCATTGCCTCCTCTCAGGGTTGGGTGCTGGGGGACCTTCAGCCCCTGGTGCGCTGCAACATCCGCTGCATCGTCGAAGCCGGCGGCAAGCGTCAGGCCGGCAACTTCGGATGGGGCGGGCGCATGTCCCTGGACGACTGCACCGATGCCGAGCAGTGCGAAGCCCATGCCCGGGAGGCGGTCCGACAGGCTCTCGTGAACCTCGAGGCGGTGGCGACCCCCGCGGGCACCATGGACGTGGTCCTCGGGCCCGGCTGGCCCGGCATCCTGCTTCATGAGGCCATCGGACACGGGCTGGAGGCGGACTTCAACCGCCGCAAGACCTCGGCCTTCTCCGGGCGCATCGGCGAGCGCGTGGCCACCGAGCTCTGCACGGTGGTGGACGACGGCACCATCCCCCGGCGGCGAGGCTCTCTCAACGTGGATGACGAGGGCACGCCGACCCAGCGCACGGTGCTGATCGAAAATGGCATTCTCCGAGGCTACATGCACGACCGGTTGAATGCCTCCCTGCTGGGCATGGAGCTCACCGGCAACGGCCGCCGCGAGAGCTACGCCCATGTGCCCATGCCGCGCATGACCAACACCTTCATGCTGGCCGGGGAAGAGGACCCGCAAGACATCATCGGCTCGGTGAAGGACGGCCTCTACGCGGTGTCCTTCGGCGGCGGGCAGGTGGACATCACCAGCGGCAAGTTCGTTTTCTCCGCCAGCGAGGCGTACCGGATCGAGGACGGCCGGGTCACGCATCCGGTGCGGGACGCCACCCTCATCGGCAACGGGCCCGACGTGCTCACGCGCGTCAGCCGGGTGGGGGCGGATCTGGCGCTGGACAAGGGGATCGGCACCTGTGGCAAGGACGGCCAGGGGGTGCCGGTGGGGGTCGGACTGCCCACCGTCCGAGTGGATCAGCTCGTGGTGGGCGGTACCGCGGTGCGCGGTCCCGGCCAGGGTTGAGGCGGCGATGGAGCGTTTGCCGATGGATCGGGAGCTGGCGTCGGGGCTGATCGCCCGGGCGAAGGAGATGGGCGCGTCGCAGGGCGACGTGACCGTGGTGGAGCACGAGGGCGTTGGGGTGAAGGTGCGGCTCGGGAAGGTGGAGACCGTCAGTCAGGCCCACGAGACCCGGCTCGGGTTGCGGCTTTTCTTTGGCCGGAGCTCCGCCGCCACCTCTACCTCCGACATGTCACGGGCCTCCCTGGACCGATTGCTGGAGGAGACCTGCGCCATGGCCCGGGCCACGGCCAAGGACGAGTTCGGCGGGCTGCCGGAACCCGGGGAGCTGGCCGCCGAGGTGCCGGAGCTGGACCTGCTGGACGAGGAGGCCCGGGGCCTGCCCGTCGAGCGCGGCATCGACGCCGCCCGCCTGGCGGAGGACCACGCGCTGCAATACGACGAGCGGATTACCAACTCCGAGGGCGCGGAGTTCGGCAAGTCGTTCAACCGGCTCATCTACGCCAATTCGGAGGGCTTTGCCGGGGAGTATGCCGCCTCCGCCTTCCATCTCTCCGTGACTCCGGTGGCGGCGTCCAACGGTTCCATGGAGCGCGACCACTGGTTCTCGGCGGCGCGCCGGCATGCCGCGCTGGATACCCCGGAAGCAGTGGGCCGCGAGGCCGGCCGTCGTGTGATCCGCCGGCTGGACGCACGCAAGGTGCGGACCCGTGAGGTGCCGGTGGTCTTCGACGCGGTTATCGCAGGTACTCTGGTGCGGCATATGAGCCAGGCGGTTTCCGGCTACGCACTCTATCAGCGCGCGTCTTTCCTGTGCGACAGGCTCGGGCAGCGCGTGGCTTCCGACCTCGTCCACATCGTCGATGACGGCACGATTCCCTCGGCCCTGGGGTCGCGGCCGTTCGATTCCGAGGGCGTCGGCGTCCGGCGCAAGGACGTGGTCGAGGCAGGTGTCCTGAGGAGCTATCTGCTGGACGCCTACAGCGCCCGAAAGCTCGGCGGCAAGTCCACCGGAAACGCCGCCCGGGGCGTGGGTCAAGCCTCGGCGGTTTCGCCCATGAACCTCTACCTCATACCCGGCGAGCACAGCCTCGGGGATATCATCGGCTCGGTGGAGGACGGGTTCTACGTCACCGAGTTGATGGGTTTCGGCGTCAACCTCGTCACCGGCGACTATTCGAGGGGCGCGGCCGGGATCTGGATCGAGAAGGGCGAGCTGGCCTATCCCGTAGCCGAGCTGACCATCGCCGGCAACCTCAACGACATGCTGAACCAGATCGAGATGGTCGGCAACGACCTCCGCCCGCAAAGACCCGTGGCCGCTCCCACGGTCAAGATCTCGCGCATGACGGTGGCCGGCGATTAGGCTCTGTCGGCGCAGTTCTTGCAAAATGGCGGGGAAGTCTGCGCCTCGTGTCTCTTTGATGATTCAATCATAGAATTGACACGACGTAAGGGTGGTGGCAAGATTAGTGGAATGTTGCGCCGCCATTTGACCGAAGCGCTGAGGGCCGCGGCCGCGTCTTATCCGGTTGTGACGCTCACAGGTCCCCGACAATCCGGGAAGACGACGCTGGTTCAGGCGCTTTTCGCCGATCATCGTTACCTGTCACTGGAAGCGCCGGACATACGGGCCAGGGCCATTGAAGACCCGCGCAGCTTCCTGGCCCAGGGCGACCGATTGATCCTGGATGAGATCCAGCGCGCCCCGGAGTTGCTATCCTACATTCAGGGGCTGGTGGATGCCGACCACCGGCCCGGTCGTTTTGTTCTCACCGGTTCCCAGAACCTGCTTTTGATGGAAGCAGTGTCTCAGACGCTGGCGGGGCGCACGGCGTTTCTCCGGTTGTACCCACTGTCGCTTGCGGAGTTGTCGGAGAGGGACCCGCTTGACCCACTGAATCTCGACGGTCTCGACGTCACTCCGGCCGGCCTTGGGAGCCGTCCGCCGCGCAAGGGGCTTTGGGATACGCTTGTCGAGGGCTTCTATCCGCGAATTCACGATCGGGGCATTCCAGCCGGCGAGTGGCTGGCGGACTATTTTCGCGCGTACGTGGAACGTGACGTCCGTGAAGTCATGCAGATCTCGGATGCGAGGAGTTTCGAGCGTTTCGTGCGGCTGGCCGCCGCGTATACGGCACAGGAGCTCAATCTCGCCTCCCTCGCCAGTGACGTCGGCATCACGCAGCAGACCGCCAGGCGCTGGCTTACGGCCCTGGAGATCGGTTATTTGGCCACGACGCTCCCACCCCATCACGCCAACTATCGCAAGCGTCTGCGCAAGCGGCCACGGTTACACTTTCTCGACACGGGGCTGATCTGCTATCTGCTCGACATCCGCGATGCCGGGACCCTGGAGCGTCACCCGCTACGCGGTGCCGTGTTCGAATCGTTCGTGGTGTCGGAGTTGATCAAGAGCTTCGCGGCCATGCGCCGTGACCCACCCCTTTACTTCTGGAGGGATGCCACCGGACACGAGATCGACATCCTGGTCGACGCGGGCGGGCGACTCCTCCCGGTGGAGGTGAAATCGGGCCAAACGGTTGCCGGCGACGCCGTTGACACCCTGGCCTGGTGGACGTCGATCCCTTCCAATCCGAACCGGGGAGGTGTCCTGGTTCACGGTGGCGGCGAGAGCTTTGAATTCAAGGGCTTTCGGGTTCTGCCGTGGTTCCTGCGCTGACACCGACATCTGCAATGCACCCGGCCCATGATCCCATCCAGGCTAGAACCCACCCAAAAGTTGTAATTTGTGCCTGGAAACTAAAAATTGCTGGGATTTATTCAGTTCCGACTGCAATTTGCGTCGCCATGCCCGATCCCGGAAAATACCTCAAGGACTACGTGCAGACATATCTGCGAGAAGAGGTTATGCAGGAGAGCCTGACGCGCAACATCGGCCATTTCTCCCATTTTCTGGAGGTGGCGAGTTTTTCTCAAGGAGCGACCATCAATATCAGCGCCGTAGCCCGCGAGGCTCACATCGAGCGGTCGGTTGCAGAAAACTATTTCTCCATCCTTGAAGACCTGCTCATCGCCGTCCGCCTGCCGGTGTTTTCCCGCAAGGCCAAACGGAAACTCATTTCGCAAAAGAAGTTCTATTTCTTCGACGCGGGCGTATTCAGGGCGATCCGGCCGGCGGGACCGCTCGACTCCGACGCCGAGATAGACGGTCCCGCCCTGGAGACACTCGTGCTTCAGGAGTTGCGGGCCGTAAACGACTATCACGAATTTGGCTACCAGCTCAGCTTCTGGCGCACCCGAAGCAACTTGGAGGTCGAGTTTGTCCTGTATGGCCCGCGCGGCCTGCTGGCCATCGAGATCAAGCGCTCGACTCAGATCCAACACAAGGACACGAGGGTACTCCGGGAATTCAAGAAAGACTATCCTCCCGCCAAATGTTACGTCTTCTACGGTGGACCGAGCCCCGTCTACATGGATGAAGTCACCGTTCTGCCCATCGAGCACGCTCTGGGCAATCTTCACCAGATATTAAGCAACGGCGGGTAGGCCGGCTCCGACTATCGGGTGAAGCGGAGCAGCAGGAAGACGCCAACGACAAGGATCAGCCCGATCACCGTGGCCGCGATAAGGTGGCGCTCGATGAGCGCACGGACACGGGGGCCGAAGTACCACAGGAGCGTGGCCTCCACGTAGAAACGCAGGCCCCGGGAGAGCAGGGACGCCAGGACGAAAGCGCCGACATCGAGCCGGGCGACGCCGCACGCGACGGCAACCAGCTTGTACGGAAGCGGGGTGAGCGCGCCGGCAACGACGATCCACGCGCCCCATTCCTCCCGGTATTCCTCGAATACCCCGATCTTCCCTTCATATCCCCAAAGACCGAGCAGAGGCTCCCCCACCGCTTCATAGAGAAAATAGCCGATGGCGTACCCAACGAGGCCGCCGGCTGTCGATGACAGGGTGGAGACGGTGGCGAAAAACCATGCCTTGGCGCGCCGCGCCAGCACCATGGGGATGAGAAGCAGATCCGGCGGCACCGGCAGGACCAGACTCTGCAGAAAACACACCGCGGCCAGCGCCCATACCGCGTGCCGCGTTCCGGCGCTACGGAGCGCCCAGTCGAACATGCCTTGAAGTGCCCAGGGGGCGCTGCCTGCCGCGGTCAAGTTGTCGTTCCTTGTCATCCTCCGGCTTCCATGGGCCTCGCAGGTGGGCTGGGGTTGGGTGTTGACCTTTCCATAGGTTGGGGCTTATGTTTGGGTCCTAATTTAGGGTCCTGAAAACGGGGCCTTTCGGGAGGTCGTGATGCTTCAAGCCAAATTCAGTCTCGAAGAATCGCACGTCGAGTTTCTCGCACAATTCAGGCGGTATGGATTCAAGGACAAGAGCGATGTCGTGCGTAATGCTCTTGACCGCTTCCGTACGGAATTAGCCCAGCAACGCTTGCGCGAATCGGCTGATCTCTATGCCGAAGTCTATGCGAATGACGATGAAACACAAGAATGGACCGATGCGGCGCTGATGGAGTGGCCGCCTTGAGCCGGTTAACGCGGGGAATGGTCATTGACGTCAATCTTGATCCCACGAAGGGGTCAGAGACCGGGAATGTTCGGCCTTGCGTGATCGTCACGAACAACATCTACAATGCACGCGTCCCCGTTATTCAGGTGGTGCCGCTGACGGCATGGAGTGCGCGAAAGGCCCGCATAGTCACCAATGTTGAAATCGCGACGTCGTCCCGAAACGGATTGACCAAGAGATCGGTGGCCGATTGTTTGCAGGCCCGCCCGGTTGATCACCGCGCTCGATTGGTCAGCGTGCGCGGCGGGCTGGAGGACCAGGACATGGCCAGGATCGACGACGCCTTGAAAATCGTTTTCGACGTCGAGGGATGACGGTCACAGCACCTTGTACCCCTCGGTCAGCACCACCCGCATCAGCGCGTCGACGCTGGTGGTGTCCGGATCGAATTCGATGACGGCGACCTTTCGCTCCACCGAGAAGTCCACCTCGGTTACGCCGGGAGCGCTCTCGAATGCTTTGGTCAGGCTGGCTACAGCCGCGTCTGTCAGATCTTCGATGGAGATGATCGCGGTTTTGGTGTTCATGGCGTGACGGCTCCGGACCTGGTGGCCTGGTTCGATTCCAGCAGTCGCTTGATTTCCCGGCCGGCGCGCTCGGCGTCGGCCGCGGGAACGAGGGTCTCGAAGGCGGGAAAGAGCTTGCGCTCCTCGCTCCGGATGTGCTGCTCCAGCAGGTCGCCGAAGTCGAACAGAAACTTCCGCTGCCCTCCGGGGTCGGCGGCCGGCGCCACCATCTTGCGGAATTCCCGGTGTTCGTTTTCGAGCCGGGCCACCAACTCCCGGCATTCTTCATGGGCCGCCATCAGCGGGAACAGGACTGTCTCTTCGGCCTCGAAATGGGCGGTGAGGTTTTCGTTGAAGAAACGCAACGCCTCCGCCGCGCATGCCTCGATGGACTTGGGGTCGCCCGGATTGAGCTGTCCGAGGGCGTGCTTGCGGCAGCGCAGGGCCAGCGCGAGCCCGTGGTGGTGGTCGTGTGACAGCGGTATCAGAGCGGGGTGTCGTTTGGCCATGGGAGCGGGGGAAATTGACGGTGTCGGGTCTATGGGCTACCCTTTGGGGTCATAAGCTTCTTGGAGGTTGATATATGGCAGACGACATGACAGTCAAACGCGAAATCGTCATCGAGGCCGATACCGAGACGATGGAGCGGCAGAAGAAACGCGGCGAGGCACGCGGCTTCACGGTGATGTGCGATGAGGGGGAACGGATCGGCGGCGACAATACGGCGCCTCCCCCGTTGGCGTATTTCGCGCTTTCCCTGGGATTCTGACTGCTCACCCAAATTTCCCGGTACGGGGAAATGATGAAGGTGAAGATCGAGAAGGCGCGGGTCCAGGTCACCGCGCGTTTCAAGAATGAGGGTTCGGTGTTGCGCGAGACCATCGACGCGCAAGGCGTCGGTTTCGAGACGAAGCTCGACGTGCAGTCCCAAGCGCCTTCGGAGCGGGTGGCGGCGGTGGTCCGCAACTCGGAGAAGGGCTGCTACGTGATGCAGACGATTCTCAAGCCGACTCCGGTCGAAACGCGGGTCACGCTCAACGGAGCGGACTTCGATCCAAGCAAGAGCTAACAATGGAATCACTGGTTTTTGACGTCGATCAGTCCGAGTTCGAGACGGCGGTACTGGAGCGGTCCAGGGAAACCCCGGTGGCGGTGGATTTCTGGGCGCCGTGGTGCGGTCCGTGCCGGGTCCTGGGTCCGGTGCTGGAGCGGTTGGCCGAGGAATACGGCGGCAAGTTCCTGCTGGCCAAGGTCAACGTGGACGAGAACCCCGAGTTGGCGGCCGGTTTCGGCATACAGGGAATTCCGGCCGTCAAGGTCTTCAAGGACGGCGCCCTGGCCACGGAGTTCACCGGGGCGCTTCCCGAACCCGCCGTCCGTGAGGTTCTCGCCCGGGTCATACCCTCGCGCCAGGATGAGCTGGCGCTGGAGGCCGACCGGTTGTGGTCCGAGGGCGACGCGGAAAAGGCATTGGAAATATACGAGCAGGTGCTGGAGGAGTCGCCGCAGCATGCCGGCGCGCTGCTGGGACTGGGGCGCGGGCTGCTGGACACGGATGCGGAGCGCGGCATCGCGTTTCTCGAGAGGGTCCCCCTCGGCGGTCCGGAACGCCACGAGGCCGACCGGTTGATCGCCCGGCAGAAGCTCAGTCAGGGGGACGGCGTGGACGTGGAGTCGCTCCGGCGGGAGCTGGCTGCGACCCCGGACAGCATCGACCTGCGGTTCCGGCTGGCCCAGGCGCTGGCAGCGGAAGAGCGCTACGAAGCTGCCTTGGAAGAGTTCCTGGCGGTGCTAAAAAAGGACCGTGCCTTCGAGGATGACGGCGCCCGCAAGGCCATGGTTCAGATCTTCGAGGTCCTGGGTCCCGGAAGCGAGCAGGCCGACCGGTTCCGCTCCGAGATGGCCAAGGTCCTGTTCAGCTAGTATCGACCCACGGCGTAATGCGGGCGCGGGCGGGTTTGAAACCCGCCCCTACACCCTCGTCTTCCACGCCGCAGGCTTCCAGCCCCTTACCCGTGCGCCCGGGCCGCCTCGGTCGAGGCCGTCGCGGTGGCATCCAGCCGATCCCGCAGACGCGGATAGAACCGCAGCGGGTTCTCGAAAAATATCTTGTGTTTGAGCTCGGCGCTCATGTCGGTCCGGCCCATGAGATGCGGGATGTCGTTGCTGAAGTCCCGTTGATCCCGTTCGTGGGGATAGTCGGAGGCCCAGAGGAGGGTATGTTCCGGTACCAGCCGGGCGGTCTCGGGCAACAGCGTCTCCTCCACCTCCGCGGCGAAGTAGATGTTGCCTTCGCGGAAGTATTCGCTGGGCTTGCGCTTGCAGTTCGGCGAGTAGTGTCCCTTCCGCTCGTACTCCTCGTCCATGCGGTCCATGATGTACGAGACCCAGCCTGCGCCGCATTCCAGCACGCCGAAGCGCAGCTTGGGGAAGAACTCGAACACGCCTTCACAGATCATCGCCACGAGCTGCCGGAACTGCGCGAAGGGGTGCTCCAGAGTGTGGGCCACCATGAAGTTCCGGGTGCCGTCGATGCCCAGGTCCGGAAAGCTCATGCCGCCGTGGGGCGACACGGGCACGTCCAGCCTCTGCGCCTCCTCCCACAGCGGGTGGAAGTCGGGTCCGCTGAAGAGCTGCCCTCCCGGTGTGGCGGAAGGCAGCACCGCACCCACCATCCCCAGTTCCTCGACGGAACGGCGCAACTCCTTGACGGCCTCGTCGATGTCCTGGATCGGCAGCAGCGCCACGCCCACCAGGCGCGGGCTCACGCGCATGAACCGGTCGTGCAGCCAGTCGTTATAGGCCCGGGCCATGGTAATGGCCCACTCGTGGTCCCGGATGGCCGCGTGGGTCAACCCCTGGGTCGGGTACAACACGGTCAGCTCGATGCCGTTCTTGTCGAGGAAATCGAGCCAATGTTGGGCGTTGGGTCCGGTGCCGGCGCCGACCCAGCCGCCCGGCTGCCTCAGCGAGCGAAGGTAGCCGTCCATGGTAAGGCCCGGCCAGAAACCGTATGAACGATGCCATTCCAGCTTCGCATATGGCCCGCCGATGTAGTCGCGAAGCTCCTCGTCGAGCTCCATCACGTGCCCGTCGGCGTCAATGATTCGTTGTTGGGACATGGCGTTTTCCTCTCGCTGAATGGTTTTGAATACCGTGGATACTAACCCGGATACCATGCCCGGGCAAGCCGGAAGCGCATCTGTCGCCCTGAGGCGGAGCCGCGTCGATGGTGGTTTGGCACGCTGTTGTTTGTTACGATACGTCGACACGTCATTCCCGCTTTCGCGGCCGTGTCAAAACGCCATTCCCGGGTGGCAAAGGCCAGTCCGTCATTCCCGCGGGGCTCTCCGTCATTCCCGCGAAAGCGGGAATCCAGGGGCGGCGGCGGGGCGCGACAGCGGTGTTTCCGCCCCCCACCCCACCTGGATTCCCGCTTTCGCGGGAATGACGATTCTGGGGGTCGCTGCCTCTCCGGGATGGTGTTTGACACAGCCTGTTTCGCGGGAATGACCTAGGAGCCTGTGTCGGACGGTAGCGCCGTGCGGGCGCGGGCGGGTTTGAAACCCGCCCCTACATCGGATGTCGGGTTCCTGCGGCGCAGACCGCTAGGGTGCGCGATAATACAGAGAGTTTGGTTCCGGTTATGGGGAGATGCGCATGATGTCGAGACTTGGAATGGTGGTCCTGACGGCGTCAGTCCTGATGGCGTTGACCACCGCGGCGGCCGCGGGACGTGGCACCGACGGCGAGCTCAGGATGCTCTACTGGCAGGCGCCGTCGATCGCGAACCCGTTTCTCTCCGGGGGAACCAAGGACATCCATGCGGCGGCGTTCGTTATCGAGCCGCTGGCGCGCTACGACGAGCGCGGCAACATGGTTCCGGCGCTGGCCGCGGAGATTCCCACCCTGGAGAACGGCGGCGTGGCGGCGGATCTCAAGTCCGTCACCTGGAAGCTCAGGAAAGACGTGACGTGGTCGGACGGCACGCCGTTCACCGCGGCCGACGTGGCGTTCACGGCGGCGTACTGCATGCATCCCGACGGGGGCTGCAACGCGGCCAACCGGTTTCAGGACGTGGCGTCGGTGGAAGCGGTGGACGACCACGCGGTGCGGATTTCTTTCGCCGTGCCGATGCCGTTCCCCTACACGCCGTTCGTCGGCTCGGCTTGCCCGGTGATTCAGAGGAAACAGTTCGAGAACTGCACGGGCGCCAAGGCGCCGGAGTGCACCGAGCAGAACTTCGGTCCCATCGGCACCGGTCCCTTCAAGGTGAAGGAGTTCCGGCCCAACGACGTGGTCCGGTACGTGCTCAACGACCGGTACCGCGATCCGGACCAGCCCGCGTTCTCCTCGGTTCTGGTGAAGGGCGGCGGCGACGCGGTGTCGGCGGCCCGGGCGGTGCTCGAGACCGGCGAGTTCGACTACGGCTGGAACCTGCAGGTGGAGCCGGAGATTCTCGCCGCCATGGAAAAGGCGGGCAAGGGCAAGGTGGTGTCGGCCTTCGGCACCCTGGTGGAGCGGCTGATCATGCAGCTCACCAATCCCGATCCCGCGCTGGGCGCCAAACGGTCGACCTATCAGGGCGGCGACAATCCCCACCCCTTCCTCCTGGACCCGGCAGTCCGGCGCGCGCTGTCCCTGGCCATCGACCGCAATATCCTGGTGGAGGCCGGCTACGGCCCCGCCGGCCGGGTGGCTTGCAACATCCTCCCCGCGCCGGCCGTCTATGCCTCCACCGCCAACGACTGGTGCAAGACCCAGGACGTCGCCCGCGCCAACAAGCTCCTGGACGAGGCCGGCTGGATGCGCAGACCCGACGGCATCCGTGCCAAGGATGGAGTGCGGCTTTCGATCCTCTATCAGACCTCCACCAACTCCGTCCGTCAGGGTACCCAGGCGCTGATCAAGCAGATGTGGCGGCAGATCGGTGTCGAGACCGAGCTCAAGAACATCAGCGGGTCGGTGTTCTTCGGCAGCGACCCGTCGAGCCCGGACACCTATCAGAAGTTCTACGCGGACATCCAGATGTACACCAACAACTTCGACGGCACCGACCCCCAGGCCTACATGAACAGTTGGATCTGCAAGGAGATCCCCGGTCCGGAGAATCAGTGGATCGGCAACAACATCCCACGCTACTGCAACCCGGAATACGACAAGCTTGCGGCGCTGCTTGCCAAAACCGCGGGAATCGAGAAACGCGCGGCCATCGCCAGGCGCATGAACGACATGCTCATCGACTACGGCGCGTTTATCCCGCTGGTCCATCGCGGCGAGGTGGCTGCCCACACCCTGTCTCTCGAAGGGGTCCGCCACAATGCCTGGGACGCGACCCTCTGGAACATCCAGGAGTGGCACCGCCGGAAGTAGCGCGTTCGCAAGCCTTCACGGGCGTGTGCTCCGCAGGACGCCGAGCGTGTAGGGGCGGGTTTCAAACCCGCCCGCCCCCGCATCGCGCTGCCGGTCGACACGCGTTCTCCGGTGTTTGCCGTTGCGCGCTGTCCCCATGAGTCATCTCCATGTCAAGGTATGTGGCCAGACGCCTGCTCTTCGCCGTTCCTACGCTGCTGGCCATCAGTTTCATTGTTTTCGCGCTGCTCGACCTGGCGCCGAATGACCCCACGGCGCAGCTCCCGCCGACCATTCCGCCCGAGACACGGCAGGCCATCAAGGAGAGCCTGGGATTCGGGCAGCCGTTCCACGTCCGCTATCTCAAGTGGCTCGATCAGTTCATGGTGAACGAGCCGCTCAACCTGCTGGAACGCGTTTCGGGCATTGAGATCGGCGACTCCGCCGGGCGGCTGCGGGTGCGCTCCTGGTCCACCCGCGCTCCGGTGGTGGACCTGATCGCGGAGCGGCTGCCGCAGACACTGACCGTCGTGGGTATCTCCTATCTGCTGGCGATCTTCATCGCGGTGCCGGTGGGGGTCTTCTCCGCCTACCGCCAGTATTCTGTCTTCGACCAGGCGGGGACCTTCATTACCATGGTCGGGTTCTCGGTGCCGACCTTCTTCACCGGAACGGTCCTCATCGTGATCTTCAGCGTCGGTCTCGACTGGCTGCCGTCGATCTACGACACCACCCACCGGGTGACGGACCTCCAGAGCTTACTGTACCAGGTGCGGCAGATGGTGATGCCGGTGCTTGTGCTCGGGTTGTTCAGCGCGGCCCAGCTCAGCCGGTTCACCCGTTCCGCGGTGCTGGAGAACCTGAACCAGGACTACGTACGCACCGCCCGCGCCAAGGGCTTGACCGAGTCCAAGGTCCTGCTGGTCCACGTGCTGCGCAACAGCATGATCCCGGTGGTGACCGTGATCTCCCTCGGACTGCCGGCCACCTTTGCGGGGGCCATCATCACCGAGCAGATCTTCCGCATCAACGGCGTCGGCCAGTTGCTCATCGGCGCCATCGAGGCTGGCGACATCCCCACCGTCCAGACGGTGACTTTCATCTTCGCGGTGCTGATCGTGGTGTTCAACCTTGCGGCGGACGTCCTCTACGGCGTGTTGGACCCGAGGATTCGATATGACTGACGCTTCTGCGGGTTCCGGCTCCGAGCCGGCCGCCGGACCGGAGCGCCGTCCTTCGAGGCAAGGCGTTTGGCACGAGTTCCGGCGCCACAAGGGAGCCGTGGCCGGCGCCGCCGTGTTCTCCCTGATAGCCTTGGCCGTGCTGTTGGGGTCCGTCGTCCACGGCGTCGATCCGCAGTATCTCGACTACCCGGCCCGAAACCAGGGAATGTCGTTGGCCCACCCCCTGGGTACGGACAACCTCGGCCGCGACATGCTGGCCCGGGTGTTGTCGGGCGGGCGGATCTCCCTGGCCGTGGGGGTCGCCGCCATGGTCCTCTCGCTGACCCTCGGGACCACCGTCGGCGTCCTGGCCGGGTTCTTCCGGAGGCTCGACGGCCCGTTGATGCGGCTTACCGACCTCTTCCTGGCGCTGCCGGTGCTGCCGCTGCTGCTGGTGGGCATCATGCTGTTCCGGGACCCGTTGCGGGCCGCCCTGGGACCCGAGGCCGGCATCTTCATCCTGATCGTGGCGGTGATCGGCATGACGAGCTGGATGCAGACGGCCCGGGTGGTCCGCGGCGAGGTGCTGTCGGTAAAGGAGCGGGAGTTCGTGCTCGCCGCCCAAAGCGTCGGCGCGGCCTCACCTCGCATCATCATGGGGCACGTCCTGCCCAACGCGCTGAACCCCATCACGGTGGCGGCCACGCTGGAAATCGCCGGCGCCATCATCACCGAAAGCGCGCTCAGCTTTCTCGGCCTGGGCTTCCCCTCCGACTTCCCCACCTGGGGCCGGCTGCTCTACGACGGCGTACCCTTCCTCGAAATCGCCCCCGCGCGGGTGCTCTGGCCGGGCCTGGCCATCTCGCTCACCGTCCTGAGCGTGAACTACATGGGCGACGGCCTGCGCGACGCCCTGGATCCGCGGGTCAGGCGGCACTGAGGCACTGAGGCACTGAACTAGTGGCCTGTAACGTCCAAATCGAGACCAATCTGCTGGTCCTTTTCGCTGTCGGCTGCGTACGTCACCCCGGGCTTGACCCTGGGTCTTCCTCGCGTGGTACCCGCCACGGGGCGATCGCCGGTCGCCCCTACACGTCATCGCGCCTTGCCGACAACGAAAAGTCCGGCGCATCCGGGCGCCCCATCTCTCCGCCGCCGCTCCGCATCCGAAGATAGCGCGGCATGGGTTGCCGCATGGATTGACCTGGCGGACCGGATGGCGATATGGGCAGGGATCAGAAAGGCGTTATACGGGACGTACGACGTGAGCTACGATTTCGATCTCGGCCCTTATTCCCGGCCCATCAACACGGACAACCACGATGCGCAACATTGGTTCGACCGGGGGCTTCTATGGCTCTACGGCTTCAACCGTGAGGAGGCGGTGCGCTGTTTCAGGGAGGCGCAACGGGCCGCGCCATCCTGCGCCATGGCCTGGTGGGGCGAGGCGTATGCCGCCGGGCCGTTCATCAACCTGCCCTGGCAGTGGCAGGGCGCCGTGGAGTGCCGGGCCTCGCTGGCTACGTGCGTCGCCGCCACCGAGGCGGCGATGGCCCGGCGTGAATACGCCACCGCGGTGGAGCGGGCTCTCATCGAGGCTCTGCCGGCACGGTACCAGGGCGACGTGGCGGTTCCGGCGGAGGAGTTTGCGAAGTGGGATGATGCGTTCGCGGCCGCGATGCGCGGCGTGTACGGCAGGTTTCCGGATGATCCGGACGTGGCCACCCTCTTCGCCGAGGCCCTCATCACCCGTACGCCGTGGCAGCTCTGGGACCTCGACACCGGCATGCCGGCAGACGGCGCGGACACTCTCGAGGCCAAGGCGGTGCTGGAGGCGGGGATGCAGCAACGGCGCCACCGGGGGCAGCCGCCCCATCCGGGCATGGTGCACCTGTACATCCACGTGATGGAGATGTCACGCGTGCCCGAGTGCGCCCTCGCCGTGGCCGACCAACTGGACGGCCTTTCTCCCGACAACGGACACCTGAACCACATGCCCACCCATATCTACCGGCAGTGCGGCCGCTATGCGGATGCGCTGGAGGTGAGCCGCAAGGCGGTGACCGCCGATGACAAGTACGCGCGCCGCATGGGCCCGTTCAACTTCTACACCACCTCGCGCTGCCACGATCTCCACGCCATGATGGACGCGGCGATGATGCTCGCGGACTATCGTCACGCCAGCGAGGCGGCGCGGAGGACGGCACGCACGGTGACGCCGGAGCTGCTCCGCCAGGACCGGCCCTATCTGACCGCGGCTCTGGACCACTACCGTTCCATGGCGGTCCACGTGCCCGTGCGCTTCGGGCGCTGGCGCGAGATCGTGGACGCGCCCATGCCCCCTCATCCCGAGCTCTACGTGGTCACGACCCTCATGGTCCACTACGCCAAGGGGGTCGCCCACGCCGCGCTGGGCGAGTTCGAGGCGGCGGACCGGGAACGCGCACGCTTCGACGCGGGCTGCGCGGTCCTGCCGGAGGACCGGATCTTCGCCAACGACACGGCGCCGAACGTCATGGCGGTGGCCCGGGAGATGCTCTACGGAGAGATGGCCTACCACCGGGGAGACCACGAGGCCGGCTTCGCCCACCTTCGTGAGGCGGTGCGCCGCAACGACCGCCTGCGCTACAGCGAGCCCTGGCCGTGGATGCATCCGCCCCGCCACGCCCTCGGCGCCCTGCTCCTGGAGCAGGGGCGGCTGGAGGAGGCCGAGCAGGTCTACGGGGCGGACCTCGGCCACGACGATACCGTCAGACGCTGCCTGCAGAACCGCGGAAACGTGTGGAGCCTGCACGGTTACCACGAGTGTCTGCAACGCCTGGGCCGCGACCGGGAGGCGGCAGCCCTTGAGCCGTCGCTGGCCGCGGCCCTTGCCCGGAGCGATGTGGAGATCTCTTCGTCCTGCTCTTGCCGGAAACAGGCGTGTTGAGCGGAGACTACCTCGTGTCGTGTCCCGCAAATTCCTGTAAAATTTGAGGAATTATTGGGAATTATATCGAATAGTGCCAAAGCCCCTAAGCGGTATCAGCGCCGCTTCTTCGGCCTCGGTTTCTTTCGGGGGTTGCTTCGGCTCGCGTTGATTTGCTTGACGAAATCGTACTGGTAATACGGAGGGCTTTCGAACGTCAGTACAGTCTCACCACCAACATTCGTCAAGCAGAAGTCACCGGCACCTATGATGTCCATGCCGATCAGAAGATCGTCGCGAATCTCCATCTGAATGACCTTCAAGTCGGCGAAATTTACTCCGTTGAGAAGTTGAACATTTACATAGTACGCGTCAGCCTGGCCCGGTCCATCGGCTGAATAGGTGTCCACTTGGTCAATGACGTCCACTAACCCGAGCACCCCAACGACCTTTTTGCTTATGACGGTATTGGTAGCCCCCGTATCCCATACTGCCGTAAATCGATGTAGTCCCCCGCCGGGTTTTCCGACGCCTACAGGCAGTTTGATCTCGTTTACAAGACTATGAAAGTTAACCGTGAAGGCTGCGCCTCGCTTCTTCTGCATCCTTTAGGCCACTCTCGAATGAAATATTGCGACGGTTTCTTCATCCGCCCGGAGACATTGGCGAATCAAGAACGTGCCGCTTTCAAGATGCCGCTCTAGGGCATCCCCATAGGCGCGTCCACCAGACTCATAGAATCCGATTTCAGACTGATTGTGGATCAACACGAACTCGCGATGATGCTTCTCCGCGAGCTCTTTCTGATGTTCCTTGAAATACGCGATTTGCGCAGATAGTTGCTCTTTCATGGCATGTCTCCTTGACGACGACTCCCCTTTCTTAACGTTTCTTCCTAGTGTAACGGATATTCACTGTTTGCAAGACGGCATGAGCTATGTCCTGCGGCGTTTTCCCCTCCGCATTCGGCAGGGCGATTTCCTTTTCTTTGTCGGCCTTGTTTGGTTGGTAACTTGGATGCACCAACTCGATGGTGGGGCGATCCTTCGGCTTTTTGCTCATGGTATCCCCTCAGAAAACGTCATTGCCCTCTACTTCTCTATTGACGAGCGATGCAAAAAGGTCGGATGTACTCCCTTCCGGTTTTCCGATCAAGTCCTGATAGCGCAACCGTTCCCCCCTCATGCCCCGCGCAACGGCACTCATCTGATCCGCCGTGTCTTCCATCGTAAGATTGTGACGTCCTGAAAACTCGTTGACGTAGCGGCCAAGATGCTCAGGGCTCATCTTATGGAAGACCCCGTGGTATCCCCGCTTCAGCATGGCCCAAAACGACTCAATGCCATTGGTGTGGGCCATGCCGTCCACGTACTCGCCCACGGAGTGACTCAATGCCCGATGGTTCGGCAAGCCACGATAGCCGCTATGATCATCGGTGTAAACCGTAACCCCGGTGCCCGCCACGCGGGCGGATTTGAAACCCGGCCCTACAAGTCATCGCGCCTTGTCGACAACGAACAATCCTGCGCAAATTATCGCAGGAATTTACGGGACACGCCACGGAGTGCCGGCCTACTCTGCGAGCGGACCCCGGTTTCGTCGTCCAGGGCATACCAGAATTGCCCGCTGTTCAAGGCCAGACACGCTGGACGAAAGGGGACGGGAATGCGCTCCGCTACCTGTTCGCGCACCGGGTCGTAGCGGAGAAACGCGTAAACCGCCTGGCGCTCATCGCTCCAGTCGCCGAGGGGTCCGGGGTCGCATTCGACGCACCATAGTTCGTCACCGTGCGAACTTGGACTGAGGATCTGGTGCTCCATACGGATGGTCCACAAGTTCCGGCCTTTCTCCGGGTCGATGCAGAAGAGCTTGCGGTTGCGCCGGTGGCTCAGCCACAGCTTGTCCTTGACCATGGTCGCGCCGGACGCGGCGCCGTCCGGGCAGTCGAAACGGCGCATCATCCGGTTCGTTTCGGGAGACCAAAGGAGCAGTTGCTGTCCCAGCCGGCCGCCGCCGGCGATCAGCCACACGCCTTCGCTGGACGGGCAGGCGTGCCGGACATCGGGAAGTGAAAGGATCTCCTCGCAAGATTCAGTGGCGGGGTCGTAGGTCACCACCATGGACGCCTCAGCAGACGTAAGCCACAGGCGTCCCGCGTGCCATTGCATGCCGGTTATGTGAAGGGACCCGATATCGATCATGTGTGTTGGCGTCCTACCGTGTTCGGACCGGAACTCGCTGCGCGACGGATGGCCGGGTCTATCTATCCTACCGTGTCGCTCTATCCTACCGTGTCTATCTATCCTACCGTGTCGCGGCGTCGACCTCGTTGTGTCCGGCGATCTCTCGGACCAGTTCCCTATACTCCTGCGCCAGGCGGCTGCTCGGGCGATCCTTGGTGAACACCACCTGGTTCAGCAAAGACAGGCTGTCGTACCTGTGCACGACGGTGGGCTCGCGCCGGAAGCCGAGCTGTTCCTGAAACGCCCTGATCCTATCGCCCAGGACGCTGTCTTCGTCGTCCAGGTCGGGCACGTTGGACATGACGAAGTGAAGCTCGATGGTCTTGCTGCGCGGTGCCGAGGCTTCGGCCCGAATATCCCGCACCACCCGTGTCAGACCGCGCAGGTTCTGTTCGTTCGGAAAGAACAGGACCACCACCGCATCGGGAAGCTGGCGCGTGCAAATGCTGCCGGTGTCGGTGTGTCCCGTGCACGAGTCTATCAGAATGTAGTCGGGTTCGACGAAACGTTTCCATTGCTCCTTGAGGTCTTCGAACAAGAGATAGCCGTCCCGCTCATCGTAAAGCGCTCTCCAGTCGATATGGTGGAAGTTCGCGGTGTAGGTCTCGCGCCGGGCAGACGGCATGATCCACAGACCGCCGCCCTTTTCTCCGGTGTGGGCGGTTTCGCCAATGAAACGGTGGACATCCGGGGCCTGTCCCGAAGCCAGATACTCGTTGACGAAGTCGATGACCCCGGGGACTTGCTTGCGGGGCCGCATGATGTCGAAGGTGTCCAGTGCGGGTGCATCCAGATCGAAGTCCACCGTGAGGACACGATAGCCCCTGTTGGCGAGTTCCACCGCTGCGTTGACCAGAGCCGTGGTGCGGCCGACGCCGCCCTTGAACGAATAGAAGGTGGTAACGTACATGAGGTCAAGCAGCCGGCCGCAGTCGAAAATGATCCTGGTCCCTGCGCATGTCGTCAGAGACTTCCAGCGTCCGAAACTGCTTTTCGCCCGCGCCCGCACCCGCTCTCGGGGACGGTCTCCTCTCCACGATCTCTTTCAGGTGCTGCATGATCCCGGGCAAGGCCAGCAGGCGAAGGTATCTGTCGTAGGCGTGCGTTTGAATGTTGAGTGCGTTCTCCCAGCGATTCAGCGAAGCCTCGCCGATGCCGGTGACCTCGGCGAACCTCGCGCGTGTCATCCCGTGATGTTCCCTGATGCCTCGAATCTCGCCAGGCGGCAGCACGCCGAAGTGTTTGCAGATCGCTTCCTGTTTCAGGTCTTCGCTCACTTCATCGAGATACTCGAAGTCGCAGGCGTCACAGCGGCGCACTGGCAGGGTTACGGGCAGCTCGACGGCGGCTTCCCCAGTTCCATAGCTGTATGCATGGGGATGCATAATGGTCCTGACTTTGTCGTTGCCACATAGTGGGCACTCGAGCCGTGGCGCCTCTGACGGCGTCGTTGAGCGTCGCGATTCCATTTCGGGCTCCTTCAACCGTACCGTTCGGAGTAATGAAAGCTGCGTCCGACTATCTGTCCGGACCTCAATTGGAGTTTGATGTAGAGTTGGGGCTGTCCGGGCTCGATGTCGATCTTCATGACGTAACCTCTTGCCCCTGGCGGTTTGTCCAGCTGAATTGTTTCCAATGGGTGGCCAGCTTCGATTTTGGAGGCGATCAACTCCCAAGCTGTTGGAGTCGGTGAAGTGGTTCTCGAATATTCCGTCCGGGTTGCGGACCTGCACTGGCCGCCAATCAGTCGGCCTGTCGCGACTAAACTCAGTGCGGCGGGCATTCCTCCTTCTGGCGAGAACCACCAAATGGTGTCTCGTCGCCTCGTCTACGTCCAAAATCTGCTCCAGCGTAACGAAGCGACACCATCATTTGACATCATATGGCTCCTTCAAATGAGTTTCAAGCACCCACGGCTCTCATTTGATCGAATTCCAGTCGTAGTCGAAGTGCCTTTACGACCGGGCTCTTCAACTACAATCGGCAGTTCGGGACTCACCATTAGGGCTGGTCGAGGGATTCACTCGCGGTAAGCTCACGAGGTTTGACTCAACAGCAGGGTTGGGTTATCAACGGCGAGTGTCGCGTGGCTGAGACTCCATTGCGGAGATGAGTCCCGGCTCCAACTAGCGTTTCGAATCTACTCACGCCATGTACCCCGCTGCCTTCGACTACACCGTCGCGGAATCTCTGGATCACGCCATCGACCTGCTCCAACGTTCGGGAGAGGGTGCCAAGCTATTGTCGGGCGGCCAGAGCCTGGTGCCGCTCATGAAGCTGCGGCTGGTTCAGCCGGCTCACGTCATCGACATCGGGCGCCTTCACGGGCTTTCCACCGTGCGTGAAGATGAGACGGCGGGCCTGTTGCGCATCGGGGCGCTGGCCACGCACGCGCAGGTGGGGACGGCGCCCGTGGTCCGGGAGAAGCTGCCCTTGATGACGGAGGCCGCTGGGGTCATCGGCGATGCCCAGGTGAGAGGCTGGGGGACCCTGGGCGGGGCGCTGGCCGAGGCGGACCCGGCAGGAGACTGGGGTCCGGTGGTGCAGGCGCTGGAGGTGCGGGTCGAGTGCACCGGCCCGGCGGGCGTCCGGGTAGTGGACGCGGCCTCGTTTTTCGTGGATGCCTACACGACGGTGCTGGCGGACGACGAGGTGATCACCGAGATCCAGGTGCCTTTGCCTTCACCCGGCAGCGCGGGGGCCTATCTCAAGATGGAGCGCCGGGCCGGCGATTTCGCGGTGGCCAGCGTTGCGGTGCAGCTTGAGCTGGACGGCGCCGGGAACTGCACCAAGGCCGGGGTGGCGCTGGGGGCGGCGGGCCTCACGCCCATCAAGGTGAGCGCGGCCGAGGAAGCCCTTTGCGGGCAACCGGTCGCTCCGGAGGTGGTGGATGCCGCGGCCGCCGGCGTCGTAGAGGCGGCGGACCCGCTGGGCGACGTGCGCGGGTCGAGCGACTACAAGCGCGCGGTGTGCGGGGCATTGTTCCGGAAGGCCGTGAATGCCGCCCTGCGCCGCCATCGGGGTGAAAACGTGAGAGGCGGTCATGTCCGATAGAGTGAAGATCGGCATCACCATCAACGGCGCACCCCACACGGGCGAAGCGCCCCCGCGCATGCTGCTGGTGGACTACATCCGCGACGTGGTGGGCCTCAAGGGCACGCGCTACGGCTGCGACACCAGCAACTGCGGCTCGTGCACCATCGTCATGGACGGCAAGAGCGCCAAGTCCTGCACCTTTCTGGCGGCGCAGGCCCACGGACGCGAGATCACCACCATCGAGGGGGTCGCGGACGGCGCCGAACTGCACCCCTTGCAGGCGGCCTTCCAGGAGTTCCACGCGCTTCAGTGCGGGTTCTGCACCTCCGGCATGGTGATGTCCGCATATGCCCTGCTGGCGCACAATCCCGAACCGTCTCCGGAAGAGATTCGGGAGGGCATCATCGGGAACCTGTGCCGCTGCACGGGATACCTGCCGGTAGTCGAAGCGGTGCAGTCCGCGGCCCGCCGGTTGAAGGCCAAGGAGGCGACTCCATGAGCGCCGCCACGCGCAAGCCCCTGGTGGGCACTCCGGTCATGCGCAAGGAAGACCCGGACATTCTCCGGGGGGACGCCCGCTACACCTTCGACGTCGACCTGCCGGAGATGCTGCACGTGGCGGTGTACCGGAGTCCGGCGGCCCACGCCAGGATCCGGAAGGTGGATCTTACCAAGGCGTTGGAGCTGCCCGGCGTGGTGGCCGGCTTGACCGGCGAGCAGGTACGGCAGCTCGGTTACGTCAACCCGCTGTCGCCGTTCCCGTTCCAGAGCCGGGATCCGTTCAAGCGCGGCAACCCCACCATCAAGTTCTTCGACCACTACTGTCTGGCCTGGGACAAGGTGAGGTTCGTGGGCGAGCCCGTGGCCGCGGTGGTGGCCACGGACCGTTACATCGCCGAGGACGCGCTGGATCTCATAGAAGTGGAGCTCGATCCGCTGCCGCCGGTGGTGGATTCGGCGGCGGCCCTGGAGCCCGGCTCCGAGCGTCTCTACGAGGACTGGGACGACAACGTCATGCTGACGTTCCGGGTGTCCGGCGGCGACGTCGACGCCGCCTTCCGTGAGGCCGACGTCATCGTCAAGGAGGAGATCCACAGCGGCCGCTTCACCGGCACCCCCATCGAGACCCGGGCGGTGGTGGCCGACTACGACGCCAGCGGCAAGACGCTGAGCGTATGGACCACCACCCAGATCGGCCACGTCATCGGTACGCTGATCGAGAACACCATCGCGCTCCCGGACCTGAAGGTCCACGTGAATTTCCGGCGCATCGGCGGCGGTTACGGGCAGAAGTGGGCCTTCTATCCGGAGGAGATCCTGGTGCCGCTGCTGGCCATTCTCACGAACCGTCCCATCAAGTGGGTGGAGACCCGGCGCGAGCACATGACCGGCACCATTCACGCCCGTGAGCAGACCCATCACATCGAGGCGGCGGTGCGCCGGGACGGCACCATCCTGGGCGTGAAAGACAAGATCGTGGCCAACATCGGCGCGGCCTATCCCACCGGCGGGCTGGCCTCCATCGTCACCACCGGCATGTTCGTACCCGGCGCCTACCGGATCGCCAACTACGAGGGGCAGGTCCAGGGGGTGGTCACCAACAAGACGCCCTACGGCGCGCACCGGGGCTTCGGGAAATCGGAAGCCTGTTTCGTCATCGAGCGGATGGTGGACCGGATCGCGGCGCGTCTCGATATGAATCCGGTGGACGTGCGGCGGCGCAACTTCATCCCCCCGGACGCCTTTCCCTACCGTTCCGTCACCGGCCCGCGCTACGACAGCGGCCGGTACGCGGAGGCGTTGGACAGGGCGCTGGCGCTCCTGGACCACGACCACTGGCGGCAGGTTCAGAAGGAGGCCACGGCCCAGGGACGCTACCTCGGCATCGGCACCTGCCTGGTCATCGAGCCGTCGAGCTCCACCCGCATGGGCTCCTACAACGCCGGCTACTACAGTGTCCGCATGCGCATGGACCCCAACGGCAGGGTCTACGTGTTCCCCGGCGGCAGCGACGAAGGCCAGGGTCACGCCACCTCCATCTCGCAACTCGTGGGCGACGAGCTGCAGGTCTCGTTCGATGACGTCATGGTGGTGGAAGGGGACAGCCTGGCCTGTCCCTACGGCTCGGGCTCCTACTCCAGCCGCTTCTCGGTGGTGGGCACCACCGCGGTGACCATGGCCGCGCGAATGCTCAAGGAGAAGATCACCCAGATCGCGTCGGTCATGCTGCGGCATCCGCCCGGCGGGCTCGAGTTTGCCGACGGCAAGGTGTGGGTGGAAGGCCGCCCGGACCAGTCGGTGTCGCTCCTGGAGATCGCCCGCACCGCCTACTTCTCACCGTTCCTGTTGCCCGAGGGCATGGATCCGGGGCTGGAGCTGCTGTACCACTTCCGCGATCCCAACATCGAGTTCGAGGCGGACGAGCGCGGGCGCGTGGCCATGTTCAGCAGCTTCCCCTATGACGCCGAGGCCGCGGTGGTGGAGGTGGAGCCGGACACCGGTCTGTTGAAGATCCTGAAGTTCGTCTCGGTCCACGACTGCGGCAACATGCTCAACCCGCTCATCGTCAGGGGCCAGCACGTGGGCGCCCTGGCCCACGGCTTCGGCGGCGCTCTTTACGAGGAATTGCCGTACACCGAGGACGGCCAGCCCATGGCGGCCAGCTTCAAGGACTATTTTCTGCCCACGGCCATGGAAATGCCCGAGATGGTGCTGGACCACATCGAGACGCCCAACCCCTTCACACCCGGAGGGTTCAAGGGCGCCGGCGAGACCGGCACCGTGGGACCGCCGGCGGTGCTGGCCAACGCGGTGGAGGACGCGCTCAAGCCCCTGGACATCGCCATCCGCCGCCTACCGCTCACGCCGCAGTACCTGTGGTCGCTGATCCGCGAGGCCAGGAGAAGCCGGTTGTAGGGGCGGGTTTCAAACCCGCCCGTGCCCGCATCGCACTGCCGGTCGATACAGGCTGCCGACACGGCCGGAAAGGGAGATTCACATGTCCGACAAGGTCCTTCTCGAGAAGGCGGGTGACACCGCCAGCCTCACGCTGAACCGTCCGGAGAAAGGGAATGCCGTCGACTCCGAGCTGATGACGGCGCTGATCGAGAGTCTGGCGGAGGTAGCGACGGACAATTCCCTCCGGCTGCTGGTCATCGAGGGCAGGGGAGAGCACTTCTGCTCCGGGCGCGAGCCGGACGTGCCCAAGCCCGAGAACGCCTTCCAGTTTGCCGCGGCCCTGGGCCGCATCGTCCGCGTCAACGAGCTGCTGCAATCATTCCCGGGGATCAGTGTGGCCGTGGTCCGTGGAAAGGCCTTCGGCTTCGGCTGCGGACTGGCGGTCCAGAGCGACGTGACCCTTGCCGCCACGGACGCTAGGTTCGCGTTTCCGGAGATCAACGCCGGGTTTCCACCGACCATCGTTATGTCCTACTTGAGCCGCTGGATCCACCGGAAGAAGGCACTGGAGCTGGTCATGACCGGAGGCGAGATCAGCGCCCAGGAAGCCGAGCGGCAGGGTCTGGTCAATCGGGTGGTGCCGGCGGATCAGTTGGCGGATGAGAAGGGACGGTGGATGGAGACGCTGGCGGGCCGTGACCTCAACGGGCTGCAGGCAACCAAGGCGTTCTTCAGAGACACCGCCGAGTGGTCCACCGGGGCGGCGGCGCAGTACGGGGTTACGCGGTTGGCGAACTTCTTCGCGAGCCGCGACAAGGGCTAGCCCGGGCCTAGCCGGGAGAGGTTTCGATGGGGTCCAGGCTTCGGACGCCCGATCCAGGAAGCTAGCGCTTCAAGTCGATCTTGCGCCCGTAGCTGACCTCGCCCTTGTCTATCCTGAGCGAGAATCCGCAGTCAGGGTTGATGCACACCCACGCCTTGTACATCACGGATGCACCGTCCTGACCGTAGTCCGACAGGGGGATCAACATGCCAATGTCGCACTTCTGACATTTCGGCAACTCCATCTCCACTCCTCCTTTGCAGCGGGAACCGGTCATGCGGATCGGCCTGAAAGCCGTCCCTGCCTGTCCGTTCCCGGCCACCACCCGGCAAGTCGAGGGTTGTATGGCACACTTATAGAAAAACCGTCTCGAAAGCAAGTTGATTGTGGGCCGCGGTCGGGCCTCCCGACAGCGGCAGGCCCTGCGTATCTTGCTGTTGCGGTCCGTCTTCGCGGACTTTTATTTGACAGCTTCAACGGGCTGGGGATATTATGTTTTCGGGCCTCTCACGGGTCTGGCGTCCCGTCAGGTGAGCGGTCCCCTCGCTGCGTGATATCGTGACATCGCACATGTCGGTTGTGGCCATCATACCGGCCCGTTACGGATCCACACGGTTTCCCGGGAAGCCGCTGGCCAGGATCGGTGCGAAGCCGATGATTCAGCACGTCTACGAGAGCGCGGCCGCGGCGGATCTCGTTCATCGCACGGTGGTGGCCACGGACGATCCGCGTATCCGGGATGCGGTGCGGGCCTTCGGCGGAGAGGTGGTGATGACCTCCAAAGATCACCTGAGCGGCACGGACCGGCTGGCCGAGGTTGCCGGAGGTCTCCAGGCCGAGTGGGTCGTGAACGTTCAGGGGGATCTCCCGTTCATCCAGGTGGAGACCATCCGCAAGAGCGTCGACTGCCTGGTGCGGGACCCGGCTATTCCCATGGCCACGGCGCGCACCCCCATCACCTCGGAGGGCGAGTTCCTCAACCGGAACGTGGTCAAGGTGGTGACGGACCAGCAGGGCTTTGCCTGCTATTTCTCCCGCGCACCCATCCCCTTCCACCGGGAGCCGCCGGCGGAGTCCGTGCACTGGGGTCATCGGCACCTGGGCATCTACGTCTACCGGCGGGATTTCCTGCTGCGCATCGCCTCGATGCCTGCCGTGGAGCTGGAGCTCACCGAGGGATTGGAGCAGTTGCGCGCCTTGTATTACGGTTTCCGGATTCGGGTCGCGGACGTGGTGGAGACGGGTGTGGAGGTGGACACGCCGGATGACCTGGAACGCGCGGAGGCGTACTGGAGCCGGCTCCAGTCGAGTGCCCCTGAGGAGAGCCATGGCTAACTTGCGGCAGAAGTTCATTTTCGTCACGGGCGGGGTCATGTCGTCCCTCGGCAAGGGACTGGCGGCGGCGTCCATTGGCGCCCTGCTGGAAAGCCGCGGTCTCAAGGTGACCCTGCTGAAGATGGACCCCTACATCAACGTCGATCCGGGCACCATGAGTCCGTATCAGCACGGCGAGGTGTTCGTCACCGACGACGGCGCGGAGACGGACCTGGATCTGGGACACTACGAACGCTACGTGTCTTCCCCCACCGGGCGGGCCAACAACTTCACCACCGGCCAGGTGTACGACACGGTCATCACCAAGGAGCGCCGCGGCGACTACCTGGGCGGCACGGTCCAGGTGATCCCCCACATCACCGACGAGATCAAGCGCCGGATCGTGGCGGCGGCCGAGGACTACGACATCGCCATCTGCGAGGTCGGCGGCACGGTGGGCGACATCGAGGGGCTGCCCTTCCTGGAGGCTATACGGCAGTTCGGGCGGGACTACGGCAGGGACAACGTCATCTACGTCCACCTGACTTACGTGCCGTACATCGCGCCGGGTGGCGAGCTCAAGACCAAGCCCACCCAGCACAGCGTGAAGGAGCTCACCGGCCTGGGGATCCAACCCGACTTCCTGCTGTGCCGGACCGACCGTCTGCTGAGCCGGCAGCTCAAATCCAAGATCGCCAGTTTCTGCAACGTGGACGAGACCTCGGTGATCACGGCCAAGGACGTGGAGTGGATCTACGAGGTGCCCTTGGTCCTCCACCAGGAAGGCCTGGACGACCGGATCGTGGAACGGCTCCAGATGTGGACCGGGGCCCCCAACCTGCGCAAGTGGCAAAAGACGGTGCACATCCTCAAAAACGCCAATGAATCGGTGCGGATCGCGGTGGTGGGGAAGTACATGGAGCTCAAGGAATCGTACAAGAGCCTGATGGAGGCCCTGGTCCATGGGGGCATCGCCAACGGGGTGCACGTCGAGCTCGATTGCATCGACGCGGAGAAGATGGAAAAGCAGGACGTCCAGAAGCTTCTGGGCGGCGTCCAGGGCATCCTGATCCCCGGGGGGTTCGGAGATCGGGGCACCGAAGGCAAGGTCCGCGCGGTGTCCTACGCGCGCGAGAACAAGGTGCCGTTCTTCGGGATCTGCCTGGGGATGCAGATCGCGGTGACCGAGTTCGCCCGCAACGTCTGCTCCCTGAAGGGGGCCAATTCGGTGGAGTTCGACCCCAAGACGAAGTACCCGGTGATCCATTTGATGGACGAGCAGAAGGACCTGGACCGGATGGGCGGGACCATGCGCCTGGGGGCTTATCCGTGCGTGCTGGCCTCGGATTCACTGTCAGCCAAAATGTACCGGAAGAAGCGGATCTCGGAACGCCACCGGCACCGGTACGAGTTCAACAACGGATACCGGGAAATGATGGCGGAGAAGGGACTCAGGATCAGCGGCCTTTCCCCCGACCGCGAACTGGTGGAGATCATCGAGCTGGCGGACCACCCCTGGTTCGTCGGCTGTCAGTTCCATCCGGAGTTCAAGTCCCGTCCGACGGAGTGCCACCCCCTGTTCAGGGGTTTTATCCGGGCCGCGGGGCAGCGGCAGCTTTCCGTCGACGAAGTGCCGCGGATGCGCATCGTGGCGGACTCGTCGAGATCATGACCGCCGAGGTTGGCATCGGCGGCGTCCGTGTGGGGGCGGGGCGGCCGTTCACCCTGATCGCGGGGTCGTGCGTCATCGAGGACAGGGACTCGGCGCTGCGACACGCGTCGTACCTTGAGGAGCTGACCCGGCGCCTGGGCATCCCGTTTATCTACAAGTCGTCCTACGACAAGGCCAATCGCACGTCGCTGGAGTCGTTTCGCGGACCGGGGCTCGACGAAGGGTTGCGCATTCTGGAGGACGTGAAACGGGAGCTCGGGGTTCCCCTGCTCACGGACGTGCACGAACCCGACCAGATCACCCCGGTCTGTGAAGTCGTCGACGTGGTCCAGATTCCGGCATTTCTTTGCCGGCAGACGGACTTCGTTTTGGCAGTCGCCCGGGCCGCCAGGGTCGTGAACGTCAAGAAGGGCCAGTTTCTGGCGCCCTGGGACATCCAGAACGTGGTCGCCAAAATCGTGGCGGCGGGAAACACCAACGTGCTGCTGACCGAGCGCGGGGTCTCCTTCGGTTACAACAATCTGGTGTCGGACATGCGCTCACTGGTCATCATGCGGGAGACGGGTTTCCCGGTGGTTTTCGATGCAACCCACAGCCTGCAGCTTCCCGGCGGCCTGGGCCGGGCCTCGGGCGGCGACCGGCAGTTCATCGCGCCGCTGGCGCGCGCGGGGGCGGCCGTGGGGGTGGACGGCCTGTTCATGGAAGTCCACGAGGACCCGGATAGGGCCTTGAGCGACGGCCCCACGTCCTTTCCTCTTGACGCGCTCGACAAGCTCCTGCGGACGGTCAAGGACATCGATGACAGGGTCAAAGAGCACGGGGGCCCGTGACATGGGCGGGGCGGCGGACATCATTCGCAAGGCTCACGAGGTGCTGGACGTCGAGATCGGCGGGATCGCCGCGGCCAGGGACCGCATCGGCGACGCGTTCGTCCGGGCCGTGGATATCCTGCACGACTGTACCGGCAAGGTCATCGTGACCGGCGTGGGAAAGTCGGGCCTCGTATGCCACAAGATCGCGGCCACCCTGGCCAGCACCGGCACACCTTCGTTCTTTCTCCACGCGGCCGAGGCGAGCCACGGCGACCTGGGCATGATCATGCGGGAAGACGTGGTCCTGGCGGTATCCAACAGCGGCGAGTCGGAAGAGGTCTTGAAGATGCTGCCGCTGATCAAGCGCTGGGGCCTCAAGCTGATCGCCATGACCGGCAACGCGCGATCGGCCCTGGCCCTTTCCGCGGACGTGGTCCTCGACGTCGGGGTGCCCGAGGAAGCCTGTCCCCTGGGCTTGTCGCCCACCGCCAGCACCACGGCCGCCCTGGCCATGGGGGACGCCATCGCCGTGGTCCTGCTGGAGCGCCGGGGATTCAAGACGGAGGACTTCCTGCTCCGGCATCCCGGGGGCGCTCTGGGCCGACGGCTGCTTCTCCGTACCAGGGACCTGATGCATTGCGGCGAGGAGATACCCCTGGTGTCCGAGGATACCCCGCTCAAGGACATCCTGTTGGAGATCACGTCCAAGCGGTTGGGTGTGACCGGCGTGGTCGATCCGGAATCGGCGCTCGTCGGCATCATTACCGACGGAGACCTGCGGCGCGGTCTAGCCAGGAGTGGCGGGAAAGCGGATATCCTGGACCGCAAGGCCGCGGAGATCATGACCCGTGACCCCAAGACCATCGGCGGCGATGCGCTGGCGGCGGAAGCCGTGGCGCTAATGGAAAAGTTCTCGATCACCTCCCTCTTCATCAAGGCCGAAGACTCGGAGCAGCCCCAGGGGATCATTCACCTCCATGACCTCCTCAAAGCCGGCATCGTCTGACCCCACCGTCCAAGCGCGGGCCGAAGAGCTGCGCCGGAAGGTCCAAGCCGTCAAGCTGTTGCTGCTGGATGTCGACGGCGTGCTGACCGACGGCGGCATCGTCATCGACGAGCGGGGCGAGGAGGTCACCCGTTTCGACGTCCAGGACGGTCACGGGGTCAAGCTGCTCCAACAGGCGGGAATCCGCGTCGGGCTGCTGACCGGCCGGGCCTCCCAGGCCGTGGCGGTGCGTGCGGAGCGCTTGTCCATCGGACTCGTCTACCAGAACGTCTCGGACAAGCTGCGTGGCTACGACAGGGTCAAGGCCGACACCGGCCTGACCGATGACGAGATCGCCTACGTCGGCGACGACATGCAGGACTTGCCGGTGTTGCGGAGGGTCGTCTTTGCCGTAGCGGTGGAGAATGCGTGGGACGGGTTGAAGGCGCACGCGGACTACGTCACGACCCGTGGGGGCGGCCGTGGCGCGGTGCGCGAAGTAGCCGAGCTGCTGCTGCGGCTCACCGGCAAGTGGGACGCGTTGTTGAAGGAGTACGACCGTTGACACGGAATCAGGCCGGATCGGCACGGGCCGGGCACGGAAGCACGGCGGAGCTTAATGCAAATATCATGCCTGTTGCTTTACACCCCAAGGCGGAATTGTTATCCCGAACATGAGTTACCAGTGCCTGTCTCCCACGGGAGGGCACAGGTCCAGTGCATGCGGTCCAAACGGTTATTGCTCTTGCTTTTATTGGCCGCCGGGGCGACCTTCGTCGGGATCGAGGTCGCGCAACACATACGGGAGCAGGCGATCCGGGACCCTCGAGACCTGGTGCGATTCACGCCCGGAGTGCCCTTGCAGATCAAGAATTTTCGCCGGAGCATGATCGAGGACGGGCGGAAGGCGTGGGAGATAGAGGGGGCCGAGGCCAACTATTTCAAGGCGGAAGAACGGGCCGCGATACGGCGTCCGCGATTGATCTTCTACCGGGAGGACGGCCGGACGCTGGAGGCCAGGAGCCGGGAAGGGAACGTTTTTCTGCCGGGCGGGCGCCTGGAACGGGCGGTTTTGGACGGTACGGTGGAAGTCACCTACCACGACGCGAGATTTCGGACCGACAGGCTCATCTACCATCATGAAGATGACCGTGTCGTTTGTCCCGGCCGGGTCTGGGCCGTCGTGGACGGCGTCGAGTTGGAGGGCGAGAGCATGACCTACTCGTTGACCGACGACACCCTGGAGGTTCTGGGGGCCGTGAGAACCACCATCCATGCCGGGCCTCCGGGGCAATCGGGGGTAACCCAATGACCGGCAGCGTACCAATCGGCAGCAAGATATGCAGGACTTCTCGTTGTCGGTCAGGCGTGAAGACATGTAGGGGCGGGTTTCAAACCCGCCCGTGTGGTTTGAAGTTCTGTCTCGCGGTGGTGGTCCTCTTGCACCTGTTTGGCTTTGCGGGGTGGGCCGCAGAGGGTGGCCCTCAGAGCGCAGAACCGGTCAGCGGCGGCCTCCTGGAGGACAAGGAAACCGCCATCGTCATCACCGCGGATTCCATGGAACTCCAGCGCAAGACCAACACCATCACCTACAAGGGGAACGTCCTGGTGGTTCGGGACGACGTCGAGATCGCCAGCGACGTCCTGTTTGCCCGCTATGACGCCAAGGGCGGGGGATTGAGGAGCGTCGTCGCCGAAGGGACGGTGCGGGTGCGCCACGGGGGACGCGAGATGACCGGCGACAAGGCCGTCTTCGACGGTTTGGAGGAAACCATCACCGTGTCCGGCAACAGCACCGTCCGGGATGGGAACAACAGCATCTCGGGGGATCGTATCACCATCTATATGAAAGAGGACCGCAGCGTCGTGGAAAACAGTGGCGGACGCGTCAGGGCGGTGATCTTCCCCGACCAGTTGAATCGTTGAGAACTGGCGCAGGTCCGGCGCGATGAGCGTTCTCAACGCAGACGGAATCATAAAGGCGTATCGTGGTCGGCGAGTCGTCGACCAGGTCACGCTTGAGGTCAGGAGTGGGGAGGTGGTGGGTCTCCTGGGAGCCAACGGAGCGGGGAAGACGACCCTGTTCCACATCGTCATCGGCCTGGTCCGAGCCGACGGAGGAACGGTCACCCTCAACGGGACGGACCTTACGGCGGCTCCCGTTTACCGGCGCGCCCGGGCGGGCATCAGCTATCTACCCCAGGAGTCTTCGGTATTCAGAGGTCTGACGGTCAAGAAGAACTTGTTGGCCATTCTCGAAACCCTGGGACTGGGCAAGGATGAGGAGGAAGAACGGAGCCGGCGACTCCTCGGCATGTTCGGTCTGGCACACCTGGCCGATCAGAAAGCCTACACGCTGTCGGGGGGCGAAAGACGGCGCGTCGAGATCGCCCGGGCACTGATTCTGTCACCCTTTTTCGTGCTGTTGGACGAACCCTTCACCGGCGTCGATCCTATCGCCTTGGCGGAAATAAAGTCCGTGATTCAGCAACTGACAAAAGCCGGTATCGGGGTCCTGATAACGGATCACAACGTCAGGGAAACCCTGGAGATCTGCACCCGCGCCTATATCCTGAGCCAGGGGGTGGTGCTGGCCGAGGGGACCCCGGGCGACATCGCCGCCAGTGACAAGGCACGCAGGGTCTATCTGGGCGAGGGATTCAGGCTGTAGTCCAATGGCACTCGAGATCAAACTCTCTCAGAAGATGCTGCCGCAACTGGTGATGACGCCCCAGTTGCAGCAGGCCATCAAGCTTCTTCAACTGTCCCATCTCGACCTCCAACAGCGGATTTCCGAGGAACTGCAAGAGAACCCTGCCCTGGAGGAAGCGCACGACGACGAGGAGACCGGTGCCGAGACCGTGCGCGAGCCCGAGGCGACCCACGAAATGATGGTCACCGACCGGATTGCGGACTGGGAGGATTACCTGGACAACCACTCCAACTCGCGTCACGACATGGGGAGCGCCGAGGTGGTCCGGGAGGAAGCCGATTTCCCGTCCCTGGAGAACACGGTGACCCGCCGGGACACGCTTCAGGAACACCTGTTGTGGCAGCTTCACATGGCCGGACTCGATGAGGCCGGCGAGAGTGTCGGCATGTGCATCATCGGCAACCTCGACGAACGGGGCTACCTGGAGGCGTCGGTCGAAGAAGTCGCCGAGCTGACCCATGCCGCGCCCGATGCCGTTGAGGAGGTGTTGGCCGATATTCAGTTGTTCGATCCCGTCGGCATTGCCGCGCGGGACCTGCGCGAGTGTCTGCTGGTACAGCTCCACAATGCCGGGATGAGGGAGAGCGTGGCCGCGGGCATGGTGGCGAACCACCTGCACGATCTGGAGTACAAACAATATGACCGGATAGCGACGGGCTTGAACGCCAGCCTCGAAGAGGTGATCGAGGCGGCTCATCTCATTGGCTGTCTCGAGCCCAAGCCGGCGCGGGGCTTCGGCGACGACGAGGTCCGTACCATCATTCCGGATGTGGTGGTCCAGAAGGTTGCGGGGGAGTACGCCATATTCCTGAACGACGACGGCGTCCCGCCTTTGCGTGTCAGTCCACTGGTGCGGCGTCTGGCCGGCGAGCGGGGAGAGGAAGTGCGCAAGGCCAAGGAGTACCTGGAAACGAAGGTCCGTGCCGCCACGTGGCTGATCAAGAGCATCCACTGGCGTCAACAAACCCTTTACCGCGTCAGCGAAAGCATTTTTCAGTTTCAGCGAGAGTTCCTCGATCATGGCACCACCGGCCTCAAACCGTTGGTGTTGCGTGAGGTCGCGTCGGAAATAGGCATGCACCCGTCCACGGTCAGCCGTGCCACCTCCAACAAGTATGCCCATACACCGCAGGGCGTTTTCGAGTTGAAGTTTTTTTTTCAAAGCGGGATAGCCCGAAACGACAGCTCCACGGTCGTGTCGTCGGAGTCGGTTCGGGACAAGATCAAGACGTTGGTGGAGTCCGAGGATCCCGGGAAGCCCCTGAGCGACCAGGAGATGGCCGGGGCGCTGCAGCGTATCGGTATCGACATCGCACGCCGGACGGTAGCCAAGTACCGCGAACAACTTGGTATTCTGCCGTCATCCCGAAGACGGGAACCGTTCGCGAACTATCGGGTGGCGCCGGACTGATGCGGCGTCCGTACACGGCATTGCACAGGAGCTGCCGGCCTGGCAGCCGTCGAAGAAAGGGGTAGGGGTTGCGAATCGCCGACGTTCTGGATCCTGAGGCGGTTATTCCGAGTCTTGAGGCACGGGAAAAGTTTGCCGTGCTCGAAGAGATGGTGACGCGGGTGTCGAGTCACTACGGATTCGAGGACTCGCAACGATTGCTCGAGGTGGTTCGGGCCCGGGAAAAGATTTGCAGCACCGCCATCGGGGAAGGAGTCGCCATACCCCACGGCAAACTGCCCGGTCTGAAGCGCGTGTTCATGGCCTTTGCCCGCAGCCGCGAAGGGGTCGATTTCGACGCCCAGGACGGCACGCCCACGCATCTCTTCTTTCTGCTGGTTGCTCCCGAAGGCTCGACCTCCGAGCATCTGAGCGCATTGGCCCGGGTCTCCCGGCTGGTGAAGGACGCGTCGCTCAGGGAGCACCTGATGCGCGTCCAGACTCCCGAGGAGGTGGTGAGCCTTATCGAGGAGAAGGAAAGGAGCCTCTGACCTGGACGCCTCCCGGTCGGTCAGGCAGTGGGTCATGATGAGGCCGCGTGAAGCGCATGCCCGGCCTGCTTGACATCGTCGTCATCACCGGCCTGTCGGGTTCCGGCAAGAACGCCGCCATGCGGGTCCTCGAGGACAACAGCTTCTTCTGTATCGACAACCTGCCGGTGCTGCTGATTCCCAGGTTCATCGACCTGTGCCAGGGCTACCGCGAGGGGATCGAACGGGTCGCCTTGGGCATCGATCTCCGCGGCGCGCAGTTCATCGAGGGGTGGCACGGCGTATTGGCGGAGACACGCCGGGCCGGCCACCACGTGGAGGTCCTCTTTCTGGACGCTAGCGACGAGTTGCTGCTGCGCCGGTTCAACGAGACCCGCCGGCCGCACCCGCTCCAGGGGAACGGGTCGGTCCAGGAGGGCATCGCGCGGGAGCGGGCGGCCTTGACGGGAATGCGGGATTCCGCGGACCGGGTCATCGATACCACCCATCTCAACGTCCACGACCTGAAGAACGTCATCGAGGATTCGTGTGTCCGGGCGCTGGGCCGGCGACAAATGTCGATTTTCCTCATGTCCTTCGGTTACAAGTACGGGATTCCCGCCGAAGCCGACATGGTGATGGACGTGAGGTTCCTTCCCAACCCATTTTTTGTTAGTGGGTTGGAGACCAAGAGCGGATTGGCGCCGGAAGTCCGGGATTTTGTGCTCAGTCGAACGGTGACGCACGCGTTCGTGGAGCGCATGAATGCGTTGCTCAACTTCACCCTGCCGAACTACGAGCGCGAGGGCAAGAGCAATCTGACCTTGGCCTTCGGTTGTACCGGCGGCAAGCACAGGTCGGTGGTGCTGGCTGCCGAGTTCGCGCGGCACCTCGACGGGAGACCGTGGCGCATTCAGTTGAGGCACCGGGACATTGACAGATGATCGATGCACCGCGTTAGAAAGAAACTCGAGATAAAGAACCGCCTCGGGATGCACGCCCGCGCCTCCGCGTTACTGGTCCAGACGGTGAACCAGTTCGCTTCGGATGTGAAGATCTCCAAGGACAACAACGTTGTGAATGCGCGAAGCATCATGGGCGTCCTGACGCTCGGAGCGGCCAAGGGGAGCCAAATCCGGGTTGAAACCAAGGGGGACGACGCCCAGGAAGCGATGCTTGCCATCGAGCAGCTCATCGAGGACAAGTTCCGCGAGAGCGACTAATTGGTAGGGGCGGGTTTCGAACCCGCCCGCGCAAGGGTTTCAAACCCGCCCGTGTAGCTGGTTCCCCGGAACCGAAACAGGACACCGACGGAAGGGTCCAACAGGAATTATCCATGACGAACAAAGATTTTGTCTTCACCTCGGAGTCGGTCTCGGAGGGCCATCCCGACAAGATGTGCGACCAGATTTCGGACGCGGTGCTCGACGCCCATCTGTCGCTGGACCCGGACAGCCGGGTTGCATGCGAGACCCTGGTGAAAAACGATCTGATCGTGATCGCGGGGGAGATCACCAGCAAGGGCAAGGTGGACTACGAGAGCGTGGCGCGCCGCGTGGCGCTCGATATCGGTTACGACGATCCCTCCAAGGGTTTCGACGGCAACAACTGCGAGATCCTCGTAAGGCTGGTGAGCCAGTCGCCGAACATCTCCCAGGGGGTGACCGAGGGCGAAGGCCTCCACAAGGAGCAGGGCGCCGGAGACCAGGGGATGATGTTCGGCTACGCGTGTGATGAGACCGACGAGCTCATGCCGCTGCCCATAAAGCTCGCCCACGATCTCGTGTCCGATCTGGCCGACATCAGGAAAACAGGGAAGGTTCCGCTCTCCCGGTTACTGCGCCCGGATTCGAAGTCCCAGGTCAGCGTCCAGTATCGGGACGGCAGGCCGCAGCGCGTCAGCAACGTGGTGGTTTCGACCCAGCACAGCCCTGACATATCCCACGATGACCTCGAGAGGGACATCATCAACAGTGTCATAAGGGAGGTGGTGCCGGCCCGGTACCTCGACAGCGACACGGAGTTTCTCGTCAATCCCACCGGCAGCTTCGAGATCGGAGGCCCCCAGGCCGATGCCGGCCTCACCGGCCGCAAGATCATCGTGGACACCTACGGCGGCATGGGGCGTCACGGCGGCGGTGCATTCTCGGGCAAGGACCCCTCCAAGGTGGATCGGAGCGGGGCGTACGTGGCCCGCTACGTGGCCAAGAATATCGTGGCCGCGAAACTGGCCCGGCGTTGTGAGATACAGCTCGCGTACGTCATCGGCGTCGCGGAGCCGGTCTCCATTGCCGTCGATACCTTCGGCACGAGCAAGTTGTCGGATGCGGAGATCGTGAAGCTGGTGCGAAAGAACTTCAATCTCACTCCCAAGGGAATCATCGATGCCCTGAACCTGCGAGCGCCCATCTACCAGAAAACCGCTGCCTACGGTCATTTCGGCCGCAAGCCTGAGAGCGGCCTCTTCACCTGGGAGAGGACCGATCGGGCTGCGAGCCTGGGCAGCGCGTTGGAAGGTTAAGACTAGACCTACATCTGTAACCCTTCCGGTGGTGACGGCTGCACGGCGGTGGTGTAAGCGGGCCGGCGGAGATGGAGAGGAACATGGCGAAATTGAAATTCGACATCGCGGACGCCGGTTTGGCGGCCGAAGGCTGGAAGCGCGTGCTTTGGGCGGATCAGGAAATGCCGGTGCTCCGGAACGTGCGCGCCCGTTTCGAGAAGGAGAAGCCGTTCAAGGGCCTGCGGTTCTCCGCCTGCCTGCACGTCACCGCGGAGACCGCCAACCTGGTGCGCGCGCTGAAGGCCGGGGGCGCGGACGTGGTGCTGTGCGCGTCGAACCCGCTGTCGACACAGGACGACGTGGCCGCGGCGCTGGTGAAGAAGGAAGGCATGTCCGTGTTCGCGGTGCGCGGCGAGGACCACAAGACCTACTACCGGCATCTGCGGGCGGCGCTGGATCACCGGCCGTCCATCACCATGGACGACGGCGCCGATCTCGTGTCCATGCTGCATCAGGACTACGCCAACCTCGCACCCGGGATGGTGGCCTCCATGGAGGAAACCACCACGGGGGTCATCCGGCTCCGGGCTCTGGAGGCCGACAAGGCGTTGAAGATCCCCATCATCGCGGTCAACGATGCCGCCACCAAGCATCTCTTCGACAACCGCTACGGCACTGGCCAGTCCACCATCGACGGCATCATCCGGGCCACGGACGTGCTTTTGGCCGGCAAACGGGTGGTGGTAGCAGGCTACGGCTGGTGCGGCCGGGGCGTGGCGTCACGGGCGCGCGGCATGGGATCCAAGGTCGTGGTCACCGAGGTGGACCCGGTGCGCGCCCTGGAGGCGTCCATGGACGGGTTCGAGGTGATGCCCATGAAGGAAGCCGCCAAGGCCGGCGACCTCTTCATCACCTTGACCGGAGACATGCACGTGATCCGCAAGGAGCACCTGCGGGCCATGAAGGACGGCGCCGTCATCTGCAACTCCGGCCACTTCGACATCGAGATCGACATCAAGGCCCTCACCGAGATGGCGGAGAAGTGCGAGAAGAACGTGAGGAATCACGTCGACAGCTACACCCTGCCCGGCGGGAAGCGCATTTTCCTTATCGGCGAGGGACGGCTGGTGAACCTGGCCGCGGCCGAAGGCCATCCCGCCTCGGTCATGGACATGAGCTTCGCCACCCAGGCCCTGGCCTCCGAGTGGGCCGTCGAGCAGCGCGACAAGCTCTCACCCCAGGTCTACGACGTCCCCCAGGCCGTCGAAGAGTGGGTCGCCAGCATCAAGCTCGCCACCATGGGCACCCAGATCGACAAGCTCACCCGGGAGCAGAAACGCTACCTGTCTTCGTGGGAAATGGGGACCTGAGGAAGGGCGGTTCAAACGGTTTTCCTGGCCAGACTGACCGGACACATGCCAGGCCCCAACGCCGCAGAAACCCGACATCCGATGTAGGGGCGGGTTTCAAACCCGCCCGTGCCCGCACGGCGCTGCCGGCCGATACAGGGCTCCTGGTCCTTGGCCTCCGCCACGACCAGAAGAGCGACCAGGGAGTACCCCAAATGAACAACCCTCTCAAACTGGACGCAGAAGAAGTAAAGCTCCTCCAGGATTTTGAACGCGGGGAACTTGAAAGCATCAACAACTTCAAGGAAGCAAAGCGAGAATTGGAAGAGGCTGCAAACGATTTCCTTCAAAAGGACAAACGAATCAACATCCGGATCTCGTCACGCGATCTGGAAGCCCTTCAAAAGAGAGCCAGAAAGGAAGGGATGCCCTACCAGACCCTCATTTCAAGCACACTGCACAAATTCGTGACCGGGAAATTGAGAAGCGTGGGGTAGCGTGTCCTCTTAACCTTCTTGCCCAATGAACTCATCAATGGTCTCACTGAGCATTCGTCCCTGGGTTCCGCACTTCCTCCGCCCCCTTGGTAAGAGCGTTCAAGGCTTCAGTATGGATTCGTGTGCCGCGCCAGATTCGTGTGCGGCATCTTGATTGCAACGCAATCACGCTGTAAGCTGAGACGGGTTCCAAGCAGGGAGGAGCGACCATGGCAAGTATCACGATCCGGAATCTCGATGACGACGTGAAGACCCGTCTTCGCATGCAGGCGGCTGGGCACGGCCGCTCGATGGAAGAGGAGGCGCGGCTGATCCTAGCCGAGGCTGTCGAGCGGGAGACTGTACCGGCGAAAGGGCTGGGGACAATTATTCACGAACTGTTCAAGCCCTACGGTGGTGTTGAGTTGGAACTGCCGCCGCGCGAGCCAGCGCGTGAGCCGCCGCGATTCGATTGAGGCGGCGGCGATGGTGGTGCTTGACACCAATGTCGTGTCCGAGTTGATGCGTGACCACCCAAGCCGGGAGGTTGTCGTCTGGTTGGACGAACTGCCGACGCGGGAGTTGTTTGTGACGGCGGTTACGGAGGCGGAGATCCGCACCGGCATTGCATTCCTGCCCGAAGGCAGGCGCCGCCAGGGCATTGCAGACGCGGCCGAACGTGTTTTCGATGGCTTGTTTTCCGGACGGGTTCTCCCGTTCGACAGCAGTGCGGCGCGCGTCTACGCGGAGATCGCAGTGGTTCGCCGTGCCGCCGGGCGCCCGCTCTCCCAGGCCGATGGTCAGATAGCGGCGATCGCCCGTTCGCGCAGCATGTCCGTGGCGACGCGCAACGTCCGAGATTTCGTGCATATGGGCGTGGATGTGATTGATCCCTGGCTGGGGTCATGAAGAGTTCTCTGGATCCCATGAAGACACTGAAGATTGGCATTGCCGGATACGATCAGATGAAGGCGTGCACCATCGCCATCGCCCGTGGCGAACACAAGCCCGTCAAGGGCGAACCTAGGTGTGGTTCACGACGGTCGAGCGCTTCGCGAAGGTACTCTCCCGGCGCAATCGGGAACTGTTGGCATTGATTGCCCCGGAGAAGCCGGATTCGCTCACCGAACTGCCGACGCCGGCGGGTGAAGCTAGCCGAACCTGTCGCGTACCCTGAAGACAATGTCGCGGTACCGTCTCGTAGAGTTGACGGAGGGCCAGGGCAGTACACTGACCCCCCGGGTTTGCTCAGATCACGTGAGTCGCGACGTTTCGACGGCGTCGAACCCGCATTCCTTGCTAGGCGTATCCATATCCCACTTTCAGACCACGATATACTGCCACGTCGCCCAAGAAAAATCGATCTGCCATCGTTCGATCAGTTGGCCGCGAATACGAATGGTCCGCTTCATGCCCGAGCCATTCTTGCGCTTTCCTCGATCCGATCTGTGCCAGTGTCTCCACCTCATGACCGTGATGTTCCAGAATATGACGTTTCCAAATCGGATGGCGATCGGCGACGCAAAGAGCGCTGTGGCCAAGCCAATCACTTTTGACGTCTGTCGCTTCGGTGGGGAAGACTTCACCGAGTCTTCGTTCCCGAAGTAGGTCTCGATAGGATGGGACGCCTTCCAAAATTGCCAGCTCGGCTTTCCAAATTTCGCGCAGTCGAGACTCGATCAACAAAGGCCGCGGTTGTCCGCGATCATCGGAACTTTCCCGCACTAGGGCCGCGATGGAAACATTTGCTACCTTGTCGAGATGTTCCAGGTTTTGACTTTCCGGACTGGAGAGTAGTTGCCCCCAGCCATCTTCCGGCTCCTCGTAGCGCGTGAGCACATGCATGACGTGCCCAATCCGCCACGTCGCTTCATTGACAACCATCATCGCCTTGAAAAGCCGTCGAAGAGCGGCTGCAGATAGCAGGATATTGCGACGGACGTGGTCCGACGCGAATTGCGTCAAACAATTGGCCGTGAACAACTTAATCGCCCCTTCCAAATTGTATTTCCCGCCAAGCCATTCTGGAAGCCAATCCACTTTCAGGTTTGCCTTATGTAAATGCATCAGAAAGTTGAGCGCATGCATGCAATAGTGATCGTTCATGTCGCGAGGATGATCTTGAAACACTCGATGAAGCGCGTGAAAAGTGCTCTTCTGGCAGTGACGGACAAGGGTCTCAGCGATGGCCGTAGTGGGTCCCTCCGGCCATACTAGAAAAAAGGCTCCTTCAATCAAGTCGGCTGGTTCGGTGGCGCGCAGTCGCTCAATCGTTTGGTCGATGTCGCCGGAATTAGTGCACACAGAACGCATATTAGCAAATACCGTACCCCGTTTGGCATCCAGGCGGTGCATGACCAAGGTTTTAAATTCTTCTAGCCGTCCAACATTGAACTCGTTGTCGAAAACTCTATCTAGGTGCCGGATGATACGCCGCTTCTCAAAGAACCAAACTTGCCAGGGACTAAGCACGGCGCGCAGTTTGTCGATCTCCTGTTGGATGTGTGGAATTTCTACCGTCAGGATTGGTTCAATTTGATTTTCTTCTCGGTCGAAGACGGCAATCTTTCGGCCGTCACACAGAACGGCTAGTGCCGCATTGATTTCGGGGTGAACGGAATAGCCAACAACTTGCCTGTTGTCTGCAATGCCAAACTTTGTGCGGTTGTGGCCCGGCTTCTTTGCTTCGATCAACCAAAAATTCGTGGACCAAAGCGTCAAGTTGTAGTCAAGGAAGTTCTTGCGTCCCAATAATTGAATCGGTTTTTCGCGCTCGACGGAGAAGTAGCTTTGCTTGTCGTAGCCGAGGACTTTCAAGAGGGGTGAGATGATCTCTTCGCGAACATCCGCCTCGGTATAGTTGGAAACATCGAGCGATTGCGTTCGGACCAAGACGTCCTGTGCGGCAGTATCCAAGGGCGTTATCGCTTTGTAGTGCAGTAGGTCTGAAATAGAAAGTGGACTGGAAGTTGACGAAGCCATAGTGGATATCTCGCTCGTTATTGATGTACGGAACAGGTGTCGCTAGCTTAACGCCGTAGGTTTCTGCCAGCCCGTTGCGGGCGTTGGCTGCCTCACGGTGTTAGCAAGGCGCGTTTAAGCGCTTCCGGCTCCTTCTCAATCACTCGTAAGAGGGTGGCGGCCGGGCCGCTGACACAGCGGGTTCCTTGCTCCCACTTCCGGTAGCCGGAAAGGCTCATGCCCATCAGCGGCGCCATCTGCGCTTGGGTAAGCTTCGCCTGTTTGCGGATCTCACGTGGCGTCACGGGAGCGTCTACGACGCCGGGGCCGTGGCCTTTTGCATGAGCAACAGCTTCGTTGAGGGCCTGGATCAGATCGTCGCCGAATGTGGTCATGTCGTCTCCTTGCGTGTTGCCTTGAGCGCGGCCGCGAGGGCTGACACTCTACGCCTTTCGTCCGACGTCAGATCGGTCTTGGCGGCCTTTCCGTAGGCGAGCAGCAGATAGATGGGCGTCGTTTCGTCGAGATAGTAGTAGATCACCCGAGCACCGCTCCGCTTGCTTTGGCCCAAAGTCCCAAAGCGTAGTTTCCGGACCCCGCCTGTGCCGCGGATGAGGTCTCCGGCCAGCGGATTCTCCGCGAGGAAGTTGATCAGTTCGCGCCTTTCGTCCTCGCTGAAGAGTTTGTCGGCCTGTCGCGCGAATGTCGGGGTTTCGGCTACTGTCTGCATTGTATGCCCCAATGGGGTATGTTTCAAGCCCCACTTACCTTCTGACGTTACTTATCGGTCAGTGCAGCCGTTTACATAGGCCGAACGAAGAGCTAGTTGGCTAGCAGCAGCCCCGAGGCGCGAAGCGCAGGCGCTGGTTGGTCTCGACCAGCAACCCCTCCGACAGCCAGTCCGCGATTTTCGGGAATGCGTTCTCAGGCTTCGCCCCGAACCGTTCGAGGATGTGGGTGCCGATGTGAACGCCTACCCCAGCGCCATGGCCGTTTGCGGCGTGTAGCGCGATACGTTACAGCTCGGCCATGAGGATCAGGCACAAGGGTCTGCGGGCGCTCCACGAACGAGATGCCCCCGCGCGGGTGAGTGGAGCGTGAACGTTTCCGGCAATTGGTGTGTGGTGTTCCGATTCGAGGATGGTGGGGCCGTGGACGTTGAATTGGTTGACTACCACTGATCGAAAAGGAGTGTGCCCGATGCGCAAGAGGGATAGTGAACCCGTAGGTCCCATGCTCAACCCGCCACATCTGGGCGAACTGATCCGCGAGAGCATGGAGGACACGGGCTGGAATGTCACCGAGATGGCGGCTCGTTTGCACTGTGAGCGCGGCACGCTGTCGCGCTTGCTGAACGGCAAGGCAGGCCTCTCCGCCAACATGGCCCTGGCCCTGGAAGACATAGGCTGGGGGACTGCGGACCATTGGATGCGCATGCAAGCGAGCTACGAACTCGCACAGGCGTGCCGCCAGCGCGCAACGGAAAGGCAGCCGCACGTCGCGCCGCCGGGCGTGCGTTCTCCCAAGCCGATGGGCAGATCGTGGCGATCGCCCGCTCGCGGGGAATGACCGTGGCGACGCGCAACGTTATAGATTTCGAAGATATGGGCGTTGACGTGATTAATCCCTGGCAGGGCTCATGAAGGTTCCAGCCAAGGTACATTTGACCACAACAGGACGATGGCGGTGGACCTGAAGCCAGCACGTAGTCGGACGTGACCCTCCGGCGCACAGCACCGCTATCAAAATGTGGTTTGAGCCTCTTGGGGTGGGTAGGAGGGACGCGACAAGGGACTTGGAGGCGAGTTGGTCAAGTCAGCGGTCCGTGCCTGTCATCGTCGCTGTGAAACGCCGCTGCATCTCTTCCGGCGTAATCTCTTCGAGAAAATGGCCGACATTCCAGCGATGTCCGGAAGGGTCACGCAACCAGCCCGACCGCTCGCCGTAGAACTGGTCCTCCGGTTCTTTCTCGATCTCGGCGCCCGCCTCGGCCGCGCGACGAATCACCGCGTCGGCATCGTCAACTTGCAGGTGCATTGTGACCGAGGTGCCGCCCAACGTCAGCGGTCCCAGGATGCCGTATTCAGGGAACTCTTCAGCCAGCATGAGCGTCGTACCGCCGAAATCGAGCACGGCGTGCCCAATGCGCCCGTTGGGATCTGTCAGTCGAAACTTCTCAGTCGCCCCGAAAACCGATGTATAGAACTCGATCGCCTTGGCGGCATCATTGACCTGCAGATATGCGAGCAGGTGATGGATCTTCATTGCAGCAGCGCACTTCCTTCTATGAAGTTTAGCTTGTGGACGCCGTCGGGGCATCCGATGACCACATTCTCGGTGGGTGCTGGGTCAGCCTAGCGAAGGTGGAGGGGTGCGTCAATTGGGGAGTCGGTGGAAGCGACGTCTCCTTGTGCCTGCGCGGCGTCATCGGGGCGTGTATGATGCAGGGGCGTCGCCGTTCATATCCGGGGCCACTGTTGGGCGCCATGCAGGATACGAAGTATCGTTACGGTTTCGGCATCTTCGGTATAGACAACGAGGTAATTTGAACGCACGACCATCTCGCGGGTACCCTCCACACGGCCCTTCCTGTATAGCCGTGGGTTCTGCCGCAACCGGGAGACCTTGGTCTCGATATCGTCCTTGAGAATTTGCGCGGCAGCGGGATTGTCATCCCAGATGTAGTCAACAATGGCCATCAGGTCGGCGACCGCTGTCGGCTTCCATGCAAGGTCACGCACGACGCTTTCTGTCAATCAGCGCCTGCGATTTGTTCATCACCTGCTCGTGCGGAAGGGCTGGCCGCGGGTCGTCCAGGGCCTCACGTACCTTGGCACGGAACCACGCATCATGCGCGGCGGGATCTGACGTCAGGCCTGCGGGCAAGCCACCCTCCGCGGCGACGCGGGTCAGGAGGATGCGCACAGCATCCGAAAGGGTCAGACCGACGCCAGCCAGCGTGTCGGCGGCCTTGGTCTTAAGTTGGTTGTCCACACGGACATGGAGCATCGAGGTTTGAGTCGGCATGGGCTAGATCCTCTCCTTAGCCAATTATACGCAACTCATTTGAGATACGGCAAGTGCCGATAGTGGCTCAGGACCGGATTTGGTTGGTCAATGTTCACACGAGCCGAACGAAGAGCTCGTTGGCCAGCAACAGTCCCCGTGCCGCAAACCTCAGCCGTTGGTTTTCTTCGACCAGTAGGCCCTCCGACAGCCAGTCCGCGATTTCAGAGAAAGCCTCCCCGGGCTTCGTCCCGAACCGTCGACTAAACCCCGGAACCGAGACCCCGCCGATCATCCGCAGTCCGGTGAATAGGTGTTCCCCCATGGCCTGCCGTAGCTCCGGGCGCTCGCGCTCGGTGACGGCGTCGCCGGTCTCGCCGGCGCGGCGCATGTACCCGGTCGGCGTCCGCTCATTCTGCCAGCGTCCTCCCAGCGGATCCTCCGGCTGGCGGTGATGGCTGTGGGCGCCAGCCCCGACACCCAGGTAGTCGCCGCCCTCCCAGTAGTTGACGTTGTGCCGCGACTCGAGGCCTGGCCGGGCGTAGTTGGAGATCTCGTATCGCTCCAGCCCGGCCTGTGCCAGGGTGTGCTGAACCCGCTCCGCCATCTCGATCTCCACCTCTTCGTCCAGGGGGTGTAGCAGGCCCTGGCGGTAGCGGGCATGAAAGGGCGTGCCTTCCTCGATGGTGAGGTTGTAGGCGGAGAGGTGCGGCGGTTCGTTCTCAAGCGCCTGTGAGAGGTCCCGGCTCACCCCGTCCGGGGTCTGCTCGGGAATCCCGTAGATCAGGTCCAGGCTGAAATTGTCGAAACCCGCCTCGCGGACGCTCCTCAGGGCTTGGCGCGTTTCGTCGGCGCTGTGGACCCGGCCCAGGAACTGGAGCAGCTTGGCATCGAAGCTCTGCGCGCCGATGCTGATGCGGTTGACGCCGCAATGGCGATAGTCCCGGAAGCGGCCGGCATCCACCACGCCGGGGTTCGCTTCCAGCGTAATCTCCATCCGCCGGTCAAAGTGGAACGCCCTGGCGGCCTCGTTGAGTATCGCGCCGATGCTGGTGCCCTGGAAGGTCGACGGGGTGCCTCCGCCAAAGAAGATGGTCTTCACGGACCGGTTGGCCCAGGCTTCCGACTCGGAATAGTGGCGCAACTCCCGGAGCAGCGCCCGTGTGTATTCTTCCTCTGGTATGCGGGCGGCGACGTGGGAGTTGAAGTCGCAGTAGGGGCACTTGCTGACGCAATAGGGGATATGGACGTAGAGGGAGAAGGGTTCGGGCATGCTAGTGTCCCGTACACGGGCGGGTTTGAAACCCGCCCCTACAAGTTATCGCGCCCTGCAGACGCCAAGAGTTCCTGCGCAATTGGGCACGCAAATGGACCGGACTCAACCCTCGGTTTCCCCGGGTCACGTCCCGGTCACGGCTTGATGTCCTGCAGGAACCAGTCGGTGGCAATTTCCTTGCCCAAGCCCATCTTCTCCGCCGCTTTCAAGATACAGTGGCCCATGGTGGCGAACTGGATGCCGATGCCGATGTTGTTGAGGAAGAAGGTGATCTGATTGGCGTTGGCGCGGCCGGGCGCGCGGCCGGACAGGAAGTCGGAGATCTCCGGATAGACGCTCCAGTCCCGGGGCTTTTCCTGCCGGATTCCGGGGAGATTGTCCACGCCGGGCGGCAGGTGGTGCCGTATGCCGCCCATCCGTGTATGGATGCCGGTGATGTCCGCCTTGGCGAACACGGTTTCGTCGTGCTCGAACTCGCGAATGGCGTTGTAGTGCATGCCGGGCTCCAGCATGTCCCCCGAGATGATGGGAACCGAGGTGCTGGTGGCGGTGCAGACGATGTCGCACCCCGCAATCGCCGATGCGACGCTGCCGGTGGGCTCGACCTCGATGCCTTCGGTCCGGCCCATCTCCTCGGCGAAGGCCTCCCGGTGGTCGGGCCGGGGACTGTAGACCTTGACCGTGTCGATGGGGAGCACGTGGGTCAGGAGGCGGAAGTGAGCCCGCGCCTGCCCGCCGGTGCCGATGAGCCCCAGCTTTCTGGCCTCCGGCCGGCACAGCGCCTGGGCGCCCAGGGCGCTGGTGATGGCCACCCGGGTCTGCTGGATCACGCCGTCCGGCATGATCCCCAGGAGCTCGCCGTTCTCCAGGCTGAACAACTGAACCAGCCCGAGGAACATCCCCTTGCCGGCCAGCGGGAGCTTCTCCAGCCGCACCGAGCCGTTGTAGGTGTCCTCCCGGACCACGTCCGAGGTTATCCGCAGGGCCAGGGTGCCGAACCGTTCCACCGCCCCCTCGACGGACTTGAAGCTGTAGGAGGCGTCGGCCATGGAGTGGTGGGTGTAGATGTGGGTAGTGGGGCGATTGACCGATCGGCCTTCGGGAAGATCCCGGTAGGCCGTTGCCATGGCTTCCAGGCATTCGTCAAGGTTTATGGCTTGGCGTACGTCGTCGTTGTCCAGAATGCGTGTCATGGGGGTTCCTCTTGTTAGCGTCATCCGCCAGTGGCGCCCTCGGGGGCCGTCGGCGTGGTTTCAACCGCCTCCGCGGCGCGGATGGCGTGGACGCGCTCCACCGTGGTGGGATGCGAGTCGTGATAGGCGGAGTACCACGGATGGGGCGTCGGATTACTCAGGTTGTTGACGGTCAAGGCCACCAGGGCCTCTTCCATGGGCTTGCCGTCCTCGAGCAGCCGTACGGCGAACCCGTCGGCCTCGTACTCGTGCCGGCGTGAGATATGGTTCATAAAGGGTGCCAGCCAGAATGTAAACGGCCCGGAAATCAATGAAAAGATCACTAGCGCCCTATGGTGGGCGGGCTCGTCAAGCCCGAAGGCCCGGAACAGGGGCGGGTAGTCCAGCAGCACGCTGAGCACCCACAGCCCGGCGAGCAGGAAAATGGCGCTCAGACCGAGATTCTTGAGCACGTGCCGCAGCTTGTAGTGTCCCAATTCGTGCGCCAGCACTGACAGGAGCTGCTTGCGGTCCAACTGCTGCAACAGCGTGTCGAACAGGACGATCCGCTTGGCCTTTCCCAATCCGGTGAAGTAGGCGTTGGAATGGCCGGATCGCTTCGAGCCGTCCATGGTGTAGATGCCGCTGATCCTGAGCCCGACCCGTTGCGCCAGCTCCGCGATGGCGTCCCGTAGCGAGTCGTCGGCAACCGGCGAGAACCGGTTGAAAAGCGGCGCGATCAGGGTGGGATAGATCACCATCATGAGGCCCTGGAATGTGAAGATAAAGACGAAGACATACACCCACCAATAGGCTCCAGTGGTCTTCATGAGCCACAGCACACCGTAGAGAAACGGCGCTCCGAGCAGCACGGCCAGCACCGTCCCCTTGATCCGGTCCATGACGAAGGTGCGCGCGTCCGTCTTGTTGAAGCCGAAGCGCTCCTCCAGCACGAAGGTCGCGTAGATCTTCAGGGGCAGCGACATGACGGCGAAGAGCCCGCCGATGGCGAGGCAGAAAAGGACGCCGCCGGCCTCGGGCACGGGCAGGGAGGCTCCGGCGCCGCGGGCAAGCGAGTCGACCCAGGGAAGCACGCCGCCGAACAGCACCAACAGTGTCAGCCCGGTGCCGTAGATGGCCGACCAGCGCGCAAAGCGTCCCTGGGCCAGGGCGTAACGTACCGATTTCTCGTGAGTATCGCGGCTGATGCTGGCGGCGAACAGCTCCGGCAACCGGCCCTCTCGCCACCGCCGCCCGAGATGCCTCATGTTGGCTTCGTTGAGCAGAGACTCGACGGCGAGTTCCGTGACCAGGAAGGCCAGGAACAACCAGGCGACGAAGAATTCCATGGGAAATTGCGTAAGACGGCTGCTGTGGTTATGCTGTAGGGGCGGGTTTCAAACCCGCCCGCGACCTATAGCCCTGGAATATAGTCCTGGAAAATGATCTGATTTTCCTTAATATGATTAATACCTGGTGGCAATGCTCCGAGCCACCCTGCCGGACGATTACTTGCGGCGTCGGCGACGCCGTGGAGGTTTCCCATGTTGACGAACAAGGTAAGCGAGATCATGACGAGCGCGGTGATCACCGCCGAGCCGTCGAGCACCATCCGGGAAGTGACCCGGCTCATGGTGGATCGCCGGGTGGGCCGGGTGGTCATCACCGAAAATGACTTGCCGGCCGGTATCTTCACCGAGCAGGACATCTTGAGGCGGGTGATGAACCGGGCACTGGACGTGCACAAGACGCCGGTCCGCCGGGTCATGACCACCCCGATTCAGGGAGTCCCGCAGGGCACGACCATCGTCGAGGTGCTCGGCCGAATGTACAAGGGGCGTTACCGGCATTTGCTGGTTTACGGCGACGACCGGCGCATGGTCGGATTGGTCTCCATGCGGCGGATCCTCAACCTGGTGGTGGAGTTGGGCGCGGACCTGCGCGACTCCCGGACGGTGGGGGAGGTCGTGTCCGGCGCCGTCCCCACGGTGGAGGCCGCCACGCCGGTGACCAAGGTCATCGACAAGATGGTGCGAGAGCACACCGGCTGCGTCATGGTTTCGGTGGACGGCAAGGTCGGCGGCATCTTCACCGAGCGGGATGTCCTGAAGAGGGTCGCTCTGGAAGACCGGGACATGGGGCAGGTGCCCGTGGCCGAGGTCATGACCTCCGACCCGCTGGTCATGGCCGGATCGTCCCCGGTCCAGGAGGTGCTGTCGACAATGCGCGAGAACGGCTTTCGGCACATGCCCGTGGCCGGAGACGGGGGCGAGCTTACGGGTATCGTATCCGTCGGCGACGTACTGCAATATGCCAAGGCGCTCGACATCGATGACGTGGTGCGCAAGGCCTGGAAGGAGATCGAGGAGTTCTGGGAATCCGAGGAGAACTACACCCCGGGGTAGATCGGCGCGGAAACCGGGGCAATCGTGCGGTTTTGCGCTCCAAAATCGGTTAAGTGTTTGTTTCGGTTACGTTCTATTGGTAGAGTGGTCACCCATAAAATCTTCCCCGTGTAACAACCAGGAGTACAAAATGCCGGCGGTCAACGATCTCAGCATTAGCGTCGCTACTGCAAACGGTTCAGGAAGTGCTTCTTCCAATAACATCCTGTTCAAGTCCATCTTCAAGATGGGCATCCCCTGCTCCTCCAAGAACATGTTTCCGTCCAACATCCAGGGCCTTCCCACCTGGTACCAGATCAGGGCGAACGGCGACGGATACCTCGGGCGAAAGGACGTCATCGACGTCATGGTGATGTTCAATGACGAGACCGTGGACAAGGATATCTATCGGGTGCGGGACGGCGGCCTGATCCTTTACGACGACTCCAAGCCCTTGCCGGACCACCTGAAGCGCGACGGCGTGCAGTTTCTGGGTGTTCCGGCCAACAGTCTCGTCCAGAAGCACGTGGAAGCGGGGCCGCTGAGAGCCAAGCAGCGCAACATGTTGTACGTAGGGGCACTGGCCTATCTGTTCGGCATCGACATGGACACGATTCGCGAGGTGCTGAGCGACACCTTCGGCAACAAGCCCGCGGTCATCGAGTCCAACCTGCTCTGCATCGAGCTCGGCTACAACCACATGCGGGACAACGGCTTGAGCCAGTCCATCTCCATGCTGGAGAAGATCCCGGACGGAAACCAGGGAAAGATCGTCACCGAGGGCAATACGGCCTGCGCCCTGGGCGCGATTTACGGCGGGGTCACGTTCTGCGCCTGGTATCCCATCACTCCGTCGAGCTCCCTGGCCGAGTCGCTGGAGCGGTATCTGCCGCGGCTGCGCAAGGACAAGGACGGCAAGAGCACCTACGCCGTGATTCAGGCCGAGGATGAGATCAGCGCCACCAACATGGTGGCCGGCGCGGCGTGGATGGGCGCCAGGGCAATGACCTCGACGTCAGGACCCGGCCTGTCGCTCATGAATGAGACCCTTGGCCTTCAGTATTTCGCCGAGATACCCGGCGTCTACTTCATCATCCAGCGCGGCGGTCCTTCCACCGGGCTTCCCACCCGGACCCAGCAGGCCGACATCTCTCTGATGCACGTGGCCTCTCACGGCGACACGCGCCACCTCATCCTGATCCCGCACGACATGAAGTCCTGCTTCGACCTCGGGCGCAAGAGCTTCGATCTGGCGGACCGGTTCCAGACCCCGGTATTCGTCATGATGGACCTCGACCTCGGCATGAATCTCTGGGGTTCCGATCCACTGGAGTTGGTCCAGGAGCCGTTCGACCGGGGCAAGCTCCTCAGCCCTGAAGACCTCGACGAGCAGGGGGAGTTCGGGCGCTACCGGGACGTGGATGGCGACGGGGTGCCGCAACGTACCATTCCCGGCAATCGTCACCCCAAGGCGGCCTACTTCACGCGTGGCTCGGGTCACGATGGTCAGGCCCGCTACTCGGAAGACGAGAAGGATTACAAGGAGACGCTGGACCGGCTGCGGCGCAAGCATGATACTGCCCGCAATTTCGTCCCCAAACCTTTGGTCGAATACCAGGCGGACGTGAACACCGGCGTCATCTGCTTCGGATCGAGCTACGAGGCCGTGCGGGAGGCCAGGGACCGCCTCCGGGCCGCGGGCGTGGAGACCAATCACCTGCTGCTCAGAGCGTTGCCCTTTACCGCCGAGGTCAGGGAGTTCATGGCGTCGCATGAGGTGGTCTATCTCATGGAGCAGAACCGCGACGGGCAGATGGCGGCGATCTTCAAGGAGGAGTATCCGGAGTTCGCCACCAGGGTCGTGAGCGTCCTCATCTATGACGGACTCCCCGCGTCGTCGGGTGAGATCGTTCGGCAAATTCAGGAACATCGGGAAATGGCCACCGAGGCAATCGAAACAAAGGTTGATGAATCATGGCAAAAACAAATCGCGTCGATCTAACGGAACGGGACTACAAGGGGGCCGAGTCCACCATGTGCCGCGGCTGCGGCCATGACGCGATCTCGGCGTCCATCATGCGCGCGTTCTTCGCCAGCAGCGTGGACCCGCGGAACGTCATCAAGCTGAGCGGCATCGGCTGTTCGTCCAAGACGCCCAACTACTTCATGAATCAGGCCTTCGGCATCAACGCGGTGCACGGCCGGATGTCATCGGTAGCCACGGGCGCCAACGTCGCCAACCATCACATGATCCCGCTGGGAATTTCCGGCGACGGCGACACCTCGGCCATCGGGCTCGGAAACTTCTGCCACATGATGCGCCGCAACGTGAACATCACCTATGTCATCGAAAACAACGGCGTGTACGGACTGACCAAGGGTCAGTTCTCCGCCACCGCGGACGAGGGCACGGTGATGAAGGGCGGGAAGATCAACGACATGCCCGCCATCGACCTGTGCGAGTTGGGCATCACCCTCGGCGCCACCTACGTCGGCCGGAGCTTTTCCGGCGACCGGAAACAGCTCGCGCCGCTGATCCAGGGCGCCGTCGCCCACAAGGGGACCGCCATCCTCGACGTGCTAAGCCCCTGTGTCACGTTCAATGACCATCACGGCTCCACCAAGAGCCTCAAGTACATCCGGGAGCATCTGGACCCGCTCCACGACATCGACTTCATCCCGCCGTTCGAGAACATCGAGGTGGACTACGAAGAGGGAGCCGATCAGGAAGTCACCATGCACGACGGGTCCCGCATCACGCTGCACAAGCTCGGCCACAACTACGATCCCACCAATCGGATGCAGGCCGTGACCGCGCTCCACGCCGCGGTCGCCGAGCACAAGTTTCTGACCGGCCTGATCTATCTGGACGAAGACCGGGCGCAGTTCGTCGAGGATCTCAACCTTTGCGACACGCCGCTGGCCTATCTAAACCAGGACGCGGTGCAGCCGTCGCCGGGTCAGCTCGACCAGATCAACGCCGAGTTGATGAAATAATCCCGCCCGGTGCGGCGCGGTCCAAACATCGTGCCTGCGGCAAGGCGCAACGATGATGTGCAGGGGCGGGTCCAACCCGCAATACCCGGATTTTGAGATGTAGGCGGACAAACCCGCGCGTGCCCGAATCTAGAGATGTAGGGGCGGGTTTCAAACCCGCCCGTGCCCGCATGGCTGCACCGCACCAGAAAGCCTGAAACATGAGCGCACCGCGTGAAGTCCTGATCGTCCACACGTCCGACCTGCATCTGGGCGCCGACAGTATCCTGACCGACGATGATTCCGGCAATGTGCCGGTTCTACAGCAGGTCCTTTCCATGGCTCGCTCGCAGCAGGCGGACCTCGTCATCCTTGCCGGGGATACCTTCGATCACAACCGTCAGGGCGCCAGGATTCTCGAGGAGGTCTCGGGCGTCCTGGCGGACTGCGGCCTTCCCGTCGTCATCCTGCCCGGCAACCACGATCCGTTGACCCCGGATTCAGTCTACCGCCGGTCCGAGTTCACCAACGCCGGCAACGTGCACGTGCTGGGCCTCACCGTGGAGCGGAGCAATTTCCCCGAGTTGGATCTTGAGGTGTGGGGCAGGCCCCACGTGGACTATCTCGACATGATGCCGCTCCCCGAGCCTCCGGAGCGGCGCACCCGCTGGCAGTTGGCCGTGGCCCACGGCCACTACGTGGAGGACCAGCCCAGGCCGGAGGTGCTGCTCGGTTCGTGGCTGATCCGCCAGGCAAACCTCACCACCAGCGGCGCCGACTACGTCGCCCTGGGCCACTGGAACCGGGCCGTGCAGGTGGGCGACCAGCAGGTTCCCGCCTACTACTCCGGCTCCCCCAGCTACGCCGGCACCGTCAACGCCATCCGGCTGCAAAGCGACGGCCGCGTCGTGGTCACGCAGATCCCCGTGTGAGGATACCGATGCGCCGGGCAATGGTTGAACGACAGCGTACGTTACGCGTATGGCGTGCCCACAATCTGCTTGTGCACGCTGGCGCGGATACCGGATGTGTCTGCGACAAGCAGCCGGGCAGATTCCGCAAAGGTCAGAAGGTCGCTGGGTGCGGCAAGTCCCGATGCTGGCTTTGCAAGAGTGAAAAGCTCGCCAAGCGGCCGACAGTGCGAGACTACAGGCAAGCGCTCTGTTACAAGGAGTGGAGAAGCAAGTACGGGTACCGTTTTGCGTAGGGCCCGGGTGGTTCCGCCACTCCTAAAAGTTCAAGGCACAGTCGTGGGAGAAACGAATGGCTGCAGTGAAGCAGAAAATGAAAGAGGTCATCGAGTCTCAGCCGGAGGATGCGACATACGAGGAAATCCTGCGCGAGCTTACGTTTGAGCGTATGGTGGAGCGTGGTCTTGCGGATTCCCAGGCAGGCCATGTGATATCGAACGAGGAAATGGAACATCGTATCCACTCATGGCAGAGATAAGACGATGGGCCGATCGATATTCTCGGGGTATTTCACGGCGCGCTGGAGATCGATCGATATCTTCTCTGAACTTGTCCTCCTAACCTTCTTTCCCCATCAGTGCCGGTGCTTCTTCTGCAGCCCGCCGTAGCCCATCTGGAGGATATCGTCCCGGGTGACCCGGTTCCCTGCCAGGAGCTTGGGCAGCATGAAGTCGAACGCGGTGACCGGGTCGTGGAGGACACACCCGGAAAGGCCGAGGACCGGTACGTCCCCGAGGTAGCTCATGAGGAACATGGAGCCCGGGAGCACCGGGAAGCCGTGTGAGATGACGTCGGCGCCGCTGCGGCGGATGCCTTCGGGGGTGAGGTCGTCCGGGTCCACGGACATGCCGCCGCTCACCAGGATGACCTCCGCGCCCTTGGCGGCGAAATCCTTGATGTGACCGGCGATGACATCGGGATCGTCGGGCGCCAACACGGCCGGTTCCAGGGTGGAGCCCATCCCTTCCACCTTAGGCCGCACCGCCGGCTCGAAGCCGTCCTGGATCCGTCCGGTGATGACCTCGCTGCCGGTGACCAGCAGAAAGACCTTCTTCGCGGGCATGGCCGTCACCAACACGAGGGGCCTGTCCTTGCACAGGGCTTCCGCCCGCGCCACCAGCTCTTCCTTCACCACCACCGGGATGGTGCGCGTCCCGCCCACCACCGTGCCTTCCCGAACAAATTCCCCGGAGCGTAGGGTGGCGAGGATGAGGTCCCCCAACTCGTTGAAGCGAAACAGCAGCTCCTGGTCCACCTCCAGCATGCCGTCCCTTTCAGCCACCAGGTTGAACCGGCCCTCGCTCGGGCCGGTGAGCGTCAGGCCGGCTCCCGCGGCGGCCCGCGCCAGCCGTTCGGCGGCATCCTCCTCGTGGAGCTCGTCCGGCGCCAAGTCCATGATGTAGATGTGGGCCTTGCCCACGTCCAGCAGCCGCGGCACGTCATCTTCGGCGATGAGATGCCCGCGCTTGAACCGCGGACCCTTGTGGCCGCCGGGTATGATTTCCGTGATGTCATGGGCCAGACGCGTACCCACCGCTTCTTCAACTGGAATAACCTTGAGCATCCGTCATCTCTCCCTCAAGCATAAGGAAACTCCGATCAATGGCGTCCTTCGACTTCGCTCCGCTGGCGCTCCGCTACGCTCAGGACGAACGGTTGGACAAGCATTGCCCCCGGTTCGTCCTGAGCCCTTCGACAAGCTCAGGACAGGCGTAGCGGAGCGAAGTCGAAGGACGCCATTCATTCATCAGAATCTCTCTAATCCCGTATATTCTGGGTGAACCACTCCCTCGGAATTTCCCGCCCGACGCCGAGTTCCTGCGCTCTCCGCACGACGTACCCGGCCACGGAGGCGAACTGCAGCCCTTGGGTGCCGTCGTTCAGAAAGAACGTCACGTCCGTATCGTTGCTCCGGCCCTGGGCCGTGCCGCCCATGAGATCCGTGAGCAGAGGGTGCTGTCCGGAGAACAGATCCACTCCCGGATTGACGATCCGCGTCGTTTCGTCGTCGGTGCCGGCCACGTAGGAGGCGTACCCGGCGATGCGCCGCATGCCCTCATCCAGGGTGCTGATGGTGCCGCGGCCCAGCTTCACGGTCACGTCGCAGCGGTCGAGTATACCGGGGGCCCATTCGTTGCTGCGGACGCAGGTGATGAAGGCGCCGTCCTTCACCCAGCCGGGATTTTCCACCACCACCCGGACCGAGTCGGTGCAGGTGGCGACCATGTCCGAGCCCCGCACCACCTCCCCCACGCCTTCGCAGGCCGTCACCGGCACATCCAGCAGCTCGCTCATCTTGCGTGCGTAGGCTTCCCGGTTGGCCGGGGTGGGACTGTAGACCTTGACCTCCCGGAGTTTCCGGACCTCGGCGAACGCCCGCAGATAGGTCTCCGCCATGCCGCCGGAGCCGAGCATGCCCACCACTGAGGCGTCGTCCCGGGCCAGGTACCGGGCGGCCAGGCCGGCGCAGGCGCCCACCCGCATGTGCTGGATGATGCCGTCGTTGATGATCGCCAGGGGTTCGGCGTTGCGGGCGGAAAAGACCAGCACCAGGCCGCAGTAGGTGCCGGGCTCCATGCAGTACTTCTCCACCGTGCCGCCCTCCGGCCACTCGAGCATGTCGGATTTCATGCGGATGGCGAAGACCCCGAAGGAGCGGGAGGCGCCCTCCATGGTCCCCCAGCGGTACATCCGCTCGGGGTCGTCCTGCGGCACGTAGAGATCGATGCGCGGCCGGTAGACCGCCCGCTGTGCCAGCAGGTCGCGGTAGCCGGTTTCCAGGGCGTCGATACACCCCTTCATGTCGAGGATTTCCTCTACGGTTTCATTGTTGATGAGCAGCATGAGAATGTCCTCGTGAGGGGCCTCGAAAGGGCAGACCATCGGTCCGGGAAATCACGCGCGCGGCGAACCGCCGACGGCGCGTCATCCGCCCAGCGTAATCATCTCGATCTTGTCGTGTTCTTCGGGGTCGTAGCCGTCCGGCGATTGAATGGCGTTGAGCCGGTCGGCCGAGAACCGGTCGGTCCGCCCGCTCCAGACGGCCTCCATCCATTGGCGGATCTCGTCGTCGCCGGCGTCGCTCCGGAGCCGAGCCTTGAGGTCGTGGCCGGTGCGGGAAAAGAGGCACGTGACCAGCCGGCCGTCGGCGGTCAGGCGTCCGCGGCTGCAGGTGCCGCAGAACGGTTCGGTTACGGACGCGACGACGCCCACCGTGCCCTTGCCGTCGCGGAAGGCGAAGTCCACCGCGGGCGCGTTGCCGTCGCCGCGGCCGATGGGTTCCAGCGGGTAACGCGCGCCGATGCGTTCCAGGATCTCCGCCTTCGGCACGGTCCGTTCCAGCCGCCAGGCGTTGGCCGTGCCCACGTCCATGTACTCGATGAACCGCATGACGAAGCCGTGGTCCCGTCCGAACTCCACCAGAGGGAGGATGTCCTCCTCGTTGACGCCGCGCTCGATGACCGCGTTGATCTTGATCGGCTGCAGTCCGGCTTCCTTGGCCGCGAACAATCCCTTCAGGACGTCGTCCAGGTCGCCGCGTTTGGTGATGCGCCTGAAACGCTCCGGGTCGAGACTGTCGATGCTCACGTTGATGCGCTTCAGCCCGGCGGACCGCAACGCCCCAGCCATCTCGCTCAGGCGCGAGCCGTTGGTGGTGAGCGCGATGTCCTCGATGCCGGGGATGCCCGCGAGTTGGCGCACCAGATCCGGCAGGTCACGCCTCAGCAGCGGCTCCCCCCCGGTCAGGCGGATCTTGCGCACTCCCAGGGGCACCGCAAGCCGCACCACCCGGCAGATCTCCTCGAAGGACAGGATCTCCCGCTTGTCGATCCAGTCGTAGTGGTCGAACGGCATGCAGTAGGTGCAACGAAAGTTGCACCGGTCCGTCACGGAGACCCGCAAGTCACTCAACGGGCGATTCAATTGATCCGTCAACACGACGTGTCAATATGGAATCTGGGGCTTCTCAAGTCAAGGAACTCGGACCGCACGGGAACAGGCTCGTACGAAACGACAGGAGGGTGACGGATGGAGTGAAGGCTATGCCAACGAGGCAACGAACTCGGCGTGTTCGGCGGCGTCCAGACCCTTTTGAAGTTCACCCATGACTTGGGCCATATCGCCGGCCAACAGTGCCGTGACTGCCAGGCGCAAACCCGGAAAGGTGCTGCCTTCGTAGACACCATCGGCACCGGGTGGGATGCGGACGTATTCGCCATCGCGCAGCAGGAACCAGTCAACCTCCTGGTCCTCCACCCGCCATACCAGGTATTCCTGAACGCCGGCGCGACGGTAGGCATCCATCTTGTCATGCAAATCGTAGGAGACGGTGCTCGAAGAAATCTCGGCCAAGAATTCGGGCGCGCCTTCCACGTAGTCATCGGCGGTAATCCGCGAGTTGGCGCGGCCCTCGGGCTCCACCCGCAACAAGGCGTCCGGCTGCGGCTCCGTGTCCCAATCGAGACGGACGGTCGCGTTGCCGGCGAATCGGACGCCTTCGGTGAAGGCGGCATACGTGCCCAACCACGTTAGCAACCTCGCATGGGGCTCGCCGTGTTTCCCGAAGCGAACGGGTGAACCCATATACACCACTCCCTTGATCAACTCCGCCTTCTTCAAATCCGGCATCGCGTCGTATCGCCTCTCGAACTCGTCCCGGGTCAACCGGTCGCCGTTCTCCAGCGAGGGAGGCGTTGTTTCACGCAAACCAGTCTTCGAGTTTGTGCGTGCGCCGTCTTTGCCTCCCGCAGGCGTGTGCGAGATCACCATTGTCGCGTCCTCCGTTCGCTTCCGGGAAATACTACAAGACCCCGGACCCCGAAACAACGCGAGCGGCACTCGGAGCGCCCGCCGTTTGCCCCTTCGCCGATCGGGACGTGTCCCCGAAAGTTCACCCGGCGGCCGCGCCTTGACGGAAACGCCGTCAACCAGGATAATCGCAACATGCGTGCCGACCTCCGGGCTGCCGGGGTGGCTGCCCGTCGGGCGCTTATTCAGAGAGGAGTCACTTATGCCCACCTGGGACGATATTCTGACCGATCGTGACAAGGAAGTGTTCGCACTGTCCGGCTACGGCGCCAAGGCCGGGTTCGGCCAACGCCCGGCGGTGCTCGTCATCGACGTCAATTATAACTTCGTCGGCGACCGGCGGGAGCCGATTCTGGAATCCGTCAAGCGGTTCCGCAACAGTTGCGGCGAGGAGGGGTGGGTCGGCGTGGATCACATCGTCACCCTGCTGGAGGAGGCCAGAAAGAAGCACCTGCCGATCTTCTTCACCACCGGCCACGGCGAGGAGGAGTCCGTCGCCTTCGGCCGCTGGCACGGCAAGAACTCGCGCAGCACCGAGGATTTCACCGACCTGGCCAAGAAGGGCAACGAGATCGTCGCGGAAATCGCTCCCCAGAAGGGCGAGGTGGTGGTGCGCAAGCAGAAGCCCAGCGCGTTCTTCGGCACCCCGCTCACAAGCATGCTGAACGAGGTGCACGCCGACTCCCTGCTGGTGGCCGGGACCACCACCAGCGGCTGCGTCAGGGCGTCGGTCATCGACGCGTTCTCGTACAATTACAGTGTCAGCGTGGTGGAGGAGTGCACCTTCGACCGCGGGCAGTCGTCCCACAAGATCAACCTCTTCGACATGAACATGAAATACGCGGACGTGGTGTCGTTGGAGGAGACCGTCGACTACATCAAGGGCCTGCCTGACAACCTTTACGCTCCGGCGCTGTAAGGGGGTAAACCCGGCCGTTGCCGGATTTATTGCCGGCACGTGCCGAAGGCAGATGCAGGGGCGTGCCGATCCACTGCCGACAGAGCACGAGGCAGACGTAGGGGCGGGTTTCAAACCCGCCCGTGCCGAATTCAGGCAGCCGGCACGGGCGGACCGGCCACAGCTCATGAGCGAATTCGCACGGCAAATCGAGGGGTTCGGGGCCTATCTGCGGGATCAGGCGCGGTTCTCCCCCCATTCGGTCAAGGGCTACCTGACCGACGTTGAAGGGTTGCGCCGGTATCTGGAAGAGAACGGACTCGACTTGGACAGCCCCGGGACCGCCGCGTTGCGAGCCGTAGACGTACAATGGATCCGGGGCTACCTGAAGACGCTCCATGAAAGCCGCAAGAAGAGCACCATCGGGCGGAAGCTCGCCGCCCTGAAGGGGTTCTTCCGCTATCTCATGCGGGAGGGTGTCATCGCCCGGGACCCGCTGGTGGGTTTTTCCACGCCCAAGCAGGAAGCCCCGTTGGTAACGTTTCTGTCCGTCGACGAGGCGTTCCGGGTTCTGGGCTGTCTGCCCGAAGAAGGTATTCTCCCGGCCCGGGACCGGGCCGTCATGGAAGTACTCTATTCGTCCGGCGTCCGGGTCAGCGAGTTGGTGGGTCTGGATTGGCGCGACGTGGACTTTTCCCTGGGTGTGATCAGGGTCTTCGGGAAGGGGTCCAAGGAGCGCATCGTCCCCTGCGGGGAGGTGGCGCTGGCCGCGTTGCGGGACTACGCGGACCACCAGAGGGACCGGTTGGAGCGCACCGCCCGGGGTGAAGAGCCGGTCTTCCTGAATCGTTTCGGCACCCGGATCACCACCCGCAGCGTCGCCCGGATCGTGGAAAAATACCTGCGTCTGGCCGGCATTCCCGTACGGATGGGTCCTCACGGGCTGCGTCACACGTTCGCCACGCACCTGCTGAACGCCGGCGCGGACCTGCGCTCGATTCAGGAACTGCTGGGTCACGTGAGCCTCTCCACCACCCAGCGTTACACCCACGTCAACCTCGACCAGCTCACCGCCGTCTACGACCGCGCCCACCCCAGGGCCTAGTGGCCTGCCCCCGAACGCTCCCGGCAGGAGGCGAGGGCCTGCCAAGTCCGATGTTTCGTGTTAAAGTCTGAACGATGTTTCACGGAACCACCATCCTTGCGGTGCGGCATGGCGGCAGGATCGTGGTCGCGGGCGACGGTCAAGTCAGCCTCGGCGACACGGCCATGAAGCACACGGCGCGCAAGGTTCGAAAGCTCTACAACGACCGTGTGATCGCCGGGTTTGCCGGCGCCACCGCGGACGCGTTCACGCTGTTCGAGAAGTTTGAGGGCAAGCTCGAGCAGTACAGCGGCGTGTTCAAGCGCGCCGCCGTGGAGCTGGCCAAGGAGTGGCGTACCGACCGGATGCTCCGGCGGCTGGAGGCGCTGATGATCGTCGCCGATGTGGAGGGCTCGCTGGTGTTGTCGGGTTCGGGCGACGTGGTGGAGCCCGACGACGGCGTCATCGCCATCGGCTCGGGCGGAAACTATGCGCTTGCGGCTGCGCGCGCCCTGGTTCATCATAGTGCGCTCGACGCCCGCGCCATCGCCGAGGAGGCCATGACAGTGGCCGCTGGAATCTGCGTCTATACGAACAACAATCTGACTATCGAGGAGTTGCCCTGAGCCCGCGCCGGGCCGGGGACACGACGCATTCGGCCCCCGCGGCTAACGGTTTCTCAAGACAGAACCCATGAAAGATGAAAGCCGACAGATGAGCGTTCGGACGCCGGGCAGCCAGTCGCTGACGCCCGTTATGACTCCCCGAGAGATTGTCTCGGAACTGGACCGCTACATCGTCGGCCAGCGCGACGCCAAGCGGGCCGTGGCCGTGGCCATGCGGAGCCGGTGGCGGCGTCAACTGGTGCCCGAGGAGTTGCGGGACGAGATCGCCCCGAAGAACATCATCATGATCGGCCCCACGGGGGTGGGAAAGACCGAAATCTCCCGAAGGCTGGCCAAGCTGGCGCAGGCGCCGTTCATCAAGGTGGAGGCCTCGAAGTTCACCGAGGTGGGATACGTCGGGAGAGACGTGGAATCCATCATTCGGGACCTCATGGATCTGGCCGTCAAGATGGTCCGGGAGGAGGAGCAGGAGAAGGTCCAGGTCAAGGCGAGGGACCTGGCGGAAGAGCGGGTTCTGGACCTGTTGTTGCCGGAGCCGCCGGTGCCGGAAAACGGTGACAACGAGGTGGACCGGCCGTCGCCGGACACCCGGGAGAAGCTCCGCAAGATGCTTCGGGCGGGGAAGCTGGACGACCGGACCGTGGACGTCGAGCTGACCCAGAGCATGACGCCGATGATCGAGGTGCTGACCCCGCAGGGAATGGAGGAAATGGAGTCGAACATCAAGGAGATGTTCTCCAATCTGCTTCCCAAGCAGTCCAAGAGAAAGACCGTGAAGATTCCCGAGGCCATAAAGCTGCTGACCCAGGAGGAAGCGGCCAGGCTGGTGGATATGGATACGGTGGTGGGCGAGGCCACGAGGCGGGTGGAACAGTCGGGGATCGTGTTCATCGACGAGATCGACAAGATCGCCGGGCGGGAATCCCTCCACGGCCCTGACGTGTCCCGGGAGGGGGTTCAGCGCGATCTCCTGCCCATCGTCGAGGGCTCGACGGTGAGCTCGAAATACGGGCTAGTGAGGACCGATCACATCCTCTTCATCGCGTCCGGCGCCTTTCACAACTCCAAGCCGTCGGACCTGATCCCGGAGTTCCAGGGCCGGTTTCCCATCCGCGTCGAGCTCAGCTCGCTGGACAAGAACGACTTCGTGCGGATCCTGACCGAGCCCAAGAACGCCTTGATCCGGCAGTACGTGGCGTTGCTGGAGACCGAGAACATCCACCTGCTCTTCCAGGCGGACGCCATCGAGGAGATCGCCCGCATCAGCGCCGAGGCCAACGAGAAGATGGAGAATATCGGCGCCCGCAGGCTGCACACGATCCTCGAGAGACTCCTGGACGAGGTTTCCTTTTCCGCGCCGGAGATGCCGGGCCAGGAAGTCCGCATCGACGCCGGATACGTCAGCGAGCGTCTGGACGCCATTCTGAAAGACCAGGATCTGTCCCGGTACATTCTGTAGGAGACAGCGTCCTTCGACTTCGCTTCGCTACGCTCAGGACGAACGGGATTGACAAACCCTTTGACCTTCTTTGACCTTGATTGAGAAGGCCCTTCACCGTTCGTCCTGAGCGTAGCGAAGCGGAGTCGAAGGGCTCTGCCGGAGTAGCGTAACGTGGAAGATTTCATAGGCAAGGCGGAAGTACTGCTGGAAGCGCTGCCGTTCATCAAGCGCTTTTTCGGCAAGACGTTCGTGGTCAAGTACGGCGGCGCGGCCATGGTGGACGAGGATCTCAAGCAGAACTTCGCCCAGGACATCGTGCTGCTCAAGTACGTGGGCATCAACGTCGTGGTGGTGCACGGCGGCGGCCCCCAGATCAACGAGACGCTGGGAAAGATGGGCATCCAGAGCCGCTACGTGCGGGGCATGCGGGTCACCGATATGGAGACCATCGACATCATCGAGATGGTGCTGGTGGGCAAGGTCAACAAGGAGATCGTCGCGCTCATCAACCAGCACGGCGGCGCCGCGGTGGGTCTCAGCGGCAAGGACGGCCAACTCATCCTGGCGCGCAAGATGAGCATGACGGTGCCCGGCGACGGGGAGAGCACGGAGATCATCGACATCGGGATGGTGGGGGAGATCATCCGGGTGGATCCCACGGTGATCCGGTCCCTGGACGGCAACCGCTTCATCCCGGTCATCGCACCCGTGGGCATGGGTGAGAGCGGGGAGACGTACAACATCAACGCCGACCTGGTGGCCGGACGGGTGGCCGCCGCTATCGGGGCGGAAAAGCTCATCCTCCTCACCGACGTGGAAGGGGTCCGGGACCGCGAGGGCGCGTTGATCAGCACTCTCACGGTCTCCGAGTCCGCGGATCTCATCCAGCGGGACGTGATCTCTTCCGGGATGATCCCCAAGGTCGAGTGCTGCGTCGACGCCCTGAACGGGGGCGTGGTCAAGACCCATATCATCGACGGCCGGGACCGGCACGCCGTCCTGCTGGAGATATTCACCAACCGGGGCGTGGGGACCGAGGTGGTTTGGGACGCCTAGTGTTGCGTTCCACAAATACGTTGGCGAATATGCGCAGGAATTCTTGTCGTCGGCAAGGCGCGACGACGAGCAGTGGCGGGCACCACGCGAGGAGGAGCAACGCAGCCGACGGCGAGAAGGACCAGCAGATTCGTCAACGTATTTGTGGAACGCAACACTAACGTCATGTCTCACAAACAGGTTGATGAAACTGCGAACGAATTCTTGGTGTCACGACGGCGTGACCACCCGTAGGGGCGACCGGCGGTCGCCCTCCGTGACCGATACCACGCGAGATGTAGCAACGGGTTTCAAACCCGCCCGCGCCCCGATGGATGCATGATGTCGAACCTTGAAGTACAACAATTGACCGAAGAAAACGTGATGAACACTTACGCGCGCTTCCCCATCGCGCTGGTGAAGGGCGAAGGGGTGCGGGTGTGGGACGCCGACGGCAAGGCGTATCTGGACTTCGTCGCCGGCATCGCCGTCAACAGTCTTGGCCACTGCCACCCGGCCGTGGCCAAGGCGGTGTCGGAGCAGGTGCGGACCCTGATCCACGTGTCGAACCTCTATCACATCGAGCCCCAGGCCCGGCTGGCGAAGCTGCTCTGCGACCATTCCTTCGCCGACCGGGTGTTCTTCTGCAACAGCGGCGCCGAGGCCAACGAGGCGGCCATCAAGCTGGCGCGGCGCTACGGTTCGGAGCATACCCGGGGACGGAGCGAGGTCATCACCGCCCTCAATTCATTCCACGGACGCACCCTGGCCACCCTGACGGCCACCGGCCAGGAGAAGATCCGGCTCGGCTATGACCCGCTGCCGCAGGGGTTCCGCTATATTCCGTTCAACGATCTGGACGCCGCGGTGGACGCGGTGGACGAGCGGACCGCGGCAATCCTGGTGGAGCCCATCCAGGGCGAGGGCGGCGTGATGGTGCCGGATGTGTCCTACCTGCGCGGGCTGCGTCAGCTCTGCGACGACAAGGGGCTGCTGCTGATGTTCGACGAGGTCCAGGTCGGTATGGGGCGCACCGGCCGGCTCTTCGCCTACGAGCACTTCGGCGTCGAGCCCGACGTCATGACCCTGGCCAAGGCCCTGGGCGGCGGCCTTCCCCTGGGCGCCATGCTGGCGCGAGAAGACGTGGCCAAGAGCTTTCCGCCGGGGTCCCACGCCTCGACTTTCGGCGGCAATCCGGTGGTGTGCCGTGCCGGTTTGGCGGTGATGGAGACGATCCTGGAAACCGGGCTGGTGGAGCACTGCGAGGCCGTGGGGGGCGCACTCAGGCAGGGGCTGGAGGCCCTGGCCGGGCGTTTCGACTTCATCCGCGAGGTGCGGGGCAAGGGACTGATCCTGGGCATGGAGATGGACCGCGAGTGCGGCCCCATGGTCCAGGAGTGCATGCGGGAAGGCCTGCTGGTGGTGCTGGCGGGCGCCAACGTGCTCCGCATGGTACCTCCGCTGACCGTGGAGCAGGCCGAGGTGGACGAGGCGCTGGGGATTCTGGAGCGGGTGCTGAAGCGGGTGTAGGCACCGGGTCATAAACAGGCAGAGTTATGAAACTGTGCGGGAATTTCGGCGGTGCACGACGACAAGATGTAGGGGCGGGTTTCAAACCCGCCCGTGCCCGCGTCGCTGCTTCGCTCGGACAGGCTCCTAGAGCATGAAGAAACGGGACGTACTGACGTTGCGGGATCTCACCCCGGCGGACCTGGACGAGGTCCTCTCCCTCGCCGCGGTCCTCAAGCGGGAACGCAAGGCGGGGAACTACCGGCCACTGCTGGCGGGGAAGAAGCTGGCGCTGCTGTTCCAGAAGCCCAGCCTCAGGACCCGGGCCACCTTCGACATCGGTATGACCGAGCTCGGAGGCAGCACGCTGTTCCTGGGACCCGACGAGGTGAACCTCGGGGCGCGGGAGACGCCGGCCGACTGTGCGCGGGTGCTGTGCCGCCTGGTGGACATCATCGCGGTGCGGACTTTCGCCCAGAACATCGTGGCGGAGATGGCCCGCTTCGGTTCCGTGCCGGTGATCAACGCGCTGTCGGACCTCTACCACCCCTGTCAGGTGCTGGCCGACCTCCTCACCCTGCAGGAATCCAAGGGACGGCTCGAAGGGTTGCGGGTGGTGTTCGTGGGGGACGGCAACAACGTGGCGCACTCCTGGCTGCTGGCCGCGGAAAAGCTGCCGTTCCGGTTCACGCTGGCCTGTCCCGAGGGTTTCGAGCCCGATCGTGAAATCCTCGACTCGGTGGTGTCCGCGGGCGCGGACGTGGCCGTCACCCACGACCCGGCCGAGGCCGTGAGCGGCGCTGACGCCATCTATACCGACGTGTGGGCGAGCATGGGCCAGGAATCGGAAGCCGGCTCCCGGCAAGACGCCTTTGCCGCCTTCCAGGTCAACCGGGAACTGGTGGCCCGGGCGAAGGACGACGTGGTGGTGATGCACTGCCTGCCGGCTCACCGGGGGGAGGAGATCACCGGCGAGGTGATCGAAGGCCCCCATTCGGTGGTGTTCGACCAGGCGGAGAACCGTCTCCACGCCCAGAAGGCGCTGATGGTCTGGTGTCTCGCCTCGTAGGCCCGGGGTTCAATGGTCTTGCTGCCGGCAGGTGCGACCAAGAAATGTAGGGGCGGGTTTCAAACCCGCCCGCGGAGATTGTCATGAAACCGAACAAGGTCGTTCTTGCCTACTCGGGCGGTCTCGATACATCCGTCTGTCTGCGCTGGGTGAAGGAAAGCTATGACTGCGAGGTCATTGCCTACTGCGCCGACGTGGGCCAGGAAGATGATCTGGAGGAGGTCCGGCGCAAGGCGCTGGCCACCGGCGCCAGCAAGGTGGTGGTGGACGATCTCAAGGAAGTGTTCGTTCGGGACTACGTGTTCCCCATGCTCCGCGGCAACGCGGTGTACGAAGGCTCCTACCTGCTGGGCACCTCCATCGCCCGGCCGCTGATCGCCCGGCGGCAGCTCGAGGTCGCCCTGGCGGAGAACGCCGAGGCCGTGTCCCACGGCGCCACCGGCAAGGGCAACGACCAGGTCCGGTTCGAGCTGACGTACTATGCTCTCAAGCCCGATATCCAGGTCATCGCCCCCTGGCGCGTGTGGGACCTCAACTCGCGCACCGCGCTGATCGACTATGCCCGCCACCACGACATTCCCGTGCCCGTCACCAAGGCCAAGCCCTACAGCATGGACCGCAACCTGTTCCACATCAGCTACGAGGGCGGCGTGCTCGAGGACCCGTGGCAGGAGCCGCCGGCGGACATGTTCCTGTGGACCGCGTCCCCCGAGGACGCTCCGGACGAGCCGCAATACATCGAGGTGGAGTTCGCCGCCGGCGATCCGGTGGCGCTGGACGGACAGCGTCTGGGGGCGGCGGAAATGCTGGTGGCGCTCAATGCCCTCGGAGCTCGCCACGGCATCGGCCGGGTGGACATGGTGGAGAACCGCTATGCCGGCATGAAGTCCCGGGGCATCTACGAGACCCCCGGGGGAACCATCCTGCACGCGGCCCGCCGGGCCGTCGAGCACCTCACGCTGGACCGCGAGGTGATGCAGCTCCGGGATTCGCTGATCCCCCGGTACGCCCAGATGATCTACAACGGCTACTGGTTCGCGCCCGAGCGGCAGATTTTGCAGCAGGCCCTCGACGCGTCGCAGGCCCGGGTCACCGGCACGGTCCGGCTGAAGCTCTACAAGGGCTCGGTATCGGTGGCCGGCAGGCGCTCGCCAGTATCGTTGTACGACCCGGTCACCGCCACCTTCGAGCGGGACGACAGCTACAATCAGGCGGATGCGGAAGGGTTCATCAAGCTGAACGCGCTACGGCTCAAGATGGCAGGGCGGGTCGCGGGCGCGTAACCGGCATGGCGAAGAAAAAACAGCTCTGGGGCGGCCGGTTTGCCGGCACCACCGCGGATTCCGTGGTGGCCTTCACCGCGTCCGTGGACGTGGACCGGCGCCTTTACCGGCACGACATCGCCGGCAGCATGGCCCATGCCCGCATGCTCGGCCGGCAGCGCATCATCCCCGCGGGCGACGCCCGCAAGATCGTCGCCGGACTGCGGGCGGTCCAGAAGGAGATCGAGAGCGGAGAGTTCCCCTTCAGCGTCGCCGACGAAGACATCCACATGAACATCGAGCGGCGGCTCACCGAGAAGATCGGCAGCGTCGGCGAGAAGCTGCACACCGCCCGGAGCCGGAACGACCAGGTGAGCCTGGACATGCGGCTCTATCTGAGGGAGGCCCTCGACGGTATCCTGGGGGACCTCGAGGCCTTGCAGCAGGCGCTGGCGGGCGCGGCCCGGAGGAACGAGGGCGTGCTGATGCCCGGCTACACCCACCTCCAGCGAGCCCAGCCGGTACTTTTTGCGCACCACCTGCTGGCCTACGTCGAGATGTTCGAGCGGGACACGAGCCGCTACCGCCACTGCCGGGAGCAGACCGACGTCATGCCCCTGGGCTCCGGGGCGCTGGCGGGAACGACCTTTCCCATCGACCGGGCCTACGTGGCCAAGCTGCTGGGTTTCCCGCGCCTCTCCCAGAACAGCATCGACGCCGTCAGCGACCGGGATTTCGTGCTGGAGTTCCTGTCCGCCTCGGCCATCCTCTTCGTGCACTTGAGCCGCATGGCGGACGAATTCATCTTGTGGTCCAGCGAGGAGTTCGGTTTCGTCGAGTTGCCGGACGCCTATTGCACCGGCAGCTCGATGATGCCGCAGAAGAAGAACCCCGACGTGGCGGAATTGATCCGCGGCAAGACCGGGCGGGTGTACGGGAACCTCCACGCGCTCCTGACCATCATGAAAGGGCTGCCGCTGGCCTACAACCGCGACCTCCAGGAGGACAAGGAGCCCCTCTTTGACACCGTCGACACGGTCACGGCGTGCCTGCTCATGGCCCGGGAACTGCTGAACGGCCTGACGGTGCGGGGCGAGCGAATGCTGGCGGCGGCTGACGACGGCTTCATGAACGCCACGGACCTGGCCGACTATCTCGTGGGCCGGGGTCTCAGCTTCCGCGCCGCCCACGACGTCGTGGGCCGGGTGGTGCGTCACTGCATCGACACGAAACAAAAGCTGCAGGAACTGTCCCTGGAGGAATTGCAGGGGTACTGTCCGGCCATCGATCCCGACGTCTACAAGATCCTGACGCTGCAAGCGGGAGTTGAACGCCGGCGTGCGCCGGGCGGCACCGCGCCCGTCAACGTCCGCCGCCGGCTGAAGAAGCTGGGGGTCTGATGTCGGCCGGCATGCCTGTGTTCAGCGAACCGAGGGAGGAGTGGCGCGCGTGAGACGGCTCGGGGAAACTCTGGTCGATTGGAATGGCGTCCTTCGACTTCGCTTCGCTGACGCCTGTCCTGAGCCTGTCGAAGGGCTCAGGACGAACGGTTGCGCAAACCTTCATCCCGCTCGTCCTGAGCCCCCTCCCGTTCGTCCTGAGCGTAGCGAAGCGCTAGCGGAGCGAAGTCGAAGGACGCTATTCCTTACGACGACAAATGGTCATCGCCTCCCTCGGATGAACGCGGCAGGGGTCCTGTGCCTGCTCCTGCTGCCAGCCTTACTGGCCGGCGGCTGCGGCAGGAAGGGTGCGCCCCGAGCGCCGGAGTTGGCGGTGCCCGCGGCCATCAGCGACCTGACGGCCCGGGTCGCGGACCGCGGTATCCGGCTCGGATGGTCGCGCCCGCGAGTCGCCCTCGACGGCCGGGCGCTCACCGACCTTGCGGCGTTCGTGGTGTTCCGCAAGGGCACGCGCGCGGATTGCCCGGACTGCCGGGCCGTGTTTGGCGAGCGGGCGGTTCTCAGCGTGGAGGACGAGGGCCGGTTCTTCAGGCAATCGAAATACGGGTTTACGGATCGGGAGCTCCGCGCCGGCACGGTTTACCGGTATCGGGTCCTGGTCCGTCTGTCGGACGGCTCCGCCAGCGGGCCGTCGAACGAGGTGAGTGTAGAATGGCAACCGTGACGGATCGTTTCACGCACAGGAACGACGCGATGTATTGCGAGGACGTGCCCGTCAGGGACATCGTCGACGCGGTGGGGACGCCGGTGTACGTGTACAGCCTGGCCCAGTTGCGTGACGCCTTCCGGGGTTTCGACCAGGCCTTCGCCGCCAACCGGCATCTGGTCTGCTACTCGGTCAAGGCCAACTCCAACCTCGGGGTGTTGCGCGCCTTCGTGAACGAGGGCTCGGGGTTCGACATCGTTTCCGGCGGCGAGCTCTTCCGGGTGCTCAAGGCCGGCGCCGACCCGCGCAAGGTGGTCTTCTCGGGCGTGGGCAAGACGCGGGATGAGATGGAGTATGCGCTGCGCTCCGGCATTCTGATGTTCAACGTCGAGTCGGAGCAGGAGATGGAGGTGTTGAACGAGGTGGCCGGGGCCATGGGCGTGGTGGCGCCGATGAGCTTTCGCATCAATCCCGACGTGGACCCGCAGACGCATCCCTACATCTCCACCGGCATGAAGAAGAGCAAGTTCGGCATCGGCATCGACCCCGCGGCCGAGGCCTACCGCCGCGCCATCTCCCTGCCCAACATCGAGGTCGTGGGGGTGGACTGCCACATCGGCTCCCAGCTCACCTCAACGGCACCCTTCGCGGACGCCGCCGAGCGCGTCCGGGCCTTCATCGAAGTGCTCCAGCGGGAAGGGGCGAATATCCGCTACGTGGACCTGGGCGGCGGTCTCGGCATTCGCTACGACGACGAGGAGCCGCCGGACCCGGAGGACTACGCCAAGGCGCTGACGGAGGGGGTCCGCGGCCTGGACGTGACCCTGGTGCTGGAGCCGGGCCGGTCGATGGTGGGCAACGCCGGCATCCTGGTCACGCAGGTGCTCTATCTCAAGCGTACCGAGGCCAAGAACTTCGTGGTGGTGGACGGCGCCATGAACGACCTCATTCGCCCCGCCCTCTACAGCGCGTTTCAGGGTCTTCGCCCGGTGGACCGGCGCGAGGCCGAGCCCATGACCGCGGACGTCGTCGGCCCCATCTGCGAGAGCGGCGACTTCTTCGCCCGGGACCGCAATATCCCGACGCCGGTTCCGGGGGATCTCCTGGCGGTGATGAGCGCCGGCGCCTACGGCTTCACCATGGCGTCCAACTACAACACCAGGCCGAGGGCGGCGGAAGTGCTGGTGGACGGCAAGGAGTTCGCCGTGGTCCGGGAACGGGAAACCCTGGAGAACCTCGTGGCCGGCGAGAAGATCCCGGCCATGCTGTAAGGGTGCTCCTTGCCGTGCAGTCCAGCGTAAACCATGTTTCCGGTTCGAAATGTAAAGCATGTACCCGTTTGTACCCTACGACCCCCTCTCCCTCTGGGAGAGGGTTGGGGTGAGGGTGCCCGGCGTGAGCAGTCCATCGGGTGCGGCAGAGGAATGTGCGGGCAGGGCTATTCGGGCGCCCTCACCCGGCCTTCGGCCACCCTCTCCCAAAGGGAGAGGGGTTGGGTTTGGGACGGGTCGCCCCGGCCTTCGGCCACCCTCTCCCAAAGGGAGAGGGGTTTGACCCGCTCGTTTGTCACGCAGGACACTGGACGGATGCGTTGCAAACCGGACATGATAAGGGCGTGGAGGAGTCCATGACGGAGATCACGTTTACCAAGATGCACGGCTGCGGCAACGATTTCGTGGTGCTGGACTGCATGGAGATGCAGCCCGCGGGCCTGGCCGAGATCGCCAAGGACCTGTGCCACCGCCGCTTCGGCGTGGGCGCGGACCAACTACTCACCATCAAGCCGTCGAATTCGGCGGACTTCACGATGGAGATCTACAACGCCGACGGCAGCAAAGTGGAGATGTGCGGCAACGGCATCCGTTGCTTCGCCAAGTACGTCTACGAGCACGGCCTGACCGAGAAACGGGAGATCGAGGTGGACACCCTGGCCGGCGTCATCCGGCCGCGGCTCAAGGGCGATCAGGTTGAAGTGGACATGGGCCGGCCGGTTCTCGACGGGCGGGATATCCCGGTGGCCGCCGACGGCCGCATCGTCAACCATCCGCTCGAGGTCGATGGGAGTGAGTACACGGTCACCTGCGTGTCCATGGGCAATCCCCATTGCGTGCTCTACGTCGACGACGTGGACGCGCTGGATCTGCCCCGCCTGGGGCCCCGCTTCGAGCACCACGCCTTCTTCCCCAACCGGGTCAACACGGAGTTCGTCCAGGTGCTGGGGCGCGGAGAGGTGCGCATGCGGGTGTGGGAACGCGGCGCCGGCGAGACCTGGGCCTGCGGCACCGGCGCCAGCGCGGTGGGCGTGGCCGGCGCCCTGACCGGCAAGACCGAAAAGAAGATCACGACGCACCTCATGGGCGGAGATCTGGAAATCCACTGGGCCGACGACGACCGGGTCTACATGACCGGACCCGCGCAGGAAGTGTTCCAGGGGAGCGTCCGTGTCTGACCCAGGGCACCCGGAAGGTGCGATAACGAGGTGTAGGGGCGGGTTTCAAACCCGCCCGCGCCCCATCCACCGGAATGGAACAGGCCACGTGGCAGGCGGGACGATCCGATGTAGGGGCGGGTTTCAAACCCGCCCGCGCCCCATCCATCTGGATGATACAGGGCCAGGCAGGCGTTCGAACAACGGCGCACGATGAGGAACCCAAGGGGGTAATGACATGTTTACGGGATCGATGACGGCCATGGTGACGCCCTTCAAGGACGGTGGGGTGGATTACGCCTCCCTTGAGGCGCTGGTGGAGTTCCAGATCGAGCAGGGCACCCACGCGTTGGTCCCGTGCGGCTCCACCGGAGAGTCGGCCACCCTGGACCACGCCGAGCACCACGCGGTCATCGACGCGGTGGTGCGGGCGGCAAGGCGCCGGGTCCCGGTCATCGCCGGCACCGGCTCCAACTCTACCCGCGAGGCCATGGATCTCACCCGGGCGGCGGAAGAGGCGGGTGCCGACGGCGCGCTGCTGATCTCTCCCTACTACAACAAGCCCACCCAGGAGGGTATCTACCGCCACTACCGGGCGGTGGCCGAGCACGTGGGGATCCCACTGATCGTCTACAACATCCCGGGACGGACGGCGTCGAAGATGGAGCCGGAGACCCTGGCGCGGCTGGCGGAAATCGACAATGTCGCGGGGGTGAAGGAAGCCACGGGGTCGGTGGACCAGGCCCTGGACGTCATCCGCCTGTGCGGCGACTCCCTCGCGGTCTATTCCGGCGAGGATTCGCTGGTGTACTCGCTCATGACCGTCGGCGGCAAGGGGGTCATCACCACCACGGGCAACGTCGCCCCCCGGGCCATGGCCGACCTGACGGAAGCCTGCCTGCGGGAAGACTGGGCCACCGGCCGCCGAATCCAGTTCGAGCTGCTGCCCCTGATCCGTAGCCTGTTCAGCGAGACCAATCCCATCCCAGTGAAGACCGCCCTGGCCCTCATGGGCAAGTGCGGCGCCGAGCTTCGCTTGCCCCTGACTCCCATGGGCGAGTCCAACCTGAAGCGGCTGAACGCCGCCATGTTCGACTACGGATTGATCCAGTCATGATCGAGTTGGGCCTGATCGTTTGCGGTGTGGGCGGAAGAATGGGCGGTGTCCTGGTCCGTCTGATCCAGGACACCCCGGGCGTCACCCTCGCGGGGGCTGTCGACCGCCCCGGCGGCCGGCGGCTGGGTCAGGACGCCGGTAAGGTGGCGGGCGCGGGCCCACTGGGTGTGGAGATCGTGGATCGCATCCACGCATCGTCGGCGGAAAGGCGGGTGATCGTGGACTTCACGACACCCGAAGCCTCCGTCGCCAACATGAAGGCCGCCGCCAAAAGCGCCACGCCCATCGTCATCGGCACCACGGGCTTCAACGCCAGCCAGCTCCGGCAGATCCGCACGCTTGCCGCCAGAACCCCCACCGTCCTGGCGCCCAACATGAGCCTCGGAGTGAATTTGCTGCTGGACCTGGTGGGTCAGGTGGCCCAGCGCCTCGGCGACGCCTATGACGTGGAGATCGTGGAGGCGCATCACCGGTTCAAGAAGGACGCACCGAGCGGCACCGCATTGGCCCTGGCCCGGGCCGCGGGCGAGGCCCTGGGGCGCAAGGTGGAACGAGTGGGCGTGGCCGGCCGAAGCGGGTTTGCTGAACGGAAGAAGACCGACATCGGCCTCCTGTCCGTGCGGGCAGGGGATATCGCGGGTGAGCACACCGTGATGTTCGGCGGGATCGGGGAGCGGATCGAGCTCGTGCACCGCGCCCACAGCCGGGACGCCTTCGGCCGCGGCGCCATTCGGGCGGCTCAGTGGGTGGCGGACAAGGCGAGCGGCCTCTACGGCATGCAGGACGTGCTGGGACGGGTGCCCCGGTGATCCACGGTCCTGCGCAACCTCGTGCGCGTACGTCGTTTTCCGGGCCACTAGGTTGACATCCGGAAGCGCTTATATTAATCAAATTGCCTATTCTCAAGTGGCTTCAGATTCTCCAAAATCGGACGATGAGTCTACGGAAGCGGAAGTCGAAAGGCTGGCCGAACGGATAGGCCGGTTGATCCGTTCCCTTGAGCCCGAGAAACGGGAGGATGTGAAGGAACTCGCCTTCTCGCTGGTGCGTGAGGAGTTGATCCAAGGCGAGGAACTACAGCAGCCAGCGAGCGGGTCCGCTCCGGCGCCGATGAATCCCCTGGGCGCCGGCGTGCTTTTTTTCGTGTTGGGGGCAGGCCTTTCGTTCATTTTCGGGCCTGTCGGTCTGGCGTTGATGGTCGGAGGCGTGTTCTTCATCGTGTGGGGGGCCGTCATAAGCTGGATCAAGAAGTAGGGGCGCGATGGCAACGAACGAGAAAAGAGAAATTAAGCGAGGCATCTGGAGCCGCCGGGATTTTTTCGGACGGCTTGGCTGGGCCGGCTTCGGGGTGTTCTCCCTGGTCTCGCTCTTCGGCTTCATGCGGTCCGCGTTTCCGCGGGTGCTCTTCAAGCCGCCTACGACGTTCAAGGCCGGCTATCCTTCCGACTACACCGTCGGTGAGGTGAGCGAGAAGTTCAAAAAGGACTTCCGCGTGTGGATCGTGCGCGAGGAGGTGGGATTTTACGCGGTCTTCGCCAAGTGCACGCATCTGGGGTGCACGCCGCGCTGGCTCGCCGCGGAGAGCAAGTTCAAGTGCCCCTGCCACGGCAGCGGTTTCTTCAAATCGGGGCAGAACTTCGAGGGGCCGGCCCCACGGCCGCTGGACCGGTTCGAGATCGCTCTGGCGGAGGACGGCCAGCTCATCGTCGACAAGGCCAAGACATTCCGGATGGGGCCGGGCGGGGAGCCCGATGAGCAGCATCCCAACAGCATTCTCAAGGCTTGAGACGGACCATGATCAACCTGGAACAACTGAAGAAGGATATCGTCGAGAGTCATGTCTGGAGGGCGATCTTCCGGCACGGCTACGAGGACACGCCGCGAAACCGCGTGCTGATGGTGACGGGCAACGTGTGGATGCATCTGCATCCGGCGAAAGTGCGGAAACACGCCGTCCGGATGCGCTTCACCTGGTGCATGGGGGGCCTGACCTTCCTCATGTTTCTGCTCACGGTGGTCACCGGCATCTACCTCATGTTCTACTATCGCCCGGTGCCGCAATACGCCTACGCGGACATGAAGTACCTGGAGTTCGACATGCCGTTCGGCATGCTGATGCGCAACATGCACCGCTGGGCGGCCCACGCCATGGTGATCTTCGTGTGGCTGCACATGTTCCGGGTCTTCCTCACCGGCTCCTACAAGCCGCCGCGGGAATTCAACTGGATCGTGGGCGTGCTGCTGCTGGTGCTGACCTTGCTGTTGAGCTTTACGGGTTATCTGCTGCCCTGGGACCAGTTGGCCATCTGGGCCGTGACGGTGGGCTCCAACATGGCGCGGGCTACGCCCCTTCTGGGACACGAGGGACCCTTTGCGGAGTTCGTGGGCGCCAATCCGGTGTACGACGCCCGGGCGTTCCTGTTCGGCGGTGGCGAGATCGGTCCGCACACCCTGTTGCGGTTCTACATCCTCCACTGCATCTTCATTCCGCTGGTGGCCAGCCTGCTCATGGCCGTACATTTCTGGCGCATCCGCAGGGACGGCTTTTCCGGTCCGCCGCTATAGATTTTAGTTCAAGCTCGACCACACGGGTTCACTAGGGAAAGGTAGCCATCGTATGGCTCAGGCCGAGGAAAGAAGCCGCGCGATCGTCGTCGACGACAAGATTCATACCTGGCCGCATCTCGTTCGCGGCGAGTTTCTGGTGATGCTGTTCGTGCTCGTGGCCATGACGCTGTGGTCGCTGCTGGTGGACGCGCCGCTGGAGGAGCCCGCCAACCCGGCCCGCACCCCGAATCCCTCCAAGGCGCCGTGGTATTTTCTCGGCCTGCAGGAGATGCTGGTGTACTTCGACCCCTGGTACGCGGGGGTGGTGCTGCCGACCTTCATCATCATCGGCCTGATGGTGATCCCCTTTATCGACATCAACACCAAGGGCAACGGCTACTACACCTTCAGGGACCGCAAGTGGGAGATCATGACCTTCATCCTGGGATTCCACATCCTTTGGGTGGTCACGATCATCATCGGCACGTTCTTCCGAGGGCCCGGGTGGAACCTGTTCTGGCCCTGGCAAAGGTGGGATCCACACAAGGTGGTGGCCCTCACCAACGTCGACCTGCCCTATCTGGTGGGTCTGCGGGACTACTGGGTCATGGCCGGTTTCGGCCTGTCTCTGGTGCTGTTCTACTTCATTTTTTCGGTGTGGCTGTTTTACAAGTGGATCATCTGGGTCAAGGGCAAGGAGTTCATGATCCGATGGGGCGCCGTCCGGTTCGCGATTACGGCTTTTCTCTTCGTGACCATGATGGCCCTTCCGGTCAAGATGTTTCTGAGGCTGGTGTTCAACATCAAGTATATTATGGTCACACCCTGGCTCAATATCTGATGTTCTATGTAGCAAAGCTTCTTCAGGCCCTGGGTATTGCGGATGTGGGTTATGCGGTGTTCGTGGGGATCTTTCAGGGCATTGCCATGGCCGAGGAGATCATCCTGACCCTCATCGGCGTGGCGGTGTTCTCGCTGGGGCGTCTGTTGGAGAGCAAGGCGGCTTGAGACACCATACGAAGGTAGATTCTCTGCGTGCTGTAAGGGAGAATGAATGGCGGTTCGCGGCGTAGATCCCAACGAAGAAAAGAAATCCTACGGGACGGTCTTTTTCGTAGGCTCCATCCTTCTTGTCGTGGTGTCCCTGTGGGCGGTGTTCGACGACAACATCACGAGGCGGGTGTGGAAGGTCCATCAGACGGAGTTCCTCCAGACCGACTATGGGCGCGCCGCGGCCGCGTTGGCCAAGGAGCAGCAGCGGCTGGACGCGGACCCGAAGTACTCGGACTTGGTAAAGAAGCGCGATGCCGAGTTGCAGAGTCTGGCGGGCGGCGAAAAGGGCGCCAAGCTGGCGGAGCTCAAGGAGCTTCAGCAGCAGATCGAGGTCGAGTACTTCGAAGCGGATCAGGAGGTCAAGTTCGTCAAGAGCGAGCTCGATGAAGCCTGGTACGAGTTCGACCACGCGGTCCAGCAGGGCCGGGACGCGAGTTCCTACGACAAGCACATCAAGGAGCTGCTAGAGGTCCAGCATTCGCTGGAGCCGGCCCTCGGGGCCGCCCGCAAGAAGCGTGCGGACGTCAAGCAAGAGATCACGGAGGTCCAAGGCGGCGTCAAGGCCATCGAGGAACAGATCTACGAGATGGAGGGCGAGATACGGAGTGCGCAGCGGCAGATGGACAACGCCACTGTCACGGTGGGCCCGGAGGGTTTTCCGCAGTTCACGCTCTACAAGGTCCCCAAGATCGAGCAGGTGGTGCTCAAGGATTTCGACCGCAACAATTTCGACCAGCAAGTGGACCGGGTGGACCGTTGCCAGTCGTGCCACATCGCCATCAACCGCGACGGTTTCGACGACTTGGCGCATCCCCTCAAGACCCATCCCAAACGCAAGGTTTTCCTCAGTGACGCGGCTCACCCGCCGCGGATCTTCGGGTGCACCACCTGCCATGACGGACAGGGAGAGGGCGTCAACAGCCTGGCGCAGGCGCACGGCAACGTGAAGTTCTGGGAGCATCCGCTGCTCAAGGGCGACAACGTGCAGGCCAACTGCATTACCTGCCACCTCAACGTCCAAGGCCTTGAGGGCGCCGACGTGGTGGGACGGGGACAGCGGATCTTCGAGCAGGTGGGTTGTACCGGCTGCCACCTGGTCGAAGGCTACGACGACATCCCCAAGGTCGGACCGAGCCTCAGAAGGGTCCGTGCCAAGGTGGATCCCGGCTGGATGGTTCAGTGGATTCTGAACCCGCGCGCGTTCCGGCCCCATACCCGCATGCCGCACTTCTTCTTCAAGGAAGACGAGGCGCTGGCGGCGGCATCCTACCTGTGGTCCGCGTCGAAGAAGGAAGCCGACGCGTGGCTCAAGGAGCATCCGGCGCCCGAGGGCTACCGGTCCGGCGACGCGGGTATGGCGAAGAAGGGCGAGGAGCTGGCCCGCTCGGTGGGGTGCCAGGGGTGTCACGGCCTTGCCGAGGGTGAGTTCACCACCCGCATCGGCGGCAAGGATCTGGTGCCGAACCTGAAGGACATCGCCGCCAAGGTGAATCCCCGTTGGGCCTACAACTGGTTGCGCAATCCCAAGCGCTACAATCCTGACACCCGGATGCCGAGCCTGCGGCTGTCCGAAGACGAGGCGCTGGCCCTCACCACCTACCTGATGACCTTGGGCACCAAGCCCGAGCCCAACGCCGATCTGGTGGCCCGCCTCGAGCAGCCCGCCAACATCGCCAGGGGCGAGAAGCTGGTGCGGAAGTACGGTTGCGCCGGTTGCCACGACATCCCCGGGATGGAGAAGGAATCCCGGATCGGGGTCGAGCTGACGACTTTCGGCTCGAAACCGTTGGAGGAGCTGTTCTTCGGCAACGACACGACCATCAAGCATTCCTGGAAGGACTGGACCTTCAACAAGATCCACAACCCGAGGGTGTATGCCACCGAGCGCGTGGAGCAGTTGATGCCTCACTTCGATCTGCCCAAGGAGGACATCGAGGCGTTGAAGATCCTGCTGCATGGTTTTGTGGAGCGGAAGGTGCCGGAGTCCTTCAAAGCCGACCACTCCAAGCGGGCCCGACAGCTCTTCGCCGGCCGCCGTATGGTCCAGGAGTATAACTGCGTCGGCTGTCACGAGATCAACGGCGACGGCGGATACGTTCGCAAGTACTACGAGAAGAACCCGACCCTGGCACCGCCGGTGCTCAACGGCGAGGGCGAGAAGGTTCAGGCCAACTGGTTGTTCGGCTTCCTGCAGAACCCGGAGAACCCCATTCGGCCCTGGCTCAAGGTCCGTATGCCCACCTTCGGCTTCGACGGTCCCCACGCGGATGCGTTCGTGAGCTACTTCGTGGCTCTCTCCGAGGTCGAGATCCCGTACGTCCACTTCGATGAAAAGCAGGTACCCCCGGGCTATCTGGAAGCCGGCCGGAAGCTGTTCTCCGACGACTACTTCGAGTGCGGAAGCTGCCACCAACAGGGCGACAAGAAGCCCGACGGGCCGGTGGAGGACTGGGCCCCCGACCTCAACCTGGCCAATCAGCGGCTGAATCCCGACTGGATCGAGAAGTGGATTCTCGACCCCCAAAAGCTCCAGCCGGGAACCAAGATGCCGGCGTTCTACCCGGGCGGACCCGAAGACATTCTCGACGCCGACGAGAAAAAACAGATCGAGGCGCTCACCGACTACATCATGACGCTCGGCTTGAAGCCCGCCACCACCGCCAAGGCCGAGGGCGGGCAGGCCATGGAATCCGGTCAGACAAGTGTTGAAGAAGCCAACAAACAGGGCTAACCTGGAACCAGAGACAATTTCGCAAGAGGAGAACCATCCATGAACCGCAGGTTTTCATCGCTCGCCATATTGGCGCTTTTCGTGACCGCTACACTCACCTTGGGCGCCTATCAGGGTGCAGGCGCCGCCGGCGGAGGCATCTCCGGCGCCGTGGTCTTCAAGGGCACCGCCCCCAAGCCGAAAAAGCTCAAGGTCACCAAGGACAAGCGGCGCTGTGACAAGTCACCCAAGTTCGACGAGTCGCTGGTGGTGAAGGACGGCAAGCTGGCGAACGTGGTGGTGTACATCTCGGACGTCAAGGGCGGCAAGAAGATGGAGGTGAAAGGGGTCACCTTAGACCAGAATGGTTGCCAGTATCAGCCGCATGTTTTGGCCGTTCCGGCTGGCGCGGAGGTCACCGTCCTCAATCCGGACAAGGTGCTTCACAACATCCACACCTACAGCAAGGTCAACAAGCCCATGAACCGGGCACAGCCGAAGTTCAAGAAGAAGCTGAAGGTGAAGTTCGACAAGCCGGAGATCATGGAAGTCAAATGCGACGTCCACGGTTGGATGGCCGGCTGGATCTTCGTGGCGGGAAATCCCTACTACAGCGTCACCGGTGAGGACGGCGCGTTCAGTCTCACCGACGTGCCGGCCGGCAAGTACAAGGTCGAGATCTGGCACGAGAAACTCGGCAAGCAGACCAAGGAAGTGGAGGTCAAGGCCGGGGAGACCGTCAACCTCGCCGTCGAGTTCGCGGGCTGATCCGCAGCCTCCAGGCGCGTGGCTCTCTCAGCCGCGGCCGCTTGCTCATTGAAACGCCATGCCGGCTTGTTCCGGTATGGCGTTTTTGTTGTTGGAAGGTCCGTAGCCCCAAAACCGTCATCCGCGAAGCGGGAATCCAGGGGTGGGGCCGTTCGACGCTCGATAGCCTGCGGCGTGACTACATTCCCACCCGGCTCTTGAAGAAATTCCAGGCGCGTTCCATGTCCGGGGGCGGCAGCGCCTCTGTCTGGCGAGAGCCGGCCGCCTCCACGGGAAGGAAACGCGGCGTGCCCACCTGCATGGCTCCGTAGAGCACCTGCGCCGCTTCCTCGAGGTAGATGGCCATCATCACCGCTTCCGGAATGGTCCGGCCCACCGTCACCTGTCCGTTGCCCTGCAACAGCACGGCGGCCGCATCCCCCAGCGCCGCGGCCGCGCCTTCTCCCAGCGCCTGCGTGGAAATGAGGTCGATGGTCCTGAAGACCGGCACCCCGCCGCTGAAGAAGCTGCCGTGGTTGTGCACCGCGTCGAGGGGCGTGTCAGTCACCGAAAAGATGTTGGCGGTCCTCGCGTGGATCCGCGTGATGGCGTTCACTTCCGGCCGGGCGTTGAAGATGGCGGTGTGGAGCGCGGTCTCGAACGACGGCGACACCGGCGCTTCCAGCACCTGACCCTGCAAGTTCAACACCACCAGTTGGTTCGCCTCGACCAGCTCCAGGCTCACCCGAGGGGTGATCACGAACAGGTCCGAATCCGGGATCCGCGCGCTCACGTGTCCGAACCCCTGCACCAACCCTTCACGGCTCAGAATCCTGGCGGCCGCGATGACGTCTTCGTTAAGCTGTTGAATTCCGTCCGACATGTGTCTCCCCTTGGTGTGATTCTTCCCGCATTCTTGCCGGCATCTGCCGCGGCCCGCCATTCTAACACCTTGGACCGCCGGCGTTAAACCACCCGCCGCCAAGACCAGTTGTCCTTCCCCACCGCTCCCTTGCCCCTCGCAGGCAAATGCGGTAGGCCCGGATCATTGTGCAGAACAAGCTGGCGGCCGGGGAATTGGCGAAGGCCCCGGCGCGACCCTGGCGAGGCTCAAGAAGGCGCTGGGGACGTAACGCGCCGTTGGCGGAGGTAGATCGTTGAGTATCGATCAACAGAGTCGCAGGATGTTGGGCGGCCACGCGGTGGCGCGGTGTCTCCGGAACGAGGGGGTGCGTCACGCGTTCTCCGTGCCGGGCGAGAGCTACATCGCCTTGCTCGACGGGCTGAGGGACGTCCCGGAGATCACCCTCATTACGAACCGTCATGAGGGCAGCGCCTGTCTCATGGCCGAGGCCTACGGCAAGACCACCCGCACGCCGGGCGTGTGCATGGTCACGCGTGGTCCCGGCGCCACCAACGCGAGCATCGGCGTGCATCTTGCCAAGTACGACTCGACGCCGCTGGTCCTGCTCATCGGCCAGGTGGCCCGGGCACATCGGGGCCGGGAGTCCGGCCAGGAGATCGATTACACGCATTTCTTCGGCAGCATCGCCAAGTGGGTCATCGAGATCAACGACCCGCGGGAGGTACCCCGCATCATGGCCCGGGCGTTCCACGTGGCGCGGTCGGGCCGCCCCGGCCCGGTGGTGATCTCGCTTCCCAGGGACATGCTCGAGGAGGAGGCGGACATCGCCATGGTCGAGTCCTATCCCGCGGTCCGTCCCAGTCCGGATCCGGAACTGATCCGGGAGATGGTGGAACGCGTCAACGGGGCCGAGAGGCCGGTGCTGCTGGCGGGTTCCGGCACCCAGTACGCGCGCGCCCGGGACGAGTTGGTGGCCTTTGCCGAGAAGTTCCAGATGCCGGTGCTGAGCGCGTTCAAGCGCCAGGACGCGTTCCCCAACACGCATCTCCACTACGTTGGGAATCTCGGGAGCCGTAACAATCACGCGAAACAGATCGTGCGCGACGAAGCCGACCTCTTGCTGATTGTGGGGTGCCGGTTCAACCAGCAGGTTTCCGGCGGCTACACGCTGCCCCATCCGGGCCTCGCGACCATTCAGATCGACGCCGACGCCGGCAATATCGGGCAGAACTTCCGTCCGGACCTGGCCTTGGTCGCGGATCCGAGGCAGGCACTGGCCGCGGCGCTGGAGCACGACAGCTCGAGCCCCAACGAGGCTCGGGCCGCCTGGATCGCCGACTATCACGCCCGGCAACGGCGCTACGCGGCGCCGCCGGAGCGCCCCACCGGCGGGGTGTCCATGGAGCGAGTCATGGCGGATATCAAGGCCACCGTCCCGCCGGATACCATTCACACACACGACGCGGGGAGCTTCGGCGGCTGGGTCCAGCGCTACATCGAGTTCGACCACGCGGATTCGTACATCGTTCCCAACCTGGGCAGCATGGGCACGGGCGTGCCCGGCGCGGTCGCCGCCGGCCTGGCGCATCCGGAACGGACCGTCATCGCCCACGTGGGCGACGGCGGCTTTCTGATGACCGGACAGGAGATCGCCACCGCCCGGCAGTACGGGGTCAAGATCATCGTGATGGTGTACGCCAACGGCTCCTACGGCACCATCCGTGTGGACCAGGAGGCCCAGTACCCCGGCAGGAACTACGGCACGGACCTGGTCAACCCCGACTTCGCCGCCCTGGCGAAAGGCTACGGCGCCCTGGGGATCAAGGTCGGCCGGGACGACGAAATCCTGCCGGCCCTGAAAGAGGCCCTGGACGCCCCCGGCCCCGCCCTCATCGAGGTGCTGACGGACCTGGAGTACGTCTCTCCCACGACGACCCTGACGGAAGCCGCCGCCTCGCGCCGAGTCACTTAGGAGCCTGTCCGAGTAATCGAATCGTAGCGAGAGTAGGGGCGACCGTAGCGTACGCTTCCAGTCTCATGTAGGTCGGATTAGCGAAGCGTAATCCGACACGCATGCGGGTCCGGTGTCGGGTTACGCCTTCGGCTAACCCGACCTACGGGGAACTACTGCGACTCTGTTCAATGGATGTCCAACCGCCAGCGCCCGATGAGGAAATGTAGGGGCGGGTTTCAAACCCGCCCGTGCCCGGGCCACTGCCCCGCCGGGGACAGGCGTAGTAGGTCGTCCCCCCTCACTCCCGCTTCAGCTCGGCGATGTAGTCCCGCAGTCCGGCTTCGAGCTTGTACTCCGGCGCGTATCCCAGTTCCGTGTGGGCTCGGGTGATGTCCATCCGCGGCCGCGCGGGCGTGAGGGTGCCCCGGCGCAGGCGGATGTCCGGGAAGATCGCGCGGAGCGCGGCCTCGACGTCCTCAACGGTGGTGAGGGCGCCGCTGCCCAGGTTGTAGACGTCATGGGACAGCGGGGCGGTGTGCACCGCCCGGGCGATGCCGTCGGCGAGATCCTTGACGTAGATGAAATCGACGGTCTCGTAGGCGTTGAGCACTGCCTCCTCCCCGGCCATGCCTGCCCAGACGGCCTGTTGCACCGCCACACCCGGGCCTCCGGCCACCGCGCGGTACCCGTACACCCCCGCGAACCGCAACATCACCAGCTCGAACGCCTGTCTGGCGGAATAGGTCCTGAGCACGTGCTCGCACGCCAGCTTCGAGGCGTTGTACACCCGGCCGCGGCCGTCCAGGGGCGAGTCTTCCCGGAGCAGTTCCGTGGGATCGGCATCCTGGTACACCGCCTGGGTGCTGGCGTGCACCAGCCGGCGCACTCCAGCCAGCCGGACCGCTTCCGCCACGTTCAGGGTGGCCACGAGGTTGACCTGGAAGCCGGCGTAGAGGTTGGGGATGTTGGACTCGCCGACCGACGCTGCCAAATGGATGACGCACTCGGGCCGCACCGCCAGAAAGGCGTCCATCAGGGCCGCCAGATCGCAGATGTCGCCGCGAATCAGCGGCAGGTCCTTGCCGGTGACGTGGCGGATGTAGTCCGGTTTCGCCACCACGTCGAAAAATGTGACCTCATCCCCCCGCGAGCTCAGCTCCGCGGCTACGTGGGAGCCGATCAATCCGGCCCCGGTAATCAATACACGCATGCTGTCTCCTTTCCGCCTGCCCCCGCCCCTGGATTCCGGCTTTCGCCGGAATGACGATGCGACGTGTTGTCGCCATGTTCGCACCACTCTACACCAAGACCTGCGGGCGGGTCCATTTGTGCCCGATCGGCCGGCGCGGCCCGCTTTCCATCGACGGCAAACCTTGTTACCCGTGACAGGTGGTCACAGGCGGTTCAACACGGCGCGTCCATGCATCGGGCCGGATCTACTACGGCTGGTACATCGTCGCCGTCGGATTCGTGGCCAACGTCACCTCCTCCTTCGCCCTGGCCAGCACCCTGAGCATTTTCCTCAAACCCATGACCGCGGATCTGGGCGTGTCTCGCGGCGTCTTCTCCCTGCTGCGCTCGGGTGAGGGGCTCATCAGCGCGTCCATGGCTCCTGTCGTGGGGTCGCTGGTGGACCGGCATGGCAGCCGATGGCTCGTGACCGTGGGGGCGTTGGTGGCGGCGGTCGGCTATCTTCTCCTGAGCCAGGTCGACGTCTTCTGGCACTTCGTGCTGGTGCGCTGGACACTGGTGACGGTAGGCGACGGCCTGCTGGGTTACATGGTGATCAACGTCATGATTTGCCGGTGGTTCATCCAGAAGCGTGGCCGCGCCATCGCATTCTCCAGCATGGGGATCGGGTTCGCCAAGATCGTCATGCCGTTCCTGGTGGCGTCGCTTCTGGTGTCGCTGGGCTGGCGTCACGTCTGGGCGCTTTTCGGCGTTTTGACGGTGCTGCTCGTGGCCCCGGCGCTGATCTACATCCGGCGCTCACCCGAGGACATGGGTCTCCATCCCGACGGGTTGGATCCCGAGGTTGTGGCGCAGCGTGAGGCGGCGCGGCCGCATGCGCGGGCCGCCTCCGAGGACCGGATCTGGAGCCGGAGGGCTGGGCTGCGAACCCGCGCCTTCTGGCTTATTGTCGCAGTTTTCGGCGTGTCCGCCGTCGGCGTCACCGGGGTCAACCTGCACGTGTTCCCCTATGTCACGGACCTCGGTTACTCCGACTACGGTGCCGCCGGCATCATGGGCATCATCGCCTTCACCCAGCTCGGCTCGCCGCTGGTCTGGGGCCTCATCGCGGAGCGCGTGGACGTGCGCCGGGCCACCCTGGTCAAGTTCCTGATCCAGGCGGCCGGCCTGACCCTGGCCATCACGTCCGAGTCGCTGGCTCTGGTGTACGCCGGGTTTTTCTTTTACGGGGTCGGGCTCGGTGGTAACATGGTGCTGCCCGACCTGATGTGGGCGCGGTTCTTCGGACGGCTGTCCATGGGCAGCATCCGCGGCCTCGGATTTCTGTTGATCCACGGGTTCGCGGCGCTGGGGCCGCCGTTCTTCGGCTTTCTCTTCGACTGGATGGGTAGCTATACGGTTTCCTTCGCGCTCTTCGCCGTGACGCTGGTGATATCCGGGTTCTTGAGTCTGTTCATCATCGCCCCGTCTCCTCCGGACACCGCCTAACCCCTTGCAAGGAGCTTGGTTCATGGTCATCGACGTTCACACCCACATCGTGCCGGAACACTTTCCTCCGGTGGGCGCCCGCGCCGCGGGCAACCGCTGGCCTTCCATGGACCACACCGGGCCGGAGACGGCCAACGTCATGATCGCGGGCCGAAACTTTCGCACCGTGCTGGACCGTTGCTGGTCGGTGCCGCGGCGTCTGCGGGAGATGGCCGCGGCGGACTACGCGGTGGACCGTCAGGTGCTGTCGCCCATGCCGGAACTGCTGGCCTACCGTCTGGAGCCGCAGGACGGACACGACCTGGCGCGTCACCTGAACGAGGTGCTGATGCGGATGGTGGATCAGGCGCCGGATCGATTCTATGCTTTGGGTTCGGTGCCGCTTCAGGACGTGGAGCTGGCCACCGCGGAGTTGGTCCGGGTCAAGTCCCTGGGTCTTCACGGCGTCGAACTGCTGAGCAACGTCAACGGCAAGAGCCTGGGCGAGCCCGAGTTCCTGCCCTTCTTCAAGGCCGCCGAGGAGCTGGACGTGTCCGTCTTCGTGCATGCCCAGCACGCCACCTTCATGGACCGGGTCGTGGGGCCGCCGTTCATCGAGAACATCGTGGCGTTCCCCCTCGAAGGCGCGTTGGGCATCGCCAGCGTGATCACCGGCGGGCTCATGGAAGCGTGCCCCCGCCTGAGGCTGTGCTTCAGCCACGGCGGCGGCACCTTCACCCAGCTCCTGCCGCGCCTGGAGAACGCCTGGCACAAGAACCCCAACTTCCACGCGCTCATGCCCCGGAAGCCTTCCGAGTACGCTCGCATGTTCTTCTACGATGACGTGTTCTTCGACAACCGCACGGTGCGCTACCTCATCGACACCGTGGGCGCGAGACAGGTGGTCATCGGCTCGGACTACCCGTTCATGTTCCGGGACCAGTCGCCGGAGGACGAGTTCAACGATTTGCAGCTTACCGCCGAGGAGCAGGAGTGGGTGGCCTCCGAGAACTGCTTGCGGTTTCTGGGTCTGGCGCCCGATACGAAAGAGGGGTCCTGAAATGGAATACCTTGTTCGAGGCAAATTCGTCGTCACCATGCAGCCACGGCATGGGTCCCATGGGGTGATCCGCGACGGTGCCGTGGCGGTGTCGGGCCGCGACATCGTCGAGGTCGGCCGATACCGGGACCTCAAGACATCCTACTCCAACGCCACCGTGGTAGGGTCCTCGCGGTACTGGGTGGTTCCGGGCTTCGTCAACGCGCATCAGCACGGCAAGGGGCTGACGACGTTTCAGCTCGGCGGCAAGGACGACTGTTTCGAGATCTCCCGGTTCGCGGCCGATCCCATGGCCGATCTGGATCCGTACCTGGACGTCCTCTACGCCTGCAAGACCATGATCGAGTCGGGCATCACCACGTGCCTGCACTATAACTCCAGCCGCTCGCCCGACACCTACGACGCCGACGTCGATGAACGGCTGCGCGCCTACCGCGACGCCGGCATGCGCGTGTCCTTCGGGCTCGACATCCGCGACCGCAATCACATCGTGTACGGCGACGACGAGTTCCTGGCGTCGTTGCCGCCGTCGCTGCGGGAGCAGGCGGCCGAGCGCTACGGAACGGCCCGGACCGCGGCGCCGGATGATTACTTCCGGACGGCCCGTAGGCTCGGCGACGCCCTGAGCGGCGACGGCGGCCGGGCCCGGCTGTTCCTGACCCCGGCCGGGCCCCAGTGGTGCACGGAGGAGCTTCTGCGCGCCATCCGGAGAGAGTCCACCGGGCGCGGCCTGGGGATACAGATCCACGTGCTGGAGACCAAGTATCAGCGGTCGTACTTTCTGCGGGAATACGGTAAGAGCGCGGTGCAATGGCTGGCGGATCTGGACTTTCTGGCTCCGGACGTGAGCCTGGCCCACGGTGTGTGGCTCAACCGCGCGGATATCGCGACCACGGCGGCCAAAGGCGCCTCGGTGGTGCACAACCCGAGTTCCAACCTCCGCCTGCGCAGCGGCATTGCCCCGCTGATGCACTTCCATGCCGCGGGTGTGCGGCTGGGCATGGGGCTCGACAGCAGCCCGCTGAACGACCGGCCCGACATGTTTCAGGAAATCCGGCTGGCCGCCAACCTCCAGCGCGTTCCGGGCGCGGGCCCGGGGCTGATGCCGGTGGAGGAGATCTTCCGGGCGGCCACCGCGGGCGGGGCGGACGCGCTCGGCTGGGGCGCGAGTTGCGGCACCCTGGAGCCGGGCAGGCGCGCGGACCTGGTGCTGGTGGACTCGCGGCCCGTCGTGGAACCGTATCTCGCATCCCACCAGACGCCGGTGGACGCGCTCGTTTACCGGGGCGAGGCAGGGGCCGTGGATACCGTCATGGTGGACGGCGAGATCCTCTACCGCGGCGGCAAGCACGTGCGTCTCGACGAGAAAGCGTTCCTCAAGGAGGTCAAGCAAAAGATCAAGCCAGCGCCCCGAAGGAAGGCCGGCGGGCTCGAAGCGCGCCTCCTCCCACGGGTGAGGGACTTCCTCGAAGCGCAGCAAGAGCATCCGGTGGAGCCGTTCTACAAGTTCAACGACGCCGGTTGAGCCCGGTTCTTCCGGTCCTCGCCACGAAAGGAGCAGCCCATGTTCGGCTACCGCGCCAGAATCGGCTACATCTCTCCCTCCGTCATCGAGCTCAACGCCTACGACTTCTACCGTATCGTGCCGGACGGGGTCGGCATGATCGGCGTTGCCTGCATGGTGGGCGGTTGGAAGGAGGAGGCTTACAAGGAAGCGCTCAAGCAGGTGGAGGCGTGCGCCCATGAACTGAAGCGGCGCGCCTGCGACTTCATCATTCACGGCGGCTCGCCGCTGGTGCTGAGCCAGGGCAAGGGCTTCGAGACGAAGCTCATCCAACAGCTCGAAGGCATCACCGAAGTGCCCTGCACCACCAGCATCGTTGCCGCCCTGGATGCCTTCGGGGACCTTTCGGTCTCCCGCCTGGCCGTCGTCGACCCCTATCCGCCCGACCTGAACGAGAAGGTGGTGAGCTACCTCAAGGCGTGGGGATTCGAGGCCTCCTCCCTGGTGTCCCTGGGAACCGATTTCACCAACTCGAGCGGCGCCTCGGTGGCGGACATCTACCAGGCAGCCAAGCGCGCGGTCAGGGAGGCCGGCAACGCGGACGGAATCTACATCCCGTGCGCCAACTTCCCGGTGGTGGACGTCATCGAGGACCTCGAGACGGACCTCGGGCTCCCGGTCATCGCCAACATGACGTCGCAGCTCTACGTGGCCTTCAAGGCTATCGGCATGCACGAGAAGATCACCGGCTACGGAAGGCTTATGCGCCTGCTGGCGAAAGGATAGGGTGTCGGAGCAAACGGTATGGCGTCCTTCGACTTCGCTTCGCTACGCTCAGGACGAACGGGAAAACAAGCTCCCACAACCGTTCGTCCTGAGCGTAGCGAAGCGAAGTCGAAGGACGCCTTGACGGCGGCGACGCCCAGGGTTATCTGGTGACCACGGAGGGTTGAGGTCATGATCAAGGGCATTGTCATTCCCGTGATTACGCCATTCGAGCACGACGGAACGGTGGACGAGCCGATGCTTCGGAAGCTCGTGGACTTCTACGTCGAAGCCGGGGTTCAGGGCCTGTTCATGCTGGGGTCGTCGGGGCAGGGGCCGGCCATGTCCATGGCGGAGCGCAAGCGGACCGCCGAGATCGCCGTCGACCAGAATGCGGGACGCGCTCCCCTCATCGTGCACGTTGGAACGGCCGACGCGGAGAGCACCGTGGAGCTGGCGCGGCATGCCGCCGAGCACGGCGTCGACGGCATCGGCGTCATCCCGCCCTACTATTACTCCGACCATTCGGAGTACGAACTCATGGCCCATTTCAAAGCGGTGGCGGACGCCGTGCCGCTGCCCATCTTCATCTACGAAAACCCCAAGTACTCGGGCATCTCCATCGCACCGCCCTTCGCGCAGCGCATGAAGGAAGAGATCCCCACCATCCGCGGCATCAAGGTGGCCTACGGCGCCGGCGCGATGCTGGACTACGTGCGGCTGTTTCCGCCCGACGTGGCGGTGTTCACCGGCAACGCGGACATCTTCGGGCTCGTGCCCTTCGGGGTGGCGGGGATGATCAATCCGCCCACGAGCTGTATCCCGGAATTGTGCGTCGAGCTCTGGCGCGCGCTGGAGCGGGAGGACTATCCGCAGGCAGTCCAATTGCAGCGGCGGGTCAACGACGTCACCGCGGTCGTCATCGGACAGATCAAGCGCCACGGACGGGCCGTGGTGGCCGAGATGTATCGCATGCGCGGTTTCGCCATCAGGCGGTTTCCCAAGTGGGAGACCAGGCCGCTGCCGCCGGAAGCGCGGGACTCGGTGCACCGGGAGCTCAGCCGCGGCGGCTTTCTGGATTGAGGTCCAGTGGCGGCCGGTCCGAGGTTATCCCGTGAACAACTTCAAAAGCACCAACAAGGATATCCCGCGTGTGGAACGCGGCACGCCGGGCGGCGAATGGCTGCGGCGTTACTGGCTCGCGGTGGGCACCGAGGCGGAGTTGCACGACGTTCCCCTGGCGGTGCGCGTCCTGGGCGAGGACCTCGTGCTCTTCCGCGACCTCCAGGGCCGGTTGGGGCTCATTGGCCAAGCCTGTTCCCACCGCGGCTCGTCCCTGGAATACGGCGACGTCGAGGAGCGCGGCATTCGCTGCCCCTACCACGGCTGGCTATACGATGTGGCGGGCAACTGCCTGGAGCAGCCGTCCGAGCCCCCGGAAAGCGCCTTCTGCGCCAAGGTAACGCATCCGGCCTACCCGGTCCGTTCCCTCGGAGGGTTGCTCTTTGCCTACATGGGCCCCGACCCCGGTAATCCGCCGCCCCTCCCCAACTATTCCCCGCTGGTGGATCACGGCGGCCAGCGGTTGGTGGAGAGTACCCGCCATTTCGACTACAACTGGTTCAACTTCTACGAGAACAGCGCCGACCCTTGCCACGTGTGGATCCTCCACAGCCGCAGCCCCTACGGTGAGCAGACCTGGGGCGGGGAGTTTTTCAGCGCCAAGAGCCCGCCGGCCTACGAGCCGGTGGAGACCCCCTACGGCATGAAGATGGTCATGTCCAAGCCGGGCCGGGCGGAAGGCACCGAGTTTGTCGACGAGATGAGCCTGGGGCTGCCCAGCATCCTCCAGGTGGGCGACACGGAGTTCGTGCACGCGCGGGTGGAGCCGGAAGTGCTGGAGAAGGTGGGCTCCAACTACGAGCACTTCATGTTCCTCACGCCCAACGACGACGAGCACTTCATGCTGTTCACCGTGGACTACTACACCGGCCCGGATCCGGACATCTTCGACCGGCTGGCGCGCATGAGGAAGCGGGAGGCCCCCAAGGGAGAGGTCAAACCCTACGACAAGCGGCCGCTCATGCCCTTCCGCGGCAACATCCGGCAGGAAGACATCGTCACCCAGGGGACCCAGCGGCTGCTGGGCGAACGGGAAGAACGGCTGGGGACCTCGGACCGGGGCGTCATCATGCTGCGCCGGATGATCCGGGACGCCATCGACGCCGTGGCCGCGGGCAAGGAGCCCAAGGCATTGCGGTTGAAGGAGAACGCGGACGGCTTGGTGAAGCTGGACTCGTTCGTCGGCGTGAGGCCGGCGGTCTGAACCATACAATGGGTAACAAGATGCGCAAGACATTTGGTTGTCGGCAAGGCGCGTCAGCCATATGTAGGGGCGGGTTTCAAACCCGCCCGTGTTCGATATGTCCAAGGTAGTCATCACCGGCGGCAGCGGCCGTCTCGGACAGCACGCCATCAGCCACCTTCTCGAGCACGGTTACGAGGCGCTGAGTCTGGACATCGTGCCGCCGCCGAGGCGGCTCTGCGATTCCTGGCTCTGTGACCTGCGCCGCTCGGGCGATCTTTACGAAGCCTTTAAGGGCGCCGCCGCGGTGTTGCACCTGGGCGCCTACCAGGCCCCCAACCTGGCGCCCGACAGCGAGACCTTCAGCAACAACGTCACCGCCACCTACAACGTGCTCAAGGCCGCCGTGGACCTGGGAGTCCCGCGCGTGGTGTGCGCTTCGAGCATCGCCGCCTACGGCTTCCTCTACGCCCCCAGGATCTGGGCGCCCGATTACCTGCCCCTGGACGAGGACCATCCCTGCCGCCCCCAGGACCCCTACGCCCTGTCCAAGGTGTTCGGCGAGCAACTGGCCGACTCCTGCACGCGCTACAGCGACCTCACCGTTGTCAGCCTGCGGTTCAGCGGTGTGAACTTCGACCTCACCTACGGCACGCTGCCCAAGCGGTGGGCCGATCCCGGGCTCAGGATGGGAACGTTCTGGAGCTACGTGGACGCGCGGGACGCCGCCACGGCGTGCCACCTGGCTGTCGAAGCCCCGCTGTCCGGACACCAGGTCTTCAACATCGCCGCACCCACGAGCCGGTATCCGGAGGCCACGGCCGAGTTGGTCCGGAAATACCTGCCCGGCACCCGGATCAAGGAAGGCTATTCAGGGTGTTGGGGCGGCCTCGATGTCACCAGGGCAGCGCAGACACTTCGCTTCGAAGCCGCCCACCCCTGGCGGGACTACCTCAACCCCGACGGCACCCCCAAGGTTCCTTCTCTCACCGAGGGAGGGTCGGCGTAGGGGGGCTCACGCCAGGGCTACCACGTCCACCTCCACCAGCGCCCCTTTGGGCAACCCCGCCACCGCCACGGTGGTGCGGGCGGGTTTGCCGGACCCCAGATAGCTCTCGTAGATGGCATTGACGGCGGCGAAATCCGCCATGTCGTTCAGGTAGATAGTCGTTTTGACAGCCCGGTCCCAGGAAGTGCCAGCCGCTTCCAGAACCGCGGTGACGTTGTCGAGGACCTGGCGCGCCTGTTCCTCCACGCCGCCCGCGACGAGCTCGCCGGACTCGGGCACCAGCGCGATCTGTCCCGCGGTGTACACGAACCCGTTGGCCTTGATGGCCTGCTCGTAGGGGCCGATGGCGTCGGGGGCCTTGTTGGTATGAATCACTTCCATGGACATGGTCTCTCCTTGCCGTCTGTTGGAATTCCGGGAAATCTACTAGAAATAGGAAGATGAAGGTATACCTGGATCGGGATGTTTGAGCCATGAGATTGATGACCGCCCACAAGATACTTATCGGGACGTCCGTCGTCTTCTTCATCTTCTTCAGCGGGTGGGAGCTGACGGGCTACCTGAACGCCGGCGAAGGCTGGGCGCTCGCCCGAAGCGCACTGTATCTCGGTGTTGCCGTGGGCTTCGCGGTCTATTTCAGGTCCCTGAAGAACAAGGTGCTGTAACGTGGAACCGGACCCCTTCATCGTTCCCGTGACCGAGGAAGAGATCCGCCGTGAGCGTCAGAAGGCGCGGGAGCTGCGCAACAGCCAGTGGTGGAAGAACCGGACGAGCAAGGGACTGTGCGCTCACTGCGGCGGCCGGTTCCCGCCCCGCGAGTTGACCATGGATCATCTCGTGCCCGTCATCCGCGGCGGCAAGAGCACCAGGGGAAACGTCGTTCCGAGTTGCAGGGCGTGCAACAAGGCCAAGCAGCACAGCCTGCCTTTCTGAACCGCACGGGTCCCGCTGAAAGTCGGCAAGAAAGTGGTGAGGCGGCGAGGAGCGAGACGCTTGCGAGACCGGGACTGGGCGGATGAACTCCAAGACGCCGTTGGTGAAGGTTTCGCTACCTGGCGTAGTCGCTGCGCAACAACAACACGTGGACCTTGATGTTCACGCCATAGTTTGTCCAGGCGTCGGCGACAGCGCGAACTTTCTCGTGTTGAAAGTATTTCGTGGCGTCCTCCATGCTGTCGAACTCGAGCTCGACGAAGCGGTTCGGAGATGCGCCATAGTAGTTGTCATAGGAGGTGATTCGCCGTACCTGGCTCGGAGCACTGAGGTCGCCGGCGACGGTTTTTATCCATGCGAGATATTCGGCTTTGCGGCCGATTGGATAATCCACGGAGAAAACGTATTTGATGGGATGCCTGCCCGTCTTGGCCTGCGGGGTCTCCGCCACGGCGGTATCAGTGGGCAGTCTGGAATGGAGCAGGGTGAACACGCGCAAACCGGCTAACACCATATACAGCGATACATACAGTTTCCGTTTGCGTGTCAAGGCTCTTCTCCCTTCGTTCATGTGATGGCGGTCATGCAGAGGTTTCCCTTTATTTTATCCGCCACCGGGCGCTACGTCCGCGGCAACCACGCGGCACGGATAGGACCGGTGCGGCACGGAGCCGGTGATGGGGTCGATGACTTCGTTGTCGATCACGAGATTGACGTTGGCGCCGTCGCGGCTGAACGGATCGTAGCCGGGCAGATCGAGATCGGGGCAACCCTGCCACCAGCCATGCATGACCCGTACCACCTTGCGGGGAAGCTCGGAGTTGAGCCCCGCCTTCATGGTCATCGCGGCCACCTTCGTTTCCACCCGTACCGGGGCATCCGCGGCGATCCCGAGTTCCGTGGCGTCGTCGGGATGAATCTCGATCACGGGCTCCGGAGTCTTGGCCCGAAGTGAAGGCAACGACCGGTGCTGCCCGTGGCAGAAGTTGATGGCTTTGGCCGTGGTCAGGGTGAACGGATAGTCCCGCACCACCTCGGCGCCAAAACCCGTTTCGCTCGGGTTGAAGTCCGGCAGCGGCGGATAGCCGTGTTCCTGAAACGGGATGGAGTAGATCTCTACCAGCCGCGAACGCGTGTCGAACCCCTTTTCCAGGTACTTCCGGTAGCGCGTTTCCCGGGGCATGGACAACCCGCCGGGATGCTCCTTCAACTGCGCCACGGTGATCCCTGCGGGCTCCAGCATGTGGTCCAGCGCCGCCTCCCGGTCGCCGTGCCAGAACTGCTCGTTGAAGCCCATCCTCCCTGCCAGATCGAAGAGGATGTCGGCGTCCGAGCGGGATTCGAACTGTGCCGGCACCACCGCTTCGCGGTACTGCAGCCAGGTGCTGGTGGCGGCACCCTGCTCGAAGGAGGCCTTCACGTGCCAGTCCTCCCAGGAGGTGGCCGCGGGCAGGAGGAAGTCGGCGTACCGCCCCGCCGGGGTCTCGTAGAAGTCGGTCTGCACGTAAAGGTCCAGTTGCTGGAGCGCCTGTCGCCCGCGGAGCGTATCCCCGTTGGCCATGATGATGTCGCCGCCGAAGCTCAGGAACCCCTTCACCGGGTAGGGCTCGCCTTCGAGCACGGCGCGATAGACTTCGTATGCCTGCACCCGGCCGGTGGCCACGGGCCCCAGGGGGCGGGCCTCGAGCCCCAGCCGCTTCCGCGCCTGCTCCTTGGGCAGGAGCCCTCTACCGTCCATGCCGTTGACCGGGGTCTTGGCGAACCGGACGTTGCCGCCGGGCCGGTCGAGGTTTCCGGTCAAGCTGTAGAACAGGCACACGGCGCGGTTGGTCTGCATGGCGTTGGCGTGCTGTTCCAGGCCGTTGTAGCTGTAGTAGCAGCCCGGCGGCGTGGCGCAGAACAGGCGCACCGCCTTGCGCACCAGGTCCGGTTCGATACCGGTGGTAGCTGCGGTGGCCTCCGGCGTGTATTGGCTCAGATGCCGCCTCATCTGTGCGAACACCGGCGTGACCCGCTCCGTGGCGCCGCTTGAGAGCCGGACTTCGAATGACCCTTCCAGGGCCGGATGCGACGCCGCCGTCGCATGCGCCGGGTCATGGAACGTCAGGCCGTTCACCGACTCGTCCCATACTCCGTAGAGGTCCGGCGATCCCCCGGCCACCACCGCGTCCTGAGTCAGCAGCTCCCCCGAGCCCTCCCGCACCAGCAAACGGGCATTGGTCCAGTCGCGGACGAATTCCGCGTCGTACAGTTTCTCCGCGAGCATCACGTTGAGGAAGCTCAGGGCCAGGAGCCCGTCGGTCCCCGGCCGGACCTTGAGCCAAAGGTCCGCCTTTCGCGCCAGCGGGATGTCCCGGGGGTCGATGACGATGAGCCGCGCCCCCCGTTTGCGGGCGGCGGAGATGCGGATGGCCTGGGTGGGCCAGGAGGCGTTGGGGTTGTGCCCCCACAGCAGGATGCAGGCGGTGCGCTCGAAGTCCGGGTTCGGGATGCCGCTCCCGTACGTGTAGCGGGAGCCGTTGTCCTTGTGCCAACTGCAAATGTGCCCGGTGGAAACCGTATTGGGACTGCCGAACAGGCTGGCGAAGCGGATCAGCCACGGCTCGTACTCCGCCGACGCGCTGCCCCCGGACGCCCCGCGGTAGAAGAAAACCGACTCCGCGCCGTAGCGGTCGCGGAGACCTCCCAGCCGTTGGACGATCTCGTCCATGGCCTCGTCCCAACCCACCCGGGCCCAGCGCGGATCGGGATCGCTCTTGGGCGTCGTCCGCCGCAGCGGATAGCGCAACCGCCCCGGGTCGTACACCAGCTCGGGCGCCGCCTGACCTTTGATGCAGATGCCCCGGTTGGGATGGTCCGCGTCAGGCTCCAGCCGCACGAAGCGCCCGTCCTCAACGGTAGCCACGACGCCGCAACGGGACTTGCTCATGGCGCAATAGGTGCGGATTTTCTCTTTCATGTGGCGATGCTATCAGATTGCGAGTTCGGCTTCGACACCTCGATCAGCCGTTCCAGTCGATGAGATGGTGTCGACACTATTACAATTACAACCGGTCACCGTACTCTTTAATAGCCACAGCGACTGCTGCGTCAAGCCAGTTATCAAATGCAGTCCCAATCTCATCCTCTTGCGTTCTGTAGGTAAGGACAAAGGGTTCCAACGAGCAAAGAAAGAAGTCCTGTGAAACCTGCTCCCTATCTTCGGATTGCTCGTATGATTGAAGCTGTGCGAACGCGGTGGCTTCCACTAGTCCCGATAGCTCGCGGCCTACATGGTGAAATGACGTGACAAATATCAAGCGTTCCCTCTTTACACGCACGGACGCTTTTAGAAAGTAGTGATCCTCGTCGAAGTTTGCGTACTTCCCGGCTAGATTTGCAGATTTGACTACTTCAAACCTGTACCAATGTCCATTTTGGCGATCTGGTCCGCCGTCTGTTAGTTGAATCTGTGGTTCGGCAAGCTGGGAGATCGATGCGCTAAGCTCCGTCAGGGTCTCCTGCAAGACCGTCCGAGTCCGTCCGCGGAGATATGCTGCGAGGAGGTTTACCCTTCGGAGTTCCGTATCTTTGTCTTCTCTGCGCTTGTTGAATTTTGCAGCCAGGCTTTCGATCACTGCGGAAGTGAGGCGTCGTTCCTGGGCGACCTCGGCATCCGCATCGACGCTCAATGCTTGCAGAATGGCCGCCCGTTGGAGACGGGCGAAGAGGGCCGCTAAATTTCTCAGTTGCCCCAGATCAGCGGCTTCCAGAGCCTGAAGATATTCCGTCCTGAGGTCTCGATCGATGACGAGTGGGAGCAGCTCTGAGCGGAGGAGAACAAGTGTTGTGATGGCTCGTCCAACGCGCCCGTTTCCATCTTGATACGGATGAATTTGTGTAAAACGGTGGTGGAACCATGATGCGGTGATGATGGGATCTTCATCGCCGTACTCGGAGAGCCACATGAGTAGCGCGTCCATCTCTGACTCCACATGAATAGGAGGGCAATACTCGTGGGTAGCTCCGTCAGGCCGCCTTGGATTGTTGGGCTGATCCTTGAAGCGGCCCTTTCGAAGAGGTATCTCGAATCTCTTGCCGAACTGGTCAATCGCAGTGGTGGAATCCTGGTGTTGCGTGAGAACTGCATGAAGCTCGTGAATCACGGTTTTCGACAACATCCTCTTACCAGAAATACAATCCATGACCAGTTGAATCGCAGCTTCATGGTCTCGCAGAATATCGACAAGTCTCGACGGCTCAATATCCGTGCTGCCACGGGAAACGAGCTCCTCCCCGAATCCGTTCGCCACTAACGCCTCGGTGGTACCTCTGTCGATCTCATAGAGACGTTCCAAGATTCCTGTTTCGATGCTCAAGCGCCGAACTAGACGTTGTGTAAAGAGCTCTAAACTCGCGGGACTCGATTCCTTAAGTCTCTGTTTCCCAATCTTCCATGTGTCGTAGAGGGGACTTATCGCGGCGAGGTCGATATTCCTATTTTCCATCGAGAGAGGCTCGATCCGCTTCCACTGGTAATCCGTCATTTTCACCTTACCAATACCGAGGGTCGATCACGACCGCTCGCGCCATCCAGTCTAGGGCCGTCCGTCTTTTGCTGTCACTACGCCGCACCAGGACTTGCGTATGGCGCAATAGGTGCGTGCCTGTGGTCACGACGACATACTACCAGATTGCGGGTCCGGCTTCGAGACGTCGATGACGATGACGGAGATCTTGCGGCGTTCCTCGGGGGAGAGGTCGGCCGTGGCGAGCAGTTGGTCTCGGAGGGCGGCAGGGGTCTCCGGCACAGGCCCGGTTGGCGGCCGTTTGCACCGGTCGGGGCCGAACCAGAACACAAGGTAGATTCCGTATCCGCCGGTGTTGGGGTCGCGCGTGTACTTCTCGATCAACTGACCGCGGATGGCCTTCCAAAGATCGGCGTGCGTGCTCTTCTTGATCTCGATCGGTACGTTGAAGCCGTCGCACGAGACACGGATGTCCGCTCTCTTGTCGTCGGCGTAAGTCACTTCGAGCTCGGCGTCGACGCCCTTCAAGGCCAATCTCTGCCTTAAGTCGGAAAGCAATGCGTCCCGGCAGGCTTCTTCCGGCCTGGGGTCCTGAGGCCGTTTGTTTGAGTCCAAATTCCAGTACTGCCGCCAGTCCGACGTGTTCCCGTGACGGATCTCTCTAGCCAACTCGATCAGGACATCGACGGTGAGCGCTGCCAAGTCGGCTGGATTTGCCGGTCGGCGGCCATCCAGGGTCTCCAACACCTGTTCAACCGTCGGGTTACGGAAGTTGGCTTCGCGGCGAACCTCGCGCTGTCTGCTTCTCGCGTCTTGCAGTCGAAGTTGCCAAGGCTTCAACTTGGGGTTCTCGGATAGGTCTTCGAGCGCGTCCGTTGCAGCGTTGGATGGGTCCGAAGCCAAGTCCGCGATGAGGGTATCGATAAAGATGGGTGTATACGTCCCGGCTCGCAGGTGCGCATTTGTCGCTGTCGCGGAATCGTCGCCTGTCCAGTGTGGCCTGTACGAGCTGCCGAGCGATGCGATGAGAAGCTCCGACGCGGAGCGGTCGAGCCTCGCCACGAAAGTATGGTCGATGTCGATAAAGAACTGCGCCATGTGCCGGATCCGCTGTTCGTGTCCCGCCCCGGCCAGCGATTGCCTGAGTCGGCCCGTGAAGGACGCGGGGTCTGCCAACAACCCCCCGCACAGCCAGTACACACGTTGTGCTACGTCCATGCTGCGGAGCGTGAGCTTTCTCTCGATAATTCGAAGAAGCGAGTCTCTGTCGAGGTGCCGAAACGCGGCAAGAATCAGCCGTTTCAATATGTTCAATTGCGCGATCTTCCCGCGGACCGGGAAAGACGTGAGTAGCGGGCCGAGTGCGAGGCGGGCTACCGGTCGATGGCCATCATCGTGACCTAGCTCGTAGAGGCCTAACCCGTCGCTCGTGCCTCTTCGCAGGGTGGAGCGAATCGCCCATACGAAGGCTTCGGCAACCAGGTCGGGGCGGCCGACCACTACCGCGCGGTACCAGCACGGTTCCTGGTTCCAGAGGTCCGGTGCCTGAAAACGAAACGCCAAAGCCCGTCGCATGCCCGGCTCGCCTAAGGGTGGTTCGCCGACACGTAGGTCAACGGGTTGGCGCTCGTCGAGGCCCACCAGAAACGGGAGCATCAGAAGGTGGTGCTTCTGCTCGTCCGCGAGGCGGAGAATCTCGTTGTCTTCGGGCAGATCCACTCTCGTTGGCGTCATGCGAAACGCATGTACAACCGTATCCACCAAATCGTCACTACCCAGCAAATCTTGAAGCCGATGCCGCCCTGTTGCGCCTTGCAGGTCCCTGTACCTGCCTAGGTAGGCGAAGGCCAAGTGGTGCAAGAGAGTGGCGGCCGCCCGGTTCTCTCGCAGTTCTTGCTCGTGAGTCTCGACGTGTTCGCGCCAGTCCTTCCTGCGCTGCAATCTCTCGGCTTCGCGTTTTTGGCGACGCTGTTCCCTGGCCTCCAATGTGGACGCGAGTCTGGAGTCGTTCCGATGGCGGAGTCTCCTCAGAACCTTGTACCTAGCCAGCACGCTGGGCTCATGTTTCAGGCTCTCTTCGACCCTCGACTCGGCAACCCGTTGCTCATCTTGGAGGGCCACAACCCTGCTCAGGAAGAACTCAGAGGCCGCCGTCGTATTCTCCTTTGCTTTGGCAGCCTCGCCGAGACACCATACAGCGAAGTCCGGCGGCTCGAAGGCGAGGAACAGGCGGGAGTCTATCTCGTGTGCGAGTTGTGCCGGATCGGGATAACGGTCCGCGGCCAGCCGGACGACGGCCTTGTACGAATCCGGATTGTCGGTGAGCCATGCACTGATTTCGGCCTCAGCGTCTTGGCTGGGGTCAGTGGCCGCAAGGTCCAGCCATTCGAACAATTGTTCGTGCCTGACTGTTGGAGAACGCGTGAGGTAATTGGCCAGAAGGTTGCCTGGAAGCTCGCGCAACCAGAAGGATGACGATTCAATGTCCGCTACGGCCAATGCCCCGCGGCCCCTGGTCTCGACTATGGAGTCCAGAGCGTCGGCGAACTGGTCATCCGTCGATCGCTCTGCCAAACCGTCTTCCCAGAAGTACACATACTGTCCTATAAGGCTTTGTCTCTTTCGTTCTCGCAGAAACCGGCCGACTTCGGCCGGCGGCAATGTGCCGGGGAAGAGTCTCATTAGCAAGAGACCGAGCAGTTGGTCATCAGGATCGGCTACGGATCCGGCATACACATCGGCCAGTAGTTTTTTCAGTTCATGATCCGCAGTGTCCTCGCCGTAGCTGCTTTGCTGTATGTACACTTCAAGCGCCGCCTCCCTTACGGAAGACCAACATCCGCCGTCCCTAACGAGGTCGAGTAGCATTGGGATGAGGCGAGGAACTACGGCTCCACGTTCAAGTGAGCGTAGTACTGCGAACGCTACCGTCTGCCTTCCTTGGCTTCCTTCTGTGGCTGTCAAGATCTTTCTGAACGCATGTCCCATGTCAGGCGTCGCAAGGCCTTCCCATCGCGAGTCCAGATCATGCATGGCGTAGAAGATTCGGGGGTCACTCTCCGCGTCTTGTTCCAGGAGGTCGAGCAGGCGGCGTTTCTCGTCAACTGAGAACGTCTTGACGTCCCCGTAGAGGACCGTTCCCAGCGGATCACGCTCGACGACGTCTTGACGGGCCTCTTGGCTGTGGGCGGCCAACCACGCTGCTAAGCCCCGGAGCCCCGACACGGTTCGCCCGTCGGCGCCGGCCAGCAGGGCAAGAACCCTCCGTACCGGAAGACCGTCTTCAATCCGGGCCGAAAGATATCGGCCGGCAAGAAACTCGGCGATGTGCCGGTGGATGGGTGTGGCCAACCCGTCGGTGACATCGAACACTTTGGTGTGTAACGTCGCAAGCAAAGTCTCCTGACTAGGTTCTTGAATGTCGCGTAGGTCGATGTAGGCGTCGACCCTGTCCGTCCTGATGGGCAGACGATATCCTGCCCGGCCTGACAACAGTTGCAGGGCGCACAGATGTCCTGCCGTGTGCAACATCTCCGAGTCGGCAAGTTGCGGGACGGCCTGGATGTGTTCTTCGTTGAGCTCGCGGATCAGCGTCCTGCACGCGGCCTCGAACGTACCCGTTCGCGTTGCCGGCCAGTTGCCGCCGGCGACCGCGGCCGCCAACAATTTCAGGGTTTGAGGGTTCGACAGCAGCGCTCCAAGCCCGCGGTCCCTCGCCTCGTTAATGAAGCGGTCGATATCCTCTACGCCCTCGCCGTCCAAGATGTCGCGGATGTTGTCCTCTGAAAGAGGATCCAGGCGCAGGACTTTGACAGTGCCGTCGGGCGATACCGATTCGAGGCGCTTCCGGTCTGCCGCGCAGAACCAGTCTGCTTCACGGCACGAGAGCCGGAAGCCGGGTCGTCCCAGCCTGTCTAGTAGGCCGCGCATCGCGTCAAGTTGGGACCGACCGTTAACGGTTCCCGCCCGTACCTCGTCCAAGCCGTCGATGAACAGTGTCCGCACGCCAGCCCATCGCTTGTGGTCCAGCGTCATGAAGTCGCGCGCGTCACAAAACGCTGTTTTCTCCGCCTCATGTTCGAATGCTTCGGTCTTCCCTGCGCCGGGAGCACCCAGCAGCACGTAGGCGCTGCAATCGCGAAATTCGGCCAAGGGTCGCGATTCGAACGCACGGGTATTGTTCGTGCCGTCCTCGACTTCCGTGCAGGTGCGTTCAACGAATCTGCCCATCACACGTCGAACCAATCGTCTGCTGGAACGGACAAAAATTCTTCGACTGGAACACCGTCTCCGCCGACCACGACCGTTTGAACACGGCCAAACCTTTTCCGGAACTCCTCAAGGCCCCGCCGGTCGGCTCGACTCTGGTGACTCTTGACCTCGAAGGCGACCAACCGCGGCCCTCGTTCCAGGACGAAGTCCGCTTCGACTCCGTGGTCTCGCCAGTACCACAAACGAGTCCGTCCGGTCCTGGTGTTCCACAAGTGTGCACCTACGGCGCTTTCGACCAGACGTCCCCAGAATGTGCGGTCTCCTCGCGCTTCTTCGAAGGAGTAACCGGAGAGGGCTGACATCAGCGCGGTGTTGAGGACGTTGAGCTTGGGGATCGAGGCGCGGCGGCGATATATTCCGCCCGTATACTTTGGAAGACCCGCGATCAGACCGGCCTTCTCCAACAGGTCGAGGTATCGTGCCAGGGTTGTGGTGTTGCCGGCGTCCTGGAGTTGCCCGAGCATCTTGGTATACGACAGGATCTGTCCCGATGACGCGGCGCTGACCTCGAACAACCGTTTTAACAGCGCGGGTTTGTCGACTCGTTGCATGGCTAGAATGTCACGTTCGATATTGGGTTCAACCAGCGCACGCAGGATGTAGTCGCGCCAACGGTCGTGATCGTGGATGTAGTCCGCAGCCCCAGGGTAACCTCCGAAGTAGATAAATTCCGATAGGTTCAATCCGAATGCCTGAGACATCTCGGCGAAGGACCAGTGCGTGACCTGGATGGTTTCGAAGCGTCCGGCCAAGCTTTCGCTCAGGCCCCGTTGCATCAGGAGTGGCGCCGAGCCTGACAGGATTACGTGCAAGCGACGCCGGTCGCCTCGGTCTGCGTCCCACAGCCCTTTTACCGCTTCGGACCAGTTCGGGATCTTTTGGATCTCGTCGAGGGCTAGCACCCCCCCGTGCTCGGAGCGATCCGCGTCACTTCGAGCTTGCTCCCATACACGCACCAGCCACCGGACATCGCGTCCTGATCTTTCGCTTACATCGGATACAGCGGTATCATCGGCCAGGAACTGGTTTCGGCGCGTTGTCTCAGGTTCGGGTCGGTCGATTGGTGTGAGGTGGAAAGGGCGGCGCAGCCTGTCCCGCGCCTGCGTGATCATGGTGGTTTTGCCGGCCTGCCTCGGCCCTTCCACCAGAATCAAGGTACGCGGCGTTTCGTTGAGACGTTCGAGGAGGGTAGCGAGTTGTTTGCGCTCAAAGAGGGCCATGAAGATAGATTACGCTCTTGAGTAAAATTACTCAAGAGCGTAATCACTGTGGTCCTCGGGAATCCAAATCGTCGGCAGCGCTACCCCCCGAACGTCCCCCGGTAGTCCCCCCACGCCTTCGGTCCGGCGCGGTCGAAGACCTTTTCGCGGACGCCGCCGGCGTACTGGGCGGGGATGAAGTTGATCTTCTCGGTGAGGGAGGGCTTCAGGCGGACGCCCTGGGCGCGCAGCTCGTCGGCCATGACGAGGTTGTCCAGGACGACGCGGATCTCCTCGTGGTCGGTCCACATCGCCTTGTAGACGATGCGGCCCTCCTTGCTGACGATGTAGACCATGTTGGGGAGGACGCCGTAGAGTTGGTGGACGGTGCCTTCCAGGTCATCCACCAGCAGGGGGTTCTCGATGCCGTCCTGATCCCGGCAATGGCGGGCGTATTCCAGCTTCTGCTCGAAATCCTTGTGCGGACCGTAGTGCTCCCCGGGATGGGGCTCGCGCACGTAGATCGTGAGGAATTCGAAACCTCGGTCACGGTAATTCCGGTACATCTCGTTCAGGGGCGAGACCTCGCCCACGAAAGGCGGTCAGGTGATGCTTCCGAACTCCAGCAGCACGTGTTTGCTGCCCTTGAAGCCGGAAAGCTGCACCGTCTCCCCGTCGGGGGTCTGGAGGTTGAAGTCCGGGGCCTCCTCTCCCGCCCGCAGGCGCCCGGCGAACTCACCGGCCTTGGCCGAGCTTTCCGATCGGCTGAAGGTTTCGTAATTGTATGCGCTGACTGACTGATCCATCGCTTGGGCTCCTTTTCTTGCGGGGCTGTCCGGCCTTCCTGCGAGTCTGGAACGAAACTACTACGAAAAAGGGAAACCGGTCTACACGGGATGCCTACCGAGCGGCGCTCCGGCAAGCCGGCGTGGCGCGTCAGGAACGAGAGTCCTCTCCCAGGGCTCGCAGCAGTGCCCGCATGTCGTCCGGCACGGCCGCGGTCCATTCCAGGGTCTCACCGGTCTCCGGGTGCCGGAGTCCGAGCCGTTCCGCGTGCAGGGCCTGCCGCCGGAAGCCGCGCAACAACTCCGTAAGTTCCGTTGTCTGACCCTTGTGGGCGGCCGCGCCACGGCCGCCGTAGACCGGATCGCCGACCACCGGGTGTCCGATGTGCGCCATGTGCACGCGGATCTGGTGGGTGCGCCCGGATTCCAGCCGGACCCGCAGCAGGGTGTGGTTCCGGTACGCGGCCTTTATGCCGTAGTGGCTCGTCGCTTCCTTGCCGCGTTGTTGCACCGACATGTGAGTTCGATGGACCGGGTGCCGCCCGATAGGCGCGGTGACGGAGCCGGGGGCGCGGACGACGCCTCGGACCAGCGCCAGGTACTCCCGCTTGATGCGCCGTGCCTGCAGCTCCCGCACCAGGCGCAGGCGCACGGCATCGGTCTTGGCCACCACCAGGAGGCCGGAGGTATCCTTGTCCAGCCGGTGAACGATGCCGGCGCGCGGGACCGCCTCGATGCCGGGCGCGTGGTGCATGACCGCGTTGAGAAGGGTGCCTTCGGGATTGCCCGCTCCGGGATGGACCACCAGGCCGGGCGGCTTGTTGATCACCAGCAGCGCCGCGTCCTCGTGGATGACCTCCAGGGGTATGGCCTGCGCCTTCCAGGAAACCTCGGCGGGCTCCGGCAGGTCCAGCTCAACGGTTGCCCCGGCCGGGACCTTGTCCGAGCACTCCGGGAGACGCCCGTCGAGCCGCACGTAGCCGCCACGGACGAGTCGCTGGAGTCGCGACCGAGAGTAGTCCGGCAGCAGCGCCGCCAGCGCCGTATCCAGCCTTTTGCCGTGGAGTGCTTGCGGCACGGTTACGTGAATATTGGACTCCTGTTTGTCGGCAGTCGTGCTCATGGGGCGGAAAGTCGCGGTCATCTTATGGCCGGACCAGACAAGAAGCTTGTTCTTTTCCTTGCGAGTTTGCAATTGAAGGGGACAGTGCACTTTCGTCGAACCGCTGGTCCTGGGTTGCCCATACTTATTGATATTGCTAATATGGCATCCATGAAAACGACCATCGACATCCACGATGAACTGCTGTCACGGGCAAAACAGCATGCGAGGAACACGGGCCGGTCGTTGCGCTCGGTCGTCGAAGACGGCCTGCGGCAGGTGCTCACCTCGTCCGCGTCCCATGGGCGGTACCGAATGCCCGACATGAGCATGGGAGACCCCGGCGCAACCGATCCGCTGGAAGTGTATTCGTGGCAGGACCTGCGCGGTATCATCTACGGAGAACCGGAATCTCGATGATCGCCGTCGATACCAACCTGCTCGTCTACGCCCATCGTAGGGAATCGTCGCTCTACCAAGCCGCATACGAGATATTGCGTCATCTGACGGAAGGTGACAGGCTCTGGGCCATTCCATGGCCATGCTGTTATGAGTTTCTCAGCATCGTGACGAACCGCTGGATATGGAAGGAGACAGCAACGCCGCCGGATCGGGCGTGGCGACAACTCGAAGCGTGGACGGCGTCGCCAAACAATCGTCTCCTTGGCGAGACTGCCGGTTTTCTCGATATTCTGGGCAGCCTCGTTACCCGAGCGCGGGTTCGAGGCGCGGTCGTGCACGAGGCGCGCATCGCGGCCATCTGCCTGGCGCATGGTACCGAAGCGTTGCTGACCCGCGATCGCGATTTCGCCCTGTTTCCGGAACTCGTAACGCGGGATCCATTGCCGCGTCAGTGAGGGTCAACCACGATGGACCTGAGAACCTACATCGAGTCCGTGAAGCGCCTTGCCCCCGAGCGGTTGCTGGAGGTCGCGGACAAGCACGACATCAAACTCGAAGTGTGCGCCATGATCGCCCACCTGGAGAAGCAGAAGCGGGAGCCGCTGGTGCTCTTCTCCAACGTCGACAACCTGAGCGGCGAGCCCTCGGAGTTCCCGCTCTTGATGAACGTGTTCGCCTCGCGCGCCGCCTGCGCGGTGGCCCTGGGGCTGCCGCCCGAGCAGGCAGGCCGGGAGCTGATGCTCGAGTTCCAGGCCCGTGAGGAGCGGCGGGAAAAGCCCGTGGTCGTGGATGCGGCCGACGCGCCAGTGAAGCAGGTCAGGATGGACCCGAATCTCTACTTCCTGCCGGTGCTGACGCATCACGTTGCCGATCTCGGTCCCTACCTGACCATGACCTGGTGCGCCAGGGACCCCGACACCGGCGTCTACAACTCTTCCTTCCACCGTTGCTACGTGCGTGACCCCAATCACCTCGTGATGTTCTTCGAGCGCCGGCATCTCTGGGACTACTACGTGCGCGCGGAAGAGCGCGACGAGGCGCTGCCGGTGGCCTGCGTCGTCGGGCACCACCCGGCCTACTATCTCGGCAACTGCATCCTGAACGGCATTGCCGAGGACGAGTACGAGAGCATCGGCGGGCTCATGGGGGAGCCGCTGCGGCTGGTGCCGTCGGAGACCTTCGGCGACGAGCTGCTGGTGCCCGCGGATGCCGAGATGGTCATCGAGGGCCGGGTGCTGCCGCACCAGCGGGAAATGGAAGGACCCTTCGGCGACTTCACGGGTTTGTACGGCGGCGCCGGACAATCGCCGGTGGTGGAGGTCACCGCCATCACCCATCGCCGGGACGCCTGGTGCATGGACATCCTGGCGGGCCACCGGGACCACCGCCTGCTGGGCGCCGTCCCCAAGGAGGGTAGCATCTACCGCAAGGTCCAGGCGGTGGTGCCCACGGTACGGTCGGTGTGTCTGCCCCTGAGCGGCGCCGGCCGGTTCCATTGCTACATCAGCATCGACAAGCGCTGCGAGGGCGAGGCCAAGCTCGCCGCCATGGCCGCGTTCACGGGCTCGGAGCTCATCAAGCACGTGGTGGTGGTGGATGCGGACATCGACGTGTACGACGAGGAAGAGGTGCTGTGGGCGGTAGCCACACGGGTGGACGCCGCCACTGACATCTCCATCATCGACCGCGTCAAGGGCAGCCGTCTGGACCCCGTGCATCCGGGCAAGGACTGGGGCTCGAAGCTCATCATCGACGCCTGCCGCAACGAGGACGTCGAGTTCCCCGACCGCATCGCCGCGGCGGAGTACCGGCCCGGGCGGGCGAAGGATTGAGGCATTCGCAATGGCGCCCTTCGACTTTCATGCGGTGAGGCCCATGGGCAGTGTGAACCATCACGAGGGACAGGCCCACGCCGCCCGCGCAGGGGACAGCGAACCGCGGGTCCGCGTGGCACAGGCATCTTGCGCCCAGCATGAGGCGGGTTGGCGCATGGGCTGGCGTATCACCAACCTCACATCCTCCGGCATGAGGTTGCTCGATGCGCGGTTTCCGCACGGGCAGTTCCGTAGCGGCCTCATTCAGCTCGCGGACGTCCTGGTCGCGCCGTCGGAGAGCGCGGACGTGGAGGCCGTGGTCGTCTGCAACGGCAGGCACGGCGATTTGGTCGAGAATGCGTTCCTGATCACCACGGTCGAATGGCGAAGGGTCCCTTGGCGGATACTGGCCCGCATGACCGTGCGGTTCGGGGCCGAAGGGGCGCCCACCGCGGTTACGGAGCTCGTGACGGTTCAACAGGTGGGGTTTTCAGGTTCCAGGTGTCAAGTTAAGGTGTCGAAAGTTTGACAAACTCACAACGGAATGACGCACCACGGGGTAACGTCCCAACGGGGTTTCGAGGGTTGCGCCGGCTCTGAGAGGGAAGCATGACCGAACGTGAAATATATATCTTCAAGCGCATGGGCGGCTGATACGGGAATTGAGGCCTCGGCCTCGAAGAGACCGCGGGTATGGTCTCCAACACACTCGGTATGGAACTCGACGACCTCGTCGCGACGCTGAAACGCGTGGGTGAAACCTGCGGCGACGACCCCGTGTACCTGAAGCTGCGCGCGCCGCTGCCGGACGACTGGCCCATCTGAGGCAGGCCGGTCACCGATGCTGCATCCGGCCCCTCTGTCGGATTACGCTTCGCTAATCCGACCTACAGGGACTCACAGGGGCCGTTGAAGGCTCCTCCCTCTCCGTCATTCCCGTCCCCTCCGTCATTCCCGCGAAAGCGGGAATCCAGGCGGGGTGGAGCGGGGAAACGCGGCTGTAGCACCCCTCCACCCCACCTGGATTCCCGCTTTCGCGGGAATGACGATTTCGGGGGTCTGTGCCTCGCTGGGATGGAGTTTGACACACCCTGGGAAGCGGGAATCCAGGGGTGGTGGGGCGGCCCCTCTCGTGCTGCCTTCAGGCCTGCCGTGCCTTCGGCAGGCTCGCCACGGGCTGGCGTAGGTCAAGCGGCCGGACTCCGGGCCAGAAGTCCCGTTGACCGGTCATGGCCTGGACGTGGCCGTCCCATTCCAGCGTAAACGCGGTGATGCCGAGCTTGACGGCGCGCCGGATCTTCTCGCGGGTTGCCGTATCGGTGGCGGCCTGGCAGATGGTATCGATCTGCCGGGCGCCGTGACCCACGTCCTGATCCGCGTGGATGCGGTAGGTTTCCACCTGTCGTTCCGAGAAGCCGTAGTGGCCCACGAGCTCCTTGTAGACCCGGGCGGCCGCGCCGTCGGATCCGCCGTGCTGGCTCTCCACGAAGGCGAGCATGGCCACCCCCTCCAGGGCGGACCGTCGCTGGCAACAGCCGATGATCATCTCGATGGCCGCCAGCGTGCCGGGCGTGGGCTCAGCGTTGTCGGCCTCCTCGCGTGAGATGCCGGCCCCTTCCAGGAACTGGTACATGATGTCCACGTGGCTGCGGTCCCCGGACAACTCCTCCATGAAGTTCTCCAGCACCACGTCCATCAGCCCCTGCTCCCGGTTCGACACCGCGTTGACCGCCATGTACCCGAAGTAGATGGGGTTGGTGCGTACCCGGAGATAATGCTGCACTTCGCCGAGGACGATCTGTTCGCGGGTCCACCGGTGGTCGACGATTCCCTTGAACCAGGGATGCTCCACCATTGGCACTTGGTTTGCGTATTCCCACAACTCGTCGATGAATTCATCCGGTGACGTCACGGCAGCACCTCCTTGGCGGGATTGATCCGGCCCCTGTAAACGAGCATACTCGTATCGTTGGGGTAATCCAATACCGGTAGCGGTGTCATGGTGGGTCAAGGAAGTAGGTGGCGAGGAAGCCGGGAACAGCCCGACGTTGCAGGAGTAGGGATATGCCTTGGTGGGGCTGGTTGAGCATGGGAATCATCTTGATGGGTGTGGAGCTGACGGCCGTCGACGCCGCGTTCTATCTCGTCTTCGTCGGGGCCGCCGCGGTCTGCGTCGGGATCATCGGGCTGGCAGGAGTGGAGTTGCCCGTCTCGGGCCAGTTGTTGGCGTTTGCGGTTCTTGCGGTCGTGTCCATGGTGTGGTTTCGGGGGAAGCTCTACAACCGGATTCGCGGCGGGTTGCCGGGTTTCGAATACACGGTGGCCGGTCGGGTCGTGTCGGTCGGCGAAGACGTTCCTCGCGGCGGGCAGACCCGGGTCAGCCTGCAAGGCACGCAATGGACCGCGGTCAACGTAGGCCCGGCGCCGATCATGGCGGGTGCCCGTGCACGGGTCGTCGGAAGAGACAGCCTGGATCTTTCCATCGAGGGGTTGGCGGACGACACGGTGAACGAATCCGAGGAAGGAAGATAAATGGAAAATATGGGTTTCTTGATCACGACTGGCGTGCTCGCCATCGTCGTGCTCGTGGTGTTGCTGAAGACGGCGGTGGTGGTGCCTCAGCAGAACGCCTACGTCATCGAAAATCTCGGGAAGTTCTCGCGAGCACTCAATCCGGGATTCAACATCCTGGTGCCGTTCATGGAGCGCGTCGCCTACCGGCACAGCCTCAAGGAGCACGCCCTGGATATCGAGGAGCAGATCTGCATCACCTCGGACAACGTCCAGGTGGGGGTGGACGGCGTTCTCTACCTTCAGGTCGTGGACCCGGCAAGAGCGTCCTACGGCATCGGCAACTACATCTTCGCCATCTCCCAGCTCGCCCAGACGACGCTGCGTAGCGAGATCGGCAAGATCGAGTTGGACAAGACTTTCGAGGAGCGGGGGCACATCAACCTGAGGGTGGTCGAGGAGCTCGACAAAGCGTCGGATCCCTGGGGGGTGAAGGTGCTTCGATACGAGATCAAGAACATCAATCCGCCGTCGGATGTGCTGTCGGCCATGGAGAAGCAGATGCGCGCGGAGCGGGAGAAGCGCGCCACCGTGCTGTCGTCGGAGGGCGAACGGGACGCCAAGATCAACGAGGCCGAAGGCGAGAAGCAGCAGGTCATCAAGGCTTCGGAAGCGGCCAAGCAGCGGCAGATCAACGAGGCCGAAGGCGAGGCCGCGGCCATCCTGGCAGTGGCCGAAGCCACCGCCGAAGGGTTGAAGAAGGTGGCCGAGGCCCTCGGCACGGAGGGCGGTGACAAGGCCATGCAGCTACGGGTGGCGGAGAACTACCTCGAGCGTTTCGGCAACCTCGCCAAGGAAGGCAACACGCTGATCGTCCCGGCGAATCTGAGCGACATCACATCCATGATCAGCGCGGCCACCACGGTCCTGGGCCACACCTCGAGGCGGGGAACCCAGGAGCCGGGTCAGAACGGGTAGCGGGGAAATTGGATCCAGTGCTATTTTGAGCCATCTGCTCTCATCCGGTGGTGCTTGACAATAGTCAAGCTTGAGATCGAGCTGCCATATGCAGCCGTGGCGGGCAGTGGCATGGAGAGTGAAAGCGATCGATCACACGATGGAATCCGTGGGGACAGGGATTGCACGGAGGATTGTGGCAATGAAGAAAAGGGAGCCTGAGATAGACCGTCCGAGAGTTTACTACACGTCACGGGGCGAGCGTTACGTCAAGGCCGAGGAACTATTGCAAAGTACACGCGGGCGGGATGCTGTCAAGAGAATGGCGGCCTTCGCTAAACGGCAGAGCGATAGAAAGTCTTTGAAACAGCCCTCAGACTAGTGTCGCGTCCCGCAAATACCTGCGATAAGTTGCGCAGGATTTTTTGTTGTCGGCAAGGCGCGATGACTTGTAGGGGCGGGTTTCAAACCCGCCCGTGTGGCGGTTACCACGTGAGGAAGAGCAACGCAGCCGACGGCAAAAAAGACAAGCAAATTATTGCAGGTATTTGCGGGACGCGACACTAGGACCACCGCAGGCATTGGCCGGTCTGCGTTCTCACTCCTCTAACTGGTATTCGCCGTGGCTCTTGGTTGGCTGCTGATCCCTGCACTTGGGGGCTGCTGGTTTCTCACACATTGCAACTGGACGCGTTTCGACGCGGCACGTGCGTCCGGGTATCATCTTTTCTTCCAGGCGGCTATCGCTGGTGCCGTCTTGGTCGGCTTTGCTCACGTCATTACTTCGCTCGGATTCCTTGCGTGCCCCTCTCCGTCATTCCCGCGAAAGCGGGAAGCCAGGTGGGGTGTGGGGCCAGGGGCGCACCCCGTGGTGCCTTCATTTGACCCTCTCATTTGAAAAGGAACACACTATGGATGGGCTTGCAGACAAGGTCTCGGCATTCATCGTCGGCAACGACTTCGACAAGTTGCCGCCGGAGGTCGTAGCCGCCGCCAAGGCGGCGTTCCTGGACTGCGTCGGGGTGGCGTTGGCGGGCTCGGAGGAGGAGAGCGCGGGTATTTGCGGCGCGCTGGCGCAGGAGGAATCCCGGGCCGCCGAGGCCACGGTCATCGGCCAGGGATTCCGAACCTCGGCCACCTTGGCGGCGCTGTGCAACGGCACCTCGGCTCACGCCCTGGACTACGACCACAGCTTCCTCATGGGGCAGCCCACGGCCGGCCTGATCCCGGCGGTGCTGACCATGGGGGAGGCGACGGGGGCGAGCGGCAGGGATGTCCTCGCCGCCTACGTGGCGGGCTTCGAGGTGGTGTCGCGGCTGGCGCGCTCCATGCCGCAGCTCTCCACTCACGGCCACTGGCACGCTACATCGAGCTTCGGAACGGTGGGGGCCGCGGCCTGCTGTGCAAGACTGGCGGGTCTGGATGTTGCCGGCGTGCGCAACGCTCTTGGCATCGTCGCGTCCATGGCTTCGGGAATCGTATGGAATTTTGCCACCATGACCAAGCCGCTGCATTCAGGTCTGGCGGCCCAGAACGGCGTCCTGGCCGCGCGTCTCGCGGGACGGGGTTTCACCTCCAGTCCGGCGGCGTTGGAGGAAGGCAAGGGGCTGTTCGACTGTTTCGCCCGGGGACTCGACTGCGACGTGAGCCCGTTCGAGAGCCTCGGCCGCACCTTCGACCTCGCGGCCATCGGCGTCAGCGTCAAGCCCTATCCCTGCGGCGGCTTGACCCACTCCGCCGTGGACGCCGTGCTGGAGTTGCGGCAGGAAGGTCTTCGGCCGGATCAGGTCGATTCCATGCGGGTGGGTGTGACGTCCCAGGTCTTCGACCGGATCATGAACGCCCTGCCGGCCAACGGTATCGAGTCCAAGTTCAGCATGCCCTACATCCTGGCGAGGGCTCTCGTGGACGGGGCGCTGGTGCTGGATACGTTCACGGATGAGGCCGCGGCGGACCCCGCAATCCGGCGCATAGCGGGAAGTATCGTCATGGAGCTCGATGCCGGCATCGTGGAAACAGCGGACGGCGGTCGTCCCGCCGATGTGACGGTCCGTCTCAAGGATGGCGGTGAGTTGCGCCGCCGAGTGGACCACTCACGGGGCAGGCCCGAAAAGCCCATGACCCCGGCGGAGCTGCGGGACAAGTTCGATACCTGCGCGGGCAGGGCGCTGGCTCCTGAGCGGGTCGGGCAAGTCGCCGAGCTCATCGACGGCCTGGAGGGCCTGGAGAGCATCCGCGAACTCTGCGAGTTGTTGGGCGGATCGCTCGTCGAATAACAGGCAAGGTGGCGGAAAGTTCCTTCGGCTGTGCCGCGTCCGATCCGAGTTCCCGCGGCAGCTCCACAACGCTCAGGTGACGAGGTTTCTATTGCATCTTCTCCAAAAGCGCCTTTGCGGGAACAAAACCTCGCTCGACAAGACGCTCCAGCAAAGACCGGGCGCGGTTTGGCTCGGACCACCGGATACTAGCCGCCAAGTTGTACTGGGCGAGAAACTCGTCTTGTTCCGCCGCCCGTTTGTACCAGAGATTACGCAAGGTCCGGTCTTTCCCGACAATGTTTCCGTCGTGATAGGCCAATCCCAGTTGAGTCTGAGCGGTAGGAAGACCTCGCTCCGCGGCCTCCTTTAACGCGTCAAAAACTGTAGTGTCTCCTTTTATCAGTTTCTTTAGGTATAAATCCCATTGCGCGGTTTGGGCGAAGAGGTCTCTTTGCCTGGCACGCGCCCGGACATTCTCTATCCCCGCGTCATAACAGAAGCTAAAAGACCTGTCTTTCGGGCACGAAACCCACCTCTTGCCCTTTCCACCTTTTCCAACCAAATCCCTGAGGTGTTCTACGGTAGCCGCTGTCGTCATGTTGGAAACGCCGCTGTGAGCGACTCCGACAACCCGCCCGTCAGCACCCAATACCGGGGAACCGCTGCTTGACCCGAGCTTGTCGTGGTCAAGTGGCACCTGAAGCTGCCAGGCGAAGGGATCTTGGCTTGACCATCCGACTTGTCTCATGCTTCTTTCGCGGCGTCCTCCCGGGTAGCCTATAACGATGAGTTGCGTCAGGGGCCCCGAACGACGGGCCAATCTCAGCCAGTGCGCGGCCTTTCGTTTGGTTCGAAATACCGCCAGATCGTGAACGAGCGATAGACGTAATACTCGATTGATTCTTAGAAGAGTCGAGCTGTTCTCGCGAGAGAGCACGATCCCCCCGATAGGAACTTCCCTCTCCAGGAGCAGGCCTCGAAGAACATGGTCGTTGGTCACGAACAGGTCCGGGCTTATGGCAAACGCCGTTCCCGTATTATATTTCCTGTATTTCGGGTTCTCCAACGGCTCTTTGTTGTGAATTCTCCATACCGCCAAATGAGCATCTGCCAAGCCGACCGTGCCCGCCCGTGGAGCCGACGTAAGGCTCAGGGTGAAGAATACGAACAACGAAAAGGCGGTCAGAGCAAGCCACGTTGTCCTCGTCCTGGTGAATTGCTCCATGAACTCTACCTCCTTTCCCAAGCCGTCTCCTTGGTGGCCTGAAAAGAAGGTTAGGGAGGCGCAACGGATTCTGTGTTACTTTCGCGAGGACACGACGGCCTGGAGGCCGTCGACAGCATCCGGGGTCTCTTCAGTTGTAGGGCGGATCGCTCAGCTTATAACCGATAACCCGGTCGCTTCGAGGGCCGTCACCACCATGGCCTCCCGGTCCAGCATCGCCTGGATGTCGGGAACCACCTCGTTCTTCCAGTAGTCGCTCTCCGCGATGGTCTTGGCGAAGGCGTCCTTCTGTTCCGGGCTGTCGAATCGGCGCAGCCAGACGTAGGTGTTGTCGTCGTCCCGCCCGGTGAAGCTGCCGGAAACGACAACGCCGTTGGAGGCGTGGAACGGAAGGATCTTATCTTCCATGGTCTTGACCCAGGCGTCGCGCTTGCCGGGCTTGGTCTTGTACTGGCGCAGTTCGAAAAACATGAAATCTCCTCTTGGCGTCGGCGTTGCCGGTTCGACCAACGCTCGCCGTCACTTGTTGTCGTCGGATCCGTCGTCCACGAACTCCGGAATCCACCCCTCGCCGAACTCCTCGGCCTCCTGAAAGCCTTCCGTCCGCCACTCGTCGATGAGTTGCCGGATGGGGATCTTGCGCCGCATGAGTCCCTTCATCAGGTCCTTGTACATGGGCGCCACATGGGTCTGGGCGTTGATCGGGCAGACCGTCAGACAAATCTTGCAGCCCTCGTACTTCTCGAAGTAGGGCCGGCACTGCGGCGTGTCCACGTGCCAGCGCAGGGTGCCGAAGATGTCCTGCTTCTTGGGCACGATGGCGTCGCCGGGGCACAAGTTCGTGCACGCGTTGCAACGCAGGCAAAAGTCGTCGAAGCCGTAGTTTGCCGGCTGCGCCTCCGCAATGAGGGGCATATCGGTAGTCACCGCGCCGAGCCGTACGCTCGGACCGAACTTCTTGGTAATCAGCGACCCATGCCGCCCGAGCTCGCCGAGGCCCGCCTTCCAGGCCACCGGAATGAAAAGGATGTCGCCCTCGTTGGGATAGCCTACCGCGTGGTAGCCGTAGGAGCGGATGTACTGGGCCAACCGGACGGACACGTCCGACAGCAGGTAGTAGACCTTGTGCACCTCCATCTGCGCCAAAGGCCCCAGCCGTTTCATTTCCTCGAAGTCCATGTGAATGGCGAACGAGATCGCCACCTTGTGCCCTTCCGGCGCCTTGGTGCCACGCACGTAGTCGAACTCGTCGATGGGCGCCACGCCGACGAGTTCAGCGCCCATGTCCAGAGCCACCTTTTTCATCGTGCGGGTGACCCCGGCCCAGTCCTTGGTCTCCAGACGGTCGGGATTGACCGGACCGTCGTGCAGGTTGCGCCGGTCGTGGTCCTCCCGCATGAACATGAACCGCCGCGTCTGCGGATGGCGTTTCGCCTTGGTCGTCGCCCCTACCTTCTTGTTCGGGAAGGGCCACTGCTTGATGGGCTGCTCTCGACGCTCGGTGAATATGATGCCGCTGGGCTCCATTCGTTTGCTCCTCTCCGCACGAGGCTTCCGCGAGACCGGGGTGGTGCCCGGGCCGTGACAGCACGGATCTTACCAGACGCGTCCAGGGGATTCCACGCATTTTCAACGGCTTGCTCGCCGGCAAACAGCAACACCGACCCGGGGGTACATGCGGAAACCGTCATGGTACGAAAATCGTGCTTGGCCCCGAACCGGTCATTTCCACCTCCCACTCCGCCATTTCCCCTCTCCATCCGCCATTCCCGCGAAAGCGGGAATCCAGGTGGGGCAGGGTGGGGCGTGTAACTCTTAGCTTGTGTTGCCTGCCCGCCTCCTTTACGGTTTCGAAATTGCATCGTGCGCACCGCTTCGCGTTCGCAACAGCCTTGGAGGAAACACACCATGCAAATGACCGCCGGACATGCCGTCGCCGAGGTCTTGGCGCAACTTGGCGTCCGCAAGGTGATCGGCGTCGTCGGATCGTGCATGCTCGAAATCCTCGACGGCATGTACGGCAGGGAAGACATCCAGTTTCTCTCCACCCGCCACGAGCAGGCCGCGGCCCTGATGGCGGACGGCTACGGCCGCATCGCCGGCAAGCCCGGCGTGTGCATCGCCACCAACGGCCCCGGCGCTACCAACCTCCTGACCGGGGTGGCCAACGCCTACCACGCCCAGAGCCCGGTGCTGGTGATCACCGGCGCGCCGATGATGAAGGACATGTTCCGGGATTCGGCCCAGGAGATCGACCAGCAGGCCATCTTCCGGCCCGTCGTCAAGTGGTCGGTGCAGGTACGTAAGCCCGAGTTGGCGGCCGCGCTGACCTGGGAGGCCTATCAGCGTACCATGACCGGCGTCCCCGGACCCGTGCATCTGGACCTCCCCCGGGACGTGCTGAACGAGACCGTCGAGCTACCGGACATGGGCCGGCTGATTCGCGGCGAGGTAGCCGCCCCCGCCCCCGAGGCGGCGGCCCTGGCCTCGGCCGTGCGGCTTTTGGAGGAGGCGCGGCGGCCTGTGTTGCTGGCCGGCGGCGGGGTCCTCTGGTCCGAGGCCGGCGACGAGATCGTCGCGTTGTCGAAGCGCCTCGAGGCCCCGGTCATGTCCTCCACCGGCAGGGACGACGTGGCACCGTACTCGTATCCCCTTTACCTCGGCACCATCGGCAGGGGTGCGCTGCCCGAGGCCCAGGCATTCTTCAAGGAGGCCGACCTGGTGCTGGCGGTGGGCACCAGCCTTGGCCACACCACCACGTTCTGGCATCCGGACTTCTTCGCGCCCGGGACGAAGCTGATCCACATCGCCCAGGAACGGAACAACATCGGCCGGGTCTACCCGGCGCAGGTGGGCATCCAGGCCGACGCCCAGATCGCCCTGAAGGCGCTACTGCGTTCGGTGAAGCTGAAAGGAGTCACCCGGCCAGGCTGGCTGAAAAAGGCCGCCAGAGTGCGAGCCGCGCAGGAACAGCACCGGAACAAGGCCGCGAGCTACAACAGCCGCCCGCTGGACCCCCGGCGCGCCCACGCCGCCCTGCGCAAGGTCCTGCCCAAGGATGCCATCATCACCCTCGACGCCGGCGTCGGCCCCGGCTACGTCTACGAGTACCAGACCTTCGAGCAGCCCCGGAGCCTGCTGGCGCCCCAAGGACTCGCCGCCATCGGCATCGGCTACCCCGTGGGCCTCGGTGCCAAGCTCGCCGCGCCCAAGCGCCCGGTAGTCACCATCAGCGGCGACGGTTCCTTCCTGTACAACGGCGCCGAGTTGGAGACCGCCGTGCGCGAAGGCATCCCCACCACCTGCATCATCCTCAACAACTTCAACTACGGCTCCGAGCGCGCCTACCAGAAGTTCTACTACGATGAGCGCTACATCGGCGACGCCATCGGCAACCCGCCCTTCGACGAGTACGCCCGCCTCTTCGGCGCCGCCGGCCTTCGGGTCACCGAGCCCGGTGAGCTTGAAGACGCGTTTGCCGAGGCCCTCCGGCTGGGCAAGAGCCAGCCCGTTCTGGTGGACGTGCTCTGCACACCTGATGTCTTTCCCGAGCCGCGAAGGAAGGAGACGGTGAAGGCGGAGCGGCTGCGGCGGGGCTAGAACGTTCTCTAGTCCACGGTGCAACTAAATCGGTCCCGCCGGGTATTGACCAGCATTCCCTAAGTCTGCCTGAGGAAGTGGTCCATCTTGCGCAGGATCGGTAGCTGCACGGCGGCATCGAACTGGTTTACCCAGCGCTCAACGTGCGCGGGCGTCGGCGCGACGAGGTCGCCCGTCTTCGAGTCTGGGAGGCGCAGCATCTTCTCGGTCAAGTCGACGTGCTCCCACTTCAGGGTCATGATCTCGTTCAGGCGGCAGCCGGTGAGGATTAGCAATGGTGCAGCCAGCATCGCCGAAGGCAGCCCGATACCCTCGGACGCCACCTCCCGTAGTACCTCGCCGATGCGGCGGAGCTCGGCTGCGCTGAGAAACCGTTCCCGCTTCTCCCTCGGGGTATTTCTTGATGTGGTTGCGGGGGTTCGAACCGTCGGGGCCGGGCTATCGCCGGACGGCCCCGGTGCAGCGGCCGAAGCTGGACGGGTTTACCGGCATCATCGACGCGATCCTGGAAGCGGTCCGGGCTGAGCCGCGCAAGCAGCGGCACACGGCACAGCGGATCTTCGAGCGCCTTCGCGACGAGCATGGGTTCACCGGCGGCTACGCCATCGTGAAGGACTATGTGCGGGCACGGCGTCAGTCGACGCGCGAGGCTTCGTGCCGCTGCATCACCCGCCGGGCCACGCCCAAGTCGACTTCGGCGAGGCGACGGTCGAGGTCGGGAGCGGGCGCGAGAAGGTCGCCTTCTTCTGCCTGATCCTGCCCCATTCCAATGTCTGGTTCGTGAAGGCCTATCCCCGGGAGACGACCGAGGCCTTCCTGGACGGCCATGCCAGTGCCTTCGCCTTCCTCGGCGGGGTTCCGTAATCCCGCCCGAACTCGACGACAGCGCCTTCGTGCCGGTCGCCCAGCCCGACCAGATCGACGACATCCTCTGTCTCCACGCCGAGCGCACCGTCGCCCGCGACAAGACCGTGCGCTACGGCAGGAGGATCCTCCAGATCCCGGCCGGACCCGAACGACCCCACTACGTCAAGGCCAGGATCCGGGTTCACGAATACCCCGACGGTTATCGAGCGTCTGTTCTGTCACTCGCAAGCTTTCGAGGTAGTTTCACTCCTTCATCGTCATATCCATATCGCTGGAGTATTCTGCCTTTCAGATGCTCAGGTCGATTAAGCTCCCTGTAGTATGCCGATTCATAGCGGAACACCAGCTGAATCTGGCCGCTATGTAGCCTGTTTCTATTGATGCTTACGGGGAACAACCATCTTTTGACCTGTTCTGTTGGAACAAACTCCTCCCAACCTGTCATAAATCCTGAGAGGAGTTCGTTTTTGTTCCTTTCTTGCCCCTTTGCACTTACTCCCCACCGTGCTCTGAACGGCACCATATTGTTTGCACGAACCTCAAGCAGCGTTGCACCATTCTTTGTGGAATTGCCGAGCTTTACCTGTACGGCTGGCGCGGTGTTCTTGAATTCCTGTTCCTGTATCTTTTGTATTCTATCTAGTTCGTGCCGTATTTCGCTCTGCCCAAAGACCATAATTGCTGCTACGGCGAACCCTGGTAACAGCCATATGTATGCCGTAAATTTGCGGTCGTTTTCGTTTTCTGAGTGATCTTTACGTCTCCGGTTTCTCGCAAATAACACTGCGCATGCCGTTGCATAACCTAACAAGATGCCTATGTACGGGAGATACCCTTGTGCATTTTCGAGCGCGGGTTCCCCGTATAACGTAACTATCCCTTCTAGCATCTTCATCGCCTCGCTTGGTCTAATGGTCCTTTGTTGATATTCTCATAGACATTCATCACGTCGTTGCCTTTACTACCGAAGACGACTTCCGCGTTCTCCATTCCTCCCATCCGCGTGCAGTCTTCACCTGACACCCAGACGCGGTCTTCGGGCTACACCCGACTTGCCGTGGCTCGTGGTGTAACCCAACCTCCAGACACGTCGGCACCAGATTTGTGGCTGCTAGGCTCTCCCTCAGCCACCCCAAATACCTCCACCCCCTGCGCCGCGTCGGCTACCGCGACCCCGCCACCGGCTTTCACTACTTCTTCCTCACCAACCATTTCTCCCTCTCCCTCAAAGCCATCGCCGACATCTACAAAGGCCCGCTGGGAAATCAAACTTTTCTTCAAATGGATCAAGCAACATCTCAGGGTCGAAAGTTTCCTCGGTACCTCCCGTGACGCTGTCCTCAGTCAACTCTGGATCGCCCTCTGTGTCCATCTCATCATCGCCTACGTCAAGTTCGCCAACCGCTTGTCTGCTTCCCTCAATCACATCCTCCGCCTCCTATCAACTCAACCTCTTCGACCGCCGCCCACTCCTCCTCATCCTCGCTCCTCAGCCCCCGCGCCTCCCCACCCCCCAACTCCATCTCCCTTTTCCCTGAAGTTTGTGGGACAGGTGTGCCTTGTTTTATACTCTCGGAATTCCATTCCCGCTGATTGCGGCTGCCAAACGCGGCGAAATTTTCAATCACCAATCTCTGCTCTGTCTGCTCGGGCTCACCGTGCGCCCTCAGATTATGACTCCAAAATGCCGCCTTCGCCATTCATCGCCTCCGCTCAGCATCCGGGACCTCGCCCGTGCGACGCAACCGGCAGCCAACTCATACCGCTGGCACTCTACCTCCCTTCCAGACTCGGACATACAGGTCCAGGTCCGTTGTGGCGCAACAGCCGCGGGAACCCACCGACTGACAGGTCAGGAATGCGAATACCAGCCAGAGAAGCCTGTCTCACACCGTCATGAAGGAAGGGAACGGACCGGACCCCTCGTCTTGTAGGGAGGCCCAGGGACGGAACGCTCAACACGCCTGCGCGCGCGCGGGCGCGACGATGCGTGCGAACGCCGCCATTCGCAGTCCGAACTTAGAATCCTATTGTTTGCCAACAGTTGGCCAGCTTGCCAAAATGGCCTTCATGCGGGCATGAAAAAGCCCTTGAAACAGCAGTGTTCTCAAGGGCTTCGCTTTGGTTGCGGGGGCAGGATTCGAACCTGCGACCTTCAGGTTACGCGCCATGAAGTCGCCACCAGGGCCCTCTTTAATCGGTGATATCGAAGCGCAGCAGCATCGACGGCGTCTTGTAGTATGCCTCGCGGCATTCCGCTTCGGACGCGTACTGGCCGGGCTGCATTGGCCGGGCACGCACCGAGACCTGGAGTGGCGAGACGTCGAAGGGGTAGGGCGCCATCTTCACGGAGCCGTCGGCGTTCGGCGTAATACGCAGCTCAATGCTGCCGTCCGGCGTGTAGCCGGCGGGGATGGGCGCCAGGCACTCTTCCTTGAAACCGTTCTCGCCGTAGCCGTCGCAACAGAAGTAGAGCGACAGCAGGTCGAAGAGCTGAAGCATCCGGTAGTTGATCCACAGATCCTCTTCGAACCCGGGGTTTCCGGCGGCAAGAGTGGCCTTGTCCTGTTGTTGCTGGTCCTCGAGTTCGGCGAGCACCGTCTGAACGCTGGTGCTCAGGTCTCGGACCCGGGGCTTGGGACTGGTCAGGACATCGTAGCGGCCGCGCCACAGGCCGGTGCGATGCATGGAAACGAGCACGCCGGCGTAGATGTCGTGCCCGCGGATCCATTCCACATTTCGCCGGTAGGCCTGGAGTTCCGTGGCCTCGAATCCCGGAATTCGCTCGCGGTGCCCGAAGGGCCGGCCTTTCTCCACGTTCATGCGCGGCAACCCTTCCCACTCCCGGTAGCCGCTGTCGTGGTACGTGGTGGCGAAGACCATGGTGTCGTAGGGCCGGAGTTGCGCGAACCGGTCGTTGCCCCAATGGGCAGCGAACTGGGCCGACAGCTCGGCGTGCTCTTCCTGGGTGCTCACGTAGGTTGAACCGTCATCGACTTCACGTATGACCATTACCGATCCTCCTTTGCCCGTAGACTGTTTTTCTCATCTCAAATTTCTTCGCGGGGAGTCAAGGGCGGCTGGATTGCCAACCTCACATGTAGGTCTCCTCGGGATTGATCGCAGGTGTCGGCGCCCCGGTCCAGGTGAAGCGATAGCGCGCGGTCTTGCGAACGTTGCTGACCAGGGCGGGCCGGAACCACGCGAGACAGATGCCGCCCTTGCGGCGCACACTGGGATAGATGATGCCGGGTGACCCCTGTGGGAGAAGGGTCTCGGCGAGCAACTGGGACTCGACGTAGCTGTCCGGGTCGAGACATTTTTGAAAAGTCGGATCTCCCCTGGCGTCATGAAACTCTCCGCCGAAATCCGCGAGATAGTCGTCGTATGTGACGCTTTCCTCGGTCCAGTCAACCTCGACGAGCTCAACCCATTTGTGCCAGGCGACCTCGGCTTGCGACGTCGAGAGGTCGAACGCGGCGTACCATGCGCCGCGGTCCGGACCGTTGAAACGGCTTCCGAGGGGATGGGGGTGAGAGAAGGCGGCGTTGATGATGTTGTAATACGGAAAGCCGGAAACGAGCTCGTCAATGCCGATACCCGGGAGTCGATCGGATTCGGCTGAGAGGCGTTCATCAGTGGCGAGGTCCAATTCGAAGATGCCACGAAGGTGGTCATCATTGTCCACGATCCGGACGAGGACACTGTCGCCGCTTTCACTGTATTTAGAGGGAATCAGCCGGTGCGTATCGAGTTGTCGAATCCGCGAAAGAGCCGGACTCTTCAACGGCCGCCCCGCCGTGCATCCAGAAGCCTTCGCACGGTCGCGAAGGCCGGTAATCCGCCCTTTACGAGATATTGGTAGGGCGTCATACCGCCGAAGATCCTGTTGCTGTTCGGACGCTGCATCCAGACATCCGCCAACCCTTCACTGTAAAGAATATTCAAGGCCTTGAAGATGCCCACGAGATAGGAGATCCGGCGCAGCCTGTCCTCGTTGAGCGTGCGGAAAGATCCCTTCTTCAAGGCGTAGTAGGTGCCGTTGGAGATGCTGCCGAGCAGCCGGCGGGCATCGTCGTCGCGGATCTTCCAGCAGGCCATGATATTGAAGAAGGCGCGCACGGCGTCCGAGCTGAGCCGTTCACGCGCGGCACGATCGGATAGATCCACTGCTTGGGCGACTTCGTGGCGCGTCTCGGGATATGCCGGATTGATTGACATGGTTGGCTCCATTTTTGGAGCTAGTATAATCCAATTAAGGAGAATTACAAGGTCTGGGAGTTCCCTCGAGGACCATCTCTCCTTACCTCGGTCACCATGGTGCCGGTTGCCCGGCTGTTGTCGCTGTTCTATCGTTTGATGGTGAGACCGCGCCTTCACCGGAACCATCCCGGTAGTCCCCGCATCCTTCAGCGCCTGCAAACGGCCGGAGGGTTCCACCTCCCCGACTACCACGGCGGCTCCATCGTGAACCTGCTCTCGTCGATCACCCACGCGATGGGCGGCGCCTCGCCCCATCCCGGACTCAAGGCCCTGGAGCCACGCATCTTCGAGGGCATCTCGCGAATCGTCTATCTCGTGCTCGACGGCGTAGGCTACAATCAACTGGCTCGATTCATGGCAGCGGGCGGCGGCGGGGATTTCTTCTCCAGGTATCCGTGCCAACGCATTACCACGGTTTTCCCCACCACCACGGCCGCGGCAGTGACGACGTTTTCTACCGGCGCGACCCCTGCGGAGCACGGTGTGCTGAGCTGGCATCTGCACCTCCATGACCTGGGCCTGGTGGGTGCCGTGTTGCCGGGGAAGACCCTTACGGGAGCGCCACTGGCCAGAGACGACTTCAATCTCAGGCGTTATCTCGGGCTCCCGTCGTATCTGTCGTCGGTCCGCAGGCACAAGCGGCTGTTGTCCTTTGGCACCCTGGGTCGGAGCGCCTATTCCAACGCAGGGACCCGCTGGAACGGGTACGGGGCGTACAAGACCTTGGCAGGCATGGAAGGGCACACCGTGCGCTTCGCCCGGCAGGGCGGGCGCGGCGTCGCGTATGTCTATTGGCCTCTGTACGACACGCTCTGTCACGCCAAGGGCGTTCAGGCCAGGGAGACGAGGCTTCATCTGGCCGCCATCGACGAATCCCTTGGGCGCCTCGCGAGCCGGCTCGCCGGCACCGGGACCCTTCTCCTGGTGACCGCGGACCACGGGATCGTGGACGCGCCGGCGGCCAAACGGATCGATCTGGCCGCCGTGCCGGGGTTGCTGGACTGCCTGGCGCTGCTTCCCGCGGGGGATGCCCGGCAGGTTTCCTGCTTCGTCCGCGCGGGGCGCGTGGAGCGGTTCCACGATGTGGTGGGACGGCATCTGACCGAAGCATGTGTCTGCATCACGGGGGAAGAACTCCTGGAAAGCGGGCTCCTGGGGCCCGGTCAACCACATCCCTCCCTGCGGAACCGCATCGGCGACTACGTTCTCCTGGCCCGGGACGACTACGCCTTTCGCGTGACGGCCTCCCAGACCAAGGTGCGGGTACACAGGGGCAACCACGGCGGGCTGTCGTCCGACGAGGTGTACGTGCCCCTCTATTCCTTGCGCCTTTGATGGGAGTGGGGTGCTGCGGGCGTGGCCGGACGACCGAATCTGTCATTTCGGACTTGATCCGGAGTCTCTCTCCCCGTCACCCAGGGAATCTCTCTCCCCGTCATCCCGGACTTGATCCGGCATCCAGGAGGGGGAAGGGGCGGGGTATGATGGTGTGCTTTGTCTCTCAGTAGTCCACGAGCCTCTCCATGAAACTGCAGGAACTTGCTGATCTCTCCACCCAGGTCACCCGGAACGCGAGCCGGCTGGCCAAGATCGGGCACTTGGCCGAATGTTTGCGCCGGCTGGAGCCGGGGGAGATACCCATCGCGGTGGCGTACCTGTGCGGTGAGCTGCCCCAGGGCAGGATCGGCATCGGCTGGTCCATGCTGAAGGATGCCCTCGCGGGTCCGGATTTCGGCGGTTCCGCGCTGACCCTGGCCGACACCGACGCCTGCTTCGAGACCATGCAGCAGACCACCGGTTCGGGATCGAGCCGGCGGCGCGTCGAGCTCTTCGCCGCGCTGATGACACGGGCGTCGGAAACCGAAAGGGATTTTCTCAGACGCCTCGTATTGGGCGAGATGCGGCACGGCGCCCTGGAGGGCGTCATGATCGAGGCGGTGGCCAAGGCGTCCGGGCTGCCGTCGCGGCCGGTGCGCCGGGCCTACTTCGTCACGGGGTCCCTGGGGCGCGTGGCCGCCGTGGCCCTCTCGCAAGGCGAAGCAGCCTTGGCCCGCCTGCAACTCACGCCGGGAAGGCCCATCCTCCCGGCCTTGGCGCAACCCTGCGACGACGTCGCGGAGGCCCTGCGCCGGCTCGGGACCGCGGCGCTGGAGTACAAGATGGACGGGGCGCGGGTCCAGGTCCACAAGGTGGGGTCGGAGGTGGCGGTGTTCACCCGGGGGCTCAGGGACGTGGCCGCGGCGGTCCCCGAGATCGTCGAATGCGCGGCAGCGCTGAGCCCTCGGGAGGTGATTCTGGACGGGGAGGTGCTGGCATTCCGCAAGGACGGCAAGCCGCATCCGTTCCAGACCACCATGCGGCGGTTTGGCCGCAAGCTCGACGTCGCCGAGCTTCGCCGCGAGCTGCCCCTGACGCCGTACTTCTTCGACTGCCTTTACCTGGACGGAAGGAGCCTCATCGACTTGCCCGGCCGGGAGCGTATCGACGCTCTGACTTCAACCGTCCCGGACGCCCTGCGGATGCCGCGGATGGTCACCGACAGCCCGGCTGCGGCCCGGGATTTCTTCGACGCAGCCGTTGCGGCCGGCCACGAGGGGGTCATGGCCAAGGCGCCGGACGGCCTCTACGAGGCCGGCGAGCGCAGCCGCAACTGGCTCAAGATCAAGCGCATACACACCCTGGATCTCGTCATCCTTGCGGCCGAGTGGGGCCACGGCCGCCGCCGGGGCTGGCTCAGCAACCTGCACCTGGGCGCCCGGGACCCGTCCGACGGCTCGTTCGTCATGTTGGGCAAGACCTTCAAGGGTTTGACGGACGCCATGCTCATGGAACAGACGGAGTTGTTGCAGCGGCTGGAGACCGGCCGGGACCGGCACACCGTGTACGTGCGGCCGGAGGTGGTGGTGGAAGTGGCCTTCAACGACCTTCAGGTGAGCCCGCAGTATCCCGCGGGGCTGGCGTTGCGCTTCGCCCGCGTCAAACGGTACCGGCCCGACAAGCGCGCCGAACAGGCGGACACCATCGAGACCGTGCGCGCGATTCATGCTGCCGGCGTAGCCTAGTGTGGTGTCTCACAAATACGCTTACGAATCTGCGGGTCCTTTTGGCCGTCGGCTGCGTTGCTCTTCCTCGCGTGGTAACGGCCACAGGGGCGGGTTTGAAACCCGCCCCTACAAGTCATCGCGCCTTGCCGACAACCAAAATGCCCTCGCAGATTCATAAGCGTATTTGTGAGACACCACACTAGAATCGGCTCGAAAGGACTGCCGAGTCCCCCAAGACCTTCCCCCAGCGCCATCGGCGCCCGCGCACCAATCCGTTGTTCAGTCGCCGCGAAAACGGCGCAGCACGTTGTCGATCATGCGCGAGATGTTGTTGTCGAAATCGTTGTGAGGGAGGCTCCCGCAGAACGTGATCGAGCCGACCGAGAACACCGCGCCGCCGTTGGGCGTCTCGAAGAACACGATCTCGGAGCGGAGGAGATCCCGCGCCAGGTCGGGACGTTTGCGGTGAAGGCTCACGATCTCCTCCGGGACCAGCACGTGGGTGTCGTCGGGCTCCTCCGAGCAGGCGAGCACGAGGGCGTGGGGCGGCGATCCCAGTTTCGGGTCCAGCCGGTCGAGCTCGAAGCCGGCCGCGCCTCCGCCGCTCAGGCCGAAGTCGCCGAGGACCTCGTCCGCGATGCCCTCGAAGATCCACGCGGCGCGGGGGTCGCTGGAAGCCGGCAGGCGCCGGTAGCAGGTGGCGTGAAAGTCGCCTTGTGAGATGAATCCCACTCCCGCCAGGCGCTGTGGGGCGCGGCCGTTGTTGCGCCACAGCCCGCCGTAGCCGCCGTCGAAGGCGTTGTAGTACTCCCCGGGCTCCGCCGCCCAGGCGCGGATTCCGGTCTCGCCGCGGCGGATCTCGACCGCGCCGGGGAATTCCGGATTGAGCGCGACGCGCCAGTAGAAACCGTTGCCGCCGAGGTACATCAGGCGCCCGCCCTGTTGGGTGTAGTCGGTGAGGGCGTCGAGCGAGCGCGGGGTGTGGTACTCGGGGTGCGTGGTCGTCATCACCACCTTGTACGGCGCGATGGCGTCGACGCCGTCCGCGTCGAGGTCCTCGTCGGTGATCACGTCGAAGTCGTGGTCCAGCGCTTCCAGCCACGCGAGCAGGTGGGTGTCGGCGGGGAAATGGCGGAGGCAGGAGCCGCCCTTGGGATCCGCGTAGGCCAGGAAGCCGGAGCGCTGGTTGATGATCGGGCGAAGCCGCGACGAATAGGCCACCCCGCTGCCGTCGCGGTGGAAGTTGTAGGTCGAAATCCCGTACTCGGGATGCTCGTCCGGCGTCCACGGACGCGCCCCCCAGCGCGCCACCTGCTCGCGGTAGGCGTCGTTGAGGCGGCCCCGGGCGAAGTTGGCATAGACGATGTAGGTGAAGACGGGGAGGAGCACGCAGGCCCTCGACCGGGCCCGCCCCGGGGCGGCGCGCACGAAGAAGGGCACCATGTCCTCGTCCTCGCCCGCGCGCAGGCGCACCGCGTAGACGCCGCTCTTGAAGTCCTCCGGCACCTCGAAGCTGAAGTCGGTCTCCCAGCCGCAGTCGTAGAGGTCGTCGTCGTGGAAGTGAATCGCGCCGTAGTGCTCCGGGGCGTGGCGCCAGCACATCTCCTCGCCGGTCCAACGCGAGCCGGTCATGGCGCGCCCCGGCAGGTTGACGGTCTCGCCGTGCATCGCGTGGGGACCGGTGTCGATGAGGCGCGCCGACGACATCTCGCGGGAGAAGTCCCACGCCGCGGCGACTGCCTCGCCGGAGCCGGGAGCCTCGCCCGCGGCGCGGAACGCCGCGTCCGGGTCAAGCGCCGCCGACAGCACCCGCGGCGCTTCGAGCTTGCCGTTGTAGTGGTCGCAAGGGGGCGAGCCCGCGCGCGCCGCGAACAGGAGATCGCCGCTCCCCGCGCAGCTCCCGCCGAACGCGGCGGAGGCGGTGACAACGCCCGAGTCGTCCACCATCATCGCCGGCGCGAGTGCCTGCTGGCCGAGCGCAAGCGCGCCCCTGTCCGCGTCGTAGCTGAGGAAGACCCGGTACCAGGCGCGGCCGCGCAGCGCCTTGCCGACGCTTGCGCTGCTCGTTCCGGCGCCGTCGCTCAAGGTGGCGGCGAGCGAGCCCTCCTCGTCGATCTCGAGGGTGAAGCCCGCGCCGGTGGCGGCATCGACCCGTGACACGAGGCCCTGCCGGCCGGGGAGGACCGGCAGGGTAGGCCAGATGATGGCTGTCACCGTGAAGCTCCGAAGGGCGTCCAGGGGCGCGGCGCCGGCAACCCGGGCATAAGAGCCGCTGTGGATCGGCTGCACCCGCGACGGGTAACGCCCGGCAAAGGCGGCGTCGACGGGTTGTTCGCGCATGCCGGGGCCGGCCGGGTTGGGGTCGCCGCTAATGACCCGCACCAGGCGCGCCTCGTAGTCCTCGGACGTAGCCGAGCTCACCTTGAACGCGATCGTCTCGCCGGGCGCTACCGAGTAGCGGTCGGCATAAGCGGTGATGGGAAGCATTTGGGTTCTCCCTGGCGACGACAGCCTCTTGTAGCGGCGCGGGTGCGTGCGCCGCCCCTCCTCCTTTGCCCGCGGACCGGTTTTCTCATCTCAAATTTCTTCGCGGGGAGTCAAGGGCGGTTGTCCAAAGGTTCTCCCCATTCTATTCAGCAACTCGGAACCGCGGCTCTGAAGTACAAGAACGACGGAGCGCGTGTCATGGTGCACAAGGTGGGGTCGGAGGTGGCGGTGTGCACCAAAGGTCTCAGGAACGTGGCCGCGGGCCACGAGGGGGTCATGGCCAAGGCCCCGGACGGTCTCTACGAGCCGGGCGAGCGCAGCCGCAACCGTCCGACGGTTCGTTTGTCATGCTCGGCAAGACCTTCAAGGGCTTGACAGACGCCATGCTCATGGAGCAGACGGAGTTTTTGCAGCGGCTGGAGGCCGCCCGGGACCGGCACACCGTGTACGTGCGTGGTGGTGGAGGTGGCCTTCAACGATCTTCAGGCGAGCCCGCAGTATCCCGGCGGGTCTGGCGCTACGATTCGCGCGCGTGAAGCGGTACCGGCCCGGCAAGTCGGCGGAACAGGCGGACACCGTGGAGAGCGTGCGTGCCATTTATGGCGCGGCGAATGCCGACCAGGGTCCGTCGAGGAGGATGACGATGAGCGATTTGGCAACCATGAGAACCGACGTGGTGGGGAGCCTGCTGCGGCCTGACCGGCTCAAGCAGGCGCGGCGCCGTTTCGAGGCCGGCGAGGTGGATGCCGCCGGATTGCGGGAGGTGGAGGACGAGGAAATCCGCGCAGCCGTGGCGTTGCAGGAGAGCCTGGGCCTGGGGGTGGTGACCGACGGCGAGTTCCGCAGGCTGAATTTCCAGGACAGCTTCGGCGCCTGCGTGGAAGGGTTTCGCTCGGGGGCGGCGCGCATGGAGATCCTGGAACGCCAGTCCCATGGTGGAACGGCGCTGCGGCGCTGGGACGTTCAGCGCGACGTGAACCCCCAGGTGCCGGTTTGGCACCGGCTGCCGACGGTGGAGCGCTTGCGTCTGGCGCGGAACCTGCCGCTGGAAGAATACCGCTACCTCGGCGCCGTGACCCACACCCCCGCCAAGGTGGCGCTCGTGGGCCCGGATCGCATCAGCCAGCGCTTCGACCACGAGAACTCGCGCGACGTCTATCCCACCGTCGAGGATTTTCTTGCCGACGTCGTAACCATCGAGAAGGCCATGGTGGCGGGCTTGGTGGAGGCCGGCTGCCGTTACATCCAGATCGACGCACCGGGCTACACGGCCTACGTCGACGAGCCGTCGCTGGCGGCCATGCGGCAGCGGGGCGAAGACCCGGACGCCAACCTGGGGCGGTCCATCGACGCCGACAACCAGATCCTCGAAGCCTTCGGCGACGCCGTATCCGGCATCCATCTCTGCCGGGGCAACCAGCGCAGCATGTGGCATCGGGAGGGCTCCTACGACGCGGTGGCGGAGCGGTTGTTCGCCGGGCTGAAGCACCGCCGGTTGCTGCTGGAGTACGACACCGAACGGGCCGGCGGGTTCGAGCCGCTGCGGTTCGTCCCCAAGGGCACGGTGGTGGTGCTGGGGCTGGTGAGCACCAAGGTCCCCGAGCTGGAGAGCGTGGACGACCTGAGCCGGCGCATCGACGACGCCTCCCGCTTCCTGCCCCTGGAGCAACTGGCCATCAGTCCGCAGTGCGGCTTCTCGTCGGACGTGGTGGGCAATCTCGTGACCCCGGACGACCAGAAGCGGAAGCTGGAACGCGTAGTGGAGACGGCGCGGCGGGTGTGGGGATAGCGTCGTGGCGAGGCGTTGTGACGAGATGTAGGTCGGTCATGCAGGCATCATCGACAGCTACAGCCGATAGCGTCGTGACGAGATGTAGGGGCGGGTTTCAAACCCGCCCGCGTCACGGTCGTCGTCGGCAATGACAGCGAGAGGACTCATGACCGAATCGAGCACCTATCCGAGCTTTCTCGGCGGCCGCGTGGTCATCAAGGTGGGGGACATCACCCGGGAGGCGGTGGACGCGGTGGTGAACGCCGCCAACGGCACGCTCATGGGCGGCGGCGGCGTGGACGGGGCGATCCACCGGGCCGGCGGCCCGGACATCCTGGAGGAGTGCAGGAACCTCCGGGCCACGCGCTACCCGGACGGCCTGCCCACCGGCGGCGCGGTCCTGACCACGGCCGGAAGGATGCCGGCGCGTCACGTGATCCACACCGTGGGTCCGGTGTACGGCAGCGGCGGCGCGGACCAGGCGGACAAGCTGTCCCAGTGCTACCGTAACTCCTTGAGAATCGCCGCCGAGGAGGGACTGGCCACGGTGGCCTTTCCGGCGATCTCCACCGGCATCTACGGCTATCCCATGGACGAGGCGGCCGCGGTATCGTCCCGGGCCATCCAGGAATCGCTCCTTGCCAGCCCCTCCATCCGGGAGGTCCGGCTGGTGTTCTTTTTGCCCGGTGACGCGCAGGTGTTCCTGCGCCACCAGGTGTTCGACACGGGGAGAACATGATCCATTGAAACCGCGTCCTTCGACTCCGCTGCGCTACGCTCAGGACGAACGGTGTGGACAACCTCCCGTTCGTCCTGAGCGTAGTGGAGCGCCAGCGGAACGAAGTCGAAGGACGTTCCGATGACACGAACGGAGACTCGATAACCATGAAGATCAGCGCCATCAAAACCCGCCGGCTTTCGAATATCCCCCTGGAGTTGCCGTTCCACGAACGCCGAAGCGCCTCCGTGGATCTGTTGTGGGTGGAGACCGACGAGGGGCTCACCGGCACGGCCGAGCTGGGTCACGGTCCGGGGTCTGCCATCCTGCGGTTCATCGAGGCGGACCTTGCTCCCTTCCTCGCGGGTCGGGACCCCCTGGAGAACGAGCGCCTCATGCACGAGATGCGCTGGCGCTTCAACCCGCGGGCCGAGCCCGGGGTGTGGAACGCCGCGGTAAGCGCCATCGACGTGGCGTTGTGGGATATCAAGGGCAAGCTCCATGGCCTGCCGGTGTGGCGTTTGCTGGGAGGGGCGCAGGAGGCCGTCCCCTGTTACTTCACCTTCGGGGTCAGGAGCTACGGCCGGGAGGCCCTGGTGGAAGCGGCGCGGCATTGGGTGGAGCGCGGCCACAAGCGGCTCAAGCTGATGGTGGGGCGGGTCAACATCCACGGCGAGGTCGACATGCGCGGCGCCAGCGCGGCGCACCGCGAAGACGATCCCTCGGAGGACGAGCGCCGGGTCCGCGCGGTGCGGGAAGCCGTCGGCGACGAGGTGGAGCTGATGGTGGACGCCGCCTGCCTGCTGCGCTACGACGCGGCGCTCCGCTGGTGCAAGCGGCTGGAGCCTTACAACCTGATGTGGTTCGAGGAGCCCATCCTGCGGAACGACCCGGGGCGGCTGGCGGCGTTGCGGCGTCATACGTCGATTCCCATCGCCGCCGGCCAATGGGAAGATTTCTACGGGCTGGCGGGGCTGGTGCGGGCCGAGGCCGTGGACTTCATCAACATACAGGTGGGGTCCGTGGGTGGCTTTACCATGGGGATGAAGGCGGCGGCGCTGGCGCAGGCCTTCGACCTGCCCATCGGCAACGGCGCCTACTACGACATGAACCTGCACGCGGCCGTGCCCAACGGCTGGCGTACCGAGTTCCACGTGAACGACTGGCACATGGCCAAGGCCATCTACACGGACCCGCCCGAGCCCGAGGACGGCTGGATAACGCTGCCGGAAACCCCCGGTCACGGGATGGTCCTGAACCACGATGCGGTGCGGGAGTACGCCACGGACTGAAGGGCTAGTGTTGTGTCGCGCAAATTCCTGCGCATCTTTGCAAACCTATTTGTGAGACACGACACTAGTGTCCTGCGTCACCAATACGCTTATGAATCTGCGGGTCCTTTTGGCCGTCGGCTGCGTTGCTCTTCCTCGCGTGGTACACGCCACTGCTCGTCATCGCGCCTTGCCGACAACCAAAATGCCCTCGCAGATTCATAAGCGTATTTGTGACGCAGGACACTAGTAGATCGTTTCACTAAAGTACTTACATCTCAATGGTCATCAGGCGGTCGAAATTTTTCCAGTGGAAGCGTACGGGAGAGGCATTGAACTCGTCGATGCCTTGAAGGATGCGCTGTTTGAGTTCGTCGAGGGAATGGACCCGGATGTGGCGGAGGAAGGTGCGGGCCATTTTGGAGAAGGCCACTTCGACGAGGTTGAGCCAGGAGCCATGCTTGGGGGTATGGACGTATTCGAAGCGACCTGGGCGACTGGCCAAGTAGCGCATGGTTTCCTTCGAGATGTGGGAACTGTGGTTGTCGAGCACTATACGAAGGGTAGCCTCTGGGGGGTAGTGGGCGTCGAGGCGACGCAGGAGGGCGATGAACTCCACGCTGCGGTGCCGGGGCTCCACGTTGACGATGAGTTGACCGGAGTGCAGGTCGAGGGCGGCCAGGATCGACAGGGTTCCATGGCGAACGTATTCGTAGTCGCGGCCGACACCAGGGTGTTTTCCGGGAGCGGGAGGCAGATCGGGCGCGGTGGAGCCGAGGGCCTGGACACCGGGCTTCTCGTCCACGCTGACGCTGTACACAGGCCTTGTCCGGCCCGCAGGCGTCGCACCCGCCTGATACAAGCCCACCTCTCTGTAAACCATCAGAACTTCGGCCATCTTGCGTTCAAACTCCCCGTCCCGACGCTCCAGATAGTAGCGCACCCGGTGCGGCTTGAGTTCGTGCGCGCTCAGGATGCGCCAGACCGTGGCCTTCCCGGCCTGCGCAAGCCGCGGGAATCCCGCCTCCACCGCGTGTTCGCCAACATGGCGCGCCAGCCCCGCAACGCTCCACAACTCCGCCGCCATCCCCAGCGTCTTCGGCTGCTGGCACGCCAAGCTCACCACCCACGCCTTCGCATCCGCAGTGATCTCCGGCTCGTGCGCCCGGTGGTACTTGTCCTTCAGCCCCGCCTGGACTCCCGCCGCCAACGCCTTGTCCACGCACTTGTAGATCGTCGGACGCGACACCTCCACCTCCCGCCGAATCTGCGACAACGAGTCGCCCCGCTCGTAGCCAAGCAGGATCTTCGCACGCTGGATCTCTCGCATCGGCGCGGTCCGCGATCGCGAAAGCGTCTCCAGCGTCTCCCGCCCTTTCTCATCCAGAACCAAAGGCGCTCTCCCCGTCCTTCGTGCCATCGTGCCCTCCATCCCTGCTCGATGGACAGACATCATGGCGCATTTGTTACCATTTGTCTATGTTTTATTGAAACGAAGTACTAGTGGCCTGCGCCGCAGGAACCCGACATCCGATGTAGGGGCGGGTTTCAAACCCGCCCGTGCCCGCAAAACGCCACTGCACGGGCGGGTTTGAAACCCGCCCCTACACGTTCTGTGGCTGCGCGGGAGGGATGGCGAGGCCCCACCGATCCGGCATGCTCAGGGGACCCGCCGTGCCCGGGCGCGGGAGGGATGGCGAGCACGGGCGGGTTTGAAACCCGCCCCTACAACCCGGAAATCCACCGACGCGGGAGGGAAAGGTCATGCGGCAACTCGACGGCAAGGTAGCACTGGTAACGGGATTCGGCTCGGGCTTGGGGCGCGCCATCGCGGTGTGCTTTGCCCGGGAAGGGTGCGCGGTGGCGGGGACCTCCACCACGGCGAGCAGAGGTGAGGAGACCCTCGGGCTCATTCGCGCAGAGGGCGGCGCCGCCATGTTCAAGGCCGCCGACGTGAGGCGGCACGACGAGATGGGGGAGGTGGTGGCGGCGGCGGTGGAGCGTTACGGCGGCCTCGACATCGTGGTCCACAGCGCCGGAGTCCGCACCAACGGCGCGGTGACGGAGATCACCGAGGAGGACTGGGACCGGACCCTGGACACCAACCTGAAGGGGGTCTTCAACGTGTGCCGTCACGCCATTCCCGAGATGGCCAGGCGCGGCGGCGGCGTCATCATCAACATCGCCGCCCGCTCGGGGATGATGGGGCAAGCGGGGCGCGCCGCCTATTGCGCCTCCAAGGGCGGCATGGTCCGGTTGACCGAGGCCATGGCAGAGGACCACGCCCGCCAGAACATCCGGGTCAACTGCATCTGCCCGGGCCCCAACCGGACTCCCATGGTGGACACTTCAACGCCGGAAAAGCTCGCCCGCTACGCGGACCGGGTGCCGCTGGGGCGCATCGGAGAGCCCGAGGACGTGGCCCGGGCGGCCTTGTATCTGGCGTCGGAGGCCGCCTCCCACGTCACCGCCGCGATCCTGCCCGTGGACGGCGGGATGCGGCTCACCGGGGCGTGAATACGGGTCCAAAAAAACCCTTTCGAGGCCGCCTTTCGAGAACGAATCCTGCCTCGAATGTCAAGCGAATGGCTCCCAATTATGGCTTGACCCCTCATCGGGGATGTTCTAAAAATGCTACTTCTGAAATCGAACAGGAAGAGGAACGACGTATGACGGCAGACACATTGACCGTGACGGATAACCGGACGGGGACATCCTACGAGATCCCCATCGAAAACGGCGCCATCAATGCTTCCCACCTTCGACAAATCAAGTCATCGGAGGGCGATTTCGGTCTGATGAGCTACGACCCGGGCTTTCTGAACACGGCCTCATGCCACAGCCGCATCACTTTCATCGACGGCGACGTGGGCATCCTGCGCTACCGCGGCTACCCCATCGAGCAGTTGGCGGAGGAAAGCACCTACCTGGAGACCACCTATCTGATCTTCCACGGCGAGCTGCCCACGGCCGCTGAGCTGGAAGACTGGAGCTGGAACATCAACCACCACACGCTGCTCCACGAGAACATCAAGAAGTTCATCGATGGCTTCAAGTACGACGCCCACCCCATGGGCATGCTGATCAGCTCCATCGCGGCGCTGTCGACCTTCTATCCCGACGCCAAGCAGATGTTCGACCCCGAGTCCCGGCGCGCGCAGATTTTTCGCTTGATGGGCAAGATTCCCACCCTGGCGGCCTTCGTCTACCGCCACAACCAGGGGCTGCCCTACGCCTACCCGGACAACGACCTCAGCTACACCGGCAACTTCCTCAACATGCTCTACAAGATGACCGAGCTCAAGTATTCGCCGGACCCGGTGCTTGAGAAGGCGCTGGACGTGCTCTTCATCCTGCACGCGGACCACGAGCAGAACTGCAGCACCAACGCCATGCGGAGCATCAGCAGCTCACAGGTCGATCCGTACTCCGCCCTGGCCGGCGCCGCGGCCGCGCTGTACGGGCCGCTTCACGGCGGCGCCAACGAGATGGTGTTGCGCATGCTGGCGGAAATAGGCACCAAGGACAAGGTCCCGGCGTTCATCAAGGGAGTGAAGGCCGGCGAAGGGCGCCTCATGGGCTTCGGGCACCGGGTCTACAAGAACTACGACCCCCGGGCGAAGGTGATCAAGCGGGTGGCCGACGAGGTGTTCGAGGTCACCGGGCGCAACCCGTTGCTGGACATCGCCCTGGAGCTCGAACGCATCGCCCTGGAGGACGAGTACTTCATTAACCGGAAGCTTTACCCCAACGTCGACTTCTACTCCGGGCTCATCTACCAGTCCATGGGATTGCCCGTGAGCATGTTCCCCGTGCTGTTCGCCATCGCCCGAACCTCCGGCTGGCTCGCCCAGTGGGTGGAGATGCTGGTGGATCCCGAGCAGAAGCTCGCCCGCCCGCGCCAGCTCTACCTCGGCTCCGACGTGCGCAACTACGTGCCCATGAACCGCCGGCAGGCGGCCTAGGAGCCTGTATCGGCCGGCAGCGCCGTGCGGGCACGGGCGGGTTTGAAACCCGCCCCTACACGGTCGTCTACCGTGATCGTCCTGCGGCGCAGACTGCTACGTCGTTTCGCAACGACGCCCGACGAAGGGTCCCTTCGCCGGGCTTGACACCACACTTGGTCAGTTTCATAATCTAGCCAGTTTAACTGGACAGAGGAAAGAGCATGACCGAGTGGTCCCTGCAGGACGCCAAGAACCGGTTCAGCGCCGTCGTCGACGCCGCGCTCACGGGCAAGCCGCAGCGCGTCACCCGTCGCGGCAAGCCTGCGGTCGTCGTGTTGGCCGTGGACGAGTACGAGCGCCTCCGCCATGCAGAGAAATCCAAGGCGCCGCGGTTGGCCGATCTGATCCTCGCCATCCCGCAAGATGACGAGAGCTTCGACCGCCTCGATTTGCCCTCCCGACCCCTCGACATCTGATGTTCCTGATCGATACCGATGTGCTGTCGGCGTTGCGGAAACGGAAACGCAATCAAGAGGTGGTGGAATGGATGGCGGCGCAACGGACCGTGGACCTCTACCTGAGCGTCGTATCCATAGGCGAGATAGAGCGGGGCATCGCCGGGCAGCAGCGCCGTGATCCGGCGTTTTCCCGCGTGTTGGCTGCCTGGTTGGAGAGCGTGATCACCTTGTACGGCGACCGTATCCTGAACGTCAGTCTCTCAACGGCCAGGCGTTGGGGTCGACTGTCGCATGTCACCGGACAAAAAAACGCGGACCTGCTGATCGCGGCCACGGCGCTCGAGCATGGTCTGACCGTCGTCACTTGCAATGTGTGGGATTTCGAGCCGACGGGTGTGCCGGTGATCGATCCCTCTGCCCCACGGAAGTGAGCCCATGACCAACCACCGCGTGACCCTGGGGCTGATTCAGTCCAGGGCGGTCCTGGATCCGGAGCGCAACCTCGCCGCCACCGCGCGGCGTATACGCCTGGCTGCCGAGGGCGGCGCCAGGATCGTGTGCGTCCAGGAGCTGTTTCGCTCGCGCTATTTCCCGCAGGCCGAGGACACGGCCGCCTTTTCCCTTGCGGAACCCATTCCCGGCCCCACCACCGAGCGTTTCTGCCCCCTCGCACGGGAGCTCGAGGTGGTGATCGTGGCCTCGGTGTTCGAGGCGCGGGCGCCCGGTGTTTACCACAACACCGCGGTGGTCATCGATGCGGACGGGCAGATCCTGGGCAAGTACCGCAAGATGCACATACCGGATGATCCGGGCTTCCACGAGAAGTTCTACTTCACACCCGGCGACCTGGGGTTCCGTACGTTCCGGACCCGCTACGCTCACGTGGGCGTGCTGATCTGCTGGGACCAGTGGTTTCCGGAAGCGGCGCGCCTGGCGGCCCTCGGAGGCGCCGAGATCATCTTCTACCCCACCGCCATCGGTTGGGGCGCTGGAGAGACCCGGGCCGCGCGCCGGACACAGCGCGAAGCCTGGGAGCTGGTGCAACGGTCCCACGCGGTAACCAACGGAGTCTACGTGGCGGCGGTCAACCGGGTGGGGCGCGAGGGGAAGATCACCTTTTGGGGCAATTCGTTCGCCGCCGATCCTTCCGGCCGGGTGCTGGCCCGGGCCGGCAAGGACAGACCCGAGACCCTGCTGCTGGACTGTGACCTGGGAGCCGTGGCGGAAGCCCGACACAACTGGCCGTTCCTGCGGGACCGGCGCATCGATGCCTACGGCGCCCTCACCAGCCATGTCATCGACGACCCATCGAGTTGAGGAGCATGGCGGGCGCGGATGACGCCGTGAGCGGCCGCGGGGCAAGCCCGGGTGCCGCCGCGGGAGAAGGTCGGGAATCCACGCGCGCCGGCTCGGCGGACCCGCGCGGGGCGGGTTACCGGATGCCCGCGGAATGGGAGCCCCATGCCGCCACGTGGCTCGCGTGGCCGCACAACGTCGATACCTGGCCGGATGACCTCGAGCGGGTGCGGCGGACCTGGGTGGAGATGATCCGGACGCTGGCGGGCGGCGAGACGGTCAATCTGCTGGTCAACGACGCTTCCTTCGAAACCGAGGTGGCGGCGCGGCTCCGGCGTAGCGGAGTCGACACGCGCCGCGTCATCTTCCACCGCATCCCCACGGTCGACGTGTGGATCCGGGACTACGGGCCGACCTTCCTCACCCGTGAGGACCCGACCGGGGCGTTGGCTTTGGTCAACTGGCGGTTCAACGCCTGGGGGATGAAATACCCGGAGTACGTGGCGGACGACGCCGTGCCGCCGCGGATCAACGAATGGCTCGGGCTGCCGGCGTTTACGCCGGGAATCGTGCTGGAGGGGGGCTCCATAGACGTCAACGGCGCCGGTCTCTGTTTGGTGACCGAGGAGTGCCTTCTCAATCCCAACCGCAACAGCGGCCGCACCAGGCAGGACATCGAGGCGGTGCTGCGATCCGCTCTGGGGCTTCGGCGCATCGTATGGTTGCCGGCCGGCATGGCGGGCGACGACACCGACGGCCACATCGACAACCTCGCGCGTTTCGTCAGCCCGAAGACGGCGGTGTGCGTGGTCGAGGAGGATCCTTGCGACGAGAACTACCTGGCGCTCCAGGAGAACTATCAGCGTTTGACCCGCGCCACCGATCTCCTCGGTGGCCCGCTCGACGTCGTCCCGCTGCCGCAACCCGATCCGGTGATGGCGGACGGTAAGCGGCTTCCCGCAAGCTACGCCAACTTCTATATCGCCAACGGCGTGGTACTGGTGCCCCTCTACGGCGGACCGAAGGATCGGACTGCGCTCGATACGCTTGCGGCCTTGTTTCCGGGCCGCCGGGTGGCCGGTATCGACGCGTGCGCGCTGATCCTCGGTCTTGGGGGCATCCACTGCGTCACCCAGCAGCAGCCCGCGACTTGACACGCTGCCCGTGTGACTTGACAGGCCGGCCGCGTGTTTCTAGTGTCCTGTGTCATGGCGCGCGTCGTAGAGATCAGCAAGGTTCGCCAGGAGCAGCGCCGGCGGCTGGAACGGGACGTGACGGAGCAATGCATCGAGGTGCTGGAGTGGAATCTCCGGAGCAGCGTGGACCGATACTTTCTCGCGCCCCGTGAGGAGCGGCTGGATCGGGCCACCAGGATCCGCAGGCTCAGCGAAGTGCTCGAGTACACCTTGCGGCTATCGTAACGGTAGATCGGCGGCGCGTTTTCACCAGATCATGCGCGCGACCTGATAGTTGGCCTGGACGTATTCCTTGGCCTGGGTTTCGGCGGCCTCGGCGGATTGGCCGCTGAAACGAAGCGGGAGACCCGACCGCGCCAGCACAAGACAGGCATCGTCGAGGGCGGCGCCGCCGATGAGCACGAGATAGGCCGACCACGAGTCGCCGTCTTCGACCGATCGGATCTCGACCCGGACGACGCCGGCGATGGAAGGAACGTGGATGTCGAGCTTCATGCGGCGTTAGTCTGGCGTCCGGACGGCGTCAAGTCAAGGTTTCCGCGGCGGCGGATTCCCCGGCAGACCGGATCAAAGGCAGATGACAGGACACTAAAGTGCCTACGCAGCCCGGCAGGCAGATCGAGACCATCCCCAATCCACGGCAGGACCGGGACTACGAGGTGGCCATGGAGTGTCCGGAGTTCACCTGCGTCTGCCCCAAGACCGGACAACCGGACTTCGCCACCATCCGGGTCCGTTACGTTCCCGGACCGCGGTGCGTCGAGCTTCTGTCGTTGAAGCTCTACCTCTGGTCGTTCCGTGAAGAGGGCGCGTTTCACGAGGACGTGGTCAACCGGATACTGGATGACCTGGTGGCGGCCTGTTCGCCGAAGTTCATGAGCGTCGAGGGCGACTTCAATGTCCGGGGCGGGATCCACACGGTGGTGACCGCGGAGCATGGAACGGCGCCCAAGGGGGCAGGCGGCAAGCCCGGCGAGGGGTGATCCATGGCCGACGCAACCGAAAACCTTCACAAGCTCCCGCCCCAGAACCTGGAGGCGGAGGCCTCGATCCTCGGCGGCGTGCTGCTGGACAACGACGCCATCAACTCGGTCATCGAGCTGGTCAACTCCGACGACCTCTACCGGGAGTCGCACCGCAAGATCTACCGCGCCATGGTGGAACTGTGGGACCGCAACGAGCCGGTGGACCTCATCACCCTGAGCGACCATCTGAAGGCCAAAGGTGACTTGGAAGCCGTGGGCGGTTCCGCCTATCTCGCGGAGCTTGCGAGCCAGGTCCCCACCGCCGCCAACATCGCCTACTACGCGCGTATCGTCAGGGAGAAGGCCATTCTCCGTCATCTGATCCGGACGTCCACCGACATCGCCACCCGCGGACTGGAAGAACGGGGCGACGTTGATACCTTCCTGGACGACGCGGAGCGCGCCATCTTCGACATTGCGGAAAAGCGCATCAACTCGTCCTTCGTCCGGGTCGGCGACGTGATGACGGCCACCATCAAGAAGGTCGACGAGCTCTACCAGCGCAAGGAAATGGTCACCGGCGTGGCCACGGGCTATCACGATGTCGACCGGCTGACCGCGGGGTTCCAACCCTCGGATCTGCTCATCGTCGCCGGCCGGCCGGGCATGGGGAAGACCGCGTTCGCGCTCAACATCGCGGTAAATGCCGCGTTGCAGGGCGTCGGCGTGGCCGTCTTCTCCCTGGAGATGGCCATGGAGCAGCTCGTCCTCCGGATGCTCTGCTCGGAGGCGCGCGTGGACCACTCCAGGCTCCGGACCGGCTATCTCAGGGAGAACGAGTTCCCCGCGCTGGTGGCGGCGGCCGGGCGGTTGGGCGCAGCGCCGGTCTACATCGACGACACGCCCGCGGTAACGGTTCTGGAGGTGCGCGCCAAGACCCGGCGGCTCCTGCGCGACCGGAGCCGGAAGATCGGCCTGGTGGTCGTCGACTACCTGCAGCTCATGCGCGGCCCCCGCGACTCGCCCAACCGCGAACAGGAGATTTCGGAGATATCGCGCTCCCTCAAGGCTCTCGCCAAGGAGTTGAATGTCCCCGTCGTCGCCCTCTCGCAGCTCAACCGGCGGGTGGAGGAACGGGGCGACAAGCGTCCCGTGATGGCGGACCTGCGGGAGTCCGGCGCCATCGAGCAGGACGCCGACGTGATCATGTTCGTCTACCGCGAGGATGCTTACGAAAAAGACCCGAAGAAGCATACGGGTGCCGCGCAGATCTTCGTCGAGAAGCAGCGTAACGGCCCGGTGGGTACCGTGAAGCTGACCTTCCTGAAGGAATACACCCGCTTCGAGGACTACTCCGGACGCGACGACGAAGGCTTCTCCGACACCGGGGAATACTAGTTAGTTATGAGCCTGTCCCAACGGAGGAGGTGGCCCGGGCACGGGCGGGTTTGAAACCCGCCCCTACATTTCTTCACCGGGTGTCGGAGGGTTTTAGATCGAGGATCTCCTTGACCCGCGCCGTGACGTCGTCACTCTGGGTCAGGTAGCTGATCATGGCGGCGGCGTCGGCTCCGCTGTTCCACGTCCGCGCGACGTTTTCCGCGGTGATGCCGCCGATGGCGACGATGGGGATGCGTACCCGGCCCCGCACGGACTCGAGCATCGCGAGGCCCCGGGACTCATAGCCGGTCTCCTTGGTGCGGGTGGGGAACATCGGGCCGAAGCCGATGTAGTCGGCTCCGCCCCGCTCCGCGGCTTCCGCCTGTTCCAGGCTGTGGGTGGAGATGCCGATGAGCCTTTCCCCCACCAGGGGCCGTGCCGCTTCGAGCGGCAGGTCGTCTTGTCCCAGGTGCACACCGTCGGCCCGGGCGGCCAGGGCGATGTCCACCCGGTCGTTGACGATGAAGAGACAACCCGCGCGGGTGGTGCGTTCGCGGGCGGTCAGGGCCAGGCGCAGGAACTCGTCCGCCGGCCGATCCTTCACTCTCAATTGGAGCACGGACACGCCGCCCGCCAGCATGGCGTCGATCACGGAAGCCAACGGACGGCCTCCGGTCTGGGCCGCGTCCACGATGGCATACAGTCGTGACGGCAAACAGCTCATGGTTCCCGCTTCACCGTGATGTGGAGGTCGGTGATCTTCTTTCGCAACGTGTTGCGGTTGATGCCCAGGAGTTGGGCGGCGCGGATCTGGTTGCCCCGGGTAGCCTGCAGGGTCAGCTCGATGAGGGGCCGTTCCACTCGTTCCATGATGACGGAATAGAGGTTCTCCACCTGGACTCCACGAGTGCGCCGGAAGTAGTCCACGAGCTTGCCCCGGATGATCTCCTCCAGCGAAAGGCTGTCGAAATCGTTCGACGCCGTTTCCGGCGGGTTCGACAGAGCGAAGTCCCTTGACGACAGGATCGGTCCCGGGGATAGCACCGCGGCGCGTATGAGCACGTTCTCCAGTTCCCGCACGTTGCCGGGCCAGTCGTACTGCTGGAGCTCCTTCAACGCGTCCGGCGAGACGCCCGACACCTGCGTCCCCATGTCGCTGTTGACCTTGGCGATGAAGAAGTCGATCAGCACGGCCAGATCGGTGCGCCGGTCCCTCAAGGGCGGGATCTCGAGTGGTATGACATTGAGGCGGAAGTACAGGTCGTCCCGGAAACGGTTCTCGTGCACCGCCTTCTCCAGGTCCTGGTTGGTGGCCGCCAGAAGCCGGGCGTCCGACTGGAGCATGTCTTTTCCGCCAACCCGCCGGTAGGAGCCGTCCTGCAGCACCCGCAGCAACTTGGTCTGGAGCTCCAGCGGCAGCTCGCCGACCTCGTCGAGGAACAGGGTCCCGCCCTGGGCCAGCTCGAAGGTCCCGAGGTGCCGTTCGAGGGCGCCGGTGAAAGCCCCCTTTTCGTGGCCGAACAACTCGGATTCCAGCAGGTCTCTCGGAATCGCCGCGCAGTTCACCGGTACGAAGGGTTTGTCCCAGCGGGCGGAGTTGTAGTGAATCGTCTTCGCCACCAGCTCCTTGCCGGTTCCGCTCTCCCCACAGATCATGATCGTGGTGTCGGTGCCGGCGACCTGTCCGATGGTCTTGAAGACCTGCTGCATGGCGACGCTGGTACCGATCATGTTGACGCCGGGCTCGTACTTCTTCTTGACCTCCTTCTTGAGGTTGCTGAGTTCCTGGGTGAGCCGGCGCCGGTCCAGCGCCCGTTCCACCACCATCATCAACACGTCGAGGTCGAAGGGCTTGGTGAGATAGTCGAAGGCGCCGGCCTTCATGGCGTCGATGGCGTTGCGCATGGTGTTCTGCGCGGTCATGACGATAAACGGCGTATGAAGGCCGGACTCCTTGGCCAAGTCGAGAAGCGCCAGTCCCTCGATATCCGGTAGCTGGATGTCGAGCAGGACGGCGTCGAAGGCGGACTCGTCCAGGAGCTGCCGCGCCTCCGCACCCGTCGCGGTGCCGGCCACCCAATATCCCTGCCGCTCCAAAGCCTTCCGGAGCACGCGGCTCAGGGACTCGTCGTCTTCCACCAGTAAGATACGGCCCTGCTCCATGGCTAATCCCGTCGGGCGGGCAGCGAGACCGTGAACACCGATCCTTCGCCCGGTTGGCTTTCCACTCCCAGGCGGCCCTCATGCTCCTCGATGGTGCGATCGCAGATGGCCAGCCCCAGACCGGTTCCGCGGCGCTTCCGGGTAAAGAAAGGCGAGAAGATGTCCGGCAGGTCGTCTTCGGCTATGCCGGTGCCGTCGTCGCGGAAATCCACGCTGACGAACTTGGTAGCGCTCGAATGCCCGGTGCGCAACGAAAAGTCCGTTTCGATGCGGGTGGTGACGGTCACGCAGGTAGGCTTGGCCTGCAGCGCGTTCTCCACCAGATTGAGAAAGACCTGGATCAGCCGGCTCCGGTCCCCCATGATCATGGGCAGGCTGGGATCGAAGGAGCGCTGGATACGAACCTTTGCGGCGGCCGCCGTATGGACCTCCAGCCCCAGGACGTGCTCCAGCAGCTCGTGGACGTTCAAAGGCTCCACGTGGAGCCCCACCGGACGCGCCAGGTCCAGAAGCTGGTCCAGCAGTTGATTGACCCGATCCACTTCCCGGATCATGATATCGGCGTTTTCCAGCAGCGACGGGTCGTGCGTCACCTCGGCGCGAATAAGCTGGGCGGCTCCCTTGATCCCCCCCAGGGGGTTCTTGATCTCGTGGGCCAGGGCGGCCGCGAGCTTGCCCAGCAGAGCCAGCCGATCCGAGCGCCTCAGGTCTTCCTCCATGGCCTGTCTCAGGGTTCGGTCGCGCAGGAGCAGCACGCTCCCGGCGACCCGTCCGTCCTGGTCCCGAAGAGGCGAAACCAGCGCGCTCACCGGCACGCTTTTTCCGCGGGGCTTGAAAAACTTGTTCTCCGCACGGCTGGTGCTTTCGTTTGGCCCGAGGCTGTTGTCGATCATGTCCAGCAGCCACCGGTTGGCGCGGAAGAGGTCGCCGGAAGTACGCGTCAGCAATTTTCGCGCGGAGAGTCCGGTGAGGGTCTCGGCCGCCTGATTGACGAAGGATACGCCGCGCGAGCAATTCACCACCATGACGGCATCCTCCAGGCTGGTCAGAACGTCCTGCCAGGAGACAGCCGCCGGAACGTCGCCTGAGTGCGGTACCGTGGGCATGGGCTGCGGGTTCAACATGGGTGGTTTCAGACACGGGATGATAACCGGTGTACGGGCGGGTTTCAAACCCGCCGTGCCCGCACCGCGCCATTGGCCCACAGGGACTGCTGGTTTGCATTCGGGTGCGTCAGTGTGTAAAAGAAAGAGCATCAGTGGGCAGCTTGCCCGCTTTTTTATTTGAGGTGCGGATGGCGGCAAACGAGACAGTGGCCCGCCTCTGGGAGATCGTGGATCCGTTGGCCGCGGGTGAGGGTCTGGAGGTGGTGGAAGTCGAGCTCAGGCACGAGGGGAGATCGGGCCGCGTTCTGCGCGTCTACCTGGACAAGGTCGAGAAGCAGGACGAAAGCGAAGTCCCGGGGGTCGAGGAGCTCACCCGGGTCAGCCGGGAGCTCAGCGACATCCTGGATGTCTATGACATCGTCGCGGGTTCCTATACCCTGGAGGTCTCTTCTCCCGGTATCAACCGTCCGCTCAGGAAACCGGAGCATTTCGCCAAGTGCGTCGGACAAAGGATTCGGATCCATACAGGTGAGATGATCAGCGGCCGGAAAAAATTTCTGGGACCGCTTCACGGCGCCGCCGGAGACGGTGTCGTGGTGCTGCAGGACGGGCGTGAAGTGTTCATCCCGTTCGGCGTTATCGTCAAGGCCAACGTCGAGTACGAGTGGGCGTCACCCCGATGAGCGGGGTTGGGAGAGAAAGATGCAGCAGGATCTTAATCGAGTCATCGAGCAGGTAACCAAGGAAAAGGGTATCGACAGGGAGATCCTGGTCGAGGCCGTTGAGTCCGCCATGGTATCGGCGGCCAAGAAGACGTTCGGCGCGGAGAGGAGCTTCGAGGCGCAATACAACCCCGATATCGGGGAGATCGAGCTGTTCGAGCCCAGGGTGGTGGTGGACGACGTCGCGGACCCCGAAACCGAGATCGATCTCGAGGAGGCCCGTGAAACGCTGGACCCGGACGTAGAGCTGGGCGATGAACTGCTCATGAAGATCGACTCCTCGGTGTTCGGTCGTATCGCGGCGCAGGCGGCCAAGCAGAACATCGTACAGCGGGTGCGGGACGTCGAGCGCGAGATTATCTTCAACGAGTTCAAGGATCGCCAGGGCGAGCTGATTCACGGCATCGTGCAACGCTTCGAAAAGAACAACATCATCGTGAATCTGGGAAGGACCAACGCGATCCTGCCGGAGAAGGAGCAGGTGCCGCGGGAACGGTATCGGCAGGGTGACCGAATCCGGGCGTACATCGTCAGCGTGGAGATGACCAGCCGAGGCCCCCAGATCGTCCTGTCGCGCACCCACCCGGGCATGCTGATCAAGCTGTTCGAGCAGGAGGTCCCCGAGATCTATGAAGGGATCGTCGAGGTCAAGGGAGCGGCCCGCGAGCCGGGCGGCCGGGCCAAGATCGCCGTGACCTCCAACGACGCCGACGTGGATCCGGTGGGTGCCTGTGTGGGCATGAAGGGAACCCGGGTTCAGTCGGTGGTGCAGGAGCTGCGGGGTGAGAAGATCGACATCGTCCACTGGATCTCGGAGCAGGCCGAATATGTCTGCCGTGCGCTGGCTCCCGCCAAGGTCACCAAGATTCTACTGGACGAGGACGCCCACAGCATGGAGGTCATCGTACCCGATGAGCAGCTCTCCCTGGCCATCGGACGCAAGGGTCAGAATGTTCGACTGGCCTCCCGCCTCACCGGCTGGGGCATCGACGCCCGCAGCGAGTCGGAGGCGGATGAGGAGAGCCGGCAGGCGAGGCAGTCACTGTCCGCGGTTCCCGGTGTGAGCGAGATGATGGCGGAGCTGCTCTTCCAGTCGGGTTACAAATCGGCCGAAGACCTGGCCGACGCCGAGGTAGCCACCATCAACGAGATCACCGGTATCGAACCCGAGAAGGCCTTGGCCATCCTGGAGGCGAGCGCGAAGCACGTGGAGGAAGAGCGTGAGCGGGTGGCCCGGGAAGCGGAAGAGGCCGCTCAGGCCGCACAGGAAGCGGAGGAGGCCGCCCAGGCTGCACAGGAAGCAGAGGATGCGGCGTCCGAACCGGAGTCGGCGGCGGGCGAAGCCGTGGAAGCGGCGGCCGAACCGGTGGAAGAGCCGGCTCCCGCGACGGATGATGAGGAGGAGGAGGCGCCGGCTTCTGACCCGCAGCAGGGTGCGTGAAAGCTAGTGTGGTGTCTCACAAATACGCTTATGAATCTGCGAGGGCATTTTGGTTGTCGGCAAGGCGTCCTTCGACTCCGCTTCGCTACGCTCATGACGAGCAGTGGCGGGCACCACGCGAGGAAGAGCAACGCAGCCGACGGCCAAAAGGACCCGCAGATTCATAAGCGTATTTGTGAGACACCACACTAGTGTCAGGACACTAGGCCACCGGGGATGAGCGATCGTTCGCCCGTACGAACGTGTCTGGGTTGCGGTAAGCGTGATGAGAAGTCGGTCTTGTGTCGAGTGGCGGTCACCGAGGAAGGCTTGCAGCCCGAAGAATACAGCGGACGAGGAGGCTATCTGCATGACAGCGAGGATTGTTGGCGCGCTTTCCTGAAACGAAAGAGCCTTTATCGGGCATTTCGTCGCGATCTTCCGCGCAAGGATCGTGAGGAACTATTGGGTAAGCTTCGCCCTCAATGGAGTGGGAAATGAGCAAAGTGAGAGTGCATGAACTAGCCAAGCAGCTCAAGATCGAGCCCAAGGATCTCATCGCCCAACTCGCGAAGATCAGGATCCGTGGCAAGAAGCCGCAGAGCTCCCTTGAGGAGTCGGACATCGACGCTGTCAAGGCAGCGTTTGCCGCGATGGAGAAGCCGAAGGTCACGGTCGGCGAAGAACGAGTTGTGGTCGACCGCATGATCACCGCGGAAGACGAGGACATGGGCGAGGTGCAGGCGCACGAGAAGGTGGTGGAGCGCCGCGTCCAAACCAATGTCATCCGGCGCCGCAGGAGCACGGTCGAGCTGGTCACTCGCAAGCCCATTCACCGGGTGGAGCCGCCGGCGCCCGAGGAGCAGGAACCGTCGGCCGAGGAACCCGTGGCCGAGACGATGGGTGAAGCCACTCCGCTGGAAACGCCGCTTCAGGAGACCGAGCCTCGCGAACCCATGTCTGGGGAAACCGCGCCGCTCGAAACGGCCCCCGAGGAGCCTGCTGTCCGGGGGCCCGAGGTCGAACAGGTCGATTCGCCGCCGGCAGCGCCAGCGGAGGTGACCGCGGCGTCGGCAGCGGCCGAGCCGGAGGCCGCAAGCCTAGGCGAGGAGCAGGCGGAAGAACGACGACAGGAGGAACCGGCACCCGACACCCCGGTGGAAGCGTCCGAGCCGGTGTCGCCGGCAGAGGCCGAGTCTGCCGCGAGCGACGCAAACGGCACCGCCGCTCCCGCGCAGGATGGGGTCGGTGCGGCCGCGGCACGAGGGCCCCGAATCCTCGGCCGTATCGATTTGCACAAAAAGGCGACACCCGCGCCGGCGAAGACCGCGCCCGCCAAGACCGCGCCCGCCAAGACCGCGACTCCGGGTGGCGCGGGAGACCGGGCGGGCCGCGATGGCGGACAGCCGCCGCCTGCAGCGGACGGCCAGGACAAGGCCGGCAAGGGCGCCAAGGGCAAGAAACGGGTCATCCGGAAACAGGAAGTCATCGAGCTCAAGGAACGCGAATTTCGGTCACCGCGAGGCCGGGTGCTCAGGAAGAAGCGCGCCTTGCCCGGCAAGGAGCAGAGAAAGACCGAGATCACGGTACCGAAGGCCAGCAAGCGGGTCGTTCGCATGGCCGAGGTGGTCACGGTCGGCGACATGGCCCGATCCATGGGCGTCAAGGCGGGCGAGGTCATCAAGAAGCTCATGGGCCTCGGCATGATGGCCACCATCAACCAAGTGCTCGACTACGACACCGCGACCCTGGTGGGCAACGAGTTCGATTACCAGGTTGAGAACGTGGCCTTCGACGTCGAGACCGCGCTCCAGGATCAGCATGAGGTGGTGGATCCCGCGGAAGCTTTGGAGTCGCGACCCCCGGTGGTGACCATCATGGGACACGTGGACCACGGCAAGACGTCGTTGCTCGACGCGATCCGCAGCACTCATGTGACCGACGCGGAGGCAGGCGGCATTACCCAGCATATCGGCGCCTACCATGTCCGGCTGGACGGCAGGGGAGTGACCTTCCTCGACACTCCCGGACACGAAGCCTTCACGGCCATGCGCGCACGGGGCGCCAAGGTCACGGACATCGTGGTGCTGGTGGTGGCCGCGGATGACGGCGTCATGCCGCAGACCGTCGAGGCGGTGGATCACGCCCGCGCCGCGGAAGTGCCGATCATCGTGGCGGTGAACAAGATCGACCGCCCCGATGCGGACCCGGAACGGGTCCAGCGCGGTCTGGCCGACCATGGCCTGGTGCCCGAGGCATGGGGTGGGGAAACGATCTTCGTGCCGGTTTCCGCCGTGACCCGTGAAGGATTGCCCAACCTGCTGGAGATGTTGCTGTTGCAGGCGGATCTGCTGGAGCTCAAGGCCAACCCCAACAAGCTGGCCCGGGGCGCGGTGGTGGAGGCCAAGCTGGAGCGTGGCCGCGGTCCGGTTTCCACCGTGTTGGTTCAGGAAGGGACGCTGAAGGTGGGGGATCCCATCTTTGCCGGGCCCCACCACGGCCGGGTTCGGGCCATGATCGACGATCAGGGCCTCAAGGTGGACGTGGCGACGCCATCCATTCCGGTGGAAATCCTCGGGCTTCAGGGAGTACCGCAAGCCGGCGAGGCGTTCTCGGCGCTCACCGATGAAGGCAAGGCAAGGCAGATCGCCGAATACCGCGAGACTGAGCAACGGGAGGCCGAACTGGCCAAGACCAGCAAGGTGTCGCTGGAAGAGTTCTACGACCAGATCAAGGCCAACGAGGTCAAGGAGCTGCGGGTGGTGGTGAAGGGCGACGTCCACGGCTCCGTGGAGGCTCTCAACGAGGCCGTCACCCGGCTGTCCACGGACGACGTCAAGCTCAGGGTCATCCACGGCTCGGTGGGAGGCATTACGGAGAGCGACGTGTTGCTGGCCAGTGCCTCCAACGCCATCGTCATCGGTTTCAACGTCCGTCCCGAGCCCAAGGCCACGAGCCTGGCGACACAGCAAGGTGTGGACGTGCGGCTTTACACCATCATCTATGAGGTCATCGACGACATCCGGTCGGCCATGGAAGGGCTCCTGGAACCGGTGTTCCGCGAAGAGTTCCACGCCCGGATCCAGGTTCGAGAGGTCTTCAACATTCGCGGCGTGGGTACCATTGCGGGCTGTTCCGTCACCGACGGCAAGATCATGCGTTCGAGCAACGTACGGCTGTTGCGAGACCAGGTGGTGGTGCACGAGGGCCGGCTCGCGAGCCTCAAGCGGTTCAAGGACGACGTGCGCGAGGTCGGTACGGGTTATGAGTGCGGCATCGGCATCGACGGGTATCATGACGTCAAGGTTGGCGACGTCATCGAAGGCTTCGAGAAGGTCCCCATCACCCGGGGACGCCTGCGCGCGGACGGCCGCGGAGCGGCGCAGCTCTCAGCGGACCGGTAGCCCGTCCTTCGACTCCCTTCGACTCCCTTCGACTTCGCTCGGCTGCGCCTCGCTACGCTCAGGACCGACGGGTACGCTGGATGGTGCGGTGCGGGCGCGGGCGGGTTTGAAACCCGCCCCTACAGTCAGGACCGACGGGTGCGCGGGCGGGCTCACGAAAACCCGTTCGTCCTGAGCGTAGCGAGGCGCAGCCGAGCGAAGTCGAAGGGCGCAAGCTCGCAACTATCTCGACAGGTATGGTGGTCGGCGTTCTCAAGATCGCGTTGATCCTGCCGGAGAACCATTCCCTCAAGGGGAAAAGGTCGGTCCTGCGGAAGATCCAGTCACGGGTTTCCAATCGGTTCAATATCTCGGTAACGGAGTGCGGTGATCAGGACCTGTGGCAGCGGGCGCTGCTGGGGTTCGCGGTCGCGGGCAGCAATGCCAGAATCGTCGAGGCCACGCTGCGGCAGGTGGTCGAGTTCGTGGATCGGCTGGGTTTGGCGGAACTCGGTGAGTCGGACATCCGGATCCTGCACGAATAGGTGTCGGCGCATGCGAGGTGTAGGCTGAATGGTTGATCTTGCCTATCCGCTCTGCGGGGCATTCTTGTTGCCAAGGCGTGACGACGAGGTGTAGGGGCGGGTTTCAAACCCGCCCGTGGCCGCACGTCTCGCTTGTATCGGACAGGCTCCTGAATACGGCCGCCGACGGACGGAGTTTGTGAGCAATCGTCAAACGAAAGACAACTCTCGCTCGCAGAGGGTCGGGGACTTGTTGATCGAGTTCGTTTCCCGGCTGCTGGCGCGTACGCTGAATGATTCACGGGTTCGCGCGGTGACCCTGACGGCGGTGGACGTTCGACCCGATCTCAAGCACGCGAGGATCTACTTCACGGTGCGGGACGGCGAATCGCAAAAGGAGGAAGCGCTCCTGGGCCTGCGCGGAGCCACGGGTTTCATCCGTGGCCGGATCGCCGCCGACCTCAAGCTGCGTTACGTCCCGGCCATCGAGTTTGTCTACGATGAGGCCTCGGACCGGGCCCGGCGCATCGACGACCTCCTCGACGCGGTCGGACCGAAGGAATGAGGCCGGACGCCATGCATCTCGACCGGAGCGGCATCCTGCTGGTGGACAAGCCCGAAGGTCCGTCCTCGGCGCGGGTCGTTGCGACCGCGAAACGGCTCACCGGCGCGCGGAAGGTCGGGCACCTCGGGACCCTGGACCCGTTCGCTTCCGGACTGTTGCCGCTGGCGGTCAACGAGGCGACCAAGATCGCGCAGTATTTCCTGGACGCGGACAAGGGCTACACCGGAGTCATGACGCTGGGGGCGGAGACCGACTCGCAGGACCGCACCGGCGAGTTTCTGTTCCGGCGCGATCCTCCGCTCCTCGGCAGGCAGGAGATCGAATCCCTGCGCCGTGAATTCAGCGGTTGTCTCCAACAGGTGCCGCCGATGTACTCGGCGCTCAAGAAGGACGGCTCCCGGCTCTACGAGTTGGCGCGCAAGGGGATGGAGGTGGGACGAGAGCCGCGCCGCATCCGGGTCGAGTTCAACCGGCTGCGGCAGGTGGGCGCCGCCGAGTTGGAATTCGAGTTGACCTGTTCCAAGGGTACCTATGTCAGGACTCTGGCGGCCGACATCGGCCGGTCGTTGGGGTGCGGGGCTTACCTCAGCCGTCTTCGCCGCGTGACTTCCGGCCCGTTTCGGATCGCCGACGCCATTGTCCTGGATGACCTCGGAGGAATGGAGGACGCTGGTGCCGTTCCGTTGGTGTCGTTGAACGACGCCCTGAGCCACCTGGGTTGCGCCGTCCTGGGCGCCGATGCCGCGGACCGGCTCAGACGGGGCCTTCAGGATTCCCTCGTGGAGGTCGGGGAGCCCGCGACCGCCGAGACGACCCGGCGGGTGGTGGACCCGGACGGTCATCTGGTGGCGCTGATAGGGTGGGCGGAAGCGGCGGAGGCATGGCAGATCCTGCGGGTTTTCAACCCGTGCGATTGACCGGCGTCTCCCGGTTCGGGGACACGCCCCATTGACCGCACAGCTTTACATGCCGCCGGCCCTTATGCTACAAACCATGGAAATATAAAAACAAGGAGAAAGAAAAGGGTCAGATGGAATCAGCTCGGGAGCAGACCAGCGAGACAGTCAAGGAATTCAGACTCCACGATACCGACACCGGTTCGCCTGAGGTGCAGGTTGCTATTCACAGCCACCGCATCGTTTACCTGACAGAGCATCTGAGAACTCACAAAAAGGACCACCACACGCGGATGGGCCTGCTCAAGCTCGTCGGAAAAAGGCGGCGGCTTCTGGATTATCTCAAGAAAAGGGATGTTCAGAGGTACCAAACTTTGATCCAGCGGCTGGGTATCCGCAGATAGATACCCACGCCGCTGGTGTCCCTTCCTGCGTTCTTCTCTTCAGCCCCCACTACCCTCGAGGGTACACATATGCACACGAAGATTGAGTTGGATTATTGCGGCCGTCCGCTAAGTATCGACTTGGGCAAGGTCGCCAAGCAGGCCGACGGCGCAGTGCTGGTCCGCTTTGGCGAGACCGTGGTCATTGCAACCGCCGTGGCTTCGAAGGACGTTCGGGAAGAAATCGACTTCTTTCCGCTGACCGTCGACTACCAGGAAAAGACCTTTGCCGCAGGACGGATCCCCGGCGGTTTCTTCAAGCGCGAGGGACGCCCGTCGGAGAAGGAAATCCTCACGTGCCGTCTGATCGATCGCTCCATTCGGCCGCTGTTCGCCGGCGGGGTCAAGGCGGAAACACAGATCATCGTCACCGTCCTTTCCGCGGATGGGGAGAACGATACGGATGTGGTGGCCATGCTGGCCGCTTCGGTGGCGCTGGAGATCTCCGATATCCCCTTCGGGGGTCCGCTGGCAGGCGTTCGAGTGGGCCGGATCAACGGCGAGTGGGTTATGAATCCGCTCCAGAGCGAAATTTCCCGGAGTGATGTCAACATCTTTCTCTCGGGGACCCGGGACGGCATTCTGATGGTGGAAGGCGGCGCCGCGGTGGTGCCCGAGGAGGGCGTCCTGGACGCGTTGTTTCAGGGACACCAGGCGATCCAGCCGCTCCTCGACTTGCAGGAGAAGCTCAAGGACCAGCTTGGCAAGCCCAAGCGGGTGGCGGCCCAGCAGGAACGGGACGAGTCGCTGACGACCCGCGTCCGGGATCTCGCCGGGGAGAAGCTCAAGGAGGCGGTTCGCATCGCCGACAAGAAGCAACGGAACGCGCGCATCGACGAGGTCGGCGACGAGGTCATGACGGCGGGTTCGGAAGAGTTTCCCGGCCGTGAAAAGGAGGTCAAGGGCGCCTTCAGGGATCTTGAGAAGTTCCAACTCCGGGACCTCGTGCTGCAGCAGCGCCAGCGCATCGATGGACGCGGGCTCAAGGACGTGCGCCCCATAACCTGCGAGGTCGGCCTGCTGCCGCGCACCCACGGGTCGGCGCTCTTCACGCGGGGTGAGACCCAGGCCCTGGTGGTGGCCACTCTCGGTACGTCGTCCGACGTTCAGCGGATAGACGCGCTGACCGGCGAGCAGTTCAAGAAGTTCATGCTGCATTACAATTTCCCTCCCTTCAGCACCGGCGAGGTCAAGTTTCTCCGCAGCCCGGGCCGGCGGGAGATCGGACACGGCGCCTTGGCCGAACGGGCGCTGGTGCCGGTTCTGCCCGAAGGGGATCAGTTCCCTTATACGCTCCGCGTGGTTTCGGAGATTCTGTCATCCAATGGCTCCAGCTCCATGGCCAGCGTCTGCGGCGGCTCCCTGTCGCTCATGGACGCGGGCGTCCCGATCAAGGCGCCGGTGGCGGGCATCGCCATGGGCTTGATCAAGGACGGCGACGAGGTGCGGGTGCTGACGGATATTCTCGGCGACGAGGATCACCTGGGCGACATGGACTTCAAGGTGGCCGGGACCCGGGAAGGGATCACGGCGCTGCAGATGGACATCAAGATCAGCGGCGTGACCCGTGAAATCATGCGGGAAGCCCTCTACCAGGCCCAGGAAGGGCGGCTGCACATCCTGGACGCCATGGACGACACGCTGTCGGAAACGCGCGACGAGGTTTCCCGCCACGCGCCCCGGATCACCACCCTGAAGGTCCGGCCGGAGAAGATCCGCGAGATCATCGGACCGGGAGGCAAGGTCATTCGTGGAATCGTCGACGCCACCGGCACGAAGATCGACGTGCAGGACGACGGCACGGTAACGGTGGCGTCCGCGGACGAAGAGGGAAGCCGCAAGGCCATCGACATGATCCAGGGGATCGTCGCCGAGGTGGAAATCGGCAGGATCTACAAGGGTACGGTTCGGCGCGTGATGGATTTCGGCGCCTTCGTCGAGATCATGCCCGGCACCGACGGCCTGGTCCATATCTCACAGATCGCCGACGACCACGTCCGCCAGGTGAGGGACGTGCTCAACGAGGGCGACGAGTTGATGGTCAAGGTCCTGGACGTCGACCGACAGGGAAAGATCAGGCTCAGCCGCAAAGAGGCCCTCAAGGAAGAGCAGGCATCCTGACGGGTCTGGCGTCTCTCTCAAATGTTTGAAAAAACCCTGCTGGACAACGGCGTCCGGATTCTGACGGAACAGCGCTCCGGTACCCGCGCGGTGAGTCTCGGCATCTGGGTGGAGAACGGCTCCCGTCACGAGGAACGCCGGCAGGGCGGACTGTCACACTTCGTCGAGCACCTTCTGTTCAAGGGAACGGAGCAGCGCAGCCCCCAACGGATCGCCGAGGAGATGGATTCCGTCGGGGGTGTCATCAATGCCTTTACCGGCAGGGAATCCACCTGCTACTACGCCAAGGTCGTGGACGAGCACCTGCCGCTGGCCATCGACGTCCTCAGGGACATCTTTCTCAACTCGGTGTTCGACCCGGACGAGATCGAGCGCGAACGCACCGTGATACTCCAGGAGATCGCGTCGGCCGACGAAAACCCCGAGGATTTCGTTCATGACCTGTTCGGCCTCGACTACTTTGGCGACCACCCGCTGGGCCGGCCAATTTGCGGGGAGGCGGAAGACGTAAGCGGGTTCACCCGGGACGATCTGGTCCGATTCGTGGCCGATCGCTATCTTCCGGGCCGGATCATCATCGCCGGAGCGGGCAATCTTACCCACGCCGAGCTTGTAGACGCGGTGGCCGGAGATTTCGGCGCCCTCCCTTTCCGGCCGTTGGAGGATGCCAGCGTTCCCCCGGAGGTTGGCGGCGGCCTGCATCTCCACCCGAGAAAGCTGGGACAGGTGCACGTCTGCCTGGGCGTGCCCGCGCTGCCACACGGCGACCGCCGGCACTACGTGGCGCACGTTCTCAACACGCTCCTGGGCGGCGGCATGAGCTCGCGCCTTTTCCAGGAGATACGCGAGCGGCGCGGCAAGGCCTATTCGGTCTATTCCTTTCTGTCTTCGTACCGGGACGTGGGCTACCTTGGCGTCTACGTCGGCACCAAGGCGGAATGGACCCGGGAGGTCATCGATCTCGCGGTTGAGGAAATGTTCAAGGTAGCCGAGGGCAAGGCGACCAAGGATGAGCTCGCGCGAGCACAGAATCAGCTCGCCGGGAATACCCTGCTGGGCCTCGAGTCCGCGGATTCCTGGATGAGCCACATGACGCGAGGCGAGATGCACCACGGCAGGCAGGTGTCGCTGGATGAGATCACCCAAGGCGTCCGCGACGTCACGCTCGACGCCGTCACGGCCCTGGCTCGCGAGTTCTTCCTGACTGAAACCATGACCGCCACCGTGCTCGGCGACCTCGACGGGCACAGCGTCGAGGGGCTCCGGCTCGGTGGCCCGGCCCCGGCGGCTGCCGGGCTCGCAATCGATTCCTGATCGCTCGGACAGGCTCCCGGCAGCTTGTCGGATTGGCCGGCCGATTCGAAGAATTGTAGGGGCGGGTTTCAAACCCGCCCGTGTCCGCACCCGCAGAGGAGAACCACTCGGGCGCGGAAATGATCCCCGGGGTTCATGGCCGAAGTCAAGGTCCAGATCAAGCGGGTGCGGCACGGCAAGTCTGCCGTTCCACTGCCCCGCTACATGACCGAGGGTTCGGCGGGGCTGGATCTCGCGGCCGCGGTGGAGGGCGATGTGGTGCTGGCGTCGCTGGAGCGGGCGCTGATACCGGCCGGCTTCGCACTGGCGCTACCCGCGGGTTACGAAGCCCAGATCCGGCCGCGGAGCGGCCTTGCCCTCAAGCAGGGCGTGACCCTGGTGAACAGCCCCGGCACCATCGACTCGGACTACCGGGGCGAGATTCAACTGGCCATGATCAACCTGGGCTCGGAGCCGGTGACCATCCGTCACGGTGATCGAATAGCCCAAATGGTGGTGCAGCGCGTCGCCCGGGTGTGCTGGGAAGAGGTGGACGAGCTTTCGGCATCCGTGCGCGACGCCGGGGGCTTCGGTCACACCGGCGCCGAGGACGCTCAAGCCGCGGACGATGAATCGACGGCGTCCTGACGGAGTGCCTCGGCCGGTTCCCCGATCTTCTCGCCCCGTTTCCCTCACCACCCACTTCTCCAAACCTCAGTGATAGCAGGACCGGACGCATCGGGACCTGGCGCGCGCCGCGCCGGCACCCGTTGCGGTTGAAGCGGGCTCGCATTCGAGGATTGCGAGGGGGCGACTTGACAAAACGGAATTATTTATCGATTAGTTGAATTATTAATCCGCCACGGAGCACCGGCCCGGAGCCGGACCGTCGAATCCCCTGGAGGAGGAGGTTTCACACCGATGAATTCTGTCGGACGCCAAAGAGACGTCGCACCATTCTCCCGCCCCGCTCGATGGCTCGCTTCGTCGATTCGTCGCGCTGGTCCCTTGGTGCTGGTGCTGGTGCTGCTGGGAGGCGTGACCGCGGCGCAGGCCCAGACGCTGGCCAAGGGGGATCTGCGGCTGGTGGGCGGCACGAAGCCGTCGGAAGGCCGCGTGGAGATCTACTACGAGGGCGATTGGGGAACGGTCTGCGACGACTATTGGGGTACGCGGGATGCGGACGTCGCATGCCGCCAGTTGGGCTATGACGGAGCTCTGAGTGCCCCCATGCAGGCTCATTTCGGTCCGGGCGAGGGACCCATCTGGCTCGACGATCTGTCCTGTCGGGGTTCCGAGGACCACCTTCTCGATTGCAGCCGAGTCGAGTCGAGCGCCATTGGCCACCACAATTGTAACCATTACGAAGACGCCGGCGTCACGTGCGTTGCCACCCGTACCCCCAGGCTCGCCATCAGGTTCAGGACAATATATGTGACGGAGGGGGACCGGGATCCGGCCGCTTACACCGTCGTTTTGAGGACGAAGCCGAGCGGCCCGGTCACGGTCGGGATCAGCATCCCGACCGGCTCGGAGTTGAAGACGTCCAGGTCGAAACTGACCTTCACGCCCGAGAACTGGAACCGGGCCCAAAGCGTCTGGGTGAGGGCAGGCTCCGACGAGGACATGCTCGACGATACCGTGGTGCTGACGCACAGCGCCGGCGGAGGCGGATACGACACCGCCGCCAACGTCGAGGTTCGCGTCGAGGTGCGCGACAACGACATCCTCCCGCTTACGGCGACCTTCCGGAATCTGCCCGACCGTCACAACGGGTGGATGCCCTTCACGTTCCGTCTGGAACTCAGCCAGGAGATAGAGGTCGGATTCCAGTCCATGCGCGACAACGCTCTTCGGGTGTCCGGCGGCAGCGTGAAAAGCGTGAAACGGATCGACAAGTCCAGCAACCGGTATTGGCAGGTCTCGGTGGAGCCCGAAACCTGGGGGGAGGTGACGATCGCCCTGCTCGCGATCCGGAACTGCACGGAAGCCGGGGCCTTGTGCACGGCCAACGGCGATCCTCTGACCGAGGGCATCGAGCAGAGCGTTCCCGGTCCGCCGCCCACCACCGAGCCGCGCTACCGTCCTGGCGATCTGCGTCTGGTCGATGGCAACGTTCCGTGGCAGGGACGGGTCGAGATCTTCTACGCATCGCAGGACATCGAGGGCGGGTGGGGTACTGTCTGTGACGACTACTGGGATATCCAGGACGCGCACGTGGCATGCCGTCAGCTCGGTTATTCCAGGGCCTTGGAGGCCCATCGTGAGGCACATTTCGGAGCGGGGAGCGGGCCCATCTGGCTGGGCGGCCTGGTATGCGGCAGTTCGGACGCCAGCCTGCTCGACTGCTGGCGGTCACTAGAGATCGGCGCCCCCAATTGCCGACACTCCGAAGATGCGGGTGTCACCTGCGACACCACCGGGGTGGACCGGATCTCGGTGACGCCGGGGGTGTTGCAGGTGGTCGAGGAGGACCCCGCGGGTGCCGCCTACCAGGTCGCCCTGCTGGCACGGCCGTCGGGTCCGGTCACCATATATGTCGAAGGGACGGCGGGCACGGACGTGACGGCCGCTCCTTCGAGCGTGACTTTCACGACCGGGAACTGGAACCAGCCGCAGAGCGTAACGGTGACGGCGGCGGGCGATGCGGACGCGGCTACGGACGTCGTCTCGCTCTCCCACCGCGCGACCGGCGACTACGACGGAATGACGGCCGCGGTCGTCGCGGTTACGGTACGGGATGACGACTTGGCTCCGATGACCGCGCGGTTCCTGGAAGTGCCCGAGACCCACGACGGAAGGTCTGCCTTCTCCTTCGAGCTCAGGTTCAGCCAGGACTTGAGCCTCAGCTACAGAACCGTGCGCGACTCGGTGCTCGAGGTGAGGGGCGGCACGGTGACGAGGGCCCGGCGCATCCGACGGCCCTACAACCGGCGGTGGCGGATCACGGTCGAGCCCCGTACTCGCGGCGACGTGGTCGTCGTCCTGCCCGGGGATCGCGCATGCGACGAGACGGGAGCCGTGTGCACGGGAGAGGGCGTCAGCCTGGAGACCCGGATCGTGAACACGATCGCCGGTCCATCGTCGAGACGGGCGTTGGCGGTGCTGGATGCCCGAGCGAGGGAAGGAGAGGACGCGACCATGGATTTCGCGGTGGTGATCTCCCCGCCGCCGGTCCGGGCGGTGACGGTGGATTGGGTGACCGTGGACGGAACCGCTCGGGCCGGCGAGGACTATACGGCTGCAACGGGAACGCTCTCCTTCTCGCCCGGGGAGACGCAGAAGACAGTCGGCGTCATGGTGCTCGACGATGCCACGGACGAGGGGGAAGAAACCTTCACCCTCAGACTGAGCAACCCGTCGGGGGCGGTATTCGCCGATGACCGGGCGACCGGCACGATCACCAACGACGATCCGATGCCGAAAGCCTGGTTGGCCCGCTTCGGTAGCATGGCCGCCGGGCAGGCGGTGGAAGCCATCGGTGACCGGATGAAGGGCAGCGGCTCGCGGGTGGTGGTCGGGGGCGTTGCCCTGGAGCGAGCGGGCGGGTTCGTCGGGGGCGCGGGCCCCGCGGACGAGCGCGTCGCCATGGAGCTCTCCAACAGGACGCAGCGCGGCGGCGAGTTCCGGCCCATGACCGAGCGCGAGCTGCTACACCGAAGCTCCTTCCGGCTGGAAACCGGGGGAGGAAAGCTGCCCGCCTGGACCGCTTGGGGCCAGGTGAGAACCGGACGATTCGAGGCCCATGAGAGGCATGTCGGGATGGACGGCGACGTGACCAGCGGGCTTCTAGGGGTCGACGCCTCGCGAGGCGGTTGGCTCGCCGGCCTTGCCGCCGGCTTGAGCACCGGCGAGGGCTCGTTCGAGCTCGTCCGGGAGAGCGAGACACTCCATGCCGGCAAGGTCAAGAGTCGGCTTGCGAGCCTCTATCCCTACCTGCGTTACAGCGTCGCCGAGCACACGAACGTGTGGGCCATTTTCGGCGCCGGCACGGGCCGGCTCACCCTGACCCGGCACGCGGACGAGAACCGGGCGACGGATGTCGTGACCCGGACGGATCTGGCAATGCGCATGGGCGCCCTGGGTGCGCGAGGCCGGCTGCTCTCTCCGGCCGAGGCCGGTGGGTTCGAGCTTGGGCTGCGTTCCGACGTGTTCTGGGTGCGGGTCGATTCCGACGCAGTGCGCGGGAGTACCGGCAACCTGGAGGGCACCGAGGCGGACGCCAGCCGCCTGCGTCTCATGGCTGAGGGCTCGCGGCGGTTCGCGATGGGAGGCGGGACGCTGACGCCGTCTCTCCGGCTGGGTGTGCGGCACGACGGCGGAGATGGTACCGCCGGCACTGGGCTCGAGGTCGGCGGCGGTCTGCGCTATGAGGGCATCCGGGTGACCGTCGAGGGGTCGGTTCGGGCGTTGGTGGCCCACGAGGAGAGGGGGTACCAGGAGTGGGGGGCGGCGGCGGCCGTCCGCATCGACCCCGGCGCCTCGGGCCGCGGCCTGTCGCTCGCCCTCGCGCCTGGCTGGGGTGCGCCGTCGAGCGGCGCGTTTTCCCTCGCGGGCGCCCGCGGGCTCTCGCGGGACGCCGGCTTCGAGCCCGGACGCCGTCTCGACGCGGAGCTCGGTTACGGGATGGGCCTCGGCCCAAACCGGGGTGTGCTGACACCCTTCGCGGGGCTTTTGCTTGACGGAGACGCACGCATCTGGCGCGCTGGCGCGCGCTGGCGCATCGAACCGGACGCCGGGCTCACCCTGGAGGGAAGCCGCGAGCAGGGCGCGGCCGGCGAGACGCCGGTGGACGCGCTGATACTGCGCGGGTCGCTGCGTTTCTGAAGGTTTGCCGCGGAAGGCGCTGGCGCTTCGGCATCCACGCCGACACCCGAGTCGCGTCCGCACGCGCGCCCCTCCCGACGATCCGTTCACTTCCGGTCCGGCGGTCGCGGCCGCCGGATTTCCGGCCTCTTTCCGTTCCGACGGCTTGCGGTGACGGCCGATCAGGGTATAGATTACAAAGGCCTCCTTCACGGATAGTCAGTGGATTTCCGAGGGCGCGGAGACGCTCTGGAAACGTACTCTTGCGGCGCAAGCCGCCCCAAATTCAGGTGAGATGATCGATCGCTACACACGCCCCGCGATGGCGCGGATATGGTCGGAGGAGAACCGCTTCGCCAAGTGGCTGGAGATAGAGATCCTTGCCACGGAGGCCCTGGCCGGCATGGACAAGGTGCCTGAAGACGCGCCCGGGCGAATCCGGCAAAGCGCCACGATCGACGTCGCCCGGATCCGCGAGATCGAGCGGGAGGTCCACCACGAGGTCATCGCGTTCCTACGCTGCCTGGCCGAGTCCATCGGCGATGACGCCCGTTTCGTGCACGTCGGCATGACCTCCTCGGACATCATGGACACGGGGTTCTCGCTCCAGCTCAAGGATGCCAGCGCGCTCCTGCTCGAGGACGTGCGCGAGCTCCTGTCGGTGCTGCGGGAACAGGCGTTTCGCTACAAGGACACACCGATGATGGGCCGCACCCACGGTATCCATGCCGAGCCCATCACCTTCGGCCTCAAGATGGCCCTGTGGCACGAGGAGATGCGCCGCAACCTGGCGCGCCTGGAAGGAGCCGCGGGCGAAATCAGTTGCGGTATCATCTCCGGCGCGGTGGGCACGTACGCGCAGGTTCCTCCGGAGGTGGAGGCTTACGTGTGTAGGGCCGCGGGAGTCACGCCCGATCCCGTGTCGAACCAGATCATCCAGCGCGACCGCCACGCCTACTTCTTCAGCGTCCTGGCCGTGCTGGCCAGCTCCATCGAGAAGTTCGCGGTGGAGATCCGCCATCTTCAGCGCACCGAGGTGCTCGAAGCCGAGGAACCGTTCACCGACAAACAGATGGGTTCGTCGGCCATGCCCCACAAGCGCAACCCGATCCTGTCGGAGAACGTGTGCGGGCTGGCCCGGCTGGTGCGCTCGTACTCGGTCTCGGCCCTGGAGAACGTCGCCCTCTGGCACGAGCGGGACATCAGCCACTCGTCGGTGGAACGGGTCATCGGTCCGGACGCCACCATCCTGGTGGACTTCATGCTGCACCGGATGACCCACGTGATCCGGAACCTCTGCGTCTACCCCGAGAACATGGAGCGCAACCTCGCCTTGAGCGGCGGCGCGGTGTTCTCGCAAGGCGTCCTGCTCCGCATGGTGGAGAAGGGCCTGTCCCGCGACGAGGCCTACAAGATCGTCCAACGGCACGGTCTCGTGGCGGCGAAGGAGGGGAGGGACCTCAAGCAGCAACTGCTCGAAGACCCAACGGTGATGGAATACGTGACGGCGGGCGAGATCGACGAGATCTGGGATCTCAAGGATTGTTTCAAGCACGTGGACACGATCTTTGGACGGGTGTTCGGCTAGTGTCCTGTACCGGCGGTTTCGCCGAACCGATATCAAAGCGCGCCGAGGACGCGCACACGAGGGGAGCCATGGAAAAGCGTGAATTCATGTACGAGGGTAAGGCGAAGAAGCTCTACGCCACCGACGATCCCGCCAAGATGATCCAGTATTTCAAGGACGATGCCAGCGCCTTCAACAAGAAGAAGCTCGGTACCGTCGCCTCCAAGGGGATCGTCAACAACGCCATCTCCGAGGTGCTGTTCAAGCACCTGGAAGCGAACGGCGTGCCGACGCATTTCCTGGAGCGCCTCAACGACCGGGAGATGCTGGTCTATCATCTGGACATGCTTCCCATCGAGGTCATCATCCGGAACATCGTGGCCGGCAGCATGGCCAAACGGCTCGGTCTGGAGGAGGGCCAGTCGCTGAGCATGCCGATCCTCGAGTTCTGCTACAAGTGCGACGAGCTCGATGATCCGATCATCAACGACTACCACATCCTCGCCCTGGGCTACGCCAACGCCGAAGAGCTGGAGGAGATCAAGCGTCTCTCCTTTCGCATCAACGAGGTGATGACGGCGTTCTTCGACGAGCGGGATCTGATCCTGGTGGACTTCAAGCTCGAGTTCGGCAAGCGCGAGGGGCAAGTCGTCCTCGCGGACGAGATCTGTCCCGACACCTGCCGGTTCTGGCAGAAGGGCTCCCTCGAGAAGATGGACAAGGACCGCTTCCGCCGGGACCTGGGCGGGGTCGAGGAAGCCTACCAGGAGGTCTGCCGCCGGGTGACCGGCGCGTAGGGGCGCGTCTTTGTGTTGCGATGACTTGTCTTGAGGGTCCGCGTGGCAACCTCTCCGACCCCCTCTCCCTCCGGGAGAGGGTTGGGGTGAGGGTGCCCGGTGCAAGCGGCTGGTTGTGTGGGGCACGAAATCGGAAGGGCAGGGTTGTTGCGGCGCCCTCACCCGGCCTTCGGCCACCCTCTCCCAGAGGGAGAGGGGTTGAATTTGGGACGGGTCACACCGGCCTTCGGCCACCGTCTCCCAGAGGGAGAGGGTGTCGATGTGTCACGGACCAAAAGAGGTGCCTCCTCGCCGATGGCTGAAACCATGCTCGTCAAAGTCTTCGTGACCCTCAAGGAGGGCGTGCTGGATCCCCAGGGCAAGGCGGTCCAGAACTCGCTGCACAGCCTCGGCTTCGGTGCGGTGCAGGACGTGCGCGTGGGCAAGTATCTCGAGCTTCACCTCGACGTGCCCGCGCCGGGGGACGCGGAGCAGCAGGCCCGCCGCATGTGCGAGAAGCTCTTGGCCAACCCCGTCATCGAAGACTACCGGTTCGAGATCGCGGAAATCGCAGATTAGAAATGCGTTGGGGAGTGGCAGTCTTTCCCGGCTCCTGCGACGACGACGACGTCGCCCACTGCCTGCGCAGCGTGCTCGAACAGGACGTCCGCATCCTGTGGCACAAGGACCCGTTCCCGGGCGGCTGCGACGGCGTGATCCTGCCGGGCGGTTTCTCCTACGGCGACTACTTGCGGGCCGGCGCCATGGCTCGGTTCGCGCCGGTGATGCAGGGCATCGTCGAGTTCGCCGAGGCCGGCGGGCTGGTGCTCGGCATCTGCAACGGTTTTCAGATCCTCTGCGAGTCCGGCTTGCTGCCCGGCACGTTGACCCGCAACGCCTCCCTGCGCTTCGTGTGCCGGCGGGTCTTTCTGCGGGTTGAAGACAACCGCTCCCCGTTCACCCGTCTGGCGCGTCCCGGCGAGTTGCTGGAAATGCCTGTAAAGCACGGCGAAGGACGCTACTACGCCGACGCCGCCACCCTGAAACAGCTCAACGACAACGGACAGGTGCTGCTACGCTACGCGGACGCGGCGGGCCAGGTCTGCGACGAGGCCAATCCCAACGGCTCGGTGGACGCCATCGCCGGGGTCTGCAACCGCGAGCGCAACGTGTTCGGCCTGATGCCGCATCCCGAGGACGTCACCGAGCCCGTGCTCGGGGGCGTCAGCGGCCTCAAGATCTTCTCGTCCATGGTCGCCGAGATCCGGCGCGGGAGCGGCGCGTGAACGGTGGTGGGACGACCGGTGAAACCGGCCGCGACGCCGCGCCCGTGACCCCCGAGGTGGTCCGCGCCCATGGCCTCACCGACCCGGAGTACGCCGAGATCCGCCGGCTCCTGGGCCGGGAGCCCAACCTGACGGAGCTGGGCGTCTTCTCGGTCATGTGGTCCGAGCACTGCAGCTACAAGAGCTCCCGAAAACACCTGAAGCAGCTTCCCACCCAGGGCCCCCGGGTGATCCACGGGCCGGGCGAGAACGCCGGCGTCATGGACATCGGCGACGGCCTGGCCGTGGTGTTCAAGATCGAGAGCCACAACCATCCTTCCTTCATCGAACCCTACCAGGGCGCGGCCACCGGCGTGGGCGGCATCCTGCGGGACATCTTCACCATGGGCGCGCGCCCCATCGCCAGCCTGAACTCGCTCCGGTTCGGCAGCGTCCGGCACCCCAAGACCCCCTACCTGGTGAACGGGGTGGTGGGCGGCATCGGCGGTTACGGCAACTGCATCGGCGTGCCCACCGTGGGAGGGGAGCTCACCTTCGACGAGTGCTACGACGCCAACATCCTGGTGAACGCGTTCACGCTCGGGCTGGTGGAGCGGGACCGGATCTTCACAGGCAAGGCCCAGGGCAACGGCAACCCGGTGATGTACGTGGGGTCCAAGACCGGACGGGACGGGGTCCACGGCGCCACCATGGCGTCGGAGTCCTTTTCCGAGGACTCCGAGCAGCGCCGGCCCACGGTGCAGGTGGGTGACCCCTTCACCGAGAAGCTCCTCCTCGAAGCTTGTCTCGAGCTCATGCAGACCGATGCCATCGTGGGCATTCAGGACATGGGGGCTGCGGGCCTGACAAGCTCCGCGGTGGAGATGGCCGGCCGGGGCGGCTCGGGTGTGGAACTGGAGCTTTCGCACGTTCCGCTGCGGGAGCAGGGCATGACCCCCTACGAGATCCTGCTGTCCGAATCCCAGGAGCGCATGCTGCTGGTGGCGCATCCGGAGGCGGTGGCCCGGGTGCAGGCCATCTTCCGGCGCTGGGACCTGGACGCGGTGGTGGTGGGCAGGGTCATCGACGAGCCGGTGTTCCGGGTGCTGTCGGAACGCCGGCCGGTGGCGTCCATCCCGGTGGCTGCGTTGACCGATGCCGCGCCCGCCTATGACCGGCCCGCGGCCCGGCCGGCGCGTCAGGACGACCTGCAGCGCCTGGACGCCGCCGCGCTGCCGGAACCCGAAAGCATGACACGGGTGCTGGAGCAACTCCTGGAGTCCCCCAATATCGCGTCACGGGAATGGGTCTACCAGCAATACGACCACTACGTGCGCAGCAACACGGTGGTGGCGCCCGGCGCCGATGCTGCCGTGGTCCGCATCAAGGGCACCTCCAAGGGTCTCGCCCTGACCGTGGACTGCAACGGCCGTTACTGCCACCTGGACCCACACACCGGGGGCAGGCAGCGGTGGCCGAGGCGGCTCGGAACCTCTCCTGTGTCGGCGCCGCGCCGCTGGGCCTCACGGACTGCCTGAACTTCGGCAACCCGGAACGGGAAGACGTGATGTGGCAGTTCTCCCAGGCGATCCTCGGCATGCGCGAGGCGTGCCTGGCGCTGGAGATCCCGGTGGTGAGCGGCAACGTCAGCTTCTACAACGAGACCGAAGGGGTGTCCATCCATCCCACGCCCACCGTGGCCATGGTGGGCCTTTTGGAGAACGTCGAACGCATCGCCAAGCCGTGGTTCAAGGAGGAGGGCGACCTGGTGGTGCTGCTGGGTTCGAACCGGGACGAGATCGGTGGCAGCGAGTACCTCAAGGAGATCCATGAGCAGGTGGCCGGGACGCCGCCGGCGGTGGACCTCGCGCTGGAGCGGGGAGTCCAGCGGACCTGCCGCGCGGCCGTGGAGATGGGCCTCCTGTCCTCGGCCCACGACGTGTCCGAGGGGGGCCTCGCCGTGGCCCTGGCCGAGGCGTGCTTCGGCGCCCCGTGCATCGGAGCGGTCATCGAGTTGGAACCGGAAGGCCGCCCGGATGCGCTCCTATTCGGCGAATCGCACTCCAGAATCGTGGTATCCTTGGAGGAAAAGGACTACGGCCGGCTAGAAGCCTTGGCGTCGGGGGAGAACGTCCCGGCCACGGTCATCGGCCGGGTGGGCGGGTCCCGGCTCATCATCGGTGACTTGGTGCGGGCGCGGGTGGACCGGCTCCGGAATCTTTGGTCGACGGCGCTGGAGCGGTGTGTTAAGTGAACGAAGTGTTCCGTAAAGAAACGCCGATTGCCCGGGTTACTGCCTCGCTCGGGCAGGCGAACGAAGCAGAGTCTCCCTAGACAGGACGCGATGTTCGACAAATTCCATGAAGAATGCGCGGTGGTCGGGATTCAGAATCACCCCGAAGCCGCCAACATGGTTTACCTGGGGCTCTACGCGCTGCAGCACCGCGGCCAGGAGTCCTCCGGCATCGTGTCCTCCGACGGGGAGATCCTCATCTCGCACCGTCAGATGGGTCTGGTGGCGGACGTCTTCAAAGAGGACATCATCAAGAACCTGCACGGCGCCTCGGCCATCGGCCACAACCGCTATTCCACCAGCGGGCAGACCGACATCAAGAACGCTCAGCCGTTCGTGGTGGAGTACGCCAACGGACCCATCGCCGTGTCCCACAACGGCAACCTGATCAACGCCAACCAACTCCGGCAGCAGCTCGAGGCGTCCGGTTCCATCTTCCAGTCCACGTCCGACACCGAGGTCATCATCCACCTCATCGCCACCTCGCGGGAGCAGACCCTGACGGCACGGGTCATCGACGCGCTCCATCGGGTCAAAGGCTCCTACTCCCTGGTGTTCCTGACCACCGACACCATGATCGCCGCCCGCGACCCCGTGGGTTTCCGGCCGCTGATCCTCGGCCGTTTCCCTCGATCCGACAACTCCGAATCCTACGTGGTGGCGTCGGAAACCTGCGTGCTCGACCTCATCGAAGCCGAGTACGTGCGCGAAGTGGAGCCCGGTGAGGTGCTGGTGTTCAGCCACGGCCGCATGGAGTCCCTCCACCCATTCCCGAAAGCCCCTCCGGCCCGATGCATCTTCGAGTCCATCTACTTCTCCCGGCCCGACAGCAACGTATTCGGCCACAGCGTCTACCAGTACCGCAAGGAACTGGGCCGCCAGCTTGCCCGGGAAAGCCACGTGGACGCCGACCTGGTCACCCCGGTCCCCGACTCCGGCGTGCCCGCCGCCATCGGCTACGCCGAACAGTCCGGCATCCCGCTGGACCTGGCCCTGATCCGCAACCACTACGTCGGACGCACCTTCATCGAGCCGCAGCAGAACATCCGCAACTTCGGCGTCAAGATCAAGCTCAACGCCATGCGCGAGGTGCTCCAGGGCAAGCGCGTGGTGGTGGTGGACGACTCCATCGTCCGCGGCACCACCAGCCAGAAGATCATCCGGATGTTGCGCGACGCAGGGGCCACCGAAGTCCACGTGCGCATCAGCTCACCCCCCACCATCAGCCCCTGCTACTACGGCATCGACACGCCCACCCACAAAGAGCTCATCGCCTCCGTCAAGTCCCTGGACGGCATCCGCGACTTCATCGGCGCCGACTCCCTCTCCTACCTAAGCCGCGAAGGCCTCTACACCTTCTTCAAAGGCGACGACACCGGCTACTGCGACGCCTGCTTCACCGCCAACTACCCCGTGCTGACCGACGACAACGCCAAGACGCCGCAATTGCATTTGTTCGAGGCGGTTAGCAGGCGGTGAAGGGAGGCCTGTATCGAGTGTGTCCTGGACGCGGACACGACACGTAACCACCGATCTCTCCGCCGATCCGGCACCTTCTGGTGCCGCGTCGCGATTTCCTGGATCATTCTCTGGGACCACCTCAGTCTTTCTACCTTTCAAAACAACACGCCTTGTGGGAAACGAATATTCAGCACGAACATGAGCAGAAAAAAGAACGAGGCGGTCCCCAGGGAAATCACGATGGATGTCAACCAGGATTCCCTCGCGCTCGCCTTCAAATACAATAACGTCCCCAGTGTACCTCCTACCGGAATGCTGAGGAGCCACACTGCGCCCAAAAGAAATAGCATCCACGCGACGATGGAATACATGCTCTGTCCGACAGTTTCGCTCTTATCCGGCGGCGGATGAGATTGTTTCCTCTGGGACCCGTGAATGGCCAGGGTGATCCAATCCTTGGCTCTCAGAGCCAAGAGGAGCACTCCCATACCCAACACGGGGAAGCCTATCACCCAGGGAAAGAGCCGCGGGCCCGTTGCTTCCCATTGCTGTGCGCTCCACACGGCCCACGCAACTACGCTGGTGATTGCTACGACAAAAAGGATGTCCCACTGCGGCCGAACCACTTCACTGTCAATTGACTGCGAAGGGATAAACTCTACGGACGATCCTCTGGTTTGCTGTGGCAATAGTCCATAAACAATCGAGATTACGCAAAGAACGGCGATACCAAGGACCATCGGCCGTGTAAGCCACCCGGTCCCATAGCGGGCCGTCGATATGGCCAAGTACTGCTCAGCCAATGGGCCCAAAACCAGGCCAAGTACTACGGGCGCACGGGGCCAATTCAGGCGGATCATGGCCAATCCGATCAGTCCGAAAAACAGCATAAGCACTGTGTCGAACAACAGACTTCGATCCAGAACCGTGCCGATATAGACCAGCAGAATCAATGAGGGGATCAGAATTGCACCTCGAATCAGTGTCAATCGAACGAGCTGATTCAGCAGCAAGAAGCAAATCGGAACCGTGATCAGGTTGGACAATACGATGATCCAAACGAAAGACAAAGTCAGGTCAAGATGCTCGGTAAGCATTGAAGGCCCTGGGGTCAGTCCTTGAATCAAAAAAGCGCCTAACAGGATTGCCATTGACAGGCCGCCGGGTATGCCGAACGCAACTGTCGGGATCAGGGCACCGCCGATTCCCGCATTATTAGAAGCTCCTGGACCCAATACACCCTCCACTGCCCCTTTTCCGAAGCGGTCTTTGTCAGGTGAGCTTTGCACAGCATGAGCGTATGCTATCCACTGGGAGACCGCATTCCCGAGTCCAGGTAGGATACCGATAAAAGTACCGATGGCGGCGCACCGAACGGTGAGCCAGAAGTGCCTGAATGTATCCTTGACGCCCTGCAAGACCTGGCCAACCTGTGGGATCCCTTTGGGACCGATCCTTGAAATACTCGTCCCCTTCATCGCCAATTCGACGATTTCAGGAATCGCAAACAGGCCGATCGTAACCGGAACGAGACCGACTCCATCCCAAAGTTCCACCAGGTCGAAGGTGTAGCGTTCAATGCCGGACAGACGGTGCCGACCTACTGTTCCCAGCATTAACCCCAGGCCTCCAGCTATGAAGCCCTTGAGGATCGCACCCCCGCCAAGTGAACTAATCAAAGTAATGCCCAGCACAACCAGTATGAAGAACTCAGGGGAGCCAAAAGATAGGACCAATGGACGAACAACCGGGATGATGGCTGCGAGGGTGAAAGCACCGACAAAGGCTCCGACCAATGAACTCATCAGAGCGGCCCCCAGCGCGCGACCAGCCTCACCCTTTTTGGCCATAGCGTGCCCATCCAGCACCGTTGCGGCTGTGGTGGCCTCGCCGGGAACTCCGAACAAGATCGATGTGATGTCACCCGTGGTACCCACCACGGCCGACATTCCCAGAAGAAAAGCGAAAGCCTGAACGGCCGTCATGTCAAAGGTGAAGGGCAACATCAAGGCCAGGGTGACTGAACCCCCAAGACCCGGAAGGATTCCTACGATAAAGCCGAGGGCAATTCCAAACAGCATGAAGACGAAGGTGTTCCACTTGAGAACGATCATCATGCTGTCCGATAGAGCTTCAAACAACGCCCTGCTCCTCTGATTGCTGCCGGATTCTATTGATCGGTCGTTGACGGTAGCCCGGTTGGTCCCAGGCTACGTTGGTAGGTCCTGAAGGAACAGCTCGCGTGGTAGCTCTCGTCCGATTCCCTTTTTGCGGGCCGTCTCGTAAATCGATCCTGCCACCGAAGCAAACTGAATTCCCTGCATGCCGCTGCTCCCGACGGCATCTCCCTCTAAAGTACCCTTAGACGCGTTAGCAAGTATCGTAATCTCGTCTGGTTGACGATTGTATGGCTCGTCGGTTGCCCAGTTGCACATTTCGACAACCCTTGCGCGTGGGAAACGGTTGGGATTGGGCGAGCCGATGGGAATTCTGGCTCGCTCTTCGGGCCGCCCCGCGGCGTAGCTCATAATGTTCAAGCGAATGGAGAAATCATCGTCTACGAATCCAGCCACGGACATCGGTGCTCTTCGGATCAAGATCCCTACCGTATCAACTCGGTCGCAAACCGCTTCGCTGAGTTCCCATGGGGTAATATTGTTCAAATGCATGCCCGGCCTTATCCAGTCGGGCTGCAACACCGGCTCGAGCGAGGTCGTACAGGTGCAGACGATATCAGCACCCTCGCAGACTTCTTCCGGGCTTCTTGCGGGCAAAACCTTACACCCAATCTTGCCAGCCATCTCTTCGCAGTATTGATCGAGGTGTTCACGATTCGGGTTGTACACTTGTAACTGCTCGATTGGCCTTTCGGAAATTGCTGCGAGAGGAATAGCCCGGGCCATTCCGCCCGTGCCATAAATACCCATAGTCCGCGAGTGTTTTTTGGCTAGATACCGAATTCCCAGGGCAACAGTGGCTGCGACACGTATGTGCTGTATGTAACCATCATTCATGATGGCTACCAATTCGGCGTTGTCAGTGCTGTAGAGAAAAACGAGGCCCCCGTATTGGCCCGGTTGATACGAGTAGGTGACCCTTCGACGCGTGCCGTGAACGACCGGGAAGGACACGATATCAGGCTTTACGCGCAGCGCATAATAACCAGGATACCGCATCCCTCCTTCCATAGAGCTGAAATTGAAGAATTCCTCCGGCCGAGATGTCGGAATCAAGTTGTCGATGCGCGGTCGCCTGATGGCGTCACCTCGCGCGAACTGTCGGATTGCGTTCTCGAGCACATTAATAGCTTCCGTTGATTTGATGCAGCGTTCCTGGTCCTCGTTGCTCAAAAACAGTGGCATATCCCTTCCACACCCTTCATCCCGCCTTGAGCCCTAGAACTACTCTCAGCCGGTCGACGGAAGGTTGGGGAGTCTTCATAAGCTCATCGACCACCTTTGTCGTCTCCCCCGCCGAACTGAATTGAATATCCAGACCGGTTTTTTTGATCTCCGCGATCACCTTCGGGTCGGTTACGGCGGCTGCCAAAGCCCGGCGCAGAATACGGACACGGTCCTTGGGTACCTCAGGTGCTACAGCATACGGTTTTGAGATTTGGCGGCCACCATCGTTGAGCTCGAGCAATTGCTTGTCTTTCTCGGTTTTCGCGAGAACGTACCAAGTCGGAACTCCCTTTAGCAATGGATGCTCAGGAGTCTTGGAGCCGGTGGCAACAATAAATTCGGCCGCGGGTTGTTCTCCTTTCAGTAGCTGCTTGGCACGTCTGACGACGGCCAGGAACGTAGCGCAAAATCCATCAATTTCCTTGCCTTCCAGGGCAAGGAGTAACTTTGACGACCCTCCGTATCCAGGAATCAACTTCCAGTTGGCACCCAGTTTCGCAATGATTGCGGGAACTGTGTGGAGATCTTCCCCAGGACCACTGGTTCCGATGAAGAGTTGCCTGGCCTTCATTGTGTCGGCCAAGTTTTTGACACCCGTGTCCGTCCTCACGATGCACGCTTTCGTACCCTTCGTCATAGCGCCCAACCACTGAAATTTGCCGGCGTCGAAATCTACACCCTTTCCGCCCATGACTTGTTCAAGGATAAGCCCCTCCGCGAACGTTCCAATGACTGTGCCGTCCTTCGCCTCTGTGTTGTACACAGCGTTCGCTGTTAGTAAATTACCGGCTCCACCACCTCTGTTCTTGACGATTATGGTGGGCTCGCCCGGAATAAACCGCGCTAAGTTTCTCGCAAGAACCCGTGCGTAGGTATCGAACCCGCCTCCTGGGGCGGAACCCACCAGAAGGAATAGCGTTTTCCCCTTGTAGAACTCCGTACTGTCAGCCATGGGAGCCCAGACGAACAAGCCAATAGCGATAATCCCCGACAAAACTGAATAACGAGACTTCTGATTCATGACCCCTCCTTTCGCTAAGACATTCGAAGGTCAATCTCCCTATGCCCAGGCCGGGAATGCTACCACGGACAGGGGCGACGGGTCCATAAGGGAAGGGTTGCTGGGCACGGTTGTTTCACGCTACCGACGTCAAGGAGCGGGTTGACGGATGAAGAGGGAAGTAGAGGGGTTGAGTTGAGGAGTTGGGGATGACGGCAGGGGAAAACCAGGCAGGGGGAGGGGCGGGAGAAGCTGTGCGGGGGGTTGGGTGGGGTCAGGGTAGGGTTGGGGGAGGAGGAGAGGCAGCTCAGGAGGGGGAGAGGATGGCGTCGAGGGCTTCAAGGGGTCGCATGAGGAAGTGCGCGGCGGACGATTACCCAGTCTTGTCTCGATCCCAGACCGAGCCATGTGACGTGCACTGATTCAATGAAACCCCTCCTACGAGCCTCGGTGGCGAGTTCCGGAGTCAGGCATTCGTCGATGAGGAACTTCACGAAGCGGGTGGGAGATCGTCAAAATGGATCGCAAATGACGAGAGTGGCTGTTGTCTTCGCGACGGGGGCGTATTGCGCCGCCGTCCGCGGCGCGGGTAGGCCTGGGCGTATATCGGCGCAGCGCTGATCTGCGCCTCGGTCAATCTCGGATATGCCTCCTGGAGTGCAGCGACGGTATCCCCGTTCGCGAGCATGGCGGCGATATCGTGGATCGGGATGCGCGTTCCCTTGAAACACGGCGTACCGCCTAGCACGCCGCCGTCAGTCTCGACCATTCGCTTCGCCTGTGCCAACAGGGCGATACGGCGATGTACAGCCTCCGCCATCACCCGCACATCGACCGAAAGGGATTCGTCATGCAAGGCCTCGGCCGTCGGCTCGTCGAGGAGACGCCGGATCAGCCGGCGTCTCCCTTCAGGGGTCAGGACCGTCCCCAACTGGTAGGCGAGCTTCAGCCCGATCAAGCCTGTGCCGAGAACGACGCGTGCTCCGTTCCGGCTCTCAGCCGCGTCACCTAACAAACCTGCGTCAATGATACGATGCACCTGCTTCAAGGGTACGCCGGTGACGCACGACGCCTCGTTCGCCGACCATGAGTCCTTGGTAGACCCTGTTGCTGTAAATGTTTCCGCCATCGTGGAAGATATCTTACTGCTTCAAGGGATTGGAGGCAAGACTCAATTGTCGAGTGGCGTCCCGTATCCAACGTGCCTTCAGAAACTGGCGGGTTGAACGACCGCGCCGCCGGGGTAGCCTCATTCACCGGCGGTCGCCGAAAGGGGTGGGGTCAGGCTGACGGATGATGTAGCGCGATCCCGCCGATGAAACCGAGGGATCATGGGTCCGAAGGTTCCTGGGGGAAAACAACCCGTGAGATGCGCAGTCTGCCGTCCCGTATCGTGACGACAGCCGGGATCGGGGACGATCTCACGGGCCTCGGCCACGTCGTAACCGCTGTTGCGCGGCCATTCCGCCAAGCGGCGTCCGGCGCACCGGTCTACCAGGAATTTCAACGGCTTTTAACCGATACGGCAGCCAGGGTATCTCCGGCGATGACGGCGTGTGCGTAGGCATTGCAGGCGCGAATGTCCTCTAGCTCCAAGCCGGGGTAGTCTTCCAGGATCTCCTCATGTGACACGCCTTGGGCCAACAGGCTAAGGATGAACTCTACCGAAATCCGCATATCCCGAACGATCGGCTTTCCGCCGAACACGTCCGGCCGCGCGGTGATCCGCTTGAGCAGTTCGTGTTCAGCTTTCACCGGTACTCCTCCAATTCCCAACGCTGCAACGCGAGGCCGCCGATGAAACAGAACCGCCACCCTCGGACCTGACAGAACGCTTGGACCTCACTTGCCAGGAGGAACAGATCGCGCATCTCGCATTTTGGCGAAAATCGCCTGTTGTTCCACGAGCCCGGATGTGCTTCTTGTCTGAGTTGACAGCGCGGCCTCGAAGGCGCCGTTCATGGTCTCGATATGCTCAGCCACGGTGACGTTGCGTAGGTCTTTGCGCCGCAGTTCCTCGAATTTGGCGGCGGCCAGTCGCCATCTTTCGACAAACGCGCGTAGTTCTTTTTCCTGATTGTCAGACATATGCTCAAGAGATTCTACGTCTTCGGTTATGATTCAACAACCGGTTCCCGGTACGACACGGCTACGGCACCGAACTAACACGAAACAGCGCTCTGTTTGCCGCGCAACTCTCCAGTCGCGTCTGGATCCAACGGGACCTCGTCGCCGTGAGGACGTACCACGACCCCGTAGTCACTTCGCTCCCTCTCCACCGACACATACCCCTGCCGCACATCATCCAGCACCGCCTCCGGACTTCGCTCGAAGGCAGCGCCCACGCCGCCGCCGGCCTCTCCACCCGCAGCGCGTCGCCGGTCTTCAACCGCTGGTCTCCGAAACGGGAGGGCATGCTGCGCTCGTCATCGGCGTCGGGGTTGATGATGCAGCCGCCGGTGCCGCGCAGGAGCTCGAAGCGCTCCACCCGGGTGGGGAATTCGGACTCGATGATTTCGACGGGGGCGATCTTGCCGTTGCTCAGGTGGAAGGAGGTGGCGGAGGCGCCGTTCTTGCCGTCCCTTCCGCCGACCCCGCCGGCGAAGCTCTCGTACTGGACGTAGCTGTGCTTGCTATCGCGAGCGCTGCCGCCCAGGGCGATGGCGCCGCTGCCCGAGCCCTCGGCGATGGTCTTGGCGGGCGCCAGGGCGTCCATGTTCACTGGAACATGTCCATGTCCCAGCTTCTCAGTTTAAGGGCCGCCGCGGAGATGGAGTCTCTGAGGTCCGGCGCGGTGTTCGAGAGCATGGGCAGAATGGGACCCATTTGCGCGACGTCAGCCAAGCCGACCGCGTCATGCAGGACGGCGATGGGGCCGTGGCCGTTTCTCAGTTCCTCCAGCGGCAGGAAGCGTTCGCGATAGAGGTCCGCGGCATCGAAATCGCGTCTCTTACAGGCTTCGAGGATTCGTCTGGAGCCGTTTGGGGCAATGCACACCAGCCCTGACGTAAACCCGGCCAGTCCGAATGTCCTGATATGAGGGATGGCGGGCTGTTCGCCGATTCCACTGATGATGTTCTCCGCTCCGATGGCGCGGCAGAGTTCGTCGAGATACGGGTCGGTCGTTTCATCGGCCCGGGGCACCGCATATTTCACTGCAAACACGACGTTCTTGGCAAATAAGCGGGCAACCTGGTCCGGCCGAAGGTAGTTGTCCTGCTTGATGTAGATGATGATCGGCTTGCCAAACGAGGCGCCAAAGCGCATGAGACCAACTTCGATCCCGTCTTGTGTCGAGACTCCCTGAAAGGGCAATGCCATGGCGTTTTCGCAGCCCAGCCGGCGAAGGACCTCACACTGATCCATCAACTTGCCGAAATCGGGACCGACAGCGGGTATGATTCGGGTGTTGGGCGAAGCGGCCGCCATTAACTTGGTCAGGACGAGTTCAAAGACTCCTGTCGATATGTGGTAGACATTGGCATTGCCGCCATAAAGGATGTGTTTCACCCCGCCGGCCTCAATGTGCTTGAGTAATGTCTCGTTGGCCGCGAAGTTTGGAGACAGGTCTTCATTCCAGGCGAGCGGCGGAACGGCCACAACCGATTCGCCGAGCCAATTCGGTGCAAGAGCGGTCTGTGTCATGGGTGTCATGGTTTTCCCTGCGCGGCCTTCGATTGCCGGATCGGGGTTTCGGCAATGGTCTTTTGCCCGAGTTCGTGTCTTCGGTCAGCGGTCCTCCAAGGCCCAGCTTCCTCCGAGGCGAGTGGTGGCAAGTACGGCCATGGCGTCTTGTGCTTCCTTGCCAACCCGTGCGTTCCGTGGGTGGTCCACCGCCTCGTAGCCAATCCTGCGGCTCCCGGAGCTTCGGATCTTCAGCCTGCCGTTGTCCGAAAATCCGAAAACGACATGAAATCCCTGCTCTTGGGTTGCGATACAGGCCTTGACGGCTCGCACCAAATCCTGGTGACTGATCCAGGTGTAAAGCGATCTGGCATCGTCCGGGGACTCCATGAAGGATCCGATACGCAAAGCGATTCCGGTCATCCCGTGTTTTGTACACAGGTACTTCAGGTAGACTTCGCCGAAAGCCTTGGAAATTCCATAGAGACTGTCGGCGTTGTAGGGCATGTCGTCCGTCAACGGGTCCGAAAGGTCGTACATGCCCACGACGTGAGTCGAACTGGCAAAGACGATCTTCGGGACGCCGTTACGTCGCGCCGCCTCGAAGACGTTGCGAGCGCCGTGAATGTTGAGCCGCGAAACCGTACTCCAGTCCTTGGCGTTGGGGGTCGCCGCAAGATGAATGACGCAATCGATGTCCCTGGCGGCGTCAACGACGCTTTCGAAGTCGGTGATATCGGCTTCGATCCACTCCACCCGCTCGTTCCCGGCCGATTTCTCGGGCACCGTGATGTCGAGAAGGCGCAGTTGATGTTCGCTCTTCAAGGCCGTAGCGAGAACCGTGCCGATACGTCCGTTTGCGCCTGTCAACAGAATTCGTGACGCCATCTCAATCGTCACTCTCGAACATCCGGCGTCTCGCGTTGTCGATATGCCGGCGCATGTTTGCGCGAGTCTCTTCCGGGTCCCTCTTCCTGATCGCTTCATATACTGCGCCATGTTCTTCTCGAATCAGATGGAAGCGTTTCGTCGGCTTCCGGTTCGAAAGGTATGACGTCAGTTGCATTCCGACCCTTATGTTCTCGTACAAAGAGGTGAAGGTCTTGAGGTAGTACTTGTTCTCTGCCGCGTTACAGACCGCGAGGTGGAAATTGTAGTCGGCGTCGACGCTCGACATACCCGACCGCAGCTTTTCGTTGATATTGTCGAGTGCGTGCTTGATTTGCTTGAGACTCTCGTCATTGTGTCGTTCCGCGGCTAGTGCCGCGACCTCACCCTCGATCCCGGTGCGGAACTCGAAGCAACGCTGAATGTCCTGAATGCTGGAGATAGGTGCGTATGTGAGCATCACGGAATCCGGTCTGGTCTTCACGTAGCTCCCGGAACCACGCCTGGAAGTGATCAGGTTGTCGTCACGCAATCGGGCCAGCGCCTGACGGAGCACCGGCCGTGAAACGCTCAGCTCCTCGGAAAGCTGGACCTCGGTCGGAAGTTTCGAGTTGGCGGGGTACTCTCCGCTCAGTATTCGCTCCAGTACTTTTTGATAGATCAGGTCGCACAAGGAAGCCGAGCGATCTTGTTCAGCGATTTCGGGTTGAATCAACGATTGAGCACGTTGTTGCATCTGCACCCTCTAGTGTGTGGTTGGAGTTGTCCGGCGGATAGGGGTCTTCGGCATTGGCTTCAGGTTCGGGCACCGATGTGCGTAGATGACTTACAACTCGACCCCATAATTGTCAAATATATACAACTTAGGCGTTGGTGTCAACGAAGGTTCCCCTGTCAGGAGCCCACCGAGGTCTCTTCGGGGACACCAGCCTTCAGGCCGATCCCCAGGCCGGGGGCGTGGGACAACTCGACCACGTTGCTCGCTCTCCGCGTCCCCGACGGGAGCAAGATGTAACTGGGCCAGTCGTCCGCGACCAACTGGCGTTCCAGCATGAGCACGGAGGGCACGGCGTGGCAGATCTGCGCCGTCGCGGCGTCCATCACGGGTCCGTCGGGATTGTGGGGTGAAAACGCAATTCCCTTTTGGCTGGCCATGTGGCCGAGGCGCAGCAGGTTCCCGGGGCCGCCGCAATACCGGACGTCGGGATTGATGACGTCGAAGGCACCTTTCTCCAGAGCCGACATGTGTTCGTGTATTCCTGAGAGATATTCGCCGCCGGCGAGGAGAATGTTCCTCTTGCTCGCGTAGGACCGGAGCCTCGCCAGGTCTGGGAATGTATCGGGCCTTTCCGGAAGCACGCCTTCGATCCAGAAGATCTCGTACGCCGCGAGTCGGTCGATCACCGCCATCGCCATGGAGATGTTGAATCGCCAATGACAGTCAACCATAAGCCGAACGCGGGGACCGACCGTTTCGCGTACCGCAGCCACGACGTCGTACGCACGTTCGATGCCCTCTTGGCTGTTGTCCCCGTCCCGCCAATCGACTCCGTCAAACGGGGCGACCTTGACTCCGGTGAAGCCCATGGAGACCGCCAACCCAGCCTTCTCGCGCCAGGTCGAAAGCCTGCGATCGACGACGGCACGGTTGATGTTGGAATAACTCGTGATCCGGTCATGATAGGCCCCGCCCAACAACATCCAGACAGGCATACCCGCTCGTTTGCCCAAGAGGTCCCAGTATGCCTGTTCGAAGGAACTGATAGCCGCCGCCATCGGCAGCCCATCCCTCCAACCCTGTACGGCGTCGAGGTTGCGAAGAAGACTCGAGCAAGGTTTCCCGAGCACTTCCTCCTTCACCTTTTCGATACACGACAACACCGCTTGGTGATTCCCTCGGTGAGTCGCTTCGCCAACGCCGGTTTCTCCGTCGGCGGTCGACAAGACGAGAAAGACGAAGGTCGTGCTCGAGCTCATGTGTGCAACAACGGGTTCCACAGATGTTACGGTCGGGTTCAATCGCGCCATCTGATCGTGAGTCACGGCAACTCCCTCGCGAGGCAGTGCTTTCGCACGGCTGCTCCACTCAAAAACTGAAGGGCCTCTCGGTCGGGCCGCTTACGTCGGAGCGGAGCGCATACAGGCAGCCTTCGTCCGGGTTGTCCGACAGCTCCCTGGTGGCCGGGTCGCGGCCAATGGTGGTGATAAACAACGTTCGTAAATCGGGTCCGCCGAACGCGCACATCGTGGGGCGCGCCACCGGGAGATCGACATACGAAGCCAGGGCTCCTGTGGGCGAAAACCGCAACAGCTTGCCTGCGTCGTTGGCGGCTACCCAAAGAGATCCTTCACTGTCCACGGTCGCGCCGTCCGGACGTCCGGGGTACTGCGTCATATCCACGAACACCCGTTGATACGAGATGGCGCCGCCGGAGCTCTCATAATCGAAGGTCCAGATCTTCTGTACATCCCGGTGTGTGTCGGAAAGATACATCGTCTTGCCGTCCGGGCTCCACGCGACGCCATTTTGTATCAGGAGGCCGGCCAATAGCGGTTCCGAGAATCCGTCCTGGTCGAAACGGAACAGGCAACCCGACGTCGTCCCGTCGATCGGGTCCTTCATGCTTCCGACGAAAAGGCGGCCGTCCGGACTCGTGCATCCGTCGTTGAAGCGCATGCCCGGCGCCAGGTTCGCCTCCGCATGCAACGTTATGTCGAGCGTGTCGTCGAGTATGGTGAGCTTATACAAACCGGATTCCATTGCGCCTATCAGCCCGCCCGCCACGCGCCATACAATGCACCCGATCTTTTCCGGCAGAGCCCAGCGCGTCGTAACGCCGGCTTCGACGTCGGTCCTGAACAGCGCGGGTCCTTGAACGTCGACCCAGTACAACATCTTTTCGACCGGGTGCCACAACGGACACTCGCCCACCAGGGCTCTCGTCTCACTGATGCGGTGTATCCTGCTCATTCGAGTGCCTGCGGTGTCAGGGAGGTTGGTCGAAGTCTGTCGAGTACGTGCCATGGGCAAACCGGGATGGCGCACGTCAAAAGCGCCTGAGACGTCGCGCCATCAGCAGGGAAACTACCGACAGCAACAGAAAACTGAGAGCAAGAGGCCGAGTGAAGAGCGGAGCGAGACTCTGTTCAGCCCCCAACAGTTTCCGAACGTTCCCCTCCACCAACGGCCCCAGAATCAGTCCCAGCACGAGGGGAGGGAGGGGATAGCGAAGGTACTCCATAAGATACCCAAGGCACCCGAAACCAATCATGACCCATACGTCGCCGACGGAGTAGTTGAGCGAGAACACGCCGTAAATACACATGGCGAGCAATACCGGATTGAGGGCGTAGAGCGGCGTCCGGACCACGTGAACGATGTATCGGCCCACAGCGAAGAGCACGGCCGCCATCATCATGCTGCTGATAAAGAGGGAGAAATAGATGCCGTAGAGTATTTCGGGGGTGGAACCGAACAGTTGTGGTCCCGGCTGGGCGCCGTGGATCATCAAACCGCCCAACAGGACCGCCGACGTCGGATCGCCGGGAATTCCGACTGTCAACGCAATGATCAGGCCGCCTCCGATGGTGGCGTTGTTGGCCGTTTCGGAGGCGATGAGACCCTCGATGGACCCTTTTCCGAACTGGTCGCGATCCGCTGAAGCATTCCGCGCCTGTGCATAGGCGATCAATGCCGCGGGGCCGCCGCCCAAGGCCGGGATCACGCCGACGAACGTCCCTATGATGCCGGACCGGATGTAGTTCATTTTGTTGGCGAGGATGTCTCGGGCCGAGGGCAGATAACTTCCGCCGGGGTCCAGTCTCAACTTGGGAGATGATTCGGTTCTGGTGAAAAGAGACGTCTTCATCAGTTGGGAGACGGCAAACAGGCCGATCAGGGCGGGAATGAGCCTGAAACCCGCCTGCAGGTCGGTGAGACCGAAGGTGAAGCGCGGCAATCCGTCTTCCTGTGTCAGGCCGACCGTTGCCAGCAGCATCCCCAGGACGGCACTCAACAAGCCGAGCGCGGTCGAGGATCCGGTCAGCGCGGCAACGGAGGTCAGGGCGAAGATGCTGACTGCCGCGTACTCGGCGAAGTGAAACTTGAGTGCGAAGCGCGCCAGCAGCGGAGCCAGCAATACGAGGAAGAGGGCGCCAATGATGGTTCCGAAGAAACTCGCGACGATGGCGTTGCCGATGGCTCGCCCTGCTTCCCCTCGCTGCGCCAACGGAAACCCGTCCAGAACGGTTGCCATGGAGGCGGGCGTGCCGGGCAGGCGGAGCAGGATGGCGGTCAATGCACCCCCGGACATTCCTCCGACGTAGACCGCCGTCAAGATGGCGAAAGCCTCGTCCGGGGGCATCGTGAACGTCACCGGAATCAACAGCGCGACCGCAATGGTCGGGCCGAGTCCTGGCGTGATGCCGACGGCGAGACCGCCTGTCACCCCCAACAGGAGCAGAAGCAGGATTCTCGGTGAAGACAGCGTTGCCAGACTGTCCCAGGGAATATTTCCGATCGCCTCCAGCATTCAACGGTCCAGAAGTCCGGGTGGCAACTCGACATCCACCCCTAACTGAAAGACGGCAAAGACGAGGAAGGTCCCTACGATGGCGACAACGAGCCCTCGAAGGGCGGACGAGCGGGGCGCCGAAGACCAGCCCAGGGCAAGGAGGAACAGGAACGGCGGGGTCGCCAGCAGGAAACCGATCGGCTCGATGGCAATGACGTAAAGAAGGCTCAAAGCCGGCAGCCTGAAGCTGCGCAGGTCCAGGCCGGCCTGCAAATTCGTATCAGACGGCCGTGTCAGGGTGATCGAGATCCACGCGGCCAGGCAAAGCAGAACCGCGATCAGGACTCGAGGCCAGAAGGCCATCCCTACCGGATCCCAATCGAACTGTGGGAGATAGAAGCTGCGAACGAATAGAACCGCACAAACAAGAACCAGAGCGGACAGAAAGAGAAGGTGGGATGAACGTGTTGGGCTCATTGACGGCTAGGCGGCCTTCAGGGTGAGTGGCCCGGGTTGCGTGGCCAAGCACGCTCCCCGGTCCGTCACTCGCTCCCGTTGCTTCACTGCGGGTCCTTAATCCGGCACAACACCTGTGGCCCCTGGCTACTTTTGAAAACCCAGGCTCTTGGCCAAACTGTCGGTTAGCTCTACTTCCTTCTCGATCAGATCGGCCAGAGCGTTTGCCGGCAAATAACCCCAGTCAAAACGAATTTTTCGAAGCCCGGCTTGGTATTCCTTGTCGTTGGCGAGTTTCGCTACGGCTTTCGCCAAGACGTCTTTTCTGTCCTGCGGCACCCCTTTGGGGACCCCGAAGCCGTAGAAGAGCCTGAACACGAGATCGACTCCTTGTTCCATGGCCGTTGGTACATTGGGCAGGAACGTCAACCGTTTGGGTGACAACACGGCCAGGATCCTCAACTCGCCGGAATCGTGCAGCGCGGCAACGCCGGCAACCGGCTCGATCAACGCATCGACATGACCTCCCAATACCGCAGCTTTCTTCTGCGCGCCACCGCCGGCGTTGACAAGCTTGAGGTCGGTCTTGGTGGCCCGTTCCACCTGGGCGGCGACAAACTGGGCGGGGGTCCCGACACCCATTGCCAGACCTACATTACCCGGTTTCGACAATGCCGCGGCCTTGTAGTCTCCCAAGGACTTGTATGGACCGTCTCCTTTGGCCGACACGGTCAGTGCGACGTATCCGACATTGGCAACCGGCTCGAAATCGTTGACGCTGACTTTGCTGGCGCCGATCGCCGTCTTTACCAACATCGCGTTGGTGAGTTGGGTGATGGTATAGCCGTCCGGCTTGGCCTGGCTTGCCTCGGTCCAACCGATGCTTCCTCCGGCGCCGGATACGTTCTTCACGACGATTTCCGTGCCGAGATGCTTCTCCAGGTACCTGGACGTAAGGCGCATGATCACGTCGGAGCCTCCGCCGGGCTTATAGGGGATGATCAGGCGAATGGGTTTTTCCGGATACGCAGCCGTCGCCACCGCCATCGGGGCAAGGATCATCGTGAAGCATGCGCATAGGATAAAGGTCTTTGTGACTTTCATGGTTCTCCTCCCTCAGTTTTGCAGAAACGCCGCGCCCAGTCATATTTTATCTGGTTTTTACTAAAACTTACTTATATTGTCAAATGAAATTGAGATGTCAGGCAATGAGGTGGACGCAGGAGATCCTGGTGGCTGTGGCAGGCGCCGCTGAACACTGCGTGCCGGTGGGTATGGATCAGGTTGGGGAGTCGCGCATTCCGGCCGGACGCGCGTTGGTCTGGAGGCTGCTGGTTTGTGCTGAGGGGTTAGACACGCTGTGCCATGTCGGGTTACGCCTTCGGCTAACCCGACCTACGCGGTCGCCGACAAAAAGAGATCCTGCGCATCTTGGCGCACATATTGGTGGGACACGACACTACGCGTCCCCCTCTTCCCCGCGCAGCGCCCGCGTGCCGTCGAGATCCAGAGCGATCTCGGCACCCCGGCTACGGACGACAACCCCGTAGTCCCTCCGCGCCCGCTCCACCGACACGTACCCCTGCCGCACGTCGTCCAGCACGGCCTCCGGACTCCGCTCGAACGCCGCTCCCACGCCGCCGCCTCCCGGTCGCTCCACTCGCAGCACGTCGCCGGTTTTCAGCCGCTGGTCCCCGAAGCGGGAGGGCAGGCTGCGCTCGTCCTGGCCGCCGGGGTTGATGATGCAGCCGCCGGTGCCGCCGGGGTGGCCGCCGTCGATGCCTTGGGGGGCCAGGGCGTGCTTGTCGGTGCGCATGGAGAAACGGACTTCGTCCTGGAGGATGCGGTACTCGCGGACGAAGCCTAGGCCGCCGCGGTGGCGTCCGGGGCCGCCGGAGTCGGGCAGGAGCTCGAAGCGCTCCACCTGGGTGGGGAATTCGGACTCGATGATCTCCACGGGGGCGATCTTGCCGTTGCTCAGGTGGAAGGAGGTGGCGGAGGCGCCGTCCTTGCCGTTTCGTCCGCCGGTGCCGCCGGCGAAGATCTCGTATTGGACGTAGCTGCGCTTGCCGTCCCGGGCGCGGCCGCCCAAGGCGATGGCGCCGCTGCCGGAGCCTTCGGCGATGGTCTTGTCGGGGACCAGGGTGCTCATGGCCTGGAGCACGGCCTCGGCCACCACGAGCGCGGTGGGCATGTAGGCGTTGACCGCGGCGGGGTAGTCCGGGCAGACCACGGTGCCTTGGCGGAAGCGGGTTTCCACCACCCGCGCCAACCCCTGATTGATGGGCAGGAACGGGTCGATGAGGGCGATGAGGCAGTAGTAGCAGCAGGCCCGCACCAGGGGAGGGCGGATGTTGGCCGGTCCGGTGGTTTGGGGGCTGCATTCGGAGAAGTCGAACAGGATGCGGTCGCCGGTCTTCTCCACGGTGACGCGGATGCGCACGGGCTTGTCGAGGTCGATGCCGTCGTTGTCGACGCAGGCTTCCCCCTGGTAGCGGCCGTCGGGCCATGACGCGATGACTTGCCGCAGCCGGCGCTCGGCGTGTCCTGCCAACTCCTCTGTGGAGGCCACCACCGTGGTCTTGCCGTACTTGTCCAGCAGTTCGGCCAGCCGCCTTTCCCCCAGCCGGTTGGCGCCCACTTGGCCGCGGATGTCGCCCACCACCACCTCTGGAGTCCGGCTGTTGGCGTGGATGAGCCACTCCAGCTCGCGCACCGGCCGGCCCGCGTCCATGAACTTCACCGCCGGCAGGTGCAGGCCTTCCTCGAAGATCTCCCGGGCGGTGCCCGAGCCGCTGCCCGGTACGGTGCCGCCGATGTCGCTCTTGTGGGCCATGCTGGCACAGAAGCCCACCCACTCTCCCTGGTAGAAAACGGGTGTCAGCACGCCCATGTCCGGGGCGTGGGGGCTGCCGCCGCGGTAGGGATGGTTGACGATGTAGGCGTCGCCCTCACGGAGGTCGTCCGGGGGAAACCGTTCCAGCAGGCCCTCGGCGCACGCGGGAAACGCGCCCATGTGGAGCGGCAGCACCACGTGCTGGGCGATGACCTCGGCCTGGGTGTTGAGGATGGCGCAACTGGCGTCGTGGGACTCCCGGATGATGGTGGAGTAGCCGGTGCGGAACAGCGAGGTCTGCATCTCCTGCACGATGCCGTCGAGGGCGGCGCGGATGACCTGGACGGTGATGGGGTCGGCTGAGGGAGTCATTTCTGGTTGGTTGCCATCGTCTGAAATGGCGTCCTTCGACTTCGCTTCGCTACGCTCAGGACGAACGGTTTGGAATCACTGGCGCTCCCGCTACGCTCAGGATGCACGGTTGGAATGTTTTGTCACCGTTCGTCCTGAGCGTAGCGAAGCGAAGTCGAAGGACGCCATATTCCTCACATTCGCGCAGCTTGTCCGCGCACCCGCCGCGCCGCCTCGGTCCGCGCCTCGTCCAGCACTACGGCGCCGCCGCTCTCCTGAACCGCCACGCCGTAGACTTCCAGGGCGTATTCCGGCGACACGTAACCGTTCTTCACGTCTCTCACAACGGCTTCGGCGTCGCGTTCCAGGGGTTCGCCGAGGCCGCCTCCTCCGGGTGTTTCCAGCCGGAACACGTCGGCCTGACGTACGGCGATGTCGGAGCATCGGGAGGGAATCTCCCGCTCCTCGGTGGACCCCGGGTTGAGGAGTCCTTTGCCGGTGCGGCCGTTGCCGCCGCCTTCCACGCCCTTGGGGGCCACCACGTGCTTGGTGGAACGGAGCGAGAAACGGCCCTCGGGGTTCAGGAACTCGTACTCCCGGACGAAGCCGAGGCCGCCGCGGAACCGGCCGGCGCCGCCTGAGTCCCGCACCAGCTCGAAGCGGCGCAGGCGGGTGGAGAACTCGGACTCGATGATCTCGATGGGCGCGATGCGCGCGTTGGACTGGTTGACGTTGGTGCCGGAGACCCCGTCCTTGCCGGTGCGGGCGCCGGAGCCGCCGCCGAAGATCTCGTACTGGACGTAGCTTCGGCCGGTCTTCTCGTTCCTGCCGCCGATGATGATGGAGCGGCTGGCGCAGCCGTCGGCGATCTTCTTGACCGGGGTGAGCTGGCTCAAGGCCTCGAACAGGGCCTCCACCAGGGCGTGGACCGTAGGGTTGTAGGTGTTCACGGGCGCCGGGAAATGGGGGTTGAGCACGCTTCCCTCGGGGCAGTTGACCTCCACCACCCGTGCCAGCCCGTGATTGGTGGGCAGGGCGGGATCAGTGAGCGCGGTGAGGCAATAGGAGCACGCGGCCTTCACCACCGACGGCCGGATGTTGGCCGGGCCGCGGGTCTGGTCCGCGCTGCCGGTGAAGTCGAACAGCAGCCGGTCGCCCTTCTTGTCGATACGCACCCGGATGCGCACCGGCTTGTCGAGGTCGATGCCGTCGCTGTCCAGGAAGCGTTCACCTTCGACGCTGCCGTCGGGCCAGCCGGTGATCTCTTTGCGGACGCGCTCCTCGGTGAGTGCGAAGAGCTTCTCGTAGGAAGTGAGCACCACGTCGCGGCCGTACTTGGCCATCATCTCGCCGAACCGCCGTTCGCCCAGGCGGGCGGCCCCCACCTGGCCGCGGATGTCGCCCACCACCAACTCCGGTGTGCGGCTGTTGGCGGCGATGATATCCTCGATGTCCTTGCTCGTCTTGTAACGGTCGATGTATCTGACCGGCGGAACCTGGAGTCCTTCCTGGTACACCTCCCGCGCCTGGCTCCAGCAGCTCCCGGGCACCGGGCCGCCGATGTCGCTCTTGTGCGCCATGGTGGCCGAGAAGCCCACCCACTGGCCGTCGAAGAAGATTGGTGTCAACACGCCCATGTCCGGGGCGTGGGGGCTGCCGCCGAGGTAGGGATGATTGGTGATGAAGGCGTCGCCCTCGTGGATCTCCTCCGGCGGATAGCTCCGCAGCACGCCCTGGGCGCAGGCCGGGAACGCGCCCATGTGCAGCGGCAGCACCACGTGCTGCGCCGCCACGTTGCCCTCGCAGGTGAGGATGGCGCAACTGGCGTCCTGGGACTCGCGGATGATGGTGGAGAAGCCGGTGCGGAAGAGCGAGTTCTGCATCTCCTGCACGATGCCTGCCAGCCGCGCCTGGATCACCTGGAGGGTGATGGGATCCACGGAGACCGGGTTTGCGACGCTGGATTCCGGGTTTGCCATTGATTTCTTCCGGCAGGCTGCTTGCCTGCATTGCCGGCGCCATATCCCGTGGCCGGGCACGGGCGCCGCACGGGCGGGTTTGAAACCCGCCCCTACAAAGTCATCGCGCCTTGCCGACGACAAGCATCCTGCGCAACCGGACATGCGAATCGATCGGACAGGACGCTTGTCCGCGTTTGCCGACGTCGATTCCAGGGTCCTGGAATGACGCGGCACGGGCGGGTTTGAAACCCGCCCCTACGGGCGCCTCGCCTTGCCTGCGACCGGAAGCGTGCACCCTCGTTCGGACCTCGGTTCCGGACATGATCGTTACGCCTTCGCCGTGATGATCAGGTTCTTGTAGTCGTCCACCCGCGCCTGCTGTTCGGGATGAATGACGGTGGTGGTGTCCATCTGCTCCACCACCGCGGGGCCGGCGAGCTCGTGTCCCGGCTCCAGGCGGTCCCGGTCGTAGATGGGCGTGTCCTGGAAGCCCGGATCGCGGCCGAAGAAGATCCGGCGCTCGCCGGTGCGGGCATCCGCCACGCTCGCCCTCGTGGCCGTAAACGGCGACAGCCGGGTCTGCGGCACCCGCCCCTCGGATACCAGCCGCACGCTCACCAGTTCCACGGGCTCGGACTCGGCCTTGTGGCCGTGGGCCTGCTCGTGGACCTCGTGGAACCGCTGCTGCACCAGCTCCATGTCCTCGGGCTTGAGCGGCGCGGGTGGGCACGGCACCGTGAGCTCGTAGCCTTGTCCCGCGTAGCGCAGGTCCAGGAACGGCGTCAGCCGGATGGCCTCGTCGGAGAAGCCCTCTCCGTAGAGCTCCTCCCGTGCCTGCTGCATGAGCTGATCGAACAGGGCGTTGATGTCGCCGGGCTGGAGCTCCTGCATGGGAGCCAGCTTGGAGCGCATGTGGTCGTGCTTCACGTCCGACATCAGCAGCCCGAGGGCGGAGTTGACCCCCGGCGTCAGCGGCACCAGCAGCGTGGGGATGCCCAGGTCCAGCGCCAGCCGGCCGGCGTGCATGGGCCCGGCGCCGCCGAAGGCTACCAGGGTGAACTCCCGGATGTCGTAGCCGCGCTGGGACGAAACCGCCTTGATGGCCTCTTCCATCTTCACGTTGATGATCCTGAGAATGCCGTCCGCGGCCTCGTGGAGGCTCAGCCCCAGCGGCTTGGCGATGTGCTCCTCCACCAGGGACTCCGCCTTGGCTTTGTCGAGCGCGAGGCGCCCGCCGAGAAAGTTATCGGGATCCAGCACCCCCAGGATGACGTTGGCGTCGGTGACGGTGGCGTTCTCGCCGCCCCGGTCGTAGCAGATGGGGCCGGGGTCGGCGCCGGCGCTGTCGGGTCCCACCTGGAGCGCCCCCACCGAGTCGATGCGCGCAATGGTGCCGCCGCCCGCGCTCACGGTGTGTATGTCGAGCATGGGCAGGCTGATGGGCCGCTGGCTGATGCGCCCCTGGGTGGTGACCACCGGGCGGCCTTCGTGGATCAGCGCCACGTCGCAACTGGTGCCGCCCATGTCGAAGCTGATGATGTTGTCGATGCCGACCTTGCCGCTGGCGCCCAGGGAGGAGATGACGCCCCCCGCGGGGCCGGAGAGCACCGTGGCCACGGGTATGCGGGCCGAGGTCTTGAACGTCGATACGCCGCCGTTGGACTGCATGATGTAGAGTTGGGGCGTGTCGACCCCCATCTCCCTCAGGCGGGTCTCCAGCCGGTTCAGGTAGGCGCTCATCACCGGCGCGATGTAGGCGTTGATGACCGTGGTGCTCATGCGATAGAACTCGCGGATTTGCGGCAGCACCTCGCAGGACAGCGACAGGCTCGCCTCCGGGAACTCCTCGGCCATGATCTTCTTGACCGCCAGCTCGTGTTCGAGGTTCAGGAAGGAGAACAGGAAGCACACGGCCACGGATTCCACGCCCTTGGCCTTGAGGCGGCGGACCGCTTCCGCCGCCTGCCCGACATCCACCGGTGTGAGCGCCCGGCCCTGGAAATCCACCCGCTCGCGGACCTCCTCGGTGGTGTACGGGGAGGCCAGCAGCCGGGGCTTTTCGAAGAAGAGGTCGTAGGTCACCGGCCCGTAGCCCCGGCTCTGCTCCATGACCTCATAGATGCCGCGGAACCCCTCGGTCACCAGCAGGCCGGTGACCGCCCCCTTCTCCTCCAGCAGGGTGTTGGTGCCCACGGTGGTGCCGTGGGAAAAGAAGCTCACGTCCCCGGCCGGCACGCCCTGGTCGAGCAGCTCCTGGACGCCGTTGAGCACCGCCTGAAACGGCTCTTTGGGGGTCGAGGGCACCTTGGTGATGCTGATCTCGCCGCTGTCCTCATTGAAGAAAACGAAATCGGAAAAGGTTCCTCCGGTGTCCACCGCTACTCGATATCGCGCCATCGGAGTTGCGTTAGCACGATTTGGTAGGGGGTTCAAATCGGGTCGGATGCGGGGGCCAGTCTATCCCACGGCTGCACGTGCCACCGGTCCACGACGCGGTGTTTTGAGGTTTCGCGCCGCCGTCACCTTGGGCGCAAAATCGGATGGCTGACACTCAAATACTCACCAAAACCTATACATCACAGTGAGAGTGAGGTATAGGTTGATATTGAGGAAATAGAAGATCCAGACTGACATGGTAACCAAGAGCAACACTGCCCATCGTTCGGAGGCTGCAGTCGCGGCTGTACTCCCCCGTTCAGTCCAGATTCGGCTCGGCCGCGAGGACCGCCGCTCGGTCGATCTCACGATCGATGGAAGGGATATCGAGGTCAAGTGGCTCGGCGAGGGTGGGCTACGACAGGTACGCGAGTTGATCGCCAGCCGGAAGAACCGTCCGGACGTCGTGGTGGCCCGTCGCATGTCCCCCGGAGCGCGTGAGGCGCTTTCCGCCGCGGGTATCGGCTGGGTTGACGAGACCGGTGCGGCGGAAATTGCAATGGGTTCGATCATCGTGTCCAGGAGTGGGCGGCCCATGGAAACCCCGCGGAAACCGCCGCACTGGACGCCCTCGGTCGTTGCCGTCGCTGAGGCATTGCTCTGTGGCGGGAAGGCCACCGTCGGCGTCGTGCAGGAGACTACGGGGCTCTCCGCCGGGAGTTCTACGAATGCATTACGCACCCTCACAGAACTCGAACTTTTGGTCGCCGCGGTGCGTCGTGGCCGTCACTCTGCGCGGCGAATTCCCGACCCGGAGCGGCTGTTGGACGAGTACGCGGCTGCCGCGGCAGCCATGATGCCGGCAATCGCTCTTGCGGTCGGTGTGACTTGGCGTGACTTGGTAACGGGCTTGAGCGAAGCCGGTCGGCGCTGGGAGAGCGTGGGCATCTCGTGGGCGGCTACGGGTACCGTGGCAGGGTCGGTGCTCGCCCCCTATCTCACCACGGTCACCACCGGTGAGGTCTATATCGACAGTAATACGATCGCCGGACTCGAGTCTGTAGCGATGGAAGCCGGTCTGCGACCGATCGAAGGTGGGAGGCTTACCTTGCGGCCGTTTCCGACGGTTACGTCAAAGCTGCTCGCCGTAGTGAGAGATGGCCTGCGCCTTGCTCCGTGGCCTCGCGTGTACGCCGACTTGAGCACTGCCGGTGTACGCGGAGAGGAGGCCGCCCAGCATCTCCGGGAGGTGATCCGTGCTCAAACCCAAAGGTGAGCCCCTTCGCTCACGGGTGGCGCGGGAGTCGGCGGAGAGGGCGCTCGTACGCATCGTCCACCAGTACGGAGAAAGACCGGGGTTTGTCGTGATCGGGGGCTGGTTCCGGAGTTGCTTTGTGCTGGAAGTGCATTCCATCACGCAGGGACAACCGATGTGGATGTACAAGTAGACCTTGAGATCGCGTGTGGGGCCGTGAACACCGCGCGACTTGAGCGGGCGCTTTGCAATGCTGAGTTCGTCCCCGAGGACAGTCAGATCTGGCGCTGGGTCGCCGGCGGCGGAACTGGCACCGCGGTCGTGAAGTTCGAACTGCTGGCCGATCTTCACAATCACCCGGCGGAGGCAACGATCGTCTTCGAGGAGTGCAAGTGCCTTGGAGCGTTGAATCTCCGTGGTACCGGGTTCGCCTCCCGTGACATAGAAGTACGTGAACTCAGCGCCCGCTTCGGCGGAGTAACCCACCACGCCGAAGTGAATGTTACAGGTCTGGCCGGGTTCCTGCTCGCAAAAGCAGCCGCAGCGTTCTCGCGGCGCAAGGCCAAGGATTGGTACGACATTGCATTTGTGCTCCTGCACGATGACGCTGGCGGGCCGGTGGAGGCGGCAGAGCGGGTGCGTGAACGGTTCGTTGGAAAGTTCGGCTCGGTTAGCACGGCGCTCATTGATCTACAAGCGAACTTCGCAGCCTCGGATGCGCAAGGAACTCAGGCCTATGTCCAGCAGATGTGGAGGGACCATCCCGACCTTGATCCCGCAACCCTTGCCGCAGACGCGGTGCTTGCCGTCGAGGAATTCCATCGGTGCCTGCGACGTTCAACCGGTTGACGGCCTCCGAATCCAACCAAGATGCGGTATTCTGCATCGGCCCTCCACAAGCACTTAGAGGGAGTCATGACGATCATACGCGGGTCCGCGACCTTGGCCGCTGCCGACCGGCTTGACAGTGGCCGGGGTTTCCCGATAGAGCAGTGCCATAATGGTTTCAGGGCCGTCCCGAACACCCGCGGTCATGCGGGCAACCGGTGGGCCGGAGAGGAGCACTCATGATCGAAGGGTTGCAGGGCAAGGTGGTGATCGTCACGGGCGGCGGCCACGGTATCGGCACGGCCTACTGCGAGGGCTTTACCAAGTCCGGGTCCCGGGTGGTGGTGGCGGACATCGACGGGGACGCGGCGGAGAAGGTGGCGGGGGACCTGGCGAAACTGAGCGAGGCCGGCTCCATGGCGGTGCACGTCGACGTGTCCGACGAAGAATCCACCAAACAGATGGTCGCCAAGACCATGGAGCGCTTCGGCCGGGTGGACGTGCTCATCAACAACGCGTCGATCTTCGCCACCATTCCCATGAGCCGCGGCCGCATCGAGGAAATCAGCCTGGAGGAGTGGGACAGGCTCATGGCCGTGAACTTGAAGGGCGTGTTCCTCTGCTGCCGCGCGGTGCTGCCGCAGATGCGCCAGCAGAAGTCCGGCAAAATCGTCAACGTCGCCTCGGGCACGGCGCTCTCCGGCCCTCCCGGACGCATTCACTACGTAGCCTCCAAGGCCGGCGTGATGGGTTTCAGCCGCACCCTGGCGCGGGAAGTCGGCGACGACAACATCCAGGTCAACATCCTGTGTCCGGGATCGACCCTGTCCGAGGTGAATCCCACCGAGGAGATCCTCAAGATGCGCCAGAGCAATATCAGCCAGCGCGCCATCAAGCGGGTCCAGGTGCCGCAGGACCTGGTCGGCGGCGTCCTGTTCATGTCCTCCCCGCTGGCGGACTTCATGACCGGCCAGACCCTGGTGGTGGACGGCGGCCAGAACATGCACTGACGGTGTCGCGGGCGGAGCGTCGACGGAGCCCGCCCGCCCGTCATACCCTTAGGATCGTCGAGGAGTTACGGGCATACACGCCGATACGATTGGCCGGCTCACGGCATTGCTGGGCCCCGCCTCCGTCCTCACGGATCCGGATGAGATAGACCTGCACGCCTGGGATGCCTTGGGCCAAAGCCGCATCCATCCGTTACACCCCATCGTCCCCGTTGATCCCCTGTGTATCTGTACACCCGCCTCCACGGCCGAGGTCCGGGCCGTCGTGGGCCTGGCCAACGAGGCCCGGGTACCGCTGGTGCCCTATGGCGGCGGTTCCGGGCTCATGGGGGCGGCCGTTTCACTGACCCCGGGCATCGTCGTGGACCTCAGGCGGATGAATGCCGTGCTGGAGGTCGATCCGGGGTCGTTCACGGCGCGAGTCCAGGCCGGCGTGGTGCTGGAGGCCCTCGAAACGGAGTTGCAACGGTCCGGACTCATGCTGGGCCACGACCCCTGGACGCTGCCGGTGGCCACCGTGGGCGGGGCCGTCTCCACCGACAGCCTCGGCTATCGCGGCGGAAAGTACGGCTCCATGGGGAGTCAGGTGCTGGGGCTTGAGGCGGTTTTGCCCCGGGGACAGGTGTGCCGCACCCGCGGCGTTGCCAAGAGCTCCACCGGAATCAACCTCAACCACCTATTCATCGGCGGCGAAGGCTGCTTCGGGATCCTCACGGAGGTGACCCTCCGGGTCTTTTCGGCTCCGGAGGTGAGGTCGCTCCACGCCGTCCGGTTCGACTCCTTCGCCCGGGGCTTCGATGCCGTCCGGCAGTTCTCTGCCGACGGCTTGAGGCCGATTCTTCTCGACTACGGCGATGAGACGGAGGATCCGGACGGACCGTCGATCCTCTATCTCGGGTTCGAAGGAAAGGCGGAGATCGTCGCCGCGGAGGAAAGCGTGGCCCTGGGAGCGTGCCTGGACCGAAGCGGCCGGCGCCTGGCCCCGGACAAGGCCCAACGGTTCTGGCGCGAACGTCACACGGCCGCCCGGCGATTCGCCGCCAACCGCCGGGAGCGCCGAAACCGAAGTGAAACCGGGATGCATCAGGATTGGGTCCATGTCGCCCTGCCGGCATCGCGGGTGCTCGCCTTCAGGCGAGAGGCCATCGACATGACCGCCGCCCGCGACGTGCGTTTCCGGGAGAGCGGGCTCTGGACCGGCCCGGAGCTCTTCTCGCTGCGGCTGGCCAAGGAGGGCGGGGAACAGGCGCGGGCGGAGCTGGGGGACACCGTCTCGGCGCTGCTGCGGACCGTCCATCGTTTCGGCGGATCGGTGGAGTACTGCCACGGGGTGGGAATCAAGCTGGCTCCGCTCATGGGTCAAGAGCACGGTGACAACCTGGAGCTGATGCGCTCCGTGAAGCGCTCTCTGGACCCCAACGGCGTCATGAATCCGGGCAAGCTCGGTCTGTGACGGCGACGGGCCGCCTGCCCCACGCATCGTCCGCAAGCCGCCTTTGACAATCACACGGAATATCGATAGGATACGTCAGAACATGAAACTGATGGCCTATCGAACACGAACAGACAGCCGCGACCGGAATCGAAAGAACTGCACCAACCGAGGTGCAGTTCTTTTTTTTGGCGCGCGTCCAGCGACTGGAGGGTAGCGTGTTGCGGGAGCAGTTGGAAACCTTGGCGGTGCTTCAAGGCATCGATCTGGAAGTAAAGAAGCACAGGACCGCCCAGGCGGAACGCACCGAGGAAATTGAAAGGTGTGAAGGCGAGATCGCCAAGTTGGCAGCAGAGGTCAAGTCGCTGAGGGAGGCTTGGCAGGAAAGGGATTCGGTTCGGCGGACCAAGGAACAGACGGTGCTGGATGCCAGCAGAAAGGCCACCGACAAGCGCATGCGCATGAGCCAGATCAAGAGCATCAAGGAGTTGCAGGCGCTTCAGCGAGAGATCGGAGCGATCAAGGAGTCCAACGCCATCGTGGAGGAGGAGTTGATCGAGGTCATGACCGATCTGGAAGAACAAGAGGCGGTCTTGAAGCAGAAAGAGGCTGAGTTGGCGGACCGCCAGAATGACTGGAACGGCCGAAAGGGCCCCTTGAAAGGCGAGATCGCCGAAATCGAGGCAGAGATCGACAAAACGCGCAAAGCGCGCAATGACACGGCGGCGCGTCTCAACGATGACCTCATGGGAAGGTACGAGTTGCTTTTTGACCGTCGCGGCGGCACCGCGGTGGTGTCGGTGTCTTCGGCCATGTGCAAGGCCTGTTACATGAACATCCCGCCACAGCTATGGAACGACGTCCTGCGCAACGAGCGCGTGAACCTCTGTCCGAGTTGTCAGCGGATCCTCTTCTACAACCCGCCCGCCCCGGAACAAGAGCGGCAACCTTGATTGCCGCCCCCCAGGGGTTGCAACTTACCGCTTAATCGGGAAACTGAGTCTCGGGGCACAGTGGATCAGACGGTCGCTTCCGCGCTCAACGCGGAGGAGGAAAGTCCGGACTCCACAGGACAGGGTGGCCGTTAACGGCGGCCTCGAGCGATCGAGGGAAAGTGCCACAGAAAACACACCGCCCGGCGGGTTCCGGTCGCACCGGACCGTCGAGTAAGGTTGAAATGGTGAGGTAAGAGCTCACCGGTCCGCCAGTGATGGCGGGCGCATGGTAAACCCCACCCGGAGCAAGACCAAATAGGAGGGCTGGGTCGTCCGCCTGACGCCCTCGGGTAAGGTCGCTGGACCCCGCGAGCAATCACGGGGCAAGATGAATGACCGTCCCGCTTCCTGTTGGGAAGCGCGACAGAATCCGGCTTAACGATCCGCTGTCCCCGATTTCCCGCCAATACCGCCTGGATCGCCGTTCACCCACCCCCGGACGGTGGTTACGGCCGGACAAGACCGCATTCTCTCCGGAATCTACATCTTGTAGTCGATGCGTTTCCTGTTGCTTGCCTACAACCAGATGTACCAAAAACCCCGAATCTTTCGGCGTGTTCGCCGTCTTTTTACAGTCCGAAATATGACGTTTTTGTGTTGACAGGCGCGAAATGGTCTGGCTATAGTTCCGTCAGGTGGGATAAAGTGGGATCAAATCCCATGGAGTGTCAATCCCATGGGGTGTCAGGCATGTTTCGCGGCAGATACGAGCATACGGTCGATACAAAAGGGCGTCTAAGCATTCCGGCCAAGTATCGCGAACTCCTCCTGGGCAAAGGTGACGAACGGCTCATTATTACAAATTTCGTCGTCAGCGCCAAGCGGTGCCTGGATGTCCACCCGCTGGACGAGTGGCTGGCGCTGGAGGAATCCGTCCGCCAGAAGCCCAAGTTCGACGCCCGCATGGTGCGGTTTCAGACCTATTATCTGGGTGGCGCGGTGGAATGCGCCGTGGATCCGCACGGACGCATCCTCATCCCGCCCACGCTCCGCAAGTACGCCGAGCTCAAGCGTGACGTGATGCTGGTGTCGGCGGGCGAGAAGTTTCGCATCTGGGACAGGGAAGCTTGGGACAAGGTGTTCACGGAGGCTGAAGAGCAACTCATGGAAGATCCGGACTCCTTCTCGGACTTGGGTTTGTGAGTCCGGAGACCGATGCCGGAAGAAAGGAGCGATCCATGATCGGACTCGACAGGAAGGCCATACAGGATATTGCCGTCATCGACGTCAACGGTGATATCGACCTCCGGGAAATGGTGCGGATCAAGGACATGATCGGAGGTCTGATCGAGAAGGAACGTCTGAAGGTCGTTCTGAATCTCAAGGCGGTCGATCACATCAACTACTTGAGCATCGGGGTGCTGCTCGACCGTCTGAGATTGTTGCGTGAAATGAACGGCGACCTGAAGCTGTCGGGCATGGACCCCCACCTGAGGGGTATCTTCCGGGTCGTGGGCATGGACGGGGTCTTCGAGTTCTACGCTTCTTTGGACGATGCCATCGAGAGTTTCGACGACGATTGGGAGGGCGCCGCTACCTGTCACTGAGCGAGCCGGTCCGATGGACTATGCACACCAGCCCGTGATGCTTCGCGAGGTTATCGAGATCCTCGCGCCCAAGCCGGCGCGAAGGTATCTGGATGGGACCGTGGGGGGAGGCGGTCACGCGCGGGAAATATTGCGGCAGTCGTGCCCCGACGGGGCGCTCCTGGGCCTGGATTGGGACGATCAGGCCATCGGCGCGGCCGAAGGCGCATTGGCCTGCTTCGGTGAGCGGGTGACGCTGCGTCGGACGGGATTCACCCAGGCGCGGGAAGTTCTGGACGAAGCGGGCTGGCCGGGTGTGGACGGCATGCTCTTGGATCTGGGCCTGTCTTCCCATCAGCTCGACCACCCGGAACGCGGCTTCGGTTTCCGCAACGACGCCAGACTGGACATGCGCATGGATCGCCGCCGCCCGGTGGACGCCCATGAGCTGGTGAACGGCTTGCCCGTCAGGGAGCTGGAAGAAATCATCCGGGATTTCGGCGAGGAGCCGCGGGCGCGGCGGATTGCACGGGCCATTGATGCCCGGCGCCGCCAGGGAGCCATCGATTCGACACGGCAACTGGCGGAGACGGTGGCCCGGGCCATGGGGGGCTCGACGCGCCGGCCCCGGAAGGCCGGCACGCCCGCGGCCCATCCGGCTACCCGGACGTTTCAGGCGGTGCGCATCGCGGTGAACCGTGAACTGGAAAATCTCGAGAGTTTTCTCGAGTCGGCCTACGAGTTGCTGTGCGACAAGGGGCGCCTCGTGATCATTTCATTTCATTCGCTGGAGGATCGGCTGGTCAAGCGCGCGTTTCACAGGTGGGGCCTCGATTGCGTCTGTCCGCCGCGTCTGCCCGCGTGCGTTTGCGGTTGGGCCCGCAAGGCAACGGCCCTCACCCGCAAACCGCGGGTTCCCGGCGTCGATGAGATCCGGGCCAACCCCAGGGCGCGCTCGGCCAGGCTAAGGGCCGTTGAAAGGGTATGACCGGAGGGTGATGCGTGAGGTTTGTAGAGGCGAGTTTGTAGGGGCGGGTTTCAAACCCGCCCGCGCCGAAATAGCCCTGATTTTGAGGGCATGGCCCATGAGGAAGGACTATGTGGCGGTCCCGGCAAGAACCGACGAATGACGCAGGCGTTCTTGACAAGCAGCAGGTGGCCGATGCCGGGCCCGAGGCACGGCGCCGGAGCGCGCTATTCCCGGTCGCGGTGAGTTGCCTCCTGGTGGCGTTGGCCCTGTTGCTTGTCTGGCAGCGTCTGCGTGTCGTGGAACTGGGTTACGTACTCTCCACCGCCGCCAAGCTGGAGCGGCGGTTGGAACAGGCGAATCGCGAGTTGAAACTGGAGTTTGCGAGTGTGACGGCGCCTGAGCGCGTCGAGACCATGGCACGGCGACGGCTCGGGCTGAGGGACCCCGAGACCGGACAGGTGGTGGTGCTCCCGTGACGAAGAAAGAGGCACAGGACCCCTCCGAGGGATTGCGGTCGCGGCTGCGGCTGACGGCCGGTCTGCTGCTGCTGCTGCTGCTGGCGGTGGCGGCGCGGGCCATCCAACTCCAGGCCTTCGACGGCGAGAGGTTGGCTAGACTGGGTGAGAAGCAGCACCTCCAGGAGAGGATCTTCGTGCCCAAGCGCGGCACCATCCTGAGCCGCAATGGAGACTCGCTGGCCATCAGTATCGAGTCCCAGTCCGTGTACGTGAGGCCCCGGCGGCTGAAGCCGTCCACGAAGATCGTACCGGCAATCGCGCGTGCGCTGAACATGAAGCCCCGGGAAGTGCGCCGCAAGGTCACGTCCGCCCAGCCTTTCGTATGGCTCAAGCGCCAGGTGACGCCGCGTGAGGTCCAACGTGTTCGCGCCCTGAAGATCGAGGGCATCGGGTTGTCCCACGAGCCGAAACGCTACTACCCACAGGGGCATCTTGCGGGACAGGCGCTGGGTCTGGTGGGGCGGGACGCGCAGGGACTGGAAGGTGTCGAGCGGAGCTACGACCGGTACATACGCGGCAAGGCCCACTCTTCGTGGGTGGAGCGGGACGCGTTGGGACGCCGTTTCCTGGCGACGGGTCTGGGGGACCTCAAGACTCGGCCCGGTGCGGACGTGCGCTTGACCCTCGACACGACGCTGCAGCATCTCGCCGAAAAGCACCTTGAGGCCACCGTGAAACGGTTTCGCGCCAAGGGCGGCACCGTGGTGATGGCGGATCCGTTCACCGGTGCGATTCTCGCGCTGGCCAGTTACCCGTTTTTCAATCCCAACCAGTTCCGCAGCCAGGACCGGGACCGGTGGCGGATTCGCGCCGTTACCGACACCTACGAACCGGGCTCCGTCTTCAAGGCGGTGCTGGCCGCGGCCGCGCTGGAGGAAGGCGTGGTGGGACGGGAGGACCTGATTTTCTGTGAATTCGACCGCTATCGGTACGGCGGCCGTACCATTCACGATTTCAAGGGATACGGCTGGCTGTCCTTCGCGAAGGTGCTCCAGCTTTCCAGCAACATCGGCGTGACCAAGGTGGCCGACAAGCTCGGAAAGGAGCGGTATCACCGTTACATACGGCGGTTCGGCTTCGGCGAGAAGACCGGCATCGATCTTCCCGGCGAGGTGGTGGGCACGGTGCGGCCGCCCAACCGGTGGCGTGCCATCGACCTTGCCGCGGCCTCTTTCGGGCAGTCCATCGCGGTCACGCCCATACAGATGGTCATGGCATTCTCCGCCATCGCCAACGGCGGCCTGCTCATGCGGCCGCACCTGGTGGCCCGGGTGGTGGACGAAGACGGCAAGATCCTCTTCCAGCACCGGCCGGAGCGGGTGCGGCGAGTGGTCTCCCGGGCCACGGCCCGGGCCGTGGCAGGTATCCTGAAGGGCGTGGTGGCGGCGGGCGGCACCGGCAGGCGGGCGGCCCTGGCAGGGTTCGAAGCGGCGGGAAAGACCGGCACCTCCCAGAAGGCCGACACGGTCAAGGGCGGCTACTCCGAGACCAGGCGGGTGGCCTCGTTCGTCGGTTTCGTGCCCGCGGACGAGCCTCGTTTCGTGCTGCTGACCCTGGTGGACGAACCCACGGTCAGCGTGTACGGCGGCGTGGTCGCGGCCCCCCTGTTCCGTCGGATCGCGGCTCCCGCGCTTCACGCTCTTGGAGTGACGCCGAACCCGCGGCTCCTGCCGGAGGTCCCGGCGGCAAGGGATGGCGGCGTCATCCGGGTGTCCCGGAAGGCCTCGCGCCGCAAGTCGGCGCGCAACGGCCGCCGGCCGAACCTCATCGGCCTGAGCATGCGGGAGGCCGTGGACAAGGCCAAGCAGCTCAAGTTCTCCGTGGTCCTCCGCGGCCACGGCTATGTAGTGGACCAGCGGGTCGACAAAGGCAGCGGCCGCCTGGTGTTGACGCTGAAGGATTGATGTCGATGCTGCTTCGGGAGCTGTTGCCCATGCCCGGCATCCAGGACCAAAAAGGAATCGAGAGGGGATTCGAGGACCGCTCCGTCCAGGGTCTCGCGTGTGATTCCCGCAGGGTCCGGGACGGGTACGTGTTTTTCGCGCTTGCGGGACAGCTCGCGGACGGTCACGACTACGTCGACGAGGCCGTAAAGCGGGGAGCGGCGGCCGTGGTGGTGGAACGATCCGTTCCGGCGTCGCCGGAAGCCGTCTGTGTCCGGGTGCCGGATACACGGCGGGCCATGGCTCACGCGGCAGCCGTCTTCTTTGGGCGTCCGAGCCGCGGGCTCGTGCTGGTGGGTGTCACCGGCACCAACGGCAAGACCACGGTCACGTATCTGCTCGACGCCATCTTCTCGGCGGCCGGGGACTCGTGCGGTGTCATCGGCACCATCGGCCAGCGTTATGGCGGGTGGCAGCGGCCTTCACCGCTGACCACGCCCGAGTCCATCGACATCGAGGAACTCCTGTCCGATATGGTGCGGGCGGACGTGAGGTTCGTGGCCATGGAAGTCTCCTCCCACGCCCTGGACCTGCACCGGGCGGAGGGGCTCGACTTCGACGGCGCCGTGTTCACCAACCTTTCGCGGGATCACCTGGACTATCACCGCGACATGGACACGTACTTTCTCAGCAAGGCGCGGCTGTTCACGGAATACCTGCCCGCCAGCGCGAAGGAAAAACCGTTCGCCGTCATCAACGCCGATGACCCGCGGGGTCTCGATCTGATCCGTTTGACGGAAGAGGTCGGGCTGGCGACGCTCACCTGCGGAAGGTCGCCGCAATGGGACATCCATCCGGTCCGTTTCGAGAGTGATATCGACGGGTTGAGGGGGACCCTGGCGTGCGGGCCGCGGCGGATCGAGTTCGAATCAGCGCTCATCGGTGAGCTCAATCTCGAGAATATCCTCGCGGCCGCGGGAACGGCCTGGGCCCTGGGGCTCGGTTCGGACGTTATCGCGGCCGGGCTGTCCCGGCTCGAGCGGGTGCCGGGGCGGTTGGAACGAATTCCCAACGGTCTGGGGATCACCCTGGTGGTGGACTACGCGCATACGCCGGATGCCCTGGACAAGGTCATCCGGGCCCTGCGCCTGTTGACCAAGGCGAGGTTGATCACGGTGTTCGGTTGCGGCGGCGACCGGGACTCCGGGAAACGTCCCGTCATGGGAGAGATCGCGGCGTCGGAAAGCGACTGCGTCGTGCTGACATCCGACAACCCGCGCGGCGAGGACCCGCTGGCGATCATTGGCGAGATCGAGGAAGGCGTCCGAGGCCGCGGCATGAGACGGCTTCGCGAAGAGGACGGCGCCGGGCCGGAGGCCGGCTACCGCGTGGAGCCGGACCGGCGTTCGGCCATTCGCCTGGGACTGGCCATGGCGGCTCCGGGCGACGTCTTGCTGGTGGCGGGCAAGGGCCATGAAGACTACCAGATCGTCGGAGATCGGCGGCTTCGGTTCGACGACCGGCAGGTGCTGCGGGAAGAGGTGGACGGCGTCGGCGGCTGACACCGGCCACAGTGTAACGCCCATGGATTGGACCATCGAAGAGTTGGCGCGAGCCGCCAAGGGAACCATCGTTCAGCGCGGTGCGGTGAGCCGGTTCGGCCCCATCAGCACCGACTCGCGGCAGGTGGACAAGGACGGCGTGTTCGTGGCGCTCCGCGGCGAGGTGCGGGATGGGCACGTGTTCGTGCCTGAAGTGGTGCGCCGGGGGGGCGGTTGCCTGGTTGTGCAGCGAAGCATCGCCGGCCCGAAGCGGGTGTCGGTGATCCGCGTCCGCGATACCCTCAAGGCCCTGGGTGACATCGCCCACTTCCATCGTCAGAAGCTGGGGCCGCGGGTCCTGGCCATCACCGGGTCGAACGGAAAGACCACGACCAAGGAGATGCTTTTCTCCATTTTGCAGCGCGCGCGCATGGAAGACCGTCCGTTGCGCGGAAAGGTGCTCAAAACCGAGGGCAACTACAACAACCTGGTGGGTCTGCCGTTGACGCTGTTGCGGCTTCGGGGCAAGGAGCGCGCGGCGGTGGTGGAACTGGGGACCAATCGGCCGGGAGAGATCCGCCGGCTCACGGCCATCGCGAATCCGGATCTCGCCCTCATCACCTCGGTGGCGTCGGCGCATCTTTCCGGACTGGGTACCCTCGCGGGCGTGGCCCGGGAGAAGGGGGCGATCTTCCGGGGACTCGACCCGAGGGGCACCGCGGTGGTGAACCTGGACGACGGCCGGGTCGTGGGCCAGAGCCGGAGCTTCCAGGGCCGGGTGGTGACCTACGGCACCGGCGGTTTTGTCCGCGGCGAGGACCCGGAGATGCTGTCCGGCGGCCGGCTGCGGTTCAATCTGCGTGTGGGCCGGGCGCGTGAGCCGGTACGGTTGCGCCTGTGCGGCATGCACAACGTCCGGAACGCGGTGGGGGCCGCGGCCATGGCCCACGCGTTCGGAGCCGACATGGCGGCCATTCGCACGGGCCTCGAGGCGGTGCGGCCGGTGGCCATGCGCATGGAGGTGGAGCGCTGGGACGGCATCGGCATCATCAACGACGCCTACAACGCCAATCCGGCGTCCATGGAAGCGGCCCTGGCGACGCTGAAGGCGATTCCGGGGCGTGGGCGGCGGGTCGCGGTGCTGGGCGACATGCTCGAAATGGGCACCGGCGAGGCTGCCTGCCATCGCCAGGTCGGAGAGACCGCGGCCGGCAGCGGGCTGGACGCCCTCTATCTGTTGGGCCAATTTGCCCGTGACATCCGGCAGGGAGCGCTCGGGGCCGGCATGGATCGGTCGATCGTACGGGTGGCCAGGACCCACGGGAAGCTGGCGTCCGAGTTGCGCGCCGTGCTTCGGAAGGGCGATTGGGTCCTCATCAAGGGTTCGCGGGGCGCGGCCATGGAAAAGGTTCTCGCGGCCATGAAGAACGAGGGGGCGTAACGCGGTGTTGTATATTCTGCTTTTTCCGCTGCATTCGACCTTTCCGATCTTCAACGTGTTCCGCTACATTACGTTCCGCGCGGCCTTGGCGGCGCTCGTGACGTTGCTGCTTTCGTTCATCATCGGCCCTTATCTCATCCGTGCACTCAAGCAGTGGCAGATCGGGCAGCCCATTCGAGAGGACGGTCCGGACCGTCATGCCTCCAAGGCGGGCACCCCGACCATGGGGGGCACCCTGATCGTGCTGTCACTGGTGTTGTCCACGGTGCTGGTGGGGGACGTCACCAACGTGTATGTGCTGGTGGCTCTCGCGGTCACCGTGGGATTCGCCGCCATCGGCTTCGTCGATGACCTCCTCAAGGTCCGCCGCAAGAGTAGCCGCGGACTGGGCATGTGGAGCAAGCTCCTGCCGCAGATTGCCGTGGCCGGGGTAGCGGCGGTGGTGCTGCTGCTGCAACCCGATTTCAGCAGCACCGTGGCCGTTCCCTTTTTCAAGAACGTGCAGCCGGACTTCGGCATCTGGTACGTCCCCTTCGCGGTGTTGGTGGTGGTGGGCACCTCCAACGCCGTGAACCTCACCGACGGCCTGGACGGGCTGGCCATCGGCCCGGTGATGACCGCGGCGGCCACCTACGCGCTCATCGTGTATCTCGCGGGCCACGCGAAGTTCGCCGAATACCTGCAGATCCCCCACGTGTCCCGGGTCGGGGAGATGTCGGTGTTCTGCGCGGCCGTGGCGGCGGCGGGCCTGGGTTTTCTCTGGTTCAATGCCTACCCCGCCCAGATCTTCATGGGTGACGTCGGCAGTCTGGGGCTGGGGGCGGCGCTGGGGAGCGTCGCGGTCATCAGCAAGAACGAGATCCTGATGGTGGTGGTTGGGGGCGTCTTCGTGGTGGAGGCCGTGTCTGTAATCGTCCAGGTCGCGTCCTTCAAGTTGCGCGGCAAACGGGTCTTTCGCATGGCGCCGATCCACCATCACTACGAGCTCAAGGGTTGGGCGGAACCGCAGATCATCGTGCGGTTCTGGATCGTGTCGATCATTTGCGCGCTGTTCGCGTTGAGCACGCTGAAACTGCGGTGAGGAATCTTGGAGTGAGTCCGACAGGCGCGATGACTTGTAGGGGCGGGTTTCAAACCCGCCCGCATCCGCAGGGAGAAGGACCAGGCGGGAAACCGGTGATGGAACTCGAGGGCAGAAAAATCCTGGTGCTGGGGCTGGCCCGCACCGGCCTGGCGGTTGCCCGGTTTCTCGCCCATCGGGGCGCGCGGGTCGTGGGCGCCGACGCGCGCGAGGATGACGGGATGCGGCAGGCCAGGACCGAGCTGTCGCGGTTGTCCGCCGCCTGCCATCTCGGACCGGAGGAAACCGCCTGGCTCGACGGCGTGGATGCGGTGGTTCCCAGCCCCGGAGTGCCGGGGGACAATGCGCTGCTGGTGGAAGCCGCCCGTCGAGGCATCGAGGTGTTGAGCGAGATCGAGCTGGCCGCACGGTTCGGCCGCGCTCCCATGGTGGCCATCACCGGCACCAACGGAAAGACCACCACGACCCAGCTCGTGGCCGGCATCCTCGAGGCTGCCGGGTTGCGGGTCTTCGCCGGCGGCAACATCGGCAAGCCGCTCATCGAGCACGTGGACGGTACCTGGGACTGGGGCGTCGTGGAAGTGAGCAGTTTTCAACTCGAATGGGTCCGGGATTTCCGCCCCCGCGTCGCCCTGTACCTCAATCTCAGCGAGGACCATCTCGACCGCTATGACGGGCTGGGGAGTTACGGCGCGGCCAAGGCCAGGATCTTTGCCGCCCAACACCCGGACGACGTCGCCGTGCTCAACCGCGACGACCCGTGGGTATGGGGTTTGCGCGAGGAACTGGGCGCCCGGGTGGTCTCCTTCGGCTGGTCGGAGGTGGAGGAGGGGGCATTCGTCACGGAGGACGCCGTGGTCTGGCGTGGCAACGGAGTCGAAGAGCGATTCCCGTTGCGGGACGTCAGGCTGCGCGGGGTCCACAACGTCGAGAACGTCATGGCGGCGGTATGCGCGGCCAAGGCCGTGGGCGTCGAAGGACGCCACATCCGGACTGCCGCCAAGCGGTTTCCGGGCATCGAGCACCGGCTGGAGTTCGTACGGGAGCTCGACGGGGTGCGCTACTTCAACGACTCCAAGGGCACCAACGTCGGCGCCGTTCAGAAGTCACTGGCCAGTTTCGACGGCCCCATCGTGCTGATTGCCGGCGGGGTCCACAAGGGCGGCAGCTACCGGGGGCTGGAGCCGCTGGTCCGGGACCGGGTACGCAAGCTGATCCTGTTGGGAGCCTCCGCGGCCATGATGAAAGACGCTCTGGGAACGCTGACCGACACCGTGGTGGTGAAGGATATCCAGGAGGCGGTTCGCGAGGCCCGGGCCGCTGCCCACGGCGGAGACGTGGTGCTCTTGTCGCCGGCGTGCTCGAGTTTCGACATGTTCGAGAACTACTCGGAACGGGGACGCGTGTTCAAGGAGCGGGTGAAAGCCCTATGAACGGGATTCGCAACATGGACCGCTGGATGCTCGTGAGCCTGGTGGTGCTGCTCGCCATCGGCATCACCATGGTGCTGAACACCAGCTACCTCTTTTCCCAGGAACGCTTTGGCGACGGCACCTATCTGTTTCGCAAGCAACTGGCGGCCGCCGGCCTGGGTATGGTGGGCCTTTCCCTGGCCTTGTTGGTGCCCCCGCGGGCCTATCGCCGTCTGGCCGGACCGCTCATGATCGTCACCGTGATCGCCCTGGTGTTGGTGTTGATCCCGGACATCGGCGTGGTTCGCGGCGGCGCCCACCGTTGGCTGGGCGTGTCCCGTTTCGTGTTCCAGCCCTCGGAGCTGGCCAAGGTAACCTTCGTGCTCTACCTGGCCTACAGCCTTTCCAGGAGAGCCGACCGGCTGGACCGTTTCCTGCCCGGGACTCTGCCGCCGCTGCTGGTGGCCGGGTTGTTCGTGGCGCTGCTGCTGGCGGAGCCGGATTTCGGCGCGGCGTTCATTCTCGCCATCATCACCATGGCCATGCTGTTCGTCGCCGGGAGCCGAGTCAAGCATCTGGCCTACGTGGCGCTGGCGGCGCTTCCGGCGGGGGCCATCGTCATCATGTCCGCCGACTACCGGGTCAGACGAATGTTGGCCTTTCTGGATCCCTGGAGTGATTCCGCCGACAGCGGTTTTCAGATCATCCAATCCTACATCGCCTTCGGCTCCGGCCAGTTGTGGGGCCGGGGTTTGGGGCAGAGCCGGCAAAAGCTCTTCTACCTCCCGGAAGCGCACACGGACTTCATTTACTCGGTGATCGGCGAAGAGTTGGGCCTGTGGGGCGCGCTGCTGGTGGTAGGGCTGTTCGGCGTTCTGCTGTTTCGCGGCATGCGGCTGGCGCTGGGGAGCGAAGACGCCTTCACCCGCTTGATGGTGTTCGGCCTCACCATGCTCCTGGGCCTTCAGGCGCTGGTCCACATGAGCGTGGTCATGGGCCTGGTGCCCACCAAGGGGCTGGTGCTGCCGTTCGTCAGCTACGGCGGCTCGGCCCTGGTGGTTCACTTGACGGTGGCGGGGATGCTCCTCGGCGTTTCCTGGCGGAGGGCCCAGCCATGCGACTGATCGTGGCCGGCGGCGGCACCGGCGGACATCTCTTCCCCGGCCTTGCCGTCGCGCGGGAATTTCGCCGGCGGAACGGAGCCGTCCGCATTCTTTTCGTGGGCAGCCGGTGGGGCATCGAGAGCCGGGTCATCCCCGAGACGGAGTTCCCCCTGGAGCTGTTGCCCATTCGCGGCCTCAAGGGGCGGGGTCTCAAGGGATTGCTGGAGGGCCTCTACGGAATACCCATGAGCCTGTGGCGCTCGCTCGCCATCATCCGCAGCTTCGATCCCCAGTGCATCATCGGCCTCGGCGGATACGCCTCGGGTCCGCTGCTGCTGGCCGGGGCGTTACGGCGCATCCGCTGCGCCATCCTGGAGCAGAACCTCCGGCCCGGACTCACCAACCGCGTCCTGGGACGGCTGGTGGATCGGATCTTCACGAGTTTCCGCGAGAGCGTCGAGTATTTTCCCCGGGCCAAGGTCGTGCTCACCGGCACGCCGGTGCGTTGGCGCAAGCTCCCCGAGGTGGAACGGGAGGACCGGTTCCATCTGCTGGTCTTCGGCGGCAGCGCGGGCGCCCACCGCATCAACGATGCGGTGTTGGGCGCGTTGGCGCATCTGGGCGACGCCGCGGCCGGGTTCCGAGTCACCCATCAGGCCGGCCGCGCGGATGAGGATCTGGTGAGAAAGGGCTACGAGTCGCTCCCGTGCGAGGCGGAGGTGCTGCCTTTCATCGACCGGATGGACGCCGCCTATGCGGCGGCCGACCTGGTGATCTGCCGCGCCGGCGCCTCGACCCTGTCGGAGCTTGCCGTCTTCGGCAAGCCCTCGGTGCTGATCCCGTATCCGTACGCGGCCCACGATCATCAGCGGCTCAACGCGCTGGCCGTCGAGGAAGCCGGCGCCGCCGAAGTGATCGTGGAGCGCGAGCTGACGTCGAAGGGGTTGGCGGACACCGTCCGCGCGCTCCATGGCGACGCCGCGCGGCGGGCGGACATGGGCCGGGCCGCGGCGCGCCTCGGCCGTGGGGACGCGGCCGACCGAATCGTGGACGAGTGCCATGCCCTCGTCCCGGGGTGGTGATGATGGTGCCGGTGACGCAGGACGCTCGAACCTTCGAAAGACGCCGCCGCGTCCATTTCGTCGGCATCGGCGGCGTCGGGATGAGCGGCATCGCAGAGGTCTTGTTGAACCTGGGCTACGAAATAAGCGGCTCCGATCTTCAGGAAAGCGACGCCACGCGGCGGCTGCGTTCCCTTGGGGCGGAAGTCCGCATCGGTCATGATGCGGCAAACCTGGCCGACGCCCTTTCCGTGGTGGTGATCTCCACCGCGGTGAAGTTCTCCAACCCGGAGGTGATGGCGGCCAAGGAGCGAAAGATCCCGGTGATCCCGCGGGCAGAGATGCTCGCCGAGCTCATGCGCATGAAGTACGGCATCGCGGTGGCGGGAAGCCACGGGAAGACCACCACCACGTCGATGATCGGCCACGTCCTGACCGCGGCGGAGATGGAACCGACCCTGGTCATCGGCGGCCGGGTGCGCTCCCTGGCCGGCAATGCGCAGATGGGCCGGGGCGACATCCTGGTGGCCGAGGCCGACGAGAGCGACGGCACGTTCCTGCTGCTGTCGCCGGCGGTGGCGGTGGTGACCAATATCGACCGCGAGCACATCGAGTACTACGGCACCACGGAAGGGCTGGCCGACGCGTTCCTGGAGTTCATCAACAAAGTGCCTTTCTACGGAGTTGCGGTGCTTTGCCTCGACCATCCGGCGGTCCGCGGGCTGATACCGCGGGTGAAGAAGCGAGTGGTCACCTACGGCCTTTCGGGGGACGCGGACTTCAGCGCCGAGGGCGTTCGAACCCGGCAGATGGTGTCGACGTTCTCCGTCCTGCACCAACGCCGGGTGCTGGGGCCGGTGACGTTGCCGATGCCGGGCCGGCACAGCGTTGCCAACGCCTTGGCGGCCATTGCCGTGGCCTCGGAGTTGGGCATCGACTTTACCGCCGCGGCGGCGGCCCTGGGCGCCTTCGCCGGCATCCACCGCCGGTCGGAGATCAAGGGAGAGGTCGCCGGGGTTCTGGTCATGGACGACTACGGACACCATCCCACGGAGATCGAGACCACCCTGCAGGCCATCACCGAAGGCTGGGGCCGTCCCCTGACGGTGGTGTTTCAGCCGCACCGTTACAGTCGCACCAAGGATCTGTTCGAGGACTTCGTTTCCGCGTTCGACCGGGCTCACCGGTTGATCCTCACGGACGTCTACGGCGCGGGGGAAGACCCGGTTCCGGGAACGAGCGGCGAGGAGCTGTGCCGGGCCATCAGGCGCCGGGGTCACATGGACGTGGAGTTCGTGGCCGCGAAGGAGGACGTGGCCGGCGGGCTGCTGCCGCGGCTCTCGGACGGAGACATGGTCCTCACCCTCGGGGCCGGGGACATTTACAAGGTTGGGGAGGCGCTGCTTGAGTCCTTGCGGGAACAGAGGCAATGACGCCGTTGACCACGGAGTTGAGCCGCATCGCCGGTGTTGCGGTGAAGGTGCGCGAGCCGTTGGCCCGCTACACCTCCTTCAAGGTCGGCGGACCCGCGGACTACTTCGTCGAGGCGCAAACGAGTCCGGGCTTGACCGCATGCCTGAAGCTCATGGCGTGCGGCGGCGTGCCGGTCTTGTTGCTGGGCAACGGCAGCAACCTGCTGGTGAGCGATCAGGGCGTGCGCGGCGCCGTGTTGCGGTTGCGGGGCGAGTTTCGCAGGGTTCGCTGGCACGATGCCGGGGCCGACGTGGGCGCGGCCTATGCGGTGAGCCGGTTGGTGCGGGAGGCCGTGCGCCGCGGTTTGGGCGGACTGGAGTTCGCGGAGGGGATCCCCGGCAGCGTGGGCGGCTCTCTGGTGATGAACGCCGGGGCCTATGGATCGGAAATGGAGCGGGTCGTGACCAGGGTTGACGCGGTGACCGCCGCCGGCGAGCCGCTGGCTTTCGGACGCGAGGAGCTGAGGTTCTCCTATCGTGACGCGCGGCTGCCCGACGGCGCCATCGTCACCCGTGTCGGGATGGCCCTGACGCCGGAGACGCCGGAGGTGGTGGATGCGCGCATGCGGGCCATCATGGCGCGGCGGAGAGAGAGCCAGCCGTCCGGTCACCCGAACTTCGGATCGGTGTTTCGCAATCCGCCGGGGGACCACGCCGGAAGGCTGATCGAGGCGTCGGGGCTCAAGGGTCTGCGCGTGGGAGGCGCCGAGGTCTCCCGGCGGCACGCGAACTTTATCGTCAACCGCGGCGGCGCCCGCGCCCAGGACGTCCGGCGGCTGATCGAGCTGGTGTGCGGCGAGGTTGAGAACCGGTTTTCGGTCAGGTTGCAAACCGAGGTCCGGTTCGCCGGGGAGTGGCCGCAATGAGCGCGCCGTCGGGAACCCACCGGAACCGGCGGGTGGGCGTGCTGTACGGCGGTCCGTCGGCGGAAAGGGAAGTGTCGCTGGTGTCGGGCAAGGAGGTCGCCGAGGCCTTGCGGAAACGGGGTTACAAGGGAGTGTCTCTCATCGACGTGGGGCCGGACCTGCCGGCACAACTCCGGAAGCGGCGGATCGACGTGGTCTTCAACGCGCTTCACGGCAAGATCGGTGAAGACGGCTGCGTCCAGGGACTGCTGGAGGTGACGGGGATTCCCTATACCGGTTCGGGTGTCACCGCCTCGGCGCTGTGCATGGACAAGGTGCTGACCAAGGAGGTGCTGGGCCGCAACCGCATTCCCACGCCGCCGTATCAGGTGCTGGCCGGGGACGGAAAAGCGGCGTCGAAGCTTCCGTTGCCCGTGGTGGTGAAGCCGCGGTCCGAAGGGTCCTCCATCGGGGTCACCATCGTGCGCCGGCAAAGGGACCTGGCCTCGGCGGTACGCGAGGCGTGTCGATCGGACCGGGACGCCCTGGTGGAGCAATACGTGGCCGGCAAGGAGATCACGGTAGGGATACTGAACGGCGAGGCCCTCGGGGTCACCGAGATCAAGCCGGTGAAGGGCTTCTTCGATTTCAAGACCAAGTACACCTCGGGAATGGCGTCCCACATCTTCCCGGCCCCCTTGCCGGGCGCGCTTTATCGCAAGGCCATGCGGCTGGCCGCCCGGGCCTGTGCGGTGCTGGGATGCGAAGGGGCGCCGCGGGTGGACTTCCGAATCTCGCCGGAGCAGCGGCTGTACGCGCTTGAGGTCAACACGCTGCCGGGGATGACTCCCCTGAGTCTGTTGCCGGAGATGGCCGCGGGCGTCGGCATTGACTTCGGGAACCTGGTTGAGCGGATCCTGGACCGGGCGGCGCTGAAGAACGGCGCGGCCGGTCAAACGCGGGAGGCGGGCAATGGGTAAGCCATGGTTCCGGTTCGGGAAGGGCGGCGGCCGTCGAGTGGGCAGGTGGGCGGCGGGCGCTACGCTGTGCGCGCTGATCCTGTTGGGGTGGTTTTATGGCGGGTACACGCTCGAGCATTACCGCCAGGGCCGGCGGGGGTTGGAAACGGCGTCCGGCGTTGTCCGGACAGCGGCCCATGGGAGCTGGGACTTCTTTCTGACGCACCCCTATTTTGCCATCCGCGAGGTCAAGGTGCTGGGGGCGGAGAAGGTCAAGGGGGCGGACATCGTGGTGATGTCGGGGCTGGGGCCGCACACCCGAATCTGGAACATCGATCCCGTCGAGGTCGAGGAACGGGTGCGGCGGCATCCGTGGGTCAAGGCGGTTCTGATACGGCGGGAACTGCCGGCGCGCCTGGTGATCACCGTCGAGGAATGGAGCCCCGGCGCCATCGTCGCCCTGGACAAGCTGTACTACGTGGCGGACAGCGGCGTGATCTTCAAGGCTCTCGACGAAGAGGACTCCGTCGACTTTCCGTTCATCACCGGGCTGCGGGCCGCGGAGCTCCTTCCGCGGGAACCCGGCACGCGGGAGAAGCTGTCCCAGGCCGTGGCCTTCGGAAAGACGGTGGAGCGGGCCGCGCTGGGTCTGTCCGAGATCCGTTTTCAGCCCGGCGGCGGCATCGTGCTCTATCCGGTCTCCTATTCGGTGCCGTTCCATGTCGGTTGGGGTGACTGGGACGAGAAGCTGGACCGGCTGCAGTGGTTCCTGCGGGAGTTCCAGGGACAGGGGGCCCGATTCAGGGCCGTCGACTTGAGTTTTAGGGGGCAGGTGGTTGCGCGCCCGCGGGGAAGGGCGTGATTCGATGGACAGGGTCAATGAACGAGTCGGGGAGATCCATGGCTAAGAAGACCAATGTTGTTGTCGGGCTCGATATCGGAACCCACAAGATCTGCGCCGTGGTGGGAGAGCAGACAGAGCAGGGACCGGAAGTGGTGGGCGTCGGTATCCACCCCTCGCGGGGCTTGAGGAAGGGCGTGGTGATCAATGTCGAGGCCACCATGGAAGGCATCAGGAAGGCGGTGGAGGAGGCCGAGATCATGGCCGGATGCGAGATCAACACCGTCTTTGCCGGACTCGCCGGGGGGCACATCCGTGGGTTCAACAGCCACGGTGTCGTGGCCGTCAAGAACAAGGAAGTGACCGACGCCGACGTGGACCGGGTCATCGACGCGGCCAAGGCAGTGGCCATCCCCATGGACCGGGAGGTGCTCCACGTTTTGCCGCAGGAATTCGCCATCGACGGCCAGAGCGGCATCCAGGAGCCTCGGGGCATGGCCGGGGTCCGGCTCGAGGCCAGCGTGCACATCGTCACGGGGGCCGTGGCCGCGGCGCAGAACGTCATCAAGTGTTGCAATCGAACCGGTCTCAACGTGGCGGATTTCGTGCTTGAGCCGCTGGCCTCCGCCGACGCGACCCTGACCCAGGAAGAGAAGGAGCTGGGCGTGGCGCTGGTGGACATGGGCGGCGGCACTACCGACATTGCGTTGTTCCATGGCGGCTCGGTCAAGCATACGGCGGTGCTGGGCGTGGGAGGCAACCACCTCACCAGCGACATCGCCGCCGGCTTGCATGCCCCGATGGCAGCCGCGGAGCAGTTGAAGCAGCGTTACGGGTGCGTGGAAACCGACCTGGCCAACCGCAACGAGATGCTGGAGGTGCCCAGCGTGGGAGGACGGAGTCCGCGGTCGGTGTCACGTCAGATCCTGTGCGAGATCCTCGAGCCGCGCCTGGAGGAAGTATTCCATCTGGTGCGGCGCGAGATCGGCAAGTCCGGCTATGAGGACCATGTGGTGTCGGGCGTCGTGATGACCGGCGGCTCCACGCTCCTGCCGGGAATCATCGAGATGGCGGAAAGGATCTTCGACGTGCCGGTGCGCCAGGGCGTACCGGCCAACGTCACGGGCCTGGTGGACGTGGTGTCCAGTCCGGTCTACTCCACCGGCACCGGGCTGCTGCTGTACGGCCTCGGGCAACAGGATCGGAATCTGTTTCGGATCCGGGACAGCGACCCGCTGTTCTACAAGGTCCGGGGCCGGATGACGGAGTGGTTCAAAGAGTTCTTCTAGCGCGAAAAAGGTGGAAGCGGACGGTCGGCGGAGGTCCGTTGCCCCGCTTCCGATGAATTGAACACGACTATGCGACTGCGAGAAAGGAGGAAGTGATATGTTCGAGATGGTGGAACCGGTTGATTCGGGAGCGCGGATCAAGGCTATCGGCATCGGCGGCGGCGGCGGCAATGCGATCAACACCATGATCGAGGTGGGGCTCAAGGGTGTGGATTTCATCGTGGCCAACACGGACAGCCAGGCGCTGGACGCGAGCAAAGCCGACATCAAGGTCCAGATCGGGGACTCCCTTACCAAGGGACTCGGGGCCGGCGCCGATCCGGAAGTGGGCCGGCGCGCCGCGATGGAGGACAAGGAGCGCATCCGTGAATACCTTTCGGGCGCGGACATGATCTTCATCACCGCGGGGATGGGCGGAGGCACCGGCACCGGGGGCGCGCCGGTCATTGCCAGCGTGGCCCGGGAAGTGGGAGCACTCACGGTGGGCGTGGTGACCAAGCCCTTCGTCTTCGAAGGGAAGCGCCGCATGCAACAGGCGGAAGAAGGGATCCGGGAGCTCAAGGACAAGGTGGATACCCTCGTGGTCATTCCGAACCAACGGCTCCTGAGCATCGCCGGCAAGTCCACGACGTTGCTGGAAACCTTCAAGGTGGCCGACAGCGTGGTGACGCAGGCGGTCCGGGGAATCGCGGACCTGATCGTAACGCCGGGGCTCATCAACCTCGACTTTGCGGACGTTCGCACGGTCATGAAGGAGATGGGATTCGCGCTCATGGGCGCGGCCTCCGCTTCGGGCGAGAACCGGGCGGTCGAGGCGGCCCAGCAGGCTATCTCGAGCCCGTTGCTGGAGGATGTATCCATCAACGGCGCCCGCGGCGTTCTCATCAACGTCACCGGCGGTCCGGACATGAGCCTGTTCGAGGTCAACGAGGCGGCGACCCTGATTCAGGGCGAAGCCCACGACGATGCGACCATCATCTTCGGCGCCGTGATCGACGAGACTATCGAAGACGAGCTGCGGATCACGGTCATTGCCACCGGGTTCGGCGACAGCGAACTCCGGGTGCCGGAACCGACTCCGGCGGAGCAGCGGCAAGCGCCAACGCAGAAGCAGGGGTCGCTGGGGCTGGGTCTCAAGGACACCAAGGGGAAGAAGGTCGTTCACCTCGGTACGCTGGAGGATGACGGGTTCGGCGAGCCTAGCTGGCAGCGAGGGGATTCGGGGAAGGATTCAGGCACATCGCAAGTCACCTACGACCTCCAGGAGGACGAGGTGACCGAGGACGACTTCGATATTCCGACGTTCTTGCGCAAGCGGATGGACTAGTCGTCCGGCAGCGTTGCCGGGCCCGCATCGGCGTTGGCGGGTTTGAAACCTGCCCCGGCACCGTTCCCCCGGCGCTGCAAGAGGAGGGGAAGGGCTCCCCAGACCCCGAGGATCAGGCCTGCCAGGGCCCAACCGGTCTGATGGCGCCCGCCGTGCCGGGCTATGATGAGGCAAAGAATGCCGTTGCACAGGTGAATGGCGGCCAAGGTTGCCAGCAACGCGTGCGGTTCGAGGTCCGGCTTGATGAAATAGACGCCTGAGGCGTATGCGAGCAGTTCGGTAAGGTCCGCCATTCGTCGACCCTTGACGGTGGTTCTCGGGGTACTATATTGGAGCGTAACCGAAAGATAAACCGATATGACCGTGAGAACCATTGAATGGCGGGCTGGCGAAGTCATCCTCATCGACCAGCGGCGACTCCCCCACAAAGAGGTCTACCGGGTCTGCCGTAACTACCGGCAGGTTGCCCAGGCCATCCGCACCATGGTCGTTCGCGGCGCCCCCGCCATCGGCGTGGCCGCGGCCATGGGAGTTGCCTTGGGCGCCCGCCGCATCAGGTCTCCGAAGTTGGTCGCGTCGGTCATGGAACGGGTTTTCCGCACATTGGAAGACACCCGGCCCACCGCCGTGAACCTTCATTGGGCGCTGGCCCGCATGCGCCGGACCTACGAGGAGAACAAGGACCGCGACCTGGGGCTGCTGAAGCAGCGGCTCGAGGACACGGCCCTCGAGATCTACGAGGAGGACATCGCCGCGAATCGCAGGCTCGGCGGCCTGGGCGCCGAGCTACTGAAGGACTCCCGACGCATTCTGACACACTGCAATGCCGGAGCTCTGGCCACCGCCGGTTACGGTACCGCCCTGGGGGTGCTGCGGGCGATGAAGGAATCGGGCGCGGCCATCGACGAGGTGTTCGTGGACGAGACCCGGCCGTTCCTTCAGGGCGCCCGGCTGACCGCGTGGGAGTTGCACAAGGAGGAGATTCCGGTAACGCTTATTACAGACAACATGATGGGCTACGTGATGCAAAGCAGGAAGGTGGATGCCGTTGTCGTCGGGGCCGACCGCGTGGCCGCCAACGGAGACGTGGCCAACAAGATCGGCACCTACATGGTGGCGGTGCTGGCCCGGAGGCACGGCGTTCCCTTTTACGTGGCGTGCCCCACCTCGACGGTGGACCTCGGGTGTCCATCCGGAGCCGACATCCCGATCGAGCAGCGAAGCCAGGATGAGGTGACCCACATCGCGGGAAGCCGCATCGCGCCGGACGGAGTCAATACGCTGAACCCGGCTTTCGACGTGACCGACCATTCGTTGGTTTCGGCCATCATCACGGAGAAGGCGGTGGTCACACCGCCCTACAAGAGAAAACTGCGGACCGTGTGTTCTTCGACTTCGCTTCGCTAGTGTGGTGTCTCACAAATACGCTTATGAATCTGCGAGGGCATTTTGGTTGTCGGCAAGGCGCGATGACGAGCAGTGGCGTACACCACGCGAGGAAGAGCAACGCAGCCGACGGCCAAAAGGACCCGCAGATTCATAAGCGTATTTGTGAGACACCACACTAGGCCTGTCCTGAGCCTGTCGAAGGGCTCAGAACCAACGGACGGGAAAACGGAGCGAAGTCGAGGGACACCGTTCGAAATGAGCCGTATCGAATGGCCGTAATCGAGCGACAAGACGAGCTGGAAGCCTTCTTTCACGATGCCGGCAAGCCTCGCGAGCAGTGGCGCGTGGGTACGGAGTACGAGAAGGTGGGCATCGAGCGCGACACGGCCAAGGCGCTGTCGTACTCCGGGCCGCGCGGCGTCCGGGTCATCCTCGAAGGTCTGGTGAGCGACTACGGTTGGGAGCCGCAAGAGGAAGCAGGCTTCCTCATCGGCCTTAAGCGCGGTAACCACGCCATCACCCTGGAACCGGGCGGCCAGATCGAGCTGAGCGGCGAGCCGTGCGACGACATTCACTGCAGCAACGCCGAGTTCTCACAGCACATCCGTGAGCTGATCGACGTAGCCGGGAGGTTCGACGTCGTGTTCCTCGGCCTGGGAATCCAGCCCTTCAGCCGCGTCGACGAGATCGAGTGGCTGCCCAAGCGGCGCTACCGCATCATGGGGCCGTACATGGCCAAGGTGGGAGCCCTGGGTCAACGGATGATGAAGCAGACCGCCACCGTGCAGGCGAACATCGACTACGGCGACGAGCCGGACGCCATGGCGAAGCTGCGGACCGGCATGGGTCTGGCGCCGGTCATCGGCGCCACCTTCGCCAACTCGCCCATTTCGGACGGAAAGCCCAACGGCTTCAAGAGCTACCGCGGCCACATCTGGACGCGCACGGATCCCGACCGGTGCGGGCTGCTGGAGTTCTGTTTTTCTCCCGATGCCACCTTCCACCACTACGTGGAATACGCGCTCGACGTGCCGATGTACCTCATCTCCCGGGACGGGAACTACCTGGACATGACCGGGATTCCGTTCCGCCACTTTCTGGAACGGGGTCACCAGGGCCACTACGCCACCATGGAGGACTGGCAGCTCCACCTGACCACGCTGTTTCCGGAGGTGCGGCTGAAGCACTACATGGAGTTCCGCCCCGCCGACAGTCAGGCGCCGGAGCTGATGCCGGCCTTGCCCGCGCTCATCAAGGGCATCTTCTACGACGCCGACTGCCTCCAGGCCGCATGGGACCTGGTCAAGGGATGGTCCTTCGACGAGCGGATGACGGCCTATCATGATTCTCACCGGGAAGGCCCGGCCGCACGGTTTCGACGCTATTCGCTGGGTGACCTGGCGAAGGAGATGGTCGACATCGCCTGGGAAGGGCTGGCGCGCCAACGAGCCTTGAACCGGCGCGGCGAGGACGAGACCATCCACCTGAAGCCCCTGCGCGACCTGGTCCACCAGGGACTGTGCCCCGCCGACGTCATCCTATCCAAGTGGCGCGGCGAGTTCCGCCAGGACCTCCGAGCGCTCATCGAGGACAGCTCCTACAAGCTGCGGTGAACGCGGCCGCACGGCACGTCCCCACCGTAGAGACAGCCCGCCAAAATCCCAGTCCCAGCCCGAACCCAACTCTGGACTTTTGCCCCGCTTCGCGCTAGTATCCGACCATCTTTCCGGAGCGCTCCGGAGCGGCCAGGCTGAGCCGGCCGACTCCACGTTTGGAGAACCCGGGAAGACGCGATTTGCCGCTTGGATCCGGGAGAGCCGGACCGAGACGGATGAGACATTCTGGCACCTATCGTCTTCAACGGTAGAGGAATGGCCTTCCGGATTGGTTCGGGAGGCTTTTTTTGTGAGTGTTTGTCTTGTGGGTGTCCAGTTTGAGGAGGGTTGCCGAATGGGACGAAAAATGACGGTGCCGGAAATCCGGAGCATGAAGGAAAAGGGCGAGAAGATCGTATGCCTCACGGCCTATGACTATTGTTTCGCCCGCATCCTGGACCAATCCGGCGTCGACCTCCTGCTGGTGGGCGACTCGTTGGGGTCGGTGGTGCAGGGTCATGACAGCACGCTGCCGGTGACCGTCGACGATGTCATCTACCACACCAGGGCGGTGGTTCGCGGGCGCCGGCGCGCCCTGGTGGTGTCGGATATGCCCTTCATGACGTTCCAGTTGGGAGTGAACGAAGCCAAGCGCAACGCCGGCAGGCTGATCCAGGAAGGGGGCGCGGAGTCCGTCAAGCTGGAAGGAGGCGTGACCCAGGCCGCCACCATCGAGGCGCTGGTGAGGATGGGCGTGCCGGTCATGGGCCACGTGGGTCTCACCCCCCAGTCGGTGCATCAGTTCGGCGGCTACCGGATTCAGGGGCGCGGCGAGGCCGACGCCCGGGCCATCCTGGACGACGCCATGGCGGTGGAGCAAGCCGGAGCCTTCGCGGTGGTGCTGGAAGGCATTCCCGTGCAACTGGCCCGAGAGATCACCCAGCGCGTGTCCATTCCCACCATCGGCATCGGCGCCGGCATGCACTGCGACGGACAGATCCTGGTGGTCCACGACATGCTGGGCCTGTTCGACGACTTCACCCCCAAGTTCGTCAAGCGCTACGCCAATCTCAAGGAAACCATCGGCGGCGCGGTTCAGAGCTACATGGAAGAGGTGCGGACCGAGGCTTTCCCCGCGGAGGAGCACACCTTCCACTGAGACGCGGCCTCCGGGGCCGATGGACACAACTGCGGCGAAGCCCCCCGTTCGTCCTGAGCGTAGCGAAGCGAAGTCGAAGGACGCTATTGCTCAATACCGAGCCTGGGACCGTGGAAGCATTACCCACCATCCAGAACATCCGGGACATGCAGGCGTGGAGTGACCACGCCCGGCGCGAGGGGAAGCGCATCGTGCTGGTGCCGACCATGGGTTTCCTGCACGAGGGCCATCTGAGCCTCGTGCGCCAGGGGCGGGAGAAGGGCGACTGCACGGTGGTATCCATCTTCGCCAATCCGACACAGTTCGCTCCCACCGAGGACTTCGGCAGCTATCCCCAGGACCTGGAGCGCGACGTCCGGTTGCTGGTGGAGGAGCGGGTGGACCTGCTCTTCAACCCCACGGCGGAGGACATGTATCCGCGGGGGTATCAGACCTACGTGGACGTGGAGCAGGTCGGTCAGCCGCTGTGCGGCGCGCACCGGCCCGGGCATTTCCGTGGTGTGGCCACGGTGGTGCTGAAGCTGTTCAACATCGTACGCCCGCACGTGGCCATGTTCGGATTGAAGGACTACCAGCAGGTCCAGGTGATCCGGCGCATGATCGAGGACCTGAACGTGGATGTCGAGATCGTCGCGTGCCCCACGGTGCGGGAGCCCGACGGCTTGGCCATGAGCTCGCGCAACCGCTACCTGGGGCCGGCCGAGCACGAGGCGGCCCGGTGTCTTCAAAGCGCCCTGGGCAAGGCCGAAGCACTGGTGCGCGGCGGCGAGACCGCGGCTCAAAGGATTCGTGACGCCGTGGTGGCGGAGATCTCCCGCCAGCCCCTGGTCCGCCTCGAGTACGCGGACCTGTGCGACCCCAAGGAGTTGCACCCGGTGGAAGAGGTGAAGGGACCGACGCTGCTGGCCCTCTGCGCATGGGTCGGCAAGGCCCGCTTGATCGACAACCGGATCCTGGCAGGGAAAGAGCTGTAAGCGGCCCTCGTCCCGCCGCTGAATGCACAGGCCGCGGAAACCGACGAATCAAAGACCATCTCATGGCTTCTACCAGGGAAACAAATCAGAAAAACATCGCCGTAAACCGGCGGGCCCGCCGGGAGTACTTCATCGACGAGTCCTTCGAGGCCGGCATGGTGCTGCTCGGCAGCGAGGTCAAATCGCTCCGGGACGGCCGGGCGAATATCGCCGACAGCTACGCCCGGGTCGACAAGGGCCAGATGTTTCTCGTCAACTCCCACATCAGCCCGTACCCGGCGGCCAACATGTTCAATCACGAGCCCACCCGGCCGCGGAAGCTGCTGCTGCACAAGCGCGAGATATCGAGGCTCATGGGAAAGGTGAAGGAGCGCGGCTTGACCTTGATCCCATTGAAGCTATACTTTAAGGACGGACGCGCCAAGGTGGAGTTGGGTTTGGCCCGAGGAAAGAAGCTCTACGACAAGCGCGCCACGGTCAAGGAGAAGATGGTCCGGCGGGAGATGGAACGCTCCATGAAGAGCCGCAGAAGTTGACCGCAGGCACATCTCATTATTGGGGGGCGATATGGGTTCGACGGGGGTGGGAAGTCAAAGTGGCATGCCGGGGTCCTGTTGCCCCGTTAAAAAAGCAGGACTGCTGTAACTGCAGACAATAACGAATACGCCCTGGCTGCTTAGACAGCCAGCGTCTTGCCGGCCTTCTCCCGCGGGGTCGGACAAGGCGTCATTCAGCGGGATGGACCGATTTCCCTGCCGGAGGGGATGAGGTCGAGATTCAAACCGGCTGGCCGCGTAAGCCCCTGTCGTCGGGGACTTCCGTAGCGAGACTTAAACGGCGACTAAGCATGTAGTCACTTCTGGCGGAAAGCCTTCGGACGGGGGTTCGATTCCCCCCGCCTCCACCAAAGCCTCGTATAGGCACCTCCGGGCTCGCTTTAAGGTTTCCTGTTCCACCGCTAGGAGCAGAACAGTTGACCTTGCGGGAAACCGACCGCGCAATGGCAGCCCAGCAGTGAGATCGGAGTGCTCTCGTCACGCCGCTCGTTGATGGCGTTGTCTACGACACCTACATATACTCGTCAAAGAACGTTTGAAGAGCCTCATCAATCGTTCCATCGTTATTGAAACTAGTGATCGTATTCCTATGGTTTGGCGCTACCCTTACCAACATGTTGGAGCGATCTCGGGATCGTTTAATGTCCTCTAGTACGCCGCAATTTCGCAGGTGTTTGACAAAATCCTCCGCTGACAACAGTCCTGCCCGTGTCCGGAAAGCTTGACTTCAGCCGAAATGGTAACTGCAGAGTCCGTTCCCTTCCATTTACTTATGACATTAAGTAATATTACTCATCATGTTGAGTAATTTGTCGTACGTGCGGCCTCAAGCCGCGGAGTTGCTCAGCCGTCTGCGCGAACCGCGCCGTTTCCTCCAGATCATCACCGGTGCACGGCAGGTGGGCAAGACGACCTTGATCACACAGGTCGCCGGACAGTCCGGTTTGGCCCATCGTTTCGCCAGTGCCGACGAGCCGACCTTGCGCGGGCCGGACTGGATCGCGCAACAATGGGATGCGGCAAGGCTCATGGCGGACCATGCGGAGGACCGGAGGGCACTGCTCATCCTGGATGAGGTGCAGAAAGCGCCCAACTGGGCGGAGGCTGTCAAGCGCCTGTGGGATGAAGACACGCGAAGCCGGCGGCGGCTTATGGTGGTGCTGTCGGGTTCGGCACAGCTCTTGATCGGACGGGGGCTGACCGAGAGTCTCGCGGGACGTTTCGAGCTCCTGCACCTGCCGCACTGGAGCTTTTCCGAAATGCAAGACGCTTTTGGATGGTCTTTGGAGCGATTCCTGTTCTACGGCGCCTATCCCGGCGCGGTGCCGCTGGTGAGACAGCCGGCTCGGTGGTCTCGCTACATCCGCGACTCGCTTATCGAACCGATGATCGCCCGGGACGTGCTGTTGCTTTCCCGTGTGGACAAACCGGTGTTGTTGCGCCGGTTGTTCGAGTTGGGGTGCGCGTATTCGGGGCAGATCCTTTCCTACACGAAGATGCTGGGCCAACTCCAGGACGCGGGGAACACGACCACGCTGGCTCACTATCTCGAACTGCTCGCGGGCGCGGGTGTGCTGACGGGCCTGCAGAAGTACGGTGGCGAGGTGGTCCGGCGGAGCTCCAGCCCGAAGTTGCAGGTCCTCAACACGGCCTTGATGACCGCAGGGACCAGCCTGACGCTGGCGCAAGCGCGCACGGACCGCGAGTTCTGGGGACGGCTGGTGGAGTCCGCGGTGGGCGCCCATCTGGTCAACGCGGCCGCCGACGGCTTGTGCGAGGTGTTCTACTGGCGTCACCGCAACCACGAGGTGGACTTCGTGGTGCGCGCGGGCCAGGCGGTGACGGCCATCGAGGTCAAGAGTGGCCGCACTCGCCAGATGCCCCCGGGAATGGCCGCCTTCGCCAATATCTTTCAGCCGGTCCGCAGCCTGCTTGTGGGCGGCGACGGCATCGCAATCGGGGAGTTCCTGTCGAAACCGGTGGAGTATTGGGTGGGTGCGTGAACCGATTTCGTTTATCCGCCATGGGCGGTGGTCATATCAACGATCTCGACTGGCAGCCGTCGACGTTGATGCAGGCGCCGGAGATCCAGTTGGCCCGGTCCGAGGCGAGGAAGACCACGACGTCGGCCACTTCCTCGGGTGTGCCGAAGCGGCCGGCGGGGAGCTCGTGCTTGACGAACGCGGCGATTCCCTCGGGATCTTCCTTTTGGCGCCGGTCCCAGCCGCCGCCGGGAAAGAGGATGGAGCCGGGAGCGACGCTGTTGACGCGAACGCCGTGGGGCGCCAGCTCCCGCGCCATCTCCTTGGACAGGCTGATCATCGCCGCCTTGGCGGCGTTGTAGGTCATGGGTCCGCCCCATTCGCGGCCGTAGATGGATGCGATGTTGATGACGCAACCCCGTTTGCGTTCCTGCATGGCCGGCGCCACGAGGCGGCAGAGGTCGAGGGCGGAGAAGAAGTTCAGGGAAAAACCGCGGTGCCAGTCGTCGTTCGAAGCGGAAAGGTTCCCGCCGGGGCGCGACCCGCCGACATTGTTCACGAGGATGTCGATGCCTTGGTACCGGTCCCGTGTCTCGTCGAACCACCGGCGGGCCGCGTTCTCGTCGGTGACGTCCAGGGTCGAGGCAAGGACGTCCGCGCCGCGTGCCTGGAGTTCGCGGGCGGTTTCATCGAGATCCTCCCGGCCTCGGGCGCAAAGGCTCAGCCGGCAGCCCTCCGCGGCCAGCCCTGATGCGATGGCCTTGCCGATGCCACGGCTCGCGCCGGTGATCATGGCCACCCTTCCGGTCAGGCCCAGGTCCATGGCGCCGGTCCTTCACGATGCCGCACGGGAGGCATCTCCTTTCCGGGGCTTTCGGAACCCCATCCAACTCCACTGGTCCGGGTGGCGGCGCACCATTTTCTCGATCTCATGAACGAACAGGCGGGCATTGGTGCGGAGATCCGCCTCCCGGTCGTCGGTCTCAACGAACTTGACTTCGGGTTCGACCTGAAGCGTCAGCCGGTTCTGCGCATCGCGGACCATGAAGACCGGGAGCACGGCGGCGCCCGTGCGTTGGGCGATGGTAATGGGCCCCTTGGGCGCCGGAGCCCGGCGGCCGAGGAAGTCCACCTCAACTCCGTGGGTCTTGAACTCGTCCGGGATCAGCAGGACGATCTCGTTACGCCGCAGCGCCTTGATGATCTGCACGACGGACTGGCGGCTGGGACGGGCCGGTATGATCTTGACGCCGGCCCTGGCGCAGTATTCGGCCTGCATCTCGGCAAACCGGGGTTCCTGCGGCATCTTGATGACGGCGCTGAATTCATAGCCCTGGGCCACGAGCCGGGGACCGATGATGCCGAAGTTGCCGAGGTGGGCGCTCAGGGCGACGACGCCCTTCTTCCGGGCGAGAGCCTCGCGCAGGCGTTCTTCACCTTTGATCTCGATCCGTGAGCACAACTCGTCGTGGGTCATGTGGAGGGTGGAAAGGGTCTCGAGGATGGCTTGTGTGAAGTTTCGCCAAGCCCGGCGCACCACGGTGCGGCGTTCTCCCTCGGTGGGCAACTCACCGCCCATGGTTTGCCGGATGGTGTCCCGCATCCGCTTCCGGTATTGCCAGAACACCAGGATGCTCACCTTTTCGATCAAATTGGCAATGTGAGGCGTGGCCCATGCCGGAAGCCAGCGGAGAGTCGCGACGAGGACTCGCACCAGGTATTCACCGGTTCGATAGCGAGTGCGATACAGGAAGCGGCTGCGTCTGTCGGGTCTCATTTCAGTGCCCCGGCAGAGTTTCCCTGGTTCCCACCCGGCCCAACGCGGACAGCCCCTGCAAGCGTTGGACGATGCCGGGAATCTTGTCCGCGGCGAAAGCGATTTCCGCCTGGGTGTTGTAGCGGCTGAGACTGAACCGGACCGCCCCTTGCAGCCATTGCGGCGGCACCTTCATGGCCCGCAGCACGTGGGACGGCTCCACCGAGCCGGCGGTGCAGGCGGAGCCGGTGGAGGCGCAGATGCCGAATTCATCCAGCAGCACCAGAATCGATTCGCCCTCCAGGTATTCGAAAGCGATGTTGAGCGTGTTCGGCAAACGGTTCGACTTTGCCCCGTTGACCCGGGCGCCCGGGCAGGCGGACGCGAGGGAGCTTTGCAGTTGGTCACGCAGACCGCCCACGTGCTCGCGTTCCGCGGCGACGTCCCGGGCGGTGAACTCCGCGGCCTCGCCCATGCCCACGATGCCGGCGACGTTCTCCGTTCCGGCGCGGCGGTTGCGCTCCTGATGGCCCCCGACGATGAAAGGGCGGAGCGTGATCCCCCGCTGGACGTAGAGCGCTCCCACGCCCTTGGGGCCGTGGAACTTGTGGGCGGAGATGGTCAAGAGGTCGATGGGGCTGTTCTTTACGTCGAGCTCGATCTTGCCCGGCACCTGCACTGCATCCACGTGGAAAGGGATGCCCCGAGCCTTGACGATCTCGCCGGCCTCGTGCACGGGGAAGACGACGCCGGTCTCGTTGTTGGCGTACATGATCGAGACCATGGCCGTGTCGTCCGAGAGGGAATCCCGGAGCTCGTCCAGGTCCAGCATGCCGTCCTCGTTGACCCCGAGCCAGGTGACCCGATAGCCCTTCTTCTCCAGGTGTTGTCCGAGCCCCAACACGGCGGGATGCTCCACCGCCGTGGTGACGAAGTGGCGCTTCTCCGGTGCGCCTTCGAGGATCCCGCGAATGGCGGTGTTGTCCCCCTCCGAGCCGCAACTGGTGAACAGCACCTCGACGACGTCTCCCGCGCCCAGAAGTCCCGCCACCTGGGTCCGGGCGTGGTCGAGGGCCCGCCCGACGCGGCTCCCAAAGCTGTGGATGCTGGACGGGTTGCCGTAGAGCTCGGTGAGATAGGGCGCCATGGCCTCGTAGACCTGCGGCGCGAGGCGCGTGGTCGCGTTGTTGTCGAAGTAGATGACGTCGGACATGGTGTGTGACCCAACAGCTCATGGACCAGGGTTGCGTTTCATAAAGCCCGCCGAACGGGCGGGTTTGAAACCCGCCCCTACAGGTCATCGAGCCTGGCCACCGATACGGTCTCAGACCACGAACGATGCGCCGCAACCGCAACTGCGTTTGACGTTGGGGTTCTGAAAGACGAAGGCGGCTTCCATGAGGGTTTCCCTGTAGTCGAGCTCGGTGCCTCCCAGGTAGAGCAGGCTCTTCAGGTCGACGATCACCTTGGCGCCCTCTTCCTCGAACACGCGGTCCGTGGGCTTCGGGTTGTCGAGATCCATCTTGTACTGCAACCCTGAACAGCCGCCGCCCACGACCTTGAGGCGCAGACCGGTAAGGTCCCTCTCGTCCTGATCGAGCAGTTCCTTGATCCGGTTGGCTGCCTGTTCCGTTATTTGGACCGCTGTCGCCATCGTGTTTTTCCTGTACGCCGTCAGCGCCCCTGCCTCGACGGCACGCTATTTCCCGGCGGCTGCCTCCGCACGCCTTGTTTCTGCTGACCGCTTGGCATAGAGCGGCGAAAGCCCGCGCAACCGGGTGACTTCTTCCTCCACCCGGCGCACCACGAAGTCTACCTCTTCCTCGGTATTGAATCGACCCAGACCGAAGCGGATGGAGCCGTGGGCGAGGTCTTCCCGGACGCCCATGGCCTTCAGCACGTGGGACGGCTCCAGTGCCGCGGAGGTGCAAGTGGAGCCGGAGGAGACCGCGACGTCGTTGAGGCCCATGATCAGCGACTCGCCCTCCACGTACCCGAAGGCCACGTTCAGGTTGCCGCACAGACGATCGCTGGGATGTCCGTTCAGGCGGAGCTCGTCGAGGCGCGCGAAGAGGCTGGTTTCGAGCCTGTCGCGCAGGCTGGTGATATAGGGCAATTCCGTCGCCAACTCGGTCCGCGCCAACTCGCAGGCCTTGCCGAACCCCACGATGCCGGGAACGTTCAGAGTGCCCGACCGCATGCCACCCTCGTGGCCGCCGCCGTGGATGGTCGGGTTCAGGCGCACGGGCGGTTTTCTCGCGCTCACATAGAGCGCCCCGATGCCCTTGGGCCCGTGAAGCTTGTGAGCGGTCATCGAGAGCAGGTGAATCCCACACGCCGCCACGTCGATGGGTATCTTTCCCACTGCCTGGGTCGCGTCCGTGTGGAAGAGCACGCCGTGCTCTTCGGCGATGCGGCCGATTTCAGCCAGGGGCTGGATGGTTCCCACCTCGTTGTTGGCCGCCATGATGGAGATGAGCAGCGTCTTGTCGTCGATGGCGGCCCGCAGCTTCTCGAGGTCCACGGTGCCGTGGCCATCCACGGGCAGGTAGGTGACTCGATAGCCGTGGCCCTCCAGGAACTTGCAGCAGTCGAGAACGGCCTTGTGTTCGGCCGCGCACGTGATGATGTGGTCTTTCCGGTCCCCATAGAACTCGGCGACTCCCTTGATGGCGAGGTTGTCCGATTCCGTTGCTCCGCTGGTGAAGACGATCTCCTTCGGCGCCGCGCCGATCAGGCGGCCGATGTTCTTGCGCGCCTCGTGCACGGCCGCCTCGGCTTCCCAGCCGAATGCGTGCTTGCTGGCGGAGTTGCCGAACCGCTCGGTAAAGAACGGCAGCATGGTGTCCACCACGCGCGGGTCCACGGGGGTCGTCGCATGGTTGTCAAAGTATACGGGGAGCTTCACGGAACTGTACCTCCAAACCTATTCATTTAGGCCCTAAGTCCCGTGAATGTCAAGAAAGAGCCCGGGAGGCGTCCGGAAGGTCGAACCACCCGTGACGCTGCCGGAGCGAACAGCCAAACGTCATGTCCCGGGAGCAAGGGCATCCTGCCCTCGCCGCTTCAGGTCCCGAGCACCGTCGGGTTGGCGGCCAAGCCCTTAAGGTACTGACCCGTGGCCGACTCGGCCACCGCCATGATCTCTTCCGGTGTGCCCGCGGCGACCACGTACCCGCCGTTCTCGCCGCCCTCGGGTCCGAGATCCACGATGTAATCGGCGCACCGCAGGAAATCCGGATTGTGCTCGATGGCGATGACCGTATGGCCGGCTTCCACCAGACGGTCCAGGATTTCCACCAGCCTGCCCACCTCCTCGAAATGCAGGCCGGTGGTGGGTTCGTCGAAAAGGTACAACACCTTGCCGCTGGAGTTCTTCCCCAGCTCCCGGGCCAGCTTGACGCGCTGCGCCTCCCCGCCGGAAAGGGTGGTGGCCGGCTGCCCCAGCCGCAGATAGCCCAGGCCCACTTGCCACATGCTGTCGAGCCGCCGCCGTACCAGCGGTACGTTCCCCAGAAAGTCCAGGGCTTCGGTGACCGTGAGGTCGAGAACGTCCGCGATGCTGGCGCCCTTGTAGAGGATCTCCAGGGTTTCCCGGTTGTACCGGCGCCCGCTGCAAACGTCGCACCTGACCGACACGTCCGGCAGAAACTGCATCTCGATGTCCACGGTTCCAGCCCCGAGGCAGGCCTCGCACCGCCCGCCCGCGGCGTTGTACGAGAATCGTCCGGGGCCGTAACCTCGCAGCCGTGCCTCGGGGAGGCGCGCGAAAAGGTTCCGCAAGGGATCGAAGAGTCCGCCGTAGGTGGCGGGGGTGGAGCGGCCGCTACGCCCGATGGAGCCCTGATCCACGTGGAGTATCCGGTCGAAGGCATCGAGCCCGGAGACCGCGCCGCTCCGCGCGGCCGGCTTTGCCCTGTTTCGTCCGGCGGACGCCATGGCGGGCCGCCGTTGCCGCTGCGCCGCATCATGGAGGGTATCCACCACGAGGCTGCTCTTGCCCGATCCGGACACGCCGGTCACACAGGTCATGAGGCCGATGGGGAAGTCCACATCGATGTTCTTGAGGTTGTGGCGGCGAACGTTCTTGAGCGAGAGAGTGCCGCCCCCTGTCCGGAGCGCCCGAGACCCCGGCGGGCCGGCATCGGCCAGATACGGTCCGGTTCGGGAAGCGGGGCTCCGGCGTACGTGGTCCACGCTCCCGGCGGCGAGGACTTCTCCGCCCGCGGCGCCGGCGCCCGGGCCCATGTCGATGACGTGATCCGCCGCCATGATGACGTCCCGGTCGTGTTCCACCACCAGCACCGTGTTGCCCGCGTCCTTGAGCCGCCGCAGGATGCCGAGAAGCCGCGCGGTGTCCCGTGGGTGGAGCCCCACGGTGGGTTCGTCGAGCACGTAGATCACCCCTGACAGCCGGGCGCCGATGTGGGCGGCAAGCCGGATCCTCTGGCACTCGCCGCCCGACAGACTGTCGGAGGACCGGCCCAGGGACAGGTATCCCAGCTCCAGCTCCAGCAGGGTGTCGGTTCGCTCCCGTATCTCCCGGAGGATGTTGCCGGCGACCGCGGTCTCGCGCTCACCCAGGGCCACGTCCTTGATGAAGCCGCTGAAGTCACTCAGGGGCAGCGCCGACACCTGCCCGATGTTCATGCCGTTGATCCGTACCTGAAGGCTCTCGTCCCGGAGCCGGGTGCCGGCGCACTTGGGACAAGGCCGTGGAGAAGCGTCCGCCGGAGCCGCGCCTCCGCGGGACCGCCCACGGGGCCGGATGCCGAGGCCGTTACAGGAAGGACAGGCGCCGTGCGGGCTGTTGAAGGAAAAGAGTTGCGGCAACGTTTGGGGAAACGGCGCGCCGCACTCCAGACACGCGGACCGCTGGGTGTAGCGGCGGGACTCCGTGGCGGGCGCATCGTGCACGTCGATCTTCACCACTCCGTCCCCGTGCTTCAGGGCCACCTCGATGGAATCGGCGAGCCGCTTGGCGACGCCGTCCCGTATCGCCAGCCGGTCCACCACCAAGTCGGCTCGCGCCAGCGACGCCGAGCCGGTCAGGTCGGCCAGCTCCAGGACCCTCCCGTCCACCTTGATGCGGACGAACCCGGCCCGGATCACCGTCTCGATCTGTGCCCGGAGTTCGGTGGGATCGTTGCAGGGCAGCGGCGCCAGCACCTGGATGCGGGTGCCGGAAGAGAGCTTCAGCAGGTCGTCCGCCATCTGCTGCACCGTATGCACCGTGATGGCGCTGCCGCATCGCTGGCAGTGGGGCCGGCCCACGTGGGTGAACAGCAGCCGCAGGTGGTCATGGATCTCGGTCAGCGTCCCCACGGTGGACCGGGGGTTTTCGTGGAAGCGGCGTTGCGGCACGGCGATGGCGGGAGAAAGTCCCTGAATGGAATCCACATCCGCTCGGGCCAGCGGATTCAGAAGCTGGCGCGCGTAGGTGGACAGGGACTGCATGTAGTGCCGTTGCCCCTCGGCATAGACGGTATCGAAGGCCAGCGAGGACTTGCCCGAGCCGGAAACCCCGGTGATCACCACCAGCTTGTTGCGGGGGATCTCGACGTCGACGTTCTTGAGGTTGTGGACGCGGGCGCCCTTGATGACGATGTTCATGCAAGCCGACTCTTCGCGGGTCTTCGAGAATGCAGTCCCGGGCCATTCGCGTAGGTCGGATTAGCGAAGCGTAGTCCGACAACCACGACAAACCCCGCACCATGGGGATGTCGGATTACGCTTCGCTAATCCGACCTACGACTCTCCGCCATTCCCGCTCCCCCTCCGTCATTCCCGCGAAAGCGGGAATCCAGGGGTGGCGGCGGGGCGGCCGACGGCTGTGCTTCTCTGGCCCGCGCCAGCTTCGCCGCCAGCAGGATCGCCTGCTTCATGCTGCGGGCGTCGGCCACGCCCTTGCCGGCGATGTCGTAGGCGGTGCCATGGTCCACCGAGGTTCTCACGAGAGGGAGGCCGAGGGTCAGATTGACCCCGTCGGTGAAGTGCAGCAGCTTGAAGGGCCCGAGTCCCTGGTCGTGGTACATGCAGATGGCGGCATCGTATTCCCCGGCCGCGGCACGGTGGAAGAGGCTGTCCGCGGGAACCGGACCGGAAACGGACATGCCCCGGTCCGAGCAATCACGCACCGCGGGCCGGATCACCCTGCGCTCTTCCTGGCCGAACATGCCGTCTTCACCCCCGTGGGGGTTCAGGGCGGCCACTGCCAACCGCGGCTCCGCCAGGCCGAACCACTCCTGCAGTGACCGATGGGTCAGCTCGATGGTGGTGCGGATACGCTTGCGGGTCAACGCCGCGGCCACTTCCGTGAGCGGCAGATGCACCGTGACCAGCACTACCTTGAGGCGCGACCCGTACAGCATCATGCGGACGTCCCGCGTGCGCGTGAGGTCGGCCAGCAACTCGGTGTGCCCGGGCCAGTGGTGGCCGGCGTCGTTCAGCGCCTTCTTGCTGATGGGCGCCGTGGCCATGGCGTCGGCGCCGCCCGCGCCGATGAGCTCCACCGCCCGGAGGATGTAACGGTAGGATGCTTCGCCGCCGTTACGGGTGGGACGGCCGGGCCGGCTGGCGGCGGGCTTGAGGTGCGTGACGGATTCCACCAGCACGGGAGCTTCGGTAGCGACCGCGGAACCGGATTCGTTGGTCGGCCATCGGGGAGCGTGAGCGCGCTCGAGCAGCGCGGCATCGCCCAGGACCACCACACGGCAGGCGCGCCGCACCGCCGCGTCGCGGGCTGCCTTGACGACGACCTCGGGTCCGATGCCCGAGGGGTCGCCCATGGTTACAGCCACGACGGGTTTGGACATGGCGATAGCGGTGAATCAGTGCGAACGGATGGGGGATCAGGGTGCGGGCGTTTCGCGTTCGAAGGACTGATCCAGGGGCACGTCTTCATCGTCTCCGGCTTCGGTGGTGAACACCGGTATCCCGAACAGTTTGACTCTCTTCCGGTCGCCGACCACGCCCGTCTTGTCGGGTATGATCTCCTCTTGATAGATGTACGTCACCGGGTTGAGGTAGTCCCAGAAGCCCTTTTCTTTTTCGTCCCCGACGGCCGAGGCCATCAGGCTGCCGACCGTACCCCTCTCGGCCTTCTGCGCCTCGAAGGCATACCCGTCCAGCTTGACTTCCACGCGATGCTTCTTCCGCAAGTCGGTCTTGAGCCACTTGGCGAATCGTTCCTGGAGCGTCTTGTTGTAGAGCTCGTCCCGCGCCTTCTCGGATACCGCCGCAAACTTCAATCGTTCGCCGCCCTTCCGGTCTTCCGCCCGGACCAGGTGGTATCCCAGGTTCGTGCGGACCGGCTGGCTGAGCTCTCCCTTCTTCAGGGTGGCGGCAACCCGGGCGAGGGAGTCGGGCAGGCTCTCGGGTTTGATCCAGCCGATGTCGCCGCCTTCGCTGGCTCCCGCGCCCTCGGATTGGGAGCGCGCCAACGCGGCCAGGTCCGCTCCGTCCACGACCTGCCGGCGCAGCTCTTCGACGCGCGACAGCACCGCCTGGGCCTGCTCGGGCGAGGCGCCGTCGTCGACCCCCAGCATGAGATGACGGAGATGCACCTGGAGCTCGGTCCGGTACAAATCCGGGTTGGCGTCGTAGTAACGTTGTGCGTCCTGGATCGTGATGTGAATCCTTTTTCTGACGTTACGCTGGATAAGCTCGTCCTGTTCGATTCGGCTACGGACCTCTTCGCGGTACTGGTCCATGGTCTTGCCGTCCTGTTTCAACAGGGCGGCGAACTGCGTGAGGGTCAGGTCATTCCGTTCCCTGACCGTCTGAATGTACTTGTCGATGTCCGTGTCGCGCACGCGGATGCCGGTGTTCTTGACCTCGGCCCTTATGAGCTCGTGGGTAATGAAATCCTCCAGCCACTGCTTGGGCACGCGCCCCGCCGTCAGCTCATCGAGCTCGACGTCCTGCTTCAGCTTGGTCCGGGCGAATTTTCGGAGATCCGAGAACGTATTGGGAACACCGTTGACGACCACCACGATCTTCTCGACGAGACTTCCGGGCGAGGATCCGGGGAAGACCGCGAGAAGGGCGAGGAAGGCGGTGGCGCACAAGACGCGCCGCAAGCCCGGAGTCGTTGTCGCAAGCGTATTTGTGGTTCTGATCATGGGTCTGATCCTTCGCTCGGATAACATACATTCCTAGTTGAGGACGTGCAATAACTCACAGGCCTCGTCGATGAGGGAGGGCCAGTCCGCATGGTCCGGGGTATAGGACAGGCGTCCCTCCGGCGAGAACTGGAAGCGCCGGTGATCCGCCTCGGCGAGCTTCAGCAACCGTTCGACGTTCAGTGTGGCGGTAGCGTGGAAGGTCAGCGACAAGCGCCCGTTCTGGTAGATGACCTGGGTTGCCAGGCAGCCGATGAGGGCGCGCCGCAGCTCCATGACCTTGAAGAGATTCTCCACCACCTCCGGGTAGCTTCCATAACGATCGCGGATCTCGTCCCGGATCTCCGCGAGTTGCTCCGGGTCCTCCAGGTTGGCGAGCCGCTTGTAGAACAGCAGGCGCTGGTTGGCGCTGGGTATGTAGTCGTCGGGGAAGTAGGCGGGGATGCCCAGCCGGATCTCGGGCTCCACGTTGGCCCGGCGCTCCTCCCCCTTGAGCTCGTGAATGGTCTCCTCCATCATCTGGGTGTAGAGCTCGAAACCCACCGCGGCGATCTGGCCGGATTGCTCTCGCCCGAGCAGGTTGCCGGCGCCGCGAATCTCCAGGTCGTGGAGCGCCAGCTTGAAGCCGCTGCCGAGCTCATCCAGCTCCTGCAGCGCCCGGAGCCGCTTTTCCGCGTCCTTGGTCACGGTACCGCTCTCCGGAAGCAGCAGGTAGGCGTAAGCCCGGCGTGACGAACGTCCCACCCGGCCCCGCAGTTGATAGAGCTGGGCCAGGCCGAACCGGTCCGCGCGGTTGATGATGATGGTGTTGGCGTTGGGATAGTCCAGGCCGGACTCGATGATGGCGGAGCACACCAGCACCTGGGCCTCGTTCTCCTGGAACAGGCTCATGTTCTTCTTGAGCTCCGCCGGCGTCATCTGCCCGTGGGCGACGGTGACCTTGGCCTCGGGCACCAGGTCCATGATCTTCTGGCCCACGCGCTGGATGCTCTCCACCCGGTTGTGCAGGAAGAACACCTGCCCTTCGCGGTTGATCTCCCGCAGGATGGCGTCCCGGATGACGCCCTCGTCGTAGCGGGTAACGTAGGTCCTTACGGCGAGCCGGTTGGGGGGCGGCGTTTCGATGACGCTCAGGTCCCGGATGCCCACCAGCGACATGTGCAGGGTCCTGGGGATGGGCGTCGCGGTGAGGCTCATGACGTCCACGGTGTAGCGCAGTTGCTTGAGCTTCTCCTTGTGGCTTACGCCGAAGCGGTGCTCCTCGTCGATCACCACCAGGCCCAGGTTCTTGAAGGCCACGTCCTTCTGCAACAGGCGGTGGGTGCCGATGACGATGTCGATGAGCCCGGCGGCCAGGTCCTTGAGCGACTGCTGCACGGTCTTGCCGGTGACGAAACGGCTGAGGCTCTCCACCCGCACCGGGTAGGGCTCGAACCGGCCGCGGAAGGTCTCCAGGTGCTGCTGCACCAGGATGGTGGTGGGAGCGAGCAGGGCTACCTGCCTGCCGTCCATCGCCGCCATGAACGCCGCGCGCATGGCCACTTCGGTCTTGCCGTAGCCCACGTCGCCGCAGATGAGGCGGTCCATGGGCTTGCTCTGGGTCATGTCCTGGAGGGTTGCGGTGATGGCCTGCTCCTGATCGGGCGTTTCCTCGTATTCGAAGGCGGCCTCGAACTCCCGGTACGCTTGATCCGGAAGCGGAAAGTCGTGGCCCTCGTGAAGCTCCCGGGTGGCGTAGACCCGCAGCAGCTCCTTGGCCATGGCCACGATGGCCTTGCGTGTCCGGGCCTTGAGCTTGAGCCAGGAGGTCCCGCCCAACCGGTCCAACACCGGGGCGGCGCCGTCGGCGCCGATGAACTTCTGCACCAGGTTGATGCGGTCGATGGGCAGATAGAGGCGGTCGCCTCCCTGGTATTCCAGGTGCAGGAACTCGCCCTCGGTGCCCGCCACCTTGAGGTACTTGAGGCCGCGATAGATGCCGATGCCCTGGTCGAGGTGCACCACCACGTCATCCTGCCGAAGCTCGCTCAGGCTGGTGATGAAGTGGCTCGGGGTCTCCCGCTTGCGGACGGCGGGGTCCCGTTTCCTTCGGCCCCACAGCTCTTCCAGGGTGATGATGATGAGCCCCTCGTCGGGGATGCGCACTCCCTGGGTCAGGCCCCCCAGCAGGATCTCGGGGCCGTTCGCGGGGTTGCCGGTGACTTCGTCAAAGGATCGCTCCGATATCGGAAGATCCACCTCATAGTAGGCCAGCAGTTGTTGCAGCCGTTGCGCGTCACCCGGATGTCCGCCCACGAAGAGCACCCGCTGGTCCCGCCACTCGTTCAGATGCTCCACCAGCGGGGCCAGGGAGCGCTCGGATCCCTGCTGGGTGGTGAGCTCGCTGTGCAGGTCGGTGTTGGTGTAGGAGCGCACCGAGAGCGACGACGGGGCCTCCTCGGAGGATGCGAGAACGTCCAGGTTTTCGCTGTGGATCTGCCGGAAGGCCGCGGCCTCCTGGCGCCAGCCGTCCGGGTCCAGGTACAGCGCCTCGGCATCGGGATGGAAGTGACCCTCCGCCGCGGCCTTGGACGCCCGTTGCGCCACGAGCTTCTCGAACCGCTCCAGCTCCTCCTCCACCCGGCCCGGCTGATCCCACCAGACGATGCCGCGCCGCGGTAGATGGGCGAGGATCGACGGCAGCGGGCGGTCGTAGAAGTAGGGCACCAGGAACTCCATCCCCGCGAACCGCACGCCCTCGCGCACCGACTCCAGGAGCGCCCGCTTGTCCTTGCGGGTGAAGCCCAGGTCGTCCGCCCGTTCCTCGATCCGCGCCAGGGTCTCGCGGCTGGTCTGCGCCCCGGAGGCGAACTCCTTCATGGGTAAAAGCAACAGCTCTTCGTGCCGTGACCGGGAGCGTTGCGTCCGGGGGTCGAACTCGCGGATGGAATCGATGCGGTCGTCGGCGAACTCCATCCGCATGGGCCGGTCATAGGCCGGGGGGAAGATGTCCACGATGCCGCCGCGCACGCTGAAGTCGCCGCGTTCCTCCACCAGCGGGGCGCGGGCGAAGCCCAGGTTGGAGAGCTGCCACAAGAGTTTCTCCCGGTCGACCTCCTGGCCCTCGATGAAGTGCGCGCTGCGGAAGCTCTCCCTGGGGATCACGCGCTGCATCACCGCGGCCGGGGTCGTGACCAGCACCGGCGCGGACTGTTGGGCGAGCCGGTGGAGGCCTTCCATGCGCCCGGCCATGTGATCCGGATTCGGGGAAAGGCTCTCGAACGGCAGGATGTCCCAACCCGGGAACAGATGGAGCCGCTGCTCCAGCGAGGGAGAGCCGGTCTCCTCTCCCAGGAAGAAGGACAGGTCGAGGTAGAGGCGTTCCGCCTCCTTCACCGTGGGCGCCAGCACCACCAGCGGACTGTCGAGATGCCGGGCCGCCAGAGAGATGGCATAGCCCTTGGCGCTGCCCTGAAGCCCGGCGATCCTCTTTTCGCCGCGCCACTCCTGGTTCAGCAGCCGCGATATCTTGTCGTTGAGTGAAGGTGACGTCACTGGGCCGGTAGACTCCCGAAGAACGGTGAAGGAGTGTAGCCGAAGGAAGGCGGCAGCCGCAACGGCACGGACCGCCTCGCCGACCTCGGCGACCATTCTCCTCGATACTCCCCGGGACAACCAATTTCCACCCATTCTCTCCATTCAGCGGTTGCCTAAATGCTCATTTTTGTCAATGATCTTTATGTTTTGATATTTAATCTTCTTTAATGATCGTGATTCACCTGAATAGAGGTGTCTTTTGGGCGTCAACGTCAGGCAAAAAACGGAGGTAGTCTTCAATGTTGGAACATCGATGCAAGCGCCAATTCCCGCGAGGCCGGCGATCCGAAGGCCCCTTTGCCCGAAGACTGGACCCTGGAGCCGACACGCGCAGGCCCCGCCGCCTCGCGGCTGTTGCGGCGGCGTGGCTCGCCCTGCCGTGGTTGGCCGTGCTGGCGCTCGGAGCCTCGCCGGCGGGCGCGGAGGTGTTCGTCAGCAACATGAACCAGGCTGCCGCGCAGCTCGAATACGCCGATTACGGAAAGAAGGAATATGCGGAAGGCCGGATCACCACGACGCACGAGCGGGTGTATGTGCCGTACGCGTCGCAACGCTTCGGAACGGGCCCGAACGCCGCCGGCTACACGCTGGAGGAAGTCCGGCTGGACATAGTGGCTCTGGCGGGCAGCTCGTCGATGGCCGTCGCTCTGTTCTCGGACAATGCCGGCAGGCCCGGGTCGCTCATGGCGGAGTTTTATCCGGTGGACGGGTTCACCACCGGGACGGTGCGTTTGCGGGCGCGGCGGCAGTCGGGCGCGTACCCGCGTCTGCAACCGAATACGTACTATCACGTCGAGTTTCAGCAGCGCCACGGGCACGTGTACTGGAGTATCACGGATTCCGACGTGGAGGATGGAGCGAACGGATGGAGCCTCGATGACGACGGCTGGAGTTTCATCAGCGTTTCGAACCATGACGAGACTCACGGCGGCGTTGGCCTGTTGGGTGAAATGGGAAGAGGGGAATACGGGGATCCCTCGCCATGGAGTCCCGGATTCGATGTCGTCACGGGCTGGACCGCGTTTCCCCGTGCCTTCCGGATGCAACTCCTGGGAAGCACCGTTACCGGCAGCGCTCCGGAGCTGGACGCGACGTATTCGCGCGCGGTGACGGAGAACGCTGCGCCGGGCACCGCCGTGGGCGACCCGGTGACCGCCAGCGACGCCGACGGCGACGCCATCTCCTACGAGCTGGCCGGCCGGGACGCCGGCGCGTTCGCCATCGATGCGGCGACGGGCCAGCTCCGGACGAAGGCAGGCGTGTTCTACGACTACGAAATCAAGAACTCGTACACGGTGACCGTGGTCGCCGACGACGGCAATGGCAACACGGACACCGCGGTGGTGACGATCGCGCTGACGAACGTGGCGGCAGAGGTGCTGACGGCCGACATCGAGGGGGCTCCGGCGGCGCACAACGGCGCGCCGTTCGTGGTGCATCTCGTATTCAGCGAGCCGACCAGCCTCGGATTCAGGACCGTGCGCGACAGTCTGTTGAGCGTGACCAACGGGAGGGTGACGCGGGCGCGCCGGGCCGACCTCGCCCGCGGCCTGAAGAAAATTGCGGGCGACCACTTGAGCGCCCGCTGGGAGGTTACCGTCGAGCCGGCCGGCGGCGACGTGACGATCGCCCTGCCGGCCACCACCGATTGCGATGCCGCCGCCGCGGTGTGCACCAGGGACCGCCGGCCCTTGTCCGCCGGCGTGAGCGAGGCGGTCGCCGCGGGGACCGTGCCGGTGCTGACGGCGTCGTTCGCCGGGGCGCCGGAAGAGCACGACGGATCGGAAGCCTTCACGCTGGAGCTGAATTTCAACGCGGCCGTCACCACCAGCCGCGGGGACATGCGCACCCATGCCCTGCGGGTGACCAACGGCCGGCTGACCGGGGCGAGCCGGCAGAGAGGCCGGCGCGACCGCTGGCTGCTCACGGTCGAGCCGTCGTCGCTGAAGGACGTGACCGTGGCGCTGTCCGCCACCGCGTCCTGCGACGACTCCGGGGCGGTATGCGCCGTGGACGGGCGCATACTGTCGAGCCCGGAGGAGGTCAGCGTGATCGGGCCGGCGAGCATACCGTTGACCGGGGAGGGGGAGAAGCACCTCCCGGTGTATCGCCGGGAGCCGTTCGAGTTCGGGATCAAGTTCAGTTGGGCGGTGAAGATCACCCCCGCGGCGATGAAGCAACACGCGTTCACGGTTACCAATGCCGAGATCGTCAGTGCGTACAAGGTGGGCGATGACAGTGGCAGACACTGGCGCATCACGGCTCTGCCGTTGTCGACCAGGCTCATCGAGATCGTGCTGCCCGCGACCACCGACTGCGCCGACCCGGGCGCGGTGTGCACGCGCGACGGCCGCATGCTGTCGAACGAGTACGATTGGTTCTTCATGTACATGTATCCCGACCGCGTCGACGAGACCGCGCCGGCCGTGAGACGGGCGGAGGTGGACGGTGCGACCCTGGTGCTGCTGTTCACCGAGGGGCTCGACGAGGCCTCCACGCCCGCGGCCGACGCGTTCACGGTGACCGTGGCGGGCACGGAGCGGAGCCTGGCGGCGGCCGATCCGGTGACGGTGAAGGGGCGCCGGGTCACGCTGACGCTGGCGTCGCCGGCGGCCCACGGGCAGGCCGTGACGCTGAGCTACACGCTGCCGTCGGGCAACCCGTTGCGGGACGTGGCCGGCAACGACGCCGAGGCGCTGAGCCAACACGAGGTAACGAACCACACCCCGGAGGGAGACACCTCCGCGCCAGCGCTGCAGTCCGCGGCGGCGAACAACGACTACGTCATGCTGACCTACGACGAGCCGCTCGACGAGGCCTCCACGCCCGCGGCCGACGCGTTCACGGTGACGGTGGCGGGCACGGCGCGGGACCTGGCGTCGAGCAACCCGGTGTCGGTGAGCGGGCGCACGGTGACGTTGACCCTGGCGTCGCCGCTGAGCCACGGGGAGACGGTGACCGTGAGTTACGCGGCGCCGTCGAGCAACCCGTTGCAGGACGCCGCGGGCAACGACGCGGCGGCGCTGAACGGGCAGGCGGCGAGCAACCGGTCGCCCGGCGGCACCTCGCAGCAGAACAGCGCGGAAGGTGCGGCGACGGCGGCGTTTCACGACTTGCCCACGAGTCACGGCATGGAGCTGTTCACGTTCGAGTTGAGGTTGTTGGGCGGGGCGTTCGAGGTGAGCTACCTGACGCTGCGCGACAAAGCCTTCTCGGTGATGAACGGCACGGTGACGAAGGCGAAGCGCGTGTCGGGGGGGAACGACAAGCGCTGGCTGATCACGGTCGACCCGGCAGGCGCGGGCAACGTCGTGGTGACGCTGCCGGCGGTGCAGGACTGCGAGGACGAGGCGGCCATCTGCGGGGCGCCCGCCCGCCCGCTGGCGGATTCCGTGATGGCGATCATCCCCGAAACCCCGCCGGTCGTGACGGAGGACCCGCCTGAACCCGAACAACCGGCGGTGGACCCGAACGGACCGCTGACGGTGAAGTTCGAGGAGGGGAGCGTCCCCGCGACGCACAACGGTCACGACCTGATCGTGTTCCGCATCGCCTTCAGCCACGAGCCGAAGTCCAGCTACGGCTACATGACCCTGCGCAACAAGACGCTGGTCATGAAGCTGGGGGGCGTAACCATCCACCCGAGAAGGGCGTTCAAGCTTGAACCGCCGAGCGGCAAGCGCTGGGAGATCGTGGTTTCGCAGATGCGGGGCGCCTACGACCCGAACCAGCCACTCACCGTCGTCATCGGCCCGACCCTCGACTGCGACGACACGGGCGCGGTGTGCACCGAAGACGGGCGAATGCTCTCCAACCGCATCTCCGCGAGGATCGAGTATCAGCCCGTGCCGGAACTGGCGGTGGCGGACGCGCCGGTGGTGCGGGAGGCGGCGGACACGACGCTGGAGTTCGCGGTGACCCTGAGCGAGACCGCGTCGGAGGCGGTGACGGTGGACTATGCGACCTCGGACTCCACGACGACCGCCGGCGAAGACTACGCGGACACGTCGGGGACGCTCACCTTCGCGGCCGGGGAGACGGCGAAGACGGTGCAGGTGGAGGTCGTCGACGACTCGGTGGACGAACGCATCGAGCAGCTCTGGCTGGAACTCTCGAACCCCTCGGGCGGGCGTATCGCCGACGCGATTGGTTGGGGCATCATCTGGGACGACGAGCCCGGCATACCGGTCACGGCGTGGTTCGAGGACGTGCCCGCGAGTCACGACGGGAGCACGGAGTTCACGTTCGAGCTGAGATTCGATGAGGAGTTCGCGGTCAATTGGAGAGCCCTGCAGGAGTCGGTATTTCAGGTGACCAACGGACGGGTGACGGCGGTACGGCGTCTCCATGCCCCAGGGAACCGGCGTTGGGTGATCACCGTGCGGCCGGCGTCGCCGGAGGCGGTGGTGATCACGCTCCCGCGCAGGGAGACCTGCGAGGAGACGGGCGCGCTGTGCACCGAGGACGGCCGCGGCCTCGCGGCGCCGGTGTCCGCGACGGTGGCGGGACCGTCGATTTCGGTGGCGGACGCGCGGGTGCAGGAGGCCGCCGGGGCGACCGTGGACTTCGCGGTCAGCCTGACCCCCGCGGCGGCGCCGGTGACGGTGGACTATGCGACGTCGGACGTGACGGCGACCGCCGGCGCGGACTACACGGAGGCGTCGGGGACGCTCACTTTCGGCGCCGGCGAGACCTCGAAGACGGTGCGGGTGGCGGTGCTCGACGACGCCATCGACGAGGGCCCGGAGACGTTCACGCTGACGTTGTCGAACCCGTCGGGGGGCGGCGCGTCTGTGGCGGACGCGGAGGCGACGGGCACCATCGAGAACAGTGACCCGATGCCGAGGGCGTGGCTGGCGCGGTTCGGCCGCACGGTTGCGAGCCAGGCGGTGGATGCCATCGGCGGACGGCTGGAAGCCCGCGGCGGCCCTCAAATCACGGTCGGAGGCCAGACGCTTGGTGTGGCCGCCAGCCCGATGGTGCCGGAGGGCGGCGAGGACGCCGGCAACGTTGGCGGCATGTTCTCCGGGACGTTGCCCGCGGGCCGGACGGCGGCCATGACGGAGCGGGAGTTCCTGTTGGGGAGCTCGTTCCGGGTCGGGGCCGGGGGCGAGGACGGCGGGTCGGCGTGGACCGCGTGGGGCCGGTTCACGGCGGGTGGTTTCGACGCGGTGGAGGACGGCGTACGGATGGACGGCAGCGTGACGAGCGGGTTCGTGGGTGCGGACGTGGGCCGCGGGAATTGGCTGGCGGGGCTGGCGCTGAGCTTGAGTGACGGCGAGGGGGAATTTGCGTTCATGGAGGAGGAGGGCAACCAGAGGGCGGAGAGCACGCTGACGGCGCTCTACCCCTATGCGCGGATGGGATTGACGGAGAAGGTGGACGCGTGGGGGTTGGCGGGCTACGGCACGGGCGAGTTGACGCTGAAGCTGGACAAGGACGCCGAGCGCACGGAGGAGGAGACCTACAAGACCGACGTCGAGATGCGGATGGGAGCGGCGGGAGTGCGGGGCGAGGTGCTCTCGCCGGAAACGCCGGACGGGCTCAGGGTGGCGGTGAAGTCGGACCTGTTCTGGGTGCGGACGACCTCGGAGGCGGTGCGCGGGGACGGCGGCAACCTCAGGGGAAGTGAGGCGGACGTGGGGCGTGTGCGGGTGATTGTCGAGGGCTCACGGAGGTTCGCGGTTTGGGGCGGGACGCTGACGCCGTCGCTGGAGGTGGGGCTCCGTCATGACGGCGGCGACGCGGAGGAGGGCACGGGAGTCGAGGCCGGCGCGGGGTTTCGTTACGCAGGCACGGGGGTGACGGTGGGAGGCTCGGTGCGGGCGCTGGTGGCCCGCGAGGGGACGGGCTACGAGGAGTGGGGGGCATCGGGGGCGGTGCGCTTCGAGCCGGGCGGTTCGGGGCGTGGGTTTTCGCTGACGCTGAGCCCCGCCTGGGGTGCGCCTTCGAGTGGAGTGGGGCGGTTGTGGTCGCTGCGGGATGCTCGCGGCCTTGCAAGGGACGGCGAGTTCGAGGCGGGGGACCGGCTGGAGGCGGAGGTGGGCTACGGGCTGGGGCTGGTGGGCGCGCCGGGGGTGCTAACGCCCTATGCGGGGCTGTCGCTGGTGGACGGCCGCGGCCGGAAGCTGCGCGGCGGGGCGCGTTGGCGGATGGGGCCGGGAGCGGCGCTGGAGCTCGAAGCGGCGCGGACGCGGGACGCGGACGGTGAGGGGGCCGAGTACGGCCTGATGCTGCGCGGGTCGATCCGCTGGTAGAAAGGACCCGGTGTCCGAGAGGAAGCGGGCCACGCTGAAGCAAAGGCGAGCGTTGAGGCTGAAGACCCGGCGCGGCCCGCCTCACCCGTGGCCGGGGATGCCTTCATAGGCGTGCTTGCCCCACACATCCTTCACTCTCCGGTCCCGGCCGCAACTGAAGCGGTAGTAGCGGTAGCGGAGGGGATTATTCTTGTAATAGTCCTGGTGATAGTCTTCCGCGGCGTAGAACGGCGCGGCTGCCAGGATGGGGGTGACGATGGGATTGTCGAGCGATTGTTGCGCCGCGTTCCTGGAAGCCTCGGCCAAGCCCCGCTCCTTGTCGTTGGCGACGAAGACGCCGGTCTTGTAGGAGTCGCCGCGGTCGCAGAACTGGCCGCCCCCATCGGTCGGGTCCACCGAACGCCAGAAGGCGGTGAGCAGCATCTCGTAGCTGACCTTGGCCGGATCGTAGGTGATCTCCACCGCCTCGTAGTGGCCCGTGCCGCCGGCCGTGACTTGCCGGTACGTCGGGTCCTGGGTCTTTCCGCCGGTATAGCCGGAAATCGTCGAGACGACGCCCGGCACCTTGTCGAAATCCGACTCGACGCACCAGAAGCAGCCGCCGGCAAAGACCGCCTTGTCGTGCTGTTGGGCGCTTGCGCCGTAAGCGAACAGCAAGAGCGCCGCGGCAACCGTGAACATGATCCGTTTCATAATGCCTCCGTGTGGCTCGACTTGAGTGGGAGCCTCAATGATACCGGTTTCCAGCAACAAACGGCAAGACGGGGACGTTCATATCCCCAACAACCAGCGTCCCTGGACTTCCCCGGTACGGGTACGATAAAGTGGCACTCTTCGCTGACCCCATTCCCACGGAAAAGGACCCCCGATCATGGCAAAACGGAACCCGAGGATCGCAAGCGCGGTGCAGGCAATACCGGAACGGGCCTACCCGGACCTTCATGAACATCTCCGCCGTCTGGACGACGCCGGGCTGCTGATCCGGGTGGCGCGCCCGGTGGACAAGGATCAGGAGATGCACCCGCTGGTGCGCTGGCAGTTCAGGGGAGGGATCAAGGAACGGGACCGGAAGGCGTTCCTGTTCGAACAGCCCGTGGACGCCAAGGGGAAACGCTACGACATCCCGGTGGCCATCGGGGTGCTGGCGGCCAACCGGCGCATCTACCGCATCGGGTTGGGGTGCGGCGAGGACACGGACATCAACGCCTTGTGGAGCGAGGCGAGAACGAATCCCGTGGCGCCGGTGGCGATCCCCTCGTCGGCCGCGCCGGTGCACGAGGTGATCGTCTCGGGAGCGCAGCTCAAGGGCCGGGGCAAGGGCATGGACGGCATCCCGGTGCCCATTTCCACGCCCGGCTGGGACAACGCGCCCTACGTGAGCGCCGCCCATTTCGTCTCGCGCGATCCCGACAACGGGGTGCACAACATCGGCACCTACCGGGCCATGATCAAGGCCCGCACCCGGGTCGGGTGCAACCCGTCCATCGAGCTGGGGCAGGGGATCTACCGCCATTGGCTGAAGTACCGGGAGCGGGGCGAGAAGATGCCGGTGGCGCTGTGCATCGGCGGCGTGCCCGCCATCTCCTACGTGGCCGCGCAAAAGCTGGCCTACGACCTCGACGAGTTTTCGGTGGCGGGGGGGCTGGTCAAGGCGCCGATACGGGTCACCCAGGCGCGCACGGTGCCGGTGATGGTGCCCGCGGACGCGGAGATCATCGTCGAGGGCTTCGTCTCCACCGAGTGGCTGGAGCCCGAGGCCCCGTTCGGCGAGTCCCACGGCCACGTCAACCCCAAGGAGTACAACCCGTTCATGGAGGTCACCTGCATCACCCGGCGCCGCGACGCCATCCTCTGCTCCATCATCAGCCAGGTGACGCCGTCGGAGTCGAGCGTCATCAAGAAGATGGCCTACGAGCCCCTCTACCTCGAGCACCTGCGGGACGGCATTGGCGTGAAGAGCGTCGTGCGGGTAATGCTCCACGAGCCCTTGACCGCAACCCAGAAGCTCACGGTGATCCAGATGCGCAAGCCCAGCCCCGCGGAGGTGTGGCGCGCGCTCATGGGCGCGGTGGCCTTCCGTCCCGCCATGTCGAAAATCGTCATCGCGGTGGACGAGGACATCGACCCCGACAACCTCGACGCCGTGTTCTGGGCCATGGGCTATCGTTCCAAGCCGCACCGTGACGTACAGATCATGCACGGGATGGACGTGGGCCACGCCCCCCGGCATGACGCCCGGGGCTCCGCGGAGGACTCGTGCCTGCTTTGGGACGCCACCCTCAAGGAGAAATTGCCGCCCATCTCCCTCCCCACCCGGGAGTACATGGAGCGGGGGCGGGCGCTCTGGGAGGAGTTGGGACTGCCGGAGTTGGAGCCCCAAACGCCGTGGTTCGGTTACTCGCTTGGAGACTGGAACGCGGAGCTGGAGCAGGAGGCCGCCCTGGCCACCCGCGGCGAATACTGGAAGACCGGCGCCAAGATCGCCCGCCAGCGCCGCCCCACCACGGAGATCCTGCCCAACACGTCCTTCTACGGTGAGGACGAGGACTGACCGGGCGGGTTTCCAGGCCGTGTCAAAACTCAATTTGCGAGAGAGGCACGGGACCCCCGGAACCGTCATTCCCGCGAAAGCGGGAATCCAGGGGTAGGGAGGCGGGCAGCACGGCAGTGGCGCCCCGCCCGCCCCTCCTGGATTCCCGCTTTCGCGGGAATGACGGGGAACTGGGAATGATCGGGAATTCAAAGGTCCGTCTGATTCTCGTTTCTCCGTGTGCGGTTTCGGGCCCGGACGCGGGCATGACCGAAAGGATCCGTGAGCCATGGACTACAAGACGCTGAAATGGACCGTGCACGACAATCCGCTACGGCCGGGCGAACCCTGTATCGGCGTCATCACCCTGAACCGTCCGGATCAGCTCAACGCGGTGGACCCGCTGATGCGGTTGGAGCTCGATGCCCTGTGCAACGAGGTCGCGCGCAACTCCGTCCTCAAGGTGGTGATCCTCACCGGCGAGGGACGCGGGTTCTGCGCCGGCGGGGACCTCGCCTCGGAGGGAGAGGTGTTGGGTGTGTTCGAGAGCTCCAGCGGCATCGAGGGTCCCTACAAGGAGTTGGCGGAGTATTTTCTGAACGATCACAGACACCGGGTGCTGCAGAGCGCCATGCGCAAGCTGGAGGATCTGCCGCAGCCCACCATCGCCGCCGTGAACGGCCCGGCCGTGGGGGTGGGGCTGGAGATGACCACGCTTTGCGATATGCGCCTGGCGTCCGACCGGGCGCGCTTCGGCGAGGTGGCGGTGCCGGCGGGTTTCGTGCCCGAGAGCGGCGGCTCGCGCAACCTGCCCAAGCTCGTGGGCATCGGGCGGGCCATGCGACTGATCCTCACCGGTGAGATCATCGACGCGCGGGAAGCGCTGCGCATCGGGCTGGTGGACGAGGTGCTGCCGCATGAGGAGTTGATGGAGCAGGCGTTCGCCCTGGCCGGCAAGATCGCCGCCAACCCTTATCTGTCCGTTCGCCACGCCAAACGGCTGGTCAAGATGTACTGGAACTGGAACCGGACCGACGAAGGCTATCGCCAGGAGCTGGAGTCGGTTCTCGAGATCACCCGCACCAAGGACTGCCAGGAAGGCATGCGCGCCTTCAAGGAAAAGCGTCCGCCCCGCTACACCTATCCCTACGACGCGGGTTGGCCGTTTCCGGACAAGGCAGGCGAGAAGAAGGATTGAGGGGAGCGGACTCCGACATGCGCGGCCGCGCGGTGTCGGGTTACGCCTTCGGCTAACCCGACCTACGTCGGAGATTGCAGCAAGAAAAAGCGAGGGGGTGTCAGTCCGACGTGACCGTTCCGACGTAGGTCGGATTAGTAATCCGACACCAACCCGTGCCCGTCGGATTACGCCTTCGGCTAATCCGACCTACGTCGGAGGCCGTATCGGGAACCCGGAAGAAGTGTGATCCGACGTTCGCGACCGCGTGGCGTCGGACACCGGGAATCACGAATATGTCCGAGTCTTCGGTTCCGTGGCAAGGTTATCGCGAGATCCCGCCAAGGCTCAACATCGCCGAGGAGGTGCTGGAACGTGCGGGCCGCGGTGATCGCGCGGCGATGGTGTGGGACAGGGGCTCTCTCACCTACCGGGAGCTTCGCGGCACGGTGCACGGTTTCGCCCGGGGTTTGAAGGAGCTGGGGGTTTCCCCTGGGGACCCGGTGCTCGTGCAGATGCCCAACTCGCCGGAGTTCGCCACGGCCTTTCTGGCGGCCGTGAAGCTGGGCGCGCTCCCCGTGGTGGTCAACTCGCTTTTGGGGGTGCGGGAAGTCCAGGCCATCCTGGAGCAGACCAAGCCCCGGTTCGCCGTCACCGCCGGGTCCCGCGCCCAGGCGTTGCGCCAGCTTCGCGGGGCCATGGGTCTGCGGACCCTGATATGCGCGGGAGAGGCGCAGAACGACGAAGTCCCGTTCGACTCCGTGGGTCGTGAATCGCCCGACGATATCGCCACCCAGGACACCTCGGCCCACGAGCCGGCGTTCATGGTGTGTACCTCCGGCACCACCGGCCGCCCCAAGTGCATCGTCCATGCCCACCGGTGGATCGTGGCGTTGGGGGATCTGAACCGCTACCGGCTTCCTCCGGAGCAGGGCGACGTGGTGATGGCCACGGGCGAGTGGAGCTTCATAAGCGCCCTGGGCCACAACCTGCTCTTCCCGCTCCGGAACGGGGTCACCTGCGCGGTGCTGTCCGGGCGCGCCACGCCCGAGAACGTGCTGGAGCAGGTGTCGGCCTTCGGTGTCACGTTGCTCCATTCCGTGGCGACGGTGTACCGCCGGATGCTGGCTACGGAGGGCATCGAGAACGCCCATGACATCCACACCCTCCGGGGCGTGCACTCCACCGGCGAGGCGCTTCGCGAAGCGACCTACCGCCAGTGGAAATCGCGCTTCGCCTGCGAGATGTACGAGCATTACGGCGTATCCGAGTATCAGCTCGTGGTGGGGCAGGGGGCGCGGCATCCGGTGAAGCCCGGCTCGGTGGGAGTGCCGGCCCCGGGCGTGGGCATCGACATCGTCGACGACGACGGCCGCACCGTGCCGACCGGTTCGGTCGGGCGGACGGTGATTTCCGCCGGAGACCCGGGACTGTTCCTCGAATACCACGCCGACCCCGGCCGTACCGAGGCCGCCCGTCGAGGCGGTTTCTACGATACCGGTGACCTGGCGTATCGTGATGACGAGGGTTACTACTTCATCGCCGGGCGCAGCGACGACTGCTTCAAGACACGGGGGCTGTTTCTCGTGCCCACGGAGGTGGAGAACGCGCTCCAGCGCCATCCCGCGGTGGCCGAGGCCGTGGTCGTGCCCGAGCCCGATCCGGAGATCGGCAATCGCGTGCTGGGGGTGGTGGTGCCGGCTGGGGGATGCGAGCCTACGGACGGCCTGGCGGAGGCCCTGCGTCAGAGCCTTCGGGAAGAGCTGGCGCACTACAAGATCCCCTATCGCATCCAGTTTGCCGCGGCGATTCCAAAGAGCCCTGTTGGAAAGATCCTGCGAAACGAGGTGGCGGCGGCAATCAGCCGTTGAAGTGCCGGCCGTGGGACACGCGGGGACAAGCAGATTCAACGTGCAAACCTGAAGCGGGACCGTTGATGTTCAGTAAAGCCTTCGCAATCGCGGCCGGTTATACCCGGCCCGTGGTGATTTCCAGCCGCACGGTCAACGGCGAGTGTCACAGCTCGGTGGGGGCGTACGTGATCGTCAACCGCGAAGGCTGGTTCCTCACCGCCGCGCACCTGTTCAGCTTGATCGAGCAGCAAAGCGCCGCCGCGCAGACTTACCGCCGGTACTGGAGCGACGTTCGCGACATGGACCACGACATCGCTTCCAAGCGGCTGCACCGGAAGACGAAGATACGCCACTTCGAGGTGCCGCGGCCGGAGTCGGTGCGCGATCACTCGACCTGGTGGGGGATGGACGGTGTGCAGGTGCGTGACGTACAGGTGGCGGCCGCCGCCGATCTCGCATTGGGACGGCTGGAGCCGTTCGACCCGGCCAGCGTCTCCCACTACCCCGTGTTCAAGACTCCCGGTCCCGACTATCTGCCGGGCCGCAGCCTTTGCCGGCTTGGCTTCCCCTTCCACGAGATCGTGCCTTCATACGACGAGCAGAAGGGCGTTTTCGCGCTGCCCAAGGGCGCCGTGCCGTTGCCGCTGTTTCCGCTGGAAGGGATGCTGACCCGCATCCTGATCGCCCGGTCGCCGGCGCTGACGTCCAAGGCGCCCGCGGACGAGACCAGCCTGTTCATTGAGACCTCTTCGCCCGGACTGCGGGGTCAGAGCGGCGGACCGATCTTCGATTCGGAGGGTGCCGTCTGGGGGCTGCAATCGCATACCCGGCACTATCCGCTCGGTTTCGCGCCACACGTCCCGGGCCGCGGCCATGTGGAGGAACAGTTTCTCAACGCCGGGGTCGGCGTTCATGCGCAGCCGATCCTGCAACTGTTGCAACAGGCCGGGGTGGAGCATCGGACTACGGGGTGATCTCGCCAGCCTCGTACGTTACAGGCCAGCAGGCCGGCGTGCCTCAGGGCAGGGAGCCATTTGCCGGCGCCCTGTTTCGGGGGCGATTTGCACAATTCGCAAGTAGTACTTGCAGTATGAGCATTTGATTGATAGCGTGACGGCCATGATTGGTCGCGAGATCATGCCCCGTTTGACCGCACTGTTTCGCCAGTACCCCTTTGTGACGGTGACCGGGCCGCGGCAGTCTGGAAAGACGACGCTCTGTCGTACAGCCTTTCCCGATCTTGCATATGCCAACCTGGAAGCACCCGACCAACGCGATTTTGCTGAATCTGATCCCCGGAGATTCCTCTCGCAGTTCAGCGCGGGCGCCATTATAGATGAGGTTCAGCATGTGCCCGCGCTCCTGTCCTACCTTCAGGTTCTCGCCGATGAAAAGGGCCGCAACGGTCTCTTTGTGCTCACGGGTAGTGAACAGTTCCGGCTCTCCAACGCCATCGGTCAGTCACTGGCCGGGCGCACCGCACTGCTCCGTCTGCTGCCGTTCTCTCTAACGGAACGGCGGCGCATGAGCGCAAGCGAGGCGATGGACGACATCATCTACTCGGGGTTCTATCCTCGGATTCACGACCAAGGACTCGACCCGACTCAAGCGCTCGGCGATTACTTCGAGACCTACGTCGAACGGGACGTGCGCCGGTTGGGTGAGATACGCAACCTGTCGAGTTTCCGGCGCTTCGTGCGCCTGTGCGCCGGGCGGGTCGGCCAACTGGTGAATCTCGGCTCGCTGGGTTCGGACGCCGGCGTGTCCCACACCACGGTGCGAGCGTGGCTCACCGTGTTGGAGACGAGCTACATCATTTTTCAGTTACCGCCGTTTCATGCCAATATCCGAAAGCGTCTGGTCAAGTCACCGAAGCTGTACTTCTACGACGTCGGGCTGGCCAGCTACCTGATCGGTATCGAGAGCAGGGAGCAGGTCACCACCCATCCCCTTCGTGGAGCCCTCTTTGAGAACGTGGTCGTCTCCGAGGCGCTCAAGCACCGCTTCAATAGGGGCCGCCAATCCAATCTCTCCTTTTTCCGGGATTCAAGGGGGTTGGAATGTGACATCTTCTATGAAACCGGCCGCGGCATTGGGGCCATCGAGGTCAAGTCCGGCTCCACTGTCGCCTCTGACTACTGTAATTCGCTCAACCGCGTTGCCGCCCTGATTCCGGACATCTCCGCCAAGACCGTTGTATACGGCGGAACAACGCGTCAGTCCCGAAGCGATTGCGACATCGTGCCATTGGTTCACCTGGGCCGAGCTCTCGAACGACTTGAGGTCAACTAGGAAGGGATCAAGGACGACGGCTGGTTGATCGGTCTGCTTCTGGCCGTCCTCGTGGTGGGACTACCCGTGGCCCTGGTGCTGTTCGTCTTTCGTTCCTTCCAGCCGCTACCGATTCATGCTCCGAAGAATCAAATCCAGACTACAACAGGCCGGCGGCTCGTTTGCCTACCGCGAGTTCCGGCTGTTCTACGTTGCGGTGGTCAGCGCCTCCATGGGCAACCAGATTCAGCGGATCACCGACCTCTGGTTGGTGTATGAACTGACCGATTCACCGCTGTTTCTGGGGCTCACCGGTCTCGCCCGCGGCATTCCCATTGTGGTCTTTTCCGTGGGCGGCGGTCTTATCGCCGACCGCGTCGACCGCAAGCAGTTCATCATGGTCATGCAGCTCGCCAGCGCGCTGGCGAACCTGCTCCTGGCGGCGCTGATAGCCACGGACGCCGTTCAGGTATGGCACATCTTCCTCATCTCGATGGTGAGCTCGTCGTTCGTGGCCATCAGCGCGCCGGCCCGTACCGCCATCACGCCGAACCTCGTGCCGAGGGAGCTTCTGGTCAATGCCTTTGCCTTCACCTCCACGGCCTGGAAACTGGCCCAGCTCATCGGCCCCGCGGTTGCCGGTCTGATGATCGCCTTTGCGGGTACGAGCGTGACCTACGGGTTCAACGCCTGCGTCTATCTGGGCAGCGCGGCGGTGCTGACGTTCATGAACTATCGGTCGGTGGCTGCGGCCGGCGGAAAGTCCGCCCTCAAGAGTCTCATCGAGGCCCTCGCGTTCATCAAGAGGGAGTCCGTCATTGCCGTGCTCGTGGCCATGGACGTAGTGGCGGTCTTCTTCGGCGCCTATCGAATCCTGCTGCCGGTGATAGCGGCGGGCCTCGGAATGGGTGCCGAAGGCTTCGGTTTCTTCGCGTCCGCTCCTGCCGTGGGCGCGCTTCTCGGCGCCGCCGCCGTCTTGGCGTGCGGGGACTTCCGTTACAAGGGCCTCGTGGTGGCGGGAGCCATCCTCGGCTATGCCGCCTGCCTGGCGGGTCTCGCCGTGTCGCCATGGTTTCTGATGTCGCTGGCCATGTTGACGCTGCTCGGCTTTTTCGACGCAGTCCAGACCATCCCGCGCAACGCCATAATCCAGTACCTGACCCCCGACGCGCTTCGGGGGCGGGTGTCGAGCTTCAGCCGGATGCTGAGCGTCGGCATGCCGGGTCTCGGCGAAGCGCAGATGGGCGCCGTGGCCTCCGTGCTCGGGCCGGCGGCCACGCTGCTCCTGGCCTCGGTCGTTTGTTCCGGCGCCATCCTGGGAATGCTTGGCTGGCGGCGCGACCTTCGGAAGGAGGACCTTTGACGGAACCGCGGAAGCTTGACTCCGCAGCCGGGTGTCAATAAGAGAACAAGCTGGACAGAGGCTTGTTTCACGCGAACTCCGAAACATCGGACCAGGGAGGTTAGGAACATGGCAGACCTATCACACACGGTCATATACGAATCCGCCGGCGAGCTGCTCGCCGAGCTGGCCAACGAAACCGGGCGTCCGGTGTCCTGGGCGGTGCTTAACGCCCACCGGGAGCTGTTGCACTACACGCGCATGGATGGCGCGCCTTACCGCTCCAGCGTCCTGTCCCATAACAAGGCATACTCCGCGGTGTGGTTCGGCCGGGACTCGGTGGAGATCGAGAAGATGGTGGGAAGCCGCGGCATCGCCGCGTACGGCGACTCGAACCTGACGTCCATCGGCGGCGGGGTGTTGGTCAAGGACAAGGACGGCGCCGTGGTGGGGGCCGTGGGGGTGAGCGGACGTACCATGGAGGAGGACATCGAGGTGGCCGTGCGGCTGGTGGACAAGATGAAGGCCAAGGGCGGGATCTGAGGGCGTCGGGCGCGGCTCCCGGGCCGGCCAACCCGTTGACACCGAAGCACCGGCTTTGTAACGATTGCCGCGATTGTTGGCGATCGACCGGCAACTGCCAGAGGAAGGAATTCCAATGAAGACGTTACGCTCCATGATCATCGGTATGGCGGCGCTGCTGATGCTGGCAGGCGCCACCTGGGCGGCGGACGCGCCCTTCTACAAGGGCAAGACCATCCGCATCATCGTGGGTTACAGTCCCGGCGGTGGCTTCGATACGTTCTCCCGGCTCCTGGGCAGATTCCTCAGCGAGCACGTGCCGGGGAATCCCTCGGTGCTCGTGATGAACATGCCCGGAGGCGGCAGCATATCCGCGGCCAATCGCGTCTATGCCATGCAACCGGGCAACGGCCTCACCGTCGTCGTGTTCAACGCGGGCTCGCTCGTGGAGGCGGTGAACAAAAAGCCGAACATCCAGTTCGACCCGCGGAAATACATCTGGCTGGGTGACCCGGCCATCGGGAGCCTTCCGGAGGTTCTGTGGGTCCGCAGCGACCTTCCCGTCAAGACGTTCGAGGATTTCAAGAACCTGAAGACGCCCTTGAACGCCGGTTCCACCGGCGTCGGTTCGGCGTCCACCGCGGCCACTCTCTTCCTGCGCCACCTGGGCTATCCCATCAAGGCGATCATGGGCTATCGCGGCACGGCCAACGTCATGGCGGCCATGGAGCGAAAGGAACTGGACGCGCGCGTCATGTCCCAGCAGACCATGCAGGGCAACTACCGGCGCTACATAGAGAGCGGCCTCGTACGCCCGATCCTGTCCATGGGCGAGGAGCCGCGGCTCAAGGCCATCCCCGGCATCGCCACGCTCAAGGATCTCACTCTCAACGCCGAGCAGCAACGCATCGCGGACTTTATGATAAGCACCATGAAGCTCCTGCGCCTCTTCGCCCTGCCTCCAGGCACGCCGCCCGACCGCGTGGCCACGCTGCGCAAGGCCTTCATGGACACCCTTAAGAGTCCCGAACTCCTGAAGCATGCCGTGCGTCAGAAACTCATCATCTCTCCGGCCTCTCCGGAGAGCATAGAGAAGACCGTTGCGGACCTTTACGCGGCACCTCAGGAACTCCTCGACAAGTACAAGGAGATCGTGTCGACGAAGTAGTGACGAGCTTCGAGCGCGTCGTTTTTGGCTACCGCGCAGTGACTGTCGGCCATCGGTGCGGGAAAGGAGAAGATGAACGGACGGCCTTCCAAATACGAACTTCGCGCGCTTGAGGAAATCAACGAATGGAAGAGCCCGAAACCCAAGCCGTTTGGCAGAGCAATGCAGGCAATGGGTTGGCCGCTCAATCAAGCCGGTGATCTGATAACGAAGACCCCCGGCTTGGGCGATGCGATCACGAGCGCCATTTCGGGTATCATCAGTGTCTCGAACGATGTTGCGCTATGGGCGATAAACGCCGAAAAAATCTATGGAAAGTTTCGCGTCGCCGGCCATGATGTTCATCAACGTTGCGAGGTCTTCGCCCTCGACCTGGAAGATGTGGACAAGACTGTTGGCTTGCTTGCGGCGAAATACAAGGGGTTGGCACTTGCGGAAGGCGCGGCTGCGGGCGCGGCCGGCATCCCTGGAATTTTGGCTGACATACCTGCCCTCGTGACGTTGAATCTCAGTGCGATCGGCGAATATGCCACGTACTACGGTTTCGATGTATCTTTACAAGAAGAGCGTTTGTACGTCATGAACGTGTTGGGGTTGGCCTCCAGCCCCAAGGACGCAGCGAAGCAAGTTGCAATGGCGCAACTTACGAAAATTGCCAAGGATGTCGCCAAAAAGAAGCCATGGGAAGTCCTCGGAGATAAGTTTTTCGTCAAGATAATACAAGACATCTCAAAGGCGCTGGGTATTCGGCTCACCAAGGCCAAGTTGGCTCAAGTTGTCCCGATAGTGGGCGCCCTCGTGGGTGGCGGTTTCAATGCCTACTATACCGCGAGAGTCTGTGACACGGCCTATTACCTCTACCGGGAAAGATTCCTAGCGGAGAAGCATGGGCCTGACTGGATCGACGTGGTCGTCGGACCAGCGAAGGGGTTTGATCCTGGGTATGACGAACAATTCGAAGAAGTACCGGGAGACAGCCAAGAGCGTGGACCACAATAGGCCCGATGATCCGACGGCTGCAATGGGGGTTGATCGAAGGGATACGCAATCTCGGTCGGAGACCCCAAGGCGTGGATTCGCCCCGATCCAGATACAGGGCGGCTCGATCTCCGATACGGTTCTCAGCGATAGACGCTGACCGGTGTCCACAAATCAATAGTCGACAATATGGCTGGATGGCACCACCGGTGTCCGATGTGGATGGAGTGGTGCAGCGATAGAGGGCCACGGTAGGACTGGACAAGGCCGTTGAATAAGATTATTGTTGAATATTCAACGGTAGCAAATGGATATACAACAATCTATCGAACGCTCCGAACTGGTTGACGCCACCACTCATGGACTTGCTGAAGCGCCGGTGGTAGCCCTTCTTGGAGCCCGGCAGGTGGGCAAGACGACCCTCGCCCGGCGGGTCCTGGCCGATTGGCCGGGAGCGTCAAGGGTCTTTGACCTGGAGACGGTCGCCCATCGGGAGGCGTTGTCCGCAACCCCTGATCGGTTGCTGCGTAACAGCGAGGGCCTAGTGGTTCTCGACGAAGTGCAACGGATGCCGAGCCTGTTCGAGGTGCTCCGGCCGATCTGTGACGAGCCCGGCCGGAAGGCGGTGTTCCTGGTGTTGGGCAGCGCTGCCCTGGATCTGGTGAAGGGGGTTTCCGAGACGTTGGCGGGGAGGATCCTCTTCGTGGACGCAGGCGGCTTCCGGCTAGCTGAAGTAGGGCCGGGCAATCAAGACCGGCTTTGGCTGCGCGGGGGGTTTCCGCGTGCCTATCTGGCGCGGTCTGTCGCGGCATGGGTTCGCTGGATGCAGTCGTTCACGCGGACTTTCCTGGAACGGGACATCCCCGGGCTGGGCTCAAGAGTTTCTCCGGAGGCACTCGGCCGCTTCTGGAGGATGCTGGCGCACTATCACGGACAGACCTGGAATGCCTCGGTGCTCGGGCGCTCGATGGATGTGAGCGTCACCGCGGTGAACCGCTACCGTGACCTGCTGGCGGGCGCTTTCATGATTCGCGTGCTGCCGCCCTGGTTCGAAAACCTTGGAAAGCGCATCGTCAAGGCGCCCAAAGTCTACCTGCGTGACAGCGGCATCCTGCATTTCCTGTTGGGCTTGGAAGAGATGCAGGAACTGTCGGCGCACCCGCGTTACGGCGCGAGTTGGGAGGGATTTGCGCTGGAACAGACCCTGCTTGCGCACGGCGAGCGCGAGGCCTATTTCTACGGCACCCAACGCGGCGCCGAGTTGGACTTGATGCTCCTGCGGCGTGGCCGGCGCTGGGGCTTCGAGTTCAAATGCACCGACTCCCCGCGCACGACCAAGTCCATGCACATCGTCATCGAGGATCTGGGGCTGGAGCACTTGTGGGTGCTCTATCCCGGCGACCTTGAGTACCCGCTCACCGATACCGTTACGGCCCTGCCGTTGAAGAACATTCACAACATCGAATTCCGGCCAGCGTCGTGAATGGAGCCGCGTTTGAAGTGCGTGAGCAGACCCGACCCTATTCCCATCCTCTGCCTGATGCGTCTACCCGCTCCAGGCCGAACAGGGCGAAGAGTTCTTCGCGGCTCATTTGGACGGACAAATCCAGCGACACGTCGTCGATGAGCTCATCGAACAGGTGTTGCTTGCGCTCCAGGATATCGTCGATGCGTTCCTCGATGGTTTCGGAACAGGAATACTTGATGACGTTGACCTTGACCGTCTGGCCGATGCGATGGCTCCGGTCTTCAGCTTGTCGCTCTACGGCGGGGTTCCACCAGCGGTCCAGGTGGAAGACGTAAGATGCCTCTTGCAGGTTCAAGCCCAGGCCGCCGGCGCGTAGCGACAGTATCAGCACCTTGTGCTCGTCGCGAGCCTTGAATCGCTCAATGATGTCGGTGCGCTCCTGCTGGGGCATGTCGCCGGTGATGGTGAGCGGGGTGAAATCCCTCAGGTAATTGGCAGCGGCGGCAACACCGGATGTGTCGCTCACGTATTGGGAGAAGAGCAGCGCCTTGTGGCCCTGATCCGCCAGTTGTTCCAGCCGATCCTTGATGTCGTCCAGCTTGCTGGACTCCCCGGTTTTGGGATCGGCGTTGCATATTTGCTTCAAGCGAGTGATGAGCTCGAGTACGTGCCGCACACCAACTTCAGCCCCTAGAGACTTAAGGTAGACGATTCCGTCCTGTTCGGCCTTGTGGTAGCTGTTTCGCTGCCTGGGGCTGAGGTCGATGGTTACCTTGGTTATCTGCTTGGGAGGAAGGTCTTCCAAGACGTCGCTTTTTTTGCGTCGAAGCTGCAACTCGCTGTGCCGCTGTAGCAATTCCGCGCCTGGGCGGTAGCGTTTGGTCGGTTTGCAAACGTCGTGGTCTACGAACTCCAGGATCGAGGCCAATTCCTCTTCATGATTCTCGATCGGGGTTCCGGTCAGCGCCCAAGAGCGCGTTCTTTGCAGCCCTTTCAGAGTGTCGCTGGTATCGTTACGGTTCTTGATGCGTTGCGCCTCGTCGGCCACCACCACGTCCCACGTTTTACGGCGCACCGGGGATTGCGCGTTGCCGCTGAAATCCGAGCGCAGGGTATCGTAGCTGACCAGGGCTACGTCTCTCTTCGCCGCCCATTGCCAGGAGCGGTCGGATGTCGAGCCGCGGATGATGATGGCAGAAAGCTCCGGCGCCCACTTCTCGATTTCACGCCGCCACTGGTCCAACAGACCGGCCGGGGCCGCCACCAGGCACGACTGGACCTCCCGGCGCGCCCGGAGAATCCGTAATGCGGCGATGGCCTGCAAGGTCTTGCCCAGACCCATGTCGTCCGCCAGCAACAGTTGGCAGTTGTCCAGTAGAGCCCGAACGCCCTCTCGTTGGAAGGGCATCAACTCTCCGCGCCATTGCAGTTGGAGATCTTGTTCCTGTTCGGGATGCGCGAGCACCGCCCATAGCCGCTCTGTCAGTGTCAAGCCAGATCGAAAGACAAAACCAGGCTCTTGGACGGCTTCATCATTCCCTGAAGAGCGGTTGACCGAATATTCCGGGCGTTTCGGCAGTGAAGAGAGACTGACTACAGTGGTCAGGCCGGGAAGCGCCGTCATGGCTTGGATCCGCTCGTCGCCGAAGGCTTCGTCCAAGCCTTTCGTGGCCCGGTCGAAAGGTTCGACAGGGTTGACCCGGCCCATTGTATCGCGGAGAAGCCGGCCTTCTACGGATTCTTCGCTGGGTTGCTCTGTTTCCCAAAGTAACTCGAAGCGCTCGTTAGCTGAGTCGCCGCGTGCCGATTCGGCATGGATTTGCACCCCGGCGGTGCTGATACGGCAGAGGGGTACCCCAACTCGGATTTTGTCGGTGATCTCACCCTCCGGTACTTCATCCGCCAGAGCGAGAATCAATATCGGCGACGAAGTGGCGGCTCCAAATAGCGATTTGGCGAGAGATGACAGGACCTTTGGCTTGACGGTTCCCCATTGCCCGACGGATTCGTGCCGTTCGATACGGCTGAAGCAGAAGTCCAGCGGCTCACCTTGGGCCGACGTCTGGAATAGCGCGGCCCGCATGCCTTTGCCGCCCCTCTCTTCGACGAACCGCAGCCAAGCTATAGCGCCGGAGTGGGTACTCTCCGCCCTCAGGTCGTCGAAAGGGATGGGCAATACAGCATACCCTCAGGCACAAGGGATGACCGACTGCTACTCGGCATCGTCTTTGGATTCTCGTTCCAGGTCGGCGTTCTCTTCATACTCGTGGCGGAATTCGGAGCCCTCAATTTCCGGGCTGGAGTCAGGGTAGAGCCGCAGCAAATCCCATTCGTTGATCGAGGCGCGGACCTTGTAGCGCATCCGGTTCTGATACCCGGCGCCTCCCGTTTCTCCTTGCAGTGGTGGAGCATTCCAGCCGTAGGCGGTGCTGTAGATTTGCCGCAGTCTTTCTACCGTTTCTCGAACGTCGGTTTCGGTGGGTGAAGTCAATGGCGTGCATTCCCGTTCCAGCAGGCGCATCCCGGTCTCGGCGCGGGCAGCGATTTCCTTGTATTTGCCGGCCTCCAACTTCGGGCTGATGTAGTCGCGATCCTTCTTGGCGCCGTCCGGGCTGATAACGGCAGATGCGAAGTCGTCGGTCACGGTGCCGACGGCGACCAGTCCCGGATAGGGTTCGTTGATGACCTTCCCCAGCCAGCGGGCCAACTCCGCATAAGACCTGCCCCGTTGCAAGAGGGTATAGGAGCCGATCAGTTCGATCTCGTCCAGCAGTAGCACCCAGCCCTTGTAACCGGCGCCCTTTATGAGCTCAGTGGCGAACCGCAGGCGCTGCGGAGGCAATTCGACCGCTTTGGGCGCGCGAAAGGTGTAGTTCTGCAATTGCCCGATTTGTCTTAGTCCATCCTTAACTCTGGATATCTTTATGCGGTCTCCCGCCCAGAACGCTTCGATCTCGCCGTTGAGCTCAAGATCTCTCGACCTTTCGTAGACCATCAGGCTCGCTGGAAATATCTGACTGAGGAGGCCGTTGTGAGCGGTCTTGTTGGCCCACTCGAAGAGAGTGGCGTAGGCTTGGGAGTTCGGATCGAGGGTCTGACCCAATTCTTCGATGAGCCGCCCGCTGTGTCCGGGCATTCGCCCGCTTTCCACCGCCGACTTGAATACCTTGCCCAGGTCGTAAAGGGGCGTTTCCTTGCTGATGGCCACCTTGCTGCAAACGAAACCTCGGGAGAGGGCCTGGTGTTCCAGATGGGTAAGAAGATGGGATTTGCCGGCTCCAAAATCGCCGGAGACCAGCATTCCCAGAGCGCTGGTCGGCGGGTTTTCCGAATCCGTGACCCTGGTCAACAGATCCGCAAAATCGCCTTCCGCGTGTGGCTGGTTACAGCCCAGGATTTCCACCGCATCCCTATTGGGCACGCCGTTTCGGAGAGCTTCGAGGGCACGTCGGCAGGATAGGACCGAGTTTTCAGCAAGCACGGCGAGCATCTCCCTTCAGGACAATCGTACCAGGGAAGCGACCGGATTGACCAGGTTCCGGTCTCGAACGTCGTCCATCACCCTGGTGCGCAGGGCTTGGTAGATGCCATAGCCTCTTGACGAGGCGCTTTCGTCGAGGAACTCGGAGTTGGTTACCACTACGAGGAGCGTTCCTGACAACCGGTCGATGTCGTCGACGAACTCGCGCAGCAACTCGTAGTGATCCATGGCCATGGCCCTGGTGTAGTACCGCTGGCCGTCTTTGGGGTTGCGGGCCAGAGTTACGCGGGAGTTATCCAGCAGGATCACCGTCCCGGTGTACCCCGCGAAGTGGACCCAGTAGAGCGCAGATTCAATGAAGTACCGGGCAGTGGTGCGGTTAATGCCGGTGTAGATGGAAAACGGGCGGACACTGCTGACTCGTGTATTGGCGCCGGTCAGCCAGTCCAGAACGGGCTGGCCGTCGTACTGACCGTCATCACGGGTGTCCTCCATGCGGCAGAGTTGCGACATCGCCACTCGGAAATCCTTGGCCATCTGCGGGTTCTTGAAGACGTGATTCTGTATTTCCGGCCTGATTTGCTTGAGGAAAAACTGTAGTTCGAGGTCATTGGCAGCGGCGATGGCGGCGAAGACGTTGCCGGAAGCGTCGACGTTGACACCTTCAACCTCATAGCTCCTTTCGGCAGCCAGCCGCAGGATCAGTCGACGGGCCAAGAGCCGCCAATCGACTTGACGAGCAAAACCGAAGAAAAGATCCTGCGGCATGTGTGCCCGTGTTTCCGCCGCATCCAACCTCGCAAAAATGTAGTCCAACTGCTGACAGCGGATGTTCACTGCGTCATACAAATCCGGCTTCAGTCCGTCGGGGGTTACGGCAAACTTGATAGAGGCCCCGCCTTCACTGATGAAAGCAGACAGGTACTCGTCATCAATGTTCTGCAGCCAGTCCTGTATAGGGATAGTCTTCGACATCAGCCGCCCTCGGTAAACCTGAGTCCGTAATACTCGACGTCGCGGCCATCCGGTCCGACGAAGGAGAACAGGCCCTTCGAACGCCGCGTACCGGTGGAGGACGGGAAAGACACGGCGGCGCCCTGTTTCGTGCGCTTGGGGCCGTTGGTATCCAGGATATACAGGTCCCTGGCGAAGTCGGTGCGGTCATACTCTCGGCTACTGCCCGGCAGGGAGGTGAACAGCCTGTAGATCCTGTCCAGCGGCACAACCCGCCCACCTGTTTTCACCAGGCTGTGGCGGTCCGAGCGTTCTTCGCTGACGATATCCGAGTAGACGGCGTACAGCGACTCCAGAAAAGCGCCCGACTGGAAACGGCCGGGCTTCTGTTGGTTTTTCAGCAGGAGATCGGTCAAGTAAGATGGCCTGATTGAGGATATTCTTTTCTTGTCGATCCTGATGGCGCGTTCGCCGTGCAGTATGCGGACGATGGACGGATGAGAGATCAGCCGATCGTCCCGTTCATGGATATCCAATCCGTGTTCCAAGGCGACACGGCGCAACTCCGCGGAGTAGCCATCCCTCAGATATTGTTCTTCTTCGTTGTCCTGGAACGGCCAGGATCGGACCGCGTTGGCTACGGTCTGCCCCAAGGACCCCAGCGCATCATCGAATCGGCCCTGCACCCTCTTCATGGCGGCGATGTTCCCCTCTTTGGCCGCCTTCTGCAATTGTTTGGCCAGCTTTATCAAATCCCCGGCCGAAGCCAGCGTTGAGGCCGCGGCGTCTTCGGTATCGCTGAAGGCTTGTTCGAAACTGTCCATCCTTACTCCCGACGGTTATCCTGTCAGCCGCAACTGGACCAGATTGTATGATTTCATTCCGGCGAATGCCGGGCACGACTTGGTCTTGAGGCGGGTTGGAAATATCACACGTTTCTTTGAATGAAGAACTGTTATCAACATGAACGACCTTTGGTCAAGGCAAGGGTCCTATGCCCTCCTCATAAGTGCAGTGTCGGAGCAAACGGATAACTTCGGCGACGGACCGTAAAGCGTCGTTAGGCTGACCTTATTCCAGGCCACGGTGTGGCTCTACCCCGGTAACGTCCGGACCTGTAGGCGATGGGCCGCCCGGATGAGCGTCTTGTCCCGCGTCGCCAATTGTAATCCCCGCCGCGTGGCAAGCTCCAGATAAGCGGCATCGTAGGTCGTCAGTCCTTCTGTTCGGGCCAGCGTGAGTATTTCCCGGAACGCCCGGTTATCCGTTTCAGTGTCGGTAACGATCGGCAAACGATCCATTAGATCGACGGCCGCGGCAATCTGCGTAGCGGTAATGCGCTTACGCCGTTCTGCCCGCGCCAGAACGTTGCCGAGTTCCAGGCGCCACAGAGTGGGAACAAGCGCACCGGAGTCCTTCATCTGCTCCAGCAATGCGTCGGTTTCAGGCGCGGCCTCGTCATCAAACAGCCAGGCAACTGCGATTGAGCAGTCGAGAACAAACACGCTCATCGCCGACCGTCGTCGCGCAGCTTCTTCCAGTCCAGGCCGCCCAGCTTCAGATCCCCGCGGAGCGCGCGAAGGTCCTCGATCGCGCTTTCGGTCCTCGCCCGTGCCGCTTGCCCGGCGGGAACGAGCCGGGCGACGGGAACGCCTCGTCGGGTGATGAGCACTTCTTCCCCCCGCGTGACCTTGTCAAGCAGCGAGGACAAATGCGTTTTCGCGTCGAACGCGCCAACCTCAATCATAGCGTCGGTATCCTTTTCAACTAGTTTAGTCAACCAGTTTAGCAAATGACTGAACTGGGTGGCAAGCGCCGTAAGTGCCGCGCAAGTGCCGTGATGCGCTTCTCCCTGCGGAAAATGACACGCATCCGGCCTAGGAGCCTGTGTCAAAACCCTAACTTCGGAGCACGAAAGGTCAATCCGTCATTCCCGCCCCCTCCGTCATTCCCGCGAAAGCGGGAATCCAGGGGTCCTGGCGGGGGCCCTACGCGGTGTTTCCCCACTCCACCCCGCCTGGATTCCCGCTTTCGCGGGAATGACGATTCGGGGGCCGTTGCCTCTCTCGGATGGGGTTTTGCCACAGCCTGCTAGCCGGCCAGGCCGCGATCCATGATGTAACGAGCGGTAACGCGGACGCTCTCGGCGGCGGGAATGAAATCGATGTTCAGGAGCGTCCGAGCTCGGTTGTTGTCCAGCTCCTGGCGCCGGCCGAGCAGGGGGACGATGGAGCGGATGGACCGGTCGAAGATCGCGATGAGGCGGATCAGGATGTCCGGGGCGGTTCGCATCGGTATTCTCTTGTGTGGGTGTGCGGCCTTCAGTATTTCGGCGATCTCGGCGAGCCACATGAACTCGGCGGCTCCGATGATGCGTTTCCCCACCGTGCCGGTAGCGGCAATGGCGCGGACGTGCATCCTGGCGACATCCATGACGTCAACCACGCCGATACCTACGTTCGGCAGCATGGGGTCCCTGCCTCTGAGCAGCCGTTCCAAGAGGCGTAACGACGCGCCGTAGTGGTCGTCGAGGGGGCGGCCCAGGACCAGACAGGGGTTGATCGTGGTGAGTTCCATACCCGGCGCCTTACTCTCCACGAAATCCCATGCCGCCCGCTCCGCCAGGGTCTTCGACTTGGTGTACGGCGTGATCCCGGGCCACGACGGGTCGCTCCAGTCGGACTCGTCGAATCTTTTCGTGTCGGCGTTGCCGGCTACGTTGGTAACGGCTGCGGTCGAGGACGTGAGCACCACGCGACCGATACCGGCCGCGTGGGCCGCCCGCAGTGCCCTTAGGGTCCCGTCAACGGCAGGCCGTACAAGCTCGTTTTCGTCCCGTGGCTGCGCCATGGGCAGGGGCGACGCCGTGTGCATCAAGACATCGACGCCCGACATGGCCTCGAGCCAGCCGTCATCCTTGTTGAGATCCAGGGTAACGAAGCGCAGGCGCTGGTCCAGCTCGGCGGCCGAGGAGAGATGCGGGCGCACCGCGTCGCGGACTTCGTCCCGGCGCGATGGCGACCGTAGCGAACCGACCACGCGATAACCTGCATCCAGCAGTTCAAAAACGATGTGCTTGGCGATGAAGCCGGTCGCTCCCGTGACCAGTACAGTCTTTGGTTCTCCGGAGGCCGAGCCGGAGAACCTCGGCATCGCGCCCGCGTCTTTGGAGACTGTCGAGACCATCGCTGACCTTTACCCGGTGCCGCGGGAGCTTCGCTATTGCTTCCGGGCGCCGAACGCTCCCAACGCCGTGGGGTATGTGAACACGCCTCCGACCTCTTCGTGTGCGTCGGGAGCGGGTCCGTAGAAGCGACCGGCGATGTGTGCGGTTGCCGTGCGGTTCGTGAATGCCCCGTCACTGACCGGGACGGCATCAAACTGAAAGTCGGGGTAATCGTCGTTGGTCGTCAGGTTCTCGATGTCGGTGAAGAACACATCAATCGTCATGGAATCGAACCCGAAATTGAGGGTGACGTCGCCCCGAAGCGGGTGGACGCCACCGTGCCCCCGCGTGTGGCCGAGCATCACACCCTCCCATGTGGCATTGCCTTGGGGAGCCGTTGTATTCCTCTTGCCGAAAGAGAGACTGTAGGCCGTTAGTACATTCAGGTCGCCAGGCTTCTCACCGCTGGCGATGGTGGTCTCAAAAGCGCTGTAGTCCAGCCAGGCACCGTAATGGGAGGTCGTCCATTGGACTCCCTGCCGGGTCTCCGTGGCGCTGTATTCGGCCAAGCCGAGCCCCTTGTACCTGCGAATATCGGATCGCTCGATGTCAGGATTGACCGTCACCCCGACCAAGTCGCCGAGCACGTTGACGGGCTCAAACAAGGGCACGCCGGTTCGCGTGCAAGTGTTTGTGCCGGTGATGCACTCATACTCGGTCAGAGAAGGCCGTTCTGTCCCTTCGACGGACAACACATCGCTCACCATCAGGGTATCGGACCTGGCGACGACTTTGGCGAACCCTCCGGCCACCTCCACGTGTCCAAGGACTTCCAGCGCCTTGGTCTTGTCGCTTTCCGAACAGGCAGTCAGCAAAACCACGAGCGCGAGCGCTGCACGCCACATAGGGAACCTCCTTTTTCCGGACGGAGCGTTGGAACACTCCGGTCGTCTCTCTCGTTTCGTAGCCGCTTCAGGTCTGGTACAGCCCGTCGATGAACCCGCTGTCGTCGATCTTTCGCAGGTAGTGGTAGTCCCACAGCGCCATGGGCTCGATTTGCGCCGCCGCGGGGTTCTGGCGCTTGGCCAGCTCGTAGACGTTGCCCACGGCCTCGAAGGAGGCGTAGGGCTTCGGACTCAGGATCTTCGAGATGCTCTCCCACAGGCGCGTGGCGGCCTCCAGGTCGAAGTCGCCCTCATGGTTGTACCGTTCCTGGATGATCTTGATGGATTCCTGCCGGTGGGTCTTGAAATAGGCGATGCCCTGGCAGGTCCCCTTGAGAAAGCGCTCGACGATGTCCGGGTTCCGGTCCACGAACTTGCGCCCGCTGGACATGGTGGTGAACCAGACCATGGGGAGAGGGTCCGCGGCGATGACCTTCAACCCGGCGCGCTCCGCGAAGAGGTCGGCCGGCGGGTTGACCAGCGCCGCGTCCGCGTTGCCGTCCCGTACGGCTTCCCAGGTCCCGGCGCCGCGAATCCTTTCGAGCTTGACGTCTCCCCGGTCTTCGTCGAGCCCGTGCTGCTTCAGGAACAACCAGGTATTGAGACCGGGGTGGTTCCCACGGATGGCCACGACCTTCTCCTTGAGATCCGATACCCCCTCGATACCGGAGTCCGCCCTTACCACGAGCCGGTGGTCCAGGAGGCTCACCGTCTGGCCCAGGTAGAGCCACTGATCGCCGCGTGTGCGCGCGGCATACGTGGAGACGTGGTTGCCGCCGACAAACTCGACACTGCCGTCGGCCACGTGCTTGTGGGCGTCCTCGGAGCTGATGTAGGTGTCGTACTCGACGTCGAGGTCATATCTCTCCCACGAGCCGGACTCCGCCACCACGTGCAGGAACACCAGATGGCTGCTGGACCGGTAGGGGAAATGTATCTTGTCCATGGGTTTCTCCCTGGGGTTCCGTGACTGTCATTGAGGGCAGTCCCGTGATGGAGCGGCCCGGCAGGGTCTCATATCCTATACACCAGCCGCGCATTCCCCGCGAGTGACGGCAAGCCGGGCCTGACCGTGGCTTGAGACCGCGATGGGGTTGAACCGGGAGCCGGAAGAGGGGTAAATGGGAAGATAAAGATGGGATCGCCTTGGCCCGGCGGCAATCGCCACCGGGCCGTTCACGTGTCAGGAGGAGGAGTGCATGAACAGGATCAAGACCGTCGGTTGTTTCATGGCCGTGGCCGCGTTGTTGTTGACCGCTACCGCCCAGGGGGCTCCGAACTACGAAGGCAAGACGCTCCGTCTGATTGTCGGCACGTCGCCCGGTGGAGGATACGACACCTACGCCCGGGCCATCGCGCGCCACATGCCCAAGCACCTGCCGGGGAAGCCCAATGTTATCGTCCAGAACATGCCGGGAGCCGGCAGCCTCATCGCCGCCAACTACCTGTATAACGTGGCCAAGCCCGATGGGCTGACCTTCGCCATGCTCATCAGCGGTCTCGTGATGGAGCAGACCATGGGTACGGAGGGGATCAAGTTCGATGCGGCCAAGTTCCAGTGGCTCGGGGCCCCGAGCGTTGGCATGCCGGTGTGCGCGGTCATGGGCTTCACCGGCATCAAGACCCTTCAGGACCTGGTGAAGTCGAAGAAGCCGATAACCATGGGGGCGGCGGGCAGCAGCACCCGGGAGCAGCCCAGGATCCTGAAACAATTGATCGGCGCCAACGTGAAGCTGGTGCCCGGATATCAGGGCACCTCGGGCATTCGCGCGGCCATGAGCCGGGGGGAGGTGGACGGCGCCTGCTGGCAGTGGGTGTCCATGAAGATCACCGCCCGGGACATGCTCGACGCCAAGGGAGATGGGCGGCTGATACCGGTGCTCATACAGGGCGATTCCGATGATCCCCTGGTGAAGGGGCTTCCCAAGTACACCGACTTCATCAAGGCGCCGGAGGACATGGAGGCGTTCAACTCGTGGATGGCCCAGTACCGCTTCTTCCGCCCGTTCGCCGCTCCGCCCAAGGCTCCCGCCGACCACGTCGACGTCCTGCGCCGGGCCTTCAAGGCAACGATGGAAGACCCGGAGTTCCTGGCCCTCGCCAAGAAGACGAGGATGGTCATCGGCCACGTCCCGGCGGCAGACGTCGCGGCCCAGGTGAACACGGTGCTGTCCACCTCGCCCGCCGTCAAGGCCAAGCTCAGGAACATCATCGGCAACTGACCGGGCAATCATTCCCCGCAACCCACCGAAAAGGAGAAGGCGCATGGCAAAGCCCAGGATACGACATATCGCGATCAACACGCATGACCGTGACAAAGTGGCGGACTATTACAAGGAGCACTTCGGCCTGGAGGAGAAATCCCGCGGACCCAGCGGGACCATCTACCTCTCCGACGGTTTCGTGGATGTGGCGCTCATCAGCAGTCCGAACCTGCCCTACGGCATCCATCACTTCGGTTTTGTGGTGGACAGCGTCAAGGCCGTCGAGGAGTCCGTCCAGATGACCGCCAATGCGAATACGTACGGCGCCATCGCCGAAAGCTGGATCACCGATCCCGAGGAGAACCGGGTGGACGTGTCCGAGCACGGCTGGCCGGTGTGATCAGGAAGGTTCCGGAGCCCGTTGCGGCGGGCGAGTCTGGAGGGAGGCACCCATGAGCGAGTGGTCAAAGGCGCGTACTGTGGTCGATGAGATGGTGAACCGGCACTTCGAGAGCGCCGAGTACCGGCGGATCTTCGGGGTCCGTCTTACGGCGGCCCGTCAGGCCATCATGGATCTTCACTACCCCCACTACATCAAGAGCCGGCGCGACTGCTGGGCGGTGGCTTCAGGCAAGGCGCCGCTGGACGTGAAGCGGGCCATCTGGGAACACGAGAAGGACGAGTTGATCTTCGACGAGCGGCTGGGGGCGGCCCACCTGACCGACGATGACATGGCCTTGGCGACGGACGAGGCCAACCTGTTGCCGGGGGCCCGGGCCGCTTTCTGGGCCTGGTTTCATCTGTGCTCGACGCGTTCGTGGATCGAGAGCCTGATGATCAACCACACCACCGAACGCAAGAACAACAACGAGATCGTCAAGGGCGGCGGCTTCACGCACCGCATGGCCATGAAGAAGGCCGAGGAAATCGTCGGCTCCGTGGAGAAGCTCGACGCCAACACGCAACTTCACATGACCGCCGACATCGGACACTCCGACATGTTCGATCCGGTGTTCGAGAAGTACGTCCGAGACTCGGATACCGGAGCCGCGATAATCCGCGCGGCCCGGGACTGCCTGGCCCTGGACCGGGCGTACCGTGGGGCGCTGGGGTCGGCACTGACGGAGGTGCGGGAGGAACGGGCGGCGTAGGCTATCCATGGGTACGGTCATGGGCAAGAACGGCATGGTGGCCTGCAGCCAGCGGCTGGCGTCGCTGGTGGGGGTGCAGGTGTTGTCGCAGGGCGGCAACGCCGTGGACGCCGCCGTCGCCACCGCCGCCATGCTCGGGGTCCTGGAGCCCATGTCCATCGGCATCGGCGGCGATGCCTTCGCGCTGATCCACCTGGCCGAGACCGGTGAAATGAAGGCGCTGGACGCCAGCGGCCGGTCGCCTTACGAAGCCGATCCGGCGTTTTTCCGGGCACAGGGCCTTCAAGAGGTGCCGCAAACGGGAATTCATTCGGTGACGGTGCCGGGCGCGGTGCACGGCTGGGAGACCTTGCTGCAAGCCCATGGCACACGCAGCCTTGGGGAGCTTCTGTATCCTGCCATCCACTATGCGGAGGAGGGGTTCCCGGTCAGCGAGTTCACCAGCGACGAATGGCGCGGCCTGGAGGCGAAGCTGAGGAAGAACGAGGCGGCTGCGGCCGGCTACCTGGTGAATGACCGCGCGCCGCAGCCTGGGGAGGTGTTCAAACAGCGAGACCTTGCCAGGACCCTGCGGGGCATCGCTGAGGGGGGCGCGGATTTTTTCTACCGTGGAGAGGTGGCCGAGAAGCTCGTGCGTTGCTCGCAGAAGCTCGGCGGCCGCTTCAGCATGCGGGACATGGAGGCGCACGTCTCGGAGTGGGTCGATCCCATCCACGTCGATTACCGCGGGTATGACGTCTATGAATTGCCGCCGGCCTCCCAAGGCTTCGTGGCCTTGGAGATGCTCAAGATCCTCGAGGGCCATGACCTGCGCTCCCTCGATCACAATGGCGCCGACTATCTTCACCTGTTCATCGAAGCGAAGAAGCGTGCCTTCGCCGACCGCGAGCGCTATCTGGCCGACCGCGAGAGCATGACCGTGACCTGGGAGGAGCTGTCGTCGCGGCAGCGCGTCGATGAGATGAGAGACGGCCTGTCGTTACAGCAGGCGGCCGCCCACGTAGACGCGCCGCCGGTGCCGGGAGATACCGAATACATGGCGGTGGCGGACGGCGCCGGCAACCGGGTCTCCTTCATACAGAGCCTGTTCATGGGCTTCGGCTCGGGAGTGGCGGTGGAGGACACGGGCATCATTCTCCAGAACCGGGGACACATGTTCAACCTGGACCCCGGACATCCCAACTGCCTCGCTCCGCACAAGCGCTGCGCCCACACGCTGATGCCGGGAATGGTCTGCAAGGGGGGAGAGCCCGTCTTGGTGGTGGGTCTCAAGGGCGGCCACGTGCAGGCGCAGGTCCAGAGTCAGATCATCGTCAACGTGGTGGATTTCGGCATGACGGCGCAGGACGCCCTGGCCGCGCCGCGCTTCAACCATCTCTCCGGCGCGGAGGTTGCGATGGAGCCGGGCGTGTCACCAGAGACGGTGAGCGCCCTGGAACGCTGGGGACACCGGGTGGTTTCCGGGACGCCCGAGAGTTTCGGCGGCGCCCACGCCATCGCCGTCGAGCCGGAAAGCGGCGTCCTCATGGGCGCGTCGGATCCGCGCAAGGACGGCTGTGCCATAGGGTTTTGACCGCGTAGAATGGGGAGTTGACGGCTATGGACGTTCAAGGATGGCGCAAGGCGATCGGTGACATGGTACGGGACCACATGGCTTCCGACACGCTGACCCGATACTATTCCATCAAGCAGACGCCTCTGCGCGCGCAGGTCGTGCTCAGGGAGCTCGCCCACTTCGTCCGGCATCGCCGCGATTGCTGGGCCTATGTTTCGGGAAACTGCCCCGAATGGGGGGTCAAGCAGAAGATCCTCCAGCATGAGTACGGCGAGGTGATCAAGGACGAGTATTCCGAGCACGGACACATCAGCCTGATCCTCAAGCAGGGCCGGTCGGTGGGACTTGGCGTCGACGACATCCTGCAGGCGGAACCCATCCCCACCACCCGCGCGACGCTCTACGGCTGGGCGTGGATCACCCGTGAGAAACCCTGGCTGGAGGGCTTGGCGGCGCTGACGGTGACGGAGTGGTGCAACGACGACCGGCTGCTGATGGACCAGGGCGGCGGCAACTCGACCCGCATGGCCCGGCGCTGGATCGAGGACATGGGCATCCACATGAAGGACATGCCCAACTTCGAGGTCCACTCCCAGGCTGACGAGGAGCACAGCGACATGTTCCTGCCGGATCTGTCGAGCCTTGCCACGGGCGCGCTGCAGGAGCAGGCGTTGCAGGCCGTCAAGGAGTCCCTGGAGCTCCTGACCATCTATCGCGCGGGCATCGCCGACGTCATGGAGCGCATTCCGGCGGATGCCTGAAAGGGACAGGGGATGAGCGAGCTGGCGAAATACGACGAGATGTTGAACCAGATGACCCGGGACACCTTCGCGACCGCGGAGGCAGAGAGTTTCTACAATGCTCCGTTGACCATCCCCCGGGCGCAGATCATCGCGCAGCAGTTCGGTCTGTTCGTGCGGGGCCGGCGGTCGGCGTGGGCCTACATCATCGCACGTTGTCCGCACCTGGAGATCAAGAAGGAGCTTCTGGCGCACGAGACCGAAGAGATGATCTTCGATCCCCGTTGCGGTTCCGACCACTACACCCTGTGGGTTCGGCATGGCGAGGCGGTGGGTCTGACCGCGGACGAGGTGCACAACGCCCAGCCGTTGCCGTCCACCCGAGCGGCGCTGTGCGGCTGGACCTGGCTCGCCTTCAATCTGTCGTGGCTGGAAGGCCTCGGCGGCGTTGCCGTGCTGGAGCGGGTCAACCTGGATCCGATCATTCCCGGCGGCGCGCATCAGACCCGCGCCCAGGTGCGTTGGATGCGGGACCTCGGCCTGACCGAGGAGCAGCTTCCGAATTTCAAGCTCCACCGTGAAGCCGATACCGACCACAAGGGCCAGACCATGAAGCTGCTGGCCGACTACGCCAAGACCGACGTCCAGTGGGAGGGGATACTGGACGCTTCGCGGCAGTCGCTGGAGTTCTGGCAGGTGTTTCTCGGCGGCATCGCCCGGGCAATGGAACCGATCAACTAGCGGAAGTGAAGAGCACGCGCGCGTTCACGAGAAAGGGTGACCCATGGCACGTTTAAGACATATCGCAATCGCGACCAAGGATCCGGAGAAGACCGCGGCCTTCTACCAGAAAGTGTTCGGTCTCAAGTTCGTCAAGCAGGTACCCGACTCGCCCCGGGGCGGCGGCGTGTTCCTCTCGGACGGACACATCAACTTCGCGTTCCTGAACTACCCCTCCGACGAGGCCGCGGACATGGTGGGCGGGGCCAGCTACGAGGGACTCCATCACATGGGGTTCCAGGTGGACGACCTCGAAGATGCCAAATCGCGGCTGGCCGGGACGGAGGCGGAGTTGCTCGGCGACGCCGTGGGCTCGCATCACAGCTTCTACTTCGAGCAGAAGGTGCGGGGTCCCCACGGGGTCATCATGGACATGTCCACCAACGGCTGGGATCTCGAGCCGCCGGAGGCCGCACCCGCCGAAAAGAAAGCGTGAGGGTGCCGGCCACCAGGGGGCGGGCAGGCCGTCAGACGCCGGTGGCCTTCAAGGCATCCGCGACGGTCTGCATCGCTTCCTCGGTGAGCTCCTCCGAGGGCCAGCGCGGGTAACGCTTGATCTTGAAGCCGCGGGCGCGCATGGCCTCGCGATGGGCGCTGCGGCCGAAACGCTGTCCCAGCCGGCCGATGGCCCGGCCGAAGTCGTCCGCCTTCTTCTGCAACGGAATCGCCTGTTCGTAGTCCTTCCGCTCCAGGGCGTTCCACAGCTCCGCACAGATCTCCGGAATGGCGCTGGTCAAGGGCGGGATGGCGCCGCTCAGTCCGTGGGGTGTCGCCGGCAAGAGGTCGATGCTGTTACCGGACATGACGGCAAAGTCCCTTGGCATGGCCTCCAGATACCCGAGCAGCGGTCCCTGCGCGTAGTAGCTCGCCTTCATCCCGCAGAGGGAGGGGACCTCCTGCTGTAGGGCCTTGGCCGTGGGCGGAGTGAAGGCCCAGCCGGAGTACTTGACGTTGTCATACAGGAACAGCGGGGTGCCGTTGACCGCCGCCGCCACGGCCTTGTAGTGCGCGGTGATCTCCCACGCGGTGTGGTCGGTAAAGTAGTAGGGCGGCACCACGGCCACGGCATCCACGCCCAGCCCCTGCGCGTGTTGCGCCAGCCGGATGGTTGTCTGCACGTCGGCCGTGCCGGCGTGCATGATGACCGGGAGACGTCCCCGGACCCGCTCCATGACGAACTCGGCCGTGGCGACGCGCTGTTCGGTGGTCATGACCGGCCCCATGCCGGTGGAGCCGAGCACGAAGAGCCCGTGCACGCCGGCCGCGATGTGGAACTCGAGCATTTCGCCGAGGACGTCGAAATCCACCTCGCCGTCGTCGTCAAAGGTGGTCAGGGTGGGAATGAAGATGCCGCGGAATCGGGGTTTCATGAAGGCCTCCCTGGGAGGTTTGCGGCCCGCGGCGCGGGTCCGTCCCCGGCCCGGCCCCCTGCGCTCCGAAATCAAGAGGGGCATGCCGCCGAAGCCGGAAGCATGCCCCTCTCTTCGCTTGCGGGAACCTGTCCCGCTATGGGAAACCTTTTCCCGTTACTTCACGCTGATGTCCATGCCGTAGATGCGGGAATCAGCCGGGGGCTGGTAGTCGATGTCTTTCGACATGCCCCACAGGAACTCGTGTCGCCACTGGAAGCAGGCGGGCGCCATGTCCGTGATCAGCTCCATGGCTTGGCTGAGGTACTGGTTACGTTTCTCCGGATCGAACTCCTGCTGTTCCGCGTCAAGGGCCGCGTCGAGGTCGGGATGGGAGAAGCCGATCCGCGGCGAGCCGCCCTTTCTGAAGTACTGGTGGAATGCCGAGCTCGGATCGAGAACGCCGCCACGGCCCATGTAGAAGAACGGCACTTTTCCCCTCTGGACGTTGGCCCAGAGGGTGGGCCACTCCGGCGTCCGCAGCTTGGCCTTGAAGCCCGCCGCGTTGAGCATCGGGATCATGGCCTCCGTCGCCTGCTTGTCCAGGATATAGCGGCCGACAGGGGTCTGCAGCTCCACCTCGACGCCTTCATGCCCGGCCTTCTTCAGCAGCTCACGCGCCTTCTTGGGGTCGTAGGTGTAACGGGCCTTCAGGTTCGGGTTGTATCCCAACTGGCCGGGACCCAGGGGCCCGTCGAGCCGTTGCGCCTGCCCCTGAAGCAGGGTCTTGATGATCTTGTCCCGGTCGATGGCGTAACAGACCGCCTGGCGCACTTCCTTCTTGTCGAAGGGCGGCTTGGGCTGCATGCCCAGGAACATGAGCACGAGGGATTGAATCTTCACGATCTTGTGTTTCGGAGAGTTCTCCACCGTCTTCATCAGATGCGGCGGGATGAGCTGCGCGACCTGTACCTCGTTGTTCATGAGGGCCGCCGTCCGCTGCTCGGTCTCGCGCATGACGCGGAAGACGACCTCGTCCGGCGCGTTGGGATTCCTCGACATGGCCGGGTGATCGGGCCGCTTCCTGATGACCATGCGCTGTCCCTGCACCAGCTCCACCAGCTCGTAGGGGCCGCCGCCCATGTGGTGTTTCCGGTCGGCCACCGCCGGGCCGTACTTGTCGTAGGCCGCTTTGCTGGTGATGATCAGGCCGTCACAGAGGAAGTCCAGCAGCGGCGCGGTGGGCTTGTGGGTGGTGATCTGCACGCTGAAGTCGCCGAGCGCCTTGGCCTCCTTGACCGGACGGGCCACGGATGCCTTCTGCTTGCTCTGCGGATCGTTGAAGATGCGCCAGATCGAGTGGACGATGTCTTGAGCCGTCACCGGGCTGCCGTCGTTGAATTTGTAGCGCTGGTCCAGCTCGAACACCCAGTTGTTGGGATCCACAACCTTCCAGCTCTTGGCCAGCCGCGGCTCCCATTTGCCTTCGTTCCAGTTGTACTTGCACAGGGGGCCGCTCAACTCGGTGTAGATGCCGTAGAGCAGCGCCACGCTGTCGCCGTACGGGTTGTACGTCTCCATGGTCTCGGTGACGCCGATGCTGACACGGGTCTTCTTCTGCGCCAGCGCCGTCGTGGCGGTGAGGCACAGGGCCAGCCCCGCGACGAACAACGCCAGCAAAATGGTTTGCAAACGATTCATCATTTCCGTCTCCCTTCTGATGGTTGAGTCTTTACCGTGGGTAAGTTTGCGCTTCTATCAATGCGACGTGGAGTTGTCAACAAGGGGCCTTCGTTTTTGGGGCGGTTTCATTCACCTTCCAAGCGGTCCCACGCGGTGTCAGGTAGGTCGGATTGGTTAGCGGAGCCTGATTCGACGCGAATCGCCGTGCGATGTCAGGTTACGCCTTCGGCTAACCCGACCTACGTGGGAGCCTGTCTCACACACATCGTCTCAGAACAGCGCGGCCGTCAGGCCCCCGGTGACGACGACGCCGGTGGCGAGCCAGCGAAACGCCGCCACCGAGACCCTTGCCCGGAGCCAAGCTCCGGTGAAATAGCCCAGGAACACGCCCGGCAGGCCGTAGAGCACGAACTGCCAGGTGGCTGGGGTAAGCAGGTCCATCTCCCAGTAGAAGGGAAGGGAGAACGCGGAGATGATCAGGAAGTAGGCGATCACGGTGGCGCGGAAACGGGCGGGCTCCCAGCGCTGCTTCAGCCCGAGCAGCACCAGCGGCGGGCCGGACACGGAGGTGCTGGCAGCCAGTAAGCCGGCGATAAGTCCGGCCCCCACGCACGGCGCGAACTCGCGCGAGAACGGGGGACCGGGTTTCATCTGCAACAGCAGCGCCAGCGCGATCATCAGCCAGCCGATGCCACGCTGCAGGGTGACCGCGTCCACGTCCCTCAGGATGACGGCGCCCAGGGGCACCATCAGCGCGGAACTCACGGCGAGCATCGCGAGACGCCGCCGGTCGACGTCCCGCCGGAGCTGGATGAGCTGGGCGACACCCAGCGGCAGGTACAGCAGCACGATGCCCGGAACCACCACGGTGGCCGGAAGGACCACCACGAGGGCCGGCACCGACAGGATCATCATCCCGGCCCCGGTGATTCCCTGAAGGCTCGCGGCCGACAGCACCACGGCGAAAGCGTAGAGTCCCGTTTCCCAGCCCACCTCAGTCCCCGATCCCGTCGATTCGCATGTCGATCTACTGATCCCGCGGCCGCCGGCCGCGGCGCCCTCCCTCGCATGGTGGCGGGCGCGCGGGGCGGGTTTGAAACCGCCCCTGCAACCGCCGTCAGCCCGCGAAGTATCCCAGGTGGCGGAGCCACACGAACTGGAGCGGCAGCGTCACCACCCACGCCAGCACGGTCATGGCCAGCAGCAACCGGGTGACTTGTCCAAGCCGTACCCCGGCCATGCGCGCAGCCACCACCAGGGGCGGCAACTCATAGGGGAAGGGCACCATGGACCAGTTGACGGTCTGTGTCAGAAGCACGGTGGACACGGGCCAGCCGGTGGCGGCGCTGATGTCCCTGGCAAGGGCGGCGGCGATGACCGGCTCGCCGGGAACCGTGGTGGCCATGCTGATGAGCATGCCCACCGCGCTCATGGCAGCGAAGTTAGCCAGGTCGCGCCCCGGCTCCAGGGGGAGCTCGGACAGGAGCCAGCCCGCCAGGAGATCTCCCAAACCGCTGTGCACCGCCACCGATCCCATGCCGACGATGCCGCAGATGAAGAGCCACGGCCCCAGGTTGACCTTGCCGGTGAGGGAGGTCGGCGGCATGCAGCCGAGCCGTGGCAGCAGGCACACGATGCCCGCCCCCAGTGCGACCCAGGCGGGCGAGGCCCGGTGCCAGTGGTCGGTGACCCAAAGGGCCAGGGCGGCCACGAGGATCAGCAGCAGGTTACGTTCCGCCGCGGTCCAGGGCGCGCCGGTCTCCGGAGGCTCTGCCGTCTGCATCTCCGCGGGGAACAGCGCCGCGATCAGAACCGGCAGGGCCAGCAGGGTGACGACGCTGATGACCGGGAAGTGCATCAGGAAATACTCGCCGTAGGTGATCTTGATCCCGTAGATGCTCTCCGCTGCTCCGAGCAGGACCACGTTGGGGACTGCCGCGGTGAGGATGCCGAAGCTGGGAAAGATGCTGCCGGCGGCCACGGCCAGGGTGACGCCGGTGCGGCCGTTGCTGCCGCGGCCGAACCCGAGCCGCTCGCCCATGCTGAGGAAGATAGGCAGCATGACCAGCACACGGCTCATGTTCGAGGGCACGATGAAGCCCATGAGCCCCGCGGTAAGGACGATACGACACAGGAAGCCGCGATAGGACCGGCCGAAGTAGGCCACCGCCAGGGTGGCGATGCGTGTGCCGAGGCCGGTGGTCTGCACCGCCGCGGCGATGATCAGACCGCCGAACACGAGCCAGCCGGCGGTGGAGGAGAATCCGGCGAAGACCACCTCCGGCTCGGCGCCGGTCACGGTCACGGCCAGGAAGCAGAAGATCACCGCGGTCAAATACTCGGGTATGACCGCCGTGGCCCACAGACCGACGCACACCACCATGACCCCGGCGGTGGGTAGGAGCGCCGCGGGTAACCCGGCTGGCGTGGGCGCCACCGCCAGGCCGAACCCGGCGGCGCAGGCGGTGGCCGCCAACACCCTCGCCGGTGAGAAAGCAGGGGTCATTCGGCGTCCGGCTGCCGTTCGGGGGCCTGATCCGCGAACGCGGGGAGCCGCATGCAGTTCTCGTGAATCCGGGCCAGGGTCGGGTACCGGGTCATGTCCACGCCGAAGCGTTGTGAGTTGAAGACCTGGGGCACGAGACAGATATCGGCCAGGGTCGGCATGTTGCCGAAGCAGTGGTCACCGGTCCGTGGATCATCCCCGAGCATGGCTTCCATGGCGGCGAAGCCTTCATCGATCCAGCGCCGGGCCCAGGCGGTCCTGGCGCCGTCATCGAGCGCGAGTTCGTTCTCCAGATATTGCAGGACCCGGAGGTTGTTGATCGGGTGGATGTCGCACGCGACGATCTGGGCCAGCGCCCGGACCCAGGCCCGGTCCGCGGGTGCCGCCGGCAGCAGCGGCGGTTTCGGGAACCGTTCCTCCAGATACTCGATAATTGCCAGAGACTGCACCAGCACCGCGTCGTGGTGTTCCAGGGCCGGCACCAGGCCTTGGGGATTCCGCTCCAGATACTCCGGCGCCCGCTGCTCGTTGTGGCGTAGGTGGACCGGTTGGAGGTCGTATGCCACGTCTTTGAGCGAAAGTGCGATGCGGACGCGGTAGGACGCCGAGCTCCTGAAGTAACCGTAGAGTTTCATGAATCCTCCAATGTCGACGGTCGTGGTTGCCGTCCGTTTCCCCGGCGCGCGATACGGGCCGCCAACGGAAACGGCCAACGGAACACACGGCCGTTGAACGTCGAAAGTCTACAGGGTGGGAGTTGACGTTGCCAGAGCAGGACACGTCCACCGTCCCCGCCAGATCCGTTCCGCGTGCAAGCGGCGGCACGGTTGTTCGCGATGAGTGGGTAGCCGGCCTCCCGGGCATCAGCACTTAACGATACGCGACCTGCAAAACTGGAAGCAGAGGTGCAGCGCGAAGTTGCCCGCCTACCGCAGGTCTCCCCTTCCGTCCAAAGCTCAAATGCATACTTCTTCGTGAACGCCCTGTTGGTAAATGTGTCAAATCGTTTGCCGCCCACACCACTTATTCTCGTTTCATTTGTGATCCACGGTGATCTTCGCGTCCCGTTAAAGCTTGCATTCGGCTGGGCGATATGTTCTTATAGTAAACAGGTTAGGTCATGGCTAATTTCACTTACTGCAAGAGTTTTCCGATCGTATTGGTTGTCAATCGAAACCGAGATACGCATGTCTAGCACTCGCCGCACACACAACGTAGGCAAGGCGTTGCACCGGCTCCGGAGGGACAACGGCTGGACGCTATCGACCGTCAGCACGATGACCGGGGTTGCGGTCTCCACGCTTTCCAAGATCGAGAACAATCAGACGTCGCCGAACTATGACGTATTGGTCCGCTTGTGCGAAGGCCTCGATCTGAATCTCGCGGAGTTTTTCCAAGGCGGGACTTTCTCCACCTTCGCCCACGGCTCCAGGACGGTTAATCGGTTGGGCGACGGCGTTCGGGACAAGAGGCCCTTTGGGGAGTCCCTGGTCCTGAGTGGCGAACTGTCCAGAAAGGCCATGGAGCCAAGGCTGATCTATCTCCGGAAGGAAACGGAAGAACCGCAGGTGGTGAGAACACACTCCCATACGGGGGAGGAGTTCGTCTACGTCGTCAGCGGAGCCGTGAAATTCTATATGGAACCGTACACCGCCATTATCCTGAAGGAGGGGGAGTCGGTGCATTTCGATGCGCAAATGCCCCACGGTTGGTTGGCCGTGGGCGATACCGACGCCGTGGCTCTCGTCGTCAGTCAAACCGGGAGCGTTGCGGCGGAGAAGGACGTGGCGGAAAAGATTGCCCGTTAGCGGTCCGGCCGGTCCGGTAGGGGAACTATGGCCTTCGACCGGCCGTGCGAACATTTTCACGAATCGTGAGAATGGCGCTTTAGGGCATTTTGTTTTCAACGCCCGCTTTTATTTTGTCGTGGTGATCGTTTCTCTTGATGAACTTCTAACAATAAGGTATAATTCTTGTTGTCGAATGACGGTTTTTGGCATGGCTTTGTAGGCGGTAAACGGGCGGAAGGTACTCCGTTAACGAATTAAACCCGGCTCCCATGGCTAACACTCGACGGTCGCATAGTGTCGGTAGAACATTGCGGCGGACCAGGAAGGAACACGGCTGGACCGTCGCCGCCGTGAGCGAGATCACCGGAGTTGCGGCCTCCACCCTTGCCAAGATCGAGAACGATCAGACCTCGCCCGACGTTGATGTGCTGCTTCGTTTGCGGGACCGTCTCGGGATGGAGTTCGGCGAGCTGTTCCATGGCAAGCGTTTCTGGTGGTTTGCGCGGGACTCCACGACCGTGAACCGGATCGGCGACGGTATTCGGCACGAAACACGGCTGGGCGAATACCATCTGCTGAGCGAAGAACGCTTGAAGAATTCCTTCCAACCGATGTTGGTCCGTGTGCCGAAGGGACGGCATAGGCCGGAAATCCTGAGTAGGCATGAGGGAGAGGAGTTCCTCTACGTCGTCAGCGGGTCTCTATGGTTCTACATGGAACCCTACAATCCCATCCTCCTGGAAACGAGTGAATCGGTTCATTTCGATTCCGGTATGCCCCATGGATTCACGGCGGCAAGTGACGCGGACGCGTTCATTCTCGCCGTCTGCCAATCCACCAGATGGGCGGGCGAGGATACTTGAAGGACGCGGACGTGCGGGGATCCTGACGCATCGTTGATCCTGAGCTTCACGCTGCCGGTCCTCATGGGTTTCTTCAGCATCCTGGGCGGGGGCGTGCTCGACCGCTACCCGAAGCTGCGGGTGGCCTTTCTGCCAAGCAGAAGATCCTGCGCGAGAACGGGCTCGCCTTCTACAAACTCCGAGTCCCGTCAGAGGCTCAACTCCGCTTGATGACGCCGCTCGAGGTGAAGCCGCCGTCCACCGGCAGTGTGACGCCGGTGATGTAGCTGGACTGCGGCAAGGCCAGAAACACGGCCGCGTGCGCCACTTCTTCCGGAAGGCCGTAGCGGCGCATGGGAATGGCCCGGTCATACGCGCGGCGGGTCTCGTCGTCGTGCATTTTCCGGGTCAGGGCGGTATCGATCGGACCCGGCGCCAGGGCGTTGACGGTCACCCCGGTTCCGGCCCACTCCAGGGCCATGACACGGGTCATGGTGATCACGCCGCCCTTCGAGGCGCCGTATGCGGTCCGCCCGGTGCCTCCCCGCATACCGGAGATCGAGGCCATCGCCACGATCCTGCCGTACCCCGCCTCGACCATGACGCTGCCCGCGGCCTGCATGACCAGGAAACTGCCGGTAAGATTGATGGCGATGGTGCGGTCCCATTCCTCGCGGGTGGTTTCCAGCGCGTGCTTTTCGATTCCGATTCCGGCGAACGGCATCAGGATTTCCAACGACCCGAAGCGGTCCGTCGCGGCGGCGATGAGAGCGTCCACATCGCTGCCTTGGGTGACGTCGGTCTTGACGAACAACGCGGCAATGCTTTTCGCCTTCAACTCGTCCGCCGCCTGCAAGCCGGCATCTTCGTTGATGTCGGCGATGACGACGTTGGCGCCGGTCTCCGCCAGCATCCGGGTGGTGGCGAGGCCGATGCCGTTGGCGCCGCCGGTGACGATGGCGGTGTGTCCTTTCAAAGAGAACATGGGCGCTCCTTCACGCGTCACGTTATTCGATGACATCCAGATTCCGCCCCACCGCGGCGAAGGCCGCGATGGCGCGGTCCAGGTCCCCGATGTCGTGGGCCGCCGACATCTGGGCGCGGATCCGGTCCTGTCCGCGTGGGACCACCGGGAAGGAGAAGGCGGAAACCAGCACGCCCCGGTCCCTCAGAGCGTCGGCGAAGCTCTGCGCCAGCTTCGGATCGCGTAGCATCAGCGGCACGATGGGGTGTTCGCCGGGGAGAAGCTCGAACCCGAGGGCGGTCATTTCCGCGCGAAAGTGGTTCGCGTTGCGGCACAGGCGGTCGCGCAGCGCGCTGGAGCCGGTCACGAGGTCCAGCGCCCTCAGGCTCGTCTGGGCGATGACCGGAGCCAGAGTGTTGGAGAAAAGATAGGGACGCGCGCGTTGCCGCAGCCATTCGACGATCTCGCCGCGGGCCGAGACATAACCGCCGGCCGCTCCACCCAGCGCCTTGCCCAGGGTTCCGGTCAGAATATCGACGCGCCCGGCGACACCGCAGTGCTCGGGCGTGCCGCGGCCGGTGGCGCCGACAAAGCCCACGGCGTGGCTGTCATCGACCATGACCATGGCGTCGTATCTTTCGGCCAGGTCACAGATCGCCGGCAGATCGGCGATATAGCCGTCCATTGAAAACACGCCGTCGGTGGCGATCAGGCGATAGCGGGCGTTCCCGGCCTCGATCAGCTTTGCCTCCAGGTCCGCCATGTCGTTGTTGTCGTAACGGAACCGCTTCGCTTTGCAAAGGCGCACGCCGTCGATGATGGAGGCATGGTTCAGCGCATCCGAAATGACCGCATCCTCGGGGCCCAGGAGGGTCTCGAACAGACCCGTGTTCGCGTCGAAGCAACTGGGGAACAGGATCGTGTCCTCCATCCCCAGGAAATCGCTCAGACGCTCTTCCAGCCGCTTGTGTGGAAGCTGGGTACCGCAGATAAACCGGACCGACGACATGCCGAACCCGTACTTGCTCAACGCCTCCCGGGCGGCTTCGATCAGCCGGGGGTGATTGGACAGGCCCAGGTAGTTGTTGGCGCACAGGTTGATGCAGGCAGCCCCGGTCTGGAGAGTTATCTTGCCCTGTTGCGCCGAGGCGATGACCTGCTCCTGCTTGAAGAGGCCGTCGGCTTTCAGGGTTTCGATCCGCGCGGCGAGATCGCTGACGAAGGCGTGTACCATGTATTTTGTCTAACGGAAGACCGTCGCGCGGCCAACTGGACGACGAGACGGGACAGGGCTCCCAGCGTTCGCCGCCACCATCATATCAGACCCAGATCGCTCAACCATTCCGGCAGCCACAACGCCAGTTGTGGAATGTATGCGACCAGGATGAGCACGAGCAGGTGTGTCGCCATGAACGGCAGAGACGCTTTAATGGCCGCTTCATAGGACACCTGAGACAGCTTGGCCGAGACCAGTAGGGTCATACCCACCGGCGGCGTGATATTGCCGATGTTCAATGCCAGCAGCATGACCATCCCGAAATGGAGCGGATCGAATCCGAGCTGGATCATGGCCGGCGCCAGCACCGGACCGGCGATCACCACCGCCGGCAAGACATCCACAAAGGCCCCCAGAAAGATCAGCAACACGCAGACCACGGCCATCTGGACCCACGCAACCGCGCTCACGGCGACAAGGAGCTCCGCCGCCTCGCGGGCGATACCCGAGCGCGTGATGTACCAGCCGAGTACGGTGGAGGCGCCGAGCAGAAAGAAGACCACGCCCGAGAAGCTGACGGTGGAAACGAGAGACTGCCAGATGTCCCTGAGGGTCAGGGTCCGGTACAGGAATATCCCGATCGCAAAGGCATAGATCGCTCCGATGGCGGCGGCTTCGGTCACCGTGGCGATACCGGAAAGAATCCCCCCGAGTATGACCGCCGGCACGGCCATGGCGGCAATGGCATTGATCCCGGTCGTCAGCGTGCGCCGCAGGCTCATAGCCTCGCTGCCGGCATAGCCTCGCCGCCAGGAAATCCACGCGCTGGTGCCGAGCAGCAGAACGCCCATGAGCAGACCGGGCACGACTCCGGCAACGAACAGGTCGATGACGGAAATGCCCCTCAAGGTCGCCGCGTAGGCCACCATGATGATACTGGGCGGGATAATGGGCCCGATGATCGACGAGCAGGCGGTGACCGCCGCGCAGTAGTCGGCGCCGTATCCCTGGTTCTTCATGGCGGGTATGAGGGTCTTCCCGATGGCGACAGTATCGGTGACCGCCGCGCCGGTGATGCCGGCGAAAAGAACGCTGACAGCCACGTTCACGTGGGAAAGGGCGCCCGGCACCCTGCCGAAGAGGCTGCTGGCGAACGCGATCAGACGATCGGTGAGCTTCGCCCGGTTCATCAGCTCGGCGGTGAAGATGAAGTATGGGATGGCGATGAGGACGAACCCGGAAACCCCCGCGTAGAAACGGTCCGCGATGATCTCCAGAAAATCCAGGCCGCCCACGGTCACGGCGCCGGCGAGGCCGGTGATGACCATGACCAGGGCGATGGGGAGCCCGCCGAGCGCCAGGAGAGCAAACACAGTGATGGGAATCACACCCATTTCAGTTCTCCTCCAGGTCCAACTGTTCCATGAGGTCCGGGTGCTCGACCAGGGCAAGGCCGCTCAACACGTGAATGCAGATCACCAGGCCGGCCAGGGGAACGGAAGCAGCCGTCCACCGGTGAGACACCTGTAGATTATCCGAGACCATGTAGAGTTGGGTCGAGTGCACGAAGAAGTCGATCCCGTACCAGGCGAGCGTTGCGCCGAAGAATGCGACCGTGCACAGACTCGCCAACTGGACCACGCGGAGCGCGGACTGCGGCAGGTGTCGGATGGCCATGGTGACGCCGATGTGCTCGTTGTGCTTCAGTGCCACCGTGATGCTGAGCATTGCGATCCATGGCAAGAACAGTCTGGTCAGGGAATAAGCCCATGTCGTGGGTTGACCGAGGACGAATTGAAAGAATATCGCGGTCAGGGACAGGGACAACATGATCACGAACAACACAACGGCAAGGATGGTCACCGCGGTGTTGACGACATCGCTGACCCTCTTGAGGCGAACGGCCAGTTCGTGATTGGTGCTGTTCATGAGAAATCACGGGGTGGAAGCAAAGCGCCTCCGTGGCGAAGCGTGTACGCTCTGTCCACCCCGCTCCTTTGCCTGGAAAGATGCACTTGTTCAAGTCTGCCTGCTTACGAAGCCTAGTCCAGGTAGTAGGCGGCGTTGCGGGCAGAAACCTCCTTGCGAGTCTCGTCGACCGCGGCCCAGAATTCTTTCACCAGGGCCGCGTCCATGCCGTAGTCCTTGGTGATCCATGCCTCGAACGCCGGGCGGGCGATGTCCCTCATTTTTGCCTTCTCGGCGTTCGAGAGGATGTGACATCCCTTGAAGTTCTTGCAGGAGTTCACCCATCCGACGATGCTTGTGAGAGTGGCGACCCCGTGGCCGATTGCGACGGATTCACGCGATGCACCGATGATGATCTCCTGATAGTTTCTTGGGAGCGTTTTGAGCCATGCATCGCTGATAAACCAGGTAACCGTGTTGTAGACGTGCCCGCTCCAGGTCGTGTACCGGGTTGTGTCGTGGAGACGGAACATGTCGTTTACACCGGGAGCGTTGAACTGACCATCGGCCAGTCCCGTGGTAAGCGCTGTCGGAACCTCGGCCCAGGGCAATGGGGTTGCGCTTGCGCCCAAAGCCTTCATGGTCGCGATATGGGCGGGATTTTCTTCGACCCGAATTTTCAGACCTTTGAGATCGGCCAGGGTGCGAATCAGCCGCTTGTTGTTGGTGAATGCGACGAATCCGCCACCGTCGTCGAAAGTTCCCAGGTAGCGCAATCCGCTATCCTTGAGCGCGCCCTTCATGAATTTTGCAAAGTACTCGGAGTCGAAGAACGCCCAGGCCGTCTGGTAGTTCGGAAACAGGAACGGCGTCGCGGCGATCTGGTAGTTCTTGAAGAAGGAGGAGGTGGCGCCGGAAGAGATCAGAACGGACTGCACCGTCCTCCCCTTTTGTGCCTGTTTCCCTGTCTCGACCTCGCTGCCGAGGGCGCCGTTACCGAAGACCTTGACCGCGACATCGCCGTTGGTGGCGCTTTCGACCACCTGTCTGAAGCGCTCCATGGCCGGCGCTATCTCGTTGTTGGTGAGGTCATCGGGATAAAGATGGGCGATCGTCATGGTGTATTTGGCTGCGATAGCCGGACTCCATGACGCCGCGAGAGCGATGGCCGCCGCCACCAGAATCCCTCGGACAAGGGAACCGGTAGGCCCGCTGCCGATGTCGACTCGTTTCGAATAACCCATTTGGCACCTCCTTGTTTCTCGGACAATAAGCGTCGTTCGCTCCATCGCACAGTCCATCAGATCAAGTGGATATCTTTTTGTCAACTTTTTTTCTTCAATGAAGATCCTGGGATTCACCGAACACGGGAACTCGCGGCGTCGAGCGCGGTTGACAGCGGGTGCCGTTTGTCGGATAGTCCCCGGCGAAGCCGGGCGAGCTGGGACCCGGTCGCAGATGCCCTTGGGAGGTGACCCAATGAAGAAGATCGATGTCGTGGATGCGGATTCGCACGTCATGGAGGTGCGCGAGACTTGGGACTATCTGGATGACGAATTCAAGGACCGGAGGCCGCTGGTGGTGCAGGGCGACGGGCTGGCTACCAACACCCACATCGACGCCTGGTGGCTCATCGACGGCCAGATCCATCCGCGGTTGTGGGGGGCGGGGACGACCTTCAGCGGCACTCCGCTGGAGATGAAGTTCGCCCGGGACAAGACCTTCAACATCGGCAGCCAGGGCATGACCGATATCGATGCCCGCATCAAGGACCTGGATGCCTTCGGCATCGACATCCAGGTGATCTACTCGTCCATTCTGTTCCACCGGCTCACCGAGGATCCCAGGTTCGAAGCGGCGCTGATGCGGAGCTACAACACCTGGATCTCGCAGCGTTGCAGCGAGCGCCCCGAGCGGCTGAAGTGGGCTGCGGTCATTCCCATGCGGGATCGCGAAGCCTGCGTGGCCGAGGTACATCGCGCCCGGAAGCTGGGCGCCGTGGGTCTCATGATCGGCGGCACCGCGGGGCAGACGTTGCTGCATCATCCCGACCTGTCTCCGTTCTATGCGGCGGCTTGCGAGGTGGACCTGCCGGTGTGCATCCACACGGGCTGGAGCGCCCCGGGCCTGACGCAGACCTGCGAGGACCCCTATGCGTCATTGATCCTGAGCTTCACGCTGCCGGTGTTCATGGGTTTCTTCAGCATCCTGGGCGGTGGCGTACTCGACCGCTTCCCGGAACTCAGGGTAGCCTTTCTGGAGGCCGGTGCCGAATGGATACCCTACATGGCGGGACGAATGGATCACTACCATCCCGTGGTGGCGATGCTGGGAAACCGCTCGAAGAAGTTGCCCAGCGAATATCTCAAGGAAGGACGGGTCTATGTGACCTGTGAGGCGGAGGAGCCGCTGCTGCCTCACGTCATCGACCTGGTGGGGGAGGACCAGATTCTCATCGAAGGCGACATCCCTCACGCCGAGGCCCGGGAAACCGGCATCGAGGAGCTCCGGCAACGCACGGACATTTCGGAGGCCGTCAAGCAGAAAATCCTGCGCGAGAACGGTCTGGAATTCTACAAGCTGTGACGCGCCGCGACTTCCTCCCACACGTACAACGGCTCGATCTCTCCGGCTTCGATCTCGCGCATGCGCTCCTCGCTTAGAGGGTAGTTGAACTGAACGTTGCGAAAGCGCACACGGGCATCGCCGTGGCGCTTGACGTATCCCTTGATCTGCTCCAGGTCCTCTTCCGTCAGCTCGAGGTCGTGGAACCGTTCCAACTGGTCGGCGCCGTGCCGCAGCTCGTCTCCCAGCACCACCTTCATGGTTTCCGCTACCCGCCGTTCGAACTCGCCGCCCTTGAGCCGGCTGGCGGCGAAGAACATTCCCGAGCCGCCGCCCTCCAGCACTCCCTCATCCCCCACCAGGGACGCCCAGGGCGCACTCTCCGCCGCCAGTTCATCGTCGATGGCTTTCTTCTCGCGCGACAGTTGGATGCTCCCTTCGTTCTCCGGGAGGGTAGGGTCCGGATTGAAGATGTCGTAACGGCGCAGCTCGCCGATGAAGGGCAACTCGCCCGTGAGCCAGGTGAGCAGGTCGTGGCACATGACGTAGTGGTTGGTCTCCTCGTGGAGCTTTTCCAGGGTTGCCAGGTAGGTGTGCCGGTCCACCGTGACCCCGAGCCCCGCCAACTGGTTGGCCAGCAGGCCGCCCAACTGAAACACGCGGGTCAGTTCCCGGCCGGTCTGCTGCATCATGAAACGAACGTGGTCTTCCTTGGGCCGCGGTCGGCCGAAATAGGTCGTGGTGACCTCGGCCTCGCCGGCCGCGCATTTGCCCAGGAGCACGCCGACCTCCCGCGCGGTCCTTTCCCCGATGGTTTCTCGTGAACGCGCCACCGAAATCCTCCTGTGGAACAGCCGGCCGGCAGAGACACAACACTAGAGGCCGTAGAACGCCTTCGGGTTGTCCGCCAGTATCTTTTCGATGACTCCGGCCGGGACGTCCTCGCGCGCCCGCATGACGTCCACCATGCGCGGCTCGTTGGCGGGGTCGGTATGGCCGTAGTCCGAACCGATGAGGATGTTGTCCTCGCCGGTGTAGTTGAGCAGGTAGGGAAGGTCTTCGTCCGCCTCGCAGGCCACGTAGATGCGATAGTCGCGGAACAACTCCGGATTGGTCTCGTGCTTCCACCGGGGGCGCTGGATACCCTTTCGTCCGCCGGAGGCCACGGCTCGGGATTCCCGCCGGAGCAGATGCAGCAGATAGGGGATCCAGCTCGCCTTGGCCTCGATGAAACCGAACCGCAGGTCCGGATATCGCGCCGGCAGGTGGTTGGCGACGATGTCCCGGAAGGCGAACAGGGGCAGCACCACCTGGTTTGCAAACACCGAGCTGACCGCCAGATCGAAGAGATTGAGCAGCGTGCGGGAGCCCGACCCGGTGTGGATGCAGATGGGCAGGTCGAGCTTTTCGGCCTCCTCGTAGAGGGGGAAGAAGTAGGGTTCCGCGATGCTGCGGTCACCCTCAAGCCCGCGCAGCGTGACCCCCACCGCGCCGTTGGCCTTGCCCTTTCTCATTTCCTCCAGGGAGGCTTCCATGGAATGTAGCGGCGGCACCACCACCCACCGTAGCCGCCCCTTGGACTTGGCCCAGACGTCCCCGAGCCAGTCGTTGTACGCGCCGCACAACGCGGCCTCCAGCTCCGGGTCGTCGGTGAGGTAGACCAGGAACAGGGTCGGGTAGATGACCTGGACCTCCACGCCCAGCTTGTCCATGTCCGCCAGCCGCGCCGGCACGTCGGTGATCTCCCGGCATGCGGTGAGCACGTCCTTGCGCCGGACCTGACCCTTGGAGCGCGAAGGCGTGATCAGCCGGAAGCCGCCTCTGCCCGCGGGCTTGGGAAAGAGGTTGCCGTCGATCAGCCACAGGACGTTGATGTCCGCGTACAGCGTATCGTCCGGCACCTCGGTCATCACCGGCCGGCGGGGATGCATGGAAGCCTCCATGAGCTCCCACATCCCCTCCGACTCCGATATGTGCGTGTCTGCGTCGATTATTCCCGGCATGTTGTCCTCGCTAAACCGTGGCGGCCCACGGCGTTGACAGTGGGCGGGGGCTCTCAGACCTCCGCCTTGACGTTCAACTCCATCACGCCGATCTTCTCGATCTCTCCCCGGAGCTTGTCGCCGTCCAGCAGCGTATGGACCCCGGCCGGCGTCCCCGTGGTGATGAGGTCTCCGGGCCGGAGGGTCACCACGCTGGACAGAAAACGGACGTGGTCCCGCACCCCGCAGATCATGTCGCTGGTGTGGGAGGTCATGACCTGCTCGCCGTTGTGCCACGCCCTCAGGTAGAGATCCTGCGGCTCCGGGATCTCGTCCCTGGTGACGATCCAGGGCCCCTGCGGACTGAAGGTGTCGAACCCCTTGCGGATGTTGCGGGTGTTCTGCTTGCCGCGGCCCCAGGGGTCTCGCTGGCTGATGTCCCAGCAGATGGTGTAGCCGAAGACGTAATCCAGTGCTTCCTCTTCGGTGACCTTCCGGGCCGTCTTGCCGATGACCACGCACAGCTCGCACTCGAAGTCCACGTCGTGCGACACCTTGGGGATGATCACGGTGCCGCCGGGGCCGATGATGGACGACACCGGCTTCAGGAAGTCCTGCGACATGTGGTCGTCCTTGTCCGGCAGCTCCTGGTGGCCGCCGCCCATGCGGCTCTCCATCTCCTTCCGGTGGTCCATGTAGTTGGCCGCCGCGGCCCACAGCGAGGTGGGGTTGTCGACGGGCGCCCGAAGCGTGACCTGGTCCAGGGGCACCGGGTCGCCGGACCGGATGCATTCGTCGACACAGGCCGGGGCGTCCGGGTTGCCGGTCATCGCCTCGATGACCTGGACCATGGTGTAGCCGGCATTCAGGATCCCTGCCGCCACCATCGCCGCCCCGATGGGATAGACCTTGTCGTCCACCACCGCGCCCGCCTGCCTGTTGTCGTAGGTACAAAACTTCATTCGGACTCCTTCACTCCTCGGTACTGTTGCCGCCTGGGTTGTGGCGTTGGTGCCTTTTTCAGTAACCGCTAAATCCGCTGCACTCGACAGGAACGCTTGATTGTGCGCAGATATACGATAACTTCCTTGTTTTCAATAAGTTGTGTTCGTATCTCCCGCCTTCCCAGGTCTTGCATTCCCGCCTCCCGTGCGCTTTAATCTCCTCCAGTTTCAATTCACTCGCTTTCGGTACGCTTACGGTCCGCTCCTTGTCTCCGGCCCGTAGGCTTCCCGGTTCAGGAGGACCACGGCATGGCCGAACCGCAGCACCGTACCCTTTCCAAACGCATTATTGACCGTCTTTCGGTGGATGACAAGGACACGGTGTTCTGGGATCGCGACCTCCCCGGATTCGGCGTTCGGGTCTACCCTTCGGGCGCGAAGGTCTACGTGGTCCAGAGCCGCGCCTTCGGCCGCTCGAAGCGCGTGACCGTGGGCCGACACGGCGAGTTGTCCGCCGAGCAGGCGCGCAGGGAAGCGGCACACGTCATCACGCGCATCAAGGCGGGGGAGCCTCCGGCTTTGCCCGAGCCAGCCGCTGCCCCGACGGTCAGGGACCTGGCCGAACGCTACGAGCGGGAGTACGTGGCGATGCACTGCAAGGGCTCGACCGGGTACCACTACGGTCTGATGCTGAGCAAGCACATCGTGCCCGCATTGGGAGAGTTCCTGGTGGGGGAGGTGGAGCGCAAGCACATTGTGGCGCTTCAGTACGGTCTCAGCGACAAGCCCACGGTGGCGAACCGTGCGGTGGACATCCTGGTGCATATGTTCAAATTGGCCGATGCGTGGGGATGGCGTCCTTCGGGCAAGAACCCTTGCCGACTCGTGCGGCGGTACAGGATCGAGAAACACCACGAGCGGTTCCTGACTCCGGAGGAACTGTACCGGCTGGGGCAGGCACTGGAGGCGGCGCCGGCGGAGCGGTTGGCATCGGCCCACGTGGCCGCTGCGATCCGGCTGCTGGTCCTGACCGGATGCAGGCGGAGCGAGATCCTGGGGCTTCGTTGGGACGACGTGGACTTCGAGGCCGGGGAGATGCGGCTGGCGGACAGCAAGACGGGAGGGCGGGTGGTGCCGTTGCCGCTGCCGGCGGCGAAAGTGCTGTTGAGCCTCTCCCGAGTCGACGGCCAACCGTGGGTGTTCCCGGGGAAGAAGAAGGGGACCCGCCAGCGGAACATCCACGAGCCCTGGAAACGCATAAGCAAGCGCGCCGGTCTCGATGGAGTACGGCTTCACGACCTTCGGCACTCGTATGCGTCCCGCGCACTGGCGCTGGGGGAGAGTCTGTCGATGATAGGGGAACTCCTGGGTCACCGGAAGGTGAAGACGACGGCGCGGTACGCTCACCTGGCACGGGACTCGGTGCGGGCCTCGACGGCCAAGGTGGCGGAGAGCATCGGGGCGGACATCCTGCCGGCGCAGTGAAAGGAAACGGACCATGGCGAGGTTGAACAGCGGAACGATCTCCAGGCGCACGGTCGAAGCGCTTTCCACAGGCGAACGGGAGGCGGTGTTCTGGGACCGGGAGCTTTCGGGTTTCGGGGTGCGGGTGTATCCGTCCGGGGCGAAGGTCTACCTGGTGCAGACGCGGGCTGGGGGAAAGTCGAGGCGAGTCGCCATCGGAAGACACGGACTTGTGTCGGCGGAACAGGCTCGGCGCAAGGCGGCGGCGCTGATCGCAGGCATCAAGGCCGGGGAGGAGCCGGGCCGCGCCAACGGGGCATCGCCCTCGGGCAACGGACCCACGCTGGCGGAGCTGGGGGAACGGTTCATGAGGGAGCACGTAGCCGTGCGCTGCAAGCCGACGACGGCCAGGGCGTACCGGGGCGCCTTGGACAGATTGCTGCCGGAATTCGGCTCCTTGCCTCTGGGGGCGATCGGGCGCGATCAGGTGGCGGCGCTGCACTACCGGCTCCACAGGACGCCGGTCATGGCGAACCGGGTGGTGGACGCGCTCTCCCAGCTCTTCTACATGGCGGAGGCATGGGGTGTGGAGCCGGGGGGAGGAAACCCGTGCCGGTTCGTGAAGAAGTACAAGATCCGCAGATGCGAGCGTTTTCTGTCGGAACAGGAGTTCCGCCGGTTGGGAAAGGTGCTGAGCGAGGTCGAAGCCGAGGGGAGGATGTCGGGGAGTGCGGTGGCTGCACTGCGGCTGCTGATGTTGACCGGGTGCCGGCGCAACGAGATCCTGACGCTCCGGTGGGAGGACGTGGACCTGGAGGCGGGAGAGCTCAGGCTTCGGGAAGCCAAGACGGGAGCACGGTCGGTGGCGCTGTCGCCGGCGGCCAGGAAGGTTCTCGCGGCCCTGCCGCGGAAGCCGGACAACCCGTGGGTGATTACGGGACCTGGAGCGGACAGGCACTTGAGCAGCTTGAACGCCCCGTGGCTGGTGGTTCGCAGGCGGGCCGGACTCGAAGACGTGCGGATCCACGACCTGCGCCATTCCTTCGCTTCGAGGGCGCTGGCCCTGGGCGAGAGCCTGACGATGATCGGGAAGTTGCTTGGGCACCGGCAGGTCCAGACAACGGCGCGCTATGCCCACCTTGCCAGAGAGTCGGTGAAGACCTCGGCCGTCAGGGTCGCACAGAGCATCGCCACCGATATGGACAAGCCCGGAACCGCTTGCGCCGTATGATCTCCGTTGTTCATGACCACATCAGCGTGTCTACGGACTGCCACCGATGGGTGTTTGCAGCCCGATCGAGTTCGGACACAAGGAAACACCGCTGGGCGGCCGGCTTCGTCGGTTTGGTGCTGGCGAGCCGACCCCAACGCCGGATTCGCGACGGAACTTCACATGGGAATGGCGAATCAGACGGTGGACATCCCGGTTGAGATGTTCTATTCGACTTGGCGGTCACTTGGCCGGACTGCACCGGATGAGCCGATTCTGGATACCGGAGGGCTTCGGAGCCCTATCTTCACAACTGACTGTTTTTCGCGAAAGATCGCTGCGCAGAAACTGTGCAATTCGTTGAATCCCGGATGAAAAGGGCAATTTCGTGCGCATCCCCGCCATATACACAGGGTTTTCCACAGACCCTGTTACCAAATCGAAACATTGCAGGAAGCAAACCCGGCAGCCTTCCGACAGCACGACCAAGGGGGCATCCGGTCGAACGAAAGCTCCTTCGGCACGCCATCGGCCACACAAAGGCAGGCTTCGGCTTTGCCAACAGCGTGAACCCGCGTACACTCGCCGGCAGACTTTCAATGTGAGGTTTTCAATTGCCACCAAAGGAGCTGGCGCGCGCGAGCGCACCATGGCAATTTGTGGACCTCCGGGACCTGCCCGGTTGTCGCGGCATTCGACGGGTTTCACGCCAGTTCGTCATTCCGCCCGGTGGAAGTCGGAACATGCGGATGCATCGTGTGCCGTGAGACAAGGCTGTCATCGCTTTAAAATGACGATCACGGCGGCCGGGAAGTGGAAATCATGGGACGTATCGTTGCTGTTTGGATAGTGCTGTCGTTTGTCGCCGTGTCGTGGCCCGTTCATGCGGACGTGTCTGGCCGGGCGTCAGTCATTGACGCCGATACCGTTGAGGTGAGGGGCACGCGAATTCGCCTGCACGGCATCGACGCGCCCGAGAGTGCGCAGACCTGTGTCGGCGATGGCAACCGCTGGCGTTGCGGCCGGCAAGCGGCTCGTGCGCTCGCCGAACGGATTTCCAGCCAATTGGTTGCATGCGAGGAAAGAGACCGGGGTCGCTACGGGCGCATCGTGGCAGTGTGTCGAGCCGGTGGCGAGGATCTGAACGCTTGGCTGGTCTCGGAGGGATGGGCGCTCGCGTACAGGCGATATTCCATGGCCTATGTGGATGAGGAGGCGTCGGCAAGAGTGGCGCGGCGAGGCCTCTGGCGCGGCAATTTCGCGCCGCCATGGGATTGGCGAGCGGGCGTCCGCCTACAGTCCGCCCCGGCGGTCGCCGACCGGAACGCAGGTCGGGCCAACCCCGATGCCCGCGACAGGGCCGGTGGGTGCCGTATCAAGGGGAACATCAGCCGCAACGGCAGGCGCATCTATCACGTGCCGGGCGGCCAATACTACGAGCGTACACGTATCAGCCCTTCCCTAGGAGAGCGTTGGTTCTGTTCCGAGCCCGAAGCACGGGCGGCGGGGTGGCGAAAATCACGGCGGTGACGTCGAGCCTCGCGAGTTGAGGATAACGGGAACAAATTTCAACCGTCAGCGAAGGCCAGTCGCGATGGTTGCGCACCGCCGCGACTGAGGATAGGGGAGGTCGGCATTAGGCCGAAATGATCGACCGAAGAGCGCGCTCGACCCCGACCAGGCTCGTGTTCGTCTACGAGGTGACGTCGACAGACACCAGCAGCCCGGGGAGCGACGGCGTCCGGGTACGCTGCCTCGGCCGGGAGATCGAGCTCGACTGGGGCTCGATCAAGGACGCGGAGTCCGGCTGGACAACAATGGATGGGCCGCCAGTAACCACCTGAAATTTATATGTTTTCTGTTGGCCGCTGCCACCACCGTAAGCGAATCGCAAGCGGTTTGAGTACAACAACGGCGTCAATCAGCGCGTGCCCGGCCAGTTTCTTGTTCCTTTCGAATCAGGTTTCTGGCACATGCCCCGGGCGGTGCGTTTGATTCGACCCGCGCTCGAACCAGAATCCATGCCGCAGAAGCGTGGCGCCCTGGTCGAACTTGACCCCACACCTTATCGTAGGTACGGTTTCGTGAACGGCTCCGGCTCTACCCTTCCCTGAGTTTGGGCGGACTCAAACCGTCGGATGTCGTCCAGGGACCGGTCGCTATCTCCCGCCCGTTCCCGGCACGCTCACGGAGGGTACTCGGTATGAAGTGGCTGGTACTGGTTATTGCACTCGGCCCAGTCGGGTGTGCCATGACGCCCGCCGAACGGGCGACCTATTGGGCGCGAAAATGTGAAGAACAGATCGCGCCGCGATATACGCAACTCCAGATGCGCATCCTGGCGCAAACCGCCAGCGCGCAACGCGACCAGGAATCTGCACAGAACATGAAAGAGATGTTGGCCGCGATCGAAACGTGTAAGCGGCGCAACCAGTAGCAGTGCGGTCGGTACGGTATGCGGTATATTGTCGCCATCGTCGTGTTCGCTTGCAGCCTGGCCGGCTCGACGTTCGGGCAAGACTATCGGGATGAAACTATCCAGCACGTCGTCGAACCCTGTATTCGGGCGGCCAATCGACAGGCAGGTCTGGATCAGCAACTAGGAGCCGATCAGGCGCTGGAGTCGGTCAAGTGATCGCCGAGGAGCATGTGAACCAATTTGTTGCGTACGTGCACGGTGGGGTCGCCGGCAAGGACCAGAAGACCCGGATGACATGTACGTATATGATAACAAATAAATTATCGTTTAATATCAAATAGATAGCCGAGAATATGACAAATACGTAATCAATCTGAAAGCGGATTTGTTCAAATCAATGCGTATTCCTACGCCAGCCTGTCGGTAATTTTCGCCCGGGCTGGCCAGCTGCACGCACTCACGACCGTGCTCCCTTCCCACCGGCCTGGGATCTACTCCGTCATGCGCTTGAGCCCGCTCAGGGGCTGAACCTTCACCGCCCGCGAGGCGGGTTTCGCGGCCACTGTGATCTCCTCGCGCGTGAAGGGCGAGATCATCTTGCGCGCCTTTGTCGCGGGCTTGCGCACCACCTTGATTTCAGCAGGCCGGGAAGGGTGAACGTTCCCACCGCGCGTTTCTTGATGTGACGCTCGATGACCACCCCGAGCTGGTCGAGCACCGAGGCCACGTCCTTCCTTTGGAGCCCGGTCGATTCGGACAGGGCCTCCAGGAGTTGGCTCTTGGTCATCGTCTCCTTGACTGCCGTGTTCCTGCGGTTTGCGGTTGTCGCCATCTCACGTCTCTCCTTCCGTTGCTTGCGGCCACTGTGGAAAACGGTATCCGAGGGTAGCCGACTGGCCGTTGAAAATCGAATCGTTCCCGATGGGCCGACCGCCCTGGTCCGGGCAGCGGCGATGTGCGGATGCACACAGCTGAAACAAGCCGGTGCGAATGGGCTGGCCGAGACTCGGCTCCGCCCGTCCCGTTTCTCTGGAATCAGATTTTCTCGTACATGCCCCGGCCGGTGCGCCTGATCCGGCCTTCCTTCGACCACCGCGCGACCACCTGCCTGTGGTAGCCTCGGGTCTTCTCGCCCGCCGTCTTGTGAGCGCGCATGGTTTCCAGAGTGAACTGGTCGGGTAGAGTCTCGAAGACCGCCGTCCAATCGATCATCGCGCTACGTGGCCCCCGTTTCAACGCTCCAACCCCGGAACGACCCTGCCGGGACCTCTTGCCGGTCTTTCGTCCATTGAGCATGTCATAAACCAGCTCGTGCCTCTTGATCTCGTCCCGCAACGCGGCGACTTGCCCTGTGGCCACGGCCAGCTCCTTCCTCAACCGATCGATCTCTCTCTTCACGCTGACTTTCAGGTCCGTAGCCATTTCTCATTGCGGTAGGGACGCCGGTTACCCAGCGCCCCCCGCGCAGATCCCCGCATGCCCGCTAAGGCACGAGGCTCCTCCCTTGGGTTGCGCCCATGACAGCGCTGACGGCAAATCGTTGGTCTGGCCACGGGTGTCGGATTTTCAGCTTGGGCCAGTAGGCCGTGGTGAGTCGCGAGACGAGGCCCCATTGGGAACGGGTCCTCTGCGACCTGTGGCGCAGTATCGTTTGCCACAGCCGCTTCAGGCGGATGATGAAGCGTCGTAGGTATGGGCCACTGCCAGGGACAGCGAAGTAGTTCAACCATCCGTTGACCACCTTCCCAAGCCATTTCGCCGTGTCCACCACATCGTGGTGCATCCACCTGCGCAACATCTCCTTGAGCCGTTTCAGTGTACGGGTCATCCGCTTCGCGACCGGTTTGCGCCCCGGCCGGAAGTACCCCTTTCGGGTCTCCGTGCAGTAATGCGTGAAGCCCAGAAAGTCGAAGGTCTCCGGTCTGCCCAGCCCTCGTTCGCGGCGACGCTCTTGGGCGTACTTTCCGAACTCGATGAGCCGGGTCTTGTCGGGGTGTATCTCCAGTTCGAAGTTTCCGAACCGCTCCTTCACGGCACTCAGGAAACGCTCCGCGTCCCGCTTGTGCTGAAAACCCACCACGAAGTCATCGGCGTACCGCACGATGATTGTGTCGCCTCTGACTTCGCGGCTGCGCCACTTCTTCTGGAACCACAGGTCGAGGACGTAGTGCAGGTAGACGTTCGCCAAGACCGGCGAAACCACCGAGCCTTGAGGCGTTCCCCGCAGATCGTCCCGCCACTCTCCAGCTTCCATGACGCCGGCGTTCAACCACTTGATGATGAGCCTGATGACCCGCTTGTCCCCGATGCGGTGTTCCAGAAACCGGACGAGCCAGCTTCTTGACACGTTGTCGAAGAATGCGCGGATGTCACAGTCCACCACCCAGTTGATCTTGCGCCGTTTGATACCGGCCGCCAGCGCATCGAGCGCATTGTGCGCTCCACGCCCGGGCCGGAACCCGTAGCTGAACCCCAGGAACTCCGCCTCGTATACAGGCGTCAGGATTGTCTCCGTCACCGCCTTCTGGACTATCTTGTCCTCGATGGCTGCGACGCCGAGCGGTCGTGTGCCGCCATCAGGCTTCGGTATGTTCACCCGCCTTGATGGCGTCGCTCGGTACGCTCCCGAGTGTACGCGGTCGTGAAGGTCGGCCAAACGGCCTTCCAGCCCTTCCTCGTACTCCCGCCACGTCACGCCGTCCGCGCCTGCCGCTGCGTCTTTCTTCAGTTCGAAGAATGCCCAGCGCAACGCATCAACCGTGACGTGGTGGAGCAGCGCCGTCAGACGCTCCCGTGGTTCCCGTTGAACGAATTGCCGTATCCGGTCAGCCGCTTGTGACACGCTTCCCCGGTCCTGCGCCCGGCGCGTGCTTTGGTTTTCCGGATTCCCCTTGGGCTCGGTCCTTGGCTCCATCGACTCCGTCGGGACCGAGGCCCCTTTGTTCGCCGACTTCACAGCTACTATTCCCGAGTCTGACTTCTCCATGCCGTGCATCATCGGTTACGGATTCCTCCTTTCTTCAGCGATCCCGCCACGACAGCGGGATGGCATGGAGACCTCCCAGGTCCCGGTGCAGTGCGTACGTACGTGCATGGGTTCTCGGACACCGCGGGATTCCGGCCCCCCTCGCCGTATCGGTGGGTCGGATGCTGCCTTCGGCTGAGGAGAGCGCCTCGGCATCCCGGATAATGAGCTTTTCGGTGCTCAATAGCCCCGCCCGCACGCGCCCCTGTCAACGCTTAACCTCCATCCTCGCGGATGTCGGCCCATGACTCGGGGTGAAGGTGGTGGCTAGCCTTCTCCCTTCTGCCGGACTTTCACCGGCTGCACTCGCACCAGTTAGCCTGGCGCACCTCCCCTTTTTCATGTGCCCACGCCGTAACGTTAGCGCGGCAGGTCCGCGGCAGAGCGGTGTCTCCCGCAATCGTTCGTCCCGCCCACAAGTTGTCCGGGAGAACTCCAACCTATCCGATTCAGCGAGGAGCAGCCAATCAGGATGCCGAAGGAGCACCGGGCCGCGCCTTGCCGCGCAACCCCCGGCGGTCGCCCCTGGGTGCTCCAACGGCCTGAAGAGCCCGAGGCCAGCCTGAGGCGGGGCGCGGCCGGACGGTCCTGGAGAGCGTCCGCGCCGCGCTGATTCGCCCCACACGGAGGTTGCCCAATGTCCCTTCCCGAGTCGACGGCTCTCGCCCTGCACCTTTTTTCCCACTTGCGTGTGCAGCAGGGACGACGCAGCAGCCCGGCACCGGGTCGAGCCGTTCGTCGTGTCGGGAGATTGCGCCGCCGTTTTCAGCCGGCTGAGGGCCCTCCTGGCTGCCATGCCGCGCACGGCCGTCCTCACGGCAACGGAAGACTATCTCCATGCGATCTGCCGAAACCGGCTGGGCTTCATCGACGACATCGAATTCCGCCTCCATCCCGACGGCCGGGTAGTGCACATCCGCTCCGCGGCGCGGATCTCGTTCGGACCGTGGCGTGAACCGGAGGCGCGTGGAAAGGCTTCGCTCGCAGCTTCAAAGCGGATAGAGGAGGTGAGGATGTCGAGTCACGCAACATCCACCCTCGAGCGGAGATAGTCGATGACCTGGTCCGCGATCTCGTCGACGCTCCGCTCCGCGGTCTTCAACACGATCTCCGGGTGCTCGGGCGGTTCGTAGACGCTGTCGACGCCGGTGAAGTTCTTGATCTGGCCGGCCCGGGCCTTCCGGTAAAGGCCCTTGGGATCGCGCTGCTCGCAGACCTCGATGGGGGCATCGACGAAGGCCTCGATGAACTCGCCCTCGTCCATCATCTCTCGCGCCATCCTGCGCTCGTCGCGAAAGGGTGAGATCACCGAAACGAGAACCACCAGCCCCGCGTCCACGAACAGCTTGGCGACTTCGGCGATGCGGCGCACGTTCTCCACCCGGTCCGCCGCGGTAAAGCCGAGGTCCTTGGTCAACCCGTGCCGCAGATTGTCGCCGTCCAGGGTGTAGCTGTGCCGGCCCATGGCGTGCAGGCGCTGCTCCACGGCGTTGGCGGTGGCCGATTTGCCCGCGCCTGACAAACCGGTCAGCCACAGGACGCAGGCCTTCTGGTTCTTCTGGGCCGAACGCGCCGGCTTGTCGATGGCGAGCTGGTGGAGAGTCAGGTTGGAGCCGCGCCACAGGCCGAAGTCGATCATGCCGGCGCCTACCGTGTCGTGGCTGTACCGGTCGATGAGGATGAAACTACCCGTCTCCCTGAGCTCCCGGTAGGGGTCGAAGGCGATCTGCCGGTCAAGGACGATGTTGCAACAGGCGATGTCGTTGAGCTCGAGTGTCTTGGCCGCGGTGTGCTCCAGATTGGTGACGTTGAGCGCGTACTTGATGCGCGTTACCTGGACCTCTGCCAGCCGCGTGCCGATCTTCAGCAGATACGGACGCTCGGGCAGCAGTGGCTTCTCGTTCATCCACACCACGTGGCAGGCGAACTGGTCGCTGAGGCTCGGCGGGTCGGTGTCGGAAGCGATGATGTCGCCGCGGCTCACGTCGATCTCGTCCGCGAGGGTGAGGGTCACGGCCTGTCCGGCCTTGGCGCAGTCGAGGTCTTCATCCGGGCCGACGATGCGGTTTACCGTCGAGGGCCTGTTCGAGGGGCAGACCAGCACGGGGTCGCCGGGGCGCACGAGGCCGGACGCCACCGTGCCGGCGAAGCCGCGGAAGTCGGCGTTGGGGCGGTTCACCCACTGCACGGGCATGCGGAAGGGCGCGCTTTCACGGTCGGTGGCGACATCGGCCGATTCGAGGGCCTGGAGAAGCGTCGGGCCGTCATACCAGTCCATGGCGGCGGACGGCTTGGTGACGTTGTCGCCGGTCAGGGCCGACACCGGAATACAGGTGACGCCGGTCACATCGAGCCGCTGCGCGAAGTCGCCGTAGGCCTTGATGACGCTGTTATGGACGTCCTTGGACCAGTCCACGAGGTCCATTTTGTTGATAGCCAGGATCACATGGCGCACTCCCAGCAGGGAAAGGATGGTGCTGTGGCGGCAGGTCTGGGGCAACATGCCCTTGCGGGCGTCGATGAGCACCACGGCGAGGTCGGCGGTGGATGCGCCGGTGACCATGTTCCGTGTGTACTGCTCATGTCCCGGGGTGTCGGCAACGATGAAAGAGCGCTTGTCGGTGGAGAACATGCGGTAGGCGACGTCGATGGTGATGCCTTGCTCGCGTTCCGCCTGAAGGCCGTCCACCAGAAGGGCCAGGTCGAGGTTGTCGCCCTGGGTGCCGTGCCGCTTGCTGTCGGCCGCGACCCGGGCGAGCTGGTCCTGGAAGATCAGCCGGGATTCGTAGAGCAGACGGCCGATCAGTGTCGACTTGCCGTCGTCCACGCTGCCGCAGGTGATGAAGCGCAGGATGTCGCTGTGTTCGCGGGCGTTCTGATAGGCGCGGAACTCGCGGCCCTCCGAGGACGGGTCCGCGGACATCAGAAATAACCCTCCTGTTTCTTGCGCTCCATGGAGCCTTCACCGTCGTGGTCGATGACGCGCCCCTGGCGCTCGGAATGGGTGGCGGAGACCATCTCGCGGATGATCGCGGGCACGCTGTCGGCAGCGGATTCGATGGCGCCGGTCAGCGGGTAGCATCCCAGCGTGCGAAAACGCACCTGCTTCATCTCCGCCTCTTCGCCGGGCTCGAGCTTCATGCGCTCGTCGGCCACCATGATCAGGGTGCCCGAGCGGCACACCACCGGGCGCGGGGCCGCGAAGTAGAGCGGGACCACGGGGATGTTCTCCCGGTCGATATAGTTCCACACGTCCAGCTCGGTCCAGTTGGAGAGCGGGAACACGCGCATGGATTCGCCGTCACGGATCTGGGTATTGTAGAGGTGCCAAAGCTCGGGGCGCTGGTTCTTGGGATCCCAGCGATGGTTCCGCGTGCGCAGCGAGAACACCCGTTCCTTGGCCCGGGACATCTCTTCGTCGCGCCGCGTCCCTGCCAGCGCCGCATCGAAGCCGTACTGGTCGAGGGCCTGCTTCAACGCCTGGGTCTTCATGACGTCGGTGTGGAGCGCCGATCCGTGGGTGAAGGGGCCGATGCCCTGGGCGACCCCTTCCTCGTTGATATGGACGATGAGTTCCATTCCGGTTTCGCGGGCCATGCGTCCGCGGGACTCGTACATCTCCGGAAACTTCCAGGTCGTATCCACATGAAGCAGCGGGAAGGGCGGCGGCGCCGGGTGGAAGGCTTTCTGTGCCAGCCGCACGAGCACCGAGCTGTCCTTGCCGACGGAGTAGAGGATGACGGGCTTTGCAAACGAGGCCGCGACCTCGCGCATGATGTGAATGGACTCTGCTGCGAGCTCGTCGAGATGGGTGAGTCTTCGGTGTCCCGCCATGAGCCCCCGTCTATCGTTTCCGCGCCGGGATGTCCATGCTCATGCCGGGCGTGTTGTGACGACTCCGTTGAGATTGCAGGGCTTTTTGTGGAATAATGGATTCAGAAATTCATTCTCTGTGACGAATCCGAATGAACCACGCCGTCGTCGAAACAATGGAGCAGGCCCAAACCGGGCCGGTGTCGTTCAGTGGCCGCCGCGGGCAACTGGCGGTGCTGCTGGTGCGGAACCTGTTGCTGACGATGGCGACCCTCGGAATTTACCGGTTCTGGGCCAAGACGCGTGTGCGCGGGTTTCTATGGCGGCACGTCCAGCTCCTTGGCGAACCCCTGGAATACCTGGGAACCGGCACCGGGCTGCTTATCGGCTTTCTCATTGCCCTGGTGATCGTCGCCCCGTTTACAAGCGCGTATTCACTGCTTCCTCTCCTGATCCCGGACGGCGTTCCCTACAGCGGTCTGGTCTTGCAAGCGCTGTATTACCTCGTGCTTTGGTTTCTCTTCCAAGTGGCCGTCCATCGAGTGCGGCGCTACCGGCTGACCCGCACGGCGTGGCAAGGCGTACGCTTCGGGCTCGGCGGTTCGTCGCTCGAATATGCTTTGATCTGGTCGTTGTACGGCTTTGTGACGCTGGCGACCCTCGGTATGGCCTACCCGTGGTTGCGCGTGGCTACAACGCGCTATTTCGCGAGTCATGCCCGATTCGGTTCCACCGATTTTTCCTTCGACGGGCACACCCGCCGGCTGCCCGGTTCGCACGCCGCGTTCGCCGGCGCCTGGGGCTTACGCAGGTGGAGTTCGCGCGACGCGTCGACGTGTCGCACGAGACGGTCCGCAACTGGGAACAGGGCAAGCGCGGCCCCACCGGCGCCGCCAGAACCCTGCTCCGGGTTCTGGACAAGGCGCCGGAGACCGCGTTGCGGGTGTTCAGCTGAGAGGCGGCCGGATCCCGTGTTGACGGTTAAGCTCAGAGATCCGATCAGCCCAATACTGTCGCCTAGAAACCAGGCTCTCTATCTCGCTCGCGACGTCGATTTCGTGCGCGAACCGGTAACGTGACAGAAGCTCCTCGGTCGTCTTGGCTCCACGGTCGACCCAACACCTCATCCCACCGGATCCAACGAACGAGCGCAAGCGGTAGCTGCTGCCCCGAATGTTCAGGTGCACAAACGAGTCCTCACAGATTTCTGCGCAGTAGATCAACAATTTCCGTGAGCCCTTCCGTGATGACGAGTGCGCTGGAGACGGAGACCTTGAATGAACCGGTCGCCACCATGACGGCGTGGATGGATGATCTCGCGCATCCCTCATGGCCTGCGGCCATTGTGAGTCGAAGTGGCCGTCCAGATCCAAATCGAACCAGACGAACTGCGGGGGAGTCAGCACGCAAAACGCGAAGCTCAGGGAATGATCGGCCGCATCCACGTGCTTCCGCTCGGTCTGGAATGCGCTCCGCATCCGTTCCTCCATCGTCGCCCACGCGCGAGCGCTTGCATGTTCGAGCGTATGGAACCACAACCCGTCGGTTCGTTCGCGAAGCAGCTTCTCGAAGTCCTTTCGAAACGCCTCGTCGTTCGCCGTACCCTTCTTGAGTTCCACATTCAGAATCCGGTCGCCGGGGTTCCGGCTGTGGTAGACGGTCATGTCGGTGCTCGCGCTCTGCGGTGACTCGCCTTTCTGCCGATACCTTTCCACCGTCGGGGTCTCAATGGAATACCGCATACCCTCGCGTTCGAGCCAGCGCGACAGCAATATCTTCGACTCCTGTTCGCTCACGCGAATCGCGCCGTCCCGAGTCGTCGGTAGGATCAATGACGGGGCGTCGTCGCGGCGATGGTACATGGCCCAGAGCGACTCCGCGACGCTGGCGGCCATCTTACGGACATCGAAATAGTGGGGTCTCTTCTCCATGTGTAGACACCGTGGATGGACGATGGCCCGAGTTACTTCGTCACCTCCTCGATTCTCTCAGCAAACCGCTGCTGGCGCTCGTCCAAGAAGTCCCGGAACCGGCCCTCGCGGAGCGAGGAGTCGGTGCCGCCGGGGACGCATACCCGTAGATCCTCTCCATGCGCCTTCTAGTAGGTCCTGTGTCAGCGGTGTCGGCACCGAAGACTCAGCCGCCCACCTGTCCAACAATGTAGGACCACCTCAGGAAGTGCGGCCCGGTTCGGCATGGCCGTCCGCGGCTACCGATCATCTAGGCCGAAGGCGCGTTTGGCCTCGGGCGCCCGGAACATCCGTCTGGCCGAATGGCCTACCCCGGATGCGATCACCATCTTCCAGTTGAATTTCCATCCTTCTTCCCGGGCCAATGCGCGGCCGGCGTTGAACGCGTTTCGACCGCGTTCCAGACGGTTCGCCCCCTGCCGTACGGCAGGCGCTTTCTGGCTGAGCAGCCGAGAGCCGGTATCGTCCGAACCGAGGTAGATGGTCAGCGGCAGGTTCAGATATCTTTTTAGCGCGTGAGCCGCCTGCGGGAACCACCCGAAGCCGTAGGGGATGAGCTCGTCGTGCTCTGGCCATACGTGGCTGGAGGGATTGGCGACGACGAAGCGTCGTGCCCCGGTCGGCGGCGCGTAGGCGGCTACGCGGGAAAGAAACTGGCCGCCCGCGGAGTGCCCGAACAAGTACAGCGCCTGGTCGGTCCCGCCTTCCCGCGCGAGCGCCCATTGCGCCAGATCCTGGATGATGGAAACGGTCCACTCATCGGGCGGCTGGACGACATTCCTGCGAATGACGCCGCCGCGGTGGTATCGCCAACTCCTGAATCGTTCACGATCGAAACGCGGCGCATAGACGGACAAGCAAGACCTGTCGGCGAACGGCCGCGCGTGGTCGCGGTAATCGTCGGCATTTCGAGAGTTCCCGTGAAAGACCAGCAACACACCCCGTGGTACGCACCCGCCGGGGCGGTACGTGAACACGGACAGCGTGATTCCGCGTTGCTCGGTGGTGAGTTCACCGCTGCCGGTCTCCGAACCACCGGCGGAGAACGGGAGCAAGCCCGCGAGGAAGAAAGCGAACGCGACGACGCTCAGTGGCGAGAACGCACGGGCGATGACGTGTCGGACCACCGGGTCCATTTCTCGAACGCCTCCGCAAGAATTCGTCGAATCCGAGCCAGTGTATGCGCTTCGTGCGGTCCGTTCGATCAAAGCCCGTAGTGCCGTCATGGTTTCCTCATGGCTCGTGGACACGATGCTCCGAGGCGCGGTGCATCTGTGCGATGCCCCACCGGATCATCCCGATCTGCGCCATGCCCACAATGAAGGCCTGGACCAATCAACCCGCCAATCTTGAGAGGTCCAAACTTGATCATCTTCAACTCCTTGAAGTCCGCCTTGCGGCCATGCCGATGAACCAGCGGATCGCGATTTCGCCTGGGCTTCCCGCATCAGCCTGCGGTCATGCACAATCCCGACGGAAGACCGGCGGGCATCAGCCGCACCGCAACGTCCGGATCGATCCCGGGCCGGCCGTTGTCCGCGCAATAGCAGTCCGCCGCTTCCTCGCGCAGCCGGCCAAGGTGCACAACACGGTCCACGCGGGCCGGAACGTGATCCTCCGGCGCCGGCTGTTCCAGCGAACCGGCGCTGAACGGTTCCAATTGGTCGCGGCCCTTGCGTCCCCGACATCTCGTAGCATCCCGGAATCGACCACAGGATATCGACGCAGTGAGTCGCAACCCCCGGACTTTTTCGACAGCCCCATCAGCGGCCGTCGGCGCGGCCGTCCCCGGCGGCTTCCCGGGCGTCCCCGTCGACCTGGAGCGAAGGGCTCTCACGGCTCGCCCGGTCGGGCATGCGGTAGCCGATGCCGCGCTCGTTGAAGATGTAGGCCGGCCGGGCGACATCGTCGCCGAGCTTGCGGCGGAGCTTCTTAATGAAGGCGCGCACCAGCTCGGAGTCGCCGTTTTCCCGGTCTCCCCACACGCGGCGCATCAGGGTGTCGTAGGTCACCACCCGTCCCGCGTTGACCGAGAGTGCGCGGAGCAGCTCGTATTCGGTGGCGGTGAGGCGCACCGCCCGGCCAGCCACGCTCACCCGGCGCTGCTCGTAGTGGATGGCGAGATCCCCGAGTCGGAAGGATTCGGGCTCGGCCACCCGGCGCAGCGCCGCGCGAACCCGCGCGGTGAGCTCGGTCGGCGAGAAGGGTTTGACGATATAGTCGGCGGCGCCTGCCTCGAGCGCCCGCGCGACGGTCTCGTCCCTGCCGTAGGCGGAGATGAAGATGACCGGCAGGTCGGCGAGCTCGGGCACGCGTTCCATCAGCTCGATGCCGTCGGTCCCGGGCAGGATGAGGTCCATCAGGACCAGCCCGGGTTTCTCCGCGCTGACCAGCCGTGACACCTCCTGCGGGTCGCCGGTGACCAGCGTAGCGTAGCCCGCCTCGGCGAGCGCGTCGCGGACGTAGCGCAGCGTCTGCGGGTCGTCGTCCACCACCAGGATGCGGGTCGGCGCGCGGCCGGCGCCCGGCGCGCGCGGGCCGGTCCGGACCACGCCGGCGGCGCCGGCATCCTCGGCCACGGGGACCGTGAAGGTGAACCGGGCGCCCTGGCCGGCGCCGCCGCTCTCGGCCCGGATGCGGCCGCCATGCGCTTCGACCAGCCCCTTGCAGATGGCCAGGCCCAGCCCGGCCGCCCCGGTCCGCCCCTCGCGCTCGCCGCCGGCGAGGCCCGCATGCTTGCGGAACAGGTGCGCCAGCCGGTCCGGCGCGATGCCGCGGCCCTCATCCGAGACCGAGATCGCGACATGCACGCCGTCGCATGCCGCTTCGACCCGGATGGGGGAGGTGTCCGGCGCCTGCCGGGCCGCGTTGGCGAACAGATTGTTCAGCACCTGCACGATGCGCTGCCGGTCGGCCAGCACCCGGGGCAGGTCCGGCGGCAGGTCGATGCGAACGGCGTGGCGGGCGCCGCCGCTCAGGAAGGTGACCCGTGCCCGGTCGACCAGGGCGGCCACGTCCGAGGGCTCGGCGTCGACCGACAGCGTGCCCGCCTCGATGCTCCCGACGTCCAGCAGTTCGCCGATCAGCCCGTCCATGTGGTCGGCCTGTTCTTCGATGATCCGGAAGAACTGGCGCACCTCGGCCGGGTTCACGACCCGCGAGGGGCGCAGCGCGGTGGCGGCCGAGCCCTTGATCGAGGTCAGCGGCGCGCGCAGCTCGTGGCTCACCATGCCGAGGAACTCGGCCCGTAGCCGCTCGAGCTCCTCGAGCGGCGCCAGATCCTGCATGGTGACCACCACCGAGGCGACGGTGCCGTCCTCGGCATGGAGCGGCGTCGCGTTGACCAGCGTCTTGACGCTGCGCCCGTCGGGGACCGAGAGCACGATCTCCTCGGCGCGCACCGTCTCGGCGCTGCTGAACTGCTGCGCGAGCTTGAACTCGGCAAGCGAGACCTCGCGTCCGTCGGCGCGCCGGCAGCTGATGACGTCCAGCAGCTGCTCAGCGGCGCGGCCCGGGGTGCGCAGGCCCTCGACGATGCGCCGCGCCTCGCCATTGAACGACACCGCATGGCCGCTCCCGGCGTTGAACACCACGACGCCGACCGGCGAGGTCTCGACCAGGGCCTCGAGGTCGGCCCGGGCGCGCTGCTCGTCGCGGTAGGTGCGGGCGTTGGCGATGGCGGTGGCCGCCTGCGAGGCGAACAGCACCAGGACCTCCTCGTCCTCGTCGGTGAACGCCAGTCCGCCTTCCTTCTCGCCGAGAACGAAGAGGCCAACATGCTCGCTGCGATGACGCATCGGGGTCACCTGCAGGGTCTTCGACATCAGCAGGTCGGGGCCGTAGCCATGGGAGCGGATGTAGCCGGGAAAATCGTCCAGCCGCAGCGGACCCGGAAGGTCGCGCAGGTGCGCGAACAGCCGCGGCCCGTCGGGCCACTGCATCTGTTTCCTCTTCTCGTCCGGCGTCAGTCCGGAGGTGACGAAGTCCTGGGGCTGTCCGGTGTCGTCGACGGTCGCGAGCGCGCCGTAGCGGGCGCCGGTCAGCGCGCGGGCGCTGTCCACGATCTCCTGCAGGACGGTGTCAACGTCGAGGCTCGCACTGATGCGCAGGATCGCCGCGCTCAGCCGGGAGATGCGTTCGCGCAGCGCCGCGTTCTCCCGGCTCGTTTCGTCGGTCCCTGTCATTGGCCCATCCTTTCCGGATCGGGAGCGAATCACCGCGTCGCGCGTCGGCCCGGTGGCGGAGCCGGGGGTCGGGACGCGCCGCTTCGGTGCCGACCCTAGCACTTTGATAGCGATAATTCACTAAATTATAGCGATGGTTCACCAAACAATCACTCTACTGGCTCAATATGTCACGGTAAATTCCCGAAAATCGGTTATTTGTTCCGCTAGATTGATTTTCTTTGTGGGTAATGCCGTCGCGCAAGCGACGGTGTCCGGGATCGGCATGGTTTGAACGGGGGCGCTGACGATGGATTTGACAGTGTTGCAGAATCTTGCCGGTGACACGATCGAGCCGAGCCCTCCCAGCGTCCGCACGGCGGGCGAGTCTCTCCGGCACCGACCACTCCTGGCGACTGACCCCATGGGCCGCGCCCCTTCGACAGGCTCGGGACGGGGTCCAGCCGCCCGCCCCCGCCGTCCGGCGGCGCCCGCTTCCGCTTCTTCGTTCCTCTCCCGCGTCCGGCTCGACGAGGCGCCGTTGCCCGAGAGCGGCATCGATCCCGAGCGCGCGTCCCCGGTCCGGGATGCGGGTCGCGAGCGCGCGCACGAGCGCGGCGCCTGGCGGGCGCCCGGCGAGGAGGCCGGGTGACCGGATCGCGGTGGATCGACGACGCGGGGCCGGCGACCGCGTTGGGCCTCGATCGCTCGGCCGGAGCGCCCGTTTCCGGGGCCGACGCCCAGGAGGGCTCGGCCGCGGTATCGGGCCTCGCCGCGACCGGCACGGGCGGGTGGCGGGCGGCGCATGCGCCCCCGGTGTCGGTGGTGGTGCCGGTGCGCAACGAGGAGCCGGCGGCGCTCGGCGCTGCGCTGCGCTCGGTGCTCGCGCAGGACTACCCCGGGGCGGTGGAGGTCGTGGTCGCCGACGGTTCGGACGCGGGGCGTCTCGGCGCGGTGCCGCCGGGGGTGAAGGTGGTGGCGAACCCGGGGCGGATCGCGTCGGCGGGGCTGAACGCGGCGCTGCGCGCGGCGTCGCACGGGATCGTGGTGCGCTGCGACGCGCGGTGCGTGCTGCCGCGGGACTACGTGCGCACGGCGGTGGCGGTGCTCGGGCGCACCGGCGCCGCCAATGTCGGGGGGCGGCTGCGGGTGCGCGGCGAGCGGGCGTTCGAGCGCGCGGTGGCGGCGGCGATGACGACGCCGCTCGGCGCGGGCTTCCCCCACTACCGGTTCGGGCGCCGGGCGCGGGCCACGGATACGGTGCCGCTCGGGGTGTTCCGGCGCGCCGCGCTGGAGGCGGCGGGCGGCTTCGACGAGGCGCTTGGGAAGAACGAGGACTATGAGCTGAACCGGCGGCTGCGGGCGCGCGGCGAGACGGTGTGGTACGACCCGGCGCTGTCGGTGACGTACCGGGCGCGCGGGGACCTCGGGGCGCTCGCGCGGCAGTACTTCGGCTACGGGCGCTGGAAGCGGGCGGTGCTGCGGCGCCATCCGCGCTCGCTGCGGCCGAGGCAGGCGGCGGCGCCGCTGCTGGTGCTTGCGCTGGCGGGTTCGGCGGTCCTGGCGGCGGCGGTGGCGGGGGGCTCGGCCGTGTCCGGGGCGGGCGCGGGCGGCGGCGCGCTGCTGGCGGTGGCCGGTGCCGCGCCGGCGGCGTACGCGGCGGCCTTGCTCGGCGCGGCGGCGGTGGTGGGGATCCGGCGCCGGCTCGGCCTGGCGGCGCTGCTGCTGCCGGCGGCGCTCGCGGCGATGCACCTGTGCTGGGGCGCGGGCTTGCTGTTCGGCCGGGGCGGGGGCGAGCGGGGGGAGCGGTGACGGGGGCCGCGCATGGGGCGGGCGCGGGGCGTCGGGGGCCGCCGCCGAACGCGGTGCGCTACAACGAGTGGCGCAGCGCGCCGGTGCCGGCGGCCGGGACGTTCGCGCCGACCGATCCGGTGAGCGTGGTGGTGCCGTGCTACGGGACGCCGCGCACGCTGGCGTGCACGCTGGCGGCGCTGGAGCGCCAGAGCTATCCGCGCGAGCTGTTCGAGGTGGTGGTGGTGGACGACGGCACGGAGCCCCCCCTCGAGGCGCCGGCGTCGGCGTTGGCGGTGCGGGTCGTGCGCCAGCCGCGGCGCGGATTCGGGCTGGCGCGGGCGCGCAACACGGGCGTGCGGGCGGCGGCGCACGACATTGTGGTGTTCCTCGACGCCGACATGCTCGCCGAGGCGGAGCTGATCGCAGCCCACGCGCGCTGGCACCACGGGGTCGCCGACGCGCTGACGCTGGGCCTGCGGGCGTACGCCGATGCGGCGCACGTCGAGCCCGAAGTGGTGCGCGCGCACCGGGGCGCGCTCGGCGGGTTGTTCGGCGGCGCCGCGGCGGACCCGCCGTGGAACGAACGGCATCTGGCGCGCACCGCGGAGCTGACCGCGCGCCGCGAGGACCTGTTCCGGATGGCCGAGGGCGCGAATTTCGCGGTGCGCCGCGCGTTCTACTGGGAGGTCGGCGGCTTCGACGAGTCGTTCGGGCGCTACGGCGGCGAGGACACCGAGTTCGCCTACCGGGCGCAGGTGCGCGGCGCGCTGCTCGTGCCGGTGCGCGAGGCGTTCGCTTGGCACCAGGGCCGCTGGTCGGCGCACCGCGGCGCCAAGGACGACAGTGCGCGGGCGCAGGCGGGCAAGCTCGCCAACCTGATCGCGGAGCCGGGATTCCGGCCGGCCTCGCCGGGGCGGATCCACGCGGTGCCGCGCTGCGTGGCGACGGTGTGCGCCGGGGGGGACGAGCCCGCGCAGCGCACGGTTGCGGCGGTGGAGGATCTGCTCGCCGATCCGGCGGGCGATCTGGTGGTGCGCATCGAAGCGGCGCCGGACACGCCGCGGGCGGACGTCGAGTGGCTGCGGGATCGGTTCGGACCGGACCCGCGGGTGCGCGTTGCGCCGGCGCGCTCGGCGCTCGACGCGTTTGCGGCGTCGCCGCTGCACGCGGTGCTGCCGGCGGCAGCGCGTGCCGGGGCGCTGCTGCGCTCGCTCGAGGCCGATCTCGGCGATGCGGTGGTGGCGACGGCGGACCTTGGCGGCGGCCGTCGGGCGTGGATCGCGCGCGCCTGGGCGCTGCACCGCGCGCGGCGCACCGGGCGCGCGCCGGCGGCGTTCGGCGACGTGCGGCGCGGGCGCTGCCGCAGGGCGGGGATTGGGCGCCGCCGGGCGCGGGGGCCTGGCGCCGGCGCCGCGCGGGTGCTGGCCGAGGCGCGGCACGTGCGCGGACTGCGCACCGGCTGGCGGTTCGTGGCGTGGCTCGCCGGGGCGGCGCGCTGGCGGCTGCACCTCGCGGTGTCGGCACGCCCGCGGGCGGGGGAACTTCGGCCGACGGGCGTACCGCTCGGCGCGGAGATCGCGGCGCTCGGCCCGCGCGCCGAGGCCGTGTTCGCCGCGTCGGGGCGGGTGCGGCGCCCGGGCGAGGGCCATGTGGACGTGGTGCTGGCCGATGCCGCCGCGGCGGCGCCGGGCGCCGGCGCGCCGGTGGTGGATCTCGCCGGGGCGCCCGCGCTCGCGGTGCCGGCGTTCGATCCGCGTCGGCACAACCCGATCGGCTGGGTGCGCAACGTCGAGCCGGTGGCGGCGGCGCTCGGCCCGCGCCGGCTGCTGCCCGCCGGGGCGCCCCGGCGGGTGGCGGAGTGCGCCGACGGGGAGGGTCTTCGCCGCTGCCACCATCTGCGCGACGTGGCGGCGTATCACCCTGGCCCGGTCGAGCGGGCGGGGACGCTCGCGCGGTTGGCGGCGCGGGGCGTGCCGGTGTATCTGGCGGACGGCGGGCCCGGGCTGGAGGATCTGCTGGGCGCGGAGTTGCACGCGCTGATGACGGCGGACGTTGCCGGCGCCGATGCGCCGGCGCGCGAGGCGGCGAGCATCCGCATGCGCCGCGCGGCGTTGCGCGGGCACTCGCTGCGGGCGCGCTGCCGGCAGGTGTGCGCGGGCGTGCTCGACGATCCGCCGCGGCCCCCGGCCGTGTCGATCCTGCTGGCGACCCGCCGGCCGCGGTTCCTCGGGTGGGCGCTGGCCAACGTCGCGCGGCAGAACTACCCGGCGCTGGAGCTGGTGCTGGCGCTGCACGGCGGCGGATTCGGGGACGGGGCCGAGGCGCGCGCCGCGGCGCTGGGGCTGGCGTCGACGACGCTGCGGCTCGACGCGCGCGCGCCGTTCGGTTCGGTGCTGAATGCGGCGGCGGCGGCGGCGGGCGGCACGCTGGTGGCGAAGATGGACGACGACGATCTGTACGGCGCGGATCACATCTGGGATCTGGTGCTGGCGCGCGAGTACGCCGGGGCCGAGCTGGTGGGCAAGAGCATGGAGACGGTCTACCTCGGGGGGCGCGACCGCACGGTGCGCCACGCCAGCGACCGGACCGAGAGCTACCACGGCGACGTCGCGGGCGGCACGTTGCTGATCGCGCGCGACGATCTGGAGCGCGCCGGGGGCTGGCGGCGGGCGGCGCGGGGGGTGGACGGGGCGCTGGTCGCCGACGTCGGGGCGGCGGGCGGGACCGTGTACCGGACCCATGGCGCGGGCTACGTGCTCGTCAGGCACGGCGCCGGGCACGCGTGGCAGGCGGACGAGGCCGACTTCCTGGCCCGCGCCGACGTGGTGCGCGCGGGCTGGCGGCCCGCGCTCGCGGGGTTCGACGCGTCGGTCGGTCGGCCGCCGTTGACGGGCTGCGGGGGCTGAGGGCCGTGGGCGGAGACGGTGGCGGCGAGGGCGTGGCCGGATCGCGCGCGCGGCGCGGCGGCGCGGCAGCGCAGTTCCGGCGGCGGGGCTCGAACGGCGCAGCGCGGGCGCCGGAGCGGTACAAGCGGCCGTTCGACCTGGCGCTGCTGGCGGCGGCCGGGCTGCTGCTCGCGCCCCTCTGGGTGGTCGGGTGGGTTGCGGTGGCGCTCGCCATCCGACTCGAGGACGGCGGTCCGGTGCTGTACCGGCAGCGGCGGGTCGGGCGCGGCGGCAGGGAGTTCGAGATCGTGAAGTTCCGCACGATGGCGGTGGACGCCGAGCGGCAGACGGGACCGGTGCTGGCGCGCGAGGGCGACGCGCACACGGCGGTGGGGCGCTTGCTGCGGCGGTTCCATGTGGACGAGCTGGCGCAGGCGGTGAACGTCGTGCGGGGCGAGATGAGCCTCGTCGGACCGCGCCCGGAGCGGCCGGAGCTTGCGGCGCGGTTCGAATGCGAGGCGCGGGGGTTCGCGCGGCGGCTGCGCGTGAGGCCGGGGATCGCGGGCCTCGCCCAGGCCCGGGGCTCGTACGACACGCGCCCGCGCGACAAGCTGCGCTACGATCTGCTCTACCTCGAGGCCATGGGGCCGGTGCTGGACCTGAAGCTGCTGGCGGGGTGCCTGTGCAAGGCGCTGTGCGGGCGCAGGGCGCGGCGCCGCCGCATCAGGGCGCCGCGCGCGGGAAGACGCCGATGAGGCCTGGGCGGCGGCGAGGGGCGGGGGGCCGGCGGCTGGTGCTGCACGTGGGCACGCGGAAGACCGGTTCGACGTCGATCCAGTACATGCTCGGGGCGATGGCGCCGTGGCTCGCCCGGCGGGGCATCCGGGTGGCGTCGTCGGGTCGGCTGCGGCGCGGCGCGGGCAACCACGGCAACCTCGCCTACGAGCGGCCGCGCGACCCGGCGTACCGGCCGGCGCTCGGGGGCTGGGCGGATCTGCGTGCCGAGATCCTCGGCTCGGCGGCGAGCGTGTTCGTCGTGTCGTCGGAACTGCTGACGGCGGACGGCCGCGCCCGGGGCGGGGCGGGCGCCGCCGCGGCGCTGGCAGAGGCGACCGGGCTCGAGGTGGACATCGTCGGCTACGTGCGCCCGCAATGGCAGCGCGTCGAGTCCGGGTGGACCCAGCAGGCGAAGTACGGCATGCGCGAAACGCTCGATGAGTTCGTCGAGGCCGCGCTCGACGGCACGGGCGTCGTGCTCGACTACAACGCCGTGTTCGCGCCCTGGCGCGAGGCGTTCGGGGATCGGGTGAGGGTATTTCCACTGGAGCCGTCGCGGCTTGGGCGCGGGCTGCTCGCGCACTTCCTCGGCGTTCTCGGCGTGAGCGACGTCGATCCGCGGCTGCTCGCGCGCCTGCCGCGGGCGAACGTGCGCCCTGGCGCGAAGGAGCTGGAGGCGCGCCGGCTGGCGGCGGCGGCGATGCGCGGGCTCGACGCGGCCGAACGGCGGCGGCGCCTGTACGGACTGTCGATGATGTCGGCGCTGTTCGACGACGACACGCCGTTCGCGGGCCTCGGCGCGGACCGGGCGCGGGCGGTCATGGCGCGCTACGAGGCGGCGAATGCGCGCTTCGCGCGCGAGTACGGGATCGACGCCGACGGGGTGCTGTTCCGCGATCCGGTGTTCGACGGTTGCGGCGGGGCGATGGCGTGCTGGGACGACTTCGGCGAGGGCGAGCGCCGCCGGGTGCGGCGCTACGTGCTCGACGCGGCGGGTGTGGACATCGCGGCGGCGGTGGAGGGGCGGGCGCCGCCGCCGGCGGGCGCCTTTGCAACGTGGGCGCGGATCGTGCGCGCGCTGGGGCGCGAGGCGTGGGCGGCGGCGACGGGCGGGTGGTACGTGGTGCGGGGGTCGGCGGCGCGCCTGGACCGGGTGGTGAACGCGTTGCGGGTGCTGCGGTGAACGCGAACATCAACGGGCCGGGCACGGCCGGTGCGGTTCGCGGCGCCGATCGTCCGGATGCCGCAGCGGTGGTCCGGGCGCACGCGGCAGCCCGGGACCACTGCGCGCCGCCACGTCCTCGTGCGCGCACCGCTGCCCGATGTGTGGGCGGGCCTCGATCCGGACGCGGCCGGGTACGGGACGATCGCGGCGCTCGGGGACGACCTGCCGATGCCGGCGCGCACCTGCTCGGGCGGCATGCGGGCGCGTTCCGGGTTCGCGGCCTGCACCCGCGTCGAGCCGGAGATCGTGGCGATGGACGGGTGGCCCGCGCCCGGCGGTCCGGCCTTGGTGGCGAAGGGTGCGCGGGGGCCCGGGGAATTCGCGGCGCGCGGCCCGGACGACGAGGCGCGGCGTGAGCGGGGCGGCGACGCCCGGGCGGTGTGCGCCGGCGGGGGCCGCCGCGCGCGCGCTGCTCGCCGGAGTGCGGGCCGGCGTGTTCCTGGTGGTGCTGACGCCGCTGGTGGTGACGCCCGGGACGGTGTTTCCGTTCGTGGTCGGCAAGGCCGTCTACGCGCGGTCGGTGATCGAGGTGGCGGCGGCGCTGTGGATCGCGCTGGCGCTGCTCTCGCCCGCGCATCGCCCGCCGCGCTCGGCGCTGCCCGCGCTGTGCGCGGCGGGACTCGCGGCCGGGCTCATGTCGGCGGTGTTCGGCGCGAGCCCGGTGCGCAGCCTGTGGTCGACTTACGAGCGCATGCAGGGGCTCGTGGACGCGGCGCACTGGTGCGTGTTCGCCGTCGTGGCGCTGTCGGTGGTGCGCACGGGGCGCGAGTGGCGCGCGCTGCTGAACGCCAACCTCGGGGTCGGGCTGGCGATGGCGGTGCTGGCGCTGTGCCAGCGCTACGCGGTGCCGACGCCGTTCTACGGCGGCTTCCTGCCGACGGGCCCGGAGCAGGTGGGTGGGGCGTTCGGCAACCGCGGCCATCTCGGGGCCTACCTGATGGTGAACATCGTGCTCGCGGCGGGGTTGCTGGGCCGGTCGTTGCTGCGCCCCGGCGCGCGGGACGCCGCGGGCGCGCCGGCGGGCGGCCCCGGGGCGGTGCGCACGGCCTGCGCGAGGCTGTTCTGGGGTGTGTGCGTGGCGCTCGGCGCCTGGGCGTTCTCGTGGACGGCCTCCACCGGGCCGCTGCTCGGCCTGGGGGCCGGAGCGGGCACGGCCGCGAGCGCGTGGATCGCGTTCGGGCGCTCCGCGCGGGCGGCGGCGCTCGCCGCGGGCGCGCTCGCGGCCTGCGCCGCGGCGCTGGGGCTTGCGGTCTTCCTCGGGTGGCTGGAGGGCTTTCGCCACGCGTTCGAGCATCCGCTGCTGCGCGACGTGTTCCGCACGACGCTCGACGACCCTTCCGTGCAGTCGCGGCTGTCGGCGTGGCGGGCGGGCCTGGAGGGTTTTGCGGAGAAGCCCTTGCTCGGGTGGGGGCCGGAGAACTTCACGGTGGTGTTCGGCCGCCACGCCGGCGACTTCCCTCGGTGGATGGAGCCGCACGACTACGCGCACAACCTGGTCGTCGAGGCGCTGGCGAGCGGAGGCGTGCTCGGCGCCGGGTGCCTGCTCGGGCTCTGGGGCTGGGCGCTGTGGGCGGTGGCGCGCGGCGCCCGCCGCGCGGACGCTCCCGAGCGGGCGTCGGCGGTTGCGGCGGGCGCCGCGCTCGTGGGCTACTTCGTGCACAGCCAGTTCCTGTTCGCGAGCGCCGCCGGCTCGCTGCACCTCGCGCTGCTGTTCGCGTTCGCAGCGTGGCTGAGCGGACGCCGCAACGCGGACGCGGCCCCGCGCGCGGGGCGCCCCGCCGGGGCGGTGGGGGTGGCCTGGGCCGCGGCGGCGGCGGGCCTGGCGGCGGTGGGGCTGTGGTCGAACGTGGCGATCCACGCCTCGGCCACCGCGCACAAGGCGCTCGTGTCCGCGTCGTCGCTGGCGGAGGTGCGCCGGGATGCGCAGCGGGCCGCGGCGGGGTTCGGGCCGCTCGCCAACGGACCCCGGCTGGAGGCGTTGGCGAAGTTTGCGGCGCTGACCTACACAGGCGGACCGGCGTCGGCATCGACCCTCGCGTGGTTCGACGCGCAGGCGGTCGCCGCAGTGGCGGCGCAGCCCGAGAACTGGCTCGTGCGGGTCGCGGCCGCCTGGTTCTACGCGGCGGCCGCGGAGACCGATCCGTTGCGGGTGGCCGACGCCGAGCGCCATGCGCGCCGGGCGCTCGCGCTCGCCCCCCGGCCGGCGGGCGCGCTGAGCCTGCTGCCGCAGCCCTCGACCCCGGCGGCGTTCCGGGTCGAGGCGCGTCCCCCCGACGCGTTGCGGCTGAGCTGGGCGCGCTCGCCCGCCGCCCTGACCTACGTCGTGGAGCAGAAGGCGGACGACGGGGCCTGGGCCGCGATCCACCACGGCGCAGTGCGCGAGCGGACCGTGGCCGCGGCCGCGGTCGGGGAGTTCGCGTACCGCGTGCGGGCCTGCGCGGGGGCCGCGAACTGCAGCGCCTGGTCGCCGACGCACACGGTGCGCATCAAGGCGCCGGAGGAGATCGCCCAATGAGGCGGCGTACCGCGATGAGCGACGCGCGGGGGCGTCGGGAAGGCGTTTCCGATCACGCGCCACGACGGCGATTCGCCGGTGACGGCCGCGCTGCTGCCTCGGCGCCATGCAGAGGACTTCAGGCTCCGCGGCCATGCCGCGGAATGCCCGGGAGCGCGGACATGATGCCCGAGCGGCGCCGATCCGACGGTCCGGGCCACCCTCTCCCGACGGGACGCCCGCCGGGCACGTCGGGGCCGCTACGGCCGCGGGTCACGGCATGAACGCCGCGCGCGATACGGACGAGCGCGGGGCGCGGACCGGCTCGGTGCTGGTCACCGGCGGCGCCGGCTATGTCGGCAGCCACGTGGTGCTGGCGTTCCGCGAGGCCGGCTACCGGGTCGTTGTACTCGACAACCTCTCCACCGGCCGGCGCTCGGCAGTGCCCCACGACACGGCGTTCGTCGCGGGCGAGGCCGGGGATGCCGGCACGGTGGGCGCGGTCATCGCCGGGCACGGCGTCACGGCGGCGGTGCACCTAGCCGCCAGCATCGATGTTTCCGAATCGCTCGCCCAGCCGCTGAAGTACCGCCGGAACAACAGCCTCGCCAGCGCGAACCTGATCCGGGCCTGCATCCGGGGCGGGGTGAAGCGCTTCGTGTTCGCCTCCAGCGCGAGCGTCTATGGCATGCCGGGCGCGGTGCCGGTGGCCGAAGACGCCCCGGCGCGGCCCATCCATCCGTACGGGCGTTCCAAGCTGATGACCGAGCGGCTGCTGCACGAACTGGCCGCGCCCCACGGGCTTCGCTACGCGGCGCTTCGCTATTTCAACGTCGCAGGCGCCGACGCCCAAGGCCGGGCGGGTCAATCCGGCCCCAACGCCTCGCATCTGATCAAGGTCGCCTGCGAGGCCGCCGCGGGGTTGCGGGACCGCGTCACCGTGTTCGGCGCCGACTACGCCACGCCGGACGGGACCTGCGTGCGCGACTACATCCACGTCTCCGATCTCGCCGCCCTCCATGTCGCCGTGCTGCGCGATCTGGAGAACGGCGCGCCGAGCCGCGTGCTCAACTGCGGCTATGGCCGGGGGTTCTCGGTCCGGGAGGTGCTCAGGGCCGTGCAATCGCAGGCAGGCGTTGCTTTCGACGTCCGCGACGGCCCGCGCCGCGCCGGCGACGCGCCCGTGCTGGTTTGCGATACCGCGCGGTTGCGGGCGGCCGTGCAATGGTCGCCGCGCTACGACGACCTCGGCTTGATCGTGCGCAGCGCGCTCGCATGGGAGAGAGCGCTCGGCGCCGGCGATGCCGTCCCGTCCCACGCGTACCCGCCACGGTGAAGCGCGCGGGAACCGCGGTCAAGTGTTGCGGGAATCCCGGTCAAGCAAAATGGGAGTCCGCCGTCAAGTGCGTAGGAAGCCCGCGCTTACGTGCGCATTCCGGTCAATCGCGAGGCGGCGGTGTGCGATGGCTGGTGTCGATCCGAACCGACAATCGCTGACTTCGAGGGCCTCGCGCCGCACTTTCATAGCGATTTATATTGCTCATTCACTAAACAATCACTCTACTGGCTCAATATCTCACGGTAAGTTCACGGAAATAGGTTACTAGATTTCCGTTGGTTAGATTGGGCTTATCCCGTTTCGGTGGACAGTTTTGGGCTGTCGGCGGCAGCACTGAGGTGCGCGACAACCGGTGGAAGTAAAGCCTTCTCGATCATCGAGGGATCGGGTAGCCCGGCAGGGTGCTCATGGACGTTGGAGTCCGGCGAACGCCATTGGGCGGTGCGGCATGGTGAACGCGATTGTGGATCTATTTCGTGGAATCCTGGTCATGGCAATGGGACAAATCTTGGCCATTGCCGGGCAGCGGCTTCGTTCAATGAACGCCGCGCGCCACGGCTGCCGGTTCACCGGTCTGGGCCGCGCGGCAGGTCGCGCGGTCTTCCTCTTCGTCTTCGCCGCGCTGGCTTTCGCCAGCGGCGCATCGGCGCAGGCCGCGGAGGGCGATCTTCGAATAGTGGATGGGATTTCGTCCTCGCAAGGCAGGCTGGAGATCTTCCTCGGCGGTCGATGGGGAACGGTGTGCGACAACGGATTCCAATACACAGTCGTCGCGTGTCGCCAGCTGGGCTATGCGGGAGGAGTTTCCGGGCCCCACCTCGGACCGCAGGGCCCCCGCGCGATGCCGATCTTGCTGACGGACGCGCGATGCACGGGCTCGGAAGCGCGCTTGATCGACTGTCCACACAACCGGAACCCTCAGTGCTATCACTTCGAAGATGTAGCCATTGCCTGTGACACGACGGAGTTGGGACCGCCTGGGCGCCTGTCGGCGGAACCGGGCGACGGCGAGGTCGCGCTGAGCTGGGACGCGCCATCGAGCGACGGGGGCGCCGCGGTCGAGCGCTACGAGTATCGCTACGGAGAGAGCGGCGCAAGCTTCGGCGCCTGGACGAGCACCGGCACGCAGAGGACCGCGACGGTCACGAGCCTGGTGAACGGGCGGCGCTACGCCTTCGAGGTGCGGGCGGTGAACTCCGCGGGCTCGAATGCCGCGGCGAGCATTGCCGCGATAGCGGGATCCCCGCCCTTTCCGCCCCGCAGCCTGACGGCGGCCGGCCGCATCGGGCGGGTGAACCTTTCCTGGAAGGCGCCGGCGAGTGCGATAGCCTCCGCGATCAGCGGCTACGAGTACCGCTACCGCGCGAGCGATGGAAGCTTCGGCGCCTGGGCGAGTGTCGGCACGGCGCTCAGGGTCACGGTCAGCGGCCTCACGAACGGACGGAGTTACATCTTCGAGGTGCGGGCGGTGAATTCCGCCGGCGCGGGCGCCGCGGCGAGCAAGACCGCCACGCCGCGGGCGGAGAAGCCGCCAGCGCCCCGCGACCTTTCGGCGACCGGAGATGATCGCTGGGTGCTGCTGACCTGGAAGGCGCCGGCGCACGACGGCGGCACCCCGATCGAGCGCTACGAGTACCGCTACCGCGCGAGCGATGGAAGCTTCGGCGCCTGGACCAGCGTCGGCACGGCGCTCAGGGTCACGGTCGGCGGCCTGACCAACCACACGGCGTACGTCTTCGAGGTGCGCGCGAGGAACCGCTTGGGCGGGGGCGCCTCGGCAAGCAAGGCCGCCACACCGGAGGCGGATCCGCCACAAGCGCCCCGCGACCTTTCGGCGACCAAGAGCGACCGGCAGGTGGTGCTGACCTGGAAGGCGCCGGCGAGCGCCGGCAGCGCCCCGATCGAGCGCTACGAGTATCGTCACCAAGTGGGCGGCAGCTTCCAGGCATGGAGGAGCGCCGGCACGGCGCTCGGCGTCACGGTGCGCGGCCTGACCAACGGCGCGGAATACGTCTTCGAAGTGCGTGCGAGAAACCGTTTCGGCGCGGGCGCCTCGGCGCGCACCAGCAAGACGCCGGGATTCAAGCCCGATCGTCCCGAGGACCTGACCGCGGCCTCCGGCCACCGGCGGGTGAGTCTTTCCTGGAGCGTGCCGGCACAGAACGGCGCCTCCGCGATCGGCGGCTACGAGTACCGCTACCGCGCGAGCGATGGAAGCTTCGGCGTCTGGACGAGCGTCGGCCTGGCGCTCAGGGTCACGGTCGGCGGCCTCACGAACGGACGGAGCTACATCTTCGAAGTGCGGGCGGTGAATTCCGTCGGCGCGAGTGCCGCGGCGAGCAAGGCCGCCACGCCGCGGGCGGGTCCGCAGAGCGCGCCTCGCTACCTTTCAGCGACTGGAGGCGACGGGCAGGTGGCGCTGGCGTGGGACGCGCCGGCGAGTGACGGCGGCGCTCCGATCCTCCGCTACGAGTATCGCCACCGGGAAATCGGCGCAGACTTCGAAGTCTGGACCAGCGCCGGCACGGCGACGGCCGCGACGGTCGCCGGCCTCGTGAACGGACGGAGCTACGCCTTCGAGGTGCGGGCCGTGAATTCCTTCGGCACGGGCGATGCCGCCGAGGTGTCCGAGACTCTGCATTTGAACGGCGGCGGGGCCGCGGAGGGCGATCTTCGAATAGTGGATGGGATTTCGTCCTCGCAAGGCAGGCTGGAGATCTTCCTCGGCAGCCGATGGGGAACGGTGTGCGACAACGGATTCCAATACACAGTCGTCGCGTGTCGCCAGCTGGGCTATGCGGGAGGGGTTTCCGGGCCCCACCTCGGACCGCAGGGCCCCCGCGCGATGCCGATCTTGCTGACGGACGCGCGATGCACGGGCTCGGAAGCGCGCTTGATCGACTGTCCACACAACCGGAACCCTCAGTGCTATCACTACGAAGATGTAGCCATTGCCTGTGGCACGACGGAGTTGGGACCGCCTGGGCGCCTGTCGGCGGAACCGGGCGACGGCGAGGTCGCGCTGAGCTGGGACGCGCCATCGAGCGACGGGGGCGCCGCGATCGCGCGCTACGAATACCGTTACAAGGCGAGCGGTGGCGGCTTCGGCGCCTGGACGAGCCTCGGTACCGCGACGACGGTGACGGTCGGCGGCCTCGCGAACGGGCGGCGCTACGCCTTCGAGGTGCGGGCGGTGAACTCCGTCGGCGCGGGCGGAGCGGCGGGCGTTGCCGAGACGCCGGCCGCCCCCCCGCTGAGGTCGTTCACGCTGGTGGACGCGGCGACCGGCGCGGACCTGCTGGAGCTGCGCGAGGGGACGGTGGTGGATCTGGGCGAGTACGCGACGGACAGCTTCGGGGTGCGGGCGGACGCCGCTCCCGGCGCGGCGATCGGCAGCGTCGGCTTCGATCTGACGGGGGCGCAGTCGCACTTGCGGACGGACAACGATGCGCCGTACTCGCTGTACGGCGACGCCGACGGGCGGCTCGAGGGGCGGGCGCTGTCCGCGGGCGCCTACCGGCTGCGTGCGACCGTCCATGCGGAGCGCAATCTCGGGGGGCATGGGGTGCAGACGCTGACCGTCGCGTTCACCGTGGTGGCGGCGCCGGTTTCGGCGGATGCGACGCTGCGCTCCCTGACGCTCGACGGCGTCACGCTCGCCCCGTCCTTCGGCGGCGCCACGGAGCGCTACACGGCGAGCGTCGGCCATGGCGTGACCTCGGTCACGGTGGCGGCGGCGCCGAGCGACGCCAGCGCCACGGTGGCCTTCGACCCGGCCGCGGACGCCGACCCCGGCACGCCGGGCCACCAGGTGGCGCTCGCGGCCGGCGACACCGCGATCGCGGTGACGGTGACCGCCGGGGACGGGACGACGACGAAGACCTACACGGTGACGGTGACCCGGGCGGGCGCGCTGCTGACGTCGTTCACGCTGGTGGACGCGGCGGCCAACGAGGACTTGCTGGAGCTGCGCGAGGGGACGGTGGTGGATCTGGGCGAGCACGCGACGGACAGCTTCGGGATCCGGGCGGACGCCGCCGCCGGCGCGGCGATCGGCAGCGTGGACTTCGAGCTGACGGGGCAGCAATCGCAGTCGAAGACGGAGAACCTTGTGCCGTACTCGCTGTACGGCGACGCCGCCGGGCGGCTCAAGGGGCGGGCGCTGTCCGCGGGCGTCTACCGGCTGCGCGCGACCGTCCATGCGGAGCGCAATCTCGGGGGCGCGGCGCTGCAGACGCTGGCGGTCGCGTTCACCGTGGCGGCGCCGGTCTCGGCGGATGCGACGCTGCGCTCCCTGACGCTCGACGGCGTCACGCTCGCCCCGTCCTTCGGCGGCGCCACGGAGCGCTACACGGCGAGCGTCGGCCATGGCGTGACCTCGGTGACGGTGGCGGCGGCGCCGAGCGACGCCAACGCCACGGTGGCCTTCGACCCGGCCGCGGACGCCGACCCCGGCACGCCGGGCCACCAGGTGGCGCTCGCGGCCGGCGACACCGCGATCACGGTGACGGTGACCGCCGGGGACGCGACGACGACGAAGACCTACACGGTGACGGTGACCCGGGCGGCCGCCTCCCTGCTGAGGTCGTTCACGCTGGTGGACACGGCGACCGGCGCGGACCTGCTGGAGCTGCGCGAGGGGACGGTGGTGGATCTGGGCGAGCACGCGACGGACAGCTTCGGGGTGCGGGCGGACGCCGCCCCCGGCGCGGCGATCGGCAGCGTGGGCTTCGAGCTGACGGGGCAGCAATCGCAGTCGAAGACGGAGAACCTTGTGCCGTACTCGCTGTACGGCGACGCCGACGGGCGGCTCAAGGGGCGGGCGCTGTCCGCGGGCGCCTACCGGCTGAGCGCGACCGTCCATGCGGAGCCCGACCTCGGGGGCGCGGCGCTGCAGATGCTGGCGGTCGCATTCACCGTGGTGGCGCCGCCGCCGCCGGTCTCGGCGGATGCGACGCTGCGCTCCCTGACGCTCGACGGCGTCACGCTCGCCCCGTCCTTCGGCGGCGCCACGGAGCGCTACACGGCGAGCGTCGGCCATGGCGTGACCTCGGTGACGGTGGCGGCGGCGCCGAGCGACGCCAACGCCACGGTCGCCTTCCGCCCGGCCGCGGACGCCGACCCCGGCACGCCGGGCCACCAGGTGGCGCTCGCGGCCGGCGACACCGCGATCGCGGTGACGGTGACCGCCGGGGACGGGACCACGACGAAGACCTACACGGTGACGGTGACCCGGGCGGGCGCGCCGGCGGTGGAGGTGTCCTTCGGGCAGGCGGCGTACAGCGCGGCGGAGGGCGGGGCGGCGGCGGCGGTGACGGTGAGGCTGAGCGCCGACCCCGAGCGGGCGGTGACAGTCGCGCTGACGGCTTCGGGCGCCGGCGGCGCCACGGCCGGCGACTGGTCGCTTGCCCCGGCGCGCGTGACCTTCTCCTCCGGCGAGACCTCGAAGACGGTCACGGTCACGGCCGTCGACGACGCGGTGGACGACGACGGCGAGAGCGTGGTGCTCGGCTTCGCGGGGTTGCCGGAGGGGGTGAGTCCGGGAAGCCGGGTCACGGCCACGGTGAGCATCGCCGACAACGACGATCCGGCCATCGCGGCGCCCGAGGGCATCTGCGGGCGCACGCCGGCGGTGCGCGACCAAATCATGAGCATGCTCACACATCTGCACCGCTACCGTGGCGGATGCGCGGAAGTGACGGCGGCGGAGCTCGCGAAGGTCGAGTTTCTCGAGTTGTTCGGAAGGGGGATGGGAGGGCTGAAGCCGGGCGACTTCGCCGGGCTGAGCGGACTGGCCGAGCTGAGCCTGCGGAACAACGCGCTCGGCAGCCTGCCGGCGGGCGTGTTCGCGGACCTGACGGCATTGACGGAGCTCGAGCTGTCCGGCAACCGCCTGCGCACCCTGCCGGCGGCGGTCTTCGACGGGCTGGGTTCGCTGACCGGGCTGAACCTGCGGGACAACGCGCTGGATCCGATCCCGTTCGCCGCCTTCGAGGCGCTGCCGGCGCTGACCGAGCTCGGCCTCTACGGCAATCCCGGCTACCGGTCCGGGCTCGAGGTGTCACCGCAGGCGTTGAGGATCGCGCGCGGCGCGACGGGAGAGTACCGGCTCCGCCTGACCTCGTCGCCCACCCTCGGCCCGCGCCGGGCGACGGTTTCGGTGAGCAGCGAGAACGCGGGCGTGACGGCAGCCCCCGCCACGGTGACCTTCACCGAGCAGAACTGGTTCCGCGCGCAGGCGGTGACGGTGCGGGTGGCCGGATCCGCGGCGCCTGGCGCGGCGACCCTGAGCCACGCGGTGAGCGGCTACACCGTGAAGCCCGGGCCGCCCGCGGTCACGGTCGAGATCGCGGCCGCGGCCGGGTCGGCGAAGACGGCTGGACCGCCGCGGGTGGCGGGTGTGTCGGTGGCGGCGCCCGTGGGCGGCGGGAGCTACGCCGAGGGCGAGCCGATCGAGGCGACGGTGCGGTTCGGCGAGGCGGTGACGGTGGACACCTCGGGGGGGACGCCGACGATCGCCCTCCGGGTCGGGGGCAGCGGGCGGGTGGCGACCTATGTGCGCGGCTCCGGGACGCGTTCGTTGGTGTTCGGCTACGAGGCGGCGGCGGCGGACGCCGGGGCGGCGCGGGCGCGCGTCGTGTCGGGGAGCCTGAAGCTCAACGGCGCGACGATCCGCAACGGCGCGGGCCTCGATGCCGACCCGGCCTTCCATGTGGCGCCCGTGGTCACGGGCGTGTCGGTCGCCTCGGAGCCGGGCGCGGGCGGGAGCTACGCCGCGGGCGGGACGATCGTGGTGAACGTCGCCTTCAGCGAGCCGGTGAGGGTGGACACGGAGAACGGGAGGCCGGCGATCGGCCTTGTCGTCAGCGGCCATGCGAGGCGGGCGGTTTACGCGAGCGGCTCGGGGACGCGTTTGCTGGTGTTCGCCTACGAGGTGACGGCGGCGGACGGCGCGGCGCGCGGCGTTGTGGTGCCGGCGAACGGCCTGGCGCCGAACGGGGGGACGATCCGGGGCGGCTCGGGCCTTGACGCGGACCTGGCCCACCCGGGCGCGGCGGCGGCGGGGGCCGCCCTGGCGGTGTCGGATGCGCGGGTGCGGGAGGCCGCCGGCGCGGTGCTCGCGTTCCGGGTGACGCTGAGCCCGGCGGCGGGGGCCGAGGTGACGGTGGACTACGCGACGGCGGACGGGACGGCGGCGGCGGGCGAGGATTACACGGAGCGAAGCGGCACGCTGACGTTCGCGCCCGGCGAGACCGAGCGGACGGTGGCGGTGGCGGTGCTGGAGGATGCGAAGGACGAGGGCGAGGAGAGCTTCACGCTACGCTTGAGCAACGCCTCGGGCGGGCGGCTGGCCGACGCCGAGGCGGTGGGCACGATCGTCAACACCGGTCCGTTGCCGAAGGCGTGGCTGGCGCGCTTCGGGCGGGCGGCGGCGAGCCATGTGGTGGACGCGGTGGGCGAGCGGCTGGGGGGTTCGCGGCGGGGCTCGCAGGTGACGATTGCCGGGCGGCGGCTGCCTTTGGGGGCGGCTGCGGGGAGCGCCGGGCGGGCGGAGCCGCGGTTGCACGCATGGGACGGCCGGGGGCCGGAGCGCTTCCGGGGCCTGACGGGCCGCGAGCTGTTGTTGGGAAGCTCGTTCAGCCTGTGGCTGGGCGCGGACGGGGACGGTCCGGCCGCGGCGGACAGGCGTTGGGCGGCCTGGGGCCGGGCGGCGGCGGCGCGCTTCGAGGGCCGGGACGGCGCGCTCGCGCTCGACGGCGATGTCTTGACGGCGACGCTGGGGGTCGATGCCGGGTGGGCGCAGTGGCTTGCCGGGGTGGCGGTCTCGCACAGCACCGGCGAGGGGGCGTTCGAGCAGTCCAGCGGGCAGGGCAAGCTGAAGAGCACGTTGATCGGCGTGCACCCCTATGCGCGCTATGAGCTGAGCGAGCGTGTGTCGTTGTGGGGCGTGCTGGGCTACGGGATAGGCGATTTGACCTACACCGAGGACGGGGCCGAAGGCGGCATCGAGACCGACATCGCGATGCGCATGGGGGCGGTCGGCGTGCGCGGCGTGCTGTTGCCGGCGCCGGAGACGGGCGGCTTCGAGCTGGCGGCGCGCTCGGACGCGCTGGCGATGCGGATGAGGTCGGAGGCGGTCAGCAGGAGCGCGGACAGCGGCGGCAATCTGGCGGCGGCGGCGGCGGACACGAGCCGCCTGCGCCTGGTGCTGGAGGGCTCGCGGGGGTTCGACCTGGCCTCGGGCGGGAGGCTGACGCCGTCGCTGGAGGTGGGGCTGCGCCATGACGGGGGCGACGCGGAGACCGGGACCGGCGTCGAGCTGGGGGCCGGGCTACGCTACACCGACCCGGCGCGGGGCCTGACGATGGAGGCGAGCGTCCGCGCCCTGGTCGCGCACGAAGAGAGCGGCTACGAGGAATGGGGGGCGCGGGGCGCGGTGCGCCTCGACCCGGACGCCTCGGGCCGGGGACTCACGCTGACCCTCACCCCGACCCTCGGCGTCGCGTCGAGCGGGGTGGAGCGGCTGTGGTCGCGGCACGACCCGGCGGGGCTGGCGGCGGACGGTAGCTTCGATGCGGCCAGGCGTCTCGAGGCGGAGTTGGGCTACGGTCTCGCGGGGCCGGCCGGTCTCGGCGTCGCGACGCCGTATGCGGGCCTGTCGCTGTCGGAGGGCGGCGGCCGGAGCTGGCGCCTGGGCACGCGCTGGAAGCTCGGGCCCACCTTCACGCTGGGCATCGAGGGAACCCGCCGCGAGACCGGCAACGACAACGCGCCCGATCACGGCCTCGAGCTGCGGGGGCAGATGCGGTTCTGAGCGATGTGCCGGGCGACCGGTTTGTGGAGACTCACCAGTGGGAACAGCGGTTTGTAAAGCAGTCGACGGCATAAGGTATGGTAAGAGCCGAGCCGGGCGGTCGCTCTGCGTCCGCATGGCAACACCGACTGAATCGTTTTGGCGTCGGGCCGGCGCACGGCCCGGCCGGTTTCCGCACGGCGCCGCTCCGCGGCGACAGTTCTCCACCGACGGCTCGACATTGCGGAACCGCCGCATCATGTCTGATCTGGGACGGTCAGGCGCATGATTGGGAGTACGGCGGAAAGGCGGCGCGGCGGCGACGAGATCCGCACGGCGCTTTCCGAGAGCCGTCGGCTGTTCGCGTCGATCGGCCTGTTCAGCGCGTTCGTGAACCTGCTGATGCTGACCGGTCCTCTGTTCATGCTCCAGATCTACGACCGGGTGCTGACCTCGCGCTCGGAGGCGACGCTGGTGGCGCTGATCGGCATCGTCGCCTTCCTGTTCCTGATGATGGGGTTGCTCGACCACGCCCGGGCGCGGGTGCTGGCCCGGGCCGGCGCGCGCTTCCAGGCGCGCATGGATGCCCGCGTGATTGGCGCGATCCTGACCCGGGCGGGCCGGTCGCCGCAGGCGCGCTCGGCGCCGGCGACCGGGCTGCACGATCTGGAGGCGATGCAGCGCTTCGCCTCGGGTCCGGGTCCGTTTGCCTTCTTCGATGCGCCGTGGACGCCGGCCTTCCTGTTCGTGCTGTTCACCTTCCACTGGCTGCTGGGCGTGCTGGCCGCGGTCTCCGGCGTGCTGCTGGTGGCGCTGGCGCTGATGAACTCGGCTCGGACGGCGCGGCTGCAGGCTGTGGCGGGCGAGGCGGCGGCGCGTGCCGGGCATTTCGTGGAGCAGCTTCGGGCCGGCGCCGAGACGGTGCGGGGCCTCGGCATGCGGGCCCCGGCGACGGTGCGCGCAGGTGCGCTCCGTGGCAGATCGCTGACGGCGACGGTGGCCGCCTCGGACCGGGGCGGGGCCTATGCTGCGACCTCGCGGACGCTGCGTCTGTTTCTGCAGTCGATGATGCTGGGCCTCGGCGCGTGGCTGGCGATCCGGGGCGAGGTGACGCCGGGGATCATGATCGCGGCCTCGATCCTGCTCGGCCGGGCGCTCGCCCCGATCGACCAGGCGGTGGCGCAGTGGCCGCTGCTCCAGCGGGCGCTGCAGGGCCGCCGGTCGCTGGCGAAGCTCCTGCACGAGACCCCGGAGGAGCCCGAACGCATGCCGCTGCCGGCGCCGACGGCGGTGCTGGAGGCGGAGAATCTGGTGGTCGCCGCCCCGGGGGCGAAGGCGCCGGCGGTGCGCGGCGTGTCGTTCCGCCTCGAGCCCGGCAAGGCGGTCGGCATCGCGGGTCCGTCGGCCTCGGGGAAGTCGACGCTGGCGCGGGCGCTGGCCGGGGTGTGGCCGCCGATGGGCGGCAAGGCGACGCTCGACGGCGCGGCGCTCGACCAGTACGGCGAAGCGGCGCTGGCGCGCCATCTCGGCTGGCTGCCCCAGGAGGTGGTGCTGTTCGAGGGCACGGTGGCGGAGAACATCGCCCGGCTCGACCCCGAGCCGGACGCGGACGCGGTGGTCGAGGCGGCGATGCGGGCGGGGGCGCACGAGATGATCCTGAGGCTTCCCGGCGGCTACGACTTCGAGGTGGCGGCGGGCGGGGCGGCGCTCTCGGGCGGCCAGCGCCAGCGAATCGCGCTGGCCCGCGCCTTCCATGGCGATCCGCCGGTAGTGATCCTCGACGAGCCGGACGCGCATCTCGATACGGCGGGGTCGCGGGCGCTCAACCGGGCGGTGGCGGACTTGAAGGCGCGCGGCGGCGCGGCGGTGATCGTGGCGCACCGCCCGGACGCCTTCGCGGAATGCGACGTCGTGCTGCTGATGGAAAGCGGGCAGCTGCGGCCGGCCGAGCCGATGCGCGCGCTCCCGGCGCCGGAACGCCCGGCGGGGGAGGGGGGGGAAGGAGTTGTGCCGGTGCGGCTCGTGAAAGGGCGGCCGCCCTTCGCCGGCGGGGGCGGCAACGGTCAGGGGGAGGCATGAACGCGACGATGGCGACCATGGACGCGCATCCGTTCGGGGCCCGGCGCCCGCTGGTTCTCGGCTTCCTGACGCTGGCCGTGCTCGCCGGCGGGCTGTTCGGCTGGGGCGTGCTGGCGACCCTCGCGGGCGCGGTGATCGCCGCGGGCGAGGTCGAGGTCGAGACCCGCGACCAGGTGGTGGAGCATATCGACGGCGGCACGGTGAAGGAAATTCTGGTGCGCGACGGCGACCGGGTGCAGGCGGGCGACGTGGTGGTCCGGCTCGGCGACAGCGAGTTGCGCTCGGAGGCGGCGATCCTGGAGGCGGAGGCGGCGGAGTTCGCGGCCCGGCGGAACCGGCTGGAGGCCGAGTTCCGCGACGCGGACGCGATCGCCTGGGATGCGGCGCTGGCGGAGAAGGCGCAAGGCGATGCCTCGGTGGCCGAGATCCTGGACGGGCAGCGGCGACTGTTCGCGGCGCGCCGCGAGTCGCGTGCGGGCCAGGAGGCGCAGTTGCGCGAGCGCATCGGCCAGATCGGCAAGCAGATCGCCGGGCTGGCGGCGCAAGCGGACGCGGTGGTGCGTCAGACCGGGTTCATCGGACGCGAGTTGGAGGCCCAGCGGACCCTGTTCGAGAAGGGCCTGACCGGGCTGCGCCGGCTGCTGGAGTTGGAGCGCGAGGCGGCCAGCCTCGACGGCCGGGCCGGCGACATCGCGGCGCGGATCGCGGGCGCGCGCGGGCGCGTCGCGGAGCTGGAGATCCAGATCCTGCAGATCGACGCCAGGCGCGTCGAGGAGGCCGAGGCCGGGGCGCGCGAGGCGCAGGCGGGCGAGAACCGGGTGCGCGAGCGCCTTGCCTCGGTGCGCGGCAAGCTGGGCCGGATGGAGGTGCGCGCACCGGTGGCCGGCGAGGTGTTCGCGATGACGGTGTTCGTGCTGGGCGAGGTGGTGCGTCCGGGCGAGCCGATCCTGAAGATCGTGCCGCAGGATGCCGGGTTGGTGGTGCGGGCGCGGCTCGATCCGATCCATGTCGACCAGGTGTATCCGGACCAGGCGGCGGTGCTGCGCTTCTCGGCCTTCCCGGCGCGCGCCACGCCGGAGTTCGCCGGCCGGGTGCTGCGGGTGTCGGCCGACGCCACCCATGACGAACGCACCGGGCTGTCGTGGTACGAGGTCGAGGTCGCGATGGGGGCGGCGATCGAAGCCGACCCGGAAACCGGAACCGCGGCGCGGCTGCGCGGCGCCGCCGGCACGGTGGCGGGCTGGCTGCCGGAGAGCGTGCGGGCCTGGCTGCGGGACGACGCTCCGGACGGGTTCGAGGACCGGGTCGAAGACCGCCCGACGGCGGACCGACCCGGTGGCGGAACGGCGGCCATGGCACCGGCGGCGCCGGCCCGGCCCGGCCACGCCCGCGACCTGGCGCTGGCGCCGGGCATGCCGGTCGAGGTCCATCTCAAGACCGAAGAGCGCTCGCCGCTCGGCTATCTCGCCAAGCCGCTCACCGACTATTTCTCGCGATCTCTGCGGGAGGAATGAACAATGGCAATGGCGCGGGGAACGCCTTCGATGAACCGTCCGCATTCCCGGTTCCGGGAGCCCGAAGCGGGCATCCCGGCGGGTCCCGGCCCCGGTCGTGCACCGCCCGATGTCGTGACTCGTACCGCGGGGTTCGCCGATGCTCCCGGCCCTAAACAGAAAGGAGCCCGCCATGCCTGACGACTATGCATCGAACCCCCAAACCACGGGCACGGTCGCCGTGGGCACCCCGGTGACGGGCGAGATACAACGCAACTTTGACCGGGACTGGTTTGCGGTCACGCTGACGGCAGGGACGACCTACCGGATCGATCTCAAGGGCAGCGCCACCGGCGACGGCACGCTTTACAATCCCCATCTCGGCGGGGTCCATGACGCGGCGGGAAACCTGATTCCGGGCACCGCGGACGACGACGGCGGTCAGGGCCACAACAGCCGCCTGGAGTTCACGCCGAGCACGACCGAAACCTATTACATCGAGGCTACCGGCCGCTATTTCGAGGACAGAGGAACCTACACGCTGTCCGTGGTCGAAGCGCCGGTCGACCTCGCGGCCGACACGACGACGACGGGCACCGTCGCGGTCGGCGGTTCGGTCACCGGCGAGGCATACCCCGCAAACGACCGGGACTGGTATGCGGTCACGCTGACGGCCGGGACGACCTACCGGATCGATCTCAAGGACCGCGTAACCGGCGACGGCACGCCTTACGACCTCTGTGACGGCACGGTTTACGACCCCTATCTGTACGGGGTCCATGACGCGGACGGGACCCTGATTGCGGGCACCGCGGATGACAACGGCGGCGCGGGTTTCAACAGCCGCCTTTATTTCACGCCGGAGTCGTCCGGGACCTATTACATCGCGGCCGGCGCCTGCGGCGACCAATCCATCGGAACCTACGAGTTGTCGGTGACCGCGCTCGACCTTGCGGCGGACACGGCGATAGGCACCGTCGCCGTCGGCGGCTCAGTCACGGGCGAGGTCAACGGGGCGCATGAGGAGGACTGGTTCAAGATCACGCTGGCAGCCGGCAAGACCTACCGGATCGATCTCGAGGGCTATCAAACCAACGGCGGCACGCTTGAGGACCCCTATCTGCGCGGGGTCCATGACGCGGCGGGAAACCTGATCCCGGGCACCACGGACGACTACGGCGGGACGTGGACCAACAGCCGGCTGTACTTTACGCCGGACGAAGCCGGGACCTATTACATCGTGGCCGGCGCATTCGATCGAGATGTTTTCGGCTTCTACTCTCCCTCCGGAACCTACACGCTGTCGGTGATCGAAGCGCCGGCCGACCTCGCGGCCGACACGACGACGACGGGCGTCGTCGCCGTCGACGGCTCGGTCACCGGCGAGATCGACATCGCCCTTGACCGGGACTGGTTCAAGGTCACGCTGGTGGCCGGGACGACCTACCGGATCGATCTCGAAGGCAGCCCGACCGGCCGCGGCACGCTTTACGACCCCTATCTGCGCGGGGTCCATGACGCGCAGGGGAACCTGATCCCGGGCACCACGGACGACGACGGCGGTCAGGGCTGGAACAGCCGCCTGGAGTTCACGCCGGACGCGGACGGGACGTATTACATATCGGCCGGCGGCCCCAGCTTCCGTGGCTTCGGCGATCCCGGAACCTACACGCTGTCGGTGACCCAGGAGCTACGGTCCGCAATGCAGGTGAACGAAGAGCCGGTGACCGAAGAGCGGGTAATCGCGCCGCCCCTGACCGAAGAGACGGCGGCCGAAGAGCCTGTGAACGAAGAGCCGGTGGCCGGGGAGTCGGCCGACCTTGCGGCCGACACGGCGACGACGGGCGCGGTCGAGGTCGGGGGATCGACTGCGGGCGAGGTCGAGACCGGGGGCGACCGGGACTGGTACGCGGTGGCCCTGGAGGCGGGCAGGACCTACCGGATCGATCTCGAAGGCAGCCGGACCGGCGGCGGCACCTTGAGCGACCCCTATCTGCGCGGGGTGTACGACGCGGACGGGAACCTGGTCCCGGGCACGCCGGACGACGACGGCGGCGAGGGGCGCAACAGCCGCCTGGGGTTCACGCCGGACGCGGACGGGACCTATTACATCGCGGCCGGCGCCTACTCCTCCCATACCGGAACCTACACGGTGTCGGTGACCGAAGAATTGATGACCTCGTCGCAGGTGGCCGAGGAACCGGTGGCCGAGGCGCCGGCCGACCTTGCGGCCGACACGGCGACGACGGGCGCGGTCGCGGTCGGGGGATCGGCCGCGGGCGAGGTCGAGACCGGGGGCGACCAGGACTGGTACGCGGTGGCCCTGGAGGCGGGCAGGACCTACCGGATCGATCTCGAAGGCAGCCCGACCGGCGGCGGCACCTTGAGCGACCCCTATCTGCGCGGGGTGTATGACGCGGAGGGGAACCTGGTCCCGGGCACGCCGGACGACGACGGCGGTTGGAGCTACAACAGTCGGGTGACGTTCACGCCGGCCGCGGCCGGGATCTATTACATATCGGCCGGCGCCTACGACTCCGTTGTCGGGACCTACAGGGTGTCGGTGACCGAACAGGCGGCGTCCGAAGAGCCGGTGGCCGGGGAGTCGGCCGACCTTGCGGCCGACACGGCGACGACGGGCGCGGTGGAGGTCGGGGGGTCGGCCGCGGGCGCGATCGAAACCGCGGGTGACCAGGACTGGTACGCCGTGACGCTGGAATCAGGGACGGCCTACCGGATCGATCTCGAAGGCAGCCCGACCGGCGACGGCGCCTTGAGCGACCCCTATCTGCGCGGGGTGTACGACGCGGAGGGGAACCTGGTCCCGGGCACGCCGGACGACGACGGCGGCGAGGCCCTCAACAGCCGCCTGGCGTTCACGCCGGACACGTCCGGAACCTATTACATCGCGGCCGGCGCCTACGGCTCCCATATCGGAACCTACACGCTGTCGGTGGAGGAGGGCCTGTGACCGCGGCGAGGCCGGTCCCGCCGCTATCGCGCGGCGTTCATGCGGCTGGCGGGCGGCGGCGGCCGGGTGCGGGAGGCATCGGCGGAACGTCGTCGCGCGCGATGAGCGCGGCGGGAAACGAGAGTTCGCGGCTCATCGACATCGGTCCCTGCGGCGGCTCGAGAAAGCCCGCTTGAGCCGCCGAAGCGACGGAGCGCGGTCTGGTTCCCACGGCACGCCGTGGGTTGGTATCAGAGAACAGGAGCATCGTCATGCCTGACGACTTTACATCGAACCCCCAGACCGCAGGGAGGGTCACCGTCGGCGGCTCGGCCACCGGCGAGTTCGAATCCCCCGGCGACCGCGACTGGTTCGCGGTGACCCTGGAGGCGGGCAGGACCTACCGGATCGATCTGGAGGGATGGCACACCGGCAGCGGCACCTTGCGGGACCCGCATCTGCGCGGGATTTACGATGCGGACGGGACCCTCATTCCCGGCACGACGGACGGCGACGGCGGCGTGGGCCGCAACAGCCGGGTGACGTTCACGGCCGACGCGGACGCCGTCTACTATGTGGCGGCGGGCGGCTATGAAGGACCCCGACCTTACGGAGACGGCGACTACACGCTGTCGGTCACCGATGTCACGGACGGTGCCCCGGCCGATCCCCCGGACGATTTCACGGCCGATACCGGCACCACCGGCACGGTCGCGGTCGGCGGCTCGGCTACGGGCCGGATCGGACCCGGGGGCGACCGCGACTGGTTCGCGGTGACCCTGGAGGCGGGCCGGACCTACCGGATCGATCTGGAAGGATGGGCGACCGACGACGGCACCTTGAGCGACCCGTATCTGCGCGGGGTCTATGCCGCGGACGGGACCTTCATTCCCGGCACGACAAACGACGACGGCGGCGTGGGCGACAACAGCCGGGTGACGTTCACGGCCGACGCGGACGCCGTCTACTATGTGGCGGCGGGCGCCTATAACGCCAACTACGCGGGCACCTACACGGTGTCGGTCGCCGATGTCACGGACGATTTCAGGGACGATTTCACAGCCGGCGCGCCCGGCAGGGTCGCGGTCGGCGGTTCGGCCACGGGCCGGATCGATTACGACGGAGACCAGGACTGGTTCGCGGTGACCCTGGAAGCGGGCAGGACCTACCGGATCGGTCTGGCAGGATCGCCGCCCGACGCCGGCACACCGGCCTACTCGTGGTATCTGGGGGGATGGGTGAGCTCCGACGGCACCTTGCCGGACCCGTATCTGCGCGGGGTTTACGATGCGAACGGCAACCTCCTTCCCCGCACGACGCACGACGGCGGGACCGGAATGTGGCATGGCAGCGAGGGCAACGACCTCTGGGTGGAGTTCACGGCCGGCGGGTCCGGCGTCTACTATGTGGCGGCAGGCGCCCATCGACAGAGGGCGGGCACCTACACGGTGTCGGTCACCGACGTCACGGACGGCGCCCCAGTTACGGAAGAGCCGGTAGTCGCGCCGCCGGTGATCGAACAGCCGGTGGCCGAAGCGCCGGCCGACCTCGCGGCCGACAGGACGACGGCGGGCACGGTCGCGGTGGGCGGCTCGGTCGCGGGCGAGATCGAATCCTCCGGCGACCGCGACTGGTTCGCGGTGACCCTGGAGGGGGGCCGGACCTACCGGATCGACCTGGAGGGATGGCACACCGGCGCCGGCACCTTGCGGGACCCGCATCTGCGCGGGATTTATGACGCGGACGGGACCCTCATTCCCGGCACGACGGACGACGACGGCGGCGTGGGCCACAACAGCCGGGTGGAGTTCACGGCCGACGCGGACGCCGTCTACTATGTGGCGGCGGGCGGCTATGAAGGAAGCCGACCTCACGAAGGGGGCACCTACACGGTGTCGGTCATCGATATCACGGACGGTGCCCCGGCCGATCCCCCGGACGATTTCACGGCCGATACCGGCACCACCGGCACGGTCGCGGTCGGCGGCTCGGCTACGGGCCGGATCGGACCCGGGGGCGACCGCGACTGGTTCGCGGTGACCCTGGAGGCGGGCCGGACCTACCGGATCGATCTGGAAGGATGGGCGACCGACGACGGCACCTTGGGGAACCCGTATCTGCGCGGGGTCTATGCCGCGGACGGGACCTTCATTCCCGGCACGACGAACGACGACGGCGGCGTGGGCGACAACAGCCGGGTGACGTTCACGGCCGACGCGGACGCCGTCTACTATGTGGCGGCGGGCGCCTATAACGCCAACTACGCAGGCACCTACACGGTGTCGGTCACCGATGTCACGGACAATTTCAGGGACGATTTCACAGCCGGCGCGCCCGGCAGGGTCGCGGTCGGCGGTTCGGCCACGGGCCGGATCGATTACGACGGAGACCAGGACTGGTTCGCGGTGACCCTGGAGGCGGGCAGGACCTACCGGATCGGTCTGGCAGGATCGCCGCCCGACGCCGGCACACCGGCCTACTCGTCGGGTCTGGGGGGATGGGTGAGCCCCGACGGCACCTTGCCGGACCCGTATCTGCGCGGGGTCTACGATGCGAACGGAAACCTCCTTCCCCGCACGACGCACGACGGCGGGCACGGACTGTGGCATGGCAGCGAGGGCAACGACCTCTGGGTGGAGTTCACGGCCGGCGGGTCCGGCGTCTACTATGTGGCGGCAGGCGCCCATCGACAGAGGGCGGGCACCTACACGGTGTCGGTCACCGACGTCACGCCCCCTCCCCCCGATCTCACGGCCGATACCGGCACGGCGGGCGCCGTCGCGGTCGGTGGCTCGGCCGCGAGCCGGATCGATTCCCCCGGCGACCGGGACTGGTTCAAGGTCACGCTGGTGGCCGGGACGACCTACCGGATCGATCTCGAAGGCAGCCCGACCGGCGGCGGCACCTTGAGCGACCCCTATCTGCGCGGGGTG